>SRUQ01000100.1 GCA_004791255.1 bacterium M00.F.Ca.ET.205.01.1.1
AGGGCTTTGCCCGCATGGCGACGGGTAGGGGCTTTTCACCCGAGCGCGCCAAGGCGGCGAAGCGGCTGCTTTCGGCCTGCATGGCCGAGCCATTCCTGGTCGCCGGTACCGGCAAGGCCGATGTCGCGCTGATGCAGGCGGCACCCGGCCGCATCTTCGTCAAGACCGGCGCCGAAGGCGTCTATTGCGCGGCATTGCCGGAACTCGGCCTTGGCATCGCCTTGAAATGCGACGACGGCGCCGCCAGAGGGGCCGAGGTGATGATCGCCGCCGTACTGGCAAAGCTGCTGCGCAGCGATGAGGTGGTAGCGACAAGGCTCACCGAACTCGCCCATCCCGCAGTCGAAAGCCGCATCGGCGCCAAGGTCGGCTTGCTGCGGC
>SRUQ01000101.1 GCA_004791255.1 bacterium M00.F.Ca.ET.205.01.1.1
GCAGGCGCTTGCCCGCTGATGAGCCGCAGGTGCCGATCCGAACAGGCTTGCCGTCGGCGGTGATCCAGGCATAGACGGCTTCGGCGAGCTCGCACACCTTCTGGTCGGTTATCGTGACCCGGATCGACGACTTGTCCCGGCTGAGCCGCATTTCGGCCGCCGGCTTGAAACGCTCGCGATCGAGAAACATCCGCCCTCCTTGCCGCGGGTCCGCAACTGGCATGGTGAACGCGGATGTTCCGTGCGCTGTTTCACGCAGCAGTCAAAAAGTTTCACGGCATTTCGGGGCAAGCAGCCGCGATGCATGCCAGGGGCATCAACGGTCCGTTCATCCTTTGGCGGCTAGTGTCAGCGGCTGACCTCAGCCGATCCGCGAGCGAC
>SRUQ01000102.1 GCA_004791255.1 bacterium M00.F.Ca.ET.205.01.1.1
GCCGGTGTCGATCGTGGCGCCGTTCGAATACACCTCGCTGGTATGGGCATTCGCGCTTGGCTACGGCATCTGGGGCGACGTGCCGCGCGCGGAAGTGTTCATGGGCGCGGCGCTGATCATCGGCGCCGGCTTGCTTGTCGTCGGCAACGAGCGTTTCCGCAAGCGGGAGCAGGCCTCATGACGGAAGGCTGTCAGGAGCAACAGCATAGGATGACGCCATGACCGACACGCTCCACATGCCGGAAAAGCTCTCGCCTGCCGCCGCCGACGTGGCAGCCGAGCGCACGCTCGGCATCATCCTGGTATCGGCCTCCGCCATCGCCTTCGCGCTCACCGGCGTGCTGACCAAATCGATCCAAGCCGATCCGCTGACCATCAC
>SRUQ01000103.1 GCA_004791255.1 bacterium M00.F.Ca.ET.205.01.1.1
TTTTGGCCACTCGCTCGGCGCCTCGATAGCGTTGAACTTCGTGCTGCGCCACTCACAGCGCATCCATGCCGCCGCGATCTGGAACGGCAATTTCTCGCAAGGGCTTCTCGGCCAATTGGCGCTGCTCATCCTGGGCTGGGAGCGCATGCGGCTTGGCTCCGATGTGCCGTCGCGCCTTTTGCCCAGGCTCACTTTCCAGGCCTGGGGCAAGGCCGTGCCCAACCATCGGACCTTGTTCGACTGGCTGTCACGCGATCCGGTCGAGATCGACAAATATGTCGCCGACCCGCTCTGCGGCTGGGACGCGTCCAACTCGATGTGGCGCGACGTGGTCAACATGGCGCAGCACGCCGGCGAAACTGGAATCCTTGCCGGCGT
>SRUQ01000104.1 GCA_004791255.1 bacterium M00.F.Ca.ET.205.01.1.1
TGGTGCTGGGCGGCATCGAAGCCTCGCTGCGCCGCATCGCCCACTACGACTACTGGTCCGACAAGGTGCGCCGATCGATCCTGGCCGACGCCAAGGCCGATCTTTTGATCTACGGCAATGCCGAGCGCGCCGTCGTCTAGGTGGCAAACCGCCTTGCGGCCGGCGACACGCCACGCCAGCTCGATACCATCAGGGGCGTCGCCCTGTTCCGCCGCGTGCCCGAGCATTTCACGGAACTGCACGCCGACGATCTCGATTCCGCCGACGAGGGCGCCAGCCGCAAGCCCGGCGACACCGTGATCCGGCTGCCGTCGTTCGAGCAGGTCGAGGCCGATCGCGATGCCTATGCCCGCGCCTCGCGCGTGCTGCATCGCGAG
>SRUQ01000105.1 GCA_004791255.1 bacterium M00.F.Ca.ET.205.01.1.1
GTCGCGCGCGGTGCCTAGCATGATCATCGAGGAGCCGAAGGTCAGTTCCGCATGGTGGACGATGTCGCCGTCGCCATAGCGGGCGCGCACTTGGAAGCCGAAGGCTTCGCCGAGCCAGTCGATCATCTTGGCTGCGTTCCTATAGCTCAGGGCGGGATAGATACGGGGTGCTTCGGTTGACGAGGGCATGACGATCTCCTTGTTCGCGTCGATCGGCCCAATGTCCATCATGGCCGTGTGGGCGTCTTGAAGAAATGTTACCTCGGCTAGGGCTACATCAGCGCCGCGAGCCCGGTCGGCGTTTCGCCGGCAAGCTGGCGGAACTCGCGCACCAGATGCGCCTGGTCGGCATAGCCGCAATCGGCGGCGATGCCCG
>SRUQ01000106.1 GCA_004791255.1 bacterium M00.F.Ca.ET.205.01.1.1
CTCTGGCCAGGCGCGCTCGATCCTGTGCCCGACCCGGTCCGCAAGCGTGCGGATGATTTCTTCCTGGACGACGAAAAGATCGCCGATTTCACGATCGTAGGAATTGGCCCAGACATGTGATCCATCATGTGCATCCAGCAACTGGGCGGTCACTTTCAGCCGGTCTCCGATCTTCTGCTGGCTGCCTTCGAGCAGGTAGTCCACACCGAGGTCATCTCCAATTTGCCTGGCGTCGGTGGGCTTATCACGGTACCTGAAGCTCGAGTTCCGGGCGATGACGGCATAAGTCTTGCTCCGCGCCAGCTCGGTAATGACCCCGTCGGCAACGGCATCGCTGAGATATC
>SRUQ01000107.1 GCA_004791255.1 bacterium M00.F.Ca.ET.205.01.1.1
AACTCCGGCGAGCCACGACGCGCGGCGACGACCGGCGAAGAGCCTTTCACGGCTTGATCAAGCATCGGTTTCCTCCCTGGTGGTTGTCGATTACCCTGCCCAACTTCCCTGCCCGGCTACGTTCCACCGGGCGCGACGTGCGGCGCGCTCGACCAGGCTCTGAACAATCCAGATGGGGGTTGCGGGGGCTGCGGCGGTATCGCGCGAGCAATTGCCGAGGGTTGCATCGAATTCTCCCTTTTCGGGCGAGAACGGATGGATCCCTCAACCACCGTCGTGCCAGCGCAGGTACAGAAAAGCACCGGACAATCGGGGACCGCATTAACATCCGATACAGCGGGTCAAAAATCTACGCTGCGCGGCGCCCGTC
>SRUQ01000108.1 GCA_004791255.1 bacterium M00.F.Ca.ET.205.01.1.1
TTGATCCTGTTGGCGGCGGCCGGGGTGAAGATCCGCGAGGGAAAGCGGGCCGCTGCCTTGCGGCATGCGGCAAGAGCTGCAGGGCTTTTTCGTCGGGTGGCGCTTCTGCCGAGCCGGCCCTTTGAGGCCGCACTCGGAATCACACCTGCCGCGCTCGCGGCAGAGGCCGAAGCGGCCACAACGTTCCCGACTGCTTTGCGAGAGCCGATGCCTGGCCAGCTGCCTGAGCCCGTTTTCGATTTCATTCTCGCACCGAACTCCGAGAGGAGCTGATGGATGGCCAGTACGGACGTCTTCGTTACTTGGACGCACTGCTGCGTCTGTCGTGAACAGTTTGACAAGGGCTTCAATCCTGGCGCAGTCGACCTA
>SRUQ01000109.1 GCA_004791255.1 bacterium M00.F.Ca.ET.205.01.1.1
CGATGCGAAGGCTATTGACGCTGGTGTTGGCACTCCGGGCGGCGCCAGCGATGATCTACATCATCCCCTACTTTCTCTTTTTTCGCCAAGTACACCTCGTCGACACGAAGATTGCGCTGATCATCGTCAACACAATGTTCGCGGTTCCGCTTGCGATCTGGTATTTGTCAGCGTTTTTTGACCAAGTGCCGCGTGAAATCGAAGAAGCCGCGATGATAGACGGCGCGTCAACGCTGCAGACGATGACGCTCATCTCGATACCCATCGCCAAATATGGTATCCTGGCAACAGCAATACTGATATTCATTGGTTCGTGGAACGAGTTTCTTTTCGCGCTGACATTGACAAAAAAAAAAAAAAAAACCG
>SRUQ01000010.1 GCA_004791255.1 bacterium M00.F.Ca.ET.205.01.1.1
ACGCCGACGCCGTTCCATTCCGATGCGCTGATCGCCGAACTGCAGGACGCGCTGGTCGAAACCTGGGATGCGCTCGGCATCCCCTACGGCTCAGCCGGCCGGCCGTCGGTCGCCAAGACCGACCGGATCATACCTCTGCTGGTGCCCAAGTCGGGCGGCTGAAGCCCGTTTGTTGGGCGCTGTGTGCGCCCGGTTTTCGTCGTTCTCCACCGCTGCGGCGCTCAAATGTCGCGGCATGGATCCTAGGGTCTCCGCGACGTCGCTTCGCGACTGCTACGCCCTAGGATGACGAAGGTTAGGGAGCCTCGACGATAATCACGAAGGTTGGAGAATGGCCGGGAACAACCTCTACTTCGTCATCCTAGGGCGTAGCAAGGAGCGAAGCGACGCGCGCAGACCCTAGGATCCATGCCGCGACGCCGACCGAAGAGCGAAGCGGTGCAGAAAAGGAGCGCTGGCAACGCTCTCCTGTCCGATTGCCTCAAATACCCTTCATCCATTTCGCAAGCCGGTTTGCCGCTTCTTCGAGCTGGTCGAGGCCGCGGTGGAAGCACAGGCGCAAAAACGCTTCGCCGCCGGGGCCGAAAGCGGTGCCAGGCGCCAGGCCGACATTGGCCTTGTCGACGATCTCGAAGGCGGCGGCACGCGAATCTGTGATGCCGTCGACGGCGAAGAACAGATAGAACGCGCCCTGCGGCACGGTAAACCGGGCGCGGTCGGTGGCGCCGAGAATGCCGCAGACGAGGTCGCGCGCCTGCCTTGCCCGCTCGACCTGTTCGGCGACGAAACCGTCGCCTTCGTCGAGCGCGGCGACGGCGCCGCGCTGCATGAACTGGGCGACGCCGGAATTCGAATACTGGATCAGGTTCTCGAACACCTGCTGCAAGCTCGAATGCGTCTTGATCCAGCCGACGCGCCACCCGGTCATAGCCCAATTCTTGGAAAAACTGTTGACGAACAGGATGCGGTCTTCCGCGGTCGCAATGTCGAGGAAGGACGGCGCACGGCCCTGGCCGTAGTGGAACAGCGCGTAGATCTCGTCGGCGATGATCCAGAGGTTTTTGGCGCGGGCGAGATCGAGGATCGCCTGCAGCGTCTCGTGGTCGGCGGTCCACCCGGTCGGGTTGGACGGCGAGTTGATGAACAGCGCCTTGGTGCGCGGCGTGATCGCCGCCGCGATCTTCTCGACGTCACAGGACCAGCCATTGCCGGACTGGTCGAGCGTGACCGGCACCGGCACGGCTCCCGAAATTCCGGCCGCCGCGTCGAAATTCGGCCAGGCTGGCGACAAATAGATCACCTCGTCGCCGGCGCCGGAGAGAGCGGCAAGAGCCAGCTGGATGGCATGCATGCCGGAGCCGGTGACGATGAACTGCTCCTCGGGAAACGCCTTGCCGAAATGCCTGGCATAGTAGCGGGCAAGCGCTTGCCTGAGATCGGGAATGCCCCTCTGCCAGGTGTAGAACGTCTCGCCGGCTGCCAGTGCCTTCGACGCGGCGTCTGTAATGAAGGCTGGTGTCGGCAGGTCACCCTCGCCGGCCCAGAGCGGGATCAGCCCTTCGCGCAGCCTGCCGTAATTGACGACGGCGACGATGCCACTTTCCGGTGCGGCAAGGGCCTCGGGGCGCAAGGTCTCGATCAAGGTCATGGGCGGGTCCGTTCTGGTCGTTAGCCACCGCTCCTTACCAGAAGCGAAAACAGAAAACCCCGGCCGCGAACGGCCGGGGTTTTGGTCCAGCCATGGCCTGGCTGGATTATCTCTTGGCGAGCAGGTCGCGGATTTCGGTCAACAGTGCGATATCGGCGGGCGGCGGCGCGGCAGGTGCTGCCGGCTTCTCGCGCTCCAGCCTCTTGCGCAGATTGTTCACCGCCTTGACCATCAGGAAGACGATAAAGGCGAGAATGATGAAGTTCAGTGCCACGGTGATGAAGCTGCCATAGGCAAAAACGGCGCCTTGTTTCTTGGCCTCGGCCAGCGAGGTTGCGTTGACGGCTGAGGAAAGTCCAAAGAAATAGTTGTTGAAGTCCAACCCACCGAAAATCGCACCGACGATCGGCATGATGATATCGTCAACCAGCGAGGAGACGATCTTGCCGAAGGCCGCGCCGATGATGACGCCGACGGCCAAGTCCATCACGTTACCCTTGGAAATGAATTCCTGGAATTCTTTCAGCATTCGACCCTCCGTGTCGTAACCGGCCGCGATGCCTTTCCGTCCTTCGGCATCGACCCCACGCGCACCATAACAAAAACCTGCGGTTGCAACATGGGTAAAAAGGCAAAGCAAACGGTTTGTCCTTGACCCCTACGGCATGCATCGAAACCCACGGCTTCATGCGCCCAAAGCCGCGATGGACTCGGCAGCCAAGCTGTGATTGCGTCTGGCATGCAGCGTTGAAATTCGGCTCAGGGAGGATTTGGCCGGCGTGCAGGGCTTGTTCATCGTCATCATCGCGATCGCCTATGTGACGCTGCTGTTCGCCATCGCCAGCCTGGGCGACCGCCGCTCGGCCCTATCCGGATCAAGCCGGGCGCGGCCCTTCATCTACGCGCTCAGCCTGGCCATCTACTGCACCTCCTGGACCTTCTTCGGTTCGGTCGGCCTCTCCTCCGAACGCGGCCTTGAATTCCTCGGTATCTATACCGGCCCGGTACTGGTGTTCGTGTTCGGTTTTCCCTTGCTCAACCGCATCGTGCGGCTGGCCAAGACCGAAAAGATCACTTCGATCGCCGACTTCCTCGGTGCGCGCTATGGCAAGAGTTTTGCCGTCGCGGCGATCGCCACACTGATCGCCACCATCGGCGCCGTGCCCTATATCGCCCTGCAACTGAAGGCGATCTCCGGCTCGGTCAGCCTGATGGTCGAGCACTATACGGGCTCGCCGCCGTCCTTCGATCCGTTCGTCAGCGACATCTCGCTGGTCGTCGCCATGCTGCTGGCGCTGTTTGCCGTGCTGTTCGGCACCCGCCACGCCGACGCCACCGAACACCAGGACGGGCTGGTGCTGGCGGTGGCGGTCGAAACCGTGGTCAAGCTCGCCGCCTTCCTGGCGATCGGCCTGATGGTCACCTTCCTGATCTTCGGCGGCCCCGGCGACATGTTCGCGAAGCTGGCGCAGAATGCGCAGGTGCGGCAAGCGATGGGCTACAACACCTCGCTTGCCACCTGGCTGGTGCTGACTGGCTTGAGCGGCTTTGCCATCATCATGCTGCCGCGGCAGTTCTACGTCACCATCGTCGAGAACCGCGGCGAGGCCGAATTGCGTACCGCGACATGGGTGTTTCCGCTCTATCTCGTGGCGATCAACCTGTTCGTGCTGCCGATCGCCTTTGCCGGCCTGTCGCTGGTCGGCACCGGCACCAGCAGCGACCTCTACGTTTTGTCGCTGCCGCTGTTCAGCGGCCATGACGTGCTGGCGATGGCCGCCTTCATCGGCGGCCTCTCGGCGGCAACCGCCATGGTCATCGTCGAGAGCGTGGCGCTGTCGATCATGATCTCCAACGACTTGATCATTCCGCTGTTCGTGCGCCGGCTGCTCAAGACCTCGACCTCCGAGAACGAGGACTGGTCGACGCTCATCCTCAATGTTCGGCGCGGGGCAATCTTCATCCTGTTGTTCATCGCCTTCCTCTACTACCGCGAGAGCACCAACAATGCGCGCCTGTCGTCGATCGGCCTGATGTCGTTCGCGGCCATCGCCCAGTTCGCGCCGGCGCTGATCGGCGGGCTGATCTGGCGCCGCGCCAACGGCCGGGGCGCCGCGCTTGGCATGGTCGCCGGCATCCTCGTCTGGGCCTACACGCTGCTTCTCCCATCACTTGTGGCGCCCGATACCGCCATCATCGCGCACGGGCTGTTCGGCTTCGAGGCGCTGCGGCCGCAAGCGCTGTTCGGCACCGTTGCCGAGCCGCTGAACCATGGCGTGCTGTGGAGCCTGTCGATCAACGCCGTGTTCTTCGCGCTCGGGTCGCTATCGCGCGCGTCGGTGCCGCTGGAGCGCATTCAGGCATCGATCTTCGTGCCGCGCGATGCCGGGCCGATGCCCAGCCTGCGCCGCTTCCGCACCGCCATCACCGTCAACGACCTCAAGGACACGATAGCGCGCTATCTCGGCGTCGAGCGCACCGAGCGCTCCTTCCAATCGTTCGAGAAGGCCAACGGCACCTCGCTGCATGGCAAGGAGCAGGCGAGCATGGACGTCATCCGCTTCTCCGAGCAGCTTTTGGCCAGTGCCGTCGGCTCCTCCTCGGCGCGGCTGATCCTGTCGCTGCTGTTCCGTCGCCACGACCGCGAATCCAGCGACGCTTTCCGCCTGCTCGACGACGCCACCGAGGCGCTGCAGCACAACCGCGATTTGCTTCAGATCGCGCTCGACCAGATGGAGCAAGGCATCACCGTCTTCGACAGGGATTTCCGGCTGATCTGCTGGAACCGGCAGTACCGGGCGCTGTTCGACCTGCCCGACGAGATGGGCCAGGTCGGCGTCTCGCTCGACCGCATCCTGCGGCATCTGGCCGAGCGCGGCGACATACCCGCCGACCAGCGGGTGACGATGCTCAACCGGCTGACCAGTTTCGTCAGCCCCTGGCAGATGGAGCTGAAGACCAGCGGCCGCATCCTGGAACTGCGCTCCAACCCGATGCCGGACGGCGGCATCGTGGCCACCTATGCCGACATTTCCGGACGCGTAGAACAGGACCTGGCGCTGAAACGGGCGAACGAGTCGCTGGAGCAGCGGGTTAAGACCCGCACCATCGAACTGACGCGCGTCAACGAGGAGCTGGCGCAGGCGCAGATGTTGGCCGAGGAGGCAAATCTCGGCAAGACGCGCTTCCTCGCCGCCGCCGGCCACGACATCCTGCAGCCGCTGAACGCCGCGCGGCTCTATTGCTCGTCGCTGATCGAGAAGGCCGGCAAGGGGCCGGCCGGCAACGCGGCCGTCAACATCGAATCCTCGCTGGAATCGGTCGAGACCATTCTGGGCGCCGTGCTCGACATCTCGCGCCTCGACGCCGGCGCGATGAAGCCCGACGATACCGCCTTCAGCCTCGACGGGCTGCTGCGCCAGATCGGCACTGATTTCCGACCGCTGGCGGCGGAGAAGAAGCTCGGGCTCATGATCATGCCGTCGTCGCTGACCGTCATGACCGACCGCAATTTGTTGCGCCGCCTGATCCAGAATCTCGTCTCCAACGCCATCAAATACACGCGCCACGGCCGCATCCTGGTCGGTGTGCGGCGGCGTGGCGAGCTGGCGGAAATCCAGGTCATCGACACCGGCATCGGCATTGCCGGCGACAAGCTCAACACCGTCTTCCACGAATTCACCCGGCTCGACGAAGGCGCGCGCGAGGCCGAAGGGCTCGGTCTTGGCCTCTCCATCGTCGACCGCATCGCGCGGGTGTTGCGCCTCGAGATCCAGATCTTTTCCAACCCCGGCAAGGGCACGCGCTTTTCCGTCATCCTGCCGGTGGCGGCGGTGGCGGTACCCCGGCGCGAAATCGAGAAGGCGCCGGCGCGCGCGGCCTCCTCGCTGGACGGGCTCAAAGTGCTGTGCATCGACAACGATGCGCGCATCCTCGACGGCATGCGGCTCTTGCTCGAGGGCTGGGGCTGCATTGTCGAGACGGTGTCAGGCTCGCGCGATCGGCCTGCCGGCGCGCGCAGGCCCGATATCGTGATTGCCGACTATCATCTCGACGGCAGCACCGGGCTCGACGCGATCGGCGAGCTGCGCGCGGCCTACAGCCAGAATCTGCCTTGCGTGCTGGTCACCGCCGACCGTTCCAGCGAGGTGCGTGCCGCGGCGGGCCACCTTGATGTGCCGGTCATCAACAAGCCGCTGAAGCCGGCCGTGCTGCGCTCGATGATGGCCAGGGTCAGGCCGCTGGCGCCGGCGGCCGAGTAACCGCATGGTTCGAACAAGAGCGCTGCGGCTGTTTCAGCGATATCCAAGGCTTGCGATGTAGGCGCAGAACATGTCGGCCATCGCATTGGCATAGGCATCGATCTCGGCGTCGGAGCGGGGGCTGCCGGAGAAATCCTTTCCCACCGCGCTCAGCGTCGTCATGATCACATCACCGGCCAGGTCCCGGCTTGCCTCCGGCGCCTCGGGCAGTGCTTCCCATAGAAAAGCCTGGACGATGCGCTCACCCGACGCCCTCGCCTCGTGGGCTTCGGGCGCATCACGGTAGAACGGCGCGGCATCATTGAGCGCCACGCGCACGGCAGCCTCTTCGCATTCCGAGCGGATGAAGGCGTGCACCAGCCTGCGCAACCGCTCGAGCGGCGGCCGCTGGTGGTCCTCCAGGATGGTCCGCAGCAAGCCGCCGGTCTGCTGCCACTCATCGCTTTGCAGCCTGAACAGCAGCGCCGCCTTGTTGGGGAAGTACTGGTAGAGCGAGCCGACGCTGACGCCGGCCTTTTCCGCCACGCGCGTGGTGGTGAAACGCTGGGCGCCCCCGCTCGCCAAAACCTGAACAGCTGCCTCCAAAATCGCCGCGACAAGGTCCGCGGCACGGGCCTGCTTGGGCTGTTTTCGCGAGAAAATCGAAGGGCTTGCGCGTTCGGTCATGTCTCGGCCCGGGAATGCGAATTGGAAACCTGAAGGATTATTCGTATTTTCATTCCGACACAAGAAATCCCTCATTTTCGAACGGAGACTTTTGATGACCACGCTTACCAGCGCCCCGCTCGCCCCCCTGCTCGCCCGTCTGTTCAAGGAGGCCGAAGCGGCAACCGGCCCGGCAATGGCCGGGCTGTCGCGCGATGAGCAGGCACGCCTGCTCAACAGCAAGACCGAATATGTCGACTTCTACGGACGGCTGAAGGACCTCTGGCTGGCGGTTTCGCCGGAGACCGGCACGCTGCTCTACATGCTGGCGCGCAGCAGCGGCGCGCGGGTCGTCATCGAATTCGGAACTTCGTTCGGCATCTCGACGCTCTATCTCGCCGCGGCCCTGAGGGACAATGGCGGCGGTCGTCTGATCACCACCGAGTTCGAGCCCTCCAAGGTGATGCGGGCCAAGGCCAATCTGACCGAGGGCGGCCTCATCGATCTGGTGGAAATTCGCGAGGGCGATGCGCTGCGGACGCTGAGCGCCGACCTTCCCGAAACGATCGACCTGTTGCTGCTCGACGGCGCCAAGGCGATCTACCCGGAGATTCTGAGCCTGGTCGAAAGTCGGCTCAGGCCGGGCGCGCTGGTCATCGCCGACAATGCCGACTTCTCGCCTGAATATCTGCAGCGGGTGCGCTCGCCGGCATCGGGCTACATGTCGACGCCCTTCGGCGACGACGTCGAACTGTCGGTGCGGCTCGGCTGAGCAACCGGCAAACACATCAACAAGCCGCTCGCCAGGCGGCCGTAGGCGTTCACGTCAGCCAACGCGCAATCCCCGGCTTTCGAGCCTCTGACGCGTAGGTGACATCATGACTGCAACTTCATCGTCCTGGCGCGGGCTGCCGCGCCCGGCTCTGCTTGGCCTGTTCCTGTTTTTCTGCGCCGGCTTCGCCGATGGCGCACTGGTGCCTTTTTTTCCGCTTTGGGCGAGCAGCGAAGCCGGCATCCCGGTTGGCGTGATCGGCCTACTGTTCGGCTGCTATGCCGGCGGCGAGCTTCTGGCGGCGCCGCTGATCGGCGGCATTGCCGACCGGGTCGGCCGGCGGCCGGTGCTGATCCTCTCGTCGCTGGGGGTCGGATGCGGCTTCATCGCGCTGTTCTTCGTCCATGGCGTTGCCGCAACGGCCGCCGTGCTGCTTGTGACCGGCATTTGCGAATCGGTGCTTCATCCGACAATCCTGACCGCGATTGCCGATGCGACCGAGCCGGCCGCGCACCCACGCTGGTTCAGCCTGGTGCGGGTGAGCGCGGGCGCGGGGCAGATTCTCGGACCGGCCTGCGGTGCGCTGCTTGCCTTGATATCGCTCAGCGCCGTGTTCCTCGCCGCCGGTGGCGTTCTGATCTTGGGCGGCATCGTAATGCTGGTCGCCCTCGACGAGACGATCGGCAGCGCAAGGGCTGCCGCCGGCGACCGGGATGACGAGCAGGAGGAAGAAGGCCTTGGTGCGCTGCTGCCGGCCTTCCGCGACGGCCGCCTGGCGAAGCTGCTCGCCTGGCTCGTGCTGTTCGAAGTCGCCGGCAACTGGATCGAAGCCGTCATCCCGCTCTATGCGCAGGATGCCGGCACGCTGACGCCGTCCGGCGTCGGCTCGCTCTTCGCCTATGCGGCCGTCCTGACGGTCGGCCTGCAGATGCTGGTGAGCCGTTTTACCGAGGCACGGTCCGCTTTGTGGCTGACGGTCAGTGCGGGTATCTCGACGATTGCGTCCTTCATGCTGCTGGCCGCCTCACCTACAGGGCTAGCGCTGATTGCCGCTGTCAGCCTGTGCTCGGTGGCACAGATGCTGGTCGGGCCGCTGGTGCCGACCGCAGTCAATGCGCTGGCGCCGCCTGCACGGCGCGCCTCCTATATGGCGGCCTCGTCGGTTGCGGTTGACCTCAAGGACTCGCTCGGCCCCTCGATCGGCACCGCGCTCTATGCGCTGGCGCCCCGCCTGCCCTGGATCGTCGGCATTCCGCTGGTGGCGATTGCCTCGCTCGGTCTTGGCGCGGCAATCGGCCGGGCGCGGCGCCGCCTGGACACGGCCGCTTCGGACGCCGGAACGGCACTCGAACCCTCGATGGCGCAGCATGGTTCGGTCGTCGAAAATTATCGCTGAGAAGCCCCCAAAGGCGTTGGCGTTCAGCTCACCGATTGCAGCGGGTCGCCACCGATCTTGGAGAGCTGAATGACCGCCTGGGTGCGGCTGTCGACGCCGAGCTTCTGCAGTATGGCCGAGACATGCGCCTTGATGGTTGCCTCGGAGACACCAAGCTCATAGGCGATCTGCTTGTTGAGCAGGCCCTCGGCCAGCATGCCGAGCACGCGGGTCTGCTGCGGCGTCAGCGCCTGCAGGCGCTTGATCAGGTCCGATATTTCGGGGTCGCGCTCGACCCCGAGATCGATGCCGGCGGGTGCTGCGATGTCGCCGGCCAGCACCGACTGCACGGCGGCACGGATCTCCTCCATGCTGGCCGATTTGGAGATGAAGCCGGAAGCGCCGAGGTCGAGCGCGCGCCGGATGGTCGCGGGATCGTCATGCGCCGAGACCACCACCATCGGCACCACCGGATGGATGCCGCGCAGCGAGATCAGGCCGGAGAGGCCGCTTGCGCCCGGCATCGACAGGTCGAGCAGCACCAGATCCACATCCTCGTTGGCCACCACCAGCGCCTTGGCGCTTTCGAAGTCGCCGGCCTCGTGGATCGCCGCGACGTCGCCGATGCCGGCAAGCGCCTCGCGCAGCGCACCGCGAAACAGCGGATGATCGTCAGCGATGACGAAAGAATAGCCTGACGGCAAATGTCCCTCCCCGAATCCCTGATGATTTCTAGGCTTCTTGTGGGATCAGTCAGGTGATTATGAGGGGCCGCGCGCCGTTTTCAAGCGGCAAAGCCGGCGCGCGGCGTTTTCGCTGCTTAAGGCGCTTAGGTCTTCTGCGAATTGAGCTGGGTGCCGTCGCCTTTGTCCATGTCCTTGACGATGCCCATGAAGCTGCGCAGGAAGCGTTCCATGTAGCTCATCGTCTTGTCGAAATCCTCCTCACTCGGCAATTGCGATTCGAGGCGGGCCGACAGCGAGTTCTCGAGCTTGGTGACGCGCTCGTCCATGGCCTTCATCGAGGTCTGCAGGCGGTCGACCTCGTCCTGGAAGGCGGCGCGCTCATCGGCCGCCATTTTGCAGACGAGCTGGCCGGAACGTTCCTCGCAGATCGACATCGCGCCGGTCTGCGTGTCCATGCGGACGTAGCCGTTTTCAGACTTTTCCAGCCGGTAGCGGTCGGTTTCTTCCGAATATGCTGAAGCCGCGACCAGCGAGACGAGCGCGGCGGGGATCAATATGTGCTGCAGACGCATGTTGTCCTCCATGGCCAAGGCCTGAAATATCGCATGTTTGCGCCGGAAATGGGGAAGACCCTTGGCATGGCCTTCCCCGCACGACTGGTTCGGACTATAGCGCAACCATGTCTCAGATTATCTACAAGATAACCCCGGAAGCGCCGTGGCGCGAGGCCGAAGCGAACGGCCGCTTCTTCGGCGCGCCGATCGATGTCGCCGATGGCTTCATCCACTTCTCCACCGCCCCACAGGCCAGGGAGACGACCGCCAAACATTTTGCCGGCCAGGCCGGGCTTCTGCTGGTGGCCATCGACGGAGCCCAGCTGGGAGAAGCGCTGAAATACGAGGTCTCGCGTGGCGGGGCGCTGTTTCCGCATCTCTATGGCGTGCTCGACCTGAATACCGTGCTGTGGGTCAAGCCGCTGCCGCTCGGCGCCGACGGCGCGCACCAGTTCCCGGAGATGGAGGAATAATGAGCGTGCTCGACCGGCTTGGCCAGAAGCTGCTGTTCACCTTCGACCCGGAAACAGCGCATGGCCTGTCGATCGCAGCGCTGCGCTGCGGCCTGCCGGTCACCGGGCGACCACTGCGCGACGAACGGCTGAAGCTCAGCCTTTGCGGCCTCGATTTTCCCAACCCCCTCGGCATGGCGGCCGGCTACGACAAGAACGCCGAGGTGCCCGACGCGCTGCTTGGGCTTGGCTTCGGTTTCGCCGAAGTCGGCACCATCACGCCGTTAGCGCAGTCCGGCAATCCAAAGCCGCGCATCTTCCGGCTGACGGCGGACGAAGCTGTCATCAATCGGCTGGGCTTCAACAATGAAGGCCACGCGGCCGCCGAAAAGCGCCTTGAGGTGCGTCAGGGGCGCGGCGGCATCGTCGGCGTCAACATCGGCGCCAACAAGGACAGCGCCGACCGCATTGGCGACTATGAGCGCGGCGTCACGCGTTTCGCCCCCTACGCCAGCTATCTCACGGTCAACATCTCGTCGCCCAACACGCCCGGCCTGCGCACCATGCAGGCGCGCGAGCAGCTGGGTGAACTCTTGTCACGGATGATGGCCGCGCGCGCCCCGGCATCGGCAAAACCACCGCTCTTCCTCAAGATCGCGCCGGATCTGGTCGAGGCCGAACTGGAAGACATCGCCGCCGAGATCGCCGAGAACAAGATCGACGGCATCATCGTTTCCAACACCACGATTTCGCGGCCCGTGCTGAAGAGCGGCGGCGCGGCGGGCGAGACCGGCGGACTGTCAGGCAAGCCGCTGTTCGAGCGATCGACCATCGTGCTGGCAAAGATGCGCAAGCTGCTTGGACGTGACATCGCGATCATCGGCGTCGGCGGTGTCGATTCCGCCGACGCGGCCCTGGAAAAGATCCGCGCCGGCGCCGATCTCGTCCAGCTCTACACCGGCATGATCTATGCCGGCCCAGCGTTGCCGGGTCGGATCGTCGCCGGCATGGCGCGCTTTGCCGAGACAGAGCAGCTCAAATCCATTCGCGAATTGCGCGACAGCCGTCTCGATCAGTGGGCGTCGAAGCCGCTCAGCTGAACGCCGTCCGCATCCGGGTTTGCAGGATCGCCAGCAGGCTGAAGCCGCGCACCAGCAGGAAAACGTGCAGCGTCGCCCACAGGCCGTGATTGCCGAAGGCTGGCGCGAGCGTGATCAGTGCCGCGGCGAAGACGAGGAACGACAACAGCATCATGTTGCGCATGTCGCGCGACCAGGTCGCGCCGATGAAGACGCCGTCCATCTGGAAGGCCAGCACACCGCTCAAAGCCGTGAACGCCGCCCACGGCAAATAGGTGTCGGCCACCGCACGAACCTCCGCAGACGTCGTCACCAGTGCGATCAGATTTGTGCCGGCCGCCAGCAGAACAAGCGTCGCCAGTGCGGCGAGGCCAAAACCCCAGATCAGCGTCAATTGGACGGCACGCCGGAAAGGCGTTTGCGCCTGCGCGCCGATGGCACGGCCGGCAAGCTGCTCCGCGGCCGTGGCGAAGCCATCGAGGAAATAGCCGGCGATGAGGAAAAAGTTCATCAGCACCGCGTTGGCGGCGAGTGTTACGGTGCCGAACTGCGCGCCCTGGCGGGTGAAGAGCGCGAAGGCGGCCAGCAGCGAGAAGGAGCGGATCATGATGTCGCGGTTGAGCGACAGCATGTGCTTGTAGGCCGCCACGTCGAGGATGCGACGCCGCGACGGCCGCTCCAGCCTGCTGAAGCGGCGCAGAACGATGGCAAGGCCGAGCAGCATGGCCAGGAATTCGCCGGTCACCGTTGCCCAGGCAACGCCGGCGACGCCCCAGCCGAGCTCAAGGCCAAGCAGGAAACAAAGCAGAATGTTGATGCCGTTGAGCACGGCCTGCAACATCAGCCCCAGACCGCCTTCGCCGCGCCCCAGCACATAGCCAAGGATGGCGAAGTTGATCAGCGAAAAAGGCGCGGCGAGCAACCGGATATGGATATAGACCGACATCGCCTCGCTGACGCGCGGCTCGGCTCCCATGAACCATTGGCCGCCCACGGCGAAGAGCGGCGCGAAGCCCGCAAGCACGATACCGGCGACGACCGCTATCAGTAGGGCGCGCCAGAACACGGCCTGCTCCTCCAAGGCATCGCCACGCCCGAAAGCCTGCGCGACCAGGCCGGTGGTGCCGGAACGCAGGAAATTGAAGGTGGTGAAGACCAAGTCGAACACAAGCGCGCCGGCCGCCAGCCCACCGAGCAAGGCGGCATCGCCGAACTGGCCGACGACGGCCGTATCGACGATGCCGAGCAACGGTGTCGTCAGATAGGCGAGCGTCATCGGCACGGCGATGGCGAGCACCGACCGGTTGGTGACGACGAAAAATCTCGCGTCGGCTGGGGTTGCACCCTTGTCCAAGGATTGCTGCCTTGCTGATTGCGGCTTGATCGAGGAGCCGATGTGCCCCATTTTCCGGCCACCGCGCAATCACCCTTGCCGTGATGGCCAACCGAAATCCCCGCTCTGGCGCGAGCGCGCCGGATCCAGCCCATGCCCCTGCAGATCGTTCATCACCCCGACTATGACGCCGGCTTCGCCGCCAACCATCGCTTCCCGATGAGCAAGTACCCGCTGCTGATGGAGGCTTTGCGGGCGCGCGGGTTGGCGGGCGCTGACGCTCTCAACTTCGCCGACCCGGCGCCGGCGTCATGGCTGAAACTTGCCCACGCGGCCGACTATGTCGACCAGGTCATCGGCTGCCGCGTGCCGGAGAAGATCGAGCGCGAGATCGGCTTTCCTATCGGTCCGCGTGTGTCGCTGCGCGCGCAGCTTGCCACTGGCGGCACGGTGCTGGCGGCACGGCTGGCGCTCGAGCAGGGCATTGCCTGCAACACCGCCGGCGGCAGCCATCATGCGCGGCACGCGCAAGGCGCCGGCTTCTGCACCTTCAACGATGTCGCCGTCGCCTCGCTGCTGCTGCTCGCCGAAGGCAGCGCACAGAACATCCTGGTCGTCGATCTCGACGTGCATCAAGGTGACGGTACGGCCGACATTCTGCGGGATGAACCGCGCGTGTTCACCTTTTCCATGCATGGCGAGCGCAACTATCCCGTGCGCAAGATCGCCTCCGACCTCGATGTTGCCCTGCCCGACGGCACCGGCGATGCCGCCTATCTCGAAAGGCTCTGCGCCATCCTGCCGGAGCTGTCGGGCAAGGGGCGGTGGGATATCGTCTTCTACAATGCCGGCGTCGATGCGCATGCCGAAGACAGGCTTGGCAGGCTGGCGCTTTCGAATGATGGGCTGCGCGCCCGCGACGACATAGTCATCAGCCACTTTCGCGCGCTCGGCATTCCTGTCTGCGGCGTCATAGGCGGTGGCTACTCCACCGATGTACCCGCACTTGCCGCGCGCCATGCGATCCTGTTCGAGGTGGCTTCGACCTATGCCTGAGGTCACTTCCGGTAGTTGGCCAGCCTGAGCAAGATAAAGGCCGGAACCACGATCGCGGCACCGAGCAGGATGTAGCCGAGGAAGCGATCGATGGCGTGGAAACCCAGGTTCCACAGGTCGATGAAGAACCTCTGGATGCCATGGAAGACATCCATCGGCGACCAGCCGAAAGCGTTCATGACCAGGCCGACGAGGAACGACACCACCAGCAGCTTCAGGATCACCCTGAGCGGCGAGTCGCCGAGAAAGCGCGTCAGTGCGGACAAGGTCGTCTCCTGCTTCGGTCACCCGATTGCGACCACGACGCAGGAATACGCACTTGGCCGCCTTGCTTCAAGCCGGACCATGGCCGTCATCCAGCAACACATAACGGCTCATCGTTTCTCCGCAGGCAAGCCACCGAGGCAGGTATCCGGCCGCAGGTGCGACCATGGGAACGCCGGAACGCCACCAAGTCTTAAATTTGCGTAAACAAGATCATTATAATTTATTGAAAATAAAGCACAAAATCTTCCTTTTCCAATCTTGCGCAATGTGGGTGCAATTTTCGCTTGCGAGACAGTCGGCGTCTTTCAGGTGATGGCCAACGCCGACGCTCTGGTCCACCGCCACTGGTGACAGCCAGTTTCCAGGACCGCATGGCCATCCCTGAAGGACACCAAACCGGAGCCTCACAGCCCCCAACTTCCGGGCTCCTCGGGAATTAACCCAGCGTATCGATTGCCGGATGCGCGTTCGTGTTGGAGTCATGCAGTGTCCTCTCAAGCAAAGATCGTCCTGACGGCGAGTGTCCTTGCCGTCTGCCTTCTCGGGCCGGCGATGGCCGCCGACCTCACCACCCCTGCCTACACCGATCCGCCGGCCTTCCAGTGGAGCGGCGCCTATGTCGGCGTGCATGGCGGGACGGCGTTCACTAAAATGCCGAACCCGTTTGCCGGCCGCAACGGCTGGAGCGGCGGCGTCCAGGCCGGCTACAACATCCAGACGGGCCCGGCCGTGTTCGGCGCGGAGATCGAAGGGTCCTATCTCGGCGGCGCCGAACACGATGTGCAAGGCGGCAGGATCAAGGAAAAATGGCGCGGTGCGGCCAAGGCCAAGGCCAAGGCCGGCATGAGCTTCGACCAGACGCTGCTGTTTGGAACCGGCGGTGTTGCGCTGACCAAGTTCGACAAGAGCGATGGTGTGACAAGCAGCGACGGATGGAAGGGCGGTTACCTCGTCGGCGCCGGCATCGAACAAGGTTTCGCCGGCGGCCTCTCCGCCAAGGTCGAATACGACTATGTGCGAACGCCCGACGTGGAAACAACATCGGCGCTGGGCAAGTCCAAGGAGACGATCGGCAGCCATGAGCTGAAAGCCGGCATCAACTACAGGTTCTAGAGACGGTTTGACCTCGATCGCGCGATGTCCGCAACAGCATCGCGCGATCGCAATGTCGATGTAATCTTCACCTTCTAGGTCCCGTGCGTGACTTTCACGATGGGAATCAGCAATGTCCACGCATGGCGCCGGCCACCTCTTACGAAGCCCCAAGATCGTGCTCCTGGCGGTCGCGGTCGCCCTGGCGGGCTGCGCCTCCGACATCATGAAGAACTATGTCGGGCAGCCGGTCGAATCGGTCATTCTCGACTACGGCCCTCCAACCGCCGTGATCGATATCGGCCAGGGCGAACGCGCCTATCAGTGGCGCAAGATATCCACCAATGCGGTTGCCGGGACGTCGAGCGGCGAGGTCCGCGAGACAAAACACGGGACTGTCTATGAAGAGACCGAGACGCCGGGCTATATCGAGCGGCAGGAATGCTTCTACACATTCTACGCCCGCGCTTCTGGCGGCCACTGGTTCATCACCAATTTCCGCCAGCCGAAGCTGGAGTGCGAATGAGGTGCCGTCGCCGGAGACCCCATCCACCCGCGGTTGAAGGAGATCTGACATGCGCGTCCTGCTGATCGAGGACGAACCGGAAATGGCCTCGGTGCTGAGGACCGCTCTCGAGCGCCAGGACATCATCGTCGACCACGCCGCGACGTTGGCCGATGCCGAGGCCATGGCACGGCTCGGCTATCACGACGCCATGGTGCTGGACCGCCGGCTGCCGGATGGCGACGGCCTCAGCCTGATCCCGCGCCTGCGGGCCTTACAGGTGGACGCGCCTGTCATCGCGCTGACGGCGATGAGCGGGCTCGACGATCGCGTCGCCGGGCTCGACGCCGGCGCCGACGACTACTTGGTCAAGCCCTTCGCCACGGTGGAACTGGTGGCGCGGCTCCACGCGCTGCACCGGCGCTCGTTCACGTCACGCGCCAACCAGACGACGGTCGGTCGTCTGACCTATGATTTCCGCCACCGCGAGGCGCTGGTCGAGGACCAGCCGCTTGATCTGCCGCGGCGCGAACGGCTGGTGCTCGAAACGCTGATCCGCCGACCGGGCCGGACGGTCATGCGCGGCGCGCTCGAAGAGGCGGTCTACGCGCTGGACGACGAGATCGGCTCCAATGCGCTGGATGCCCATATTTCGCGGCTGCGCCGCAAGCTCGACGATGCCGCCGCAGGCATCGAGATCCGCGCGATCCGCAACCTTGGCTATCTCCTGCGGGCAGCCTCGTGAAGAAGGTCCGCACGCGCTCGCTGCAATGGGTGCTTGTGCGGCGGCTGATCCTGCTGCAGGCGGCGACGCTTCTGATCTTCATCGTGCTTTGCGCGGCAGCTCTGTGGATCGCCAATCCGCGGCTGCTGATCGACAACGAGGCCGCGGCCGCGGCCGTCAAGGATGCCGTCGACCGCGACAGTAACGGCAGACTGATCGTCCGTGACACGCAGGAACTTGCCGCGTTTCGCGAGAGCTATCCCAATGTCTGGTACATCGTTCGCGACGCCAGCCAGAGCGTCCGCTTCGGCACCATACCCGATGTCTACACCAGGGGATTCGGCGACCTGCTCGGCGAGGCCGATCACGCAACGATCGGCTTCTCCGACAACGACATGCGGCCGGAAGCCTATATCGAAAAGGCTTCGACCAAGGCGGGCACTGTGCAGATCATCGCCGCCACGCAGTCGTGGCGCCAGGAGACAGACGGGCTCGAGATCAACATTTCGGCCACCGTCGAAGTCGCCAGGAACCCGGACGGTAGCAGGAACTGGGAGCGTGCTTTGCCGGCGCTCGCCCTCGTCATCGCGATCCTGCTTTTGCCGATCATCCTGGTCATGGGCACCACCACGCTGGTGACGACGCCGGCAGTCGTGCGCCGCTCGCTTGCCGGCCTTGTCGACACCGTGCGCCAGGCGGCGCGCATCGATGTCGGCACACGGGCCATGCAACTGCCGGTCAAGCAGGTGCCGCAGGAAATCGCGCCGCTGGTCCAGGCCTTCAACGAGGCGCTGGCGCGGCTCGCCCAAGGCTATGACCGGCACAACCGCTTCCTCACCGACGCGGCGCATGAGCTGCGCACGCCGATCGCCATCCTGCGCACGCGCGCCGAATTGCTGAAACAGGAGCCGCAGAGCATGCGCCTGCTGCACGACATCGAGCGCCTGTCCCATCTTGCCCAACAGTTGCTCGATCATCAGTTGCTCGACCGCCCGATGGACCAGCGCCAGATCGTCGATCTTGCCGACCTAGTCAGCCGGGTCGCCGCCGACTTCGCGCCGCTTGCCATCGAGGCCGGCTACGACCTTGCCTTCGAGCCTTCACCCGATAAGGCGCATGTCGAGGTCAACGTGCTGCAGATCGAGCGGGCGCTCGCAAATCTCGTGCGCAACGCGATAGAGCATGGCGGCGGCGGCGGTACGATCACCATAGCGATCAACGGGACCGGCGGCGTCGAAGTCCGCGACGAAGGTCCGGGCATCCCGGCGGACGAGCATGAAAACGTCTTCGAGCCCTTCTACCGCCTGCAGCCGCAATCGCGCGGAGCAGGACTGGGGCTGAATCTTGCCCGGCAGATCGCGCTGCTGCATGACGGGACGATCCGGATCCTGACCGGCTCATGGCGCGGCGCCCGCATCCGCATGGACCTGCCGGTCCATTCCTGACAATGGCCGTTGGGCGGGGCACGAATGGCAGGCAACCGGCCAATGAGCGCGACCAAACCTCCGGTTTATCTGTTTTCTAACCAATTGCCGCTATTGCCATGGCCTGAGCGGGAGCCAGGCCTTTGGTGGAAACGGATAAAATCGCCGCGCGCCGCGCGGTCATGCTGTCGGTCGTGGTGCCCTGCTACAACGAGCGGGACGGAGTGGCAGAGTTGCATCGCCGCGTCACCGCCGCATGCCAGCAGCAGGGTCCTTCCTACGAGATCGTGCTTGTCATCGACGGGGCCACCGACGGCACCCGCGAAGCGATCTTCGAACTGGCGGAACGGGACGATCACGTCGTCGCCATAGACCTTGCCCGCAATTACGGCCACCAGATCGCTTTGAGCGCCGGGCTCGAATTCTGCCGCGGCCAGCGCATTCTCATTCTCGATGCCGATCTCCAGGATCCGCCGGAACTGCTCGGCGCCATGATGGCGAAGATGGATGAAGGCTTCGACGTCGTTTACGGGCAGAGGGAGACGCGCGACGGCGAAGGCTGGTTCAAGCTCGCCTCCGCCTCTATGTTCTACCGCCTGCTGCGCCGCATGGTCGACGTCGACATCGCACCAAACACCGGTGATTTCAGGTTGATGAGCCGCCGCGCGCTCGATCACCTCAACGCCATGCCCGAGCGCTACCGGTTCATTCGCGGCATGGTGAGCTGGATCGGGCTGAAACAGGTCGCCTTCCCCTATGAGCGGCACCGGCGCTTCGCCGGCACCACCCACTATCCGCTGAAGAAGATGGTTCTTCTGGCGGTGGACGCGATGACCAGCTTCTCCATCATGCCGTTGCGATTTGCCTCGCTGCTGGGAATGATGTTCGGCCTGCTCGGGCTGGTCGTGCTTGGCTATACGCTGCTTGAATGGTCGGCCGGCAACGTTGTGCCCGGCTGGACGAGCCTTGCCGCGATCATGCTGATCCTGGGCAGCGTCCAGCTTCTGGTGCTCGGCATTTTCGGTGAGTATCTCGGCCGCATGTACATGGAAACGAAGCGGCGACCGCTTTATTTCGTCAACGAGATCGTTTCGCGAAGCCAAGTGGCCGGCGAAGGCCAGGACCTGCCTGTCCACCGCCTCCAGGAGATGGTGAAACGGGCCGCGCGTGGTTGAGGCGAATGACGAAACTGCGCGACGGGAACGACATGGGCGGCGTGCGGTCGGCTTTTTCGCCTGATTTTGCGCGGATGCTGCGATTTGGCACCGTCGGGCTTCTCAACACGGCGCTGGGCTATTCGCTCATCCTGGCCGGGTTGAGGCTCGGCCTTGGCGACATCGCCGCCAACATGGCCGGCTATGCCGGCGGCCTTGCCCTTGGCTTCTTCCTGAACCGCCAATGGACCTTCGGCAGGGCTGGTGGCTTCCGCCCCGGCACGGCCATGCGCTATGCGATCACTTTTGTCGTTGCCTATGCCGCCAACCTGACGATCGTGATGTCGGCCATGTCGGCCGGCATGATCGAAAACCCGTTCGTCCACCTGGCGGGAAACGTTGTTTACTCGGTCCTCTTCTATCTCGGCTCGGCGCGTTTCGTTTTTGTCGGCGCGGCCAATGGATTGAACGCGGAACCCCCTGGAACGGCGACATGAACAGGGCCGACGCAATCGTTCCGGCCTTCTCGCCGCTCGCGGACACACAGCGTGCCAGGCTGATATTCTGCCTGATCGGTGCCTGCGTCATGGCGACGGTTCTGGCCGCCTTTGGCAGTTTGACGCTGCAGGACCCCGACAGTTGGTGGCATGTCAAGGTAGGGCTGGATTTGCTAGCAAACCGGACGCCTCCCACCGTCGACACCTATTCCCACACCTTCGCCGGCCAACCCTGGATCGCGAAGGAATGGCTTGGGCAGGTGCTGCTCGCCCTTGCCTATGGCGCGGGTGGCTGGAACGGCGTCGTCACGCTGATCATTGGCACGATCTGCCTTGCGGTGTTCCTGTCGGGATGGTTCCTCAGCGCGCATCTGAAGCCCATTCTGGCGGCGGCGCTGGCGTTCGTGGCGGCGTTCCTGATCAGTCCGATCTTTACGGCGCGCCCACATGTCTTCACCTTGCCGATCATCGTCGTCTGGACGGCAATGCTGTTCCGCGCCGCGCAGGAGGAAAAGGCCCCGCCCTTGTGGCTGCTCGGACTTGTCGTTCTGTGGGCGAACCTGCATGCCACCTTCACGCTGAGCTTCGTCATCGCCGCCTTCGCCGGCCTCGATCTCCTGGCGCGCACCGGCCTGTCGAAGCCCGCGCTTCTGGCGAAGTGGGTGGCGTTCGGCCTGCTTTGCCCGCTGGTCAGCCTGCTGCACCCCTACGGCGTGAAAGCCATCCTGGCCACGCTCACCGTTGCTTATGGCAACGAGGCGGTGCCGCTTATTCAGGAATGGCTGCCGTTCAATGCCCAGGAGCAGCATTTCCAGGAGGCCGCGATTCTTGTGGGGCTTTTCGGGCTTCTGACGTCACGGCTGCGGATCGGCTGGGCCAAGGCGCTGTTCATCGTCTTCACTTTGCATGTCTATCTGTCACACCAGCGCTTCGTATACCTGTTCTTCCTGCTCGTCCCACTGGTGATCGCGGTCGAGGTCGCGCGGCAATACCCCTCGCTCTCGACAAACGCATGGCTGGCGGAAAAGCGCGATGGGCTGGAAAGGTTTTTCGCCCGGCAGTTCCATATGATCTGCGGCGCAGCCGCCGTCCTGCTGGTCGGCGCGGTGCTGGCGCTCAACAGCGCCTATCAGGTCGCGCCGAGCCCGAAGACGTCGGCCAGTGGCGCACTCGCCTTCGCGCAGGACCATCATCTGTCCGGCAACGTGCTGAATTCCTACAATTTCGGCGGCACGCTAATCTTCCACGGCATCAAGACCTATATTGACGGCAGGACGGACCAGCTGTTCCTGGACGGGTTTACAAAAGCCGATGACGAAACGGGCCGCAGCGGCGGCAGGCCGCTGCTCGAGGCGCGGCTAAAGAAATACGCCATCGGCTGGGCCCTGTTGTCGGCCGACGACAGCCGCATCCCCTTCTTCGAGGAACTGGGCTGGAAACGGGCCTATGCGGACGACTACGCCGTGATCTATCTGCCCGGAGCCTGATGCTGCAGTGCACGCGCCAGCCGGCGTCGAACCCGAGCATTTGCCTTGACACTCATGTTGCACTGCAGCAAAATCGGGTTCCCAAGGGACAGGCCATTGTTGAAACCGACTAGTCAGGATTTTTCGCAACGCCGGAACACCGCCATATCGTGCGGAGCATCGGGTTTCAGCGCACGCCGGCCGCCCGTTGCGGCGCACGAACCGAGCGCATGAACTACAGGCGCGACATCGACGGGCTGCGGGCCATAGCGGTGCTGCCCGTTGTCCTTTTCCATTTTGGCGTGTCCGCCATTCCCGGCGGCTTCACCGGCGTCGACATCTTCTTCGTCATATCGGGCTACCTGATCAGCGGCAGCCTGCTCGACGATCTCGAGCGGGGCCAGTTCTCGATCGGCCGCTTCTACTGGCGCC
Organism: bacterium M00.F.Ca.ET.205.01.1.1; assembly: GCA_004791255.1. GTDB lineage: Bacteria > Pseudomonadota > Alphaproteobacteria > Rhizobiales > Rhizobiaceae > Mesorhizobium. Next base: position 21,424 of record SRUQ01000010.1, read on the forward strand.
GCGCACGGCGCATCCTGCCGGCGCTGACCTTCGTCATCCTGCTGGCGGGCATCGCCGCCTGGTTCATCCTGCTGCCGTCGGACCTGCACGAATTCAGCCTCAGCGTCATCGCGGCCTCGACCTTCTGGTCCAACATCTATTTCTGGAAGACCACGAACTATTTCTCGATCGACGCTGAATTGCGGCCGTTGCTGCACACATGGTCGCTCTCGGTCGAAGAGCAGTACTACATCTTCGCGCCAATCCTGATGTACCTGATCTACCGGTATTTCTCCCGGAGATGGCTGACGGTACTGCTGCCGATCACGATCGGCAGCTTTGCGCTCGCGGTCATGGCAACCTGGCTCGCGCCGACCGCGGGTTTCTACCTGTTGCCGACACGCATATGGGAGCTGGCGCTGGGTGCGATGCTCATGCTGAAGAAACCGCCGGCGCTTGCCAGCCGGCCGGCGATGGAACTGATCGGCCTCGCGGGCTTTGCCCTGATCGGCATCGGCTTCGCGGCCATTTCGGAGAGCGACCCCTTTCCAGGCTACAATGCGCTGCTTCCTTGTGTCGGCACGGCGCTGCTCATCTATGCGGGCCATCGTCGGCCAGGCGTGGACACGCCGGCAACCCTTGCCACCCGGGTGCTCCAGTTCGCCCCGCTGGTGTGGGTGGGCCTCATTTCCTATTCGCTCTACCTCGTTCACTGGCCGATCAATTCATTCGTCCACTATCTCTCGCTGAAGACCATCGGCGTGCCGACGATCCTGGCCATGACGGTGGCCAGCTTCGCCTTGGCGGCATTTTCCTGGAAATATGTCGAGCAGCCGTTTCGCCGCAAAGGCGCGTTCACCGCGCCGTTGCCCATTTTCGCCTTCTCGGCGAGCGCCATCGCGCTGCTTTGCATGGCGGGCGTGGCCGGTGCGCTCGGCAACGGTTTTCCGCAACGCTTCCCGGATTTTTCGACGGAGCGCGTCCGGGTCGGTGACTGGCGCAACGGCGTCTGCTTCAATGAAGGCGGGAGCCGGATCGAGGACTGGAATCTCGCCGGCTGCACCCGCACCAGCGGCTTTGACACCAATGTGCTTCTATGGGGTGATTCCTTTGCCGCCCACTATGTCTCGGGCCTCGAAGCCAACGCCCAGAGAATCCAGGCCAACGTCATCCAGTACACCTATGCCGGCTGTCCGCCCGACCTCACCTATTTCTCCTATGCCCGGCCTGCCTGCACCCGCTTCAACGAACGGGCCCTCTCGGTCATCCACGACGCCAACATTCAAGCGGTGATCCTGAGCGGCCGATGGACCGACTATGAAGTCAGGGGGTTCGACGGCCTGCAGAAGACGATCGACCGGCTTCATGACATGGGCGTCAAGGTCTATGTCATCGGCCAGTCCCCGGAGTTCGTGGCCGACGTCCAGAAAATCGCTTTCTTTGCAAAACGGGAAGGTGCCGCGAATACATCCTGGCCGATGGCCATGGATCCCGACATCAACAAACGCGTGCTGCCGTTTGCCAAGGGCGCCACGTTCATAGATCCGCTGGCCTATCTCTGCGACGCCGCCGGCTGTTCCTACGCCGATGCCGGCAACAAGCAATTTCTTTACTTCGACTATGGCCACTTCTCTTCGGCCGGTGCGACGCTGGCCATCTCGAAATACTGGCCGAGCTTTGCCGCCGGCGGCGAAGTCGCAAAGGCCAAGGAGCGATCGCCGACCGTTACCCAATGAGCTGTCGCAGCCTGTGTTGTGAGACCGGTTTGCGATTGCCCGAAGCCATGCCGCCGTGATAACGAGGCTGCTGCGCGGGTATGATGTAATGGTAGCCTGTCAGCTTCCCAAGCTGAACGCGCGGGTTCGATTCCCGCTACCCGCTCCAGCTTGCACAGCGGCCTTTCATGCCCATCGACGTGACGCGCTTTAGGCTTGGCTGATCCGCATCTGCTTCTTCAGCAGGAACCGGGCGAGGTTGCCGAGGTTGCGCGGCGCCACGGTTTCAGGGAGATGGGCCAGCAGGTCCTTGGACCTGGCGTCGTCATGGAACCGCTCCACCCATTCTTCCGTGCGGGTGTCCCGTTGCAGCCGCAGATCGGTCTCGAACTCTCCCTCCGGCATTTCAACCGACAATTGCCGGGCCACCGATGCGACGTAAGCACGGGGATCGTCCAAGAGGTCCTCATAGAAGAAATGGTCGTAAGGCAGGTCGGTCATGCGCAGATAAGCCTCCCAGAAGGCATAGCTCTGCCCAATCAGGAAATAGGCCTGGCAGATGCCGGCAAAGTCATACTGCGGCTCATCCGCACTGGTCATCGTGCTCCGCCATTGGCCCGATGCCTTGGCCCGGCAATAGGAAATCGCCTGACGGAGGCGATCCCGCCTTTCCAGCAGGATCAAACCCATCCGATGGCGCCTGATGCATTCGGCGAGGAAGTCGACGCCGTATTTCGCCTGCGACCAATGAAGGTGGCGCGGGAACAGCTTTACGGCGAACCGGCCATTTGCGGTGCCGCCGCGATCGATCACAGCGGCAAGAAGCTCATCGAACGATTTCGGCTTGAACCCCAGATTGTCGGTGTCGAGCCACTCGGCCGACTGGCCCAGTATTCCGGTGCTGTTTGCAAGGCTGCCAAGCCATTCTGAGCCGCTGCGGGCCTCGGTCAGTATTGCTACGCCTTTCATGCGCAGCGATGACCCGCTGCCTGCAGGCACAGGCGCGCGGACGCCTCTCGAATATCCCTCGGCATGGTCATACCTCCGTTCAAGCGCGGCTTAAGAAGGCGGACCCGGTTCCAAGGCCCGGCTCAAAGCTCTGCCATGCCAGGCGACCCGCAAAACCTTCGTTTTCCGGCGAGGCCGGGCGCGACCGAACGGCTCGGCCGCCCGCGGTGGCCGATTTGTTATTGCTGTATCGTTGTAGCGGTTCCGTGCTTTCACAGAACCGCTACAAGTGCCTTCCACATGATCATGCCATGGCTTCAGAGCCAGAGGCCGATCCATACGCGTTCGCGCCAGCAGCGGACACGGCGGCGGCCATGGCGCCAATAACTGCGGCAGACCCTGCGCCAGCCGCGGCGCCGCCCGTGGCGACGACCGTGCCAATGATGTCCGTAGCGATGCGAGATCTGCTCCGCCTCGACCGGATCGTCGCCTTCGAAAACGGCGGGGTCCGGCTTGTCGAGCTCATCCAGAATTCCGTTGCCGCCGGGGACTCCGGCCACCGCCTTGGCGGGCCTGGCCAGGCCTGCGAATGCGACCGCCCCCGCAACGCCAAGCATTCCAGCAAGAAATAACCGACGTTCCATCAAAACCTCCCGAGTTGTCAGGCATCGGCCTCTCGTTCCCCGGTTCAAAAAACAGCGCCAGCGAGAATACCGATGGCGCCAAACGCCCCAGAGCCAATTTTGGTTCCAGTCATCCCACTTCGCGCAGGATGAAATCGTGCAGCATCTTGGCCGCCGGCGACAGCGCGCGGTTCTTCACCGTGATCAGGCTGTAGGGCCGGACCTCGATGTCGAATTCGGTCTGGACGACATCGATGGCCCCGGCCAGGCCTTCAGGATTCTGGATGAATTTCGCCACCTGCACGGAGACAGGGGCGATGGCGTCGGACTGCGCGACCATGACGAGGGTCAAAAGCAGCGAGCTGGTGTTAAGGATGCGGTCCGGCAGCGCGATGTTGCGGTTGAGGAAATTGCTTTCCATAGCCTGGCGCAGCGGCGACCCGCCCGACTGGAAAACCCAGTCATAGGCGGCGGTGTCCTCCAGCCGAACGACCTTGCTTTTGGTCAGCGGATGGCCGCGACGGACGATCAGGCAGGCCTTCTCGACGCCGATGACGCGCGATTCGAACAGCCGCGGATTGAGGTCGTCGGGGATGCGCGCGATGATGAAATCATGGCGCGTGGCGATCAGTTCGCGCGCCAGCACGTTGGAAGTCTCGACCTGCATGGTGATCTCGATGCGGGGATAGATACGGCGGATTTCGCGGATCGCCGGCACTGCAAGCTCGATCGCCGGCGCCGTCACCGCGCCCAGGAACACCGAACCGCCCTTGCCCGACTTAAGCTCCGATATCTCGCGCTCGACTTCGCGCATTTCCAGCAGGATGGAGCGTGCGCGCCGGGCCAGAGCCTTGCCATAGGGCGTCAAGGTGATGCCGCGCGGCAGCCTTTCGCACAGCTTGACCTCCAGCACGGCCTCCATTTCGGCAATCACGCGCGAGGCGGCAGGCTGTGAAATGTTCATGACCTGGGCCGCCGCGCTCACCCGGCCGTGATCGTCCAAAGCCACGATCATGCGCATGTGGCGCAGGCTGAGCCCGCTGCGCAGCAAGGTTTCGCCGTCGCCCGGGGTCTCACTGTAACCATTTGGACCTGCTGCTGGATTCCGTGATGCTGCCATGGTTTTGCCCTGCGTTCGCTGGTCGCCAGACCGGTCGTGTGGCGGCGCCCCTTATTACTCCCCTAGCATATACCAATCATGATATAGCAATCATCAAAGATCGCATTTGACAGTTATGTCAAACGGACCCACCCTTCGCGCGTCCTGGGGTGTCTCAGTCGATAGCGAGGAAAATCGTATCGATTGAAAAGTGGTGTTCCAGGGCCGATTGGGAGGATACCGGAGATCGATAGACGACAGTGGCGCTTGCGCTTCTGCTCGACTGCGCGGCCCGAGAAGCCCCGAAGTGTCGCGTCCATCAACCAGGGAGAGTTTACTGTGAAAATCATCAAGACACTGGCCGCCATTGCGGCCCTTGGCGTCGCGGCCATGACGATGCCTGCGCATGCAGGCGAAGGCCTCATCGGCGTGCTGATGCCGACCAAGACCTCGCAGCGCTGGATCAACGACGGCGACGCCGTCAAGTCGCAGCTCGAGGCTCTCGGCTACAAGGTCGACCTGCAGTACGCGCAGGACGACATTCCCAACCAGCTCAGCCAGCTGGAAAACGAAATCACCAAGGGCCCGAAGGCGCTGATCATCGCTTCGATCGACGGCACCACCATGGCTGACGCGCTGCAGAAGGCCAACGATGCCGGCGTCGTCGTCGTCGCCTATGACCGCCTGATCAAGAAGACCAAGAATGTCGACTACTACACCACCTTCGACAATTTCGGCGTCGGCGTGATCCAGGCGAATTCGCTGGTCAAGGGCCTCAAGGAGCGCTTCCCGAACACCAAGCCGTGGAACGTCGAACTGTTCGGCGGCTCGCCGGACGACAACAACGCCTTCTTCTTCTACAACGGCGCAATCTCCATCTTGCAGCCGCTGATCGACGACGGCTCGATCAAGATCAAGTCGGGCCAGACCGGCATGGACAAGGTCGGCACGCTGCGCTGGCTCGCCGCCACCGCCCAGGCACGCATGGACAACCTGCTCTCGGCCAACTACTCGGACGGCAGCCGCGTCGATGGCGTTCTGTCGCCGTATGACGGCCTTTCGCGCGGCATCACTGCCTCGCTGCGCGCTGTCGGTTACGGCACCGACGCACAGCCCTGGCCGATCGTGACCGGTCAGGACGCCGAAACCGCTTCGGTGAAGCTGATCATCTCGGGCGAGCAGTACTCGACCGTGTTCAAGGACACCCGCGAACTGGCCAAGGCCACCGTGCAGCTGGTCGATAAGGTGCTCTCGGGCGGCAAGCCCGACGGCCTCGACGAAAAGACCTACAACAACGACGTCAAGGTCGTTCCCTCGATCCTGTTGACGCCGCATGAGGTCGACAAGTCGAACTACCAGGCGCAGGTCGTCGACTCCGGCTACATCAAGGCCGACGAGCTGAAGTAATTTAGCCTCCAAGGAAGGGGTCCTGCGCGACGCAGGGCCCCTTTTCGTTCAGAAGCGACCCCGGTATTGTTTTTGCCGGCTTCTGCAGGGCCATGCGCCGTCGCGGCGCGGACCAGACTGCAGTATATTGATTTCGCGCATGACGCTCTCCAAAACCGGAAGCATGCGCAAGGGAGCGGAATTCCTGATGACCTCGACGATTTTGGAGATGCGCGACATCACCAAGACGTTCCCCGGCGTGAAGGCGCTGTCGAACGTCAACCTCAGTGTTGAGGAAGGTGAGATTCACGCCATCGTCGGCGAGAATGGCGCCGGCAAATCGACGCTGATGAAGGTCCTGTCAGGCGTCTATCCCACCGGCACCTATGAGGGTCAGATCGTCTTTCGCGGCCAGGAAAGCCACTTCAAGGGCATCCACGACAGCGAGCAAATCGGCATCGTCATCATTCACCAGGAGCTTGCCCTTGTGCCGATGCTGTCGATCGCGGAAAACATCTTCCTCGGCAACGAGCACGCTACCTATGGCGTCATCGACTGGAACGCCAACGAGAAGCGCACCAAGGCGCTGCTCGACAAGGTCGGCCTCAAGGAAGATCCGAAGACGCTCATCACCAATATCGGTGTCGGCAAGCAGCAGCTTGTCGAGATCGCCAAGGCACTGAGCAAGGAAGTGAAGCTGTTGATCCTCGACGAGCCGACGGCCTCGCTCAGCGAAAAGGACAGCCAGGCGCTGCTCGACCTTCTGCTCGAGTTCAAGCGCCAGGGCATGACCTCGATCCTGATCTCACACAAGCTCAACGAGGTGAACCGGGTCGCCGACAAGGTCACGGTGATCCGCGACGGACGTACCATCGAGACCCTGCCCCGAAAAGACATCAGCGAAGACCGCATCATCACCTCGATGGTCGGCCGTTCGCTCGACGACCGCTACCCGCCGCGCGAGCCGAAGATCGGTGACGTGGTCTTCGAGGTCAAGGACTGGTCGGTCTACCACCCGATCCACGCCGAGCGCCAGGTGATCAAGAACGTCAACCTCAATGTGCGCAAGGGCGAGGTGGTTGGCATCGCCGGATTGATGGGCGCCGGCCGAACCGAATTCGCGATGAGCCTGTTCGGGCGCTCCTACGGCCGGCATATCACCGGCGAGGTTCTGCACCAAGGCAAGCCCGTCGATCTTTCGACGGTGAGCAAGGCGGTGGAAAATGGCATCGCCTACGTCACCGAAGACCGCAAGACCTACGGTCTCAACCTCATCGATCATATCAAGCACAATGTGACGCTTGCGAATTTGGGCGGCGTTTCGAGCCGTGGCGTCATCGACGACATGCGCGAAATGAGCGTGGCCAACGACTATCGCAAGAAGACCAACATCCGCGCCTCCAGCGTCTATCAGCTGACCGGCAATCTTTCGGGCGGCAACCAGCAGAAGGTGGTGCTGTCGAAATGGCTGTTCGCCGACCCTGAACTGCTGATCCTCGACGAGCCGACACGCGGCATCGACGTCGGCGCCAAGTACGAAATCTATACGATCATCGCCCGCCTCGCCGCCGAGGGCAAAGCGATCATCGTGATCTCGTCGGAAATGCCTGAGTTGCTCGGCATAACCGACCGCATCTATGTCATGAACGAAGGGCGTATCGTCGGCGAAATGGCGGCAAGTGACGCCAGCCAGGAAAAAATCATGCGCGCCATCGTTCGCGGAGAAGGAAAAAAAGCATCATGAGCACAGAAAGCGCTCCCGCACCGCAGAGCGGCGCAGCCGAAGACGTCAAGCAAGGTCCGCGCGTCGCCGTCTCGGCGCTGACGACGAACCTGCGCGAATACGGACTGATCATCGCGCTGATCGTGATCATGCTGTTCTTCCAGTACACGACGTCGGGAACGCTGTTCAAACCGGTCAACCTCAGCAACTTGGTGCAGCAGAACTCGTTCATCATCGTGATGGCGCTGGGCATGCTGCTGGTGATCGTCTCCGGCCATATCGACCTCAGCGTCGGATCGGTCGCCGGCTTCATCGGCGCGCTGGCGGCGATGATGATGGTCATCTGGCCGCTCGGAATGTTCAGCAATCCGCTTGTTGTCTCGATCGTCTGCCTGATCATGGGCGGCCTTATCGGCGCGGCGCAAGGCTACTGGATCGCCTATCACCGGATACCGAGCTTCATCGTGACCCTGGCGGGCATGCTGATCTTCCGCGGCATCTGCCAGGCGCTGCTCGGCGGCGGCTCGTCGGTCGGCCCGCTTCCCGACAGCTTCAAGGCGCTGAGTTCGGGCTTCATTCCGGACGTGATCGGACCGCTGACCCTGGTCCCGCCGACGGTGAATGCCGCCGGCAAGACCATTCTCGGCAGCGGGCTTACGCTGCATATGACGACGATCGTGCTCGGCCTGATCGCGGTGCTGGCCTATGCCTATTTCGGCTTCAGGACACGGCGCAAGCGCGAACAGCACGGCTATGAGGCCGAGCCCTTTTCGCTGTTCGTCATCAAGACGCTGGTCGGCAGCGCGCTGGCGCTGTTCCTGGTCTTCCAGTTCGCGAGCTACAGGGGCCTGCCGGTCGTGCTGATGGTGATGGGCGTGCTGATCTCGCTGTTCGTCTTCGTCACCAAGCGCATGACCATCGGCCGCCGCATCTATGCCATGGGCGGCAACGCCAAGGCGGCGCAGCTCTCGGGCATCAACACCGAGCGGCTGACGCTGCTGGTGTTCGTCAACATGGGTGTGCTTTCGGCGCTCGGCGGCCTGATCATCGCCGCACGCCTCGGCCAGGCGGTGCCAGCCGCCGGCCTCGGGAGCGAACTCGACGTCATCGCGGCCGTCTTCATCGGCGGCGCCTCGGCGATGGGCGGCGTCGGACAGGTGATCGGCGCGGTGGTCGGCGGCTTCATCATGGGCGTGATGAACAACGGCATGTCGATCATGGGCGTCAATGTCGACTGGCAGCAGGTGGTCAAGGGCCTGGTGCTGCTCGGCGCCGTGATCTTCGACGTCTACAACAAGAACAAGGCCTGACAGGAGCAATTCCGGCGGTTTTCCCACAGGAATTGCGTAGGAACAAAATACTTGGAGCGGGTCAGGCACCCAGCTGAACCGCTCCGGCGAGGCAACGAGGAAGGCATACGGGTCCAGATCGCGATGCTGCCGGCAACCCGCCGGCTAAAAGAAGTCCCCTGAGGGACCAGGCTCGCGAGCGCAATCCGGACGAAAAGTTTCACCCGTGGCGCGGAATGGTCCCGAGCCGCGACGGCTAGGGTTTGCCGGATCGGCAACCGGGCCAAGGCAAAAGAGAGGGTATATCATGCTGATCTCCCAGATCCTCGACGACGCCGAGACGATCCGCGTCGTGGCCCGCAACGGCGGCAAGACCCGGGTCATCAACGGCGCCCGCAGCGTCTATTCGCTGGCGATGGAGGCGGCGCGCACCGGCACCGGGCTCGCCGCGCTCATCGAGCGCAAGGGATATGGCGAAACGGTCGATCTCGACGCCGTCTACAAGAAGGGGCGGCTGGTCTCGCCGATCAATCACCCCGACCCGGCGCACCTCCACCTCACCGGCACCGGCCTCACGCATCTGGGTTCTGCGGCGACGCGCGATTCCATGCACAAGAAGCTCAGCGCCGACGGCGAGGAGCAGCTCACCGATTCCATGAAGATGTTCCGCATGGGGCTGGAAGGCGGCAAGCCGGCCAAGGGCCAGACCGGCGTGCAGCCGGAGTGGTTCTACAAGGGCAACGGCACCATGGCGGTGGCGCCGGGTGCGGCGTTGATGTCGCCGGCGTTTGCCCAGGATGCCGGCGAGGAGCCGGAGATCGCCGGCATCTACGTCATCGGCGATGACGGCGCGCCGTTCCGCGTCGGCTTCACGCTGTCGAACGAGTTCTCGGACCACGTCACGGAGCGGGTGAACTATCTCTTCCTCGCCCACTCCAAGCTGCGCAACGCCTCGTTCGGTCCGGAAATCCTGATCGGCGATCTGCCGGCCGACATCAGGGGCTCATCGCGCATCCTGCGCGACGGCAAGCCGCTTTGGGAAAAGCCGTTCCTGTCGGGCGAGGCGAACATGTCGCACACCATCGCCAATCTCGAACACCATCATTTCAAATACTCAGCCTTCCGCCAGCCGGGCGACGTGCATGTGCACATGTTCGGCACCGCGACGCTGTCCTTCGCTGACGGCGTCAAGACCGAGGCTGGCGACGTGTTCGAGATCGAAGCCGGGGATTTCGGCCTGCCGCTGCGCAACCCGCTCGAAATCGAAAAGCCGGTGAAGGTGTCGGTGAAGGCGCTGTAGCGACGGCCTTCCCTTCTCCCCCTGTGGGAGAAGGTGGATCGGCGCGCCAGCGCCGAGACGGAAGAGGGTGTTCCAGCGGAGTGAGACGTTGGTGAGCGGCTTTATGCTCGTGGCTGGACAAGCCATGTTGCCAAGCTGGAGCACCCCTCATCCGACCGAGCTTCGCTCGGCCACCTTCTCCCACAAGGGGAGAAGGTAAGGCGCGCGCTGCCCCAACCTCAATAAATATCGAAGTCGAAATACTTGGCCTGGATCTTCTTGTAGGTGCCGTCGGCGACGATGGCGTCGATGGCCGCGTTGAGCTTGTCGCGAAGGGCGGTGTCGTCCAGGCGCACGGCGATGCCGGCTTCCGTCTCGGTGCCCTTGACGTCGCCGACCATCTTGCAGCAGCCGTCGCTCGCCTTCTTCATCCAGTCGACGAGCACGAACTTGTCCGAAATGACCGCATCGAGGCGGCCGTTCTGCAGATCCGTGATTGCCTCTTCCTGGGTCGGGTACAGTTTCGCCTCGGCACCCGCCTTGCCATAGACATCCTGGGCATAGTCGGCCTGGGTGGTCGAGGCCTGGGCGCCGACGGTCTTGCCGGCGAGTGCGGCCGGATCAGTGGATGTGAGATTGCTGTCCTTCGGCGCCACCAACGCCAGCGGCGTCGTATAATATTTGTTGGTGAAGGCGACCTGCTTCTTGCGCTCCTCGGTGATGCTCATCGAGGCGATGATGGCATCGAACTTCTTGGCCTGGAGCGCCGGAATGATGCCATCCCAATCCTGGGTGACGATCTCGCACTCCACCTTCATCTGCGCGCACAGCGCATTGGCGATGTCGATGTCGAACCCCTCGACCTTGCCGTCGGGCGTGATCGTGTTGAAGGGCGGATAGGCACCCTCGGTGCCGATCTTGATTTTTTCCACCGCCTGCGCCGACAGGGAGCCAGCACCGAGTGTCAGCATGGCGGCGGCGGCCGCCGACAGGATCCATTTCGAAATCTGCATTGTCTTGTTCCCCTTGAGTGCCGCCATCTCGACTGCCGGCCAAGCAGCCAAGCATGGCGAAGCAGCGCAGGCAAGCACATTGCCTGCGGCTATGCGCGTTCAGCGCCCAGTGCGGGAAATGCTTGGGCGGAAATGCTTGGACAGCTTCAGGCCCTGCGCCTGGTAGTTGGAGCCGAGGTCGCTGCCATAGAGGGCCTGCGGCCGCTTCAGCATATGCTCATAGACCAGCCGGCCAACGATCTGGCCGTGGTCGAGAATGAAGGGCACTTCGTGGCTGCGCACTTCCAGCACCGCCCGGCTGCCGGTGCCGCCGGCCGCGGAATGGCCGAAGCCCGGGTCGAAGAAACCGGCATAGTGGACGCGGAATTCGCCGACCAGCGGATCGAACGGCGTCATCTCGGCGGCGTAGAGCGGCGGCACATGCACCGCCTCCTGGCTGACCAGAATGTAGAATTCGTCGGGATCGAGCACCAACTCGCCGGCGCCGCTCCTGTGGATCGGCTCCCAGAAGTCGACGACCTCCTGTGCGGCCCGCTTGTCGACATCGACCAGGCCGGTGTGATGCTTGCCGCGATAGCCGACCAGCCCATCCTGATCGCCCTTGAGGTCGATCGACAGCGCGATGCCGCCACCCGAAATGTTCGGTGGATCGGTGGCGACCAGCGTTTCGGCGCCATGCAATTCATGCAGTTCGGCTTCCGAGAGCAGCGCATTGCCGGTGCGGAAGCGGATCTGCGACAGGCGCGATCCCGTGCGCACGACAATCGGGAAGGTACGCGGGCTGACCTCGAGATAGAGCGGGCCGGTATAGCCTGAGGCGATCTTGTCGAACTCGTGGCCGCGGTCGGTCATGACGCGGGTGAAGATGTCGAGCCGCCCGGTCGAACTCTTCGGGTTGGCGGAAGCGGACACGGTCGAGGGCAGCGCCAGGCTTTCCAGCAGCGGCACGATGTAGACGCAGCCGGTTTCCAGCACCGCGCCCTCGGCGAGGCTGAACTCATGCAGCTTCAGCCGGTCGAGTTTGTCGGCAACCCGATGATCGGGGCCGGGCAGGAAAGAGGCGCGTACGCGGAAGGCGGTGTCGCCGAGCCTGAGATCGAGGCTTGCAGGCTGAATCTGGTCGGCATCGAGCGCGCGCGTCGATTTCAGCGCGCCGGACTGGAACAGCGCCGCTATGTCCTGATCGGGAAGAATGCCTGTCTGCCGCAAGGCGGGCTCCGCTCAAAAGCCGGTTGGCACAATGCTGTGAATGAAGCCGGCAATTGACGCAAGCGCGGCGCGGGTCTAAAGGGTCGTTATCCCGTGGTGATTTGGCCGGTCGGCTTGCAGCCACGTTAAACAAGTCGCTAAAGGACCGTCGGGCCGCGAGGCCGTATGGACCGGTTGCGACTTTCGCGACCGGTTTTTTTGTGTCTGGAAGTAGAGCGATGACAAACAAGCGCAACTGGAAGCCTCAGACCGCACTCGTGCATGGCGGAACCCTGCGTTCCCAATTCGGCGAAACCTCCGAAGCGATGTACCTGACGCAGGGCTATGTCTATGAGACGGCGCAGGCCGCCGAAGCCCGCTTCAAGGGCGAGGAGCCGGGCTTCATCTATTCGCGCTATGCCAATCCGACCGTCGACATGTTCGAAAAGCGCATGTGCGCGCTGGAAGGTGCGGAAGACGCGCGCGCCACCGCGTCGGGCATGGCGGCGGTGACGGCCGCACTCCTGTGCAGCGTCAAGGCCGGCGACCATATCGTGGCGGCGCGCGCGCTGTTCGGCTCCTGCCGCTGGGTTGTCGAGACGCTGGCGCCGCGCTATGGGATCGAGGCGACATTGGTCGACGGCACCGACATCGCCAACTGGGAAAAGGCGGTCAAGCCGAACACCAAGCTGTTCTTCCTGGAAAGCCCGACCAACCCGACGCTGGAAGTGGTCGACATCGGCGCCGTCGCGGCGCTCGCCAACTCGATCGGCGCGCGGCTGGTCGTCGACAATGTCTTTGCCACGCCCTTGCAGCAGAAGCCGTTGCAGCTCGGCGCGCATATCGTCGTCTACTCCGCCACCAAGCACATAGACGGCCAGGGACGCTGCCTCGGCGGTGTCATCCTGTCGGACAAGAAGTGGATCGACGAGAATCTGCACGACTACTTCCGCCACACCGGTCCGAGCCTGTCGCCGTTCAACGCCTGGACCTTGCTCAAGGGCCTGGAGACGCTGCCGGTGCGCGTACGCCAGCAGACGGAGAGCGCCGGCAGGATCGCCGACTTCCTGGCCGAACAGCCGCAAATTGCCCGCGTCATCTACCCAGGCCGCGCCGACCATCCGCAGGCCGCCATCGTCAAGAAGCAGATGTCGGCCGGCTCGACGCTGATCTGCCTCGACGTCAAGGGTGGCAAGCAGGCGGCCTTCGCCTTGCAGAACGCGCTCGACATCGTGCTGATCTCCAACAATCTGGGCGATGCCAAGAGCCTGATCACCCATCCGGCGACGACCACGCACAAGAACCTCAGCGACGAGGCGCGCGCCGAACTCGGCATCGGACCGGGCACGCTGAGATTGTCGGTCGGGCTCGAGGATACGGACGATCTGCTGGAGGATGTCGCGCAGGCGCTGAAGTCGGCCAAATAGGCTGAGGCGGCGTTCAAGCGCTTGACGGTGTCTCTTCCAGCTCGGCCGCCTTGGTGCCGATGGTCATGGCGTTGCCGCGCCAGTCGACGGCGCCGCCCAGCCAGCCGCGCGCCCAGATCGCCGGCAACATCAGGTCGCGCGCGATCATCGCGGTGACGATGCGCGGCGACAGGTACCAGCCCTTGGCCAAGGCCAGCGCACATTCGGGCCCGTAGGCCAGCGCCAGCACGCAAAGGGCCGTCGTCGGCAGGCTGAAGCCGAGGTTGGCCGCCGCTATCAGCGCCAGGACGAGCGGAGCCGCCGCTCCGGTCAGGATCTCGAGCCCGAAGAAGGACGGGAAGGTGACGCGCCGAAGGCGCGCCCAGCGGGCCTGGCGCGACCAGATTTCGCCCAGCGTGCGCTGGCCGAGCGGCTGCTCGAAGGGCGCCGCGACAAGATTGACGTGCAAGCCGAGGCCATTCACCAGCTTGGTGGCGGCGGCGTCCTCGGCGATCTCGGCGGCGAGCGCGCGGATGCCGCCATTGGCGTCGAGCATCGGCTTGTTCCACAACATGCTCTTGCCCTGGGCAAAGCCGAGGCCGAGCGCCTCGCCGGCATATTGCCAGCGCGCCTGCAGCGTGTTGAGGAAGGCGCATTCGACTTCGGCCCAGAAGCCATCCGGCCGCGAGCCGATGGGAGTCGAACAGACAAGCCCGGTGTCCTGTCGCCATGCCGCCATCAGGTGCTGGATGTAGTCCTTCGGCATCAGCACGTTGGAATCGGCGAGGACGACCCAATCGTGGCGCGCCGCCTCCCAACCCTTGACGCAATTGTTGAGCTTCGGGTTGGCGCTGACACGGTCGTCGCCGGTGAGCAGGCGGGCCGGCACGGCGGGAAAGCGGGCGATGGCTGCGCGGATCAGCTTGACCACGGGGTCGTCGGCATGGGCAACGCAGAAGATCAGCTCGTAGCGAGGCCAGTCGAGCGAGAAGGCGCGCTCAAGTGTTTCGTGCGTAAACGGCTCGACGCCGCGTGCCGGAACCACGATCGACACCGGTAGCGTCTTGCTGGTCGGCGGCGCGATGGCGGTGCGCCTGTTCAGCCGCGAGGACGCGAACAGGATGCTGGCGAGATTTGAAGCGATCAGAGCGGCCGAAAGCGAGCCGGTTGCGAGTGCGAGTTCCATCGAGATCCGGTCACTCCAGAAAAAACGGTCCCGCTGGCGGCCGTTTTCGAAAGTTCGAGAGAGCGCCTGAGTCGCCCGGCAGTGGTCGGCGCACACCATCATTGTCGTGTGTCACTTAAATGACATTCTTTGCCGGCACCTGCCTTTGATGCCGGCAAGACGGGCAGCACTTCGTTGACCTGATCGCGAAGAGCGTTCAACAATTTCCGCCGGAACTGTTTGGAGCCGCTCATGTACCGCGCCGTTACGCGCAACATCGAAGTGCAGGTCAGGCCATTCTACCTCGAGGATCGGTCGGATCCCTCGGAGAACCGCTATGTCTGGGGCTATCAGATAACGATCGACAACCAGTCGGACGAGTTCGTGCAGCTGATGTCGCGCTATTGGCACATCACCGACGGCGCCGGCCGGGTCGAGGAGGTGCGCGGCCCCGGCGTGGTCGGCGACCAGCCCGAACTCAATCCCGGCGACAGCTATCAGTACACGTCAGGCTGCCCGCTCTCGACGCCGTCGGGCATCATGGTCGGGCACTACACGATGCGCACCAAGCGGGGCGAGACGTTCGATATTGCCATCCCGGCGTTTTCGCTTGATTTGCCGGGGACAAGACGGACGGTGAATTAGTCTCTTTCTCCCCGTTTACGGGGAGAAATGCCCGGCAGGGCAATGAGGGGCGGCGCGAACTGATGAGATTGTCTCCCACATATATGGCGTGATGGTGCGCGGCCTATTTGCCAACGCTCGCGCTGCCCCTCATCCACCCTTCGGGCACCTTCTCCCCGTGGAACGGGGAGAAGGGAAGCGCTTCACTGTTTCGCGAACTCTGACGGGTCGAAGTCGTACTGCGTCGAGCAGAACTCGCAGGCTACGTGGATGCCGCCGTCCTGGGTACTTTCCCTGATCTCTTCAGCGGAAAAGCCTTCGAGGATGCCGCTGATCTTCTCGCGCGAGCATGAGCACTGGTCGGCCACCGGCACGCCGCCGAAGACGCGCACGCCGTGCTCATGGAACAGGCGATAGAGCAGCCGTTCGGCACCGACGGTCGGGTCCATCAGTTCCGTCGGCTCGATGGTGCCGAGCAGCGCCAGCAACTCCTGCCAGGAATTGTCGGCCGGATCGTGCGTCACGTCGCGCGGGTCGCCGTCGCCGCCATGAATATCCGGGACGCGCATGCGCTCGGGCGACTGCGGCAGGAACTGCGCCAGTATGCCGCCGGCCCGCCACTGTTCGCGCGCACCACCAGGGGCGGGCGTCAGCAGCTTGGCAACCGAGAGCCTGATATCGGTCGGGATCTGTTCCGATTGGCGGAAATAGGTGCGTGCGGCATCCTCCAGCGTCTCGCCGTCGAGCTGGACGATACCCTGATAGCGCTGCGTGTGAGCGCCCTGGTCGATGGTTAGCGCCAAGACCCCTTTGCCAAGCAGCGTCTGCTGGGACGTTTCGCCTGCCGCGACAAGCGCCTCGAGCCGATCAGCATCGAAACGCGCATAGGCACGCAATGCCGAAGGCGTGGAAAAATCCGCCACCAGCATGTCGACCGGCCCGTCGGTGCGGGTCTGCAGGATGAACTTGCCCTCGAACTTGAGCGAGGTGCCGAGCAGCACCGTCAGCACGCAGGCTTCCGCCAGCAGGCGGGCGACCGGTTCGGGATAGTCGTGGCGGCCGAGGATGGCGTCGAGCATCGGTCCGAGCTGGACGGTGCGACCGCGCACGTCGAGCGGACCGACCTCGAAGGGCACGACGTGATCGTCGCCGGCGTAGCCGAATTCGCCGAGTTTGGGGTGATGTTCAGTCACTTGATAGGTTTCCAACATGACAATGCTCCAGGGCGCGGCGATGCCGCCCTGAAGGGAGCATGCGTCCAAACGCGCTTGATTTGCGTGATGGGGCGCAGATAGGCATCACGCCCCCACAGATCAAGCGCCCGGACGCATCAAGCACCAAGACACCTCACGCACCAAGACACCTTAAGCGCCAAGACACCAGGCGAGCACCGCCTTCTGGGCGTGGAGCCGGTTCTCGGCCTCGTCGAACACCACCGAGTGCGGGCCGTCGATCACCTCGTCGGTCACTTCCTCACCGCGGTGCGCCGGCAGGCAATGCATGAACAACGCGTCCGGCTTGGCCTGTGCCATCAGCTTGGCATTGACCTGATAGGGCGAGAACACGTTGTGGCCGCGGGCGCGGTGCTCCTGGCCCATCGATACCCAGCAGTCGGTGACGATACAGTCGGCTTGGTCGACGGCTTCCTCGGGCGAACGGGTAAGGTTCACCTTGCCGCCATGCGCTTTCGACCAGTCCATATGCTTCTGCGCCGGCTCGCTTCCTTCAGGCACCGCGACGTTGAGATTGAAGCGGAACCGCGCCGAAGCTTCGAGCAGAGAATGCAGCACATTGTTGCCGTCCCCGGTCCAGGCGATAGTCTTGCCGGCCACCGGGCCACGATGCTCCTCGAAGGTCATGATGTCGGCCATCAGCTGGCAGGGATGGGTGTCGTCGGTCAGCCCGTTGATCACCGGGACGGTGGCATTCTCCGTCAACTCCAGCAGCCGGTCATGCGAGGTGGTGCGGATCATGATGGCGTCGACATAGCGCGACAGCACCTTGGCGGTGTCGGCAATGGTCTCGGAACGGCCGAGCTGCATCTCGGTTCCTGTCAGCATGATGGTCTCGCCGCCAAGCTGACGCATGCCGACGTCGAAGGAGACGCGGGTGCGCGTCGACGGCTTGTCGAAGATCATCGCCAGCACCTTGCCTTCGAGCGGTTTCGATCGCTCGCCCGCCTTGAGGCGCGCCTTGCGCGCCACCGCGTCGGTCAGCATGAAGCGCAGGTCGCCTTCGGAAACGGCGGAAAGATCGGTGAAATGACGAGGTGACATCAGGAATGGTTCCGGGATTACTTCGCGGCGGCGGAGGCGATCGCCTCTGCCAGGCCCTTGGCGCCGGCGCGAATGCGGCCGAGCGCGTCGTGGATCTCGGCGTCGGTAACGGTGAGCGGCGGCAGCAGCCGAATGACGTTGTCGCCGGCCGGTACCGCCAAGAGGTGCTGATCGCGCAGCGCCATGTTGACCTTGCCGTTGGGCATCGCGCATTTGAGGCCAAGCATCAACCCGCTGCCCCTGATGTCCTCGATCACCTCCGGAAACTCGTCGGCAACCGCGGCCAGGCCCTGCTTCATCAGCAGCGCCTTGCGCTGGACGTCCTCGAGGAAGCCGTCTTCCAGCACCACGTCGAGCACGGCGTTGCCGACCGCCATGGCCAGCGGGTTGCCGCCGAACGTCGTCCCGTGCACACCAGCAGTCATGCCGACGGCGGCTTCATCGGTGGCGAGGCAGGCGCCCATCGGGAAGCCGCCGCCAATGCCCTTGGCAATCGCCATGATGTCGGGCGTGACGCCTGACCATTCATGCGCGAACAGCTTTCCGGTACGGCCAATGCCGCACTGGACCTCATCGTAGATCAACAACAGGCCGTGCTTTTCGCAAAGCTGGCGCAACCGCTTCAGCGACTGCACCGGCACCGGGCGGATGCCGCCCTCGCCCTGCACCGGTTCGATCAGGATCGCGGCGGTCTCCGGCGTGATCGCCTTTTCAGCGGCGTCGATATCGTCGAAGCCGACCTGGTCGAAGCCCTCGACTTTGGGGCCGAAGCCTTCAAGATACTTATACTGGCCACCGGCCGCGATGGTCGCCAGCGTGCGGCCATGGAAGGCGCCTTCGAAGGTGATGACGCGAAACCGCTCCGGGTGGCCCTTGACGAAATGATAGCGTCTTGCGGTCTTGATTGCGCACTCCAGTGCCTCGGCCCCGGAATTGGTGAAAAACACCTTGTCGGCGAAGGTGGCGTCGGCCAGCCGCTCGCCGAGACGGCTCTGCCCCGGAATTTCGTAGAGATTGGAGACATGCCAGAGCTTGCCGGCCTGTTCGGTCAGCGCGGCAACCAGATGCGGATGGCTGTGGCCCAACGAATTGACGGCGATGCCGCCGGCGAAATCGAGATATCGCTCGCCCTTGTCGGTAACCAGCCAGGTGCCTTCCCCATGGTCGAAGGCCAGGGGTGCGCGAGCAAATGTCTCGTAAAGCGCCGAACCGCTCATTATATGCGTCTCCGGTACCGGAAAATCAAAAAAGCCGCCCAAGCGGCGGCCTGTGCGGCTTATCGTGTTTTTCGGCCATGAAGTCAACGAAAACGTCGCGTAGTGCCGCGCCGCAAGCCCCCTGACGAGACGCCGGCTCATGAGCGGCCCGGCAAGTTGGGGAAAACCGAAAAAACCGATTCGTGTTGCACTTGGGACTCTTGTCACCGAGTCAGCGCATAAGGTAATTGTAGTCGAGAAATAACTAGATTTCGTGCGGCGGACCTAATCACCAGATATATGTGGTGTCTGCCCCAGCAGTGGTGCTGGGCCGGGAAGGGATTCCGATCGTCGCACGCTTAGCAGGAGCGCGGTCTCATGAACTGGACTGACGAGCGGGTCGAACTTCTCAGGAAACTGTGGTCGGAGGGTCTGAGCGCAAGCCAGATTGCTGCCCAGCTTGGAGGGGTCAGCCGCAACGCGGTCATCGGCAAGGTGCACCGGCTGAAGCTTTCGGGCCGGGGGCGCGCGACAGCGGCGCCGGCACGCCAGAAGAAGGCGGCGCAAGGATCGAACCCGCAGAAATCGGTGGCGCGCGCCGCAACCGCCACGCGCCACGTCACGACGTCGATCGGCGCGACGGCGCTGCAGGTGCAGTTCGACGCCGAGCCGGTGGCGCGTCACTACATCCGCCCGGTCGAAAATGTCGTGGTGCCGATCTCACGGCACCTGCAGCTCGTCGAGCTGACGGAGCGCACATGCAAATGGCCGAACGGCGATCCGCTTTCGGAGGACTTCAATTTCTGCGGCAACGAAGCCGCCGAAACCGGTCCCTATTGCAAATATCACGCCCGCGTGGCGTTCCAGCCGGCGGCTGAACGGCGGCGGAATCGCTGAGCGAATAGCGAATAGCGAATAGCGAATAGCGAATAGCGAATAGCGAATAGCGAATAAAACGCTGAGGCTTCTGTAACAGGGAGCAAGTTATTTTTGCCCTATTTCCCTATTCGCTACTCGCTACTCGCTCTCCCTCACAACCATCCATTCTTCCTGAACCGCCAGTACAGAAACACGCAGATCAGCGCGATGGCGGCCAGCACCATCGGGTAGCCATATTCCATCTTCAGTTCCGGCATGTCGCTGAAATTCATGCCGTAAATGCCGGCGAATGCCGTCGGCACGGCCAGGATGGCCGCCCATGAGGCGAGCTTCTTCGAGATCGCCGTTTCCTGGCTCTGGCCGACCAGCAGGCTCGCCTCGAAGGCGAAGGCCAGCACCTCGCGCAGGCTGTCGATCTTCTCCTGCACGGTGCGGATGTGGTCGGTCACGTCGCGGAACAGCGGGTGCATGGCCGTATGGATCTGCGGAAGCTCGGCGCTGGTCAGCCGGCGGCAGACTTCGACCAGCGGCAGCGCCGCATTGCGCAGGCGCAGAAGGTCACGGCGCAGCATGTAGAGCCGTTCGATATCGGGGCCGGTCATCGGCTTGAGCAGGACCCTGTCCTCGATCGCCTCGACCTCGTCCTCGATCTGCTCGAGCACGGGCATGTAATTGTCGACGATGAAATCGAGAATGGCATAGAGGACGAAATCCTCGCCCTTGGCCAGCGAATGCGGGCAGCTTTCCCAATGCTGGCGCACGGCGGCATAGGAGGTCGACGGTCCATGCCGGACGCTGACGATGTAGCCTGAGCCGACGAACAGATGGGTTTCGCCGAAGGTGACGCGGCCATCGATCAACTGGGCAGTACGCGCAACTATGAACAGCGCATCGCCATATTGCTCGATCTTCGGCCGCTGGTGCGGATGCTCGGCATCCTCGATCGCCAGTTCATGCAGATGGAACTGCGCCTGGACGCGAAGCAACAGGTTGCGGTCGGGTTCGAGCAGGCCAATCCAGACGACATGGCCCGACTTCTTCGCCCACTCGCCGGCTTCCTCGATCTGGATGTCGGCGATGCGGCGGCCGGCCGTATAGACGCTGGAGGCGATGATGCCAGACGTCGGCGGCGCGGGCTTGAACTCCCGGACATATTCCATCGCTGCCTCCCGAAAGCATTGCTTTCCAACAAGCTTACCGTGGCGACAGTTTAGCGCAATATGATCAAGCGTTCGAGAGGAAGAGCGTTCACTTAACCGGCAGCGTTGCGGAAAGGGAGATCTGGTCCGTCTTGTCGCCCTTCGGCCGCTCTGCGGGCATCTGGTCGCCGGTGACGATATAGTAGATGGTCTCGGCGATGTTGGTGGCATGGTCGCCGATGCGCTCGATGTTCTTGGCGCAGAACAGGAGGTGCGTGCAAGGCGTGATGTTGCGCGGATCTTCCATCATGTAGGTCAAGAGTTCGCGAAACAGCGACGTGTACATGGCGTCGATCTGGTCGTCGCGGTCGCGCACGAAGCCGATCTTGTCGACCGAGCGCGATGCGTAGACGTCGAGCACTTCCTTGAGCTGGGTCAGCGCTAGGTTGGCCAGGGCCTCGAGGCCACGGAACAGGCTGGTCGGCTGGCGTCCGTCGGTGACGGCGACCACACGCTTGGCAACGTTCTTGCCGAGGTCGCCGACGCGTTCGAGGTCGGCGGAGATGCGGATAGCGCCGACGATCTCGCGCAGGTCAGTCGCCATAGGCTGGCGCTTGGCGATGATGATGATCGCCTTGTCGTCGATTTCGCGTTGCCCCTCGTCCAGCACGGCATCGTCACGGATGACCTTCTGGGCCAGTCCCGGATCGGCATTGACAAGAGCGGTGATCGCCTGCTCGACCATGCGTTCGGCATGACCGCCCATAGCCGCGATCCGTTTCGACAGATATTTCAGTTCCTCGTCATAGGCACTGACAATATGCACGGACTGCATGGTCGAGATCCCTCCCAGGGGTGTCCTGATCTTGAGTCGTTTCCTCGAATCCCCGCTGATACGCTAGCCGGATGACAGAAAAAAGAAATGGCCCCTGGGGAAACTAGGGCGGTATCAGTGCGCCGGCAAATGGACCGAGAAGGCGGCACCCTTGCCGACCTCGGACCTGATCGAGAGCCTGGCATTGTGGCGGGTCAGGATGTGCTTGACGATCGACAGGCCAAGACCCGTGCCTTTCTGGGTCCGGCTGGTCTCGACGTCGATGCGGTAGAAGCGCTCGGTGATGCGCGGAATGTGCTCCTCGGGAATGCCGGGGCCAAAATCCCGGATCGTCACGTCGATGCCGGGCTCGGGATCGGCATCGCTGCGCGCGATCGACACCACGACGCGGCCGCCCGACTGCCCGTATTTGCAGGCGTTTTCCAGCAGGTTCTCGAAAACCTGGAACAGTTCGTCGCGATCACCCGGCACATCGAGGGACCCTTCGGCGAAATCCCGCTCGATGACGACGTTGTTTTCCCGGGCCAATGGAGCAAGTGAATCGATGACGCCGTCGACAGTCTGGCGCAGATCGACCTCGGTTCCCGGCTTCAGATAGGGCTTCATCTCCAGCCGTGACAGGGACAGGAGGTCGTCGATCAGCCGCGCCATGCGGCCGGTCTGGTTCTGCATGATCTGCAGGAACTGGTCGCGCGCCGCGGGATCGTTGCGAGCCGGCCCACGCAGCGTCTCGATGAAGCCTGATATCGAGGCGAGCGGGGTGCGCAATTCATGGCTGGCATTGGCGATGAAGTCGGCGCGCATACGGTCGATGCGGCGCGTCTCGCTCTGGTCCTTGAACACCATGACGTAGAGATCGGTGCCGTGGCCGACCGAGGACGCGCTGACCCGGTAGGCGCGCTCGACCGGCAGCTTCTCCGTGTAGTCGACGACATCCGAGGCGACATCGCCCGACAGCACGCTGTCGAGCAGAGTCTGCATTTCCGGCGCCCGGAATTTGAGCGCCAGCGATATCCCGGGGGCAATGCCACCGAACGCGGCGAAAGCAGCGGCATTGGCGTGGACTATCGTCGCGGCACGGTCGAAAATGATCAGCGGGTCGGCGACCGCAGCCGCCAGATATTCACCCGACAGGCGCTGCAGGCCGATGGCCTCGATCGCCGCGCCGTTTTCGCCCGCCTGGCGCGCGACACCGGCCGGCAGCAGCGCCGCCCCGAGCAGCAAGGCCAGCGCCGGCAGCAGCACGTAGGCGGAGATGCCGGCAAAGACGTAGACGACCAGGATCGCGACCAGACCGGCCAGGAGCGGCCAGCGGCCGTTCCGCAGCCGGGTGGCAAAGGCCTGCGCCATCCCCTTATCGTCCGCGCCCCGGTCGGCCATTCTCGCCTGCGCCCCGCATCCCAAGGTTTCGCCGGCCCGGCAACTTCGCGCTGGACCGGCATGAAGGCCCCCAATAGCATGAGTCCGGAAGCTGGAAAGGTTCGTCTCGATGAAAAAAGCCAAGGAAAATTCCGCCACGCCGGCCTCGGAGCCGCTGAAGCTCAAGATCGACGGCAAGGAGCGGGAGTTCGACATCGAGGATCCCGAGCTGCCGGACTGGGTCGAGAACAACAAGCTGACGGCGGGCGGCTATCCCTACGACAAGAAGATGAAGGGCGAGGAGTATGACGAGACGCTCGAGAAACTGCAGATCGAGCTGGTCAAGGCGCAGGCGTGGCTGCAATCGACGGGCAAGCGGGTGATGGCGCTGTTCGAGGGCCGCGACGCGGCCGGCAAGGGCGGCACGATCTTCGTGCTGCGCCAGTACCTCAACCCGCGCACGGCGCGCAACGTCGCGCTGACCAAGCCGACGCCAACGGAACTCGGGCAGTGGTACTACCAGCGCTATGCCGACCATTTCCCGACATCGGGCGAATTCGTCACCTTCGACCGCTCCTGGTACAACCGCGCCGGCGTCGAGCCGGTGATGGGCTTCTGCACGCCCGAGCAGCATGAGAAGTTTCTCGACGAGACGCCGCATTTCGAACGGATGATCGTCAACGAGGGCATACACTTCTTCAAATTCTGGCTGAACATCGGCCAGGAGACGCAACTCGAACGGTTTCACGACCGCCGCTACAGCCCGCTCAAGAGTTGGAAATTCTCGCCGATCGACATTGCCGGGATCACCAAGTGGGACGATTACACCAAGGTTCGCGATACCATGTTCGATCGCACCCACAAGGAATTCGCGCCGTGGATCATCGTGCGGGCCAATGACAAGCGACGCGCGCGGCTGGCGGTGATGCGGCGCATCCTCCTTTCGCTGCCCTATGACGGCCGCGACCTCGGCGTGATCGGCAAGGAGGACAAGAAGGTCATCGGCGACGGGCCGTCATTCCTGAACAAGCACGACTGAGGATTTCGCGCCGCGCGGCCCGAGGCAGCGCGGCGTAGATCTTCGATGCCGTCTTCGGCCTGATCCCTCAGGCGGCGAGCCGGGCAATGCGCTGCAGGCGCCGCAGCGTGGTGTCATCCTGCAGCGCCTGCTGGAACAACGATATCTCCTGGTCGATGCGCTCGCAAAGTACAGCGGTGTTTCCCTTGAGCAGGCCGCGTGTCTGCAACAGGGCCGCGACCGGCTTCTTGGCGAGTTGCCTTGCCCGGGCAAGGGCTGCTTCCTCCACATCGCCGTGCGCGATCTCGGCGACCAGACCGAGCGCCCTGGCGTCTTCGGCCCGCAGCGTGTCGCCCAGGCAGAAGAAGCGGAAAGCGCCGGCATAGCCGAGCTTCTGCGGCGCCAGGATGCTGGTCGCGGCATCCGGCACCAGGCCGAAATCGACGAACGGCACCCGGAACGTGCTTTGGTCGGATGCTATCACCATGTCGCAATGGAACAGGATGGTGCAGCCGACGCCGACGGCATCGCCATCGACACAGGCCAGGATCGGCTTCGGGAACGTCGCCAACATGCGGAACATGTCGGTGACGGCGGCGATCAGCTTCTGGTGCTTGCTGGCGTCGAGGAATTCGGAAAAGTCGCCGCCAAGGCAGAAGCAGCCCGCCAGGCCTCGCAAGACGACGACACGCACCTCGTCATTGTCGGCAGCTTCGTGAAACGTCCTGGCCAGGCTCTCGTAGGCTCTTCTGTCGAGCACCGGCCGGCCGTCGGCCGATGATACGGTAACAATCAGCGCATGGTTGCGCAGTTCGGGCTGGGGGTGGCTCATGGCCGTTTCCGATCTCATGACGCCCGCCTTTGCCCGAACATATCGGGATATCCCCTGGCCAGCACGGGGGCAAAATGGTTGCGGCGCGACCGCACCACGTCCAGCGTGTGCTGGTTGAAGGTGAGCAGCGTGGCAACGACCTGCTGGGTCCCGTAGGTTCTCTGGTAGCCCAATGGCGTCGCCAGGAAATGCAGTTGCAAGGCGCGCAGCACCCACATCGGCTCGAACTCGATGATCACCTTGTCGACGCCGCGCTTCAGCCCCCATTCGACGAAGCCTGCAATCAGCTCGGTGCCGACGGTCGAGACGCCGCGGCGGCCGTCGCGATAGCCGGAAGCCACCGCGTATCGGGTCAACTCCCAGATGTTGGGCCCCGATGGCGGCGTTCCTTCCGACAGATCTGTCAACACCTCGCTCAAGAGATGTGGCCGCGTGGTGGGCAACATCCGCTGATAGCCCGCGACTTCGTTGCCTCGGATGACAATCTGATGCACCGCTTCATCATGGTCGAACTGGTCGACTTCGAATCCATCCGGACGCCGTAGATCTTCCCACCCCATTTCCTCGACGAAGATCTTGTAGCGAAGTCGATGGACCGCCTCCCACAGATCGGGACGTTCCATCAATTCCTTGGTTGTAAGACAAAATAGCATTCAGCCGTCTCCTGGGTTCAAGAGGAAGATACGGCCGTGCCTCAACGAGAAAATTACGCGATCGCGTAGGCAGGAAATTCTAGGCCGGCGCGGCCGACCTAGCTAATATAGCCGCGCCTAATCGCTTCAGCGACTGCCTGCACCCGGTTTACGGCACCGAGTTTGCTTTTGGCGTTAAGAAGGTGTTTCTCCGACGTGTGTTCGGAGATGCCGAGAATTTGAGAAATCTCCCATTCGGACTTGCCGACAGCTGCCCATTGCAGGCACTCGCGTTCGCGCGGCGTCAGTTCGATATGATCGATGGTCTTGGCGGCCATGGTGTGGAGTTGCATGGCGCGGCCGACTGCATAGGTCGACACCAGCGACACCAGGCCGAACTCGGCCCCGGACAGTTCGACGGCCTCGCCGCCCAGCGACACCATGACGATCTGGCCGTCGAGCGTTATCAGCGGGAAGGCCAGCCCGTCGCGCAGCTTGAACGCGCCGGCGTCGCCCATCACTTCGCCGCTGCTCTTGTCGATGCGGACACCTTGAGCCGCCTCCCGCCACTGGAACGGCGCTTGCAGCTGTTTCATGTGGCTGACGACGGGATCGTGATCGACATAGTTGCGCGCCACGTAGCGCTCGAGCCATTCGACGGGCCAGTCGCACAACAACACATGCTGTTTTTGCTGGCCGGTTGGCGTGCCCGGTTGCGGAACGGTTCCGGCCATCAGCGCTGTCAGGCCGAAATCCGACGTTATGCCCAACAGCTTTTCGCAGACCGCGGCCGCCGTCGCGGCGTGCTGCAGCTGGTCTATGTATTCCAGAGTGCGATCGAACTGGCTCATCGCAACATCAACCCCATGTTGCCTCATCGTTGGAACCCGTGTTCCGTGCCTGACTTGCACGTCACCGCCGACCCGCGGCCTGCAAAGCGCTCGCTTCCGCCTGTGGTTCTCGACCCTGGTACCCCCACCAGGGCAGCCACTGCTGTTTGCAAACCATCTAAAGCATATCCTGAAATCGGCGTGTTGAAATCAAAAACCATTGTGCCTCTTCCATTTTCGTACCAGAACCGATGCGCGGTCGGGTTGCGGCGGAGTTTTATCGTGATATTTCAATGGCGGTTCCTCGCTCTCGCATCGATGTTGATCGCGGTGCTGCCGCTTGTCCACAGCGCGCGCGCGGCCGATCCGCAGGTACCGGTGCTGTGGGACGCCAAGGAACGATTGCCGAAACCGGACCTCTCCGCGCTGCCAAGGCTGCGATTCTTGACCACCACCGATTTCCCGCCGTTCAACTTCCTCGACAATGCGGGAAAGCTGTCCGGCTTCCACATCGACCTGGCGCGCGCCATCTGCGCCGAACTCGGCATCGTCGACAAATGCCAGATCCAGGCATTGCCCTGGGCCGAGCTCGAAGGGGCCCTGGAGAAGGGCGAGGGCGAGGCTGTAATCGCGGGCATTGCCGCGACGCCGCAGTCGCGCCGGACATACGCCTTCTCGCGCTCCTACCTGCAGTTTCCGGCGCGCTTCATCATGCAGAAAAGCAAAGCGCTGATCGAGCCGGTCTTCGGCAAGCTGCGCGGCAAGCGCGTCGGCGTGATAGCAGGCTCGGCGCATGAGCGCATGCTGCGCGCCTATTTCGACACCGTCCAGATGGTCCCCTTCGACAGGCCGGAGGACCTCTATGGCGATCTCAAGGCCGGCAAGATCGACGCCGCCTTCGGCGACGGCATGCGGCTCGCCTTCTGGCTGGGCGGCACGGATGCGGCCGGTTGCTGCCGCTTTGCCGGCGGCCCCTATCTGGCGCCCGAATATCTTGGCACTGGCATGACCATCGCCACCCGGGCGGACAACCCGGCGCTGGCCGCGGCACTCGACTACGCGCTGCAAGAGATCTCGATAAAGGGCACGTTTGCAGAGTTCTATCTGCGTTATTTCCCGGTCAGCTTTTTCTGATCCGGCCCGGTCAGTTTTTTCTGATCCGGTTTTGCACCACTCACGTCAATGTGCGCAGGCGTGCCTTGGCGGCACGGCCGATGGCGGCGACGGTCAGCGTGTCGAGATCGAGCTCACGGCGGATCAGCTGCAGCACACGCACCTCCTCCATACGCATTTCGAGGTCGACGGCGGCGACTTCGAAGGCGGCGGCATAGGCGGTGTCGCGCAGCCGCTCCGGCAACGCCTCGGCGACCTGGGTCAGGACACCCTCCAGGCCATCCTGCTCTTGCAACAGCTTCTGGCAAGCCTGGGCGACGGGAACCAGCCGATCGTGGTTGAAATCCTCGAAGACCGGCCATGAGCGGACGACATCGCCGATCCGGGCCAGTTCGACATCGGTCATGTCGCGGTCGGAGGCCGAGGTGATGACCATCAGGTAGATCAGCGCTTCATGCGGGGTGGGCAATGCCATTCAGAGACTCCTCGATACGGCTGCGAAGGTAGGAATGTGCCCCGCGCGCTGCAAGGAAAAAGCGGGCAACGCGTTGACGCTCCGGCCGGGCGCGCATAGAGACCGGTGGAAAAATCCACTTGCGGCAATGCCGGCATATAATCTGGAAAACTGTGACATGGCGGGATCAAACATCATCGATCTCAATCCCGAACTGCTGACGGCGGCGGCCGAGAGCAAGGCGTGGCCGTTCGAGGAAGCCAAGAAGATCATCGAACGCTACAAGGGCACCGACTTTCCCGAAACAATCCTGTTCGAGACCGGCTATGGACCGTCCGGCCTGCCGCATATCGGCACGTTCGGCGAGGTGGCGCGCACCACGATGGTGCGCCATGCCTTCCGCGTGCTGACGCAGGACAAGGTCGCGACCAAGCTGCTGTGCTTTTCCGACGACATGGACGGCATGCGCAAGATACCCGACAATGTGCCGGATCGGGCAGCGCTCGAACCGCATTTGCACAAGCCGCTGACTTCGGTGCCCAATCCGTTCGGCGACGACTATGCAAGCTTCGCCGACCACAACAATGCGATGCTGTGCCGCTTCCTCGATACGTTCGGCTTCGACTACGAATTCGCCAGCGCGACGCAGTACTACAAGTCCGGGCGCTTCGATGCGATGCTGCTGCGCACCGCCGAGCGCTATGACCAGATCATGGCGGTGATGCTGCCGACGCTCGGGTCGGAGCGGCAGGCGACCTACAGCCCGTTCCTGCCGATTTCGCCGAAGAGCGGCCGCGTGCTGTATGTGCCGATGAAGCATGTCGACGCCAAGGCCGGCACTATTACCTTCGATGATGAAGGCACCGAGACCACGCTTTCGGTCACCGGCGGCAAGGTGAAGCTGCAGTGGAAGCCCGATTTCGGCATGCGCTGGGCAGCACTCGGCGTCGATTTCGAAATGTTCGGCAAGGACCACCAGACCAATGCGGTGGTCTATGACCGCATCTGCAACATTCTGGGCGGGCGCGCGCCCGAGCATTTCGTCTACGAACTGTTCCTCGACGAGAACGGCCAGAAGATCTCGAAGTCGAAGGGCAACGGACTGACCATCGACGAATGGCTGACCTATGCGCCGACCGAGAGCCTCGGGCTCTACATGTACCAGCGGCCGCGTCAGGCCAAGAAGCTTTATTTCGATGTCATCCCGAGGGCCGTGGACGAATATTACACCTTCCTCGCCGCATATCCCAGGCAGGACTGGAAGGAGCGGCTGGGCAACCCGGTCTGGCACATGCATGACGGCAACCCGCCTCAGATCGACATGCCGGTGCCTTTCTCGCTGCTGCTCAACCTGGTCAGTGCCTCCAATGCGCAGAACAAGGATGTGCTGTGGGGCTTCATCTCGCGCCATGCGACTGACGTGACGCCGGCAACCCATCCGGAGCTCGACCGACTGGTCGGCCATGCGATCCGCTATTTCGACGATTTCGTGAAGCCGACGAAGACCTTCCGCGCGGCCGACGACGTCGAACGCGAAGCGCTGCAGGCCCTCGACAAGGCGCTTGGCGACCTGCCGGTAAACGCAACGGGCGAAGCGATCCAGAACGCCTCGCTCAACGTGGCGCGCAAGATCGAACGCTACCAGGATCATTCCAAGCAGAGCCCCGAAGGCGGTCCGGGCGTTTCGGGCGCCTTCTTCCAGATGATATACCAGGTGCTGATCGGCCAGGAGCGCGGTCCGCGCTTCGGCTCATTCGCGGCGCTCTATGGCGTCACCGAGACGCGCGCGCTCATTCAGAAGGCGCTGGCTGGTCAGCTGGCCTGAGCACGCCGCCATCCTCTTCAAGGATCGAACCCGGCGCCCGCGGTGCCGGTGCGGATGCCGCTGGCATGGACGGCATGCCGGAAAGGTTCGGCGCCGAGCCGAAGATGCCCTTCTGCCCAGTGCGCGCCTTGTCGCCGGCTTCTGCATAGGGTCCGCCCTTGGCGGCGCGCGCCCAGCCATTCTCGACTAGCCATTGACCGACATCCTTCTTGCCGATCCGGCATTCCGCCGCGATCAGGTCGCGTCCGCCCTCGGGCGGCACGGCGCAGACCACGGCACGGCCGCGCAGGAAGGCGCGGAATGCGGTGCGCGCGCGGATGCCGCACGGCCAAGATTTGCCGTCCGTGGCGCAAATCTCGTCCTGCCGCACGACGTCGATGCCCGAGATGGCGACCGAAAAGCCTTTCGCCTCGATCAGGCCGGCGGCCGGCGCGACCGGCTGGAACAGCTTTGTGCCTTTCCAGTCGTCCGGCATCTTGGGCTTGGGCGGCACGGCCAGCGCCAGCTTGCTCAACGGTGCGCGCGGCTCGACCCGCTCAAGTTCCTCGGCGGAGAGATCCGGCGGCGCGACGATTTCAGGATCGATGGCGCGCGAATGCGGAACCGGCTTTGGCGGTTGCGGGGGTGTGGGAATGGCTGCCGTGGCCGGCTCTTCGGGCGCCGTATCGGCGCCTAGCTCGGCCATGGCGTCGGCGCCTGGGTCGATCTGGTCGACCGCGACGACGCTTTCACTGCCCTTGAGCCTATGGCCGCCGGCGACGACCAGCGCCACCATGGCCGGGACCATCAGCAGCGCCAGGACAAGATGAAGAAGCCGCACCGTTGCACCTATTGGCTTGCCCAGACGATCCGCGCCACCCAGTCGACGTCGCGCATGGCAATGTCGCGATCCGGGTGCTCGGGATTGAGCGAGACCAGCATGATAGACTTGGCGGTCTGGCGGTCGAGCACCTTAGCCATCACCTCGCCTGACGTGGTCTTGACGACAACGCGGTCGCCCTTGCGGGTGGCCGCGCCCGGCTCGACGATGAGGACATCGCCGTTGCGGTAGAGCGGCAGCATGGAATCGCCCTGCACCTGCAGCGCATAGGAGCTTTCGGTTGACTGCGCCGGCAGTTCCACCAGATCCCAGCCCTGCCCGGCCGGAAACCCGGCGTCGTCGAAGAAGCCGCCGGCGCCGGCCTGGGCAAAGCCGAGCAACGGCACAGCGCGCCTGTGGGACGTCGCAACCACGACCTCGCCCCGGCCCTCGATCAGCCCGGTGAACTCGTCCAGCGAAGCGCCCGTGGCCTCGATGATCTTGGCCAGCGATTCGGTCGAGGGCCAGCGCGGCCTGCCGTCCGAGGACAGGCGCTTGGATTTGTTGAAGGCGGTCGAATCGAGACCGGCACGCCTTGCCAGACCCGAGGCCGAGAGCGAATAACGCTCGGCCAGAGCATCGATGGCGGCCCAAACGCGGTCGTGCGAGAGCATGTCGTGCTCTCCTCCGAAACAGGAAAAAATGCCTCTTCCTGTCTAACGCGCAAGCGCCACCTTGTCCATTGGGGCGGCCGGCGGATCGCGAACAAAGTGCCGCAACGACGGCACTGTGCCCGCATGGCCGCGCGAAGGGCTGGTTCTGTTCGCGAACAGCTCGATCAACCGGCCGACTTGGCCAGGCCACGCAGCCCCTGGTGGGACGTCATGAAAATCCGTTCGGCTTCTGTCGGCGGCCGCGGGTTTACCGAGCGGCCAAGCGCGGCAACGACCTCGTCAATAACGAGGAAGCTGCGCGCCTTGCGGTCGTAGACGCCGGCCGTCGTCAGGATCAAGGCGGCCGTCTCGCCATTGTCGAAGACGAAACGATGCTTGCCGATAACCTGGGTGCCTTCCCAGGTTTCGATCGAGGACACCACCTCGAAGCGGCGCCACAGCCTGATCTCGCGGGCGTAGACTGCTTGCAGCCCGCCCATCATCGGCGCCCAGCCGTGCTTCCTCGCCAGCGCGATGAGGCCGGCGCGGACGAACAGATCGATGCGACTACAGCGCCGCGCGTCCTATTGGACGCGCAAAGGACGCTGTAGCACTTTGATTTGGCGCATGATCCTTTCCGAAAATCGATTCCGATTTTCGGGGTCATGCGCGAGATCGGCCAGCATCATGTATCGGGCATTGTTGAGATGGATGTTGAAATCGATGTCGGTCGGCAGGCAGCGAAAGGCCAGCCGGCTTTCACCGCCCATGACATAGGGGCCACGGCTGCGTGCCGTGGCCATCATGCGCGGCCATGCGCGCCCAGACATACATCGGGTTTCGTCAGGCCGCCTGCTTGACCTCGCCCTTCTGGTAGGGGTCGAAGCGCTGGTAGAAGGTCTCGCCCTTCTCGGCCATGTCCATGAGCAGCTTTGGCGCCTTGAACTCGGCGCCATACTTCTTCTGCAGCCCCTTGGCGATCTTGACGAACTGCCTGGCGCCGATGCCGTCGATGTAGGACAGCGCACCGCCGGTGTAGGGAGCGAAGCCGAAGGCCAGGATCGAGCCGACATCGGCCTCACGCGGATCGGTGACGATGCCTTCTTCCATCACGCGCGCCGCTTCGAGCGCGATGGTGACGAGCAGCCGCTGCTGCAGTTCCTCATAGTCGACCTTCTCGGGCGCAAGCTGCGGGTAGAGGTCCTTCAAGCCCGGCCACAGCTTCTTCTTGGCCGGCTTCTGCGGATAGTCGTAGAACCCCTTGCCGTTCTTGCGGCCGAAGCGGCCATGGTCGTCGACCATGGTGTTGATCAGCGCCATCTGCCCGGGGTCGACAGCCTTGTCGCCGAGATCCCTGATGGTCTGCTTCATGATCTTCTGGGCAAGGTCGATGGCTGTCTCGTCGGTCAGCGCTAGCGGGCCGACCGGCATGCCGGCAGCCTTCGCCGCATTCTCGATCATCGGGGCTGGAACGCCCTCGATCAGCATCTTGTAAGCTTCCGACATGTAGCGCAGCACGCAGCGGTTGACGTAGAAGCCGCGCGTGTCGTTGACGACGATCGGCGTCTTCTTGATGGCGCGCACGAAGTCGATCGCCGTCGCCAGCGCCTTGTCGCCGGTCTTTTTGCCCAGGATGATCTCGACCAGCATCATCTTGTCGACCGGCGAGAAGAAGTGGATGCCGATGAAATTCTTCGGCCGCGCCGAATTCTTGGCCAGGCCGGTGATCGGGATGGTCGAGGTATTCGAGGCGAAGATCGCCGACGACTTGAGCACGGCCTCCGCCTGTTCGGTGGCGGCTTTCTTGACGGCCGAATCCTCGAACACCGCTTCGACCACCAGATCGCAGCCGGCGAGATCGGCATAGTCTGCCGTCGGCGTGATCAGCGACAGGAGCCTGTCTCTGTCCTCGGGCTTGGCGCGGCCCTTCTTGACCTGATCCGAGACCAGACTGTCGGAATGCGCCTTGCCCTTCTGCGCCGACTCCATATCGCGGTCGAGCAGCACCACCGGAATGCCGGCCTTGGCGGTGACATAGGCAATGCCCGCGCCCATGAACCCGGCGCCGAGGATGCCGATCTTCTTGAATTTGGTTTCCGGCACGCCGGCCGGGCGGCGCGCGCCCTTGTTCAATTCCTGCAGCGACACGAACAGCGAGCGGATCATCGCCGCCGCTTCCCTGGTCTGCATGATCTCGGTGAAATAGCGCTGCTCGATCCTGAGCGCGGTGTCGAATGGCACCAGCAGGCCCTCATAGACGCACTTCAGGATCGCCGCGGCGGCCGGATAATTGCCGAAGGTCTCTCGGCGCAGGATGGCGATTGCCGGCGGCCACAGATTGGCACCGGCTGCCGAATAGACCGGGCCGCCGGGCAGCTTGAAGCCCTTCTCGTCCCACGGCGCCACCGGCTTCAGGCCGTTTTTGATCATCGCCTTGGCGGTCTCGACCAGCTTGGCCGGTTCGGCGATCTCATGGATCAGGCCCATCGACTTCGCCTTCTGCGGCGACAGGTTCTGGCCGGAGGTCAGCATCTGCAGCGCCTGCTGCTGGTCGGTCAGCCGCGGCACGCGCTGGGTGCCGCCGGCGCCGGGGAAGATGCCGATCTTCACCTCGGGCAGCGCCATCTTCACCTTGTCAGAATCGGCGGCGACACGGCCGTGGCAAGCCAGCGACATCTCGAAGGCACCGCCCATGCAAGTGCCGTTGATCGCCGACACAAACGGCTTGCCGCAGGTTTCCAGCTTGCGGAACAGGCCGGTCATCATGCCGGCATTGTCGAACAGCGCCTTGGTGGCCTTCGCTGCATCCTTCTCCTTGTCGGCGGCGAAGCTGGTCAGCATCTTCTGCAGCAAGGTGATGTCGGCGCCGCCGGAGAACGTATCCTTGCCGGAGGTGATGACGGCGCCCTTGATTGCCGCATCGCCGGCGACCTGATCGACGATGGCGTTCAATTCGCGCATCGCCTCTTCGGTGAAGACGTTCATCGAACGTCCGGGCATGTCCCAGGTAACCAGCGCGATGCCGTCGGCGTCGACGTCGAGGGTGAAATTGGTGTAGCTCATCTCTTCTCTCCCCGTCAGACGCGTTCGATGATTGTTGCGGTGCCCATGCCGGCGCCGATGCACAGCGTTACCAGCGCTGTGTTGAGATCGCGGCGCTCGAGTTCGTCCAGCACGGTGCCGAAGATCATCGCGCCGGTGGCGCCGAGCGGATGACCCATGGCGATGGCGCCGCCATTGACGTTGATCTTGTCGTGCGGAATCTCGAAGGCCTGCATGTAGCGCAGCACCACCGAGGCGAAGGCCTCGTTGAGCTCGAACAGGTCGATGTCGGACAGCTTCATCTTGGCGCGCTTCAACAGCTTCTCGGTGACGTCGACCGGACCGGTCAGCATCAGCACCGGCTCGGAGCCGATATTGGCGAAGGTGCGAATGCGCGCGCGCGGCTTGAGCCCCATCGCCTTGCCGGCCTTTTTCGAGCCAAGCAGGATGGCGGCGGCGCCATCGACGATACCGGACGAGTTGCCGGCATGGTGGACGTGATTGACCTCCTCGACCTCCGGGTGCTTCTGCACGGCGACGGCGTCGAATCCGCCCATCTCGCCAGGCATGACGAAGGACGGATTGAGCGAGGCCAGCGACTGCATGTCGGTCGACGGGCGCATATGTTCGTCATGGTCGAGGATGGTCAGGCCGTTCTGGTCCTTGATCGGAATGACGGAGTTCTTGAAGCGGCCATCGGCCCAGGATTTCGCGGCGCGCTTCTGGCTCTCGACCGCATAGGCGTCGACGTCATCGCGGCTGAAGCCGTATTTGGTGGCGATCAGGTCGGCAGAGATGCCTTGCGGCACGAACCAGCCGGGGAGACCGACCGAGGGGTCCATGAACCAGGCGCCGCCAGACATGCCCATGCCGACGCGCGACATCGATTCGACGCCGCCGGCAATGACGATCTCATCGGCGCCCTGGGCGATCTTGGCAGCGCCGAAATTGATGGCGTCGAGGCCGGAAGCGCAGAAGCGCGAAATCTGCATGCCGGGCGCCTTGGTGTCATAGCCGGCCTCGAAGGCGGCGGCGCGCGGAATGACCGAGCCGGCCTCGCCGACTGGATCGACGCAGCCGAAGATGATGTCATCGACCGTGCCGGTGTCGAGGCCATTGCGGTCGCGCAGCGCTTCCAGCGTTTTGGCGGCAAGCCGCACCGCCGGCACTTCATGCAGCGATCCGTCCTTCTTGCCCTTGCCGCGCGGCGTGCGCACGGCGTCGTAGACATAAGCTTCGGCCATTTTCATGCTCCTTGGGTTCGCTGAAAAGCTGCTCAGAGAGAGCGTCCGATCAGCAATTTCATGATCTCGTTGGTGCCGCCGTAGATGCGCTGGACGCGAGCGTCGCGGAACATGCGGGCGATCGGATATTCATTCATGTAGCCATAGCCGCCATGCAATTGAAGGCATTCGTCGACGACTTTGCCTTGCAGGTCGCTGAGCCAGTATTTGGCCATGGACGCCGTCACCGGGTCGAGGCCGCCATTGATGTGGCGGGTGACGCAGTCATTGTAGAAGACGCGGCCGATGGTGGCCTCGGTCTTGAGTTCGGCCAGCT
This sequence comes from bacterium M00.F.Ca.ET.205.01.1.1, assembly GCA_004791255.1. Classification (GTDB taxonomy): domain Bacteria; phylum Pseudomonadota; class Alphaproteobacteria; order Rhizobiales; family Rhizobiaceae; genus Mesorhizobium. The sequence goes on from SRUQ01000010.1 coordinate 57,303, forward strand.
TGAATTGCGTGTTCTGGAAATCGATGATCGCCTTGCCGAACGCCTTGCGCTCCTTGACGTAGTCGATAGTCAGGGCCAGCGCCCGCTCGATCATGGCGATGGCGCCGGTGCCGATCTGCAGCCGCTCCTGCGGCAATTGCTGCATGAGCTGAATGAAGCCTTGCCCTTCCTCGTGGCCGAGCAGGTTGGAGGTCGGCACGCGGACGTCGTTGAAGAACAACTCGGAGGTGTCGTTGGCCTTGAGGCCGATCTTGTCGAGGTTGCGGCCGCGCTCGAAACCCTCGACCTCGTCGGTCTCGACGACGATCAGCGAGGTGCCCTTGGCGCCCTTCTCCGGATCGGTCTTGGTGACGACGATGATGAGATTGGCAAGCTGGCCGTTGGTGATGAAGGTCTTGGAGCCGTTGATCTTGTACTGGTTGCCATCCTTCTCGGCGCGGGTCTTGACGCCCTGCAGGTCGGAACCGGCGCCCGGCTCGGTCATGGCGATGGCGCCGATCAGTTCGCCGGTGGCGAGCCTGGGCAGCCACTTCTTCTTCTGCTCCTGCGAGCCGTAATGGAGGATGTAAGGGGCAACGATCGAATTGTGCAGGCCGATGCCGAACCCGTCGACGCCGACATGGCCGATGGCCTCGATGATAGCGCTCTCATGCGCGAAGGTGCCGCCCGAGCCGCCATATTCTTCCGGCATCGAAGCGCAGAGCAGGCCGGCGGCACCGGCCTTCAACCAGCTTTCGCGGTCGACCATCTCGTTCTTCTCGAACTCGTCGTAGCGCGGCGCGATCTCCTCCGACATGAAGCGGGTCGCCATGTCATAGAGCATGCCGACCTCGTCCGCCGCCCAGGCGGGCTTTGGCAGGCCAAGGATTTCGGCTGGGTTGGTCATGCGATGATCTTCCTCCCAAGGTCTATCACAGGAATAGAGGGGCAGCGCGTTGCCGCGGCGACCCCTCCCGGCCGCTTCGCGGCCACCCTCCCCTCAAGGGGGAGGGGGACGCCCCACTATTTCTAGAACGCTTCCGCCGGCAGTGCCATCAATGTATCGGCGCCGCTCGAAATGCGGGCGAGACGCGTCGCGGTCTCCGGCATGATCCGCTCAATGAAGAAGCGCGCCGTCACCAACTTGCTGTCGTAGAAAGACTGGGAGCCGTTGGCATCCGTCTTGCCCTGCGCTGCCTTGGCCATCTGCGCCCACATGTAGCCAAGGGCGACGAGGCCGAAGAGATGCATGTAGTCGGTCGAGGCGGCACCGGCATTGTCGGGCTTGGCCATGCCGTTCTGCAGCAGCCACATGGTCGCGGCCTGGAGGTCGTTGAGGCCCTTCTTCAACCCCTTGGTGAAGGATGCCAGTCTCTCGTCGACGCGGTTTTCCTCGCAGAATTCGCCGACTTCCTTGAAGAAGGCCTGCACGGCGCGGCCGCCGTTCAGGCCGAGCTTGCGGCCGACGAGGTCGAGCGCCTGGATGCCGTTGGCGCCTTCATAGATCATGGCGATACGGGCATCGCGCACGAACTGGCTCATGCCATGCTCTTCGATATAGCCGTGGCCGCCGAACACCTGCTGCGCCATCACGGCGTGGTCGAAGCCCTTGTCGGTGAGCACGCCCTTGACCACCGGCGTCAGCAGGCCGGTGTAGTCGTCGGCCGCCTGGCGGTCCTTGTCGTCACTGGCCCGATGCGCGACGTCGGATTTGATCGCCGTCCACAGCGCCAGCGCGCGGCCGGCCTCGTTGAAGGCCTTCATGGTCATCAGCGAGCGGCGGATGTCGGGATGGACGATGATCGGGTCGGCCTTCTTGTCCGGCGCCTTGGCTCCGGAGAGCGAACGGCCCTGCAAGCGGTCCTTGGCGTAGGAAACGGCGTTCTGGTAGGCTATCTCCGACAGCGACAGACCCTGCAGGCCGACGCCGAGGCGCGCCTCGTTCATCATCGTGAACATCGCCTTCAGGCCGCCATTGGCCTCGCCGAGCAGCGTACCGTGCGCCTCGTCATAGTTCATGACGCAGGTCGAGTTGCCGTGGATGCCCATCTTCTCTTCGATCGAGCCGCAGGAGACGGTGTTCCTTATCCCCGGATTGCCTGAGGCGTCGAGCTCGAGCTTCGGCACGATGAACAGCGAGATGCCTTTGACGCCCTCCGGTGCGCCCTCGATGCGGGCCAGCACCAGATGGACGATGTTGTCAGCCATGTCGTGCTCACCGGCCGAGATGAAGATCTTCTGGCCTGATATCTTGTAGGTGCCATCGCCGTTGGGGACCGCTTTGGTGCGCAGCAGCCCGAGATCGGTGCCGCAATGCGGCTCGGTCAGGTTCATGGTGCCGGTCCAGGCGCCTTCGATCATCCTGGGCAGCCATGTCGACTTCTGCTCGTCGGTGCCGTGGGTGATGATGGCCGCGATGGCGCCCTGCGTCAGGCCGGGATACATCATCAGCGACATGTTTGCCGACACCATGTATTCGGCGACGGCGGTGTGCACGGCATAGGGCAGGCCCTGGCCGCCGAACTCGACAGGCGCCGCCAACCCCATCCAGCCGCCCTCGCGATACTGGTCGTAAGCCTCCTTGAAGCCTTTCGGCGTCGTCACCGAACCGTCGTCATGGCGGGTGCAGCCTTCCATGTCGCCGACACGATTCAACGGATGCATGACGTTTTCGGCCAGCTTGGCGCCCTCGGCCAGGATCGCCTCCAGCACATCAGGCGTGGCGTCGGCGAAACCGGGAAGGTTTGAATAGCGCTGATAGCCCAGCACCTCGTTGAGCACGAACAGCGTATCCTGGACCGGAGCCCTGTATGTCGGCATGTTTTTCTCCACCCTGCGAACCTGGTCCGAAAGCCCCGAAGCCATGTCAGGGCAGTATACGGACCCGTGTTGGAGGCGGGATAGCAAAAATTGACGTTTGCGTAAACGTCAATCTTCTCGATGTGACAAGATTTCCGCCTCGAGCAGACTGCGATGGGTTAGGCATGGGAGGCCAGAACGACAAAAGCCGCGCGGCAGGGCCACGCGGCTTTGATGGTCAAATTTCAGCCGATCGGCTTAGCTGGCGACGCTGGCCTGCGGCGCCGTCCGTTCGGTGAGCATCTGGCGCACGGCGCTCATCGAGCCGCTCAGCTCGTTGATGGCATCGTCGATCAGCGCCCGCTGCTTCTGCAGGCGGGCAAGTTGCTTCTCCGACTTGTCCAGCGCCAGCCGCAGTTGCTTGGTGTTGGAACCGGTCGGATCGTAGAGATCCATCATCTGCTTGACGTCGCGCAGAGAGAACCCGACCTTGCGGCCGAGCAGGATCAGCTTCAGCCGGGCCTTGTCGCGGCGCGTGTAGAGGCGGGTCGACCCATCGCGCTGCGGATTGAGCAGGCCCTTGTCTTCATAAAAACGCAGCGTGCGCAGCGTCACGCCGTATTTCTTGGCCATTTCACCGATGCGAACGAGGTCTTCGCCCGATTCAACGGACATATTGTTGGTATTGGCCGCGGTCTCGCCGGCCGAGATAAGCTTCATGGTCACTGGCTTTCCCCGTCTGTGGCGTCGCGGTCGGGGACCATGCGTCGCCTGGCTGAAAGCGGGGGCCTGCTTCCAGCCGTGGTTTCAACAAACAAATCGCAAATAGCACGCTCAAGGCGCCTTTTACGTTTACGTCAATTCTATACCGATAGGCGCCTGTTGACGCAAGGGCGTTCTGCAAAGCGTGCTTTATGCCGCACCACGAGGCCGGCAGCGAACTTCCTCGCAACTTCTTAAGCTTGGTTAACGCGTTGTTTACCACGTTGGGCGAATTGTGCGCATGTCGGCTACCCGTGTTTATCCTGTATCGAATTTTTCACGGTTTTTCGGAGCGCGGGTGAACCCCGGGAAGCTTGTCTTCCACCGCATGGAAGCGCGGTCGCCTCGTTCCGGCAGGGACTTGGGGAGCTGGCCGCACGCTGGCCAATCTGAAAGACGGACGCACCGATGAACAGCAAGCGGTCCTACCTCGATACACTCAATGCCGGCAGACAGCGCAAGCCGCAGACCACGCTCGAGCAGCTGAACCGCTCGCTGGAGACGCTGGAGCAGCGGCTCGGCCAGACGCGTGAGGACACGATCGCGCGGCCCGATCCTCGCCAATATGGCACGCAGCCGCGCTATCCCACCGCCGAACCGCGCTATCCCCTGGCGGACCCGCGCTATCCTGCCGCGCAGCCGGCGGGCCAGCATCGCTGGTATGAGGATCCGCAACCCGCGCCCCGCCCGCAGAGCCCGGCACAGGCTCCCGCCTTTGGCCAGAGCTACCAGGCCATTGCCCGTGACATCGACCGCGTGCGCGGCCAAGAAGACAGCGTCGCCATGGTCGGCAAGATCGCCGGCGAACTGCGCGGCATGCGCGAGGAATTGCGCCACCAGATGACGGCTGGCCTGCAGCGTGAGTTCCAGGCGCTGCGCGGGGATATCGACCGCGCCTTCCGAGCGAACGCCAATTCGGGCGCATCGGGCAAGGGTAGCGCCGAACTCGGCCTCGAATTCGAACGGCTTTCCGGCGCCATCAAGTCGCTGTCGGAGAAAAGCGACGACCGAAGCGTCAACCTGCTGCGGCTGGAACTCGAACAGGTCAAGGGCGCCCTCGACACGCTGGCGCGCGAGGAAAGCGTGCAGAAGGTCGATCGCCGCTGGGACGAATTCGACCGCCGCTGGACAGCCTTCGAGGATCGCGTCGACGCCAACCGCTCGCAGGACCCCGCCCTTTCGGCGCTGACCGATCGGCTCGAACAAATCAGCAATGCCGTCAACAACCTGCCGGAATCGCTGTCGCTGCGCTCGCTGGAGGAAAAGGTCCGCACGCTGGCCGGCGCCGTCGATCATTTCGCCAGCCAGCAGGACAATCGTGGCGGCGACACGCTTGCCATGATCGACGAGCGGCTGGACGAGATTTCCCGTGCCATCGTCGCCTCGACTGTCGCGGCGCAAGCCAGCTCCGTCGACCATGAGGTTTTCGAACGCATCGAGAAGCGGATCGATTCGCTCGCCCGCCAGATCGAGGAAGTGGCGCAGGACCATCCCGGCAATGCGGTCATGGACCGCCTGAGCGTGCTGTCGAGCCGGGTCGACGAACTCGCCGGCCGCGCCAACCTGCCGGAGCAGGCCATGGAACGGCTGGCCAAGCAGATCGCGCTCATCGCCGACAAGATCGACCAGGCGCCCGCCATGCCGGATGCAGATTACATCTTCCACGGGCTTGAACAGCGTTTCGACGTGCTGTCAGGCATGATGGAACGCCGCCAGGGCGACGCTATCGAACAAGGCAACATGCTGTTCCGCGATCTCGAGCGCCGTCTGGACGAAGTCGCCGACCGGCTCGACCAGCGCATGCCGCAGGTCGACAGCGCTGGCATCATGGAAGCCATCGACGCCCGCTTCACCGCACTCGCCAAGCGTATGGAAACGCGGGTTCCCGATCCTGCCGGCGAAGCGGCGATCCGTGGGCTGGAAAGCCGGCTCGAGGACATTTCAAGCCGGCTGGACTCGTCCGCCGCACAGGTGGCCGGCATAGATCCCACTTTGATCCGCAGCCTGGAGACGCAGGTCGCAAGCCTGTCGGCCCATCTCTCCAAGCCCAGCACCCCGCTGCCGGAATTCGAGGACATCAGCCCGCGCCTCAACGAAATCGAAAGGGCGCTGGCCGGAACGCGCGACTCCATCCTCGGCGCGGCGCGCGAGGCGGCCGAGAGCGCCGTGCGTACGATGGCCGGGTCCGGCACCGATACGGCCGCGGTTTCCGGCCTCGCCCAGGACCTGAAGACGCTCGAGACGCTGACGCGGCGCTCCGACGAGCGCAATTCGCGGACATTCGAGGCCATCCACGACACGCTGCTCAAGATCGTCGACAGGCTGGGTTCGCTGGAGACCAGTGAGACACCAGAAGCCGTGAGTGAGCTGCTGGACGCACGTGCGGACGAGGCAGCCGGCAAGCGCCGTGCGCGGGTCGGCAAGATGGCCGTCGCGGCGCCGTCGCTTGACATGGATGAGCCCATTCCGCTGACCGGCGACATGGCCGATCTCGACGGCCGTGCCGCCGCCATCATGCGCAACGAACCGGGTTTGTCGCGCGGACGTACGCCCGCCGAGGCGGCTGCCGCTGCCGCGATGGCCGCGCTCGGTTCCGACACGGCTGCCGAGAAAAGTGAGCCGGTGGGCCGCAAATCCATGTTCGGCGGGCTGGCGCGCGCCTTCAAGGGCAAGAAGGAGACGCAAACACCGCCGCTGGCCGGCTCGGAGCCAAGCGTCGACATCCCGAGCGTCGATCTCGACGAGCCGCTCGACCCGAAAGTGGCCAACAGGCCGCTGGAACCCGGCTCCGGCGCACCGGACCTCAACGCCATCATGAAGCGCGTGCGCGACGAGCGCGGGCAGCCGGCCAGGCCCAGCGACAGCGATGCCGCGAAATCGGATTTCATCGCCGCCGCGCGCCGCGCGGCGCAAGCCGCCGCCGCCGAGGCCGATGCCCTGAAGCGCCAGTCGACGATGAAGGGGCCGGTGAAGGCGCTCAGGATCGGCGACCTGCTCAAGGCCAAACGCAAGCCGATCCTGATGGCGGCCGCCGCGATCATGCTGGCGCTGGCCGGCCTGCAGCTTGGCAAGGCATTCCTGGCCGATCCCGCCCAGGTGGCCAGCAACGAAGCCGCGCCTATCGTCGCCGCGCAGCCGGTGAAGACCGCTTCGGTCGATGCAGCGGGCGAGCCAAAGACAGAAGCCCAGCCAAAGGCAGAAACCAAGCCAGAGGCAACCGACAGTACGCCGGACCGCGTCGTGCGGCAGGCTGAGCAAACGGCACCGGCAACCAAGGACGACATGACGGCGCAGACCGCGCTGGCCATGCCTTCGGATGCCAACGCAACGATCAATGCCGTGCCGGTGGCTGAGCCGGCACCGGCGGCGACGGCGTCGGTTCCGATCCTGCCCACCGACCCGGCTGAGGCCTCTCCCGATATGACGGCTTCGACCGAGCCCAGTGCCACTGTCCCCGCCGCACCCACTTCTCCGGCACCGGCCGCGACCGCTGACGGCACGCAGGCAACGGATACGGACACCGGTTCGCAGCCGGCCATGGCAGCACCGGCCACGGCCAAGGACGCCACGGGTACCATCGCGCCCGCTAATGGGTCCGCGGCAGCCGCCACGGGCAAGTTCGACATTCCCGCCGACGCCGGCTCGGTCGCCTTGCGCGACGCCGCCGCCGGGGGCGATCCCAAGGCGCTGTTCGAGATCGCCTCGCGCTATGCAGAGTCGCGCGGCGTCAAGGAAGACATGGCGGCCGCCGCCAAATGGTACGAGAAGTCGGCCGAGCTCGGCTTCGCGCCGGCCGAATACCGCATCGGCAATTTCTACGAGAAGGGCATTGGCGTCGCGCGCGACATCAAGAAGGCAAAGACCTGGTACCAACGCGCCGCCGAGCAGGGCAACGCCAGCGCCATGCACAATCTGGCCGTGCTGTTCGCCATGGCCGCGGACGGCGCAACCGACAATGAATCGGCCGCCCACTGGTTCCAGGAAGCCGCCGACCTCGGCGTCAAGGACAGCCAGTTCAATCTCGGCATCCTCGCCGCCAAGGGCGTCGGCATGAAGCAGAACCTCGAAGAGTCCTACAAGTGGTTCGCGCTCGTCGCCAAGACCGGCGACAAGGATGCCGCCGCCAAGCGCGACGAGATCGCCAATGCGATGCGGCCCGAGCAGCTCGAGCGCGCGCGGGCGGCTGCCGAACTGTGGAAGGCCAAGCCGCTCAACCCGGTGGCCAATTCGGCCGACATTCCCGAATCCTGGCAGGATGGGACGCCGCAGACGACCGCCGGCATCGACATGAAGAAGGCGGTCAAGAACATCCAGCTGATCCTCAACAAGAACGGCTATGACGCCGGCGGAGCCGACGGCGTGATGGGCGCCAAGACCAAGAACGCGATCGTGGCGTTCCAGACCGATAACAAGCTGCCGGCGACCGGCGCGGTCGACGAAAAACTGGTCAAGGCGTTGCTGGCGCGCAAATAACGGCAGAAGCGTCGCTTCCACGACGCCCTTGCCATACATTTGCCTGTTAACTGATTGAGATGTTTTTTGTTTCGGCGGCGTGGCGAGGTTTGACTTCACCGCGCCGCCGGCGCAAGAACGAAGACGCTTTTTGGCGCGGGACCGCCCGCAACGGGCAGCATCGCCAACAGGCAAACTGGTCGAGACTGACGGGTGGGCATCTATCTCCCGATTGCGGAAATTTCCGTCAACGTCTTCGTGCTGCTGGCCATGGGCGCCGCGGTGGGTTTCCTGTCGGGCATGTTCGGGGTCGGCGGCGGTTTTCTGATCACGCCGCTGCTTATCTTCTACAACATCCCGCCGGCGATCGCGGTTGCCACCGGCGCCAACCAGGTCATCGCCTCTTCCGTCTCCGGCGTCCTTTCGCACATGAAGCGAGGTACACTCGACTTCAAGCTGGGCGGTGTGCTTCTGGGCGGCGGCATCGTCGGCTCCACCGCCGGCATCTACGTGTTCGCCTTGCTGCGGCGACTCGGTCAGCTCGACCTGTTCATCTCGCTGCTCTACGTTGTGCTGCTCGGCATCGTCGGCGGGCTGATGCTGGTCGAGAGCGTCAATGCCCTGCGCGCCACGCGCAGCGGCGCGGCTCCGGTGCTGAAGAAATCAGGCCAGCACAACTGGATCCACCGCCTGCCGCTGAAGATGCGGTTCAGGGCGTCAAAACTGTTCGTCAGCGTCATCCCGGTGCTCGGCCTCGGCGCGGGCATCGGCTTCCTGTCGTCGATCATGGGCGTCGGCGGCGGCTTCATCATGGTGCCGGCGCTGATCTATCTCCTGAAGGTGCCGACCAACGTCGTCATCGGCACCTCACTGTTCCAGATCATCTTCACCTCCGCCTACACGACGCTGGTCCACGCCACCACCAACCAGACGGTGGACGTGATGCTCGCCTTCCTTTTGATGGCCGGCGGCGTGGCCGGTGCGCAATATGGCGCCAAGGCCGGCCAGCGCCTGCGCGGCGAGCAGTTGCGGGCACTGCTGGCCCTGCTTGTGCTGGCGGTGGCCATCCGCCTGGCCATCGACCTCTTCGTCACGCCGCCCAACCTCTATTCGCTGTCCGGCGCGGGCCTCAACTGATGAGAGGCCTGAGAACGCTCGCAGCCATCACCCTCCTGTCGCTGATTGCCGCCGCTCCTGCGAAGGCGCAGACACCACCGACGGAAGGCATCCAGATCGGCCTTTCCACCGATGCGATCTCCATCACCGCCGGCTTCTCCGGCGCCGACCTGACCATTTTCGGCTCACTGGAAAATCCGGACCCGCTCGTGGCCCGCCAGGGCCGCTACGACGTCATCGTGGTGCTCGAAGGCCCGCCCAAGCCGGTGGTGGTGCGCCGCAAGGACCGGGTGCTTGGGGTCTGGATCAACCTGGACTCCGAGACCTTCGAAAACGTGCCGGTGTCCTATTCGGTGGCGACGACGCGGCCGCTGCAGGACATCACCGAACCGAAAAGCTACAGGCAGCTGTCGCTCGGCGCCACCAACCTCTACATGCAGCCCGCCGACGCCGGAGACAGCCCGGCGACGATCGAGGAGTTCACCGCGGCGCTGCGCGAACGCAAGGCAGCCGCCGGCCTCTACAGCGAGAATGTCGGCGGCGTGCAGTTCCTGTCGCAGAACCTGTTCCGCGCCACGGTCAGGCTGGCGCCGAATGTTCCCGTCGGCACGCACAGGGCACGCGCCTTCCTGTTCAAGAGCGGCCTGTTCATTAAGGAAAGCTCGGCCCAGCTCGAAATCCGCAAATCGGGTTTCGAACAGTCGATCTTCCGCGTCGCCCATGACTATTCCTTCCTCTACGGCGTGTTCGCGGTATCACTGGCCATGGTGACGGGCTGGCTCGGAAGACTGGTCTTCCGCAAGGACTGAAGCCCGCCAGAAAGGGGTTTCCCTTTTCCGGATGATGCTATAGACCGCCACCTCCCAATCCCGACGGGCAAACACGCAAAATTCAATTCGGCAGAGCGGTCCGGCCAACCGGGCGACAGCGCACGCTTCCCGCGGCGCCGAGGCGTTGCCCTGACAGACACGACAGGACGCAGCGATGAGACCAGCATTCGCCGGCATCGATTTCGGCACTTCGAACTCCACGGTAGGCGTGGTCCGCAACGGCCAGCCTCGCCTCGTCGCGCTGGAGGACGGCCAGGTCACGCTGCCAAGCGCCGTGTTCTTCAACTTCGAGGACAACCGCACGCTCTTTGGCCGCAACGCCATTGCCAATTACACCGACAGTGTCGAAGGCCGGCTGATGCGCTCGCTGAAGAGTGTGCTGGGCAGTTCGCTTGCCCAGGAGAAAACGCGCATCAAGGCGCGATCGATCGGCTTCATGGAGATAGTCAGCCTGTTCGTCGGCCATCTGCGCAGAAGGCTGGAGGACGATGCGGGCGGCGCGGTCGAGAATGTCGTGCTCGGCCGTCCGGTGCAGTTCGTCGATGACGATGCCGAAGCCGACGCCAAGGCGCAAAGCGAACTCGAGGGTGCTGCCCGCGCGCAAGGCTTCAAGCATATCGCCTTCCAGTTCGAGCCGATCGCGGCCGCGCTCGACTACGAACAGAAGGTGACGCGCGAGGAACTGGCGTTGATCATCGACATGGGCGGCGGCACGTCGGATTTCTCGATCGTGCGCGTTTCGCCGGAGCGTGCCCGCGCGCTCGACCGCAAGGACGACATCCTGGCCAGCCGGGGCGTCCATATCGGCGGCACCGATTTCGACCGGCTGCTGAGCATCGCCCATGTGATGCCCGAACTCGGCTATCTCTCGCCGACCAAGGACGGCAAACGCAACCTGCCGGCCAGGTACTTCATCGATCTCGCCACATGGCAGCGCATCAATCTGGTCTACACCGCCAAGGCGATGACGCATCTGCGCCAGATCCGCTATGAGGCGGTGCGCGCCGACCTGGTCGACCGCTTCATCCATATCGTCGAGCACCGCTACGGACACGCGCTGGCGGCGCTGGTCGAAAGAGCCAAGATCGCGCTGACCGACAGATCATCGGCCGACGTGGCTGTGAAGCTGCCGGAGGCGACGTTCGCCGCCGAAATCATGCGTGACGGGCTGGACGCCACCATCGCCAGGGACATCGAGCGGGTCACCGCCACGGTGGGGCAGACCATCAGCGACGCGCTGGTCAAGCCATCCGACATCACCGCTGTGTTCCTGACCGGCGGCTCGACCGCGATCCCGCTGGCGAGACGAGAGATCCTGTCGCTGGTGCCGCAGGCTTCCGTCATCGAAGGCGACATGTTCGGCTCGGTCGGGCTGGGCCTGGCGCTGGATGCACAACGGAAGTTCGGCTGAGACTGGCTCACACCACAGTTGGCAAGGATCCAGCGCGAGTAGCATGTCGTAGAACTTTGGAGATTGGCCGAGACATCCGTCGCTTCGTCATTCTAGGGCGGAGCAAGGAGCGAAGCGACGCGGCGCAGACCCTAGAATCCATGCCGGGACATACGAGTCGTCGCAACCGTGCAGAATTCTGCTCCGTTGCACTCCGTGGCCGATGTCACGGAATGGATTCTAGGGTCTCCGCGACGTCGCTTCGCGACTGCTTCGCCCTAGAATGACGAAGTTCGAAGGCTTCAGCCAATCGCGAAAGTTGCCAAATTTTCATCCCGGGGCGCAATCCGGCTATCAGCCGAAGTTCCCGCTGAGATGCGCCTTCAGCGCCATCTGGGCCAGGCTTGCCTGGCGGTCGCGATGCGTGATCATGGCGAAGTCGCGTTTCGGCAATTCGATCGGCACGGCCCTCAAGCTGCCCTCGGCGACGGCGCGCCCGACGACGAGTTCGGAAATGATGGTGGCGCCGGCGCCCGCCTCGACCGCCTGGCGAACCGCTTCGTTGCTTGGCAGCACCAGGAATATCTGCAGATCGGCGAGTGAAATCCCCTCGCCCCGCGCCAGATCCTCCAGCACCTCGCGCGTGCCCGAGCCGCCCTCGCGGATAATCCAGCGCAGCCCTCTTATGTCGGGGCGGCCAGGCGCGATTTCGGCGATCTCAGGGTGTGTAGCAGCGACGACCAGCATCAGCCTGTCGATGTCCACCTTGGTGCGGCGCAATATGTCGGACTCGGTGCGCCCTTCGACCAGGCCGAGATCGGCGGTGCCGTCCAGCACATTGGCCTCAACCTGCTTCGTATTGCCGATGGTGACGCTCAGCCGCACCGCGGGATAGGCCTCGTGAAAGGAGGCCAGCCGGCGCGGCAGCCAATAGCTGGCGATGGTCAGGCTGGCGGCGATCGACAGGCTGCCGGCGACCGTCTGCGAGACATGCTCCAGCACATCGCGCGCGGCGGCGGCGCGTTCGAGCACGGCCTTGGCCTCGGGCAGGAAGCGGTGGCCGGTCTGGGCCAGTTCGATGTTGCGGCCGACGCGGTTGAACAGATGGACGCCATGCTGCTCTTCAAGCGCGCGAATGGCCGCCGATGCGGCCGACTGGGAGATGCCCAGAAGCTCCGCCGCCTTGGTCATGTGACCACGCTCGGCGACGGCAACGAAAATGCGCAACTGCTCCAGGGTCATATTGGCATTAAGAACCAATATCGATCGAATTTACAAGAACAACTGATTAGACGGATCGATAGGTTCATTCTAGATTTTCACCCGAAGTTAGAAAAAATTCGCCAGCGAACCGCGTGGAATAAAATGATCGGGCGATTCAGAGCCCTGCTAACCCGCTTCACCCGCGTCGTCAGACGGCGGCTGGCTGGCGATCGCTATCACCCGGAAGAACATTACATGCGCGGCCCCGGGCCGAAGACGCGAGCCAAATCCGCTACCCATACCGGTACCGCCGGTTCATGATGGACCGGCAATCGCGTGGCGCGAATTCCGCTCCGTCCCAAAGACCGCTCGCCGACACCAGCGCACCCGACGAGGGCGACGGCGTCGACACCTCGCCCGCAGTATCAGACCGCGTCGCCAAGACCACCTGCTACATGTGCGCCTGTCGATGCGGCATCGACGTCCATATCAAGGACGGCAAGGTCCGCTACATCAACGGCAACAAGGACCACCCGGTCAATCGCGGCGTGATCTGCGGCAAGGGCAGTTCCGGCATCATGCAGCACTACAGCCCTGCCCGGCTGAAGAAGCCGCTGTTGCGCAGCGGTCCACGTGGCTCCGGCGAATTCCGCGAGATCGAATGGGAAGAAGCCTTTTCGATCGCGACGGAGCGGCTTTCCGCGATCCGCCGGACCAACCCGAAAAAACTCGCCTTCTTCACCGGACGCGACCAGTCGCAGTCTCTCACCGGCTGGTGGGCAAGCCAGTTCGGCACGCCGAATTTCGCCGCCCATGGCGGCTTCTGCTCGGTCAACATGGCGGCCGGCGGGCTCTATACGATCGGCGGCTCGTTTTGGGAATTCGGCGAGCCCGACTGGGACAACACACGGTACTTCATGCTGTTCGGCGTCGCCGAGGATCATGATTCCAACCCGATCAAGATCGGGCTCGGCAAGCTCAAGGCGCGCGGCGCCAAGGTGGTATCGATCAACCCATGCCGCACCGGCTACAACGCCATCGCCGACGACTGGATCGGCATCCGGCCCGGCACCGACGGCCTGTTCGTGTTCGCGCTGATTCACGAGTTGCTGAAGGCCGGCCGTGTCGATCTCGATTACCTCCTACGCTACACCAACGCTCATGTGCTCGTCATCCAGGAGCCCGGTGCTGCCGATGACGGGCTGTTCGCTCGCGACAGCGACGGCAATCCGCTGGCATGGGACAGGGTAGCGAAGCGCCCGGTGAACGCCGCCGACGCCGATGCCAAACCGGCATTGACGGGCAGCTACGACATCGACGGCCGGCGCTGCGTGCCGGTGTTCCAGTTGATCGCCGACCGCTATCTCGATGAGAGCTATTCACCGGACGCTGTCGCCGGGCGCTGCGGTATCCCGGCCGACACGATCCGCAGGATTGCCGCCGAATTAGCGCATGTCGCTTTCGAACAGACGATCGAGTTGCCGGTCGCCTGGACCGACTGGGCCGGGCGCCGGCACCAGACGATCAAGGGCCGGCCTGTCTCGATGCACGCCATGCGCGGCATCTCGGCCCATTCCAACGGTTTTCATTCCTGCCGCGCCATCCACCTGCTGCAGGTGCTGCTGGGCACGGTGGATGTTCCCGGCGGCTTCCGCTTCAAACCGCCCTACCCCAGATCGGCGCCGCCGGGCCCGAAACCAGCCGGTAAAAACGTCAAGCCAATGACGCCGCTCGACGGCATGCCGCTCGGCTTCATCTGCGGGCCTGATGATCTGCTGGTCGACGAGGCCGGCACGCCGCTGCGCATCGACAAGGCCTACTCCTGGGACGCGCCGCTCGCCGCGCACGGGCTGATGCACACCGTCATCCGCAATGCCTGGGCGGGCGATCCGTACCCGATCGACACGCTGATGATGTACATGTCGAACATGGCGTGGAATTCCTCGATGAACACCGTCGAGACCATGGCGATGCTGACCGACATGGACGAAGCGGGCGTCTACAAAATCCCCTTCATCATCTATTCCGACGCCTACTATTCGGAAACGGTGCCGTTCGCCGATCTCGTGCTGCCCGATACCACCTATCTGGAGCGGCATGACTGCATAAGCCTGCTCGACCGGCCGATCAGCCATGCCGACGGGCCGGGCGACGCCATCCGCCATCCTGTCGTCGAGCCCGACCGCGACGTCAGGCCGTTCCAGTCGGTGCTGATCGAGCTCGGCACCCGGCTCGGCCTGCCCGGCTTCGTCGATCAGGACGGTTCGGCAAAGTACCGCGACTATGCCGACTATATCGTCAACCATGAGCGCATGCCGGGCATCGGCCCGCTGGCCGGCTGGCGCGGTAGGGATGGTGACGCGATCGGCAAGGGCGAGCCTAACCCGGATCAATTGCAGCGCTACATCGACAATGGCGGCTTCTGGCATCAGGACTTCGCCGCCGACCAGCGCTACTACAAGATGGCCAACCGGTCCTATCTCGACTTCGCCGTGCAGATGGGTTTTGTGCCCAAGGCGGAGCCGATCGTCTTCCAGCTCTATTCCGAACCGATGCAGCGGTTTCGGCTTGCCGCGCGCGGCCATGGCAGGGGGCAGCCGCCGGAAGCAGAGCGCTCTCGCATCGAAACCTACATGGACCCGCTGCCGTTCTGGTACATGCCGTTCGAGGAAGCGGCGGTCGACCTGAAGAAATATCCGCTGCACGCGCTGACGCAGCGGCCGATGCACATGTACCATTCCTGGGGTTCGCAGAATGCGTGGCTGAGACAAATCACCAGCCAGAACCGGCTGTTCGTGCACCACCAGACCGGCGCTGGCCTCGGCCTTGTCGATGACGACTGGGTGTGGATCGAGAGCATCAACGGCAAGGTGAAGGGACAGATCAAGCTGATCGACGGGGTCAACGAAAGCACGGTGTGGACCTGGAACGCCATCGGCAAACGGCGCGGCAGCTGGGGGCTGAAGGACGACGCCGCCGAGAGCAATCGCGGGTTCCTGCTCAACCACATTATCGGCGACCAGACCTCGGCCGATGCCAATGGCAGGCGCTATTCGAATTCCGATCCAGTGACCGGGCAGGCGGCATGGTTCGACCTCATGGTGCGCATCGTCAAATGCGCGCCGGAAGAAGCCGGTTTCACCGAGCCGCAATTCGAACGTTTCCAACAGCCGCCAAATGTCGAGCCGGCGCCCGACATATTGCGCTTCGGTGCAGAATTCCGCCGCGAGAGAGAAGCCGCAGAATGACTTGTCTTCCCGCCCATACCGACAAGAAACTCGGCCTCGTCATCGACCTCGACACCTGCGTCGGCTGCCAGGCCTGCGTAACCGCCTGCAAGGAGTGGAACACCGGCGGCCACATGGCGCCGCTGACCGACATCGACCCCTATGGCGCCCATGTCGACGGCGTCTGGTTCAACCGCGTGCACAGCTATGAGCACACAACCGAAATGGGTGGACGCACGGTGAACTTCCCGCGCTCCTGCCTGCATTGCGAGACGCCGGCCTGCGTAACCGTCTGTCCGACCGGGGCTTCCTACAAGCGGGCATCGGACGGCATCGTGCTGATCGACGAGAGCAAATGCATCGGCTGCAAATTGTGCAGCTGGGCCTGCCCCTATGGCGCGCGCGAATTCGACACCGATGTCGGCGTGATGAAGAAATGCACGCTGTGCGTCGACCGCATCTACAACGACAATCTGGCCGAGGAGGATCGCGTGCCAGCCTGCGTCGCCGCCTGCCCGACCAGTGCCAGGCATTTCGGCGATCTCGACGACCCTGCATCGGCAGTGTCGCAATTGGTAGCGGAGCGCGGCGGTGTCGATTTGATGCCGGAGATGGGCTACGGCCCGACCAACAAATACCTGCCGCCGCGCGCCCACACCCAACGCGCTGCGTCGGTGCCGGCGAAGGCGCTGGAGCCGGTGCGGGCCGAAGGCGGCTTCCTTGGCTGGGTCGACCGCATGCTTTCGAACTAGCCCATGCATCCAGCCTTTTCGGTCGTCTTCTTCACCACCGCCACGGGTGCCGGCTATGGGCTGCTCGCGCTGCTCGGCGTGCTCGGCCCGCTCGGCTTCATCGCGCCCGATTTCTGGCCGGGCTTGGTCGGCATGGGGCTGGCGCTCGGCCTGATCGCGGCCGGCCTGTTGTCATCGACCGGCCATCTCGGCCGACCCGAACGCGCCTGGCGGGCGTTCTCGCAATGGCGCAGTTCCTGGCTGTCGCGCGAAGGCGTATCGTCGGTCATCACCTTCATCCCGGCGGGACTGTTCGGCCTCGGCTGGGTGTTCCTTGGCCGCACTGGCGGCTGGGTGGCCATTGCCGGATTGCTGGCCGCCATCGGTGCGACCGTCACCGTCTGCACCACCGGCATGATTTACGCGTCACTGAAACCGATCGCCCAATGGCACAGCCGCTATACTTTGCCGGCCTATCTGATCTTCGCGACCATGACCGGCAGCGTTCTGTTGAACGCGCTGCTGCAAAGCTTCGGCGTCGGTTCTATGGGCGTGCTGGCATTGTCGCTGCTTGCCACTCTTACCGGCTGGGGCTGGAAGCTCGCGACCTGGCGGTACAATGAGCGGCTCGAGATCCCGACCACCGCCAACACCGCGACCGGTTTGGCCGGCGGTACAGTGCGCTCGCTGGAATGGCCGCATACCGAGGAAAACTACCTGCTCAAGGAAATGGGTTTTCGCATCGCCCGCAAGCACAGCGCGAAGCTGCGGCAGATCACGCAGGCGCTGGCCTTCGGCCTGCCGATCCTGCTGCTCATCTTGGTCTTCGTGGCGCCATGGCCTTTGGCGATAGGTGCATCCGTGCTGGCGGTGATCGTGCAATTCGGCGGCATGCTGGTAGAGCGCTGGCTGTTCTTCGCCGAGGCCAAGCACACGGTCACGCTATATTACGGACGATAAGCACCTGAAATTACCTTCAGCCAAATTTCTGGACGTCCGTACGATCCAATATTACGGTATGGAGTGAACTTAGTGCTCTAGCATGTTCCTGCTCTCACTGGTCGATCAAGGCGATGAACCTCACTGCTAAGTACCTTCCGACTTGTCTCGCACCAGCATTTTTCGTTGCCTGTATATTTATCTTCCAGCCTCAGGTTTTGATGGCGGGCGCGCTCGATGCCGAAGCTGCCTTTCAGGCGAAGAATTATACGGAAGCGTACAAAGAATGGATGGCTCTTGCGCAAAAGGGCGATGCTGCCGCGCAATTTAATGTCGGATTTCTGTATTCTAGCGGACTTGGTGTTCCATTGGATTATTCCAAGGCTGCCGAGTGGTGGGACAAGGCGGCGGATCAGAACATGGCAGCGGCTGAGTTGAAACTTGGACTTTTATATTCCTGGGGTAAGGGCGTTCAACTGGATGACACCAAAGCGGCGGAGCTATGGCGCAGGGCGGCGATCCAAGGCTTGTCCGAAGCTCAGCAATACCTTGGATATGTGTATTCCGTCGGGAAGGGAGTGCCCAAAAGTGGGGCCGACGCGACTCTTTGGTTAACCAGAGCAGCGGACCAGGGCAACGTTGACGCACAAATTAATCTAGGTGCCGCTTACCTGACCGGCGAAATCGTAGATAAAGACCCCAAGCTGGCCTTTCATTGGTACGAAAAGGCTGCGCAACTGAACAACGGCAAGGCCCAATTCAACGTGGGATTGATGTATCTCAAAGGCGTTGGGGTTGAGCAGAATGCAGACGTTGCAGTTCAATGGCTAAAACGCTCGGCAGCCCAGGGATACCATGGCGCGGAAGAAGCTCTGAATCGCATCCAAGCTGCGCTTAAGAAGACTTGAGCTGACGACGACCTCAGCCCGGGCGCAGCATGGAGCGTGAGATGGCGAAGATGCGGTCGGAGCCCAGCATATAGGCCATCAGCGTTTCCAGCCGGAACAGGCCGGCATAGGCGCGGTCGAGCACGTTGAGCGAACCGGTATAGGCGCCGAAGGCGGGCATGATCATGCGGCCGCCATCGCCGGCAAAGCAGCGCCGCCGCACCGAACGGCCGCGCTGGACGATGCGGGCGCAGGGATGCAGGTGGCCCGATATTTCGCCTTCCACCCGCACCTTGGACGGCTCATGCCGAAACAGCAGCGAACCTATGGCCAATTCCCGTACGGTCTCGCCGGGCAGGTCCGCCGGTGCTTCCGGGTCATGGTTGCCGGCGACCCAGAACCAGTCGCGGCCGGCCATCAAGGCCACCAGCCGCTCGCGGAAGCTCGAATGCATGCGTTCGGCGCCGCCGCCATCGTGGAAGGAGTCGCCGAGGCTGATGACCACCGCCGGCTGATAGTCCGATATGACGGCCTGCAGCCTGAGCAAGGTGGCGCCGGTATCGTAGGGCGGGATGAGCGCCCCGCGCCGGGCCAAAGAAGAACCCTTTTCGAGATGCAGGTCGGAGACCGCCAGCAGTTCTAGCTTGGGGAAATAGAGCACGCCGCGTGGATCGCAGATTGCGCGCTCGCCTGATATGCCGACAAGGTCGGCCTCGCCGATCAGCGATGCACGCGCCAGCGAGAAATTCATTTCTTACTCATTCCCGGCCTCACTCGGCCCCGGCCCCATGGCCTCTTCGACCAGTGTCGCAGCATCCAGCAGCAGTGTTTCATCGGCGTCGCCGTTCACCGGCATCTTGCCGATCTCTAGCATGATCGGCACGGCAAGTGGCGAGATCTGCTCGAGGTTCTTATGCATGATTCGACCCTGGATGCGCGAGAGCATGTCCGCAAGTCTGCTGACATCGAGCAGGCCGGCTCCCGCATCGGCGCGTGTCGCCTGGAGCAGGATATGATCAGGTTCATGGCTGCGCAGCACATCGTAGATCAGGTCGGTCGACACCGTAACCTGGCGGCCGCTTTTCTCCTGTCCCGGGTGGCGTTTTTCGATCAGTCCAGAAATCAGAGCGCAATTGCGGAAGGTGCGCTTGAGAAGCCAACTGTCGGCCAGCCAGGCCTCGAGATCGTCGCCAAGCATGTCCTGGTCGAAAAGCGCGGCAAGCGATGGTTTCCGAGCTCTGAACATCGCGCCCATGTCGCCCAGCGACCATATGGCCAGCGCATAGTCGGTAGCGACAAAGCCGAGCGGCCGCGCTCCCGTCCTGTCGAGACGCCGAGTGAGCAGCATGCCTAGCGTCTGGTGTGCGAGCCTGCCCTCGAACGGATAGGCGACCAGATAATAGCGGTTGCCGCGCGGGAAGGTCTCGATCAGCAGGTCATTGCGCTTCGGCAGCACCGATTTGTCGGCCTGGACCCGCAGCCAGTCGGCCACCTGTTCGGGCAGCTTCTTCCAGCGCTGCGGATCGTCCAGCATGATGCGGACCTGCTCGGCAAGGTAGGTCGAAAGCGGAAACTTGCCACCGCCATAGTAAGGCACCTTGGCGTCGCTGCCGGGTGCATTCGAGACGAAGCACTCATTCTCCCTGATACCTTCGAAACGCAGGATCTTGCCGGCGAACATAAACGTATCGCCATGCGTCAGGGTTTCGAGGAAAGCCTCTTCGATCTTGCCGAGAACCCGGCCGCCGCGTGACGCCGAACCTTTGCTGCCGGCCTGGACATAGCGCACGTTGAGCGCCGGCACCTCGATAATGGTGCCGACATTCAACCTGTATTGCTGGGCGACCCGCGGATTGGCCACCCGCCACAGCCCATCCTTGTTCAGGCGGATGCGGGCATAGCGCTCGTAGTTCTTAAGCGCGTAGCCTCCGGTGGCCACGAAATCGATGACCCGATCGAAGGTTGGCCGGTCGAGACTGGCATAGGGTGCGGCCGTTCGAACTTCCTCGAACAGATCAGCCGCGCGGAAAGGCGCTCCGCAGGCGCAACCAAGGACATGCTGCGCCAGTACATCGAGACCGCCATCCACCAATGGCGGCGTATCCTGTGCACCCAGATAATTGGCGTCAAGCGCGGCCCGGCACTCCAGAACCTCGAAACGGTTGGCGGGAATCAAGATCGCCTTCGACGGCTCATCCATGCGGTGGTTGGCACGGCCGATGCGCTGCGCCAGCCGGCTGGCTCCCTTCGGAGCACCGACATGGACGACCAGGTCGACATCCCCCCAGTCGATGCCGAGATCGAGCGTCGAGGTGGCAACGACGGCGCGCAGCACGTTCTCGCCCATCGCCTTCTCGACGCGTCGCCGCTGGGCGACGTCGAGCGAGCCATGATGCAGGGCGATCGGCAAGGTGTCCTCATTGACCCGCCACAACTCCTGGAACAGCAGTTCCGCCTGGCTGCGTGTGTTGACGAACAGCAGGGTGGTCTTGTGGCGCTTGATCTCGCGGTAGATTTCCGGCGTGGCGTAGCGGGCCGAGTGCCCCGCCCACGGCACATGCTCTTCCGAGTCGAGGATGGAGATATCGGGCTTCGCTCCGCCCGCAACGGTGATCAGTCCGGCCATCTCGCCTGCAGGATTCTGGCTGACCAGCCAGCGCCGCAACTCATCCGGTTCGGCGACGGTCGCCGAGAGGCCGATCGTCTGCAGGCCGGGCACATAGTTGCGCAAGCGCGCCAGGCCGAGCGCCAGCAGGTGGCCGCGCTTGGACGTCACCAGCGAATGCAACTCGTCGAGCACGACATAGCGCAGGTCCTCGAAGAAGCGCTTGGCGTCCGGCGCCGCGATCAGCAGCGCCAGTTGCTCCGGTGTGGTCAGCAGGATGTCAGGCGGCACCAGTTTCTGCCGCTGGCGCTTGTGCGACGGCGTATCGCCGGTGCGCGTCTCGATCGAGATCGGCAGCCCGATCTCCTCGACCGGCTTGCCGAGATTGCGCTCGATATCGACGGCCAGCGCCTTGAGCGGCGAGATGTAGAGCGTGTGGATGCCGCGATGCGCCTGGCCCGGCTTTCGCCTTGGCCGGACGGCCAGTTCGGTCAGCGATGGCAGGAAGCCGGCCAGCGTCTTGCCGGCGCCGGTCGGCGCGATCAGCAGCACCGATTGCCCGGCCTGGGCGCGGGCCAGCAATTCGATCTGATGGGCGCGCGGCGACCAGCCCTTTTCGCCGAACCACCTGATGAACGGCTCGGGCAGGGCTACTGCAGCATTCTGGTCAGCGAGGCGCGGCTGCTCTGTCACGCGAAAGAGTTAGCGCGACGACGGCCAATCGCCAAGGAAAATCGGAACAAAAGGTGATCGTAGGTTCCTCGCCCCGTTTACGGGGAGAAGGAAAGATCACGGCCTTCTGAACCCGGTCGGGCCGCCATAGAGGTAGCCGATGCGGTCGACCGCTTCCTTCAGCCCTTCACGCGACACCAGCATCGTGTGGCCGTTGGCGTGGATCATGGTCTCGGCGTCGGTCATGATGGCGACGTGACCTTT
Source organism: bacterium M00.F.Ca.ET.205.01.1.1 (assembly GCA_004791255.1). GTDB lineage: Bacteria > Pseudomonadota > Alphaproteobacteria > Rhizobiales > Rhizobiaceae > Mesorhizobium. Next base: position 79,159 of record SRUQ01000010.1, read on the forward strand.
CCAGAACACGAGATCGCCGCGCCGGAGGCCCGAGTAATCCGGGCCGGGTTCGAGCGGTTCGCCGATGCCCTTCGCCTGCATGTCGGAATCGCGCAACACGTCCCTGCCCGCCATCCGCATTGCCAGTTGCACCAGGCCCGAACAATCGATGCCGAAGCCGGAGACGCCGCCCCAGAGATAGGGCGTGCCGAGAAACGTCTCGGCCACCGAAACATAGTCGGCGGCCACATCGCCCACGGGCTGCAAATGCCCGGCGATCAGGGCCTGGCCCGATGACAGCACCGCATAGTGCGTGCCGCGGGTTTCGGCGGCGCCGGTCACGGTCAGCGTCGATCCCATCGACAGGTTTCCGGCGATCGGAAAGCGCAGGTCCGGGCCAGGATAAACGAAGGTGCGCGGCACGCAGACGACATGGGTTGGTTCGTGCTCCCGCCCGCCGAGCTCGTTGGCCGCGACATAGCCGACATAGCCGTCGCGTTCGCTTTGGACCCAGGCCCAGCCCTTGATATCCTCGAAGACGAGGACATCGTCGCCGGACAGGAATTGCGTGTTGATGCCGGCATCCGGCCGGGGCGCCTTTCGCACATCGGCCACCGGCACGGCAATCCGCGCCGGCCGGCCGGCAACGAAGCGCTCCGCCGTGACCTCGCCTTTCAGGCGCGCATCGGCAAGATCGGAACGGAAGGCGTGCAGGCGGGCATCTCTGGCAGTCAAATCGGCAATCCGGTTCTATTTTCGCTGAGCATGACCTGGTCCGAAAACCAGGCCGCACGTTTCAGGATCACGCTCTACATCGGCAATTCGTGCGCCTTGGCGATGATACCATCGCCGAAGCGCTCGACAAAGAGCGCGCCCTCGACGGTGCGCTTGATCAAGACATTGCGCTTGTCGAGTTCGTCGCGATGGCGCGACACCAGTCTCAGCGCGCCCATTGTGTCGAGGGCGCGGGTGATCACCGGCTTGGTGACATTGAGGCGGGCAGCGAGGCCGCGCACCGTGTGCGGCGGCGGATCGAGATAGATGGTGAACAGGATCGCCGTCTGGCGCATGGTGAGATCGGGCGCATCCTCGCGCACCTGCGACAGCATCACTTGCTGCCACAGTCGCAAGGCCTGGCTCGGGCGCATCGCAATCGACATCGCGCCAGAATGACGGCAAATTGTTTCGGTTCCGTTTCAGTGCTTTCACGCAGGGTTCGGGCTGGTCAGCCGAAACGTTTTGAAATCAACTGCTCCAGCGCCCGGATGCCTTGCGCCTCGCCACCGGCTGGCCCGTGCGGACGATCGGCGGGATTCCAGGCAAAAATGTCGAAATGCGCCCAGCTCGCGGTCTTCTCGACAAAGCGCTTGAGGAACAAAGCGGCGGTGATCGAACCGGCGAATCCATCGGTGGTGACATTGTTGATGTCGGCGACCTTGGACGACAATTTTGCGTCGTAAGGCTGCCACAACGGCATTCGCCACAGCGGATCCTCGACCGCCAGCGAAGCCGCCGCCAGGTCGGAGGCCAGCATATCGTCGCCGGTGTAGAAGGGCGGCAGGTCGGGGCCAAGCGCAACACGGGCAGCACCGGTCAGCGTCGCCATGTCGACCAGCAGTTGCGGCTCTTCCTCGTCGGCAAGCGCCAGCGCGTCGCCCAGAACCAGCCGTCCCTCGGCATCGGTGTTGCCGATTTCGACAGACAGGCCCTTGCGGCTCGCCAGCACGTCGCCGGGCCTGAAGGCATTGCCGGCGATCGAATTCTCCACCGCCGCAATGAGCACCCGCAGCCGCACCTTGAGCCCTGCGGCCATGATCATCGAGGCAAGGCCAAGCACATTGGCCGCCCCGCCCATGTCCTTCTTCATCAACAGCATGCCCGATGACGGCTTGATGTCCAGGCCGCCAGTGTCGAAGCAGACACCCTTGCCGACCAGCGTCACCTTCGGCGCCCCTTTCGAGCCCCATGTCATGTCGATCAGGCGCGGTGCGCTTGATGAAGCGCGGCCGACGGCATGGATCATCGGGAAATTCCGCTGCAGCAGGTCATCCCCCTTGATCACCGTGATCTCGGCCTTGTGGGCGGCGGCCAAGGTCCGAACCGCCCGTTCCAGATCGTCCGGACCCAGGTCGTTGGTCGGGGTGTTGACCAGGTCGCGCGTCAGGAAGACGGCATCGACGATGCGGCGAACGCGCTCCGCGTCGGCACCGGCCGGCAGTTCGAAGCGCAGCGCCTTGCCCGGCTTCTTGCCGTAGCGGGTGAAGACATAGCCGCCGAGCACCAGGGCGATCGCCGCCAGTTCCGGCCCGGGCGGCGTCGAGGCGAAACGCCAGTCGCCCTCCGGCAGGCTTTTCGCCAGCGCGCCGACGCCAAGCGCACCCTCCCCCGCGCCAATGCCGAACAAGGCGCCGCCAAGCCCGCCATGTTCAGCGGGAACGACGAGCGTTTTGCCCGCCTCGCCCGCAAAGCCATTGGCCTTGGCCCAGGCAAGAGCGGAGGACGAGAGACCGGCCGCATCGAGCCCGTCCCTGGCCACCAGATGGATCGGCAGCGCGTTCTTCAATTGCGTCTCGACAAGTTCGACTGGCATTCGTTGTTCTCCGGCCGACGGCTTGGCGAGTCGGCGTTTCTTAACCATCCGTTAGGGTTAACAGAATATTTCTGCGGGAGGGAAGATGGCCATGCATGGGCCACGCGTATGAATGGAGGCCCGGTACCGATGCCGATCAACCGCACCAGGAATGCCACGGGAAAGCGGCTCGTCACCACGGCCCTCATGTTGGCGCTCGCGGCGGGTGTCGCCGGCTGCGGAACCAGCAAACTCACCACAGGTTCGATCGGACGCACCAGCGGCAAGCCGCTGGAGAGCATGTCGGGCGGAGAACTGCACAATGCGACGGCCGCCCTTGGCCAGTCCTATGCCAGGAACCCAACCGACAAGCGTATAGCCACCAATTTCGCCGCCGCGCTGCAGATGGATGGCGACGCCGACCAGTCGCTCGCGGTGATGCGCAAGCTGGCGATCGCCTATCCCAAGGATCGCGACGTGCTGGCCGCCTATGGCAAGGCGCTCGCCGCCAACGGGCAGTTCGAGCCGGCGCTGGATGCCGTGCGCCGCGCGCAGACGCCGGAATATCCGGATTGGCGGCTGGTGTCGGCGGAAGCCGCCATCCTCGACCAGCTCGGCCAGAAGGACGAAGCGCGCCAGGACTACCGCAAGGCGCTGGAGCTCAAGCCGAACGAACCCTCGGTTCTCTCCAATCTCGGCATGTCTTACGTGCTGGAAGGCGACCTGCGCACCGCCGAAACCTATATGCGTTCGGCCGCCCAACAGCCGAATGCCGACAGCCGCGTGCGCCAGAACCTGGCGCTGGTGGTCGGCCTTCAAGGCCGTTTCGACGAAGCCGAGAAAATCGCCTCGCAAGAGCTGTCGCCCGAACAGGCGCAAGCCAACGTCGCCTATCTCCGGCAGATGCTGGCCCAGCAGAACGCCTGGAGCCAGCTCAAGGATCAGGACAAGTCGAAACCGGTTAAAGCCGCCACCAACTGATCGCCGTGAGCTTGCCGCAGCCGTAAAAAAGCCGCGCTCGATTGCAGCGCGGCTTTTTGTTTCTGTAGACGGATCTCCGCGCCGGTTTACTGGTTGCTCGACGCGGCCGTTCCCGAATGATCGCCGAAGATGCCGCGCTGGCTGACCTGGATGCCGGCCGGGCCCAGAATGATGGCGAACAGCACCGGCAGGAAAAACAGGATCATCGGCACGGTGAGCTTGGGCGGCAAGGCGGCTGCCTTCTTCTCGGCGGCGTTCATGCGCTGGTCGCGGCTTTCGGCGGCAAGCACGCGCAGCGCATGTGCCACGGGGGTGCCGTAACGCTCGGCCTGGACGAGCGCCTGCGTGACCGACTTGACCGATTCCAGCCCCGTGCGGCTGGCGAGGTTTTCATAGGCCTGCTTGCGCTCCTGCAGATAGGAAAGCTCGGCGTTGGTAAGGATGAACTCTTCCGCCAACGCCACCGATTGCGCGCCGATCTCGTCGGCGACCTTGCGCAAGGCGGCCTCCACCGACATGCCTGATTCCACGCAGATCAGCATCAGGTCGAGCGCATCCGGCCACGCCATCTGGATCGACTGCTTGCGCTTGGTGGCGCGATTGTTGACGTAAATGACCGGAGCATAGAAGCCGCCATAGGCGACGAGGATGCAGACGAACAGCCTGATGGCCAGCGGCCGCTCGGCCAGGCCGCCGAGAACGAACATATAGACCAGGGCCAGGGCGAATCCGACAAAGGGAAGCACGAGGCGGAAGAAGAGAAAACGCGTCAGCGGATTTTGCCCGCGAAAACCTGCCACCTTGAGCTTCTGCAGCGTGCCCTCGTCGGCCAGGGCGCGCCGCAGGTCAAGCCGTTCGACGATGTTGCGCATGCCAACGGACTGCTGCTCGCGCAGACCCTTGCGGCGGTTGTCCGCCTCGCTTGCAAGCCGTGCGCGCTGCTTGGCGCGCAGCTCGTCGCGTTCCAGGGCTACCGATTTCATGCGCGCCTTGAGCTGGTTCCCGCCGAACGCCGGCAGCAAGGTGAAGACGGTGGCGAACACCGCGATGGCGACCAGCAGCGCAATCAGGAAGCTGGGATCCGTCAGTGACTTGACGACTTGTTCGCTCATGCCGCGATCCTAGACTTCAAAGTTCATCATCTTGCGCATCACGAAGATGCCAATCGACATCCAGACGCCCGAAACTCCGAGGATCAGGTTGCCGATGCTGGTGGTGAACAGCGGCAACATGTAGTTGGGGCTGGAAAGATAGACGAGGAAGGCGACGATGAAGGGCAGCGCGCCGATGATGGCCGCGGAAGCCTTCGCCTCCATGGACAGCGCCTGGACCTTGGCCTTCATTTTCTTGCGGTCGCGCAGCACGCGCGACAGATTGCCGAGCGCCTCCGACAGATTGCCGCCGGCCTGCGACTGGATCTGGATGACGATGCCGAAAAAGCTCGCCTCCGTGCACGGCATCGTTTCAGGCATGCGCAAAGTGGCGTCGGGGATAGAGAGCCCCATCTGCTGCGAATCGACAATGCGGCGAAACTCGCCCTTGACCGGCTCGGGGGATTCGTTGGCGATCAGGCGCACCGCGTCATTGAGCGGCAGGCCGGATTTGACCGCACGCACGATGATGTCGAGCGCGTTGGGGAATTCGTTGAGGAACGCCTTGACGCGGCGGGCCCGGCGAAATGAAACGAACCAGCGGGGCAGCCCGAGCGCGCCGGCCAGCAAAATGCCCGGCAGCACGATCATCGGTGCCCCGACGGCGAAGGCGAGTATCGTCAAGGCGAGGCCGCACACCGCGGAATAGATATAGAAACGCTCAATGGGAACCTTCAAACCGGCCTGGCGCAACTGCACTTTCAGCGGCGGCTTCTTGATGGCGTTGTCCTTGGTTTTCTGCTTTTCGTCGAGTTCCTTCAACGAATCCTGAACTGATTTTCGCCGCTTCGCGGCCTCCGCCACGCGATCGCGCGAGGCCTTGACGACGTTTCGGTCAGTCTCCGCGCTCTTGATCGTCTCGAGCCGCTTGCCGGCCTGCTTCTCATTGCTGATCTGGGTGAAAAGCAGTGCATAGGCGACCGCGCCGGCACTGAAGCCAGCGAGCACGACAAACGCCAACACGGTGCCGTCAATCCCAAACATCCGCTAGAACCCTTACGCCCCTAGATCGTCAGTCAGCACGCTTTTCCATTGCCTCAAGCGCAGTGGCGAGACGCTGCTCCTCGCCATAGTAACGGGCCCGCTCCCAGAAATGCGGGCGGCCGATGCCGGTCGAGACATGTTCTCCGAGCAGGCGCCCAGTCGCGTCCTCGCCCTTGATGTTGTAGAGGACGATATCCTGGGTGATGATGACATCGCCTTCCATCCCGATCACCTCGGTGATGTGGGTGATGCGGCGCGACCCGTCACGCAGGCGCGCCGCCTGGATGATCACATCGACGGAACCGACGACGATTTCACGCACGGTCTTCTGCGGCAGCGAATAGCCGCCCATCGCGATCATGGATTCGATGCGGTTCAGGCATTCGCGCGGACTGTTGGAGTGGATTGTTCCCATCGAGCCGTCATGGCCGGTGTTCATCGCCTGCAAAAGGTCGAACACTTCGGGTCCGCGCACTTCGCCGACGATGATGCGCTCGGGCCGCATGCGCAGGCAGTTCTTGACCAGGTCGCGCATCGTCACCTCGCCTTCGCCCTCGAGGTTGGGCGGGCGGGTTTCGAGGCGCACGACATGCGGCTGCTGCAGCTGCAATTCGGCCGAGTCCTCGCAGGTGATGACGCGCTCATCGCGGTCGATATAGTTGGTCAGGCAGTTGAGCAGCGTCGTCTTGCCGGAGCCCGTGCCGCCAGAGATGACGATGTTGCAGCGGACGCGGCCGATGATCTTGAGGACTTCGGCACCCTGGGGCGAAATGGCGCCGAACTTGACCAGCTGATCGAGCGTCAGCTTGTCCTTCTTGAACTTGCGGATGGTGAGCGCGGTGCCGTCGATGGCAAGCGGCGGCGCAATCACGTTGACGCGGGAGCCGTCCGGGAGACGTGCGTCGCAGATCGGGCTGGACTCATCGACACGGCGGCCGACCTGGCTGACGATGCGCTGGCAGATGTTGAGGAGCTGCTGGTTGTCCCGGAAGCGGATGTTGGTCGTCTCGACCTTGCCGTTGACTTCGATGTAGACGTTCTTGGATCCGTTGACCATGATGTCAGCAATGTCGTCGCGCGCGAGCAGCGGCTCCAGAGGCCCATAGCCAAGCACATCGTTGCAGATGTCCTCGAGCAGTTCCTCCTGCTCGGAGATCGACATCGCGAAATTCTTGATCGCTATAATGTCGTTGACGATGTCGCGGATTTCCTCGCGCGCGCTTTCGGGATCGAGCTTGGCGAGTTGGGAAAGGTCGATCGTGTCGATAAGCGCCGAGAAAACCTGGCTCTTGGTGTCGTAATAGGTTTCGCTCTTTTCGCGCTGGCCGCGCTTTGGCTCAGGCGCCATTGGCGGCGCCTCGACCGCTCGGCGAGCCGGCGGTGCGACAGGGACGCTCGGCTGGGGCTGCACGGCTGGCCGGGCGAGCACCGCCGTGTCCGCCGGACTGGCACCCGCTGGCGGAGCGGGCGCCGGTGCCGGCTGGCGAAATTCCGGCTTGAACCGGTTGCCGTCGTCGTTGCCTCTCTTACCAAACATGACCGACTACCGATCCCACCCTTGAAGCATCACTTCTTGTTGCGCGACAGCTTGCCGAGCAGAGTGCCAAGGCCAGCTTTCTTTTTCGTCTTGATTTCGCTGCGCCCGGTCAGCACATGGGCGATTTCATTGATCATGCCGACAACCGGATTCTTGGAGTCCATCTCGCCGAGCATACGGCCGTTGTTGGCGGCATTGCCGAACAGCACCGGATCGAAGCCGATGACCGACATCGGCGTCAGCCCGAGCGGCTCCGCGAAATCGGTCGCTGCGATCTCCGGGCGCTTGGGGATGCCGGCCTGGTTGATGATGAGTTTGGGCGGCGGGTCGTTGGGACGAAGCCGTTTGAGCATGTCCACCATGTTCTTGGTGTTGCGCAGGTTGGCCAGTTCCGGCGTCGCCGTGATGACGATCTCGTCGGCCTTGACCAAGGTGTTCTTGGTCCAGCCGGTCCAGACATGGGGAATATCGAGCACCAGCAGCGGCACGCTGCGCTGCGCGGTGTCGACAAGCTGCGCGAAGGCATCGGGATCGAAATCGTAGACCCTTTCGAGGGTCGAGGGCGCGGCCAGCAGCGACAAGTGCTCGGCGCACTGGGTCAGCAGGCGATCGAGATAGACTTCGTCGATGCGTTCGGGCGAGAACACCGCTTCGGCAATACCCTGGGCGGGATCCTGGTCGAAATTGATGTTGGCCGTGCCGAAGGCAAGGTCGAGATCGGCGACGACCACTTCGGACTTGAACAGGGACGACATCGCCCAGGCCACATTGTGCGCGATCGTGGAAGAGCCGACGCCGCCCTTGGCGCCAACGAAGGCGATCGAGCGGCCGAGCGGCTCGGCTTCCGGATCGACGAAGATCGAGGAGATGACGCTGACGACGTCGGCCATCGACACCGGCGCGATGACATATTCCGAAATGCCGGAGCGGATAAGCTCGCGATAAAGACCGACATCGTTGTAGTGGCCGATCACCACCACCTTCGAGGATGGATCGCAGTATTCCGAGAGCTGGGCGAGTTGCTCCAGGAGCTGCTTCGGCTCGCTGCGCGATTCCAGCAGGATGAGGTTGGGCGTCGGCGCCGACTGGTAGAACTCGATGGCGGTGGGAACACCGCCCATATGGACCTTGAGATGCGCCTTGGTCATGCGGCGGTCCTCGCCAGCGCGTTCGACCGGATTGGCAACGCCCTCGGTCTCGCAGAACGCCTGGATCGAGATGCGCGGAACCGGCCGCAATGCCTGCATGGCGGCAATGTCCTGCGGCGAGCTGTCACCGCCGTCCACGGGGGCGTCATAGGCAAGGTTGCTCATCGTCATGCTCTTTGCTTGGCCTGTTCTTTTCCGTGACTTCTCTTTCCCAGCGGGCGCGGCTCAGTACGTCACTTCCGAATTGCCGAGGAACTCATCCGAAATGCCTCTTGCACGATAGACATCGATCACCGCGCCGCGATTTTCAGCGTCGATATCGGACTGCTTGCGCGGACCGATCAGATCGGCGGGATTGGCCATCTGGGCGGCAAGGTTGTTCTGATAGGAGCAGCCGAAGTCGGCGTAGTGCTTGTTTTCAGACGTGTCCGCCAAGTCGCTGGGCCAGCGTCCACATTTGTCGGTCTGAGCCTTTATTGAAATGTAGGCGACGCGGACGGGAGCGGATATCTCGCTCGATGCGGCCTGGTAGGACGTGACGATGATGCGGTTGCGCTTGACGCCGCTGGCGACCGCAAGGCGGGCGAAATCGCGGGCGGCCGCAGTTGCGGCAACCTCGTTGGCCGACCCGCTCGGAACCTGGATCGTCAGCGTCGGGGCGGCGCTCTTGTCATAGCCGTCGAGGAAACCCAGAAGCGTGTCGCGCTGTGAGCCGGTCATGCCACGGTCGCCGGCGCCGACGGGAAGATCTATCTTCTGGTTCTTCTCCGCGATCACGATGGGATGGTTGGTGCGATAGTCGTCGGGAATAGCGCCGACGGTGACGCTATCGCGCTGGGCGCAGCCGGCCAGCAGCGCCGCGGCCGCCATCGCCAGGAGAGGAATGGCTCGCCGAACCGTTCGCGAACGGCCGGAAGGCATCGTCGCGGCGATGATCCTTGCCTTCAATGCTGACTGAGACATGTCCGCTTCCCCATTCACTTGTAGATGAAGCCGACAACGCCGTGGTAACGGCCGTTGGGCTTGTCGGTCTGCATGGTGCCGTAGACGCGATTGACCTTGCCAAGGAACATGGCGGCACCATCGCTGGCAGCGTTGAAATTGTCGTCAGGCTTGGCGAGATCGTTGCGCGCCACCGGCCGTGCCAGATAGGGGGTAATGATGATCACCAGCTCGGTCTCGTTGCGCACGAAATCTCTGCTGCGGAAAAGCGCGCCGAGCACTGGAATCTTCGTCAATCCAGGCAAGCCGTTGACGGCTTGCCTGACATCGTCTCGCACCAGGCCGGCGATCATCATGGAGCCGCCTGAGGGAAGTTCAACCGTCGTATCGGCAAGACGCTTGCGCAGTGACAGGGCATTCATGCCGATACTCTTGTTGTCCGTGGATGACGACACGGACCCCTCGGTTGTCGGTTCGGAAACTGAGGTTCTGACTTTCAGGCTTATGCGGCCGGGCGACAGAACCACCGGCTGGAATTCCAGGCCGATGCCGTACTCGATCTTGTCGACGGTATAGGTTTTCAGACCCGTCTGATTGTCGGTGGATACGTTGGCGGAGACCCCGGTCACCATATTGTATTCGCCGCCGACCTTGAAGGTCGCCTTCTCCCCGGACACGGCGGTCAAGGTTGGCTCGGCCAAGGTCTTCATGACCCCGGACTGCTCCATCGCGTTGATATAGGCTTGCAGCCCCGACGCGCTGAGATTGAGGCCCGCGTTCGACAGCGGCTTACCGAGACCAGTGAACGGGTCACTGAGCGCGCCGTAGCTGATGCCGTTCGAGCCGCCGCTGCCTATCATGTTGACGCCAAGCTGCTTCATCACCGAACGGCTGACCTCGGCGACCGTCACCTTCAGCGTGACCTGGTCGTCGCCGACGATCTGCAGCAGGTTGACGATCTTGCTGGTGCGGCGCTCCTGGTCCGGATTGTTGATGTCGACACCGCTCTGGGCCGAGCCGCCGGCCGCGGTCTGCGAATACTGCCCGGTCGTCGCCTCACCGCCCGAGACGAAGATCGTCGCCAGATCGACGGCCCGTTTCGCATCCAGCGGCGTATCGACGGTTCCGGTCAGAACGACGTTGTCGTTGAGCAGTTCCACCTTGACCGTCGATGTCGGGATGAAGCGCTTGATATAGTCTTCCAGGCCGGCCACGTCGCGTTCGACGGCCAGATCGAGGCTGACGATCTGCTCGCCGTTCGGACCGAAGACGAAGATGTTGGTCTCACCCACCGCCTTGCCGAACAGGTAGATGCGCCGCGCGGTGCGGGTGACCGCATCGGCAACCGCGGGATTGGCGACGAGGATGTCATAGGCATCGCTCGGCAGGTCGATGACCACCGATTTGTTGAGGCCGAGCTTGACGCGCTGGGTGGCCGTCGAAGCCGACACCTGCGCGTTCTTCGCCTCGACGACGCCCTGCACGTTCGTTCCAACGAGCAGCAGGCCGAATGCGGCGGCTGCAATCGCCGACAGTTTGCCACCTAGCCTCATTTCCTTGCCCCTACTTCGGAGACTTCGCCCGACTTGATCAGCCTCACCGTTCCCTTGCGGCCATTGCCGGAAACGAGATAGTCGGCCTCGCCCACATTCTTTTCCTGGGTGTCCGTGATCGCCCGCAGCGCCAGGGTCAGGCGGTCCGCCATCTGCTGGGCAACGGTTATGATCTCCGCCTGCTTGGGCGTCAGTTCCAAGGTGGCGGTCTGGCCCACCCTGGTCTTCTTGCCTTCCTCGTCCTCCTGGATGGTCTGGTCGATCGCCAGGACGCGGATGTTCTTCAAGATCGTCTCGGTGTTGAAGCCTGTACCGCCGGAGCTGGCATCGGCCCTGCGGGTCATGATGACGTCGACGAAGTCGTTTGGCAGGATGAAGCCGCCGGCCGAAGTGTCGGCCGATATGGTCGTGGCAACCGCCCGCATCCCGGAGGGCAGGATCGAGGACATGAAGCTCTGCCCTTCGCCGATCAGCTTGGAGCGCCGCACGGGTTCGCCGCTGTACATCGGCACACGGGCAATGGAAGCTTTGAGCTTGTCCAGCGCATCGGGCGCGGTGGCCTTGGTGATGAAATTCGCGTTGATGCCGTCGGCCGGCCAGGATTGCCAGGCGATATTGTTCTCGAGCGGGTTGCCCATGGCGACATCGCCCGAGAGCACGAGCACGTCCTGCAGGGCTACCGCAGGAGCTTGGGGACCGGAATCGACGACGATCTGGGGCGGCGGTGCGACCACCATGTTTTTCGCGACATAGCCAGCACCGCCCGCCGCGGCCACCGCCACGCTTAGAATGATTAATCGGGATGCTGGCATCTGTCCGAACCCTCGCCTTGGCAAACCACGTAGCCAGGCCGGACTTTGCAGCGGCAATCGTCAAAACAAGGTTAATGCAATGCTTACGATCGTGATTAATTTAAGGTTTACATAAATTGGTCGCATCGCCCCGAAAAGCAGCGATTCCGCTGGGTTGCCTCTCCTGGAGGCCAAGCCCGACGACACAATCAGCAAAAGAAAATGAGAACGGGTTCAGCCGGCCAGCCTGGCCAGTGCCCAAACCATCAATGGTGAATCCGGGTAGGTCAGCAAGCCGCCGAGGCCAAGCGCGATGCCGTAGGGAACCCCGGTCGTCTCGTCGGCGAAATGACGCAAGAAGGGATTTCGGCCGGTATAGGCCGCAAGCGCCGACTTCCGGTAAAGCAGAATGGCGAGCGTCAGCAGGCCGCCGATCAATGTCGATGCGACGAGATATTCGACGAGATGCACGTTAAGGCCCATCCACACGGCGGTGGCGGCCAGCAGCTTGGCATCGCCGCCGCCCATGCCACCCATGGCGAACAGGCCGAACGTCACAGCCAGCACAAGGGCTCCGGCGGCGAAATGCCACCCGTAGGCTGCCCATTCCATGCCCGTCAGCGGCGCGACCAGCGCGAAGACGACAACGAGCAGCACCGACACCCGATTGGCGATCGTCATCGACAGCATGTCGGAGATCGCGGCAAACAGCATGCAGAACGGGAAAACGACGAAGATCAGGGCTTCAAGCATCGGGGCATGCCTATTGGCGGATGAGACAGGGCTCAATCTAGGCAGGTTCGATTAACGATTGATGAGGTCCGAACCGAAAAGACGATTTACCGGCGTCAAATAGAACAAGGGCCGCCCTGAGGCGGCCCTTGTCATGAACGCGATACCGACGTCCAGCACTATGACAGATTAGCTGCCGCTGGAGTTCAGCGTGGTTCCGATCGCGGTGAACTTGGCGTTGATTGCGTTGCCGAGCGCGCCGGCGCCGGTGATGATGGCAAGCGCGATGAGAGCGGCGATCAGACCATATTCGATAGCGGTCGCGCCGGATTCGTCCTTGGCAAAACGTGCGATGAGATTAGACATTCGAGAGCTCCTACTCCACGTGTTAACAGCACTTCCGTCAACTTCTGCGATGGTTGATCGGATGCTGCCAATCTAGGGAGAAGCTCTTTCGATCGGCTTAATAAACAGCCTTACCGATTCCTTTCCCGGTTCGAAGACATTGCGTGGTTAACTACAGGCTAAACGCGTATCGAGCCGCCATTTTCGGGATCGATGACCGCAAAAGGTGCGCCTCCAGAGCTTGCCTCCACGGGCAGAACGGAACTCTATACGCACTATCTTGGCCGCGGCATCCCACTGCGGGAGAGCCTGCTTAACCGTTGGTTCACCAATCTCGTTCATGTTCCGTTGAACAGTTGCTTGGGTGGAGCGCCTCGATGGCTGAGCCGAGATCGTCAATCCTGATTGCCGGGCTTCTTGCCGCCACGGCCTTCATCGTGCCCGCCAGGGCTGGCGCAGGCATCGAGGTGACCATGAACCAGGCCAAGATCGTCAAACTGTCGCGGCCAGCCGACACGATCGTCGTCGGCAACCCGGCAATCGCCGACGCTTCGGTTCAGGATGCCTCGACGATCGTGCTCACCGGCAAGGGCTTCGGCGTCACCAATCTCGTCGTGCTCGATCAGGATGGCAGCCCGGTCATAGACGAGCAGGTGACCGTCGTGCGACAGGCAGCCTCGTCGGTGCGCATTTACCGGCGTGCCGAAGTGCAGACCATGTCCTGCACGCCCTATTGCGAAAGCTCCTACAAGAGCGAGGCGGAAAAATCCTCCGAAGCCGAGATGAGCGTCAGCCGGTAGGATGCGGCCTGATGCCGTGCAGGTTATCGGTCGGTTAAAATACCCACGCCAACTTTAACGGTCATCCAAACCGGACTTCAATTGGTTTGCGCTAGTAGACCTGCCGGGACCGTCTGGAGATGGGCAGGAACACGACATGTGCAAGGAACTCGGCTCGACAGTTCAGCGCAAGAGGCGCGCCAGGTTCTTCGGGCGCTTCGTTGGCGATCGGCGTGGCAGCACGGCGCTGGAATTCGCGCTGCTTGCCTTGCCGTTCGCGCTGCTCGTGTTCGCTATCCTGGAAAGCTGCATCTCCTTTGCCGGCCAGGAAGTGATGGCCAACGCCACCGACGACATCGCACGCCAGTTGCGCACGGGCCAGTTGAGGCCGGCCGATGTCGCGGGGACCAAACTGACGACCCTGATCTGCGCGAAGCTCGCAATCATCGTCTCTGACGATTGTGCCAATCAGTTGCTCGTGGATCTTCGCGAATATCCGACTTTCGCCGACGCGGCGACGGCCAGCTTCAAGATCCAGAGCGGCGACGTCGTCCTGATGAATGGCACCAACTCACAGACATTCGCAAATACGCCGGGTCTGGCGGAAACGAAGAACATGCTGCGGGTTTTCTACAAATGGCCCGTCGTGACCGATCTGATGGCCAAGTCGATGGCCAATCTGAGCGGCGGCAGGGCACTGCATTTTGCGTCGGTGACCTGGCAGAACGAGCCGTTCGACAATTGAGTTGGCCACGGACAGCAAAAACGAGAAGAAGGCAATGGACATGATGCGTGCGGGGGCACATCCGAAAATTGCAGGGATCCGGGGCAAGATGGCCGGATTCCGGTCCAACCGCCGCGGCGTGGCGGCGGTGGAATTCGCCCTCATCGTGCCCATCCTGCTGATCCTGTATTTCATGACGATGGAAGCCTCGCAGGCGATCGAGACCAGCAAGAAGGTCAGCCGCATCGGCAGCATGGTCGCCGATCTCGTCACGCAGCAGCCGACCATCGTGAAAGCCGATCTCGACGCCATCATGAAGATCGGCACCTCGACCATCCAGCCCTACAACCGCTCGACGCCGAACATCACCATCACGGCGATACAGGTTACCACCGATACACCGCCCAAGGTCCTGGTCGCGTGGTCGCGCAAGGTGGTGAGCGGCACCTACAGCGTCGGTGCCACAGCAGGTACGGCGACCACGGTTCCGACAACTCTGAAGGTCGCCGGCACCTTCCTCGTTCGCGTCGACAGCAATCTGAGCTATGCGCCGATGATCAGCTGGTCGACCGACACCCAAACCAAGCTTGGGCTGACCCAATCCCTGACCACCACCATCCCGATGGGCGAGACCTACTATCTGCGCCCGCGCAGAAGCCTGACGATCCCCTGCAGCGACTGCTGATTTCCGTCACTGCTTGCCGCCGTCCGACACCAGGCGCACGATGGCTTGCGCCATCTCATAATCCTTGGGGGTCGCGACGGCAAAACCACCGGCGTGCTTCGATTCCAGCAGGTCGTAGGTATCAGGTGTCGTCGATTTGAGGTTGGTGAGGAACACGGTGAGCCGGCGTTTGGCTTCCGGGTCGAGGTCGCTGCGCACGACATGGGGACCGTATCTCAGCACGCCCGACGTCCACACGGTCTGAAGGGCGGCCGCCGGCATCCCCGCCGCCTCCAGCCTTGACTGGCTGCCGCGCAATCCTTGCGGCTGGCCGTCGGCGGCCACAGTCACCCAGCCGAACAGGGCATCGGCCCTGCTGTCGAGGAGCATGGCTTCGGCCGCCGAAGCCGAATCGGCATGGATCAGAAACGGTGCATCTTCGGCGATCCTGACATGCTCGGCAGCCAGCCCGGCCAGCGGCAGAAGCCAGCCGCCGACGCTGTCGGGTGGTGCGATCGCGATTCGATGACTTTGCATCGCCGCAAGACCGGGTAGCTTGCCATCCCTGGTCAGGAGCACGGAGCGGATGCCGACAGCGCCATCGGAATCGACCGGAGCCACGAGAGGCTCGACGCATCCGCAGCGCTGCGAGACCGTCGCATAGGCCGTTGCCGAATAGATGGCGTATTCGATGCGGGCATTGGCCTGCGCTTCGATCATCGCGGAATAATCGCGGGCGACGACGAACTCCACTTTCATGCCAAGCGCATTGGTGAAGGCTTGCGTCAACTGCGCCAGCCCCGGAACAGTATTGCCGGCGCCTGGCTCGGCGACGATGCCGATGCGAAACGTGCCGATATCATCACGCCAGTCGGCGCGCGCCGGACCGGACCAGACCGCGCCCAGCACGATCATGAGCATGGCATAGGCAGCTTTCATGAGACGACCGTCATCTGCTCTTCGATCCAGGGAGGCGGTTTGGCCCTGAGTGACTATGGTGCCAAGCCGTTGCCGTTTGGTTTCCGAATTGCCAATGCGGCCCCGGAACCCTATGTCTGGACGTCAAAACTGGCAATGATGACCCCGATGGCGCGTGCTTTCCTCTTTGTCCTCGATTCCTTCGGCATCGGCGGCGCGGCCGACGCCGAGCGCTATGGCGATGCCGGCGCCAACACTTTGGCGCATATCGCCGAGGCCTGCGCGGAGGGCCGCGCGGATCGCGAAGGGCTGCGCCAAGGCCCGCTGTTCGTCCCCCACATGGGCTCGCTCGGGCTTGGCAAGGCTGCCGAGACGGCGACCGGACTGGGCTTCGCGACTTTCGGAGCGGATCCCGTCGCCAACGCCTTCCACGGCGCCGCGCAGGAGGTTTCGAGCGGCAAGGACACCCCGTCCGGCCACTGGGAGATCGCCGGGCTGCCGGTGCGCTTCGACTGGGGCTATTTCCCGGATACGGTTCCCGCCTTTCCGGCCGATCTGACCGAGGCGATTATCCGCGAGGGCAAGGTTCCCGGCATTCTGGGCAATTGCCATGCGCCCGGAACCGAGATCATCGAACGGTTCGGCGAGGAGCACATCCGAACCGGCGAACCGATCTGCTACACCTCTGTCGACTCGGTCCTGCAGATTGCCGCGCATGAGGCGCATTTCGGTCTGGAGCGGCTTTATGAGTTCTGCAGGGTGGTGCGCCGGCTGGTCGATCCGCTGAGAATAGGACGGGTGATCGCGCGGCCGTTCGTCGGCGAGACCGTCGCCACCTTCGAGCGGACCTACAACCGCCACGACTACGCCGTGCCGCCGCCCGAACCGACCCTGCTCGACCGGCTGACCGAACGGGGAAGCCGCGTCATCGCCGTCGGCAAGATCGGCGACATCTTCGCCCATCGCGGGATTTCGCAGGTGCGCAAGGGGGCGGGCAACATGGCCATGTTCGACCAGGCGCTGGGCGCGATGGATGATGCCGGCGACGGCGATCTGGTCTTTGCCAATTTCGTCGATTTCGACACTGAATTCGGCCATCGCCGCGACGTTGCCGGCTATGCCGCCGCGCTCGAAGCCTTCGACCAGAGGTTGCCGGAAGCGTTCGCAAGGCTGAGGCGGGGCGACCTTCTCATCCTGACGGCGGACCACGGCAACGATCCGACCTGGCGCGGCACCGACCATACGCGCGAGCGCATTCCGGTGATCGGCACCGGGCCAGGCCTCAAGGGCGGCGACATCGGGCTGAGGATGACATTCGCCGACATCGGCGAAACCGTTGCCGAGCATCTGGGGCTGCCGCGCGGCCGTCACGGTACTTCCTTCCATGCGATGATTGGCGACCATGCCTGAACTGCCCGAGGTCGAGACCGTCCGGCGCGGGTTGCAGCCGGTTCTGGAAGGCGCCAGCCTGGCCAAGGTCGAGGCCCGGCGGCCCGATCTTCGCTTCCCCTTCCCGCCGCGGTTTTCAGAGCGGCTGACCGGCAAGACGATCACGGCGCTCGGCCGGCGCGCCAAATATCTGACCATCCATGTGGAAGGCGGCCCGGTGCTGATCTGCCATCTCGGCATGTCCGGTTCGTTCCGCATCGAGACCGCCGACGACAGCGAGATGCCTGGCGTGTTCCACCACGAGCGCTCCAAGAGCGCGGCACACGACCATGTCGTGTTCCACGTCGTCTCGGCGGCCGGCGCCCGGTCCCGCGTGATCTTCAACGACCCACGCCGCTTCGGTTTCATGCTGTTTGCCGAAGGTGTAGCCGACACGCACCCGATGCTGGCCGGGCTCGGCGTCGAACCGACCGGCAATGCTCTGGACGGCGTGCTGCTGGCCTCGCTGCTGAAAGGCCGCAGGTCACCGCTGAAGGCGGCATTGCTCGACCAACGGCTGATCGCGGGTCTCGGCAATATCTATGTCTCGGAAGCGCTGTGGCGTGCGGGCCTGTCGCCGCTGCGCGAGGCGGGAACCATCGCCAGGGCGGGAAAGAAGGCGGCGGCGCAGAGCGAGCGCCTCGCCGAAGCCATCCGCTCGGTCATCGCAGACGCAATCGCGGCCGGCGGATCTTCGCTCAAGGATTACATGCACACCGATGGATCGCTTGGCTATTTCCAGCATTCCTTCGCCGTCTACGACCGCGAGGGGGAGCCTTGTCCCAGACCCGGGTGCAGCGGTCACATCGAGCGCATCGTGCAGAGCGGGCGCTCGACCTTCTATTGCCGGACGTGTCAGACGTGAGCTAGACCGGTGTCGAGCGAGGAGACGCAGCCATGGTCTATGAGACGATCATCACCGAGACGCGCGGCAAGGTCGGGCTGATCACTCTGAACCGGCCAAAGGCGCTCAACGCCCTCAATTCGCTGGTCATGGCGGAGGTAGTGGCGGCGGCCGGCGATTTCGGCGCCGACGCCGGTATCGGCGCGATGGTCATCACAGGCTCCGAGAAGGCTTTCGCGGCCGGCGCGGACATCAAGGAAATGCAGGCAATCTCCTATGTGGACGCCTATGTGCAGGACTTCTTCGTCGGCTGGGAGGAACTGACGCGGGCTCGAAAGCCTGTCATCGCGGCGGTGGCCGGCTATGCGCTCGGCGGCGGCTGCGAGCTCGCTATGATGTGCGATTTCATCATCGCCGCCGACACAGCAAAGTTCGGCCAGCCTGAAATCACGCTCGGCGTCATTCCCGGCATGGGCGGCTCGCAGCGCCTGACCCGGTTCGTCGGCAAGTCGAAGGCGATGGATATGTGCCTGACCGGGCGGATGATGGACGCCGCCGAGGCCGAGCGCTCGGGCCTGGTGTCACGGGTCGTGCCTGCCGGGGAACTCGTCGAGGAGGCAGTCAAGGCGGCGGCCAGGATCGCCGATTTCTCGCTGCCATCGGTGATGATGGCAAAGGAAGCGGTCAACCGCGCCTATGAAACAACGCTGGCGGAAGGATTGCGGTTCGAGCGCCGGCTGTTCCACTCGCTGTTTGCGCTGGAAGACCAGAAAGAAGGCATGGCGGCCTTCGCTGAAAAGCGGAAGCCGAATTTCACCAACCGGTAGGGCATCGCCAGCCGCGAAATGAAACCCGCGGCACCGGCTAAAAAGAACGACAGGCAGCGTTGACGCGCCGGAAAAGCTGAACTATAAGCCGCACCAACCGAGGCGGCCCCGTGGCTGCCCGTTTGTTTTTTGCGCGCTGCGGCATGCCGCGTGCGCCGTCCAGATCAGAAGAGAGGCATCATGGCCAACACATCTTCGGCCAAAAAGGCAACGCGCAAGATCGCCCGCCGCGCGGCGATCAACAAGAACCGCCGTTCGCGCGTCCGTACCTATGTGCGCCAGGTCGAAGAGGCGCTCGCCTCCGGAGACAAGGTTGCCGCGCAGGCAGCGTTCAAGGCCGCCGAGCCGGAATTGATGCGCGCCGCCACCAAGGGCGTGATTCACAAGAACACCGCTTCCCGCAAGGTGTCGCGACTGGCTCAACGCCTCAAGGTACTGTCGGCCTAACAATACCTTCCCTAGACTGCTGTTCTTAGAACCCGGCCGATTGCGCCGGGTTTTTTCGTTTGCCGGCAAGTACTTAAAAAGAATACCCGGAAACGACATCCAAGGCAATTTTCGCGGCTGGAAATGCTTTGCCGGCATATGCATGAACATTGTTGATCGGCAGGCTTGAAAAGTGTCCGCTAAAAGATTCCCGCGCCTCAGAAATAATCCATATCTTTCATATGGTTAGCTATGGTCATCCACAGCTTGTTCACATCGCATCGGGGCGACGGGGGACAATTGGCTGTCAAGCGAATTATTTCAGAAAATTTCGCGCCGCGCCGGCTTTTTCATATTCTCGGCAAAAGGGTTTGAATCCCAATGGCTTTGTCAAAATATGCCGCTACGGCACGGCGCCCCAACCCGCCGAAGATAGCCAGATTCCTTAAAAATCGGTTAGTGGTGGCCTTGCCCTATCCACAGCGATTTCGGTAATGTCGGTCTATCAAAAGGGGCGGGCCTTGGCTCTCAACCCAAGCCCGAATCGGCCAGCGTAAATTGGCGGGATTTGCAACGCGGATCAAGTCCGTGAACGGCTTTGGTTTGTCTTTTTTGATACGGTAGGGGACTGGCGTAACAAGACATGGCAGGTTGACAGCGCGCCGGCGCTCTTTCGCCGGACGATGCTGTATTGCCCTGACATACCCAACGCGGATCGGCTCCACGGCTGATCCCGATCGCCAGTCGACGAGGCGACACATCTGCCGGCGGCGGCAGCGGTTGTCGTAGCAAAACGCAGTCGCCGGAACACGGATGCTGGAGGCGCATCCCCGGCGGAAAACAGGTACCAAGGACAAGGAAACTCGATCATGCAGAGCGGCATCGAAAGGGAGCTTACGGGCGACCTCCCATTTCCAGGAAATCTGATCGGAGCAGACGACATGGCGGTCTCCAGCGAGGCGGAACAGAGATTCGACCGGGTAAAGGCCCAGTTGAAGGCGCGCCTGGGCACCGAAGTTTATTCGAGCTGGTTCGGCCGCATGAAAGTCGCCGAGGCATCCAAGGGCATTGTCCGCATCTCGGTGCCCACCGCCTTCCTGCGCTCGTGGATCAATGGGCACTATCTCGACCTCATCTCCGAGTTGTGGAAGCAAGAGGACGCCGATCTTCTCAGGATTGAAATCGTCGTGCGCACGGCAACCCGCCAGGGGCGCAACCATGTCGAGCCGGAACTGGCGCCGGCGCGCAAGATGACGCGGCAGACACAGACGGCGCTGGCCACCGGCACCGCAAGCCCCGGCAGAGTGGAGCGGGCCGTGGCGCCGCGGCCCAACGGGACGGCCGAGAGCGAGTTCCGCCACAATGTGCTGGGATCGCCGCTCGACCCGCGCTACACGTTCGGCTCCTTCATCGAGGGACCGTCGAACCGGGTAGCCTTCGCCGCCGCCAAGGCAGTGGCGGAATCGCAGTCGAGCGCGGTGCGCTTCAATCCGCTTTTCCTTCACGCCACCGTGGGGCTCGGCAAGACCCATCTCTTGCAAGCCATCGCCGCGGAATCGCTGAAGCAGAATCCCAAGTCGCGCGTGGTCTACCTCACGGCAGAGTATTTCATGTGGCGTTTCGCCACCGCCATCCGCGACAACAATGCGCTGACGCTCAAAGAGCAGCTGCGCGACATCGACCTGCTCATCATCGACGACATGCAGTTCCTGCAGGGCAAGTCGATCCAGCATGAATTCTGCCATCTGATCAACATGCTGCTCGACAGCGCAAAGCAGGTCGTCGTCGCCGCTGACCGGCCGCCGTCGGAACTGGAATCGCTCGAGCCGCGGGTCCGCTCGCGCCTCAATGGCGGCGTCGCGCTGGAAATGTCGGCACCCGATTTCGCCATGCGCCTGGGCATGCTCAAACTGCGCCTGGCCACCGCCAGACAAGATGACGCAGCGCTCGACATCTCCGATGAAATCCTCAACCACGTCGCCCGCACGGTGACCGGCAGCGGCCGCGAACTGGAAGGCGCCTTCAACCAGCTCCTGTTCCGCCAGTCGTTCGAGCCGCAGATCACCATCGACCGCATTGACGAGATTCTCGGCCACATCTATCGCACGGGCGAGCCGAAGCGGGTCCGCATCGAGGACATCCAGCGCATCGTGGCGCGCCACTACAACGTGTCCAAGACCGAACTTCTGTCCAACCGGCGCACGCGCACCATCGTCAAGCCGCGCCAGGTCGCGATGTACCTGTCGAAGGTGATGACGCCTCGTTCGCTGCCCGAGATCGGGCGGCGCTTCGGCGGCCGCGACCACACGACCGTGCTGCACGCGGTGCGCAAGATCGAGGATCTTTCCGGCGCCGACAACACGCTGGCCCAGGAACTGGAACTGTTGAGGCGGCTGATCAACGACCAGGCCTGAGCCGTTCGAAAACGCCAGGCGGCGCCTGTCGCCGGCTTTATCCCCAGAAAGCCCGCGTCACCGGCCCGAACCGGTGGCGCGGACTTGCGTTTGCTGGTTTTTTCCTGTCAGTTTACACAAATTCTGAAGCCTGTTTCAGACCTTTCGCGGGGCGCCGCCAGCCGGAGACCCGCTCATTCATTCAAGCGAGCCTGTTTCGTCATGCGTGTTATCCTGGAACGGTCAAATCTCCTGAAGTCGCTCAACCACGTCCACCGCGTGGTCGAACGCCGCAACACCATACCGATCCTGTCCAATGTGCTCTTGAGCGCCGAGGGCGCCAGCCTCGAGATGAAGGCAACCGACCTTGACCTCGAAGTGACGGAAGCGACGCCGGCCAAGGTCGAGCGCGCCGGCGCGACGACGGTTCCGGCGCATCTGCTCTACGACATCGTGCGCAAGCTTTCCGACGGCGCCGAAGTGATGCTGAAGACGGATGAGGACGGCAATGCCATGACGGTGACGTCGGGCCGCTCGAGCTTCCGCCTGCAGTGCCTGCCGCAGTCCGACTTCCCCGAGCTTTCGGCCGGGTCCTTCTCGCATATCTTCCGTCTCGACTCGGTGGCTCTAAAAGGCCTGATCGAGAAGACCCAGTTCGCCATCTCCACCGAGGAGACGCGCTATTACCTCAACGGCATCTACCTTCACACGCATGAGGTCGGCGGCAAGCTGAAGCTGCGCTCGGTGGCAACCGACGGCCACCGCCTGGCGCGCGCCGAGGTCGACGCGCCGGCGGGCTCGGAAGGGATGCCGGGGATCATCATTCCGCGCAAGACGGTGAGCGAACTGCAGAAGCTGGTAGACGATCCGGATGTTGCGGTGACGACGGAACTGTCGGACACCAAGATCCGCTTCACCATCGGCAGCGTGATCCTGACCTCGAAGCTGATCGACGGCACCTTTCCCGACTATCAGCGGGTCATCCCGACCGGCAACGACAAGAAGCTGATCATCGACCGGCAGAGCTTCGCCGCAGCCGTCGACCGTGTCTCCACCATTTCCTCCGAACGCGGCCGCGCGGTGAAGCTTTCGATCAGCGAAGGCCAGGTGACGCTCGCCGTCAACAATCCGGATTCGGGCAGTGCCACCGAGGAACTGGCGGCGGACTATTCGTCCGACCCGATCGAGATCGGCTTCAACGCCAAATACCTGCTCGACGTGGCCGCCCAGTTGACCGGCTCCGAAGCCCGTTTCATGCTCGCAGACGCCGGCTCGCCGACGCTGATCCACGACATGGCCGACGAAACCGCGCTCTATGTGCTGATGCCGATGCGGGTGTAGGCCAAGGTTGCGTCGGTCGACCTGGTTCGCCACGATCTGGCGACGGAATTCTGCGGCAACTTCTACAGGCGGATAGCGGTTGCCCGAGCAAACCCATATAAGTAAGCTTACACTTACGAATTTCCGCAATTATGCGGCGCTGGCGATCGAGCTCGCGCCGGGCGCCGTGGTGTTCTCCGGCGACAATGGCGCCGGCAAGACCAACCTGCTGGAAGCGATATCCCTGCTTACGCCCGGACGAGGCTTGCGCCGCGCGCCCTACGCGAACGTGGCGCGCGAGGGCGGCGACGGCGGCTTTGCGCTGCATGCCCGGCTCGACGGGCCCGACGGCCAGGTCGAAATCGGCACCGGCATATCGGGCGGCGACAATGCCGGCGAAGGCGGCAGGCGGGTGCGCATCAACGGAGCCACGGCGAAATCGGCCGAGGACATGCTGGAACGGCTGCGGGTGGTTTGGCTGACGCCGGCCATGGATGCCTTGTTCACCGGACCGGCAGCCGATCGCCGGCGCTTTCTCGACCGGATGGTGCTGGCCATCGATCCCGGTCACGGACAGCGCGCCCTCGACTACGAAAAAGCGATGCGCGGCCGGAACCGGTTGCTGACGGAAGGCTCCCGCGATATCAGCTGGTTCGATGCGATCGAAACTCAGATGGCCGAGACCGGCGTGGCCATTGCCGCCGCCCGCGCCGAGATGGTCCGGCTGCTGGCGGCGATGATCGACAGGTTGCCCGACACGGGGCCGTTTCCGCAGGCCGACATCGGCCTTTCGGGCGACCTTGAGACCGAGATCGCGACCGCCCCGGCGGTCGATGTCGAAGAGCGGTTCCGCCGCATGCTTGCCGGAAACCGCGAGCGCGACCGCGCCGCCGGGCGCACGCTCGACGGCCCGCATCGCTCGGACCTTTTGGTGCGGCACCGGCCCAAGGCAATGCCGGCGGAACTCTGTTCAACCGGGGAACAGAAGGCCCTGCTGGTCGGCATCGTGCTGTCGCATGCGCGGCTGACCGGCGAAATGTCCGGGCTGACCCCGATACTCCTGCTCGATGAAATCGCCGCCCATCTCGACGGCGGCCGGCGCGCGGCGCTGTTTTCGATCCTGGAGGAGTTGAACTGCCAGGCCTTCATGACGGGAACCGATGCGGCGTTGTTCTCCAGCCTGCGGGGCCGCGCGCAGTTCCTGACGGTCGACCACGGAACGGTTGGGCCAACCGTTTAGATTTTGCTGCATGCATGTCGTTGCCCCAAAACCGCTCCGCACTTTTGGGCGACATGTTTGAATTTTGTTGCATGCATGTCGTTGCCCCAAAACCGCTCCGCACTTTTGGGCGACATGCATGAGCCCCCTGACAAGATTTTTCTGTCGCTATATGGTCCTGATATGACCACTGCGCTCACCGCCGACGAAATCGAACGCTATGCCCGCCATATCGTGCTGCCCGAGGTCGGCGGCGCGGGCCAGCAGAAGCTCAAGCAGGCGCGGGTCCTGGTGATCGGCGCCGGGGGACTCGGCGCGCCGGCGCTTGAATATCTTGCCGCAGCCGGCGTCGGCACGCTCGGCGTGGTCGACGACGACACCGTTTCGCTGTCCAACCTGCAGCGTCAGGTCATTCACGGCACCGATAACATCGGCATGCTGAAAACCCACAGCGCCAAGTTGACGATCGCCCGCATCAATCCCAACATCGCAATCGAAACGCATACATTCAGGCTGACCCCCGAAAATGCCCCTGCCCTGGTCGCCCGCTACGACGTCGTCGTCGACGGATCCGACAATTTCGAGACGCGCTATGCCGTGGCCGATGCCTGCGCGGCGGAGCGGAAACCGCTGGTGCATGCCGCAGTCGGCCGTTTCGATGGGTCGGTGACGGTGCTCAAGCCGTTCGAGACCGGCAAGGACGGCAAGCTCAATCCCGGCTACCGCGACCTCTTTCCCGAGGCACCACCGCCGGGCCTGGTGCCGTCATGCGCCGAGGCCGGCGTGCTTGGCGCGCTGACCGGGGTCGTCGGCACCCTGCAGGCGATGGAGGCGATCAAGCTGATCACCGGCATCGGCGAACCGCTGATCGGCCGGTTGCTGCTCTACGATGGGCTCGCCGCGCGCTTCGAGACGATCCGCTACAAGAGAAGCGCGCCTTGAACCGTGCCGTGGATGTCACCATCACCGCGATCCCAGACGATTTCGACCGCTGGGACGATGTGCTCGCGCTGATCCTGCGCGCCTTCGCCTTCATGGACGGTGTCATCGACCCACCGTCCTCGGCCCACCGGATGTCATCAGCCACGCTGCGCGACAAGGCCCGGCGCGAGACCGGCCTGCTGGCGCTCAGCGGCGACAGGATCGTCGGCTGCGTCTTCGTCCTGGAAAGAGCCGACAATCTCTATGTCGGCAAGCTCGCCGTCGCGCCGGAGTGTCAGGGGCAAGGCGTCGGCCGGCGCCTCATGCAAACGGTCGACGAACTGGCCCGCAGCCGCGGCAAGCTTGCCATCGAACTTGAGACACGGATCGAACTGACCGGCAACCATGCGGCCTTTGCCCGCCTCGGCTTTCGCGAAACCGAACGAACGGCGCATGAGGGCTACGCTCGACCCACCTCGATCACCATGCGCAAGATGGTTTCGTAAGCACATCCTTACGCAATGGCAGACATCAGGTCCTGAGCGGCAGCACGCGGTCCGGCGGGCGATGGCCGTCGACGAAGGCCCTGATATTGATGATGACCTTCTCGCCCATGTCGATACGGCCCTCGAGCGTGGCCGAACCCATATGCGGCAAGAGCACCACCTTGTTCCTGGCGGCAAGCTTGAGGAGCTTGCTGTTCAGCGCCGGCTCGTGCTCGTAGACGTCGAGGCCGGCGCCGGCGATCTTGCCGTCCTGGATCAGCTTGACCAGCGCCTCTTCATCGATGATGTCTCCGCGCGCGGTGTTGACGATATAGGCCGTGGGCTGCATCAGAGCCAGCCGCCGCGCCGACAAAAGATGGAAGGTCGCCGGCGTGGAAGGGCAATTGACCGAGATGATGTCCATACGGGCCAGCATCTGGTCGAGGCTCTCCCAATAGGTCGCCTCCAGCCCGTCCTCGACCTCCGGCAGCACGCGATGGCGATTGTGGTAGTGTATGGACAGGCCGAAAGCCTTGGCCCGCCTGGCGACGGCGGTGCCGATGCGCCCCATGCCGACAATGCCTAGCCGCTTGCCCCAGATACGCCGGCCAAGCATCCAGGTCGGCGACCAGCCGGCCCATTTTTTTTCGCCGGTGAGCACGTTGGCACCTTCCGCCAGCCGCCGCGGCACTGCCAGCATAAGCGCCAGCGTCATGTCGGCGGTGTCTTCCGTGAGCACATTGGGCGTGTTGGTGACGGTGATGCCTCTCCTGGCCGCGGCTTCGACGTCTATCTTGTCGACGCCGTTGCCGAAATTGGCGATCAGCTTGAGGTTGTCGCCGGCCTGGGCGATCAGCGCGGCGTCGATGTGATCGGTCACAGTCGGCACCAGCACGTCGGCCTCCTTGACCGCGGCGACCAGCTCGGGCTGCGTCATCGGCCTGTCCTCGACATTCAGCCTTGCGTCGAACAGCTCGCGCATGCGGGTCTCGACCGGGTCGGGCAGCTTTCGCGTGATGACCACGAGAGGCTTCTTTTTGCCTGCCATTGTTTCCCTCGTTGAGACCTCTTTAACCAAGACCGGCGAAACTGGAATGCGGTCGTGGCAGCCGATTTACCCATGTAACAAGCGGTGCCGCCGAAGACAAAGAAAAAGGGGCGCCTCGGCCACAGGGCCAGCGCCGAAAGGAACGAAAGTGTCTGGTTTCGCGTTGCTTCGCCTGGCCTTGAGCGCGGCATTTCTGGGCGCTCTCCTTTATTCTCCGCTTGCTGGCGCGCAGAGCGCGGCCGCCCCTGCCCAAAGCGCCGTCACGCTTGGTCCGAGCGGCCTGCCGCTGCCGCGATTCGTCAGCCTGAAATCCGGCCGCGTCAACTCGCGCGTCGGCCCGGGCGCCAACTACTCCGTCGACTGGATGTATATGAAGGCCGGCCTGCCCATGGAGATCATCCAGGAATTCGATACATGGCGCCGGGTGCGCGATGCCGATGGTTCGGAAGGCTGGATCAACCAGTCGCTGCTTTCGGGCCGGCGCACGGCGATCGTGGCACCTTGGCAGCGCGGCAAGGGCGGCCAGATCAATCTCATGAAAAGCGCAGACAAGGACGCCAGCGTGGTGGCGATCGTCGAGCCCGGCGTCATGGGCACGATCAAGTCCTGCGACGGCCAGTGGTGCGAAATGACGCTTGACGGCCACACCGGCTGGCTCGCGCAGTCCGTCGTCTGGGGCGCCTATCCCGGAGAACGGGTCAAGGACTGAACGTTTCCGGGTTGCGCCCGATCCGGCCGAGATGCGTATCCTGAAATCCGCTTGACAGTTTCAGGCCGTAGCCCAGCGCACGGTCGATGGCGATGTGGGCGATCCAGATCAAGGCGACGGCCACGGCACCACCATGGCCGGACAGATGCCCGGCGAGCAGCAGCAGCACGGGTACGATCAGGATGTGCAAGGCGTTGTAGGCGATGGCGCCGACCCGCGGCCCTCGGAGATAGCCCAGCATCGACAAATCCGGGGCCAGGATCAGCAGTCCGAAGAGCCACCAGGAAGCGCCTGTCGAACCATAGAAGACGACAGCGGCCACCGTAACGAGGGCCCATTCGAGCCGTATTATGCGGTCGAAGAGTTTCATGCCCCTGCGATCATTCCGGACGCTTGGGGCGCAGCCTCACCACGATGTCGACATTGGCGATCTCCATCCCCTCGGGCGGCTCGGGCAGGTTGGCAACCGTTACCGGGCCGCCGGCGATGTCGAATATCCGGTTCTCGCCTTCGATGTAGAAATGATGATGATCGGAGGTATTGGTGTCGAAATAGGTCTTGGCGCCCTCGACGGCGAGGATGCGCAGCAGTCCTGCCTGGGTGAACTGGTGAAGGGCATTGTAAACGGTGGCCAGCGACACCGGCACGCCGGCGGCCAGCGCCTCTTCGTGCAGTTCCTCGGCCGACAGATGACGGTCGCCCTTGGCGAAAAGCAGGTCGGCCAGCGCAATGCGCTGGCGTGTCGGCCTCAGGCCGGCTTCACGAACCCGCTTGTCCACAGCGACATTTTCCTTCCGGCAGCCCCGGTCCATCTGGTCGTCCAAGCTCACAGTTCCGCCTCAAGACACGCCCAGAATGGCAAAAAAATGAATGTCTGCCGAAACCGGACCCCTGTTGACATATATTCTGTCGTCCGAATGCGATCAATAGCGCGCATTGACCCCGGCAGACTGGCGGGTTAAGCGCAAACGCCGGTTTCCGGCCCGAAACAGATTGTGTTAGGACACCAACGACAAGGGCGCGCTACCGCCCGGGACATATGGGGACGAGATTGATGGTGGGTTCGAAATCCAGCTACGACTACGAGGAATTGCTGGCCTGCGCCCGCGGGGAACTGTTCGGCGAGGGCAATGCTCAGCTGCCTTACCCGCCCATGCTGATGTTCGATCGCATCACCGAGATCAGCGAGACGGGCGGCGCCTTCGACAAGGGCTTCATCCGCGCCGAATTCGACATCAAGCCGGACCTGTGGTTCTTTGCCTGCCATTTCATCGGCAACCCGATCATGCCGGGATGCCTTGGCCTGGACGCCCTGTGGCAGCTGACCGGCTTCTATCTGGGCTGGCTCGGCGAACCCGGCAAGGGGATGGCGCTGTCGACAGGCGAGGTCAAGTTCAAGGGCATGGTGACGCCGTCGGTGAAGAAGGTCGAATATGGCGTGGATTTCAAACGGGTGATGCGCGGTCGTCTGGTGCTCGGCATCGCCGATGGCTGGATGAAGGCGGATGGCGAGCCCATATATGCGGCAACCGACCTGAAGGTCGGTCTGTCCAAGCAGTCGGCGGTCGCTTGACCACGGCCCTGGCCGGCCTTCCGGTCAGCATTCCTGGAAGGAGTTGCAAATGAGACGTGTGGTAGTCACAGGCCTCGGCATCGTGTCGTCGATCGGCAACAACGCCAACGAGGTGCAGGCCTCGCTGCATGACGCCAGATCCGGCATCAGCTTCTCCGATTCGTTTGCCGAGCACGGTTTCCGCTGCCAGGTGTGGGGCGCGCCGACGCTCGACCCTTCGGCGATGATCGACCGCCGCGCAATGCGCTTCCTCAGCCAAGGTGCTGCCTGGAACCACGTTGCCATGGACCAGGCGATCGCGGATTCCGGCCTCGGCGAAAGCGACATCACCAATGAGCGCACCGGCATCGTCATGGGCTCGGGCGGCCCCTCCACCCGCACGATCGTCGAAGCGGCCGAAACGACGCTGAAGAACGGCAGCCCGAAGCGCATCGGCCCGTTCGCGGTGCCGAAGGCGATGTCGTCGACCGCATCGGCGACCTTGGCCACCTGGTTCAAGATCCATGGTGTCAACTATTCGATCTCGTCGGCCTGCTCGACCTCGGCGCATTGCATCGGCAATGGCTACGAGCTGATCCAGTGGGGCAAGCAGGACATGGTCTTTGCCGGTGGCCACGAGGATCTCGACTGGACGATGTCGGACCTGTTCGACGCCATGGGCGCCATGTCGTCGAAGTACAACGACAAGGCATCGACCGCTTCCCGCGCCTATGACGCCAATCGCGACGGCTTCGTCATCGCCGGCGGCGCCGGCGTGCTGGTGCTGGAGGAGTTGGAGCATGCCAAGGCGCGCGGCGCCAAGATCTACGCCGAGATCGTCGGCTATGGCGCGACCTCGGACGGCTACGACATGGTGGCGCCATCGGGCGAAGGCGCGATCCGCTGCATGCGGCAGGCGCTGGCGACCGTGTCCGGGCCGGTCGACTACATCAACACGCACGGCACCTCGACGCCGGTGGGCGACTCCAAGGAAATGGGCGCCATCCGCGAAGTGTTCGGCGAGAAGATGCCGTTCATCACCTCGACCAAATCGCTGACCGGCCACTCGCTGGGCGCGGCCGGCGTGCAGGAATCCATCTATTCGATCCTGATGATGCAAGGCGGCTTCATCGGCGAAAGCGCCCATATCGAGACGCTCGACCCTGAATTCGAGGGCATGCCGATCGTGCGCAAGCGCATCGACAACGCCAGGATCGACACGGTTCTGTCGAATTCCTTCGGTTTCGGCGGCACCAACGCAACGCTCGTTTTCCAGCGCTATTCCGCATAAGGCCAGCGTTTTTACAAGGATTGCCTGTCATGGACGGATTGATGAAGGGCAAGCGCGGGCTTGTCATGGGCGTCGCCAACGATCACTCGATCGCCTGGGGCATCGCGCGGAAATTGTCCGAACACGGGGCAGAACTTGCCTTCACCTATCAGGGCGAGGCGTTCGGCCGCCGCGTCAAGCCGCTGGCCGACAAGCTCGGCGCCTCGCTGGTAGTGCCTTGCGACGTTGAAGACAGCGCCTCGGTCGCCGCCACCTTCGAGACCCTGGGCGCGGCCTGGGACGGGCTGGACTTCGTCGTCCATGCCATTGGCTTTTCCGACAAGAACGAGCTGAAGGGTCTCTACGCCGACACCAGCCGCGACAATTTCGTGCGCACCATGGTTATCTCCTGCTACTCCTTCACCGAGGTCGCCCGCAATGCCGCACCGCTGATGAAGGATGGCGGCTCGATGATCACGCTGACCTATGCGGGTTCGGTCCGCGTCATGCCGAACTACAATGTCATGGGCGTCGCCAAGGCGGGGCTGGAGGCAAGTGTGCGCTACCTCGCCAACGACTACGGTCCGCGCGGCATCCGGGTGAACGGCATTTCGGCGGGACCGGTGCGCACCTTGGCCGGAGCCGGAATTTCCGACGCGCGCCACATGTTCTCCTACCAGCAGCGCAACTCGCCGCTGCGCCGCACGGTGACCATCGACGAGGTCGGCGGTTCGGCGCTCTATCTCCTGTCCGACCTTTCCTCCGGCGTTACCGGCGAAATCCATTATGTCGATTCCGGCTATCACATCGTGTCGATGCCGACGCTCGAGGAGTTGAAGCAGACGGATGGTGCGCGCGACTAGGCCATTACGGAAATAGTGTTTTCTCCTGTAAAGAATATCCCTTTCCAGTAAAATTGAATGCGTTCGCGGAAACTCATTTTAAGGAGATATCCGCTAAAGGTTCCCGTAGTTTGGGGATTTCCGATGCCTGCCGTTATCAACCCGAAGCGAACACCGGTTTTCCGGCTGCTCACCATAGCCAGCTCGGGCATTGGCAGCTTCGTCCTCGGAATCTGGGGCCTGAAGTACGGGCTCGGCCAGGGTTTTACCGGCATACCGGCCGATATGATGGTCGCGATCATGGCAGCGCTTTGCGCCCTGGCAGCGTCGCTGGCTGCCATGTCCTTCTTCGCCGGCGTCGATGAATCGGCGGATTTCGTCTTCAACGAAACCCATTACGACAAGCTGACCGGACTGCTGGCGCGCCCGGCCATGGTCGGCAAGATTGCCGAGGCCGCATGCGCGACCAGCCGTACCGGCGAGCCGGTGTTCCTCGTCGACATCGATATCGACCGCTTCAAGCAAATCAACGACGCGATCGGTTACAGCCAGGGCGACGAGTTGATCCGCGCCTTCACCAAACGGCTGCAGGCCTGCGTGCCCGAGCGCACGCTGATCGGACGCATCGGCGCCGGCGAGTTCGCCGTGCTGCTCGCCGATCATCAGATCCCAGGAACGTTGGAGAGCATCGTCGAGCGGCTCATAGACGAGATGATGGAGCCATATGAACTCGCCACCCATCAGCAATCGGTCAGCCTGTCGGTGGGCATCGTGGCGATGCCGAAAGACGGCATCGATCCGGTGCTTATCCTGCGACGCTCCAATCTGGCGCTGCAGCATGCGCGCGCCAGCGGCGTCGGCAACTGGGCTGTGTTCGACAGCGAGATGGGGCGGGTGGCCGACCATCGCCAATGGGTCGAATCAGAACTGCACACCGCCTTCGAGCGCGGCGACTTCGACCTTCACTATCAACCGCAACTCGACCTGCCGACCGGCCGCGTCGTCGGCTATGAAGCGCTGATCCGCTGGAAGCATCCCGAACGCGGCATGATCCCGCCGATGGAGTTCATTCAGATCGCCGAGGAGACGGGTATGATCAACCCGATCGGCGAATGGGTGCTGCACAAGGCCTGCAGCGACGCCCGCCACCTGCCGGACGACTGTTTCGTGGCCGTCAACATCTCACCGGTCCAGTTCATGACCAAGGATTTCGTCGGCCTCGTGCGCGACACGATGCGGGCCACCGGGATCAAGCCGTCGCGGCTGGAGCTCGAAGTCACCGAGACGGCGATGATGCAGGACCGCGACCGCGCCGCCGCGATCCTGAAAGAGCTTGCCGAGATGGGCATATCGGTTGCCGTCGATGATTTCGGCACCGGCTATTCCAACCTGAGCTATCTGATCGACTTCTCGTTCGGCAAGTTGAAGATCGACCGCTCCTTCGTCAGCCGCATCGATACAGATTCCAGCTCCGGCGCCGTCGTCTCGACCATTGTCGGCCTTTCGCGCGCGCTCGGCGTCAGCATCATTGCCGAGGGCGTCGAGACCGAAAGCCAGGCGACGCTGCTCAGGGCCGCCGGCTGCGAAGTGGTGCAGGGCTATCTGTTCGGCCGGCCAGCCCCGCTCAACGCCAATAACGGTGGCCATGGCACCGAGGACACCAGGCGCGTCGCCAACCTCCATTGAGCGCCACCGCGTGCGCATGGCATCAGCGGCGCGCCGAAAACACCTTGAACATGCCGTCGCGGGCAATCTCCGCATGGCTTGAGAAGGCAGCCGACAGCACCGCCTCATAGGGCAGCTGGCGGTTGGCCACCATGAACAACCGTCCCCCAGGCTTCAAGGCCTTGGCAGCGGCGCGGATCATGCCGGCGCCGACCTCGGGCTCGGTCGCGCGGCTGCGATGGAAGGGCGGGTTCATGACGATCACGTCATGGCGCCGTTCAACCGTTTCGGTCAGCAGATCGGTCCAGAAGAAGCCCGGCTCCACAACGGCGTTGCCGATATTGCCCTTGGCCGCTTCGAGCGAGGCGAAGTCCGCCTCGTAAAGGTCGAGCGCCGTCAGGCCAGGCGAGCGCGCGGCGACCTCGGCCGCCACATAACCCCAACCGGCGCAGAAATCGGCGACGGCGCCACGCAGGTCGCCTGGCAGGTTCTCCACCAGAAGCTTCGAACCCGCATCGACCTTGTCGAAGGAGAACATCCCCGGCGCGGTGCGGAACCTGCCATCGACCAGCAGAGCGGGATTTGCGGCGCGCAGTTTCTCCGCTGCCGCCAGATCGCCAGGCCGGCGAAGCCAGAAGGCGATGCCGTGATATTTCGGCATATGGCCGTCGAGCGGCACAAGCTCATCGATGCGTTTGCGCAGGCTGGCAACACCGTCATCCTTGGCGCCGGCAACCACGATCAACCCGCCCGGAGCCACGCGCTCGAGGGCTTCGGCTATCCGCAACTCGTTCTGTCCGCGATGGCGGCCGCAAAGCACCAGAGCGGCGTCGAAGCCCTCGCCTTGCGCCTGTGGCGCGACGTTGAAGCCCGCCGCCTGAAGCGATCGGAAATGCGGCCGGAATCCCTGCACCAGCTGCAGCGTGGCGTCGAAACCCGGCGACAGGCGCAAGCCGGCCTCGGCGCCAAGAAACAGCACACGCCCCCCCTGCCGTGGCCAGGAAAGAGCCTCGGCCTCGAATGGGTGGAAAAGTGTCTTCAGCACTTCAGCCGCCATGTGCGCACCCTCTCAAACGAAAACGGGCGCGACATAAGCCGCGCCCGCTTCGATTCTTCTATCAGACCGATCAGGCGGCGTTTTCTTCGCCTTCGGTCTTCTTCTCGCGCGCGAGTTCCTTGCCGGTGGCCTGGTCGACGACCTTCATCGACAGGCGAACCTTGCCGCGCTCGTCGAAGCCCATCAGCTTGACCCAGACCTTGTCGCCTTCCTTGACGACGTCCGAGGTCTTGGCGACCCGATCGTTGGCAAGCTGCGAGATGTGGACAAGGCCGTCACGCGGGCCAAAGAAGTTGACGAAAGCGCCGAAGTCGGCGGTCTTGACGACCGTGCCTTCGTAGATTTCGCCGACTTCCGGCTCGGCGACGATGGTGTGGATCCACTTCTTCGCCGCCTCGATCTCCTTGGCGTTGGCCGAAGCGATCTTGACCGTGCCGTCGTCCTCGATGTTGATCTTGGCGCCGGTCTTCTCGACGATCTCGCGGATGACCTTGCCGCCGGAGCCGATGACATCACGGATCTTGTCGGTCGGGATGTGCATGACCTCGATGCGCGGCGCGAACTCGCCGAGTTCGGGGCGGGCGCCGGTCAGGGCGTGCGCCATTTCGCCGAGAATATGCTGGCGGCCATCCTTGGCCTGGTCCAGCGCGATCTTCATGATCTCCTCGGTGATGCCCTCGATCTTGATGTCCATCTGCAGCGAGGTGATGCCGTTGGAGGTGCCGGCGACCTTGAAGTCCATGTCGCCGAGGTGATCTTCGTCACCCAGGATGTCGGAGAGAACGGCGAAACGCTCGCCTTCCTTGATCAGGCCCATGGCGATACCGGCGACGGGCTTGGCCAGCGGCACGCCGGCATCCATCAGCGCCAGCGAGGTGCCGCAGACGGTGGCCATCGACGACGACCCGTTGGATTCGGTGATCTCCGAGACGACGCGCAGCGTGTAGGGGAACTGGTCAGCGGAAGGCAGCATCGGGCGAATGGCGCGCCAGGCGAGCTTGCCGTGGCCGATTTCGCGGCGGCCCGGCGAACCCATGCGGCCGGTCTCACCGACGGAATAGGGAGGGAAGTTGTAGTGAAGGAGGAACTTCTCCTTGTACATGCCGGTTAGCGAATCGACATACTGCTCGTCCTCGCCGGTGCCGAGCGTGGCAACGACCAGCGCCTGGGTTTCGCCGCGGGTGAACAGCGCCGAACCGTGGGTACGCGGCAGGACGCCGACTTCGGAGACGATCTTGCGGACCGTGCTCAGGTCGCGGCCATCGATGCGCGAGCCGGTGTCGAGGATGTTCCAGCGGACGACCTTGGCCTGGAGTTCCTTGAAAACGGAGCCGATCTGCTCGGAAGCATACTTGGCTTCTTCGCCTTCGGCCGGAGCAAACGCGGCCTTGACCTTCGCCTTGACGGCGTCGACGGCGGCGTAGCGCTTCTGCTTGTCGGTGATCTTGTAGGCAGTGCTGAGCTCGTCGCCGACGATCTTCAGCATCTCGGCTTCAAGCGCGGAATAGTCCGGCGCGGTGAAGTCGCGCGGCTCCTTGGCGGCAACTTCGGCCAGCTTGATGATGGCGTCGATGACCGGCTGGAAACCCTTGTGGCCGAACATGACGGCGCCGAGCATCAGCTCTTCACCAAGTTCCTTGGCTTCGGACTCGACCATCAGCACGGCATCGCTGGTGCCGGCCACGACCAGATCGAGCTTGGATTCCTGCATCTCGTCGACATGCGGGTTGAGCACGTATTCGCCATTGATGTAGCCGACGCGGGCGCCGCCGATCGGGCCCATGAACGGAACGCCCGAGAGCGTGAGGGCAGCGGAGGTTGCGACGATCGACAGGATGTCGGGATCATTCTCGAGATCGTGCTGGACGACGGTGACGACGATCTGCGTGTCGTTCTTGTAGCCGTCGGCGAAGAGCGGGCGGATCGGACGGTCGATGAGGCGGGAAACCAGCGTTTCCTTCTCGCTCGGACGGCCCTCGCGCTTGAAATAGCCGCCCGGAATCTTGCCGGCGGCGTAGGTCTTTTCCTGGTAGTTGACGGTCAGCGGGAAGAAATCGAGGCCCGGCTTCGGCTCCTTCATCGACACGACGGTGGCGAGAACCTTGGTCTCGCCGTAGGTCGCCAGCACCGCGCCGTCAGCCTGACGCGCGATCTTGCCGGTCTCCAGGATGAGCGGACGGCCGCCCCATTCGATTTCCACTTTGTGGTGATTGAACATATCTTGTCCTTAATAAGCGGAAAGGGCCGCACCGTTTCACGATGCGCGAATGCCCTTTCCCTGGCTTCCTTTCTCGGGCAGCCACGGGCAAGACAACGGGAAGCTCGGGTCAATTTCGGCGCAAGCGAGCGCACGAGCGTCCTGCAATCCTGCCCCATGACCGTCCATGGGCGGTTTCGAGTGGCCCTCTGCACGCTCGAAACCGGGTCTGGCCAATCGATACGACTGGCAGAATACGCGACCGGCGGGCTCTCCGAAGAAAGCCCGCCGGTCAATTCGTCAACGGCGCAGACCGAGCTTCTCGATCAGCGTCTGGTAGCGCGCGTCGTCCTTGCGCTTGAGATAATCAAGCAGGCTGCGGCGCTGGGAGACGAGAGCGAGCAGACCACGGCGGGAATGGTTATCCTTCTTGTGGTCCTTGAAGTGGTCGGTCAGGTTCTTGATGCGCTCGGAAAGGATGGCCACCTGGACTTCCGGAGACCCGGTATCGCCCTTGGCGGTTGCGAATTCACCCATCAATTCCTGTTTGCGCTCGGCAGTAATCGACATCGTGCTTTTCCTTATCTGTTTGAGGAAACGGGTCGCCCTCAGCCGGGATGTCGTCCAGCAGGGGCCGGTGCAGGCAAAGCGTCAAAGCGCTAAGCTGCGGCGCATATAGTGCAATTCCCCGGAAAAGGCCAGCCCCATTCACAAGCCGGCTTCCCGACGCAAAAACAGCAGCTTTTGCTCCGTCAGAGCCACTTCTTCCATTTGAAGAAGGCTATCAGCCCGATGGCAACAGTGGCCATGAATAGGAGCGACACCGGATAGCCGTAGTAAGCTTTCAGTTCCGGCATGTTCCAGGGCGAGGACGCGGGATCGAAGTTCATGCCCCAGATGCCGACCAGGAAGGTGAGCGGCATGAAGATCACCGAGACGATCGTCAGGTAGGAGATGACATCGTTGGTGCGCGCCTGGCTCAGCGACAGGTGCATCTCGATCAGGCCGGTCAGCATGTCGCGCTGGGTCTCGACCAGTTCGA
Source organism: bacterium M00.F.Ca.ET.205.01.1.1 (assembly GCA_004791255.1). Lineage (GTDB taxonomy): Bacteria > Pseudomonadota > Alphaproteobacteria > Rhizobiales > Rhizobiaceae > Mesorhizobium. Next base: position 116,201 of record SRUQ01000010.1, read on the forward strand.
TCAGCCGCAGCGAATGGTCCAACGTGTCGTTGAGAAAGACCTTGGTTTCGGCCTTCACATAAGGCACGTCGTTACGGATCAGCGTCGCCAGCGCATCGCGCATCGGCCACAGCACCCCCTTCAGCACATTGGCATCGCGGCGCAATTCATGCAGCTGCCGCATCTGGTGCTTGTGCGGCGAATGCAGCATCTCGTCCTCGATGCTGTCGACCATCTCGGCGGCCGCCTCGATCGGCGGAAAATAGCTGTCGACGATGGCGTCGATCAGCGCATAGCCAAGATAGTCGGCGCCGCGGGCACGCAGCCGGTTGGGCGCCGAACTCTCGATGCGCTTGCGCACCGGGTTGAATGGATCGCCTTCCCGCTCCTGGAAGGTGACGACAAAATTCTCGCCCAGAAAGAGAGCTATCTGCTCATAGCGGTGCGAGGTGACGTCGTCGATCATGCGCACGACGACAAAGGCGTGATCCTCGAAGAAGTCGACCTTCGGCCGCTGGCCGGTGTTGACGACGTCCTCCAGCGCCAGCGGATGAAGGCTGAAGATGCGGCCGATCTCCTCGATCAGCTGAATGTTGGCAAGGCCGGTGCAGTCGAGCCAGATGACCGGCCATTTCTCGCAATTGGCGGTGACGTCGTCGATGCTGGCATTGTCGATCGTCTTGGACTTCTGCGGCGAGATCAAAGTGAGCCGCAGTTCCGAGCGCCGCGCCGCGGGATCGGCGATCAGCGTACCGGGCGAAGCGCCGACGGGCGGTCGCCGCGTCTTGATCTGCGCCCGCTTCTTCACCGCCTCGGCCTTTGCCATGTGTCCCTCAAGCGTCCAATCAAAACCAAGATTAGACGACAGCCGTCACCCGGCAAAGACCCGCCTGGGCTTGAACATGCCTTGTTCGATGGCGCCGATGGCCACCAGCTTGCCGCGCGCCGTGGCGCAGGCTTCCTCGGCCTCGACCGGCGCATCGCGGCCGCGGATGATGACCGGATTGCCGAGCCGGATCTTGGTCGCGGCATCGTCGCTGATGGCGATCTGCGGCAGGCAGTCGAGGGCGGCCGAGGTGTCGACCAGAAGCGCGTCGATGCCGCTGAAATCGACCGGCACTTCGATGGCGTCGTCGCCCTCCGCCGCTTCGGGCTTGTCCTGGCCCTTTGCCTCGTCCGGCGCGCCGAAGCGGGCGGCTTCCAGTTCGGCGATGGTGACGAAATCTTCCGGTGTGAACGGCTCGACTTCGACCCGACGCAGTTCGGCGATGTGGCCGAAGCAGCCGAGGTCGCGGCCCATGTCGCGGGCCAGCGAGCGGACATAGGTGCCCTTGCCGCATTCGACTTCGAAAACCGTGCGCTCGGCGCTGTGCTCGACAATGTCGAGGCGGCCGATCTCGACCTCACGCGCCGGAATGTCGACCGTTTCGCCTTCGCGGGCGAGGTCATAGGCGCGCTCGCCTGCTATCTTGATGGCCGAGAACTGCGGCGGCGTCTGCATGATGACACCGGTGTATTTGGACAGCAGCGCTTTGACCTCGGCTTCCGCCGGACGGCGCTCGGAGCTGTTGGTCACCGGCCCCTCGAGGTCGTCGGTCGAGCGTTCCTGTCCCCAGGCCACGGTGAAACGATAAATCTTGGCGCCGTCCTGCACGTAAGGCACGGTCTTGGTGGCTTCGCCGAGCGCGATCGGCAGCATGCCGGACGCCAGCGGATCGAGCGTACCGGCATGGCCGGCCTTTTCCGCCTGGAACAGCCACTTGATTTTGGAGACGGCCTCGGTCGAGCCCATGCCGACAGGCTTGTCCAGCACCAGCCAGCCGGAGATCGGCCGGCCCTTCTTCTTGCCGCGGCGCGCCATTATTCGTCGTCCTTGTTGTCGTCGCCATCGAGGTCGCGCGCCACTTCGGGCGATTTCAGCAGGTCGTTGATCCTGGCGAAATTGTCGAAGGAGGTGTCCTGCCGGAAGCGGAATTCGGGCATGTATTTCATCTGCCGCAGCGCGCCGGAGACACGGCCGCGAATGAATTTCGCGTGCTTGTTCAGCGCTTCGATGACGGCATCGGCATCTTTTGCGCCGAGCGGAGAAACAAAGGCGGTGGCGATCTTCAGATCGGGCGACATGCGCACTTCCGAGACCGAAACGACCGAATTTTCAATCAGCGGGTCGATGATCTCGCCGCGCTGCAAGGTTTCGGAGAGCGCATGGCGCACCTGCTCGCCGACGCGCAGCATGCGCTGGGATGGGCCAGAAGTGGTGGAACGGGGCATTTTTCTCAATCCTGAAAGCATGAGGCGCGGGATAGGACCGTGCCGCATGTCTCAATTCTCATAGACTTGCGGGCGGCGGCCTTTCGACCACCGCCCGATATCGACAGATCACGCGACCTCAGAGTGTCCGCGTCACCATCTCGATGCGGAAGCACTCGATGATATCGCCGACGCGCATGTCCTCGTAGTTCTGGAAGGCCATGCCGCACTCCTGGCCGCCCGGGACTTCCGAAACCTCGTCCTTGAAGCGCTTCAGCGTCTTCAGCGTGCCTTCGTGGATGACGACGTTGTCGCGGATCAGGCGCACGCCCGCGCCACGCTCGACCTTGCCTTCGGTGACACGGCAGCCGGCGATCTTGCCGACCTTGGTGATGTCGAAGATCTCGAGGATCTCGGCATTACCGATGAAGGTCTCTCGACGTTCCGGCGAGAGCAGGCCGGAGAGCGCTGCCTTCACATCGTCCACGAGGTTGTAGATGATCGAGTAGTAGCGGATCTCGATGCCTGCGGCCGCGGCCGCGGCACGGGCCTGCGGATTGGCGCGCACGTTGAAGCCGATGATCGCCGCACCCGAGGTTTCCGCCAGCGAGACGTCGCTTTCGGTGATGGCGCCGGCGCCGGCATGGACGATGCGAGCACGCACCTCGTCGGTACCGAGCTTGTCGAGCGCGGCGTTGATCGCCTCGATCGAGCCCTGCACGTCGCCCTTGACGACCAGCGGGAATTCCTTCAGCCCGCTTGTCTGCAACTGCGACATCATCTGTTCGAGCGAACCGCGCTGGCCAGCATGCCTGGCCACCGCCTTCTCGCGCGCCAGACGCTGGCGATACTCGGTGATCTCGCGGGCACGAGCCTCATTGTTGACCACGGCAAAGCGATCGCCGGCCTGCGGCGTGCCCTGGAGACCGAGCACCTCGACCGGCATCGCCGGCGGCGCTTCCTGGACATGCTCGCCACGGTCGTTGACCAGAGCGCGCACGCGGCCCCACTCGTTGCCGGCAACGAGAATGTCGCCGGGCATCAAAGTGCCGGTCTGTACCAGTACGGTGGCAACCGGGCCACGACCCTTGTCGAGCTGCGCCTCGATGACGACGCCCTCGGCGGTGCGGTCCGGATTGGCCTTCAGGTCGAGGATTTCGGCCTGCAGCAGGATCGCTTCGAGCAGCTTGTCGAGGTTGGTGCCCTTGGTCGCCGACACTTCGACGTCAAGCACTTCACCGCCCATCGATTCGACGAACACTTCGTGGCGCAGCAGTTCCGAGCGCACCTTCTGGGCGTCGGCGCCGTGCTTGTCGATCTTGTTGATCGCCACGATGATCGGAACGCCGGCCGCCTTGGCGTGGCTGATCGATTCGATCGTCTGCGGCATCACGCTGTCATCGGCCGCCACCACCAGCACCGCAATGTCGGTAGCCTGGGCGCCGCGAGCGCGCATCGCCGTGAAGGCGGCGTGGCCGGGCGTGTCGATGAAGGTGATCTTGTTACCATTCTTCTCGACCTGATAGGCGCCGATATGCTGGGTGATGCCGCCGGCTTCGCCGGAGACGACATTGGCATTGCGGATCGCATCGAGCAGCGAGGTCTTGCCGTGGTCGACGTGGCCCATGATGGTCACGACGGGCGGACGCTGCAAGAGGTCTTCCGGACGGTCGGCGATGTTGAACAGGCCTTCCTCGATGTCGGATTCAGCGACGCGGCGGACCGTGTGGCCGAATTCGGTGGCGACCAGTTCGGCGGTGTCGGCGTCGATGACGTCGCCCGGCTTCAGGATCTGGCCCTGCTTCATGAAGAACTTGACCACATCGACTGCCCGCTCGGACATGCGCTGCGCCAGTTCCTGGATGGTGATGGTTTCGGGCAGGATCACTTCGCGCATGACCTTCTCGCGCGGCTCGTTATGCATCGCGCGCTTGAATTTCTCCTGGCGGCGACGCATCGACGACAGCGAACGGGCACGCGCATCCTCATCGGACAGCGCCGAGTTCAGTGTCAGCTTGCCACGGCGGCGGTCTTCCTCGCTCTTGGTCGGCTTGGCCGGACGCGCCACTTCGGGCGTGACCGGACGGCGCACCGGCGCACCGATGCCGCTGGGGCGCTTCGGCTTGGCCCCTTCCTCTTCATCGGAGGTCGCCAGTTCCGCGGCCTGCGGCGCACGACGGCGTGCCTCTTCCTCGGCCCGGCGGCGGGATTCGGCCTCGGTCTGCAGACGCGCTTCTTCCTCGGCCTGGCGGCGCGCGGAATCCTCGCGTTCACGCTTGCGGCGTTCTTCCTCCTCGGCGCGGCGCTTGGCATCCTCGGCGGCGCGCTGCCGGTCCTCGACCTCGCGAACCTTGGAGCCTTCGAGTGCCCGGCGGCGCGCTTCCATCTCACCGCGCGACAATTCGTTCAGCACCATGCCGCTGCGCTCGGCCGGGGGCGGCGGAGGCGGCGGAGCCTTAGGCGCCTCCTGCACGACGGGCCCGGCCACGACGGCCGGCTTCGGCGTGAATACGGACACGGGCGCGGCCGCCGGCTCCGGCTTGTCGCCGGGCAGCGAGAACTTGCGCTTCTTGGTCTCGACCACGACCGACTTGGTGCGGCCGTGCGAGAAGTTCTGGCGCACAGTGCCCTGTTCCATGCCGGGGCGCTTCAGCGTCAATGTCTTCTTCGGCGTAACACTCAACGTCTTGTCGTCGCCCGATTTCGTATCGCTCATTCCATATCCTCTGCGGCCTCATCTTCGTCAGCAACGGCCGCAAGCATTGCCAGATCGTCCGGGGTACCGCCCCGATATCGGTCGAGCGCAACCATGCGCTTCTCAACCGCCTTACCCGCGTCTCCCGCGAGGACGGCAGCATGTATCACATTTGTACCCCCCAATGCCAAGCTCAACTCGGCCTCGGGGAAAAGTTTGTAGGCAAGGATGGAAGGGCCGCCAATGTGGACGGTCGCCCGCCGCGCCTGGCTGATCTTGCGCACCCCGTCGTCGGACGCCTCGTTGGCGTGGAGCACGAAAAGCGCCAGTCCACCGCGCACCGCGCTCTCGACCTTGGTGGCGCCCAGCGCGATCGCGCCTGCCTTGCGGGCGAGCCCCAGCATGCCCAGAGCGGATCTGGAAAGCAGCCCGTCGACCATGCCGCCCAGATCGGGCGGCACGATCACCTGTGCCTTGAAGGCGCGGGCAAAAAGGTTCTTGGCCGCCGCCTTGTCGATATGTAGGCGGTCGGCGGTGACCCAGCAACCGCGGCCGGGCAGATTTCTCTTGAGATCGGGAACGACGGCCGAATCCGGGCCGACGACGAACCGGATCAGTTCATCCGGTTCGGCCTGCCTGCGCGTAACGATGCAAGTGCGATCGTTCATCTCGTCCAAGGGCGGGTTCGGTGCGATGCGGTTTCACCTCACGCACCAACGGCTTCGTCGGCCGATGCGTCTTCGGCTGCAAGCTCGTCTTCGGAAATCCAGCCGGCCTTGAGGCGGGCGGCGAGCACCATTTGCTCGGCATCGGCGCGTGAAACGCCGTGGTTGGCCAGCACACCCGGATAGACCTTGGTCTCGCCGTCCTTGCGTTCCTTCCAGCCGGTGAGGTCGTCGGCGGCATAGCCGGCGAAATCCTCTACCGTCTTCACGCCATCCTCGCCGAGCGTAACCATCATGGCGGTGGTGATGCCGGGGATTTCGCGCAGCTCGTCCTTGACGCCCAGCGCCTTGCGCTTCTCGTCGTGCTCGGCTTCGATCTTCTCCAGATATTCGCGGGCGCGGGTCTGGATTTCGGACGCGGTATCGTCGTCGAAGCCGTCGATCGAGGCGATTTCGCCAGCGTCGACATAAGCAACTTCCTCGACGCTGGTGAAGCCTTCCGAAGCCAGCACCTGGCCGACCATCTCGTCGACGTCGAGGGCTTCCATGAACAGCGTCGAGCGTTCGACGAATTCCTTCTGGCGGCGCTCGGATTCCTCGGCCTCGGTCAGGATGTCGATATCCCAGCCGGTGAGCTGCGAGGCGAGACGCACGTTCTGGCCGCGGCGGCCGATGGCCAGCGACAGCTGGTCGTCGGGAACCACCACTTCGATGCGCTCGGCATCCTCGTCGAGCACGACCTTGGCGACTTCGGCCGGCTGCAGCGCGTTGACGATGAAGGACGCAGCCGAGGGCGACCACGGAATGATGTCGATCTTCTCGCCCTGCAGTTCGCCGACGACAGCCTGGACGCGGCTGCCGCGCATACCGACGCAGGCGCCGACCGGATCGATCGACGAGTCACGCGAGATGACGGCTATCTTGGCGCGCGAGCCCGGGTCGCGGGCGACCGACTTGATCTCGATGATGCCGTCATAGATCTCAGGCACTTCCATGGTGAAGAGCTTGGCCATGAACTGCGGATGGGTGCGCGACAGGAATATCTGCGGGCCGCGCTGCTCGCGGCGCACGTCGTAGACATAGGCGCGGACGCGGTCGCCATATTTGTAGTTCTCGCGCGGAATCAGCTCGTCGCGGCGGATGATCGCCTCGCCACGGCCGAGATCGACGATGACGTTGCCATACTCGACGCGCTTGACGGTGCCGTTGACGATCTCGCCGATGCGGTCCTTGTATTCATCATACTGGCGGTCGCGCTCGGCTTCGCGCACCTTCTGCACGATGACCTGCTTGGCCGACTGGGCGGCGATGCGGCCGAAATCCATCGGCGGCAGCTGTTCGGCGATGAAGTCGCCGAGCTGGGCGTCGGGATTGCGCTCGCGCGCCGAGGAAATGGCAATCTGCGTGGCATAGTCGTCGACCTTCTCGACCACTTCCATCAGCCGCTGCAGCTTCATCTCGCCGGTGTTCGGGTTGATGTCGGCGCGGATGTTGGTCTCCTGGCCGTAACGCGAACGAGCCGCCTTCTGGATCGCATCGGCCATGGCGGCGATGACGATCGACTTGTCGATTGACTTTTCACGCGCGACCGCGTCGGCGATCTGCAGCAGTTCAAGTCTGTTGGCGCTTACAACCATTTCGTTTCTCCCGAGCCTGTTTGCCGGACTTTCTCGCCCGGCAGCTCAATCAAATGTCTTGTTCGTGTTCTTCCGCGGTGTCGGCTTCCGCACCCTCGGGTGCGTCGTCGTCCGGTTCGCCGCGGCGTTTCTTGGCTTCCTTGCGCGCCCTGTTGTCCTTCGACAACGCATCGCGGATGAGGTCATCCGTCAGGATCAGCCGCGTCTCGGAGATCGCGTCGTAAGGCACGCGAACCGTCGGCTCCTCGCCATAGGCAGCCTTGTCGCGCTCGATCAGCACGTCATTTTCACCGGCCTCGGCGATCTTGCCCTTGAAGCGCTTGCGGTCGGCAACGATGACCGATGTTTCCATCTTCACCAGGTGACCCGTCCAGGTCACGAAGTCCGATTTGCGCACCAGCGGCCGGTCGATGCCCGGCGAAGAGACTTCGAGATGATAGGCCTTTTCGATCGGATCGTCGACGTCGAGCGCCGGCGACACCGCGCGGCTGACCTCTTCGCAATCCTCGACGGTCATGGTCCCGTCCTCACGCTCGGCCATGATCTGCAGCGTCAGCCCGTTCTGGCCTGACAGATGCACCCGCACGAGACGAAAGCCGATGCCGCGCAGCACCGGCTGGACGATCAGCGCGATGCGCGCATCAATGCCGCTTTCGCGGATGATGCGGTCGTCGCTCTCGCTTGCCGTTGCCGTCATTTAGTCCCTGTCGCTCTTTCCAGCCTATCGGCAGGTAATAAAAAAGAGCGGGACCGGGTGGACCCACTCTTCGTCATACCGACCAAGAATTTGAGGCTGATATAAACCAACATGGCTGGTGTTTCAAGTCCGCAGTGCATGGTCCGGAGCGCATGGCGGGCAATGCCCTGAGACAAAGGGTTGCGCCAGGCGCATGTCGGCCATGCGGCAGAGCCCCTGTGAACGCCGGCGGCGTATTCCTACCTCCAGGACATCAAACGAACAGGATTGGCGCGCGGTGGCGCGCGAAAGGATTTTATCATGACCAGCCGCAAGGTTTTCGCCGTCATAGGCGAGATGTTCACCACATTCGGCAGTGCCGTCGCCGCGTCGCGGGCCGTCGAAGCCGGCCGCAAGCCGCGCGCCGATGATCTGAGCAGACTTGGCATGGACCCGGCCGTGTTCAACAGAATCGGCCGTTTCTAAATCAGGTGAGCACCCGATCCTGGTTCGTAAAGGCTGGCAGCGCTTGAGGGCGCTTATGTCCTGACGAACGTCAGATAGGCCGGCCGCCTGCCTTCGCGAATGGCTTTTGCCTCGTAGCGGGTGCCCGGCCAGCCTTCATAGGGACGATGCCAGTCGGCGGCCTCCGAGGCCTGCCATGCAAAAGCGCCATGCGCTCGGCAGTTGAGCAGCGTCCAGTTCACATAGGTGTCTATGTCGGATGCGAAGCGGAATCGGCCGCCGCTCTTCAGCACGCGCGCGAATCGCCCGAGATTGAGCTGACTGACGAAGCGGCGTTTCCAATGCTTCTTCTTCGGCCAGGGATCGGGATAGAGCAGGTCGATGCCGTCTAGCGAGGCTTGCGGCAGCCAGTCGAGCAGCTGGGTGGCGTCGTCGTCCTGGACCCGCAGATTGGCGAGCGGCCTTTGCCGCACCGCGTTCATCATCTTGGCCATGCCGTTGACGAACGGCTCGACGCCGATAAAGCCCGTCGTGGGCGCCTCGATGGCGCGATGCAGCAGGTGTTCGCCGCCACCAAAGCCGATTTCAAGGCGAACAGCCGAAACGTCGGCTTCGAACAAAGTGCGCAAATCCGGAGGCGCTTCAGCCGCCAGATCGAGCCGATAGGTGCCGAGGCCGCTTTCCAGCGCCGCCGCCTGCTGTGGGCGGACGGGCTTGCCGCGCCGGCGGCCGAAGAAAGCTTCGGTCGCGCGGCTTGGCCTGTCATCGGGACTCATCTGCCGGTGCGGATCCTGCCGTGGCACTCAGGCCGCGACAGCATCCTTGAGCGCCTTGGCGAGATCGGTCTTCTCCCAGGAGAAAGACCCGTCGCGGCCGGCCTTGCGGCCGAAATGGCCGTAGGACGACGTCTTGGCGTAGATCGGCTTGTTGAGGTCGAGATGGCGGCGGATGCCTGACGGCGACAGGTCCATCACGCTGCGCAGCGCATCCTCGAGCTTTGCCTCGTCAACCTTGCCGGTGCCGTGCAGGTCGACATAGATCGACAAAGGCTGGGCGACGCCGATGGCGTAGGAAAGCTGGATGGTGCAGCGGTCGGCGAGCTTGGCCGCCACCACGTTCTTGGCCAGGTAGCGTGCCGCATAGGCGGCCGAACGATCGACCTTGGTGGTGTCCTTACCCGAGAAGGCGCCGCCGCCATGCGGTGCCGCGCCGCCATAGGTGTCGACGATGATCTTGCGGCCAGTCAGGCCGGCGTCGCCATCGGGTCCGCCAATGACGAACTTGCCGGTCGGGTTGATGTACCACATACAGTCGTCGGCGATCTTCAGTTCGCCCAGGGCTTCACGAATATAGGGTTCGACGACCTTGCGGACCTTTTTCGAATCCCAGCTTGCCTCGAGATGCTGGGTCGACAGCACGATCTGCGTCGCCTCGGCAGCCTTGCCATCGATATAGCGGACGGTGACCTGGCTCTTGGCGTCCGGCCCGAGCCTGCCGGCTTCGCCATCGCCTTCGTGGCGCGCGGCGGCCAGCAATTCGAGGATCTTGTGGCTGTAGTAGATCGGCGCCGGCATCAGGTCGGGCGTCTCGCGGCAGGCATAGCCGAACATGATGCCCTGGTCGCCGGCACCTTCCTCACCCTGGCGGTCGGCGGCATTGTCGACACCCTGGCCGATGTCGGGCGACTGGCCGTGCAAGAGAACCTCGATCTTGGCCGTCTTCCAGTGGAAACCGGCCTGCTCGTAGCCGATCTCGCGGATCGCCTTGCGGGCGACCGACTTGAACTTCGCCGGATTGACGACCGGGTGCCCGGCGGCGTCCTGGAGGATGTTGCCTTGCTTGTCCTTCTTCAGCAGCGTCTCGGGGACGCGGACCTCGCCGGCGATGACGACGCGGTTGGTGGTGGCGAGCGTCTCGCAGGCGACACGGACCTTCCACGGATCCATGCCGGTCTTCCTGGCTTCACGATAGACCAGATCGACGATCTCGTCGGAAATCCGGTCACAGACTTTGTCGGGATGGCCCTCGGCAACGGATTCCGAGGTAAAGAAGTAATTCTGCCGCGTCACGGGTGTCCCCTCTTGAAAAACGATCGGCAGGCTGCCGATTTTGGCGCGCCACGTGTTAGCGGGACGAAGCGCCGCTCGTCAAGCGGTGCCGCCCTCCTGGCATGGTTGTCGATGCCGAAATCTTGTGCCACCGGCGGCGAAAGCGCCTTTGGTGGCTCAGTCGCTTGTCAGTCGAGATCGTCCGCGGCGAGCGATTTCACCAGGTCGATGATCCTGCGACGCACCTTGACGTCGGCGATCTTGACGAAGGCCCGGTTGAGCTGAAGGCCTTCCGGGCTGCCGCAGAATTCGACGGCGAAAGCCATCGAGGCATCTTCCGCGAAGCCGCGGCTGGCCGCCATCTCCTGACCTGGCGCATCCTCGAAGAAGAAGGCGACCGGCACGCCGAGTATGGAGGCTATCGCCTGCAGGCGGCTGGCGCCGACACGGTTGGTGCCCTTTTCATATTTCTGTATCTGTTGAAATGTGATGCCAAGATTTTCGCCAAGCTTTTCCTGGCTCATTCCCAGCATATTGCGGCGAAGCCGGACGCGACTTCCAACATGGATGTCGATCGGATTCGGTTTCTTCTTGTTGTCTTCTGTCATTTTTTCCTCGCCGAATTTTTTCGGCTTTGTGATTTTTTTCCTGCCCAAACAAAGCCGGAGGCGACTGCCCCAACAGTACGATCCACAGGCTTCGAGAAATTTTCAGGCGGTACAGTATGAGTTTCTAATGTGTCGACTGTCAATTCACCCGTAGCCTTTGCCTTACGTTCAAGACGCATGCCGCAACGGCAAACAGGAACATGATCAGCATTCCGTTAATGCGCCGCTGGCCGGCGGAAACAACCGCCTGCGCGGAAATCGGCACGCGGGCATCGATGGCCCCGCGCGCGTTGATCGCCAGCGCATCGACGATGTTCCCATGAGGATCGACAACGGCGGAGATGCCGTTGTTGGCTGCACGCAGCAAGGGCAACCCATTCTCCACAGCGCGAATCTGAGCCTGCCTGAAATGCTGATACGGACCCGGCGTGTCGCCGAACCACGCATCGTTGGTAACGTTCACAATAAGCTGCGCTGACGTAGCGTCAATTACCACAAGGGAGGGAAAGATCACCTCATAACAGATAAATGGCAGGGCGCGGACGCCGCCGGGCAGGGCGATGGCGTGCCGCTCATTGCCGGCGGCGAAGTTCACCGGTCCGGCGACGAGCTGTTCTATGCCGAAACGGTTGAGCAGGTCGGCGAAAGGCAGGTATTCGCCGAACGGCACCAGATGCACCTTGTCGACGGCATCGGTGATTTCGCCCTTGTCGTTGATCGCCACGACGGAGTTGTAATAGCGGCTGTCGGCAGTGGCCGCCGAGCCGCCTTCCTCGCGCACGACGCCGGCAATCAGCATCTGGCCGTCGCCAAGCATGTCGCCCAGCGCCGTCAGCGCGTCCGGCCGCTCGGTGAAGAGGAACGGAACCGAGGTCTCCGGCCACAGGATCAGTTGCGGCTTCTGATGGCCGGCTTCGGGTGCGGCGGCCGACAGACCCATCAAGGTCGCGAAGATGCGGTCGCGCACCGAGGCGTCCCACTTTTCCGAGAGGTCGACGGCGGGCTGGACGATGCGGACATCGAGCGTGCGGGTCACGGGCGCGGCCGGTGCGTGGAGCCTGACATAGCCGAAACCGGCATGGGCGGCGACAAGCACCACAAGCAGAGCGGCGCCGAGGCGCAGGTGCCGCCGCGCCACCAGCAGCGCCGGCAGCGAAAAGACGAACACGGCGAACGCGTTCATGCCGACCATGCCGGTCACCGACACGCTCTGCATCAGAAGCGGCACGGGCATTGCCGCGTAACCGATGGCATTCCAGGGAAAGCCGGTGAACAGGAAGCCCCGCAGCCATTCGGCCAGCGCGAAGGCAAAGGCCAGTGCCGCGATACGGCCGATGTCGCTGCTCCACAAAAGCCGGGCGACTGTGGCCGCGAAACCGTAGAAGAAGGCGAGCGCGAAGGGAATGCCGACCACCGCGAAGGGAAGCGCCCAGGCGAAGCTGTCGGCTTCGACCAGCAGCGCCGAACCGATCCACCACAGGCCGGCGAGGAAATAGCCGAAGCCGAACCACCAGCCGACGGCGAAGGCCGGCCGCAGGCGCCGCAACAGGCTGCCGGAGGCCTCGCCGGTCACGCCGTCGAGCAGCCAGACCAGCAGCGGAAACGAGATAAAGCAGGCTGCGAAGAAGTCGTAGGGGGCCTGGCCAAGTACCGCCAACGCCCCGGCGAGGAACGCCACGAGCGCTCGCCGCCAACCCCAAAGCAGAATTATCCGGCCGGCAAGGCGCTCCATGCGTATTTCCGAGTCGCGCGAATCAGGAGCTAAGATTTATCAGGCCGCGCCGCGTGCTCCAACGCTGGACGAGCATGGTTTCTGGCTCCAGACCGGTTCACCGTTTCACGGAAACCCTGGACCGCTCTATCTCTCTGTTTTCACGCAACTCCCAAGGGAAAGCGCTGCGCGCTTTCCTGGAATTGCTCTACCGATGCCACCCCTCGATCCGCAAGCCGCCCAGTTTTTCGGCGTCCTCCCGGGAGACGGAGCGCTGGGTCTGCGAAAAAGTCCAGACATGCCCGTCGGGATCGCGTGCCCGATACTGGCGTTCGCCATAGAACTGGTCTGTCGGTTCCTGGATTATATCTGCGCCGGCAGCGCGCGCCTGCGCGCAGTGAGCGTCCAGGCCGTCTTTCAGCCTGATATAGACCGACTGCGTGTTCTTGCCCGAGACCGATGCGGGGCTGGCGACATAGCCGGCCCATTCGGAATCGACGATAATGTAGCCATCGCCGAACCGCATCTCGGCGTGGACCAGTTTTCCGTCAGCATCACTGACCACCATGCTGCGCTCGAAGCCGAAGGCTGCCTCGAGCCAGTCCAGCGCAGCGCGCGGATTGCGATAGAACACGCCAGAACCGAGGACCGAATGCTTGAACGGATCCTCGATCGTCATGCGGCGGCAGATCTCAAGCCTGTTCGGTGCGGGCCGTTGCACGCCGGCGGCGTTCGCCCTTCTGGCTCTGAACGATGCGTACGCGCTTCACACGACGCGGGTCGGCGTCGAGCACATGAAACTCGAAGCCTGGAATGGCCTGGACCACCTCGCCGCGCGCCGGCACGCGGCCGAGCGTGTTGAAAATCATGCCGCCGATAGTGTCGACATATTCGCCATGCTCGCCGGCGGCGAAATCCTCGCCGATCATCTTGGCGACCTCGTCGATCTCGGCCTTGCCGTCGACCACGAACACGCCCTCGCCGGTCTGGGTGATCATCGGCTCGTCGTCGTCATGCTCGTCCTCGATGTCGCCGACCACCATTTCGACGATGTCCTCGAGCGAGACGAGGCCGTCGGTGCCGCCATATTCGTCGATGACCAGCGCCATCTGGGTGCGCGTCGTCTGCATGCGGCCCATCAGGTCGGAGGCAAGCATGGAGGGCGGTACGAACAGCACCGGCCGGATCAGGCTGAGCTCGCCGATGGTGCGCGCCAGATCGACCTGGGCGAGGTCGAGAACCGTCGCGACCGGCGTCTTCCTGGTGGCGCGGCCTTTCTTGACGCGGGCGATCTTGGTGATGTGGGCCAGCACGTCGCGGATATGGACCATGCCGCGGGGATCGTCGAGCGTCTCGGAATAGACCGGCATGCGCGAATGGCCGGACTGCTCGAACATCCCAAGCAGGTCGCCCAGGGTCGTGGCGATCTCGACCGCCTCGACGTCAGCGCGCGGCACCATGACGTCCTCGACGCGCACTTCGCGCAGCCGCAGGATGTTGTTGAGCATGGCGCGTTCGCCGGGCGAAAAGGATTCGGCATCGCTCGTCGTCTCGGCGAGCGCGCCGGCGATCTCCTCGCGCAGGCTGGTTCCGTTGCGTTGCCTGAACAGGCCGAGCACGCGGTTGAACAGGGAGGGACCGGCAGGCGACGGCTCACTGGCGACGCTGCCGGTGTTGGCAACACCAGGGGTAATGGTACTCGGACTTGATCCCTCTTCCGACGTATCGGAAGCCTTGCTCGTACTGCCGGCGTCGGGGCGGGCGGCAGTTTCTGGTTTGTCGTTCATCGTCGTCCGGTCAATTGGTCTGTTTAGTTACGCGTAGGGATCAGGAATGGCAAGCCTTGCCAGCGCGGCGCGCTCAATGGCTTCCATCTCCTCGGCCTCGGCGTCTGTCTCGTGATCATGGCCCAGAAGATGCAGCAGGCCATGGATGACGAGATGGGAAATATGGTTCCCAAGCGGCTTGTCTTCCAGTGCCGCCTCGCGCGCCACCGTTTCGGCGGCGAGCACGATGTCGCCCAGCATCGGCGGCAACGGGCCGCCCTTGGCCGAGGGAAAAGCCGGGAAAGACAAGACGTTGGTGGGTTTGTCCTTGCCGCGCCAGCCGGCGTTCAGCGTGCGGATATGGGCATCGTCGGAAAAAACGACGCTGAGTTCGGAATGGCCCGCCACGCCAGTTTCGGCAAAGGTGGCCGAGACAGCGCGATCGACCAGCCGTGCCAAGGTAGGCTCATCGGACCAGTCGCCCGCTTCGACCGATATGTCGATATCGACAGGAACCGGAAGGCTCCCGTCGCCGGATAGGGTGTCGTCAGGCATGAGGCCGCATCGCCAGGATCAATTCTCGGCGCCGAGGCCGCGCGCCAGCTTGGCGTCGCGGTCGTAGGCCCTGACGATTTCCGCCACCAGCGGGTGGCGAACCACATCGATATCGTTGAAGCGCACCGTTACCGCGCCTGGCACGCCGTCGAGGACGCGCAAGGCTTCGACCAGACCCGATTTGGTGCTCGGAGGAAGGTCGATCTGGGTCGGATCACCGGTGACGATCATGCGCGAATTCTCGCCGAGACGGGTGAGAAACATCTTCATCTGCATCGGCGTGGTGTTCTGCGCCTCGTCGAGAATGACGGCTGCATGCGCCAGCGTGCGGCCGCGCATGAAGGCAAGCGGCGCGATCTCGATCACCTCGGCGGCAATGGCGCGTTCGACCTTGTCGGCCGGCATCATGTCGTAGAGCGCGTCATAGAGCGGCCGCAGATAAGGATCGACCTTCTCCTTCATGTCGCCGGGCAGGAAGCCGAGCCGTTCGCCGGCCTCGACGGCCGGCCGCGAGAGAATGATGCGTTCGACCATACCGCGTTCGAGCAGCATCGCCGCATGCGCCACCGCCAGATAGGTCTTGCCGGTGCCGGCCGGGCCGATACCGAACACCAGCTCCGAGCGCTCCAGGGCGCGCATATAGGCGTCCTGGTTGAGCGAACGGGCGTAGATCGTCTTCTTGCGCGTCGCGATCTGGGCGGCCGAGACCTTGCCCTTGCGCTCCAACGTCGGCAGCGTCAGCTGGTCATCGGCGGCGACCGCCATGCGCACGGCACCATCGACATCGGACTGGCCGATGTCGACGCCTTTCTGCAGGATGCCATAGAGATTGTCCAAGGCCCGGCGCGCCTGCTCGGCGGCGGACGCCGATCCCTTGATGGTCAACTGGTTGCCGCGCGAGCGGATATCGACGCCGAGCTTCTGCTCGAGCCGGGCAAGATTTTCATCGAACTGGCCATAAAGGGCGCTGGCAAGCTTGTTGTTGTCGAAAGTCAGAACGATGTGCGCCATGTCAGAAGCCCCAGATGCCGGTACCGGGGGCAGGTTCTTCAGCTCAGCTGCGCTCAACCGTCTCTCCTCATCTGCCGAGACCCTCAGGCCAATTCGGCGAACAGGCTGTTGTAGCCCGTCTTCGTGATTCGCACCTTGATAATGTCACCGATTTCGCCGGCCTTTTCATCAACAATAACCGGCTGCAGCCAAGGCGAGCGGCCAACCTTCTGGCCGGCCTGGCGGCCCGGCTTCTCGATCAGCGTGTCGATGGTGCCGCCGACCAGGCTCGTGCCGAAATCCTGCTGCTGTTTCAGGAGCAGGGCCTGCAGACGCTGCAGGCGCTCATCCTTGACCGCCTCCGGCACGTGATCGGGCATGTCGGCGCCCGGCGTACCGGGACGCGGCGAATATTTGAACGAAAACGCCGAGGCGTAGTTCACCTGGCGCACCAGTTCCATTGTCGCCTCGAAATCCGCGTCGGTCTCGCCGGGAAAGCCGACGATGAAATCGCCGGACAGCGCGATATCGGGCCGCGCGGCGCGGATGCGGTCGAGCAACGCCAGATAATCCTTGGCGGTATGCCGGCGGTTCATCGCCTTGAGGATGCGGTCGGACCCCGATTGTACCGGCAGATGCAGATAGGGCATCAGCGACGGCAGGTCGCGGTGCGCCGATATCAACTCGTCGTCCATGTCGCGCGGGTGGCTGGTGGTGTAGCGCAGCCGCGCCAGTCCGGGGATTTCGGCAAGCCTGAACAGCAGCCGGCCGAGGCCCCATTCCTGGCCATCTTCGCCCTGGCCGTGCCAGGCATTGACGTTCTGGCCGAGCAGCGTCACCTCACGCACGCCGGCTTCCGCCAGGCGCTCGGCCTCGGCCACGATCTGCGCCACCGGCCGCGACACTTCCGACCCCCTGGTGTAGGGCACGACACAGAAGGTGCAGAATTTGTCGCAGCCTTCCTGCACGGTCAGGAACGCGGTAACGCCGCGCTTGATGACCTCGGCGCGCCTCGGCTGCGGCAGATGCTCGAACTTGTCCTCGACGGCGTAGTCGGTCTCGACGATCTTTTCGCCGGTGCGGACCCTTGCCAGCACATCCGGCAAGCGGTGATAGGTCTGCGGACCGATGACCAGGTCGACGGCGGGCGAACGCCTGATGATCTCGGCGCCTTCGGCCTGCGCCACGCAGCCGGCGACTCCGATCAGCATTTCGCGGCCGGCGCTGGCGCGCTCGGCCTTCATGTCGCGGATACGGCCGAGTTCGGAATAGACCTTCTCGGCGGCCTTTTCCCTGATGTGGCAGGTGTTGAGCAGCACGAGATCGGCTTCGACGATGGCATCGGTGGCTGTATAGCCGTCGGCGGCCAGCGCGTCGGTCATACGCTGTGAATCGTAGACGTTCATCTGGCAGCCATAGGTCTTGACGAAGACTTTTTTGCCTGCCGTCGCGGACGCCGCCTGCTGTTCAGCGGCAGTGCCGATGTCGTTCTTTTCGATCGTGTTCAAGTCCATCTGCCGGCTTCTAACGCCTTTCGATGACAAAAAACAGACGATTCTCGGCATGCATGCCGAGGGTGGCGGCTGGGGCTAGCGGCTCGGGCGCGGGTCGGTGAGCGCGGCCTGCATCATCTCGCGCACCTGGCCTTCCATCAGCTTCGCCGTTTCCTTGCGGTTGGAGCCCTTTGAAAAAGCAACTGGTTCGCCGAAATGCACTTCGGCGTCGAGCGCGCCTTCCGCCATCAGCACCTTGAGATGCGGCACCAGATCCTCGTCGCCGATCCACGCCGCGATCGGGCGGTGGCGGCGGCCGAGCGGCACGCCGTGCAGACGCGTATAGACGATCGCCACCGGCTGGATGAACACCTCTTGCGCGGCCCCCTCAGAGATCGCCATCGAGGCGGCGCCGAACAGCGTGCTCTTGAAGGGCAGGACCATGTTGCCGTCACCGGTCGACCCCTCGGCGAACAGCACCATGGTGTCGCCCTTGGCCATGCGGTCGGCGATCTCGCTCGCCTGGTCGCCCGAAGAGCGCTTGCGCTCGCGCTCGATGAAGACGGTGCGCTGCAGCTTGGACAGCATGCCGATCAACGGCCAGCCCTCCATATCGGCCCTGGCGATGAACTTCACATCGGTAAAAGAGCCGAGCACCATGATGTCGGTCCAGGAGATGTGATTGGAAGCGATCAGCAAGGGACGCCTGGCCGACAATGCGCCCTTGACATGGACACGCATGCCGAGCGCCCGCAGGATCAGCCTGTGCCAGATTTTGAGGATGACGGTCTCCGGCCACCAGCCGGTCTTCATCGACAGTATCTGCAACGGCACAAGCACCAGCGACCCGGCAACGACGAGGCCCAGCGCCAGGAAGATCCTGATTTTTCCGATCATGCTGTCCTGGCCCTGGTCATTACAGCGTCCTTGCGCGCCCTCTCGGACGCGCAAGGACGCTGTAACACTTTAATTCTGGCGCATGATCCTTCCGAAAATCGGCCCGATTGTCGGGGTCATGCGGTTTCTCGCTAGCGAAGATCGCGGCGCATGACAAGCGCGCCGGTCGGACCGTGCTCGGGCGACTTGTAATAATTGGGGCGTTTGCCGACTTCGCGGAACCCAAGCCGCCTGTAGAGGGCGATGGCGGCGACATTGGTCTCGTCGACCTCGAGGAAAAGCGCTTCGGCGCGCTGCGCGTGCAATTCGCGCAGCACCGCATCCATCAACTGCCAGCCGAGCCCTTGCCGTCGATGCGACCGCGCCACGGCGACAGTCAGGATCTCGCCCTCGCCGGCCGCGAGCCTGGCCAGCACGAAGCCGACCGGCGGCTTGCCGCCCTGCCCGGTTTCACGCGCGGCATAACCAAACACTGTGTCCTGTTCGAGCAAGGCGGCGAATTCGCCATCGGTCCATGGGCGAACGAAATCCTCGCGATGCAGCAACGACACCGCCTCACTGTCGGCGATCTTCAACGGCTCGAGCGCGTAATCGCGACGGCGCGGCTGGAGAAATGGAATGCGCATCAGTTCTTCCTGGACAAAATGAACCCGGCCTGCGGCTTGGCGTCCGCCCCCCTGAGATAGAGGGGCTTGGGCCTGTCGCCCGCCCCTTTGGCCGCGGCCAGCCGGGCGTAGGTGGCGATATCGGCGGTTGCCGTCCGTGGGCCGATATCGAAGGCACGTGCGGCCGCCTCAGCGATCTGCGCGGCGGCAGTGCCGGCAAGCACCGGCGCCATGTCCACAGCCATAGCCACGGCGTCAGCGAGTGTGACCACAGCCGGAGCGTAAGTCAAAACTGACCTTTCATCGTAAAGTGCGGCGTGGATTTCCTCGCGTCCGGCATCGAGCGCCGCGAGCACGGGCCGGCCGGGAAATTCCGCCGCCGCTTCGGCGGCCAAAGCCTCCAGCGTCGTCACTCCGATCGCCGGCACCTTCAAGGCCAGCGCCAGGCCGCGCGCCGTCGACACGCCGACGCGCAGGCCGGTGAACGAGCCCGGCCCGACGGACACGGCGATGGCGCCCAGACCTGAGTAATCCATCGCACCCGCCGTCAGCGCCTCGGCAATGACCGCCATCAGGTGCTCGGCATGGCCCTTGCCGAGATCGAGGACCGAGCGGCCAAGCTCCCGCTTCGCCCCGGCGTCGTAGACGCAGGCGGCGCAAAGGCTGGCGGCACAGTCGATGGCGAGCACTTTCATGGAACGACCGGTTGCAAAAACAATTCCCTGTGCCCGCCATGGCGCGCCACCGCAAGGGGAAATTGTTACGCGGCTTCGCTTCGGCCTATCAGGCCTGTTCGATGCGCAGCATATGATTGTCCCAGACATAGTCGGGTTCGGAGCGTGAGGCGCCACTGCCCTCGACGATCTCGCCGGCGCCAGTGGTGGCCATGAAGCCGGCTCCGTCGGGCGCCAGGCCGCAGACCTCGACCAGCGCGCTGGTCGAAACGATCTTGCCGCCTGCGGCATCGATCACGACAAGCGAATTGCCTTCCGGCGATGAGACGGCGACCGTACCGGCAACCGGATTGGCGGCGACCGAGCCGATATAGTTGCGGAAGCCCGACAGCACATCCCCGGGCATGTCGAGCAAAGCCAAATCCTTGCCACGCGCGGCGCGCCCGACGAGCAACGGACGGTCGGTGCCCGGCCCACGGTACTGACAGCCGAACCAGACGGTGCCGGACCGGTCGGCATCCATGTGGCGGATCGACAATTGGTGCAGTGCGGCCGGCAATTCGTGCTTTTCGATCAGGTCGCCGGTGACGCGGTCGATCAGCACATAGGACGGCTTCATGGTGGCGATGTTCAATTCGGCGCGGCCATAGTCCGGATGGGTCTCGATGCCGCCATTGGCAACCGCGATCGTCCTGCCGTCGTCCAGGAGCAACAGTTCGTGCGGTCCCATGCCGTAGGTCGGAAACTCGCCGATGCGATTGAAGTTCGCCCGCGCGTCATAGACGCCGACGACGCCGGCCGCGTTGTCGAAATCGTTCTCGGTGGCGTAGAGCAAGGCGCCGTCGGGAGAAAAGACGCCATGGCCGAAGAAATGCCGGCCGGCGATGCTGGCGATGGTCTGGGGGGCGTCGCGCCCTGTATGGTCGAAGATCACGGCGAAGGTGCCAGGCTGGCGGGCGAAGACCACCGAGCGTTTCGATATGGGATCGAAGGTGACGTCGTGGCCGCGATCTGGCAGGTCGACGGCGTGCAGCACCTTGCCGGCCTCGGACAGGACGGCGGCACCGTAGCTGCCGTCACGCTTGACGAAGGCGGTTGCAAAGATGGCATCCACTGCCAGCGTCGCTGCCCAGGCCGACGGCGCCAGCGCGGCCATGAAGCCAATGCCGGCGGCTCTCAGGAAATCGCGGCGGTCGATGAGCGGCGTTGGCATGCTCAGTCCTCCTTTCGAGCATGATCTCGTCCGAAAAGTCTGCAACTTATCGGGATCATGCTCAGTCCCCATCCAGCGACGAGAAGCCGGCGGTCAGGCCGAATTCGGCGGTTAGCCTGGTGCCGAGCAGCGTCGACAGGCTGGAGGTGATCAGCCTGAAATGCTCCAGCTTTTCGCGCAGCGCCGGATCGGCGAGCGCCTTGTTGATCGGACCCTGAACGGATTTGGCGGTGGCGACGCCGTTGACCAGCTGAATATGGATCGATTCCGCTATCCAGCGCGCGTCTTCCGGCAGCGCGTCGCCAAGCTGCGAGGCCTGGAACAGCGCGTCGACGCCGGCAAGGTTTCCCGCCAGCGAATTGGTGGTGTTTTGCGAGCGCCAATAGATCGCCTGCTTCGGCTTGTCGGCGTCGGGCTTGGCGCCGAGGAAGCCTTTCAGGCGGACATCCCTGGCCATTTCCATCTCGTTTATGAAGACGCCGACCAGTTCGGTCACCGCTTCGTTGCCATCGCGGTAGAGCGCATTCTGTGGCCCTGGATTGGCCCAGAGCGACGCGAAGCCATCGGGTTTGCTCCAGGCGTCGGCGACATCGCCGGCCATGGTTTCGATGTTGCCGGCAACAGCCGCGCCATAGGCGCAGCGATAGGGCTCATCCTTGCCGGCAAGCGTGTCGGCGCCGTCACCGTAAAGAACGTACTCCAGCGCGCCCAGCCCCTGCATGGCAACGCTCTTGCCGGCCAGTTGCGCCGGGTCGGTGGCTGTCGGGTCCTTGGCGGCCAGTGCCGCCTGTACCTGTTTCAGGCCGATGCTCTTGCGGTCCGGCCAGTAGAGCATGCGCTCCAGGCGGTTGTTTTCCTTGATCGGCCCGAAGCCGATGATCTCGACCGAGGACCAGGCGTCGACCGTCGCAGAAAACGCGGCGCGCGCGGCATCAAGCTCGTCTGGCGAAGGCGCGGTGCAGAGCTTGTGCATGGACCTGGTCAAGACTTCCGCATGCCGGTGCAGGCTGGCATAGGCGGGGCGGACAAAGCCGTCGATCGCGCGCTGGATGACGTCGGAGGCTTTCACCGCCGCCGATGCCGGCGAGACAGCCAGCAGGGCCAACGGCAGAACGAGAACCAGTGCACGGCGTTTCAGCATCACAGTGACTCCAGGAATTTGACCAGCGCGTCGCGCTCGGTGGCGTTGGCGGCGGCAAAGCGGTCGCGCGCCTTTTGCGCCTGGCCGCCATGCCACAGGATTGCCTCGGCCAAAGTGCGGGCGCGGCCATCATGCAGAAAGAAAGTGTTGCCGTTGACGGTCTCGGTGAGACCGATACCCCATAGCGGCGGGGTGCGCCATTCATTGCCCGTTGCCTCGCCCACGGCCTGCCCATCGGCAAGGTCCTGTCCCATGTCGTGCAGCAGGAAGTCGGAATAGGGCCAGATCAGCTGGAAGGCCTGCGCCTTGTTGGGCGCATTGCTGCGGGTGACGAATTTCGGCGTATGGCAGGCGACGCAGCCGATTTCGTAGAAGATTTTCTTGCCGGCGAGCACATCAGGGCTGTCGAGCGCGCGACGCGCCGGCACGGCCAGGTTCTGCGAATAGAAGGTGACGAGATCCATCACCGGCGCCGGCGCTTCGGCCGGACCGAGGCGCTCCTGCACGCCGTTCGGCATGGCGAGGCATTTTACCTGTGCTGCGGTGCAGTCGCCCCAGGGTTTCGGTTCCTCCGGCGTCGAGATGCCGATGTCGCCGGCAAAGGCATCCGCCGCCTGCTGGCGGATCGAGGCGGTCTGCGCCTTCCAGCCGAAGCGGCCCAGCGTCAGTTGCCCGCTCGGGCCATCGCGAACAATGTTCGGCTTGCCGGAAATGCCATCGCCGTCGCGGTCGTCCGGGTCGGCATGGGCCAGAATATCGGCCGGTGCGATCTGCTCGATCAGGCCAAGGCCGATCATCGGCGGCGTCAGGCGCGGCGACAGCGTGGTGCGCGGGTCGAGCGGCCCATAGCCGAGATCGGTGACCGAATAGCTTGGCTTGCGCAGGGAAACCACGGTGCCGTCCGTCAGCTCCACCTTGCGTTCCTGATAGTCGACATGCATCCGCCCTTCGCCCTTGAGGCCAGGGACGGCCAGTTCCTGCAGTTGCGTGCCGTAAACCGGGTCGGGGAAATTGGGCAGGCTGTGGCCGGCAAGCTTCATCTTCTCTTCCGCGGTGCTGGCATCGCGCGCCAGCCGCAGGAACATCGAGGTGATGCCGACCTCGCCTTGTGGCGGACGGCCGCGGCCATCCCTGAGATGGCAATTCTGGCAGGCGCGTTCGTTAAAGAGCGGACCAAGCCCGTCGGACGCCTGCGTCGAGGATGGCGACGACACCCAGTTCTTGCGGAACAAGGCATTGCCGAGCTTGAAGGTGCCTTCTTCTTCGAAGGTAATGTTGGCTGAAGATTGCGAGAAGGAATCGCGGTTGACGCCCTTGCGGGAGGTGCCGGCGCCACCTTGCATCAGCTCGAACGGCTCGGGTTTGGAGAAATCCGTGGTCGGCCTGGTGACGGCGGTGACGCGCGCCTCATCTTTCGCATTGAGATCGGTGCGGGTGGTGGAAAGGCCGGCGGGTTGAAGATCGCCGGCGATCGCGGAAGTGGTCAGCGCCACGACGACCATGGCAAAGCGCCAACGCGCCAATCCGGCTGGCGTTCTCAAGGGGAGCGGCGAGCCATCGGCCCGCCGCAAGCGGCGCATGGATCCTAGCAGGCGCCGCATTCCCGCATGCCCTTACTCCGCCTCGTCCGCCGGTGCGGCGTTGAGCTGGCCGTATTTCTCCTCGCCGATCGAGGCCAGCAGATCGAGCTGCGTCTCGAGGAAATCGATGTGCCCTTCCTCGTCGGCCAGCAATTCCTCGAACAGCTTCATCGTCACGTAGTCGCCCGCTTCCTCGCAGATCTCGCGCGAGCGCCTATAGGCGGTACGCGCGTCATACTCGCCGGCAAGGTCGGATTCGAGCACTTCCTTGACGTTCTGCCCGATGCGTAACGGCGCCACGGATTGCAGATTCGGATGGCCTTCAAGGAAGATAATACGGGCGACGAGCTTGTCGGCGTGATGCATCTCCTCGATCGATTCCGCCCGCTCCTTCTTGGCCAGCTTGGCGTATCCCCAGTCCTCCAGCAGGCGGAAACGCACCCAGTACTGGTTGACGGCGCCGAGTTCCAGGAACAGTGCCTCGTTAAGCCGCTCGATGACCTGCTTTTCGCCTTTCATCTGTTCTGCTCCCGTATTGGACGCGCAGGCCCCTGACGCGGTCCAGATGTGAAACGATTTCCACACCGCTCGCCTCCGAGCGGGCGTGATAGTTCTCGGTGACCCGAATGATCGTTTCCACCACATTTGGGAAGCAGCCGCAACAGCGGCCGCGCTTTTGCATCGTGTGATAGACCTTGGCCGGCACGATCAGTTGCCAGGGGTCCTGGTCCAGCAGCCCGATGATCGTCTGCTCGATCTCCCTCTCGGTGATGATGTTGCAATGGCAGATCAGCATTTCATTGCTCTGGCTGGCGGCGCCGGTCCGGCGCCGGTTGGCTGGTGGTTGGTCCGATGGCCTATTTGAACACCTTGTCGGGTGCGTCGAGACTGTCGGAACCTTCGAAAGCGATGGCGTTGAGCTTCAGCGAGCCGACGGCCCGTTCGATCGACTTGGTCTGGTCGATCAGTGCGTCGATCGCCGCCTGCACGGTGGCGTTGCCTGCCGCGTTGCCCTCTGCGATCTGCTGGTCATAGGCCTCGCCGGCGAGTGCCCGCGCCTTGATGGCTTCCATCTTGGCGACGGTGACGTCGAGTTTATCAGACAGTTCCTTGTCGATCGCCGGATCGACCGCTTTCACCATATCGTGCACGGAAGGCCCGGAAATCACGGTGCCGTCGAGCCTGACGTGGTTGGCAAGATAGGCGGCGCGGATGCCGACCGCATCATAGAGATGCGAGTTGTAGGTGTTGTCGGAGAAGCAGTCCTGCTCCTCTTCCGGATCGTGCAGCAACAGGCCGAGCTTCATGCGCTCGCCGGCCAGTTCGCCGTAGGAGAGCGAGCCCATGCCGGTGAAGATGATCGAGATGGCGGTGTTCGGCTCGCCGTCGACGAGGTTCTTGCGCGCCGCGCCGTCTTCCTTCCAGTCGTTGACCATCTTCTGGAGGTCCGAAACCAGAAGGGTGGTGGCGGATTTCAGATATTCGGCACGGCGGTCGCAATTGCCGCCGGTGCAGTTCTTCAGGTCGTAGTCGGTATAAGGGCGCTCGCCGGCGCCCGGCCCGGTACCGTGCAGGTCCTGCCCCCAGAGCAGGAATTCGATGGCATGATAGCCGGTGGCGACATTGGCTTCGACACCGCCGGCCCCCTGCAGCGTGCCGGAGAGGAATTCCGGTGAAAGCCTGGAGGCATCGACCTTCTTGCCGTTGATCTCGATCTCCTTGTTGGCGATCACATTGGCCGTGTAGAGCGAATTCGCATCCGACTCGGTGCCGTAGCTCTTGGCGACATAGTCGATCAGGCCTTCGTCCAGCGGCCAGGAATTCACCTCGCCCTCCCAGTCGTCCACGATCTTGTTGCCGAAACGGTAGACCTCGGTCTGCTGATAGGGAACGCGCGCCGCCTTCCAGGCGTCGCGAGCGGCATTGAGCGTGTCGGCCGAAGGGGTCGCCAGCAGCGCATCGACCGCCTTGTCGAGCGCCTGCGCCGTGGTCAGCGAATCCTCATACTTGGCCAGCCCGATGTCGGCATAGGTCTTGATGACCGCCTTGGCATCGGTTTCGGCCTTGGCCGGCAGCACGAAAATCGCTGCCGTCAACATTGCCGTGGCACCGATCGCGGCCAGCCTGCCGCCATATCGTGCTGTCATCATCACTCTCCAGTTCACAGGGAATTCGGCAAAAGGCGCGCGCGCCAAACGGTGCCCGGACACAGGCACGCCATGCGGCACAAGGGATGCCGCGCCATTGCGCGGCTCACGGAAGAAAGACATCAAATGCCTCCAATCGAACGGGTTCAAGGCCCAAACATCAAAGGGATGCGCTGACGCGCGAGGCTCCATAAAGCGACGGCAGCGCCGGAAGTCAACTGGCAGACTCCACAAAAATTCAATTGAAACAACAGTTTAGAATTATTCTAAACTACGATTCTCAACTTTAAATCGGATCACCCGCAGCCATGGCCAGAGACGACGAGATTGACAGGCGCCCATTCCGGATGCGACCCGGACCGGGGCTCTTGCGGCGGCGGCAGACAATCGCCATGTGGCGGGACGCCCTAGATTTGAAACAGGAATTCGGGTTGCGATGAAGAACGGCGTGGTCATTGTCGGTGCGGGTCATGCGGGCGTGCAGGCGGCCGCCAGTCTGCGCGAGGATGGCTATGACGGGCCGGTGATCCTCGTCGGCGACGAGAACGAACTGCCCTACCACAAGCCGCCGCTGTCGAAGACCTTCATCAAGGATGCCGAGGCAAGACCGCAGCCCTTGCGCGGCGAAGCTTTTTATACCGGCCACGCCATCGACTATCGGCCAGGCATCCGAATCGACAGCATCGATACGGCAGGCCGAAAGCTGGAAATAGAAGGTGGCGGCGGGCTTGCCTTCGACCATCTCATCCTGGCCACAGGTTCCCGGCCGCGTGTGCTGCCGCTGCCGGGCGCGGACTTGTCCGGCGTGCTGTCGCTGCGCTCGCTGGCCGACGCGCGGCTGATCCGGGATTTGAGCGCGCACAGCGAAGATGTCGTCATCCTCGGTGGCGGCTTTATCGGGCTGGAGATCGCCGCGACGCTGCGGGCTGCCGGCCGCACCGTTACCGTTGTCGAAGCGGTCGACCGGCTGCTTGGCCGCGCCGTGGCGCCGGTGGTTGCGAGCCATGTGCGGCAACGGCTGGAAGCGACCGGCGTGCGCATCCTGACCGGCACCACCGTTGCCAGCCTCGAAGGCGAAAACGGCCATGTCAGCGCCGTCGTCACCTCGACCGGCGAAAGGCTGTCGGCGCGCATGGTCATCGTCGGCATCGGCGCGGTGCCGAATGTCGAGCTGGCGCAGGCCGCCGGGCTCACCGTGGCCAATGGCATCCGCGTCGATCAGCAGATGCGCAGTTCGGTGCCTGATATCCTCGCCATTGGCGATGCCGCCTCCTTCCGACACTGGTTCACCGGCGGTGATGTCAGGCTGGAATCGGTGCAGAATGCCACCGACCAGGCGCGGCTCGCCGCGCGCACCATTTCAGGCCATGCCGATACCTATTCGGCAGTGCCATGGTTCTGGTCCGACATTGGCGACATGAAGCTGCAGATGGTCGGGTTGACCGCAGGCGGCGACAGCCATGTCGTGCTCGGCGACCTGCTTGAGAACAAGTTCTCGATCTACCACTATGCCGGCGACCGGCTGCTCGGTATCGAATCCGTCAACCGCCCCGGCGACCACATGCTTGGCCGCAAGATGCTCGGCGCCGGCTTCTCGCCGACGCCGCAGACGGTTGCGGCGGGACCCGATGGATTGAAAGCGGCGCTGGCCGCGTTTCAACAGGATGAGCCCGCGAGGGCCGCGGGTTAGACGCGCTTACCCTCCCCTTGTGGGGAGGGTCGCTGCGCAGCAGCGGGGTGGGGGTCGGCGCCAAGCCCCCCTCCCGGACCTTCGGTCCGACCTTCCCACAAGGGGGAGGTAGAGCTTGGCTCAGACGGCGCAGACTTCGCGGATCGAGCTTTCCAGTATGTCGAGCGCTTCGTTCATGACTTCATCCTGGATGGTGATCGGGGCCAGGAAGCGGATGACGTTGCCGTAGACGCCGCAGGTCAACAGGATCAGCCCCTTGTCGAGCGCCTTCAGCCGGATGGCATTGGCGATCTCGGCCGACGGCACGCCCTTCTTGACGTCGTTGAACTCGACCGCGTTCATGAAGCCGAGGCCCCTGATGTCGACGATCTCTGGCACGTCGTCGCGGATCGACTGCAGGCGCTGCTTCAGCCTTGCACCCAGCGTGTTGGCGCGGTCGCAGAGCTTCTCGTCGGCGATGACGTCAAGCACTGCGTGGGCGGCGGCGACGCCGATCGGGCTGCCGCCATAGGTGCCGCCGAGCCCGCCGGGGCCGGGCGCATCCATGATCTCGGCGCGGCCGGTGACCGCCGACAGCGGGAAGCCGCCGGCCAGGCTCTTGGCCATGGTGGTGATGTCGGCCGCCACCTCATGGTGGTCCATGGCGAACATCTTGCCGGTGCGGGCAAAGCCGGTCTGCACCTCGTCGGCGATCAAAAGCATGCCGTGCTGGTCGCAAAGCTTGCGCAGCGCGGTCAGGAACTCGCGCGGCGCTTCGTAGAAACCGCCCTCGCCCTGCACCGGCTCGATGATGATGGCGGCGACGCGGGCCGGGTCCACATCGGCCTTGAACAGCTTGTCGAGCGCGGCAAGCGAATCGGCAACCGATACACCATGCAGCGGCACCGGGAACGGCGCATGGTAGACGTCGCCAGGCATGGCGCCGAAGCCGACCTTGTAGGGCACAACCTTGCCGGTCAGCGCCATGCCCATGAAGGTGCGGCCGTGGAAGCCGCCGGCAAAGGCGATGACGGCCTGGCGGCCGGTGGCGTTGCGGGCAATCTTGATGGCGTTCTCGACCGCCTCGGCGCCGGTGGTGACGAAGATCGTCTTCTTCTCGAACTTGCCGGGCAGCATGGCGTTCAGCCGTTCGGCCAGCCTGACATAGCTCTCATAGGGCACGACCTGATGGCAGGTATGGGTGAAGCGGTCGAGCTGCGCCTTGACCGCCTCGATCACCCTGGGATGGCGATGACCGGTGTTGACGACGGCGATGCCCGAGGAGAAGTCGATGTAGCGACGGCCCTCGACGTCCCAGATCTCCGAGTTCTCGGCCCGGTCGGCATAGATTTGCGTGGTCATACCGACGCCGCGCGAGATCGACTGGTTCTTGCGTTCGGAAATGGCGGAGTTCTTCATGATATCCCTCATCGGGCCATCCCTGATCGAGATTGGGCCCGTTCTGTTTTGATGCCGTTCAATCCTCTTCTGACCTTATTTCAGATTTTCCTCAAGTCGGCACCATCGCCGGGCCGATTGGGCCTGCCGGCAAGCCCGCTGGCCTTGACCAGTCGGGCGATACGAGGACGAGAGCGGTTTCCTTTTTGCCGCGATCGATTATCCTCCCGATGCCCGCGCGGGGATCGCCATCAGCGAACGGCATGCGGCCGAGGGGAACCATGAGCAGGAACGCGACATCGTCCGCCTCGCCGCCGTTGGTCAAAAGCCCGGGCCTTTTGTGCTTTCCTGCCGTTTCAATGGTCGCCTGCACGGCCCTGATGCTGCTTGCCGGCTGCCAGAAACAGGAAGCGGCTGATGGGAAACTCCCTGTGATGGTGCGCACCGAAACGGTGGCGATGTCAGACTATGCGCCGCGAACCTCGCTGACCGGGGTGATCGCGGCGCGCACGCTGAACAATCTGTCGTTCCGGGTCGGTGGCCGCGTCGCCGAGCGGCTTGTCGATGTCGGCCAGCATGTCGAGAAAGGCGCGGTGCTTGCCCGCATCGACCCGCAGGAGCAGGAATCCGACCTGCGCTCGGCGCAGGCCGATCTCGACGCCGCGCAAGCGCAACTGACCCAGGCCGCCGCCGCCTTCGAGCGGCAAAAGACGCTGCTTGCACAAGGCTTCACCACCAGGCGCGACTATGACGCGGCCGACCAGGCGCTGAAGGTGGCGCAAGGCAGCGTCGATGCCGCGCAAAGCGCATTCGCCAATGCCCAGCAGAACCTGTCCTTCACCGAACTCAAGGCAGGCGCCGCCGGCGTCATCACTGCGCGCCAGGTCGAGACCGGCCAGGTGGTGCAGGCGGCGCAGACGGTGTTCACCGTCGCCGAGGACGGCGATCGCGACGCGGTGTTCAATGTGCAAGAGACGCTGGTCGCCAGGACGCCGGCCTCGCCGGCGGTGACGATCACGCTGCTGTCCGACCCGCAGGTCCGGGCGACGGGCGAGGTGCGTGAAATCTCGCCCGTGGTGGACCCGGCTTCGGGCTCGATCCGGGTCAAGGTCGGCATTCCCGACACGCCGGCCGGCATGCCGCTGGGCGCGGCCGTCGTCGGTTCGGTCAGCGCCAAGCCGACGAAGGCGATCCTGTTGCCGTGGCAAGCGCTGACATCAAGCGCCGGCAAGCCGGCGGTCTGGGTCGTCGACCTCTCGACCAAGGCAGTGACGACGGCGCCGGTCGAGGTGCTGGCTTTCGATTCCGGTACGGTCGCGATCGCCAACGGATTGAACGAGGGCCAGAGCATCGTCACCGCAGGCGGGCAGTTGCTCAGCCCCGGACAGACGGTCGAGATCGCGGGAGCCGGTCAATGAGCCGGCTGTCGCGCATCCTCCTCGGCCTCCTCGCACTCAGTGCGCTCGCCGCCTGCTCGAAGTCGGATGAGAAGCCGCCCGAGATCATCCGGCCGGTGCTGTCGGTGGTGATCGAGCCGCAGACGTCGCGGACGTTCGGCTTTGCCGGCTCCATCGAGCCGCAGGTCAGCGCCGATCTTGCGTTCCGCCTGCTTGGCCGGGTCGTCTCGCGCGACGTCAAGGTCGGCGACATCGTCACCAAGGGCACGACGATCGCGGCCCTTGACCCGACCGCGCTGGAACTGTCCGTCCAGGCGGCCAAGGCTGAACTCTCCAACGCCGAAGCGCAGTTCGCCAACGCTGCCGCCAGCGAGGAGCGCCAGCGCCAGCTGCTTGCATCGGCCAACACTTCGCAGGCGGTCTTCGATGCGGCGCACCAAGAACGCAAAGCCGCGGAGGCCAGCGTCGAGCGGGCCAAGGCCGCGCTGGCCAAATCGCAGGAACAGCTCGGCTATGCCAGGCTGTTCTCGGATTTCGACGGCGTCGTCACCGCCGTCGGCGCCGAAGTCGGCCAGACGGTCTCGCCCGGCCAGACCGTCGTCACCGTGGCGCGCTCGGACCTGCGCGAAGCTGTGGTCGACATTCCCGACCGATTGACCGGCGATCTCACGGCCGGCACGCCGTTCCAGGTCATTCTTCAATCGCTGCCGACGATCCAGACCGAGGCCAAGCTGCGCGAGATCGCGCCGCAGGCCGAAGGCTCGACCCGCACGCGGCGCGTGCGGCTGACGCTCACCGATCCGCCGCAGGCTTTCAGGCTCGGCTCGACGGTGACGGCGACCCGCATGACCAAGGTGGTGCCGACGATCGAGCTGCCGCTGTCGGCGCTGTTCGAAAAGAACGGCGCCGCGAAGGTGTGGATCGTCGATCCGAAGACCTCGAGCGTAAGCACGCACGAAATCAAGATCGTCGCCAAGAACGGCGACACCTTCACGGTGGCGGACGGGCTGGAGGCCGGCATGCGCGTGGTCACCGCCGGCGTCCACAGCCTCGCCGAAGGCCAGAAAGTGAAAGTGCCCGTGGGAGGGGCCTCATGAAAGGCTTCAACCTCTCCGACTGGGCGCTCAGCCACCGCTCGCTGGTCTGGTATTTCATGCTGGTGTTCGTCGCGGCCGGCATTTCCGCCTACCTCAATCTCGGCCGCGAGGAAGACCCGGCCTTCACCATCAAGACCATGGTCATCCAGGCCAACTGGCCGGGCGCCTCGGTCAACGAGACGGTACGGCAGGTCACCGACCGCATCGAGAAGAAACTGGAGGAACTGGACAGTCTCGACTTCACCCGCTCGGTCACCACCGCGGGCAAGACCGTTATCTTCGTCAACCTGAAGGACACCACCAAGGCGCGCGATGTCGTGCCGACCTGGACCCAGGTGCGCAATATGGTCAACGACATCTGGACGCAGTTTCCGCAAGGCGTGCAGGGTCCGTTCTTCAACGACCGCTTCGGCGACGTCTTCGGCAATATCTATGCCTTCACCTCGGACGGGCTGACACCACGCCAGCTGCGCGATTATGTCGAGGATGTCAGGACCAGGATCCTGACCGTGCCGAATGCCGGCAAGGTCGATCTGGTCGGCGCGCAGGATGAAGCCATCTACCTCGAATTCTCGACCCGCCAGATCGCCGCACTCGGCCTCAACCAGCAGGCGATCGTGGCCAGCCTGCAGGACCAGAACGCCATCTCGCCGTCGGGCGTCATCGAATCCGGGCCGGAGCGGGTTTCCGTGCGCGTCGGCGGCCAGTTCACCTCGGAAGAAAGCCTGCGCGCCATCAATCTGCGCGTCAACGACCGCTTCTTCCGGCTGAGCGATGTGGCAACGATCCGGCGCGGCTATGCCGACCCGCCGACAGCTTTATTCCGCTTCAACGGCCAGGATGCGATCGGGCTTGCCATCGGCATGAAGCCCAATGCCAATCTGCTCGAATTCGGCGCCGCACTCGAGAAGAAGATGGACGAGGTGCTGGCCGACCTGCCGGTCGGCGTCGGTGTGCATCTGGTCGCCGACCAGCCGGTGATCGTCGAAGAAGCCGTGTCGGGCTTCACGCGTGCCCTGTTCGAGGCGGTGGCGATCGTGCTTGCCGTCTCCTTCATCAGCCTCGGTATGCGCGCCGGCTTCGTCGTGGCGCTGTCGATCCCGCTGGTGCTGGCCATCACTTTCACGGTCATGGCCTATCTCGGCATCTCGCTGCAGCGCATTTCGCTGGGAGCGCTGATCATCGCGCTAGGGTTGCTGGTCGACGATGCGATGATCGCGGTCGAGATGATGGTGGCGCGGCTGGAGGTCGGCGACAATCTGCGCAAGGCGGCGACCTATGTCTACACCTCGACCGCCTTCCCGATGCTGACAGGGACGCTGGTGACGGTCGCCGGCTTCATCCCCATCGGCCTCAACAACAGCGCCGCCGGCGAATACACATTCACCCTGTTCGTCGTCATCGCGGTGTCGCTGCTGGTATCGTGGATCGTGGCGGTGCTGTTTGCGCCGCTGCTCGGCGTCACCATCCTGCCTGCGACGATGAAGCAGCACCATGAAAAGCCCGGGCGCTTCACCAGCCTGTTCCGGCGCGTCCTGCTGGCCTCGGTGCGCCATCACTGGTTGACCATCTTCGCCACGGTGCTGTTGTTTGCCGGCTCGATAGCCGGCTTCGGCCTCGTCCAGCAGCAGTTCTTTCCGCCTTCTGATCGTCCGGAACTGATCGTCGACTGGAACCTGCCGCAGAACTCGTCCATCACCGAGACGCGCGACCAGATCGAGCGCTTTGAGGGACGTGCGCTGGCCGGCAACCCCGATATCGAGCATTTCAGCTCCTATATCGGCCAGGGCGCGGTGCGTTTCCTGCTTGCCTTCGACGTGCAGCCGGCCAACCCGTATTTCGGCCAGACCGTCATCGTCACCAAAAGCATCGAGGCGCGCAACCGGCTGAAGCCGGTGCTGGAGAAGCTGCTGCGCGAGGAATTCGTCGGCACCGATGCCTTCGTCAAGCCGCTCGAACTCGGCCCGCCGGTCGGACGCCCGGTGCAATACCGCGTCGGCGGCCCCGACATCCAGACGGTGCGCGAGCTGGCGCAGCAATTCGCCGGCACCATTTCGGCCAATCCGAGGCTTGCGGCGCCGACCTTTGACTGGAACGAGCCGCAGCGGGTGCTGAGGGTCGATGTGCTGCAGGACAAGGCGCGCCAGCTCGGCATCACCTCTTCCGACATCGCCAGCGCGCTGAACAGCACGGTCGGTGGCGTCACCATCACCCAGGTGCGCGACGCCACCTATCTGATCAGCGTCATAGCCCGCTCGCGCGAGGCCGAACGCGGCTCGATCGACACGCTGAAGAACATGCAGCTGCCGACCGGAAACGGCGAGGCGATCCCGCTCGCGGCGGTGGCGAACTTCCGCTACGACCTCGAACAGCCGACCGTGTGGCGGCGCAACCGCACCCCGACGATCACCGTGCGCGCCGGGCTGGTCGGCGACGTACTGCCCGCCACCGTCGTCAACGAGCTGAAGCCGGCGGTCGATGCCTTCATCGCCAAGCTGCCGCCGGGCTATTCGGTCGTCACGGCCGGGTCGGTCGAGGAAAGCGCCAAGAGCCAGGGACCGATCGCCGCCGTGGTGCCGCTGATGCTGTTTGTCATGGCGACCATCCTGATGGTGCAGTTGCAGAGCTTCCAGCGGCTGTTCCTGGTGGTGGCGGTGGCGCCGCTCGGGCTGATCGGCGTGGTGGCGGCGCTGGTGCCGAGCGGTGCGCCGCTCGGATTCGTCGCCATCCTCGGCGTGCTGGCGCTGATCGGCATCCTGATCCGCAACTCGGTCATCCTGATCGTGCAGATCGAGGACCTCGTCGCCGAAGGCAAGGACCGCTGGGCGGCCGTCATCGAAGCGACAGAGCACCGTATGCGACCGATCGCGCTGACAGCGGCAGCGGCGAGTCTCGCGCTGATTCCGATCGCGCGCGAGGTGTTCTGGGGACCGATGGCCTACGCGATGATGGGCGGCATCATCGCGGGTACGGCGATCACGCTGCTGTTCCTGCCGGCGCTTTATGTGACGTGGTTCAGGATCAAGGAACCGAAACGGGAAGCGACTGTCGCTGCCGGGGAACATTAAGCAAGGTCGAATTCCTTCGCGCCCCTCTCTGTCCTGCCGGACATCTCCCCCACGAGGGGGGAGATCGGCGGTTTTGGCGCCGGCGCTCTTTCTGCGACGGTGGGGGTTGGGCGAAAGCCGTCGTGACAGCCAATCTCCCCACCCGTGGGGGAGATGGCCGGCAGGCCAGAGAGGGGCGCGAAGGATCGCGACGCAGAATGCTCTGCTATCCCCGCACAAACCCCTCACTCGCCCTGAGCAAATTCCGCGTATAATCCTTCTCCACGCGGTGCCCGATCAACTGGCTCGCCGTCAGGTTCTCCACCGCCTCGCCGTTCTGCATCACCATCAGCCGCTCGCACATATGGGTGATGATAGCGAGGTCGTGGCTGACCATCAGGAAGGTCAGCTTGCGGCGGCGCCGCACCTCTTCCAGAAGGTTGAGCACCTCTGCCTGTACCGAGGCGTCGAGCGCCGAGGTCGGCTCGTCGAGCAGCAGGATCGACGGTTCCAGGATTAGCGCACGGGCGATCGCCACGCGCTGGCGCTGGCCGCCGGAAAGCTGATGCGCGTAGCGGAAGCGAAAGCCGTTTCCCAGGCCGACTTCGTCGAGTGCGCGTTCGATGCGCTTTTCGCCATCGGCAATTCCGTGGATGGCAAGCGGTTCCTGCAGCAGCCGATCGACGGTCTGGCGCGGATGCAGCGAGCCGTATGGGTCCTGAAAGACCATCTGGACGTCGCGATAGAAGGCCTTGTCGCGGCCTCTGCCGAGCGTCTTGCCGTTGACGGCGATGGTCCCGGAAGCCGCGGGCGCAAGGCCGGCGATGGCCCTGAGCAGGGTCGATTTGCCAGAGCCGCTCTCTCCGACAAGCCCATAAGACTCGCCTTCCTTGACGTCGAGGCTGACGCCCTTCAGCGCGCGGAAACGGTCGAAGACCACTTCAAGGCGCTCGATGCTGATCGCCGATGTCATGCCGCCCACTCCGGCTTGCGGTCGAGCACCGGCAAGGGGTGACGCTCGAAGCCGATCCTCGGCATGCAGTTGAGCAGGCCGCGCGTATAGGGGTGCTGGGCCTGGCTGAGTTCCGAAGCCTTGAGTTGCTCGACCACCTTGCCGGCATACATGACGATGACGCGGTCGCAGAAGGACGAGACCAGGCGCAGATCATGCGAAATGAAGATCAGACCCATGCCGCGCTCGGCCACCAGCCGGTCGAGAATGCCGAGCACATCGAGTTGCACGGTCACGTCGAGGGCCGAGGTCGGCTCGTCGGCGATCATCATTTCGGGTCCGGCAATCAGCATCATGGCGATCATGGCGCGCTGGCCCATGCCGCCGGACACTTCATGCGGGTGCAGGTCGAAGACGCGGCGGGGATCGCGGATCTGCACGGCTTCCAGCATGGCGAGCGCGCGCTCGCGCGCCTCTGCCTTGGAGACCTTCTCATGCGTGCGCAGCGTTTCGACGATCTGGCGGCCTATGCTCATCACCGGATCGAGCGAATATTTCGGGTCCTGCAGGATCATGGCGATGCGCTTGCCGCGCAGCGCCCGGCGCTCGCGTGGCGAGGCCGCCAAGAGATCGATGCCGTCGAAGCTCAATTTGTCGGCGGATATCCTGGCCTGCGGCGGCGTCAGCCCCATGATGGCGCGGCCGGTCTGCGACTTCCCTGAGCCGCTCTCGCCGACGATGCCCAGACGTTCGCGGCCAAGCGAGAAGGAGACGCCGCGCACGGCCTCGATCAGCCCGGTTCGGGTCGGGAAGGTGACGCGCAAATCCTCGACGTCGAGAAGCGTGCTCATTGGTCATCGCTCATTGATCACCACTCATTGATCACCACTCCGGGGATCGAGCGCGTCACGCAGGCCGTCGCCCAGCAGGTTGAAGCCGAGGCTGACGATGAGGATGGCGAAGCCCGGAGCGCCGGCCACCCACCACTGGTCGAGCACGAAGCGGCGGCCGGATGCGATCATCGTACCCCATTCCGGCAGCGGCGGTTGCGCGCCGAGACCGAGGAAGCCGAGGCCGGCGGCAGTCAGGATGATGCCGGCCATGTCGAGCGTCACGCGGACGATCAGCGAGGAGATGCAGAGCGGCATGATGTGGCGCAGCACGATGCGGAAGGGCGAGGCGCCCATCAACTGCACCGCCTTGATGTAATCGGAATTGCGCACCGTCAGCGTTTCGGCGCGGGCGATGCGCGCATAGGGCGGCCAGGAGGTTATGGCGATGGCCAGCACGGCATTCTCGATGCCTGGGCCAAGGGCAGCCACGAAGGCGAGCGCCAGGATCAGCTTGGGGAACGCCAGGAAAATGTCGGTGATGCGCATCAGGATGGCATCAGTCCAGCCGCCGGCATAGCCGGCAACCGTGCCGACCAACAGCCCAATCGGTGCGGCGATGATGGCCACCAGGATGACGACGTAGAGCGTCCAGCGCGAGCCGTAGAGGATGCGCGAATATATATCGCGGCCAAGGTCGT
The DNA here is from genome assembly GCA_004791255.1 of bacterium M00.F.Ca.ET.205.01.1.1. Classification (GTDB taxonomy): domain Bacteria; phylum Pseudomonadota; class Alphaproteobacteria; order Rhizobiales; family Rhizobiaceae; genus Mesorhizobium. The sequence continues at coordinate 153,087 of SRUQ01000010.1, forward strand.
CGGTACCGAACCAGTGCTCGGCGCTCGGCGCCAGCAGCCGCGCGTTCTTCAGGTCGCCGATTGTCGGCGAATAGGGCGCCAGCACGCCAGCAAGGGCGGCGACCAGCAACAACGCTATGATGATCAGCAGGCCGACGAAGGCCAGCCGATTGGCCGTGAAGCGACGCCACGTGACATAGGCGCGGCCGAGCCTCGCCTGAGTGCGTGACGCCGGCCGCTCCGACAGCAACCATTCGCGACGGCTCTGGACGGCCTCGACGCTCATTGGGATTTCGTCCTTGGATCGAGCACGCGGTAGAGCAGGTCGGACAGGAGATTGATGGCGATGAACACGGAGCCGATGACGATGGTGCCGCCGAGCACGGCATTCATGTCGGCGTTCTGCAGCGAGTTGGTGATGTAGAGGCCGATGCCCGGCCACGAGAACACAGTCTCGGTCAGCACCGAGCCTTCGAGCAGGCCGGCATAGGAGAGCGCGATCACCGTCACCATCGGCACCGCGGCGTTGCGCAGCGCATGGGCCCAGATGATGCGCCGCTCCGACAGGCCCTTGGCGCGCGCGGCGACGACATATTCCTGCGTCAGTTCGTTCAGCATGAAGGAGCGCGTCATGCGGCTGATATAGGCGAGCGAGAAATAGCCGAGCAGCGAAGCCGGCAGGATGATGTGGCGGAAGGCATCCCAGAACACGTCCCATTGCCCCTGCATCGCCGCGTCGAGCAGGTAGAAGCCGGTGACCGGAGTGAAGGTGTATTCGTAGACGACATCGAGCCGCGCCGGGAAGGCGACCCATTGCAGCTTGGCGTAGAACAGCACCAGCCCCAGCAGACCGAGCCAGAAGATCGGCACGGAATAGCCGATCAGGCCGATGATGCGCACGATCTGGTCGATAAGGCTGCCGCGCTTGACCGCCGCCAGAACGCCGAGCGGCACGCCGATGACCGACCCGATCAGCGTGCCCAGCGTGGCAAGTTCCGTCGTCGCCGGAAGAGCGCGGCGGATGTCGGTCATGACCGGGTTGGTGGTCAGCACCGAGGTACCGAAATCGCCGCTGAGGGCATGTTTCAGGTATATATAGAACTGTTCGATCAGCGGCAGGTCGAGCCCCATCTCGCGGCGGGTGCGCTCGACGACATTGGCCGGCGCACGGTCGCCGAGCACAGCCAGCACCGGGTCGATCGGGATGACACGGCCGATGAAGAAGGTCACCGCGAGAAGACCGAGATAGGTCGTCACCGCGATGACCAGGAACCGGCCGATCGACGACAAAATGGCGACGGCGCGGGCGCTGCCGCGCCCGCCATCGTTTTCAATCGCGCTCATGCGGCGCGTCCGTAGGCGCTATTCCTTCGAGACCGGACCGACGAAGTTGGTGTCGAAGCTCGGGCCGAGCGTGAAGCCCTTGAGGTTCTTGCGCAGGCCGGCGACTTCCAACTGCTGGTGGATGATGACGAAGGGGCTGGTGTCGAGGATCTTCTGCTGCAGGTCCTTGTACATGTCGGCGCGCTTGCCCGCGTCCTTCTCCAGCAGAGCCGCTTCCGTTTCCTTGGTCAGATCCGGAATGTCCCAGCTGTTGCGCCAGGCGAGCGTATGGGATTTGCCGGCATCCGAATTGTCCGGGTTCGAGGCAAACGTCTGGGCGTTGGAGTTCGGATCGAAATAGTCCTGGCCCCAATTGCCGATATAGATGTCGTGGTTGCGCGCGCGGTACTTGGTCAGCGTCTGCTTGCCATCGCCGGGGATGATTTCCAGCTTGATGCCGGCCTGGCCCAGGGTCTGCTGGATCGATTCCGCCATACCGGTGGTCGGCTGGCCGGTGCGGACGTCCATGGTGACGCTGAAGCCGTCGGCCAGGCCCGCCTTGGCCAGCAGTTCCTTGGCCTTGGCCACGTCGAGCTTGAACGGGTTGTCGTCGACGGCGCCGAGATCGCCCTTGGGCAGGAAGGACTGGTGGATCTCGCCGATGCCCTTGAGGATGGTCGAGCTCAGCGCATCGTAATCGACCAGATATTTGAAGGCCTGGCGAACCTCGGGCTTGGCCAGGTTCGGGTTCTTCTGGTTGAGGCTGATGTAGTAGACGGTGCCCTTCGGCGCGGCGGTGGTGGTGAGATCGGCGTTCTTGGCGATGGCGTCGAGGTCGTTCGGCTCGAGGTTGCGGGCAACGTCGATGTCGCCGGCTTCGAGCGCCAGGCGCTGGGCGGAGCTTTCCTTCATGTTGCGATAGATGATGCGGGCAAGCTTGGCCTTCTCACCATGGTAATTGTCATTGCGTTCCATGACGACGGCTTCGTTAGCCCGCCATTCGCGCAGCTTGTAGGCGCCCGAACCGGCATAGCCGGTCTTCAGCCAGGCGTTGCCGAAGTCGTTGTCCCATTTGTAGTCGGCGCTCGGCGTCACCGCCGCGACATGTTCCTTGACCAGCTTGGCATCGACGACCGAAGCGACGGTGGCCGACAGGCAGTTCAAGACGAAGCTCGGTGCGTAGGCCTTGTCGACGACGAACTGGAAGGTCGTGTCGTCGACCGCCTTGGCCTTTTCGGTGACGTTGTCGCCGCTGATGCCGAACTGGCCGATGATGAAGGCCGGGCTCTTGTCGAGCTTGACGGCACGCTCGAACGAATAGGCGACATCGCCCGCCGTGATCGGATTGCCCGAGGCGAATTTCAGGCCGGGCTTGAGCTTGAACGTATAGGTCAGGCCATCATCCGAAACCGCCCAGCTATCGGCGAGGTCGCCCTTCACCTTGGAGGTATCGCCGAGGTCGAGCCGGACGAGCAAATCATAGGTGTTGCCGGTGACTTCGGCGGTCGACAGCTCGAACGCCTCGCCCGGATCCATCGAGATGATGTCGTCGATGGCGAAACCTTCGACCAGCGTGTCGGCCGGCGTGACGGCGAAGGCAGGCGCAATGCCGATGAGCAGCGCCGACATCGCCGCGCCTGCGAGCAAGGTGCGCGAGCGCAGAACAAATTTTTCCATCATCATGGTGATCGTTCCCTGTTTTGTTGGTTGTTGACCTGAGTTCCCGGCCCAGGACTGCAGAAATCTCATCGAGGCCTGACGACGGGCTCCTACCCCTTACCGTCATGGTTTTTGTCCATTTGGTCAACACCTTATCCGGCACCTTGCCAGCCGGCAACGGCCTTCGTCAGGACGAGGCATTGGACCAGAATAGACCGAGGCAAGTCGATGCATGCGTCGGCCAATTGCGGCCGCCGATCCGGAAAAATCTGCTAATTTTCGAGCTATTTCAGCGCAGCGACCAGGCCGGCATCGGGAAAGCAGGTGGCGGCCTGCCCGTTCTTTTCCTGCCACTTGCCGATCGAGCGGCGGGTCTTGAAGCCCGGCAGGCCGTCGGCGCTGCCGACATCATAGCCCTTGGCCTCCAGCGCCCGCTGCAAGACGGCGATGTCGGAGCGGTGGAGATCGCCGACGGGTCCCCAGCTGCCCGAGAAATTCTGGTCGCCATGGGCGATGCGGTCGGCGCCATGGCCGATGAACAGCGCATAGAGGTCGCTGGTGTTGTATTCTTTCAGCACGTAGAAATTGGGCGTGGCGATGAAGGCGGGGCCGCTGCGCCCGGCCGGCATCAGCAAGAACCCCTCGGCCTTCAACTCGCTTGCCGGAAACGGTTTGCCGCCGGCGCGCTTGATGCCCATGGCCGCCCATTGCGAGATGGCCTTGCCCTGGTCCGGGCCCTCCAGGGAGCAGGAGACGCTCTGCGGCACCGTCACCTCGAAGCCCCAGCCACGCCCCCTCACCCAGCCATAATGGACGAGATAATTGGCGATCGAGGCCAGCACATCGGGCGTCGAATTCCAGATATCGGGCCGGCCGTCAGCGTCAAAGTCGACGGCGTGCTTAAGGAAGGATGTCGGCATGAATTGCGGCTGGCCGAGCGCGCCGGCCCAGGACGATTTCATCGCGCCGACCGGGGCCAGCCCGCGTTCGACGATTTCGAGCGCCGCCAGGGTCTCGGTGCGGAAGAAATCCTTCTTCGTCGACATGAACGCCTTGGTGCCCAGCACCTCGAAGGCATCGTAAGGCATCTTCGCCGCGCCGAAGCCGGTCTCGCGGCCCCAGATCGCCAGCACGATCTCGCCCGGCACGCCGTAGCGCTTTTCGATTGCCGCAAGCGTCCCGGCATTGGCCGCCTCGCGCGTACGCCCGCCTGACGTGACGGCCCGGACCGTTTTTTCGGCGAAGTAAGCGCCGGGCGAACCGAACTCGGCCTGGTGCTGCTTCTGCGGCGTCTTCGGCTTCTCGCCGGGCATGACGAGGTCCGGCAGTTTGAGCTTCGGCTTCACGCCGTCAAAGGCCGCGTCGAAAGTGGTTTTGGATATGCCTTTCGCCTTGGCTTCGGGCCAGAGATCGTTCCGCAGCCAGGCGCGGAACTGGTCGTCGATTTTGGCGGCGTGGGTGGGGGTGGAGAGGACAAGGAAGGCGAGCGCGGCCAGGAAGAATGCGAGGGGGGAGCGAAGGAATGCAGTCATCTCGGAAGCATCCTTCCCCGCCAATCTTGTCAAAACGCCGTCCGGGAGCGCAGCGCGGCGGCAAGCGTGCCTTCGTCGAGATAATCGAGTTCGCCGCCCACCGGCACGCCATGCGCCAGGCGCGTCACCTTGATGTCGAAGCCGGAGAGCTGGTCGGTGAGGTAATGCGCTGTCGTCTGGCCCTCGACGGTCGCGTTGACGGCGAGGATGATCTCCTTGACCTCACCGCCGGCGACGCGCTCGACCAGGGAGCGGATGTTGAGCTGGTCGGGGCCAATGCCATCGAGCGGCGACAGCGTGCCGCCGAGCACGTGATAGCGCACATTCATGGCGGCGGCGCGTTCCAGCGCCCACAGATCGGAAACGTCCTCGACGACGATCAGCGTGGCGGCGTCACGACGCGGATCGGTGCAGATCATGCAAGGGTCCGACGTATCGACATTGCCGCAGGTGGAGCAGATGCGCACCTTGTCGGCGGCCTCGCCCATGGCGGCGGCCAGCGGCGACAGCAGCTGTTCCTTCTTCTTGATCAGATGCAGCGCAGCGCGCCGGGCCGAACGGGGTCCGAGTCCCGGCACCTTGGCCAGAAGCTGGATCAGGCGTTCGATCTCGGGACCGGCGATTCGCTTGGACATCGCGCTGGTCTAGAGCAATTCCAGGAAAAGTGCGAAGCGGTTTTCGCCCAGGAATTGCGTCAGGAGCGGCGACTGGCTCAATTGGTTTCGAGCGGGCGGCCTTGGCTGACGATCATCGCGCCGATAGCGTCGGTGTTCTCAGGCGTCGACTGGAAGCCCATCGATGCCTCCTGCGGCGCGTCCTCGACCGAGGAGATGACCTTTCTGTTCAGGGTCCCGCCGAAACGGGCAGCGTCCGGCTCCTCCATCGGCTCCTGCATGGCAACCACCATCTGCTTCGCCTGGACGCGCGCCGACTTTGCCGTCGGTGCCGCGGACGCGGTCTCATAGGTCTGCTGGGCAGGGGCAGAGCGCAGTTTCGCCGCCTTGGCCGGGCGGTCCGGTTCCACTGAAGCGGTCATGAAGACCTGCTGCGCCGGAGCATTGCGGGCAGCCGGCTTGGCCGGACGCGCCGGCTCGGCCGAGGCGACCATCGCCATCGGTGCGGCCGGCTTGGCGATCTCGGACGCGGCCGAAGCGACGGCGACCTGCGGCTCGTCGGGCAGAGGCTGCCAGTTGCGGCCGCGCTTCTCGTAGAAGGCATTGCCGCCGGCAACCATCGTGTAGTGCATGTTCTTGTAGGGGAAGCGCAGGCCGGCGGTGTGGAAATACATCGTGTTCTTGAGCTTGGCCTTGCGCTCGCCCTTGAGCACGGCGTCGGCAGCTTCCTCGACGTCGGGCATTGCCCGCGAATTCATCGCCCTGGTCATGACGCCCGGCGCGAACTGGCCCGGCTCGCCGACGACCTCGCAGATGGTGCTGCCGTGATTGCCGGAGCGCAGCCGGTTCATCACCACGGTGCCGACGGCGACCATGCCGTCGCGGCTCGACCTGTTGGACTCGAAGAACATCGCCCGCTCAAGACATTCCTTCTCCTTCGGCGTGTGGCCGTAGGCGCGCGTGCTGAGGAAACTCGGCGTGATGGCATTGGTCAGGCTGGCGACGGACATGCCGTGCGAGGTGGTCTGGCTGCAAGCAGCCAAAAACAAGGGTGAAATGACGGCGCCGAGCAACAGCGGCGTCTTCCATCGCATGGCAATCAACAGGTAACCCTCACTTCGATGCCCGCCCCCAGGCTGCGGCAAGAATGAGACACTTTCGGGCAAAATAATGGCTAAAACGTTATTAATGGGGCACTGTTGCCAAAATGGCACAGTTCAATGGCAGGAACCGGGCTTATCGGCCGGCTGAAAGCGCGGCCGACCGGCCCGGTTCAATCTCTTCCAGCTTCTCCGAAAACAGGCCGCGCTTCAGGAACAGCGACCGCGCCTCCCTGGCGGCCGGCGCGATCTTGCCCGGCCAGTCGCTGTCGATGAACTCAGCCTTGGTGAAGTCGGGATTGGCCTCGCCGGCGCCGTCCAGGAAGTCGGCGATCTCCAGCACGGCCGCACGCTCGTCCCTCGACAGCGCCGAGGTGCCGGCCTCGATCGACGGGCGATGCACGAAGTCCTCGAACAGGTAGAAATAGCCCTTGATGCCGACGAGATCGACGCCGGCATCGCAATCGGCCAGGATCTCCAGGATCTCGTAGATCCTGTTGCGGATGCGCTGCTCGATCACTCTTTCGGACGGCTCGTCGGCCATGGGCGCACCGGTATTAGCTTATGCGTATCGCTCCGCTGCTTACTTTTGGGCGATATGCATCAGAAGGGCAGTTTCATTCCCGGCGGGATCGGCAGGCCTGATGTCAGCGCCTTGGTCTTTTCCTGCATGATCTGCTCGACCTTTGCCTTGGCATCGTTGTGGGCGGCCAGAATGAGGTCCTCGAGAATCTCGACCTCGCTCTCCTTGAACAGAGACGGGTCGATCTTCAGCGACTTCATGTCGAACTTTCCGCTCAGCGTCACGCTGACCAGGCCGCCGCCGGCCTGGCCGGAGGATTCGACCGTGGCGATCTCGTCCTGCATGGCTTGGAACTTGGCCTGCATTTCCTTCGCTTTGCCCATCAGGCCGAGAAGATCTTTCATCGCTACAGGGTCCTTTTCTTCAAGTCTCGTCGTCATCGGCCGGCGGCTCGACCGGCACGTCATCGGCTTCGGTGGTTTCGGCTTCCGGCGCATCGGGAATGCGCACGTCGATAATCTTGGCGCCGGGAAAGCGCGCCAGGATGGCGGCGACCGTCGGGTCGCTCTTGGCATCGAGGAAGGCATTCTCGCGCCTGGTCGATTCCATCTCGGCCAGCGTCTGGCCACCGGCTTCCTTCGACAGCGACACCATCCAGCTGCGGCCGGTCCAGGCACGCAGCTTGGTGGTCAGTTCGTTGAGCAGCATCTTGGGCGCATCATCGGTCAGGCTGACGTCGATGCGACCGGGTTCGATGCGCACAAGGCGGATGCAGCGCTTGACCTGCACCTTGAGGGCGATGTCGCGTTGCGCATCGGCAAGGGCAACAATGTCGGCCAGCGATTTCAGCGGCACCTGTGGCGGCTCGGGCGCCGGCGGAGGCGGCGCGACAAAGGCGACCGGCGCCGGCGTGGCCTCGACCAGGCGCATCGTCTGGGCACCACCCGAACCCACCGGCATGCGTGTCTGAGCGACGGCGCTTGTCCCATTGCCGCCGCCATTGCCGGGGCCGGCCGGCGCGCCATTCGGACGCGGCGCGGCGATCGTTGCCGAGGGGCCGTTCTCCAGCGATTTCAGCGCTTCGTCCAGCGTCGGCAGGTCGGCGGCATGCGCCAGCCGGATCAGCACCATTTCGGCGGCACTCACCGGCCGGTTGGAGGACTCCACCTCGGGAATGCCCTTGAGCAGCATCTGCCAGGTCCGCGACAGCACCCGGACCGACAACGCTCTGGCGAAATCGGCGCCGCGCTGGCGCTCGTCCTGCGACAGTGCGGCATCGTCGACGGCGCCGGGCACGAAACGCAGCCGGGTGACGAGATGGTTGAACTCGGCCAGATCGGTCAACACGGCTGCGGGGTCGGCGCCGGTATCGTATTGCGCGCGGAATTCGGCAAGGGCCGAGGCCACGTCGCCCTTCATCACATGTTCGAACAGGTCGACGATGCGGGCGCGGTCGGCGAGGCCAAGCATCGCCCGCACCGCCTCGGCGCTGACGGCGCCGCCGCCATGGGCGATGGCCTGGTCGAGGATGGAGAGCGAATCGCGCGCCGAGCCTTCCGCCGCGCGCGCGATCATCGCCAGCGCGTCGTCATCGACCGCAATGCCTTCCTTGGCGGCGATCGAAGAGAGATGCGCGACCAGCGCGCCGGCATCGATGCGCCTCAGGTCAAAGCGCTGGCAGCGCGACAGGACGGTGATCGGCACCTTGCGGATTTCGGTGGTGGCGAAGATGAACTTGACGTGCGGCGGCGGCTCTTCCAGCGTCTTCAACAGGCCGTTGAAGGCCTGTGTCGACAGCATGTGCACTTCGTCGATGATGTAGACCTTGTAGCGGGCCGAGACCGGCGCGTAGCGCACACGCTCGATGATGTCCCTGATGTCGTCGATGCCGGTGTGCGAGGCGGCGTCCATCTCGATGACGTCGACATGGCGGCCTTCCATGATCGCCTGGCAATGTTCGCCCGGGATGGAAAGGTCGACGGAGGGCTGATCGACTGAAGCGGTCTTGTAGTTCAGCGCCCGCGCCAGAATGCGGGCCGTGGTGGTCTTGCCGACGCCGCGCACGCCGGTCAGCATCCAGGCCTGGGCAATTCGGCCGGTGGCAAAAGCGTTGGTGAGGGTGCGCACCATCGGCTCCTGGCCGATCAGTTCGGAGAAGTTCGAGGGGCGGTATTTGCGCGCCAGCACGCGGTAGGCGCCGGCCTTTCCATTGTCCGGGCTTTTTGGCCCCGAATTTCCGGCTTCGCTCATTCGCCCGTAAAGCTCCCAAAGGCAGCGCCCGAAGGCCGCCAATTCCTGCGCATAGTCTCGCCCGCGCTGCAATGCGTCGTCAATGTCGCGAGGCTGGCCAATGAGGTGGGAGGCTGGAACAATGACCCGTTCCGGGCTCGTTAGGGCTGCTTCCTTCCGGACCTGACCCGGTTGGCGAGTGGATCGTCCACCACCAACCTCCCGCTGTCCATATCGGCAATTCGGCGACGAAATGCAAGTGCGCCGGGCAAATCGGCTGCACGACTCAAGAGATTCGCTTGCAGCCCCCGTGCAGCCGCTCTAGCGTCCATGGTTTGAGGAAACCAAGAAAAGCAAGGGAAACGCCGATGCTGCCGGGCCTGAAGGCCGGATTCACGCTGGATGCACGGCTGGAGGCCGACAGCGAGCAGTTGATGTGGCTTGGGCTGTGCGAATTGCGGGTGATGAACGACCGCCGCTGGCCGTGGCTGCTCCTGGTGCCGCAGCGGCCGGGCGCGGAGGAAATCCACGACATGACGCCGCTCGACCAGGCGATGCTGACCTTCGAGACCAATATGGTGGCGCAGGCGCTGAAAAAGGTGAGCGGCTGCACCAAGATCAACACCGGCGCGCTCGGCAACATCGTGCGCCAGCTGCACATCCATGTCATCGCCCGTTCCGAACACGATCCCGGCTGGCCCGGGCCGGTGTGGGGGCATGGCCTGCGCGAACCTTATCAGCGCGCCGACCTCCGCCGGTTTGCCGAAACGATAAGGGCGGCGCTATAAGCCTTCCCCGTGTCCATTCCCAAGCACCAGAGACCACATGAGCTTCCGCCTGTTTGACGCGCCCTTGCGCGAGCCGAGCCAGTCTGTCGGCTTCGCCGGCAACATCATCGACCGGCAATCCGAGAACCGCGCCGACGATTCGGTCGACAAGGCGCTCGCCGACCCCCGGACCAGGCTGCTGCTGACGCAGGGTGGGCGGCTTTACCTGAAGGTCCGGGACGGCGGCCTCGACCCCTGGTTCGGCGCCGCCGAAAGCCAGGCCTTCGACGTGTCGCTGGACCGCGGCGTGCTGCTCGGCTTTTCCGACAGCGGTCCGGTGCTGGCGGTGCCCGCCGGCATCGAGCCGGAGCAGTTGCCCGAAACCGTCAAGGCTATCGACTACCGTTCGGTCTACATACAGGGCTTGATCGACGAGGCGGCCGCCGGCGCGATGGCGCAGGGTGCAGCCCTGCTCGCCTGGCATGCCAGCCATCGTTTCTGCAGCAAATGCGGAACGGAATCGCAGATGCGGGCCGGCGGCTACAAGCGCCACTGCCCGAATTGCGGCACCGAGCATTTTCCGCGCACCGACCCGGTGGCGATTATGCTGACGGCGACGCGGGAAAAATGCCTGCTCGGGCGAGGCCGCCATTTCGGGCCCGGCATGTATTCCGCACTCGCCGGCTTCATCGAGCCGGGCGAGACGATCGAGGCGGCGGTGCGCCGCGAAACGCTGGAGGAAGCCGGCATCCGGCTCGGCCGCGTCGTCTACCATGCCAGCCAGCCGTGGCCGTTTCCCTATTCGCTGATGATCGGCTGCTTCGGCGAGCCGCTCAACGAGGACATCCAGGCCGACCTCAACGAGCTCGAAGATTGCCGCTGGTTTGCCCGCGACGAGGTGCGGCTGATGCTGGACAGGCAGCATGCCGATGGTTTGATTACACCGCCGAAAGGGGCGATCGCCCATCACCTCATCCGCGCCTGGGTTGACAGCGAATGAGCCAATTCGTGCTGCGCTGGGCGCCTGTGTTGGTTGGGCTATTGTCAGTCGATCCTGCAGCCGGACACCTCTTTGGCGGCCCGACATCGTCAGACCCGGACGGCTTCATAAGCAGTTTGCAAATGTCGGGCAGGATAGAGCGAAGATTCCTCTATTGCTCCATAGATCTAAGGATAGACGGGAATCTCAGAAGCGAGAACTGCTTGTACACGACTCGCAAATTGTCGGAGTTAGCAAGTAGGTTTGATAGCGGGCCGATTGCGCAATCCGATACCAAGCTCATGAGGAAACTCATCGAGATTATCGGCAATCTGGAAGGCATTGATGCTGGTCGACAACATAAGAAATAGGAATTTCGTTGCGATAGGCGTCCTTCCGACGAGACGGAGAAACTGGGAACCCATTTGGAACCCTACTAACATCACTGAAAGACTTTGCAGGAGCAGGCAATGATCCGTCACACCGTGGTTTTTACCCTGAAGCATCCCCTGCAGTCGCTGGAGACAAAGCGGTTCCTTCACGACGCAAAGAAAATCCTCACCGGGATCAAGGGCGTAACCCATTTCGAACAGTTGCGGCAGGTCAGCCCGAAGAACGATTACCAGTTCGGCTTCTCCATGGAGTTTGCCGACCAGGCCGCCTACACCAGATACAACGACCACCCCGACCACGTCGCCTTCGTGCGCGACCGCTGGCTGCCGGAGGTCGAGTCGTTCATGGAGATCGACTACGTGCCGCTCGGCTTTGGCTGATATCGGTTGAGCACCAGCGTCTGAGACGACCCCTGTAGTGGATCGGAAGAACCAGCGTTAATCCGCCACCTTCCACTGCTCGCGCGATTGGCTCGCCGGATAGACACCCAGGATCCTTATCTCGCGGGAGAAGAAGCGCAGCTCATCGAGCGCCAGCTTGACCAGCGGATCGTCGGGATGGCCCTCGATGTCGGCGTAGAACAGCGTCGCCGTAAAGGCACCGAGCTGGTAGCTCTCCAGCTTGGTCATGTTGATGCCGTTGGTGGCGAAGCCGCCCATCGCCTTGTAGAGCGCAGCCGGCACGTTGCGGACGCGGAAGATGAAGGTGGTCATCATCTTGGCGTCGGGCGATGGGCGTTCGGCCCATTGCTTGCTTTTGGTCAGGACGACGAAGCGGGTGACGTTGGAATCGGTGTCCTCGACATTTTCCTCGATGATGTCGAGGCCGTAGAGCTCCGCCGCGAGCGCCGGCGCGAGCGAGGCCATGGTATGGTCCTTGACCTCGGAGACCATTTTGGCCGAACCCGCCGTGTCACCGGCGACGACCGCCTTCCAGCCATTCTTCCTGATATATTTGCGGCACTGGCCAAGCCCGTGGATGTGGCTGTGCACCGTCTTGATCTCGTCGCGTTTAGCGCCTGGCAGCACCATCAACTGGAAATGGATCGGCAGGAAATACTCGCCGACGATGTGCAGCTTCGATTCCGGCAGCAAATGATGGATGTCGGCGACACGCCCGGCGATGGTGTTTTCGATCGGGATCATGGCGAGGTCGGCCTTGCCGGTCTCGACTGCGTTGAACGCATCCTCGAAGGTCGGGCACGGCAACGGCTCCATCGAGGGATAGACGTTGCGGCAGGCAGTGTCGGAATTGGCGCCCGGCTCGCCCTGGAAGGAAATTCTGTTGGTCTTTTCAGGCATGCTGATGTCTCAGTTTGAAAGAATCTGTGGTCTCAGGAGAGAATCTGTCTGGCGCGCTCAAGGTCTTCCGGCGTGTCCACGCCGAGCGGCAGCGACTGGACGATCTCGGCGTCGATGCGCATGCCGGCCTCCAGCGCCCGCAACTGCTCCAGCCGCTCGCGGCGTTCCAGCGGCGACGGCTTCAGCGCGACGAAGCGCTCCAGTGCGGCGCGGCGATAGGCGTAGAGGCCGATGTGGTGGTAGAGCGGCCCTTCACCCCAGGGCGCGGTGGCGCGGCTGAAATACAGCGCCCTCAGCCTGGTGGCGGACAGCGGCGAGCCGACGATCTTGACCACGTTGGGGTTCGTTTTCTCCTCCTCACGGACGATCTCGACGCCGAGCGTGGCGATATCCACCTCGATATCCTCGAACGGCCTGAGCGAGGCCACGATGACCGCCGGATCGATGGTCGGCAGGTCGCCCTGCACATTGACGATGGTTTCGACCTGACGGCCCGGGTCGAGTGCTATCAGCGCCTCATGGATGCGGTCCGAACCCGATTCATGGTCGAGCCGCGTCATGACCGCCTCGAACCCGTGCGCGCGCACGATTTCGGCCACGCTTTGCGTGTCGGTCGCCACCACCACCCGGCCAAGCCTGGCCTCGGCCGCGCGGCGGGCGACCTGGACAATCATCGGCACGCCGGCGATGTCGGCCAGCGGCTTGCCCGGCAGGCGGGTCGAGGCCATGCGGGCCGGGATCAGGATCAGGGTGGACATCGCTATCGCAAGACGTTCGAAACGAGGAGGGGAAAAGTGGCAAAAGGTCTCACTGGAAGCGCCCTTATAGGTGTTGCAACGCCGGAGCAAAAGACCTAGTTTCCGCCCGATTTGACCGGCTCTGGAGGGCAGGTCTCGATACCGACGGACGGAGTGGACGGATCGGTCCGCCGGAAAAGGGAGCAAGGGGCGTATGGATTCCAACGAAGTCAACAAACTGCTCGCCGGATTGCTCGGGACCGTTTTTGTCGTTTTCTCGGTCGGCATTGTGTCGGACGCGCTGTTTGCCTCGCCCGCTCCGGAAAAGCCCGGCTTCGCCATCGAGGCGGCCGAGCCGGCCGAAGGCGGCGCCGCCGCGCCTGCCGCCGAAGCCAAGCCGATCGCCGACCTCCTGCAGACCGCCAATGCCGAGGCGGGTGCCGCGGTGTTCAAAAAATGCCAGGCCTGCCATTCCGGTGAGAAGGGCGGCCCGAACAAGGTCGGTCCGGATCTCTGGGACCTCGTCGACCGCCCCGTCGCCGCACATGAAGGCTTCGCCTATTCGGCCGGCATGAAGGAATTCTCCAAGGGCGGCGCCGAGAAGTGGACCTACGACAACATCAACCACTTCATCACTTCGCCGAAGAAGTTCGTGAAGGGCACGGCCATGGGTTTCGCCGGCCTGCCCAAGGATGAGGACCGCGCCAACGTCATCGCCTACCTGCGCACGCTGTCGGACAATCCGAAGCCGCTGCCGACGCCAGGCGCTGCCGCCGACGCAACCGCGCCGGCCAAGCCCGTCGATGGCGCTGCCCCGGCAAAGCCGGCCGAGGCTGCCGCTCCGGCCAAATAACCCAGATTTGACCTCGACGACCTTGAAAAAGCCGGGTTCAGCCCGGCTTTTTCATTAGGAAAACCGCAGGTGCGGCGACAAAGCCGGCGCATTGCGGTTTTCACGAACGCCAAATCATCTAGACTGCCCCCGGATCGATCCGGGACAGGCAGTGCGAAGAGGATAGTGCATGACGGTTGGCCGAACGCTTCTCAAGCCGTTGCTGGCGGCGGTGCTTCTGACCGCCGGGCTGCAAGCGGCCGATGCGGACGAATGGCGCACCACCTCCTCGCTGATCGGCCCCTCCAAATACGGCGACACTTTCCAGCGCTACGACTACGTCAACCCCGACGCGCCAAAGGGCGGCACCTACAACTCCGTCGTCCAGGGAACGTTCGACAGCTTCAATCCCTACATCGTGCAAGGCGCGCCGGCCGGGGGCTTCCAGCCGTTTGGCGGCGGCCTGCTCTACGACACGCTGATGGACCAGGCGACCGACGAAGGCAGCGTCAGCCATCCGCTGATAGCCGAAGCCTACAAATATCCGGCCGACTTTTCCTCGGCGACCTACCGGCTCGATCCGCGCGCGAAGTGGCATGACGGCCAGCCGATCACTGTCGACGATGTGATCTGGTCGTTCCAGGCGCTTAAAGCCAACAGCCCGATGTACAGCCGCTATTTCGAGAACGTCACCGAGGCCGTCGCGATCTCGGACCGCGAGGTCGAATTCCATTTCGACCAAAAGGGCAATCGCGAACTGCCCAAGATCCTCGGCGACCTCGTCGTGCTGCCGAAGCACTGGTGGGAAGGCAGCGACGCCAACGGCAAGAAGCGCGACATTACCAAGGGGACGCTGGAACCGCCGCTGGGCTCTGCCGCTTACAAGATCGCCAGCTTCAAAGCGGGCTCGGAGATCGTCTGGCAACGCGTACCGGACTATTGGGGGGCCAAGCTGCCGGTGAAGATCGGCCGCGAGAACTTCGATACCCAGCGTTTCACCTACATTCTTGACGACAATGCCGCCTGGCAAGCCTTCAAGAAGGGCGGGCTCGACGACATCAAGCCTGAAAACAGTTCGAAGAAGTGGGCGACATTCTACGATTTCCCGGCAATCAAGGCCGGCGACGTGATCAAGCATGAGTTCAAGACCACCTCGCCGGAACCGATGCAGGCCTTCATGCTCAACCAGAGGCGGCCTCTGTTCCAGGACCGGCTGGTACGCGAAGCTCTGACCTATCCGTACGATTTCGAGACAATGAACCGTACGCTGTTCTTCGGCTTCAACACCCGAACCCGAAGCTATTTCCAGGGTACGGAGCTGGCGTCGAGCGGCTTGCCGCAGGGCAAGGAACTGGAAATCCTGGAAAAATTCCGTGACAAGCTGCCGCCAGAGCTTTTCACGCAGGAATTCAAGCTGCCGGTTTATGACACGCCGCAGGCCGAGCGCAAATATTTGAAGCAGGCGGTCGACCTCTTCGCCAAGGCCGGCTGGGTGATCAAGGGCGGCAAGATGGTCAACGCCAAGACCGGCGAGCCGTTCAAGTTCGAGATCATCGGCGCCAGTGAAACGGACCAGGTCCTTTCCGGCACCTACATCGCCAATCTGCGCAAGATCGGCGTCGATGCGACGCTTCGCATCATCGACCAGAGCCAATACATCAACCGCATCAACAATTTCGACTACGACGTCATCACCAGCGTGCTGCAACAATCGGAATCGCCCGGCAACGAGCAACGCGATTTCTGGAGCTCGAAGGCCGCCGACACGCCGGGATCGCGCAACTATTCCGGCATCAAGGACCCGGTCGTCGACGCCCTTGTCGACCGCATCATCTTCGCCACCGATCGCGACGACCTCGTCGCCGCCACCCACGCGCTCGATCGGGTGCTTTTGTGGAACTACTATGTCGTGCCGCAATACTACCGTGCGGTGGTGTGGCTGGCCTACTGGAACAAGTTCGGCATTCCTGACAAGCAGCCCAGCTACCGAGGCGCCGATATCGATTCCTGGTGGATCGATACCGAAAAGGAAAAGGCGCTGGCCGCCAAGTACAAGGGCCTCGATTGATGCGGCGAGTGCTTCCTCGCCGCGACTTCCTGGCGCTCGGCGCCGCGGCGGGCGCCGCCGCTTTGCTGCCGGGGCGCGCCTTCGCCCAGACGCCGACCGGTGTCAAGCTGCACGGCCTGTCGGCCTTCGGCGACCTCAAATACAAGCCGGATTTCGGCCATTTCGACTATGTCGACGTCAACGCGCCGCAGGGCGGCACCTTCAACTTCCTGCCGCCCAACTGGGGCGCCAACCAGAGCCCGCTGACTTTCAACACGTTGAATTCCTTCGTCCCCAAAGGCGATTCGCCACAGCGCATGGAGATGTGTTCGGACACACTGATGGCGAGGGCGCTGGACGAGCCGGATGCCGTCTATGGGCTGGTCGCCGAGACCGTTACGATCTCCGACGATCGCAACAGCTTCACCTTTGCCCTGCGTCCGCAGGCCCGCTTCCATGACGGCACGCCGCTGACGGCAGAAGACGTCGCCTTCACCTTCAAGCTGCTCAAGGACAAGGGGCATCCGGACTATTCGCTGCCGCTGACGCATCTCGACGACGCCATCGCCGTCGATGCAAACACGCTGCTGCTCAAATTCTCCGGCAAGCAGACGACGCGCACGATCCTGAACGTGGTCGTGTTTCCGATCCTGTCCAAGGCCTTCTACACGGCCAACCCGTTCGATTCGTCGCAGATGAATCCACCGCTGGGTTCAGGTGCCTACAAGGTCGGGCGATGGTCGGCGGGAGCCTGGATCGAATATGAGCGCGTGCCCGACTATTGGGGCAACGACCTTGCGGTCAATCGCGGCCAGAACAATTTCGGCCGCATCCGCGTCGAATTCTACCAGGACCGCAACGTTGCCTTCGAAGCGTTCAAGAAGGGAGAGATCCTCTACAGGGAGGAGTTCACCTCGCGCGTCTGGGCGAAGGGGTACGATTTCCCCGCCATCACCGCCGGCAAGGTGGCCAAGCACGAATTCCCCGCGGAAACGGTGCCCGCCATGCAGGCGACCGCCGTCAACCAGCGGCGCGAGCAGTTCCGCGATCCGCGCGTGCGCGAAGCAATCGCTCTGTGCTTCGACTTCGAATGGACGCGGCGCAATTTCTTCTACGGTTCCTACGAGCGCTCGCAGTCCTGCTTCGAGAAATCGGATTTCCGCGCCGAAGGCGCTCCGTCGCCGCAGGAGCAGGCGCTCCTCGAGCCGCTGCGCGACCAGATTCCCGCCGAGGCTTTTGGCGGCGCGGTGACCCAGGCAGTCTCGAACGGGTCCGGCCGCGACCGCCAGTTGCTCGGCAAGGCGGCCAAGCTTCTCTCCGAAGTTGGCTGGAAGCGGTCTGGAAACTTCGTTGTGGACGACAAGGGCGGGCGGCTGACCGCCGAGATCCTCGTCGACGACGAAACCTTCGAGCAGGTCTATTCGCCGTGGGTCGAAAATATGAAGGCGGTCGGCATCGATGCCTCCATCCGGCTTGTCGATGCCGCGCAGTATCAACTGCGGCAGAATTCCTTCGACTACGACCTTGTCTCGGTGGCGTTCTCTTTCCCGGCAACGCCGACCCGCGACGACCTAGAGATCTTCTTCCACTCGCGGACGGCGAGCATATCGGGCTCGCGCAACCTGCCCGGAACATCGAACCCGGCCATCGACAGCCTGATCGACACCGTCGGTGCCGCCAAGGACCGCGAAAGCCTGACAATTGCGATGCGCGCGCTCGACCGGGTCTTGCGCGCGCGGCGCGATTGGATTCCAAGTTGGTTTCTGGCGAATCACCGAAGCGCCTATTGGGACATGTTCGGCTTTCCGGAACAGAAACCCGATTTCGGCTTTCCGGTCGAAGCGCTGTGGTGGGTCGACAAGGGCAAGGCGGCAAAGATTGGCAAAGCCTGACACTTCCGTTCGCGCAGGGCCGGCAGCCTGATGGGCGCCTATATTCTACGCCGCATCCTTTTGATGATCCCGACGCTGTTCGGCATCATGGCGATTTCCTTCGCCGTCATCCAGTTCGCGCCCGGCGGTCCGGTCGAGCAGGTCATCGCGAGCCTGACCAACCAGGGCGGCACCGATCGCCTCGGCAGCGGCGGTGGCGACGCCGGCGCAGGCGGTAATTTCGATGCCGCCGGCGATATCAGTTCGAAATACCGCGGCGCGCAGGGGTTGGATCCTGAATTCATCAAGAAGTTGGAGAAGCAGTTCGGCTTCGACAAGCCGCCGCTCGAACGCTTCGGCATGATGCTGTGGAACTATGCCCGCTTCGATTTCGGCGACAGCTATTTCCGCGACATTTCGGTGCTCGACCTGATCCTGGAAAAGATGCCGGTGTCGATCTCGCTCGGCATCTGGATCACCATCCTGTCGTACCTGATCTCGATCCCGCTCGGCATCCGCAAGGCGGTGAAGGACGGCTCGGCCTTCGACATGTGGACCAGCGGCGTCGTCATCATCGGCTATGCCATCCCGGGCTTCCTGTTCGGCATATTGCTGATGGTGCTGTTTGCCGGCGGCTCATTCTGGGACTGGTTCCCGCTGCGCGGCATTGTCTCGGACAATTGGGACCAGTTGTCGTGGCCGGCCAGGATCACCGACTATTTCTGGCACATGACCTTGCCGCTGACGGCACTGGTGCTGTCGGCCTTCGCCACGACGACGCTGCTCACCAAGAACTCCTTCCTCGAGGAGATCCGCAAGCAGTATGTGGTAACCGCGCGCGCCAAGGGCCTATCGGAGCACAAGGTGCTCTACGGTCATGTCTTCCGCAACGCCATGCTGATCGTCATCGCCGGCTTCCCCGGCGCCTTCATCTCTGCCTTCTTCACCGGTTCGCTGTTGATCGAGAACATCTTCTCGCTCGATGGTCTTGGCCTGCTCGGCTTCAAGTCGGTCCTGCAGCGCGACTATCCGGTGGTGTTCGCCAATCTCTACATATTCTCGCTGCTTGGGCTGTTCGTCGGGCTCCTTTCCGACCTCATGTACACCTGGGTCGATCCGCGCATCGATTTCGAGCGGAGAGACGTCTGATGTCCGAAGCCTTGGTAGAGAACACGCCGAGACGCGCCAAGCGGCCCTGGCTGTCGCCGCTGAACCACCGCCGCTGGCAGAACTTCAAGGCAAACCGGCGCGGCTACTGGTCGCTGTGGATCTTCCTCGTTCTGTTCGTGCTGTCGCTGTTTTCCGAATGGATCGCCAACGACAAGCCGATCCTCGTCTCCTACAAGGGCGAGATTCTGTTTCCCGTGCTGGTCGCCTATCCCGAGGAGAAGTTCGGCGGCTTCTATGCCGTGACCGATTATCGCGACCCGGTGATCCGCGACGAAATCAACGCCAATGGCTGGATGATCTGGCCCCCGATTCGCTACTCCTACCGCACGGTCAACAACTCAATTCCCGATGCCGCCCCGGCCAAGCCCTCGTGGCAATATGATGCGGACAAGCGCTGCAGCCAGTATCCGCAGCAGGCCGCCGATCCCGACTGCATCGTCGGCAACTGGAACTGGTTGGGAACCGACGACCAGGCGCGCGATGTGCTGGCGCGGCTTATCTACGGCTTCCGGATCTCGGTGCTGTTCGGCCTGCTGCTGACGATAGGCTCGTCGCTGATCGGTGTCGCCGCCGGCGCGGTGCAGGGCTATTTCGGCGGCTGGACAGATCTGCTGTTCCAGCGCGTCATCGAGATCTGGTCTGCCATCCCCGTGCTCTATCTGCTGCTCATCGTCTCCGCCATCCTGCCGCCAGGCTTCTTCATCCTGCTTTGCCTGATGCTGATCTTCTCCTGGGTGGCGCTGGTCGGCGTGGTACGGGCCGAGTTCCTGCGCGCCCGCAACTTCGAATATGTCAACGCCGCGCGCGCACTCGGCGTACCCAACCGCACCATCATGCTCCGACATCTCCTGCCCAACGCCATGGTGGCGACGCTGACCTTCCTGCCGTTCCTGACCAGCGGGTCGATCTCGACGCTGACCTCGCTCGACTATCTCGGCTTCGGCCTGCCTCCGGGTTCGCCATCGCTGGGCGAGTTGATGAAGCAGGCGCAGAGCAATTTGAATGCGCCATGGCTCGGCATTTCCGGATTCGTCGTCATCTCGCTGATGCTGTCGTTGCTGGTGTTCATCGGTGAAGCGGCGCGCGACGCCTTCGATCCGCGCAAGACGTTCAAATGAGCGAAGCCCCCCTGCTCTCCGTACAGGACCTCAGCGTCGCCTTCGCGCAAGGCGGCAAGCCGTCGACGGCGGTCGATCACATCTCCTTCGACATCGCGAGGGGCGAGACGGTGGCGCTGGTCGGCGAATCGGGATCCGGCAAGTCGGTCTCGGCGTTGTCGGTGCTGAAGCTGCTGCCCTATCCCAGCGCCAGCCACCCCTCGGGAAAGATCCTGTTCCAGGGCGCCGACTTGCTTGCCATGAGCGAGAAGCAATTGCGCCAGGTGCGCGGCAACAAGATCACCATGATCTTCCAGGAGCCGATGACCTCGCTCAATCCGCTGCACACGATCGAGCACCAGATCGTCGAGATCCTGAGGCTGCACCAGGGCATGGGCGACCGCGAGGCCAAGGTGCGCACGCTGGCCTTATTCAACGAGGTCGGCATCCGCGATCCGCAGAAGCGCCTCGACGCCTATCCGCACCAGCTTTCCGGCGGCCAGCGCCAGCGCGTCATGATCGCCATGGCGCTGGCCAACGAACCGGAATTGCTGATCGCCGACGAACCGACGACCGCGCTCGACGTCACCGTGCAGGCGCAGATCCTCGAACTGCTGGCGGGCCTCAAGAGCCGCAAGGGCATGTCGATGCTGTTCATCACCCATGATCTCGGCATCGTGCGCAAGATCGCCGATCGGGTCTGCGTGATGACCAAGGGCAAGATCGTCGAGATGGGACCGACCAAGGACATCTTCGCCAACCCGCAGCATGCCTATACGCGACACCTGCTGGCCGCCGAGCCGAAAGGCAAGCCGCCGGCCGCCAACGCCGGTGCCAAGCCGGTGATGACCGGCAAGGACATCAAGGTCTGGTTCCCGATAAAGCAGGGTTTCTTCCGCCGCACCGTCGACCATGTGAAGGCGGTCGACGGCATCGACGTCACCGTGCGCGCCGGCCAGACGCTCGGCGTGGTCGGCGAATCCGGTTCGGGCAAGACGACGCTCGGCCTGGCGCTGGCGCGGATGATCTCGTCGACCGGAACCATCCAGTTCAACGGCCGTGACATCAACCAGCTCACCTTCAATGCCATGCGGCCGCTCCGGCGCGAACTGCAGATCGTCTTCCAGGATCCGTTCGGCTCGCTCAGCCCGCGCATGTCGATCGCCGAGATCATCGAGGAAGGGTTGAAGATCCACGAACCGAAGCTGTCGCTCGACGATCGCGACGACAAGGTGGTCGCGGTGCTGAAGGAGGTCGGGCTCGACCCGGCGACCCGCAACCGCTATCCGCACGAGTTTTCCGGCGGCCAGCGCCAGCGCGTCGCCATCGCGCGGGCCATGGTGCTCAATCCGCGCTTCGTCATGCTGGACGAGCCGACATCGGCGCTCGACATGAGCGTGCAGGCACAGGTCGTCGACCTGTTGCGCAGCCTGCAGGCCAAGCACGACCTCGCCTATCTCTTCATCAGCCACGACCTCAAGGTCGTCAGGGCCCTTGCCAACGACGTGATAGTCATGCGCAATGGCCAGATCGTCGAAGCCGGTCCTTCCGAACAGATTTTTGGAAATCCGCAAACCGACTATACTCGCGCGCTGATCTCGGCCGCCTTCAGGATCGAGACCGCGCCAGCCGGCGTCGTCAGCGAGTGATTTGCACGAAAAGGGAATAGAATAGCGCGATGGAAAAAGGCCGCATCCTGCTTGCCGTCACCGGCTTTCATCCGCAGCGCTGGCGCGAGCTTTTGTCGGCGGAGCGCGAGGTGGTGCTGGAGCCGGAGGGCGCCAGCGACCCGTCGATCACCTACGCGGTGGTGTGGAAGCAGAAGGCGAACCTGTTGTCGGGATTGCCCAATCTGCGCGCCATCTTCTCGATCGGCGCCGGCGTCGATCACATCTTCGCCGATCCCGGCCTGCCCGATGTGCCGATCGTCAAGGTCGTCGCCGACAATCTCACCCAGCACATGACCGAATATGTCGTTTGGCGGGTGCTCGACCACCATCGCCAGGCCATGCTCTACCGCACTCAGCAGCAGAAGAAGATCTGGCACGAGCCGCCGCAGCGGGCGGCCGGCGACATCTCGGTCGGCATCATGGGGCTTGGAAGTCTCGGCCGCGCTGCGGCCTCGGCGCTGCTTTCGCTCGGCTTTGCCGTCAATGGCTGGTCGCGCAGCGAGCGGCCGATGGACGGGGTCGCGACCTATGCCGGCGAGGCCGGGCTGATCCCCTTCCTGAGGGCAACCGACATACTGGTGGCGCTGCTGCCGCTGACGGCGGACACGCGAGGCATCATCAATTACGGCGTGCTGAAGGAATTGCGCAAGCGCAACGGCCTTGGCGGTTCGGTGCTGATCAATGCCGGACGCGGCCGCCTGCAGAAAGATGCCGACATTCTGCGCGCGCTGGACGACGGCACGCTGAAGGAAGCAAGCCTTGACGTGTTCGAGGTCGAACCGCTGCCCAAGACCAGCCCGCTGTGGAAACATCCGAAAGTGTTCGTGACGCCTCATGCGGCGGCGACATCGGACCCCGTCCATCTGGTTCCGACCATGCTGCGCCAGATGGACGCTTTCGAACGCGGCGAAAAGCTCGACAATCTGGTGGACCGCAAGGCGGGATATTAGCCGCCTTCATCTGGCCAGGTCCCACTCCTGGAAGCATTGCTTGATAGGGTCTCGGCCGACGAGGTCGAGATTAGCCAGGCAGGGCCAACTTCTTCTGCTTGTCCGGTTGGCCGCAATCGCGGCGTTCGATCGATCGGTTCATGGCGTCGATCTCGCCCGTCGCCTGGTCGGCATCGCGCTTGGCCTTGGAGCGCATGTCAGGCGTGAACGGGCCGAAGCCCATCGCCGGATTGGAGAATGTCGTCTTGGCCGTCGTCGGCAGATTGTACTGCTGCGCCAGCGCATTGCGCTGCACCAGCAACTGGTCGCAAGGTACGCTGTCATACTGCAGGGAGGACTCGACATTGGCGTCCTGGCGCTCCGACATCGACGTGCCGCCAATGCAGCCGGAGGCCGCCAGGCAGGACGCCAAGGCCATCATCTTCCAGCGCATCCTTGTCCTCCCTGACATCCGCCCCGACGCGACCTGATCGCAAATATCAGTCGCGCATGCAAATGGGACTTTTTCGCAGCACACGCATGTTTTGGAGCCAGAACGGCCACAGTTTCAACATGCCGGCAGCTTGCTTGCCACGACGGCCAGACCATCGACGGGTTCGCGGCGGTCGAGCCGGATGGTGGCCGGCTCCAGGGACAGGATCGACAGGCCGCCGGCCTGAAGGATCCGCCGCACGTAGGGTTCCGAATGCGCGTAGCGCCGTGACGGCAACAATGCGAAATCGCCACCGTCGGCGAGGCTCTCGACCGAGAAGGCAAACAGGCCGCCATCATCGAGCAGGCCCGCGATCGTTTCCACCAGCCGTTCCAGCGCGCCGACATAGATGAGGACGTCGGCGGCGGTAACCAGATCGGCCTTTTCGCCCTGGCGGGAAAATCCCTGCAGGTCCGCCTTGGCGAGCGCGTCGTAAATGCCCTTGGCCCGCGCCTTCCTCAGCATCCCTCCGGAAATATCGAAGCCCTCCAGCCGGTCAACGATCGGCCGCAGTCTTTCCCCCATCAAGCCGGTGCCGCAACCGAGATCGAGGGCGAGGCGAAAGCGGCCAGGCCGCGCCTTGCTGATCATCCGCTCCAGAAACGCCGGCAGCCGGTAGCCGAGCTTGTCGACCAGCGCCTCCTCGAACGTCTCGGCATAGTGGTCGAACAGGGTTTCGACAAAGGCGCTGGGTGGTGCCGCGGCGGTCGGTGCCTTGCCGATCAGCTGCAGCCTGAGCGTCGCGCCCTGGCGATCGGCCGGATCGAGCTTCAGCGACATCGCCCAGGCCTGCTCCGCCAGGTCGAGCCTGCCCGATGTCTCCTGCATTTCGCCAAGGCGGTACCAGCCCATCGCCCAGTGCGGCGCCAGTTCGAGCGCCCCGAGCAGCAGTTCGGCCGCCTGCGCGTGATCACCGGAGGCAAACAGCATCTCGGCATAGTCGGCGCGGCGATCGGCGATCGGATCGCCCGACGAAGTCTGAAGCGGTTTCATGATAAAGGTTCCGCCGGCAGGGATTGACGGCTGGCTGCCTCTGTAGAGCAAAGCGGCCCCGAGTTGAACCGGGCCGGCTTGCGCGGAGTCAGAGTCTTTGTGAGCAGGCTTCCCGCAGCGGAATTATATCCTATCTTGGCGTGATGCGCGCCAGTGACCTGCTTCATCCCCGGCCCGAAGGCCTCTATTGCCCGCCAGGCGACTTCTTCATCGATCCGGTGCGGCCCGTGGAGCGGGCGCTGATCACGCACGGCCATTCCGACCATGCGCGCTCCGGCCATCGCTCGGTGCTGGCGACACAACAGACGCTCGACATTATGGGCCTGCGCTATGGCGAGGATTTCGCCGGCACGACGCAGGCAGCCAGGTTCGGCCAGGCGATTGTCCTCAACGACGTCAGCGTCAGCTTCCATCCGGCCGGCCATGTGCTGGGCTCGGCGCAGATCGCGGTCGAGCATCAGGGCATGCGCATCGTCGCCTCAGGCGACTACAAGCGGCAGAAGGATGCGACCTGCGCGGCGTTCGAGCCGATCCGCTGCGACGTGTTCATCACCGAGGCGACGTTCGGCTTGCCGGTGTTTCGCCATCCGCCCGACAGCGAGGAGATTGGCCGGTTGCTGAAATCGGCGGCGCAGTTTCCCGAGCGTTCGCATCTGGTCGGCGCCTATGCGCTGGGCAAGGCGCAGCGGGTGATGCGGCTGCTGCGCGATGCCGGCTACGAGAGGCCGATCTACATCCATGGCGCCCTGGCCAAACTCAGCGACTATTACCAGAGCCAGGGCATCGATCTCGGCGAGCTCGAGCCGGCGACCGTCGACAGCGGCGGCAAGGATGATTTCGCAGGCGCCATCGTCGTCGGTCCGCCCTCGGCCTTCGCCGACCGCTGGGCGCGGCGCTTTCCCGATCCGATTTCGTGCTTTGCCTCGGGCTGGATGCGCATCCGCCAGCGCGCCAAGCAAGGCGGCGTCGAGCTGCCGCTGATCATTTCGGACCACGCCGACTGGGACGAACTCACCGCCACCATCAAGGAAACCGGCGCCGGGGAAATCTGGGTCACCCATGGTCGCGAGGAAGCGCTGGTGCGCTGGTGCGAACTCGAAGGCATCGCGGCAAAGCCGCTGCATCTGGTGGGCTATGAGGACGAGGGCGATTGATGCAGCACCCATCAGTCTCCGCGGCCGAGCTGTACGGTACCCCCCTCTGTCCTGCCGGACATCCCCTCAAGGGGGATGATTGGCAGTTTTGGTGCATCCAGCCATGAATCGCTTCGCCGAACTTCTCGACCGGCTGGTGCTGACGCCGTCGCGCAATGGCAAGCTGACCTTGCTGACCGACTATTTCCGCAGTGTCGAGGACCCGGACCGCGGGCTGGCGCTGGCTGCCATTACCGGCGATCTCTCGATAGCCGCTGTCAAGCCGGCGATGCTGCGCATGCTGGTGACCGAGCGCATGGACCCGGTGCTGTTCGGCTATTCCTACGACTATGTCGGCGACCTCGCCGAAACGGTGTCGCTGGTCTGGCCGCAAACGCCAGGACATATCGCCAACCGCGAGCCGACGCTTGGCGAGGTGGTGGCCAAACTGCAGGCGGCAAGCCGCTCCGACGGGCCGAAAGTGCTTGCCGGCCTGCTCGACAGCGCGGGCATCTCGGCGCGTTTCGCCATCATCAAGCTGGTCACCGGCGGCCTGCGCATCGGCGTGTCGGCGCGGCTGGCCAAGCAGGCGCTGGCGGATTTCGGCAAGGTCGACGTCGCCGAGATCGAGGGGCTCTGGCACGGGCTGTCGCCGCCCTATACGGATCTGTTCGCCTGGCTGGAAGGCAAGGCTGGCAAGCCCGAGCGCACCGCGCTTGCGCTGTTCCGCCCGGTGATGCTGTCGAACCCGGTCGGAGACGGCGATCTCGACAAGCTCGACCCCGCCGACTACGCGGCCGAGTGGAAATGGGACGGCATCCGCGTCCAGGCGGTGGCGGAAGGCGGCGTCCATCGGCTCTATTCGCGCACCGGCGACGATGTCTCCGGCGCCTTTCCCGATCTCGCCGAAGCGATGGTTTTTTCGGCGACGCTCGACGGCGAATTGCTGGTCGGCGATCCCCGGCAGGCGACGGGGACGTTCTCGGATTTGCAGCAGCGGCTGAACCGCAAGACGGTGACGCCGAAGATGCAGCAGCAATATCCAGCCTTCATGCGCTGCTACGATCTGCTGCAACTCGGCGACGAAGATCTGCGCGGGCTGCCGTTCCGCGAACGGCGCAGTCGCCTCGAAGGCTTCGTCAGCACGCTCGACCCGAGCCGCTTCGATCTCTCGCCCTTCGTCGATTTCGCGGACTGGCAGACGCTGGAAGGACTGCGCCGCGCGCCGCCGCATCCGATCATCGAAGGCGTGATGCTGAAGCGCTGGGATTCGCCCTATCTCGCCGGGCGCCCGAAAGGCCCATGGTTCAAATGGAAACGCGATCCGCACACGGTGGACGCGGTGCTGATGTATGCCCAGCGCGGTCACGGCAAGCGCTCAAGCTTCTACTCCGACTATACGTTCGGCGTCTGGTCCGGGGCGGAAGGCGAGGAGGAACTGGTGCCGGTCGGCAAGGCCTATTTCGGCTTCACAGACGAGGAGCTGAAGCAGATCGACAAATATGTCCGCGACAATACGGTCGAGCGCTTCGGCCCGGTGCGCTCGGTGCGGGCAGACCGCGACAACGGGCTGGTGCTGGAAGTCGCCTTCGAGGGGCTGAACCGCTCGACACGGCACAAATCCGGTGTCGCCATGCGCTTCCCCCGCATTTCGCGGCTGCGCTGGGACAAGCCGGCCAACGAGGCCGACCACATCGAAACCTTGCAGGCGCTGCTCGATCGTTAGGCCAAGCCCGGGATCACTGTTCGATCGAGGCGCGGATTTCGTAGATGATGACCGCCTTGCCCTGCTTGTCGAAGTCGGAATTGATGGCGATGGTGCCGGCCGAACCCGGACGCTTGTTGGGGAACTGCACGTCGAACAAATATTCGTTGCGCTGCTGGCCGACCGCGTAGCGCTTGCGGCCGCAATCGCCGAGTTCGCCGAAATTGCAGTCGACTGATATCTGCGTGTCCTTGCCGTCTTCGGCGCGGGCGACAATATCGAACACGGCATGCTTGCCGGCGAGCTTCTCCAGCACGCCCTGCCCGACATCGAAGCTGATCGCCGAACCGGAGGCGCCCGACTGGATGCGCAGGAACGGTCCGGTATCGTCCTTCATCACCTCGGCCTTGGCGTCCGACGGGGCGGCGACATGCGTCGGGTCCGTCGGTGAAAACACATTGATCCAGTCGCGCGACTGGTCCGCGGTACCTGGCTTTGCCGGTGCATTGGCCCCATCGGCGGGCGTGAAATCGTCGTCCTCGACGGTCGGCGGCGCTTCGGGCGGGCCGGTGTCGAGCTGCGCCTGCGTCTTGAAGACGCCGGTCTGCACGGCAAAGAACAGGCCAATGCCGATCGCCGCAAGCAGCGTCACCGTCAGGAAGATGGCGGTCAACGGCAGGCGACGCCCGCGAATGCGCCGCTCGTCGCGGTCGGGCGCCACTTCCGCCGCGGCTTCGGCAGAAGCGGGCGCCGACATGTCGATGTCCGGCACGCCTGAAGGGGCGGCGTCCGGCATGATGTCTGGAACGACCGGCAGCACGCGTGAACGCGGCGCATCGGTGGCCGGCGGGGCGGGTCCGTCAATGGTGACGGCGGGCGATGCTGTCCCTTGGCCGGTCTCGACCGAAGGCGCAGCGCCAGCCGCAAGCTCGACCGCAGGCGCATCGCGCTCCGCTTGCGGGGAGACATCGGGAACCGCCGGCAGGAACTCGGATTCGATTTCGGTGATCTTGGCCTGGATGGCCTTGCGCCGCTTGATGGCGACTTCCACGGTCACGCCGGGGTTGGCCTGGAGCGCACGGTCGAGCGCGGCGAAAGCCGATCGATAGACCCGCTCGCGGAACGCGCGGTCATCGTCATTGCCCTTTTCCAAGGCGTTCCGGATCGCTTTTTCGATCGCGTCCAAGCGGGATCCCTCTGCACATCAGTCCAACTCGCCATGATCGTTAGCTGCAGCCGACCAATCAATCAACGGGCGAGCGCCTCATTCTGCCTCGTCCAGGCGCCCAAAGTCCATTCCAGCGGCATTTCCGCCAACAAAATCAGCATGTTTTCATCGATCCCGACGCCCAAGGAGGCGTGAAATGGGCCACCGGACCGTCTAGTGGCCGACCGACGAAGAAGACGGCGGCCGGGTTTTGGCTGAGGACATATCGGGCGGCATGATGGCCAGCGCACGATTTGCCAAGTCGCATCTTGAATTCGCGGCCGGTTGAGTCTATCACCCAGCCCATCTTGGAGGCCTCGGCTTCCCGGGCCGCTTTAGCTCAGTTGGTAGAGCACCGCATTCGTAATGCGGGGGTCGCGTGTTCGAGTCACGCAAGCGGCACCAGTTTCCAATCACATAGCTGATCGCTTGGTCGGTTTTGTCCAAAAACCGCACAGAAACGGGGAGCTGCAAAAATGAAGGTCGTCATCCTTTCGATGATCGGCCTCTTGGAAGGCACAAACCTCTCTTTTGCGTTGAATTATTGCAAACCGGACTATGAACGTTGCCGGCAAGCCATGGAACCTCCCACAGCACTTCATCTGTTTATGCTGATCGCAGGTCTTTTTGCATGTGCGCTCGCGTTCAGAGCAATTGCGTGGGTGTGGCAGTGGCTGAGGGCAAATAGAAGATCATTGTTCTTAGATCTCGGCGGCTTCCTTCTGCCAGTCAGGATGATGGTGGCCGTAGTTCACTTCTAACTTCGGCAACGACATTCCGAGCGCACCAGCCGCTTGCCACCTGTCGACGCCGGCCAGCATCATTCACGTGGCACGTATGTGCCTGAGTACGTGCAGTGTCACCTCATCAGCACGTGATCGGACATGGCGGCAGAATAAGCCTTGGCCACTGGGGTGGCAATCAATAGGGGTGCCGCGCCTTGTATGCGATCAGGGCTATGGAGCTTGCCGCCAAAACTACGATGCAAACCCAAGCAACTGTGTTTGCTGGCATGCGCCAACGGCGCCCTTGTCGCATTCGCTTCCGCCAACGATCGGCTTGATCGGCACCCGCCATGCTTCACACATCGTCCAAGGTTCGGAGGAAGTGGCCTTCCAAGCGTTCATCCGTACAAAAATCTGTTAAGGTTTTCGTTACGTTCCGGCGATTTTCAACGCAAAAACCCCGCAAAATAAAAAAGGCACATCATTCGTAGTGATGGGGTCAGGTGTTCGAGTCACCTAAGCGGCGCCACCCCTTTCCCAGGTCATTGTCCCGCCACCTGCCCCAGGCGGCATCCTGGCGCTTGGCGCACCACATCCGCCATTGTCGAGACCAAGCTTTGGTGGGACACTTGCGGGCCTCAGCATGGGAGGTCCAAATGCCCAATATTTTCAAGACCGGAGACGTCGTCAGGCTGAAATCCGGAGGGCCGAAGATGACGGTGAGCGACGGTGCGGCTTCCGGCATCTACATGTGCCACTGGTTCAACCGCGAGGGTGACGTGTGGACCCCGCAGCACGCCGGTTTCAAACCGGACCAGTTGGTCGCCGACGATCCATCAACATAGTTTCCGGCCCTCCGATTGACGGAGGCAAGCGCATCTTCGGCGCAAACGACCGACGGATTTCGCTCGTTGGCGCGTTTAACGGTCGAAGCGTGGCGGCTATGCGGCCATGCGCCAACCGGAGACGCCCAGCATGATACGCCGTTCGATCCTTGCCGCTGCCTTGAGCCTGCTGACCTTTGCGGCTTCAGCCCAAACAGCGACACAGCCGCCGGCCGCCACGCCGTCGGCTGCTCCGGCAGCCCCTGCTGGATCGGGAGCCAAGCCCGAGCTCACTTTGGCCAAGTTCCAAAAGCGGCGGGAGAAGGCGATCATGGCCGCCGACACGGATGGCGACGGCAAGATCAGCCTGCTGGAATGGGAGGCCTTCCAGGCCAAGCGCAAGGTCAAGGGCGACCCCGCCAAATCCTTCGCGCGCATCGATTCCAACCATGATGGCTTCATCGACAAGGCAGAACTCGACGCCTTCTTCGCCAAGCGCTTCGCCAGGCTGGACAAGAATGGCGACGGCGTACTGACGGCCGATGAGCGGCCAGGCCACAAAACCGCTCCCAAGCCGGAGCAATGACGCAGAGGCAATGACACGCGATGAACATCGGGAGAGCGCTGCTTGAAGGGCGCGGATCCGGACGAGGAGCTGGTTGCCCGTGTCGGCGCCGGCGAACCGGCAGCCGTGCAAGCGCTGGTCGCGCGCAAGCTGCCGCGCATCCTTGCGCTTGCCGCGCGCATGCTGGGCGACGCGGCGGAGGCCGAGGATGTCGCCCAGGAAACCTTCGTGCGCATCTGGCGCCACGCCTCGCGCTGGCGGCGCGGCAATGCCCGCTTCGACACCTGGGTCCATCGGATAGCGCTGAACCTTTGCTACGACCGGCTGCGCCGGCGCCGCGAAAGGGTGACCGACGAATTGCCAGAAGTGGCCGACCCTGCCCCGCTTCCCGACACTCAGGCCGGGGAAGACGCACAGCGGGTCGAGCAGGCCTTGCAGGCAATCGCGCCGCGCCAGCGCGAAGCGATCATCCTGGTCTATTATCAGGAGATGTCCAACATCGAGGCGGCGGCAACCCTGGAGATCAGCGTCGATGCGCTGGAGAGCCTGCTTTCGCGCGGCCGCCGGGCGCTGCAGATGATCCTGGCCAGGGAAGGCGCGGCATGAACCACATCTGCGCCGACAAGGGGAAGGACAGATGACTGACCGATCCAAGGACGAACCGGCGATGGATGCCAAGCGCTTCGCGGCCCTTGCGGCAGCCTATGGGGGCGACCTCAGGCGATGGCCCGAAGCCGAACGCGTGGCCGGCATGGACTTTGCCGCAGGCGATATGGGCGTTTCCATTCTGAGGCACGCGGGCAGGCTCGATACGCTGCTCGACAGCTACCGGGCCGAAGCGCCCGGCAAGGCGCTGCACGACAATGTCCTGCGCACGGCCGACCGGCACCTTACGCAGCGCCGGCGCCAGCGGCTCTGGTGGCTGGGACTGGGCCTTGCCGGCATCGGCCTGGCCGGCGCGATGGCCGGGCTTGTCCTGGTGACGGTCGTCACGCCTGAAGCCGGATCGGATCACTATGTGCTGGATGCCAACGCGACGGCGTTTGGCGATGCCAGCCCCGATGCCGAGAACGGCGAGGAGAGCCTATGAGCACGCACTGGGTCCGCGGTCTGGTCATCGCTTCGGTTGTGCTGAACGTCTTTTTTGCCGGCGCATTCGTCGGCGGGGCCGTCTGGCTGAGAAATACCAGGGCAAGCGCGGGTTATTCGCTGGAGTCGGCTGGCGGACAGCTCCCTGCGCAGGACCGCAAGGCATTCCGCAAGGCGCTGCGGCAAGTGCGCATGGACTCCCGCCAGACCATTCTTGACGGCCAGCAGGCAAGGCAGGAGGCGGCGGATCTGTTGCAGAAGCCTGTCGTGGACACCGTGGCTTTGTCCGCTGCGCTGGAGCGGGCGCGCAGTGCCGACGTGACCGTACGCACCCGGCTTGAACAGGCCATTGTCGACTTCGCCGCGAACACGTCGCCGCAGAACCGGCGCGCCCTGGCGGCGGCACTGGTGCGCCATATGGAACGACGCGCGGCCGCTGCATCAGAAAAATCGCCATGACGACCGACGGAAAATACCGATGACGCCGTTAAACGAAGGGAAGGGCCAAGCCTGGCCGATCACGTGATGCGGGCAGGCATCTTTCAACTCGAACACCCGGAGTTCAACGATGAACCGTCTGATAAAATATGCAGCAGCCGCGGCCCTCGCCGTTGCTGGAACAGTGGCGACAGAAGCTGCGTCCAACGCAATGCCGATCGTCTCCCTAGCCCAGCCGGGAGGCTCCGCGCTGGTGGAGCATGTCCGCTGGGGTTGCGGGATCGGCTGGCACCCGAACCGCTGGGGGCATTGCGTGCCGAACCGTATCGTCGTGCGCCCCCACATCGTCGGACCGGCCTTCTATATCGGACATCCGCACCATCGTTGGCACCGCTGGCATCATCACTGGTAGGCGCACGCGGGAGAACGACGCCGCGATCTTCATCACGGCGTCGTTCTCCGTGTCGGCCTGATCAGGCGGCTTGGACCTTGGGAGTTTCCTCGCCGCGCACAAGCCTGGTCACGCCGACGAAGTCGATCTTGCCGGATCCGAGCACCGGCACATGCGCCACGACGCGCACTTCGGCCGGCACCATCAGGTCCATCGCCCCATTGGCCTTGGCGAAGGCCAGAAAATCCGCGCGGGTCGCGTTGGCGGCCTCGGTGATGAGCACCAGCTTCTCGCCCTTGCGCTGGTCCGGCACCGTGGCGACCGCGGAGAGCGAGCCCTTCCACAATTCGCCCGCCAGCGCTTCGACGGCAGCCAGCGAAATCATCTCGCCGCCGATCTTGGCGAAGCGCTTGGCGCGGCCACGGATGCTGACAAAGCCTGCATCGTCGATGCTGACGATGTCGCCGGTATCGTGCCAGCCGTCCTGCAGTGGCTCGAGCACACCAGGCTTTTCGGCCCTGAGATAGCCGGCCATGACGTTGGGGCCGCGCACGAACAACCGCCCGCCGCCGTCGACGCCGACCACCGTTTCCAGACGGTATTCCATGCCGGGCATGATTTTTCCAACCGTGCCCGATCTGTTGTACATCGGCGTGTTGATGGAGATGACCGGTGCCGTCTCGGTGACGCCGTAGCCTTCGAGGATGCGCAGGCCGAATTTCTCCATATAGGTCTCGCGCGTCGAGGCCTTGACCGGTTCGGCGCCGGAAAAGCAGTAGCGGATCGAGCGAAAATCATAGGGATGCGCTGTGCGCGCATAGCCGCCGAGGAAGGTGTCGGTGCCGAAGATGATCGTCGCGTTCGAGGCGTAGACCAATTCGGGAACGATGCGGTAGTGCAGCGGCGAAGGATAGAAATAGACCGGGACGCCGGAAACCAGCGGCAGCACCGTACCCGCGGTCAGGCCAAAGGAATGGAAGATCGGCAGCACGTTGAACACCTTGTCGCCCGAGTGGAAGTCGATGCGCGAGGCGGCCTGTGCGGCATTGGCCAGGATGTTGCGGTGGGTCAGGACGACGCCCTTGGGCGTGCCTTCCGAGCCTGAGGTAAACAACACCACCGCTGGGTCGGTGGCCTTGCGGGCAACCCGGGGCGTGCTCTTGCGCAACAGGCCAAGCAGCTTGTCCTTGAGGCCGATGGTTGCACGCAGGTCGTCGAGCCAGACGATGTTGACCGACCGGCCGACCTCCTCGACCATCGCGCCGAGCTTGGCCTGCTCGACGAAGGCGCGCGAGGTCAAAATGGTGGTCACCTGCGCCGCCTTGCAGGCGGACAGGATGTTGGCGGCGCCGGCGGTGAAGTTGATCATCGCCGGAACCTTGCCGGCGGACATGACGCCGAGCAGCGTGGCGCAGGAGCCATTGGCGTTGGGCAGCATGATGCCCAGCGTGTCCTGTCCGGCATAGAGCGTCTCGAACTTCTCGCCGAGCACCGCGGCGCCGGTGAGCAGCTTGCCGTAGCTCAGCGAGCCGGTGACCGGATCCTGCACGGCAAGTTGCTTCATGCCGCGCTCGTTTGCCGTTTCGATGACCCTTTCGAGCACGGTCTTGTCGATGTTCTGGGTCTGGAAGACCAAGTTGGACATGACCTGATAGAGGGCGGCGCCGGCGGCGGCACGCCGCTTGCGCCCCTTCAGCTCGTCCGAAACCTTCAGCTTCACCGGCGGCAATATGGTCACCTTGACCTTCGGGAACAGGCGGCGGCGCACATGCTGCGAGGTCAGCCGCGAGAACGGGCTCTTCTCCAGCCCGTCGATGCGGATCGGCACCACCATCGAGCCCGTCTTGTCGGCGACCATGGCGGCGCCGTCATAGACCTTCATCAGCCCGCCGGTGACGGTGATGCGGCCTTCCGGGAAGATGACCAGCGGATCGCCGTTCTGCACGATCTTGATCAGCGTGCGGGTCGACATCGGCTTGGACGGATTGAGCGGCAGGGCGCGGGTCAGTTTCAGGAACGGCTTCATCCACCAGGCCTGCGCGATGGTGTAGTCGATGGCGAAGACCGGTTCCTCATTGGTCAGCGTCAGCGCCAGCGGACCATCGAGGAAGCTGACGTGGTTGAGCGCCAGGATGGGCGCCGGGCCGGCGGCCTTGAGATTGTCCAGGCCCTCGACTTCCAGGCGGTGGAAGGCGCGAAACAGGATGGAAACGAAATCGCGGAAGGCGTTGGTCGGCAGATATTTCAGCATCAGCCAGGCGGCGACCGCATTGGCCGCTGCGAGCCCGAACAATATGCCTCCGGTGGAGACTTTTGTCTGGATCACGGCGACAACAATGCCGCCGACGGTCATGAAGCCGGCGTTGACGATGCTGACGGCGGCGACGACGCGGGCGCGGCGCGCTTCCGGCGACCAGGCCTGCACGGCGGCGAAGGTCGGCACCACGAGGAAGGCGCTGGAAATCGCCATGCCGGCGAGGTCGAGCGCGACACGAATCGTGTTCGGCCCGGCGAAGAAGGCGGCAAGCGTTTCAGCTCTCGGCGAAGGCTGCATGCTCCAGATGGTCCAGGCGAGGTCGAGGCCGAACAGCGCCAGCAGCGCCGTGCCGACCGGCGCGGGCAAGAGCACGATGCGTCCCTGCGACATCCAGGCGGCGATGGCCGAGCCAATGGCGATCGAGATGGCGAACACGGCGAGATAGGCGGTGACCGCGATCTCGCCGCCGCCGAGCGAATCCTTGACCAGGGTCGGCAGGATCGACAGCACGATTGCGCCGATCAGCCAGAACCATGAGGTCATCAATCCGGCGCGCCAGATGCGCGTGTCGGCGCGCAACCCGTTGACCTGCCGCCAGGTCGAGCGAAAGACGTTCCTGTCGATGACGAGGTCGGGCGCGGCGGAACCGGTGGAAGGAATATAGCGGCTGACGAACCAGCAGCTGACGGCGAGGATCATCATGATCGGCCCGAAGACCGAGACGCCGATGCCATCGGCCGAGACGACGCCGCCGGCGATGGTACCGCCGAGGATGGCGGCAAAGGTCGCCGACTCGATCCAGGCATTGGCGCCGGGCAATTCCTTGCGTTCGAGATGATCGGGCAGGATGCCGTATTTGATCGGCCCGAACAGCGCCGAGATGATGCCGAACATCAAAAGCGCCGTCATCAGCACCGGGATCGAGGACAGCGCGATGCCGACGACCGCGACGGCGGCAGCGCCGATTTCGGCGAACTTCAACCGCTTGGCGATGAGCGCCTTGTCGAAGCGGTCGGCGATTTCACCGCCGAGCGCCGACAGGAACAGGAAGGGCGCCATGAACACGGCTCCGGCCAAGGTGACCAGCGAGGCCGCCTGACCGGCTGCCAGCGTGAAAAGGATCAGGAACACCAGTGTGTTCTTGAGGAAATTGTCGTTGAAAGCGGACAGGAACTGCGTCCAGAAGAGAGGTGCAAAACGTCGCGACAGCATGAGATGCGTGTTCATGGCGATTTCCATTTGGCGAGACCCATCCGGCACTATGCCGATGACCCCGCGGGTTGTGTGCGCTGTTTCAATCCCGGTGATAACAGCGAGCTGGTTAAACTTCCTTGCTGCGTTTGATCTTCTTGCATGGCTCCAGATCGGGGCGCTTTCCGGCCGCCGATGCGGCCAGCGTGATCTTTCGCGCTTTTTGAACGGTGTTCATATTCGTAAGATAGCAGTTTTTGAACGACGTTCAAGCGAAAAATGAACACTGTTCATAGGCCCGGACTCGCCGGTGAGCTTGGAACAAAATTCCCTTGTGATGGTCGCCCCCGTTGCGGCCTTTTAGAAAGACGCGCCAACCAAGCAGCAATATTGGGGCCGGCTGATGGCGCGTCCCAGCGTTCGAGAACCTTGCAGGTACAGCCTCGCGGGCAGAATGCCGCAAACCGCTGCAACCGTCTATTTCAGCAAGAGCCAATGTCGGCGCCTGCTGGTTCCTCTGGAATTAGCGCGGAGTACCCTCGCCGAGCGTCGCCACCGTCTTCAGCGCGCCGTCGAGCATGTCGCCCTTCTCGTCCTTCAGCGCCGCCTCGCGCAGCCGCCTGATCCAGTCGGCCGCATCGTCACGACCCTTGACCAGGTCGAGCGCCGACAGGACGCGGTCGAATTTAGACTGGGCGCGGACATGGGTGTCGCTGTAGCCCTTGATCAGCCGGCGGCAGTTGAGGATCTCGACGGCCAGCGCATAGTCCAGCCGTACATGGCCGAGCGCCAGCGCGTACCAGCGCTCCAGATGCGCCATCTCGACCTTGTGGCGCAGCAGGTTGCGGCGCCAGCGGCGCAGGCCGCCGATGAACCACAGTGCGGCAAAGCCGGCAAAGCTGTCGGTGCGGATGCGGCGGCCACGGTTGATGCGGCGGTCGAGGAAGGCGGCAAGTTTCGGCCGGGTCTCGATGTAGCTGCCCAGCCCCGCCGGCAACGTGCCGCAGAACTCCTCGATGCGCGGATGGAAATACTCGGTCACCTGCAGGATCGTGCCGTCCTTGACGCCGACCTCCTTGCGCACGCGCCGGTCGCGTGTCGAGCGCGTCTTGAGATCGGCGACGCGGATCATGTCATCGTAGCACAAGGCGTTGGCCAGATGTTTCGCGGCGGCGATCGACAGGGCATAGGCATGGCCGGCATCATCCAGCGCCACGGCCTTGTCCAGCCGGTCGAGATACTCGCCGCCATAGGCGACATCCTGATAGTCGACGACCTTTCTCAGACCGCGAAGCGCCATGTCGCGCACCGCGAGGGGCATCAGGTCGATGCGGGCGGCCAGGGCCTGCCAGTCCTGCAGCAGGTTCTGCGGGCCGCTGACTTGTCCGGCGCCTGGGGCAGGCTCAGCAACGTTCGGCTCTGCCGGCTTTGGCGCCGGCCCCGCCGTGCCGCGTGCGCGATCATAGGCGGCGGTGAAGGCGGCGAGGCTGGCTTTGACGCCCCGGCCGCCCGAGCCAATCGCCTGCTCGTAGCTTTCGCGCGTGAACGGCAGGGCGCCGGAGCCGGCCAGCGCACCAAGCAAGCTGGCCGAGATCATCGAACCATTGTCGGCGGCGATCTTTTCCATATCGAAGGCGATGAAGCGCTTTGATGCGGCCTCTGCCGTCGCATGCACCTTGGAGGACGAGGCCCGCCCGTCGCCCGGCTCGATCTTTTCCGACACGGCGGCGATGCGGTGCGAGGAGGTGATCAGCGTGGTGCGATCGGGCGTGACGAAGCCCCGGATGATGGCGCGGCCGGCTTCCATCAATTCGGCGGCAATCAGGATGTCGACGTCGCCTTGCGAAGGCGACAAGGCAAAGACCGGCAAGCGGCCGGTGTCTCTGGCCATCTCGACATAATAGATGGTGGCGCCGGTGCGCTGGGCGACGCCGGCGACCGAGGTCGACTGCGCGACATAGCCATTGCGCTCGGCAACGTCGGTGATCCAGTCGGCGAGCACGCCGCCGCCCTGGCCGCCGACCGCCAGCACGGCAAGCTTGATGACCCGCTCGTTGTCAGTGGCGCCGGATTTCGGGCGCAGGGGCGAAGACTTGTCAAGCATCGGCGAACATCAACCTACGGCTCTCGCGGCGGCGCTGCATCAGGCCGATCACGGCGCGGCGCGCGCTTTCCAAAAAACGGTCCCAGCGGCCGGGATTGTGGACGACATCGGCGCGGTAGAAGGATGGGCACAGCACGGCGGCGTCCGCCACCTCGCCGCAATTGCCGCAGCCAACGCAGTTCTGGTCGATCGATGCCACCGGATCGTCGCGCAGGGGATCGTCGAGCGACTTCACCGACAGCGACGGGCAGCCGGACAGCCGCATGCAGGCATGGTCGCCGGTGCAGATGTCCTCGTCGACGCCGAACTTCGGTTTTACCACCCGCTCGCCGCCCTTGATCGCCTTGTCGACCAGCGGCTTTTCGCGGCGCTGGCGGTTGAGCATGCATTCGGACGAAGCGACGATGACCTTCGGGCCCTTCTCGTCCGTCGTCAGCGCCTCGCGCAGCGTGTCCTGCATCTTACCGACATCATAGGTGCGGTCGATGTGGCGCAGCCATTTGACGCCCATGCCCTTCACCGCCTCGGTGATCGGATGTTTTGTGGACTTGGTCCGGTTCGAGGCGCGCGACGACAAGATGTCCTGGCCGCCGGTGGCGGCCGAATAGAAATTGTCGACGATGACGATGACGCCGTCGTTCTTGTTGAACACCGCGTTGCCGATCGAAGAGGTCAGCCCGTTGTGCCAGAAGCCGCCATCACCGACGAAGGAGATCGACCGGCGCTTGGCATCGGGCGAATTGAAAGCCGAGGCCGAGGCCGGTCCCAGACCATAGCCCATGGTGGTGGCGCCGAGCTCGAAAGGCGGCATGATCGAGAACAAATGGCAGCCGATATCGGAGGCGATGTGGTGTTTGCCGAGTTCCTGCTCGACCAGCTTGGTGGCGGCGAAGATCGGCCGCTCCGGGCAGCCGATGCAGAAGCCGGGCGGCCGGCCCGGCACGACATTGATCAGGTCCGCTGTATCGACGCCGTCGCCGACCTTGTTGGGGGCGCGCACCTCGCCGGGCAAGAGATGCGGCGCCTCGGCGCGCAGGAAGGCGCCGATGCCGTCGAGCATGACTTGGCCGGTGTATTCGCCGGCCATCGGCAGATACTCCTTGCCGACCAGCCTGGCGCCGCGCCCGGCTTTGTGCAGGATGGCGGCAAAGGCCTGTTCGATGTAGTTCGGCTGCCCCTCCTCGACGACGAGCACGGCCTGCTTGCCCTCGCAGAAGGACAGGAACTCGTCGTCGACCAGGGGATAGACGGCGTTGAGCACGTAGAGCGGCACATCCGTCTCGCCATAGGTGTCGGCGAGGCCGAGCCGCTGCAGCGCGCGGATGACGGAATTGTACATGCCGCCCTGCATGACGATGCCGACCGAACCGTGGTCCGAGCCGAAGAATTCGTTGATCCGGTTCTTGCGGATGAAATCGACAGCCGCCGGCCAACGCTTGGCGACCTTCTCCTTCTCATGCAGGAAGGAAGCGGGCGGCAGCACGATGCGGCCGGTGTCGCGACGCGGCGCCGACAGCGCATCGGCCACCGTCATCGGCGGGCGCTTGTTGTCCTTGGCGATGAAGTGGCCATGCACATGGCAGCAGCGGATGCGCACCTGCAGCATGACAGGTGTGTTGGAGATTTCGGACAGCTCGAACCCATCCTCCACCGCCTTGACGATCGACGGCAAATTGGGGCGCGGGTCGAGCAGCCAGACCTGGCTCTTCATGGCAAAGGCGTGGCTGCGCTCCTGCATGATCGAGGAGCCTTC
Organism: bacterium M00.F.Ca.ET.205.01.1.1; assembly: GCA_004791255.1. Taxonomy (GTDB): domain Bacteria; phylum Pseudomonadota; class Alphaproteobacteria; order Rhizobiales; family Rhizobiaceae; genus Mesorhizobium. Next base: position 192,707 of record SRUQ01000010.1, read on the forward strand.
GCCATAATCCTCGCCGACGATGATCAGCGCGCCGCCGGTGACGCCGCCCGAGGCGAGATTGGCCAGCGCGTCGGAGGCGACATTGGTGCCGACAGTCGACTTGAAGGTGGCCGCGCCGCGGATCGGGTAGTGCACCGAGGCGGCAAGCATGGCGGTGGCGGTCGCTTCCGAGGCGCTGGCCTCGAAATGCACGCCGAGCTCGCCCAGAATGTCCTGCGCGTCGGCCAGCACGTCCATCAGATGGCTGATCGGCGCGCCCTGGTAGCCGCCGACATAGCCGACGCCGCATTGCAGCAGCGCCTTGGTGATGGCGAGGATGCCCTCGCCGGCGAATTCCTCGCCGGCGCCAAGCCTCAGTTTTTCGACTTCCTTGGCAAAAGACCGTTCGGCCATTTTTCTGCTCCTTCCGTTACCGCCCGGCCCGTAATTGCCTGGCCTTGGCGGCGCGTAGGTCTAGATGTCGTGCTTGCGAATGTTCTTCAGCATCTTCTGCAATGTGGCGATCAGCGCCGCGTATTCGGCGTCGTCGACATCGTCGAACATCGCCTCGAAGGCGTCATGCATGCCGGGCCAGGCGCGCGCGAATTCGGCGCGGCCCTCGTCGGTCAGGAACACATGGCGGATGCGGCTGTCGGTGACGCCTTGCTCACGCCGCACAAAGCCTTGCCCTTCGAGCGTGTCGAGGGTGCGGCTCAAGGTCGACTGCTCGATGACCGTATAGACCGAGAGATCGTTGACGGTGACGCCGTCGGTGACCGAGAGCACGGCCAGCGTGCGGACCTGCGGGATGGTCAGGCCCTGCTTGCGGAAATCATCGCGCAGCGTGGCGTTGTAGCGGCCCATGATGCGGTTCATCAGATAGGGCGCGAATTGCTGCAGGCCGATCTGACCAAGGGTCGAAATGCGCTGGCGCTTCTCAGGAAGCTTCTGTTCCATCACAGCTTCCCCGCCAAAAGGAAACCGGAGCCGCCGCCAAGGCCGGCGCCCGGATGGGTCGAAGCGCCGATATGGTAGAGGCCCTTGATGCCGGTCTGGTGGTTGCGGCTGGTCTTGAACGGCCGCCACAGGAAGGACTGGTCGATGGTCGAGGACCCGCCATAGGGATCGCCGCCGACCAGATTGATGTTCATCGCTTCGAGATCGGCCGGCGAATAGGCGCGTCGGGCAATCACGCTGTCCTTGAAGCCATCGATATGGCTGGCGAGGACCGCCTCGGCGCGATCGGCATAGGCTTCGCGCAGTGCGTCGGTCCACTGGCCATCAACCGGCGCCGCGAGCTTGTCGGCGGCATCGCCTTTGATGTGGCGCGGCGCCTCGGGCAGTTGCAGCCACAGGATCGCCTTGCCCGGCGGGCAGCGCGACGGGTCGAGCGCGTGCGGCTGGCCGACGCAGATGGTCGGCACTTCAGGCAGCATGCCGCGCGCCGCCTCGTTGCAGGCTTTGGAGACGCCGTCGAGCCCCGGCGTCAGGTGCAAAAGCGCGACCTTGTCCAGGCCCTCGCCGCGCCATGCCGGCGGCCTGTCGAGGGCGTAGTGGATCTGGAAATTGCCTTTGCCATAGCGGTATTTCCGCATCGCCTCGACATCATTCTTTGGAGCCTCGCTGCCGAGCAGCCGGCCATAAAGCTGCGTCGGCGTGACCGAGCAGATGACGCTCTTTTTGGCATGGACGACCTCGCCCGAGGCCAGCCGCACACCGGTCGCGCGGCCTCCAGTCTGAATGATCGAGGCGACGTCCGCCTCGGTGGAGATGACGCCGCCCCGCTCGGTGATCAGCGCCTCGAAGGCAGCAAGCAGGTTCTTCGCGCCACCCTTGACGATCGGCGCGCCGGCGGCCTCCAGCGCGAAGGCGATCACCTTGGCGATCTGGCCGGAGAACGCATCCTCCGGCCCAAGCCCGGCATGCAGCACCCAGGGCGCCCACAGCGCACGGACGGTCTCGGACTGGTAGCTGCTTTCGAGCCAGCTGCGCGCCGGCACCAAGGCTTCGCCGAGGAAGGCGGCGAGGCCGCGCGGGCCACGCCGCCAGGCATCGCCGGTCAGCAGCTTCGCCGTCGGATAGGACCAGAGTGCGCCACCGAGCAGACCGAACAGCAGGCCGGCATTGCGTTCGATGCCGCCGACATCTTCGGCGTGCCTGTCGCCCTCACCCGCCGCGATCCTGTTGAGTGCGGCGATGTTGGCGGCGCGGTCGGTGCTAAGCACTGCATGGCTGCCGTCGGGCAAGAGCACGCCGGTCGGCGTGGCGGTGTGGCAGAACTCCAGCCCGTGGCGGGCAAGGTCGCCGCCCAGTGCTGCAAAGGCCGGCGAGGTGATGAACAGCACGAAGGTCGTCGCCATCACATCATGGATGAAACCGGGCGCGGTGATCTCCTCGGTGCGCATGCAGCCGCCGATGCGGTCGTTGCGTTCGAGGACGAGCACCTTGGCGCCCTTGCCGCCAAGCATCGCCGCGCAAACCAGCGCGTTGATGCCGCTGCCGACGATGATGTGATCGGGCGCGGTCATTGGGAAGTTCCTGCGGGCAGTGGGCAGGCTTGCGAGGTCAGCGCTCTACGGTGCCCCCCTCTGTCCTGCCGGACATCTCCCCCACTTGGGGGGAGATCGACTGTCATCTCGGCTTTCGCCAATTTACTACGTTGCAAGAAGGGAGCCGACGCGGAAGCTGCCAATCTCCCCCCAAATGGGGGAGATGTCCGGCAGGGCAGAGGGGGGCGCCGTAGAGCGGTAGCGCCGCAAAACTGCCACCCCTCACCCATCATGACGACCTCGCCAATCCGCATGATCTTCTCCCGAAGACCTCGCCCTATTTTCCCGCCACCAGCGCCAGCGCGCGGATCGGGCTGCCGGTGCCGTGCTCGATCTTCAGCGGCGCGGCGATCAGGATCGCGCCCTTCGGCGGCAGCTGGTCGAGATTGCAGAGGCTGGCGAGACCGTAGCGGTTGGCCTTGTGCATCAGCGTGTGGGCCGGGAATGGCGGCTCCATGCCGCCTGCCTTGCCGGCATCGGTGCCGATCGTCTCCGAGCCCCAGCCCTTGATGTTCTTGCCGATCAGGAACTGGATGGCTTCGGCGGTCGGGCCTGGCGTGTGCGGGCCGGTCTCGTTGGCGTTGAGGAAGTCGGCTTCCGAACCGTTGCGCTTGTACCAGTCGGTGCGCATCACCACCCATTCGCCGGCATTGATGGCGCCGTGCTTGGCTTCCCAGGCCTTGATGTGGTCGACGGTGAGCAGGAAATCATGGTCGGCTGCGGCTTCCCTGGAGCAGTCGATGACATTGACCGGGCCGACGAAGTTCTGCGCCGGAATGGTGTCCGTGGCGCCGTCCGGATAGTCCTTGCCGGTGATCCAATGCTGCGGCGCATCGAAATGCGTACCTGAATGCTCGCCGAGCTTCAGCCAGTTCCAGGCCCACCAGGGACCGTTCTTGTCATATTTGGAGATGGTGTGGATCTCGATCTTCGGGGTGTCGACGGCGAGCTCCGGCGGCAGCTTGATCAGCGGCGTATCCGGCCCGAGCGGCGCCGACAGGTCGACCACCCTTATGGCGCCCGAAAGCAGCTGGCCGGCGACTTCGCCGAGAAGTTTTTGCGTGTCCATGGTCTCTGTTCCCTCTTTCTTGCTGATGCGGAAGGCTCGTTGCGGCCCTTAATATCCTACTAGACGAAAACATATGCATCTGCAATTATCTTTAAGCATAAAGGAAATGGGAACGGGGCGGTGAGCGAGTTCGACGCCATCTTTGTCGGGGCGGGCCACAACAGTCTGGCGTGCGCCGCGCATTTGGCGCTCAAAGGCTGGAAAACCGGGATTTTCGAGCGCAGCGCAACAATTGGCGGCGCCGTCCAGACCCGCGAATTCACCCTTCCCGGCTTCCGCCACGATTTCGGCGCGATGAATCTGAGCCTGTTTGCCGGCTCCGCCTTCCACCGGAAATATGCAAATGAATTGAAAGCGCAGGGGCTGGAGTTCGCCCCGGTCGCCGATTGTTTCGCCAGCGCCTTTCCGGACGGACGCTGGTTCGGCGTCAGCAACGATTTGGAAAAGACCGCCGCCCGCATAGCCGGCTTCTCGGCCGCCGATGCCGCGACATGGCGCAGGCTGGTCGCCGCCTTCCCGGGCGAAGCCGAGCATCTGTTCCGCCTGCTCGGCTCGCCGATGAGTATGCGCGCACTTGCCGGCACCGCCTGGAACCTGTGGCGCAAGAAGGGCATATCAGGCGCGCTCGACACCGGTCGGCTGCTTCTGTCCTCGCCCCGCGCCTGGCTGGAGGAGACTTTCGAGTCGCCGCAGCTCAGGGCAACGCTCGCCACCTGGGGCATGCATCTCGACTTCGCGCCCGACATCGCCGGCGGTGCGGTGTTCCCCTATCTGGAATCGATGGCCAACCAGAGTTTTGGCATGGTGCTGGGCAAGGGGGGCGCCGACACCATCATCCGGGCGCTGGCCGGCATGGTGACGGCGGCCGGCGGCAAGATCGTCACCGATGCCGACGTGGCCGAGATCACGGTTTCCGGCGGCAAGGCATCCGGCGTGCGGCTCGCTTCCGGTGAGACGCATACCGCCACCAAGGCGGTGATTGCCGGCGTCGCGCCCAAGGCGTTGGCCGGCAGGTTGCTGCCAAACGGTTCGGGTGACGCCGGCTTCGATAAGGCGATGCAGACATTCCGATACGCGCCGGGCACGATGATGATCCATCTGGCGCTCGACGATCTGCCGGACTGGCGGGCCGGGGCGGAACTGCGCCAGTTCGCCTATGTGCATCTGTCGCCCTCGCTCGACGCGATGTCGCGCACCTATCAGCAGGCAATGGCCGGTATGCTGCCGGACGAGCCGGTGCTGGTCGTCGGCCAGCCGACCGCGATCGACCCGTCGCGCGCGCCGCAGGGCAAGCATGTGCTGTGGGTGCAGGTGCGCATGCTGCCCGCCGAAATCGCCGGCGATGCGGCGGGCAAGATCGCGCCCGCGCCTTGGGACCAGGTCAAGGAAGCCTATGCCGACCGCGTGCTCGACATCATCGAGACTTACGCGCCGGGCCTGCGCGGCAAAATTCTCGGACGCGCGGTGTTTTCGCCCATCGATCTCGAGCGCGAGAACCCCAACCTCGTTGGCGGCGACCAGGTCTGCGGCAGCCATCATCTGGCGCAGAATTTCCTGTTCCGCCCGGCGCGCGGCTTTGCCGGCTGGAACACGCCGGTCACCAATCTGCATCTCACGGGGGCCGCGACATGGCCGGGCGCCGGCACGGGTGCGGCCTCCGGCTTCATGCTCGCGCAACAGCTTGGCGGGAGGTAGGCCCGACGATTTTTATAGAGGCAACGAGAGGCAAGGCGCTGCTGCCCGCGAAGCCCAGACCAATGAACTGACAGTGCCGCGCAAAAGACAACAACCAACAAGGGGAACGACCATGACACTCAACAGACGCGAATTGCTTGGATACAGCGCAGCGGCGCTTGGCGCTGCCGCCGTCGGCCTGCCGCGGATCGCCAAGGCGGCGGCCGGCGAACTGACCATCGCCTACAACGTCAACCTGCCGTCCTGGGATCCGACCACCGGACCTTCGGCGGTCAACCCGACCATCCAGGGCCTTTACCAGTCGGTGTTCGACCAGTTCATCCCGCAGAAGCCGGACCTGTCCTTCGCGCCGGGCCTGCTCACCGAGTGGGGCTGGAACGACGACCGCACCAAGGTGATGATGACGGTGCGCGAAGGCGTGAAGTGGCATGACGGCTCGCCGTTCACACCGGAAGACGTTGTCTGGTCGCTGCAGCGGGCGGGCGACGAGAAGACCGGCAATCCGATCCAGTTCGTCTGGAAGAACGTCAACAATTTCAAGATCGACGACAACAAGATCACCGGCGACGTGGTGCAGTTCGATCCGGTCTATTTCAAATGGATGTCGTTCCTGACCGGCTACATCCTGCCCAAGGCCTATTACGAGAAGGTCGGGGCTGAAGGCTTCGAGAAGGCACCGATCGGCACCGGTCCCTACATGGTCGACAAATTCGAGCGCAACGCCTTCCTGCGGCTGAAAGCCAACCCGAACTATTGGGGCGACAAGCCGGCCTTCGAGAATGTGACGATCAAGTTCGTTACCGATGCGGCCAGCCGCGTCGCCGAGATCGAGTCCGGTTCCTCGCAGGTGACGCTCGAAATCCCCTATGAGGAATATGACAGGCTGATCGCCAAGGACGGGCTTGCCGGCTCGATCAAGAATGTGTCCGACATCGGCATGATCTTCTTCAACGACATCGAGGCGATGCTGGACAAGAACGTCCGCCAGGCCGCCGTCATGGCGGTGGACAAGGAGCTTCTCGTCAAGCGGCTGCTGCACGGCTATGGCCAGCCGATCGCCACGCTGGAAACGCCGGAATACACGGCCTTCGACAGCTCGATCAAGGTCGAGCACAATCCGGAAAAGGCCAAGGAACTGCTCGCGGCTTCCGGCTATTCGCCGGAGAAGCCGGTCAAGTTCACCATCCAGACGACCAAGGGCTTCAAGCCCAAGGACTACGAGATGATCCAGGCGATCGTAGGCATGTGGCGAAAGGTCGGCATCGAGGCTGAAATCGAGGTCTACGAGATCGCCAAGCACTATGAGCTCAGAGCCGCCGACAAGCTGGCGCCGGCGGCGTTCTACAATTGGGGCAACGCCATCGGCGATCCGACGACGTCGACCGGCTTTGCCATGTACGGCCCGAGCCCACACTCGGTGTGGGACAGCAAGGACCTGGTCGACATGATCAACCCGCTATGGGGCGAGAAGGACGAGGCCAAGCGCATCGCAGGCTGGAAGGCCGTCGACAAATACATCGCCGAGCAGGCCTATGTGCTGCCGTTGATGCAGTATGCGCAGCCGATCGTGCATGCGAAGGGCGTCAAGGTGGTGCAGCATGTCTCCGGCGCGCTGCTGCCGGCGCTGATGACCCAGGCCTGAGAGACAGGCTTGGAATTGCCGCGCGCCGTCCTAGCGACGGCGCGCATTTTCCATCCGGCATTGGAGCCAATGGGCTCCTGCGAAGATTTACATGCTCCTGCAACGATTCCTGATCCGTCTTCTGACGATGCTGGTGACGCTGTTCGGTGTCGCCGTCGTCGTCTTCGTCGTGATCCGCATCGCCCCCGGCGATCCGATCGCCATGATGCTGCCGCCCGGCGCCACCGATGCCGACATCGCCAGGCTGCGCGCGCTCTACGGGCTCGACAAGACGATCGTCGAGCAGTTCTTCATCTGGCTGTCCGGCGTCGTTAGGGGCGATTTCGGCACCTCGATTTCACTCAGGCAAGACGTGCTCGGCCTCGTCTTCAACCGGCTACCGGCGACGCTGGAGCTCGCCATCGTCGCGCTGGTCATGGCGGTGGCGCTTGGCGGCACGACGGCGATCCTCGGCGCCCGCGAGCGCGGCACGGCGGTGGAGGCGGGCATCGACATCGCCAGCGGTGCCGCACTTTCCATTCCCGACTTCCTGTGGGGGCTGGTGCTGATCCTGCTGTTCGGGGTGCTGGTGCCGATCTTCGATATTTCCGGCCGCGTGTCGCCGCAGCTTGACCTGCCCTTCGTCACCCAGTTCTATTTCTTCGAGAGCCTGCTGCGGCTGCGCTTCGACCTGACCTGGGACCTTTTAAAGCACATGCTGATGCCCGCCGTGGCGCTGGCTTTACCGCTGGCCGCGATCATCTCGCAATTGCTGAAACAGTCGCTCAAGGAAGTACTCGACCTCGACTATGTCGTGCTGGCGCGGGTCAAGGGGTTTTCGGAAACGCAGGTGATCCTGCGCGAAGCGTTGAAGAACGCCGCCTTGCCGACGCTGACCCTGGTCGGCGTGCAGTTCACCTTCCTCATCGGCGGCACGGTCATCGTCGAACGGCTGTTTTCCTATGAGGGTCTCGGCAACATGGCGATCGACGCAGTCATCAACCGCGACCTGCCGCTGATCCAGGGCATCGTGCTGGTCTTCGCGCTGCTGTTCGTGCTGATCAATCTCACCGTCGACATGATGTATGCGCTGCTCAATCCGAGGCTTCGCCATGGATGACGCCCGCATCATCAGGCGCCGATTGAGCCCGAGGCTGTGGCTGGCCGGCGGCTGGCTGCTGCTGGCGCTTCTGGCCGCGATTTTCGCACCGCTGATCGCGCCGCAGGATCCGCTGGCGCAGGATCTGATGCTGGAGCGGCTGCCGCCGTTCTGGCTCGATGGCGCCGAACCCGGCTATTGGCTTGGCACCGACAGCCTCGGCCGCGACCTGTTCTCGCGCCTGATCTTCGGCGGCCGCATCGCCTTCATCGTCGCCTTTGCCGCGGCGATCGCCGCCTGCCTCGTCGGCTCGACGCTGGGGCTGATCGCCGGCTATTTCGGCGGCTGGGCCGACCGCATCATCTCGCGCATCGTCGATATCTGGATGGCCTTCCCGCCGGTGCTGTTCGCCATCCTCCTGGTCGCCGTGCTCGGCACCGGCCTAAGCTCCGTCATTCTGGCCATCGCGATCATCGACTGGACGCGTTTCTGCCGGGTGATCCGCGCCGAGGCGATGGGGCAGTCGCGCATGGACTATGTCGAGAATGCCCGCATCGCCGGCTATGGCCGCATCGGCATCATGCTGCGCGAGGTGCTGCCCAATGTGCTGCCGTCGATCGTGGCGCTGCTGTCGCTGGAGATGGGCATCGCCGTCATCGTCGAGGCGATCCTGTCCTTCGTCAACCTGTCGATCTCGACCGACGATCCGACCTGGGGCGGCATTATCGCCGAGGGCCGGCTGTCGATCCATCAGGCCTGGTGGGTGCTGGTGTTCCCGCTGATCACGCTGATCCTCACCGTTTTGTCGTTCAGCCAGTTTGGCGAGGCGCTGAAGGCCCGCTTCGATCCGGTGCTGCGATGAGCGCCTGTCTCGAGATCAACAATCTGAGCGCCGTGCTGGCGAACGGCCAGCGCGTGCTGCGCTCGGTGTCGCTTGCCGTGCAGCCCGGCGAGGTCCGCGCCCTGGTCGGCGAGAGCGGCGCCGGCAAGACGATGATCGGCAAGGCGGTGCTTGGTGTGCTGCCATCGAGCGTGCGCGTCGTCGAGGGCGATATGAAGCTGGAAGGCGAGGACCTCGGCAGGCTGCAACCCAAGGCGCGGCGCACGCTGATCGGCGCCCGCACGGCGCTGATCCCACAGGACCCGCTGACGGCGCTCAACCCATCGCGGCGCATCGGCCCGCAGATGACCGACCGGCTGGTGCGCATCCTCGGCTGGAGCGGCGACAAGGCCGACCGCCGTATCAGGCAGTTGCTGGACGAGGTGCAGATCCGCGATCCCGACCGGGTGCTGAGGAGCTATCCGCACGAATTGTCCGGCGGCATGCGCCAGCGCGTGCTGATCGCCGCCGCCTTCGCCGCCGAGCCACGGCTGATCGTCGCCGACGAGCCGACCACCGCGCTCGACGTCACCGTGCAGAAGCAGATCCTGCTCCTGATCGCCGAGTTGCAGCGCGAGCATGGCACGGCGATCCTCTTCGTCACCCATGATCTCGGCGTCGTCGCCAAGATCAGTCAGAAAGTGTCGGTGCTCTATGCCGGCAAGGTGGTGGAGGAGGCTGACACGACAGCTCTCTTCACAGCCCCCCAGCACCCCTATACGCGGGCGCTGATGGCGGCGACGCCGCGCTATACCGATCCTCTGGCGTCGCTGAAGCCGGTGGACGAGACCGTGCTGAGAGGGCTTGCGGCGGAGATCGCCACGGCGGACCAGGCTTGGAGGCGGCCCCATGGCTGAGCCGCTGATTTCCGTGCGCGGGCTGAAAGTGGCGCTGCCCGACATGACGCGCAAGCCGCTGATCGGCCGCGCGCCGCTGGCCGAGATTTTGAAAGGCCTGGATTTCGACCTGCCGAAGGGCTCGGTGACCGGTATCGTCGGCGAATCCGGGTCGGGCAAATCCACCCTTGGCCGCGCGCTGGTGCGGCTGCTGGAGCCGAGTGCCGGCGAGATCCGTTTCGAAGGCCGCGACATCACGCATTTGCCTGAGGCCGGGTTGCGGCCGCTGCGCCACGACCTGCAGATGATTTTTCAGGATCCGATGTCGTCGCTCAACCCGCGCCGCACCATTGCCAGCATCATCGCCGCACCGCTGAAGCAGAACGGGCTTGGCGACAATCTCAGGCAACGCGTCGCCGAGGCCCTGCAGCGGGTCGGCCTGCCCCAAAACTTCGCCAGCCGCTACCGCCACCAGTTGTCGGGCGGCCAGCGCCAGCGTGTCGGCATTGCGCGCGCGCTGGCGCTGTCACCGAAATTCGTGCTCGCCGACGAGATCGTCTCCGGGCTCGATGTATCGACGCAGGCGCAGATTCTTACCCTGCTGGAGAGACTGGCGGCGGAGATGGGCTTGACTGTCGCCTTCATCAGCCACGACCTGTCGGTCATCCGGCGGCTCTGCCAGCAGGTGATCGTGATGCGCGAGGGCAGGATCGTCGAGGCGAGCGCCACCGATGCACTGTTCGACAATCCCAGGGAGACCTACACGCGCGACCTGCTTGCCGCCATTCCGCTGCCCGAGATCGACGCCGACTGGCTGAAGCCGCCGGCGAAAGCGCCGGCATAAGGTTATCCATCCCGCACGCCGAACAGCGGGCCTCGGACGTGCATGATGGCGAAATCAGCCCGCGAACGGAGGATGACATGAACTATGCAACCCGCGGCGCGACGTTTGCCGCGATCCTGCTGGGCTCGGTGGGAACGGCCTCGGCGGATTCGATCCCCGGCATGCGCGGCCACGACCACACCGGCATCACGGTTCCCGACATGAAGCAGGCGGTCGATTTCTTCACCGAAGTGGTCGGCTGCAAGAAGGCGATGTCGTTCGGCCCGTTTGCCGACGACAAGGGCACCTTCATGCAGGATCTTCTGGGCGTCGACCCGAAGGCCGTCATAGAAGAGATCACCATGGTGCGCTGCGGCTATGGATCGAACATCGAGCTGTTCAAATACACCGCACCGGACCAGAAGGATCTGACGCCGAAGAACAGCGATATCGGCGGCTTTCATATCGCGCTTTATGTCGACGATGTCGCCGCGGCGAAAGCCTATCTCGATGGCAAGGGCGTGAAGACGCGGATGGGGCCATTGCCGGTCAAGGAAGGACCTGCCGCCGGCCAGACCATCCTCTATTTCCAGGCGCCATGGGGGTTGCAACTGGAGGCGATCGGCTATCCCGACGGGATGGCTTATGAGAAGGGCGCCGAGACGGTGCTGTGGAGCCCGAAGACCCCGGAAAAGTGACCTTTCGCAGCGCGCTTGCGGGACGACCCACAAGCGCGCTACCCAATGTCCAGCACAATCATTTTGGCATAAAACTTTAAGCTTGAAATATTTTATCTGCAGCGCGATACTCGGGATGCAGCAAGCGAAGAGGAGATCGCACAGATGAAGGTTGCGGTTCTCGGCGGCGGACCCGCCGGCCTCTACTTTGCCATTTCCATGAAGCTGAGGAACGCCGCGCATGAGGTGACGGTGTTCGAGCGCAACCGCGCCGACGACACGTTCGGCTGGGGCGTCGTGCTGTCGGCCGAGACGCTCGACAATCTCGCCAAGAATGACCCGGTCAGCGCCGTCTGGATCAAGAAGCATTTCGCCTATTGGGACGACATCGCCGTCATCCATGACGGCGTGCGCACGGTCTCGTCGGGCCACGGTTTCTGCGGCATCGGCCGTAAGCGGCTCCTGATCCTGCTGCAGCGCCGCGCGCGCGAACTCGGCGTCAAGCTGATGTTCGAGAGCGATATCGCCGACCCACGGCCCTACATGGAGACGCATGATCTCGTTGTCGCCGCCGACGGGCTGAACTCAAGGGCGCGCAACACCTTCGTCGACATCTTCAAGCCCGACATCGATACGCGCAAATGCAAGTTCGTCTGGCTCGGCACCAAGCAGAAATTCGACGACGCCTTCACCTTCATCTTCGAGAAGACCGAGCATGGCTGGGTGTGGGCGCACGCCTACCAGTTCGACAGCGAGACCGCGACCTTCATCGTCGAATGCAGCGAGCAGACGTGGCAAGCCTTCGGCTTCGGTGCGATGTCACAGCAGGAGTCCATCGCGGTTTGCGAGCGCATCTTCCAAAAACACCTTGGCGGCCACGCGCTAATGACCAATGCCAACCACATCAGGGGTTCGGCCTGGATCAACTTTCCGCGCGTGCTGTGCGAGCGCTGGTCGTACAAGAATCTCGCTCTGATGGGCGACGCGGCGGCCTCGGCGCATTTCTCGATCGGCTCCGGCACCAAGCTGGCGCTGGAAAGCGCGGTGGCGCTGGCCGAGTATGTCGAGACCGAACCCGACCTCGACGCCGCCTTCCGCAAATATGAGGATGCCCGCCGCACCGAGGTGCTGAAGTTGCAATCGGCGGCGCGCAATTCGCTGGAATGGTTCGAGGAGGTGGAGCGCTATCTCGGCCTCGATCCGGTGCAGTTCAACTACTCGCTGCTGACCCGTTCGCAGCGCATCAGTCACGAGAATCTGCGGCTGCGCGATGCCAAATGGCTGGGCGGCGCCGAGGAGTGGTTCCAGCGCCAGGCGGGTGCGGGCGGCAACCGGCAGCGCCGGGCGCCGATGTTCGCGCCGTTCAAGCTGCGCGACATGCAGCTCGGCAACCGCGTCGTCGTCTCGCCGATGGCGCAGTACAAGGCGGTCAACGGCTGTCCGACCGATTGGCATTTCAGCCACTACGCCGAACGCGCCAAGGGCGGCGCCGGGCTCCTCTATATCGAGATGACCTGCGTCAGCCCGGAAGGCCGCATCACCCCCGGCTGCCCCGGCTTCTATGCACCCGAACATGAGGTGGCGTGGAAGCGGCTGGTCGACTTCGTCCACACCGAGACCGAGGCGAAGATCTGCGCCCAGATCGGCCATTCCGGCGCCAAGGGCTCGACCCGTGTCGGCTGGGAAGGCACCGACGTGCCGCTCGCATCCGGCAACTGGCCTGTGATGGCGGCCTCGGCGATCGCCTGGTCGCCGCAGAATCAGGTGCCGAAGGCGATGGACCGCGCCGACATGGACAGAGCGCGCGACGAATTCGTGGCCTCGGCCGAGATGGCCGATCGCTGCGGCTTCGACATGCTGGAGATGCACGCCGCGCATGGCTATCTGCTGTCGTCCTTCATCACGCCTGTCACCAACCAGCGCACCGACGCCTATGGCGGTTTGCTTGAGAACCGCATGCGCTATCCCCTCGAGATATTCCATGCCGTGCGCGCCGCTTGGCCGGCGGGAAAGCCGATCTCGGTGCGCATTTCGGCCAATGACTGGGTCGGCATCGAAGGCGTGACGCCGGCTGACGCGGTGGAGATCGCGCGCATGCTGCATGAGGCCGGCGTCGACATATGCGACGTCTCGGCCGGCCAGACGTCGATCGCCGCCAAGCCTGTCTATGGCCGCATGTTCCAGACGCCGTTTTCGGACCGCATCCGCAACGAGGTCGGCATGGCGACGATGGCGGTCGGCAACATCTACGAACCGGACCATGTCAATTCGATCCTGATGGCCGGCCGCGCCGACCTGGTGGCGCTGGCGCGGCCGCATCTTGCCGACCCCTACTGGACGCTGCATGCGGCGGTGACGCTCGGCGACCGTGGCGTCAAATGGCCGGATCCCTACTTGCCCGGACGCGACCAGATCTACCGACTGGCCGAGCGCGATGCGGCGGCGGGATTGAAAGTATGACGGCGGCCACGACGATCTCCGGCAAGCATGCGCTGGTCACCGGCGGCGGTTCCGGCGTCGGCCGGGCCATCGCGCTGGCGCTGGCCGAGGCCGGCGTCGCGGTCACCATAAGCGGGCGGCGCGAAGCCGAACTCGCCAAGGTGGCAGGCGAGAATGCCCGCATTCACGGCATCGCCGCCGATGTCACCGATGAAGGGGCAATGGCAGCGCTTTACACGCAGGCGGAAGCCGCGTGCGGGCCTTTCGACATCGTTGTCGCCAATGCCGGCATGGCCGGCAGCACGCCGGCGCACAAGACCGCGCTGGCCGACTGGCAGCGAACGCTCGACGTCAACCTGACTGGCGCCTTCCTGACGGTGAAACCGGCGCTGGCCGGGATGGCCGCGCGCAAGGCGGGCCGCATCGTCTTCGTCGCGTCCACCGCCGGGCTGAAGGGTTACGCCTATGTCGCGCCTTACGTAGCGGCCAAGCATGGCGTCGTCGGTCTGATGCGGGCGCTGGCCGCCGAGACGGCGAAATCCGGCGTGACCGTCAACGCCGTCTGCCCGGGCTTCGTTGAGACCGACATGCTGGAAGAATCCATCCAGCGCATTGTCGACAAGACCAGCCGTTCGGTTGCTGAAGCACGGGCGAGCCTGGCCTCGACCAACCCGCAAGGCCGCTTCATCCAGCCTCGGGAAGTAGCCGACGCCGTGCTGTGGCTGTGCAGCGATACAGCGGCGTCGATCACCGGACAGGCGATTTCGATCTCAGGAGGCGAAACATGGTAGCCGGCCCCCTGCCCGTGCCGTCGGGACCCGGCAAAGACCGGCTGCGCCTGTGGATCAGGCTGCTGCGCGCCTCGCGCACGATCGAGGCCGAACTGCGCGAGCGCCTGAAGAAGGAATTCGATACGACGCTGCCGCGCTTCGACGTCATGGCTGCGCTTTACCGCGTGCCGGAAGGCATGCTGATGAGCGACCTGTCGCGCTTCCTGCTGGTGTCCAATGGCAATGTCACCGGCATTGTCGACCGGTTGGTTTCGGAAGGGCTGGTGGCGCGCGCGCGCCGCAATGGCGACCGCCGCACATCGATGGTGCGGCTCACCGATGAAGGCACAAAATCCTTTGCCATCATCGCCGCCGCGCATGAGGGCTGGATCGGCGAATTGCTGGGCAAGGTCAGCGAGGAGGATGCGCGCCGGCTGACCGGCATGCTGACCTCGTTCCGCAGCAACTGGGAGGGACGCGAATGACCGAGATGGCCGGCCTCAAGCCGAAGCATTTCCTGTGGGAGGTCGAGGGCAGGATCGCCAAGGTCCGGCTCGACCGGCCGGAGCGCAAGAACCCGCTGACCTTCGACAGCTATGCGGAGCTGCGCGATACGTTCCGCGACCTCGTCTACGCCGACGATATCGACGCCGTGGTGTTCCTGTCCAATGGCGGCAATTTCTGCTCGGGCGGCGATGTCCACGACATTATCGGCCCGCTGGTCAAGATGGACATGAAGGAGCTGCTCGCCTTCACCCGCATGACCGGCGATTTCGTCAAGGCGATGCTCAACTGCGGCAAGCCTATCATCGCGGCGGTGGACGGTGTCGCGGTCGGCGCCGGCGCCATCATCGCCATGAGTTCAGACATCCGCATCGCCACGCCACAAGCCAAGACCGCCTTCCTGTTCACCCGCGTCGGCCTTGCCGGTTGCGACATGGGCGCTTGTGCGATCCTGCCGCGCATCATCGGCCAGGGCCGCGCCGCCGAACTGCTCTATACAGGGCGCACGATGACGGCTGATGAAGGCGAGCGCTGGGGTTTTTACAACAGGCTGGTCGAGGCGGCTGCGCTCGAGGCCGACGCGCTCGACATGGCGGCGCGCATCGTCTCCGGCCCGACCTTCGCCCACGGCATCACCAAGACGCAGCTCAACCAGGAATGGTCAATGGGTCTCGACCAGGCGATCGAGGCAGAAGCGCAGGCGCAGGCGATCTGCATGCAGACGCGCGATTTCGAGCGTGCCTACAAGGCTTTCGTGGCCAAGGAAAAGCCAGTGTTCGAGGGCAATTGATGGCTGACAAGAGTTTCCTCAACTGGCCGTTCTTCGAGGACCGCCATCGCAATCTGGCGGAAACACTCGACGCCTGGTGCGCGAAAAACCTGCCGGTCGATCATCATGATGTCGATGCCGCCTGCCGCGAACTGGTGGCCAGGCTTGGCCGCGACGGCTGGCTGAAGCCGACGGCGCTCGATACGGACAGTCCCGGACCGCTCGATGTCCGCACGCTCTGCATCACGCGCGAGACGCTGGCGCGCCATGACGGGCTCGCCGACTTCGCCTTCGCCATGCAGGGGCTGGGCACCGGCGCGATCTCGCTCTTCGGCACGCCCGACCAGCAGCAATGGCTGGCAAAGACCCGGGCCGGCAAGTCGATCTCGGCCTTTGCCCTGTCGGAGCCGCGTTCCGGATCCGACGTTGCCAACACCGAGATGACGGCGACCCGCGATGGCGACAGCTATCTTCTCACGGGTGAGAAGACCTGGATTTCAAATGGCGGCATTGCCGACCTCTATGTCGTTTTTGCCCGCACCGGCGAGGCGCCGGGCGCCAAGGGGCTTTCCGCTTTCCTCGTGCCTGCCGACGCAAAGGGATTTGGCGTTGCCGAACGGATTGAAGTGATCGCGCCGCATCCGCTGGCGCGGCTTTCCTTCGACCAGGTCCGGCTGCCGGCTTCGGCACTGATCGGCAAACCGGGCGACGGCTTCCGCATCGCCATGTCGGTGCTCGACGTGTTCCGCTCGACGGTCGGCGCGGCCGCCCTTGGTTTTGCCCGCCGGGCGCTCGATGAGAGCATCAAGCGGGTATCAGAGCGCAAACTGTTCGGCGCGCCGATGGCGGAACTGCAGATGGTGCAGGGCCATGTCGCTGACATGGCGCTCGACACCGATGCGGCGGCGCTGCTCGTCTACCGTGCCGCCTGGACCAAGGACATGGGTGCGGCGCGGGTGACGCGCGAGGCGGCGATGGCCAAGCTGTTCGCCACCGACAAGGCGCAAGAGGTCATCGACAAAGCGGTGCAACTGCATGGTGGCGACGGTGTCCGCAAGGGCCATATCGTCGAGAGCCTGTATCGCGAGATCCGCGCGCTGCGCATCTATGAGGGCGCGTCCGACGTGCAGAAGGTGGTGATCGCGCGGCAAGTGATGGGCGCGGCCTGAGCAGGTCGCGTCGATGGGCTGGACTGTTTTCGAACGCGGATATTGCGGACCCGATATTGGATAGGCGGAGAGTTGACATGCACGAGATCCTGCAGCCGGAAGGCTGGGCAAAACCGGTCGGCTACGCCAATGGCATAGCTGCGCGCGGCAGGCTCGTCTTCGTTGGCGGGCAGGTCGGCTGGAACGGGCAGTGCCAGTTCGAGACCGACGATTTCGCCGGTCAGGTCAGGCAGACGCTCCAGAACATCGTCGCGGTGCTGGCCGAGGCCGGCGCGGAACCACGGCACATCACCTCGATGACCTGGTATTTCACTGACAAGGCCGAATATCTCGGCAACCTCAAGGGGATCGGCGAAGCCTATCGCGAGGTGATCGGCCGGCATTTCCCGGCGATGGCCGCCATGCAGGTGATGGCGCTGGTCGAGGATCGCGCCAAGATCGAGATCCAGGCTACTGCGGTTATTCCAGAATAGTCGTCAGTCCGGAATAATTTATTCGCGAAGCCCCGCCTGCTTCAGCAGCGGCAGCACATGGTCGCAGAAATAGGGTAGCTCTTGCGTGTAGTTTACGAAGGAAAGCGCGATGCCCTGGTAGCCGTGCCCTGATATGGCGGCCATGTCGGCGGCAATCGTTTCCGGCGTTCCGACCAGCGGATAAGTGCCGGCACCGCCGGCAAAACGCTGCCGGTAGCGGTCATAGGCATGCGGGTCGTGCGACTGCGAGAATTCCTTCTTGCCGGCCATATGGGCATCGACCGCTTCGTGGTCGGCCAGATCGACGGCATATCTGTGATAATAGGCCTGCGCCTCCTCCATGGTCGGACGGCAGACGACATGCGCGACAGTGTAGACGCCGACATTGCGGCCAATCTTGTCGGCCCGTTCGCTGATGTCGGCGACATGCTTGCCGGCATCGCCCATCTCGGAAAAGGTCGTGAACAAATAATCGCATCGGGCGGCGGCGAAGTCGCGGCCAGGGCCGCCGAAAGCGGCGTTCATGGTCACCGGGCGCGGAAGCTGCAGGCTGGCCGGCCGGCTGACCGCTTCCTTCAAATGATAATAGGTGCCTTCGTAGTCGAGCGGCTCGGCCGACGCATAAAGCTTCTCGAGGATTTCGATCCATTCGGCGGCCTGGTCGTAGCCCTTCTCGACCAGTGGCGTGCCGAACATGCCGAATTCCTTCGGGTTCCAGCCGCAGACAATGTTGAGGCCGGCGCGGCCCTGGCTGATATGGTCGACGGTCGCCAGCGCCTTGGCGGCGTAGAGCGGGTGCACCAGCGGCACATGCACGGTCATGAACAGGCCGATCTGCTCGGTCGCCACGCTGAGAGCCGCCGCCCAGGTGAAGGTCTCGAACGACCATTCGCGCACCTTGTTGCGACCGCCAAAGCCGCGCCAGCGCGCGATAGGCAGCATGAACTCCAGCCCGGCGCGGTCGGCGATCTGGGCCGCCGTCAGATTGTCCTGCCAGCTTGCCGTCCAGCGTTCCGGCACATCGGTGATGGCCAGGCCGCCATCGGCATTGGTCGAGAAGACGCCGAGCTTCAGTCTGTTCGGACCATGCAGGGGATGCGCTTTGATCATCTGGGAACTCACGGCGGGAGATCCTAGGCTAGGCTCGCGCGAAAATATTTCAAGCCTGAAATAGCTTCGCCTTGCCGCCGTTTGCGGATATGGATTTGCCAAGAGACCAAAAGGGGATCGAGATGAGCGAGTTCCGCCAGAAGTGCGTCGGCAAGGCCAACCTCGTCGGCTCTTTCGCCGCCATTCCGCATCCGGTCGCGGTCGAGGTGATGGCGCTCGCTGGTCTCGACTTCCTCTGCATCGACTGGGAACACGCGCAGATTTCGCGCGACACGATCGAGGCCATGGTGCGGGCGGCCGACGTGCACCGCGTGCCGGCGATGGTGCGCGTTCCCGGCCATGCGCCCGAAGCCATCCAGGCGGCACTGGACAGCGGCGCGCAAGGCGTGCTGGTGCCGCGCGTCTCCACCGCGGCCCAAGCCGCCATGGCCGTGAAGGCCTCACGCTATCCGCCGCTCGGCGAGCGGGGTGTCGGACCCGGCCGCGCGGCCGGTTATGGCTACCGCATTCCCGAATATCTGGCCGCCGCCTATGACGGGGTCGTCGTCGCGGTTCAGGTCGAGACAGCGGAAGGGCTCGCCAACATCGAGGCGATCGCTGCCGTCGACGGCGTCGACGTGATCTTCGTCGGTCCCGGCGATCTCTCCGTGTCGATCGATGCGATCGGACCGAAGGGCGCCGACAAGCTCAATGAGGCGATCAACAGGATCATCGGCGTCACCGTGGCGCATGACAGAGCCGCCGGCATCTTTTGCGCCAGCCCACAGACGATCAGTCGGTGGGCCAGCATCGGCGCGAGTTTCTTCATGCTGGCCAGCGACACGATGTTTCTTGGTGCCGGCACCGCGGCCAACTGCACCGCCGCGCGCGTCGAACTGGGGCAAGACGGGCGCGGCTAGCCAAAACGGCGTGTCGGCGAGGCGGTCGGCCGCCTAACTTTTTAAGCTTAAAACTTTTGCCTTGAAAAGCGCCGCACTTTGGATAAGCATTCAACGTCGATGGCGACTGCCGGGCTGGAGGAGCTTGCGGGCAGTCCATCGTGGTGCTCCGGGTGGGAGGGGTTTTTAGTCCTTGTCGTTCATGCTGCCCCAGTCATCGTCCAGCGCGCGTTACGCTTTCGACGGCGTGCGCGCCCAGATCCGTGACCTTCACACCGAAAACATCGCCAACCTTGCCGTGCGTGCCCGCGAACTGGGCGACGTGATCGCGCTCTGGTACGGCGAGGGCGACATGGTGACGCCGGCGTTCATCCGCGACGCCGCCAAGGCCGCTTTCGATGACGGTCAGACCTTCTACGTTCCCAACATGCGCGGGCTCGGCCCTTTGAACGAAGCGCTGTCCGAGTACCAGACGCGCATTCATGGCCGCTCGATCCCGATAAATCGCACCACAGTCACGCCGGGCGGCATGCAGGCGCTGTACCTGGCGCTGGAGCTGCTGGTCGATACCGGCACCAATGTCGTCTACGTCGCGCCGCAATGGCCCAACATCCACAACGCCATCCATCTGATCGGCGGCGAGCCGCGGCCGTTTTCGCTCGACTTCAAGGGCGACTGGCATCTCGATCTCGAACGGCTGTTCGCGACCTGCGATGCGCGCACCCGCGCGATCTTCCTGTCGACGCCGTCCAACCCGACCGGCTGGACCGCATCGCGCGCGGAAATGCAGGCGCTGCTTGACTTCAGCCGGCGCACCGGCATCTGGATCATCTCAGACGAGGTCTATGGCCGGCTCTATTTCGACGGCGACGTCGCCCCCTCGATCCTGCAGATCGCCGAGGATGGCGACAGGGTGCTGTCGGTCAACAGCTTCTCGAAGGCGTGGGCGATGACCGGCTGGCGCATCGGCTGGCTGACGCATCCATCTGGGGTGGCCGACCAGCTTGGCGCCATGACCCAGTATATCAACAGCGGCACCGCCGCGCCGATCCAGGCCGGCGCCGTCGCCGCCATCCGCCAGGGCGAGCCGTTGGTCGAGGAGATCCGGCAGCGGATCAGGACCGGCCTCGATCTGGCCTATGACAGGCTGGCGCAGATTCCGGGCATCATCCTGCCGGCCAAGCCGCGCGGCGGCATGTATGCCTTCTTCGCCATGGAGGGTGAAAGTGACGCCCGGCAGGCCTGCGCCCGCATACTGGAGACGGCGCGCGTCGGGCTGGCCCCAGGCCATCTCTTCGGCAGCGCGGCAACGCCGTTTCTGCGGATGTGCGTGTGCCGTGACCGCGACCAGATAGCGACCGCGCTCGAGCGCATGGTCGCCGCCATGAATTGACGCCCCGCTGGGAGGTGGGACGGCAAGAAACCGTGCGGGGAAACCCGCCCGATCGACAACCAGAGGGAACACCTATGAAGCTCAATCGTCGCAATCTCATGCTGCTCGCCGCTGCCGTCGGCATCGCCGCCGGCCCTGCCACCGCTTACGCCGCTGACGTGCTCAATGTCGGCGCCTATCCGACCAATCCGCCCTTCGAATACAAGAACGAGAGCGGCACTTTCGAAGGCTTCGAGGTCGATATCGTCAACGAGGCGGCCAAGCGCGTCGGCATGACCACCGACATTGCCGACCTCGGCTTCCAGGCGCTGTTCGCCGCAGTCACCTCGAAGCGCATCGACGTCGCCATCTCGTCAATCACCATCACGCCTGAGCGGCTGAAGTCCCTGTCCTTCACCCAGCCCTATTATGATTCCGACATGGGAATCGCCACCAAGAGCGACAGCGCAATCAAGGCCGAGGCCGACCTCAAGGGCAAGGTCGTCGGCGTGCTGTCCGGCTCAACCGGCGAGACCTGGGTCAAGGCGCATCAGGAAGCCGATGGCTACAGCGACGTGAAAGGTTATGACACCCAGCAGAACCTTCTGCTCGACCTCAGCGCCGGCCGCGTCGATGCCGCCGTCAGCGACATTCCCGGCATGCAGTACTCCTTCCAGAAAATGAAGGATCTCGTGGTCAAGGAGCGCATCAAGACCGGCGAGCAATACGGCCTGATGATGAGCAAGGACCATCCGCTGCTCGGCAAACTGAACGACGCGCTGACGACGATGAAGAAGGATGGCACGCTGGCCTCAATCCACAAGAAGTGGTTCGGCACGGACGCCCCTGCGGACTCCTCGACGGTCAAGGAAATGCCGCTGCCCAAATGAGCGGCTAACGGTAATATAGACGTGCCGGCTCCAAAGGCCGGCACGTCCCGTTTTCATGCATGACCTTCCTGGGATTGGCATCCGTTCGGCCAAGCCGTTGTCAGTCTTTCAGGTCGTTCTCCGGCGTCGCGTGACGCCACACGTTTCGGGAACTCTGCGATGTCGCTGATCGATACTTTCTTCAATCCCGACATTATCGCATCCAGCCTGCCGGCGCTGCTGCGCGGCTTCCTCAACACGCTGCTGCTGGGCATCATGAGCATTGCCATCGGCATCGCGGTCGGGCTTGCGATCAGCCTCGTGCGCCTCTACGGGCCAAAGCCGCTGCGCTGGATAGCCGTCGGCTATACCGACATCTTCCGCGCCCTGCCGGTGCTGGTGGTGCTGATCCTGATCTACTATGCGTTGCCCTTCCTCGGCATACGCCTGTCGTCGTGGGCGTCCGCCGTGACGGCATTCGCCATCATCATGTCTGCCTATTCGGCCGAGGTTTTCCGCTCCGGCATAGAGAGCATTCCGAAAGGCCAGTTCGAGGCGGCGCAGGCGCTCGGCCTGCCGTTCCTGCTCACCTTGCGCAAGGTCGTGCTGCCGCAAGCGGTGCGCGTGGTCATCCCGCCGATGACCAGCAACTGCGTCTCGATGTTCAAGGATACTTCGCTTGCCTCGACCGTGGCGCTGCCCGAGCTGCTCAAGGAAGCGACCAACGCGCAGTCGCTTTACGCCAACCCCTCGCCGCTGATCGGCGCAGCACTTGTCTATCTCATCTTCCTCTGGCCGATGGTCCGCCTGGTCAGCCTGCTCGAGCGCCGCTTCCAGACCGAGAAGACGCGCTGAGCTTACCAACCGATCCCCAGTCCCGTCGCAGGAGCGTATCCCCGTGAACAAGCATCAAACCGACAACACGAGCGCCGCTGCGTTCCCGGTCGAAAAAATCCGCGCCATGTTTCCCGCCTTGCAGCGGGCCGGCGATTTCATCTTCCTGGACAATGCCGCCGGCGCACAGATCCCGCAGAGCGTGCTCGACGCGGTGACCAACCACCTGGTTTCGCACAATGTGCAGCGCGGCGGCCGCTATGGCCGCAGCGTCACCGTCGACCAATCGGTCGCCGATGCGCGGACCAGCGTAGCGCTGCTGATCAACGCCTACAGTCCGTCGGAAATCTGCTTCGGCATGAACGCCACCTCGTTCATCCGCCTGGTCAGCCTCGGCATCGGCCAGATGCTGGCCAATGACTCAGATGGGGGGCGCGACGAGATCGTCATCACCGACATGGACCACGACGCCAACATCGCCACCTGGCTGGCGCTCGAGTCGGCTGGAGCCAAGTTCAAATGGTGGCGGATGCGCGAGGACGGCAATCTGCATGTCGACGACCTCAAGTCGCTGGTTTCGGAGCGCACCCGGCTCGTCGCCTGCACGGTGACGGCTCATTCGATCGGCTCGATCGTCGATGTCGCCTCGGCGGCCGGGATCGCGCACGCCGCCGGCGCCGAAGTGTTCCTAGACTGTGTGCATTACGGACCGCATGGGCTGATCGACGTGCAGGCCTGGGACTGCGACTATCTGGTCTGCTCCGGCTACAAGAATTTCTCGCCGCACATGGGCTTCCTGTGGGGCCGCTTCGAGACGCTGAAGCGGCTGCCGACCTTCCGCGAGGATTTCATTCCCGACGAGCCGCCCTACAAGGTCGAGGCCGGCACCTTCATCTACGAGAACGTGTCGGGCATGGATGCCGCCGTTCAATATCTGGAGCTGATCGGCCGCAATCTCGCGCCTTCCAACAACCGCTCGCGGCGCGAAAACATCGTTGCCGGAATGGGCGCCATTCGCGACTACGAACTCGTCCTGGCGCGCGAGATGCTCTCCGTGCTCAAGAGCTGCAATGCCACTATCTACGGCGTCGCCGAGGAAGCTCGCATCAACGAGCGCGTGCCGACCTTCTGCTTCAACATCGGCAAGCTCTCGCCGCAGCGGATCGTCGAGGAGATGGCCGAGATGCAGATCGGCATCCGCGACGGCCACATGTACGCGCCGCGCCTGATGAAGCGCCTCAACCTGTCGATGGACAGCGGCGCCATCCGCGCCTCGCTGGTGCACTACAACACGGTGGACGAGGTGCACCGGTTTGGAGAGGCGCTGCGGGCCGTGATCGCCAAGCTGTCGTGACGGGATGGGGCGCGCCTGACCGTCCGGTCAGGCCGCCTTCTTCTTCGCCAGCCTCGCCTTGATGCTGGCCACGTCGGCGCGCGGCGTCGCCGCGAACAGCGTCTTCGTATAGGGGTGCTTGGGGTCGGCGAAGACCTCGTCGCGCGAGCCGTATTCGACCGCTTCGCCGAAATACATCACCATCACGTCGTCGGCGATGTAGCGCACCACCGACAGGTCGTGGCTGATGAAGACGTAGGTCAGCTGGAACTCGTCCTGCAGGTCGGCGAGCAGGTTGAGCACCTGCGCCTGCACCGACAGGTCGAGCGCGGAGACCGGTTCGTCCAGCACCAGGAGGCTCGGGTTCAGCATCAGCGCGCGGGCAATGGCGATGCGCTGGCGTTGGCCGCCGGAGAACATGTGCGGGTAGCGGTTGTAGTGCTCCGGTCCGAGGCCGACCTTCTTCAGCATCTTCATGGCGAGGTCGCGCCGCTCTTCGGCCGGCTTGTCGGTGTTGATGAGCAGCGGCTCGCCGAGCACGTCGCCGATCTTCTGGCGCGGATTGAGCGAGCCATAAGGGTTCTGGAAGACGATCTGCACCTTGCGGCGCATCTCCTTGGTCAGGCCACCCCTGGCGATGTCGACCTTGTGGCCGTCGATGAACAGCTCGCCTGACGTCGCCGGGTCGATCAGCGTGATGATGCGGGCAAGCGTGGACTTGCCACAACCGCTCTCGCCGACGATGGCCAGCGTCTTGCCTTTTTCGACGCTGAACGAGACGCCCTTGACCGCATGCACGGTGCGCTGGCCGCGAAACAGGCCACCACCGATATGGTAGTCGCGAACGATGTTCTTGCCTTCGACAACCTTGGTCATGCGGCGGCTCCGGAGGGGGCCGGCTCGAACAGCATGTCGGAGACGGTCGGCAGCCGGTCGCCCACCGCATTGTCCGGCAACGCCGCGAGCAATGCGCGGGTGTAATTGCTCTTCGGGCTCTCGAACAGCGACAGCACGTCGGCCTCTTCCATCTTGCGGCCCTTGTACTGGACGATGACGCGGTCGGCGGTCTCGGCCACCACGCCCATATTGTGGGTGATCATGATCAGGCCCATGCCATATTTGGCCTGCAGCGAGACCAGCAGATCGAGGATTTGCTTCTGGATGGTGACGTCAAGCGCGGTGGTCGGCTCGTCGGCGATCAGAAGCTTCGGATTGCAGGCGATGGCGATGGCGATCATGACGCGCTGGCACTGGCCGCCCGACATCTGGTGCGGGAACGAGTTCAGCCGTTCCGCCGGTTCTGGAATGCCGACCTGCCGCAACAGTTCGATGGCGCGCTCCCGGCGCTGGGCCTTGTCCATGCCCATATGGAAGCGCAGCACTTCCTCGATCTGGAAGCCGATCGTGAAGCAAGGATTGAGGCTCGCCATCGGTTCCTGGAAGATCATCGACATCTCCTTGCCGACGATCTTGCGCCGCTCGGCGGGGCTGAGCTTCAGGAGGTCGCGGCCGCCAAAACTCATCTCGTCGGCGGTGACCGTGGCCGTCCACGGCAACAGGCCCATCACCGCCAGCATCGATACCGATTTGCCGGAGCCGGATTCGCCGACGATGGCCAGCACTTCGCGCTCCTCGACATGGAGCGAGACGCCGTCGACCGCCCGGAACGGACCTGACGCGGTCTGGAACTCGACGACGAGATTGCGGATGTCGAGCAAAGCCATCACGACCTCCTGAGCTTCGGATCGAGCGCGTCGCGCAGCCCGTCGCCGATAAGGTTGATGGCGAGAACGGTGATGAGGATGGCGAGGCCGGGGAAGGTCACCACCCACCAGGCGCGCAGGATGAATTCGCGCGCCGAGGCGAGCATCGTTCCCCATTCCGGCGTCGGCGGCTGGGCACCGAGGCCGAGAAAGCCGAGAGCGGCCGCTTCGAGAATGGCGTTGGAGAACGACAGCGTGGCCTGGACGATGAGCGGCGCCAGACAATTCGGCAGGATGGTGGCAAGCATCAGCCTGATATGGCCGGCGCCGGCGACCTTCGCGGCCACGACATACTCACGGCTCTTCTCGGCCATGACAGCCGCCCGCACCAGCCGTGCGAAATGCGGCTGCAGGACGAGCGCGATAGCCAGCATCGCATTGAACAGGCCAGGGCCGAGGATGGTGACCAGGACGAGCGCCAGGAGCAGCGACGGGAAGGCCAGGATCAGATCCATGACGCGCATGATGGCCACGTCGACCCAGCCGCGGAAATAGCCGGCCAGCAGGCCAAGCGTGATGCCGCCGGTGAGAGCCAGCGTAACCACGACCGCGCCGATGAGCAGCGAAAAGCGCGCGCCATAGAGCAGGCGCGAGAGGATGTCGCGGCCGACGGGATCGGTGCCAAGCAGATATTGCGTGCTGCCGCCGGCCTGCCAAGCAGGCGGCCTCAGGAACGCGGTCTTGTCCTGCACGTCCGGCGCATAGGGCGCGAGCAGCGGGGCGAAGAGTGCGGCCAGCACCAGCAGAATGAAGACGAACAGGCCGATCACGGCACCGCGGTTCACCGAGAAATAATGCCAGAAGGTCCTGAGGCCGGTCAGCCGGTCGGGGCTGCCGCTGGCCATCGAAGTGATTTCGGTCGACTGGCTCATCACGAGGCCCGTATGCGCGGGTTGATGACGGCGTAGAGCAGGTCGACGATGAGGTTCACGGCCATGACGATAAGGGCGATCAAAAGCAGACCTGACTGCACGACGACGTAGTCGCGCTTGAAAATGGAATCGACCATCCACTTGCCGATGCCCGGCCAGGCGAAGATGGTTTCGGTGAGGATGGCGCCGGCGAGCAGCGTGCCGACCTGCAGGCCGATGGTGGTGACCACGGGGATCAGGGCATTGCGCAAGGCATGCATGCCGATCACCCGCGACGGCGACAAGCCCTTGGCGCGTGCGGTGCGCACATAGTCCTCACCCAGCACCTCGAGCATCGCCGAGCGGGTCTGGCGGGCAATCACCGCCAGCGGGATGGTGCCGAGCACGATCGCCGGCAGCACAAGATGGCTGAGCGCCGAGCGAAAGGCGTCCCACTTGCCATAGAGCAGCGTATCGATGGTCATGAAGCCGGTGATCGGCTTGAAGAAGAACTGCAGGCCGATGCGGCCCGAAACCGGTGTCCAGCCGAGGTAGCCGGAGAAGAAGATGATTAGCAGCAGACCCCACCAGAAGATCGGCATGGAGTAGCCGACGAGGGCCGTTCCCATCAGCGACTGGTCGAACCACGAGCCGCGCTTCACCGCCGCGACGATACCGGCCGGAATGCCGAGCACCATGGCGAAGACCAGAGCAAAGAACGACAGCTCCATCGTTGCCGGAAAGAGGGTCTTGAACTCCTCAAGAACCGGACGCTTGGACGAGATCGCGACGCCGAAATCGCCGGTCGCAACCTCACCGACATAGCGGATATATTGCTGCCAGATCGGCAGATTGTAGCCGAACTGTTCCTTGAGTTCCTCATAGCGCGCCGGCGCCACGCCGTGTTCGCCGGCCATGGCAAGAATGGGATCGCCAGGCAGCAGCCTGACGAAGGCGAAGGCACAGATAGTGATGCCGACAAGCGTCGGAATCAAAAGTGCAATTCTGTTGAGAATGTATTTGAGCATGGTGAAAGGGGGCGGCGCTGAAGCGCCGCCCCGCTCGGTTCCTTATTCGGCCTTGTCGACGCCGTCGAAGCGGTGAATGCCCAGCGGGTCCATCATGAAGCCGCTGACATTCTTGCGCACGACCGCATAGACCTGGCTGTGCGCCAGCAGGAAGGCAGGAGCCTGCTTCTGGAAGACAACCTGCGCCTGCTCATAGAGCTTGGTGCGCTCGGCCTGGTCGCTGGTCTTCTTTGCCTTCTGGATCAGGTCCTCGAAGTCCTTGTCGCACCAGCTGGAGTAGTTCGACACGCCGATGGCGGAGCAAGCGAACAGGGTGGCGAAGAAGTTGTCCGGATCGCCATTGTCGCCGGTCCAGCCGATCTGGAAGGCGCCCGGACGCTCCTTCTTCTTGCCCTCGGAGCGATACTTGGTCCACTCGTAGTTGACGATCTCGGCCTTGACGCCGACCTTGGCCCAGTCGGCCTGGATCAGTTCGGCGGCACGCTGGAAGTTCGGGTTGTAAGGACGAACGCGATCGGAAGCCCAAAGCTGGATTTCCTTGAGGCCGGCAGCCTCCAGGACCTTCTTGGCGGCATCCGGATCATAGCTGTCGGTCTTCACATCCTTGTCCCACGACCACATGGTCGGCGGGATCAGGTTTTCCGCCGGCGTGGCGCCAGCGTCCTGGAACAGCGACTTGATCAGAGCTTCCCGGTCAATCGCCTGGTTGAGCGCGTGGCGAACCTCGGGCTTGTCGAGCGGCGGGATAGTGGTGTTGTAGCTCATATAGCCGATGTTCAGGCCGGCCTGGTCCATCAGGGTCACGTCGTTGTTGGCCTTGATGGTGCCGATGTCGGCCGGGTTCGGATAGGGCGCGATGTCGCATTCGCCGGCGAGCACCTTCTGGATGCGGGCGGTGGCGTCAGGCGTGATGGCGAAGACGAGATCGTCGATCTTTTCCTTGCCCTTGAAATAGTCCGGGTGGGCCGCATAGCGGATGACCGCGTCGAGCTGGTAGTCGACGAACTGGAACGGGCCGGTGCCGATCGGCTTGGTCGAGAAGTCGGCCATCTTGCCATCCTTGGCGAGCTGGTCGGCATATTCCTTCGACACGATCGAGGCGAAATCCATGCCGAGATTGGCCAGCATCGGCGCGTTCGGCTCGGTCAGCGTCAGCTTGACGGTCAGGTCATCGACCTTTTCCCACTTGGCGACGTATTTCGGCATATCCATGCCGGTGTAGTAATCCCAGGTCAGGTTCGGCAGGTACTTGTCGCCGTTCCACGGATTTTCCTTGTTGAACTGACGGTCGAAGGAGAAGACGACGTCGTCGGCGTTGAGGTCACGGGTCGGCTTGAAATAGTCGGTGGTCTGGAACTTCACGCCCGGATGCAGGTGGAAGGTATAGACCAGGCCGTCGTCGGAGATTTCCCACTTGTCGGCGAGGCCCGGCTCGACCTCGGTGCCGCCATGCTTGAACTCGACCAGGCGCGAATAGACGGTACGCGACGAGGCGTCGAAATCATTGCCGCCGGTTGTCGTACCGGGATCGAAGTTGGCCGGCGACGCTTCCGAGCAATAAACGAGCGTTTTCGCATTGGCCACACCGCCCAGGACGCTTGCAGCCAGCAACGCGGCTGCAAAAGCCATTGTCTTTTTCATTGAGCACTCCCTGATGTTCTTCCAAGCCCCTCTAGCAGGCTCGCGAAGCGCGCATATAAGCACCGTTTTTCCGGCTTTGGAACACCCCGTTTGCCTACCCCATCGTAAGCAGGAAAAAAATCCGATTTTCCTCCAAGTGGCGGAAAAAACGATCAGTTTTTTCTGTTCACGACATTGTTAACGACCTTATTTTTTTATTGATCCGGGGTATCGCGAAATCGACGTGGCGCGAGGTCCCGGCTGGCCGCAAGCGCCGGCAGACAGCATTGCCGGCGCGCCGGCGGCAGCAAGATTTTTCGGCGGCAAATCTTTACTGGCTTGCCGCAAGGGCAAGACTTGCACCGCCGCCAATAGACGCAATACATAGGTGGATAGCGGCGAGCGGAGGACGTCTCTGTCAGCAGGAGGCGAGCGCGGCGGGACGAACGGAACGGTCCAGGGAGGGACGGGTGGCAAAAGCATCTAATAAAGCGGCACCGGTGAAGGCTGCAGCCAAGGCGGCCCCGAAGCCGGCCGCGAGTTCGGCCAAGCAAGCAGCGCCCGCCAAACCCGCGACCGCCAAGATCGCTACCACCAAGACCACGGCAAAACCGGACAAGAAGGCACCCGCGGCAAAGGCCGCAGCCGTTATCAAACCGGCAGCAAAGCCAGCGGTAAAGGCGAGCCCCGCAAAAACCTCGCCAGCGAAAGCCACGCCGGCGAAAAAGACCGGGGCGGCAAAGGTCGCATCGACGGCGAAAGCCGGACCGACACCGAAGCCGGCGCCGGCCGCCGGCCAGCGGCTGCCGAAAGCGCTTGCCGCTCTCGCCGCCGGACTGCCGGAAAAGCCATGGCTCAACAGCTACTCCAAGACCATGCCGGCCGAGATCGGCGCCCTGCCCCACAGCTCGATCGGCGATTTTCTCGTTGCCGCCTGCAAGCAGTTTTCCAGCCAACCGGCCTTCACCTGCATGGGCAAGTCGATCACCTATGCCGATCTCGAACGGCTGTCGGCGGCATTCGGCGCCTATCTGCAGTCGACAGGATTGCAGAAGGGGGCGCGGGTCGCCCTGATGATGCCGAACGTGCTGCAATATCCCGTAGCGATGATGGCGGTGGCGCGCGCCGGCTACATCGTGGTCAACATCAATCCACTCTACACGCCGCGAGAACTGGAACATCAGCTCAAGGATTCCGGCGCGCAGGCGATCGTCATCCTGGAGAATTTCGCCAACACGTTGCAGGCGGTGATTGCCAGGACGTCGGTCAAGACCGTTGTCGTGGCGGCGATGGGCGACATGCTCGGCGGCCTCAAGGGCACGATCGTCAATCTGGTGGTGCGGCGCGTCAAGAAGATGGTGCCGGCCTGGTCACTGCCTGGCCATATCAAGTTCAACGCGGCACTGAAGGCGGGCGGCGGCATGACCTTCAAGCCGGCGACGGTGGCAGCCAATGATGTCGCCTTCCTGCAATATACCGGCGGCACCACGGGGGTTTCGAAGGGCGCCGTGCTGCTGCACAGCAACGTGCTGGCCAATGTCGCGCAGAACTCGCTCTGGATCGAGGATGCCTATGCGGTGAAGCCGAAGCCGGCGCATCTCAACTTCGTCTGCGCGCTGCCGCTCTACCATATCTTCGCGCTGACGGTGAACGCGCTGATGGGCATGCAGCAGGGCGCCCGGAACATCCTCATCCCCAACCCGCGCGACATACCGGGCTTCGTCAAGGAACTCGGCAAATATCCGATCCACATCTTTCCCGGCCTCAACACGCTGTTCAACGCGCTGCTCAACAATGAGGATTTCCGCAAGCTCGACTTCAAGCCGCTGATCCTGACGCTGGGCGGTGGCATGGCGGTGCAGAAGGGCGTGGCCGAACGCTGGAAGGCGCTGACCGGCTGTTCCGTCAGCGAAGGCTACGGCCTGTCGGAAACCTCGCCGGTGGCGACCGCCAACAAGTTCAATTCCGGCGACTTCACCGGCACGATCGGCCTGCCGCTGCCTTCGACCGAGATCGCCATCCGCGACGATGACGGCAACAATGTGCCGCTCGGCGAAGTCGGCGAAATCTGCATCAGGGGACCGCAGGTGATGGCCGGCTACTGGAACCGGCCCGACGAGACCGCCAAGGTGATGACCAAGGACGGTTTCTTCAAATCCGGCGACATGGGCTTCATGGACGAGCGCGGCTACACCAAGATCGTCGACCGCAAGAAGGACATGATCCTGGTCTCCGGCTTCAACGTCTATCCCAACGAGCTCGAAGAGGTCGTGGCGATGCATCCCGGCGTGCTCGAAGTGGCGGCGATCGGCGTACCGGACGAGCATTCGGGCGAAGTGCCGAAACTGTTCATCGTCAAGAAGGACCAGGCGCTGACCGCCGAGACGATCACCGCCTATTGCCGTGAGAACCTGACCGGCTACAAGCGGCCCAAATACATCGAGTTCAGGACCGAACTGCCGAAGACGCCGGTCGGCAAGATCCTGCGGCGAGCGCTGCGGGAATAGTGGCCGACGATCCCGCCGGTTTCGACGCGCCGGACCGACGCCTCGACCCGGCGGAATTCATCAAGGCCAATTTGCGCCTTGCCCCAGTGCGCGCGGTTCCCGAAATCCGGCTCTACACGCCGCATCCCGGCAGCGGGCTGAGGCGGCTCGTCGGGCCGCACGACGATCTCGACGAGGCCGAGCCGCAGCCGCCCTACTGGGCCTATGCCTGGGCCGGCGGCGCGGTGCTGGCGCGCCATATACTCGACCATCCGCAAAGCGTGGCCGGACGCCGCGTGCTCGACCTCGGCGCCGGCTCGGGCTTGGTCGGCATCGCCGCCGCCAAAGCCGGCGCCGGCACGGTGATCGCCGCCGAAATCGACCGCAACGGCGTCGCCGCCATCCGCCTCAATGCAGCGGCCAACGGCGTCGAGATCGCCATCGTCGACAAGGATATCACCACAGGCCCGCCACCGCCCGTCGACCTCGTGCTCGCAGGCGACGTGTTCTACGCCAGCGAGGTTGCCCTGCGGGTCATCCCGTTCCTCGATCGCTGCCTGGCATCAGGCATCGAAGTGCTGGTCGGCGACCCCTGCCGCAACGATTTGCCGCTGTCGCGGCTGCGATTGATCGCGGAATATGAGGTGCCGGATTTCGGGGATGGGATGCGGGGCGCGAGGAGGGCGAGCGGGGTGTTTTTGTTCGGGGCGGAACAGCGCTAGGGCGACAAGGAAAGGCCGATGGCTGGAACGGCCGGGGTGAGACTCGATGCTTGATTGCGTACGATATGAGCGACTGCTTTGCGCCTCTATTTTGCCGTTCAGACCACCGTTGCAGCTCCCCGAAAGCTGACGGACTGCTAAGCCGGCACTAAGGCCCTAACGGGGTGGGGGAGCGGTTACTCCGCCGGTCAACCCGCTGCCCAACGATAGTAGCTGCGTTGATGTCAACGCGAGCATCCTACATCAGTACTCCTAGGCTATCCGCCCGCGTAGTCGTTGCCACCGTGCGCGGCGATGAACATGGCGACAGCCGACCGGCAATAGGATTCGATCTCGTTGTCGTCTCCTGCTCTGGCCTCATCGAAGCGTGCAGTAAGCAGAAGATCGGAGCCTTTGAAAAGTGCGGCAAACAAGCGGGCGGACCGGAGAGGATCGGGCACGTTCAGGACCGCCTTCGCGTGCAACTGACATAACAGAGTCTCGATTTGGGCGACGATATGGGCGGGGCCGGCTTCGTAATGAACTTTGCTCAACGACTTTTGGTTCGGCGTGTCGGCCATGACCATGGCTTCGACATTACGGACGTCCGGGCGCAGCAGCGTGCGAAGCAGCGATGACCCCACCGCCATAAGCTGATCCTCGGCTGAGCCATCGACGCCTTCAAAAAGCGCCTGTGGGATTAACTGCTGACAACGGGCCGCAAAGGCCGCGCCAAACAGCGCCTCTTTGTTCTCGAAGTGCCTGTAAATGCTGAGCTTCGATATCTTCGCTCGCTTGGCGACCTTGTCCAATGTCGTCGCTTGAAAACCCAATTCTGCAAAGAGTTCGCCTGCGGTGTCGACAATGGTTTGGCCAAGCGCCTCATTGGCGGGCCGGCCACGCCGGCCTCGACTATATTCGGCCATCTAAATTACGGTCCTTGACAGTATCGTTATTCGTGAATTACGATACTACACAGTTTCATAAATTCCAAGAGTGGATTTTATCGTGTCCTCCAAATCAAGATTGCCTTGGCCGCCCACCGATATCGAATGCGCATCGCTGGACGATTCTGCGCGCCAGGCTCAGCCCAACCCGCTTCATCCGCAACACGGAGCCCATCACCATGGATGACGTCATCATTATCGGCGGCAGCTTTGCTGGTCTTGCCGCCGCCCTGCAACTCGGCCGTGCCCGCCGCAAGGTCACCGTTCTCGACACTGGCCTGCCGCGCAACCGCTTCGCCGGCCACTCGCATGGTATGCTTGGTCACGATCACAAGCCGCCGCTGGACATCCTGGCCGAGGCGCGCCGGCAGTTGGCGCGTTATCCTGCGATCAGTCTGGTCAACGCTCGGGCCGAAAGCGTCTCCGGCGGCATCGATGATTTCTCCGTCCTCATGGGCGATGGCGAAAGCCTTGGGGCGCGTCGGCTGATCCTGAGCTATGGCATCACGGACCAGATGCCCGATGTGCCGGGTTTTGCCGAAAGCTGGGGCACGTCCATCGTGCCTTGTCCCTATTGCGACGGCTTTGAAGTCGCCGGCCAGCATTGGGGCCTCGTCTGGTCCGGCCCGCAGTCGCACAATCAGGTCAGGCTGTTCCACGATTGGACTGACAGGTTGACGGTCTTCGCCGATGGTCACGACATCCCGGCCGATATCCGGGCCGATCTGGAGCGTCGCAACACACCTGTCGTCGATGGCCGGGTCACTGAAATCACCCGTCATGGCGGTCGTAATCCCACCCTCAAGCTCGATTCCGGCCGTGATGTCGCTGTCGACATTCTGTTCGCGCATCCGCGCAACAAGCCGTCCGCCGGCCTGCATGAATCACTGGGCCTCGCCACGGCCGCTACGCCCCTTGGCATTGTCCTCAAGGTTGATGAGCGCCGCGAAACCAGCATGCCCGGCATCTACGCCGCGGGCGACCTCACCAACCCCCTCATACCCTCGGTCACCACGGCATCCTGGCAAGGGGCGATGGCGGGCATCTTCGCCCAGCAGTCGATGCTGGTTTGAGAGCAGAGTTTCTCCGGTCCCAATTGGCCAACCCCAGCGGCGGCGCGCCAATCTAAAGGAAGAAGGAAGTGATCCTCATGAATACGATCAGTCCTGGCGTCGCCGTGGTGACCGGCGCATCCTCCGGCATCGGTCTCGCCACCGCCAAAGCCTTGAGGAATGCGGGCTTTCGAGTGTTCGGAACCAGCCGCCGCGCCGCGGCGAAGAGATCCGACGGTATTACTATGCTGGCCTGTGACGTTACCGACGATGAGTCCGTGGCGAAACTGGTCGAGCGGGTCCTTGCCGAGGCCGGCCGCATCGACGTGCTCGTTAACAATGCCGGCATGGGCCTGCTCGGCGCCGCGGAGGAGTCCTCGACGGTTCAGGCGCAGGCGCTGTTCGACGTGAACGTCTTCGGCGTCTTTCGCGTGACCAATGCGGTGTTGCCGACGATGCGACGCCAAGGAAAGGGCAGAATTGTTAATTTGAGCTCGGTGCAGGGGTTCATCCCGGGTCCATTTTTCGCGCTTTATTCATCGACCAAACATGCCGTTGAAGGCTATTCCGAATCGCTCGACCATGAACTGCGCCCGTTCGGAATTCGTGTCTCGTTGGTCGAGCCCGCCTACACCCGCACGTCCTTCGAAGAGAACCTCGCGAAGCCGGACCAGTTCCTGGATATCTACGACACGGCGCGCGCAGCCATGAATGGAGCGGTACGGAAGGAGATGGACAATGGCGATGCGCCCGAAGTGGTAGCCCATACCATATTGGCGGCTGCGACCGATCCGGCTCCGAAGAGGCGCTATACGGCCGGGAAAGCGGCGCGTCAGATCAGTTTCCTGCGCCGTTTCGTCCCCGCTTCCGCATTCGACAAGAGCCTGCGAAAGCGGTTCGGGCTACCGGTTTGATGCAAGGATCAACCGGCTTTCGTTTCGCATTCGGAGGGAGAGCCTGGTTAAGAGCGCATCACAACAAGGATACGTCATGGCACAGCACAATGCGGATCGGGTCGCCGATTGGAATGACCAAAGCGGGGAGCGCTGGGTCGCCCACCAGGCCCGGCTCGACGCCATGCTAGCGGTGTTCGGCCAAGCCGCGATCGAAGCCGCCGCGCCCGCGACGAGCGAGCGCGTGCTGGACGTCGGCTGCGGCGCGGGCGCGTCAAGTCTGGCACTGGCCGCTCGCGTCGGCCCGGGGGGCAAAGTGCTGGGCGTGGACATATCCGAACCGTTGATCGACCGGGCGCGCGCGCTTGCGCCACAGGATACGCCGGCCCTGTTCCGAGTGGCCGACGCCAGCAGCGCCGAGTTGCCTGAGGGCCCTTTCGACATCCTGTTCTCGCGTTTCGGGGTGATGTTCTTCGACGATCCGACGGGCGCCTTCACTCATATGCGCCGCGCGCTCCAGCCGGGCGGGCGGGTCGCTTTCGTCTGCTGGCGCGGCGTGGCCGAGAACGATTGGATGCGCCTGCCGATGGGCGCAATCAAAGGCATCGTCCCGCCGACCGCGCCGCCCGATCCCGAAGCACCCGGCCCGTTCTCGTTTGGCGACCGGGGCCGGGTGGCGCGCATCCTGACGGCGGCCGGCTTCACCAATATCGCTATCGCGCCCTTCGACGTTTCCGTTGCGTTCGGCGAGGGCGAGACGCGGGACGCGGCGATCGACGACGCGGTGCAGATGGCGGTCGAGGCCGGCCCGCTGGCGCGCGTGTTCGCTGATCAGCCCGATGACATACGCGCCCGCGCCTCGGCCGCGATTCGTGCCGCCTTCGCGGACTGCCCCGGTGAGCGGGCGGTGATGGTCAACGGCGCGGCGTGGATCGTCACCGCGCGCAATCCGGCAAGCTGACAGGACTAACGGCGGAGACAACCGCTCGGTGGATCGGGCGTCTTTGGCCGGTCGGCGAGACCAGGTGAGGGCGTATTCGTGTTCGGACGCGATTCCGGCATTGCGGTGAGCGCAACGAAGTCGGCGACGGGAATCGGCGCCGCCGGCGGGCTCGGCGCCATCTTCGAGATCCTGGCGCCCAAGAATCAGGTAGCGCCGCCTATGCTTATTCTGAATGTGCCCGATCCGGCCGACGGCGGGATCAACTTCCTCGTGAACAGGGGCAGGCCGATGACCATGGACTATGCCTTCGCCAACCGCTTCGGACCAGCGCGGTGTTTCGCCGCCGGTTTGAAAGCGGTCAGTCTTCTGTCGGCCCCATCTCGGCCATTGATGACAAAGTGCCTTTCTGCCCCCTCCCCGATATCAAGCCGTCTCCTTGACCCGTGCGGCCAGGAAATCCGGCAAATCGGCGACCGAATCCAGGACGACGTCGGCGATTTCGGCCAGCGATTCACGAGTGCCCGTGCCTGAAAGCACGCCCACTGCCAGGCCGCAGCCGCCGGCGCGGGCCATTTCGAGGTCGTGGCGGTTGTCGCCGACCATGGCGATCTCGCCTGGCTTCAGGCCGGTGAGGTCGCAAAAGGCCTGAATCGTGTCCGGCGCCGGCTTGGGATTGGCGACGGCGTCATATCCGTAAGCGGCGACGAACAATTGCGCCACGCCGAGCGTGACCAATGTCTTTTCGGCGCCGCTGGTCGAATCGTTGGTGGCGACGCCCAGCCGGTAGGACCTCCTGTGCAGCGCGGCCAGCGTGTCGACGATGCCCGGCAGCGCCACCGCCATCGCCGAGCCCTTCACCGAGGTGATCTCGTTGAAACGGGCGACGGCCAGCATCTGGTCCTCATTGGACAGGCGCGGGAACCACAATTCGACAACGTCGAGATTGGTACCGGACGCGAAGATCGAGTCGGGCTTGAAGCGCTTGCTGGTGAAATCGAAGCCGGCGGCGGCAAGCAGCCTGTCGGCCTTCCAGCGGTCGCCCTCGGCTGCATCCATGGCCATGAAATCGGCGATGCCGAGCCAGGTGGCGTTGAAGTCGACAAGCGTTCCGTCCTTGTCGAACAAAATTCCCTTGATCTCTGCCAAGCGCTTTACTCCGAACCACGCAATTGATGGATGTGTCCCACCAGGCCGGCGGTCGAGGCATCCCGCTTTGCGGCACTTTCCTTGCCTTCCACGACAGGCAGCAGGCCGGTGGCCAGTTCCTTGCCGAGTTCGACACCCCACTGGTCGAACGAATTGATGTTGAACAGCGTGCCCTCGACGAAGACGCGGTGCTCATAGAGGGCGATCAACCGGCCCAGCGTGCGCGGGTCGAGCTTGCGGTAGAGGATGGTCATCGACGGCCGGTTACCGGAGAAGACGCGGTGCGGCGCTATCTTGTCGACATCGGCCGGCTTCATGCCCTTGGCCAGCATCTGGGCGCGCGCTTCCTCCAGCGTGCGGCCCTTCATCAAGGCTTCCGACTGCGCCAGGCAGTTGGCCAGCAGTAGATCATGCTGATGCTTGAGATCAGGCTCGTGGCCAACGGCCGCGGCCAGGAACTCGACCGGAATGAGATCGGTGCCCTGGTGCAGCAGCTGGAAGAAGGCGTGCTGGCCATTGGTGCCCGGCTCGCCCCAGACCAGCGGCCCGGTCGGCGTCGTCACATGGGTGCCGTCGAGGGTGACGCTCTTGCCGTTCGATTCCATGTCGAGCTGCTGCAGATAGGCCGGCAGCCTGGACAGGCGCTGGTCGTAGGGGATGACGGCGCGGGCCGGATACTGGCAGATGACGCGGTGCCACCAGCCGACCAGCCCGAGCAGCGCCGGCAGGTTCTGTTGCAAGGGTGCGGAGCGGAAATGCTCGTCCATCTCGTGCGCGCCATCGAGAAAGGCGCGGAAATTTTTCGGGCCGATGGCGATCATGACCGGCAGGCCGATGGCGCCCCAGAGTGAGTAGCGGCCGCCGACCCAGTCCCAGAAGCCGAAGACGCGGTCGGATTCGATGCCGAACTTGGCCACCAGGTCGAGCGCGGTGGAGACGGCGGCGAAATGCTTGCCGACCGCTTCCTTGCCAAGCGCCTTCTGCACCCATTCGCGCGCGGTTTGCGCATTGGTCATCGTCTCGACGGTGGTGAAAGTCTTGGAGGCGATGATGAACAGTGTGGTCTCGGCGGAGAGGCCCTTCAGCGTGTCGTGGATATGGGCGCCGTCGATGTTTGAGACGTAATGCGCGCGCGGCCCGTCATGATAGGGCGCCAGCGCCAGCGTCGCCATGGCCGGGCCGAGGTCGGAGCCGCCGATGCCGATGTTGACGATGTCGGTGATTGTCTTGCCGGTGGCGCCGGCCGCCTTGCCGGACCGAATGGCATCGGCGAACGCGCCCATCGCGTCGAGCACTGCAATCACGTCGGCCTTGACGTCCTGGCCGTCGACCGTGACGCCCTTGCCGGTCAGGTTGCGCAGCGCCGTGTGCAGCACGGCGCGGTCCTCGGTGAGGTTGATCTTCTTGCCGGCGAACATGGCGGCGCGGCGGCCCGCGAGATCGGCGGCGTCAGCCAGCTTTTCCAGAAGCTCCATCGTGCGCGCGTCGACGGCGCATTTGGACCAGTCGAGCAACAGGTCGCCATCGGAGGCGGAGAAGGTCTGGAACCGCTTGGGGTCGGCGGCGAAGGCCTGGCGCATGCTGGCGGGCGCCGCGGCGCGATGGTCGCGCAAGGCGGCGAGCTGTTTCTGGAAGGCTGATTGATCCACTGGCGGGGGACTCCTGGCGTTTTCGACGCACCATATCAGACCGGATGTTTCCGGCGCGTGTCGTCGCGGCAAAACTATTGAGGCGAATTGCCTGCCGCAATACGCGGCGGTGAGGCACGGCGTCACGTAATGGTGTTATTGCCCGGTTTTTTCGGCGAGGGATCGACGAAGGATCACTGGCATAAATCCCAACGATCAGAAAAATTGATTGGCGCAACCCCTTGTGCCACCCATACACTTGACTGGTCCAGCCAAATGAAAATGGCTGGCCATCCGAGGAAGATTTCCCATGCCACAGCGCAATGACACGGCCATATGGTCCGGCCTGTTCCGGATTTCGGCCGAATCCGGCCAGACCCTCCAGGCACAGATCCGCCAGGCCATCGTGGCCGCCATTCTCGACCGCCAGATCGCCGCTTCGATGCCGCTTCCGTCCTGCCGGATCCTGGCCGAGAAACTGGGCGTGGCACGCGGCACCGTGGTGCTGGCCTTCCAGCAGCTCGTCGACCAGGGCTTCCTGGTGGCGCGCGAGCGGCGCGGCCATTTCGTCAATCCCGAGGTGCTGGCAACGCCGGCCAAGCCGCACCAGAAGGCGCCCGACCAGGCCAACGAAATCGACTGGAAGGCGCGCCGCCAGATCGCCGCCAGCGACATGCCGCCGCCGGCCAAGCACGAGAACTGGATCAAGTCGTCCTACCCCTTCGTCTACGGCCAGTTCGACCCGGCGCTGTTCCCGACCGCCGAATGGCGCGAGTGCAACCGCATGGCGCTGGCGGTGCTCGAAATCCGCAACTGGGCCTCCGACATGGTCGATCGCGACGACCCGCTTTTGATCGAGCAGATCCAGGCGCGGCTTCTACCCAGGCGCGGCATCTTCGCCAATCCGGACGAGATCATCGTCACGCTAGGCGCCCAGAACGCGCTCTACATGCTGGCTTCGCTGCTGATGACCAAGGGCTCGAAGGTGGCGATGGAGGACCCCGGTTATCCCGACGCGCGGTCGATCTTCCGCCTGGCGGGCGCCGACATCCAGCCGGTGCCGGTCGACCAGTCCGGCATCGTAACCTCTTCTATTCCCAATGATTCCGGCTTCGTCTTCGTGACGCCGAGCCATCATTGCCCGACCATGGTGCCGCTGTCGGCGGAGCGGCGGCAGGACCTCCTGGCGCGCGCCAACCGCTACAATCAGATCATCATCGAAGACGGCTATGACAGCCAGCTTCTCGACGAGGCGCCGCAGCAGGCTTTGAAGAGCCTCGATCGTTCCGGCCGCGTCGTCTATGTCGGCTCGATGTCGAAGACGCTGGCGCCCGGCCTGCGGCTTGGCTACATCGTCGCTTCGGCTGGACTAATCGCCGAGCTCAGGGCGTTGCGCCGTTTCATGCTGCGCCATCCGCCGGCCAACAACCAGCGCGCCGTCGCGCTGTTCCTGTCGCTCGGCCATCACGAAGCACTGGTGCGGCGGCTGTCGAGCGCCTTCGACGAGCGGCGCAAGCGGCTGGTCCATGCGATTTCCGCTTTCCTGCCCGAATGGCGTTCGACCGATTCGGCCGGCGGCACGTCGCTGTGGCTGGAGGGGCCGCGCGGCACCGATTCGCGCGGACTGGCGGAAGCCGCGGCCTCGCGCAGCGTCATCATCGAGCCGGGAGACCGCTTCTTCGACCGCACCGAAAAGCCCTCACGTTTCATGCGCTTGGGCATCTCGTCGATCGCGCTGCAGCATATCGAACCCGGTATCCGGGAACTGGCCACCGCCGCCGGGCGCCGGCCCGCCGCGGCCTGATCCATTCCCCGATCCTCGACGGGAGCCGCTGGCAAGCGGCTCCCGTTTCCTTTTTTGCCTGGCCCATTCGACTGGAACCGCTGGCTCATAGGCTGGGCCAATGCCGGCGGCATAGTCGACACCAAAGGGGAAGAAGCAGGCCGATGGTGGACCAACCGCCGCGCTCTGCTTCTCGCAAAAGGTGGAGTGTCTCCCATGTCAGTGGTTCTCGAAAAGCAGGAAGCGGCGGACCAACGGTCGCGCCGCTCCGGCGGACGCGAAGCGCGCCGCGCCATGCGCGCAGCACCGCTGGCCGACGACATCAGGCCGGTGCGCGCCGGCCTCGAAGGCGGCAGCTACGGACCACTCAAAGGCAATGACCAGGAGCGCATCCACGAAGCGGTGCTGACGCTGCTGGAGACGGTCGGCTTCGCCAACGCCATCCCCTCCTGCATCGAGGCGCTGGCCAAGGCCGGCGCCACCTATGGCGACGATGGCCGCATCCGTTTCCCGCGCGCGCTGGTGCTCGACACGATCAGGAAGGCTGCACGCAATTTCACCTTGCACGGCCAGGACCCCAGGCACGACATGGTGATCCAGGGCAAGCGCGTGCACTACGGCACGGCCGGCGCCGCCGTGCATCTGGTCGATGTCGAGAAGCGCGAATACCGTGAATCGCTGCTGCAGGACATTTATGACGCCGCCCGCATCGTCGACGGGCTGGACAACATCCATTTCTTCCAGCGGCCAATGGTGCCGCGCGATATTCCCGACCCGCTCGAAATGGACTTCAACACGCTCTACGCCTGCGTGATGGGCACGTCCAAGCACGTCGGAACGTCCTTCACCGTGCGCGAAAACGTGCAGCCGGCGCTGGAAATGCTCTATGCCATCGCCGGCGGCGAGGAGAATTTCCGCGCCCGGCCGTTCGTCTCGAATTCCAACTGCTTCGTCGTGCCGCCGATGAAATTCGCCGAGGACGCCTGCGGCGTGCTCGAGGCCTGCGTAGAGGGTGGCATCCCGATCCTGCTCCTGTCGGCCGGCCAGGCTGGCGCGACAGCCCCGGCGGCGATTGCCGGCGCCGTCGTGCAGGCGGTGGCCGAGGTGCTGGCGGGCCTGGTCTATGTCAACGCCATCAAGCCGGGACATCCGGCGATCTTCGGCACCTGGCCGTTCGTATCGGACCTCAGGACCGGCGCCATGTCGGGCGGCTCGGCCGAACAGGCGGTGCTGACAGCGGCCTGCGCGCAGATGGCGCAATATTACGACCTGCCGGGCGGCTCGGCCGCCGGCATGACGGATTCGAAGCTGCCCGACATCCAGTCCGGCTATGAAAAGGGCATCACCGACGTGATGGCCGGTCTCGCCGGCCTCAACCTCGTCTATGAATCGGCCGGCATGCATGCCTCGCTGCTCGGCTTCTGCCTGGAAAGCCTGATCATCGACAATGACATGCTGGGGCATTGCCTGCGCTGCGTGCGCGGCATCGAGGTGACCGACGAAGCGCTGTCGATCGACACCATCGCCGAGGTCTGTATGAAGGGCCCCGGCCACTATCTCGGCAATGAGCAGACGCTGCGGCTGATGCAGACCGAATATTTCTATCCGGCCGTCGGCGACCGGTTTTCGCCGAAGGAGTGGAACGAGAAGGGCCGGCCCGACATTTTGCAGCGGGCGATCATCGAAAAGAAGCGCATCCTTGCCGAACGCTTCCCGCGCCATGTGCCGAAGCCGCTCGACGACAAACTGCGCGCCCGCTTCGGCGAGATGATCAAGTTGCCGCGCGGTGGCATGGGCGGCTAGGACACCTCCTACCAAATCACTCCGCGATCAGTCCGTAGCGCTCGACGACCTCGGCATTGATCAGTTTGGCATGCAGCGCCATCAGCACGATCCGCGCGTCGAAACTGTCACCGGCTTCGAGAGCCGCCTCGATCCGGCGCTCGGCGTCCAGGCGCTGCTGCGGACCCTTGGCGCTTTCGAAGGTCTCCGGACCGGCGATGCAGTAGCCGAACAGGCTCGCCACCTGCGGATAGGCCTGCGGCGGCGGCTCGTCCGGCCAGTGATCCTTCATCAGATTGACGATGGTGAGCTTTACACCCTCCGGCACCAGGGCCGGGTGTAGGTCGGCGCCGCGCAAGGCGGTATCAAGCTGCCTCAGATCGCCCGAGCGGCCGAACATGCCGAGGAAACCGAGGGAAGAGCGTCGTCCCGCCATTGATGGTCCAATCCGTTTCCAACCACTTAGGCAGTTTGGAAGCGGAATACAAAATAAGCCGGAAATCTAACCACTCGCCGCCAACAGCAAGACGCCGGCAAGGGCGGATCCGGCAAGCGTCGGCAGCATGCCGATTTTGAATTTCAGGATGGCGACCATGGTGGCGCAGGAAAGCAGCGCGGCTCGCCAGTCGATCGACGAAAGCACCGGCATATTCATGCCGAGGCCCGTCGTGTGCACCTCCCGGAAGACGACGTGTAGGGCGAACCACAAAGCGAGGTTCATGATGACGCCGACAACGGCGGCGGTTATTGCGCCAAGTGCTGCCGACAGGGCCTTGTTGCCACGCAGCGCCTCGATATAGGGCGCGCCGAGGAATATCCAGAAGAAGCAGGGCGTGAACGTCACCCATAGGGTGAGTAAGGCTCCGAGCGAGCCGCCAAGCAGTGGATGCAGCGACCCGGAGTGGCGGAACGCTGCCAGAAAGCCGACAAACTGCAGCACCAGGATGAGCGGACCTGGCGTGGTTTCTGCAAGCCCAAGGCCGTCGACCATTTCACCCGGGGCGAGCCAGCCGAAGGACTGCACGGCTGCCTGCGCGACATAGGCAAGCACCGCATAGGCGCCGCCGAAGGTAACGACCGCCATCAGACTGAAGAACCGGCCGATCTCGGTCCACACGCTTGTCGACCCGGTAAGCCACCAGATCAGCAAAACCGGCCCGAGCCAGATCGGCAGCCAGATCGCGACAGTGCGCAGCGCATGCCATTTGGTCGGCTTGACATGGGTCAGTTCGCCGCGCTCGAACATCAGGTCGACCGCGCCCTTGGTGTCGGCGGTATCGCCCTTGCCATGCGCGGAGCCGGAAAACAGGCCCGGAGCAACACGGTCTCCCAGCCATCCCGTCAGGCCCGCGAGCAGGATGACGAACGGGAACGGCACATTCAAAGCATAAATGGCGATGAAGGCCGCGACGGCGACCGACACCATGGCTTGGTTTTTCAGGGCACGCCTTCCGATCCGGATCACCGCCTCGATGACAACGGCAAGCACCGCCGCCTTCACCCCGAAAAACAACGCCGCGACAAGCGGCACGTCGCCATAGAGTGCGTAGAGGGCGCTCAAGGTCAGCATGACGAGCGCGCCCGGCACGACGAACAGGATGCCGGCGACAAGCCCGCCGATCGTCCTGTGCAGCAGCCAGCCGATGTAGATGGCGAGTTGCTGGGCTTCGGGACCAGGCAACAGCATGCAGTAGTTCAAGGCATGCAAAAAACGCTGTTCACCGATCCAGCGCCTGTCCTCGACCAGTTCCTTGTGCATGAGCGCTATCTGGCCGGCCGGCCCGCCGAAG
Source organism: bacterium M00.F.Ca.ET.205.01.1.1 (assembly GCA_004791255.1). Taxonomy (GTDB): domain Bacteria; phylum Pseudomonadota; class Alphaproteobacteria; order Rhizobiales; family Rhizobiaceae; genus Mesorhizobium. The sequence goes on from SRUQ01000010.1 coordinate 236,868, forward strand.
CTCAGCAATCCGATTTTCGCCCACAGGCTCAGAGCCTCACGGAAGCTTGGCGCGGTCGGCTCGTCGACAAGCTCTTCCTTCGCTACCATGGTGCTCATGACACCTTGCCTGCGGCCGGCCAATTGTGCGTTTCCTCCGTCGCGTCGCGACACCAGCGGAAGAACGCGTCATAGAGCAGCATGCCGGCCTCCAGCTGTTCCAGATCGTCACGGAACATGCGTGACAGGCCAAGCGAGGCAGCGAGAAAGCCGGCGGCCTGGGGAACCAGATCGAGGCGCGCGGTATCGGCCGCGCGCACAATCATGGCAAGGCGATCGAGCGCCTCCGATTCCAACCCGAACTCCTCGATCATGGTGTCGAAGGTGCAGCGTTCGCCGCGATGGCTCCAGAACACATTGTCGATGTCGAAGGGCACCGCCCGAAAGCGGTCGGCGACAGCCGGGACCTCAGTGGGGTCGACAAACAGAAACACCGCGTCGGGGTCGATGAAACGCCGGATCAGCCATGGGCAGGCGATGCGATCGACTTTCGGCCGGGTCCGCGTCACCCATACGGTGCGGCCCTTTTCGTCGCGCGGCGGCAATTTTTCGGTGCGAACCAGAAGCCCGCCGGCATCGCGCCAGGCTTCAAAGCCGCCTTCCAGGGATTCGGCAGGAACCCCCTCGTGCCGAAGCCAGGCGGCAACGCCTTGCGAGAGTTTCTGGCCCTTCTGGCAGACGACGGCCACCGGCTTGCCGGCGAGCGCGGCCGCCCAGGTCGAAACGGTTCTGAAATCGCGCCGGGTCGAGGCCGGCAGCAGGCGCGGATCGGCGGCGAAATCCTCATCGATGCGAACATCGACGATCACGGGCGCGCCTGGCAGACCGACGAGGCGGATTAGTTGCGATACGGTGATAGCGGTTGTTGACGGCATGGCGTCCACCTCCTGAACAGAGAAGCCTGGACGCGAACGTTGGGCTGACGCCTCACGGGGTCGTCGCGATACACCCCTTGCCATCATGGTGGAATTGTTGGGTACGCTTGTCAAGGACGACGCGCGGCGGCCTGACCTGGATCAAGCCGCCGTCCGTCGTTCAAGCAAGCCCCTGCGACCAGGCGCTCAGTGATTGTCCCTCGGGACACCCTTGGTATGGGCAACGTCCTGGTACTTCACCGCCGGCTTCAGCACCATTCCCTGGTCGAACTGGTCGACCATACCGCGCTGGATTTCCTGCCATGGCGTCTGGTGCTGCGGATAGTGGTAGCCGCCATTGCCCTGCAGCGCTGCACGCCGCTTGGCGATCTCGTCGTCGCTGACCAGGATGTTGGCGGTGCCCTTGTTCAAGTCAATGCGGACGCGGTCGCCCGTCTTGAGCAGCGCCAGCCCGCCGCCAATAGCGGCTTCCGGCGAGGCGTTGAGGATCGACGGCGAGCCCGACGTGCCCGACTGGCGGCCGTCGCCAATGCAGGCCAGCGCGTGGATACCCTTCTTGATCAGGTAGGCCGGCGGCTGCATGTTGACCACCTCCGCACCGCCGGGGTAGCCGACCGGGCCGGCGCCGCGCATGAACAGGATCGTGTGCTCGTCGATGCCTTGCGCCGGATCGTCGATGCGGGCGTGGTAGTCTTCCGGCCCGTCGAAGACCATGGCGTTGCCTTCGAAGGCCTCCGGATCCTTCGGGTTGGAGAGGTAGCGCTCGCGGAATTCCGGCGAGATGCCGCTCATCTTCATGATCGCCGAATCGAACAGATTGCCCCTAAGGTTGATGAAACCGGCATTGGCCTTCAGCGGCTTGTCGGCGCTGCGGATGACGTCGGGATTTTCGTTGGCGACGCCTTCGCTATTCTCACCGATCGACTTGCCGTTGACGGTGCGCGCGCCCGGATGCGGCAACAGCCCGCCCTTCATCAGTTCGGCGATGACCGCCGGCACGCCGCCGGCATGGTGGTAGTCCTCGCCCAGGTACTCGCCCGTCGGCTGCAAATTGACCAGCAGGGGCACATTGAGGCCGACCGTCTGCCAGTCGTCATTGTCGAGCTTTACGCCGAGGTGGCGGGCGATGGCGTTGAGATGGATCGGCGCGTTGGTGGAGCCGCCGATCGCCGAATTGACGACGATGGCGTTCTCGAAAGCCTCTCTCGTCATGATTTCGGACGGCTTCAGATCCTCATGCACCATCTCGACGATGCGCTTTCCCGTCTCATAGGAAATCTGGCCGCGCTCGCGATAGGGCGCCGGGATGGCGGCCGAGCCCGGCAGCTGCATGCCGAGCGCCTCGGCCAGCGAATTCATGGTGGTGGCGGTGCCCATCGTGTTGCAATAACCGGTGGACGGAGCCGACGATGCGACGATGTCCATGAACTCGTCATAGTCGATCTCGCCAGCCGACAGGCGCTGGCGCGATTCCCAGACGATGGTGCCGGAGCCGGTGCGCTTACCCTTGTGCCAGCCATTGAGCATCGGGCCGACCGAGAGGGCGATGGCCGGAATGTTGACGGTGGCCGCCGCCATCAGCAGAGCCGGCGTCGTCTTGTCGCAGCCGATGGTGAGCACCACGCCGTCGAGCGGGTAGCCATAGAGCACCTCGACGACGCCGAGATAGGCAAGGTTGCGGTCGAGTGCGGCGGTCGGGCGCTTGCCGGTCTCCTGGATCGGGTGGCAAGGGAACTCGAACGGAATGCCGCCCATCGACACGATGCCTTCGCGCACCCGCTTGGCGAGTTCGAGGTGATGCCGGTTGCAGGGGGACAGATCCGAGCCCGTCTGGGCGATGCCGATCAGCGGCTTGCCCGACATCAACTCGGCGCGTGTCAGCCCGTAATTCAGGTAGCGCTCCAGATAGAGCGCCGTCATCCCCGGATTGTCGGGATTGTCGAACCACTCCTGCGAGCGAAATTTCTTCTTCTTGGTGGGGGCGCCGGCCATCGTGGTCTCCGTATTTGTATGACAAATCGATATGACAATGCGCTCATGCAGGCAAGAGGCAGGCGCGGTCCAAACCGGACTTTGGTGCGATAGACAGGTATTCGGCCGCGCGCTAGGACCAATCAGCATCAGCAATCCGGGAGGTTTTGATGGCTTTGGTGATCGAAGGCGAGGAGCGCATCGCCGCACCCCTGCAGAAAGTGTGGGAAGCGCTGAACGACCCGGCCATTCTCAGGGAAAGCATCCCCGGCTGCCAGAGTCTGGAAATGAAGTCTCCAACCGAGATGGCGGCGACGGTCGTCCTGAAGATCGGGCCGATCAAGGCGACCTTCAATGGCGAGGTGACGCTGAAAAATCTTAAGCCGCCGCATGCCTACACCATCCAGGGCGAAGGCAAGGGCGGCATAGCCGGCTTCGCCAAGGGCGGCGCCGACGTGACGCTGACCGCGGACGGGGCGGATGCGACAGTGCTCAAATACGCGGCCAAGGCCGATGTCGGCGGCAAGATCGCCCAGCTCGGCAGCCGGCTCATCGAGTCGACCTCGAAAAAACTGGCCGGGCAGTTTTTCTCGACGTTTGGTGAAAAGGTGGGCGGCTAGTACCCGCGATCACTAACCATCAACGACCGCAAACGCATCAACCTCGATCAGATATCCGGGCGATAGGCTCGCGACGCCCAGAACGACGTTGGTCGGCTTGTGATCGCCGAACAGCGTCAGCCGAGCCTCTTCGATGATCGGGTAGTGAGTGTGGAGCTGGTAATCGACGACGTAGATCGTAATCTTGGCTACGTGCCTGGGAAGGGCACCCGCGGCTGCAATGGCTCGACCGAGGTTGGCGAACGCCTGGCGCACCTGAACCGCGAAATCGCCGGGGCCGACAAGCTTGCCGTGTATGTCTTCCGGCTCCTGGCCAGCGACAAATATCAGCTTGGCGCCCTTCGCGACAACGACCTGCGTGTAGGTATCGGGTGTCGGTAGATCCTTGGGATTGATGCATTCAAGCGTCATTTGCGTCCGCCCCTCCTTCTCTGGATTTCCTGACTTGGCTTCCCCGGCGTGCGCAATGCTCACTCGAACACAATGCTCGGCACCGCGGCTTCCGCCGCGCCGCGCTCTTCGTTGACCCGGTCCCAGACCTTTGTTGCAATGTCGCGGTAGATTTTTGCCTCGGCGCCGTCGGGCTTCGAGACCACCACCGGCGCACCGGCGTCCGAACTTTCGCGAATGCCCATTTCCAGCGGCACTTCGCCAAGGAAGGTGACGCCGAGCCTTTCGGCCTCGCGGCGGGCGCCGCCATGGCCGAAGATGTCGTAGCGCTTGCCGGTGTCAGGGGCGAGGAAATAGCTCATATTCTCGACGATGCCGAGCAGCGGCACGTCGACCTTCTTGAACATGTTGAGGCCCTTGCGGGCATCGATCAGGGCAAGATCCTGCGGTGTCGAGACGATGACGGCGCCAGCCAACGGCACCTGCTGGGCCATGGTGAGTTGCGCGTCACCGGTGCCGGGCGGCATGTCGACGACGAGCACGTCGAGCGCGCCCCATTCGACCTCGCGCAACATCTGCGTCAGCGCCGACATCACCATCGGCCCGCGCCAGATCATCGGCGTCTCCTCGTCGACGAGGAAGCCCATCGACATCACCTTGAGGCCGTAATTCTGCATCGGTTTCATGATCTTGCCGTCGACGGTCTGCGGCCGGCCGTGGATGTCGAGAAGCCTGGGCATGGACGGGCCATAGATATCGGCATCGAGCACACCGACCCTCAAGCCATTGGCGGCGAGACCAAGCGCCAGGTTGACGGCGGTGGTCGACTTGCCGACGCCGCCCTTGCCGGAAGCGACCGCGATGATCGCCTCGATGCCGGGCACGCCGCGCCTGCCTTGGCTTTGCGAAGCGGGCGCATGCGGAGCAGCGCGAGGCGCGGCCGCGGGCGCCGGCCTTGGCGCGGGGCGCGAAGGCACCGGCGCTTCCATGCCGCCGCCCTTCTTTTCGGCCGTCAGCGCCACGACGGCGCCGGCGACACCGGGTATGGCCTTCACCACCCGCTCGGCGGCGGCGCGCAGCGGCTCCATCTCCTGGGCGCGCGCGGCCGGAACCGTGATCGAGAAGAAAACCTTCCCGTCGGCGATGAAAATTTCCGAAACCATGCCGAGGTCGACGATGTTGCCGGTGAAGTCCGGCCCGTTGACCGTTTTCAGGCGTTCGATGACGGCGTCCTTGGTGACGGGCATGATTTTCTTCCTCGGGGTTTGGTGTTCCAAATAGTGCAGTTTCCAGACAGAACCAAGCTGTGGCGCAATGGCTCGCCTTGCGTGTTCCGGAAAGCGACGGACGGTGTCGATTTGCCATGGGAGGTTCGTAACCTCGATCAGCCGCAGGATCGACCATGGTCAAACGGGCGGCTCGCGCTATTTCAATTGCCATCGACCGACAACCAGTGAAGGAGACAGTCATGCTCGAAAACAGCAATGCGACGGCCAATGTCGCGGTGAAGGACCTGGAGCAGGCCAAGACTTTTTATGAGGGAACGCTCGGCCTCAAGCAGGTGGACGACATTGGCGGCGAACTGCTCGTCTACAAAAGCGGTGACACGGTCATCAACGTCTATCATTCGCAATTCGCCGGCACCAACAAGGCGACGGCGGTGACGTGGACGGTCGGCGACCAGATCGAACCGATCGTCAAGTCGCTGAGGTCGAAAGGCGTTGCCTTCGAGCACTACGAAATGCCCGGCCTGACGCTCGAAGGCGACATCCATGTCGGCCAGGGCATGAAGGTCGCATGGTTCAAGGACCCGGACGGCAACATCCTCAATCTCGTGAACGGGTAGACCATATCGCCATTGCCGGCGCTTCCCTCAACCCGCAAGGTTGACGGCGAGATAGGTGAGAGCCGATATCGCCGCCGTCGCCGGCAGGGTGACGACCCAGGCGACGACGATGTTGCCGGCAATGCCCCAGCGCACCGCCGAAACGCGTCGAGCCGCACCCACGCCGATGATGGCGCCGGTGATGGTGTGCGTAGTCGAGACGGGAACGCCGAGCCAGGTGGCGGCAAACAAGGTGATCGCACCGCCGGTCTCGGCGCAGAACCCCTGCATGGGGTTCAGCCTGGTGATCTTCGAGCCCATGGTGTGGACGATGCGCCAGCCGCCGAACAGTGTGCCCAGCGCCAGCGCCGTCTGACAGGTGAGGACCACCCAGAGCGGCACGTAGAACGTCGTGCCGAGCATGCCTTGCGAGTAGAGCAGCACGGCAATAATGCCCATGGTTTTCTGGGCGTCGTTGCCGCCGTGGCCGAGCGAATAGAGTGAGGCCGAGAAGAACTGCAGGATGCGAAAGCTGCTGTCGACGGCGAACGGCGTCTGGCGCACGAACAGCCAGGAGACGACGAGGACCAGCAGCAGCGCCAGGACAAAACCGGTTGCCGGCGACAGCACGATGGCGGCGACCGTCTTGCCAAGCCCCGACCAGACGATGGCGCCGACGCCTGCCTTTGCAACGCCGGCGCCGACCAGCCCGCCGATCAGCGCATGCGAGCTGCTCGAGGGAATGCCGGCAACCCAGGTGACGATGTTCCAGACGATGGCTCCGACCAGCGCCGAGAAGATCACCGCCGGCGTGACAATGCTGACGTCGACGATGCCCTTGCCCACGGTCTCGGCGACATGAAGGCCGAAGAACATGAAGGCGATGAAGTTGAAGAAGGCCGCCCAGACCACCGCATAGTGCGGCCGCAGCACGCGCGTGGAGACGATGGTGGCGATGGAATTGGCGGCGTCGTGCAGGCCATTGAGAAAATCGAAGAACAGCGCCACGGCGACGAGGCCGGCGAGCAAGGGAAAGGCGATCGCAGCTTCCATCGTCTAGACGTTCTCGATGACGATGCCGCTGATCTCGTTGGCGACGTCCTCGAAGCGGTCGACCACCTTCTCCAACTGGCCATAAATCTCCGAGCCGATCAGGTAGGCCATCGCGTCGCCGCGGCCATGCCGCTTGAACAGGTCTTTCAGGCCCTGCTCATGCAGATCGTCGGCGCGGCCTTCGGCGCGCATGACTTCCTCGGCGATGGCATTGAGGCGCGCGCTGTTGGCGCCGACCTTGCCGAGCAGCGGGATAGCCTCGGCGACCAGCCTGGCGGCGTCGACGATGACGCCGCCCATTTCCTGCATCAGCGGATCGAACTCGCGCTTTTCAAACAGCCGCACCGTCTTCACGGTCTTGTGCATCATGTCGATGGCGTCATCCATCGACTGGATCAGGTCCTTGATGTCGCCGCGATCGAAAGGTGTGATGAAGGAGCGCCGGACGGCAAGCAGGACGTCGGCGGTGATGTGATCCGCCTCGTCCTCCAGTTCGACGATCTTCTGGCTCCAGCGATCGACATCATTGCCCTGAAGGAGCTGCTGCAGCGCCTCCGCGCCGCCAACCACGGTGCGGGAATGCCGCTCGAACAGGTCGAAGAAACGATCTTCGCGCGGCAGCAGCTTGCGGAACCAGCCCAGCATGTGTCGACCCTCCGGTTTCACTCCCATAACGCCGCGACGCGCCGCAGGGAACAGTGAGCCGGCTCAAATATGTGGATTGAGCGCCGGAACGGCGGGCCAAATCAGTCGAAAGCGAGCTCCAGACGCCTCTCGGCCTGGGCGACCACCCGATCCGCCCTGATGATGGCCAGCACGAACTCCCCCGGAATGCCGGCGATGTTGGAAACATCAATGGCGGCGCCATCCTCGCCAAGGCTGCGAACCGTGCAGTCGATGGTCGACTTGCGGGCGTTGAAGACGATCTGGCCGGCCTTCAGCACCCTGCGCCGTGGCCGCAGTTGACGGCTTGGGGGGCATTTCGGGCCGCGATTGCCCCCTTTCACGAAAGTTGTTCACCGCTCCAGGTGGCGCAGATGTCTTGATTTCTTCTCTTGTGAATTCATCGTTCTAGGTTCTAGCTCTTCATCGCATCCGATTTTTTGGCCGTTTGGATTGGAGGATATCATGGATTATGGGCAGGGCTCCGTGGAACATCTATCAAGAGAATACATGCGAATTCAGCAGATAATTGAGGATTTTGACAGCAAGGCACTGACAATAAAAGCGTGGAGTGTTACCCTTAGCGCGGCGGGTATAGTAACGTCATACACACAAAAAGTTCCAATGATTTTGCTGATTGCCTCTGGCAGCGCTCTTGTATTCTGGATAATCGAAGCACTATGGAAAACAAGCCAGCAGGCATACTATAAGCGGGTATACGCTATTGAAAATTATTTCGTGAGCCCAACGGGCGAGTTTCCGCCATATCAGATCGCAACGTCATGGTCACACTCTTGGCATACCCATGGCCGTGGCGCGCTGGCACTGAAGATAATGGTTTGGCCTCGCATATTGCTGCCGCACGCCATCGTGGCCACGGTGGCGGCGACGCTCTTTTTGGTCGCTCCTCCCTTGGGTGCTATACCGTCCTGATCCTCATTCTTTTTTGGATTTAGAAATTCCTATTCTGATGGGGAAGCGAAGTCGCAACCATGATCGACAAACTCGAATTCTTCATCGCGCTGGCCAAGGAAGAGCATTTCGGCCGCGCGGCGGAAGTGTGCGGCGTCACCCAGCCGACCTTGTCGGCCGGGATCAAGCAGCTCGAGGGCCAGCTCGGCGTCATGCTGGTCCATCGCGGGTCGCGTTTCCAGGGGCTGACGCCGGAGGGCAAGCAGGTGCTGGAGTGGGCCCGGCGCATCGTCGGCGATTCAAGGACCATGCGCGAGGAGATGCGGGCGGCGCGCCACGGCCTTTCCGGCCGTATCCGGATTGCCGCCATTCCCACCGCGCTCGCCATGGTGGCGCGGCTGACGACGCCGTTTCGCGACAAGCATCCGGGCGTCACTTTCTCGGTGCTGTCGCGAACCTCGATCGAAGTGCTGTCGCTGCTCGGCAATTTCGACGTCGACGCCGGCATCACCTATCTCGACAACGAGCCGCTCGGACGGGTGACCAGCGTGCCGCTCTATGACGAACGCTATCAATTGATCACCGCCATCGGAAACCCCTATTCCGACCGCGACAAAGTGACATGGGCCGAAATCAGCCGGCTGCCGCTTTGCCTTTTGACGCCGGATATGCAGAACCGCCGTATCATCGACCAGCATCTGGCCGAGGCTGGCGTGCAGGTAAGGCCGACGCTGGAATCCAATTCGATGATCGTGCTGTTTTCGCACATCCGGACCGGCAAATGGTCGTCGATCATGCCGCTCAACCTCGCGGAAACATTCGGCTTTTCCGAGCCGATCCGGGCCATTCCGATCGTCGAACCGGACGCCAGCCACACGGTCGGCCTGGTGGCGGCGCCGCGCGAACCACACACGCCGCTGGTGCAGGCGCTGCTGGACGAGGCGATGGCGCTGGCAGACGATTTCCGTGCCCACCACTAGGTCTACACAGGAGGACTGACGGCAATCGATAGAAGATTTCTATCAAGCGACGAAACGGCTTTATTGATTCCAGTGGTTTCCTCTGGTTTCCTAAGCACTTAGCGCTAGACGCCACGACCAGGGAGGGCGCTGCATGACGATGCAGCCTGCAAGTACCGAAATCGCATCACGCACCGCGGCGATTGTCCAGGAATTGAAGGACCTTGAAGGTCCGCTGCTGCCGATCCTGCACGGCATCCAGGAAGAATTCGGCCATGTGCCGCAGGAGGTGCTGCCTGTCATCGCCGACGGGCTGAACCTCTCCAGGGCCGAAGTGCACGGTGTCGTCACCTTCTATCATGACTTCCGTGCCCGGCCGGCTGGCCGCCATGTGCTCAAGCTCTGCCAGGCGGAAGCCTGCCAGTCGATGGGCTCGGATGCGATCGCAGCCAAGGTCAAGCAGCTGCTCGGCATCGATTTCCATGAGACCACCCGCGACGGCTCGGTGACGCTGGAGCCGGTCTATTGCCTCGGGCTGTGCGCCTGTTCGCCGTCGGCGATGCTCGACGGCGAGGTGATCGGGCGGCTCGATGACGAGAAACTCGACGAGATCGTCGCGGAGGTGCGCTCATGATCCCGCGGATCTACATTCCAGCCGATTCGGGCGCGCTGGCGCTCGGCGCGGAAAAGGTTGCCAAGGCGATCGCAAACGAGCTCGCCGAGCGCGGCATCGAAGCCAAGATCGTGCGCAACGGCTCGCGGGGAGCCTATTTCCTCGAACCGATGGTCGAGGTCGCGACGGCGGAGGGCCGCGTCGCCTACGGGCCGGTGAAGCCGTCGGACGTCAAAAGCCTGTTCGACAGCGGCTTCCTCAAGGGCGGCCATCACAAGCGCTGGCTGGGCTCCCCTGACAAGATTCCGTTCCTGGCCAAGCAGACCAGGCTGACCTTCGCCCGCTGCGGCATCAACGACCCGTTGTCGCTCGACGCCTATAAATCGCTCGGCGGGCTGAAGGGCCTGCAGAATGCCGTCGCCATGGCCCCGGCCGATATCGTGAAACAGGTGACGGAGTCGGGCCTGCGCGGCCGCGGTGGCGCCGGCTTCCCGACCGGCATCAAGTGGAAGACGGTGCTCGATACGGCGGACGAGCGCAAATACATCGTCTGCAACGCCGACGAGGGCGACAGCGCCACTTTCGCCGACCGCATGATCATGGAAGGCGACCCCTTCGTGCTGATCGAAGGCATGGCGATTGCCGGCATCGCCACCGGCGCGACCAAGGGTTTCGTCTATATCCGCTCGGAATATCCGCATGCGGTGGCGACGATGAACAAGGCCGTCGAGATCGCCCGCAAGCACGGTGTGCTCGGCGTCAATGTGCTGGGTTCTCCCAACGCCTTCGACATGGAAATCCGCGTCGGCGCCGGCGCCTATGTCTGCGGCGAGGAAACCTCGCTCCTGAACAGCCTGGAAGGCAAGCGCGGCGTGGTGCGCGCCAAGCCGCCGCTGCCGGCGATCCAAGGCCTGTTCGGCAAGCCGACGGTGATCAACAACGTCATTTCGCTGGCCTCGGTGCCCATCATCATGGACAGGGGCGCTGCCTTCTACAAGGATTTCGGCATGGGCCGCTCGCGCGGCACTATCCCGATCCAGATCGCCGGCAACGTCAAGCAAGGCGGCCTGTTCGAGGCGGCCTTCGGCATGACGCTGGGCGAGATCGTCGACGATATCGCCGGCGGCACGGCGACCGGCCGGCCGGTCAAGGCGGTTCAGGTCGGCGGCCCGCTCGGCGCCTATTTCCCGCGCGCACTGTTCGACACGCCGTTCGACTACGAGGAATTCGCCAAGCGCGACGGGCTGATCGGCCATGCCGGCATCACCGTGTTCGACGACACCGCCGACATGCTGAAGCAGGCGCGCTTTGCCATGGAGTTCTGCGCCATCGAGAGCTGCGGCAAGTGCACCCCCTGCCGCATCGGCTCGACGCGCGGGGTCGAGACCATCGACAGGCTCGCCGCCGGCATAGAACCGGAAAAGAACCTCGCTCTGGTCACCGACCTCTGCAACACGATGAAGTTCGGATCGCTCTGCGCGCTGGGCGGTTTCACGCCCTACCCGGTGATGAGTTCGATCACGCATTTCCCCGAGGATTTCAAGCCTGCGCCGGCGCGCGTGGCTGCTGAATAGGAGCTGGCAGATGAACATCAAGGCCGACTTCCCGACGCTCATCGAAGAACTCGATTACGGAACCCCGGAATCGAAGGCGCAGAAGCAGATCACGCTGGTCGTCGACGGCCGCAGCATCAGCGTGCCGGAAGGCACGTCGATCATGCGCGCGGCGATGGAGGGCGGGGTCGAAATCCCGAAACTCTGCGCCACCGACATGCTGGACTCGTTCGGCTCCTGCCGCGTCTGCCTGGTCGAGATCGAAGGCCGTGGCGGCACGCCCGCCTCCTGCACGACGCCGGTCGGCGAAGGCATGGTGGTGCGCACGCAGTCCGACCGGCTCGACGCCATTCGCCGCGGTGTGATGGAGCTCTACGTCTCCGATCATCCGACGGGCTGGAATGAGACGGCCGGAACCGGCGCCAGCGAGTTCGACGCGGTGGCCAAGTCCGTCGGCCTGTCCGAAAATCGCTACGGCGTTGAAGGCCGCAACCACGTCAAGCAGGAAAACGGCGTGGCGCCCGGCCACGGCTCGCTGGCGGTCGACTACATCGCCCGCGATGAATCCAATCCCTATTTCACGTATGATGCGGCGCAATGCATCGTCTGTTCGCGCTGCGTACGCGCCTGTGAAGAGGTGCAGGGCACCTTCGCGCTGACCATCGAGGGCCGCGGTTTCGAATCGCGCATGGTCGCCGGCATGCATGAGGACTTCATCGCTTCCGAATGCGTGTCCTGCGGGGCCTGCGTCCAGGCCTGCCCTACAGATGCACTGCGCGAGAAGACCGTGCTCGCCAAGGGCATGCCGGAGCGCTCGGCCGTCACCACCTGCGCCTATTGCGGCGTCGGCTGCTCTTTCAAGGCCGAAGTGAAGGGCGACGAGGTCATTCGCATGATGCCCTACAAGGAGGGCAAGGCGAACCACGGCCATTCCTGCGTGAAGGGCCGTTTCGCCTATGGCTATGCCACCCACAAGGACCGCATCCTGTCGCCGATGATCCGTGAAAGGGTCAGCGACCCCTGGCGCGAAGTGAGCTGGGAAGAGGCGATCGCCCATACGGCCAACGAATTCCGCCGTATCCAGTATCAGTACGGCCGCACCGCGATCGGCGGCATCACCTCGTCGCGCTGCACGAATGAGGAGACCTACCTCGTCCAGAAGCTTGTGCGCCAGGGCTTCCGCAACAACAATGTCGACACCTGCGCCCGCGTCTGCCATTCGCCGACCGGCTACGGCCTCGGCCAGACCTACGGCACCTCGGCCGGCACGCAGGATTTCGACTCCGTCGACTTCACCGATGTCGCCGTCATCATCGGCGCCAACCCTGCTTCCGCCCATCCGGTGTTCGCCTCGCGGCTGAAAAAGCGGCTGCGCCAGGGTGCCAAGCTGATCGTGCTCGATCCGCGCCGCACCGAGATGGTCAAGTCGGCGCATATCGAAGCCGACTATCACCTGCCGCTGAAGCCCGGCACCAACGTTGCGGTGCTGACCTCGCTGGCGCATGTCATCGTCACCGAGGGCCTGTTCGACGAAGCCTTCATTCGTGAGCGCTGCGACTGGGCCGAATTCCAGGACTGGGCGTCGTTTGTCGCCTTGCCGGAAAACAGCCCGGAGACTGTCGGCAAGCTGTCCGGCGTCGATCCCGAACTGATCCGCGGTGCCGCGCGCCTCTATGCCAAGGGCGGCAACGGCGCGATCTATTACGGCCTCGGCGTGACGGAACACAGCCAGGGTTCGACCACGGTGATGGCGATCGCCAACCTCGCCATGGCGACCGGCAATATCGGCCGCCCCGGCGTCGGCGTGAACCCGCTGCGCGGCCAGAACAACGTGCAGGGCTCGTGCGACATGGGCTCCTTCCCGCACGAACTGCCGGGCTACCGCCACATCTCCGGCGAAGCCGTGCGCGATATCTATGAGACCCTGTGGGGCGTGAAGCTGGACGACGAGCCGGGCCTGCGCATCCCCAACATGCTGGACGCCGCCGTCGACGGCTCGTTCAAGGGCATCTACATCCAGGGCGAGGACATCCTGCAGTCCGATCCCGACACCAAGCATGTCGCCGCGGGGCTGGCCGCGATGGAATGCGTGGTCGTGCATGACCTGTTCCTCAACGAGACGGCGAACTACGCGCATGTCTTCCTGCCGGGCTCGACCTTCCTGGAAAAGGACGGAACCTTCACCAATGCCGAGCGCCGCATCAACATGGTGCGCAAGGTTCTGGAGCCGAAGGCGCGCTATGCCGACTGGGAGGCAACGCAGGAGCTTGCCCGCGCGCTTGGACTCGACTGGAACTACCAGCATCCCGCCGAAATCATGGAAGAGATTGCCAAGACGACGCCAAGCTTCGCTGGCGTCTCCTTTGAGCTGATCGACCGTGTCGGATCCGTGCAATGGCCGTGCAACGAGAAGGCGCCGCTCGGAACGCCGATCATGCATGTCGACGGTTTCGTGCGCGGCAAGGGCAAGTTCATTCGCACCGAATATGTGGCGACGGACGAAAGAACCGGGCCGCGCTTCCCGCTGCTGCTCACCACCGGCCGCATCCTCAGCCAGTACAATGTCGGCGCGCAGACCAGACGCACCGACAACGTCATGTGGCACTCGGAGGACCGGTTGGAAATCCATCCGCACGACGCCGAGAACCGCGGCCTGCGCGATGGCGACTGGGTGCGGCTGACTAGCCGCTCGGGCGAGACGACGCTGCGCGCGCTGATCACCGACCGGGTGTCTCCGGGCGTGGTCTACACCACCTTCCACCATCCCGACACGCAAGCCAACGTCATCACCACCGACTTCTCCGACTGGGCCACCAACTGCCCGGAATACAAGGTGACTGCGGTGCAGGTCGGCGCCTCCAACGGGCCGTCGGAATGGCAGCGCGACTATAACGAGCAGGCCGAGCACAGCCGCCGCATCGCTCCGCTGCAGGCGGCGGAGTAGTCTTGGCCGCGCGCCGCAAAGCGACGACGCAGATATCGCGGCTGGCGCACCGTGCCGGCGGCACGACGGCGGCCAACCGCATGGTGCCGGAGGAGACGCCGGTGGCGTTCTCTTTCGCCGGCACGACGCATGCGGTGATGATGGCAAGCCCGGCCGATTTCGAGGATTTCGCGCTCGGCTTCTCGCTGACCGAAGGCATCATCGCTTCAGCCGACGAGATCGAAGCGATCGAGGTCGAGGATCATGGCGCCGGCATCGACATCCAGATCCGGCTGAAGGACCAGGCCAATACGCGCTTCGAGGCGCGGCGGCGCCGGCTCGCCGGACCGGTCGGCTGCGGGCTGTGCGGTATCGAATCGATCGAGGAGGCAATGCGCTCGGTCGACGCAGTCGGTGCGTCAAAACTTACGCTTGCTGCGGACGACATCGTGCGTTCGGTCAGGCTTCTCTCCAAATTGCAGCCGCTGCACAGCGAGACCGGAGCGGTACACGCCGCCGGCTTCTACATCCCCGGCAAGGGCGTCGTCATGGCGCGCGAGGATGTCGGCCGCCACAACGCGCTGGACAAGCTGGCCGGCGCGCTGGCGAAGGCCGGCATCGACGGCGCTTCGGGCGCGGTCGTTGTGACATCACGTGTTTCGGTCGAGATGGTGCAGAAGACCGCGGCCATCGGTTCGGCCTTCATCATTGCCGTGTCGGCGCCGACAGCACTGGCCATCCGCACCGCGCAGGAGGCCGGCATGACGCTGGTGGCGTTGGTGCGCGGCGACGATTTCGATGTTTTCACCCACCCCGACCGGGTGGCTCATGGAGTTGCCCAGCATGTCGCATGACGAAGATCACATCATGAGCACCAGGGAAAAGCTGGTGCGCATGGCCAACCAGATCGCGGCCTTCTTCCACTCCAGGCCACGCGAGGAAGGCGTTGCGGGCGTTGCCGAGCATATCAACAAGTTCTGGGAGCCGAGGATGCGGCGGCAGTTCTTCGAGATGCTGGATGCCGGCGGCGAAGGCTTCGACGAGCTGGTCGTGGTCGCTTCGGCCAGGATCAAACGGCCGATCACACCGGCCGAGGCCGATCTCAAGCTCGGGCTCGAGGCCTCGCCGGCCGACGTCGCCGCGTCTCAACGATAGTCTCCACGGCGACGCCGGCCTGTATTTCTCTTGCTAAAGTTTAAGCTGCCGCGACCGACGCGGCTCTGCTATGGTCGGCGATCAGAAATCGTCAGGCCGGGCGCAATAAACCGTGAGGCCGATCGAGACCCGATACGCCCGTAGCGGCGACGTGCGGATCGCCTATCAGGTGGTCGGTCAGGGCTCGTTCGATCTCGTCTTCGTGCCGGGCTTCATTTCCAATCTCGACCTGCACTGGGAAGACGAGGGCTATACAAGGCTCTTGCGACGGCTTTCGGCCTTCTCGCGGCTGATCCTGTTCGACAAACGCGGCACGGGTCTTTCCGACCGTGTCGACACCCGACATTTGCCCAGTCTCGAAACCCGCATGGACGATGTGCGCGCGGTGATGGATGCCGCCGGCAGCGGCCGTGCGGCGGTGCTCGGTGCTTCCGAAGGCGCGCCGATGGCGATGCTGTTCGCCGCCACTTATCCGGAGCGAACGCGGGCGCTGGCGCTCTATGGCGGCTACGCGCATTTCCACAAATGGGTGATGCCCCCGGAGCGCCTCGATGCCTTCATCGAGATGGCGGAGACGGCCTGGGGCACCGGCGCCACTCTGCCCAATTTCGCGCCGGGCCGGGTCGACGACGCGCATTTTACCCAGTGGTGGGCGCGTTTCGAACGTTTGTCGGCAAGCCCGACCGCGGCGGCCGCTCTTGCCCGCATGAATGCCGGGATCGACGTGCGCGACATCCTCGGTACAATCAGCGCGCCGACGCTGCTGATCCATCGCCGCAACGATGTTCGCGTCGACCCCGAGGCCAGCCGCTTCCTGGCCCGGAAGATCCCGAATGCGCGGCTGATCGAGGTCGCCGGGCGCGACCATCCGATCTGGACCGGCGATGTCGACCGCGTCGCCGATCTGATCGAGGAGTTCCTCACCGGCCAGCCGGCGGTGTCAGACACGGAGCGCGTGCTTGCCGCATTGCTGGTGACACGCATCTACGACACGGCCAAGCTTGGCGACCGCATGTGGCACGAGCGCAGCCAGCGCTTTCAGGAGAGTTGGCGGCTGCTGGTCGGGCGTCATGGCGGCCGCGCCGCGGGCACGCATGGCGAATTGATGATCTCGCGCTTCGACGGGCCGGCGCGCGCCATCCGCTGTGCCGCGGCGCTGCGCGAGGCGGCGCAGCAGATCGGCGTGGCGAGTGCTCAGGGGGTCCATGCCGGCGAGATCGAAGCGCGCGGCCCGCCGGCCGGGCTGACGGCGCGCGTGACCATGCAATTGGCGAACCATGCCGGGCGCGGCGATATCATCGCCTCGCGGCTGGTTGCCGATCTGGCGGCGGGTTCCGGCCTGCATTTCGCCGATGCCGGGCGCGTCAGCCTCGGCGACCTGGATGAACCATTGCCGGTGGTGCATGCGACGTCGGAGCAACATCTAGAGCCGGCCTGCCGCCCCAAGTCCAAACCGGAGGAACCCGCTGCGTTGACGGCACGGGAGAGCGAGGTGGTGAACCTGATCGCCGATGGCAAAAGCAACGCGGCGATCGCCGGCGAACTCAGGCTCAGTGAGCACACGGTCAAGCGACATGTGGCCAACATATTGCTCAAGCTCGATTTGCCGTCTCGGGCGGCGGCGGCGGCATTTTCGGCCAGGCACACTGGCCCGGACGGGCCATGAGAGCCATGGCGCTTTCGGGCGAAGCGGCCAAAGCTCCATAAGCGATACAAACTCCCAATGCAGGCCAGGCGATATCGCCGCGAAGGCACTGCGAATGGAGGATGAGATGGAGAAGTCGAACCGGATACTGACGTCACTGGTGATTGCGGCAAGCATCGGCGCGCTGTTCACTGTCGTTCCCGCAAAGGCCGAGGATGCTTCGGCCACCGCCGCTTACAAGGACATCCAGGCCACGCTCGGCTCGGTGCCGGATATGTTCAAGACACTGCCCGACGTCGCCATCGCCGGCGCCTGGGCCGAGATCAAGGGCGTCCAGCTCAACCCCAAGACCGCGCTCGACGGCAAGACCAAGGAACTGTTGGGGCTCGCCGTCGCGGCGCAGATCCCGTGCCAATACTGCGTCTATTTCCACACCGAGGCGGCCAAGCTCAATGGTGCAAGCGACGAGGAAATCAAGGAGGCCGTGGCGATGGCCGCGATCGTGCGCCACTGGTCGACGATGCTCAACGGCAGCCAGGTCGACCTCAAGACTTTCAAGAAGCAGACGGACGACGTGTTCGCCGCCGTCAAGGCCAAGTCGCAGTGAAGCATACGCTGCCCGGCATCGTGCCGGGCGGCTCCCAATCGAACGCCCGGTCATACGGGCCATGGAGATCGAAATGTTGACCAAGACACAAACCGTGGACGGCGCGGCGATCAAGAAGGCGATCGAAGGCCGTGATGGAAAGATGCTGTCGAGTTTCTACGCCGACGACGCGCTGGTGCGGGTGATCGACCGCAACAACCCGCCGAGCAAGCCGCGCGAAGTGCGCGGGCGGGCGGCGATCACCATGTTCTGGGACGACATCTGCAGTCGGGCGATGACCCACAAGGTCGACACCACGATCGCCGATGGCGACAACCTCGCTTTCACCCAGGCCTGCGTCTACCCGGACGGCACCAAGGTGTTCTGCGCGGCGATGCTTGAGCTAAAGAACGGCCAGATCGAGCGGCAGACCGTCGTGCAGGCCTGGGACGAGTAGATCAATAGGTGGAACGGCAGCGGCCTAGAACCGCAAACAGGGAGGAAGACCGATGTTTAGCGCCAGATGGCAGATCGACGCCAAGTTCGGGCACAAGCAGACCGTGCTCGAACTGCTGAAAAAATGGGAACGCGAGATCGGCTCGCAGGTCGGCATCGCCGACCTCAAGTTCCAGATCATGACCGGATCGATCGGCGCAAGGGAAGCGACGGTCGAGTCCCATCACCAGGTCGAGAGCCTGGCCCAGTTGGAGGCGTTCTTCGCCAAGATCGGCAAGATCGACGCGCACGCCAAATGGGGCAAGGAGATAGAGCCCTATGTCGTGTCGGGCACCAGCCTGTGGAACATCTATCGGATCGTGGAGTAGTCGCCAGCGTACTTCTACCCGCTTGCGGGGAGGTGAGAAGCGACCGCCGCAGGCGGGTCGATCGACAACGATTTGTCGATCGAAGCGACGAACGCCCGGAGCCATAGCGGAGGGCTGTCCGGCAGGCAGATGATGGGCGGAGCCAACCTCGCCAGGGTTGTGCCGCCCCTCATCCGGCCTTTCGGGCCACCTTCTCCCCGTGAACGGGGAGCAGGGAGGATTTGCCCTACATCAGGCCGAGCTGCTTGTAGAAGCCGAGCGCGTCGTAATAGTCGCTCTGGGCCGCGATCTTGCCGTCCTTGACGGAGAACATCGAGGCGCCGGTGAAGGAGAACTTCTTGCCGGTGGCAGCAGTTCCGTCGGCCCAGGGGCCAGTGTTGGTGCCGGAGAACTCCCACTCGAACGCGACGCGGTCGCCCTCGATCACGGGGACGCCCTTCATCGTCCAGACAGCGTCGGGAACGGCCTTGAGGAAATTGTCGATCACACCGGTCTTGGCGGCCTCCCGACCCGTGACCGGCTTACCGACGGAAGCGTCGTAGTAGGTGACGTCGTCGGTGAAGTAGCCGGCAGCCTTGGCCGAGTCATGCGCATTCCAGGCGGCAACATAGGCTTCGACCACCGACTGCGCGGTATCGGCGGCGAAGGACGGCGCCACGGCGAGAAGCGTGGCGGCGATGGCTGCTGATGTCAGAAACTGGCGGCGATTCATGTTCTTCCTCCCTGGTTGAATGCTTGCCTTCCTTCTTGTTCTAGCCGTGCGCCACCATGACGTGGCGAACGGCGGTGTAATCCTCCAGCGCGTAGAGCGACATGTCCTTGCCGTAGCCGGACTGCTTCAGGCCGCCATGCGGCATCTCGTTGGTCAGCATGAAGTGGGTGTTGATCCAGGTGCAGCCATATTGCAGGCGCGCCGCGGTTGCCATGGCGCGGGATACATCCCTGGTCCACACGGATGACGCCAGCCCGTAATCGCTGTCATTGGCCCAGTTGACCGCTTCGTCGACTTCCGAAAATCGCGTGATCGAGACGGCCGGGCCGAACACTTCGCGGCGCACGATCTCGTCCTCCTGCAGCGCGCCGGCGACGACGGTCGGCTGGTAGTAGAAGCCTGAGCCTTCGCCCGGCTTGCCGCCGGTGGTGATCTCGATGTGCTTCAGTTCCGAGGCCCGCTCGACGAAACTGGCAACGCGGTCGCGCTGGCGGCGCGAGATCAGCGGCCCGATCTCGTTCTCGGTGTCGTCTGCCTGGTTGTATTTGATGGTCGATACGGCCGAGGACAGATCGGCGACCAGCCTGTCGTAGATCTTCTTGCCGGCATAGATGCGGCAGGCGGCGGTGCAGTCCTGGCCGGCATTGTAATAGCCGAAGGCGCGCAAGCCCTTGACCACGGCGCCGAGGTCGGCATCGTCGAAAACGATGACCGGCGCCTTGCCGCCGAGTTCGAGATGCGTGCGCTTGACCGACTTGGCGGCGGCCTGCAGCACCTTCTTGCCGGTGGCGACGTCGCCGGTGATCGAGATCATGTTGACCTTGGGATGGTTGATCAGCGCGTTGCCGACGCTGTCGCCGCGGCCGAGCACGACGTTGACGACGCCTTCCGGCAGGACATCGGCGAAGACCCTCGCCAGTTTCAGGGTTGTCAGCGGCGTCTGCTCCGACGGCTTGAAGACGACCGTGTTACCACCGGCAATCGCCGGCGCCAGCTTCCAGGCCATCATCATCAGAGGGTAGTTCCAGGGCGCGATGGACGCGACGATGCCGATCGCATCGCGCCGCACCATCGAGGTATGGCCGGGCAAATATTCGCCGGCGACCACGCCTGGCATCGAGCGCACCGCGCCGGCAAAGAAGCGGTAGCAGTCGACGATCGCCGGGATTTCGTCATTGAGCACGGCATTGATCGGCTTGCCGCAGTTCAGCGCTTCAAGCGTCGCGAATTCCCTGGCCTCGGCCTCGATGCGGTCGGCGATTTTCAGGAGATAGCCCGAACGTTGCGCCGGCGTGGTGCGAGACCACGTCGCAAACGCCTTTTCGGCGGCCGCCACCGCGGCCTCGATCTGTGCCGGGCTGGCTTCGGCTAGGTTGAGGATGGTCGCTCCGGTCTTGGGATTGAGGATCGGCTCCTCGGTCTCGGTGCCCTTCTCGAATTTCGAGCCGATCAGCATCTGGGTGTCCACTGGAGTTCTCCTTGAACGGAGCGAGTAGCGAATAGCGGGTAGCGAATAGGGTTCGGCTGCCGATGTCCCCTATTTGCTATTCGCTACTCCTATTCGCTGTTTTCATTTCCCGCTGCCGGCGATCTGGTCGCCGTCGCGGGTCAGGTAATAGGCAAACAGGATCGGCAGCAGCGTCACCAGCACCACGACCATGGCCACGACATTGGTGACCGGGCGTTGGCGCGGACGGATCAGTTCCTCCAGCATCCAGATCGGCACCGTCTGCTGCTGGCCGGCGGTGAAGGTGGTAACGATGACTTCGTCGAAGGACAGCGCGAAGGCCAGCATGCCGCCGGCGAGCAGGGCGGTCGCGATGTTGGGCAACACGATATGGCGGAAGGTCTGAAAACCGTCGGCGCCGAGATCCATCGAGGCCTCGATCATCGAGCCTGAGGTGCGGCGGAAACGGGCGACCGCGTTGTTGTAGACCACGACCACGCAGAAGGTGGCGTGGCCGAGCACGATCGTCCAGAACGAGAACGGGATGTCGGCCAGCGCGAAAGCGGAACGCAGGGCGATGCCGGTGATGATGCCGGGCAGCGCGATCGGCAGGATGACCAGCAGCGAGATCATCTCGCGGCCGAAGAATCTCGTGCGCGACACCGCGGCGGCGCACAGCGTGCCCAGCACCAGCGCAATGGTGGTCGAGATGGCGGCGACGCGCACCGACAGCGACAGCGCCTGCCAGACGTCGGGCCGGTTCCAGGTGACGGCGAACCATTGCGTGGTGAGGCCTGGCGGCGGCCAGACGAAACTCTTCTCTTCCGTCGTGAAGGCATAGACGAAGATCAGCAGGATCGGCAGATGCAGGAAGAGCAGGCCGCAGGCGGCTGATATCTTCAGGCCGAGCGGAGCGGATTGGCCACGATCAGAGCGCATCGAAGGCCCCCATGCGTTTGGCGCCCCAGAGGTAAAAGCCCATGATGACGATGGGCACCACTGTGAAAGCGGCGGCGAGCGGGATGTTGCCGGCGGTGCCTTGCTGCGAGTAGACGGCCTGGCCGATGAACAGCCGCGAGGTGCCGATGATCTGCGGGATAATGTAATCGCCCAGCGTCAGAGAGAAGGTGAAGATCGAACCGGCGACGATGCCGGGCAGCGCCAGCGGGAACAGCACGTTGCGAAAAGTTTGCCCTGGCGAGGCGCCGAGATCGGACGAGGCCTCGACCAGATTGCCCGGCACGCGCTCGAGTGCCGCCTGCACCGGCAGGATCATGAACGGCAGCCAGACATAGACGAAGACGATGAAGGTGCCGGTGAACGACACCGACAGCGAGTTGCCGCCGACGACCGGCAGCGACAGCCAGGCATCGAGCAGCCACAACAGGTTCAGCTTGGCGAGCAGCCAGGTCAAAATGCCTTCCTTGGCCAGGATCAGCTTCCAGGCGTAGATCTTGACCAGATAGCTCGACCACAGCGGCAGCATGACGCCGAGATAGAACAGCGCCTTCCAGCGGCCGCGCGCATAGCGCGCCGCGTAGTAGGCGATGGGAAAGGCGACGATCGCCGAGGCCAGCGTGACAATTGCGGCCATCGTCACCGTGCGCAGGATGATGTCGAGATTGGCGGGCTGGAACAGATCGCCATAAGTCTTCAGCGTGAACTCGCGGTTGATGAGGCCGGAGAACTCGTCGATGGAGAAAAAGCTCTGCGCCAGCAGCGCGAACAGCGAGCCGATATAGACGACGCCGAGCCACAGCACCGGCGGTAGAAGCATCAAGAGCAGGAGCAGTTGCGGCCGGCGCCAGAAGAGGTCGGAGAGCGTGCCGCGCATGCCGCCGCTGCCGGGCAGGATGGCGGGGGTGGTGTTTGTGTCGAGCGCGGCTATGGTCATAGGGCCACCGCATGTTGAAGCGGAATACTTGGAAGGCCGCGATCCTTCGCGCCCCCCTCTGTCCTGCCGGACATCTCCCCCACGAGGGGGTGTTTGGACTGGAGGAAGATTGGCAGCGTCAACGCCGTCGCCCTTCCTTCGACATTCGTGGTTGGCGAAAGCCGGCCCAACAGCTGATCTCCCCCCTCGTGGGGGAGATGGCCGGCAGGCCAGAGGGGGGCGCCGTAGAGCGCCACACTGGAGACCCGAATGGTGCGCGCGACCATCATGCCGGCTCATCCATCAAATGCAGGTGCTCGCGGTTGAAGGTGAGCACCACCGCTTCGCCGTCGGCCGGCAGCGCAGTGCCGGCCGGCACCATGGCGTGCAGCTTCAAGCCGTCGGCATCGAGCGCCAACCTTGTCGTGGCGCCGAGATAGTTGGTGGAGACGAGCCGGGCGGCGACGCCCTCGCCGCTCGTGGCTCGGGCGACGCGAATGGATTCGGGGCGCAGGCTGCCCCAGCGATGCTGGCCGCTGTAGCGCTGGACGAAATCCGGCGGCAACACGTTGGAGGAGCCGACAAAATCAGCGACAAAGCGCGTCTTCGGCCGCTGGTAGATGTCCTCCGGCGTGCCGATCTGCATGATCTTGCCGTCATTGAAGACGGCGACGCGGTCGGCCATCGACAGAGCCTCGCCCTGATCATGGGTGACGAAGATGAAGGTGATGCCGAGCGTTTTCTGCAGCGACTTCAGCTCTTCCTGCATGTTCTCGCGCAGCTTGAGGTCGAGCGCGCCGAGCGGCTCGTCGAGCAGCAGCACCTTGGGCTGGTTGACCAGTGCGCGGGCGAGCGCCACGCGCTGGCGCTGGCCGCCGGAAAGCTGGCCCGGACGGCGGCCGCCATAGCCCGGCAGCCGGACCAGCGACAGCGCTTCCTCGGCCGCCTTGTGCCGTTCAGCCTTGCCGACGCGCTTGACCATCAACCCGTAGGCGACGTTGTCGAGCACGTTGAGATGCGGGAACAGCGCGTAGTCCTGGAACACCGTGTTGACGTTGCGGCGATAGGGCGGAACACCCTCGGCGCGCTCGCCGAAGATCGAGATCGAGCCCGATGTCGGCTGTTCGAAACCGGCGATGAGGCGCAGGCAAGTCGTCTTGCCGGAACCGGACGGCCCGAGCATGGCGAAGAACTCGCCCGGCGCGATGTCGAGATCGACCGCGTCGACGGCGCGAACACTGCCGAAATGGCGGGAAACTTGTCTGAAGGAAACGGCCGATGTCATGGTGCTGTCAGTCTGCTGCCGGTCTGGTTCTGTCGGATCGCGATAGCTCGTACTTCACCTCCCCCTCGCTGGGGGAGGTCGCGGCGAAGCCGCGGGTGGGGTGAGCTGGCGCACGCGGCCGAGCAGCCCCACCCCGACGCTGCGCGTCGACCCTCCCTGCAAGGGGAGGGTAAGAAAAATCACCGACCGCCGATGACGCCGATATAGTCCGACACCCAGCGGTAGTAAGGCACGCACTGGTCGTTCTGGGTGGCGCATTTGGTCACCGGCGTCTTCCAGAACTTGATCTTGTCGAAATTGTCGTAGCCGTTGGTCTTGCAGCCTTCCTCGCCGAGCAGTTCGTTGCCCTTGCAGGCGGCCGGCACCACCGGCAGCGAGCCGAACCAGGCCGAGACATCACCCTGAACCTTCGCCGACAGCGAGTGTTCGAGCCACATATAGGCGCAGTTCGGATTGGCGGCGTCGGCTTCCATCATGGTGGTGTCGGCCCAGCCGGTGACGCCTTCTTCCGGCACGGTCGAGGCGACCGGCTTCTTGGCGGCGACCAGCGTGTTGACCTGGTATGGCCAGGAGCCGGAGGCGACGACGCCTTCGTTCTGGAAATCGTCGACCTGGATGGCGGCATCGTGCCAATAGCGGCCAACCAGCGTGCGCTGGACACGCAGCAGTTCAAGCGCCGCCTTGTATTGGTCTTCGCTCAATTCGTAAGGGTCCTTGATGCCGAGTTCCGGCTTGTGGAACATCAGATAGTTTGCGGCATCGGCAATGTGGATCGGGCCGTCATAGGCCTGGACGCGGCCCTTGTTGGACTTGCCGTCCGGCAGTTTCATCTCCTCGAAGACGACGTTCCAGCTCTTGGGCGCTTCCTTGAAAACGTCGGAGTTGTACATCAGGATGTTCGGACCCCACTGGTAGGGAACGCCGTAATGCACCTTGTCGACGGTGAACCAGGGCGCGTCCTTGAGGCGCTCGTCGACAGCCTTCCAGCTCGGGATGAGATCGGTGTTGATTGGCTGCACGCGCTTGCCGGCAACGAGACGCAGCGAGGCATCGCCCGACGCTGTGACGAGGTCGAAGCCACCCTCGTTCATCAGCGAGACCATCTCGTCCGAGGTGTTGGCGGTCTTGACGTTGACCTTGCAGCCGCTCCCCTTCTCGAAGGCGGTGACCCAGTCATAGCCCTTGTCGGTTTCGCCGCGCTCGATATAGCCCGGCCAGGCGACGATGTTGACCTGGCCCTCCGCCTTGCCGAGCTCCTTGACCTGGGCGATGGCCTGGCCGGAGAAGGTCATCGCGACCGTCAGGGCGGTGCATGACTTCAGGAATGAATTCATCGTCGATCTCCCATTTTGGCGCTGGCCCTGAAGCCGATCCCGGTCTTCAACGGCGACCATGCGCGGACTGAAAACGTCAGTTCGTCCATGGACCGATGCCGCTCTGGCGGCGGCTTTCGCTCCTTGAATGCGAAGGTGCTTTGAAAATTCCGGTTTCGCAAATTCATTTATCAGAAAGCCGATATCGGTTTTACCGATAGATCCGTTGCCGATCAAGGGCGCTGACGCACCGTGCGCTGCGACTGGGCAAGGCCGATGAAATCGCGCGACGCCTGTGGCAGGCCGGAGCCACGGCGCCACACCATGCCAACCTGGACGACCGGAAGCGATCCGGAAATATCCCGCGACTCGATACGGTCGCCTTCCAGCGACCAGGGGCGATAGACGAGGTCGGGCAGCAGCGCCACGCCGGCGCCGGTGGCGACCAGGCTGCGCACCGCCTCGACCGAGCGGGTGCGGAAGGCGACATGCGGCTTGGCGCCGATCGCCGCCAGGAGTTTGCCGGTGTTCTCCTCGATCTCGTCGACGGTGAGCATGATCAGCGGTTCGCCGGCGATATCGCCGATGCCGATGATGTCGGCGCCGGCGAGCGGATGGCCGAGCGGCAGCCACAGGCGATAGGCCGAGACTTCGAGGATTTCCGACTGCAGCGCCGTGCGGTCGCGCAAATTGGAGGTGACCATGACGGCAATGTCGAGCTTGCCGCCGATCAGAAGATGCTCAAGGTAGTCGCCATTGTCCTCGATGGCCGAGACCTCGACGCCGGGATAGGCGCGGCGGTAGCGGGCGAGCAGGTCCGACAACACGTAGCCTGCCACCAGCGAGGTGACGCCGAGCTGCAGCCGGCCGCCAGCCGACGCCTGCTCGCTGGAAAAAGAGCGCCGCGCATCCGACACGTCGGCCAGGATCTTGGTGGCGTGGCGCAGGAACTGATGGCCCTTGTGGGTGATGTTGAGCCCGCGCGGATGGCGTTCGAACAGTTCGACGCCGAGATCGCTTTCGAGCTCCTTGATCGCCTCGGTGACCGAGGATTGCGAGATGGAGAGGTTTTGCGCGGCGCCCGAGACCGTGCCTTGCTCGGCCACGGCGATGAAGAACTGCAACTGGCGGATGGTGAAGGCCATGGCCGGACTAAACACCGGCGCAGCCGCAAAGAAAAGCCGATGGCCAGAGCTTATCCCGTGGCTCGATGGCTGGCCGTGACTTAGCCCGACATCGACCTGATGCGCCGCCAGCACGCCGGGCCAAAGCGCAGCGCAAGCATGACTGCCGTTTCCAGCACCAGCACGATGACGATGATGCGGAAGCCGACGGTGAGCGGATCCTTGCCGCTGCCATGCAGCGCGTAGCCTGTGAGCAGAAACCCGGCATTCCAGAGTGTGGCTCCGATCAGCGTCGCGACCACAAAGGGCAAGGCCGGCAGACAGAGCGCGCCGGCCGCGATCGGCAGGTAGTTGCGCACCGTCGGGATGAACTGCGCCAGCAGGGAAACCCTGACATGATAGCGGCGATAGGCCTGTCCGAGCCGGTGGTAGGTCGCGGGACGCAGGAAGACATATCTGCCGAACCGCTCGACCAGCCTGTCGGCGCGGTCAATCCCGATCCGGCGGCCGACGGTGTACCAGACGAGACAGCCGCTGGTGGAGGCGAGTGTCGTTACTATCAGCAGGATTGCCAGCGTCGCGTCGTCCGGCGCTGCCGTCATGCCGAGGAACAGCAAAAACACGTGCGACGGCGGAACCGGCAGAATCTTCTCGGTGAAGGCGATGCAGAAGACGCCGAGCAGGCCCAGGCCAAGAATGGCCGACAGCGGACCGGTCATGCGAAGCGCCAATCGTAGGTGCTGACGGTCTTGATCCTGGAGACGCGATAGACCGTCGCCGGCGGGAGATTGCGGAAGGTGTAGCCGACCCGCGTGACTTCGAGATCGAGCCGGTCGAGCAGTGCCTGGTCGAACGGACAGCGCCGGCCGAGCGTGAACTGATACAGCGCGGCGCCGGGACGAAGGTTTGCGAAGACACCTTCGAGAATGGCAAGCGTCCTGCGCGGCGAGATTAGGCGGAAAGGCAGGCCACTGACGGCGGCGCCGGCCGGCGGCCCCTCGAACAGTGTCAGGTGGCGCAGGCCGACAGCATCCATTTCGAAGACCCTGGCAGAGGGAAAACGCCGTTTGAGCAGCGCAGCGAAATCCAGATCGGATTCGACCAGCGTCAGATCCTCCTCGTTGACGCCGCGCGACAACAGCGCGCGGGTGAAGGGGCCGGTTCCCGGGCCTAGCTCCAGCACCGCCCCTGTTTCAGGACCGATATCCCGGGTCATCAGCGCCGCCAGGCTGGAACTGGACGGCGTGACGGAGCCGACCCTGAACGGCGCCACAGCCCACGCCATGAGAAAAGACAAGGCATCACTTGCAGGCATGGTAACCTCAATCCCGGACAAAAGCACACCAACCCGTTTTGGTGTGGCCAATTCATTTCGTTTGGGCGCCACTTCGTTTTCGGCGCCTTTTTCGTTTTCGGTGTCGGGCCCGAACCTGTTGCATAATCGGGCCCGACGCCTTGGTGCCGGCACAGGGGGGCGTGCCGACCGTTGCTATTTGCCGTGACTGGATTGCATAGACATTGCGCAATCTGGCGACGTGAAAGAAAGCGCTGGCGACTTCAGTCCGTTCGGTTTTGCCATGCTTGCGCAATGTTGGCGCTGTAGCGGCCTCGGGCAGGCAGCCGCCGAAAGGAATGACGATGCGCATCTTGCTGGTCGAGGACGAGCCGGAAATGGTCTCGGCGCTGCGCGCCGCGCTGAAACGTCACGACATGGTGGTCGACCATGCCGGTTCGCTGCTCGAGGCCGAGGGTTTCACCGCCGACAGCTATGACGCCATCCTGCTCGACCGCCAGTTGCCGGATGGCGATGGGCTGTCCCTGGTGCCGAAACTGCGCTCGGCGGGGAATACCACACCAGTGCTGATGCTGACGGCGAGAGGCGAGACGTCCGACAAGGTCGATGGGCTGGACATGGGTGCGGACGACTATCTGACGAAGCCGTTCGCCTTCGAGGAGCTGCTGGCCCGGCTGCGCGCGCTGCTCCGGCGTCCGGCTCCGATGCAATCGCAGTTCATCCGCGCCGGGGATCTGGTGCTCGACGTCGGACATCGCGAAGCCTCGATCCGCGGCGAGCCGCTCAGCCTGCCGCGCCGCGAACTTCTGGTGCTGGAAGCGCTGATGCGGCGGACCGGCCGCATGGTGCAGCGCGAGACGCTGATGGAGGCGGTGTTCGGCCTCGACGACGAGATTCAATCCAACGCGCTCGATACCCATGTCTCGCGCCTGCGCCGCAAGCTCGCCGATGCGGCCAGCGGAGTGACGATCAACGGCATCCGCGGCGTCGGCTATCTCTTGCGCGAGACGGCATCGGCATGAGGCGGCCGCGTTCGCTGAAATGGAGCCTGGTGCTGCGCATCGCGCTTCTGCAATGCGCGATGCTGACGCTGATCATCGCCGGCATTGTCGGCGTGTTGCTGGCCACCGGGCTCATTCCGCATGACTATGAGGATGGCAGCATGGACGTGCTGGCGGACGCCGTGGCGCGTGACGTCGGCGGCAGACTCGTCCTGCGCGAGACCTCGGATCTGACAAAACTGCGCTCGCGGGTTGCCGACCTCTGGTTCATCATCCGCGACAAGCAGGGGCAGCGGCTGCAGGAAGGCACCGTACCGGCGACGTTCCAGCCATTTGCCGCCTTGCTCGACAACATCAGCGATGCGCGTATCGACCATGCCATCGGCGAGAGCGCGCCGCCGGAGGCAAAAATACGCTGGACCGACACGGCGGCCGGCAATGTCCAGATCATGACCGGCACCAAGGGTGGACTTTCACTGCTGCGGCTGCTCGGACAGGCGCCGCAGTTCTTCCTGCAAGGCATATTGCCGCTCGCCGGATTGATGGCGCTGGCCACTCTGTTCGCCACCCCTTGGGTGGTGCGTGGCGCGCTCTCAGGGCTCGGCCATGCGGCGACCGAGGCCGCGCGCATCGACATCGACAAGCGCGGCGTGCAATTGCCGCTCAAGGATGTGCCGGTGGAGGTCACGCCGCTGGTCAGGGCGGTCAACGCGGCCCTGGCGCGCCTCGACGCCGGCTACGAGAAGCACAAGCGCTTCCTGACCGACGCCGCGCATGAGTTGAGAACACCGGTCGCCATCCTCAACACGCGGCTCGCCTCGCTGCCGGCGACACCGGAGCGAGCGCGGCTCCTGCAGGACGCGGCGCGGCTGTCGACGCTGACCGGCCAGTTGCTCGACCTGCAGCGGCTCGACCGGCAGGCGGCGGCCTTCGAGACGATCGACCTCGTGGCGATCGCGCGCGGCGTCATCGTCGACATTGCGCCGCTGGCGTTTGCGGCCGGATACGAGATGGCGTTCGAGCCGGAGGAGGACACCGTCGCCGCCATCGGCGACCGGACGTCGATCGAGCGCGCCGTGACCAATCTGGTCCAGAACGCGATCGAGCATGGCGGCCGGGCCGGCAAGATCACCTTGCGTGTCACCCGCCCGGCCACCATCGAGGTGCGCGATGAAGGCGCCGGCGTCCCGCTCGCCGAACGAGAGCGCGTCTTCGAACCCTTCTACCGACTGCGTCCGCTCGATCACGGTGCCGGTCTCGGCCTCAACCTGGTTCAGGAAATCATGCAGTTGCATGGCGGGCGCGTCGAGATCCTCGACGGCAACCCGACCGGCGCCTGCTTCAGCCTGACCTTTCGCGCGTCCTGATTATCCATTGCCGGCGATGCTAAGCCGTGCTCCGGCCTGGGAAAGGGCGGCGGCGATGTCGCGCGGCGGCGGCCGATCGGTGGTGAGCTCGGAAAAGCCGTCGAAGCCACAGACCTGGACCAGGCCCTGGCGTCCGAACTTGGTGTGGTCGGTGATGACCAGCGAACGCTGGCCGCGGGACAGCACCATGCGGGCGAACTCGGCCTCCTCGAGATCATAATCCATGACGCCGGTCACCGCATCGACGGCGCCGGTGGAGATGATGGCGTGGCTGACCGAGAAGCGGCTGACGAAGTCTATCGCCGAAGCGCCGAAGGCAGCGCCTGAATCGCTGCGCAGCTCGCCACCGGCCATATAAACCTTGTTGCCGTTGACGGTGGCCAGCGTGCGGGCGATGTCGGACGAATTGGTGACGACGGTCAGCCGCCGGTGGCCAAGCAGTTCGCGGGCCAGGAACGAGGTCGTCGTGCCGGTGTCGAGCATGATCGATTCACCGTCGCGGATGGTGGCGGCGACCATGCGGGCAATGACGCGCTTGGCGTCGGCATTCTCGCGCATGCGCCGTTCGAACGGCGCCTCGCCGATCATCGACGGCAGGCCGATGGCGCCATGCATCTTGAGGATCGAGCCGTCGCTGGTCAGCGGCTTGACGTCACGGCGCACGGTCTCCAGCGACACACCCAGCCGGTCGGCCAGGCTGGCGATGGTGACGGTGCCCTCCTCCTGCAGAAGCCGCAGGATTTCGCCGTGCCGTTTCGAGTGGCTCATCAGCTCAATTTCCGGTCGCAGCAAACCGCCGCATGACCGCTTCTATGACAAATCTGTTGCATCTTACAAGCAATCCCACAAGAAATCGGTCATATCAGCAGAAAAAGCCACAGAATTCCGTTGACAGCCTGTGCCATGCGGCGTGACACTGGCATGGTGCAGGCTCGGACTGCCAAGGGAGAGACATGGCGGAGCCGCAACCTGATTTGCACGAGCAGGCGGCCGGATACTGTCCGGCGCAAAGCGAATTATCAGATCCGCGGGGGCGGATGCCGGCCTCGAAGAGCCCGGCACATGGGACTCGTCGGCGCGACGCGGGATACCGATCCCATACGCTGCGCCGACGAGGGCTTTACCGCAATGGGCATCCGTCGACACGGCAGGCCACATCAGCCGTGACGCCCCGCCGACACATTGCCGCACGAGGGGCGAATTGATGACAGCCGAGGACCGTATCCGCGCCCTGCCCTGCTGGACAGGCGCCATCGAGATCGCGCCGCTGCCCGGCGGCTTGAGCAATGCCAATTATGTGGTCAAGGACGCGGCGGGGCGGCATGTCGTTCGCTTCGGCCAGGACTATCCGTTCCACCATGTCTTTCGTGAGCGCGAAGTGATGACCGCGCGGGCAGCGCATGCCGCCGGCTTCGCACCGGCGGTGCGCCATGCTGAACCCGGCATCATGGTGACCGAGTACCTCGGCGCCAAAACCTACCAGGCGGAAGACGTGCGCGGCAATCTCGGCCGCGTCGCCGCGCTGATGCGCGCCTTTCACCGGGAGATGCCCAATCACGTCTCCGGCGCCGGCTTCATGTTCTGGGTGTTCCACGTCATTCGCGACTATGCGCGCACGCTGGACGAGGGCGGCAGCCGCAAGCGCAGCGACCTGCCGCACCTGCTGACCCTGGCCGACGAGTTGGAGCGGGCGCAGAAACTTTTGCCGATCGTCTTTGGCCATAACGATCTGTTGCCGGCCAACATTCTCGACGACGGCAGCAGGCTGTGGCTGATCGACTTCGAATATGCCGGCTTCAACACGGCGATGTTCGACCTCGCCGGCGTGGCCTCCAATGCCGGCATGAGCGACGAAGAATCCTTCGCATTCCTGACCGCCTATTTCATGAAGGAACCGGACGAAGCGATCCGCCGCTCGCACGCCGCCATGCAATGCGCCTCGCTGCTGCGCGAGGCGATGTGGAGCATGGTGTCGGAGCTCTATCTCGACGCGCCCGGCATCGACTACGTCGCCTACACCGAAGAGAACCTGGTGCGGCTCGACGCGGCGCTGGAAAACTACCGGACAAAATACGGGATCCTGAAATCATGACCTTGCCTAGCCAGGCCGCGATCGTCGTCATCGGCGGCGGCATCATCGGCTGTTCGACGGCCTATCACCTGGCGCGTGACCACAAGGCCGATGTGGTGCTGCTCGAGCAGGGCAAGCTAACCTCCGGCTCGACCTGGCATGCCGCCGGCCTGGTCGGCCAGTTGCGCTCCTCGGCCTCGATCACGCGAGTGCTGAAATACTCGGTCGATCTCTACAAGGGGCTCGAGGCCGAGACCGGCCTTGCCACTGGCTGGAAGATGACCGGCTGTCTCAGGCTCGCCACCAATGCCGACCGCTGGACCGAATTCAAGCGGCTAGCGACGACGGCGAAGAGCTTCGGCATGGACATGCAGCTTCTGTCGCCGGCGGAGGTGAAGCGGATGTGGCCGCTGATGGAAACCAGCGACCTCGTCGGCGCTTCCTGGCTGCCGACCGACGGCCAGGCCAGCCCCTCCGACATCACGCAGTCGCTGGCCAAGGGCGCGCGCATGCATGGCGCGAAACTGTTCGAGAATGTGCGCGTCATCGGCTTCGATATGAAGGGCGGCCGCATCACCGCGGTGAAGACCGACCAGGGCGACATCGCCTGCGACAAAGTGGTGAACTGCGCCGGACAATGGGCACGGCAGGTTGGCGCCATGGCCGGCATCAACGTGCCGCTGCAGCCGGTCAAGCATCAGTACATCATCACCGAGAAGATCGCCGGCCTGGCGACCGACGCGCCGACCATCCGCGATCCCGACCGGCGCACCTATTTCAAGGAAGAGGTCGGCGGGCTGGTGATGGGCGGCTATGAGCCGAACCCGCAGGCCTGGGCGACAGGACTGCCCGCAGGCGACGTGCCCAATGACTGGGAGTTCCGGCTGTTCGACGACGACTACGACCATTTCGAGCAGCATATGAGCCAGGCGATCGCGCGCGTACCGGCGCTCGAGACCGTCGGCGTCAAGCAGATGATCAACGGGCCGGAGAGCTTCACGCCGGACGGCAACTTCATTCTCGGCACAGCGCCCGAATGCGCCAACATGTTCGTCGGCGCCGGCTTCAACGCCTTCGGCATCGCCTCGGGCGGCGGCGCCGGCTGGGTGCTGGCGCAATGGGTGGTCGACGGCGAGGCGCCGCTCGATCTCTGGGTGGTCGACATCAGGCGCTTTTCCAGCATGCATCGCGACCGGCAATGGGTGAGCGAGCGCACGCTGGAGGCCTATGGTAAACATTACACGGTCGGCTTCCCGCATGAGGAGTATCTCAGCGGCCGGCCGCGCATCGTCTCGCCGCTCTATGACAGGCTGAAGCAGCATTGCGCCGTGTTCGGCTCGAAGCTCGGCTGGGAGCGGCCGAACTGGTTCGCGCCGCAAGGCGTCGAGCCGCAGGACATCTATTCGATGGGGCGGCAGAACTGGTTCGCCGCCGTCGGCGACGAACACCGGCATGTGCGCGAGTATGTCGGCATCTTCGATCAGTCGTCCTTCGCCAAATACGAATTGAGCGGGCCTGACGCGCTGAAGGCGCTGGACTGGATCTGCGCCAATGACGTCAGCAAGCCGGTCGGGCGATTGACCTACACGCAGCTTCTCAACACGCGCGGCGGCATCGAGGCCGATCTCACTGTGTCCCGGCTGGCCGAGGAGATGTTCTACATCGTCACCGGCACTGGCTTCCGCACCCATGATGCCTCATGGATCGGCGACCATATCGGCGAAGGCCTTGATGCCACGCTGCGCGATGTCACCGAGGATTTCGGTACGCTGTCGCTGATGGGACCGCGCGCCCGCGATGTGCTGTCCGCCGTGACCGATGCGGATATCTCCAACGCCGCTTTCCCGTTCGGCCATGCGCGCGAAATCGGCATTGCCGGCCATAGTGTGCGGGCACTGCGCGTCACCTATGTCGGTGAGCTCGGCTGGGAACTGCATGTGCCGATCGACGCTACCGGCGAGGTCTTCGACGCTCTGATGGCCGCCGGCAAGAAGCATGAGATCCGCCCGATCGGCTACCGGGCGCTGGAATCGCTACGGCTGGAAAAGGGCTATCGCGCCTGGGGCTCCGACATCACACCCAACGACACGCCGCAGGAGGCCGGCCTCGGCTGGGCGGTGAAGCTCAGGAAAAACACGGATTTCGTCGGGCGGCGGGCTTTGGAGAAGGTCAGCGGCGCGGCGCTGAACAAGCGCTTTGCCGGCTTCACGATCGACGATCCCGACATCGTGCTGCTGGGGCGCGAGACCATCCTGCGCAATGGCGAGCCGGTCGGCTATCTGGCCAGCGGCGGCTATGGCTATACGATCGGCAAGAGCATCGGCTACGGCTATGTGCGCAATGCCGACGGGGTAAGCGACGATTTTCTCGCCTCGGGCAGCTATGAGCTGGTTGTCGCTATGGAGCGGACACCGGCGACAATCCATCTCGAAGCGATGGTCGACCCGGTTGGCGAGAAAATCAAAAGCTAGACTCTTTGCTTGACGCAATTCCGGACGGAAAACCGTTTCACACTTTTCCTGGATTTGCTCTGACCGAGCGCCGGTCAGGCCACCCGCAGGACGAGCCCGCGGCTGGGCACCGTATCCGCCTCGCCCGGCATCGAGACGTACGGCGCCGTCTCCTCGGCACGGACGACCCTGCCCTGCACCTCCAGCGCTGCTATGCGCGCGGCAAAGCCGGCTTCCCATAGCGTGTTCTTGACGGTCAGCACGATCACCCCACCCGGCCGGCAGATGCGGATCAACTCGTCCAGTCCCTCGACACCGACATGGCCTGATGTAAACACACCGGCCGAGACGATGCCGGCATAGGCACCGTCGGCGAAAGGCAGTTGCCCGCCAAGCGCCAGGCAGTGCAGGGCCGAATAGACGCGCTTGGCCGCTGCCTTGGCCAGCATGCCTTGCGAGATGTCGAGTGCCTCGACCATGGGATAGCCCGTGATGGCAAGCCATTCGCCAATCAGGCCGGTGCCTGCACCGGCATCGAGAAGTGGGGCGGCGCCACGCGGCAGATGGCGGGCAAGCAGGGCCAGGCAGATGGTCGGATGGCGATAGCCGGCGGCCGACATGTCGGCGTCATAGGTTTCCGACCAGTTGTCATAGATTGCGGCCACGTCCTCTGGCCGTTTCGCCGCATAGGCAGCGCCAAGCCCGCCATGATCCTTGTCGTCTGCCATCGCTGTTTCTCCGCCAGCTCGCCGATTGTCCCCTCCGATGATAGCCAAACGGCGAAAATTGTGGAACCGTTGCCGTCGAGAAATAACAGCGCGGGAGGCATGGTGACGGACGAGGCGCGTGCAACACTTGCCGCCATTCCCATGCTGGCCGGCTACAACGGGCCGCTGGAGCGGCTGGGCGGCCTCACCAACCTCGTCTTCAAGGCCGGCGACTTCTGCGTGCGCATCCCCGGCAAGGGCACCGAGGAATACATTAACCGCGCAAACGAGGCGGTCGCGGCGCGCGAGGCGGCCAAGGCGGGGGTCAGCCCCGAGGTGCTGCATGTCGACCCCGCCACCGGCGTGATGGTGACACGCTTCATCGCTGGCGCCGAAACCATGTCGCCGGAGAAATTCAGATCGCGGCCGGGCAGCCCGGCCCGTGCCGGCGACGCCTTCCGCAAGCTGCATGCGTCCGGTGCTATTTTTCCGTTCCGCTTCGAATTGTTTTCGATGATCGACGACTATCTCAAGGTGCTGTCGACCAAGGACGTCGCCCTGCCCGCCGGCTATCACGACGTGGTGCGCGAAGCCGAAAGCGTGCGCTCGGCGCTCGCCGCCCACCCGCTGCCGCTCGTCGCCTGCCATTGCGACCCGCTGTGTGAGAATTTTCTCGATACGGGCGAACGGATGTGGATCGTCGACTGGGAATATTCGGGGATGAACGACCCGCTGTGGGATCTCGGCGACCTCAGCGTCGAGGGCAAATTCGACACAGTCCAGGACGAAGCGATGATGCGCGCCTATTTCGGCGGCGAGGCGAAGCCGGCGGAACGCGGCCGCATCGTCATCTACAAGGCGATGTGCGACCTGTTGTGGACGCTGTGGGGGTTGATCCAGCTCGCCAACGACAATCCGGTCGACGATTTCCGCGCCTATGCCGATGGTCGCTTCGCGCGCTGCAAGGCGCTGATGGAGACGCCGGAATTCGCGCGGCATCTGGCTGCGATCCGCAAGGGTTAGCTCGGCCAGCTAGTCTAGTTGACGCCCTTGGGCACATTCTCCGGTGGCACCGTGGTGTCGACCACTTTCTGGCGGTGGAAGATGAACAGGCCGGCCAGAACGACGATGCCCGAGCCGATCAGGATGCGCGGTCCGGGGACGTCGCCGAAGAACACCAGCCCGAACACCACAGCCCACAGAAGCAGCGTGTAGTGCAGCGGCGCCAGCGTCGAGGCCGGCGCCAGCTTGAGCGCGCGTGTGATCATCAGATGGGCGCCGCAGGAGACGATGCCGAGCAGCAGCATGGCGCCGAAATCAAGCGCCGACGGTGTGCGCCAGGCGCCGATGGTCATCACGCCGCCGACCACCAGCGTGCCAATGGTCTGCCAGGTCACCAGGTTGGTGTCGCTGGTGCCGCGCAGGCGCCGGTTGAGGATGATGGCGAAGGCAAAGGCAATGCTGCCGACCAGGGCGAAACCCGACGACAGCGAGAAGGCGGCTGACGACGGTTTCAGCATGATCAGCACGCCGCAGAAACCGAGCAGGATCGCCACCCAGCGGCGCCAGCCGACCTTTTCGCCAAGCAGAAGATGCGACAGCGCCGCGACATAGATCGGCCCGGCCATGTAGAAACTCATCACGTCGGCAAGCGGCAGGTAGACGACGGCGGCGTAGAAGAGCGCGGTGTCGAGCGTGGTCATGACGACCCGCAGGATCTGCAGCTCCAGCCGTTCCATGTGAAACAGCCTGGCCGTGCCCTGATGGGCGATCATCGGGCCGAGCACGAAGAAAGCGCCGATGGAGCGGATCAGCACCACCTGGCCGACGGAGAAGCTGGCGACCAGCCATTTGCCCATCGCATCGTTCAGCGCAAACAGGAAATCGCCGGCCAGCATCAGCAGAATGCCGGCCAGAAGCACGTTCCTGATTGTTGAACTCTGCGTCGCGGGCTGCATCATGCCGATCCCAATTCCCCTTGCGTTCAAGGCGCGTCGTAGACGGAAGCGGCCGCCTTGACGAGGAAAAATCGGGAAATCGGCAAGGCCAGCGCCGGAATTCGGCTGGGTCTGCCTGTTTTGGCTGCGATCTTTTGCGGTGCCCTATTGAGCCACAGGCGTTGAATGGTGCCGGCGGTTCACGTGAGCAGGCCGGCCGGGGATGGACAGGCTCGTATCCTGCCTCGTCCGTTGCGCCACCACCTTGCCCCTGGCGATGACGCAGATGCGTTCAGGACGCAACCTGATAGCCTCTATCGGATTGCCGGCGTCGAGCACGACAAGGCTGGCGCGCTTGCCGACTGCGAGCCCCAGATGATCGAGCCCCATGATCGCGGCATTGACGTTGGTGACCATGTCGAAGCAGCGCGCCATGTCGGCCGGGCTCGACATCTGGGCAACATGAAGGCCCATGAAGGCGACGTCGAGCATGTCGGCGGTGCCCAGCGAATACCAGGGGTCGAGCACGCAATCCTGGCCCCAGCCGACGCAGATGCCGAGCGCCAGCATCTCCTTGACGCGAGTCAAGCCACGGCGCTTCGGAAACGTGTCGTGGCGGCCCTGCAGCATGATGTTGATCAGCGGATTGGGGATTGCCGACACGCCTGCCTCGGCGATCAGCGGCAGCAATTTCGAGACATAGTAATTGTCCATCGAATGCATTGAGGTGAGATGCGAGCCGGCCACCCTTCCCTGGAGGCCGAGCCGCTCGGTCTCATAGGCCAGCTGCTCGATGTGGCGCGACAGCGGGTCGTCGGTCTCGTCGCAGTGCAGGTCGACCATCAGGCCGCGTTTTGCCGCGATCTCGCACAGTTCGGTCACCGAGCGCGTGCCGTCGGCCATGGTGCGTTCGAAATGCGGAATGCCGCCGACAATGTCGACGCCCATGTCGAGCGCCCGGAGGGTATTTTCGCGCGCTTTAGGCGATCGATAAAATCCATCCTGAGGAAAGGCCACCAATTGCAGGTCGATGTAGGGGGCCACAGTTTTTTTCACATCGAGCAGGGCCTCGACCGCCAGCAGCCGATCGTCGCAGACGTCGACATGGGTACGGATGGCAAGCAGGCCCATCGATACGGCCCAGTCGCAATAGGCGAGCGCACGGTCGCGCACTGCTTCATGCGTCAGAAGCGGCTTCAGTTCGCCCCACAGCGCAATGCCTTCCAGCAGCGTGCCCGAGGCGTTGATGCGAGGGATACCGTAGGACAGGGTCGCATCCATATGGAAATGCGGGTCGACGAAGGGTGGCGCGATGAGATTGCCGCGAGCATCGACCGCCGTGCCAGCGGTAACGTTGAGCTGAGGCTCGATCGCCGCGATCGTCTCGCCGATGATGCCGATGTCGGCGACGGTGCCATCCGGCAGCGTCCCGCCGCGAACGATGAGGTCGAAATCCATCTGTCGTCATCCCCTCGAAGAATCACTCTGACACCGTGGCGCAAAAGACAGCCTGCCGCAGCGGTTTCTTTGCAGAAGCTGTCGACGGTTCCATCCAGCCACAACTCCCTCTATAAGCCGCCTTCGTCATCGCGGCATCAAGGACCAGCCATTTGTTTCGTTTCTTCCGCTCGACGGAAAATCAGCGCCTCGTCGCGAGGCTGGTGAAAGAATCCTTCCACGAGCATAAATTCGGCTACGGCGCCGCCATAGTGTCGATGCTGGTGGTGGCAGCCATGACCGGCGCCAGTGCCTGGATTCTGCGCGAGATCACCAACGAATTCGTCATCTTCAAGAGGCTCGATCGCATCAACCTGATCGCGGGCGGCGTTGCGGTGATCTTCCTGCTCAAGGGCGTGGCCAATTTCGTCCAGGCCTATTTCATGAGCCGGGTCGGCAACGCCATCATCGCCGACCGGCAGCGCAAGATCTATGACCGCATCCTTGCCCAGGGCATCGAGTTCTATCACTCGACCTCGTCATCCGACCTGATCACCCGCATGACCAACAATGCGCAGGCCGCACGCAACGTGCTTGACCTCATCGTCACATCCTATGTGCGCGATCTGGTGACGCTGATCGTCCTTGTGATGGTCATGATCTGGCAACAGCCGGCCTTGTCCTTGATCTGCTTCGTCGTCGGGCCGGTGGCTATCTATGGCGTCAATCGCATCCTGAAGCGGGTCCGCAAGTTCGCCGCCATGGAATTTCGCTCGGTCGGCCAGATCGTGCAGGTGATTCAGGAAACCGCGGTCGGCGTGCGCGTGGTCAAATCCTTCAACCTCGAAGGCTTGATGCGCAAGCGCATGTACAAGGCGGTGTCGGACGTGGAGAACCGCGCCAACAACATCGCCACGCTGGAAGCGGCCACAAGCCCGGTGATGGAAACGCTTGCCGGGTTCGCGATTGCAGGCGCCGTCCTGGTCAGCGGCCTGCTGGTGCTGCAGGGCGGCCAGATGCCGGGCAACATCATGGCCTTCATCGCGGCGCTGTTGCTCGCCTATGAGCCGGCGAAGCGCCTGGCGCGCGTGCGCATCTCACTGGAGAGCGGCATTGTCGGCGTGCGCATGATGTTCGAGCTGGCCGACCGGCCGCTGACCCTGGCCGAAAAACCCGATGCGCGGCCGCTGCGGTCCGGGCCGGGCGAAATCCGGTTCGACAATGTGAGCTTTTCCTACCAGGATGGCACGCCGGTGCTGTCGCGGTTCGACCTGACCTTCGCCCCCGGCAAGATGACGGCGCTGGTCGGGCCGTCGGGTGGCGGCAAGTCGACGATCCTCAACCTGATCATGCGCATGTACGATCCGCGAAGCGGCAAGGTGATGCTCGACGGCCAGGACATTTCCAATGCCACGCTCGCATCGCTGCGGGAAAAGATCGCCTATGTCAGCCAGGACACCTTCCTGTTTGCCGGCACCATCATGCACAACATCCGGCTTGGACGGCAGGACGCCACCGACGCGGAGGTGATTGCCGCCGCCAGGGCGGCCAATGCGCATGAGTTCATTCTTGCGCAGGCCAAGGGCTATGAGACCGACGTCGGCGAGAATGGCGGCCTGCTGTCCGGCGGCCAGCGCCAGCGCATCTCGATCGCCCGCGCCATGCTGCGCAACGCCGAAATCCTGCTCCTGGACGAAGCGACCAGCGCGCTTGATGCGGAATCGGAAGCATTGTTCCGCGACGCGCTGCACCAGCTGACAGAGGGACGCACCACCATCGTCATCGCCCACCGCCTGTCGACGGTGCATCAGGCCGACACGATCGTCGTTCTCGAAGCCGGCCAGGTGGTGGAAAGCGGCCCGCACAGGAGCCTGCTCAACCAGGGCGGGCTCTATCAGAAACTTTACGAGTATCAGTTGATGCCGTGATATGGGACGATGATGAGCGGTGGGCGATTTCTGTCTTTTCTGCGGTCTATGCTGCTCAGCAGCTGGGTCATGCAGTCCCCTGCGATGGCCATCGATTATGACAAATCCATCCATCTCGACGCGGAGAGGCTTGCCGAGCAAGGAATAGAGCATTTCACCGTTTCACGGAAACGGCGTGACGCTCCAGCTCTTTGTTTTGACGCAATTCCCAGGGGGCAAGCGCTACGCGCTTGTCCCGGGAAAACCGCTTCACACTTTTCCTGGAATTGCTCTAGAGCGGTTCAGATTTTGACTGAATCTGTGGGATTCCCGTGGGAGTGATTTTGTGATTCAAGATGCTGGCTGGATCGGAGGCCAGCATCTCATGACGGCTCCCATTTCAAACGATCTTCGTGAGCG
>SRUQ01000110.1 GCA_004791255.1 bacterium M00.F.Ca.ET.205.01.1.1
AACAACAGAAACAGCGAGACGATGGCTGCAACGACGACGAAGAGCGTGACGGCGAAGATCAGCAGCACGGGCATGTCGGTGGCGCGGGCGTTCTTGCTGAGATAGCGGCCGGTAAGCCGTGGCATCAGCGTCAGGACCAGGACGATATAGCTTGCAAAGAATACATTGGCGCCAATGGAATAGGGGAGCGGCGCGCGCAAAAGCAGGGCTAGCAGCAGTGCGACGACGCCGATGGCAAAGGCCAGAGCGAACTGCATATGCCGATGCATCGGCGTCTTGAGGTCTTCACCCATGGCTCGGGTCCCTGAAGACGTTGGATCAGTCCGGTGTGACGGATTTGAGCGCGCGTCGCAAGATGCGGTCGAG
>SRUQ01000111.1 GCA_004791255.1 bacterium M00.F.Ca.ET.205.01.1.1
ACGACGCTCTTCCGATCTGCCATCACTCGGCATTTCATAGGGACCACGCTTGCCCGGCTTCGGCGCAACAATGTCCATCTTCTCGCAAAGGTCTTCCATCGACCAGAGCGTCTTGGACACGCCAGCGGCCATTGCCGGCGTCATTTTCAGCGTCTTGTGCATTTTGATTGTACCAGACGGTGTAGATCGCGACCATGTGGACGTGGTTTTCGAACTACTTTGAGAAGGCATTGGTAAGTCGCGTGAAGCGGCGGTTCGCCATGCGCATGGTGAGATTGGCGCGCTCGATATGCGACGTGCTGACATGCTCCGGATCGGGATTGCCTTCGACGCGCGTCGTGACCGCGCCAGTGCAGACAGC
>SRUQ01000112.1 GCA_004791255.1 bacterium M00.F.Ca.ET.205.01.1.1
GCCAGCTTCATCCTGATGCAGGAAGGCGAGATCGTTCTCGTCGAAAATGCGGAAGAATTCGTCCCACTCGATCGGTTCCAGCGTGTCTTCGGGTTCTCCGAAATCGATGCGCAGGATGCCGCCCTCGCCTTTCGTACGCACGACGGCCGGCCGGCCGTCCCGTTCTTCCACCCATTTCCGGATCTCGTCGTGATTGGTGGTCGTCTTGGCCTCGGACATGGATTTCCCTTTCTCGCAGCGAGGATTGGTGAGCGGTCCTAACCGCAGCCAACAGCCAATGTTCCAGCGGACTGCTCAGCTGCAGATTGCACAGCCCTTGTCCAAGCTGCGGCGGTAACTTTGTTGAAGCAGGGAACAAACC
>SRUQ01000113.1 GCA_004791255.1 bacterium M00.F.Ca.ET.205.01.1.1
TGTCGCCGCGCGAGAAAGCGATCATCTATCCGCTGGTGGTGCTGGTCATCTTCTTCGGCGTCTACCCGGCGCCGGTGTTCGACGCGACCGCCCAATCGGTCAAGACGCTCGTCACCAACGTCACCGCATCGATCAATTCCGCGCAGACCGCGGCGGCGAACTGACTGGGGAATAGACCATGACGCCGGACCTTCTCTCCAGTCTTTCGCTGTCGACGCCGGAACTGATCCTGGCCGTCGGCGCGCTGGTGCTCCTGATGATCGGAGCCTATTCGCGCTCCAACAACACCATGACCGTCACCGGCCTGGCCGTCGTCGTGCTGGCGGTGGCAGGTCTCTGGCTTGCCTTCTCAGGC
>SRUQ01000114.1 GCA_004791255.1 bacterium M00.F.Ca.ET.205.01.1.1
CCAGCCGGCCTTCGAGCCGGCCTGCGCGTTGGTGATGGTCTGGCGGCGCTTCAGGTCGACGACCGTGAAGTCGGCGTCGTAGCCGGCAGCGATGCGGCCCTTGCGCGCCATCCCGAAAATGCGCTGCGGACCGTGGCTGGCGAGGTCGACGAAGCGCTGCAGCGTCAACCTTCCGGCATTGACGTGGTCGAGCATGATCGGCACCAGCGTCTGCACGCCGGTCATGCCGGATGGCGAGGCCGGATAGGGCTTTGCCTTCTCGGCCAGCGTGTGCGGCGCGTGGTCCGAGCCCAGCACGTCGACGATGCCTTGCGAGATGCCGTGCCAGACGCCGTCGCGGTGGCGCGCGGCGCG
>SRUQ01000115.1 GCA_004791255.1 bacterium M00.F.Ca.ET.205.01.1.1
ATATTGCTGAACACGCCATAGCAGGCTGCGTTGACTGTTGACGATGCCTTTCGGCCGACCCGTACTGCCTGAAGTGTAAAGAACGATCGCGGGTGCATCGACGGATACCGCATGGAGTTGGGGAACGCGATTGCTCTTCGGTTCGCCGCGGGGCGACACATTTATCCAGCCGACAACTCGCGGCAGGTCCGTGGGTCGGACGTCTCCATCCCCTATGACAGTCGACAACCGCGCCTCGGAGACGATCGCATTGATCCTGGTATCCGGGTCCCTCTTGTTGAGGAGCACCAGAGGCCGCCCTGTGGCCATGCTCGCCAGCATCGCCAACGGGAAGAAGGCCGTATTCGGAAGAAG
>SRUQ01000116.1 GCA_004791255.1 bacterium M00.F.Ca.ET.205.01.1.1
AATTGCTCCAGCGTCAGCGATTTCTTGCCCGACAGTGGATGGTCGGCAGAGACGAAAGCGATGATCGGCGTGGAGTTGAGCTTCAGCATTTCGAAATCGCGGCCTATCGGCACTTCGGGCAGCACGCCGATGTCGGCATCATAGCTGTAAAGGCTGCTGATCACGGTTTCGGTGATGCCGGAGCGCAGCGAAACCTGGACGCCGGGATAACGGGCGCGAAAGGCGCCAAGGATGTGCAGAAGGTGGTGCGCCGCGTCGGCGACGATGCGCAGCGTGCCGGCGCGCAGCGCGCGCGATTCCGTCAGCAGCTCCAGCGCCTGTTGTTCGGTCTCGAACATGCGGTGGGTGATC
>SRUQ01000117.1 GCA_004791255.1 bacterium M00.F.Ca.ET.205.01.1.1
CGCCGATGTCGTGGCTTTCAATCGTGTTCAATTCCATCGGGCGGCTTCTAGCGCCTTTCCGTGACAAAAAACAGACGATTCTGCCTTGTGGCGCGTCGTGCGGCCCGGCTTCACCGGCTCTTGGCCGGGTCGGCGAGGATGGCCTGCATCATCTCGCGCACCTTGGCTTCCATCAGCCTTGCCGTTTCCTTGCGGTTCGAGCCCTTGGAGAACGGCACCGGCTGGCCGAAATGCACCTCGGCATCGATCGCGCCTTCGGCAAGCAGACCGTTGAGATGCGGCATCAGATCCTGGTCGCCGATCCAGGCGGTAAGCGGCCGATGACGGCGTCTCATCAGCATCCCCTGC
>SRUQ01000118.1 GCA_004791255.1 bacterium M00.F.Ca.ET.205.01.1.1
GCCGAGGCTGGGCATTGAGGATTGCGTCCGCATCCATTGCGCAGGGTAATGAGCGTTTTGTTGCCGGCGCGGTCCGCCTGCTGAATATTGGTCTGCGGTTCGGCACTCTGTTTACACGATTTCTGTTCGTATTTTTCCTGGCCAGGTACGTCGATCCGAAATCGATCGGATATTACGGCCTTTTCACCGCCACGGTCATCTACGGCCTCTATTTGGTTGGCCTTGACTTCTATATCTTCGCTTCGCGCGAGATCCTGCAAGTCTCTGACGATCAGCGAGGGGCTATGCTGAAAGGCCAATTGGCTTTGTGCGGCCTTCTTTACGTGTTTGTCCTGCCTCCGGTTGTC
>SRUQ01000119.1 GCA_004791255.1 bacterium M00.F.Ca.ET.205.01.1.1
GCGACCGGGACCACCGGGACGCCAAGCTGCGAATAGATCTCGACGATGCCATATTTGTAGGCCGGCTCGTCGCCCGGAGCGCGGCGCGTGCCTTCGGGGTAGATGATGAGCTGGCGCGGATTGCGGTCCATTTCAGCTCTGGTGGCGGCGACGACCGCCTTCAGCGCCTTGGAGCGACTGCCGCGGTCGACCGGGATCATCCGCATCTTCATGATGTACCAGCCGAAGAAGGGGATCCAGGTCAGCTCCCGTTTCAGGATGTAGAGCGCGTGATCGAGATAGGGAAAAAAGGCGATCGCATCCCAGAAGGACTGATGCTTCGGCGCCAGGATGAAGGACCCTTCGG
>SRUQ01000011.1:0-70478 GCA_004791255.1 bacterium M00.F.Ca.ET.205.01.1.1
CGGCGCCCGACAGGGTGAACTCGTCTGTATGACAGATGCCGGTCGCCTTGATCTCGACCAGCACCTCGCCGTCGCGCGGCCCTTCGAGGTCGACCTCCATGATCTCCAGCGGCTTTCCGGCGGCGACAGCGACTGCGGCACGGGTTTTCATCGGACAATTCCTCCAAAGGCTATTTTTGCGTCCAAACTTTCAGGTTTTGGCCGGTCCATCAACTGCCGGATGAGGCAAAATATTCGCTTTCTTGACGCAGACAGCACACCCT
This sequence comes from bacterium M00.F.Ca.ET.205.01.1.1, assembly GCA_004791255.1. Lineage (GTDB taxonomy): Bacteria > Pseudomonadota > Alphaproteobacteria > Rhizobiales > Rhizobiaceae > Mesorhizobium. Next base: position 264 of record SRUQ01000011.1, read on the forward strand.
TCTCTTGTACGCCCAGCCGGTGCCCATGGAACGATGGCGTGCGTGGAGGTCGGACCTCGGCCTCACTTCATGCTGGCACTTGAGCCGTAGCCACATAATCCATAGAACGGAGCCTTGCGTCGGAGGGGATTTTTGCCCGCATGTTCACCAAGATCCTGATCGCCAACCGTGGCGAGATCGCCTGCCGCGTGATCAAGTCGGCGCGCAAGATGGGCATAGCCACGGTCGCCGTCTATTCCGATGCCGATCGCGATGCCGTGCATGTCGAGATGGCCGACGAAGCCGTGCATATCGGCGCTTCGCCGGCAGCGCAGAGCTATCTCCTGGCCGACAAGATCATTGCCGCCTGCAAGGCGACCGGGGCGCAGGCGGTGCATCCCGGTTACGGCTTCCTGTCGGAGCGCGCGTCCTTCTGCGAGGCGCTGGAAGCCGAAGGCATCGTCTTCATCGGCCCGAAGCCCAAGGCGATCAAGGCGATGGGCGACAAGATCGAATCGAAGAAATTCGCCAATGCCGCCAAGGTTTCGACCGTGCCCGGCTGGCTTGGCGTCATCGAGAATGCCGACCATGCGGAAAGGATCGCCGGCGAGATCGGTTATCCCGTGATGATCAAGGCTTCGGCCGGCGGCGGCGGCAAGGGCATGCGCATCGCCTGGAACCAGTCGGAGGTGCGCGACGGGTTCGACCGGGCGCGCTCGGAGGCCAAGAGCTCGTTCGGCGATGACCGCGTTTTCATCGAGAAATTCGTCGTCGACCCCCGCCATATCGAGATCCAGGTGCTGGCCGACGCGCATGGCACGGCACTTTATCTCGGCGAGCGCGAGTGCTCGATCCAGCGCCGCAACCAGAAGGTCGTCGAGGAGGCGCCGTCGCCGTTCCTCGATGCCGCGACGCGTAAAGCCATGGGCGAGCAGGCAGTGGCGCTGGCCAGGGCGGTCGACTACCAGAGTGCCGGCACGGTGGAGTTCATCGTCGATGCCCGGAAAAACTTCTATTTCCTTGAAATGAATACGAGATTGCAGGTCGAGCACCCGGTGACAGAGCTTGTCACTGGCATCGATCTGGTCGAGCAGATGATCCGCGTCGCCGCCGGCGAAAAGCTCGCCTTCAAGCAAAGCGACGTCAAGCTGAATGGCTGGGCGGTGGAGAGCCGCCTCTATGCCGAGGATCCCTATCGCAACTTCCTGCCGTCGATCGGCCGGCTGACCCGCTACCGGCCACCGGAGGAAGGCCAGTTCGGCGACATCGTCATCCGCAACGACACCGGCGTCACCGAAGGTTCGGAGATTTCGATGTTCTACGATCCGATGATCGCCAAGCTGTGCACCTGGGCGCCGACGCGGCTCAAGGCGATAGACGCCATGTCGGAGGCGCTGGACAGTTTCATCGTCGACGGCATCGAACACAACATCCCGTTCCTGGCGGCGCTGATGCAGCATCCGCGCTGGCGGGACGGGCGGATATCGACCGGATTCATCGCCGAGGAATATCCCGACGGCTTTGCGCCAATCGTTCCCGACAACGAGGAGAAGGCCGTGCTGGCTTCGATCGCTGCCGCCGTGGAACTGCTGCGCCGCGACCGGCTCGACCGGTTGGGCGGGCGGCTGGCGCCGCATTCGGGTGCGCTCAAGCGCGACTGGGTGGTGAAGATCGGCAACGACTATCTCCAGGCGTCCATCCTTGAGGGTATGATTTCCATTCCGATGGAAATCGACCTTTCCATCGACGGCGGCAAGGCGCTGACCGTTACTTCAGACTGGCGGCCGGGCGACTTGATCTGGCACGGCACGGTCGGCAAGCGCAGGGTTGCCGCCCAGATCAGGCCGGTTGCCAACGGCCTTCGCATTGCCTGGAAGGGTATGTCGGTAACCGCGCGCGCCATGCTGCCGCGCACCGCCGAGCTGGAAAGGCTGATGCCGGAGAAACTGGCGCCGGATACCTCCAAACTGCTTCTGTGCCCGATGCCGGGCCTCGTCGTGTCGATCGCGGTCGCCGAGGGCCAGGAGGTCAAGGCCGGCGAAACGCTGGCCGTGGTCGAGGCGATGAAGATGGAAAACGTGCTGCGCGCCGAACGCGACCTCATCGTGGCCAAGCTCAACGCCAAACCGGGCGACAGCCTGGCCGTCGATGCGGTGATCATGGAATTTTCTTGAGCCGGGCAAGACGGCGCAAGCCTGTGGTCAGCAGACGTTTGTGCTGGACTGGTATCGCCCGGTCCCGGACAATACATCTTCATCGACTCAAGTCCTTCGGCACAGCGAAAAATCATGGCAGACGACAAACTTCCACGCGACCCCCTGAAGCGCGAAGCCGCGATTGCGGCCGCGCGACCGGAGGTGCCGGCGCGGCCTTTCGTGCATCTGCGCGTGCATTCGGCCTATTCGCTGCTGGAAGGCGCGCTGCAGCTCGGCAAGGTCGTCGGCCACGCGGTCAAGGACGAGTGCCCGGCAATCGCGGTGACCGACACCAACAATCTGTTCGGCGCGCTGGAGTTCGCGCAGAAAGCGGTGAAGGACGGGATCCAGCCGATCATCGGCTGCCAGATCGCGCTCGCCTTTTCGGGCGAGAGCGGCGACACCCAGCGCGACCGCAGGCGGCAAGGGCCGGAGATGCGGCCGGTGGTGCTGATCGCCGCGACCGAAGCCGGTTATTCCAGCCTGGTCAGGCTGGTCAGCCGCGTCTATCTCGAGACGCCGCCCGGCGAAGCGGTGCACCTGACGACCGATATGCTGGAAGCCCAGGCAGGCGGGCTGATCTGCCTCAGTGGCGGGCCGCGCGGCCCCATCGGCTCGGCCCTGAAGGAAGACCGCCGCGATCTTGCTGAGACACGGCTCTTGACGCTGAAGGCGCTGTTCGGCGACCGGCTCTATGTCGAACTGGAACGGGTGTCCGGCTACGACCGGGTCATCGAACATCAGACGATCGACCTCGCCTATGCCAATGAACTGCCGCTGGTTGCGACCAACGAGGCGTTCTTCTCCTCGCGCGACGACTATGAGGCGCATGACGCGCTGATTGCGATTGCCGAGGGCTCGGTGGTCGCGGTCGACAATCGCCGGCGGCTGTCGCCGGACAATTTCCTGCGCAGCCAGGCCGACATGGCGCGATTGTTCGCCGACCTGCCGGAAGCGATCGACAACACGGTCGAGATCGCCATGCGCTGCTCCTACTATCCAAAGAACCGCAGCCCGATTCTGCCGCGCTTCACCGGCGGCGATATCACCGACAAGGACGCGGCCGAGAAGGCGGAGGCCGAGGAACTGGCCCGCCAGGCGCGCGAAGGGCTCGATGCCCGGCTGGGGGCGCATGGCCCGACGCCCGGCTACACGGTCGAGCAATATCGCGAGCGGCTCGAATTCGAGCTCGGCATCATCGAGAAGATGAAATTTCCCGGCTACTTCCTGATCGTTGCCGACTTCATCAAATGGGCCAAGTCACAAGGCATCCCGGTCGGGCCTGGGCGCGGCTCGGGTGCCGGCTCGCTGGTCGCCTATTCCACCACCATCACCGACATCGATCCGCTGCGCTTCTCGCTTCTGTTCGAGCGCTTCCTCAATCCGGATCGCGTTTCGATGCCCGACTTCGACATCGACTTCTGCCAGGACCGGCGCGAGGAGGTGATCCGCTACGTTCAGCAGAAATACGGCCGCGACCAGGTCGGCCAGATCATCACCTTCGGTACGCTGCAGGCGCGCGCCGTGCTGCGCGACGTCGGCCGCGTGCTGCAGATGCCTTACGGCCAGGTCGACAAGCTGTCCAAGATGGTGCCGCAGAACCCGGCCAACCCGGTCAAGCTGGCGGATGCCATCGCCAACGAGCCGCGCTTTGCCGAGGAAGCCGAGAAGGAGCCGATCGTCCAGACGCTGCTCGACATGGCGCAGAAGCTGGAAGGCCTCTACCGCCATGCCTCGACTCACGCCGCCGGCATCGTCATCGGCGACCGGCCGCTGTCGGAACTGGTGCCGATGTACCGCGATCCGCGCTCCGATATGCCGGTCACCCAGTACAACATGAAATATGTCGAGCAGGCCGGGCTGGTGAAATTCGACTTCCTCGGCCTGAAGACGCTGACGGTGCTGGAAACGGCGGTGAAGCTGATCCGCCGCCGCGGCGTCGACATCGACCTCGCCAACATCCCGCTCGACGATCCCGAAACCTACGCCATGCTGTCGCGCGGCGAGGTGGTCGGCGTGTTCCAGGTGGAAAGTGCCGGCATGCGCAAGGCGCTGATCGGCATGCGGCCGGACTGCATCGAGGACATCATCGCGCTGGTCGCGCTCTACCGGCCGGGGCCGATGGAGAACATCCCGACCTACAACGCCCGAAAGCATGGCGAGGAGGAGATGGCCTCGATCCACCCCAAGATCGATCATCTGGTGAAGGAGACGCAAGGCGTCATCGTCTACCAGGAACAGGTGATGCAGATCGCCCAGGAACTGTCTGGCTATTCGCTCGGCGAAGCCGACCTCCTGCGTCGCGCCATGGGCAAGAAGATCCGCGCCGAGATGGACAAGCAGCGCGAGCGCTTCGTCTCGGGCGCGGTCGAGCGCGGCGTCAACAAACCGCAAGCCGATTTCATTTTCGACCTGCTGGCAAAGTTCGCCGACTACGGGTTCAACAAGTCGCACGCCGCAGCCTACGCCGTGGTCTCGTACCAGACCGCCTATCTCAAGGCGCACTATCCGGTCGAGTTCCTGGCGGCGTCGATGACGCTCGACATGGGCAACACCGACAAGCTCGCCGATTTCCGCCAGGATGCGCTGCGCCTCGGCATCGAGGTGGTGGCGCCGTCGGTGATGTCGAGTTTCCGTCCCTTCGAAGTCGGCGAAAACCGCATCTACTATTCGATGGCAGCGCTCAAGGGCGTCGGCGATGCGGCGGTGGAGCATATCGTCGCCATGCGCGGCGAAAAGCCGTTCAAGAGCCTCGCCGATTTCTGCGAGCGGGTCGACCCGAAGGTGGTCGGCAAGCGCGTCTTCGAAACCCTGATCACATCAGGCGCGCTCGATTGCTTCGGCCATGACCGCGCTGCGATGATGGCCGGCGTGGAGCGGATGATGGGCCTGGCCTCGCTTGCCCAACAGAATGCCGTTTCGGGACAGGCCGATATTTTCGGCGCCTCGCTCGGCGCCCAGTCGCAGGCGCTCAACCTGCCGGCGACGGACCCGTGGCTCGCCGCTGACCGCCTGCATCGCGAATTCCAGGTCGTCGGCTTCTATCTCTCGGCCCACCCGCTTGATGAATACAAGGTGGCGCTGCAGAAGATGCGGGTGCAGAACTGGGCGGAGTTTTCCGCCGCGGTCAAACGCGGCGCCACCGCGGGACGTTTGGCCGGCACGGTGACGACCAAGCAGGAGCGCAAGACACGCACCGGCAACAAGATGGGTGTCGTGGCCTTTTCCGACACGACCGGACAGTATGAGGCCGTGCTCTTCTCCGAAGGCCTGGCGCAATTCCGCGACCTTTTGGAGCCCGGCCGCTCGGTGGTGATCATGGTTGCGGCCGAGGACAGGCCGGAGGGCATCAACCTGCGCATCAACGCCGTGCAGTCGCTGGAAGACGAGGCCAGCCGCATCCAGAAAGCGCTGCGCGTGTTCCTGCGCGACGCCTCGCCGATCAACACGCTTGCCGGCCAGCTCGCGGTGAAGGGCGAGGGGCAGGTGAGCTTCGTGCTGATCAAGGATGACGGCCAGGGCGAGGTCGAGATCGAGTTGCCCAACCGCTACCGCATCTCGCCGCAGGTGGCGTCCGCCATGCGCGCGGTGCCCGGCGTGGTCGAAGTGGAACTGGTCTAAGCGCGCAGTGGGACGGTGGAGCTTAGCTCTTCGCCCATTTCTCGGCGATCCTGACGTCGAAGTAATCACGCCACGCTACGATGTGATCGCCCTCGACCTCGAAGATGCCCATCACCATCGCTGCACCGATCTCGCTGCCGTCTGCGCGCTCAAACCGATCCAGTCGTTCGGTAAGCACGCGGCTCCCGTCAGCTGCGATTGCAAGCATGTCGAAATAGGCATCCTTGATCCCCACCGACTTTTCGACCGCTTCGAGTGCAGCGATCGCTTCTTCAATGCCGGTCGTGACCGAGATACCTTCATTCACCCAGACCGTTTCCGGCGTGAACCACTGCCGGACGGCACTCTTGCCGTGATCTTTGGAAAACGCTGCGCAGAAGGCAGTTACTGTCTCGATTGGGGTGGGCATTGCGGGTCCTTTCTACTTTCGAGGGAACGGGATGTGAGAGCCGGGGCAGCGGAGCAGATGTTTGGAAGCTTGTTGATCAGCATTCAGCCCGCGAGGAGCGCCTGATGCCACGGCGGCAACAACGATCTGTCGCGCCGCCAGCCGTCCGCCAGCTGAGATGAGAGCCACTCTGTGTGCTGCATGAAACCCTCAGGAGCGTGCCGCCATGGTGAGTGCAGCCTGATATGCCGTCTCCGCCCACTGACGAAGCTTATCCTCGTCTTCGGTCACGTCTGGTGGGACTTCGGCATACGACTTCAGTGCCTGCGACTTGCCGCCGTGATCGGTGTAGCGCAGCTTTTCCGAATGCGCCGCGTCGTACTCCTGCACCGATTGTTCGTCGGTCTTGAAGTAGAGGGCGCCTTTCCAAATCATTCCGAAAACTAAATCATTGCGGCGCAGCGCAATCGCTCCGAAGAGAGGCTTACGAGTCACTTCGGCCCATCCCGCGAGGGCTGCGATGTAGTGATCCGCCATTTCCGAGGCTTTGGACTTCGTCGCCATCATTGTCTCCGTTCGGGGTTATGGCAGGTTAGGTTCGTTCTATGCCTGAGAAGGTGCGCAGGACCTCGGCTGCATGGGCCGTAGGGTCGTATGGCGGGTTGCCGATGCCGTGTGAGATGGCTTCCGTGGTTACGGATGGCCAAAGCCGGTCGTGATTACCAGCAGCGAAGTCAAGGAGAGTGTCGCGGACGAGTGTGTCTCGCTCGGCTTGCTCGTCGCTGCTTCCGGGCCGTGGCTGGCCTACAATGCCGTACATCTCCGTACCGTGTACGGCTGGCGCACCCTCGACAGGGCCAACGGTGAGCAGGTGGGCATTGCCGCCCGCCGCGGCGTGCGCAAGCGCTGCACGGACCGCAGGCAGGGTGAAGAAGTAATCGGTGAAGAGCGCCCCGCGGACCTCGACTGGGGTCCGTCCGTTGACGTCGTAGGCTGCGACGATGGTACGGGCACGGCTTCGGGGAATGCGCGACTTCACGACGAGTTCGTCAACCAGCTTGTCGATGCTGCCCGGGTCGAACTTCTCGGTCGCGTTGATGACCCACCAGTCTGCCTCGTTCGTCGCCGTGCTGAAGAGAATGTCAACGTCGCGGTGGCGACCGGATGCAAGGACACGCAGCGGCGTGTCGGCGAGGACGCCGCCGGTTTGAGAGTGATCGTCGACAATGCCGATTGTCGTATTGTCGATGCCGTGTCGATCGCCGATGTCACGCGGACTGACTTTGATGAGTATATCCGCGAGGAGCTTCGCATCTAAAGTGAGCAGACGTTCTGGATCGCCCGCGATGCCGAGTTCGGTGAGGAACTTGATCGCGAGTTCTTCTGCCCACCACGCCGGAACGATCCGGGATGCGCCGCCAGAGAACGCAGCGAGACGTCGGTAGAGACCGTCGGCGGCCGGTGCGGCGAGAAGACCAATCGTGGAATATGCTCCAGCGCTGTGTCCGGTTACGGTGACGTTTTGAGGGTCGCCTCCAAAACGGGAGATGTTCTCCCGCACCCACTGCAGCGCGGCGATGATGTCCTTGAGGCCGAGATTGGTGGCGTCCGCGAATACGCCCCCGTACTGCGAAAGCGAAAGCCAGCCGAACGGGCCGAGCCGGTAGTTGAGGGATACCCCGATGGCGCGGCCGGTCGCAGCGAGGCCTGAAGCGTTCGAGGTGGTCTGGGTGTTCGCGCCGAGTTCGAACCCGCCGCCGAAGATATAGACGATCACAGGAAGCGATTCTTCGCCGGCGTCTTTGGGCGCCCAGACGTTCAGATTTAGGCAGTCTTCACTAAACCCGTTATCGGCTTCGAGCCAGCTGGTGTCGCCGGCTTGCAGCGGCGCAGATCCCTTCTGATCGTAGGGCCGGTCAGGAATGAACGGCAGTAAGACCGGTTGACGAAAGCGTCCGGCGGCGGCGTAAGGGATGCCCAGCCAGGAGCGAACCGAGGGGGCGGCTGTGTCGGTATCAGTCATTTGCTCGGTCCTCCCGTTTACGGCACAGCTCAAGAGCTTCGAATCCGGCAGTTAACAAAAGAATCAGCCAGCGAGGAGCGCCTGATGCTGACGGAGGTGCTGCCGGAACCGCTCAGCATAGTTTTCTGCCACGGCCGCAACAACGCTCTGTCGCGCCGCCAGCGACGCCCGCCACGCTGAGACGCGGGGAAGGTTTTCGAAGATCGGCTGGGAGACGGCCGGATCGAGCAAGTCGAAATAACGAAAAAGAGGCGCGAACACTGCATCGACCATGCCGAAGGCGGCACCGCTGAAATAGGGTCCTGCCGCGAGCACCGCCTCCAGTCGCTGAAGCCTGTCGCGGAACGCTGCCTGCTTCGCATGCGCAGTCGGGTGGTCCTTGGCGTTGAGGAACTGCCAGGCATCGGCAAGCGTTGCCGTGGCAAATTCAATCCAGGCCCGCTGTTGCGCGCGCGACAGTGCGTCGACGGGATAGAGACTGACGCCGTCCTGCGTTTCGTCGAGATATTCGCAAATCACCATGCTTTCGAAAAGGATCGCGTCCGGCCCATCCGCCTGGCTTACCTTCAGCAGCGGCACCTTGCCGGTCGGCGAAATCGCCAGGAACCAGTCGGGCTTGGCCGCGAGATCGATGTCGACCCTGTCGAAGGGAACATCCTTTTCCAGAAGGACGATGGCCGCCCGCTGAACGAACGGGCACAGCGGATGACTGATGAGCGTGAGCTTGGCGTTCGGCATGATGGTTTCTCGATAGGCTGGGGATCGAAGGATGGCATAAGCGTCGCCAACGATCTGGGCGGGCGCAAGAAAGGCCGGTGGGTCACTGTGCACGAGGGAGCGGTCTGCACCCGACGTGTCTGCATTCAGCCGTTGAGCGTGCGGCCGCCATCAACGATGATTTCGGAGCCGACCGTCCATCGGGATTCGTCGGAAGCCAGGTAAAGCACCGCCTTGGCCACTTCCTCCGGCGTGCCGAAGCGGCCGAACGGAATGGACGCGGCGATTTCTTTGTCGACCTGCGCCCGGTACGCATCGGGAATTCCGAGCTTGTCATACAGCGGCGTTTCGACCGGGCCGGGACTGACGGCGTTGAACCGAATGCCGCGTCCGAGCAGTTCGCTCGACAGTGTCTTCGACATGTTCAGAAACGCAGCCTTGGTCGCGGCATAAACCGACGAACGCGCCGAGCCTACATGCGCATTGACCGACGTATTGAGTACCACCGATGCCGGGTTGGCGAAGACAGGCAGCAGAGCCTGGATCAGGAAGTATGGCCCCTTGACGTTGATGTCGACGAGCGATCGAACATCTCTTCCGTCCACTCTTCGACCGGCATCCAGACGGATACGCCAGCGTTGAGAAAGGCGATATCGAGCTGACCGTATTGAGCCTCGACGGCTTGCGCCAACTCCTTCTGCGCTGCCACGCTAGCTGAATCGGCGCGCACCGCCAGAACCTCGGATCCAAGCTCCGCCTTGGCCTTTGCGATGGAATCCGGATTGACGCCGGTGACGATGACGCGTGCACCGTCGGCGAGGAACTGCTTGGCCGTTTCAAGGCCAATGCCGCTGGTGCCACCGGTGATGAGGGTACGTTTGCCTTGCAAGCGGGACATAATGGATTTCCTGTGGGCTGTTCATGGTCGACCAAAGGTGGACGACCTCCTTGCCCAGAGATATGCGCTCATGCCTGAGATAGGATAAGATCGTATTCCTGTATATGTTTCATGCGATGATTGCATGAATTGAGGATTTCACTGTGGACCGTTTTCTGGTGATGACATGCTTCGCTCGTGCCGTGGAGACGGGCAGCTTTTCCGCAGCGGGTCGCGACTTGGGCTTGGGGCAGCCGAACGTCAGCCGCTATGTGGCGGCACTGGAAGATCATCTGAAAACCCGGCTGCTGCACCGATCAACGCGCAAGCTTGCCCTGACGCCGGAGGGGGAACGCTACTATGCGGAAGTCCGGCGAATTCTTGACGCCGTGGATGAATCGGAGTCGTCGTTCCGGGAGAAGGTTGATCCATCCGGATTGCTGCGCGTCGCCTGTCCGACGGCGCTGGCCCATGTATTCGTGTTGCCGCATGTGCCCACCTTTCTGGAACGTTATCCAGGACTGGAGCTGGATCTGCAGATCAATGACCGATTTGTGAATTTGGTCGATGAAGGCGCTGAGCTCGCGATACGGATAGGGCATCTGGACGACAGCGCACTACGCGCGCGGCGCATAGGTTTGTACGAGCGCGTGTGCGTTGCCAGCAAGGGCTATCTGGCCAAACGCGGCGTACCCCGTACTCCCGATGATCTGCGCGAGCACGATTGCGTAATCTACACCTTGCTGGCGTCGGGTGCCACTTGGCGCTTCCGGACTACCGAGGTTCCGGTGACTGGCAGGCTTCGGGTCAACTCACCTGAGGCCGCACGCGAATCTGTCAATGCGGGGCTGGGGATCGGACATGGGCCAGAATGGCTGTTCGAAGAGGGGCTAAAGAACGGCAACTTGCAACTGCTGCTGACGGGATACGCTGCCCCGCCTGTTCCCGTTCAGTTCATCTACCTTACGAACAGACTTCTTCCGGAGAGGGCCATAGTATTCATGGATTTCATCGCTGAAATTTTTTCAAAGGTTCCTGCACTCAACGCTCGCCATGAGTCGTCTTGATTCCAAAACTGAATACGAAGAACGCCGTCTTATCACTTGCCGCTGAATTGGTCTGGGACGTAGCGGTCACTTCGACAGCACGGTGGGGTAGCGTGATTTCGGACCCAGGCGCCCTCCAGATGTTAATTGCCGTTGCGAAGGATTCGCTCTAAGAACGGATCCGTGGGCACCGTCTCATCGAACCGATAATCAGGAACCGCAATGGCTGACATGGCACCGTCCATGCGGCATCTCGCGGTTTCCAACAGCTTCGAGGTTACGATGACTGACCCTATCCGCTTCGGCCGTATCGCCGCCATGCTGCCCGTGTCCGATATGCAAAGGGCCACCGCCTTCTATTGCGGCGTGCTCGGCTTTTCCAAGACGCTCGAGAATGGTGATCCTGTCGGCTTCATGATCCTCAAGAGTGACGATGCCGAGTTGCATCTGACCTTGCAAAGGGATCACCGGGCGGCGCACTTCAACGTTGCGCATATGATGGTCGACAATGTCGACGCGCTCCACGATGCCTGCAAGGCGCACGGCCTTCGCATCGTAAAGGGCTTGCGAAATCACGACTTTGGCTTGCGGGCCTTCGTGTTCGAAGACCCCGACGGCAATCGCATCGATGTCGGCCAACCCTTGCGAAATAGTGTCGTTCTGGGCCTGACATAGCTGGCTGATAGGCCAGAGTTCCGGGCGCGGTTGAAGCGGGCGTGCTTTGCACCACATGCGTTGAGCACGCCCGCAAGCACGACAAAGGAACGCACACATATGCCAAGCCGCGAACGCGTCGAAGCCTTTCTGAAAGAGGTTGTCGAAGGCAGCCATGTCAAGGCAATCGCCGACTTCTACCATGACGATGCCACCATGCAGGAAAACCTCGGTGTCCCGCGTCGGGGCATCGAAGCACTGATGGCGCATGAGCAGGCCGCACTCGACCGGATTCAGCGGATGCACACCCATCCGGTTCAAACGTTTCTTGTCGATGGCGACTATGTCGCCATTCGTTGGACGTTCGACAGGATCGACAAGGCTGGCACCGTGCGGCGGCTGGAGGAGGTGGCCCTGCAGCGCTGGCGCGGCGACCGGATCGCCGAGGAGCGGTTCGTCTACGACACCGCGACGGCCTGGCGCCTTGTCGGCCCAGACGGCAAAGTGGTGGAAGGCTGAGGAACTCCGGCTGCCTCAGCCACTGGACGGCTGTGGCTGCCAGCGCTAGGCAATCCTCATGAAAGCGGCAGACAAGGATGGCTCGCAGCAAAGCTCTGCCATAGCGCGGCTGCGCAACAGGCTGCGCAAGCTCTACCATGGCCGCTCGCCGGCGGCCTTCCGGTTCCAACTGGCGGCGGTCGTCATCGACCTTGCCATCATCGTCTTCTTCATCGCCACCCCGGTCATCCAGCAGTCGGCCTCGTTCCTGTGGCTGGATTATGCGGTGGCGGCGCTCGTCGGCGCCGACCTGGTTGCCCGGTTGCTGGCTTCCAAGGATATGCTGAGGCTGATGAAGCAGCCGACATCCTGGGTCGATTTTTTCATTCTGTTGACGCTGCTGATGCCGGCCGCACTCGCCAATCTTGCGTTCCTGCGCATCCTGCGGCTGTGGTCGCTGTCGCGCAGCGGCTCGATCTGGCGGCATTTCGAGATGCGCGGCCTGAAACCCTGGCGCGAGGCGAGCCAGGCTGTGATCAACCTGTTGACGTTCCTGTTCGTCATCACCGGCTTCGTCTACACGTTCTTCTTCCGGAATGGGGCCGGGCTCGAAAACTATGTCGACGCGCTTTACTTCACCGTGGCGACGGTGACCACGACCGGCTTCGGCGACATCGTGCTGCCGGGTATTGCCGGCAAGCTCACCGCAATCGTCACCATGATCATCGGCATCTCGCTGTTCGTCCGGCTGGCGCAGGCGATCTTCCGCCCGGCCAAGGTGTTCTTTCCCTGTCCGCAATGCGGGCTGCGGCGGCACGAACCGGACGCGGTGCACTGCAAGGCCTGCGGGCATGTCCTCAACATACCGGACGAAGGCAACTGACCGGCGGCATACCGTTCATTTCGATCGACCAATCGCCGCGAACCGGCGCCGGATCACCTTCGCGCGAGCGGCACGGCAAAGGACCTGTTTTCGTTTGACGGCCCGGATGGCCGGCACCAAAGCTGCGGCAGCCGACCCAATCGGTAGCCGGAATGGACCGGCGCCCATAAGGGCCGGCGCTGGGGGGAAATCATGCCAAGCCTGCCGGAACTGATGCCGACCGAGGTGTCGGACGAAACATTTGGTGACGTCACCTATCACATAGCGGGCGAACTGGTGCCGGTGCTTTCGGTCGATGTGACGCGGATGCCGGTCTATTTCGAGCACCACATACTGTTGTGGAAGAATTCGACCATCACCATCGGCCTGAAATCGCTGAAAGGGGCGCTGAAGCGGATGATGGCCGGCATGCAGATTTTCGTCACCGAGGCGTCGGGGGCTGGCATCATCGCCTTCAGCCGCGATGGGCCGGGCCATATCGTGCCGATCCATCTCAGGCGCGGCGAGGAGATCCAGGTGCGCGAGCACCAGTTTCTCGCCGCAACCGGCAATGTCGACTACACGTTCGAACGCGTGCGCGGCCTCGCAACGATGCTGTTCGGCCAGAGCGGCTTCTTCATCGACCGATTCCGCGGCGATGCCGGCGACGGCATCGTCTGGCTGCACGGCTATGGCAATGTCTTTGAAAAGACGCTCGCTGCCGGCGAAACCATCGACATCGAGCCGGGCGGGTGGCTGTTCAAGGATGCCTCGGTCAAGATGGAGACGAAGATCGATCGCCTGTCGAGCGGCTTCTTCGGCGCCAACATGAATTTCATCGTCAACCGCTTCACCGGGCCGGGGCGCGTCGGCATCCAGTCGATGTATCTGCATATGCCGACCGACGAGTAGAACTAAGCGGCGGGCACTTCCACATTGTCGATCAGCCTGGTGTTGCCCAGCCAGGCGGCGGCAAGCAGGCGGCCCGCACTGCCGTGACGCCATGGCGCGAGCGTCAGGCTTGCGCGGGCCTCGACATAGTCGACCTTGCGGAAACCGATGGCCAGCAGGGCGAGGCGGGCTTCGGCGGTGGCGCCGTTCGGATCGGCGCCAGACGTCAGCGCCGTGGCTGTCTTGCGCAGGATCACGTTGAACTGGCGGGCGATTTCGAGTTCGGCCTCGCCGAGATAGGCGTTGCGCGACGACATGGCGAGGCCATGGGCGTCGCGCACGGTCGGTGCGCCGATGATTTCGACGGGCAGGTCGAGATCGCGGCAGAGCTGCCTGACGACGCAGAGCTGCTGGTAATCCTTTTCACCGAAGACCGCACAGTCCGGCGCCGCTTGCAGCAGGAGCTTGGCTACGACAATGGCGACACCGTCGAAGAAGGTCGGGCGAAAATCCGATTCGAGCCCGGCGGAGGGTCCGCCAACCGTGATCTTCGTGGCAAAGCCGGCGCGATACATCTCGCTGACGTCAGGCGTGAAGGCGAGATCGGCCCCGGCCGACGCCAGGAGATCGAGGTCGCGGGAAAGCTGACGTGGATATTTGTCGAGGTCCTCGCTCGGCGCGAACTGGGTCGGGTTGACGAAGATCGACACCACGCAGCGTTCGGCTTTTTCCCGTGCCATCCTGACCAGCGACAGGTGGCCTTCATGCAACGCGCCCATGGTCGGCACCATGGCGACGCGAAGGCCATCTCTGCGCCATTGGCCCACTTGCGCGCGGAGGCCGGCGACAGTGTCGACGACGAGGGGCTGGATCATCCGTTATCCTTGCCTGTTGTGGCGGTGAAGACATTTTCGGGGCCGGGAAACGTCCGGTCGCGCACTTCGGCGGCGTAGCGAGCGGCGGCATGCGCGACCACGCTGCGCAAATCCGCGTATTCCTTGACGAATTTCGGTACGCGGTCGACGGTCAAGCCCACCATGTCGTCGATGACCAGGATCTGGCCGTCGCAGTCGCCACTGGCGCCGATGCCGATCGTTGGAATGGCAATGCGCCTGCTGATGTCGGCCGCGACGGCCTCCACGGTGCCCTCGATGACCACCGAAAACGCGCCGGCCTGCTCGACCGCGCGCGCATCGGCCAACAGCGCCGTAACGTTGTCATCCGTGCGGCCCTTGATCTTGTAGCCGCCGTCCTTCTCGACCGATTGCGGCAACAGGCCGATATGGCCCATGACCGGAATGCCGGTCTCGACGATGGCTTCGATCTGGCGAGCCATGTCGACGCCGCCTTCCAGCTTCACCGCCTGGCAGCCGGTCTCGGCGACGATGCGCTGCGCCGAGGCGACGGCCAGCGCCGCCCCGCTTTCATAGCTGCCGGCCGGCATATCGACGACGACGCAGGCTTTTGCCGAACCGCGCATCACCGCCTGGCCGTGCGCGATCATCATCTCCAGCGAGGCGCCAAGCGTTGTCTTGTGGCCATGCAGGACCATGGCAACGCTGTCGCCGACCAGGAGCAGGTCGACATGCTCGTCGAGCAGGCGGGCAATGGGATAGGTATAGGCGGTGAGGCAGACGATCGGGGTGCCGGCCTTGCGGCGGCGAATCGCGTCGGCGCTGATGCGGATATCGGCGGTCGGCAATTGCGTGGCCAATCGTCACCTCCCTTTGGCCAACGCTTGGCCGGATGCCCTATCGGGCGCGCAGAGCTTTAGAAAGGCTCTGCGCGCTTGGCAAGCGTGCATTCAGCCGCCGCAGACCATCAGCTGCGCGCCATTTGCGCGCGCCAGCCGGCAAAACCCTTGCCTTCGCGAGGCCCTGACGCCATAAGCAGGAAACGGGCGCCAGCGGCGCGAGGGTCCTGACGATGAAGACTTTCCTTCTGCAGCTTTTCACCTGGTGGAACGGCCAGACGCTGGGCACGCGGCTGCACACCTGGCGCTATGGCAAGCGGGTTGGCCAGGACGAAATCGGCAATTTCTACTATGAGGGCGGCGTCGATTCGGAAGGCCGCACCCGCCGCTGGGTGGTCTACAAGAACTATTCGGAAGCTTCGGCGATCCCGCCCGGTTGGCACGGCTGGATCCATCACCGTGTCGATGTTGCGCCGTCGAGCGACAGCTACAAGCCGCGCGACTGGCAAAAGCCGCACCAGGCCAATCTGACCGGCACGCCGGCGGCCTATCGTCCGAAGGGCTCGGTGCTGACGAACCAGCAGCGGCCGCAGGTCACCGGTGACTACGATGCCTGGACACCGGGCTCGTAAAGGCCGGCGCCGATCCTTTATCGCCACAATTGGTGTTTAGCTGCTTGCTGACCAGAAAACGGCGACTAGCCTTGGTGACTGAAGAATCACCCGGGCGCTAACCACCGGTATCCCTTTATGAGCATTTGCAGCCAGTTATCGATGGGCAGCCTGACGCTAGCCGCCGGCCTTGCCGTCAGCACGGTAGCGTTCGCCGCGTCGCCTGAACCGGCGGCACCCGCCGCTCCGGCAGCACCCGCCGCTCCGGCAGCACCCGCCGCTCCGGCAGCACCCGCGGGATTAGAACGCATCACCAATCCCATCGCCGAGTTCGCCGGTATCGACAAGATCACCGGCCGCATCATCACTTTCGACGTCTATATCGACGAAACGGTGCAGTTCGGTGCTTTGCAGGTGACGCCGCGCGTCTGCTACTCCAGGCCGCAGACCGAGGAGCCGAAGACCGATTCGTTCGTCGAGGTCGACGAGATCACGCTCGACAGGAAGATCCGCCGCATCTTCACCGGCTGGATGTTTGCCGAAAGCCCCGGTCTCAACGCTGTCGAGCATGCCGTCTATGACGTCTGGCTGAAGGCATGCAAGCAGAAGTCCGATATCCCGGCGCCCGATGCAACCAAGGCCGATGCTTCGAAGCCTGCCGCGGCCAAGCCCGCTTCAGCCAAGCCGAAGCCCACGGTCACTCCGGACGAAACACAGCCGGACGAAACACAACCGGATGCTGCTCCATCGGACGAGCCTGCCGAACCGGATACGACGCACACCAACTGATCCCTCGGAACCGCCATAGTCGCGGTGCGTTGGAACCCAGACGATGCGTCTGGAGGATTTCCCATGTCGGACACCAAGCGGATTACGGCGAGCAAGAAAGAATTGCTGGAACTCGAAAGAGGGTTCTGGACGGGCGACGAGGCCTATTACGCGGCCAATGCCGACGCGGAATGCCTGGTGGCGTTTCCCAAGATGGCAAAGGCCATGGAAAACGCCGATCTCGCCAAGACGGCGACCAAGCCCAACCGCTGGCGCGATCTCGACATCGATCTCAAGGGAATTATCGAGCCGGGCAGCGACATCGTCATGCTGACCTATGAGGCGCACGCGACGCGCGAGAACGGCGAACCCTACGCGGCGCTGGTCAGCACCGGCTACGTCCATCGCGTCAACGGCTGGAAGATGATGTTCCATTCGCAGACGCCGATCGAGGCCGCCGCCAAGCACTGACAGGTCGGGTCGTCGAGCCACGACCGGGTCGTCGGGGGACGACAGGGTCCGTCAGGGAAAAAAGACCGCTTCGCCCTTGAGTGCGTCGGCCAGCATCTTCTCATACTTGCCGCGCGGCACATCGACGGCGCCGAAGCGCTTGAGGTGCTCGGTGGTGAACTGGGTATCGAGCAGGGCGAAGCCGCGCGCCTTCAGGCGCTCGACCAGATGGACGAGACAGGTCTTCGATGCATCCGTTTCCTTGGAGAACATGCTCTCGCCGAAGAAGACGCGGCCCAGCGATACGCCATAGAGCCCGCCGACCAGCCGCTCCTCACGCCAGGCCTCGACCGAATGGCAGTGGCCCATGCGATGCAGCTCCACATAGGCTTCGCGGATCGGCGCGTTGATCCAGGTGGAGCGGCGCTCCTCACGCTTTTCAGCGCAACCGTCGATCGTCGCTTCGAAATCGAAGTCGAAGCGGATGTCGAACAGGTTTTTGCGGATTGTCTTCCTCAGGCTTTTCGGCGTGTGAAAACCGTCGAGCGGAATGATGCCGCGCGCCTCCGGCCGAACCCAGAATACCTCCGGGTCCGCGGCACTTTCGGCCATCGGAAAGACGCCCGAGGCATAGGCCTTGAGCAGGAGGTCTGTGGGAATGCGATAGCCGGGCGCGTAGGGGCGGGTCATCGCGTCCCCGGACTATTCTTCCTTGGCCAGGTATTTTTCCAGCCAGTGGATGTCGTAGTCGCCATTGGCGATGTCGGCGTTGCCGACGAGATCGCGAAACAGCGGCAATGTCGTCTTGATGCCGTCGACTACGAACTCGTCCAGCGCGCGGCGCAGCCGCATCATGCATTCGACGCGGTTGCGGCCGTGCACGATCAGCTTGCCGATCAGGCTGTCATAGTAGGGCGGGATCCTGTAGCCGGAATAGACACCGGAATCGACGCGGATACCGAGACCTCCGGGCGTGTGGAAATGGGTGATCGTGCCGGGCGACGGGGTGAAGGTGCGTGGATCCTCGGCGTTGATGCGGCATTCGATGGCATGGCCGTTGAACTTGATGTCTTCCTGCCTGACCGAAAGACCGCCGCCCGAGGCCACGCGGATTTGCTCGTGCACGAGATCGATGCCGGTGATCGCTTCCGTCACCGGATGCTCGACCTGCAGGCGCGTGTTCATCTCGATGAAATAGAACTCGCCATTCTCGTAGAGGAACTCGATCGTGCCGGCGCCGGAATAGCCGAGATCGGCAATCGCATTGGCGCAGATGCCGCCAATGCGGGAGCGCTCCTCGGCGTTGAGCGCCGGCGAATTGGCCTCTTCCCAGACCTTCTGGTGGCGGCGCTGCAGCGAGCAGTCGCGCTCGCCGAAATGCACGCCGCGGCCGAAACCGTCGCCGAACACCTGCACCTCGATATGGCGCGGCTTCTGCAGGTATTTCTCGATGTAGACTGCGTCGTCGCCGAAGGCGGCGCCGGCTTCCGAACGCGCCGTCTGCAAGGCGATTTCGAGGTCGGCTTCGCTATGCGCCACCTTCATGCCGCGCCCGCCGCCGCCGGCGGAAGCCTTGATGATCACGGGATAGCCGATCTCGGCGGCGATGCGCTTGGCCTCTTTTTCCTCGGTCACCGCGCCGTCTGAGCCGGGCACAACCGGAATGCCGAGGCGCTTTGCCGTGCGCTTGGCCTCGATCTTGTCGCCCATGACGCGGATATGGTCGCCGGACGGACCGATGAAGGTGATGTTGTGCGCGGCCAATATGTCGGCGAACTTGGCGTTCTCGGACAGGAAGCCGTAGCCGGGATGCACGGCATCGGCGCCGGTAATCTCGCAGGCCGCGACGATCTGGTGGATGTTGAGGTAGCTGTCGCGCGAGGGCGGCGGCCCGATGCAGACGCTTTCGTCGGCAAGCCGCACGTGCATGGCGTCGGCGTCGGCGGTCGAATGCACGACCACGGTCTGGATGCCGAGTTCCTTGCAGGCGCGCAGGACCCGGAGCGCGATTTCGCCGCGGTTGGCGATGAGGATCTTCTGGAACATCCGGCCCGCTCTACTCGATCACGACGAGCGGCATGCCGTATTCGACCGGCGTCGCATCCTCGAACAGGATCGCCATCACCGTGCCGGCGCGCGGCGAGGGGATCTGGTTCATCGTCTTCATCGCTTCGATGATCAGGAGCGTCTGGCCTTCCTTGACCTTCTGGCCGATCTCGATGAACGGTTTGGCATCGGGCGAGGGCGCCAGATAGGCGGTGCCGACCATCGGCGAGGCCACCGCGTTCTTCGACACGTCGAGCGTTGCCGGTGCGGCGGCCCCCGCGGCCGGCTGCGCCGCGGCTGCCGGCGCAAAGGCCTGCTGCGGCGCAGCGATCGCGTGAACGGCGGGCGCCTGCCGCGACACGCGCACCTTGAGGTCGCCAAGTTCGACCTCGATCTCGGTCAGGTTGGTGTCGTTCAGTATGCCCGCCAGGTCGCGGATCAGCTGCTGGTCAACACCGGTCTTCTTTATCGACATTTTCGAGCCTTCTGTTTGTTGGCCGGTCATAGGCGTGCAGCCAGCGCTTGCAGCGCCAGTGTGTAGCCGAGCGGTCCAAAGCCACAGATCATGCCGACAGCGACCGGCGAGACCATTGAGACGTGGCGGAACGGTTCCCGCGCATGGATGTTGGAAAGGTGAACCTCGGCGACCGGCAGCGGTGCCACCGAGCGGATAGCGTCATGGATCGCGATCGAGGTGTGGCTGTAGGCGCCCGGGTTGATGACGATGCCGGCGGCCTTATCGCCAGCCTCCTGTATCCAGTCGACAAGGTCGCCCTCATGGTTCGACTGGCGGAAATCGATCTCAAGTCCAAGCGCCGTGCCCGCCTGCTTGCAGTCATCTGCTATCGCGGCGAGCGTCTTGCCGCCATAGATGCCCGGCTCGCGCTTGCCGAGGGCGTTGAGATTGGGACCGTTCAGGACAAAAACCGTTTTCAAAAATGCGACCTTTCCCGGCGCCGGCGTCAAGCCGGCGCGCTGGGCCTCTATAACGGGCATAAACGCCCGCGAAAAGAGCGCAAGTGCGTTCTTTCACTGTCCACAACAGGCGGAAATGCGCCCGTGAAGAGATGCGGCCCGATCAAAGCGCGGCTTTCGCCGCCTCGATCTTCTCCGCCAGCACTTCCTTGCCGAGCGCGCCGAACACAACCTCGTTGCCGACGACATAGGACGGCGTTCCGGTGATCGACAGCTTATTGGCGAGATCATAGGTCTTGGCGAAGGCCTCGGGGATCGACGGGTCCTTCATTTTCTCGCGCAGCGTGGCTTCATCGGCGCCGAGCGAGAGCGCGATCTTGATCGCGGCCGCCTCGGTGGCACGTCCCTGGCCGCCGAGCAGCGCGTTGTGGAACTCGCCGTACTTTTCCGGCATCATCAGGTGGAACGCCATCGAGACGAAGCTGGCTTTCTGCGAGTCCGGTCCGAGGATCGGGAACTCCTTCAGCACGAAGCGCAGATCCGGATCGGTCTTGGTCAGCGCCCGCATGTCGTCGATGGCGCGTTTGCAGAACCCGCAATTGTAGTCGTAGAACTCGACGATCGTCACCTTGCCGTTCGGATTGCCGACGACGCCGTCGAAGGCGGAGTTGAAAATCTGGGCCTTGGCGTCCTTGATGACGCCGAGATGGGCGATGCGCTGCTCTTCCTTCTGCTTGGCCTCGAGAGCGTCCTGCACTTCGAGCAGCACTTCCGGATTCTTCAGGAGATAGTCGCGGATGATGCCTTCGACCTCGGCGCGGTCGATCTTGGTCTCGGCCGCTGCCGCCTGGGCAGGCTGAGCCGTGCCGGCCTTCGCAATCTGCGGGTTGCCTGCAACGAAACCGAAGGCCAACATGGCGAGAGCGGCCACGACCCCCGTGGTGCTCAACAACAGTGCCTTTTTCATCGTCTCGTTCCTTCTACCTGTTTCCCGGTCTGGCTGTGTCGCAGCGTGCCACCGGAAGGTTCACTAAATCTTGCCTGGCGGCTTGTAGTTTATGATGTCCTGGGCGCGAATCCAACGTGGCTCGCCGCGCTTCATCTGCTGTTGCGCCCGCATGGCGAAAATCTTCGCATCCTTGTAGCTGCCGGAATAGAAGTGACCTTCGGCGGTCGCGAGTTCTGCGCCGGGGATGTCTCCCAGCTCGCCATAGGCCTGGGCCAGGTAGCGGTAGCCGGCGGAATTTTCCTTGTCGCGGCCCAGGCCATTGTTGATCTGCACGACGGCCTTTTTCAGGGCATCGGGCGTGCCGACCGCCATCAGCGCCTGGCCGAGCGAGACCGGCAGCAATCCCGATCGCACCGGATCCAGGCTCACCGCCTTGGCATAGGCGTCGGCCGCATCCTTGGGCTTGTTCGCCTTCATCAGGATGTCGCCGCGCAATTCCTGGAAATAGGCGTTCTTGGGTTGCGCCTTGATCAAGGCACTGGTCTTGGCGAGTGCCGTGGCAATGTCGCCGTAGAGGTAGGCTGACTGGGCATCACCATATAGTGCGGCCAGGCTGCCCTGCATCTTGCGCATCAGCCGCGAGCCGCCGGCCTTGCCATCCATGTAGACGGCGATCTTCACCCGCATCATGTCATGGCGCTGCTGCAACGCCGGCGCGTCGATCTTGTCGACATAGGGGCTCTGCTTGACCAGCACTTCGAGGTTGGCGATTCGGTCCTGCGGCATCGGATGGCTGATGCGGTAGGGATCGACCTGCGCGCCCGACAGCGACAGCGCCGACTGGAAGCGGTGGAACGTCTTCAGCATTCCCATACCGGACTGGCCGGTGGCGTTGAGATAGGTGATCGCCGAGCGGTCGGCGGTCATTTCCTCGGTACGCTGATAGGCAAGGATGCTGCGCTGCGCCATCTCGCCGCCGCCTGCCGCCACGCCCATGCCGGCCCCGGCGAGGCCACGGCTGTTGGTGGTCGCGCCAGCGACGATAGCGCCGGCGCCGAGCAAGGTGGCGATGATGGCCATCGTCTTGGCGCGCTCGAGCTGGTCGCGCAATTTCTGCTGGTGGCCGCCGGCGATATGGCCGGCCTCGTGGGCGATGACGCCGATGATCTCGTTGGGCGTTTCGGCCATCATCAACGCGCCGGTGTTGATGAACAGCCGGCGCCCGGTGACAAAGGCGTTGAAGCTGGAATCGTTGACCAGCACGATGTCGATACCGTCATTAGCGAGACCGGCGGCCTTGAAGATCGGCCGCGCGTAGTCGCGCACCAGCGCTTCGATCTCGGCATCGCGTATCACAGGCACGCCCTGGGCAAAGGCAGTAACCGAACTCGCCACGGCCACGGCAACGCCAAGCGAAAGCGTGGTGAAAACGCGCGCTGCCCGGGCAATGGTGGATTTGGGTCGGCTCAACATGACGTGTCCACTGGTAGACGAGCGGGCGAAAGATGAAAAGTCGGCACCGGAAAAACTTCCGCAACTTGTGATCCCCACACCAATCGGGCATTTGTGCGGCGCATGCGCCAGAAGCTGGCGCGCTCAATCGTCGGGACAGGGATGAAAATGGTCGTTTCGCTCTCACGCCGTGGCAATGTCGAGCCATTCCACGCCATGGACGTGCTGGCCGAGGCGAACCGGCTGAGGGCCCAGGGCGTGCCGGTGATCTCGATGGCCGTCGGCCAGCCGTCGGACCCGGCGCCGATGCGGGTTCGGGATGCGGCGGCCAAGGCTTTGCAGCATGGCCGCATAGGCTACACCGACACGCTTGGCCTGGCTTCGCTGCGCAAGGCGATCGCCCTGCATTACGCCGATCACTACGGGCTCGATGTCGAGCCCGGCCGCATCGCGGTGACCACCGGATCGTCGGCGGCATTCAACCTTGCTTTCCTGGCGATGTTCGATCCCGGCGACCGGGTCGCCATCGCCGCGCCGGGCTATCCCGCCTACCGCAACATCATGGCGGCGCTCGGCATCGAGGTGGTCGAAATCGAACTTGGCAGCGAGGCCTATCTCAGCGCCGGGCACCTGGAAGCGGCGCATCGCGAGAAACCGCTGAAGGGCGTGCTGTTTGCCAGCCCGGCCAATCCGACCGGCGCGGTCATCCCCGGCGATGAGCTGGCGACGCTGGTGACGACCGCTGAGTCCCTTGGCATCGCCGTGATCTCCGACGAGATCTACCACCGGCTGGCCTATGCCGCGCCCGACACGACGGCACTGCGCTACGGCGCCGGCGTGACGGTGATCAATTCCTTCTCGAAGTACTATTGCATGACCGGCTGGCGCATCGGCTGGATGGTGCTGCCGGAAGAGCTGGTGCGGCCGGTCGAGCGTATCGCCCAGAGCCTCTATATCTCGCCGCCTGAACTGTCGCAGATCGCCGCGATCGAGGCCTTCGCCGCGACCGAGGAACTGGAGGCGGTCAAGGGCCGCTACGCCTGGAATCGCGAGCTCTTGATGAAGCGCCTGCCGGAACTCGGGTTTCCGCTGGCGGCGCCCATGGATGGCGCTTTCTACGCTTTCTGCGATGTCACCAGGCACACCAACGACAGCATGGCCTTCGCGCGCAAGATGCTCGCCGAAGCTCACGTGGCGGCGACGCCCGGCCGCGATTTCGACACCCAGGCCGGGCACCGGACCATGCGCTTTTCCTACGCCGGTAGTCATGACGACATGGTCGAGGCGATGGCGCGCATCGAACGCTGGTTGAGGTAACGAGATGCCCGAACTCGAACAGGCGCTAGCCGAAGTCGCTGCCGAAATGGCGCAGCGCAGCGATCGTGGCGAGGTCGCCACCTACATCCCGCAACTGGGCAAGGTCGATCCGAAGAAATTCGGCATTTGCGCCGTCACCAATGACGGGAGCGTGCTGATGGCGGGCGACGCCGACGAGGCGTTTTCGATCCAGAGCATCTCGAAGGTATTCACCTTGACGCTGGCGCTCGGCAATGTCGGCGATGCGCTGTGGCAGCGGGTAGGGCGCGAACCCTCGGGCAATCCGTTCAATTCGATCGTCCAGCTCGAGCACGAGAACGGCATTCCACGCAATCCGTTCATCAATGCCGGCGCCATCGTCATCTCCGACATCCTGCTTGCCGGCCACCAGCCGCGCGAGGCGATCGGCGAGATCCTGCGGTTCATCCAGTTTCTGGCCGACGACGAGACAATCATCATTGACCGCGAGGTCGCGGCGTCCGAACGAGCCACCGGATACCGCAATTTCGCGCTCGCCAACTATATGAAATCCTTTGGCAATCTCCATCATGCGCCGGAGCTGGCACTGGGTGTCTATTTCCACCACTGCGCCATCGCCATGAGCTGCCGGCAACTGGCGATGGCCGGACGGTTCCTTGCCAATGGCGGCAAGAACCCGGCAACGGGATATCAGGTGGTATCGGCGGAGCGGGCGCGCCGCATCGGCGCCATGATGCTGACCTGCGGCCACTATGACGGCTCCGGCGATTTTGCCTTCCGCGTCGGCATTCCCGGCAAGAGCGGTGTCGGCGGTGGCATATTGGGGATCGTGCCGGGCATCGCATCGCTCGCCGTCTGGTCGCCCGGCCTCAACGCCAACGGCAATTCCAAGCTGGGTTCGATCGCCCTGGAGAGGCTGGCCAGAATGATGAACTGGTCGATCTTCGCGCCATAATTTTCGCGATATGCCGGAACGGCGGATATGAAAAATCCCGCGCCATCTTTCGATCGGCGCGGGATTTTTCTTGTCAGAAAATCAAACCAACCAGCTGGAAAGGCTCAGAAAAAGCCTTTCCTCTGCCACCAGCCGCCGCGCTTCGGCTTTTCTTCGGTCTTGGCTTCCGGTTCATCGGCCACGGTCGAGGACACCACCGGTGCGGCCGGCGCGTCGGCGGCTGCCGCCTTGCGCCGTGACGGCCGCACTTTGGCAGTCTCTTCCGCAACGTCAGCAACCGCTGTTTCCTCAGCAACGGCCACCGGAGCCTCGACCGGCGCGTCCGCAGCCGCGTCGACAACAATCGTGTCGGCGACGATGGCCTCGGCGGCTGCCTTCTTCGGCTTGGCTGCCCGACGCGGCTTCTTGGGCTTCTCGGTGCTTGGCACCTCGTCGCTTACAGGAGCCACCGGCTCTTCGGCGACAGCGACAGCTGCCGGCTCGATGGACGCGGGCTCGCTTGCGGAAGCGTCGGCCTCGGAAGGCTCGGTCGTTTCGCCAGCCTCGGCCTCGCCTTCACCGTCCTCGCGACGGTTGCGCTTGCCGCCACGCTTGCCGCGGCGGCGCTTCTTGCCCGCGCCGTCCTCCGAGGCCTGGACCGTATCGCCGGACTCGGCGGCGCCGACCGGAGCCGCCTCGTCCGCTTCGGTGTCGTCATTGTCTTCCGGGCTCGCCGATTCGGCGAAATCGCCGGCCGCAGCGGTGACGGAAGCACCGTCGGTCGGGATGCCGTGCTCGCGGTCGCGGTCCTTGCCGCCACGACGCCTGCGGCGCTTGCGGCGTTTGCGGTCGCGGCCTTCACCATCCTCGCCGCCAGCCCGCTGCTGGTGCGGACCCTGCTGGGGATGACGCGGCTGCTCGGCCTGGGCCGGCGCTTCGTCTTCCTCCTCGGCGACGACGATCTCGTCCTCGGGCTCTTCCGGCTCGACGTAAGCCGGCAGGCTGCGCGCCTCGACGAAGCCCTCCGGCTTTTCGGCCAGCGCGCCGCGGAAGATGGCGTAGTGCTGCGAGCCAACAGTGT
Organism: bacterium M00.F.Ca.ET.205.01.1.1; assembly: GCA_004791255.1. Lineage (GTDB taxonomy): Bacteria > Pseudomonadota > Alphaproteobacteria > Rhizobiales > Rhizobiaceae > Mesorhizobium. The sequence continues at coordinate 26,210 of SRUQ01000011.1, forward strand.
CGTCGGCTTCCAGCGTGATGGTCAGGCCAAAGCGGCTTTCGAGTTCCACCAGCGTGCCGCGCTTGTGGTTGAGCACGTAGAGCGCGGTTGCAGCAGGCGTCCGCACGGTGATGTGGCTGCGCGAATCCTTGAGCAGGAACTCCTCGATCGCCCTGACCACCATCAGCGCGACCGACGAGTCGGAACGCACATGGCCGGTGCCGCCGCAATGCGAGCAGGGCTTCATGGTCGATTCCAGCACGCTGGCGCGGATGCGCTGGCGCGACATCTCCATCAGGCCGAAATGCGAGATACGGCCGACCTGGATGCGGGCGCGGTCGTTCTTGAGGTGATCCTTCAGCCGCTTCTCGACGGAGCGGTTGTTGCGGTTCTCCTCCATGTCGATGAAGTCGATGACGATCAGGCCGGCAAGGTCGCGCAGCCTGAGCTGGCGGGCGACTTCCTCGGCCGCCTCCAGATTGGTGTGGAGCGCGGTGTCCTCGATCGAGTGCTCCTTGGTGGAGCGGCCCGAATTGACGTCGATGGCGACCAGAGCCTCGGTCTGGTTGATGATGATATAGCCGCCGCTCTTCAGCGTGACCTGCGGCTGCAGCATGCGGTCGAGCTGCGCCTCGATGCCGTTGCGCACGAAGATGGGCGTCGTGTCGCGGAACGGCTGAACCACCTTGGCGTGGCTCGGCATCAGCATGCGCATGAAGTCCTTGGCCTCGCGATAGCCTTCCTCGCCGGAAACCAGGATCTCGTCGATATCCTTGTTGTAGAGGTCGCGCACCGAGCGCTTGATCAGGCTGCCTTCCTCATAGACCAGGGCGGGGGCCGAGGACTGCAGCGTCAGGTTGCGCACGTTCTCCCAAAGCCGCATCAGATATTCGTAGTCGCGCTTGATCTCGGCCTTGGTGCGGCTCTCGCCGGCGGTGCGCAGGATGACGCCCATGCCTTGCGGCACTTCGAGATCGGCAACGACCTCCTTGAGGCGCTTGCGGTCGACCGCGCTGGTGATCTTGCGCGAGATGCCGCCGCCGCGCGCGGTGTTGGGCATCAGCACCGAGTAGCGGCCGGCAAGCGACAGATAGGTGGTCAGCGCCGCGCCCTTGTTGCCACGCTCTTCCTTGACGACCTGCACCAGAAGGATCTGCCGGCGCTTGATCACTTCCTGGATTTTGTATTGGCGGCGTACCGGCTTGCGGCGGTTGCGCACTTCCTCCAGCGCGTCCTCGGCGCCGACCGATTCGACCTCGTGATCGTCCGGATGGGAAGAGGAAACTTCCTCCAGCATGCCGCGGTCATCGTCGCTGGAGGCTGCTTCGGCGTTCTGCTCCGTCGGCGTCACGGCTTCGGAAATCACATCGGCTTCGACCGAGGCCGCGATCGACGTGGGGCCACCCTCATTGGCTTCGCTCTCGCCCTGGTCGGCGTCGCCAGCATCATGGCCAGCATCTTCATGGCTGGCCTCGTGGCTGGACGTCTCGTCGGCGTGTTCGGCGGCCTCTGAAACAGAGTGCGTATCCTCGGCGACCGCGTCGACGCTAATGTCGTGGCTTTCGCCGGCCTCGCCCGATCCTTCACCTGCCTCGCTTGCTTCAGCCTCGCCGGTGTCGCGCTTGTGTTCCCCGCGCTCGCGGCCCTTGCCGCGCCGGCGTCCGCGCCGGCCACGGTCGCGGCCCTGGCGGTCATCGCTCTCGCCGTCCTCATCGTCCTCGTCTTCGGCCTCCTGCGCTTCGGCGCGCAACAAGGCCTGACGGTCGGCGACCGGGATCTGGTAGTAGTCGGGGTGTATTTCACTGAAGGCGAGGAAACCGTGACGGTTGCCGCCATATTCGACAAAGGCTGCCTGAAGGGAGGGTTCGACGCGCGTTACGCGGGCGAGGTAGATGTTTCCTTTGAGCTGCTTCTTGTCCTGTGATTCAAAGTCGAATTCTTCGATACGGTTACCGCGAACGACGACAACGCGTGTTTCCTCCGGGTGGGAGGCGTCTATCAGCATTTTGTTGGGCATTATTTCGTTTCCCCCCGGCAGCCGTCAGCCGCAGCTGGCGGGGCAAAGCCCGCTGCTGTGTGTCTGGATGAGAGTGGGTGCCGGATAATTGAATGTCCGCCGGACGCTGGCTGCGCGCCATGTCGGTGCCGCCCGCAGCCATATTGGCGCGGTTTGATGCGGACCTTTCCATGATTGCGCTTGAAGCCATCGTCACCAGCAGAACCTTTTGAACCAAAGCCCGGAAACCGGACCAGCTTGTTTGCTCATACAGAGCCGGCACGGGAACAGACCCGGCCGTTTTCCTCACGCAGGCGATTCCCCCGCCACGGGCGCACACCTGCGAAATTCGTCGCGATCACCTAAGGCCTTCTCGCATGAAGCGAAAGGAGCCGCCGTTCGTCTGACCCTGTAGCAGGAAGCTGCGGAGGAGGGCGGTTCCAGGATTGCAGTGATCCACCATCGCTTTTATGATTTGGCGGGGTGGAAGGCAACCCCGATTTCCGATGCCGGCAAAAAGCGGTTCCGTAACGTAAGCCCAGGTTCCAAACCTTGCATGAAAAGGCTTGGTTAACCTTCTCTGGATACCAATCGTTAATCGAGTTCGCGGCCTAACCGGCATTTCGACGAAACGACCCGGCGCCTGGCGCCAAACCGAGAGCGACTGAAAAGAGATGGGACTGGCAGGCTTGACAGACAAGGGTGGTCGCGTTGGCGGCCCTGTCCGGGCCATTGCCTGTTTCTTGCTGCTGGCGGCGTATCTGGCTTTTTCATCGGTTGCCAATGCCGGCGACGCGCCGCTCAGGGCGACCGGCTACAAGATGGCTGGCGACGCTACCAAAATGCGCATCGTCGTCGATTTCGACCGCGAACCCGATGTCAAATGGTTCCTGCTGCGCGGGCCCAACCGCCTGGTCATCGATCTGGCGAACACGACGCTTGCGATCGACGCCAAGGACCTGAAACCGCGCGGCCTGGTCAGGGGTGTGCGCCTGGGTGCGCTCGACACCGGCGTGTCGCGGCTGATTCTCACCGGCAAGGGGCCGTTCGCCGTCGACAAGCTTGATGTGCTGAAAAACGAGGACGGAACCGGCTATCGCATGGCGATCGACATGTCGGCGGCGTCCGAACGGGAATTCGACGCCGCACTGGCCAACCAGGCGCTGACCACCGGTTCGACGGTTTCGACCGACAAGGGAGGGCGGGTCGGCACCGGGCCGGTCTCCAATCCGGGCCACCGCTTCACCGTCGTCATCGATCCCGGCCATGGCGGCGTCGACGGCGGCGCCGAAGGCCTGAACGGCACCATCGAGAAGAACGTCACGCTCGCCTTCGCCACCGAACTGCGCGACAAGCTCGCCGCTGCCGGGACCTACGACGTGTTCATGACCCGCGACACCGACGAATACCTGCGGCTGGACGACCGGGTGCGCATTGCCCGCCAGCATGAGGCGGACCTGCTCATTTCCATCCATGCCGACACCATCAGCGTCAAGGGCATCCGCGGAGCGACCGTCTACACCGTCTCCGACAAGGCCTCGGATCCGGAGGCGCAGGCTCTGGCCGATCGTGAAAACCTCTCCGACCAGTTCGCCGGCATGGAGATCAAGAACGACAACAAGGAAGTGACCGACATATTGATCGACCTGATCCGCCGCGAAACGCATACGTTTTCGATGAGTTTCGCCCATACGCTGGTCGGCCAGCTGTCGACCAGCGTCGGCCTCATCAACAATCCGCAGCGTTCGGCCGGGTTCAGGGTGCTGAAGGCGCCTGATGTGCCGTCCGTGCTGGTCGAACTCGGTTATCTCTCGAATGCCAAGGATGAGGCGCAACTGCTCAACGCCGACTGGCGGGGTAAGGCGGCGCAAAGCATCACCAACGCCGTAGCGCTGTTCGCCTCTGCCCGCGCAGGGACGGGAACCGGCGGCTGACATGCCAGGCGCGCGCCTGCAACCAGAGGCGGCGTTGCCAGATGACAACACCCGGCGCATTTATTTCCGGCTCGTAGCCGCGAAACCCGGCCTTGCCGTATTTTGTCCACATGGTGGCGACAAGGGTTTTCGATTACGGATTGGGACCGGCTCGAAAGCTTGCGTGGAAGGCGGCTTCGTTTAGGAAATTCCCGAACCAAGGACTGGAGCGGGTATGATTCGTCTCATTGGCTATTTCTTCGGCATCGGCACGACGCTGGCCCTTCTGGTCGCGGCGGGCGTTGCCATTTACATCGGCCATGTAGCAAAGGACCTGCCCGACTACGAAGTGCTGGCCAAGTACGAGCCGCCGGTGACCACCCGCATCCATGCCTCGGATGGCGCTCTGATGGCGGAGTATGCGCGAGAACGGCGCCTGTATCTGCCGATCCAGGCGATCCCGGATCGCGTCAAGGCGGCCTTCCTGTCCGCGGAAGACAAGAATTTCTACAGCCACCCCGGAGTGGACATAACGGGCTTGGGCAGAGCGGTGATCACTTACGTTTCGGGCGGTCCCATGCAGGGCGGTTCGACGATCACCCAACAGGTTGCCAAAAACTTCCTTCTCACCAACGAGCGCTCGCTGGAGCGTAAGGTAAAGGAGGCCATCCTTTCGTTCCGCATCGAACAGGCCTACTCCAAGGATCGTATCCTTGAGCTCTATCTCAATGAAATTTTCTTTGGCTTCAACGCCTATGGCGTGGCCGGTGCCGCACTGACCTACTTCGATAAATCGGTGAACGAACTGACCGTGGCTGAGGCCGCGTATCTGGCATCGCTGCCGAAAGGTCCGGCCAACTACAATCCCTTCAAGCACGCCGATCGGGCAATTGAGCGGCGCAACTGGGTCATCGGCCAGATGGTCGAGAACGGTTACGTGACTGCCGAAGAAGGTGCCAAGGCCAAGGCCGAGCCGCTGGGCGTTGCCCCGCGCCGCAGCGGCTCCTACCTTTTCGCTGGCGAGTATTTTACCGAAGAGGTCCGCCGGCAGATCATCGCCCGCTATGGCGAGAACGCGCTCTATGAGGGCGGCCTGTCCATTCGCACCACCCTTGACCCGAAGGTCCAGCTCATTGCCCGCAAGGCGATGCAGAATGGATTGATGAAATACGATACGCTGCGCGGTTATCGCGGCCCGGTGAAGACGATCGACGCATCCGGCGACTGGGGTGTCGCGCTGGGCGCCGTCAAGGGACTGGAAGACGTTCCCGAGTGGTCGCTGGCCGTCGTGCTCGACAGTTCGGCGTCTGGCCTGTCGATCGGCCTGCAGCCCGCACGCCAGGCGTCGGGCGATATCGTCAAGGAACGCGTCGAAGGCACCGTCAGCAAGGACGACATGGGTTTCGCCATGCGCCATCTGGTCGACGGCAAGACCGTCAAGGCCAAGTCGCCGGCCGATGTGTTGCAGCCGGGCGACGTCATCTTCGTGCAGAAGAACGAGGGTTCCGACACTGCCTACAGCCTGCGCCAGGTTCCCGAGGTGGAAGGCGGCCTGATCGCCATGGATCCGCATACCGGCCGCGTGCTGGCCATGGTCGGCGGCTTCTCTTATTCGCAGTCGGAATTCAATCGCGCCACCCAGGCGATGCGCCAGCCGGGCTCCTCGTTCAAGCCGATCGTCTATTCGGCGGCACTGGACAATGGCTATACGCCGGCCTCGGTGATCATGGACGGACCGATCACCATCCAGAGTGGCAACACCACCTGGACGCCGAAGAACTATGACGGCACGGTTGCGGGTCCCGCCACGCTGCGCTCCGGCATCGAAAAGTCGCGCAACCTGATGACGGTGCGGCTTGCCAACGACATGGGCATGAAGCTGGTGGTCGAATATGCCGAGCGCTTCGGCGTCTACGACCATCTGGCGCCGTACCTGCCGATGGCGCTGGGCTCGGGGGAAACGACCGTCATGCGCATGGTGTCGGCCTATTCGATCATGGCCAATGGCGGCAAGTCGATCAAGCCGTCCCTGATCGACCGCATTCAGGACCGCTATGGCAAGACCGTGTTCAAGCAGGACGAGCGCGGCTGCGAAGGCTGCAACGCGCCTGAATGGAACAACCAGTCAGAGCCGGAACTGGTCGACAATTCCGAGCAGGTGCTCGATCCGATGACCGCCTACCAGATCACCTCGATGATGGAAGGCGTCGTCCAGCGCGGCACCGGCGCGACGATCGGCGAACTCGGCCGCCACATCGCCGGCAAGACCGGCACCACCAATGACGAAAAGGACGCCTGGTTCATCGGCTATACGCCGAACCTCGTCGTCGGCCTCTATATGGGCTACGACACGCCGCGCGGCCTTGGCCATGGCGCCACCGGCGGCGGTCTGGCCGCCCCGATCTTCAAGGATTTCATGCGCGTGGCGCTGGATGGCACGCCCAATGTCGACTTCAAGGTTCCGGACGGCATGAACCTGGTCGCCATCAATCGAAAGACCGGCATGCGTGCCAATTCGGGCGATGCCGGCACCATCATCGAGGCTTTCAAGCCAGGCACCGGTCCCGCCGACAGCTATTGGGTGATCGGCATGGGTGCGGATGGCTCCAACGCCTCCGGCGGTGCGTTGTCGCCGCAAGCCAACCAGGCCATCCAGGATGGCGGCGGCGGCCTCTACTGACGATTCACATGGCGGGATGGGCCGGCCCTGGGCTGGCCCATTTTGCTTTACAGGCGGCGGCGCCGTCCCTATGTATCGCGCCGACCGAAGCGTCATTTCAGCAACAGGACAAAACATCAGGCCATGCGCGCGGAAACGCAGAATATTGTCGACGAGATCAGGCAGGCGATAACCCTGCTGAGGAGGCATCTTTGACTGGGATCAGGCCATAAAGCGGCTTGAATACCTGAATGTTCGCGCCGAGGACGCCAGCCTCTGGAATGAACCGCTGGAAGCGCAGAAGCTGATGCGCGAGCGTCAGGGCCTCGAGGAAGGCATCGCGGCGGTCAAGGGCCTGACCCAGGCATTGGAAGACAATATCGGCCTGATCGAACTCGGCGAGGAAGAGGGCGACGAGGGCGTCATCGCCGAGGCCGAAGCCGCGATCCGCTCGATGCAGGGCGAGGCCAAGGCCCGTCAGGTCGAGACGCTGCTGTCGGGCGAGGCCGACGCCAACGACACCTATCTCGAAATCCATGCCGGCGCCGGCGGCACCGAAAGCCAGGACTGGGCCTCGATGCTGCTGCGCATGTACACGCGCTGGGCCGAGCGCCGCCGTTTCAAGGTCGAGGTGCTGGAAGTGCATGACGGCGAAGAAGCCGGCATCAAATCCGCCACGCTGCTGATCAAGGGCCATAATGCCTATGGCTGGCTGAAGACCGAATCCGGTGTCCATCGCCTGGTGCGCATTTCACCCTATGACAGCAATGCGCGCCGCCATACGTCCTTCTCCAGCATCTGGGTTTACCCGGTCGTCGATGACAGGATCGAGATCGACGTTTCCGAATCCGACGTGCGCATCGACACCTACCGCTCGTCCGGCTCAGGCGGTCAGCACGTCAACACGACGGACTCGGCTGTTCGCATCACCCATATCGCGACGGGCATCGCGGTCGCCTGCCAGGCCGAGCGCTCGCAGCACAAGAACAAGGCCAAGGCCTGGGAGATGCTGCGATCACGTCTCTACGAGGAAGAGCTGAAGAAGCGCGAGGCGGTGGCCAACGCCACCGAAGCCTCGAAGAGCGACATTGGCTGGGGCCACCAGATCCGCTCCTACGTGCTACAGCCCTACCAGTTGGTGAAGGATCTGCGCACCGGCGTCGAAAGCACCAGCCCGTCGAGCGTACTCGACGGCGACCTCGACGACTTCATGGAGGCCTCGCTGTCACAGCGCATCGAAGGCGGCGCGGGCGAGGCTGTAGCGGACCTGGACTAGAGTCCGATATATCCTCAGGCGGGGAGCAAAGGAGGAACCGTGGCTCGAAAGCTCACCGGCAAATGCTTCTGCGGCGCTGTCCAGTATGAGGTGGCGGACGAATTCGTCTATGCCGCCAACTGTCATTGCTCAAACTGCCGGCGCACCACAGGGTCGGCCTTCAAACCCTTCGCGGGCATCGAACGAGATAAGTTCGCCCTTGCCGAAGGGCACCGCGGGCTCATCCATTTCGGCGACGACAGCGGCCACGATGCGCATTGCAGCCGCTGCGGCTCGTTGCTCTATTCGCTCGTCCGCGACGGCGCCTATGTCCACGTCGCCATGGGCACGCTGGCCGACGATCCGGCGATCCGGCCGACGGCGCATATCTTTGTCGGCTCCAAGGCGCCGTGGTTCACCATCGCCGACGATCTGCCGCAATATGAGGGGCACGCCGTTCCTGACGCATAGCCGGAACCAATCGGTCCCGGAATTCGTTGATTGCCATCTTGCAGACCCGGCGACGTCAATCTTCCGTTAACCAAGCCGGCCGCACCCTTGCACCTGACATATCGGCGCTCGGCCGCACTGCAGCCGCAGCAATTTCTTGCGCCGACCAAGGAATCAGCCCAGCATTCGGGCTCTAACAGAAGCATTTATGGCCGGACGCGGCATATCTGCCAGCTGACGATCCGGCCACTGGGAAGACACGTTCCGGGAACGGGCAAGCGAAAACGCTTGATGCTCGAAAGGAACGCTTCGATGTCTGCTGCCAATTCAAGATCGGCCCAAGCCGTTCAGCCGGCTGGCCGACTTCTGTTTTCCCTCCTCGCTTTTGTGGCGATGACGCTGCTTACTGGGCCTGCCTTAGCACACGACGCCAAACCTACGGCGGCACTGCCGCAAGGCTGGAGTTATCCCTTCGCCTGCTGTGCGAACTACGATTGCCGCACGACCCATTCGGGCGAGGTGCTGGAGAAACCCGAAGGCTATGTGATCGCCGGAACAGGGGAGGTTGTTCCGATGACCGACAGACGCGTGAAGGACAGCCCCGACGGCGAATTCCACTGGTGCGCGCATCAGGCGGGTCTTGACGCGGGCAAGACCATCTGCCTGTTCGTGCCGCCACGCTCGTACTGACAAGAACTGGAGCGGTTCCGCGATCCTGTCGGGCGCCGCTCCAAACGCATGGACAATGTTGTTCCGTCGTGTCGCGCAGCAAATGACTGCGGTCGCTAAGCCTGCTGACAGGCAGTTGTCAGAAGCGCTTCTTTATGTTGCCTTGCCGCATGCGCGGCGGGCAACGGAGAGGTGAGTTCATGGCGATCAAGGGAAGCTGTCACTGCAAGGCGACGACGTTCGAGGTTTCAGAGGCACCGCGGACGGTGACGCAATGCACATGTTCGTTCTGCTCGAAACGCGGCTCGCTCTGGGCCTATTACACCCCGTCGCAGTTCAAACTCATCACGCCGCTCAAGAATGTCTCCTTCTACCGATGGGGGTCGAAGACCGTAAAGCACGGTTTTTGCGCCACTTGCGGCTGCGGCACCTTCACCGAAACACCGGACTGGTCGACTGGCGAGCCGAACTTCGACAACCCCAAGGTCAGCGTCAATTCGCGGCTGTTCGATGATTTTGACCTCGACAAGGTGGAAGTGGTGGTCATCGACGGCAAGAACCTGTGGTAGCGCCCTGGAAAGTCGGTCGGGAAAGCCGTTTTCCCATTCCGCTTTTCGCCGCAATTCATGGTACAAGTCGCCGGAAGGGCTGATTTGGCGCCGTCGCAACGGCGTGACTTGGAGAGGGACCATCCTATGAAGAAGACCGTGCTCGTCGTCGTGGCGACGGCTGTGCTGGTGAGCGCCTGCACCACCACCGATCCGTATACCGGCGACCAGAAGATTTCCAATACGGCCGCGGGAGCCGGCCTCGGCGCCCTGGCCGGCGCCAGCCTTGGCCTGCTTGCCGGCGGCAACGACCGCCGCAACGCGCTGATCGGCGCCGGCATCGGCGCGCTGGCCGGCGGCGCCATCGGCGCCACCATGGATCAGAACGAGGCCGAACTGCGCCGGCAGCTCGAGGGCACCGGTGTCAGCGTCACCCGCAGCGGCGATCAGATCATCCTCAACATGCCGTCCGACATCACCTTCAACGTTGACCAGGACGCGGTGAAGCCTGGCTTCTACCAGACGCTAAACTCGGTCGCGCTGGTGTTGAAGAAGTTCAAGCAGACCACGGTCGACGTTTTCGGCCACACGGATTCGACCGGTGGCGAGCAGCACAATTTCGATCTGTCGCAGCGCCGTGCGCTGGCGGTTGCCAACTACCTGTCCGGCCAGGGCGTCGATCAGCGCCGCTTCGCCGTTACCGGTTTCGGCAAGACGCGGCCGGTCGCGTCCAATGCGACGGCCGAGGGTCGCGCCCAGAACCGGCGTGTCGAGATACAGCTTTCGCCGCTCACCTGATCTGTTCGGGAGGCGAATGCAAAACGGCTCCGCAAGGGGCCGTTTTTGTTTGCGAGGACGTCGGCGCAATTTGGAGTGGCGTCAAGCACATTAGCTTATTCTAAATGGTATCTTCCCCGCAGTGATTGAAAGGAATAGCATTCCTGCCGTTCCACAAGGATGAGGCGGTGGCCGTGCAATCAGCATGTTCGCCTCGGTCTTGCACGGCCAGATCAGAAAATCTGGGAGGAATGCATGACAAGAACAGCCAGTCTCGGGCGCTGCGGCGTCCTCGCTTTGACCGCTATTGTAGGATTGGGCATCGCCGCGGCTCGGGCCGAGGACGCCAACAAGGCGGATATCGATGCCCTGAAAAAGTCGCTTGCCAAATATGAGGACTATAGGGCCGCCGTGCGCGACCTCTATCTGTCGACAGTCGGTTGCGTCTATTACAGCGGAGAAAAGATACCGGGCACGATGGACTACCCGAAAGGCGCCATGGGCGTCCATTTCGTCAACGTTCCAAGTGTCGGCCAGAAACTTGATCCGATGAAACCCAACGTCTTGATCTACGAGCCGACCAAGAAGGGCTTGAAGCTGATCGGTGTGGAATGGCTGGTGCCGCTGACGCCCGACGTCAAGGAACCCCCCAAACTATTCGGTCAGAAATTCATGGGCCCGATGGAGGGACACTACCCGCTCATCCCCAAGGAATTCGTCCACTACGATCTTCACGCGTGGCTGTTCAGTGACAATCCGAACGGCATGTTCAGTCCAACGAACCCGAACGTGAAATGCAACAAGGCCGAGTTTCCGATGCTGGAAAAACCGACCAAGATGATGCCTGGGCCGATGTAAAGGGGACGAGCCAGGCCGAAGCGCGTCGCACTGAAACGAATTCAGCCGACGCGCTGTCGCCCCGCCAGGGAAGAAAAACCTCGCCGAAAATCGACCGGGTTGTCAGCGGTCTGAAGACGACCCCTATAGGTCTGCCTCTGTTCCCTTTCCGGGCCAACGTATGTCGCCCCGGCTCTCGGTTTTGGCACGACGACATGCATGAAAACAAAGACCTGAAGCACGTCGCATGAATCCGTTTCAACGCGACCCGCTTTAAGAGCGGGCAGGCTGATCGACGATCACCGCAACGATCCTGCGCACGATCGGAAGCACGATCAACAGGCTGGGAAACGCAACGAGCCATGATGCGCCCCATGCATACGACCATGTCGCCACGAAACCGTTCGTCCAACCCGTGCTGATTGCCGTCGAAACCGCCGAGACAATGCAGGACATGAGGATTGAGAGTACGAACGGCATCACCACTACACCGTAGGAAGACGGTAGTCGTCTTATTTTCAAAACCCTATCGCTTGGCATGAAAAAATCTCCTGGTCAGAAAATGCGCATAGATCCGTTGTGAGTTCGATCACGCAGCGTGCGCCGGCCGCAGGGCCAGTTCCCTAATGAAGCTCCGTAAAGAGCGCGGCTCGCGGCCCAGGGCGGCCCGCAAGGTCAGGCTGTTTCCGCCGAGGCCATATTGGGCGTAGTGGTCATGTACTTTGGCCAGCAACTGCATCTGGCGGTCGCTGTAGGGAAGATGGGCGATAGCCGCCCATTCCCCAAATGTCGGCTCGCCGGCAGAGATCGGGCGGCCAAGTTCCTGATGCATCATTGCAACGATCTCGTCGCGGCTGTGCATGCCGGCGCAAAGTTCAAGCGTCGCGTAGGACAGTCGCGCTTCGGTCAACGCGATCGCCGCCACTTCGGCGACATCGCGGTAGTCGACACGGGCCACCCTCGCTGTCTTTGGAAACGGCTCCGAGAAGACGCCATGTTCGACAACGAACGGCCAAGCCGCTGCGATGTTCTGCATGAAATTGGCGGGATGCAGAATGGTATATTCCATGTTCGTCGAATAGAGGGCAGGTTCGACCGGGACCTTGCTGGCGTGGTTTTCCAGCCTCGTATTGGTGGGCTGGATCACCGATGAGAAGACGAACTTTCGAACGCCTGCCCGGCTCGCAGCTTCAACCATGGCAACCCCCATCGCTGCTTCATCGGCGGCAAAAGCCGGTCCGATGTGAAAGACGCCGTCGACGCCCTCGACGGCCCTTTCCAGGCTCTGACGATTGCGCAAATCTCCGGTCGCGATCTCGAATGCTCCGAGCCTCCTGGCCTTTTCGATGTTCGAGGGGTGGTCGCGAACGAGCGCTCGGACACGGGCATTGCGGCGGGCAAGTTCAGGCACGACAAGTCCGGCAAATCGGCCTGTTGCGCCAACAACCAAGACGGTTGGATTGGGTACTTGCATGACATTTCCTTCCATCAAGCTTGCCTTTCGGAATCTCTTGCTGGGAAATAAGATGTCACGGCTTTCGTCACAATTGTTCGATTTTGCGATAGCTTCTATCGAATATCGGGAGAAATCATGAGCCGCATTGATGATTTCGAAGCTTTCATGGCCGTCGTCGAGCAGGGCAGCCTGACGGCCGCCGCGCACCGGCTGAACCGCTCACTGCAATCGATCAGCCGGTCCTTGGCGGCGCTGGAAGAATCCGTCGGGGTCGAACTCGTGCATCGAACAACGCGCCGTTCGATTCCGAGTGAGGCCGGAGCGGCCTTTTTCCAACGCATCAAACCGGCCGTCGACGAGATAAACGAAGCGAGGCTTCAAGCGGCCAACCAGCGGTTGGAGCCATCGGGCATCCTGCGCTTAAGCGCGCCGGTTCTGTTCGGCCCGGATTTTGTCGTGCCCATAATCGCCGACTACATGCGGGCATATCCTCAGGTCGAAGTCGATCTCCAACTGTCAGACGGATTTGTCGACCTCAGCGCCGAAGGCCTCGATCTGGCGATACGGATCGGCAACCTGCCGGATTCCAGCCTGCGCGCCAAACGCCTTGGAGCTTTGCGGCGCGTGGTGTTCGGAGCACCCTCCTACTTTCAACGCCGCGGTCGGCCCACTCATCCCTTTGAGCTAAGCCAGCATGACTGCATCGTTCGAACGGTCGACGAACGTTCAGGCGGATGGATGTTTCAGATTGAAGGCAAGCCTCGAGCGGTCAAAGTCGCCGGCACTTTTCGGTCCAATTTGATGATATCGATTTATGCCGCTGCAGCCCAGGGATTGGGCCTCGGCTACTCGCCCCTTTGGCAGATAAGGCATCTGGTGGATGACGGCCGCGTCGAGCTGGTTCTGACGGAATTCGAGCCGTTGCCGGTGCCGATACATGCCTTGTGGCCCGAAGGCAGGTCGTCTTCCGCCAAGGTCAGAGTGTTCCTGGACATGCTGGCATCCCGCCTGGAACTCAAAAATCTGTAGCAGTGCGTGCCGGAGTGCCAGAACCTTGGCGCACTAAAGCGCGTCACGTCGAAACGGATTCATGCGACGCGCTTCAGGTCTTTGTTTTCATGCATGTCGTCGTCCCAGAACCGAAGTCACTTTTGGGCAACATGCATCGCGCGGTGCTACAGAATCAGACCTTGGCGACGATCCGCATGAAGGCCGGCATGTCGTCGCCGAAGCCGACGGTGCCGTCGTTGTCTTCCTGGCGGTGGCGGGCAGGGCGGTTGTTGTCGCGCTGCGGCCTCGAATCGCCACGCTCCGGCGTGCGGCTCTCGTTGCGGTCAGCCTTGCGCTCGGTGTTTTCGGAGCGGATGGCTTCCTTCCGCGCACGGCGTTCGCCAATGTCGGCGACCGCCGTCTCAGCCACATCGGGCTGTTCCTGTTGCGCTACTGGGGTGGGGGCATCGTCCTCGGCATGTCTGCCGCGACGTTCGCCGCCCTTCTTGCGGTCGCCCCTGCGATCATCGTCCTTGCGGCCGGCGCGACGCGGCGCACCCTTGCCGCGGCGCGGGGCATCTTCTTCACCTTCGCTCGCGACCACCGTCGACAGGTCGCCGTCATGCCACTCGATCTTGGTGCCGATCAGCCGTTCGATGGCGTCGATGTATTTGGTGTCCGACTTGGTGGCGATGGTAAAGGATTTGCCGGAGCGCCCGGCGCGGCCGGTACGGCCGATGCGATGGACATAGTCCTCGGCGTGGATCGGCACATCGTAGTTGAAGACGTGGCTGACATCGGGGATGTCGAGACCGCGCGCCGCGACGTCGGAAGCGACGAGGTAGCGGAGCTTGCCGTCGCGGAAATTGGCCAGCATCTGCATGCGCGCGCGCTGGTCCATGTCGCCATGCAGGGCGCCGGCATCGAAATCATACTTCAGCAGCGAGCGGAACAGCTCCGATACTTCGACCTTGCGGTTGCAGAAGATGATGGCGTTCTTCAGCTCCGCATCCTCGGCCTTCATCAGATTGCGCAACGTCTCGCGCTTGTCCCACGGCTTCGAGCCGGACTTCACCAGCCGCTGGGTGATGCTGGTGGCGGTGGATGCCGCCTTGGAGACCTCGACGCGCACCGGCGCGTGCAGGAATTTCTCGGTAAGCTTGGTGATCTCGGGCGGCATCGTCGCCGAGAAGAAAAGCGTCTGCCGGGTGAACGGGATCATCTCGCAGATGCGTTCGATATCGGGGATGAAACCCATGTCGAGCATGCGGTCCGCTTCGTCGATGACGAGAATCTCGACGCCGTTGAGCAGAAGCTTGCCGCGCTCGCGATGGTCGAGCATGCGGCCAGGCGTCGCGATCAGCACGTCGGCGCCGCGCTCCAGCTTCTTGTCCTGCTCGTCGAACGACACGCCGCCGATCAGCAGCGCGATGTTGAGCTTGTGGTTCTTGCCGTACTTGACGAAATTTTCCTCGACCTGTGCGGCAAGTTCGCGCGTCGGTTCCAGGATCAGCGTGCGCGGCATGCGGGCGCGAGCGCGGCCCTTTTCCAGCCGGGTAAGCATCGGCAGCACGAACGAGGCCGTCTTGCCGGTTCCGGTTTGCGCTATGCCCAGCACGTCCTTGCCCAGAAGCACGTGCGGGATGGCGCCGGCCTGGATCGGCGTCGGCTTGCTGTAACCGGCATCGGTGACTGCGGAAAGGACCTTCGGCGACAGGCCGAGGTCTGAAAAGGTCAACGCTTCTTGAGCGATCGTGGTGTCTGAGGACAAGTGTTGCTGTCTTTGGCTTGTTCGGGGGAGCGCAACGTCATACGTCGCGGCAAGCGCCACGCGCCTGCAAGGTTGGCATTGCGATTAGGCGCAAGCCCGCGATTTGTCAACAGAAACGGGCGGGAATGGTGCGATTGTGAAGTCGTAACCTTAATCGCGATGCTTAATCCGGCCGCTCGTCTCCATGCCGGCTCAATAGCGGAACTGTTCGGCGAGAATGCGTTCGTTCCAGGAGTGATTGGGATCGAACAGCAAAGTTGCCGTTGCTGTCGGTGATTCCCGCACCGTCACCGACGTCACGGCCTTCACTTCGGTATGGTCGGCGGCCGCGTTTACCGGGCGTTTTTCCGCCTCCAATATGTCGAAGCGCACGGTTGCCTTGTTGGAAAGCAGCGCGCCGCGCCAGCGGCGCGGGCGGAACGGGCTGACCGGAGTCAGCGCCAGCAGGGGCGCGTCGAGCGGCAGGATCGGCCCGTGCGCCGAAAGATTGTAGGCTGTCGATCCCGCCGGAGTGGCAATCATCACGCCGTCGCAGCTCAATTCCTCCAGCCTCGTCTGCTCGTCCACGGTGATGCGGATCTTAGCCGTCTGGTAGGACTGACGCCACAGCGCCACCTCGTTGATCGCCAGTGCCGAAACCGTTTCGCCTTCCGAGGTGACGACCTGCATCTCCAGCGGGCGGATCGTTTCGGCGACGGCGGCAGCGATGCGCTCGTCGAGGCCGCCCGAACGGTACTCGTTCATCAGGAAGCCGATGGTGCCACGGTTCATGCCGTAGACCTTTTTCCCCGTCCCCATCGTGTCGCGCAAAGTCTGCAGCAGGAAGCCGTCGCCGCCCAAGGCCACGACGATTTCGGCTTCGGCGACCGGACACTGGCCATAGCGTGCCGACAGGCTTTCCTGAGCCGCCTTGGCGTCCGCTGTGTCGGACGAGACGAAGGCGATGCGGCTGGCGGCGTTGCTCATGGCTTCTCGATGGCGACCTGATGGCGGCGAGGGATGTTGCCGCGCCAGCGCCGGGGTAGCATGGGGCGGGCATGTCTGCAAAGAGAGCCGTCATGCCGGCGGGCAATGCGAAGCCGAAGGTGCTGCACGTCGGCCCGGTCGCGCTTCGTGTCAGGGAACAGGCGAATGTGATGGTTAAGGCCGTGCTTAAGCTCTCGTAAAGCCCAGTCGGTCATGTTAGCCGGCATGGACGGCGTGGGGGCGCCCGCAGCACCGTTATGTCCTTCGGGAAGCAACGCTGCGGCCTTTTGATTTGTGCTCGTGATCCTTCGGCAGCAAATGCTGGCCTTCGGGGGCACGCGCCCAGCCAGCCGAGGCCGACATATTGCCGGTGACACGCCTGATAATCGTTTTCGTCATGTTGGGGAGCTTCGCGCTCGTCTTCGCCGAGTTGGTACGCCAGTCGGAAGAGATGAGCATGAGACCGCTGCCCACGGCATCGCGCTGCGGCGACGCCGCTGGAATGCCTTGCCCGCAACGGGCACTTTAGGTCGTTGCTTTTCATGCATGTCGTCGTCCCAAAACCAAGGTCGCTTTTGGCGACATGCGTTGAACAAGCTGATTGTCCGCACCTTGAAAGAGTACGGTCCCGCGGTTTCTCGTCCACCGGCCAAATCGCCGGATAGTCGCAAAACAAGATTGATCGTTGCAATTCCAACTCTTCGCGGCATACATGGCGCCAGGGGCTGAGGACTTTGGGTCTGGGTAAAACCCGGACCCCGCAGGCGTTCAGCGCTTTGACTGGCCGAGTTTGCGGAGGGGAGTTTGCATGCCGCGCAGCGTATTGGTTTCAGGGGGCTGCGGCTTCATTGGCTCGCATCTGGTCGACCGCCTGCTGCGGCGCGACGATCTGGAAAAACTCATGGTCGTCGACAATCTGTGGACTGGATTGCGCGACAATGTTGCCCATGTCACCGATCCGCGTTTCAGCTTGCGGATTGCCAACGCCGAAAGCTTCACGTCCGACCAGCATTTCGATGAGATCATCCATCTGGCGTCACCGGCTTCTCCGGTGTGGTACATGCGCGAGCCAACGCGCACGATCCAAGCCAATATAGGGGGCGCGCTCAATCTCTTGTCACTGCTCAAGCCCGGCGGCCGCTTTTGCTTCGCCTCGACTTCGGAGGTTTACGGTGATCCGCTGGTTTCCCCGCAACCGGAGAGCTACCGGGGCTCCGTCGACTGCACGGGGCCGAGAGCTTCCTATGACGAAGGCAAGCGCTGTACCGAGGCGCTGCTGTTCGAACAGCAGCGCGTCAGCGGCCTCGACATCCGCGTCGTCAGACTGTTCAACACCTACGGGCCACGGACCCGCATCGACGATGGCCGTGCCGTTTCGAACTTTATCAGCCAGGCGCTGACGACCGGGATCCTGACGGTCTATGGCGACGGTTCCCAGTCACGCAGCTGGGGCTATGTCGACGACATCGTCGATGGATTGGAACGTTTCTTCTGGCGCGACGACATTTCGCATCGGGGTCCCCTGAATATCGGCAACAACCGCGAAGTCTCGGTTCTCGAGACCGCGAAATTCGTCTGCTCGCTCGTTCCCGGCAGCCGCATAGAACATCACGCGCCGGTTCCGCAGGATCCAACGAATCGCTGTCCGGACTTGACCCTGGCGCGGCAGGTCCTGCCCGGCTGGGAAGCCCGAACCAGCTACCAGGAGGGCATCGCCCGCACCTTGGAATGGTTCCGGCAGCAGATTGCCGCAGACAGCAGGTTGGCGGTCTCAGCCTGACGAATCTCCGGCGCGGATTCAACCTGGCGACCGCGAGAGGGAAACGAGCTTGCCCGCGAAATAGGGATCGAGCACGGTTTCGAACGCTTTGAGAGCCGCGCCGATCGCCTGGTGCATGTCGAGATAGCGATAGGTGCCAAGCCGCCCGCCAAGATGCAGGTTCTTCTCATGGTCGGCCCGCTCGAGGTAGCGGCGATAAACAGCCTGGTCGCGGCGTGTGTCGATCGGATAATAGGGTTCGTCGGCGCGGCCGGCAAAACGGGAATATTCGCGACCGATAAGCGTCTGGTCGGCCTTGTGCTGGCGCTCCGGATTGAAATGCCGGAACTCGACCACGCGCGTGTACGGCACCGTTTCGTCCGCATAGTTCATGATCGCCGTGCCCTGATGGTCCGGCGTGTCCATCACCTCCAGATCGATATCGATGGTCCGCCAGCCGAGTTCGCCCTCGCTATAGTCGAAATAGCGGTCGATCGGACCGGTGTAGACAACCGGCAGGTCCTTGGGCAGGAGGGATTTGATGTCGAAGAAGTCGATACCGAGCCGCGTTTCGATAAGGGGATGCGCGAGCATTTTCTCGAAGATCGCCGTATAGCCGTCCACGGGCTGGCCCTGGAAACGGTCATTGAAGTAGCCGTCCTCGAAAGTATAGCGGACAGGCAGGCGCGCGATGATCTGCGGCGGCAGGTCGCGTGGGTCTGTCTGCCATTGCTTGGCGGTATAGCCCTTGATGAAGGCCTCGTAGAGAGGGCGCCCGACGAGGGAGATCGCCTTCTCCTCGAGATTGGTCGGCGGGCGATCGCCGAGTTCCGCTGCTTGCTCGGCGATCATGCCGCGAGCCTCGTCCGGACTCAGCCGCTTGCCGAAAAACTGGCAGATCGTGGCGAGGTTGATCGGTAGCGAATAGACCTTGTCGCGATAGGTCGAGAACGCGCGATGGCGATAGGGCGTGAAATCGGTGAAGCCGCGCAGGTAGTTCCAGACCTCCTCGTTGGAAGTGTGGAAGAGGTGCGGTCCGTAACGATGGATCTCGACGCCGGTGGCGGGGTCCAGCTCGGTATAGGCATTGCCGCCTATGTGCCGGCGCCGGTCGATCACCAGCACGCGCCGGCCCAGTTTCCTCGCTATGTGCTCAGCGAGCGTCGCGCCATAAAAACCCGCGCCGACGATGAGAATGTCGGCCTTGGCCAGCAGGTTTCCGTCCATTCGCGAATCCGCCATCCTTAGGGCTTGAGAACTATCTGAGACAGGTCGACAGGCTTGGAATATTGCCTGCGCAGCAGGCGCCATAACAATTCCATCAATTTATTGGCCTGACGAAAGGCTTTCCTGTCCAGGAGATAGTCGGTCACCATACGCAGGCCGATCATCGGTTGCGATCGCCAGCGCCTGCCTTTGCGATCGACGGCTTCATAGGACAAGGGAAAGAACTCGCCAAATCCATACTGCGATGCCAGCTGGCAATATTCCTCGTGGGGCGTCCTGCCTGACTTGAGCATCGTTGTCGCCAGTTGTGTCCCGACTGGCCGCGTATGGCGGACGGGCAGGGCGTCGAATACGGCCGATGTTCCGTGGTTGTCTTCGGCAAGCCTGGTCCACAAGTAGTCGAGACCGAACCCGCTCATGGAACCCCTAAAAAGGGGCAGCATCTTGGCCACGACACCGGCTGACATGCAGGGGGCCATAAGCTCGATCCTGTCGATGAGCCGGAACTCGAAGCTCCTGCAGCGAAGAAACGGCAGGTGGCTGTAATAACTGTCCAGCGTCAATGCCGGCTGGGCGACCTGCAGATCGAGCCGACGCATGTTGGAGAACATGGCCTCGATGGTCGCCCGGTCTGCTTCCAGATCATCATCCGGAAGCCAGACATACCGGTAGCGATCAAGGAGTTCAGGCTGTTGGCTGAGCAGGGCATGGATGCCATCCCATTTGCCGCCCTTGTAGTCGACCCGGTTTTCATGCGGCAGCCGGAACGCCGACGGATCGCTTCCGAAGTAGCTGACGATCAAATCGAACCCGCACCCGGGATCGCCCGCTCCCCATCCGCGATGGAGGGATTTGTCACCAGCCCTGACAATCACGAGATTGCGGTGGTGGGCGCTCATCAAAGGTTTGTTTGCGACATTCATACCGGGTCCGGAGTGTGGCGGTCGTGGCGAGGCCTACACGAAAGCAAGAAGAATGCGAAGGGCCATGACAGAGGGAAGACCCGTCTTGGCCGGGCATGACATCTTGTTGGCACGACGGGTTTATCCAAGCGGCATGCCAATTCACCGTGTTTTACAACACGAAGCCAATCTAACCGAAGCCCATCCGGTCAATGCCTATTGCCAGAGCGACCTTTCTGATGATCAGGTCGCGCCGACGTTACGCAGTGAGGGATTGATGAAGCTGATTGTTGTTACCCCAGCCGGCCGCGAGAAATATCTTCGGCTGCTGAGCCATCATGTTCTGAAAAGCCCCGATGTGCATGAATGGCACTTGTGGGACAATTGTCGCAATGAGGCCGACCGCGCCTATCTGCAGCGATTGGCGGCCTCCGATCCGCGTTGCAAGATCAAGCGGCTTCCGCATGCCGATGGCGGCATCAACGTCATCGGTGAGTTCTATCGTTTCTGCGACGATCCCGATGCTTTCTACCTGCGCCTCGACGATGACGTGGTTTTTGTCGAAGACGGCTTCTTTCGAAAATTCATGGCAAGGGTCATGGCGGAAAGGGGGTCGGCCATCTGGTACGCCCCGTTGATCATCAACAACGCGATCTGCAATTCGCTGATCAAGCAGCTTTCCAGGGTCCTGGTGGATGGCCCGCTTACCTGCCAGGCGTCATGTGAATTCTCCTGGGCCTATGCCAGTTTTCCGCAGGCGCTTCACCCTGTCTTCATCGAAGCCGTCCGCGCCAACCGGCTCGATGACTTCCGCGTGCCTGACCGGGAGATCAGGCTGTCGCGTTTCTCGATCAACGCGATAGGTTTCTTTGGATCGGATATTGTCAGTCTGGGCGAGCGCTTCCACCCGTTGGGCGATGAGGAAGAGTGGCTGTCGGCGACGCTGCCGGCAAAGCTGGATCGGCCAGGCAAGGTTTTTGGCGATCTGATCGTTGCGCATTTCAGCTTCTACACACAGGAGCGTCAATTGCTGCGCACAAACATTCTCGACCGCTACTATGAGCTCGCCGGCCTGGCTCGGCCGGTCTACGAGAAACCTCCCATGCGCCTTAGAGAGCGTCTGAGGCAATGGCGGAAGAACAGGGAGGGAAGGACACCTCGCTACAAGATCTCGCTTCCGGCAACCATTTCCGGCTGACGCACCGGCTCGGGCTCGCTCTGATACGAGCCTGCCGCTCACTGTGTAACCACCTGAAGGTTGGCGTTGCCGTAGAAAGTGTAGGCGAGATAGGTTGGATCGCCCGTCTCGTAGAGGCGTTTGCGCACTAAGGACGGCGCGATTGTAGCCACGCCGGTGAAGGGCATGCGGTTGAGCGGATTGTCGACGTGCGAGGCGGTGCTGCGCGGCGCCCAGCGCCAGCCGGTAACTGATACCGAGGAAACCATCACGCGTGGCACCGTCTTCGCTTAGCGGCCACGGCAAGGTCGGGCTGTTCGAGGTGATCTGGATGGAGCGCAATTCGCCCTTGCCGCGCAGCGACCAGAACACGTCCTTGAAGGTTTTTGGCACATAGTCGCGATAGAGCGCATCGCCGAAGCCCTCGGTCGCAAGCGTGACGAAGCGCTTCTGCGCCTGGGGATCGCTGCTCGCGGCAGGCTGCTGCAACGGGGTCGCGCCGCGCAGGTTCAGTCCCGCCATCAAGCTGTCTGTGCTTTCAAAAAGATATTGACTGTACGTTTAGTTATAATTATCGCTGGTGTCGGAACCAAAGTTGGCCAGCCGGCATCCGCCGGTGAATGGCCGCGAAGCAAAGGGGAATATCTTGACAGCCATCCGGCCAGTTCCGGTGCGTCGAGGCGCTGTGCGCCGGTGGTTCCGACAGGCGCTTGCTGTCGGCGGGTGTGGCTTTCTTTCATCAGCAGGAAATGGACCCGAAGCGGCAACGCAACCGGTCCCAACAATGGGAGCAGTGGAATGAATTTGAGATTGACCGCGACCGCTATGGGGCTGTCGCTGCTGGCCATGACCGGCCTGGCGCGAGCCGATGGCGAACTCAACATCTACAATTTCGGCAACTATACCAGTGCTGATCTCATCAAGAAGTTCGAGGAGACCTACAAGGTCAAGGTCACCGTAACCGACTACGACACCAACGACACCGCGCTCGCCAAAGTGCGGCAGGGCGCTTCCGGCTACGACATCGTCGTGCCCTCCGCCAGCGTCATGCCGATCTGGATCAGCGAGGGCCTGCTGCTGGAGACCGATCCCAACACGATGGAGAATTTCAAGAACGTCGATCCGCGCTGGGTCGATGTTCCCTTTGATCCGGGTCGCAAATACTCGGTTCCGTGGCAATGGGGAACGACGGGCGTTTCCGTGAACAAGTCGGTCTATGCCGGCGACCCGAACACATCGGCGATCTTCCTCGATCCGCCGCCGGAACTGGTCGGCAAGATCAACGTCGTTCCCGAAATGGGCGACGTCCTGTTCCTGGCCATTTCCTATTTCGGCGGCACCTACTGCACCAAGGACCTGCAGGTGCTGAAGAAGGTCCATGACAAGCTGGTCGAGGCGAAGGCGAAATGGCTGTCGCTCGACTACGCCGCCATCGATGGCCTGGGCAGGGGCGACATCGCCGCCGGGGTCAATTGGAACGGCGCATCGCTGCGCCAGCGGCTGGTAAACGACAAGATCGTCTACGGATATCCGAAGGAAGGGTTTCCGGTCTGGATGGACAATGTCGCGGTCCTCAAGGATGCCAAGAACGTCGAGAACGCCAAGCTTTTCCAGAATTTCATCATGGATCCCCAGAACGCCGCGATGATCTCGGCCTTCGCGCGCTACGCCAATGGCATCAAGGGATCGGAAGCCTTCATGCCTGACGAACTGAAGAATGCGCCCGAAATGACCGTCCCGGCTGAATTTGCCGCCAAGGGCCAATTCATGCCGGCCTGTCCGGCGGATGTGCAGGCGCTCTACACTAAGATCTGGACTGACCTCCAGAAATAGCGCCGACGCACGAACCCACGAACAGCCACCGGGCCGCAACGCGCGGTCCGGTCACCCTTCATGCCAAGTGCGGTCTGGTGATCGCGGGAGATTTTCGATGTCCGATCTCGACCTTTGCTACATGCCGGCCGGTGAGGCGCTGCGGCTGTTCAAGGCGAAGAAACTCTCGCCCGTTGAACTGATGCAGGCGACCATCCGTCGTGCCGAAGCCACCAGATCGGCGATCAATTGCTTCACCTTCACCCATTTCGAAGAGGCGATGAAGCTGGCCGCGAGGGCCGAGGCGAAATACGCCAAGGGCGCCAGGACCGGCGCGCTCGAGGGGCTGCCGATCGGTATCAAGGACGAAAGCTACATCAAGGGCAAACCGACATCGCATGGCTCGCTGCTGTCCCGGGATGCCCTGGGCGGCCACACCTCGACGATGAACGCGCGCATCATGAAGGCCGGCGGCATCGTACATGCGCGGACGGCGACGCCCGAATTCAGCTGCGCAGGTTACACCTGGTCGAAGCGGTGGGGCGTTACCCGCAACCCGTGGAATCCGGACTTCACGCCGGGCGGTTCGTCGGGTGGTGCCGCGGCAACGCTGGCTTCAGGCACATCGTCGATCGCCACCGGATCGGACATTGCCGGATCGATCCGCATTCCGGCTTCAGCCTGCGGTCTGGTCGGCTTCAAACCGCCTTACGGCCGCAACCCGGACGAGCCGCCATTCAACCTCGATTTCTACTGCCACACCGGCCCGCTGGCGCGGAACGTCAGGGATGCGATCCTGCTGCAGAATGTCATGGCGGGGCCGAGCCCGCTCGACATCGCCACGCTCCGCCCCAAGCTGCGCCTGCCGCTCGATTACAAGCCGATCAAGGGCTGGAAGATTGCCTTTTCCATGGATCTGGGCTTCTTCGAAATCGATCCAGAGGTGCGCAAGAATACGCTCGCTGCTTGCGATGTGTTCCGCTCGCTTGGCGCCACGGTTGAGGAAGTCGATCTTGGCTGGGATGACGAGGTGCTCAAGGCCGGCATGGCCTATCTGGAGCATCTTTTCGGCGCTTCGCTGTCGCAACTGCTTGCCGAACACGGCGGCGAGATGACCAGCTATGCCAGGCGGTTCGCCGAGGACGGGCAAAAGTCCAAGGCCACCGACTTCGTCGCGACGCTGGACGTGGCAGCCCGGATGTATCAGACGCTGGGTCCGCTGCTGGAGACCTACGATGTGCTGATCTGCCCGACGAACGCGCTGCCCTCGGTGCCGGCGGAGTTCGACCAGACCACGGGAACGGTGGAGATCAACGGCAAGCAGGTGAACCCCTCGCTGGGCTGGGTGATGACGACGCCGTTCAATATGCTGAGCCGCTGTCCGGTGCTTTCCATGCCTTCGGGACGGGCGGCGAGCGGGGTGCCGACGGGCATCCAGATCGTCGGCCGAACCTATAGCGACGCCGATGTCTTCCGGGCGGCGATGGCCTATGAAACTGCGCAGGGGCAATGGTACACAAGCCCCGGAACGCGGCCATCGCTTTGATCTGGCGATGCAAGGGAAACTGATGAAGATGGCGGAACGCAAGGCCGCGGCAAAACGCACGGTCACAACGGCCAGGGGCAGGGCATCGGCCAACGATGCCGCGCCCAAGGACCGCCGGCGCGAGCGCGGCGAAGCGAGCGTCCAGCGCATCATCGACGCCACCATCGAACTCATTGCCGAGGAAGGGCTGGCCAGTGTCACCATGCAGCGCATTGCCGAGCATGTCGGCTCGTCCAACGCGCTGGTGGTGTTCCATTTTCGCAGCAAGGAGAACCTGTTCCGGGCCGTGCTGCAGTATCTCAGCGATCAGTATGACGAGCTCTGGGTGGCGCTGGTCCGGCCGCTCGGCCTGTCGCCGGCGGAGAGGCTTTTGGGTGCGGTCGAGTGTGCACGACGCTTCGCCCGGCAGCATCCGAAATGGGTATCGGTGTTTGTCGCCTTCTCCAGCGACCGCAAGAGCATGCAGATCTACAACGAAATCGGCCTGCCCAGCGATCTCGCCTACACCGCCGAAGCGCGCGAGTTCCTGGTCGAGATTTCCCACAGCGGCGGCTATACCGGCGTCGACATACACACACTGTCGGAGAGCCTGAACTACCTGGTTCACGGTGCGTGGTACTGGGATCACCTGAACCCGTCCGGACGCGACACCGACGTGCTGCGCAAGACCATGCTGCTCCTGCTGCACCAGGCGTTTCCGCGTCATTTCGAATTGATCAGCTAGCCGCTTCCTACGAGCGCAGATGGCAGCCGGCCTGCCGCTTCTGCGCCAGATACTCGTCGATCAGCTGGCGGTAGCGCACCTTGCCGAAGCTCGGGAAATGGCCGCCATGCACGACTGAGACATCGAGATCGCGCATGGCGAGCAGCGTCTCGACATAGTCCGGGATATCCGAGTGATAGACGTCGTCGATCAGCGGGCCGTCATAGATGATGTCGCCGGACAACAGGACGCCGGTCTTCTTCTCGTAGAGCGCGATGCCGCCGGGCGAATGGCCTGGAGTGTGGATGACCTCGAAGACGCGGTCGCCGAGATCGATGACGTCACCATGGCCCAGCAGGCGACCGGCCGGCGCGGACTGAACACGATAACGCGCAGTATCCCATCCACTCGGCTGGCGATCGAACATCTCGTCGGTCGCATAGGTGCCGGCGGCGGTCCATTCGTTGCGCGGATCGGCGAGGATTGCGGCCTCGGCGGCGTGGACGCAGCGGTCCGGGAACTCGTGGTGGCAGCCGATATGGTCGAAATGCGTGTGGCTGGCGACGCAGGTCAGCTTTCGCTCGGACACCAGGGGCACATGTGTCCGCAGGCTGAAATGGCCGAGGCCGGTGTCGAACAGGAGATCGCGGCCGCGACCGCGAACGTGCCACATATTGCAGCGGAAGAACGGTTTTATCCATGGCTCGTGGATCAGCGTGATGCCATCGGCCATGCGGACGGTTTCGTACCAGTTCGGAGCATCGACGACGGGAAGCATGCTCATCAGTCAGTTCGCCAGCAGGATGATGTCGCTAGCGTCGCACGAAACCGCAATGGTGTCGCCAGCCCGGACTTTTGCCGAGGCCGGGGCCTTGGCAATGAATTGCAGCGCCGGGTCGAGCGCGGACGTGGCCAAAACGCGTTTGAAGCTGCCCTGGAACACGACGTCGCCGATCGTCGCCTGGCCAAGTGCCACGGCACCCGAGGCCGCGCCGAGGACAAGGTGCTCCGGCCTGATGGCGAGGGCGACCGTGGTGCCCTGTTGCAAGGCGCCAGGCAGCGAAACCGCGCCGGCTGACGTCGCGACGGCGATCGTGCCGTTCTTCGCTTCCGTCACCGTGCCGGCAAGGATCGTGCTCTCGCCCATGAAAGTTGCGGAAAAGCGCGTTGCGGGCCGCGCATAGACGCGTTCGGGTGGACCTTCATCCTCGATGCGGCCATCATTCATCACCACGCAGTGGTCGGCCAGCGCCATGGCCTCTTCCTGATCGTGGGTGACATGGACGAAGGCAGTGCCGACACGCTTCTGGATCGCCTTCAATTCGTCCTGCATCTGCCGGCGCAGCTTCAGATCGAGCGCGCCGAGCGGCTCGTCGAGCAGAAGCACGGCCGGCTCGACCACCAGCGCGCGAGCCAGCGCCACGCGCTGGCGCTGGCCACCGGAGAGCTGGTGCGGCTTCTTGTCGAAGGCGGCAGCCAGCCCGACCAGAGCCAGCGCCTCGCGCACCTTGGCCGCGCGCGTCGCGCCGTCGACGCCCCGCATGCGCAGCCCGAAGCCGACATTGGCGCCGACGCTCATATGCGGGAACAGCGCATAGTCCTGAAACACCGTCGTCGTCGGGCGCCTGGCCGGCGGCACAAAGGTGCAGTCCTGGCCACGGATAAAAACCTTGCCTTCGCTCGGGCTGACGAAACCGCCGAGAATGGAAAGCAGCGTCGTCTTGCCGGAGCCGGACGGGCCGAGCAGGATCGTATAGCTGCCGGGCTCTATCGTCAGCGAAACATTCTTCAGCACAGAGTGTTGGCCGAAGCGGTGCGAGACATCGCGGATATCGACCAGGGGCGTGCTCATGCCGGCTTCCTCCGCAGCAAGGTCAGTTCGAAAAACACCACCAGCACGATGGAAACGGCGAAGACCAGCGAGCCGACGGCATTGGTCTTTGGGTTGAGGCCGGAGCGCAAAAGGTTCCAGATTTCCACGGGAAGGGTGGTGTCGAAGCGAGTGAGCAGGAAGGAGATCACGAACTCATCCCAGGAGAATGTCATCGACAGGAAGAAGGCGGCAAAGATCGCCGGCGCCATGACCGGCACGGTGATCAGCAGCAGCACCTTCCATTCCGGCGCGCCGAGGTCGCGTGCGGCGCGCTCGATATTGATCTGGTGATCGCCCATCTGGCTGTAGATGATGGCAAAACAGAGCGGCAGGTTGATCACGACATGCCCGATACCGGCGGCAAGCAGCGATTTCGGCACGCTGGCCGAGTTGAACAGCACCAGCAGCCCCATGCCGATGATGAGATAGCTGACGGTCAGCGGCAGCGTGATCAGTCCGCGTAGCAGGGCCGAGCCGGGCAGATGGAAACGCGCGAACCCCCAGGCCGAGAGGAAGCCCAGCGTGACGGCGGCAGCCGAGGAAATTGAGGCGACTAGCAGCGAATTGACCAACGCCGAGGTGAGCCGCGTGTCGGAAAGCACGGCCTGGTACCAGCGCAGCGAAGGGCCGGTGAAGGGCGGGATCGGAAACGATGTCGACTGCAGCGAAAACAGCACCAGCACGACCACCGGCAGGAAGATGAAGCCGTAGACGGCAAGGGCGTAGCACCAGGCGGCGATGCGGGTGAAGGCGCGCATGGTCAGGTCCGCTCTATCTTCAGCCAGCGGGCACAGGCGAGGTAGGCCGCCGTGACCACGACCATCAGGATGATCGACAGCGCGGAGGCCAGCGGGAAATCGCCACGCCTGCCGATCTGCATCATCACCAGTTGCGGCATGACGAGCTCATTGTTGCCGCCGAGAATTTGCGGCGTGATGTAGTCGCCGATGCACAGGACGAAGGTCAGGAAGGCGCCGACCATGATGCCGGGCAAGGTCAGTGGCAACACGACATGCAGGAAGGTGCGCACCGGCCCGGCGCCGAGATCGGCGGCGGCTCGGCGGTAGCTCGGGCTGAGCTGCTTGAGATTGGCGAAGATGGTCAGCGTCAACAGCATGACGAAGAAGTGGACGAAGCCGATCGTCGTGGCGAGGCGGGTGTTGGCGAGTTGCAGCGGTTCGCTGATCAGGCCGGAGCCGGTAAGCGCCCGGTTGACGACGCCGTTCTGCGCCAGCACCAGCAGCCAGGAGTAGGAGCGCACGACGTAGGAGGTCCAGAATGGCAGCACGGCCAGCATCAGGGCCAGCCGCTGCCAGCGCACCGGCACCATTTCGGCGAGGATCCAGGCAAAGGGGTAGGCGAGCAGTACCGAAACCACGGTGACGATCGCCGTCACCTGCAGCGAGTTCACCATCGCCTGCCAGTAGGAGGCGTTGGTGAAGAACTGGCTGTAGTTGGACAGCGTGAAGCCGCCGCCTTCATGCGCCGTCAGGCTCGAAAGCCCCATGGCGATGAAAGGCAATACGAAGAAGAGAAGCGTCCAGCCGAGCGCCGGCGCGACCAGCGCCCAACGCAGGGCATGCCCGTTGTTTTGCGCGGTATTCACGACGCGGCCCGCTTACTGCGCCTGCAGCATTTCGGTCCAGACGTCCTGCATCTTCTTGTCGAGATCTGCATTCGGCGCCGGATAGGCCTGGGCGCGCGCCAGGAATTGCGGCTGTTCGATGAAGCGCAGGGTCTTTTTCTGGTCGTCGGTCAGCGCCGCCTTGGTGTTGGACGGCATGCCCCAGTAGCAGGAGGAGGTGGCGAGCCGCGCCTGGCCCTCGGGGCTCATAATGTACTGGATGAACTTGAGCGCCATGTCCTTGTTCTTGGAATCCTTGAACATGGCGAGCGACTGCGACCACAGCACCGCTCCCTCCTTCGGGATCGAAAAGTCCAGCGCGGGGTTCTCCTTGGCCAGCCCTGCAGTCACCCACTCGCCGCCGCCGACCAGGATATCGACCTCACCGGTCGCCAGTGCCGTCTGGCTTGCGGTGACTTCGCCGACCAGCTTGGCGTTGGCCTTCATCTTGAGCAGCTCGGCCTTGATGGCGGGCAGGTCGGCCTCGGTGAGTTCAGCCGTCTTCTTGCCGATGGCGAGTGCGGCCATGCCGATGACCGGGAGATAATAGTCGTAGATGGCGACCTTGCCCTTGTATTTGTCTGATGTCAGCGAAGCCAGCGACTGCATGTCGGCCGGATCGACCTTGGTCTTGTTGAAGCCGATGGTGTTGTAGCCGAACTTTTCGGTGATGCCGTAGCGCTTGCCGCCGACGATGGTCGAGCCATCCATCTTCACCTGCGGGAACAGGTCGGCGAAGGGCAGCTTGTCCTCCGGCAGCGGCTCGAACAGACCTTTTTCGACGCCGCGCGGGACGTCGATCGAGTCGATCACCATCACGTCCCAGTCGCCGGGCTGCGACTGTTCGACGATGGCGAGGCCTGCGCCGGTGCCCTCGAACTCCTTGACGTTGACCTTGATGTTGTTGGCCTCCTCGAACGGCTGCAGCAGCGCCGGATCGGAATGATCGCACCAGATCAGCGCGTTGAGATCGGCGGCCCCGGCGAGGTCGCCGGCTCCGACAAGCAGTGCCGTGGCGGCGCATGCGACATGCAGATGGCGCTTCAGAACAGAAAGCGGATTCCTGGATGCGGATGTTGCGGACATCGAGCGTTCTCCCTTGCCTTTGTGGCTTCTTGCAAAAAATTGAACCAATTCTAAAATTGAGTCAATTCTGTTTTTATGGCAAGAGGCTGAGATGAGCGGATTGCGGGCAAGGCAAAAGGCGGATCGGCACCGCCGCATCATCGAGGCGGCGGCGGCGCTTTTTCGCGAGGCCGGCTATGAAGGGGCGAAGATCGAGGCAATCGCCGCGCAGGCCGAAGTGTCGATCGGCACGATCTACAATTACTACCAAAACAAGGGCGACATCCTTGGCGCCATCGTCTCGATGGAAGTCAACGAGGTGCTCAATGCCGGGCGCGGCGTCGTCGCCAATCCGCCGGCCAATGTCGGCGACGCGCTCGACACGCTGCTCGGCATCTACATCGAACACTCGCTGCATTATCTCAGCAAGGAGATGTGGCGGCAGGCGATGGCGATCTCGACGCAAATGCCCGACAGCCCGTTCGGCCAGGCTTATACGGGCCTCGACCGTTCACTCACCGACCAGATCCGCGCACTGATCGCCCGCCTGCAGGAGATCGACCTTGTGCGGCAGGATATTGACAGCTCGGCACTTGGCGAACTGATCTTCAACAACATGAACATGATGTTCATCGAGTTCGTGAAGCGCGACGAGGCGAGGATCCCGACCCTGCGCGCGGCGATACGACGGCAGAACCGGATTCTGGTGGCGGCGATCGGGGTGTGAGGAGCAGGAGGAGGTCGTCGCTTCGGCATTTTTGCAGCGAGTGGCCCTTGAGTTGAATTTGAAACCTGATACAACCTATGAGGGTTGGTAAAAGGGGGGGTAAATGGGAGCGTTTTCCATCTGGCATTGGGTGATCGTGCTGCTGTTGATCGGCGTGCCTGTTTTCTTCGCTGTTCGCTCAGCCACGAAGCCGTCAGAGAAACCGGGGGCTCTCGTGGGCTTTGGTGGCTGGTTGATGCTGCTGGCTATCGGTCAGGCATTGTCGCCGCTGCGCACGCTCGCCGACCTGGCCAATTCGGTCAAGGGCTACCGGCAGCTCATGAGCCTGCCAAATGGGTCCATGGCGGTGTATGGCGAAGTCGCCCTCAATCTGGCTTTTTTGGCGCTTCAACTGATTGTGCTCGTTTCGATGCTGCGGCGAAGCCACAGCTTCCCGCTGTTGTTTCTGTTCCAGTGGGTTGCGATCCCTGTTGTGTTCATCCTGGACACGATCTTGATCTCGTCAACTTTGGCCGTTCCGGTGAACCAGGTGCTCGCAGGCGATGCGCTGGTGGCACCCATAGCCTCGTTTGTGGTGACCGGCATCTGGGTCGCCTATGTCTATAAGTCGGTCAGGGTGAGGAATACGTTCGACAGGGCAAGCGCAGCTGGCCGGGTCGCGAGCGCCTGACATCGCTGGTGCCACCGCTCTGGGAGTTAAATCAGCTGATTGGAACCGCCGTTCGCGGCTAACTGGTGCCCCCGGCAGGAATCGAACCCGCGACCTTCGGTTTACAAAACCGCTGCTCTACCAGCTGAGCTACAAGGGCATGCCGCTTCGGTTAGCCATATTTGCCGCGCCAGTAAAGACAAAACTCCGTTTTGCCTTGCTGATGAGCCCTGCAGGGGCGGCCCGAGTTGGCATCCTGAAAAGGACCAACTGCCTCCCTATATCTTTTTGAGGTGCAATCGCTTGGGCGAGGCTGTCGCATGATCAGATTTGTCATCATCCTGCCGATCGTCGTCGTAGCCTGGATGTTGCTGGTGAAGCTCATCAGGGATGTGAAAAACGCCAACATCGACTGGACCGGCGTCACCACCATCATCGGCTTCATAGCGCTGGCATTCTGGCTGCGGCATATCACCGGGATGGGGTGAGAATAGAGAGTAGTCGGCAGGGAATAGGGAATTGCACCGCCAAAACGCTCGTGGTGCAGTCTCGCTACTCGCTACTCGCTACTCGCTACTCGCTACTCGCTACTGAAAAATCTCCTGACCCAGCCGAACCTTTTCCCGCGCCGCGGCGACTGATGGTTGAGAGGCGAATGGGTCGCCTCGATCAAGATCCAGGAGATCATCATGTTGAAGCGCAGTCTCACCTCAGGCCTCGTCGCCATTTTCGTCGCCACCGGCGCGCTGGCCGGCACCGTTCAGTCGTCCTCGGCTCACGGCATGCATCATCATCACCACGGCTACGACTACGGCTACGACGACGACTACTACGGTGACTATTGGTGGTACCACCACCACCATCGCCACCACCGTCATCATCGTCATCACGGCGGCGTGGTCATCATCTTTTGACGCGAAAAGCTATGTCTGTTGAAGGGCGGCCCCGGCCGCCCTTTTTTCATTCCGATGAACCTTCGCGATCTTCGGGCGATCGGAAACGCCACGCCGCTTGAACAGTTCTCGCCTGTATTGCCGACAGCCACCCGATCAACCGGATTGAGGACCTCCAGCCAAGGAGTCGACCGCGGCTGCAGCGCGGAGCTTGACGTGTTCGTAAATCCTCCTTGCAGCCTCGTCTGCGCTGATCGCTGTTACATCAATGGCCAGGCTGTGCGGGTGTTTCGCATCAAGGACAGTTGCCGTCCGACTGCGGTGGCGTGCGGCTTTTGGATCGATCGATTTCAGGCGGTCGCGTCGCCCCGGCGACATCACGCGACGAACCAACTCAGCCTCTTCGCAAAGCAGGCGCACAGGCAGGAAGAGGGCGCGGCGTCGATCCGCCGCTTCTTTTATCTGTTCGTAGGATGCCAGGCTCCTTCCGTCCCCTTGGGTGCCGGAGTTGGTGAAGATGAAATTGGCCGCGGGATGACTAAGGGTTGCAATGGTGTCCAGGACTGCTTGGCGGACCTTTGCGGTCTGCTCCCACACAGCATCAGGTAATATGCTGTGACCGTATTCGGTCAGCAGCCCCAAAATTGGATTGTTGATCCAATGATTGTCGATGACGCGGCCTGGAAGCGCTGTGCCCAGGGATCGGGCGATTGTCAGCTTGCCGGTCCCAGGGAATCCAAGCAGTAGAATAAACACATTCTCAACCATCGGCCAGCCTTCCGGAGCGCCCAGCAAATTTCGTTGCAATTCCGTCTTTGCGATGACGGCCGCATGGGACCTGCCGCTCGAAGGACCGGACGCTCATAAAAAAGATTCGAACCTTTTTGCCTGCCGCGACGACAGATGATCAAGAGGCGGATGGATCGCCTCCAACGAAGCAAGGAGATCATCATGTTCAAGCGCACACTCGTTTCCGGCCTCATCGCCTCCACCGTGGCCGCCAGCACGCTGCTCGGCACCGTTCAGCCCTCGGCCGCTCATTCGCATCACCACGACCTTGGCATCGGCATCGCCGCCGGCGTTGGCGGTTTTGTCCTCGGCACCCTGCTCGCCCAGCAGCCCCGTACCGTCTATGTCGATGAAGACGGCGGCTCCTGGCACGTCCGCCGCTGCTTCGACCGCTATTCGAGCTACGATCCGGACTCGGACACCTACATCGGCTACGACGGCTACCGCCACTATTGCCGGCTCTGAGAGGAGGGATGTCAACGCAGGGAAGAGGGGCTCCCGCAGCCCCTTTTCTTGCGTTTGGGCGGCGGGAAGACCGCGCTTACAGGATCGGCAAACCGACCGCGCGGCAGGTCTCGCCAACGAGCCTTGTATTCGGCGGCTCGTCGCCGATCGCGACAAGCTCGAAGCTGCTTCCTGCATCCGGATAGATCTTGGCGGCGAAAGGCTTGTCCGTTCCATTGCCGCCAGAGGATCTTGTGGTGACATGGCCGCAGACGACGATCTCCTGGCGCCCGTTGAGGGTCCGCTCGCCGGCAAGCATCGTCCCGAATTTGGCGGATGCAGGATCCTGCAAGCGCTGGCGAATACCGGTCGTGATAATCTCCTCCAGGGCGAGCGAGATCGGGATGGGATTGACGCGCTGATTGCCGGCATCGGGCGGGGGCGTCGCCGATACGCATCCGCAAAGCGAAGCGGCAAGCAGAAGCAGAGCCGGTTTCCTCATTCGTGCCCTTTCGAATACAGTCCAGCCACGCCGCCTGTGGTTGGCGTCAGACAGAGCAACCAGAGATGTACAGCGATTCTATGAGCGTCTAGTCTAATCGTCTCGATCGCCGGCTTGGGGAGGGTGGCTTGGACGGACAGGATGCGAAGGAAGACCTGATCGAGCCAGTGTTTCGCAACGGCACGGTCACCACAGTCGGCATCCTGCTGGCGTTTTCGCTGGGCTTCATCACCCATTGGGCCGCCAACCCGATCCCCTGGCAAATCTATCACCTGGTCGCCGTCCTGCCGATCCTGGTCGGCATCGCGCTGCAGATGCGGGCGCTGGCGTTGCTGCTCGACACGGGGTCGCTGCAGCGGTCGGTCTATGCGCGCGCCAACCGTATCTTCATGGCCGGCCTCATCTGCACGGCCAGTGGCGTTGGCCTGGCGATCCTGCTCGACGTCTTCCACGTGGCGGCCAGGAGCGCCCTGCCGGGCGCTGCCTGATCAGCCGGCTACCCCGCCGATCATCCTGGTCACCTCGACCGCCGCATTGCGCACCAGCGGTCCGATCTCGGCCAGCCGCTCCGGCGTCACCCGCACGGTCGGACCCGATACCGAGACGCCGCCGATCGGTTCGCCGAATTCATTGAAGATGGCGGCGGCCACACAGCGCATGCCGGGGTGGCGTTCCTCATCGTCGACCGACCAGCCGCGCTGCTTGATAACAGCCAGATCGTGGGCGAGGGCGGAGATGTCGGAAAGCGTCCTGTCCGTAAAGCGCTGCAGGCCGGCCTTGCGCAGGATGGTTCCAACCCGTTCCGGTTCAAGATGCGCCAGCACCGCCTTGCCGATCCCTGAAGCGTGGAAGGGACTGCGCGTGCCCGGACGGAAGAAGGCGCGGATCGCCTGGTGCGTCTCGACCTGGCTGACGAAGACCACGCAATCATCCTCGGCGACGCCGAGATTGGCGGTCTCGCCGGTTTTCTCCATCAGTTCCTGCATGACGATGCGGGCACGGTCGACCAGCTTGCGGCGGCGCAGGAACGCCGCGCCCATGCGATAGGTCTCGACGCCGATCGACCACAACTGGTCCGACGTGTCGAATTCGACCATCCCATGGTTCTGGAGCGTTGTCAGCATGCGGTAGGCGGTCGAGGCGGCCAGTCCGCTCCGCGCCGATATCTCGCTCAGCGACAGGCCACTGCCCTCGGCGACGATGGCCAGGATGCGCAAGGCGCGGTCGAGCGACTGCACCGATGCGGCTTCGGCCGGACCGTTGAAGGCGCGCGGCCGGCCGCGCTGGCGTTTTTCGATTGTTTCCATGGCGCCATCCTGCCCGATTTTTTCGAATTCACAATGAAAAAGTTTTTCAAGAATGAGAATCGTACGATCGCTGGAAAACAAAAAATATAGGGAAATCAATGTATAGCGGTCATTTTCTAGAAATGAAAAAATATTCTGAAAAAATTGAAAAATAACCGGCTTGCTGGCAATCTCGGTCATCCAACAATGACAACCCTATGGAGGGCTGGAAAAATGGCCAGGATGCGTGCGGTCGACGCTGCGGTTCTTGTTCTCGAAAAGGAAGGCGTCGCCTGCGCCTTCGGCGTGCCTGGTGCTGCGATCAATCCGCTCTATTCGGCGTTGAAGGCGAGGGGCACGATCCGCCATGTGCTGGCCCGTCATGTCGAGGGGGCCTCGCATATGGCCGAAGGCTATACCCGCGCCAAGTCAGGCAATATCGGGCTGTGCATCGGCACGTCGGGACCGGCCGGCACCGACATGATCACCGGTCTCTACTCGGCAGCCGCGGATTCCATCCCAATCCTGTGCATCACCGGCCAGGCGCCGCGTGCGCGGCTGAACAAGGAGGATTTCCAGGCCGTCGACATCGCCGCCATCGCTGCGCCCGTCGCCAAATGGGCGGTGACCGTCATGGAGCCTTACCTCGTGCCGATGGCACTGCAGAAGGCGTTCCACCTGATGCGCTCGTCGCGGCCGGGTCCGGTGCTGATCGACCTGCCGGTCGATGTCCAGCTTGCCGAGATCGAGTTCGACATCGACGCCTATGAACCGCTCGCGCCGTTCAAGCCAGCGATGACCCGTGCGCAGGCCGAAAAGGCTCTGGCGATGCTCAACGCGGCCGAAAGGCCGCTGATCGTCGCCGGCGGCGGCATCATCAACGCCGATGCCTCGGATCTCTTGATCGAATTCGCCGAAATATCGGGCGTGCCTGTCATCCCGACGCTGATGGGCTGGGGCGCGATCCCCGACGACCACCGGCTGATGGCCGGCATGTGCGGGCTGCAGACCTCGCACCGCTATGGCAACGCGACGATGCTGGAAGCCGACTTCGTCTTCGGCATCGGCAACCGCTGGGCCAACCGCCATACCGGCTCCATCGACGTCTACACCAAGGGCAAGACGTTCATTCATGTCGATATCGAGCCGACGCAGATCGGCCGGGTCTTCGCGCCGGACCTGGGTGTCGTCTCGGATGCGGGTGCGGCGCTGAAGATGCTGCTCGATGTCGCCACCGAGTGGAAGACGGCGGGCAGACTGCGCGACTGGTCGGGGTGGGCGAAGGAATGCCAGGCCCGCAAGAAGACGATGAAGCGCAAGACGCATTTCGACCAAGTTCCGCTGAAGCCGCAGCGCGTCTATGAGGAGATGAACAAGGCGTTCGGCCGCGACGTCACCTACGTCACCACGATCGGCCTGTCGCAGATCGCCGGCGCGCAGTTCCTGCATGTGTACAAGCCGCGCAACTGGATCAATTGCGGCCAGGCCGGCCCACTCGGCTGGACGCTGCCGGCAGCGCTCGGCGTGCGCGCCGCCGATCCCGACCGCACCATCGTCGCGCTGTCGGGCGACTATGATTTCCAGTTCATGATCGAGGAGCTGGCGGTCGGCGCCCAGCACAAGCTGCCCTACATCCATGTCGTCGTGAACAACGCCTATCTCGGCCTCATCCGCCAGTCGCAGCGCGGCTTTTCGATGGATTACGAGGTGAGCCTGGCCTTCGAGAACATCAACCGATCAGGCGATCCCGAGGCCGGTTACGGCGTCGACCATGTCGCCGTTGCCGAGGCGATGGGTTGCAAGGCTGTCAGGGTGCGCAAGCCGGAAGAATTCGCCGGCGCGTTCAAGGAGGCGCAACGGTTGATGAAGGAGCACCGGGTTCCGGTGGTGCTCGAATTCATCCTCGAGCGCGTCACCAACATCTCCATGGGCACCGAGATCGACAAGATCACCGAATTCGAGGACCTTGCCGAAAACCACGAAGATGCGCCGACGGCGATCGTCATGCTCGACTAGGCGTGCCCAGGGCCGGCAGAAGCAGGAGAAAAAGAATGCCGCGTTTTTCAGCCAATCTGTCGATGCTCTTTGGCGAGCACGATTTCCTTGATCGTTTCGATGCCGCGGCCCGCGTCGGCTTCAAGGGTGTCGAATATATCGGCCCCTATGACCATGCGCCGGAGGTGGTGGCTGCCCGCCTGACGAAGAACCGCCTGACCCAGGTGCTGTTCAACCTGCCGGCTGGCGACTGGGGCAAGGGCGAGCGCGGCATTGCCGTGCTGCCGGACCGCGTGCCGGAGTTCCGCCAGGGTGTGGCCAAGGCGATCACCTATGCGCAGGCTCTCGGCTGCGAGCAGGTCAATTGCCTGGCCGGCATCGCGCCGCAAGGCGCGGATCGCAAGGTGCTGGAGAACGTCTTTGCCGAGAACCTTGCCTTCGCGGCGGAGAAGCTGGAACAGGCCGGCATCAAGCTGTTGATCGAGCCGATCAACACGCGCGACATTCCAGGCTTCTTCCTCAACTATTCGGAGCAGGCGCTGGCGCTGATCGACCGCGTCGGCTCGAAGAACCTGTTCCTGCAATACGACATCTATCACATGCAGATCATGGAGGGGGATCTCGCCCGGACGATCGAGGCCAATCTCAGCCGCATCGCGCATATCCAGCTTGCGGACAATCCCGGCCGTCACGAGCCGGGGACGGGCGAGATCAACTATCCCTTCCTCTACGACCACATCGACCGGCTTGGCTATTCCGGCTGGATCGGCGCGGAATACAAGCCGAAGGCCGGCACGGAGGCAGGTTTGGGCTGGTTTCGGGAATCTGCCGGGCAGGGGAGCGCCGCGGCTTAGGTCGTTGTGATGAGGTTGCCTCGACGATGAAATGCGACGGAGAGAAAAAATGGAAACCATAGGCTTCATCGGCCTCGGCATCATGGGCGCGCCGATGGCAGGGCATCTGCTCACTGCTGGCTATACGGTCATTGCCAGCGATCATCGTTCGAAGCCGCCGGCCGACCTTGTCGCCAAGGGCCTGAAAACGGTCACCGGCCATGGCGCCGTGGCAAAGGCCGCAGACATCGTCATCCTGATGGTGCCCGATACGCCTCAGGTGGCCGAGGTGCTGTTCGGCGACAACGGTGTCGCGTCCGGCCTGTCGAAGGGCGGACTGGTGATCGACATGAGCTCGATCTCGCCGATCGAGACCAAGATTTTCGCAAAGAAGGTCAACGATCTTGGCTGCGACTACCTCGACGCGCCGGTGTCGGGCGGCGAGGTGGGCGCCAAGGCAGCGTCGCTGACCATCATGGTCGGCGGCGAGGAAAAAGCCTTCGAGCGGGCAAAACCCGTGTTCGAGAAGATGGGCAAGAACATCACTCTGGTCGGGCCGAACGGCGTCGGCCAGACCACCAAGGTGGCCAACCAGATCGTCGTCGCGCTGACCATTGAAGCCGTCGCCGAAGCGCTTGTTTTTGCTTCGAAAGCTGGCGCCGACCCGGCGAAGGTAAGGCAGGCGCTGATGGGGGGGCTGGCGGCGTCGCGCATTCTGGAAGTGCATGGCGAGCGCATGGTGAAGCGTACCTTCGCCCCCGGCTTCCGCATTGAGCTGCACCAGAAGGATCTCAACCTCGCCTTGGAGGGCGCGAAGGCGCTCGGCGTATCGCTGCCTAACACCTCGACCACGCAGCAACTGTTCAATTCCTGCTCCGCCAATGGCGGGGCGAAGGAAGATCACTCGGCGCTGGTCCGGGCACTGGAGCGGATGGCCAATTTCGAGGTCGGCAGCGAAGCGGCCGACATCAAGGGCAGAGCGGCATAGGCCGGGAGAGGGCGGCACAACGTTCCCAAAACCGCCAGCTCTTGTCCGTCGAAGAACGGGTTTCGGCGTCTGTCGCCGGGACCCGTTTCTCGCTTCAAAATTCCCGCAGAACGGCCTTGCCGCTTACGGCTCAACTGCGCTTGAGGAAGGCCCGCGCCGCATAGAGGCTGACCGCCGCGGCATTCGAGACGTTGAGCGAACGGATGGCGCCGGGCATGTCGAGGCGCGCCAGTGTTGTCACGGTCTCGCGCGTCTTCTGGCGCAGGCCCTTGCCCTCGGCGCCGAGCACCAAGGCTATCCTGTCGCCGGCAAAGCTGGTCTCGAGTTCAGCCGGTCCATCCGAATCGAGCCCGATGGTCTGGAAGCCGGCCTCGTGCAACTGGCCGAGCGCGTCGGCGAGGTTCTTCACCTCGATCTGGTCGATATGCTCCAGCGCGCCGGAAGCCGATTTCGCCAGCACGCCCGATTCCTGCGGGCTGTGACGCGCCGTGGTGATCAGCGCGCCGGCGCCGAAAGCGACCGCCGAACGCAGGATGGCGCCGACATTGTGCGGGTCCGTGACCTGGTCGAGCACCAGCACCAGCCTCGTATCGCCTAATGCGTCGAGGCGCATGGGCTTGAGCGGCTCGGCCTCGATGAGCACTCCCTGGTGCACGGCATCCGACCCGGTGATCTTGTCGATGTCCCGTGGTTCGACCAATTCCGCCTTGAAGGGCAGGACGGCGAGATCACCAATCTCGAGCCGTTCGGCCGCATTGCGCGTCACCAGCATTTTTTTGATCCGGCGGCGCGGATTGTCGAGCGCGGCACGCACCGTGTGCAGGCCATAAAGGCGCACCAGGCCATCTGCGGCGTTTTCGCCCGGTGGCAGGGGTTGGCGCGGCCGAAATGCCGGCGCGCCGCCGCTTTTCTCGTCGCGATACGCGCGGCGCAGCTTGGCGTAGTGGGTGTCTTTCGGGGTGTTGGTCTTGTTGCTCATGGCCGGCTTCTATAGCCGTCTCCTCCAGCCAAGGATATGGCCTGACGCCGCAGTCGGCGAACAAGTTCGAAAAACCCCGGTTGCGCGGTTGACACCCACTGGCCTTGCCGCCATAAGGCGCTTCGCTGATTTCGGAGAAAGATAACTCGGGTTTCCGGATCGGCAAGAATGCCTCGTTGCATGGCTCCGGCGGCAGACTGGAGAGGTGCCCGAGTGGTTAAAGGGGACGGACTGTAAATCCGTTAGCTTAGCTTACGTTGGTTCGAATCCAACCCTCTCCACCACTGCCGGCCCGGAAGCCCTGAAACGCGAAAGCATCGGACCCAAAAAGCGCATGGCGCTTTGCGGGTGAATCCGGTACTTCGGTGCAAGGCGCGGGTATAGCTCAGTGGTAGAGCAGCAGCCTTCCAAGCTGAATATGCGGGTTCGATTCCCGCTACCCGCTCCAAACGTTCCACCCAACGCTTAAATCTCGGCGAAGATCTCAATGATATTGCCGTCGGGATCGCGGAAGAACACCGTCCTGTGGCCCCAGGCCTGGTCGGTAAGCGGCAGGATCGACTGCACGCCTTTGGTCTCAAGCGCTTCGGCGCATGCCGCAACAGCCTCCGGCGCGACCCGGAATGCCAGTTGCAGCGACAAGGCACCCTTCCTTGGCGGTGCGTCGTCGAACAGCATGCCGTGGCTGGTGAGAGCAAGTGTGTTCGAGCCGACGCGATATTCGATCCAGCTTTCGCCGAGCTCCCGCTGCAGCTGAAATCCCATCACATCCCCATAGAAGTGCCGCATGGCGGCCATGTCGCGGGCGAAGATTACGGTGTAGTCGATCTGACGGATTTCATTCAGGGCGTTCATGGCTGGTGTTTCCAAGTTTCGGGTTTCGATAGCGGCTGCCGGCGTGGTGGCGGCACAGGCAACGGCAAGCGGTAGCAACTGGCGTCGGGTGAGATGCATGGGAGATCCTTTCGAAGCGATCGCCCGCAATCTAACTTTCATTTAAAGGGGTACAAGACTATAGCTTATACTGGTATTGGAGATGACGGCATGACGGATGAAAGCCCACGCCACGACGAGCTTGCCCGCTTCCTGCGCGAGCGGCGGGACCGGTTGCCGCGGCTCGACGGGGCCAATGGCCGCCGCCGGGCGCCGGGTCTCCGCCGTGAAGAGGTCGCCGCCGAAGCCGGGATCAGCACCACCTGGTACACCTGGCTCGAACAGGGGCGGGAGGTGAATGCATCGCCGCAGGTGCTTCGCTCGCTGGCGCGGGTGCTGAAGCTGAGCCGATCCGAGCAGGCCTATCTGTTCCAGCTGGCGCGGCCCGATCTCGACTGGCGAAACCGGCTCGGCGCGCAAGGCCTGCCCAGCGCGCCGCTTCTCAGCCTGCTCGAGGGGCTCGCGCCGCACCCGGCCTACATCGTCAACCGCTACTGGCAGGTCGTTGCCTGGAACCAACCAGCGACAGCCCTGCTCGGGAATTTCGAGACCGACGATGAATGGTCCGGCAGCCTGATCGCCAGGCTGTTCCTCGACCCGGAATGGCGGCAGCGCTTTGTCGACTGGCCGGAAGTTTCCCGTTCGGCCGTCGCCCAGTTCCGGCTTGCCACCGTGGCCATGACCCGCGATCCGGTGCTGACTGCGCTGGTTTCGTCGCTGGAAGCGGCCAGCGAGGCTTTCGCCGCCTGCTGGAACAGTCGAGACATCGCCGAACCGCCGATCTGGCGGAAATCCATCCGGCATCCTGCCGCCGGCGACATGTCGTTCGATTTCGCAACGCTGCAACCGGGCGGCCGCGACAGCGACTTTTCCGTCTCTGTCTACACTCCGGTCGATCCATCGACCGCCAAACGGTTTATGGCGCTGCTAAAAGCAACGCCCGACAACGGCAAGGCGGCGTCGGGCGTGTTTGCGCGGGATGAAGCGCAGAAGTCTAGCTGTTGAAAGCCGACGCAACCTGGTGCTGCTGCGGCACCTGGCCGTTGGGCGTCAGCTTGTCGACGATGCCGGGCAAGGCGGTGGACAATTGTTTGAGCAGTTCCTGCTCGTCCAGCCCGGTCCTTTGCGCGATCTCGCGGATGACCTGCGGCCCGAGTGCAGTGCCGAGATCGTTGGCGTTGATTGACTGGTTCTGCCCGGTGCCGACCCATGAATCGGCGACATTTCCGTGGCCGGCGTCCTTCAGCCTGTCGAGCAGACCGCCCAGGCCGCCGAGCAGGCCGCCATCGGTCGATGTGCCGGCAGGGGTGGGAGCAGGGGCTGGAGCCGCCTGATCCTGCTGGTCGGCACTTCTGCCGCTCAGCATCTTTCCGACCAGCAGGGCGCCGAGTGCGATCATCAGAGGTTTGGTGATGTTGCCGCCGGGAACGGCGTTGTCAAAAAGTCCCATAGTGGATCCTCCATCTAGCCAAGCCCAACCCGGCTCCAACATGGCGCAACCGTGCGGAATTTCAAGTTGGCTTGAGGTTTTGACAATCCTATGAAAATGATTGGCGCGGCGGGGCATGGAGAGGAAAAATGGGTATCATCAGCTGGATCATACTCGGCGTCATCGCCGGCTTCATCGGCAGCAAGATCGTCAACAAGAGCGGGCAAGGTATCATCATGGATATCGTGCTCGGCATTGTTGGCGCCATCGTCGGCGGCCTGATCTTCAGCGCCTTTGGCGCTTCGGGCGTCACAGGTCTCAACATCTGGAGCCTGATCGTGGCCGTGGTCGGAGCGGTAGTCGTGCTCTGGGCCTATCATCAGTTCAGCGGCCGCCGCACGCTTTAGCCCCGGGCCGGACCGACTGTATTTTTGAGACTGTTTCGGGCGTGGCTGGCCGGATTCGAGCCGGTCCGCCTATGGCATCAGGCTTGCGACGGTGATTTTCGCTGCGGCAACCGTACGCGGCTTTGCGCTTGAGCGGTGGTTCTGCTGTCAGGGTTATGCGACGACGGCCAGCCGGCGCTTGCGCTGGTCGAGCGAGACGATGGTCAGGCCGCTGCTGACGACGAGCAGGATGCCGAAGACCGCCAGCGTATTGGGAAATTGGCCGAACACCAGCAGGCCCGAAATGACGGCCCAGACCGTGAAGCAGTAGTAGAACGGCGCCACCGCGCTGGTCGGTCCGACGCGATAGGCCATGAAGATGAAGAAATGGCCGAAGATCAGGAAAAAGCCGGCGCCGGCCATCAGCAGCAGATGGTGTGCCTCCGGCATCACCCAGCGCTCCCAAGCGAGATGCGCCGCACCCGCGCCGATCAGCACGACGACGACGGCGGAGATCGCCACGATCATCCCCGGCACTTCGGCCGGGACCCGCCTGCCGGCGAGGTCGCGCGCTGCCGCCAGCGTCGCGTTGCCGAGTGCCAACAAGGCGTAGACGGAAATGCCTTGCATGGTCGGCTGCGCCACCATCAGCGCGCCGATGAAGCCGAGCCCGATCAGCGCCATGCGCTGGCCGCCGATGCGCTCCCCAAACAGGATCGAGGAGCCGACCAGCATCAGGAGCGGCGTGATCTGGCCGAGCGCGGTGGAATCCGCGATCTGCATGTTGGCGAGCGCCACGACATAACAAAGGATGGCCGCCAGTTCGAGCAGGTTTCGGCTCAGTACACGCCTGTCGAAGATCAGCGGAATCTGTTTGCCGTAGCCGAGTGCGAACAATAGCGGGAAGCCCCAGAGCGCGGCGGCCACGCCGCGCAGGAACAACACCTCATAGGATGGCAACCCTGCAGTCGCGAGCTTCATCATCGTATCGTTGACCAGATACGATCCGGTCGAGACGATCATGAACAGCGGGCCGCGAACGGTGGTCGGGATGAAATGCATTGGCGCAGGAAATCAGACCTCGCAGAGGGCCGCAATGGGCCATGAAGCTGATGTAAATCCGACAGCGATGGACTACCGAGCGGTGCAATGCCGGCATCGTTCGATCGGGCTCTCACCCATTCCATTTCTCGCAACGCGTTCCTATATCAGCGCCACATCCCCGCAATCGGATCATGGGTTCGGACCGAGTGAGACGGCGCCCGGCCAAAAGAGACTTGTGTTTTTTGGCCATTGTCGCTAATCGCCCCGCATTCGACTGAACTGTAGGTCCAGGCCGTCCAAGGAAAGAGACTATGGCAAAAGGTAAATTCGAGCGCACTAAGCCTCATGTGAACATCGGCACGATCGGCCACGTCGATCACGGCAAGACGTCGCTGACGGCTGCGATCACCAAGTATTTCGGCGAATACAAGCGTTACG
>SRUQ01000011.1:70577-239486 GCA_004791255.1 bacterium M00.F.Ca.ET.205.01.1.1
GATGGCAAAAGGTAAATTCGAGC
Organism: bacterium M00.F.Ca.ET.205.01.1.1; assembly: GCA_004791255.1. GTDB lineage: Bacteria > Pseudomonadota > Alphaproteobacteria > Rhizobiales > Rhizobiaceae > Mesorhizobium. The sequence goes on from SRUQ01000011.1 coordinate 70,601, forward strand.
GCACTAAGCCTCATGTGAACATCGGCACGATCGGCCACGTCGATCACGGCAAGACGTCGCTGACGGCTGCGATCACCAAGTATTTCGGCGAATACAAGCGTTACGACCAGATCGACGCGGCGCCGGAAGAGAAGGCGCGCGGCATCACCATCTCGACGGCTCACGTCGAATACGAGACCGCCAATCGCCACTACGCCCACGTCGACTGCCCCGGCCACGCCGACTATGTGAAGAACATGATCACCGGTGCGGCGCAGATGGACGGCGCGATCCTGGTCGTGTCGGCCGCCGACGGCCCGATGCCGCAGACCCGCGAGCACATCCTGCTCGCCCGTCAGGTCGGCGTGCCGTCGATCGTGGTGTTCCTCAACAAGGTCGACCAGGTCGACGACGCCGAACTGCTCGAACTGGTCGAGCTCGAGGTTCGTGAGCTCTTGTCGAAGAACGAATTCCCCGGCGACGACATTCCGATCGTCAAGGGTTCGGCTCTGGCGGCGCTTGAAGATTCGAACAAGACCATCGGCGAGGACGCGATCCGCGAGCTGATGGCTCAGGTCGACGCCTACATCCCGACGCCGGTTCGTCCGCTGGACAAGCCGTTCCTGATGCCGATCGAAGACGTGTTCTCGATCTCGGGCCGCGGCACGGTCGTGACCGGCCGCGTCGAGCGCGGCATCGTCAAGGTTGGCGAGGAACTGGAAATCATCGGCATCCGTCCGACGACCAAGACGACCTGCACGGGCGTCGAGATGTTCCGCAAGCTGCTCGATCAGGGCCAGGCCGGCGACAACATCGGCGCGCTGCTGCGCGGCGTTGATCGTGAAGGCGTCGAGCGCGGCCAGGTTCTGGCCAAGCCGGGTTCGGTGAAGCCGCACAAGAAGTTCGTGGCCGAAGCCTACATCCTGACCAAGGACGAAGGTGGCCGTCACACGCCGTTCTTCACCAACTATCGCCCGCAGTTCTATTTCCGCACCACGGACGTGACCGGCATCGTGTCGCTGCCGGAAGGCACCGAGATGGTGATGCCCGGCGACAACATCACGGTCGATGTCGAGCTGATCGTGCCGATCGCCATGGAAGAGAAGCTGCGCTTCGCCATCCGTGAAGGCGGCCGCACCGTCGGTGCCGGCATCGTCGTCACCATCAAAGAGTAAGCGATCCGGCTCTGCCGGTTCGACAGGAAGGGCGGTCTTCGGGCCGCCTTTTTTGTTTCCGGCGTGGCTCGAATCCGCAGTGATGCGCCGGGCCTCAAATCTGTTGCAAGCGCCATCGCTGCAACTAGTATAGGTTGCATTGAAGGAGCTTTGCCAACAGTGGTTCCGGGGCGCCGTTTCGATGGGAAGGCATGGCGGTTGGGGGCACTGGTTTGTCTCGTCGTTGCCTTGGCGGTGCCTACCCTGACAGCGCGGGCGGAGGAGGTGGGGCCTCCTGATATTCCGCCGATGCGCTTCGTCGTCGTTCGCAGCAACGACCCGGGATGCGAACCCAACTGTCCCGAATGGATATCGGCGGAAGGCACGATCGTGGCGGGCACCCCGTCGCTCCTCAAGCGCACGCTCAAGGCGCTCAAGGGGCGGCAACTGCCTGTAGTCGTCAACTCGCCCGGCGGCAATGTCGATGCGGCGCTCGCACTTGGCCGGATGATCCGCAAGAACAAGCTCGATACTGCTGTCGGCGTGACGATTTTTTCAGGCTGCCAGCCGGAGGCGAAGGACTGCAGCGACAACAACGGCAAGGGTGCCGACTATTTCGGCATGGCTTTTGACGACGGAGCCATGTGCAATTCCGCCTGTCCGCTGATGTTTTCCGGCGGTCTTCGCCGTGTGGTTGGGGATTTCAGCTATCTCGGCGTCCACCAGATCACCACCACTTTTCATCGGGAGAGACTGCTCTACCGGACCACATACCGGATCGTGAACGGCAAGAAGAAGGTCATCAACACCAAGGTGGTCAGCCGAAAGAACGCAGGCAGCTACAAAACCTACGAGATGAGCAAGGCGGTGGAGAACACGCTTTCGGCCTATTTGCAGGAAATGGGCATAGGCGACGGCGTGCTGGAAATCATGAAGGCCACGCCGGCCAGCGACATCCGTCAAATCCCGCTCGACGACATGCTGACGATGAAGCTGGTCACCAGCGGGGACGCCGTCGATCTGCTGACCACCGCAAGCCTGTGCAGGCCGGAGCAGCCGGCCGCGAATTGTCGGGAAATACCGAGACCAGGAAACAAGGCGGCGCCTTCGGCCGCCGCAACGATGGCTTCGGCCAAATCCACGGAGGCAGCGAAGGCCGGCGCGGAGATGCGGTTTGCCGTGGTTCGCGGCAGCAACCCGCTGTGCAATCCCGACTGCCCGGAATGGATTTCGGCGGAAGGCGCGATTACGCCTCAGACACCGCAGAGATTGCGCCAGTTGCTCGCCACGCTTGGCAACCGGCGACTGCCTGTCGTGATCAGTTCGCGTGGCGGCGACCTGCCCAGCGCTCTGGCAATGGGCCGCCTTATCCGGGAAAGAAAGCTCGACATTGCCGTTGCCCGCACCGATTTCGTCGACTGCGACCCGGCGGTCTGGAATTGCGTGGCCAAAGAGGGCGCCTATGCCGGGTTGAGCATCGATGCGGGCGTGGAGTGCGATTCGGCCTGTGCGCTCATGCTTGCCGGCGGCGCGAGACGGTTTGTCGGTCCCCAGGCTCGGCTTAGCCTCTACCCGATGGGACAGAAGCAGGCGGTCAAGGCTTACCTCGAGGAGATGGTGATCGGTCCCGGCCTGTTCGCGGCGATTGCGGGACGCACGGCCGAGCGCCAGCTTGAACCGGAAATGATGCTGAAGCTCGGACTGACGACGGGACCGCAATCGGTCGACGCGCTGACCGGCGCCACGATTTGCAAGGCGGTGCCCAAGCCCGACAATTGCCGGGGCCTGCCCCCCGCCAATGCCGCCGCCGACGCGCCCGCCAAACTGTAGAGTGCTGCGACATCGGAAACTGGCCATCGAGGTAGGTTGAGCCGCGCTCTATCTTTCCGCTATCGTTGCTGCCGGCGGCGCCGGGGCTGGCGGAGGATCGAGAATGAGCCAGGACGTTCCGACATTGTACGAATGGGCAGGCGGCATTGAGGCACTGATCCGGCTGACGGAGACCTTCTACGCCAAGGTGGCGCAGGATCCGGTCGTCGGGCCGGTGTTCAAGAACATGTCGCCGGACCACCCCGCCCACGTCGCGGCCTTCATCGGCGAGGTTTTCGGCGGCCCGAAAACCTATAGCGAGAAATTTGGCGGCCATCGCGAGATGGTCATGCATCATCTGGGCCGGCACTTGACCGAGGAGCAGCGCCGCCGCTGGATCAGCCTGCTCGCCGACGCAGCCGACGCCGTCGGCCTGCCCGACGACCCGGAGTTCCGTTCCGCCTTCATGGGCTATGTCGAATGGGGCTCGAGGCTGGCCAAGATGAATTCCAACCTCGGCGAAACCTGCGACCCCGAGACGGAACCCATGCCCGCCTGGGGCTGGGGCGTGCCCGGAGGGCCGTATAAGGCACCGGACGCGAAATAGTCCTGCAGAGCCAGAGGCTCGTCGTCGACTATCCCGATTTCTGGCGCAGGGATTAAGACACGTTTGCTTGCAAACCACTCTTTACAGAGCCCACGGAAGCTTTTAGGAAGCGCCTGCTGCAGAGATAGCGGCGTGTACGGGCATAGCTCAGTTGGTAGAGCGGCGGTCTCCAAAACCGCAGGTCGTAGGTTCGAGCCCTGCTGCCCGTGCCATTTCCCGAAATGGCCAATAAAAGCGTTTCCTTGCGCGGCAGCCTTTGAAAAACAGCGACCCGCTTGCCATATTAGCGCGATTGGGGCATAAGGGCGCCATAGCCGGGACGGAACGACTGGATGGTTCCGAGGCGGCGTTTGGTCATAAAGCGGACACTTGCCACTTGCGTGGATCAAGAATCGGTTTTATGTAGACACGACAGACACGCGACGCGTGGAGCTGGGAAACCGGCTTTACGCGTCTGATTTGCATGGGCGAAATGATCGCGCTGATTCGGTGCGAAAATAGGCTCAGGCGGCACGTCCCGGTCAGCGGGATCATCCAGGGGGCCCGGCCAACGGGTCTTGAAGACAGAGCGGCATATGGCTTCGAAAACCACCAATCCTTTCGTCTTTCTCCAGCAGGTTCGCGCGGAGACCGCCAAGGTGACTTGGCCCTCGCGGCGCGAGACGATGATCTCGACGGTGATGGTTCTGGCCTTCGCTGTGATCGCGATGATCTTTTTCTTCACCGCTGATCAGCTCATGGGCCTGGCGGTCGAGCAGATTCTGGGCATTGGACGTTAAGTCCGGCGATTACGGAGAAGTCGTAAAAAATGGCTACGCGCTGGTACATCGTCCACGCCTATTCGAACTTTGAGAAGAAGGTCGCCGAGGACATCGAGAACAAGGCCAAGCAGAAGGGCCTGTCCGCCGATATCGAGCAGATCGTGGTGCCGACCGAGAAGGTCGTGGAAGTGCGTCGCGGCCGCAAGGTCGACGCCGAGCGCAAGTTCTTCCCGGGTTATGTGCTCCTGAAGGCCAATCTGACCGACGCAGTGTTCTCGCTTGTCAAGAACACGCCCAAGGTCACCGGCTTCCTCGGCGATTCCAAGCCGGTGCCGATCACCGAGGCGGAAGCCCAGCGCATCCTGAATCAGGTTCAGGAAGGCGTCGAGCGGCCGAAGCCTTCGGTCACGTTCGAGATCGGCGAGGCGATCCGCGTTTCGGATGGTCCTTTCGCGTCGTTCAACGGTTTCGTCCAGGAAGTGGACGAGGAGCGGGCGCGGCTCAAGGTGGAAGTTTCGATCTTCGGGCGCGCCGTGCCCGTCGATCTGGAATTTGGACAGGTCGAAAAGGGCTGATCCGAAATCCCCGATGCCGGTTTGGCGATCGGGGGAGGCGGCGTGCAAGCGCGCGGCCTCGAGAACGGTGGGAGGCGAATGTGGCTTAGCCGGCCGCGCGAACCGCACCACCAGACTGCAACCGCCGGCAAGACCGGCATAGACAAAGGCAGGAAAAGAGATGGCTAAGAAAATTGCAGGCCAGCTCAAGCTCCAGGTGAAAGCGGGATCGGCTACGCCGTCTCCGCCTATCGGCCCGGCGCTTGGTCAGCGTGGCATCAACATCATGGAGTTCTGCAAGGCGTTCAACGCGCAGACCCAGGAAATGGAAAAGGGATCGCCGATTCCGGTCGTCATCACCTATTACCAGGACAAGTCGTTCACCTTCGTCATGAAGACGCCGCCGGTGAGCTACTTCCTGAAGAAGGCTGCGAACCTGACGTCTGGCTCGAAGGAGCCGGGCAAGGTCAAGGTCGGCACGATCGGCCGCGACAAGGTGCGCGCCATCGCCGAGCAGAAGATGAAGGATCTGAACGCAAACGACGTCGAAGCGGCCATGCGCATGGTCGAGGGCTCCGCCCGCTCGATGGGTCTGGAAGTGGTGGGCTGAGATCATGGCAAAGATTGCAAAGCGTGTATCGAAGACCCGCGAAGGCATCGATCCCAACAAGGCTTATGCCCTGGGTGAAGCGCTGAAGCTGCTCAAGGACCGTTCGTCGGTCAAGTTCGACGAGACCATCGAAGTCGCGATGAACCTCGGTGTCGACCCGCGCCATGCCGACCAGATGGTCCGCGGCGTGGTCAATCTGCCGAACGGCACCGGCCGCTCGGTTCGTGTCGCCGTGTTCGCCCGTGGCGACAAGGCCGAGGAAGCCAAGGCCGCCGGCGCCGACATCGTTGGTGCCGAGGATCTGGTCGACATCGTCCAGAAGGGCACGATCGATTTCGATCGCTGCATCGCCACGCCGGACATGATGCCGCTCGTCGGCCGTCTCGGTAAGGTGCTCGGCCCGCGCGGCATGATGCCGAACCCGAAGGTCGGCACCGTCACCACCGACGTCGCCGCCGCCGTCAAGGCATCGAAGGGCGGCGCTGTCGAGTTCCGCGTCGAGAAGGCCGGCATCGTTCATGCAGGCGTCGGCAAGGTCTCGTTCGACGTCAAGGCGCTGGAAGAGAACGTCCGCGCCTTCGCTGACGCCGTGACCAAGGCAAAGCCGGCTGGTGCCAAGGGCAACTACGTCAAGAAGGTGTCGGTCACCTCGACGATGGGCCCGGGCCTCAAGCTCGACGTCTCGACGCTCGCCGCGTCCTGATACGACCTTTTGGATCAGCCGCTGGAAGGCTGATCCGTTACTGAATTCCGGGCCCTGGATTTTCTGGGCCCGGTACCGGAAGTCGAAAGGCTTCCGGACATCCTGTCCGAGATTGCAGGCGGCCCTCAGCCTTAATTCGTCTGGGCCTGCATGAGACGGGTGAAGACCCGACAACGGAGCAAGTGCTCCAATGAAAGGTTCGAACCGTGTTTGCCTTTTGTCTGCGCATCGTCCGGCTCGCCGGAGGTGTGGCGAAAGGGGGCAGGATCCTCGAGCGCCGTTCGGGAGATCCGTTACTGGATGGCCCGGCCGGCAAAAGGCAACCCGACGCCTGTCCTCGTGAATGGGAATGTTCCCGTTAACAGGGCAGGGGTCAACTGGAGATAGGCAGTGGACAGAGCGGAAAAACGCGAACTCGTCACGGGCCTGAACGATGCGTTCTCGAATGCAGGTTCAGTGGTCGTGGCCCACTATGCCGGGATCACCGTCGCGCAAATGAACGACCTTCGGTCGAAGATGCGCGCTGCCGGTGGCACCGTTAAAGTCGCGAAGAACCGTCTCGCCAAAATCGCTCTTCAGGGCACGGACTCCGCATCGATCATCGACCTGTTCAAAGGACAGACGCTGGTCGCATATTCGGAGGATCCGATTGCGGCGCCGAAGGTCGCGTCCGATTTCGCCAAGGTGAATGACAAGCTTGTCATTCTCGGCGGCGCAATGGGCACCACCTCGCTCAACGCCGACGGTGTGAAGGCACTCGCCACACTTCCGTCGCTCGACGAGCTGCGCGCCAGGCTGGTTGGCATGATCGCCACGCCGGCAACCCGGATCGCCCAGATCGTCAATGCGCCCGCGGCTTCGGTCGCGCGTGTCATCGGCGCTTACGCCCGGAAGGACGAGGCGGCATGAGGCCGTTCCTCGCTATCACAAACACACGTTCGAACCTAACGAAGGAATACAACAATGGCTGATCTGGCAAAGATCGTAGACGACCTGTCGAAGCTGACCGTCCTCGAGGCGGCTGAGCTGTCGAAGCTTCTGGAAGAAAAGTGGGGCGTTTCGGCTGCTGCTCCGGTTGCGGTTGCCGCTGCTGGCGGCGCTGCCGCTGCTGCTGCTCCGGTCGAGGAAAAGACCGAATTCGACGTCGTCCTCACCGACGCCGGCGCTCAGAAGATCAACGTCATCAAGGAAGTCCGTGCGATCACCGGCCTTGGCCTCAAGGAAGCCAAGGACCTGGTCGAAGCGGCTCCGAAGCCGGTCAAGGAAGGCGTTTCCAAGGCCGACGCTGACAAGTTCAAGGCCCAGCTGGAAGCAGCCGGCGCCAAGGTCGACCTGAAGTAAGCGTCTAAAGCGGCGGGCGGCCTCGCGCCGTCCGCCACTCCCTCGGGCTGTCCCTGGGGAGGCTGCGTAACGCGAGATGTACGAGAACCTCTTTCCTGAGGGCCGAAATCCGGCCTTCCGGAAACGGGTTTTCTCCCGTTTTAGCCGGCCGCCGCCAAGCAATTGGCAGGAGAGGCCGGAGAACAGACAGAGAGCCGCCGCCCAGGTGGCTCGGCATGCAAGGCGAACCGCGGCGAGGTTCGTCCCGAGTTTAGAGCTAAGGAGCGACGATGGCCCAGACCCAGACTTTCAATGGCCGCAGACGCGTACGCAAGTTCTTCGGAAAGATCCCGGAAGTTGCGGAGATGCCGAACCTCATCGAGGTTCAGAAGGCATCCTATGACCAGTTCCTGATGGTGGACGAGCCCAAGGGCGGCCGTCCGGACGAAGGGCTGCAGGCTGTTTTCAAGTCGGTCTTCCCGATCTCCGATTTTTCCGGCTCCTCGATGCTGGAGTTCGTGAAGTACGAGTTCGAAGGACCGAAATTCGACGTTGACGAATGCCGTCAGCGCGACCTGACCTATGCCGCGCCGCTGAAGGTGACGCTGCGCCTGATCGTGTTCGATATCGATGAGGATACCGGCGCCAAGTCGATCAAGGACATCAAGGAGCAGGACGTCTACATGGGCGACATGCCGCTCATGACCTTGAACGGCACCTTCATCGTCAACGGCACCGAGCGCGTCATCGTCTCGCAGATGCACCGTTCGCCTGGTGTTTTCTTCGACCACGACAAGGGCAAGTCGCACTCGTCGGGCAAGCTTCTGTTTGCCGCGCGCGTCATCCCCTATCGCGGGTCGTGGCTCGACATCGAGTTCGATTCCAAGGACGTCGTGCACGCCCGCATCGACCGTCGCCGCAAGATTCCGGTGACGTCGCTCTTGATGGCGCTCGGCATGGACGGCGAAGAGATCCTGTCGACCTTCTACAACAAGATCACTTACAAGCGCGCCGGCGACCACTGGCGCATTCCCTTCAACGTCGAGCGTTTCCGCGGCCTCAAGGCCGTCGGCGACCTGGTCGACGCCGACACCGGCGAGATCGTCGTTGAGCAAGGCAAGAAGATCACCGCGCGCCAGGCCCGCCAGCTCGGCGAAAAGGGCCTGAAGGCGATCAAGGCGACCGACGAGGATCTGCTGGGCAACTACCTGGCCGAGGACATCGTCAACTACGCCACCGGCGAGATCTTCCTCGAAGCCGGCGACGAGATCGACGAAAAGACGCTGAAGGTGCTGCTCGGCACCGGCGAGCAGGAGATCCAGGTTCTCGACATCGACCACGTCAATGTCGGCGCCTATATCCGCAACACGCTCAACGTCGACAAGAACGAGAGCCGCCAGGACGCGCTGTTCGACATCTACCGTGTCATGCGCCCCGGCGAGCCGCCGACGCTGGAAACCGCCGAAGCCATGTTCAACTCGCTGTTCTTCGACAGCGAGCGCTATGATCTGTCGGCCGTCGGCCGCGTCAAGATGAACATGCGTCTCGAACTCAAGGCCGAGGATACCGTGCGCGTGCTGCGCAAGGACGACATCCTGGCCGTGGTCAAGACGCTGGTCGAACTGCGCGACGGCAAGGGCGAGATCGACGACATCGACAATCTCGGCAACCGCCGCGTGCGTTCGGTCGGCGAGCTGATGGAAAATCAGTACCGCGTCGGCCTGCTGCGCATGGAGCGCGCGATCAAGGAACGCATGTCCTCGATCGAGATCGACACGGTCATGCCGCAGGACCTGATCAACGCCAAGCCGGCGGCCGCCGCCGTGCGCGAGTTCTTCGGTTCCTCGCAGCTGTCGCAGTTCATGGACCAGACCAACCCGCTGTCGGAGATCACCCACAAGCGCCGTCTGTCGGCGCTTGGACCGGGCGGTCTGACCCGCGAGCGCGCCGGCTTCGAAGTGCGCGACGTGCACCCGACGCATTACGGCCGCATCTGCCCGATCGAGACGCCGGAAGGCCCGAATATCGGTCTGATCAACTCGCTGGCGACCTTCGCGCGCGTCAACAAGTACGGCTTCATCGAGAGCCCGTACCGCAAGATCGTCGACGGCAAGCTGACCAATGACGTCGTCTATCTCTCGGCGATGGAAGAAGCCAAGCACCATGTCGCGCAGGCCAACGCCGAGCTCGATAAGAATGGCGGCTTCGTCGACGAGTTCGTCATTTGCCGCAGCGCTGGCGAAGTGATGATGGCGCCGCGTGAAAACGTCGACCTGATGGACGTGTCGCCGAAGCAGATGGTGTCGGTGGCCGCGGCTCTGATCCCGTTCCTGGAAAACGACGACGCCAACCGCGCTCTGATGGGCTCGAACATGCAGCGTCAGGCCGTGCCGCTGGTGCGCGCCGAAGCGCCGTTCGTCGGCACCGGCATGGAGCCGGTCGTTGCCCGTGACTCGGGCGCCGCCATCGGCGCCCGCCGCGGCGGCATCGTCGACCAGGTGGACGCGACGCGTATCGTTATCCGCGCCACCGAGGATCTCGATCCGGGCAAGTCCGGCGTCGATATCTACCGGCTGATGAAGTTCCAGCGTTCGAACCAGAACACCTGCATCAACCAGCGTCCGCTGGTGCGCATGGGCGACCGGGTCAACAAGGGCGACATCATCGCCGACGGTCCGTCGACCGAGCTTGGCGATCTGGCGCTCGGCCGCAACGTGCTCGTCGCGTTCATGCCGTGGAACGGCTACAACTACGAGGACTCGATCCTGCTCTCCGAGCGCATCGTGGCCGACGACGTCTTCACCTCGATCCACATCGAGGAGTTCGAGGTCATGGCGCGCGACACCAAGCTCGGACCGGAGGAAATCACGCGCGACATTCCGAACGTCTCGGAGGAAGCGCTGAAGAACCTCGATGAGGCCGGCATCGTCTATATCGGTGCGGAAGTTCAGCCGGGCGACATCCTGGTCGGCAAGATCACGCCGAAGGGCGAAAGCCCGATGACGCCGGAAGAGAAGCTTCTGCGCGCCATCTTCGGCGAAAAGGCTTCCGACGTGCGCGACACCTCCATGCGCATGCCTCCGGGCACCTTCGGCACCGTCGTCGAAGTGCGCGTCTTCAACCGCCACGGCGTGGAGAAGGACGAGCGCGCCATGGCGATCGAGCGCGAGGAGATCGAACGCCTCGCCAAGGACCGTGACGACGAGCAGGCGATCCTGGACCGCAACGTCTACGCCCGCCTCTCCGACATGCTCGTCGGCAAGGATGCGATCGCCGGACCGAAGGGCTTCAAGAAGGGCTCGACGCTGGCCAAGGATACGCTTGACGAGTATCCGCGTTCGCAGTGGTGGCAGTTTGCCGTGGAGAACGAGAAGCTCCAGAGCGAATTGGAAGCCCTGCGTGGCCAGTACGACGATTCCAAGAAGGCGCTCGAGCAGCGCTTCATGGATAAGGTCGAGAAGGTGCAGCGCGGCGACGAAATGCCTCCGGGCGTCATGAAGATGGTCAAGGTCTTCGTGGCCGTGAAGCGCAAGATGCAGCCCGGCGACAAGATGGCCGGCCGTCACGGCAACAAGGGTGTCGTGTCGCGCATCGTTCCGGTCGAGGACATGCCTTTCCTCGAGGACGGCACGCATGCCGATATCGTGCTCAACCCGTTGGGTGTGCCGAGCCGCATGAATGTCGGCCAGATCCTGGAAACGCATCTGGGCTGGGCCTGCGCCGGCATGGGCAGGAAGATCGGCGAGCTGATCGACGCCTACAAGTCGGGCGGCGACATCAAGCCGCTGCGCAAGACGTTGGAAAGCTTCATGCCGGCCAACGACCGCAACGAGCCGGTTCGCGAGTATGACGACGAGAGCATTGTTCGCCTCAGCGAGCAGATGCGCCGCGGCGTCTCGATCGCGACCCCGGTGTTCGACGGCGCGCACGAGGCCGACATCAACATCATGCTGGAGCAGGCGGGTCTGCACTCCAGCGGCCAGTCGCAGCTCTATGACGGACGCACCGGCGAGCCGTTCGACCGCAAGGTGACGATGGGCTACATCTACATGCTCAAGCTTCACCATCTCGTGGACGACAAGATCCACGCGCGTTCGATCGGTCCGTACTCGCTCGTCACCCAGCAGCCGCTGGGCGGCAAGGCGCAGTTCGGTGGCCAGCGCTTCGGCGAAATGGAGGTCTGGGCGCTGGAAGCCTACGGCGCCGCCTACACGCTGCAGGAGATGCTGACGGTGAAGTCGGACGACGTCGCCGGCCGCACCAAGGTCTACGAGGCGATCGTGCGCGGCGACGACACGTTCGAGGCAGGCATTCCGGAGAGCTTCAACGTGCTCGTCAAGGAAATGCGGTCTCTCGGCCTCAATGTCGAGCTGGAGAACACCAAGCTCGATGAAAACGCGGTTCGGCTGCCCGACGCAGCTGAATAAACGCAATGGCGCGTCGCGAAAGCGCGGCGCGCCCACCAAATTCTACGGCCGGTGGGCCGACCACTCAGCGGGCATTCGGCCCGCGTCAGATGCAAGGGGTTTTCGAGGACCCCGAAAAGGAGAACGGCATGAACCAAGAGGTCATGAATCTCTTCAATCCGCAGGCGCCTGCGCAGGTGTTCGATTCCATCCGGATTTCGCTTGCCAGCCCTGAGAAGATTCTGTCCTGGTCGTTCGGCGAGATCAAGAAGCCGGAGACCATCAACTACCGCACCTTCAAGCCGGAGCGTGACGGTCTGTTCTGCGCGCGCATTTTTGGCCCGATCAAGGACTATGAGTGCCTGTGCGGCAAGTACAAGCGCATGAAGTACAAGGGCGTCATCTGCGAAAAGTGCGGCGTCGAAGTCACGCTGTCGCGCGTTCGCCGCGAGCGCATGGGCCATATCGAGCTCGCCGCTCCTGTCGCCCATATCTGGTTCCTGAAGTCGCTGCCCTCGCGCATCGGCACGCTGCTCGACATGACGCTGAAGGACATCGAGCGCGTCCTCTATTTCGAGAACTACATCGTCACCGAGCCTGGCCTCACCGCGCTGAAGGAGCACCAGCTGCTCAGCGAAGAAGAGTACATGATCGCCGTCGACGAGTATGGCGAGGATTCGTTCACCGCCATGATCGGCGCCGAGGCCATTCATGACCTTCTGGCCGGCATGGATCTGGAGAAGATCGCCGGCGACCTGCGTTCGGAACTGGCTTCGACCACGTCCGAGCTGAAGCAGAAGAAGTATCTGAAGCGGCTCAAGGTCGTCGAGAACTTCATGGAGTCCGGCAACCGTCCGGAATGGATGATCATGAAGGTGGTTCCGGTGATCCCGCCGGACCTGCGCCCGCTGGTTCCTCTGGATGGTGGACGCTTCGCCACGTCCGACCTCAACGACCTCTATCGCCGTGTCATCAACCGCAACAACCGCTTGAAGCGGCTGATCGAGCTGCGCGCTCCCGGCATCATCGTGCGCAATGAAAAGCGCATGCTGCAGGAAGCCGTCGACGCACTGTTCGACAACGGCCGTCGCGGCCGCGTCATCACCGGCGCCAACAAGCGTCCGCTGAAGTCGCTGTCCGACATGCTCAAGGGCAAGCAGGGCCGGTTCCGCCAGAACCTGCTCGGCAAGCGCGTCGACTATTCCGGCCGCTCGGTCATCGTGACCGGTCCGGAGCTCAAGCTGCACCAGTGCGGCCTGCCGAAGAAGATGGCGCTAGAACTGTTCAAGCCGTTCATCTACGCCCGCCTCGACGCCAAGGGTTACTCCTCGACCGTCAAGCAGGCGAAGAAGCTGGTCGAGAAGGAGCGTCCGGAGGTCTGGGATATCCTCGACGAGGTCATCCGCGAGCATCCGGTGCTCTTGAACCGCGCGCCGACGCTGCACCGCCTCGGCATCCAGGCGTTCGAGCCGATCCTGATCGAAGGCAAGGCGATCCAGCTGCATCCGCTGGTCTGCACGGCCTTCAACGCCGACTTCGACGGTGACCAGATGGCCGTTCACGTGCCGCTGTCGCTGGAAGCGCAGCTCGAAGCCCGCGTGCTGATGATGTCGACCAACAACATCCTGCACCCGGCTTCCGGCGCGCCGATCATCGTGCCGTCGCAGGACATGGTTCTGGGTCTCTACTACCTCTCGATCGTCAATCAGAACGAGCCGGGCGAGGGCATGGTGTTTGCCGACATGGGCGAACTCCAGCACGCGCTCGAGACCAAGGCGGTGACCCTGCACGCCAAGATCAAGGGACGCTTCCGCACGGTCGACGCCGAAGGCAAGGTGGTGTCGAAGATCCATGACACCACGCCTGGCCGCATGATCATCGGCGAACTGCTGCCGAAGAACGTCAACGTGCCTTACGAGACCGCCAACCAGGAGATGACCAAGAAGAACATCTCCAAGATGATCGACACCGTCTACCGCCATTGCGGTCAGAAGGAGACGGTCATTTTCTGCGACCGCATCATGGCACTCGGCTTTGCCCATGCCTGCCGCGCCGGCATTTCGTTCGGCAAGGACGACATGCTGATCCCGGACACCAAGCTGAAGCTGGTGTCCGACACCGAGGCTTTGGCCAAGGAGTACGAGCAGCAGTACAATGACGGCCTGATCACCCAGGGCGAGAAGTACAACAAGGTCGTCGACGCCTGGGCCAAGTGCTCGGAAAAGGTCGCCGACGAAATGATGGCCCGCATCAAGGCGGTGGAGTTCGAGGACAACGGCCGTCAGAAGCCGATGAACTCGATCTACATGATGTCGCACTCCGGGGCGCGTGGTTCGCCCACCCAGATGCGTCAGCTCGCCGGCATGCGCGGCCTGATGGCCAAGCCGTCGGGTGAAATCATCGAGACGCCGATCATCTCGAACTTCAAGGAAGGCCTGACCGTGCTCGAGTACTTCAACTCGACCCACGGCGCCCGCAAGGGTCTGGCCGACACCGCCTTGAAGACGGCGAACTCGGGTTACCTCACCCGCCGTCTGGTCGACGTGGCGCAGGACTGCATCGTCAACTCCGTGGATTGCGGCACCGACAAGGGCCTCACCATGCAGCCGATCGTCGATGCCGGTCAGGTCGTTGCTTCGGTCGGCCAGCGCGTGCTGGGCCGTACCTCGCTCGACGACATCACCCATCCGGTGTCGGGCGATATCCTGGTCAAGGGCGGAACGCTGATGGACGAGCGTGACGTGGAAAAGATCGAAAAGGCCGGCGTGCAGTCGGTTCGCATCCGTTCGGCACTGACCTGCGAGGTCAGGATCGGCGTCTGCGCGGTCTGCTACGGTCGCGATCTGGCCCGCGGCACCCCGGTCAACCAGGGCGAAGCCGTCGGCGTCATCGCGGCGCAGTCGATAGGTGAGCCGGGCACCCAGCTCACCATGCGTACCTTCCACATGGGCGGCACGGCGCAGGTGGTGGATAGCTCGTTCCTTGAAGCCTCCTATGAGGGCAAGGTCGAGATCCGCAATCGTAACGTGGTGCGCAATTCCGACGGCCAGCAGATGGTCATGGGCCGCAACATGGCGGTGCTGATCCTCGACGAAGCCGGCAAGGAACGCGCCACGCACCGTGTCACCTATGGTTCGCGCATCTTCGTCGACGATGGCGACAAGGTGAAGCGCGGCCAGCGTATCGCCGAGTGGGATCCCTATACCCGCCCGATCCTCACCGAAATCGAGGGCAAGGTGTCGTACGAGGATCTGGTCGACGGCATTTCCGTCCAGGAGACGGCCGACGAGTCGACCGGCATCACCAAGCGCGAGGTCATCGACTGGCGCTCGACGCCACGCGGCAACGACCTCAAGCCGGCGATCGCCATCCATGATGCCAAGGGCAAGGTCGGCAAGCTGTCGAAGGGCGGCGACGCCCGCTTCCTGCTCTCGGTCGAGGCCATCCTCTCGGTCGAGCCGGGTGCGCAGGTTCGTCCCGGCGACGTGCTGGCGCGTATCCCGATGGAAAGCGCCAAGACCAAGGACATCACCGGCGGTCTGCCGCGTGTTGCCGAACTGTTCGAGGCACGTCGTCCGAAGGATCACGCCATCATCGCCGAGATCGACGGCACGATCCGCTTCGGCCGCGACTACAAGAACAAGCGTCGCATCATCATCGAGCCGCATGACTCGACGCTGGAGCCGGTCGAATACCTGATCCCGAAGGGCAAGCCGTTCCATCTCCAGGACGGCGACGTCATCGAGAAGGGCGACTACATCCTCGACGGCAATCCGGCGCCGCACGACATCCTGGCGATCAAGGGCGTGGAGGCGCTTGCGTCCTACCTCGTCAACGAGATCCAGGAAGTCTACCGTCTGCAGGGCGTGTCGATCAACGACAAGCACATCGAGGTGATCGTTCGCCAGATGCTGCAGAAGGTCGAGATTACCACGCAGGGCGACTCGACCTACATTCCGGGCGACCACGTCGACGTTATCGAGCTGGAAGAGGTCAACGAGCGCCTGGTCGAGGACGGCAAGAAGCCGGCCGAAGGCCAGCCGGTGCTGCTCGGCATCACCAAGGCTTCGCTGCAGACGCCGTCCTTCATCTCGGCCGCCTCCTTCCAGGAGACGACCCGCGTGCTGACGGAAGCCGCGGTTGCCGGCAAGACCGACATGCTGCAGGGCTTGAAGGAAAACGTCATCGTCGGCCGGCTGATCCCGGCCGGTACCGGCGGCACGATGAGCCAGATCCGGCGCATCGCCACCTCGCGCGACGAACTGATCATCGACGAGCGCCGCAAGGCCTCCGGTGCGGAAGTCGCCGAGCCGATGCTGACCGACATGGTTACCGCCGCGCAGTAAGCACGACGGCAGGAAGACTCAGGCAACAAGGCCGTCGGGGCAACCCGGCGGCCATTTTCTTTGCGGCATCGACGTCGAAAATCCACGCATATAGCCGGCGACGTATCGCGATACGCCGTCCGTTGCTTATTCGTGTTGTGCTGGATGAAGGTCCGTGCGTTGTGCGAAAATGGGGAGCTTTGCGAGGCGGAGGCCGCCCCGCAAAGCTCCGTCGTCAGTCGAAAAATGCTTCGACCACATTGCGCTTGCCGAGCATGAAGGCGTCGGCAACATGCTGGAGGGGTGCGAGGTCGACATCCGATGCGCCGGCGCGCACGATCTCGGAAAAGCGCCGGTAGAGCAGGGGATATTCGGCTTCCGGCTCTTCATGGACGACCTTGCCGTCGATGGCGAGCTTCGAGCCGCCGCCGGAGAGCACCATCCTTCCCGCATCCGTATCGGCAAGGATGTCCCAGCTTTGCGGGCCGGTCTGCAGCCAGTCGAGATCCATAGTTACCGGCAGCCCGGTCGAAGCGATGAAGCTGACCTGGGCGGCGACCGGGGCGTCGCGGTTCTCAGGGAAGTCGAGCACGGCCGAGGTGATGTGCATGGCCGGCAGGATGTGGGTCGCGATCGACAGTGCGTTGATGCCGGGATCAAAAACGCCGAAGCCGCCCGGCTGCCAGATCCAGTCCTGGTTTGGGTGCCAGCGGCGCACGTCTTCCTTCCAGACGATCGCCGCCGACCGAATTGTCGTCGCGCCCAGGAATTTGCGCGCCGCTTCCACCGCCGGCGCATAACGAGAATGCCAGCTGGCGAACAGCGTGACGCCGTTTTGGGCGGCCAGGGCCTTCAAGTCCTCGACCTCGCTGACTGTCGCGCCCGGCGGCTTTTCCATGAAGACATGCTTCTTCGCCTCAAGCGCGGTGCGCGCGGCGGCATAGCGGAACTGCGGCGGCATGCACAGCGACACCGCTTCGAGTTCCGGAACCGCGCCGAGCATCGTTTCGATGTCGGGGAAATTGGCGATGTCGTCGACCTTGCCGTGGCGGCTGGCGGCCGCGATCAGCTGAAAGTCGCCGTCCTTGGCGAGTGCCGGGAGATGCTGGTCGCGGACGATCTTGCCGACACCGACAATGCCTATCTTGATGGGCTGGGACACGGACGCTCCGTCTGTTTGGTGATGGTCAAGGTTTCTATCAGAAGACTTGGCCCGGACAAGCCAGAGCCGAATGATCAGCCCCAGCTTTCCTCGAACGGCAGCGCCAGTCTTCCACCCTCCAGAAAGGTTTCGATCGCCGGTTCGAAGGGTGAGGGGTCGAGGCCGTTGGCGGCCAGCCACCCGTCCGAATAATAAGTGTTGGCATAGCGGTCGCCGGAATCGCAGATCAGCGTCACCAGCGAACCAGTCTTGCCCTGCTCGATCATGCGCGCGGCCTGGAAGCACATGGCGATGAAGTTGGTGCCGGTCGAGCCACCGACACGGCGACCGAGCCGACGCGACAACACGCGCATTGCGGCCAGCGACAATGCATCGGGCACCCGCAACATATGATCGATCACGCCGGGCATGAAGGATGGTTCCATGCGTGGCCGACCGATGCCCTCGATCCGCGACGGCTGCTCAGAGCGGCAATCGCGATCATGCGTGGCAAAGCCGCCAAAGAAGGCCGAGCGCTCGACGTCCACAACCGACAGCCGGGTCGCATGGCGCTTGTAGCGCAGGTAGCGACCGATGGTGGCCGTTGTGCCGCCCGTGCCGGCGCTCATCACGATCCAGCTTGGGATCGGGTGCCGCTCCTCGCGCATCTGCCCGAAGATGGAATCGGCGATGTTGTTGTTGCCGCGCCAGTCGGTGGCGCGTTCGGCATGGGTGAACTGATCCATGAAATGGCCGCAGAGCCGCTCCGTGAGTTCGGCCGACTCGGCATAGATGCGCCGGCCATCATCGATGAAATGGCAGTTGCCGCCATAGTGTTCGATCGCGGCAATCTTTTCGCCCGATGTCGAACGCGGCATCACGGCGTAGAACGGCACGCCGATCATGCGGGCGAAATAGGCTTCGGACACCGCCGTCGAACCGGATGACGCTTCGATGACCGGCGAGCCTTCGCGGATAAGGCCGTTGCACAGCCCATAGAGAAACAATGACCGGGCCAACCTGTGTTTCAGGCTGCCGGTTGGATGGGTGGATTCATCCTTGAGGTAAAAGTCGATGCCAGCCAGCGCCGGCAGCTCAAGTTTCCAAAGGTGAGTGTCGGCGGAACGGTGTTGGTCGGCCTCGATGGCGGCCACCGCCCGGTCGGCCCAGGCGCGGGATGCAGGTTCAACCACTTTCGGTCCGGCCATCTTCGGTGCCCCGATTCTCAGATCGGCTCGTCGAAGGTGACGATCGAGACTTCGCCTTCCAGCGCGCCCTGATAGGCCGACAGATGTGGCTCCTCGTCCGGTTCGCCGTCCATGTCGCCGATCTGGTCCAGTTCGGCTTCGGCGTAGCCCTCCGCGGCCAGCGATTCGAGCGCCCGGCGCACCGCCGAATCGTCGTCGGGCGCGACCAGCATGACGTGCACACCTTCCGGCTTGCCGCCCTTCTTTTTCCATACCCGGCCGGTGATGATGGTGACCGGGCGTTCCTCATTGTCGTTCACGGGGTGATTCCTCTTGGCGTGGGGATTCGGCCCAGCGAGGCCATATCGATTGCGCATGCGGGCCTTTTCGCACGAAGCATGGCCCTGCGACAGCCGCAAGCCGGTCACTTTCTTCCACGCCCTTGCAAAACGGCGACAGAAAATTACATGCGGATTCCGCATGGCTGCCAAGCCCCGGCTTCAATGCAATATTTGCCGCGCCGGGGTTGACGGTTCATGGGGTTGCGAGTAGAAGCCGCCCAGTCAGAACCGATGTGAGGCTCTCCCTTCCGAAGCGACACGCTTTGGAGTTTGCCTCAAACAGGGTTCGTTTTACGAGCGAAAAGACATTTCCGGCGCGCATGAAGCGGTTTCCGCTTCCTCTGCAATTTGTTCGGGCAAGACCGCGAGTCGCGGTTTGTGGCCCGAATTTGCGTATGGACATGGCGCTTTGAGCGGCCCTGACCGGGCGAGACACGGAATTGAGAGACAAGAGGGTTTAATGCCTACCGTCAACCAGCTGATCCGCAAGCCGCGCATTGCGCCGGTGAAGCGCAACAAGGTCCCGGCCATGCAGCAGAACCCGCAGAAGCGGGGCGTCTGCACACGCGTCTATACCACGACGCCGAAGAAGCCGAACTCGGCTCTGCGCAAGGTGGCCAAGATCCGCCTCACCAATGGTTTTGAAGTGATCGGTTACATCCCCGGCGAAGGTCACAACCTTCAGGAGCACTCCGTGGTCATGATCCGCGGCGGCCGCGTCAAGGATCTTCCGGGCGTGCGCTACCACATCATCCGCGGCGTGCTCGACACGCAGGGCGTGAAGAACCGCAAACAGCGCCGTTCGAAATACGGTGCGAAGCGTCCGAAGTAAGGTTTTCCGGCTTTGGCGCTTTTCTTGAACTGCGCCGGGCTATGAGAGATTGAGAGACAAAAGCCATGTCCCGTCGTCACAGTGCAGAAAAGCGTGAGATCAACCCGGATCCGAAGTTCGGTGATCTGATCGTTACCAAGTTCATGAACGCCGTCATGTATGACGGCAAGAAGTCGGTTGCCGAGACCATCGTCTACGGCGCGCTCGACCAGGTTCAGTCGAAGACCAAGCAGGAGCCGGTCACCGTCTTCCATCAGGCGCTCGACAATGTCGCGCCGCATGTGGAAGTGCGTTCGCGTCGCGTCGGCGGCGCCACCTACCAGGTTCCGGTCGACGTGCGCCCCGAGCGCCGCCAGGCGCTGGCCATTCGCTGGCTGATCGCCGCGGCCCGCAACCGCAACGAGACCACCATGATCGACCGTCTCTCCGGCGAGCTGATGGATGCGGCCAACAACCGCGGCACCGCCGTCAAGAAGCGTGAAGACACCCACAAGATGGCTGAAGCCAACCGCGCTTTCGCACACTACCGCTGGTAAAGCGCGAACAGGACTGAGAGGCAGCTACGATGGCCCGCGAATACAAAATCGAAGACTACCGCAATTTCGGTATCATGGCGCATATCGACGCCGGCAAGACGACGACCACCGAGCGCGTCCTCTACTACACGGGCAAGTCGCACAAGATCGGCGAAGTCCACGACGGCGCTGCCACCATGGACTGGATGGAGCAGGAGCAGGAACGCGGCATCACCATCACGTCGGCCGCGACCACGACCTTCTGGAAGGGTCGTGACGGCAAGATGCACCGCTTCAACATCATCGACACTCCCGGACACGTCGACTTCACCATCGAAGTCGAGCGTTCGCTGCGCGTGCTCGACGGCGCCATCGCGCTGCTTGACGCCAACGCTGGTGTCGAGCCGCAGACGGAAACCGTCTGGCGCCAGGCCGACAAGTACCGCGTGCCGCGCATGATCTTCTGCAACAAGATGGACAAGATCGGCGCCGACTTCTATCGCTCGGTCGAGATGATCGGCTCGCGCCTCGGTGCGCAGGCTGTCGTCATGCAGCTGCCGATCGGCGCCGAGACCGAGTTCAAGGGTGTCGTCGACCTCGTCGAGATGAATGCGCTGGTCTGGCGCGACGAGACGCTGGGCGCTGCCTGGGACGTCGTCGAGATCCCGGCCGACCTCAAGGATCGCGCCGAGGAATACCGTGAGAAGATGATCGAAGCCGCCGTCGAAATGGACGAGGGCGCGCTCGAGAACTATCTCGAAGGCAAGATGCCGTCGAATGACGAGATCCGCGCGCTGATCCGCAAGGGCACGATCGCGGTCAAGTTCTACCCGATGTTCTGTGGCTCGGCCTTCAAGAACAAGGGCGTGCAGCCGCTGCTCGACGCCGTCGTCGAATACCTGCCGTCGCCGGCCGATGTGCCCGCGATCAAGGGTGTCGACGCCAAGACCGACGCCGAGATCGAGCGTCACGCCGACGACAACGAGCCGCTGTCGATGCTGGCGTTCAAGATCATGAACGACCCCTTCGTCGGTTCGCTGACCTTCGCCCGCATCTACTCGGGCAAGCTCTCCAAGGGTGTGTCGGTCGACAACACCGTCAAGGGCAAGAAAGAGCGCATCGGCCGCATGCTGCAGATGCACGCGAATTCGCGCGCCGACGTCGAAGAAGCTTTCGCCGGCGACATCGTCGCTTTGGCGGGCCTCAAGGACACGACCACCGGCGACACGCTGTGCGATCCGCTGCATCCGGTCATTCTCGAGCGCATGGAATTCCCCGATCCGGTCATCCAGATCGCCATCGAGCCGAAGACCAAGAACGACCAGGAAAAGATGGGCCTCGCCCTTCACCGCCTGGCTGCCGAGGATCCGTCCTTCCGCGTCAAGACCGACGAGGAAAGCGGCCAGACCATCATCTCCGGCATGGGCGAGTTGCACCTCGACATCATCGTCGACCGCATGCGCCGCGAGTTCAAGGTCGAAGCTAATGTCGGCGCGCCGCAGGTTGCCTATCGCGAGACGATCACCCGCAAGCACGAGCAGGACTACACGCACAAGAAGCAGACCGGTGGTACCGGTCAGTTCGCCCGCGTCAAGGTCGTGTTCGAGCCGAATTCCGAGGGCGAGGACTTCGTGTTCGAGTCCAAGATCGTCGGCGGCGCGGTGCCGAAGGAATACATTCCCGGCGTTGAAAAGGGTATCCAGAGCGTCATGGGCGCTGGCCCGTTCGCCGGCTTCCCGATGATCGGCGTCAGGGCGACGCTGATCGACGGCGCCTATCACGACGTCGACTCGTCGGTGCTTGCCTTCGAAATCGCGTCGCGTGCCTGCTTCAGGGAAGCGGCACCGAAGCTCGGCGTGCAGCTGCTCGAGCCGATCATGAAGGTCGAGGTTGTGACGCCGGAAGACTATGTCGGCAGCGTCATCGGCGATCTGAACGGCCGTCGTGGCCAGATCCAGGGCCAGGAAGCCCGTGGCGTGGCCGTCGTCATCAACGCGATGGTGCCGCTCGCCAACATGTTCAAGTACGTCGACAACCTGCGCTCGATGAGCCAGGGCCGCGCGGCCTACACGATGCAGTTCGATCACTACGAGCCGGTCCCGACCGCGGTCGCTCAGGAAGTCCAGAAGAAATACGCGTAACTCGAAAGAGCAGCCGCGGTAACGCAATTCAAAGCCCGCATGGGCGAGCAGGAAATGGAGACATCACATGGCAAAAGGTAAATTCGAGCGCACTAAGCCTCATGTGAACATCGGCACGATCGGCCACGTCGATCACGGCAAGACGTCGCTGACGGCTGCGATCACCAAGTATTTCGGCGAATACAAGCGTTACGACCAGATCGACGCGGCGCCGGAAGAGAAGGCGCGCGGCATCACCATCTCGACGGCTCACGTCGAATACGAGACCGCCAATCGCCACTACGCCCACGTCGACTGCCCCGGCCACGCCGACTATGTGAAGAACATGATCACCGGTGCGGCGCAGATGGACGGCGCGATCCTGGTCGTGTCGGCCGCCGACGGCCCGATGCCGCAGACCCGCGAGCACATCCTGCTCGCCCGTCAGGTCGGCGTGCCGTCGATCGTGGTGTTCCTCAACAAGGTCGACCAGGTCGACGACGCCGAACTGCTCGAACTGGTCGAGCTCGAGGTTCGTGAGCTCTTGTCGAAGAACGAATTCCCCGGCGACGACATTCCGATCGTCAAGGGTTCGGCTCTGGCGGCGCTTGAAGATTCGAACAAGACCATCGGCGAGGACGCGATCCGCGAGCTGATGGCTCAGGTCGACGCCTACATCCCGACGCCGGTTCGTCCGCTGGACAAGCCGTTCCTGATGCCGATCGAAGACGTGTTCTCGATCTCGGGCCGCGGCACGGTCGTGACCGGCCGCGTCGAGCGCGGCATCGTCAAGGTTGGCGAGGAACTGGAAATCATCGGCATCCGTCCGACGACCAAGACGACCTGCACGGGCGTCGAGATGTTCCGCAAGCTGCTCGATCAGGGCCAGGCCGGCGACAACATCGGCGCGCTGCTGCGCGGCGTTGATCGTGAAGGCGTCGAGCGCGGCCAGGTTCTGGCCAAGCCGGGTTCGGTGAAGCCGCACAAGAAGTTCGTGGCCGAAGCCTACATCCTGACCAAGGACGAAGGTGGCCGTCACACGCCGTTCTTCACCAACTATCGCCCGCAGTTCTATTTCCGCACCACGGACGTGACCGGCATCGTGTCGCTGCCGGAAGGCACCGAGATGGTGATGCCCGGCGACAACATCACGGTCGATGTCGAGCTGATCGTGCCGATCGCCATGGAAGAGAAGCTGCGCTTCGCCATCCGTGAAGGCGGCCGCACCGTCGGTGCCGGCATCGTCGTCACCATCAAAGAGTAATTTGGACTTAAACCGATCTGTCGCGGGCGCGGTAGTTGCCCGCGCCGCGCCAGAACAAGGAAGTGACGCATGAACGGACAGAATATCCGCATCCGCCTGAAGGCGTTTGATCACCGCGTGCTCGACGCCTCGACGAAGGAAATCGTGTCGACGGCCAAGCGTACCGGTGCCAACGTCCGCGGCCCCATTCCGCTGCCGACGCGGATCGAAAAGTTCACGGTGAACCGGTCGCCCCACGTCGACAAGAAGAGCCGCGAGCAGTTCGAGATGCGCACGCACAAGCGTCTGCTCGACATCGTCGATCCGACCCCGCAGACCGTCGATGCTTTGATGAAGCTCGATCTGGCCGCCGGCGTCGACGTCGAGATCAAGCTCTAAGGGAATGAGAGCGCGGTAAGGGGCGGTGCCCCTGGCCCGGAACTCTAAAGGAATTGAACCGATGCGTTCAGGTGTGATTGCAAAGAAGGTGGGAATGACCCGCATCTATAATGATGCCGGGGAACATGTTCCCGTCACCGTTCTCCAGATGGAGAACTGCCAGGTCGTGGCGCAGCGTACGCAGGAGAAGAATGGCTACACCGCCGTTCAGCTCGGCGTTGGCCTCGCCAAGGTGAAGAACACGTCGAAGGCGCTGCGCGGCCATTTCGCGACCGCTTCCGTCGAGCCGAAGGCGAAGGTCGCCGAGTTCCGCGTCTCCGCCGACAACATGATCGACGTCGGCGCCGAGATCACCGTCGAGCACTTCGTCGCCGGCCAGAAGGTCGATGTGACGGGCACGACGATCGGCAAGGGTTTCCAGGGCGTCATCAAGCGTCACCACATGGGTGGTGGCCGCGCGACGCACGGTAACTCTGTCTCGCACCGTACGCACGGTTCGACCGGCCAGCGCCAGGACCCCGGCAAGGTGTTCAAGGGCAAGCATATGGCCGGCCATATGGGCGACACCCGCGTCACCACGCAGAACGTCGAGATCGTTTCGACTGATGCCGACCGCGGCCTGATCCTGATCCGCGGAGCGGTTCCCGGATCGAAGGGCGCCTGGATCCTGGTCCGCGATGCGGCCAAGGTGGCACTGCCGGCCAATGCGCCGAAGCCTGCCGCGATCCGCGCCGCCACGAAGAACGAGGCTCCGGCCACAGAGGGAGCGGAATAATGGATCTCAAGATCACAACGCTTGGCGGCAAGGACGCCGGCAAGGTGAAACTCTCCGAGGAGATTTTCGGCCTTGATCCGCGCGAAGACATCCTGCAGCGCGTCGTGCGCTGGCAGCTCGCCAAGAAGCAGCAGGGCACGCACAAGGCCAAGGGCCGCGCCGAAATCGCGCGCACCGGCGCCAAGATGTACAAGCAGAAGGGTACGGGCCGCGCCCGTCACCATTCGGCTCGCGCTCCGCAGTTCCGCGGCGGCGGCAAGGCCCACGGCCCGGTCGTTCGCAGCCACGAGCACGACCTGCCGAAGAAGGTCCGCGCGCTGGGCCTCAAGCATGCCCTCTCGGCCAAGGCCAAGAGCGCTTCGATCATCGTCGTCGACGAGCTGAAGCTGACCGAGGCCAAGACCAAGGCGCTGGTCGCGAATTTCGCGACGCTGGGCCTGACCAACGCTTTGGTGATCGGCGGCGCCGAGCTTGACCAGAACTTCAAGCTGGCGGCGACGAACATCCCCAACATCGACGTGCTGCCCATCCAGGGCATCAATGTCTACGACATTCTGCGCCGCGGCACGCTGGTCCTTTCGAAGGCCGCCGTCGAGGCTCTCGAGGAGCGCTTCAAATGACCGACCTTCGTCACTACGACGTGATCGTCTCGCCGGCGATCACCGAAAAGTCGACCATGGCCTCCGAGCAGAACCAGGTCGTCTTCAACGTCGCCAAGAAGGCGTCGAAGCCGGAAATCAAGGCCGCCGTCGAAGCGCTGTTCGGCGTCAAGGTGATGGCCGTGAACACGCTTGTCCGCAAGGGCAAGATCAAGCGCTTCCGCGGCACGATCGGCCGCCAGAGCGACGTCAAGAAGGCGGTTGTGACGCTGGCCGACGGCCAGTCGATCGACGTCGCGACGGGTCTCTGAGCAAGGCCGCGAGGACAACAACATGGCACTGAAAAAATTCAACCCGGTAACGCCGAGCACCCGCCAGCTGGTCATCGTCGACCGCTCGGGTCTCTATAAGGGCAAGCCCGTCAAGGGTTTGACCGAGGGCCTGACCAAGTCGGGCGGCCGCAACAATTACGGCCGCATCACCGCCCGCTTCATCGGCGGTGGTCACAAGCGTTCGTACCGCATCATCGACTTCAAGCGCCGCAAGTTCGACGTCGTCGGCACGGTCGAGCGCATTGAATACGATCCGAACCGCACCGCCTTCATCGCGCTGATCAAGTACGACGATGGCGAGCTGTCCTACATCATCGCCCCGCAGCGCCTTGCTGCCGGCGACAAGATCGTGGCCGGCGAAGCGGTCGACGTGAAGCCGGGCAATGCGATGCCGCTGGCCTCGATGCCGGTCGGCACGATCGTCCACAACATCGAGCTGAAGCCGGGCAAGGGCGGTCAGGTCGCCCGTTCGGCTGGCGGTTACGCCCAGCTCGTCGGCCGCGACCAGGGCATGGCGATCCTGCGCCTCAACTCGGGCGAGCAGCGTGTCGTTCACGGCTCCTGCATGGCCACCGTCGGCGCCGTTTCCAACCCGGACCACGGCAACATCAACGACGGCAAGGCCGGCCGCACGGTGTGGCGTGGCAAGCGCCCGCACAATCGCGGTGTGACCATGAACCCGGTCGACCACCCGCATGGCGGTGGTGAAGGCCGCACCTCCGGTGGCCGTCATCCGGTCAGCCCGTGGGGCAAGCCGACCAAGGGCAAGAAGACGCGGTCCAACAAGGCGACCGACAAGTTCATCCTGCGCTCGCGCCATCAGCGCAAGAGCTAAGAAGAGGTAACGCCAAGTGACTCGTTCTATTTGGAAAGGCCCCTTCATCGACGGCTACCTTCTCAAGAAGGTGGACAAGGTTCGTGAAGGTGGTCGCAATGAGGTGATCAAGATGTGGAGCCGTCGCTCCACCATCCTGCCGCAGTTCGTCGGCTTCACCTTCGGTGTCTACAACGGCCAGAAGCACGTTCCCGTCTCGGTGAACGAGGACATGGTCGGTCACAAGTTCGGTGAATTCGCTCCGACCCGGACCTATTTCGGTCATGGCGCGGATAAGAAGGCGAAGAGGAAATAATCATGGGCAAGGCCAAAGCTCCGCGCAGGCTTGCTGACAACGAAGCGCGCGCCGTTCTGCGCACGATCCGTATCAGCCCGCAGAAGCTGAACCTGGTTGCCGCGCTGATCCGCGGCAAGAAGGTCGCGACAGCGCTCTCCGACCTCGAATTCTCGGCCAAGCGGATTTCCGGCACGGTCAAGAAGACGCTGGAATCGGCAATCGCCAACGCGGAAAACAACCACGACCTCGACGTCGATGCGCTGATCGTGGCGGAAGCCTATGTCGGCAAGTCGATCGTCATGAAGCGTTTTCATGCTCGTGGCCGCGGTCGCGCCAGCCGCATCGAGAAGCCGTTCTCGCACCTCACGATCGTCGTTCGTGAAGTCGAAGAAAAAGGGGAGGCCGCATAATGGGCCAGAAAGTCAATCCGATCGGTCTTCGCCTCGGCATCAACCGCACCTGGGATTCGCGCTGGTTCGCGAACACCGGCGAGTACGGCAAGCTGCTGCATGAGGACATCAAGATCCGCAAGTACCTCGAGAAGGAGCTCAAGCAGGCTGCCATCTCGAAGGTCGTGATCGAGCGTCCGCACAAGAAGTGCCGCGTCACCATCCATGCCGCCCGTCCCGGCCTGATCATTGGCAAGAAGGGCGCCGACATCGAGAAGCTTCGCAAGAAGCTGATGGAGATGACGAAGTCCGAGACGCACCTCAACATCGTCGAAGTGCGCAAGCCGGAAATCGACGCGACCCTGGTCGCCCAGTCGATCGCCCAGCAGCTCGAGCGCCGTATCGCGTTCCGCCGCGCCATGAAGCGCGCCGTGCAGTCGGCGATGCGCCTCGGTGCCGAAGGCATCCGCATCAACTGCTCGGGCCGTCTCGGCGGCGCTGAAATCGCACGCATGGAATGGTACCGCGAAGGCCGCGTGCCGCTGCACACGCTGCGCGCCGATGTCGACTACGGCACGGCCGAGGCGAATACGGCGTACGGCATCTGCGGCGTCAAGGTCTGGGTATTCAAGGGCGAGATCCTCGAGCACGATCCGATGGCTTCGGAGCGTCGCGCGACCGAGGGTGATGCTGCGCATGGCGGTGGTGGTGATCGCGAACGCGGTCGTCGTCGCGAAAACGCCTGAGACATTTAGGAATTTGGAGTTAGAACGATGCTGCAGCCAAAGCGCACAAAGTTCCGTAAGCAGTTCAAGGGCCGTATCCATGGTACCGCAAAGGGCGGCACCAACCTGGATTTCGGCGGTTTCGGGCTGAAGGCGCTTGAGCCGAATCGCGTCACCGCGCGTGAGATCGAGGCGGCCCGCCGCGCGATCACTCGCGAAATGAAGCGCGCCGGCCGCGTCTGGATCCGTATTTTCCCGGATCTGCCGGTCACGTCGAAGCCGACCGAAGTCCGCATGGGCAAGGGCAAGGGCGCGGTCGACTATTGGGCGGCACGCGTCAAGCCGGGCCGCATCATGTTCGAGATCGACGGCGTCAATGAAGAAACCGCCCGCGAGGCGCTGCGTCTCGGCGCGGCCAAGCTCTCGGTCAGGACGCGCTTCGTACAGCGCATCGCAGAATAAGGACGGGCTGATCATGAAAGCCGAAGACATCCGGACCAAGACCCAGGACCAGCTGACCGACGACCTGGCCAGCCTGAAGAAAGAGCAGTTCAACCTGCGCTTCCAGAAGGCCACCGGTCAGCTCGAGAAGACCGCGCGCGTGAAGCAGGTTCGTAAGGACATTGCGCGTATCAAGACCATCGCTGCGGAAAAGTCCGCGGCCAAGAAGGCGTAAGGACGAAAACCATGCCAAAGCGCATTTTGCAGGGCACCGTCGTCAGCGACAAGAACGAGAAGACGGTTGTCGTTAAGGTCGAACGGCGCTTCACGCATCCCGTGATGAAGAAGACCGTGCGTATGACCAAGAAGTACAAGGCGCACGACGAGAACAACGCCCACAAGGTTGGCGATCAGGTGTTCATCCAGGAATCGAAGCCGATTTCCAAGGACAAGCGCTGGATCGTCGTGTCTTCGGACCAGGCGTAAACAAACGAATTTTGGACAGACCGGGGAGGGGCTTCGAGCCCGTCCCGTTAGAAAAGAAGAAGGCGGCCAGTCATGATTCAGATGCAAACAAACCTCGACGTCGCGGATAATTCCGGCGCGCGTCGTGTCATGTGCATCAAGGTGCTGGGCGGCTCGAAGCGGAAATACGCTTCCGTGGGCGACATCATCGTGGTGTCTATCAAGGAAGCCATTCCGCGCGGCCGCGTTAAGAAGGGCGATGTGATGAAGGCGGTCGTGGTTCGCACGGCCAAGGACATCCGCCGCCCGGACGGCAGCGTGATCCGTTTCGACAAGAACGCAGCCGTTCTCGTCGACAACAAGAAAGAGCCGATCGGCACGCGTATCTTCGGACCGGTTCCGCGCGAACTCCGCGCCAAGAACCACATGAAGATCATCTCGCTCGCGCCAGAAGTGCTGTAAGGAGCCGGACCAATGCAAAAGATTAGAAAAGGCGACAAGGTCGTCGTGCTGGCCGGCAAGGACAAGGGCCGTTCGGGCGAAGTCCTCTCGGTTCAGCCGAAGGATGACACCGCGCTGGTGCGTGGCGTCAACATGATCCGCCGTCACCAGAAGCAGTCCCAGTCCCAAGAGGGCGGGATCATCACCAAGGAAGCGCCGATCCAGCTGTCGAACATCGCGCTGGCCGACCCCAAGGATGGCAAGCCGACCCGCGTCGGCTTCATCTTCCAGAAGGACGGCAAGAAGGTGCGCGTCGCCAAGCGCTCGGGAGAAGTCATCAATGGCTAAGGCTCAAACCAAGCAGGCGACTGCCACCAACACGCCGCGCCTCAAGCAGGTCTACAACGAGACCATTCGCAAGGCGCTGCAGGAGCAGTTCGGCTACGACAACGACATGCAGGTTCCGCGCCTCGACAAGATCGTGCTGAACATGGGCGTCGGCGAAGCGACCGCCGATTCCAAGAAGCCTTCGGTTGCTGCCGAAGACCTGGCGCTGATCGCCGGCCAGAAGGCCGTCGTCACCCGCGCCCGCAATTCGATCGCGGGCTTCAAGGTCCGCGAGAACATGCCGATCGGCGCCAAGGTCACGCTGCGCAAGGAACGTATGTACGAGTTCCTCGACCGCCTCGTGAACATCGCGCTGCCGCGCGTCCGCGACTTCCGCGGACTGAACCCAAAGAGCTTCGATGGCCGTGGCAATTACGCCATGGGCATCAAGGAGCACATCGTGTTCCCGGAGATCAACTACGACAAGGTTGATCAGATCTGGGGCATGGACGTCATCGTTTGTACGACTGCGAAGACGGACGACGAAGCCAGGGCATTGCTCAAGGCTTTCAACTTCCCCTTCCGCCAGTAACGGCAGCGAGAAAAGGAAAAATCTGAAATGGCAAAGACCAGCTCAGTCGAGAAAAACAACAGGCGCCGCAAGCTTGCCGACCAGTACGGTCCCAAGCGCGCAGCGCTGAAGGCGATCATCATGGATCAGTCCAAGCCGATGGAAGAGCGTTTCCGCGCTCAGCTCAAGCTTGCTGCCCTGCCGCGCAACTCGGCCAAGATCCGCATCCGCAACCGCTGCGAAGTCACCGGCCGTCCGCGGGCCTACTATCGCAAGCTCAAAGTATCGCGCATCGCGCTTCGTGATCTCGGCAATAACGGCCAGATCCCGGGCCTGGTCAAGTCGAGCTGGTAAGGAGGACATAACATGTCATTGAGCGATCCTCTCGGCGATATGCTGACCCGCATCCGCAACGCATACGGCCGCAAGAAGTCGAGTGTTTCGACGCCGGCCTCGCGTCTGCGCACCCGCGTCCTCGACGTGCTGAAGGCTGAAGGCTACATCCGCGACTACAGCCAGACCGACTTCGACAACGGCAAGTCCGAAATCGAAATCGAGCTGAAGTATTTCGACGGAGCTCCGGTCGTGCGCGAAATCGCCCGCGTCTCGAAGCCGGGCCGCCGCGTTTACGTTTCGGCCAAGTCGATCCCGCATGTCGCCAACGGCCTCGGCATCGCCATCCTTTCGACGCCGAAGGGCGTGATGGCCGACCACGAAGCGCGTGAGCAGAACGTCGGCGGCGAGATCCTCTGCCAGATCTTCTGATCTGGCAGTTGACCGCAAAGTGGAATCCGGTCTTCGGATCGTTCCCGAAGACAGAGACCTGAAACAAGAGAAGTGACGAGGACAACAAAATGTCTCGTATTGGAAAGAAACCCGTTTCGCTGCCCCAGGGCGTGACCGCGACCGTCAACGGCCAGACCGTGACGGCGAAGGGCCCCAAGGGTGAGCTGAAGTTCGTGGTGAACGACGAAGTGCTGGTCAAGATGGAAGGCAGCGAGATTGCTGTTCAGCCGCGCGACCAGTCGAAGACCGCCCGCTCCAAGTGGGGCATGTCGCGTACGCAGATCGTCAACATCCTGCAGGGCGTGAAGGACGGTTTCGAGAAGAAGCTCGAGATCACCGGCGTCGGCTATCGCGCAGCACTTCAGGGCAAGAACCTGCAGCTGGCACTTGGCTTCAGCCACGATGTCGTCTACGAGACGCCGCAGGGCATCACCATCACTGTCCCGAAGCCGACCGAGATCACCGTGGCCGGCATCGACAAGCAGCAGGTTGGCCAGGTTGCCGCGGAAATCCGCGAATACCGTGGTCCCGAGCCTTACAAGGGCAAGGGCGTCCGTTACGCTGGCGAGAAGATCGTCCGCAAGGAAGGCAAGAAGAAGTAATGGGCCTGGCCCTGGAAAGTCGCTGACTTTTCGGAAAGGGCCAAGCCAGAGAAGTGTAACGCCGCGGGGAGCGGCCGCGGGAGGCGCTTTCGCCTACCGCACATGGCGGCCCCCGTTTTTTGAAGGCAAGGAAGACCATCATGGGTATCAAGGAAGCCATTCAGCGCCGTGCGCAGCGCGTTCGTCGCCAGATCAGGAAGGTCGCCGGCGAGCGTCCGCGTCTGTCTGTTCATCGCACCTCGAAAAACATCTACGTGCAGGTGATCGACGACGCCAAGGGCCACACCATCGCCGCCGCTTCGACGCTGGAGAAGGACCTCAAGGGTTCGCTCAAGACCGGTGCCGACACCGCTGCCGCCGCCGCGATCGGCAAGCTGATCGCCGAGCGCGCCACCAAGGCCGGCGTTAAGGAAGTCGTCTTCGACCGTGGCCCGTACATCTATCACGGCCGTGTCAAGGCGCTGGCTGAAGCAGCCCGCGAAGGCGGCCTCAGCTTCTAATTTTTCACCGTCGGCGACCCAAAGCGGCGCCGGCAATCAGCAACCCGTGCTTCCGGAAAAGAACAAGGAACAGGATATGGCACAGGAACGTAGGGACGGCGGCCGCGGCCGCGAGCGTGAAGAGCGCGATGACGGCATGGTGGACAAGCTGGTCCACATCAACCGCGTCGCCAAGGTCGTCAAGGGTGGCCGTCGCTTCGGCTTCGCCGCACTCGTCGTCGTCGGCGACCAGAAGGGCCGCGTCGGCTTCGGTCACGGCAAGGCGCGCGAAGTGCCGGAAGCCATCCGCAAGGCAACCGAATCGGCCAAGCGCGACATGATTTTCGTGCCGCTGCGCTCGGGCCGCACGCTGCACCACGACGTCGAAGGACGCTGGGGTGCCGGTCGCGTGTTGTTGCGCGCCGCCAAGCAGGGTACCGGTATCATCGCCGGCGGCCCGATGCGCGCTGTCTTCGAGACGCTCGGCATGCATGACGTGGTCGCCAAGTCGATGGGTTCGTCGAACCCGTACAACATGGTTCGCGCCACCTTCGACGCGCTGAAGAGCCAGATGCATCCCAAGGATGTGGCTGCCGCGCGCGGCATCAAGTATTCGACCCTTCAGGCCCGCCGCGGCACCGCCGTAGCGGCTGAAGAATAGTCGATCTGACCAGGGATTTTGACCATGGCCAAGAAAGCAACCAAGACCATCACCGTCAAGCAGATCGGTTCGCCGATCCGTCGTCCGAAGGAACAGCGCGCAACGCTGGTCGGCCTCGGCCTCAACAAGATGCACAAGCAGCGCACGCTGGAAGATACGCCTTCCGTGCGCGGCATGATCGCTGCCGTCCAGCATCTCGTCCAAGTCGTGGACGAGGGCTGAGCCAAAGCGCAGGAGAACCCAGATGAAACTCAACGATCTGCGTGACAAGGACGGCGCGACGCATTCCAAGAAGCGTCTCGGCCGCGGCATCGGCTCCGGCTCCGGCAAGACCGCCGGCCGCGGCGTCAAGGGCCAGAAGGCGCGCTCCGGCGTCGCCGTCAACGGCTTCGAGGGTGGCCAGATGCCGCTCTACAGGCGCCTGCCGAAGCGCGGCTTCAACAACATCTTCGCCAAGAGCTTCACGATCGTGTCGCTGGCCAAGATCCAGGCCGCTATCGATGCCAAGAAGCTCGATTCGAAGGCAGCCGTGACCGCCGAGGCGCTGGTTGCCGCCGGCGTCATCCGCCGCGCCAAGGACGGCGTGCGCGTGCTGTCCGATGGCGATCTGAAGGCCAAGCTGACCTTCGACGTCGCTGGTGCCTCCAAGGCCGCGATTGAGAAGATCGAAAAGGCCGGCGGTTCGGTCAAGCTGGCGGAAACGGCAGCTGCCGAGTAACGGCAATTTGAAGCGCGACCGGCAAGAGAGCGTTCCGCTTTTGCTCGCGATCGTGCTTTGATCTGTTCAATTAAGCGGCCGCGTCAACGCGGCCGCTTGCATGTTTAGAGCCCGGAGCTTATCTCGTGAGCTTCGGTGAAACGCGCCGCCTGACCTCAAAGGCCATCAAGCGTTACCAAGCGGAGAATCAGGCATGGCTTCGGCTGCTGAACAACTAGCCTCGAATCTGAATTTCTCGGCTTTCGCCAAGGCGGAAGACCTGAAGAAACGAATCTGGTTCACCATCGGCGCGCTGCTCGTCTACCGTCTCGGCACCTACATTCCGCTTCCCGGCATCAACCCCGATGCCTTCGCGCAGGCCTTCTCCTCGCAGAGCAAGGGCGTGCTCGGCATGTTCAACATGTTCGCTGGCGGCGCCGTGCAGCGCATGGCGATCTTCGCGCTCGGCATCATGCCCTACATCTCCGCCTCCATCATCATGCAGCTCATGACCTCGGTCATCCCGTCGCTGGAAGCGCTGAAGAAGGAAGGCGAGCAGGGCCGCAAGATTATCAACCAGTACACGCGCTACGGCACCGTGCTGCTGGCGCTGGTTCAGGCCTACGGCATTTCGGTGGGCCTGGAGAACGGCAACGGCATCGTCAGCGATCCCGGCATGTTCTTCCGCATCTCGACCGTCGTCACGCTGGTCGGCGGCACCATGTTCCTGATGTGGCTCGGCGAGCAGATCACCGCGCGCGGCATCGGCAACGGTATTTCGCTGATCATCTTCTCCGGCATCGTCGCCGGCCTGCCGCATGCCATTTCCGGCACGCTGGAGCTTGGCCGCACCGGCGCCCTGTCGACCGGCCTGATCCTGGCGATCATCGTGCTCGCCATCGTCGTCATCGCGCTCATCGTGTTCTTCGAGCGCGCCCAGCGCCGGCTGCTGATCCAGTATCCGAAGCGCCAGGTCGGCAACCGCATGTTCCAGGGCGACACCTCGCACCTGCCGCTGAAGCTTAATACGTCGGGCGTCATCCCGCCGATCTTCGCTTCGTCGCTGCTGCTTTTGCCGGCAACCGTCGCCGGCTTCTCGCAGGCCACCAACATGCCCGCCTGGGCCAGCACCATCCTGGCCTCGCTCGGCCATGGCCAGCCGCTCTACATGGCATTCTATGCGGCGATGATCGTGTTCTTCGCCTTCTTCTACACCGCGATCGTCTTCAATCCGAAGGACACCGCCGACCAGCTCAAGAAGCACTCCGGCTTCATCCCGGGCTACCGTCCGGGCGAGCGCACCGCCGATTACATCGACTACGTTCTCACCCGCATCACCGTCATCGGCGCCATCTACCTGGTGCTGGTGTGCCTGCTGCCGGAGTTCCTGATTTCGGCGACTGGCGTACCATTCTACCTTGGTGGCACATCGCTTCTGATCGTGGTCAGTGTCACGCTCGATACGGTTGCCCAGATTCAGGGGCACCTGATCGCGCACCAGTATGAAGGCCTGATCAAGAAGTCGAAGCTGCGCGGGGGGAAGAAGTCCAGATGAGGTTGATTTTGCTTGGGCCGCCAGGAGCGGGTAAGGGGACGCAAGCACAAAGACTGGTAGAGAAGCACGGCATACCCCAGCTTTCGACGGGTGACATGCTGCGTGCCGCCGTGCAGGCTGGAACCGAAGTCGGCAAGCGCGCCAAGGCGGTCATGGACGCGGGCGAGCTGGTATCGGATGCCATCGTCAACGCGATCGTGGCCGAACGCATCGATCAGCCCGATTGCGCCAGGGGGTTCATCCTCGACGGCTACCCGCGCACACTGGTGCAGGCCGATGCGGTTGAATCGATGCTCGCCGAGCGAGGCATCGCTCTCGACACGGTGGTCGAACTGGTCGTCGACGACAAGGCGCTGGTCGGCCGCATCGTCAAGCGGGCCGAGGAGGCCAAGGCCGCCGGCCAGCCGGTGCGCAAGGACGACAATCCGGCGGTGTTCGAAGAGCGCCTGCGGGAATACTACAAGAAAACCGCTCCGCTGATCGGCTACTACTATGCCAAGCGCACGCTGAAGAGCGTCGACGGAATGGCCGGAATCGACGCCGTGACGGCCGAGATCGAAGCCGTGCTCTCGGCGACCGCGAAAGAGACGGTCGCGGCCAAATAAGATTGCGCTTGACTGAAACGGTTCGCTGGGGTATGGCGGCCCGTCTTCCTGTCAGGCATGGAGTTTGCTTGCCCGCAAGGGCAGGGCAATCCTTTTGAACCAGGAAACTCCCGCATGGGCCGGCCTCCACCGGACGCGGGGCAACGCAAATAGCGCCGGGCTCTGCCTTTTGAAGGTTGGCCGGCCCACATGGAGAGAGAAAAGATGGCTCGTATAGCCGGCGTCAATATTCCGACCAACAAGCGCGTCGTCATCGCGCTTCAGTACATTCACGGCATTGGCAAGAAGTTCGCCCAGGAGATCGTCGACAAGGTCGGCATCCCGGCCGAGCGACGCGTCAACCAGCTGACCGACGCGGAAGTGCTGCAGATCCGCGAGACCATCGACCGCGACTACCAGGTCGAAGGCGACCTGCGCCGCGAAGTGTCGATGAACATCAAGCGTCTCATGGACCTCGGCTGCTACCGCGGCCTGCGTCACCGCCGCTCGCTGCCCGTCCGCGGCCAGCGCACGCACACCAATGCACGCACCCGCAAGGGCCCGGCCAAGTCGATCGCCGGCAAGAAGAAGTAATTTTTTAGGGGAATAAGGGAGTAGGGGAGTAAGGCAGTAGGGAATAGTCCGAAATTCGGATCGTTCGTTTTCCCCACTCCCTTACTGCCCTATTCCCCTACTCCCTTACGAAGGTGGAGCCGCTGGCATTACGGCGGTGTAGAGATCAACTGAAAGGACTATCATGGCCAAGGAAGCCGCTCGTGTTCGCCGTCGCGAACGCAAAAACATTTCGTCGGGCGTTGCCCACGTCAATTCGACCTTCAACAACACGATGATCACCATCACCGACGCGCAGGGCAATTCGATCGCCTGGTCGTCGGCCGGTGCCCAGGGCTTCAAGGGTTCGCGCAAGTCGACCCCGTTCGCTGCCCAGATGGCTGCCGAAGACGTCGCAAAGAAGGCCCAGGAACACGGCATGCGCATGCTCGAAGTCGAGGTCTGCGGACCTGGCTCGGGTCGTGAATCGGCGCTGCGCGCCCTGCAGGCGGCCGGCTTCACCATCACCTCGATCCGTGACGTGACGCCGATCCCGCACAATGGCTGCCGCCCGCGCAAGAAGCGCCGCGTCTAAGCAATTACCGAACGCCGCGTGAACGCCAGAAGCGTTCCTCCGCGGTATTCCAGGTCGCCCGCCACGATTGGATGGTGGCGGGTCAACGGAAGGAAAGCATCATGATCCAGAAAAATTGGCAGGAACTGATCAAGCCGAACAAGATCGAGTTCTCGTCGAAGAAGAAGACGCTGACCACGCTGGTCGCCGAGCCGCTCGAGCGCGGCTTTGGCCTCACGCTGGGCAACGCGCTGCGTCGCGTGCTTCTGTCTTCGCTGCGCGGCGCGGCCGTCACCGCCGTGCAGATCGACGGCGTTCTGCATGAATTCTCGTCCATCGCCGGCGTGCGCGAGGACGTGACCGACATCGTCCTCAACATCAAGGAAATCGCCATCCGCATGGAAGGCGACGGCCCCAAGCGCATGGTCGTGCGCAAGCAGGGTCCGGGCGCGGTTCTGGCCGGCGACATCCAGACGGTTGGCGACGTCGAGATCCTCAACCCCGACCACGTCATCTGCACGCTGGACGAAGGCGCTGAAATCCGCATGGAATTCACCGTTGACACCGGCAAGGGCTACGTTCCGGCAGACCGCAACCGCGCCGAAGACGCGCCGATCGGCCTGATCCCGGTCGACAGCCTCTATTCACCGGTCAAGAAGGTCTCCTACAAGGTCGAGAACACCCGCGAGGGCCAGGTCCTCGACTACGACAAGCTGACCATGACCATCGAGACCGACGGTTCGATCTCGGGCGAGGACGCTGTGGCATTCGCCGCTCGCATCCTGCAGGACCAGCTTGGCCTGTTCGTCAATTTCGACGAGCCGCAGAAGGAAGTCGCAGCCGAAGCCGTCACCGAGCTCGCCTTCAACCCGGCGCTGCTCAAGAAGGTCGACGAGCTCGAGCTTTCGGTGCGTTCGGCCAACTGCCTGAAGAACGACAACATCGTCTACATCGGCGATCTCATCCAGAAGACCGAAGCCGAGATGCTGCGCACCCCGAACTTCGGCCGCAAGTCGCTGAACGAGATCAAGGAAGTGCTGGCGGCGATGGGCCTGCATCTCGGAATGGAAGTGCCGGACTGGCCGCCGGAAAACATCGAAGACCTCGCAAAACGCTACGAAGACCAATATTGAGCATGAATTCCAAGGATCGGCGGCGTGAGCCGCTCGATCCGACGGTCATGCGGAAAACCATCAGAGGCCGTGGCCTCTTGAACAACTGAAGAAGGAAAAGAGCCATGCGCCACGGTTTTAAAGGCCGCCGCTTCGCCCGCAGCATAAGCCACCGCAAGTCGATGTTCGCCAACCTGGCGGTGTCGCTGCTCGAGCACGAGCAGATCCTCACCACCTTGCCGAAGGCGAAGGACCTGCGTCCGATCGTCGAGAAGCTGGTGACGCTCGGCAAGCGCGGCGACCTGCACGCCCGCCGTCAGGTGATCGCGCAGATCGGCAATGAAGGCGTCGTCAAGCGCCTGTTCGACACCATCGCCCCGCGCTACGCCACCCGCAACGGCGGCTACCTGCGCATCATGAAGGCGGGCTTCCGCCGCGGTGACAACGCCGCGATGGCGGTCATCGAGTTCGTCGATCGCGACACCTCGGCCAAGGGCGCCGGCGACCGCGCTCGCCTCGAAGCCGAAAGCACCGAAGAAGCTGCGGCCGCGTAAGCCACGACCTTTTCCGAAGAGTTCAAGGGGCCTGCGGGCCCCTTTTTCTTGCCTGGACTGGACACGCAGCGACCCTGCCGCCTTTTCCGAGGCCCTGGCTGGCCGCTCTCAGTCGAAAATATTCGGACTTCGGCGCCTTAGCCTTTCATTTTGCACATTCGTCGGGACAATGCGCCCGAACTTGCCTTGGAGGATTCGCGAATGCGCGCCAAAAGACTGTCCCTTGTTCTGCTCTGCGCCTTCATGGTGTTCGCAGCCGCACCGGCAGCCCAGCAGGCGCTGGCCGAAGACGCACCCAAGCCCGCCGATCCGGGCCTCTCCGACGTGCTGACCGATCTGCTGCATGGCGTTGAAGGCGAGAACTCCACCTCCGGTCCCGACAAGCGCGTGCCGTTCGGCCGCGAGGAAGTGCAATTGTCGTTCGCGCCGCTGGTCAAGCAGACGGCGCCGGCGGTGGTCAACGTCTATGCCTCGCAGACCGCCAAGGTGACGTCGCCCTTCGAAGGCGATCCGTTCTTCGAGGAATTCTTCGGCCGGGCGCAGCCCCGCGCCCAGTCGTCGCTCGGCTCGGGCGTGCTGGTCGATCCGAGCGGTGTCATCGTCACCAATTTCCACGTCATCAAGGATGCCGACGAGGTCAAGGTGGCGACCGCCGACGGGCGTGAATTCACCAGCAAGGTCATGCTCAAGGACGAGACGCTCGATCTGGCGGTGCTGAAGATCGAATCCGACAAGCCGTTCCCGGTCATCGCCATCGGCGATTCCGACGCGCTCGAGGTCGGCGACCTGGTGCTGGCCATCGGCAATCCGTTCGGCGTCGGCCAGACCACCACCAGCGGCATCATCTCCGCACTTGCCCGCAGCCATATCGGCGTTTCGGATTCGGGCTATTTCATCCAGACGGACGCCGCCATCAATCCAGGCAATTCCGGCGGTGCGCTGATCAACATGGGCGGCCAGCTCGTCGGCATCAACACCGCCATCTACAGTCGCAGCGGCGGCTCGATCGGCATCGGCTTCGCCATCCCCGCCAACATGGTGCGGGCCTTCGCCGACGCGGCCAAGGCCGGCCTCGATTTCTTCGAGCGGCCCTATGTCGGCGCCGAGTTCGAGGCGGTGACGCCGCAGATCGCCGAATCGCTCGGCATGGAAAAGCCGATTGGGGCTCTTGTCTCTTCCGTCGAGGCCACGGGTCCGGCCGGGAAGGCAGGACTAAAGCCGGGTGATGTCGTTTTGCAGGTCAACGGCAAGCCGGTTGAGAGCATCGAAGCACTGGATTATCGCATGGCGACGCTGTCGATCGGCACCAAGGCCAATTTCGCGATCCTGACCAAGGGGCAGCAAGCGGCGATTGACATCGCGCTGGAGCGCGCGCCGGAGGGTGCGAAAGCCGCGGAAGTGACGTTGCATGGGCGCAGCCCATTCTCCGGCGCCAAGGTCGAGGAACTCTCGCCGCGCCTCGCCCAGAAGCTCGGCCTGCGCACCGATCTCAAAGGCGTGACGGTGATCGACATCAATCGCGATTCGCCCGCCGCCGACTTCGGCTTTCAGCCGGGCGACATCGTGCGTGAGGTCAATGGCACGACCATCGATACGGCGGCGACCCTGGCGCAAGTCGCCCAGCAGGATACGCGCTGGTGGCGCTTTACCGTCGAGCGCGGCGGGCAGATACTGCGACAGGTGTTGCGTTACTGAGTTCCATCCCCGTCGGGATCGCGCTCCAAACCTCAAAGACGTGCATGGCCGATCTGTTCAGTGTCGATGAACCGGAAAAGGCGCCGCCAGGGCGCCCGCTCGCCGACCGGCTGCGGCCGAAAAGCCTCGGTGAGGTCGTCGGCCAGGAACATCTGTCCGGACCCGATGGCGCGCTGACGCGGTTGATTGATTCCGGTTCGCTCGGCTCGATGATCTTCTGGGGGCCGCCAGGCACCGGCAAGACCACCGTGGCGCGGCTGCTGGCCGGCGAAACCAGCCTGGCGTTCGAGCAGATATCGGCGGTCTTTTCCGGCGTGGCCGACCTGAAGAAAGTGTTCGAGACGGCCAAGCTGCGGCGCGCCAATGGCCGCCAGACGCTGCTCTTCGTCGACGAGATCCATCGCTTCAACCGCGCCCAGCAGGATTCGTTCCTGCCTGTCATGGAGGATGGGACGGTCGTCCTGGTTGGGGCCACAACGGAAAACCCGTCCTTCGAACTCAACGCGGCCTTGTTGTCCCGCGCGCGGGTCATGGTCTTTCATTCGCTCGGTGAGGAAAGCATCGCCAAGCTGATGATTCGGGCGGAGGAGACTGAGGGCAGGGCGCTGCCGCTCGACGACGAAGCGCGAGCCATGCTCATCCGCATGAGTGATGGCGACGGCCGCGCATCGCTGACGCTCGCCGAAGAGGTCTGGCGCGCCGCCAAGCCGGGTGAGGTGTTCGATCCCGAAGGGCTGCAGCGCATCGTCCAGCGTCGCGCGCCGATCTACGACAAGGGCCAGGACGGGCATTACAATCTGATCTCGGCGCTGCACAAATCGGTGCGCGGTTCGGATCCCGACGCCGCGCTCTACTATCTTGCGCGCATGTTCGACGCCGGCGAGGACCCGCTCTATCTCGGCCGCCGGCTGGTGCGCATGGCGATGGAGGACATCGGGCTGGCCGATCCGCAGGCACTGGTGGTCGCCAATGCCGCCAAGGATGCCTATGACTATCTGGGCTCCCCCGAGGGCGAACTCGCCTTCGCCGAGGCCACCGTCTATCTCGCCACGGCGCCCAAATCCAACGCCGTCTACACGGCTTTCAAGGCTGCGACACGAGCGGCCAAGGAGCACGGTTCGCTGCTGCCGCCAAAGCACATCCTCAACGCGCCGACCAAGCTGATGAAGGAAGAAGATTACGGCGCCGGCTATCGCTACGACCATGACGAGCCTGACGCCTTTTCCGGTCAGGATTATTTCCCGGAGAAGATGGGCCGCCAGACCTTCTACGACCCGCCTGAACGCGGTTTCGAGCGCGATATCAGGAAGCGGCTCGACTATTGGGCCAAGCTTCGCAAAGAGCGGGAATAGCCGCTTGCGGCGCCCGACGGCCGTAGCGGTTCGAAACGAGGCCTCGCCGTGGGGCATTTCGAGTTCGATCGTTCTGCACGCGCTGCTCGCCGCCACGGTTGTCCTGCTGCCGATGCCGAAGCGCCCAAACCGGCCCCGAGAGGAGCGGGTGTCGGTCGACATCCTGACGCCGCGACAGTTCGAGGACTGGGTCAAGCCGCCACCACCGCCGGCGCCGGCCGTGCCCAGCACGCAAACGCCTGAAGTACCGGCTGCTGCAGTGCCGGCGGTCCCGAATGCCTCCCGGCCTGCCGCCACTGCGCCGGCCATGATCCATCCGACGCAGATGCTGTCGGCCAGGACGCTGGCCGATCCGCGCAGCAAGCAGGCGCGCGCCGATCTCGCGACCTTTGCGTCCGACGAGCGCATGGTGCAATTGTGCAATATCGAGGCGACGGATCAGATCCGCCAATGGCGAGCGGATTTCCAGCCCGATCAGGTCGTGCCTTACGCGACGGCCGAGGAGAAAATCACTGGAACCACGATTGCCGCCAATGGTGCTGCTTTCCGCAGCCGCGGAAACTGGTATGGTCTGAAGTTCAGATGCCAACTTGCTGGCGACGGCCAAACTGTCTTCGGCTTTGAATTCCTGGTTGGCGATCTGGTCCCCAGGGAGAAATGGGACGAGCTTGGCCTGCCGGCGGTGCATTGACCGAAACCGGCAGGCTTCACAAGGCAGCCAGCCGGCCACGATACCACGGGCCGTTGTGTGGTGACCCAAAAAACCTTATCAAGGCGCACGACCGGGCGGTGGTCGTTGCCTCAATCGCAACAGGATCGCGCTTCGCGCGTGGAAAAATGACAAAAACCCTTCGCAAATCGCTTCGCAAATTCGCTATTGCCACCCCGCTTCTGGTTCTTGGCTTCTATTTCGTTCCGATCCTGACGACGATCTTCATCGTCTGCGGCCTGATCGACGTGCTGCGCAATGACAGGAAGGACCTGTCGCTGTTCTCAGGCTATTTCCTGGGCAACGGGCTCTTCACCTGGTTGCTCTCGCCGTTCAACCTGCTGGTCGATCTTCTGTGCTACAGGAACCCCGGCG
Organism: bacterium M00.F.Ca.ET.205.01.1.1; assembly: GCA_004791255.1. Lineage (GTDB taxonomy): Bacteria > Pseudomonadota > Alphaproteobacteria > Rhizobiales > Rhizobiaceae > Mesorhizobium. The sequence goes on from SRUQ01000011.1 coordinate 113,071, forward strand.
TGTGGAAGCTGGAGCAGTTTCCGCAGGACTATCAGCGCGAGGTCAACGAGGTCCTGGACATCTTCAAGGCGCGCAAGGACGAGATCATCGCCGACATCGACGCCAATTTCGGCGCCGGCCGGCGGGGCATGTATGTCTATCAGTGGTACGGCAAGCACCGGATCGACAACGTCCCTGAATTCAACAAGGACTTCAAATACATCAAGACCATCGCCGTTTCCGTTTTCAGCAAGCGCGAATCGACCTCCTGGCATTTCGGGCCGCTGCGGCTCAGCCTGCGCATCCTCTACAATCTGATCCCGGTGAAGGCGGAGATCTTCGTCGAATGCGGCAACGTCAAGAACTACTGGTACGACAACCCGCAGTTCATTTTCGACGACACGCTGCTGCACCGCTCGGTCAACGAGTATGACGGCCGCCGCTACTGCGTGTTCATGGACATTATCAGGCCGTCCCCATTCCCCCGGCTTATCGCGGGCATGCTCGCTGTCGTCTCCGTCAGCGTCGAGCGGATCAATTCGATGTTCTACAAGAACTGGAAGATGATCGGTTCGAGCAAACCGAAGAAGGTCGAAACCACCTGAGGCGAGAATCTGTCGATGCTGCCGGCGGAACTGGCAGCATTCGGCCGAGCGTTGCGGTCTCAAGAATCGGGATTGACCATGCCACCCCGGCGAGGGCAGTAACCTTCCATGTTCAGTCTTTTTCTCGTCGTCATCGGCGGCGGCATCGGTGCCGGCATCCGTCACCTGGCCAATATCGGCGCGATGCGCCTTGTCGGCCCCAATTATCCCTGGGGCACGATGGTCATCAACATCGCTGGCTCCTTTGCCATGGGTCTGTTCATCGCGATTTTGGCGCGGCGCGGCGGATCGAACGAGCTCAGGCTGTTCGTCGCCACCGGCATCTTTGGCGGCTTCACCACCTTTTCCACCTTCTCGCTCGATTTCGCCGCATTGTGGGAGCGGGGAGCCACGCTGCCCGCGTTCGGATATGCGCTGGCCAGTGTGGTTGGCGCCATCATCGCCTTGTTTATGGGACTTTGGCTCGCAAGAAGCCTGCCTTAGTGCTATTGCCGCGCCAAGAGCAGGCTTGAGCCCTGCCAAAAAACGGACAAGCGAAGACAATATGGCAGGCGTTGAACAGATCACGGTGGAAGCCGGCGAGGCGGGCATGCGGCTCGACCGCTGGTTCAAGACCCATTTCCCGGGCCTCGGTTTTGGCCATCTGCAGAAGCTGCTGCGCTCCGGCCAGATCCGCGTCGATGGCGGCCGGGTCAAGGCCGACACGCGTGTCGAACCTGGCCAGATGGTGCGCGTGCCGCCGCTGGAGGTCGACAAGAAGGGCGACGCCCAACTGACCGGCCACTCGATCCGCAACCAGGGCGACGCCGACGTTCTGGCAAAAATGCTGATCCATGAAGACCCGAAGGTTTTCGTCTTCAACAAGCCGGCGGGGCTGGCGGTGCAGGGCGGTTCGGGTGTCACCCGCAATGTCGACGACATGCTGGAAGCCTGGCGCAACCAGAAGGGCGAGAAGCCGCGGCTGGTCCACCGGCTCGACCGCGACACGTCGGGCGTGCTGGTTGTCGCGCGCACCCGGCTTGCCGCCATGAAGCTGTCGGAAGCGTTTCGCGCCCGCGAAACCAAGAAGACCTATTGGGCGCTGGTCAAGGGCGTGCCGCCCAAGCGTGAGGACAAGATCTCGACCTGGCTGATCAAGGAGCCGACGCCGGACGGCGACCGGGTGCGCATTGCCACCCATGGCGAAAAAGGCGCCGACCATGCCGTATCCTACTATCGCATCATCGAGCAGGCGGCGCAGACGATGACCTGGCTGGAAATGGAACCTTATACAGGCCGCACCCACCAGCTTCGCGTTCATGCCGCTTACATCGGTTGCCCGATCATCGGCGATCCGAAATATTTCGAAGCCGACACCAACTGGGATTTTCCCGGCGGCATTCAAAACCGCCTGCATCTGCATGCCCGGCGCATCGTCATCCCGCATCCGGACAAGGGCGTTATCGATGTCTCTGCACCGATGCCGCCGCATATGCGCCAGAGCTGGAACCTGATCGGCTTCGACGACGCCAGCGCGGAGGATTGAGCGTGAGTGGCGCAGCCGATGCGCTAGACCGCCGCGACGCCGTCGACATGGCTGCCGCCGCCATCATGGTCGGCCTGACCTTTTCCTGGGGGCTGAACTACGTCGCCGCCAAGATCTCCTATGCCGGCTATGATCCGGTCTTCCTGTCGATCGCACGCTCGATCATCGGCGGGTTCTGCGTCTTCCTGTGGTGCCGCTGGCGCGGCATCGCGCTTTTCCAGCGCGATGGAACCTTGCTCGCCGGCATCGCGGTTGGCCTGCTTTTCGGTGTCGAGTTCCTTTGCCTTTACGTCGGCTTGGAACACACAACGGTTGCCCGCAACACGCTGCTGGTCAACTCCATGCCGTTCTGGATGCTGATCGGCGGCCACTTCCTGCTAGGCGAGCAGATCACATTGCGCAAGTTCCTCGGCCTGCTGCTGGCCTTCGCCGGCCTTGCCGCGGTCTTTTCAGACAAACTTGGCGGCGGCGGGGATATGTTGTTCGGCGATCTCCTGAGCCTTGGCTCCGGGTTTTTCTGGGCCTTGACCAATATACTCATCAAGCGGTCGAAGCTGGTTGAGGCGAGCGCCGAGAAGCTGCTGCTTTATCAACTCGCTGGCGCCGCGGTGGTTGGAGTCCTGGTGCTGCCTCTTGCCGGTCCGCCAATTCGTGATCCCGCGCTGTTGCCGACATTGGCCCTGCTGTTCCAGGCGGTGTACATCGTAGCCTTCACTTACGTTTTGTGGTTCTGGCTGCTGCGGCGCTACCCGGCGTCGGGCCTGTCCAGTTTCACTTTCCTGTCGCCGGTTTTCGGCGTTCTGTGCGGCGCGATGATCTTGAACGAGCCGCTGACCGTGCGCATTTTCCTGGCGCTTGCTCTCATTGCCGCCGGTCTGATTATCGTCAACAGGCCGCCGCGCCAGCAGACCAACGAAGGAGGCTGACATGCGCGACATCCTCAACGATCTCGAAGCAGGAAAGCTGCTGTCCGATCCGGACCCGGTGCGGCGTGCCCAGATCCAGATGAAGACGCCGCTGCCGAAGCGCTTCTACAAGACCGTCTCGGTAGCGCCCGTCGACGGCGGTTTTGCCGTCCATCTCGACGGCAAGACGGTGCGCACACCGGGCAAGGCGCTGCTGGCGCTGCCGACCGAGAGCGCGGCGGCGCTTGTCGCCGACGAGTTCTCTGCTCAGGCCGAGACCGTCGACCCGGTGTCTATGCCGGTGATGCGCCTGGTCAACACCGCCATCGATGGCGTCGCCAGCGATCCGCAGGCGGTGCTGGAGGACATTTTGCGCTTTGCCTCGTCGGACCTGCTCTGCTACCGCGCCGACGCGCCGCAAGGGCTGGTCGAGCGCCAAAACGAGCAATGGGACCCGGTCCTCGACTGGGCGCGCGCCGCGCTCGGGGCTCGCTTCAACCTTGCCGAAGGGATCGTCCATGTCGAGCAACCGCGCGAGGCCATCGCGGTGCTTGGCGTTCATCTGAGCCAACGCGCTGAGCCGCTGCGCCTGGCGGCGATCCACGTCATGACGTCGCTGACCGGTTCGGCGCTGCTGGCGCTGGCCGTCGATTTCGGCGAGCTCGACGGCGAGCAAGCCTGGGCGGCCGGCCATGTCGACGAGGACTGGCAGATCGAGCATTGGGGCCAGGATGCGGAGGCCGTCGCGCGCCGCGCCGCCCGCAAGCGTGACATGATGGCCGCCGTCGATCTTCTCCAGGCGCTCGACGGCTGAGGCTTCTGCGCGCGTCCATTCATGCCGCAGCGCACCTAATACCAAAGTCATAATCCCATCGTCGCGCTGCCTTTCGCCGGCGCTTTCTGTCATTTTTTGCGTCGTTGGCTTCGTTTTTGAGTCTGCGTTCGGAGGAGTGCGGACAATGGCGCGCAGCCATCGAGGACAGACCGATCCCAGGGGAGGATATCTCAATGGCAATTGCATCGACTGCCGGCGGAACCAGCCGCGGCATGACGCGCGAGGAGAAGAAAGTCATCTTTGCTTCTTCGCTCGGCACCGTTTTCGAATGGTACGACTTTTATCTCTACGGTTCGCTGGCGGCCTTCATCGGCTCGACCTTTTTCAGTCCGACCATTCCCGAGGCGACGCGCAATATCTTTGCGCTACTGGCGTTTGCAGCCGGCTTCCTGGTTCGCCCGTTCGGTGCGCTGCTGTTCGGCCGCATCGGCGACCTTGTCGGCCGCAAATACACATTCCTCGTCACCATGACGATCATGGGTTTGTCGACCTTCCTGGTCGGTCTGCTGCCTGGCTACGCGACCCTGGGCATCGCGGCTCCAATCATCCTGATCGGGTTGCGCATGCTGCAGGGCCTGGCGCTCGGTGGCGAATATGGCGGTGCGGCGACCTACGTCGCCGAACATGCGCCGAATGACCGTCGCGGCTTCTACACGTCATGGATCCAGACGACGGCGACGCTAGGCCTGTTCTTGTCGCTAATCGTCATCCTGATCGTGCAGGGCTCCCTCAGCAAGGAAACCTATGCTGCCTGGGGCTGGCGCATTCCTTTTATCGTTTCCTTCCTGCTGCTCGCCGTCTCAGTCTGGATTCGCTTGTCTCTTTCCGAGTCTCCGACCTTCAAGAAGATGAAGGAGGAAGGGAAAGGCTCCAAGGCGCCGCTGTCGGAAGCCTTCGGTCAGTGGAAGAACGCCAAGATCGCGCTGCTGGCGCTGCTCGGTCTCACCGCCGGCCAGGCCGTAGTCTGGTACAATGGCCAGTTCTACGCGCTGTTCTTCCTGCAGAACGTGCTCAAGGTCGATCCGCAGTCGGTTAACATCATGATCGCGATCGCACTGGCGATCGGTTCGATCTTCTTCGTCGTGTTCGGCTGGCTGTCCGACAAGATCGGACGCAAGCCGATCATCATGGCCGGCCTTGCGCTCGCCATCGTCTGCACATTCCCGCTGTTCAAGGCGCTGACCAAGGCAGCCAACCCGGCGCTCGCCGCCGCGCAGCAGAACACCCGCGCGACAGTGACCGCCGCACCTGGCGACTGCAGGTTCCAGTTCAACCCTGTTGGCACGGCGAAGTTCACGACGTCCTGCGACATCGCAACCTCGTTCCTGACCAAGAATTCGGTGCCTTATGACGTGGTCACGACGGCCGCGGCCGGTACAGCTGCTTCGGTGAAGATTGGCAATGAGACCGTGGAATCCTATGACGCCGTCGCTGCCGGTGATCAAGCCAAGGCCAAGGATGCTGCCTTCGTCAAGGCCGTCAACATGTCCTTGCAGGACAGCGGGTATCCGCTGAAGCGCGCGGCGATCAAGGTTGCGGATCAGAAACTCGACGCCTTCGTCGCGGCCAATCCTGAACTTAAGCTCGATGCCGCGGCTATCCGCGGTGGCGAGAAGACAACCGTACCAACCGAGCAGGCGGTCAAGGACAAGGTGCTGACCACCGATGAGGCAGCGGGCGCGCCCGAGGTCACTGTCTACAACATACCGGGCGGCGGCGCCTTCGCCATGTTCGCCGATCCGGCGGCCGTGAATTGGCCGATGACCATCGGCATCCTGTTCATCCTGGTGCTGTTCGTGACCATGGTCTACGGCCCGATTGCCGCGATCCTGGTCGAGATGTTCCCGACCCGCATCCGCTACACCGGCATGTCGCTGCCCTATCACATCGGCAACGGCTGGTTCGGCGGTTTGCTACCGGCGACGGTGTTCGCGCTGAGTGCGTACAAGGGCGACATCTACTACGGCCTTTGGTATCCGGTGGTGATCGCGGCGATCACGCTGGTCATCGGCATGATCTTTGTCAGGGACACGCTCGGCACCGATCTGCACGCTAAGGACTAACCGTCGGCAAGTGTCACGAAAAAGCCCGGCGCGAGCGATCGCGCCGGGCTTTTTCGTAGCTGGGCTTGTAGACGAGATCAGCTTTTGCGCTGTTCTTCCTCGACGGCCGCCTCGTGGTACCAGCCGTCATAATCGACACCGGTGTTGCGCAACGAGGCGAGCTCTGCCGCGAATTTGGCCTTTGCGCCTAAATTTAAGGCAGCCTTCCGCGCTGCCAGGGGGAAGGGCAGGATTTTTGCCGTCGGACGGGATGCAATGCCTTCCATGGTGGATCTCCCTTGCTTTCAAGGAGCCTGTCGATTCATCTTTCTCCCAAGATAGGTTCTGCGATTCATTTAGGCAATATGCCTACGAAAAGATCAGTAAATGCCTATTGTTTATGCATTTTTGCTGTTTGATTGATCTGGACGCATCGCTGAGGCGGCTCAACAAATTCAGCGATATGCCGCGACCATTTTGTCGCATGCGCCACAGCGAGAGTGGCATATGAATTGCATTTTATTGGTCCGGCAGGCCGGCTCGATCCGGCCATGCGTCGTCGCTCACCGTGTGGCGATCAAGCAACGAGAGGCTCTAGAATGACGAAGTACAAGCTCGAGTACATCTGGCTCGATGGTTACACCCCGGTCCCCAACCTGCGCGGCAAGACCCAGATCAAGGATTATGCCGAGTTCCCGACGCTCGAGCAGCTGCCGCTGTGGGGCTTCGACGGCTCCTCGACCCAGCAGGCCGAAGGCCGCAGTTCCGACTGTGTGTTGAAACCGGTCGCCGTGTTCCCGGATCCGGCACGCACCAATGGCGTGCTGGTGATGTGCGAAGTGATGATGCCCGATGGCGTTACGCCGCATGCCTCCAACAGCCGCGCTACCATTCTTGACGACGAGGGCGCCTGGTTCGGTTTCGAGCAGGAGTACTTCTTCTACGAGGACGGCCGTCCGCTCGGCTTCCCCGAGAGCGGCTATCCGGCGCCGCAGGGCCCGTACTACACCGGCGTCGGCTATTCGAATGTCGGTTCCGTCGCCCGCCAGATCGTCGAGGAGCATCTCGATCTCTGCCTCGCCGCCGGCATCAACCATGAAGGTATCAACGCCGAAGTGGCCAAGGGCCAGTGGGAATTCCAGATTTTCGGCAAGGGCTCCAAGAAGGCCGCCGACCAGATGTGGATGGCCCGCTATCTCTTGCAGCGCCTGACCGAGAAATACGGCATCGACATCGAATACCACTGCAAGCCGCTCGGCGACACCGACTGGAACGGTTCGGGCATGCACGCCAACTTCTCGACCGCCTATATGCGCGACGTCGGCGGCAAGGCCTATTTCGAGGCGCTGATGGCGCAGTTCGACAAGAACCTGATGGACCACATCGCCGTCTACGGCCCGGACAACGACAAGCGCCTGACCGGCAAGCACGAGACCGCGCCGTGGAACAAGTTCAGCTACGGCGTTGCCGACCGCGGCGCCTCGATCCGCGTGCCGCACTCCTTCATCAAGAATGACTACAAGGGCTATCTGGAAGATCGCCGCCCGAACTCGCAGGGCGACCCCTACCAGATCGCTTCGCAGATCCTGAAGACGATCTCCGAGGTTTCGACCGCGGCTGTTTCGGCCGCCGCCTGATTTTGCGATGCGGGCCACAGCCTGCGCTGTATCCGTAGTGGTGAGGAAGCCCCAGTGGAAACGCTGGGGCTTCTTTGTATTGATCCTTGCCGATCCATGCCTTGCGGTGCGTGGCGGTGTTCGCCGGCCGCCGTAACGGCAGCACGGCCGGTGGACATTACCGCATGCCGCTGTTTCGGGTTCCGGCGATCCTCGCCTTCCTGGCGCTGATCCATGGCGCCTACCAGAACCTGCTCGACGCTTCCTTCGGCCGGCCGAGCCTGATCGCGACGCTGCGGATCATGGCCGTGGCAGCGGTCTATTATGTGCTGGTGCTGGCCAAGCGGGCGGACTGGGGGGTGAACGGCCCCGACGAGCTTGCGGGCTAGGCGTCAGTCTCCCGACGGTCTTGTCCCTGCAGGAACCCCGGCCGTTGTCGGGGTTTTTCTGTGTAGCACAGGGGCCGGCCCAGTCTCTGCAGAGCGCTGGCTTGAATTCCCCCAAAAAAAGTCAGGTTGAAAAGGTTAACGCGAAACCATCGCGTCGAACTGACCTTGGCTGGCGCATGGTTGCGGTGTAGCGCTCCTGCAGGCTTCGAAATCCCTGAGAAAGCCCGGAAAACCGCCGTTTCCAGCAATCTTATATATTGCAGGACCTTTTATAAGCCCCTGTTCAAACACTGAAATCCGCGATCCCCGCGGTTAATGGGCGGCGTTGACAGATCGCTGCGCAGCATGCGTATTCGCAGGCCTTGGGGTTACGTCAACGCAGTGCTGTTCGAACGGGGCGGGGTTTCTTGAACGATAGCACTGGCGGGGACGCCGGACGAGCGGGCGCTGCAGCCTGAGGCAGTGCACCGCTCGCTCCTGGCGCCAACCGGTCGACAAGAAGCCGGTGCTGGCGGCCATTCAGTCGGGACCCGGATGGGCCCGTAAGACGCCCTAAAATCTCCGCGGAATTGCCAGCGTGCGCAAATGCGGCCTGAATGGAAGCATCGGGCGAACGACGCTCACCAGTTTGGATTCGAGCGGCGGCCGTGCGGCCACGGCAGCCGATGTCATGACCGCCCGCCGTTGCTGCAGCAATTGAGTGAAGGCCAGCAAGCCGCTGATCATTCAGCGAAATAGGCGACGAGATTCCTGGCACAACTCGACAGCCGGCCGAAGGACAGCCGGTGAATGGCGTGTAATAGAAACGGGCCGGAAGAGATTCTCTCCCGGCCCGCCATCTCTGCGCACTGAGATTCCAGGAGCTCCGGCTTCCGGGCTCCGAGGGACAAAAATCAGACCGAGTAGTACATGTCGTATTCGACCGGATGCGGGGTCATTTCGAAGCGCATCACCTCGGCCATCTTCAACTCGATATAGCTGTCGATCTGGTCATCGTCGAACACGCCGCCGGCCTTCAGGAAGCCGCGATCCTTGTCGAGGCTCTGCAGCGCTTCACGCAACGAACCGCAGACGGTCGGGATCTTCTTCAGTTCCTTCGGCGGCAGATCGTAGAGATCCTTGTCCATCGGCTGGCCGGGGTGGATCTTGTTCTTGATGCCGTCGAGGCCGGCCATCAGCATGGCGGCGAAGGCGAGGTAGGGGTTCGCGCCCGGATCGGGGAAGCGGACCTCGACGCGCTTGGCCTTCGGCGAGTTGCCGAACGGAATGCGGCAGGAGGCCGAGCGGTTGCGCGCCGAATAGGCGAGCAGCACCGGCGCTTCGTAGCCGGGCACCAGACGCTTGTAGGAGTTGGTCAGCGGGTTGGTGAAGGCGTTGATCGCCTTGGCGTGCTTGATGATGCCACCGATGTAGAACAGGCAGCTTTCCGAGAGACCGGCATATTCGTTGCCGGCGAAGGTCGGCTTGCCGCCTTTCCAGATCGACTGATGGACGTGCATGCCCGAGCCGTTGTCGCCGAAGATCGGCTTCGGCATGAAGGTGGCCGTCTTGCCGTAGGCATTGGCGACCTGGTGCACGACATACTTGTAGATCAGCATCTTGTCGGCGTTGCGGACCAGCGTGTCGAACTTGATGCCGAGCTCGTGCTGGGCGGCGGCCACCTCATGGTGGTGCTTTTCGACGCGCACGCCCATTTCGGCGAGCACCGTCAGCATTTCGGAGCGCATGTCCTGCGCGGAATCGATCGGCGGCACCGGGAAATAGCCGCCCTTGACGCGCGGGCGGTGGCCGAGGTTGCCGGTCTCGTAGTCGGTGTCGTCGTTGGACGGCAGTTCGGTGGAGTCGAGCTTGAAGCCGGTGTTGTAGGGATCGGCCTTGTACTTGACGTCGTCGAAGACGAAGAACTCGGCTTCCGGGCCGACATAGATGGTGTCGCCGATGCCTTCAGCCTTCATGTAGGCTTCCGCCTTCTTGGCGGTGCCGCGCGGGTCGCGGTTATAGGATTCGCCGGAGACCGGATCGAGGATGTCGCACAGGATGACCATGGTCGACTGCGCGAAGAACGGGTCCATGTGGACCGTGTCCGGATCGGGCATCAGCACCATGTCGGACTCGTTGATGGCCTTCCAGCCGGCGATCGAGGAGCCGTCGAACATGACGCCGTCGGCGAACATGTCTTCCTCGACCTCGACGACATCCATCGTCACGTGCTGCAGCTTGCCCTTCGGATCGGTGAAGCGCAGGTCGACGAATTTCACGTCGTTGTCCTTGATCTGCTTCATGATGTCTTTGGCTGTCGTCATGTCATGTATCCCTGTTTGATGACGTTTTTTGATGATGACGTGTTCAAGAAAATGGGCTGATGCCGGCCAGGCATCAGCCGGCCAAGTGTTGGCCGGTTGGCGTCAGACGGCGTCCATCCCGGTCTCGCCGGTGCGGATGCGCACGACTTCCTCGATGTTGGAGACGAAGATCTTGCCGTCGCCGATACGGCCGGTCTGGGCCGCCTTGCGGATGGCCTCGATCGCGCCTTCGACGGCGTCGTCGCCGAGCACGACCTCAATCTTCACCTTGGGCAGGAAGTCGACGACATATTCGGCGCCGCGATAGAGTTCAGTATGACCCTTCTGGCGGCCGAAACCCTTGGCCTCGGTCACGGTGATGCCCTGCAGTCCGGCCTCCTGAAGCGCTTCCTTCACTTCGTCCAGCTTGAATGGCTTGATGATCGCTTCGATCTTTTTCATGTAAAAAGTGGCCTCCACTGCCAAAAAAAACGGGTTGTGAACCCCCGCTTGCGCTTTTTTCAAGCACGAACCGTGCCAATCCAGAGGTTTCGAAGCGGTGTCACACGATTTCGAAGCCTTGCCGCACCCGGATGCAAATTCGCGTCATTCGCTGTATCCGATGCGGCATGAGTGCCTGCAACCTAGCCGGCACCTGTGTTCATGTCTGCCCAATTTCTAGGCGAATTGCCTACTCGGCGAGCATGTGCCATCTGGCTGGTACCGCGCTGATCCTCCCCGTTTGCGTCGAACCGAAAACTGGACAATGCTTGATCGAATGCGGATCGGCAATCCATGAGCGATGAACTTCTTCTCTCCGCCGAAATGGGCGAGGCGGACCGGCTGACGATTGCTGCTGGCGCAATCGACGGGATCGGCCTGATGCGCCGCGCCGGGCAAGCCGTCGCGGCCGAGGTGATTGCGCGCTACCCCGCGGCAAGGCACGTGCATGTGCTGTGCGGCCCCGGCAACAATGGCGGCGACGGCTATGTCGTGGCTCGTATCCTGGCCAGCAGCGGCGTCACAACCACAGTCTGGGCATCCGGCACGCCGAAGCCGCAGAGCGATGCAGCGCTCGCCGCGGCGGAATGCCCGCTCGAACCCCGCCCGCTGTCCGGCTTTGAAGCCGAGGCCGGCTCGGTCGTGGTCGACGCGCTTTACGGGGCAGGGCTGTCCAAGCCGCTGTCCTGCGATGCCGCCAGGGCGGTCGATCTTGCCGCGCGCCTCGGCCTGCCGGTTGTGGCGATCGACCTGCCGTCCGGTGTTTCCGGCGACAGCGGCAAAGTGCTGGGCGCTGCTTTCCAAGCCGAGGTCACGGTAACGTTCGCCCGCAAGAAGCCCGGCCATCTGCTGCTGCCTGGGCGTGCGCGGTGCGGCGAGACCGTACTCGCCGATATCGGCATCGGCGACGATGTCATCGCACGGCTGCAACCGAAGACGTTCGAGAACACGCCGGCGCTGTGGCTGGACGATCTTCCCGTGCCTGCTGTCGACGCGCACAAATACAAACGCGGCCATGCCGGCGTCTTTTCCGGCGGCCCGAGCGCCACCGGCGCGGCGCGGCTCTCGGCGCTTGCCGCCGCGAGAAGCGGGGCAGGGGCGGTGACGGTGCTGTCGCCTGGCAACGCCATGCAGGTCAATGCCGCGCATCTGACCTTGATCATGCTGCGTAAGACTGACGAGGTCGCGGAGATCGAGGCGTTCATTGGCGAACGCAGGCCGTCGGCCTTTGTTCTTGGGCCCGGCTTTGGCGTCGGCGATAGAACTCGGGCGTTCGCGCTGGCGCTGTTCGCGACTACGGGGATTGACGGCCTGGTGTTCGACGCCGACGCGATCACCTCGTTTCGCGAGGCGCCGGCCGTCCTGTTCGAGGCTGCCCACAAGGTCGGCGCACCGGCACTGGTGATGACACCGCATGACGGGGAATTCGCCAGGTTGTTTCCGGACATCGCGGCAGACCATGCCTTGTCCAAGCTGGCGAAGGCATGTGCCGCCGCAGCACGTGCCAATGCCATCATTGTCTATAAGGGTGCCGACACGGTGATCGCGGCGCCCGGCGGCCTTGCGGCGATCAACGCCAACGGCGCGCCGTGGTTGGCCACTGCCGGTTCGGGCGACGTGTTGTCCGGCATCACCGGCGGCTTTCTGGCGCAAGGCATGCCAGCCTTCGAGGCGGCTTGCGCGGCAGTGTGGATACACGCCGAGGCCGGCAGCCGCTTCGGGCCGGGGCTGATCGCCGAGGACCTGCCGCTGGCGCTGGTGCCCGTGCTGCGCGAACTGGTCGAGGCCCGGCAGAAGGCGCCCATCGGATGAAGCGTTTCGCGCTTGCCGTTGCTGCGATCATCGCCCTGTTCGCGCCGCATGGCGTGCACGCTGCGGAGCCAGTGACCATCGTCGACGATCCGGCGGTCCTCGCCGCCCTCGAGGCCAAGGGTTTTGGCTTCGCAGGCATCTTCGGCGTCGACGGCGAGGACGATCTCAAGTCGCTCTACAGCGAGACCCCGGCCTATCATGCTGTTGTCGAGACCGTGGCGGCTGATGTCGCCGCGCTCAGGGCCGAGATGAAGGCCGGCGGGCGCACGCTTTACGAGGTAACCGACGGCAATGTCGGCCGCGTCATGGACATGCGCTGGCTGAAGACCGAGGCGGCGCGTTTCCGTCTGGTCGGTGTCGTCAACCGCCTCGACCGACGTGACTTCGCTGTTTTGGAAGGCGTCAAGAGCTGCGGCGAGGTGCGCTTCATCTATCGCCTCGCCTACAGTTTCAGGAAGGGCGGCAAGGTGCTGGCCTCGCGGCTGCCGTTCAATTTCAACGCCGTCTACAGCGTCGCGCCAGATGCCGATGGTGGCTGCGTCGGCGTTGCCGGACGCTGGACGCCGCAGTTGGACGAAAGCGTCGATGCCGGCTGGTTGGCCGGCGGGCCGTTGGCGCCGGAAGAACTGACCTTCAAACAGCTCGAACTTAACGCGCAAGTGGTGCGTTTTCCCTCCGGCCAGGAGACCGAGTTCGGCGGGCAGGCGGCCTATCTCATGCGGATTTTTGGGATCGACGGCGCCGCCGTCAGCGAGAAGCCGCTGGAGAACACGCCTGATACCGCGCGGCTGTCGGAAGATGCCGCGCTCAAGAAGAAACTCGCGGACTATGTCAGCGCCAATGTCGCGGCGGTCGATCTCGGCGTCTATGAAATCGCCGACGAATTCCTGGCCAAAAAGGTCATCTCGTGGTCGACCTTCGGCAGCGCAAGGCAGGCCAACCACCCGTTTACGCAATTATTCCAGCCAACGGATTTTGCCGGGCTGGATTATTCCGCGATGAAGCTGGTGCGCACGCCCGAAGCGCTAGTCGAGCGGCTGGACAATGGCACCTGCCAGGGCTGTCACCAGGCCGGTTCTACCGCCGGCTTTCACTTCATCGGCCTCGACGACAAGACGACGTCGCCGCTCAACCGCATCGAGGTTGGCATCTCACCGCATCTCCATGCCGATATCCCGCGACGTCAGGCCTGGCTTCGCGCAACGCAAGAAGACAAGGAACCCAACCGCTACCGGCCGTTGTCCTTCGCCCCGCCGGCCAAGTGGACCGATGTCGGCGAAGTCGATTATGCGCCGGCCGAGATGGCGATGCCGTGCCTGCTACCGCAGGATGCCAAGCGCTTCGGCGCGACCTGGCAATGCGGCGGCGGCACCGCCTGCACGCCGCTAGCCAACGCATCGGGCGTGCACACCACGCTGGCGCAGTGCCTGCTGCCCAAGGACAGTCCGAAGATGTTCTCGGGCCATCCCTGCCTGACCGGTTCGATTGCCAGCAACCAATCGCAGCCGTTCAACGACCGCTACACGATATCAGGTCAGTTCGCTGCCTTCGCCCCGGAGGTGTCGCGCACCGCCTACACCTGTCGTCCGCCGAAGATCGGCGTGCCTGGGGGCATCGCTTACCGCGGCTGCGACGACAAGGATCGCAGCTTCGCCGCCTTCAAGACGGGCAAGCCGATGCCCTCCGAAATCTGCGGCATGGTCGGCGGCAAAAAGTTCGACACATGCGTGGCGACCAACAATTTCGACCAGTGCCTCGGCGGGGCGGTCAATCGCGGCAACCGGCCGGCCTGTTCGGCCGACCATTTCTGCCGCGAGGACTATATGTGCCAGTCGCTGCCGCCGGACACGCCCGGTGCCGCCAAGGTCAAAGGCATCGGCTTCTGCTCGCCGACCTATTTCATCTTCCAGATGCGCATCGACAACCACGCAACGCCCTGGGCGAGCGCTACCAGCGCCACGATGGGGGCGGGGTTTGGTGCGGCGGAAGAGGAATAGCTGCTGGAATCGCTACAGCGGGATGTTGTCGTGCTTCTTCCAAGGATTCTTCAAGTCCTTGTTGCGCAACATCCTGAGCGCCCGTGCGACGCGGCGGCGGGTCGAGTGCGGCATGATCACCTCGTCGACGTAACCGCGCTCGGCGGCGACGAAGGGTGACAGGAAGCGATCCTCGTAAGTCTTTGTATGGGCTGCGATCTTCTCGGCGTCGCCAATGTCCTTGCGGTAGATGATCTCGACCGCGCCCCTGGCGCCCATGACGGCGATCTGCGCCGTCGGCCAGGCATAGTTCATGTCGCCGCGTAGATGCTTCGAGGCCATCACATCGTAGGCGCCGCCATAGGCCTTGCGGGTGATGACGGTGATCTTCGGCACGGTCGCCTCGGCGTAGGCGAAAAGCAGCTTGGCGCCATGTTTGATCAGGCCGCCATACTCCTGCGCGGTGCCCGGCAGGAATCCCGGAACGTCGACAAAGGTGACGATGGGTATGGAAAAACAGTCGCAGAAGCGCACGAAGCGCGCTGCCTTGCGGCTGGCATCGGAATCGAGCACGCCCGCCAGCACCATCGGCTGGTTGGCGACGAAGCCGACCGTGCGGCCCTCGACGCGGCCGAAACCGGTGACGATGTTCTTGGCAAAACTCTGCTGGATTTCGAAGAAGTCGCCCTCATCGGCGACTTTCAGGATCAGTTCCTTGATGTCGTAAGGCTTGTTGGCGTTGTCGGGGATCAATCGGTCGAGCGACATGTCATGGTCGGTGACCGACTGGTAGCACTCGATCTCGGGAAGCTCCGAGGTGTTTGAGGCCGGCAGCAGGTCGACCAGCCGGCGCATCTGCAAGAGCGCCTCGACGTCATTGTCATAGGCGCCATCGGCAATCGAGGATTTCGTCGTGTGGACGGAAGCGCCGCCGAGGCTTTCGGCGGTCACCGTTTCGTTGGTGACGGTCTTCACCACATCCGGCCCGGTGACGAACATGTAGGAGGTGTCACGCACCATGAAGATGAAATCGGTCATGGCGGGCGAATAGACGTCGCCGCCGGCGCAGGGACCCATGATCACCGAAATCTGCGGGATGACCCCCGAGGCGAGCACGTTGCGCTGGAAGATTTCGGCATAGCCACCAAGGGCCGCGACGCCTTCCTGGATGCGCGCGCCGCCGGCGTCGTAGAGGCCGATGATCGGCGCGCGGTTGCGCAGCGCCATCTCCTGCACCTTGATGACCTTTTCGGCGTGCGCCTCCGACAGCGAACCGCCGAACACGGTGAAATCCTTGGCGAAGAGATAGACCGGCCGGCCATTGACCGTGCCCCAGCCGGTGACGACGCCGTCGCCGGCGATCTTGCTCTTCTCCATGCCGAAATCGGTCGAGCGATGTTCGACATACATGTCGAATTCCTCGAACGAGCCTTCGTCGAGAAACACCTCGATGCGTTCGCGGGCGGTCAGCTTGCCCTTGCCGTGCTGGGCGTCGATACGCGCCTTGCCGCCGCCCATGCGGGCGATGTCGCGCCGGCGCTCGAGTTCCTTCAGCACGTCCTTCATCGCTCGGCCCTCAAAACGGAAGCTGGGTTTGTGGTAATGATGCCCGCAGACGAGCGCAAGCGTCGGCTTGGGGTCGTTTTTGCTGCGCTGCAACATGGTGCCCTTGCATTTCAGCGCGAACTCAGCCATATGCAGCTCATAGGCGCTTGGGCCGGGAACGAATCCGGCCTTCTCCTCGAATGAGACTGGTTGCGTCTGTTTTCCCTCTTTCCGGCTGATCGGCAAGGCGGCGAAAAAGCCCCGAGGCACAATGCCTGCGGGCACGACAGCGCAGCCGCGCGGACGAGCATCGTCCGCCGCCTTGTCGTTCCATAAGAGATATCCGACGGCAGGTTGCGCCCTGCCGCCATTGATGTTTGCGGCCAGAGGCCGCGTGAAAGAAGAATATTTTGACCAACGAAAACGCTTTGCCCAGCACGAACACGGCGGAACTTTCCGGTTTCGCGGCGCTGGGAATTTCCGGTGCGCTGCTCAAGGCCACCCACAACGCTGGCTTCACCGAACCGAAGCCGATCCAGGTGCAGGCGATCCCGCCGCAGCTGGAAGGCCGTGACATTTTCGGTATCGCGCAGACCGGCTCGGGCAAGACCGCGGCCTTTGCGCTGCCGATCCTGTCGAAGATCATCGCGCTTGGCACCAAGCGCCGTGCCAAGACGACCCGCGCGCTGATCCTGGCGCCGACCCGCGAACTCGCAGTGCAGATCGAGGACACCATCAAGATCCTCGCCAAGGGTGCGCATGTCTCGACGGCACTCGTGCTCGGCGGCGTCTCGCGCTTCAGCCAGGTGAAGAAGGTTGCCCCCGGCGTCGACATCCTGATCGCCACGCCCGGCCGCCTGACCGACCTGGTGCGCGAAGGCGACCTCATTCTTTCCGACACCAAATGGCTGGTGCTGGACGAGGGCGACCGCATGCTCGACATGGGCTTCATCAACGACGTCAAGCGCATCGCCAAGGCGACCGCGCCTGACCGCCAGACGGCGCTGTTTTCGGCCACCATGCCGGACGAGATCGCCGAACTGGCCAAGGGCCTGCTGAAGAACCCCGTCCGCATCGAGGTCTCGCCGCAAAGCACGGCGGCGGCCGAGATCGTGCAGAGCGTGGTCTTTGCCCGCACCAAGCAGAAGCGCCAGGTGCTGTCGACCATGCTCGCCGACGAGGCGATGAAGTCCGTCATCATCTTTTCGCGCACCAAGCATGGCGCCGACCGGGTGACCAAGGACCTCGAGCGCGACGGCTTCAAGGCCGCCGTCATCCACGGCAACAAATCGCAGAATGCCCGCCAGAAGGCGCTGAACGATTTCCGTGACGGTTCGGTGCGCATCCTGGTGGCGACCGATATCGCCGCGCGCGGCATCGACGTTCCCGGCATCAGCCATGTCGTGAATTTCGACCTGCCGGATGAAGCCGAAAGCTACGTGCACCGCATCGGCCGTACCGGCCGTAACGGCAGGGACGGTATCGCGATCACGCTGTGCGATCCTTCCGAGAACAGCAAGCTGCGCCAGGTCGAGCGCATCATCCGCACCAAGCTGCCGGTCATCGCCGACCATCTCGGCAGCCCGGATCCGCAGCGCAATCCGGCCGAGAAGAACGAACGCCGCGAGCCCGCCAGCGACCGCGCCGATCACAATGGCCGTCGCGACGGCAGGCGTCCCGGTGGCGGCAACAACGGCTTCGGCAAGAAGCGGTTCGGCGACAAGCCGGCCGGCGATCGTCCGTTCGCGGGCAAGCCGCAAGGCGAACGCCCGGAGGGCCGCAAGCCGTTCAAAGGCAACAACAAGCGTCGCTTCGGCGGCAAGCGGCCGGCGACTCGGGCAGCATAAACCGGACCTTCGTTACAGCCAGCCTTGGTTCAGGGCCGGCTGATTGCAAGGACCGAAGAAAAAGGGCGACCGTGGCGATGCTGCGGTCGCCCTTTTTCCTAAGGGCATCATTTCCGTCGTGATGTCGGGCAGGCTTACTTGACCACGGCCTCTATCCAGACAGAGATTCGCTGCGCGAGGAATGCCGTCGTCGATGGCGACAGCACATCGCCGGCGATGACGTGGTGGTCGGGATCGCCGGTGTCGTCGACGGGAACCAGTTCATGCGGCCCACCCCAGCGGCCGGCGATTTCGCGGGTTCGGTCGGCGCGCACGACCTTGTCTGAATCGGAAAAGATGAACAGCGCAGGGATATCAGCCTTCTCGACCGGCGCCTCGTAGGCAAGTTCCGTCAGCGCCTGCATCGGCAGCGTCGCGGTGACCGGATACCTGGTGGTCCAGAATTTCTCGTGCAGTGCATTGCGCGGCGCGAAGCTTCGCTCCCTGCCGATGACCAGTTCGGCGATCTGCTTGCCCCATGGCATGGTCAACAGCTCCGCGCCCGATGCCTTTACGCCGAAATTCGGCGAGATCAGCGCGATCGCGGCCACGCCGTCCGATG
Source organism: bacterium M00.F.Ca.ET.205.01.1.1 (assembly GCA_004791255.1). Classification (GTDB taxonomy): domain Bacteria; phylum Pseudomonadota; class Alphaproteobacteria; order Rhizobiales; family Rhizobiaceae; genus Mesorhizobium. Next base: position 131,531 of record SRUQ01000011.1, read on the forward strand.
CACCCGGCTGCGTTGCCGCCCAGACCGCCAGCGAGCCGCCGGTCGAGGTTGAAATGACGATCACCTTGTCACCGATCGCCCGGCCGATGGCGAGCGCTTCCTCGTAGTCGTTGATCCAGGCGTTGAGGCTGCCTTGCGTCATGGCCTCACCATCCTGCCCGTGGCCGGTAAGGCGGGTGTAGAACAGGTTGGCGCCGAGCTCGTCGGCCACGTCGTCGGGCAGCGGACGAACCTCGCCCTTCGATGCGGAGAAGCCGTGGATATAGACGATCGACAACGGCGTCCTGGCGTGCACCAGCGGATTGACCCAGATGATCTCCTTCTCCAGCCCGTCACGGACTCCGGGGACGGCGGCTTCCTCCCTGGCCACATAGGCCTGCGGGTCGTCGCCGATGACGGTGGGATCGAAGCGGATCGTGGTATCGACGGATACGCGCGGGCCAAAAACGAAGGCCAGTGCGAAAAATGCGAGCAGGCCCAGTACAGCAAGCACGATCCGTCGCCCCATCACAGACTCCACGCAACAACGACAAGCTATGGCGGCGACCATGGACAGGCAATCGCCGTTCAGGTCGCGGAGCCGCCAATCCTGTGGGCTTCTATTCGCTCGGCGGCTTGCGGTCGTAGCGCAGCGGTGCCGCCTTCCAACTGGTGGTCAGGCTGATGACTGCCCTGCAGAGCGGCTGCGGCAGCAGGCTGAGCACTTTCAAGGGCCAGCTCAGCCGGCGTGGGAAGGCAGTTTCAAATCCGCCGGACTTAATGGCGCGCGCCATGCGGCGCGTCGCGCGGCTGACCGGCATCAAGCCTGGCATCGGTAGCATGTTCTTCTCGGTCAGCGGCGTGTCGACGAATCCGGGGTTTATCACCTGGATGCGGATGTTCATCTTGTCGAAATCGTATTTCAGCGACTCGGCCAGGATATTGATCGCCGCCTTGGTGCCGCCATAGGCGGCGGTGGTCGGCCAGCCGAAATAGGCGGTGACCGAGCCCATCAATACGACATGGCCGCGCGCCCGCACACGCATATGGTCCACGACCGGCACCAGCCCGTTGACGATGCCGAAATAGTTGACCTCGAAGGACCGGCGAAAATCCTTGACGGTGAGCGCTTCGCCTGGCGTGGAGATATAGTTTCCGGCATTGAAGACGGCGAGCACGATGGGGCCGAGTTCCTTCTCGATGGCTGCGACCGTTCTTGCCATGCGCGGCTCGTCGGTGACGTCGCAAGGGAAGGCCACGACCTTGCCTGGCATCTGCGCGGTCTCGACGATGAGCGTGTCGATCGGATCGTCGTCGAGTGCCGTCACCGCCACGGCATAGCCCTGGGATGCAAGGTCCCTGGCCAGCGAACGGCCGATACCGCTGCTGCCGCCCGTTACCCAAGCAACGCCGTGTTTCGGGTCCGCCCGATAGAGAGTCATACTGCGCCCCGCCGCTGTGTTCGTCCTTTGCTCTACCGGTGAAGAAATCGGATGAAAAGAGCGCTTTGCGCCACAGATGCAAAATGAACCGTGTGATATCGCGCCTGATCCAGTTGGACATAGACAGGCCGCAGTGCAGGAAATGCGACTGGACCAGGTGAATTCTTGCCTTGAAACCGAAGCGCCGGGTTTCTAGGGTTTCGCCACACCTACACAAGGAATCCTCAATGCCCCGTTCTGTGATCGACGCGATCGGCAACACACCTCTGATCCGCCTTAGAAAGGCTTCGGAAGCAACCGGCTGCGAGATCCTCGGCAAGGCCGAATTCATGAACCCGGGTCAGTCAGTGAAGGATCGCGCCGGCCTGTTCATCATCCGCGACGCCGAACAGCGCGGGCTGCTTAAGCCGGGTGGCGTCATCGTCGAAGGCACGGCGGGCAACACCGGCATCGGGCTGACGCTGGTCGCCAAGGCGCTGGGATACCGCACCGTGATCGTCATTCCCGACACGCAGAGCCAGGAAAAGAAGGACACGATCAAGCTGCTCGGCGCCGAGCTGATCGAGGTGCCGGCGGTGCCTTACAAGAACCCCAACAACTACGTGAAGCTGTCGGGGCGGCTTGCCGAACAGATGGCCAGGAGCGAACCGAACGGCGCCATCTGGGCCAACCAGTTCGACAATGTCGCCAACCGCGACGGCCATGTCCGCACCACGGCGCAGGAGATATGGAACCAGACCGGCGGCAAGGTCGACGGCTTTGTCTCGGCGGTCGGTTCGGGCGGCACGATTGCCGGCGTCGCCATGGGGCTGAAGGCCAAGAGCAAGGACGTGAAAATCGCGCTCGCCGATCCGCTGGGAGCGGCACTCTACAGTTTCTACACCAGCGGCGAATTGAAGTCCGAGGGCAGTTCGATCACCGAAGGTATCGGCCAGGGGCGTGTCACCGCCAATCTTGATGGCTTCACGCCGGATTTCTCGTTCCAGATCCCGGATGAAGACGCGCTGCCGATCGTCTTCGACCTTATCCAGGAAGAGGGGCTGTGCGTCGGCGGATCGACCGGCATCAACATTGCGGGCGCTATTAGGCTGGCGCGGGAACTCGGGCCCGGTCACACCATCGTGACTATCCTTTGCGACTACGGCACGCGCTATCAGTCCAAGCTGTTCAACCCGGAATTCCTGCGCGAGAAGAACCTGCCGGTGCCGGGCTGGATGGAGCTGAAGAGCAAGATTTCGGTCCCGTTCGAAAAGGTAGTGTGATGGCGCACAAAACAGAAGCGCTGTTTCGCGACGACGCGTATCTGCGCACGGCGGACGCCATGGTCGTCGCCGTCAATGATCGCGGCGGCATCATCCTCGACCGGACGATCTTCTATGCCACGTCGGGCGGCCAGCCGGGCGATACCGGCACGCTAGAGCGTGCCGATGGCGGCCATGTCGAGATTGCCGCAACCATCACCGGCGAGACCAAGGACGAGATCATCCACGTGCCGGCGCCCGCGCAGGCCGCCCTGACCGTCGGTGAGCGGGTGAAACTGGCAGTCCTGTGGGAGCGGCGGCATCTGTTGATGCGCATGCACGCGGCCTGCCACCTGCTCACCGTGGTTTGCCCGTTTCCGATCACCGGAGCAGCTGTGTCCGAAGACGATAGCCGTGTCGATTTCGACATTCCGGACGCCGGCTTCACCAAGGAAGAGGTGACGGCGGGCCTGATGGACCTGGTGCGGGCCGATCATCCCATCTTCACCAGACTGATCAGCGATGAGGAACTTGCCGCGAACCCAAGCCTGGTGAAATCCAAGAACGTCCGGCCACCCGTTGGTACAGGCAAAATCCGCCTGGTCTGCATCGGCGACAACGCCTCGGTGGATAGCCAGCCCTGCGGCGGCACGCATGTGAAAAGCACCGGAGAGATCGGCGAGATCCATATCGGCAAGATCGAGAAAAAGGGCCGCGAGAACAGGCGCTTTCGGATACGCTTTGGCCCGATGCCGGTGAGCTAGGCGCCGGCCTTCTCGCCCGACGTCTCGTCTACACAAGATGGCGGAAATTGGAAGGCGATCGGGACACCCACGCTTCGATCTGTTCGGTGACGAATGTGGCTGCCTGGTGGTGGATGAAGTGACCGGCGCCGGGCAACGCCACCAGTGCGGTCACATTGTCGACTTCGCGGAACGTGCCGTCAAAAGCGTTGGCCGGAACATAGGGATCGTCGGTGCCGAACAGCACCAGAGTGGGCGCCTTGACGAGAGGCAGCTGTCCGATATCGGGCACTCTGCCAAGCGGTATGTTTGCCCTGTAATAGCCCAGCATCGCTTCCGGATCGGATCGCCTGAGAGAGTCTATCAAGGCCTGCCTGTCCTGCGGATCGGTGACCCACGCGGCGAGTTCGTCGATGTCCAGCATCTGGGCCGCGCCAGGTACCTGGAAACGGCGTATGTACCCCGTAATCTCGGCATTGGCCGGATCGGCAATGGCGCGCAAATGATTGCGCGGGTGCGGCGTCGACAACAGCACGAGATGGCGCACGACCTGCGGCACGCGTATGGCCAGCCACCAAGCGATGATGCCACCCCAGTCGTGACCGACAATCGAGGCTTGGCTCAGCTTTTCAGCTGCGAGAACCGCCAGCACGTCGTTGACCAGGTTCGTCAGCACGTAATTGCCGTAGCCCTGCGGCGCATCGCTTTGCCCAAAACCGCGCAGGTCCGGCGCGATGACGCGATAGCGGCCACTGAGGAACTGCATCTGCCGCCGCCAACCCATGCCGTGATCGGGAAAGCCATGCAGAAAAACGATCGGCAGGCCTGAGCCCGCCGTCGTGTAGTGCAGTTTAACCCCGCCGTTGACCGCGATCCTGGATTCGAACACCGTCCCCAAGCTCACCGAATACCGGCCGCCTTCACATCTTGACTTCGAGGCGAAGGAACGGTCCGTGGAAGGTCTGGGTGCTGCTGTCCGCGTTGATAAGCAGATTGTGCCACTGCTCGATCTTGTAGCCGGCCGTAAAGGTAGCGCCTTGGAGGGGCGTCCAGCTCAAGCCAGCAGAAGCATCGAGATTGGTGACTGTTTGATTGGAGGACTCGCTCCCCAACGTAACGGAGCCCTGTTGATCTGGATTTGTGAGATCGTATCTGAATGCTGCGCGGTTTTCGCGGCGGCCCCACATGACAGCGCCGGAAACCGCACCCGTCAGGCCCCAGGTTTCGCCCAGCGGGTAGTATGCCTCGGCGCCAACACGCGGGCCAATGCCCCAATATTCCGATGATCCAATCTTGTCGAAGGTGCCGCCCTTGTCGGCTGGATTGTCTGGGGCGAAGCTTTCGGAGAGAACTCCCCTTTCATCCGAATGCACCAGACGCAGACCGCCAAAGAAACGGATATCGGCGGCCTGAACCTTGACGTGCTTGCCGACATCGAAATCGAGCGTCTGGAAGCTGTAGTCGTCGCCATAGCCTACAGTCAAAAAGCCCGGCGAGCCGCCCGTAATCTGGCCACTCGCTTCCCAAGAACGGTTCTTGCCCATGTGAAACGCGCCTGCAAGGCGCCAGTCCATGTCCGAAGAAAACTGCTTGGTCAGCGCGATCGAACCCGAAAAGTCACCATTGCTGTTTCCGAGCTTGTCGGTGCCGCCCATCTTGTCGTCCTGGTGGACGTTGTTTTGAAAAAACGCTCCTTCGAAGGCGATCTTAACGCGTGAATCGATCACCGACGGGTCCGTGATCTTCGCATCCTCCGCGTGTGCGGCAACCACGCCTGCGGAAGTCACCGAAGCAGCGGATGCCGCGACAGTCGCCAACAATTTACCAGGTGCCCGAGCCCGCATACTTACCCCCGTCCAGAATCTTCTTCTAAATCCAAGTTTACAGACATAGCCTAACGACACCTTGCAGAAAATCAGGCCAGCAACTTTGCAGAGCAGTGTTGCATCTATGCCACGACGCCTCGGTAGCGCCGTCGGACAGATGTGGTAAGCGTCGCGGTGGGGCTGACCGAGCCATGGCTGACAGGGGTAGTGGTGGACAATCCAGCGCAAATCGAAAGCGTTCTCAACAATATCGTCTACGTGCTTTTTGCCCAAAGTGGACAGGCAGGCACGAATGGAAAGGCCCGCGACCTTGGCAATCTGGTCGTCTTCGACGACCCAGAGGCCGTTGACACGATCGTCAAGACGCCGGCGCTTTTCCGGAAAAACTTCTCGCTGATCTCGGCACTTGGCTTCAGCCGATTCAACACCAATGACGAGGATTGGGCCATCCGGCGCGCCATTACTCAGGATATTTACCTGGCGGCCGCCAAGCCGGCGCAACAACCTTTCGTGGCTGAAGCATACGAAGCCAGTCTTTCACGGAGCGAAGCAACGCTTCCCGCCATCCAGCAGGCTTTGTTCGCAGCGTCCATGACGATTTTTTACAGGGCATTCGCCCTTGTTCCCGACATGGCGACCACGCTCTCGCTGCTCGACAGGGTGCGCGATGTGCTGCGGCGGCTCCAATATTATTCCTGGGTGTCGCCGACGACCGCCGAACGCGCGACCACGATCAAAGATGCGCGGACTGTGATTGCCGATTTCGCTTCAATGCTGATGTCCGATACGCGCGCTGCCGCCGAGATGAAGCGCTTCAGAACCGAAGCTACCAGTATCGAAGGCTTTTCGCCGGTGGAGGAGTTCGTCATGAACTTGTTCGCCGGCGTAGAGACAACGGTGACGACCGCACTTTGGGTGATGGACCGGCTTGGGGCCAACCAGCAGGTCCAGGAGCGCATCCACGCCGAAATCCTGTCAGGCGAGGCGCAGACGCCGTACACGGATTGCATCATTAACGAGACGATGCGCTATTTCCCTCCGATACCGTTCCTGACGCGAGAGGTGAGCGCCGATACGGTTCTCGATGGACGGGAACTGCGCGCTGGGCAGCTGATCATGGTTTCGATCGTCGGTGTGCACCAGAACCCAGCCTTCTGGGAAAATCCGCGCACTTTTGACGCCAGCAGGAAGGAATTCATCGACAACAGCTTCGACCGGCGTGCCTTTATTCCGTTCCTTACCGGTCCACGTATGTGTGGAGGCGCGCGACTCGGCCGGCTGGAAGTCAAGGAGGCTGTTCTGGCGATTGTTCGCCAATTCGCCTTCAGCCGGGCCGATGATGTGATCCGGTTCGACTATGCGCTGGCGTTGCGCCCGGCGCAGGGGTCTTCGGTCGGTGTTTCACGCCGATGAGCGCACGCTCAGGCGTGTTGCTGCCAGAAGCGTCGGATGAAGTCGCCGAATTGCCTTCGGATCATGTCCTTGAATTCGACATCGTTTGAATAGCGCCGGCTTGCCGAAATAGGTTTTGAGCTCAGCTCGGGGCCAGCGAACCAGTTGCCGACTGTGGCTAATACGGTTTCCTGTTGATTGGCGATAAAGTCCTCGTAGCAGACGTAGGCCACTCTTCTACGGTCGACGGTGTTGAGGTAGTTTTTCCACCTGATCTCGCTGTCGAAAATGTACTGCGCTGTATCCCTGACGGCTCTTTCGCTCAAAGTCTTCACGATCGGAATTCCAGGCAGCGGCTCCTGGCTGTCAAAAGGTTGGCCCGTCTGGAGCATCGAGAGCAGGCTTATGGTCTGATCGATCTTGTTGCTCCTCGAAAGCAAGACATAGAAGGAATTCCCGTCATCTTCGCCGATTGCGCTGCGTGCGAATGGCAAGTTCTCATAAAAGAGCTTGGCACTGAACACGCCGTTGTCGCTTCGTTGGCGCAGGAGGTAGCGGCCATAGGCCGGTGCCAGATCATTGAGCTTCTCAACGCCCATCGTGTGGTCGCCCGACCAGCGTCTCATCAGCGGCAAGGCATATTGCCACTGAAAATACTCCGTGGGTAACCCCAAACCGAACTGCCGCAGTATCTGACAATAGGAATGCCCGGCTGTCCTCGGGGTCGTGCAGATCAATATCTTGGCAGGGTTCTCAGTCGCGCTTTCGCGGTCATAGTTGGCGGAGACGAATCTGCTGTACAGATCGTCGAAGTGCATTTCCTGATTGTCTTTCATCGCGGCGCTACTCGGCTTCAGACGGCAGACAAGAACCCAAGGACAAGCAGCGCCTGGTCCATGGTCATCAGCGAAGGTGGATTGCCGGGGTCGACGTTGTCGGTCAGCCAAAGATCAGGCCTCGTCAAACGCGTGCGAGCGATAGCCTGTCTGTCGATGAACTCGCTGTCGCGGCCGTATATCAGCAGGAATCGCGCGTCGATCTTCGCCGCGATCGGAAAAAGGTCGTATTCGCGTCCGGCCAATGCCCCGAAATTGTCGGTTGTTGCCGGATCATAGGCAAGCCTGAATCCATCAGGGCCGGCGGCGATCCTATTATCGACATAGCGGTTGAACACCGCATCCTCGACCTGCCCCATAACGCCTCGGGTTCCGTTCAGATAATCCTTGGCTGCCGCGCGGGTCGGAAATGCAAGCGCACTCTCTTTCAGGACCTGGTTTCTCATCGCGTCGACCCTGGGTCCGCCAAGCATGGGCACTTCATTGAGAATGATCTTCGAGGCCTTTGAGCGGGTCATCTGCAGAAACAACAGCAGGATCGTGCCGCCCCAAGACGTTCCGATGAAGTGGTTTTCGGTGCCGGCGAATTCGCCCAGCGCACGCAGGCATTTGGAATAGACGTTGATGTCGTAGCCTGAGCCTAGGTAGGCGCTGCGGCCTCGTCCCAAGAGATCCGGGCAGATCACCAGGAAGCCGTTGCGGCAGAGAAAGGTGGCGAGGTAGTCGAAGTCGGCTCCATTGCCGGTGAAGCCATGCAGGCAGAAGACAGTCGCGCGCGGCGTGCCGGATGGCTGCCAGATGCGCACGAACATCGCGGCATAGCGATCATCCAGCCGGATGAGGATTTCTTGTGTCAGCGCTTCAGCGGAGCCGGCGGAGTCCATCAGACGTCGCGCTTACGAACGGCGCGCTTGACGGAGCCGCGGTTGTCAATGAAGTCGCGTTTCCAGAATACCGATTTGTCGAGGTTGATGAGCTTGGCTTTCTTGATCAGCGGCAGGATGTGGGATGACGACCGCGTCGCCAGTATCGTGACAGCGGTGGCATCGCCGCCTGGAAACGGGTTAAGCGGCCCGCCGTTGGTTGCCCAGGCCTCGGCTATCTCGCGGCTGGTCTGTATCCAGCCAACATAGGCAACGATCACATCGTCGATCGAGCCAATCATGTGCGTCTGCTGATCCAGCTGATAACGCAGCGTCTTGACCATCAGCCCGAACTCGTAACCGTCGAATGGCGGATAGTGCGCGATGAAATTGCAAACGAGTCCCAGCGAAACCGGATTGCTGGGGACGCGGGAAAACAGAAGATTGCTCATGCCGAGATTGTTGACCCTGCCCACCCTAGATCATAACCATCATCCGTACTCGCCACAAAGCGCGAAGACAATTGGAATTGGCGTGCTGCCCACGACGTATCAGGAGAACAGCTATGGCCCAAGACAGCCCCTTCACCGTCGACGCGGACTGGCTGCAGGAGCGGCTTGGCCAGCCGGGCCTGACGATTGTCGATGCGTCTTGGTACCTGCCGGCGCAAAAACGCGATGCACGCGCCGAATATGATGCGGCGCACATCCCGGGCGCCCGTTTCCTGGATCAGGATGCGGTCTCGGATCCGGATGCCGCCTTGCCGCACACGCTGGCGTCGCCGCAGCATTTTGCCCAATATGTCGGCGCTATGGGTGTGTCGGCCGACGACACCATTGTGGTCTATGACGGCCCTGGCTTCTTCTCGGCGCCGCGCGCCTGGTGGATGTTCAGGGTGATGGGCGTTTTCCAGACCTTTATCCTCGACGGCGGTTTCGACGACTGGAAAGCGGCCGGGCGGCCGGCAACGGCTGAACCGACCAGGATCGCGCCAAGCGTGTTCCATGCCGATTTCGATGCCAGCCGGGTCGCCAGCCTCGCCGACATGCGCCGGATCGTCGATCAGAGGACAAGCCAGATCGCCGATGCGCGGGGGGCAGGGCGCTTTACCGGCACGGAGCCGGAACCCCGCGCCGGAATCCGCTCCGGGCACATGCCGGGCGCACGCAACGTGCCATATTCAGTCCTGTCGGAAAACGGCAGGCTGTTGCCGAAGGACCGTCTGCGCAAGGTCCTCGAGGAGGCCGGCATCGATCTGTCGAAGCCTGTCGTCACCTCTTGCGGCTCTGGTGTGACGGCCGCGGTCATCACGCTGGCACTGGAAACGCTTGGCCATACCGACAACAGGCTTTACGACGGCTCCTGGACGGAATGGGGCGGGCTCTCCGACACCCCGGTCGTGACCGGCAAGGAATGACGACGATGGAAACGCTGCAAGACATTGAAGTCACGGTGACGTTTCTCGAAATGCATGCGCCCCCGGCCGCGTCGCCGCCAGTGCCCTACAACCGCCAGGTCGCGCTCTTGAAGACCAGGGACATTCCCTTGCATTTCTATCGGTACCTGATGGATCGGGTGGGGCGCAAATGGCATTGGGTCAATGTGCTGAGGCTGGACGATGACGAGCTTGCAGCCGGCATTCATCGGGAGGATCGCGATATCAGGGTGCTCTATCTTGACGGCGCACCGGCGGGTTTCTTCGATCTCAAGCCGCATCTGCCCGACGAAGTCGAACTCGCCTATTTCGGCATGATGGAACATGCGACGGGCCTCGGTCTCGGCCGCTGGTTCCTCGGCTCGGCGATTGCCGCCGCGTGGTCGTACGGCCCAAAACAGGTAACAGTGCAGACCTGCACGCTCGACCATCCCGCTGCTCTGCCTCTTTACCAGAAGCTCGGTTTCAGGCCGGTGGCGCAGAAGAAGGAGACCGTGCGGCCGCTGCCATTCCTCGAGCGTTCCGCCAGCGTGATGCGACCGTGACGTCGCGGCTTCGAAATCATTCGCCGATCCGTCGGAATGGTCTATTCAATTAGCCGGCTTCGTATGAACCTAGGCAACTTGGCCACGCTTGACGAGATCGATCGCAGGGTGGACCGGTCTTCGTACTTGGCAGGAATCGGGTGGGAATTGGCGGCGTGGACCCATAATTTCCGGTCAACCCCACCGGAGATTCACCATGACCATTCAGTTCAAAGCGCTGCCGACCGAAGATGTCAGGCCCCTGCAGCGCGGCGGCCCTGACGCCTATGGAAACAAGCCCGAACGCAGGATTTCCGACGGCGATGGTATGCCTTGCCGTCATTGCCTGAGGAACATCGCCGACGGTGACGCCTACCTCGTTCTGGCCTATCGGCCGTTCCCCGATCTTCAACCCTATGCCGAAACCGGCCCGATATTCCTGCATGCGCAGGAATGCGATCGCGCAGCGGAAACAGAAGCGGTTCCCGAGATTCTCGAAAGTCCCGATTACATCGTGCGCGGCTATGGCCGCGACAACCGCATCGTCTACGGCAGTGGCGGCGTCATCGCGACCGATGCGATCACCGGGCGCGCCGAGACTTTGTTCGAGAATGACGACATCGCCTATGTCCATGTCCGCTCGGCACGCAACAATTGCTACCAATGCCGGATCGAACGCGCCTGACCGGACGAACCTTTCCGGCTCACGAAACGGCTGTCGTACTCCCGTCGCATTGATGCGCTAGAAAGCGATTGTCGATTGATTTGCCGACCGCGGATGGACCGGCGGCACATCTCGATATCGAGGAAGCGGGGCTTTGGCTCCGCTTTTTTGTTGTCTGCACTGCTGAGCCAAGAAAAAACCCGCCGGAATGAACCGGCGGGCTGACGGAGGAAGCTGTGTTCAGGTCAGATCAGGCGGCGAGCACAGCCTTTGGCTCGACCAGTTCGTAGCCGAGCGCGTCGGCGACCGCGCGGTTGGTGATCTTGCCCTTGTGGACGTTGAGGCCGTTGCGCAGGTGATGGTCGTCGACCAGCGCCTTCAGGCCCTTGTCGGCGAGCTGCAGTCCATGGTGGAGGGTCGCGTTGTTGAGCGCATGCGCCGACGTTACCGGTACGGCGCCTGGCATGTTGGCGACGCAATAGTGGATGACGCCGTCGACCTCGTAGGTTGGCTCGGCATGGGTGGTCGCGTGCGAAGTCTCGAAGCAGCCGCCCTGGTCGATGGCGACGTCGACCAGCACCGCGCCCTTCTTCATGCCCGAGAGCATTTCGCGCGAGACCAGCTTCGGCGCCGCCGCGCCCGGGATCAGTACTGCGCCGACGATGATATCGGCCGAGAAGCACTCTTCCTCGAGCGCCTCAACGGTGGAGTAGCGGGTGTGGACGCGACCGGCGAAGAGATCGTCGAGCTGCCGCAGGCGCGGGATCGAGCGGTCGATGATAGTGACGTCGGCGCCAAGGCCGGCCGCCATGCGGGCGGCATGCAGGCCGACGACACCGCCGCCGAGCACTGTGACCTTGCCGGGCAGCACGCCGGGCACGCCGCCGAGCAGCACGCCGCGACCGCCATTGGCCTTTTGCAGCGCCGTGGCGCCGGCCTGGATCGACAGGCGGCCGGCGACTTCCGACATCGGCGCCAGCAGCGGCAGGCCGCCACGGTCGTCGGTCACGGTCTCATACGCGATCGCGGTGACGCCCGAAGCCAGCAGGCCCTTGGTCTGCTCCGGATCCGGAGCCAGGTGCAAGTAGGTGTAGAGGATCTGGCCGTCGCGAAGCTGCACCCACTCGTTGGGCTGCGGCTCCTTGACCTTGACGATCATGTCCGACTTGGCGAACACGTCGGCCGCCGTCTTGGCGATGGTGGCGCCGGCGGCGCGATAGGCATTGTCGTCGGCGCCAATGCCGGCACCGGCGCCGGTCTCGACCAGCACTTCGTGGCCATGGGCGACATATTCGCGGACGGCGCCGGGCGTGAGGCCGACGCGGTATTCGTGGTTCTTGATTTCCTTGGGGCAGCCGACGCGCATGTTCTTCTCCTGATCCGGCCCTTTTGGGCTCGTTTCCCTGTATGGCTGTAGTGAACCATGAATCGCTGTGCAGGTGTTTGCGAATGCGCTTGCGCGAGCACGTGCGTTTCGCTAATCGTTGCGTGAAATCACTGGATATTCGCAGGATTCACGAATAATGCCGCTCGACAGGATTGATATCGCCATTCTCGAGGCTTTGCAGAAGGATGGGCGGATACCCAATGCGGCCCTTGCCGAGAGGGTCGGCCTGTCGCAGTCGGCCTGCTCGCGCAGGCTCGACAATCTGGAGAAGTCCGGAACCATCCGTGGCTATCATGCGCGCCTCTCCAACGCCGCGCTCGGCCATCAGATGACTGCGATCGTCCACATATCGCTGTCGGGTCAGTTCGAAAAGACGCTGTCGGATTTCGAAGCGGCGATCAAGCGGTGCCCGAACGTGCTGTCCTGCCACCTGATGTCCGGCGAATACGATTACATCCTGCGCATCGCAGCCAAGGATCTCGTCGATTACGAGCGAATCCATAAGGAATGGCTTTCAGCTATGCCGCATGTGACCAAGATCAACTCGTCCTTTGCCTTGCGCGAGATCGTCGACCGGACCGCAATGGGGATGAAGCCGGAAATGGCATAGCCTAGTCGATATTCAGGCGATGCCGACCTGACCTGAATCTCAGCACAGACTAGATTGAGTAGGCCTCGGTGACCAATCGATCCATCGGGATGTCGTGCGGCTGCGGATAGATGGTGGCGATGCGCTGCAGTCCGTAGCCGACGCCGATGACCAGCGGCTTGAAAGGCATGGCGGCCAGCGTGCGGTCGAAGAAGCCGCCGCCATAACCCAGCCGGTAGTTCGAGGGATCGATGCCGACGATCGGCGAGATGACGATATCCGGCAGCACCGGATCGCCCTCAGCCGGGATCGGGATGTTCCAGACGCCCTTTTCCAGACGGTCGCCCGGTTTGTAGGCGCGGAAGATCAGCGGTTGTCCCTTCTCGATGACGATCGGCAGCGCGGTGCGGCCGCCGCGTTCGTTGATCGAGGCCATCCAGGGCCGCAGATCCGGCTCGCCGCGAAACGGCCAGTAGAGGCTCACCATGCGGCCGGCAATCTCGCCGATGACCGCGTCCAGGCCTTCCGCAATGCGTTGCGACATCACCGTTCGCGCATCCGCCGAAACGGCAAGGCGGGCAGCGATCAATCGCTCACGCTCGCCTTTGCGCCAGCGCCGCACATCGCTCCAGTCGGACAACGGGGCCTGAAAGGCAGGGTCGAGTTCATGCAGGAAGCAGGGCGGCGAGGCATATTGCGCCGGGCCTTGCTCGTCACGATCGTTAGCCATGCTTCACCTCATGCCAGTTCCGATCAGGACTATACATCTCGCAAGGGACGCGACATGCGCATTCACGACGCACAGTGACGAGTCTCAGGCAAGGGCAGCATGCGTTGCTGCAGTGCACAAAAATACCTATATTCATTGCAGGCGGCCTTGCTTGCGAAGGTGAATGGGATGACTGAAGCCAGCCACGATGTCGTCATTGTCGGGGCGGGGTTCGGGGGGCTCGAACTGGTGCGCGGCCTTGCCGGCGCGCCGGTGCGCATCACCATGATCGACAAGCGCAACCACCATCTGTTCCAGCCGCTGCTCTATCAGGTGGCGACGACCGCGCTGGCAACGTCGGAGGTCGCGTGGCCGGTTCGCCATCTCCTGCGCAGACGCAAGGACGTGACAACCTTGCTCGCCAATGTCGCCGGTGTCGATCGTGCCGGCAAGCGCGTGCTGCTCGACGATGGCAGCGCGGTTGCCTACGACACGCTGGTGCTGGCGACCGGTGCGCGCCACGCCTATTTCGGCCATGACGAATGGGAACCGTTCGCCCCCGGGCTAAAAACGCTTGAGGACGCCACCACGATCAGGCGCAAGATCCTTCTGGCTTTCGAACAGGCGGAGCGCGAAACCGATCCCGCCAGGCGCCAGGCGCTGCTGACGATCGCGATCATCGGCGGCGGTCCGACCGGCGTGGAACTCGCCGGCACAATCGCCGAACTGGCACATGACACCCTGCGCGGCGAGTTCCGCAACATCGATACGCGCCAGACGCGTGTCGTGCTGATCGAAGCTGGCGAACGCATTCTGGCCAATTTCGCGCAAAAGCTATCGGCCTATGCCAGAAGCGCGCTCGAACGTCTTGGCGTGACAATCGAGCTTGGCCGGGCCGTCACGCTGTGCGACGCCGATGGCGTGGTCTTTGGCGGCACGCGACTGCCGGCCAGGACGATCCTGTGGGCCGCCGGCGTTGCCTCGTCACCCGCCGCCGAATGGCTCGGTGCGGCAGCGGACAGGGCGGGCAGGGCGCTGGTCGAACCCGATCTCACCATAGCGGGAAGCCCTGAGGTCTTTGTCATCGGCGACGCCGCCCTCGTGTTGCGCCCCGATGGGCGGCCAGTGCCAGGTGTGGCGCCAGCAGCCAAGCAGCAGGGCCGGCATGTCGCCGCGACAATCAAGGCACGGCTTGCCGGCGGCATCGCCGCGCGCCCCTTCCACTACAAGCACGCCGGCGATCTGGCGACGATCGGCAAGCGGGCGGCCGCGATCGATTTCGGCTGGCTCAAGCTCACCGGCTGGCCGGCCTGGTGGCTGTGGGGGATAGCGCACATCTATTTCCTGATCGGCTTCCGCAATCGGCTTGCCGTCTCGCTAAGCTGGCTATGGATTTACGTGACGGGACAGCGCAGCTCGCGGCTGATCACGCAAGGCGACGACGACAAGACCTGAACTCCCCACCCTGTTTCATCCGCCCGTCATCTGTTGCTGGTCGACTGCGATGCGCGCGACTTCTTGAATAGACTCAAGGTGATTTCGGCGCGAAGTTGGCGGCGGGGCAGGGCTTGTCACGTCGTCGAAGAGGAGAAAACATGTCGCCACTGCTCCACCCCGTCTCCCGCCGCGGTTTTCTTGCCGGGGCCGCCACAGGGGCGCTCACCATGCTTCATCCTTTCTCCGCCCGAGCACAGGCCAACCAGGCGCATCTTCGCATCATGGAGACCACCGATATCCATGTGAACGTGCTGCCCTATGACTACTACGCCGACAAAGCGAACGACACGATGGGCCTGTCACGGACGGCATCGCTGATCGACGCGGTGCGCAAGGAAGCCATCAATTCGATGCTGATCGACAATGGCGATCTGCTGCAGGGCAACCCGATGGGCGACTACATCGCCTATGAAAGAGGCCTGAAGGACGGTGACGTCCATCCGATCATGAAGGGCATGAACCTGCTCGGTTACGAGTGCTCGACGCTGGGCAACCATGAATTCAACTATGGCCTGTCGTTCCTCGACAAGGTGCTGGCCGGCGCCAATTTCCCCTTCGTCTGCGCCAACCTGATCCGCGGCACCGAGCTTGCCGCGAACCCGCGCGACGACAAGCTCTACCTCAAGCCCTATGTGATCCTCGACAAGAAGATCAAGGACGGTTCGGGCGCCGAGCAGCCGATCAGGATCGGCATCATCGGCTTCGTGCCGCCGCAGGTCATGGTCTGGGATCTCAAGAATCTCGAAGGCAACGTCAAGACGCGCGACATCGTCGAGGCGGCCAAGGCCTGGGTGCCGCAGATGAAGGAGGAAGGCGCCGATATCGTCATCGCGCTCTCGCATTCCGGCATCGACGTCAAGCAGGGTGACATGATGGAGAACGCATCGTTCTTCGTCGCCGGCGTCGAGGGCATCGACGCCGTCTTCACCGGCCATCAGCATCTGGTGTTCCCCGGCAAGAAGGATTTCCAGTCGCTCGGCGGCGTCGATACGCAGAAGGGCACGCTGCAAGGCAAACCCGCCGTCATGGGCGGGTTCTGGGGCTCGCATATGGGCCTGATCGACCTGATGCTGGAGCGCGACGGATCCAAGTGGAAGGTGGTCTCGGCGACATCGGAGGCACGGCCGATCTTCGAGCGCGTCGACAACAAGAACAAGCCGACCGTCCCGGACGATAAGCGCATCATTGCGGCGCTCGAACAGGACCATGAGGCGACGCTCGCCTATGTGCGCCGTCCCGTCGGCAAGACTTCGGCCCCGCTCTATTCCTATTTCGCGCTGGTCGCGGACGACCCGTCGGTCCAGGTCGTCAGCCAGGCGCAGAGCTGGTATCTGAAAGACATATTGAAGAGCACGCAGTGGAAGGACGTGCCGCTGCTGTCGGCGGCCGCGCCTTTCAAGGCGGGCGGGCGCAACGGCGCCGACTACTACACCGACGTGCCGGCGGGCGACATCGCCATCAAGAACGTCGCCGATCTCTATCTCTATCCGAATACGGTGCGGGCCGTCGAAATCACCGGTGCCGAGGTCAAGGAATGGCTGGAAATGTCAGCCGGCATCTTCAACAAGATTGAGGCGGGGAAAGCCGACCAGGCGCTGATCAACACCGATTTCCCATCCTATAATTTCGATGTCATCGACGGCGTCACCTACAAAATAGACCTGTCGCAACCGCCGAAATACGATGCCAAAGGCGGGGTGGCGAATGTCGGCGCCAATCGCATCGCCGACTTGATGTTTCAGGGAAAATCAATTGATCCCAAACAGAAATTCGTCGTGGCGACGAACAATTACCGCGCCGGTGGTGGCGGCAATTTCCCTGACATCAACGCGTCCAAGATCATCTACGAGGCGCCGGACACCAACCGCGACGTCATCGTGTGCTACATCGTCAGCCAAGGCACCATCAACCCGTCGGCGGACGACAACTGGTCGTTCGCGCCACTGCCCGGGACTAGCATCTTGTTCGAGACCGGCCCGAGAGCGAAGGATTTCATTGCCGAGGTGAAGTCGCTGAAGATCGAGCCCGCGGGCGAAGGCGAGGCGGGGTTCGCGAAATATCGCATCCTGCTTTGAGGCATCGAGCAAACGAGCGGGCTGACCCGGTCGTTTCCTCCGGGTTCCTCAAGCCTTGTAGACCACCTGGCGGACATCGATGTAGCTGGCGCGGAAGCCGGCTTCGCAATAGTGGAGATAGAACTCCCACAGCTTCTTGAAACGGTCGTCGAAGCCGAGCGGCACGATCTTCTCCCACGAGCCCCAGAAGCGTTGGCGCCACTCGGCGAGCGTGCGGGCGTAGTCCTCGGGGAAAACGCGTTCGCGCAGATGGGCAAGGCCGTGTGCGGCGCCCAGCGATTTCAGGATCGACGGCGTCGGCAGCATGCCGCCCGGAAAGACATAGCGCTGGATGAAATCCGGCCGGGCGCGATAGGTGTCGTAGGCGGCCTCGTTGATAGTGATGATCTGCAGGCCCGCCGTGCCGCCGGGCTTCAGGCAGGACTTCATCTTGGAGAAAAACACGGGCCAATATTTCTCGCCGACCGCCTCGAACATCTCGATCGAGGCGATGCGATCGTAAGTGCCTGTTTCGTCGCGATAGTCCTGCAGCTTGATGTCGACCTTGTCGGCTAGCCCGGCCTTCTGGATACGGGCCTTGGCGAAATCATGCTGCTCGCGGCTGATCGTCAGCCCGGTGACGCGGCAGCCGATTTCGCGCGCGGCGAATTCGGCGAAGCCACCCCAGCCGCAGCCGATTTCCAGCACATGATCCTTTCTGCCGATCCCGGTATCCCTTGCCAGTGCCCGGTACTTGGCAGCCTGGGCGCTTTCCAGGTCGTTGGCGCCGTTGGCGTAAAGCGCTGAGGAATAGGTCATGCTGGGGTCGAGCCATTCCTTGTAGAAGGCATTGCCGAGATCGTAGTGGGCCGAGATGTTGCGCTTCGAACCGGAGCGCGTGTTTTCATTGAACCAGTGGCGGATGCGCTGGACCGTATTGATCAGCCAGCTTGCCCCGCCGGCAACCTTCTCGCCGAAGGCGGAGTTGACCACGAACAGCTCCAGGAAACTGGTCACGTCGGGGCTTTCCCAGTCGCCGTCCATGTAGGATTCGGCAACGCCGATCGTGCCGCCGGAAAAGGCGCGGCCGGGCAGGCGCCAGTTCTTCAGCACAAGCTCGGCATCAGGACCGGGCGCCTTGCCGCCGACCAGGACGGCACGGCCATCCGGCATCCTGACCTTGAGCGAGCCGCGCGGCAGGTTCATCGCCGCCGACAGCACCATGCGTGCCTTGGCCGGCAGGCCCTTGACGATTTCGGCGAAATTGAACTCATCGAGCCTGACCGCGTCGCCCGGCGCCACGCCCGAATGTTCCTTGTAAGCCATCTCACGCCCCTGATTTCCGCCGCGCCGGCGCAATTGCCGGGCGACGGTCTCTTGGATCATTCGCCAGGTTCGAACGCCGATGCCTGATCCCGGCAGCTGACCGGTTCCGCGATGGGCGGGCTCGAACGAAAGCGCGCGTCTTTTTAAACTGAGCTTCAGCGCTTCCCAGTGAATGCCCGCGACAATCTTCCACGTCATGAAGGGGAACTTCAAGAGGCAAGCCGCGAGCCGGGCTGTGCCAGGCAGGCGACTTTCGCCGGCAAAGGTCGCCGACGGCAACGGGTTGCCCTTTTGGGCTCGTAGGATCTGCGCTCGCGCGGCAAAACCTCTATGGCTGCAGCCGCGCTTGTGCGATAGGTTTAGCTATGCGTTATGTAATCGCCATCTGCGCCGTTGCGTTCTTCCTTATCTGGGACGGTCTCTACAATCACGGCCGGTATCTCGATGTCACCGTCAGGGAAGTCTCGCACATCGTGCGCTCCGTCACCGGCAAGGGCTAACTCTGTCAGGCCGACGATGGTGGCCTGCGTATCCGTCGATGTCTTCATCTCCCGGGCATAGCATGCCATGCCGCCTCCAGCGCGTCGCAAGGACGCGCGGCACCGTGAACGGTTGACCTTGGCCGTTGCGTCGTCACAAAAGACCTCGGCATTTTTTGATCGAGGAGGCTGGGTTGATCCGGCATATCGTTTTCTTCAGCGCGCGGCACAACGAGGATGTGGAGGCGGTGCGCACCGGGCTGCTGGCGCTCGGCGGAATCCCCCATTCCAGCCTGTTCGAGGTGACGCTCAACACCAAGGTCGATCCGCTGTCGGACGAAATCGACGTGGTCGTCTATGCCGAGTTCGCCGACGCGGCCGCATTGGCCGCCTACAAGGCGCACCCGCTCTATGCGCAAACCACAAGCCGGGTCAAACCCTTGCGCGAGTTACGTTATTCCGCCGATGTGGTGGTCGGGAGCTGATCCGCGCCGTTAGCAGCAAGAGGGAGGCTCTTGAACGGTTTTGCGGAATGATGCACACCGCCGCGGCATGACCAGAACAGCATCCGCAGGCACCCATCCGCTTGACCACCTCGTGCTGCCGACGGCGAACCTCGAGGTGGCGCGGGCGCGGCTCACAGCACTTGGCTTCGTCGTCGCGCCGACAGGCGTGCATCCGTTCGGCACGCAGAATTGCTGTGTCTTCCTCGCCGACGGCACCTATCTGGAACCGCTCGCGATCGCGGACGAAAAGACGGCGACGAAGGCCATTGCCGAGGGCAATGCCTTCGTCGCGCGCGATCGCCTCTATCGCGATGGCCGCGGTGACGAGGGATTTTCCGCGATGGTCCTGGGCACCGACAACGCAGATGCCGATTACGCGCGCTATGTCAGTGCCGGCATGTCGGCCGGAAACACGCTGAGCTTTTCGCGGGCTTTCACCGATACATCGGGCAAAAGCGATATGGCCTCATTCAAGCTGGCCTTCGGCTCTTCCGGCGAGGCAAGCGACGCGTTCCTGTTTGCCTGCCAGCGGATCAACGCGCCGAAAGTGGACCGCACGGCCTTGCAGGCCCATGCCAATGGTGCCTCCGGAATTGTCGAGATCGTGGCGATAAGCGACCGGCCGGCCGGCCAGCACCGGCTGATTTCCGTGGCGGTGAACGATCCTGCCAGTGCGCCGGGCGGCGCCTTTCACCTGCCCAACGCGACCTTGACCGTGCTTGACCCGGCCGCTTTCACGGCACGCTTCGGTACATCGGCTGGGGCGCCGACAGAATTGCGCTTCGCCGCCGTGGTCTTTTCGGTCCGGCGCGCCGATGTCATTGCAAGCCTGCTTGCAGCGAATGCCATCGAATACGATATGTCGGGCAATGAAATCATCGTGCGGCCGGCATCCGGGCAGGGCGCCGTCTTCGTCTTTCAGGAGATACAATGAACAAGCCCCTGGCGCCCAATTCGTCGGTCACCGTCGGTAATGTCGTCTTCGACAACACGGCTCCCCTGTCGCTGATTGCCGGCCCATGCCAGTTCGAATCGCGCCAGCATGCCTTCGACATGGCCGGCGCACTGAAGGAACTGACCGGCAAACTCGGGATCGGCCTCGTCTACAAGACCAGCTACGACAAGGCCAACCGCACCTCGCTGTCGGCGACACGCGGCGCCGGCATGGACGCAGCGCTTCCCGTCTTCGACGAGTTGCGCAAGGAGTTTTCGCTGCCGGTGCTGACCGACGTCCACACCGAGGAGCAGTGCGCCATCGTTGCCCCGCACGTCGATGTCCTGCAGATTCCGGCTTTCCTGTCGCGCCAGACCGACATGCTGGTCGCAGCGGCCAGGACGGGCAAGGTGATCAATGTGAAGAAGGGGCAGTTTCTCGCCCCGTGGGACATGAAGAACGTGGTCGCCAAGATCACCGGGTCCGGCAACGCCAACGTCTTGACCACCGAGCGGGGGGCATCCTTCGGCTACAACACGCTGGTGTCCGACATGCGGGCTCTGCCTGTCATGGCCGAGATCGGCGCGCCGGTCATCTTCGACGCCACGCATTCGGTGCAGCAGCCGGGCGGACAGGGCGGCTCTTCCGGCGGCGAGCGGCGCTTTGTCGAGACGCTGGCCCGCGCCGCCGTTGCCGTCGGCGTCGCCGGGGTGTTCATCGAGACCCACCAGGATCCCGACAATTCGACCTCGTCCGACGGGCCGAACATGCTGCCGCTGAAAGACATGCCGGCGCTGCTGGAAAAGCTGATGGCATTCGATCGGATAGCGAAGGGCCGCTAAGCCAGTCTGATCGCCGAACCGGCCAACCTTACTCGGCCGTGAAGACTGCCGCAGGCGGCCAATCCTGCTGCCGGCCTGCTTGGCTTGTGGCCGGCAAGCTGCAGTTGTACGCTTGTCCGGCAAATGAGCGTTTTGGCAGGAGGGAAGCCATGTCCGTCGCCCGCGTCACCGAAATCACCTCGTCATCGAAGAAGAGTTTTCAGGACGCCATCGAGAAGGGAATTGCGCGCGCTTCGAAGACCCTGAAGAACGTCGAAGGGGCCTGGATACAGGACCAGAAAATCGTCGTCGAGGACGGCAAGATTGCAGCCTACCGCGTCAACATGAAGGTCACTTTCATCCTGGCCGAATAGAAGACCCCGGCTGAAAAATCGGGAACTTTCGTTCCCGCCTCTCATTGTCAAAGTCTAGGGCCGGGTGATTTCAGGTCGAATCGACCCGAAATCTGAATCCGTTTCTAAATCAAAGAGATAGCGACAACGAGGAGTACACCATGACAACCCAGACAGGCCATACCGAAGCCATCGCCGCTTCGCGGGTCATCGGAACATCCGTCTATAACACCGAAGGCAGGAGCATCGGCAGCATCGAAGATATCATGCTCGACAAGACGTCGAACGGCATCATGTTCGCGGTGATCGGCTTTGGCGGCTTTCTCAGCATCGGCGAGAAATACCATGCCATCCCATGGGCGAGCCTCGACTATGATGAGGACAAAGGCGGCTACGTCGTGCCGTTCTCCAAGGACCAGCTGCAGGCAGCACCTGCATATTCCATCAATGAACTGGCCGGCGCCGATGGCGAAAGAGCGCGCGATGCGTCGTATGAATACTACAGGGTCACGCCCTACTGGCATTGACCGCTGCATGACAAAAGAAGGCCCCGTTTCGGGGCCTTCTTTTGCTCGACGGTCACTCGCTGAGGTGCAGGGCCGGCAAAGGCACGGAGGCCTTCGGCGGTGATTGCTGCGTGTCGCACGACGTCAGGAACGCGGCGACGATCAGGAACAGACTCACGATACCGCTCAACTCGGACATGGCGAAACTCCTCCCGTTTCGCCCCGCGCCGTCCGATGTTAGTCCATCGCTCGATTCGTGCTCATGAATTATCGTGACGTCGTGTCGTCGAATGTGAGAGCGCTGGATGATCAGCCAAGCAGCCCGGCGTTGTGTACCGCCTTGAAGATTTTTTCATGCCAGGCGATCCGATCCGCTTCGCCGTTGGCCGGCGTGCTGGAATTGGCGTTACCGACATTGATCGCCCTGGAAATCTTGCGAATCTGGCTGGCGTCCGCCAACGCATTGCAGCCCGAATCCTTCCATTCGGCGCAAGCGGCCAGCAGCGAAATCTGAGGGTCCTCGATCAATTCAGGATGGTTGGCAAGGTCGACGCCGGCGAGTTTGCCTCTGGCCGTGTAAGCATCGCGCCCGGTGGTCTGGAATGTGCCGCCGCCACGGAAATTGTGGCCATCCAGAGTCCCCTTGACGTTGCCCATGCGGCCTCCATAGGCCCAGTCGCCCAGCGCCTGCGGCTTACGTAGCAGATTGTCCTTGATCCATTGGTCGGTCTTGCTCGCCGCTCGCGATTTCCAGGCGTTGCGGATCGCCCCGACGGTCGTATAGGTCAGGGATTCGCGAATGAGGGTGAAGCCACCGGTTTCCATCGCAGCCTGAGCGAAGAAATGCATCAGCCTGTCATAGCTGGCGCATGCGCCACAGTCGCCAAGGGTCTTCAGCCCCTTCGCCGAGGTGAAAGCGCCGATGTAACCGTCGTAAATCGCTTGCTTCGAACCGCTGGCCGGTCGCGGGGCAAATTTCTGGAAAACCGCCGCCGGCAAGCCCTTTTTCGGATCGCCCGCGGCTGCTCCTGCCGCGGCTTCCAGCATGCTCACGACGCTTTCCGTCGACAGCACCGGGTCGCCCACAACGACAACTGAGGCGTTGGGAATTTTCTTGCCGTTTGCGTTCGGAAAGCCGCTTCCGGCAAAGGCCTTCAGATCTTCGATGAGCGCGATCACACGCGTGCGGCTCTCCGTGAAATCCATGTCGGAAAGCGGGCCGGTCATTTTCTTGGTCGGATTGATACATCCGATGCTTGATAGAAAGGTCACCCCTGGATGAATGAGGATTTCGCTGCGCTTGTTTGTCTTCTGGAGTTCCAGCCCGGGTTTCGGCGGCGTCTTGCCGCCGGTATAGCCGATCGTCACATAATGCGTTCCAGCCTGCGTTGCCAACGGGTAGGTACCGGGCTCGATGCGCCTGCCGTTCTTGGCCTTGGTATTGTCGCCCGGGCCACGTGACTCACAGACGAAACCGGACAGAGCCTTTATTGCCGTGCCGTTATGAAAAACCTGATAGGTTCCGATTGTTCTGCGCCGGGTGCCTCTCATATGCTCGACTTGCCGGGCAATAAGGAATTCCCAGCCAGTACCGGATATCGCTGCCATTTTCCCCTCCCAAAGAGGTAAGCGTAGTAACGTTTATTGAGACCGTCAATAAACAACTCAGACTACTTCAAACCGATATTCGAGGCGAGGCCATGCCGGGATTTGACTGTTTTTAGAATGCCGGGGTTGGAAGCATAAAGTCGCCGTTACCGGCAAGGAGCGGTGTATTCGTTTGCAAACGCATGGCGTGTACCCTGAGGATAGTCGCCTTTGCCGGCTCGAGGCGCTGGAGTCGGGGCGCCTTCCGGCATTTCGAGCGTCTTCCCTTTCGGGAGACACCATTCCCCGGCGTCCTTTTTGATCCGTCCCCGATTGCCTTTTGCGTCGCTTTGGCTAAGACGGGCGCGACGCTTCCTTCAGATCAATCGAGGACATCGCAATGACCGCCATCATCGACATTGTCGGGCGTGAAATCCTGGACAGCCGTGGAAATCCGACCGTCGAGGTCGACGTCGTGCTCGAAGATGGCTCGATGGGCCGCGCGGCGGTGCCTTCGGGCGCATCGACCGGCGCCCACGAAGCCGTCGAACTGCGCGATGGCGGCGCCCGCTATCTCGGCAAGGGCGTGCTCAAGGCCGTCGAGGCGGTCAACGGCGAGTTGTTCGAGGCGATCGGCGGCATGGAAGCCGAAAACCAGATCCACATCGACCAGACCATGATCGAGCTCGACGGCACGCCCAACAAGAGCCGGCTCGGCGCCAACGCCATCCTCGGCGTGTCGCTGGCTGTGGCCAAGGCCGCGGCCGACGCCTCCGGCCTGCCGCTCTACCGCTATGTCGGCGGCGCCAAGGCTCACATCCTGCCCGTGCCGATGATGAACATAATCAATGGCGGCGCGCATGCCGACAACCCGATCGATTTCCAGGAGTTCATGATCCTGCCGGTCGGCGCGCCGACGCTGCGCGAAGGCGTGCGCTGGGGTTCGGAAATCTTCCACACGCTGCGCAAGAAGCTGAAGGATGCCGGCCACAACACCAATGTCGGCGACGAGGGCGGCTTCGCGCCGAACCTGAAGAGCGCGCCGGTAGCGCTCGACTTCATCATGGAATCGATCGAGAAGGCCGGCTTCAAGCCGGGCGAGGAGATCGCGCTTGGCCTCGACTGCGCGGCAACCGAGTTCTTCAAGGACGGCAACTACGTCTATGAGGGCGAGAAGAAGACGCGCGATCCCAAGGCCCAGGCCAAGTACCTGGCCAAGCTTGCCGCGGACTACCCGATCATTTCGATCGAGGACGGCCTGGCCGAGGACGACTGGGAAGGCTGGAAGTACCTGACCGACCTGATCGGCAAGAAGACCCAGCTCGTCGGCGACGATCTGTTCGTCACCAACACGGCGCGGCTGCGCGATGGTATCCGCATGGGCGTTGCCAATTCGATCCTGGTCAAGGTCAACCAGATCGGCTCGTTGACCGAGACGCTCGATGCCGTCGAGACCGCGCACAAGGCCGGCTACACCGCGGTCATGTCGCATCGCTCTGGCGAGACCGAGGATTCGACCATCGCCGATCTCGCCGTCGCCACCAACTGCGGACAGATCAAGACCGGTTCGCTGTCTCGTTCGGACCGCATGGCCAAGTACAACCAGCTCATCCGCATCGAGGAAGAGCTTGGCAAGCAAGCGAGCTATGCCGGCAAGTCGGTGATCAAGGGCTGATCCTGCAGCACATCCTGGATATGGAGAGGGCGGGACATCCCGCCCTTTTTTCATTTCCGGACGCCCAAGCCGGCCTTCCGTAACCGTCCGTTAAGCACAATCGGGCGAAAAAGACCCAGGGCCGCTTGAGTTCGCGGCCACAGGGAATCGACCATGTGGACGCGTCAGCACAAGCAGAGAAACACCGGCCGGCTGATCATTCCCTCGCTCTGCGTTGTTTTTCTCGCCTATTTCGGCTTCCATGCCTATCACGGCGAATTCGGCATCAATTCGAAATACAAGCTGGAAGCCGAGATCGTCTCGCTGCAGGGGCAGCTCGACGCGGTCAAGGCGCGCAGGATGGAACTCGAGCGGCGTGTCAGGCTGATGCATGATGGCACGCTGGAGAAGGATATGCTCGACGAGCAGGCGCGCAAGGCGCTCAATCTGTCCCAGGCCGATGAAATCACCATCATGTTGCCGGCCTCGGCGAATTAATCCATTTTCGGTTAATCGCCAATATTTTCAATGATTTTAATCGCTTAGGCGCATGCCAGCTATGCAATTTCGACATGGCGGAGTGCGTTTTTCCGTGTTAGCCTCCCACAAATCGATGGGGAGGCTATCTCCCCAGGGGCAGACTTCATCTGCTCCAATGTCCGCAAAGAGACGCCAACAGGGAGTGATGCATGGCCACCGCAGCCAGAAAAGCGCCTGCCAAATCCAAATCCGACGGCAAATCCGGTCTTTCGGCGCCAAAGCCGGCTGACTTCACCAAGGACGATGAGCTTTCCGCCTATCGGCACATGCTGCTCATCCGCCGCTTCGAGGAAAAGGCCGGTCAGCTTTATGGCATGGGCTTCATCGGCGGCTTCTGCCATCTCTATATCGGCCAGGAAGCGGTCGTCACCGGCATGAAGATGGCGCTGATCGAAGGCGACCAGATGATAACAGCCTATCGCGATCACGGTCACATGCTGGCCATGGATCTGTCCCCGCGGGGCGTCATGGCCGAGCTGACAGGGCGCCGCGGCGGCCTGTCGCGAGGCAAGGGCGGCTCCATGCACATGTTCTCCAAGGAAAAGCATTTCTACGGCGGCCACGGCATTGTCGGCGCGCAGGTGTCGCTCGGCACGGGTCTCGCCTTCGCCAATCGCTACCGCGACAACAAGAATGTTTCGCTGACCTATTTTGGCGACGGCGCGGCCAACCAGGGCCAGGTCTATGAAAGCTTCAACATGGCCTCGCTGTGGAAGCTGCCGGTGATCTTCATCATCGAGAACAACCGCTACGCCATGGGCACCTCGGTGTCGCGCTCGTCGGCCGAGACCGACTTCTCCCATCGCGGGGCCTCATTCAAGATCCCGGGCATCCAGGTCGACGGCATGGACGTGCGTGCGGTGAAGGCCGCCGCCGATCTCGCTACCGAATGGTGCCGCGCCGGCAACGGTCCGCTGATCCTCGAAATGCAGACCTATCGCTACCGCGGCCACTCGATGTCCGATCCGGCGAAATACCGCTCGAAGGAAGAAGTGCAGAAGATGCGCTCCGAACATGACCCGATCGAGCAGGTCAAGGCGCGCCTGATCGACAAGAAGTGGGCGACCGAGGACGAGTTGAAGACCATCGACAAGGAGGTTCGCGACATCGTCGCCGACGCCGCCGAATTTGCCCAGAACGACGCGGAGCCGGATCCGTCCGAGCTCTGGACCGATATCGTATTGTAAGGGGGCCAGGACATGCCGATCGAAATTCTCATGCCCGCGCTCTCGCCGACGATGGAAGAGGGCAATCTTTCCAAGTGGTTGAAGAACGAAGGCGACAAGGTCGTCGCCGGTGACGTGATCGCCGAGATCGAGACCGACAAGGCGACGATGGAAGTCGAGGCCGTCGATGAAGGCACGCTTGCCAAGATCGTGGTTCCCGCCGGCACCGAAGGCGTCAAGGTCAACGCGGTGATCGCCGTGCTTGCGGTTGAAGGCGAAGACACCGACAAGGCCGGCGAAGGCATCGGCGAAGAGCCTGCCAAGGTTCAGGCAGCGGCGCCTGCGCCAGTTGCGGCCAAGAGTGAGGCTGCGGCACCAGTCGCGGCGGCGCCGAAGACCGAGATCGCTGCCGATCCCGATATTCCGGCCGGCACCGAGATGGTCTCGACAACGGTGCGCGAAGCGTTGCGCGACGCCATGGCCGAGGAAATGCGCCGCGACGGCGATGTCTTCGTCATGGGCGAGGAGGTCGCCGAATACCAGGGCGCCTACAAGATCACGCAAGGGTTGCTGCAAGAATTCGGGCCGCGGCGCGTCGTCGACACGCCGATCACCGAGCATGGCTTTGCCGGCGTCGGCGTCGGCGCTGCGATGGCCGGCCTGAAGCCGATCGTCGAGTTCATGACCTTCAATTTCGCCATGCAGGCGATCGACCAGATCATCAATTCCGCCGCCAAGACGCTCTATATGTCCGGCGGCCAGATGGGCGCGCCGATCGTCTTCCGTGGACCGAACGGGGCGGCAGCCCGCGTCGCCGCCCAGCACTCGCAATGCTACGCCGCCTGGTACAGCCACATTCCGGGCCTGAAAGTGGTGATGCCTTACACGGCCGCCGACGCCAAGGGCCTGCTCAAGGCGGCGATCCGGGATCCGAACCCGATCATCTTCCTCGAGAACGAAATCCTCTACGGCCAGTCCTTCGACGTGCCGAAGCTCGACGATTTCGTGTTGCCGATCGGCAAGGCGCGCATCCACAAATCGGGCAAGGACGTCACCATCGTCTCGTTCGGCATCGGCATGACCTATGCGGTCAAGGCCGAGGCCGAGCTGCGCGGCCTGGGCATCGACGCCGAGATCATCGACCTCAGAACGATCCGTCCGCTTGACCTGGACACCATCATCGCCTCGGTCAAGAAAACCAACCGCCTGGTCGTGGTGGAAGAAGGCTATCCGCAGAGCTCGGTCGGCGACCATATCGCCAACCAGGTCTCGCAGCGCGCCTTCGATTTCCTTGACGCTCCGGTCATCACCATTGCCGGCAAGGACGTGCCGATGCCCTATGCGGCGAACCTCGAGAAGCTGGCGTTGCCGAATGTCGGCGAGGTCATCGAGGCGGTCAAAGCCGTCGCGTATCGCTGAACCGGGCGGGAGGACAAAATGCCAATCAACATCACCATGCCGGCGCTCTCGCCCACGATGGAAGAGGGCAATCTGTCAAAATGGCTGGTCAAGGAAGGCGATAAGGTTTCGCCGGGCGACGTGATCGCCGAGATCGAGACCGACAAGGCGACGATGGAGGTCGAAGCCGTCGATGAAGGCACGGTGGCGAAGCTGGTCGTCCCTGCCGGCACCGAAGGCGTCAAGGTCAATGCGCTGATCGCCATTCTGGCCGGCGAAGGCGAGGATGCAGGTGCTGCGGCAAAGGGTGGTGGCAGTGCTGCGCCCAAGGCCGAGGCGCCAAAAGCCGAAGCACCGAAGCCGGAAGCTGCTGCTGCAGCGGCCGCGCCAGCCAAGACAGCCGCTCCGGTTGCCAATGGTCATGCCGATGGCGAACGCACCTTCGCCTCGCCGCTCGCACGCCGTATCGCCAAGGATGCCGGCGTCGATGTGGCGGCTGTCACCGGCACGGGGCCACATGGCCGCGTCGTCAAGGCCGACGTTGAGGCAGCAATCGCGGGTGGCGGCGCCAAGGCTGCCCCGGCCGCGAAGGCAGCGCCTGCCGGCGCACCGGCGCCCGCGGCAGCCGTACCCAAGGCGATGTCGGACGACCAGGTGCTGAAGCTGTTCGAGCAGGGCTCCTACGAACTCGTTCCGCACGACAATATGCGCAAGACGATCGCGCGCCGGCTGGTCGAGGCCAAGTCGACGATCCCGCATTTCTACCTGACGCTCGACTGCGAGCTCGACGCGCTGCTGGCGCTGCGCACGCAGCTCAATGCGGCGGCACCGGTGAAGAAAACCGAAAAGGGTGAGGCTCCCGCCTACAAGCTCTCGGTCAACGACATGGTGATCAAGGCGATGGCCATGGCGCTGAAGGCGGTGCCGGACGCCAATGCCTCCTGGACCGACAGCGCCATGGTCAAGCACAAGCATGCCGATGTCGGCGTTGCCGTGTCGATCCCCGGCGGGCTGATCACGCCGATCATCCGCAAAGCCGAGGAAAAGACGCTGTCCACCATCTCCAACGAGATGAAGGATCTGGCCAGCCGTGCCCGCAGCCGCAAGCTGAAGCCGGAGGAATATCAGGGCGGCACGACGGCCGTCTCCAATCTCGGCATGTTCGGCATCAAGGACTTTGCCGCGGTCATCAATCCGCCGCATGCGACGATCCTGGCGGTCGGCGCCGGCGAGGAGCGGGCGGTGGTCAGGAACGGCGAGATCAGAATAGCCACCGTGATGTCGGTGACGCTGTCGACCGACCATCGCGCCGTCGACGGCGCGCTGGGCGCCGAACTGCTCGTCGCCTTCAAGCGGCTGATCGAAAACCCGATGGGCATGCTGGTGTAGAAAGGGACAAGGCTGTGCGAAAGTTCTTCACCAGCCTTTTCGCCTTCATGCTTTCCGGCTTCGCCGGTGGCCTCGTCGCGCAGGAACTGGCCGTCGCCACCGGCGCGCAGGAAGAATACATCATCGTTTTCATGTTCTCGGTGCTGGCGACATGCATTGTCACCTTCGTCTTCTTCGTGGCGCAATTCCAGAATGATCCGGTCGCGGCGGTGGCCAAGACGGGTAAGTGGCTGCTGATCGTGTTTGTGGTGCTGCTTACCCTGCTGGTTGCGTTGATCCTCTACACCGACAGCAGCGCCGCGGTGGTGAAGAAGGACATTCCCCTGGTTGTCGGCCTTGCTCTGCCAGGTCTGGTGACCATCGTCCTACAATGGCTGTTCGTGCGCTGGCGGGTGAGGCGCGGTTTGATCACGGCACAGGTGAACGCATGAAGACGGTGCTTTGCTACGGCGATTCGCTGACCTGGGGCTACAATGCCGCGGGTGGCCGTCATCCACTGGAAGACCGCTGGCCGAGCGTGCTGCAGGCCGGGCTCGGCAGTGACATCGAAGTCATCGCCGAAGGCCTCAACGGCCGCACCACGGCCTTTGACGACCATCTGGCCGGAGCCGACCGCAATGGCGCCAGGGTCTTGCCGACCGTCCTGACCACGCATGCGCCGATCGACCTGATCGTCATCATGCTCGGCGCCAACGACATGAAGCCCTGGATCCACGGCAATCCGGTGGCGGCGAAGCAAGGCATCCAGCGGCTGATCGACATCGTGCGCGGCCATGACTACCCGTTCGACTGGGCCGCACCCCAGATCCTCATCGTGTCGCCGCCCGTCGTCACAAGGACGGACGATCCCGACTTCAAGGAAATGTTTGCCGGCGGCGACGAGGCTTCGAAGCAGCTTGCACCGCAATACGCAGCACTTGCCGAAGAAGCGGGCTGCGGCTTCTTCGATGCAGGCACGGTGGCGCAAACCACGCCCCTTGATGGCGTCCATCTCGACGCCGAAAACACGCGAAACATCGGCAGGGCGCTGACACCCGTCGTGCGCGTCATGCTGGAACTGTGACTAAGGAGAAGAACCGTGGCTGAGAACTACGACGTCATCATCATCGGCTCCGGCCCCGGCGGCTATGTCACGGCGGTGCGCTCGGCCCAGCTCGGTTTCAAGACGGCGATCGTCGAGCGTGAGCATCTGGGCGGCATCTGCCTCAACTGGGGCTGCATCCCGACCAAGGCGCTGCTGCGTTCGGCCGAGATCATGCACTATTCGGATCACCTCAAGGATTACGGCCTGAAGCTCGACGGCAAGGTCAGCGCCGACACGGCCGCCGTTGTCGACCGCTCGCGCAAGGTTTCGCTGCGCCTCAATGGCGGCGTCGCCTTCCTGATGAAGAAGAACAAGGTCGACGTGATCTGGGGCGAGGCAAAGCTCTCCAAGCCCGGCGAGATCGTGGTCTCCAAGACTGCCAAGAAGCCGATGGAGCCGCAGCCGCCGGTGCCGAAGGGCGTCAAGGGCGAGGGCACCTACACCGCCAAGCACATCATCCTGGCGACCGGCGCGCGGCCGCGCGCGCTGCCCGGCATCGAGCCGGACGGCAAGCTGATCTGGACCTATTTCGAGGCCATGGTGCCGAAGGAGATGCCGAAGTCGCTGCTGGTGATGGGGTCGGGCGCCATCGGCATCGAGTTCGCCTCCTTCTACCGGACCATGGGCGCGGAGGTGACGGTGGTCGAGCTGTTACCGGCGGTGATGCCGGTCGAGGACGCCGAGGTCTCGAAATTCGCGCAGAAGCAGTTCGAGAAGCAAGGCATGAAGATCATCCTCGAGGCCAAGGTCACCAAGGTCGAGAAATCAGCCAACTCCATTACGGCGCATGTCGAGATGAAGGACGGCAAGGTCGAGAAGATCACCGCCGACCGCATGATCTCGGCCGTCGGGGTGCAGGGCAATATCGAGGGCCTCGGTCTTGAGACGCTCGGCGTGAAAACCGATCGCGGCTGTGTCGTCATCGACGGCTACGGCAAAACCAATGTGCCCGGCATCTACGCCATCGGCGATGTCGCCGGGCCGCCGATGCTCGCGCACAAGGCCGAGCATGAGGGCGTGGTTTGCATCGAGAAGATCGCCAATTTCCCCGGCGTGCATGCCACCGACAAGCTGAAGATTCCGGGCTGCACCTATTGCAACCCGCAGGTCGCCTCGGTCGGCCTGACGGAAGCGAAAGCCAAGGCGGAGGGAAAAGACATCCGCGTCGGGCGTTTCCAGTTCGCCGCTAACGGCAAGGCCATTGCGCTCGGTGAAGACCAGGGCTTCATCAAGACCATCTTCGACAAGAAGACCGGCCAGTTGCTCGGCGCCCACATGGTCGGCGCCGAGGTGACCGAACTGATCCAGGGTTTTGTCGTGGCGATGAATTTGGAGACGACCGAGGAAGAGCTGATGCACACCATCTTCCCGCATCCGACGCTGTCGGAGATGATGAAGGAGAGCGTGCTCGACGCCTATGGCCGGGCGCTCAACGCGTGATAGATTGGCCGCACGAGACTCAGGCACGCAAGCCATGGGATCCCGCCGGCAAGGTAGTTCGGTTCCGGATGCATTTTCACTCATGCAAGGAGAGCGCATATGGACGTGAATGGCGTGGGCTGGATCGCAGCCATCATCATCGGTGGACTGGCGGGCTGGTTTGCCGAAATGGTCATGAAGAGCAACACCGGCATCGTCATGAACATCATTCTGGGCATAGCCGGCGCGGTGGTGCTGAACGCCATTCTGCGAGCCCTCAACATCGAACCCTTCGGCATCGGCTGGACAGCCTATCTGATCACCGGCTTCATCGGCGCCTGCCTGCTGATCTTCGTAGGCCGGCTGGTGCGCCGTTAGGGCTGGACAATCCCAGTTATGCGAAAACGGCCGTGGCGGCATGCGCCGCAGCGGCCTTTTTCTTTGCGTTGAAAAGTCCTAGATGACGTCTGGATGGCCGCTGCCAGCGGCGGCCGCGAAAACAAACCGGGTTTGAGATGGTCACAGTTCTCGACACGATCGCCAATGCGCCGCGCCTGCGGCACCCTGAAAAGGCGCACAAGCCCGACCAGGAGGTGCTGCGCAAGCCCGACTGGATCCGCGTCAAAGCGCCGGTGTCGAAGGGCTATGCCGAGACACGCGAGATCGTGAAATCGCACAAGCTGGTGACGGTGTGCGAGGAGGCAGGCTGCCCCAACATTGGCGAGTGCTGGGACAAGAAGCACGCCACCTTCATGATCATGGGCGAGATCTGCACCCGCGCCTGCGCCTTCTGCAATGTCGCCACCGGCATCCCGACCGCGCTCGATGCAGACGAGCCGGCGCGCGTGGCGCATGCCGTCAAGCAGATGGGGCTGAGCCACGTCGTCATCACCTCGGTCGACCGCGACGACCTCGCCGATGGCGGGGCGCAGCATTTCGCCGACGTCATCCGCGCGATCCGGGCGGCGACGCCCTCGACCACGATCGAGATCCTGACGCCCGACTTCCTGCGCAAAGACGGCGCGCTGGAGATCGTGGTGGCGGCCAAGCCCGATGTCTTCAATCACAATCTGGAGACCGTGCCGTCGAATTATCTGAAGGTCCGGCCGGGCGCCCGCTATTTCCACTCGATCCGGCTGCTGCAGCGGGTCAAGGAACTCGATCCGTCGATCTTCACCAAGTCCGGCATCATGGTGGGCCTGGGCGAAGAGCGGAACGAAATCCTGCAGCTCATGGACGATCTGCGCTCGGCCAATGTCGACTTCATGACCATCGGCCAGTACCTGCAGCCGTCGAAGAAGCACCATCCGGTGATCCGTTTCGTCACCCCGGAGGAATTCAAATCCTTCGAGACGGTCGGCAGGACCAAGGGCTTCCTGTTGATGGCTTCAAGCCCGCTGACCCGGTCCTCGCACCATGCCGGCGACGATTTCGCCAGGCTGCGTGCGGCGCGCGAAGCGCAATTCGCGAAATCGCTCTGATGCGTCTTCGACGCGACGCGCTCTAGAGCCGGGTTCATGCCGAAATTCGAAGCCACCCGCCGCGTTGCCCACACGCCGGAGCAGATGTTTGCCCTGGTTGCCGATATCGAGACCTATCCGCAATTCCTGCCGCTTTGCGAGGCGCTGACGGTCCGCTCGCGCAAGGAACGTGACGGGCGCACCATCCTCGTCGCCGACATGAGCATCGGCTACAAGGCGATCCGCGAAACCTTCACCACGCAGGTGCTGCTGAAGCCGGACGAGAATGCCATCGACGTGAAATACATCGATGGCCCGTTCAAGTATCTGAGCAATGTCTGGCGTTTCGAAGTCGACGGCAGCGGTTGCGTCGTCCGTTTCTTCATCGACTATGAGTTCAAGAGCCGCATCCTGGGCGCGCTAATGGGAACCATGTTCGATCGCGCCTTTCGCATGTTCGCCGAGGCTTTCGAGAAGCGAGCCGACGTGATTTACGGAATCGCGCCGGCTTGAGGCTCTGTTGCCCTTAGTATGCCAACGCCAGAATTCTCGGGGCAATGGCAAAGCGCACGGTCAACCGGCGGCCGGATGAAGTGACCGCTTCGCCCGATTTGAAATCGACGGCGATGTCTTCGAAGCCCAGCACGCGGCCGTCGAGCGGGAACGAAGCCTTGTAGGCCGCCTCCTTGACCGCAAAGAGAATACGGCCGCTCAAGCCTGGATCGAGATCGCCGCCCAGTCGATCCTGCGGCGCCGACACTATGGGCAGAAGGTCGTCAGGCAACGGCAAGGCAGGCTCGATGTCGATACCGACGCTTCTCATGCTCCCGACCCTTGCGACGGCCACCACGGCCATATCTTCGTCATGCGCGATCGAGCCGACGATACCCGCTGGCCAGATCGGGTTTCCCGAAGCGCCTCGCAACACCCTGACATCGGCTGCCCCCAAGCGCCGCAGCAACTCATGCGCGATCCGGCGGCCGGCTCCACTGGCGGCGCGCGCCTTGTTTTCGCGTGTGGCGATGGAAACGTTTTCCGCCGGCAGCAGATATTGTTCGTCGCCGATGCGAATGCGATGGCAGCCGCATAGCAGGCCCGCAGGTGCCAGGGCCGAGAGTGCCTGTTCGACAGCACTCTCGATGGCGGGTGGTGTGCCTTCCGGCTGGGTGTTCAACTCGTTATCGGCCCAGTTCGAGTACGGCGATCATCTCGCCGTCCTCGTCCAATCCCTTCTCGGCGAACCCGAAGCTGGCATAGAGACGGCGCGCGGCCTCGTTTTCCGGTTCGTAGCAGATCGAAACGCGGCGTATGTGGCTCAGGCGCGCAATCTCTTTCAGCGCCTCGGCAACCGCGGCGCGGCCGCGGCCCTTGCCCTGTTCGCGACGGTCGATCATGAAGCGATAGATGGTCGCCTCGTCATCGTCGTCCGGGGCACTGTACATCAGGAACCCGACCACGCGCCCGGCCGCCACGACGGCGCGGGCTATGGCCTCGTCATCCTGCCGGGCTTCGGCCAACGATTCGGCATTGGAGGCGACGAATCCTCGTTGCTCGGGCGACAGCTCCAGCGCCAGTATCGCCGCCCGGTTCCCCTTGCCGACGGGCTCCAGAACAACCGGCCGAGAGCCAACGCCGGCATCACCCGTCACGGAGCGTGTCCTATCTCCATCGCGCGCGCATCGATCGGCGTCACCACACCATAGAGTTTCGCCGGGTTGCCGCGCCAGACGGTGTTCGGCTCGAGTACTTCGCCCTTCATCACGAAGCAGTCGACATCCGCCACGGATCCCTCACCGACCACCACCGCGTAGTGGATGAAAGAGGACGGAGCCAGGGTGCAGCCGTTGCCGATACGGATGTAGTCGGACTTGAACGCCCCTTCCTCCAGCGAGTGGGCCTGGATGACGCAACCCTCGTTGAGCGTCACGTCGTCACCGATCTCCACCAGCGACCGTTCGGTAATGATGCTTCCCCCGTCATAGACGCGTCGCCCGACTTTCACCCCCAGCATGCGCAGGATGAGTGGCCTGAACGGGGTGCCGGTGAACAGGCCCATGATCGGCGAATCCGACAATTTCCAGTGGCGTTCGTGCCGCCAGAACACGGGGTCGTAGATCGTGGCCATTCTGGGCTTCAGCCGGCGGAAGCCGAGGCTGGCGCGTTCGAGGAAAATGTAGAATGGTATGCCGATGGCCGAGGTCAGCACCACCGCCACGAACAGGGCCGTCTGCGCCCATTCGGTATAGTAATTGAGCGCGCGGTCCCAAATGGCGAGCGTCACGAACAGGATCAGCCATTGCGCGGCCAGGAACAGCAACGCGGTGACCAGATTGTGGAGGTTCTTCAGCGGCAGGCGGCGGCGCCGCTCCTCGTCGGAAATCAATCCGAGAAGTTCCTTGTCGCGATTGACCATGCGCGGGATTTCAAAGGGCGGCGATCCCAGCAGCCCGACATTCTCGCGGATCGGACCGTCCACCGGCACGTGGACCTTGGTTCCGAGCAGGCAATTGTCGCCGGTGCGGGAATCCGGTGAATAGATGATGTTGTTGCCGAAGAAATTGCGCTCGCCGACCCGTGTGTGCTCGAGGCGGAAGGAGTTGGCCGACTTCTGCATGTTGACCATGAACAGACCGTCGGACACCATGGTTTCCGAACCGATTTCGCTCAGCAACGGGTTCTCGTGCCGCTGGTTGGTGCCGAAATTCGAACCGGTCTGATCCACCTTGTTCAAGCGCCAGCCAATGGCGCGCAGATAGTAGACGACGGCCGAGCTGTCGCCGAACAGGACGTTCAGCAAACGCACGTTGCTGACCAGTTCCAGCATCGATTGCAGCCAGTAGTGGAAGCCATAGAGCGAATAGTTTCGACCGGGCTTCAGCATGAGATTGAACAGCCGCGGCACGATGGCGGCCAGCAGCACCCCGCCGATAACGAAGCCCGCCACCGTGACGGTGGTGCCGATCGCAACGATGCCGATGGTCTCGTCATAGTCGTCGCCGACATTTTGCCAGTAGGCATGGAAGAAAAGCGGGAACGGCGTGACGATGGCGAAGAGGATGAAGAGCTGGATCGTCTCATAGATTATCCGGCGCGCTCTCGACAGCGGCACATTGGGAACCTTGCAATAGTCCGCCTCGGTCGCAATCGCGGGTGATCCGTGCCAGCGCTCGCCGGCGGGGATCGCTTGCCCGCGATGCAGCGAAGAGGCGTGGCCGAGCTGAGCGCCGTCGCCGATGCGGGTGTCGATGTCCAAAGTCGAGCCAACGCCGACGAAGGCGTTATGGCCGATGTTGAGTGGGCCGGTGTGGATGTAGCCCGCCTGGGCGCGGAAACCCAGGATCATCGAGTCCTTGCGCAGGATGGAGTTGTCGCCGATCGTGATCAGGTCGGTGCAGACCGGAACGGAGCGGCACTCGATGACCGTGCGATGACCGAGCCGCGCACCGAGCAGGCGCAAATAGAGGCTGTAGAGCGGGCTGCCGCGGAACAGCACCACCGGCGCGCTGCGGACCAGTGTCTTCACAACCCAGAAGCGATAGTAGCGCCACCCCCAGATTG
Organism: bacterium M00.F.Ca.ET.205.01.1.1; assembly: GCA_004791255.1. Lineage (GTDB taxonomy): Bacteria > Pseudomonadota > Alphaproteobacteria > Rhizobiales > Rhizobiaceae > Mesorhizobium. The sequence continues at coordinate 168,892 of SRUQ01000011.1, forward strand.
GGAAGGTTTCAGCCTTCCAACGGCCGACCAGAAGCCATTTGGCGATGACCGCAAAGCCGCTGAGCCCAAAAAACACGCCGGCGGACAGAAGAACGCAACGCAGATAGAGCTGCGTCGAGTCGTCCAGCGCGTCATAGATCCAGTTGAGCCCGTCATTGATCGCCCACAGCGAGACATAGCTGTAGACCGCGTAGAACAGCAACTGGCCGAAGCCCGTGCTCCAATAGGCGAGATTGGAAGCCCGATGCGTCAGCATCGGCTCGCTTGTGGCGACCGCGGCCATCTGCGGCGCGCGCAGGTAATCGGCGAGCCGCGCTACCGTGGGGTGCAGGTAGATGTCGCGCATGGACGTCGTCGACCAGCCCTTATGCGAGCGGATGCGCGCGCAGAACCGGGCCATCAGCAGCGAGTTCGCGCCGAGGTCGTCGAAGAAGTGATCCTCGATGGAGATATCCTCGAACTTCAGCACCGCGGCTAGGGTATCGACGAGAAACTTCTCGTCTTCGTTGCGCGGGTCGATCATCGCGTGGCCGGCGGCGACACGTGCGCTGGTCGGCTTCGGCAATTTCCTCAGATCGACCTTGTTGGAAACGGTCATCGGAATCGCGGGCAGCTGCTCCAGATAGGCCGGAACCATGTAGTCGGGCAGCTTTCGCTTCAGCTCCTGGACGAGCAGGGTGCGATCCACGCCTTCGCCGCCAGCCTTCGGCGCATAGTAGCCGACCAACTCCGTGCGCTCAGGCTCGACTTCCCACGTCGTCACCGCGGCCTGGGCGATTCCAGGCTGATCCAGCAGCACCGCCTCGATCTCGCCCAGTTCGATGCGATAGCCGCGGATCTTCACCTGCGTATCGATGCGGCCGTGGTACTCGATGTCGCCCTTATCGTTGATGCGGCCAAGGTCGCCCGTCCGATAGATGCGGCCGCTGGGATTGTTGGGCAGGCCGATGAAATCCCGGACAAACTTCTGCTCGGTCAGGTCGGGCCGGTTGAGATAGCCAACGGCCACGCCCATGCCGCCGATGCAGATCTCACCCAGTTGGTCGCCGGTCAGTACATCAGGCTTTTCCGGATCGAGGATGGCTATCGAATAGGTGGGCAGCGGCTTGCCGATCGTCACCGGCTCGTCCGGGCTCAGCAAGGCCATGGTGGCGGTGACCGTCGCTTCGGTCGGCCCATAGGTGTTGAGGATCTGGCGACCGGGCTTTGCCCAACGCGCCACGAGCTTCGGCGAACAGGCCTCGCCGCCGACCAGGATCGCGCGCAGGCTTGGCGCGTCGCTCTCGATCGATGACAGCAGGGTCGGGCTGCAGGCCATGCATGTGATGTGATGCTCGCGCAGGAAACTGGCCAGTTCCTCGCCCACGAGCGGCTGCTGGCCAGGCGCCGGCACGACAGTGGCGCCAGCGACAAAAGGCACCCAGATCTCTTCCGAGGAAAAGTCGAAGGCGATGGTCATGCCCTGGTACACGCGGTCGCCGGGTTGGTAGCCGTAGGACGCCGCGGCGACGCGGATGAAGTTGCAGAAGCTCTGGTGGGTGATGACCACGCCCTTCGGCTTGCCCGTGGTGCCCGATGTGTAAAGGATGTAGCAGACCTGATCCTGGCTGCCGTCCGGCAAAGGTGCCGTTTCCGGCTTGAGCGCGATTTCAGACTCCGCGGAGTCGATCGAGATATGCGGAACGGGCAGGCGCGCCACGCGCGCGGCATAACCGGAGACGCTGATCACCATGGTGACATTGGCGTCTTCGATGATCATCACCATGCGATCTTCGGGAAACGCGGTGGCCAGCGGGACGAAAGCCGCTCCGGCCTTCATCACCGCAAGGATGGCGATGTAGGTTTCGGCGGAGCGATCCAGCAAAAGGCCTACCCTGTCGCCCGGCTTCACGCCGCGCTCGATCAGCAGATGCGCGAACTGGTTGGCGCGGCTGTTCAACTCGCGGTATGACCAGGGCCGGCCGCCGGAAACGACTGCCGGTGCGGCGTCGAAGCGGCTCGCCAGGTCGCCGAAGAACCGGTCGAGCCGCTCATGCGGCTCGCCTTTCTGGATGAAATCGGGGCCGATAAGGATCTGATCGCGCGCCAGCGACCCCGCCGTTACTTTGGCCTGGTGAGAGTTCTTTTTGACGGGTTCACGGGTTTCACTGAGTGACATCTGGAATCGCTGCTGATATTTCTTGCTTGATCGGTGCCCTAAAGCACGTCGCATCGAAACGGATTCGCGCAACGCGCATCAGGTCTTTGTTTCCATACATGCCGCTGCACCAAAACCGAGGTCACTTTTGGGTGACATTCATTGGTGCATCGATATGTAAAGCCAACGCATGGGGATAAGACCCTTGCGGCGTGGTCGGCCTGTTAAGTCCCAGAACATGAATGTGTGATGAATGAGGGGCGGCCCTATCGACATCGATAGCTCCGCATTTCAACCATTCGCGCTCGATTGACACGCGCAATCGGAAAAGTATTGGTCTAGTTGGCGACCTGGCTACCCAGACCCTTGTCGAGCGCGCGCAAGCCGAAACCCAGAGCGTGCCTGACCGTCTCGCGGCGAATGAAATCGCGGCCCTTGTCCTCGAAGACCTGCCGCTCGGCGACAGGCGGCTGGCCCGCCAGCGCCAGCCCGAACCAGACGAGGCCGACCGGTTTTTGCACCGAGCCGCCGCCGGGTCCGGCGATGCCGGTGACCGACAGGGTCAGCGCGGCCCGCGAACGGGCGAGGGCACCGCCGGCCATCTCGATCGCCGTCTCGCGGGACACCGCGCCATGCGCTTCGAGCGTGGCGGCCGAAACGCCGAGCATCTGCATCTTGGCTTCGTTGGAATAGGTGATGAAGCCGCGGTCGACCACGGCGGAGGATCCGGCGATATCGGTGAGCGCGGCGATAATCATGCCGCCGGTGCAGCTTTCGGCCGTCGCCAGCATGATGCCGCGCCGCAGGCAGGCTTGCAGCAGCGCATCGGCAAGCCCGCCGCTGCTCATGCCGGTATCTCGCCTGGAAAAGCCACGCTGGCGGTGGCGATCGCCGCTATGCCTTCTTCGCGTCCGACAAAGCCGAGCTTTTCATTGGTGGTCGCCTTGATCGAGATGCGGTCCGCCGAAATGCCCAGCATCCGGGACAGGGCAGCCGTCATTGCCTCGCGATGCGGGCCGACGCGCGGTGCCTCGCAGATCAGCGTGATGTCGGCGTTGGCGATGCGGCCGCCGCGTTCGCGCACGAGTCGGGCCGCGTGTTCGACGAAGATCCTTGATGCAGCGCCTTTCCACTGCGGATCGGATGGCGGGAAGTGCGTGCCGATGTCGCCGGCGCCACAAGTTGCCAGTAGCGCATCGGTGAGCGCATGCAGGCAGACATCGGCGTCCGAATGGCCGGACAATTTTCTGTGATGCGGGATGGCGACGCCACACAGGGTGACATGGTCACCGGGCTCGAACGCGTGGACGTCGTATCCGTTGCCGGTGCGGATATCGGGAAAGTGGGTCCGCTCGCTGGAAAGTCGCTGGTGCGCCATGGCGATGTCTCGTGCCCATGTGAGTTTGACATTGTCCGGCGAGCCGGGAACGAGCTTTACCGGCATTTGCATCCATTCGGCGATCGCCGCGTCATCGGTAAAGTCGGTTTTGCCCCGATGGTAGGCTTCCTCATGCATTGCCATGATCGCGAGGAATGGAAAGCCCTGTGGTGTTTGCGCCGCGTGAAGCCCGTTCCGGGAGACGGTCTCGCCGACCAGGCCGCTGGCCGATTCGCGTTTCAGCGTGTCGGCAACGGGGAGGGCGGGGAGTGCGCCCTCGCGCTCGCCGATCGCCGCGATGGTCCGGTCGATCAGATCCAAATCGACGAAGGGACGCGCGGCATCATGGATAAGGACCTTGTCCGGCGCGTAGCTTCTCAGGGCTTGAAGCCCGAGCCGAACCGAATCCTGTCTGGTCGCGCCGCCGGCAATCGCCGTGACCCGATCGGCATTGGTGCCGACCGCTTGCCGGAAGAGTTCTTGGTCCTCGGCGTGAATGGCCACGACGATCCGGCCGATGAGCGGATGGGCCAGGAAAATGTCGATGACATGAGCGATGACGGCGCGGCCGCCAATCCTTTGATATTGCTTCGGGCCATCGGCCTGTCCGGCGCGCGCGCCACGGCCGGCCGCGACGATAACCACCGCGACCTTGCCATTCCGATCTGAAGCCTGATTTTCGCTCGCGTCAGTCATGCCTGAGTGGTCCTAGTCTCGGCCAAAGCCGAAGGCCAGCATTTTCCCAATTGCGCCGTAATGTGGCGTCATTCCGCGTTGCACATTGCGACCGATATGGCTAGAGAATGTGCAACGAATGGACGTGCTTGGTTTTTGTGCATGGTTAATTTGACCACATTGGCCGCGCCTCTCGACGTCGGCGGCGTCGAAATCCGCAATCGCGTGTTCCTGGCACCGATGTCGGGGATAACGGACGAACCCTTCCGCAAGCGCGCCCATGCGCATGGCGCGGGCCTGGTCGTGTCCGAAATGGTGGCCAGCGGCGAGCTTGCCAAGGGTCGCGCCGGTTTCGACCTGCGCATACGGCATTCCGGATTGCCCGTCCATATGGTGCAGCTGGCCGGCCGCGAGGCGGCGCACATGGCCGAGGGCGCGCGCATCGCCGCCGGCGAGGGTGCCGACATCATCGACATCAACATGGGCTGCCCCGCCAAGAAGGTCACCGGCGGCTATGCCGGCTCGGCATTGATGCTGGACCTCGATCACGCGCTGTCGCTGATCGAGGCCGTGGTCGGCGCGGTCGATGTGCCGGTGACGGTCAAGATGCGGCTCGGTTGGGACGAAGGCGCGCTCAACGCGCCGATGCTTGCGCGCCGCGCCGAGCAGGCCGGCGTCAAGATGGTGACGGTGCATGGCCGCACGCGCTGCCAGTTCTACCAGGGCAAGGCCGACTGGCGCGCCATCGCTCGCGTCAAGGAGGCAGTGTCCATCCCGGTCGTCGCCAATGGCGATGTCCGTGCGCCGGCCGAGGCTGCCGCCATTCTTGACCAATCGGGCGCCGATGCGGTGATGGTCGGCCGCGCCCATTACGGCGCGCCCTGGATTGCCGGCGGCATCGCGGCCGCGGCGGCCGGCACGGCGGCTCCCGGCGTGCCGGAGAGCGCGACGGCATTGGCCGACTACGTCGTTGCCCATTACGAGGACATGCTGGCGCTCTACGGCGTCGAGAGCGGCCTGCGCCAGGCACGCAAGCATCTGGGCTGGTATCTCGACCGCCATGCCGCCGGCGTTGCCGACGAAAGCCGCAAGGCCATTCTCACTTCTTTCGAGCCTGCGAGGACCATTGCCATGCTGCGCGAGGTCTTTGCGGCCACCGACCAGGCACGCGACCTGCGGAGCGCGGCATGAGCACTTCTATTATTGGCCAGGACCTAAAAATGGCTGATGCCGCCCAGATCGTGCTCAACACCATCCGGCGCCCGGTGATCATGATCAGCGAGGAAGGGTTCATCACCTTCGCCAACGCCGATGCCGAGGATTTCTTCCGCTCGAGCGCGACAATGCTGGCGCGCAACACACTCTCCAAGCTCATTCCTTTCGGCAGCCCGCTGCTGACGCTGGTCGATCAGGTGCGCGAGCGCCGCGCGCCGGTCAACGAGTATCGGGTCGATGTGTCGTCGCCGCGCCTCGGCATCGAGAAAGTCGTCGACCTCTATGTCGCGCCGGTGCCGGAATTTCCGGGCTCGGTCGTGGTGATGTTCCAGGAGCGGTCGATGGCCGACAAGATCGACCGGCAGATGACGCATCGCGGCGCCGCGCGCTCGGTGACCGGCCTTGCGGCGATGCTTGCCCATGAGATCAAGAACCCGCTCTCCGGCATAAGGGGTGCCGCGCAACTGCTCGAACTGTCGGCGTCCGACGAGGACCGCGCGCTGACCCGGCTGATCACCGACGAGACGGATCGCATCGTGTCGCTGGTCGATCGCATGGAAGTGTTTTCCGATGAGCGGCCGATCGATCGCTATCCCGTCAACATCCATGTCGTGCTCGATCACGTGAAGGCGATCTCGAAGAACGGTTTTGCAAAGAAAATCAAAATATTGGAGGACTATGATCCATCGTTGCCTCCAGTGTTTGCCAACCGCGACCAACTGATCCAGGTGTTCCTCAATCTGGTCAAGAATGCAGCCGAGGCGATCGGCAGCGACCCGCAGGGCGAGATTGTGCTGTCCACCGCCTTCAGGCCCGGAATCCGTGTTTCCGTTCCGGGCACGCAGGACCGTGTCTCGCTGCCGCTGGAATTCTGCGTGCGCGACAACGGCCCTGGTGTTTCGGAAGATATCCTGCCGATCCTGTTCGATCCGTTCATCACCACCAAGCAGAACGGTTCGGGACTGGGCCTGGCGCTGGTCGCCAAGATCGTCGGCGAGCACGGCGGCATCATCGAGTGCGACTCGACACCGCGCGCGACCAATTTCCGCATCCTGATGCCGGCCTGGAAGGAAATGCCGTTCGGCGCTGACGAAGACGGTGAAGGAGACAGCAAATGACCGCCCGCGGCAATATCCTCGTCGCCGATGACGATGCGGCGATCCGCACCGTGCTCAACCAGGCGCTCTCGCGAGTCGGCCATGAGGTGCGTGTGACCTCCAACGCCTCGACTTTGTGGCGCTGGGTGGCGGCGGGCGAGGGCGACCTGGTCATCACCGACGTGGTGATGCCGGACGAGAACGCCTTCGACATGCTGCCGCGCATCAAGAAGGCGCGGCCGGAACTGCCCGTTATCGTCATGAGTGCCCAGAACACGTTCATGACCGCGATTCGTGCTTCCGAAACAGGCGCTTACGAATATCTGCCGAAGCCGTTCGACCTCACCGAGTTGCTGAACATCGTCAGCCGGGCGCTTGCGGAGCCGCGCCGGCCAAAGATCGATGCGCGTCCGGAGGAACAGCCCGAGACGATGCCGCTGGTCGGGCGCTCAGCGGCGATGCAGGACATCTACCGCATGCTGGCGCGCATGATGCAGACCGACCTGACGGTGATGATCTCGGGCGAATCCGGCACCGGCAAGGAACTGGTGGCGCGTGCGCTGCATGAATATGGCCGCCGCCGCGGCGGCCCGTTCGTTGCCATCAACATGGCGGCGATCCCGCGCGACCTCATCGAATCGGAGCTGTTCGGGCACGAGAAGGGCGCCTTCACCGGCGCGCAGAACCGCTCCACCGGCCGCTTCGAGCAAGCCGAAGGCGGCACTCTGTTCCTCGACGAGATCGGCGACATGCCGATGGAGGCGCAGACAAGGCTGCTGCGCGTCCTGCAGCAGGGCGAGTACACGACGGTCGGCGGCCGCACGCCGATCAAGACCGACGTGCGCATCGTCGCCGCCACCAACAAGGACCTGCGCACGCTGATCAACCAGGGGCTTTTCCGCGAGGATTTGTTCTACCGCCTCAACGTCGTGCCGCTCAGGCTGCCGGCGCTGCGAGAGCGCTCCGAGGACGTGCCCGATCTGGTGCGCCACTTTTTCAAGCTTGGCGAGATGGAAGGCTTGCAGACCAAGCGCATTTCCTCCGGCGGCATCGAGCTGATGAAGCGCTACCCGTGGCCCGGCAATGTGCGCGAACTGGAAAACCTGGTCCGCCGGCTCGCGGCACTTTATTCGCAGGATGAGATCTCGGCCGAGATCATCGAGGCCGAGCTCAAGACCGGCGAGCGGCCGGTGGTGCCGGGCGGCGGCAACCTCATTCCCGACGACCTGTCGATCGGTCAGGCGGTCGAGCACTTCCTGCAGCGTTATTTCGCTTCCTTTGCCGGCGACCTGCCGCCTGCCGGCCTCTACCAGCGCATTCTTTCCGAGGTCGAATATCCGCTGGTGCTGGCCTCGATGACCGCGACGCGGGGCAACCAGATCAAGGCGGCGGAATTGCTGGGACTGAACCGCAATACGCTGCGCAAGAAGATTCGCGAACTCGGCGTTAACGTCTACAAATCGTCTCGCCAGGCCTGAGCTCGAGCAGGCTCAAAGGCTCTTTTCCGGGGACCGAGCGCCGAAAGATTCCCGCTGCGGTCACACTTGTTGCATAATCGCCACAATGCGTTGCATACATCCGACGCAATCACTGGTTCTAGACGGCGACATGGCTCCGCAGGCACCGACACTGAACGAACCGCTTTTCAGCGAACCCGGCGCGCGTGACGGGCGCCGGCTGCTGGCGCTGCCCGGCGTGGTGGCGGTCGCGGGCGCACTGATCATGGCGGCCATCTCGTTCGCCATCCTGGTCGGCGCGACGCCGATCGCGCCCGACGCCAGGACAACCTGGGCGCTGATCGCGCTCAACGCCGTCTTCGTCCTGCTCCTGATCACGCTGGTCGGCCGCGAGGTGCATCGCATCGTCATGGCGCGCCGGCATGGCAAGGCGGCCTCACGGCTGCATGTGCGCATCGTCGCCATGTTCGCGCTGGTCGCCGCCATTCCCGCCATCATGGTGGCGATTATCGCCTCGATCACGCTCGACATCGGCCTCGATCGCTGGTTCGAGATCCGCACCAAGACGATCGTCAACTCGTCGCTGTCGATCGCCGATGCCTATGTCCAGGAAAACGCACGCAACCTGCAGGGCACGACGCTGTCGATGGCCTATGATCTCGACGCCTCACGCACGCTCTACGGCCTTGATCGGACTGGCTTTCTCGATCTGATGAACAAGGAATCCCAGGGCCGCGGGCTGGCACATGCCGCGCTGATCAAGTCCGACGGCTCGTTCGTCATGAGTGCCAAGACCGATGCCGATTTCGCCATGCCGGAACCGCCGGAAGGTGCTGTTTCCAGCGCCACCGAAGGCCAACCGGTGCTCATCGAACCGCGCACGCGCAACATCATGGGCGCCATCGTCAAGCTGCGCCAGATCGAGGGCCTCTACCTCTACACCATCCGCCTGGTCGACCCCGACGTGATCAAGGCGCGCCAGATCGTCCGCTCCAACACCGACGAATACCGCAACCTGGAAGATAACAGGCGCACCTCGCAGGTGGCTTTCGCGCTGCCCTATCTGTCGCTGACGCTGATCGTCATCCTGTCGGCCATCTGGACCGGTATCGCGGTGGCCGACCGGCTGGTGCGGCCGATTCGCCAGCTCATTGGAGCCGCCGACGAGGTCGCCACCGGCAATCTCGACGTCGCGGTTCCTGTCAGGCCTTCGGACGGCGACGTCGCCTCGCTCGGCGACACTTTCAACAAGATGCTGCTGGAGCTGAAATCGCAGCGCAACGAGATCCTGTCCGCCAAGGATCTGATCGACGAGCGCCGCCGCTTCTCGGAAGCCGTGCTAGCGGGCGTCACCGCCGGCGTCATCGGCGTCGATCCCTATGGTATCGTCAGCATCGTCAACCGCTCGGCCGAAACCATGCTGGCCATCTCAGGCACGGCGGCACTGGGACAGAACCTCTCCGCCGTACTGCCGCATGTCGGCCGCGTCTTCGAGATCGGCCGCAAGTCCGGCAAGCCGGTCTACCGCGAGCAGGTGACCTTCTATCGCGCCGGCGCCGAGCGGACCTTCAATGTGCAGATCACCATCGAGGCCGGCGACGACGGTGAGGAGGAGAAATCCTACGTCGTCACGGTCGATGACATCACCGATCTCGTCCAGGCGCAGCGCTCTTCCGCCTGGGCCGATGTGGCGCGGCGCATCGCCCATGAGATCAAGAACCCGCTTACACCCATCCAGCTCTCCGCCGAACGCATCAAACGTCGTTACGGCAAGGTCATCACCGAGGACCGCGAGGTCTTCGACCAGTGCACCGACACCATCATCCGGCAGGTCGAGGACATCGGCCGCATGGTGGACGAATTCTCCGCTTTCGCCCGCATGCCCAAGCCCGAGATGAAGTCGATCGACCTGCGCGAATCGCTGCGCGAAGCCTCGTTCCTGGTGGAGGTCAGCCGCGCCGACATCGTATTCGAGCGCGACTTCGGCAGCGAGCCGCTCAAGGGCACGTTCGACAGCCGGCTGATGGCGCAGGCCTTCGGCAACGTCATCAAGAATGCCGCCGAAGCCATTGACGGTCTGGAACAGAAGGACGGTTCGCACGGCATAATCCGGATTCAAGCCGCGCGTCAGAATGGCGTGATTCGCATCGACGTCATCGACAACGGCAGGGGTCTGCCACGGGAGAATCGCCAACGGCTGCTCGAGCCCTATATGACCACGCGCGAGAAGGGCACGGGGCTCGGGCTCGCCATCGTCAAGAAGATCGTGGAGGACCATGGCGGCAGGCTGGAACTGCATGATGCGCCTGCAAATTTCCACGGCGGCCGTGGCGCGATGATCAGCATCATCCTGCCGCCTGTGGCCGCCGCGCCACCGCGCGGCGAAAGCAGGGCGGAACACGAAAGAGAAACTGAAAAGGTCGGTAATGGCGTCTGATATTCTGATCGTCGATGACGAGGAAGACATCCGCGAACTCGTCGCAGGCATCCTGAGCGACGAAGGTCACGAAACCCGCACGGCATTCGATGCCGATAGTGCGCTGGCGGCGATCGCGGATCGCGCGCCGCGGCTGATTTTCCTCGACATCTGGCTGCAGGGCTCACGTCTGGATGGACTGGCCCTGCTCGACGAGATCAAGACCATGCACCCGAACCTGCCGGTGGTGATGATCTCGGGCCACGGCAACATCGAAACGGCGGTCTCGGCCATCCGTCGCGGCGCCTATGACTTCATCGAGAAGCCGTTCAAGGCCGACAGGCTGATCCTGATCGCCGAGCGCGCGCTGGAGACGTCCAAGCTGCGGCGCGAGGTTTCCGACCTCAAGCAGCGCAGCGGCGAGACCTTTGACCTGATCGGCATGTCGTCGGCGATGAGCCAACTGCGCCAGACCATCGAGCGCGTCGCCCCGACCAACAGCCGCGTCATGATCGTCGGTCCCTCCGGGTCGGGCAAGGAACTGGCGGCGCGCGCCATCCACACGCTGTCGACGCGCAAGGGCGCGCCGTTCGTGACGCTCAGCGCCGCCAACATCACGCCCGAACGCATGGAAATCGAGCTGTTCGGCACCGAATCGAATGGCACCGAGCGTAAGGTCGGGGCGCTGGAGGAGGCGCATCGCGGCATCCTCTACATCGACGAAGTGGCCGACATGCCGCGCGAAACGCAGAACAAGATCCTACGCGTGCTGGTCGAGCAGCAGTTCGAGCGGGTCGGCGGCACCAAGCGGGTCAAGGTCGACGTACGCATCATCTCCTCCACGTCGCAGAACCTTGAGGCGATGATCGCCGACGGACGTTTTCGCGAGGATCTCTACCATCGCCTGGCCGTGGTGCCGGTCATGGTGCCGGGACTTGCCGAGCGACGCGAGGACATTCCTTATCTCGTTGACAATTTCATGAAGCAGATCGCCCGCCAGGCCGGCATCAAGCCGCGCCGCATCGGCGACGATGCACTCGCCGTGCTGCAGGCGCACAACTGGCCGGGCAACGTTCGCCAACTGCGCAACAATGTCGAGCGCCTGATGATCCTGGCGCGCGGCGAGGATGTCGATTCCCCGATCACCGCCGATCTGTTGCCATCCGAGATCGGCGATGTCATGCCGCGCACGCCCAACCAGTCGGACCAGCACATCATGGCGCTGCCGTTGCGCGAGGCCCGCGAACAGTTCGAGAAGGATTACTTGATCGCCCAGATCAACCGCTTCGGCGGCAACATCTCGAAGACGGCCGAATTCATCGGCATGGAGCGTTCCGCGCTGCACCGCAAGCTGAAGTCGCTGGGCGTCTGACCCGACGTCCAGTGGACCACGCGATTGTCCGTTGCGGCGATGGCGGAATCGCCTAGAAAAGCCGAAGCAAATCCCCGAGGTGAACCATGCCGCGCATTGCCTATGTGAACGGGCGCTACATCGCTCATGCCGATGCCGCCGTGCATATCGAGGATCGCGGCTATCAGTTCGCCGACGGCGTCTATGAAGTCTGCGAGGTGGCGCGCGGCTTCATCGTCGACATGCCGCGCCATCTGGCCCGGCTGAACCGCTCACTCACCGAATTGTCAATCGATTGGCCGGTCACCAAGGGGGTGTTGCCGCTTCTCCTGCGCGAGGTCGTGCGCCGCAACCATGTCGTCAACGGCCTGGTCTACGTCCAGGTGACGCGCGGCGTTGCCAGCCGCGACTTTGCCTTCCCGGCGGATACGCTGTCGTCCCTCGTGATCACGGCCAGAAAGGCGGATCCGGCCGCCGGCGCAAAGCGGGCGGAGACCGGCATCGCGGTCATCACCGTGCCGGAGAACCGCTGGGACCGCGTCGACATCAAGAGCACCGGCCTGCTGCCCAATGTGCTGGCCAAGCAGAAGGCCAAGGAAGCCGGCGCCCAGGAAGCATGGTTCGTCGACACCGACGGCAACGTCAAGGAAGGTGGATCGTCGAACGCCTGGATCGTCACCCGGGAAGGGGTCCTCGTGACCAGGCCGGCCGAACACGGCATCCTGCGCGGCATCACCCGCACCACCATGTTCGAGGTCGCGGCCAGTCTTGGCCTGAAGATCGAGGAGCGCGGCTTTTCGGTCGCCGAGGCCAAGGCGGCGCGGGAGGCTTTCATCAGCTCGGCGACGACGATTGCCATGCCGGTCGTGGCCATTGACGGCAATCCGGTCGCCAACGGGCACCCCGGCTCAATAACACTTTCGTTGCGGCAAGCCTTTTTTGACATTGCGGAAAAAAGTCCAGCCTGATAACCGCACAGGTGGAATGAACATCAATATATCTCGTTCTGCTTGTCGTTCTGACGGCAAGGTGGTGTTTGCGCGCTTGACATGTGCCTGACAATTTGGCGCATTGGCTGCAAACCGAAGGGGATCGGCGAAAGACAAAAACAATGGCGGAACGATCGCAAAACCTTCAGGACCTGTTCCTGAATTCAGTTCGCAAGAGCAAAAACCCGCTCACCATCTTTCTCATCAACGGCGTGAAGCTGACCGGCGTGGTCACTTCGTTCGACAATTTCTGTGTCCTGCTGCGCCGCGACGGTCACTCACAGCTCGTCTACAAGCACGCCATTTCCACGATCATGCCGAGCCAGCCGGTTCAGATGTTCGATGGCGAGGAAAGCCAGGGCGCCTGATTGGCACGTGAGAAGGACGCGGACGACAAGGTTCGCGGAAAACCAGCGCATCATCCCGGGACGGAGGCCAAGGGTCCGACCCGGGCCGTGGTCATCGTGCCGGTGCTTACCCGCCAGCAGCGCGGCGAGGACGATACGAACCGTCCGCGCCTGACACGCTCGGCCGAGGCTCGCCACGAGGAAGCGGTCGGCCTTGCCCGCGCAATCAACCTTGATCTGATCCACACGGGTGTCGTGACCGTCAACGATCCACGGCCGGCGACCTTGCTCGGCAGCGGCAAGATCGAAGAGCTCGCCGAGATCATCAAGGAAGGGCACGCGGAAGTGGTCATTGTCGATCATCCGCTGACGCCGGTGCAACAACGCAACCTGGAGAAGGAATTCAACGCCAAGGTGCTGGATCGCACCGGGTTGATCCTCGAGATATTTGGCGAGCGCGCCCGCACCAAGGAAGGCACGCTGCAGGTCGAACTCGCCCATTTGAACTATCAGAAGGGGCGCCTGGTGCGCAGCTGGACCCACCTCGAGCGCCAGCGCGGCGGCGCCGGCTTCCTCGGTGGTCCCGGCGAAACCCAGATCGAATCCGACCGGCGGCAGTTGCAGGAAAAGATCATCAAGCTCAAGCAGGAGCTGGAAACGGTGCGCCGCACCCGCGACTTGCACCGCGCCAAGCGCAAGAAGGTGCCGTTTCCGGTGGTGGCCATCGTCGGCTACACCAATGCCGGCAAGTCGACGCTGTTCAACAAGCTGACCGGGGCAGGGGTGTTGGCGCAGGATATGCTGTTTGCCACGCTCGATCCGACGTTGCGCCGGGTGCGCCTGCCGCACGGCACGCCGATCATCCTGTCCGACACGGTCGGCTTCATTTCGGATCTGCCGACCCACCTGATAGCGGCTTTTCGCGCCACGCTGGAAGAGGTGGTCGAGGCCGATCTCGTCATCCATCTGCGCGATATTTCCGATCCCGATACGGCGGCGCAGGCCGAGGATGTCGAGCGCATCCTGGCCGACCTCGGCGTCGACGCCAACGACACCAAGCGGGTGATCGAGGTCTGGAACAAGATCGACCGGCTGGACGAAGGCAACAGGAACCGGCTGCTCGCCGATGGCGCCGATAGCAGCAAGGCGCCGCCGATTGCCGTGTCGGCGGTGACCGGCGAGGGCATCGACGCGCTGAAGGCGATCATCGAAACCCGGATGTCGGGTGAGCTCGAATCCGTCACGGTGACGATCGAGCCGGCGCAGTTCGGCCTTGTCGACTGGCTTTATCGCAATGGCGATGTCGTCTCGCGGACCGACAATGATGACGGCAGCGCCACCATTTCGCTCAAGGCCACGCAAAGCGCCCGCGAAGAGATCGAAAGCCGATTGCGCCGCAAAAACAACGGCTAGAGCGGTTCAGCGTTTGATTGAATCGCCGAACCGCTCTAACTCTTTGTTTTTTCGCAATTCCGGACGGAAAACCGCTACGCACTTTTCCTGGAATTGCGCTAGTGCAGGCTATTTTGCGCTCTTTGCTTGTTGCCAGAGCGCTTCCATCTCGTCCAATGTCGCCTTCTCAAGCGTGCTGCCGGATTTTTCCACGGCCTGCTCGACATAATGGAAGCGTGAGCGGAATTTCTCGTTGGTGCCGCTGAGGGCTGCTTCGGAATCCAGCTTCAGGTGGCGTCCGAGATTGACGACGGCAAACAGCATGTCGCCGAACTCGTCCTTGATCTCGGCGGTTTGGCCCTTGGCCAACGCCTCGCGCAGTTCGCCGATCTCTTCCTCGATCTTGTCGAGGATAGGGGCGGCCTCGCTCCAATCGAAGCCGACGCGGGCAGCTTTTTCCTGAAGTTTCAACGCGCGGGTCAGGGCGGGCAGGGCGACCGGCACACTGTCCAGAAACCCCTTGCCATTGTCTTCGGGGTCAAGCCCGCGCGCCAGCCGGGCCTGCCGCTTTTCGGCCTTCTCGCCGGCCTTGATCTTTTCCCACATGCCCTTGGCCATGCCGGCGCTGCGGGCCTCTTCGTCGCCGAACACATGCGGGTGGCGGCGGATCATCTTGGTGGTGATGGCCTGGACCACGTCGCCAAAGGCGAATTCGCCAGCTTCCTCTGCCATCTGCGCGTGATAGACCACCTGCAGCAGGAGATCGCCGAGTTCGTCGCGCAAATCGTCGAGGTCGCCGCGTGCGATGGCATCAGCCACCTCATAGGCTTCCTCGATCGTGTAGGGTGCTATGGTCGAAAAATTCTGCTCGATGTCCCACGGGCAGCCGGTCTTCGGCGCCCGGAGCGCCGCCATGATCTCGATCAGGCGGGAAATGTCTTGCGATGGCGTCATGCCGCGGATGCTAGCGCGCCGCCTGCCGCGCGGCCAACGCTGTCAGCTGGCCGGCGCGCCTTGTCCACAGGTCAGCGGGGGCCAGTCAGTCGAGAACTGAGACGATGGCCTTGGCAAGGTCGTCCATGCCGTCCTCGGGCAGGCCGGCGACATTGATGCGGCTGTCGCCGACCATGTAGATGCCGTGCTCGGCGCGCAGACGCTCGACCTGCGCTTCGGTCAGGCCGAGGCGGGAAAACATGCCGCGGTGGTCGGCGACGAAATCGAAACGGTCGGAGTTGGATTGACGGCGCAGCGCCTCGGCGAATTGCACGCGCAGCCGGAGCATGCGCAGGCGCATCTCTTCGAGCTCGGCTTCCCAATCCGCGCGCAACTCTGCGTCTTCCAGCACGATGCGGACCGCGGCAGCGCCGTGATCCGGCGGCATCGAATACATCGCGCGCGCCGCCGACAGCATCTGGCTCATCGCCACATCGGCTTGGGCGCTGTCCCTGGCCAGGATCATCGCGGCGCCGACACGGTCGCGGTAGACGGCGAAATTCTTCGAGCAGCTGGACGCGACGACCATTTCCGGCACCTTGGCGGCCAGCAGCCGCAGACCGAGGGCGTCGGCTTCAAGGCCATCGCCAAAGCCCTGATAGGCGATGTCGACGAACGGCAACAGGCCGCGCTCGACGACCAGATCGGTCACGGCAGCCCATTGCGCCGCATCCAGATTGGCACCGGTCGGGTTGTGGCAGCAGCCATGCAACAGCACAACGTCGCCGCTTTGCGCCGTCCGCAGGGTTGCCAGCATGTCGTCGAAACGAACGGCACCCGTGGCCGCATCGAAATAGGGATAGTCGCGGATCTGCAGGCCGGCGGCCCGCATCACCGGCATATGGTTCGGCCAAGTCGGGTCCGACAGCCAGACGGTTGCGTCCGAGCGCGTGCGCTTGAGCAGCTCCGCCACCAGCCGCAATGCACCGGAGCCACCGGGGGCTTGCGCCGCGCGGATGCGCGTCAGGTCGGCGCCCGGACCGAAGGCGAGCTTGGCCATCACCGTGTTGAAGGCGGTATCGCCGGCAAGGCCGAGATAGGTCTTGGTGTCCTGCCCCTGCAGCAGCCGCGTCTCGGCCTCGCGCACCGCGCGCATGACCGGCGTCTTGCCGTCGCGGTCCTTGTAGACGCCGACGCCGAGATCGACCTTGCCGGGACGCGGGTCTGCGCGATAGAGGCCGATCAGGGCCAGGATCTTGTCGGCGGGGGCAGGCTGCAGGTCTTCGAACATCGCAATGGTTCCGTTGGCGCGGCGGAGTGATACGCAAATAGAGCGCATTCCGCCAGCGGTTTCCGGCACAAGGGAACGTGTTTACTGGTGAAGCAGCCGCATGCGATTGGCGGTTCAGAGCAGTGCTACGGATGAAGGCTCGATGCTGGTACGTCTGACGATGATCTGCAATGGCGCCACGGCCGCGACCCGGCAGGGGGCGTTTCCCGCCGATGAGCCGCTCGAGCCAAGGTCGCTGACCCTGGCGACGGCGATGCGCGGAACACTGCGTCGTGCCGATCGTGTCTGGTCCGCTCCGGCGCTGCGGGCTCGCCAGATCGCCGAGGCGTTGGGGTTGGAAGCATCGGTCGAACCATTGCTGGCCGACCAGGATTATGGCCGCTGGGCGGGCAAGAGTTTTGACGACGTGCGGGGGCAGCAGCCCGAGGGCATCGTCGCCTGGCTTACCGATCCCGATGCGGCGCCGCATGGCGGCGAGTCGCTGGCCGACGTTGCCAGCAGGGCGTCAAAGCTGATGAACGGATTGATCGCCGAACGTGGCCACACGGTTGCCGTGACGCATGCCAGCGTCATCCGCACCGCGATCCTGCACGTTCTCGGCGCGCCGCTTGCCGCCAGCTCGAAGATCGACATCGAGCCGTTGAGCATCACCGATTTTCGCAGCGACGGCCGTCGGTGGGTATTGCGCGCATGCGGCGTGACTGGTCCCAAACCGGCAAATCCGCGCGGGGCCTGACGGGGGCGGCAGATACCGGCCAAGAAAAAAAGGGCGCCGGCCGGGATTAAAATCCCCACATGCTCCGTAAACAGGGCATGAAACGGTCGATGCCACGCTTTGACATCATAGGGCAGCTCGGGTCGCTGCGCCGCTACGCGCGTTCGCTGACACGCGACGGCATCGAGGCCGAAGATCTTGTGCATGACGCGCTGGTGCGTGCCTATGAGCGGCGCGACACGTTCCGCTCGGG
This sequence comes from bacterium M00.F.Ca.ET.205.01.1.1, assembly GCA_004791255.1. GTDB lineage: Bacteria > Pseudomonadota > Alphaproteobacteria > Rhizobiales > Rhizobiaceae > Mesorhizobium. The sequence goes on from SRUQ01000011.1 coordinate 186,538, forward strand.
CGGAAACCTGCGGGCATGGCTCTTGTCGATCCTCCACAACACCTTCATCGACCGGGTGCGTTCGCGCCGCTCGGAAACGGCGCGTCTCGAACAGGCGGGATATCTGGCTGAGGACAGCACGCCGGCGCCGCAGGAACAGTCGGTACGACTGGCGCAGGTGCGGGTAGCCTTTTTCAGCCTGCCGGAAGAGCAGCGTTCGGCGCTGCATCTGGTCGCCATCGAAGGGCTTTCCTACCAGCAGGCCGCCAATGCCAGCGGCGTGCCGCTGGGCACGCTGATGTCGCGCATCGGCCGGGCGCGCGCCGCGTTGCGTCAGATGGAAGAGGCGCCGGTGCGCGGCAAAAATCATCTCAGGATCGTTGGAGGTGACTCATGACCGCTCTGGTCGACCCGGTTACGGACGCCGATCTCGACGCCTATGTCGACGATCAGCTCGACGCCACCCGCCGCATAGAGGTCGAGGCGTTTCTGTCCGCCCGCCCGGAAGCGGCGGCGCGCGTGATGTCGGACCTGCGCACCCGCGACGAGCTGCGCGTGGCGCTGGCCGGCTCCAAGGGCATGGCGCGGCGGGCGACCGCCGATGCCGCGCGGCGGCTTGAGAGGGGGCTAGGCCGGGGCCGCATCTTCGCCGTGCTGCAACGCGCGGCGGCGGTTGCCGCGCTGATTGGCGCCGGCTGGCTGGCCAACGGCATCCTCGGACCGATGTCGGTGACCAAGGTCGTCGCCTCGCCGCAGCCGCCGGCCTATGTCGATGAAGCGGTGAGGGCGCACAAGACGACGCTGGTGCGCGAGAGCATGCCCTCGCAAACCGAAGCGCCCAACTACAATGCCGGCGAGATCCGCGCCGCGACCGCCATCGTCATGCCGTCGCTACCGAAAGACTGGAAAGTCCGCGACGTGCAAATTTACCCGTCGCGCTTCGGCCCAAGCGTCGAGATGGCGGTCGAAACGAAGGAAATGGGCCTGGTGTCGCTGTTTGCGATCCGGCCGGGAAATTTCGACGTGGTCAAGCCGACAGTGGCGCCATCGGGCGACATTTCCTCGGCCTATTTCCAGATCGGCGAGGTCGCCTATGCGGTGGTCGCGAAAAGCGGGGTCCATGACCTCGACCGCGCCGCCGAGACGCTCGCCGGAACGCTTTACTGATCGACCCGCAAAGGAGAATTGTGATGAAAACCCCCAACACGGGATACCGCGTCGGCGCGGGCGCCCAGACCGGAGCCATCTATGACGAGGGCCTGCGCCAGCACATGCTGCGCGTCTACAACTATATGGGCCTCGGCCTGGTCGTTACCGGCCTGATCGCCTTCATGGTGTCTTCGACGCCGGCGCTTTACGTGCCGATCTTTTCCAGCCCGCTGAAATGGGTGGTGATGCTGGCACCGCTCGCCTTCGTGCTTTTGTTCTCGTTCAAGATGCAGACGATGTCGGCATCGAGCGCGCAGGCGATGTTCTGGGCGTTCTGCGCGGTGATGGGCCTGTCGCTGGCCTCGGTGTTCCTGGTCTTCACCGGAACCAGCATCGCGCGCACCTTCTTCATCGCCGCCACCATGTTCGGCGCCACCAGCCTCTACGGCTACACGACCAGACGTGACCTGACCCAGTTCTCGTCGTTCCTGATTATGGGCCTGATCGGCGTGGTGATCGCCAGTGTCGTCAACATCTTCCTCGGCTCGACCGCGCTGCAGTTCGCCATTTCGGTGATCGGCATCGCCGTCTTCATCGGCCTGACCGCCTGGGACACGCAAACGATCAAGGAGCAGTATGCCGAGAATTTCGACGCGGAATCGCGCCAGAAACTCGCCGTCTTCGGCGCCTTCTCGCTCTATCTGAATTTCGTCAACATCTTCCAGCTGCTGCTGAATTTCACCGGCGAGCGCGAATAGTCCGAACCGTAGCAGGCAACATTTCGTTCTTGCCGTGGCCGGAGGGAAACCTCCGGCCACGGTTTTCATTTGAGGGATCGGTTCTGGCTGGGGGCGAGGCCAACAAGCAGCGCGTCGAGGCCCTTCCGGAAGATGCCGATCCAATCGTCATCGCACAGCAGGCGGGAACGCTCGATTGTCGGATAGGGTTCGCCGGCGCGCGGCTGTGAGGCGGCCCTGTCGCCGCCCGAGAGGTCGAAACTCGTTCGGGTGATGGTGGCGCCCATCAGATAGTTCCACAGCGACCATATCGCGACGTTCAAATCCGCGTCCGCTACACCGGCCCTGGACAAGGTCTTGCCCAGCAGTTCCAGGCGACTGAGTATGTTTGGGCCGAGCGCCCGGCTCGACAGGAGCGATACAGACCAGGGATGGCGCAGCATGCTGGCGCGCCAGTCTTCGAGCATATCTATGATTTCCGTGCGCCAGTCCTGAGCCCCAACAATTTGCGGCGATCCGCGATATCCAAGCACCGAGTCGAGCGCCAGATCAAAGACACTCTCCTTGTTGTCGACGTGCCAATAGAGGCTCATCACGCCCGAGCCGAGCCGATCGGCCAGCCGGCGCATCGTCAATCCGTCGACGCCTTGCGCATCCAGCAGTTCGACCGCGGTCAACACGATGCGGTCCAGGGACAGAGCCGGTTCGCTGTTTGGCTGCGGCGGGGGCTCTACCCCCATTCGTTGAGACCGTTTGCCTTGGGCGCCGCTACGCTTGGCTGCCATCCGTCATCCTCAATGTTGGAACTTCGATTTTGGCAGGCAATGGCGGGAATGTCGACGTTAGGCGCTTGACTAGTACACTGTACCATATAATGACTCGTATAGCGTACGAGTCAATCGCAGCGATGGTAAGCATCGGTCGCGAAAGTCCCGTCGCTCACAGTCCGCGGAGCCAAAATCATGTCACGCGCAATCAACCATCTGCTTATCGAAGGGCTAATCATCATGACCATGGCAGTTTCCACTGCGGCGAATGCGAACGATCTCAAGCCGACCATCGTCAATCCAAAAACCCTCTACGATCCGTCGCCGAACGGTTACAGCACGGCCGTGGTCACGCCCCCGGGAGCCCGGGTGGCGTATATTTCCGGACAGGGCGGCCAGGACGCCACGGGAGGGTTGTCGCCGGACTTCGCCGTGCAGGTTAAGCAGGCCTACGCAAATCTGCGCAGCGCCCTCGACGGGCTCGGTGCAAGGCCGGACCAGGTCGCAAAGCTCACGGTCTTCGTGGTCGATCACGACATGTCCAAGCTTGGGGTGCTTACGCAGACCGTCAAGGAGATGTTTGGCGACGCGCTGCCGGCGCAGACCCTGGTGCCCGTTCCCAAGCTTGCAATCGACCCAATGCTGTTCGAGGTGGAGGCCGTAGTCGTTCTGGAGTAGGAACGGGGGATCAATGGTGCTGGCGATCGCCTCTCGCAGCGGCATATGGGCTCGATGCGGTTCACCGCCCTTGAGCCCATGCCTGGCCTTTTGCTAGCCTGCCAGCCACACCAGCCAGCCGAAGGGACGCATGGAACAGGACAGCTGCACGCTCCATGGTGACGGCATCTCGGCGACTGTCGTCGGGCAGGGCGCCGAACTGGTGTCCCTGCGCGATGCCGATGGCACCGAGTTCCTGTGGCAGGCCGGGCCGGAATGGCGGCGCCATTCGCCGGTGCTGTTCCCGATCGTCGGACGGCTGAAGGGCGATCAACTGCGCCATCGAGGCCAAGCCTATCCGATGACGCAGCATGGTTTCGCACGCGACAGGCGTTTCGCCTGGGTGGAGCAGGGGGCGTCCTCCTGCACCCTGGTTCTGACCGACGACGCGGAGAGCCGCGCCCAGTACCCGTTCGCCTTTCGCCTGGCCATAAGCTACGGCCTCGGGCCGCGATGGCTTGACGTGACCTTCGCGATCACCAACAGCGGCGATGAGCCGATGCCGGCGTCGATCGGCGCGCACCCGGCGTTCAACTGGCCGCTGCTGCCGGAGCTGCCCAAGGAGGCCTATCACCTGACCTTTGCCGACAATGAGCCGGCGCCGATCCGCCGTTTGAAGGGAGGCCTGCTACTGCCCCAGACACAGCCGACGCCCATCCAGGGCAGGACACTGGCGCTCTCCGAGCGGCTGTTCGACGATGACGCCGTCATTCTGGACCGGCCGGCCAGCACCAGGGTGCGGTATGCCGCCAAGCGAGGGCCGGCAATCGAAATGTCGTGGCACGGGTTCAACGAGCTCGGCATCTGGTCCAAGCCCGCCGGCGCGCCGTTTCTGTGCATCGAGCCCTGGCACGGCATCGCCAGCCCTGTCGATTTCGATGGTGACTTCGCCGACAAGCCGGGTGTGATTCTGATCGAGCCAGGTGCGGAGCGCGTACTTGGTTATCGGATCGATCTTCACTGTGAACCGGGCTAGGGCAGGCGTCATATCGATGGAGCTGGCCGCCAGCCGATCCCTATCTGGGACTGGCAGTCACATCCCTCGCGGAGGAGACGGCTTTCACCCATGCGACCATCGACGCAACAGGCCGGCCGTCAAACAGCGGGCCGCCGAGATCGAAATCCAAGTGCTCGACGAGCCCGGTATCGTCCTGGCTGGCGGCGCGGATGGCGGCCCGGACATAGCTGCTGCTGTCCTTGCCGGGATAGGTGCTGCCGTGACCCGCGCCGAAGATCACCGCGCGAGTCAGGCCGTCGGCCAGACGGTCGGGAAAGCCTAGAGAGGACGATACTGCCATGACGAAGAACCTCACGGTTACTGTCGGCGCATTGCTAGTCAGCCATGACCGGAAGGTCTTGCTCGGCCTCCGTGCTGCGTGGAAGAGTGCATGGCCGGGGCATTGGGACACGGTAGGCGGCCGCGTTGAGGCCGGAGAGACGCTGGACGCGGCACTTGTTCGCGAGGTTCAGGAAGAAATTGGAGTGACGCCGACACAGTTCCGTTGGATGGAAAGCATTGAAGAGCGCCGTCCGGATCTCTATGGGAACGCGGTGCATCACGTTTTTGCGGTGGTCGGCTGGGATGGTGGCAATCCGAGCAACGTTTGCGAGGAACACACCGAGATTCGCTGGTTTGATATCGACGAACTCCAGCATCTCTCAAATCTGGTGGATTGCGATTATCCCCGCCTCGCGAAGCGAGCTTCGACGTAATCAATCATTCTGCCGCGGCTCCAGTGACATGGCCCGTCCTGATACCCACGCCAGAAAGTCGCATAAGATAGATTATGGAACTTACGGATTGGTCGACGGCTGGGAATTGCCGCAGGTTTTCATAGGCTTGGCATCATCGGTGGTATTGCCTTGCGCTGATCGCGAACGCTACGCTGCATGAATGGCAATGGCAAAGCGTCATACCGAAGCAGCGATCGAAGTCTTCGTGCATGGCTACAGTGCCGGCAGAAGCCGCACTTTTCCCTGTGAGGTCAGCCGCGTCGGGCCATTGTGGCTGATGCGCGATGCGCCGCGCAAGAATCCTCGCGACTATCGCAGCGAGGAATGGATCGTCCACGACGTCGACCCTCATCAAGCCGACGCGATCGTTCGGCGGCATGCGCGGCCGAGCTTTGCGGTTTCCGTCGTCATTGCGACCGGCCAACCGGACGAGCCAATCCGCAGCGCCTACAAAGCGCTCGGTTACCGTCTGCTGCGGACGGAAGGCTTTTTCGTCCAGCCGCTGCGCCATATCCCAGAGCCGCCGGCGGTCGTTGCAATTGAACGTGTCACAACGGCTGAACGCGCGGAACAATTGGCAAAGATCATACGCAGACAGCCGATCGCGACCAATCTGCTCGGCGAGGACGCGCCATTGCGCCAATATGTGGCGGTCGACGGTGACGCTATTGTCGGGCGCGTGCGCAGCGTGGAGGCTGTCGGATCTACCTGGTGCGAGGCCATGTATGTCGAGCCTTCGCACCGGCGGCGTGGCATCGGCCAGGCGCTGATGGCCAAAATGCTGAGCGACGACCGGGCGCACGGGTCCCGCTGCTCGGTGTTGACGGCCACACATGCCGGCGCGCTGCTTTATCCCCGCATGGGGTATCAGCAGATTGGAACGCTGCTGATCTTCGCGCCGAAGAAACAAATGCGTTCATGAAAGGCCGTTCACATCACGCTGATTCATAAGGGATTTCAATCGCCATGCCGTCATAGGCCGGCACCACGTGGTCTGGCGTCTCGGCCATCACCGTGGCGTAGTCCAGCGGCACATGCATATGCGTCAGCACGGCATTACTGGGCGCCAGCGTCTCGATCCAGGTGAGCGCCTCGCCGAGCGACAGATGGCTGGGATGGGTGTGGTATTGCAGCGCATCGATGACCAGAACATCGAGACCGCGTAGCCGCTCGGCGGTGGCCTCCGGAAAGTCGCTGACATCAGGGCAATAGGCAAGGCCGCCGATGCGAAAGCCAAGCGAGATGATGTCGCCATGGGCCTGTGGCAGCGGCTCGAGGGTGAGGGCACCGCCCTCGCCTTCGATCAAAACCGGCCTGGCATGGTCGATGATGTGGGCGTTAACGATCGGCGGATAGGAACTGCCCGGCGGCGTCTCGAAGCAGTAGCCGAACGCCTGGCGCAGCCGCAGCATCGTCGGCAGGTCGGCATGGATGTCGATCCGGTGGCGTTGATCGTGCACGAAGCCACGCAGATCGTCGATGCCGTGGATGTGGTCGGCATGCGGATGGGTGTAGACGACCGCGTCGATGCGCCGGACCGAGGCCATCAGCATCTGCTGGCGGAAATCCGGTCCGGTATCGATGACCACAGTCGTGCGGGCGCCGCTTTCGGCAATCCGTTCGACCAGGACCGCGGTGCGCATACGCCGGTTCCTGGGGTTTTGCGGGTCGCAATTGCCCCAGTCGCCGGTGATGCGCGGCGTGCCGGGCGACGAGCCGCAGCCGAGGATGGTCAGGCGTAGCCGGTCGGTCATGCTTCAGACGCCCTGCCGGCCGGGGCGCGGCATTTTTCCGAAGAGCCGGAAGAAATTGTCGGTCGTGATCGCCGCGATATCAGCCTCGCTGACGCCGATCGTCTCGGCCAGTACCTTGGCCGTATGCGCGACATAGGCCGGCTCGTTGCGCTTACCGCGAAACGGGATTGGCGCAAGATATGGCGCATCGGTCTCGACCAGCAGGCGGTCATGCGGCACGTCGGCCGCGATGGCGCGCAGTTCGGCCGAGTTCTTGAAGGTCAATATGCCCGAGAAAGACACGTAGCCGCCGAGCGAGACGCCAATTTCTGCCAACCGGCGTCCCGACGAAAAACAATGCAGGATGAAGGGGAAGGCGCCCTTCCCTGTTTCATCCCTGAGAATGGCGGCCATGTCTTCATCGGCATTTCGCGCATGGATGACCAGCGGCAGTCCAGTTTCCCGGGCAGCCGCGATATGGGTGCGAAAGCCCTGCGCCTGGGCATCGCGAGGCGCCTTGTCGTAAAAGTAATCGAGCCCAGCCTCTCCGATCGCCACCACCTTCGGATGAGCCGACAGGCGGACAAGCTCGGCGCCGGTGACGTCGAGCTCCTCGGCGGCATTGTGCGGATGGGTGCCGACCGAACAATAGACCTCGTCAAAAGTCTCCGCGATTTCAAGTATTTGCGGAAAACGCTTCACGCGCGTGGAGATCGTCACCATGCGGCCGATGCCGGCCGCCTTGGCACGGGCGACAATGGCCGCCCGCTCCTCCGCGAAGTCCGGAAAGTCGAGATGGCAATGGCTGTCGACGAGCATCAGGCGCTCGCCGCCGGCTGTTCGACGTAGCGCGGAAACACGCCTTCCGGCGCGGGCAGCGCCGTGCCGGGCACAAGTGCAAAGTCCGCATGGACATGCACGAAGTCGCGCTTATCGGCCGGCACCGCCAGCAGGTCGAGCAGCTTGGCGGCCGAGCCCGGAATGAAGGGCTGGCACTGCAGCGCCACACGACGGACGATCTCGGCGGTCGTCCACAGCACCGTCTCCATGCGCGCCGGGTTGGTCTTCTTCAGCGCCCACGGTTCCTGTCCGGCGAAATAGCGATCGGCTTCCGCCACCACGCCGAAGATCGCTGCCAGCGCCAGATGAATGCCCTGCTCGGCCATGGCCTTGCGCGCGGCGTCAAGTGCTGCCGTCGCCTGATCGAGGATCGCCTTGTCGGCGTCGGCCAGGTCGTCGCGCTTCGGCACCACGCCGCCGCAGTTCTTGGCGATCATCGACAGCGAGCGCTGCGCGAGATTGCCAAGCCCATTGGCGAGGTCGGCGTTGGTGCGGTTGACGATCGCTTCGTGGCTGTAGCTGCCGTCCTGTCCGAACGGCACTTCGCGCAGGAAGAAGTAGCGCACCTGGTCGACGCCGTAGTGCTCGACCATGGTGAACGGGTCGATGACGTTGCCGACCGATTTCGACATCTTCTCGCCGCGGTTGAACAGGAAGCCGTGGCCGAAGACGCGCTTCGGCAGCGGAATGCCGGCCGACATCAGGAAGGCCGGCCAGTACACCGCGTGGAAGCGAACGATATCCTTGCCGATGATGTGGGCATCGGCCGGCCAGAAGCGCCAATTGTCAGCATTTTCATCGGGATAACCGACGCCGGTGATGTAGTTGGTCAGCGCGTCGACCCAGACATACATCACATGCTTGTCGTCTTCGGGCACCGGCACGCCCCAGTCGAAGGTGGTGCGCGAGATCGACAGGTCCTTCAGTCCCGATTTGACGAAGCTCATCACCTCGTTGCGGCGCTCGGCCGGGCCGACGAAGTCGGGCTGGCCATCGTAGAGGGCGATGAGCTTGTCCTGGTAGGCCGACAGCCGGAAGAAATAGCTCTCCTCCTCGACCCATTCGACCGGCGTGCCTTGCGGCCCGTAGCGGACATTGTCGGGGCGGACCTCGGTTTCCTCTTCGCCGTAATAGGCCTCATCGCGCACCGAGTACCAGCCGGCATAGCCGCCCTTGTAGATGTCGCCATTGGCGGCCATCGCCTTCCAGATCGCCTGCGAGGACGCGTAGTGCCGTTCCTCGGTGGTGCGGATGAAATCGTCGTTGGAGGCGTTGAGCGCGGCCGCCATGCGTTTGAAATCGGTCGCATTGCGGTCGGCGAGTTCGCGCGGCGAGATGCCTTCGCGCTTGGCCGTCTGCAGCATCTTGATGCCGTGCTCGTCGGTACCGGTGAGGAAGAACACCTCTTTACCGTCAAGCCGCTGGAAGCGCGCAAGCGCGTCGGTGGCGATCAGTTCGTAGGCATGGCCGATATGCGGCTTGCCGTTCGGGTAGGAAATCGCGGTCGTGATGTAGAATGTGTCGCGTGACATGGGGCCGTCATGAATGTCTGAATGGAAACCGTGGCGGTGGATACCGTATCGGGACGGCGATTGCCATCCCGCGGGGCCGTCACATTCGCATTGCAGAATTCAGGCGATCGATCATGGTCAGCGCGTGCTGCTTCTTGCCGAGATTGCAGGTGTCCGCCTCAGATATAGTGTCCAGCACCTCGTGCCAAGCCTCGAACCGCGACAACCCTCTGGCGAGACCCGTTGCAAAGAGATGTCGCCATCCCCTAGTTTGGTCGCAGCGCAGAGCAGGGCAGAATGGCCACGACCACTCAATATGATCCGCGAGAGAGCATCGATCTGCGCCTGCGCCAGGCTGGCGTGAGCAAAACCGTCTATGCCCTTGTCACCCCTGAGATCGAAGCGGTAAAGGCCGAGTTGCTCGGCAACAGCAGCGGAAATGGCCCCGATCCCGTCCGGGCCACCTATCTTGACCAGTTCCGCCATGCATGGACCGGAAAGCAGAACGCGCTGCACAAACGGTTCTTCGACACCTGGCTGGCCTGGGCGAAGCCAATGGCGCCCCTGAATGCCGCCGACTTTCCGTTCAGCTATCCGACTGCGGGTGCAAGCGAGCCGCTTTTTCACCTGATCGCCGATTACGGCAACCGCGCGCGCATCGAGGGGTTTTCACCGCGACTTGCAATCTTCCGCGGCGAATATGAAGGCTATAAAGCCTATGCGGAAGCCTGCGGCATTCCGGTGACGGAATATGAGCGCGAGGCTTGGCGCGACGTTGCCGATTCCATCAATCCTCTGGATATCCTGTGCATCAGCCAACCCTCGGCCATCGACGGCATGGTCTGGACCGAGGCCAATGCATTCCTGCGCCGGCTCAGCGAACGCGCGAACCCGGCTCAAATGGTTCTGGATCTGACATATGTCGGAGCAACCGCCAAACCACCGAGGGAGGCAATTTGGGCCGATGCGCCTTGCGTTAGCGCCGTCGTGATCAGCCTGTCCAAGCCATTCGGCACCTACTACGACCGGATCGGCGGGGTGTTCTGCCGATCGGAGAATCTCGGCCTGTTTGGCAATCAATGGTTCAAGAACCTGACATCGCTGCAACTGGGCATCCGGCTGATGGAGCGGTTCGACGTGTTCGCCATGGCGCGCCGCTACACCAGCGTTCAAGCCAGCGTTGCAGAAGATGCCGGCCGGGCTCTCGGCCTTGCGCTGGCGCCGTCGGACGTTTTCATTCTTGCCCAGGCGTCGACTGACATCGCGGTTGATCGGGATCTGGCTTCCTATCTCACACGCGCACCCGGCGCGATCGGCGCCCGGCCGCGCCTGTGCCTTACGCCGGGCATGGCGGAACGGATCGGCATGTCGGGTCCGAACTCCGGGTCGGTTTCATGAAGCAGCTGATCGCGCTTATTACGCACGATGAAATCCATGCCCATTACCTCGCCGCATGGAAAACCGAGGCATTCCGGTCCTCGCATCGCCAGGGCGGCTATATCCACGGCATCATCGATCAATATGCCCGCCTCCCCCGCTTCATCTGCGAGACCAGCAACGACCGCCTGGAACGGGCGCATTTCTGCACCTGGTGGGGGCTGACGATGCGCCGGGACGACTATGCCTCGCCGGTCATCGAGGATCTCTATCTGCTGCACGAGATTTGGCATGCAGCCCACATGCCCTACATCCCGGGGATCGGCTTCGAGGCTTTCCACGGCAAGATGGAGCGCAATGAGCTTGAAGCGAGCGTGGCGTCCGAACTGCTGGTCTATTTCAAGATCGATGGCCTGCGGGAAAGCGCGTTTCCTCATCCCATCTACGCGGATCGGTTTCTAAATGATCCGGCCATGCGGCTCCTGTGGCGTGAGAATGAAGTGGTCGCCACCAACACATTGCTCGAAGCGCGGCGCAACGTCATGTACTCCAAGCCCGAGGGGGATATGGACCTGAGCGAACGCTGGATTCGCAAGTTCACCATGCAGAACCGGCAATGGTCGATCGTCTGGGCCGACCGCTATCTCGAGATCGAGCATCATATGCATCGGTTCCAGCAGATGGCTCTCGGCGGTGACAGGAAAGGAGCCGCCGACCTCCACTTCGAGTGGATCGAGTCCGAGGCCGCCACGGATACGGTGGACCACGTTCCCTTCCGCGATCAGGCGCTGCTGTTTGCCACGATCTATTGGGCCAATCGGGCAAAGTATGATGCCGCGCTCAGCAGTGTCGAGCGCCCCGGCGCATAAACGCCCTACATCCGCATTGCGGAATTCAGGCGGTCGATCATGGTCAGGGCGTGCTGCTTCTTGTCGAGATTGTAGGTGTCCGTCTCAGAGATAGCGTCCAGCGCCTCGTGCCAGGTGTCCGACAGCGTTTTGGCCCTTGCGAGGTCACCGGCCAGCGCCGCCTGGCTTGCCGCGTCCGACAAGAGGTCCAACGCCCGGCGGTTGAAGATGTCGAACTGGATCGCCTGGTCGCGGCCGGCGACGACCTCGGCGAGGCGGTAGGCGCCGCCAACATCGGCCCTTCCCGCCGTCACCAGCCTATCGAGCGTCTCGGCGATTTCCAGGCCGCCATATTGGGTCAAGAGGATCGCGTTGCGCGCGCTGCCCCCTGCCCGCCCGGCAAGCGCTGCCCGCGCGGCGGGATCGTCCGGCGGCGGCGGCTCGGCGGTGGCAAGCACCGTCATCAGCTCATCGGCATCGAGCGGCGCCAGACGCACCAGCTGGCAGCGCGAGCGGATGGTGGGCAGCAGGCTGCCCGGCGCGTGGACGATGAGGATGAACAGCGTGCGCGCCGGCGGCTCCTCGAGGTTCTTCAGCAAGGCGTTGGCGGCGTTGGTGTTCATGTCGTCGGCCGGATCGACGATGACTACGCGGTAGCTGCCGTCATGCGAAGTGAGCGCCAGGAAGCGGTTGACCTTGCGGATTTCGTCCACGGTGACGACCGTCTTGAAGCTCTTGGTCTTGTCGTTCAGCGGCCGGGTCAGATGCAAGACGCCGGGATGAGCCCCTGTCGCGACCTGGCGAAACAGTGACGAGGCCGGGTCGGGAATGGCGAGTGTTTCGGGCGCCTGTTCGAAGGCCGGATATTTCAAAAGATGGTGCGTCAGATGGAAGGCGAGCGTCGCCTTGCCGATGCCGACCGGGCCGGCGAAGATCAGCGCATGCGGCAGCTTGCCGGCGCGATAGGCCGATGTGAGCATGGCGGCCGCCTGCACGTGCCCGACCAGGCGCGGCGTCTCGGATGGCTCGGGGACGCCGTCCAGCGTGTCGTGCTGTTCGGGCGCGATGCGTTCGAAGATCATGCGGGTGCGGTCTGCCGGTTGCGGGCGGGCGCCCTCGCCTCGAGTGCCGCGAACACGGCGGCGGTGACGACGTGTTCCACCGTGTCATGATCGGCGGAGGCATCGACCACGATGCAGCGTCCGGGCTCGGCCGCGGCAATCGCCAGAAAAGCCTCGCGACGGGCCTGATGGATGGCAAGCGTTTCCTTTTCGAAGCGGTCCGGCCCGGCTTCGGTGCCGCGCCGCGCCGTCGCGCGCCGCAAACCTTCGGCGGGATCGATGTCGAAGATCAGTGTCATGTCGGGCATCATGCCGTTGATGGCAACCTGCTCCAGCGTGTCCATGAATAGCGGATCGAGCCCGCCGGTGACGCCCTGATAGACGCGCGAGGAATCCAGGAAGCGGTCGCAAAGCACGATCGAGCCGCGATCGATGGCCGGCCGGATGACCTGCTCGACATGGTCGGAGCGGGCGGCGGCAAAAAGCAGCGCTTCCATCTTCGGCCCGAACGGCTCGGCGGCACCCGACAGCAACACATGCCGAACCGCCTCGGCGCCCGGCGAACCGCCCGGCTCACGCGTGAGGATGACGTCATATTTCTTGGCGCGCATCTTCTGCGCCAGCCGCTCGATCTGCGTCGACTTGCCTGCTCCTTCGCCGCCTTCGAAGGTGATGAAAAATCCGCGCGCCAACCGAAAGGCCTTTGTCCCGTGCTGCAATGGCTTGAAGTGCTCTAGATAGTCCGCGTTCGGGGAAAGGTCCATGCCGTCGGCGCCAAGGCATGCATTAGCGCAACCAGCCGATCGCCAGTTCCTTGACGGCGTCGAGGGCGCGCTGCGGCAGCGTGCCGACGCCAATCGACTCGGCGGCGAAAAGCGGCGTTTCCTGGCTCAGCGTATCGCCAATCCAGATGCGCAGCGCACCCACCGGCTGCCCCTCCTCCACCGGTGCCGCGACCGGCCCCTCATAGACGATCCTGGCCTTCAGCTTGTCGCGGTTGGTGATCGGCAGCAAGATGTCGATCGGCCCCTTTGCCTTCAGCATCACGCCGGATTTCGCGCCGCCAAAGACCTGGGCCTCGCCGACCACTTCGTCCCTGGCGAAGATTTCGGTTTTTTCGAAGGATCGGGAACCCCAGTCGAGCAGTTTGCGTGCTTCCTCGGAGCGTTCCTTGTCGCTGGCAAGTCCGCTCATCGCCGCGACGACCCGTGTACCGTCGTGGCCGACCGAACCGACGATGCCGAAGCCGGACGCCTCGCTGGAGCCGACGGCCAGGCCATCGGCGCCGATGTCCATCGCAAGCAACGGGTTGCGGTTCTTCTGGGATATCTTGTTCCAGGTGAAGTCCTTCAAGCCGTAGTAGCGATAGAGGTCCGGATAATCGCGCCAAAGGTGAAGGGCCAGCATCGCCAGTTCGTGCACGCTGGTCTGCTGGCCGTCGGCAGGCAGGCCGGTCGAATTGACGAAGGTCGATGTCTTCAAGCCGATCTGGCGGGCGCGTTCGGTCATCTGCGCGGCAAAATTGTCTTCGGATCCGGCCATGCCTTCGGCCAGCACGATGCAGCCGTCATTGGCCGCCTGCACCGTGACGCCCTGGATCAGGTCCTCGATCCGGACCGCCGATTTGAGCTTGGCAAACATCGTCGACGTTCCCGACGGCGCCCCGCCCTTGCGCCAGGCGTTTTCGCTGACCACGAACGTATCGTCGAGTTTCAGGCGGCCGGACTTGATGGCGTTGAAGACCACTTCCATGGTCATCAGCTTGGCCATCGAGGCCGGCTGGATCGGTTTGTCGGCGTCCTTGGAAAACAGCACCGTTCCGGTGTCGGCATCGATCATGAAGACCTGCGCGGCCTTGGTCTCGAAAAGCTGCGCACGGGCCGGAGCAAGACAAAGCAGCAGCAAGGCCAGTCCCAGTAAGCCGGCGAATGGCGGAAAGGCGCGCAACTGCATGAAATTTCGACCCGTTTGCCGGTTTTGGCACCGCCAAGCTATCAGGGTTTTTTCCGCCGGATCAACCGCGCGGGCAAAATAGATCAGTTGCGCACAGCCAGGGCGTCCGGCGCGCCATGCGACCATGCAGCCTGCAGCAGATCATCCACGCCGCCATGGCCATCCGGGTAGAGGTTGACCGCGTACCAGTCGTTGCCGTCAAGGTCGGAGCGCTGGATCTCGGTCCTGCCGAAGGGCGCGAGCGCGGTGGCCACGCGTTTGGCCTCGGCGGCGTTGTCGAAGGTCCCGGCCGCGACGTAGTCCGGCGACGGCGCCTGCCTGTTGGATTTCTTCCACGACTGCAGGATGTCGGCTGGCGACATGCCATCGTCGTCGAGCGCGGCAAACACATCGGCGCGGCGGACGCGTTCGTCGGCATAGGAAAGCGAGGCGACCGCGAAAGGCGATTGCGGCGGCAGGTTGATCTCCGGCCGCTCCGGCACGATCGGTCCGAAATCGGGCAACGGCAGATCGCCGAAGGCCGGCGACTGCGCCGACATCTGTGCCTCGACCGGGGTCCCGGAATCGATCAGCTGGCCTGGAAACGGCACGGCGGCAGCACCCACCGGGAGGCTCGGCGACGGCCCGTTCATGGCCACCATGACGCCGGTCGGCAAGCCATCGGAGGGATCCGGTATCCGGTTGCCGGGATGGTAGGACGCCATCAGATACTGGTCGTCATTGCCGTCGAGCGGCGCCCGGCCGACATATTCGACCTTGACCTTCGCGGTGCCGACCTTGGCGTAGTCGAGCATCTGCGCGGCACGCTCCGAGACGTCGATGATGCGGCCCTCATGGTAGGGGCCGCGATCGTTGACGCGCACGATGACCGAGCTGCCGGTTTCGAGGTTGGTGACACGGGCATAGCTCGGCAGCGGCATGGTCGGATGCGCCGCCGTCAGTTGCGCCGTGTCGTAGACTTCGCCATTGGCGGTCAGCCGGCCATGGAAGGCATCGCCATACCAGGACGCCAGGCCGACCTTGGCGTAGCGCTTGTCTTCCTTGGGATAGTACCACTTGCCGCGCACCTGATAGGGCTTGCCGAGCTGGTCGCGGCCACCGCCGCGCCGCATGAATTGAACGCGCGGGCTCGCCTTCACGCCATATTCGGTCTCGGCAAAATATTCCTTGGAGCGGGTCTTCTTGTAGACCATCCCTTTCGGCTCGGGCTGTGACGCGCAGGCGGCAAGCAGCACGGCCGACGCAGCAAAAAGCGCGAAAGCGGAAGCACGGCGTAGACGCGGACGCGCCGTAGTCTGCATTTCCTGAAGTCCCCTACAGTCTCGCTCAAAGACGCCGCAACCTGAACGTCGCAGGAGCCAAAGCACTCCTCGACGGCTATCAACGACGCTTGAACCCCGATCCTTTGTGCGCAGGAATTGTTTAGCAGCCTATTAACCGATTGTGGCCGGAACCGGGCAAGATTGTGACGACGCCCTGCCCGCTCGGGCCGCTGGGAATACACGCGCTTCGCGCATGCCGGTTGACAGGTCTTTACCGGGCACACTAGAGCAATCACCGCGATGGTTCTCCTCGCCCGCCGGCACCTGGACCACTTGGTCGAGCCGGTGTACTGGGGAAGAAAATTGCTGGAGGGATGGCCGAGCGGTTTAAGGCACCGGTCTTGAAAACCGGCGTGGGCGCAAGTTCACCGTGGGTTCGAATCCCACTCCCTCCGCCAGATCTTATATATTATCTATTGAAAACAGAGACTTAATTCCGGATCTGTTCGGCGGCGCTCGAGTGCGTCAACGGGTTCCTCCTTATTGGGTGGTCGACAGCCTACCTGATCGCAGCAGGCACCCGCATGGGGCCATTCAAGGCGGCGAGCATTTCTGACCAGCTGATGCTGAAGATTGCTTTCGATCAATACGACGCAGGTATTCCGTTGGTAGGCTATCCCTGTGGAGCAGTCATGATTGGCCGCTGATCTCGAGAGTGGGAGATTTGCCTTTCTACTTCTTTCGACGAATTGACTGTGTGCTGATCGACCCGCAGACCGGTCGGATCGGAAGGAGAGAGATCCGGGGGTGGGAGGACAAGGATGGGAGAAAGTCCAGACGACCGTCATGCTGACCGCATCCAGGCGGCGATCGCCTCGGACGCTGCAGCGAAGTCCGCGCTGGTTGCCTCATGGCGACGGTCTTCCAATTTGCATCGGCTCGATCCAGCTGACTGCAGCCCTCCACATTATCTGACGGAGGCCGAACTGTGGCAGGCCCGGCAACGCATCGAACCGCTCGTCCGAGCCGCCCAATCAAGCCTCGATCGTCTCTATCTTGCGGTGGGCGGCGTCGGATGCTGTGTCCTGCTCGCCGATCGTGACGGCGTGCCGGTCGAACGGCGCGGCGCGCCTGTCGATGACGAGACGTTTCATTCCTGGGGTTTGTGGACCGGCTCCGTCTGGAATGAGGAACGCCAGGGCACCAACGGGATCGGCACCTGTCTGGTCGAACGGCGCGCGCTGACAATTCACCGCGACCAGCATTTCCACACGCGCAACACGCTCCTCAGTTGCACCACCGCTCCGATCCACGATCATGAGGGGAGCCTTATAGCCGCGCTTGACGTATCATCGTGCCGGGCTGATCTGACTGAAGGCTTTGCCAATCTCATTTCGATGGCCGTGGTCGACGCGGTGCGTCGGATTGAAAGTGAAAATTTCAAGATGGCATTCCCAAAGGCGCGAATTCTGCTCGCCCCAGTGACCGACAAAGGCTCCGGCGCGCTGATCGCCGTTGATGCGGACGATCTCGTGATCGGCGCAACCCGTTCGGCCCGGCTGGCGCTTGGAATTACCCAGGAGTGTCTCGACAAACCGATGCCCGCCGCAGATCTGCTCGGCTGGGCTGAGAGTGGCTCAAAAGTTCTCGCCGAGGCAGAGCGCGGGGTTCTGCAGCGAGCACTGGCACGGGCAGACGGGAATGTCTCGGCAGCGGCTCAGGCGCTTGGCATCAGCCGCGCGACGCTTCACCGCAAGCTCAACCGCCTCGATGTCCACCGGTCTCACTGAGCTCCCAAGCTCTCATGACTGTCGCAAATCTGCGACACATCGAGCCTGAGCGCGGTGACCGGTGCGATGACAACCACGGACGGAAATCGCAAGTCTCTCCTCCTAAGCGTCGCATCCCGCGACGTCAGCTTTGGGAGGAAGACACATGAACAAGGTTGAATTCTCACGCTCGGTCCAGGCGCCCTTCGACAAGCGCTATGGCAATTTCATCGGCGGCAAATGGACCGAGCCAAAGTCCGGCCGCTACTTCGAGAACCACTCGCCGGTGAACGGTCAGTTGCTGTGCGAGGTGGCACGCTCGGATGCCCACGATATCGAGGCGGCCCTGGATGCAGCCCATGCCGCCAAGGACGCCTGGGCACGCACCAGCGTGGCCGAGCGCTCGCTCATCCTCAACCGCATCGCCGACCGCATGGAGGAAAACCTCGATCTCCTTGCTCGCGCCGAAACCTGGGACAACGGCAAGCCGATCCGCGAAACGACCGCGGCCGACCTGCCTTTGGCCATCGACCATTTCCGTTATTTCGCCGGCGCGGTTCGTGGCCAGGAAGGCAGCCTTTCCCAGATCGACGACGACACCGTCGCGTACCATTTCCACGAACCGCTCGGCGTGGTCGGCCAGATCATCCCGTGGAATTTCCCGCTGCTGATGGCGTGCTGGAAGCTTGCTCCCGCGCTTGCGGCCGGAAACTGCGTCGTGCTGAAGCCGGCCGAGCAGACGCCGGCCGCCATCCTGCTCTGGGCCGACCTTATCGGTGATCTTTTGCCGCCAGGCGTGCTCAACATCGTCAACGGCTTTGGCCTCGAGGCCGGCAAGCCGCTCGCCTCCTCGCCGCGCATCGCCAAGATCGCCTTTACCGGCGAGACCACGACGGGCCGGCTGATCATGCAATATGCCAGCCAGAACCTGATTCCGGTTACGTTGGAACTGGGCGGCAAGTCGCCTAATATCTTTTTCAAGGATGTCGTCGCCGAGGACGACGATTTCTTCGACAAGGCGATCGAAGGCTTCGTCATGTTCGCGCTGAACCAAGGCGAGGTCTGCACCTGCCCGAGCCGCGCGCTCATCCATGAATCGATCTACGACACCTTCATGGAACGCGCCCTCAAGCGCGTTGAGGCGATCGTGCAGGGCGATCCGCTCGATCCGGCGACGATGATCGGTGCCCAGGCCTCTTCCGAGCAGTTGGAAAAAATCCTGTCCTACATCGACATCGGTCGCCAGGAAGGAGCCGAACTGCTGACCGGCGGCGCCCGCAATGTCCTGCCCGGCGATCTGGCGGGCGGCTACTATGTCAAGCCGACCGTTTTCAAGGGCCACAACAAGATGCGCATCTTCCAGGAAGAGATATTCGGGCCGGTGGTATCGGTCACGACCTTCAAGGACGATGACGAAGCGCTCAGTATAGCCAACGATACACTCTACGGCCTCGGTGCGGGCGTCTGGACACGCGACGGCAACCGCGCGTACCGCTTCGGCCGCGCGATCCAGGCTGGCCGCGTCTGGACCAACTGCTACCACGCCTATCCTGCGCATGCGGCCTTCGGCGGCTACAAGCAGTCCGGCATTGGCCGTGAGACCCACAAGATGATGCTCGACCACTACCAGCAGACCAAGAACATGCTGGTCAGCTACAGCCCGAAGAAGCTCGGCTTCTTCTGATCGCTGGTTCATAGGCGCGGCTCTGGCGGGCCGCGCCTATGAGTGGAAATGGGGAAAGCCTGTGCAAGAGAAGGTCACCGCAACGACAGCAGCGCTTGAACTGATCGCGGAGATCGTTGCCGAGCACGGTCCAGTGCTGTTCCATCAATCCGGCGGCTGCTGCGACGGCTCTTCGCCGATGTGCTATCCGCGCGCCGACTTCATCGTTGGCGATCAGGATGTGTTGCTCGGGCACATCGGCGGTGCTCCGTTCTACATCGGAGCATCACAGTTCGAGGCCTGGAAGCATACCGATCTCGTCATCGACGTGGTGCCAGGCCGCGGCGGCATGTTCTCGCTCGACAACGGGCGGGAGAAGCGATTCCTGACGCGGTCGACGATCTGCGTCGTCCAGGTGAGGATGTAGGCCCTCCCATTCGACTTTCGCGCATGGTCCATCTGATTGCAGTAAGACCGCATCGGACCGTTCAGGACCGGCGAGCATTTCTGACCGCGGCCGATGCTCAGACCGCGACTGAATGCCTGGCCTTGGCGGTTTCGAAATATTTGTCGAACTTCGCGGCGACGCTTCTGACAAAGGGGCGGCTTTCCAGCGGCACGACGAAGTAATCACCGTGAAGTTCAAGCAACCGGGCAGGATCTAGAAGGGCGATGGAACTTGCTTTGCCGAGGAGCCCTCGACCGGGTTCGCCAAAGCGCTCAACCAAGTCGATCGCCGAAAAGCCGAAATCGCACATCAGCCGCTCGATGACCCAGCCGCGAGCGCGATCGTCGGTGGAAAGAGCGATCCCGCGGACCAAAGCCAACCCACCGTCAGCCACCATGCGGCCATACCCGGCGGTCGATGGCATATTCTGTGCATAGCCTTGGCGAAACTGGCTGATGGACGACGGGCCAAGGCCGATCAAGGTTTCGCAGCGATCCTCCGTGTAGCCCTGAAAATTCCGATGCAAAGTCCCGGAGTGCGCGGCCAGCGCCAGCGCATCGTTCGGTTTGGCGAAATGGTCGAGCCCTATTGCTTCATATCCCTGGTCGAGGATGGCGCGTGCTGCCAGTTGCGATTGGGCAAACCGCTCCTCCGGGCCTGGCAACCAGGCCTCGTCGATCATGGTCTGATGTTTCTTGAACCAGGGCACATGGGCGTAGCCGAAAAGCGCGATCCGGTCGGGCTCCAGCGTCAGCGCCTGGATGACCGTGGACAAGACGCTCTCCCTGGTCTGGTGCGGCAAGCCGTAGAGCAGGTCCAGGTTGACCGATTCGACACCGCGCGAACGAACGCCGTCGACAACCGCTTTGGTCTGCAAGAAGGTCTGCTCGCGATTGATGGCCTTCTGCACTTTCGGATCGAAATCCTGGACGCCGAGGCTCGCCCTTGTCATGCCGATTTCGGCAAGCGCGTCGAGGCGGGCTTCGTCCATATCGTTGGGTTCGATTTCGACGCTGATCTTGGCGTCGGCAAGAAACGCGAAGCTGTTGCGCAGGACTGTTCCCAACGCCACCATATCCTGCGGTTTAAGCATCGTCGGCGAACCGCCGCCGAAATGGACGGCACGCACGCGGCCCTTGCCTTCAACAAGACGGGCGACCGTAGAGATCTCCGCATGCAGCGAGCGGAGAAAGGCCGTCACCGGCTCGTAGTGGCGTGTCTGCTTGGTATGGCACGCACAGAACCAGCATAGCTTGTCGCAATAGGGGATGTGCAGATAGAGCGAAATCTCGTCGCCCTTATTGAGCGACTGCAGCCAGCCGCGACAAACATCGGCATCAACGCCTGAATGAAAATGCGGCGCCGTTGGGTAACTCGTGTACCGCGGCACGTTCTCACCAAGTCTGGCAACGAGTTCTGGCCGCATGTCGCTATCAACTCCGAGCTGTGTCGCTCGAAATTGCTCATAAGGGGCAACAGCCGCCTTGATTTCGGTCAATGCCCATCGGCTGCGGACAAACTGCCGCAAGGCTTTTTCTTCGCCCGATGCTATATCCTACGGGGACTTTGGTTCCTCGGACGACCACGATGACAGTGCGTCAGGATGTACACAGCGCCAGCATACCCGTGCTTTGCCAATCATGCGAAGCGCGGCACCGTGGTGTCTGCGGTGCGCTCGATCCCGACCAATTGGTGAGCCTCGCCAAGACCTCGTCGAGGCGTTTCGTTGAAACGGGCGCGGAATTGATTGGCGACGCCGAGGCTGTCGACAGCTATTCGAACGTGCTGTCCGGCGTAGTCAAGCTGACAAAGAGCCTTTCTGACGGGCGCCAACAGATTGTCGGGCTTCAATTTGCGCCCGATTTTCTGGGAAGGCCCTTCAAGGTCGAAAGCGCGATCAACGCCGAAGCCGCAACCGCGGTTTCCTTGTGCTCGTTTCCAAAGGCCGCCATCGAACGGATGATGAAGGAATCGCCGGGGCTGGAGCATCGTCTCTTCAAGCAGACGCTGAAGGAACTCGATGACGCCCGCGACTGGATGGTGACGCTGGGCCGCAAGAGTGCTTCGGAAAAAGTGGCGAGCTTTCTTCTCATGATCGCCAGAAACATCGACCCCGCGCTTGACCCGGCTGCCCAGTCGACAAGTTTCGACCTGCCTTTGACTCGCGCTGACATCGCCGATTTCCTCGGGCTGACTATAGAAACCGTCAGCCGCCAGTTGACCAGGCTGCGATCGGACGGCGTGATCCGGATCGAGAATAACAGGCATGTAACAGTCGATAGTTTAAATCGGCTGCAGCGCCGCTCCGGCGCTTAGAATCAATCAACGAATCCGATCATCGGCAAGACGTGTTCGCGCTCAAAGGCGATGTGCCGGCGCAGGCTTTCGAAGAAGCCGCGCAACATGAATCCAACGGCTTCGGCGTTGTCGATCGTTTTGCCGTGGCCGATCGCAAGCAGAATCTCGGTGACCTCACCGGCAAAGCATTCATCTTCCGCATGTTCAGCCCGCAGTCGCCGGGTTGAGGCAAGGTTCGCATTGCTGCCGACCACCTCCTCGTAGGCGGGGAAGATGACCGTCTCTTCGTATCGATGAATGTCGCGCAGCAGCGGAATGATCGCGTTGGCCGTGCCAAGGCACTTCAGACGATCAACGCTGGGCAAGGCATCTGCAATTCTCTCCAAAGCATCGCAGAGCTGCAGCTTTTCCCAGTGCGCGCGTTTCATCACCGCCGCCGGGACCGCTTCTCTGGATCGATCAGCTGGTGCGGGACTTCCATCGCCTGCTTGGAACAGCGACGATCCCTGCCCTTTCTTACGGCTCAAAGGCGATCTCCAGTCATTTGCAAACCAACGCTGCCCAATCCGAGAGCACTGAGCTTTGACATGGATCAAGGCGGCGACAACGCGACTGCTGAATTGGTGTCTAGCGGATTAGCGTCCGCGCATCGGAATCCGACGTCGGGGAAATCTCATGAAGTTCGGCACACCAATCTTCGCTTTGGGCCTCTTCACATTTGCGGCGCTGGTGGCCGCCGGCTTCGGCGTGGACGAGCCATTCCGGCAGCATATGTGGGTGCTGTTTTTCGTGCTGCTCGGTTTTGTCGCCATCCTGATCCGCAACACGAGCTTCGAAGCCACCGCTCCAATCGATCCATCCGCCTACATGGATGGCCCAATCCGCTACGGCGCCATCGCCACCATGTTCTGGGGTGTCGTCGGCATGCTTGTCGGCGTGGTCATTGCGCTGCAGCTCGCCTACCCCGATCTCAACATCCAGCCCTGGTTCAATTTCGGCCGGCTGCGGCCGCTGCATACGTCCGGCGTTGTCTTTGCTTTCGGCGGCAACGCGCTGCTTTGCACGTCGCTGTATGTCGTACAACGCACCTGCCGCGCCCGCCTTTTCGGCGGCGATCTCGGCTGGTTCGTCTTCTGGGGCTACCAGCTCTTCATCGTCATGGCCGCGACTGGCTACCTGCTCGGTATCACCGAGAGCCGCGAATATGCGGAACCTGAATGGTATGTCGACATCTGGCTGACCATCGTCTGGGTCGCTTATCTCATCCTGTTCCTCGGCACGATCCTGAAGCGCAAGGAACCGCATATCTATGTCGCCAACTGGTTTTACCTATCCTTCATCGTGACCATCGCGATGCTGCATGTGGTCAACAACCTGTCGATGCCGGCCTCGTTCCTGGGCTCCAAGAGCTACTCTGCGTTTTCCGGGGTCCAGGACGCCCTGACGCAATGGTGGTACGGCCACAATGCCGTCGGCTTCTTCCTCACGGCCGGCTTCCTCGGCATGATGTATTATTTCGTTCCCAAGCAGGCGAACCGGCCGGTCTATTCGTACCGGCTGTCGATCATCCACTTCTGGGCAATCATCTTCCTCTATATCTGGGCCGGGCCGCATCACCTGCATTACACCGCCCTGCCCGATTGGGCGCAGACGCTCGGCATGGTGTTTTCGATCATGCTGTGGATGCCGTCCTGGGGCGGCATGATCAACGGCCTGATGACGTTGTCGGGCGCGTGGGATAAGCTCCGCACCGATCCGATCATCCGCATGATGGTGATGGCCATCGCCTTTTACGGCATGTCGACCTTCGAGGGGCCGATGATGTCGATCAAGACGGTCAACTCGCTGTCGCACTATACCGACTGGACTATCGGCCATGTCCATTCCGGTGCGCTCGGCTGGGTTGGCATGATTTCGTTCGGCGCGATCTACTACATGGTGCCGAAGCTCTGGAACCGTCAACGGCTCTACTCGCTTAGGCTCGTCACCTGGCACTTCTGGCTGGCGACACTCGGGATCGTCGTCTACGCCGCTGTGATGTGGGTGTCCGGCATCATGCAGGGCCTGATGTGGCGCGAATACGACGAGCAGGGCTTCCTGGTCTACTCCTTCGCCGAAACCGTCGCCGCCATGCACCCATACTATGTCATGCGCGCCATCGGCGGAGCCATGTATCTCTCCGGCGCCCTGCTCATGGCTTGGAACATCACCATGACCATCCTCGGATACCAGCGCGAGGAGGAGCCGATGCCCGGCTCGGTTCCCGCCCCTCAGCCTGCCGAATAAGGAGCCAGACAATGGGCTTGATGGACAGACACGCAATCATCGAGAAGAACGCCACGCTTCTTCTCATTGGCTCGCTTCTCGTGGTGACCGTCGGCGGCATCGTCGAGATCGCACCGCTCTTCTATCTCGACAACACGATCGAGAAGGTGGAAGGCATGCGCCCCTACTCGCCGCTCGAACTTGCCGGGCGCAACATCTACGTGCGCGAGGGCTGCTACCTCTGCCACAGCCAGATGATCAGGCCGTTCCGCGACGAAGTCGAGCGCTACGGTCATTACAGCCTGGCTGCCGAGTCGATGTACGATCATCCTTTCCAGTGGGGATCGAAGCGCACGGGGCCGGATCTCGCCCGGGTCGGCGACCGCTACTCGAACCTATGGCATGTCGAACACCTCACGGATCCGCGTTCGGTGGTGCCGGAGTCGATCATGCCCAGCTACGCGTTCCTGAAAGACACGCCGATCGAGGTGAAGGATTTCTCGACGCATCTGGTCGCCAACAGGCGTGTCGGCGTCCCCTACAACGACGACATGATCGCGCATGCCAATGCCGATTTGATGGTGCAGGCCGACCCCAACGCCGACACATCCGGCCTCGAGAAGCGCTACCCGAAAGCCAAGATCGGCGACTTCGATGGTAATCCGCAACAGGTCACCGAAATGGATGCTCTCGTCGCCTATCTGCAGATGCTCGGCACGCTGGTCGATTTCAAGCACTATGACGAAGCCGCCGGCTACCGCTGAGGAGTTTTATCCATGGATTACAATTTGATGCGAGAATTCGCCGACAGCTGGGGCCTTGTTGCAATGGCGCTGTTCTTTGTCGGCGCAATTGCCTTCGCGCTCCGCCCCGGCAGCCGCAAGCTGGCCGACGAAGCTGCCCGGATACCCCTTGAGGACGAGTGATCATGAGCGACGAGCACATCGATGAAATCTCCGGCGTCTCGACCACCGGCCACGAGTGGGATGGCATCCGGGAGCTGAACAACCCGCTTCCGCGCTGGTGGGTCGTAACGTTCTACATCACCATCGTCTGGGCGATCGGCTACACCATCGCGTATCCGGCATGGCCGCTGCTGCACTCGGCGACGAAGGGTGTGCTCGGCTATTCCAGCCGCAGCGAGGTCAAGAGCGAGCTGACCGCGGCTGAAGCCGCCAAGGGCAAATATGTCGCTGCGGTAGAGTCCAAGGGCGTCTCGGAGATTGCCGCGGACGATGCCTTGCGCGAATTCGCAGTCGCTGCCGGTGGCGCCGCATTCAAGGTCAACTGCGTGCAATGTCACGGCTCCGGTGCCCAGGGCTCCAAGGGCTTTCCCAATCTCAACGACGACGACTGGCTGTGGGGCGGCAAGGCCGAGCAGATCCAGCAGACGATCACGCATGGTATCCGCTTCGCGTCCGATCCGGAAACGCGCCTGTCGGAAATGCCTGCCTTTGGCGACATCATAACCGCTGACCAGATCACTCAGGTCAGCGCCTACGTTGCCAGCCTTTCCGGCAAGATCCAGGACGCAAGCCTGATCGAGCCTGGCGCCAAGGTGTTTGCCGAAAATTGCGTCGCTTGTCACGGTGACAACGCAAAAGGCAACAGAGAACTCGGCGCTCCCGATCTGACCGATGCCATTTGGCTCTACGGGTCCGGCGAGGCAGCCATCGCCGCCCAGGTCCGCGCGCCGAAACAAGGCGTCATGCCGGCCTGGGGCGGGCGCCTGGGCGAGACCAAAGTCAAGGAACTGGCGGTCTACGTTCATTCGCTTGGCGGCGGAGAATAGGAAGCGGGGGCCTATTCTCTCCCTTCACCGCCCAGCGACGAGGCCCGGCTTTGCCGAGCCTCGCCTTTGCCATTCCAGCAATCCGGTTTGACTTGCATCAACGCGCCTGGCCCTGCCCTGCGGCAAGACTTCCCTACGCTGGCAGCCCAGGCATGGGCAGATTGCCGGCCGCGTAAGTGGAGATGCATGTGCTGGACAATACCCAGGTAGAACGGCTCGACGCCGAGGCGGTCAACTCCGCCAAGGTGCGCCAGCCCATGTATGCCGCGCGCAAGAAGATTTTCCCTAAGCGGGCCTCGGGCAGCTTTCGCCGGTTCAAGTGGCTGGTGATGGCGATCACGCTCGGCATCTACTACCTGACGCCGTGGTTGCGATGGGACCGTGGCCCGTTCGCGCCGGACCAGGCCGTGCTGCTCGATCTCGCCAACCGCCGGTTCTATTTCTTCTTCATCGAGATCTGGCCGCAGGAATTCTATTATGTCGCCGGCCTTCTGGTCATGGCCGGTGTCGGTCTTTTCCTGATCACGTCGACTGTCGGTCGCGCTTGGTGCGGCTATACCTGCCCGCAGACCGTTTGGGTCGATCTGTTCCTGGTCGTCGAGCGGGCCATCGAGGGCGACCGCAATGCGCGCATGAAGCTCGACGCCGGCCCCTGGACCGCGCGCAAGCTTATGCTGCGCGTATCGAAACATGCCATCTGGCTGGTCATAGGCGCAGCGACCGGCGGCGCCTGGATTTTCTATTTCGCTGATGCGCCGACGCTGTTTGGCGACCTCTTCACCGGCACCGCCGCACCCGTCGCCTACGTCACTGTCGCCGTGCTGACGGCGACCACCTACACGTTCGGCGGGCTGATGAGGGAACAGGTCTGCACCTACATGTGCCCATGGCCACGCATCCAGGCGGCCATGCTCGACGAGAATTCACTGACCGTAACCTACAATGACTGGCGCGGCGAACCGCGCTCACGCCACGCCAAGAAGGTGCAAGCCGCTGGGCAGTCCGTCGGTGACTGCGTCGACTGCAATGCCTGCGTCGCGGTCTGCCCGATGGGGATCGACATCCGCGACGGCCAGCAGCTCGAATGCATCACCTGCGCGCTTTGCATCGATGCCTGCGACGGCGTCATGGACAAGCTCGGCCGGGAGCGCGGGTTGATCTCCTACGCGACGCTGTCCGACTACAACGCCAACATGATGCTGGCGACCGCGGGCGGCTCCAGTTCAGTCAATCCGTCTTTGATCAGGACCGCTGATGGACTGTTTTCCGACAAGGTTGCGCATTTCCATATTCGCAAGATCTTTCGACCGCGCACTTATGTCTACATGGGCCTTTGGTCGCTGATCGGCCTCGGCCTGCTCTATTCGCTGCTGACGCGCGACCGGCTCGAAGTCAACGTGCTGCATGATCGCAACCCGCAATTCGTCACGCTGTCCGACGGTTCGATCCGCAACGGCTACACCGTCAAGCTGCTCAACATGATCCCCGAGCCGAGGACGATCGTCGTCACGATTCAAGGCTTGCAGGGAGCGGACATGAGCGTGGTCGGCGACGACATCCCGGCAGGCCGTTCTTTCGCCATTCCGGTCGAACCCGACCGCCTGAAGATGCTGAAGGTCTTCGTGCGCCAGCCGGCGGATCAAATCCACGGCACAGCGCAAACCTTCAAATTCCGTGTCGAGGACAAGGCGAGTTTCGAGTCGGACGAATACACCGCCACTTTCAACGCGCCGGAGACCGCCAGATGAACGCCAGAACGCAGAAATCCCGCGAGTTCACCGGCAGGCACATGCTATTCATCATCCTTGCCTTTTTCGGTGTGGTCATTGCGGTCAATCTGGCCATGGCGACGCTCGCCAACACGAGCTGGACCGGCCTTGTCGTCGAGAACACCTATGTTGCGAGCCAGCAATTCAACAAGAAGGCCGAGGAGGGCCGTGCGCAGGCAGCACTTGGCTGGACCGGCAAACTGACCATCGCCTGGGGCGAGGTCCGCTACAGCCTCACCGACGCCGTCGGCAAGCCGGTTCCCTTGCATGGCGTCAAGGTGCTATTTCGCCATCCCGCCTACGAGAACGAGGACAAGTCCGTCACGCTCGCCCTCGCCTCCGGCCAGGAATTCTCTGCCCAGCACATGCCGAAGGACGGTGTCTGGATCGTCGAGATCGACGCCGATGCCGGCCTGGAGAAACCCTATCGCGACGTCCGCAGGATCATGATTTCCCATGGAGCGCTGCAATGAGCTGTTGTGCGCCGGGTGCCGAAATGGCGTTGGATATAGGCAGCACCATATCGGTCCAGCCGTCCAGCCAGGAGATCAGGCTCGCGAGCCAATCGCTTGGCGACGATCTTCGCCAGACCGATCTCTCGGTACCGACGGTTCATTGCGCAGCCTGCATCCAGACGATCGAGACGGCGTTGGGAAAGCTCGATCGCGTCGAGAGGGTCCGCGTCAACCTGTCGACGAAACGGGTCTCGGTCCGGTGGCATGGAGACGACGTTCCCCCCTTCGTCGCCGCACTCGCACGGCTCGGCTATGAGGCGCACCTCTTCGCCCCCGAGGCCGATGAGACGGACAAGACGCTTTCGGAATTGATCCGTGCGGTGGCGGTCGCCGGGTTTGCGGCGGGCAACATCATGCTGCTCTCGGTCTCGGTCTGGTCCGGTGCCGAAGGCGCGACACGCGACCTGTTCCACTGGGTCTCGGCGCTCATCGCCATCCCCGCGCTTGCCTTCGCCGGCGGCATCTTCTTCCGCTCGGCCTGGAATGCGTTGCGCCATGGACGCATGAACATGGACGTGCCGATCGCGGTCGGAGTGTCGCTTGCCTACGCGATGAGCCTCTACGAGACGATCAATCATGGCGATCATGCCTATTTCGACGCGTCGGTATCGCTGCTGTTCTTCCTGTTGATCGGCCGCACCCTGGATCATGTCATGCGCGAGCGGGCCCGGACCGCCGTGAAAGGCCTGTCGCAGCTGGCGGCGCGGGGCGCCATGGTGTTGCGCGACGATGGCGCGCGCGACTACCTGCCGGTTGGCGAGATCGAACCAGGCATGCTGCTGCTGATCGCCGCCGGCGAAAGGATACCCGTCGACGGCAAGATCATTCAGGGGGCGTCGGATCTCGATTGTTCGCTGGTCTCCGGCGAGAGCACCCCCAGAAACGTGGCGCCAGGCGAAACCGTGCAGGCCGGTGTGCTCAACCTTACCGGCTCGCTGACGATCAAGGCGACAGCCGCGGCGAAGGATTCTTTCCTGGCGGAAATGGTTCGCCTGATGGAGGCCGCCGAGGGTGGTCGGGCACATTATCGCCGGATCGCCGACCGCGTCTCGGCCCTCTATGCTCCAGTGGTTCATCTCACCGCCTTCGTGACGTTCCTTGGCTGGATGGCGGCGACCGGCGACTGGCACCGGGCGATAACCATCGCAATTGCCGTCCTCATCATCACATGCCCGTGCGCGCTCGGTCTCGCCGTGCCGATCGTTCAGGTCGTCGCCGCGCGGCG
Organism: bacterium M00.F.Ca.ET.205.01.1.1; assembly: GCA_004791255.1. Classification (GTDB taxonomy): domain Bacteria; phylum Pseudomonadota; class Alphaproteobacteria; order Rhizobiales; family Rhizobiaceae; genus Mesorhizobium. Next base: position 215,950 of record SRUQ01000011.1, read on the forward strand.
CCTGTTCGAGAACGGCATCATGGTCAAGGACGGTTCGGCCATGGAACGCCTGGCGACGATTGACAAAGCGGTCTTTGACAAGACCGGAACGCTCACGCTCGGACAGCCCCGACTCGTCAATGCATCGTCGATCGACCCGGCCATGCTGGCCATCGCGGCTGACATGGCCGCGCACTCGCGTCACCCGTTCTCAAAGGCCATAGCCCGTTTTGCCGCTCCCGGCGGGCAGTACAAATTCGACGCCGTCACCGAGCATCCGGGATTCGGAATCGAGACCACTGTCGCCGGAAGCATGTGGCGACTGGGCCGACGCGGGTGGGCTGGATGGAAGGCGCGGACCGGCGGCGAAGGCAAGCATGGCTATGGGGGAACGGTTCTGACGAAAGACGGGACCATTGTCGCGACCTTCGATTTCGAGGATGCGCCGCGGGCCGACGCCAGGGTGGCGATCGAGCGATTGAACGACGCTGGGGTGTCGGTGCAAATGCTGTCGGGCGACACCGCTGGCGCCTGCAGCGAAGTCTCGGAAATGCTGGGCATCGACGACTTCGTTCCGTGCCTGCTGCCGTCCGGCAAGGTCGAATGCATCGAGACCCTGGCGAAAGACGGAAACAAGGTCTTGATGGTTGGCGACGGCCTCAACGACACGCCTGCCCTGGGCGCGGCGCATGTCTCGATGGCTCCTGCGACCGCCGCCGACATTGGTCGCAACGCGGCCGACTTCGTGTTCTTGCGCGAAAGCCTTCTGGCGGTCCCTCTCGCGTTGGACGTCTCGCGTAAGGCGGGAAGCCTGGTTCGCCAGAACATCGCGATCGCAATCGTCTACAATGCCGTCGCCGTACCGATCGCCATTCTCGGCCATGTCACGCCGCTGATCGCGGCGATCGCGATGTCAGCCTCATCTCTGCTCGTCATCGGCAATGCGCTGCGGCTGCAAAGTTCGATGCCGAATTCGCCCGCGGAAAATGTTCGGCGCGACGGGCGTTCCGACATCAACGAACTGGCTCAATCCACATGACAACTCTCGCCTACCTCATACCTGTGGCCCTCTTTCTCGGTGCGCTTGGGCTGGGGGGCTTTCTGTGGGCTTTGAGGAGTGGCCAATACGAAGATCTCGATGGCGCCGCAGAGCGAATCCTTATCGATCCGGAAGATAAATCCGACAGCTAGCCATGTGGCGGTGACGGAGCCGATGCAACAGACCGGCCACGTACTTGTCTACCTCGACTATGACACGCAAGATCGATGTGTCCGAGGCTCTTGCCCCCCAAGACTGAACTCCACCAATTTGAGCCAGCGCAAAGAAGCACTGCGTCAGGTCAGGTAAGTTCTGCTCATCGGCAACGGTTGAGAGACAGGAGACTGACATGATCACGCGACGCGAAGCTCTGTTCGGCGCAGCTGTGGGCGCTGCCGCCGTGGCGGCACTGCCCGCATTTTCGGCAACAGTTAAGAAGGCGGACATTCAAGGGCTGTCACGCGAAAAGATCGAACTCGTCGCGCCGCCCTTTGTGCATCCGCACGATCAAGTCGCCAAGGGCGGTCCGAAGATCGTCGAGTTCACCATGAGGATCGAGGAAAAGCCTGTCGTCATCGATGCCGACGGCACGACGCTCAATGCGATGACCTACAACGGTTCGATTCCCGGGCCACTGATGGTCGTGCATCAGGACGACTATGTCGAACTGACGCTCATCAATCCCGATACCAACTCTCTTGCCCACAACATCGACTTCCACGCCGCGACCGGGGCGTTGGGCGGCGGCGGTCTCACGTTGATCAATCCTGGCGAGCAGGTCACCTTGCGCTTCAAGGCGACGCGGACCGGAACGTTCGTCTATCACTGCGCGCCCGGCGGCGCGATGATCCCGTGGCATGTCGTCTCCGGGATGAGCGGCGCCATCATGATCCTGCCGCGCGATGGGCTCAGGAACGACAAGGGCGAGCCGGTCAAATACGACAGGATCTTCTATATCGGCGAGAGCGACTTCTATATTCCCCGCGACGAGAAGGGCAACTTCAAGAGCTACGAATCGGCCGGTGACGGCTACGATGACATCGTCAAGGTGATGCGTGGGCTGATTCCGACGCATGTGGTGTTTAACGGCAAGGTCGGGTCCTTGACCGGCGACAACGCCATGAAGGCCAAGGTGGGTGAAACAGTACTCATCGTCCATTCTCAGGCCAACCGCGATACGCGGCCGCATCTCATCGGTGGCCACGGCGACTATGTCTGGGAACAGGGCAAATTCGCCAACCCTCCGGCCAAGGATCTGGAGACCTGGTTCATTCGTGGCGGGTCGGCGGGCTCGGCGCTCTATACCTTTCGGCAGCCGGGTGTCTACGCCTACGTCAATCACAACCTGATCGAAGCCGTGGAACTCGGAGCGACGGCGCACTTCAAGGTCGAGGGCGACTGGAATGACGACCTGATGACGCAAGTCGAAGCACCCAGACCCGTCGCCATGAACTGAACGACACTCCTATTTGCCCGGATAGCGCCGCTGTCCGGGCATGGACAAAAGACATGTCGCCTCTCATGCTGAAGCTTGTGCCGATCGCTATGGTGGCCGCAGCCGTGCCGGTTGGGCTCTCGATGCAGGCGGCTGGTGGTGGTCATCGACAGCCCCACTCCGTCGCTATGACGGTTAGCCTGCTTGCCGGTTCGATCACCTATCCGATGCCGGGCGAGTTCCTCAAGGACGGACGCCCGCAAGCCAATCCAAAGGTCCAGCTGCAAATCGACGGACAGCTCGAGATCATGGTCAATCAGGTCAGCGCTGCCGACTACGCGGATTGTGTTTCGGCTGGCGCCTGTCGGCCAGCGGAAGAGACCCGCCCGGTTCCGCGTGACGCACCCTCGACAGGGGTGAGCTATCTCGACGCCGTTGCCTACGCCCGGTGGTATTCTGAAGTGACCGGCGGCCAATGGCGGCTGCCATCCGACGAAGAGTGGGCCTATGCGGCAGCAGAGCGGTTCGCAGGGGAATTTGAGGGTGTCGAAAACGATGCCAACAACCCCGCCAAGCGTTGGCTCACGAGCTACCAGGCAGAGGTCGACCTCAATCGCAAACCGGACCCGCTGCCCAGGAGCAGTGGCTCTTTTGGAGTGAATTCCCGCGGCCTTGCGGACTTTTCCGGCAACGTCTGGGAGTGGACTTCGACCTGCTATGTCCGCACCACGCTGGCCGAAGACGGAAGCGGCATTGCGAGCTCGGTCGACAATTGCGGCGTCCACGTCCTTGAGGGGCTCCACAGAGCCTACATGTCGAACTTCGTCAGCGACGGAAAAAGCGGGGGGTGCGCTGTTGGCACGCCTCCCGACAATCTGGGGTTCAGGCTGGTCCTGGACCATCAGGGATGGGCGAACCGCATCCTTGCCCAGCTCGGCATTGCCTGATCGGGAGCAGCTGCTCCGCCCGCGTTTCGACGGTCGCCGGATTTGGCGGATCGCCTCACCGAGCTCTTGGCGTCATCAATGCAGTTCCGTAGACCAGAGCGAAGCCGGCAAATGCGGCCACCCAGGCAGCACCCGCCATGTCGATTAGCGCGCCATTGGGGACGAAGGCGGCCAGAACTCTCAATGATCCCGCGAGCAGAACGGCGACAAAGATAAACAAGGCGCCCCGTCCAGCTCTCAGCTTCAGCCCGGTGTGCCCGAGCGTCGCGCGGGTCATCACAGCAAGCGTCATGGCGCCGACCGCACCAGTTCCGAGCGCGTGGAGCCCTGCAGCAGCCGGCACGGTCGCAGGAAAGAAGATCGATGCCGAAACCAAGGCAAGACCGATCGGCACAAAGACATATGCAAGATGGAGGATGAGCACCAGCGGATCCCGCAAGCTACGCTCGCCGGCCCAGCGTGACAGACGCCATGTCTGGCACATTGCGGCGATGGCCATAAGCACTCCTGAGGCGCTGTTGTCGGGAGCGAACGTCCACGCTCCCAGCGCGAGGGCTGAGACGGCTATGGATACGATGTCAAAACGGTCGAATGGTGCCGGCAGCCGGCCAGGATTTTCGCGGACGAGCCAGTTGCGGGTGAAGCTGGGAATGATGCGCCCACCGATCAGTGAGATGAGCATGATCGCCGCGGCCATTCCGAGCCTGCGGCTGATGTCGGACGTGCCCTGAAGGTGCGCCTCGATGTGGAACATGCCGTTAGCGCCCGCCAGAACGGCAAGAGGCAGCAGCACCTTGAGATTGCGCCAGTTCCGTCCCGCGACGATCTCGCGTGCCGCCGCGGCGGCGACCGCAAGCAAAAAAGAGCCATCGATGACGGCGGCCGCTTGCCAGCCGATATCCGCCGAGAAGAAGACCGCGAAGCGGCCTGCAAGCCACAGGACAACCAGCGCCAGCAGCGACAGACCTTGCACGGGCAGCCGGCCGGTCCAGTTCGGGATGGCGGTCAGCAGGAACCCGGTGACGATCGCCGGCAGATAGCCGAACAGCATCTCATGGATGTGCCAGTCGACGGGCAAGAACGCACTGTGGGCATCGAGTTCGCCCGCATACATCGGCACCCAGAACAGAATGGAGAGCGCCGCATATAGCGAGCCGAGCAGGAAGAAGGGCCTGAACCCATAGGAGAGAAACGCGGGGCCGGAATAGCTCCGAAGGCGTGGAACTGCCATGATTTGCATCCTCAAATGAAAGGGGCCGGATGAACCGCCGCCCTCGGTCCGTCCGGCCCGTGCCCGCCATGGCAGGCTGTCTCATGCCGATCAGTTGGCCGGAACCTGGGTGAACAGGTCGGCGAACACCGTCTTTGCCTTCCCAGGATGCTTGACCTCCTTGGCGGCATCGAGATTGACGGGCTTGCCGACGACGATCAGCGCGACCATGCCCATGCCGTAGTGGGGCGCGCATTTGACGCCATAGATGCCCTCCTTCGTCAGCGTAACGGTGATTTCCTCGCTGGGCTTTCCCTTGAAGGGCTCAGCGCCGTCCGGAAGCATGCCCTTGATCGACTCGGCGTCGTGGCTCTTGTCGGTGGGCACGAACTTGACGGTGTCGCCTGGTGCCGCCGTCACGAAGGCCGGCTGGAACACCATGGCGCCCTTCTCGCCCTTGTTGAGCATTTGCACCACGTGCTCTTCCGCGCTTGCACCGCCGGCGAGCGCGAGGATGGAAATTGCGGCGGCGAGGATGGAGAGTTTCATCGATTTGTCCTTTGTTTCGTCTTCGCGGCACGGCGCCGTTCCACGCCATTTAGCCTGACGCGCCTGCGGACAATTTGCGCTGGCGCAAACTCGGGATAAGAAAGGTGAACGGTAGTGCCGTGGGGGATCCGCTTGGCTGCGTTGGACCGATCGCTGATTTCGCGACTGCCGCTCTTCCAGGGGCTGACGCCCGACGAGCAGAGCGAAATCTTGCGAAGCGCCCGGTCATCCCGCTACCCCAAGGACTCCGCGATCTTCGAGCAGGAGACCGAGGCCCACTCTTTCTTCGTGTTGGTCGCCGGCCACATACGCGTTGTCCGCACCACACCGGACGGACAGCAGGTGATCGCCAGGTACATCAGCGAAGGCGAGATCTTCGGTGTTGCCGCGGCCCTCGGCCGGACGACGTACCCCGCCAGCGCTATCGCCGCGGTGGACTGCGTGGTGCTGGCGTGGGCGAACGCTCTTTGGCCGGAGCTGACGCGACGATTCCCAGCATTTGGAGCAACCACCTACAAGACCGTGGGAACCAGGCTGCAGGAGACCCAGACGCGGGTGGTGGAGATGTCCACGGAACAGGTGGAGCAGCGGGTTGCGCATGCGCTGCTGCGATTGGCAAATCAGACCGGCCGAAAAACCGCCAGCGGGATCGAAATCGACTTCCCGATTTCCAGGCAGGACATTGCCGAGATGACGGGTACGACACTGCACACGGTCAGCCGGCTGCTCAGCAAGTGGGAAGACAATGGAATAATCGTCAGTGGCCGCCAGAAAGTCACCGTCAAGGATGCGCATCGCCTCGTGGTTCTCGCCGAGAACCGGGACAAGGGGTGACCCTCACCGTTCTCCCCGAACGGCAGATTCCAAGTCCAGAATGAAGCGGGTTTCATCGATCTTATGCTCGCGGCACGCTTCGGCCACTGTATGGAAAGTCCCGATCGGACAGCCCACGCAAAGCATCCTGTGGCTCAGCACCACTTGCACCGTTGCCGGCCATTTTCTCATGATCTCGTCGACGACCATATCGGGACCGATCGAACTGAGTTCCTTCAAGATGCAGTCTCCGCGATTTGCGAAGCCTCGTCATACGCCCCGCCCGCGCCGCCTTCGTTGCGCTTTCGCAACTTCACGGAACCAGCGCTGAACCTCTCGGGGCAGGATTATGTGCGTGAGGAAAGGGACCTGCGGCCATCGACCGGATAGAGATATTAAGAACGGTCAGACGGCAGTCCCGACGACGGCACCGATACCGGCGGTCAACGCCATTGCCAGGGCGCCCCAGAAGGTGACGCGAACCGTCGCCCTCAGCACATTGGCGCCGCCGGCCCTGGCCCCAATGGCGCCCAGCACCGCCAGGAACAGGAGCGAGGCAACAGACACCGTTGCGGCAAGCCAGGCGGCCGGCGAAACAAGCACCATAGCCAATGGCATGGCCGCGCCAACGGAAAATGCGGCCGCCGAGGTCAGCGCGGCCTGGATCGGTCTCGCCGTCGTCACTTCCGAAATACCGAGTTCGTCACGTGCGTGGGCGCCAAGCGCGTCCTTGGCCATCAACTGGTCGGCGACCTGCAACGCCAACGTTGGCTCCACCCCCCGTTTGACATAGATGTCGGCAAGTTCCTGTCGTTCGAAATCTGGCTGCGTCGCCAGTTCCCCTTTCTCGCGCGCGAGGTCGGCTTGCTCGGTGTCGGACTGCGAACTGACCGAGACATACTCGCCGGCGGCCATCGACATCGCGCCGGCGACCAGTCCGGCGACGCCGGCCACCAGGACGTTGGAGGCCGCGGCATTGGCTGCCGCCACGCCAACGATCAGGCTGGCCGTCGAGACAATGCCGTCATTGGCGCCAAGCACGGCAGCGCGCAACCAGCCGATGCGGGATACAAGGTGGTTTTCACTGTGGAGGCGGCTCACGCGCGTCGTCCAGCAGGTCGCAGCATTCTGACGAGCACGTCCGATTTTATGATGAAATGCTGCCACAAAGCCGCGACCGCATGGAGGCCGACGACAACGATGATCACCGGCTTGGCGAGTTCGTGAATCTCACCCATCGCTCGAAAGTTGAAGTACCATGCCAGCGCGCCGGTGATCGGCATCCCGAAAATGAAAAGATACAGCAGGAAATGGGCGGCCGCGGCAATCCGCTTCAGCAGGACACTTTCTTCGGGCGGCGGCGCCGGCACACCGTCCCGTAGACGGGCTGCAATCCGCCAGATCGCCAGCACCAGAACAGCCAAACCGACATAGACATGAACGTTCGCGTTGAAGATGTCGCCGGCTGCCGGTTCGGTACCGCGCGAGAACGCCCGATAAGCCGGCTTGATGTCCTCACCTATCACGAGCTGCAGGACGATCAGCACCGCGATAGTCCAATGCAGCATTATCTGGGCTCGGGTGTATCCGGCCGGCTCGCTGGCAACACTCATCGGCAGCTACCTCGCTTGAAGAGAACCTTCCTACCTTGCCGCTAATGCGACAATCTTGATCCAGGACAAACCAATTTGCCACCTCATTGAGATTTGAAGGCCCTCCGCAGCTCGATCTTGGCTGACAGCCAGTTGTCAGCTTGGTCGTGGGATATTGCATCTGAAGCGAACCGAATGGATCGCCGCTGCAAGGCTCAATGTGGAAACAGAATATCGATGAAACAGATTGCGCTGTCGCTTTTCGTGGTCGCCGCCTCTGGCGCCTATGTCTGGGATCAGGCCGGCAAACGCCCTGCCGACGATGTGCTTGGTTCAGTGTTGCCGGCCGAGGCGACAGAGCTGCCCGCCGCAGCCGCGCCGAGGTTCCGGACCTTGCCGAAGCCCCTCACACCCCAGGTTACAACAAGATTCCCGATTGCAAAGGAAACGACGGCGGGCATAGCAATTGCCGCCAAACGGTCAAATGATCCAGCCAAGCGGACGGCGGCTCCGGTGGCGCCACAACCATCGCCAGCACCGCTGCGGCTGCCACTGGCGCCGGCTGGCGCCGATCCTGAGTCATCATCGCCTTCATTCGCAGTGACTCCAGCCGTCTACATACCTGTCCCGCAGCCGAGGCCGGCATATCCGGACGCGCCTGCACGTCTTGTCCCGGCGGGTATGAAGGTCGTCACACAGGGCTACGCCGACGGCGTCTACACTGGCCCGCCCGCCGATGCCTATTACGGCATCATCCAGATCCAGGCCCTTGTACAGGGTGGGCAACTCACGGCGCTGAAGGTGCTCAAATACCCATCCGACCGCCGCACCTCCATCAACATCAACAGGCAAGCGCTACCCATGCTGCGCGATGAAGCTATCCGCGCCCAAGGCGCCAATGTCGACATTATTTCGGGTGCGACGCTCACCAGCAGGGCCTTTATCCAGTCGCTGCGCGGCGCGCTGAACAAGGCGTCGTCCTAGTTCCATGCGCGAGACGCGAATTTTGATGGGCATGCCCATTACCGTCGATCTCGGCGGGGCGTCGAACGCTGAACTGATCGACGCGGTCTTCGGCTATTTCGAGCACATCGACCGGCGCTTCAGCACATACCGGGATGACAGTGAAATCACGGCCATCAACCGCGGCGACGTTCCGGTCGTCGACTGGAGTGGCGAGATGATGGAAGTGTTCGCTCTCGCGCGACAGACGGAGGACGAGACGGACGGATACTTCGATATTCGCAAGCCCGACGGGTCGCTCGATCCTTCCGGCATCGTCAAGGGCTGGGGCATTCGCAATGCGGCGGGGATTGTTCAGCGAGCCGGCATCGGCGATTTCTTCATCGAGGCGGGAGGCGACGTCCAGTCCTGCGGCAAGAATGCCTCGGGCCAGGACTGGAGCGTCGGCATCCGCAATCCCTTCAACGCCGGCGAGATCGTAAAGGTCGTCTATCCCCGCGGTCGCGGAGTCGCGACCTCGGGCAACTATGTCCGCGGTCAACACATCTACAACCCGCATGCAATTGGTAGCCCGATCCAGGACATCGTCAGCCTGACCGTCATCGGCGCCGACGTGCTCGAAGCCGATCGTTTCGCCACCGCTGCCTTCGCAATGGGCCGCGACGGCATTCTCTTTCTCGAACAGACACCCGGCCTGGAGGGATATGTCATCGGCACCAACGGCCGCGCCACGCCGACAACCGGGTTCGGAGCCCTTTGCCTGCCATGATCAAAACGATTGACCGATTTCTCGATCACCTGACCATGTACAGGCTGGTCCTCTACTATCTGATGGCGCTGGTCAGCGCAGCGTTCGTGCTGGGCTTCGTCAAGCTGGTGCCACATGATCCGATTGCGCTGGCCTTTACGACAGCGTTGGCGTTGGCGGCCTGCTGGATCACCAACAAGGTCTTTACGCGGACCTTTGCAGTCCCGGCCAACAACGAGTCCGTCTACATCACCGCGCTCATCCTGGCGCTTGTCCTCGATCCGGTGGCCGCCACGGATATCAAGGGGATCGCGGCAGTCGCCTTCGCGTCCGTCTGGGCGATTTCATCCAAATTCATTCTCGCCGTTGGCCGGAAGCACCTTTTCAATCCAGCTGCCCTGGGCGTGGCGCTATCCGCGCTGCTGCTCGACCAACCGGCCACCTGGTGGGTCGGGGGCAATCTGCCCTTGCTTCCGCTTGTGCTCGTCGGCGGCATCCTCGTGGTGCGGAAATTGCGCCGGCTTGATCTTGTCTCGACCTTCATTGTCGTTACGTTGGCGACCATCCTGGCCACCACCGATCCGTCGCAATATCGCGCGCCGCTTGCGGAGACACTGGGTTCGTCGCCTCTGCTGTTCTTTGCTTTCGTGATGCTGACCGAGCCGCTGACCGCGCCGACGATGCGATGGCCGCGTATCGCCTTTGCCGCCATCGTCGGCTTTCTGTTCGCTCCCAACATCCATATCGGCTCGTTCTATTTCACACCGGAACTTGCGCTGCTCGCGGGCAACCTCTTTGCCTACGCGGCAAGCCCCAAGGGACGCTTCGTGCTGACCCTTGAACGCATCGAGCAATCGGCCGTCGACAGCTTTGATTTCATCTTCCGGTCGCCGCGCAAGCTTGCCTTCGAAGCCGGCCAGTATCTCGAATGGACGCTTGGCCTTGATCATGCAGACAATCGCGGCAACCGCCGCTATTTCACGGTTGCATCGGCGCCTACGGAGGAAACGGTCCGCCTCGGCGTCAAATTCTATCCGCAATCGAGCGCCTTCAAGCGCGAATTGATGAGCATGAAGCCAGGCGGCACGATCCATGCCGCCCAACTGGCCGGCGACTTCACGCTACCCGCCAGGCGTGAAACCAAGATCGCCTTCCTGGCCGGAGGCATCGGCATCACACCGTTCCGCTCCATGCTGCAATATCTGCTCGACCGCAAGGAGCGGCGGCCGATCGTCATCCTCTACGGAACCGAGAGCCAGCAGGACATTGCCTATCGCGACGTGCTTGGCGCCGCCAGGCAGGAGCTTGGAATCAAGACGGTTCACGCTGTGGCGCGCGGTGGCGCGCGGAGCCAGTACCCCGGATACATCGACGAGCGGCTAATACGTCTGGCCATGCCCGACTACCTTGAACGCACCTCCTACATTTCCGGCCCGCAGGCGATGGTCACGGCGCTGCGCCTGAAACTGCTCTCCATGGGCGTTCGCCGCTCGAAGATAAAGGTCGACTATTTCCCGGGCTTTGCGTGAGGCCCGCTCAACCGTGTCGCGGCAACGAAATGATCACGACCAGACCCGGATCGGCGTTGGTCATGGCAAGGCATCCGCCATAGGCTTCAACAATGTCTGAAACGATGGCAAGGCCAAGGCCACTGCTGCCGCCCTTGCTGTCGAGCTGGACGCCACGCGACAGGGCCGACTGCCGATCGGCATCCGGTATACCCGGGCCATCATCAGCGACAGTGACGGTCACCTCGTCCCTGGTGGTGGATGCACCGACACGGACCGACGACTTTGCATAGCGTGCGGCATTCTCGATCAGGTTGCCGAGAATCTCGGACAGGTCGCCTTCGTCGATTGGCGCCTTCAAATCCTCCGCGACCTCGATTTTGAACGAGAGCTGCTTGCCGCTTGGCGTCCTGCTGACGACGGCAACGACGCCGGCAGCGACATCCGATACGCGGCAGGAGGCCTTGCCTGAGACGCCGGGCGCGAGGCGGGCGCGGGCGAGCTCCCTCTCGACATGGCGCCGGATCGCAGCGGCGCTCTTCTCGATCTCATAGGCCAGTTCCGTCTCGCCTTTTTTTCTCAATGCGCGGATGTCGGCTGAGAGGACTTGCAATGGTGTTTTAAGGCCGTGCGCGAGATCGGTGGCGCGCGAACGGGCTCGCGCAAGAGCCTTCTCCTGGGCGTCGAGAAGACGATTGATTTCGTCTGCCAGCGGCTGGACCTCGCTTGGCGCCGCCACCTCAAGCCGCGCCGTTCGCTGCGCGATCACGTTTCTGACGGCGACCCTCAAGGTCTCCAGCGGTGCAAGACCGACGGTGATCTGGATGAAAAACGCAGCCATGAGAACCGCGGCAAGCATCAGCAGGGCTGGAGCAAGATCGCGAACATATTCGCTTACAGACGCTTGAACGGTTCGATGATCTTCCGCCACGATGGCGCGAAACGACCGGCCGCCGTCGACGATCGTGCGCTCGACCGCGATGCTAAGATCCCCACCAGGGCCCTTGAATTCTTCGACTTTCCGCAGCTCGCCACCTGCGCTCCGGGCAGGGAGAGCCAGCTTGGCATCCCACAACGATCGCGACCGCTCGATATCGCCGGTGACGACATTCTCGACCTGCCAGTAGTAACCCGACAGCGGATTGGCGAAACGCGGGTCGGTGAGCACCGGAGTCACGACAAGGCGACCATCGCTTGTGAAGGTCGTCGCGCCGATCAGTTCGTTGAGGTCGACCGTCAGCTCGCCCACCACGCGCCGCTCGACGTGAAGTTCGAACAAATAGCGCAAGCCGACGCCTGCTACGGCGAGCGCGACAAGGATCGAAATCGTTGCCGCCATCCACAGCCTGAAGCGGATCGAGTTGCCCATCAGGCGGCATCATCGGGCATCAGATACCCGAAGCCACGCCGCGTTTCGATGACATCGCTGCCGAGTTTTCGTCGCAGCCGCGCAACGATGACCTCGATCGTGTTCGGATCGCGATCATTCCCTGAGTCATACAAATGCTCGGCAAGTTCGGTCGGCGCCACCACACGTCCGGCGTGATGCATCAGAAACGACACGAGCCGGTATTCCAGCGGCGAAAGCGAAATGGGAACGCCACGCAGCGAGATACGCATCTGGCGTGTGTCCAGCAGCAACGGCCCGGACTTCAACACGGGTGCCGACTGCCCGGCCGAGCGCCGCAGGATTGCCCGCAAACGGGCGAGCAGTTCTTCCATCTCGAAAGGTTTGGGGAGATAGTCATCCGCACCGGAATTGATCCCGTCCACGCGTTCGGTCCACATACCCCTTGCGGTCAGGATGAGAACTGGAAACCGGCGCGCGTTGGCCCGCCAGCGCTTCAACACCGTAAGACCATCGAGTTTGGGGAGGCCGAGGTCCAGAATGGCGGCATCATAGTTTTCCACGTCGCCGGCGAACCAGGCAGCTTCACCATCGCGCACTATATCGACCGCCATTCCGGACGCCTTGAGCGCGGTCGCGATATCGGCTGCTATGCGGGGCTCGTCCTCGGCCAGCAGTATCTTCATCGGTCGCCCTCCCCCTCGCGCATGATGACACCGGCGCCGGCGTCAACGTCGACGGTCTTTCGCCGGCCGTCGGCGTCGACGACCTGGAACCGGTAGACCCATTTGCTGGCCTTGCGGATCAGATCGACTGCGACGATATCGCCTGGAGCCTGCGCGCGAACGATATCGAGGATATTGGCAAGGCCCCTTATTTCGCCACGCTCATAGAGGTCCAGCGCCCGGTCGTGGTCGCCATCGTCGTCCTCGTCGGCGCGCGCGGCCAGCGGCTGGGCCAGGACGAGCCCAGCCAGACCTGCTACCGCCAGGCGCTTTAGAATGGCTCTCATGAACGGTGCATGTCGCACGTCGAAGCTTTCAATCTGCTGACAATCGTCCTCAGCCGGCAGCAAGCAAGGGTTCTCTATCAGGATCGTGGCGTCCAATCATGGCCGCGTCGAGAAGGATATCGAAACCATGCGCAATTCCATGCTTCTGCTAGCTGTACTCGCGGGCCTGGCGGGCTTTGCCCTGCCTGCGGCCGCTGAATCGCAGGAAGGGTCATGTGGGGTGCCATCCTCCGCAGCGCCTTCCGGGCCGATCGACCTCGAAGCCATACCGATGCAGGACACGACCGCCCCTAAGGCCATCAAAGGTGTTGGCGATGTCGAGTGCGATGACAGCCACGTCCTCGACAGAGCCGTTTCCGGCGGCGAGGACGAAGGCGACGCTCCCGGAGACGACGACTAAACTTTCCGACGGCTCTTCGCGACATTTATCCATGTCGCCGCGCCACAGATGCCGCCCACCCACCGAACGCCTCGTCCTGCAAGGCCGCGTGCCTCCAGTCTGACCTCTGGAGATATTCCTGCCATGATACCTGTCCAGCATATCCATCCCATGCTCGTGCATTTTCCCATTGTCCTCATCTACTCACTGGCGGTATTCGACCTTGTCGTGATCGCTCGCGGCAACGCGCTAACCAAGCGTTCCGGGGCGGGGACGATCTCCACTTTTGTCGCCCTCGCAGCCGGGGCTTTCGCCGTTGGTACCTGGTTCTATGGCGGACTCGCGCTCGATCATGCCGAAGCGGCCGGCTTCAGCAGTGATATAGCGGAGATCCACGAAAGCCTGGGAGGTATCACTGCCTTCGCCTTCCTGACCTGGGGACTCGCGAGGCTCGCGCTTTGGATACGCAATCGAGAGTTTCGGGTACTGACGATCGCCATTCCTCTGATCGAAATTGGCGGGGCGGTGCTGGTCACTGCGACGGCCTACTATGGTGGACTGCTTGTCTACGAACTTGGCGTGAATGTCGCCAAGACCGCGATCGCCGGTTGATCGGCACGCGCCGCGTCATTCGCTTTGGACCATTTGCCTCAAAGGCAAAATGATTCAGATCAAGGCGCTTCATGCATGCGCCATCTACGAAACCGGAGGTTGGAAAGACTTCCGGAGAGCGAACATGCAAGCCGAAGCCATAATGACTAAGCCAATTGTCGGCGTCGACCCGGCCGCATCAATCGCCGAGGCGGCCGGGCTGATGCTCTCCAGAAAAATCAGCGGCTTGCCCGTCATTCGCGGCGACGGCATGCTGGTTGGGATCGTCAGCGAAGGTGATCTGCTGCGTCGGGGAGAGTTGGGCACTCAGCGCAAACGCCCACGCTGGCTGGAGTTTCTCGTCCGCCCCGGAAAAGCCGCAGACGAGTATGTCCGCGCCAATGGCCGACGGGTTGAAGAGGTGATGTCGCAAGATGTCGCCACGGTATCCCCCACCGCACCGCTGGCCGAGGTCGTCGAGCTCATGACGCGCCGCCACGTCAAGCGCATCCCGGTTATCGATGGCGGTAAAATCGTCGGCATCATCACCCGCTCTGATCTCCTGCGGGTATTGCTCAGCGTCCTTCCGGATGGGGCTCCTGCAGCAATCGATGACGAACAGATTCGACAGAACATCATTGCCGAGCTTGCGACGCAGAAATGGGCCGGCAATGACTTGATCAACGTGATGGTGAACAAGGGCGAGGTGAGACTCAGCGGCGCCATTTTCGACGAGCGCGAGCGCCAGGCGGCCATCGTCGCCGCCGAAAACGTCGCCGGCGTCAAGGCTGTCGAGGATGACCTCTTTTGCGCCGATCCGCTGTCCGTCATCCTTGTTTCGTAGCATTGAGACGACCAGGCGAGTTTGTCGAGAATATCGGCATCACCCGCGAAGGGCGTACTGGAGAGCGCCCTCACGCGCCACTCGCGCATCTCGGTGCTGCGGACCGCCTGCACAACACGTTCGGTCCGTTTCCGAAGATCGGATGATGCCTTTGATTCAGTCCGAGCGCTCGACGGTTCTACCGTTGTCCGGCCGCATGCTGCAGCCGTGCGATCAAGTCCCGGTTGCGGCAATAGTCTGGCGGGTTATCGGCTTGCTGGTGTTCATCGAGCCAAGTCGCGCATTCATCCTGGTGGCCACAGGAGCGGCAGCGGTCCACTGCCCGGTGCGTGACGGCCGCATGGTCGGGTACGATTTTCAGTTGTCTGTCGACGCCCAGCTTCCGCATCATGCGATCCATCAAGGCGGTTCTGGCATCGACTGAAATTAGGTAATCGAGAAGGGTCATGCTGATCTCTCCTGCCTGCTGGCCATCATTGTCATGCTGACGGCCGGTGGCGTTGATCTCGATCAACAGGCCGCCGAGAAGGAACCGCTTACCGGCAAGCAGTTTCCCCACCGCGGCCTATGATCCTGGTTATGCCGAATGAGACTTAGGTCCTCTGTCGATCAGCTGTCCTGCGTGCTTACGGCGCGAGTGGCGGCTCTCTTGCTCGAAGAACCAGCGCTTGGTCGCCTCCGAAGCCAGTAGATAGAGCGCAGTGATTGCGAAGAGCCCGGCAAGCACGGGCAGCGGCAAAGGCACGAAGCCGAACCAGGCTGCAAACGGGAGATAGGGGATTATGATCGCGACAGCCCCGACACCCAATGTAAGCCAGGCAAGCAACGGGCTTGGGCGGCTCGCCCAGAAGGCCCTGTGCGTGCGCACAATGAGCACGATGGCAAGCTCTGTCAGCAACGATTCGACAAACCATGCAGTCTGGAATGCGGCCTCCGTCGCATGTGCGAAGAACAGAAGGAACGCGAAGGTCGCGAAGTCGAACAGCGAACTGACCAGGCCAAAGGTGATCATGAACCGCCGCACAAAGCGGATGTCCCAGTGGCGAGGCCGGCGCAGTTGGTCGGCATCGACGTTGTCGCTTGCGATGGCGAGCGAAGGAACATCAGAAAGGAAATTGTTGAGAAGGATCTGCTTGGCCAGAAGTGGCAGGAAAGGCAGGAACAGCGAGGCGACGGCCATGCTGACCATATTGCCGAAATTGGCACTGGTAGTGATGGAAATGTATTTCATAGTGTTGGCGAATGTCTTGCGGCCATCGTCGACGCCGCGCACGAGCACACCCAAATCTTGCTTGAGAAGGATGAGGTCGGCCGCCTCGCGCGCGACATCGACAGCGGTATCGACCGAGATGCCGATGTCAGCCTCGTGGAGAGCCGGCGCGTCATTGATCCCGTCGCCGAGGTAACCGACGACATGCCCCCTGCTCCGCAATGCCTGAACGATGCGCTCCTTCTGGTTGGGATCGATCTCGACGAAGAGATCGGTGTGTTGAACGCCTGCGAAGAGCGCGCTCTTCGTCAATTTCGACAAGTCCTCGCCGGTCATGATCCTGTCGGCGCGCAGGCCGACCGCCTGGGCGAGATGCGCTGCAACGTAACGATTGTCGCCCGAAATCACTTTCACCGCGATGCCGCGGTGGGCGAGCTCTGCAAGCGTCTCCTTGACACCTTCCTTTGGTGGGTCGAGGAAAAGCAGGAAGCCCGCGAAGGCGAGATCGACCTCGTCTTTCCTGCTGAATGTTTTCCGGCTCTCAAATCGACGGATTGCCACGCCCAGAACACGGTAGCCATCCGCACTCCAGCGCCGGAACTTCTCATCGATCGCTGTGCGGTGCGTCTGATCGAGAGGTTCCAGCCCCTTGGCCGTGCGAACGAAGCCGCAGGTCTCCAGGACATTTCGTACGGCGCCTTTGGTGACCAGAATGTCTTCGGCATCCTGGTGCCGCACAACTACGGACAGCCGCTTGCGGATGAAATCATAAGGGATCTCGTCGACCTTGGTGAAAGCGGCCAATGATGCGCCCTTGCCCGGCGCAGCGGCGATCGCTTCGTCCAGCGGGTTCTTCAGTCCGGTCTGCATGGCCGCATTGAGACGTGCCCAAAGCAGGATGTCGGTTGACGGATTGCCATCAACATCGAGCCATCCGTCGAGGTGGATGACGCCTTCCGTCAGCGTGCCGGTCTTGTCGGTGCAGAGCAGATCCATGCTACCCAGATTCTCGATGGCATCCAGACGGCGCACGATGACGCCGTTGGCCGCCATGGCGCGAGCGCCTCGAGCTAGCGTGACACTGATGATGGCCGGAAGGAGTTCGGGCGTGAGGCCAACCGCGAGTGCCAGCGAAAACAGCAGCGATTCAATCAGCGGTCGATGCAGCATCAAGTTGGCGAAAAATACCAGAATGACAATCGCCAGCATGATCTCGGTCATCAGATAGCCGAATAGTCTGATGCCCCGGGCAAAGCCTGTTTCCGGGATCTGTCGCTCCAGGGCCGCGGCAATGGATGAGAATTCAGTGCGGGCGCCGGTTGCCGCCGCAAGCACGGTTGCGGTGCCGCTGCGGACCGATGTGCCCGTGAAGACCGCATTGCTGCGCTGTGCTACGGAAGCCTCCGGCATTGACCGCCCCGGTGCCTTTACAACGGGAAAGGTTTCGCCGGTCAGCACGGCCTCGCTGACATTGAAATCGCGCGCGTCCAGAATGATACCGTCTGCCGGAATGAGGTTTCCGGCCGAGAGGCGGATCAAGTCGCCCGGCACGATATCTTCGGCGGCAACCGCGCACTCGACGCCGTCACGCAACACAACAGCCTTGCGCGAGATACGCTGCTTCAGTGCTTCGGTCGCCCGCGACGCACCGTACTCCTGGGTGAAGCTCAGGACGCAGCTTGCCAGCACGATTGCGCCGATGATCGCAGCCTCCTGCCCCTCCCCGACGAAGGCCGATACGCTGGCCGCGAAAATGAGGATCAGGACCAGCGGGCTACGGAATTGGCGGGCAAACACGACCAGGGCCGACGCGCTTGACTTCGACGCCGGGGTGTTGCGGCCGAATTTTGCGAGCCGCGATGCGGCCTCGGAGGCGGCAAGGCCCGAGGCAGACGTATCGAGGCGTCGCAGGAGGTCATCGGTCTCCATCGACCAATAGGCATCGTCGTCTGGTGAAACGGATTGCCGGTCGACTTCGTCTAACATCAATACGACATGAAGCGGCCGATGCCGCTCTCTTCGACCAGCGTGCGGGTGATGCCGCCGAACGCCCATTCCCGTAACCGGCTGTGGCCATAGGCGCCGGAGACGATGAGGTCCGCATGGATCGAGCGTGCGAATGTCAGCAACCGCTCGCCATCAGCTTCGCCGGCGATCAGTTCGGTCCGTGCCTTGATGCCATGGTGCTTGAGAAAGACGGCGACATCAGCAAGGCTGTCACGAATGGTTTCATCGCGGTCGGTATCCATTGTAGCGACAACCACCTCGTTCGCCTTGGCCAGAAAAGGCACTGCGTCCGCTATCGCTCGCCGTGCCTCCCGGGTGTCTTTCCAGGCAATCAGCACGGTTCGTGCCGGGACATGTTCGACATTGTCCGCTGTGACCAGGACTGGCCGCCCGGCACCGAGTGCAAGGCTGCCGATGTCCACGGCGCGAAAGACATTTTCTCCGCTGCTGCCGGCGGTCACGACAAGGTCGGCCGCCCTGGCCGAAACGCTGAGGAACCGGGTCGGGCTGCAAACAGCTTGGCCCCATTCGCTCGATATTGAGGCAGGAACCAGACGCTCGAACTCGGCACGCAATTCGGCAAGCCGCTTTTCGATTTCTCTTCGCTGGATCTGCATGATCTCGCCCTCGTAGACCATTCCGTCGCTGGTCGCGACCAGGGGCGGGACATCGGCCGCCGCCAAGCCGACGAGACGGGCTCCGAACCGTTCCGCCAATTCGATCCCCACCCTCACGATAGGCGCAGGAGGCGCATCGATGGCGAGGTTCACGATGATTGACTTGTAGGACATTGCGCGACCTTTCGCTGAACGGTGAAATGCATGATGAATTGCATTCGCCAGCATCGGATGCCTTGATGCGCGTCAAAGACCGCCAACGCGTCTCGATCCGTTTTGAGTGAGCGGCAGGAAGTGATAGTTAGGCCTTGCAGCACCGGCTCGAACCAGGAACCTCAGGTGATCCAAGACGAAGCGCTCAGTTTGTCGCCCGGCGGGACGACACTGAAATCACTGTTATCGCAAATGTTCGATCAGGCTCCGGGCTTCATAGCTCTCCTGCAAGGACCAGACCATGTCTTCGAACTGACCAATGCCGCCTACCAAAGGCTGATCGGGCACCGGCAAGTGATTGGAAAGTCGGTGCGCGAGGCCTTTCCGGAACTTGACGGGCACGAGTTCTTCGAACATCTGGACCATGTGCACAAGACCGGCGTGGCCTATAGGGGCCAAGGCGTGAAGGTCGGCCTTCGCAACAACGACGGCGGGCCGATAGAAGAGCGCATCCTGGATTTCGTCTATCAGCCGATCAAGGCCGACGATGGCCGTATCACCGCGATCTTCATTGAAGGCACGGATGTCAGCGACCTGTCCTTTGCAAATGCCGCGCTTCGGTTGCGTGAGGATCATTTGCGTTCGATCCTGGCGACAGTGCCCGACGCGATGGTCGTCATCGACGAACGGGGCCTGATCCAATCCTTCAGCACTGCCGCCGAGACGCTGTTTGGTTACCAGTCAGGCGAAGTGATTGGTCAGAACGTCAAGATGCTGATGCCCGCACCATATCGTGGCGAACATGATGCCTATCTGCTCCGCTACCTGACGACGGGAGAGCGCCGGATCATCGGGCTCGGCCGCACCGTGACCGGGATGCGCAAGGACGGCTCGACCTTCCCGATGGAGCTTTCCGTCGGCGAGATGCATCCGGGAACCGGCCGCTTCTTTACCGGTTTCTGCCGCGATCTGACAGAACGCCACCGGGCGGAAGCGAGAATCCAGGAGCAGCAGCAGGAACTGCTCCACATGGCGCGGTTTACCGCGCTCGGCGAAATGGCCTCGACACTTGCGCATGAGATCAACCAGCCGCTCACGGCCATCACCAACTATCTCAAGGGCAGTCGTCGCCTGCTCGAGAAGAGCAGTGAAGAGAACGCGCCCGTGCTGCGGGATGCGCTGGAAAAGGCGGCTGAGCAGGCCCTGCGGGCAGGAGACGTCATTCGTCATCTCAGGGATTTCGTTGCAAGGGGCGAAAGCGAGCGTCAGGTCGAACGACTGCCGGCGCTGATCGAAGAAGCCGCTTCCCTGGCCTTGGTCGGCGCTCGGGAGATAAATGTCGTCGTCGGCTACAAGCTGGACCCTGCCGCCGAACTGGTCTTGACCGACCGCATCCAGATTCAGCAGGTTCTGCTCAACCTGATGCGGAACGCGGTGGAGGCCATGCAGGACGCGCCGCGCCGCGAATTGAAAGTCACAACTGTTGCCCGGGATGACGGGATGGCCGAGGTGAGCGTGATCGATACCGGCCCGGGCCTCGCGCCGGAGATCTCGGCCCAACTTTTTCAGCCATTTGTCACGACCAAAAAGCAGGGTATGGGTGTCGGCCTCTCCATCTGCCGCACCATCGTGGAATCGCACGGCGGTCACATATGGGCCGAGGCAACACCGACCGGCGGGACCGCTTTCCGGTTCACCTTGCGCATTGTGGAGAAGGAAGAGGTCTCAGATGGCCGGGATTGATCTGGTGCACGTGGTTGACGACGATGCCGACGTGCGCAAGTCACTCGGTTTTCTTCTGGCGACCGCAGATTTCGCCGTGCGCCTGCACGAATCGGCCACAGCTTTTCTCTCGACGGCGACGGATAACCTCGACGGCTGCATTGTCACCGACGTGCGAATGCCGGGCATAGACGGAATCGAGTTCCTGCGCCAGCTCAGAGCAGGCGGGCATACAAATCCGGTTATTGTCATGACGGGCCAT
Source organism: bacterium M00.F.Ca.ET.205.01.1.1 (assembly GCA_004791255.1). Classification (GTDB taxonomy): domain Bacteria; phylum Pseudomonadota; class Alphaproteobacteria; order Rhizobiales; family Rhizobiaceae; genus Mesorhizobium. The sequence goes on from SRUQ01000011.1 coordinate 236,878, forward strand.
GCCGATGTGGCGCTCGCCGTGCAGGCAATGAAGGATGGCGCCTCCGATTTCATCGAGAAGCCGTTCGACGACGAAGTACTGATCGAGGCGATCCGCTCCGCGCTGGCCAACCGCAACCAGGTCAATGCAGCACATCCGCAGTCCGCGGCTATCCGCGGGCGACTGTCGACCTTGTCAGAGCGCGAGCGGCAGGTGCTGGACGGGCTCGTGTCGGGTCTGCCGAACAAAACGATCGCCTATGACCTTGGAATCAGCCCGCGTACGGTCGAGATCCATCGCGCCAATGTCATGAGCAAAATGGGCGCGGGCAGCCTGTCACATCTTGTGCGCATGGCGTTGATCGTGGAATCCAGACCCTAGGGAGCGCCTTCGAGAGGGTTGCGAATTCTGGCCTCGGCCTTCTCCTCCCCCCAATCGCGCCAGTGGGTCGGCCGGATGTCGACACGGGCGCCACTGGCGGTATTCTTCCAGCCGTCATTCACCCTTCTACAGGCAAAAACAAGAGCGTGCTCGCCGTCTTCGTCGAAGACGGCGAGTTCGAGATCGCGACTGAACGGAGCGCTCTGGATTGGTTTCCACATCGCGTCAAAATCTTCGCAAAGGGTGCGTCGCGCCTTGATCTGCATCATTTTCTGGTATCGCCAAACAGGCACGCACGTTGCCGGGCGTCGAACTGCTGCGGGTCACAGTTCCTGCGGCAGACGCCATATCGCTATCGTTGGCAATCACATGCGCGCCGCGGGCGGCCCAATCGATTGCGATCGCAGCGCCGATACCTGATCGGGCGACCGTCGCGATTGCTGCCTTTTGCCTGAAATGCCTCATGATCTCACTCCGTCGTCGGCGTCCATCTTAGGCCGGCTGCCGCATCAGAATTTGATTGCCGTCAAACGCCGCATGATTGGAGCGACCTCGTCGTGCGCCGGTTGATCATGATCAAGGACTGTCGCGGCGAGGGGAATATCGTTCGTCCACACAAGGAGGATTGCGATGCAGTACATCAAGGCCGATGAAGCGCTATGGGCATCCAGCATGTTGCCCGAGGGCATCTTGGAGCGTTGGTTCATTGCCAGCGGTGACACCATCAAGGCTGGTGAGCGGATAGCCGAAGTCCGCGTTGAAGACGCGTTGCACGAGATCATCGCTCCGGCAGCTGGCCGCGCGACCATCGTCGCAACAGCGAATGCCGTCATTGAACCCGGTTCGATCCTGGCAACTCTGGAAGCGCAGTCAGCCTAACGCACTCGACGTCTCGCCGCGATGATTGCGCTCATCCCTCAACAACGTGGCCTCGATCATGGCTCCTGTATGCTGGCTATGTAGGCGATGATCGCGTCGATCTGCTCAGGGCTGGCAATCCATTCAGGCATGTCAGGATGGCCGGTTGAAATGCCCTCGGCGAGAGCCTCCTCGAGATCCGCGATCGGATAGCGCTTTGACAAGGTGCGAAACGCCGGGGCGTCAGGATGACTGCTCCTGTCGGTTTCTCCAATGGCGTGGCAGCGGGCGCAATTGGTTTCCACCAACGCCTTTCCGTGATCCGTTACGCTCTCGGCCACGGCGGGCAGCGCGGATCCGAGCAACACCGCTGCAAGCACGGAAACCCGTAGACGACGCCTGTGACTATCATTGCTGGTGCGGGTGGTCATGGTTGCCGGCCTCCGCATTTGCGATCTACACGACTGTCTTCGCCGCCACGTCCTCGATTGCAGTTCTGGCATGCTCATGCAAACGCCTCGCCGTTTCAGACGCGAGCTTAGACGTCAGCGCAGCGACCTTGCCGGCTTCGATGGCGTATTCCGATGTCGCATTCTGCAGGAAGGCCGCAACGATGTCGAAGGTGTCATTGAACTCCGAGCCGGCGGTGAGATCATCGGCCAGCTTGGCATCCTGCTCGTAACGGTGCTTGAGAAACGCTAGTGTTTCGATGTGATAGCGCATTATTGCCTTGAAGGCGTGCGCATGAAGAGACGTCGCAGCGAGGAAGACCTTCCGGCCTTCTTCTGCCATCGGCAACAGTTGCATGCCCAATTGCGACGGCGCCGGAAGGGTCTGCATGATCGATACTCCGTGAGAGGCGGTGCAAACGAAAGTCTGCGCCCATGACGCTAACCCCATTCGTCGCCGGCTCATTGATCCGGATCAACCGGCGTAGCATCTTTGCCGGTATGTAGAGCAATCGAGCGTCACTGATCTCATCGCCGCGTTTGACCCGCATCAAGGTCGCTGCCCGTCCTTCGTGGCTCGCTCGCTTCGACGCAAAAAGGGTTGCAGCGATGGCTTTCAAAACGATCATGGTTCAGTCGCGCAACCCTGCCGACGGTTGCGATTGGCCGTTGAAAATTTGAGATAGCTCAATGCGAGGCTGTCCCCTCCGCCGCAAGGTGATGCGAAGAGCTTCGACATGGTGCCGAAGCACCTCTGTTTTTGCGGGATATTTGACATGAACTATCAGCGGTTCTTCGAGGAAGCGATCGACCAGCTCCATGCCGAGCGTCGTTACCGCGTCTTCGCCGACCTCGAGCGCATCGCGGGCAAGTTTCCGCGCGCCATCTGGCGCGCCAATGGCCGCGCCGAGGAAATCACCGTCTGGTGTTCCAACGACTATC
>SRUQ01000120.1 GCA_004791255.1 bacterium M00.F.Ca.ET.205.01.1.1
TTCAGCGCCAGCAAGAGATGGTCGGCGCCGCCGTGGATGAGCGCCGGCGGAATGGCGGGATCGAGATCGCCCGGCTGGTAGCCGAGCAGCGCCAATGCCTCGCCGGCCAGTTCCGACGAAGCCGGCCCGCTGCGCGTCGGCGGCGACTGCAGGGCAGCAGCGACGTTGGCGCCGTCGCAAAAACCTTCGACGGTGATGTTCGCCTGGTTGAGGGTCAGCGCGAAGGCCCCGTTGCCGAACTTCCTGACCAGCGCCGCGCCCAGCGCGATGGTGGCGTGGCCGCAGAAAGGCACTTCCGATTCCGGTGAAAAGTAGCGTACGCGCCAGCCATCGCCGGCGGGCGCC
>SRUQ01000121.1 GCA_004791255.1 bacterium M00.F.Ca.ET.205.01.1.1
TACTTGGGGCGGCAGGCCGGCTCCAGATGCTGGTCGGCCGTCACCTGGACCAGCGCCAGCGGCTCGTCCAGTTCGTCGAGGCTAATACGCCCGGAATCGATGAAATGCAGCCCCGAACCCGCCGCCAGCTCTGCGACCAGCCTTGAGCAGAGGATGTGACCGCGCTCGGCATGGGCAGCAAGCTGCATGGCCACACGCGCCGTCAGCCCCGTCGGCAGTCCGCGTACCTCGATCTCGCCGACATGTACCCCTTGCGCGCTTGCCACACCGATTTCCTGGGCCGCCTCGCGCAGCAGCGCCGCGCAGCGCACGGCACGGGCCGGGCCGTCGAAGCGCGCGATCATC
>SRUQ01000122.1 GCA_004791255.1 bacterium M00.F.Ca.ET.205.01.1.1
CGAAACGTTCGGCCAGCGAAACGACGCCGACGGGAAGTGATGTCCAGGAGACGATGTGGTTGGCCAGCCGCGGCGAGCGGTGGCCGGTGAGGTCGATCAGGGCGATCTCCGACGAGCCGCCGCCTATGTCGAACAGCACCACGCCCTGGGTGTCGCGCTCGACCAGCGAGCCGCAGCCGGAAACCGCAAGGCGGGCTTCGGTCTGGCGATCGATGATCTCGAGCTTCAGGCCGGCTTCGCGCTCGACACGATCGAGGAACTCGACGCCGTTTTCGGCGGTGCGGCAGGCTTCGGTGGCGATCAGCCTTGCCTTCCTGATCTTGCGGCCGCGCAATTTGTCACCGC
>SRUQ01000123.1 GCA_004791255.1 bacterium M00.F.Ca.ET.205.01.1.1
GATTTTTGCCGGTTACCCGGTGCGTCTTAAACAGGCCCGAGCAATTCCTCGGCGACCGAGAACACATCGCCGGCCAGCGGCATGTCCGCCATTTGCGCCAACGTGTAGAAAGCCGCGGTCTCGGCATCGTCGCTGGCCACCGGCTCGCCGCCGGCGTAAGCCGCGCCGAACACGGTCAGCAGATAGTCGACCGCGTGATTCTCACCGCTGCCATCGATGTGGATATCGCGCAGCGGGCGGTAGCCATCGGCCCGCAGTCCGGTTTCCTCCTCGAGCTCGCGCGCCGCCGCTTGCGCCTGCGTCTCGCCGGGCTCGACCTTGCCGCCCGGATAGGCATACAGCCC
>SRUQ01000124.1 GCA_004791255.1 bacterium M00.F.Ca.ET.205.01.1.1
TCGGACCAGATCCAGCACCAGACCGCGCTGCGGAATGGCGTGCTGCCGCAACGGATCAGGATATTCGCAACACAGGCCGAAGCAGCCGAAGCCGTCGCGGCGGGTCACGCCGACGTCTATGCCAGCGTCGCCATGGCACATCGCGGCTATGTCAACGGGCGGCCAGGCGCGCTGCTCGATGTGATCGACGTCCCGGCCTCCGAACGGCAACCGGCCGCGGGCGCTTTCGCTCTCGCCAAGGGCAATGACGCGCTGCGCCGGCGCGTCGACCAATGCCTCGGTGACCTGCTCGGAAGCGCCTGGCACCGAGAGATCATGGGTCGCTATGGCTTTTCCGACAGCGA
>SRUQ01000125.1 GCA_004791255.1 bacterium M00.F.Ca.ET.205.01.1.1
GTAGACATCCGCGGCCGCCGGCCGGCCGTTCGGGTACTGGCCGACCTTGTCGAGCAGCGCCAGCTGCTCCTCGATGGAGGCAGGGTCGAACGTGCCCCAGCCGTCCTTGGCGGTGGCGCCGTCGAAGGAAAGCTTGAGAACGAGGTTGATCGTCTTTTCCTCCCAGCCGAGATCCATCTCCGGATAGGCGGCGACCATCTTCTTCACCGCGTCCTGCGGGTTGGCATGCACCCAGCCCCAACCNTTGGCGACGGCGCCGATGAACTTCGCCAGCGTGTCTGCATTCTCCTCGATCGCCTTGTCGGTGGCGAAATAGACATCGGCGTAGGAACTAAGCCCGAG
>SRUQ01000126.1 GCA_004791255.1 bacterium M00.F.Ca.ET.205.01.1.1
GTTTGCACGTGCGAAACGGAGGCGGGATGCCGGTCCCGCCTCCACCCCTTCCGGCAAAGGTGAAACATGTTTGGACGATCCCACGGCTATCAACCGAAGGGCTGCGGCGACGGTGCGCCGAAGAATACCCCGACTGGCGGCAGCGCCGGACGCAAGGAAGCCCCGATAGACTTCATCGGGCATCTTCGTCGCCTTGAATTGAAACCAGGCGACAAATTCGTGCTGACCTGCCCAGGCGTTCTAACGCGAGAGCAGCATCAGTTCATCCAAGAGGCTTGGCGTAAGTTCCTGGGAGGCGACAGCACCGCTATCGACCTCCTCATTCTGGACCGCGGCATGGAA
>SRUQ01000127.1 GCA_004791255.1 bacterium M00.F.Ca.ET.205.01.1.1
AGAGTTCACAATCTGCCCAGACAGGATGGAACCCCTGCACTAACGACAGGAGGCATGCGTCTCATCCAATCAAGCTTAGATTACCGCAGCGGCACCGGGACCGCAACGATCGAACGAATTCGCGAAAGCGAGCCGGAACACGTCCGTGAAGCCAGCGACGGGAGGCCAATCGACGTTTTTGGGCCGGCGCCAAGATTCGCGCCCGGCATGATCCTCATGGCGCACCAGCCCCGCCCTCGGACGACGGCTGGCGAATTCGCTTATCACGGATGAAGATACCGCAGGCTGATACTGTCG
>SRUQ01000128.1 GCA_004791255.1 bacterium M00.F.Ca.ET.205.01.1.1
GGCGTTTCTCAAAGAGAAGCTCGCCTAGTCGAACAAATTCATGTATTTACCGCCGGCTTGTGCATGGCAACGCCGGCGATCACCAGAGCGACGCCGAGGCAATCCGTGACGACCGGCACCTGGCGCAGCACGACGACGCCGATGAGCGTCGCCGTGAGCGGCAGGAGCGACAGCAACAGCGCGAAGCGCGCGCCCGGCAGTCGCGCCATGGCGAGTTGATCGCAGATGTAAGGGATGACCGAAGAGCAGACGCCGACGCCGATCGCGGCGATCAGCAGTTGCGGTGATGAGAAGGCCGGCAGCGCTTCGCTAAAGCCGATGGGCAAGACGACGAGGAAGG
>SRUQ01000012.1:0-113220 GCA_004791255.1 bacterium M00.F.Ca.ET.205.01.1.1
CCGCCAGCCTGTTGCCCAGAAAAGCCTCCGCCAGGCTCAACTGACCTGTCTGCTTCACCGCCATTGCGATTCCCTCCGAGCGTTCTTCTCAGAGAATCACAACCAGCTAATTACGCAACAGGTCCCTTGTGGGAGAAGGTGGATCGGCGCGCAGCGCCGAGACGGTTGAGGGGTGCTGGACGGGGTGCTGTCGGCGCCAAGCTGGAACACCCCTCATCCGTCGCCTTCGGCGACACCTTCTCCCACAAGGGGAGAAGGGGGAGCGAACCTTCTGGCACCCCGGATTGGTGATGTAAGCGAGTCTTCTCAACGCGATAGCCCTGCTATTTGAACGAAAACAGTATCCGGCCACCCGCCCAGGGAGACAGGCGGGCGGCCGGCAGGCGTGCGCTACTTCTGCGGCGCCTGATCGATGATCGACTGCATGGTGTCCTGCGCATTCTTGATGGCGCCGTCGACATCGTCGCCGAAGAACACCTCGTTGACCATCTGCGTCCACGGACCGTTGGCGGAGTTGATCAGGTCGTTGAACACCACCGTGTAGGGCGTCTTGCCCTTGGCCATCGCCTCGGCGGCGACCTGGTAGCGCGGGTCGAGGTCCTTCAGCGCTTCCTTCGCGATGTCGCCACGCACCGGCAGGCTGCCATATTTGGCCAGGATGGTCTGGCCCTCCAGCGAATAGGCAAAGTCGAGGAACTCCTTCACCACATCGATCTTCTTGGTGCCCTTGGTGACGACGAAATTGTCGCCGCCGGCAAAGGACGACCAGCCGCCATCCTTGCCCGGCAGGAAGGTGATGCCGTAGTCGATGTCGGGATATTGGGTGTTGAGCGCGCCGATGGCGAAAGCGCCGGACGGCGAGAGGCCGATCTTGCCGCCGGCAAAGGCGGCAAAGAAATTGGCGCCGGTGTCGGTCTGGGCGCCTTCAGGCACCAGGCCCTTCTTGACCATCGAGCGGTAGAGGTCGACGGCGCCGCGCAGCTGCGGGCTGTCGAGCGTCGCCTTGGTGCCGTCCTCCGACAGGATGTCGCCGCCCGAGGCCCAGATCAGCGGCGTGAAGGCGAAGATGTTGCAGCCGCCGCAATTGCCGGAGAAGTAGAAGCCCTTGATGTCGCCGCCAAGCGCGTTGACCTTCTCGGCGTCAGCCTCGATCTCGGCCCAGTTGGTCGGGCCTTTTTCCGGATCCAGCCCGGCCTGCTTGAACAGCTTCTTATTCCAGATCAGCACCGAGGAGTCGGCCGAGAAGGGCAGGCCATAGATGTGGTCCTTGTAGGTGCCGGTCTTCACATGGGCGGGCGACAGGCTGGCGAAATAGGGCAGCGACTTCGCCCAGTCGGTAATGTCCTCCAGCTGGCCGGCGGCGGCGAAGGAGGGCGTGTAGATCAGGTCGAGCGACAGCGCGTCGGGCGCCGTGCCGCCGGCGGCGGCGGCGCCATATTTCGGGATGATCTCGGCATTGGGGATGATGTCGAGCTTGACCTGGTTCTTATGGCCCTTGTTGTAGGCGTCGACGACGCGCGGCATGAAGTTCGAGCCGTCGGCGCGCACCCAGATGTTGGCGGTCTCGGCGGCGGCAAGCTGCAGGCCGCAGCCGAGAATCGCGGCCGTCAGGGCCAGTTTGGAAATCAAAGTCCTCATGTTCTCCTCCTCCATATTTGGCCGCCAAGCGCGGCTTGCCGCCATTGCGCGGCGCTTCGTTTTTCAGCCGTCTTGCAGGCGGCCGCATGACTGACGCACCACCAGCCGGCACGGCAGTTTTCGGATGCCCGGCACGGCGGGCTTGCCGCCGACCAGGGAAAGCAAGGTCAGCCCGGCCTCGCGGCCGAGAGCTGCCAGGTTCATGTCGACAGAGGTCAGCGGCGGGCGCGTCGCCTCGGCCACGATCTGCCAATTGTCGAAGCCGATGACGCCGACGTCGCCGGGAACGCTCAAGCCCCGTTCGCGCAAGCCATCGATGACACCGCGCGCGATCTGGTCATTGCCGCAGAAGATCGCCTCCGGCTTTTCACCCGCGCCGTCGAACAAATGCGCAACCGCCTGATGGCCGAAACTTTCCGTCCATGAGCCGAGCAGCGGCTCCATGGCCGGCAGGCCGTTCTCGGCAAGCACGGCGCGATAGGCCTCGGCGCGCTCATGCACCACGGCGAAGGTCGACGGACCGGTGACATGGGCGATGCGGCGGCGGCCCAGCCGGCAGAAATGCTCGACCGCCAGCCGCGCACCGCCGGCATCGTCGGAGACGAAGGCAACGGCGTCGGGATCTGGCTGGGTGAAGGCGTAGATCACCGGGATGCGCAGATTGGAGAGGTCGACCGGCAGATGGCGGTCGATGCGCTTGCCGGTGGCGATGATGCCGTCGACGCGCTTGTCGAGCATCGCCTCGACATGCAACTGGCCGAGCCGCGGATCCTCCTCGACATTGCACAGGAACACAGAGACGCCGGCGTCGACCAGCGCGTCGGAAATGCCGGCCATCAGCGGCAGCGAAAAGCGGCCATAGGTATCGTTGGTGAGCAGGCCGACGGTGAAGGAGCGGCGGCGCAACAGGCTCTGCGCCAGGCTGTTGGGGCGGAAGCCGAGGCGCTGCGCGGTCTGGCGGATGCGCTCTCGCGTCTCCGTCGTCATCCGGCCCTGGTCGTTGAGCGCCTTGGAGGCGGTGGCGACGCTGACGCCGGCCTCGGTCGCCACGTCACGCAAGGTGACGGGCTTGGAAAAGACCGGAACTGGCTGGTCGTTCGATGCCATCGCGCCGAGGAGTCCTTAGTTGGGAAAAGGTTTTCTCACATCGACCGAAGAGAGACCCGGCACGCGGCCGAGCCTGGTCCGAAATGTTGGAAAAACCTTTTCTCAAGTCAGGCTAGGCGAGATCGGCGGCTTGTTCAAGGGGAAATGTTGGCGTCGTCGATCGTTTCGCGACCGATTGGGCGGCGGCGGATTTTCCAGAGGGATTCCGGGACAAGGCGGGAGGTGTCAGCGAAGTGTTAATCGCTTGCGCGCGATGATGGGTATTCGTCAAGACAGCAGAGCCCCCGCAATGTCCGACACGCCCTACAGTCCCAAAGGTTCGGCGCGGCCCACCGCTTCGCCTCGACGCGGGGAGAGCGGGCAGGATGCGCGTTCGGCCGAGCGTCGCCGCGACGCCACCATCGCCGGGCTGAGGGCGGAGCTTGCGGCGCAGGCGGCGATGATCGCCAGGCAGGATGTTTCACTGGCGCACAGCCGCAAGATCTTCGACCGCGCCTCGGCCGCCGCGCGCATCGGCGTGTGGGAATGCAGCCTGCCCGACGAGCGGCTCACCTGGACCGATGTGGTCTATGATTTGTTCGACCTACCGCGCGGCGCGGCGCTCGACCGCTCGGAGATCGTCAAATGCTATCCGGAGGAGTCGCGCAAGGCGCTGACCACTTTGCGCAGCCGGGCCATTGCCGAACGCAACGGCTTCACCCTCGATGCCGAGATCACCACCTTTGCCGGCCACAGCCGCTGGATCCGCATCACCGCCACCGTCGAGTGCGAGGCGGGCGAGCCGGTGCGCATCTTCGGCATGAAGCAGGACATCACCGACGAGAAGATCCTTTCGGACCGGATGCGCTACATGGCCGAGTTCGACGCCATGACCGGATTGGCCAACCGCGCCCGGTTCCAGGCGCGGCTTGCGCATGCCGATGCGAGCCGCCCACTCTCAGCGCTGCTACTGATCGATCTCGATGGGTTCAAGTCGGTCAACGACACGTTCGGCCATATCGTCGGCGATGAATGCCTGATGGAAGCCGCCCGACGGCTTGCAGGGGGCTGCGGCGATGCGGAACTGGTGGCGCGTGTCGGCGGTGACGAATTCGCGGTGCTGGTCGGGCCGCATCTCGACCGTGGCGCGGTCGCGGACCTGGCGCGCCGCATAATAGAGGCAATGGCCCAGCCTGTCGCGGCCTGCGGCCAGTCGCTCAGGCTCGGCGCGTCGATCGGCATCGCCTTCGCCGGGGCGGGTCAGCCGTGCGAGCTGTTCGCGCAAGCCGACACCGCGCTCTATGCCGCCAAGGCGGCGGGGCGCAATACGTTCCGCATCTTCAAGGCCGAGCCGGGCGCGAAAGGCCACAGCGCCGCAGCGTGAGGATCTGGAGGGGGCCGGCTCCCGGCTAAGCCTTCTTCTTTTTCGTCGGCGGGTTCAGGGCTTCCGCGGCGCGGTCTGCCTCTTCCTTGGCCAGCCGCAATTCCCGCAGCCTTGCGGTCTTGATCTCCCTGGCCTTGGCCTCGGACATGTACTCGGCGGTCGCCTTGCTGCGTTCCGCCGTTTTCTTCTGCTTGTCGACAAAACGAGCTTCAGCTTTTTGCATCATCGTCTGATTGCCGTTGGCCATCAGTAAAATCTCCTTGTGTCCGAAATCGTGAAAGTGAACTTGCATGATAAATAGGCACGCGGTCGATAAAATTCAATTTTTTGAATTATTTATGGCCATTCGCGATGTCGGGAAACCGGAAGGCGAAATAGTATTTGAATATTTGATTCAACCGGCTCGATCTTGCAGATGGGCAGCATGAAAGCGCCGACGCCGCACTTGCGCGGCAGAAGCATTTGGCCGAGCATCCGCGATCATCGCGGCGGTGATCCTGATCTTGCGGCTTTCGCGGGGGCTGGAATTCACGCTAGTATGGCCCGGATGGGTGCAGCGCTGCGGTGGCGGCGCATCGAAGCAACCGCCATTTTCATTGCGGAGACAAGTTCATGTTCGCGGCCAAGGCCATCGACACGTCAGACAAGGCCGCGTTCTACCGAGACCTCGCGGCCCAACTCAAAGCGCTGCTCGAGGGAGAGAACGACTCAATCGCCAATGCCGCCAACACGTCGGCGCTGATCTTGCAGATGGTGCCTGACCTCAACTGGGCCGGTTTCTATTTCCTGGCGTCCGACGAGGAGCTGGTGCTCGGTCCGTTCCAGGGCAAGCCGGCCTGCGTGCGCATCGCCGTCGGCAAGGGCGTGTGCGGCATGGCGGTCGAGCTTGGCACCTCGATGCTGATCAAGGACGTGCATGATTTCCCCGGCCATATCGCCTGCGATGCCGCCTCGCGTTCGGAGCTGGTCGTGCTGCTCGAGGACGAGGAGGGCGTGTTCGGCGTGCTCGACCTCGACAGCCCGCTGCCCGGCCGCTTCGACAAGGCCGACCAGGCGGGCATCGAGGCGCTGGCAGCGATCTATGTCGCGGCGAGTTCTTTCGCGGATTGAACTGCCTTCAGGTCGCGGCTACGGGCTGCCGCCCGGCGCATGCCTGGAGGCCGCGCTCAGCCTACTTCAGGCGAACTTCACCAGCATCAGGCTGAAGCCGCCGATGAACAGGAAGGCGGAGAAGGCAAGCGCCAGCGGGCGCAGGCCGCGCGAGCGCAATTGCGAAATGTCGGCTTGCAGGCCCATGGCGGCGAGGCCCATGGTCAGCATGATCGTGGTAGCGAGCGCCATTGCCGATTTCGCCTCGGCGGGAACCGCGACAAGGCTGTTCAGCGCCACGACGGCGACGAAGGCGGCGACGAACCAGGGCATGGGTGCCCGTGCGGCCGACTGGCTGCCGCTGCGGCGGCGCGCCATCAGGCCGAGCGCGATGACCATCGGCGCCAGCATGGAAACGCGGGTGAGCTTGGCAACAGTGGCGATCTCGCCGGATTGGGCGCCGTTCTGGAAGCCGGCGCCGATGACCTGTGCCACCTCATGGATCGAGGCGCCGGCCCACAGGCCGAACGCGTGCTGGTCGAGGCCGAGCACAGGCGCCAGCAGCGGGAAGCCGAGCATCGCGATGGTGCCGAACAGAGTGATCAAGGCGACGGCATAGGTGACGTCCTCGTCGCGCGCATCGGTGACGATGTTGGTGGCGACGATGGCCGAGGCGCCGCAGATCGAGGTGCCGGCGGCGATCAATTGCGCCAGCTTGCGGTCGACGCCGATCAGCCGGCCGAGCGTTGTCGTGAACAGGAAGGTGGCGCCGAGCGTGGCGGCGACGATGCCGACGCCGCCGGCGCCGATCGAGACGACCTGGCCGAGCGTCAGCTGGAAGCCGAGCAGCACGATGGCGAAGCGTAGCAGACGCTTCTGCGAGAAGGCGATGCCGGCCTTGGCATGCGCCGGGGCGCCGAGCACGTTGGAGTAGACCATGCCGGCAACGACGGCCAGGATCATCGGGCTGAACAGGGCAAGACCGGAGACATTATGGGCCGAGAAGGCGACGGCCGTGATCATCGCCACCAGCACGATGCCGGGCACGATGCCGTTCCACACCGCATCGAGGCGCTTGCGGCCCTGCGCCAGATCGGCGGAAATCAGGGCTTTCGGAATATCGTTCGCGATGTTGGTCAGGGAAGACAATGCAATGCTCCAGGCGGGTACACCGGAGAAATGCCATTCCACAACCAATCTTTCCAACGAATTATTTTCGTTAGAATGATCGATTTTTCCGAATGATTGGAGCCGTCAATCGAGTGTCGCGCCTTGCTTTGCACCGCCACCTGTGCGCGCATCATAGTCGTCATTGACCTTTTGCATGCGGTCATAGCCTGCCTGATTGATCTTGCCGGCTTCGCGGTCAATGCTGCTGCACGCGCTGGAGAAGGAACTCAGCTTTCTGTCGAGTTCGCCTGCGGCGGATTTGTACAGTTTCACATGTCCGTTCTCGTGGACGACAATGGCGGCAACGAACCGGTTCCAGCGCTTTTGCACGTCGGGCGAAAGCTTCGTGCCGGCCTTCAGCCTGGGCAGCAGCAGGTCAAACCGCAGCGAGATCGTAACGTTGGTCAGCTTGCATTGCTTGCCGGTCGGCTTCCAGGAGTAATCGGTCCGGGCATGCCATTTCGTTTCCGCGTTGAAGCCGCTATGGGCGCGCCTGAGGGCGCGCTGCAGTTCGGCCGGAGTGCCGCCGCTCACCTCGAAATACTGGGTAAATTCCGTCGTCCTGAGCCGTGCGTCGGCTTCGACGGTGCCCAGCGCGGACGCGACCAGGGCGGCGACGATCAATGCCAGGGGTCGACTGTGACGAAACGCTGCCATGCACGCTCCTCAATGGAGATCATTGGTGGCACGGCGCAACAACAGGCCGCAAGCCGTGATCAAAGCTGCGCTTCGATGGCCGCCTTGTCGATCACGGACCAGACGTTCCTGATCCTGTCGTCGAGAAATTCATAGAAGACGTTCTCGCTGAACGAGACTTTCTTGCCGTTTATCGGGAGGTCGAAGAAGGTTCCCTTCGGCGTGCAGTTGAACTGCAGGCGGCTGGCGATGAAGGGCGGCTCCGAGATCAAGAGCTGGATGTCGAAATAGAGGTCCGGAATTTCCCGAAAATCCCGCTCCAGCATGGCCCGGTAGCCCGACAGGCCGACCCGCTCGCTGTTGTAGTGCACCTCGTCATGGACGAAGCGGTGCAGGCTCTGCCAATCCTGATTGTTGAGGCAGTCGATATAGCCTCTGTAGAGTTCGGTCCCGGTCATCGGCGATTGCTCCGTCGCGCTATGAAAAGATCTCGCTCAATCCGCAAGATAGAACGACCGCGGATACAATCCAGCTAGCCCCGATGCCGCAAGGCTTCGACCAGCAGCGAGAACGCCGGCGTCGCCTGGCGGCGGCTGGGGTAATAGAGGTGGTAGCCGGGGAAGGGCGGGCACCAGTCGGCCAGCACCCGCACGAGCCGGCCGTCCGTCAGATGAGCGCTCACTTGGTCCTCGGGTAGGTAGGCGAGGCCGAGGCCCGCCAGCACGGCGTTCAGCCGCAGCGAGGCGATGTTGAACACGAGCTGGCCTTCGACGCGCACCTTCAACTCGCGGCCGGCCTTTTCGAATTCCCAGGCATAGAGCCCGCCATAGGTCGGCAGGCGTAAATTGATGCAATTGTAGGCGGTCAGGTCCTGCGGCGTGCGCGGCTTCGGCCTGGTCGCGAAATAGGCCGGCGATCCGACCACCGCCATGCGCATGTCGGGGCCGATGCGCACGGCGATCATGTCGCGCGCCACCTGTTCGCCCAGCCGCACGCCGGCGTCGTAACGCTCGGCGACGATGTCGGTCAGGCCGTAGTCGACGATGACCTCGATCCTGATATCGGGATAGTCCGGCAGCAGCCGGGCGATCGCCGGCCACAGGATGGTGTCGGCGGAATGCTCGCCGGCGGTGATGCGGATGGTGCCGGCGGGTTTTTCGCGCAGCGCGCTCAAGGCGGCGAGCTCGCTCTCGATCTCGTCGAGCCTCGGTCCGATTGTGTTGGCCAGGCGCTCGCCGGCTTCGGTGGGCGAGACGCTGCGGGTGGTGCGGGTGAGCAGCCGCACGCCCAGACGCTCCTCCAGCGCCCGCAAAGTATGGCTGAGCGCCGATTGCGAAACACCAAGTCGCGCCGCCGCCTTGGTGAAACTCCTTTCGCGCGCCACAGCGAGGAAGGCGGTAAGCTCGTTGAGATTGTCACGCGGCATTGATGAGCATTCCTCATAGGTACATGCCGGATATAGCAGCTAATCGCCATCAATCGCAGGCCCTAAATAGCCGTCATCACAATTGGGCCGATGCAATCAGCGCTGCGGCGTCGAGAAGGGACACGATCATGGACATCAAGCGAAGCGGCACTCAGGCGTCGGGCAAGGGCCCGGCCGACTGGTTCACCGGCACGGTGCGCATCGACCCGCTGTTTCAAGTCGTTGCGCCTGCCCGCGCGGCCGGCAATGCCGTCACCTTCGAGCCCGGCGCGCGCACGGCGTGGCACACGCATCCGCTCGGGCAACTGCTCATCGTCACCGCCGGCTGCGGCCGGGTGCAGCGCGAGGGCGGGCCGATCGAAGAAATCCGGCCGGGCGACGTGGTTCGCTTCGAGGCGGGCGAGAAACATTGGCACGGCGCGGCACCGACCACGGCCATGACCCACATCGCCATCCAGGAATCCCTCGACGGCAAGGCCGTCGACTGGATGGAGCATGTCAGCGACGCGCAATACCACGGCTGAGCAAGGAGAACGACAATGCAAAAGCGCACACTTGGAAAAAGCGGCCTCGAAGTTTCGGCCATTGGGCTGGGCTGCATGGGGATGAGCCAGTCATACGGGCAGCCGATGGCGACGCCGGATGCCGTCCGCCTGATCCGCTCCGCGTTCGAGCGCGGCATCACCTTCTTCGACACGGCGGAGGTCTATGGGCCGTTCACAAACGAGGAGGTCGTCGGCGAGGCGCTGCAGCCAATCCGCGACCACGTGGTGATCGCCACCAAGTTCGGCATCGACATCGCCGGCACGGCCGGACACGAAGGCATGGACAGCCGGCCGCAACACATCCGCGACGTCGTCGAGGCTTCGCTCAAGCGACTGAGGACGGACCGCATCGACCTGCTCTACCAGCACCGTGTCGATCCGGTGGTGCCGATCGAAGAGGTGGCCGGTGCGGTGAAGGACTTGATCGGCCAAGGCAAAGTGAAGCATTTCGGCCTCTCGGAAGCCGGTGTGCGCACCATCCGGCGCGCGCATGCGGTGCAGCCGGTCGCGGCGCTCCAAAGCGAATACTCGCTGTGGTGGCGCGAACCCGAGGAGGCGATACTTCCCGTCCTCGAGGAGCTGGGCATCGGCTTCGTGCCCTTCAGCCCCCTGGGCAAAGGGTTCCTCACTGGCGCCATCGACGCCGATACAAAATTCGACGACAGCGATTTCCGCAACACCGTGCCGCGTTTCACCGAAGAGGCCAGGAAGGCGAACCAGGCGCTGGTCGACGCGATTGCCGCGATCGCGGCGCAGAAGAAGGTGACCTCGGCGCAAGTCGCGCTTGCCTGGCTGCTGGCGCAAAGACCGTGGATCGTTCCGATCCCCGGCACGACGAAGCTCAATCGCGTCGAAGAGAACATCGGATCCTCCACTGTCGCGCTGACGGCGGACGAGCTTGCCAATATCGAGAACGCGGTCTCGGCGATTGCCGTGCAGGGAGAGCGCTATTCCCCGCAACAGGCGGCAAGGATCGATCGCTGAGGCGGCGGGAAATGTTAGAAGGGACATCATCGTGAGCGAGAACATCAAGGGCAAGGTCGTCGTCATCACCGGCGCCAGCAGCGGGCTGGGCGAGGCGGCCGCGCGGCTGCTGGCGAAAGAGGGCGCGAAACTGGTGCTGGGCGCGCGCCGTCTCGACAGGCTGGAAGCGCTGGCCGCCGAACTGTCGCTCGGCAAGGACGCGATCCTGCGGACCGACGTGACCAAGGTCGATGAGATCAGGCGCCTCGTCGACCATGCGGTCGAGATGCACGGCCGCGTCGACGTCATCATCAACAATGCCGGGCTGATGCCGCATTCGCCGCTGGAGCGCGGCAAGGTCGAGGACTGGGATCGGATGATCGACGTCAACATCAAGGGCGTGCTCTATGGCATCGCCGCCGTGCTGCCGCACATGAAGACGCAAAGGAGCGGCCACATCATCAACGTGTCGTCCGTCGCCGGCCACAAGGTCAACCCCGGCGGCGCGGTCTACGCCGCCACCAAGCACGCGGTGCGGGTTATCTCGGAAGGGCTGCGCCAGGAGGTGAAGCCCTACAACATCCGCACCACCATCATCTCGCCCGGCGCCGTGGCGACCGAACTGCCCGACAGCGTTACCGAGGCCGACGTCGCTAAAGGGGTGCGCGCGCTCTACGACCGGGTGGCCATCCCGGCCGATTCCTTCGCCAGGACGGTGGTGTTCGCCATGAGCCAGCCTGACGATGTCGACATCAATGAGATTCTGTTCCGGCCGACGGCGCAGGAGTACTGAGGTATGCCGCACGTGATCATCAAACTCTACGCCGGCAAGTCCGAGCAGCAGAAGGTCCGTATCGCCGAAGCGGTGACCAAGGCCATTGTCGACAGTGCTGGCAGCGCGGAGCGCTCCATCTCCGTCGGCATCGAGGATATTGCGCCGGAGGACTGGACCGAGAAGGTCTACAAGCCGGACATTGCCGCAAGGATGGATCAACTCCACAAGAAGCCCGGCTACAACCCGCTCTGAGCATTGGCCCAATGACCGGCGTGAGCGGCGCCTTGACGCTTGCCGGTTCCTGCGCCAGCTTGCCGCCATGTTCGTTCTCGCGCCCTCCGACAGCAAGCGACGCCGCCCCGTACGGGCCGGCAGGCTGATTGCGCGACGACAAAATCCGGCACGATAGATCCGGCTTAATCGTTTCCTGCCCCGCCCGCTGTACCAGCCGGCGGGGTTTTTCCTATCTGGAGCCTTGTCATGACCATCAACTCTTCCCTGAGCTTTCGGCCGGCTAAGGCGGCGGATGCCGTTGCTATCCGCGACATCGTGCGCGCGGCCTATGCCAGATGGGTGCCGGTGATCGGACGCGAGCCTCTGCCGATGCGCGCCGACTACCACAAGGCCCTTGCCGAGCATCCGTTCGATCTCGCCATCGAGGATGGCCGTGTCGTCGGCATGATCGAGACCATGCTTGCCGACGACCATCTCTGGATCGAGAACGTCTGTGTCGCGCCTGACGCGCAGGGCAGGGGCATTGGCAGGCTGCTGCTCGGACGGGCCGAGAACAAGGCTCGCGAGGCCGGCCGCAACGAGCTCCGCCTGCTGACCAACGGCGCCTTCGAAGCCAATGTGTTGTTGTACAAAAGGCATGGTTATACGATCGACTGGGAGGAGCCGTTCATGGGCGGCATGACGGTCTATATGAGCAAGAGATTGACGCGATAGCGGCAAACCGGAGGCACGGATACGACGATGGCTGCCAAGGTCAAATTGAAGCAGCTTCCCGGACCGTACGCGATCTCGCGGCTCGGGGCGGGCGACAGCATTCCCGGCTGGGCGGACGGGCCTGGCTTCGTCAGCATCACCAGGACCGACGATGAGCTTTCGATCACGTGCCCGCAGGATCGCGTTCCACTCACGGTCAAGCACGATGGCGACTGGGTCGCCTTCAAATTGCAGGGACCCTTTGCCTTCGACGAGACCGGCATCGTGTTGGCGGTCATCCGGCCGCTGTCGGAAAACGGGCTGGGCATCTTCCTGGTGTCCACCTTCGACGGCGATCACCTGCTGGTGAAAGCGACGGATCAGGAAGCCGCGAGACAGCATCTGATCGAGGCGGGACACACGCTGCTGTAAGTCGTCCAGACGCCATCGAAACCGGTATGTCCCTGGCCTACCTCGTCTGGCTCAACGACTGGCGCGCTGGCTCAACCACTTCGGGGGTTGCGTTTGACGAGACCCTTTGTGCATCGTTATTTCTAACCGGATATGACGCCGGAACGGCCATGCGGCACCCCAGGGAGAAACCATGTCACACAATCTGCAGTTCTATATCGATGGCGCGTGGGTCGATCCTGTTGTGCCCAACACGCTCGATGTCATCGATCCGTCGAACGAGGATGTTTTCGCGCAGATTTCGCTCGGCTCCAAGGCCGATGTCGACAAGGCGGTGGCCGCTGCCAAGCGCGCCTTCAACATCTACGGCTTCACCTCGGTGGAAGAACGGCTCGACATCCTCAACCGCGTCATCGAAGTCTACAAGAAGCGCAGTCCCGATCTGGCGCTCGCCGTGTCGCGCGAGATGGGCGCGCCGCGCCGAATGGCGCTGGACAGCCAGGTCGGCATTGGTCTCGCGCATCTCACGAAGATGGCGGACGTGCTGAAGTCGTTCCAGTTCCGGCACGTCAAGGGCAGCGCGCTGATCGTCAAGGAGCCGATCGGCGTCGTCGGCCTGATCACGCCGTGGAACTGGCCGCTGAACCAGATCACCTGCAAGGTGGGTCCCGCACTTGCCGCCGGCTGCACCATGGTACTGAAGCCATCGGAAATCGCGCCGCTCGACGCCGTCATCTTCGCCGAGATCGTCGACGAGGCCGGCGTACCGAAGGGCGTGTTCAACCTCGTCAACGGCGATGGCCCCGGCGTCGGCCAGGCGCTGTCCAGCCATCCCGACATCGATATGATGTCGTTCACCGGTTCGACCCGCGCCGGCATCCTGGTGGCCAAGGCCGCCGCCGACACGGTCAAGCGCGTGCATCAGGAGCTTGGCGGCAAGTCGGCCAACATCCTGTTCCCGGATGTCGACCTCGCCACCGCCGTCACCAAGGGCGTCGCCGGCTGCTTCAGCAACAGCGGCCAGTCCTGCAACGCGCCGACGCGCATGTTCGTGCCGCGCGACCGTCATGACGAGGCCGCTGCTCACGCCAAGGCGGCGGCGGAAAAGTTCACCGTCGGCCCGGCCGACGGCGCCGGCACCAAACTTGGCCCTGTCGTCAGCCAGATCCAGTTCGACAAGATCCAGGAGCTGATCCAGGCTGGCATCGACGAAGGCGCCACGCTGGTCGCAGGCGGCCCCGGCCGTCCGGCCGAGCTCAACCGCGGTTACTACGTCAGGCCGACAGTCTTCGCCGACGTCACCCACGACATGCGCATCGCGCGCGAGGAAATCTTCGGCCCGGTGCTGGCGATCATGCCCTACGACACGGTCGAACAGGCCAACGACACCGTCTACGGCCTTGCCTCCTACATCCAGGCCAAGGACATTCAGAAGGCGCGCGACGTCGCGGCGCGCATGCGCTCCGGCAATGTCTACATCAACTATCCCCAATGGGACGCCGGGCTGCCGTTCGGCGGCTACAAGCAGTCGGGCAATGGCCGCGAATACGCCGAATACGGGCTCGAGGATTTCCTCGAGATCAAGGGCATCGCCGGCTACGAGGCGGCGGAGTAAGGCGTCAATACAGCGCGTCGCTCATGCGGCGCGCAACTTTCTGGAGTTGGGCCAATCGCCTGAAGCTGGCCCTGCCTGAAGAAGCACCTGTCGGAGCTGAACCCGGCATGCAGGGCCAAGGTGCTGGCCGAAAGGGCATGGCTTTCTTGCTTGCCGAATACGGCTGGTGATAATCAGGATCGTTGCCAGCCGAAGGATGCAAGCCTTGATCGAGGCGAGACAAGAACCCGACGAAAGCCACTATCAGGTTTTTGTCGACGATCATTTTCACTATCGCGACGAGAGCCACCGTTACCTCGACGGAGAATTTCCGACCTACGATGAGGCTGTGGAGCGCTGCCGCGCCATCGTCGACAGCGAGTTGAAAGGCGCTTTCAAATCGGGAATGACCGCCGAACAGCTGTTTGAGCAATATAGTTTGTTTGGCTCGGACCCGTTCATCAAGACCCCATCCGGGCAGCGGGTTGATCCGCCTTTCTCGGCTTGGAACTATGCAATGGAACGGTGCGAAATCCTGGCTCGCGTGTCTACCAATCGAACAGCCTGATTTCATGCCGGCCTCGTCGTTGTGCTGAGTGCCAACGACGAGCATTCGACGGGATGTTTCTAGGCCTGATCTTGCCAATTGGCAAATTCATGCTATATCTTTGCCAATAGCAGAGGTGAGCAACATGCAGCTTCAAGCCATCGTCACCACACCGGCCGCGATTGGGTCGGCCATCTCGGATGAAGAGGCGGGCGCCTTGGCGCGCACCACCGTCAATCTGTTCAAGGCATGGAACCTCACCGATCTTGAGGCCTGCATCTTGCTTGGCGGCATTTCCGCGCGAACCTGGGCGCGCTGGAAGGAGGGCGGCATCGGTCGGATCGACCGCGACCTGCGCACCCGCATGGCGCATCTGATGGGCATCCACAAGGGCCTGCGCTACCTCTTCACCGAGCCGGCGCGCGGCTATGCCTGGATCCGCAAGCCCAATGCCACATTCGGTGGCCAGTCGGCGCTCGACCTGATGTTGCGCGGTGAAATCTCCGATCTCGCGGCCATGCGCGAATGGCTCGACGCGGAGCGTGGCGCGTGGTGAGTGGGCTTGCGGTTCGCCGCCGCGTCCACTGGCAAAACACCTTTCGCATCATCCGCTCCATCCATCCGCCGATCGACCTGTTCGAGGACATTGCCGACCCGCGCGACTGGGAGGCGCTGGCCGCCGTCGAGGAAAAGACCAATCCGCGCATCCGCCTGGAGATCGGGGATCTCGGCAAGGTGTCGGCCGCCAGGCGGGTTTCCGGCCCCGGCGCCAGCTTCGTGATGGCGCCGTTCGTGCATTGCTCGCCCCTGAGGCCGGGCCGTTTTTCCGATGGCAGCTACGGCATCTACTATGCCGGCGACAGCGAGGATGTGGCGCTGGCCGAGACCATCCACCACCATCAGAAATTCATGCGCGCCACCAACGAGGCGCCGGGCTGGACGGCGGATTTCCGCGTACTGATCGGCAGTGTCGAGCGCGACCTCGACGACGTCAACGCGGTACCCGGCGTGCTTGACCCCGACGACTACAGCGCCTCGCAGGCGGAAGGGCGGGCATTGCGGGCGGCGGGCAGTGACGGGCTGGTGTGGAACAGCGTGCGCATGCCGGAGGGGCAGTGCATCGGCATCTTCTGGCCCGATGCCATCACGGTCCCCGCCCAGGGCCGGCACTACAGCTACCACTGGAACGGCGGCCGCGTCGATTTCGTGCGCCAGCACGACACGGGCAAGGTGCTGGAAGTGGTGTGATTGCTGGCGAGAGCCGGCGCTTTCCACTGGTGCGGTCAAGCGCCGCTCATGAAACGCTGTTCCCGGCTCCGCGTGCGAGCGGCCAAGTCGCTTGCGCGGCGGAGGTCGGGGCTAGCTCGCCCCGACTATTTCTTTGCGGCAGTGACTTGCGAAGATCATGAATTTGCCTGATCAAGTCGGCAGAATGCCAACAACCCGCAGACGTGATCCAGAATCCGCTGACATGATGCTTCATAGACTTCGGCGATTGATTGCGGCGGCGCCACGGGTTCTCGCCGGCCCCGCCATGCTGCTCGCGCTGAGTGCTGCCGCCAGTGCCGCCGACAGCCGCCTGGGAGATTGCAGCAGCGACAAGATTGCCCTGTCCAACCGGATCGTTGCCTGCACCAACGTGCTGGAGGACAAGGCCGTGTCGGCGAGCGACCAGGCCCTGGCCTATTTCAACCGCGGCAATGCTTTGGACGGAAACGGCGACTACGACCGCGCCATCGCGGACTACGACAAGGCCATCGCATTCGATCCCAAGGACGCCGATGCCTTCAACAACCGGGGCCTGAGCTGGAGCCACAAGAAGGACTACGACCGTGCCCTGGTCGATTATGAGAAGGCGATAGAACTCAACCCGCAGCTAGCCATCGCCTATGGCAACCGGGCCATGATCTGGAACGACGAGAAGCACGACTACGACAGGGCGATCGCCGATTTCGACAAGGCGATCGGTCTCGATCCGGAAAACAACAGCCTCTACAACCTTCGCGGCAATGCCTATCTGCGCAAGGGCGACTACGACAGCGCCATCACCAGCTACGGCCAGGCGACCTTTCTCGATCCCGGGGATGCCGACCAGTATTTCAACCTCGGCCTGGCCTGGAGCTCGAAGGGCAATCTGGAACGCGCCGTCGCCGACTACAGCCAGGCGATCAGCCTCGATGCGAACCATGCCCAAGCCTATCGCTGGCGCGCCGATGCCTGGAGCAAGCGGGGCGACGGCGACCGCGCCATATCGGACTATGACGAGGCCATCAGGATCGACCCCAGGGACGGCGAGACCTTTCGCAATCGTGGCGACGTCTGGTTCGGCAAGAAGGATTACGATCGTGCCATCGCCGATTACGGGCAGGCCATCGATCTGGATCCCAGGGATGCCGTGGCCTACAACGATCGCGGCTGGACATGGTCGCGGAAGAATGACCCCGACCGCGCCATCGCGGATTTCGACAAGGCGATCAGCCTCGATCCGAACTATGCCTCGGCCTACTACAACAGAGGGCTGACCTGGTCGGACCAGGGCGAGTTCGACCGGGCCATATCGGACTACGACCAAGCGATCGTCATCGAGCCCGGCAATGCCTGGATTTATGACGACAGGGGCTGGGCGTGGGCATCCAAGAGCGAATTTATCCGCGCCATTTCAGACTACAACATCGCCATCATGATCAAGCCCGGTTATGCCAGGGCTTACCGGAACCGGGGCTGGGCGTTCAGCCGCAAGGGTCAGTACGACAGCGCCATCGCCGACTATGATCAGGCGATCCGCCTCGACCCGCAATATGCCGTTGCCTACAGGGGTCGGGCCTGGGTGTTCGGCCGCAAGGGCCAATATGACCGCGCCATCGCCGATTACGATCAGGCGATCAGCCTCGAACCCAAATATGCCGAAGCTTACAGCGGCCGAGGCCGTGTCTGGTTCTACAAGGCGGACTATGACCGCGCCATCGCGGATTGCAACCAGGCCATCAGCCTCAGTCTGAAGAATGCCAACGGCTTTGAATGTCGCGGCCTCGTGCGGCAGCACAAGGCAGATTACGACGGCGCCCTTGGCGACTATGACGAAGCCGTCCGCCTCGACCCGAAAGATGCCGATCTCTTCGGCGGCAGGGGAATGCTCGGTTTCTATTCCGGCTCGCCTGTCAAGGCGCAGGCCGACTTCGAGCAGGCTGCCGAGCTGAAGGCCGACAATGCCTATTATGCCATGTGGCTTGACCTCGCCCGCCGCCACAATGGGCAGCCGAGCATTTTGCGGGACGCAAAGCTCGACATGACGAAATGGCCAGCGCCCCTGGTTCGCATGCTGTTGGGCGACCAGACGCCTGAATTGGCGCTGGCCGCTGCCAACGACCCGGATGCCAGGACGCAAAACGAACATGTCTGCGAGGCCAATGTCTTTGTGGCAGAGTTGCTGCGGGTGCAGCATCGCGACGACGAGGCGTTGCGGCACTACCGGCAGGCCCTCAGCGATTGCCCGAAGGATTTCATCGAATACACCGCCGCAACCAGCGCGCTGCGAATTATGGGCAAAGCGCCGTGAGGCATTTGTCGCGAATGCTGGCCGGCCTGGGTGTGCTGCTTGCGCTTGGCAGCGCGGCGATGGCCGCCGAAAAGGACCATGCCGACTGTGTCGGCGAACGGGTCGAGGCGGCACGCAAGATTGCCGCCTGCACGGCGATCATAGAGGACAAGGCGGAAGCCCCGGACAATCGCGCCTCTGCCTATTTTTACCGTGGCAATGCGCGTGCTGCAGAGGGAGATTACGACGCGGCGATCGCGGACTACGACCAGTTGATCGGTTTGCACCCCGATCTGGTTACCGCCTATCAGAATCGCGGCCTCACCCTGGTGCACAAGGGTGACTATGAGGGCGCCATGACCACCTTCGACCAGGCGATCTTCCTCGATCCGGAAAACGCCGAACTCTATTACAATCGTGGTGTCGTCTGGTCCTACAAGGGCAATGACGACCGGGCGATTGCCGACTACGACGCGGCGATCCGGCTCAATCCGAGGGATGCCAGGGCCTATCACAACCGGGGCCTGAGCTTCGAGCACAAGGGCGATGACGACCACACCATTGCCGATTACGGCCAGGCCATTAGCCTCAATCCGGATGACGTCGGCGCCTACAATGGTCGAGGCGATGCCTGGGGCCGCAAAGGCGATGACGACCGCGCCATGGCCGATTACGACCGGGTGATCGTGCTCGATCCGAAAAACACCCATGCCTGGTATCGCCATGGCATGGCGTGGGCACGCAAAGGAAATGACGACCAGGCGATCGCCGACTATAGTCAGGTGATTGCCCTTGATCCGAACGATGCCAGCATCCGATACAATCGCGGCGTCGTCTGGCTTCGAAAGCGCGACAACGACCGCGCCATCGCCGACCTCGACGAGGCTATCCGCCTCGATCCAAAACTGGGTGGCGCCTACTACAGCAGAGGCATCGCCTGGGCCGGGAAAGGCGGCTACGATCGCGCCGTCGCCGACTTCAGCAAGTTGATCGCGCTCGATCCGGCAAATGCCAAAGCCTACCACATGCGCGCCATTTCGCTGAACGAGACGGGCGATTATGACGGCGCCATTGCCGACGCCAATCACGCAATGCTGCTCGATCCGGAACAGGCCGTGGACTACTCCAGCCGGGCACGAGCCTGGTCGAAGAAGGGTGACTTCGATCGTGCCATGAGGGATTTCGACAAGGTGGTCAGCCTTGTCCCGAAAGACCCGTCCGCCTACTACGATCGTGCTGCCGCCTGGTTCGAAAAGGGTGACTACGAGCGCGCCATCGCCGACTACAATCAAGTCATGGCCCTCGATCCGACAAATGCCAAAGCTTTGAGCGACCGCGGCTTCGTGTTTACCGCAAAGGGTGAATTCGATCTGGCTCTCGCTGATTTCGACCAGGCGATCGCGCTCGATCCGAATACGGCGAAGATCTACGACAGTCGGGCTGCCGCCTGGGGAGCGAAGGGCAACTACGAGCGCGCGATCGCCGACCTCGACAAGGCGCTCAGTCTCGACCCGAACGACGCCGGCGCGTATTCGGGCCGAGGGCTCTTTTTCTTCTATTCCGGGGCGCTGGCCAAGGCCCAGGCCGACTTCGCCAAGGCGACCGCGCTCAGGCCCGACAATGCCTATGCCGCGATCTGGCTCGACATAGTCGAGCGACGGAGTGGTGGCGAGGGTGATCTGCGCGAGGCCGAAGGCAAGCTCGACATGACCAAATGGCCGGCACCGCTTGTCCACATGCTGGTTGGAGACAAAACTGCCGCCGAAGCGCTGGCGGCAGCCGACGATCCGGATGCTACCCGCAAAGCTGGGCAGGTGTGCGAGGCAAATTTCTACACAGCCGAGTTTAGGCGGTTGCAGGCCCGCAATGACGAAGCCCTGCGGCTCTACCATGTTGCCGCCAACACCTGCCCCAAGGCGTTTATCGAATACCGCGCCGCGCTTGGGGGGCTACGCGACATGGGCGTGTCGCCGTAAACACCGTCTCAGACGGCTGCCACCCTCACACCAGCGCCTCTGCCAGCAGTCTCGCCTGCGGCGTCAGCGCCTCGAAGCTGCGGGCGCAGAGGGTGAGCTGGCGGGTGGCCCATTCATCGGTCAGGCGAAGGCTGCGCAGGTTTCGTGCCGAGCGGCGCGCGGCACTTTCGGGCACGATGGCGATGCCGACGCCTTGCGCGACGAGGCGGCAGACATTGTCGAGGCCGGGCACGCGGATGCGCACATGCAAGTGGCCGCCGAGCCGCGCCGCCTGGCGGGTGATGTGTTCCTGCAGCGCGTGGCCGGCGGCGAGGCCGACGAAGGATTCGCCGAGGATGTCGGCAAGGGCGGTGGCGCGCAGGCCCTTGAGCCCTGGCCAGTCGCGCGGCGTGACCACCAAAAGGCGGTCGATGAAGAACGGCATCTGCTCCAGATGCGTCAGCCCGGCCCAGGTCGCGGCGATGCCGAGATCGGCGGCGCCGCTGGCCACCGCCTCGGCGATCTCGTGGCTGGGGCGTTCGTCGAGATCGATGTCGATGCCGGGATGTCGCGCGAGGAAGCCCGGCAATATGTCGGGCAAGATCTCGCCGGTCGCCGCCGTGTTGGCCATCAGCCGCACGCGTGCCCTGAGCCCGCTTGCATAAGCGCCGAGGTCGCCGGCCATCGCCTCGATCTGGTTCTGTACCATGCGCGCGTGGTGGAGCAGCGCCTGGCCGGCGGCGGTCAGCGCTACGCCACGTCGCCGCCGTTCGAGCAGCGGCGCGCCGAGCCTGTCCTCCATGCCCTTGATGCGGGCGCTGGCGGAGGCCAGTGCGAGGCCGGCGAACTCGGCGCCGTGGGTGATGCTGCCGCGCTCGGCCACCAGCAGGAACAGCCTGAGATCGGTGAGATCGAAACGCATTTTTTCTCCCGAGGCGTGATGACCTGCCTTCGTTCGGGCCGAAGGCTGACCACGCGACTTCCACATTGTCGACGGGCAATAGGTCAGTCAAACAGTTTCGGGTGGAGATATCAGATGAGCGAACGAGCACCAGGCCGGCTGTTATCAGGCATTCTTGAAAGCGCGGCGATCGTGCTGGCGGTGGCGGTAGCGACCCTGGTGATGGCGCGGGTGGAGCCCGGCCAACAGGGATGTGTGGCGGCAACGGCGCCCACCAGCCGTATCGACGCGCGGGCAAAGCCTGCCGCCGATGCGGAGGACATGCTGCTGCATGACTGATCCGGCGGCCACCGCTCCGGGGATGCGGTCATGCTGAGCGCCGGCATTGTCGCCTGGATCGGCGCCGTCTTTCTCGCTGCCGGTTTCGTCAAGGGCGTCGTTGGCATGGGGCTGCCGACGGTGGCGATGGGACTGCTGTCGGTGACCATGGCGCCGGCCGAGGCTGCCGCTCTGCTGCTGATCCCTTCGCTGGTTACCAATCTCTGGCAGCTGTTCACCGGCCCGTCCTTCGGCGGGCTGTGCAGGCGGTTGTGGTCGATGATCGTCGGTGTCGTCGCTGGAACCATCGCCGGGGCCGGCCTGCTGACAGGCGCGCATACGGCCGCAGCCTCGGCGGGACTCGGCGCGGCGCTGGTGGTTTATGCCGCTCTCGGCCTGCTCAGG
The DNA here is from genome assembly GCA_004791255.1 of bacterium M00.F.Ca.ET.205.01.1.1. Lineage (GTDB taxonomy): Bacteria > Pseudomonadota > Alphaproteobacteria > Rhizobiales > Rhizobiaceae > Mesorhizobium. Next base: position 21,306 of record SRUQ01000012.1, read on the forward strand.
CTGAGCTTTGCCACGCCGCCGCGCCACGAGGTGTGGGTATCGCCGCTGGTCGGTCTGGCGACCGGGCTGGTCACCGGCGCCACCGGCGTCTTCGTTATTCCGGCGGTGCCCTATCTGCAGTCGCTGCGGCTGGAGAAGGAAGAGCTGATCCAGGCGCTCGGCCTGTCCTTCACCGTGTCGACAGCGGCCCTTGCCATCGGGCTGTTCAGCACCGGCGCGCTGGCATCGCCGACGGCGCAATTGGCGGGGTCGCTCACGGCTTTCGCCCCGGCGCTGGCCGGCATGTTCGCTGGCCAGGCACTGCGGCAGAAGATGAGCGTCGAGACGTTTCGAAAGGTGTTTCTCGCCGGGCTGCTGGTGCTGGGGGCGTATCTCTTGGGCGAGGTAGTGTTGCAGCGCTGACTGCCTACCGCACCACCAGAACCGGGATCTCGGTGTAGGACAGCACTTCCGCCGTCTGGCTGCCGAGAAGCAGCTTGCCCAGGCCGCGGCGGCCATGCGAGGCCATGACGATGAGGTCGCAATCCCGCGCCTGCGACAGTTCCAGGATCGCCTCGGCCGGCCGCTTGTCCTCGACATGCACCACCGCAGCCGAAACCCCGGCGGCATCCGCTGTTGCCTTGCACTTGTCGAGCACCTCCTTGCCATAGCGGCGCGATTCCTGCTGATAGGCAGCCAGTTCGTCGCCGGCTGAGTAGCCAGCCAAGGCGCCGCCCCAGGCGAAGATCGGGTAGGGTTCCGAGACGGTGACGAAGGTGACGGTGGCGCCGAGGCTCTTGGCCATTGCGAGGCCGTGGGCGACGCCTTTGTCGGCAAGTTGCGATCCGTCGGTGGCGATGAGCAGATGTCTGTACATGATGATCGTGACCTGTTGTGGCTGACTGGCTGTGCACTAGACATAGGTACGCCTGGCGCTCAGTCATTGAGCCAATGCGGCAGGGATCAGGGCCAGCGACGGGTTTCGTTGTCGGCGCTGCCAATTGTCGGCCCCAGCGTCGCCCCTCATTGCCCTGCCGGGCATTTCTGCCCGTGAACGGGAGAAAGACGCTGGCACCGGCCTCGATCCGGATTCCCCTTCACCGTCCAGTCCTCTAAGGTGCCGGCGACATTGGGGGGCATCCACATCATGAGCGCGTTTCCGCAGATCCATCTGGTCCGGCATGGCGAAACGGCGTGGAGCCTTTCGGGGCAGCACACTGGCCGCACCGACATACCGCTGACGCCGGCAGGCGAGGCGGCGGCGCGAGGCGTGACCGATCGCCTGAAAGGCCTGTCGTTTGCGGCGGTGTGGTCGAGCCCTTCGCAACGCGCCTACAACACCAGCATGCTTGCCGGTTTCGGCGACCGCAGCGTCAGGATGGACGACCTGCAGGAGTGGGATTATGGCGCCTATGAGGGGCGCACGACCAAACAGATCCTGGCCGAGCGGCCAGGCTGGAACGTCTTTCGCGACGGCTGCCCGCAAGGCGAGATGGCGGCCGATGTCGGTGCGCGGGCCGACAGGGTCATCGCCGCGTTGCGCCAGGCCAACGCCGACATACTGATCTTTTCCAGCGCGCATTTCCTGCGCGTGCTCACTGCCCGCTGGCTCGGCTTGCCGCCGGAAAGCGGCGCGCTGTTCGTGCTCGATACGGCCAGCATCAGCCTACTCGGCTACGAGCATGATCTCAGCGAGCCGGCCGTACGCAAGTGGAACCTGAAGTAGCGGTCACCGGCCTCACGTCGTCCAGTCTCCTGACATAAATTCCGCGCCTGCGGTGTATGGTCGGCGACGTGAGCGAGAAAGGGATTGTCCATGTCAAAAGAATTGGTGCGCGACCTGTTTGACAGGTGGGAGCGGGTCTGGGTGGATGGCCAATATGATCTGCGGCTTGCGTCGAGCCGCACTATATCAGGCATGACGAGAAGGGCGACCGCACGGTGACGCGCGAGGACTATGCGGTCGAACTCGCTTCCGTCCGGGATGGCCGGCCGGGCATCCGTGTCGTCGTCTATGATCACGCCTTCACCGATGATGGCGCGTGGTTTCGCTTTTCCTTCGTATGGCCCGATCCCGAAACCGGCGAGCCGCGCAGCCGGGCAGGCATGCAAAGCTACCGGATCGAGAATGGCAAGCTCGCCGAGACCTGGATTTCGATGCTGGCGCCGGACACGAGATGGACCGATGCGACGGCTCAGGACCGCTGGACGAGCACCCGCCGATCTCCGCAGAAGCCGACCTGACGCCTGTCCGCGCCCGACAGCTACTTGTCGAACTTCCTGATCGCCTCGGCGGTTACGGGCGTGAAAAAGTTCACCAGATTGCCGTCGGGGTCGCGAAACAGCAGCGAGCGGTTGCCCCAGGGCATGGTGGTCGGTTCCTGCACCATCGCGTTCTTGATGAGGTCGGCGAGCCTGGCGAATTCGGCATCGACGTCGCCGACGCGGAATTCGATGATGGCCGTGTGGTTGTCTGCGGGGCGGGCGATGTCGCCGCCGAACAGCATCAAGGTGCGCGTGCTGCCGATCGCCAGCGTGCAGGCCGGTGTCGCCAGTTCGGCGAAGTCTTCCGTGTACACCGTCACCGGCATGCCAGTGATCTCGCCGTAGAAGCGCGCCAGGCGCTGAACATCCGATGTGATGATGCGGACAGAGACGAAATTCATTTGCAGGGCTCCTTGATCGCTGAAGCCGCCAGCGGGCTTCCCAGCCGGTCTATAGGCCATGCCTCCCGCCAGCTTTCTGTCAGGAGCGAATGCGGCTTTACACTTTCGGGCCAGCCCACACCGGTGGCAGGCCGAAGGCCCCGAACAGGCCGGGGCCGAGCGGACCGATATAAATCGTCAGCGAGGAAATGCCGCCGTCCATCGGCTCGATGACATGCAGCGAATGCGCCCGCCAAATGGGGTCCTGGTGGCGCTGGGCGTAGAGCGCGACGGCGGGCTGGCCGCTCGCCCTGGTCGCGACCGCGCGGTAGCCGGCGAAATTGCCCCAGACGGTCGCCATGAAGGCGCGGATCGCCTGGCGTCCCTGATACCAGTCGCGCCATGGCGGCATGTGGTAGATGGCGTCTTCGCGCAGCAAGTTGACGAGGCCCTCGAGACTGGCGGCCTGCCAAGCCCTGATATAGCGTTCGAGCAGCAGCGCCTCGTCGCGGTCCGGGCGCGATTGCTGCAGCGGGCGTCCCTCGGGATAGTGCAGCGCCAGCGTGGCGCGGGCGCGTTGCAAGGCGCTGTTGATCGAGGCGACCGAGCCGCCGAGCAACTGCGCCGTCTCGGCAGCCGACCAGCCCAGCACGTCGCAGAGCAGCAAGGCGGCGCGCTGCCGTGGCGGCAGAAGCTGGATCGCGGCGACGAAGGCAAGCCGCACGGCCTCGCGGGTTTCGTAGCGCGCATCCGGGCCGGGCTCGCCATCGGCGATGTCGGGGAGCTCGGCGTCCGGGTAGGGTTCCAGCCAGGAAAGTTCGGCGGCGAGACCTGCCGTAGCTGGCCCCTCGGTCGGCGGCCGGCCGGGCTGTTCGAGGATGCGCCGCGCCGACGACCGCACCTTGATGGCGTTGAGGCAGGCATTGGTGGCGATCGCGTGGAGCCAGCCGCGCGCAGAGCCGCGCCCGTCGAATTGTGCGCGGCGGCGCCAGGCCCTCAGCAGCGTGTCCTGGACGAGATCGTCGGCCTCGTGCAGCGAGCCCATCATGCGGTAGCAGTGCAGCTTGAGCGCCCGGCGATGAGCCATTGTCAGGCGTTCGAAGGCCAGCCGGTCAAGGACCGGCCCGCCTGTCTGATCCTGGGGCTGAGAAGCGCCGGGAACGTCTGTCATTGGTGAACCTGTGGCAGAATCCGCGGCATCCTGCGCGCCTCATGCCGCCGCCGCAAGGCCGCTGCCGCTCACCTTGAAGGCGATGCCTGGCACCTTGCCGCCAGCCAGCGCGACCACGGCACGTCCGACATCGGCGGGCGTCTGAACATCGCTCAAGCTGGCCAGGAAATCCGCCGGGCTGATGCCAAGATAGGCGGAAATGCTTGAAATGCCGCGCTGGCCGACGCCGGTGCCGGCCATGATGCGCATCGGCGCCAGCGCCATGAAGCGCAGGCCAAGGCCAAGACGGTCGGCCTCCTTCTGGCTGTGGGCGGCAAGGAACATCTGCATTTGCTTGGCACCGGAATAGCCGCCGGAATTCGGCGGTCCGCCGCTGAATGCCGCGCCGCTGGAGATCAGCACCACGCGGCTGCCCGGCTTCAGCCGGCCCTGCAGCGCCGCCCTGCAGAACAGGAACGATGCCTTGACGTCTGTCTCCCAATTCGCCGAGAAATCGTCCCAGCTCTGGTCCTGGATGGACGCCGACGGCGCGAAGGCGCCGGCGCAGATTACCAGCACGTCCGGCTCCAGCGCGGCGAACACGGCGTCGGGCGCCGTGTCCTGCGTCGCGTCCGCGGCAAGCGTCCTGACTTCAGAGACTTCCCAGGCGAGCTCCTTCAAAGCTTCCGTGCCGCGGGCGACGGCAAGCACAGTTGCGCCTTCGGCGCGTGCAGCTTCCACGATCGAGCGGCCAACACCCCGGCTGCCTCCGACAACGACGACATTTTGACCCTTCAACGATCCCATGGATCACCTCGCTTTTCCGGGCCGGAGGATTCCGGCGCCTGTAGAGGAGGACAGCGCAGGCGGGTGGAAATCATCGGTGGCGGTGAAAATTATTCGAGGTGTTGCCTGGGGAGTGGTCGCGTCGCCGTCGACTGCTGCCTCACCCCGCCAACAGCGCCAGTTCCTCCGCCGTCAGGTAGCGCGCCGTGCCCTTGGCGAGCTCGCCAAGCAGCAGGCGGCCGATGGCAATGCGGATGAGGCGCCTGACCTCGATACCGTGGGCGGCAAGCAGGCGGCGGATGTGGCGGTTCTTGCCTTCGTCGAGCACGATCTCCAGCCAGGCGGTGCGGCCGCCGCTGCGCAGCAGTTCGATCGAGCTGGCGGTGAGGCTTTCGCCGTCGATGGTAGCGCCCGTGCGCAATTTGCCCAGCATCGCGTCATCGGGCACCGTGCCGACCTGCACGTGATAGGTCTTGGGTAGATGCGAGGCGGGGTCCATCAGCCGGTTGGCGAAACGGGTGTCGTTGGTCATCAAAAGCAGGCCCTCGCTGGCCTTGTCGAGGCGGCCCACCGGTGCGACGAAGGGCAGGTCGAGCCCTTCCAGGCAGGCATAGACGGTGTCGCGCTCAAGCGGATCGTCGCGGGTGGTGACCAGCCCGCGCGGCTTGTTGAGCATCAGGTAGACCTTGCGCTCGGCAACGACCTCGTCGCCGTCGACGGCGATGCGGTCGCGGTTCATGTCGACGCGCAATGCCGCGTCGCGCACCACCTTGCCGCCGACACGCACGCGGCCAGCCGCGATCAGCAGCTCGGCCTGGGTGCGCGAGCACAGGCCGAGCTTTGACAGGGCGCGGTTCAGGCTGACGCCCGGCGGCTTGCCGCTGGGCGGCTTGCTGGCGGACTTGCCCGTCGGCGGTTTGCCGGGCCTGCCGGGTGGTCGTCGTCGTGGAGCCATGCTGGTGTGGTTCGGTCCGTTATGCCGGACAGATGCCACGGGCAGCGGCGGCTTCGCAAGGTGGAGCCAAGGACGAGCCGCCTCAGGCGGCCTTGGCCTCGTCCGCGATGCCGTTCAGCACTTCGATCTCATCGGCCGGCAGCTTCAGGTCCGCCGCCGCCAGGTTTTCCCTGAGGTGGCCGACAGACGACGTGCCGGGGATGAGCAGAATGTTGGGCGAGCGCTGCAACAGCCAGGCGAGCGCCACCTGCATCGGCGTCGCATCCAGCTTTTTCGCGACACCGGCAAGCGTGCTCGACTGCAGCGGCGTGAAGCCGCCAAGCGGGAAGAAGGGCACATAGGCAATGCCGTCGGCGGCAAGCTCATCGATCAGCGCGTCATCCTCGCGATGCGCGATGTTGTACTGGTTCTGCACGCAGACGATGTCGGCGATGCCGCGCCCCTGTGCGACCTGGGTTGGTGTGACGTTGCTCATGCCGATATGGCGCACCAGGCCCTGGCGCTGCAGTTCGGCGAGCGTATTCAACTGTGGCTCGAGCGATCCTTCGGCGGGGCCGTGGAGGCCATGCATGGAGCGCAGGTTCACGACCTCGATCACGTCCAGCCCTAGATTGCGCAAATTGTCATGCACGGCCTGCGTCAATTCCTTGGGCGACATAGCCGGAATCCATGATGCATCGGCGCCGCGCCGGGCACTGATCTTGGTGACGATGGTGAGGTTCTCGGGGTAGGGATGCAGCGCCTCGCGGATGATCAGGTTGGTGATATGGGGGCCATAGAAGTCCGATGTGTCGATGTGGTCGACGCCACTCTTCACGGCCTCGCGCAATACGGCAAGGGCTGCGTCGCGGTCCTTCGGCGGGCCGAACACACCGGGCCCGGCGAGCTGCATGGCGCCGTAGCCGAGGCGTTTCACGGTGCGGTCGCCGAGCTTGAAGGTTCCGGCTTTGCTGATGTCGTTCATAGTCTTATCTCCGTTGGATCAGCCCAATCTAGACAGTGCCCGCCCGCGCGATAATATGGAGTAATCGGCACAGGCCGTGCGGAAAGGCGAACAATGGTTCCGGATCTGGGTGACCTTCAGGCATTCATGGCGGTGGCGAAAGCGGGCGGCTTTCGCGAGGCGGCCCGGGTGGGCGGCGTCAGCGCTTCCAGCCTCAGCGAGACGGTGCGGCGACTGGAAAGCGGGCTTGGCGTGCGGCTGCTCAACCGCACCACACGCAGCGTGGCGCCGACCGAGGCCGGTGCGCGGCTGCTCGAGCGCCTCGGCCCGGCGCTCGGCGAGGTCGAGGCGGCGCTCGACGTCGTCAATGGTTTTCGCGCACGCCCGGCGGGTACGCTGCGGCTCAACGTCCCTGTTGTCGCGGCGAAACTGGTGTTGCCGCGTCTTTTGCCGCCTTTCCTCGCCGCCTATCCCGATATCAGGGTCGAGGTGACCGCGGAGGACAGTTTCGTCGACATATTGGCGAGCGGCTGCGACGCCGGCATTCGGTATGGCGAGCGGCTGGAGCAGGACATGATCGCCGTGCCGATCGGCCCGCGGCGGCAGCGCTTTGCCACTGCCGCCGCATCGGCCTATCTCGACCGGCGCGGCCGGCCCGGCCATCCGCGTGACCTGCTCGATCATGACTGCCTGCGTGGCCGCTTCGCCAGCGGCTTCACGGCGCCCTGGGAGTTCGAACGCGACGGCGAGGTGGTGAGCGTCGACCCGACCGGGCCGCTGCTGGTCAGCACCGGCACGGCAATGGCGCTTGCGCTCGAGGTAGCGGTCGCCGGCGGCGGCATCGTCTGGCTGTTCGAGGACTGGCTGCGCCCCTATTTCGACGATGGCAGGCTAGAGCCGGTGCTGGAGCCCTGGTGGCAGGCATTCTCGGGCCCGTTCCTCTACTATCCCGGCCGCCGCCTCACGCCGGCGCCGCTGCGCGCCTTCATCGATTTTGTCGGCACGATGCGCTGGTGAGGGGTGCCCAGATGCCCGGTATGAGGGCTTGCGAATGGCCACGATAATCCTGTTTCATTCGGTTCTTGGCCTGCGCGAGAACGAGCGGCTTGTTGCCAAACGGCTTTGTGCCGTCGGCCACGCCGTTACGCTGCCGGATCTTTATCAAGGGGCCGCGACCGAGGATATCGAGGAAGGCTTCGCAATCAAGGCGCGCATTGGCTGGGACGTCATTTGCCAGAGGGCCAGGCATGCCCTGGCCTCTGTGCCCGAGGATGCCGTGCTGGCGGGCATTTCGATGGGCGCGGGTGTCGTTGCAGAAGTCTGGGCCTCGCGTCCGCTGTCCGCCGGGGTGCTGCTCCTCCATGGCCTTGCGACGATGCCCGCGAACACGCGACCACGGCTGCCGGTCCAACTCCATGTCGCCGACACCGATCCATTTTTTCCCGAGCCTGATGTCTGCGCCTGGCAGCGAACCGCCGAAGACATGAGAGCTGACGTGCAGGTGTTTCGGTACGCGAATGCGGGACATTATTTTTCAGACCAGACGCTGCCCGATTACAGCGAGGCGGCCACAGCCCGCCTCTGGAGCCGCGCTCTCGATTTCCTGTCCCAGGTTCGGTGCTGAAATGGCGCTGTTGCGGTACAGGAGTGGCCGGGCCGGTGGCCGAAGTCGCGGGTGAGGCGGTGAGGGAGCTTGGCTTTTCCCCTCGGCCCTTGTGGCACGGTTGCAAAACAGACCTGCCTTGCTAGAAGGGCTTGGCGGGTGGCAGCGTGAGAGGACCTCATGTTTGCCGATATCATCACACCAGTCACGTTGAGCTTTTCGCTGCTGCGGCGGTTCTGGCCGCAACTCGTGGCGCTGGTGCTGGCCGGCGTGCTGGCCGGCGATCTCCTCATGCAACTGGCGGCCAGGGTGGCGCTCGCCAACCATTTCGCCGGGCTGGCGCTGCTGACACTGGTGGCACTGGCGCAACTGGTGGTGACGGTGGCGATGTTCCATGTGCTGCGCCCCGGCCTGCCCAATCTGCTTGCGCAGGGCAAGGACGAGATGCAGGCAGGCGAGGGGAAGGAGGCCGACAGGCGCGGCTCGCGGCTGGTGCGCATGATCACCATCGCGCTTCTACCCTTCTTCGCTTATTACGCGGCCTGGGGGTTCCTCGGCGACATCGTGCGGCAATATTCGCGCGAGACGCTCGCCCAGGCCGATTTCGGCCAGAGCGGCAACGTGCTCGACGTGCTGGATTCGCGCTGGCTGCTGATATCGGTGGCAGTGTCCTGGCTGATCCGCCGGCTGGCCAAATTCATGCAGACGAAGACGAGATCCGCCTCGTTCTGGCAGATCGTCGTGGTGATCTGCGAGACCAACTGGATCTTCGTCGGTCTCTACGTCATCAGCCGCTGGAAGGACTCGGCGCTGCAGTGGCTGATGGGCCGCAATTTCTGGTCCGTGCTGCAGGCGGCCGCCGACGGCCTGGCAAGCCCCTTGCCGGCGGCGACGGCAGCACCGATCGTTCCGGTCGAGATCACCTCGGTCGCGCCTTCGACCATCGCCATCAACCTGTTCTTCTACATGCTCCTGCCGCTGATCTGGCTGGTGATGGCGGCCCTCATCTATGGCTATGACGTGCGCGACGACGCGGCGCTGATGCGTGTGCACGGCCGGGTCGAGCGCATCGGCCAACGCTATGCCGGCGTGCCGAAATTCCTGCGCGATTTCGTCGAGCATTTCGTCAGCGGCTACCGCTCGCGCTATTTGCCGATCGCCAACGGCGTGCGGCTGACGGTGAGTTCCAGCCTGGTGCTGTTGTGCACGCTGATCGTCGGCTACCGGCTGCTCGACTGGGGCGCCGCCTGGCTGTGGCTCGGCGCAACGCGGCTGATCGGCCCGCACGAGCTCGATGTCTGGCAGATCGTCTCGCATGGCGTGACGCTGCTGTTCGGCAGCCCGTTCCAGGATTCCTCCACCGGCATCCTGATCGAGCCGCTGCGGATCTGTTTTCTCGCCGCGGTGCTGGAGACGGCGTTTTCGTTGAGCTCCCTTCGCCCCGTTCACGGGGAGAAGGTGCCGGCAGGCGGATGAGGGGCGGCGCAGAATTGGCAGAATAGAGCGCTTGGATTGTGTCGGCTGTCGCCATCCTCAGCAGCCATTTACCGAGGCGCCGGCGCCGCCCTCATCTGGCTGCCGCCATCTTCTCCCCGTGAACGGGGCGAAGGACGCTCACTTCGGCGGCCTTTGGAAGCGCAGATACCAGGGCCGCTCGCTGCCAAGGCCGATCGCCGGACGAATGGTCTTCACGGCGTTCTCGGGCACGATGAAGGTGTCGCCGACGGTGATGACGTCACCCTTTCTGGCGCCGGAAAAGATCGCCGAGGTGCAGTTCACCACCCCGTCCGGCACGCTGACGCCGCTGATAACGTCCGGCAGCCAGCGGCGCCCGGCGGCGTCGGTCAGCATCAGCTTGCAGCCCAGCCACTTTTTCTGCAGGTCCGGATCGCCGACCGTGACGCTGAAGGTGGCGATGACGGCAAAGGCGTTGTCGGGCAGGCGGCCGGCCTTGCCGCCGCGCAGGTCGGCCAGCTTCCAGTCGCTGCCGCCGAAGGGCACGGACTGGCCGAAATCGACGTCCCTGGCGATGAGGTCTTCGCCGTGCAGCCACTCGCGGACACTGTCATGGCTGGCCTCGGCGAGCGTCAGCGGCAGCAGCAGAACAAGCGCTGCCAAGCCGCGCCGGCGCCATGTCCGCTCGGCCTGCGGCGTGGTCGCTTCCGTCCGGGGCGGAAGTTCGCTCATGTCTTGCCCGGGGCTGGCGGGGCGTCGAGGTCGTATTCCGGCAGGATATCGGCCGGCTGGCCGTCGGCGCCGACCGGGACGGCGTCGAGGCGGATGCGGGCCTGCGCGTCGAGCGGGGCGAAGCGGCGCGCGGCGATGAGCAGACTGGCGCCGCGGATCTGGTCGGCCGGCACCTCGAACACGTACAGGCCGCGTTTTTCCAGGCCCGGGTCGACATCATGCGGCGGCAGGTCGGATCTGTAGCCCAGCCGCTCCGTCACCCGGTATCTGAGCCCGGTCGGGCCCTGCCAGATGCCGTCCGCAACCGTGGTGGAAGTGCTGGTGGCGGTGAGACTGGTTGTCACAACCGCCCACACGCCGCTCGTCGTCAGGATTTTCGACGTGCCGAAGCGGTCGCTTTTCAGCGTGTGGGCAAAGACGATCTTGTCCAGGCGCACATCGAAGCTGCGTGCCCTAACCCAGTCATGCATGGCGCCATCGATCGGGACCGGCGCGGTGAGGTCGGCATAATGCGGCTTGGTCACCTGCATGCCGTAGCTCAGCGCCACCGTGGCGGCGAGGATGGCGAGATTGCCGATGGCGCGAACCCTCATCAGCCGGCTCCCCCATGATCGCCGACCGCCAAGGTGATGGTGCCGAGCCGATAGGGATTGTACCAGCCCGGCACGCCATAGAGGTTGTCGCGCGGCTTGAAGATCTCGGCGGTGATGGCGAAGCTCAGGCTGGACGGAACGGCAACGTCGGCGGCGAGGGGCCAGACATAGGCCATGCGCTCGGCCATGCCGGGATGCAGTTCCGGCGTCAGCGTCGAATCCCTGGTCAGTGTGATCATCGGCTTGCCGTCCGGAAAGGCGATCCCTTCCGGTTTGAAGACATCGAAATAGGCCTTGTCCGATTGCGCAGTGCGGTTGGTGATATCGACCTCCAGTACCAGCGCCTTCTGGCCCGATTTGATCGGCACGCCATAGACGTTGGCATGGCTGACATAGGCGCGCACCGGCTCGATGCGCCAGCGCCCGGCATCGGTGGCGGCATCGGCCGGCAGGGATGGCGGAGCGTGGGCGGGAAGGGCGCCGAAGGCACCCATGAGGCCAGCGACGAACAGCGCGGCGATGGTTCCCGCGCCTGCCGTCAGCCAGGCCTTAAATCTGGAGCGGGCAGTCTTGAACATTCCTCGATATGCACGTCGAACGATCAGCCACCACCCCGGCACAATCTAGAAAGAAAATACCGACATTGGAACCCGCAAATGGCGGCATGACGAGAACCACCGCGCAGAGCCTCGATCCGTCGCACGATGGGATGTCATGAATGAGGGACGTCCCCGCTTACGCGGCTTGCCTGGCCCACAAAAGCTGGCCGTAGCGGCGGAAGAAGCGCGCCAGGAGGCGCTGCTGCTTGGCCCTGGCGAGGTCGGCAAGACGCCGTTCCTGGCGCCAGCGCGGCATGTTGCGCCAAAAGGCGATGAAATGGCTGGCGTCCGCGATGGCTTCCTCGGCAGACAGCGCCGGACCGATCGCCGCCAGGAAGAGAATTTCCGATTGCTTCAAGGAATCGATGGCCGCCTTGCGCTTCAGATGATCCTGGCGGGCTTGGCGGATGCCGTGGTCGCGGATCGCTTCGAAGGCCTCGATGAGGGCCGGGCTGTCGCCATCATAACCACAAGCGTGGGCAAAATCGGCGGCAGCCATCGTCCCTCCCATTTCCAAGGCAGGACGATTCGTGCCCACCAGCCTGTAAGTTGGTATAAGCATAACTCAAAAATTGTTGGAAGAAAAACTTTTACCTGAGTTCCGCGGGAGTGACTCGACTCTCGGCCGGAAACGCGGGAATATGGAAACAAAGCATGAACAAACAGGGTGGAGGGGCAATGGCATTGCCGGGCAGGGAACCAGTCATCGCGCATGTCGTCTCGATATCGGTCGAATGCGCCGATTGCGGCCGCAACAGATGGTGGAAACCCGATCAACTCCGGCGTTTCGGGGTGACGGGCAATACGCCGCTGGCTGAGCTTTCGGGGCGCATCGTCTGTTCGGCCTGCCGTGCCGAGGGCCTGCCGGGTTCAACGATTTCGATCCAGGCGGCGTTCGTCGACGAGCGCCAGCGCGTGCGCAGCGAAGCGCGCATGCTGAGCGATCGCGAGGTGGGTTAGGGGTGTGTTCGGCGCTGGCGGGCCGATCCACCTTTCACGAAGTGGGAAGCAGGACCCTTAATATCCAAGAAGTTCCTTCAGCGGGATGACACGCCAGACCTGTTTGATGGCATAGCGGTTGAAGGTCAGTGTTTTCGGCGGATTGTATTGCTCAACCACCAGTTCGGCGGCGGTGCGGCGGACCAGTTTCTTGATGAAGGCCTTGCCGTTCTTCTCGTTCTCTTCCGGGAAGGTCTCGACCACCACATGGTCGCCAGGTACGGCGTCGCGGCCGCCGCAATAGATCAGGTCGCCGGGTTCGTAGCGCGGCACCATGGAATCCGACAGAACGTGCAATGCGAACACTTTCGTCAGGCTGCGGATGCCCGGTGGGCGCTGGACGTAGCCGGCTGGCTCGCCGTTGAAGGTGAAGTCGCCGTCGTCGCCGCCGACGGCGGCGCCCAGCACCTCGATGTCCATCGGTCCGGCCGGCGGCGGGCCGGCATCGGTGACGATCTCGGCATCGCTGACAGGGCCGGCATTGTCGAGGAAGACGACCTCGCCCTTGCCGAGCGCAACCGGGTCGACGCGCAGGAAGGCGGCGGTCTTCAACAGGTTCTCGGTCTTGGGCAAATTGCGCCCGGTTTCCCAATTGCCGACCGCGGCGACATCGGTGTCGTTGTGCTCGGCAATGTGGCGCATGACCAGGCCGCGCTGCTTGCGCGCCTGGCGGATCGCGGCCCCGACCCTGATCGACAGTTGCGTTTTCACCATGGCCTCATGTGACCAATAAGCTCTGCTTTCGTCCATGAAAGAATGGCTTGCATGTATTTTTGAGTTATGCTTATATCAGGCCATGCAAAAGCTCAACCCCATCAGAGTCGAAAGCCCGGCCAGGCCGGGTCCCCATTCGCTTCCGCTCCGGCTGTCCTCCTCCCCGGCCGGGGCGAAGCGCGAGGCCGATTGCGCTGACGCATCCGCCTCGCGTCCGGTCCGCCCGCCACTGGCGGCCGGAACGGCCGGAGCCGCCGCTCCCCGCGGCTCCGGCCCCCATTTCGGTCGGGCGGGACTGCCTGGCCGCTCGCTGATCCGCACCGAGGACGGTACCGTCATCCTGCTCGACAGGGTGACGGGCAGGGCAGTGTCGGCGCCCGACCGCGAGACGGCCGAGGCACGGCTGCCGCGCCTTGAAGGAACGGCCGGCCGGCTCGCCCGGCCCGGCTGAGGCTACCCGAAAGCAGCACCTTTTACGGCCGGCAGGCCGGATCCGATGGGCAGTCGCCCACGGTCCTTCACGCTTGCTGACGGCGCGGCGCGCGGCGATCCGCTGGCCGCGCAATGAACGGAGACCAGAGATGGCAGGCTACAGCGACAGCGAGATACAGGCGATTGCCGGCTGGCTGAAGGAGGGGCATTCGGCCTCGCGCATAGCGCTGGAATTCAGCGCCCTGCGCGGCAACCCAGTATCGCGCAACGCCATTATCGGCATCGTCCACCGCAATACCATGCTTAGCGCCATCGGATTTGCCAATGGCAAGGGCGGGCCGGTGGTCAGCAAGGCGGTGGTCAAGGCGGCGCGGCGCGCCGCCGGCAAGGCCGAACGCAAGCGTGAGGACAAGGCGAGCTGCCATGCCGGCGCCCCCGAACCGCCCGTCGCGGCGCGCAGGCTTTTCGCGCGGCCGAAGCCCGAGCCGGCACCGGTCCGGCCACGGCTGTTCGTGCGCGACGCCGGCGTGCTGATCGCCGACGGCGAGGCCTACCGCTTGAAAGTGCCGACACTGCCGCGCGGCCCGATCGGTCGCCAGCCGCATGGCGTGGCCATGCGCTTCATCGACTGCCTGTTCAGCCGCTGCCGGGCGCCGCTTGACCTGACGCTGGAGGAAGACCCTGGGAACGACGCGTCCGGCGGCGGGCCGGGGCAGGACATGCTGTGCTGCGGCATGCGCATCCGGGCAATGAAAAGCTACTGCACCTACCATCAGGCGCGCTTCCGGCGCCGTATCGTCGAGGCGGGATGAGGCTTGGTCACTTCTCCCGGTTTCACCGGGAGAAGGTGCCGGCAGGCGGATGAGGGGCAGCGCTAGCGTGAGAATTCAACATGAACTTCAAGCATTCGATCCAGCCAATTATCGAAACGCCGGTGCCGCCCCTCATTGCCCTGCCGGGCGTTCGTTGTTCGAAAAGCCAAGCAATTGGCTTTTCGTCCGCTACGCGGACCATGCCTCACCCGTGGGGAGAAAGACGTAGAAACGCCACCCCGCCATTATTTCGGCTGCATGCGGCCCTGCTTGGGCAAGCGACTCTGCACGCGCCGAGGCTCCAGCATCATTGCCGGGCCGCTCTCGGCAACAAGAATGCCAGTGACGCGGGCAAAGCCGGTGAATACTTTCATGGCGTCGGAGTGAGAAATCTGAGCGGCGATGGCCGCGCTGCACGCATTGAGTGCGCTACGGTAGACGTGGCCGCGTCGTTCCACCGGCCAGCGCTGCAGGAAGTCGGCCGCTTCGGAAACGCTGTCGATCTCCTCGACATGACCCTCAAGGGATACTTTGAGCGGCACTCCGGTTTTCATCGTACCCACGGCGGTCACCCTCGCTCTGGCGTTGCGCGCGCTTTTAAAGTCAATGCTGATAAACGCGCGAGGCTGGCAAGCGGTTGCATCAAATCATGGGCTGGCGGCGGCGTCGAGCCAGGCATGGGCGCGGCTGCGCGGCTTCACCACCAGCACGCCCTGCTGCCTTGCCGCCTCGGTGAAGGCCTCGAAGGCGCTGCGCTGGCTGCAACTGCCGTCGACCGCGAGTCTCACCAACCTTGCCGCGCCGAGATAGGCGGGCGCGGCCTTGTCCGGCCACTGCCTGCCAAGTGCTGTCTGCGCCTGGGGGATCGAACCCACCAACATCGTCTTGCTGTCGCAAAAACGCAGCGTCACCGGCATGAAGGCCGTCATAGGCTGGTCTCCTGTTGGCTTGGATGGGAGACAACGTCCGGCCCGGTGGCTGGTTCCATCGGCGGCGGGGCGAGGGATCGCCGGATTGTTATTTCCAAACGCCCACACCCCAAGAGGAGCCCACCCATGCCCAGGAAAGCCAAAGCCGCACGCCCGCAGGCGCCGAAACTGCCGAAGGACGAGGCCGAGCAGGTGCGCATCCGCCGCGAGGTCGGTCATGATTTCGCGCTGAGGGAGGACGCGTTCGGGCGCAAGCGGCTGGCATCAGGCACGCTCGAGGCGCGGCGCGTCTACGAAGTGTCGAATGACGGCCACACCTCCACCGGAGGCATCGTGCGGGTGCGCAATGTCGATCCGTTGCTTGGCATTACCTCGCTGTCGCGCCAGCAGCGCGAGGCCGGCCTGCGCTACCGCCAGGATTTCCAATGCAGCCAGCAGGCGAGCGTGAGACCGATGAGCTGGAGCGAGCGCGTCGACGGCGGCCGCAAAGGCGGCGGCATCGCCGACAGCGTGCTCAACGCCGGTCGGGCGCATGCCAACGCCACACGTGCGCTCGGCCACTGGGACGTGGCGGCGGTAGTGCAAAAGGTCGTGTGCCTGGAACGGTCGGTGAAGACCGTGGCCGAGCAGGACGGTGAAGGGCGCGATGTAGTGACGAAGCTCTTGAAGGTCGGGCTGGATCTGCTGGCGGTGCATTATGGGATGATGATGGGGCGGTAGTCTGGTGCACCCCATCCAATGCCGCACGGGGCCGCACGGCCCGGCAGATGCGGATTTGGGACGAGTATGTTTGATCCGGCCGGCTGGATGCCGGCCGGATCAAATCCAACGTCAAAAGCGGCAGACGCGCACTCTTTCGATGACACGGTGGTGGTGACGCCAGTGCTTCACCAGCTCGGTGTGGCAGCGGCGATGGTACATGCCATAATAGCGTGGCCGGTAACCGTCGTCGCTGTAACGGAAGTGGCGGCGGCCGTAATAGGGGCCATCGTCGGAATAGTCGCGGTAATAGTCGCGATGTCTGGGAACGTAGTAATTATCATCATAACCGTTCCCGATGCCAAGCGTGATGCTGGCGGCATTTGCCGGGGCGATCACCGCCATCGCCGATGCGACCGCGATCACGGATGCAAGCAAGAGCTTTTTCATGACAACCTCCTCTTTAGGTATGTCTAACAAACGTCGCGGTCGCGGCACTGTTCCCATAAATTGGCGGATTCGATGGTTTTAGGCCGCGCGCGGCGCCTGCCCACGGGGCGGTGAAGGCAAGTCCACCCCCTTCTAGAACAGCGCCTTCTCCAGCGGCCCCTCCAGCGTTTCGGCAAATGCCGTCGCCAGATGATGCCGGTCCCGGAAGGCGAGCTGGCCCGAGATGAAGACGTGGCAGGTGGCGCTGTTGCAGAAGCGGTCGGTGAGGTCGACGTAGAGCGTGTCGGGGACGCTTTTGACCACGGCGCGCTCGGCGGCGGCGACCTTGTCGTTGGCGGCGTCGGCCCGTGGCGTGTCGCAGCGCGAAGGCGCTTCGCGCCACCACAGCGCACGGGCCACGCAAGAATCGGCGAAGCTGTTGCTGATCGGCGTGTCGCGGATGACTGCCGTCTCGACGCCGGCCTGACTGAAGGCCTGCAAGGTGGAGCGCAGGCCGGCCTGCCAGCGCGCGATCTCGGCCTTGCGGCTTGCGGCTGATATATCGCGGATCAGGTTGCCGATCGAGAATTCCGAGATCACCACCAGGCGCGGCTTGCGGCGGATGATGTCCGCTATCGCCTGTTCGCGCCAGGCGTCGCATTCGGTGTAGTCGCGCTTCAGCACGGTGTTGAAGGTGGTGAAGCGCGAGGCGCGGCAGGACGATTTGAGATAGGTGACCACTTTGGTGTCGTTGCGTTTGGCTGCCTCGACCAGCGGCGTCGACCAGTGGTCGGCATGCGAATCGCCGAACAGCACAATGGTGTGGGCGGCGTCGGCCGGGCCGAACACGCAGGGTTTTGGCTTCACCGCGTGGAAGTCGAGCAGGCAGTTTTTGTCGGCGGCGCGGGCGATCGAGGGTTGTTCGGCGGCCTCCTCGATGCCGCGCTGCTCGGCGTCGATACTGCGTGTCGCCAGATGCGCATTGGCATAGGCCGCCGCGACGCCAGCGCCGGTCAGAACCAGCGCGGGAACCAGGGCCATCCCAGGCAATGCGCGAAGCGGTTTTGCGATGGGAATTGCGTTGAAACGAAAGGCGCCCGCTGTTCGCCAGCCACCTTGCCGCGCCGGATTCTCGATCAGATGATAGGTCAGCACCGACAGCACCAGCGCCAGGGCGGCCGCGAGAAAGCGCTGCGGGACGCTGAGGTCGGGCGCGAGCATCCCGGCATAGACGATGACAGGCCAGTGCCAGAGGTAGAGCGAGTAGGACAGCGTCCCGATCCATTGCAGCGGCGGCAGCGACAGGGCCGCGCCCGGCGCCCGCCAGCCGGCCTTCACGCCGGCGTCGTCCTTGCCGGCCAGCAGCACCAGCACGGTGCCGGCGACCGGCAGCAGAGCATAATAGCCGGGGAAGGGCAGGTCCTCGCTCAGCCAGAGATAGGCTGATGCAATCAGCGCCAGGCCGAGCCATCCCTGGGCTGCCTGCAACCATGGCCGGTGCCGCCACAAGGTAGGCGAGGCAAAGGTCGCCAGGCCACCGGCGGCGAACTCCCAGGCTCTGAGCGGCGAGAAGTAGAACGCCCAGGCGGGCGAGGCGCTGGTGAGCCACAGGCAGACGGCGAAGGAGGCGAGGCCGGCCACGCCGATCACCGCTACCGTCATGCGTCGGCCTCGATGCAGCCAGGCGGCCAGGAGCAGCAGCGCCGGCCAGACGAGATAGAACTGCTCTTCCACCGATAGCGACCAGAAATGGATGAAGGGGTTGCTCAAGGCATCAGCGGCGAAATAGTCGAACGACCAGCGCAGCAGCCACAGATTGATGGCGTAGGCCGAGGCATACATGGCGCCGCGCGAATAGAGCGCCTGTTCCTGCGGCGCCAGGATGAAGTAGCCGGCGGCAAGAGTGGCCAGAATGACGAACAGCGCCGCAGGCAGCAGCCGCTGGGCGCGGCGGGCGTAGAAACGGATGAGGTCGACGCGGCCGGTCTCGGTGATCTCGCGCATCAGATGGCTTGTGATCAGCCAGCCGGAGATCACGAAGAAAATGTCGACGCCGGCGAAGCCGCCGGGCAGGGCGGTGAGGCCGAAATGGTAAGCGACGACGCCGCCGACGGCGATTGCGCGCAAACCTTGTATGTCTGGCCGAAACGATGCCGCCACGACAGCTCCTTCGTTTGTGCCCAGCCCGCCATGCGTGTCGTCCAAGGCGGCCGATATCGCAATGCAACAAATCTTTCGCAGTGCAACATGGCCAGAACAAGGAGGCGGGGCTGCCGTCATTCGGGGGACATGCGCACCCCGCGGTGCGCAACCGTCCTGGGACCAGCGGTTATCCCTCAGACGCCAGACGATAGTTTCGGGCGCGCATTCGCCCCTTTTGCGCCGCGCGCGGCATAGAGGACTGCCGCTGCCGCCGCCGCGACAAGGGCTGCGAAGATCGCAAGCTTCAGCGGCGTCGCGCCCTCTGGGCCGAAGGCGACGAAATACATCGTGCGGCCGGGAATAAAGGTCAGAAGGCCGGTGATGACCAGACCGAACATGTAGGTGCCTTGCATGATGCGTCGGTGCGCGCCGATGTTGCCGCGGCGCGCCATGGTCACGCCCCGCCACAGCATCGCCATCACGAACAGCGACAACAGATGGATCGGGCTGAACGGCCCCCACACCCGAATCGTCCAGATGAAGAAACTCGACAGGGCGACAATCGCCATCAGGCCCACCCAGACGCGGCCGAGAGCCCGGTGCAGCCTGTCGCCCTTGGTGCGCCAAAGCTGCAGTGCGCCAAGCAGAAGCGATGCGATCGCTGGCAGCGCGTGTAGCTGGATGAGCGGCGAAGCATGCAAGAGCGGCGCGAGCGACATCGACTTCCTTCGGGTGGCCTCAGCCATGGATTATGGCCGAAGCGGCGCCGGGGCGGCAAGGTCGCTGGCAGCACACGCCAGTCACAAAAAAGACAGCCCGCGTACCGGGCTGTCTTTTCAGGCGAGCCGAGTTATTTGCTGCCGCCGTTCAGTTTCACGCTGCTGCAGAATTCCGGATGGCTGTTGGTCGGGTTGGTATTCTTGGCTTCGTCGGCGCAGGCCGTCATCATCGCCGTCTGGTCGTCGGGCGTCATCGCCTTCCAGGCCTTCACGAAGTCGCCTTTGCCGACCAGCGTCTTCATGCTGGAATCGGTGTAGAAAGGCTGCATCTTGGCCGGATCGTCGAGCGCGGATGTTCCGGTGCCGCCCGCGGCGAGAGCCGAGCCCGCAGCCATCGAGAGCGCCATGGCGCCAAAGCAGATCATCTTGATGTTCATGATGGAATCCTTCCCTGTTGCTTGTGAACCGTCGAAGCAACGATCAATGCCGTAACGGGAGGGTTTGGGTGAAAGTTCCAGTTTTTCGCGGCAAAAGAGTACGGATTTCTCAAAATATATGCGTAAGTGTCTTGAAATTTCATCGGTGCAACCTTTTCGGCGCGACGCCCCGTCACCGACGCGAATCGTGGGACTCTGGAGTAGGCGGCGTCCCACCCCCCCGGCTGATTGAAAACACCGGAGATCGATGATGGTTCCGGGTTGGGATTGCCCGTTGCCGCGCCGCCGCCAAAAAAGCCCTACCGGCAAGGCCGGCAGGGATTTGAATGGAGGGTCCGAGATCGCTTCTGAGGCGATCTCCGAAGCAACGAGAACGGCGTGCGAAAAGTTTCGCTGTCCCCGCGCCTGCGGTTGCCGATGCTCCTCAGTTGCCCTTTGCCGACCGGCCTTGCCCGCGTCGCGCCAGCAGGTTCGCCACTATCAGGAGCACGATCGACAGCGCCATCATCAGCGTCGCGGCGGCGGTGATCGCCGGCGAGAGCTTTTCGCGCAAGCCGATGAACATTTCGAGCGGCATGGTGCGCTGGCCCGCACTTGCCAGGAACTGCACCACCACCACTTCGTCGAAGGAGGTGACGAAGGCGAAGGCAGCGCCCGAGAGCACGCCCGGCAGGATCAATGGCAGCATGACGCGCAAAAACGCGGTCAGCGGTCTTGCGCCCGAAATGGCGGCGGCGCGCATCAGATTGCGGTCGAAGCCAGTCAGGCTCGCCCCCACCGTCACCACCACGAACGGGCTGGCGAGCGCGGTGTGCGCTAGGATGATGCCGGCATAGGTGCTGGCGAGGCCGACGCGGGCGTAGAACAAATACGAGCCTACGGCGGTGATCACCACAGGCACGATCAGCGGCGACAAAAGCAGCGGCATGACGATGCGGCGACCGGGGAACTTTTCGTCGGAAAGCGCGATTGCCGTCAGCGTGCCGAGCGTGGTGGCGATCATTGTCGTGCCAAAGGCCACGATCAGGCTGTTGCCGATCGCCGACTGCCAGCGTTGCGTGCCCAGCACCACCTCGTACCAGCGCGTCGACAGGCCTTCGAGCGGGAAGATGAAGAAGGCGCCACTGTTGAAGGAGAGCGGCACCGGGATCAGGATCGGCACCAGCAGGAACAGGATGACCAGCCCGCACCACAGCCAGAGCAGCGTGATGCGGATGCGTTCGCCAAGCGTGGGGTAGGGCGAGAGCAGCATGGCTACACCATCTTCAGGCGGTCGAGGCCGAGGATACGGGCGAAGATGCCAAACAGAGCCAGGGTGAAGACCAGCAGGATGAAGGACAGCGCTGCCGCCATTTCCCAATTCAGTTCGACATTGACGTAGTTGGCGATGAAATTGCTGATCAGCTGGTCACTGGCGCCGCCGATCAGGGCGGGCGTGATGTAGTAGCCGAGGCACAGGATGAAGGTGAGCAGGCAGCCGGCCATCACGCCCGGGAAAACCTGGGGCAGGTAGACGCGGCGGAAGGCGGTAAAGGGCATGGCGCCCAGCGAATAGGCGGCCTTCATCTGCGAGGGCGCGATGGTGCGCATGACGGAGTAGATCGGCAGCAGCGTGAACGGCAGCTGGATATGGGTCATGGCGATGATCAGGCCGATGCGGCTGTACATCAGGTCGAGCCGCTCGGAAGCGAAACCGAGCCATAAAAGCAGATCGTTGACCAGGCCGAATTTCTGCAACAGCACCGTCCAGGCAGCGGTGCGCACCAGGATCGAGGTCCAGAAGGGCAGCAGCACCGCCACGATCAGGATCGCCGCCAGTCCCTTCGGCACGCTCGATATGAGATAGGCGAGCGGGAAACCGAGCAGCAGCGTGGCGAGCGTCACCGCGGCGGCGACGAAGAAGGTGCGCAGGAATACCTGCAGGAAGATCGCCTGTTCGGGAGGCACCCGTTCGAGACTGCCATCGGCATTCCAGCGGAGGTCAAGCGCGCTGAGCAGGTAGAAGGACGTGATCGAATGGGTGCCGTTGGCGATCGCCGGCCAGGTGCCCGGGGCCGACCAGAACGGCACCGATTTCATCACCTCGAGCGGCGGCTTGTCGCCCCCGCCTTCGAGCTGGCGCACGGTCTTCAAGACCTGGCTGCGTGCGCCGGGCAGGCGGGCGTTCAACGCCTTGGCCAGCTCGTAGCCGGTGCCCTTGGCCTGGTTGTCCCTGAGGTCGGCGGCGAGCGCAGTGAAGGCCGCGTCGTCTGGCTGGCCCTGGCCGTTCCAGTCGCCAAGCGCCTGGCTGGTCCGCGGCAAGGCGTTGGCGATGGTCGGGTCGTAGACGGCCCGCGACAGCAACAGCACGATCGGGATGCCGAAGCTCAGCGCAAGGAGCAGGAGTAGTGGTGCGGCCAGCGCCAGCGTGCGCAGCCGGTCGCCGAATTCGGCGCGCCGGAGCGCCGCCGACACCGACTTTTGGTCGGTGTCGGCGGCAGACCGGCCGCGGGCCAGCGCCGGCCGGTCGAGTTCGCTGGGCTGCAGCGCCGACATGCCCGACTTACTGCGCCAGCCAGGCGTTGAAGCGCTTGACCAAGTCCTCGCCATAGTCACCCCAGAATTCGGTGTCGGCGACGAGGTAGGCGCCGGCCAGATGGTCGGGCGCGTTGGGTAGTTTCGGCAGGGCGTCCGCCGCCACGAAGGAGGCTGCATCGGTTCGCACCGGCCCATAGGTGATGTGGCTGGCGAGCTTGGCGTTGTTTTCCGGCTTCGAGATATAGGCGAGATATTTGTAGGCGGCGTCCGGATTCTTGGCGCCCTTCGGAATGGCGATCATGTCGTATTCGAGGATCTGGTTGTTCCAGACGATCTTGAACGGCTTCTTGTCGGTGTCGATGGCGTTCTGGATGCGGCCGTTCCAGGCTGATGTCATCACCACTTCCTGCGAGGCGAGAAGCTGTGCCGGCTGTGCGCCGGCATCCCACCAGACGATGTCCTTCTTGATGGTGTCGAGCTTCTTGAAGGCGCGGTCGACGCCTTCAGGCGTCGCCAGCACCTTGTAGACGTCTGCGGGCGCGACGCCGTCGGCCATCAGCGCCCATTCCAAATTCTGCGCCGGGAATTTGCGCATGGCGCGCTTGCCCGGGAATTTCTTGGTGTCGAAGAGGTCGAGCACCGAGGTCGGCGCTTCCTTCAGCACGGTCGGGTCATAGGCGAGGATGTCGCCGTAAGCATCGAGACCGACACCGCAATCGAGCGCCGAGCCTTCGATGAATTTGTCGCGCGGGCCGATCTTGGAATAGTCGAGGCGTTCGAGGATGCCTGCGTCGCAGCCCTGCAGCACTGTTGCCGTTTCCACCGTCACCAGGTCGATCGGCACGTTGCCGGTGTCGACCATGGCTTTGACCTTGCCGAGATCGCCGAGATATTCCTGCTCGAGGATCTTGGTGCCGGTTTCCTTGCTGAACGGCTCGAACCAGGCCTTGCGCTGCGCGTCCTGCCACGCGCCGCCGCTCGCCATGATCGACAGTTCGTCGGCAAGGGCGGCGCGGCCGATGGTGATAAAGGCCGTCGCGGCGGCGAGAGCGATCAGACTTGTTCTTGCAAGCTTCATTTTGTTTTCCCCTGTTTTGAGTTGGAACCGGCCGCTCCGGCATCGGCCGGAAAGGCGCGGCAATCACCGGGCGCGCAGCAGACCGTCACGGTCTGGCCGTTCGCCATGGTCGTTTCGGTGTCGACCTTGACGGTCAGCACCTGGTCGTTCTGCAACCGCGCCAGCAGGCGCAGATGGTCGCCGAGATAGATGCGGCCATCGACGGAAGCCGGAAGCGCGTTGTCGTTTTGCGCCGCCGATCCGAGCCGCAGCCGTTCGGGCCGAATGGCGACGTGGCAGGTGTTGCCTTTGGCGACGCCGATGGCGAGCGCGGTCAGTTCGCCGCCGCCATCGAGCCGCACGCGGCATTCCTTGCCGGAGATCGCCTCGACGGTGCCTTCCAGCGTGTTGTTCTCGCCGATGAAGCTCGCCACGAAGGAATTGCGCGGCGTGTTGTAGAGATCGTCGGGCGAGCCGAGCTGGGCGATGCCGCCATTGTTGAACACGGCGACGCGGTCCGACATGGTCAGCGCCTCGCTCTGGTCATGGGTGACATAGACGATGGTGACGCCAAGCATGGTGTGGATCTGCTTGATCTCGAGCTGCATGTGCTCGCGCAGTTTCTTGTCGAGCGCGCCGAGCGGCTCGTCCATCAGCACCAGGCTCGGCTCGAACACCAGCGCGCGGGCCAGCGCCACGCGCTGCTGCTGGCCGCCGGAAAGCTGTGCCGGCTTGCGGTCGCCGAACTGCTTCAGCCGCACCATGTCCAGCGCGCGTGCCACCCGGCCGGCGATCTCGGCCTTGGCGACCTGACGCACCGACAGCGGGAAGGCGACGTTCTCCTCCACGCTCATGTGCGGGAATAGCGCGTAGTTCTGGAACACCATGCCGATGTTGCGCTGGTAGGGCGGCAGCCGGTCGACCGGCTGGCCGTCGAGCGTGATGGTGCCGCTGGTCGGACGCTCGAAGCCGGCAAGCATGTTGAGCGTCGTCGTCTTGCCGGAGCCGGAAGGGCCCAGCAGGGTCAGGAACTCGCCGCGCGCGACGCTGAGGTTCAGCCGCGCCACCGCGAAGGAGCGGCCATCATAGGATTTCTCGACGTCGAGGAAGTCGACGAATCCGCCGGGGTTTGCCTCCAAAACGCGCGACGGCACGGTGGCCTGTGCGACGTTCATCGGGCGCCATCCCGAAGCGCGCCGAGGATGCGGCTCGCTGTAACCTGGTGCTGTCTGCGATGCATGTCTCCATCCCTTTGGAACCGGCCAGGCGGAGCTGGTCGTCCAAACTTGTATGCTCACACAATCGAATTGAATTTGACCATAGATGCATACAAGTTTGGGCGTCAAGTCGATTTTCGCCGGAGTTGTCTGATATTTTTGATGGCATTCCTGGGGAAATGACTCACACAAGTGCTATTGTCCGGTGAATTGTCCTGTGCTAGAGCCCTTACAACGTCTTAGCCTCGAATCCTGTCCACATGCTCAGAGATCTCCGCCTCGCCGAGGATGAAAGTCCGGTCTATCGCCGTCTCGCCGACGCGATCGCCGAGCGTATTGCCGCCGGCAGCCTGGCCGTCGGCGAAAGGCTGCCGCCGCAGCGCGATATCGCACGGGCACTGGGCATCAACGTCACCACCGTGACGCGGGCGCTGGCGACGCTGCAGGAGCGGGGCCTACTGGAAGCGCGGCCAGGTCGGGGCACCACGGTCGCCGCGCGCGATGCCGGCGAAAGGCCGGGCTTCGTCTCGGCGCCGAGCGACCAGAGCGGCATCATCGATCTCTCGGTCAACCGACCGGCGACCTCGGCCTATCTCGATGCGCTTGGGGCGCTGCTGCCGCGCCTGCCGCGAGACAAGCTCTACGCCTCGCTGCAGGATTATCATCCGCCGGAAGGGCCGCTCTGGGCGCGCGCTGCGGTTGCCGACTGGCTGAAATCCGTTGCCGGCGACGGCGACCCCGGCCGCGTCGTGCTGGCGGCGGGCGCCCAGCACGGGCTCGACTGCCTGCTCGGCGCTGTCACCAGGCAGGGCGAGGTGGTGCTCGCCGACGAGGTGACCTATCAGGGCATCAATGCGCTCTGCCGCGTGCATGGGCTCGACCTCAGGGGCATCGCCATGGATCGCGGCGGTATGCGGCCCGATGCGTTCGAGGCCGCCTGCGCGCAGCTTCGGCCGCGCGCCGTGTTCCTGGTGCCGACGCTGCACAATCCAACGACGATCACGCTCAGCGAAGAGCGCCGCCATGAGCTTGCCGCAGTGGCGCGCCGCCACAATGTGTTGATCATCGAGGACGATGTCTACCGGCCGCTGACCGACGAACCCTTGCCCTCCTTCGCTAGCCTGGAGCCGGAACTGACCGTGCATATCGGCGCGTTGTCGAAATGCCTGGCGCCGGGCCTCAGGCTCGGCTTCGTCATTGCGCCGCGCGCCATTGCCGGCCAGGTGGCGGCGGCGCTGCGCATCAATTGCTGGAGCATCAGCCCGCTGACGGCGCTGATCGGGGCGCGGCTGATCGAGGATGGCGCGGCGGCGCGCATCATCGAGATACAGAAGCAGGAACTGCGCCAGCGCCAGGCGATCCTGAGCGAAATCCTCGGCCGCTACGACGTCCAGAGCCAGCCGAGCGCCACCCATGCCTGGCTGCGGCTGCCAGAACCTTGGCGCGGCGCCGGTTTTGCCCGCACCTGCCTGGAGCGCGGCGTGGCGCTGCTGCCCGGCGACGCCTTCGCCGTCGGCCGCGAACCGGTCCAGCACGGCGTGCGCATCAATGTCGGCGCGGCGCGCTCGCAGGAGGATCTGCGCACGGCGCTGACCACGATGGCCGAACTGTTGTCGGCCGGCCATCTGCAACTGCCGGGTTTTGTCTAGAGCAATTCCAGACGGAAAATCGCTCACAGTTTTTCTGGAATTGCTCTGGGGAATCGCACCGTGACCGCAAAGAACGTCGAGATCGCCATCGTCGGAGCGGGCGTGGTCGGGTTGGCGACGGCGCTGCGACTGGCCGCCGAGGGCCACGAGGTGCTGCTCATCGATCCCAACGAACCGGGCTCCGGCGCTTCGTTTGGCAATGCAGGCACGCTGGCCGAATATGCCTGCGTGCCGGTCGGCAATCCGGCCGTGCTGCGCGCCCTGCCGAAACTGCTGCTCGACGCCGACAGCCCGTTCTCGCTGCGCTGGACTGCCCTTCTACACCTGGCGCCGTGGCTGATGCGCTTCGTGCGCCAGTCGCTGCCGGCCGCCACCCGTGCCAATGCCGTGGCCATGGCCGGCCTCCTGTCCGACGCGCTGCCGGCCTGGGAGGAGATGGTGGTCGAGGCCGGAGCGGGTCATCTTTTGCGCCGCAATGGCTGCCTCTATCTCTATCGCCGCCGGGGCGATCTTGCCGAGGGCGCGTCGAGCCGCGCACTGCGCGCCGATTTCGGTGTCGACCAGACATTGTTGAAACCCCACGAGGTGGCAGAACTCGAGCCCAATTTGCCTGCTGTGGAAGGCGGCGGCCTGTACTTTCCGCAGTCGATGAACCTGACTGACCCCAAAGCGATGATGGAACGGCTGCTGGCGGCGGCGATGGCGCGCGGCGCGGTGCTGCATCGGGGCAGAGTCGACAGGCTGAAGCCCGAGGCCGATGGCGTGGCGCTCGAAGGGCCCGGTCTTGCTGTCAGGGCGAAGAAGGTGGTGATCGCCGCCGGCGCCTTCTCACGGCCGCTGGCAGCACAGGCCGGCGACCGCATTCCGCTCGAGACCGAGCGCGGCTATCATCTGGAATTCGCGACCGACGCGCCGCTGCTGACGCGGCCGGTATGCCCCGTCGACCTCGGCTTCTACATGACGCCGATGGCGGGCCGGCTGCGCGTCGCCGGCACAGTGGAGCTTGGCCTGACGGGCTCGCCGCCCAATTCGCGCCGGCTGGCGCTGCTCGACCGCGGCGTGCGCCAGTTTTTTCCTGCGCTCGGCCAGCCATCGTCGCAGTGGCTGGGCTTCCGGCCATCGCTGCCGGATTCGAAGCCCGTCATCGGCCCGTCGCGTGGCAACCCCAACATCATCCATGCCTTCGGCCACGGCCATCTCGGCCTGACGCTCGCCGCCGTCACGGCGCGCATGGTCGCCGATGTCGTCGCCGACCGGCGGCCGAACAGCGAAGGACTTGCGCCATTCTCTGCTGACCGGTTCTGACCTTGATATCCGTCACCGACGTTTCGAGGCGTCAGCAGTTTAGATTGCGTCGTCCTTGCGCTGCGGCTGAGTCAGCGCGCGCGCCGCATCCGCTCCGGCAGCGAGGATGCGATCCGACAATTCCGTTCCCTCCACCGCACGGGCCATTTGAAGGGAGCCGATAAGCGCAGCGAACACGCCCAACGCCACGCCTTCCGGATCACGGGTGTGGGGCAGATCTTCTGCCAGCTGGCGCACGAGGGTCAGCAGTTTTTCGGTGTAGAGGCCGCGCGTCTCGGACGGCTGACGCGCGATCTCCGGTAACAGCGCGGCGGAAGCACAGCCGGTCTCCGGATGATCCCGGTGCTCGGGCGACAGATACATCGCCATGGCCAGTTCCAGGCCGCCTGAAGCGAGCGCCTCCTGCAATTGCCGCGACTGGGTCTCCAATGCCGAAGCCATGCTCTCGCGGACGAGGTCGGCCTTGGACTGGAAGTGCGGATAGAAGGCGCCGTTGGTCATCCCGGCGTCGCTCATGATGCTGGCCAGTCCGGACGCGGCGATGCCGTCGCCTCGGAAGCGGTGCGAAGCGACCTCCATGATCCGGCTGCGTGATGCGTCCTTTCGGCCCTTGTCATAGCGCATGCTGACTCCTTCTCGTTTCCCTATTGCATTATGAGCATAATGTGATATTACGATCATAATTCAATCGCCAATCACAGGCAAGACCTCATACGTTTGGAGCCTTCAAATGAACCGGAATTCAGGAAAGACCGCAATCGTGACTGGCGCCTCCTCAGGCATTGGCCGTGCCAGCGCCGAGATCTTGGCACGCGCCGGCTTCACCGTCTTCGGCACGAGCCGCAAGGCATCCGACCAGAGGTCCAACGGGATATCGATGCTGGTTTGCGACGTGACCGACGACGCGTCTGTCGCGTCCCTGGTCTCGACTGTCCTCGGCAAGACCGGCCGGATAGACCTTTTGGTCAACAATGCCGGTATCGGGCTGCTGGGAGGCGCTGAAGAGTCCTCGGTCCCGCAGTCGCAGGCGCTGTTTGACGTCAACCTGTTTGGCGTCATGCGGATGACCCACGCAGTGCTGCCCGCGATGCGGCGGCTGGGCGAAGGGCGCATCGTCAATATCGGCTCGATCCTGGGGTTGGTCCCGGCCCCATATTCGGCCCATTATTCGGCGGTCAAGCACGCGCTTGAAGGCTATTCGGAATCGCTCGACCACGAGGTTCGCGCCTTCAACATCCGCGTTTCGGTCATCGAACCGGCCTTTGTGCGCACCGTGTTCGACCAGAACGGATTCGAGCCCGATTCCGTCATGAAGGAATATGATCAGGCGCGGGCCGGCCTCGAGGCATTGCTTCGCGACGTGATGCCCAAGGCCGATCTGCCGGAAGTGGTGGCCAAGGTGGTTCTCCGGGCCGCGAGCGACGTGCATCCGCTGCGGCGCTACACCGCCGGCAAGGCAGCGCGGCAGGTGAGCATGCTGCGACGGTTCGCGCCGACAGCGATGTTCGACAAAATCTTGCGCAAGCAATTTCGCCTGCCTGTCTGAACGAAGACGACATCGCCG
Source organism: bacterium M00.F.Ca.ET.205.01.1.1 (assembly GCA_004791255.1). Classification (GTDB taxonomy): domain Bacteria; phylum Pseudomonadota; class Alphaproteobacteria; order Rhizobiales; family Rhizobiaceae; genus Mesorhizobium. The sequence continues at coordinate 50,367 of SRUQ01000012.1, forward strand.
GTCTCCGGCGCATCCCCGAGTGCGACCGATGTCGCCTTGGAACTTGGCCGTTCGGCCGGCCATCCAGATCATTTTTAGAAAGCGAACCTGATGAAAGCCTTCGTCGTCGACAAATATCAAAAGAAGGGCGCTCTGCGGCTCGCCGAGATGCCGGAACCCGAGCTGCTGGACAATGATGTCCTGGTCGAAATCCACGCCGCCGGTGTGAACCTTCTCGATTCCAAGCTCCGGAATGGCGAGTTCAAACCCATATTGCCCTATCGCCCACCGTTCATCCTGGGCCATGACGTGGCAGGGATCGTCTCCCGGGTCGGATCGAAAGTCCGCAAATTCAAGCCCGGCGACGAAGTCTATGCGCGGCCGCGCGATGGCCGGATCGGGACGTTCGCCCAATCCATCGCCATGGATGAAGCCGACGTAGCGCTGAAGCCAAAGAACCTCAGCATGGAAGAAGCCGCCTCGATTCCGCTCGTCGGCCTGACCGCCTGGCAGGTGCTGGTCGAAACAGCCAGACTGAAGAAAGGTCAGAAGGTGTTTATCCAGGCCGGCTCCGGCGGCGTAGGCACGTTCGCCATCCAACTGGCGAAGCATCTCGGCGTGACAGTCGCGACGACGGCGAGCGCGGCGAATACCGATCTGGTGAGAAGTCTCGGAGCCGATATCGTCATCGACTACAAGAAAGAGGATTTCGAGAAAGTCCTGCGCGACTTCGACGTCGTCGTGAACAGCCAGGACGCCAAGACGCTCGAAAAATCCCTGCATGTGCTGAAGCCGGGCGGGAAGCTTATTTCCATTTCCGGGCCCCCGGATCCCGAGTTCGCCGGCAAGCAAGGGCTGAACGTGGTTCTCAAGCTGGCCCTGCGCCTGTTGAGCCGCAGCATACGCAGCAAGGCCAAACGCGCTGGGGTCGGCTATTCATTCCTGTTCATGTGGGCGCAGGGCGACCAGCTCGGCAAGATCACGTCGCTCATCGAATCCGGCGTCATACGCCCCGTCATGGACCGGACTTTCCCGTTCGAAAAGACCAATGAGGCATTGGCCTATGTCGAAACAGGGCGCGCCAAGGGCAAGGTCGTCGTCAAGATCCGCTAGAGCCTCGCACAGCCTTGCATAGTTAACGAGGAGGGTCCGCCGGCGGATATCAGCCGGAGTCACCACCGGCGGGCGCCGTCTCGATCTCCTGCAGGTAAAACGCCTTGCTCGGCTGCAGATGGTCGACGCAGAGCTGCGCCAGCACCCAGTTGTCCCGGCGCTTCATCGCCTCGATCATCATCAGGTGGTGTTGGCGCGAGATGTCGAGCTTTTCCTTGTCGGCCAGCGAATTGGCCCGCACCGGCAGGCTGAGCCGCATGTAATGCTCGATCGAGGACACCAGATAGGCGTTGCCGCAGGCCGAGAACATGGTCAGGTGGAAACGGTCGTTGGCTTCGTGGATGCCGCGCAGGAAGCCTGAGTCGACATGGCCGCAGTAGACCTGGTGAATCCCCATCAGCTCGGTGATCAGCGCCTCGCTTGCCGGGAGGCGGATCATCAGCGCCGCCTGGCGCTGCAGCATTTCGCGCACTTCGTAGATCTGCCGCACTTCCTCGGGTGACAGCCGCCGCACCATGGCGCCCTTGTTGCGCTCGCGGGTGGCGACGCCGAGTTTTTCGAGTTGGTAGAGCGCCTGGCGGATGGTATGGCGCGAGACCGGGAAGCGGGCCAGAAGCACGTCCTCGACCAGGCGCGTGCCGGGCGCCAGCCGGCCGAAGATGATGTCCTCCTCCAGCGCGTGCACGATATCGGCTTCCTTGCCGCCATAGTCGACCGTGCTGAGCATGCCGAACCCTTGTTGTTCCCCCGTGCAGTCTAGCCCGGATTTCCGCGATATCGCCGACTATTTCCTGGAATTGCTTTGGCGGGTGTGGGGGCGAATGATCAGCCGGCCGGACCGGTCGGCCCTGAGGCCGCTTGCTGCGCCGTCACGACAGACAGTTTCTGGCGCTTGTCCAGCGTTGGCTTCTCATAGGTCTTCGGCATCGGGCCTCCTCCGTCAGGCGTTCTGACTGGTGCGCAGGGTCGTGGGAGAGGGCGGCTTTGTCAAGCAACGCCCGATGGGGTCCACAAGCAGGATCCGTCGCCGTCAGTTCTTGTCTACGGGCCTCGAGCGCATGCGAGACACCGTCTCGCGCTCGGCGCGCTTGGAGCGCAGCGGCGGCAGGCCGCGGTCGATCAGCTCCATATCCTCCAGCACCATATCGCCCATGCGCTTGAACGCGATGTCGAGCGCGCCGGCGCGGTGGGCGGAGCGCAGGAAGCCCGGCAAGGTGCGAACCGGATGGTCGCTTGCAAGCGGCTCTTCCGGAAAGACGTCGCTGGCGGCGACGATGTGACCGCTCTTCACCGCCGCCATCAGGGCCGAGAAGTCGACGACGCCGGCGCGGCTGAGCAGGATGAAGGCGGCGCCCTTGCGCATTTTCGCAAAGGCATCGGCGCCGAGAAAACCCTGGTTCTCCGAGGTCACCGAGGCGACGACGAAGACGTAGTCGCTGCTCGACAATACCTCGTCCAGCGAAGCCGGCTGGACGCCGTTGTCGATCAGGATCGACGGCGGCAGCCAGGGGTCGAACACTTTCGCGCGCGTGCGAAAGCCCGAAAGCAGGCGATTCAGCGCCCGGCCGAGATCGCCGAAGCCGATGATGCCGACATCGGCGCCCGACAAAAGCCGCGCCGACTGGTTGCCGTCGCCGCCCCACAACTCCTTGCCCTGCCGGAAGGCGAGGTCGGCATCGACGATGTCACGCGCAAGGTTGAGCGCCATGGCAAGACCAAGCTCGGCCACCGGCTCGGCGAAGACCAGGCCAGTGGTGACGACATGGATGCCGCGCGCGAACAGCGTGTCGTAGGGCATGTTGTTGAGAAGGTTGGTCTCGACGTTGAAGACGCAGCGCAGCGCCTTCAACGCTTCAAGCGTCTCCGGTGAGATCGGTGGCTGGCCGACGATGTAGCGGGCTTCCGCAAGTACATCGGCAGGCAGCCTGGCGACGCCATCCGGCGTGGTCTCGACGACGCGGTAGTTCGTCTTGAGCCGCGCCAGTTGCTGCGGCGTGAAGACCAGCTCGAGCGTGCGCGGTTCGGGCGCGCTGATCACCAGCGGCAAGGCATTGTTCGGCATGACGGTTCCTCCCGGCGCGATCCGCGCGCGTGTTTTGTCGCTAGAGTACCGCCGATGGAACCAGTCACGCCATCCTGGGCGTCCGCCGCTGTCCGAAATCCTTCATCCTGCGGGCGATGATCATCAGCCGGCGCGCGGTGTTGTTGCGCAGGCGGCGCATGCGCCATTCCAATCCCGTCTCGGTGGTGATCTGCTTGGCATATATGCTCACACGCATGCCGGCCTCATCGGACGTTACCTTAACCGGGTCGTCGTAGAAGGCGCAGATCTTGTCCGCGCTCATCCCTGGGGTTTCCAGCCAGCGCGGAATGTGGACCGAGCAGAGCTGCTCGACATCGATCATGACCCGCCCGATGCCGACGCCTGGTGTCGGGCATGTCGTCCAGAACGCGTCGCCGACGAAAACGACGCCCGGGCGGCGATGGCCCTGCGTCGTCGCCAGGTTGACCTGCCTGACCTCGACCGGTCCGGCCAACTCGAAATTGCCGCACTGCGCCGATATTTCCGGCATCAGTTCGCACAGCATCTTTTGCGGATTCTCGCGGAAATCCCGCGTCCATTGTTCGGCCACGGTGCGATAGACGAACATGTTGGCCCGCATCTTGTTGCCGAGCGGGAATACGGTGAGATAGGCGACGCGGTCCGCCGCCCGCTTGCCGTAGCAGGTGACGGCCGGATAGGCGAAGTCACGCGGCGGGACGGCGAGATCGAAACCTATCGACAGCGAGTGCGCCTTCGACAATTCGACGCGCTCGACGCCGATGGCGCGGCGGACCGCTTCGCTGTAGCCGGTGGCCACGACCAGCAGGCGGGCGGTGATGACCGTACCGTCGGTGAGCACCAGCCGCTGCAGGTCCGGCCCGGTCGAAACGTCGGCAACCTTTCCGACCGTCAGTGGCACCTGCGGCGGCAGGGCGTCGCGCAGGCCGTTGATCAAGGCGCCGTAGGAAAACGTGTATTCCCATTTCTGCTCGCGCGCGAACAATTGGCCGAGACGAAAGACGTGGATGTCGGTCATGGAGGTGACGAGCCGCATGACCGTCTCTTCGAGGTCGAGCCTGCCGAAGAGCTGCATCTGGTCGGCGCCGATCTTCTCGGCCCGGAACTCGTCGTGATGGACGCGGTGCGGATCGATCAGAGCCACCTTGCGCCCGGCTTTTCCCAGCACGGTTGCCATGGTGGTGCCTGCCATTCCAGCGCCGACGATCGCCACGTCGACTTCGGCCGGGCCAGTCTCGGCGGTGGTCATTTCACTACCCTTATCCATTTCCTGTTCCACAATCTGTGGTGGAAGATATCTTCCAGGCCTGAATCAACCTCAAGCAACCTGCGCGCGTGCCTGGTGGAAACACTTGTTTACCTTAACGCCGGTCCCGTTGCTTCCAGCGCGGCGCGGTCGCCGAACCGTCGATGAATTCCAGGCCGCCCGCCTCGTTGAGCGTGTGCAGCTTGCGCCCGTTCCATAGCGCCCCAGGCGTTAAGATCGTCTCCACAACCTGTTCCATGCCGTTCAAATCCAGGTGAGTGACGCGTGCGATGCCAAGGGCAGCGCCGTAGCTCCTGCGGCAGTCCTGCACCGGCCGCAGCAGTTCACCGCCGCGAACGACCATGCGTCCCGCCGGCCGCGCCGAGGCGATGTCGATCAGCACCGGGTTCCTGGGATGCGGCGTCCACGGCCCGCGAAAGTCGGGCGCCGACCACAGATGCAGCGCGTCGGAGAAGGCGCCGCCGCCGTCGCGCACGGTGGCGAACAGCCACCAGCGGCCGCCGTGTTCGACCAGCGTGGCGTCGCTGGCGACGATGTCGGACAAAAGCGTCGCTTCCTTGACCCATCCGCCGGGGAAGGCGGTGGCGCGGTAGAGGTCGACGGTCTTGTTGGCGCAGCTTTCCGGCACCATCCAGACCTCGCCGTCGCGCTCGAAGACGAACGGGTAGGAGAGATGATAGGGCAGGTCCAGCACCGGCTCCGGTCGGCCGATCGGACCGGTCGGGCCGAACGGAACCGCCGACAGGATCGCCTTGCCGGTCCGGTGGATATAGTCCTCGACGAACAGCGTCACCTGGCCGCGATACAGGATCGGGAACGGGTCGGCATAGAAGCGGCTGCCATCGTCGGGCAGCTCCTGCCAGCCAGACGCCGGATGGGCCCGCAGATCGTAGAGGTCGCGGCCATTGGTCTGCCGCCAGCCGACCTTCCAGTGCGGGGCGTTGTAGCAGAGATGGTAGATCTTCTGGACGATGCGCCGCGCCAGCGCCTTGGCGCCCCTGATGCCGAGCTTTGCGGCAGACGGCATCGCCGGCTCGTTATTGCCGGGCGGCTCGGGCAGCACCGGCAGGGCGCCACGCGCCGCACCGGTTACCGCCGCGACGACCAGGCTCACCGTGCGCGCCAGCATGTCCTGGAAGGAGGCGAGGGCGATGCCGCCATATTCGGTTCCCAGCCGCGCTTCGGCCACAGTGGCGCCGCCCTCCTCGATGCGGGCAAGCGGCGTCTGTCCGTCGAGGATCAAGGTCAGCAGCGCCGCCTCGCCGCAGGCGCTCGCATAGGCGACGCGCCAGACACGCTTGCCGGCGGGCTCGACGTCGCCGCAAAGGTCGATCACCAGGTCAGGCGAAGCCGGCGGCGTGCTCCTGTAGGGCGCCAGCGCTGATGGTGTCTCGCGCTGGGCCAGCCCGTTTCGATCCAGGCCATGGATGGTCGTCTCAAGCTGGAACAGGGCCTCGGCGCTGCTCGGGATGCCGCCCCCGGCCGGCCGCGCATCGGCGAACACCGTCACGCCCGGGAGCGCGGCCAGGCGTTGCAGCAGAACGACATGGAAGGCACGGAGGCAGTCGCTATCCAGGCGTACGCTCACCTGCATGAGGCACACTCAGCAATCAGGATCTGGTGCTTGAAAGTCGGGCACGGGGAAAAACTATCCGGACATGAGGGATCGCCGGACCGGCCGGCCTGGTCGAAATGTTGCCCCATCTGCGTCCGTCTCCTGCTCGCCAGCGCCGCGCCAACACTTTCGATACTGCTTACATACGCAAACTTCGTGCCATAAATCAGAAGAGCTGCGAACATAATTAACAATGTTTTAACAGTTGCAGGAATAGCTAGATCAACGCCGCAATTTCGTCTTGCAGGCCGATGAAGTGTTGTCGGAGCGACCCTTGCAATCATCCCTGCTCTCGATGCCGCAACAATCCTCTCCGGAGGCGGTCCAGTACTCCCCGGAGGTCGGGCCGGCGCCGTCCTACGCCCCATCGAGCGTCGAGCTGGGTGACCTGAAGCGCATACTGGTACGCCGCCGCCTGCTGATCTTCGGCATCGCGCTGCTGCTGGCCCTTGCCGCTCTGCTCTACGGCCTGTTCACGCCCGCGCTCTACAGTTCGGTGGCGGAGATCATCATCGATCCGCAGGATCTGCAGGTGGTCAACAACGACGTCAACCCGAGCAAGGTGCCGCCCGACGGCGGCATCACCCAGGTGGAAAGCCAGGTCGCCGTCGTCCAGTCGACGGGCGTGCTGCTGCGCGCCATCGCGGCGACCAACCTGACCGAGGATCCGGATTTCAACGGGCAGGGCCTGGTCTCGCGCCTGCTTGGCGGTCTGTTGGGCTCCGGTTCTGCCGAGACCGACAACACGGCCAAGACGCTGGATGCGCTACGCCGGCGCCTCGCGGTGAAGCGGGCCGACAAGGTGCTGGTCATCGATGTGATCGTCACCACCAAGAACGCCAAGACGGCGGCGAAGGTGGCCCAGGCCATAGCGGAGGCCTATCTGGCCGATCAGGCCGCCGCGCGCGCGCAAGCCGCGACCGACGCCTCGAAGTCGATCACCGCGCGGCTGGACGAGCAGCGCAAGCGCGTGCAGCAGGCTGAGAACGCCGTCGAGGCCTACAAGTCCGCCAACAACATGGTGATGGCGGCGGGCAATCTGGTCAGCGACCAGGAACTGACCGAGATCAACACGCAGCTTTCGGCCGCGCAAAGCCGCACCGCGGCACTCAAGGCCCAGGTCGACCAGTTGCGCAGGTCGGGCGGCGCGCCCGATGCGACCTCGGAGGCAATGCGCTCTTCGGTGATTTCGAGCCTGCGGGCGCAGGAAGCGACGCTCGTCGACCAGGTCTCGCAGTTCGGCACGGAACTCGGGCCGCGCCATCCCTCGATGATCGCTGCGCAGCAGCAGCTGCGCGACACGCGCGCGCTCATTGCGCGCGAACTCGCCCGCATCGCCAGCGCCGCCGAGACCGACTACGAGCGGGCGCTGGCCAACCAGCAGGCGCTGGAAGCCAAGGTCGCCGGCATGAAGAGCAAGTCGCTCGACACCGACCAGGCCTCGGTCAAGCTGCGTGAATTGCAACGCGATCTGGAGGCCGTACGCTCAGTCTATGCCACCTATCTGCAGCGAGCGCAGGAAACGCGCGAGCAGGTCAATGTCGACAGCACCAATGCGCGCATCATCTCCGATGCCATGCCGGCCCTGAAGAAGAGCTGGCCGCCGTTGCTGCTCCTGGTCTTTGGCGCCTTCTTCGGCGGGCTGGGGCTCGGCACCGGTCTGGCGCTGATCGCTGAATATGCCTCGCCGACGGTGCTTTCGAGCGGCCAGATGCAGTCGGCCATCGAGGCGCCGGTACTGGCCGTGCTGCCGGGCAAGTCGGCCACGCGGCGCCGCTGGTGGCCCTTCGGCAGTGCTGCCGTGCCGGCAGCCCAGAAAACGGACGCCGTCGCCGGGCTGGCGCTGAGGCGCATGTTCTCTTCCGGCAGGCGGCCACCGAACTGGCCGCTGGTGCCTTCGATCCTGGTAACGTCGCCAACCGAGGACGGCGCCGCACGGGGGCGGGTAGCGCGGCTGCTCGCCAATGCAGCGGCCGCCAGGGGCAGCCGCGTGCTGTTCATCGACATCAGTGCCGGCAACGACCAGAAGGAGCCTCAGCCCGGCGTGCTCGACGTGCTGCGCGGCGAATATGCCTTCCAGGCTGTCAGCCGCCAGCAGCCAGGCAGCAATGTCGCGCTGTTGGGCCGGGGCCGCCCGACAGCGGTCTTCCAGGAGGCGCAAGGCGTCTTCTACGCGCAGCACATGCTGGCCGAGGCGCGCCGCAATTTCGAACTCGTCATCGTCGACGGCGGTGCGCTGATCGACAATCTCAACGCCTCGCCGCTGGTCGCCATGGTCGACGAGATCCTGCTCGTGGCCACACTGAACTCGACGCCGATGCGCGATGTCACGGCAACTTCGCAAGCCATTTCCGTGATGGGGCGGCTGCCGACAGGCGCCTTGCTGGTCGACGAGGCAGCCTGACATGACCGCCGGTTGGGCCGCGCCCGGCCGTGGCGCCGCAGCACCAGCAGCCGGGGCCTCCGTCGATTGGGTGACCGGTGTCGGCCTCGTCGTGTCGGTGGCGCTGCTGTTCAGCATCTCCGGCGGCATGCTGTGGCTGGTGGGCTACAATTATGACGGCCTGATCGGCAACCCGGCCACCAAGATCCATCCTTCCACCTACATCCTGGTGCTGGTGTTCACCTGGCGCGCCTGCACCTATGGCAATCCGATCGGCTACTGCGTCAGCGTCGCCGACCGGCGGCCCGCCTCAGCGCTTATGGCGCTCATCTCGATCATGCTGCTGGTCGTGGTCGTCGCTCGTGGACGGCCCGGAATGGCCGGCATGATCGATACGTTCGTAGCCGCGGCAATGTTCGTGATGATGCTGAGCGAAGAGGACGAGAAGACCTTTGCCCGGCTGCAGGGCGTACTGCATGCGGTGATGACGGCGAACGCGCTACTGGCGCTGTTCGAGTTCGCCACCAAGACGCTGGTCTTCCCGTACCGGCTCGATGGCGTGGTGTTCGCCAACGATCTGCGTTCCACCGCGCTGCAGGGGCATCCGCTGGCCAACGCGACGATCACCGCGATCTATGTGCTGGCGCTGCTTTCCGGGTCACGTTCGCTGACGACGCCGGTGCGGCTTGGGCTGATCGGCCTGCAGTTCTGCGCCCTTGTTGCCTTCGGCGGCCGCTCGGCGATGGTGCTGACGCTTGCGCTCGGCGGGATCTATATGCTCGTCCATGGTTTCAGCACCTTGCGCTCCGGGCGCGTCAACCTGCTTGGCGCGGCACTCGCCTTCATTCTTGCCGCGCTGCTGCCGGTGGTGATCGCGCTCGCGGCCTATTACGGTTTCTTCGACGCATTGCTTGAGCGCTTCGTTTCCGACAGCGGCAGCGCCAACGCCCGCGTCGAGATGTTCGAATTGTTCAAGCATCTGGAACTGCGTGACATCATCATCGGTCCCGACATCGATCTGATCGAGACCCTGCGCCGCATCAACGGCCTTGAGCAGGGCATCGAGAACCCGATCATCCGCACGGTCATCTACCAGGGCGCCTTCTACACCGTGCTTCTGTTCTTCGGCTTCGCGCTGTTCATGGTCGAAGTGGCGCGCCGCTGCCATCCCGGCATCTGGCTGCCGATGCTGGGCTGGATCCTTTTGCTCAACACCTCCGAAAGCATCGCCTCGAAGACGACGCTCCTGAGCAAGTTCGTGCTGATATGCCTGGTGCTGTACCGGCCGGCGCGGGCGGGGTTGAGGCGGCCCCAGACGCAGCCTCGCGCCTCGTTGTCCTAGGGCGGAGCAGGAGCGAAGCTCCGTCCACGCACTCCAGGTGCAAAAGTACACCCAAAGAAAGGCGCATGTAGTTCCCTAGGAAGAGAAGATTACGCAGGAGATTCGTGGCAAGGGAGGGACAGTTTCCAGCCCTCGAGACCCGTCCCGTGCGGATGAAGCCGTTTCTCCTCGCCTCCGCATCGACCCTTGCGCTCCTCGCCGCGCCCGCGGTGGCGCGCGCCAGTTGCCCCAAAATGTCCCTCGACAACCAGGCCTACACTAATGCGGCGGTGATCTGTTTTCTCCGCACGAGCGGCGATGTCGACCTGACCAACACCAATACCGGCATGATCGGTACCGTCATGGATACGGCGAGCACCGACACCACTACCATCGACAATGCCGGCGCGATCAGCGGCTACGGGCCGATATTTTTGCAGGGGGCATTGACCCTGACCAATCGCGCGGGCGCTACGATCTCCGGATCGGGCGGCTTAGCCATATACGCGGGCAATGGAGGCATCACCACGATCGTCAACGACGGCAGGATTGATAGCAGCAGTTACGCCCTCGAAGTGGGCGGCCACCTTGACCTGACGAACAGCGGGGTCATAGCGGGGTCGGCGTCGACGCCGGCTCGGCAACGGCGACCAATTCCGGCACGATCTCGGGCAACCTCTTCGCCCTCAGGGCCGTTGGCGACCTGACCCTCGACAATTCGGGCGAGATTTCCACGGACACCTATCCGTCCACCAACAGCACGGCTGTCAGGGCCATGGGCGCCACCACCGTGATCACGAATTCGGGTCGCATCTGGAGCGAGAGCGGCTATGGCATCTACGCCGAAAACGTTGCCGGAAAAACCGTTCCGGTCGGCTCTTTCACTTTGACCAACACCGGCACGATCGGTGGCAACATCGGAGTCGATACGGCCTCCAACATTTTCGGCACCGTCAGTGCGAGCTCGCCGTCGGCTGTCATGTCGCTCTTCGGCGTCAGCTTTGGTGTCGGTGGCAACTGGAAGATGACCGACACCGTCTCGCTCTACGGCGCCATCAACGGCACGGCCCTGGACAACAACGCCAGCATTGATGCAATCTCGGTATGAAGATGGTGTTTTGAGGGGCGACGAGCTGTCTAGTCTGTCGGCATCCTCAGCCCAAGCGCCTCGACCATCGCCGGGTCGAGCGCGCGGGTTTTGTCGTCCATCATGCCCATGCCGTCGAACAGGTTCCAGAAGGCCCAGGGAAAGCCTGCTGCCTCGGCGCTCTGCCTGACATCGGCGACGTAGCGCGCGCGGTCGGGGTTGGGGGCGGCGGTGTAGCGGGCATCGGTGCGCAGCGCACCGAACTCGCCCATGATGATGCGGCCGGGGGCGATGCCGTGGCTGTCCGCCCAAGCGCTGACTTCGGCAAGATATTTGTCGACGAACCAGCGGTCGGGCCGGGCGTCGAAATAGACTTTCAAGACGCGTTCGGTCTCGGCATAGGCCGCCTTCTTGGCCTCCTCCGATGTCTCGGAATCCTGCGCCATCCGACCCCGGACCGAGGCGAGCGTCGCATCGAGCGAACCGGCCGAGGCCGGCCACGGCACATTGTTCAGCGCGCGGTAAACCGGCTCGCGCATCCAGGGCGCGCCCTGATGGCTGAACAGATAGGGCTCGTAATAATGGAAGGTGAACAGGATCGGCTCGAAGGCCGCCAGCGGCGCCGGATCGAGTGCGGTCAGCCCGCGCACCATCGAGCCGCAGCCACCGGTGACGACGAGCGGCAATGAAGGTGCGGCGGTGCGGGCGGCAGTGAGCAGCGATGCCTGCACGACGGACCAGACGTTGGAGTCGCAGGATTGGGGCGGCTCGTTGACCGGCTCCAGCGCCACTTTGCCTGAAGGCGCGCCCTGCAGCCTGCCGGCAAGCTCGCCGATCAGCCCGCGATAGGCAGCGAATTGCGGCGCGGCGGTGCTGGAGACCATGCGATCGGGGTTCCAGTAGTGGGTGGCGCCGTTGGCCTGCACATTGACGATGATGCCGAGATCGGCATCGATGGCTGCCGCGACGGCGCCCTCCAGCATCGCCAGCAATTTGGCGCGCGTGGCGGCATTGGCAGCCAGGAACGGGCCGGGATCGACGGGCAGGCGGATGAAGTCGAGCCCGGTGGAACGCAACCGGCGAAGGTCGGCGGTGCTGGGCACCGGCCGTTGCGACTGGAAGGGCGGCCAGTCATAGTCGGTGCGCGGCGCGGGAAATTCGCGTGTCAGCGAGAACCAGGGCCAGGCATTGACGCCGCGCCGGAAAGCCCATTCACCGGTGGCGGCACATACGGGCGCCGACAGCGGCGCGAGTATTCCCGCTGCCGGCACCGCCACCAGCGCCGTCTTCAAGACCCGCCGGCGCGACCACGCCGTCATGCGTGCGAGGGGTGATCGATCGCGACGGCCTCGCCGGCGCGAACGCCGAGCAGCCGATAGGCTTCGTTCTCGTAGGCGATCAGCACGTCCTCCCAGCGGAAGGCCTCGCGGGCGCGTACCCTTGCGGCCTTGCCGCACTCGGCGACCAGGGCGTCGTCCTCGATGACCCGGTCCATGCACGCCGCGCAGCTGGCGGTATCGGTGAAGTGGATGGCGGCGGCGCCTGCGGTCCACCTGTTGTAGGGATTGTCGTGCGCGATAACCATGTTGCCGGCGGCCAGCGCCTCGACCAGCGACGGGTTGGTGCCGCCGACGGTGTGGCCATGCATGTAGGCGCGGGCGTGGTAGCGCAGCGCCTTCACTGCCGCCTGGTCGTAGATGGCTCCGGGCAGAACCACCGCGCCGTTGGCCGCCGCTGCCTTGCGGACGGCGACATGATAGGGGATGTCATCGGAAAGGCTGCCAAGCACGACCAGCTTCATGTCGCCGCGGTCGCGGCTGCCGAAGGCCTCGACGATCGACAGGATGTTGTTGTCGGGCTCAACGCGGGCGATCGAGACCAAATATTTGCCGGGCTCGAGGCCGAGCGCCCGGATCGGTGCTTCGGGTGCGTCCGTCACCGGGTCGCCGCCATAGGGGATGGTCGCGATGGCGCTGCGTGGCCGCCTTGTCGCCAGATGGTCGGCAATGACCGGATGATCGGCGACCAGTCGATGAGACATCCAGGCGCCGATCCATTCGTTGAGCCAGAACCAGCTGCGCGCCGCTGGACCCCATTTCGGGCGACGCCATTCGATGCCGTCCATGTTGGTGAAGATCTTGCGCCGAAACAGCCTGAGCCAGGTCAGGAACAGCGCACCGTTGTAGCCCAGCACCAGGCAGACGCCTTGCCGCCGGGCGGCGTCGCGCGCGCACTGCCAGTCGAATTCCAGCGTGGCGCGAGGACCTTTGGACGCGACCTGGACATGGATGAGTTCGATGCCGCGCCAGGTTTCGCAGCGCACCCTCCGGTCGATCCGCTCCACCTCGTCCTGGCAGTAGACCCCGACCTTCCAGCCGCGCCCGGCCAGAAACAGCGCCAGCCGCTCTGCGAAGGTTTCAAAGCCGCCATGGGCCGCGGGTATGCCGCGCGTTCCCAGGATCAGGATGGAGGGCACCTTTGATGTCATGGTCGGGGCACTTTCGGTAGGCTCACTGCTTGAAGAACCGAGATTCGCAACCGCCCTTGCCAGGCAGAGGTCGAGGCAATTGTTGCAGAAGGTTGTAAAAAATTCCTACCGAACCTGGGGGTTGCTTCATTATCGGTCAACTTTCCCGGCGTATCTGTCTCGAAACGAGGCATTGCCAAGGGCTGTTTGACCAAAAGCCGCAGGAATCGGCTCCGGCATGATCCTTGCCCTTGGTATCTATCAGCCATCTGCTGTGCGCAAATGCTGGATGGCTGAGGACCTGGCGGGATTTTGAGATGCGGATTGCCTGCGTTCACCAAGGCTATGAACTCTATGGTTCCGACCGTAGCTTCGCGGAAAGCGTGGCTGCGTTGCGGGCCGCGTTTCCGTCCGCGGACATCGAAATCGTGCTGCCGCGCAGCGGGCCGATCGTGCAGATACTCGAACCGCATGCGAGCCGGATCGTCTTCGAACCGCTGTGGGTGCTGCGGCGTCAGGCCATTACGCGCCTCGCCACCATAGAGATGGCGCGCTTGCCAGTGGCCGTATGGCGGGCGTGGCGACGCCTCAGGCAGTGCGACCTGGTCTATGTCAACACCTCGATCGTGGCCGACTATGCGCTTGCCGCACGCTTGCTGCCTCACAAGGCCGTCCTGCATATTCACGAAATTCCCGAAGGCGTCATGCGCACGATCCTGGTCGCCCTGATGCGCTGGAGCCATGCCGATCTGATCTTCAATTCGAACGCCACGCGCACCGCTTTTGGCGCAGCCGGCGGCCAGCGCACGCATGTGGTCTACAACGGGGTGGCAGGCCCGCCGGCCGCCGAGCCGACGACCTATGACGGCAAGCGACCGCTCAGGGTGCTGCTGATTGGCCGCATCAACAGGATCAAGGGCCAGGAAGTGCTGCTCGAGGCGATCGCCTCGCTGCCGGCGGACTTGCGCTCGCGGGTCGAGGTGCGGCTGGTAGGCGGCGCATTCGAGAGCATCGAGCGCGAGCGTGCGCTAGCCGAACGGGTCGAGACCATGGGGCTCTCCGGGCGCGTCAGCGTGCTGCCGTTCATACCGGACCCATCCGAGCATTATCGCTGGGCCGATATCGTCACCGTGCCGTCGCGGCGTCCCGAATCGCTCGGCCGCGTCGCCATCGAGGCGATGGCCTATGGCCGGCCGCCTCTGGTGTCGGCGATCGGCGGGCTGGTCGAGGTGGTGAGTGACGGCGAGACGGGCTGGCATGTCCCGCCCGGCGACGCCGCCGCGCTTGCCGGCAAGCTCAAGGAGATCATCCTGCGGCCCGACGCCTGGCGCGGCTTCGTCGCCGCCGGGCGGGCGCGTTACGAAAAGGTTTTCAGCGAACCGGTCGCGGCGGCAGCGATCACCGCCATCGCTACCGACAAGCTGAAGGCGACGATGGCAAGGCCGGGCAGGGCGGCAAGCACCCGCCAGGCGGAGACACGGCCGTGACGTTTTCGATCCATCTGGTGCGCCGCCTCGTGCTGATGATCGGCGGCGAGGCGATGCAGAGTGGATTTCACTTCGCCCTCAACATCGCTCTGCTGCACATGCTGTCAGCGCAAGGCTACGGTCTCTTCGCCATCGCCATGGTGATGGGCGGCGTCGGCCTGTCCTACATCCGGTCGCTCACCGCGGTTCCCGCCTCGATCTGGATGGGCAAGAGCACCAACCGTGCCGGCGTCGATGCCTATGACGTGGCCTTCGGAACGGCGGCGCTGGTCGTGGCTCTGCTGATGGCGGTCGGTACGGCGATCGTGATGCGCCTCCTGGGAGACTCGAACGGAATCGCCGCCGGCTGCTTCGTCGGCGCATGGTCGCTGCGCAGCTATATGCGCACGGCATTCTTCGCACGTCGCCAGCAGGTGATCGTCTCGATCAGCGATGCCACCTTTACAATTGCCGGCACAGTCATGGCCGGGTTGGTGATCTGGTCGACCCAGGACCCGCTGCAAACCGTGTTCTATGCGCTTGCCGCGGCAAATGTGGTGGGCATTGTCGCCCTGGTTAGGTTGGCGCGCCGCCGGCTTCGCATCAGCTTCCGCATGCCGACGCGGAGGCGCTATACAAAGCTCCGGCGCCAGCTGTGCTGGTCGGCTTTCAGCGCCACCACCACCAATATCCAGGGTCAATGCCTGGCGCTGCTGGTCGCGGGCATTGCCGGGCCTGCCGCCTACGCGCCGCTGGCGGCGGTTCTCGTGCTGTTTGCGCCGCTGCGCATCATCAGCCTCGCCTTCGTCAACATGACGCAGCCGGAACTGGCGAAGCTGATGAGCAAAAACGAAACAGGCCGCGTCTGGGTACAAGCGAAGATCTGGTCGGTGGTGATGGGGCTCGGCGGCCTGGCCTATGGCTGCGCCATCCTGTTCGTCTTGCCGATGATAAAATCCCAGGCTCTCCAGGATGCCTCGGTCTGGCTCATCGGGCTGTTCGCGATCGCGAATTTCGTGCCGATCATGCTCTACATCATGCCCCGCATCGTGCTCGAGATCATGGGCGATTTCCGGATCGTCGCGTTCACCACGATGGGTGGGGCGGTCGTCGGGCTGGCGCTGATCGCCATCCTGCTGGCAATCGCGTCTCCGCCCTGGTCGCTGCTGGGCTCCGCGTTCTCCGAGATCTTCGTGCTCGCGGCATCATGGTACTTCGCGCGTCACCGCATCTGGAACATCGAGCATCCGGACAAGCAGCGCGACAGCTTGTTCGGCTCGTGGCGGCGTCGGGCTGTCACGTTCGCCGCGGCAAAGCGTTAGGGGGATATGGTGGTCGAGGCAGTGCAAATTGCTGCGGTGACCGACTTGCCCGACGGGCAGGTCTCCCATCCCGCCACGGTCGCGGCGACCGACGCGTTTACGGCGCGATTGCACACCAGCCTCGAGACGGCCAAGCCACTGTGGCTGCGCCTCCAGGCGGAGGGTGTGTGCACTGCCCACCAGCATTATGCATGGGCCGAGGGGATCGTCGCACGGCTGATGCCGCGGGGCGCCGAACCGCTCATCGTCGAGGTGAACGATGCCGCCACCGGCGCGCCCCGGATGCTGGTGCCGCTGATGCGGCGGCCGGCTTTCCGCCATCGGGTGATCGAGTGGCTAAGCTGTGGCGTCTGCGACTACGCGGCGCCGCTGCTGGCTGACCCCAGCCCGTGGACGGCGCAATCCGCGCAGGCCGCATGGGCGGCGGTGCGTTCCGTCTTGCCGCGGGCCGACCGCTTCCACATCACGGGGATTCCGCAACGGATCAACGGCGTCGCCAATCCCCTGGCCCTGCTCGCGGACACACGCGATTCCGTCCAGACCACGTTCGGCCTCGCCATCGACGGCGAGCCGGAAACCGTTCTCAAGCGCCTGTGCAGGCCATCCTTCGTCAAGGAATTCAACAAGGATTGGCGCCGGCTCGAACGGCTCGGCGGTGTGGAACTGGTCGAGGCCGACACGCCGGCCGAGGTAGAGTCTACGTTTGGCGAACTGGTCCGGATGCGGCTCAGCCGCTTTCGCGAATTGGGCCGCTTCGATCTGCTGGCGCAGCAGACATTCGTCGATTTCTACCGCAACGCCGCGGTTCAGGGCCTGTCGGACGCATCGGTGCGGCTATTCGGGCTGCGTGTCGGCGAGGCTCTGATCGCGGTCCAATATCTTTTGGTCCATCAAGGTACTGTTCACGCTCTCATGATAGCGATCGACCAGGGCGTGGTGCCCAATGTCTCACCAGGACTTGCGATCATGGGCAGGCTGATGAGTTGGGCACGCGAGCAAGGATTCGCCTATTTCGACCTGTCGGTCGGCAACCAGAGCTACAAGCAACATATGGGCGCCAAGGGTTCGATGCTTGCCGAACTCTGCCACGGGTACACGATGCGGGGCAATGCGGCGAGCGCTGCCCTCAATTTCCGCAGATGGGTCGAGGCGTTCGTGCGTGCCAACCCACGGCTGCTCGACGCGGCCCAGGGACTGATGCGCGGTCTGCGGCGATTGCGCTGAGGACGCTGAGGACGCTGAGGACCAGAATGACAGGAGAAGCATGTGTCAAGCCAGGTAGTGCGAACGGCCGCGATGACGGATGCACCGGGTGGATCAGTTTCCCCGGTTGCCGCCAGCGCCAGCGCCGTCGCGGGCTATAAGGCGCGGCTGCACACGAGCTTCGACAGCGTAAGGTTGTTATGGCGGCGCCTCGAGGAAACCGGCTTGTGCACCGGCCACCAGGGCCTTGCCTGGGTGGAAGGGATCGCCAAACGGCTGATGCCCAAAGGCGCTGACCTGCTCGTCGTGGAGGTCAACGACACCGTCACGGGCGCGCCGGTCATGCTTTTGCCGCTGATGCGGCGCCGGGCGCTTGGCCACACTGTGATCGAATGGCTGAGTTGCGGCGTGTGCGACTATTCGGCGCCGCTGCTAGCCGATGCCAGACCGTGGACCCGGCAAAGCGCCGACGCCGCCTGGGCGGCAGTCCGCTCCGTGCTGCCGCCGGCGGACCGCATCCACGTCGCTGGAATCCCGCAGCAAATCCACGGGGTCGCCAACCCGCTGGCCCTGCTTTCGGTGGCGCGCGACTCCATCCAGATCGCCTCGGGCCTCGTCATGGACGGCGAGCCGGAAACGCTGATCAAGCGTATCTGCAAAGCGCACTTCACCAAGAATTTCAAAAAGCATTGTCGCCGCTTCGAACAGCTGGGTGGCCTCACTCTGGTCGAGGCCGAAACGCCTGATATGGTGAAGATGCAATTCGACACGCTGCTCGACCTCAGACTCAACCGCTTTCGCGAGCTTGGGCGCTTCGACCTGCTGACGCAGGCGCCGATCGTCGAGTTCTACCGCAACGCCGCGCTGCAGGGCCTGTCCGACGGTTCGGTGCGGCTGTTCGGTCTGCGCGTCGGACAAGCCTATCTCGCCGCCATCTACGTGCTGATCATGAAGGGCACCTTGCACGCCCTGCTGCTCGGGATCGACCAGGACGCGGTGGCCAACGCGTCGCCGGGCCTGACGACGATCGGCAAGCTGATGATGTGGGGACGGACGCAAGGGCTCGGTTATTTCGACCTCTCGGTCGGCAGCCAGGGATACAAGCAGCATATCGGCGCCTCGAGCACGGTGCTGGCCGAGTTGTGCGAGTCGATGACGCTGCGGGGCAGGGGCGCGGCCGCCTATATCAGCCTGCGTGGCAAGACCGAGCTTTTCGTGCGCTCCAAGCCCGGGCTGTTCAAGGCCGTGCAGAGCGTGTTGCGCCGCTTTCGGCGATTGAAGAACTGAGGCGATCGTCCAGACAGATTGACAAGCCCCCGGCAAATTCATCACGCTCCCTCAGTGCAGCGATCGGGCTTGTGACGGCTCACAGCGTCTCGGTATCGAAGAGCAGCATCGTCACGTCGTCATCGCCAGCGAATTTGCGCCGGTCCACCGCACAGGCCTTGCCGATATCGCTGGCAAAGGCGGCGCGAATGGCCTCCAGGCTGTCGAAATAGAGGGTCGCGACCCGGTATGGCGTCTCGCCCTGCACGACATTCACAATCGGCGCCCGGCTGATCTCGTAGCGGTGCAGTCCGGGCAACTGCTTGGCCAGCGGCACGTGAATGTCGTGGTAATGGCGCTCGAAGGCGGCCGGATCGGCGGGGGTTTTGTAGATGACAAGCATCTTGGCCATGGCGGTGCTCCCGGTTTCTGTGTGATCGCGCCGCAAGGTTCGTCGGCGCCGCACCAATGTCGTTCGAGGCGAGCCGATTTCGACATGAGGGATTATGTTTTAATTCAAGCGGCGGCATGAAGGTCCGCAAAGGTAGATCCCAGCTGAGCCGAGGCCATAGCCCGCGAAATTGACAGGACACGGTGTCTCCGTCATCCTTAGCCTCAGTCGCCGCAAGCTGCGTCCGTGTCGGGCGACCGAGGGCAGTGTCATGTTCAGTCCCGTGATCGGCCAGAATGCCAAACGCGCCGCGGTGCGCAAGGCGCTCGACCAGCACAAGGTCTACATCACCGCGCAGCGTTTTTCGGGCGGCGCCTACAGCGCACGCGTGCTGGTCGACGGCGAGGCTTACTGGGTCGATGAATTTCGCCTGGGCCAGTTGCAGCAGGGTCTGTCGCCGGCCGAGCTCGAACTGACGCCGGCCGCCGACGATTGAGCCAGGTTGAGCTCGGCGGTCGGTAACGTGCGTCTCGTTCCTTTGCGATCGGCTGGCGTGCGGCGGTCGATGCCATGACAACTCCTCCCAGACTCTCGGCCTACCGCGCCAAGCGCGAATTCTCCAAGACGCCGGAGCCGGCGGGTGGGCTTCTCGCTGGCGACGGCAACCGCTTCGTCGTTCACAAGCATCACGCCACGGCTGACCATTACGATCTGCGCCTGCAGGTCGGCAGCGTGCTGAAGAGCTGGGCGGTGCCGCGCGGGCCTTCGCTCAACCCCGCTGACAAGCGGCTGGCGGTGGAGACCGAGGACCATCCGCTCGAATATATCGACTTCGAGGGCGTCATTCCCGAGGGCGAATATGGCGGCGGGCCGATGATTGTCTGGGACACCGGCACCTGGGCGCCGATGGACGATGTCGAGAAGAGCCTCACGACCGGGGCGTTCAAGTTCCGGCTGGCCGGCGAAAAGCTCAATGGCGGCTGGATGCTGACCCGCCTGAAGCCGAAACCTGGCGAGGATGCCGAGAAGAAGAACTGGCTGCTGTTCAAGGAGCGCGACCTTGCGGCGGACCCCAAACTCGACATTCTCGAAGCGCGGCCGGAAAGCGTGAAATCCGGCCTGCGCATCGAGGAACTGGCGGCGGCCGCCAAACCGGTGCGCAAGTCCGCGCCGAAGCCGGGCTCGCTGAAGCCGGGCGCGCTGCCGGGTGCCGTCAAGGCGCCGGCGCCCGGCCGCATCGAGCCGCAACTGGCGACGCAGGTGCCGAAGCCGCCCGGCGGTGAAAGCCTGGCGGACAATACAAACGAGCTCTGGCTGCATGAGATCAAATTCGACGGCTACCGCACCATGGCGCATCTCGCCAACGGAGAGGTGCGGCTGATCACCCGCGGCGGCATCGACTGGACGAAGCGCTATGGCGATCTGCCGCATGCCTTCGCCAAACTGCCCTGTCGCGACGCCGTCATCGACGGAGAGATCGTTGTGCTCGACGCCAAGGGCATTTCGCGCTTCGCGTTGCTGCAGGATGCGCTGGCGGAGGGCGCCGGCAGCAAGCTGCATTTCTATGCCTTCGACCTCCTGCATGTCGACGGTTGGGATTTGACGAAAGCGCCGCTGATCCGGCGCAAGGCACTGCTGGCGGAACTGCTCGCCGGCCTCGGCGCCAACTCCGCCATCCAGTTCTCCGACCATGTCGAGGGTTCAGGTCAGGGACTTTACGACCAGGCGACGGAGCTCGGGCTCGAGGGCGTGGTTTCCAAGCGCGCCACCGCAATCTACCAGAGCGGCCGCACCAAGAGCTGGACCAAATGCAAGGCGCTGCAGAAGGACGATTTCGTCATCGCCGGCTACACCACCTCGCAAGCGGCGGAAGGGCTGGCCGCACTTGGCATGGCCGAATGGGAGGAGGGCGAGCTGCACTATCGCGGCAAGGTCGGCACCGGCTTCGACCGGGAAACCGCAGCAGACCTTCTGGCAAGGTTGGAACCGCTGACAGCGGGCGCCACGCCGCCCGAAGGGGCGCCGCGCGAGATCATGCGCGAGATGCACTGGGTGAAGCCGCTGCTTTCGGCGCGCATCCATTATGCCAACCGCACGGCGGACAATGCGCTGCGCCATGGGGTGTTTCGCGGTCTTCGCGATGTCGGCCTGTCGACGCCGGTTTCGGCCAAGCGCAAGCGGCTGATTTCGGAAGCCGATCTCGCCACCATCTGGGTCACCAATCCGGAGCGGCGGCTGTTCGGCAAGACCGGGCCGACCAAGCTCGACATCGCCGTCTACTACGCGCTGGTCGGCGATTTCATGCTGCCGCACATTCTTGGGCGGCCGGTGTCGCTGGTGCGCTGCCCGACCGGCCTGCCCAAGGATTGCTTCTTCCAGCGCCATGCCTTCACCGGCATGCCGCCCTCGGTCGTCACCTTCGAGGCGACCAATTCCGAAGGCGAGATCAAATCCTACCTCTCGGTCGAGGGCGCGAAGGGCTATCTGGCTCTGGCGCAGTTCGGCGTCGTCGAGTTCCATACCTGGGGCACGCACCGCCTGAGCCTCGACAAACCCGACCAGATCGTCTTCGACCTCGACCCGGGCGAGGGGATTTCCTGGCGCGAGGTAGTCGAGGCCGCCGTGCACATCAAGGGCGAGCTGGAAGGGTTGGGACTGGTGCCCTTCGCCAAGACCTCCGGCGGCAACGGCATCCACATCACCGTGCCGGTGACCAAGAAGCAGAACTGGAAGAAGCTGCACCAGGCAACCAGCGCCATCTCCACGCATCTGGCGGCGACCGCGCCCGATACCTTCACCACGACAATGGGCAAGGACAACCGCAAGAAGCGCATCTTCATCGACTATCACCGCAACGCCCGCGGCCACACCTCCGCCGCCCCCTATTCGCTGCGCGCCCGCACCAATCTGCCGGCCTCGACACCGGTGAGCTGGGCCGATCTGGAGACGATCGATGCGCCGCAGGATCTGAATTTTTCGTCGCTGCCGGGGCTGCTGGAGACATCTGGCGATCCGTGGGCGGAGATTGATGAGGCAGCCAGGGATTTGCCGGTGCTTGGGGGTGGGAGGTAGCTGTAGTGCAACACGGGAGCGTCGCGATCCGTCACACCCCGCTAGCATCTCCCATCTCCATCGACGCTTCCGACAATTTGAATTATCCTCCAGCCACGACCCCAAAATCCTGCCGGAAGATTTCGTCAGGGATTTGGCTTTATCATCAGGGGTCGATGTAGGATTTGCGCAGCCTTGTTCGTCCTGCGGACGAAGCGCTGCCAGTAGATGTCAGTGCATGGCCGCGTAGGAGTTCATCATGGCGCCCAGGGCAAGTTGGAAGGGTTACCTCAAGCTCAGTCTCGTCAGCTGTCCGGTCCGGCTCTATCCGGCGACGACGACCAGCGAGCGCATCTCGTTCAACCAGTTGCACAAGAAGACCCACAACCGCATCAACATGAAGCCGGTGGATCCCGAACTGGGGCTGGTCGAGCGCTCGGACCTGGTCAAGGGCTACGAGTACGAAGACAAGCAGTACATCATCATCGATGATGCCGACCTCGACGCGGTGCGCATTGAATCCAACCACACGATGAACATCGAGGCCTTCGTCGACGAGGGCGAGGTCGACGTCATCTACCAGGATGCGCCCTATTACATGGCGCCCGACGGCGCCATGGCCGAGGAAACCTTCGCCGTGCTGCGCGAGGCCATGCGCAAATCCGGCAAGCTGGCCATCGCGCGGCTGGTTCTGTCCAGCCGCGAACGCATCGTGACGATCGGTGCGCGCGAGAACGGCATGTTCGTGTGCACGTTGAGGAACCCGAACGAAGTGCGTGGCACGGTAGAGTATTTCGGCAACATTCCGGCCGGCAAGCCGGACGCGGAAATGCTGCAACTCGCCGAGGCGCTGATCAAGCAGAAGGAAACCAGCTTCGATCCGAAGAACTACGAGGACCGCTACGAGATCGCGCTGATGGCGATGATCCGCGAGAAGCTGAAGGGCCACAAGCCGATCATCGCGGCCGCGCCAGAGCGTGGCAACGTCATCAACCTGATGGATGCGCTGAAGGCGAGCCTGTCACAGTCGAAGCCGCCGGCCAAGTCGAAGAGCAAGGCCGACGAGGTGGCAAAACCCGCCGCCAAGAAGGCGGCAGCGGGCGGTGCGGCTGAAAATCCGCTGAAGGCCAATCTGCTCAAGGCGGTCGGCAAGAGCAAGAAATGACGGCACCGGCGGGCGCCGTCTTTGGTACCATCGGTGCGCTGGCGGCGTTTCCGCTGCGGCTCGCCGCGCGCGAGGTCGAGCGCCAGCATGGCCAGCTCCGGCGCGGCATAACCCGCCGCACCACCCATGTCGTGTTTGGCCGCACCTTTTTGGCCAAGGCCGGATTGTCGAAGACTGGCGATTTCGAGATCGAGCGCCGCGTCACCGCCGAGCGGGCGGCCGGGCGCGTGCTTGTCAGCGAGAATGGTTTTCTGCGCCTGCTCGGGCTGGTGAAAGCACCGGAGGCGTCGGCGCTATCCAGGCAATCGCTGATCGACCAGTCCAGGCTGTCGGGAGCCGATCTCGACCTATTGTCGCTGTTCGATGCGTTTGAGCATGACGCGGAACCCTATTCCTTCCGCGACCTGATCCTGGCCCGCAAATATGCCGGGCTGGTGGCCGGCGGGGCGACATGGGGGGCGATCGCGCGCTCCGTCCACCGCTCCGGCCCGGTCGCGTCCTTGACCGCCAAGTCGCTCAATGTCGGCTCGCAGCATGGCCGGCCCAACGCGATCTATCTGGAGGACGGCGACAGCGAACTCGACGGGCAGTTGCTGTTCGATCTGGGTAGCGCCGCGCATGGCGACGACACGCTGGAAGATTTGTTCGCCGAGGCGGAAGCAACGGAAGAGGGCGGCGACCATGATGGCGCGGCAAGCCTCTACCGGCGCTGCCTCGCCATCGACCCGACCGACGCGATCGCCGCCTTCAACCGCGCCAACTGCCTGCGCGCCGGCGGTCATGCGGTCGAAGCCGCGCACGACTATGCCAGGGCGATAAAACTCGATCCGGCCTTCGTCGAAGCCTGGTTCAACCTAGCCGGGCTGATGAGCGAGCAAGGCCGCGACGCCTCGGCGAAGAGGCATCTGCAAAAGGCGATCGCGCTCGACAGGAATTATGCGGACCCGGTGTTCAACCTCGCCCGGCTGGAATTCGACGCCGGCAATCTGCTGGAGGCGCGACGGCTCTGGGTGCGCTATCTGGAACTGGACGCGGAGTCCGAATGGGCAGGGGTGGCGGCCAAGGGGGTCCAGTTTGTCGATATGCAACTGGCGCGGACGGCGGGGTGAGGGAACAACGTGCAGCTCGACGCCAAGACCATTCGAACGCGGGTTGCCGAAGAACTCCTTGCGCGCCTTGGCGACAGATGGTTCAAACCGGGCAGTGCCAAGTTAGTCATCGCTTCGAGGGACAACCTGACTGATTTCAGCATAGAGCTGGATTGTTACACGGACCGCCGGTATGGCGAATATGACTGTTCGCTCGCGGTTGTGTTCAAATGGAAGAAATTCGCCAAGTTTCATAAGGAATTGACCGAATGGTATAATGTCAAATTCCAAGGTTCCGCGCGGTCCAACGGGATGATGTTTGTCGCCGTTGGTTTTGATGGGATTCATTCAGATTTCAGACCTCCTAGCCGAGGCACGTTCTGGGTCGCCAATGAACAAGATCTTGATACGTTTATAACCCAGTGCGCAGCCGATCTTGATGGCAAGGTCGGCGAGTGGATCAAGAGATGGTTCAGTTGGCCTTCGGCGCTGGATGTGATGGATGCTCATCCAAACCTCTGCGGGGCATGGCGTGACACAGCCTATTATTGCCTGATGGAGCAGGTTCATGGGCGTGAAGCAGCCTGCGCATGGGTTCACGGCATTGATGCTGCGGGCTGGCCGGAATGGCTGGCTGCACAGGTGGAATATCTGCAGTTGAACGTTTGCGGTGGGGCCTCTGGGCAATCATAGCTGTTGTCTGAAAAAGGGATCGCGATGGTCGCGCTTGAACACCCCCCTTTGTCCTGCCGGACATCTCCCCCTCAAGGGGGGAGATCGGATGTCGCCATCGCCTTCGCCAATCGCCGAGGTTGGACGTCGGGCGAGACAGCAAGGCCGCCAATCTCCGGTAGGACAGAGGGGGACGCCAAGGAACTCGGCCTTTGTGGGAAGGCCGCCCCGTGACCAGCTTCCTCTTCGACGGCCACGACACCGCTCCCGTCACCATCCTGCTTGCGCATGGCGCCGGCGCGTCGATGGACTCTCCCTCGATGACCGCCACCGCCAAGGCACTGGCGGAGGCCGGCTTCCAGGTCGCCCGCTTCGAGTTCCACTATATGGCGGCGCGCCGCTATGGACAGCGCAAGCCGCCGCCGCGCGCCGAGACGGTGAACCCGGAATACATCAAGGCGATCGCCGATCTCAGGGCCAGGGGTGTGACCGGGAAACTCATCATCGGCGGCAAGTCGATGGGCGGTCGTGTTGCCTCGATGGTCGCCGACGAAATGTTCGCCAAGGGCGAGATTTCAGGCCTGGTTTGCCTGGGCTATCCCTTCCATCCGCCCGGCAAGCCCGAGCAGCTCAGGACCAAGCACCTGACCGGCCTGAAGACGCCGGCATTGATCTTCCAGGGCACGCGCGACGAGTTCGGCACGCGAGATGAGGTGGCGACCTACGGCCTGTCCGACGTGATCGAGGTGATCTGGCTGGAGGATGGCGACCACGATTTGAAGCCGCGCAAGAGCGTGTCGGGGTTTTCGACAGGCGATCATCTGAAGACGCTTGCCGAGACGATAAAAGCCAAGCTGGCACGGCCCTCGGTTTCGTCATCCTAGGGCGAAGCAAGGAGCGAAGCGACGCATGCTGACCCCTAGGATTCATGCCGTGACTTTCGAAAGCCGCCACGGAGCAGAACTCTCGCCCGCCGCATTCTACGGCAGAGGTCACGGCATGGATCCTCAGGTCAAGCCCGAGGATGACGAAGTGGGGGGCGCCTTCGGCGTCCAAGGATGAAACTCGCCACCTTCAACATCAACAACATCAACAGCCGGCTGGAAAACCTGCTGGCGTGGCTGGCCGCCGCGAAGCCGGATGTCGTCTGCCTGCAGGAGCTGAAGGCGCGCGACACGCAGTTTCCGCGCACGGCGCTGGCCGATGCCGGCTATGGCGCGGTGTGGAAGGGCGAGCCGACCTGGAACGGTGTCGCCATCCTGGCGCGGGGATCCGAACCCGTGCTGACGCGCGAGGCGCTGCCCGGCGACGATGAAGACCGCCAGGCGCGCTACATCGAGGCGGCGGTGGACGGCATCGTCATCGCCTGTCTCTACGCGCCCAACGGCAACCCGCAGCCGGGGCAGAAATTCACCTACAAGCTCGCCTGGCACGAGCGGCTGAAGGCGCATGCGAGGGAGCTGCTCGACACCGGCCTGCCGATCGTGCTGGCCGGCGACTACAACATCGTGCCCGAGCCGCGCGACATCTACGCCACCCGCTCTTATGACGACAATGCGCTGGTGCAGCCGCAAAGCCGGGCTGCCTTCGCGGCGCTGATCGAGCAGGGCTGGACGGATGCGTTGAGGAAGAAATATCCAAAAGAAACACTCTACACTTTCTGGGATTACCGCCGGAACCGCTGGCCGCGCGACGCGGGCCTGCGGCTCGACCACATCCTTTTGTCGAAAAAACTCGCACGCAAGCTGAAGGGGGCCGGCATCGACCGCGACGTGCGTGGCGAGGACGGCGCCAGCGATCACGCGCCGGTGTGGGTGGAACTGGGGTGAGGGGCGGAACACCGTCCCCGCATCTGTGCAGTGGCGATTTGCCAAGCTACGCTGCCGCCTAAAGCGGTCGCATCGAAATGGATTCATGCGACGCGCTTTGGGTCTATGTTTTTTTTGCATGTCGTCGTCCAAAACCGAAGTCACTTTTGGGCGACATGCATTGGAGCCGGCGGGGGCAGCATGCCGATGAACCAGGCGCTTGCGGCAACAAGCCTGCGGGAGCGAAACGAACGTGCATAGGCCCGCCGTGATCCTGCTCGCAGCCGTACTGGTGGCTGGCGCCGTGGCGATGCTCATCTGGCTGTTGCGGCAGGCCCATCTGCGCCGTCGCGCACGGCGGCGTGCCGATCCTGCCAGCGACTATGCCGCGCGTGCCGACTGGCAGCGCAGCACCGGCACCATCAATTATTCGTCCTTCGTCTATTTCGATGTCGATCGCGACGGCAGATTTGGTGTGGGCGACCGGCCGATGGCCGGCATCACGGTGCGGCTGTTCGACGAGCAGGGCGGCTTCGTCGCCTCATCGAAGACCAACCCCGCCGGCTTTGCCAATTTCGCCATGTCGACATCGCCCGGCAATGCGGTGCTGCGTACACCGGGAACCTACCGCTTCTCGGTTTCCGTGCCACCGGGCTGGCGTTCGCCCAGCGGCAACGAGACCCAGTCGCAGCACTTCCGCCTGGCGCCCGGTTCTCCAGCCGGGCTGGTGTCGCCCGATTTGCCGATGCCGGTGGGACTGGCGCCGGGGCGCAGCGTGGCGGGAAGGCTGGCGGCGGGCAGTGTGGCGACGCTGTCGGTGGCGGCGAGCGGGCAAGTGCTGGAGAGCCGCCCGTTGACGCAGGATTTTCGTGTCGCGCTTGCCGATGCGGCCGACATGGTGACGATCACCGGCGGCGGCCTTGACCGGCACCTCAAGCTTTCGCCCTATCCGGCCGATCTCGGGCTGCTGACGCCGGGCGTGGCCCTGGTGGCTCAAGAGGCGACGCTGCAGACGATCGGCTTCGACGATGTCACCATGCGTGGTTTGCGAAAAATCCCGTCAGGCCATGCCGGGCTCGACTGGCGCAATTTGAACGCGACGGCGCATGACCACACCAAGGGCAGCGAAGGTTATGTCAACGGCAATGTCTCGGGCGATCACATCGCCTATACAAGCAGCGGCTATCCGGCTGAATTCACGAGCGAAATCCCGTTCGGATTCCACTCCGTGCTATTGAGCGTGGCGTGGCTGAAGGCGGAAGGGGAGATGGCGCTGATCGAAAGCTGGCTGGGCGATCGGCTGATTGCCAGCGACGAGATTGTGCTGTCGGCACTGACGCCGCTGCACTACGCTCCGATGCTCAAGGAAATCACCCGTGTTCGCCTGTCGACGAAACACTATTGGCAGATGGTGCTGGACGACCTGATGCTGGTGCGCTGACTTTATGTTGGCGTGACGCCCGAGGCCACAACCAGGCCATTGGTCGCCGCGGTGATGACCTTCAGATTGCCCTTCTTGACCAGCGCAGGCCGTTCATAGGTTTTCTTCATGACATAGGCTCTCCACAATCGCGATGGCGCCAGATAATCCTCCGCTGTTGCAGCAGCACCATCGACAGCCAGAGCCATGTCAACGGCAATTTCGGAAATCCAGCGAAGACGTGATGATTATTGCGGCAGCACCGGTGCCGAGGGTCCGGCCACGACCGATTTCAGGTTGCCCCTCTTGATCAAGACCGGCCGTTCATAAATTTTCTTCATCATGCAGGCTCTCCACTATATCCCGACGAGATAGTGCCACAACATGGTCGGCTGTCAATATTCCGCTGGGGATAGTCCAATCCGTGTCAGCAACGACCGTGGTAAATTGGACACTCGTGCTTGTCGGTGTCGCTCGATCAAAACAGGGATCATGGCCGCTGCCGCGATGGGGGCGAAGCGCGATCAATTTCAAACGGATTTCCTGATCGAGGCCATCAGTAGATCTTCTTCATGATTCAGACGCTTCTGTCCGTCACATGCGAGCGATGGCGGCGTTTTGCGATACGCCGTTGACGCTGGTAGTCTGGCCCGAAGGCCCGGCGAGGGGGAGCGCGATGAACAGATTGGCTGACAGGTTGCTTGCGCTTGTCCTCGCCGTGGTCGCGATTGCCTGCCTGGTGCGGATCTACCCGCTGATCGGCGCTTTTGCCTTGCACGGTTTTTCCGAGGTGGGCTTGCCGCGGCTGGCGGCGTATTCGGCGGCGGCGCTTGCCTGTTTCATCGGAGCCCTGCTGTTCCTGGCCGGGCTGCTGCCGGGCCAGCCCGCGCAGGCGATCGGGGTGCCGCTGTTCGGCAGGGATGCCGAGGTGGAGCCCGAGGGCCGCCCGGGGCTGCGCCGCGCCTTCCTGATCCTGCCGGCGATTGTCGTGCTGGCGATGCTTGGCGACCAGTTCGGCCCATGGCGGCCGCATCAGGGCGGCCAGGATGTCGCCAGCGCGCCGCCCGTGGAACCCGCGTCAAAGCCGGAACCGGTGGCGCCGGCTCCGCCGCAGGCGGCAAAGCCACTGGAGCCGGCCGCCCCTGCGCCGCCTCCCGCTCCAGCGCCGCCGCCCGTGCAAGTCCCACCCGAGCAGGCTGCCACACCGCCGGCGGACCCAGCGCCGCCCGAGGTTGCGCTGGCCCCGCCAGCCGCTTCACCGCCGCTCGCCTCGCCTCCAGCGTCTTCGGTACCGCCGCAGACAATGCCGCCCGCGGCGGAACCGCCGGTCACCGTGGCGCCGTTGCCTCCGGCGCCGCCGCCGCTGCCGACCGAGCCCGACGGTCATCGCGACGCCGTCGTCTGGCTGGCGGTGGCGCCGGACGGGCGCTCGATCCTGAGCGCCAGCACCGACCGCATGATCAAGCTGTGGGACATCGGCGGCAAGCACCTGATCCGCACGCTCGGCGTCCACAAGGACATGGCACGCACCGCGCTCTACATGCCCGACGGCCTGCGCGCGCTGACGGCGGGCGACGATGGCGAAATCGTGCTGCGCCAGCTTTCCGACGGCGCCGTGCTGCATGTGTTTTCCTCTGGCGCCAATGGCGGCGCCAACAAGCTCGCCATCAGCCCGGACGGCAAGGTGGCCGTCAGCGGCCACGACACCGGCAATGTCATCGTCTGGGACCTCGACAAGGGCACGGTGCTGCATGTGCTGACCGGGCATGATTGGTCGATCAGCGCGGTCGCCGTCTCGCCCGACGGCATGCGCGCTTTCTCCGCCAGCATCGACGGTGCGCTGAAGCTGTGGGACATTGCCACCGGCAAGGAGTTGCGCAGCTGGCGTGGGCACGACCAAGGCGCCTACGGCGCTGCCTTCACCGCCGACGGCCACCATCTGGTCACCGGCAGCGGCGACCTGACGATCAAGGTCTGGGATCTCGACACCGGCCGCGAAATCAGGCGCTTCGAGGGCCATGAGGGCACCGTCTATGCGCTGGTGTTGTCGGCCGACGGCAAGCGGCTGCTCTCCGGCTCGCTCGACGGCACCGCGCGGCTGTGGGACATGGACAGCGGCAACCAGATCGCCATGTTCGACAGCCATACCGGCCCGATCTACGCGGTGGCCTTCGCCGCCGACGGCACGGTGCTGACCGGCGGCTACGACCGCACCATTAGGGACTGGCCGGCTCAAGGCGGCGACGGCACGGTGCTGTTCGCCGGCGCGCCCCAGTGAGGGGTTTCTCTCCGATCGATGCCTCATTTGTCGGAGCATTCCAGGATCGTCGTCGAGGGGCTGGTGGCTCAATCCTCCTTGACCCTCACGCCGCTCACGCTATCTTCGCGCCCATGTCAGCACCCGGCCTCGCGGACAAGGCGCCGCTCATTGTCATCGATCTCCAGACCGGCATGTTCGATGGCGTGCACGAGCCGCCGATCCATGATGCCTCCGGCATTGTCGAGCGGACCCGCTCGGTGATCGACTGGGCGCGGCGCGGCGGGCGCAAGGTCGCCTTCATCAGGCATGACGGCCCCGAGGGCGATCCGCTGGCACCGGGCGAGCCGGGCTGGCCGGTATGGGCGGCGCTGGGCCAGGCCGAGGATGAACCGACCTTCGCCAAATCGGTGTGCGATGCCTTCAGCAATCCGGCCTTCGGCGACTGGGTGGCCGGGCAGGGCGCGGATGGTGTCGTGATCCTTGGTGCACAGACCGACTTTTGCGTGGCGGCGACCGTCAGGAGCGCGCTCGGCCAAGGGCTTGGCGTCACCGTGGTGTCCGACGCGCACAGCACGCTCGACAACGCCGATGAGACCGCTCGGCAGGTCATTGCCCGCCATAACAGCGAATTCGCCGAGGCCGGTGCCTCCGTGCTGACGACGAAGGCGCTTACGGGCAACTGAACGGGCAACCCGGCCTTGCCCGCCCCGGGTGCGATTGTCCGGATATTGCGAGCGTGAGGGCGTCGGCGCGCCGGGATCGGAAGGCGCCGCGTGCCTAAGTTGCTTGAGCCATCCTTCGTCTCGCCTCCACCGCATCCAGCTTTTCCTGCAGATGCCCGTTGAGCACGATCATCTCTTTCAGTGCCTTGACGACGTCACCCTTGTGCTGGGCGATGAATCCATCGGCAACAGCCTGCAGCGCGGCTTCCTGGCGGCTGTCGAGAGTGACACAGTGGGCCATTTCGGCACCTCTCTATGTGTGATGTGGACAGTGAACAAAAAAGGAACAAATATGTCAAGGGCGCATTGACCTGTCGAGGAATGCGTTCCTATTTGTCAGGAGGTGGGGCGGTTGCTCGCAAGCAGGAGAGCCGCGATGGGCAGACGGAAAAGTCGCTATGACAGATTGTTGGTGAGCGATGCCGAGGCAATCCTGCGGGATGCGCTGCGGCTGCGCGCCACGCTGCTCGCGGCCAAGGTGAACCTTACCGCCAGCGGCGCCTTGTATTGGCACCTGTCGGGGCTGACCGACAGGCTGCACGCGGTGATGGAAGTCATCGCGGAAAAAGAGCTCGACTTTCGGGCGGCGGGGCTCGGCCTGCTACCGCTGCCCGAGGACTATTCCAGTCGGAAGTAGGTCATGGCGGGGCCAATGGACAGCGTCGGGCGGGCGGCCAAGGCCAACATGCTGCTGATCGTCGAATGCCGTCATTGCTGGCATGTCGGCCGCTTCCGCGCCAACGACGTGGCCAAGGTGGCGGGCTGGAACAAGCCGCTGGAATCGATCCGCTTCCGCTGCAAGCGATGCAGCCGCAAGGACACAACAGTCAAAACCCAGTTCATCGACCAGGACCATCCGCCGAAGGGCTATATCTGGGTCCTGCAGAAGGCGAGGGGTTAGAACAGAGAACCTTGAACAGGCGCAGGTGCCGCCTGCGGTGGAAACTTGATCTGCGTGGCGGGCTTCTCGACGATCACCAGCGCGTCGTCGGCCGCCGTGCGCTGCAGGCGCCGGGCTTCCTGCCATGGTGCGGTCAGCCACGTCTCCGTTTCCTCCGGCGTTGTCAGGATGACCGGCATGGCCTTTTCGTGGATCGGCTTGACGAGGGCGTTTGGAGCGGTGGTAAGGAAGCCATAGAGTTCGAAGTCGCCGGGACCGTCCTTGACCTTGCGCACCCCTTGCCAGCGTGTCCACAGGCCGGCGAAGAAAAACAGAGGCTTGTCCGGCCCCCGGGCGAACCAGACATTGCGCTGAACGCCGGTTTCGGGATCCTTGTCGGCGGGCGTGGGCGAGGGTTCGGCGAAGCTGGTCACCGGGACGACGCAGCGGTTTTCGATCCTGACATATTGCTGCCAGTGGCCATATTGCGGGTTGCGGATGTTGGTGGTGCCGTAGTCGGCCTTGCCCTTCACGCGCTCCGCCGGTGTCGGCATGCCCCAGAGAAGGTTCGCCAATTCGCGCTGCCCGTCCGAGGCATTGCGTGCGACTGGGCCGGGCTGGTTGGGATAGATGTCGATCGACGGCTCCAGGTTGCCCAATATGTCACGCAATGCGCGTGTCCATTGGCGGACAGCCTCCTGGGTGGTGGTGAGGTTATAGAGGTTGCACATCTCGCGCTCTTCCCCAATGCCGATGCGAGGTATCTTGTGGGAAAGAGCCGTCAATTTCCAGCCTGCTCAAGTCTCGTCAAACCGCCCTTCGCGGGTCGGGTGGCGCGAGATTGCTGCTTCTTCCTCATCATCCGGCAGGGCGTCGTCACTCTCCTGATTGGCGTTGTCGTCGTCCTCGCCGGGCAGGTCGCCGTCTTTCTCGGTGCCGTACCGCATGTCACCGTTCTCCGGGATGGAGTGGGGCAGGATCTCGCCGCCCTTGACCGCATCCCAGTCCTGCTGCTCGATGGTCGGGCCATCGGCCTCGGCGGCGTCATCGCTGGTTTCGGTGCGTGGTTTGCCTTGACGTGCCATGCCGGTCTCCAGTGCTTGAACAGGCTGGAAGCGAAACTCTGCGTGGAGGTGTTGGTTCCCGTGGCAGGTGGGCAAGCGGCCGCACGCTCCCTTCGGTCGGGCGACGTCGGGTCTCTGTGTTTTCGTGCAGGACCAAGGTCTTGGGTGCCGGCAGTAAAAGGTCCGGGGGGACTTATTCGGTTCCGGCAATGTGCATTGGATGTTCCGTTATCTTAGTTAAACGAGATATAACGACGCGGTCGTATCGCGGGTTCCGGAGCGGGTAAAAGTATGGTCGGATGGCTTGGTGGCGGGCTCATTCCGGCAAGCAAGGGCAGGCGACAATCACTGGGCTAGGTGGGAAATGGCGGGGCAGGAGACATGGAAGAGACTGTCGCAAGAGGCCGGTAGCGCCGGTGCGCCCGGCGGGGTGACGCTGTCCGGAAGCCATGTCAGCCTCGCGCCGCTCCGGCTTGAAGATGCCGACGATATGTTCCGGCTGACCCATGCCGAAGAGCGCGACGAGATCTGGGCAGAGATGAAAGTGGGGCCGTTCGAGGGGCCTCGGTCTTTCCGTGCCCATGTCGGCGACCTGCTGAACGACCAGTCGCGCACAATCCTGACGCTGCGCACCATGGCGGCTGGGCCGCCGGTCGGCTGGCTATGCCTGATGGAGGCGAGGCCCGCGCACCGGGTGATCGAACTGGGTTATGTGCTGTTCGCACCTGCGCTGCAGCGCACCGTTGCGGCCAGCGAAGCGCTGTTCATCATCATGCGGCACATCTTCGACGATCTCGGCTACGGGCGCCTGGAATGGACCTGCACCACGGGCAACGCAAGATCCCGACGGGCGGCCGACCGGCTGGGCTTCACCTTCGAAGGCATATTACGCGACGGTCTCATGCTGAAAGGCCGCGCGCGCGACATCTGCATGTATTCGATGCTGGCGCGGGAATGGGAGCTGGCGGGTGCGGCCTTCCGAGCCTGGCTGTCCTCCGACAATTTCACCGAGGGGCGCCAGATAAGATCCTTGCGGGAGGTTCGCGCGGCGGCATAGCCGGCGCGCCTCTACCCCAGCCACCACCACAGCGCCGCGATCACCGCCACCGTCGCCGCGATCGCCAGCCCCAGCATGATGTAGGAGCCCTTGATGATGTCGCCGATGATCTTCTTGATCGTTTCGCGGTCATTGAGGTTGGGGAAGGGCTCATCGGGTTCGGCGAGACCGAGGAAGCGGCAGAGCGGTCCCCAACCTTCGGTCACCTTGTAGACCAGCAGCTTTTCCGGCGGCACCGCCGCCTTCACCTCCTCGATATAGCTGAGGTAGCGGGCTACCGCCTTGTCGCGGTCGCCCATCACGCCGGCCAGTGTGCGGCCCCACACCAGCTTGCGCGACATGTCGCCAAACTTGCGGCCGAACGGCGTCAGCCATTCCAGGATCTTGAACTGCCAGACATTCTCGGTGAAGTAGATCGTGTCGATCGTGCTTTCGTACCAGGCCTCGGCGCCGCGCGGATGCAGGGTCAGCAGCACCTTGGCGTCGGGGTAGGCGGCCAGCAATTCCTTCCACACGCAACAGCCGGGGTTGTCGACCGTCGCCGTATAGTTGGCGAACACGCGGTTCCAGTCGTGCTGGCTGCCGGGCGGGCTGTTGGCCACTTTGCGCCAGAAGTCGAGATGACCCTTGTTGGCCTTGTTTATAATCACTTCCTGCATGTGGTAGCTGGGCAGGCCAAGCCTGTTCAGCGCGGCGAAAGTGGACCACGTGCCGGTGCGGCCGAAACCGGCCCCAATGAGTTTCAGCGTCATTTCTCCCGCCCCGCGTACGACCCGATCATCGACGAGCGATGGCCCTTGTGCCGCTCGGCCAGGGGCAGTTCGCAACGGGATCGGTTTTCCCATTCGTATCAATACGCGGGTATCAGATTGCGCTGGATGAATTTTTTGCACAATGGATTTTCGTGCCGGCGCTGGGGGACGCTGGACTATGCGCTTTGCGCCTGCGGAAATCAGGGAGGCCGTCAGAGCGGGGCGCCAATCCTGCGCCGCCGCCCGCTTGGGTGTGGGTTGCCTATTCGGCCGCGGCCGCCAGCTTGTCCTGCGTCCTCGTTTCGAAGTCGCTGGCGTCATGGCGCTCGTGCAGCTGCATGGCCGGCTCGCCGAAGGCGCGGTTGACCATACGGCCGCGCTGGACGGCCGGGCGTTCGTCTATGGCTTTCGCCCAGCGTTGCACGTGCTTGTAATCCTGCACCGACAGGAACTCGCCTGAATCATTGTACATGCGGCCGAGCGCCAGCCCGCCATACCAGGGCCAAACGGCCATGTCGGCGATCGAGTAATCCTTGCCGCCGAGATATTCCGTCTCGGCCAGGCGCCGGTCCAGCACGTCGAGCTGGCGCTTGGTCTCCATGGCGAAGCGATCGATAGCGTATTCGATCTTGGTCGGCGCGTAGGCGTAGAAATGGCCGAAGCCGCCGCCGAGATAGGGCGCCGAACCCATCTGCCAGAACAACCAGGACAAGGTTTCGGCGCGCGCCGGCTGTTCTGTCGGCAGGAACTCGCCGAACTTTTCGGCCAGATAGGTGAGGATCGAGCCGGATTCGAAAATGCGCACCGGGGTCTTGCCGCTGTTGTCCAGCAGGGCGGGAATCTTCGAATTCGGATTGACCTCGACGAAGCCGCTGCCGAACTGGTCGCCATCGTTGATGCGGATGATCCAGGCATCGTATTCGGCGCCCTTGTGGCCGCGCGCCAGGAGCTCTTCCAGCATGATCGTCACCTTGACACCGTTGGGCGTCGCCAGCGAGTAGAGCTGCAGCGGGTGCTTGCCTACCGGCAGTTCCTTGTCATGCGTGGGGCCGGCGATCGGCCGGTTGATGCTGGCGAAGGCGCCGCCACTCGGCTTGCTCCAGGTCCATACTTTCGGCGGGGTGTATTCGGTCATTGGGGCCTCGTCTGGCGGGAGAGATCGATGGGGATGGGCAGAACCCTTTACAGCTAGGGCTGCGGATCCGGAAGTTCAACTTGCGTTGAACTATTGTCGATGTCGGCGCCGCCGCTCATTGCCCTGCCGGGTCTTTCTCCCCGTATAGGGACGGGGAGAAAACGCTGGCACGCAAGCTCTCGCCTTACCCTTGAGAGTTCCCGTCGAAGGCATACCTATAGAGAATAGAGAAACCGCCAGTGCATCGCATCGCAGGACAGGTAGCATGACCATCAATCCCAATCCGCGTTCGGTGGTCGCCGTGCGCGCCACCATTCCCGAGGATGCTTTCACGGCGGGCGCGCTGGGCACGCTCAGGGAAGGCAGCGGTGTCGTCATCCGCGACAACGGCCTGGTGCTGACCATCGGCTATCTCATCACCGAGGCGGAAGAGGTGTGGCTGACCACGCATGACGGCCGCGTCGTGCCGGCGCATGCGCTGGCCTACGATCAGGAATCGGGCTTCGGCCTGGTGCAGGCGCTGGCGCCGCTTGGCCTGCCGGCGGTGGCGCTGGGCGATGCCGGCAAGGCCAGGATCGGCGACGCCGTGGTGCTTGCCGACGGTATCGGCCAGTCGGTGCAGGCCAAAATCGTCACCAAGCAGGAATTCGCCGGCTACTGGGAATATCTGCTCGATGAGGCGATCTTCATCGCGCCGGCGCATCCGTCCTGGGGCGGGGCCGGGCTGTTCGACGCCAAGGGCGCGCTGCTCGGCGTCGGGTCGCTGCGCCTGCAGATGAGCCGCAACGGCGAGGTCGCCGATATCAACATGGTGGTGCCGATCGACCTTCTGCCGCCGATCCTCGACGATCTCCTCACGCGCGGCCAGGTGGCCCGGCCGCCGCGCCCGTGGCTCGGCGCCTTCTCGGCCGAAAGCGACGGCAAGGTGGTGGTGATGAGCGTGACCGAAGGCGGCCCGGCCGCCAAGGCCGGCCTGCGTGAGGGCGATGTCATCTCCGAGGTGCGCGATGGCGCTGTCGACGGGCTCGCCGATTTCTACCGCAAACTGTGGGACAGCGGCTCGGCCGGCGCGGAGATACCGATGCGGGTGGTGCGCGACGGCCGCGAGACCTGGCTGCGCGTCAAGTCTGCCGACCGCGGCAGTTTCCTGAAGAAGCCGCAGCTGCAATAGCAGGCGTTGCGCCTCGCTTCCGGCGCTGCGTCCGACTTCCTTCACCAGAGTTCTCAAAAGAAAAAGCCGCCCTCGCTTTATGCGAGCGGCGGCCTTTTCCCGGGAGGATGTCAGGAAAGGAAACGATCAAGGAGAATGAAGATGCCGCTCTATCTCCTTGTTTTCGCGCAAGTCCGGAAAAGCCGGATTTACGCTGGAGATATCAGGCAGCGGCCTTGTGCTTCCGGACGACGTGCTTGTGGCCGTGCTTCTTGTGGGTACGGTGGTGTCTCTTGGCGACGTGCTTGCGAGCATGTTTCCTCACATGCTTGTGGTGCTTTTTGCCGTGCTTGACGTGCTTCTTCGCGACGGCTGGGGCCGGCTTGGTCACAGCGGTAGCGGCAACCGGAGCGGCAGTCGACGCAGCGGTGGTGGTGGCGGCCGCATTGGCGGTGCTGGCGCCGACGACCGGCATGGCGAGGCCGAGCGCAAGAGCAAGACCGAGCGCGGAGAGGAGAGGCTTGTTCATGATAGGCTTTCCTTCTGGGGTTGATTTCTGGGGGTGATGGTTGCTGTCACTGGTTCAGGTCCACCGGTGTCACGCCAAGAAGTTTTAGGGCGTTGGCATAGGTGCGGATGCCCTGCGCCTCCTTGCGTTCGGCACAAAACCGGTTGGCTTTGTTCTGGAGTTCCGTTGCCTCGGCGAGCTTGCTCGCACTGGCGCCGGGGGCGGCTTTGGTCTGGATGGCGCCGTCGAGTTGAAGACCGAGCCGGCTGCAATATTCGCTCCGGGTGACCGCCGCTTCCGCGCCCGACTGCGCGACCGCATTGATGGCAAACGACATGCCAAGCAGGGCACCCATCCATCCGGTCGTAAGTCGTTGCATTTTCGGGACCATCCCTTTGCGTTGGTGTGGCGGCCGCTGTCCGGCTGCCACGGGAATGGTTATGCCATGCGATTTTTTCGCCAGTTTTTCCCGGATGTTGAATGTTGTTTCTGGAGTGTGTCTGGGGCTGTTTTTCCTTCTCCCCTTGAGGGAGAAGGTGGCCTCGCGAAGCGAGGTCGGATGAGGGGTGTTCCAGAAGACACCAACGGCTCACTCCGCTGGAGCGCCCCTCAACCGTCTCGGCGCTGCGCGCCGATTCACCTTCCCGACAAGGGGGAAGGAAGGGCGTTCAGCTATCTGCGTCGCTTCGGCCTCTTCCCTCGCCAGCCTCATTCGGGTAAGCGCTCTGGCAAATCCCGCCATTTCAGCGCATTGACCCGGACCCCTGCATGATCCGTCTTGAAAATATCGGCAAGCAGAATGGCCGTCAGCTTGTCTTCATCGAAGCGTCGGCCGCCTTGCAGAAGGGCGAGAAGGTTGGCCTTGTCGGGCCGAACGGTGCCGGCAAGACGACGCTGTTTCGCATGATCACCGGGCAGGAACTGCCCGATGAGGGCCAGGTGCAGGTCGATCGCGGCGTCACCATCGGCTATTTCAGCCAGGATGTCGGCGACATGGCGGGCCATAGCGCCGTGGCCGAAGTAATGAACGGCGCCGGGCCGGTGAGCGAGGTGGCGGCCGAGATGGCGGAGCTCGAGGCGGCCATGGCCGATCCCGACCAGGCCGACCGGATGGACGAGATCATCGAAAAATACGGCGAGGCGCAGCACCGTTTCGAGGAACTCGACGGCTATGCGCTGGACGGCCGCGCGCGCGAGGTGCTCGACGGCCTCGGCTTCTCCCAGGAGATGATGGACGGCGACGTCGGGAAACTGTCGGGCGGCTGGAAGATGCGCGTGGCGCTGGCGCGCATCCTGTTGATGCGGCCCGACGTCATGCTGCTCGACGAACCGTCGAACCATCTGGATCTCGAAAGCCTGATCTGGCTGGAGCAGTTTCTGAAGGGCTATGAGGGCGCGTTGCTGATGACCTCGCACGATCGCGAGTTCATGAACCGCATCGTCAACAAGATCGTGGAGATCGATGCCGGCTCGCTCACCGCTTACTCAGGCAACTACGAATTCTACCAGCAGCAGCGGGCGATCGCCGACAAGCAGCAGCAGGCGCAGTTCGAGCGCCAGCAGGCGATGTTGGCCAAGGAGATCGCCTTCATCGAGCGCTTCAAGGCGCGCGCCTCGCATGCGGCGCAAGTGCAGAGCCGGGTGAAGAAGCTCGACAAGATCGACCGCGTCGAGCCGCCCAAGCGCCGCCAGGTGGTGAATTTCGAATTCCAGCCGGCGCCGCGCTGCGGCGAGGATGTCGTGACGCTGAAGAACGTGCACAAGGCCTATGGCAGCCGCACCATCTATGAGGGGCTGGATTTTCAGGTTCGCCGGCGCGAGCGCTGGTGCATCATGGGCGTCAATGGCGCCGGCAAGTCGACGCTGCTGAAGCTGGTGGCTGGTGCCTCCGACCCCGACACCGGCTCGGTGGCGCGCGGGCCGAGCGTGAAGATGGGCTATTTCGCCCAGCATGCGATGGAACTGCTCGAGGGCGAGCGCACCGTGTTCCAGACGCTGGAGGACAATTTCCCGCAGGCCGGCCAGGCGCCGCTTCGGGCACTTGCCGGCTGCTTCGGCTTTTCCGGCGACGAGATCGAGAAGAAATGCCGGGTGCTGTCGGGCGGCGAGAAGGCGCGGCTGGTGATGGCGCTGATGCTGTTCGACCCGCCCAATCTGCTGGTGCTGGACGAGCCGACCAACCACCTTGATATCACCACCAAGCAGATGCTGATCGAGGCGCTGTCGCAGTATGAGGGCACGATGCTGTTCGTCTCGCACGACCGGCATTTCCTGGCCGCGCTGTCGAACCGCGTGCTGGAGCTGACGCCGGAGGGCATCCACACCTATGGCGGCGGCTATACCGAATATGTCGAGCGCACCGGCCAGGAAGCGCCGGGGTTGAGGAGCTAGGGCCTCGCGGCGAGCGGCTCCTTACCGCCGCGCCCCGAGGTGGGACTGCCTCAGATCTGGTTGAATCACCAAACCCCTGCAAGTCCTTGTTTTCGCGGGGTTGCGCCAGCTTTCGTGGCGGCGCACCTACTTGCCGGCCATGTGATCGGCCAGCGATTGCGCCTGGCTCAGGAGTGCCGGGAAGGCTGGGTCTGCCGGCAGGTGCTCACCCACGCAGGCGCGATAGTCGCTGTCGCCTTTTTCCCAGGCGGCGTTGGCCGCATCGAACGA
The DNA here is from genome assembly GCA_004791255.1 of bacterium M00.F.Ca.ET.205.01.1.1. GTDB lineage: Bacteria > Pseudomonadota > Alphaproteobacteria > Rhizobiales > Rhizobiaceae > Mesorhizobium. The sequence continues at coordinate 90,702 of SRUQ01000012.1, forward strand.
TTTTTCGTCCTTGAGGTCGGAGGCCTGGTAAGCCTCCTGGAATTTCTGCGCGGCTGCGTCCGCCGCGGTCCAAATCGCATCGCAGGCGGCGATCCTGGGAACGGGAGTGGTGGCGGGCGCCTCGGCGATCATGACGCCGTCGCCCTTGACCACGGTGACGACGACCTGCTGGTCATAGTTTGGCCCCACGTCCTGCGCCCAGCCGCCAAGCCGCGCCACGGCGATGTCGGCGCCTTCGGGCTTCTTCAGCGAAAGCTCCAGCGTTTGCGTGAAGGCGGCGTCGCTGCCGATCGCCTGGGTGTAGAAGCCGTCGAGCTTCAGCGCCTCATCGATGCCGGTGGGCAGTTTGAAGTCGGCGTCCGTCTCGGCGGCTTTCGACTGGAGCCAGCGTTCCAGCAGCCCGCGCGTCGTTGCCACGATGCTGGGGCCGTCCTCCGTCCCATGCCTCAGCCCGTCGAGCATGCCGAAGCCGATATCGGAGGCGCTCAGGCTTTCGATATTGATCGTGCCGGCGGCTGGAAAACCCTTGACCGTGAAGGGGCCGAGAAGGGCGGCAAGACGCTTTTCGAGATCGGCCCGCGCCTTCTCGTTGGCGGCATCCTGCGCTTCCACGGCGGCGTTCGTGCTTTGCATCGCTGCGATGGCCGCTATCGCCTTGTCGCGCGCCGCGATGTAGTCGTCCTCCGGCGAGGCCGCGAAAGCCGCTCCGCTCGCCAAGGCAAACACAATTGTCCAGACCAAACGCATGATGGAGCCTCCCGCTTTCGCAAGCTCATTGCGTGGCTTGGTGGCGATTGTGCGGCGGTAGCGTCTTGGCGACGAATGGGTAGCCCGAATTCAATCAGGTTGACCCAAACCCGTATTTGGGCCGATAGGACCGCCTCGACTGACCTGCGAGAAAACCGATGACTTCACATCTCGACGCGACGGCATTGGCCGAAGCAGGGCCCACCACCGAGGGCGACGCCGCCTGGCAGGACGATGTGCGCGCCGGCGTGCGCCATGTGCGCGACCTCGCCGAACTGCCGCTGTCGCCAGCCGAGCGCGCCGCGGTGCAGGAAGCCGCCTCGCGCCACAAGGTGCGCATCCCGAAGGCCTATCTCGACCTGATCGACTGGAAAGACCCGGCCGATCCGATCCGGGCGCAGGTCATCCCGTCGGCGGACGAACTGGTCGCCAGCGAAGGCGAACTCGACGACCCGATCGGCGACCATGACTACAGCCCCGTGCCAAGGCTGACTCACCGCCACGCCGACCGGGTGCTGTTGTTCCCGACCTATCAATGCGCGGTCTATTGCCGCTTCTGCTTCCGCAAGGAGTCGCTGACCGCGATCGGGCGCGGCTATACGCGCGAGGCGCTGGAGCCGGCGCTGGCCTATATCGCTGCTCATCCCGAGATCCGCGAGGTGATCCTGACCGGCGGCGATCCGCTGTCGCTGCCCGACAAGGCGCTGGCCGAGATCCGCGCTCGCATCGAGGCGATCGCGCATGTGCGGCTGCTGCGCATCCACACACGCGTGCCGGTGGCGCTGCCTGCGCGCATCACGCCGGGGCTGGTGGCCGCGCTGCAGGGCCGGCTGATGGTCACAATCGTCACCCATTTCAATCATCCGCGTGAGATCTCCGACGCCGCCGAAGCGGCCTGCCGCAGCTTGCGGCAAGCGGGCTTCGTGCTGCTCAACCAGACGGTTCTCCTGAAGGGCGTCAACGACAGCGTCGAGGTGCTGGAGGAACTCTGCCGCGAGCTGATGTACCGGCTGGGGACAAAACCCTACTACCTCCACCATGGCGACCTCGCCCGCGGCATGGCGCACCGGCGCACCACGATTGCCGAGGGGCAGGCGCTGGCCGAGGCGCTGCGGGCGCGGCTGTCTGGCATCTGCAATCCGGTCTACGTCATCGACCTGCCCGATGGTGGCGGCAAGGTGCCGCTCGGCCCGTGCTACGTCGAGGCGCGCGACGGGGAAAGCTGGCGCATACGGGGGCTGGATGGTGAGGTGAGGGATTATACGGAGATCGCTGGCCGCCGATAATCCTGGGTTCCCTCACCCCTTGCGCTTCTCCACCTCGGCCTTGCGCAGCAGGAAGCGCTGGATCTTGCCGCTGGGGGTCTTCGGCAGTTCGGTGACGAATTCCACCTCGCGCGGATAGGCATGCGCCGACAGCCGTTTTTTCACATGCTGCGCCAGTTCCTCGGCGAGTTCGGGGCTGCCCTTGTGCGACGCCGCCAGGATGACGAAGGCCTTGACGATCTCGGTGCGCTGCGGGTCAGGCACGCCGACAGCCGCCGCTTCGTTGACCGCCGGATGCTCGATCAGCGCGCTCTCGACGTCGAACGGGCCGATGCGGTAGCCGGCCGAGGTGATGACGTCATCGGCGCGGCCGATGAAGGAGATCGAACCGTCGGGCTCGAACTCCACCGTGTCGCCGGTGCGGTAATAGCCGCCCGCGATCGCCGGGGTCTGCGCCTGGTGGTAGCCGTCGAACCAGCGCAGCGGCGATTGGGCGATGTCGACCGAAAGGATGCCGGGCTGATTGGGGCCGAGCTCGTTGCCGGCCTCGTCCAGCACCACGATGCGGTAGCCCGGCATGGCAAAGCCCGCCGAGCCCGGCCGTACGGAATGCGCCAGGCCGTGATGGTTGTTGACCATCATGCCGTTCTCGGTCTGGCCGTAATGGTCGTGGATGGGCGCGGCGAGATGGGCGTCGAACCAGCGGATCACTTCCGGGTTGAGCGGCTCGCCGGCGCTGCTCACCACCCGAAGCCGGCCCTTTACGCGCGCGGCGGCTTCGGTCCCCTCGGCCATCAGCAGCCGGTAGGCGGTGGGCGAACCGGCCAGGCTGGTGACGCCGAGCCGCTCGATGATGTCGTAGGTACTCCGGGCGTTGAAGGCGCCTTCATAGAAGGTGGTGGCGATGCCAAGCTGGAGTGGCCCGGTGATGGCGTAGTAGAGCCCGTAGGCCCAGCCGGGATCGGCGATGTTCCAGAACACGTCGTCGGCGCGCAGCCCGATCGACTCGCGCATATAGGCGCTAAAGGCGAGCAGGGCGAAGAGCGGCACCGGCACGCCCTTGGGCAGGCCTGTGGTGCCCGAGGTCGACATCATCATGAACAGGTCATCGCCCTTGCGCATTAGCGGCTCGCACTCGGGCGAGGCGGCGGCAAGCGCGGCGCGGAAGTCGATGTCGCCTGCGGGCAGCGCATCGCCCGGCGCAAGAATGCTGGCGATGCGGGCAGAGGTCTCGACCTCGTCGAGCTTGCCGCGATTGGCCGGATTGGTGACGAGGAGTTTCGCGCCGCTATAGCCCAGCCGGTGCTCGATCGCCTTCGGGCCAAAAGCGGTGAACAGCGGCTGGTAGACGGCGCCGATGCGCCAGGTGGCAAGGATGAGCGCCACAAGTTCGGGAATGCGCGGCAGCATGCCGGCCACCACATCGCCGGGGCCGACGCCGAGGTTTTTCAAAAAATTGCCGGCGCGGCCTGACATGTCGGCGAGGTCGTCGAAGGAATATACACGCAGATCCCCGCCGGCCGAAATGGCGCGCAGCGCCAGCCGGTTCTGCCCGGTATAGCGGCCGCAGCATTCGACATAGGCGTTGATGCCGCTTGCCGGGTCGCCGGCCAGCCGCGCGATCTCGTCCTCGATACGAAAGCCCGCGACGGCATCGGCATAGCTTCTGGTCATGGCCATCCTCCCTGGAGCCGCATCTCCCCCATGGGGCGGTGGGATTTAATGCCCGAAAATAAGCCGGGGGTCGATGCGGCGAAAGTCTGGGGCCAGCCGGTGATTACGCAGATTTTTTGGATCGTTCGGTGCGGTGCGACGTTCAGTCACCACAATGGAGGAACGGCAATGGACAATGACCGGCACGACAAGATCCGCGACCGCGCGCACCAGATATGGCAACGTGAGGGCGGCATGCATGGCGCCCATGAACGGCACTGGCACCAGGCAGAGTCCGAGATCGACCGCGAGGCGGCACTGGCGCTGACGGCGGGTGACGCACTGCCGGAGACGCGCGACGTCGCCAGTTCCGATCTGTTGACGGTGGAGGCGCTGGCCATGCGCACGGGCATCTCCGGCGACCAGGCCCAGGAGCTGATCGACAGGCTTGGCAATGATCGCGCCGCCATCGAGGACGCTGCGCGCAGCCTGAAGGCCAGGCGTAGGCGGTCATAAAAGCGCTTCGAAACAACGCGCTGGAGCGGCTCGATGAGAAGATGATACATCGGGCTGCTTCGGCGCGCGATCATGAAACCAGCGCTCTATGGCCTTCACCACTTTGCTCGACACTTTCCTCGGAACCCTTGCCCCTCTCGCAGGTTCCTCCTGTCCCAACCCACAGGAGATGCGAACCATGGACCACAGCAATCACGTCAGGCTGACCGATGCCGAACTGACCCAGGACGAGCTGGAAGGCGCGACCATTTACGGCCCCGGCGACGAGAAGATCGGCTCCGTCGATCATCTGCATGCCGGCCAGGTGGTGGTCGATGTCGGCGGCTTCCTCGGCATCGGCGCCAAGCCGGTGGCGGTGGCTGCCGGCGAACTCGACTTCATGCGCGACGAGGATGGCGACGTGCACGCCGTGACCAGCTGGACCAAGGACCAGCTGAAAGCCATGCCCGAGCACCGGGACTAGGGATAAGGGGGCCTGGATTCGGCCGGGCCTTCTTCGCTAGGAGGCAACAATGATCAGGAAACTCAAGGACGGCAAATACCGCCTCTATTCGCGCAAGAAGGACGAGACGACCGGCAAACGCCGCAACCTCGGCACCTTCGACACGCGCGAGGCGGCGGAAAAGCACGAGCGCGAGGTGCAGTATTTCAAGCGGCACTGAGGCCTCTGATTGTCGCGGCGGTAGCGCACCACGGAAGCCGATTTCTGTCGGCCAAGCCCTGCCGTCACTCGCCGTCTACGCCACGCGTGGCTAAGCTGGCCTGGCTTTGACCGCGGTGGCGAGTACGATGCCGGCTACGATGAAGGCCGCACCGACCAGATCGTAATCGTGCAAGCCCTCGCCGAGCAGCAGATAGGCGAGGATCGCGACGAACACCGTCTGCAGGTAGAGCAGCATGCTCGCCCGGCTCGCGCCGAGCGTTTCCACGCTTTTGTTGTAGAGATAGTACATCAAGGCGCCGCCGGGGCCGGCCAGATAGGCGAGCGCGAGTATGCTGTGGACGTTCATGGCGGAGCGTTCGTCGTTGAACAATTCCCACAAATGAAAAGGCAAGGCGACCAGCGCGCCGGCGCCGAGCAGCAGCACGACCATCGGCAGAAGTTCGATGCCGAATTTGGCACGGCGCAAAAGCACGGTGTAGAGACCCCAGGAGAACGCGCTGCCGACGATCCACAGTTCGCCGGCGTTGACCTTGAGCTGCAGCAGCGCCGTCAAGTTGCCGTGAGCAACGATGAAAATCATCCCGGCAAGCGCAACCAGCGCGCCAAGCGACTTCCACAGCCCAAGCGGTTCGCCAAGCACCAAACGGGCAAGCACCATCGTCATGACAGGCGACAGCGCCATGATGATGCCGGCCGTGGTGGCGTCGGTGTCGTTAAGGCCATGGTAGATCATACCCTGGCACAGCGTCAGGCCGATGGCCCCCACGGCGACGACCTCCAAGGCGCGCGTTCGCAAGAGCCCGATCATCGCGTCGTGATGACGGTGCACAATCGGCAGCAGGGTGGCGCAAGCAAGCGTCAGCCGCCAGAAGCAGAGGCCCCAAGGCGGCATTTCAGGCGCCACCCATTTGGCCGCGATATAGACACCCGCCGAAAGCAGCCAGCACAGGATTGCGGTCGGATAGCCTGCCAGGGAGGATATGGGGCCGGCCACGGGTTGCGCGGCTTGATGCGCTATCGGCATTGCCTGCATGTCATGCCTCCCCCGTCGATGACCTCGGCCAGACGAGGCAACATAGCCTGTGCCGTTGGATCGTGCATCCGTTTTGAATGCCGAAAGAAACGCCGCGCTCGGCCGGCCTGTGTGCAGCTATGTCAGTCCGCCGCGTCGCCGGAAGGCATTGCGGAAACGTCCATCCACATCGCGCCCACGGCATGGCCATCGGGATCGGCGAGGTCGCGTGTATACATGAACCCATGATCTTCGACTGGATTGATGTCTGCGGTGCCACCATTCGCGGCGGCCGCCGCGGCCATCGCATCGACCGCCTCGCGGCTGTCCAAGGACAGCGCCAGCATGACTTCGCTGGACGTTGATGGCGGGATCGGGCGAGTGGTCATGGTCTGCCATTTTTCACGGCTGAGCAGCATGAAATTGATATGGTCGCTCCACACCATCCCCGCAGCCGTCTCGCTGGTAAATCTGGGATTGTTCTTGAACCCGAGCGCTTCATAGAACGCCATGGATGCCTTCACGTCGGTCACCGGCAGGCTCACAAAAATCTTCTTGCTCATCGATCATTCCTTTGGTTGTCGAGATGCCCTTCCAGGCGCCTGCTTTAAGACGGTTGACCCCCCCCGCCGATCCGACACCGCATCTTTTGTAAATCGCCGGCACCGACGTGGCGGCGCAAACGCTCGAGCGCGAGGTGCTTTGTTTCAAGCGGCATTGAGGGCGCGCTTCCATGATCGCCAATCGCGGAGGTTTGCGCTGCCCCTCATTGCCCTGCCGGGCATTTCTCCCCGTAAACGGGGCGAAAAAGCCAATTGGCGAAGCCGTCCGCGACAGCGCTCCTCGCCCCGTTTACGGGGAGAGGATGCCGGCAGGCAGGTGAGGGGCGGCGCCAGCCTCCGAAATCATCCGCCCCCTCAGAGCGCCACGACCTTCCCCGGGTTCATCATATTGCCGGGATCGATCATCGCCTTCACCGCCCGCGCCAGTGCCTGCTTCACCGGGTCGGCATGACGCTCATAGGCCTCGCGCTTTTCCAGGCCGACGCCGTGCTCGGCCGAGAACGAGCCGCCGGCCTGGGTGAGCCCGGCATAGAGCACATCCTCGATCGCCTCGTGCCGCTCATGCGACACCGGCCCGTCGGTGTTGATCGAGATGTGCAGATTGCCGTCGGCGAGGTGGCCGAACACGTAGGGCGCGTAGGAGGCGTCGATAGCCTTCAGCCCGGCCTCGATGCGCGTGACATACTCATCCAGCGCGCCGCCCGGCACCGAGACATCGAAGGACGGCGGCAGATGGTGCATGCGCTCGATCTGTTCCGTCTCCTCGCGCAGCCGCCAGATCAGCTCCGCCTGCGCCTGCGAAGCCGCGACCAGCCCGTCGATGATGCCGGCCTCTTCCCAGATATCGGCCAGCCCTTCCTCCAGCAGGCTTTGCGCCGCCTCGACGCTGTCGGCGCCGAGGCCGAGCACCAGCAGGCAAGGCGCGTCGAGCGGCAATTGGCCGGGCGTGTAGTTCAGCGCCCGCTGCATGGCATCGGCAAAGCGCCGCCACAGGATCTCGGCGGCGCTGAGCCGAGCGGCCGTGGAGCCCAGGAAATGCCTGACGATGCGCTGCGCGCTCGCCGCATCCGGCACGCCGACCAGCGCCGCGGCGCTGGCGCCCGCCAGGGGATCAAGCCGCACCACGACCCGGGTGACGATGCCGAGCGTGCCTTCGGCGCCGATGAACAGATGCTTCAGATCATAGCCGGCGCTGGTCTTCAGCACGCAAGTGAGGTCGGAAAAGACACTGCCATCCGGCAGCACCGCTTCGAGGCCGAGCACGCGGTGGCGCATGGTGCCGTTGCGAAAGGCCAGGATGCCGCCGGCATTGGTGGAAACCATGCCGCCAACTGTGGCGCTGCCGCGCGCGGCAAGGTCGATGCCGGGGTCGAGCCCATGCTGGCCCGCCGCCTCCTGCAGCGCGCCGAGCGTCGCGCCGGCCTGGACGATGGCCGTGCGCGCGAACGGGTCGATCTCCTCGACCCGGTTCATGGCGCCGAGATCGCAGATCACCTGGCCGGCCACGGTGGCCGCCGCGCCCGTCAGCCCGGTCCGTCCGCCCTGGGGAACAAGGCTGATGCCATGCTCCGCGCAGAATTTGACGAGTGCTGCAACCTCAGCCGTATCGCGCGGCCGCACCAGCGCCGAGGCGCCGAAATTGCGGGCGTCGAAACCGGGATCGCGGGTGGCGAGTTCGGCGGCGTCCCAGATAGTGGTGTGGGGGAGGAGGGTGCGGAGAGCGGGGAGGTGGGGCATCGGGAGGTTCCGGAATGGCAAAAGGCGCCATTCCATAAAGGAATCGCTGCCTCAGAGTCACGCAACTAAGACGCCCTTATCCGTCACCGGACGCCTGTCCGTCATTCTTCCGTTCTTTTAGCTCTACCAGCCAATCTTTGTGAGCAAGGTTGATGTTGACCTTCACGAAGGGCAGCAGTGACAATATCATGTCGGCGATATCTCCAACCTGCTCGCCTGCTCGTTGTTCAAACTCCAAGAGGGACTGTTGAGCCAATCTTGGTGAAGAAAGGCGAAAAGCCTGATCGACCATGGCAGCCTGCCACTGAGATAAAAGCCAGCTATTAACTCTATTTATAGTGGATTTTTCGCAAAATGAATTACTTAATAACTCAACAAGACGAAGGCAGGCAACCATTATATCCGGAACAATGAGGGTTTGATTACCCGCTAGTGCTTTGACAATACACCCGATAGTTCCAGCGATTGCGACTTCACCATTTTCTGGCGACGGGGTGCCTTCCAAAAAGGCGTCTAGCATGGCCTTTGTAATCAGAGGTCGTCGGAGAGCGAACGCATCGCTTACGAACTGTGTCGCAACTAGCGGTGAATTCTGAAACGCCAGTCGCAGAACGAACGTCAGAACATTTTGTGTGAAGCGGGTGCGGTGTTCGGCAAACTTCTCCGCTTTTAACTGCGGGAGGCGTTTTTGAGGGGACGCAGAAGGCCCCCGGCCGATCAGGTCGGTGCCATTTTTTTCAGCAAAGGCCCGAGCATCGATCGCGCGTGGCATGCGAGACAGATAGTCTTGAGGGGAAAGGCGACGCTCTGCCGAAGACGCAATAGATACGTAGAAAGAAATTTCACTTACTAGAACCGCCCTTGTGTTCCAGTCCATGGAAAGCAATTTCGCGATCACGCCACAGTCAACGTCGATGGCTGCTTCAGTATTTGCAAGAAGATACCATACATACTGAAGTGGAAGAGCGGTAGGGCCTTCGAGTCCCTTATGTGGGCTTGGATTGCTGTTTGCTCCGGCCACCATGACGTGTTGATCGGTAGCGGCTAAATCATCTGTGATTTGCATCAATAGCCATACAACAGTGTGGGAGATCAGGCGAATCACCGCGGCGCTGTGAAGGCCCTCCCTCGGGTCGAGCGTGTCTGCTGCATCCAAAGCCTGGGACAAGAGCCTCACTGCTTCCGCATTGTCACCTCCCCAATGTGCCTCTATTGCCGCGTCGGCAAGAAGCCCGGCTCCCATCGGGGTGTTCCCCTTCAGAGGGTCGGTTGCTATGCGGTTGTGGGCCTGTAAATAGAGCGCCTTGGCCACTTCATGTGCGCCGATGTGTGAGTTTCCGATTGCAAGTTCTCGGAGGAAGAAGGACGCCTCAGTGGAGCCGCCATCGAATGACTCCAAGAGCAGCATCCCTATTTCAAGTTGGCGGTTGTAATGTCCTTGATGGAATAGCACCCGCGATAGTGCTCTAGCCGCCGATTGCGTCTCCCCCAGAAGGTCTGTCGCCTCCTTCAAGCAGTGGATCGCCTTTTCCGGCATCTTCAAATATTCATCCCAGATGATAGCGGCGGACTCAAATGCGGCCATTGCAAATTCTGCTTCACCAGCTCCCGCAAGCTCTCTGCCCAACGCTAAATAGTCTTCCGCGTGTCTTTCCTGATTTGAGCCAATCCCATCAATCGACTTGGCCCAAGGCGATTTTATAACTAGTGATTTGTCAAAAAGGCTATTTTCAAATGCTTTAAGTAGGAATTGGCGCTGCTTCATGTCTTTGGCCACAAGGGCCTTCATTACGCGCAGCAGCGTTTGAATATCTTGTATCTGAGATAACTGAAACGCAAACATGAACTGTATATAACCATCGAGGGAGGTCGGTGCCCCTTCTATTCCCGCGTCAATTTCGGTGAGCGGGGCCCTCAGTGACCGGGCACGATCGGCGGCGGTTAGAGCGAACTGTGGCAGATCGTCGGCGACTTCCACTAGTGACGGCAATGACATTGCCTTCGTATAGACAGTCGAGACGTTCAACTCGTCCGTGGCTGCGTCTCCAAGATTATCACTCTCGCGCTCAAACGCGTCCAAAGTATTATGGAACTTCTTACGGTTTCTTGACGAAATTATCAAGAGAAGCTGGCTCATTCGAATTAATACGGATATAGTTTTATTTTCAGAATAAAGTGGAATATCAGTCCTGAGGGAAATAGTGCTTGTATTGCTCCTTGATATTATCTCAAGTTGCTCTGGTTTTGCGCTAAGTATAGCAAGGGAGACTATCGTAACAGCTTGCTCGTTCTTTCCAAGCATGCCGTGCAGGATAATGTCATCAAATCTGCGAGCATCGATCTTGAAATCGTTCGTGTAATATCCGGCAAGCTCATGGTGGAGTCGCTCGGTCGTCTTCGATCCAAGGGTGTGGTTTCCGGCATTTGAAATGAGCGAAGACAGCCTGAAACGATCTTCCGATTCCGCTTCGATCCATGCGCCCACTAGGTTGTCAAATGCCTTGCCTGGAATCTTGATTAGAGGGTCGACCTCGCCGAGAAACATCGCCATTTTCCGATCGAATGTTCCAAGTACAAAGCTAAGGCGTAAAAGAAGCGTGCTTTCGTCGTCGCGCAATTCAACGAAGAGTCGTCGGCGTATTCCCTCTTTTACTTGCTCAATTTCAGCGTTGTTTCCAACAATAGCGCTAAGTTCGCGCAATTCTTTATTTGACCATTCAGCGGTTTGCAAGCCTCTGACCATAGCGTCTACAAGTAATGGCTGACCACCACCAGTTGCCAGGTAGACATATCGCCCCCAGTCCTCCTTACTACCCCCCTCTGATAAAACAAAGGATTTGACTTCTTCTTCAGTAAGGTTGCCTACTTTGATTGCTGTTTCTGCTGATGAGCCCAAGGTAGCGAGGAGTGCGCCCGACGGTTCGACATTTGACGTCACCAAAATGGAGGTCGATGTCCTGCGCGCCGTCTCGATCAAGTTGAGCAAGGCGTCCTTTGGTTGACTTGTTGCGAGTGGCCCAAGATCATCAAGTACCACGCCTCGAGGCTTCTCGATGGCGATCTGCGCTGAGGCTCGGTAAAGAGCATCTGCGGTTTCTCGCGGATCGAAGGATCGCAATTGTAGCGAGTACCATCTCGCGCCATCTCTACGAGCAATGAGCCTCGACAGACTCGATTTGCCTGTGCCGGTCGCGCCATTCAGCCAAGCGAAGTTTTGCCGATCCATCGACTGTTGAATGGTTTCGACTAGGTCCGTTCTTGTCGCAAATTTGTTGGGGTCGATGGAAGCTACAGGCCTCAAGATAGCAACGGATGACACAAAGCCATGTGGTTCCGATGCAGGCTTGATCGCGCTCATCATAGTTTCAACGGCTGAGACTGAGAGACTTACTCTGCTAGCCTCGTCGAAAAATCGGATAAAGTCCGCTCTTTCGAGTCGGCGCGATCCTTTTGATGATGCCAGGTTTAAAATTCTGGAAATGAGCGGATCGACCATTGAGTCACAGAGAGTGCTTGCTACGCTTCTTTGTTCTCCAAAATAAACAAGGCGATTGCTGAGAGATTGGCGAAGGGAGTCAATATCTTTCGCACCACCTAGCCATTCGATTCGCCTAATCAGGTCGTCTCTGATCTGTTGATTGGAGCTAGATTTTAGAAATTGGATTGCGTCTTCGGATAGATCCAGTTTCAACAGATGCTTCCTAAGTGGCTCTATCTCCGCGTTTGCTCGGGCTTCTATCCAATATTGCAATCCAGGTCTGCCATCGATCCGGTCGTCCTTTCGTTTTTCTAGACCGATAGACGATGTTGTCAGGTGCTTTAAAGAGACCAACTTGCCATGATTTCTTTTCGAAATATCGAATAATGAGTTGATTGTATCTATGACTTCCTTTGATTTGAGTGTGATGGGTGTGGTGTTTGTCTTGATTTGTACTGCCTTGATAGCGTCAACAGTCGCGACGGCGTAGTCTTCTGCAATCTCGAGGAAGAGAAACTCATCGTTGGCCAGAGAGAGCCAGGCCAAGGCTGACTCGTAGAGCTGGTAGGCATACCCTCTCAGGCTCGCAACGGCTTGGCGACCAGTGTCTCCGTGTATATTCAAATCGTGAGCCATGCTTTCGTTGTAGACGTGTCGCTGGCCTGACGCACTAGTCAGATGTGACGACTCACATGTAATCGTTGGGAAATTGGGCGATATACAGTTCCTCGCCAAGCCCCAAATATGTGCCCCGTTGCCGATTTGTGACTACTCAAGCAGATGAAACAGCGTGGCCGCTTACATCACTCAAACCCGGCCGACTCACTTTACTCGTGAGCTATAGGTCGACGACTGTGACCTTGCCGGCGCTTGCAGGATCGCCTTCGCGCTGGTCCGTTGCGTTCGTGCTCTCACGGCGATCAATCGAGGCTGAATTGCTGGATCAGAGGATCTCAAGGCCGCAACGCAAAAAAGCCGTGCGCCGTCGCCTATCCCGCCCGCTCTTTCGTCGCCACCACGCTGACGCCGAAGGCGCCTATTCTCGAGTGGCCGGAGTGGCTGGACCGCTGCATCGGCAACTCGCCGGGGTATTTCTCGGGCCGGCCGGAATAGTCCCACATAGATTGCCTTGCGGAAGGGCGGCCGCTTCGTCACGCACCAACCTGCACCCATCCCTAGATGCCCAGGGTTGGCCTCGCCCGCGTCGGCCTGTACCATGATGTCAGGTGATACGGAGGAGGCTTGCTCGTGCGGCTGGATCGGCGCCATTGGAGGATTTGGGCTTTCATCGCCGCCACGGTGCTTTGGCCGCATGCGGCGCCGGCCGACACCATCGCGCCCGAGCGGCTGGCCGCGGCCCTGTCGAAGCTCGAAGCGCTCGCCCAGGGCCTCGTCGCGGATGGTGCCGTACCCGGTCTTGCCATCGCCGTCGTGCATGACGACGAGGTGGTCTTTCTCAAGGGGTTCGGCCATCGCGAGGCCGGCAGGCCGGAGGCTGTCGACGCCGACACGGTGTTCCAGATCGCTTCCCTCTCCAAGCCGGTCTCCGCCACCGTCGTGGCGGCGCTGGTCAGCGACGGGATCGTGTCCTGGGATTCGAAGATCGCCGATCTCGATCCGGCCTTCCGGCTCGCCGACCCCTATCCGACCAGCCAACTCACCATCCGCGATCTGTTTTCGCACCGCAGCGGGCTTCCGGGCACCGCCGGAGACGACCTCGAGGACATTGGCTACGACCGTGCCGAAATCCTGCACCGCCTGCGCTTCGTGCCGCCATCGTCGAGCTTTCGGGCCGGCTACTCGTACTCGAATTTCGGGTTGACCGAGGGTGCCATTGCCGCCGCGATGCCAACGGGCAAATCCTGGGAGGACGTCGCCGAGGAAAAACTCTACCGTCCGCTTGGCATGGCCTCGACCAGCTCGCGTCACGCCGATTTCGTCAAGCACGCCGATCGCGCGGCACTCCACATCAGGGTCGACGGCGCCTGGGTCGCCAAGATAAAGCGTGATCCGGATGCGCAGGCGCCCGCCGGTGGCGTCAGCTCCAACGCGCGCGATCTCTCGCAATGGCTGCGCCTGATCCTCGGCAGCGGCGTCTATGCCGGCAAGACGCTGATTGCCGCCGATGCACTCGACCAGACGCATGTGCCGCTGATGACGCGCGGCAACAACCCGGTCTCCGGCGGCGCATCGTTCTACGGTCTCGGCTGGAATGTCGAATTCGGCCGCCACGGCCTGAGCTGGGGCCATGCCGGCGCCTTCAGCGTCGGCGCGCGCACGCTGGTGACGGTCTTCCCGAAGGAAAGGCTTGGCATCGTCATCCTCGCCAACGCCTTCCCGACGGGCGTGCCGGAGGGACTGTCCGACAATTTCGCCGACCTCGTCTTCGAGGGTTCCGTCGAGAAGGACTGGGTCAAGGCATGGGACGGCATCTATGCCGGCATGTTCGGTCCGGCGGTCGAGGCGGCCAAGGCCACCTATGCCGCGCCGCCGTCCCCGGCAACGCCGGCCAGGCCAGCCAGTGCCTATGCCGGCCGCTACGCCAACGACTTCTTCGGCGACGCGGTCGTGTCGAGCGCGGGAGACGGCCTCGTGCTCAAGGTCGGCCCGGCAGGCATCCGGTCCACGTCCTTGACGCATTTCGACGGCGACCTGTTCCTGACCTACCCCGATGCCGAGACGCCGGACAGGCCGACCGGCGTGAGCTTCGTCGTCGGCCCCGACGGCAAGGCGTCGGCCATCACCATCGGCTTTCTCGACGACAACCATCTCGGCACGCTGCGACGCGTGGGTGATTGAGCTTCAGGTCGAACAGCCCTGTCAGGACGCAGGGCCATAATGGAGCAGCTTGAAGCAATCGCCGCTGCCCGACTTCGACTGCGTCAGAACGGGTTTCGATCTGTCGATCCACTCCTGGTGCGACCGCGCATCGGCTTCGAGCGCATCGACCGGCGCGAGGCCGACAAAGCCGCGCCCCTTGCTGAAAAGCCAGCACGCGCGGCCGAGAAATCGCCTGCCGCGCTGGCGCAGCAGGTCGGCATCGTAAAAGATGTCGAGAACCTCCTGCTTGATCTTTCGCTCCTTGTCAGGATTGGCGATCGCCAGCTCGATCGGCTCGCCCGCGATTGCCTCCAGCAGGTCCTTGTAGTCGAGGGCAAGCTGCGTGGTGGCATATTTGATGTCGCTCTCATCGCGCACGATGTTGAACCACAGTGTCGGGTCAATCTCGTTGACGACGAAGGACGATTCGAAATCGCGCGACAGGTTCAGGATTTCGAAGACCTGAACGTCGACGTCGCGTTCGACCAGAAGGATCTCGGCCACCTGCTTGCCGAGCTCCGCGCCGTGGGCGCGGATCGCGGCGTTGGTGCCGCCAAGGTCGGGACTGACATAGGGCCCGCCTTCATCGAGCAGCGCGTCGAATTCGCTGAGCGACCCGACGACGGGGGCGCCGCGGGCAATGCGTGCCGCCAGCTTGGCCAGAACCTGCTGCATCTCCGTTTCGCGTTTGCGCTGGTCTTGATAATTCTGCTGGAAGAAGAAGATGAACAGGGAAACGCCGATGCCGATCAGGATCACGCCCATCTGCGAAAAGATGTTGCGATAGTATTCCAGCAGCTTTTCGCGATGGCGCAGGTCGTCGCGCACACTGTGCGCCACCCGAAGATTGACGATCAGCGAAAGGATCAAAAGCCCGGCGCCGACCAGGATGAGGCCGCCGATGAGGAGGTAGCCATGGCCTGTGCTGAAATCCATGCGTCGCCCACGTTTCCGAAACCCCAAACTGCGCAGACTAATACCGTTTCACCGAAGCGCCTACGGTTTCGTAGGGCGTCAAAGTCCGCGAATGACACTCCAAATTAACCATTTGTTAACCATTGCGCCCGCACCCTTTAACCATTGAGTAAGGATTCGCAGGCCGTGACCTTTGCCGCCCCCGTCGAGACAAAATCCATTCGCTTTCGCGCCCGCTCTTTCGTCGCTTTCACGCTGACGCCGGAGGCGCCCATCACGGAGTGGCTGGAGGGGCTGGACCACTGGATCGGCAATTCGCCGGGGTATTTTTCCGGGCGGCCTGTCGTGCTCGACCTCAATGTGCTGAAGCCCGATGTCAGCGATATTGCTGCGCTGATTGCGTCGCTCGGCGCGCGCGGCATCCGGGTCTATGCGGTCGAACTGGAAGGGGCTTCGCTGGGGCCCGAACTGCCGCCGCTGCTGGGCAACGCCAAGGAGGCGACGACCGACGGGCTTCTGGCGCAGCCTGGCCGCAAGGGCCGGGCCGATGCGGCCACCGGCAAAAGCGATGCCGGCGACGAGGCCGGCAAGGCCGAGCACGGCAATCATGAACACGGCAAGCATGGCGGGGACGAGGGCAGGGCCGAGGCGGCGGGCAAGCTGGCCGAGCGCGGCAAGGGCGGCGTGGAAGCGCGGGCCGATGGCGTTGCCGAGCCACGGCTCGATGTCGTGCAGAGCGGCACTTTGATGATCAAGTCGCCGATCCGCTCGGGCCAGTCGATCTTCCATCCGCATGGCGATGTCATCGTGCTGGGTTCGGTGGCGTCCGGCTCGGAAATCATCGCGTCAGGGTCGATCCATGTCTATGGCACGCTGCGCGGGCGGGCGATCGCCGGCGCGCAGGGCAATCTTTCGGCGCGCATCTTCTGCCGCAAGAACGAGGCCGAGCTGATCGCGGTCGATGGCTGGTACACGACGGCCGAGGAGATGGAAGGCGTCTCGCGCGGCAAGGCCGTGCAGGCCTTCCTGGAAAACGACATGCTGGCCGTGGTGCCGCTGAACTAGCGGCGGCGCCATTCCCGGGCCGCAAGCCTGGGACCTGTTTGGCGTGAGAGTATCGGCGGGTTTTAAGAAATAGCCGCGTTGAGGCGCGGCACAACGACAACATCAGGCGACGGAGGCTTTTTCATGGGCAAGGTAGTGGTGGTCACCTCAGGCAAGGGGGGCGTCGGCAAGACGACCTCGACGGCCGCCCTGGGGGCCGCGGTCGCCAAGACCGGCAAGAAGGTGGCGCTGGTCGATTTCGACGTCGGCCTGCGCAACCTCGACCTGATCATGGGCGCCGAACGGCGCGTGGTGTTCGACCTCGTCAACGTCATCCAGGGCACCGCCAAGTTGTCGCAGGCGCTGATCCGCGACAAGCGCGTCGAGACGCTGTTCCTGCTGCCGGCCTCGCAGACGCGCGACAAGGACGCGCTGACCGAGGAGGGCGTCGGCGAGGTGATCGAGAAGCTGCGCTCGGTGTTCGACTATGTGTTCTGCGACAGTCCGGCCGGCATCGAGCGCGGCGCGCAGCTCGCCATGCGCTTCGCCGACGAGGCCGTCATCGTCACCAATCCGGAAGTGTCGTCGGTGCGCGATTCCGACCGCATCATCGGCCTGCTCGACGCCCGCACCATGCGCGCCGAGCATGGCGAGCATATCGCCAAGCACGTGCTGGTGACGCGCTACGACGCGGCCCGTGCCGCACGCGGCGAAATGCTGTCCATCGACGATGTCCTGGAAATCCTGTCGGTGCCGCTGCTCGGCATCATCCCGGAAAGCCAGGATGTGCTGCGCGCCTCCAACCTCGGCTCGCCGGTGACGCTGTCGGAGCCGCTCAACGCGGCCGCCAAGGCCTATCTGGAATCGGCGCGGCGGCTGGAAGGCGAAGACCTGCCGGTGGTCGTTCCCTTCGAGCGCAAGGGCTTCCTCGACCGGCTTCTGGGAAGGAGGGCGGCATGAGCATCCTCGACCTCTTCAAGCGGCGCACCAGCGCGCCGGTGGCACGCGAGCGGCTGCAGGTGCTGCTCGCCTATGAACGGCGCAGCCGCGGCCAGCCCGACCTCGTCTCCATCCTGCGCGAGGAAATCCTGGCCGTCATCGCCAAGCACGTGCAGATCGACCAGGACTACCTCCAGGTCTCGATGGACCGCGGCGAGACCATGTCGACGCTGGAAATCGACATCCAGATCCCCAACAAGAGCGCCGTGCCGCTGGCCATGGCTGGGTGATTTTTTACCCTCCCCTTCTGGAGCGGTTCATCGTTTCATGGAGACGCCGAACCGCTCCATGTCTTGACGCAATTCCGGGCGAAAAACCGTTTCACGCTTTGCCTGGAATTGCTCAAAGGTTCGCCTCTGCGAAGATGCGAGCGGCCCAGTCGAGGAAGACGCGCAGCCGGGGCGCGAGCTGCCGGTTCTGCGGGTAGAGCGCCGACAGTGGCGTCGGCGATGGCGGATAGTCGGCCAGCACCTCGACCAGCGCTCCCTGGGCAAGGTCCTTCTCGAAGCGATAGCGCGGCGCCTGGATCAGGCCGAGACCAAGCCGCGCCAGGTCGGCGGCGGTGTCGGAATTGTTGGCGGCGACACGACCGGGTAGCCTGACCTCAATGGTCTTTCCGCCGACCGTGAATTCGAACGGCAGCACCTCGCCAGTGCGCGACGAGACGAACCCCACCGCCTGATGGCCGCCGAGCGCATCGGGCGAGGCGGGCGTGCCGTGGCGTTCGAGATAGGCGGGACTGGCGCAGGTCATCTCGCGGATCATGGCCAGCCGGCGCATGATCATGCCGCTGTCGGGCGGCTCGCCGACACGGATCACGCAATCGACGCCCTCGCGCACGAGATCGACCAGCCGGTCGCTCTGGCCGATCTGCAGGTCGATCCTGACATAGCGGGCGAGGAACTCCGGCAGGCGCGGCAACAGGAACGTGCGGGTGAGCAGCGTGCTGGCGTCGATGCGCAGCAGGCCGAACGGCTCGGCGTCGCGAAAGGCTGCTTCCGCATCCTCGACCTCGGCAAGGATCGACAGGCAGCGCCGGTAGTAAGCCTCGCCGTCCTGCGTGGCGTTCACCTGCCGCGTCGTGCGTTCCAGCAGGCGCGCGCCGAGATGCTCTTCCAACCGCCGCACCGCTTCCGTCGCGGTTGACCGCGGCAAACCGAGATCGGCGGCGGCAGCGGTGAAGCTGCGCCGCTCGAGAACGCGAACGAAGAGCCGCATCGTGTCCAGACGGTCCATGCCCATTGTTCGCAGTTTCCGAATAGTGATGTCAACAGGAGGCTGATTATCCGGAAAGAGGTGTCGCTTATATCCGTCTCACCGACAACAAGGAGAGACTTCAATGACATCTCAGCAAGAAGGTCTGGGTCAGCAAACAAGTCCGGGTAACCCAACCAGAACCGCGATCGTGACCGGCGCCTCCAAGGGCATTGGCGCCGCGATCGCAAAGCGGCTTGCCCGTGACGGCGTTGCCGTCGTCGTCAACTATGCGCGAGGCCGCGCCGAGGCCGAGGAACTTGTCCGCGCCATCGAAGCGGACGGCGGCAAGGCCATCGCCGTGCAGGCCGACATCGCCGATCCCGCCAGCATCGCTGCACTCTTCGACGCCGGCGAAAAGGCGTTCGGCGGCATCGACATCCTCGTCAACAACGCCGCCATCATGAAGCTTTCGTCGGTTGCCGAAACCGATGACGCCTCATTCGATCTGCAGATCGCGGTCAATTTAGCCGGCGTGTTCCGGGGCATACGCGAGGGTGCGCGCCGGCTCCGCGACGGCGGCCGCATCATCAATTTTTCCAGCAGCGTCGTCGGCTTCTATCCGCCGGGTTACGGCGTCTATGCCGCCACCAAGGCAGCCGTCGAGGCGGTGACGCACATTCTGGCCAAGGAGCTAGGCGCGCGCCGCGTCACCGTCAACGCCGTGGCGCCGGGGCCGGTTGAGACCGCGCTTTTCATGGACGGCAAGAGCGAAACGCAGGTTGAGGCGATCCGCAAGGCCATCCCGCTCGGCCGGCTCGGCCAGCCAGACGACATTGCCGCGGTGGTCTCATTCCTGGCCGGCCCGCACAGCGGCTGGGTCAACGGGCAGATCATCCGCGCCAATGGCGGCGCGATCTGAGGAGGCCGACCGCGTGCGCGCAACTCCTCGAGCGAATCGGCCCTGCCGACCTGCTGCATCCCAAAGCCTGAACTCCAACCCCCAACAAAAAGGAAACGATCATGCCCTTCGCTAACATCAAGGTGCCGCAGGCAGCTCTCTCCAAGGCGCAGAAGGAAGACCTCATCCATCGAACGACCGCAATGTTCGTCGACTTTTTCGGCGAAGGCGTGCGGCCTTTCACCATGGTTCTGATCGAGGAGGTCGCCGATGGCGGCTATGGACGGGCCGACGAGGTGTTCGTGGTTCCGGAAGCCTACCGCGCCAAAGAGTAGCTCAGGGCCGTAGGGTCTCGCCGAAGCCAGGGATCAGTGGTTGATGCCGTTGTCATTCTTGCCCGATGGGGGCAATCAGTCCGCTCTGGCCGGCGGCCAATTGCGAAAGCTGCCCGCGCGAGGCGACCTCCAATTTGCGATAGATGTTGTTCATGTGGATTTTCAGCGTGCCTTTCGAGATGCCGATGTCGGCGGCGATCCGTTCGTAGGGCTTGTTCGCGGCGACCAGTCGAGTGATCTCCAATTCCCGCCTGGTCAGCCGCGACAGCAGGTTCTGCCATCTGATCCGGCGCGACGCCTCGTTCTGCACGGCCTCGCCGACAATCTCGGCCGGCAGCCAGCGACCGCCGGCGGCGACCCGGCGGATGCATTTCAGCAACGCATCGACCGCGGCTTCCTTGAACACGATTCCGGCAACGCCAGCCGCAACCGCGTCATAGAGCTGGGCCTGCGAGGCGCCGACCGTCAAAAGCACGCAAGTCGTCGCGAGCCCCTGCCTGCCGATTTCGGCGGCGATGTCGAGCCCGCTCAGTCCCGGCATGCTTATGTCGAGCACCGCGATATCAGGCACATCGCGCCGGATCATCGCCAGGGCGGCGGTGCCGTCCTGCGCCGAACCGACCACCCGGAAATCGGGGTCGCGGGCAATCAGGTCGATCAGGCCGTGCAGCAGCAGCGGATGGTCGTCAGCAACGAAAACCGTGGTGACCATCTCAGACCGCCGTTGGCCGGCCTTCGGCGCCACGAATCGATGCCGGAACGTTGCCATCGACGGGTGGCGGCCAATGCTCGGTCATGGCGTCTACTCCCTCTGCGTGTCTTCCACGACGCGCCATCCACTGCTTCCTGCCGGAGCGAACATCGCACCTCCCGTCCGCACGGCCCGAAGCGTGAAGCCATCCTGACAGAAGCGGCGGCGCCGCGCAAAACATTAGCAATTGCTTAGTTAATGCCGAAGCGGCACCCGCCGCAAGATGCACGGCGGCCGACCGAAAGAAAATGACACGCCTGCATGCTGATGCTGAACGTCAACTAGAAAAGAACTGCCGTGTATGCCGAGAGATTTTGTAATTTCCTCCAACCGTCTCTATGTTCGAAAAGATATTGTAATGGAGAAATGATGTTATTCTATGCATAAATAGGCATTTCTGCAGAGCTAAGGTTATTTTCCTGCCTATAACCGGAGTTATATAGACGCACGAATTGCAACCTGCGACATATGGTTACGGGAATATTAACGTCTGGGCGATCGTTGGGGATCGTGTAGGGGTTTGGGGTTTGGGCGTGAGTGTGGCAGTCAATCCGACGGCGGGCCTGTTCCGTCATGCGGGGATAGCTGTGTCCGGCGAAGGGGGCTTCGCCGCCGCTTCAGCGCCTTTGTGCAAATTCGCTCCGGCCTTCATTTCACGAAGCGATCGCTCGTCGGCACGCCACGCTCCGCGGGCAGCCGGACGCTTGGAGCTTACAGTCAACATGGATAGGTGCGGCGGCTTGACCGCTGACCGGACAACAATCTGGAGGAAGCAATAATGGCGACAGATCTGGGCGGTGGCGTCCTTCTCGAGGCAACGACCGAAGGTTCGGGCACCGGCAATTACGATTCCTTCCTAAGGCTGCAGGCAACAGGTATCGAGGAGGGTTTCAACACCGACCAGAACGGCAACGTCCTGGACAACAAGGCGTCCTTCACGCACGACCTGCAATACGGCAACATTCAAACGATCAATGTCGGCGGCGTCGATTATATCGAGTTCCGGCTGGACCTCAACGAAAGCAACAATGCCGTAAACGGCGACATCACAATGACCGGCCTGGACGTCTACGTTTCCAGCGCCGGGGCAACCCTTGCCGATTACAATGCGGGCTTCGCAGGGTTCACCTCCGTCTTCCACCTGAGTGGTGACCAGTTCCTGGTCGACGCCAATCATGGATCGGGAACGGACGACTACCGGGTTTTGGTCCCGGTCAGCGACTTCACGGCGGCCGGCGCTACGGCCGGATCCTATGTGACGCTGTTTTCGAGCTTCTCCGGGGCCAATGGGGGCTTCGAGGAATGGCGCACCCTTACGACGCCCGGCACCGGCACTGATGCGCCTGGAATAACCATCGACAAGGTAACGGTCGACGGCTCGGCGATCGGCGACGGTCTGCAGGTGCTCTCCGGTGATACGATCACCTGGCAATACACGGTCAGCAACACCGGCAATGTCGCATTGTCGAACATCGTCGTCACCGACGACCACAATGACGTGGTCGTGACACCGGTTCTCAGCGGCGGCTTCAACGTCGGCGACACGAACCAAGACGGCAAGCTCGACACCACCGAGCACTGGAGCTTCATCGGCACCAGCATCGACAAGGCCGTCATCGGCGATTACGCCAATGTCGGGACGGTCACGGGCTCGGCCGGGGCGGTCAACGTGACAGACAGCGACGGCTCCAGCTATTTCGGCGCCGATCCCGAGATCAGCATCAACAAGGTGACGGTCGACGGCGCCACCTCGGGCGACGGCCTGAACATCCTGTCCGGCGAGGCTATCTCGTGGCGCTACACGGTCACCAATGTTGGCAACGTCGCGCTTTCGGGCGTCGACGTGACCGACGATCAGGGTGTGACGGTCACCGGGGTGCTCGGCGCTGATGCCGTGCACAATGTCGGCGACACCAACAACGACG
>SRUQ01000012.1:113320-229523 GCA_004791255.1 bacterium M00.F.Ca.ET.205.01.1.1
TACACGGTCACCAATGTTGGCAACGTCGCGCTTTCGGGCGTCGACGTGACCGACGATCAGGGTGTGACGGTCACCGGGGTGCTCGGCGCTGATGCCGTGCACAATGTCGGCGACACCAACAACGACGGCAAGCTCGACCTCACCGAAGCCTGGGTGTTCACCGGCACCGGCGTTGCCGGCACTGGCGCCTACAGCAACATCGGTTCGGCCTCCGGTTCGTTCACCGACGATGCCGGCCACACCGGCACCGACACGGCCACCGACGGCTCCAGCTATTTCGGCGCCGACCCGGAGATCGCCATCAACAAGGTGACGGTCGACGGTGCGACTTCAGGCGATGGCTTGAACATCCTTTCCGGCGAGGCGATCTCCTGGAAATACACGGTCACCAATGTTGGCAACGTCGCGCTTTCGGGCGTCGACGTGACCGACGATCAGGGTGTGACGGTCACCGGGGTGCTCGGCGCTGATGCCGTGCACAATGTCGGCGACACCAACAA
This sequence comes from bacterium M00.F.Ca.ET.205.01.1.1, assembly GCA_004791255.1. Lineage (GTDB taxonomy): Bacteria > Pseudomonadota > Alphaproteobacteria > Rhizobiales > Rhizobiaceae > Mesorhizobium. Next base: position 113,821 of record SRUQ01000012.1, read on the forward strand.
CGACGGCAAGCTCGACCTCACCGAAGCCTGGGTGTTCACCGGCACCGGCGTTGCCGGCACTGGCGCCTACAGCAACATCGGTTCGGCCTCCGGTTCGTTCACCGACGATGCCGGCCATACCGGCACCGACACCGCCACCGACGGCTCCAGCTATTTCGGCGCCGACCCGGAGATCGCCATCAACAAGGTGACGGTCGACGGAGCGACATCGGGCGATGGCCTGACTATTTTGGCCGGCGAGGCGATCTCGTGGAAGTACACGGTCACCAATGTCGGCAATGTCGCGCTGTCAGGCGTCAACGTCACCGACAACCAGGGCGTGACGGTCACCGGGGTGCTCGGCGCCGATGCCGTGCACAACATCGGCGACACCAACAATAACGGCAAGCTCGACCTGACCGAAGCCTGGGTGTTCACCGGCACCGGCGTTGCCGGCATCGGTGCTTACAGCAATATCGGTTCGGCCTCTGGCTCCTTCACCGATGATGCCCTCCACACCCCTACCGACACCGCCACCGACGACTCCAACTACTTCGGCGCCAATCCGCATATTACGCTCGACAAGAAGACCAATGGCGTCGACCACGGCCTCAACATCTTCCAGGGTCAGCCTGTGACCTGGACCTATGATGTCAAGAACGACGGCAACGTCGCGCTCGCCCATGTGGTCGTGACCGACGACAACGGCACCGCCGGCACCGGCGATGATTTCCATCCGACCGCGATCCTCAGCGGCGGGTTCAACAGCGGCGACACCAACCACAACAATCTGCTCGATACAAATGAGACCTGGCACTACCAGGCGACGGGTACCGCGCAGCTTGGCAGCTACGTCAACAACGCCACGGCCACGACCGATGCCGTTGTCGACTCGGCCGGCCATTCACGCACGCCGCTCGCCACCGACAGCAGCGACTATGAGGGCTTCTCGAACAAAGCGCTGACACAAGGGTTCTGGGGCAGCCATGCCGACGCCTGGGACAATGTCGCCGGCAATGAAGGCAATCCCACCAAGAGTGCCGTCGCCAGTGGCGTCCTGTCCAGCCTTGATGTCAATCCGCGTACAGACGGCTATCTGTTGCTCGGCGACGACAACTTCGACGGCATTGCCAACGATGCTCACAATCTCCTGATCTCGATCTCGCTGGCCAAGGCCATCGAATCAAGTTCGACTGGCGGCGATGCGCGCGTGATCATGCTCCAGCAGGCGATCGCCACCCAGCTCAACATCGACAACCATGTTGGTCAGCCCAACAATGTGATCGACGAGGCGGTGATGTGGTTGAAGGGGCAGGGGGCATGGGCTGGGCTGGGCGTCAATGTCGATGCCGACAACGATGGCGTCGTCGATCAGAACGGCGCCGCGCTGGCGGGGGCCGCTGTGAAGACGAGCTCGAGCGCCTGGACCAAATATGTCGACGTCACCGATCCGAGCTCCGGCATAACCGATTGGAATGGCGGCAAGGAGGCCGACGGCGAGGGCCTGAAGAACGCGCTGATGTGGTTCAACCAGGATCAATTGGTGACATCCGGGACAGGCGGCCATGTCGCCTGGTTCGATGGAACCAACATCATCGACGAGCATCCCAACACGCTCGATCAATTCTGGCTCACGCTGCATGAAGTAGGGGGCCTGACGGGCATCTCCTGAGGCAGGTTTCCGGCCTTCCGGTCGGGTGCCTTGCTGCAGCGCTGCCTTGTGAATCGGCATGGGAAAGGGTTTCATTATCTTCAGCTTGGCGCAGGCGAGGACCAGGTCCTTGGGTCTGGTTTTGATCGTCTGCGCCCTTTTATCCTGGCTCAGCGGGGTGCTGCCGGCATTTCCGAGCGTCGGGGCGCTTTGCCTGGCGCTGGCAGGGTTCGGCGCTCTTCTTCTGTTTCGCGCACGCAGTCCCGATATGGCCCAAACCGGCCGGGGCGCCGCCCCTGCGGCGAAGGCGCGCGGCGCTGCCAGGCCCGGTGCCCGCCAGCAGGTCTCGGAACTTGCCGTGGCGATCAAGGCCTGCCGTTCGGCATTCGTCGTCGTCGCCCTGTTCTCCGGCGTCCTCAATGTGCTGATGCTCGCCGGCTCGCTCTATATGCTCGAGGTCTACGATCGCGTGCTGCCGAGCCGCAGCGTGCCGACGCTCATCGGCCTCAGCCTGCTCGTCGCCATCCTCTATGCCGGGCAGGGCGTGCTCGATTTCATCCGCGGCCGCATCCTGGTGCGCATCGGCGGCGCCCTCGACGAGGCGCTCGGTGCGCGTGTCTATTCCAGCATCCTCAAGCTGCCGCTCAAGGTCGGGCGCGGCGGGGACAGCATGCAGCCGGTGCGCGACCTTGACGGTGTGCGCGCCTTCCTGTCCGGCACCGGTCCGACCGCGTTGTTCGATCTGCCATGGCTGCCGCTCTACCTGGCCATCATCTTCATGTTCCATGTGCTTCTCGGCTTGACCGCCCTCGTCGGAGCGATCGTGCTGGTGCTTTTGACCGTCCTTGCCGAGCGGCTGACCCGCAAGCCGATCACCTCCGGCACCCAGACCGGCATTGTCCGCAACGGCCTGACCACCGCCGGCAACCGCAACGCGGAAGTCATCGCGGCGCTTGGCATGGGCGGCCGGATGGCGACGCGATGGGAAGAGGCCAATCGCGACTATCTCGCCGAGCAGCGCAGCGTCAGCGATATCGCAGGTGGCTTCGGCGCCGTGTCCAAGGTGCTGCGCATGCTGCTGCAATCGGCCATGCTCGGCGTCGGCGCCTGGCTGGTGATCGAGCAGCAGGCGACCGCCGGTATCATCATCACCGCGTCGATCCTGAGCGGTCGAGCCCTGGCACCCGTCGATCTGGTCATCGCCAACTGGAAGGGTCTCCTGACGGCGCGGCAAGGCTGGCAGCGGCTGGCCAAGATTCTCGCCGCCGTGCCGGCCGATGCCGAGCCGATGGCCATGCCGATGCCGAACCGGCATATCTTCATGCAAGGTGTCAGCGTGGCGGCGCCCGGCACGCAGCGCCCCCTGGTGCTGGACGCCAGCTTCGCGCTCGAAGCGGGGCACGCCGTCGGCATCATCGGCCCGAGCGGTTCCGGCAAATCGACGCTGGTCAGGGCGCTTGTCGGAGCATGGCAGCCCGCCGCCGGCAGGGTCCGGCTCGATGGCGCCGACCTCGACCAGTGGTCGCCGCAGGACCGCGGCCGCTTCATCGGTTATCTGCCGCAGGACGTCGAACTGTTTGCCGGCTCGATCGCCGAGAATATCGCGCGTTTCGAGCCGGACGCCGATCCAGCCTTGATCATTGCCGCCGCCAAGGCGGCCGGTGCGCATGATCTCATCGTCGGCTTCCGCGACGGTTACGAGACGCAGGTCGGCGAGCTTGGCGAGGCGGTCTCGGCCGGCCAGCGCCAGCGCATCGCGCTGGCTCGCGCGCTCTATCGCGACCCGTTCCTGGTGGTGCTTGACGAGCCCAATTCCAACCTCGACGCCGAAGGCGAGCAGGCGCTGTTCCAGGCGATCCTTTCGGTGCGGCAGCGCGGTGGCATCGTCGTGCTCGTGGCGCACCGGCCAAGCGCGCTCGGCACGGTCGATTTCATCCTCGCCATGAATCAGGGCCGCGTCCAGGCGTTCGGCCTCAAGGACGAAGTTTTGGCCAAGCTGTTTCCGCGGCCGCAGCCGGCGGTGGCCGCCGTGCCGCGGCTCAGGCTCGCCACCGAAGAGCCGGCGCCATCGCCCGGCCTGGCGGCGGCCGGCGAGTGAGGGGAGGAAGGATGTCCGGCTCCTCGCACCAATCCATTCAGCGCTACATGCGCATGGGCCTCTGCGCGGTCGCGCTGCTGGTCGGCGGGGTCGGCGGCTGGGCCTCGCTGACGCGGATTTCGGGAGCGGTCATCGCGTCGGGGGTCCTCGTCGTCGATTCCCATGTCAAGGACGTGCAGCACTCGACCGGCGGCATCGTTGGCGAGATCGCGGCGCGCGACGGCGACCGCGTCAAACGTGGCGCGCTGCTCGTGCGCCTCGACCCCACCATGCCGGCGGCCAATCTCGCAGTCGTCACCAAGGCCCTCGACCAGCTGTCGGCGCGCGAGGCGCGCCTCGAAGCCGAACGCCAGGGTGCCGATGCCATCGCGTTTCCGAAGGACCTTCTCGGTCGCCGAAGCGATCCGGCGATCGCCGAGATCATGGCCGGCGAGGAACAACTCTTCGAGACGCGGCGGGCGGCTCGTTCCGGCCAGAAGAGCCAGTTGCAGGAACGCATCCTCCAACTGCAGAAGGAGATCGGCGGCGATACGGCCCAGGCGGACGCCAAGTCGCACGAGATCGCGCTTGTCGAGGAGGAACTGGCCAGCATACGCGCGCTGTGGGAAAAGCGGCTGATTTCGATCGACCGCCTGACAGCCATGGAGCGCGAGTCGACGCGGCTCGACGGTGAACGTGGCCAGTTGACGGCAGCTTTGGCGCAGGCCCAGGGCAAGATCGCCGAAACCAATTTGCAGATCATCCAGATCGATCTCGAACTCAGCACCGAGGTCAACAAGGATTTGCGCGACATCGACGCCAAGGCCGGCGAACTGACGGAGCGCAAGATCGCCGCCGAGGACCAGTTGAAGCGCATCGACATCCGCGCGCCGCAGGACGGTGTCGTCCAGCAGTCGATCGCCCATACGATCGGCGGCGTCATCACCCCTGGCCAGACGATCATGCAGATCGTGCCCGACAGCGACAGCCTGACGGTCGAAGCCAAGATCGCGCCGAGCGATATCGACCAGCTCTTTATCGGCCAGCCGGCGGCGCTGCGCTTCTCGGCCTTCAACCAGCGCACCACACCGCAAATCAACGGCACGGTCGAACGGACCTCGCCCGACACGACGACCGACCAGCGCACCGGCATCAGCTACTACACGGTTCGCATCTCGACCACGACCTCCGAGGTGGCGCGCCTCGGCGAGGTCAAGCTGGTTCCTGGCATGCCGGTCGAATCCTTCATCAAGACCGCTGACCGGACCGTGATCTCCTATCTCGTCAAACCGCTGCAGGACCAGATCAGCCGCGCCTTCAGGGAATGAGCTGACGCGGCGGCCACGACGTCCTGATGCGGAGCGACGGCGCGTGGGCGGTGCAATGCGCCACACGCTTCCATGACAGCGACAAGAGTTTCGACCGGTCGGCCGGTTCGCCCGCCGAGCGCCCGCGCGAGAGTATCGGCGATACTCGCCCGTGCCCTCATCAAGGCATCCGCGCTGCCTCACGACAGGCGGGCTGGTTCGCCCTATCTCCCATACCGCCGACTTTCTTGCGCGCGGCGTGGAGGAAGAACCCGTTGACATCGTTGCCGGCTGCCCGTCGCGAAGCCGCACCCTTGCCCGTCGCGGCGCTGATGGGGGCCATGGTGTCGATCCAGATCGGCGCCACCTTCGCCAAGACCCTGTTCCCGCTGATCGGTGCGCAAGGCACGACGACGCTGCGGCTGGTGGTCGGCGCGCTGATGCTGATCGCAGTGCTGCGGCCCTGGCAAATGCGGCCCTCGCGCGCCACCTTGCCCTGGCTCATCGCCTACGGGGTAACGCTGTGCGCGCTCAACCTCCTGTTCTACGCAGCACTGGCCAGGATCCCGCTTGGCATCGCCGTGGCGCTTGAATTTTCCGGGCCGCTGCTGGTGGCGACGCTGACCTCGCGGCGCGCCAGCGACTTCGCCTGGATCGCGCTAGCGGTCGCCGGCATCCTGTTGCTGTCGCCCTTTGTCCATTCGCTGCAGCCGCTTGATCCGGTCGGCGTGATGCTGGCGCTGGCGGCCGGCGGCTTCTGGGCGCTTTACATCGTTTTGGCGCAGAAAGCCGGCGCCGAACTCGGCTCGCGCACGACGGCCTATGGCATGGCGATCGCCGCCGTGCTGGTGCTGCCGTTTGGCATCGCCGAGGCTGGAGCCGGCCTCGTCGCGCCGTCGATCCTGGTCAGCGCGCTGCTCGTCGGCCTGTTTTCCAGCGCGCTGCCGTTCTGGCTGGAGATGGTGGCGCTGACCCGCATGCCGGCGCGCATCTACGGCACGCTGACCTGCCTGGAGCCGGGGCTGGGCGCGCTGGCGGGCTTCCTGTTCCTGCATGAAAGCCTGACCCTGCCGCAACTGGCCGGCATAGCCGCCGTCGTCGCCGCCGCCGCCGGCACGGCGCTGACGTCGAAGCCGCCGGTGCCGTCGCCGGAGTAGGTGCCTCAGTCGACGTCATCCGGCGAAACAGTGGCCTGATCCCGTCAGAACCTGACGCCGAGATCGACCTTGGCGCCCTGGTCGACACCGCCGCCAAACTGGCCGGAATAGGTCAGGCCAAGCGTGGCATTGGGGGCGAGATGCACATCGAGGCCGGCCTCGACAAGCGCGGCATCCCGGGCGATCGGCACGCCGGCGATGGTGAAGGCATCGCCGCCGGCGAAGGCGAAGGTCGAGGTTGGCGCGACATCGCCGAAAGCGTGACGCCAGCCGAGCGTGCCGCGCGCGGTGGCGTTCATGCCGCCAAGCGCGAAGTCGGTCGCGCCGCGCAGGCCGAGCGTGGTGAAGGTCGCATCGGTGGTCGAACCAGTACTGGTCAGAGCCGCCCCGCCGCCCGTCTCGGTGAAGCCGTCGGTGTGGACGCTGACATAGGCGAGATTGGCGAAGGGTTCGAATTTGAAGCGCCCGGCATCGGCCTTGTAGGCGAGTTCGCCAAACATCTGCGCGGTGCCGGCATCGTAGTCGGCCGACAGCTGGTCCGCAAACCCGTTGAAGGCAACCGAGCGCTTTGTCGACAGGCTGCTCCAGCTGTAGGCTGCGCCGGTGCGCAAGGCGATGGCGCCCCAGTTGGTGCCGCCATAGAGGCCAAGATGATAGCTGTTGCTGTCGCCGGAGGAGTTGCGATCGTCGGCATCGAAGGAGGCATGGCTGTAGCCGCCGAGTACACCGACGCGCCAGTCGCCGACCAGAGTATCGGCGCCGGCCAGCAGGCCGCCGGTCGAGCGGTCGAAGGCGGCGGCGTTGCCGTCGCTATCGGCCTTGCCCCACGAACCGAAGGCCTGGCCCCAGACGGCGAAGCGGTCGGTGTCGGCGGCGACCATTTCGGGGCCGCCTTCGCCATAGGCCATGACCGGCAGGGCGGCGGTGGTGCCGCCATCGCCGAAGGCGGAAGCGATGCGGTTGGTGGCAGCGTCGCGCACGAAGTGGCTGTCCTGGACCAGCATACCCTTGGCCGACGAATGGATCTCGCCCGAAAGCTGGTCGAAGGCCGCCTCCGCCTCCGCGTCGGTGGCCAGACCGAGGACGGCATTGTATAGGGATCCGGATGCCGGAATGCTGTCCAGCGCTTCACCGGTGGCGATCTGGTTGGGCGTCAACCCAACACTGGCAAAGTTGTGAACCTGCAACACGTCGAGATAGGCGTTGTTGATGTCATAGCTATCAGTCACCGACAGGAACGCGGTGCTGGTGATCCCGGTCACACCGGCGAACTCGCCGTTCAGCCCGCTATCGGCGGTCAGCACCGTGTAATGGCCGATCGCGGCGCCTTGCACCGCCACGTTCAGCGTCGAGCCGGTGATGGTCGCAGCGCCGGTGACATGAAGCAGGTCCGACTGCAGTGCCGCGCCGATGTCGATGGCGTAGGTCGAACCGGGGGCGAGCGTCGCATTGCCCGAAACCACGGTGACGTCGCCGGCGCCGCCATCCTGAATGGTCAGACGTCCGGAATTCGACAGGGATTCGAGGCCGCTGAAGGTCGTGGTCTCCAGCGACGCACCATCGCTGGCGGTGACCAGCGTCGCCCCGGCCGCGTTCACCACCGTGTCGATGCCGCCGCCGAACAGGCTGGTGCCCCCGGTCGTCCAGGTGGCATTGTTGGTCACCTTGTCGACGAAGTCGCCAAGCGTCACCCGGCCAAGCAGCGCGCCGTCATTGATGAGCGTGGTCGCGCCGCCGGCAGTGTTGATGGCCAGCGCCGCGGCCGTCTGAGAGCTGTTGTGCGTCGCGCCGGAAAGAGTAATGCCGATCGCGTGGCCGGCATTTGATTGTGCGTCGATCGCGGCGGAGGCGCCTTCTACCGTGCCGCTGGTGGTGATGTCGATCGCGCCCGCGCCGGTCTGTCGTGCGACGATGGCGGTGTTGCCGGTGGAGGTGACATCGCCGGCGTTGACCGTGACGTCGCCGCCGGCCGATCGCGCGAAGATGCCGTTGCCGGTGGTCACGGTGACCGGACCGACCGTGGTCACCTTGGTCGAGCCAGAGCCGTAGTTCTCGGCGTCAATGCCCATGCCCGACTGGGCGTCGAGCGACCCGTTGGCGGTCACGTCGATGTTGCCAACCGCCACAGCGTTGAGAATGACGGCCACCATGCCGGCATTGCCGGCCTTGATGTCGCCATTGGCGACCTCGGTGATATTGCCGATCAGCGAGTGGCTCTGGACGTCGATGCCGTCCTTGCCAGCCGTCAGCGCCGTCACCGCGCCGGTGGCGACGCTGATCTTGCCGCCGGCCGAAGTGTCTCGCACGACGATGCCTTCGCCGCCGGTGGAGCTGCTCGCGCCCGAGATGTCGACCGTGACCGTGCCCGTGCTGTTGTTGAGGATGGTCGCGGCACTGCCGGTGCCGCCGACGAACCCGCCAGTGCCGGTGACGCTGATGTCGCCTCCAAAGAAGCCGCCACCGATCAGCGTCAGGCCGGCTGTGGCGCCGGTCACTGTGTTGGCGACCGACACGTTCACCGCGTCGTTGGCGGTCACCTTGATGCCCACGGCGGATGTGGCGGTGACCGTGCCGTTGGCGGCGACGCTGGTTGCGCCGATGCCGGAATTGACAACATCGATGCCCGTCGTGCCGGAGACGTTGCCCGCGATCACGGTGACGATGGCGTCGGTGATACTGTTGGTCTGGCGTGCAACGATGGCGGTGTTGCCGGTGGAGGTCACATCGGTTGCCGCCACCGTCACGGCGCCGCCGTTCGACTGAGCGAAGATGCCGTTGCCGGTGGTCGCCGTCACCGGACCGATCGTGGTCACCGTGGTCGAGCCCGAGCCTAAATTGTCGGCGGCGACGCCTGACGCGGCGTCGATCGAGGCGTCGGCGGTCACGTCGACATTGCCGGTGGCCAGCGCGTTGAGGATGACCCCGACGATGCCGATATTGCCGGCCTTGATGTCGCCGTTCGTCATGACCGTCACATTGCCGGTCGCCGACTGCGACTGGACGTCGATGCCGTCCGCCGTCAGCGCGGTCACCGACCCGCTGAAAATGGAGATGCCGGTGCTGGTCGCCACATCACGGATGGTGATGCCTTCGCCTGTCGCCGAAAAGACATTGCCTGAGATGTTGATGTCGACCGATCCGGCCCCGCCGGTCTGCGCAGCATCGAATGCGTTGCCGTCGCCATAGTTGACGATGTCCCCGCCCGTGTAGCTGATCGTACCGCCGGCCGCCGAGATCGACAGGGCCGCGGTTCCGCCCGAGGTCGGCGTCATATCAGGGTCGACGCGGATCACGCCATTGTTGATGATGGAGACGCCGCCGTCGCCGGTGTTGGTAACGGCAAGGCCGTTCCCGCTGACTGTCGTTCCTGCATTGACGTCGACGATCACCGGCGTGTTGGTCAAAATCACATAGTTGCGGTCATTGGGCGGGTTGGCGCTGTATGTCGTGTCGGTGGTGAAGGTATCGTCGCACTGGATGGTGACGCCGACGACGCAGTCCGCCCGGGCTTGCCCGGGAGCCAGCAGGCTCGCGCCGGCCGCGGCGGCGATGCCGATGGCGGATCGCAGCGCAAGCCGGCTCGCCTGCGAACGCAAATTGCCACGAGGCACCAAATTTATGGAAGCCAAATTTATGGAAGCTTGTTCGGGAACCGGAGCCCCGGCGAGATTCTGGATACACATCCTGGAGCCGCCCCCTCAAGCAGCCAATTCGGCGGCCTCAAAGTGTTGAACGCGATGCTTCCATTCCTGGGAACAACCAGAAACACTATTTGCTTGGCGTTCAACTTTTGACTTAAGGCCTTAATCGAGGTCAATCAAGCGCGGTGTCACCCAAAAGTAGCACGCCTCGAAATCTTGGGCAGCGAGATCGCCGCTCCTGCTGCCCGCCATTCGAGGTCCGGGTCTATCTGGCGCACGTTGGCGTATGGCCGAAGCGACGGCGGAAGCAGCGATTGAAATACGACACGTCGCTGAAGCCCGCCATCATCGCAATTTCACTGATTCGCATGTCGTCATGGTGTCTTTGCGAGAGCATCCTGTGCGCTCTCTGCAGGCGCAGTTCGAGAACACGCTCGGAGAAACTGATGCCTGTCTCCTGAAGCAGATCCTGGACATAGCGCGCCGACAGGCCGAGTTCTTTTGCGACAGCTTGCGCGGAGATTTCTGGATCGGTGAAGCCGCCGCGAATTTTATTCAGAATCGTCTGCGTCCGTACCGCACGTAGACCTCGCGCGTCCGCGTTGTCGTGCGCCGTCACAGGTGCGGCAATGGAAGCGGTGGCGGCGATCAGATCGGCAATATGATCGGCCACGAACTGCATGGTCAGTTGAGACTCGGCTTCTTTCTCATCGGCCAGAACGCCGACATAGGCACGAACAAGGGCGTTGATCATCATGGAGCTAGACACGACCGTCATCAGGCGATCCTCAAACCCTGCACATCGCTGACGCACGCGTTCGCGATCGGTCTGCACGGCGATCAGGCCGCATTGCCCGTCGCTCACTCGGATGATTGAGGGAGCGCTCTGCTCGACAAGAACGGACGCGCCTGGACTCAGATCGACGCTCCTTCCCGACTGGTCGACGCTGAGCGGGGAGTGTCCGGCATTGAGAAGCAACACGACATTATTGGTGCTCTGGGCCGCAATGTCTTCAGTGGTTCTCGATATCGATTTGACAGTGCCGTGGATCGTGCCCACCGAAACGTCGCAAGTTCGAACAATCCTGAGCCCGCCTTCGAACGATCTGCCGATGGCCGGATCGGCACGCAGACGGGCGTAACCGGATGTCAGCGATGAGATCCATTGCTCTTTCTGGATTTGTTCGCCGCCGATCAGGTCGCTGGAATTGTAGATAATCCTGTGCAAGGATCCCTCATATGTTAGTTCGATCGGTGGTCCGGCGTCATCATCAATTTTGAGTAGACTCTTGGGGTCATTCTATTTACTCGAATGAAATCAAAAGTTATTCCATATCCTTATTTGGGTAGCCCTTAGCTATCCTGATTTTGTCGCCGACAGATCAATCCGGCGCTTGAACATCGGTGCGGATTACTTTTGCGCGCGAGCGAAGGATTGCGCGTTTGGGAGTCCCGCACCGAGCCTGGCGCACCCGCAAGCTGCTCGCCGGTTGAGGTGGTGATGCTGTTACGATGCAGGCCGGGGAACGTGCTTGCAGCCACCAGCGAGCCGACGGCCGTTGCTTCGATCGCCGCTTCGAAAGACAGGTTCTCCGCTATGTCGTATTCGACCGACCAAATCTCGGCGACGTGGATGTCCTGCCAGAGGGAAAACCGATCGCGGTCGCCAAGATGCTCGGGCAATTGAGCCGATGAAAACACCGTCTTTCGCGACAAGGAAGCGCCCCGCTAATCCCGCAGCTTCAAAAAATCGAACGCGACGCTTTCCATTCCAGGAATAACCAGCAACATTGATGGCTCGGCGTTCAACCGATTGAACGCCTTAGTCGAGCTCAACCACGCTTGGCGTCACCCGAAAGTATGACGCCGAAAATTCCTTCGAGGCGATCGGCGTCCCACACCGACCCGCCGTTCAAAATATTGCTGGTTTCAATTCTTGTCCGCCACCCGTGATGCGGATGGTGCGCGTACCGAGGTTTAGGAGAAACGGTGGAGAGCCTGGGGAGTGAACTGCTTTCTTCGATCATCGGTGATATCTACGATTGCGTTTTGAATCCGGAAGACTGGGCCGGGGTCATGACCCGGATCACCGAAGCCGTCGACGCGGCCTATTCCACCATCGCGCTTGCCAGCACCGGCGACAATCACGGCCGTTTCGCGGCTCAATCGCCCTGGGATCCCGTGCAAATGCGCGCGCTCCAGGAGGACTATGACTTTGACGCCATCCCCGGTCTGAGGGCGGCGGTCGCCGGCGACGTCGACACACCCGTCGCGACGCTGTCGCTGATGAGCGAAACCGAACTCCAGCAGACGCCATTTTTTCAGAACTGGGCCAAACCACAGGGATTGCGCGAAGGCTGCATCGTCAAATTCGTTCATACGCCGGACCGGATGGGGCTCCTGGGCTGCACCACGCGGGCCAGCAGGGGAATCATTACTGTTGAAGAGCAGCGTTTCCTGGCCCTGCTCGCGCCGCATCTGCGCCGTGCCTCGCTGATCGGAGATTTGCTCGATCAAGCCCGCATTACCACCAGCCTTTATCGACAGACGCTCGACCACGTCGCCGTGCCTGTTGTTCTCACCGGCGCCAACGGAGCAATCCTCCATGCGAATGGGGCTGCCGATCGGATGCTTTCCGGGCAAGGCCCAATTCTGTCCAGGAATGGCCTGCTGCAGCCGCAAAACCCGGCGATAGCCCGCTCCCTGCTGGAAGCAATCGCCAGTGCGGCGGGCGAAGATGCGTCGCTCGGCTCCCGCGGCATAGGCCTGCCCGTTTCAGCCCCGGGTCAACCGCCTGCCGTCGCCTATGTGTTGCCGCTGACCGAGGGAACCGCGCGCGCGGCTTTCCGGCCCGCCTGCGCCGCAGTCTTCGTCTCGACCACGACATCGTCCTCGCCACTTCCCGAGGCCGTCCTGACGACGCTGTTCGACCTTACTCCTGCCGAGGCTCGCGTCCTGCTGCGGATCGGTGGCGGATCGACCGCGTCCGAAAGCGCGCTGTCGCTCGGCATCGGCGAAAACACCTTGAAGACCCATCTCAACCGCATCTTCGCCAAGACCGGCACGCGGCGCCAGGCCGATCTCGTCAAGCTCGTTTCGGACATGGGCACGCCGCTGGCGCCGCATCGGCGCTGAAGCGGAGCCCAAGGCTGGCGCCAGGCCGTGCCGGAAGGCCGTGCCCTGGCCGGCTCGTCCGCCAGATGCATGGCGCCATCGACCGAGGCTGAATAGCCACACTAGCCGAGAAAGTGCCGAGGCGCGCTCCAGGACAATTCCGGTGCGGCTCAGCCCAAGACGCCGCCAGCGAACAATGCGACTCCTCGACGACACCTGGGTCGCCGCGAAGCATTTCCACGGCCAGGGGGACGCAACAGCATTGAGGTAGCAAACAGTGAAAACGATTCTTCTCGCCACAGCCCTGGTTCTCGCGCCTGTCGGCATGGCGTCCGCGGCGGACCTCAATGAGGGTTCGCCTGTCGCCGCCTACGACTGGTCCGGCCTCTATGCCGGCGGTCACTTCGGCTACGCAGCCGGAAGATCCAATCTCTTCATCGACGGCGCTGGCAATGGGGGCACCGACGTCAACGCTGCCCTCGATCCGAGCGGATTTATCGGCGGCGTCCATATCGGCTTCAACCAGGAATTGGCGAACCGCCTCGTGCTCGGTGCCGAGGCTGACATCGCGTACAACAATGTCGACGGGTTGGACACCTTCGCAGGCGCCGGCGCGTTGCTCAAAAGTGAAATCAAGTGGTCGGGTTCGGCGCGGCTGCGGGCCGGCTATGCTTTCGACCGGACCTTGCCTTACATCACGGCAGGCGTGGCCGCGGCCAAGTATGAAGTGGGCTTGATCGCCCCCGGTCCCGCCGGTTCAATACCAGTCCATGACGAAACCCATCTTGGCTGGACGGTCGGGGCTGGCGTCGAGCACGCCTTCACCGACAAGTGGATCGCCCGCGTCGAATATCGCTACTCCGACTTCGGCACCAAGGATCTCTCAGCTGCTGCTGGTCTCAACACCGTTGCTGACATCGATCTCAAGACAAACGATGTGCGCGTCGGCCTCAGCTACAAGTTCTGACCTTCCGAACCGAACAAACCCCGCGGCGGCCTTTTTCCGCCGCGGGATTCAAGGCTCTCAATGCATCGTTGTTCAATCGTGGTCGTGTCGTTGATCGCCGCCACATCCGCCCATGCGGCTGATACCGTGCAGCCGCTGGCCGGGGAGGCGGTGCTGACGCCGCATATTTCCGGCTATGGCGAACTCTATCTCGGCGGGCTTCGCTTTGTCGGCGACGACTACACGACCCGGGCCGGCGGGGGTGCCGCGCGCGTCAATGTAGCGTTTGCGCAACGCTGGAACCTGCAGGGAGACGCGACCTACGACCGAATCTGGGGTCACTATGCCCCTCTGGACGACACGCGCGGCGCGATCCATTTCTATTACCGCGATCCCGACAGGTTCGCCGCCGGCGCCTTTGCGGCCTACACATCATTCGGTATCGACAGCGCCGTAACTGCGAACAACTATGCGGTCGGCCCGGAGGTCCAGCTCTATCTTGGCAATCTGACCCTCTACGGCCAGGCCAGTGTCGGCCAGCTCACCATCAACGACTTTCATGGCGACCAATGGGGCGTGCACGCCACGGCACGCTATTTCGTCCACAAGAACCTTCGCATCGATGGCGAGCTGGCCTTCAACAGGACGAACTACGGCATGAACGAGGACGTATTCGGCGTTGCCGTCGAGGCAATGTACCGTTTCGACGAAACCCCCTGGTCGTTGTTCGGACGCTATCAATTCGAGCGGACGAAGGTCGAAACGTTTGCCCGGGACACCAGGGCCAACAAATTTGTCGTCGGCCTGCGCGCCAGCTTCGGCAGCGGTTCGCTGCTCGACGAAGACCGCAACGGGGCGACCATGGACACCTACCGCCCCGCTTCGGTGATCAATACGAAGTAACGCGCTGTATTCAGGAGAGGGCGGCGTTGCCGATCTCCTCCTCACGGGGGAATATCGCCCGCCGCCTCGGGCTTCGCCGATCACTGGCGTCGCCCCACTTGGACTCGCCGAAATACCACCCATATTGAGTTCATGGAGCTTTGAGCGTGTCCTTCGCGCGGGTGGCCCTTCTTGCCGCGGCTTTTGTCGCCGTGGCTGCATTTTCTCCCTTCTCCTCGGCCGGGAGCGAGAGGGTTGCCTTGAGCGTCGTCATTGACGGCGCCATCGGGCCGGCAAGCACCAGGCAACTCGAGGAAGGGCTTGATACCGCCGCCAGACGGGACGCCGCGGTCCTCATCCTGCAGATTGATACGCCGGGCGGGCTGGTCACTTCGATGCGCGAGATGATCGCCGATATCTTGGCTTCGCCGGTGCCGGTCATCGGCTATGTCGCGCCGGCCGGCGGCCACGCGGCGAGTGCCGGCACTTATATCCTCTACGCCACCCATGTCGCGGCGATGGCGCCCGGCACCAATCTGGGCGCGGCAACGCCCGTCGAGATGGGCGGGCTGCCGTCGCTTCCGGGCGGCGACAAGGACAACGGCCCGGCCAAGGACGAGAAGGACGCCACCGGCCGGCCGGCCGGCGACGCGATGATGGCCAAGGTGACCAATGACGCCGTCGCCTTGATCCGCTCGCTCGCGGAACTTCGCGGGCGCAACGGCGACTGGGGCGAGAAGGCGGTGCGTGAGGCGGCGAGCCTGTCGGCCAACGCGGCGCTGCAGGAACATGTCATCGACTTCGTCGCCCACGACACCATCGAGCTCTTGCAACTGGCCGATGGGCGCACCGTCGACGTGGCCGGCAGGAAAGTGGTCCTGGCGACCAAGGGGCTGTCGGTCGAGACCCTGGAGCCCGGCTGGTTCATCCGGCTGCTCGCCGTCATCACCGACCCCAACATCGCCGTCATCCTGATGCTGGTCGGCGTCTACGCCATCGTCTTCGAGTTCACCAGCCCAGGTGCCGTGGCGCCCGGCGTCATCGGTACGATCTGCCTCGTGCTTGGGCTCTACGCCCTCAATCTCCTGCCGATCAACTATGCCGGCCTCGCCCTGATGCTGCTCGGCGTCGCCTTCCTCGTCGTCGAGGCATTCAACCCCACCGTGGTGCTTGGGCTCGGCGGTGTGGCCGCCTTTCTGTTCGGCGCCGCCATGCTGCTCAAGACCCAAAGTCCGGGCTTCGCCATGTCATGGGCGGTCATCGGTCCAGCCGCCGCGCTGACGCTCGGGTTGGCACTGCTGACCGGCACCTATGTCTGGGCGGCGCGCAAGAGGCTGCCGCGTGTCGGCGGCGAGGCCATGCGCGGCCTGCCGGCCGAAATCCTCGACTGGCAGGGCAGCGAGGGCCATGTGCTGGCCCAAGGCGAGCGCTGGCGGGCGAAGGCCGACGAGCCCATCGCACCGGGCGATAGCGTCGAGGTGACCGACATCAACGACCTCGTGCTGACCGTGCGGCGGCGCGACGCCGGCAGGAAGGAAGCAAGACAATGAGCATTGGTTATGTGGCCTATCTATTGCTTGCGCTGGTCGTGGTCATCTTCCTGTCCGCGGCCATCCGCATCCTCAGAGAATATCAGCGCGGCGTGGTGTTCACACTCGGCCGCTTCACCGGGGTCAAGGGTCCGGGCCTCATCATCCTCGTCCCCTTCGTCCAGCAGATGGTGAAGGTCGATCTGCGGGTGGTGGTGCAGGACGTGCCGCCGCAGGACGTGATTTCGCGCGACAACGTCTCGGTGAAGGTCAACGCGGTGCTCTATTTCCGCATCGTCGACGCCGAGCGGGCGATCATCCAGGTCGAGGACTATATGGCCGCCACCAACCAGCTGGCGCAGACCACGCTGCGCTCGGTGCTCGGCAAGCACGAGCTCGACGAGATGCTGGCCGAACGCGACAAGCTCAACAGCGATATCCAGGAGATCCTCGATCAGCGCACCGATGCGTGGGGCATCAAAGTGTCCAATGTCGAGATCAAGCATGTCGACCTGAACGAGAGCATGGTCCGCGCCATCGCCAAGCAGGCCGAGGCCGAGCGGCTGCGGCGCGCCAAGGTCATCAATGCCGATGGCGAGCAGCAGGCGGCGGCGAAACTGGTCGAGGCGGGCCGGATGCTGGCGGCCGAGCCGCAGGCCATGCAGCTGCGTTATTTCGAAGCCCTGCACGACATCGCCGGCGAGCGCTCGTCCACGGTGGTGTTCCCGCTGCCGGTGGATCTGCTCAGCCAGTTCCTGAAGCAGCAGGGGAGTTGATGGAGTCGGCGGCGGAATTGCCGATGTCTCGCTTGCGGAAGAGATCGACAGCTTCGCCGCCACCTCAAATCAGCTTCTCCAGCGTGATCGGCAGGTCCCGCACCCGCTTGCCGGTTGCGTGGAACACAGCGTTGGCAATCGCCGGCGCCACGCCGACGATCCCCACTTCCCCCGCACCCTTGCCGCCGAGCGCGGAGGAGTGCAGGTCGGGAATGCCGACCGAGATGACCTCGATGTCGGGAATGTCGGCGTTGGTCGGCACCAGATAGTCGCCAAGATTGTTGTTGACGATGCGGCCGTGTCGGCGGTCGACGATGCCTTCTTCCAGAAGCGCCTGGCCGATGCCCATGATGATGCCGCCCTTCCACTGGCTTTCAGCCAGCTTTGGGTTGTAGAGCCGCCCGCAATCCATCGCCGACACCACGCGCGAGACACGCACCGTGCCGAAATCCTCGTCGACGCGCACCTCGACGAAATGCGCGCACCAGGAATAGCGCGAATAGTCGCCCTCCGTGTGCGGCAACGCCATGGCGATGGTGGTGTAGTTCTTGTAGCGCTCCTCCAGCGTCGAGTTCGCCGGCATGGTGTCGCCTTTGGCCTCGATGCTATCGCGGCCGAGCTTGCTCATGAGCTCGGCGATCGACAGCTCCGGCCCTTCGCCGCGCGGCGAGGCGATGCGGCCACCCCTGACGGAAAGCGTGTTCGCCTGCAGCGTCTCGAAAGGCGAGCGTGGGTCGGAGAGCGCGAGCCCGATCAGTTCGTCAAGCGCCTGGCCGGCCGCCTTGAAGACGGCACCAGTCATGACGCCGGCAAGCCGCGAGCCGCCGGTGACACCCGCACGGGCAAAATGCGAGTCGCCGAGTTTCACGGAGACCTGCTCCACCGGCACGCCCAGCGTCTCGGCGGCGGTCTGCGCCAGGATGGTGTAGGTGCCCTGGCCCATGTCGATCGAGGAGCTTTCGACCTCGACCGAGCCGTCGGCCAGGATGCGCACCATTGCCTCGCCATAGGCGCGCCGCACCGGATAGGTGCCGGCGGCGACGCCCCAGCCGACAAGATGGTTGCCGTCGCGCATCGAGCGCGGTGCGGCCGTCCGTTTCGACCAACCGAAACGCTCGGCGCCGGCTGCAAAAGCCTCGCGCAGTTGCCTGGTCGACCAGGCTTTTCTGGTGTGCGGGTCCTGCTCGGCATAATTCCTCAGCCTGATCTCCAGCGGGTCGATGCCGACCTCATAGGCAAGCTCATCGATGGCGCTTTCGATGCCGAAGGCGCTGGGGTTTTCGCCCGGCGCGCGCATCGCGCCCGGCGTCACCGTGTTGACCCGCACGACGTTCTGGCGCGACGAGAAATTCGGTGCGGCATACATGATCGCGGTGGTCGAACCGAGCGGCTCGACCCACATGCCGTCCATCGAGGTTTCGTTGACGCCGCGATGAACGATCGACTGGATGCGGCCCTCGGCGTCTGCGCCGAGCGCCAGCGTCTGGCGCGTCGAGGCCCTGCCGCCATAGCCGGTGAAGGTCTGCGGCCGTGTCATCACCAGCTTTACTGGCCGTCCCAGCATTTTGGCGGCACTCGCGGCAATCGCGCCATGACTGAGCGCCAGCGCCTTGGAGCCGAAGCCGCCGCCAACATAGGGCGCGACCAGGCGCACATTCTCGAACGGAATGGCGAACCATTCGGCATAGGTGCGGGCCATGCCGTCCAGCCACTGGCTAGGCTCCCACACGGTCAGCCGGTCGCCCTGCCATGCAGCGATCAGCCCGTGCGGCTCCATCGGCACCTGGTATTCGCGCGGCGTGGTGTAAGCGCTGCAGATGCGCACCGGAGCCGCGGTGAAGGCGGCGCTGGCGTCGCCCCATTCCTTGGTCATGGCGTCGATCGGGATGCCGTCGCCGGCCTTGGGGTCGTTGAGATCGACGATCGCCGGCGTCTCGTCATAGGCGACCTTGACCAGGGCGGCCGCGGCGACCGCCTGTTCGAAGGTCTCGGCAACCACCGCCGCGACATGCTGGCCGGAAAAGATGATGTCGCGCGCCAGCGGGCAGTACGGCACATCCGGCGGCGTGTTGCCGAACCAGTCGGACGCGGTCTTGAGCGGCATGGCGTTGTCCGGCGTCAGCACCAGGAGCACGCCGGGGGCGGCCCGCGCCTCGGTCGCATCGATGGATTGCACCTTGCCCGCGGCGATCGTGCTCTCGACCAGCACGGCGTAGGCGAGGCCCTGGAGATGCTGTTCGACCGCGTATCTTGCCGCACCAGTGATCTTGGCCGGGCCGTCGACGCGCGACAGCCGGCCGCCGACGGCATCGGTGCCACCGTCCGAAGCATCGCCATGTCTCGTGATGTGAACGGTCATGCGGCTTCTCCCATCTTGAGGATGGCGCGGGCGACGACGCGCGGCGCCAGTTCGATCTTGTAGTGGTTGGCGCCATGGTCGACGGCGCCTTCGACGGCGAGCCGGCTCGCCTGGCGGACGGTTTCTTCCTCCAGCACCTTGCCTTTCAGCGCGTCTTCCACGGCACGCGCCCGCCACGGCTTGGTGGCGACGCCGCCAAGCGCGACGCGCAGGTCGCGGATGGTGCGGCCGTCCGCTTCCAGTTCGAGACCGACGGCGGCACTCGCGGCGGCGAACTCATAGGACTGGCGGTCGCGCACCTTGAGATAGGTCGAACGGCGGGCGGCGGCCGAGGCGGGAAGCGAGATGGCGGTGATCATCTCGCCCGGTTCGAGTGGGTGTTCGCGCTGCGGCGTGGTGCCGGGCAGCAGGAAAAAGGCGTCGACCGGCATCTGGCGTTCGTCGAGGTGGACCGTGGCGTCGAAGGCGACCAGCGCGGTGGCGAGATCGCCGGGATACATGGCGATGCAGGCTTCGCTGGTGCCCAGCACTGCGTGGCCCCTGGTGACGCCGCCGATCGCGGCACAGCCACTGTCCGGCTGCCGCTTGTTGCAAGCGGAGAAGTTGGAGGGATCGCGGAAATAGGGGCAGCGCGTGCGCTGCATCAGATTGCCGCCGATGGTCGCCATGTTGCGCAACTGCGCCGAGGCCGCCTGCCACAGCGCTTCGGAGATGGCGGGGAAACGGCTTTTGATCTCTGCGTTGTCGGCAACATGGCTCATCCTGGCGAGCGCGCCGATGGTGGCGCCGTGCTCGTCGATTTCAATCCGGTCGAGCCCCTTGAGGTGAGAGATGTCGACCAGCGTGTCGGGTTCGGCGACGCCGCATTTGGCAAGGTCGATCAGCGTTGTGCCGCCGGCCAGCAGCATGGCGCCGGGCAGGGCGGCGGCCCGGCGTGCGGCTTCGGTCGAGGTGGCGCGAAGGTAGGAAAAATTCCTCATGACGCGACCTCCAGGGCTGCCTGGCGCACCGCGGCGACGATGTGCGGATAGGCGCCGCAGCGGCAGAGATTGCCGGCCATGTATTCGCGGATCTCGTCATCCGAGCCGGCATGGCCCTCGCGGATGCAGGCCACGGCCGACATGATCTGGCCCGGCGTGCAATAGCCGCACTGGAAGGCGTCCTGTTCGAGGAAGGCAGCCTGCACGGGATGCAGTTCGCCCTCCCGCGCAAGCCCCTCTATGGTGGTGATGGCACGGCCTTCGGCCTGGGCGGCGAGCGTCAGGCAGGACAGCACGCGCTCGCCGTCGATATGAACGGTGCAGGCGCCGCACTGACCCTGGTCGCAGCCCTTCTTGGTGCCGGTGAGGCCGAGATGTTCACGCAGCGCGTCGAGCAGCGTGACGCGCGGCTCGACGTCGAGCGCATGGCTCTGGCCGTTGATGTCGAGATGAATGCTGGTCATGGGCGTCTGGCTCCAACTGCTTGACGCGAAGTCGATTGATCTGATGTCTGCGGCCGGAGCGCCGGTCGGTAATGGCTTCCTCGTGCAGTGCGAAGGAGACTCCCCAGATCATGCCGCCATAGTACTGGCTGCGCACCAGCCGTGGATTGATGACCCGCCCTGCGGCGAAGGCGCCGACCAGCCTGGTTACGCGGATTTGCCCGAAATCCGGGTCGACCTTCACCTCGGCGAAGACCGCACCGTGCGCATGCATGGCATAGGCCTCCTGCGATGCCGGATCGGAAGCGCTTTTGCCGCTGCCTTCGACCTCCTTGAGGCCCGCGCGTGTCAGGATATCGGCATAGCTTTCGCTGCGGTTTTCATCGTCGCGGCGATAGAGCCGGCCGCCGCGCGCCAGCACGCCGGCGTTGCCGGCGCCGTAGAGCGGCGAGCGCTCGTCACCGGTGGCGAGATCGGCGAGCCTGGCGATGACGGCGGCGCCGGCATTGTGGATCGCCATGCCTGCCGTCGCCGTGTGGCCGGAGCCGCCGGCAATGCCGGCGTTGGGCAGGTCGGAGCTGCCGGCCCTGAACTCGACCCGGTCGATGTCCAGTCCCAGCCCGTCGGCGGCGATCTGGGCAAAGGCGGTCCAGGCGCCTTGACCCATATCCTGCGCGCCGGTCTCCATCAGTCCGCTGCCGTCGCTTCTCAGCACGGCGCGGGCCTCGGCCTGGAACATCAGGGCCGGGAATGTCGCCGTGCCCATGCCCCAGCCGGTGAGGAAGCCTTCCGCGTCGCGCATCAGCCGCGGCTCGACCGGGCGGTCGGCCCAGCCGAAGCTCTTGGCCGCCTGGGCGTAGCATTCGCGCAGCGCCTTGGAGGAGAACGGCTTGCCGGTCATCGGTTCGACCTCGGCATAGTTCTTCAATCGGAATTCCAGCGGATCCATGCCACAGGCCTCAGCCGCCTCGTCGATGGCGCTCTCGAGCGCGATCGAGCCGGTGGCTTCGCCGGGCGCCCGCATGAACAGCGGTGTGCCGGTGTCGAGCCGCACCGCCTCGTGCGAGGTGGCGATGGCCGGGCTGGCATAGAGCGAGTGCGAAGCATCCGCCGCCGGTTCGAAGAAATCGTCGAACGTGCTCGACGCGGTCCTGGCGTGATGGTCGATCGCCGTCAGCTTGCCTTCGCCATCCATGCCCATGCGCAGCGTCTGGCGCGTCGGTGCGCGGTGGCCGACCGGTCCGTACATCTGTTCGCGCCGCAGCACCAGCTTGACCGGGCGGCCGACCAGCCGTGCCGCCAGAACGCCCAGCACCTGCGGGCCGGAGATCATGCCCTTCGAGCCGAAGCCGCCGCCCAGGAAAGGGCTGCGGATATGGATGTTGTCGGGCGCGATGCCGAACAGGCCGGCGATGCGGCCCTGCGCCATGGCAAGCCCCTGGCTCGGCGTGTCGATCGACAGCCTGTCACCATCCCAGGCGGCAACGATCGCATGCGGTTCCATGGCGTTGTGGTACTGGGCCGGCGTTTCGTAGCTGGCCTCGATGCGCGTTGCCGCCGCGTCGAGGCCGGCCGCGACATCGCCCTTGTGCTGGACCGCCGGATTGCCGACCCCGACGGCCGCCGGCACGAAGCTTTTGGCGCCGTCGAGACCAACCCGCGCCGGCTGTACTTCATAGCGAGGTGACAGTAGCGCGGCGCCTTCGGTCGCCGCCTCCAGCGTTTGCGCAATCACCACGGCGATGGTCTGGTTGGCGTAGCGGACCTTGTCGTTCTGCAGCAAATCGAGCCGGAACATGAAGGGATGGTGCTTGGCGTCCGGATCGACGGCGAGCGCCGGCCGGTTTTGCGGTGTCATCACCTCGACCACGCCCTCGTACGCCTTGGCCGCCTCGATATCGAGCGAAGCGACCCGGCCGCGCGCGATGCTGCTGACCGCCAGCACGGCATAGAGCATGCCGGCGGGGTGGTTGTCGGCGGCATAGCGAGCCGCACCGGTGACCTTGAGAAAACCATCGCGGCGAGTCAGCGGCTGGCCGATGCTGGATCCCTGCCGGCTATGGGCGGGTTGCTGGTTGAGGCTGAGTTCAAGCGTCATGGCGCGCTCCGGGAATGGAGGAAAAGGGGGAAGCAGGAAGGGCCGGCAGCCGCTCGGGAGTTCCCGCCAGGGCTGCCATCAGCGTCCTGACCACGATGCGGCGGGCAAGCTCGATCTTGAACGCATTGTCGCCGGAGGGTTTGGCATCGGCCAATGCCGTGTCGGCGGCGCGGGCGAAGGTCGCCTCGTCGGCATCGGCGCCGAGCAGGACGGCTTCCGCCGAACGCGCCCGCCACGGCTTGGCGGCGACACCGCCCAGCGCCAACCTTGCCGTGCGGATCTTGCCGCCTTCGACGGCAAGCCCTGCTGCGGCCGAGACGACGGCGAAAGCATAGGAGGTGCGTTCGCGCACTTTCAGATAGCGGGCATTAGCGGAGAACGAGGCGGCCTCCTGCGGCAGGCGCACCGCCACGACGAGGTCGCCGGGCTCCAGCGCATTCTCGCGCTGCGGCGTCTCGCCGGGAAGCCGGTGGAATTCCTCCAGCGTCACGTGACGCCGGCCGTTCCTGCCCTCGATCTCGACCACGGCGTCGAGCGCCACCAGCGGCACGCAGAAATCCGACGGATGGGTGGCGATGCAGGCATTGCTCCAGCCAAGTACGGCGTGCAGGCGGTTCTCGCCACCCAGTGCGGTACAGCCCGAGCCGGGCTCGCGCTTGTTGCAGGGGCCGGCGGTGTCGTAGAAGTAACTGCAGCGCGTGCGCTGCAACAGATTGCCGCCGACCGTGGCGGCATTGCGCAGTTGCGCCGAGGCTCCAGACAGCAACGCCTCGGCCACCGCCGGATAGGCCTTGGCGAATGACGTATCGTGGGCAAGATCGGCATTGCGGACCAGCGCACCGATGCGCAGGCCGCCATCGACCAGCCACTCGATGCGGTTGAGGTCGGGCAGGCGCGAGATGTCGACGATGCGGTCGGGGCTGGTGACGCCGCCCTTCATCAGGTCGAGCAAATTGGTGCCGCCGGCGAGATAGGTCGCCCCCGGCTCGGCGGCCGCGGCGATGGCGTCGGGGATGGAGGCGGGCCTGATGTAATCGAAGTCTCTCATGCCGCGGTCCTCCGGTCGGTTTTGGCCATGTTTTCCTGGGCTTCCAGGATTGCCTCGACGATGCCGCCATAGGCGGCGCAGCGGCACAAATTGCCGCTCATCGCCTCGCGGATGCGCTCGGGATCGTCGCCGGCCTGGCCTTCGGCGATCAGGCCGAGCGTGCTCATGATCTGGCCGGGCGTGCAGAAGCCACACTGGAAGCCGTCATGGGCGATGAAAGCAGCCTGCACCGGATGCAGCTCTTCGCCATGGGCGACGCCCTCGATGGTCAGGATATCGGCGCCGTCATGGCTGAGCGCCAGCGCCAGGCAGGAATTGACGCGCCTGCCGTCGACCAGCACCGTGCAGGCGCCGCACTGGCCGCGGTCGCAGCCCTTCTTGGTGCCGGTGAGGTCAAGCCGTTCGCGCAGCAGGTCCAGGAGGGTTAGGCGAGGATCCACCTCCAACTGGTGCCGGTGTCCGTTGATGGTAAGCGTGATGGGAAGGTTCATGGGCGTCTGGCTCCAGTTGCTTGACGCTGCGGGGATGGATTTGGTGTCGGGGGAGGAGAGGGCAAGGGGCGGAGGGCGTTATCTCCCGTCCAGCAAGAGATTGCGTTGGCCTGCAAGCTTTCAGCACGTGACATACCGCTCCCCCTGATTATATGATAAGGCTTCTCCACTATAAGCGGAGGCGCCTCCGTTTATTTACGTGGGGGCTGGCCAGGCATGGTTCAAGCCCCCATATCCGCAGTGGAGAAAAAAGTTGGCTGTTGAGCCGCCCACACTTGTCGAACAGAAGCCCGACGTGGCCGAGAAGCGGCTGCGCGCCGACGCGCGCCGCAATCGCGACCGGCTGGTCGAGGTGGCGGCATCGGCCTTCACCGAGCGCGGCATCGATGCCTCGCTTGAGGAGATCGCGCGCCGCGCCGGCGTCGGCATCGGCACGCTCTACCGGCATTTCCCGACGCGCGAGCACCTGGTCGAGGTGGTCTACCGGCGCGAGGTAGAGGGGCTGTGCGCGGCGGCGGGCGAACTCGCGCACGAGCATGCCTCCGACGTCGCGCTGGAAGAGTGGATGCAGCGTTTCGTCGATTATATCGCCACCAAGCGGGGGCTAGCGACCAGCCTGCGCATCCTGCTCACCACCAACTCGACGCTGTTCTCCGACACGTTTGGGCGGGTTACGCAGGCGCTGCGGCAACTGGTCGAGGCGGCGGTGGCCGATGGCACCATCCGCGGTGACGTCGATGCGTCCGATGTGCTGCATGCCTTGGGCGGGATCTATTCGGCGCCCGACACACCGGAGTGGCGCGACCGCTCGCGCCGGCTGGTCAAGCTGTTGATGGACGGGCTGCGGTTCGGGGCGGAGAAATCGACCAAGGCCTGATGGTCTTCACGATCTCACCCTAAGGGCCGCAGGGCATTGCAGGGCGAACACCGCGCTTGCATCTCGACAGCAGCGTTTGTTAAATTCCTTACATTTCAGGCGATCGACAGGCCCCATTGATGACGGCTCGCAAAGCGCAAAGGACTGCCAGGCTGATGCATCTCCTGTCGGAGCGGCGGGTCATTCATCTCAGCGAAGCGGCAACGCTGCTCGGCGTCTCCGAGATGACGGTGCGGCGCGACATCGCCACCAACCAGGGGCAGATCGCCTATCTCGGCGGGCACATACTGGCGGCAGCGGAGATCGATGCCGACGCGCCTTACGAACTGGCGACCGCGGCCGACAGCCACGCGGCGGCAAAGCGCGAGGCCTGCGCGCATGCCGTGCGCAAGATACGGCCCGACGAGACGATCTTCATCGACTGCGGCACAACGCTGATCCATCTGGTCGATCTCATTCCGGACGATTATCAAATAACCGCAATATGTTACGCGATGAACGTCGCCGAGCGCCTGAGCCGCAAAGCCAACATAACCATCATCATGCTGGGTGGCGTCTATCACCCGGCCTCGGCGTCCTTCTCGGGCACGCATGATTTCGATATTTTGAAGAGCGTCGGCATCAATGCCGCCTTCCTCTCGGCTGCCGGGGTCGATGCCAAGCGCGGCGCCACCTGCGAGCATTTCCATGAGGCGGTGGTGAAGCAGAAGGTGATGGGCCTGGCGCGCGAAAACTACCTCGTTGTCGATTCGAGCAAGATCGGCAAGCTCAAGCGCGCTTTCTTCGCGCCAATGGACGGCTTCGACGCCGTCATCACCGAGCACGGCGAGGCTTCGCCGGATTCGTTCTGATTCCCCTGGCGATTGGCGCGACCGCTTATCGCTTTGTCATCCTCGGGTCTCCGCGACGGAGCTTCGCTCCTGCTTCGTCCGCGGATGACGAAGTTTGGGAGGCTTCTGCCAAATTCCCTGTGCAGCGCCAGCGGCCGCCTGCCTGACTTCATTTGACATTTGGCATTTCTGATGGAAAAGTCACAAAAAAAGTAAGATAAGTCTCAAAACGACAATCTCGGCAGTCTGGGGTAGGGAACGCGTCAAAGGGAGGAAGCGCGGGCGTCATGATCGAACAGGGTTCGATTGCGCCGATGTTCGAGGCCCCCTTGCTGCGCGTCGAGGGCGTCAGCAAGAGGTTCGGCGGCGTCAATGCGCTGCGCGGCGTCAGCCTGGAAATCCGGTCGGGTGAAGTCCACGCGCTGCTTGGTGAAAACGGGGCCGGCAAATCGACGCTGATCAAGATTCTGAGCGGCGTGCATGTGCATGATGGCGGCTCGATCGAAATCGATGGTAAGCCCATCACCTTCGCTTCACCCGCCCAGTCGCGCGATGCCGGCGTGGCGGTCGTCTACCAGGATCTGAGCCTGGTCGAATCGCTTTCGGTTGCCGACAATCTGCTCTTGGGGCGAGAGCCGAAGACGCGGCTCGGTTTCCTGAAAAAGCGCCAGTTGGTGGCGCAGGCCGAGGCATTCCTGAAATCACAGAACATTCCGCTCGATGCCCGCGCCATGGTCGGGTCGTTGCCCTTCGCCTATCGCCAGATGACCGAGATCGCCAAGGCGCTGATGGGCGACGTCCGGCTGCTTATCCTTGACGAGCCGACCTCGGCGCTGACCGACGATGAAGAGAAGATCCTGTTCGAGGCGATCCGCGCCGTCGCCGCGCGTGGGGTGGGCGTGATCTACGTCACCCACCGCCTGAACGAAGTGTTCCGGATTTCAAACCGGGTGACGGTGTTTCGCGACGGGCAGAACGCCGGAACTTTCGTCACGCAAGAAACCAATATGCGGCAACTGGTCGGCGCGATCGTCGGGCCGGATCACGCCGTGCTGAAGACGGACGACGCGGCAAGCGGACAAAGCACGCGCTCACCGACGCATTCGGCTGACAAGCCCGTGCTCGAATTGAAGGATGTCGGCAACGACCGGCTCGACCGGGTCAATCTCCAGCTGCGCGGCGGCGAAATCCATGGCCTTGCCGGCCTGATCGGGAGCGGGCGCACGGAAATCCTGCAGACCATCTTCGGCCTGCGACCCGTCCAGTCCGGCGAAGCCAGCCTCGACGGCGCTGCGCTGGCGGCGTCCGGTCCGGCCGCGGCGATCGGGCGAGGCATCGCGCTGGTGCCGGAGGACCGGCACGTCCAGGGCCTGGTGCTCGACCATTCGATAGAGCGCAATCTGACCTTGCCCCGGCTGCCGCATTTCTCCCGCCTCGGCTGGCTGCAGCGCCGTTCGGCGAGTGAGCACGCCAATGCGGCGATGCGCAGGCTGGCGGTCAAGGCGCCCGGCGCTCTGACGCCGGTGAAGAACCTGTCCGGCGGCAACCAGCAGAAGGTGGTGTTCGGCAAATGGAATGAGCCCAGGCCGCGCGTGCTGCTGCTCGACGAGCCGACGGTCGGCGTCGATGTCGGCGCGCGCGAGGAGATTTATGGCGTCATTCGCGCCGCCGCAGTGGCCGGCAGCGGTGTGCTTCTGGTGTCTTCGGATCTTTCCGAGTTGCTGCAGCTTTGCGACCGCATCTCCATCGTCGTCGACGGCCGGATCACCAGGACGATTTCGCGGCAGGACCTCGGTAGCGCCGAAGATCTCCACCACCTCATCCAGCTTTCGCAGCCATCGGAAGAACACGCGGCATGACCGAGACAAACACACCAGCGGCAAAGGGCGGCCTCAACCAACCGCGCGGTCGTTCAGCGCTGCAGCATCTGCTGCAGGGCGAGCGTCCCTACATGCTCTATGTCGCCTTCGCCATCATGCTGATCGTGTTCAGCCTGGCATCGCCCTGGTTCCTGTCGATCGACAATTTTCTCAACATCGGCCGGCAGACGACCCTGGTCTCCATCATTGCGGTGGGCATGACATTCGTCATCATCTCAAGGCAGATAGACCTGTCGGTGGCCTCGACGCTGGCGCTCTCGGGCATGAGCGCGTCGCTGGCCATGGCCTTTGTCGCCAACAACTGGGTGGTCGGTGCGGTTGCGGGGCTGGGCACGGGCGCGTTGATCGGGCTGATCAACGGGGTTCTGACCACCCGCCTCGAAATCCCGTCCTTCCTGGTGACGCTGGGCACGCTGAGCGGCGCGCGCGGTCTGGCGCTGATGGTCACCAACACCAAGCCGGTCATCATCACCAACGAATATTACTTCGCGATCTTCGGGGAGGGCTCGATGCTCGGCATCCCGGCGCCGATCCTGTGGACGCTCGGCGTAACCATCGCCGGCATATTGCTGCTCCATTACAGCGTCTATGGGCGGCGGGTTTATGCGGCGGGCGGCAATCCGACGGCCGCACTCTATTCCGGCGTCAACATCAAGCAGGTCACGACGCTGGCCTTCGTGCTGACCGGCACGCTTGCCGGACTGGCATCGCTGATCCTGTCGGCGCGTTCGCACGCGGCGCGCCCCGATGTGGTGCAAGGCATGGAGCTCGATGTCATCGCCTCGGTGATCCTTGGCGGCTGCAGCCTGTTCGGCGGCCGCGGCTTCGTGCTCGGCACGCTGCTTGGCAGCCTGATTATTGGCACGCTTAACAACGGGCTGGTGCTGCTTGGCGTCAGCTCGTCGCTGCAACTGGTCATCAAGGGGGCAATCATCGTCGCCGCGGTCGCGTTCACGAGGAGGTAAGGCGCGCATCCACGGATATACGCAGAAAACCGCCGGCTCCAAACGGCAAACCAGACGTCAACAATCAACGGAGGAAGTCATGAAGCATTCGGCAAGAATCCTATCCGGTACATTGAGCCTCGCCGCCAGCGCGTTCGCCCTGTCGACGTCCATCAGCCTGGCACAGACGCCCGACACCTGCGTCACCGGCGTCGACATGGCCACGCTTGGTCCCACGGGCATTGTCGGCCAGGGCCCGCATGGCGAAAAGGCAGCCTCGCCCGACGAGCTGAAACTGACCGACGATGAAGCCGCCAAGGTCAAGGCCGGCAAGTTCAAGGTCGGCATTTCCATGCAGACGGTGAACCTCGACTGGTCGCAACTGCAGGTGCAAGGCATCAGCGAGACACTGGCCAAATATGGCGTGACGGTCACCGGGGTGGCGTCGGCCGAATACCAGGTCGACAAGCAGATCGCCGATATCGAGAACACCATCCAGCAGCATCCGGACGGCATCATTTCCATCCCCGTCGATTTCACCGCGACGGCGCCGACCTACAAGAAGGTGGGCGAGGCCGGCATCAAGCTGGTGTTCATGGACAGCATCCCGGTTGGCCTCGAATCTCCCAAGGATTTTGCCTCGATGATCTCGGCCGACAGCCAGGGGAATGGCCAGATCGCCGCGACGATCCTCGCCTCCTGCATGCCGAAAGGCGGCACGATCGGCCTGGTGAATTTCGGCGTCGACTATTTCAGCACCAATGAGCGCACCAAGGGCGTCAGCGAGTGGATGAAGAAGAACCGGCCCGACATCGTCATGAAGCAGGTCGACTTCACCGATCCGTCGAAAGTCTCGCAGATCGCCGGCGACTTCCTGACCGGCAATCCCGATGTGAAGGGCCTCTACGCTGTCTGGGACCAGCCGGCGCTCGACACGCTGTCATCGATGCGCGCGCAAGGCATCGACGTTCCGATCACCACGGTCGATCTCGGCCTGCAATCGGCAATCGAGATCGCCAAGGGCGGGCCGCTCAAGGCAACCGGCTCGCAGCGCCCGTACGACCAGGGCGTCGCCGAAGCGCTGGCGATGATGAAGGCGTTGATCGGGCAACCCACGCCCGCCTGGGTCGGCGTGCAGTCGCTGCCGGTGGTGCAGTCCAATGTGCTGGAATCTTACAAGACCGTCTTCCATAAGGACCCGCCGGCAGAACTCGTCGACGCCTGTAACGGCGCCAAGCCGAAATGCAATTGAGGTAGGGCAAGTGGCACGGGCGCGGGAGAGATTCCGCGCCCATCGCTGGCTATGACTCTGGAAAATCGCAGACCCTGAGTGGCGGCGCGGCTAGCCCTTCGCTTCGACCAGGATGACCAGCGACTCCGGCACCACGCCATCGTGCGCCATCGCGTCGGCGGCTTCCTTGCTTTGCATCATTGCCGCCAGGGCATCCATATCAGGGACGTCCATCATCACAGCCACCCGTTTCGGGTTCTGCGGGTCGACAAAGGTGCGGATGTTGGTGATCCCAAGCGTGCCGAAAAGCTCCTTGCGCTTGGGTGAACTAAGCCAATGCTTGCTGTCTTTCGTGATGTTGTGATGGCCAATGACTGTCGGCATGGCATCCTCCCCAAGGTGACGCCGGCGGCCGATATCGCCCGCCTTGCTGCGGCCCACCTTGCAAGGCAGTGAGCGCCGTTTCCGGAGGGCTGTCAATTAGCCATTGCTGATGGATTGGCCACACGTTGCAGGCCGAAAAGGACCTTGCTTCTTGCGATACCGCCACTGGCTTTGCCGGCGATTATCTCGACAGCAGCCCTCGTGCGTTCATCGGTTCTCCGCAGGCTCGCTCCTGCAGGTTGGTTAAAACTGTCGATGGACAGCTTGCGGTTCAGGGCAGTAGAGGCATGGTAGCGCGACCGGATATCGGCCGTGCAATTACCAGCCTGCGCTGGCCAGCCGCTGCAATGTCTCGTGGTGGCGCGAATAGCTGAACATCACCTGATGTCCGGCGCGCGCCAGGTTGGTGTCCAGTTTGCCGCCCATCAGGCCCGAACCCAGAATGCCAATGCGCATGATGCCTCTGGTGACTTTCGGGCATCCACCATGACGGCAATGGTCGCCACGCGCAAACCTTGGCCGGAGCCTCTTGTCGACGGCTCGTCAGTCCCGGACCGTGCGTACCTTGCGGCCGGAAATCACCCGCAGCCAGGGCGCCAGGTGGAAGGCGCTCATCAAGAGATACATGGCCGGCATTCCGGCGATCGGCGAGGGGGCGCCCAGGCAGCCCATCGCTCCCTCGCCGCTGAGAGAGACGAGCGCCATCAGGGCGAAGGTCGGCGCGGCGGCAAGGCACAGCCAATCGGCGACGCCAAGGGCGGCGATGTTTTCAGTGCTGCGGGTATCGCTCATGGCTTTTCTCCTGATGCGACGCTTCAGAACCTGGGTTCCTCGCCACCGCCGGAGGCGGGGACCTCGTGGGGGCGAGGAAGCAGGCTGGACAGGCGCTTCCGCCAGCTCCTACTGATCGCCCTTGTCGCGGAACGCGGCTTCGCCGGCGGCGGATACTTCGGCCCATTTCTTGTCGGCCCCGGCTTCGTAATTGTCGTGCCAGTTCCACCAGCTGTAGAGCGGGGTCTGGGGATAGCCTTCAGGCGAGTCCTCCCAGACCTCCTGGCGGCCGAGCGGGGTGGCGTCGAGATAGCTCCAGACGGTGCCCATCGCCTCGTCGCCGCGGCTGTTGATGAAATAGGTGCGGAAGATGCGGTCGCCATCGTGGATGAAGACGTTGTGGCCGTGCCATTCGTCGACGCCGAAATCCTTGTCGAAGCTGTCGGTGATTGTGTACCAGGGCATCTCCCAGCCCATGCGCGTCTTCAGCCGCTCGACGTCGGGCTGCGGCGCGCGCGAGGCGTAGGCGAGCGTGGTGTTGCGGGCGTTGAGGTGGGCGAGGTGACCGACCTGGTCGGCGCCGAGCGAGCAGCCGCGGCAGGCGTGCTCAGGCCAGCCATAGACGCCCGGTTCGAAGAAGGCGCGGTAGACGATCAACTGGCGGCGGCCTTCGAACAAGTCGAGCAGGCTCGCCTTGCCATTTGGACCCTCAAACGCATAGGGCTTGTCCACTTCCATCCACGGCATGCGCCGGCGCTCGGCGGACAGCGCGTCCCTGGCGCGCATCGTGGCTTTCTCCTTCACCAGCATCTGTTCGCGCGCGGCTTCCCAGTCCTTCCTTGAAACCACTGGTGGGGTCTTCATTGTCATGTGCTTGGTCATTGCTCGTCTCCTTTGCCGGTCATTGAGCCGTTGCGGCGTGTTGTTGCTTGCGGATCGTGAGGTAGGGTAGGGCGGTGAAGGGCAGGGGTGGGAGTTACAAGTGTGACGGGATTTGAGGGCTCACCGCAGCAGGGATGGCGGGGCCGCGCGGTGTGTTCCATGTCGTCGGAAGCAGGCATTTTCAGTTATCCCTTATGAGATGCTTAAAAATACTACCTGAGATGCTCAGGCTAACAAGTGCCGGTATTGACGTCAACGCTGGCCAAAGCACCTCAGCCATATGGCTAGGTCTCCTTGGGCCGATGCGGCTTGCTGGCCGGCGGTGGTGACTTAAGTTAGGGCGGTGGCGCGCAGGGCGGGAGTTACAAGTGTGACGGGATTTGAATGGACTCGCTGATCACGGCGGCAGGACTGGCGCTGGCGGCCGGTGATCCGCTCGGCGCGCTCGACCGCGTCGCCTTGCGCGAGGATGCGCCGGCGCTGGCGCTGCGCGGCATCGCCATGGCGCAGCTTGGCGAACTCGAACGCGCCAAGCTTTTGCTGCGCCGAGCCGGGCGTGCCTTCGGCCCCAGGGAAGCGGTAGCGCGCGCCAGATGCGTGGTCGCCGAAGCCGAGATCGCGCTGGTCTCGCGCGACCTGGGCTGGCCGGCCAAGGCGCTCGACGCGGCGCGCATAACCCTGGAGAAGCATGGCGACCGACTGAATGCGGCGCATGCCGGCCATCTCAAGGTGCGGCGCCTGCTGCTGATCGGCCGTCTCGATGAGGCCGAACAAGTGCTGGCCGGGCTGGACCCGACGCCGCTGCCGCCTGCCGTGCGGGCCGCGCATGAGCTCGCCGTCGCGGGCATCGCCATGCGGCGCTTGAGGACCAGGCCGGCGCGCGCCGCACTTGAATGGGCACGTCATGCCGCCCGTCGGGCCGGCATTCCCGGACTCATCGCGGAAGTGGAGAGCGCGTCCCTGGCGCTGGCGACGCCGGCGGCGCGGCTGATCGCGCAAGGCGCGGAACGGCCGCTGCTGCTCGAAGAGGTCGAGGCGCTGCAGGCATCGCCGGCGCTGGTCGTCGATGCCTTTCGCTATGCCGTGCGCGCGGAGGGAGCGACGATCTCGCTGGCGACGCGGCCGGTGCTGTTTTCGCTGGCCCGTACACTCGCCGAAGCGTGGCCCGGCGACGTCTCGCGGGCGGCGCTCATCGCCACGGCCTTCGGCGGCAGGCACGCTGATGAATCGCATCGCGCCAGGCTGCGGGTCGAGATCGGGCGGCTGCGCGCGGAGCTTGCCGGGCTCGCCGACATAAAAGCGACCAAGGGCGGCTTCACGCTGGCGCCGCGACAGGCGCGCGCGGTGGTGGCGCTGGCGCGACCGATCGAGGAGCGGCACGCGGACGTGCTGGCGCTGCTCGCCGATGGCGAAGCGTGGTCGAGCTCGGCACTGGCTGTTGCGCTCGGAACCGGCCAGCGCAGCGTGCAAAGGGCGCTTGAGATGCTTGTCGAGGCCGGCAAGGTGCAGTCGTTCGGCCATGGGCGGGCGCGGCGCTGGATGACGCCGCCCGTCGCGGGTTTCACGACCACCTTGTTACTCCCCGCGCCGCTGCCAAACGGCTAGGAAGGGCGGGATGAAATATTGGGGATCAGGACATGAAACATTCAGCGGCTGAAATCCTGCGCGAATACGGACCCTTTCCGGGCGTGGAGCGGGTGCATGGGGTGAGCTTTGACGGCAACAATGTCTGGTTTGCGTCGGGCGAAAAACTCAATGCCTTCGATCCGCAAAGCGGGCAGGCGCTGCGTTCCATCGATGTCGCGGCACACGCCGGCACGGCCTATGACGGCCGGCATTTTTTCCAGCTCGCCATGGACCGCATCCAGAAGATCGACCCCGACACCGGGACGGTTCTGGCCACCATTCCGGCGCCCGGCGGCGGCGCGGACTCCGGGTTGACCTGGGCCGAAGGGACGCTCTGGGTGGGGCAGTACCGGGAGCGCAAGATCCACCAGATCGATCCCGAGACCGGAAAAATCCTGCGCACCATCGAGTCCAACCGCTTCGTCACCGGGGTGACCTGGGTGGACGGCGAATTGTGGCATGCCACCTGGGAAGGCGACGAGAGCGACCTGCGCCGCGTCGACCCGCAAACGGGCAAGGTCCTGGAGAAGCTCGATATGCCAGCCGGCATCGGCGTCTCCGGGCTGGAATCCGATGGCGGCGACCGGCTCTTTTGCGGCAGCACATCCGCGGGCGTGGTGCGGGCGGTGCGCCGGCCAAAATGAGCCGGATACCCTGATGGAGATATGAGGGCTGCGAGCTCGCGAATTTGTCCGCCGGCGACTGGCCGGCGCCCCGGCACGTGCCTAGATAGGCTGGGTTGGGCGACCGCCCGGACATTTCTTCGCAAAGGACCTGACCATGCCCGAACAGATCACGTTGAACGACGGCGCCGCCATTCCCCAGCTTGGCCTTGGCGTGTGGCAGGTCGCTGACGAGATGGCCACGCAAGTCGTGGGCTGGGGGATCAAGGCCGGCTACCGGCTGATCGACACCGCCGAGGGCTACAACAATGAGGAGGGCGTCGGAGAGGCGATCCGCACTGCCGGCGTGCCGAGAAGCGAGATCTTCATCACCTCCAAGCTGCGCAACGGCGCCCACCAGCGCGACGCGGCACTTCGCGCCTTCGACGACACGATGGAAAAGCTCGGCATCGAACGGCTCGACCTGTTCCTGATCCACTGGCCGGTGCCCAGCCAGGGTAGATATGTCGAGGCGTGGAAGACGCTGATCGAGCTGCGGAAGGCCGGCCGCATCAAGTCGATCGGCGTGTCGAATTTCAACCCGGATCATCTGGAGCGGATCATCGGCGAGACCGGCGTGGTTCCGGTCGTCAACCAGGTCGAGCTGCATCCGCGCTTCCAGCAGCGCGCGCTGCGGGAATTCCATGCCAGGCACAAGATCGAGACCGAAAGCTGGAGCCCGCTGGGCAGTGGCAAGCTGCTTGCCGATCCAACCATCGCGGGCATCGCCAAGAAGCACGGGAAGTCAGCCGCGCAGACGATGATCCGCTGGCATCTCCAGGAAGGGCTGATCGTCATCCCGAAGTCGGTCCATCAGGATCGCATAGCGGCCAATTTCGACGTCTTCGATTTCGAACTGGACGAGCAGGAGCTGGCAGCCATCCGCGGCATGGATTCGGCCAGCGGACGCGGCGGGCCGAACCCGGCGACAGCGGCGTTTTTGTTCTGAGGCGGGGCTGTCGGCCGCCCCTCACTCGGGCAGGTGGACCATCACCGCGCCGCCTTCCAGGCGGGCCGGATAGCTCCTGAGATTGATGCAAGGCGGCAGGCGCTTGGCCGCGCCGGTGCGATAGTCGAAGGCGCCGGCGTGCTTGGGGCATTCGACTTCGTAGTCCATCACCAGCCCGTCGGCGAGGTGGACGGCCTCGTGGGTGCAGAGCCCGTCGGTGCAGAACACCTCGTCGTCGGGTGAGCGGAAGATGGCATAGGTGCGGCCCGCATGGTCGAAGCGGCGGGCGCCTTCCTGTTCGATGTCGTCCAGGCCGCAGGCCTTGATCCAGCTGGACATTTTTTCCTCGTGAGTTCCGTGTGGTCTCCGGGACGGTTGGCGTGCCGTCCCGGAGGCTTCGGTCCTGGGATCAATTCTTGCTGAGGTAGTCGGCGGCGTTGGCCGGCGTGACCAGCTCGAACGGCACATAGACGACGCGGTCGACCTTCTCGCCCTTGGCAAGCGCGAGCGCTGCGTCCACACCGCCGCCACCCTGGCCCTTGGCGTTCTGGAACACGGTCACCGCAAGGTCGCCCGCCTTCATCGATTGCAGGCCGTCCTGCGTGGCGTCGATGCCGCCGACGACAACGTTCTTCATGTCGATGCCGTTGGCCTTCAGCGCCAGGATGGTGCCGATGGCGGATTCATCATTGTTGGCGATGACGGCGTCCGGTGCCGGCCCCGCCGTCAGCCAGTTGGTCATCAGGTTCTGCGCATTGTCGCGCGCCCATTCGGACGACTGCTTGTCGGTGATCTTGATGAAATTGCACATGTCGGTGGAAAAGATCTGCTCGACATCCTTGGTGCGCTGGAGGGCTGCCTGATGCACAAGGCTGCCCATGACGATATAGGCCGTAGCGCCAGCAGATTTGCCCTTGGCGCGCAGCAGCTTGCAGACCTCGAATGCTTCCAGCGTGCCGGATTCGGTTTCGTTCGAGCCGACATAGACCTGCTTTTCCGGCAGGTTCGCCATATCGGACGGTTCGAGGTTGACGAAGACCAGCGGAATGCCGGCCTTGGCGGCTTCCTCGCTGATCGTCTTCGACGCATTGGTGTCGACCAGCGTGACGATGATGGCGTCAACGCCGCTGGCGATGAAGTTCTTTACCTGGTCAAGCTGCTTGGCGACATCGTTCTGCGCATCCTCGACCTGGATGCCGGCGTCTTTCTCCTTGGCGCGGTCCTGCATGCCGTGCATCAAGAGCGTCTGGAAATTGTTGTCGAAGTTGACGATGCTGACGCCGATCTTGGCGGCGAAGGCGTTGGTCGACATGAGCGCTGCCAGTGCCGTCGAAATGAGAAGCTTCTTCACGGTTTTCCTCCCTGGTGGATGGAGTGCCGGTTCACTCCTCATTACCGGCCCTTGCGGGATGGCTGGATGGATGACCGCCGCCATCCATGTGGCTGTCTGGTCGGGCTTGTCTGGCCGGTCGGTCAGCGGACGGCGTTGGCGCGCGCCTTCTTCTTTTCGTAGCGGGCCTCCATGCGGGCCTCGCCCTCCTTGCTGCCGTCGTGGAAAGTGCCGAACCATCTGTCGAACGGGATGAGCCCGTCGCCGTAGTTCACCTCGAAATATTTGTGGTGGAGGTAGTGGATGTAGGCGTGGCTATCGACGGCTCTGTCCTCGCCGATCTCCACCTTGTCGAAGCCGACATGGCCGGGGATGGCGCCGAAGCCGGCGAGGTGGAGCTGGTAGAGCGCCAGGATCGGGTTGGACGGAATGACCAGGTGCCAGAGCGCCACGCCGAGATAGCCGAACTGCTCGACCGGGTGCATCGCCAGCGACGACCAGGGCGAAGGGTTGACCGAATTGTGGTGCACCGAATGCACCCATTTGTAGAGCGGCGGCCAGTGGATCGCCCTGTGCAGCAGGAAGAAATGCGTCTCATGGATGACGGGTGCGGCGAGTGCCAGAAAGAACAGGTAGACGGGATGCTCGGCGAAGCTTAGCCACGGCACGTAGCCATTGGCGTAGGCATAGAGGATCGCCACTTCGATCGCCGTCCAGATCGGCATGCCGGTGCCGAAGGTGCGCAGCATGTTGTCGATGTTCTGGTTCTCGAACAGGAACGCCTTGTTCTTCTGCTCGGACGGCCATTTGCCGTTGTATTTGAATCGGTTGCCCTGGGCTTTTAGCGTATAGAGCCGGATCTCGAAGGCGCCGAAGAAGACGAGCAGCGCCACGCAGTTGACGAGGAAGAGCTTGGCGATCCAGCCGAAGGAGAGCGTCTTCATCACCTCGACATCGGGCAGCACGAAGCGCCACCAGACGACAGCCAGCGCGGCGAACAGCATGTTGTAGGGCAGGAAATAGTGCGGCAGCCATTTGAGCAGCGTCAGCGGCCGCGGCGGAAAGGCAAACAGCGGCGCGGTGCCGACCGGCTCACGCGGAGCCCAGTCGCCGCGCTTGTTGCGGGTGCCGTATTTCAGATCGTCCATGGCGGCCTCACAGTGCCTGGGAAAGGGTGAGGAGGCGGTCGTAGGCGGCATCGTCCATGTCCACCTGGTGCCTGGCTTCGGGGTAGAGGCCTTCAGCCACGTCGCGGCCGAAGGCGCGGAAGGCGCCAACGCGCTTCTCCTGCAACTCGGCTTCCAGGGTGACGAAATCGGCATAGCGCCTGGCATGGCGCGGGTAGTGGCCGCTGTGGGTGCCCAGCACGTCGCTGGAAAACAGGTATTGCGTGTCGCAAGCGCTGCCGCAGCCCATGCCCATGGTGATCAGTGGCGTCGAGCGGGTGATGTGGTCGGCGAGCCTGACCGGCACCACTTCGACCTCGATGCAGGCCGCGCCGGCATTTTCCAGGTCTTTTGCCGCGCGCAGCACCTTGAGCGCTTCCTCGGCTGATTTGCCGATGGCGCGGAAATTGGTCCAAGTGGCGCGGTTCGGCACCAGGCCGACATGGCCGGTGACGGGGATGCCTTCGGCCGCCATCGCCTCGATGAAGCGCGGCGAATGCGATGAATAGACCGCATCGGCGCCGCGCTGCATCATGGCGAAGCCGAGCCGCACCGCCTCATCTGATGAGGCGACCGCGCCATGCGGCATGCCGACGGAGAGGAAGGCGAAAGGGGCCGCCTGGCGGATCAATTCCAGATTATGATCGGGTTCGCAGGAGAGGATGACGATGTCGCTGGCGACGGCGGCAGCCGCCTCTGCCGGCGTGTCGACATGCAGCTGCAGCCATTTCTTGCTGCCCTTGGCGCTCTGCAGATCGTGTACCGTCAGCCGTCTCGTCACTGTCGTCCTCCCATTTGCGAGAGGCGTAGCATCGCGGCCGACGGAAGGCCGCTTGTTCCTTGATCAAATCAGATCAAAGGTTCTCGGCGGTGAAGGTGATGAAACGGATCGGCGGATTGTCGATTGGCAAATCGTGCAGGCCGAGCCGCGCCAGCACAAGGTCGATGGCGCGGCGCGCCTGTGCTTCCGGCGCCTGATCGAGCACGACATCCATGGTCCCTTGACGCAGCGCTGCGTCGCTGCGCTCGGTCAGTTCATGGCCGACGAAGAAAACGTCGTTGCGGCGCGGATGGCGGGCGAGCATGTCGTTCAGCGAGCCATTGCCGCCGCCGGCATTGTAGAAGCCGGCGAGATCGGGCCTCTGCCGCAGCGCGTCGACCAGAAGATCGGCGCTTCTTGGTCCTTCG
Source organism: bacterium M00.F.Ca.ET.205.01.1.1 (assembly GCA_004791255.1). Taxonomy (GTDB): domain Bacteria; phylum Pseudomonadota; class Alphaproteobacteria; order Rhizobiales; family Rhizobiaceae; genus Mesorhizobium. The sequence goes on from SRUQ01000012.1 coordinate 153,019, forward strand.
TCATGGCCGAACAGCACTTCCGCGAAGGCGAGGTCGGCGCGCGGGTGCTCAAAGAGATAGTCGGAGAAGCCGCGAATGCGGTCCCGGTGCACCTGGTAGATCTGGCTGTGGCAGAGCGCGACGATGCTGCCAGTGCTGGGCTGCATGCGGCTCATCAATTGTGCGGCCATGCGGCCGGCCGCGTAATTGTCGATGCCGACATAATCGCCTGTCGAACCGCCGATGCGGGTCACCACCTGGACGGTCGGCACGCCCTGCGCCTCGACTTCGGCCAGGGCTGCGCGGATCAGCGGATCGTCCGGCACCGCCAGGATCAGGCCGCCACGGCGCATGCCGGGCTCGCGGATGCGCCGGGCGACGGCGGAAGCGTCGCCTTCGTCGAGGAAGGTGCGGTGCACGGCGACCGTGCGGTCAAGCGTGGCCGCAATGCGCTCGAAGGCGCGCGACAGGCGCGAGAAAAAAGTCGAGTCCGGCCGCACCAGGATGACCTCGATGCGCAGGATACCGCGATGCGCCTCCGGCAACCGGCGCGGATAGTCGAGCGAACGCGCCGCGGCGACGACCTTCTCCACCATCTGCGGCCGCACGCCGCCCCGGCCATTGAGCACGCGCTCGACGGTCGCGGTACCGACGCCGGCGCGGCGGGCGATGTCGAGAAAAGTGGGTTTTGGAATCTGCTTCAATCCCGCTGAGACAGGGCCAACCGTAGCCGGAGGTCTCTACATTTCCAAGCTGACAGTCCAAAGGCGTCACTTGGCTTCAGCGTCCGAACAATTCCGAGTGCGATCCGAGCCGCACAAATTCGACGAAGTCGTCATCGGCGGCGTAGACGAGGAGGAAATCACCGCCAATATGAGCCTCCCTGGCGCCTTTCCATTCCTTGCCCGAAAGCTCATGATCGGACCATTCGGCGCCGAGCGGCTGTTTCAGAATGATCCGCGTCATCAGTTCGATGGCGCGGTTCATATCCGTCTTGCCGGCCTTGTTGTAGCGGTCCCAGTCTTTCCGAAACTGCTTGGCGTAGTCCGATGCTCTCGGCAAGGAAGCTCGTCTGTCCGCGCTCGGCTTTTTCAAGTTGCTGGCTCGCCGCGTTTACTTACTGCCGTCGAGATCGGCAAACAGCTCGTCTGGCGTGGCGAAACGAGCCTTGCGCGCCTTCCTGATCTCACGCGCTTCGGCAAGGGCCGCACGGGTTTCTTCGTTGGGAACCTTGAGTTCAAGCGGAAAACTCTGTGTCGCGACAACGCGATGGAGAAACACGCGAATGGCATCAGAAACAGAAAGACCGAGCGATCCCAGAACCGAGGATGCCTCTTCCCGAATCTCGTCATCGACCCTGACATGGATCATCTTGGTGTTGGTAGCCATGTCGGACTCCTTGCCGGTATGATCGAAACGATCAAACGGATAGATCAGTTGCCGACCCGATATATGTATCTCAAATGCGATACAATCAAGGCCTGCTGGTCGATAACGTCTAAATCCCCGACCCATCCAGCTGTTGCACGTCTTCGCCTTCCCAGGGCGCGGGCATCGAGCCGCCGCGGCTGAGGTTGGCGGAGGGCAGGGGCATCCAGCACTTCAGTTCCGGCTCGGCATATTCGACGACGCGGCCGGGCGAGGAATCGGACGCGCGCCAGCCTTCGCTGGCGAACTGGTCGCCGCGTGCCCAGTAGGCAAGGTCGACTTCCGCCGGCCCCTGTTCGGAGGGGCGGACCGTGACCAGGATCCGGCTGCCGTCCTTCGGCGCCGTCGACATGTGGCGCCACCGTTCGGGCTCTTCCATCGCATTTCCTCCTCGCACTTGCCTTGGCGCGGTCCGGGCCGGCCATGGCCGTTCCCGGAACTGCTCTTCGGGGTGAAGTGTCGCCTCGCGGTCCGGGCCGGTCAACCCCGGCCTTGCGCGGAGTAGCGGGTTTCAAGCGCTGTGCCAGCGAATCCCGCGTCGGCTTCGGCAGGCGCTGCCAGGACAGCGAGCGATGGGGTGGCGACCGGCGCATACTTGTGGAGAGAACTTGAAAACGCCGGCCGCCATTTGGGGCGTTGGGGTGCACCACATTGGGGTTGCGATGCAGGGTCAGGCTAGACATCCGCCCGGCGTCTTCAATTCGAATGCCGGCCCATGGTGAACGACTGGTTACTATCCACAGGCTTGCCGATCCATGGGCGATGTGGTGCGATCTCGTGATAAGGTCGCGCCGCCACCACCCGGGACGGGCCAGACATGAAACTCTACTTCAGCCGCAACCCCAATCCGCGCCTGGCGGTTGCCGTGGCGCGTCACCTCAAGGCGGAGGTGAGCTTCGAATTCGCCTCACCGTTTGCGCCGGGGCAGGCGGAACGATTCCGGTCGCTCAATCCCAGCCTGTCCCTTCCGATCCTGGCATGGCCTGGAGGCAGCCTGTGGGAGGCCGACGCCATCGCCTGCCGGCTGTCGCGCGACGCGGGTTCGAATTTCTGGCGCGGCGGCGGCGACGAACCCGACATGATCCGCTGGCTGAGCTGGGGCAAGGAGAACTTTGTCAGGGCCTGCGACATGGTGCATTTCGAGCGCGGCACCAAGCAGCGCTATCGGATTGGACCGATCAATGCGGCAAAGGTTGAGGAGGGGCTGGAGGTGTTCGGCAAGGCCGCCGCGATCCTCGATGCCGAGCTTGCCCGCAGGCGATGGCTGGTCGGGGCTTCGGTCTCCTACGCCGACTTCCGCATGGCGACGTTCCTGCCCTTCAACGACGTCGCCGGCCTGCCGCTCGACGACTATCCCAACCTCGCGTGCTGGTATCGGCGGCTGGAGGAGATCGACGCCTGGCGCGATCCCTTCACCGGGCTGGATGCGCCACACTTGCCGCCGGTGGAGAGACAGGCCCTGCCTGCGGGATGAACCCCGTGGTTGGGCGAGTAACCACCGCACCTCTGGTACGGCGGCGGTCTATTTCGCCTTGCGGCCGAGCCCATTGCTTTTGGCCAGGTTCGAGCGGCTGGCGGAATAGGTCGGCGCCACCATCGGGTAGTTGGAAGGCAGGATCCATTTGGCGCGGTATTGCTCCGGCGTCAGGCCGTGCTTCACCGCGATGCGGCGCTTCAACGATTTGGGCGGCGGAAGCGCCCTCCGAAATGGTCTTCAGGGTGGGGTCTGACAAGAACGCCCGGGCGGCGACGCGGGCGTTGAAGCATAGGGAAGAGGTCGCCCGGCGCTAGTCCTACGCGACCTTTGGTCTTCCAGGGCTTCTATGCTTGGTCGCTGGCTTACTGTATATAAGCTGGAACAATATTAATGACGTAACATTTTGCCTGGTGGCGCGGGGAGGGCCAGATGGTGAAGTACAACTTCGACAAGCCTCCGGGGGATGATTCCGCCGGCGACATCTCCGTCGAATGCCAGCGCCAATTGTTGCCCCTCGTGCGTGAAATCGTCGAGGCGGCGGTCGCGGCCGGGTGGAACCGGGAAGATGTTCTTCTGGGGTTCGTGGAACTGGCGTGGGACCTTTACGAGGGACGGCGCGATGATCTGTGACCGACAGCGGCGAACTTGATTGCAGCTATCCGGCGCGCCACGGCCGCCGCCTTCGACGGCACAGCCGAAGCGGCAGGACTGACGAAACCGGATCGGGCCTCTATCTCAATTCTTCCCGCATAATTGGAAATGCGTGCCTCGTTCATGCCGATGGGCGCAATGCGCCATTGGAAAAGACCTGTCTATCTGGAGACAATCTTCGCCTGTTACTTTAGCAATTTCTGCTTTGCCTTTCCGGAACATAATTTTCTCGTTGTATACGATGCCCTTTCTTATCCCCGGCCCCTGCGTTACGCTGATTGCGGGTTGACGCGGGCGAAGGGGGGCTTTCAGGCGGCGGCGACGCAGGCGAGGCGGAATGAAATACCCAGGCGAGGTTCGGGGAAGCGGCGATTCCCGAGGCGTCGGTCGCGACCGAACGACGCGATACGTCCTCGACATCATCCCCGAAAGTGTGGGTCCCAGAAAGGCCGCGGCCCAGGCCGGCGGCCAGCTTTCCATGGCAGAAGTCGCCTGCCTCTCTGGCTTTTCCGATCAAAGCCATTTGGCCTCCACCATGAAGAAGTACGGCGGAAGGACGCCAACCGGTCATGCTTCCGCCAGAAACTGAGGCGTTTCGACGCCTGAAGCCGGAAACGATTACGGCAGGAACTCCAAGAGAAAGCCGGACGGCGTCCCCTTCCGCCCGCAAATATGTGCGCCGCGCGGCATGGCGCCGCCGCCACGACAGGCGCGCGGAGCTCAGAGACCGGGATTTCCTGCAAGGGAACAATGGCGGTTCACCCTGCTCAATTACGATTTGTTTTCCCGGGAACCGCGTGCGCGAACCTAAGGTTTGGTTCCCACAGGGATTTGTCAGGAGGCCGAGAAAGTGCGCCATGATGATGATTTCCCGAGACGGACTGCCGGGATGAATATGGTGAAGCAGCCGCTGGCGAATGTAAGAGGCGGGCTCTCCGTCAGCAGCGCGCGCAAGGTGCGGGACTTCCTGGACGAGAATTTTTCGCGCAAGCTGGCGATTGCCGAAGTGGCCGCGGTCTGCGGGCTTTCATCCTATCACTTCGTGCGGGCCTTCTCGCGGACGTTCGGGACGCCGCCGCATCAGTATATCCTCGACCTGCGGCTGGACTTCGCGGAGAAACTGCTCGCCGAGAGCAGCCTGACGATTGCCGACATCGCCCATCTCAGCGGTTTCTCGAGCCAGAGCCATTTCACCACCATGATGAAGAAATACCGGCATGTAACGCCACTGCGAGTGCGGTTGAACAAGCTTATCTCGAAGACCAGGTGACAGATAAGCTGAGGTATCTCTTGGTAATATAGGAGTTACCTATTAAAGTTCCGGCTAAAGTAATAAGCCGTTAACCTCTGCCGAGTTGTTCCGCGATTTTTTCTTTCGATACAGCAAAATCGTGAAATACCGCGCACAAGAATCATGTCTTTCTGCCGCTTGGGGGAATTGTCTGACATTTTCATGCCGACTTGCGCGCTGAGAGGGACCATGACCGACAATCACATCTCACGTCACTCGTTTGCTCAGGATCGGGCAAGGTACCTTTCCGGCATGGGGCGCGACCGGCTCGAACCCGGCTCGCTCGCCGCGGGCGGTTCGCTCGGTGCCACCGTCGGCCGCGTGCTGCTGGCGATGATCGCGCTGCTCGCCCTCTCGTCGTCCATGATGACAGCGGCCTATGCGCAAAATTACACAGCCGGCGGCGGCACCGTGGCGGGCGGGAGCGTCAACGGCATCGCCATCGGCTGCGCTGGCTTTCCAGCATCCGTCACCACCACGGACGGCGGCATGGCGATCGGCTGTCGCGCGGTTTCCGGTGGAGTGAATTCCCAGGCTATTGGCGTTGCAGCCACCACCAGCGGCCAAAGCGCTGTCGCGGTAGGAACGAGCTCCGGCGCCGTGGCAAATGCATCTGCCTTTGGTGCCCTCGCTCAGGCGACCGGTAGTGCGTCGTCCGCCATCGGCTTCACTTCCACTGCGAGCGGACTGCGCGCCAGTGCTTTCGGTGTAAACACCGTTGCGTCCGGATTGGATTCCCTTGCCCAAGGCAGCAGCGCCAGCGCTGGCGCTCAGAATGCCGTCGCGATCGGCTTCCAATCGACCGCGACCGCGTTGAACTCCGTCTATCTTGGTTCGCGCACCGTTGCTGGAACAGGAGCGCTGGCACAGAGCGCCATCGGTATCGGCACGGATGTCACGGCATCCCAGGTCGACGCGATCGCGGTAGGACGTTCATCCGTTGCGTCGGCGCAATACTCGGTGGCTCTCGGCCTGAGCGCAAAAGCCACGGGCACGGGGGGCGCGATGGCGCTGGGTCAAGGCACGATCTCAAACAATATCAATACGGTCGCGCTCGGCGTCCAGGCTAGCGCCACCGGCGGCGGCGCCAACGCCTTGGGCACCTTCTCTGTCGCTTCGGGAGGGAATTCCACCGCTGTCGGCACCAGCTCGTCCGCCACTGGCGGCTTGTCGTTCGCCGGGGGCTGGTCAGCTGTCGCCAGCGCGGACAGTGCCGTCGCCTTGGGCAAATCGGCCAATGCGGCAGGGCTGAACTCGACAGCGCTCGGCTCCAGCACCAATGCCTCGGCCGATTTCTCAGTGGCGCTGGGCAACCAGGCTGTATCGAGTGGTATCGGCTCGATGGCAGCGGGTTCGGGAGCCCAAGCCACGGGGGTGTCCGCCACGGCACTCGGCAACAACGCCGCGGCCACCGCCGCGAGCGCAAGTGCACTGGGATTGGGCGCCACGGCGAGCGGTATAAACAGCGCGGCGGTCGGCAAGTCCGCCAATGCGAGTGCGCAGGACGCCATCGCCATGGGCACCAGCGCCAAAGCCAGTTCGGCCCAGGCGGTCGCCATCGGCACCAATGCGGTGGCGACCGGCGGCAAGGCCATCTCCATCGGCTCCGGCAACACCGCCTATGGCGATGGCGCGGTTTCCATCGGTGACCCCAGCTATGCCAGCGGCACCGGCGCCTTCACCGGTGGCGCCAACAACATCGCCAACAGCGACGGCACGGCAACCGCCACCGCCGCCAACCAGGCCGCCGGCGCCGTCGCGATCGGCAACAACAACAAGGCGATCGGGCAAGGTTCCGTGGCGTTCGGCAACGGCTCCACCGCGGGCGCGGCCGGCCTCGCCGGCAATGTCGCGCTCGGCAATGGCGCCACCGCAGCGGCAAGCTCCGGCGACGTGGCGCTCGGTTCGGGCTCGGTGACCGCCGTTGCGGTCGGCACGCCCAATGCGGTGATCAACGGCACCACCTACGCCTTCCAGGGCACCACGCCGGCCTCGACGGTCAGTATCGGCGCCCCCGGCGCGGAACGCACGCTCACCAACGTCGCCGCGGGGCGGATCAGCGGCTCCTCGACGGACGCGGTCAACGGCTCGCAGCTCTTCGCCACCAACCAGGCGGTCGACGCCATCGGCACCACGCTCAACAACATCAATATCGGCAACGGCATCAAGTATTTCCATGCCAACTCGACATTGGCGGATTCGTCGGCGACGGGCACGGATTCCGTCGCCATCGGGCCCACCTCGACCGCGTCGGGGACGAGCGCCATCGCGGCAGGTACCAATGCGAGCGCCTCCGACGTCAACGCCTCGGCCATCGGCACCGGCGCTGTCGCATCGGCCCTCGACGCAACGGCGTTGGGATACATATCCAAGGCCTCGGGCCAATACAGCACCGCCATCGGCGCCAACGCCAATGCCACGGCCACATCCAGCACCGCGATCGGCCAGAACGCATTTGCAACCGGCGTTCAAGCGACCGCTCTCGGAGCGGGAGCCAATGCCGGCGCCCAGAATGCAATCGCGCTGGGCGCCCTCGCAAACGCCGGCAACGCAGGCGACGTGGCGCTCGGCTCGGGCTCGGTGACCGCCGTTGCGGTCGGCACGCCCAATGCGGTGATCAACGGCACCACCTACGCCTTCCAGGGCACCACGCCGACCTCGACGGTCAGCATCGGCGCAGTCGGGGCCGAGCGCACGCTCACTAACGTCGCCGCGGGCCGGATCAGCTTGACGTCGACCGACGCGGTCAACGGCTCGCAGCTCTTCGCCACCAACCAGGCGGTCAACGCCATCGGCACCACCGTCAACAACATCACCACCGGCGGCGGCATCAAGTATTTCCATGCCAACTCGGCCTTGCCGGACTCCCAGGCGCTCGGATCGAATTCCGTCGCAGTCGGCCCGAACGCCGTCGCCAACAATGCCGGCGACGTGGCGATCGGCCTGAATTCGGCATCGGGCGCCACGACGGCGGTCGGCGGCGCGACCATCGGCGGCGTCAACTACACCTTCGCCGGCACCACCCCCGCGGGCGCCTTCTCGGTCGGCTCGGCGGGTGCCGAACGCCAGATCCAGAACGTCGCCGCAGGCCAGTTGACCGGTGGCTCGACCGACGCCGTTAACGGCTCGCAGCTCTTCGCCACCAACCAGCAGGTGACGCAGAATACATCAGACATCGCCAATATCGGCGGCAATATCACCAATCTCGGCAACACGATCAGCAACATCGCTGGCGACACCTCGACCGCCTATACCGACGCCAATGGCATGGGTATCCGCTACGCCCGCACCAACGAGGCCGGCCTGGCGCAGACCGATTCCTTCGCGCAAGGGGTCGGATCGACAGCCGTCGGCTACCAGGCGACCGCGACCGGCGTCAGCGCGCTCGGGCTCGGCCGCGACAGCCTTGCCAGCATCGACGGCAGCGTGGCGCTCGGTTCGGGTTCCGTGTCCGATCGGGCCTTGGCGCCGGCCACCGGCCAGATCGCTGCCGGCCCGACGAACTTCATCCAGTTCAACACCACCGACAAGACGCTGCTCGGCGCCGTCTCGGTCGGCACCAGCACCGCCTACCGCCAGATCACCAACGTGGCTGACGGCACGCAGGCGCAGGATGCCGTCACCGTGCGCCAGCTGCAGGGGGCGATCGCTTCGGTCGCGACGACCCCGACCAAGTATTTCCACGCCAATTCGGCTGCCGGCGATTCACTGGCGGTCGGCGCCGAGTCGGTTGCGGTCGGCCCGACCACCGTGGTCAACGGCGACAATGGCGTCGGCATCGGCAACGGCGCCATCGTCGACCAGACCGCGCCCGGCGGAACGGCCATCGGCCAGAACGCCCATGTGATGCTGGCCGACGGCGTAGCGCTCGGCACCAATTCGACTGCCTCCGGCATCCAGTCGGTGGCGCTTGGCGCCGGCGCCCAGAGCACGTTCATCAACAGCGTCGCGCTCGGTGCCCAATCGATCACCACGGTCGGCGCGCAGGCCAACTACACGGCCTATGCGCTGGCCGGCCCGCAGACTTCGGTCGGCGAGGTGTCGATCGGCGGCGCCGGGGCCGAACGCAAGCTCACCAATCTCGCGGCCGGCTCGGCCAACACCGATGCCGTCAACGTCTCGCAGCTGCGCGGCGTGTCGCAAAACATCGCCAACCTGTTCGGCGGCAGCACCACGGTCAATCCCGACGGCTCGATCACCGGCCCGACCTACACCGTCCAGGGCAACAGCTATACGACCGTCTTTGACGGCTTGACGGCCGTCGACAATGCGCTGACCAACATCTCCAATGGCGGCGGCATCAAGTATTTCCACGCCAATTCGACGCTGGCCGACAGTGCCGCCAACGGCACCAACAGCGTGGCGATCGGACCGGCCAGCGTGGCCAACGGCACCGACAGCCTCGCCGCCGGCAACGGCTCGACGGCCACGGGGCAGGGCGCGGTGGCGCTCGGCCAGGGCGCCAAGGCCAACAACGCCAACGATGTGGCGCTGGGTTCGGGCTCGTCGACGCAGACCGCGGTCGGCACCTCCAGCACCGTCATCAACGGCAAGACCTACGCCTTTGCCGGCACCGCCCCGGTCGGCACCGTCAGCGTCGGCGCCGCCGGCGCCGAGCGCACGATCACCAATGTCGCCGCCGGACAGGTCAACGCCGGCAGCACCGATGCGATAAACGGCTCCCAGCTCTACGCCACCAACACGGCGGTCGAGGATTTGAAATCGGGGCTCGGCAACCTCACTCAGAATGCGGTGACGTATGACACCAATCCGGACGGCACCAAGAAGAACAGCATCACCCTGCAGGGCGGCGACGTCAACGCGCCGGTCGTCATCTCCAATGTCGGCCCCGGCGTTGCCGGCACTGACGCGGTCAACGTCAACCAGCTGAACCAGGGGCTGGCCACGAGCATCAACACATCCAACGCCTATACCGACAAGGTCGCCGCCACGACCTTGCAGCAGGCCAACAACTATACCGACCAGAAGCTCAGCCAGCTTAATACCGATATCGACGGTATACGCGACGAAGCCCGCCAGGCGGCGGCGATCGGCCTTGCCGCAGCCTCGCTGCGCTACGACGACCGGCCCGGAAAGCTGAGCGTGGCGGCCGGCGGTGGCTTCTGGCGGGACTCCAGCGCATTTGCCTTCGGTGCCGGCTACACCAGCGAGGACGGCCGCATTCGCGGCAATGTCTCCGGCACGGCGGCGGGCGGCAATGTCGGTGTCGGCGCCGGCCTGAGCTTCACCTTGAACTGAGGCGGGAATGAACCGGCGATCAATTTCTACCTGCCTTGCCATACTGGCCTGCCTGGCGTTCGTCGCCGGGCAGGCCGCCGCGCAGGTCGCCTCGCCCTACAGGATCAAGCCCTCCGACGTGGCGGTGCCGCCCGAGGTGAAGCTTGGCGACTACCAGCGCACCATCCGCCCGTTCGGCAACTGGACGCTGATCTGCGACGAGAACCTGAAGGCGCGCAAGAAAATCTGCAACGTCTCGCAGATTATCGAGGACGGGTCCGGCAAGATGGCCTTCAGCTGGTCGCTTGCCGCCACCCAGGACGGCAAGCCGTACATGATCCTGCGCACGGCGCCGAACGCCAGGAGCGACGGGCTGGTGTCGCTAAAGTTCGACGGGCGCGACCAGCCGATCGACGTCCACCTCAACGGCTGCAACGAGGCGGTCTGCGTCGGCATGCTGCCGGTGGGGCCGGTGATGCGCCAGCAGATTTCGCAGAATGCCGCGCCGTCGATCTCCTATCCGACCGTCGATGGCCAGACCATTACCCTGACCGCAACGCTCAAGGGCCTGTCCGACGCCCTTGCGCCCTTCAAATAACCGAGGCAGCACAGTGAACCAGCAAGACCCGTTCATGTCCGCGACGCGCACCAGCCCGACCGCCGCGCCGCGCCCCGGCCCGGCCGTCGAGCCGGACCGCAAGCGGCTCGCCGAGCCGGCGCGGCGGTGGCCGCGTGTCGTCGGATTGTCGCTGATGGCGCTGGCGATGGTGGGCATCGGCTTTGCCGCCGCCAACTATACCGCGATCGCCGGCCTGGTCGGCAGCCCGACGGCCGCGCAGGCCGGGACGGCGGCCCCCGAACTGCCGGACACGCCCTTCCTCCAGCACGTCAAGAAGGCCGGCGTGCAGTCCTGTTCCACTGTCTTTCCGGTGCTCGGCCAACTGTTGACCACTGGCACCAAATACAGCGTCAAGTCGCTGTGGGACGACCAGGCCGCCGACAAGCACGCCGTGCAGGCCTTTGTCGGCATGGACTACGCCAGCGAACATTATAGCGGGCCGGCCGCCGGCGTGGTTTTCGCCTCGCCGACCGCCTCGGGCTGCGAGGGCGCGATGGTGCGGGTGGCGCCGTTCGCCACCCCTTGCGCCGAGATGCCGGCCATCCTGCCGCAAGGCAGCAAGATCACCGACCATCTCGGCCAGGTCGAGGTATACGAACTTGGCGGCAATGGGGGCGAAGCCATGCTCTTGCCGACGGGTAACAGCTGCGTGGTGATTTCCATCGCGTCGGCGGCCAAGTGAGGACGCGGAGCGGATCGGCTCTATCTCTTTGTTTCACGCAATTCCGGATGGAAAACCGCTCACACTTTTCCTGGAATTGCTCTAGCGGAAAGGATTGCTGGACATGAGATCGCGCGCTTTGGCTGTATTGTGCATGGCCTTGCTGTGGAGCGGGCAGGTGGTGTCGGCCGACCTGCCGGGACCGGACGAGCCGCCTGTGCCGCCGCAGGAGGAGAGGGGCATCTGGGCGGCGATCGCCTATTCCAGCCCCGACGTCAAACACGGCTTCTTCTGGGGCGCCGACAAGCGGCAGGAGGCGGCCGACATCGCGCTCAAGCATTGCGAGAACGCCGGCGGCAAGGCCTGCGCGGTGGTCTCCGTGTTCCGCAATCATCGCCACTGGACCGACGACGACGAGACCGGCTTTCCCTACAAGCACTGCGGCGCGCTGGCCGTGGGCGAGAAGCAGGCCGAGCGGCTGACGCCCTGGGGCGTGGACTCCGCCGAGACCCGCAAGGATGCGGAGGATCTCGCCTTGCAAGCCTGCCAGGCGGCAGGCGGCAAATGCAAAATCCGCGAGTGGGTCTGCACCTGACGGCCCCGCGAACCGGCCCCCTAACCGAAATGAGAAAGCCGCAATCCTTGTTTGACCGATATTTTTTGCCGTGGGCGGCCGCCGTCTGCGCAGTGGCCATGGCCTCGTGGACCCAGGCCGCCCATGCGCAGCAGCAGCCAACCGCAACGCTGCCCAACGGCGCCTCCTCGCTGGCGGAGACCTACCAGGACTGGCGGCTGTCCTGCGCCATCCAGGACAATGCCCGCGCCTGCGCGGTGTCGCAGGACCAGTCGCAGAAGAACGGCCAGAGGCTGCTGGCGGTGGAATTGCGCCCGCGCGCCAATGGCGGCCTCACCGGAACGCTGCTGTTGCCCTTCGGCATTCTGTTCGAACCCGGCGTTGCGGTGCAGATCGACGACCAGCCGCCGCTCGGCCCGCTGAAATTCCGCACCTGCCTGCCCGATGGCTGCGTGGCGCTGATTCCGGTCGACCGGACGCTGATGCAGAAGTTGAAGGCCGGCGCCGTGCTGACCCTCAACGTCACCACCGCAGCCGAAACCCCGCTGAGCTTTCCGGTGTCGCTGAAAGGCCTCGGCGCAGCGCTGGACCGCGTGGTGGCGCTGAGCGGGCGCTGAGGGGTTTTTCCGCCAAGAACATGTGCCGGCGAGGCCTTGATCGCCGCCAATGCACGTTCAGGCAAGTGCTGGACTCTACGGGTACTTCGTCGCGGCCGGCGGGCTCGGCTCACCCTGCAGTTCCTTCGGCAGCGGCAAGCTCGAGCAGCGCAGATAGATCTGCTGGGCGAAGATCTTTCGCTCCTTCTGCTCATGCTCCTTGATGGCCGCCGCGAGCCCCAATCCGTAAGGGCCGAGGAAAACGCCGGTTCCCCAGCCGGGGTGCTGCTTTTCGCGGGCATCATAATCCGAGGCGGCGGTGCGCGCCTGCTGGCATTCCGGCGTCGCCCATTTCGGGTCCTGCGGCGACAGCGAGGCGCCATACTCGACCGGAGAGCTGACGCATCCGGTCACCGCCACGGCAAGTGCAGCCAACACTGCAGATCTCATACCCAAGCCCCCAGCCGCATTTCGACAAGTCCCCAGCTTGCCCGTGGGAAGCCGTTTCGATGATCCCGCACGCTTCGTGGGGAAGTCGGGCGGAATCAAGGCGGTTGGTGGGCGCGGGCAGTTCAGGAAGCCGGCCGGGCCACAAGTGTAGCGACACCGGCATGGTGACTTCCCAACTGCCAGAGTTGCAGGGGAAACCGTCCGCGTTCCTGTTCGACGAGGTGGAAGCCCGCGCCGCCGATCAGGCGTAGCGGATCGCGGTTGAGGTGGCAGTCGCCGGCGAGCGATCCCCACAGCCGGTTCAGGCGCTCCTGCCACAAGCGGCGGCGCCGCCCTTCGGCCTGGCCGTGCTCGATGAAGATCAGCCGGCCCGTCGGCTTCAGCACGCGCCGGATTTCGCCGAGTGCGGCCTCGGGATCGGGAATGGTGCAGAAGGCATAGGTGACGACGACCGTGTCGGCGAAGCCATCGGCCAGCGGCAGGCTTTCGCCGCTGGCGCGCAGGCAGTCGACCGGGAATGGCAAAGCCCGGCTCTTCGGCTCGGCGAGACCGAGCATGGTGCCGTCGGGATCGATCCCGACCAGCCGCTCGACCTTGGCGGCGTCGTAGTAGGGCAGGTTCAGGCCGGAGCCGAAGCCGACTTCGACGACGATGCCCTCGGCGCGCGGGATCATGCGCCGGCGCATTTGCGTGAAGGTGCCTGCTGAACAGCCGGCATGGACGACATAAGGGGCAACGCAGCGCGCATACCAGGAAAGGCAGGATTCGCACATGGCTCAACCTCCTTGCCTGGTGTTGGTGTTGGTGCTGGCGACAGCGACGCTATTTCCAGCATCGGCCCAGAACGGGCGCTGGTGGGGGAGAGTATTGACCAGTGACATTTCTCGCTCCAAGGAGTCTCGTGATCGGGCCCGATCGGCCCGGCGTCCTGGGGGAATAGATGGCCGGCGTCCCCTCGGCGTCCTCTCGAAACGGCTTGCGGCCACGTGCGGATCGATGGAGCGGTTGCAACTGCGACTTCTGGGTTTTCCGGAGTTCCGTGTCGACGGGCGGCGGATAGAGCTCGCTTTGCGCAAGGCGGCGGCGCTGGTGATCTATCTCGCCGAGGCCGGCGGACCGGTGGCGCGCGATGTCGCCGCGACGCTGCTGTGGCCCGAAGCCGACGCGGAAGCCGCCCGCGCCCGCCTGCGGCGCACGCTCTACAAGATCCGCATCGCCTTCGGCGCGGAGGTCATATCAGCCAGCGCGACGTCTCTCATGTTGCGGCCGCCGCTGTTTGTCGAGGCCGATTCCCGTGCCTTCGACCACGCCTGCGATGCCGGTCTTCTCACCGAGGCCGCCGATCTCTATCGGGGCGACTATCTCGCCGGCTTCTCGATGCCGGATTGTCCCGAATTCGAGGAATGGGCCTTCTTCCGCCGCGAAGCGTTGCGCAGCCGGCTGGTGCAGGTGCTGGAGCGGCTGGTGGACGCGAAAATAGCCGACGGCGAGCCGCGCGACGCGGTCGTGCATGCGACGCGGCTGGCGGCGCTCGATCCCTTGAGCGAAAGCGCGCACCGCCACCTGATCCGCGCCCATCTGGCCGCCGGCGACAGGGCGGCTGCCGAGCGCCAGGGTGAGACCTGCACGCGACTGCTGCGCGACGAACTCGGCATCGCGCCCGACCCAGCGACGCTCGCCTTGCTGCGCGAGCCGAAGAACGATGCCGCTCCTGATGTGCCGAGGACGCGCTATGTCGAAGTGGACGGCATCCATATCGCCTACCAGACCATCGGCGACGGTCCAGCCGATATCGTGCTGGTTCCCGGCTTCATCTCGCATGTGGAGCGCATCTGGGAAGACAGGAACTGCCGCGCCTGGCTGACTGATGTGTCGCGGCTTGGCCGGCTGATCCTGTTCGACCGGCGCGGCATGGGCCTCTCCGACCGCGTCGGCGCCCGCCCGACCGTCGAGGCGACGGCGCAGGACATATTGGCGGTCATGAACGCCGCCGGCAGCCGGCGGGCCTTGCTCATCGGCGCCTCGGAAGGCGGGCCGGGCTGCATCCACTTTGCCTTCGACCATCCTGACCGGCTCAACGGCCTCATCCTGTGGGGCTCGCTCGCCAAGGGCAGCCACGCGCCGGACTACCCCTTCGCGCTGACGACGGCGCAATACGCGCTGTGGCAGCGGCGCCTGCTGGCCGGCTGGGGCAGTCCGGCGGAGATCGAAACCTTCGCGCCCAGCGTTGCCGATGATCGCCAGGCGCGGGCCTGGTGGGCCGGCTTGCTGCGCGCCGCCTCCAGCCCTGGCGCGGTCGCCGGCCTGCTCGAAGCGCTGCGCGATGCCGACGTGCGTCCGCTGCTGTCAAAAGTCTCGGCCCCGACGATGGTGCTGCACCGCACCGCCGATCGCGCCGTGCGCATCGAAGCCGGGCGTTACCTGGCGGCGCGGATTCCAGGCGCACGGTTTGTCGAGGTGAGGGGGGACGACCACTGGTTCTGGGTGGGGGAGCAGCAAGTGTTGCTGGAGGCGATCGGGGCGATGGTGAGAGGGCGTTAGAGCAATTCCAGGAAAAGCGTGAACGATTTTCCCGGGAAAGGCGCGTAGCGCTTTCCCATGGGAATTGCGTCAAGACAAAGAGTTAGAATGGTTCGCCGTTTCCGTGAAACGGTGAAATGCTCTAGCGTCGCGGGCTATAGGACGGCATCACCGTGCCGAGCGAATATGTTTGCGCCGGGACGGCTCCGGGCTGTGGAACTGCACCCGGTTGCGGCCGGTTTGCTTGGCAAGATAGAGTGCCTCGTCCGCCTGACGCTGCAACTGCTCCGGCGTAAAGGCGTCGTCAGCCCTTTGCACCGCAACGCCGATGCTGAGGGTGACGTTGCGCGACACGCGCGATCCAGGGTTGGGAAAAGCGGCGGCCTCGACACTCCTGCGAATCCGTTCAGCCACGGAGACGGCTTCTTCCTCATTCACCCCGGGCAGCAGCACGAGGAACTCTTCGCCGCCGTAGCGGGCGACGTGATCGCGATCGCGCCGCACATTCTCCTGAATGGTCCTGGCGACCTCGACCAGGCAGCGATCGCCCTCGGCATGGCCGAGGTGATCGTTGAGTTTCTTGAAGTGGTCGATGTCGCACATCAGCATCGCGGCGCCGTCAGGGCACCGTCTGCCACTTCCCCACAAGAGTTCGAGCCTTTCCGTCATCCAGCGCCGGTTGGCGATACCGGTCAGTGGGTCGGTACTGGCCAGGAGTTCCAGCCGATCGTTGGCTTTGGCCAGTTCGGTAACCCTGTGCCGGTCGCGTAACTCAAACAGGAACGTCTTCTGAGCGAGAATGGTCATGATGCGCCGCGCGGCGACCGTGGCGTAGATACCGCTGGCGAAAAACAGCGTCGCAGCCTCGGCGCTGCCAAATTCGATGGCCGGGTTCTGCAACTGAAAAACAAGGTAGAGGCCGAGCGCCAGGGCGGCAATGGTTACCGTCCAGGCCAGCGGGATGGCGAAGATGATGATGGCAGTGATGGCCACGAACAGCATGATGTTCAAGTGCCGTTCGTAGAACTCGCCACCAGCGCTGACGCCGACCAGCGCAACCGACAACAGGATGAGAAACACACCCGTAATCAGGCAAGCCCCCTGGAACCAGGGCGCCCGCGGCTTTCGCCAGACAAAGACGATTGCCATGGCGACGGGGGGAACAATGGTGCCAGGCAGCAGCATTGGCAGCGCGACGGCCCGGGGCAGCATCAGCATGTTGAGCGCCAGGGTCAGCACGTCAAGCAGAGCCACCCAGATCATCCAGGCGCGGATGATCTTCGCCGTCTGCGACCAGACACGGGCTCGAAACAGGCGTTTGATCTCGCCTGTAAGGCGAATGTCGCGCGTGCGCCGCGCCAGAAGCCGGTCCACTTCCGCCGCTATGGCAGGGTCATCCTGCACGTCGAGGTGCATCCGATCTGACACTATCGATGGGCCTTAAGCTGCTTTCCCCTGAATCCGAGGCATCCGGTCGTCGACAATGGGCAAGCATGCCGGCTTATCCTGAAGATTTTGTTTCCAGGCGGAACTGATTTGCGGTCGCGAATTGGTCAGCACCTGCAAGTTCGAAGCGACGCTGTGGTCGCCTGCCCAAACCCGGACGCCGTGCACCGACGATCCCCGTCGGTATCGCGGAGCCGCCAATCTGTGCTAAGCCGCCGCCCAAACCAACCAAAAGGACGACATCCGTGAGCGAACCGACCGTGGCCGAGGCGACCGAAACTATCTACGCATCGCTGCGGGCGGACAATGCCGATCTCGACGCACACATCGCGACGCTCAAGGCAGCGCTGGCGCGAGCGGGAACAAAAGAGGCGGTGTTCGACCCGGCCAAGCTGGCGCAGAACAACCGCTCGGGCCGCAAGCTGATGCAGGCTTATTTCCGGCAGCGCGGCGTGAGCGTGACGTTTTCGCAGTAGCAGGGCCGGGCGGGCGCAAGCGCGCCGCGCTCGACCGGTCCGGTGGCTTGCCAGCGGGGGCAGCGGATGAGGGTGGAGGGATTGGGCGTTAGTGGTGTCGTCTTCTTCGGCGCTATCAAAAGTGCACTGTCACCGTAATTCGTCACCGTAATTCCGCAATTTTTAGAGCGTCTCGGTCAAGCTGGACCGTGAGGTCTCGATCCGACAAGGGTGCTGCCCGCTGCCCGGCGAGTAGACAAATTTGTTTCAACTATTTCTTGAAACCCAGGCTGCCCCGCCTGTGCTTTGCTGCCGTCAGCCAGGAGGAGACAGCATGGTCGATTTCATCGCATTGCCGAAGGCGGAAGTGCACATCCACGTCGAGGGCTGCATCGAGACCGATGAGGTCGTCAGCAACTGCGAGACCGCCGGCATTCCGCTGCGCCGGCCTCGCGAAAGCCTATTCGAGGCGCATGATCTAAAGAGCTTCCTTGAGATGCTCGACTGGATCTGCGGCACTTTTCGCACACCCGAGCAACTGGCACATACCGCCTACAAAATCTCTCAGCGTCTGTCGAAAAGCGGCGTCCGCTACGCTGACATCATCGTCAACCCGACCCACTGGCGACACTGGCGCCGGAACATCCCCGGCATGATCGAGGCGTTTGATGACGGCTTCGCCGCCGCCGAGAAAGATGGATTTGCGCCGGTAGGGGTCTGCGTAAGTCTGCTTCGCACCCAATCGGAGTCGGAGGCAATCGAACTCGTGGAACTGCTTGGTGAGATCAGGCATCCGCGCGTCGTCGCCTTGTCGATCGATGGAGATGAAGCTGCCGCCGGCCTCACCGGTCCACGCTTTGCGAATGCGTTCCGTCGCGCAGCCGCAGCTGGCTTGCGGCGCACTGTGCATGCTGGTGAGTCGAGCGGGCCGGAAGGTGTGCGCGATGCGATTGAATTGCTCGGGGCCGACCGGATCGATCATGGCGTCCGTGCGATCGAGGACCCCGAGCTGGTGAGCCTGCTTGCGGAGAGGCAGATCCCATTAGGTATCTGCCCGGTCTCCAACGTGGCATTTGGTGTCTACAGCTCGCTGGCGGAACATCCGATCGATCGGCTGCGCAAGGCCGGCGTTCCGGTTTCCATCAATACCGACGACCCAGCGCTGCTCGGCACCACACTCCAGGATTCCTATGCGCAATGCGCGGCGGCTTTCGCCTGGGACGGTGAAATCATCCGACAGCTTGCCGCCACCTCGATACGGGCGAGCTACGCCGAACCTACGGTGAAGGCGCGCGTGATGGAGGAGCTTGCTGCCTGGCAGGCCTGAGGTGCCACGCCAGAAGCAACTAGGTAGACCACTCTGTGGCGCGGCGTCACAAAGGTCATTTTTGGGAGCAAACCATCCTGTCTCGCTCGGTCAAATCGTCGATGTAATGGTCTTGCCGGTCAGGACGCTGCCGGCGGCGCCATGATCACATCCGCCATCGCGGCTTGGGTTTGCCTAGGGCTTGTCTTGGACCGTAAAGAATGGTCGAGCATGCCGGTGTCCCTCGATTCGGAAGCGCTCCACCCATCGCGCGACCAACTCGCCGTCACCTCGTATGTCCGCGCCGCATCGGCTTTGGGAAGACGACCTTCAACAACATCGCGCGCCATTTCCTCTCGACGCAGCGGCGTCAGGCGGGCATTCTTGTGGATGTTCATTCGGTCCTGCGAGAGTCACTGAAGCTTCGCCGACATGACCTTGAGCTGGGCGAGGCTCAGATGCCCGGCAGGTCCTGCAGCGTCGGAGAGCAGGAAGACCGCTAGGTTGGCGATATCGTGCGGCTTCAGCCGCCGGCCGAAGGCTGGGCAGCGTTGGCGGCGTCGAGCCAGGCTGGGCCGTGGCCGAGCGTCTCTGCAACACGCGTTCGGCTGAGGCTGGTGCCAAGAAAGGACGCGCGGTCTCGCCCTGCCGGGCGGGGCCGCAACTGCGGTACGGGTGCGATAGTGCAGCCCGGGCGGGTTCAATTGGCGCTGGTTGCGCCGGATATCCCGCACTGCTTCTGTTCCATATCGATCTGCTTCGTAATGCGGATGGCGTTCTGCGCGTAGGCCTGCGTGACGGACCCGCTATTCACGGTCTTGTCCTTCAGCGGACTGACAGCTGCGCACAGGTGGAAAACATGCGGCTCCGCAGACTTCGCGGCGCCGTTTTCCGGCGCGATCCAGTAGACGACATCCAGGCCGTCGGGGTGGGTGGCGTCCTTCGTCGCCGCCGTCACCGCGGCCGTGTCCGTGGCGATCGCCTGCGCCTGGGCGGCGACGTCAGGCGAACAGGCGGTGGTGGGCTGCCCCGACCTGATTTGGGCCGCGCACGCGTTCATGTCCTGGGTGTACTGCTCGACCGACGGTGGCTTGAAGCTGATCCCCATGACCGTCGCGAGCACGGCCAGCACGGCGCCGACGCCGCCGGCAACCTTCTTGGTTTGCGGGTCCATGTTCTTGTCGGTGAAGATCAGGAAGATCAGCGGGAGGAAGGCAACCAGCGTGATGATCGCGCCGAGCTGGTTCTGGAAGAAAAACCTTCCAGTGTCGGATGCGCGGGCCGGATCGTGCCCGTTGGCGGCCTTCCACAGCAAGTTGCCGGCGATTGCAAAAATCGCGATACCGACCAGGAGGCCGATGATCAGCGGCAAGTGTCCCTGGTCGAACTTGTTCTGGCGAAGCAGAATGATCCCGTAGATTTCGCCGCCAATGGCGACGATCCACGCGAGTGCGGCGAAAAGGCGAAGACGCGTAGCGGAGGACTTCTGGCCCTGCGTCGCTTGCCAATCCTTGGTAACGTCTGGCTTGTTGTTGTCGGTCATTGAGCAGATCCCCCTGATATCGACACGGCGAAAATGTGAGCGCCACGGCAGGCCTCATCCCTATCCATATTGCGCATGAGTGAATCCGTCCATAGCACCGCGGCAGACGCTTATGCAGGCGATGGCTCCGTTCTTCTTCATCTCCTGGCCCGAACCTTTGCGGCTAAGATGGGCGCCATTGCGCCCAAGCCGGGCAAGCGCGGGCAGTGCAGAAAGCGAATTTAGTCCTTTTGTGCTAACGTACCAGACTTCTCAACTCTCGGGAGGATGGCAGATGGCGGCCTATCTAGTTGCCGAGCATAAGATTACCGACCCGACTGCATATTCGGAATATCGCGCCAAGGCATTGGCTGCCGTCGATCGCTATGGTGGCAAGCTTTTCTTAGGCGCCCATAGCATTGAGGTGCTGGCAGGTTCGTGGCAGCCCGATCGGTTCGTTGTCTTGGAATTTGCCGACATGGCATCCCTCAAGGCCATGTACGAGTCGCCTGACTACCAATCTCTAATTGGCATTCGCGACGGATCGGCAGCGAACGTGCTGCTCGCTATCGAAGCGTAACAATTTCAAACTGAGACACTACCGAACTTGACGCTGCCTTGCCTCGCTTTCCTGGCGAACCGAAACCGAGATGGTCACCGGACCGGTCGAAGCCGTCCCCGACCGGGTGTAGCCCCCGCCGATGATGGTGCCTCCGTTCGCCGCCACCGAGCTTGACCACTGATAGCCCGCGTGTCGCCCCGCTGTTCGCCACGCCTTCACTGGTTCGCCCCCATCACCGCCTGCTCCTGGTCGATCACGGCGCCGGTCATCGGGCCGGCGGCGTCGGAGAGCAGGAAGACCGCGAGGTTGGCGATATCGTTGGGCTTCAGCAGCCGGCCGAAGGGCTGGGCGGCGTTGGCGGCGTCGAGCCAGGCTGGGCCGTGGCCGAGCGTCTGCGCCTGCATCACGCGTTCGGCCGGTGTGTCGGTCCAGCCGACATTGATGCCGTTGACGCGGATGCGGTCGAAGCGGTGGGCGTTGGCGGCGTTCTTGGTCAGTGTCGCCAGCGCGCCCTTGGTGGCGGAATAGACGGCCAGTTCGGGCGACCCGCAATGCGCGTTGACCGACAGGATGTTGACGATAGCTCCGGGTTTTCCGCGCTTCTTCATGTCGGCAATCGCCGCCTGCATGAGGAAGAACGGGGCGCGCGCGTTGATGGCAAACAGCGAGGCCCAGTCGTCGAGGCTGGCGTCGAGGACGGAGGCGCGGTCGGTCAGGCCGGCGGCGTTGACCAGGCCGTCGATGCGGCCGAAGCGCTCGATGCAGGCCTGTGCCAGGCGGGCAGGGGCTTGCGGATCGGCAAGATCGGCGGCGACGAACAGCGTCGGCGTGCCGATGGCGGAAAGCTCCGCAGCGGCCTCGCGGCCTCGCGTGCCATCCCGTCCGGTGATCAGCAGCCCGCCGGCGCCGGCACGCGCCAGCGTCTCGGCGACCGCGCGGCCGATGCCTTGCGTCGCGCCGGTGACCAGCACGATTTTGCCGTCGAGTTGAAGCTCCATTTCCGCTCCCGGATTTGATTTGGTCAGGTGCGGACGTCACGTCCGCGAATTGCGACCTTATCGCGCGTGCAGCCGCATTGCACCTTGCGCGGGTTCGGCAATCCGGCCGCAGGGAGATCAGCCGATGCCCAATTGCCTCGCCAGGTCGGCCAGCATCGGGCGCTGGCCCTGCAGGATTTTCACCTCGGCGTCGGGCAGGGTGAACCAGCCGGCTCTGTCGACCTCCGGAAATTCTTGCATCGATCCCGATCGCGGCGGCCATTCCATGGTGAAACTGTTGCTGGTGATGGCGGCGGCATCGATGTCGGCCGGCGCTTCCACGGCCCAGGCGATGACGGTCTTGCCGCCCGGCTGCTTGTAGGCGCCAAGGCGCGCGAACGGGCCGTCGATCTCGATGCCGATTTCTTCTTCGGTCTCGCGCCGCGCCGCGGCCAGTTCGTCCTCGTCTTCATCGACGAGGCCCTTCGGGATCGACCAGGCGCCGTCGTCCTTCTTCGCCCAGAACGGGCCGCCGGGATGCACCAGCAGCACGCGGATGCCGTGTCCGCCCCGGCGATAGATCAGCAATCCGGCGCTGCGTTTTGCCATTTTCAAGATGTCCATTGGTGAAGGGCCGGCCAATCGCCGTGATTTGGTCAAGGGTCGGCCTTGCGTCGCCTAATTGTGACCTTATCGCGCATGCATGTGCATTGCACCTTGCGCGCGAGTTCGGCAATCTCGCCGCGTCGTTCTTGGGGTGGCGTCGGAAGGTGGGGCTCCGAAATGCAACTGGGTCTGATCGGCTACTACAGCGATTTCGTCGTCTATCCGCTGGTGATCGCCATACTGGGCGTGGCCGGGCTGCTTGAGGCCGGCGAGGAGGGGACGCCGGGCTGGATCTGCACCGCAATCGCCTGTCTTTGCCTGTGGACGCTGATCGAATACGTCCTGCATCGGTACGTTCTCCACCACATTCCCTGGATCAGGGATCTGCACGACCGTCACCATCTCGAGGAGCGCAGTTCGGTCGGCACGCCGACCTGGCTCAGCCTTGGGGTCCACGCGCTGGTGGCCTTCCCTGTGTGGATGGTCTCGGGGGTCGCGACCGCCAGCGCGGTCAGCTCAGGGCTCATGCTGGGCTACCTCTGGTACATCAGCATCCATCACATGATCCATCACTGGCATCCCGGCCATCCGAGCTACCTTTACACGCTCAAGCGCCGGCACGCGCTGCATCACCATGCCGACGAGACGATCAATTTCGGCGTGACCTCGGCATTCTGGGACCGGATTTTCGGCACCGCGCGGCTTTGAAGCGATCTGGCGTGTTCCCAGCAACACCCTCATGTTCTTGACAACCCTTGCTCGCCGGATGTTACTGCCGCCAGCCGCTTGGGCGTTGGGAGCTTGCCGTGAAGAAGACATATCAGAAGCCGGTCTTGGTGAAACGCGAACTGCTGTCCGCCGTGACCGCCGCGCCGGCCAGTTCCGGGCTTTGATCCGGAACGCGCGAAAGGCGAGGGCTGACGCTCCGGCGCTCACGGTTCTTTTCCCGCCAACTCCCTGAATTCCTCGGACCGGCGGCATGATTGCCGACGCGCCGTTGGATCGTGCCTATCAGGCGGCTGAGCAGGCCAGGGCGGAAGTTCTTCGCCCGGTTGGCCATCTGCTCGTCCAGATACCGCGCCAGCGCCAGTTCATGGCGCTCGGGCTTAACCCTGGCGTGCGAGCGGGATGTCAGCCAGGGGTCACCGCAAGATAATGGTGGCCAGTCGGTTGGATGCTGGATCGGCATGGCGTTCTCCTCAAGAAGTTGCCCGGCCATTCTGCTTTATTGGCCGTAGTGGCGCCGTTGGCGCCAGCGTGATGGAATCGTGAAAAGCGCTGCGCATCGCAAAATCCCGGTTGAATTGGCGGCTGGCTCGGTAAAGGATCGCCGCTGAGCGATGGCTGTGGCGGACCCGATGGCGCGCCTCTCACTTCTGGGTGGTTTCGAATTCGCTGGAGGGGTGGCAGCCCCGGCTTTCACGCGCAAGGCGCGCGCCATGCTTGCCTATCTCGCGCTCCAATCTGGGCATTCCCACTCGCGCGAAAAGCTTGCCGCCCTGCTGTGGGGCGATACCGGCGAACCGCAAGCGCGCATGAACCTGCGCCAGGCCCTGTCCGCCGTGAGGAAAGCGATGCCGTCGGCCAATGGCGGACGCTTCCTGACCGATGGCGACGGCATCACGTTGACGCTGGATGATCTTGATTTCGACGTAGCCCGATTCGAGCGGCTGGCCGACGAAACAGCGCCCGAGCAACTTGAGCAGGCCATCAGCCTTTACCGGGGTGATCTCCTCGAGGGTTTTGGCCTGAAGGAAGAGCCGTTCGAAGACTGGTTGCGGGTAGAGCGCGCTCGCTTGCGCGCACTTGCCCTGGGGGTGCTGGAGAAACTCGTCGCCCATTATTTCGCCGCGAACAGGCTGGCGTCCTGCGTGCAGGCAGCGGCGCGCCTGCTGGTCTGGGAGCCGCTGCGGGAGGATATCCACCGAACCCTGATGCGGGCCTATGCGGCCCAGGGTCGGATCAACCTGGCGCTGAAACAATATGATCTCTGCCGCGACGCTCTTCATCGCCACCTGCATCTGCAGCCGGAGGCTGAGACAAGAAGGCTTTACGAAGAGCTTCGCGCCCGCCGGACCGCAACGGATCGGGGTGTTGCCGCCAATGCCGGAACGGTTGCCGCAAGCACCCGGCCGGCGTCGCCGTCGACCCATTATGTCAAATCGGCGGGCAGCAATATTGCCTATCAGGTGACGGGCAATGGCCCTGTCGACCTGATCTACGTGCCGGGGTGGGTCTCCAATCTCGACCTCGCCTGGGCTTCACCCCGACTGGCGCATGTGCTGCATCGCCTTGGTTCTTTTTGCCGCCTGATCCGGATGGACAAACGCGGCACCGGCCTGTCCGACCGCAATGTCGGCCTGCCGACGCTCGAAGAGCGCATGGAGGATGTGCGGGCTGTTCTGGATGCGGTCGGCTCGACCCGCACGGTCCTCTTCGGCAGCTCCGAGGGCGGCAGCATGTGCATGCTGTTTGCCGCGACTTATCCCGAACGGACGTCGGCCCTCGTCCTGAACGCTACCTATGCCCGGGGCATATGGGCACCGGACTATCCCTGGGCCAAGACCGGGAAGCAGGTGGAAGAGGAACTCGCGGAGATCGAGCGCGAATGGGGCGAACCGGCGGACCTGAGCAACGCCGCCCCCAGCCTGATGAACGATGCGTTCGAGCGGGAATGGTTCGCGGCTTTCCTTCGCAATTCAGCTTCGCCCGCCGATGCGATCTCGCTGTGGTACTGGAGCACCAAGATCGACGTTCGCGGTATCCTTCCCGCCATTCATGTGCCGACGCTGATAGTCCAGAGAACGGGAGACCGCTGGGTCAAGGTGGAGGAGGGGCGGTATCTGGCAAGGCAAATACCGGGCGCGAAATATCTCGAGCTCGCGGGCGACGATCATGTCATTTGGGGCTCCGGCTCGGATCGTCTGATCGACGAGATCCAGTCCTTTGTTAGTGGCACCCTGCCGATGGCGCCAGCCGAGCGTGTGCTGGTCACCCTCCTTTGCGTGGACATTGCGCCGCCATCCACTCCTGCCGCTGCGGACGGCAGGGCGGCTAAGCATCCGCTGCAGCTTCAGGAAGACGCGATCCGCGGTCAACTGCAGCTTGCCGATGGCCGGGAGATCCGGTGGGGGGCGGATGGCCTCCTGGCCGTGTTCCAGCGGCCGACAAGGGCGATCCAGTGCGCCATCGCCATCCGCGATGGCGTGAGAAGGTCAGCTCCTGGCGTCCGCTGCGCCGTGCATATCGGCGAATGCGAAAGGCGTGTCGACGACCTTCACGGAGCCGCCATCGATCGAACCCGGCGCATGCTCGACCATGCTGAACCGGGCGAGATCCTTGTGTCTGGAACGGTGCGCGATCTCGTGCCCGGCTCCGGCCTGGCCTTCGAGGAGCGTGGTGGAGCGACAATGGGCGATATGCCAGAAGGCTTGCGGCTCTATGCCGTCGGCGGGGTAGCGGCCTGAATGCCAGGCATCCACCGGCAGCCTCTTAGGTTCCTACAGATCCTTCTGCGCCAGCTCCCTGAATTCGTCCGGCACGGAACGGGCCGCCTCCAGCGCCACCGTGCCGTAGCCGACAGCCTGTTTGCCGAAACGCTCGCGGATCTTGTCGATGGCGCGGTCGGCGCCGAAGCGCGCCAGGCCTTTTGCGCTGCCGGGGCGGTGTTTTTCATCGGCGAGGCCGAGCGGCAGTTCGAGCTGCAGCTCGGCGCTCTCCTCCAGATGCGAGACCGAGATCGCCAGCAGCGAAATTTTCTTGTCGTGCGGGTGGTCGGCAAGCACGCCGCGCACCAGGTCCTGCGCGGTCTCGGCCAGCATCGTCGTTGCCGAGATCGGCTGCTCCAACGTGATCGAGCGCGTCACGGCGCTGAGATCGGAAAACCGCACGCGCACCGTCACCGTGCGGCCGGGCCTTGCCTTGGCGCGCAGCCGGCTGGCGACGCGGTCGGCCAGATGCAGCAGCGTCGGAACGATCACCCTGGCCACCGCCGGTTTCAACCCAAGCGCCGATTGCGCGCCGGCCGAATGCGCCCGGCGCTTGGTCTCCAGCCTGCGCGGGTCGCGGTTCCACGCCAGTGCGGCGAGCTTCTCGCCAGCGGCAGGGCCGAGCAATTTCCTCAGCGCGCCGCTGTGGGTTCGGGCCAGCTCGCCGATGGTCTCGACGCCGATTTCGGCCAGCCGCGCTTTGGTCGCCGGGCCGACGCCCCACATCAGCCCGACGGGCAGGTCGTGCAGGAAGGCAAGCTCGGTGCCGGGCTCTACCACCACCAGCCCGTCCGGCTTGGCGACCTGCGAGGCGATCTTGGCCAGATGCTTGGTGCGCGCCACGCCGACCGAGATCGGCAGGCCGAGTTCGTCCCGCACGCGGCGGCGGATGGCCTTGGCGATCTCCCGTGGCTGTCCGAACAGATGCGTACAGCCGGCGACATCGGCAAAGGCCTCGTCGATCGAGATGCGTTCGACCACCGGCGTGAAGTCGTCGAGCACTTTCATCGCCGCGTCGCCCAGCCGCTGGTAGTGGCTGAAATTGCCGCCGACGAAAATCAGCTGCGGGCAAAGTTCGCGCGCCTTGCGCCCCGGCATGCCGCCGCGCACGCCAAAAGCGCGCGCCTCATAGGAGGCGGCCAGCACCACGCCGCCGCCGACCGCGATCGGCTTGCCGCGCAGCGAGGGGTCGAGCAACTGCTCGACCGAGGCGTAGAAGGCGTCGAGATCGGCATGCAGGATGGTGGCAGTCGTTTCCATCCTGTTCCGCTCATCCGCAATTGCTGATAGACGCGAACAAATAGAGAACAAATAGGGGGTGTTTGTCAAGGCGAACTGGTTAGTTCTTCCCTTCTCCCCTTGTGAGAGATGGGAAAACGCGCCGCCGCCTAAACCATATGCTCCGCCCGCAGTGCCGTCTTCATTCGTTCCAGCGCCGGCTCGCCGCCGGCCGCCAGCTCGTCGGCGATGCGGGCGAGCTTGTCGTCGGATCTGCGGTGCTTGCTGCCCCAGGTGCCGAGCGTGGCCAGCACCGGCAACAGGTCGATGCCGGCCTCGGTCAACCGGTAGATCGCCTTCAGCCCATGGGTCGGGTCGCCGCTGCGCGTCAGGATGCCTTCGTCCTGCAGCGTCTGCAGCCGCTCGGCCAGCGTGCGCGAGGAGATGCCTTCGTCGGACTGCAGGAATTCGCGAAAATGCTTTTTCCCGGCGAAGATCAGGTCGCGGATGATGAGCAGCGTCCAGCGGTCGCCGAGCAGTTCGAGCGACAAGTTGATCGGGCAGCCGGATTTTTCGCGTGTCGACATCTCTATGGTTCCATTTTTAAATCACTTTACTATTGACACCATTGTTTATGTGCGTCAAATGGTTCCAGAAGTAAATCATTCAAATCTGCCATCCAGAATCTGGAAACGAGGAGAACCCCATGAAAAAGCTCATCCTTCAGATGCAGATATCGGTCGACGGTTTTGTCGGCGCCAATGCGGACCTGCCGTGGCAGCTCTGGGAATGGGGCGACGACATCAGCTGGGACGCTGAGCTGAAGCAGGATTTCAACGCCGTCTTCGCCGGCATTGACACCATCCTGCTCAGCCGCAAGATGGCCGAGGAAGGCTATCTCACCCATTGGGGCAATGCGGCGAAGAAGTTTCCACGCGATCCGTTCTACGCATTCGCCCAGCGCATCGTCGAGGCGCACAAGGTGGTGCTCAGCGACAAGCTCCGCACGTCGCGGTGGGAGCGCACGACGGTGGCGAGCGGCGACCTGCCGCGCGAGGTCAATGCGCTGAAGGTGGGCGATGGCGGCGACATGGCCGTGTTCGGCGGCGCCGGCTTCGCCTCGTCCCTGATCGCGGCCGGGCTGGTCGACGAGTTCCAGCTGTTCATCAATCCGGCCGTGCTCGGCGCCGGCCGCCGCATCTTCGACCAGGGCGGCTTTGCCAAGTTGCAGCTGCTCGGCTCGAAAGCCTATGCCTGCGGCATGGTGGTCAACCGCTACGCCAAGGCGCGGTGAGGGGTGTTCCAGCGGAGTGAGGCGTTGGTGTTCCCTGGAACACCCCTCATCCGACCTCGCTTCGGGAGGCCACCTTCTCCCGCAAGGGGAGAAGGGAAGTGCCCTCACTTCGCGTCGTGAAAAATAATACCGACCGTGTGACGCATGCCTGAGCGCAGGCGGCTGACGCCGTGGCGCAGATTGACGCGGTAATTGCCCTTGGTTCCCTGCACCGGCCGGTTGTGGACGGCGAAAGCCACAGCATCGCCCCGGCGCAGCGGCACCACCTCGACCCGGCTCTGCATGCGCGGCCGCTGCTCGGTCAGCGCGAACTCGCCGCCGGTGAAATCCTCGCCCGGCTCGGAGAGCAGGATCGCCACCTGCAGCGGGAAGGCGAGGTCGCCATAGAGGTCCTGGTGCAGGCAGTTGAAGTCGCCGGGCACATATTGCAGCAAAAGCGGCGTCGGCCTGACCTGGCCGGCGGCATGGCATTGGTCGAGAAATTCCGCATGCGTGGCGGGGTAGCGCAGGGCGATTCCCATGCGCTCGTTCCACCCGTTGGCGACTTCGGCCAGCCGGGGATAGAGCGCGCTACGCAAGCCGCCGACGAGGTCGGGCAGGGGGTAGCGGAAATAGCGATACTCGCCCTTGCCGAAGCCGTGCCTGGCCATGTGGATGTGGCTGCGGAAATGGTTTTCCTCGGGATAGAGCGCGGCGAGCTGCCGGCATTCCTGCGGCGACAAAAGCTTCTCGATCACGGCGCAGCCGAAACCGTCGAGCTCGGCGGCGAGCGCCGGCCAGTCATGGCCGGCAACACGCTTCTCGGCGGCTTCGACCGCGGACGCGGCAACCCTGGCATGGGCGTTCATATCTGTGCCTCCCTGGCGAGCAAGGCGCCCTTGCGCTCGAGGCCCCAGCGATAGCCCGATAGCGAGCCGTCGGCGCGGACAACGCGGTGGCAAGGAATGCCGATCGCGATGGCGTTGGCGGCGCAGGCGGTGGCCACGGCGCGGGCGCCGTTCGGCTGGCCAAGGCGGTGGGCAAGCGCGGTATAGGTGATGCTGGCGCCGCACGGTATGGCGCGCAACGCCTCCCACACGCGCTGCTGGAAGGCCGTGCCATGGCTGGGATCGAGTGGCAGATCGAGGCCGGCGCCGGGCGTTTCGATGAAGCGCGCGATGGAGGTGAGGTCGTCGCGCAAGCGAGCCCCGTCTTCGATCGGTATTTTGCCAGGGAAGTGGTTGGCGAGATCTTGCTCCAGCACGTCGCGGTCATCGCCGATCAGGATGGCGCACACGCCGATATGGCTGCGCGCCACCAGTATGGCGCCGATCGCGGATTGGCCGGTGGCGTAGGTGATGGTGTCGAGGGCGGGAGCGCTGGAGGCGGTCCCCGCGATGTTGGCTAGCATGAGGTTCATTGCCTTTACTCCTTGTTGTGCCTGAACCTTACCGGTGTGGGCTGCCGCGCTCACTCCGGTGCTTGCTTTCAAATTCGAAACTCGTTTTGCGGGGACTCGCCGTCACCGCCGAGTTCTGTGGCGCCCCCTCTGTCCTGCCGGACATCTCCCCCTCAAGGGGGGAGATCAGACGCGTAGGCGCCCCACTCATTTCTGCAACGCCGAAGATTTGCGAAAGCCGTAGTGACGGCCAATCTCCCCACTTGAGGGGGAGATGTCCGGCAGGACAGAGGGGGGCGCCATAGAGTGCCAACTTCGCCCAAGCGCTCATCCGACTCGCGTGACGGAGACCGCGCCAAGCACGAATACCTCGCCGGTCGACAGCCGCAGCTCGATCTCACCACTCGCGCTGCGGCTCCACTCCGCTCTGCCGCCATCGACAAGCGCGCCAATGGCGGCCAGCACCTTCGACTTGGCGTCGTCTCGGCTTGCAGCCGCGCCGCTGAGAACCTGCTTTTCCGCATCGGAAGGCCTTGCCATCGCGCGCATCGCCGGCTCCCGTCAGTCCTGCGAAGACTGGTAGGCGTTGGCGGTTGGCATCGCCTCAGGGGACACCGCCTCCCGATCCAGCAGCGCGCGCTTGCGTTCCGCACCCCAGGCGTAGCCGGATAGCGCACCGTCCTTCCGGACTACGCGGTGGCAGGGAATGGCGATGGCAAGTTTGTTGGCGGCACAGGCGGCGGCGATGGCGCGCGTCGCCTTCGGCGCGCCGATGCGGCGCGCGATCTCGGCATAGGAAACGGTGTGGCCCATCGGGATGTCGCGCAAGGCCTGCCAGACGCGCTGCTGGAAGGCGGTGCCACGCACGTCGAGCGGCAGGTCGAGGCCGAGCGCCGGCGCCTCGATCAGGCCGACGACGCGGGCGACGAGCGCCTCGTATTCAGGGTCGCCGCCGATCAGCCGCGCCTTGGGGAAACGGTCCTGCAGGTCGCGCACCAGCGCATCGGGATCCTCGCCGAGCAGGATCGCGGCGACACCCTTCTGGCTCGACGCCACCAGTATGGCGCCGAGCGAGGATTGACCGACGGCGAAGCGGATTTCCTCATGGGCGCCGCCGGCGCGGTAGCGCGTCGGCGTCATGCCCAGCATCCCGGTCGATTTCTCGTAAAAGCGCCCGCTCGAATTGAAACCGGCATCGTAGATCGCCGATGTCACGCTGGCGCCGTCCTCCAGGTGCTGGCGGACCCTCGCGGCGCGGTGCGCGGCGGCATACTCCTTCGGCGTCAGCCCGGTGACGGCCTTGAAGACGCGGTGGAAATAGCCGGCGCTGCGGCCGGCGGCAGACGCCAGTTCGGCGAGTGACGGCTCTTCCTCGCTCTGTTCGATAGCGTCCGCCACCATCGCGGCGTTGCCAGCCTCAAGCGAGGGACCGTCCGGATGGCAGCGCCGGCATGGACGAAAACCCGTGGCCTTGGCCTCGTCCAATGTGCCGTGCAACTGGACATTGGCGGGGTTGGCGCGCCGCGACGGACAGGACGGGCGGCAGTAGACGCCGGTCGTCGCCACCGAATACCAGAATGCGCCATCGGCCGACTTGTCGCGCGCCACGATGCGCGCCCAGCGCGGATCGTCGGCGACCGCCAGCGGCGCGGACTTCAGGTTCCTGGCCAGGGTGATGAACATGGCCGCATTGAAGCGGCCGCACGCCTTCCGTGCCACCCGTTTCCTGCCAACCGTCAGGATCGGGAAGCTTGATCGATGTTCGCCACGTTAAAGCGGACGACCGGGAAATGGTTCTATAATTTTCTGGAAGTGTCCCAGTTTGATTTTGAAGTATGCGAAAGCGCCTGCCCCGGTTTGCCCACATAGGCGAACGCGCCTATGTAGTCAGCGGAAACATGGTTCGAGGATATGGCGCGAGTTTGGAAGATTGTACGCCACGGAGCGCCTGACCAATGGGAGGATTCCATCCCGGAGGAGTCACTGGCGGAAGGGCAATTAGCTGTGCTTCTCGGACGGCTGGTTGCTAGCCATCTGCCACCCATCGCCACGACCCCGTTGCCACGAAATGCTCCGCGATACACCACCTCGCTCACTGTCAAGAACGACCGCTTGGGCAACAAGTGTTTCACCGTCTACGCGAGCGGTAGCCGGGTGCACTACATAGCGACCTTAGAGGAGGCGCCTTGAATGGCCCTTTGGCCAACGATCTGATTTCAAATTTCAAACTGAGACATTACCAATTTCCTTCCTCACTCGGGCAAACTGTATGACAAGGTTGATCCGGAGAAGGTGTGATGGAAAACATTGGACCCATTAAGTCCGAAGCCGACTATGATTGGGCGATTGCCGAAATTGCCAAATATTTCCAGAATGAACCGGAGGTAGGCTCTCTCGATGGTGATCGCTTCGACATCTTCGCAACGCTGATCGAGGCTTATCAGGACAAGCACTACCCGATTGACGCGCCCGATATGGAACATTCCCGCCGAAATCCTCATGCAACCCTATCACCTCGCAAATGACAGAGGCCGCAAGCGCGCCTAAGCGCGTTGCGCAACGGCAGGGTAAATCCGCGTTTGGCGACGCGCACGGGCTCTCCTAAGCCGCGCGCTTGGGCTCCACCGCGAACGGGCTGAGGCCGAGCCAGGTCTGCATCTTCCTGCCTATGGCCTGGTCGCCTGTCAGGGCAACCTTCGCGCCGGCCTTCTCGACCGTCTGCAACCCCATCCAGATCGCCGTCATCGTGTGCAGGTCGGTCGCGACGTAGAGATCGACCTCGAAGCCCGGATCGTACCAGCACAGATCGACCTCGCCGTGCTTTTCGACGATCAGCCACCATGAGCGTTTCGAGGCCGGGAGTTCCTGATACAGAAATTGTATCACGGTGCGCCCCTCGGGCAGCGGCGAAGGGTTCAAATTGCGCCGCATGTCCCACATCAGCAATGACGGGTCGAGGTTCTTCAGCGACAGCCGGGACTCGACCCATTTCTGCCCCCAGAAGCCCATCGCCTCGACGACCGGGCGCAAATCGCGGCCGGCCTCGGTCAGCCGGTAATCGAAGATCCCTTTCTCGCCCGGCACTTCCTTGCGCTCGACGATCCCCGCCAGCTCAAGCTCCTTCAGCCGTTGCGACAGAAGGGTCGGCGACATTTTGGGGACGCCGCGGCGCAGGTCGTTGAAGCGGGTCGAGCCCGCCACCAATTCGCGCATCAGCACCATCGTCCAGCGGGTGCACAGCACCTCGGCGGCCATCGATAGCGGGCAGAACTGTTTGTATCCGTGCTGGGTCATGATTGCGCCACTCCCTCGAAGCTGGGCTGAACATTAGGCCTTCATGAATGAAGCGGCCAGTACGGAAACTGTACTACCCAGTACAGATCGCGGACTGGTTGGCGCGGGGCCCGCCATGCGAGCCATTTGGCCGGTGCACGGGATATCCCTGTGCCCGCAACCAGGAGACTACCATGACTGCTTACGTTATCGCGGACATCAAGATGAAGGACCCGAAATGGGTGCCGGCTTACGCCGCCTCGGTGCACGACCTCGTCCACAAGCATGGCGGCAGATACCTGTCGCGCAGCGGCAATGTGAAGACGCTCGAAGGCAAGCCGCTCGACACAACGCTGATCGCCCTGATGGCGTTCCCGTCGGAAGCGGCGGCGCGCGCCTTCACCAACGATCCGGCCTATGCGCCCTTCGTTTCGGCCCGTCAAGGCGGCAGCGACAGCCGTTTCCAGTTGATCGACGATACCGATCTGGCCGGAACGATCCCGTACCTGCCGAAGGGATGACCGGCATTCGCCGTATCGTTTTCGGGATCTCCAAGCAACCACAGCCACGGCGCTTGCCTGTCGTGCCGCCGGATTTCCGGCGGCCGGCCAGCCGTGCTTTTCAACAAGAATGGAATGGATATGACATCAAACTTCCGCAACAGGCTTCTTATGGCAGGTGCCATGCTGGCCGCCTGCACGACGTTCGCACAGGCGCACCAGGAAGCGCTGCCTGTGTCCGGTCCGCTGGCCGACAAGGTACGGGCCGCGAACAGCCGGTTTCTCGACGTCAAGGCCGCGACGGCCGAGGGCTATGCGCCCATTCCCTGCGCCAGCGGCATCACCGGCGGCGCCATGGGCATCCACTATGTCAACGGCCAGTACCTGAAGGACGACAAGATCGACATCGCCCGTCCCGAAGCGGTGATGTACGAGCCGATGGCCGACGGCACGCTCAAGCTGGTGGCGGTCGAATACATCACCTCGAAGGGGCCGGCGTCACTGGACGGGCAGTTGTTCAACTTCAACAGCGCCCCCAACCGGTACGGCCTGGGTGAATTCTACGAACTGCATGTCTGGGCCTGGAAGGGCAACCCGACCGGGACCTTCGCCGACATGAACCCGAAAGTGTCATGCGAACACGCGATGGCGCCGAGCCAGTAACCGGCAAGGCCAGGCGGCACCGACGCCGCCTGGTCTGAAGTCGGGCGCGGCTGCCGGTCGCCGCGGCCCACTTTTTGCGGTGCGAACTGGTGCCGGAAGCCGCCGTTCAACTCATGCCAATGTGGCGACCGGTTGCGGAATCGCAGATCCGACATCGACGGTGTTCCGGCGGGTCTGTGGCAGGACGAAGCGCCCCGTCAGGTACCACAGGAGAGAGACGACGAAGATCGACAGATAGCCATCCACCGCATAGTGCCAGCCGGTATAGACCGAGCTGAACAGGATGAGTGCGGCGAAGGACCAGCCAGCGGTGGCCCAGCGGCGGCCGAAGCCGGTCAGGAAATAGGCGTTGAGCGTGGCCACGGCGACATGCATGCTTGGCATGGCGGAGATGCCGCCGCCCAGTTCGGGGCGGCCGCTTTGATAGACCGCGAGCAGATAGTTGGCGTAAGTATGGACCGACGCGGCGTAGCCGTTCTGCGCCAGGGCGGTCTGCAGCGCGGCAAACCGGTCGCCGCCATAGAACTGATCATGGAATATAGGGCCTGCGGATGACAGCGCAGCGGCCAGGACGGTGCCGCACAGGATCGTGGTCAGCGCGAAAGCCCAGAGATAACGCATGCGCCCTGCCGGGTTGTTCCAGAAGGCGGCGAACAGCAAGGTGCCGAACCATTGCACGTGCCAGCCATATCCGTAGGCGGCGAAAATGACGGCCGAGACGGGTTCGGGAACGATGCGATGCGCCCATGTCCAGGGATCACCGCCATGCAACCCAAGATCAAGCTGCGCGAGCATCCGGTCGGCGTAAAAGGGAACGACGTCAGGGATCGAGATCTTGAAGGTGGTGAAGGCGGTGAGGCCGAGAAAGAAGAGGAGGACTACCGGTGCGGCGCCGAGCCAGCGCTGCCTCAGCAGATCGAGCATGAACCTTGTCGGGTTGTGCCTGGCAAATCTCAGCCCCACAAGGCCGAGGCCGGCCGCCAGAAGCGCCGGCAGGAAGAAGATAAATGGTTCGGCATAGGATTTCGCCAGGTGCAGATAGCGATCCGGCCGCAGGCAAAGAGCAGCCGTGGCATAGGCCAGACACAGCGCTGTCAACAGCCAGCCACTTCTGGTTGTGGCGATATCAAGGTCAAAAATAACGGAGCGGCTATCGTCGCCGCTCCGCCCGGTGTGCGCACTCATCGAAGGACATCCCGCCAGTTGCCCGAATTCTTATGATTATTTCCCACGTGATGTATTACCATCGGGTTACAATTGGAAGAGTAGATTTCTTGGAAATATTAGATGATTATAATACAATATTTGTTGGAAAGGATTCATCGACGAAGATGTCGCGATTTGGCGCACCGGCATGGATAGCCACCCTCACGGGCTTTCAACTGTCGCGGGAAGCCTTGCCGCCAGACCTCCAGGAATCGAGGGGGCCGTCGCCTGAATGGCGACGGCCCCTTGTCAGGCGGTCCTGATCAGGCCGAGCTGAGTGAGCGCGGCGACGCCGTCGTCGAGGCCGATCTCCTCGACGATCCTGCCATTCATCACCTTCAACACCGTGGTGCCGGAGAAGCGCATGGTGCGGCCGGTGGCGGCGGGCAGCGAGCCGACCAGGAAATCGTCGAAAGCCGGACCGGTATGGATGCCGCCGCCTTCCCACTGGCCCACCACATAGTCGCCCTCGGCGATGAGGTCGGCGGTGGCCCAGAAGTTGAGGTCCGGGAAAGCGGCGCGGAAATCGCTCATGAAAGCCTTGATGTCGTCGCGGCCGCGGCGCGGCTCATGCAGCGAGTATTTGAGCAGCATGTCGGGCGCGGCGATGTCGTCGACCACCGAGAGGTCGCAGGTTTCACCCCAGAAGTCGGTGAACCATCTGACGACGACGGCCTTGTTGTCTTCCTGTTTGGTCATGGGAGGTCCTCTTGTTTTGGCTTGGAGATCACCGGATTGGCCGATGACCCGCGGCAGGCAATAGGACGATCCGGCCGCTGCAAAACTCCGGTTCTTGTCCGCCAATCGAAAGGCGAGGGCGGGTCCCCGGCGTATAAACTGACCGCGAATGGCTTGTCGCTGCGATTGCATCGCGCTGTCCGCACGGTAACTGTTTCTTCTCTGGTTCTGCCGCAGATTGCCCGCGAGTGGGGTGGGCGAAACGGAAGATGGCGCGTCAGAGCAAGAAGAGCCACGACGGAACGCGGTGGCAACAAGCGCTGGACCGCGCCCATCTGGGCGTCTGGGACTGGGATCTTCGCTCCGGCAACTGTTTCTATTCGGCGACCTGGGCGCGCATGCTGGGCTATAGCGAGGATGAGCTCGCCAACACCAGCGACCTCTGGTTTCGGCTGACGCACCCGGACGACCGCCAGCAGGCGCTGGCCAGCGGCGATCGCCACATTGCCGGCCTCAGCGACGCCATCGAGACCGAACTGAGGCTCAAGCACAAGCAGGGCCACTGGGTGTGGGTGCTCGACCGCGGCGGCATCGTCGAGCGCGACGCCAACGGGCATCCCATCCGGCTGATGGGCGTGCAGACCGACATCTCGAAGCAGAAGGCGGCCGAGGCCGAGCGCGAACAGGTCAGCGTGCGCTTTCGCCTGGCGCTCGCGGCCAGCGGCACCGGCATCTGGCATCACGACATCGCCACCCGCAAGAGCTATTGGGATACCCGCACCAGGGAGATCTTCGGCCTTGTCGCCGACACCGACGAGGTGACGGCTGAGCTCTGGCATACCTATCTGCATCCCGATGACAAGGAGGCGACCGAACGCGCCCACCAGGTGCCGTTGGGGACCGACTCCGTCATTGCCAGCCAGTACCGCATCGTCAAGCGTGACGGCGAGACCCGTCATGTCGAATCGCTGGTGCGTTTCATCGCCGCCGGTGCGGCCGGCCAGATTCTCGGCACGGTGCGCGACATCACCGAGGACAAGCTGCGCGAGCAGGAACTGGCCTACGCGGCCTGCCACGACGCGCTGACCGGCTTGTTGAACCGTGCCGCCTTCGACCGGCTGCTTGCCGACTGTATCGCCACCCAGCGCCGGTTGCCGCTCGCCATCTTCTATGTCGACCTCGACTACTTCAAGGCGCTCAACGATTTCGCCGGCCATGCCGCCGGCGATCTGGCGCTGAAGAGCGTCGCGGCCGGCATTGTCGGCTGCCTGCCGCCGTCGGCGCATGCCGCGCGCCTCGGCGGCGACGAATTCGCGCTCCTGGTGCCGAACTGCGGCCAGGGCGAGGCCGAGCGGCTGGCCGGCGCCATTTTAGGCGCCGTGCGCGACGCCGATCTCGGCACGGCGACATCGCGAAAGCTCGCCGCCAGCGTCGGCATCGCCTTTGTCGGCGACCGCCACACCACGGTCGCCGATGCGCTGGCCTGCGCCGACGACGCCTGTTACGCCGCCAAGGCCGCCGGCCGCGACCGCTTCGCGGTGTTTTCGGCCGAGGCCGCTTCCGGCTCGGGCGGCCTCAACGCGGCACGGCTCGCCGCCGATACGGTCGATGCGATGGAAGACGGCAGGCTGAAGCTGTTCGGCCAGCAGATCCACCGGCTCGGCCGCCCCTGGGAAGAGAGCCGCCATGTCGAGGTGCTGGCGCGGCTCGAGGGCCGTGGCGGCCGGCTGATCGCGCCGGGCGAGTTCATTCCGGCGGCGGAGCGCTTCGGCATCGCCGCGCGGCTCGACCGCTGGATCATCCGCACCGCGCTGTCGCGTTATGGCCGCGACATGGCCTCCGGCGCGGTGACGCTGGGCTTCAACCTGTCGGCGCAGACGCTGAGCGACCCGCAGCTCTGGGACTTCGTCGACGGTGTCATCGACGAGACCGGGGCGCCGCATTCGGGCATCGGCTTCGAGATCACCGAAACCGCCGCCGTCACCAATTTCGACGCCGCAGAGGCGTTCGTGCGCAAGGCTCGCGAGCGGCGCTGCCGCGTCAGCCTCGACGATTTCGGCGCCGGCATGAGCTCGTTCGAATATCTCAGGCGCTTTCCGGTCGACGCCATCAAGATCGACGGCTCCTTCATCGAGCACATCACCGAAAGCCGCTTCGACCGTGAGATCGTGCTGGCCATCACCTCCATTGCCCGCAGCCTCGGCTGTGATGTGGTGGGCGAAAAAATCGAACGGCAGGACACGGCGGCGATGCTCGGCGATATGGGCGTCGAGTTCGGCCAGGGTTTTCTGCTGCACCGGCCGGAACCGCTGGCGCAGGTGGTCGCGCGCGCGGCCGAGACGAGGACGCGCAAGGCGTCTTGATCGACCACGGGCGCGCGGCATGACCTGACGTCACCGCACCGCCGGTTGCGGAAACTCCAGCACACCGGCCGCCGGCCGGCGGTGCTCCTCCTCCACAACCGCTTCGATCAGCAGGTCCAGGGCGTCGCAGGCGTCGCGGCTTGTCTCGTCATTGCCGCGCAAATAGTGATAGGCGCGTTCGAGGTGCAGACGGGCGGCTGAAAAATCACTGGTCAATAGTCTCTCCATGATCCCGCCCTAATGTACCTTGGCCGATTCGGCGGAATGCGCGGTAAACATGCACAGCCGCCTTTGATTCAAATGCCGGGGAAACGGGCTGCCGGCGCGCCGACGGCCTGCTGTCAGGAGTGACGGTGCCAAACCCTTGCGGTGTCTCGCGGCGGCGATAGGGTTGGTTGCTTCTCAGTCCGAACAGGTGCCCCATGATCGTCCAGGCCTGCATCAATGGCGCGCGTCCGCGCGATTTTCATCCCTTGCTGCCGCTGACGGTGGCGGCGATGGCCGGGGATGCCGCGGCTTGCGTGGCGGCGGGTGCGGCCGAGCTGCACATCCACCCGCGCGGCGCCGATGGGCGCGAGAGCCTGGGCGCCGTCGATGCAACGATGCTTGCCGTGCGCCAGGCCTGCCCGGGCACGCTGATCGGCGTGTCGACCGGCGCCTGGATCGAGAACGACGAGGCGCGCACCCGGGCGGCGATCGCCGCCTGGCGCGAACTGCCCGACTATGCCTCGGTCAATCTGTCGGAGGCCGATGCGCCTGCCGTGATGGAATTGCTGCGCCAGCGCGGGGTCGGCATCGAGGCGGGGCTGGTGACGATAGCGGATAGCGAGCGCTTCGTGGCGCTGGCCGGCCATGACCGGGTGCTGCGCATCCTGGTCGAGATCGACATACCGGATCTGTCCCCGGCGGTTGATGAGGCGCATGGCATCGCAGCCGTGCTTGAACGCGCTGGCGTCAGACGGTCAATCCTGCTGCATGGCGTCGATTTGACCGTATGGCCATTCGTGGAACTGGCGCGGCAAAGGCGCTGGTCGACGCGGGTCGGCCTGGAGGACGGCAGGACGCTCGCCGACGGCACGATCGCGAAGGACAATGCGGCGATCGTGGCGGCAGCGGTGGCGATGTTTCGGGGGCCGCCTGCCGGCTGAGCAGGGGGGCAGCCGCAGCCTGCCGTCAGCCTGGCACGATCCGAGCACGCAAAATGTGTTTCTGGATCTTGCCGGACGCGGTACGCGGCAGCGCCTCGGTGAGAAAAAACTCCTTCGGCACCTTGTAGCGGGCGATGCGCGCGCCGCAGTGGCTTGCCAGCGTTGCGGGGTCGAGAACGCGGCCGGGTTTGGTCACGACAAAGGCGCGCCCGACCTCGCCCCAGCGCTGGTCGGCGACGCCGATCACGGCGGCCTCGGCGACGTCGGGATGATCAAGCAGCACCATCTCGATTTCCACGGGATAGACGTTCTCGCCGCCGGAGATGAACATGTCCTTGCGGCGATCGACGAGCGTGACGAAGCCTTCGTCGTCCTGCCGCGCGATGTCGCCGGTGCGCAGCCAGCCATCGGCGGTGAAGGCGCTGGCGGTGTCTTGCGGCCTGTTCCAGTAGCCTGGGGTAACGTTGGGGCCGGACAGCCAGACCTCGCCCGGCTCGCCGCTCGCGGCGTCGTGGCCGTCATCGCCGACGATGCGCAGGCCGACCATCGGCGCCGGCAGGCCCGAGGAACCCGCCTTGCGGGCGATCCGCTCGGCCTCCACCGGCATGCAGAGGACGGTGCCTGCCTCCGTCATGCCGAAGCCATCGGCCATACGAATGCCTTGCGCCAGCCACCAGTTGATGTCGGCGGCCGGGTTCGGCGCGCCGCCGGTGAAGATGGCGGTGAGCGAGGTCCAGCGCGCCGGCGCGAAGTCGGCGTGTTCGCGCAGCATCCCGGCCATCTGCGGCACGCAGAAATAGTGGGTGACGCCGAGTGTGGGATCGGCCAGGCGACGGTTGGTGGCGCCGGCGTCGAAGGAGGGCGAGATCAGCACCGTGCCGCCTTGCAGCAAGGGCGGGCGCAGATTGGTGATGAGGCCGATGACATGGAACATCGGCGCGTCGCAGAGGAAGACACTGGCATTGCCGACCCGCCCGAGCACGCCGAAATTGACCGCCGTGGCCATGGCGTTGCGCTCGGTGACGATGACCCCTTTCGGCCGACCTGACGTGCCCGACGTGTAGAGGATGATCGACGGCATGTCGTCGAGAGGCAAGGGGCGGCGCGGGGCTGGCCTTTGCGCGACGACCGCCGCGGCGAAGGCTTCGACTTCGATCGGCACGCAGCAGGCGGGCGGCACCATTTCAAGGGCGGTGTCGTGCAGCAAGAGCACGGGATCGCAATCGGCGAGCGCCGCTTGCAGTTCGGCGGCGGCGAGCCGCCAGTTGAGCGGCACGAAGATGGCGCCAAGCCGCATCGCGGCCTGCTGAGCGATCAGCAGGTCGGCGCTGTTGCGGGCTATCGTGGCGATGCGTTGTCCCTGTTCGACGCGATGGCCGATTGCGAGAACGCCGACGGCGCGCTGGATGGCGTCGTCGAGAGCGCGGTAGGTCCAGCGCCGGCCGGTGGCGAGGTCGACGCAAGCCAGACGATCCGGCTGCGCGCTGGCATGCAGGGCCACGGAATCTGACGTGATGAAGGCAGGCATCCGCATCTCCTCCCAGTTGCGTGCTGCTTGGCGGATCACCTTGCCTTGTCGTAGGCGGCAAGGCCTGGCTTGTAGCTCTTCTCGTCGATGAACTGGCGGATGCCTTCCTTGCGACCCTCATTGTCGTGCGAGTTCGCCGCCTCCTGCGCGCGCACGAGATAATCCTCGGCATTGTCGTAGGTCATTTCGCCGACGCGGCGAATGGCGTCCTTGGTTGCCTTGAGCGCGATCGGGTTCTTCTTCAGCAGGATGTTGGCGACCTCGGTCACACGAGCCTTCAGTTCCGGCAGTGGCAGGCTTTCATTGACCAGCTTCCAGGCGGCGGCCTTCTTGCCGTCGATCAGTTCGCCGGTCAGCGCATGGTACATGGCGTCGCGCATCGACAGGAGGTCGACGACCACCTTGGTGGCGCCGCCGCCGGGCAGGATCCCCCAGTTGATCTCGGACAGCGCGAACTGCGCCTCGTCAGCGGCAAAGGCGAGGTCGCAGGCAAAGAGCGGACCGTAGCCGCCGCCGAAACACCAGCCATTGACCATGGCGATGGTTGGCTTGCCGTACCAGCGCAGGCGCCGCCACCAGCCATAGGCTTCCGACTGCGCCTTGCGGATGGCGCCAAGACCTTTGGCCTCAGTCTCGCGGAAATACTCCTTCAGGTCCATGCCCGCCGACCAGGCACTGCCTTCGCCCGACAGCACCAGCACGCCGACATCGTCGCGGAATTCGAGTTCGTCCAGAACCTCCATCATGCGCCGGTTGAGCGTCGGGCTCATGCAGTTGCGCTTGTCCGGCCTGTTGAAGCGCACCCAGGCGATGCCGCTCTCGACATCGAAGGCAACGGTCTCGTCGCTCATGGTATCCTCCCATTCCGTTGTAAAATTGCTATGCTTCATAGCTATCTATTTTGCTATGTCGCATAGTATTTTTGGCTTGACAAGGGCTTTGATCGCGGCGATCGGTTGCGGCATGAACGACATCGATGCCGACACCGACCGCAATGCGCCAGGCGCGATGGCCGAGGACGCGCTCGACGCGCAGATCGGCTACAACCTCAAGCGCGCCTCGGCTCTGGCCATGAACGACTTTGCGGTCGAACTGGCCGATGCCGCGCTGCGCCCGGTAACCTACGGTATGCTGGCGCTGATCGACGAGCGGCCCGGTATCCGCGCCGCCGAACTCTGCCGCCGCCTCGGCATGAAGAGCGCCAACATGGCGCCGCTGCTGGCCGAACTCGAGGAGCGCGGCCTGGTCGAGCGCGACGACCATGCCGACGACAGGCGGGTGCGGGTGCTGACGCTGACGCAGATGGCACGCAACGCCATGCCCGGCTGGCGCCGACAGGTGCGCCGGCACGAGGACCGGTTTCTGCAGCGGTTGACAAAAAAGGAGCGGGCAACGCTGCTTCGCCTGCTGCGGCTGATCTGGACGGGCGAAGACTGAGGCTACGACGCGACGCGCGCTAGGCGGGCAGGGCTGCGGCGTCCAGCAGCCATTGGCGCACCGCCTGCGTTGGTTCGGGGTGGCGCGACTTGCGTGGCATGACAATATGAAAATCCTGCGTGCCGCGCATTTCGGCTGCTATCGGCTGGAGCAGCCGGCCGGCGGCAAGATCGGCTGCGACGAGGAAGCGGCTGGCAAGGGCTATGCCCTGGCCGGCAAGTGCTGCGTCGATGGCAAGGCCGGTCTGGTTGAAGCGCATGCGCTTCAATTCGGCTGTCATCTTCAGCCCGACCGCTTTTTCCATGAACTCCGGCCACAGATTGTGGGCATCATGCAGCAGGACATGATGCTGGATCCCGGCCGGGGCGATCTGCCTGGCGCCATCCGGCAGCAAGGCGGGGCTGCAGACGGCGATGATCTGCTGGGGGAACAGCAGGTCGACGATCAGGCCGGGGCCGAACGGGGCGCGGCCTTGCCGGACCGCGATGTCGACGCCATCGGCCTGGAAACTCGACAGGCTTTCGCTGGCCAGCACGCGCAGATCGACCAGCGGATTGCCGGCCATGAAATGCTGCAGCCTCGGAATCAGCCATTTGGTGGCGAAAGTCGGCGTCACGCTGATCGTCAGCCGCGCAGGCTCGGGGCGCAGCAACTGGGTCGCCTCCGAGATCAGGTCGAAGGCGCGGCGGATGTTGGGCACATAGGCGCGGCCCTCGTCGGTCAGCGCCAGGCCGCGCGGCAGCCGTTCGAAGAGTTTGGCGCCGAGATCGGCCTCCAGCCCGCGGACGTGCTGGGCCACCGCGCCTTGGGTGACGTTAAGCTCGATGGCCGCGACGCGGAAGTTCAGATGGCGTGCGGCGGCTTCGAAGGCGCGCAACGCATTCAAGGGCGGCAGGCGAAGGAAGGCTTCGGGCATGCAGTAGT
Organism: bacterium M00.F.Ca.ET.205.01.1.1; assembly: GCA_004791255.1. Classification (GTDB taxonomy): domain Bacteria; phylum Pseudomonadota; class Alphaproteobacteria; order Rhizobiales; family Rhizobiaceae; genus Mesorhizobium. The sequence continues at coordinate 196,475 of SRUQ01000012.1, forward strand.
TTTTCTACCGGCTGATTTCAGGCTTTCTGGTTCGAACCAGATAGCCAGACCGGCTATAGCATGGTCCGAACGACGAAAATACCGCTGACAATGCGAGAGGAAACCAGGATGAGTGTAGAAAAAGTAGCAGTAGTCGTCGCTGGCGGCAGCGGCATGGGAGCAGCGGCAGCGAAGCGGCTGGTGGCGGATGGATTCAAGGTCGCCGTCCTGTCCTCGTCGGGCAAGGGCGAGGCGCTGGCCAAGGAGCTCGGCGGCATCGGCGTCACCGGCTCCAACCAGTCGAACGAGGATCTGCAGCTGCTGGTCGATGCGACGCTCAAGCAGTGGGGCCGCATCGACGTGCTGGTCAACAGCGGTGGCCACGGGCCGCGCGCGCCGATCCTGGAAATCACGGACGAGCAGTGGCATACCGGCATGGATGTCTATCTGATGAACGTCGTCAGGCCCGTGCGCATCGTGGCGCCGCAGATGGTCAAGCAGAAGGGCGGCGCCATCATCAACATCTCGACCGCCTGGGTCGCCGAGCCGAACGCGATGTTCCCGACCTCGGCCGTGTTCCGCGCCGGCCTCGCCGCCTACACCAAGATTTTCTCCAACACCTATGCGGCCGACAATGTGCGCATGAACAATGTGCTGCCCGGCTGGACCGACAGCCTGCCGGCCACCGAGGAGCGCCGCGACAACGTGCCGATGCAGCGCTACGGCACCTCGGAAGAAATCGCCGCGACCATCGCCTTCCTGGCCTCGGACGGGGCGGGCTACATCACCGGCCAGAGCATTCGCGTCGATGGGGGCGTGATCCGGGCGCTGTGAGGGCAGGCTCTGCCTTCTCCCCCGGTGCGCACGCTAGCCCACGGGGGAGAAGGCAAAGGGCGCGTCACCGCCGGTCCGCGTCAGGCACCTAGGCGGTCAAGACGTCCGGCTGTTCGAACAGTGTATGAAGCTCGGAAACCGGCATTGGACGGCCAAAGAGCCAGCCCTGAACATCCGTGCATCCATTCTCCCTGACCAGCCGGTACTGGTCCTCGGTCTCGACGCCTTCCGCGGTCGTGGTCATGCCGAGCGTGGTGCCGAGGTCGGCGACGGCCCTGACGATCGCCCGGCTTTCGCTACTCTCGCACATCAGGCTGACGAAACTGCGGTCGATCTTGATGCGGTTGAACGGGAACGACCTGAGATAGCTCAGCGAGGAATAGCCGGTGCCGAAATCGTCCATGGCTATGCTGATGCCGAGGTCGCGCAGGCTGTACAGCGTCCTCACCGTGTTTTCGTTGTTCGCCAGCAGCACCGACTCGGTGATCTCCAACTCGAGCCGTGACGGCAGCAGGCCCGAAGCCGCGAGCGCCGAGGCGACCTGAAGCGGCAGCCCCTGCTGTTTGAACTGGGCCGGCGAGAGATTGACCGCGACCTTGACGGGCAGCGGCCATTTCGCGGCGTCGCTGCAAGCCTGCCGCATGATCCATTCGCCAAGCGCGTCGATGACGCCAGTCTCCTCGGCCAGCTGGATGAACTCCGACGGCGGCAGCAGGCCGAGGCGCGGATGGTTCCATCGCACCAGCGCTTCGAAGCCGGTGAGTGTCGAGGACTTTGCGTCGTGCAGCGGTTGATAGTGCAGGACGAACTGCTGGTTTGCGACGCCGAGAGCCAGTTCGGATTCCAGCTGGCGCCGCTCCTGCAGTCTTGCATCCATTCCCGGCTCGAACGACCTGCAGGTGCCACGGCCCTCCATCTTGGCTTTGTACAAGGCAAGGTCGGCATTGCGGATGAGGGTTTCCGAACTTTGTCCATCGTCGGGGAAGACGGCGATGCCAATGCTGCTGCCGATGTTGATCTTGTGGCCCTGGATCGAGAATTCGTCGGACAAGGCATGAATGACACGGCTTGCCAGCACGCCGGCCTCGTCGTTGCCGTCGAGCAGGAGCTGGAGGATGATGAACTCGTCGCCGCCGATTCTCGCCACCATGGCGGTTTCGCCGGCCTGCTGATTCAGGCGCTTGGCCACCGCGCCGAGAAGCTGGTCGCCGACCGGATGCCCCAGCGTGTCGTTGACCGGCTTGAAGCGGTCGAGGTCGACGCAATGAACGGCCAGCTTCTCGCCGTCCCTGAGGCTTCTCAGCGCCTCGTCCATCGTGTCGGCCAAAAGGCCCCGGTTGGGCAGGCCGGTGAGAATGTCATGCGTGGCGAGGTGCTGTATCTCGGCGGTGCGTTCCTCGACCCGCCGCTCCAGGGTCTCGGCGGCATCGACCTGCATCGTCATCGTTCGCCCGATCGCATACCAGCAGGCCAGCGTCAGCAGCGTGACCACCGCGACCGCCGCATAGCCGGCCAGTTCGAATTGCCGCACGGACCGGGCATCCACGTTGCCGTCGAATCTGCTGTTGGGAAAACCGGCCCAGAGGTGCCAGGCGCTTCTGGGATCGTTGAGCGAGAGCGGGATGACTTCGGAGTAGATCAGATTGGGATCGGCTGCCGTGAAGGCATGGGAATCCGCCGCCAGGGCCGTCGACATCTTGTGCTGGTCGGATTCAAACCCGTAGCCTGAATTGATGATGACGTAGTCGCTGCTCGGCAACAGCTTCCTCAGTGCGGAGGTGAGCATGATTGCCGAGACAGAGCCGCGCAGGCCGCCATCCTGGCCGAAGACCGGGATTGAGAGGATGAAACCGGAGCGATCCGCATCATTCCCGGTATGAATGAAATCGGTGTTGTCGCAGGTGATGAGCTCCTTGGTGCCGATGATCGGCACATCCAGCCCTTCAATGGCGCTCGAATTCGGATAGTTCGCCTTCAGCCAGGCGAGTTGTTTTGCCAGTTCGTGGTACTCGTAGGTCTCGACCTCTTCCGCCGGGCGGGTCAGCGCATTGTCGTCCAGCTTTGCGTGTTTTGCTCCGTCGGCGGCATCGGATCTCGCCCTGGCATTCACGATCAGCTGGTCGAACTGGAGGATAGGCTCCTCGAGCTTGCCGGTCACGGCATCGAAGCGATCCGGGTCGAAATCCAGCGGCAGGAAGTAGACCTCGGAAATGGAGACGTTGTTGGCGAGATTGTTGTAGATCTGCTGGATTGTCGCGCGGCCTTCGTCGCCCAGATTGGTGCCGTGCCGGTCGAGGTTTCGGACGCTGGGCAGGTAGGACAGGGTCCGGACATTTTCATAGACCGCCCGCAAGGCGTCTTCGACGGTCTTGGCCGTTTCTCTGGATGCTGCCTGGGAATTCTCGAGATAGCGCTCCTTGGCCAGCGCGAAGTTTCGCTGGGCATCGATATGCAACGCCGCCAGCGTCGCCGCGCCAGTCAACAGGATCACAACAAATCCGGCCGCTCGCCTGAATGCGTTCATCAGCGTCCCACCATCGAGTGACAAGGGATACCAAAGAGCGGTTTAGGAAGCGCTAAAGGGATATGTCCTTCTTTACCGGTCCCAAGCGTTGCGGCAAGCCGGGGCGGGCGAGGCGCCAAGCCTTCAATTCGCCGGCACTGCCTGCTGGTCGACGTCGGTGAGCGTCCCGAGAAAGGCGACGATGTCGTCGATTTCGGTGTCGCTGAGCGCCGGTCTGTCGCCGGCCTTCTTGCCGTCGAAGGGCGGATCCTGATTCAAGTTCGGCCAGTAAGCCTTTGGCAGATCGTCATATTTCCTGATCGTGCCGTCGGCATTCCGGGGATACCAGTGGCCGGGGTCGGTGTCGCGGCTGGCGTAGAAGGCCACGGCATCGCGCAGCGTGTGGAATTTGCCGTTGTGAAAGAAGCTCTTGCGCAGCGCCACGTTGCGCAGCGTCGGCGTCTTGAACAGGCCGCAATAGTCGGTTCGGCTTTTGAAATCGGTGCGCAGCGGGCCGCAGAGGCCGAGATCCAGATAGGTTGGGTCGGCATTGGCGGGAATGGCGCCATTGCGCGGCACGGCAATGGCGATCAGGCCGAAATCGGTGAATTGCGGCGGCTCGCCGTCATTGGCCGGTTCGCTGAGATGGCAGCTGGCGCAATTGCCTTTTTTCTCGTCCTCGAACAAAGCGCGGCCATGCAGTTCCTGCGCCGTCAGCGTTGCCTTGCCGGCGAGGAAGGCATCGTAGCGGCTGGAGTAGGGGTAGAAGTCGGCGGCGCTCTGCTCGAACGTGCCGAGCGCCTCGGCGGCGGCATCGAAGGCGTCGCCGGGATGGTCGAAGACGTCGTCGCCGAAGGCGGACTTGAAGTCATCGGCATAGGCGCTCTTTTGCAAGGCGGTGGCGACCGCGCCGGCGTCCTTGTTGGCCATCTCGAAAGGCGAGAGCAGGGGGATTTTCGCCTGCTCCTTGCCATGGTCGGCGCGGCCGTCCCAGGTCAGACCGCCGGTCGGGCCGTTGTCGACGCTCTCGTCGCCCTCGTCGTCGGAATCGTAGAAATGTTCGGTGAAGGCGGGCGCGGCCTGGAGATAGCGCAAAGAGGGGACGGCGCGCACGCCGGGCTGGTCGAGGTCAGGCCCACCCATCTCGACCGGCGCGGCCGAGGCCGGGCCGAAGGCGTGGCGCGGGTCATGGCAGGACGAACAGGCCTGCCTGCCCGAGGCCGACAGCGCCGGATCGAAGAACATCTTTCGGCCAAGCGCGGTCAGCGCCTGCGCCCTGGCGAAGGCGTCGGCGCGCGATAACGGTCCGGGATGGACGCTGCCGGCTCCGGCGCGGACAATGGTGGCCGGCACGGTGATGGCAAGGCCGAATGCCGATGCGGCAACGGCCGCTATCACAAGGGCTTTCCTTCGTTTTTTGATCATGGAGTTCAGTCCGGTCTGCCCCGCAATTAGGTCCGCACTGCAACGGATTGATGACCGGTGCAATCCCTCACGAAACCGTGTTCGCGGGCAAAGCAAATGTCACAAAGGTGACAAGGCATCGGCGTAGCGTTTGCGGCATGGTGATCGCCCCCAGCCATGCATCACGCCTCCAGCCGTTACCCTAGCCACGAGGATCTGCCATGACGCGGCTCACGCTTCTTTCTTCGCTTTGCCTGGCCGGCACAGCGCTGACTTCGATTCCGGTTACAGCCAACGCCGCCCCTCCCGGTTACGACAAGATCGACACCGTCGTCGTCCTCTTCGCCGAGAATCGCAGCTTCGATAATCTCTATGGCGGTTTCCCCGGTGCCAATGGGCTGGCCGATGTCTCGGCCGACCAGGCGCGGCAGCTCGACCGCGACGGCAAGCCGCTTTCGGAACTGCCGCCAGCCTGGGGCGGGTTGACCGGCAAGGGTGTGACGCCGGCGGTGACGGAAGCCCAGACCGCGCATCTCGCCAATGCCGCCTTCGCCATCGACGATCCCAAGGGTTTCAACGAAGGCACCGGGGTTATCACCCATGACCTGTGGCATCGCTTCTACCAGGAGCAGATGCAGATCGATGGCGGCAAGAACGACAAGTTCGTCGCCTGGGCCGATTCCGGCAGCCTGGTGATGGGCCACTATGACGGCTCCGGCCTGCCGATGTGGACGGTGGCGAAGAAATACGTGTTGGCCGACAATTTCTTCCAGGGCGCCTTCGGCGGCTCCTTCCTCAACCATTTCATGCTCGCCTGTGCCTGCGTGCCGGTCTATCCCAATGCCGACACCAGCCCGGTGAAGGGCCAGATCGCCGTCGTCGAGGCCGACGGCACGACGCTGAAAGTCGCCGAAAATTCGCCGGCCTCCGCGCTTGGCGGCGTACCGAAATTCGTTAGCGATGGCGCCATTACGCCCGATTTCCACGCCGTCAACACCATGCAGCCGCCCTATGAGCCGAGCGCCAACAAGCCGGCCGAAGGCGGCGACAAGGCGCTGGCCGATCCGGCGCAGCCGACCACGCTGCCGCCGCAGCACGACATCACCATCGGCGACCTCCTGTCGCTGAGGGGCATCGGCTGGGCCTGGTATGCCGGCGCCTGGCAGGTTGCACTCGACGGCAAGAACGCGACGCCGGTGCCGAACTTCCAGTTCCACCACCAGCCCTTCAATTATTTCGCAGCCTATGCGCCGGGCACCGCCGCGCGCGCCGAGCATCTCAGGGACGGCGGGCTGGACGGCACCGAATTCATCAAGGCGATCGACGGCGGCAAGCTGCCCGCCGTCACCTTCTACAAGCCGCAAGGCAATCTCAATGAGCATGGCGGCTATGCCGATGTCACATCGGGCGACCAGCATCTGGCCGATCTCGTCGCGCATCTGGAGAAGAGCCCGCAATGGGGCCACATGCTGGTCGTCGTCACCTATGACGAGAATGGCGGCTTCTGGGACCACGTCGCGCCGCCCAAGGCCGACCGCTGGGGACCGGGCAACCGCATCCCGGCCTTCATCATCTCGCCCTATGCGAAGATGGGCACCATCGACCACACGCAATACGACACGACGTCGATCCTGCGCTTCATCACCGCGCGTTACGACCTGCCGGTGCTGCCGGGCATCGTCGCCCGCGACAAGGCGCTTGCCGCCAATGGCGAGCCGCCGATGGGCGATTTGAGTGCGGCGCTGGATCTGAGCCGTTAACCGCCTGATCTCCGGACCAGCTCGCGGCCGATCGGCTTCGGTGTCTCGCTGCGCAGCACCAGCGCCGTGGTGATCGCGCCGTGGCGCGCCACGGCGTCGACGATGGTTTCAAGGTGGGCGGGCGAGGGAACGACCACCTTGAGGATGAAGCAATCGTCGCCGGTCAGCCGGTGCACCTCGATGATTTCGGGCATTTCGGCGAACTGCTTCAGGCAGGGGCGGATATGCTCATGCGTGGTGCGCACGCGGATGATCGCCATCATGCCGAGGCCAAGTGCCGCCGGGTCGATCACCGCGGTGTAGCCGGCAATGACGCCGCGCTCCTCCAGCCGCTTGACCCGCTCGGAGGTGGCGGGTTGCGACAGGCCGACCCGCCGGCCAAGCTCCGACATGCCGACGCGGCCATTCTCCTGCATGGCTTCCACAATGGCGATGTCGGTCGGGTCGAGCGCCGGCCGCTCATCTGGTTTTTTCATGGTCACCTTGAATTCATCGGAATTGCCGCGACTTTCCCGATGGTTTCCCATTTTCGATGCCAAGGCAAGACGCCATCCTGCTCCACTGATCGATAGGAGCAAAGCGACATGACGCATTTCATCATCCTGCCGGGAAGCGGCGGTTCCGGACCCGGGCACTGGCAATCGCGCTGGGAAAGCGCCAATCCGGCAATGCGCCGTTTCCAGCCATCGAGCTGGGAGCTGCCCGATTTCACCGACTGGCTGGCCGCGCTGGAACTCGCGGTGGGCGAGGCGACGGAGCCGCCGGTTCTGGTCGCGCACAGCCTGTCCTGCCTGCTGATCGCGCATTGGCAGAAGATCTCGCTTCGCCCGGTCCGGGCGGCCTTGCTGGTCGCCGTTCCCGATCCAACGTCGGCGGCGTTCCCCGGATATGGCATGGCTTTCGCCGGGATCCCCGAAGGCCGGTTGCGTTTTCCGTCCCTCGTCGTCACCAGTACGGACGATGCCTACGGTTCGCAGGCCTATGCCGAAGAGCGGGCGCGGCAATGGGGCAGCCGCATCGCCGTGATCGGACCGGTCGGCCATATCAATGCCGAGAGCGGTCTTGGCGATTGGCCGCAAGGCTGGGCTCTTCTCGACGGTCTCGTCTCGGAGGCCCGGTGTTAGCTTGCTGGCCGTGAGCGGCAAGCTCACCCGCCATTCACCAGGGCAAGAATGAGCTTCTGCAGATTGCCGCCCTTGCCGAGTTCCACGCGGTCGAAATCGCGGCTCGCCTGACGTTGCGCCTGCGAGATATCGGACAGGCGCCGGGTCATCTCGGTCCGGATCTTGCTGCATTTGGGGTCGTCGGCAACGGTAAGGCCGACGGTCGCCGCCTCGATCTTGCGCACCATGTCGATGATCTCGGCGCCGTGCACCTTTTCATGGGCGCTGACGCCGCTGAGGAAGCTCTCCCAGTTCTTCTGCACCGTGGCTGGCAATGGCGAGGAGGGGCTGGGCAGAGTGTAGGTGATGATCAGTTTCGGCTTGGCCGAGACGAGCACGCAGGCTCCGGCACGCGGCTGATAGTCCCTGGTCCAGGTCAGCTTGAAATTGGTGTGGGCGATGGCGCGGCCAGCGCCGGCATTCGGCCCGTTCTCGCCGATCGATCGGTAGAGCTGCACCCCGGACTGGCCTGAAATAGCATAGGTTTCGACCCTTTCAACCGGTTTCCATTCGGCATGCGCGGCGAGCGGCAAGGACACCAGGGCGGCCACCGAAAGACACAGGCGAACACAGGCTCTCAGCACCGCTCTCTCCAAAACTGGGACCAACGGCCTTTGCCGGACAGGCAATGCCACGCAACGGCTTTTCCTATATGCTGCCGGCCGGTGCTGCAAATATCAGAGGGGGAAGTCATGCAAAGATATCTCGTTGCCGCCGGCGCCCTGGCGGCGTTGCTTGGCGCGCAATCGGCGTTCGCCGCGTCCTGCGGCTCATGGAGCGCTAAGATGGAGGAAGACGAGGGCGGCAAGGTGCTGACCGCCTCGGTCTGCGGCGGGCCGAAGGGCGATGCCCATCTGATGCTCAACTGTTTCGACAAGCCGGTGCTGAGTTATGACCTCGGCACCGCTGGCCAGCAGGTGGAAACCGGCGCCAGCGGCCCGTTCGACTTCAAGGCCGACGGCAAGACGGTGACGAAGACGCTGCAGCTCGAGGAGATGTACAATTATTTCGTCACGGATCTGGCCAAGGCAGATCCGCTGCTGGACCTGCTGCGGTCGAAGGGCGACGTTTCGGTCAGTTCCGCGAAATATGGTTCGATCAGTTTTGCGCTGAAGGGCTCGAGCGGGGCGATCGGCAAGGTGCTGGCGCAGTGCGGCAAGGCCAAGCCGGCGGGCGACGGGGATTGATGAAGCGGGCACCACAGCTTTCGTCATTCTAGGGCGAAGCAAGGAGCGAAGCGACGCGGCGCAGACCTCTGGAGCTGCTCCGCAGCCCAAGGAATCCATGCCGTGATGTGTGCCAGAAAATGCAACGGGATCAGGATGTTCTCCTGATGCGCTGCTGTTGTTCGGTGCCGGGGCTAGTGCACTATCCTAAGCCGCTTTGGCCCGTCACAGGCGTCGCGGCATGGATCCTAGGGTCTCCGCGACGGAGCTGCGCTCCTGCTTCGCCCTAGGATGACGAAGGGTAGGATGGCTTCGGCAAATCTCGAAAGGGGGCAGGGTGTAAGTAATCAGTATTGACAAGCCGTTCGCCTGGTCTGTTCTGTCGCGCTCATGATTTACGATCGTTCCGCGCTCGAAGACGCCTTCCGAGCGAAATCCCGGCTCAAGTTCTTGTTCTTCTGGGGACACCAGCCGTCCAAGGACGGCCACATCACGGCGTCCTGTTTTAGCCAATGGTGGCACGCACGGTTCACGGTGGCTGGCCGAGATTATCCAACGGCTGAACATTGGATGATGGCCGAGAAGGCTCGGCTGTTCGGCGATGACGAGACCGCGGCGCAAATCCTGCAGGCTGGCAGCCCCAAGCAGGCAAAGCAGCTCGGCCGGCAAGTGCGCGGCTTCGACGAAGCCAGATGGGATGCCGAGAAGCGGCGCATCGTGGGCGAGGGGAGTTTCGAGAAGTTCCGGCAGAATGCGACCCTGCGAAACTATCTGCTTTCAACCAGCGAGCAGATACTGGTCGAGGCGAGTCCCATGGATCGTGTATGGGGCATCGGGCTAGTCGCCGATGACAAGAAGGCAGCCAATCCGCTTTTGTGGCGCGGCGAAAATCTGTTGGGGTTTGCCCTGATGCGGGCACGCGACCGGCTGCGCAGCTAGGGTAGGTCTCACACGAAAGGCTTGAAGACACTTGTAAACGGCGACCCGTTCAACGTGTGAGTGCAGCAGGCGCAGCTCGGCTCCATGTCCTCGACGCGCAGGTCGGGATCGACGCGCGCCAGCCGGTTCTCGTCGTCGACATAGAGGCCGCTATAGTAGGAGCATTCACCGACCCTGATGTACCGGTTCCTGTCGGCCTCGCTGCGCGCCACCATCCAGAAGATCGGCTCCGCGCGGTCGAGACGCGCCACGGCTTCGCTGTGGACTGCTGCCCAGTCGTCGCCGACATGGGCCAGCAGGAATTTGAACAGCGGCGTATAGTCCAGCCCGTGCCGGTGGCCATCATGCATCGAACCTCTGTTGGTCCGATCCTCCCGCTTCGTGTTCCGCGACCATCTGTATTCGCCGCCATTGCCGTGATGCACCCGGTGCGTCCGGGTGTTCACTTTGCGGTAGAGCGGCTCTTTGGCACGCATGCCTGGCAACCTCTGTGGAACGGCGGGGAAAACATGATCGCAGTGTATCGAGTTAAGCTCAAGGGCGCGTTGCCGAGGCTGGCACTTTCGCGATATCTCAACGCCATGATCACCTTCCGCAAGGCGCAAGCTGCCGACCTGCCTGCCATCGTCGCCATGCTTGCCGACGATCCGCTGGGCGCTGCCCGCGAGGATGCATCCTTGCCGCTGGCGCAGGGCTACCTCGATGCCTTCGCGGCCATGGATGCCGATCCCAACCAGTTGCTGGCGGTGGCCGTGGATGGTGCGGAGGTGGTCGGCACCTTGCAGATCACCTTCCTTGCCGGGCTGTCGCGCAAGGGCGCCTGGCGCGGGCAGATCGAGGCGGTGCGAGTCGCCGGCCACCGGCGCTCGGGCGGCATCGGCAAGCAGATGTTCGAATGGGCGATCGATGAATGCCGGGCGCGTGGCTGCAGCCTCGTTCAGCTCACCACCGACAAGGGGCGGGCGGATGCGCACCGCTTCTATGACGGCCTCGGCTTCACTGGCAGCCATCTCGGCTACATGAAGACGCTGTAGGCGAAGTTCTTAGTAATGAGCTTCCTGGCGTATAGCGGAAGGCGCTCAGGCACACTTCAAATCGCCTGAAAAAGCAGATATAGGTCAGTCTGGTTGACCTATATCCAGTGCACGGGAGGCGCGTCTTGACCCTTTTGAACCTCTTGGCTTCGCGCTCGTCGCGCATGAAAGCGTCCGAAATTCGCGAGCTGTTGAAGCTGCTCGACCAACCCGACATCATCTCGTTTGCCGGCGGCATTCCCGATCCGGCGCTGTTTCCGGCCGACGCCATCCGCGATGCCTATGCCGATGTGCTGGGTGGCGCGGAGGCCGGGGCGGCGCTGCAGTACCAGGTGTCGGAAGGCTATCTGCCGTTGCGGCGCTGGATCGCCGGGCAGATGGGCAAGCTCGGCGTTGCCTGCGACGAGGCCAACGTCTTCATTACCTCCGGCTCGCAGCAGGCGCTGGATTATCTCGGCAAGCTGTTCCTGTCGCCGGGCGATACCGCACTTGTGACCTGGCCGACCTATCTCGGCGCGCTGCAGGCCTTCAACGCCTATGAGCCGCGCTACGACCGGCTGCGGCCCGAAGGCGGCAACATGACGCCCGAGGCCTATCGCACGGCGGCAGCCGCGAATGGCGGCAAGGTCAAGTTCGCCTATCTGGTGCCCGACTTCGCTAACCCGACCGGCAACACGCTGGACAAGAAGCAGCGCGAGGCGGTGCTCGACCTCGCCGGCGAACTCGATATCGCCGTCATCGAGGACGCCGCCTACCGCGCGCTGCGCTATGACGGCGAGGGCGTGCCGCCGGTCCTGGCGCTCGACTGCATCAGGTCCGGCGGCATCGACAAGGCGCGCACGCTCTATTGCGGCTCGTTCTCGAAAATCCTGTCGCCGGGCATGCGCGTCGGCTGGGTCTGCGCGCCGCGCCACATCATCGAGAAGCTGGTGCTGATGAAGCAGGCTTCCGACCTGCACAGCCCGTCGATCAACCAACTGGTCATGCACCGCGTCGCCGAAGCCGTGTTCGACACCCAGGTGGAAAAGCTGATCGGCGCCTATCGCGAACGCCGTGACGGCCTGCTCGGTGCGCTGGAGGCCAACATGCCCGATGGCGTGACCTGGAACCGCCCGGAAGGCGGCATGTTCGTCTGGGTGACACTGCCGGAAGGATCCGATGCCACGGCTCTGCTGGCGCGGTCGGTGAAGGAGGCGCGCGTCGCCTTCGTGCCTGGCAATGCCTTTTTTGCCGACGGCAGCGGGCGCAACACGCTGCGGCTGTCCTTTACGCTCGCCGACCGCCGTGCGGTCAGCGAGGGCATTCCGCGGCTGGCGGCGCTGCTGAAGGAATAGGCTGCGGAGGAAGTCGCGCATTCCTACGCCGGTACGTTGACCAGCTTCTTGAGCGTCGCAAGCTGGCGCGCGCCAGCTTGCGGATCGGCTTTTCAAACTCTTCTTCGCCTCGGGTGGAAAGTTCCAGTCAGGAGAATTTCTGCTGAAAAGCCGTTTGCGGGGAACTTCTTCCGCATTCGGATGTTCGTAGAATGTCTGATCCCCCGCAGACATGCGAAAGCCCCAGGAATCGGCTTTCCGAAGGCCCGCCGGCCCCTCTCCGGCGGGCTTTTCCATGGGAGGCGAACCGAAAGATTCCGAGTCGGGATTTCGCGTCCCCACGATGGTGACGGAGGCAATGGCTGTCAGGAGCCGGCAGTCGCCTGCATTGACGACGCAGCGTTCGAATTTACATCAGGAGCATTGCGAGGAGGAATTTGCATGGGAACCCAGGAACTGCATCGCGGCCGCCTCATCGACCATATCCAGCTGGTGGTTAGCGACCTTGCCGCCAGCCGGCGTTTCTACGAGGCAGTCTTCAAGGTGCTCGATGTGCCGATCGGCGGCACCGGCGAGGATTATTTCTGGTGCGACGAGCTGTTCATCTCCAGTGCCGACAGCCGGGCCGCGCAGGGGAAACTCACCGGCCGTCATCACCTGGCCTTCCAGGCAAAGGACCACGCCATGGTCGATGCCTTCCACAAGGCTGGGCTTTCCGCCGGCGGCAAGGACAATGGCGCGCCGGGCGAGCGGCCCTATCACCCAGGCTATTATGCCGCCTTCCTGCTCGATCCGGACGGCAACAATATCGAAGCCGTGTACCACGGGCCGCATGTGCGCAGCGTTTCTTCGGTGAAGATCACGTTCTGAGCCGCTTCCCATTCCCGCTGGCCTTCGCCTTCGGCGATCTCCATGCCGACCGGGTGATCGGCCTGGTGCGCGCAGCCAATACCGCCTCCCGGCGCGCGCTGGAGAAATGCGGCTTTCGCTTCGAGCGCGAGGTGATGCTGCATGGCGCGCCGACCATTCTCTATGCGCTGGCCGCGCCGCCGCAATTGCGCCTGCTTGCGCCTGAATCTATTTCTCGAATACGAGAATCCGAAACATCGGCCGAGGATCTGCATTGAGTCCACTGCCTGAAACCGTGCCGTTTTTCAGCCAGTGGGAAACGCCTGATATGACCATAGCCGTGCTGGCCGACGGCGCCGAGAGCGCGCTGCGGCGCGATCCGCTGTGGCGGAATTCCGGCGCCGACACGGTGGATGAGTACGCGGTGTGGGCCGCCAATATATGCGGCATGGCCTGCCTGAAGATGATCCTGGCGGCGCGCGGCGAGATCGTGCCGACGATCGAGCTTGCCAGGCGATGCACCGCCTATGGCGGCTATGTGGTCAACGCTGCCGACCAGTCGATCAAGGGGCTGATCTACGCGCCCTTCGTCAGCTTCGTGAAAGAGGCCTTTGGCCTGCAGGCCGAGGTGATGACCGGTGTGGCGACCTCGGACATTCCCGCGATCCTGCAGCGGTCGCGCTTTTTCATCGCGTCGGTCAGCAGCTCGATCCGCTGGCCCGAACGAGAGCCGCCCTCGAAGGGCGGGCATCTCGTGCTGGTGACCGCCGCATCGGGCCACGGTTTCCGTTTCCACAATCCGTCAGGCCACGATGGCGCGTCACAAGCGGACGCAGTGTTGGCGCCAGCCGATTTCGACCGCTTCTTTGCCAATCGCGGCATTGCCGTTGCTATTTGATCTTGAGGGACTTCGAATGACTAACAAGACCAGGGTCGCCATCCTTTACGGCGGGCGCTCGGCCGAGCACGACGTGTCGCGCCTTTCGGCCGCCAACGTGCTGAAGGCGATCGACAGGGCGCGCTGCGAGATCGTTCCGATCGCAATTACCCGAAGCGGCAGGTGGTTGCTGCAACAGTCAACCGAGGCCGGCGACGCGGCCGGGGCTCCGGTTTCCGAGGATGGCATCGAGGTGGCCCTGCTGCCCGGCGGCAAGGGCAGGCTGGTGGGCTTGGGGCGGGATGGGGCGCAAGCCGACCTGCCGTCTGTCGACGTCGTCTTTCCGGTGCTGCACGGGCCCTTCGGCGAGGACGGCTCGGTGCAGGGTTATGCCGAGGTCGCCGATGTTGCCTATGTGGGCTGCGGCGTGCTCGCTTCGGCCGCCGCAATGGACAAGGACGTCGCCAAGCGGCTGCTGCGGGAGGCCGGGCTTGCCGTTGCCCGCTCCGTCACCGTGCATCGAAACGATGTCGGTACCTTCCAGCAGATTGCCGGGGCGCTGGGCCTGCCTTTCTTCGCCAAGCCGGCGCGCCAGGGCTCGTCTTTCGGGGTGAGCAAGGTGAATGACAGGGATGGCTTCGACGAGGCCGTCGAAACCGCCTTGCGCTACGATAGCAAGGCGCTGATCGAGGAGTTCGTCGAAGGCCGCGAGATCGAATGCTCGGTGCTGCAGGGAGCCGACGGCAGGCTGACAGTGTCGCCGCCGGGCGAGATCATCCCAGCCGGCAAGCATGGCTTCTACACCTATGAAGCGAAATATCTCGATGCCGACGGAGCGGTGGTGAAGGTGCCCGCCGATGTTCCGGCCGCTGTCGCCGACAAAGCGAAAGAGATGGCGCGACAGGCTTTCCGGGCGCTCGGCTGCGAGGCCATGGCGCGCGTCGACTTCTTCCTGCGCGCCGACGGCTCACTGCTGGTCAACGAGGTCAACACGCTGCCGGGCTTCACCGACATCTCGATGTACGCCAAGGCGCTGGCGGCGATCGGTGTCGGCTACAGCCAGGTTATCGACGTGCTGATCGAGCATGCGCTGGCCAGGCATGCAACGGGCGCTGGAAAATAGTCGAACAAGTTGCCTGGAGAATGCAGGGCCCTGATCGGCTTTGCCGATCGGGAGACGGCGGATTTTCCGCCGCCCCCCGTTTTCCGTCACGAATGGTGATGGATATGCCTTTCGGCATCCACCTCTCCAAGGGTGAAGCTCTGGAAGCCCGGCATGAGCTGCCACACGGCTGCAAGGCCAATGACCACATAGGCCAAGCGGGCCAGCATGGCGCCCCCAAGGGCCGTGCCGATGATGTCAAAGCCCGCGACGCCCATGGACAGCCAGTTGAGGCCGCCAAGGATGATGAGGGCGAGGGTGACAAGGTTGGTGATACGCATAAACGCCTCCTGATGTTGCCTGACAAAAAGACGCCTGCAAAAAAACGCCTGCCGTTTCAGACGGTTCCCTCGATCACGGTATTGTGAACGGTAGCTGCCTCCCGTGCCACGATCCGTGACTGGCCGCCGGCGGATGGGTCGCCTACTCGACCAGGATATGCGCCTCGCGCGCGGCTTCGACAAAAGCCTCCCTGGCGATGTCGGGGGACACATCGCCGCCGGTCGCCCGGCGGCAGGCGCGTAGCGCGGCCTGATGTTTCAGCGAACCAGCGTCACGCCAATGGGTCGTGAGCAATTCGACGGCCTGTTGGGTATTGGACAGATTGCGGGTGGATCCGGTAACGCCCACCGAAACCACCACGGGTTTGGAGAACCATGCGGTTTGCATTGGAACCTCGACTTGGCTGCAGCCAAGAAAACGCTCTTGGCGGCATGAGGTTGCATCTCAGCCAATCACCGTGGCGTGAGGCCGCCGACGTCGCGTGGTGCGGCAAATCGCAGGATCATCGACTTCCCGATCGCGCCCGCGGGTTGTCAGCGTCTTGCCGTCGGCGACGGTTGCACGCCGGCTCATTATATCAGACCATGGCCGTCGGCAGGGGAGACATCAAGTAGTGGCCAATCGTCGAAACGGGACGGCGTCTCCGGCGCAAGGGCTTGACGATATTCTTTCGGCCGCCGCGCCCCACCCGCGAACCGCGTTGCCCAATGTGGCGACCACCGTTACGACGGTGGCGGCGCTGTATTTCGGCCGCGAGGTTTTCCTGCCGATCGCCATCGCGCTGCTTTTGACCTTCGCGCTTGCGCCGCTGGTCTCGGCGCTCAAGCGGGTCGGGATTCCCCGGATCGCCGCTGTCATCGCCAGCGTGTTTGGCGCTTTCGCGGCCCTTGCTCTGTTCAGCTTCATCGTCGCTTCGCAGGTCAGCGAACTGGCGCAGAATATCCCGGTTTATCAGACCAACATCCTGACCAAGATCCGCTCGCTCAAGGAAACCGGGGTCGGGGGCGGGATCATTTCAAGGTTAAGCGGTGTGGTCGAGCGTGTCGGCCAGGAGATCGACAAGCAGGACCCGTCGCTGTCGGCCGCCACGCCGGACAAGCCGCCGCGCGAGCCGGTGCCCGTCGAGATCGTGTCACGCGAGAGGCCGCTCGAAGTGCTGCAGAACATCGTCGGCCCGCTGATCAGCCCGCTCGGGTCGGCCGGGCTGATCATCGTCGTCGTCATCTTCATGCTTCTCGAGCGAGAGGATTTGCGCGACCGCTTCATCCGCCTTGTCGGCTATGGCGACCTTCACCGCACCACCGAGGCGCTTGGCGATGCGGGAAAAAGGGTCGGCCACTATCTTCTGATGCAATTGGTGGTCAACATCGTCTACGGCATACCGATTGCGATCGGGCTATGGGTCCTCGGCATTCCGAATGCCCTGTTGTGGGGGCTGCTGGCGCTGGCGCTGCGTTTTGTCCCCTATATCGGCCCGGCCATAGGCATGCTCTTGCCGCTGTTCCTGGCGCTGGCCGTGGCGCCCGGATGGGAGCTCGTCGCGTGGACGGCCGCTTTGTTCGCCTTGATGGAACTGGTCACCGGCAACGTGGTCGAACCATGGCTCTACGGTTCGCGAACCGGACTGTCGCCGCTGGCGATCATCGTTGCGGCGATCTTCTGGACGTGGCTGTGGGGACCGCTCGGTCTGGTGCTGTCGACGCCGCTCACCGTCTGCCTGGTGGTGCTGGGCAGGCACGTGCCGCAGTTCGAGTTCCTCGACGTCCTATTCGGCAACGAGCCCGTGCTCGAACCTCATGCGCGGCTCTACCAGCGGCTCCTGGCCGGCGATCCGGACGAAGCCACCGACCATGCCGAGGAGATGCTCGAGGAAAAATATCTGGTCGAATTCTACGACAAGGTCGCCATTCCGGCGCTTCTGCTGGGCGAGCGGGACCGCGTGCGCGGCGTCATGGGCGACCTGCAGAGACGGCAAGTGGCGGCCAGTGCGCTCGCGCTGGTGGCCAATCTCGACGATGACGCCAAAGAGGAAGCGGCTGAGGACGAAAGCCCGCACGTCGCCGGAGAGGCGGGCGACCACGGCGATGCCGCCGGCGAGGACGAGGAGGCCGACCTGCCCGACGGCACTGGCCTGTCGGTGCTTTGTGCCGGCGGGCGAGGCGAACTCGACGATGCGGCCGCCGCGATGCTGGCGCAGGTGCTGGGGGTCCAGGGTGCGACCGCATCCAAGGCCAGCTTTGCCGACATAGAACCGGCGAGTATCCGCGGCCTCGATCTCCAAACCATCGACACCGTGGTGGTCGGCTTCCTCAACCGCGATTCCGTCAAGCACGCCCGCTTCCTGGTGCGCCGGCTGAAGCGGGCAAAGGCAGCACTTCGGGTGGGCATCGTGTTCTGGTCGGAAACAGGCAATGACGACAAGGAAGCGGCCGCCAAGCTCGCCCATGACATCAACGCGGACTTCGTCGCGCATGGCATGGTGGATGCGGTGACGGGCGCGCTGTCGAGCGAGCCGCCGGTGGCGCTGAAGGTGGTTGCCAAGCGGCGCCGGCCTCGGGCGGCGCCGAGGAAGGTGCCAGCTGCAGCGGGTTAGGGGCAAAACCAAATCATTGCGAGCGACCTAGTTCGAGCCTGACCTTGGGTTCGGTACGCTCGGACGAGTTTCACGGCCTGACCGACGAACTGCCCTTTCGGATCGGGGTGGCCGAGCGGCTGCCAGCGATATCAGCCGAAGGCTTTTCGGCCTTGCTACAGGCGCTCGGCATCGAAAGTGTTGCTGCGCGCAAGCGTATGCGGGCGGGCTATGTGGCCGACACAGACGGTGCACTGGCGCACCAACTTGCCGGCCTCGACAGGCAAAACATGAAGCGCTTCGCCGACCTCATCGCCGCGAACATCGCAACGCTGGCCACGGCATTCGAAATCGCCATGCCGGCGGCCGCACGGGGGCGCGACGCCTGGCGCGAACAGGGGGCTCGCAGCAGACAGAGCCTTTCAGGACAGGTATTCGCCTTCCGGCAGGCTGCATATGGCATGCGAACCGTCGAATTCGATTGCCGCCCCAACAAGCAGAGCCGCATGCATCACCAGGGATTCGACGTCTTCCAGCGCGACGTTCTCCTCGATGTTGGCAAGCCTGGCCTTCTCGGCAATCGAGCTGATGTTGACGATGCCGTTGAGATGGAAGCTGGACAGCACCAGCGTCGCGACGTCGTTACGCAGTTTTATGGAACAATCAGGTCTCATGGCGACCTCCCGGATGTGCTTTTCTTCTTTGCGGACAATATGCGCCGAAAATCGGCGGCCGGCAAGGGCTATTTTCGAAAATATGAAATAAAATCAATAAGTTAGCAGAGTTGTTCTGATTCTATTTTGGTGTCTTGTCCGCCTTGAGCGCCTGATACGACCTTCGCCCACAAGCAGGCCTTGACGCATCGCGAGTGTCCTCCTAATTCTAAGGCATATTAGACAAATACTAATTCGATCGCGCCAGCGCGTGGAGAGACCCGTTCGATGGGTGAACTGGAACGTCCGGAAAGACTGCAGATCATGCTGTCGCCTGAGGAACTGAGGGCGCTGGAGAACTGGCGCTACGACAAGCGCATGCCCAGCCGGTCCGCGGCCGTGCGGGAACTGCTGCGGCGCGGCCTTCTGGCGGACGGGTTCCTTTCGGCGGAGCAGGGAATCAAATCACAGGATTTCGGGATCCTGTCGGCGGACAGGGATGTCTTGCCGGGCAAGGACGCCTTGCCGGAAAAGGATTGAAGATGCCATTGGCCGGTGTCTTCAAGGATCATCCGGCCTGATTTGCATGAACCCGCTGCTTTTCGCTGGTGTCGGCGCGCCGAGGCGATTGCCCTTGGCTGGCCCTTGCCCTAGTTGGACAATATGGCTCAGGCAGGGGAACATGACAGACTGGATGCAACGGCCGATGCACGGCTGGCGGCCATCGTCGATTCCTCCTTCGACGCCATCATCGGCAAGGACCTGAACAGCGTCATCACCAGCTGGAATTTGGCGGCCGAACGCATGTTCGGCTACAGCGCCGAAGAGGCGATCGGCCAGTCCATCCTGATGCTCATTCCCGATCACCTCAAGAGCGAGGAAGTCGACATTATCGGCAAGGTCCGTAATGGTGAGGGCGTGGCGGGCTACGAGACGATGCGCAGGCGCAAGGACGGGTCACCCATTGCCGTCTCGCTGACGGTGTCGCCGATCAAGAACAGCAATGGCGAGATCATCGGGGCCTCGAAGATTGCCCGCGACATTTCCGCCATCAAGGAGAGCGAGCGCCGCATCCGGCTGCTGATGCGGGAGGTGAACCACCGGGTCAAGAACCAGTTCGCGGTCATCCTGTCGATGGTCAGGGAGACCAGCAAGCGCTCGAACGACCCGCGCGAGTTCGAAGAGATGATCCGCGCCCGCATCATGGCGCTGTCGCGTTCGCATGACCTGCTGGTGACTTCGGAATGGGTCGGCGCCAGCCTGTTCGATCTGATCCAGGAGCACCTCAAGCCGTTCGGCCAGGAGGAACGGATATCGCTGTCGGGACCGCTTCTGACGCTGCAGTCGAATGCCGTGCAGAACCTCGGCATGGCTTTTCATGAACTTGGCACCAATTCATCCAAATATGGTGCGCTGGCCAGCGACAGCGGCCGGGTCGAGATTACCTGGACGATCGGAGTCGGGGCCCAGGCCGAGCGCCAGTTCGAACTGCTGTGGGAGGAGCGCTCCGAGCCCTATGATGGGGAGCGGCGCGACGACATTACGCGCAAGGGGTTCGGCACCGTCGTCCTGCAGCGGGTGGCGCCGCAGTCGCTTGGCGGATCCGCGGCCCTGGAGCGGTCGCCCGGCCACTTGAAATGGCACCTGTCCGCCCCACTGATATCGATCATCGTGCCGCCGCTCGGCGCCGAGGCACCGGAGGATGCGCCGGGCTTCGGCATCTGAGCCGTCGGCGCCGACGCTGGCTAAAGGATGCCTGTCGTAACTTCGACGACGATCGCCGCGCCTTCCAGCGAACCGTCGGGAACGTGCACGACCCGCGACACCCTGAGATCCTGCGGGTTGCCGTCGCACGATAGCGAAACGCTCTCGCCGACGCGAGGCACGGCCTGAAAGACGGCCTCGGTGGTTTCAGGCCGGTTGTCGATGGATACATGGCATTTGACTGTCATGAGACATCTCCCGTGAGGCGGCCCCTGCCGTCAACGCAGGCTGCGTGGAATGGTTTCAGAAGCGCTGCTGGTGAAACTTATTGGCGAGCCGGCCCGTTTATCACAATTGCCCCATTTGTCTGCCGTAGCGGGGCGGTCGCCGGGGTTATTGGGGTTGCCCCGGCGATCTCGATCCTCCCGGATCAGATCGGCATCCCGCAAACGACGAGGGGCGTCCCGATCCTCGACTATCGAGGGTCGTGAGGCACGAGATAGCTTGTCACCGTACCGTGCCCGATGCCCCTGGTGACCTGCACGGTCTTGTAGCCTTTCGGCAGCGAAGCGGTGGCGGTCAGGTCGATGGCGCGGCACCTTCCGATGATTTCGCCGTTGGGCGACTTTGCCAGCGTGTCGACCAGTGAAGTGCGGCACTCTTCAAGCGAGGCGTACAGGGCGGGAGCCGTCTCGACCGGCTTGCAGACCGATGCCTCGCCCGGGCTACACGAAAGCAAAAGCATCACTGCCGCCATCACCGGTTCCATTGCCGATCTCCAAATGCTGAACGAGCGTCAACGTGGCAGCGGGAGCTTAGTTTCATTGTTGCTAAAATAGGTTTCCCAGGCCAAGCCGCCTGGCTGTGCGGCCCCTGACCGCGAAGCCCAAGGCGCGCCTGGTTCCCGCTCATGGGCTCGAACCACGTTCACGCCTTCAAAGGGCTTAGTTTTGAGCCGTCCACCGTTCGTGACGGTCCCCCCACAAAGGGCCGCATTGATCCGCTGGTCTGGGGCTGGGTCGAAGTAGGCACAACCTTAGCCCGCTTGAACGGGCGACTGAAGCCCTCATGAAAGCTGCCGGCAGGCTTCAAGCCATGCTGGTTGAAAAGGCTCGGTCTAAGCTGGAAACCGTCGAGACCTTGAAAAGAAAAGCCCGGTCGCGAGCCGGGCTGAGGTCTTTCGAGGAGCCGGATGATGGGACATTCGGCATCGCTAATGTACGGCCCTATTGTGACGTTTGAATGAACCCTGGACTGAGGCCGAGTCCCGCTTGACGCGCAATAGGAACTTGTTCTTATTTCGTTCTTGTGCCGGAGCAACCTGACAAGAGCCGAAGGGCGTCGCCTGGACGCTAATGCATGCTCATGACGCGGGGCAGGTTGCCGGTGTTCGCTGCGGCCATTGCAACACAAGACGTTTCTACAAACCGGCCGAGTTGCGGGAAGTGATTGGGAACGTCACGATCGACCAGGTCCGCAAGAAGATCCGCTGTCAGCAGTGCGGCAAACGAGAGTGGATGAGCGCTGAGCTTTTCCATGCTTGCGGCGAGGAGCGGCAAGTCATGCGCTTCCGGCGCCTGAAAGAGATCAGGTGGGAACGGCGGGTTGTCTGGGTCGATGAGTAAAATGGCCGGCGCCCATCTTGGCGCGGGGTCGGACTGATAGAAGCAGACCCCGGCCAGGAAATGCGGCGGGCATTTTAAATTGGACTTTAGTCTTGGTGTCGAATTGCCATACGTCCGATGTTTTCGGTTTCGTCCCGGAAACGTCTACAAAACGTTCCTTATATTAGTAACTCGGAACATATGCCGTGTTCGAGAATTTACCCAAAGATAAACAATAGCTAGGGGTCAACCAACGGGCCTCGATGCTGTGCCCCCGTTAATCCCTCGGGGGTGCCCGCCGCTGCCGTGAATGGGGCGGCGGGCTAATGTCTCCTCGTCGTTCAAGTACCGCGTCTGCTTTACGTTTTTGGGGCCGCGCGCGATGGCCGCAGCCGGATCGGTCGATCGTTACTTGCGAAGTTGCTAAAATAATGGAACCCTATGTTCGGGCATGGGAAGTCGGGCAGAGGGTCGCCGAACCGAGACAGTTTCGGCGACTTGGGGATCGATGTATTTTGGACAGTTTCTCGTTGGGATGTCGGCCACGACCGTCATTGTGGCGATGTGGACATATGTGGCCACTGGTTCTTTCTGGCAGGCGCTTGCCTGGACGATAGCCGTGCTAGTTGTCCTACAGGTCGGCTATTTCGTGCTCGTCGTGCGCCTGATCTTCAACCGCGCACGCGAGGCGACAAGCCAGGATGGGGTCGACGCTGTCCCGCCGCTGCATCGTGACGGCCTTTGGGTGTGAACCTTTGTGGAAGCGAGGCCTCACAAAGCGCCAGAGCGTGCCGGACGCTTCGGCGGTGTAGGGCAGCGGCGGCGAAGAACCTTGCTGGAATGGATTCTGCGGCGGCCCGACGGTTGGGGGTTGAGTTGTTGGGCATGACCGCCGGGCCTAACCGGCAGGGTCGCCGGCTGGCGAGGTTATAGGCCGGTCGAACATCACTGCCACTTGGCAAAACGGGGGTGTTCGGCTCCCGAAGGGAGTGGTTGACGATTTTCAGCGAACAGTATCTATCCCGCCAGGCAGAGCTTTAGAAACCTTGCTGTTGGCTATTCGCACTGGCGGCGGGGCCCACCGGAATATGGCTGGTAGCTGTTGTCCGCAGGACGGTAGGAGCGGTAGCGGCTGAAGCAGGATTGGACGTGATCGTCTGACAGATCCTCTGCCAGGGGCGCCGCGCCGCCTTCGATATAGCTAACTTCGGTGGGCTGCTGCGCGGCCGGGTCGGCGGTGGCGGTGTGGAGATAGGGCGACACGCAGGGCCGCTCCTGTCCGCTATAGGACATGTAGCTGTTGTACTCGGGGTTGTAGGAGCGGTAGCGGTCCGCACACCAGCTGACATGGGCGGTCGGCAGCCTGGGTTGCTGCTCGCCAGCGTCCGGCGCGACCGCTGCTGTATTGGTTGGGTCGAGCGCCTGCGCCTTGGCGGCGGCGTCGGTTGCCGTGGGCTGCGCGGCGGCCACACGCTCCAGCGCTTGCGCGGTTTTATCTACAGGCTGTGCATCCTTGGTCCAAAGCTGCGAGACGCCATCGGCGGGCTTCGCCTGATGCACGGGCTTGGCGACAATCAGCCAAGCAGCGAAAGCCAGTCCACTGGCGAAAACCGCAAGGGTCAGCACGAAGCCCCCGACCAGTGCCATAACCGCTTTCATCACACTCTCCTTGAGCCCCTGCTAATTGAATGCGGAGCGTGCGCACTGGTTCCAGCAAAAAGGCGCGTGATCCCGCCGGGATCACGCGCCTTTTTACGGCCCGGCCGACGGCATCGCCGGCTTCGTGAATAGCGGTCTGCCGGTCAACCGTTTCCAACAATGCCGCTCAGGGCTGCGGTGCCTTCGCCGTTTGTGATGTCGACATTGTGCGCTGCATAAGCCGCCACGATTTTCGCCTTTGTGGTCTCGGTGGCGGCGCCGGTGGGTAGCCATTGAAAATATTGGTTCCCGCTCATGGGCTCGAACCACGATTCACGCCTTCAAAGGGCGCTGTCCTACCATTAGACGAAGCGGGAAGGCAGGAACGGTTATGGCGCGGGCACGGCCGGGCGTCAATTCGGGTCCGAGCGCCCAAGTATCAATTCGGGCCAAGTATCAATTCGGGCCAGGTATCAATTCGGAAATGTGTTGACCGGCTCTTCGCAGCGATAGACCGGACATTGCCCGTCGCGAGCCTGGATATAGGCCGACATCGGCACTTGAGGCCAGTCGCATTCGTTGCCGAACTGCCTGACATAGCGGTCATAGGTGTTGGGGCCGGTGGTCAGCACGACGGCGCGGTGGCTCTGGATCATGGCGTTTATCTGAGCGCAACTGATGCGCCGGCTGTCGGGCCGCGCCTCGGCCGCGCCGGTCGCGACAAGCGCTGCCAAGGCAGTCACCAGAATGGCTCGAATGGACAGGGTGGTCATGGCGGGAACCTCGACGTGTGATTCCGCCAAACTCGCATCTTGCCCGATGGTTCCGCAACCGCCGATGCATCCGGGCCTAACGAGCGGCCCGCGGCCCTTGCCTGGCCTGGGATCGCGCAACCAAATCGCCCGTCGCGCATTGCTGGGCATGGCCGGCAGGAAACCTTACGAAACGCCGCAATGGTGGCCCGGAAACGAGGATCGCGAAGCCATGTGCTGTTCGTTCTGCGGCGGCCGCGACCACAGCTACGAGGATTGCCCGCAAAGGGATGTGTTCGCCGATCCTCCGCCTTCCGATCCGGATGACGCAAATCGCAAGCCGGCCGGCCCTGCGTTTCCTTAAAACCGGTGAAATACTCTAACCAGCGGCTGTACCCGGTTCCCCGAAGAAGTCGGCCAATGCGGCCGCGGTCCTTGCCGGCTGCTCCTCGGGAAAGAAATGTCCGCCGGGGACGGGCTCGCCGCGCACGTCGTCGGCCCATCGGCGCCAGAGGCCGAGCGGCCCGCCGTCATCGTGATACCAATCCGCCAGCGCACCCTTTTCGCTCCACAGTGCCAGCACCGGGCAGGCGATACGCCGGCCGGCTTTCTGGTCCGCATTATCGTGCTCGCGGTCGAGCGTGGCCGCCGCCCGATATTCCTCGCAGATCGCATGGATATGGGCAGGGTCACGCAAGGCATCGACATAGGCCTGCCGGACCTCGGCCGGGAATACCGACGACGATGAACCCCAGCCACCCAGCGCATTGTCGACAATCGCTTCGGCGGCGCCGGCCAGAATGGCTTCCGGCAGCGGTTCGGGCTGCGCCAGCAGCGACCAGGGCCAGTAGCCGAGCGCCAGCCTTGCATCTGCGCGGTCCCAAGCGTCGGCCGTCGGAACGATGTCGAGCACGGCAAGCTTTTCGATCTGGCCGGGATGATCAAGCGCCATGCGATAGGCGATGCGGGCACCGCGATCATGGCCGGCGACCCTGAAGCTGCCGAAGCCGAGCTTTGCCATCAGCGCCAGCAAGTCGGCGGCCATGGCGCGTTTGGAAGAGGGGGCGTGGTCAGGGCTCGAGACCGGGCAGGCGCTGCGGCCATAGCCGGGCAGGTCGGCGCACAGAACGGTGAAGCGATCTGCAAGGGCGGGCGCCACGTGGCGCCACATCAGGTGGGTCTGCGGAAAGCCGTGCAGCAGGAGGAGAGCCGGTCCCTGGCCGGCACGGCGGACGAACAGGCCGGTACTGCCGGTGTCGATGGTTTGAAAATCTGCTGGCATTTCGCACCTCCGGTACCGGAACGGCCGGGGGATACGATTGGTTGCTCAGCGCAAACGGCCAACCTTTCCGGGTGGCATGCGTTGTTCCCTTGAAGGGAAGGCCGCCGCGGGCGGCCACGCATAAACGGAAAGGAAGAGCGATGAGACGTCTCGCCATCACGTCATTCAGCCTGATGCTGGCCCTCGCCGCGCCCGCGGTGGCGCAGACCGGCCAGCAGACCATCGACGAACCACAGGACAAATGCAGCATGCAGCCGGAGAAAGACGCCAAAGAGCAGCCTGCCAGCGCCACTCTGACAGAGAAACTCGGTGATTGCGGCGGCGTGCTGAAGCCGCCGCCCACCGGCGACCAGGGCATGGCCGCGCCGGCGCCCGATGAAGGCAACACGCCTGTCATCAAGCCGGGCGAGGTGCCGCAGCAGCCGCCCAAGCCGTAGCAGGGCACGGCCCGAAGAAAGGGGACCTATCGGACCAGCACGCCAGCGTGGTTGCAGAGCGCGAAAAACGCTTCCTGTGCCTCGCCGATGCCGGTCTGGTCTTCGAGTGCCGCCTCGACCTTCTCGCGCGCGGCCTGGTAGAATGGGCCGCGCTTTGCCTGCGGCCAATCGATCAGGATTTCGCTGGCATCCTGGAGCGTGGTGACATCGCGGATTGTGTCGGACCCATGCGGCCTGATGCGGACCGGTGTCGACAGCAGCATGCTGGTCATCACGATTTGCCGCCGCCGGGCAGGAACGCCGCTTCGCGGCCGGCGTCGATCATGGCCCGCATCGCTTTCTCGGGCGGGGTCCAGCCGTCCAGCGCGTCGCGGCAACTGCGCAAGGCGGCGCGGTAGCGGCTGCCATGGTCGCCCGGCCAGTCCCCGAGGCACTCCAGGCCCTCCCATGCGCTGCGCACCACGCGTTCACGCGCCGGTCCAAATTTCAGCCTGACCGGGTGGGGAAAAATCTTGTCGTTCACGGCGGCATCTCCGGTATGGGACCGCCAGACAACGCCGGCGGGCGCACTGGGTTCCGTGGCGGCGCGGTCAAGTTTTCGGCGGCGCGCCGCTGTGGCGTGCGAAGGCTGTCTTCACCTTGCCGAACTTGCCGCTTTTGGTGCTATCCGACGTCCGAGAGCGGCCTCGGCTCCACCGCATCGGCATTGGGCAAGCCAGGCCGGTCATGCTCGAACTGCTCGGCTTCCGGGAAGGAATGCAGCCAGTTTTCGCGGCGGCCGACCCACAGTTCGTATTGCGGCACGAGGTCTGTCGGCGCCACGTCCAGGCTGCCGATCGCCACCTCCGCCTCGTCGTCGTCGAGCCAGGCGGCGCGGCTGCCGCAGGTCGGGCAGAAGCTGCGGTTGCCGTAGCTGCTGACGATGCCGGAGGCCTCGAAGGCCTCGCGCGGCCAGACGGCATAGGCCGAGAAGACCGAGCCGCCCGCCTTGCGGCAATCCTTGCAATGGCACAAGCCTATCCTGAGCGGCTGGCCGCTGACGACGAAATGCACGCCGCCGCAGAGGCAACTGCCGGTCCTGCGTATGGTGTCGGACATGGTGATGGCCTCCAATGTGCCGAGGCGCCTGATGTCGGGGCGCCCGGTGTCGGTATGTCGCACCGGGCCTTTGCCCTCGGCCCGCCTTTCAACGCTCAGGCGGGCAAGATGGTTTCACCCGACCGCTCGCCGCCGACTATTTCCATGCGGCCATGTTCCATGAGGCCGTGCCGTTGTCGAGCTTCTTCCCGATCGTCCTCGCCGATCGGGACCGGCTGGTTTCAGAGCGAGGCCTGGACCGGATCGGCGGCGTGGTCGCCGCCGTGACTGCCGCATTGCGCACAGGGCGCGCTGGCGCCCGGGCAGTTGCGCTGATGTGTGCCTTCGGGGCAGCAATGGCCGTTGGAACTGGTCCAGCGCGGGCAGTCGAAAACCTGCCCGGTGCCGCCGCAACTGCTGCATCCCAGAACCGATGAACGGACCAGATAGGACTTGGTCCCCAACCTGACGCTCGCACCCATTTTCAAACCCACCCGTACAGCAGCAGATACATCTGCGCATTAGCCCCAGCTTAACAATACCATGCTGCCGGTTACGGACAAGTTTCAGGATCGTTAATTGTTCGTGAAGACGGGCCGGGTCGGTTGGCCTGGCTTGTTCCGCCTTCTTCAGGCGCCGACCGAAATATTGCGTCGGTCACTGGCGCGAAAGGGCCGGATGTCCGACATATCAGCAAGCTTGCCGCCATGATTGCACGCCAATCCTGGTATCGGGCAAGGACAACGGGGGTTGGCAATGACTGATACGCAAGGCAATTCGAACCGTTCTCATGCCGGGGCAGGAAGCCGCTCGATCGGTACCGGCATCGTCGCCCTGGCAATCGTGCTGGCGCTGGTCGGCGCCGTCATGGGCTCCTGGTTCACCATCGACCAGGGCGACCGTGGCGTGCTGTTGACCAATGGCGCATTGAGCTCGGTCGTCGATCCCGGCCTGCATTTCAAACTGCCCTGGCTGCAGCGGGTCGAAAAGATCAGCCTGCGCCAGCAGGTGCTGAAATGGGGCTGCGAGAACCAGAGCGACTGCGGCAACCTGCCGGCCATGCAGGCCTATTCGCGCGACCAGCAGCCGGCCGACATGCGCGTCACCGTCAATTTCCACGTACCGGAGACCGAGGTCAGCAACGTCTACACCAATTACGGGTCGATCGAGGCGCTTGCCGACCGCGTCATCGCCCGCAAGGCGCCGCAGGAGATCAAGACAGTGTTCGGCCAGTATGATGCGGTGTCGGTGATCCAGAACCGTGCCAGGTTCAACAAGGATGTCGCCGACGCCATCTCGGCGGTGACCGACGGGCCGGTGATGATCGACAGCGTCCAGGTCGAAAACATCGATTTCTCCGACGCCTACGAACAGGCGGTCGAGGCAAGGATGACGGCGCAGGTGGAAGTGCAGAAGCAGGAACAGAACCTGCAGCAGGAAAAGATCAAGGCCGACATCGCCGTCACCCAGGCCAAGGGCCGCGCCGACAGCGTCAAGGCGGAAGCGGAGGCCAGCGCCTACAAGACCAAGATCGAAGGCGAGGCGACGGCCGAGGCGATCAAGGCGCGCGCCGCCGCCCTTGCCAACAATCCGCTGCTTGTCGAACTGACCAAGGCCGAGAAGTGGGATGGCGAGTTACCAAAGTCGATGATCCCGGGGTCGACGGTGCCGTTCCTGGAACTCGGCACGCCGGCGGCGGTGGCGAACTGAGGCTGGAGGGCTCGCGAGCCGCTCGCCTCGCGGCCTCCGCCGAAAAAGTTGCGAAGGCATGTCGGATGCGGCGCTGCTGATCCGTCCTTGGGAGCGAAACCGCTTTCAATCCCAGGAGATGTCAATGCCTTCGCAAACCGACCAATCGCCGTGGCAGACCGCTGCCCTGCTCATCGCCCGCCTGATCTTCGCCGCCATGTTCCTGATGGGAGTGGCCTTCAAGTTCATGGACATGGGAGCCACCGCCGGCTACATCGCCGCCGCCGGCTTTCCGGTTCCGTTGTTTCTGGCCTGGTGTGCGGCGATCCTCGAGGCGCTGCTGGTGATAGCCTTCCTGACCGGCGCCTTCCTGACCCCGGCGGCCCTTGTCGGGTCGATCTATGTCACCTTCCTCGGCTTCGCCTTTCACGGCCCGTCGCACTGGGCCTCGAACCAGGCCGAGTTCGGCGCCTTCATGTCCCACTTTCCATTCGCCGCGGGCCTGCTCTTTGCCGCCGTGCATGGCCCGGGGCAGGTGCTGTCGCTAAACCGGGGATGGCCGGGCAGGGCCTGATGAGCCCGCCCGGGGCAGGGCGTGAGCCGGCCTCATAGCTGGTCGTTGTAGGGCTCCTTCATCTGGCCGACCATGCGCGCCAGCTTCGAGAAGGACGGCATGTCCGCCTCGGGCTGGCACTGGTTGGCCAGCTCCAGCAGCCGGATCGGAAAGTTGACGGCGTCGCGGCTCGACGCCGACATGCCTCCAGAACGCTCCTCGCCGGTTTCGGAGGCCTCCGCCTTGCGCAGCGCAATGTCTATCTCCTGGGATGTCAGGACCCCCTTGCGGACGAGCACGTGGTTGATCGATGCGACGGCCATCAACAGGCCTTCGAGCTGCAGGTTGGCGACGTTCATGACGAATGCTCCCTCCATTGACCAGGTAAAACGCGCCAGCGGCGTTTCCGATCCGAAGGGCGGGGAAGGCCGTGGCTTGGATCAGATCTTGTTGGCAAACAAAAGAACCAGCGGCACCAGCAGGATTGCTGCAACGACCTTGGCCGGCCGATAGGCCCAGGCACGCGACCAGGGCCAGATCGGCAACACGTAGATCAAGACCAGCATGACGGTGATGATCGAGAAGGAGCCGAGGATGGTCATGCCAACACGGAAGCCGGCATCGGCTAGCCCTTGCGTTTTCCCTTCAGATGATCACCGAGCGGGATGTCCGGCGACTTGGCCTTCCACGGGGTCGATGCCTTGAAGTCGGCTGCCCGCAGTTTTGCTACATCCACGTCGCGCTCTTCGCCCGTCATGCCGGCGACGGCGATCTTGGCGCCATGACGAGCCTGGCGATTGGACCTGGCCTTGAACAGCGGGATGGCCTTGCGCTTCGACTTGTTGTTCTCGCCGTAGCCATCCCTGCCATCGCGTTCATAGGAGAGCTCCTTGTCCACTGGCGGCGACCGCTGCTCGCGTCCCTTTTGATCTCCCACCGCAAGTCCTCCGATCCCGATAACCCAGTATAAACCCGAACTTCACGTCATGGCAAAATGCATCAGGCATTTCAAACGAGTCGTCCGCACCATAAGCTCCGAAATCTAACCGGAGAATGCCATGCCTGATACGAAAACCGCACTGGTGCATCTTGCCCGAGATGCTTCCGACGAGGATATTCTGGCGGTTGTTCGCCGATGGAGCGACACGCTGGCCGTCGAGGATTATGAGGGCGCGCTGGCCATGGTGCGTGCGCCGGACTGGACTGTTGATCTGCTGCAAAAGACGATAGCGGGATATGGCCACCCCGAACCCACGGACCGGGTACACAAGGTGACGCCGCTGGCTTCGGCCAGATACTATCCGGGCGATGAACCGGTCAACAATCCATGGCCCAGGCATGAGGTCGACCGCGACACGCTGCCCAATGGCGAGCCGTTCATCTCGGTCTGGTTCGACATGCCGTTTGATGGCTACTGGAGCGATGTAACCGCTACGTTCGATGTCGACCGAGACGGAGACATGCTTGTGCTTACGCTTGAGATGATTCACATCATGTGAGCAGGGCTAGGCGCCTATTCCCGGGTCAGGCGCTCGCCATATTCGCGCCAGAGCGATTTGACCTCGAGGCCGCCGAGACGCGGGATCGAGGGATCGCCGCAGATGATGGCGACGGCGCTGATGTCGTAGTGGGGGAAGGCGTTGGCGACGAAGCGGATCGCGTCGCCAAGCGAATGCACCCGGATCACCGGGTCGGCCTGGCCCTGGCCGGTGCTGCGCACCCCGGAAACCGAGGCTGGTGCATGCCGCATCCTGAACACGGATGCCATGGTTGGCCTGTCCATCGTCCTCTCCCACAAAGGCCGTGACGCGAATCATTCCATGAGCTTTGACTAATGATTTCACAGCGGTCGGCTGATGAAAAGCCGGCTTGCCAATGCGCGGTTTCGCGGCCGGTCGGCACTGCTGCGGTTGTCCGCTGAGGGCAATTGTGCTATTGTCTTGGCCATGGTGCTGATTTGCGCCGACGACCCGCCGCGAGGCGGGTTTTGTTTTTCAAGCCATCTCCAGGATGCTCCCGATCGGCGGTTTGTCGCGCCGGCCAGTTTTGAGGCGATAGGAATTTTTTCCTGAAACCGATTGACCAGGTGAGGGCAGCCATGGTATATATTCGTCCATGGTGCTGATTTGCGCCAACGACCCGCCGCCGAGGCGGGTTTTGTGTTTCTGGCTTCTGCCGCCAATCGTGTCTGATGGCGCTCTACGGCGCCACAGAGCGCCACCTCCGCGAGATGCGAGAAACCCCATGCCACGCTACGCCACCATCATCACCGGCGATGACGGCCTTGAGGTCGTCAGTGCCATCGGCATGTTCGAGGGCGCGGCGCCGCTTGTGCTTCTGGGGCGCGTTGAGCAGGTTGGCCCCGGCGTGCTGATCGGCATGGTGGGGGATGGAGCCGGCGGTTTCTGTTTGCCGCAGGCCGGCACTGTTGGTGCGGGTCTGGTGCTGGCGCGGCTCAGGGCCGCGACGCCTGCAAAGGCGAAAAAGCCTGCCGAAGCGGCAAGGGCGAAAGCGACCAAGTGGGCCAGAAAGAAACCCCGCGCCAAGAAGCCGGCGCGGTCGGCTCCGAGGTCCGGCGCGGCCCACGGCGATGCCGGCGCAAAGGCAGAGGATCCGGCATATGGCTGACGAAGCCGCTGAACCAAAGCGCGGCCGAGCCAGGCCAGCAAGGCGCAAATCCGCCGGCTCGACCCCCCTGCGCAAACCCCGCGCGCGGACAAAGAAAACGCTGGGCGACGATTTCCTGGCCGCCGTGCGCGCCGATTTCCGGGCGCACGGCGCCGGCGTCATCGCCGAGGTGCGGGCCGACAAGCCGGACCAATACCTGAAGATCGTGCTTTCGGTGCTGCCTAGGGATCTCCATGTTTCGATCAACCAGATGGATGCGCTGAGCGATGAGGAAATCCGCAGCCGCATCCGCGCCCTTGAAACCATCCTCAGGCCGTTCCTCGACGCCGATCCCAGCCCCGCCGATGCCGGCGCGCGCGGAATATCTGGCGCTGCTGACGGAGCTTGACCGCCGCCGTCGCGGCAATCAGCTCGCTTCCTACAAACCCTATCGGCGCCAGGCCGAATTTCACGCCGCCGGGGCGAAAAACCGCGAACGGCTGTTCATGGCCGGCAACCAGCTCGGCAAGACCAGGGCAGGCGGCGCCGAATGGGCCATGCACCTCACCGGCCGCTATCCGCAGTGGTGGCAAGGCAAGGTGTTTGACGGCGCGGTGCGGCTGTGGGCCGCCGGCGTGACCGGCGAGGGCACGCGCGACAACCCGCAGCGCGTGCTCGTCGGCCCGCCGCAGCAGCAATCCGCCTGGGGCACCGGCATGATCCCGGCCGATGCGATTGCCGACACCATCATGGGGCGCAACGTTCCGGGAGCAATTGACAGCGTCGTGGTGCGGCATGGCGGTGGCGGCGACGTGCAGGCCGGCGAGAGCGTGCTGTCGTTCAAGAGTTTCGAGAAGGGCCGCGAGAAATGGCAGGGCGAGACGCTGCACGGCGTCTGGTTCGACGAGGAGCCGCCGCTCGACATCTATTCAGAAGGCCTGACCCGCACCAATGCGACGGGCGGCATCACCATCGTCACCTTCACGCCGCTGCTGGGGATGAGCGATGTGGTGCTGCTGTTTCTGTCGGCGGGGGAGGTAGAGGGGATGGGGATGGTGTGATGGACGCCGCCTTTCCTTCTCCCCTTGTGGGCCTGTTGCACAGTCCGGGAGAGTACCGACGGGAATGGAATGCAGCGGGTTATTGCTGGCCTCTTGGGGATTGAGGCCTGGTTTTAAGGTTGAGAGGTGGGTTGTTGGGCCATTCGGCCTGGCTT
>SRUQ01000129.1 GCA_004791255.1 bacterium M00.F.Ca.ET.205.01.1.1
CCGATCGTACCTAGCTAAGCCGCCCTTTCCGCCGCGAATTTTCTCACGACGCGCTCCAGCATGGGCACATAGTCGCGAAAGGTGCGCGTCTTCATGTCGGCGACCTTGCCGCACTCGTCCCAGATGCGCACCCGCACCGCTTCCTCGTGGAACGGGTTCTTGCGGAACTCAGCCACTTCCTCGGCATTCATCGGTCCCCCTTGAAGCGACAGCGTGTGCACCGAGGCCGGCGACAGCTTGCTGAAATAGGTCGGATCGGTGGCGCACAGATAGCGCTTGGCCGAGACATGCAGCCGGACGCACTCGACGATGACCGGCGGAAAGAACGGCGCAAGCACC
>SRUQ01000130.1 GCA_004791255.1 bacterium M00.F.Ca.ET.205.01.1.1
GAATCAGGTCTGGATGGGTGTGGATCAGGATTGGATGAATCAGGCGGAGCGCAGGAAGATCGGGCAAGCAACCGCCGCGCAGATCGCGGCCGCCAGCCACACGCCGGGCCAGGCAAAGAGCAGCAAAATCCACGGGATGGCGATCGGCACCAGGCAGAAGCCGATGAAGACGAAGCTGTTGGCGAGGCTGAGCGCCGTGCCGACATGGCCGGCGCCGGCAAGCGTGGCAAGCTCGGTATAGGCGACGCCGTGCCAGGCCGAGACCGATATGCCGGCGATGACGACCATCAGCGGAAGCAGCGGCACCAGCCACGGCGCTCCGGCGGCGCCGATCAC
>SRUQ01000131.1 GCA_004791255.1 bacterium M00.F.Ca.ET.205.01.1.1
AGCGCGACCTGCCGCCCGATAGCGGTCGAGCCGGTGAATAGGAGATGGTCGAACGGCAACGACACGAACGCCTTGCCGACTTCCGCGTCGCCGACCATCACGCTGACCTCGTCAGCCGCGAAGTATTTCTCGACGAGGCCGGCGAGCAGGTCCGAAAACTTCGGCGTCAGCTCCGACGGCTTGATCAGCACGCGGTTGCCGGCCGCGAGCGCCGCGGTCGCCGGCGCGAGGGCGAGCTGGAAAGGATAGTTCCAGGGCGAGACGATGCCGACCACGCCGAGCGGCTGCGGCAAGAGGCGGTTGCGTCCCGGAAGGAACGGCAGGCTGGTTGCGAC
>SRUQ01000132.1 GCA_004791255.1 bacterium M00.F.Ca.ET.205.01.1.1
GGCGACCGCCAAGGCGAAGACAGCCGCCACGACGGCAAAGGCAGCCGCGGCATCGAAGGCACCGGCAGCAAAGGCGCCGGCCAAATCTTCGCCGGCTCCGGCCAAAGCCGCAGCGCCCGCCAGGAAGGCCGCGCCCAAGGCCGAGGCAAAGCCCGCCGCGGCGAAGAAGTCGGCTGTCAAGAAGGTAGCTGACAGCAAGAAAGTGCCGGGCGACAGCAAGAAGATGGCGGGCGACACCAAGTGAGCGTTTCGGACAAGGAAAAGGAAGAAATCGAGAAATCCTCCGCGCCGCTGATCGAACATCTGATCGAGCTGCGCCGCCGCCTGATCTGGT
>SRUQ01000133.1 GCA_004791255.1 bacterium M00.F.Ca.ET.205.01.1.1
CGACGATGTGCTGGCCGCCGTTGACCGCGTCTTCGCCGAGCCGGCCGTGCGGCGCGGCATCAGCCACGACCCCGATCCGCTCAGCCACAAGGCGATCCGCAACGATGCGCCGGGCTATGTCGAGGTATGGCCATCGATCGGCGCAGAAATGGTCGAGGAGCCGGACGACTGGACCTTGCCGGTCAACCATGCCAGCGCGCCCGCGGTGCGAGTCGCCGAGCATGTCGCCACGACCATCCAGAACTGGCTGCGTAATGGCGAGATCATCGAGGGCAAGGGCCGGAAACTGACCGCCGGCGACATCCTCGTCCTGGTGCGCAAGCGCGACCGCTTC
>SRUQ01000134.1 GCA_004791255.1 bacterium M00.F.Ca.ET.205.01.1.1
CGGCGGCTCGCCTTCGCGCAGCCCGACCACGTCGCAGCCGCCGACTTCGCCCTTGACGGCGAAATCCAGGATCTCGAGGTACCGCTTCACCGGGACGTAGAGGGACGTTT
The DNA here is from genome assembly GCA_004791255.1 of bacterium M00.F.Ca.ET.205.01.1.1. GTDB lineage: Bacteria > Pseudomonadota > Alphaproteobacteria > Rhizobiales > Rhizobiaceae > Mesorhizobium. The sequence goes on from SRUQ01000134.1 coordinate 111, forward strand.
CCTGCATGGGCGAGACATAGCCGATTCGTGGCCGACCGGCATGTCTTCAGGAGGCGATCCTGCCGTGGCCGCCCTCGTCTTCGACAACCGCAATTCCAGCAGCGGATGGAGCCGCTGCGCCGGATCGTTCTGCGGACTATTGCCTGGCGAACTGGCCCTTATAGGTCTGGCCGGCAAGCGTATAGGTGGCGGCCAGCGTTCCGTCGGGGAGCATCGCAAAGGTG
>SRUQ01000135.1 GCA_004791255.1 bacterium M00.F.Ca.ET.205.01.1.1
GCCCGTTCGGACTGGTGTGGAACCAGGTCATACTGCCGGTCGATCGCAAGGTCGCGGTGCTGCCCAATGTCAACAGCGCGCGCGACGAGGCGATTACGCTCTTGCAGCGCTCGGCGCTCGCCGACGGCCATGCGCAGAAGCGCGCCGGCCAGGGCCGCGAATTCGAGGCGCTGAAGGACTACCAGCCCGGCATGGGCCGGCGGATGATCGACTGGAAGCGCAGCGCCCGCCACGGCAAGCTATTGGCGCGCGAGTTCCGCATCGAGGAGAACAACAACATCGTTTTGGCCATCGACTGCGGCCGCCTGATGTGCGAGCCGGTCGACGGCGTGCC
>SRUQ01000136.1 GCA_004791255.1 bacterium M00.F.Ca.ET.205.01.1.1
GATTTCCGGCACGCCGGCGCGGGCGCCGGGCGGCATGGTGAGAAGATGCATGCAGATGCCGGAGGAGCCGACGGTCTCGGCGGCGATGCCGGCGAAATAGCTCAGCCCCTGCTTGCCCTGATAGGTGCTTTCGGGGCGAACGAGATGACAGGTGGGTTTAGGCGACATCGGCAAAGCTCCGGGCGGCGTCGATCGGGTGGGACAAGACGAGTGGAAAGCAACGCTATCATAAAATCAACCGGATTGCGGACGGCGCGGCAGCGGCTGCGAAAGGCATGCTGCAGCCAATGAGCGAACAGACGCCAGCCGTCGTTTCGGCAAGCAAGCTCGGCC
>SRUQ01000137.1 GCA_004791255.1 bacterium M00.F.Ca.ET.205.01.1.1
CATATTCCGCATTTGGCGCGGAGAAATACTGATAGCCGAGATCGATCAGAACATTCTTGCTCACCTGATAGGCAAGGCCTGCATTCAGCGTATAGGCGAGCGAGTATTTGGACTTGTTGTCCTCCACGGTGAAACTGTTGGCGGGGACATTGTTGTCGGTGTAGATCGCCGAAAGCTTGCGCGTGCTGCGCACGACACCGATACCGGCACCGATATAAGGCGTGATCCCGACATAGGTGCCGAGATCGACATAGCCGTTGAGCATGCCGGAAACGGCATAATTCTTCAGCGACGCCGAACCCGAGGTCGACAATGTCGGCGGCGTTACGACCG
>SRUQ01000138.1 GCA_004791255.1 bacterium M00.F.Ca.ET.205.01.1.1
GGGCCGCACATGCCGGATTTGACGTAGGATTGATAGCGGAGCCGGTAGATCGCTTCGAGATCCTCGCCCCCGGTAATGAGGCGATATTCGACATGCTCCAGAAGCTGCATCATGGTTCGGTTGAGCAGGGAGTCAGCCTTTGAGCTGGCGCCAGCCGACGCACCCTTCGCCGCAGCTTCCATGATTGTCCGTCCTCGAATTCCGCCTGTGAATAAGGCTATTCGAGTTGAAATGAGACACAAGCTGAAAATTCGCGGTCGCTGATTTACCGGTTGTTAACCTTAATAGGCGTGCCATTGGCATATCGTGC
>SRUQ01000013.1:0-35439 GCA_004791255.1 bacterium M00.F.Ca.ET.205.01.1.1
ATCCGAAGGAAATCGATGGCGACATCGTGCCCTACCTCGTCAACATGACCAAGCGTGGCGCCGACCAGATCGGCGGCGCCGACTACACGTTCGACTGCACCGGCAACACCAAGGTGATGCGCCAGGCGCTGGAAGCCTCGCATCGCGGCTGGGGCAAATCGGTCGTCATCGGCGTCGCAGGTGCGGGCCAGGAGATCTCGACCCGGCCGTTCCAGTTGGTCACCGGGCGCAGCTGGATGGGCACTGCCTTCGGCGGCGCGCGCGGCCGCACCGACGTGCCGAAGATCGTCGACTGGTACATGGACGGCAAGATCGAGATCGATCCGATGATCACCCACACGCTGAAGCTCGACGACATCAATAGGGGTTTCGACCTCATGCATGCCGGTGAAAGCATTCGCAGCGTGGTGGTCTACTGATCGGTTTGAGCCATGGGCAGCGCTGAAAGCCCTGTGTCCCCGAAATACCGCGCTTCCCCAGCATCGGCGTAGACCGACAGCGCGGGCATTCCGGAATGCCCGTTGGTTGGCCCACTGACCTTGCTGCGAACAGCTGCGATGGATAAACACCGGCGATGGCTGGCGTTTGGCGGAAAAGGAACACATGGCACAACAGATGAAACTGATTTCCACGGCCAAATCACATGGCGGTATCCAGGGTGTCTACTCCCATGCTTCGGATGTTTGCGCCTGCGAGATGACGTTTGCTGTTTTCGTGCCACCTCAGGCGGCTCAAGGTCCACTGCCGGTCGTCTGGTACCTGTCAGGCTTGACCTGCACCCATGCCAACGTGATGGACAAGGGCGAGTACAGGCGTATGGCCGCCGAACTCGGCCTGATCGTCGTTTGCCCTGATACCAGCCCACGCGGAGCCGACGTTCCCGATGAAAAAGATAACTGGCAGTTCGGCAGCGGTGCAGGTTTCTACATCGATGCAACGCAGGAGCCCTACGCCGGGAACTATCGCATGTATTCCTATGTCTTCGAGGAATTGCCGGCGTTGATCGCACGGGAATTTCCCGCCGACATGACGCGCCAGGCGATCTTCGGTCATTCGATGGGCGGCCATGGTGCGCTGACGATCGCGCTTAGAAATCCCGCCCGCTTCCGAAGCTGCTCGGCGTTCGCGCCGATCGTGCAGCCGACCACCGCCGGCTGGTCGCGGCCAGCGTTCGAAAAATATCTCGGCGGCGACGAGGCGGCATGGCGTGGGCACGACGCCTGCGCACTCGTCGAGGACGGTGCGCGCTTCCCGGAATTCCTGGTTGACCAGGGCACGGCCGATGGGTTTCTCAAGGACGGTCTGCGGCCGTGGCTGTTCAAGGAGGTGTGTGACCGGGCAGGCATCAGGCTCGTCCTGCGCATGCAGGAGGGCTACGATCACTCCTACTTCTTCATTTCGACCTTCATGGACGATCATCTGCGCTGGCATGCCGAGAGGCTGTTGTCCGACAGCTAAGGTCAATACGCCCTGTTCTTCACCGTCGGACGGCGGATACACACACATTAAGGGCGACAAGTTTGATTATTTCGAAAATCCGCATTAATCTCCACTCTGTTTTCAAAGCGGAGTCGCATGCATGGGCACTACCCTCAAGCCCGCCGGAGAGACCCGTGCCGCGGATGTCCTGGCGCGTATGCGCGCCGACATCATCAGCTGCACCCTGAAGCCGGGTGCCAAGCTGCGGTTCGAAGCGCTGCGGGAGATGTATGAGGTAAGCTTCTCCACACTGCGCGAGGCTCTTTCGCGGCTGGTGGCGGAGGGGCTGGTCGTCGCGGAGGGCCAGCGCGGCTTTCTGGTCGCGCCGGTCTCGCTCTTCGATCTCAATGATCTGACGGATGTCCGCGTGCTCGTCGAACGGCAGTGCATCAAGCTGGCGATCGATCGTGGCGACGATCGCTGGGAAGCGGACATCATGGCCAGCTTCCACCGGATGGATCGGCTGCAAAGTCGGCTGGGCGCGAGCTACTATCTCTCCGACGAGTGGGCCGCGTTGCATGGTGCGTTCCACTTTTCTCTCGTCACGGCATGTGGCTCGCCCAATCTGCTCGAAATCCGGCAGAAGCTCTTCGAGCGAGCCCACCGCTACCGCAGGATGTCTTCGCAGTTTCGGCCGCAATGGCGCGCGAAGGACGTCGAACACAAGATGATCATGGATCGTGTCATCGCCCGCGACACCACCATGGCGCAGGATCTGGTTGACCGGCATATCCGCGAGACGACCGAGAACGTCATCGCTCATGCAAGCCACCTTTTTGCGCAAGGTGGATTGGGCGATCGCTCCAGTGGGGCGGATCCCGTGGCGGCTGAATAGCCACCGCAAGTTTCATCGGGCAAAGCCGCCAGCGAGAGTTGCCGAACCAAGCTGAGTGAAGGCTGACCGTTGTCGATACGGTCCGCTTCCCGCCGTTGCGTGGAAGCGAGGTGTCCGGCAGGCTTGTCGCCTGCCGGGAAGGTCACCGATCAGTTACGAACGGCCGCGGCCTTCAACCTGGATCAGAAGGCTCACCTCGTCGCCGATCATTCCGAGCGAGGCCTTCATGCCGAAGTCGCTGCGTTTGATCGTAGCGCGCGCACTGAAGCCGACGACGTGACTCTTGTCCCATGGATTCTGGCCTTCCTTGTTGAAGGTGACGTCCAGTGTGACCGGCTTGCTGACACCTGCGATCGTCAGGTCGCCCGTGATCGTGCCGGATTTGGCGTCGACCGCCTTGAATTCCCGCCCAACGAAGGTGATCTGCGGAAACTCGGTCGCATTGAACCAGTCCGCGCCCTGGATGTCGCTATCCCGCTGGTTGTTGTTGGTCGAGATGCCGGCAACTTTCACCGCGACGTCAAGGCTGCTGTTTGCCGGTTGGGCGGCGTCGAACGCAAACGTGCCCGAGAATTCTTTCGCAATTCCGATCACCTGCGAGAAGCCGAGATGGTCGATGAAGAAAGCGATGCCCGAATGCACTGGATCGATGTCGAAAGTCCCGGCAGCGGCCCTTTCGGTGGCAAGTGGGGAACAGGCGATCATGGCGGCAAGCAAGGTGTTGCGCAGTAGTTTCGACATGGTTGTAACTTCCTCCCTATTGATTGATGGTTTTTTCCGACAGTCCTCCCCGGATCACACCGGGAAGCTCGAGCCATACCGCGCGATCACGGTGGCCAAGGATGCGCCGACTGGCAGCAGGCACATCCCGGCAAATGCGGCGATGCGGACGGCTTTGTTCTTGAGGCCGATCCAGCGAAAAACCGGATCGGCCACAAACGACGCGACAAAGACCAACGAAAGCACGGCCAGCGCCAGCATGTCGGTCTTGCGGGTGATGAGCGTGACGGTTTGCGCAACCGCTATCATGCCTCCCATTCCTCCGAGGAGCGAGGCGGAGCGAAATCCAAAATCCGGGTTTGAGATATTGGCGGCGACAATGGCCACCATGGCGGCTGCAAAAAGCAGGCTGAGCTGGAAGCTCGACGATGATGCTCCCAATAGAGCGATCGGCGCGAATCCGGCACATGCGATGCCGAGCAGGGCGGCGCGCCTTGTACCGGATTCGTGCTCGGCCTGGCCTGTTGCTCCGGAAAAACCGTACATCGCCAGCAGGCCCCACAGCGCAGCCAACACTACTTCCGGGAGCGCATCTGGCAGCCGAGCCGCTCCTATGTAAGCGGCGCAGGCGATCGGCTGGGCTAGGACAAGTGCGCGAGCTAGCCCGCCACGGCCCGTAGCGTCGGCGAGGAAGCCGAGCGCCGTTCCGGTCACGGCGACGAAGAAGATCTTGTTAACCGCGCCTATGGGCGGGAAGGATGGCACTTTGTTGTAGACGAGCCAGTAAGCGACAAGGAAGGATGCCGGCACCAGAAGGTCTGTCCAGACCGGCCCGGTGCGGAGCCAGCGCAGCAGTCCTGCGGCGACACCCGCCAGAAAACCCGCCGTAGCCATGCCCAGGATCATCGCTTCCTGTGGCGATCCCGCCGCGCCGATCATGTCAGCAATTCCGCTGCGCGAGGTGCAGTCGGTCGCGGATACCGGTGCGCATAGGTCTTCCCTTCGATCTGCTGCTGCATCAGCCGGCTCCCTATTCGGCATGTTGACATACCGTATATTTTTTAGATACTAGTTGGTATGTCAAATTGTCGTGCTCTGTCAACACGGATGGCGCCACGGTCCCAGACTGAACCGCATCTCGCCCGACAGAGGAGCAAGCCGGTGCCCTGCGCCGGACGTTTCGAAGGAGGATATCGCCATGGTTGCCTTGGAACCCGTCGGCCTCGCCGATCTTCGGCTCGCCGGCGGCGCGCAGGGGTTCAACTGGCTGCCGGTCTTCATCGCCGACGAGCGGGGCCTTTTCGAAAAGCACGGCGTTCGCATCACCTACAAACGCATGGGCAGCGTCGAGAAAGCCACCATGGCCGTTCTCGAGGGCGAAGCGGATCTCGCGATCACGCCGCCGGAGGGCGCTGTCGCCGACTTCGTCAAGGGCGGAGAACTGCGCATCGTGGCGGCGAACGCGGTACGCTTGCCGATGTCCATTGTGGCGCGCCCGGGTATCAGCTCGCTTGCCGAGCTGAGGGGCAAGAAGGTCGGCACGTCCTCGCTGACGGAGGGCACTGCGATCTACACACAGATCATGCTGGCCGAGGCAGGACTGCGCTATCCCGGAGACTACGAGTTTGCCTTGGCGGGCATCCACACCAAGCGGTGGGAGGCGCTGCAGGCAGGTGAAATCGACTGTGCTCCGCAACCCGCGCCATGGAATTTTCTCGCCCACGACCAGGGCTACAATCTGCTCGGCGAGGTCAGCGCCGCGATCCCCGAGATCATCTTCACCGCCATCATTGGAAAGGCCTCATGGCTGGGTGCGAACAGCGAATTCGTGGTTCGTTTCCTGAAGGCGCTGATCGAGGCGCATGCAGTGACGAACGATCAGGCTAACGATGCCGTTACCCTGCCGATCTTCCAGCGCATCACGACGCCCGACAGCCAGTCCCTGGCGGGGCGGGGCCTAGCCTATATGCGCGCCTTGGGCATGTGGCCGGAACGTCTCGCTGTGCCAGACAAGGCGCTCAACACGACGATCGACCTGATGGTCAGGGCAAACCTGCTTGACGAGGCAATGCGCGGTGCCGCACGCGGCGTCTTTGACAAACGCTATCTGGACAGTGCCGCGTAATCGTCACCTTCATCCGGCCGTGATTGCTGCCTCTTCGGCTGCGCTCAGCCGGCGTTGGTCGGCGCGTCAGTTCTTGTCGGTTTTGATGACCTGGTCACGAAGGCGAAGGGCTTGCCCAGCGCCTGAGACATGATCTCAGCCCGCTCGGGGCCCGTTGCGACATCGGGACCAGTGAGGTTGTAGATCGCTCCGGCATGGCGTCACCGAGCAGTGCGCCAGCGCCCGTGCCGGCCATGTCATCGCGCGAGATGTAGGCGATGCGTTCGCTGCCCAGGCCGGCAAGCACCGCATCGGCTTAGTGCTGGTGCGAGGCCACCATCGAGGCGTCCCACTTCGCCGAAAAAGCCTCCAAACGCTTGGAGATCGAAACGACCCAAGCACGCAAATCCGCTCCGAACGGCTTTTCCAGCGTGAACGTCTGCAAAGCGCCCAGGTCGGCCTTGAGATCAGTCCAGTCGAAGCCAATGGGTGAGTTCGATCGGCTGATTGCCTTCGATGATCTTGGACACGATCTTCGGTGACAGAAACGCCGGCGGCAGAAGTCTGCTGACTTCAGAGACTGTGGTCGTTTACGCTGGGGATCTCTGTCAGGCTTCGGCCAGACCATCGGTGATTTGATGCACGAGTGAATCGCGCTGTAGCCGGCTGCTCATGAACTACGGCGGCTCAACCTTGACACTGAAGCCGCAATGCCAAGCAACACCAGGACGATCCCGGCAACATGGCCGGGCCTGATCGCTTCCCCCAGGAAGAGAAAGGACAAAATGAGGGCGGCAACGGGGAGAACCGACATGAAGATGGCCGCTTCGCCACCGGTGATCCTCGACGAGCCTGAATACCAGAGCCAGAACCCCAGAACCGTCGGAAACACGCTGATATAGGCGGTCGCCAGCAAGGCTGGACCGGTGTATTCCACCGAGCCAAACATAAACACAAGGAGGGCAAGCGGCAGGGTGAGGGCCAGCGAGATCCCGCTCATCAGCGCCGCCAGGTAGAGCGGCGGCAGCGGTATTCCAATTTTCTTGTTCAGGATCGCGAACAGCGCCTCTCCCGAGACTGCGGTCACGACGAACACGTTTCCCATCAATTGCCTGACATCAAATCCCATCCCGTTGGAGGATGAGAAATTGACCAACAACGCACCTGACGTCGCTGCAGCGATGGCGACCCAAAGCCTGGCGCTTAGCCGTTCCCGCAAGGCAAGTGTTGCAACGAGCGCGGCCAATACCGGCAGCAAGCCGTGAATGACGCTTGCGCTGGCGCTGGTCGTCATCGTCAAGGCGACAATCATAAGGATGCTGTAGCCGGCGCTTCCCGCAGCGGCTTGAAGCGCGACGATCATGAACTGGCGCGCCGTCAGTCGAGGGGCGGCGGTCCTTGTCAAATAGATGAGGCCGATGAAGATCGGCGTCGAGATCAGGAAGCGCAGGGGCACCGCCAGAAAGGGATGCATCCCGCCTGCTATCACCTTGGACGCGACGACGCCGGACCCGACCAATGTCATGGCCGTGGACATCAGAATCGCCGCCGTCAATCTCTGCGAAATCATTGCAACGCCTAGGCGCTGACGGTGTAGGCGAGGCGGGAGCGCGCCTCCTTCAGCGCCGCGGCCCACCATTTGAGCTGATGCAACATGGTCTTTGCCGCGGCCGAACTTCTGTCGGGGTTCAAGGGGCCTGCGTCGCCGGAGAAGTGCTCCCAGACGGCGTGGAAGCTCACGGCATCGCGGACGGTGACGGCGTGAAGCTCGGCAAAGACCTGCCTGAGATGCTCCACAGCTCTCAGACCACCGGAGACACCGCCATATGACACAAACCCGATGGCCTTTGCGTGCCATTCCTCGTTGGCCTGGTCTATCGCGTGTTTGAGATGGGCCGGATAGCTGTGATTGTATTCGGGCGTTACCACCACGAACGCGTCGGCGTCTCCAAGCTGGCGCATAAGCTCGCTGGTGGCCGGCGTTGGCTCCGTGGGATGGAGAGGCGGCAGCTCGATTTCGGCAATGTCGATAACCGAAACGTCGAACTGGCCGGCTTCGCGAGCTTCCCGCGCGAACCAGTGTCCGACCTTGCCTCCATATCGCTGTTCACGCGTGCTGCCGATCAGCACTGCAAGTTTGAGGCGCTCGCCCATTTGCTTCACTTCCGCATTGTTGTGGACGCGGAACTAATGACATGCTCTATCGATCTATGGGATTGCTAAAATCTTGCTAAACATGATCTACCTAATCGATAATGCTCGACGCTCTGACGCTTGACCAACTACGCATGTTTGTCGCCGTTGCGGAAGCGGGCAGCTTTCGCCTGGGCGCGGCCCGGCTCGGCCGTGCGCAGTCCGCGGTAAGCCATTCGGTGGCCAACCTCGAAATGGAATTGGGCACGCCGCTTTTCGACCGGAGCTCTCATCGGCCGGTCCTGACCGCGGAAGGTCGGGCTTTGCTGGAGGACAGTCGCTCTCTGCTGCTGCGGGCGGACCTGCTCCGCGCCAAGGCAAGGGGCATGGGAAGCGGTCTCGAAATTGAACTAACCATAGTGGCGGATACGCTGTTTCCCATTTCAATAATCGGCGAGGCGCTCGGCCTGCTCCATGTGGCTTTTCCATCGGTCGGCGTTGAGTTGCTCACAGGGGCTCTGGGGGAGCCAGTAGATGCATTACTGGGTGGGGCGGCCGGCCTTGCGATTACGGTGGGCGAAGATCTACGGGATCCGCGGCTGGAGTTCGACGCTCTGGCGCCTGTTTCTTTGGCTGCTGTCGTAGGTGCCGGCCATGCCCTCGCCCGCAGGGCCAGGGAGGGACGGATAGGTTCAGGCGATCTCGCCGATCTTGTCCAGATAGTGCTGGTCGATCCGAGCGCCCGCACGCAAGGAATGGATTTTGGCGTTCTTTCGCAAAGGAAGTGGCGCGTGGGAAGCCAGGTGGCAAAGCTAGAATTGATAAGAGCGGGTGTCGGCTGGGGCAGGCTTCCCGATTGGCTTATTGCGGACGACCTCGAAGAAGGGCGGCTCGTGCCACTTCCGGCAGCAGCTCTTGGGAAGGACGGGAGGACCGTGAGCTGGTCGTATCTTGCGCACCGGCTCGACAAACCCTTGCTGCCAGCGGCAGCATTCCTGCGATCCGCCCTTCAGGAGATTGCGGCTTCAGAGAAAACCGCATCAAGTGCTGTAAAGGACTAAGGTCGAATGGGGTATTCGGTACAGCTTGGCATCGTCGAAACCTGAGAAGCGTCTGGTCGAAGCGGGCTTCGGCCTCGCTTGATCGCGACGGCGTTGTGGCAGGGATCGCCCTATGGCTAGCGAAGAGCTGGTCTATCTCGAAAGTCCTGGCGTGCTCACCAGCGACCAGCAGCCATCACGCGGAGAGGCATCGGCGGCGGCGCCTCGGGTGTTCGTGTTCTCGCCGCTGGCAAGCGCGCCAAGCCGATCTTCACGATCTGCCACGTCATTGATCAAGGCCAATCAGCGAACGCATCAGCGTTGTTCTAGCCGAAGCGAGATGCGCCTGGCAGGCCTGTTTGATACGCTCGGGATCGCGGCTTTCAAGTGCATCGATATAGGCAACGTGCTCAAGGATTGCTGCCTGGTTGCGCTGCTTTTCATCCTGCTTGTTCCACTGGTAGTGGTAGTGAAAGATGAAGGTGATGACGTCGTAGAAATCATCGATAAAGCGGTTTGGCGACGCCTCGTTTATGAGCCGATGGAACCGGTTGTCCAGGCCGGAGAAGTCGTGATAGCGGATTTCAATTCGCTTCAGCAGTTCGGTATGCGCAATCTTGAGCGCGGCGAGCTTGCCCCACAGCGGAGACGTGCCGGGCTGCCGGGAAAACAGATGCGCCGAGCGCAGTTCAAACATCACCCGGATCTCGAACAGCTCAAGTGCGAAGTCCTCAGTGAAGCCCTTGAATAGCCAGCCTGTATTCGGCCTCTTTTCGATCAGCCCGAACCGGCTGAAGCGGATCAGGAACTCGCGAATTCCGTTGGTCGCAACGCCGAACTGCCGCGCGAGTTCGAGCTCGTTGATGCTTGTTCCGGGTCTGGTGTCCCGCCGCAGCATCCACTCCATGAAGTGCTGTTCGACATGCTTGGCGCGCGGCGTGGTTTCGGCGTCGGGATAGTAGTCATTGTCGTCGACCGCTCGTCCCGCTGCCCGGATGCCGCTGTGCTCCGTGACAAGTTGGCGGCGAATTAGTTCTTGTAGAACCTTTCGGACGGTCGTGCGGCTGACGCACATTCGCCGTCTAAGCTCATTTTCCGATGGAAGTTCGCCGGCCAGTTGTCCGTCGCGCAGCATATTTGCAGTTCGATTGAAGGCCTTCTTGTAAACGGTGTCGGTTCTCATCGGACATCCCCTGGAAAACACCTTGTCCTTTCTAGCATGAACTTTATCCATAAAAAACAACTTGACCCAACTGCGCCCGTTGTTTTTTATCGATAAGAAGAGGACCTAAGCACGATCTGAGTTTTGACGACGCGGCTTGCACAGAGCCTCGGGGGGAGGGAGACTTTGTCTGATACGGGAAACACCGGCACCTCCGTCGGCGAGGGCGCTTTGGCAGCATCCAGGAAGCGAGAAGCCGTTCCCGGCCTTGCGCTTGGCCTCGCGCTGCTGAGCGCTGGTCCCGTCGTTATCCTGGTGTTGCTGATCGTCGTTCTCAGTTTTCTGTCACCCTACTTCCTGACAGGCCGCAACCTCAGCAACATCCTTGCCCAGACCGCCGTCATCTCGGTCGTGGCGATGGGGCAGCATCTGGTCATCCTGACACGCGGGATCGACCTCTCCGTCGGCTCGAACGTTGCACTGGCGTCCGTCGTGGGCGCGCTCAGCTTTCATGCGGGTGCTCCCGCCGCCGTAGTGATCGTGGTGATGGTTGGTTGTGGGGCGGCGGTCGGCGCCATCAACGGGCTCTTCTACGTCTTCGGCCGGTTGCCGCATCCTTTCATCATCACGCTGGCAACATTGAGCATCGCCAAAGGCTTGGCGCTCCAACTGGCCGATGGACGCGCCATCCCCGGCATGCCGGATTCGATCGATGCGCTTGGCCGCGAAGCTGTATGGGGCCTGCCTGGATCGGTTTTTGTGGTTGCGGGCGTTGCCGCGGTCCTTTTCGTCATGGCTAAGACGATGGTCTGGGGGCGCTGGATCTATGCTGTCGGTGGCAGGCCCGATGCTGCGTTGCGCATGGGCATACCCGTGTCCTGGGTTCTGGTTTCGGTCTATGTGATCTCAGGGGTGTGCGCCGGGATCGGCGCCGTCATCCTCGCCGGCCGTACCGACGCCGGTTCGCCTTTGTTCGGCAATCTGCTGGAACTGGATACGATCGCGGCGGTCATCATCGGGGGCGCCAGTTTTCTCGGCGGCCGCGGCCATCTTGGCCACGCCTTGATCGGCGCCATCATGATCGGCGTCATCCGCAACGCGCTCAACCTGCTCAACGTCAACGTTTTCTTCCAGCTCATCGTCATCGGCGTGGTCATCGTCATCGCGGTCGAGTCCGATGTGCTGCGCAACTATCTCGAAGGGCGCGTGCGTGTCATGCAGGCCGGGAGGCAGTCATGAGCGCCGTTGCGGCCAACGCCGATAGTGCCAGTACTGCCGGCCAGCCCGTACTGGCCGTACGCGGTGCTTCCAAGCGGTTCGGTTCGGTTCTGGCCTTGGACGACGTCAGCATCGAGGTGCGCCGAGGCGAGATCGTCGGCCTGCTCGGTGATAACGGAGCCGGCAAATCGACGCTGACCAAATGCATCAGCGGGGTGCACCAACTCGATGCCGGCGCGATTCTCCTGGACGGTGCGCCAACGCAGATACGCTCCCCTGCGGATGCGCGTTTCGCCGGCATCGAGACCGTCTATCAGGACCTGGCGCTGTTCGACAATCTGACACCGGGACAGAACTTCTTTGCCGGTCGCGAATTGGCCGGGCCGCAATGGCTCCCGCGCGGCCTGCGATTTCTTCAACAGCGCAGGATGGATGCCGAGACGCGCATTCTGCTCGCCAATTTGAAAGTCACCTTGCCAAGGCTGGATGCCGTCGTCGCGATGATGTCGGGCGGTCAAAGGCAAGCCATCGCGGTTGCCCGGTCGACCGTATTTGCCCGCAAGGTCGTGATCCTCGATGAGCCGACCGCAGCACTTGGGCTGCGTGAATCGCGGCAAGTGCTCAACCTTGTCGCTGCCCTGCGCGACCAAGGCAATGCCGTCATCCTGATCACTCACAATATGGAGCATGTCGTCGAGCTCGCCGATCGCGCCGTGGTGCTTCGCCAGGGGCGCAAGGTCGGTGAACTGGTGCCGACCAAGGACAACAAGCAGGAGCTGGTTTCCATGATCGTTGGAGCCTGATCCGTCCGAGATTTGGGGACCGTTCCGGTCCGCAAATGCCTGAAGCGACTTCCGCCGGAAGACGCCTCAATTCCAAGGGAGGAATGGAATGCCAATGAACCTAAAACTGCTCGCTGGGCTGGCGATCGCCGTTACGTTTGCGATGCCAGCTTCCGCCGCCGACAAGATCAAGGTCGGCCTGATTACGAAATTCCCGGTGCCATTCTACTCGACCATGGAGGATGCCGCCAAGAAATACGCGGCCGCTCATCCCGAGATCGAACTGGTCACCGGCCAGGGCCAGGCGGCTACCGACATTGAAGGCCAGATCGCCCTGATCGAATCCATGATCACGCAAGGCGTCAAGGGCCTGGCGATCACTCCGGTCGATCCGACCGTAGCACCGGCGCTCGACAAGGCGGTCGCCGCCGGCATCAAGGTGGTTCTCGTCGACAACAGCATTCCTGACTGGAAGGGCCAGACCGCGCTGGTTTCGACCAACAATCTCAATGGCGGCAAGATCGCCGGAGAGTATCTGAGGACCGTGCTCAAGAGCGGTGACAAGGTCGGCATTCTGCAAGGTGTTCCCGGAGTGCCGGCGCTGGACGACCGTGTCACCGGGATGATGGAGGGGCTTGGAGACGTCAAGGTCGAGGTCGTCGGCAAGGGCGCAACCAATTGCACGCTGGAACTTGGCACGTCAGTGACCGAAGACATCCTGACCGCCAATCCCGATCTCAAGGCGATCTACGCGGCCTGCGGCCCGCCAATCCCGGGTGCTGTCAAATCGATCAGCAATGCGGGCATTGCCAACGACAAGATTATCCTGGTCGGCTTTGATGCCTGCTGCGGTGAGATCGAAGCGATCAAGTCGGGCGCGGAAGACGCCAGCGTTGCGCAATTTCCGGCAAAAATGGGCGAGCTCGGCATCGACACAGTCGTCAAGGCGATCCGCGGGGAAACCGTCGAGGCCAACGTGGATACCGGCGCCGGCCTCGTGACGCTGCAGAACGTCAAGGACTTCGAATAGGCTCCCACACCTTGGCCCGGCGGTCCCAACTGCCGGGTTCTTTTTTGGAACTTTTCAGGAAGATGGTCCGCATGAAAGCGCTGGTATGCCGAAAGCCCGGCGAATTGACCTTCGAGGATCGCCCGGCTCCCGGCCGGCCGAGCGCCGGATGGGCGCTCATCAGCATCAGCCATGTCGGGATCTGTGGCACCGACTACCACATTTTTGAAGGCAAGCATCCCTACCTGGCCTACCCGCGTATCATGGGCCATGAACTCTCCGGCACCGTGATGGCGGTCGGCGAGAGCGTCGGCATCGAGGTCGGCGAGCGGGTCGTCGTAAATCCCTATTTCGCCTGCGGCAAATGCATTGCCTGCCGTCACGACAAGCCGAATTGCTGCGTATCGATCGAAGTGTTGGGCGTTCATCGCGACGGCGGCATGTGTGAAGAATTGCTTGTGCCTGCCGCCAACCTTTACCCGGTCGCAGGACTGTCGCTTGTTGACGCGGCGGCTGTCGAGTTCCTGGCAATTGGCGCCCATGCGGTGAGGCGCTCCAAGGTTGCTGCCGGCGTACGCACATTGGTCATCGGCGCCGGACCGATCGGACTGGGTACGGCATTGTTTGCGCGCATAGCAGGCCAGGCGGTGACGATCATGGACATGAGCAGGGAACGGCTCGACTTCGCCGAAGGTCAACTCGGCTTTCCCGTCATCGACGGTGCGTCGGCGTCACCTGTCGATCTGGTGCGGGAGCGAACCGATGGCGATCGTTTTGACCTCGTCTTCGATGCAACCGGCAGCAAGGCCTCGATCCAGGCCGCCTTCGGCTATGTGGCCCATGGCGGTGGGCTGATAATGGTAAGCGTCATCAAGGACGAGATCAGCTTCTCCGACCCTGAATTCCACAAACGCGAGATGATGGTAATCGGCAGCCGCAACGCGCTTCGCGTCGACTTCGACCACGTCATGGCGGCTATGCACAATGGCGCCATTCCTGTGGCCAAGCTCATAACGCACCACACGACCCTTCAGAACAGTGCGCGCGATATTTCTCGTTGGGCTCATCAGAAGTCGGGCCTGATCAAGGCCGTGATCACCCTCTAGCCCTTCCCTTGGTGCTGACACATCTCGAAACGACCGCTTGTGCCATGAGTGCAGCTTGCTTGGCGTCACGTCTCGAAGAAGCAGGAAGCTCGAGAACGGCCCACGCGGCGCCGTTGACAGGAACCGACCTTTCGCCGCGCAAGGGGGCCACCACCAGTTCCCAGCAGATCACGGGCTCGGCCATCTCCGAGATGCCGATCCTACTTGCGCCGCGCGTCGCTCACCGTCAGCCAGATAGCGGAGACGAGGAAGTAGAAGGCGCCGAAGGCGGCATAGGGCGCGACATTGGTGATGTCGATCGTCGCCGCACTGTCCGCCATCTTGACAAAGAAAATGCCTGCCAGTGCCGACTGAGCGCCGCTCAGCACCATTGCCCACTGCGCGCCGGACTGCCAACGCCTGACCGCGGTTGCAAGCTGAAAGAGGCCCGAAGAGACTGCCCAGACGCCGAAGACGATGAGTACGGTGTTCATACCTTTGCCGAGGGCAACGGCGACTGCCACGGTGGTGATGATGCTGATGACGAAGTTGAGCAACTGCGTCTTATTGCGGTTCAAGCCCCCGGTTCGCTGGGCGTCGATGAAGTTGGCCAACGCATCCCAGGCCGGATAGGCGACCAGCATGATGGCTGCCAGGGAAGGCATTGTCTTGGCGACCGTGAAGGCCAGGACGACCCAGGCGGTCGAAACGGCAAAGCGTGTGAAATAGTAGCTTTTAAGCCAGGCGGTTGAGGGTTGGATCAGGTTGGTTTCGATCGTGGTGAGCATTCGGTTTTCCTTCGTGTTTTGAAGTCTACCTACTAGAAGGTAGACAATGCAACGTCAACCCCGTTCTTGCCGGTCTCTCACCGAGAAATGGCCAAGCGAGGAGGACCATCGAAGGGTGTTGAGAGCTGGTTGGCGGCCGCCGATACGCTGGCGAGCCCCTGCTCGAGCCCGACAACGACCAGCGCAAAGTTCCGGCCGCCAACGAATCGAGATGGCGATTATCGGTCCGCATTCGCGGTGGATTGGTTTCGGCGAATGTCTTGTCAGTCAGGCATGCCGCGCGAATAACGAGTCAGTGGACCTTCGCCGATAGACGCTGCACGGTCGGCGTCAGGATGGCGTCAAAGAGGGCAGGGTTGCCATTGGCACGCGCCGACAGCATCGCGCCATGGACAGTCGCCATGAAAGTCTCAGCCTCCAGCTCGGCAGAGCCGGCGAATTTGAGAATCCCTTGTTCCGCGCCCCGGTTCATCACCTTGGTCAACCAGGACGACAGAGATCGAAAGTAGGCCCGCACCTCGACGGCAACCTCAGGCGGCAGCGCCGGGAGTTCGCTGGCAAGCAGCGCGCAAACGCAAAACGGGACGCTCGCGTCTTCAATGCATTTTGCCCAGTAGCCAGCATAGGTTTGAAGCAGTGCAAGCGGGTCGGGGAATTTACTTTCCAGATCCGCCATGCTGACCTCGGTGCGCTCGCGATGGCGCGCCACAAGAGTGCGCACAAGGTCGACTTTGCTGGGGAAATGATGGTGGATGCTCGCCTTGCGAACCCCCACCACCTCAGCGATATCGGCGTAGCTGAATCCGTTGTAGCCGCCCGAAACAATGAAGTTCCGCGCGGAGGCCAAAATCTGATCGGAAGTCATTACAAGGCTGCTCATGAGGTGTACCTACCTTCTAGTAGGATTGTTGTCAAATGTCGGATTTGCCGAAGGTGAGATTGCAGGCGGTCGCGGTGAGCAACGCGGTCGCCGTCATTCGATGGCAATGCCGTGATCCGGGTCGGTCGCCCGCCCTTGCTTCAGCAGGAAGCCCGGCGGCATAGCAGCGGGCGAGCGCGTCACATTGGCGATGAGGCTCTGGGTAGCGCTGCCAGGAAGCGGCACAGACGCCGGTGACACGCCAGAAGGGTCGCCGCCGCCTGGCGCAATTCCAGGAAAAGCGCGTAGCGCGTTCCCTTGGAATTGCGAAAAAACAAGAAGTTAGAGCGGGTCGGCAATTCAAACGCTGAACCCCGCGGGGTAATCCTTAGGCTAACTTCGGTTCTGCAAGCGGTTTGTTTTGCGCCACGCCTCGTATTCCTCGCGGGCATCGTCATGCAGCGGATAATAGCGTTGCAACGGCGCGCCCTGCATGAGCTTCTCTCGCGAGAACTCTTCCCAATCGTGATGCTTCTTCGCTTCGTCGATGATCTTCGCGGCCATTGCGACCGGGAGCACCACCACCCCGTCATCGTCGGCGACTATGATGTCGCCGGGGATCACCGTGACGCCGCCGCAGGCAATTGGTACGTTGACGGCGTTGGGATAGATGCTGGTTTGCACATGATAATTCGGCGTCCAGCCGCGCAGCCATAGGGGCAGGTCGAGCTTCTCGACATTGGGCCGGTCGCGCATGCATCCATCGATGACGATGCCGGCACCGCCTCTGCCCTTGAAATAGGTCGACATCATATCGCCGAAGACGCCGGAGCTCATGTCGCCGCGCGCGTCGACCACGACCACATCGCCCTCCTGGGCGTGATAGAGCACGTGGCGATGCAGTTGCGTTTCCGGATCGGCATATTCTCCCTCGCTGAAGAGGTCCGGCCGCTGCGGCAAGAACTGCAACGTCAGCGCCGGCCCGACGATCGACTTCCCATGGTTCTGCGCTACCGGACCGACCATATGCGGATTGCGGAAACCCATATGGCCGAGCGTGCCCGCAACCGTCGCGGCGCCGATCTCCCTCAATGCGTCGATCAGCTCTTTGGGCGGTCGCGTGATGTCGGGACTATGCGTCATTAGGGACTCCGGTTGTAATTGGCCTACCAATTCGTAACAGAACCGTCACGGCGCCTGAGGTGCGGTGCTTCCCAGAAACGGAAACTCTGCGCCTGGATCGCCTCTTCGTTGACCTCGACGCCAAGCCCGGCCAGATCGCTGACGGGATAATCGGGGCCGTCGAGCCGTGGTTGCACGGGGAAGAACTCGGAACTGTCGAAGCCCAGCTTTGTCTCGGGTTCCCTGGTCTCGAGCCACGCGAAGTTCGGCACTGCGGCGGCGAGATGCAGGGTCGCGGCAGTGCACACTGGACCAAGCGGATTATGCGGCATCAGGTCCACATAATGCGCCTCGCTCCAGCCGGCGATTTTCATGGCCTCGGTGAGCCCGCCGACATTGCAAACATCGAGCCGGTTGAACTGATGGATGCCGCGCTCGATGTAGGGGAGGAACTGCCACTTGCTGGCAAATTCCTCGCCGATGGCAAAGGGAATGTCGGTCATCTTGCGCAGGGATTCGTAAGCTTCCGGTGTCTCGTCGCGTATGGGCTCCTCGACGAAATCGAGCACGCCGCGGCCGAGCTTGTTGCAGAAGCTCGCCGCCTCTGCCACCGACAGCCGATGATGATAGTCGATGCCGAGAACCACCTCGTCGCCCAGCGCCTCGCGCGCCTTGTTCAGCATCCTCGCGGTAGTGCCGATCGACTCGCGCGGCTCGAAGATGTCCCTGCTGTTTTGGCCAAACGGGAAGAAGCGGATTGCCTGCCACCCCTTTGCGCGTAGTTCACGGGCCCGTTCGATGGCAGCGTCGCCTTCGGCCTCGTCTCCGGTCGAGGCGAAAGTGGGGATGCGGTCGCGCTGTTTGCCGCCCAGCAGCTCGTAGACCGGTACCCCCAGCGCCTTGCCCTTGATGTCGTGAAGGGCGATGTCGATCGCGGAAATCGCCGCCTGCAGAACCCGTCCGCCTTCGAAATACTGGCTGCGATATGCCTCCTGCCAGATCCGCCCGATCTGCATGGGGTCGCGGCCGATGAGAAACTCGCGGTAGTGTTCGACCGCGCCGGCCACGGCCCTCTCGCGACCGCTCAGGCCGCTCTCGCCCCAGCCGAAGATGCCCTGGTCGGTATCGACCTTGACGAGCATCTGGTTGCGCGTTCCCACCCACACGGGATAGGGCTTGATCGCGGTGATCTTAAGCTTCGTAGTCATCCACGCCCACGTTCCATGCGCATGCATGCGCCCTGTGTCAGTCGGCCTTGAGGGCCGTTTCGGTTTCGCCGTCGAACAGATGTAGTCGCTCCTGGTCGAACTCGAGCCAGATCTGCTCGTCAGGTGCGACGGCCATGTTGGGGGACACGCTGATGTTGACGATGGCACCGGACAGTAGCGCCTGCACGAAGGTGACATCTCCGGTCGGCTCCACCGTATAGGCCCTGGCCGGAACGCTGCCTGGCACCGCACTTTTGTGGAGCTTGATCGTCGAGTGACGTGCGCCGAGCACGACCTTCCCGGTCGTTGCCCCTGCAACCTTCTGAACGTTGCGCGGCGAGAGCTCAAGACTCCAGCCCTCCGCGCCGGTCAGCACGGTGTTGCCGTTTGCCGTCGATGCCTCAAGCGGAATAAGGCTCATCGCCGGGCTGCCGATGAAGCTGGCGACGAACATGTTCACCGGATGGGCAAAGACCTGCGCCGGTGAATCGTATTGCAGCAGGTAGCCACCGTTCATCACCGCCATCTTATCGGCCATGGTCACGGCTTCGAGCTGGTCGTGCGTCACATAGATGATCGTCGCCTTGAGGTCCTGGTGGAACCGCTTGATCTCCGACCGCATCTGCACGCGCAGTTTGGCGTCGAGGTTGGACAGCGGCTCGTCCATGAGAAACACAGCGGGGTCGCGGACGAGGGCACGCCCCAGGGCGACACGCTGCTGCTGCCCGCCTGAAAGTTCGCGCGGCTTGCGCTCGAGCAGGTGCGTCATGTCGAGCACCCGCGCCGCTTCCTTGACCTTCCTGTCGATCTCGTCCCCGGGCAGTTTGCGCATCTGCAGCGGGAACGCCAGATTCTTGTAGACCGATTTCTGCGGGTAGAGCGCGTAGTTCTGGAACACCATTGCGATGTCCCGGTCTTTGGGGTCGAGGTCGTTGACCACCCGGTCCCCGATGACGATGTCGCCCGATGTCACCGGGATCAATCCGGCGACAAGATTGAGCGTGGTTGTCTTGCCGCAGCCTGAAGGACCCACGAGCGCAACGAACTCGCCGTCGTTGACCGTCAGCGAAACATCGTTGACGGCTTTGAAGCCGCCATAGGTCTTGACGAGATCTTTGAGGACCACGTGGGCCATTGGCAACTCCCTAGAGTATGATGCTGAAAAGTGTGAAGCGGTTTTCGGACGACATCATCCTCTATCCCTTTGATTTGGAGGCGGATTCAGATTTCAGGTCGATTCGACCTGAAATCTTCCGGCTCTAGTGCTTGACCGCGCCTTCTGTCAGGGCGCGTACGAAGTAGCGTTGCAGGACGAGGAACAGCACCACGACGGGCACGCTCATCATGAAGCTGGCCGCCATCAACCCCGGAAAGTCCGTCGTGTTTTCCGAGAAGAAGCGCTGGATGCCGACGGGTAGGGTCAACTGTTCGTTCTTGGATAGGAAGGTGTAGGCGTAGATGTACTCGTTCCATGCCCCGATGAAGGAATAGATCGCGGTGGCGATGATTCCGGGCGTCGACAAAGGCATCACGATCAGGATGAAAGCCTGGAACCGCGTCGCCCCGTCGATGCGTGCCGCCTGCTCGAGCTGCACCGGGATGTTGTCGTAAAAACCCTTGAGCAGCCAGATCGCCAGCGGCAGGCCGAAGGTGAGATAGGTGAGGACAAGCGAGCCATGCGTGTTCACCAACCCGATTGCGCGCATCAGGATGAAGAGCGGCACCAGAAAAATCACCGCCGGGAACATGTTGCGCAGCAGCACGGTGAAGAACAGGAAGTTTCGGCCGGGGAAACGAAAGCGCGAAAACGCGTAAGCCGCTGGAACAGCCACGATCACCGAAAGGATCGTCGTGACCGTCGAAACAAAAAGGCTGTTCCAGAAAAAGCGAAGGAAGTCCTGGCCGACGCTGTTTTGCGGATCGAGCAGCTTCTGGTAGCTGGCAAGCGTAGGCTCATCGGGCCACCATTGCGGCGGGAATTGCGTCGCCGCGAAGCCGGACTTGATCGAAGTGCTCAGCATCCAGATCATCGGCAACGCGGTGTAAAGCAGCATGAATACTAGGAAGATGCGCCCTGACCACCGCCACCCGTCGATGCGCATGCGGCGCCGGGTCCGACCTCGAGGCGCTGTCTCGGCCAGCGTGCTCATGCGCTCCCTTCCTTGCGTTCGTTGCCGGCCAGCGCACGGACGTAGAAGTAGCCCAGCGTCATCAGCATGAGGAACAGGAGCACCGAATAGGCCGATGCGACGCCCCAGCGCTGCCGGCCGAAGGCGAGCTCATAAATGTGCGTGATCCAGATATGCGACGCGTTGGACGGCCCGCCGCCGGTCATGATCCACGGGATGATGAAGGAATTGAAGTTGGCCACTGCGAGCAGCAGGATCGTCACCGTCGAGACATTGCGCAAGTGCGGGAAGGTGACGTGCCAGAAACGCTGCCATGCGTTGGCCCCGTCGACTTCTGCGGCGCGCAGCAACTGGTCGGGGACTGTCTGCAGACCGGCCATCATCATGATCATGGCAAACGGAAACTCGCGCCAGATATTGACGACGATCAGGGAGGGGAGCACCGTGCTGACGTTGTCGATGAAATTCGGCGGTCGGTCGGCCAATCCGAGGCCGACCAGCACTGCGCCGATGATGCCGAAGTCCGAATGGTAGATCCACTTCCAGATGTAGGAGGCGGCGACGGCGCTGATGACCCATGGGATGATCAGGATAGCACGCAGGACACCACGGCCGACAAAGTCGCGGTGGAGCGCCAGCGCGGCGGCAAACCCCAGGACGAAGGAAAAGAAAGTGGACCCGATTGTCCAGATCAGGGTGTTCAAGGTGACTTTCCAGAACACCTCACTGGTGAGGATGGCCGCGTAATTGTCGAATCCGATGAAGATCTTGTCGCGAAGCTGCAGGCCTGGCGGGGTCTTAAAGAACGACAACTCGACGGTGTAGTAGATCGGATATGCGATAACGATGAGCATCACGGCGATCGCGGGAAGCACGTACCCGTAGTCGGCGCGATGCTCCCAGATTTTCCGCAGCGCCCCGGATCTGCCGGGTTGCAATCTTCGGCGAGCCTCGGCCTTGCCGGTCACGATCGTCACTGTTGCGTGCCCTTATTCTTCGGAACGAACCGGCTGCACACACTATTGGCACAGCCGGTCGGATCGCAGGTCGGCCTGGACTAGAGTCCGCCCATAAGGTCTTTTACCTTCTTGGCCGCGTCGTCCGCTGCCTGGTCGACGGTCATCGCTCCGGTCAGGGCATTCTGCAGCATATCCGGGATGATGATGTTCATGATCTCGGGGGACTGCGGCAGCGCCGGGAACGGGATGCCATACGGTAGCATCGAGGTCGTGACATCGAGGAACTTGATCTTGTCCAGACGTTCCTTCATCCATTTGGTCTTGAAGCCGTTCAGGTTGCCGGGGTTCGAGCCGGCATAGGCCATCTTCAGGGACCATTCAGGGCTGGTCCACATGCAGATGATCGCCTTCGCGGCCGGCTCGTCCACCTTGCCGCCCTCGACATATTCGGGCTTCAGGATGTGAATGTTCGAGCCACCGAACACGACGGCTCGCTTGCCGTCGGGGCCAGTCGGAATCAGGCCGTAACGCATGTTGTCGATGACGGTCTGCGCCTTGTCCTTGTCGGTGCCCGTTGCCTTCTTCTGCAGGTCGAGCATGACGTTGTAGTCGGACGGGTGCGAGATCATCATGCCTAGCTGGCCGGCGACGAACAGAGGCTGGTTATCGGCCTGCTGGTTGGTAAGCGCCGAGACCGGAACCGACTTGTCGCGGACATACATGTCGTAGGAAGCTTGCAGCGCCGCCTTGCTCTGCGGGCTGTCGAGCTCGATCTGCTGATAGGTTGGGTTCGCGGTGGCCTCGTCAAAGACGCCGCCGCCATATGCCCATAGCTGCGGCATGAAGCGGTACGGCGTATTGCCCGCATTCTTTCGAGCCACGAGACCGTAACCGGCAATGCCGAGTTTATCGTGGATCTGCTTGGAATACTTGACGACGTCTTCCCAGGTTGCCGGAGCCTTGTCCGGATCGAGGCCCGCACGTTTGAAGATGTCGGCATTCCAGATGAACGCCATTGTTTCGTTGTTGGTTGGAATGCCGTAGGTCACCCCGTCCCAAGTCACGGCCTTCATGGCGCCGGGCCAGAAATCCTCGGTCGAATACCCCACATCCTCGGGCTTCAGCGGCTCAAGATAGCCCTTTGACGCGAACTCGGTGCCACCAAGGATCTGCAGGCGGACCGCCATCGGCGCGGCATTGCCCAGGAGCGCCGTGCGGAACTTGTCAAGAAGGTCGTTGTAGGTGAGGGCTTGTTCTTCGAGCTGGATGTTCGGATAGGTCTTGCGGAAGGTCTCGAAGAAATCCTTGTAGTACTGGCGCAAGAGGTCGGGGTCGCCCTCGAACACGCCCTGATACCAGAAAGTCAGTCGCCCCTTGTAGTCGAGCGGGGTGACCTTGGCGCAATCGGCCGACGTATCAAAATCCTGTGTGCCTGCAATGGAGCGCACATATTCCGGCGACCACTTGCTCAAGTCGACCGGCGCCGCGGCCAGCGCCGGTGCGGAGATCAACGATGCCATCAATGCAGTGGAGACAGTGCCGCGAAGGACGGCACCGCCGAGTGTAATCCTCGTCATAGGTATCCTCCAGGTTCTCTCCCACGCCGCTTCGCTTCGAGGCCAGCGGTCCTTGCTCGTTCGACCGCGAGACATCTGTTCTGTGTATCCCATCGGCCGTCTTGTACGTTTTCAGATCACGAATTGTCTGTCAACGCGCTAGATCGTACATTGTTTATCGAAACTTTGCGTGATAGTCGGATAGAGAGTGTATTAACCCAGGGGAGTGGGGCCTTGGCCGAAGCAAGCGATTTCAAAGCAGAGCCCCCCGAGGGGATTGACACTCTCGGAGCCTCCAGCGAGGGCGCCTCGCTTTATCAACTGATCAGGGAAGACATCATCGATGGGCGGCTCGCCGCCAACGAACGGCTTGTGGTAACCGATCTCGCCCGGCGTCACGGCACCTCGACCAACCCCGTCCGCGAGGCCCTGCAACTGTTGCGCGGCGAGGGCTTTGTCACCTTCGTTCCCAACCGCGGGGCGCGCGTTCGACCTATCGATCAGGATTTTGTCCGGGATATCTACGAGATCGGAGTGCTGATCGAGCCGGCCCTGACGCGATGGTTCGTGAACATGGCGACCGTCGAGGACATTGCTGAACTCGAACGCATCCAGGGCCTGATCGAAGAGAACAACTTTGCCGACACGTTCAGGCACAGTGAGCTGGACACCGCCTTTCACACAGTGATGTACCAAAGGCACTATAATCGCCATGCCGCCGAGCTTTGGTGGAAGCATCGCGAAGTGCTGCGAGCCGTGAGCCGGCGTTTCAATTTCACGCTCGCCCGGCGTGCCGCGATCATTCGCGAACACCGCGAGCTCATAGCCCATGTAAAGGCTGGAAATGCGGACGAGGCGGCCGAACTCATTGCACGCCATGTCGAGGGGTCCGGCCGGCATGTTCTCGAGCACATGCGCGCGCGTAACGCCGCCCGGGCCGGATAGGACGGGGTCCAGTCAGAACATCGTCAGCCAGTCCTTTCAGACCAAGGTAGTTGAGATGAAAATCACGAGCATTCGGCCGTGGCTGATCAAGTCAGACGCATCCTATTGGGGAGAGTATCTGTTCGTCGAAGTGACGACCGACGAGGGGGTGAGTGGCTGGGGGGAGATCACCACCACCACCAGGCTCGCCAACCGGGCGCTCTGTACGATCCTGCGGCAGATCGGCGTCGCCATGACCGGCGAGGACCCTGCGCGCATCGAGTATCTCTGGCACAAGATTTTCCGCAGCTTCACCTATATGGGCAGCCGCGGCGCTGCCGTCGAATGCGTAAGCGCGATCGATATAGCTCTCTGGGATATCAGGGGCAAAGTTCTCGGCAAGCCGATTTACGAGCTCCTGGGCGGGCCGGTGCGCGACGAAATCGCACTCTACACCCATCCCAACCAAGCCAAATTTACCAGCAAGGAGGCTGTGGTCCGCGAAATCTTGGATATAGTCGAATCCGGACACACGGCGCTCAAGTTCGATCCTTTCCCCCATCAGGGCCGCACCGCCGAGGGCCTGTCGCGCGAACAGCGGGACGGCTACCTCGATGGCAGCATGACCCGCAAGGACGAGCGCGAAGCGGCTGAACTCACGGCTCTGATCCGCGAAACGGCAGGCCCTGACGTCGACATCCTTATCGATGCGCATGGCCGCTTCGACGTTCCCACCGCGATTCGTCTGTGCCGCAGCCTCGAGGAAGCCGGCCAGATCGACTGGTTCGAAGAGCCCTGCCCACCCGAGAGCCTCAACGCGCTCAAGCAGGTGCGTGAGAAGGTCACTGCCGCTATATCGTGGGGTGAGCGCGGCCACACGAAGTGGGATTTCGTGCCGGTGCTCGAGAACAGGCTCGCCGACTACATCATGCCTGACGTCACCTGGACCGGCGGCGTCACCGAACTCAAGAAGATTTCCGCCCTCTGTGAAGCCTACTACGTCCCGGTCTCGCCGCATGACGCCGCGGGGCCTATCAACGTGGTCGCCGGGGCGCAGGTGATGATGACCGTTCCTAACTTCTACAAACTCGAAACATCGGAGTGGAACCTGGGCAAGTACGATCATCTCATCGACAGGCCACTCGACATTTCGAACGGCAGCCTCAAGCTGACCTCGAAGCCTGGCCTCGGCGTTGAGATGAACCGCGACTACCTTCAGGCCCATGAGATCGAGCTAGGCTAGCAGCGCTCTACGCCGGCCTCCCTGCGGGCAGTGAGCCCGCCGACCAGAACGAGGATAAATCATGCCAAAGACCGGTGGAGCCGACGAGGCCCTCGAGCGGGTAAACACGAACTCCACGCCGTCCGACCTTCGCATCACCGACATGCGAGTGGCCGAAATCGTCGGCGCACCGTTCACCTCGGCGCTGCTCAAGATCTACACCAACCAGGGCATAGTCGGGCTTGGCGAGGTGCGCGATGGCGCCAGCGCCACCTATGCGCTGATGCTGAAGAGCCGGTTGCTGGGCGAGAACCCTTGCGATGTCGATCGCCTGTTCCGCCGGATCAGGCAGTTCGGCGGGCACGGCCGGCAAGGCGGCGGCGTCTCGGCGGTCGAAATCGCGTTGTGGGATCTCGCCGGCAAGGCCTACGGCGTCCCCATCTACCAAATGCTGGGCGGCAAGTTTCGCGACAAGGTGCGTGTCTATTGCGATACCGATGCGGAGAAGCCGAGCGGCACCGAAACCGGCAAGCGCCTCAAGGAACGCATGGGCCGCGGCTTCACCTTCCTCAAGATGGACCTGGGCTTGATGCAGATCGCACACGTCCCAGGCGCCGTGGTCGCACCCGCTGGCGCGCTTGAAGGGTTTCACGGCAATCCGCGCGGCCGTGGCGGCACGCTCGAGGAGCGCAAGGCCCGCAACCTCGCCTATGACGCGCAGAACGTGCAGCACCCGTTCACAGGACTGCATTTCACCGAGAAGGGGATCGACCTGCTCGAGCAATATATCCACGAGGTTCGCGAGGTCATCGGATACGAGATCCCGCTCGCCATCGATCACGTCGGCCACATCTCGCTGCAGGACGGCATACGCCTGTCGCGCCGTATCGAGAAATACGTGCCAGCCTGGCTCGAGGACGTAGTTCCCTGGCAATACACCGAGCAATACCGACAGTTGCAGCAAGCGACGTCGGTGCCGATCTGCACCGGCGAGGACATCTACCTCAAGGAGGCCTTCGAGCCTCTGCTGAAGAGCGGTGGCCTCTCTGTCGTCCACCCGGACCTGCTCACCAGCGGTGGCATCCTCGAGACCAAGAAGATCGGCGACATGGCGCAGGATCACGGGGTCGCCATGGCGATCCACATGGCCGAAAGCCCGATCGCCGCAATGGCCGCCGCACATGTCGCGACCGCGACCGAAAACTTCATGGCGCTCGAATACCACTCCGCCGATGTCGACTGGTGGGACGATATCGTCACCGGCCTTCCCAAGCCGCTCGTCAAGGACGGCTTTATCACCGTTCCAGACAAGCCGGGCCTGGGGATTGACGACGTCGTCGACGAGGTGATCTCGCAGCATCTGCAGCCGGGGGTCACTGGTATCTGGCAGCCGACGGATCGCTGGGACGACGACTATTCCTGGGATCGCACCTGGAGCTGAGGCGAAGAACCGAAGATGAAGATCACCGACCTGCGCTGTGCCGTCATCGGCAGGCATCCCATCGTGCGCATCGTGACCGACGAAGGCCTCTACGGCCTGGGCGAAGTCGAGTTCACCAAGACCTACCTCAAGCCCTTTGTGCTGCATTTCCGCGAGGCGCTGATCGGCGAGGACCCGACCGACGTCGAGCGGGTGATGCTGAAGATCCGCCAGCGCGGCTCTTTCAAGCCCTATGGCGCGGCGGTTAGCGCCATCGAGCATGCGCTGTGGGACATTGCCGGCAAGGCTACAGGCGTGCCGGTCTACAAGCTGCTTGGTGGCAAGGTGCGCGATAAGGTGCGCGTCTACAACGGCTCGATCCGCCGGAAGCGCACGGGCGACCGGCCGGAGGACTACGCCGCCGACGTCAAATGGATGATGGAGCAGCCGCAGAATTTCTTCATGGTCAAGCAAGGGATCTCCTTCCACTCCAACATGAAGGACACGATCGAGGGCTTCCACTACGGCGTGACTCAGAAGAAGGCCGGCTATCACGGCGCCATGGATCAGGGCGTGATCAGCGAGCGCGGTTTCAACCATATGCTCGACTGCGTGATCGCGATGAAGGAAGTGCTGGGCGACAAGGTCAGCCTTGCGCTCGACTGCGGCCCGGGCTGGATGCTGCCCGATGCGATCAAGTTCGCTCGCGCCGTCGAGAAGTACAATCTGATGTGGCTGGAGGACATGCTGACCGGCGATTATGTGCCGTGGGTCAATCCGCAGGCCTATCGGGAGCTGACCACCTCCACCTCGACGCCAATCCATACCGGCGAGCAGATCTACCTCAGGCACAATTTCAAGGAGCTGATCGAGACTCAGGCGGTGCGCGTCATCGGCCCGGATCCCGCCGACATTGGCGGCATAGCCGAGCTCAAATGGGTCGCCGAGCACGCTTACATGCACTCGATCCTGATGGCGCCGCACGGCACAGCGAATGGCCTGCTCGGCCTCGGTGCGCTGATCAATGTCTGCGCCACCTTGCCCGCCAACTACATCGCCTTCGAATACCCGAGCGCCTCCGACCCCTGGTGGGAGGATCTCGTAATCGGCCTGCCGACGCAGATCGTGAAGGACAGCATGGTGGACCTGCTGGAAGCGCCGGGGCTGGGGCTCGATATCAATGCCGAAGCGGCCAAAAAGTATCTCGGGGAAGAGGATGCCGGCTTCTTCGACTGAACCGTCGTTCTTTGCACCTTAAAGCTGCCGGTCCGCTTTCGTGAAGAGTTTCGGGCGCCGGTAGGCGTACGAAAGTCCCTGGGGAACGAACCCGCCGTGCTTGTTTATGAATGACACGTATTTGCAGCCTTCAGCGCTTCGGCACGGGACGCTTGGCGCAGATCCGCGATCCGTCGAACTGAAGCGTAGAACCTTGGATAGTCGCCGGAACACAAGTCGAACAAGCGTAGAAATGCCGGAACCTGTTCGCCGTAGACGGAAGTCGCAGCGAGCTTTGCATTGTTGATCGGGGCATTGAACCAGGCGTCGTATCCTCGGTATCCGGCCCAGCGCTTGTCGCGCATTTGCCGGTAGCGCATCCGGAGCTTGTCTATCGTGGCTGCTTTGGCAGCCGCCATCTGTTCCGGGGTCCGTGAACTTTCATAGACCTGCGCCAACTCGGCTCGAGTTCTCGACACCAGTCCGAGAAAATCAGCGCTGCGCCTGCGATCGGCTTCGTAGCGGCGCAATCCGGCGCGATCGCCAGCGGTCCGGAGCCATTTCCTCACGCCGGTGGTTTCCACGGCAACTGCGAAAGCCTCATTGAATGCGGAGTCGTCGTCTACATAGAGGCGCTGATGTGCCAGTTCATGAAAGATAAGGCTCGCAAGATACGTGTCGTCCTGACGGAGCATGGTGCTTAGCAACGGGTCACTGGACCAACCCAGTGTAGAGTATGCGGTGACGCCCGTGACATAGACGTCCAGCCCCTGCCCATGAAGTTCGACAGCGCTTTCTTTCGCGGATTTCTGCGCAAAGTAACCCCGGTACGGAACGCAGCCGAAAACCGGAAAGCACCATGTTCGTGGCGTCAGCGAGAACTGCGGCGCGGCAAAAACGGCCCAGGTCACGGCGTCCCGGCCGATGTCGACATAACTGCGATAGCTATGGTTCTCGGGCAGCGCCAGTTCATCCGTCGCAAACCGTCTTATGGTGCTCGCCGACGTCAACCTGTTGCGCAACGCCTCAGGCGTCGAAGGGTCATGGATCAGTTTTCCAACATTTTCGCGCGCCGCCATGATCTGCGCGTGGCCCTCCAACGACTGCGCATAGTAGGAAATGCTTGTGCAACCGGTCATCCCGGACGCCATCATCACCCAGGCAAGCAATCGAAAAACGCGCTTCACAGCTTGCCCATCTCCCCGCGGAGCAAATGTCCCGATTGCCCGCATGTCTCAAACAGGCCCCCATGTCTCAAACAGGCGGCGCAATTTTCGTCAAGATCAGGAGGGGCTTCCGGTCGGATTTTCGACTTGGCAGGATTGGCTAGCCGCGGCTAACCGTGGACATGCGACAATTCAAACCCGTCTCCGGGCCGAGCCGCGAACAGCCGTTCCTCGGCAGGCCGGAACATGTCCTCGAAGGCCAACTCGTGCTCAAACACCACGCCACCAACGTCCACCGCAAGAACCTCTTCGGCGCCTTGCGGTGCGAAATAGATCTGCGAGACGCTTGCGCGGATACGCTCGCCAATCTTCTTGGCGTCGGCCTCGGTTGCTCCGGGAAGGAATACGCCGAAAATGGAGGCGCCTACGCGGCCAACAATATCCTGAGAACGTACAGAAGATCGGATGGTCGAGGCTATGAGACGTAAGGCTTCGTCACCCGAGCCAAGACCAAAGCGTCGATTGATGGCGCGCAGATGTTCGGGGTGAATCACAAGGAAAGCGCCCGATCGCGGGCCTGGTGCGGCATTTCTGACCGCCCTGCGGTCGACAAGTGATGTGAAAACCGTTCCGTTCAGGCAGCCGGTCAGTGCATCATAGGTCGCTGCCTTGTTGAGCTCCCGCCGATAGCGACGGATATCGGCCAGCTTCAGGCCTACGAACACAAACAGCGGCAGGCAAATCACCAGGGGCAGAACCGTTGCGGTGATCACGCCACGTCCGAATGGCGTCAGCGCATCACTGAAAAAAAGCAAATAGTTCAAAGCAAGCGAGACGCACAGACTGCCGATCGTTCCCAGGACAGCCAACTGCACGATACTCTTCCAGTCTTGCGCTGGGGCGTCCGCGGGTGCTTTGGTCACAAGCCGGTCTCCTGTTCGAATCGCAAGAGTATGGTCGGCAGGTTACGATTTCAGTTGCAGGGAACAATACAATTTGATGGATCGGGTAGATCTTCCGGCCAGGGATCGGCCTCGGGAGATCCCTGATCGCGCCGCCGCATAGCCGATGCCCTTATTTGGGTGGGCCGAAGATTCCCATTTCCGCCGTCCTGGCCACGACTTCAGCCTTGCCATAGATGCCGTTCGGCAAGGCCAGGGCCCAGCCATTGGATACAAGCCAGGCGCCAACATCCTGCTTGCCCAGTTTGCACGGCGCGGCGATCGGGAAACGGTCAGTTTCGGGTGGCACGAAACATTTCAGCGCCCGTCCGCGAAGCCAGCGGTTGAAAGCCGCGCGCGCCCGCTGCCCGCAAGGCCAGGAGATATCGCCGGACAGGCATGTCCTGTCGATGTCGACGCCCTCAACTTCGCTGATCGTCACTTTTCGGCCCATGGATTCGAAACCAGCCGACGATGTGACCACTGGGTTGAAGAGCAATATCTCCCGCCAATCCTGCGGCATCGGCGTTGCCGGAGGCGCAAGGCCAAGTTCGCCAAGCGGCGAACGCGGTTCCACGCGCTCTATGTCCGATGTCTCGATCTGCGGCGGCGCGATGAGGTCCTGAGCGATCTTGCGTGCTGAATTGGAGACAAAGCGAGCCGGGCGCTGCGGTTCCTCGTTGCCGGCTTGAGGGGCCGAGGCAACAACAGACCTGTCGACCGGAAAGAACGCCGCGGCCTGGACGATCAACAAAGTCCCGATCAGCAGCTCGAGGCTGCCGATTGCAATCGTGATGCGAGCGTGTTGGGGTTTGCCCATCAAGCTACGCCGCGTCTCGAGCCTGATTCATCCCGCTGGGGTCGGGATGGGCTCCATCTGTTTGCTTGAGCATGATCTTTTCCGAAAGCCGGATTCCATTTTTCGGGATCATGCTCCGGGCGGGTTCCACGCCGATCGCGCCGGTTAGAAGCCCGATGTTGATTTGGCAACCAGCTTGAGTGCACCTTTTTCAATCCGATAAAGCGGCATCGACCGTTCGCTGGATCCATCGGCGCGAAACCGGAACAAGCCGGTCGACCCACGAAACCCGCTAGGGTTCTCGAAGACCTTTCTGTTGAAACTGTCGGGTCCAAGTGCGCTTGCGACCCCCGCTGTCAGGGCGACCATATCGTACGCATAGGCGACGTTGACATCGGGTTGGTAGTTGAAGGTCGTCTTGAAGCGTGCGGCGATGGGGCCGGTCTCGCGCGGGTCGAGCGTCGCGATGTAGGCACCTTCAAAAAGCGGATCGATCGGATGGTCCAGCCAGCGGTTTGTCCCTACAACCGAGGTCGCCTTTCCTGGAATGCCTTTTGATTTCAGGGCGATAAGCATCGGCGTCGGACTGCCATCGCCACTGGCGACGATGACGGCGTCGGGAGCGTCGACGAGCGACCCCATATCGGCCACCGCCTTTGCGCCGCCATCGGCGGCCGAGTAGGGGATGGTGACGGCAATGTTGGCGCCATAGACGCTGAGGCTGTTGGCGACCCGATGCTCAACGGCATCGGCATTCCCGCCTGCCGGCACAAGCAGGACAAATTTCTTTCCGCCCTTGGCGGCGATCGCTCCGGCACCCGCCGCGGCGCTGTCGGCTTCGCTGAGGCAAACGGCGTAAACGCCGGGACCGCCGGCAAAATTATCGGCAAGAGCCAGAACCGGCGGCCGATTCGAGCCGGACAGTTTGGCGACATGCTGCGCCGCGGGCAGTTCGGCTGGGCCAATGACAACTTTCGCCCCCGACGTTATGGCCTTTATCGCCAATTGTTGGGAATAGCCTACGTCTCCCCGGGTGTCTTCGACCGTCAGCGTAAGCAAGGGATTGCCAAGGTCGGTCATCGCCAGCTTGGCCGCGTCGAGCATCTTCCTGCCGGTTTCGCCCGCGGCTCCAGGCGCCGACAGGGGCAGCAGCACCGCGACCTTTGTCGGCCCCGTCCCGAGGGACTGCGACGCCTGGCTTGGGCTGGCCACGGCGCTTGCGGCCGGTTGATTGCCCGGGTCAATGGCGGCCGGCTCCAAAACCTCGGACACGCCGCCTTTCGACTGGCAGCCCAGCAACGATCCCGCCAGCACCAGGGCAACCGCCCACATTCGCAGACAGGGGACCCGTCGGCCAAATTCCATTGTTGCTCCACCCAATGTGCCGCCGGGTACTGCGACTTGCCCTTCCCGGTCTCTTCTTCAGTATATGTTACATATGTTGCGGCGGATTTGCGTTCCGCCGATATCATTAGTTGCGGAAGAGCTGCGCTCTGAGCGCTTTGATCCGACCGGCCTGCTCCGCGGTACGATAGTCGGCGCATTTCATGTAGCGCGGCCCGGGCACGAATACCCGGCGCACGCACACACGTTTTACACCTGCGGAATTGCTGTCCCAGCTCTCCGAAAGGGCGGAAAAGCCGAATGTCGCCACAGGCAACGGCCCGGTCACCTCCAGCCCGTCCCTTGCCAGGATTGTTCGCGCACGCTGGCAATAGCGAACCGAAAGCGCCGAGAACCGGGTTTCATTGTGTCCAGCGCGATATTTCATCACCGTGGTGCACAGGTCCCCGCCGGCGAGTTTGTTTGCAAGGGCCAGATACTCGACGCCAAGCGCGATGTTGGTCGCCGGCACGCCGAGATCGTCGAGCGAACCGCGAAAGCCAAGCATGCGTGCTGTCGCTGGCATGACCTGCATCAGCCCGACTTCTCCGTCGCCGCCGCGAACGCCGGGGTCGAAGCCGCTTTCGATTTCCATCACCGCGTGCGCCAATTTCGGCTCCAGGCCGTAGATCGATGCCTGGCATGTCGCAAATGCCTTGAACGTTTCCCGCGACCATTCCGAGCCGGCGTCGCAGCGGGCTTGCCGCAAGCCATCGGTCGATGTGCCCTGTTCGATTGAAGCTTGTTCGAATTCCCGCGAACTGGCCGGCTCGGCCAGCGGCAAGGATACGGCCGATACGATCGCTCCAATAATCGTTGCGAGCGACTTTCGATGGCCAATCATGGGTGGTCCAACCAGCGCGGGGCCGCCTGTCTGATCAGTTCATGTACTCGACCATGCGCGCGTGAAAACACTCGCACTTGTCAAGGTAGTCTTCGTCGCGGTAGTTCGTCTTCAGATAGCCGTAGGCCTTGCCACAGGCGACCTTGGCTTCCGAAGCCCAGACAAAGACGGGCCGGGACGAGTTGATCCATTCCGGGCTGTTGGCGACGGCGACCGACTCGTCCATCAGCTTCACCACCTGGTTCTTCAGATCGACGATGTTTTCAGTCCGCACCAGGTCCGAATTTCCGGCAACCCGGCAGTAGTCGACCGGCGCGCCGCCGATGATGTCGGCGGCATAGAGACCCGTCGACAAGATCGACAGCAGACCGGCTCCGAAAGTCACTCGCAAGATTCTGTTCATGTTTGCTTACCCCGTCCCTTTCGCCTTTAGGCCACGTCCTGCTTGGTGCCATGGCTGTCATCATAGAGTATTTTAACTGCTTCCGCGGCGCTGTGGAACGTATAGTTCTCCAGCACGGCGACCGTATGGTAATTGTCGCCGCCACCGTCCGTATCGACCTTGACTTCCGCGTTCGCCGCATTGGCCGAGGACTGCGCGATCTCCACGAAGCCGCCGGCTTCGAGGTCGGTGACGCCGGCAAGGCCCTTGAGCAGAGCGCTAAGATCGATCTTGTCGCCGTTCGCACCGTCATGGAAATCGGCGATCAGATCGGCGACTTCGAGCGAACCGACGGTGAAGGTCTTCGTACCATCGGAGGCGACGGACGGCTCCACCGTTGCAACAAGCGAGGTGTCGAGTTCGACCTCGACATAGTTGCCGGTCGTGCCGTCAGCCATCTGGAAGGTGCCATTGCCTGTTACGGTCTGTCCGTCGATTTCGCCAACAGTCGGAGTGGCTGCCGTGCTGATGGAAACGATACCGTTATCGGCGAGGTGTGACAATTCCCCGGCGTCGCTGATGCCGTTGGCATTGGCGTCTTTCCAGATCAGCAGGCTGCTGAACGCCGAGTCATTGTGGTCGATGACGTTGTCATGGTTGCTGTCGAGCGAAGCGAGTGCCGCCGCGCCGCTGGCGAAGTTGCCACCGCCGAAGGCGGGCGTGAACAACTCTGTGCCATCGTCGATCTTGCCGTCATGGTTGAGGTCGATCGCAAGCATGCCGTCATGCGAGGTGTTCCAGGCTACCTGGTCCTTGGTCCCGTCGCCGTTGATGTCGAACTGGACACCGTGGCTAACGTCGGAGAAGGCGAAGCCATCATGGTTCAGGTCGAGGATGACGGGGTCGACGGACCCGCCGATCAGACTATCCAGGTTCGTTATCGTGACGCCCTGAAGATCGACGAGAGTTCCCACGCCGGCGTCCGCACCGGTCTGGGTGTAGACAAATGTATGGCTCACCGCCGCTATCGTGGCCGTGAAGGCGAGCGTCGCCCCCGCGTTTCCGATATCGGTTACCGTCAGATACTGGACAACCGCCGCCAGACTTGCGGTGGAGGTGACTGTCAGTGGTGCGGTAAAGGTGTCGGTTCCGAAGAAGCTTGCAACGCCGTTCGTGACCGAATGGGACTGAACCGTGTCGCCGCCAATCGTCAGCGTGGAATTCCCGCCATTGACGTTGCCGCCGGTCGCAGCCACCAGAGTGCCTGGCAGGGACAGTTTGTCGGTGCCGGCGACGAAGTCCATAATGACGTCATAGCCGGAAATCGTGCCGGCATTGCCCGATCCGCCTATGACAGGCGTCGAGTCGCCAGCCCCGATCACGAAGGTGTCGGCGCCGATGCCGCCGGTCATGGTGTCGACACCGGCTCCGCCGACGAGGATGTCGTTGCCGTCGCCGCCATCGAGGGTGTCGTTCCCCGAGCCGCCGACGAGCAAATCGTTTCCGCCGACGCCGTTCAGGGTGTCGTTCCCGTCCAACCCGGCCAGTACGTTCGCCGAGCCGTTGCCGGTAAGCGTATCCCCAAAATTCGAGCCGATGATATTGTCCACACCGGCACCGGCCGTCTCGATCACCAAAGCGCCGGAACTTGAATGATCCGTGGTCGCGCTACCTGACGAAAGCAGATCGACGACCAGGGGACTAGTGGACGTATCGCCGTCCGCATCCTTCAACAGAAGGTCGAAGTTGAGTTCGACTGACGGGACGTTTGTGACGGTGGTGACGAAGGCAAATGCGCCGATATCGAATGACTCGCCATCGAGGCTGGGGGTTGCACCGTTGATGGAGCGGGCATTTTCGATTTCGATCCTGTCATATCCGGTCCCGGAGGCCGTCACCAGGACGGTATCGTTGAGGTCGAGGCCTTTGATCAGGTATCCGCCATTTCCATCCGTCGTCAGCGACGCAAGGTTCACACTCACGCCGTTCACCTTGATATCGGTGATCGTGTTGAGCTGCGCGTCGTTTGCCAGCGCGGCGGAGTCGTTCGCAGTGTTGGGATCATCGCCCGCATTGTAGATGCGCACCCAGGTTTCGATGGAGTCCGCAGGGGGGCTGCCGTTCACCTGGACAATAGCGAATTGGAAACTGTTGACGTTGTAGTGCGTCGTGTAGCCATATGAATTGTTGTTGCCGGAGGTGGCAGTGGCATTGTTGACGAAGTCAATCCGCAGGTTGTCTCCGTCATTCATCGAGTTGTTGGCGACGCCGATGCCAGTGGTGCTCGCCGAGACCGACGATCCCGCCGCAGCGTTGCTTGTGCCATTCGCCTGGCGCTCGTAGCCGGAGAACAACACGTCCTGAGTGGTGCCGGCCACGTCCAGCACCTTGAATTGCTGCGTGTTCGAACCAAGCGCCGAGAAATTGTCGATGTGCGTCTGCTGCGTGGCGCCGATCGCGGCGAACACTTGAACCTGGTAGTGGTCAGCGCTGGACGCCGCGCTTCCGTCTGGCTGCAGCGTTATCTGGAAGATCTCGGTTCCGGTGCCCAGACCGCCTGTCCACCCTTGCAACTGCATTGGGGTTGCAGGGTTGGAGTCGTGGTCGACAAGGAACAGCTGGATGGGCTGACCTCCCGATGTCAGATTAACCGAGACCCCATTTATGACGCCGGTGGCCAGCTGGCCGTTGGTGATGTTGGAGAAACTGATCGCGCCAAGCTGGTCAGCCCCGACATTGTTGTCAATATTGGCATCCGCATCCAGATCGAATGTCGCTGTGCTGCCGGCCACGTTGACGAGAACCGCCCGCTCCGGAGATAGCATCGTCGGCACATCGTCGACGACATGGACCAGGAGGTTGTCGCTGGCGGTGGTGCCGCCGACGCCGTTGACGGTCAGGGCGACGTTGTCGTTGAAGCCGGTGGCGTCAACGCTGTCGCCGGGAGCCGGCACC
>SRUQ01000013.1:35537-103511 GCA_004791255.1 bacterium M00.F.Ca.ET.205.01.1.1
GTCGGCACATCGTCGACGACATGGACCAGGAGGTTGTCGCTGGCGGTGGTGCCGCCGACGCCGTTGACGGTCAGGGCGACGTTGTCGTTGAAGCCGGTGGCGTCAACGCTGTCGCCGGGAGCCGGCACCTTGCTGTCATTGTCGATCGTCGCCGTCAGCGTGTAGCTGTAGGAGACGGTGCCCGAATGGGCATCGCCGCTGTAGCCGGTCAAGGTCAGCGTGCCTTCGCCGGTGTTGACGGTCTGCGAGCCGTTGAAGCCCTGCACCTGGGCGAAGCTGAAGGTGGTGCCGCCGATGACGATCTCCTTGATGCCGTCGCTGGCCGCGATGGTGAAGGAACCGGTGCTGGTTTCGCTGCTGGAGGCGGCGTTCGAACCGTCCGGGTTGAGGCCGGCTTCATAGACGGTGTTGTCGGCGCCCTGGGCCGAAGCCGTCACCACGGATGCGGTGTCGTCGGCGCCGTTGACGGTGATGGTCAGCTTCGCCGACGAGGTGTCGCCGTCGGCGTCGGTCATCGTGTAGTGCAGGTCGTAGCTCAGATGGCTGCCGGAGGTCAGCGCCTGGGTGGCGGCCTTGCTGTTGTCGAGCACATAGCTCCAGGTGCCGTTGGCGTTCTGCGTCAGCGTGCCATAGGTGTTGAGCGCGGTGATCGCCGCGGCATCGGCACCCGACCAGGCCACGAAGCCCTTGGGCGTATCGGCGCCCGAGACGTCGTTGGTCAGCACGTCCCCGGACACGGTGCTGGTCGGCGGCGTGTTGGCGGCGCCGGCACCGTCCTCGACGACCGCATAGGGGCCATCATCGTGGGCGGTCGGCACATCGTCGACGACATGGACCAGGAGGTTGTCGCTGGCGGTGGTGCCGCCGACGCCGTTGACGGTCAGGGCGACGTTGTCGTTGAAGCCGGTGGCGTCAACGCTGTCGCCGGGAGCCGGCACCTTGCTGTCATTGTCGATCGTCGCCGTCAGCGTGTAGCTGTAGGAGACGGTGCCCGAATGGGCGTCGCCGCTGTAGCCGGTCAAGGTCAGCGTGCCTTCGCCGGTGTTGACGGTCTGCGAGCCGTTGAAGCCCTGCACCTGGGCGAAGCTGAAGGTGGTGCCGCCGATGACGATCTCCTTGATGCCGTCGCTGGCCGCGATGGTGAAGGAACCGGTGCTGGTTTCGCTGCTGGAGGCGGCGTTCGAACCGTCCGGGTTGAGGCCGGCTTCATAGACGGTGTTGTCGGCGCCCTGGGCCGAAGCCGTCACCACGGATGCGGTGTCGTCGGCGCCGTTGACGGTGATGGTCAGCTTCGCCGACGAGGTGTCGCCGTCGGCGTCGGTCATCGTGTAGTGCAGGTCGTAGCTCAGATGGCTGCCGGAGGTCAGCGCCTGGGTGGCGGCCTTGCTGTTGTCGAGCACGTAGCTCCAGGTGCCGTTGGCGTTCTGCGTCAGCGTGCCATAGGTGTTGAGCGCGGTGATCGCCGCGGCATCGGCACCCGACCAGGCCACGAAGCCCTTGGGCGTATCGGCGCCCGAGACGTCGTTGGTCAGCACGTCCCCGGACACGGTGCTGGTCGGCGGCGTGTTGGCGGCGCCGGCGCCGTCCTCGACGACCGCATAGGGGCCATCATTGACCGCCGTCGGCACGTCGTCGACGACGTTGACCTGAACCGTTGCGCTGGCCTGGCCACCGTCCGTATCGGTGGCGACCACGTTGATGCCGGTCAGGTTGATGACGTTCTCCCCACCCGCGTCCGGATGCGGGAAGTTGTCGAGCAGCGTCACATTGACTGTCGCGGACCCGTCGGTACCCGCCAGGATCGGCAGCGACGACGCGACAAGGTCGATATGGATGGCTTCGATGCCGTTGATCGACCCGATGATCTGCGTCGGGCCGGCCAGCGTCCAGACGATGTCGGCGCCGGCAACTCCGTTGACGTCCGCCGTGATCCCGGCAACCGACGTGAACGCCAGTCCGGTGATGTTGTCGGAACCCGCGTGGAACGATACCGTTCCGCTGCCGTCCTCAACGTTGGTCGCGGACGCGCTGCCGGTCGCATTGGCAGTGCCGAGACCTTCCTCGTCCACCGAGATGATCGCGTTCGACACCACCGACGGGCCTTTCCCGTCGGCTATAGTGATATTGAGCGTCGTCTGCGAGGTATCGCCGTCGCCGTCCTTCAGCGTGTAGGTGAAGGTGTCGGTTACCGGCGAGGCGTTGCTGATGTTGGAATTGGCGACATAGCTGTAGGCCCCGTCCGGGCTCAGCGTCAGCGTGCCGTACTGGCCAACGACATGGAAGTCGCCGCCTACCACGGTCGTTGCCCCGGTACCCGTCACGCCGCTCACCGAAGCGCCGTCGGCACCCTTGGTGTCGGCGCCGGCGGGATTGCCGTCGCTGCCAAGCCCTGTGATCACGTTGCCGTTCACCGTGGCGCCTTCCGTCACGCTGTCGGTGTCGGCAACCGCCGTCGGCACATCGTCGATGATGGCAACGGCGAATGTGGTGCTGGCTGAATCGCCGTCAACATCCGTAACGGTGATGCTGAAATTGTCCGGAACCGTGTCGTTGGGATCAAATCCGGTTGTCTGATCAGGATGGCTGACCGACTGGGTGACCGTATAGTCGTAGTCGATGTGGCCGGTGTTGGGATCGAACGAAAGGATCGTGATGTAGCCAAACTGGCCCGGGATCTGCTGGCCGACGGCTGTGACGGCGACGCCATTGATGACGATGGACCCAATTCCATCCGGCGCGTCGATGCTGATAGATCCAGTGCCGGACGTTTCCGAATCGCTCGGCGCGGCGCTGCCCGGCGATTGTGTCGGGCTGCCATCAAGACCGGTTTCACTGGCCGCCTCGCTCGGAGCAAGCAAGGATGTGGCCACGACCGAGACATTTCTGTCGACCAGCGAGGGAAAAATTTCACGCCGGTCAAGCAGCCCAAACTGCAGAGCCGTGGGCGGCAGCAATGCCGACAGGCCGAATCCGTCGCCGATGCCGCCGGCAGGAATTTCGAAGTTTCCGCCAGCACTGCTCGTGGTCGTGTTGCCACCAGCCGAGATTGAACCGTCCGCGCCAAAAGCAACGTCGACATGGCTCGCTTCCAGCGCTGCCAGCAGGGCAACGCGCGGCACTTCGACCTCGCCGATGACGAAGGTCGGCACGTTCAGGGCGCCGTCCTTGATGACGATGACAGAGCCGTCCGCCTGCTCAAGCAGAAGATTGTGACCATCGACCTTGATGTTGTCGATCGAAACATTGGCCGGGAGTTTGACGATGTTGGTCGCGTCGGCAACGTATTCGTGCGGGGCATTGGCCGCCGGCGGGGCGGCCGCGGGCGCACCACCGCCGACATCGACCGGCACAGGTTCGGCCGCGGCAGGAGGGGCGGCTTGAGCCGGCGCCGCGGCCTGATCGGCCGCAGCGGCCTGATCGGCTGGAGCGGCTTGCGCCACCTGCACCTGCGCCGCCGGGTCGTGGCGGTCGCTGGAAGCGGAATGCTCGTCCCACGAGTTCGAGACGTTGTCCAACTCAATACTGGTCGTCATAGCTAAAACCCTCCGGCATTTCCCGGATAGAGACAGGCGACGCGTCGACTTTGCAACGGTCCGTCAATCCATTCTATATATTTGGATATGCCTGCGATCGGTTTTTTTACGCTTGGTAAATCGCATCCATATACTCAGTTATATCTCAACGGGGATGATGACTTCTTCGGCCCGGTTGGACTGGAAAGTTTGGTAAACAGAAGTATAAATACGAATAAAATTTTACGCAAAATAGACAAAAGGGTTTTCTGGAAATTTATCCATCTTCCTTTCCAGTAATTTGAGACAAAGACGGTAGCGTCCACAGTCAAAGGTGGGCGTTATGAAAACACAAAAAAATGCTCTGGGAACAACCCGACTCAAATTGCTCCTGCTGGCCGTCGGCCTCGCCGGCGCGGCACAGCCGGCCCTTGCCGGCCAGGTTTTCAGCGATGCCATCCCCAGGAAGGTGTCCCTGGAGACAGTTCACTCGCCGACCAGTCTGGGCGGCATTTCCCTGCAGCGGTATCAACCCTGGCAGCCCGTTGCTCCCTACCAGATCGGCATTGTGTTGAATGGCTACGGCCCCGCTTCCGACCTGTCCGTGGCCGAGGGCGACCGTGGTATCGACCCCATCCAGACAGCGGCGATCATTCCGGGCGTGTTCGGATCGGTTGCCCTGCCGATGCACAATTTTCCCGTTTCGGCGCGCTGGGCGCCAGTCTATCAGGCCATAACCAATTGCACGGCCGGCGGCGTCTGCGAGAATAAGAGCCCGGCTTTCGCCAACCTCATCTCGGCCGCCCAGGGCAAGGGGTTCAGCGAAAAACTGTCGCTGGTCAACAGCGGTATCAATCACCTCATCGCCTACCGAAAAGACAGCGCCGTGTACGGCAAGCTCGACTATTGGGCGAAGCCTTCGGAGATACTTGCAAAGCGAGCCGGCGACTGCGAGGATTTTGCCATACTCAAGATGACGGCGCTGCTACGGGCCGGCATTCCGGCGCAAAGCATGTCGCTGGTGATACTGCAGGATCGCAAGCGGGGGTTCTTTCATGCCGTGCTTGCGGTCAGCACGGCGAGCGGCGCCTTCATTCTCGACAGCCTGGGCGACAAGGTCCTCAAGGACAGCGATCTACCGACTTATCAGCCCCTGTATTCCTTCAGCACCGATCGGGCCTGGATTCACGGGTCGAAGCCCGGAGCCGCGCAGGTGGCCAACCTCAAGGGCGGCTTTGAGTCGGTCGCTCCCGGCGAAGGCTTGATGACCAACGTCCAATGATAGCCGGGGCGAATGCCTGCCGCCGGCATCGGGCAGTCAGCCGTTGAAGACGAATGCCATCAGCAACTCCGGTTCCTGCACCGGTGCGCGCACTGCGTTCAACTGGCCCCGATAGCGACGTTCGCCGGCGCCAATCACGAAGCCGCTTGCCACCGGCGTTTCGCCATTGGCGTCGAGGCGCGCGAATATGTCCGCCACGCTGAGATCCAGTGCCAGCTTGAGGTCTTGCCGCGCATCATCGCTGGGCGCCACGGGCAACTGCCGCTTGACCAATTGCTGGAAAGCCGCATTGAACGTCAGGATCTTTTTCGACGATGCAAGGGCGAAGGCGGGCGAGGGACAGGCGACCAGAATGCCATTGATCGTTTTGATCGATGCAAGTTTGCGCAAAGTCAGGTTTTCGTCCGCAAGTGCGCGTATGCAAGCCACCCGGATCGCCGACGTCAGGTTTCCCGTTTCGGGATGACTGCCGGCGATCTCGTCGATCAGCATGCCGATCGTGCATCTCCTGATCTCCGCCATCTGCCTCAGCGAGATCCAGAAGGCTCGCTCCAGCCGTATGCCGCGCCGTATGCCACCACGCGCCACGACCCGGAATTCAAGTCCGAAATCCTCCGTCGCGAGCGGCAGAAGCAACCGGTCGCCCGAGGAGGGGGCGCTATCGTTCACTCATTGCCTCCTCACGCGCCTTGTTAATCGGCTTCAGAAGGTAGGTCAGGATCGTCTTGCGTCCGGTCTTGATATCGACCGAACAGATCATGCCGGGGATGATCGAATAGGCCTTGCCATCTCTCTCGAGCGTCGACTTTTCCGTAGCAACACGGACTTGATAATAGGGCTCTCCGGTTTTCTGGTCTACCAGGCTATCCGCGGTGATGTTGGAGACTTTGCCTTCGATGCCGCCAAAGATCGAGAAGTCGTAGGCGGTGACTTTGATCAGCGCGTACTGATCCGGGCGAATGAAGGCGACGTCGCGCGGCGAAACACGCGCTTCGACCAGCAAGGTCTCGGAAGTGGGCACGATGCCGGCGACGACGGCACCCGGCTGCACGAAGGCGCCAACCGTGTTCAGCTCCAGCGTGTTGACGATACCGTCCACGGGAGAGCGGATGTCCGTGCGCGCCACTTTGTCGGTTGCGCCGCGAATGGTCTCGTCCACCACCGAAAGATCGGCGAGCGCCTGTGTCAGGTCATCGAGCGCTTCCTGTTTCAACTGCAGACCCAGTTCCTCGACCTGGAGCTGTGCCTCGATGATCGCCGATTTGGCCTTCTTTATCGTCTCGCCAGCCAGATTCAGCTGGCCCTTGAGTTCGGTTTGCTCCTGCTCGACCTTGAGCTGCTCGGTTTTCGCCATCAGGCCCTTTTTGACCATCGCGTCGACCAGTTTCGCCTGCTGGTCGCTGACCGCCAGGTTTTTGGTCAGGCGCTCGGAATTGGCGGTCGCCTCATCCAACTCCCTCTGGCGCTGGTCGAGGCGCGACTTGAGCACCGACAGCTTGTTGTCGA
Organism: bacterium M00.F.Ca.ET.205.01.1.1; assembly: GCA_004791255.1. GTDB lineage: Bacteria > Pseudomonadota > Alphaproteobacteria > Rhizobiales > Rhizobiaceae > Mesorhizobium. The sequence goes on from SRUQ01000013.1 coordinate 41,838, forward strand.
AGTTTTCGCGCCGGGCAATGAGCAGATTTTGTTCATTGTCGCAGATTTGCGGCGCAACCGCCTGAATGTCCTGCGGGCAGGGAAACGAGCCGGTGAGATTGCCGCTCTGTTCGTATTTGAGCCTGGCGATTCGCACTTCCAGTGCGCGCGCCTTGGCCTGCTGCTCGCCGAGACTGGACGTGTTCAACGTGTTGTCGAGGCGAATGATAAGATCGTTCTTCTTGACGACCTGGCCTATCTTTACAGCGATCTCCTGGACGACACCCGGCTCACTGGCCTGAATGATCTGGGTCTTGGAGGCCGGGATGACCTTGCCGTCGCCGCGCGCGATTTCATCCACCTCGGCGAAAGACGCCCAAGCGACAAATGCGACAAAGAGCGCCGCTATGATAAATATGGATGCCGTCGCAAAAAAAGGCGGACGATCTTCCCTGGCAAGCATTTCCCACACCCCATTATATTGAGATCACCCAATATAATTCACTCGTCAGCCGCCGGTTTTTTGCAGCGCCTGAATGACTTGTTCTTTTGGCCCGTCGGCAACTATCCTGCCTTGTTCGATGACAATAAGGCGATCGGCCAATTCAAGCATGCTGAAACGGTGCGTCGAGACGATCAGCGTCGTATTTCGGTCGAAAGCCGTTTTGAGCTGTTTTATCAGCTGCCGTTCCGAAGCCAGGTCCATCGAACCTGACGGCTCATCCAGAAAGACAATCTTCGGTTTGGTCAGCAGCAGCCGTGCGATCGCCACGGTCTGCCGCTGGCCGCCAGAGAGATTGGTGCCTCGCTCGCCCACATTCATGTCGTAGCCGCGCGGGTGGCGAGAGACAAATTCATCGACACCGGCGGCCTTGGCGGCTTCGATGATCTCTTCATCTGTGGCTTCCGGACACGCCATCAGGAGGTTCTCCTTGATGGTGCCTGAAAACAGATCGCCGGCCTGGGCAACAATGCCTACGGCACTGCGCACCTCCGAAGGATGATACTGGCGAATATCGATGCCATCCAGCAAAAGCTCCCCAGAGGTCGGGAGGAAGAGCCTGCCGATGAGGCGCCCCATCGTCGTCTTGCCTGATCCTATACGTCCAATGATGCCGATCCGCTCTCCCGGTTTCACCACGAAATTCAGGCCCGACAACACCTCGTTTTCCGAACCGGGATAGACGAACCCGACGTTCTTGAACACCATCGCACCATTGCGGATGGGGCGGTTGACGAAACCAACCGTGTCCGGCCGGTCCTCCGGCTGGGCCATGATCGAATTCACCATTCTCAACGAGAGCATGGCCTGGCGAAACCTGGATAGCGTGATTGCGATCTGCCCAAGCGGAGCCACGGCCCGGCTTGCCAGCATCACCGTGCCTATTATGGCTCCGGTCGAGACATGCCCTTCGGAAAAGGCATAGGCCCCGGCGACGACCAGCGCGACAGTCACCAACTGTTGAATGGCCTGGGTTATGTTTCCGGCGGCCGCCGAGAGCTGCTTGATCTTTTCAGAGGTGTTGGCGGCATTCTTGGAATGTTCGCCCCATTTCCGCAGCAGATACGCCTCGGCGCGCAACGACTTGATTGTTTCCAGCGTGGAAATGGATTCGACCAGCAGGGCCTGGCGTTGCGAAGCCTCATTCATCGAGGCGGCGACGCGCTTGCCGATACGGCGTTGCGTGGTCAAGCCGACTATGACGGATGCGACGAAAGCCAGCGTCGGTATGATCACCAACCAGCCCCCGATCGCATAGATGACGAGGAGAAAGACGAAGACGAAGGCCGTATCGATAAAGACGCTGATTGTGTTCGAGGTAAAAAACTCTCTCACGAACTCATATTGAGTGACCCGATTTGCATACTCACCGGTCGAGCCGGGGCGTGCCGACAAAGACGAGTTGAGTACCTTCTCGAACAAAAGGTACGATATCCGCAGATCCGCCTTCCGCCCGGCATAGTCGATGAGCGAAGCCCGCGCCGTCTTCAGAAGCAGGTCGAACAGAATGACGGCGCCGATCCCGATCGCCAGCACCCAGAGCGTCGATATCGCCTTGTTGGGCAGTATCCTGTCATAGACGTTCATGGTGAAGATCGGCGAGGCAATGGCCAGCAGATTGATGAATATCGCCGAAAGAACGACTTTCGAATAGGTGCGCCAGAAGGCGCCCATCGTACCGGTCAGCCAATGGCGCCGTTCGATTTTTTGCGCCGAACCGACGTTCATTGCCTCTGCGGCGTTGGCATAGGTGATGGAGAAAGACGCGCCGCCGCTGATGATGCTTGCGGCAAGTTCAGACCTGCCAATAGTCGTGCGCCCGTCTTTCTGCGGCGCGGTGAGATACTCTTCGCCGTCAATCTCCGCCAGCAAGGCGATCGGCAACTGGCTGGCACGGAAGAGGATCGCCGGAAGGTCGACGCGACCGCGCAGGAAGTCGCGGTGATTGAACTCCTTGACCTCAAGGCCGATGCGCTCGGCAAGATGCCTGATCTCGGCGACCTCGATGCGTGTCTCTGAAACAGGCACCCCTGCGAAAAGCACGGTTTCCGCGCTCGGCCGTCCGAGATACGCGGCAACCGCCGAAAAGCAGGCCTTGAACGCCTCTTTGGGGGTCAGGATATGTGGCTGCTGATTCACGACCCGCCCGCCATGACTTCAATCAGAACTTACACCGGCTCATTTCTTCCTGACAGGGGCGAGAATGTCGAAAGGCAGGTCGTTTTTCTGCTCCGATGGCGTGCGCGCATAGGTTTCGGTGTCTGGCGTTTCGGGAACCGCAAACTCAGTTTGCGCATAGGCGGTGGCCTGCTTCGCCGGCTGAAGATCCATCGTCTTCAAGAGCTGCCCGGTCGCGGCCAGGAGCCGATACTCGGCGAAAAGCGATGCGTAGGACGCGGTGTCCGCCAGCGTCGCCGTGTTGAACCGCGTATTCTGCGCGTCAAGCACGTCGAGCAACGACCGCTGTCCGACCTTGAACTGCTCGCGATAGGACACGACCAGCTTTTCATTGGAGGCAGCCTGCAGCTTCAGCGTCTTTGCCAGATCGGCCTGCCGGAAGCGGCGGTCCCATGAGGTGCGTACGGCCTCCTCGATTTCGCGCAAGACCTGGTGGACCGCAAGCCGCTGCTCGCTGTTGCGGCGGATCTGCTCTTGCTCATTGGCCTTGTCGATGCCGCCTCGATAGAGGTTCCAGCGCAGCACGAGCCGAGCCTGCAGGTCGGATGTGTCGCCATTGTCCCCGTCAATGTCATATCCGCCCCTGGCGCGGCCTTCGGCGATGATTTCGGGACCATACTTTGCCCGGGCAGCATCCACCTGGGCGGCAGAGGCGTCGAGATCGCTGTTGGCCATGTGCACGCGCGGGTTGTTCGCGCGCGCCAGACCCAGGGCCTCGTCTAGCGATTTCGGCAGCGCGCTGGCCACGGAACCCGGCCGCGACGCACTCGTCAGCGGCTTTCCGACGGTCTTGAAAAACCGGATCCTGGACGCTTCGAGTTCTTCGGAAGCTTCCTGCATGCGTGCCTTCGCCGCAAAGAGCCGTTCCTCGGCTTGCTGCCGGTCGGCCTCGTTCAGACCGCCACCTTCGATGCCTGCGCGAATATCGCTCAGGATCGCCTGGTGAAAGCCCAGGTTCTTCTTCGCCTCGGCGACGATCGAAGCCTGCAGCATATATTCGAGATAATCCTGAACAACGGAGAGCCCGATGAACTCAGACCGCTCCAGGACGCGGAAGGACGCACCATCGACCCGGGACGCCTGACGGCTGAGTTCTGCCCGCCGTGCTCCACTGTCGTAAAGCTTCTGCGTGACGACAACATCGGCTTCCGTCGGATAGAGGGAGTCATCTTCGATGGACAGCGAGCGTCGCGATGAATTGTCGAGGCGGCGAACCCCCGCCGATGCTTCGATATCGACGCTGGGCAGATAAAGCCCTTTCGCCTGACGCAACTCGAACTCGATTGCCTCTCGGTTTTCGATGGCTTGGCCGATTTCCGGATTGGACTCGACGGCGACCGCCATGGCTTCCCGCAGCGTCAAAGCGTTGGCGCTACCGCAAGCCAGCATCGAAACCGTCACCAAAAGACCAAGGCGCCTGCCAAAGGTCGAAAGACTTGTCGTCTTCATTTCCCCACCCAACGTTTCGCCCGCGCTTTTTCGAAGCGCTGCAACCCAAGCTATGCGCTCTGCTCTTACCGATTATCCAACAATTTCACGGAATGCGTGAGTACGTAGCTATTTAGTTGTATCTAAAGTTGGTTTTTTGGCGATATGTTTGGCGAATGTAGCAAAAATGGCACATAATCGGCCCTGCCCAGGGGAGCACCAAGCCCAATCGGTGCGGACGAAGCTGGCGACTCCAGCAAGGGGGCGAAACGCTTTTGCGCTGGGAATCGCGCCAAGCACAGACAATCGAATATCGTAAGCGATCCTGCTCCAGCCGGAATTGGCGTTGCCGACTTTTTGATATTCAGGTGATGCCGGCCGGCGAATAGACGGTTTCCGTGCCTCGATACTGGGCCCCTCGCGTCGTCCCGCGGCAGCGCCGTCGCCGCGCGGGATCGCGGTGACGGTGGGATCGGGCATCGGTCGGGACTCAGCCAGCATCGATATGGCGGCGTCGACCGCGGACCTCCCGGGTGCGTCAGCCGCTCGCCGTGGGGGCAAAGGAAGCCTATGGTTCGGCAAAATCCGGCTATGCGGGGGGCGTGGAATCGGATGGAACGATGCGGGGCTCGCGTCGGTCGCAGGAAGGGGCATGGAATGCAGCGGACATGGGATTTTTGGATCGACCGCGGCGGCACCTTCACCGATGTCATCGGCCGGGATCCGCAGGGCGAGCTGCATCCGCGCAAACTTCTGTCGGAAAATCCCGAGGCCTATGCCGATGCCGCCATCCAGGGCATCCGCGATCTGATCGGGCTTAAATCAGGCGAGGCGATCCCGGTCGGCCTGATCGGTGACATCAAGATGGGCACCACCGTTGCCACCAATGCGCTGCTCGAGCGCAAGGGTGACCGCGTGCTCCTGCTCATCACCAAGGGTTTTCGCGATGCGCTGAAGATCGCCTATCAGGCGCGGCCCGATATCTTCGCCAAGGAGATCATCCTTCCCGAGCAGCTCTACGACCGCGTCATCGAGATCGACGAGCGGGTGCTGGCCGATGGTTGCGTCGAGCGGCTGCTCGATATCGCCGGCTGCCGCCCGGCCATCGAACAGGCCAAGGCCGACGGCATCGACGCCGTGGCGATTGTCTTCATGCATGCCTGGAAATATCCCGACCACGAAAAGGCGGTGGCCAAGGTCTGCCGCAAGATCGGCTTCGGCCAGGTCTCGGTCAGCCACGAAGTGTCGCCGCTGATCAAGCTGGTCGGGCGCGGCGACACCACCGTGGTCGACGCCTATCTGTCGCCGATCCTGTCGCGCTATGTGCAGCGGGTGGCGGGAGAACTGGGCGAGGGGCCGCGCCTGATGTTCATGATGTCGTCGGGCGGGCTGACCGCCGCCGACCTGTTCCAGGGCAAGGACGCGCTGCTGTCAGGCCCGGCCGGCGGGGTGGTCGGCATGGTCGAGACGGCGAAGCTGGCCGGCTTCGAAAAGGTCATCGGCTTCGACATGGGCGGTACCTCCACCGACGTCACCCATTATGATGGCGACTATGAGCGCGCCTTCGACACAGAGGTGGCCGGCGTGCGCATCCGGGCGCCGATGATGCGCATCCATACCGTCGCCGCCGGCGGCGGCTCGATCCTGCATTACGAGGCCGGCCGCTTCCGCGCCGGGCCGGATTCGGCCGGCGCCAATCCCGGCCCCGCCGCCTATCGGCGCGGCGGGCCGCTCGCCGTCACCGACGCCAATGTGATGCTGGGCAAGCTGCAGCCCGATTTCTTCCCGCCGATCTTCGGTCCCGGGCAGGATCAGCCGCTCGATGTCGAGACCGTGCGCGCAAGGTTTGCAGCGCTCGCCGCCGAGATCGGTGACGGCCGGGCGCCGGAAGCGGTCGCCGAAGGCTTTATCACCATCGCAGTCGAGAACATGGCCAACGCCATCAAGAAGATCTCGGTGCAACGTGGCTACGACGTCACCGAATATCTCCTGAACTGCTTTGGCGGCGCCGGCGGCCAGCATGCCTGCCTGGTCGCCGACGCGCTCGGCATGGAGGCGGTGCTGATCCACCCGTTCTCCGGCCTGCTCTCGGCCTATGGCATCGGCCTGTCGTCGGTGTTTGCCTCGCGCCAGCAGGCGCTGCTGGCACCGCTGGCCGAAGAGTCGCGGCCGGCGATCGAGGCGCTCATCGCCACGCTCGGCAAGGCCGTCTCCGGCGAGCTTGCCGCGCAAGGCGTCGCGCAGGCTGTCGTGGCGTCGAGACCGGTGCTGCAGATCCGCTATGACGGCACCGACACGGCCTTGCCGGTGAATTTCGAGGAAGGCTCGATTTTCACAGCCAGGCGCGATTTCGAAGCCGCCCACAAGGCGCAGTTCGGCTTCGTCTACGACGACAAGCCCATGATCGTGGAGACCGTCGGCGTCGAAGGCAGCGACACGCGCGGCAGCGGCGGTAAGGAAAGCGATGCAGCACTTGAAGATACCGCCGCAAGTGCTTTCGAGACCCGCAAGATCTTTTGCGACGGCGTCTGGCATGAAGCCGGCATCTTTCGCCGCGAGGCACTCAAGCCCGGGCACAAGGTGCGCGGTCCCGCACTGATCATCGAGCCCAACCAAACCATCGTCATCGAGCCGGGCTGGCAGGCTGCGATCACGGCCAAGAGCCATGTGCTGCTTCGCCGCGTCGAGAAGAAACAGCGCCAGGCAGCGCTCGGCACCAATGCCGATCCGGTGATGCTGGAGGTGTTCAACAATCTGTTCATGTCGATTGCCGAACAGATGGGCGTGACGCTGCAGAACACCGCCTATTCCGTCAACATAAAGGAGCGGCTGGACTTCTCCTGCGCCGTCTTCGACCGCCACGGCGCGCTGGTCGCCAACGCGCCGCACATGCCGGTGCATCTGGGTTCCATGGACCGCTCCGTCGAAACCATCATCCGGCTCAACTCCGGCGACATCTATCCGGGCGACGTCTTCGCGCTCAACGCGCCCTATAATGGCGGCACGCATCTGCCCGACATAACCGTGGTGACGCCGCTGTTCGACGACGCCCGCAAGGAAATCCTGTTCTGGGCCGCCTCGCGCGGCCACCATGCCGATATCGGCGGCACCGCGCCGGGCTCGATGACGCCGCTTGCCACCACGGTCGACGAGGAAGGCGTGCTGTTCGACAATTTCCGCATCGTCGATCGCGGCAAGTTCCGCGAGACGGAATTGCAGACGCTGCTCACCGACCATCGCTATCCCGCGCGCAATCCGCACCAGAACGTCGCCGACCTCAAGGCGCAGATTGCCGCCAACGAGAAGGGCGTGGCGGAACTGCGCAAGATGGTCGCGCATTTCGGCCTCGATGTCGTGGAAGCCTATATGGGCCATGTGCAGGACAATGCGGCCGAGAGCGTGCGGCGCGTCATCGAGCGGCTGCCTGACAATTCGGCCTATGAATATTCGACCGACACCGGCCAGGTGATCAAGGTAAAGATATCGGTCGACCGGCAAAAGCGTGAGGCGACCGTCGATTTCACCGGCACGTCGCCTGTGATGAAGAACAATTTCAACGCCCCCGAGCCGGTCGCCCGCGCCGCCGTGCTCTACGCCTTTCGCGTCATGGTCGAGGACATGATCCCGATGAATGCCGGGTGCCTGCGGCCCATCAACATCGTCATTCCGGATGGCTGCATGCTGAAGCCGTCTTATCCGGCGGCGGTCGTGGCCGGCAATGTCGAGACCTCGCAGCATGTCACCAACGCGCTGTTCGGCGCCATGGGCGCGATGGCCAACGCGCAAGGCACCATGAACAACCTGACTTTCGGCAACAAGAAGTACCAGTATTACGAGACGATCTGTTCCGGTTCGCCGGCCGGACATATGAACTCCGGCCGCGGCTTTGCCGGCACTTCGGGCGTGCACACCCACATGACCAATTCGCGCCTCACCGACCCGGAAATACTGGAGTTGCGCTTTCCCGTGATGCTCGAGGATTTCCACATCCGCGACGGCTCCGGCGGCAAAGGCAAATGGAATGCCGGCGACGGCACCAGGCGCACCATCCGCTTCCTCGAGAATATGGAATGCGCCATCCTGTCCTCGCACCGCAACCGGCCGCCGCAAGGGCTCGACGGCGGCGGCGATGGCGAGGCCGGCTCGACCAAGGTCCGGCGCAAGGATGGCTCGGTCGAGGTGCTGAAGGCCTCCGACCAGACCGTGCTGCAGGCCGGCGAGGCGGTGATCGTGACGACACCGACGCCGGGAGCATTCGGACGGTCGGGATAGTAGTCGCCCGGCCATGCCGAGGAGGAGAAGATGACGCTGAATTTCGACCCGAGGGCGAAGGCCGCGACGCTCTATCACGGCGAATTCCGGCCGATGTTCATCGGCGGCAAGTGGGTTGCGGCGCAGTCAGGCCAGGAGATGAAGGCGCTGAACCCGGCGACGGGCGAGGTGCTGGCCACGGTTCCGCGCGGTTCCGCCGCCGATGTCGATGCGGCGGTTGCGGCGGCGGGCGCGGCTTTCGAAGGCCCTTGGTCGAAATTCTCGCCCTATGAGCGGCAATGCGTGCTGCTGAGGATCGCCGACCTGTTCGAGACGCACTGGGAAGAGCTCAGCGTTTCCGACACGCTCGACATGGGGCTGCCGATCACGCGCACGCTGGCCAACCGGCGCCGCGTCATCGGCATGCTGCGCTTCTACGGCGGCATGGCGACCGCCCTGCATGGCGAGGCGATCGACAATTCCATTCCCGGCGAGATCGTCACCTTCACCCGGCGCGAGCCGGTCGGCGTGGTCGGCGCCATCATTCCCTGGAACGCGCCGACCGCCGCCTCGATCTGGAAGATCGCGCCGGCGCTGGCCACCGGCTGCACCATCGTGCTGAAGCCGTCGGAGGATGCATCGCTGACGCCACTCTTGATCGCGCGGCTGATGCAGGAAGCGGGCGTGCCCGACGGTGTCGTCAACATCGTCACTGGGACCGGGGCCGAGGCCGGCGCGCGGCTGGCCGAACATCCCGACGTCAACAAGATCGTGTTCACCGGCTCGACGCTGACCGGCCAGGCGATCGCGCGGGCAGGGGTCACCAACCTCAAGCGCGTCTCGCTGGAGCTTGGCGGCAAGTCGCCCATCATCGTTTGCCGCGACGCCGACATCGACAAGGCCGTGCCGGTCGCCGCCATGGCGGTGTTCGTGCATTCCGGGCAGATCTGCATTGCCGGCTCGCGCCTGTTCGTGGCGCGCGAAATCCATGACGAGTTCGTGCGCCGCGTCGGCGAGTTCGCCGGCAAGCTGCGCATCGGCCATGGCATCGAGGCGGAGACCGAAATCGGGCCGCTCATCAACGCCAGGCAGGCCGGCAAGGTGGAGGGTTACATCAAGGCCGGCAGCGACGAGGGTGCCGAACTGGTCGCCGGCGGCTCGCGGTTGACCGGCGCTCTCTACGATGGCGGCAACTTTATCGCGCCGACCGTTTTCGGCGCGGTGTCGGACAAGATGACGATCGCGCGCGAAGAGATCTTCGGGCCGGTCATTTCGGCGATGCCCTTCGACACGCTGGACGAGGCCGTGGCGCGCGCCAACGCGACGCCCTACGGGTTGGCGGCCGGCATCTTCACCACCAATCTCGGCACCGCGCACAAGCTCGCCCGCCGCGTCAAGGCCGGCTCGGTCTGGGTCAACATGTACCATGCCATCGACCCGGCGGTGCCGTTCGGCGGCATGAAGATGTCCGGCTACGGCCGCGAAGGCGGTGTCGAACATCTGCACGAATATCTGGAGACGAAATCGATCTGGATCCAGACCGACTGAGCGATGCGCCCTGCAGTTCGATCCGGACGCGCGACGCGGCGCTGTGCCGGGCCGGACGGCTCAGGGAACTTTTGTTTCGTTGACGATTTTCGATGTATGATGGGATCGTGGACGGTCCAGGAAGGTGTTGCCGATGACCATGAAATCGCTTGCGATCTGCGCTCTTGCTCTCGCCATGGGCTGCGGCGCGGCCTCTTCGGCGTTCGCCGGACACAAACACCACAAGCAGCAGGCCGAGCCCGAGCGCTATGTTCCGGCCGATGACGATCTCATCAACTTCCTGTTCGGCGGCCCGCGCTACTATGACCAGCAGCTGTTCACCACGGCGGCCGGCCCCTGTTCCTACAACCGGGTGGGGCCGGACGCGAATGCGCTGAACAAGATCAATGACCACCATTGCGGGAAATAGCCAGGCGGCCGCCGCCGCCGGCTCTACAAGATCCGCATCAGTTTGTCGTAGCGCTTGATCAGGCGGTCGCGCTTCAGGCGCGACAGCCTGTGCGTCCAGAACAGTCCGTCGAGTTGATCGATTTCGTGCTGGTGGCAAACCGCCAGCAGGCCATCGGCGTCCTCCAACTGCTCGTTGCCGTCGAGGTCCTGGTAGCGAATTCGCACACGGGCGTGGCGGTCGATGTCTTCCGTAACGCCGGGCATCGAAACACTGCCTTCCGTGTGGCGGATCATCTCGGTCGAGGCCTCTACGACAGACGGGTTCACATAGATGCCCGGCTTTGCGGCGGGAGGCACCTGGATCACGACCAGGCGTTTCAGAATGCCGATATGCGGGCCGGTGATGCCGATCCCGGGCGCCGCGTGCATGGTGTCGACGAGATCTCCGGCAAGGCTGGACAAGTCGCTGTCGAAGACCTCTACCGGATCGGCGACAGCGCGGAGCAGGGGATTGGGGAATTTGATGATCGGGCGAACGGCCATGTGTCACCCGAGCGGCTTCCGCGGCACATCGAACTGAGGGTTGGTAGCTACCACAGCCGGTTTTGCTGCGAAAGCATCATCGCGATGGGTCCGGCCCAGCATTATTTGATGGTGCTGCTGGGCTTCGCCAGGCTGGCGCGGATTTCGGCGTCATGTTCGCCGCGCGCCGGGCTTTTGGCTGGCGTCCACCGGGCGCCCGCGGAAAAGCGCGGCGCCGCCGCCGCTTGAAGGGCGCCCTCCACCGTCTGCCATGTGCCGCGCGCGGCCATATGCGGATGCAGGGCTGCCTGATGCGGGTCGAGCACCGGCCCGACGCAGGCGTCCGAGCCATCGAACAGCCTCGTCCATACATCACGGCCTTTCGTGACAAAGATCGCCGCCAGCCGGTCGCAAAGTTCGGGCCAGAGCGCGCGATCGAACTGCCGGGCAAATTCCGGATCCGCCGACAGGCCGAGCCGGTCGAGGAAGAGCGCGTAGAATTTCGGCTCCAGACACTGGACGCTGATGAAGCCGCCATCCGATGTGCGGTAGACACGGCACCAATGCGGCCCGTCGAGCAGGCTGGCGCCGCGCTCCGTCGCAAGCGCGCCGAACTGGGCGACCGACATCAAAAGGTTCATCATGTGGGCCGAGCCGTCGACGATCGCGGCATCGACGACCGTGCCTTCGCCGCCGGCGCGGGCATTGATGATGCCGGCGAGCATGCCGATCGCCAGATAGAGCGCGCCGCCGCCTATGTCGCCGACCAGCGTCGGCGGCGCCATTGGCGGTTCGCCTGGCAAGGAGGCGTACCAGAGCGCGCCGGACAGGCCGGTATAGTTCATGTCGTGGCCCGCTGCGTAGGCGAGCGGTCCATCCTGGCCCCAGCCCGTCATGCGCCCGTAAACCAGCCTTGGATTGACCGCCAGGCAGGCATCCGGACCCAGACCGAGACGCTCCATGACCCCAGGCCGGAAACCCTCGATCAGGCCGTCGGCGGTGGCGATGAGGCGCATCAGGGTGGCGACGTCGTCCTCATTCTTCAGGTCGAGCGCGATGGAGCGCTTGCCGCGATCCAGCAGCGAGCGCTCGGGCGTGCCGGGTGTTGCGGTGTGTTTGCGATGGACGACGATGACATCGGCGCCGAGATCGGCGAGCAGCATGCCGGCGAAGGGCGCGGGCCCCAGCGCTTCGATTTCGATGACGCGGGTTCCCTTCAGCATCCGCTCCTCCAAACAGCGCGAACGGCTTTGCATTCCGTCCGCCTCTTCCATATATCGCAAGGCATGAAAAAAATCGGTTTTCTGTCATTCGGGCACTGGACGCCCTCGTCGCAGTCGCAGGTGCGTTCGGCTTCGGACGCGCTCCTGCAATCCATCGACCTTGCCGTCGCCGCCGAACAGCTCGGCGCCGATGGCGCCTATTTCCGCGTGCACCACTTTGCCCGCCAGCTCGCCTCGCCATTTCCGCTCATGGCGGCCGTCGGCGCGAAGACCAGCCGCATCGAAATCGGCACCGCCGTCATCGACATGCGCTACGAGAACCCGCTCTACATGGCCGAGGATGCGGGCGCGACTGACATCATATCAGGTGGCCGGCTGCAGCTTGGCATCAGCCGTGGCTCGCCCGAACAGGTCATCGATGGCTGGCGTTATTTCGGCTACGGGCCGCAGGAAGGGCAGAGCGATGCCGACATGGCGCGGCACCATGCCGAGGTTTTCCTCGACACGCTGCGCGGCGTCGGCTTTGCCCAACCCAACCCACGGCCGATGTTCCCCAATCCGCCCGGCCTGCTCAGGCTCGAGCCGCATTCGGAAGGCTTGCGCGAACGCATCTGGTGGGGCGCGGCCACCAACGCCACTGCCGAATGGGCGGCGAAGCTCGGCATGAATTTGCAGAGTTCGACGCTCAAATTCGACGAGAACGGCAAGCCGTTCCACATCCAGCAGGCCGAGCAGATCCGCGCCTACCGCGAGGCCTGGAAGGCGGCCGGCCACGAGCGCCAGCCGCGCGTCTCGGTCAGCCGCAGCATCTTCGCGCTGGTCGACGAGCGCGACCGCGCCTATTTCGGGGGCGGCAATGAGAGCCGCGACCAGATCGGCTTCATCGAGGAAAACACGCGGGCGATCTTCGGCCGCAGCTACGCCGCCGAGCCGGATGTGCTGATCAAGGAATTGGCGCAGGACGAGGCGATCGCCGAGGCCGACACGCTGCTGCTCACCGTGCCCAACCAGCTCGGCGTCGACTACAACGCCCATGTCCTCGAGGCGATCCTGACCCATGTCGCGCCGGCGCTGGGCTGGCGCTGACGCTGACAGGCACGCCGAGGGATCATCGACCAAGGGAGACGGACGGCATGACGAAGAAGGCCTTGATTGCCTGGGGTGGCTGGGAAGGGCATACGCCGGAGCGCAGCGCCAACATCGTGCGCGGGCTGCTCGAGCGCAACGGCTTCGCCGTTACGCTGGGCGAGGGGACGGCGATGTTCGCCGATCCGCAGCTTGCGTCCTTCGATCTCATCGTGCCCGTCATCACCATGTCGAAGATCGAGAAGGCCGAGCTGCAGAACCTGACGCAGACCGTCCGCCAGGGAACCGGGCTTGGCGGTTTCCACGGCACGATGGGCGACAGTTTCCGCAACGAGACCGACTATCAGTTCATGACAGGCGGCCAATGGGTCGCGCATCCCGGCAACATCATCGACTATCGTGTCGTCATCACCCGGCCGGATGATCCGATCACCAGTGGCGTCAGCGATTTCGCCTACCGGTCGGAGCAGTATTACATGCATGTCGACCCGAGCAACGAGGTGCTGGCGACGACCACCTTCACGGATGAGCATTTCCCTGGCATCGGCGGCGTGGTCATGCCGGTCGTCTGGAAGCGCCGCTATGGCGCCGGCAAGGTTTTCTACAGCTCGCTCGGGCACACGGCGGACGAGTTCGCGGTGCCGGAAATGGCGCTGATGGTCGAGCGGGGACTGGTCTGGGCCGCGCGGGGGTAGCGGCGAGCGCCGTTTCATGAAAATCTCGGGGCCGAAGTCGTTTGCAGGAATGCGGGGAGGCGGTGATGAGCTCTGACGATTTCAGCTGGTCGGGTTCCGAGAAGAAAATCGCACGCCACGCCTTCGATACGGCTCTCGAGGCGGCGCTCGCAAAAACGATGGCCGAATTCAAGAGCAAGGCCAGCGCCGCGAAACTGCCTGCCGAGATGTGGGAGGTCGAGGACTACCTGCGCCACCAACGGCGGGAGATCGATCGGACGTTCGACTATCGCTACTCACAGCTGCTCTATGTCTTTGCGCATCTCATCCGGGCTGGCCATCTCGATGAGAGCCTGCTTGCCGGCCTGTCGCAGGACAAGCGCGACATCATCCGCTCGACCCTTGCCTACGCCGAGCGCCGTTGAGTTCTCTCAGCTGTCGGTCAGGGACAGCGCGCGGGCGCGCTCGCGCAGCAGGTCGAGAAGGTGGTTGCGCCGCGGCTCCGGCGTGTCGATGGGGAGCACGAAGCACAATGTCTTGCTGATGGCGCCATGGCCATCGCGAATGGGCGCAGCCATGCACCAGGTGAAACGGTCGGCCAGTGCCGCGGTCTCGCTGTAGCCTTGCCGGTGCGATGTGGCGACGTCGGCGAAGAAGTCGGCCGGCGCAATGACGCGGCCGTCGGGCAGCGTGTAATCGCCGGGCGGGATGAAATCGCGCAATTCCTGCTCGCTCATGTGGCCGAGCAGCAGCCGCCCCGACGCCGTCCACGGAATTGGCACCTCGACGCCGACATCGCTCGAGATGCGGAACGGGCCGGGAGAGTCCCGGCAGTCGAGGACGACGTATTTGTTGCCGCGCAGGCCGCATAGCTGCACGGTCTCGCCGGTCTCCGAAGCAAGCCGGTCCAGCGTTTCGATGATGCGCCGGTAGTGGGCGTTGTGATGCGAATAGGCCCAGCCGAACAGATGCATCGAGCGGCCGAAATAGACGTAGCCTTCTGTGCCGACATTCTCCAGCATCTCGGCGTCGAGCAGGCTGTTGACGATTTCGTAGGTGGTCGAGCGCGGCGCGCCGATCATCTTGGCGATGTCGCCGACGCGCATCGGCGCCCGGTGCTTCAGCAAGGCTTCCAGCAGCATGATGACGCGGTCGATGCCGCGGCGGCGCTCGCCGCCCTGTGGCGCCGCCGTGCCGGCCGCCTCGATCAGATCCTTCGCGCCGTCGCTCATCCGCAGCTTCCGTCCAAAATCATTTCGGTCCTCGTCTCAAGCCGCTTGAAAGATGTCAAGGCTCAGTCTAGCATCCCTTTTGTCCGATATACAGACACAATGTCTGAAATACCGGACAAACGAGCCGGACAAAAGACGGTCCAGACGAGAAGACTAGCGGTTTCCGTGACGCGGCAGCCGACGGGTTTTGTCGTGCCGATCCTGCACGCCCGGACATAACCACTAAGGGGAACAGTCATGATGAAATCGTCGTTTTTCGCATCCGCCAGCGCCCTTTGCCTCGGTCTCGTCCTGAGCCTGGGTGTCGGCTCGCAAGCCAACGCCGCTGCCAATTGCATCAAGGGTGACCGCAAGGCGCCGTATACGATCGGCTGGGCAGACATCTATTCCGTGCCGACATGGATGAAGCAGACGCAGGGCACGATCGAAGCCGAAGTCGAGACGCTGAAGAAGCAGGGTCTGGTCGATAAGCTGGTCGTGACCGACGCGCAGGGCGACGCCAACGTGCAGATCCAGCAGATCCAGTCGATGATCGATTCCAATGTCGACGCCATCATCCTGATCGCCGGCTCGTCGACCGCGCCGGCCCGCGTGCTGGCCGATGCCTGCGCCAAGGGCATCGCCATCATCAACTTCGACAGCCTTGTCGACACCGACAAGGTCACTGCCAAGGTCAACACCGATTCCGCGCAATGGGGCGATCAGGCGGCCAAGTTCCTCATCGATGCCATCGGCGGCAAGGGCAAGATCCTCATCCTCAACGGCCCGGCCGGCGTTTCGGTCAGCGATGACAGGCGCAAGGGCGCCGATGCCGCGCTCAAGGCGCATCCCGACGTGAAGGTGCTGGCCGAGACCAACACGCCCTACAATGTCGCGCCGGCGCAGGAAGCCGTTACCAGCCTGCTGTTCGCCAATCCCGAGATCGACGGCATCCTGTCGCTCGGCGGCGCGCTGTCGGCGGGCGCGGTTCTGGCGCTCGACAAGCAGGGCCGCGAGCAAGTGCCGATCACCGGCGAGAATGCGCGCCAGTTCCTCGAACTGTGGAAGGACAAGGGCCTGAAGAGCTGGGCCACCATGCAGCCGAACTGGCTCGGCGCCTTCGCCGCCTACACCGCCGTCCAGGCGCTTGAAGGCAAGGACGTGCCGGCCTTCGTCAAGATCCCGCTGCCGGTCATCGACAATTCCAGCATCGACGGATACCTCGCCCGGGCCAAGGATTTCCCGGCTGACGGCTACATCTATTCGCCCTACGATGAGGCGCTGTTCAAAAAGCTGCTGGTGCAGAAATAAGCCAGAAGGGTTGTAGCATTGACAACCACGGCTCCGCTCCTGGCCGCGCGGGGGGTGTCGAAGGCTTTCTTCGGCAACCCCGTCCTGCGCGACGTTTCCATCTCTCTCCAGCCGGGCCGCGTGCATGCGCTGCTCGGCGAGAACGGCGCTGGAAAGTCGACGCTGATCAACCTGTTGTCCGGGGCTTTGCGCCCGGACGGCGGGATCATCGAGGTCGACGGGCGCGCCGTGGCGCGCATGACGCCGGCGCTGGCGCGGCAGGCTGGAATTGCCGTCGTGCAGCAGGAACTCAGCCTGACGGCCAGCCTCTCCATCGCCGAAAACATCGGGCTGGGCGCCTATCCCAGGCGCTTTGGCCTTGTCGACTATCAAGAGCTTGCCGCGCGGGCGAAGGCGGCTTGCGAACTGGTCGGGCTCAATGAAAAGCTGTCGACGCCCGTCGGGCAGCTTTCGCTCGGACGCCGGCAGATGGTGGAGATCGCCAAGGCGCTCTACCGCAAGCCGCGCGTGCTCATACTCGATGAGCCGACCTCGTCGCTGTCGGCGACCGAGACAAGAATCCTGACTGACCTGCTGGAGCGGCTGCGGAGCGAGGGCACCGCGATCCTCTACATCTCGCACCGGCTGAACGAAGTCATGGCGCTCTGCCTGCATGTCACCGTGCTCAAGGACGGCACCTGCACGGCGGACCGCGCGCTGGAAGGCACCGACGCTTCCGGCCTGGTGCGGCTGATGGTCGGCCGCGACCCCGGTGATCTCTTTCCCAGGTGGCAGGCTCCGCCGTCGCCCGCCAACGCCATCTCCGTCCGAGGTCTTTCGGCCGGGCTGATGCATGGCGTCGATCTCGACATCAGGACAGGCGAGGTGCTGGGCATCGGTGGACTGGTCGGGCAAGGGCAGGAGGACCTGCTGCTTGGCCTCTACGGCGCCATACCGGCCCGAACGACGTCGGCTGCCGTCAATGGCGCCGCCGGTTTGCCGGCCGGTGTGCCGAAAGCCAATGCGCTTGGCCTCGCCTATGTGCCGGCCGATCGCAAGCGCGAGGGGTTGCACCTGATCCATCCGATCCTCACCAACATGATGCTGCCTGCCTTCGCCCGGTTGCCGGCGCTGAAGCTGCGCAGCCGCAAGGCCGAACGCGAGAGGGGAAAAGGCCTCGCCGCCCAGCTTGGCATCAAGGGCGATCTCGGCCGGCCGGCGCAGGCCCTTTCGGGCGGCAACCAGCAGAAGGTGGCGCTGGCCAAATGGATGCCGCACGACCCGCTGGTGCTGCTTCTCAACGACCCGACCCGCGGCGTCGATGTCGAGACCAAGCGCGAAATCTACCTGATGCTGCGCGGCTTCGCCGCCGCCGGAAAAGCTGTCGTGCTGCTGAGTTCCGACACGCCGGAACTGGTGCATCTGTGCGACCGCGTCGCGGTCGTCCGGGAGGGCCGCATCGTCACGACGCTCGAGCGCGGGGCGCTCAGCGAGGAAGCCATCGTTTCGGCCGCGATGGGCGCCGAGAAGCAGAAGGTCGCGGCATGAGCACCATCCCCTCTGCAACGCCCGCCGGCGCGCTCTACTGGCCGGTGCAGGCGCGCCGCAACATCGGCGTGCGCAGCCTGTTCGTCGTCGTGCTGGGGTTTCTCATCGCCTATGGCGTGCTGTTTCCCGGCCTGTTCACCGCTTCCGGCTTCGCCAAATTCACCCAGAGCTGGTTCCCGCTGGCGCTGGTGGCGATGGCGCAGGCCATCCTCATGCTCACCGGCGGCATCAGCTTGGCGATCGGCGCTACCGTCAGCCTCGGCGCGGTCATTGCCGCCACCACCATGGCCGGGCCGCTGGGCGTCGCCGGTGGCGCTGCCGCGGTCGCGGTGACCGGCCTCGGCATCGGTGCTGCGACCGGCTTCATCGTGGTGCGGCTGCGCCTGCCGGCGATCGTGGTGACGCTTGCCGGTTCCTTCATCATCGGCGGCGCGGCGCTGCTCGTCCTGCCACGGCCGGGTGGCTCCATCCCGGAATGGCTGTCCGATATGCTTGCCGGCAACACACCGGCGGCCTTCGTGATCCTGGTGCTCATCGTTGCGCTGTGGAAGCTCTATCTCGCCACGCCGCTCGGCTTGAGCCTCTATGCTTCAGGCGAAAATCCGGTCGGCGCCTATCGCTCCGGCGTGCCGGTCGATGGGGCGCGTATTGCCGCCTATGCAATCAGCGGCCTGCTCTCGACTGGTGCGGGCCTGTTCGTCGCGGCGCAGACCGGCTCGGGAGACCCTGTCATCGGCACGGCGTTCACGCTCAACTCCATCGCCGCCGCCGTGCTTGGCGGCATCGGCTTCCTCGGCGGGCAGGGCACGATGCGCGGCGCGCTGGCGGGCAGCCTGCTGCTCAGCCTGATGATCAGCGTCATGTTCTTCCTCGGCTTCACGCCGGTTGCGCAATATGTGGCGCAGGGCCTTATCATCATCGGCGCCGTCGCCATTCCGCAATTCCGCAAGGTGCAGCAATGACAGCCTCGAACGACAGCGTCGGCGGCGGACGCGCCAGGGCGATCCTCTCCAGCCGGCCTTTCATGACCCTTGCCATTGTCGCGGTGGTCTGGATCGGGGCGAGCTTCGTCTCGCGCGGCTTCGGCGCCTATGGGCATCTGCGCTATCTCGTCGAACTCGGCGCCGTCATCGGGTTGGTTGCAACGGGCCAGACCTTCGTGGTGATCGCGGGCGGCATCGACCTCTCGGTTGCCGCCATCGTCACCGTCAGCGCCATCAGCCTGCCGCTGCTGTCCTGGCAGATGGATCCGACCGGCCTTGCTTCGGTGCTCGCGGTGCTTGCGCTGACCACCGCGATCGGCGTCGTCAACGGGCTGGGGGTTGCGCTGCTGCGCGTCCACCCGATGATCATGACGCTGGCCATGGCGACCTTCTTGCAGGGCCTGCTGATCATCATTGCCGGCGGCAGCGCCGTGACCGCCGAAAATCCGCTCGTCCATTGGCTGGGCAATGCGCGGCCGATAGGCATTCCGGCGGGCATCCTGCTGTGGGTCGCCGTTTCCGCCATCGTGCTGACGGTGATGCACGCGACGCCGTTCGGCGCCCGCATTTTCGCCATGGGCGCCAATCCGCTGGCTGCCTCACTGTCCGGCGTGCCGGTGAAGTCGACGACGCTTGCCGTCTACGGCATCAGCGGGTTCACCGCCGGGCTGGCCGGTGTGCTGGTCCTTGGCATGAATGGACAGGGCTATGTCGGGATCGGCGATCCCTATCTGCTTGCCTCGATTGCCGCGGTGGTGCTTGGCGGCACCTCGATCCTGGGTGGGCTCGGCACCTATGCCGGCACCATTCCCGGGGCGGTGCTTCTGGTGACGATCACCGCACTGATCACCGTCGTCAATGCGTCGCCCGGCTGGCGCAGCATCCTGTTCGGCTCGCTGATCCTCGGTCTGCTGCTGCTGTCAGGCCGGGAGCAAGCCCGGCGATGACAGCTCATCCAGGCGGTAGATGCGTTTTGCACTGCCGAAGAACAGCGCCGTCTGTTCGTCGGCGGAAAGGTCGGCGACTATGGCCTTGAAGCCGTCATACACCGCGTCGAACGAGGCATGCAGGCCGGCAACCGGAAAATCCGAGCCGAACATGGCGCGCCCGGGGCCGAAACAGTCGATGCAGTGCAACACCACCGGCCGCAGGCTGTCGAGCGTCCAGTCATGGTCGTAGGCGACGAGGTCCGAGATCTTGATGGCGACGTTGTCGTGGCGCGACAGCGCACGCAGTCCTTCGCGCCACAGAAGCATGCCGTCCGCGTCGCGATCGATCGGGCTTCCGCAATGATTGAGCACGAATTGCTGGTCGGGAAAGGCGGCCGCGAGCCGCGCGGCGCCGGCAAGCTGGCGCGGGAACACCATCAGGTCGAAGGCAAGCCGGTGGCGGCCGAGCAAGGCAAGGCCGGCGCGCCAGGCCGGCTCGTCCATGATGCCGTCGCGGGTGGCGAAGCGCCTGGCCGGATCGGGATCCCAGCTCAATATGTCACGCACGCCCACAACGCGGTCGAAGGCGGCCTGCGCCTCGATCAGCATGGCGGCCTCGGGGTTCGCCAGCGGCACGTGGACGACATAGCGAGCCGCCACGCCTTGCGCCTTGTCGAGCGTCTCCAGCCAGCGCGTCTCGCCGAGGCAGTCGTTGCTCGCCCAGCCGGCCTCGACATGGACGGTGGCGACGACATCGTGCTTGGCGGCGTCGCGCGCATAATCCTGGGGAAGATAGTTTTGCCGCAACGGGCCGAGATCGCCGAGGCCGCCGCGGTCACCGGCTGCGGCCGCCAGCCAGGGGTGCCGGCCAAGGCCGAGATCCCAGAGATGGTGATGGGCATCGACGATCGGTCCGGCGTAGGGCTTGGGCACGCAAGTCTCTCTTGGCATTGGCAGGACCGCAAATCGGTCGAGGCGCCGTGTCGCGACGGCGAAAGGGGTAGCATCGGATGACGCAAGTTTCACCAGTCCCGCCGCTCGGCGTGCGTGAAAATTTCATCCTCGACGACCGCATCCGCGGCGTGCCGCCCGGCACCGCCGGGCTGGACAGCAGCCTGGTCGGGCAGCAAGGCTGGCATCCGGCCGATGGCGCGATGTCACTGCCTATGCTCACCCTCGACGAGGCGGCCTTCGCCGCCAACCGCGACCTGTTCCTGCGCTATGCCAAGGAGCAGGGTGTCGCGGTGGCGCCACATGCCAAGACACCGATGGCGCCAGATCTCGCCCGGTCGCTGGTCGAGGCCGGCGCCTGGGGCACGACCGTCGCCGACGTCAGGCAGGCGAGCGTGATGCTCAAGGCCGGCCTTTCCCGGCTGATTCTCGCCAACGAGGTCGGCGGCGCGGGCGGCGCGAAGCGGCTGGCGGTGCTGGCCGGCGCCTGGCCGGAGGCCGAATTGTTCGCGTTCGCCGACTCTGTCGCGGCAGTGAATGCGCTGGCCGGCGCCTGGCGTGCCGATGCGGCGCTGGCTCCCTTGCGCGTGCTGGTCGAGCTTGGCGCGGGCAGGGCGGGCGCACGCAGCGTGGCCGAGGCCGAGGCGATCGCCGATGCCGTGACGGCGTCGGGCGGGCGCCTGCTGATCGCCGGCGTCGGCACCTATGAGGGCGCCGCCGCGCAGCCCGATACGGCCCGTACCGATGCGGCGGTCGCGGGCCTGCTGGCGATGGCAGCGGATGTGTTCCTGCGGCTGCGCGCACGGCTTGGCGGCGAGGCGCCGCTGATCGTGACGGCCGGCGGCTCGGTGTTCTTCGACAGGGTTGTCGCCGATCTGTCGCCGGTCGTGTCGGGGGACGGCAAGGCGACGCTGGTGCTGCGCAGCGGTGCCATCTTTTTCCACGACCACGGAACCTATGACCGCTCGCTCGGCTCGCTCGATGCCCGCCATGGGTTCGCGATCGGTGGCGAGGCCGCGTCAGCGCGGCAATTGTTCCGGCCGGCGCTGCGCCTGTGGGCCGAAGTGCTGTCGCGGCCGGAGCCCGGCTTGGCGATCTGCGGCATGGGCATGCGCGACGTGTCCTTCGACCAGGGATTTCCGACGCCGGTCGCCGTCTATCGCGCCGGCCAGCGCCTGTCCGATGCGCGGCCGGACGCCAAGGTGATCAAGCTGAACGACCAGCATGCCTTCCTGTCGCTGGAGGCATTGTCGCAGGAGGCGGGTTCGGAGCTGGCCGTCGGCGACGTCATCGAGTTCGGCATCTCGCACCCCTGCACCTGCCTCGACCGCTATCGCGTCATCTTCGGTGTCGACGCGACCGGGCATGTCCGCCATGCCTTCCCGACTTTCTTCGGCTGACCTGATGCGCGGCGGCCAAGACAAAATGAACCTGAAAGGATCCAATATGATCAAGTATTTCCAGTCCGGCACGCGCATGTCGCAGGCGGTCGTCTATGGCGGCCTCGTCCACATTGCCGGCCAGGTGCCCGACAATCGCAAGGCCGGCATCGAAGGCCAGACCAGCGACGTGCTGGCCAAGATCGACGCGCTGCTGGCGGAGGCCGGCAGCAGCAAGTCGAAGCTGGTGGCGGTCAACATCTTCCTGCCGCAGATCGGCGATTTCGACGCCATGAACAGTGTCTACGATGCCTGGGTCGATCCGGAGCGTCTGCCGGCCCGCGCCTGCGTCGAGGCCCGTCTCGCCGATCCCGATCTGCGCATCGAAATCACGGCGATGGCGGCGGTCTGACCATGCACACCGGTCTCTCCCACACGCTCGATTTCGAGCGCGACGGCAAGGTGTTCAGCCATCTCAGCATCCCGTTCTCGGTCGACCGCTCGCCCTACTTCCAGGTCAAGGTGCCGATCTGCCTGATCCGCAACGGCGAGGGGCCGACGGTGCTGCTGATGGCTGGCAACCATGGCGACGAATATGAGGGCGAACTGTCGCTGGCCCGACTGATCCGCCGGCTGGCGCCGGCCGACATCAGGGGCCGCGTCACCATCCTGCCGATGGCCAACGCGCCGGCGGTGATGGCCGCCAAACGCTGTTCGCCGCTCGATGGTGGCAATCTCAACCGGGCCTTTCCGGGCGACCCGGCGGGCACGCCGACCGGCCGGCTCGCCAATTTCCTGGAAACGGAACTGTTCCCGCGCCATGACGTCGTTTTCGACATCCATTCGGGGGGCACCTCGATGGAGCATTTGCCGACCGCGCTGGTCGAACGCAATGCCGATCCCGATCGCCACAGGCGTGGCGTCGAACTGATGCGCACGCTCGGCATGCCCTATGGCTTCGTGGCCGACAATGGGCAGATATCGCCCACTTCGATGGGCGCGGCGCGCCGGGCCGGCGCCATCGGCGTCAGCGGCGAGTTCGGCGGCGGCGGCACGGCGACGGTCGCCTCGATGGCGATCACCACCCGCGCCATCGACAGGCTGCTGGCTGCCACAGGCGTCATCGCCGGTCCGGCTCCCGGATCGGCTGATGAAACCGCGCCGACCCGCCTGCTGTCGCTATCGCGCCACAGCCAGGGCATCTATGCGACGCGGCGCGGCTGGTTCGAGCCCGCCGTCGCCCTGGGTCATGGCGTGGCGGCGGGGCAGCTCGCCGGCTGGTATCACGATCTTGAGCGGCTCGAGCTTGCCGAAGAGCCGTTGCATTTTGCCGAAAGCGGCATCGTCCTGTCGCGCCGGCTGCACACGATGTGCGAGGCCGGCGACTGCCTGATGCAAGTGGCCGAACCGGTGGACGGCTGAGAGCCAGCCGCGCAAACAGCCAGGAAACGAGGACATTCCATGCAGCTTTCGATGTGGACCTATCCCTGGGATATTCAGGACCTGGGGTTCGAGGCGGTCGAGCGCGACCTGCGCGAGCGGGCCGGGCTCAACATGATCAGCCTTTCCGCCTCCTATCATGCGGGCCGCTTCCTGCAGCCGCGCAGCCCGCGTCGAAAGGCCTATTTCCCGGAGGACGGCACGATCTATTTCCAGCCAACGCCATCGCGCTGGGCCGGGCTCGCCATCCAGCCGAAGGTCGCCGACGTGATCGCCGAAGGGGGCGATGTGCTTGATGACCTCGTGCGCCGGCGCGAGGCGGGCGGGCTCGGCGTGTCCTGCTGGACAGTGTGCCTGCACAATACGCGGCTTGGCATGCTTCATCCGCAGGCGGTCACTCGCAATGCGTTCGGCGATGCCAACTACTACAATCTCTGTCCCTCGCACGCCGATGCGCGCGCCTATGTGCGCACTCTGGTCGAGGATCTGAGCCGCACCTATCGGCCGGACAGGATTGAACTCGAAAGCCCCTCCTTCATGGGGTTCGCGCATGAATACCACCATGAGAAGGACGGCGTCGGGCTGACGCCGGAAGACGAGTTCCTGCTGTCGCTGTGCTTCTGCCCATCCTGCCTTGCCCGGGCAGCGAGCGCCGGCGTCGACGGCGAAGCGGCGCGCCGGCTTGTCAGGCAATGGATCACTGAAACCTGCGAGCGCGCCGTGCCGCAACGGCGGTTTCCGGATTTCCCGGCACGCGGCCTCGATAGCTTTGCGCCATGGCCGCAATTGCATGCCTATCTCCTGTGGCGGTTCGAACCGGTCACCAGTTTCGTCGCCGAACTGCGCGAGGTGGCCGACCCGGCGACGAAGGTCGTCATCATCGACCTCAAGGAGGGCTGGCTCGGCGGCTGCGATCTCGCCGCACTCGGCAAGGTCTGCGACGGAGCAATCCTGTGCGCCTACGATATGCCGGGGGACGATGTGGCTGGTCTCGTGCAAGCCGGCCGCGCCGCGCTTGGCGCGGACAAATTCTTCGGCATCGGCTATCGGCTGTTCTACCCTGAAATGGCCGGCCCCGAGATCCTTGCCGCCAAGGTGAAGCCGGCGCTGGCGCCTGCTGTCGATGGCCTGAATTTCTACAATTACGGCCTGGTGCCCGCGGCGCGGCTGGACTGGGTGGGCAAGGCGCTTTCAGCTTAGTCTTACCAGTCGGCGACGCGGTCGCCGCCGGTGAATTGCGCGCTTCTGGCGGTGTATTCGAAGAGCTCGATCTTCACGCCGTTGGGGTCGCGCAGCCAGGCCTGGTAGGTGTCGTCGCAGGCAAGTTTCCGGGCGGTGACCTCGACGCCGCTTGACGTGATATGCGCGATCGCGGCGGCGATGTCTTCCACTTCGAGGCAAAGATGGTTGATCTGGTCCGTCTCGCTGAACCGGGCGCCGTCCTTGCGGAACACCTCGACATGGCTGCGGCCGCCGCAATTGAGGTAGAAACCGAAGACCTCGCCGTCGCGCAGAAAATTGAACTGGATCTCCATGCCGAGGACATCCCGGTAGAAACGCCGCGTCTCCTCGAGATTGTTGGCGAAGATGCAGACATGGGCGAGTTGCTTGACTTTGATCATGGCTGGTTCCTGCGACTAGTTGGGCAGTGCGCGAAGCCGTGCCTACTCACCCAAAGATAGATCGAAGGGTAAGTACATGCCGTAAATACCCAAACCACCGAATATCCAAGATAGCGTCACAATTACGCGCGTGCCGTCTCCCGACCTCACGGGATCCAGCTTCGTTTGGAGCAATACCCATCCAGAGAAGACGGTAAGGCAGGCGCACTGGACGAACATTGCGATGAAAATGCTCTTTGGGTGGATGGGGCGCAACAAAATGCCTGCAATTCCTATCGCGATGAAAATGGCAATCAATGCCTTGTAACGAAGACGTAGCGGCGGCTGGTTCATTCCGGCACTTACCTCACCCAATTCCGCCGGTGACCGTATAGGCGCCAGCGCTGCGCCCATCCTCCAGCTGCACCATCGCCGTCACGACCGAGCCATATGAGCCGCGCCAGACGCTGTGGAAGCGCCGGTGCTCGGTGGCTGGAACGAGTGCGCGGCCGGTGAACCGCGCGCCGGCCCGCTGCATGAGCACGGCCTGTCCATTGACATGAACCTGAACGCCGGCTGCTTCAGCATCGGGAGCTTCGCCTGGCAGGTCGAGCGTGATCACGATTTCATCCTGGTCGCCCAAAATCCGCGTCTCGGCGGCAAGCGCGATTGCGAGCGGCGGCCCGTTGCCGTTGTCGGCTCGCGCGAGCCGTCGCGAAAAGACATCGTCAGCCAGTTCTGGCGTGCGCGGCGGGCGGGTGCGGCGCTGGGTCGAGCGCTCGTAGTCGCCGGCCAAGCGGAGCAGCCTTTCGTCGTCATAGGCCTTGCCGGCGAAGGTCAGGCCGACCGGCATGCCGATATCGGCCATGGTGCCCATCGGTACGGTGACGGTCGGGATGCCGAAATGGCGCCAGACCAGATTGCCGTTGGCGACCCAGGTGCCGTTGCGCCAGGCAAGCGTGGCCGAGCCCTCGTTTGTGTCGGCGTCGGCCGGGCCGACGTCGGCGGCGGCGGGCAGCACCACGGCGTCGAGGCCGTTGGCATCCAGCCAGTCCTCGAAGTCGATGCGCCGTGTCGCTTCCAGCCCCTTGACGCCTTCTACGAGGGTCGGAATTTCGGGCATCGACGTGACGCCGGATTTCGCCCGCTCGACATACTCCGCCAGGTCGAAGCCGCCCTCATAGCGGTCGGGCAAGGTGCCCGGCGGCTGCGGGAAGATTTTCGGGCCGTCGACCGAAGCGAGATCGGGCAGATCAGGATCGGCATTGGCACGCAGGAAATCGTCCCAGGCCCAGATGCAGAGGTCCCAGATTTCGCGGTCGGCGAAATCCGGCGGCACCAGTCCGCGCTCGACCATGGTGCGGGTGCCCGGGCGGTCGCGCTCATAGTTGGAGACGACGGGAAAATCGACTTCTATCACCTCGGCGCCAAGCCGACGCAGATCGGCCGCCGCCTGTTCCCACAGAGCCAGCACCGAGGCGCGGGTTTCGATCGGGGCATTGGCGCCGCTGTCGCGGCCGATATACATGCGCGGCACACCGAGGCGCTTGCCTTTCAACGATCCCGCCAGCGTGAGATCGGTATAGCGTTGCGGTCGTACCTCGGAGCTTTTGGGAAGCGCGACCCAAGGCTGGGCGCGCCAGAAATCGCCTCGCGTTTGCGGGTCGTCGGCGACGATGACGTCGAGCAGTTCCAGCATGTCGGGCACGCTGCGTGTGTGCGGCACGACGACATCCATGGTCGGCACCAATGGCCAGTTGCCGCGCACCGAAATGACGCCGCGCGAGGGCGTGTAGGCGACCAGCGCGTTGTTGCTGGCCGGTGCGCGGCCGGACGACCAGGTTTCCTCGCCGAGCCCGAAGGCGCAGAAGCTGGCCGCCGTCGCCGTGCCGGAGCCGTTCGACGAGCCGGACGCGAAGGCGGCGGTCAGATAGTCGCCGTTATAGGGGCTTTCGGCACGGCCATAGACGCCGCGCTGCATGCCGCCATTGGCCATGGGCGGCATGTTGGTGAGGCCGATCAGCACCGCGCCGCCGGCACGCAGCCTGGCGATGGTGAAGGCGTCCTCATTGGCGATGAGTTTCTCGAAGGCGGGCGAGCCGGCGGCCACCGTCAGGCCCGACACCTTGTAGCTGTCCTTGGCGGTGTAGGGGATGCCGTCGAGCGGCCCGAGCGTCTTGCCGTTCTGCCGGCGCCGGTCGGATGCGGCGGCCTCCTCGAACATGGCAGGATTGAGCACCGGGACGGCGTTGAGGCTGATGCCGTGGCGGTCGAAATGCGCAATGCGCCTGAGATAGGCCCCGACCAGTTCGACGCTGGTGACGGTGCCTTCACCGAGCCCCTGGCGCAATTGTGCGATCGTCGCTTCGACGAGGTGAAGGCTGGCATCGGTCATCACTGGTTCCAGGCTATGGTTTTCACGCCATGGATGAGCGAGGCCGCCGGCTTCGGCAAGGGCCAATCGGCGATGCCGGCTGTCTTTGTCGGCACGCGCCTGTTTGATGATGCTTCCGCTTGCCTTGCTTCGATCCGCGGATTGCGATCCCGGTGTCTTCCATGTCACGCACTGCTCCCCGGAGAGCTGCCCCACGCCTCGTCAGCATTTCCGCATGTTTTATGGAAATTTTGCACGCGTAAAATCTAAAATGGTGCGCAGTGCTTTCGATCCTTTGCCGGCCCACCAACCCCTGTGACTTCAGTGCCTCAATGGCAAAAAAAGCACCCGACCGATGCAACCTCCGATGGATAGGTTGCGTTAGAGGGGGCTGGGGGTGGTGAGGTTTGCATTGCAGCGTTTTGAGATTCTGAATGAGCCGACAGGCTCGTATTCCATCTTCGACAAATCCACGGAATTGCCAGTAACGGTGCGGGGCAGGGCCTTTGTCGGGCTCGGTCGGCACGAACTGCCGCTGGCCGTGCTTGCAGTCATGGAAATCGCAGGACCTGGCGACGGGCTCCTGCAACTTGCGATTTCAACGCGGAGTCATTGTAATGACTTGCAAGTGCACGCCAAAGCTCGCAGAAGTTGCGATAAAGCATACAATCGGAGAAAACTGATAACACCATTCCAGCATGAGAGGGGAATCATGTCTGATCAGAATGTCCTGGTCCGGGCGGCCATTGGACGGCTGCTTTCAGAGAAGACCGGGGCTACCTCGATATCGATGAAGGAAAGCATTGACGAGGTTTTGGGGCGAACGGGCTTTGCGCTGAGCGACGATAGCCTGCAGGATTTGTTGCTCGAGATGGCCGAAGCGCGGGGCATGCTGGTTGTTGTCGACATCTAGAGCTCTTTGTTTCGACGAAATTCCCGGACGGAAAACCGCTCCA
The DNA here is from genome assembly GCA_004791255.1 of bacterium M00.F.Ca.ET.205.01.1.1. GTDB lineage: Bacteria > Pseudomonadota > Alphaproteobacteria > Rhizobiales > Rhizobiaceae > Mesorhizobium. The sequence continues at coordinate 70,281 of SRUQ01000013.1, forward strand.
CGTGCCGGCCAGACGGCCTCTTTCAGTCTTCCCCACCGGGCAAGGCGAACTCACCCCAGCAGATTGCGTGCCGTGCGCATGAAGATCTTCGAGCCGATGGGGATCAGGTCGTCGGGAAAGTCGTAGTCGGGGTTGTGCAGCGCGGGGTAGCGTTCGCCGGCGCCGAGGAAGAACATCGCCGAGGCGGCGCTGTGGCCGAACAGGCCGAAATCCTCCGAGGCGCGCATCGGCAGGGCTTCCTCGCCGTGGACGACGCCTTCCTCGTCGAGGGCGCGTTGCAGATGCTCCACCGCTTGCGGAGCGTTGACGCTGGCGACGAAGATCTCGTGGTAGTCCCAACGGGCGGCAAGCCCGTGCCGGGCGGCGATTTCGGTGACCAGCGCTTCGGCCGCGGCGCACAGATCGGCCATGCGCTCGTCGCGGCGGGTGCGCAGCGTCGCCCACACCTCGGCATAGCCCGGCGCGATGCCGAACACGGCTTCGCCCATCGCAGCATGGGTGACGGTCAGCATGCTGAACGCGTCGTCGGCGAAGGTGCCGCGCCCGAGTTTCGGCAGCGCCGGCATCAGCTCGCTGATGGCGGGCATGGGCGAGATGCCGGTCTCGGGCATGGAGGAGTGCGCTGTCTTGCCGTCGAGCACGATTCGCATGCCGCGCGAGGCGCAGTTGACGACGCCGGGCTTCAATCGGACCTCGCCGAACGGCACGCCGGGCAGATTGTGCAGCGAGAACGCGAAATCCGGCGCGATCTCGCCGTAGCGCGGATCGGCGACCACGCCGGCGGCGCCATTGCCGGTTTCTTCCGCCGGCTGGAACATCAGCACGACGCGGCCGCTGGCCGGCCGCTGGCGCCCAAGCTGGCGGCCAAGGGCGGCGAGGATGGCGGTGTGCCCGTCATGGCCGCACATATGCGACTTGCCCGGCACTTGCGAGGCGTGCGGCACGCCTGACAGTTCCTCGATCGGCAGCGCGTCGAGTTCGGAGCGGAACAGCACCGTCGGCCCGGCCTTGCCGCTGTCATAGATCGCCGCCACGCCATGGCCGCCGAGGCCGGCCAGCACCTTGTCCGGCGCCGTATCGGCGAGGAACGTCACGACTTCCTGCGCCGTCCTGTCCTCCTCGTTGGAGATTTCCGGCTGCCGGTGCAGCTTGCGCCGCCATTCGGTGAGCTCGACGATGTCGCGGTTGGTGAGCGTCACGCTGCTGCGCCTCCGTTTGTTCTGATGGGCTTCAGTGTCGCAAACTATCTCTTTGTTGGAGCATGATCTTTCCCGAAAACCGGTTCCCACTTTTCGGGATCATGCTCTAGCGGACGCGATTGGGGCAGAGCGCTTTGAACTGGTCCAGCGTGTAGTCGTAGCCCGAGGCGCCGGAGCCATCGAGCACCTCGTTCTCCTCGACGGCCTTGATGAGGTAATCCGTCGTCACCTCCGTGCCCTTGTTGCGGCCCTGGAAGATCATGCTGTCGCCATAGAAGGTGGTAAACGCGCCGGTCTTGCAGTTGGCGGTGATCTCGAAGTGGAGCGGCGACTTCATTTCCTCGTCGATGCAAGCCTTGGTGAAATCGTGGCCATACTCGCGGCAGAAGGTGGCCGCGGCCCGCCTGTTGTGTTTGCCAAGGATGCTGGCGTGGGTGGAACCGATGCCTGATTTCTTGACGATGGTGAGCTCCATGCCCACCCTGGCGCCGTAAGCGATCGACGTTGCCTGTGCCGCGGTCGGCAGCATCAAGGCGGCCAGCACAACCAACAGATGTCGCATGGAAGCTCCTCCCTTTGGCCGGGAGGATCGGCGCTCGACAAGGCGCGGTCAAGGCCCATTGCACCAGCGCCTGCGGCATCTGGCCCAATCGCCTCAGACCATGAACCGGATGGTCATTATGAGGAGACTGTTTATAACGGTCGGCGAGATCGCAGTTACCAAGGGGAGACGATGCGCTACATACGTCCGCTTTCAATCGAAGATGCCGTCGGCCAGTTGGCCAAGGCGGTTGGCCCGGCGGCCATCCTCGCCGGCGGCAGCGACCTTCTGGTGAGGATGAAGGGCGGTTTCGTCGAACCCGACCTGATCGTCGACATCAAGTCGATCGCCGGCCTGAGCGAGATCCGGGAAACAGCCGACGGCTTCAGCATCGGCGCCGCGGTTCCCTGCGCCGTGCTGGGCGAAAACAAGGTGTTGAAGCAGGCCTGGCCTGGCGTCGTCGAGGCGGCGAAGCTGATCGGCTCGAAGCAGGTGCAGGGGCGCTGCACCATAACGGGCAATCTGTGCAACGCCTCGCCGGCGGCCGACAGCGTGCCGGCGCTGGTGGCGGCCGGCGCCAAGGCGGTGGTGGTCGGGCCTGCCGGCCGGCGCACCATTGCGGTGGAGGCGGTGCCGACCGCGCCGGGCAGGACCTCGCTCGCCAAGGGCGAGATCATCGAGGCGATCCTGCTCGACAAGCGGCCGCCGCGTGCGAGCGATGCGTATCTGCGCTTCATTCCGCGCACCGAGATGGATATCGCCGTGGTCAGCGCCGGGGTGAACCTGACGCTGGACGAGGCCGGCATCATCAAGGCGGCGCGCGTAGCGATCGGTGCCGCGGCGCCCACGGTGCTTCTGGTGGCGGAGGCCGCCGAGGCGCTTGTCGGCAGGAAGCTTGACGAGGCCGCACTCGAGCGGCTCGCCAAGATCTGCTCGGGCGCCTGCCGCCCCATCGACGACAAGCGGGGCACGATCGAATTCAGACGCAAGGTTGCGGGTGTGCTGGCCAGGCGTGCCGCAACGACCGCCTATGCACGCGCGGGAGGCAAATGATGGCTGGTATTGCGGTTTCAACTGTTATCAACGGCGATGCGGTCGAGTATCTCTGCCAGCCGGACGAGCCGTTGCTCGACGTGCTGCGCGACCGGCTCGGCCTGACCGGCGCCAAGGAAGGCTGCGGCACCGGCGACTGCGGCGCCTGCTCGATCATTCTCGACGACCGGCTGGTCTGCTCGTGCCTGGTGCTGGGCGCCGAGGCCGAAGGCCGGCGCATCGAGACCGTCGAGGGCATGGCGCAGGGTGAGACGCTGCATCCGCTGCAGCAGAAGTTCCTCGAACATGCCGCGCTCCAATGCGGCATCTGCACGCCGGGCTTCCTGATCGCGGCCAAGGATCTGCTGGCCAAGAACCCGGACCCGACCGAAGAGGAAATCCGCTTCGGCCTCGCCGGCAACCTCTGCCGCTGCACCGGCTATGACAAGATCGTGCGCGCCGTCCAGGACGCGGCACACGTGATGAAGGGAGCCTGAGATGAATTTCGATCCGCGTTACTCCGGGCGCAATTTCACTTCAGTCGGCACCCGCCCGATCCGCCCCGACGGCGTCGACAAGGTGACCGGCCGCGCCCGCTACGGCGCCGACTTCAACATGGCCGGCCAGCTGGTCGGGCGCGTGTTGAGAAGCCCGCACGCCCACGCTTTGATCAAAAAGATCGACACGTCGAAGGCCGAAAAACTCGCCGGCGTGAAGGCGGTGATCACGGCGAAAGACCTGCCGGACCTGACCAATGGCGATGCCGCCATGTACGACATTCTCGACAACTGCATGGCGCGCACCAAGGCGCTCTATGACGGCCATGCGGTGGCTGCCGTCGCTGCCGTCGATGCCCGCACCGCCAGGCAGGCGCTGAAGCTGATCGAGATCGACTATGAGGTACTGCCGCATGTCACCGATGTCGACGAGGCGATGCAGCACCACGCCCCGCTGATCAACGATGCCATCTTCACCGAGGGGCTCGAGGAAAAGCCGGTCAAGCCGTCCAACGTCACCAAGCGCAGCCAGTTCGGCCATGGCGATGTCCACCAGGGTTTCGGCCACGCCGATTTCGTCGTCGAGCGCTCGTTCAAGACCGAGCAGACGCACCAGGGCTATATCGAGCCGCACGCCTGCGTGGCGAGCGTCTCGTCCGACGGCACCGCGGACCTCTGGGTCTGCACGCAGGGGCATTTCGTCTACCGCCAGCACTGCGCGCAACTGCTCGGCATGGAAGCCTCGAAGCTGCGCGTCACCTCGTCGGAAATCGGCGGCGGTTTCGGCGGCAAGACCCATGTCTGGGCCGAGCCGGTGGCGCTTGCCTTGTCCAGAAAGGCTGGCCGCCCGGTGAAGCTGGTGATGACCCGCGACGAGGTTTTTCGCGCCTCGGGGCCAACCAGCGCTACCTCGATCGACATCAAGATCGGCGCCAGCAAGGATGGCATCATCACCGCTGCCGAAGCGACGCTGCGCTATTCCGCCGGCCCCTATGCGGGCTCGTGGGCCGAGATCGGCGCCATGACGGCGTTTGCCTGCTATCGGCTGGAGAACGTCAAGACGGTCGGCTTCGAAGTGCTGGTCAACCGGCCGAAGACGGCAGCCTATCGCGCGCCATCGGCGCCGATGGCGGCCTTCGCGGTGGAAAGCGCCATCGACGAACTGGCCAAGGAGGTCGGCATCGATCCGGTCGAGTTCCGCATCAAGAACGCCGCCCAGGAAGGCACAAAATCCTCCTACGGCCCGGTCTATGGCCCGATCGGCATCGGCCCGACGCTGGAGGCGGTGAAGAACCATCCGCACATGAAGGCGCCGCTGAAGAAAAACCAGGGGCGCGGCATGGCTTGCGGCTTCTGGTTCAATTTCGGCGGCCAGACCTGCGTGGACCTCAACATCGGCATGGACGGCTCGGTGTCGCTGGCCGTCGGCACGGTCGATGTCGGCGGCTCCCGCGCCTCACTGTCGCTGGTGGCGGCGGAGGAGCTCGGCATCGACTACAGCCAGCTCAAGGCCATCGTCGCCGATACGTCGAGCCTCGGCTACAACGACATGACCGACGGCAGCCGTGGCACCTTCTCGTCCTCCATGGCGACCATCTCGGCCGCCCGCAACGCCATCAAGACGCTGCGCGAGCGCGCCGCGCAGATGTGGGACATCGGCGTCGATGACGTCGTGTGGGAACAGGGCCATGCGGTGGCCAAGGGCCAGAAGCACGGCAATCTCGGCAAACTGTCGCTGAAGGAGATCGCGGCCGAATCCGGCAAGACCGGCGGGCCGATAGCGGGCCACAGCGAGCTCGTCGCCGACGGCGCCGGCGTCTCCTTCGCCACCCATATCTGCGACATCGAGGTGGACCCCGAGACCGGCGCCACAAGGGTCATCCGCTACACGGTGGTGCAGGATGCCGGCAAGGCGGTGCACCCTACCTATGTCGAGGGCCAGTACCAGGGCGGTGCGGCGCAGGGCATCGGCTGGGCGCTCAACGAGGAGTATATTTACGGCAAGGACGGGCGGCTGCAGAACCCGGGCTTCCTCGACTACCGCATTCCGGTGTGCTCCGACCTGCCGATGATCGACACCCAGATCCTGGAAATTCCCAACCCCAACCACCCCTATGGCGTGCGCGGCGTCGGCGAAACCTCGATCGTGCCGCCGCTGGCGGCGATCGCCAACGCGGTGTCGAACGCCGCCGGCGTGCGCATGACCCACATCCCGATGTCGGCCCCGCGCATCCTGGCCGCGATCGAGGCGGAACGGCAGGGCTAGGGCGAGGTCCGGCTGTCATGGTCGAAGTGACGCTCTGGGGATCGCTCAGCGCGCTGGCCGGCGGCAAGGACAAGGTCGAAGTCGAGGCCAAGGACATAAGGGAGCTGTTCCGCAAACTGGCGGAACAGTATCCCGGCTTCGAGCCGATGATCGACCGCGGCATAGCGGTGGCGATCGACGGGACGATTTATAGGGATACGTGGAGCAAGACGCTGCCAGAGGGGGCGGAGATATTTTTACTGCCGCGGCTGGCGGGGGGGTGAGGGGAGGCAGTTGGCCTAGACTACCTAAAGCAAGTTTTGAGGTGGGCCCCCGCGATGAACACATTTGCAAGAAAGGCACCTCTGAGCCGTACAACTGCCGTTATGACTTTATCTGAGACAACTGGCGTTGGTGATCTTCGCGTGCAGCTAGTGGATATGATAGCCTCTTAGACCGCAGGAACTTAACCGGGAACCGGTGCGTATAATCGAGTGGACTCGTATCTTGATATAGCCGCCACGGTGCTGAGAGCATCAAAGCGTCCCATGAGCGCCCGCGCTATTATCAGCGCGGCATATCGTTCTGGCATTGTGCCTGAGCATTTGTATGGCAAGACGCAACACAAAACTTTGCAAGCACGACTTAGCGAAGAGATTCTCTACAATCGCCGCCACGCTTTTTTTTACCGAACTGAACCCGGTGTCTTCTTCCTAACCGAGTTCATGTCGGACCCCATGATTCCTCAGAAGTTCAAGACACCGTTCCCGGCACGACGACGGACGCGCGATCTACTTAATGAGCCCAGTCTTGCGCTGTCGACGCGATACGCTACGTCAGAAAGATTTTCCCAGTTTCACACGTGGCACGAATTGGTCGAAGATGCTGAGAGGCACGACGCGATTAAGTACGTCGACCCCAAAGCCACCTCTCCAGAATTCACAATTATCTGGTCGTTCTCGCTTGTTAGAAGGGCGGGAAGCGTCCTCTCTTACCGAATTGGTCGATATAGAGACGATCGGGACCAATTTGCAAACCATCGAACGATAGGCTTTCCTGGAATCGTAGGTTTTACGAATAACAGCCTCTTCTCGGATGGCGATTACGGCGCAGCGGAGGGCGCGCTGGATGCGCTATTGACGGACCTCGACCTCTCTTCACGAGCATTCGCCGGCGAGGGACAAGTTGAGTTACCCGCCTCTACCGATATCGTTACACTTGACCAAGGCGAACGTCGACCGATAATATTGTTGATAATGCAGTGGAATTGTCCCGATTGGTTCGAGCCGACTACTCGTCGTTTGTCTCTCAACGATGTATGTTGGTTCGATCTGTCAACGAGAATAAATAATATGGATGACTTTGAACCTTGGTCCCGCGCTGCATTGGAATGTATCCGTAAACAGCAATAGTGAATGGCGCTCGCTCCAATCATCACGCCTCAGCAAACGGCATTTATCAGGTTCGAACTGGATCACGGCGACGCACGTCGTAAGAAGAAAGCTCTGCAAGACGTTTCCTGGAGGTATCGTAGCGGAGCCCGCTTCAACGCCGAGAGTTTGGAGGCCATAGAAAACACGATTGATGGTCTTCTGCTTCAAAGCCACCAAGATCGGAAGGTGGTGCGGTGGAGCCTCAATACGCTGGCTCAGCTCGGTCGCCGGATGGTGTCGGACAACCCAGTCAAGCTCGCCATGAGACACTATGATGGCGATCCGGAAATTACAGCGGCGGGTATTGCTGCTCTGTCGAGCATGTATGGCGGGCGTATAGAGGAGGTTGACCTTTTCCGGAACTGCGACCCATGCCTCCGCACGTTGGCTGCACTCCAGAACACCGACCCTAAGTTTCTCGACCTAGCAAACGTACGGATTGATATCGACAAGGCCGACAAAGAAATTTTGAAGTTGGCCCTGATCACGGTCGGCCTTAACAAGGACGTCGACAATCTTTTCCATCCACGGCATAGCAATGGACAGATCATAAGGGCGTTGGGCACCTATCCGGACGACATCGTCGTTCAATACTCGGTCTGGGCAATTATCGAAAATCAGAAACTGGGAATGCATGATCTGGGTGTCAACACTCACCCGGTGGATGCGCTGCCTCCAAACGTGCAGGCGAAGATCATGCAGCTCGTGGCAATGCGTGAGAATGACCTAGACAAGCGCCATGCTTTGATGCTGGACGGGCCGTATCTTCCGAACGCCGAGGCGAGAGAGGGTATGGCAAAGGGCTTGCTCACTGTCTACTACGAGGGCTTAGAGGGTATCACCCTGGACTGGTCCAAACAAGAAGCGGTCGAGTATGTGCGAAAGCTGCTCGCCCAGCATTTCGCGCGGTTTTCGAATGTTTGCGTTTTATATGAAGAAGAGTCTTTGAAGCTATTCGAAGCCAATCCGGAGCTACGTGACCATCTTTTGCTGGGAGCTGAAGGGCAGCCGCTCTATCGGAAGCTACGCTTGCAGGACTTGCGGATGGGTACAGCCGATCTGTTTGACGGGGATGATGAGCTCATGAAGGCCATTAAAAAGAAAAGTGCTCCGGAGAAACGAGCCCTCAAGGCGCTTATCCTGTCGGCTGCCCCAAAAGACGGTGATCGGCTACGGCTCGACGAAGAAGCTCGTGATCTCAAGGAAAAGCTGCGAGCTGTTCAAAATAGGGTCGTGACCATAGAGGTCGTCAACGAATGGGCTGTCCGCGTGGACCAGATTCAGGACGCACTTTTTAATGAAAGGCCGCAAATCCTCCATTTTAGCGGGCACGGTGACATCGGGACCCTTTTTTTTGAGGACCGAGACGGCAACAGCGCGCCTGTTGACGCAAAGGCGTTCGGCGAGTTGGTCAGCCTCCATACCGATTCCATTCAGTGCGTGATTCTTAGCGCGTGCTTCTCAGAAGATGTAGCGAAAGCAGTGCGTGCGCACGTCAGGTGGGTTATCGGTTGCGACAAATCGATCGCTGACAATGCAGCTATTGCCTTCTCGCGTGCTTTCTACCGGGCCCTCGCAAATGGTGAAGATTACGAGAAGGCCTTCCGACATGCCCGAAATGAGATTTCGCTCAACGGGATGGGAGCAGAGGCCGATAAATATAGGCTACTTTAGCAAAAGGCATTAAGGTAGTCTGGGCTGGCCTGAGTTACACCTGCGGCCTCGTAGCCGCCCCTCGTTCTCGGCCTAAATGAGTTGCCGGCTATGGGCGGGACGCGCTCCAATGAAGATGTGACGCGGTGGCCAATCGGGGTGGTCTCGGGTATTAGGAGAGGATGTCAGCCAATCCTCCGACTCCCTTGACGCCCCCGACGGATCAGGCTGTCGAGCTTGCTGAGGTAATATCGGCGGCGGCGGAACGAATTCACTATGCGGAGGGACGCCGAACCAACTTCACAGTGGTCGCGGGAGCGATGCTTGCAGGCGGCATCGCGGTCCCAACTCTCATTTCGGACAACCAGTTGGGGAAGGTTGTTACCTATCCCACTATCGTCGCTGCGATTGTTTCCATCGGGCTTGGGCTTGTTCTTCTATTTGCGTACGCACGACAAACAAATCGTTATCCATGGACAGGGGCGACGAAAACCTGGAAGTGGTTTTATCGTGATGCCCTACCAGCAGAGAAGAATTTTAACCCTACATGGTGGAGCTTTTTTTGGTTTGGTCCCGAGAAGAGGCGATTGCAGTCCGAATATAATGGTCAACTTCCGCGATTCAAGACGAAACTATACGATCTTTCTGATCAAGCTATTAGCCTCGATCAGGATATTCAGCAGTTGTACGTTCTTCACATAAACGAAAAATTCAAAAATATACATCTGTCTCAGTTGAGAACTATTTTTCAGTATGGAGTTTTCCTGCTCTTTTCTCTAAGTCTGATCGCCGCCGCTTGGGGGGCGGCCGTGGATAGAGAGCGAGTTGCAATGCGCCACCTCAGCGAACGAACTGGCGGATTGAAGCTAGACGCTAGTTGGCAATTCATATCACCATCAGATGACAATCAGTCGGTTCTCGTTAGCGCAACGATTGAGAATTCGGAGTCGACGCCAGCCGACCCTCCCAAATGGATATTTGTGAACGACCACGGATCGAACATACCTGCTACCGTCACTGCTTCAACAATCGAGATCGAGAAGATTTCGCCTGGGAGCAGAATAAGCTATTCGTTATTTGTGAAGCCTGCTGAGCGCGTGCCTGTTGAAAGCCTTACTGTGCGACTGAAATGATTCATGAATACGAGTATGCTTTGGCCATTACAAGCCAATTTCCTTTCTGTAGCATCCCACTTCGGCTAGACAGTTATTCGACCTGCCAATTTGCCTGCCGATATTGTTTTGCAGCATCACGGGGCGGCTCAGCCCGGCAGAAGCGGATCAAGTCCGCAAATCCTGGCGCATTTGCACGCAGGCTTGAGCGTCTGGCAAAAGGAGGCGAGGCTCGGTCCGTTTTGGACGAGATGCTTGTGGCCAGAATACCAGTTCATTTCGGCGGTATGTCCGATCCGTTCATGCCGTTGGAAGGAAGGCTTCGGGTCAGTTTAGACTTGCTGAAGATCCTTCGCGACCACGCTTATCCCACGATCCTCAGTACCAAGTCGGATCTGTGTGCCTCCGATCCCTATCGCGAAGTGCTAGCAGCTGGGAATTTTATCGTCCAAGTTTCACTGCCAACATTGTCAGACCGTTTGGCTAGCCGGCTCGACGCCGGAGCCCCTTCCATCACACAGAGATTGAAAGCGATAAAGCTGCTGACAGCCGAGGGCGTTCCAACCGCCTGTCGCCTTCAGCCATTTCTTGCGCCTGACGATGAAGCAAATGACCTCGTCGCTGCCTGTGCCGAAGCAGGCGCCAAACAGATAGCTGTGGAGCATCTTAAATTAGCGGTCGAGAATAGTGCGCATCGCAAAGCCCTTAGTGCGGCGCTAAAATTGGACTTAGTGAAATACTATGCTGATCGCAACAGCCCTCGAGTCGGGCGAGAGTGGGTGCTCCCGGTCGAGGACCGTTTGGATCGTGTGCTGAAGCTACGCGGACTGGCGCATGCTTCCGGGATGCTGTTTGGCGCCGCCGACAACGACCTTCTTCATCTAAGTGACGGAACGTCCTGTTGCAGTAGCGTTGACCAATTAGGATTCAAGTCTGCATTTCGGTTCACTTTTACGCAGGCCATCCATGCCCATGATGAAGGGCGGATTAGCTTCGCGTCAATTGCTGATCAATGGCGTCCTCACCGCAGCATAGGCCGATATGTGAATTCGAAGTCGCGGATTCCAACCGGTTCGGTTGAAGACTACATTCGGAACCATTGGAATGGTTACCGTCACGGCACGGCACTTGATTCCTATTTTGGAGTACGCCGGAGTGATGAGCGGGATGGCAACGGATTTGTCGTATACGAACTTGCTGAGGACGTCAGAAGACTGCTTTCGTCCGGACAACCGCTATCCGACGGAACACCCCAGCACCACGCCGGACCGATTCTAACTGCCCTTTGACAAGCCATCACCCAGTCACGACGCTCCAGCGCTCCACCGCTCTACCGCAGCGAAATCGCCATCCCGCTCAGATCGGCATTCACCTGCAGCCCCACCTGTCGCCGGTCAGTTCCAGTATGGCGCCCTTGTCGTTGGTCATCACGATCATCCGGGCGCCTTTGCCGAGTGCGCCGCCGCCGCCGGCGCGCCATAGACGCCGGTTGCGTCGCGCGGGCGGCTGATGTGGCGCATGGTGCCCCTGGGAATAGGTTTTGGAGACGCCGAAGGCGAGGTCCGCTTTTCAACGCTGTGAGCGTCCGGTCCCGTCGCCCCCCCCTCACACCCCCAGCGTCGGCTCCGTATTCACCTCCAGCGCGTCCTCCGCCTCATCCTCTTCCCCCAGCACCTCGCCGTGCACCGCCAGCGCCCGCCCTATCCAGATCGGGTCGATCAGATGGTCGCGCTTGGGGTTGGTGGTGTTGGGGTGGATGGGGATGCTCAGGCCGCCGTGGTTCAGCATCAGCCATGGCACCAGCGTGGCGAAAATCCCGGTGGCGAAGGAGACCTGGTACATGGCCTGCTCATGCGGCGAGCGGTAACAATCATGACACTTGCAGCCCAACCGTGCCATCTTCTTCTCTGAGCCAATCGCCAGCGCCGAAAGATGACTAGTCGATGCGCCAGACAAAAAGAAAACGTCAAGTCCTCGATATGCTCGTTCAGGGTCAACCAACTGGCGTGGCGCTGCTGAACGAGCTTTGCTGCCGCTACTTGGAGGGGGAAGCCTCGCCCGGAAGTTCAGGAGAAGCAGACCGTCGAAAGTCGTTTAACAGGACAGTCCTATCTGGTTTCACGGGCTTGGAAGTCCACTATCTTGCTGACAAGCAGTACATCTATGAAGAACTCACCGCCGGAATATTCGCGCGCTGGGCGGTTTGGGAACTGCTGGATCAAAAATATCTCTCGGGATTCCCGCGCCCAAAAGAAATGATCGTTGCGGTCGGAAGGGACGCTTGCGCCGCTTTTTCGGTCCTTAAGCGAGATCAACTGGCCGTCATTGGACCGGCAACGTTCATGAAAGATATCGTGGTTCTCGGGAACCGAAAGCTGGATTTCTCGGATTTCTATAAACTCTCTGAGATACCATGGGCGCTATGGTGTTTCACGGAAGGCGGTGTAACGAACGATCCGCGCTTCCCCGTAGCCAAGCTAGCTCGGCTTCCCTATATAGTTGAACTAGAAGGGAAATCTGCGGTATCTACCGCGAGAAAGCGCCTACCTTATCGCTGAAAGTCGCTAGCTTATTGTCCCAGGATTCCTGGACATTAACTGCGTTTTTTTGAAGGAGATGATGCCGACCACGGCTACCGCGAGGTTCAGAATAGCTGTCAGAATGTCGACGTATTCCATATTCGAAATTTACCGGAAGATGTAGACCGGGACAAGACACCACACGCCCCCCCTCACATCCCCAGCGTCGGCTCCGTATTCACCTCCAGCGCCTCTTCCGCCTCATCCTCCTCGCCGAGCACTTCCCCGTGCACCGCCAATGCCCGCCCGATCCAGATCGGGTCGATCAGATGGTCGCGCTTGGGGTTGGTGGTGTTGGGGTGGATGCTCAGGCCGCCGTGGTTCAGCATCAGCCATGGCACCAGCGTGGCGAAAATGCCGGTGGCGAAGGAGACCTGGTACATGGCCTGCTCATGCGGGCCGACCGGCTCGTCGCGCCAATTGCCCAGGCGCACGCGGAACCGTTCGGCGATGCGCAGGCGCTCGGCGTGCTGCCGCTGCGCCTCTCCGTCGTAGTAGATATGGGCGTGATAGCTGGCAATCTCCGCGAGCGGCCCGACTTCGTTCATCGTGATGCTCCCTCCCGAAGTTTCCCGTCTGCAGGCACTCAGGCGGGAAACGTCGCGGCCGCGGCAATGGCAACGATGGTGTCGAGTGGCGGCATCGCTCAACGTTTCCCATTTCGGATGCGATCTTGTCCACGCTCTCGGTGTCTTGTGCAAAGGCCGAAGCCGCTCGCCGCGTGGAGGCTGTCCGCATGCCACACGGGCGCGTGCCGCCCAACGCAATTCCAGCAGAAGTGACCTGCCGCCGGCGCCAGCCCGCGGCAGATCACGATGCCCGGCCCGCTCAGGCGGCCTTGGTCTTCACCAGGCTCACGGCAGCCATGAGCGCCTCCGCTGCCTCGACCGACGAACCCGGGTTCTGACCTGTGACGAGCCGGCCGTCGACGACCGTGTGGGCTCCCCAGTCCTTGACCCTGGAGAAGACCGCGCCGAGGCCGATGAGCTCGTCCTCGACGAGGAACGGCACGATTTTGGTAAGACCGACGGCCTCTTCCTCGGCGTTGGTGAAACCGGTGACATAGCGGCCTTGAACGAACGGCGTGCCGTCGGGATTGGTCACGTGACGCAGGACGCCCGGTGCGTGGCAAACGAGGCCGACCGGCTTGCCAGCCGCGGCGAAGGATTCAATCAGCTTGATCGAATTCGGATCTTCGGCCAGATCCCACAGCGGCCCGTGGCCGCCCGGGTAGAAGACCGTATCGAAGTCCTTCTGGTCGATGCTGTCCAGGCGCAGCGTTTGTGCAAGCTGCGCCTTGGCAAGCTCGTCGGCGCTGAAGCGCCGCGTAAGGTCGGTCTGGAACATCGGCTCGTCGCTCTTCGGATCGAGAGGCGGCTGGCCACCCTTCGGCGAGGCGAGCGTGATCTCGGCGCCGGCGTCCTTGAAGACGTAATACGGCCCTGCCAGCTCTTCGAGCCAGAAGCCGGTCTTCTTGCCGGTGTCGCCCAGAGCGTCGTGGGAGGTGAGTACGATGAGGACTTTCATTGTCGGTTTCTTTCGTCAGAGGATGCCGCGCCGCGAGGCGTCGCCGCCGGTTGGTTGGGAGCTCGATCAGCCGCATCGGCTTATCGACGAGCCGATAATGGCACTTGCCCACATATTTCAGAAATTTACTTCTTTGATTTCAGATATTCATGCAAGATTATATCTCGATGAGATACGATCTGAACCTGCTCCCGGTTTTCCTGGCCCTGATGGAGGAGCGGAGCGTGACACGGGCGGCAGCGCGGCTGGGCATCACGCAGCCGGCGCTGTCCAATTCGTTGAACCGCCTGCGCGACACCCTGCGGGATCCGCTGTTCATCCGGGAACGATACGGCATAAAGCCGACGCAGCTCGCCGAGGAGATCGCGCCGACGATCGAGGCGGCGCTGGCTCAACTGGACGATCTCATCCTGCACCAGCAGGAGTTCCAGCCGGCAAACACCGAACGACTGTTCACCCTTGCCCCCAACAGCTACGTGGAGATCGTGTTGATGCCGGCCCTGGTGGCGAGGGCGCGCGAGCGAGCGCCGGGGATCAAGCTGCGCATGACGGCATTTGGCAACGATCTGGCCGAGACCGGCGTCATTTCCGGTACCACGGCCATGGTGCTCGGCCGGATCGTCGATCCGCCTGACAACCTTGTCGTCCAGCATCTCATGGATGATGGGCTGGCCTGCGTGGTGCGCAAGGACCATCCCGGCGTCCGAGACCGGATTTCCCGAGAGCAGTACGAAATGCTCAAGCATGTGAACGTGCTGCCGCCTGGCCGGCTGCGCGCGGGCGTCTTCCAGGCATTGGGGCAGCAAAACCTCAAGCGGGAGGTCGCCGTTTCCGTCACGCACTTCCTTGCCGTGCCGGAGATGCTTGCCGTCACCGACTATTGCGCAACGCTGCCGAAGCTTATCTGTCGCAGTCTCGGGCGGGACCCCCGGCTGAAGGTGCTGCCGACGCCAGTCGACCTCGGCACCTTTCCGGTTGAGATGGCCTGGCACGTTCGCTACCGCCACGACCCGGCCCACAGGTGGTTGCGCTCGATGATCGGCGAACTGGCAAAGGAAATGACCGCGCAAGCCCCTTGAGACGGCCTTCTCTTTGGCGCGTCGAGCCTGTCCTTCAGGTGGTCGGGGCCGCCTTGTCGGCTGCCGAGGGCGTCGTCGCTACACCCCCCGCGTCGGCTCCGTGTTCACCTCCAGCGCGTCCTCCGCCTCATCCTCCTCGCCCAGCACCTCGCCGTGCACCGCCAGCGCCCGCCCTATCCAGATCGGGTCGATCAGGTGGTCGCGTTTGGGGTTGGTGGTGTTGGGGTGGATGAGGATGCTCAGGCCGCCGTGGTTCAGCATCAGCCATGGCACCAGCGTGGCGAAAATCCCGGTGGCGAAGGAGACCTGGTACATGGCCTGCTCATGCGGGCCGACCGGCTCGTCGCGCCAATTGCCCAGGCGCACGCGGAACCGTTCGGCGATGCGCAGGCGCAGCCATTCGGCGTGCTGCCGCTGCGCCTCTCCGTCGTAGTAGACATGGGCGTGATAGCTGGCAATCTCCGCGAGATGCCTTGGACTGGCTTCGTTCATCGCGATCCTCCATGAGTGCCGCGCCGGTGACGGCGCGGCGTGCCCGAAAGGACATCGAAGCATCATGGACGGCCGCGTTCAAGCAGCGCCGCAACGCGACTGGTATTTGCGCGTTTTATCTCAGCGAAATCGCCATCCCGCTCAGATCGGCGTTCACCTGCAGGCCGACCTGTCTCCCGGTCAGTTCCAGCGTGGCGCCCTTGTCGTTGGTCATGACGATCACCTGGGCGCCTTTGCCGAGTGCGCCGCCGCCGCCGGCCGCGCCGTAGACGCCGGTTGCGTCGCGGGCGCGGCGGATGTGGCGGACCGTGCCCTGGAAATAGGTTTTGGAGACGCCGAAGGCGAGGCCGCCGGAGACGCCGCCGATCGAGATCGGGTATCTGCGGCCGTGGAAGGTCAGCGTGCCTTCGCCGCCGGAGCCGCCGACGAAGAAGGCCGCCTTGTAGACGGAGAAGCGGATCGTGCCGCTGTCGGCGTGCGCTGCGCTGGCAAAGCCGAGGCTGGCGGTGGCGATTGCCGCAAGCGCGACCGAACGAAATCCGGATGAAATTGTCATGATGGGGCTCCCTGGATTTTGACGCTTGTCCAGCCGGCCTGGCGGCGTGCGTCGTATCGAAGTCATCAACAGGCTCGCCTCATGAACAGTTTGGTCCCGTTTTTGGTTCCAAACCCGGTTGCGGGCGGCGAAGCGACTCGCTGGCACCATAGCCCCGGCGGCCGCCCCGGCAACAGCGCCGGCCGCTTCACGATTTTGTCAGCGCCGGGGCGGCGGCTTTCGGCGGCGGCGCGCAACGATCCTGCCTGCTCAGACCAGCCGCTGCCCGCCATCGATGTGCAGCGTCTCGCCGGTCGTGAAGGCGCTTTGCATGAGATAGAGATAGGCGGGCGCGACATCGGCAGGCGTCGCGATCCTGCCCGCCGGCAGGCGAGGGGCCATCTGCGCGAAAAAGCCGGCTTTGGCCTCGCCGACGATCTCGTCCCACATCTGCGTGTCGACCCAGCCGGGCGAGACGACGTTGACGCGGGTCGGCGCCAGTTCCAGCGCCAGCGCGCGGGCGAAATAGCTGAACGAGCCGGCAACCGCCGAGACCACCGAGCCGCCTGGCACCGGCGGCCGGTCCTTGTTGATGCCCGAGGTGAAGGTCATCGAGCCGCCTGGTTTCAGCGTGCGCACGGCATGCTTGGCCAGCATCACGGCGCCGGTCAGCTTGCTGTCGATGAAGCCGCGCACGAAGTCCATGTCGGTCTCGCCGATCGCATAGTTGGGCGGCGGCGTGCCGGCCGTCGCCACCAGATGGTCGAAAGCGCCGGTCTTTTCGAACAGGCTGAGGACATCGGCCTCATCAGTCATGTCGGCGGCGATGCCTGTCACCCGCCCGGCGCCGGCCAGCGCCTTTTCGGCGGCCTGCAGCTTTTCGCCCGAGCGGCCTGAAATCACCACCTCGGCGCCGCTTTCCGGTGCGGCCTTCGCCACGCCGAAGCCGATGCCGCAACTGCCGCCGACGACGATGATTTTTGTACCCTTGAGCGTAGCCATGATGTCCTCCTGTCCTGGGATTTCTAGGTGATTTGAATGTCCGGGTGGTTTAGGCGCGGCCGGAATGGGCGGCTGCGAGGTCGGCGAGGATGAGCTTCTTCATGCCGTACATCGCCTGCCGTGCGCGGTCGGCCTTCTGGCGGTCCGGATCGTTCATCAGCCGGATCGCGGCCTGCGGGACGACCTGCCAGAAGACACCGAACCTGTCCTTCAGCCAGCCGCAGGGGTGCTCGGAGCCGCCGCCGGCGGTCAGCGCGTTCCAGTAATAGTCTGACTCGGCCTGGTCCTTCGACTCGATGTAGAGCGAGATCCGTTCGTTGAAGGGCGGCATCGAGCCGGCGTTCAGCGCGGTGAAGCGCTGGCCTTCGAGCTCGAAATCGAAGATCGCGTGCGGCACCGTCTTGCCGGCGACATGGTCGGTGAACTCGACCGTGTCCAGCGCCCGGCCGTTCGGGAACACCGAGAGATAGAAGTCGCGCGCCTGTTCGGCATTGCCGTGGAACCACAGGAAGGGATGAACGGTCGCCATGTCGTCCTCGTTGAGTTCTGATCACAGATGATGTGAGGATTTTTGACTGGTAAAAGCTCGACAGACAAACCAAAATTTGGCAAGAATTGGTGATCAACGCTCACAAATCGATTTTTCGACATGGCCCGCAGACTGCCACCGCTCAATGCCTTGCCGGCCTTCGAGGCCGCCGCCCGGCATCTGAATTTCTCCCGGGCGGCGGATGAGCTCAACGTCACCCATGGCGCCATCAGCCGGGCGGTAAAACATCTCGAGGAACAGCTCGGCGTGCAGCTGTTCGAGCGGGCGACGCGCTCGGTGCGGCTCACCCCGGTCGGCAAGCCCTATGCGCTGGCGGTGCGCGAAGTGCTCGACCAGCTCGCTCTGGCGACGCAGACGGCAACCTCGCGCCATTCGGGTTCGACGCTGAATGTCAGCACGTCGGACGGCTTTGCCGGGAAATGGCTGGTGCCGAGGCTCTACCGCTTCCACCGCGCGCATGGCGATCTCGACGTGCGCGTCTCGACAACAGGCAGGCTGACCAATTTTCGCGGCGACGGCATCGATGTCGCCATCCGCTATGGCGGCGGCCACTATCCCGGGCTGACATCCGAATTCCTCACCGGCGAGGAGGTGTTTCCGGTCTGCAGCCCGCGACTGCTGGAGGGGCCGCATCCGCTGCGCACGCCCGACGACCTCAGGCACCACACGCTGATCCGCGACGGCTACCGCATCGACTGGGCTGCGTGGCTGGCCAGCGCCGGCGTCGAAGGCATCGACCCCAACAGCGGGCTCACCTTCGATTCCGCCACCTTCGCGGTGGAATCGGCCGTGCAGGGCGAAGGCGTGGTGCTGGGGCGCAGCATGCTGGTGTCGGCCGATCTCGCCACCGGCAGGCTGGTGCGGCCGTTCGACCATTCGCTGAAAGCCGTCTCCAGCTTCTATCTGGTCTACCCACCCGAGGCGATCCGCCAGCGCAAGGTCAAGGCGTTTCGCGACTGGCTGTTTTCGGAAATGCTGCCGCAGCCGGGCTGAGACAGGATCGCTCAGCTGGGGATATCTCCCGTGCGGCATCAAATCAGCAAACGATGGTCAGCTATTCGATCGAATTTCTTTGCAAGCCGTTAATGCGGCCATGCTTGTTAATCAGCGATTGCTAAA
The DNA here is from genome assembly GCA_004791255.1 of bacterium M00.F.Ca.ET.205.01.1.1. Classification (GTDB taxonomy): domain Bacteria; phylum Pseudomonadota; class Alphaproteobacteria; order Rhizobiales; family Rhizobiaceae; genus Mesorhizobium. The sequence continues at coordinate 88,876 of SRUQ01000013.1, forward strand.
TAAACGAATCCTGGGGCAAGCCATGACCAAGAACCTCGGCAATGCACGCTACGTGGCCCCAAAGGACGCGAAAGTCTCGCTGCTCAGCAAGGCCGCGCCGGCGCTGTTCCCGCTGGTCGTGGCGGTGCTGGGCTACATGATCGGGCGGCAGTTCTTCGGCATCTGAGGCCGTTCTGCTCAGGCGACCGTTTCGGCTGACGTCTCAGCCCTGGGTTCGGCGCGGATCCGCTCGCTGGCCAGAAGCACGACCGGGCAAGCGACGGTCGCAAACACAGCCGTTGCGGTGTCGCCGAAGAACAGCTCTTCGCCCGGCCGCTGCGTTACTCCCATCACCACTATCGCGGCACCCTTGGTCACCTCCCTGACGATCGCCTTGTCCGGCGTGGCGCGGGCGCGGATCGCGGTGTCGGCGGTGACGCCGTAACGGTCGGCGATATCGGCGATGTCCTTGAGCACGGCCTCCTCGCGGCGATGCGAAACCGAACTTGGCCGACGGCCTTTCCGGGCCTGCGAGACATAGAGGACTTTCACGCGAGCCCGATGCGGTCGCGCCAGCGCCAGCGCGAAATCGGCGGCGCGCCGCGCGACCTCGGTGCCGTTGACGGGAACCAGTATCGTGGCGCCGGCGCGCAGCACCGGTATCTTGCCGGTGGATTTGGCGCCGTTCAGCACCAGGCACAACGGACCGTCGAAGCCGCTGGTGATGTCGTTCAGCGTCGTGGAGAATGCGCCCTTGTCGGTCAATGCATTCTCCAGCCCGACCAGCAAAAGACCGTAGCCCTTGCGGGCTTCCGCGGCGATCGTCTCGGCGGTGGCTTCGAGCTCGGTGCGGGCGGTCAGGTGAACCTTGTCGACTGGCGTGTCCTCGGCCCTGCTGACGGCACGGGCGCTCCTGGCAGCACCCTTCTGGACCTCTTTCGAGGACCGCTCCGAACCCTTCTCGCCGGCAGGGCTGGGGAGCTTGCCGCCATCGAGGTGGAGCAGGGTGGTCGGCATGCCGCGGCCGCCGCCGACCAGTCCGGCCAGATAGGCCGTGAACTTGCCGGCCGGGCTGTCGTCGACCAGAAGCAGCAGCCGCTCCAGCTTGGAGACGAAGCCGCGCTCGTCGAGCAGCTCGCGGTCGACGCGCTGCTTTTCGGCATCGGCGACCGGCAACCGGCCGAGCGCCCAGCGCAGCATGGGCGGCATGGTAAGCGTGGTGATGACGGCCATGGTGACGATCATCGTGAACAGATTGTGGGACAGGATGTTCATCGACAGGCCGATCGAGGCGACGATGACCTCGGTCGAGCCGCGCGCGTTCATGGCGCTGCCGACGGCGGTGGCCTCCTTCAGCGACATGCCGGCGAAACGGCCGCCAAGGAAGGCGCCACCGAACTTGCCGATGCTGGCGATCGCCACCAGCGCCAGCGTCAGCAGGGCCAGCGTCGGGTCGGCGAGCACGGTGAGGTCGGCCGACAGGCCGGCCATGCCGAAGAATATAGGCATGAACAGCGCGGTGATGACGCCACGCAACTGGCCCTCGATGTGGTTGGACAGGATCGGCGATTCCCCGACCAGTATGCCGGCGACGAAAGCGCCGAGCACGGTGTGGACGCCGATCAGATTGGTGATCAGCGCCATCACGCCCATAATGATCAGGATGACCGATATGACGGCATATTCGCTGCGGAAGGAATCATTGCTCCAGCGGATCAGCGCGAACACCAGGCGCCGGCCGATGGTGAAGGAGAACACCATGAACAGCGCCACTTCGGCCACCGTGGTGATGAGCGGCAGAACCTGCAGGCTGCCATTGGTGGCGATGCCGAAGGTGACGGCGATGATCAGCCAGCCGATCGTGTCCTCGATGATCGCCGAGGAGATGATCACCTGGCCGAGGTTGCGGCGCATGAAGTTCATTTCGCGCACCACCATGGCGACGATCTTGACCGACGAGATCGACAACGCCGTGCCGAGGAACAGCCCGGCGACGATGCGCTGCGTCGGGTCGGGCAGCAAGGAACCGGGCAGGACCTGCGCCAGCGCGAAGCCGCAGGTGAAAGGCACGACGACGCCGGTGATCGAGATCGAGAAACAGGCCGCGCCCACCCGGCGCACGAGGCGCAGGTCGGTCTCCATGCCGGTCAACAGCAGAAGCAGCAGGATGCCGAGCTGGGAGACGGCATCGATCATGCTTTTCTGCGCCGGATCGGTGGAGAAGATCAGGTGCTGTGCCTCGGGCCAGATCCAGCCGAACAGCGAGGGGCCGAGCACGATGCCGCCGATCAGCTGGCCCATGATCGCCGGCTGGCCGTAGCGCTGGAAAATCTCGCCAAGACCCCGGCCGACCAGGAGCAGAAGCACGATCTCGGCGACGAACAGCCCTTCCGCCGATCCGCCCATGCCCGAGGCATGGCCGCTTGCCGCCCAGGCGGGAGTGCCGAGAACCCCTGCGCCGATGATCAGAGCGGCCAGAAACTGTGTCTTGAGAGAGAGCAACCGTTCCATCCAACCCTCAAACGGATGATTTCAGGAAAGTCCGTCAGGCGGTGAACCTCCCTACCTTGTGCCGTCGCCGACCTGCCATTCCGGTCCGACGAAAGGCGCCGCGATCGCCATCAGGACGAGCATGGCCTGCGACGGAGCTCTGGGAGGCCGCTCACTCATCGAATTCACCCGCCGGTTTGAGAAGGTACGCGCGCATCGCCGATAGAACGTACATACCGGCGCAAGGTTGCGAGGCTGCCAGGCGATTGCCTCAGCCGGAACGGATGCCCATACGCGCCGTTACCGTCCTGACGCCGGCGAGGCCGGCTGGCACCAAGGCAGGAGATAAAAATGGTCGACACCGCTCACAAGCAGGACAAGCCGAGCAAGAAGAAAGACACCGACCGCAAGGCAATGCACCTTGCTGAAACGACCGATGTCTCGCCAAACCAGGCTAGGGAATTGCTCGAGAAGCACGGCAATGACATCAAGGAAGCCGAGAAGCAGGCCAGGAATTTCAAGGCCGAGGGCTAACCCGGCTTGTTCGCAATAGCGGCCGAGCCCGTCTCCGCTTCGGCGGGAGGCGGCTCCCAGCCGAAGACGCTGCGGCCGCCAAGCTGGTGCGACTGGTCGAATTCGCCGGCGACGATCTCCTTCAGGCTCGGACCGGTGACATAGCGTTCCATCTGCCGCGCCTGGCCGTCGAGCCGGCGCAAGGCGGCAAGCTCTTCCTCGTTGCCGAGCCTGGCCTTGCGCACCGCCGACTTCATCACCCCAATGGTCTCGTCATAGACCTTCAGCGGCACCGGGAAGGGGTGCCTATCCTTGCCGCCATGCGCCAGCGAGAAGCGGGCCGGGTCCGAGAAACGGCACGGCGCGCCGTGCACGACCTCGGCCACCATGGCCAGTGCCCTGACCGTACGGGCGCCGACGCCCGGCACCAGCAGCAACTCGGGGAAATCCTGCGGGCCGCTCTCGACGGCGGCCGCGATGTTGCCGTGCAGCCGGCGCATGACGATGTCGCTTTCGCGCACGTCATGATGCGCGGGCATGATCAGGTTCGGCAGCATCGGCTGTGCTGAGACGGGTACATTGGGAGGTTCGATGGCGGCGAATTCGCGCACGATGCGGTCGGGGCCAAGCTGGCGCAGAAGGTCGAGCTGGCCGCTGCGCGAGGCCTCGGCGCGATGATCGGTGAGGTTGACGATCTCGCCCTGTCGCTCGCCCTCGATCGCCGCGTGCGGTTCGTCGACGAAACTTCTCAGGCCCTCGGAAAGCCAGTGGTAGCGGCGCGCCAGCCTGCTGTCGCCGTTCATGCCTTGCTGCACGACCACCCAGCGGCTGTCGTCGGTGACGATGAAGCCGTGCAGATAGAGATCGAACCCGTCCTGCACGGCGGCGCTGTCGACCTTGGCGACCAGGCGGCTGGCGGTGGCCAATGCCGCACCGTCGATGCCGACGCGCTCACCGATCAGTTCGAGTTCATGCGGCGTCTTGCGTGAATGGCTGCCGCGGCCGCCGCAGACATGGATGCCGAGCTCGCCCGACAGCGGCGTCAGCCCGCGCTTCAAGGCGCCGATGACGCTGGTGGTGATGCCGGAAGAGTGCCAGTCCATGCCCATGACGGCGCCGAAGGACTGGAACCAGAAGGGATGCGCCAGCCGGCGCAGCAGCTCGTCGCGGCCATAGTGGTGAACGATCGCCTCGCACAACACGGCGCCGAGCCGCGTCATGCGGTCGCCCAGCCATTTCGGGACCCGTCCGCCATGCAGCGGCAGGTCGGCGCTGCCGCTTCGCTGCGTCACGTTCTCGATTCCCTCCGTCCGGCGAGTCGCGCCGGCAATCTCGGAATAGAGATGGCATCGGCATGCCGATTTGCAAGCCGGCACTCGACCGGCGGTTCGGAACTTGATTCAGAACCTGATCCTATCGTGCTGTTCGAGAATGATTTTCAAGCCCTGCCTGATGCTAGACATGCACATTGCCGATGGACAGTTCGCCATTGTCGCCAGGGGTCAGGTAGGCGATGGCAAGCAGCCCGGCATAGAGGATCCCGACAGTCGTCACGATAGCAGGTCCGGGAACCGGACCGAGCGCTGCGGCGCCGATTGCCTGGCGCAGCGAGCCGACGAAGCCGGCCGGGGCGCTTTGGTCGATCAGGCTTGGCGTCGAGAGTTTGAGGATCCATGCGAGCAGCAGGATCAGCATCAGGTAGATGTAGTTGCGGCGCAGACGGCGTGCCAGCGCCACACGCTGCGAGACCAGGAATTTCGGCGCGCGCAGGCTTTCGCCGAGGATCAGCAGCCAGTCGGACGCAAAGTCGGGCTGCGGCGAGAATATCTGTGCGAAATAGTGGCGTTCGAACTGGCGCACGCGAGCCCGGTAGACATCGAAGAAGCGATAGCGGCGCGCCTCGATCCACAACAAGAGCAGAACCAGAAGCATGGCGAACAGAAGCACGCCGTGATGGGCACTGGCCGTCGACAGCGAAACCGAAAGCATGGCTGCGACAACGGTGATCGCCCAGTTGCTGGTGAGGTCGAGACGGTCGCGCCAGCCAGCCATGCGGGCAATCTCGGCGCGGTGGAAGTGGGACATGACGGTAACCAGCTCGCTCGGCGACAGGGACCTGCCGATGGGCGTTGCCGGCGCGTCGTTCATGGTTTCCTCCCAACCCTAGGAAACGCTTCAACGGCGATGTCGTTCCCCGGCTGGTGATTCGCCGGTGCGTGAGCCGGTGGGATGAGCATGGGTGCCCGGCTCGGCTTCATCTATGGCGGCCAGTTCGCTTCCGGTGCGATGGAGAACGCGTTCAAGGTCAGTTTCTCGACGCGGTTCTGAGGAGGCATTGATGGTCGGTCCGCCAGCGAACGGCCGCGCTTCCCTCGGCCATGTCGTGCGGAGACTGGGCGTTGCCGTGCTCGCGCCTTCCGAATAGGCTTGTGTCCACCGCGAGGAGGGCGTCGTGTCAGTTGACATCTGTGTTTATTGGGGACCCCGGCAGCAGCCTGTTGAGACCCTTGTAGCTCAGGTCGCGACCTATTTCCGTATCCTGGCGCAAATTGACGATCGGTTGGCCCGCTGGGCGCCAAAAGGCCCATCGTCGAGGCGGGCGATGTCGTCCGAAGCTGTCGATACAGCCTCTCCGGAAGTGCTGCGCGGCTTTCTGCTGAAAGGGCAGAACAAGACCGATATGCCGCCGCGCCAGCCCATCCCGGAGCTGGGGTACAGCCTGTCTTTCTGGAATCAACGGTGTGGCAATCTCGAAGCCGCTTGCACGGTTCATTGCGGCGCCTATTCGGACTATCTATCGCAAGATGGTCAGAACAGTGCCTTGCTCGAATTGACCTTTCTGAATGAGGCCCATGTCGCAGCGCCGGTTCTGCTTGATGTGCTCATCAAAGCCATCGACATCTGGCGGCCTGACTGGGGGACGATCTGGCGCTATGTCAATGCAGGGCACCCGGACGGCGCGCCTTGGGACCGAAGACATGTCCAATACGCTTTCTACCAGTCGCAAGGCGGGGTAGGGCCGACAGGTCGCGACATTGGAAGGCGGCAGGTGCTGGGTGCTCAAGGAAGCCTCTGGATCAACGACACCGTGGCGCCGTTGATGGAGACGGCGTAGGCAGTTCGAAGCGCTCGTCTTGTAGCTAGCTCGACCCATCCGTTGACAAGCGGCTTCCTGTCCCAGCACCATCGCGGGATGAAAGAGACGTGGCCAGGAATCGTTGATTCCCTTCGCGATCGGCGCTCGGCTGACGCGGCCGATGGGTCTGCCTCGGCTATCGGCGGCGTGGAGACGCTCGCGTCCTTCATCGCGACCGGCCCTTCGCATTCGAGCCTGTTCGGTTGGGTGTCGATGTTCGACCTTTGCATTCAGCAAGTCGATGTCGAACCTTATGCCGGACCCTATCTTCGGGTCAGCCCCCTCCATTCCGGGCAGATCGAGTTTCGCTATGTCGACACGCACGTCGCTGCGAGACAATGGACCAGGCTGGCAACGCCCGATGGTGTTGTCACGAGGTTCGTCCACTTCATGGATCAGCTTGGTTGGGTGCACGGATGAGCAAGACAATTTCCGGTACCGCCACGGCTACGCGGACATCACAGCGCAAAGCGCCGATGGCGCTGACCGAGGCGCTCGTCGCGCGCACGCTGTGCGTGGTCGAGGATGCCGGGCCGACGCCGGGCACGATCCAGATGACCGATGACGACTATGCGCGGTTTCGCGACGAGATACTGGCCAGCGCACCGCCGGGGCCGCTGAAACTGTTCGCCTATGGCTCGCTGCTGTGGAAGCCGGCCGGCGAGGTGAGGGGCGGCGAACGGGCGGTGGCGACGGGGTGGCATCGTTCCTTCTGCTTCACGGTGAAGCGCTTTCGCGGCACGGTCGAAAAACCCGGCCTGATGATGGCGCTCGACCGCGGCGGCCAGTGCCAGGGCATGGTGTTCGAGATCGCCGAACCGGTGGCCGATAATCTCGAGGCGCTGCTGCGCCGCGAGATGACCATCCTGCCGGCCGTCAACGTGCCGCGCTGGCTGCAGGTCAGGACTTCGGCCGGTCCGTGCCGGGCGCTCGGTTTCGTCGTCGACCCCGCCAATCCGCGCTATGCCGGCAAGCTCGACAAGCAGGCGATCGCGGCGACGCTGGCCAGCGCCGTCGGCCATTGGGGCTCAGGCGCGCAATATCTGTTCGAGACCATCCGCCACCTCGACGCCTGCGGCATCCGCGACCGCAATCTGTGGCAGTTGCAGGAACTGGTGGCGCGGGAGATCGCCGACAAGGCGATCTAGTCTCGCTCAAGCACCCAGCGAAGCTGCACGAACCAGGAAATCTCGAAAGCTCTCCGGTTGCCGGCCGGTGAGGGCGGTGAAGTCGCCGGAGATTTCGCCATAGCGGCCTGCGGCGATCGAGCCGCAGAGGCTGGAAAACGCCTGCGGCCAGGGGGCGTCGAGGCGCGCCGATGCGAAGGCCAAATATTCATCGATCGCGCAGGGGCGGTAGAGTAGGGGTTGGTCCACTATCTCGCTGTAGGTGGCGGCGATCCCGCCGAAATCCAGCGCGTGACCTCCGGTGATTGTGTAGAGGGCGCGGGATTTGTCCGGCCTGGCCGTGACTGCGATGATGGCCGCCGCCACATCGTCGCGCGAGACCGGCGCCATCAGGCCTTGTCCTGCCGACAGCGCCAGTTCTGCCGATTCCCGCGCCGGCAGAAGAAAGGCGTCGAGGATGAAGTCGCTATAGAGCCCGCAGCGGATAATGGCCGAAGGCATGCCGCAGGCGGCCAGTCGGCGCTCGGCATCGCTATAGACCGGTGCGTAGTAGAACGGCGAGGCCTCGCCGACATCGATGATGCTGGTGAAGGTGATGTGGCGGACGCCAGCCGCACTGGCTGCGTCAATGGCATTGGCGTGATGGCGCATGACCGCCTCTGCATCGCCATCGCTCGAAATGAGCACCAGTTCGTCGATGCCGGAAAACGCGCTCCCCAGGGCGGAGGCATCCTCGTAGTCACCGACACGCAGCGCTGTTTCGCGGGGCAGGCGTCGTGGCGCCGCCCCAGCGTCGCGAACCAGCGCCGCCACCTTGTGGCCGCGCGCCGACAGGCCGCGCACAACGGCGCTGCCGATATGGCCGGTGGCTCCGGTGACGAGGATCATGAGTATGTTCCAATCTTCTCCCTTGACGAACATATATCCCTGTGGTTATACGTCAACCAATAGCCAATGGGTTATCGATTGCAATGCCCGATACTCACGACATGCTCTTCAGAACGCTCGCCGATCCGACAAGGCGGGCGATCTTCGAACGGCTGTGCCGCCAGGGCGAACAGACAGTGGGGGCCCTGACCAGCCAGTCCGGCGTCTCGCAGCCGGCGGTGTCGAAGCACCTTGGCCTGTTGAAGCAGGCCGGGCTGGTGCGCGACCGCCATGAAGGCCGCCAGACGCATTACAGCGCGCAGCTCAACGCGCTGGCGCCGCTGATGGACTGGACACGCGATATGGCCGGGTTCTGGGAAAGCCGTTTCGACGACCTCGAGGATTTGCTCAAAAGGATGGACCAGTGAACGATAGTGCCACCGAAACTCGCACTGTCGTCGTCGAGCGGCAGATTTCGCATCCGCCGGAAAAGCTGTGGCGGGCGCTGACGCAACCGCATCTGATGGAGGAGTGGTTGATGAAGAACGATTTCAGTCCCGTTGTCGGCCATCGCTTCAACATCAGCGCGGACTGGGGCGGCGTGCTGGATTGCGAAGTGCTGGCGGTCGAGCCGCACAAGACGCTGTCCTACACCTGGAACCTCGCGCATCACGACCCGGCCTTCAATCTGCAGAGCGTGGTGACCTTCACGCTCACGCCGACGCCGACGGGAACCCATCTGCGCATGGAGCAAGCCGGCTTCCGGCCCGAGCAGCGGCGCGCCTATGGCGGCGCCAAGATGGGATGGCCGCAATTCCTGGAGAAGCTGGAAGAGCTTCTGGCGCGGACGGACTGAACCGCGCGACCGAACACACCACCAATGTCCCGCATGGCGGTTCACCGCCAGCAAAACCTATGGAGAAAGACGATGAAAATCAAACTGACCAGCATCCACGTAGACGACCAGGAAAAGGCGCTTGGCTTCTACACCGGTGTGCTGGGCTTTGCCGCCAAGGCCGATTTCAGCAACGGCCCGTTCCGCTGGCTGACCGTGGTCTCGCCCGACGAGCCCGAGGGAACCGAACTGCAGCTGGCGCTCAACGACAACCCGGCGGCCAAGGCCTACCAGCAGGCGATGTTCAAGCAGGGCCAGCCGGCGCTCATGCTGTTCACCGACGATATCAAGGGCGATCACGAGCGCATCAAGGCGCGGGGCGGAAGCTTCGCCATGGCGCCGACGCAGGTGACCGGCTCGACCATCGCGCAACTCAACGACGGCTGCGGTAATCTCATCCAGATCACCGAACTGACGCGCTGGTAGGCGCCGATCCATTTTCAAAGCGGGAGGAGGCAGATTTTGGACTGGAGCAAATGGATCAGGCAGGCCCATCGCTGGCTGTCGATCATCTTCACGGCGACCGTCGTCGCCAATTTCGCCACCATGGCCTTCGGGCAGCCTCCGGTCTGGGTGGTCTATTCGCCGCTGCCGCCGCTGTTCCTGCTTTTGTTCAGCGGTCTCTACATGTTCGCGCTACCCTATCTCGGCAAGACACGTAGCCTGCAGCGCGCGGGATAGGGGCATGGCCAAGGCAGAGCGGAAATCGACTAAAGCCGCCAAGCCGGCAAAGCTGCTTTCCGGCGGCAACCCGCAGATTGCCAAGGGTTATGGTGACGCGCCGGTCCAGGCCTATATTGCGGCCATGCCGGGCTGGAAGCGCGAGGCCGGTGAGCGCCTCGACGCGCTCATCGAGCAAGCCGTGCCGGGGGTGCAAAAGGCCGTCAAATGGAATTCGCCGCTCTATGGCCTGGAAGGGCAGGGCTGGTTCCTCGGCATCCATTGCTTCACCAGATACATCAAGGTGGCCTTCTTCCGCGGCACCTCGCTGCAGCCGGTGCCACCGGGGGAATCCAAGAGCGGGGATACGCGCTATCTCAACATGCATGAGGGCGATGGGCTCGACGAAGCGCAGTTCAGAGCCTGGGTGAGGCAGGCCAGCCAATTGCCTGGCGAGCGCATGTGAGCGCTCTATCTGACAACGCTTGAAGGAGAGACGACATGGACCAGAGCGGATCAACGGAGGGCAAATCCGCCTCCGAGCTTATCGACGGCAGGATCGCCGAACTGGGCGACTGGCGCGGCGAGATGCTTGGCCGCCTGCGCGGACTGATCAGGGAGGCCGATCCCGAAGCGGTCGAGACCTGGAAGTGGCGCGGGGTTCCGGTGTGGGAACATGCCGGCATCATCTGCACCGGCGAGACCTACAAGGCGGTCGTCAAGCTCACCTTCGCCAAGGGGGCCTCGCTGCCGGATCCATCCGGCCTGTTCAATTCCAGCCTCGACGGCAACACCAGGCGCGCCATCGATTTTGAGAAGGGCGCCGATGTCGACGCGGCGGCGCTGAAGGCGCTGGTGCGCGCCGCCGTGGCGCTCAACACAGCGAAGGCCAAGAAGTAGAGCCTGTTCCCGAACTGATTCAGGATCAGGCTTTATCTCCCTGTTCGAGCACGGTCTTTTCCGGAAGCCGGCTTTTGGTTGGGAGCTGCTACAGCTGTTTCGACGGCCTCAGCCGTCGCGAAGCCAGACCAGCATCTCGCCGGGCTCGCGGTTGTCCCAGGCGAAATAGGGGATGGCGGTGAGCCGCGCGTCGACGCTCGATGGCGGCTCGGTGCGATAGAGCCCGTCCTGCCAGCCGTCGCCCGCATCGACCCGGGCCTTGGCGGAAAGCGTCACCACGCCGCCGAGCAGGCCGGGCTCTTCATGCGCCTCGATGCTGGCTTCGCGCGGCAAGGTCAGGCGATGCAGGCGGCCGTCATGGTCTGATGCCTCGACGCAGTAGATCAGCGGGCCGCGCGACAGCGCGACACGGCCGGCGTCCTGGCGCACTTCCGGATTGGCGTAGAGCCTTGCGACCGGCATTTCAAGGTCGAGGCGCACATGATCGCCCTTCTTCCATGTCCGCCGGATGGCGGCATAGCCGTCCTGCGCGACATCGGCCAATCTGATGGTTTCGCCGTTGACCTTGAGCACGGTGCCGGTGCTCCAGGCCGGGATGCGCAGATGCAGCGTGAATTCTACCGGCGCCTGCGGTTCGAGTGCAATCGCCACCGCGCCATCCCAGGGGTAGCGGCTCGCCTGCGTCAGCGTCACCGGCACACCCGCTATGTCGAAGCGGGCGGTCGAGTCGCCATAGAGGTGGACGGCCAAAGCGTCGTCCGCCAGGCTGTAGAAGTAGCTGCCGATCGAAGCGACCATGCGCCCGATATTGGGCGGGCAGCAGGGGCAGCGGTGCCATTTCCATCTGTTGTGCCTGCCGCGGCTTTCCAGCGGGTTCTCGTAGAAGAACAGCGAGCCGTCGAGCGACAGGCCCGAGATCGAGCCATTGTATAGCGCGCGCTCCATCATGTCGGCATAGCGGGCGTTCGGCCCCATGCCGAGCATGCGGCTGGCCCAGAACACCAGGCCGACGGCGGCGCAGGTCTCGGCATAGGCGCTTTCATTGGGCAGGTCGTAGTCGCTGGTGAAACCCTCATTGTGCGCCGACGGCCCAAGCCCGCCGGTAATGTAGAGGTTCTTGGTGGTGAGATCGTCCCACAGCCGGTCGAGCGCGACGCGCAGCGTGTCGTCGCCATATTCGGTGGCGATGTCGGCCATGCCGGAATAGAGATACATCGCCCTGACCGCATGGCCGACGACCTTGTCCTGCTCGCGCACCGGAATGTGCGACTGGCTGTATTCATAGGTCTTGAAATGATAGGCCCTGGGGTCGGCGCCGCGGGCGCGCGCCTCCTCGTCGAAATAATGCGGTTGCTGGCCACGCTGGTCGATGAAGTATTTCGCCAGCGCCATGTATTTCGTCTCGCCGGTCACCCGCGCCAGCTTGACCAGCGCCAGTTCGATCTCCTCGTGCCCGCAATAACCTTTCTTCTTGCCGGGTTCGGGTCCCAGCACCGACGCGATGTGGTCGGCATAACGGCACATGATGTCGAGCAGCTTGCGCTTGCCCGTCGCCTGGTAATAGGCGACGGCGCCCTCGATCAGGTGCCCGGCGCAGTAAAGCTCGTGGCAGTCGCGCAAATTGGTCCAGCGCTTGCCCGGCTGGATGCGCTGATACCAGCTCGAGAGGTAGCCGTCCTCCTGCTGCAGCTTGCCGTAAAGGTCGATGACGGCATCGATCTTCCTCTCCAGTTCGGGGTTCTTGCGCCGGTAGAGCGAATAGGCAGCGGTCTCGATCGTCTTGCCCCAGTCGGAATCCCAGAACATCTGCGTCGTCACCGTCGAGCCGGTGAAGCCGGGATTGGCCGCCTCGTCGGGGGAGGGCGAGTGGAAGGGAATGACGACGCCGGGCGAGGGGCGGTCGGGGTCAATCTGTTCCAGCATGCGCGCCTCCACGCAGCGGTCGTAGAGGATGTCGGCGGTGCGGGTCGCGACTGCGTCGACGCGGTCGCCCCAGAAGCCATGCACGTCGACCTGCGGCACCGGCAGCGGGCGGAAGGCCAGTGCCGGCCTTGTCGGCGAGGCCGATGAGGCTGCTTTGGCGGATGGCGATGCGGTCATGAAATGGACTCCATTCGATCTGGCTATTTGACGGCCCCGGCCATCAGGCCGCGGATGTAGAAGCGCTGCAGGGCAAGGAACAGGATCAGGCACGGCACCATCATCACGGTGACCCCCGCCTGCACGGCGCCCCAGTCGATGGCGCCGAAGCGGCCAGACTGAAGCGCGGTCATCATCACCGGCAGGGTGAATTTGGACTGATCGGTCATCAGCACCAAAGCGGCGAGGAACTCGTTCCAGGCGCCGAGGAAGGCAAACAGCGCGATGGTGACGACACCTGGCCAGACCAGCGGCAACATCACCTTGACCAGCATGGTGACGTTGCCGGCGCCGTCCATGCGCGCGGCCTCCTCGATTTCGCGCGGCACCGCGTCAAAGGCGTTGCGCATCATGAAGATCGAGAATGGCAGCTGCAGCGTCACGTAGACGCCGACCAGGCCGGTCAGCGTGTTGTGCAGGCCAAGCTTGGTCAGCACCAGGAAGATCGGCGTCAGGATCGACTGGAACGGGATCATGATCGTCGACAGGATGAGGACGAAGAACAGGTCCTTGAACGGGAAGCGGAAGCGCGAGAAGCCGTAGCCGGCGAACACGCTGACGACGATCGACACCAGCACCGTCATCAACGAGACGTAGATGCTGTTCTGCGCCGAGGCCCACAGTCCGTCGCCGAAGGTGTTGAGCGTGGCGTAGTTTTCGAGCGAGAAGCCCGATGTCGGCCAGGGCGGCAGCGGCGGCTGGCGCGCTTCCTGAGCCGGCTTGAAGGTCGACAGCACCGCCCACACGATCGGCGCCACGAACAGCAACGAGGCGAAGATGCCGGTGGAATGCCTGGCGAAGCCGGCGGCCCGTTTTGCCATGGTTGATGTCGCCTGCGCCATCAGTCGACACCTTCCGGCTTGCGCAGCAGCCAGAGCTGGATGAGGCTGAGCGCCACCAGGATGACCAGCAGCACCATGGAGAGGGCTGCGCCATAACCGAGCTTGAACGATACGAAGGACTGGTTGAAGATCCAGTAGACCGCCGTCAGCGTCTGGTTGCGCGGGCCGCCGCGCAGAATGATGTAGAACTGGTCGAAGGCGAGGATCGAGCCGGCCACCGACAGGATCAGCGCCAGCGCCAGCGTGCGGCGCATCAGCGGCAAGGTGATCGCCCTGAACCTGGCGAACGGGCCAGCGCCGTCGATGACGGCGGCTTCCTGCAAATCCTGCGGGATCGACTGCAGGCCGGTCATCAGGATGATCATGGTAAAGCCGGCGACCTTCCACACCACCATGGCGATGATCGACCAGAAAGCCGGCTGGAAGGTGGCCAGTAGATTGAACTTCTTGTCGATCAGGCCAAGGTCGTAGGCGGCCGGGCTGAACAGGCCGGAATCGACATTGAGCAGCCAGGACCACAAAAGGCTCGCCGAGGCGAAGCCGACCACCGCCGGCATGAAGAACATGGTGCGGTAGAGGTTGGTCAGCGGGCGCGGCCGTTCGATGAAGATTGCCAGCGGAAAGGCGACGGCGAAGATCGCGATGGTGACCACCACCGTGTAGTAGGCGGTGAAGCGCAGCGAATTCCAGAACCTGGTGTCACGCAGGATGGCGACGTAATTGTCCAGCCCGACGAAGGAATGCTCGCCCATCAGCGGCCAGTTGTGCAGCGACATCCAGGCCGTCATGCCGAGCGGGATGACGAAGAAGATCATCACCAGCGCCACCGCCGGCGCGACATAGAGCAGGCCGATCCATTGCCGGCGCCCGGCGCCGACCAGTTTGCGGCGGCGGGCAGGTGCGGCTGACGTTGCTGCGATGGTGGTCATGGCTGAGCGCCCACTTTTCCTTCTCCCCTTGTGGGCCTGTTGCACAGTCCGGGAGAGTACCGACGGGAATGGAATGCAGCGGGTTATTGCTGGCCTCTTGGGGATTGAGGCCTGGTTTTAAGGTTGAGAGGTGGGTTGTTGGGCCATTCGGCCTGGCTT
>SRUQ01000139.1 GCA_004791255.1 bacterium M00.F.Ca.ET.205.01.1.1
TTCGATCCGGCGCTGGTCGACACGCTGGCCAGCGTCGATTTCAGTAAACCGCTGCCGGATATGTGGCCGCAGTTCGATGCTTTAGCCGCCGTGCCGTTGCTTGTCATTCGCGGAGCCAACTCGAAACTGTTTTCCGGGGCGACGCTCGCGGAGATGCAGCGGCGGCATTCCGGGATGGAAACGATCGTCGTAGAAGGCCAGGGCCATGCGCCTTTTCTTGAGACCGACGAGCTGCCGGCAAGGATCGCAGCTTTCCTCGATCGGGTCGAAAATCAAGTCGAATATAAGTAAAGCCCGAGACTATATCAGCCCCGGGCTCTGCTACCGGAAT
>SRUQ01000140.1 GCA_004791255.1 bacterium M00.F.Ca.ET.205.01.1.1
GGGTGAAAAGATCGTGGTGACACCGTCTGCCCGCATCCACGACCTACGCCACACCTATGCCTCTGTCCTGGCTAGCGCAGGCCTTTCCCTGCCGATCATCGGTGCATTGCTCGGACACTCACAGCCGGCCACCACGGCCCGCTACAGCCATCTTATGGACGATCCGCTACGGCAGGCCACCGAACGCGTCGGCGCGATCGTAACGGCCAAGCCCGAGGACAAGGGTGCCGACGTGAGGAACCTCCATGGCTGAGTGGATTTCGAGAGATGAGGCAGAGGCCGCAGTCACGGTGCGCACTGGCAACGCGCAGTCGTGGAGGTCTGGATCCC
>SRUQ01000141.1 GCA_004791255.1 bacterium M00.F.Ca.ET.205.01.1.1
CGGAGACCGTTTTCCAGCCCGGCACGAAGGTGGCTTTGATGAAGCGCGGCGAAAGCCCCGGCTGCAGGGCAGCCATCTCCGCGCCCTCGACATGGTTGAAGCCGATGCCGTAGCGCTCACGTGCCGCCCAGCCGGAAAGCGAGGCGCGGAACTCGGCCTCGCTCTCGTAGAGTTCGAGCGAGCCGTCCTCGCGCAGCATCGGCCTCGTCCCGGAGCGGTCGAGCAGGCCCATCCACTCCGCTTCGGCAAGCCTCATCATCGCGGCCTGTGCGGCAAGGCTGGTCTCGTAGCGGGCGCCGCGCCCGGCGCGCCAAAAGCGGATCAGCCAG
>SRUQ01000142.1 GCA_004791255.1 bacterium M00.F.Ca.ET.205.01.1.1
GTCCTATCCGTTGCCCGCGGTGCCGCGCGCCCGGCTCGATGTGGCGCTGCAGACGTTCCGCGACGGGATCAAGGCCTCGGCGCCATGGACGCGCCGCTCGTCACGACGCAGACGGTGGACACGGCTTCGTTCAATACAGCAGCCGCGTCGCAAGCCGGCGCGCCGAAGGCCGACACACCGAAAGCCGATGCCGGGGCAGCACAGGCCGAAAACGCGCCTGCCCGCCCCGTCAGGCAGGCGGAGCCCGTCCAGGAGACGACACCGGCCGCAGCTGTCCCCACTAGTCCCGCGGCTGGCACGCCGGCCGAACCGGCGCCCGCACCGGTGG
>SRUQ01000143.1 GCA_004791255.1 bacterium M00.F.Ca.ET.205.01.1.1
TTCGCCGGCGGCGTTCTCGCTGTCGTCGACCTATGCGCTGATCGGCAGCATCGCCTTCGGCTTCGCCATCATCCTCGGCCGGCGCTTGCGTGGAACGAGCGACACGACACTTGTCACCTGGCAGACCATCGGCACGCTGATTGTCGGCGGCGTTCTCACCATCGGCGCCTGGCGAACCCCCACCGCGCTCGATTTCGGCGCCATGCTTCTGCTCGGCGTCGTCTCCTGCGCCGCGCATCTGATGATCACTAGGGCGCTGAAGCTGGCGCCGGCCTCGACGCTGGCGCCGCTCCATTACAGCCTGCTTCTGTGGGCCATTGTCTTTGGC
>SRUQ01000144.1 GCA_004791255.1 bacterium M00.F.Ca.ET.205.01.1.1
GGCGACGCTCGGCATCGGAGATCGCAAGCTTACGCTCTACGAAGCTGGCGACGGCACACCAACCTGACTGGGCGAATTGGCGGGTTTTTAACGACACGCCACTTCAAATCATCGCTGATGTCTCGCCGGCCGACGCAGCGCCAAAATGGCGCCACATGCGGTCGGCATTGCGATTGCCACGCAAAGCCGCCGCGCGTATCAGGCACGGCAGTTCCTATCTTTCGCATACCGGCGAGCCGCTCCGTTGCCTGCCAGAAACGACCCACAAGTCTATGCGCGCCGGCTTTGCGCGGTGCTGATCAGCTCGATCCCCGTGCTGGAGGCGCGG
>SRUQ01000145.1 GCA_004791255.1 bacterium M00.F.Ca.ET.205.01.1.1
GGTGGATGGAGTGAAAACCCTGCGAAACCCGCCATAATCCGGCCATCGTCGCCGTTAAGTTTCGTTAACGGGCTGGGTGAGATTGGCGAATGGAGTGGTTCGCATGGACGCGCAGCTCGACGAAAAAGCCCTTGAAAGCACGCTTGCCGAGAGTCTGGACGATCTGACGCCGGACACCAAGGCCGTTTCCGAAGATGAATTTGCCGAGGTCGTCGGCGGCGCGCTGGAGGCCGTCGGCGGAACGCTGCTGTTCAAGATGCGGGTTGAAAACGGCGGCGACAGCGAGCATGTCGCGGCTGCCTGCATCGGCGACGGTGGCAATCGCCA
>SRUQ01000146.1 GCA_004791255.1 bacterium M00.F.Ca.ET.205.01.1.1
TGGATTCGAACCACGATTCACGCCTTCAAAGGGCGCTGTCCTACCATTAGACGAAGCGGGAAAACCGACCGGTCAAATAGGCCTTCGCGAACGAAAAATAAAAAGCCGCATCGTCGTCCAACGCGGCTTTGGTCTCAGGCAGGATCGCTATTTCGTCTGGAAACGGGCGACCGACAGGAACTTGACCGCGTTGCCGCTGAAGCGGCTGGCATCTTGCATCTCGCCATCCGTTTGGAAGCCCGCTGTATACACCTCGCTCGGCGGCGTATGCACGATGTTATAGGCATAGCGCGGCGCTGTCGTCGGGTCGGAGACCGAAGCGATGTT
>SRUQ01000147.1 GCA_004791255.1 bacterium M00.F.Ca.ET.205.01.1.1
GCTCTCCCGATTTTGGGAGACATGCGCTAGAAAACGTCGCTCTTAAAACTCCATCCAATTCCGGCCCTTTCTAGCGTCTGAGCATGACCTCACCGAAAGACCTCAAAAAACAGCTTCGCAAGGAAGCGCTGGCGCGCCGCGATGCGCTCGACGAATTCTGGCGCGTGGAGATCGCGCTCGAGATGGCCGAGACCGCGAAGGAAAAAATCGACTTCGAGCCCGGCCGGATCGTCTCCGGTTTCTGGCCGATGCGCTCGGAGGTCGATGTGCGGCCGCTGATGTTCGCGCTGCGCGAGAAGGGCGCCAGGCTCTGCCTGCCGGCTATCC
>SRUQ01000148.1 GCA_004791255.1 bacterium M00.F.Ca.ET.205.01.1.1
AGAATCTCGCGGTGGCGCGGCTGCTATCGGATTTCCAGTCGGCCAATCCCGATTCGCTCGCCTTCGCCTCTGCCCTGACCGTCACCAAATTCGCGCTGCTGGCGATCCCGGTGGTTGTCATTTCGGTCTTCTACCTCGCGGATCAGCGGCGGGCCGGGCAGGGCGGCGAGCGGCCGTGAGCCAGACCGCGATCTTCTGGCCGATGCTGGCGCATGTGCTCCTGGTCTACATCGTCTATCTGGTGATGCTGAAGCGGCGCTATCTTGCCGTGAAGTCCGGCGAGGCCAAGATCAGCCAGTACAAGGTACGCTCGACCGAGCCGGCCTC
>SRUQ01000014.1 GCA_004791255.1 bacterium M00.F.Ca.ET.205.01.1.1
GCAACCCAACCCTACCGAAGAACATCGATGACCACCGCTACGCCGCTCGCTCGCTACGGCGCTGTTGAGGGCGCGCTCGCGAGCGGCTTCGCTACCGCCGAGCTACACCACTCAGCGGGGCACGACCACTGATTTTGTCCTTTCAATCGTCGCCACTTCCTGGCCGCGGCCAACATGGGCCACTCGAAGGCAGCAGACTGGCGGCTATATGGACGGGCTGTGAGCCCGCACCGGAGACATTGGCGAAATCTACGATCTCTATAGCAACGTCAAGGAGAAGCGCGAGGTGTTGCAGATGTGGTCAAATCACATCGAATGGCTGATCAAGCAGGCTGCGGATGACGCTCTGGCGGCGTAGCTGCTGGCATGGGCGGAAGATGCGGCGCAACAATCGTCAGAGCCTCATCGAATTGGAGATCATGCTTGACCAGCAAATGCGCGGCCAATGCTTCGATGGCCGACCAGTGATCGAGTACTAGCCGGGCCGTGCGATCTTCGATCCGCCTCCAACGGGGGCGGCGCGGCATCAGGAACCGCAACTCACCATAGGTTCGCTTGGCATCCGCGTAGTCGCTGCTCCCCTCATTCCCATCGGACGCATTCATCGCCATATCGCGCGGGTCCAGATAGCCTTCGAATGCGGATTCTGCAAAAGGACCTGCCAGACACGCAACTATCACTTGGATCGCTTCATCGCGTTGGAAATGTCGATCCATATCGTTCTCGAAAATCGGCTTTCGCTCCGAGGTGAATCCTTGCGCTGAATAGAAAACCGTGCCTTCGACAAAACCACCGCACTCTCCGTCACCGGCGTCGGGGTAAATACTAACACTTGAGAAAGCAGGGAGTTCACGGTCGTCGTCGAACATCTGACGGTGCAAAACGATGGCGGCCACCGCGGGCCCGGCTTCGTGATGCGCCACAAGCGGCAGATATTGGGAGGCTACATTCATGCGGTGCGGCTCTCAGGTCTAGTTTCCATCCAAGCCCTGATATCGGATTCAAGCCATGCGACTCGGCCGGGGGAGATGCGACGCCGCTTAGGGAACAGGCCTGCCTTCAGAGTCGCGCGGTCGCGCTCGAACTGCGTTCCACTGAAGTGCTTCAGGGTCTTTGCCGACTGGCCGGCGGCCCAGGCAAGTGCCCGCTCGCCTTCCACATCTTCAAGCCAAAGATAGAGATCGTCGTCGGGAGCATCCAGCGTTGGACGGACATCAAATGCGTTCATGTCCGGACAGCCTTCAGAAAGAAGGGATAGAGGCTTCCGTTTGATCGGGAACGCTTAGTGTTGGTAGCGGCGCCCACATGTTCGAAAAGCGTGATCATTGATGAGTTCTTCCAGTCGGTGCGGCATCGCAGTGCTTTTGCGCATAGGACCGCAATTGTCGTGCCAACTGGGAAAATCGTTTCGGAACAACGCGATCGCTCTGGCAGCGTTGTGTCAGATGTCCGACATCGTCGAGAATCCGACAACGAGTGCTCCTCCTAATCACCGGATCAACCTCCGGCGCCAGTCGGTGACACCGCATTCCTCTGTCTTTCCAGGAGACGGCGTGGACATCAATGCCGTTCCTCACCGAACCCGCCTCCTAGCCCTTCGCCCATACGTCACGGCCGCCCCCCGGTTTGGCTTCAACCTGAAGGATTACGGCGTCCTCTTCGCAGAGAAGATCGGGTTGTTCGTGGCGCGCGCAGCGGAGCCCAAGGAGCTTTTCTGGGTTGCGGATACTGGCATGTCGATATTACGACCGTGTGTCCTTCGACAAGCTTGGTGGCTTCTTCAACCAGAATCTCGCCGCGGAAATCGAATCGTTATCTGCGCCGCAAAGTGCGGCCGGTGAGCGGCGTGGCCCTGCGTTCCAGTTGGCCACGGTCCTCGCTGGGACGAGCAAGTAAATGGCTTGCGCAGCAACGGTGCGATCACACCTGGAGCACGGCGTCATCAGGAAAGCGCCATCCTTGTGCGCCCACGACACCCTGGTCGCCATCGGCCGCATCGCGGGGGGGCACTGTGGGCGATAACCATTCATTGATCTGGGCGATTGAGGGTTCTGCCGGGGCGCTATTGCTGCTCGGTAGGGCTGCGGGCTGGCGAGTCTACCAAGGCGAGCAACGACAGGCGAGACGGCAGACATTACGTGACGGAACTTGATATTGCAGTGCAGCAAGCGTAGAGCACCGCGCGCTTATCGGAGTGTCGTCCATGGCCCTTACCAATGCTGGTAACGAGGCAGAACCTGTCGAACAATCGAGCCATTCTGAGGTCGAGCAGCACAGCACCAAGGCGCTGATGTTGGGCGCACTAGGTGTCGTTTATGGCGATATAGGCACCAGCCCGATCTATGCATTTCGCGAGGCGTTGCATGCATCAGCGGGTGGCAACGTCGCCAGCCGTGGCGACATCCTCGGCGTACTCTCGCTGATCATCTGGTCCCTGACGATCACCGTGACGATCAAATACATCATGTTCGTGCTCCGCGCCGACAATCGAGGCGAGGGCGGAGTGCTGTCGCTTATGGCGCTGGCGCGCAACAGTTTCCCGACCTGCTCTGCGGTGATCCTCGGCATCGGCATCGGCATCGGCATCGTCGGCGCGGCGCTTTTTTTTGGCGACGCCGTCATTACGCCGGCAATCTCGGTACTGTCGGCGGTCGAAGGTATGAATGTCGTCACGCCGACGTTCCAGCCCTATGTGGTGCCGCTGACACTGGCCATCCTGGCGATCGTGTTTGCGGTACAGCGGTTTGGCACCGGCGGCGTAGGATTGGTGTTCGGACCCGTTACCGCGCTGTGGTTCCTGGCCATCGGCCTTTCCGGGCTCAACCACATCATGGACGACCCGGAAATCCTGCTGGCAATCAGCCCGCATTACATCGTGTCGTTCCTGGTCAACTCGCCTGACGTCGCCTTCGTTACGGTTGGTGCAGTCTTCCTCGCCGTCACCGGAGCCGAGGCGCTCTACGCCGACCTCGGCCATTTCGGCCGCAAGCCGATCGTGCTCGCCTGGCTGGCGATCGTGTTCCCTTGTCTGTTGCTCAATTATGTCGGGCAAGGCGCCTTCGTGCTGGCAAATGGCGGCGTTGTCGGTCATCCGTTCTTCGAGATGAACCAGGGCTGGACGCTTATTCCGATGGTCGTGCTTGCCACGGCGGCGACCGTGATCGCCTGCCAGGCGGTGATCTCCGGCGCCTTTTCGCTGACCAGGCAAGCGGTACAGCTCAACATGCTGCCGCGTTTCGTCATCCAGCACACGTCGGAAAAACAGTCGGGCCAGATCTATCTGCCGCGCATCAACCTGATGCTGGCGCTGGTGGTGATGCTGCTGGTGGTCGGCTTCGGCGAATCCAGCCGGCTGGCCTCGGCCTACGGTATTTCGGTGACCGGCAATATGCTGGTGACGAACATACTGCTTTTTGTTGTGATGACGCGCATCTGGAAATGGCCGCTCGGCGTCGCGATAGCCTTAATGGCGGTGTTCGTCTTCATCGATACCGGCTTCTTTGCAGCTAACATCGTCAAGGTATTCGAAGGCGGCTGGGCCTCGCTTGCCATTGCCGCAGTGATCGTGATGACCATGTGGACTTGGATAAGAGGCAGCAGGTATCTATTTGACAAGACGCGCAGGAACCAGATTCCGCTCGATTTCCTTGCGGGCAATCTGTTGAAGAAGAAACCGCAGCTGGTGTCCGGTACGGCCGTGTTCCTGACCAGCGATCCCGCCAGTGCGCCGACCGCGTTGATGCACAGCCTGAAGCACTACAAGGCGCTGCACGAACAGAACGTCATCCTCTCTGTGGTGACGGCGCAGCAGCCCGTGGTGCCCGACAGCGAGCGGATCAAGATGGAAACGATCAATGAGCTGTTCATGCGGGTGACACTGACCTTCGGCTACATGGAACAGCCTAACATCCCGCGTGCGCTGGCGATCTGCCGCAAGCAGGGTTGGAAGTTCGACATCATGACGACGTCCTTCTTCCTGTCGCGTCGCTCGCTCAAGGCGTCACCCAACTCCGGCATGCCGGTGTGGCAGGACAAGCTGTTCATCGGCTTGGCGCGCACGGCCGCCGACGCGACGGAGTATTTCCAGATCCCGACCGGACGTGTGGTCGAGATCGGAACGCAAGTGGCCGTTTAGGTATGCCCGGTTAAGCAGAATCAATTGGCATTTCGCGAGCCGGTGAATGCCTGACCGGGCGGAGGCCACGATGCTTGCGCCAAACTGGGGTCCGGTTCCAGGCCTGAAGCTTCCGGCCCCGAAAGCCGTCCTTTACGCCTGCGATCATTTCCGTTCCGCATTGTCTTGCCGACCCACCAGTCGAGATGCGCTGAAACGACCTCGCCGGGCAGCAACTTATCATTTGAACCTAATCGATGTGCCGCAAGTCCGACCTTCATTCTTCAGTTCACAGGCTAGCGTTGCCAAAATCGGCGTGCCGCCTAACCGGCGCCGCACCGTGACCTGTCAGGATGCTATGCAGGCGCGAGGCAGAAGCTGGCTCGAGGCCGCCGGCCTGGTGCTGGTCCGGCAGCGGCCGGGCTCGGCCAAAGGCTTCATGTTCCTCTGGAGGATGAGACGGGTGCGGCAAACGTCGTCGTCTGGGTCAAGATCTCTCGAGAAATTCCGGCGCGTGCTTCTTGCTTCGGCCATGCTCGGCGTCCGCGGACGCATCCTACGGAAGAGGAGGTGGTGCACCTCGTCGCCCACGAGCTGACCGATCTGTCGGCCGGGCTGGCCAGCGTGGGAAACCGCAAGACGCCGTTTCCGTTGCCGCACGGCCGAGGGACGAGGCTCATCACGGCGGATCGGGCATCGATCCGCGCGGCATGCCGAAGGGGCGCGACATCGTCGATGCAGTATGACCATATCGACCCTATCAAGTTCAAGACGCGTAACTTCCGGTAGCGCTTCCGGAGGCCACTTCAGCAGCATGTTGTGCACACTTTTGTCGGACCCTGTTAACTGCCGATTGGCAGCAGGTCACCCCGTGCCGGATCCCAAATGTCGTCGCTCTCAAGCGCAACGACTGCCCGCACCCTTTTTAAGTCAGCGAGCACCTCCACCGCCGGACGCCGCCCCGTTTCCTGAGCCGCGGCGTAACGGGTGTATTTGTGACTGTCCGGCTCAAACCACTTCAACGATTCCAAAGTAGCCATGGCATCGCCCTTGCGGCTGCGCGTGATGCGAATGATCGTGATCCCATCCTCAGCGCTCGCGTCGAATGGAGACACGCTGCCAACGCTTCATCTGCTCTACCCCATCTTTGTTCCAAGGCGGTCGGATCATCTCAATGAGCCCTGCCTCGGGGTGGCCAAAGCATGCATATTTATCGTTCGGCCCCGCATCGAATTATCATCTGCGATGTGGGACTCGATCTTGGGTTGGCGACGGCTTAGCTCCGGGAGTAGACGTCGGACCACTGATAAGTGCCGGACCTTCTCCACAATTTCTCGGCGGACTCATCGTGAACGCTCGATTGGACGTAAATGCGGTTCGCGGAAACGCAGGTCTGGCCGGCATTGCGGAACTTCGCCTGGACCGCACCGTCAACAGCACCGTCAATGTCGGCATCATCGAAGATGATGAAAGGTGCATTGCCGCCGGTTTCAAGGCTGACCTTCTTGATCTGGTCAGAGCACTGACGCATCAGCAGCCGTCCGGCCTCGTTCGAACCGGTAAAGCTGATCTTTTGAATCTTGAAATTGGTGCAGAGTTCACGGCCCACGCGATCACCTTCGGACGCATAGATCCAGGTTGACCACGCCATCGGGAAAGCCGGCCTGATGGCGAGAGCAAACATTGCACCTAGCCACGCCACGATAAGATCGAGCGCGGCTTCGTTGCGTGCGGGTCTGTGGTCAGTGGAGGGCGGAGGAAAAGCGCTCGGCGTGCTCGCCCTCGCGATACCACTGGTTCGCGCCGGCAAGCGCCAGTTTCTGAGGCAAATCGCCGAACAGCTGGTAGAGCCTTACTCTCAGGGCTTGGCATCTATGTCGCCTACGACCGCCACATGCAGCCCGTCGCGTGCGAAAGCGGCTTTGTGGAAGGCACTTAGATCGGAGGGCGTTACGCTAGTCAGGCTCCCTTGGGCGGTCTCGAATACGGATGCGTGCCGTAGATTCCGCGCCGCCAGGCCAGCTCGGCGATCGCATGAGGTTCGCGCTCATTGGCAATGATTTCGGAGAGAAGCTGGGCGCGTATGCGGTCGAAAAGTGCTGGTGTAGCCGGCTGCGGGTCCCGCCACCGAGAATGTCGGCCAGCAGTCGAGCGCCGCGGCCTCGCACCAGGGACCGCCCATGAATGACTCATGCGAGGCGTCTCAAGGCTGTCCGCGATCCAGCGCCAGATCTCCGCCTCGCCCGAGGGGCGCAGAGCTGGCCGGTTGTGCAGGAGCCGTAGGCAATATCCGCCTTCCTCGTTCGGATGGGTAACGCTTGCGATACGGAGTCTTGACTTTGGCAGTCGCTCTGTGACATTACCTATATAAAGTTCGAAAGAAGGCGATATGGATCATGCATAGGTCACAGAGACCCGAATGAAGGCAACGTATAAACGCACCTATTCGCGCTACGCGATGGAAGCGCTTGGCCTTTTCGGTAAGACCATCCGGCTTGGCCGGATGCAGCACCGGTTAACCGCACAGGAGTTAGCCGAGAGAATCGGTGTTTCACGCAGCACCCTGCAGCGCATCGAGAAGGGCGATCCCAAAGTCGAAATCGGACTGATGTTCGAAGCTGCTGCCATTGTCGGTGTGAAGCTGTTCGATGCCGACGGCAAGGGCATCACAGCCCTCACAGGCCGCATGGACGATCGCATCGCGCTGCTGCCGAAGCACGTCTACAAGGCCAGCAAGCAGATCGTCGATGAGTTCTAAGGTCCCCAAGTACGACGAAGCCTATGTCTGGGTCTGGCTGCCGGGCGAGACCGCGCCGGTTGTCGCCGGGCGGCTATATGCCCATGACGGACTCGTCAGCTTCAACTATGGCAGGAGCTTTCGTGAACTGGGCAGCGCGATCCCGCTTTATCTCCCGGAACTGCCCCTGAAGGCAGGCGAATTGCCTTTGCTTCCTGGCCTAACCATGCCGGGATGCATCCGCGATGCTGCCCCTGATGCCTGGGGACGACGGGTTATCCTAAACCGCAAATTCGGTGTGAAGGGCGATGAAATCGCGCGGCTCGATATTTCAGAACTGACGTTCTTGCTGGAATCAGGCTCGGACCGCATCGGCGCGCTCGATTTTCAGTTTTCGCCAATGCATTACGAGCCGCGCGCACTGGCCAATGCCACTCTCGAAGAGCTTGTCCAATCGGCGGAGCGGGTAGAGAAAGGTATTCCGCTCACCCCCGAATTAGATCAGGCGCTGCATCACGGCAGCTCGATCGGCGGCGCAAGGCCAAAGGCGCTGATCGAGGATGACGCCGTCAAGCATGTCGCGAAATTTTCCTCGTCTGCCGACCTTTACAGCGTCGTCAAAGGAGAATTCATAGCCATGCGGCTTGCCGCCTTGTGCGGCATCAGAGCGGCATCCGTCTCGCTCGTTCGCGCCGCAGGCAACGACGTGTTGCTCGTCGAGCGATTCGACCGGATCAAGGTCACGGGCGGCTGGCAACGCAAATCCATGGTCTCAGCGCTGACGATGCTCGCGCTCGATGAGATGATGGCGCGTTACGCCAGCTACCAGGATTTGGCGGAGATCATTCGCCACCGATTCACCGCGCCGTCGGAAACTCTGCGCGAGTTGTTCAGCCGCATTGTCTTCAACATACTTTGCGGCAACACCGACGATCATGCCCGCAACCATGCGGCATTCTGGGACGGGGCTAAGCTCACCCTCACGCCTGCGTACGATATTTGTCCGCAGGCCCGCAGTGGCCAGGAGGCCAGCCAGGCCATGCTCATCAGCGGCAATAACCGCATGAGCCGGATAGCGTCCTGCCTTGAAGCGGCGCATCACTTCCTGCTCAGCGCGCCGGAAGCTCTTGCGATTGTTGAAGGCCAGCTCCGATGCATTGCGGAGAATTGGCCGCGTGTCAGCGAGGAAGCTACGCTATCCGGCATAGATCGCAATCTGTTCTGGGGCCGACAGTTCCTCAATCCCTACGCTTTTACGGCGCTGGAAGGAAGCGCCGACGTTCTCCGCGCTCTGGCTGACGAACTACGCAACAGTGTTCACGCCTGATCCGGCGCTGGATTTCGGACAAGCTCGGCAAGCGCAAGACGCCACAATATGGACAACCCTTGCCGTGCCAGGACGAAGATTGAACAAACGGCTCTTCAACAGTGACAACGTGCACTGCGGAGAGATGTTGAGCTGACACCGCAAAAGCCCAAGACGCGCGACTTCCCGCGATACAACTCCACATAACTGAGCGTCTACAAGCGGTGCAGCCAGCCAAACATCCAGCCATCAAAGCGATGATCGTCTGATCTTTTGCCGATGACATCACGTCGGGGAAGACTTGTTCGAGCGCTTGCCGCTTCATATCGATACCGGCCTGGGCGTAGCGCATCGTTAGTTCAGCCCGAGTGGCCTGGCCATCGACTGATGGTGGCGATGTCAACACCCGCCTTGACGAGGTGGATGGCCGTCGTGTCCCGCAAAGGGCGATGATGGATGCTCTTTTCCGCCATGGTGGTTCCTTCGCCCGCAGCCATGTGTGCGCAGCAAGTATCGAACACCGAACCGGGTGAGCAGTGTGGGGCGGTCGTTGCTTTGCTCGGCGGGACAGGGCGATACCAGACGAAGGTCACAATCGAAGATTCAGGATCCCTGAACTCGTGCATCCGTATTGAACATCAGCGAAAACAGAGCGTAATCCCGCTGTCCAGAAGGCGTGCGGCGGTCGATACGCGCCAGGACGCTCTTGATTTCCGGGCTCATCGAGATATTCGACAGGTGCCACCCACGCGCCCTCTTGAAGGGAAGTGTCACCACCAGTTGCAGCGTATCCTAATATTCGGGGTGCTCCGAAATCAGGAACCGCGCAAAGGCATGCATCGCCGCCAGCCTTGCATTGCGGGTCGCAACTGCCACGCTCGACCTCAAGTGATGTGAGAAAGCTGCCCATCCTGTCGGTATTGATGTCGGAGACCGCTTCTTTCAAGAATATCTTCCCGCTCTCCCGCGGCATGAGCCCGTGGCATGCTTCGGCCCAATGCTGTGGATTGATGTTTCTTCATGCCACAACCTCGCTGACGAGACCGCCGAAAGCCCCTTCAAAGCGGTCGGTGGCGATCTCTCGCAGCTTTGGAAGGTAGTGCATTGATTTTTCGTGGAATGGGGACCCTGTTTAAAGGGTGATTTTCGTCCAAACGGGACCCCTTAACGATGGGGTCATCAAGATGCCTCCGGCTTGATCGGAGGCATTTGTGTTTTGGATGTTGGTTTTAGAGACGATTGCAAAGATACGTCGGCTGTCGCTGGTCCAGGGGAAGTCGATCAAAGCGATCTGCCGTGAGCTGAAGATCTCGCGCAAGGTGGTGCGCAAGGTCCTGCGTTCTGAGCAGACGCAGTTCCGCTACGAGCGCAAGCACCAGCCCTATCCCCGCATGGGAGCTCGGCGTGAGACGCGGGACCGGCTGCTGTCGGCGAATGCGGCCAAGCCGCAGCGGGAGCGGCTGCCGGTCGCTTCGACGGCTTCCATTGCATTCCCCCGTCGGTGTCGAAGACCTGCACGGTGCGCTTCGACAACAACAAATACTCGGTGCTGTCGAGTGCCGTCGGTCGGCCCATCGAGATCCATGCTTATGTCGATCGGATCGCATCCGCCAGAGGATGGCGTGGTCGTGGGAGAACACGTTCGCTCCTTTGGCCGCAACGAGGTCGTCTACGATCCCTGGCACACGGCGCGCGCCGTTCCTTGGCTGGGTCGTGCGGTCGGCAATGGAGAAGGTGCGGCGCAGCTCAAGGCGGTTGATGACGTCGACCGGCAGATGGTGTTGATCCTCACCTGGGTGCTGACCGACGGATTGAGCGCGGTCGAGGCCGCCTGTCAGGAAGCCATCGAGCACGGTGCATCGTCGGCGCCGGTGATCCTCAACATCCTGGCCCGCAGCCGCGATCCGGCGCCGGGCACGATCCTTTCCATTCCCCAAGCGCTGAAGCTAGCTCACGAGCGGTCGCCGACTGCACCCGCTATGACAGTCTCAGGAGGACAAACAGCCATGGAACGCACCGAGGTACTGGAACTGATGGGAGCGCTGAAGCTCTACGGAATGCGCAGAGCCTATGACGAGATCATGGGCGCGTCGCCATCAAGCGACGGCACGAGCCGCCCAGGATTGTCGGTGATCTCTTGCAGGCCGAGATATCGGAGAAGCAGGCCCGCTCCATCAAATACCAGTTCGCTGTCGCCAAGTTGCCGCTGGCCAAGGACATCGACGACTTCGACTTCGCCGACACGCCGGTCACCCCCTGATGCGCGATCTCGCCCGGCCGCGCCTTCGTCGCCGATCAGCGCAACATCGTCCTGGTCGGCCGCCTTCACGGGTCACCCAACTCGCGCGGAAGGTCGACCGCATTGCGACGGGCGCGTGTCGACTTCCCAACAATGTCAGACAGGAGACGCAACGCTATCGGAGCGATCGCATTGCCCGAAACGATTTTCCCAGTTGGCACGACAATTGCGGTCCTATGCGCAAAAGCAAACTAGACCTGAGAGCCGCACCGCATGAATGTAGCCTCCCAATATCTGCCGCTTGTGGCGCATCACGAAGCCGGGCACGCGGTGGCCGCCATCGTTTTGCACCGTCAGACGTTCGACGACGACCGTGAACTCCCTGCTTTCTCAAGTGTTAGTATTTACCCCGACGTCGGTGACGGAGAGTGCGGTGGTGTTGTCGAAGGCGCGGGTTTTTATTCAGCGCAAGGATTCACCTCGAAGCGAAAGCCGATTTTCGAGGACGATATGGATCGATGTTTGGAACGCGATGATGCGATCCGGGAGATAGTTGCGTGTCTGGCAGGTCCTTTTGCAGAATCCGCATTCGAAGGCTATCTGGACCCGCGCGATATGGCGATGAATGCGTCCGATGGGAATGAGGGAAGCAGCGACTACGCGGATGCCAAGCGAATCTATGGTGAGTTGCGGTTCCTGATGCCGCGCCGCCCCGATTGGGGGCGGATCGAAGATTGCACGGCCCGGCTAGTACTCGATCACTGGTCGGCCATCGAAGCATTGGCCGCGCATTTGCTGGTCAAGCATGATCTCCAATTCGATGAGGCTCTGACGATTGTTGCGCCGCATCTTCCGCCCATGCCAGCAGCTACGCCGCCAGAGCGTCATCCGCAGCCTGCTTGATCAGCCATTCGATGTGATTTGACCACATCTGCAACACCTCGCGCTTCTCCTTGACGTTGCTATAGAGATCGTAGATTTCGCCAATGTCCGTCAAGGACGCCGCCTTGTGATTCACTATGTGCTCGATGACGTGTGGCAATACCTGCCGCCTGCCGAGATTTGTCGCGAGCGTCCTGCGCAGATCGTGAAGGGTCCAGTTCTCCAAAGCCACCCCGTCAGTATTGACCTTGCCGTCTAGAGCCTTCTTGCCCTTCGCGTAGCCTGAGAAGTGGCTTCTTTCGTTGCCCCTCGCAGGGAAAAAAACGTGTCATTGGTCTTCGGTACCGTCTGGGGGACCGACACCGCCAGTGTGGACAGCGGAATAAGCGTAGGCTCTTCGTTCTTCGTGCGGTCACCCGATAGTTCCATGTTCCGGCTTCAAGGTTGAGGACCAACGCATCGCGGCAACTTCCGTACGCCTCTGTCCGGTCAGAATGAGCAGCTTGACGATGGAGCCGAACGAATAGCCGATATCGCCCGGTTCGGGCTCACAGCCCGTTCATATAGCCGCCAGTTCGGCATCGTTCACCACTCGCTTGCGCTTGACGATCGGGGCCGGATCCGGATTTTCCAATCCCTCGCGGGGAAACCGCGGATGAGCCGTTGCGGCGGTTTGCGACACCAGTTGAAAAACGCCCGCATACACCAGAAGGCCGTGTTAGCCGCTTGCGGGTGACCCCCGGCGACGATCTTCTTGGTGATGTTAGCAATGTCGGTGTCGATCACATGGTGGATAGAGCGACTCCCGAGGGCAGGCACAAGATACCGGTTCAGGCTGGCCTCGACCAGTGCGGTGTTTTGAGGGTCGTTACTCGGCGGCCTGGAGGTGACCGCCATCGCCGTCCTCGGTATCGTCAGCGCTGATATGCGCCTGATCGGCAAGGAAGGCTGGCAGTTCCGATGGAGCTATGCTGGAATTTGGGTGACGAGGCTGATCAAGCGGCGCTCTGCGGCTTCGTTTCGATGACCTGGATTCCGTCCAGGAACCTGGCACCTGCGATGAGTTTCGGCAACTGATTTTGTCCTTTCAATCGTCGCCACTTCCTGGCCGCGGCCAACAGCTTGAAGACCATCAGCTGGGCGGTTTTCGAGGATAGCGAGCCCTTGGTACGCACCGTGCGATAGCGAACGGTTGCAAAGACGCTTTCGATGGGATTGGACGTTCGCAGATGATCCCAGTGTTGGGCGGGGAAATCGTAGAGCGCCAGCGACGCAATATGATCTTTCGTCAGGCAGTCGACCGCCTTGGCATACGCCTCGGCCTCCATCTCGATCGCATGCGCAAGCAATTTGCGCGCGCCGCTGCGAAGTACATCCGTCAGGGTATCATCGATTTCGTCGGGCTGACGAAGGCGAACAATGTGTTGATAGTCTCGTTCATGGCGTATCACTCTCCTTGAGAGGTACTGGCAGGCTTCATCACCCGCCTCGATACGCCGCTCTCCTCAAGCCGCCATCATCCAGTTTCCGCCATGGCTCCCCCTGATTGATCCGCTTCACCTGTGCAACTGCACAGGCTGCCCTAGCGGGGAGATTGGCCTCCAATGGCGAAAACTTGCCGCAGGAGACCCTCCGATGACCGTGCCTATGGCGCCGCCGCTACGACAACTTGCCGATAAGCAGCGTGCGATCCACTGCCGCGCTACTGCGCCTTCAAGGGACGTCTGGATCGCGACGCAGGAGCCGATGACCGTTACGGGATCAATTCCAGGTCGCGCTGGCCGTCGCTGTGCCAGTTCGACGGTCTGGTGGCAATTTGGGCACATCTTCTGTCGCCGACAGTGGCGATGGCTGACGCTTCAACGAAACGGGGTCTTCGACGTCTGCTGCCTTCGCCGATGCTTTGCGAAGTGGCATAATGTTTCGACGCACGCAGGCGCGGGCAGGGGATGTCAGTCATGAATCTCCTGACTGGCGCGGATCAGGCCGATTGGCGGGATGAAAGATCATACGACTACACCGCTGGCCTGACGCTGCGGGAGTGGGCTTGGGAGTTCTTACGCCGCAATCCAGCGTTCCAGCGCGATCTGACCGCTGCGCGCCAGCATTGCAAGACTTGGTCTCTCCAATCCTTTCTCGATATGGTCGCGTCGGCCGGCGACCTGTCACGCTGGGGTGTTCTGTTTCGCGGAGTCTTGTGGCCGCGCTTCGGTCGTATTCTGGTGTCCGCTCTGGTGCGTCCATGTGCTGCCGGTCATTGCGGAACGGTTGCCTGCCTCGTCGCCGACACCGCCGTTCGAACTCTCGGCATTGCCCTGTCGTGCAATCGTCCTGCTGGCGCCCGACAAGAGCCAGCATGTTCTTCTTCGCAATGCGGACCACGCGCTGCAGCTCGCCGTCTCGGGCGCGAATATCCTCCACCCTGTTTGCCTGCATACGCAAGCCATCTGGCCCGCGGTGCTTTTAAAGCATCGACTGAGGGGACTGGAGTGCCTCAATGCTCTCAGTCTAGGGCAACAGTTGCCCCCCCGCTTGTTTGCGCCGGAAAAGCGCGGCGTTCGTTTGTCCTTCGTTCTTCGTGCGCTCGACGGTTCGCTCGCCGGAGCACCTCATCGCGAGCTCGCCGAAGTTCTCATCGGTCAACGGCGCGTCCATGCCGACTGGGCGGATCCTCGCGATCATCTGCGCGACCGCATCCGTCGGGCCGTCTCGCGTGGCCGCGCGCTCATGAATGGTGGCTACAGAGATTTCCTAATTTGAAAAGCGACAGTCCGCGCTGTGCGTCGGTGGATGAACGTTCGCTCGCAGCTGTACCCGTCACCAACAGTTCGCCCGCCGACAGGACTGCATGGCGCCTTGCAAGTGCGCTCTGGTCTAGCTTGTAGATGCCGAAATGAGATGGGCGAGGGTGCCAAGGCGGTGGTTCATTAGGGCCGGCCTCGACCTGGACGCACATCATTGGTCGGAAAGCGGCGTGCACCGCAATGTCGCCATAGCAGCCAAGATCCTTTGAGGCCGGACCTGCAGTCCTGTTGGACCGGCGGGTGCAACAATATGGAGGGATTTGAGGCCTCACACCGTTCCCTGGTCGACAGCTCGGTCAACATAGCACCCACCGCTTGATTATGGAAATGGTGTGCCTGGAGTGCAGCGAGTAGCGGCTTGCTGCGCACTGTCCTAAGAATAGCAGTCATGACCCGTCTGGGCGTCTCCAACACGACGATTCAACCGCTTGGGCATTGTCGCATATCCCACAATGTAGAATGCGCAACAGGGCAAAAGCTGATCCATCGGCGGTTTATCAATGCTTTTTGGCTTGGCACGGCACATGCACGCAATCGGCAAAAGGCGCACGAACTGAGTGGCCCATCGGCCCTAGGAGCGCTGACTTATGCCCTCCCAAGGCATGTCCGGCCCGACAGCGAGCTCAGTCTCCTGCCGGGCATCCGTGTTTCAGGTCAACGGCGTTTGGAACTTCCAATTAGGTGGCGGCATTGACCGCAGGCCGCCCCCCGGTGGGGCGGAGAGACAGTGCAGCAGGTTTCAAATCCCGCCCATGCAAAGATATTTCATTTCCAGATAGTCCTCGAGGCCATGACGGGAACCCTCCCGCCCGATGCCGGATTGTTTGATCCCGCCAAACGGTGCCGCCTCCGAGGACATGCGTCCCGTGTTGATGCCAACCATGCCATATTCCAGAGCCTCTGCCACACGCCAGACCCGCTTCAGGTTTGAGGCATAGAAGTATGCGGCGAGGCCGTAGATCGTGTCATTGGCCTCGCGCACGACCTGATCCGCATCGTTGAAGCGAATGATCGGCGCGAGCGGCCCGAATGTCTCCTCTTGCGCGACTGCCATGACGCTGGAAATCTCGGTGAGGACCGTGGGTTCGAAAAACGTGCCATTCTTGCCGATACGCTGGCCCCCGCATCGTATTGTGCCGCCTTTCGCAATGGCATCTGCGATGTGAGACTCGATCTTGGCCAGAGCATGCTTGTCGATGAGCGGTCCGATGTCCACTCCGGCATCGAATCCGTCGCCAACCGACAAGTGCCGGATTCTTTCCACGAATTTCTTGACGAACTCATTGTGAACGCTCGATTGGACGTAAATGCGGTTCGCGGAAACGCAGGTCTGGCCGGCATTGCGGAACTTCGCCTGGACCGCACCGTCAACAGCACCGTCAATGTCGGCATCATCGAAGATGATGAAAGGTGCATTGCCGCCGAGTTCAAGGCTGACCTTCTTGATCTGGTCAGAGCACTGACGCATCAGCAGCCGTCCGACCTCGGTCGAACCGGTGAAGCTGATCTTTCGAATCTTGGAATTGGTGCAGAGTTCACGGCCCACGCGATCACCTTCGGACGCATAGATCAGGTTGACCACGCCATCGGGAAAGCCGGCCTGATGGGCGAGGGCGAACATTGCGCCAGCCACAAGCGGCGTCTGTTCAGCGGGCTTGAGCACGATTGTGCAGCCCGCAGCCAAGGCCGGCGAGATTTTGCGCGCCACCATGGAGGCCGGGAAATTCCATGGCGTGATCGTGCCAACAACGCCGATGGGCTGCTTGATCACTAGCATTCGGCGGTCTGTCGAGGGTGCCGAGATCGTCTCCCCATAGACGCGATTGGCCTCCTCGGCATACCATTGCAGATACGCCGCCGCATGCGATACCTCTGAAATGGCTTCGGCAAGCGGCTTGCCCATTTCCGCAGTCAGAATCGCGGCGAGATCGCCTGCATGGTCGATGATCAGCTGATGCCATCGCCAAAGAACGTCGCTACGTTCTCGGGCCGTCAACGCGGCCCATCCCGACTGCGCAACATAGGCCTTGTCTACCGCAGCACGTGTCTCCTCCACGCCCATTTCGGGAAGCTCTGCCAAAACTTCGCCGGTCGACGGATTGACGACCTCGAACGTCTTATTGCCAACTGGTCTGCCGAGTGCCGGCAGGCGGTCGATGGCTCCAAACAGGTGCGGGGATTTCAGGCGACGGATCATCGGCAGGCACAGGGGCAATACCGGATTCCTCCTCAACGCAGCGAACATCCAGGTCGACGGGCCGTCAGTGTGTATTCTGCACCAGTGGGTTCGTCGTAGGGCCTCGGCAAAGCAGCTGGTAGACCACGCTAGCCCGATGAAAAGACAGCAGTTTCGTTAGTTTGAGTGCCCGCGGTTCATCAATTGATGGATTAAGCAGTCGGATGTTTGCTTCATCCACCATGCCTGCTGGTGGCGTGCGACTGAATTCTGCAAAAAGGCGGCATACATGCTGAGGAGCGCCATTTCGGCGAGAGGCCGCCGGACCGCCAATGCCGCGCAAGGTCGGCGAAAACGACTCCGCGCGTCTGCATGATCTGCTTGGCCCACGGGCCTCCACATTCGCTCTTCCCACGAGAAGCCCCGATGAAGAAGGAAGGTGAGATGAGTTCCTTTACTCATCCTTGCCGCCCAGCGGCGGGCCGACCACCAAAATGGCGGGCTCGGCCGAAAGCAGCTTTTTGGCCGCCGCCTTGACCTGTTTGAGCGTCACCCGACCGATGCTGCGGGCGCGACGCTGGTTGTAGTCGACGTCGGCCTTGTGAATCTGCAAATCCAGGAGCCGGTCTGCAATCGAGCGGGTCGAGCCCAGTTGGTCGATGGCATAGGCGCCGATCAGGTGCTTCTTCGCCGCCTTGAGCTCGGCCCCGGTCGGTCCTTGCTGCGCCATCTGCTTTACCACATCTCGCACGATGCTCAGTGTTTGGGCAGCGCAGTCCGAGCGTGTCTCTGTCGTAACCAGAAGCGAGTCAAGGGTTAGTTCAGAGCTGACGTGATAGGCAAGGCCGCTTTTTTGACGTACCTCCTCGTAAAGGCGGGAAGTCAAGTATGAGCCGCCAAGGATGTCGTTCAGCAGCACGGCCGCGTAGAAATCCGGCGCGCTAGGCTTCACGCCAGGCCAGGCCAACGTCAGCGAAGTCTGCGGCAGGTCGTAGTTCTCCTCCACCAGTTGACCGAGTTTCGGCGCGACATCGTAGACGGGGACGAGGGTTTGTTGCTCAGGCAAATCACCAAACAGCTGGTCAAGCCTTTCCCTCAACGTGTTCGCGTCAATGTCACCCACCACGGCAATATGGAGCCCGTCGCGAGCGAAAATGGCCTGGTGGAAGGCGCGGAGGTCGGACGGCGTGATGCCGGGCAGGCTCTCTTTTGTGCCTTCTCCCGGCCTTGAACAAGGATGCGCGCCATAGATCGCGCGCAGCCATTTGCGCTGAGCGATGGCGTTAGGGTCTCGCTCGCTGCCGACGATGCGGGAGACAATCTCGGCGCGGACGCGATCGATCGGCCCCTGGTCGAAGCGCGGCGCGTTCAGCGCGAGCCGAAGCAGGCCGAACGCCGCGTCCTGCTTTTTGGAAAGCATGCACACCGATCCGTAGATGTCGTCGCTTTGCGCGTCCAAACTCATTTCGGCGCCGGCATGGTCGAGCTTCACCTGGAAGGCATCGCTGTCGTAATGGCCAGCGCCTTCGATGAACAGGCCGGCCATCAGTTTGGCCATCCCCTCCTTCCCGACCGGGTCCTGCTTGGTGCCGCCCTTGAAGGCAAAGCCGATGTTGACGATTTCCACTGTGTGGTCCTCCACCAGCCAGGCGATGATGCCCTTTTCGGACTTCACCTCCTGGATGTTCATCGCAGCATGGGGCCGAGCGCCGAGCGTCATCTCTTGATTCTGCGTCTTGGGCAAGAGATAGCCCGTGGTCGAACGGTCGAACGCGAGATAGCGGGCGGCAACTGCTTTGATTTGCTCGGGGGTAACCTTGCGGATGCGATTCGGCCGTTCCTCGACATCCTTCACGGTACCGCCGGTGGCCAGCGTCGAGCCGTAGATGCTGGCGAGCCAGTCCAGGTTGTCTTCCGCAAAGATCATATTGCGCAAATAGTGGTCCTTGGCCTTGCCTAGTTCCTCGTTGCTGACACCATCCTCGGCAATGCGGGCGACTTCGGCAGCGGCCGCCGCTTCGAGATCAGCCAGCTTGGCATCGCCGCGCGGTGCGCCATAGATGGCGAACTTGGTGTCGTCGAGCATAGTGCCCTGGAAATAGACGCGGGCGCTGGAAGCGATACCTTGCTGGACAGCGAGCGCCTGGTAGAGCCGGCCGCGGTTACCGCCGCCGAGAATTTCGGCCAGCAGGTCGAGCGCTTCGGCCTCGCCCGGCTTGGCGGTGTGGTAGGACGGCACCACCCACTGCGTCGAAAAACTGGGCACGCTGACGCGGGCGTCTGAGAGCGTGACGGTGCGCCTGGTGTTCTGCTCGGGCTCAACCGGCCGGATGCGCGGCGGCAGGTCAGGTCCGCGCGCCACCTTGCCATAGGTCTTCTCGGTCAGCACCTTCACCGTCTCCGGCTCGACATCGCCGGCCACGATCAGCACGGAGTTGTTGGGCCAATAGTACTTTTCATAGAAGGCGGTGGCGTCGACGCGGTTCAGCTGCTCGATCTCCTGCATCCAGCCGATGATCGGGATGCGATAGGGCTGGTTCTGCCACAGCGTCGCGTCGATCTCCTCATGGAGCACGTCCTGCGGGTTAGTGTCGGTGCTTGAGCGGCGCTCCTCGATGACCACGTCGCGCTCGGTCTTGACGACATCGTCGGTCAGGATGAGGTTTCGCATTCGGTCGGCCTCGAAGCTCATCATCAGCTCGAGCGCCGACGGCGCCACTGTCTGATAGAAGGCGGTGTAGTCGGAGGAGGTGAAGGCATTTTGCGAGCCGCCGATCTCGAACACTGCGCGGTCGAATTCGCCGGCCGCATGGTTGGTCGTCGCCTTGAACATCAGATGCTCGAAAAAATGGGCAATGCCGGATTTGCCCGGCGGCTCGTCGGCGCTGCCGATCTTGTACCACACCATGTGGGTGACGATCGGCGCCCGGTGGTTGGGAATGACGACCACCTCCATGCCGTTGTCGAGCACGAAATCCCTCGCCTTGCCGTCCTCCCATGCGACGGGGATCGGAGCCGTCCCCGCGCCGACCAACTCGGACGCAACGGACGTCCTGCGAAGCCCATGAGTGCGGGGCTTGCTTGGTAGTTCTGATAGGGAGAGTGGGGTTATGGGCTGCGTTCCCGGCAAAGTGATCTGTTCCTCATTTTGAAGGATCTATGTCTCCCGAACGCCTATTGGGAGAAAGTGGATCGGCACGCGACGCCGAGCCACGTGAGCCGTCAGCGTGTTGCTGGGCCTGACGCGAGCCTCATCTTTGGATGCGTCCGGGAAACTTTCGGCATGGTGAGGCCATGGGAAGTCTGCTCGTTATCCATTGGGTGTTTGCGGATACCTGAGCATGCCCCGTGCCAAGTAAGAAAGCCCCGATTCGCAAGGTTTGATCCAACCTTGATACTTGCGATATCCGACATTGTCGGGCATCCGACAGAAAGCGCCTTTCGCCGGCGCGCCGGCTATGACGCTCGCCTCCTCCGGCGTGACGACGATCCTTTGGCGGGCGCCGCGCACACCGATCTGCCCGCCTATCAGCACCGCGACATCGAAGGACAGCGCGATCGTGACTGGATGGGTCTTACGCAAACATGCAGCAGTGCCACCGCGATCAGGACTTCATCCGCCCCACAAAGACCCGAGCGCGAGGGACGACGTGTAAGGCAACATGTCATCCTCGATAATGATGCCGCGCATAAAGAGGTAAGGTCCCTCGTCGTACCGGCGAGCCCCTTCGCTGGGTCTCGCGAGGGTCTGGTTTGCGAACGTCGACCGACAGCATCACGGCATGGGCGGCCCCATCGGTAGGCAAGCATTGACCGTGCCATCAGCGTTGAGGCAGCGCAGAGCCCAATTTCCCGGTGCCAGCCGGTACGTTGGAGCTTCAACTGTGGCCAGCCAAGCGGGCCGAGGCCGTGAAACTCCTGATACCCTGGACCGTCCGGATTGCAACGCACGACGCCTTGGTCTCGCGCCAACGTCCATTGACGCTCAGCGAAGCATCATGCGGACGAGCTGGGAAAGCTTGGCCGGGCCGGCGCCTTCCCAGGCGCACGGGACGCGCGACGACCCATGTGGACCTTGGATTTCACTACGCACTTACGCTGCTTCGGCCTTGTCAGCAGCCTGAGCATAAAGCGTGCTCAGCTTTCAGGGCGAGCCTCTTTCATGTTGATAGCATCTGTCGTCATTCAGGATCGCCCCATTTTCGCATGCCGCTTGCAGCTTTCAGACTGTTGTCAGCCAGGGCCGCCATAAAGGGTCTCGTTTAACGCATTCGGGAGGCTTCATGACTCGACCACATTAATTTCGGGCGGTTCGCCGGCGCTCCGAATGGCACTTAACACCAGATCCTCTCCAAACCCGTGATGATCCAAGAGGAAAACGAAAAATCCCTAAATCAGAAAAAAGCACCGATACGGTCGGCTCCAGGCTGATGAAATTGCGGTCTCACTTGCCACGCACGATACTTGCGATGGCGATGGCCATTGCAAGGGCCGGTCAAGCACCCAAGACGCTGACAAGCACGCCTCCGACCAAAGCTCGATCGTTGGCAGCCTTTCTAGCCGTATACTTGGGGCATTTTGGGACGGCGATCCGGACGCCGATTAAAACCTGCCGGTCGTCTAAATGGAATGGTTGGTCCGGGTCCTTACTGGACCTGCGCCAACCCGATCGGGCCGGCGCACAGGGGCACCCAGACAATTGGACACGTCGCCTTTGCGCGGCGGCTTGCACTTTCTCGGATGGCCTTTTTTCTCCCCGGGCGAAATCGAGCGAGCGGTGAGGCGGAGCCTTCGATTTTGCCGATCATGTCGTGTCGCTTCGATCGAACTGCTCAGACGATGATAGCGGCATTGATTGCCGCGGCCGAAATGCGTTGTGTGAAGTACGATTTCTACGCCGTATACATACTGCCGTACAGTTCGCCATGTCAGCAGCCTTGCCAGCAATCCGCCCTGTGTCCAACTGTCGTCGAATTCACCGGTGTCATTGAGGAATTCGTATGATCGCCTCGAAACCATCATTGCGACCGCGGGCGGGCGACGCAAGCTCTAGACTGCCACCGATCCGCTGGATAACCATGTTAGCGATATGTAGACCAAGGCCTGAGCCCGCAGCAGGAGTAGCACCACGACTAAATCGCTTTGTAAGCCCTTCGAGGTCGGGGAGGGGCACCACCGGTCCGGCGTTTGCAATAGCGATGGTTCCATCAGTTTGGACGGAAACTGTTGTCGGAACAGTGGCCAGTCCATGTATCAGCGCATTCTCGATCAGGTTACGAAGGAGGATCCCAAACGCATCGACATCCACTTTGCGCATCAAAGTGGGGCAGCCGTCGACGTTAAGATGCAGGCGTCCGGCATATTGCGGCTTTTTCCTCAGGTCGTCGATTTCCAGCCGAACCGATCGGACAAGATCGATCGCGTGATCCGCCATGCCAACCCCCGATTCAGCTTGAGCGAGCTGAAGCACTTTTTCGACAAGGCGGCCAAGGCTCGACAGCGCTTGCTCGATGCCGCGCGCACGCATTTTGGCCGACCCATTGGGGAGCTCGGCCACTAATCTCTGCATCTGAGCGATTGAACCTGCGATCGGCGTGCGCAGTTCATGCGCACTGTTTGCGGCGAACTCGCGTTCGGCCTCGAGAGCCGCCCGCAGACGATCGAGAAGCCGATTGACGGATGCCGCGATTGGAGCCAACTCTGCCGGGAAATCGCTCAAGTCCATTGGTGACAGATTGCCGCCGTCGCGCGATCCGATCTGCTGTCGCAGTACCTCGATTGGCCGCAGCGAGCGCCGGATCACGATCCACCAAACAGCTAAGCTAAAGGGCAGGAGCACGAGTGTCGGAAGGAAGACAAAAAGTGCGCCCTTCGCGATTGTGGTACGGCGGCCATCAAGCGGTTCGGCCAACTGATGATACACGCCGTCTTGGATCTGCTCTGTGTAGACGCGGTAATCAGCGTTTCCCCAAAAGCCGTTACTCAGGGGAGCATCAGGGAAGGGCTGCTGACCCTCTTCCGGTTCAGAAATAAGCACTACCCCGTACTTATTAATAACCTGCTCACGATAGGTCCAGTACTTTTCATAAGTTTGCAAGTGGTTATTGTATTGATCAACGTGTTTTCCATTCAAGACCTTGATCAGCTCTGGTTGTCTGTACTTTGCGCTCGCCTGGAGCAAGTCATCCGAACTTTCGTTTACATTATTGCAAAAAATGAACGCAGCAATGGTTGGGGCGGCGATCCAAACCAGGAGCGTTGCCCCGCCTAACCACGATATCAGCTTTCTCGTCATGCTGTTCGAGTTCGTCATGTGACCACGAGCCTGTATCCGAAGCCACGCACGGTTGCTATTCTATCCCCGCCGATCTTCTTGCGGAGCCGGCTGACATAAACCTCCACTGTGTTGCTCTCGAACTCCGAATTGAATGAATAAAGCGCGTGCTCGATCTTCCCCTTTGAAACGACCGAACCGGGCTGGCGTAGAAGGCAGTCGAGCACCGCCCATTCGCGTCCAGACAGGTGGACCTCCTGCCCGTCGCGGAAGAGGCGTCGCTCGGCTGCCTGTATGGAAAGCGTCCCAACCGAAAATTGCGGCTCCGGAAAATGCCCTTGGCGACGTGCCACTGCACGGATGCGTGCCGAGAGTTCCCCCAGATCGAACGGCTTGACCA
Organism: bacterium M00.F.Ca.ET.205.01.1.1; assembly: GCA_004791255.1. Lineage (GTDB taxonomy): Bacteria > Pseudomonadota > Alphaproteobacteria > Rhizobiales > Rhizobiaceae > Mesorhizobium. Next base: position 22,933 of record SRUQ01000014.1, read on the forward strand.
AATAGTCGTCGGCGCCAGCGTTGAGCCCCTCGATGCGATGCGAAATCCGATCGCGGGCTGTCAGAATGATGACCGGCGTTGTATCAAGCCCCTTGATCAGCTCCCGCAGATAGTCGATGCCATTGCCGTCCGGCAGGTGAACGTCGAGCAAAATAACGTCGTAGCCGGCCACAGCTGCATGAACGCGCGCTCTGGACAGGTCCTCGGCCCAGTCGACCGCGTGGCCACCAGCCACCAAATGATCGTGCACAGCACTTCTAAGGTCGTCGTCGTCTTCAATGAGCAGTATTCGCATCAGGCTGCCGAGCTCCGGTATGAGGGCAAGGCTCCTGCCTTATTGATCGAAGCTGACAGTAGGCTGAACCGGCGCCAGCGAATATCTGGGGGCTTTCAGGCTGCTGTCAGCTACAATTGCAAGAAAGGGGTCGTTAACAAAGCCAAACGAAGAGGCCTTATGAAACCCCTCCTGATCTCGGCACTTTTGCTCAATGTGACCACCGGCGGCTGTACACTGGTTGGCGGGCAATTCGACGTGGCGGTCAACGAATGGCAGCCGCGCCACGCGTCAATGTCCAGGCTTGAAACTGACAGGTGTCTTAAATACGAGGGCACCGTAGCGGGTGCCTCCAGTTATCGAACAGTGCCTAGCAGGTCAGAAGTGCACTTTGACCATAGGGGTCGTCCGTATTTTCGGCGCTCGCGAACAGAGTCGACGGTCAATCGATGCGCCACTGCCAGAGTCTGGAACGGTCAAGTGTTTGTTATCCCCCGTCCGGGCCATATTCTCTGCCGAGGACCAAGAAGGCCCTATTTTCGGTGCCCACGAACAGAGCCAACGGTCAATCGATGCGCCACTGCCAGGGTCTGGAACGGTCAAGTGTTTGTGATCCCCTGTCCCGGCCGTGTTCTCTGCCGAACTCGCCCTTGTAGTCGGCACACCAAAGATCGTTAGGGCGACAGCCGTTTGAAAGTGGTGTCCCCGTCGCCCTGTTGCGCCTGCGCTTGCGGCGCTCGACCATGCCGTGGCGGTCGAGCACGGCATATGCACCGTCGAGATCGCGGGCCGGTGCACATCCGGATACAGCCGGGCCAGCCGCTCGCGTATCTTCGGCGCACCCCATGTCGGCTTGTCTTGCTTGAGGCGCACAATCAGCTTCTCGATTTGAAACGGAAGCTGATTGGCGTGGCGATAGGGCCGCCGCGATCGGTCCGTCAGCCCCTCCAGGCCGCTATCATTGTAGCGCGTGAGGATCTTGTAGCCGGTCTTGCGCGAGATATCGAACTCCCGGCAAAGCACCGCCATCTTCTCGCCGTCCAGCAGCCGGGCGACGAACTTCAGCCGCTCTTCCATGACGTTACACTCCTTCCAAGGCACCTTGCTCTCCTTGCAAAGGGCCGAAAGTGTAACCCATCTATCCGGAATGAAATGTCACCCATCTCTCGGGAAGGGCAGTCATGGCCAAGGCAACTGGAAGCCGAATTTTCTTTTAGAGTATGAATCAGCGCCGTCTGCCGAAAAGCGCGTCCACGATCTTCCCTTTTGAAACGACCGTGCAGGGCTGGGGCAGACGGTAGTCGAGCACCGCCCATCCGCGTCAAGTCAGGTAGACCTCCTGCCCGTCGCGGAAGAGGCGTCGCTCGGCTGCCTGTATGGAAAGCGTCCCAACCGAAAATTGCGGCTCCGGAAAATGCCCATGGCGACGTGCCACTGCATGGATACGCGCTGAGAGTTCCCCCAGATCGAACGGCTTGACCAAATAGTCGTCGGCTCCAGCGTTGAAGCCCTCGATGCGATGCGAAATCCGATCGCAGGCTGTCAGAATGATGACCGGTGCCGATTCAAGTTCCTTGATCAGCTCCCGCAGATAGTCGATCCCATTGCCGTCCGGCAGGTGAACGTCGAGCAAAATAAGGTCGTAGCCGACCACAGCTGCATAATCGCGCGCTTCGGACAGGTTCTTGGCCCAGTCGACCGCGTGGCCACCAGCCACCAAATGATCGTGCATAGCACTTCCAAGGTCCTTATCGTCTTCAGTGAGCAGTATTCGCATCATGCTGCCGAGCTCCGGTATGAGGGCAAGGCTCCCATCTTATTGGTCGAAGCTGACAATAGGCTGAACCGGCGGCAGCGAATTATTTGGGGAGCTTTCAGGCTGCTGTCAGCTACAACTTGCAAGAAAGGGGTCGTTAACAAAGCCAAACGAAGAGCCCCTATGAAACCCGTCCTGACCTCGGCACTTTTGCTCAATGTGACCCCCGGCGGCTGCATCAGCAAATTGATTTGGGAAACAGGCGCGCCGGTTCTAACGACCGACGCAGGCCGAGGTCTGGAACAGCTGGACCAGCGAACGGCGTCTTCGGTTTTTCAGGCAACAGCCACATGGAAGAATATGATTGGCTCGACCATGCGCCGAGCTTTGTCGAACGGATTGGTCGCGGGCGCACCACCACAGATTATGGCAGGTTTACGCCCTGGCCTTGACACCCGGGGTGATCGTCACCGGCGGAGCCGCGGCGTACTGATCGGATATCCAACGTCGCTGAGTCTCTCGTCGGTGCAGTGGATCTCTCGGCTTAGCCATCATGCAAAAAACGACGGTTCCGCGACACCACTTTTCAGGTCCGTGACACAGGCTTTGTGAGCCGATCTGTTGTTCTTACCCCAGGCTAATGGCTGAACAGCTCTGTCGCCGGCTCGATGCGCCAGATGGCGCGATGTTTTGAACCCTTTCACGAGGCGACGGCAGCAGCCGACCGGCTCTCCTATCGCGGCTCCCGCGATCCACACACCCAACAAGGGAATCTACCATGGTAATGAAGGCACCGGTTGCCGACGCTAGGAATGGGTCGGTAGTAGATCGGCTGGTCGGCATCGACCTCGCTCGGGGCCTGGCTGTCTTCGGGATGTATGCCGCCCATCTCGGTCCCGACCCCGGCGAAGGAGGACTAGTCGGGTTTCTGATGGAACTAACCCATGGGCGGCCGTCGGCCCTGTTTGCCGTATTGGCCGGTTTTTCAATCCTCCTGATTACAGGTCGCAAGGCGCCGAAGTCGGGGATAGCCGGTAGACAGGCCATCGCCAGAGTCGCAATTCGTGCCCTTGTTTTGCTCGCGCTTGGCTCAATCCTGGGCTGCCTCGGTACCCAGGTCGAAGTCATCCTAGAATACTACGGAATTTGCTTCTTGTTGGTATTGCCGCTCCATCGGCTCAGCGCATATCAGCTGGGCTTGATCGCTGCCGCTACGGCATTAGTTCTCCCGCAAGTCCGTTCCTCCCTTCTGTCGGTTGCCCCCAACCTCCTCGACCCGGTCTTCAACCTCATGGTCAACGGCTACTATCCCGCGGTGACCTGGGTTCCTTTCCTCATCGCTGGCATGGCCATCGCGCGCCTTAATCTTAATACGCTAGCAGCGCATTGGCGCCTTGGTCTGGCGGGGGTCGCGCTGGCCGTGTTGGGCCATGGGGGATCCTTGCTCGCGCTGAGTTCCCGCGCTTTGACTGAAACCTCCTTGTGGTGGTCTGACGTTGACGGCTTTTTTGAGCCTTCCAAGTCGTCATTGATAGTCAAGTCGTCATGGATAGCCGCACCTCATAGCGAAACGACGCTTTCGATCGTGGGCAGCACCGGTTGCGCAATGATCATCTTGGCGGCTTGCATGCTCGCTGTGGATGCGCTCCCGCGTCTGCGAAAGCTGGTCTGGCCAATAATCGCAGTCGGCTCGATGTCTTTGACGGCCTATGTGCTGCACATTGCGGGAATAGCCTATCTTATGAAGATAAACATTTTCAAAGACGAGAGCCTGTCCACGCTCTTTGGCTTCGTTGTGGTTATCAGCACTTTTGCGGTGCTTTGGCTGCGCGTCTTCCAGCGAGGACCGATGGAAGTGCTGATGGGTAGGGTCGCAGATCTCGCGCGTCACATCCGCTGAGCACCGCCGCGCCCCGGCCTCCCGATCACATTACGGACAAAAAAGGTGGGGTTTTGTCCAAAGCTTGTTCGCGGCAGGGGAGGGTACTTCCTCCCACCCTGCCGCCTTGTTGATGGAAGCTAAAACGGTCGCGCAGGCGCTAGAGTTGGCATCGGCATAATCAGCTTAAACTCGCGAAGTTAAACCCGCGGTTGGTCTATGTCGGCCCGCCTCACCTGAAAGGCTAAGGTATCCGTTTCGGTCAAGGGTTTTAGGGGCCATTTTCGCTGCGCCTTGAGGAGAGCGTTTGCTAGGATGAGGAGCTTTCGCAACAAGATGATGACCTTTGCGGGTTTGCCTGCCGCCTTTAGCGCCTGGTATTTTGCCTTGAGGTCGGGGTTGAAGCGCAGGGCGAAGGCCGGGCATGTAGAGGGCCTGGCGAACATTGGCCCGGCCGCCCCGGATGAAGGCGCGGCCGCTCCATTTTGCCGAGGCCGGCGAGGCTTGCGGCCTTTGGTTCCGAGTTCCGGCATGTCGATGGTGAGTGTGCAGGCGGTGGCATCCGAGGCGCCATATGCTGGTCAGGATTTCGCGGCGCTGGACAGCGTCGGGATCGGCTTTCATGAGGGTAAGCATCGTCTGATCGATATCGCTGAGTTCACGTGGATCTGCTCCAGCCACTCGTTGTTGTGGCGCCTGAGCAAGGCAAGCGGTCAAGGTCTGGCTCTGGTGCTGGCTGCGGTGCGATCCCCGCACGGGCCAGGTGCCGATCGTGTCGACGATCCACCTCGCCGCGACCAGAGAGCTGCTACTCTCTTCCGCTGTTCATTCTGGCCTCTTCGCAATGAATGTCATAAAATCACCTGTCGCAATTAATGGTTTTTGATTTGGCTCCAACAGCTGGCAGATATCGCCGAGAGTTCCGCAGAGAGCGTCGAAAGTTTTGGCCGCCTTCTTCCGCAGCCGCGCCTTGAGTTTTGAGCAGACCTGTCTTGATCGGGTTGAGATCGGGCGAGCATGGCGGCAGGATCAGGAGCCAGTGCCCCTTTGGCCAACCAGTGGGCGGCGCGTACCTTGCCGACAATCTGGGGTTCCGAACCCGACAGTTGGTTTTCAACCCGACAGTGGCCCGCCTCAGAGCAGGCTACCGCCCTTCGGAGCAGGCAAAAGCTAATCGAGGTTCGCGGGTTCCGGTTTGAGTGTGCAGGTCGCTGCGCGCCTGATCTTTCGGTCTGGCGGCGCATGACAAAAACCCTCATTTTGGCCGACGATACCCGGTCAGGAGCGGGTATCGCAGTCGAGAAGCGACCCGAGCACGTCCACAAGATGTGCCGAGTTTGCAAGGTGTGTCATTGTTTCTGTCAACGTTCGAGCGACAGCGCACGACGAAACGTCTGGCATACGCCTCGTCTGGCACGAGCCTCGCATATGTTGCAGTTGCTGCTGGAGATCAGGCGATCGAGTGGGCCTTGCAATTTTCCGATTTTGCTGCGCCTAAAGTCTCGTGTACAAATCAGGCTGGCGTGAATGGCCTGCCTAAGTGCGACTTATTACAAAGGAATGGATATGGCGACTGGAACGGTGAAGTGGTTCAACAGCACGAAGGGTTTTGGTTTTATTCAGCCTGACAACGGCGGTCAGGATGTCTTTGTCCACATTTCCGCTGTTGAACGAGCGGGCCTGTCGACCCTTAATGAGGGCCAGAAGATCAACTACGAGGTGGAACAGGATCGCCGCACGGGAAAGTCCTCTGCAGGCAGCCTCAGCAAGGCTGGCTAACGGTCCGGGAAAGCCTTGGCAAGGTTTCGTCATCGCCGGAACGCATTGACGGCTCGAAACCCGGGCCGGAGCATGCAAGTTAATGCCGCGGCAGGGATTGCTGGAGCCATCATTAATTACTCTGGAAATGAGGCTCTTGGACGGGAAAGGCGGGGCTCATCCCCGCCCTTTGATTCCGCGCAGATTGGGCCTACGGCTGCTGCGCGTCCGGAACGACTGTTGATACGGATTTAGGCTGCGACCTTCTTGCGGGTCCGTTTCGCCGGCGCCGGGGCGGGGGCTTCCGGCTCTTTCGGTTTGCGGCCGAGTCCCATGGTCTTGGCCAAGGCGGAGCGCGCAGCGGCGTAATTCGGCGCCACCATGGGATAATCCGACGGCAGACCCCATTTGGCGCGATATTCGTCTGGGGTCAGACCATAGTGCGTCGCCAGATGGCGCTTTAGCGATTTGAATTTCTTGCCGTCTTCAAGGCTAATGATGTAGTCCGGTTCGATCGACTTTTTGATCGGGACAGCAGGTTTTTTTACAGGCACAGGCTCTTCTGCCGGTATGAGTCCAGCCGTGCCGTTTAGAGCCCCGTGCACTTGGGCGATCAGGGCAGGAAGCTCCCCCGCCGGGACGGGGTTGTTGGAGACGTAGGCTGATACAACATCGGCAGTGAGCTCGATGAGGATGTCGGTCTTGTGGGGTTCTTCTGTCATAAACTTCTCCGGGCAGCTTGAAACACAGTTGGGCGAAGTGTCGCTACATAGTGGCGGTTGCCGCTGAAAGCAAATGGATCGACGGGTGCGCTGCTCCTCCACCATTGAAGTCTCGGCGACGCATCCCGTCATCGTCCATCGCTAAAGGCAGCGTATTGAATTATGGGAGCGGTCGCGCCCGCCCCACCATAGCGATACAGCAAGACAATCAAAAAAGCCGGTCTTTGCTTGGCCCCAAATCTTTTCTCCTTTCGTGAACGCTGAGCTGCCAAGCTGCTACAGTTCACCTCGCGGGGCAACCGTGCACAACACAGGAGTCGCCCGAGCGATACATTCTTCACTTGCCGCTTATCAGCGCTGGTGATTGCACTTTGCAGCCTGCCTCCGGACCCGCAGCGCTCACGCTGTTGGTTTTGCGCCTGCAGGCGTCGGAAGTCGGATCGCCGCAGCTAATTTCCTCAGGCGGACGAATTCAACAAATCGATTGTTTGGATCGAAGGCATCCGCACCATCGATGCCTCTAGAATAGGATCCAGCTACAATCACCGTGCTGTAATGGCAGGGACGGCCAGCACAAGCGCGACACGATCCGGCGGGTCCATCGCTGCGTTACGTATTCATGGCTACTGCATCGGGCGCTCGGTCGACCGCCTTAAGCCAGGTCGCCGCATTGCGAGACGGTGACCTGGCGAGGGAGAGGGCGCTCTGGCAACGAAGCGAGGCGGGTGGCCTTGCGGGTGGCCGCGTGATGTCATCCGGCTCTCCTGCCGATCTCTGCCGGCCAGATCTGGAGCAACTGTTTTGCATAGATATGGCTCTCTTCAGGGGGCCATCTATGATGGGAGCCGAGCGCGTGTTCGAGCGGGGGAACAGGCTGCACATGCGCTGTGCCCACCTATTGCGATCGTGCTAACCTTGGTTGTTCGGACTTGCCGTTAAAGGCAAGCGACAGATTGAAGTTATGCTGCACCATCTGATTGCCTGGCTCGTTTTCGAGAGCTCGCCGATACAGGGCCTGTGCCGCGTCATGCCGCCCCTCAATGTCCAAAATCACGCCCTTCGCATTCAATGCACGTACGTTTCCTGGGGCTGCAACCAAGACGCTGTCGAGCACCTCAACCGCTTCGTGCGGGCGCTTCTGGCCCACCAAGGCATTTGTAAGTCGTATCGCCGCATCAACATTGTCCGGGTGCTGCTTCACCTCATCCCGCAAAGCCCGCTCTTGAACATCCTGACCAACTTCGCGCAAAATGCGTTCGCGCATAGCCGGATCGATTTGATCGGCGCTGAGCAACTCGGGGGAAGATGTCTCCTGCACGGAAAGAGCCGGCTTTTGCCAGCTGGCGCAACCGCCCAAAGGCAGAATGGCGAGTAGGGCAAAAAGAAGTGAGTTCCGGCGCAGAAACATAGGCGATGGAGAAACTGTATTACTATTCATATTATCTCTCAGTTATCGGGGAGGCGCGTGGCGTTCAGTTAGGAAAGGTGGGACTACTCTAACAATCCGCTGTTCGATCCGTGCGGGAGTGTGACGGATCCTGCGGGGCGAATTGTAAAGTCGGAGGCGAGGTCTTGATAAGACAGCACGGCGAGATCAATCCCGTTTCGCGTCAGAAAGCCGCGGACGAAACGTCGGACATCCATCGACGTCAACAGAATAGGGCGGGTTTGACCCGGTTCTGCGTTCGAAAGGACCTGACGTATCTGTGATAGCATCGCTTCGCTTTGCCGATCCTCCAGTGCGAGATAGGGGCCTGCATCCGAATCTCGAACCGCGCCACGCATCACATCCTCGCTCTCGCGCTCGACGACCAAGGCGGACACGATGCCCTCCGTGTTGGCATGGCGGTGGCAGATCTGTCGCTTCAAACCAGAACGGACATATTCCGTCAGCAGGGCAACGTTTTGCTCACGCTCGCTCCATTCGGCCAATGCCTCCAACACGAGACGGGTGTGGCGGATTGGGATACCTTCCTCCAGGAGGCGGCGCAGAACATCGGCAATCCGAGGAATCGGCGTCGTGCGTAGCACCTCTTTCACAAGCTCAGAATATTCCTGCTCCATTCGGCCCAGGAAATGTCGGGTCTCTTGGATGCCCACCAATCGCGGTGCGTAGCGGGTCAACGCTGCATGGACGCGCAAGGCGAGGAGTTCGCCGGGAGCCCTATGCTCCGTGCCGGCGCCCGTAAGGGCCTTTGCAGGGGTATGTTCAACCGGGAGTCTGTCCGTTTTCGGCTCACGTCTAAGGGGGACACCGCTCGAGTCGACGTGCGCTACATCGGCTCGGAGCGTCATCTGGTTTGGATCTAAGGCGTCCTGTTCGACTGGCACGCCCTCGACATCAATCCGGAATTGCGATGCAGGCAGCTGCTCGTCAACCAAGACAGGGATGCGAGGAACGATAATGCCCAGATCGGCTGTGACCAGGAGCGAAACGCGCCCAATATGTTTTTGCAATTCGGCTTGATCGACCGCCTGCATAAGATCTGGCGCTAGAAAAAATGCGATCGGGAATTCCTTCGCAGGCGCGGCTTGCTTAGGCTCCGCTGCAGTTCCACCTTTCGCATCGGCAGTGCCGGCGCCCAGCACATCAGCCTTGACAATGCTTGCCGCAGCGAACACTGCGGCCAGCATCAGAAAGACGGGGAGGGGAAACCCAGGAACGAACCCCATTACAACCAGGACGCCGGCCGCCAGTCGCAAGGCTCGAGTGCTGGCCGTGAGCTGACTGACCATTTCGGTACCGAGGTTGATCCTCGCCGTCCCAGTCACACGGGTGACGATGGTCGCCGCAGTAATGGAGAGCAGAAGGGCCGGAATCTGCGATATCAATGCATCGCCTATCGTCAGCAGAGTATAGTGATGCAGTACCTCGCCGAAGGACATGCCCTTGGAGAGCAGGCCGATCGAAATTCCACCCAGCATGTTGATGCAGATAACCACCAGCCCGGCGATGGAATCGCCCTTCACAAATTTCATCGCGCCGTCCATCGCGCCATAGAGTTGGCTTTCCTTCTCCAATTCGGCGCGCCGCCGGCGGGATTCGTTGGCATCGATGTGGCCGTTGCGTAGCTCTGCGTCGACCGCCATTTGCTTGCCCGGCAGAGCATCCAGCGTGAAACGCGCCGCCACTTCTGCCACCCGTTCGGCACCCTTCGCGAGGACCATGAATTGCACCATGGTGACGACCAGAAATATGACGAAACCCACCACGATATTGCCTGAAATGACGAAATCGCCAAAAGTATGAATAATGCTGCCGGCCTCCCCCTCGGCCAGGATCAGTCGCGTCGTTGCGACCGTGAGCGCGAGACGGAATACAGTGGAAATCAAAATAACGCCGGGCAAAGAGGAAAAATCAAGTGGAGTACTGACATACAGGGCAACCATCATCAGCAGTATGGCCAACCCCATATTGAATCCTATCAGGGCGTCGACCACCACGACCGGGATAGGCATGACCATCATCGCGACAGCCAGAAGCAGCATCAACGCAACCATTAAATCCGGGCTGGCCGGCGCACGCTTGATGAAGTCACGCAGGACGTTGGCCATCGAGACACCTTTGCAATCGGTTGAGACTTACTCTGCTGTTACGCCATGAAACGTGGCTTTCGAACTCCGAAGGCGCCTCAGCCTTGGCCAGCGCGTGACCCTGCATGAGAGCCACAAGCAGGCGCGAAATGGCTGGGCAGCAAATGTTTCCAACGGAGCCAGCTTGTCAGCACCGAGCGCGACAGGATGTTTGGCTGGCCATAGAGTGCTGCTTGATGGGGCCTGCGAGCTTTCAATATTGGAGAGCAGCAATGCGGCCATTCCTGCTCAGCAGCACACGGCTGTCCTCAATACGTTCGACCACCCATCCATCAGCCAAAATGGCGCCGACAAAATACTTCTCGCTGTCGATGACAATATATGGTTGGACCCCATGCCACACAGCTTCGACCGCGATTGCGGATGGCGCCTTCTCCTCTTTGATGAGCACTCCGTTCACCAGTGTTAGAGTACCCTTGGTGCGACGATCGAACGATTGCTGAAGCTTCTGCCAGCTGATGACCGATTCAGACGTGACGGTGCCTTCGGCGGTCACAACACCCTTTGCCGACCCAATCTTGACGTCGAGAAGACCCGCTCGATCGACTTCCTCCTGCAGCTCTTGGGCCGCTGCCTCCGTAAGTTCATTGTCAGCGCGGTGACTGATCGTTCTGGACGCGACTTCAGCCCGAAGTGAATTGGGGCTCGATCCACTTGCATTGCCAAGATAGGAGATCGTGCCTGAAAGCGCGCCGATCCCGAGTGAGCTGATTATGACCATGGCGAGCACACCGATCGGTAGGCGCGGTATGCCGGTCGAACCAGGCGGCTCTGCATCCTGCACGGACAAAGCAATGGACATCTCGCCTACGAGCAGGACGACAGGAAGGGGCACAACAACGGACTGGCCTGCGGCGATATTCCGGTTGCCCTCGATACTGAGTCCGGGTGCAAGCGCCTCCAGTTCGATCGACTTGCCAAGAAGAGTTACACGAAGGTGATGCGGTGCCAGTCCCTGCTCGACAAAGACCAAATCGGCATCGAAGCCGCTGCCGATTAAACACTTTTGAAGATCCGTCTTGCCGGTCAGACCGCAATAGTGCCCCGAACGCACTTCGAAACGGAGGGAAACGGCGTCATCCACAGAGCATCTCTCAAACAGGATAGAAGCCGCATGGCAATTGCCATGCGGCTCATTTCGGGACTACGTCGCGTCAATAAGGAGACGCGCTAGGGGGCAGTCTAAAACCCGCTTCCGACATTACGAAACGCGTTCGTCGGCGGCCTTCTTGATGGTCTGGAGATTGGTCGTTAGAGTGCGCAACTGGACACTCCTTTTCGTCGCCTCCAAGCTAACATTGGTTAGTTCCTGCACTTGCGCCTGAAAAGCAGTAGCATCAGCTCCGCTTGTATTGCCGGGAGTGCCACTGTTAGTTTTATCGGTATTGCCGGCGCTACTGGTATTGGTATTGCCTGATTTTTTATTATTATCAACTGCAGCCATGATCATTCCTTTTTCTGTTGGAGTTGTGCCGTCAATAACGGCCTGTATGACCTCACGCCGGATTTCCCGCGTCAGGCATCTTCTGTGTCATCCAAAGCTTCATCGGCCTCAGCCATCGCATCGTTCGCGAATTGGAACGCGAACGATCGCAGGATACTTTGGAAGGCTTCACTTTGTGCTGCAGACTGTGAGTTGTCTTGAAGTTGATCATTTGAAACGGTCCGGTTATCCGCCCGATCGTTCCCGCCAGCTGCCTTGCCATCATTCCCACCAGCTGGCTTGCCATCATTGCCATCAGCCGGCTTGCCATCACCAGAATGCTCGGATTTCGAATCCCCATGGCCCTTTCGGATCAAGGAAGTCCCGAGGTTGCCAACTCCACTCCCAATTGCTGCTATCATCAGGTACTCCGGCATTTGCCATTGGCGGCGACGTGTTAAAGGTTAGCCTCGATCAAGCTAAGGGCGGGAGCTTTCGAGAACCTGACGGCTTTTGACAAAAACCGGCCAGCGCAAAAACGTATGCTCTGCAGGATGTTGCTCTCGCATCGAACAGTCGACCACGATCTCGGCTGTTCGGCCAATCCCGCCGTCCACGCATGCCGCGACCGAATGGCAGCCGCAGCAGCTCGTTTGCATCCTCGATGCTGTGGTGTCGAACAGGAGACACGGTCCACGTGCTGCATGACCGCAATGACCGTATTCTTGCTGGCTCCACGGGCGCACGCAACGAGCAGGAACTCGGTCTTTGCATCACCATTCTCTCGCCTGCACATCACGGCCCGGCGCGGTGAGCTCATTGGCTTCGAGAAGGTCGGCGACCGTACGAACATGGGATGGTCTGCCGGCTTTGGGAGGCCGGTGCGGATCCTCTTCTCACCATATCGAAAGCTTGAAGCGGTCGGATTTTCTTGCCCTGTTCGTGAGAACTCCCATCGTCAGCTAATCGTCAGCCAAGCGGTCTATCTAGGCCGGCCGTGCCTGACCTTCGGATCCAAAGGTCCCGTCTCGACACTTTTTGTAACTATAGATCGAAATGGTCCGCGTGATACGCAACGCACACGCTTCTCTGAAGCAAATGTGTGACTTTGTCGGTGGCGAACGAGAGGAGTGACGCATCAATAAAATCGTCAGGCACGTGTCTAGGAAGGGGAGCTAGCCGAGTTGGTCTGATTTCATTCGCTGTTCCTGGAAATCGGCGGACTGAAGCGCTGATAATCTCAGGACATCGATGGCAACGTTGCGAAAGTCCTGTGAGCTCGGGCCAATCTTGGCCTGCTACTGAGAAGCACTTTGGCGGGAACATTACGCCGTCGCGGGTCTGGCTGACCGTGACGTTAACCGAAAGATGCCGCTGGTCTCGTCAGCCGCCAGCACAATAGCAGCACATTCTCGCCTACTACGGAGACGCAATATGAAGGGCATTGGCCGACCACGGAAATCGCAGGCTGAAACTGGAGCCAGCCGCGCGGGGCGGGCGAGCAGTTCCCTTTCGCAATCAAGTCTTGCTGCGGGAGAAGGTGGACAGTCATTCGATTCCGTTGTGGAGCAGATGCGCTCTGGGGACGCCGATAGGAGGCCCTCCTCCCTTCCAGTTGCGCGCGGTCCAGGCGATGCCCGCGAAAGTCTGCCAGGCGCCTCGATTGGCGAAGATCAAATCCTGAACACACCGCGACGTGGAGCCGCTGCGCCACCACGCGGAACCGTAGCGCCACGTGGCGCAGCCGCAAGGCGGCGCGGTTCTCCCTCCATGTCTGAGGGCGAAGCCATGGCGCCGGTCGGTAGCCAACTATCAACCGCGCAGGTGGAAGGCACCAGCTCATCGTCAAATGAAGATATCAGTCCGACACAGCTCAGAATGAACAGTCTTGTTCAACAACTGACTGATTGCGAGGCTGCGGCCAGGAAAACCGACGTCCCCGAGGAGGCGGTGGAGCTGATCAGTCGGGTCGTCGATGCAGCCTCAGCAATTCTGGAGTACCGCGCTAGCCTGCCTGCGGCTGAGGCGCAGACAATTATGCCAGACGACAAGGTGCGTAGATGTTGCCAGATCGTGTGCGACGCCGCGAATGAAGTAGACAAACTTGGCCTGTCGACGATCACGAAATTGGACAAAAAGACCAAGAAAGCGGCAGGTATGGTCGATAAACTCTACTCCTACTCCCAGGCGGACCGGCAGGAGCTGTTGATTTTAAATGTGGAGAACCACCATACGGCGGCAATTAAGTGGTGGGAAAAAAAGGCATGGCGCTCCGAACGGCAGCGATCCGCCTGCGCTGCCACCGCTAGCCTATCCAGTGGAACGCCCGTGATGCGGGAAGCCGAGCGGTGCGCACTGCGGCTGCGTGCCGGCTCGGTACTGAGTGTCAGGATCTGGCTGGTCCGTGAGCGGATCGGTCTTGCGCGGGCCAAGATTGAACTGCGGGCGAGCAGGTTCGAGCCAGATTTGAAGGAACTCCTCGTCGGTCGAAATGGAGTGGTGCAGCTGATGGCAAGCGCCGCTCAAGAAGCTCTTCGCGCCCTCTCTTTGGCGAAGGGCATAATGGATGATGGCAAAACACTCAACGCTCATGATTGCGCGGTTGTAGAAAAAATCATGGAGCGGCTTTCGGATTTTGGATTGGCGTTGCACGAGGTGCATACCAAGCTAAGCCATACCTACCCAGATGCCGGCCTCCCATTGAAACTGTTCGAACGGATCGTGGACGATGCATGGATCACTGCGCACGATGCCATGCACTTGTTGAACCTGCAGTCTCCGCCGTCAGCCATCATGGCGCCACAGGCCCAGGCGGGCGCTGCGATGCCGGCCAGGGCAGGCGCTGCGATACCGGCTGGCACTGCTGGTACGGCTGCAGTGTCAGAAGGCACTACAGCGCGAAGGAAAGGGAAGTCAAAGCATAAGTCGGCAGCTCGCGCCGGGACTTCTGCCGCCGGGCAGCCATCAACACCAGTCGCTGCGAACGCCGGCACAGTGCCAGCAGCCAAGGTTCTCGCGCGCTCGGATCAAGTTGCGAGTACACAGGTGAGAGCGCAAGAGGTGGCTGCGAGTTCGTCGGGGGCAGGCTCGACAATCGGGGGCGCCGCGTTGTCAATGGAGGTATTGACGGAGCGGCTCAAACGATTGGACGAACTTTTGCAGTTCGATCTGGCCGGTCAGCAAAGCGTCGTCTCCCAAGTGCGCCAGATGAAGCCTGAGGAGGCCGGTAAGGTCGTGGACGATGTGGCCCAGTACCTGCGAGCCCAGGCCATTGAGATGCAAACCTGTCTCGCCGGGTTGCAGGGGCGTAATGTACGCCTGCTACTCACCTCCACCCAGCTACCCAAAGTGCACGAACGCACAGACCAGCTCAAAGGGTTGCTGAACATGGTGCTGGGACAGGCCAACGCATTGAATGAAGGAAAAGCCGGCATTACGACTGATTGCATGAAGACCTACGCATTTCCGGCGCAAAAATACCTGGAACATTTGTGCAATGCCGACGAATTGATGCCGCCGGAGGCACCGGTCGCGCTGCGTGGCGAGCCAGGAAAGCTGTTTGAGATGAAGCTGCAGCCCAAGATGCTGGTCAATGGTGCGATGCCGAGCCCGATGTGGGTGCACATCCACACGAGTCGCCCCGTCATGGCCAGAAACTTGGAAGGGCTGGCTGATTCCGAATTCACCGCTTGCCACGTTAAATCCAACGAACAGCGCGGCTACAATCGAGAGCGAGAGGAAGCCGATGCTAGGTCCGGTCGCGAGAAGGTCATAATTCATCGCGGCAAACTCACCCCCGCTTTCTGTAAGTCCTTGTTGACCTCAGGGCTTGGCCGCCAACCACGCCATTCGCGTGCCGAGCTCCCGTCGGCGCAGGCTGCATGACAGGGCACTCAGAATGCGGCCGGCCACGCTGTGAGTCAGCGAGCATTTCTCCTGGCCAAACCGCGAATGCCGCTGCGCGAGTTGCGGTCCGGCGATTGGAGTCGATCGGCTACCGTCAGGGCCGATTTGCGATGTCGCGTTACCGGCTGTTGACGTGGCGGCGTATCTTGCCTCCCATCCAACTTATCGCCGAGATCGCGCCGCCAAGATCGAGGCGGAAGGTCTTCCTGCGAGCGCGGAGCAGGCATAGCCGATCCGATCGGGATCGGCGCATCGCAACGACCCAACGGTGTGGTGGAGAAAATTGGATTCGGGAGAGCTCGGTTCCAAGAGGCGGAGTTCCGGCCCGAATACAATCCGCTCGCAAGCACCCACGATGCGCATCCGCAGTTTATTGTCTGGGAGATGGGCTGGATTGCTCGGCGGCGCTGGCGCTAAGGCGGGGCTGTCGCCGGACAATTAGCATTCACTGCCAACAGCCTTGCAACCGTCACCAGTTGCAAGGCTCGGCGGCGGGTCGACAAATCACATGAAATCGTCGTCGGACCCGCTATCGCTGCTGTCGCTATCCTCGGTTTTGTGGAGATAGAGTGGAGGTTTGCCTGCACGCTGCCACTCACCGGCACTGTTCTTCGTCCATTTGTCGGGATGCTGCGTAGGGTCAAGCACCAGGTCGCCATGATCCACTTCAACAAACCCCATCGTCTGCGCGCGCGCTTGTGCTTCCGGATTAGCCGCACGCCAATTCAGCAACGGTCGGTCGCCGTCTATCCGAAGTTGATGCTCCAGCAGAATATCGCCCGCATTTTCGACGAGCGGATGGGCGACTTGAAGATCCACTATGGAAGTGACCTCAGTTCGACCAGGAAATTGTTCCCGCCAACTTTCCGATTCGAACTCGTTCATGCTGAATCCGCCTTCCATTCTCAGCAGTCCGGCACTCCGGTCTCCCAATTGGTAACTGAAATATCGCGCGTGCTCCGTATCTCGACGGATGCCATATTGCTGAGCAACGTCCGCGGTGCGCCTGGCTCGTGACGATACGAACTCCGAATACTCTTGAGGATTGTCGGCGATGTGCGTGATTTCATCACCATGAAATTGCCTCACCTGTCTCCTGAAGGAAGTCCTGTTGATCTCCACCACAGGAGGTCGGGAATTGAGGGAGTATGCTTGGGGAGCCGCCGATGATGAGGCGCCGCTACCTTCCGATCCGGATAAGTGCATTCGGGCAAATGTGTCCGCGAACCCTTCGCTTCCTGCATCCGATTGCTCGCCGGCATTATGCGCGCGGTAACTATCGGATGAGCCACCAATTCGACCATACATGACGATTCGTACTCCTATGTTTCGCAACCGAGCTCAAGTTAGCACGGCTGTTCAACATAGGGCGCTTAGTTGACGACTAGCTGACGAGGGCATTCCAACGGCTGCACCAATCAAATCCGCACTGCCGGCCTCAAAACCTCGGACTGCGCCACGCACCGGCCAGCAGAGGCTGCAAGGTCATGCCCGGAGGACTTGCCGTAGTTGCTGGGTGGCAGATCCGAGGGGAGTGATTGCCCCAGGCCCGCGGTTGCGCGGTTGGCCTGACAGAGACACTGGGGCACGGATGGCCAGCCGACATTTGCCACTAGCATGGAGCCAGGTCAGTTTTGAACTGGGCAGTCGTGGACTTCCAATGACTAGGCCAAGCCTGCGGCAAAGAATGCTTTCGCGACAGGCTGGAAATATTGCATAGGAACCGCGTGGCCGAGTTTTGTAGTGCCTATCAGCTGACGCGCTAAGACATGGTCATGGACGATCGTCAGGCGTAGTGCCCGCGCCTCGCTCAACACATGTGAAACGCGCTCACCTTCGGCACGGCAAACTAAGAACGGCACCCCGGTTTCACCGCGAACGTAACGCAGACCGATCAGGACCGCCCTTCCTGTTAAGACCAGCGTGGCGCGATGCACGCCAAGCGCAGGCTCGTCGGCCGCCTCCTCGCGGATGCGACGCTGTTCACCTTTCAACTCTGGCGCTCCTTGCTGATCCTTCGACTCGCGCGTCACTTCGGTATTGGTCATGCGCATTTCGCGCAGATACAACGCGCGCTGGAGCAGAAGATCGATCAGTCCGCCGACCAGCAGTGCGCCGGCGCCAATTCCCATCAGCAATTTTGTCTCCATAAAGATGAGGCCAACACAGCCCATGCCGCAGATCGGCAGAGGGACCATTGTCTTCCACATCCCGAGAAGGACAATGGAAAAGGTTGCGCTGAGAACCAATACCTTGAACATGGTCTTGCAGACTTCGACCATGGAACGAGCAGACCCCAAGCGCTTCAGCCCTTCAAAGGGGTCAATTTTCTTAAAGCTGAGCTTCATCGGCTCCAGAGAGAAGACAAATCCACCATTGGCTAGCAGGCTGGCCAAAATCACCGCGGCGACAAGGGTTCCAAGCAGCGGGCCAACAGCCGCGACTGTGAGTTGGACGAGCACAACCAATGCCTGCGGCACCGCGGTATCGAAAGGTAGGCTCTGCAACTTGGTGGCTAATAGGAGCGCTTCCCGGCATTTGTCCTCGATCACGCTGCCTCTTAGCCAAAGGTAGCCGAGCCCAGCGCAAGTCCCGACCGCGCGGACGAAATCGGAGCTACGTGGCAGCTGTCCTTTTTTGCGCGCTTCACTTAACTTCTTCGGGCTGGCGGCGTGTGTCTTCTCTTCACTTGTGTCGCTCATGGCAGCAATTTGTCGAACCACTCCAGCACGCCGTTGGCACGTGTGACCTCCAGTTTCATGCTCTCCACCAGATAGGCAGCGTAGGTGACCATGAGAACTGGAAAGACAATGTTCTTGATTGCCGGAGACAGTTGGCTCGCCTTAAATTGCGGGGCAAAGCGACGCAGCAGCATCATCGATATATCAATCAGTATCAGGAAGAACACGACAGGCCCCGATACCAATAATGCCGTGCGCATTATGCTGTCGAGAAGCCCCAACAACTCCATTGCTCCTGGCCCACTCAGTGTCGGGTGAAACTGATACACCGGCCAGATCAAGTAGCTGCGGTACAGGACACTGATCAAAGTTTCCAGGCCTCCTGATCCGACGAATATGGCAATCGCAGTGATCCCCAGAAAAACGCCCATCGCGGAAGCCTGACTGTTCGTCGCGGGATCGGCCGAAGCGGTCGGGCTGCTGATGCCGCGTTGGTTGTCGATAAGCTCCCCGGCAGCCTGAAGGCCCCAAAGCGGAATGCCAAGAAAAGTGCCAAGGAGTACACCGACAAAAACTTCCTTGAATCCGAGCAGGGTTAGCTGGATCAGGCGCGTATCAGGATCCAGCGCCGGCAATCCGCCGCTGACGTGTGCCAGGCATGGTAGTGCGAAGCCAACAGCCAAACAGCCCCGGATCAGCCCACTGATCTGCGAGCGTGTGAATACGGGAAAGATCAGCATGATGCCCATCGCGCGGGCTGCCCCAAGACCTGCCGCAACGACGAGTTCGAGAGCCGTCTGGATCAGAATTTGAATATCGGCCGATGGCGCGTCCATGGGGCGGACTAGTAGCTAAGTGTCATTGCGGGAAACTCGGTGAAGATCTGATCGGCTAGCTCTATGAGCGGGGCGCTTAGCACAGGAGCAAACAGCCCAATCACCGCGACAACGACCAGAAGCTTCACGGTGAGCGGCAAGCTTTCATCCTGGATCTGCGTCGCCGCCTGGAGGATGCCGATGACGAGGCCGACAACCACTGATGCAATGAGCGGCGGTAGAATCCAGATCATGAAAACCACCAGTGATTGGCTCATAAGAGTAATGATGCTGGATTCAGTGATGATCAGCCTCCCGGTAACGTATAACTCAGCACAAGCCCATGCATCAATTTTGACCAACCATCAATGGCAACAAACAAGAAGATCTTGAACGGGACAGATATAACAGTTGGTGAGACCATCGACATACCCATTGCCATCAAGATAGTTGTCACTATCAGATCTATAACAATAAAAGGCAGATAAAGTAGAAATCCTATCTCAAATCCGCGCTTCAATTCTGATAGCAAGAAAGATGGTACAAGTATTGCAAAGTCATCAGGCGTGGCTGCAGCGTGCATTTCCTCTGGCCAGACCTTTTCTGTCGAAGATAGGAAAAATCGCCGCTGCTCTTCATTTGTGAATTTCTTGAGATGCTCGCGCAAGGGCTCACTTCCGGCTTTAGCGGCGCTTACCCAGTCGTCGAATGTCTGATAGTGGAGCTTGGGATCCGACATGCGGTCATAGGTCTGCTCAGCAACGGGCGCACTAACGAACATAGTGAGGATCATCGCCGCGGCGTACAGCACCACATTGGGTGGTATGGTCTGGGTCCCGAGCGCATTGCGGACGAGGAAAAGAACAATTGATACCTTTACAAAGGCCGTTGTCGTGGCAACTGCTAAAACCAGCAGACCGAGTCCGGCGGTAACCGCAAGAAGCGCCAGGATTGTCGGCTGAGCTTCACTCATTGCATGCAAACCCGCCACGGAGCCTGATGCCCAGCTCTTCTCCGATGCGGACAATGTCGCCACGCCCGATACGCTGACCATTGGCCACTATGTCGACCGGGCCGTCGATCGGCCATCCAAGTTCAAAAATATGCCCTTCGCCGGCACTTCTTAATTCCCCAAGAGAAATAGGCCAGCGGCCGCATTCAAAGACAAGCACGATCTCGACATCGTCGAGATCCTTAGTAAGCTCCAGTTGCGATCCGGGTTGTGTCATATGCGCACTCTCCAAAGGACACGGTCGCGGGCGGAAAGGCCCCCGCAAGATTAATTCATCGCCGTCAAGATCCGCCTCGGCGCACAACTGGCCGACAGCTAGGGTGATCTGGCCGCGGCCGAACGGCGCAATATCGGGCAACAATGCATCACCGACACATGCGCTTCGAAGAAGCGCCGCAGGAAGGCGAAGCGTGCCGACCTCTCCTGCAACAATGAGCGGGAGCTCTGGAGGCAGCCCGCCCAGCTGCCGCGGCAACTGGGCAAGCAGTTCGCCTAGCGCGCGAAACGCAGGCGGTACTAAGCCGTCAAGTGGCGTGAACAGGAATAGACGGCCCTTGCCCTTGACCGCGCCGAAAATGATGTCGAGTTCAAGATGAGGAGCCAGCATCGTGGCTTCGCATACCCGCACGAGTTGCACGTTCAGACGCGTCGTCTCCTCCAGTCGAGTGACAAGCGGCTCCAGAGCGAGTTCGAGAATTAGCGAAGCAGTTGGCTCGGAAGGGAAGGCCAAGCCGTTCTGCACTGTCGTGATGAACTCCTCTACGAGCGGGCGCGACAGTGACAAGATGACCGTTTCGGCTCCCACTCTCCAGACGCAGTCAAGCATCGGAATGGCAGCAGGTTCCTGCTGCCAGACAAGCCCTGCCGTTCGCACCGATAGCGGCACCTCGTTGATCCGGCTTTGAAACGGCGTGCGCGGCGCTGCTGTATCATTGAGCCACGAGACAACCGTGTGGGACAGTTTCAGAACTGGTTCGAACATGGCGGGTGTGACCGCAGCGCCTATCAAAGACTGCACGGTCGTGTCATTCGGACGACCTCTTGCGACCGTCGGATCCGGTTGCGCGGCATTTAGGCAAGCGACCCCCTCGCATATTTCAGCAGTATCTCATCGTCGGCCTCGATCTCGGCTGCGGCCTCCGAATGAGTCTCGACGGCGCGCCGCACGTCGTCCTCGATTTGTTGCCATTTGTCCCTTGCCGCCGAACATATGACCCATAGCTCCCTCGTCCTGGACGCCGCCATCTCAGCCTCCTCTTGAGCGATTTGGGTATCATCAAGCATCTGCCGTCTGGAATTGATCTCAGCGGCAAGTTGTTCAGTGTGAAGGCGGTGACGGTCGAGCGCTGCGCTAGACAAGTTGTCGAGTGACATCAGATGCTGATAGAGCGCTGCTTCTTTTCTTGAACAATGTTGCTGTATCATTGCAAGCTCCCTAGAGGCATTTTGTACGGCTGAGGCGGCCACATCGCGCTGGGCTTCCTTCTTGGACAGCTCGCCAAGGGCACGACGCTCTTGCATTTCCTTCAGAAGCCGTAACCTCGAAGACTGAATCCAGTTTACGCGGTCAGACGCGACATCCATGCGACCGTCTCCTCGAAATCTGACGCGTCATCTTCGCTCTGGCGCAGAAACTCCCTCAGTTCGTCGATTGACGCGACAGCCCGGTCAGTCAGGGGATCTCCACCTGGCTTGTATTCGCCAACATTGATCAAGAACTCGGTCTCGGCATAGCGCGACAGGAGCTCGCGGAAAATGGATGCTGCCTTGCGATGTGTCCCCGAAACGACTGCATCCATGACGCGGCTGCGACTCTGCAGCACATCAATAGCGGGGAAATGCGATCGCGCCGCAATAGCGCGTGAGAGGATGACATGGCCATCGAGAATACCACGCGATTCCTCGGCGATTGGATCACCCGTGCCATCACCCTCTACAAGCACCGTATAGAAGGCCGTGATTGAGCCCCGCTCACCCATGCCGGCGCGCTCGAGCAGGCCTGGCAGCATGCCAAAAACGGAAGGAGGAAAGCCCCGTCGCGTCGGCGGCTCACCCGCAGCAAGGCCTATTTCGCGCATAGCGCGGCAGAAGCGCGTCAGCGAATCCAGCATGAGAGCAACGCGTAGGCCTTGATCGCGGAAATATTCCGCGAGCGCAGTCGCCATTGGAGCGCATTGCGCACGCTCTACCGCCGAGCGGTCGGATGTTTCAACCACGACGACCGTACGGAGAAGGCCCTCTTCACCAAGATTCCTTTCGATGAATTCACGAACTTCCCGTCCACGTTCGCCTATGAGCGCCACTATGACGACGTCAGCGGCGGCACCCTTTACGATCTGTGACAACAGCGTCGACTTGCCACCACCTGGCTCGCCATAAATCCCGATCCGCTGGCCCTCGCCGCACGTCAGCAGACCATCGAGGACACGGACCCCAAGCGGGAATGGCCGCTCAATCATGCGCCTCGTCATCGGATTGGGGGCTCTGCCATGCAGGGGCCGAGTTTCGACGGTCTTGATTTCGCCTTTGCCGTCCAATGGGCGGCAACGACTGTCGATCACGCGACCGAGCAAATCGCCGCCGACGGGCACCTCACGCATTCGGCCAGTGGCCACGACCTCTGCGCGGCTGGATAGGCCCACCAAGTCCCCGATCGGTGTCAGCAATACACCATCACCCGACAGGCCGATCACCTCGGCCTCGAGCGACAGCCCGGTTCGCGGGTCCTCTAGGAGGCAAAGTTCCCCAATACGAGTGTCTGGCAAGACGGCATGAACCAGTGTGCCGATAGCCCGCGTGATCCGACCGCGCACCGCACGCGTGTCAATTCGCTTGGCCGCAGCCCTCAAAGACGAGATTGCTGGAACGAGAGCTCGAGTGTCGGCGTCAGCGTTATGTTCTGGGACGGGCTTTCTCATAGCTCGCCTTTCTCACAGAGCGTCCCGAAACCAAGGCGCAGCGCGCGCATCTGGGCGTCAAGTCCAAGGTCAACATTGCCGTACTCGCTCCACAGCACGCAGCGTTGCGGCGACAATGTCGGGTCGGGCTCGATCCGCACCCTTGGTCGACCATCCTGGCCGTCGCATCGAGCAAACTCTCGTGCAAGCATGTCGACTTGCATGGGAGAAACATGAAGGCAAACGTCGGCGCCGCTGTATTGACACTCTATGGCGTGACGAACAGCCCTCACCAATAGCTCGCCCGGATCGAAAGCGCCGATAAGATCGCTCAATATTTCCATCACGAGCTGCGGCAATTCCTGCTCCAGAGCCGCCTTTCGTCGCGCGATTTCGGAGATTGTCTCCGCAATCAACCCTGCCATCTCCTCGGTGCCTGCATTCGAGCCCTCCATGTGGCCGCGCGCCCACGCCCGCTGGTAAACCGCGCGTGCCCAGTTTCGAACGCGCTGCCGATGCCGTTCTGCCGCGGCAAGGGCTTGCGCGGCGCTGTGCCAGGTTTCGAGCTCGCTCGCGGGTATCAGTGGTCCGACTGGACGCATCTGCGGCGCTATTGGCCCCTCGGAAAGTTCGACTGTCATTTCACCGGGGTCTCTGTCTCAAAATGAGCTACTACAAGTGAAAGCAATTGGCCGGCGGCGGTCCAATGCTCATGTGCTGGAGTCTCCGCGGCAGTCCCCTCGGGCAATCGAAGAAGCACGCGGTTACGCTCGGTCGCTGAACTGTCCTGGAGCCAAGCTCCAAGACATGCGTGTCCATCGTATTCGATTTGCTGAGCGAGTTTTTCTGGGTCCGAGATCAGTCTTTTGTCAACAGCATGCAGCAGGTGTCGGATTCCGAATGCGTGTGCATCCACGCCGATGCGTTTAACAAGGATGGCAAGCTCAGGCTGAGAGACAAACGCGACCAGCGAACGGGCATGCCAGATACTACCAGCAAGAAGGGCCGCTCGATATGGATCATGCCCGCGTAGAAGGTCCGGCCTGCAGCCGATGTGGTTCAGATCCACGTCATCGTTGCCCAGCAATTCTGCCAGCCTTGGATGCAGTCTGGAACACTTCTGCAACTTCACTAACGTTTCGGCCGATAACGCTGGATCAAGACGCGCCGCAAGACGGGTTGGATGGGCCGAAGCCGCAAGCTCGCTCGCGCCCGGAAAGTGCGGACCATCAGGTCGGGCGGTCTGTATAGGCATTGGCAATGAGATGTCACCCACGTCCAATTGCAGGCATTCTTTTGCGAATGGCCTCGACAGCAGAAGCATCCCGGCGCCCCTCGACCTTGGAAACGCCGGTTGATTGCTTGCGCCGACGCGTAACAACGCCGATCAAGAGATAACAGGCCACGGCGAATACGGCTGCGGCAAAACCTGTTACGGTCGCCAGAAGTGGCGCAGGAAGAGGTAGTGATGCTTGTGGCAAAACAGCAGTCGGATCGGGCCGTTGCTCGTGTGCGGACCGTTCTACCGGCACCAAAACCACTTCCACCTTATCGTAGGACAGGCCTTCGATGCTGTCGGCTACAAGCATCTTTATCTTTGGCAGCAGAGCCGCGACATTTGTTTTTGCGTCGTGCCTGATAAACACCGAGGCCGAGGATGGCGTGGCACCGGCTCGCACAAGGTCGTTATGCGGCAGCACGACGTGAACACGTACAGAAAAAACGCCATCGATATCGCTGATCGTCCGCGACAACTCTTCGCTCAGGGCATACACGTAACGGGCACGCTCTTCGGTCGGCGAGGCAATCAGGCCTGATCCTTGGAATATCTCACCGAGGTTCTTGAAGGATTGGCGCGGCAGCCCCTTGGCGTTCAGAAGGTTGATTGAGAAGGCGAGCAGCTTTTCGTCAACCTGGATCGTGCTGGTTCCATCCTTGGCGACCACCCGGATCGCGGCGACCCCGTTGTCTTCAAGAAGTGCGAGCATTTCATTTGCCTCACGCTCTTGCAATTGCGTGTAGAGGTCGGCTTTGCAAGCAGTGAGGGCGACGAGAACTGGCAGCATGACAAGTCTAACCGACCGCCACCCTGACAGGCCACGCATGATTTCGCCCTCGGCCAAGCCAATCATGCGCGCGGTTCAGCCTTCCTTCAAAAGTTTATTCACGGATGATGTGACGCCGCTGACGCCTTTGGAGATAAGCGCCACCTGGGTGACGCCGTTGTAAACATCCCGAAGACCAGCCATCATCGTTTCGAAGTCTTGCCCTTGTTGGGGAATGCCCGAGATTCCGGTTCCCGCCTCACCTGGAACGGGAAGCTTCTGCGCCGGTCCCGGTAGAGCGCCCTTCGAAAGGGCTATGTCATGGTCGAGCGCGGGGAAGGAAACAGTGTTGTGTGGATATAGGGAGGAAATCGTCTGCAACACGCGATCGCCCATGCCGCTCGTCGGCGCAGCCGCGCGCTGAACATCCATCGCCGCAGCAACTGGCGCCGCACTCGCTGGCCCCGCGGCGGCATCGTTTTTCAGCGAGTCGGCTGCATGCCCTAAGGCGCGCTCAAACTGGGCCTGCTCGACAATCGACGGTGATCCGACCCTGGGGAGGCCAGCCGTTAGAGTGGCAGAGATCGACGTGACAGGCATCATCATGTAAGGACTCGGTTGCTCTCTCTGACCGGGCGAGCCCCGCCCATTCATCACCCGGTGTCGGCGCAACACTCCTAGGGGGGCAAGCTGACAACAAGCTGACTAACGGCGGCGTCATTTCGACAATCTAAAATCTCTTCGGCAATTTAGTCACTTGTGATGATTTCAGCGTTTGGTTTATCAGTGCGACATGCCGAGAACGCTTATCCAACCCGTCACCCTGCATGTTTTGAGACTTCTTTGTGCCGGGTTTTTTCTGTCCACCGGGATTCACCCGGCGCATGCAGTCCCGCTGTCCCTTCCGGCGACACCCTATAGATACACGGTTCTGGATCAGGAGCTCGCTGCAGCGTTGCAGGAATTCGGCAACAACCTGAATATCAGGGTCAACATCAGTCCTGCGGTGAAGGGGCGAATTCGCGGACGTATGCCTGATTTGCCACCGCGCGCGTTCCTCGACCGCTTGACGAACCTTTACGGTCTACAATGGTACTATGACGGCCTTGTGCTCTATGTGTCTGCTGCACAAGAATCGCAAACTCGAATGCTTTTGATGACGTCGATTCGCTTCGATGCGTTCAAGGGGGCTCTCGACAAGCTTGATATCTCCGACGAGCGCTATGTGGTCAAACCCGTGCCAGGCAATGGCCTCGTCTTCGTTTCCGGTCCACCGCGCTTCGTCGCACTCGTGGAGCAGACCTTTAACGGCTTGGTGGCGCAGGCGCAGGCGCAGACTCACATAGCGGCAACGCCAAAGGAATCAGTGCTGATCTTGTTTCGCGGCTCCTCCACTACGGTCGTTCGCGACGGACGACCGGATGCTTCTTATTCTTCTGACATCCCACAACAGGATAGCGTTGGCGGGAAGCCTGAGCTGGGCAAGAAATGAACATTGAGGATTTCCCGCAGCTCTGAAGAACATGACTGCGGCTACCCCTTTGTGAACTCTTCGCAAACTCGTCAGTTTCTCGAAAGCTAATCCGCTCATGATGAGTCCCGGCAGCTCTCGCGGTGACTCCGGCCATTGTGTTGGACCGAACCTTGGAGCCGGCCCGGAACACAGCAATTGAAGGCAGGGCAGGCGCATTCGTGACCTGCCGACGCTTGGAATTGTCGAATTTTGTGAAACGCAAGGGATCTTCTGTCGGGGTCTCTTGTGGGGATTTCAACGTCACGTCTGAGGATGCATAATGTCGGCCAGTAATCTTTCAACTTTCTACCGCTCAAATTCGCTACAGTCCGCAAGGGGTTGGCCGGGCCTGAAAGTTTCCCATTTTGCGACCCAGCATCAGCAAAGTGCATCGTGCTTCGAAGCGATGCTGTCCACTTGTGTGCTGGCAGACAAGCCCGGCTCTTTCGCGCAAGGGGATCTGCCAGCGTCGAATCTTGATTCGACAATGGATAAATTGCGGCAGGACCCTTTGGGCCATCTGGCACCGGATGTCTTGACATTGAATGGCTTGGAGCAACACCCACTGGATCTGCTGCCGCCAAATATGAGGGCGGCTCTCAAGGAGGACCAATCGCAACGCTCCAAGGCGACTGAAGCCCAACATCTGCTCGGCGTCACTCCGAAGATCGAGCCGGCTCCCAGGCCGAGCCCCGGAATCACGTGGAACGGTGGGTCGCTGACCACGGCTGAGTTGCAGATTGTTGCGGTACTCAACCGTCACAAGGACCAATGCCCGCTTACTTGGAAGTCGTTGACCGACAAAGCCAATGATCCCTCTACGCCACCGGATCTGAAAGCGGCGATCCAGGGACTGCAGCAGGATTCGGGACTTTTTTATGCGATTGGCTCGCAGGGCGACGGCCGCTGTGGAGGCAAGATCAACGCCAAGGACTTGGCCGGATTTTCAAACCACCACCCACAAGTTGCTGCATTTCAGGAAGCCCAAGCGCGAAGCTACGAGCAGAACTACATACCATCCGACGGCAGCGGAGGTTTGCAGCCTTCGGTCATGACCTTGAGCGATGCCTTGCGGGAGTTTTACCGGTACTCCGAAAATCTGTCCAAGGACCTGAGTCTGGATGAGTTCAAGAAAATGGTCGGCGGCGAATCGAAAAACGGCAAATTTCCGCCCCAGGTCATTGCGGCGGCGCAATATTTCCTCGATCACCCCGATGCTTGGAACCAGTTGTGCGGTGGCTCGAAAGGGAAGATGCACAAAGAGGATTTCCTGCAAGTCGCCTCATCGTCGATGAGCCTCACGCAAACTGAGCTGAATACGGTCGAGATGATCAAGGACCATCAGGACACGTTCTTTGGAAGCGGTGTTCTGACTCGCGACAAACTGGCGAAAATGAAAGACGACAAGAGCCTTGATCCGAAAGTGCGGGAAGCAGCCTCTCAGCTCCTTTCAGATCCTCTTCTGTTTGGCCTCCTGAACAATTCGATCACGGGCTATAAGACCCATCATAAATTCTTCGACTTTGGCGGCGGGCATACGGTTGATTCCGGCAATATCAGCAAAAAAGACTTTGCCCATTTTTGCACAAACATGTCGTCTGCGAACCGCAACGTTCAGCAGCCAATCACCCACGGCGCCCAAACCGCAGAAGAGCAGAATGCCGTCGCGGACATGAAGATGGGCCTGATGGACCAGCCTGACATTAAGTCAGCCAAAAAGAACGGCGGGGCCGTCATGCACGTCGTCGACTCCGTGCTCAAAATCGAGACGAAAGTGCTCGACTTGGCGGCAACGGCGGTGGGACTGCTCAGCTTCATTCCGGGCCTCGGACAAGTAGCCGATCTTGCCTCGATGGTTCTCGAGGCTGAGTCGCAAGCAGCCAATCTCCTGCGTACGGCCATTAACGGAGGCGATATGAAGCGAGCGCTGGAGGAAGCTGGCCTCAATATGGCCGCGCAGGCGATCGGCCTTATCGCAGGCCCCGAGGTCAAGCTGGCCATTCGAAATGGGCTCGTAAAGCACCTGATGGAAGAGGCCTTGGCGGCAGGCATTGATCTTTCGGTCTCGACGGCGCAGGACTACGCAGAAGGCTATGTGAATAACCTCAAAGCGCGCCTTGCAGGCGGCCCTGAGCAAAGCCTAGGCCTTCCGAGCATGCCATCATTCCAGAGTGTGGCAAGCAATGTGCCCTTCGTCGGCATTGCCTTATCCTAGCCGTCGCCTTGCGCGGAAGCTTTGGCTCGCGCGCTGACATAAGGGTCATTGTGGCACAAGCAGGGGTTCATCCGCATCAACGCAGCGGTGTTCCTGACGCCATCTGGATCGGACTGTGAGGGGGATGTCCGAAGTCTGTGAAGGCTTCGGTATATGACGACTTCAGAGTTACGCTGAGCCCAGCCATCTCGAGCCGGTGCGCCGGGTCGAGGTTTTCACGGGCGCCGGCCGGCAGCGGGAATGGTCTCCGGAAGGCACGGCGCGGATGGTGGCGGAGCGGCGCAGCCGAAGGAACGGCTGTCGCGCGCCCAGGGCGGCCTCCCGAACAGCAGACGATGATCTCCTGCCTTGGGCCTATATCCTTGTGCCCACGCTCAAGGCAGTCGGCTGAAAACAGCGCTGATTTAAAACAGCATTATCCTGCACTGCACCCTCGATCCTTGCGCTCACCGATCGCTCGTCGACACGCACGCGGTCAAGTCGTTATCGGCGCTATGCCGATGGGCTTCGAGAGCAAGGTGGACGCTGAGCGGTGCGTCAGCCTCAGGGCGCGGCTGGCCAGCTTTGGGTCTCACGCTCTATGACGGCAACACCCGGCTGATCAACTTGGCCTGTTCGCGGGCTCCCGGCAGCGGCGCGGAAGCCACGGTCCGCCTTCCTCGGCTTCAGGCCAAAGATACCGCAGCATGCTCCAGAGCTATGTCTGCCGCCTCCGCCCCATCGTCGCTGGTCATGTGGAAAGGACAAGCAGGCTACGCACCCCATAATCCCGTCGGGCAGGATTCGACAGTCGACGGCGAGACATTCGCCAAACCTCACCCTTGATTCTCAGCAACGTTAAAAAAAATTCACATAATGTTCGTGAGTGTAGTCTCCTGTCAGGTGGTACATTAGCCCCAATATCTGGCGTCTTAGTCGTAGAAAGGACTGTGATCCATCTTCCATTAGCATCCATACCAGCGGATTTACAGCAAATGACGAGAGAGGTCTCATGCGGATTGATGGGGATAGAAGGGCTAGCGGCTTGCTGCATCCCGTCCGGGTTGATGCCAACCAATGTTGACACTGGTAAATCGCCTAAGGACGGCAGCGCATCTTGATCGCCTTCGAATCCTGGGCCTTTGCGCGCATGCGGATCTAACCGTCGGCGAGCTGGCCGATATTACCAGTCTGCCTCGCGAGCAGGTTCGACGCCACGTTCGGCGGCTGGGCAGAGCCAACTTTCTTTGCTGCAACGAACAACGTCCGCAGTCTTCGTACCATATGCAAGCAGGAGGCAAGGATGGCGGGCTGGCTCAATTGGTGGTCGATCTCCTGCCCCACGATGATGGCCATCATAAAAGAGACCTACAACGCCTGGAAGCAATACAAGACGCGCGGTTGAAGGGACCGCCTGCTTGATCGTGAAATAGATCAGTCCAAATGGAGCGCGACTACCATGGATAACTCCGCCGGCGGCGCCATCGCGCAGCCCGACACTTACGGGCGGCCTCACTTAGCCGCCGTCGACTCCCGCGTTCACGAACTGCTTCTAAGACAGGAGCGTCAGGAGCGGACAACTCTCAAACTGATCGCCTCCGAGAACTTTGCCTCCTCGGCGGTGTTGGAAGCGACCGGGTCGATTTTCACCAACAAGTATGCCGAGGGATACCCCGGTGCGCGCTACTACGCCGGAAACGAGATCGTCGATGAGCTTGAGACCCTCGCGATCGAGCGCCTGAAAGCGCTATTTGGCAGTGAACACGCCAACGTCCAGCCTTATTCAGGCTCGCCAGCCAACCAGGCTGTCTATCGCGCGCTTTTGAGCCCCCGTGACAAAGTCATGGGCTTGCCTTTACCCGAAGGCGGCCATCTGACTCACGGTTGGTCCGTCAATTTTTCCGGCAGCGATTATCAGCGCGTCCCGTACAGGCTGCACGAAAAGACACAGCAAATTGACTATGACCACTTGCGCGAGACCGCCAAGCGGGAACGCCCGAAGCTAATTTGGGTCGGCGGAACTGCTTATCCGCGTATTTTTGACTACGCGGCAATGGCCGAAATTGCTTCGGAGGTGAACTCGTATCTGGTGGCTGACATCGCCCACATCTGCGGCCTGGTTGTCGCAGGAGTGCATCCGAACCCCGTGTCCCATTGCGATGTGGTCACCAGCACCTCTCACAAGTCGATCCGCGGTCCCCGGGGTGGCTTCATTTTATCAAGGAATGAAGACCGTTATCAGCCCCTCCATCATCCGAAGAGCAAACACAATCTGCGCCGTGTTCCCTCTTCTGCAAGGCGGACCGCATATGAATACTATCGCCGCGCTTGCCGTCGCTTTGCAGGAAGCAGCGAACTCGTCCTTTCGTGTCTACGGTCAGCAGATCGTCCACAACGCCAAGGCTCTGGCCCAGGCGCTTCTGGAGCGAGGTTATGAACTCGTCACTGGGGGCACTGACAATCACATGCTGATCCTTGATCTTCGGGACCGGCCGCTGTCAGGCAAAGCCTATGCGGAGCGC
The DNA here is from genome assembly GCA_004791255.1 of bacterium M00.F.Ca.ET.205.01.1.1. Taxonomy (GTDB): domain Bacteria; phylum Pseudomonadota; class Alphaproteobacteria; order Rhizobiales; family Rhizobiaceae; genus Mesorhizobium. Next base: position 53,924 of record SRUQ01000014.1, read on the forward strand.
TTATCGCGTGCAGGCATCATTGCGAATTTCAATATGGTCCCGGGCGACCGGCGGCATCCGGCGCTGACAAGCGGCATCCGCTTAGGGACACCAGCGGTGACGTCCATGGGCATGCGCGAAACGGAGATGGTGCAGATCGCCGCTTTCATCGACTCGGTCTGCCGCCAGCCCGATGACCAGGAAGTTCATGCGAGCGTACGAAGAGACGTTGCCGACTTCTGCACTGCGTTCGATGTTCCCGGCATCCGCGACCGATAAGCCACCCCAATCCAGAAACTCCTCACTAACTCCAGCACTTGAAGCGAGGGCATTTTTATGACCAGGCAGTTCGTGTTCTCTTCCGAATCCGTCGGCGCGGGACACCCCGACAAGATGGCAGACAACATCTCCGATGCCATTCTCGATGCGGTCCTGCGCACCGATCCGAAGGCGCGCGTCGCCTGTGAAGTGTTGGTGAAGACGGGGATGGTCGTTGTGGCTGGCGAGATCACCAGCCATGCCCACATCGATTACAGCCAAGTCGCCCGCGATACGATACTCGATATTGGCTACGACGATGATGCGATTGGCTTTGATGGTCGACGTTGCGCCGTCGTTCTGGCCCTCACCGAGCAGTCGCCCGACATAAGCCAGGGCGTTGATGAAGGACGAGGGCAGGATCTCGGGCAAGGGGCAGGGGATCAGGGCATCATGTTTGGATTCGCATGCAACGAGACGGATACATTGATGCCCCTGCCGATCCAACTCGCTCACCATTTGACGAAAAGACAGGCCGAGGTCCGGAAAGCGGGACAGCTTGGCTGGCTGCGTCCGGACGTGAAATCTCAAGTGTCGGTACGCTACGAAGGGCTCCGCCCGGTGGCGCTGGATACCATAGTCCTGTCAACGCAGCATGACGAAGCGGTCTCACAAGCCACGGTCCGCGAAGGCGTCATTGAGGAGATCATAAAACCGGTCCTGCCGGCCCACCTGGATACTTCGGGGATCAGATTTCTGGTCAACCCAACAGGGCGGTTCGTGGTCGGTGGGCCTGCCGGCGACTGCGGCCTCACAGGACGGAAGATCATCGTCGATTCCTACGGTGGGACCGGGCGTCACGGCGGCGGTGCCTTTTCGGGCAAGGACCCATCCAAGGTTGACCGCTCGGCGGCCTATGCCGCCCGGTATGTCGCGAAGAACATCGTTGCCAGCGGCCTTGCAGAGGTCTGCGAGGTTCAGCTTGCCTACGCGATCGGCGTGGCCAGTCCGGTTTCTGTCATGGTCAATACCTTCGGAACCGCAAGGATCGAGGAAAAAAGGATCGAGCGCCTTGTTCTCGAGGTTTTCAATCTCCGACCGAAAGGCATCATCAAGATGCTTGATCTCTTACGGCCGATATACCGCAAGACGGCGACATACGGACACTTCGGGCGTGAAGAGCCTGAGTTCACTTGGGAGAAGACGGACAAAGCTGACGATTTGCTGCGTGAAGCCGGACCGGCAGCTGCGTGAGGGCGGCTGGATCAAGCGCATGCGGCAACCCATTTCAACTCGCGAGACCACGCCCGGCCGGCGTGGCAAGAAGCCGGCTCGGGTTTTGGCGGAGATTTTGATGCCGGATTATGACGTGCTTTGCATCGGCAATGCCATTGTCGACATCATCGCCCAGTGCGACGAGGAATTCCTCGAGACCAACGGCATCATCAAGGGCGCGATGAACCTCATCGACACACAACGCGCCGAACTGCTCTACAGCCGCATGGGTCCGGCGATCGAAGCGTCCGGCGGCAGCGCCGGCAACACGGCGGCCGGCGTCGCCAGCTTTGGCGGCCGCGCGGCCTTCTTCGGCAAGGTCTCCAACGATGCGCTGGGCGAAATCTACGCCCACGACATCCATGCGCAGGGCGTCGCCTTCGGCACCACGCCGCTCAAGGGTGAGCCGCCGACGGCGCGCTCGATGATCTTCGTCACGCCCGACGGCGAGCGCTCGATGAACACCTATCTCGGCGCCTGCGTCGAGCTTGGCCCTGAGGATGTCGAAGCCGACAAGGCGTCCGGCGCCAAGGTCACCTATTTCGAAGGCTATCTGTGGGACCCGCCGCGCGCCAAGGAGGCAATCCGCCAGACGGCGAAGCTGGCGCACGCGGCAGGCCGAGAAGTGTCGATGACGCTATCGGATTCGTTCTGCGTCGACCGCTACCGCGACGAATTCCTCGACCTGATGCGCTCGGGCACGGTCGACATCGTCTTTGCCAACAGCCACGAGATCAAGTCGCTCTACCAGACATCGTCGTTCGACGAGGCGCTGGCCCAGATCCGCAAGGATTGCCGGATCGCCGCCGTCACCCGCTCGGAAAAAGGCTCGGTGATCGTGCGCGGCGACGAGACCGTGGTGATCAAGGCGACCGCCATCAAGGAACTGGTCGACACGACGGGCGCCGGCGATCTCTATGCCGCCGGCTTCCTGCATGGCTACACGCAAGGCCGCGACCTGCAGACTTGCGGCGACCTTGGCTCACTGGCAGCCGGATTGGTGATCCAGCAGATCGGCCCCAGGCCCCGTCAGAATTTGCGCCGCGAGGCCGAGCAGGCGGGGCTGACCATTCCGGACGTTCAAACGAGTTAGTGGCCTACCTTCCCGTTGTGCAGGCTATCTCGCCAGAAGCGCAATCACGGAATAGGGAAATCCTGATGTCGAACATGATGAAGGCGCTTGTGAAGGCCAAGGCCGAACCGGGCATCTGGATGGAAGAGGTGCCGGTGCCGGAAATCGGCCCCAACGACGTGCTGATCAAGATCAAGAAGACGGCGATCTGCGGCACCGACGTGCACATCTACAATTGGGACCAGTGGGCGCAGAAGACGGTGCCGGTGCCGATGGTGACGGGCCATGAATTCGTCGGCACCGTTGCCGATTTCGGCGCAGCGGTCACCGAATACAAGGTCGGCCAGCGTGTATTGGGCGAAGGCCACATCGTCTGCGGCCATTGCCGCAACTGTCGCGCCGGGCGAGGGCATCTGTGCCGCAACACACTCGGCGTCGGCGTCAACCGTCCAGGCGCCTTCGGCGAGTATCTGGCGATCCCGCAGCACAATGTCGTGCCGATCCCCGACGATGTGCCCGATGAGATTGCCGCGATCTTCGATCCCTTGGGCAATGCCGTCCACACCGCATTGTCCTTCGATCTGGTCGGCGAGGACGTGCTGGTGACTGGCGCCGGGCCGATCGGCATCATGGGCGCGCTCGTCGCCCAATGCGTCGGCGCGCGCAAAGTGGTCATCACTGACATCAACCCGGTGCGGCTGGCGCTAGCCAAGAAACTCGGCGTCCAGCATGTCGTCGACGCCTCGAAGGAGAAGCTGCGCGACGTCATGCCGGTGCTCGGCATGACCGAGGGGTTCGACGTCGGGCTCGAAATGTCAGGCGCCGCCCCCGCTTTCCGCGACATGATCGACACCATGAACAATGGCGGCAAGATCGCCATTCTGGGCATCGCGCCGACCGGCTTCGAGATCGACTGGAACAAGGTCATCTTCAAGATGCTGCATCTCAAAGGCATCTACGGCCGCGAGATGTTCGAAACCTGGTACAAGATGATCGCGCTTGTGCAGGGTCCGCTGGATGTCTCCGGCCTGATCACCCACCGCATCGGCATCGACGATTTTCAGATCGGTTTCGATGCGATGAAGAGCGGCAGTTCCGGCAAGGTGGTGATGGACTGGTAGGGATTGCCTTGGCCGCTATTCAGGAAAAGCTGACGACAGCACCTCTGGTCCGCCGGACATTTTCCAACTAGGGGAACATGGCTGGGTGGAGAGCTATGGCTCCGCTACGTGCGCTCGCTAATCATACACGGCGACGTATCGCGGCCCACCCGGTGACGGTCGATGGGGCAATTCGCTTCAGTCGATGACGGAAACCCGGTGAACCGATGCTGAGGCCCCGACGCGATCGTCTATTTCCTATGATCTGCGATTGAGGTCGAGGTGTTGCCGCTTTCAGCGGGTAAAATGCGATAGACGACTTCCGGTACCCTTCCGGTCAGCGAAAAGGAAGGCAACGAGCCGCATTGCCTCAAGCAAAATGTTACCAATAGTGTCCTGTTCCAAAGGGGATGGACAGGTCGTGCCATTCCGGTTCGGGGGAAGGATGGCGCGGCTCAGCATGGCGACACGGTGAAGCGGCGATCGTGGAGCTTTATTGCGGCGTTGACAAGCGGCGCATTCTGGATGAGTTCGAGGCGGTAACCGGCTATTATTCGCAAGCGCGCGATCCGTCTTATGAACCGTCGTGAGCAGAGGCCGTCTGCGGGCAAGAGCCGCAGCCGCTGTTACGGCAGCGATGTCCGCGACGCGCTCATCGTGTTGTGGGAGGATTCGGAGCGGCTGGGTCCGCATCGACGCTCGCGGCGGCCAGCGCCGCCGGGCAGGAATGAGTTCGCAGTTCGCCGCTCGGTGCCAGCCCGCACCTTCGGCGATTGGAAAGATCCGCCGCCCGGCTTTGTTGAGCGCATTCGGGCACGTCTTCGTCAGGGAGCTTCGTGCAGACGATGGTGCTGACCGGATTGCCGCCGGCTGGACCGATTGCATTCCGCTCCGCACGCGCGACAGCGGCAATGTGATCATGGCGATCAAGCAGGCCCGCTCCCGGTTTCGCTGACCCTGTGCTGCTGTTTGCCGGCATCCGCCCGCACAGGAAGAGCTTGTAAAAGCGGTCGGTGCGGAAATCGAGGAGCCGTTGGTCGTCGATCTTCAGCCTGAACGCGGTCGTTTGCTGGTGCCGCAAATCGGCTGTTGCATGTACATCCCTGTCAGACGTCAGTTTTCCTCGCCTATTTTGGTGTCGAGCGCGAAGTGCTCCAACCAGATTGCAAGGCTTTTTGGAAATGAGAGCGGCTTTGCGCAGGGCGCTCCGTTGTTGAGCATTCAAGCTACCAAGCCAATGACGCGCAGGTTCCACCAGGCTCGCCAGCCTTGAAGGACAGCGAAAAAAGCAGAGCACGACAGACACAACAGTGCATCAGGACGCCGCAGTCGTTGAAGATGGTGCGCTGCATCCATACCGTGGATGCATTCGATCCAAATAATCGATTTGTTCAATCAGTTTCTCGAAAGCTAACCCTACCCTCTGTGGGAATCGGGCTCTGAGCCGCGACGCTGCCTTGCGAGCGCAGGGGCTGCACGTAGGAGAGATGATGCAACGAGAAATCGCACGCGGGTTGCTGGCCTCGTGGGTTCGCCGACCGGCGTATTTGAGCCCGTCAGTTGGTCCTCACCCGCGCCTATTGCCACCGAGCGACTTGCATGTCCCTCCGACTCGGACCAGTTCCGAGAGCTGCGACGAGTTGCGCGCCGTGTGCTCCGATCAGATGGCCGCCGGTGACGCGTTCGATGGGCCGTCCCTCTTCGAGAGGAGATGAAATGCGAACGCTGCTCGTGGATCATCATGCGGATCTTGCGCGCGCCATGCGACTTGCGCTCGGGGATGGCGGCTTCGTCGTTGATGTCGTTGGTACTCTGGAACTGGCTTCGAGTGCATTTTCTTGCGCCAGCTATGAAATTCTCCTGCTGGAATTGGCTCTGCCAGATGGCGATGGCTTGGGTTGGCTGAGGCAGTTGAGGACCCACGGGCATTCAGTTCCTGCCGTCATTATGAGCAGCCTTAACGATCTCGATAAGCGAATTGCGATCTTCAACGGTGGTGCGGACGACTTTCTGCTCAAACCCATCTCTACCGATGAGCTTATTGCCAGAATGAGAGCCATTCTGCGCCGGGCGACACAGATGACCGACCTGAGGCTCGTATTTGGCAATCTCGACTTTGATCCGGTCGCCCGCCAGGTTTTCGTTGATGGGCACCCAATGATGATCGCACGTCGCGAACTCTGTATTCTAGAGCACCTGCTTAACCGGGCAGGCCGCATCGTGCCCCGTGCGCAATTGGAAGATCACCTCTATTCATTCAACGACGACGTGTCTGCCAACGCGCTTGAAGTCGGAATTTATCGTTTACGGGGACATCTGACCAGATCAGGTGCAACGCCACGGATCAAGACCATCCGAGGCATTGGTTACATCCTAGAATTGACTGACGCCTCGTCCGCATAGTTTGTCGAATCGAAAGAAGATCTATTTTGCTGATCCTTCAACATCCTTGCCATGCGCTCAATTGGCGGGCGATCGCCAACAAGGTTACAAGACCTGCAGTTCCCCGTTACCTGGGCCATCTCCTCTGCGCGCTTATTGTGACTTTCCCACTTGGTGTCGCGGCGCAAAACAAGCAGGACAAAGGCCCGCCGCATGCGGCTTCGAATAGCATCAACGCCACGCTGACCCTTTCCTCTTCGCTCGGGGAGACCGTTCATCTGCCCGCGCCAGCCACGACCATCTTTGTTGCTGACCCCACGATCGCGGATTTTCAGGCGCCATCGAGCAAAACAATCTTCGTCTTTGGCAAGAAATCGGGGCGGACCAGCCTATTCGCCTTGGATGGCAATGGCGAGCCTCTCGCCGAATTGCGTATCGTTGTCACGCAACCGATCGGGGATTTACGCGCCATGTTGCGGGAGCAGGTCGGCGACTATCCCATCCGCGTCAACTATACGCCGCGCGGCGCAATCCTTAGCGGGACGGCGCCCGACGCAGAGGTCGCCGACACCGCAAAAAGAGTCACTGAGCAATATCTGGGCGACGGAGCGCAAGTCGTCAACAACATCAAGGTCGCTGGATCCCTGCAAGTTAACCTCAGCGTGCGCGTAGCCGAAGTCTCACGCAGCGCCATGAAGTCACTCGGCGTCAACTTGTCCGCCTTCGGTCAAATCGGCAATTTCAAAGTGGGCGTTCTAAGCGGAAGCGCTGCAAGCGCTGGGTCTGGTTCAACCCAGGGTGGCGGTACAGCAGAAATCGGATTCGACAACGGTGCCGTCAACGTCAGCGCGGTTCTCGACGCGCTCGCCAAGGAGCATATAGCTTCCGTCCTGGCTGAGCCGAACCTCACCGCTATGTCGGGTGAAAAGGCCAGCTTTCTCGCGGGCGGCGAATTTCCCATTCCTGTCCTGCAGGAAAACAGGCAGGTATCGGTTGAATTCCGTCACTTCGGCGTCAGTCTGGAATTTGTGCCGACAGTTCTCAGCAACAATCAAATCAACATTCACGTAACGCCCGAAGTCAGTGAACTGTCGACGCAAGGTGCCGTGCAAATCAACGGAATTTCCGTGCCGGCAGTTTCCACGCGCCGAGCCGATACGGTCGTCGAACTCGCCAGCGGCCAGAGCTTCGCAATCGGCGGTCTAATCAGGCGGAACGTCAACAATGATGTCAGGGCCTTTCCCTGGCTCGGAGAACTGCCGATCCTGGGACCGCTTTTTCGCTCGACCTCGTTTCAAAAAGAGGAGTCAGAACTGGTCATTCTAGTTACGCCTTACATTGTAAGACCAGGCTCCAACCCAAACCAGATGAGCGCACCGACCGAGCGGGCGGCACCGGCTTTGAACGGAGGGGGCGCTCCGACGAATTCCGTGACAAGTCCCCCGCGAGACCGCGCTGCTATCCGTGCGGGCGCGCCAAGCGCCCAGGGCGGTCTCGGCTTCATCATCGAATAGTGTCATCCAAAGATGTTGCGTTTTATAATCCTCTTTGTCGCTCTGGCACCAAGCGTAAGTGGCTGCACAAGCACTACGCCAGTTGATGTCGAACCATCGGCACCAATGCTTGTCCGAGAGGAGACCACCGTCCTGACGTTGCAAAGCCTGCGCGCTTCCGAACGGCAGCGTTTGCGTGTTTTCCTAGACAAGGCCAGTCGCGGCCGGTTCGATGCCATCCACCTCCTCATCAGCGGTTCGCCCCAGCTCAGCGCAGGGGTAGCCCATCAGGCCAGGCAGTTGGCAATCGAAGAAGACAACATTCAATTGCGCGATCAACACGACGCCGGCTCAGTGCGAATTGAGGCGATTGTCTATCACGCCCGTCCGCCGGTCTGTCCCTCATATGGTGCCTTACCCAATGAAGAATCCTTCAAACAGCCGCTTGGTTGTTCGACAGGACATAACCTGGCCGTGATGGTCAACGATCCGCGCGATCTGCTCGACAATCAGGCCGTCAAGGCCGGCGATGGCGATCGTGCTTCTGTACCAGTTGCAACTTACAGAACATTCGGGACGGATAAAGGTGGCTGATACCGCCCTTATCTCGGCAGCACTCCTACCGGAGATTGAAAGCTTCCAATCGCGTCCTGATCTAAAATAAAAGGAACCGCTGGATGCAATATAGGCGCTATATCGAGGGCCTTAGGGCCGTTGCTGTACTTCCGGTCGTACTCTTTCATTTCGGAATTTCGGCGATCCCGGGTGGCTTTAGCGGGGTCGATATCTTCTTCGTCATCTCCGGCTACCTAACCAGCGGAAGCCTCCTGGATGACCTTGAACGCGGCCAATTTTCCATCGTCAACTTCTACTGGCGCCGTGCCCGGCGCATTCTGCCGGCGCTCGTCTTTGTGATGCTTCTCACCTGCATTGCAGCATTGTTCATTCTTCTGCCACCGGATCTGCGCGGATTCAGTCTTAGCATCATAGCTACCTCGACCTTCTGGTCGAACGTTTTCTTCTGGAAAACGTCAAGTTACTTCTCTATCGATGCCGCGCTTCTACCACTGTTGCACACTTGGCCGCTTTCCGTAGCGGAGCAGTACTACATCTTCGCACCAATCCTGATGTTCCTAATCTATCGCTACATCGGGAAGCGCTGGCTGACGACACTTCTTCCGATAATTCTCTGCAGCTTCGTAGTGGCGGTGATGGCGACATCGCTGGCACCCACCGCCGGATTCTATCTGCTGCCGACCCGAATCTGGGAACTCATGTTGGGCGCCCTGCTCATGCTCAAATGCCCCTCGCCGCTGGGCAACCGATTCCTGATGGAGTCGGTGGGGGTGGCCGGATTTGGCCTTCTCGCCATCGGGTTCTTCGCGATTTCGGCGAGTGATCCGTTCCCAGGCTACAACGCCTTGTATCCATGCATCGGAACGGCCCTTCTGATCTATGTTGGCCAAAATACCCCCTCGACGGTCGCCACCCGCATGCTCGAAGTCCGGCCGCTGGTCTGGATTGGGCTCATCTCGTATTCGTTGTATCTTGTTCACTGGCCTCTCAATGCGTTCGCGCACTATCTTTCGTTCCAAAAACTCGATCCGTTGATGACCGGTGCGATGTTGGTGGCAAGCCTCGCATTGGCTGCATTCTCCTGGAAGTTTGTAGAGCAGCCGTTTCGACAGAAGAGGGCCTTCACCTCCCCGGGGCCTATCTTCGCCTTTTCAGCGCTCGCGATCGTTGTCCTTTGTGCCGGCGGAGCGGCGGGGGCGCTCGGCAATGGCTTTCCGCAACGGTTTCCGGACTATGTCCAGCGGCGCATTTCCGTCGGGGACTGGAGGAATGGCATCTGTTTCAACGAGGGCACCAGCCGGATCGAAAGCTGGAATATGGAGGATTGCACGCGCACCAGCGGTTTTCCAACAACGGTTTTTTTGTGGGGCGACTCCTTCGCCGCGCACTATGTTTCCGGCTTGGGTGCTAACATAAATCGATTGCAGGCGAACATCGTTGAATATACGTACGCCAGCTGCGCGCCGATACTCTATTACTACCCTTACGATCGTCTTGATTGTGTCCGGTTCAATCGCAAGGCCTTGGACGTCATCTTGGAAGCGGACATCAAGACGGTTATCCTCAGCGGTAGATGGAGTGACTATGAGGTCAGAGGTTTCGACGGTCTTCAGCAAACAATCGCTACGCTTCGTGCCCTGGGCGTGCGCGTGTTTGTCATCGGCCAGTCTCCGCAGTTCCCAACTGACGTCCGGAAAATTGCGTTCTTCGCCAAGCGCCAAAATCTGGACGATACGTCCTGGCCGATCGCGATGGACCCCGACATCAACGAACGTGTGCGCTCATTTACCAAAGGCGCCACATTCATCGATCCGCTGAAATTCCTGTGCAGCGCAGGACGCTGCGCCTATTCCGATAGAGGAGAGTTTTTATATTTCGACTATGGTCATTTCTCTTCAGCCGGCGCCACACTGGCAATCTCGAAATACTGGCCGGCTTTTGGCAAGGACAATGCTCTTCCTAAGACGAAGTAGCGGCTCAGCGGCTGACAAGCACCAGTACGGGTCCCAGTGATAGCTCCTGCTTCCGCAGCAGCCGCGACGATGGAGCTGTTCAGGTTTAAGGCCCCCCGATAGTGACCTAGGATGGGTGCTGCCACGCGGCTCGGACTCAGCGTGCATTATCACGTAAATGTTGAGAGAATGAATGGCGCCGCGAAGGGCAATTCCAGCCGTCCAAAGCGACAGGCGTGTCGCGGCCTCGACATTGCAGTGGCGCTTACCTAACACGGCCTCACACTGCCCTCTAAGCGGCCCCGAATTTGAACTGACGGCCCCTGGCCGGTTCATCGGGCAGGTCAAGGGCTAGGTGTAGTACACAGGGCTCATAACTTTCAGTTTCTAGTTGGTACGATGGGCCGTGGACGGTCGATGCAGACTTCAAGATGGCGAACGAAGCTCTCCATGCGTGCGTTGTCGAGGCAAGTGCCTTTGCCATGCTCGCGGGAGAGATTTCAAAATGAGCCTTGTAAGCGGAGAATGCCGCCGACGCTGTTCGGCTTGCTCGTGCCCTTGACGGCGGTAGGCTCGGCAGGGCCGAGGCCAGAGTTGCCGTAGTGGTCGTAATCGACCTCGGCTGTGACCGTGAAGCCGGGAACGACCATGTAGGCGACGTTTGCAGCCACACCAGCATCCTTGAGCTGATCACCCGAGACCTGAAGGTTGAACGAAGTTTTCTCGTCAAACTCGTAGGTGGCGCCCGCCCAGAAAGCCCACTGGCCGTTCCAGATTTTGTACGAGCCGCGCCCATGATTGGCAATTGCGCCGTTTGAGTCCTCGTTGAGACTGGCATTGGAACCGTAGCCGAAGAGTCCAAACAGCGACAGCTGGTTTGTGACAGCGACGTCGACGCGGATCTTGCCGGCAAAAGCTTCGTAATTGCTGTCATAAGCCGCGACGCCGGTGATCGAGCCCCAGCCTTGCGTGTATTTCAAGCCGGCGACAACGTGCGGAATATAGCTGTCGATAGTACCGGCTGAGCCCGATCCTTGTTCGAGCGAAATCACAGTCGAAATGCCGTTGCCGGCGTCGAAGTGGTACTGAGCCACGTTGGTGTCGAAGCCGGCCGACGGAACGAGCATACTATCGAGAACGTCGCCAGCGTAGCTTACAAACGTATCGAAGGCCGACCCCTCCTTGCCAACTCGCAGGCCTCCCAGCTCGACCCAGGCAGAAGCCAGTGCGAGGCCGCTGTTGAAATCATAGTTCTGAGGACTGTCATGCGAGTTAGCGCTGTTGCCAAAATTCACGTGGGTTTCGGTATAGGTCGTCAACGCGCCGAGCTCGGTCTGCTGGCCGGTCCAAGTTTTGAACGTGAAGCGTGTGCTGTTTCGCCAAGTGCCTTGGTCCTCGCCAGTTCTCACGTCCGAGGTTCTTGCGCTGTCATACGATCGGACGTCACCCAGGCCGATATCGTAACGGACATAGCCGCCGATGCGCAGGCAGGTCTCGGTGTTGGGAATATAGGAATATCCCGAGCCGAGGACGTCGCAGATCTTGATGTACTCGGCCGGTTCCCGCTCGGCGCCAGCTGCTCGACCGACGGAAACGGTCATCAGAGCAGTTAAGCCGAGAAGAGGACTCTTGATGTACATGTCTAGATCTCCATGAAGGAATAAAAAGGATAGAGGCGAAAGAGCAAGCTTTTCCTCTAAATTTTGTGCGTGTTGTCTCCAATATGTGGACGCCAAAGCGCTTGACACGAGAGGTGAGCCAGCGTAAAAGCCACATGTACTTATAATAGTGTTTTCTGTTAGGAGATTCATTATCGTTTACATGTGAAACACTCCGGTCGGACCGCTGCAGCTCTCCGAAATAGAGCAGCAAGCGACATGCCAACCTGAAGCGTAAATGCGGCCGACACCAAAATCGGGCCGACGCGCCTTCGTCTCGCTGGAATCACTTTTTTTGAGGGTCACTGCGAAAAGCAATGTGCGACACGGTTCGCCATGTTCGATATGTGACAGTCTCGTTTAACAGCGACGGCTTCCCGTCTGACCGCAACGGAGGCCGCGCCATGCGCTACCGAGAAGGATCACTGCGCGTACGCTCCGCAAGGGCTGCGCCAGGAACAGAGGGCGTGCGCGTCCGAGGCGTCGCATGGTGGCCGCAGCACCTTTTCGCCGCTGTAAGTTCGCCGTGCAGGTACATTGCGCGGCCGGAAGCGAGAGGGAGCGCACCCTGAAACGGCTGCCTACGGCTCGCCTCGAGTAATTGGCGATGAACAGCATTCTCGAGAACTTAGTCTCGACGGAAAGAGCAACGAAAGGAAGCCGCTTGGACGAGCACGATCCGAAGGAAGAACCGATCGAGACCATTTTCCGCAACGGCACAATCACTGCCGTGGGTATCCTGCTTGCCTTTTCGCTCGGCTTCCTCACTCATTGGGCCGCGAACCCCTTGCCATGGCAACTCTACGATCTGTTCGCCGTAGTGCCGATCCTGCTCGGCATCGCACTGCAGATGAGAGCGCTGTCCATGCTGCTCGACATGAGTTCCTTGCGGCGCCCCATCTACGAACGCGCCAATCGCATTTTCATGGTCGGCCTCATCCAGACCGCGTGTGGCGTCGGCATGGCCATCTTGGTCGATCTTTTCGGGATATCGGTAGGGGGCACGCTGCCCGGCGCTTGACGACAAGCCACACCGCCGCTCTTCGCTCGAAGCGACGTCAAGCCGGGGAACCTTGTGCACCCCCTAGCGGCGTCCTCCTTTCATCAAATGAGCCGACGTCAGCTTTAGAGCGTCTCGGTGGCTAAAGCCGGTATGGTTTTTCGGCCGGCAGGGAAGGCCGCTGGCTGGACCTGGATGGCGTCTGAACGAGGCTTGACAGGTCCGTTGCGTCGGACATGAATTTCGCATTGCAAAGTTCTTCCGCAGACGCCTCAAGCACACTGCACTGGCGTCACGTACTACTCAGACGTTGAATGCGGCACCGCACCATCACCTCAGGCGCAACCATGGCACGCGCGCTCCCCGGCGTGGTTGACCCCATCCTGTCCAAACGAGACTGCGACATAAGCGGGACGCACTGACTTAGGTCAGAGACCAGGACGAGCGCGCAACGAAAGAATGATGGATCAGCGACGTGGGATGACAGCTCCTTGCACACCTCAATCCTGACAAAGTACCGGGACCCCCGGCCGCCTTGGTATACCATCTATCCGACTGTGCCAGACTTCTCTGCGGCAGTTGGTGCTGACGATTATGAGGAATGGCTGGGGGGCCTCCCGGCCGACGAATCGGTGTCGCTCTATTTCCACATTCCGTTTTGCCGATCCATGTGCTGGTATTGCGGCTTCCCTACCGCGGTCATCCGTCGCAACGGCCCGATCCTTAATTATTTAGCGGTGCTGCGTCAGGAGATCAGTTTGGTGTCGGAGCAAGTGCGGCAAGGGCTGCCGGTGAGCGATGTGCATTTCGGCGCGGAACGCCTCACCTTATCGGGCCAGCCGAGCACTTGGCGCTGATGGAATTTCTACGCCGCCACTTCGCTTTCAGCAAAACTGCTGCGATCACCGTGGAGATCGATCCCCGAACGTTCACACCGGAAATGGCCGAAGCCTTGGCAGCTAACGGTGTCAACCGCGCGAGCATCGGCGTGCAGAGCTTTGATCCCGATGTGCAAAGGCGATCAATCGGATCCAGAGTAAGGTGCAGACGGCCGCTGCAGTCCAAAATCTCCGCCGGCATGGCGTTGGCCATATCAACTTCGACCTCATCTTCGGTCTACCGAAACAGACTGTGCAGTCCTGCATCCAGACCGCGATGGCTGCGGTCGCCATGCGCCCCAACCGGCTTGCGGTGTTCGGATACGCGCATATTCCTTCCGTGATAAAGAACCAGCGCCTATCGAGCAGGCAGGTCTACCGGACGGCGATCTTCGCGCCGAACAGGCTGCAGCTGTCGCCGAGACACTGGTTGGCGCTGGCTACCGGGAGATCGGGCTCGATCATTTCGCTCCGCCGGACGACGAACTCGCGCTAGCGCAGAAGACCGGGCGCGCCTACGGCGTAATTCGCTGGGATACTCGGCCGATACTTGCAAAACGTGATCGGCTTAGGCGCGTCGGCTATTGGCCGAGTCCGCGAGGGGTATGTTCAGAACGAAGTAACACGGGATTCTTACGCCCGGCACATCGCAAGTGGACGTCTGGCGACATCAAAGGGTCACCGTCTGACCGACGATGACCGGGTGCGCGCAGCGATCATCGAGCGACTGATGTGCGATTTGGAGGCCGACGTGCCGACCATCTGTGCCGCCCACGAAATCGAACCAGCTCGTTTTCTCGATTCAGTTGAGAGTTTGGTGACGCTGGCTGAGGAGGGGATCCTGGACGTCGAAAACGGCTTCATCCGCGTGCGGCCGGAGCACCGCTTTGTTGTTCGCGCCGTTGCTGCTGCATTCGATGCTTTTCTCGCGAATCGATGAGTTGAGGCCACGACGCCGAAAGGCATCAAACCTTGTTTGGCGCTCGTCGGCATGGGCTCTCGCAGAAGACTCCGCAAGCGTATGCAGGGGACTTCCACTTGACGCCGCGTTCACCATCATCTCGCCTGGGTGCGCGCGAAAGCGCACAACCCGGAGCACGCTGCTCTCGGTGTGAGGCTGTGCTCTGCAAAGCACCGGTGATCCACCCTGTCCCTGGACAGCAGCTTGATGGCGTCATCTTGGAGGACGAGAAAAGATTGTCGAGGTACGGGTACGAATTGCCTCGGTCGTCCGTTCAATCGAAAGCACTGTCTGCGGAGGCACCTCTCCTTCATGCAGTGACAGGAGATGCTGGGCGACTTCCTTATCTGCTGCGGTGAGTCGATGATTTAGGCGGAGAAAGTCCATCCAGGTGGGGGTGCGGAATGTCTCCGTCCAAAGTGACGGTGTTTGCAGATTTCGCTGGAGCGTCCAGTTTCGTGCACCGGCACGGCTCTGGACGTGTCGCCGCGTGCGCATGGAGCCCAGAAAGGCCTCGATATTTTCCTCCGATATCAAATACTCGACCTTGGCCACGATAGGGCCACTTCTGGGTTTCAGATCGAGAGCCACGTCCGGCGGATGAAAAACTGAACTTTCTTGATCGGTTTCTTCCCAGGGACGGACCGGCAACACGATCCCCGCTGCTGCAACCAGCAACAGAGCGCCTGCGGCGCCCTCCAATGCTAAGGTCAAGGAATAGTTTTGCGCGACAGAACCCCAGATCCAGCTGCCAGCAGCCATACCGCCTGCGCTCAAGGCGTAGTAAATGGAGAGCGTGCGGCCTACAACCCACCTTGGGCTTGCCAACTGCACCGACACGTCAATGCCCGTCCAGGTGATAAGCCAACCCGCTCCGCCGAGCGCCAGCGAAATGGCCGCCACAGGAATCGACGATGTAAGGGCAAGGGAGAGGCAACAGACTGCACAAGCCACAGAGGCGAAGGCCACCAGCCTGTTTTGAGACGTGACCTTCCTCAAGAAGCCGTTGCCCATGCCCGCGATGAAAGCACCCATGCCGAAGCCGGCCAATAAGATACCGTAGACAATTGGCCCACTCTTCAACTGATCCCGGACGACGAGGGGGAGCAACGCCAGAATGGAGATGCTTGCCAATCCGAAAAGAGCGGCTCGGGCGGTCGCTGCCCTGATCTCCAAAGACATCGCAGTAAAGCGCACTCCGTCATGAATTGCCGTCGTCATTCTCTCACGAGGGAGAGGCGAAGAGCGGACCTCCCATTTGGTGCGCCATATCGCGCTTATGGGCGCCAGATCACTCACCGCAGCCAAGGCGAAAGCGGCCAGCGGCCCAAAGACGGCCAGGATCACGCCCCCCAAGGCCGGACCAACGCTGCGCACAATGTTGTATCCGACGGACATAAGCGTCACTGCGGCCGGAATGTCGCGTTTGTGAAGGATATCGCCGACCGAAGCGTGCCAAGCCGGATCATTCAAGGCAAAGCCGCAGCCGGCCAGGAAACCTAACCCGAGAATCAGCCAAGGACTGACAAATCCCAGACCCACAGAAATCATCAGCGTCGTCGACGCCGATGCTATCAGGCAGTGTCCCGCAAACATCACCCACCGGCGGCTGAAGTTGTCGGCAATGGCTCCGGCGAAAACTGAGAGGAAGAACACCGGCAATGTGGATGCGGCCTGGACGAGTGCCACCATGAGGTCGGACGCTGAAATCGTTGCCATAAGCCAACTGATGGCGACCGTTTGCACTAGCCAACCGAGGCTGGAAATCTGGGTGGCCGCCCAAATTGAGCGAAACACCTTGTTTCGAAATGGGGCGAGCGTCTTTGAAACGGGCGGTTGAGGATTTTCGCTCTGCATGAGGTATTGCTGGCCTTCGATGAGCGCTGCGATTTGAGCAAGCGGGTCGATACTTAGACATCGCGGAGCACCGCACGGAACCCAGCTCTATGGAGCTTGCCGGCGACTATTTACGTATTGAGCCATTCTCATAGTCTCATTCATGAGCAGTCCTGTGCGCAAGCATTGCTTTGCTAAATTCCCACCACAAGCGCGCCGCCGCTGAGACCCGCACCCGCTGCCGCCAAGAGGACTTTCTCGCCAGGCCGAAACGGCTGCGCCCGATGGGCCAGCGACAATGAGAGCGGGATCGTCGCGGCGGAAGAGTTGCCATATTCGGCGATCGTCTTGACGATCGAGTGATCAGCGATGCCGAGGTTCCTGCCGACCGCGTCGAAAATGCGCGCATTGGCCTGATGCGGCACGAAACGATCGAGGTCTTGCGGCCTCAGTCGGGCAGCAGTGAGCGCATCTCTCGAGCAGGCGGTCATCATCTCCACGGCCTTGCTGAATACTTCACGGCCGTCAGTGATCGTCATCCGTGTCTGCGCGAGGTCGAGGTCGGCATGGAACGGAGTGTTGCTTCCCCCGGCGGGAATCTGGATTAGCCCGTAGCGCGAGCCGTCGGAATCCACCGAAGCGCCGAGAATGCCTCGATCCGGGTCATCGCAAGGACTGATCACCATGGCGCCGGCGGCATCGGCAAACAGCACGGCGCTGGCGCGCTCGGCCAAATTGATGCGGTGGCTGAGGATGTTGGCGGCGATGACAAGGCTCGCTTTGCCGTGCAGGCGGGTGAACCCGTCGGCGAACATCAGCGCATAGATGAAGCCGGCGCAGGCGCCGGTCAGGTCGATCGCTCCGGCGCGGCCTAGCCCCAGCCGATGTGCGACCAGCGGCGCGCTTGGCGGCAGAAGGTGATCGGGCGTCGACGTGGCGAGCAAGAGTAGACCGACGTCGCCGCGGTCGATACCGGCATTGGTCAGCGCCATGTCGCCGGCAGAGGCGGCAAGGCCCGACAGCGTGTCTTCGTCTGTTGCCCAGAAGCGCGAGCGAATTCCGGTGCGCCGCTCGATCCAGCCGGGCTCAAGCCCGAGCCGGTCTTCGATTTCCGGGTTCTCGACCTTGCGCGCCGGCGCATGATGGCCGAAGCCGAGAACGCGCGACGATAGGTTCATGGCCGCGAGCCGAAGCGTTCGCCGGCCTCCTCTATCGCGTCATAGAGCCCGCCCAATTCGTCGCTGGTGATGCAATAGGGCGGTAGAAGATAGAGGACATTGCCGAGCGGGCGCACAAGTAGCCCCCGCTCAAGGAAAAAAGCGCGCAGTTTTGGCCCGATCTCGGCCAGATAACCGGCTGAGCCGGTGCGTAGGTCGAGTGCCGCGATGGTGCCGGTTGTCCGGCAGTCGGTGAAATATGGATTGACCCGGAAGCGTTGCAGCCCGGCGGCCTGCCTCGCGCTCAAGACCGCGATCCGCTCGGCCACCGGCTCGTCACGCCAGATCTCGACATTGGCAAGTGCTGCCGCGCAGGCGATCGGATTGGCGGTGTAGGAGCTCGAATGGAAAAACGTCTTCTTGCGATCCTCCGAAAAGTGAGCGTGGAAGATGGCATCGGTGGCGATCGTGGCGGCCAGCGGGATGGTACCACCGGTCAGACCTTTCGAGGTGCACAAGATGTCGGGCGAGACGGACGCCTGTTCGCAGGCAAACATGGTTCCGGTGCGCCCCCAGCCGGTCATCACTTCATCGGCGATCAGCAGCGTGCCGGAGGCTTCGGCGATCCTCTTCAATTCGGCAAGAACCCAGGCCGGATACATCAGCATGCCGCCGGCGCCAAGCACCAGCGGCTCGACGATCAGCGCGGCTGCGCGCCGGTCGCGGCTAACGGCCTCGAACCGATCCAGCGTTTCCTGCTCGCGCCCGGCGGCCGGGAAGGGGATGGCGTCGACCTCGAACAGCAAAGGATCATAGGCGGCGTTGAAGACGCCGCGGGCGCCGACGCTCATCGCCCCGATCGTGTCGCCATGATAGCTGTGCTCCATGACGGCGATGCGCGAACGCGGCGCGCCGATGTTGCGGAAATAGCCGAGCGCCATCTTCAGCGCGACTTCGACTGAGGTGGAGCCACTGTCGGAATAGAACACCCGGTCGAGGCCGGCGGGTGCGATGCCGATAAGCGCCTCGGCCAGCCGTTCGGCCGGCTCGTGGGTGAAGCCCGCGAAGATGATCTGGTCGAGGCTCGACGCGGTCGTCTCGATGGCCTTCATGATGCGGGGGTGGCGATGGCCATGGGTGACGACCCACCAGGAAGAAATCGCATCGAGGATGCGGAAGCCGTCGGCCTTGTGGAGATAGGCGCCTTCAGTCAGCACGATTTCAGGGACCGAGGGCTCTAGCGCGTGCTGCGTGAACGGATGCCAGACTCGAGACTCCGCCATCAGTCGCCTCCGGCAATCATGGCCAGGTCGAAGCCGGAAATCATTGCATCTCTCAACGTTTCACCCGTCAGCGGACCGAGGTGCGGCAGCCTGCCCAGCTGCGGCACGCCGCCGAATTCCACGATTGTCCTTTGTGTATCGGCCACCTCTTCGCCAATGAAGGCAATGCCGATGAGCGGGATGGAGCGGGCTCTCAGGGCCTCGATCGACAACAGCGTATGATTGATGGTGCCAAGCGCGGTGCGGGCGCACAGTATGACCGGCAGCCGCCATTGTTCGAATATGTCAATGAACCTTGTCTGTCGATTGAGCGGCACCATCAGCCCGCCGGCGCCTTCGATGACGAGCGGTGTCGGCAGGACCGGAAATGAAAGATCGTCGGCCTCGATCGCGACGCCGTCGATTTCGGCTGATCGATGCGGCGACAGCGGCATCGTCAGTCGATAGACTTCGGGCAGCACGCGTCCGTCGGGCAAGCCGGAAAGCCGGGCGACGACCTCGCTGTCGGTCTCCTCGTTGAGGCCCGATTGCACCGGCTTCCAGTAGAAGCCGTCGAGCAGCCCGGCAAGTCCGGCCGAAAACACTGTCTTGCCAATTCCAGTGTCTGTTCCGGTGACGACGATGCGTTTGGTCATGCTGTGGCCAACACTCCGACGAGAGCCTCGACCATGGCGGAAATGTCGGCTTCGTCGACGTTGAGAGTCAGCGAAATGCGCAGGCGCGACGTACCCTCAGGCACTGTCGGCGGGCGAATGCCGCGTATGTCGAAGCCGCGTGCCTGCAGTCCTGCCGCCACCGCCATGGTGCGGCTGTTATCGCCGATCACAAGCGGCTGGATCTGCGAACCGCTGGGCATCACGCCGCAGCGTTCGGCCAATTGCCGGCTCGCGAAAGCGACACGCTCGTGCAACTGAGCACGACGCATAGGCTCGTCAGACAGAATAGTCAGCGCCTCACGTGCCGCGACTGCCATCAGCGGCGATGGTGCGGTCGCATAGATGAATGGCCGGCACCGGTTGATAAGATAGTCGCACAGTGTTCGCGGTCCGGTAACGAGCGCGCCGGATGCGCCAAGCGCCTTGCCGCATGTGTGGAGCGTGACGATGTTGTCGCGGCCTTCATACGCGGCGGCCAGTCCCCGGCCGTCCGGTCCCCAGACGCCGGTGGCATGCGCTTCATCGACGACGATGAATGCCTGGTACCGATCAGCCAGCGCGACCAGGCTCTCCATCGGCGCACGGTCGCCATCCATGCTGTAAAGGCTTTCGAAGGCGATCCACACCCGCCCCATGCCGCCTTCGGCGCGCCAGCGGGTGATTGCGTCCTCGACAGCGTCGACGTCGTTGTGCGCGGCCAGCTTGAACTCAGCGCGCCCGGCCTGGGCACCCTCATGCATGCTGGCATGAGCGAGCTCGTCGAGGACCAGCAGGTCGCCTTTCTGCGGCAGGGCCGTCAGCAGAGCGAAGTTGGCGATATAGCCGCTGCCGAAGAACAGTGCACGCTCGGCTCCGAAAAATGCCGCTGCGTCCGCCTCCAGTTGCTCATGTTCCGGTGCATTGCCGCGCAACAGCCGCGATCCGGTGGCGCCCACTGGCGTGCCCCGCGCAATC
This sequence comes from bacterium M00.F.Ca.ET.205.01.1.1, assembly GCA_004791255.1. GTDB lineage: Bacteria > Pseudomonadota > Alphaproteobacteria > Rhizobiales > Rhizobiaceae > Mesorhizobium. The sequence continues at coordinate 74,394 of SRUQ01000014.1, forward strand.
GCCGTCGAAACCGCATCGCCCAGTCTTTTGGAGGCGGCAAGTCCGATATAGTCGTTCGACGAGAAGTCGAGCCCGGCGCGCGGTGCGAGCGTCCGCAACCGGTCCTTGCGCCCCAGTCCCCGCAAGGTTGCGTCATAGCGGGCAAGAATTGCCTCCTTCATTGCGTGGCGAGTTCCATAGGCTCAATGCCGAGGCGCCGGAACAGAAGGGTATCCTTGTCCTCGCCGGGATTTCCCGCCGTCAGCAGCGTGTCGCCGACAAAGATCGAATTGGCCCCGGCAAAGAAGCACAGCGCCTGCGTTTCGTCGCTCATCGCCGTCCTGCCGGCGGACAGCCTTACATAGGATTTCGGCATCATCACCCGCGCGAGCGCAACGATGCGGACGAAATCGATCGGATCGATGGCGTCGGCCGCGGCAAGCGGCGTGCCTTCGATGGGAATAAGCATGTTGATCGGCACGCTTTCCGGCGGCTCGGGCAGGTTCGCGAGCGTGACCAGCATGTCGATGCGATCGGTCTTTTCTTCTCCCATCCCGACAATGCCGCCGCAGCAGACTTTCATCCCAACCGCGCGCACGTGCCCAAGCGTTTCCAGCCGGTCGGCAAAAGTCCTGGTTGAAATAACCTCGCCATAGTAGCGCTCAGAGGTATCGATGTTGTGGTTATAGTAGTCGAGACCGGCCTGCTTCAGGCGAGCAGCTTGCTCAAGATCGAGCATGCCGAGCGTCATGCAGGTCTCCATGCCGAGGGCCTTGACGCCCTCAATCATGGCGACCACAACCTCCATGTCGCGCTCCTTGGGACTTCGCCACGCCGCGCCCATGCAATAGCGCGTTGCGCCGCCATCACGCGCCATGGCCGCTTCGTCGATGACATGCTTGACGTCCACCAGCTTCGACGCCTTCACACCGGTTTCGTAATGCGCAGACTGGCTGCAATAGCCGCAATCTTCGGGGCACCCGCCGGTCTTGATGCTAAGGAGCCGCGACAGCTGCACTCGGTTTCGATCGAAGTTCTGGCGGTGGATCGTCTGAGCTAGGAACAGCAGATCGTTGAATGGCATGCCGTAGATGGCCTCGGCCTCTTTGCGGTTCCATCGCGGAGGCGTTCCATCGACCGATTGCATGGTCTGGTTCACGTCGAACTCCGAGTTCATTCCAATCGTCATCGTCAAACCTTTGTTTGCTAGTCCGGTACGCCTTCTTGGCTTTGGGGCGCACTCGCTAAAGGCGAGCTGCGGCACGTCTTTCCAGCACCTCCTACGCCTGCCGAGCTGATGTTGCTCCTCACGCCGTAATCCTCAGTTCAAGTGCTTGCAGATGTTCTGGTGGTCCGGCATGTCCAGGCCGATGTCGAGGATCGGGGCGCTGTGCGTCAGCCAACCCATGGAGATGAGATCGACACCGGTCGCCGCAATCGCCGCCGCCGTTTTCGGCATCACCCGACCGGACGCCTCGGTGATCGTACGGCCATCCACTATAGAAACCGCGCGGGCAAGATCCTCGACCGACATATTGTCGAGCAGCACCGCGTCAACACCAATCGCGAGCGCTGCATCGAGCTGCTTCAGCGTGTCGACCTCGACCTCGACCTTCACCATATGCCCTGCTGCGGCGCGCGCCCGCTCTATTGCTGTGCGGATATCGCCGGCGATCGCGATGTGGTTGTCCTTTATGAGCACGCCGTCATCGAGGCCGAACCGGTGATTGGCACCGCCGCCGACGCGCACGGCGTATTTCTCCAATGCCCGCAGCCCGGGCGTCGTCTTTCGCGTCGATACAATCCTCGCCTTGTGACCGCGCACGGCCTCAACCATGGCCGCTGTGGCAGTGGCAATGCCGCTCAGCCGGCATAAGAAATTGAGGGCCGTGCGTTCGGCCGTGAGCAGGCCTCGTGCGGGTCCGGACAATCTTGCAATGGTTTCCCCGGCCCCAACCTCGCTGCCATCAGGGCGCCAGATCTGGATGTTGATCGCCGGTTCCACGAGAAGGAAGGCATACGAGACCAGATCGAGCCCGGCAACGACGCCCGCCTGCCTCGCTTTGAGCACCAACGTGGCAGTGCAATCATACGGGATAACCGCATCGGTGGTCAGGTCGCCGGATCTGCCCAGGTCTTCGAGGAGCGCAACGCGCACAATCGGTTCGATCAGGGTCGCGGGGAGGGGGGAGAATGAAGTCATATCAAGTGCTCCGTATGGTAGCCCGGCAATCGAGTGCGGCCGCGGCCCGCATTGCGCTGTGCAGTGTCAGCCGTGATGGGCGCACGTTGGCATCGTGGAGCGGGAAATCGGACCGACAGTGCGCGCCTCGACTCTCTTCCCGCCTCAGGGCCGCCGCGGCGATCATCAGTGAGACCAAAGCCGGACCAGAGGCAGCGACACTATTGGCTGCGATCGGCAGCAGGGTCGCCACCGCTTCGCGCATTGCCTCGCCGTCGCGGATGATACCCAGGGCGGCGGAGACAATCGGGCGGACCACGGAAGCGTCTGGTCGTGGAGGGACGAATGTGGAGCATCTGCGCGGTCGCCGGGTATACGACGTGCCGGCAACGCTTTCGGCAACCCAGCTCGCGGTGACCGCCGCTTCGGTGAGCGAGTTGCTGGCCAGGCGGTTGGCGCCGTGCAGGCCGGTACAGGCCACCTCACCGCAGGCCCACAATCCCTCGATGGAGCTGCGGCCGGCGCTGTCTACGGCGACGCCGCCCATGTGATAATGTGCCGCCGGGCGCACCGGGATCAGGTCGGTCGCGGGGTCGATTCCTGCGCTCCGGCACAATTCGGCGATGCCTGGAAAACGCTTGCCAAATCTCGGGCCGAGACTTTGCCGTGCGTCCAGGAATACGCGGCGTCCAACGGCAAGCTGGTGCCAAATGGCGCGCGCTACGACGTCGCGAGGCGCAAGTTCACCGCCAGGTGTGTCGGCGAGGAAGCGCTCTCCTCGCTCATCGATGAGCACCGCGCCTTCGCCACGCACGGCTTCGCTCACCAGCGGCATCGGCCGGCGCGGACCGTCGAGCGCAGTTGGATGGAACTGTATGAATTCCAAGTCGGCGAGTTCCGCCCCCGCCCATGCGGCGAGCGCCAGCCCGTGACCCCATGAGCCAGCGGGGTTTGTCGTGTCGCAAAACAGCCCGCCGACGCCGCCGGTCGCCAGCACCGCGCGACGCGTGGGCAGAGCGAGCGCGCCGGCTCGTCCTGCTGCGACCACGGCGATGACCGACCCGTCCTGCACGACCAGCCGGCGGACCTCCACATTTTCGATAATGGTGATCGAGGCTGTACGCCGAACCGCGGCGACGAGCGCGCGCACCAACTCGCGACCGGTGGCGTCGCCGGCTGCATGCACAATTCGCCGTCGCGAGTGTGCCGCCTCGAGCCCAAGTCGCAACGCGCGGTCAGGGTGCTGGTCGAAGTCGACGCCGAACCTTTGGATCGTCCTAATCGCTTCGGGTGCAGCTCGTACCACTCGCCGCACCGTGGCCTCATCGCAGAGTCCGTCGCCGGCAGCTATCGTGTCGCAAAGGTGAAAATCTGGGCCGTCGTCGCCCCCGAGACTTGCCGCAAGACCGCCCTGGGCAAGTTCACTGCAGGCTCCGGTTCCAAGCGGCGCGTTGGTCAAAAGCACGACCGGTTCCGGCGCCAGATGAAGCGCCGTCATCAGGCCGGCAATGCCGCCGCCGATGACGACCGGCGCCCCGGCGATGTCGCGAACCTCCAGACTCATAGGGAAAGCATGCGCTCGACCGCGCGGCGGGCGGGGCCGGCAATTTCGGGATCAATCCGGACCTCATGCCGGTTCTGCTCGAGTGCGGCGCGAATGTTGGCCAGGTTGATGCGCTTCATGTGCGGGCACAGATTGCATGGGCGAACGAACTCGACGTCGGGATGCGCGACCGCGACGTTGTCGCTCATCGAACATTCGGTCAGAAGGACGACACGCGTCGGTTTCTCACGCTCGACATAATCCGACATCGCCGCGGTCGAGCCGGAGAACTCCGCCTCCGCGACAACGTCTGGTGGGCATTCTGGATGGGCCAGCACGATGACGCCTGGATGGGCATCGCGCAGTTCCCGGATGTCTGCTGCGGTGAAGCGCTCATGCACCTCGCAATGGCCTTTCCAGGCGATGATCTCGACGTCTGTATCGGCTGCCACGTTCCTCGCCAGATATTCGTCCGGGAGCATCAGCACACGCGCCACGCCAAGCGATTCCACCACCGCCTTGGCGTTGCCGGACGTGCAGCAGATGTCGGACTCCGCTTTTACGGCGGCGGAAGTGTTGACGTAAGTAACAACGGGGACCCCCGGATACCGCAGCCGCATTAGCCGCACGTCGTTTGCCGTGATCGATTCGGCCAGCGAGCAGCCGGCGCGGAGATCCGGGATGAGCACGGTCTTGTTCGGATTGAGCAGTTTTGCCGTCTCGGCCATGAAATGAACGCCGGCAACCACGATGATGTCGGCGTCGACCGTCACCGCCTTGTGGGCCAACGCCAGGCTGTCGCCGACGATGTCTGCCACGCAATGAAAAATTTCGGGCGTCTGGTAATTGTGCGCCAGCACCACCGCATTGCGCTCACGCTTCAGCGCTAAGATGGCTTCAATATCGCCGGCGAACGCGAGCCATTCAACGGGTGGGATCACCCGCCGGACACGCTCATACAGGGACGCAGCCATAGGTAACGCCCCAGTCATTGGCGCCTCGATTATATTCGGTTTGACAATAAGGGAATATATCTACCTTGACTATAAGTATGTCAAGCCCGCGCCAGCGGTAATTTTGTCCCGGCGATAGCCCTGTCGTCGAGGACGGCATGCCGGAAGCGATAAAGCTTCGCCGGTCGGCCGCCCGTGTCGAGGGAGGTCTCCCCGGTCTCCTCAACAAGTTCCTGCTGCTCGACCAATCTCCGGAAGTTCGGCTTGTTGATCAGCCTGCCAGCCAAAGCTTCCACGGTTCGCTGCAGTTGCAGCAGCGTGAAGGAAGGCCGCATAAGCTCGAACACGACCGGCCGGTATTTGATCTTCGAACGCAGCCGCGCGATCCCGGTTGCCAGAATACGACGGTGGTCAGCGACCATTGGTTTGCCAGCCGCGGCCGCAATCGCGTCCCTGCCGCCACCGGCCTCCTCAATCAGACCAGCTTCATAGAGCAACTCGTAGCGTTGGAGCGTGAGTTCCTCGTTCCAATGGCGGTCGTCGAAGCCGAAGGCTATCGCAGCGCGCTGCCGGCGCTCGCGTTGAGTGGTCGGCTCGCTGGCGCCGCCGGCCCACTCAATCAGGCGGGGCCGCAATCTATCGAGCAGCACAGGCGGCGTGCCGAAGCGGTGGTCCTCCCAGGGAAAATATTCGTACCAACTTTGCCAGCCGCACGCGGCCGAGTTCGTTGCCTGTTCCTTCCTGGTCAATGCGAGATAGCTGATTGAGATGACGCGCTGGTGGCGCTCAGTGCCGATGCGATCGCGATCGGCGAAGGTGTAGAGTTGCTCGATGTATCCAAGTGCATGGCCGGTCTGCTGCTCCACCCACCCCCTCAAACCCGACTGCAGTGATCGATGCTCAAGGGCAAAAGGTCCAGAAGGGAGGGTGTCCGCATGACCGACTGTGAGGACACAGGGCTCACTGTCGTTTACGGCGACCACGACGGCAGTCAGGTCCACTTTGGCTTCGTCAGCTTTGACGGCGGCTTTGCCTTTCTTGGTTCTTCTTGTCTGAGGATCCATGTTTGCGAAAGCGGGTTGGCCCAACGGAGCGCCTTAATCGATTGAATGTAACCTTGGAAGCCAGCACGTCAACACCAGAGTACTCAAGCGCTGTTTTTAGCTCTTCGCAGTCGCACAAAAATATGCCAAACGCGACACCCGCTGTTGGTAACGTAAGGGAAGGGGCCTCGGTTGAGCGCGGCTGGTGAGATAAAAGGGATGACTCCTCCAGATATTCGATCGCGAAAAGGCCAGACGCCACTTGTATGCTTGACGGCCTACACCACGCCGGTCGCGAGGCTGCTCGATCGCCACTGCGACATCGTTCTTGTCGGCGACAGCGTCGGCATGGTGCTGCACGGCCTGTCGTCGACGCTGGGGGTCACGCTCGACATGATGATCATGCACGGACAGGCCGTTCGCCGCGGCCTTGAACACGCGCTGATGGTCGTCGACCTGCCCTTCGGTTCCTACGAGGAAAGCCCAGAGCACGCTTTCGGCAACGCTGCGCGCGTGATGGGTGAGACCGGTTGTTCAGCGGTAAAGATCGAGGGCGGCGAGACCATCTCGGAAACCATCCGCTTCCTTACCGCGCGCGGCGTACCTGTCATGGCCCATGTGGGCCTGACGCCGCAGGCGGTAAACACGTTTGGAGGCTATCGTGTGCAGGGCCGGGGAGCCGATGCAGAGCGGATCAGGCGCGACGCCAGGGCGGTAACCGAAGCGGGCGCCTTCTCCTTGGTGCTGGAAAAGATACCGGAGCAGCTTGCACGGCAGATAACCGCCGATATCGACATACCCACAATCGGCATCGGTGCCTCGCCAGCTTGCGACGGCCAGATTCTGGTGAGCCACGATATGCTCGGGCTCTTCACCTCATTTCGGCCGAAGTTCGTCAAACGCTATGCCGAGCTCGGTGAGCAGGCTGAGGCGGCAATCGCCGCTTACGCCACCGATGTGCGGAACCGGCACTTTCCGGCGGTCGAACATCTCTATGTCAACGCCTTGAAGGCCGGTGACTTCACATGAGCGTGCCGATCGCTCGAACCGTGAGCGAGCTGCGCGGCGTCGTTGCGCAATGGCGTCGCTCGGGTGCCACGATCGGTATTGTGCCGACCATGGGAGCCTTGCACGACGGGCATCTGAGCCTCGTGCGGAAGGCGCTCGAAAGGGCCGAGCGGGTGATCGTGACGCTGTTCGTAAACCCCAAGCAGTTCAACAGCCCCGCCGACCTGATTGCCTACCCTCGGACGGAAAGCGACGATGCTGCCAAGCTCGCTCTGCTGGGCACGCATCTGCTCTATGTGCCGGACACAGAGGAAATGTACCAGGTGGGCTTCGCCACGGCCGTTTCAGTGTCCGGCATCAGCGAATGCCTTTGCGGCGCATTCCGGCCCGGCCATTTCAATGGCGTGGCGACGGTCGTGGCCAAGCTCTTCCTGCAGGCCGGCGCTGACTTCGCCTTTTTTGGCGAAAAGGATTTTCAGCAACTTCAGCTTGTCAGGCGCTTGGTCCGGGATCTCGACATTCCGATCACTATTGTGCCCTGTCCGACAGTCCGCGAAGCCGATGGTCTTGCGCTATCGTCGCGTAACGTGCGGCTCTCCCCAGCCCAACGCGCCATTGCCCCAAAACTAGCATCGGTCCTGCTCGATACGGCCGAGCGGCTTGCACGCGGCTCCCCCATCCTGCCTACGCTTGATGAAGCGCGTGCAGCAATTCTGGCTGCCGGCTATCGCGAGCTCGAATACCTGGAGCTGCGCGGAGAAACAGACCTGCAATCGTTAGCAAGCCTTGACCGACCGGCACGCTTGCTTGCTGCGGCTTGGCTTGGCGACACGCGGCTCATCGATAACGTCGCAATATCACCCATCGGTAGTTGGTCAGGTGGGCGGAGCTCTCTCCAATCGGAAGCAGCACAGCAATTGCGGTGATGACGGCGGCGCGTCGTATGCCCTGCAGGGACAGGCCATCATTTAGAACCACGTCTCCGTCGGCTTCCAGCAACCTCCGCGAGGTACGCTAAGCGCAGATGCATCGCGTATTTGAAACCTTGGTCGAGCAACTCTCTGCAAGCGTCGATGCCGTCGATCTCCATGAGGCAATGGCGTCCGCCGCAGCCGGGTTCGACTTTCCGCTCTTCGCTTATTTCACCTACCCATCCGCTTCCGGCGACAGGCCGCGATTGATCTCGAATTATCCATCATCATGGACATCACATTACCTGCAACAGCGCTACCACAGCGTGGATCCCGTGATCCTGCGGGGACTGCGGGGCTGGGATACCTTCGACTGGGGTGTGGACCGCGATCACCGTTATTTGCCGACCTCTCAGCAGGAAGTCCTGGAAAAAGCAGCTGAGTTCGGCATTCGCGGCGGACTGACCATGTCGATGCATGATCATCGCGGCCGGTTCGCCGCACTGACCTTCGCCTCCAACGAGGCGCATCCGCCATTTCTGAGGTCGCTGACGCGCTACGAAAAAGCAATGCAACTGGTTGCGATCAACGTTCATATCCATGCCCGGCGCAGGCTCGCCGAAGATTGCGTGGTAGATGGCATAACGCTCACCCGGCGGGAGTTCGAGTGCCTGAAATGGGCGGCGTGCGGCAAGTCGGCCTGGGATATCAGCCAGATTCTCGGTGTCTCGAAACGCACCGTGACCTTCCATCAGGAAAACGCCAAGGCGAAGCTTGGCGTGCGAACCATCAACCAGGCCGTAGTGCGGATGGCTGCTCGGGCGAGATCCTGATCCTCTCCAAGTCTAGCTGTAAAGGTCTACAGGCTGCATTCATGACGGCTTTGCCCTTCGATTGCGTGGACACATCCCGCACGGAGACGACAATGATGCAGCTGATAACACCCGACTGCTACGCCGAGTTTGCGAGCGAACTCAAGGAAATGCACGGACTTAGGTATCGGGTTTTCAAGAAGCGGCTCGATTGGGAAGTGCAGACCGAAGGCGAAATGGAAACGGACCCGTTTGACAGCCTGAACCCCGTCTACCTGCTTCTCAAGGGGTCCGATTGGCGAACTTGCGGCTGCGTCCGCCTTTTGCCGACCACCGGACCGACAATGTTGCGCGATACGTTTCCGACGCTGCTGGATGAGATGGTGGTCCCTGCGAGTGCCGATATCTGGGAGAGTAGTCGTTTCGCGCTCGATCTCCCTGCGACAGCGCCGAAGGCAGCTGGCGGCCTGGCCCAAGCAACCTACGAGCTCTTCGCGGGGATCATCGAATTCGGCTTGGCCAACAATCTCTCCGGGATCGTAACGGTGACAGATACGCGCATCGAAAGGATCCTTCGTCTCGCCACCTGGCCGTTGTCACGTATCGGACAGCCCAAGCAGGTCGGCAACACCGAGGCAGTCGCCGGCTTCCTCGATATTTCCTACGCCAGTCTCTTGCGCATCCGCTGGAGGGGACGCCTCAACGGGCCGGTGTTGTGGCAACCAGTTCTCATCCAATCGGCATAGCGCCTGCGGATGCTCAGCCGTGACTTGAGTTAAGTCTGCTCACGGCCGCCACCGCCGCCGTGAGGGTGAGCGGACCCGCCCCCACGAGCTTTCGACTGTTCCGGTCGATTGGCTCGCGCGGCCGGACTTTGGATTTCCGTAGGCGCAACCCGCAGTCCAGCGTGAGCACGCCAAAATGGCGCCCCTCCGCTTCGTCCAAAGAAGCCAACGTGGCTTCTGAGGTCGTCTTAGAATATTGGACCGGCCGCCGTGAGCGATCGCAACCTCAAACCTTTGCCGGTATGCCGGTTTGGCCGGACCGTCGGCCAGTCGGAGCAGTCCCCTGATAAGGACCCGAGCTGACGCGCGGTCCAACAGCGCCCGAGCCTATGCTTTGTGCATTACCGTTCGGTTGGCCATGTCGTCCAAGACCGCATGAAGAAGGCTTCCAACCTCCTGCGCAGCGAGCTCTGGCGCAATTCCTACATCGGACAATTGAATGAGCATTTTCTTGGCAGCACAGCGCCAGAACGCACTCGCCGCCTCGCCGTTCTTGGTCTCGAGGGCCTGGGCGATACTTTCGACCAATATACGTCGCCGATGCAGCGGAAATACGCAAATGTTTGATTCATGCATCAATCACCTCACAGATTCAGTTCCACAAAGAAAAACACCGGCGTCTTCAAAAGAGCCCCGCTAGCGCGGTGACGGTTCGCGGCGACATGACGAGTTCCACTTCCCCATCGACAAGCTATTGGGAGATGAGCCGCCGGACCGCATATCCGGGACCGCACATAAGGTGAACCACCATTGCTCATCCGGCTGCATTTTCCTGGGCCGTTCGACGAGGCGTTCCAGCCGAATTGACGTCCAATGACTTGATCTCTGAAAGGGCAGGGCGGTACGAATCACCCGATTGTTCCGCTGCTTACATTCCTGCGAGCTTGTGTATGAACGATTAAAGCGTGCCCGAGCCGTTCTTGGTGGCCGCCGCAGAAGGGAATCATGTCATCCGCTGCCTATCGTAGGCGGCGCGACTTCTAGCATGACTGCACTGCCCCGACAGGGCTTTGCAATCGCGCGTTTCGAAGCCTATGCTTTGGCATCGGCCGGCATTTACTTCGGTGCAGCCGACAGTAAGACGTACGCGCTCTTGCCCCGTTGGAAGAGAGCCTTGCCCGATCCCTCTTTCGCGACCAGGTGCTGAAGCCCTCACCCCGCAGGACTTCGCGCTTTTGCGACCATCGCTGCATCACGTCGAACCGGGCATCAAGGACCAGTTGGAGGTCGCGCATCAGCCGATCAAGAACGTATATTTTCCCGAGAGGGGCATCGCGTCGGTGGTCGCCACCATGACCGGCGGGCGGCAAGGTGAAGTCGGCATTGTCGGCTATGACGGGATGAAAGGAATTGCCGTCATTCTCGGAAAGGAAAGCACTACCTGGCGCCTGCCGGTTGAAAACCTTCGCCCTGCGATTAGCCCGTCGCTTCGCACCTCAGTGCTGGATTATGCCCACGCGTTCCTCGTCCAATCATGCCGGACGGCACTGGTCAATGGCCACTCCAAGATCGAAGAACGGCTGGCCCGCTGGCAGCTGATGGTCCACGACCGTGCGGAAGGAGATAAGATCCTCCCGACGCATGAATTTCTGGCGACCATGCTCGCGCCCACCGCCCGGGGTCACCACGGCCCTGCAAATGCTTGAGTATCGAGGACTGGTGCACGCCAAGCGCGGCGAGATCACGATCATCGACCGTGCCGGATTGATAAAGCTCACACATGGCGCTTATGACAAGGAGGAGCAGCGTTATTTCGGCCTGGCCGCTGCCTGAAGCATGTCGGTTGAAACGGGTTCAGCCGACGTCTCCTTGCCCCTCACCAGGTCGCCCAAAAGCATCAGCGGTTTTGAACGAATCGCAGCTATTGTCCGCAATCGGACATAGGCTTGAAGGCGGTCGAATTCGTGCCATAAGTCGGGTTGGTCAGGGTTCAGGGAGGAATTCGTCATGACCAATTCGTTTCACACCGTCACCGTCGAAAAAGCCGCAGAAGCCTATGTCCTTTCCAGGGGAAGGGTCCGCTTTCTCTCCATGGCGCAGGCGATCCGCGCCATCCGAACACTAATGCCGGCATGCAAGGCCACCGACCGCGAGTTGGAGGAACTGTTGGCGGCCGCTTCCTTCGTTCATGGCGTGCCCGTCGCCTTCGACACAAAAACAGCCGATGGTGTAGAACCACGGCTGCATTCCTAAGAGGGCATGCCGCGCCATGCAGACTGTCAGAGGGCATTCGTCAGATGGTAGTCCGCTAACTTAACTGCAGAGTCTAAAGGACGTGTTCCAGCATTGCGAACTCACCGATCGCTTTGTTGCCAAAGCTGCCAGCAAGCGATCGCCTCATCCAGCCGTTTGCACCATCTCATCACAGACATCATCGCGATGCTACCTGTCCAGCATATGTCCAGCATTTCGCAAGGCGGCCAGAAGGAGCCTCGCATAGCCTGTGACATCGATCTGGGCCTGCATCGAAAGGGGCATGCTGGTCCAGTTCTCCAACGGTGCAATGAAAGGTGAGAAGGTGCCATTGACTAGGCAACAACAGCTAACAAGGCCCTCTCGGTCCAATGCCACCACACCGATCTTGTCGCCTGGATATCCAATGGCTGCGACTCGCTGGACCTCCAGGTCACCGTCCACCCGCACGTCAAAAAGAAGGCTACCACGGCTCCTCGTGGCTATCTCAGCCGCCTTCTCATCAAAGCTTGAAGAGAGCAAGCGGACGCTTTCCACCGCCATCTGGAAAATCACCAAATCCAGTTCATTCACGGCCATATGGGCATTTCCGCGCAACGGGTGGTGATTGCAATGACACATACTGCTTGTTCACAGATGTCGGTCACGAACGATCATTCGTCGGGTTCCGGTTCCGACCAACGGTGTCGCCACCTGATCGTGCTGCGGTTCGAACCTTCCGAACGCGAGCCGAGCGCGCTATGAGGTTGGAGTCTAGGTCTCGGACCCTGCCTCGCGGCCTTCTCATCTTTGGCAGACCCGTTGCAACGCCGCCGCGATGGCGCAAACGCCAGATGACGCTGATCCATCGCTTGATCGTGAACTGAGCTTCTGAACACCATTGGGACAGCAGGGTGGAAGGGCTTGACCAACGCTGCCCCCGTTTTCCAAGAGGACCCGTCCTCGATTGAATCTTTCGAGCCCCGTGCGGCGCGCAGCCAAATGATGACGATCTGGACTCAGCTCGCAGACCGCAAGGCAAAGAGGGAACCTTCCAGGCAGCCAAGCTGCTCGACGCAAAGAGCGGCCTTTGGAGTTCCCAAGAATCGACCCTTCCATAGTTGCGACAGGCAACCACTGCACGAGTGTGGGAGAGCGAATCGCAAGCATTGCGTGAGGTCCTGCGCGTTTTCCCCTCTTTGCTATTTGGCACATCGTTTGCGCCGAAGTGGGCGCAGCGTTCGACCGGAGCACTGCATGGGAGAGGGAGGAGCCCCACCCCGATCCGGTCAAGGAGAGAGACGGTGTTGGTTCCAAGAGTTCCCCGCGCGATCGCAGCGCCCCGCAAGCGCCATTTTGCCCGGACCTACGTGCAGGTACTTGCCGCCATAATCCTGGGTGCCGCAATCGGCTATTTCCATTTGGAGACCGGCCACAGCCTGAAGCCGCTCGGCGATGCCTTCGTCGATGTCGTCAAGATAATCACCGTACCTGTCATCTTCCTGACAATGGCGACCGGCATTGCCGGCATGAGCGATCTGCAGAAGGTCGGCCGAGTTGCCGCCAAGGCGATGGTCTATTTTCTCACCTTTTCGACGCTCGCTTTTGTTGTCGGGCTGATTGTCGCGAATATCGTTCAGCCTGGCGCCGGCCTCAACATCGATCCGGCCTCGCTCGATGTCCAAGCCGTTAAGGGCTATGTGGCCACGGCTCACGAGCAGTCCGTGACCAGCTTCCTGATGAACATCATCCCGTCAACGATTGCCAATGCCTTCGCGGAAGGCGACATCCTGCAAGTCTTGTTCCTCTCGGTCCTGTTCGGCGCGGTCTGCCGCTACAACGGCCGCTCGCTCTTCTCTCTCGTCCGATACATCAAGGACGAGCTGCTGCTCGCAATGTCCTCCTCAGAGGCCGCGCTGGCCTCGCTCATGGAGAAGATGGAAAGGGCCGGCGCCACGCATTCGGTCGTGGGTCTCATTCCATTCAATCTGGACGGCACGAATATGATGCTCGCCGCCCTTTTCATCGCCCAAGCGACGAAAACTGATCTCCCGATCGGCTGCCGGATCCTCATGCTGTTTGTCGCATTGTTCCCTTCGAACGGAACAACCCGCATTACCGGTGCAGGCCTCGTCACAATGGCTGCAACGCTCTTTCTTGTTCCGGCCGCACCGGTCACCTCCGTGGGGCTTATTCTTGGCGTCGATCAGCTTATGTCCGAATGCCACGCGCTGACGGTTTTTCTCCGCAGCGTAGCGGCAACGCTGGCTGTCACCCGGTCCGGGGCGAGCGGGATAAACGACGATTCGGGGAGCGCCTCACTAGCGGACCGTTCAGCGCTCCGGCGGTGGACGGTCAAGTCGCCCGGCGTGGTGAACACAATTCCCCGTGCGAACGACGCTCAGCTATTGGGGTGGACCCGATGGCGCAAAGCCGTATTTGAGAAACCGCCAGATCGCACCGGCACCTGTGCGCCTGTAGCAACTGCGGGGCACGATCAAAACTGACCCATTTTACACCAAAAAGGCGGCCGTTGCTGCCACGCCGTCCATGGATTGGAGACTCATGTCTAAGCCGACTGCCATCACTGTCGCAGCTCTTCTTTTACTCCTCGCCTTGCTGGCGAGCCAATATAGCGCGAACCTGCACCGGCAGGCGTGGTCGACCGACAGGCAAAAGTGGAGCGGCGCATTCGACAACGATCTCCTTCGCCAATCGCCGGCAACCCGCAAGGCGATGCCGTTCTGGTCATATTCAATGACTACCACAACTGTCCGCATTGCAGACTGGCTGATATCAACTACCAAAAAGCCTTCAAGCATGAACCCAATCTGAAGCTTGTGATCAAACAGTTCCCGGTCCTGGGACCGGATTCCCAATTCCCAGCCTTCGCCGCACTCGCCTCGAGAAAACAGGGAAAGTTCGACGAATTCCACCGCGCCCTTATGATTTCCCCCAGTTGAAGGGTCACTCTCAAGATCGCAGCGCGTGTAGGCCTTGACGTTGAGCAGCTCAAGCGGGAATGCAAGATCCGGCCATCGCAGATGAAATGCGCGGTCCGCGCACTCGCGAAAGGTCTGCACTTAGACGGTACGCCCGCGTTGGTGGTCGGCGATATAGTGGTCGCCGACCTTGTGGACATGGCCAGCTTGCAACGCTTGCATCGCCGATGCGCGCTCAAAGCGTGCTGGCTCTCGTGCGGGGCAGCATCTGTAGACCGGCCACGCTGTTGTTGCCGGAGCGTGCCGTTTGTGGCAGCTGGCTTTGCTGTCGCTCCTCGTAATCTTGTTGCGGTCATCCAGCTGCCGTGGGCGCCAACAACAATCCTGAGCGCCCGCGCCTGAAGTCGCTGGCCGGGTGCTCGTGAACCGAGCCCGCTTTTCTTCGGCAAGCTCAGGCGGTCTTGGCCCTGCGGCATCGCCCCCTGGCGCGGGGCAGCCTTCGGCTGCTGACGGTCGCCGGCCTGTCGGCCGGCGTCTTTCTATTGTGGCCTTCCCCCTGGCGCAGGGTGGGCAGCACTCCCTTCTAGGCCCGCCGCGGCGTCCCGCAACCCTTCGCTTGTCGCTTTCGGGTCCTCCACTCCGTTCCGGTCCTGCTGATGCAGTCCGCCTCCGACGGCGGGCCTTTCCGGTCGCTTTTGCCGCCCACCCCGCTTCCGGGGAGGGCGCGCGATTGTAGAGCGGAGGACATCACGATGCGTGCAAACAACAAACGTTGCGGCAGCCGACAGGCTGGCGCAGACAGTGGCGGGCGCACCGGCGCCAGCCTTTATCAGGAAA
>SRUQ01000149.1 GCA_004791255.1 bacterium M00.F.Ca.ET.205.01.1.1
CTCGCTACGTGGCGCAGCGTCGGTCCTGCGCGGCCGATCGCGATCCCGAGCTTGTCTTCCGCATGCGGATGGTGGGCGGCCACAGCGGCGCTTCACATGGGCCTGGTGTAGCCGAGGAAACAGCATTTCGCATTGCCTGGACGCTCGACCAGCTCCGACGAACAAGCAGCTGAACTGATGCTGTCACAAGTCCTCACGGATTGTGGTCAGACGGAAAGTTTGTCGTCGCCTATGATTATGTGGGCGCTCGGGCGGCCGACAAGTTAAGCAGCCGATTTGTGGACCCGCCTTCGTCCAGCTCTCGGCGCTTGCGTCGGCAATTTCGG
>SRUQ01000150.1 GCA_004791255.1 bacterium M00.F.Ca.ET.205.01.1.1
GTCCCAGTTACTCATCGGCATGGCGCCTGAATCACCCCAGGCAACGAACATGTCGTTCTTGCCGCCGTTGATCTGCATCTGGTTCTGGTAGTAGCGATGCCAGAGGTCGTGCGTCACGACAGTGAGCGGAACGTTGAAACCCTTCGCGTCGTTGACGGTGAACGGCTGGTTCGCGAGGTGCTCGGTCATCGCCTGCGTCACCGGCGGCGTGACGCCCTTGGCGGTCAGCCCGTCCCAGACAGGCGGCAGTTCGGACAGCACGGATCCGTCACGGTCACGCTGCTGCAGGCTTTCCTTGCTTGCCTGGTCGATGCCCTCGGCTCCAG
>SRUQ01000151.1 GCA_004791255.1 bacterium M00.F.Ca.ET.205.01.1.1
GAAAGTCGACGTGGAGGTCGACCCAGGTGGCGTGATACCACCGGTTGAACGATACCCACGATCCGCTCTGCAACTCATAGCCGCCGTCGCCGAGGCCTCTGGCCCGGTCACTGAGCTGTGAGCCCTGGTGCATGTCGACAAGCGACGTCGTCATCTCCTGCCCGGCCGCCGGAGGCGCGCCAAGGAAGGCGGACAGCAGCAGCGCTGTCCAACGGAAACTGCCTCGATTGCCGGACCTTTCGCGCATGCGCGAAAACACCTCGCCCCACCGTTTCCGGATCAGCGCCTGGTGGCGACGGGCTTCTCTGGCTGCCCCTGTTTCCG
>SRUQ01000152.1 GCA_004791255.1 bacterium M00.F.Ca.ET.205.01.1.1
GACGACCATGTCTAGAAAGCCAGCGACACGCGCCAAAGCCAAGGCGGCAACCGCTTCCGCGTCCAGACAGGCACCACTCACCGTGCGCCATTACTGCCAGGGCATTGGCGACTGCCATCTGCTGACCTTCAAGACTTCGGAGGGCCAACCTTTTCGCATCCTGATTGATTGCGGCATCCATGTATCGATCACGGGTGGCCCGGCACTCGTTGGCGATATCGTTACGAATCTCAAGATGGAGACAGGGGGCATCATCGATATCCTCGTCGTCACCCATGAACATTGGGATCATGTCTCGGGGTTCCTGACCGCGAATGATCTGTT
>SRUQ01000153.1 GCA_004791255.1 bacterium M00.F.Ca.ET.205.01.1.1
TTGCGGGGCATGAAGTTTCAGTAGGCGGAGCCGCCTTCTCCGCTCAGGCTGTGCCGCTCGGTGCCGCTCAGCGGCGGGTTGAAGACGCTGACCAGCACCATGTCGCCGGCGGCATCGGCGCGCAGGTAATGATCGTCATGCGCGTCAAGCACATAGATGGTCCCGGGCTCGATGCGATGGATCGCGCCCGACATATCCTCGACTTCGCCCTGGCCCGAGATGCAATAGCAGGCCTCGAGATGCCGCCGGTATTGCAGGCGCGACTCGCTGCCGGCGCGCACCACTGTGTGGCACACCGTGAAGCCCATGCCGTCTTGGCTCG
>SRUQ01000154.1 GCA_004791255.1 bacterium M00.F.Ca.ET.205.01.1.1
CTGGTCGGCCGCATCCGGGCCGTCGAGGCCGCCGTCGGCAGGCCGATCGGCATCCTCGCCGACCTGCAGGGTCAGAAGCTTCGGGTCGGCAAGTTCGCCAATGTCAAGGAAGCGCTGACTCCGGGGCAAACGTTCACGCTCGACGACAACCCGGAACCTGGCAATTCCAGCCGTGTGTATCTGCCGCATCCCGAAATCCTGAGCTCGGTCGAGCCCGGTCACCGTCTTTTGATCGACGACGGCAAGCTCGAGCTGAAGGCGATAAAGAGCGACGGCAAGTCGATCACCTGCACGGTGGTTGCCGGCAGCGGCATTTCCGAC
>SRUQ01000155.1 GCA_004791255.1 bacterium M00.F.Ca.ET.205.01.1.1
CGAAATTCCTGGGGCAATCGCTGACGGCTAGCCGGTAGAGCCGCAAGGCGTCTTCGTCATGCCCCTGCAGCCGGTCGAGTTCGGCCGTATAGAAATTCGTCTCGCACACTTTTCCGGTTCTCTGGGTTAGATCCACAGCGTTGGCATCCGAAAGAGCTTCGGCGGGCGTCTTTCGACCTAGCAGCATGCTGACCAGCGGCGCCGGCCACTTCGTCATGTCGAGCTTGGTTTCCGCCTGCTGCAAATGGCTCGCCGCGCCATTGCGCCTCGTGGCAATATCCAGCCAGATGGCAAAATAGGCATTCTCGGGCACGAGTGCCG
>SRUQ01000156.1 GCA_004791255.1 bacterium M00.F.Ca.ET.205.01.1.1
CGGTATTCGAAGATCGACCTGAATATTCCGGGAGCGATTACCGAAAGCGGGTTGATGTCGAGGCTCGGCTTGTTGGCATTGCCTCTCAGCCGGAAAGTGACGCCGATCAGGCCGCGATCCCGGCCGTTTCCGAGCAGCGGGCCGAACAGTGGCAGTTCGCCGAAGATGCGGTTCAGCCCATAGACCGGCATGAAGGTGCCGGTCATGTCCATATTGTTGTTCGGATCGTAGAGCGTGCCCTGGAAGGTCGTGCCGATGCGCGGGCCTCTCAGCAGGCCGTTTGCCAGTTTCAGGTAGCCGGACCCCTTTTCGATTTCGGCG
>SRUQ01000157.1 GCA_004791255.1 bacterium M00.F.Ca.ET.205.01.1.1
GTCGCGACCCTGGCAGTGGCGATCGGACTCGGCGTGCTGATGTTCGAGGTCTCCGGCTCGCGCCTGCGTTCGATGATGCGACCGGCCGACGAAAGTGCCCATGTGAACGCCTTCCTCGGCCAACCGGCCTATGTGAAGCTGCGCGAGACGGCGCTGACCGGCAATGCGGCCTTCTTGCCAAGATCGACGCGCACGCCAAATGGGGCAAGGAGTTGGAGCCCTATGTGGTGTCGGGCACCAGCCAGTGGCAGATCTTCCGAATCGTGGAATAGCTGCGTCGTCGAAGAGCCGGAGCCGAGAGGCGGCGAGCACAGATCGGA
>SRUQ01000158.1 GCA_004791255.1 bacterium M00.F.Ca.ET.205.01.1.1
TGGCCTGGAACTCGCCAAGGGCCTCGGCGCCTCCGTCACCTTCCTCAATGTCTCCGAAGCCTTCCCGGCGCACGCCTGGGGCGGCGCCATGGCCGGCTATGTCGCCGCCGACGAGCTGACCAACTACGAGGAAAACGCCCGCAAATACGGCCGCGAGGTGCTGGACAAGTGCAAGGCAGAGGCCGATGCGAAGGGCGTCGCCGCGAAGGGCCTGCATGTCGAGAACAAGGCGCCCGCCGAGGCGATCCTCGAAGTCGCCGCCAGTGAAGGCTCCGACCTCATCGTCATGGCCTCGCACGGCCGCCGCGGCATCGGTCGC
>SRUQ01000015.1 GCA_004791255.1 bacterium M00.F.Ca.ET.205.01.1.1
CGCAGCGGTGTGAGACGGGCATTCTTATGGATGTTCATTCGGATCCTCCGATGGATGCTGAAGCGTGGTAACTCCAGTCTCCTCGGTCCGGTCCGAATGGACAACCTCCCGAAAGCTCACAGCTAGCTAACGCCGCCGGCATCGTGTCGCGCGACGTGAATTCAGGCAGGCCCGGCCTGGTAATGCTGATCCTGGCGGTCCTGACTGTCATCGGCTTCGGCGCCGAGTGGATGGTCCGCCGGACTTTGGCGCTGGGCGGTTCAGATGGAACAGTTGACCCCGGACACGCGGTCCTGTCCGAGGTCGCTGCCTTACTGACATTTGCTCTGGCCGGCATCGGCTCGTTCCTCGCTTTCGAATGGCCGCCTTTGCTGCGCCGCATCGTGCTGACCTTGCTGCTCGCCTTCATCGGCGTGCGAGTCGCCCGCGCAACTGCCAGGTTGGTGTTTGGACTAGCCGGCGCGGGCAACGGAACGTCGGATGAGACGGCGACGGCAATCCCCGTCACAAACGAGACCGCGCAGCGTTTCTGGCTTCGGCGCGTGAGCCTCATCGCCGGCTTTCTGCTGTTTGGCTGGGCCGTGGTCAGCCTCATGCCTGGCTTCGGTTTCTCCACCGACGTTGCAGTGGTGGTTGCTCTGCTTTGTGGCCTTGGCATGTTGGCCGTCGCCATCGAAATCGCCTGGCGGCGGCCGGGCAGCGCAGCTTCCGCTGTCAGGCAATCGCTGCTGACGCTCTATCTGATCGCGCTTTGGCTGGCCTGGGTGGCAGGACTGATCGGCGTGCTGTGGCTCGGGCTCTTTGTGTTGTTGTTGCCGGCGACGGTGCGTGGGGTTGGCAACGTCGCGCAGGCCTTCGCCGGCAGAGCGCAGCGAAGTGGTGTCCTCGGCGTCATGCTGAACGTGCTGATCGTCAGGGGGGCCAGGGCAGTGGTGATTGGCGCTGCGGTCGCCTGGCTCGCCTATATCTGGCGCATCAGGGCTGCAGCCCTTGCCGGCAGTCAAACAGGGGCGATCGTGATTTCGGGCCTG
This sequence comes from bacterium M00.F.Ca.ET.205.01.1.1, assembly GCA_004791255.1. Lineage (GTDB taxonomy): Bacteria > Pseudomonadota > Alphaproteobacteria > Rhizobiales > Rhizobiaceae > Mesorhizobium. The sequence continues at coordinate 1,032 of SRUQ01000015.1, forward strand.
CTCAATAGCATCATCGTCCTCCTGGTTGCGGATTTGCTTTGGCAGCTGGCGAAGGAGTTGATCGCTTATCGGATGGAGCTTGCGCCAAAGGAAGGGTCAAATACGGAAGACCTTGCCCGCAGCGGCCGGCTGCGTACGTTGTTGCCGATATTCCGCAACGTGCTCGCTGTCTTCATCGGGGCCGTCAGCGTGCTGACAATCCTTTCCGGACTCGGCGTGCAGATCGCACCTTTGATCGCCGGCGCGGGCATTTTCGGCGTAGCCATCGGCTTTGGGTCGCAGACACTGGTCAAGGACGTGCTGAGCGGCGTTTTCTATATGCTCGACGATGCCTTCCGTGTCGGCGAGTATATCCAGAGCGGCAGCTATAAGGGCACTGTCGAATCGTTCAGCCTCCGGTCAGTCAGGCTGCGGCATCACCGCGGCCCAATTTTCACCGTGCCGTTCGGCGAGCTCGGCGCTATCCAGAACATGAGCCGTGACTGGGTGGTGGACAAGATGGCTCTCAGTATCACCTACGATTCCGACGTAGACCTCGCTCGAAGGCTCATCAAGAAGATCGGTCAGGAGCTGGCCGCGGATCCCGAGTTCGCGGCCAACACGATAGAGCCGCTGAAAATGCAAGGTGTCGACAGCTTTGGCGACTCCGGGATCGACCTCAGGATGAAGCTGATGACCAAGCCGGGAACTCAGTTCGGCATCAAGCGGCGAGCGTTAATGATGATCAAGAAGGCATTCGACGATAATGGCATCAAGCTCGCCGTTCCCACCGTGCATGTGCAGGGTGGCGGCGACAACGCTGCCGCCGCGCAGCAACTGCTTAAGATGAAGCAGGTTGCGAGCTAGCGGCAAACCCGGCACCTGATGGCCCTCAAAGTTCGTCGCGCTGGAAGGGATTCAATCGACGCGCTTTTGCGTCTTTGTTTTGATGCATGGCGTTGTCCCAGGGCCGCGCACACCTCTGGGCGACATGCGTAAATCATTCACTCCCCTTCACACTACAGCAGCGGCTCGCGGCTGCCAGCGTGTAGTTTCAAGCCGGCGGCCTTCGTTCAGCGCTTCCTCGGCGGTGCGTATCACAGGTGCCGGTCCTCTCACGCGAATTCAGTGTGAGTGCGACGATCAAGTTTTTCCCACAATGGGTTCTGACATCCAACCTCGCTCACCAACGCGCGCAATTCGGGTGAAGGTGCAAGGCAGAATGTTGGAGAACCTTGCAGGTTCCCCAGCCAAGCCGGATGCCCTATGAGTAGCTTGGTTCCACAAGCCTCTTCGATCACCTCGGGCCGCCGCCGTTTCCGCAATTAAATCAAAAGGTTGCCTGAAGGCTGCGCGGACCTCACCTCGGCTCCACTCGCTTTGACAGCACCGATTCAGAAGCCAACAAACGGCTGGTATGACGTAGCGCGGCTGCCCGGCATGATATATAAAGATTGCCTAATATGATCGCTTGTCCAAGAGGCGATTTCGGGATGCCCAGTTATACGAACAGAAGGGTTCTATGGAAGAGCGTGGCCGAGATGGGCCTCTTCTCCGCGGCGATGAACACCCTGGTGCTGGTTCTGCCTCTCTACATGCTGCAGGTCTATGATCGGGTTTTGCCGGCCGCCAATTTGGACACCCTCACCTACCTGACATTGCTTGCGCTTTCATCGCTCCTGCTTTTCGGCGTGCTCGAAGTCGTGCGGGGCATATATGCAAGCCGGCTCGCCGCGCGACTGGATGTCTCTTTGGGGACATCGTCCTTTCTCGCCGCAATGAGTGGCCCCCGCGCCGGCCTCGGCGATGTCCAAGCCTTGCGCGACTTGGCTACCTTGCGAGTCTTCATCGCTTCGAGAACCATTTTCTTTCTCTTCGACCTTCCTTTCGGGCCAATCTTCGTGGGCCTGCTCTATTTCATCCATCCGTTGCTCTTCCTTGTGACGGTCGTCGGAGCGGTTCTCATGGTCATAATCGCCGTTCTGAACCAGGTCGCGAGTTCGCGACCCAGCAAGGAGGCAGCGGACAATCTTGGCGCCTCGATGAATTCGGCGCAGGCCTTCGCCCGAAACTTCGAAACCGTTCGCGCACTTGGCATGGTGTCCAACGCGATAGAGTTCTGGGGGGCCCGTTTTTCCGGCTCCCTACACGCCTCGGATGGGCTCGCCCGCATCAACGCATTTTACGGCGGTGTGTCCCGCACCACGCGATCGATCCTGCAGATCGCGATATTGGGTGTCGGCGCTTATCTGGTTCTGCACAACGAGATGACCGCCGGTATGATCTTTGCGTCCTCGATGATTTCGGCGCGCGCCCTGCAACCTCTTGATCAGATCATTGGAACCTGGCGGCAGATCATCGACGCCAATCTTGCATGGAGGCGGCTTTCAACTGCCCAATCGAGGTTCGGACCAAAGGAAATAGTGGCCTTGCCGACGCCTCGAGGAGCGTTGAGCGCGGATCAGATAGTCTACCACCTTCCTGGATCGGCCGACGGCGCGCTACCGCTCATAAAGCGGGTGACCTTCGAAGTTGCTGCTGGCGAAACCGTCGCCATAGTCGGCCCGAGCCAGGCCGGAAAATCGACGCTGGCGCGCCTCATCGTCGGTGCCATCGAGCCACGCTCGGGAGCGATCCGCATCGATGGTGGCGATATCAGAAACTGGGATCCGGAGGAGCTTGGCCGTCATATTGGCTATCTTCCGCAGGATGTGGAACTCTTCCCTGGAACCATCGGCCAGAACATTGCGCGCTTCGAGCCAGATGCGGCCGACGAGAAATTAGTCCAGGCGGCCCAGCAGGCGCAGGTGCATGAACTTATCCTGGGTCAGAGAGATGGATATTCGACGGTGATCGGTCCGACCGGCGTTCGCCTCTCGGGTGGCGAGCGTCAGCGCATCGGGCTTGCGCGCGCCTTTTACGGCAATCCCAAGATCCTGATACTCGACGAGCCCAATGCAAATCTTGATACCGACGGCGAAGCCGCGCTTGGGCGTGCTATCAATCAAGCACGTTCGCGAAAGACGACCGTGCTCGTCATCACCCACCGGCCCTCCCTCGCTTCCAAATGCGATCGCATCCTCATGCTGCGAAATGGTCAGGTCGAGATTTACGGCTTGACCACGGACGTGCTCGAACGACTTGCTCAGCGACGGAGCCAAGCAGCGACGCCGGCGGCCGCTCAGTCGCATGTCAATGAAGGAGTGGTGCCTTTCCCGTCAACTGCTCGCGTGGAGGTAAAAGGCCACCAATGACGGTTCCTAGCCAAACCATCCAGGCGGGCGCCAGGACTTATCGTTGGCAACGCAATGTCGATACACGCACAGATCGGATTACGCTGGCGGGGTATGGAAGCGTGGCCGTTTTCTTGCTCGGCTTCGGATTCTGGGGCGCAACGGCACCGATTGCCGGAGCAACGATCGCGCCAGGGGTGATAGCAGCGGCCGGGCAGAATGTGATGATCCAGCACCTCGAAGGAGGCGTGGTCACCAACATCAAGGTCCGGGAGGGCGACAGGGTTTTAAGAGGTCAGGCCCTGATCGTGCTCGATCCGACAGTGGCGCAGTCCCAGCTCAACCGCGTTCTCAAGCAGTGGGTTGCACTAAAGGCTGAAATTGCGCGGCTCGAGGCAGAGCGGGACGGCCTGGAGAAAATCGTCCTGCCCGGGGACCTTGGAGCCTATTCGGGCGCGTCCGAATTCAGCGACGTCTTGGCACAGCAGACAAAAGAATTTCAGGCTCGGTTAGCGCGCTATGCCGCAGAGCAGGAAATCTTGAAGCAACGGGTAGCAGCGCTCCAGGAAGCCGTTACCGGCCTGAGGGTGCAGAAGGAGGCTGCAGAAAACCAGCTCGCGATCGTCAATGCCGAGACGGATCGCAAAAAGCACTTGCTGGAAGAGGGACTGACAAATCGTTCTGAATACACCGATCTTCTGCGCAGCACCGCCGAGCTTGTAGGCCAGGCGGGATCGCTGGAGGCGCAAATTGCCAGCTCGGCGACCGAGACCGTAGAAGCGCGTCAACAGATTGAACGACTTACAACCAGCCGGGTCGAGGATGCTGTCACGGAACTGAACAAAGCCCGGGGGCTGGTGGCGGACCTTGAGGAACAAATCAACGCCGCTCGATCAGTCCTGATGCGGACGACCATTCGTGCCCCGGTGGACGGCATCATTGTCCGCTCGCTCTACAATTCCGAAGGCAGCGTCATCCGCCCTGGCGAGGTTGCAATGGAGCTTCTGCCGACCACGAATGAACTTATCGTCGAGGCAAAGATCAAGCCTGAAGACATCGATTCGATCCGAGTCGGCCAAGCCGCGAACATGATGTTGACAGCTCTCAACGCACGGACAACACCAAAAGTGTCCGGAAAGGTATTCTACATATCGGCGGACCGGCTGATCACACCCAGCACTGGACAGCCCTATTACACCGTGCGGCTCAAGATGGCTGACAAGCTGCCACCGCAAGTCAAGCCCGAGCAGATCTACCCAGGCATGCCGGTCGAAACCTTCATTTCAACCGGCGAGCGAACGCTTCTGACCTATCTGACTAAACCGCTGGTGGATTCGTTCCAGCGCGCCTTCCGGGAAAGATAGGCCCGATCCGGCGGCCTTCGACCGATGGACGCGGTCGCGTTGGAGCGCTGCCGCGCGGCGCATGTACGTCGGCCACGATCGATGTGGCCGACGTTTATGGGAAACTGGATCGGCGCTCCGCCGCCATTTTGATCGCTGACAATCGAACTGGACACCGGCGGAGACGCGCCCGCCCTTCGTCGTGCCAAGGTGCGATCGCATGAGCGATCAAATGACGAACACGTCGTGATAGGTCAGGGCTGCCCCGGGCTCCAGGTGGGCGATTTCTACCTGGGGGGTCGATTTCGAGCCGTCGGGATCATAGTACAGAATGCCCGTGGCCCGGTTGTAGAGCAGGTGATCGTTGCTGTGTTCGGCGTGTTCTCGCAACTCGAAATACCCCGAGGTCACCTGCGTCGGGCTGGACAATGAACCGGAGCCGAGCGTGGTGAAGACGGCATTGTCGAGATAGAGCGCGTCATGTTCCGCGTCGAAGTCGGTGAGTGTGTCGACATTACCGGGGCCATAGGCCGTGTCAAACACGAAGGTGTCCTCGCCCTTGCCACCGGTCAGCACGTCGTTGCCACCCAGGCCCCGCAGTGTGTCGTTGCCAGCCAGCGCATCATAGGTATCGGCCGCGGCGGTGCCGACAAAAGTGTCGTTCCCGGTCGTTCCGTGGGTCGGGTCGAGCGGCGGGATCGGAGGTGACGGTATCGGGTCGGTCCCGTCATGGGCTGCATGCCAGGCTGCCTTGGCGTTGGCCCAGTAATCGCGGGCCGCCTGGCCTTGAAGGACCGTCCAGCCTGCGGGCGGCATTGGATAATCCGCCGGCAGCGGCGTGTCAGAGAGGTTGAGATAGTAATTGCCGTGCGACTCGACCGTCTTGTCCCAGGCATGCTGCAGCCGCCCCTGACCGTTGTGGTGAACGTCGGTGATCGCCACGACGCAGTCGATAAAGTGCAGGCTGGGCACGATATCGTGAGCGCCTGTACCATTGTCGAGTTTGAATGGCGAACCGTGGGTCACCACGCCTTTGCGAAGGTACTCGCCCATGCCCAGAAGCACGCCATCCATGGTGACCGTGTTGTCAGACCCATCCACATCGCCGTCGCCAAGGCTAACTCCGGAAAACACGTGGTCGAACAGGGAATCCCGGATGGTGCCGCCGATTACGTCGTCGTCCTCGACCGCGTCGTCTCGTGAGTTGCCGACATAGGAGTCTTCGATGAGGAAGGTGCCGGTCCCCCCGACACGGATGCCATCCCAAGGCTGGGTGATCGTCCAGTCGTCGATGACAAAGCTGTGGGCTGAATTTATACGGACCGCGGCGGAGTTGATGTAGATGCTCTCCCAGTCGGCGGTCTGGGAGACGGTGCCGTTGATCGTGCCGCCAAACGCCCGGAGGTTGTCGCCGGGGTCGACGACCGCGAAGGGATAGAGGTTGGTGGGGCTTCCCTGATTGGCGACGATCCACGAGGCGTGGGTGGCATCGATAGTCGTGTCGGCGGCCAGACCGGTTGCTTTATAGCGGCTGTAGCCATAGTCGCCGCTCAAAACGATAGTGTTGGCCATGTTTGGCCACCTTTCACACCCCTCGCCTGTTCCGCCAAATGCCTGAAGCCAGAAACGCCTGCGCCATCAGAGCCCCGACAACGGCATCGTGCAAATCACAAAATGTAAAAATATCGGATGTCGCTCGCAACAAAAGGCCGTGGTGCAGCGGTCTTCAGCGCAGTTTCTTTTCGGTGGTCTCAACGCGGCTTTCACGTCCCATGCCACCCCTCTAAAATCCAAGGGTCTCGTAGGAGCGATGCGTGAGCGGAGACGGTGCGCAGGAGTTCCATCATCGCAAAACGCATCATAGAAATCCGGACGATTGGCGAGACCGTAAAATTCCTTCGTGAGTTATGGCAATGACGCACGCCCGGATATCAAAGGCCCTGCAATGAATGTGGCCGATAAGTGAGTCACCTCGTCAACACGATCTCTCAATATGAAGTGGAAGTGAAGTGGAAGTCCGTGCTCTGGTCTCGGCGAACGGTGAGGCAGCTCCCTCGACCGCTTCTCCGTATTTTGGCATAGTCCAAGCAGTGGCCGCAAACCATGAAGCGTATTGTCCCAGTGTGAAATTTTCCGAAATGCATATTGCATTTCACATATCGGCCCGACCTCCTATATGCTTAGCGCAAAAAGCACGGGAGAAGGGATGTGTCCCGAGAGCGTGACGTGCGTATGTGGCGCGAAGCCGGGAAACTCGCGGTATCTGGCGACTATGAAGGATGGGTTGCTATCGAAGGGGAGCTTCGTAGCAGAGGATTCTCACGCGCCAGGCTGCTGTTTGACAACGACCGGATCCGCGAAAAATTGGATGATATCTGTAAGAGGGCACAGGAGCAACGCGCCGACGCCAACCGGACCTAGCGGCCAGAAGCGCCCCGCCGGCGTCGTCGGACACCAAGGCCGAGCACCGGAGAGCCGCGACTGCCTCGCCGGCCACTCCCAGAAACCCAGCCAACGGGCAGCGGTCCGTTCCGATCTCATTCGACGCCATCGATAGTGGAAGATAGGTACGCTCAGTAGCCTCCGATGATCGGCAGGATTTCACCGGTGATGTAGCTCGAACATTGCGGCGAGGCGAGAAAAACATAGGCTGGTGCGATCTCTTCGGGCTGCGCAGGCCGTTTCATCGGTGTCTTGGCGCCGAACTGCGCTACGTCCTCGGCCTGCTTGTCCGATGGGTTGAGCGGCGTCCATACCGGGCCAGGCGCCACCGCGTTGACGCGAATACCCTTGCCGACGAGATTGCCCGAAAGGGCACGCGTGAAGGCGTGGATGCCGCCCTTGGTCATGGAATAATCGACAAGCTCCTTCGAGCCCTCGATTCCGGTCACCGAGCCAGTGTTGATGATCGCGGAGCCAGGCTTCATGTGCGGAACAGCCTCCTGCGCCATGTGGAAATAGCCATAGAGATTGGTCTTCAGGGTGGTATCGAAATGCTGCTCTGTGAGGTCGGCGAACTCAGTCGAATGGACCTGAAAGGCGGCGTTATTGACGAGCACATCGAGCCCGTCCAAGGCTTTCACCGTCTGTTCCACCGCCTTGCGGCAAAAAGCCCGCCTTGAGACATCGCCGCGAAGGGTGATGCAACGCCTGCCCTCCGCCTCGACCGCCTGCTTCGTCGCCTTCGCATCGCGGTCTTCACTGAGATAGACGATGGCGACATCGGCTCCTTCGCGGGCGAACAATACGGCCACCGCACGACCGATACCAGAATCGCCACCGGTGATCAGCGCCACTTTGCCCTTCAGCTTGTCCGAACCCTGCCAGAAGGGCGCATCATAAAGCGGCGCCGGTTCCACCGCCCATTCCTCTCCCGGCTTGGGATGATGCTGCTTCGGGAATGGCGGCACGGGATACTTCCGCGCGCCGGCCTGCATTGCGCCTGGCGACTTCGGCCTTGACTTGGCCCGGTCCGTGGCGTCGACCTTGCGCTGCACGCTACGCTGCCTGAGTGCTGCCTGCGCTATCTCTGATTCCGATTGAGTACTGGTCGGCATGGAATCTCTCCTACGGCTAGGCCCGCCGTTTCATTTTCTTCGGCACGCACGTCTTGGCCACGCACGGCAAGCAGAATGCCCTGCCTCCCACACTACCAAGGCGTGTTGCTAGGTATGATGTTCGTGTTGCGCCCGTGTCCTCGCCGCCTTCTTCGCGGACGCCGACCGCTCGGCTGCTGACCTGTTTGCCGACGCTGCGCCACCTTTGTCGCCGCCTTTGTGAGCAGCCGGATTGCCGGTGTGCTTGCCGCGCCCCGAGCCGCCCTCCTTCTTGCCGCCGCCATCATCCTTGTTGACGGTTGCCCACGCGCGCCGCTCGGCTTCCTTCTCGGAAACCCCGCGCTTTTCATAGCCTCCCGCAATGTGGTCGGCCTTGCGTTCCTGCTTGTCCGTGTATTTTGATTTGTCGCCGCCTGGCATTGCTGCCTCCTATTTGTCTCGTCTGGTCTTCAGCGCATCGCCGAGACCGCGTTTGTCGGGATCCTTGAGATTTTCTCCTGCCGCATCGCGATCCTCATCCGGGTCATCTTCGGCCGGCAAATAACCCGCAGGGCGGTCTTCCGGTGGGCCTTCCCACCGTGGCTTTTGATCGGTGGTGCCCGGCGCGCCGTCGCGGGGCATGTGATTCCTTGTCGGGTTCATAGCTCGCATCTCCTGGAGAGGATGCGTGTTCCAACCAACCACCGGACCGGTTGTTCCAATCACAAGCAAAATAACCACCGCTATGATCGAGCAGCGCGGCTGCAAGATTGGCGTCAACAGTGGTTACGGGAGGGCATAGAGGCGGCTTTCGCCGGCCGCCATTGCGTCCATGATCACGAGATATTTCGCGCGGAACGCGCCGCCTTCTTTCGGATTGAAGGGAGGTGCGGGGCACAATCCCAAACGACAAGACGCAGGTGGCCAGGCGAAGGAAGCGCTGCCGCTGTTGCGCAAGACCCTCAACGAGGAATCGGCAACGGACGAGCGCTGAGTGCCTTGGGTGAAGGCGGCGCCAACGAGCGCGCCTCGCAGGCCGCCTGAATTCCGGGACCCGCGCTCTTCCAAAGGGCGCGGGTTACCGCCTGCTCCTTCCTCATGACGATTGTGACCTACCGGCCTAAAGCCAAAATCATTTCCACCAATCAAGGATTTCCTCAACCGATCCCACCTCGACATGATGCGAGTACCGCTGCGTGAACAGCCGGAGGATATTTTCATAGGCCTCGTCGGACGTGCTGCAGATGGCGTCCTCGGCGAGTACAACCCGAAAACCCAGGTCGATCGCGCCCATGACTGTCGCGAGGACGCACATGTCGGCTTCGCCGCCGCTGATGATCAGTGTGTCGATCCTCCCGGCAAAAAGGGTTCGAGCGAGCTCTCCGCCGAACCAGGGGGAATACACTGGCTTGTCGAATGTTCTCGCTGGCGGCACGAATGAATTCAGCGGCGGCGCCAACTCGATGATTTCGACGCCTGCCCGTTCCAAAGTCATCTCCGCCCAGCGCTGGAAATAGCTTCGCCACGCTCCTTGTCCTTCGCCCGGGCGCCTGGCGGGTATGAAGCGGGTAAAGATCGTCTTGCGCGGGTTCTTCTCGACCAGGCGGATTACCATTGGCAATGTTGCCGGTAGCCAGCTCACCGCCCATGAGCCCGGGGGCATGAACATTTTTTGCATGTCGACGCAGATATGCGCCGTTCTGTTGGAGAGAGGCTGCTGGATGGTCATCCGGTTTCCTTCAACCGGCGGCGGAAAGCTTTCATCCCCTTTCTCAGGGAGGCAACCGCTTCGGCGGCATCCTGCCAGCCTTTCACCTTGATCTTCTTGCCGGTGCCGCGCACGGACAAGTGGAAAAACTGCTCGATTTGACGGCGCAGTTCGTCAGGGACGTGATCCCCGGCGACTGGATCGTCGGTTGCATCGTCCTGGTGCGGGCAAAAGATATACCTGTCATTGCGGATTTCACCACCATCGCGGTCCTTCTGCCTGATGCGCAGGGCCCCGAGCAGATCGCATTTGATGACGACGCCGGGAGCCGACGCGGCCTGATGGATGACCATGCCGTCCAAAGGATCGCCATCTTCGCCCAAAGTCGATGGGACGAACCCCCAATCGAATGGGTAGGTATTCCCCTTCGGCAACGGCCGAGCGTATTGGAAAACAGCAGATTTCGGCTCGTAGGCGATCTTCGACGCCGAGCCTCTCGGCGTCTCAACAACAACGCGGAAATGGCCCCCGGACAGGGTGGGAAGCTTGAGAAGATTTGCCATAGGACCATCCGTTGCTTTGCAAAGCGGACACGGCCCGTGCTCGTCTCGCAGTCCGGCGGGCCGGCACATATCCAGAGCTCGCCGTGCATAGGGAACTTCTCTTGCGCTCGAATGTTCCGATCCACAAAGGGACGGTTCAAATGGCTAAGTTTTCTCCGCATATCTTGAAGGGTATTGGCTACCTGATCTCAACGCTAAGCGTCGCCTTGCTTGCCGTTGTCAGCTGGAAAAGCGCTTCGCAAAATCCTGCCTTGCTTGCCTGCCTCTTCGGAGGCGCCGCGGCCTCCGTCGCCGGCATGTGCTTTCGCTGGGCATCGTACGTGATTGAGAAACGGCAGAAGCGGCCTCGAGCAGCAAGCCGTTAAACTTTTCCCGCCGACATGCGTTGTTCTTCGCCACGCCGGTTCTTCCGGCAGGATCATGCGGCAGCCAGCGAGAGGCTCAACTGATGTATTTCATGGCATTGGCCACCGATTATGACGGCACGCTGGCGCATGACGGGCTGGTCGCCGCAAGCACGGTCTCGGCGCTGGTAAAGCTGAAGAAATCCGGCCGCAAGCTCATTCTGGTCACCGGCCGCGAATTGCCCGATCTCAAGGAGGTGTTTCCGGAAATCGGTCTGTTTGACAAGGTTGTGGCGGAAAACGGAGCGCTGGTCTACACCCCCGCCAGCGAGGAGGAGCGCACGATATCGCCCTCGCCTTCCACCGATCTCATCGACAGACTTAAAAAGCGCGGCGTGAAGCCGCTTTCAGTCGGCCGCTCGATCGTCGCCACATGGGAGCCGCATCAGGTAACAGTGCTCGATGTCATCAAGCAGCTCGGCCTGGACCTGGAAATCATCTTCAACAAGGGCGCGGTGATGATCCTGCCCTCCGGCATCAACAAGGCGACCGGGCTGGCGGCCGCCCTCGAAGACCTGAAACTGTCGCCGCACAATGTGGTGGCCGTTGGCGATGCCGAGAACGACCACGCCTTCCTCAGAGCCTCGGGCTGCGGCGTCGCGGTCGCCAACGCACTGCCCGCCGTCAAGGAAACCGCCGACCTCATCACCAAGGAGACGCGCGGTGAAGGTGTCGAGAAACTGATCCGCAAGCTGATCAAGCGCGATCATCTGATCGCCAAGAAGCATCCGCGCGGCATCTTGCTTGGTACCTCCGTGGCAAGGAGATCTATCTGTCGCCGGTGGAGACGGTTTTGATCGCCGGAAGCTCGGGCATAGGCAAATCGACACTCGCCACGGCGCTCACCGAGAGGCTGGTCGAAAAGGGATTGCAGTTCTGCATTTTCGACCCCGAGGGCGATTATGATGGGTTGAAAGGTGCAGTGCCGCTCGGCAACGGCTCGACCGCGCCGAGCAAGGAGCCACTGCTGGAACTGATCGAGAGGCCCGACACCAATATCGTAGTCAACGGGTTGGCGCTGAAGGTCGACGAACGTCCCGATTTCTTTGCCGAATTACTGCCCGGCCTCGGGCATGTCCGCTACCGGACAGCAAGACCGCACTGGCTGATCATCGACGAGGCGCATCATTTGATACCCAAACGGCGGGGCGACACGCGGGCCGTGCTTTCGATCGAACTGCCCGGAACTGTACTGATCACCGTCCACCCGGAGGCGATTTCGACCGATGCACTGCGCCTGGTAACGGCGGTGATCGCGCTAGGCCCGAAGGCCAGGAACGTGATCAAGACCTTCTGCAAGGAAACCGGACTGCCGGCGCCAAAGGACATTCCGCTGCCCAGGGGTGACCGGGTGTTGTTCTGGCGGCCGCACGAGGACAAGCGGCCGTTCACGGTGAAGGCGATCGAGCCGAGCCAATCGCTCAAGCGGCACAGCCGCAAATATGCCGAGGGTGAACTCGATGAAGCGGGCAGCTTCTACTTCACCGGACCGGAGAAGGCGATGAACCTGAGGGCGCACAACCTCATCATCTTCGCCCAGATGGCGGCGGGCATCGATGACAGGACTTGGGAATATCACCTGCACGCCGGCGACTATTCCAAATGGTTTCGCCATCAAATCAGGGACAAGGACCTTGCTCGCGAAACGGCCGAGGCGGAGAAGAACAAGTCATTGTCGGCCGAAGAGAGCCGCAAGCTGGTGATCGACGCCGTCCGCCGCCGCTATACGGCGCCCGCCACGGCTCCGGAGCAGTAGGAGCTGGTCGCTGCAATCCATGCGGGCCTGGGACGAGTTGTCTAATCGTCTGAGTTCGATTGGCTGATAGATCTACCACCTTCATTTGGAACCTGTCGCGGCTAGTCGGGAGCGCCGCTTGCGAAAGGTCTGCGCTGTATCGCCTTGAACACCTCCGTCATTCCATACTAGTTGACCAGGAGGGTTGGCGGGCCAAAGTGGAACTTCAAATGAATCTTCCCATCTTCGCCATCAACCTCGATCGCGAGACCGATCGCTGGAACGAATTGCGCGCCAGCGCCGAAGCGGCCGGCTTGACCCTGCAGCGCATCGCCGCCGTCGACGGCCGCGCCATCGCTGAAAAGGACTGGACGGAGATCGATCTTGCGGCCGCACGCAAGATGAGCGGACGTGACATTCTGCCCGGCGAATATGCCTGCTACCGCAGCCATCTCAAAGCGCTGGAAGCGTTCCTGGCCGGTGGCGAGGCCTATGGCCTGATTGTCGAGGACGACGTCCTCTTCCGCGAAGACACCTCGCGGCGCATCCAGGCCATCATCGCCGCGGTGCCGGATTTCGACGTGATCAAGCTCACCAACCATCGCACGAGCCTGTTCATGCGCGCCATCGAGACGATGCAGGGCGATGAGATCGGGCGCGCGCTGCATGGCCCGCAAGGCTCGGCCGCCGCCTATCTGGTGACGCGGGAGGGCGCGCGGCAGTTGGTCTCGGCGCTGGCGGTGATGACAATGCCGTGGGACATCGCACTCGAACGATTTTGGGATACCGGCCTGAAGATCTATTCGGTCCGCCAAAACGTGCTCGGCTTTGCCGACAGCAGCAAGGTCTCCGGCATAGTCGGCCCCTCGGGTAGCTACAAGTCCGCGCGGTTTGCCTGGCCGAAGCGGTTGGGTGCCGGCGCGGCGCGGACCAGGGATCAGCTGAGCCGCCTGCATCACACCCTTCTGCGCCCGCCCTTGCCACGGGAAACTCAGGACCACGCCGAAGACGGCTCGCCGCGCACCAAGCTGCTTCTGGTTCTTGCCGCACTCGCCATTCTCGCTCTGGTCTCCGTCGTCTGGCGCGAGGCTGACACCTACCGCTATGCGGGACTGGCGCTCGCTATGGTCGCGCTTATCCGCTGGTTCAGGCTGGACCTGTGGACGTACAACAAACCGCTGATCGGATGGGTCGGCTTTTTGTGCCTGGGCTGGTCGCTCTATGCCTTCGCCCGACTGGCGATGGTCTATTTCGGCACCGGCCAGTTGGGTGCCTCGGAAGGCATCTATCTGTTTCCGCTGTTTTATGCGACGACCGGCTTCGCCTTCCTGCTGTTTGTCAGGCAGCCCGCGCAACTCGTCCTCGGGTTCATGATCCTCAGCCTGGTCTTCCTGGCGGCTGATACCGGCTGTCGGGACATGCTTCACGGCATCAGACCGGAGCCGTGGCTTTTCAACAATCCCATTCACGCGTCGGTGGCGGCCGGTTTCATCTTCCTTTGCACGCTGCAGTTCATGGCCTACACGGCCCAAAGAACGGACCTGAACACCACATACAGAAGCCTGCACTGGGCGCTGTCGGCGGCCGTCCTCCTGTTTGCCCTCGCCAACATCATTGCACTGCGGTCAAAGGGCGTCTGGCTGGCGCTCGCGCTGGTCCTGCTCCTGTTGGCGGTCATGACCCTGGCGAAAGGCCATCGTCGCGAGATGATGATCGGAGGCGGCGTGTTAGCGATCGTGGCAGCCGGCTTCGTCGCCTCTTACAACATCTTCTGGTCCACCGCCGGCGACACCATGATCTTCGTCAAGACCCTGGCTCTGGATGTTTTCAACCACGGGGTCCTCCCCGCCTTCGACCACGCCATTGCGAGCGATACGATCCCGGTCGCGGCCAGGGAGCGGCTGATGCTGTGGGCCGATGCGATCGAGGTGTGGAAACGCCACCCGATCTTCGGAGCCAGTTCCGGTTGGCTCACCGAATGGCAGAACAGGACCTATCATCCCGCCATCTACAACGTGTTCCACAACGGCTATCTGGAGATCGCCGTGCGCTATGGCGTGGTCGGGCTGGCGTTCTTTGTCTTCCTATACACCTGGTCGTCCAGGCAGGTCCTGCTGGCCGCGAAGGCAAGGCTTGTCGCTCCGGCCGCCTGGTCTTGCTACATCTCGACGCTGGTCTTCTTCGCCATCACCGTCCTCACCAACTCGAACAACCGGTTGGGGGTGGGCGAGGCCTTCATGTGGTTCGCTGCCGCATTCGGCTTTTATTGTTTCTATCTTCGCCAGCAGAAGAACCTGGTCGAGCCGCGAACCTATTTCTAGAACGGCCGAATGGCGCGCCGCTACCCCTGGGCGGCGGCTCAGCTCGCCTCGCGCATCGCCTCGGCGGCCTGCAGGTCGACCGAAACCAGCTGGCTGACGCCCTGCTCGGCCATGGTGACGCCGAACAGCCGGTCCATGCGCGCCATGGTGATCGGGTTGTGGGTGATGATGACGAAGCGCGTCTCGGTGGTCTTGGCCATCTCGTCCATCAGATTGCAGAAGCGCTCGACATTGTGATCGTCGAGCGGCGCGTCGACTTCGTCGAGCACGCAGATCGGTGCCGGATTGGTCAGGAACACGGCGAAGATCAGTGACATCGCCGTCAGCGCCTGCTCGCCGCCGGACAGGAGCGTCATCGTCTGCGGCTTCTTGCCGGGCGGGCGGGCGAGGATTTCAAGGCCGGCTTCGAGCGGATCCTCGGATTCGATGAGCTGCAATTCCGCCGTGCCGCCGCCGAACAGATGCGAGAACAGCCGCTGGAAATGGCTGTTGACGACATCGAAGGCGGCGAGCAGCCGCTCGCGGCCCTCGCGGTTGAGGCTCTGGATTGCTTGCCTCAACTTGCGGATCGCTTCGATGATGTCCTCGCGTTCGGAGACGATCAGTTCCAGCCGGTCGGAGAGTTCCTTCTGTTCCTCCTCGGCACGCAGATTGACGGCGCCGAGCCGCTCGCGCTCGATCTTCAGCCGGTCGAGCTGGCGTTCGACCTCGGCCATCTCGGGCAGCGGATCATCGGCTTCCAGGCCAGTGTGGCGGATGACCAGGTGCGGCGGCGTGTTCAGCGTTTCCTGAATACGCGCCTCGACCTCCAGCCGGCGCTCGTCGGCCGCGGTCAGCCGTTCCTCGGCGCGGACACGGGTTTCGCGCGCCTCGGCCAGAGACTGGATGGCCCCGGTGGCCGCCTTGTCGACCTCGGCCTGCCTGTTCTCCGCTTCCTGCAGACGGTCGGCGGCGGCCTTCCGCAAGGTCTCGGCCTCGGTCAGTTGTGACAGCAGCGCGCGGCGCTTGGCGTCGATCTCATCGGGCGCGTCGGCTAGCCGCTCGCGCTCGGCCTCGGCCTCGGCCTTGCGTTCGCCGAGCGAAGCGATCTGCGTCGAGGCGTTTTCGGCGCGCACCAGCCAGTTGCTGCGTTCGGTGCCTATGGCATCGAGCCGGCGCGTGCGCGCATCGGCCTCGCGCCGCAGCCCCTCATGCACGGCGCGCGCATCGGCAAGCGTGGCGCGGTCGCGCGCGACATTGGCCGAGGACTGTTCGAGCTGCAGTTGCAGGTCGCCGAGATCGGGCGCGTCCTGCAGCAGCATTTCGGCTTCGGCGAAGGCGGCCGCGGTTTCCTCATGGCTGTCGACGATGCGGGCACGCGCCTCGTCCAATGCCGCGCGGCGGCTCGTCAATTCGCCGCCGGCCTTTTCGGCAGCGGCCAGTGCGTTGCGGGCCGCGTCCAGCCCATGCTGGGCGTCGCGTCCGGCCTGGCGGGCCTGGCGTTCGGCCTCGCTTGCCTGGCGCAGCGCCTGTTCGGCCAGCGCCAGCGCCTCCTCGGCCTGGCGCAGCACAAGTGTCGCCTGCACCGCTTCGGCATCGAGTTCGGCCAGCCGGTTCTTCTGCGCCAGCCGCTGCGCGGCCGCCGTCGGCGCGTCGGCGCTGGCGGTCAGGCCATCCCAGCGCCACAGCGCGCCGTCGCGGCTGACCAGCCGCTGTCCGGGTGAGAGCAGCCCCTGCAGGCGGCGGCCATCGGCGGCCTCGACGATCCCGATTTGCGCCAGGCGCCGTGCAAGCTGCGCCGGCGCATGGACCACGCTGGCCAGGCTCCTGATGCCTTCCGGCAGCGCGGCATCGCCCGGCTGGATCGCGCTTTCGCCCCAATGCACCGGCGCGCTGCGGTCGAGCGGCACGTCGAGGTCCTCGCCAAGCGCGGCGCCCAGCGCCGTCTCGTAGCCGCGCTCGACGCTGAGTTGCTCCAGCACGGACGGAAAGAGATCGCCGCTCGCGGCATTCAGTATCTTGGCCAGCGTGCGGGCTTCAGTCTCGATGCCGGCGAGTTCGGCCCTCGCATCCTGCAATGGCGGACGGGCAGCACTCTCAGTGGCACGCGCCTCGGCGACCGCCTGCTCAGCTGATATGGCGCCGGCCTCGCTCTCTTCCAGCCGCGCCAGCGCGTCCTCGACCAGAAGGCGCTTTTCGGCGGGATCGGGCAGGCCGGAGATTCTCGACAGAATTTCGGCCAGTTCGCGGTCGACCTCGGCCAGTTGGCGGGCGAAACGGTCGCGGCGTTCGGCGGTTTCGCGCAGCGTCCGCTCGATCTGGTTGCGCGACGCAGCCGCCTCGGCCCGCTCGGCGGTGAGTGCTGCAAGCCTCGCCTCGCTCTGCGACAGGGTCGCGGCGGCCTGTTCGAAGGCGGCGCGCGTGGTCGCCTCGCGCTCGGCGGCGCCGGCATTTTCGGAGTTGAGCGCGGCTTCTTCGGCGCGCAGGCGCTCGAGGATGTCTGCATTGTCGCGCACCATCCGCTCCTCGCGGGCGATGTCGCCGTCGAGCTGCTGCAACCGGCGCTCGATCTCCGTCTGGCGGGCGCGGATGCGGCCGGCCTCCTCCTCGATCTGCGACCTGGCGATCGACAGGCGCTGGAAGGCGGCGGCGGCGGCGGCTTCCGCGTCGCGCAGGTCGGGCAGCCGGTGGGCGCCGATGCCTTGCTCGCGGGCAGCTGCCATCTGGGCGGCGGCGCGGTCGCCGACCAGGGCGGTGGCGGTGGCCAGGGCCGAGCGCGCCTCGCCCTCCTGCGTCTTGGCCAACGTCCAGCGCAGGTGCAGAAGCGTGGCTTCGGCCTTGCGGATATCGGCAGACAGGTTTTTGAAGCGCGATGCCTGGCGCGCCTGGCGCTTCAGGCTTTCGATCTGGCTTTCCAGTTCGCCAACGACGTCGTCGAGGCGTTCGAGGTTCTGTTCCGCCGCCTTGAGCCTGAGTTCCGCCTCGTGGCGGCGGGTGTGCAGGCCTGAAATGCCGGCGGCTTCTTCCAGCAAGGCGCGCCGTGCCTGGGGCTTGGCCTGGATCAGCTCGCCGATGCGGCCCTGGCCGACCATGGAGGGGGAACGTGCGCCGGTCGACTGGTCGGCGAACAGAAGCTGCACATCCTTGGCGCGCGCTTCCTTGCCGTTGATGCGATAGAGCGAGCCCGCCTCGCGCTCGATGCGGCGCGAAACCTGCAACTCATCGGCATCGTTGAAGGCCGATGGAGCCGAGCGGTCGCTGTTGTCGAGGAACAGCGTGACTTCGGCGGTGTTGCGCGCGGGACGCGTGCCGGAGCCGGAGAAGATCACGTCGTCCATGCCGGACGCGCGCATGTTCTTGTAAGAGCTTTCGCCCATCACCCAGCGCAGTGCCTCGACAAGGTTCGACTTGCCGCAGCCATTCGGCCCGACAATACCCGTCAGGCCACGTTCGATGACGAACTCGCCGGGCTCGACGAAGGATTTGAAACCGAGGAGGCGAAGGCGCGAAAACTTCATTCACGCGCCCCATAACAGGGTTCCGCAAAAGTGTTCCGGCGTTTTGCGGCGGGAATTCCCGACAAGCCAAATGAGCGGGCAGCGCAGAAGCGCTGCCTCAGCGCTGCGCTGATGTCAGAGCAGCGGGTCGATGATGGCCGACATTTCCTCAATCGACATCGCCCCTTTGTAGGTCTTACCGTTGATGAAGAAGGTCGGTGTCGAGTCGACCTTGAATTCATTGGCGCCACGCTTCTGGACCGATCTCACATCGTCCAGAAGTTTCTGGTCCGTCAAGCAGGCCTCGAAGGACTCCTGTGTAAAACCGGCGAGCTTGGAGATCTGCAGCAACGCATCCTTGGTGTTCTGGACACCGACCCAGTTCGCCTGCTGCCGGAACAGCACATCGACCATCGGGAAATAGTTGTCCTTGGAGCAGCGCGCCAGCATGAAACCAGCCTCCGCGCTCGGATCGAAGGGAAACTCGCGCAGGATATAGCGCGCCTTGCCGGTGTCGATGTACTTCGTCTTCAGCTCCGGGAAGGTGGTCTCGGCGAAATGCGCGCAGTGCGGGCAAGTCATCGAGGCGTATTCGACGATGGTGACCTTGGCGTCATCCTTGCCGAGCTGCTTGTCGGGCAGCGCGCCCGGCTTCATCAATTCGGCCACGTCGACGGAGCCCTGCGCTTCCGGCACCTTGGCCGCCGCCGCCGGCGTGGCGGGGGTGGCCGGTTTGGCGGGCGTCGCCGGGTCGGCAGGCTTCACATCCGCCGCCTTGGCCTGTTCGCCGGAGTCGCTGCAGGCGGCGAGCAGGGCCACCGCCGGAATGGCGGCCAGCGAAGACAGGACGTTTCTGCGAGACAGACTTTTGCCAAACGGAGGACGGTTCATACGAATCACCTGACAAGGTTGGATTTTGCAATGCGAAGGCACGAAAAGGCGAGAGTTGGCGCGAATTAAGGCATCTCGATCCCCAATCCAATCGTGAAACCTGACAAAGGCGATCACGAATGCGAGATTTTGAGGATAAAATCCGGGATATTGACGACAAATCCGGAATAATCTTCAGGGGGTTTTTGACTTCCTTTCACCCAGGATGGTCGCACCAAGCCTTTCGAGCGAGGCGCGCAACCCTTCATCTTCGATCTGTTCGACGGCGCTGGACAGTTTCGTCTTCTCCGCCGCCGTCAGCGGCCTGAAGGTCGGTTTAGCCCGTCCTTTGTCCATCGTCACCGGTTTTTGCACGATCCGGATGCGGCCAATTGCCGTGAAACCGAGGAAGGCGTTGACCCGGTTGATAATCTCGCCGGTCTCGTGCTGCAAATGAAGTGCGGCCATGCCTTCGCAGGCGATGACCAGCACCGCGGGCTCGAACGGATCGTCTTCATGCAGGCGGCGCGGCCACTGGATCTTCTCGGGGCGCGTAAGCCTGGCGAGGCGCGCGCCGGCGATTTCCTCCCACGACTGGACAAGGCCGATCGAGATGCCCGCCCGCTTGCGCAGCACCGGGTCGAGGATCTCGGTGGCAAGGTCGCTGACCGGAACGGGATTGCCGAAGCGCGGTTTCCCTGCCATGTGCGTTCTCCAGCCACGACCCAGCAGATACCGGCCAGGCCCATACAAGATCAATGGCACCAGCAGCCCAGACCCGCAAGCCTATGCCAGACGATACCGCGTCGCGCCTGCTTGCCTGGTACGACGCGCATCACCGCGACTTGCCCTGGCGGGTGACGCCGCGCCAGCATGCAAGCGGCGTGCGGCCCGATCCCTACAGCATCTGGCTGTCCGAAGTCATGCTGCAGCAGACCACGGTCGAGGCGGTAAAGTCCTATTTCCGCGCCTTTGTCGAGAAATGGCCCAATGTCATGGCCCTGGCCGCGGCGCCGACCGAGGACGTGATGAAGGCCTGGGCCGGGCTCGGCTATTATTCCCGCGCCCGCAACCTCAAGGCCTGCGCCGATCTGGTAGCCAGCCGTGGCGGCCGGTTTCCCGACACGGAGTCCGGCCTGAAGGAATTGCCCGGCATCGGCGCCTACACCTCGGCGGCAATCGCGGCGATCGCCTTCGACCGGCCCGCCGCCGTCGTCGATGGCAATGTCGAGCGTGTCGTCACCCGGCTGTTTTCGATCGCGACGCCGCTGAGCGAAGCCAAGCCCGAGATACGCGCTTGTGTCGAGCGCATGGTGCCCCGGGCCAGGCCCGGCGACTTCGCCCAGGCGATGATGGATCTCGGGGCCACGATCTGCACGCCACGGCGGCCGCGCTGCATGCTGTGTCCGCTGCGCGAGGGCTGCAGTGCAATCCTGTCCGGCGACCCTGAGCGTTTCCCGGTGCGGCTGCCGAAGGCCGACAAGCCGCTGCGGCGCGGTGCGGCCTTTGTCGCCGTGCGCGATGACGGCGCCATTCTTTTGCGCAAACGGCCGGAAAAGGGTTTGCTCGGCGGCATGACGGAAGTGCCGACCACCGCCTGGACGGCACGGGTGGATGGAGCCACCACGCAGGCCGCAGCGCCCTTTGTCGCGGACTGGCGGCGCGCGGGGACGATCACGCATGTCTTTACCCATTTCGCCCTCCAGCTCGAAATCTTCCACACCCACACCAAAGGTGAAGCGCTGGAAGGGCATTTCTGGTCGCCTGCCGGTGAGATTTCCGGCGAGGCCCTGCCGACTGTCATGAAAAAGGCAATCGAAGCGGCGATACCGGGCGCGACGAAAAAGCCGTCGACACTCAATGCAAAGAGACCCCATGACTGAAATCCGCCACATCGTCTTCGACATCGGCAAGGTGCTGATCCACTACGATCCGAACATCCCGTTCAGCCGCCTCATCCCGGATGCCGAAGAGAGAAAGTGGTTTTTCGAAAATGTCTGCACGCATGACTGGAACCTCGAGCAGGATCGGGGCCGGACATGGCAAGAGGCCGAGGCGCTGCTGATCGCTGACCATCCCGATCACGCGGAAAACATCCGCAACTTCCGCCGCTACTGGAACGACATGGTGCCGCACGCCTATGACGACAGCGTCGCCATCATGCTCGGCCTGATCGAAAGCGGCCACGACGTGACCATGCTGACCAACTTCGCGTCCGACACGCTTGCCGAGGCCAAGCAGCGCTTCGGTTTTCTCAACCGCCCGCGTGGTGTGACCGTGTCGGGCGACATCGGCAAGATCAAGCCGGACCGCGACATTTACGACCATCATGTGGCCGCGTTCGGCCTCGAACCATCAGCGACACTGTTTATCGACGACAGCCAGAAGAATGTCGACGGCGCCAAGGAAGCCGGCTGGCAATCGGTGCTGTTCACCGATGCCGGGACACTTCAAGCAGACCTTCAACGCCTTGGAATAAAGGCATGATCTGAATCGCTTCCAACGATCCGCTCAGACTTTGCATCAGGCGCGCGGCAGGAGTCAGGCCCCTGCCCGCTCCATGCCGAGGCGAGCGATGCGGCGAAGTTCGTCGATCGGAGTCAGGCCGCCGCTGCGCTCATAGTGCCAGAAGGTCCAGCCATTGCAGGCATCCAGCCCCTGCACCTCGGCGCCGATCTTGTGGATCGAGCCGGCGCTGTCGCCGATCGCCACCGTGCCGTCGGCGCGCACCTTGGCGGCCCAGCGCTTCTTGGCATCGTAGAGCGTGGAGCCCGGCGTCACCAATCCGGTGTCGATCAGGCTGACGAAGGCAACGCGCGGCTCGGCCCGCTTGCCGGTGAGCACCGTCAAGTCCGCGCCGTCCAACGGCCGGACGGCGTCGATGCGCTCATTGGCGGCGTCGATATAGGCCTGCTCGCGCTCGATGCCGACGAAATGCCGGCCGAGGCGCTTGGCAACCGCACCCGTAGTGCCCGAACCGAAGAACGGGTCGAGCACGATGTCGCCCGGTTTGGTCGAGGCCATCATGATGCGGGCGAGCAGCGCTTCCGGCTTCTGCGTCGGATGCAGCTTGTCGCCATTGTCGTTCTTCAGCCGCTCACCGCCGGTGCAGATCGGGAACAGCCAGTCGGAGCGCATCTGGACGTCGTCGTTGGAAGCCTTCAGCGCTTCGTAGTTGAAGGTATAGCCCTTGCCCTTCTGGTCGCGCGAGGCCCAGATCATCGTCTCATGCGCGTTCTGGAAGCGGCGGCCACGGAAGTTCGGCATCGGGTTGGTCTTGCGCCAGACCACGTCGTTGAGGATCCAGAAGCCGAGATCCTGCATCTTGGCGCCGACCCGGAAGATGTTGTGGTAGGAGCCGATGACCCAGATGGTGCCGTTGGGCTTCAGCACACGGCGCGCCGCCAGAAGCCAGGCACGGGTGAAGGCATCGTAGGCTTCAAAACTCTCGAACTGATCCCAATCATCGTCGACCGCGTCGACCTTGGACTGGTCGGGGCGATGCAGGTCGCCGTCGAGCTGCAGATTGTAGGGGGGATCGGCGAAGATGACGTCGATCGACTTTTCAGGCAGCCGGTCGAGTGCGGCGACGCAGTCGCCCTTCAGGATCGTGTCCAGCCATTCGGATTGCTGGGGAGCATGGGAAAGCTCGTCGAGAAGACGCACGGCTGACATTTTTACACCCAAGGCACGCGTTACTGTTTACTCCCCGTTATGGTTACCGATCAGCGTAAATATTCGGTGAAGGGCTGTCATCGGATGCTGCTGGTTTGCGCAGGCTGGCCTGTTGGTGTATGCCGCGCCGCCTGAGCCGTCTCGGCCAACCCCTCTCCTCGCACCCTCCGGATTGCCATGCCCCAGCCAGATCTTGTCATTTTCGATTGCGACGGCGTGCTCGTCGATTCCGAAATCATCGCCGCGCGGGTCGAGGCGGAACTGATTACCCTGGCCGGATACGAAATCTCGGCGGAAGAGATTGCCGAGACCTATGCCGGTCTGACCTTCAAGGACATCATGATGCGGGTGGAGGAAAAGTCCAAAATCCCGTTCCAGGCCTCGCTGATCGACCGCGCCGAGGAGTTGGTCGACCGCAAACTGCGCAGCGACGTTCGCGCCATCGATGGCGTGCGCGAGGCGGTGGCCAACGTCGCGGTGCAGCGCTGCGTCTGCTCCAACTCACGCTCGGAGCGGATCGAGTTCATGCTGGAGAAAGTTCATCTCCTGCCGTTCTTTGCCGGCCGCATCTTTTCGGCGATGGAGACGCCGACCGCAAAGACCAAGCCGGCTCCGGATGTCTTCCTGTACGCCGCCGAAAAACTCGGTGCCAGCCCGGCCAACACCTTCGTCATCGAGGATTCCGTCCATGGCATCACCGGCGCCCGAGCCGCGGGCATGCGCGTGATCGGCTTCACTGGCGCCGGCCACAGCTATCCAGGCCATGCCGACGCGCTGACCGAGGCCGGCGCCGAGACGGTCATCCGCCGCTGGGCGGAGCTGAAAAGCGTGATCGCGGCGCTGTCTGAATGGTCTGAAGACGCCTGAGCAATCTGCGCCGCGACGCGCGCGGCAATCGGACTACTTGCCCCTCCAGAAATCGACCTGGAGTTGCGCCGCTTCATCGGCAAGCAGCGGGCCGACGACTTCGGTCGGCCGCTGACCAGCTTCGAAGACGATCCTGCAGGGCAGGTCGAGTGTCGGATTCTCGACATGGGCACCGGTCAACCGCTTGAGGTCATATTCGCTCTGCCCAAAGACGACCCGGCCGATGCCCGCCCAGTAGATTGTCCCGGAGCACATCGCGCACGGTTCGGCCGAAGTGTAGAGTGTGCAAGAGGCCAGCTCTTCGAGACTGACATTCATCCCAGCCCACGAGGCCAGCAACTTTTCGGCGTGCGCGGTGCGGTCGCCCCCGCCGGATTTGTAACCGTTGGGTTGCTCGCGCAACACATTGCCGTCCTTGTCGGCGAGGAGCGAGCCAAAGGGATGTTCGTCGGCATCGCGGGCCTTGCGCGCGACATCGAATGTCTGGCGGAGCAGGCCTTCGTCATAGGGGCGTTGCGGCATCGGCAGATCCTCCTGCAATGCCGCTCGATCATAGTGCCGAACAATCCGCCGACTCAAGCGGCGGATTCAGTCGACAAGCTCAGGACTCGAAAGCCTGCATGGCAGCGCACCTTGCGCCGCCAGTGAATCAGAGCGCCGTTATCCCCGAGGTCCCAAGCCTAGTTGGTCGCCGCAGCCTTCTTCCTGTGGGTCTTCTTCGGCTTGTCGGTCGTCGCTTTCGGCGCGGTTTCATCATAGCCGGCATAGGCCTGATAGTCCTGCGCCGACGGTGCAGGCACCACGACATTGTTGTCGGTGAAGACGAACTGGGTGGCGACCGAAGGATCGGTGACCTGGACCTGATACTGGTGAAGCTGCGAATAAAGCACGTCGGTGCCGTGCATAACGGCGACGCGGATCGGCATGGTGAGGGTGCCGGGGGAGAACTTCGGTCCGGGCACGATCTTGCCTGCAACGGCGATCTTCATCGTCATCTGCCCGTCGGCATTGCTGCAATCACGGGTCACGTCGGAGATCGACGCCTGATAAATGACCCTCCCCGAATCGTCGGGCAGAGTAGCAGCAGCGGCGTCTGCCTCAGCTTGAGCCGCTGCATCAGCCGCAGCGTCGCCGGTTTTCTTGAGCTTCGGCTTGGGCTTCTGGACGTCCTTGGTATAGGTGTTGAAGAAGGCCGTGCCGTCGCGCACCGTCACTCTGGGGCAATAGGCCCGCAACTGGCTGGCGAGTACCTTGGCATCCTGCGGCGGCGGCGGCGCCGTCGGATCCTTCTTGCCCAAGCCAAGGTTCAGGATGCCATTGTCGCCCGATTGGCAACCGGCGGCGGCGAGCATAAAGCCGGTCAGCGCCAGACCGGCCAAAAAGCGACCACTTGATGTACGAAACGCCATGAAACTGCACTTCCCTCTCGCAAAGCTGGTGACGTATATCAACGGCGCGGCAAAAATGCGACTGGAGCCGGCACAGAAATTAACCACCTTGTGGTGAACGGAAAAACCAAGCGGCAATGGATTTCTTGACATGGACTATGTGAGCACCCGCGGGGAAGCACCCGCGCTTGGATTTTCGGACGCGGTGCTGGCGGGTCTGGCCCGCGACGGCGGGCTTTACGTACCGCGCCAGTGGCCGCACTTTTCCGCTGCCGAGATCCGAGTCATGCGCGGCCTTGCCTATCCTGACCTTGCCATACGCATCCTGACGCCATTCCTGGGGGGCGAAATCGCGCCCGCCGTGTTCGCGCGGCTGGTGTGGGAAGCCTACGCCACCTTCCGGCACGAGGCGGTCTGCCCGCTGGTGCAGATCGGCGCCAATACCTTCGTGCTGGAGCTTTTCCACGGGCCGACGCTGGCTTTCAAGGACGTGGCGATGCAATTGCTCGCCCGGCTGATGGACCACGTGCTTGCCGAGCGCGGCCAGCACGCCACCATCGTCGGCGCCACTTCGGGCGATACCGGGGGTGCTGCCATCGATGCCTTTGCCGGCCGCAGCCGCACCGATATCTTCATCCTTTTCCCGCATGGCCGCGTTTCGCCGGTGCAGCAGCGGCAGATGACGACCTCGAAGGCCGAAAACGTCCATGCGCTGGCGATCGAAGGCAATTTCGACGACTGCCAGGGCCTGCTCAAGGACATGTTCAACGACCACGGCTTTCGCGACCGGGTTGCGCTGTCGGGGGTCAATTCGATCAACTGGGCCCGCATCATGGCCCAGATCGTCTATTATTTCTCCTCGGCGCTGTCGCTCGGCGCGCCGGACAGGCCTGTCTCCTTCACCGTGCCGACCGGCAATTTCGGCGACATCTTCGCCGGGTACGCCGCCAAGAAGATGGGCCTGCCGATCGAGCGGCTGGTGGTCGCCACCAACGACAACGACATATTGGCGCGCACCTTCGCGTCAGGCGAATACCGTACCAAGGGCGTCTTCGCGACCACTTCGCCGTCGATGGACATCCAGGTATCCTCGAATTTCGAACGGCTGCTGTTCGAAGCCTCGAACCGTGACGCCGCCACCGTGCGGCGCTACATGGCCGGGCTCAAGCAGTCGGGCGCCTTCACCATCGAAGCCCAGGAAATCGCCAGGATGCGGGCCGAATTCGATGCCGGCCGCGCTGATATGGACGAGGTCGCCGCCACGATCCGCTCGACCCTCGCGGCGAGCAACTACCTGCTCGATCCGCACACCGCCGCAGCCGTGCACGTGGCGGCGGACAAGGCGGAAGCCGCCGTGCCGATGGTGGTGCTGGGTACGGCCCATCCGGCGAAGTTTCCGGCCGCCGTGGAAGCCGCCAGCGGCATCTCGCCCGCCCTGCCCGCATGGCTGAGCGGGTTGATGGAAGCGGAGGAAAATTACACGGTACTTCCATCCGACCTGAAAATGGTGGAAGATTACGTCAGCCGCCGCGCGCGAGCGGCGCGTTAGGGAGTAAGAGCCATATGGGTGTTGAGGTAAGCCGTCTGTCGAACGGCCTGACAGTCGCCACCGAAACCCTTCCAAGTATCGAATCGGTTGCCCTGGGTGCCTGGGTCAAGTCCGGCGCCCGTAACGAGCGTGACGAAGAGCATGGCATGGCCCATCTGCTCGAGCACATGGCGTTCAAGGGCACAAAACGGCGGAGCGCCTTCGAGATCGCCTCGGAAATCGAGGACGTCGGCGGCGAGATCAACGCCGCCACCAGCGTCGAGACCACCTCCTACTATGCCAGGGTGCTCTCCGGCGACGTGCCGCTGGCCGTCGACATCCTCGCCGACATCCTGCAGGAATCCGAATTCGATCCGCAGGAGCTCGAACGCGAGCAGCATGTCATCCTGCAGGAGATCGGCGCCGCGCACGATACGCCCGACGACATCGTCTTCGACCGTTTCACCGAGACGGCGTTTCGCCACCAGACCATAGGCCGCTCGATCCTGGGTACGCCGGAAACCGTCAAATCCTTCACCTCCAAGCAGTTGCACGATTTCATCGAGCGCCAGTACGGCGCCGAACGGATGGTGATCGTGGCTGCCGGCGACATCAAGCACGACAATTTCGTGCGTGAGGTCGAAAAGCAGCTCGGCGGTTTCCGCGCCAAGGCCGACAGCACCATCCCGCAATATGCGCAGTATGTCGGCGGCGATTTCCGCGAGGACCGCGACCTGATGGACGCTCAGATCGTGCTGGGTTTCGAAGGCCGCGCCTACCATGTGCGCGACTTCTACGCCTCGCAGGTGCTGTCGATGATCCTGGGCGGAGGCATGTCATCGCGGCTGTTCCAGGAGGTGCGCGAGAAGCGTGGCCTGTGCTATTCGGTCTATGCCTTCCATTGGGGCTTTTCCGACACCGGCATCTTCGGTGTCCATGCCGCCACCGGCCAGAGCGACATTGCCGAACTGGTGCCCGTCGTCATCGATGAACTGCAGAAAGCCGGCGAAAGCATCCTGCAGGAAGAGCTCGACCGGGCGCGAGCCCAATACCGCGCGGGCCTCATAATGTCGGCCGAAAGCCCGGCCAGCCGCGCCTCGCAGATCGCGCGGCAACTGCTTCTGTTCGGCCGGCCGATCGCCAAGGAGGAGTTGATGGAACGGCTGTCGGCGCTGACGGTCGAGCGGCTGACCGACTTGTCGGCGCGGATGTTCTCTACCAAGCCGACGCTTACCGCTGTCGGGCCTGTGGGTACGCTGGCGCCTTATGAGGCGATCCTCGATTCGCTTCCGGGCACGCAGACCACGGCCCGCAAGCTCGCCGTCTAAGCCCCTCAAAGCGCCATGTTCGCGCTCCCTTTCTTTCGCCGTGACCTGCCGGCGCTGAAGGGCGACCTCGTCACGCTGCGCGTGCCCTATACCAACGACTACCGAGAGTGGTCGGCGGTGCGCGGCGAGAGCCGCGCCTTTCTCGAACCGTGGGAGCCGCGCTGGACCCCCGACGAGCTCGACCGCACCGCGTGGCGGCTGCGCGTCAGCCGCTACCGCGAGGATTATGCACAGGGAACTGCGATCGCATTCTTCATCTTCGAGAAATCGAGCGGCAAGCTGGCGGGCGGCATTACGCTCGGCAACATACGCCACGGTGTCTCGCAAAGCGGCCATGTCGGCTACTGGATCGGCGAGCGTTTCGGCGGCCGCGGCCTGATGACCGACGCGGTCCAGGTTGTCGCCCGTTTCGCCTTCGATACGCTGAGGTTGCACCGGATCGAAGCGGCCTGTATTCCCGACAATATGAGGTCGATCCGTGTGCTTGAAAAAGCCGGATTCCGGCGCGAAGGACTTCTGCGATCCTATCTCAGGATCAACGGCATCTGGCAGGACCACTACCTCTACGCCCGGATCGCTGATGATCCGCCGCGCGCTGGAACGAAGGACTGATTTTGACGAAACTCCTGCGAAACGGGCCGTTGTTCGCCTTTGTCCTCGCGACAATGCTGACGCTGTGCGCGGCGTCCTCGGCCTTTGCCGTCGAGCCGATCAAGATCGCCCGCGACGACGTCGCGCTCGACCTGTCGCGCGCCGTCCAAATCTACGTCAATCAGGGCGAAAACTTCCAGGTGTCGACCGCGCCCGGACCCGACGGCATCGTGCGGCGCATCGAGGTGGAAGCCAATGACGCCCGCTCGACCGGCGACTGGGCGGTGTTCGCGCTTGCCAACACCACCGACCAGCAGCTCGACCGGCTGATCGTCGCCCCGCATTTCCGGCTGGTGAATTCGGGCATCTTCTGGCCCGATCTCGGCGCGACGCGCATCGCCGCCATCACGCCCAGCGAAGGCTTCGCGCTCGACCGCCAGACCAGCCCAGACGCCGACGTGTTCCGGGTGACGCTGAACCCCGGCTCGGTGATCACCTTCATTGCCGAACTCGCCTCGCCGAAGCTGCCGCAGGTCTATCTCTGGGATCCGGAATCCTACAAGGACTCCGTCAATTCCTACACGCTGTTTCGCGGCATCGTCATCGGCATCGCCGGCCTTCTGGCGCTGTTCCTGACCATCCTGTTCGTGGTCAAGGGGACCTCGATGTTCCCGGCGACGGCAGCCCTTGCCTGGGCGGTGCTTGCCTATATCTGCGTCGATTTCGGCTTCCTCAACAAGGTCATCGAGATATCGCCCGGCAACGAGCAGATGTGGCGGGCGGGAACGGAGGTGGCGCTGGCGGGGACCTTCGTGGTGTTCCTGTTCGCCTATCTCAACCTCAACCGATGGCACGGCCATTTCAGCTATGGCGCGCTGGTCTGGATCCTGGGGCTGCTGCTGATTGCCGGTGTCGCCATCGTCGATCCGGCGGTCGCCGCCGGCATCGCCCGCATCTCGTTTGCGGCTACCGCGCTCACCGGGCTCGGCCTGATCATCTTCCTCGGCATTCGCGGTTATGACCGCGCCATCATGCTGGTGCCCAGTTGGGTCATGGTGCTGTTGTGGCTGTGCGGATCGTGGATGGCGATCACCGGCATGCTCGACAACGACATCGCCCAGCCGGCGCTGGGCGGCGGGCTGATCCTGATCATCCTGTTGATCGGCTTCACCGTCATGCAGCATGCCTTTGCCGGCGGCGCGCTGCACCAGGGCCTGTTCTCCGACCTCGAGCGGCAGGCGCTGGCGGTGGCCGGATCAGGCGACACGGTCTGGGACTGGGACGTGCTGCGTGACCGCGTCGTCACCAGGCCCGATGTCAGCCTGCAGCTCGGCCTGGCGCCCAATAGCCTCGGCGGTGCGGCACGCAACTGGCTGCCGGTGCTGCATGCCGACGACCGCGACACCTTCCGCACGACGCTTGACGTGGTGCTGGAGCATCGCCGCGGCAAGGTGGCGCAGAATTTCCGCCTGCGCGGGGCCGACGGCCACTATCACTGGTTCGCCTTGCGGGCGCGGCCCGTCATCGGGTCGGACGGCGAAGTCATCCGTTGCGTCGGCACCATGGTCGACGTGACCGAGCAGAAGAAATCCGAGGAAAGACTGCTGCACGACGCCGTGCACGACAATCTGACCGGCCTGCCGAACCGCGAACTGCTGATGAACCGGCTGGAAGCGATCATCTCGATCGCCCGCACCGAAGAGAAGGTGCGGCCGACCGTCTTCGTCATCGACATCGACCGCTTCAAGCAGGTCAATGACGGGCTCGGCATTTCGGCCGGCGACACCATCCTGTTGACCATCGCGCGCCGGCTGCACCGCTTGCTCAAGCCGAAGGATTCGCTGTCGCGCTTTGCCGGCGACCAGTTCGCGCTGATGCTGCTTTCCGAACAGGATCCGGCCCGCATCGCCGCCGTGGCGGACGCCATCAAGCACGCCATCAACAACCCGATCACCTTTGCCAAGCGCGAGATCGTGCTGACCGCCTCGATCGGCCTGATCACCTGGAACTCGCCGCAAATGTCGGCCGAGGACATGGTCAAGGACGCCGAGCTTGCCATGCATCAGGCCAAGCGCTTCGGCGGTGACCGGATCGAGCCCTTCCGCCCCGCCTTCCGCACCGTCGGCACCGACCGGCTGCAGTTCGAATCCGACCTGCGACGCGCCATCGAACGGCGTGAATTCACGCTTGCCTACCAGCCGATCGTGCGCCTGGAGGACGGCAGCGTCGCGGGCTTCGAGGCCTTGCTGCGCTGGGATCATCCGCGCCGCGGCATGATCCCGCCGGCGGATTTCATTCCGGTCGCCGAAAGCTGTGGCCTCATCGTGCAGCTTGGCCTGTTCGCCATGCAGCAGGCGGCCGAGGAACTCGCCGGATGGCAAAAGCAGATCGGCGATGCGCCGCTGTCGGTCTCGGTCAACCTGTCCAGCCGCCAGCTCATCCGCCGCGACCTTGTCAGCGATGTCCGCTCGGTCATTGCACGCGCCAATCTGAAGCCGCGCTGCTTCCGGCTCGAGCTCACCGAATCGCTGGTCATGGACAATCCGGAGCAGACCGCGCACGTTTTGACCAAGTTGAAGCAGCTCGGCATCGGCCTGTCGCTGGACGATTTCGGCACCGGCTATTCGTCGCTCGCCTATCTGACGCGCTTCCCCTTCGACACCATCAAGATCGACAAGAGTTTCGTCGACGACAGCTCGCCCAAGCGCGCGGTGCTGCTCAAATCCATGGTCAACATGGCGCATGAGCTCGGCCTGTCGGTGGTTGCCGAAGGCATATCGGACGAACGCGACGCGCTGGAGCTGCGCCAGATGGGCTGCGAATACGTCCAGAGCTTCATGTTCGGCGCGCCGATGCCGGGCGACCAGGTGCTGAAGACGCTGAAGGAACAGTACCCGCTGGCGCAAGCTTAGTGGCCATCGAATCATGGCGGCCGGTCGCTTCCGGGCAAGTGAAAGGGAGCCTTCGATATCTGGCGCACCGCGCACCGACTATTGTTGCGAGAGTCGCAGCGCGTTCACTAATGCGGATAGCGCCGCTGGCTGAAGCTGGCGACTGGGATAATACAAGAAAAAGCCAGGGATTGGCGGCGTCCATTCCTCCAGGACGCGGATAAGCCGTCGCTCCGCGACATGCTCCGCGACTTGCTCTTCATAGGCGAGACCGAGACCAACGCCAGCGAGCGCCGCCTGAATCACCAGGTGAGTATCGTCGATTACGAGCGAACCGCTCACGCTGATCGTGACCGACTTTTGTGCACGCTCGAACTCCCACCGGGATGGACCGCCCGGAAGACGCAGGGCTATGCATCGATGATCATTGAGATCCCCTGGGTTTTGCGGAATGCTTCGTGACGAGAAATAGCCAGGCGATCCCACTACAGCCAGCCGCAACTTCGGCGTGACGCGCACCGCGATCATGTCCTTCTGAATGTACTCGCCGAGCTGGATACCGGCATCGAACTCGCCGGCAACGAGGTCTACAGGGCCCGTTACGGTGACAACGTCGAGAACGATCTCAGGGTAAGCGTCGGCGAATGCCGCGAGCCGGGGCAGCAATACCATTACGGCGGCCGAGCGCGACATCACAATGCGAAGGCGGCCCGCAGGGCGGCCCCTGAGGCTTCGCGCTCCGTCAAGGGCAGCAGCGATTTGCTCAAGCGCCGGCGACAAATCTTCCAGGAGAGCGGCCCCTGCAGCGGTTGGCGCGACGCTCTTCGTCGTTCGAGCGAGAAGCCGTAGTTCAAGCCGCTGCTCAAGCCCGCGGATAGTGTGGCTCAGCGCGGACTGGGACACGCCTAGTTTTGCCGCAGCTCGTGTAAAGCTTCGTTCCCGGGCGACCATCGCGAACGCAGCGAGCTCGTTCAATTCGTTCCTCATGATTTATGCATATCACTCATGAGGCCTAGCTGTGCAACATGCCTGTCCTCATAAGTGACTCTGTCCTAGGTTTGATCGGCAACGGGAGATCGAGGTACCTTATGATCGTGACATTCCGCACCGACAACGTCCTCGGCTGCACTGCGGGCGCCTGGCGCGTCTGGTCGCTTTCGGACGGCTATGTCGAGATGCCGGCGGACCTTCTGCGGGATCCGCAGAATAAGCCGGTGCCGCAGGTCGCGCAGGCCGGGGCGCTACGCCTTTCCGTCAATTGCTTCGCGCTCGGAGGTCCAGGCGTTGACGGCATTCTGATCGACAGTGGAGGAGGTGGCTGGGCCTCCACGACAGGACGTCTCGAGCAGACGCTGGCCGAAGCCAGCATTGATCCTGCCTCGATAACGCTCTTGGCGCTCACCCATGCCCATCAGGATCATGTGTACGGGCTCCTGACCCCCGACGGCCGGGTGCTCTTTCCGAATCTGAAGGCGATCGTAATTGCCGAGGAAGCTGTGAAGGGCTTTCTCGCCGAAACGAACCTATCGCGCTTCCAATCCTTGTTGAAGCCCGTGCGGAACGGCGACCAAGTGGCTGAGCGGTTGAGGGCAGTTGCCCTGCCAGGTCATGCTCCCGGTCACATCGGCTACACATTCGACACGACCGATGACCGCTTCCTATTCTTCGGGGACATCGTTCATGTGCCGGTCTTGCAGTTTGGCAATCCCGCGTTGAGCTGGGGCTATGACGACGATCAAGCGGTCGCACGCGCAACACGCCAGAAGGCTTTCCGCGACGCGGCCGAGGCTGGAACGTTGGTCGCCGGGGCACACCTTGGCCGGCCAGGCGTCGGCCGTGTGGTGCATGACGGGGGAGCGTACGGCTATGAGCCGGCATAGCGGATAAACAATCTGGCCACGCGGTTTCGTCTGTCTGCGCGGTTACAAGCTGGACAGACCTTGCACACCGTCACGTGATAATATTGCGCTCACGGCGCATCGTTCCGGCTGCGCCTAGCCAAGGGGCCGGGTGGGCGACGGCGAGGCTCAGGCGTGGCCCGCAGCCAGGCTGAGATGCGCCAAATCGATGCCGATCGAGGCGAGGATGCGGTCGTATTTACGCTCGATGTCGGTGTCGAACAGCAGCTGTGGCGTCGCCGGGCAGGTCAGCCAGCCATTCTCGGCGATCTCGGTTTCCAACTGGCCGGCGCCCCAGCCGGAATAGCCGAGCGCCATCAGCGCATGACGCGGGCCGCGACCCGACGAAATGGCACGCAAGATGTCGACGGTCGCCGTCAGGCAGATGTCGTCGGAAACGGTGAGCGAGGACTCCACCCGGTAGTCGCCCGAATGCAGGACGAAGCCGCGGCTGCGGTCGACAGGCCCGCCATTGCGCACGACGAAATCGCGCGCCTGCGCCGGCAAGCGGATCGCTTCCTGTTCATTCATGATGCCGAGCTGGACGAGGAGATCCGGAAACAGCATCTGCTGGGTCTGGTTGATGATCAGGCCCATGGCGCCTTCGTCGCTGTGGGCGCAGATGTAGATGACGGAGCGCGTGAAGCGATCGTCCTTCATACCAGGCATGGCAATCAGGAACTGATCGTCGAGAAAGCCGCGCCCGGCGGCTGTCTTCTTGTGGCGCAACAAGTCCATGACGGGAGGGTAACGCGTTTCCCAGGCGTCGAAAAGATGTGCCGCGCGGGATTCGACCAAAGCCCATGCCGCCGGCATGAAGTGGCTTGCCTGCGAAGGTCACACAAATATGATATCGGCAGGGCCGCGAAATCATTGCGCGGCCACGAACGGACGATCAAATCATTACCATGCAAAGTTTGAAAATCCTGTTGCTCGGCGCCGCCATCGGATCGGGCATCGCCCTTCCCGCCGCCGCCTCCTCATCGGCCTGGTACAGCAGCGAAGGCGGCAAGGTGCGGCTGGTGACATCAGGCAAGCCGGACAGCGCGGGCCGTATCCAGGGCGTCCTCGACATCGCGCTCAAGCCCGGCTGGAAGACCTATTGGCGCGACCCGGGCGACGCCGGCGTGCCGCCGCAACTCGATATTTCGGCCAGCACCAACGTCGCCGACGCCCGGCTGTCCTTTCCGGCGCCGCAGCGCCATGACGACGGTTACGGCAAATGGGCGGGCTACAACCAACCGGTCTCGCTGCCTGTCGTATTCACCCTATCCAGCGCCAGGGATGCGGCCATCATCGACGCCGACGTCTTTCTCGGCATTTGTGAAACGATCTGCATCCCGGTACAGACGCGGCTGACCGTCGACCCAGGCTCCGACCCGGACAATGCCGAGGATGCGGAACTTGTGAAGCGGAGCTTTGCCGCGCTGCCGGGGCCGGCAAAGCCCGATTTCGGCATCAACGTGCTGCCGGGCGATCACGAGTCCCTGGTGGTCGAGGCGAGCTTTCCCGGCGATCCGGCAGCGGCGGATTTCTTCGTTGCCGGCGAGCACGACTACATGTTTGGCTCCCCTTCCCGCAGCGAAAAGGACGGCAAGCTGATCTTCACCGTGCCGATCCTCGACCGGCCTTCGACGACGCCGACGGATGGCGGGCTGCACTACACGCTGACGAGTTCGGCTGGCGCGGTCGAAGGGCTTCTGCCTTTCCCCTGATTGCCTGATTGCTCGCCGGTTGCAGGAAGCCGCCGAGTTCGCTAGGCAAGGACACATTCTTCCCAATTCTCCCCAAACGAGGACACCATGACCATTTCCGTTGGCGACAAGCTGCCTGATGTGACCCTCAAGACGATGACCGCCGATGGTGCCAAGGTAATCACCACGGCCGAGATCTTTTCGGGCAAGAAGGTGGTGTTGTTCGCCGTTCCGGGCGCCTTCACGCCCACCTGCAGCAACAACCACCTGCCGGGCTACCTCGAGAACCATGATGCCATCCTGGCGCGCGGCGTCGACACCATCGCCGTGGTTTCGGTCAACGACGCCCACGTCATGGGCGCCTGGGCACGATTCACCGGCGGTGAAGGCAAGATCCTTTACCTCGCCGACGGCACCGGCGATTTCGCCAAGTCGATCGGCCTCGACTACATCAGCAACGATATGGGCCTGCGCTCGAAGCGTTTTTCGATGATCGTCGATGACGGCAAGGTCGTCGCGCTCAATGTCGAGACCAAACCAGGTGTCGATGAATCCGGCGCCGCTCACATCCTGGGACAGCTTTAGGCCGATGCTCGATGTCTTCTGGCGCGCCATAGCGATCGGCATCGGCGCTACCATGCTGATGGATCTGTGGGCCTTCCTGCTCCACATGGTCTTCGGCCAACCCCGGCCGAACTGGGGTCCGGTCGGCCGCTGGGTCTGGCATCTGCGGGAGAAGGTTTTCCACGACGATATCGGCAATGCCGCGCCTTACGCGCATGAGCAGGCGCTGGGCTGGGCCTTCCATTATTTCGTCGGCATCGTCTATGGCATCATCCTGGTGCTGCTGGCGGGCGCAGGCTGGTTGGCAACACCGACGTTCCTGCCCGCCTTCATCCTCGGCATGGTCACCGTCGGCGCCGGCTGGTTCCTGCTGGCGCCCGGCATGGGCGCCGGCTGGGCGGCCTCGAAACGGCCGAACCCGATGCAGGTGCGGGCGCTCAATCTTGTCTCGCACACGGTGTTCGCGCTTGGGCTTTTCGGCACGGCGCTGCTGATCCGCTGAGCGCCTTCGATCAGGCCTGCCTGTCGATCGGTCGCCATGCGTGAAGAACGCGGCGCGCAGGGATGTCGAAAGCAAAATAGTTGCCGCCGCCGGCCGGCTGATCGCTGTCGCGGCTGATGCCCGCACCGCTCAGCGACAGCAGCAAGAGCGTGCCGACACCGCCATGCCCGACAAAGGCGATGTCTCCGGCGCCGCCTTCATCGATCACCGCCTCGACCTCGTTGACGATGCGCTGCTGCGCGTCTACAGCCCGCTCCCAGCCGCGAATGCTTTCATGCGGATGAGCGAAGAACTGGTCGGCGACCGCCTCGAATTCCGGAGGCGGCAGGAAGCCCGTCGCCGACCGGTCGTTCTCATGCATTCGCTCCCTCACCTGCACGGCAAGGTCAAGGTGCCGTCCGAGCACCTCGGCGGTTTCAACCGCTTTGCGTTCGCCCGAGGACACCACACGCCCGATCGATCCGACCCATGGCTGGCTCAGCATTGCGACAGCCCTTGCACGGCCGACGTCAGACAAGCCCCAATCCGGAACGGGAATTGCGGCATCGATCCGAACCTGGGGATGGGTGATGTAATAGGCGATCGGCATGACAGAGGCGCTCCCATCAATTGAGGGGCGCGAGATTAGCCCTCAATAGCTCTGCGTCGACCGGCGCGCCTTCGTGGCTGGCGGTGCCTGGACATCCGGCTTCGGCGCTGACACCGCTGGCTTGAAAGAGCCCTTCTTGAACGGCGCCATGCCTTCCCGGGCCAGTTCGTCGGCTCGTTCGTTTTCCGTATGGCCGGCATGGCCCTTGACCCAGTTCCAGGTGACCTTGTGGCGCCGGTTGGCTTCATCGAGCGCCTGCCACAGTTCGCTGTTCTTGACCGGCTTCTTGTCCGCGGTCTTCCAGCCGTTCTTCTTCCAGCCATGGATCCACTTGGAAATGCCGTCCATGACGTATTTGCTGTCAGTGTGAAGATCGACCGTGCAGGGCTCCCTCAGCGCATTGAGCGCCGATATTGCCGCCAGCAATTCCATGCGGTTGTTGGTCGTCTCGGCTTCGCCGCCGGAGAGTTCCTTGGTGGTGCCGTTGAAGCGCAGGATAGCGCCCCAGCCGCCAGGGCCGGGATTGCCCGAGCAGGCGCCGTCGGTGAAGATCTCTACCTGTTTGCTCATGCCAATCCATATTCCGAAGCAGATCTGATCGCCCGATGGAAGCGCATCCGCCTGATATATTCGGTCGGGTCGCGCTTCATCACCAGCCCGCCATCGGGAACGGTCAACCAGTCATAGAGCCGGGTCAGCATGAAGCGCAACGCCGAGCCACGCGCCAGCATCGGCAGCGCGGCCTTTTCCCGGTCGCTCAAGGGCCGCACGCCCTGATAACCCGCAAGCAGTGCCTTGCCCTTGGTCAGGTTGAAGGAAAAATCCTTCTCGAAGCACCAGGCGTTGAGGCAAGTGGCGACATCGTAGGCGTAGAGGTCGTTGCAAGCGAAATAGAAGTCGATCAGGCCGGAAAGCTTCTCGCCGAGGAAGAAGACGTTGTCCGGAAAAAGATCGGCATGGATGATGCCCTCGGGAAGGTCCTTCGGCCAGCTCCGCTCGAAGTCGGAGAAGTCCGCGTCGACCTCGGCGGCAAGGCCAGGCTCGACCTCGTCGGCGCGGGCGCGGGCCGCATTCCAAAGCTTGCGCCAGCCGTCGATGGCGAGCGCATTTGGGCGGGTCATCGGAAAATCGGCGCCGGCCAGGTGCAGGGCGGCCAGCGCTTTGCCGACCTCGGCGCAATGCGTAGCGGTCGGCCGCCGCAGCGAAAGCCCCTCGAGGAAAGTGATGATGACGGCGGGGCGGCCGGCAAGCGTTCCGATGACGCTGCCGTCATGCGCGGTCACCGGCAGCGGGCACGATACGCCCTTGTTGGCAAGGTGACCCATGAGACCGAGGAAGAACGGCAGATCGGCTTTCTCGACGCGCTTTTCGTAGAGCGTCAGGATGTAGGAGCCGGTCGAGGTGTGCAGCAGGAAGTTCGAATTCTCGGTGCCCTCGGCGATGCCCTTGTAGGACAGGAGGTCGCCGACCGGATACTGCTTCAGGAACGCGCCAAGTTCGCCTTCCGCAACGTCGGTATAGACCGCCATGTGCCTTACGCGGCTCCGTTGACGAAGGCCATGTCGGCCGCCGTCAGTTCGACATCGCGCAGTACCCGCATGACCGGAAAATCCTCCGTTTCGGTGGCCGTGATGGCCAGGTCGATGGTGACATCGAAACGCTGGCGAAACGCGTCGATGATCTCGTCGACGATGATCTCAGGCGCCGACGCGCCCGCCGACAGGCCGAGCGTCGAGATGTTGCCGATGTCATCCCACGGAATCTCGGCGGCGCGCTGCACGAGAAGCGACATGGTGGCGCCGGCACGTTCCGCCACTTCGACAAGGCGCCGCGAATTGGAAGAATTCGGCGCGCCGACGATCAAATAGAGGTCAGCGCCGGGGGCGGTGTCCTTGACCGCTTCCTGGCGGTTGGTGGTGGCATAGCAGATTGATTCCGCCGCCGGCGCCTGCAGGTCGGGGAAGCGGTCCTGCAAAGCGCGGATGATGCCGGCGGTGTCCTCGACCGACAGCGTGGTCTGGGTGACGAAGCCGAGCGCCTTCGGATCAGCGGGCTCAAGACTGTCGGCATCGGCCTCGGTCTCGACCAACGTCACCGCGCCCTCCGGCAATTGGCCCATGGTGCCGATCACTTCGGGATGTCCGGCGTGACCGATCAACAGCACGTGGCGGCCGAGCCGCTGATGGCGCATCGCCTGCTTGTGAACCTTGGAGACCAGCGGGCAGGTGGCGTCGAGATAGAACAGGTTGCGCGCCTGGGCGTCCGCCGGCACCGATTTCGGCACGCCATGCGCCGAGAACACGACCGGCGACTGCCGGTGCTCGGCCGGGATCTCGGAGAGTTCCTCGATGAACACGGCGCCAAGGCTTTGCAGTCCTTCGACGACATAGCGGTTGTGCACGATCTCGTGGCGGACATAGACCGGCGCGCCATATTTCTTCAGCGCCAGCACGACGATCTGGATCGCCCGGTCGACGCCGGCGCAGAAACCGCGCGGCTGGCAGAGCCGGATCGTCAGGGGAGGCTTGGCGGTTTTGTGAAGCATGAATCCCAGCCGTTTCGTCAGCGCCGAAATGAGGTGCCTACCCCTGTTCTGTCAAGAGCGGGCCCTGTCAAGGGTATCGGTAGAAAGGGGGGTCTTTGGCGTTCATTCCTGTTTCGCGGGACGGCGAAGCCGCAGGACGAGCACGGCGGCGAGCGCCGCGGCCAGTCCATACCATGTCATTGCATATTGCAGATGGCTGTTCGGCAGGTCGATGATGGTGACGCCGCCGACCGGCAGACCGCCTGGATTGGGCGTCTTGTCGGCATCGATGAAGATCGGCACCAGCGTGAACCCGGCCGGCAGGCCGGCGCTCGCCGCCATCGCGTCGCGGTCCTTCCAGTAGAAGATGTTCTTGGCGACGTCGTTGTCGGGAAGCATCATCGACGGCTTGGCCGGCAGCGGATTGCGGGCAAGTCCGGTGAGCGCCACCTTGCCCGCGATCTGTCCTTTGGCGCGCTTGGCGGCATCCTTGAGGTCGTAGGGCACGAACCCGCGGTTGACCAGAACGAAACGACCGTCGTCGAGCGCTAGCGGCGTGTAGACGTTGAAGCCGGCATCGCCTTCCCATGTTGCGTAGAAATGCCGCTCGCCCTGATGCAGGAACGTGCCTGACACCGTCACCGGCGTGTAGTCGACATCGCCGCTGGCGGCGAATTCTTTCTCGACATCGGCCAGCGGCAGCGGCGCGGAATGCGTGCGCTGATCAATGGTCTGCAGAAGGGCTTCCTTCCAGTGCAGGCGCTGCACCTGCCAGGTGCCAAGCGCCAGCAGGATCAGCAGCAGCACAAGCCCAAGGCCGAGCAGCAATGCCGATTTGGGCCGCGAGCGGCCGTCAATTTGCACTAATGCTTGGCTCATTCGCCGCGATCCAGCCGCCCCTCGGACGCCTTGTTGGCGTACTGCAAGGTGAGCAGCACGCCCTTGATCAGCCGCAGCGCCGTCAGGCACAGCACCAGCGCCAGCGGAATCCACACCAGCAGATGCAGCCAGAGCGGCGGGCTCAGCGTCACTTCGACCCAAAGCGCCAGGCCGACAATGAGGAAGCCGATGATCAGGATGACGAAGACCGCCGGCCCATCGCCGGCATCGGCAAAGGAATAGTCGAGCCCGCAATTGATGCAGCGCTTGCCGACGGTGAGGAAACCGGAAAACAGCCGCCCCTCGCCGCAGCGCGGGCAGCGGCCATGCAGGCCGGCCGAAATCGGTTCGACCGGGGGCCAGATCGCCTTGTCGTCACTCATGTTTATCGCTCGATCTCTATCGGCGTCCCATCGGCCACCATGGCCCAGATTTCGTCCATGTCGGAGTCCGTAACGGCAATGCAGCCGTCGGTCCAGTCGACCAATTGAAGCAGCCAGCCCCACCAGCCGAAACCATTCGGCTGGCCATGGATCATGATCATGCCGCCGGCATCGACGCCACGGGCCTTCGCCGCCGCCAGATCGTCAGTGTTGGGATAGGAGACGTGGAGCGACTTGTGGGCGATGCTGTTTGGGTTGCGCCAGTCGAGGATATAGCGACCTTCGGGCGTGCGCTGGTCACCCTCCTGGTGCTTGTGGCCGACCGGATCGCCACCGAGCGCGATGCCGTAGCTGCGCAGCGCCTTGCCGTCGCCGATCAGCTCAAGCCGGCGTTCCGCCTTGTGGACACGCACCAGGTCGACCTTCTCGCCGGCAAGGGCCGGAAATGTGACGATCGAGAATGCGCAAATCGCCGGGGTAATCATCAGCCGCATCGGCTACCGATCGGCAATCATTGCGCCGAAAAGAAGAAGGCGGCCACGTCGCCGCGGCCGCCCTCTCTAATCTAAATGCTCAGGCCGAAATCAATGGCCTTCGATCACCGCGCCGACCGATCCCCAGACGTAGATCGATGCGAACAGGAACAGCCAGACCACGTCAACGAAGTGCCAGTACCAGGCAGCCGCCTCGAAGCCGAAATGCTGCTTGGGGGTGAAATCGCCCTTGATGGAGCGGATCAGGCAGACCATCAGGAAAATGGTGCCGATGATGACATGGAAGCCGTGGAAGCCGGTGGCCATGAAGAAGGTGGCGCCGTAGATGGAATCCTTGAACGCGAACGGCGCGTGCATGTACTCGTAAGCCTGCACCATGGTGAACAGCATGCCGAGGCCGACCGTCAGCACCAGGCCGTTGATCAGCCCTTTGCGGTCGCCATGGATGAGCGAGTGGTGCGCCCAGGTGACCGTCGTGCCCGACAGGAGCAGGATGACGGTGTTGTAGAGCGGCAGGTGGAAGGGGTCGAGCACCTCCATGCCCTTCGGCGGCCAGACACCGCCGGTAAACGCGGTGCGGGCATACTGATGCGCTTCGCTGGGGAACAGGCTGGCGTCGAAATAGGCCCAGAACCAGGCGACGAAGAACATCACCTCGGAGGCGATGAACATGATCATGCCGTAGCGCAGGTGCAGCGACACGACGCGCGTGTGGTGGCCCTCATGCGCTTCCTTGATCGTGTCCGACCACCAGGCGTACATGGTGTACAGCACGATCGCGATGCCGATGAAGAACAGCCACGGATTGGCGATGTTATGGCCGAAGATCGGGAACGAGCCGCCCTTCAGGTATTCCATCAGGCAGACACCGCCGAAAGCGGTAACCAGCGCCCCTACCGACCCCAGGAAAGGCCACGGGCTCGGGTCGACGAGATGATAGTCGTGATGTTTTGCGTGCGCGTCTGCCATATCAACCCCCGAGATTTCCTTCGGTATTTGAAATTGTCTTGCTGCTGCCCTGGACCGGTTCCGACGATGCCACCGGCTTGTTCTTCTCGACCGGGAACATCGTATAGGACAGGGTGATGGTCTTCACGTCCTTCAGTTCCGGCACGTTGACGATATCGGGGTCCACATAGAACAGGACCGGCATATCGAGCATCTCGCCGGGCTTCAGCGACGTGTCGGTGAAGCAGAAGCATTCGACCTTGTTGAAGTACGGGCCAGCCAGTTCCGGCTGCACGTTGAAGGTGGCGCGGCCAGTGACGGGGCGGTCGAACTTGTTGGTCGCCTGATAGTGCGCCTGAACCGTCTCGCCGATCTTCATCGTCATCGAGCGCTGGGCCGGCTGGAAGTCCCACGGCACGCCGGCGATGTTGGCATCGAAGCGGACGGTGATCTCGCGGTCGAGCACACGGCCGGCATACTGCTTCTCGACGCGTTGCGTCTTACCGCCATAGCCCGTCGCCTGGCAGAACATCTTGTAGAGCGGCACCGCGGCATAGGCCATGCCGATCATGCCGGTGAAGAAGGCAAGGCAGACAGCCGCGACGACGACGTTGCTGGTCTTTCCCACCGGCTTTTTCGAGGCTTCGGCGCTCATCACATCTTGCCCGACAAATTGTGGGCGAACTTAACGATCGTCGCGATGTAGAAGATGACAACCAGCACCGCCAGCGCGACGCCAATGGCGATCGAACGGCCGCGCTGCGCCTTCTTCTGACGCTCGGTCAACGTGACCGTTTCGAGCTTCTTTTCGACCATGGTCATGCTCCACCCATGGCAAATGCGCGCTCGACGACGCTGTCGGCCAGATAGGCAGCGAAGATGGCGAAGAGATAGAGCAGCGAATAGGCGAACAGGGCCTTGGCCGGCTTCATGACGCGGTCGTCGTCAGCCATGCCAAGCACTTTCCAGGCATACCAGACAAAGCCGACACCGAGCAGAGCCGCCGCCACACCGTACACAGGCGTGGTGTAGCCGAGCAGCCATGGCAGCACGCCGACCGGGGCCAGCACCAGGGAATAGGCGAAAATCTGGCGGCGGGTCGAGGCCGCGCCGGCGACGTTGGGCATCATCGGAATGCCGGCGCGTTCGTAGTCCTGCGACTTGAACAAGGCGAGCGCCCAGAAATGCGGCGGCGTCCACAGGAAGATGATCAGGAACAGGACGATGCTTTCCAGGCTGACCGACCCGGTCACGGCGGCCCAGCCAATGACAGGCGGGATGGCGCCGGCGGCCCCGCCGATGACGATGTTCTGCGGCGTCCAGCGCTTCAGCCACATCGTGTAGACGACGGCGTAGAAGAAGATGGTGAAGGCCAGCAGCGCCGCCGACAGCCAGTTGACCAGCACGCCGAGCGTCATGACCGACAGCACCGACAGCACCAGGCCGAAGCTGAGCGCCTCGCCCGGCAGGATGCGGCCTGACGGCACGGGGCGGCCGGCGGTGCGCGTCATCACCGCGTCGATGTCGGCGTCGTACCACATATTGAGCGCGCCGGAGGCGCCGGCGCCGATGGCGATCGAAAGGATCGCAATGACCGCCAGCAGCGGGTTGATGGTCACGGGTGCCGCCACCAGGCCGACAAAGGCCGTGAACACCACCAGCGACATGACGCGCGGCTTCAGCAGGGCGAAGAAATCGCCCGCGGTGGCTTCCGACATGCGAAAGCCCGCTTCGTCAATACTGGTCTTGTCGACAAGGGCCATGCGTACTTAAGTCCATCATTCCGTTGGCCAAAACCGCCGGCGGGCCGGCGGTTTCGTTTTCAGGAAGCTGCCTACTTGATCTTCGGCAGCTGCTCCCACTGGTGGAACGGCGGTGGCGAAGGCAGCTGCCATTCCAGCGTCGTTGCGCCCTCGCCCCATGGATTGGCGCCGGCTACCCGCTTCTTCTGAAAGGCGTCGAAGACGCCATAGAGGAAGATTACGACGCCGACGGCCGAGATATAGGAACCAATGGACGACACATAGTTCCAGCCGGCAAACGCATCGGGATAGTCGATGG
Source organism: bacterium M00.F.Ca.ET.205.01.1.1 (assembly GCA_004791255.1). GTDB lineage: Bacteria > Pseudomonadota > Alphaproteobacteria > Rhizobiales > Rhizobiaceae > Mesorhizobium. The sequence continues at coordinate 45,004 of SRUQ01000015.1, forward strand.
TACGGCGCGGCATGCCGGCGAGGCCGAGGAAGTGCTGCGGGAAGAAGATCAGGTTGACGCCGACAAAGGTGACCCAGAAGTGGGTGTTGGCGATGACGGGCGAGTACATGTAGCCGGTCATTTTCGGGAACCAGTAATACCAGCCCGCGAAGATGGCGAACACAGCGCCCAGCGACAGCACGTAGTGGAAGTGGGCGATGACGAAATAGGTGTCGTGCAACGAGCGGTCGAGGCCGGCATTGGCCAGCTGCACGCCGGTGACGCCACCGATCGTGAACAGGAAGATGAAGCCAAGCGCCCACAGCATCGGCGTCTTGAACGAGATCGACCCGCCCCACATCGTGGCGATCCAGGAGAAGATCTTCACGCCTGTCGGCACCGCGATGACCATGGTGGCGAAGACGAAATAGCGCTGCGTGTCGAGCGACAGGCCGGTCGTATACATGTGATGCGCCCAGACGATGAAGCCGACGGCGCCGATCGCCACCATCGCGTAGGCCATGCCGAGATAGCCGAACACGGGCTTCTTCGAGAACGTCGAGACGATGTGGCTGATGATGCCGAAGCCCGGCAGGATCAGGATGTACACTTCCGGATGGCCGAAGAACCAGAACAGGTGCTGGAACAGCAGCGGGTCGCCGCCGCCGTCCGGAGCGAAGAAGGTGGTGCCGAAATTGCGATCCGTGAGCAGCATGGTGATGCCGCCGGCCAGAACCGGCAACGACAAGAGCAGCAGGAAGGCGGTGACCAGCACGGACCAGGCAAACAGCGGCATCTTGTGCAAGGTCATGCCAGGCGCGCGCATGTTGAAGATGGTGGTGATGAAGTTGATGGCGCCGAGAATGGACGAGGCGCCGGCGATGTGGATCGACAGAATCGCCAGATCCATGGCCGGACCAGGCTGGCCCGAGGTCGAAAGCGGCGGATAAAGCGTCCAGCCGCCACCGACACCAAAGGCGCCCGGCGCGCTCGGCACGAACATCGAGGTGAGCAGCAGGATGAAGGCCGGCGGCAGCAGCCAGAAGGAGATGTTGTTCATGCGCGGGAAGGCCATGTCGGGGGCGCCGATCATGATCGGCACCATCCAGTTGGCGAAACCGCCGATCAGGGCCGGCATGACCATGAAGAAGATCATGATCAGCGCGTGCGCGGTGGCGAAGGCATTGTACATGCTCTTGCCGCCATCGACCGCGGCGTCACCGTTCATGCCGTAGACCATCTGCGCCAGACCGCTGAAGATCTGGATGCCAGGCTCCTGCAGTTCCATGCGGATGGCAACCGATAAGGCGCCGCCGATGATGCCGGCCATGATCGCGAAGATCAGGTAGAGCGTACCGATGTCCTTGTGATTGGTCGAATAAACCCAGCGCACCCAGCCGTGATAAGGCTTGTGATCGTGCCCGTCGTGAGCTGCAGCGTCTGCCATGTTCCGCTCCGTTCCCTAAATCTTGCTAACCCGCGGCATTAGTTGCCGGCGGCCGCTACCTTGTTCTGGCCATCGACCGCGGCCATCAGCGTCTTGTTGGCGCCGGGCAGATCGGTCTTGGCCGCAGCCAGCCAGGTCTTGAACTGCGCATCGGAGACGACGCGGATGGCGATCGGCATGAAGGCGTGGTCCTTGCCGCAAAGCTGCGAGCACTGGCCGTAGTAGAGGCCTTCCTTCTCCGCCTTGAACCAGGTCTCGTTGGTGCGCCCCGGAATGGCGTCGATCTTGATGCCGAAAGACGGCATGGCGAAGGAATGGATCACATCGGTCGCCGTGACAAGCACGCGGGTCATCGTGTTGACCGGCACCACCAGCTCGTTGTCGACGGCGAGCAGGCGCGGATAGAGATTGCGGTCCTGCTTGCCCGCGGTGGCACGGTCGCCCTCCTGAAGGATCGCGGAGTTGAACGAAAGCGTGCTTTCGGTCTGATACTCGTAGTCCCAGTTCCACTGGTTGCCGGTCGCCTTGACGGTCAGCTTGGCTTCTTCCGGCGGCGTATACTGGGCGGTCAGGAGCTGGAACGACGGAATGGCAAGGCAGAGCAGAATGACGACGGGGCCGACGGTCCAGATCACCTCGATCAGCGTGTTGTGGCTGGTCTTGGACGGGACCGGATTGGCGCTCGCGCGGAATTTCACGATGCAATAGACAAGCAGAAACAGCACCAGGACGGTGATCGGGATGATGAACCACATCGTGTAGTTCCCGAACCATTCGATCTGCCGCATCATGTCGGTCGCCGGCGCCTGGAAGCCCGTCTCCCAATCCCTGGGCTGGTCCGCATAGGCGGGCGCACAGGCGAGGAACGTGGCAGCAGCACCGGTGCTTGCTAGGAATTTTCTCATCGCCCTCTTCGTCTCCCAGTTTCTCGCGGGACGTACCCCACGAGAATAACGAACAATGCCGGGACGGGAATCCCGGACAGTTTCAAAATGGTTCAAACCATACTCTTTTTCCCTCTGCAAGAAAGGAGCGGAGGAAACCGTGCGGCATTTTTGCGCGCAAGCCGGGATGCACCCTTGAAGGCCGCCGCGACGGTCTTGAATCGGGCTCGCTCGGCCTGCCACCACATTCCTGTGGGCTGCGGGAGCCGAGCGTCGCAATTCAGGCGAAATTGGCAGGGAAAAGCGCGCTATTGGCTTTTTCCGGGCAGCCAGGCGGCGGTCTCGTCCTTTACTTGGCTTTGGCGCGGCTTAAAGTGCCGTGATTCGCAATGGAGCCGTCATGAACTCTTGGCTGTCGAGAACTGGGCTTTCGAGAACCTTGGCGAAGGTCGTCGTTCTCGCCGCCGTCTCCTGTGGCGGCCTTTCCGTCACCGGCCAGGCCAACGCGGCCCAGCCGAGCGGCACGGTCAAGTCGACCCATGGCGCGTGGTCGATCATCTGCGACACGCCGGCCGGCGCCACCTCGGAACAATGCGTGATGATGCAGAATGTCGTCGCCGAAGACCGGCCCGAGATGGGGCTGTCGGTGGTGGTGCTGCGCACCGCCGACAACAAGGCGGAGATCCTGCGCGTGCTGGCTCCGCTCGGGGTGCTCCTGCCCAACGGACTTGGCCTCAATGTCGACGGCAAGGATATCGGCCGCGCCTATTTCGTGCGCTGCTTCCAGGACGGCTGCTATGCCGAAGTGATCCTGGAAAAGCCGTTGCTCGACACGCTGAAGACCGGCACGTCGGCGACTTTCATCGTCTTCCAGACGCCTGAGGAAGGCATCGGCATCCCGGTCGACCTCAAGGGTTTCGCCGAGGGTTTCGCCGCCCTGCCCTGAGCTTGGCGCTTGCGTAAAAGCCTGGCCTGACGCAGAATTCCCACTGGGTTTGGCTTTTTGGCGGTGGGGATCATCATGCGCTCGTTTTCGTTGCTTCTATCCGTTGGTCTGGTGTTGACCGGCGCGGTTTCCGTCGCGTGGGCCGAAGACGCCGAAATCATCAAAGCGCCCGATCCGGCCGCGATCCTGGAGATCGCGAAGGGCTTCGGTTCGGCCAAGATGGACAAGGACGATGGTGGCGACCCGATGGTCTCCGGCCGGCTCCAGGGCATGAAGTATGTGATCTACTTCTACGGTTGCGAGGACCACGAGAAGTGCAAGTCGATCCAGTTTTCCTCGGGCTACACCGATGCCTTCACAGCCGAGCAAGCCAATGAATGGAACAAGAAATATCGCTGGGTGAAGGCGTTTTCCGGCGACGGATCCAACTTCAAGATGGATGTCAGCTTCGCCGGCGGCATCACCAAAGCCAATCTCGAAGGACAGTTTACGAACTGGGATTCGATAACGAGCGATATCAAGGACTTCATTAACCAGAAGTGACCACCGACAGGCGGCCTGCAATCGTATTTGTCTGCTGGAAAGAGGCACGGCGATTGTCTCTTTGAGGCTTCGCGCCTACATCGTGGTGAAAACCAACTCTCCTGCAGACGGACGCGCCATGAACAGCCTGACCGGCCAATTCGACATTTCCGACGATCGCCTCAAGCAGATCGTCGCCGACACCCTCAAGGGCGCCGACGACGGCGAACTGTTTGTCGAATACAGCGAGAGCGAAGCGCTGATGTTCGACAACGGCCGGCTCAAGACCGCCAATTTCAACACCGACCAGGGTTTCGGCCTGCGCGCGGTTGCCGGCGAGGCGACCGGCTACGCTCATTCCAGCGACCTTTCCGAGGCCTCGCTGCTGCGCGCCGCGGACGCCGTCTCGACCGTCAAGGGCGGCTATTCCGGCACGCTTGCCGCCGCGCCCGCCCGCACCAACCGCCTTCTCTACGGCGACGAGAATCCCATCCCCTCGCCTTCCTTCGAGGCTAAGGCGAAGCTGCTGCAGGAAATCGATGCCTGGCTTCGCAACGAGGATCCGCGCGTGCGCCAGGTGACCGCCTCGCTCGCCGCCTCCTGGCAGCATGTCGAGATCGTGCGCGCCGACGGCCAGGTAGTGCGTGACATCAGGCCATTGGTGCGCATCAACGTCTCGGTCGTCGTCGGCGATGGCGACCGCCAGGAGAGCGGCTCCTACGGCATGGGCGGACGCAAGGCGTTCGGCGAATTCCTGGTCGAAGACGCTTGGAAGCACGCCGCCAGCGAGGCGCTGAGGCAAGCGCTGGTGAACCTCGCGGCGATACCGGCGCCGGCCGGCACGTTCGACATCGTGCTGTCGAGCGGCTGGCCAGGCGTCATGCTGCACGAGGCCGTCGGCCACGGGCTGGAAGGCGACTTCAACCGCAAGAAGACCTCGGCCTTCGCCGGGCTGATGGGCCAGCAGGTTGCGGCAAAGGGCGTCACCGTCGTCGACGACGGCACCATCCCCGAGCGGCGCGGCTCGTTGACCGTCGACGACGAGGGCACGCCCTCGGCGCGCAACGTGCTGATCGAGGACGGCAAATTGGTTGGCTACATGCAGGACCGCCAGAACGCCCGGCTTATGGGCATGAAGGCGACCGGCAACGGCCGGCGCGAGGGCTATGCGCACCAGCCGATGCCGCGCATGACCAACACCTACATGACGTCGGGCGACATGGAGCCGGACGAGATCATTGCCTCGGTCAAGAACGGTATCTATGCCGTTTCCTTCGGCGGCGGCCAGGTCGACATCACCTCGGGCAAATTCGTGTTCGGCTGCACCGAAGCCTATATGATCGAGGACGGCAAGGTGACGCAGCCGATCAAGGGCGCCATGCTGATCGGCAATGGGCCCGATGCCATGCACCGCGTCTCGATGGTCGGCAACGACATGAAGCTCGACAACGGCATCGGCATGTGCGGCAAGGCCGGCCAGGGCGTGCCGGTCGGCGTCGGCCAGCCGCATCTGAGGATGAACCAGATGACCGTGGGCGGCACCCGGGTTTGAGGGCTCCGTCCGCGACGTCTGCCATTTACCTTGACCGCGCAGCTGCTATTTCCTGCAAGCAGGTTCGCTGGGATGCCCGCGGGGCGGCCTCTTGCCGGCCTGCGGCCTTGGTTGTGGTGGCGGCTGCGACCTGTTCGCCGCGATCGGCACCAGCAGCAGCGTCTACCCTGCGGCAGGCTTTGTCGAGGAGGCGCGCCGCCGGCGCCTGCACGGTCGAACTCAATCTGAATGCGCCGGCTGAGCCTGCCGCTTCGCCGGGCAGATGGAAGATCCGGCGACCGTGAAACGGTGAAAGGCTCTAACGCCTTCGCTTCGGCTTCTCCAACAGGGCGACGGCCTCGACATGCGGCGACCACAGGAACTGGTCGATCGGGGTTACACTCTTCAAGATATATCCACCGTCGAGCAGGATGCGCAGGTCGCGCGCCAGCGTCACCGGATTGCAGGACACCGCGGCGACGAATGGAACATCGGAGCGGGCTATCTGCTTCGACTGGTCTTCGGCGCCGGCGCGCGGCGGGTCGAAGACAAGCCCGTCAAAGGCGTTGAGCTCCTTGAATGTCAGCGGCCGGCGAAACAGGTCGCGGCGCTCGCCCGTCACCCGCTTCAGGCCGGAAGCGAAGCGGAATGCCCGGTCGAGCGCCGAAAGGGCCGGCGCGTCACCTTCCACCGCATGGACTTCCGATTTTGCCGCGAGCCGCAAGGCAAAGCTGCCGCAACCGGCGAACAGATCGGCGACCTTCTTGGCGCGGGACAGATGCCGGCCGACGAGTTCAGCCATCGTCTGCTCGGCGGCCTGGGTGGCCTGCAGGAAGGCGCCTGGCGGCACCGCGACGGCGACATTGCCGAATGTGACGACGGGCTTCTTCGGCTCGACGACGATTTCCCCGTCGACCGAAAGCCTGGCCCAGCCCTGCGCCAGGACGAAATTGGAGGCGATGCGACGCTGGTTCTCGCCCAGCTTGCCGGATTCGTGCGTGGCGATATCGAGCCCGGACTCGGTCACCGTCACCGCTATATGGAACGATTTGGTGGTCGCGCAGACCAGATCGGCGAGCGCCCGCAGCCGGTCGAGCGCGGCGACGATGCCGGGCAGCGAGATCGGGCATTCGGAAATCGGGATGACCTGCGCCGACAGATGACGGTTGAAGCCAAGCAGCATGCCGGCTTCGCTACGCCGCGCGGCAAGCACGACACGGCGGCGCGTGTGCGGCGCGCAGGCGACCAGTTCGCCGATTTCACCGGGAATGCCCTTCAGCGCATGCACGACCTTGTCGCGCTTCCATTGCCGATAGGCCTGCGCTTCCAGGTGCTGGACTGCGCAGCCGCCGCAATCGCCGAAGTGGCGGCAGGCCGGCTCGACGCGCAGCGGCGAGGCCTCCAGCACCGCCATCAGCGTGGCGCGATCCTTTTCGCGTGCGGCGGTGACGGTTTCGCCGGGCAGCGTGAACGGAATGAACACATCGCCGGTTTCGGTTCCGGCGACGCCGTCGCCCTGGGCGCCGAGCCTGCCGATGGTGAAACGCGTGCTCATCGGTCCTTGACCCCACCAAGCAGGAATTCGCGATTGCCGTCGCCGCCTTCGATCGGCGACGGATGAAGGCCGAGCGCGCGCCAGCCGGGAACGGTGTCAAGCCAATCCGCGAGCAGGCCGGCAATACGGGCGGCATCGCCGGATTCCCTGAGCAGCCCGCCCTTGCCGATCGCTTCGCGGCCCGCCTCGAATTGCGGCTTGACCAGAAGCACCGCCCGGGTCCCACCCCTGGCAAGGGCAAGTGCCGGCGGCAGCGCCAATTTCAACGAGATGAAGCTGACGTCGCTGACGAGGAAATCCGGGATATGGCCACCGAGGTCGGCCACGCTGAGGTCGCGCGCGTTCAGGCCCTCGATGACGGTCACGCGCGGATCACCACCGATGTCGGGATGCATCTGGCCATGGCCGACATCGATCGCCGTAACGTGGGCCGCGCCGCGTTCGAGCAGGACCTGGGTGAAGCCGCCGGTCGAGGCGCCGATGTCGAGCGCTTCGCTGCCCTTGGGATCGAAGCCGAAATGGTCGAGCCCTGCGATGAGCTTGAGTGCGGCGCGCGATACATAGTGCTGCGCCGGATCGTCGGTGGCGATGGTGCATTCGGACATGACCGCCTGGCCGGGTTTGCGCGCGACCGCACCGTCGACCGTGACGGTGCCGCGTTCGATCGCGTCGCGGGCGCGCGAACGGCTGGCGAACAGGCCGCGCTCGACGAGCAGGTCGTCGAGCCGCTGGCGTGTGCTGGCTGGTCGGGAAGAGTTCATTGGCCTTCTCTGGCGAAAGCCGGCCGCGAAGGCAAGGATATTGGCACGCAGCAGCGCTTCGCCGCCAGGCGGCGCCTGCATCAAGCCACGCCGAGGTTTGTCGGTATCGCGCTGGACCCGGCACGATGGTAAGAAGGAACGATGCCGTTTTGCAGTCGAAAGGCCTGGGAGGAACGGGATGCTGACGGGAACCTGCCACTGTGGTGCCGCCCACTGGACCCTGGAAGGCGATCCCGGGCCGATCACGGCCTGCAGTTGCACGCTTTGCCGCCGCTATGGCACGCTCTGGGCGTATGACTATGTCGATGAGCGCATCCGCATTGCGGGGCCGACAGGCAGCTATACGCGCGCCGGAAAGACCGATCCCTCGCTGGAGATCCTGTTCTGCCCGACATGCGCCTGTGTCCTGGCCTGGCGAGGTTTGCGCTCCAGCGATTCCGGCCGCACGCGTATCGCGGTCAATGTCAGGCTGGCGCCGCCGCAGGCCGTCGCCGACCTGCCGATCGACCATTTTGACGGTCTCGATACGTTCGACGACCTGCCGCGCGACGGGCGTTGCGTGCGTGATATGTGGTTTTAGAAAATAGTGCGCGACACCTGCCGCTCGACGGCGGGAGACAGTCCGTCAGCCAGATCGCCCGAGGCTTCCTTGCGCGGATGATCGGTTGGTGCGGCGGGCGCCGACACGGCCTCCGGCACAATGACGAACTTCGGCACCTCCTTGTAGGAAAAGCCGCCGCGGATATCGCCCATCTTGCCGGCGACAATGCCCATCGCTGCCTTCTCGAGGTTACGGTCGTAGCGCGTTTCGGCGATGGCCGGCGCGACGGCAATGGCCAGAAAGGCCGCGCCGCACAGAAGCGTCTTCATTGTTGTTATCTCCCTGCCTGGGTTGTGATCTAGCAGGGCGCCGTTGAAAAACGGCCAAGAGACACGGTAAGCAAAACGCCAAACCGCAGTGTTAACAACGCGTTACGAAGTCAAGCCGGCAAACCTGTTCAAGCCGCTGAGATTTTGATTCAGGCGCGCTGCGCGCGAGCCGTATGGCCGAGCGCGGTGAAAACCGTGCGCACGATACCAGCCGAATCCAGCCCGGCATCGGCATACATCTTTTCCGGCTTGGCGTGATCGGTGAATGCGTCGGGCAGCACCAGCGGGCGCACTTTGAGGCCGCTTTCCAGCAAGCCCTCATGGGCAAGGAACTGCAGCACGTGGCTGGCGAAGCCGCCGATGGCGCCCTCCTCCACAGTGACCAGGACCTCGTGCGAACGGGCCAGCCGGCGGACCAGGTCCTCGTCGAGCGGCTTGGCGAAACGGGCATCGGCGACAGTGGTCGAAAGCCCGGCCGCGCCAAGTTCCTCCGCCGCGATCAGGCAATCCTGCAGGCGCGTGCCGAAGGACAGAAGCGCCACCTTGGTGCCTTCCCTGACGATGCGGCCCTTGCCGATCTCGAGCATTTCGCCGCGCTCCGGCATGTCGACGCCGACGCCGTTGCCGCGCGGATAGCGGAAAGCGATGGGGCCGTCATCGTAGCCGGCGGCTGTGCGCACCATGTGGCGCAGCTCAGCCTCGTCGGCCGCCGCCATGACGACGAAGCCGGGCAGCGAGGCGAGGAAGGTGGTGTCGAAGGCGCCGCAATGGGTGGCGCCGTCGGCGCCGACGAAGCCGGCGCGATCGATGGGGAAACGCACCGGCAGTTTCTGGATCGCCACGTCGTGGACGACCTGGTCGTAGGCGCGCTGCAGGAAGGTCGAATAGATGGCGGCGAAGGGCTTATAGCCTTCCGTGGCGAGGCCGGCGGCGAAAGTGACGGCGTGCTGCTCGGCGATGCCGACATCGAAGGTCCGTGACGGGAACACCTCGCCGAACAAGTCGAGGCCGGTGCCGGTCGGCATGGCGGCGGTGACGGCGACGATGCGGTCGTCCTCGCGGCCTTCCCTGATCAGGCTTTCGGCGAACACCTTGGTGTAGGCCGGTGCATTGGCCGGCGCCTTGGCCTGCGCGCCGGTAATGACGTCGAACTTGTTGACGCCATGATATTTGTCGGCGGCGGCTTCCGCCGGCGCATAGCCCTTGCCCTTCTGGGTGACGACATGGATCAGCACCGGACCCTTGCCGTTGTCGCGGACGTTCTTCAGCACCGGGATCAGGTGCTCCAGATTGTGACCGTCGATCGGGCCGATATGGTAGAAGCCGAGCTCCTCGAACAAAGTGCCGCCGGTGACATAGCCGCGCGCATGCTCGACCGCCCTGGTGATGGCGCGATCGGCGCGCTTGCCGAGATAGGAGGTCAGCTTCTTGCCGAAATCGCGCAGGCCGATATAGGCCTTGCCGGAAGCGAGCCGCGCCAGATAGGCGCTCATGGCGCCGGTCGGCGGGGCGATCGACATGTCGTTGTCGTTGAGGATGACGATGAGGCGGGCGTCGAGCGCGCCGGCATTGTTCATCGCCTCATAGGCCATGCCGGCCGACATGGCGCCGTCGCCAATGACGGCGATGACATTGTTGCGGCCTCCGGAGAGATCGCGGGCGGCGGCCATGCCGAGCCCAGCCGAGATCGAAGTCGAGGAATGGGCAGCGCCGAAGGGATCGTATTCGCTTTCGGCACGGCGGGTGAAGCCGGAGAGGCCACCTTCCTGCCGCAGCGTGCGGATCCGGTCCCGCCGTCCGGTCAGGATCTTGTGCGGGTAGGCCTGGTGGCCGACGTCCCAGATCAGCCGGTCATCCGGCGTGTTGAAGACATAGTGCAGCGCCACCGTCAGTTCGACCACGCCAAGACCGGCGCCGAGATGGCCGCCGGTGTGGGAGACCGCGTCGATCAGCTCGGCGCGCAGCTCCGATGCCAGTTGCGGCAGCTCGCTCTCGGCCAGCATGCGCAGATCGGCCGGGATGCGGACCTTGTCGAGAAGCGGCGTATGCAGCGTTGCGTTCACGGGTGCTCAGACTTTCTGTTCACGGGCGGGATAGGCCGCCCGCCGGCGAAAGTAAATGTGTGTCAGTGACGCGGACGGCCAAGCCCTCTTACCGATTTGCTCAGCCTTCCGGCAGCGGAATGAATTCTTGCTCATCGCCGGGAACGATATCGAAGCGGCCCGTCTTCCACTCTTGCTTGGCCTGCTCGATGCGTTCCTTGGACGACGAAACGAAATTCCACCAGATATAACGCTTCGAGCCGAGCGAAGCGCCGCCGAACAGCATGAAATGCGCACCGCTTTGCGACGAAACGATGATCTCGTCACCGGGGCGGAAGACCAGCAGCCGTTCCGCCGGAAACACGTCGCCCGAAATCGAGACTTCACCCTGCAGCGTATAGATGGCGCGCTCTTCCGCGTCGGCCGGGATTTTCACGCTGGCGCCCGGCGCCAGGGTGAGATCGGCGTAGAGCGTCTCGGAATCGGCCCGCACCGGGGACCGCAGGCCCTGGAAATCGCCGACGACGATGCGGCCACCAACACCTTCGGCGTCGATCTCGGGGAGCCGCAAGGCCGCGGTGTTCTCGAACACGGGCGCCACTTCTTCCTTGCCGTCCGGCAGCGCCAGCCACGTCTGCAGGCCGGAGATCGACATAGGCGCGCCGCGCAGTTCTTCCGGTGTGCGCTCGGAATGAACGATGCCGCGGCCTGCCGTCATCAGGTTCACATCGCCGGGCTCGATCACCATTTCGGTGCCGAGCGAGTCGCGATGCCGGATCCTGCCGTCGAACAGATAGGTGACCGTCGACAGGCCGATGTGCGGGTGCGGACGGACATCGAGCGCCTGGCCGGCGCGCAGGATGGCCGGGCCCATGCGGTCGAAGAAGATGAACGGCCCGACCAGCCGTCTCTTCGCGGTCGGCAAGGCGCGGCGCACCTCGAAGCCGCCAATGTCCTTGGCGTTGGGGATGACCATCAGCTCGATCTGGTCGCTGGCAAAAGCGTCGCCGGCCTCAGGGTCTTTACCGGGGAAGAAGCTCATGAACGTCCCTCAGGCAAAGCGGAGTACTGATCTGGCCTTCGCCTTGGCGGCCTCTTCCTCACGATTGCGCGGTTCCTGCCCGGTCTCCAGCGAATCGATAAGTTCGCGCGCGGCCGCGGCAATGGCCTCGACCGCGTGGTTGAAAGCATGCTCGTTGCGCTTGGAGGGTTTGGTCGAACCGCTCAACTTGCGCACGAATTGCAGCGCCGCGTCGTGCACTTCGTCATTGGTCGCCGGCGGCTCGAAGTTGAACAGGGTCTTGATGTTTCGGCACATTGCTTGAACTCCCTACCTGTTGTCTGCCCGCCCCAGTCTCTCTTATTCCGCGTCCAGCGGCTCCGTTCCGACCGGCTTGCCGTCACGCGACAGCCTGATCTTCTCGACCTTGTCTTCGGCCGCCTTCAGCAGCCGGTCGCAATGCGCCTTCAGAGCTTCGCCGCGCTCGTAGATGCGGATCGACTGGTCGAGCGGCACGTCGCCGCGCTCCAGATCATCGACGATCTTCTCCAGCGCGTCGAGCGCCTGTTCGAAGCTCATCGCCTTGACGTCTTCGTTGGTCTCACCAGCCATCATTCATCCTTTCATCAGTCGCCCGACATGGGCGGCGACCGAAAATGCCAATCCCTGCAGATCGTAGCCGCCCTCGAGCAGGCTGACGAGCCGGTTGCCGCTGTGGTGCGCCGCGCGCTGCATCAGCTGGCCGGTCGCCCAGTCGAAATCATCCTCGGTCAGGTTGATCTCGGCCAGCGGATCGCGGTGGTGCGCATCGAAGCCGGCCGAAATGATGATCAGGTCGGGCGCGAAATTGTCGAGCGCCGGCAGGACCCGCGACAAGAAGGCATCGCGAAACACCTCGCTGCCGGTCTGCGGCGCCAATGGCGCATTGACGATGTTGCCGGCGCCGGTCTCGTTCTTGGCGCCCGTGCCGGGATAGAGCGGCATCTGGTGCGTCGAGCAATAGAGCACCGAGGGATCGTCCCAGAAGATATCCTGCGTGCCGTTGCCATGGTGCACGTCCCAGTCGACGACGGCGACGCGCTCGGCACCGTGCTGCTTCTGCGCGTAGCGGGCCGCGATCGCCGCCGTGTTGAAGAAGCAGAAGCCCATCGCGGTCGTCTTTTCGGCATGGTGGCCGGGCGGCCGCGCGGCGACGAAGGCATTGTCGGCGCGGCCGGCAAAGACGTCGTCGACGGCTGCGTTGGCGGCGCCGATCGCCGCGATCACCGCCTGCCAGCTCTTCGGGCTGGCCGTGGTGTCGGCGTCGATGCGGGCAATGCCCTCCTCGGGGATGGCCGCGCGGACACGGGCAACAAAATCTTCCGGATGCGCGTAGAGAATGGTGGCCTCGTCGCCTTCCGGCGCCTGGACGCGATCGAGCGCGGCAAAGGCTTCGTCGTCGAGCACGCGTTCGATGGCGCGCAAGCGGTCCGGCCGCTCCGGGTGACCGGGCGGGGTTATGTGCTCAAGGAATATCGGATGCGTGTAGAGACGAGTGGCCATGCCCCCTATCTAGTGCTCCGACGGCGCAAAGGCCATGCGCCGGGCTTTGATCGCTGGGGAAAATCAAGCCTGCGTCCATTCGCGTCGCAACGGGCATTGGCGTTCCCGGCGCTTCGGCGTAAGGTCGCCGCCGCTGCCTGGTGCCCGCCGGTCTGTTTGTTTAGCCGCATTCTGCGACGCCAAGTGGTTCCACTTGGCTGGAAATGTTCTGGCGGGAGAATCGGGAACACGGTTTGATTCCGTGGCGTGCCCAACGCTGTAAGGGGGACCGCGCCGGTAAATGCCACTGTCGATGACGGGAAGGCACCGGACGCGGGTTGATCCCGAGCCAGAAGACCGGCCTGGCAGTCATCGTCATCCGCATGGTCAGGCGGATGGCATCGGAGCGACGTGCGTCCACTTGGACGCACAAAGTACGCTCGGAGAGCCTGAACTGCTGCAATCGCAAGGGGACACGCGATGCCGGAAGATATGACCGCTCCTATGGGCGATTGCTTTGACCAGATAGCGCGCGACGCGGTTTACCGCGCCATGTTTACCCGGCGCGATGTCCGCAGCCATTTTACATCAGAGGCGATCGATGACGAGGTGCTGGCGCGGCTGCTGCTTGCCGCACACCACGCGCCATCGGTCGGCTTCATGCAGCCCTGGAACTTCATCGTCATCCGCGATGCCGCACGACGGGAAAAGGTGCGCGACCTGTTCCTGGCGGCGCGCGAACAGGAATTGCCTGAAATAGAGGAAGAGCGCCGGGCGCTCTACCGCAAGCTCAAGCTGGAGGGTATCTGCGAAAGCGCGCTCAACATCTGCATCACCTGCGATCGTCAGCGCTCGAAGGCCTCGCCGCTGGGGCGCTGGCACAACCCGCAAATGGACCTCTACAGCACGGTCTGTGCCGTACAGAACTTCTGGCTGGCGGCGCGCGCCGAGGGCGTCGGCGTCGGCTGGGTCAGCATCATCGAGGCGCAGGCGCTGAAAGACCTGCTGTCCATTCCCGAGCATGTCACGCCAATCGCCTATCTCTGCGTCGGCAGGGTATCGCAGTTCGCGCCCAAACCGGATCTCGAAACACAGGGATGGGGACAGCGCCTGCCGCTACCCGAACTGATCATGAGCGAGACCTTTTGCGGGCAAGGCGAGACGGCGCTGAAATCGACAGTGGCGCGTCTCAAGGCCGTTGAGGCACAGGCGGCCAAATAGCCCGGCGCATCAGCGCGTCGCGCCCGCCGTGCCCCAGCGGGAGCCACCGAAGGACGCCAGCGCCTTGTCCTTCAATTCCCTGAATTTGGAGGACGCCTCGGCGAGCCGTTGATCCCACTGGGAATCCGGCACCTGGCCTTCGATTGTCTTGAAATAGACCTGCATCAGGCAAGCGATGGCGAAGGGCTCGATGAAGGCTGCCTTGAAGGCCCAGGCAAAGACGATTGCCAGCACGAAGGCCCAGCCGGTGAGTTGCCCCGGCATGAGGAAAAGAATGGCGCCGGCAGGCGCCAGCATCAGCAGGAAGATCACGAAGGACACGACCCACATGATGACCGCCAGCCAGACGGCATTCTTGATCATCGTCTTGCCGTTCTGGGCGTAGAGCACGACGCCCTGCCGCGCCGTTTCGAACGGCTCGGACGAATTGATGCGGATGTTGTAGCCGAGGATGATCTCGTCGACATAGGTCAGCGACAGGCGGATCACCGTGTTGAAGAAAGAGACCAGTCCACTCAGTCCGGGAATGGGCAGGAAGGCGGCGATACCGCCGATCAGGCCGGTGATGGCGCGGATGGCGCCCTTGACCAGTTGATCGACGACGAAAAGGATATTGGCCTCGGCGAAACGCTGGGTGACGACCTGCCTGGCATAGGCGATCTGGTTTTGGCCGTCGGGCACGTCCTGGCCATCGATGAGATGGACCATGACGGCGATATGGCCGGCCTTGACGACATAGAGGATGTATTCGCGGATCCAGTAGACGGCGATCGAGACGACGCCGAAACCGACGATCCCGCCCCACATGGCAAACGACAGCGGCCCATCGGGATCGGTGGAAATATGGCCGACGCCATAGCCGACGGAGGCGCCGGTGCCGGTCGCGACGATATAGGCCAGTGTGATGCCGAAATAGACGATCATGCGCAGGACAATGAAGGGCCAAGTCCGCATCATGATGGACACCGACCTGCCGATATCGAAATCCCACATGCCGATTCTCCCCGCAGAGATGGTGGCGGAGGATGCGCCCAAACCGGATATTGTCAATCGCAGGCAGCAGCGGCGGGCATTTCAGCCCGGTTGCCGGCCCGGCTTTTCGAGCAGGCCTTCGAGCAGTTGCTTGAAGGCCGCCACCACCTTCTTCGAGGTCGCTTCGGGGTCATTCGAATTGGCGATACGCTGCGCGGCCTGGCTGCTGGCGCCATTGATCAGCCGCGCGGCGGTTTCGGGGTCGAGCCCGGCGACGACCACGCCATCTCCCTGCAAGCCGGTCAGATGGTCGGTCATCGACGCCACGCAGGCATTGGCATTCGACCATTGTGCCGGATCGCCCAGCACCGCCGGGCCATCCCTGAACATGATGCGCTGGATTTCCGGCTCCAACGCCATCTCGATATAGGTCGTGCACTCATCGACGAAGCGCTGCCAGCGGGTCGGCGCCCTTGATGCCACCTCATTCACCCGGGCGGCCATCTCCGCATCGATTTCGGCGATCACCGCCTGCAGCAGTCCCTTCTTGTCGCCGAAGTGATGGTAGAGCGCGCCGCGGGTCAGCCCGGCCGATCCCGTGAAATCGTCCATCGACGCCTCGGCATAGCCGATCGTGCCGAAAGCCTGGCGGGCCGCCGCGATCAACTTGGCGCGCGTTTCGGCTATCATCTCCTTGCGTGGTCTGTGCATGCGGCTGGCCCTACTGACATACGCTTCGTATGCCAATTGACATACGTGACGTATGAACTATCTGACAATCATACGCCGCGTATGTAATTGCCGGCGCTTCCCTTGTCGAGGAGCAGGACCATGTCAAACCCCTATTCGGAGATCTTTCGGGCTCCCGGCACCAAAGGCTTCGCCGCCGCCGGCTTCATGGCCCGCCTGCCGATCGCCATGGCGCCGATCGGCATCGTGGCGATGTTGTCGCAGACGCGCGGCGAATACTGGCTGGCGGGCGCCGTCTCGGCGACATACGCGCTCGCCAACGCCTTCGTCGCGCCGCAGATATCAAGGCTGGTGGACCGCCTTGGCCAGACGCGTATCGTCGTGCCCACCACCATGGTTTCAGTGCTCGCCTTCGCGGTCCTTATCGCCGCCGCCAACCAGGATTGGCCGGTCTGGACGCTTTTCGTGTCTGCGCTGCTGGCGGCCGCAATGCCCAGCATGCCGGCCATGGTGCGCGCGCGCTGGACCGAGATTTTCCGTGACCGACCGCAGTTGAACACGGCCTTCGCCTTCGAATCGGCCGCCGACGAACTGGTCTACATCGCCGGCGCCTCGCTGTCGGTGGGCCTCAGCACGGCGTTGTTCCCGGAAGCGGGAATGCTGGTCAGCACGCTGTTCCTCGCCTTTGGCTCGCTGGCCTTCATCGTGCAGCGCGCAACCGAGCCGGGTGTCCGGCCGGTGACGTTGGCTTCGCGCGGCTCGGCGATCCGCCTGCGGCCGGTGCAGATCATCACCTTCGCGCTGATCTTCATCGGCGCGACGTTCGCGACAACGGAAGTGAGCACCGTCGCCATGACGAAGGAGCTTGGTCAGGCTGGCGCCGCAAGCCTTGTCATCGGCGTCTATGCGCTGGGGTCGTTCGTGCTCGGCATCGTCGTCGGCGCACTCAGCCTGAAAGCACCGCTGCAGCGCCAGCTTGCCGTCGCCGTCGCCCTGGTCGCGCTCGGCACGCTGCTGCCGCTCACCTCCGGCACTGTGCCGCTGCTCGCATTGACCGTCTTCATCAGCGGCGTGGCAATCTCGCCGACCTTCATAACCGCCTTCGGCCTGATCGAGCGGCACGTGCCGGAAGCCATGCTGACCGAGGGCATCACCTGGGTGACGACCGGCATCGGCATCGGCATGGCGCTGGGTTCCTTCGCCGCCGGCGCGGTGGTGGACGCTTACGGCGCCCAGAACGGGTTCTGGGTCTCGGTGGCGGCAGGCACGATTGCGCTCGCCACCGTGCTCGCCGGCCAGCGCAGCCTGGCCACCCGCACATGCGACCTGGACGGATGCGAAGCGGCAATCCCGGCCGAGTGACGGTTAGGAGTTAGCCGAGGCCTACGCGACGTCGCGTAGGCGTCAGCCAGCTACAGAATCTCGGTCTTGGCGATGTGGATGCCAAACCCTTCGAGGCCGACATAGTGGCGCTCGCGCGAGGCGATCAGGTTGATCGAGGTAATGCCGAGATCCTTCAGGATCTGGGCGCCGAGGCCGATCTCGCGCCATTCGTTCTCGCGCCGGCGCGCCTCTTCATGGTCCTCGCGATCGCCGGACTGCGGGCGCTTGCGCTCCTGATGGGCGACGCCGACCGAGCCTTCTCTGAGATAGACGATGACGCCGCGCTTGCGCTCGCCCATCGCCTTCATGATGCCGTCCAGCCGGTGGCTGGTGCCGAACACGTCGGTCACCACATCCTCGGAATGCAGCCTGACCGGCACGTCCTCGCCGTCGCGGATATCGCCGAAAACGACGGCGACATGATGCATGGTGTCCCACGGCAGCGTGTAGGTGAAAACCTGGGCCTTGCCGCCGAGCGTGTCGATATCGGAGCAAGCGACGCGCTCGACCAGCGTTTCCTTGCGCTGCCGGTAGGCGATGAGATCGGCGACCGAAACCTGCTTCAGGCCATGCTCTTCGGCGAAAGCCTGCACCTGGGGACCGCGCTTGACGGTGCCGTCGTCATTGACCAGTTCGGAAATGACGCCGATCAGCGGCAGGCCGGCGAGCTTGCACAGGTCGACCGCCGCCTCGGTATGGCCGGAGCGCATCAAGACGCCGCCTTCGCGCGCGATCAGCGGAAAGATGTGGCCGGGGCGGACGAAATCGGAGGCGCCGACATTGCCATTGGCCAGGTTGCGCACGGTCAGCGTGCGGTCGTCGGCCGAAATGCCCGTGGTGGTGCCGTGCTTGAAGTCGACGCTGACGGTGAAGGCGGTGGTGTGCGCGGAATCATTGTCGGCGACCATCGGCTGCAGGTTGAGCCGCTTGGCTTCCTCGCGCGGCATCGGCGTGCAGACGATGCCGGACGTGTTGCGGATGATGAAGGCCATCTTCTCCGGCGTGCAGTGGACGGCGGCGACGATCAGGTCGCCCTCGTTCTCGCGCCCGTCATCGTCCATGACGACGACGATCTCGCCGCGCTCAAAGGCCCGGATGGCTTCGACGATCTTCTTCTGGTCGTAGGGCATGGAATGCTCGCTTCGCTCGCAGGGCAGTAGGGGAATAAGGCAGTAGGGCAGTAGGGAAAAGAAAAATTTTGGCGGTCTGCGCGGTCAGCTTAGCATACTGCCCTACTGCCCTACTGCCCTACTGCCTTCCTTCCCCGTCTGTCCCCGATGCCGCAAATAGTGATCAGCGATGGCGCAGGCAACCATGGCTTCGCCGATCGGCACGGCGCGGATGCCGACACAGGGATCGTGGCGGCCCTTGGTCATCACCTCGACGTCGTTGCCGTCCTTGTCGATCGACTTTCGCGGCGTCAGGATCGACGAGGTCGGCTTGACGGCAAAGCGCGCGACGATCGCCTGGCCGGTCGAAATGCCGCCAAGGATACCACCGGCATTGTTGGACAGGAACACCGGTCTGCCATCGTTGCCCATGCGCATCTCGTCGGCATTCTGTTCTCCGGTGATGCGGGCGGCCTCGAAACCGTTGCCGATCTCGACACCCTTGACCGCGTTGATCGACATCAGGCCGGATGCGATGTCCTGGTCGAGCTTGGCATAGATCGGCGCGCCGAGGCCGGCGGGAACGCCGTCGGCGACAATCTCGATCACCGCGCCGACCGAGGAGCCGGCCTTGCGGATGCCGTCGAGATACTGCGTGAAGACCGGAACGGAGGCCGGATCGGGGGAGAAGAACGGGTTCCCGGCGTCGCCGATGAAGTTCCAGTTCCAGTTGGCGCGGTCGATCGATTTCTCGCCCATCGACACCAGCGCGCCGCGCACCACCATGCCCGGCACCACCTTGCGGGCAAGCGCGCCGGCAGCCACGCGCGCCGCCGTCTCGCGCGCCGAGGAACGGCCGCCGCCGCGGAAGTCGCGTATGCCGTATTTGACGTCATAGGTGTAGTCGGCATGGCCCGGCCGGAACTGGCGGGCGATCTCGCCATAGTCCTTCGAGCGCTGGTCGACATTCTCGATCAGCATCGACACCGGCGTGCCAGTGGTGATCATCGTCTCGCCGTCCTCGTCGAGCACGAAGCCGGACAAAATCTTCACCTCATCGGGCTCGCGCCGCTGGGTGACGAACCGCGACTGGCCCGGCCGGCGCTTGTCGAGTTCGGCCTGGATTTCGTCACGCGTGAAGCGGATCCCCGGCGGGCAGCCGTCGACCACGCAACCGAGTGCTGCCCCATGGCTTTCGCCCCAGGTGGTGACGCGGAAAAGATGGCCGAACGTATTGTGAGACATGGAAAAGCGCCCTGCCCGGCATCGCAGCCGGCTGAAGCCTGCCTTCTATTGGCGTTTTCCACAGTGGTCAAACTGTCATCCCTGCCGTTTAAGTTTTGACACATTCGGCTGGTTTCTGCTTTCTTCCATCCGCCGTTGAGGATCCGCCGCCACAGTGCCGGCGCAATGACCAAAGAGGACGATAATGCGTACCCTGATTGGCGCTGTTGCCGCCACCCTGCTGCTTTCCACCGCCGCCTTCGCCGGCCAGACCGAAGGACTGATCAAGAAGGTCGACAAGGATACCATGACGCTGACGCTGGACGACGGCAAAGCCTACAAGCTGAATCCCGAGACCGATCTCGAATCGCTGCAGCCGGGCATGGATATTGTCATTGCCTATGACGTAACCAATGGCGAAAACGTCATCACGGACATGCAGTTGCCGGACAGCGACACGAACTGACGTTTCTTCCAACTCAAATCAAGCTGCCATCGAGAAGTGCTCAGTGTTTCGCCGATCACTCTCGATGTGTCTGAATTGTTCTGAGCGGCCTACAACCACTCCAGGGTGTTGCCTTCGAGCTTGAGCACGCGATCATGCGGCACGTTGAGGTTCGCGGCCTCGCCTTCCGCCATGCCAAGCACGAAGCGGAACAGGGTGCGGATGACGCCGCCATGCGTGACACAGATCGTGCTGCGTTTCATTTCATCGAAGCAAGGCTTCACCCGCTCGAGCAGCATCTGGTAGCTTTCCGCGCCGTCGCCAGGTGGCTGGAAATTCCATTTGTCCAGGGCACGCGACCGACCGGCCCCCGGCGACTGCGTTTCAAGCTCGGCGAAGGTAAAACTTTGCCAATCACCGAAACTGACTTCAACAAGGCGAGCATCGGTTCGGTAGCGAACCGGATCGAGCTTCATGGCGGCGCGAATGCGCTCCATCGTTTCGCGCGTCCGCCGCATAGGACTGGCAACGTAATCGAATTCCCCGGGATTGGAGACAAGCGCGGCCAGCCGATGCCCGTTCGCGGTCGCCTGCTCGCGGCCAAGCGTATTGATGTCCGTATCGGCCTGCCCCTGCAGCCGGAACTCGGCATTCCACGCCGTCTGGCCGTGGCGCACGATGTAGACGAGCGGGTACATCAGGTCTTCCCGTGGGGCTGGCCAGGTCGGGCGGAAAGGCGGATGCCTTATTCCTTGATGGTGGAGATATCGGGCGCGTCGACCGCCTTCATGCCGACGACGTGATAGCCGGAATCGACATGATGAACTTCGCCGGTGACGCCGCGCGACAGATCCGACAGGAAATAGACGCCGGAATCGCCGACTTCTTCCTGGGTGACCGTCTGCTTCAGCGGCGAATTGTATTCGTTCCACTTCAGGATGTAGCGGAAATCGCCAATGCCGGAGGCGGCCAGGGTCTTGATCGGCCCGGCCGAGATGGCATTGACGCGAATCTTCTTGGCGCCGAGGTCGACGGCCAGATAGCGCACGCTTGCCTCAAGTGCGGCCTTGGCGACACCCATGACGTTGTAATGCGGCATGACCTTCTCGGCGCCGTAATAGGTCAGCGTCAAAAGCGAGCCGCCATCGGTCATCAGCGCCTCGGCGCGCTTGGCGATGGTGGTGAAGGAATAGACCGAAATATCCATGGTCCGCAGGAAATTGTCGCGCGTCGTCTCGACATAGCGGCCGGTCAGCTCGTCCTTGTCGGAAAAGGCGATGGCGTGGACGAGGAAGTCGAGCTTGCCCCAATGCTTGGCGACATTGGCGAAAACCTCATCCAGGCTCGCCGGATCGGTGACATCGCAATGGCCGGCGACATAGGCGCCCAGTTCCGCCGCCAGCGGCTCGACACGCTTCTTGAAGGCTTCGCCCTGGTAGGTCAGCGCGATCTCGGCGCCATGATCGACGCACGCCTTGGCGATGCCGTAAGCAATCGATCTGTTGTTCGCGACGCCCAGAATCAGGCCGCGCTTGCCGGCCATCAGGCCCTGTCCACCCGCCATATGCGTGCTCTCCGCAAGAGTATCTGCTTTGTGGAGTGCCTATCGCACAGGCACACAGCCCCTTCAAGCGCTCAAAACAGACTGTCCGGGGGACAAAACCGTCCCGGTCACCCTTTTGTGCGGCGCAATAGCTCTTCAATCGCATCGTCGCCGCCTTCCGGCAGCATGATCCGCACATGGGCGTAGAGATCGCCATGGCCTCCGGCTTTTTCCGGCAGACCCCTGCCCTTCAGCCGCAAGACCTTGTCGGAACTCGACCATGCCGGGATGTTGAGCGCGAGCTTGCCGGTCGGCGTCTCGACCGGCACCTTGGCGCCGAGCACCGCGTCCGCCAGCGCCACCGGCAGGTCGGCATGCAGGTCTCGGCCCTCGATGCGGTAGCGCGGATGCCGGCGCAGATGGATCTTGACCAGCGCGTCACCCGGCTGGCCGGGGCCTTGCTCGCCCTGGCCCTTCAGCCGGATCGTCTGGCCGTCCTCGACATAGACCGGCAGCTTGACCGCCACCTTGCGTCCGTCGGGGAACATCGCCGTCACCTTTTCAGCATTCGCCGCTTCCTCGATGGTGATGTCGAGCGTCACATTGAGATCGGCAGCGGTGGCCGGCTGCCGGCGGTCTTGCGCACCGGCACCGCGCGCGCCGGAGAAGGCGTCGCCGAAAATCTGGCTGAAGATATCGCTGTTGCCGTCGAACGGATCGCCGCCCGGACGCCCGGAGCGGAACTCGAAGCGCGAGCCGCCGGTTCCCTGCTGGCGGCGAAAGCCGCCGAAGGGATCGCCGCCACCGGCGCCCTCGAAACCCTGGAAACGCGGCTTGCCGTCGGCGTCGATCTCACCGCGATCGAAGGCGGCGCGCGTCTTCTCGTCGCCGACGATCTCATAGGCCTGATTGGCCGCGGCAAACCGGTCCTTCGCCTTGGGATCATTCGGGTTCTGGTCCGGATGATGCTTCTTGGCGAGTTTGCGGTACGCCGATTTTATGTCCTTGGCCGCTGCGTTCTTGGCAACGCCCAGCACCTCATAGGGGTCGCGCATGGTTCCTGACCTGGAGAAGGAGTGAGTCCATAGTTGCCCCCTATATGCGCTCGCATAGGAAGAAATTCCAGTGCCCGGCCGCCATGTCGAAAACTGAAATTTGGAACCTCATCCGATCGACTTTCGGATCAGGCTCAAAGCGGCTTGAAGTCCTGCATGTGC
This sequence comes from bacterium M00.F.Ca.ET.205.01.1.1, assembly GCA_004791255.1. Taxonomy (GTDB): domain Bacteria; phylum Pseudomonadota; class Alphaproteobacteria; order Rhizobiales; family Rhizobiaceae; genus Mesorhizobium. The sequence continues at coordinate 67,866 of SRUQ01000015.1, forward strand.
CAGCCGCCGGCGTCGGCGAGACACAACTCGCCCTGGAACAGGACAACGCCGTCAAAGCTTTCGCGCGAAGCCTTGAAACGGCGGCATGTCTGGCCTGCATCCTTCAACTCGGCCAGTTCGGTGATGGAGCCGCGCGAGCCGGTGCCGGCATTCGCCCATGGCACGGCCTGCCCGCCAAGCTGCTCGATATCGGCGGAGGATACCGCATTGCCGATGGTTGTCTGGTCGGAGTCACGGTCCGAATCGGCCGGCTTGGCCGGGGCCGATGTGCTGCTGGTCAGGATCGAGCGATCCACCTCGGCCTTCTCCAGGCTGAAACCGCCCGCGCCGCAGGCGGCAAGCGGCAAGGCGACCATCACGATCGCGGCTTTGGCGCTGGCTGAAGCGATAAGGCTCCATTGCCTGCTGTCAAAGGCTTGCGCGATACGCGACAATCGGCAACCTCCTCCTTGCTCGGTAAGAATCTGGGCATCCTGACAATTTGAGAAAAACTATGAGCGACACAGCGTTAACAAGCAGTGACTTTACCGAGGCGGCGGAGCCGTTTCGCCTCTTTGCCGCATGGCTGGAGGACGCAACGAAGAGCGAAATGAACGATCCAAACGGCGTGGCGCTGGCGACCGTCGACGCGGACGGCATGCCTGATGTGCGGATGGTGCTGCTCAAAGGGTTCGATGAAGGCGGATTTGTGTTCTACACGAATTTCGAGAGCGCCAAGGGCCGTGAAATTCTTGGCAGCATGAAGGCGGCGATGTGCTTCCACTGGAAGTCGCTGCGCCGCCAGGTGCGTGTGCGTGGACCGGTCGAGATCGTCAGCGATGCCGAGGCCGACGCCTACTACGCGACACGGCCGCGCGGCAGCCGCATCGGCGCCTGGGCCTCGAAACAGTCGCGGCCGCTGGAAAGCCGCTTCGCGCTGGAGAAAGCAGTCGCCGAATACACGGCGCGCTACGCGATCGGCGAGATTCCGCGTCCGAAGCACTGGTCGGGCTTCCGCATCGTGCCGCAGACGATCGAGTTCTGGCACGACCGGCCGTTCCGGCTGCATGACCGCGTCGTCTTTTCGCGCAATGCCGCAGGCGGCTGGGACAAAGCGAGGCTCTATCCCTGAAAGAAAAGCTCAGCCTTTCTTCCTGGTCATGAACGCAGTGAGTGCCGCGCGTGCCTCATCCGATTTCAGACGCTCGCGGAAATGCTCGCTTTCCTGACCGATGCGCGCGACGAGGTCGTCGCGCGAGCCGCGCATGAGGTCGCGCGCGATCTTCAGCGCCTGTGGCGGCTTGGCGGCGATCTGGCCGGCCGCCGCTAGCACCGATGCCTCCAGCGCGCCTTCCTCGACCACCTCATAGATCAGGCCGGCGGCCTTGGCGCGCTCGGCCGAAAAGCCTTCGCCAAGGCCAAGCAGCGCGAACGCCCCTTGCTGGCCGAGAATGCGCGGCGCAAGCAGGCTCGACCCCGCTTCAGGCACAAGGCCAAGATCGACGAAAGGTGTGCGGAAGACGGTGCGCGGCGTGGCGAAGGTCAGGTCGCAGTGCAGGTTGATGGTCGTGCCGATGCCGACCGCAATGCCGTCGACGCCGGAGACGATGGGTTTTTCCACCCTGGCCAGCGCCATCAGAAAGTCCCAGACCTCGGTGCCGCCGTCGCCACCGGTGGCGATGACCATGAAGTCGGCGAGATCGTTGCCGGAGGAAAAGGAACCAGGCACGCCGAGGAATACGTGGACGCGGATGGCGGGGTCGGCATCGCCTTCGGCAAGGGCGGCCGACATCGTTGCGTACATGGCGCGTGTCAAAGCATTCTTCTTGTCCGGGCGGTTCATGCGGATGATCTGGATGGCGCCCTGGCGCTCGACGAGAATGTGGTCTGTCACGGTACTTCCCTCTGTGAACATCAGGCCGAAATCAACGCTTTGCCGGCAGCGGCGAGGCTTTCGGCGCCATCGATGACGCGGCCTTTCAAGGCACTGACCTCGCCGAGCAGATTCTCGGCGAAGAAGCGGCAAAGGGCGATGCGGCCCTGATCGGCAAGGGCGCCGCGCGCCAGATAGGCGCCGCCGGCGGCAAGCGAAATCAGCCTGAGATAGGGCGTGGCGCCGGCCAGCGCCTTGTCTGTCTCCCCATCGGCCGCCAGTTTTTGCAGGAAACGGGTCGCCTGCGTCAGATCCTCAAGGGCTGCGTCGAGGGCATCGGCGGTGCGGCCGAAACCTTGCAGGTTGGAGGTACGCACCGCGCTGGCGACCGCGCCCAGTTCGCCGATGAACCCATGCACATGCGCGCCACCGCCGAGCGGCAGTTTGCGGCTGACCAGATCGATCGCCTGGATGCCGTTGGTGCCCTCATAGATCGGCGCGATGCGCGCATCGCGATAGAGCGCCGCCGCGCCCGTCTCCTCGATGAAGCCCATGCCGCCATGCACCTGCAGCCCGAGCGAGGCGACCTCGACGCCGACATCGGTCGAAAACGCCTTGGCCAGCGGCGTCAGGAGATTGGCGCGGTCGCGCCAATGCGCGGCCTCGTCGCCTGCCGATACGCGCGCCAGATCGATGGCGTGGGCGCAGGAATAGCTGATCGCACGCGCCGTCTGCGTCAGCGCCTTCATGGTCAGGAGATTGCGCTGCACGTCCGGGTGATGGACGATCGGCGCCATGCCAGCGCCCCCGTAGCCCGCCGCCTTGCCCTGGCGGCGCTCATTGGCATAGGCGATCGCCTTCTGCGTCGCCGCTTCGGCGACCGCCACACCCTGCATGCCGACGCAAAGCCTGGCATTGTTCATCATCGTGAACATACAGGCGAGGCCCTTGTTCTCCTCGCCGATCAGCCAGCCGATGGCGCCGGGCTTTGCGCCTTGAAAACCGTCACCATAGATCATGGTGCAGGTCGGCGAGGCATGGATGCCGAGCTTGTGCTCAAGGCCGGAGCAGAAGACGTCGTTGCGCGCGCCAAGCGATCCGTCGTCGGCGACGAGGAATTTCGGCACCAGGAACAGCGAAATGCCGCGCGTGCCGGCCGGCGCATCCGGGAGCCGCGCCAGCACCAGGTGGATGATGTTGTCGGTGAAATCGTGCTCGCCATAGGTGATGAAAATCTTCTGGCCGAAGATGCGGTAGCTGCCGTCACCGGCGGGCTCGGCGCGGGCGCGCAAGGCGGCAAGATCGGAACCGGCCTGCGGCTCGGTCAGGTTCATCGTGCCCATCCACTCGCCGGAGACGAGCTTTTCGAGATATTTGGCCTTCAACGCCTCGGAAGCATGCTTGTCCAGCGCCTCGACCGCGCCCATGGTCAGCGTCGGGCCGATGCCGAAGGCCATGGCGGCGGAGTTCCACATTTCGAGCGCGGCGACGCCGAGCATGGTGGGCAGGCCCTGGCCGCCGAATTCCTCCGGCCCGGCCAAGGCATTCCAGCCGCCATCGATCCAGCGCCGGTAGAGATCCTTCCAGCCGGGCGGTGTGGTGACGGTTGCGTCCTTCAGCACTGCGCCGTGCTCGTCGCCGACCTTGTAGAGCGGCGCTACCTCCTCTGTGGCGAAGCGGCCGGCTTCGCCGAGAACCGCATCGACCACATCCTCGCCGAGATCGCCGAACGTGCCGGCTTCCAGCGCCGGGTTGAGGCCGGCAACATGCTTGAGCGTGAAGGCGATGTCTTCGACGGGTGCCCGATACATGTTCTGCTCCTCCTCCCCGGCGACAAACCCTATGCGGAAGCACCGGCGCGAACCATCCGCCTTTGGGTGGTCCATCGATCTTCTTTTTACGTAAACGTCAAATTTTGTCACGCGGATTTTGCCAGTCACGGCACCGTCATCAAATCCGCTCGAACGTAGCCGGTCTTTGCTGGTCGGTTGTCGGAAGCATTTCATTAACCACAACGGTTCAGGATCATCCTCTGGTCAGTGGGGACACCCTGATTGAAAATGCCGGCGCGCCCTCTTCGCCGCCTGGCACTTCTCGCGGCGGCGATTGTGCTGGGTACGGCGGCAAAGGCTTCGGACTTTTCCGAGCCGTGGAAGAATGCCGACCGCGCTCTGGTGGTCGATGCGTATGAGTACAATCCCATCGACTGGGCCCAGCTTGCCACCGACAAGCGCATCGCCGCCTTCATCAACAAGGCATCCGACGGCATGCCGCCGCCCTATTTCTGTTTCGGCGACGACACGGCGGTGAAGCTCTGCAAGGCGCTGTGGAAACGCCATGCGGTGACGCGCGAACTGTTTCAGACGCGCAAGGTGGTGGCCAAGGCGCTTGGCCTGAAATGGGGCGCCTACCACCTCGCCCGTCCCGGCAACCCGGTCGAGCAGGCCAATAATTTCCTCGATTTCGCCGATCCCGCACCCGACGACCTGCTCGCCCTCGACATCGAGGGCATCGATCCTTCGCAATGGATGTCGCTCGACGATGCCGAGGAATTCGTGCGCCAGGTGCATCGGCGCATCGGCCGCTTCCCGGTGCTCTACACCAACGGCAAGACCGCCCAGTACATCGCCGACAATCGCTACAAATACCGGCTCCTGTCGCGGTTGCCGCTCTGGTACGCGCGCTACAAGCCCGACATCGACGTGCATTTTCCGCTGGGCAACTGGCAGGGCTACGCGCTCTGGCAGTTTTCGGCGCAGGCCAATTGCGGCCGCTTCCGCTGCCCCTACAGAGTTGCCGGCACGCCCGACAATATCGACGTCAATGTCGTGCCGACGGATGCGGCCACGCTGCGCCAGCAATGGCCTTATGGCGGGCTGATCGACGTGCCGGCGGATTATCTCGCCAGCGTGCCGGTACCGGTCTCGCGCCAGGCCGCACTGGCCGGCAAGGTCACCATCATCTACGCCGATGTGGCGACGCCGCCGACTTTCGAGGAAATGGTCGCGGTGCTTGGTTCGCGCTGGTCGAAATTCCGTGATGGATTCCGCATGCCTGTCGTGAGGACGGTGCCGCGTCGGCCGAGCTTCGGCATCGTGCAGTATGTCGCCTGGAAGCGGACCGAGCAGCGTTCACCCGAGCAACTCGACGCAGCCTTTGCCGCGGCCGATCCGCTCAGCACCGCTTCGACAACGCTCGACCGCGGCCAACGTTAGCCTGAACTCAGTTCGCCTCTTCGCGCGCCACGGCCTGCCAGCCGATGTCGCGACGGCAAAAGCCCTGCGGCCAGTCGATCCGGTCGAGCGCCGCATAGGCCCGTCGCTGCGCCTCGCCAACCGTGGCGCCTGTCGCCGTGACATTGAGGACGCGGCCGCCATTGGCGACCAGCGCGCCGCCATTGATGGCGGTGCCGGCGTGGAATATCTGGACGCCCTCCTCGGCGATGTCGTCGAGGCCCTTGATGACCGAGCCTTTTTCCGGCGTGCCGGGATAGCCCCTCGCCGCCATGACCACGGTCAGTGCCGCCTCGTCGCGCCAGCGCACGGAGGTGTGCGCGAGCTGACCGTCGACGGCGGCGTTGAGCAGGACGAGCAGGTCGTCCTTCAGCCGCATCATCAACACCTGGCATTCGGGGTCGCCGAAACGGGTGTTGTATTCAATCAGCTTCGGCCCCTTGTCCGTAATCATCAACCCGGCGAAGAGAATGCCGGCGAACGGCGCGCCTAGCTCGGCCATGCCACGCATGGTCGGCTCGATGATCTCGCGCATGGTGCGCTCTGTCATCTCAGCCGTCATCACAGGCGCCGGCGAATAAGCTCCCATGCCGCCGGTGTTGGGGCCGACATCGCCATCGCCGACGCGCTTGTGGTCCTGCGCGGTGCCGAAGGGCAGCGCCGTGGCGCCATCGCAGAGGCAGAAGAAGCTCGCCTCCTCGCCGGTCATGAATTCCTCGACCACGACCTCCGCGCCGGCAGCGCCGAAGGAGCCGTCGAAGCAGGCATCGAGCGCTGCCAGCGCCTCGGCCATTGTCATCGCGACAGTGACGCCCTTGCCGGCGGCGAGCCCGTCGGCCTTGATGACGATCGGCGCGCCCATCTTCTCGACATAGGCCATGGCCGAGGCCAGATCGCCGAAGCGGCCATAGGCGGCGGTCGGGATGTCGTACCTGGCGCAGAGGTCCTTGGTGAAACCCTTCGAGCCTTCCAGCCGCGCCGCAAGCCTGGACGGCCCGAAGACGCGGATCCCTTCGGCGCGCAGATCGTCGCCAATGCCGGCAACCAGCGGCCCTTCCGGCCCGACCACGACGAGATCGATCTTTTTCTCCCGGCAGAAGGCGGCGACGCCGGCGTGATCGGCGATATCGAGCTTGACCAGTTCGGCATCGCGGCCAATGCCCGGATTGCCCGGCGCCGCGTAGAGCTTGGTCAGCAGTGGCGACGCGGCGATCTTCCAGGCGAGCGCATGTTCGCGGCCGCCGGAGCCGAGAAGAAGAACGTTCATGGCCACCTCTTGATGCCGACTATCCCTTAGAGAGAACCCGCTATTGCTCTCCGGGCGACGGGTCAAGGCATCAGGATGGATTGATCGAAATTGCGCACGGGAACGTTTATCCCGGCCGAATAGAGGCGCCGGTTAGCGGCGCCTCTATTCTGGCTTCTCGTTCAGCCCTGAAAAATGACCGGGAACCAGTCCTCGCGCAGCTTCTGCCCAGGCTGCATGCCGTGGCCATGATAGGGCGGCGAGGTGCGGCCGGGCCGCTCGACATAATGCGCATCGTCGCCGACCCAGCGCAGCGACAGCGCCCGGCGCCGTGCGGCGGTCAGATTGCCGCGTGCGCCATGCGCGGTGCGGAAATCGAACAGGATGGCGTCGCCCGGCTCCATCTCCCATTCGAGAATCTGCATCGACGGATCGTTGTCGGGGTCCGGCACCGGGCGGTAATCGCCTTCGCCGGCATAGAAATTGTCGTCGTTCAGCCAGCGCACCGGCAGGACCATCTTTTCCCATTTGTGCGAACCGGCGATCAGCCGCAGCGTCGCCTCCTTGACCGGATCGATGGGGATCCAGAAGCTGACAGTCTGGCTGCCGTCGACGAAATAATAGGGAATGTCCTGGTGCCAGGGTGTCGGCTTCTGCGTGCCGGGTTCCTTGACCAGCACGTGGTCGTGGAAAAACTGGGCGCTGCGTGACTGCATCACCGCGGCCGCCAGTTCGGCGGCCGGCGAATTGCGCACGACATCGACGAATTCGGGGATGCGCTCCCAGTTGCAGTAATCGTCGAAGAAACTGCCCTTGCCGCCAGCGATATCCGACGCCGTGGCGCTGCGGTTCTGCATGTTGCGCTCGATGCCGGCGGCGATCGTGTCGACCCAGCCCTTGAAGGCGCCACGGATGCAAACCGCGCCGTCACGCTGATAATCGGCGATCGTCCCCGCGTCGATCACCGCATTATGGGCTGCGCTGGCTGCGGATTGAGTAGCCATTGTGTACCTCCTTGATGGTCAAGACGACTATCGCAACACACCCTCATTCAGTAAAATAATAACTTCTCATCTGACACATAGGCCAACCCTATGAGTGCCACCCTCACGCAATTGCGCTATCTCGTCGCCGTCGCCCGCCACGGTAGCGTCACCGGCGCCGCCCGGGCGCTGAACATCTCGCAGCCATCGATTTCGGTGGCGATCGACGCGATGGAGAAGGATTTCGGCCAGAAGCTGTTCGTACGCCAGCGCGGCAGCGGCGTTTCGCCGACCTCCTTCGGCCGCACGGTCGTCGCCAAGGCCAAGCAGGTGCTGGCCGAAGCGGACGAACTCATGGGTCTCGGCTCGCGCAAATCGGCGATCGGCGGCGAGCTGGTGCTGGGATGCTTCGAGGATCTGGCGCCGTACTTCGCGCCAGGCCTCATCCGCGCTTTCCGTGAGCGCCACCCCGATGTTGCGGTGGTCGTTCGCGATGAAACCTTCGAGACGCTCGGACGGCGCCTCGGCGATGCGGCCGTCGATCTCGGCCTCACCTACGATCTCGGCCTGCCCTCGCATTTCGCCCGCATCCTGCTGCACGAACTGCGCCCACACGCGCTGTTGCCGGCCGGGCACGCGCTGGCGGACAACAGCACGGTCAGCCTCGCCGATCTTGCCGCCTATCCGCTGATCACGACGGACCAGCCGCACAGCTGGCAGCATATGCTCGACCTGTTCCGCAGCCGCGGCCTGTCGCCCGTGGCCGATAGCCGCACAAGCTCGTTCGAGCTGCAACGCAGCATGGTGGCGAACGGCTTCGGCGTCGCGGTCAGCTATACGCGTCCGCATGGCGACCGCAGCTATGATGGCCTGCCACTTGTCTGCAAACCGCTGTCGGACCCGCTGCCCATGCAGCGGATCATCCTCACCTATGACACGCAGCAGCGCGTGTCGAACGCCGCACTTGCCTTCGTCGAGATCGCCAAGGACTGGTTTTCCGCCCGCGACATCTTTGCCTCGTGACGGGCTGGACGCCCCGCCGCTTCTCTTGCCGCTTGACGGTTTCCACCGCTGCTGCCACTCCATCATCATGGAACAGATCCAGTCGAAAGCGGCCCAGGGCCGTGTCGCCGATGCGCCGAACGGCCATTGGGTCTATCGCGTTTTGCCGCGCTCCATTTGGCCCTATGCGCAGCTTGCCCGATGGGACCGGCCGATCGGCTGGCAGTTGCTGTTGTGGCCGTGCTGGTGGTCGGCGGCGCTCGCGGCCAGCGCCTATCCGCGGCCCGGCGACCCCTTGCTGTCGCTGTTGCCGGCGCCGATCTATCTCGTGCTGTTCCTGGTCGGCGCCATCGCCATGCGCGGCGCCGGCTGCACCTATAACGACCTCGTCGACGAGGACATCGACAACCAGGTCGAACGCACACGCTCGCGCCCGCTGCCTTCGGGCAAGGCGACGCGCCGGCGGGCATGGCTGTTCGTGGTCCTGCAGGCGCTGGTCGGGCTCGCGGTGCTGTTGCAGTTCAACAGCTTCGCCGTCCTGCTCGGCGTCTGTTCGCTGGCGGTGGTTGCCATCTACCCGTTCATGAAGCGGTTCACCAACTGGCCGCAACTGGTTCTCGGCCTCGCCTTTTCCTGGGGCGCGCTTATGGGCTGGGCGGTCGAGTTCGGAGATCTCGATGGCCCGGCCATCATGCTCTATATCGGCTCGATCCTGTGGGTGATCGGCTACGACACGATCTATGCCCATCAGGACAAGGAAGACGATGCCATCGTCGGTGTGCGTTCGACGGCGCGCCTGTTCGGCGAGAACACCAAATCGTGGCTGGCGGGGCTTTATGGTGGCGCCTTGGTCTGCTTCGCCATCGCCTTCGCTTCGGCGCAGGCCCCTGTGGTGGCGCTGGCCGGGCTGATTGCCGCCGGCGCCCATATGGCGCGGCAGATCGCGGTGCTCGACATCGACAATCCGGACCAATGCCTGCGGCTGTTCAGGTCGAACAACCAGGTCGGCTGGCTGATCTTCCTCGGCCTGATCGGCGGCGCATTGTGGGTGGCGTTGAAGCCGCTGGTTTAGCGCGGCGCTTCCCCTTCTCCCCTTAGGGACCTGTTGCGTAATTAGCTGGTTGTGATTCTCTGAGAAGAACGCTCGGAGGGAATCGCAATGGCGGTGAAGCAGACAGGTCAGTTGAGCCTGGCGGAGGCTTTTCTGGGCAACAGGCTGGCGG
>SRUQ01000159.1 GCA_004791255.1 bacterium M00.F.Ca.ET.205.01.1.1
CGCCGGGCGATAATTTAAGGCCCGAGCGGGGGTAAAATTGGAGTTCAGATGAAGCTTTTCGAAACCCTTGCCCAGTACCGGCCGCAGGCATTGGGTGTGCTGCGCATCATGACCGCCCTGCAGTTCATCGAGCACGGGACCCAGAAACTGTTCAATTTTCCTCCCGGCGCCCATGCCGAGGCCCTGACCGGGCTTGCGCTGACGTCCGGAATCCTTGAGTTTGCCGGCGGCGTGCTACTCGCACTGGGGCTCTTCACGCGCCCGGTGGCGTTTCTGCTCTGCGGTGAGATGGCGATCGCCTATTTCATGGCGCATATGC
>SRUQ01000160.1 GCA_004791255.1 bacterium M00.F.Ca.ET.205.01.1.1
TCGCCGGGGGCTGTCGGTCCCGCATCCGCCCTGCGGCGACGCTATGCTGATGCTCCTACGGCCGCCCTGTTGAACCGGTCTCAGGGCCACGAACTTTCTCCAGCACCGAACTGACTTGATCCCGCTTACGGGCATTTCGGTGCTTCCGCCTTGTACGCCCTTGTTTGCCTTGGTCGGGAGAGAGGCGCGCGGCCCTCTCTCCCCGCAAGCCCCGCCGGCGGTCTCCCCCATCTTCCTGCGCTTCGCTCCGTGCAGACCGGGGATACCCCTCCGCCGCCGTGGCTTGCCCCCTCGCTCCCCGCTGCTCGCCGCGAGGCAG
>SRUQ01000161.1 GCA_004791255.1 bacterium M00.F.Ca.ET.205.01.1.1
TGGAAGCAGAATGTGCGTTCCAGCAAGGACCTGGCAAAATCGACCTTGAAGGCGTTCCAGTCGGCCGCGGAAATCCGCGCCGCCTTCTTTCCGTCGGGCGGATCGACGCCGTTGGTGTCGATCACCTTCACGCCCACCTCGCTGAACAGCGAAGTCGACAGCGCGGTGCTCAATGTGGACGGGCAGACGGTGCAGAGCGCCCAGGCCGGCAACGCGCCGAGCATCGTGACATGGCCGAGCGGCGCCGCTTCCGGATCGGCGAGCCTCAGCCTGACGCCGGAGATGCCGGGTCGCGAGTCCGCCCTCAGGCTCGAGGGAG
>SRUQ01000162.1 GCA_004791255.1 bacterium M00.F.Ca.ET.205.01.1.1
CCATTCGGTGCAGATATTGAAAGGCACATCCGCGAATCCGGCCGCCGATGTCGCGGTGCTGCATCTCGATGTGACCGTGACGCCATCCGACTATGTCGACTATGCCCGCCGTTTTCCCTTCTGCCTCAACCTCGGTGCCGCTGACATTTCGAAACGTCGCGTCAGCGGCGCCGCGATCGGCCGGGACGATCCCTGGCAGGGGCAGGTCATCGTCAAGAGCAGCCTCAATCATTGGGGAACGCCGGAGGAGCAGCTGAATCGGCGCGCGCGGCGCGCCGGCAGGCCGGAGCCGTTTTCCGGCGTCGAGCCTTTCGACAA
>SRUQ01000163.1 GCA_004791255.1 bacterium M00.F.Ca.ET.205.01.1.1
TCGATCACCTCGGCCGCTGCCTTCGGAACCAGATCTGCAGAGCGCTCGACCTCATCGAGCCGCCTCGTAGTCTGGAGGCGGAGACGCACGAGCGTGGTGAAGCTCGGAACGCCTCTCGCCAATGGTCAAAGCTTCAAAACGCAAAACAGCTACTCGAATCGCGATACACGCGGCTATCGTCGCTCAGATCGGTTGCGCGAGCGAGATCGCCATACGACGAAGCGCCTTCCACCTTTGAAGTATGGCGAGCGCGCCTGAGGACTAAAGCCCGAGCGTTTCTCCCGCGTCCAGCCTTGTGAAATCTCTCATCGGCCGACG
>SRUQ01000164.1 GCA_004791255.1 bacterium M00.F.Ca.ET.205.01.1.1
CGGCAGGCCGGCGGCGTGCAGTGCATCCAGAGCAGCACGCTCGTAACCCCCGCTTGCCTCAAGAACAACCTGCTTGATCGGCCACGTCTTCAGCCACCGAATCAAGCGTAAAAAGCCGCGCTTGTCGTTGCTGAATTGGCGAAACTGCTCTCCATGGACGGCCACATCCAGCGTGGCTTTGCTCACATCGATCCCGATCCCAAACATGGCAGAAACTCCGCTAGGCTGACAGGGTCGAGAGCTCTCCCCGCTTGCCCAGTCTTATCAGTTCGAGCGCCAACTCAACCAACTGTTCGGGCGGTTCAGCGGCCCCCGAC
>SRUQ01000165.1 GCA_004791255.1 bacterium M00.F.Ca.ET.205.01.1.1
CACGGAGACCGCGCCGAACTCGCCCATGGCGCGCGCATTGCAGAGCAGCACGCCGTAAAGCAGCCCCCATTTGAAATTGGGCAGCGTCACGTACCAGAAGGCCTGCCAGCCGTTGGCGCCAAGCGAGAGCGCCGCCTCCTCGTCGCCATTGCCCTGCTCCTGCATCAGCGGAATCAGCTCGCGCGCGACGAAGGGGAAGGTGACGAAAACCGTGGCGAGCACAATGCCCGGCACCGCGAACAAGATCTGGATTCCGTGCGCCTTCAGCCATTCGCCGAGCAGCCCTTGCGCGCCGAAGAGCAGCACATAGACCAGGC
>SRUQ01000166.1 GCA_004791255.1 bacterium M00.F.Ca.ET.205.01.1.1
GTGTCGTAGCCGCCAGCAAGCGACACCACGAGAGCCGCCGTCGGCTCGGCCAGACGCTCGGAAAGCTCGTCGGCTTCGGCGAGCAGCACCTTGCGCACGCCTTTGAGCTTGGCGGCGGCATCGGCCGCGCCCTTGGCGCCCTTGCCGGCCACCAGCACGTCGACATCCGAGCCGATCTGGAGGGCCGCCGACAGCGCCTTGGCCGTCTGGTCGGAAAGGCTCGCATTGTCGTGTTCGGCGATGAGGAGAATTGCCATTTTCTTTGTCCTTTCCTGACCGCTTTACAGAACGCCGGCTTCGTTCTTCAGCTTCTCGA
>SRUQ01000167.1 GCA_004791255.1 bacterium M00.F.Ca.ET.205.01.1.1
GGCCGTTCCGCCTGCATGACCGGCTGGTCTTCTCGCGCAACGCGGAAGGCGGCTGGGACAAGGCGCGGCTCTATCCCTAGCTGGATGCGCCGGAGATCAATCCTTCTCTAGTTGGAAGAACAGGAAATGCGGCCTCTCGCTGGCGAGGCCGACCGCCGGGCGTATCGTCTTGGTCGCCTGCCTCGGCACCAGGAACGTCTCACGCAAATTCAACGTATCGCCGCGTCTGGCGCCGGAGAAGATCGCCGACACGCAGGTGTGGACATCGCCCGGCGCTTTCAGCGACACCGCCGATGTCGGCGACCAGCGCCGGCCT
>SRUQ01000168.1 GCA_004791255.1 bacterium M00.F.Ca.ET.205.01.1.1
CCAGACGGTGCGCAATGTCTACGTCATCGGCCCCGACAAGAAGATCAAGCTCGTTATTTCCTACCCGATGACGACGGGCCGCAACTTCGACGAGGTGCTGCGCGTGGTGGACTCCCTGCAGCTGACGGCGAAGCATCGCTTGGCGACGCCGGTCAATTGGAAGCCGGGTGACGACGTCATCATCGCGGGTTCGGTGTCGAATGATGAGGCTAGGCAGCTTTATCCGCAGGGCTGGAAGGAACCGAAGCCCTACATCCGCATCGTGCCGCAGCCTGTGCTGACCTGACAGGTCTGACCAGGGCCCAGGAGGGCAGG
>SRUQ01000016.1 GCA_004791255.1 bacterium M00.F.Ca.ET.205.01.1.1
CCGGCGCCTGTTCGGTCTGCTGCTGCTGGTCGCGCTTCTTCCTGCGCGGCTGCTGCTCCTCGGCGGGAGCAGCCTGCTCGGCCGGCGCCTGTTCGGTCTGCTGCTGCTGGTCGCGCTTCTTCCTGCGCGGCTGCTGCTCCTCGGCGGGAGCAGCCTGCTCGGCCGGCGCCTGTTCGGTCTGCTGCTGCTGGTCGCGCTTCTTCCTGCGGGGCTGCTGTTCCTCGGCGGGCGCCGCCTGTTCGGCCGGTGCCGGCTCCGTCTGCTGCTTCTGCTGCTGTTGCTCGCGCTTCTTCTTGCGCAGTTCCTGGTCGGTTTGTTGGCCTTCATCGGTTGGCGCATCCTGCGCCAGGATCAGCGGTGTCGCGTCGCGCTCTATGGAGCCAAATGCGGCACTCCCCTGAAGCGGGGATGCGCCCAACGGCGCGGATGCCATAAGCAGGCCAAGGGCGGTGCCGGCCAGAATCCGTGGTTGGCGTTTCATCGAAAATTCTCCTTGTGGGGTCCCATCCTTGCCGAAAACCGCTCTTAGGCCGATTGGTTCCGGTTGGGGCACCGATAGAGGCCATGCGGGGCGATTGGCCGGCGTTTTGAAGGCAACTTCGTGTCTTTCGCCGGGATTGGGCCGCTTTCAGGTCGCTGGCATGCTTGACCTTGCCGCCGGGGAGGGCCACATCCGCACGATGGAAACGCCATTCTGGAAAACCAAGACGCTGGAGGCGATGAGCCCGGCCGAATGGGAATCGCTGTGCGACGGCTGTGGCAAATGCTGCCTGTCGAAGCTCGAGGACGAGGACACCGGCGACATCTACTGGACCAGCGTCGGCTGCCGGCTGTTCGACGCGCAGAGCTGCCGTTGCTCGGACTACGCCAACCGGCTGGCGCGCGTTCCCGACTGCGTCGGGCTGACGCCGCAGAATGTGCGCACCATAAGCTGGCTACCCAGCACCTGCGCCTACCGGCTGGTCGCGGAAGGCCGCGATCTCTATTGGTGGCACAGGCTGGTCTCGGGCAGCGCCGAGACCGTGCACGAAGCGGGGATATCGATGCGCGGTCGGGTCAAGGCCAACGAGACCGATCTTGCCGAGCCGGAGGATTATTTCGACTACATGCTGGATGACGAGCCCTAGGCTCGCACCGGGATGACGAGCCCTAGGCTCGCACCGGGATGACGAGCCCTAGGCTCGCACCGGGATGACGAGCCCTAGGCTCGCACCGGCCGCCCGGGGCGGCAAGCCAGCCGATGCCTCTGCCATTTTGTGCATCGAAGCGGAGTTATATCAGGGCGTTTGCAAGTATTGATGCCGCTTATGGCCATTTTCATGCCATTGGCGACGGTGATGAGAGAGCGGTGGTTTCAGGCAGGTCGTCCTGTCCGGCGACATGAACCTGATATGAACGGGCGGTTCGTAATGAGTTCAGACAGGCCAGTGCATTCTCTCGTCATCGGTTTCACGAGGACGGGCGAGAGCCCGCAACAAGGAGAGAAGACCATGTTCAACACGATCAAGACGGTGGCCCTTTCGGCCCTGGTCGGCCTCGGCACGCTGACGGCCATCCCCGCCCATGCCGACAGCCTCTATCTCGGCTTCGGCAACAACCAGGATCCGCGTTTCGGTGTTTATACCGGCGACGACGACGGCTATCGCTATCGCCGCGACGAACGCCGCGGCGGCTGGCGTCGTGGCTGCTCGCCCGACCGCGCCCTCGACAAGGCCGAACGCATGGGCCTCTATCGGGCTCGCATCGTCGACGTCAATCGCCGGACCGTCAAAGTGATGGGGCGCCAGGACGGCGACCGCGTGGTCATCGTGTTCGCCAACGAGCGCGGCTGCCCGATTATCTATCGCTAAGGCGACACGATCTCCTCTGGAGATCGGTCTGGCGATACGATTTCTTCTGGAGATCGATAGGCTAGCCCCTGCGAGGGCTAGCCTGGAGACGCGACCTTCGAGAAGGTCGGTCTGCGCTAGCGGAGCCCCTGTCTGAATAGAACGGGTGCGGCTCAAAAAAACCCCGCGGAAGCAATTCCGCGGGGTTTTTCATGACCTGCATCGACCAGCAGTCGAGATCATGGTGGGGGGCCGACCCATGGCCGGCAAGCGGCCGGCCAGGGCATTGTTGGCTGGTTACTTCAGCTCGAAGGTGACTGTGACCTGGACGTTGTAGGCGTTTTCGCCGGCCTGCGTCGGCACCGCGGCGCCGGCGGCGGCGTCGAAGGCCTTGGCGTTGATCGCCATCGGCGGCGGGGCGATGTTCTGGTCTGTGATTTCCAGCACCCGTCCGATGGTCACGCCGGCCGCAGAAGCGAGCGTCTTGGCCTTGGCGACCGCGTTCGCCACCGCCTTCTTGCGGGCCTCTTCGATGGTTGCCGCCGGGTTGTCGTTGGTGAAGGAGATGCCGCCGCCCTGGTTGACGCCGAGCGACACCGCCTTGTCGAGGATCTCGCCCGTCTTGTCGATGTCGCGCACGCGCACCGCAAGCGTGTTGGTCACCTGGTAGGCGACAAGCTCGGCGTCCTGGCTGCCGTCAGGCTTGTTGGTGTAGTTGTAGCGCGGGTTGATCTGGATGCCGGCGGTCTGGAGATCACGATCTTTGATGCCGGCGGCCTTCATCGCCGCGATGACGGCGGCCATGGCGTCGTTATTGGCATCGAGCGCGGCACGCGCCGTCTTGGCCTCGCGCATGACACTGAGCGATAGCAGAGCCAGGTCGGGGGAAATGGTCGCTTCACCTTCACCTGAAACGATGATGCGGGGCGGCGCCGGCGAATCCGCGGCTGCAGCCATCGCCGGAAAAGCGATCGCGGCGGCGAGCGCGAGAGGCAAAAGGTGTCTGGTCATGAAAATCTCCTTGGTCTGCGATCAAGTCGCAGGGCCTCGCGTAGGGCGCGATTATGGGTTGATTTGGGCGATCCGCGAAAGCTCGCCGGTAAAGCCTTGTGCCGCGATGCGAAAAACATTAATCCAGCCCGCGTGGGGCCTGTAGCTCAATGGTTAGAGCCGGCGGCTCATAACCGCTTGGTTGGGGGTTCGAGTCCCTCCGGGCCCACCAGAAGACCAATTTAAGTAATTGATTTTGCTGTGTATTTTCGAGGCTGCCTACAAGGTGGGCTCGAACCCCCTCTTTCTGGCAATGAACTATCCCAGCGATTTTCCTTGCGATCTCAGAATCGCTTTTGGCTCGGTAAAGCCCTCAGCCCGCGGCAAGCAGCGCGCTGAAGCCGAAATGCAGATGAATGCCAGCAAGATGACGCAGAAGCTGCCGGCCAGCGACGAGACATGGGCGATGAGGCCCAGCAAGCCAGGCCCAAGGAGCAATCCAGCGTATCCCATCGTCGTTACGATTGACATTGCACGAGCAGTCGATGTGCCTCCTGCACGGCCAGCGGCCGCAAAAAGGGTGGGTACGACGTTTGCGAGGCCAAGGCCGCACACCGTGAGCGCAACCAGCACAACGGGAAGATTGCCGCCCATCAGGATCAATACGAGCACTGAGCCCGCGCAGATCATTGCGCAATAGCTCAACATTGTCATCTGACCGATGCTGTTGGCGATGGCGTCTCCGAACAGGCGGCCGGTTGCCATCATGGTTGCAAATGCCGCGAAGCCATAGGCGCCTGTGCTTTCTGCGCCGCCGGATCGCGTCACGATGTAGATGGCGCTCCAATCCATCATCCCGCCCTCGGCGAGCATCCCCAGGAATGCGAGGCCACCAAGCAGGTAGAGATGGTTCTTCAACGCGCCGTCGAATTTGCCATCCGTCGCCGCTATCGCGTCCTCAGGGCCGTCTAACCGGGCTGCATTGTTCCACCCCGCGCAAGCGACAAGTGCGACTGCCGCCACACCGGCCCCCGTGACGCCAAGGCATGTGGTCAAAGCGCCGCCTTGGGACAGTATTTGACCGACCACAAACGCGCCGGCCAAGCTCCCGAAACTGAACACGGCATGAAACGACGACATCACCTGCCGACGCATGCGACGCTCCAATGCCGAGGCATCGATATTCATCGAAACGTCGAGCGTTCCAAACCCGGCCCCCGCAAGGAACACGATCGCCGCCAGCGGCCACGCGCCCCCGACATAGGGCAGGGCCGTCAGGGTTGCCGCAAACGTGATCGATCCCACCAAGCTTAGTACGCTGCTCGGGACAATCGCTATCAAGCGGGCGATATTGGTCATCATCAAAATGGCGCCGAGAGCAAAGCAGATCAGGACTAGCCCGAGTTGCCCCTTATCCAGGTTCATTCGAATGCTGAGGACTGGAAGGGACGAAGCCCAGGCCCCGATCCCGATGCCGCCGCCGAGGAAGAACAGACTGCAAAAGAAGCGGCTGCGTCGGATGCCTTGGGAAATCGTCGAGACATCGTTCACTATCGTAGGCCTCTGGTCTGCTTGTCATCATCATCCGGCTTGCTGGCCGGCGAGCGCGTGTGGCTGGTCCTCGGGGCGGAGCCGCGATCCTACTTGCCCTGTTGGATAAAGTTCGCGGTCCTCTCGCCGATCATAATGCACACGGCATTGGGGTTGCCGGATATCAGCGTTGGCATGACCGATGCATCCGCCACGCGGAGGCCTTCGATACCGTGGACGCGAAGCTCGGGATCAACGACTGCCATGCCATCCTTGCCCATCCGGCAGGTGCCGGCGGGATGCAGCGCCGGATGCGCGACCTCCTGGCAGAACTTTCTCACCTGGAGTGGCGTCGCCGTTCCGGCGGACGGGATCTGCCTCGACGCAATGTAGCGGCGGATGGCCGGCTGCTCCATGATATCGAACGCTCCCATCGTTCCTTCAACCACGGCATCGAGATCATAGGTGTCGGAAAAGTATCGCGGCGCAACGCGTGGATTGTCGTAAGGATCTGCGCTTTTCAGCGTCACTTCCCCTCGAGACCGCGGCCGGATCTGCCCGAGGTTGATGGTACAGCCATTACCGCCCGGGACGGCGTCGACGCCTTCCTCAATGCCCGCTCCCACGACCATGAAATATTGCACATCCGGGATCGCCTCGCCTGTGTTGCCCCACCAGAACGCACCGCCTTCAATCAGGTTCGACGAAGCGGGGCCGTCCCTGAAGAGGAGGTAGTTCAGACCGGCGGCAGCCTTCCAGTGCAGCTTCTTGTATTTGTCGTAGCTGTGGGGTCCGTTCAACTGATAGACGAGGGATATCTCGATATGGTCCTGGAGGTTCTGCCCGACCCCCGGCAGGTCGGCAACGACAGGAATGCCATGTTCGCGCAAGGCGCCGGCGGGGCCGATTCCAGACAACATCAGCAATTTCGGCGAGGCGATCGCACCGGCCGACAGGATCACTTCGCGACTGGCCATAAGCACCCATTTGCGGCCTTTTGCGACGTACTCCACACCAACGGCACGCCCCTTCTCGACGATTATGCGGGTGACCGTGGAACCGGTTCGAATCTGGAGGTTGGGTCTGCGGCGAGCGGGTTTGATGAAGGCCGTGGCAGCACTGCTGCGCCGCTTGTTTTTGGCGGTTATCTGGTAAAGACCACAGCCCGCTTGGTCGCCCGAATTGAAGTCCGGATTATAGGGCAGCCCAGCCTGCTGGCATGCCTGCAGCCAGGCGCGCGTGAGGGGGTGAATATGGTCGATGTCGGAGACGCCTAGCGGTCCGCCCACCGCGTGAGCCTGATTGCAGAAACGGTTGTTGTCTTCGGAACGCAGAAAGAAGGGCAATACGTCAGCATAGTTCCAGCCGTCCGCGCCGAGCGCTTCCCACCGCGCATAGTCTGACGGAGCGCCGCGGATATAGATCATCGCGTTTACTGAACTGCCCCCGCCCAGGACCCGGGCCTGGACCATGGTAGGCTGCTCGTTTCGCGACTGGCTTGCGCTGGGCTCCCAGGCAATTCGTTTCAGGAGCGACCCCTGAGCAGTCTTGTAGTAGGCGCCCGGTATATGGATGTAAGGATTGTAGTCGCGCGGCCCCTCCTCCAACAGGAAGACCGAGGCATCGGGATTTTCAGAAAGCCGCGAGGCGATCACGCAGCCGGTCGAGCCGCCGCCAATGACGATGTAGTCACATTCGGTTTGCATCACTTCTTCCTGCGGACGTATGCCCCAGAGAGCCGAGCCATGCGATGTCATCGGTCAGATCCTAAAAAAGCGGCACCGGTTTCAGGGCCAGGGCGCCGCCGTCAATGTTCGATCGACCGCGGCGAACCTCGACAATACCGAGGCGTCGGCTCCTAGTAGGCAAACATCGCTTACCGCTGACAAGTTCGCAGGATGGCGAACTTAGACGCAACATGACGCGCCGAGAGAGGCGCCGCGCCTTGGCTCAGGCATGGGACGCCCGGCGGGTTTGGTCGCCCGGGGCGATAGTTGGAAAGCGGATGGCGTCAGTGCCACTCTTGAAGGGTAAAGCCATTCGCAATTCGACGCATGAGGGGCGTCAGGTCACGACAAGAATCGTTATAACGCGCACTTCATTCAACTGCCGCGTTATGGTCTGGTATGGCGAAAGTCACCCTCAGGATGGACGACAAAACCGTGCCCAACCAAACGAGAGACCTTTCGTTTGCCGACGACTTTATCTTGGCCAAACTCGTGGAAGATGTCCGCGACTATGCCGTTGAAGACGCCGTCGTTGTGAACATCAGCCCCAGCGCCATGATCACCGGGGAGGAGCATCCGGCAATCGTGCCTGCCTGGAAATCGACATGGCTGAAGGGCGGGCAAATTAAGTCCGCGGAGCGCGCGGCTATCCTCAAGGTGCGAAAAGCCACCAATCTTGGCGGCTGCATGTTTCGCGGTTGGGATTGGCTGGGCAATCGCATCAAAAGCTTTCCGCGCGATACGCCGCTTTTCATTTCGTCGCAGGACGAGATCGGCACGGTGTCGACCGACCCGCTGGTCTTCACCAATGAGCGTGCCGCCCCAGGATCGCCGCAGACGTTCACGCTCAAGCTGAATCTGTGGTGGTCGCCGGGAGACACGGACTGCTTCATCCACAACGAGCACCCTTTCCTGGAAACGCATACCCAGATCCATGGCACTGGCCGCATGCAGAAGTTTCGACTGCGCGACGAGGCCACGATTTACGAAGACGTGGTTATGCCTGTGGGTTATTCGCACGATCCGTTTTGCCGGGTTACCGGCAAGAACCAGTGGACCTACCCCTGGCATCGCTACTACGCGGATACCGACTCGGTCTGGCTGGCGATAGAACTTCATCCCTGACAGCCGGCAAGGTCGAGCTCACTCTCGAGCCTTCAAATGGCGTCGCGGCCAGGGATCGGCCATGTCTCCGTCGGCCATTCAGGGCTGGCAAGCCCGCATAAGTGCGGACCGACACGGCCTTGGATAGTGCCCCGGGCTGGTGGCGGGTTCTCGGACTTTCGGCGAGGATGATCAGAACGGCGCACCGCTCGGCACGAAGTATTCTAAGGGAAAGGAAGCACTGATGAAACTCGACACCTTGCTCGTTGAGGGCACGGAAAATGGCGACGCGACAATCCAGGCCGATCTGGCGCGGCTGCGTGCCAACGGAAAGACCGATTGGTTCTTCGCACCAAGCGGCAAAAGCCGGATGGCAAATGTCACGCGACTGGTAGGCGAGGTCGAAGACCAGCATTTTGCACTGTCTGCAAAGGTCTCCGTCGAATTCGCGTCCGCCTTTGACGGTGGCGCTCTCTTCATCGAGTGCGACGGCGACAACTGGGCGAAGATCGCCTTCGAGTTCTCTGCCGCGCGCAAGCCGACCATCGTCAGCGTGGTCACGCGGACTACATCCGACGATTCTGACGGCCCAGCCTATTCAGGCGACCATGCGTGGCTGCGCGCCTATAGCGACGGAGAAGCAATCGCCCTCCATTTTTCCGCCGACGGCAAATATTGGAACTTCCTGCGCTGGTTCACGCTGCCCGGCATTGCAAGGCGGCCGATCCGTATCGGCATGGGCGTTCAATCGCCCACGGGCGAGGGGACGATCGCTGTCTTTTCGGACATAAAACTTTCCGTCGGCAAGATCGATGATCTGCGCAACGGACAATAGTCGAGCCGGCACTCATTGACGACGCCGGGCCGTCATCTGAAACGGCCCGGTTCCCTGCTTCGATCGGGTCTCGAATAGTGCGCGTCATCATCGCGGCGGTGATCGCCTTGTCGGCTGGTTGATACCACGAGCGGGCCGGCACATTCGGCGCCGTGACTTCCTGCGGGAGCAAATGCGGGCGCGCGGCTTTGTCCACGTCCTGGCGCGAACTGCATTGCGTCGGCCGCATCACGGGCGGTAACCCGGATCTTGACGCGATGTCTCTCGCTGACCTCGCCTGCTTCCAGTTTGGCATTCTGAACTAGAGCCCGCAAAGCAGTTCCAAGCGAGGAAAAGACCGGAATCATCAGCGTTTCCGCGTCTCCCATTGAACAAACGACCGGCGGTCCGCCTCGATGTACGACCATCCGAGGCTTCAAAACCCGGCTGCAAAAATGTCGTTCGAGCCCGTTGCGCAAAACGCTCTTGACAAGCGGAGCGCTTCACGGGATGTTCATTGAGTAATAGTGACTTTCACTGAGTGAAATAGGGATTGGCAATGACGACTGTGCTTCAAAAGGACGAGATCAAGGGGATCATCCCGCCGCTCGTTTCGACCTTCAAACCCGATGGTGATCTGGACCTTGACCTGTTCAAGGGCGAACTGAAGTTCATGGAGAGCGCGGGCATCAACCTCGCCGTGGTCGGCGGCAGCACCGGTTCAGGTGACGAACTCTCCGCCGAAGAACTCGGCATCCTCGTGGGGGCGGCAACAACCGGCAGCAAGCTGCGCGTCATTGCCGGGATAATCACGACCACGACACGCGACGCGATAAAGCGTGGTCAGATCGCCAAGCAGAACGGCGCCTGCGCCCTCATGCTTGGACCGCCGATCTACAATACCCCGTCCGGAGAGGGGCTGGACAAGTTCATCCAGGATGTCGGGACGGCGACCTCGCTTCCCATCATCTACTACAATCATTTCTTCAACCCGCCGGCCGTCATGCAGCGCATTGCCGAGCTGCCCGAGGTCAT
The DNA here is from genome assembly GCA_004791255.1 of bacterium M00.F.Ca.ET.205.01.1.1. Lineage (GTDB taxonomy): Bacteria > Pseudomonadota > Alphaproteobacteria > Rhizobiales > Rhizobiaceae > Mesorhizobium. Next base: position 9,030 of record SRUQ01000016.1, read on the forward strand.
CTGCCTTAAGGAAGTGGCGCTGGAGCCCGTGACCGAGCTGGTCCAGACGGTCGGAGACCGGGTTGTCATCGCCGCTGGTGCCGACAGCGTGAACATTGCGAGCTTCCTGTTCGGGGCAAAGGCATCGATTTCCGGCATCAACAGCGTCATCCCGAAGCAGTATGTGGAAATCCATGACGCGCATGCGGCGGGCGACTATGCGCTCGGCCGCAGGCTGACGGACAAGATCGCGCCGCTCGCCCGCGAAATGACCAAGGGCGTCAACTTTCCCGCCCGCATCAAGTTCGCGATCAATGCCCAGGGCCGCAAGGTGGGTGAACCGCGCCTGCCGAATGGCAACTTGGCGAAGGAGGATCAGGACAACATCCTCAAGGCGCTCAAGCATGCCGGGCTGCTTGCCTGAGCCGGGATCGGCTGCAGCTGTCCGTCCGTTGGTCGACTAGACACACAAACAAAACAATCAAAACAGAGGGAATGTGGACATGAGCAAGGACATCAATCGCCCCAACGCTGATCCGACGCTTATCGGGCGCCGCGATCTATTGAAAACAGGCTTGTTGATGGGCACGGGCATGGTGCTTGCGGGGGTCGGGCTTCGCCCGGCCCTTGCGGACGAACCGAAACGGGGAGGGACGCTCCGGGTCGGCCTTGGAGCGGCCGGCGCGAAGTCGTCGCTCAACCCTTTCATCTCGACCGGCGATATGGATTTCGCCGTCGCCCAGTCGATCTTCGACCGGCTCACCGACTTCGACAAGGACGGCAATCTCTACAACAAGCTGGCCGATGACTTCACTCACAACAGCGAAGGCAACATCTGGAAGATCAAGCTCAAGACGGGTGTGGTGTGGCACGACGGTGCTCCCTTCACCGCCAAGGACGTAGCCTACACCATCCAGTACATCCTCAATCCCGACAACAAAGCCGATGCCTACCCCAACCTGGCTCCGCTCCTGGAACCAAAGGGCGTGCGCGCATTGGACGCCAGCACCGTCGAGATCGAGCTGAAGCAGCCCTATGCCCTTCTGCCGCAAGTGCTCGGCAGCAAAGTGATGTTCCTCATCAAGGACGGCACAACCGACTTCGACAAGCCGATCGGCACCGGACCCTTCAAGTTCGTGTCATGGTCCCGAGGCCAGCGGGTGACGCTGGCACGCAGCGATAACTATCGCACGGCAGGGCAGCCCTATCTGGATGGCGTCGAGTTCATCGCGATAAACGACCCCACCGCCCGCATGAATGCGCTGGTGGCCGGCCAGGTCGACGCTGTAGCACAGCTTGACGGAAGCCTGGCACGGCTCATCGAAGCGAACCCCGCGCTTGTGCTCCTGCGTTCCAAGAGCGGCGCCACGACCGATCAATTCATGATGACAAACCTGAAGCCATTTACCGACGTGAAGGTCCGGCAGGCCTTCAGGCTGATGATCGATCGCCAGCAACTGCTCGACAACGCGCTGTCCGGCTATGGCAGGATCGGCAACGATCTGCACTGCATCACGGATCCGGACTATGCGTCCGAACTCCCGCAGCGCACATATGATCCGGATCAGGCCAAATCGCTGCTCAAGCAGGCGGGCTACGACAACAGCCAGGCCATCACGCTCTACACTTCAGATGCCGCTCCAGGCATGCAGGCTTCGGCAACCCTCATCGCCAATCAGGCGAAGAAAATTGGCGTGAACATCGAACTCATGGTTGTCCCGCCAGACAGCTACTATTCCGGCCCGAACTTCAAGAAGACTCAGATGGGAAGTTCGGACTGGGGCCAGCACACCCTCGAATCCCAATTCGGTCAGGGCTATGCGCGCGGCGCCTACTGGAACGAACCGGATTGGACCAGCGACGCATTCGACAAGTGGGTCAGCCAGGCAAGAACCACATTCGACGCCCCCAAACGCCGCGAATACTACGTGGAGGCACAGAAGGTGCTCTGGAATGAGGGAGCCTATATCATCTGGGGCTTCCGCGATCTCCTCGATGCCTCCAGCGCCAAGGTCAAGAACATCGTTCCCTCGACCCAGAGAAACCTCGGCTACTATCAATTCGAAGGTGTCTATCTCGCGTAAGCAGCAAGGTCGCCGTGCCGCCAATCAGGCCACGGCGGCTTCCTCTCATTCGAAGAGTGATAGCCCTTGAACAAGCCGTTGCTGCAGCTTTTGCTGACACGAATAGTCCTGGCTTTCGTCACGCTATTTGCCGTCTCGGTCGTTGTCTTCACCGCGACCCAGTATCTGCCGGGAGATCCGGCCCGCGCGGCTCTCGGCGCCAAGGCCGACCCCTCCGCGGTCGAGGCGCTCAGGCGCGAGTTCGGCATGGATCGGCCTACGGTCGTACAATATTTCAGCTGGATCGAAGGCGCCCTCACTGGCGACTTCGGACGATCAATCCCCTCGGGTCGGCCGGTGTGGGAAGCGATCGGGCCAAGGGCCGTCAACACCATGGTGCTGACGGTCACCTCGCTGCTCCTGCTGATACCGCTCTCGTTCGTCCTTGGCATTGTCGCGGCGATCTACAAGGACAGGTTGGCGGATCACCTGATATCCGTTCCGACCATCGTCACGGTTGCCTTGCCCGAGTTCGTCATTGGCACCGTGCTGATCGTTCTTTTCGCGGTCTATCTGCGCTGGCTGCCGCCGGTTTCGCTGATCAACGACAGCCTGCCTCTTTCATCCCAATCCAGCCTCTTCATCTTGCCGGTGCTGACGCTGCTCGGCACGACACTCGCACAGGTCGTGCGCATGGTTCGGGCGGTGGCCCTCGAAGTGCTAAGCGCCGAGTACATCTACATGGTGCGGCTACGCGGGATAAGTCCCTCCCGGGTATTGATATGGCATGTCCTTCCCAACACCATCACGCCGACCATTCAGACGATCGCGTTGAATGCGGCCTGGCTGGCGGGTGGGGTCGTGGTGACCGAATCCGTCTTTCAACTGCCCGGAATCGGCAGCGCGCTTTCAGACGCGGTGATCAACCGTGACATGCCGACAGTGCTCGCCATCACGCTGATCATCACCGCTACCTACGTGCTCATCAACCTGGTGTCGGAAGCTCTGATCCTTCTCCTGAACCCAAGACTGCGCGTAGCGCGCGGGAAGAACTGAGCCGGAGAGATCGGTCCATGTCCACCTCTGTCCTGCGCCTTACGCTGGCCAAGCCCGCCGCCCGCATCGCCCTGGTGCTGGTCCTGGTCATCGTCGCCCTTGCAACGCTTGGACCCTATTTCAGCCCCTACGCCTTTGATGAAATCGTCGGCGCTCCGTTCGCGCCCATAACGCACGAGCATTGGCTCGGAACCGATTTCCTCGGCCGCGACACTTTCAGCCGTTTCCTCTACGGCGGCAGGACGGTGCTCGTCGTCGCACTGTGCGCGACCGTCGCGGCCTATATCGTGGCCGTGCCGTTGGGCATCTACTCCGGACTGCGGCGAGGGCCTCTCGATGTCCTGCTGATCGCAATCTCCGATGTCATCTATGCCTTGCCGCCAGCCATCTTCCTTCTGGTGCTTCTCGCCTCGACCGGCCCCAGCCTCCCAACCGTGATTGTCGGCATCGTTATCCTGCATTCGCCCCGCATCTTCCGCATCGTGCGTTTGATCACGATGGATATTTCGAAGAACGAGTACGTGGAGGCGGCCTTCGCCCGCGGAGAAAGCTGGGCGGCGATCTGTTTCCTCGACATCCTTCCCAACGTGCTGACGCCGGTTCTGGCCGACTTCGGTGTACGGCTTTGCGGATCGATCATTCTTTACGCCTCCCTGAGCTACCTGGGCCTGGGCCTGCCACCGCCGGCAGCCGACTGGGGCCTGATGATCAGCGAAAACCGAATTGGCATCACCATCTCGCCATGGATCGCCATCGCGCCGGCGCTTGCGATTGCCGTCTTCTCCGTTGCCGTAAACGTTCTGACCGATAGCTTCGCGCGCTCGGTTGGACGCTCGAAAGAGATTTGAAATGGCCGAAGCAATTCCGCTCGTCGTGCAGTCGCTTTTCATGCACGATCTCAACGGCCGCGAAATCGTCAGCGACGTATCCATTGCCGTTGAACGCGGCGAAGTCCTAGCTATCATCGGCGAGTCCGGATCTGGAAAGACCTCTGTCGCGTTGAGCTTGCTTGGCTTTGCGCGACCGGGAATGCGCATTTCTTCGGGCAAGATCATGATTGGCGGTACCGACATCCTCTCGCTTTCAAGGCGCGAGAGGCGCGCCTTCCAGGGCGGCAAAGTCTCGCTGGTACCGCAGAATCCGACCACCAGCTTCAGTCCGCGAATGTCCATCGGCAAGCAAATGGCCGAGCTTCTCACCGCGCACGGCCATTCGGGGCCCGGCGTGAAGCAGTTGCTGGCCGAGGCTCTGCGCAACGTCGACCTCCCCGATGACGAACGGTTTTTGAAACGCTATCCCTTCGAGTTGAGCGGCGGACAGCTCCAACGCATTGCCATTGCCATGGCCTTTATGACGTCACCGCAAGTGATCGTGATGGACGAGCCAACGACGGGCCTTGATGTGTCGACCCAGCAGACGATCCTTGAACTCATCGCCAGGCTGGTCAAATCCAGCAACGCCAGCGTGGTCTACGTTACTCACGACCTCGCGGTCGTGAACGTCGTGGCCGACCGTGTGGCGGTCATGCTGTCTGGCAGGATTGTCGAGCAGGGCGGCCGCAAGCAGGTGTTTGCGGAGCCGCGCGACGACTATACGCGCATGCTGCTCGACGCCATACCGCGACTGCTGACTGATGGTCCAGGTCCTGCGTCGGGCGCCAGGAGTGACAGCGCTCTTGAAATACAGAATGTCCTGGATATGAAGAACCTGCGCGCCTCGCATGGCCACGTTGAGGTCGTTCATGGTATCTCATTCTCGGTCGGCAAAGGCGAATGTGTGGGGCTGGTCGGCGGCAGTGGCAGCGGCAAGACCACGACAGGCCGGTGCGTGACGGGTTTGCATGGCAATGCCACCGGCACCTTGTTGTTCGAAGGCCATCCGATGCCTTTCGCGGTGTCGAGCCGTTCCAAGGCGGATCTGAGTGCCATGCAGATCGTGTTTCAAAACCCAGATCGCTCGCTCAACCCCAAGGAATCGATCGCGCAAAGCATCGCCCGCGCCGTTCGCCTGACCGGGATGACAGACAAGGCGAGGGTCGGCGCGGAAGTGCGCTCGCTGCTCGACCGCGTTCGACTGCCGCAAAGACTAGTCGACCTCTATCCCGCCGATCTGTCGGGAGGTGAACGTCAGCGCGTTGCGGTGGCCCGCGCGCTGGCGCTAAAACCAAGGCTTCTGGTTTGTGATGAGATCACGTCGGCTCTCGACGTGTCTGTGCAGGCAGCGGTCGTTGAGCTTCTGCTCGATCTGAAGAAGGACGGCCTTGCGATGTTGTTCATAACGCACAACCTGCCGCTGGTCTCGCAAATTGCGCAGTCCATCATAATCATGAAGGACGGGAACATCGTTGAGGCCGGGCGAACGAACGAAGTCCTCCATTCGCCGCAGGATCGCTATACGAGGATGTTGTTGGACGCTGCACCGCGCCTTAATTGACGGCAACCTCTTCTTGGAGCACCAAGAGGGCGATTGTCATGGAGATTCGCCGGAGCGATCTTGCCCACCGACCTTGCCACCGATGAGCAGAAGAGTGCCCGTTTCGACGCCGTCGATCGGGCGGTTGCCGTTCTGCGCGCTCTCGAACGGGCGGACCAGCCGATGTCGCTGTCCATGATTGCCCGCGAGGTCGGGCTGGGCCAACCAACGACGTCGCGCTATGTCTCCAGTCTTGTCGGTCATGGTCTTATCGCCAAGGTAAACGGCAACCGCTATGTCCTGGGCATCGGGCTCTATATTCTGGGGCAGAAATCCCTCCATAGAAGGGATGTGCGAACCGTAGCCCGTCCCTATCTCGAGACCCTGCACGAGCAGTTCAACGAGACGGTCAGCTTCGCTCTCTGGCTGCGCGATGAACTGGTTGTCGTGGACTGTATCGAGGCCATGCAAACCTTGCGTCAGGGGGCGTCAGTCGGGGTGACGAATCCGTGGCATGCCAGCTCCTTGGGAAAGTCCATACTCGCCCGGCTGGATGCGCATGAAGTCAGCAGGCTCATCAAGGCATCGGGGTTACCCCGCCACACCCAGAATACCCTCGTCACGCTGGACCAACTGCGTGGCGAATTCCCGCTCATACGGGAGCGGGGCTATGCGGTCGACAACGAAGAGTCGGCTATAGGCGGGCGCTGTATCGGCGCGCCTGTTTTCGATGAATCGGGACGCCCGCTCGGCGCGATCAGCATCAGCGGGCCGATCGCGCGCGTCACCGACGAGGATCTCCCCTCGACGGGAAGGCGCGTTGCCGAGATCGCGGATCAGATATCACGCGCCATGGGGTATGAAGGGAAGATGCCCGCCTGAGCATCGGGAGCGAGTGATCGGCGGACCAACCTGGTTGGCTGTCATTTCGACAGCCAAGTTTTGCAGGTTAAAGCCGAATTGCAATTGTTCGGCGCTTTGTAGCTGCCGCGGCCACCGCCTCGGCGGCCCGCAGGGCGGCGATGTTATCCGACCCTCGCGCCAGCCAGGACATCTTTGTGCTGACGAAATCCTCGACAGTCGCGACGTGGGAGTCGCCGTCACGAACAGGAACGAGCTCATTCTTGGCTCCATGCCGTCGCATGAGCGTGCCCGAAGCCTTACCGTTCAGCGTGCCATGAGCGATCAGAGTGCCGCGATCGCCGGCGACCACGACCATGCTTTCCATGTCCATGATCGCGAAACTCTCGAACGATTGAAATAAGCTGCCATCGTCGAGCTTGAATGCATAAGAAATCTGGTTGGGAGCACCGCCTTCATTCGCACCGAGGGCGGAAACTTCCTGAGGCTCTGCGCCCGTGAGGAATCTAGCCAGGTCGATGTCGTCGACGGACATGTCGAGATAGATGTCGCTGTCGCCGTCGAGATCGTCTTTCCTGCGCTTGGCTGTTGGCTTGTATGGTCCCTCGCGCGTGATAAGGATCGACTGCACCTTGCCGATTTCGCCGTCGACGATCAACCTGCGCATCGTCTGGTGGATCGCCGAAGCCCGGAACGGGTGATGCACGGCAAGAACGATGCCGGCTGTATCGCACACGCGCACCAGGGCGGCTGCCATCTTGCTGCTTTCGGAGATGGGACCGTCGCAAAGGACGTTCTTGCCAGCCTGCGCCGCGGCTGTGATGTAATGCGCCCGCCGCTGTATTCGGGCACTGACATAGATGAACTCGACGTCAGGGTCGCCAAGGGCACTTGACAAGTTGGTTGTCCACTGTGGGATATCCAAGTCCTGGGCGAAATGCGCGGCATCCAGTTTGCGTCGACTGACCACCCACAAGGGAGTATGCCCTTGCGCCCTGATCCCGGCGACCATCTGCTCCGTGGCGATGGTGCCGGTACCCATAACCGACCACCCCGTCTTGCCGTGAGTTGCCATGCCGGGCGCTCCTTATTCGGTCCAAGTATGGGCGAATTCGCGTCGCGGAGCCAACTTCGCATCTGATTGAGTTCTGAATTAAAGTGGCGTACACAGAGCGTCTATTCGCGTCACTGGGGAAGGCCGCCAGATTGAACCACCTCGCAGGGGAGAATGCTGCGCTTGCGGCGAATTTGAGAACCCTTTGCGACCGTCACGGGTCTGTGGCAGCCGTTTGTCGCAAATTAAACGTCAACCGGCAACAATTTAACAAATATTTGTCCGGCGCCCATGTGCCATCGAGCGCCAATCTGCGCACGATCGCGAATTTCTTCGGACTGAGCGTTCCGATCCTTTTCTCCAACCCGGAGGAATTTCGGACGTTGATCGACGGTAATTTTTTTCATGCGATGTCCACTGCCCGGCATCTGCCTGAGTTTGTGAATTTTCTTTCCAACATTGTTTTTGATAGCACCGTGCAGGATTCCGAGATCCTGGGCGTTTATGATCGCTACCAGTTTTCCTCGATCTATAAGGGTTTCATTCTAAAATCGGCGTTCTGCCTGTATAGACCAGATAAATTTCTGCAGCATTACTATATTGAGCGGTTTCCGAGCTTCGATAAGCCGGGGAAAACCGAATATGTCTTTAAGTACTATGGCTTTAGTTTCCCTGTGGCGGACAGGCTGTTCACAGCCGATTTCGAAGGGATTCAGAGCAACGAGCTCACCTTCGGCGTCTATGCCCAGGTCAAGCGAAACGCCAAGCGGTTCATGTTCGGCATTGCCAGCGGCATCGCGGCCAATGCCTTTCGTCAACCCTACTCAACGAAGGTCGCTTTGCACTACAAGGGGCCGGGCCTGCTCCAGCGCCGTCACCTCAAGGAGCTTACAGTGATCGACAGAGGTGATCCGAGCATTCCCAGGGAGGTGCTGCAGTACCTCGGGGATGGGTCCGACATGATCCAGATGTAGTCTCGAAGCCTTGACGGTACGAGGCGGTCGTCTGACACTATTCGTGAAGCCGGCCTACGCCGTGCCGACAAGCTCATTCAGCGCCAAGCGATGCAGCGCAGGCGTGGCTGAGGCCAAGACCGGCCCTCCCTCTTCGGCGCGGCCACCGTCGATACGTGTAACGACGCCGCCCGCTTTCTCGATGATCGGTATCAGCGCGACAATGTCGTAGGGCTGCAGGGACGGCTCGAGCGCCAGATCGATCCGACCCGCCGCTAGCATTGCGAAGGCGTAGCATTCCCCGCCATACCGGGTCATCTTTACCGCGCTGTTCAGCCGCTCGAAACCTGCCTTGAGATCACCATGAAAATGCTCGGGCGAATTGGTGTGGAGGATGGCGTCGGAAAGATCGTCGATGTCGCGCGTCTTGAGCGCTTTTCGCTCGCCGGCGCGCTGGCGCCATGCGCCCGTTGCGTCGGCCCAGAACCGTTCGCCGATATAGGGCTGGCTGAGCATCCCCATCTCGGCGTGGCCGCGATTGGTTAGGCCGATGAGCGTCCCCCAGACCGGAAGGCCGCAGATGAAAGGTCGCGTTCCGTCAACGGGATCGAGGACCCATCGCCAGTCGCTGCCGCCGCCCGTCTCGCCGAATTCCTCACCCAGTACGGCGTGGTCCGGAAACTCTTTCACTATGGCGGCGCGCAACGCGATTTCGGCCTCCCGATCTGCCTCGGTCACCGGATCGAACCTGTACCCGGCCTTCACCTTGGTCTCGACGGCGAGGTCGACCAGATAGCGGGGCAGGGTCTCGGCGTCCGCCAGATCAGCCAGATAGTGCAAGAAGGATGAGTCCGGGAGCTTTGACATGGGTTCCATCTCCAATTTGTTGATGCGCCGCCGCTTGGGTCGAGCGTTGGGTCGAGGTCGAGTTTGGGCGCGCGCTTTAATCTGTCTAGAACAAGCATTGCACGATCGCATCCGGCAAAGGAGTACGCGGTTGCATCGGTGGTTCCTCAGACCGCCTGCAGTGACCGCGCGTTATCTGCGGCCAGCAAACGCACTGCGCTCGCCGCACGGGCAACGACGTCTCGTTCGAGTTTGCCAGCGTGGACACTGGCGATGATACTGCGCGCCACCTCATCGACCTGCGGTCCGCCCGCTAACAGGAGAAGGTCGACGCCCGCTTTGAGCGACGCCACCGCGGCTTCCGGAACCGTGCGGCCGCGCAACGTTCCGGGCAGATCGAGATCGTCCGAGACGATCAGGCCCTGGAATTTATGGGCGCCGCGAAGCATCGCGACCACTTTTGCGGAAGTCGACGAAGGCTCGTTCGGATCGATTGCATCGACCGGTATGGGCCCCGTCATGATGGCGCGCACACCCGCCGCAATGGCCGCGTCGAAGCATTTCAGATTGGGTTTGAGCTCTTCCAGCGAGGCGGTGACCGTCACAGTCGCGCTGTCGTGCGGGTCGGCCGGCACATGGGAGTGTCCGGGAAAGTGTTTTGCTGTTGCCACCACCCCCTGGCTCTGCACGCCTCGAATAAATGCCGAGGCGGCGCGACTGACGAGGTCGCCATCCACGGAAAAGGTGCGGTCACGCAGCCACGGGTTGCTTCCGGCCACTAGGTCGACCACGGGCGCCAGGAAGAAGTTGATGCCGCAGGACTTGGCGGCGCGGGCGGCCTCAACTCCAAAGTGCTCGATCTCGGCCTCCTTCATTTCCAGAACTTCGCGCGGATGAGGAAGCTGGGGTCCGAGATTATGGAGGCGGTGCACCCCTCCCAGTTCGTAATCGATTGCGACCAGCACGTCGCCGGCAAGCGCTCGCGCGCGGTCGTGGTAGTCCAGGAGAAGCTGCGGCGTTTCCGATTGCTGCCTGGCCGCCGACATGCGACGCGCCACATACTCCTCGCGCGTCGATCCGAGAAGGGAAGCTACGCCGCCGGCAGTGAAGAAGGACGTCGACGCTTCGGTGAACTCAACCTTGTCAAAGGCGGGCAGGAGTACGGCATAAGCGTCGCGGGAGAGATCATCCATTTTTGTTCAGTCCTGATTTGTTTTGGCTCTGAAAGCGAAGTGGTTCGATGCAAAGACCGTGCAGCCCGGGAGGAATGAGGCGGAGATGGGTTGGCATGTGCGGTCAGCGTGCCAGCCAGAGTGCAATCATTCCCGTTTGTCTGTTTTACGAACTTGGGAACGGAACCCAGGATTTCGACGCTGAAGACGTGACGCTGATCTCGGAAAGCAGAACGCCCCTCAGCCCTTCGTAGATATCGGGAATCGGCACCTGCAGCGCCTCTCGCCAGTTTCGGCCTGCCTCGAGCGCCGCGGCATAGTCGCTGTACAAGACGGCGAGCGCTTCGAGGTAGCCTTCGGGAGAGCCGGCCGGCAGGCTGGTTGCCAGTTTCGCGTCGGCCGAGAGGTCGCCGTTTCCGCGACGATAGGTGAGGTCGCCTTGGCCAAGACGGAATACGCTAAGCGTTTCCGGCGCCTCCTGCCGCCATTCCATAGTGGCCTTGGAGCCGACGATCTTGAAGCGCAGGCCGTTGCGATGGCCAGGAGCGGCAAAGGAGGACCACAGGAGGCCGTTGGCGTTGCCCTCGAACTGCAGCTGGATCAAGTCAGTGTCGTCCAAACCGAAGGTATCGACGGTTCGCATCAGGTTGGCGCTGAGCGCGGTGCACCGGAGCCCGGACACAAACTCGAGGATATTGAACGCGTGAGTGCCGATATCCCCCAGCGCGCCCGTCGGTCCGGCTTTTACCGGGTCGCCGCGCCATATCCCGCCCTTGCCCAGCTTCGACGGGTCGTTGACCAGCCATTCGAGCAGATACTCCACATGCATGAAGCGAACCTGCCCGATCTCGCCCGCGCGGATACGAGCCCGTGCGTCTCGGACCATAGGATATCCTGTATAGGTGTAGGTTACGGCGAAGAACGTGTCGTTTGCTGCCGCTATCCGCTGAAGGTCGCGCGCCTGCTCCGACGAATGGACCAGCGGCTTTTCGCAGATGACGGGAATGCCCGCTTCGAGAAACACCTTGCACGGTTCGAAATGCAGATGGTTGGGAGTGACGATGATCGCGACTTCAATCGCGTCGTCGCGTGCTGCTTCCGAGGCTGCCATATCATGGAAGCCGAGGTAATTGCGGTCCCCAGCCACCCCAAGCGCCTCGCCGGCTTCAAGGCAGGTTTGCGGGTCGGACGAGAAGGCGCCAGCTATCAGATCGAAACGATTGGTGATCCGCATGGCAGTGCGATGACGGCTTGCAAAGAACGAGCCACGCCCCCCTCCCACCATGCCGGCGCGAAGACGACGTTTGCGGGGGATATCGTTTGTCAGAAGGCTCATAGGTCCCCATCGCGCATTTCGGTCCATCTTTGGACCTGGTCGGAAGTGTCGCACTCGTCCTATTCGACAGCGGCTGCGATGAGGAACGGTCGACGATATCCTTCCACTCGCCAGATCGACCGACAAGTTCGCACGGTTCCAATCTGTGACGCACAGTGACGCTATCTGCCCAGATCCTTATCCATTGGTGCATCCAAATGCAGGAAGCCGCCGATCAGCCGCGATGGAATCCGCGCTCCGTAAGCGGTCACGACAGCCCAGGTTGGTCTGGTGGATAGGAAATCTTGGAGGCCTCCACACCCCCCCATACCCCGTTTTCCCGGCATCGGAAATGAACGTCCAAATGCGTCAGGAATGATGACTGTGCGAAATTGCGTCGGTGAGCGGCGGGTAGTGAGACTTGTCGTCCACATCAACGACGAACAGCGCCCTGGCTCGACCGGCAGCGCCGGCTCATGATGACATTGTCGCCAGGTTCTCTTGGGAGTTATATCCGCTAGCCATGAAGACGGAAATAGAAGCTGCCCATGATCTGCTTGGGAGGTTTGGGTGATGCTTTCGGAAGAGCGCCAGGCGATCATACGCGATAGATTGGCGAAACAAGGCAAGGTCCTGGCAAACGCGCTGGCGCTAGAATTCCGTGTGTCGGAAGACACCGTACGCCGCGATCTTCGCGATCTTGCCAAAGCCGGGTTTTGCCGCAGGGTCTACGGCGGAGCGCTCGCCAGATCATCGGCGGCCGGTACGGGAGGCGAGCGGTCCAAATCTCGGCCACCGATCTCGCGGCGCTAGCTGCTGCCGCAACCAGACTCGTGCGACCCGGCGCAATGATCCTGATGGACCAAGCGGCCCTAAGCGTTGCACGCGCCGCCGCTTTGCCTCGTGACATGTCCCTGACGGTTGTGACGAACGCTCCGTCTGTCGCGACGGCGCTGGCAGGGCATCGTCAAGCGCGCGTGGTTCTGTTGGGCGGCCTGTATGACCAGGACAAAGGATACTCTTTTGGATCCGTCTGCCTCTCGCAGTTGGAGCAGTTCCATGCCGATCTCTTCTTTGTCGCCGATTGTGCCATAGACGCTTCCGTCGGCTTGACCGCATTCGACCTTGCCGAGGCTGAAATCAAACGCGTGATGTGCCGGCGAAGCGCCGCTCGGGTGGTTTTTGCTACCGTCGACAGGATGTCGAGGGTCGCTCCCTTTCAAGTTTCGGGACCTGGAGAGATCGACCATTTGGTGGTCGGGCGCCAGCTAACTGCCGAGACCCTCGAAGTGTTTAGCAAGCAGGGCACGGTGATCCACCGCGCATAGGGCGATCCAAATCGAAGCCTCGAGGATCGACGACCTAAGGACCTTCAACAAGATCCTGCATAAGAGTTTTGAGATCGCGAGCGACGTCGTAGCTGTTCATCTGGTGCTGCTTGTTGCAGAACAGCTCGCAGCTCCACCAGCCATCGTAGCCGGTAGACTTTACGGCAGCCACCCACTCTCTGAGGTTTAGAGCGCCCTTGCCTGTTTCCACGTCGCGCAACACGGGCTCGTTGGGAACTCCGCCCGCAAACGGGAGAGAGTCACAGATGTGCACGCCGTAAATCAGATCCTTGTCCAATCGCGAGATCTGTTCGGGGCCGTCGCCTGAGGTGTAACAGTGCCAGAAGTCGACGACGAGACGTATGTTGTCGCGCGCTGCTTTCCTGATGGTGCGAAGCTGTCTGTCTAGAGTGTTGAGCGGCGTCCAGGAGAGGGCTTCATGGTAGATGACCAGATTGCGCTGGGCGGCAATGTCGGCCACCGCGGCCAGTCCAGACGCCGTGATGTCGATCTGCTCCTCGATCGGCAGGCCGACAACGCCTCGGTAGAGATCGGGGCGCCGCGTAACGCTGGTGGGATCGAGAGCCTCGAGACTGATTGGACCCGTAATGACCTGAATGCCCTTTGCTCCAACCGCCGAGGCAAGGTTCGTCAACCCTTCCGCGTCTTTCAGCAGGTCCTTTCGGGCGTCGCCGTAGCGTTCCACGTCAAGAAGAAATCCAATTCCTGGAATGAAGGTATCGCCGACAAGGCGCCGCAAGTCCTGGGGACTGAAACCAGCGTCCAGGAAGGCGCGAATCTTGGCGCCGGATGCTTCCAGCCCGTCGAAACCAATCTGGTGTGCGATATCGAGGTCAAGTGCCAGCGTGCCGTATCGCGCCACAAGGGCATGCAGGACAATCTGGTTGCGCTTCGACATGGGTTCCACCGTCGTAAATGGTTGACATTACCGGCAAGCAAGCCATACGCCTTGTTGAGGCGGAATTGCGCGGTAGTGCGAATTCTTGCGCGATATGCAGCACTTATCGCGTTACATCGCGTCGAAAATCTCCTGGAATCCTTGATGCGTGTGGCCCATGGCTGGAGCCTGTCTCGGCATATTTCGGCCATCGGCCTCTGGAAGCGGTCAACCCCTACTGTCGCAACTCTTCTCTGATAGCGCGTCACATTGCTTCGAATAAACCTACCCTGCGAACTTGTCGCAGGGCCTCCTATGGCTGCTTACTAAGAGCATGGACGAGGAGCATATCTCGCAACCGCCTCGTCAGCCAAAAAATAAGAGGGTCGAACAATGAAACTGACCGGTGGGCAGATCGTCGCAAGAGCGCTCAAGGAATACGGCGTCGAATATGTGGCTGGCGTACCTGGGCATGGCATCTGGGCCCTGTTCGATGCTTTTCTAGAAGATGGCTCGCAGCTGCCCTTCATCCAGGTCATGCATGAACAGAGCGCCGTTCACATGGCGGACGGCTATTTCCGCGCCAGCGGCAAGCCCATGGCATGTTCCACGTCGGTCGGACCCGGCGCTACCAATACGATCATTGGTCTTGCGACAGCCTACTGCGACTCAACTTCCTTGTTCTATGTCTCGGGCTCGCCACAGACCTACATGCATGGCCACGGCACCATGCAGGAGATCGAGCGCCAGCAGGACAACGCCTTTGCGCGCATCACCGAGCAGGTGACCAAACGCGCCTGGCAGGCGCAATCCGTCGAGGTTCTGCCGAGCATCATGCATCGCGCATTCAACGAGATGCTCACCGGCCGTCCGGGCCCCGTGCATGTCGAGGTGCCGATGGACGTGCAGGTCGAGGCGGCGGACGTTACCATTCATCCGCTGGACAAGCGCCTGCCGATCGGTGTGACATACCCGGATCCGAGCGCTATCGAGGCGGCGGTAAAGCTTCTGTTGACTGCTGAACGGCCGGTCATCGTCGCCGGTGGTGGCGCCATCACGGCCAATGCTTCGAACGAATTGACGCGTTTGGCAGAGCGGCTCGGCGCGGCGGTTTCAATCACCTGGAACGGCAAGGGCGCCATCTCGGAAGATCACGAGCTCTTCATCGGCGCGGTAGGCCAGACCGGCACGACCTGCGGCAACAAGATCACCGCATCCGCTGACGTCGTGATCTCGGTAGGCTGCCGCTTTACGGATTGGTCGGCTTCTTCCTACGCCAAGGGCGTTTCGTTCTCGATCCCCCCGGGCAAGCTGATCCACATCGATCTTGACCCGCGCGAGATCGGCAAAACCTATCCGACCGAGGTTGGCATCGTTTCCGACGCGAAGGTGGCGCTGGAGGCAATTCTGGCGTTGCTGTCCGAGGCCGATGCCAAGAAAGCCCTGGCGAAGCGTGAGAAATTCCTGGCCGACGTCCAGAAGGCGAAGGCCGACTGGATCGCCCAGGTGTCGCCCCGCGAAAACAGCCGCGAAACGCCCTTCACATCGCAGCGGCCACTGGTCGCTTTGCGCAAGGTCCTTGATCGCAACGGTATTGTGGTTGTCGGTTCGGGCAACACCCAGGGTTCGGTGAAGCAAAGCTTCCCGGTCTACGAGCCGCGCACTCATCTGACCTCCGGCTCGTATTCACCGATGGGCTGGGCGGTGCCTGCGGCGTTGGGCGCCAAGCTCGCATGCCCGGATCGTCAGGTCGTGGCGATCGTTGGCGACGGCGACTTCATGATGTCGCTGCCCGAAATGGGCACCGCCGTGATGAACGGCATCAATGTGGTGTTCCTCGTGTTGAACAACTCGGGCTACATGTCGATCCGGGGTGGCCAGCGCAAGTTCATGGGCCGTCACATCGCTTCCGAATTTACCCATCACTCCGGCAATGGCCAGCCTTACTCTGCCGATATCACGGCCTCCGCCCGCGCATTCGGGCTTGAGGCGTGGAAAGTCGAGAAGGATGAAGATCTCGAAAGCAGCCTGAAGGCAGCTCTGGAATGCGGCGGCCCGGCTCTTGTCGAGGTCATTGTCTCGCGCGACGCGGCGGGACCGTTCGCGACCGGCTGGTGGGATTTCCCGTCGCCTGCCTACTATGAAAAAGAACAGGCCGGATACGCCGAGATGCGCGCCCGCGAGCAGCACCTCTAGCAGGACCGACGTGAGGGCGGGCCGTCCCCGCCCTCAAACTTCGCCACCCATCTCGTTGAGGATGCGGCGCTGACGCGCTTGCGAACGAAGAGTTTTTGTCATGATACGCATCGTCAAGTCCGCCCGAGGCAGTGTCGCAGACGATGGTCAGCCGGCAGTCACCGCGACGGTTCAGGCCTTGCTGGCCCAGATCGAGAAGGGCGGCGACAAGGCGGTGCGCGAATTGTCCAACCGTTTCGACAAGTTCGACAGGGATGACTATCGCCTGACCAAGGCCGAGATCGACGGATGCATCAATGCGTTGACCAAGCGCGAACGCGAGGATCTCGATTTCGCGCAGGACCAGGTGCGCAGGTTCGCCGAAGCCCAGCGCGCGACCCTTCTCGATCTGGAGATCGAAACGCTGCCGGGAGTCGTTCTGGGCCACAAGAACGTACCGATCCAGAATGTCGGATGCTATGTCCCGGGCGGCAAGTATCCGCTGCTTGCGTCCGCCCACATGACCGTCCTGACCGCCCGAGTGGCTGGCTGCGAGCGCGTCATCACCTGCGCTCCGCCGTTTCAGGGCAAGATTGCCGAAAAGATTGTCGCCGCACAGGCGCTCGCCGGTGCGGACGAAATCTACTGCCTTGGCGGGGTCCAGGCGATCGCTGCCATGGCCTATGGCACGGAGACGATCGCTCCCGTCGATATCCTCGCCGGCCCCGGCAATGCCTACGTGGCAGAAGCCAAACGGCTGCTGTTCGGCAAGGTCGGCATCGACCTCTTCGCCGGCCCGACCGAGACGCTGGTGATCGCCGACGACAGTGTCGACGGTGAGATCGTGGCCACGGATCTGCTTGGCCAGGCGGAGCATGGCGTCAACTCGCCTGCCTTGCTGATCACCAATTCCGAAAAACTTGTCCGCGACACGCTGGATGAAATCGAGCGTTTGCTGAAAATCCTGCCGACCGCAGCTGTCGCGGCCAAAGCCTGGGAGGATTTCGGCGAGATCATCCTGTGCGATACTATCGACGAGATGGTGGCCGAGGCCGATCGCGTCGCCTCAGAGCATGTCCAGGTCATGACACGTGATCCGGACTACTTCCTTGAGAAGATGACGAACTACGGCGCGCTGTTTCTGGGCGCCCGCACGAATGTGTCGTTTGGCGACAAGGTCATCGGCACCAACCATACGCTGCCGACCAACAAAGCCGCGCGCTACACCGGCGGGCTCTGGGTCGGCAAGTTCCTGAAGACCTGCACCTATCAGCGCATCCTGACCGACGAGGCCTCGGCCCTGATCGGAGAGTACGGCTCGCGTCTCTGCCTTATGGAAGGGTTCGCCGGGCATGCCGAACAAGCCAACATCCGGGTCCGCCGCTACGGCAGAAAGAACGTCGGCTACGCCATGCCGGCCGATCCAAGCTGACTCCAACCCGCCCGATAACAGCGAAAATGCGACCGGGCATTTCAAACCTCAACAGGGGAATAACGATGACCAAACTCAAGAGAATGCTGCTCGCCGCTGCGCTGGGACTGCCCTTTGCGGGCCAGGCAATGGCACAAACCAAAATCGAAGGCCTGCATGTCTGGACGTCGGCGAGCGAGGTGGGGGCCCTGAAGGTGATTACCGACAAGCTCAAGACCATGGGCTTCGAGTGGCAGGATAGCGCGGTCGGCGGCGCCAACGGCGCCAATGCCCAGCAGGCACTGCGCACTCGTGTCGCCGCCGGCAATCCGCCTGCGGTGATGCAGTTCCTCGGCTTCGAAGGACTGGGCTGGGCCAAGGAAGGCGTGCTGCGTTCGTTGAATGACCTGTATGCCAAGAACAACTGGAAAGCCGCCCTTCCGCCGGTGATGTTGCAATTCCTGCAGCAGGATGACGCCTTCTTCTCGACCCCAATCAACATGCATCGCCAGAACTGGGTTTGGGCGAACAAGTCCGTCTTCGACAAGGCCGGGATCGCCATTCCCACAAGCTGGGACGAGCTTATTGCCAGTGCCGAAAAGCTGAAGGCGATTGGCGTTACGCCGATCGCAATGAGCGACGAGAGCTGGCAGATCGAAGAGCTGTTCGAGTCCATGCTCATCGACGTTAACGGCCCGGATTTCTACAAGAAAGCCGCCATCGATCTCGATGAAACGGCGCTGTCCAGCCCGGAGATGATCAAGACGTTTGAACTGCTGGGCAAGGTGCGTGGATTGCATGACGCCGGCTTCACCGGCCGCGACTGGGCGGCTGCGACCAATCTGGTCGCCAACGGCCAGGCAGGCATGCAGATCATGGGCGACTGGGCGAAGGGCGAATTCCTTGCCAAAGGGATGAAGCCGGGTGTCGATTTCCTCTGCTTCCCGACGCCGACCGCAACGCCGAACTACAAGTTCGTGTTCGATACTTTCGGCGGCTTCAAGATCAAAAATGCCGATATCGAAAAAGGGCAGGACGCGGTCGCGGAAGCGATCATGGATCCCGAGGTTCAGAAGAAGTTCAATCTGATCAAGGGCTCGATCCCGGCTCGTCTCGATGTGGCGATGGACGATTTTGACGACTGCGCCAAGCGCAGCTTTTCGGACCGCGTCGCTGCCATCAAGAACAACGCCATCTACGGATCGCTCACCGACGGCTTTGCCGTCGAGCCCCGGTTCTCCGGCGTGTTCCAGGACGTCGTCGGCAAGTTTTTCGTCACCGATATGAGTGCGGAAGACGCGGTCAAATCCCTGGTCGACGGGATCAACAACGCACGCTGAGGCGTGCGTTCGCTGCCGGGGCAATGCCTCCCATGAGGTCCCGGCAGCGCCTTTCTCGCAGCCCCATTGACCCAACCTGAGGGCAAGCCGATGAGCAGATCCACCCCTTTGTCGAACCGTATCGAGAATTGGTTGCCACGGCTGGTGCTGGCGCCCAGCCTCTTGGTTGTGCTGGTTGCAGTCTACCTGTTCATCTGCTGGACGGGTTGGATTTCGCTCTCGTCTTCCATGATCGTGCCGAAATACGATTTCGTCGGCCTCAACCAGTATGTCCGTCTGTGGTCGACGCCGCGCTGGCACACGGCGGTGTTCAATCTGTTCGTCTTTTCAACACTGTTCCTGGCACTGACCACCGGCCTCGGACTGTTGATGGCAATCCTTCTCGATCAGAAGATCCGCGTTGAAGGCACATTGCGGGCGATCTTCCTCTATCCGATGGCGCTGTCCTTCATCGTCACCGGCACGGCCTGGAAGTGGATTCTCAACCCCGCTTTGGGCGTACAGAAAGTGGTCAATGATCTGGGCTGGACCAGCTTCGTGTTTGACTGGATCGCACAGCCGACTTTCGCCATCTATTGCGTGGTGATTGCCGCTGTATGGCAATCGACCGGCTTCGCCATGGCGATCTTCCTGGCAGGCCTGCGCGGCATCGACAATTCGGTCATCAAGGCCGCCCAGATCGAGGGGGCAAGCCTGCCGCGGATCTATCGGACCATCGTCGTGCCGATGCTGCGCCCCGCCTTCCTGAGCGTGATCGTTTTGCTCAGCTATATCGCAATCAAGAGCTTCGATCTCATTCTGGCCCTAACCAACACCGGCCCCGGTTCCGCGACCGAAATGCCTTCCACCTTCATGTACTCCGCCACCTTCCGGCGTGACCAGATGGGGGTTGGCGCAGCCAGTGCGATGATGATGCTGATGACGGTCGCCGCGATCATCGTTCCGTATCTCTATTCAGAGCTGAAGGAGTCCCGCGATGGCCACTAATGCCGCCTCCTTCCGTCGACAGCATCGGATCGGCCGTGCCGTCATTTACGGCAGCCTGTTTTTCATGGCTGCGTTCTACCTGATGCCGCTCTGGGTGATGATCACCACTTCGGTGAAGCATCTCGATGAGATCTATGCCGGTTCTTTTATCGGCCTGCCGCAGCAAATCACCTTCGACGCCTGGCGCACCGCCTGGTCGGAGGCTTGCAACGGAACCGCCTGCAGGGGACTCAAACCCTATTTCATCAACTCGCTGCTGTTGACGATCCCGGCCGTGATCATGTCGACCGGCATCGGCGCGATCAACGGCTATGTCATTACCAAATGGCGCTTCCCCGGCTCCAACGTGATCTTCGGGCTGCTGTTGTTCGGTTGCTTCCTGCCTTTTCAGGCCGTGATTCTTCCCATGGCGCAAACTTTGGGAATGCTTGGTCTCGCCGGGTCTCTTCCGGGGCTCGTGCTGGTCCACACGGTCTACGGCATCGCGTTCACCACGCTTTTTTTCCGCAATTATTTCGTCAGCATTCCCGATGAACTTGTCAGGGCGGCGAAGATCGACGGTGCCGGGTTCATCAGGATCTTCGTATCGATCATGCTGCCGGCGGCCCTGCCGATCATCGTCGTGTCCTGCATCTGGCAGTTCACCCAGATCTGGAACGACTACCTGTTCGGAGCCTCATTCACCGCCGGCGAAAATGCCCCCATCACCGTAGCTCTCAACAACATCGTCAACGTCTCGATGGGACGCAAGGAATACAACGTCGACATGGCTGCCGCCATGATCGCAGCGCTGCCGACCCTTTTTGTCTACGTCGTCGCTGGACGATACTTCGTGCGCGGCCTCACCGCCGGCGCCGTGAAAGGCTGATGCCATGTCAACTCTCGAAATCGATCGTGCCCGCAAACTCTATGGTGACCTCGAAGTCCTGAAGGAGGTCAGCATCTCCATCGGCACCGGTGACTTCCTCGTACTTCTCGGCCCCTCGGGCTGCGGCAAGTCCACGCTGCTCAACATGATCGCGGGCCTGGAAGAGATATCCGGCGGAGAAATCCGCATCGCCGGCAAGGTGGTCAACGACCTCTCGCCGAAAGACCGGGATATCGCGATGGTTTTCCAGTCCTACGCGCTGTACCCGACGATGACCGTGCGCCAGAACATCGAGTTCGGCATGAAGATCCGCGGAGTGTCGCGGGCCGAACGGGACAAAGCCGTGAAGACCGCGGCCGATCTGCTGCAGATGACGCATCTTCTGGACAGGAAGCCATCGCAACTTTCCGGCGGCCAGCGCCAGCGCGTGGCGATGGGGCGCGCGATCGTGCGCCAACCCAAGCTGTTCTTGTTCGACGAACCTCTCTCCAACCTGGACGCCAAGTTGCGCGTCGACATGCGGACGGAGATCAAGCGCCTCCACGCACGATTGGGAACCACCATCGTCTATGTCACCCACGACCAGATCGAGGCCATGACGCTCGCCACCCGTGTCGCCGTGATGAAGGACGGCGTGGTCCAGCACCTCGACGATCCGCAGTCGGTCTACGACCGGCCGGCGAACGTATACGTGGCCAAGTTCGTTGGCTCGCCATCGATGAACATCATTCCGGCCAAGCTCGAGGTTAAAGACGGCAACGCGATTGCCATCATCGACATTCCTGGCGCGGCGACGGCTCAACTCGCCGGAATCCCGGTCTCGTCGCAAGCGGCTGCCAAATACGCCGGCCGCGGCATACTCGTCGGCATCCGTCCTGAACTGTTCAGCGTCACCGGCGCGGCGTCCGCGCAGAAATTGTCAGTGAACATCGACGTTGTCGAACCGACGGGACCCGACACGCTTGCGCTGTTCCAGGCAGGCGGGGTCGAGGTCACGGCGCGCGTGCCACCGCGGGCCGTCGCAGCTCGCACGCCCGCGACCCTTGCAGTCGATACCGCCAAGATCGTGCTGTTCGATGCCGAGACCGAACAACGCATAGATTGAGGCGCCGACTTGGACCAGACAGCAGATATCGTCATCATCGGGTCAGGGATCGGAGGCGCGTCCCTGGCCCACGGCCTTGCCGATAGCGGCCGGCGTATCGTGATATTGGAACGTGGCGAGCACCTTCGGGATACCCCCGAGGCGCGCGATGACAAAGCGATATTCCTGAGAGGCTTCTACCGTTCGACGGAAGCATGGGTTGGCACCGACGGCGACACTTTCCTTCCCGGCAACTATTACTATGTTGGCGGCAATTCCAAATTCTATGGCGCGGTCATGTACCGCTACAGGCTGGAAGATTTTCTGCCTCGCCCTCACATGGATGGCGCCTCGCCAGGGTGGCCAATCACCTATAACGAACTCGAGCCGTGGTACGAGCGGGCCGAGGCGATCTTCAAGGTGCGCGGCGATACCTCACAGGACCCGACGGAGCCGCCGCGTGCGAGCCCCTACCGCTTTCCCCCGGTGCAGGACGAGCCGGCCATCGCCGCTGTGCGCGCTCGCCTGAACAAGGCAGGAGTGCACCCCTCCAGCCTTCCTCTGGCCATCGACATCGATGAATGGCTTCGCCGCGCCAAGACCGGATGGGATGCGTTTCCCAATACCGGATCCGGCAAGATCGATGCCGAGGCCGGCCCGCTGGCGGCGGCGCTCAAGCATGGCAACGTCAGCCTCCTGACTGGGGCCAATGTCTTGCGCCTGGAGACCGATCCGGCCGGTCAGCAGGTGATTGCCGCGGTGTTCCTGAAGGATGGCGTTGAGCAACGCATCAGCGCAGGCGTTTTCGCCGTTGCGGCCGGCGCCGTCCAGACCGCGGCGCTGCTGTTGCGGTCTGCCAACGCCGCGCACCCGCGCGGGCTGGCCAATGGCTCCGACCAACTCGGCCGCAATTTCATGAACCACAACACCACCGCCATGCTGGCGATCGATCCGCTATCCGCCAACACATCGGTTTACCAGAAGACGCTTTCTTTTAATGACTTCTATAATGCCGATCCGGAGACCGGATTTCCGCTCGGAAACGTCCAGTTGCTCGGACACATTACGGGAAATATCCTGAAGGCCAACGCGCCATTGCTGCCGCGCTGGCTGGCCGGACTGATTGCCCGCAATTGTTATGGCTGGTTCCTGACCAGCGAGGACCTGCCCAATCCCGACAGCCGCGTCACGGTCAACAACGGCCGCATCGTCATGCATTGGGTGCGCAGCAACATGCGAGCGCACGAGACCCTGATCCGCAAGACGCGTCACGTCATGCGCAAGGCGGGCTTCCCCATCGTGCTCACCCGAACCTTCGGCAGGAAGACGACTTCGCATCAGTGCGGCACCGCCAGGCTTGGAAACGATCCGCGGACGTCAGTCGTGTCGACAGATTGCCGTTCGCACGAAATCTCAAACCTCTACGTGACCGACGCTTCGGTGCTGCCGACATCGGCGGCGGTCAATCCCGCACTGACCATCGCGGCCCTCGCCATCAAGGCCGGCGCCGCAATCAAGCAGAGGTGAAGTGTCACCTGCGGCCGTCGGGCTGACTGTCGTCCAGAGGCGAGCGCTGAGGCGGTGCGTCGTGCCGGGATCCTGTCCTGAGAGAGGAAGCAACCATGTTTGTCGAACGCATCGAATCCGATCTGATCGGACCGCTCGCTATCCCTGGCAACGTCCTCTACGGCGTGCACACCCGTCGAGCGGAGCAGAACTTTGACGTATCCGGGCTGCGCCTGAAGGATTTCCCAGAGCTCATCCAGTCGATGGCCATGGTGAAAAAGGCCGCCGGCCTGGCGAACATGGAACTCGGACTACTCTCGCTCGAAAAGACGCAAGCCATTTCGGATGCCTGTGACGAACTCATCGGACTGCGGGCGATCGAAGAGAATTTCCCCGTAGACATGATGCAGGGCGGAGCCGGCACGTCGACGAACATGAACGTCAACGAGGTTGTAACGAACCTGGCCTTGATCAAGCTCGGCGCAGCCGTTGGCGACTATACGAGACTGCACCCGAATGACGACGTGAACCTCTCGCAGTCGACCAACGATGTATATCCGACCGCAATCCGTTTGACGGTGTTGCGAGCCTGCGAAGGGCTGGTATCCGCACAGGTCGGCTTGCGTGAGACCTTCCGCGCGAAGGCGCTGCAGCACGCAAATGCCCTGAAGGTCGGCAGAACTCAGCTTCAAGATGCCGTTCCGATGACCGTCGGGCAGGAGTTCGGCGCCTTTGCCGAACTCATCGATGAGGACATCATCCAGCTCCGATCCGCATCGAAATTGTTGCTGGAAATCAACCTCGGCGGTTCGGCGATCGGCACCTCGATCAACGTGCCTCGCGAGTTCCCCGGCATCGCTTGCCGTCATCTGTCGCAGATATCCGGGATCCAGCTCATCGCCGCGCGCAACTTTATCGAGGCAACATCCGACACCGGCGGTTTTGTCTCCTTTTCAGGTATGCTGAAGCGCATTGCGGTCAAGCTGACCAAGATCTGCAACGATCTGCGCCTGCTGAGCAGCGGACCGCTCGGCGGCCTCGGAGAGATTCGTTTGCCGCCCGTGCAAGCCGGCTCTTCCATCATGCCGGGCAAGATCAACCCGGTCATTCCGGAGATGATGAATCAGCTCAGTTTCCAGGTCATTGGCAATGATCTTGCCGTGACGCTCGCTGCAAGTGCGGGGCAGCTCCAGTTGAATGCGATGGAGCCGGTGATCGTCTTGAACATCCTGCAATCCATGCGGTTGCTGACGAGAGGAATGCGGATTTTCAAGGAGCGCTGCGTCGACGGGATCGAAGTCGACGAGGATCGCTGCAAAGCCCTGCTGGACCAATCCCTTGCCCTGGCCACGCCGTTGGCAAAGCTCATCGGCTACAGCAAGGCCGCGGAACTGTCGAAGCGCGCTTTGGCAGGCAAGAGAAATTTGCGCCAGGTCGTTGAAGACGAGGGTGTTCTGCTGCCTGAACAGATTGAGGAGATCTTCGGCAACAGTGCCGAGTTCGCGGGTTTCTCGAACACCGTCTCGGCTTGAAGTGCAAACGGACCCGCGTGAGGCACTCGCAGCCGCAAAGCCGTATTGGCAAGCACGATATCAATGAAAGTGGGGAGTGACGTACTGAGTGGACTTCAAAATCCAAGCAGACGGGTAGCATCTGTCAGGTCGGGAAGGGAAAGGACTCCTTCCGGGAAATTCGTTGGTGACGGGCCGTTGCGGATTCCGAGGAACGGGATTCCCAGTTCGATCGCCGCCGAACATTCGGTGATGGAATCACCGACAGCCACCACCGTTTCCCGGGCAAGGCCCAAGGCAAGGATCCCGGTGAAGGCCTCATGCTTTTTGGTGGGCGCACCGATGACGATTTCGAAATAGGGGTTCAGGTCGCGTTGTCGGACGATCTCGACCAACTCTCCCTGCGGCGTACCCGAGACGACAAAAAGCCGGGAGGGACCGCGAGCGGCGTCCAGCAGCGATCTGGCCCCGGGGATGAAAGGTGCGGAAAGTACCTTCTTGAAAACGATATCCGTGAACCTTTGTGACAGGAAAGTAAGTCTCTCTTCGGTCGGTTCCTGGCCGAGTATCGTTTTGTCAAAATGCTTGAACTTTTCCCGACGCGATACGCCCCCATGCATGCGCTGATAATCCAGGATGAAAGCAGCCCATTCCTGGCCGTGCTCGGAATAGATTTCTGCAAAAGCCTGGGCCTTGATCTCGGCCGAATCCAGGATGACGCCGTCGAAATCGAAAATTATCGCCGCAGGGCGGATCGGTAGAAATGTCTTATGGGGCAACGCCTTACCTCTTCATCACACCGTTTCCGAGGGCAGCCGAACCGATGGCCTACACGGCGCTGGCGAGGCGCAGTTGCTTCAGGCCTCGTGGTGGGCAGGCGGATTTTCTCACGATTAGATGAGAGTCCAGCCGCACAAAGCGAGGAGACTCCCCTGTCGAGAGCGACATGTGAAGCATATCGGCGCTCAGGCGCCCCATCTCTTCGGCAGGTACGGCAATCGTCGTCAGCGGCGGGTCCAACTGTGCGGCATACTCTGCGTCGTCGAACCCCACGACGGAGATATCCTGGGGAATGCGAATCCCAAGCCGGCGGCTTTCGCTGAGAGCACCGAAGGCAACCACGTCGGTATTGCAGACCAATGCGGTTGTGTCGGGATATTTATCCAGCAGGGCGCGCATCGCTTCGGCGCCGTCGCGGATGGTGAAGTCGCGAATGACGATATTTTCCGCGCCTTCCAGCTTTCTTTCCGCTATGAAATCCCTGTAGGCGGCAATTCGGGTGCGCTGACGATCGCTCCCCTTCGGGCTGCCGGCGATCATGGCAAAATTTCTATGACCAAGATCCGCGAGATATTCCATCGCGCTCTGGGTAGCGGCGTAGTTGTCGAAGCCGATGCAGGGCACGATCTCCTCTGGAATATAGGAGTAGGTCGTGACGACCGGAATATGCGGCTCCTTCAGGTAGCGCACCAAGGCCGGATCCTCTATCGCGCCAACCAGAAGCAGCGCTTCGGCTCCGCGATCGACCAGCGTCTTGACCTTGTCGAACACGTTGGCGTGCTCGAAGCCTGTCGTGGCGACGATGGTGATGTAGCCATGCTGGGCGAACGTATCCTGGAAGTGATTGATCATCTTCGCGAAGATGGCGTAGTCGAGCGTCGGAATGGCAGCCCCTACAATGTGTGTCTTGCGCGAGCGAAGCGCCTTGGCGGCGGGGTTGGCAGCGTAGCCGAGGCGTTGCGCAGTCGCCAGCACACGCCGGCGCACATCCTCGCTGACGAGATCGGGCAGGTTGAAGGCTCTCGACACTGTCGCGACAGACACGCCCGCCTCCCGGGCGACATCGAACACGCCAGCTCGTTTCTTGAGCCTTGGCTGTTTCGTCCTTTTACCGGGCATACGCCGCCACCGTGATCGTTGGTTTCATCGACCTTCAGCCTTTGTCTTCGACTTCGCCCGGCTTGACAAGTCTTAAAGCGCCTGCCGTGAAATCGATTACATATTTCAAAAATGGCGCTTGACAAGGGGTTGTGTGGTTGTGAAAATGAAAACGTTTACACAACTTGGGACGCTAAGGCGCACTCGTTTCGCCTTGCATGAAAAACAGGAGGAGCAACAAGTGACCGCCCCGACCAGACTGCCCTTTTCCCGTCGCAGCTTTTTGAAGGCTTCCGCCGGTCTCGCCGCGGCGATGGCAGCGTATCGCGCATCATCGGCCTATGCGGAGGAGGTGACGCTCAACATCCTCAACAGCAACTCGGTGTGGGCCGGGGCTCTGACTGACCAGGTGGCGAAAGCCTATACGGCCGCAAAGATCACAGGGGAATCCAACCCCTATGAGTCCCACTACGAAAAGATGCTGATCGAACTCTCGCAGGGGTCTGAGACGTTCGACATCATCACCACCGACAGCCTCTGGGTTCGCCAGCCGCAGCGCAATAAGTGGGCGCCGACGATGGAGGACATCAAGGCCGCAACCCCAAGTCTTCCCGACATCAACTATGGGAACGTCACTGAAGGATCGCTCCAGTACTCGATCTATCAAGGCAAGCACTATGGCCTGCCGCTCGCCATGACAATCCCCGTGTTCATCTATCGCCGGGACTTGTTCGAGAAGGCTGGCATCGACAAGGTGCCTGTCACCTGGGACGAGTATGTCGCGGCCGCCAAGAAGCTGCACAGTTCGGATGTGGCCGGAAACACGCTCTGTCTGGGAGGGCAGGACGCCCACATGTCCGGCGACTGGATGACCCGTGTCATGGGCATGACGAAGCTGGCGCCTACGGATGACGGTTGCTTCAACGATGCCAATGAACCCGTCTTCAATTCGGAAGGGCAGGGCGAGCATGCCATCGAGCGGCTGAAGGAGGTCTTGCAGTATTGCCCGCAGGGCGTGTCCGGCTTCGACTATCCTGAAGGCCAGTCGGCGATCGGCCAAGGCACGGCAGCCATGATCATATCCTGGTCGGACGCGCTCTCCGGAATTGAAAGTGGTCCGCATGCTGGCAAGTTCGGCTACGCCGTGGCGCCCACGGAGAAGTTCCAGCAGTCGATGATTGGCGGCTGGACCGTGGTGTTGAACGCCGCGAGCAAGAAGCAGGCCGAAGGCTACAAGTTCCTGGCTTGGCTTGCCGATGGTGGCTACAAATATTTCTCGGAGGCTGGCGAAACCTCGATTTGCTACAAGCCGGATCTGGAAAATCCCGAGATGATCAAGAAGATCCCCGGGCTCCATGTCTTCGAGGACTTCAAGACCCGTGGCACGCAGCCGATCGCTATCCCGCCGTATCGCCTCACCAACGCGGTGGAAGTGCAGCGGGCAATCTACGAGGAAGTCCTCGCCGGCGTGACCGGGCGAAAGACGCCCAAGACAGCCATGGTCGATGCCGTTGATCGAGCGGCTAAGCTCGTCAAGGGCTGAAGTCGCAGCACCGGTGCGTCGGGATATCCCGACGTTCGTTGAACAGGAAAGCGCCGCGGGCGGATGCCCGCGTGCGCCCTGGAGACCAAGGAAACATGACAGCCAGCTTAGAGAGTTTGCCAATCGCAAGCGACCGCGCTCAGCGCGCCGGGGAGCGCTACACGGGCATGGTCCTGCTTGCGCCGACCATGATCATCATGACTGTCGTCGGCCTGTTTCCGCTCCTCCACTCCCTCTACATGAGCATCACTGGCTACAGGCCGGCGGATCCTGACAAGTTTCAGGGATTTGTCGGTCTCGGCAACTATGCGGATGCGCTCACCGACGCCCAGTTCCTGCATTCAATCCTGCTGACGTTGCTGTTCACGGTGCTCTCGGTCGGACTGTCCCTCACCTTGGCGATTCTGCTGGCCCTGCTCTTCAACCTCAGGCTCAGGGGTTTCACCGTTCTAAGGACCATCATCATCGTGCCGATGCTGATCACGCCGATCGCGGTCGGCATCACATGGCGCATCATGATGATGCCCGACCTCGGGGTGCTCAACTACTTGCTCAGCCTCGCAGGTATCCCGCCGCAGCCGTGGGCCGGTGAGAAAATCAGCGCCATGGCTTCCATGGTGCTGGTCGACGTCTGGCAGTGGACGCCGTTCATGTTCCTCATCATCTTTGCCGGCCTGTCGGCGCTGCCGAAGAGCCCGTTTGAGGCAGCGGCAATTGACGGCGCCTCGCCCGTTCAGACCTTCTTCATGGTCACGCTTCCGATGCTGAAGCCGGTAATCGTCATCGCCAGTCTGCTGCGGATCGTCGACGCCATCCGAACCTACGATACCGTCTACATCATCACCCGAGGCGGGCCTGACTTCGCCACCGATC
The DNA here is from genome assembly GCA_004791255.1 of bacterium M00.F.Ca.ET.205.01.1.1. Classification (GTDB taxonomy): domain Bacteria; phylum Pseudomonadota; class Alphaproteobacteria; order Rhizobiales; family Rhizobiaceae; genus Mesorhizobium. The sequence continues at coordinate 38,143 of SRUQ01000016.1, forward strand.
TGCTCAGCATCTATCTGGCGCGCGTCAATTTCCGTTTCTTCAATCTCGGATATGGCGCGGCACTGTCCTGGCTCACGCTGCTGATAATCCTGGCCGTGGTTCTGATCTTCGTGAAGTACACCGGCTTCATGCGCATGGTGAACGAAAAGGAGGCACGCTGATGTCGAGTTCGACTGCGCCACGTGGATCCATATTCAGCGGCATCGGCTACTATCTACTGGCCCTGATCGCGACTGCCTTCTTCGCCTTTCCCATCGTCTGGATGACGCTGTCTTCGCTCAAGTCGGATGTCGACATATCGGCCTATCCGCCGAAATGGATCTTTTCGCCGACACTGGAGAGCTTTCGCAAGCTCTTCACCGAACTGAATGCGATGGATGCCTTGATCAACAGCGCCTTCATCGTCTGCCTGGCCACGCTGTTTGCAATGATCGCAGGCACGCTCGCAGCCTACGGACTGGCCCGATTTGACGTGAAGAACAAGAACTTCATCGCCTTCGAGGTTTTGTCGATACGCATGCTGCCGCCCATGGTGAGCGTCATCCCGCTGTTCATCATCGCCAAGCAACTCGGTATCTTCGACACGCCCTGGCTGTTGATCGCCGTCTATACGCTGAATGGTTTGCCATTCGTGGTCTGGGTCATGCGCGTCTTCATCCAGGAGATTCCGCAGTCGATCGAAGAGGCCGCGCTGATCGACGGTTGCAGCCGCTTCGAGTGCTTCTGGCGCGTAACCTTGCCGCTGCTTTTGCCGGGCCTCGCGGCGACCATGGTGATCATCTTCATGTTCGCCTGGAACGAATTCCTGCTCGCCAGCATCCTGACCTCTTCGGAGGCGCGCACCTTGCCTGTGATCGCGGCCAGCTCGATCAAGGCCAAGGCCATATCGTGGGGACTGGGATCGGCTGCGGGCGTGCTGATGTCGTTGCCGGTCGTTGTGCTCGTGCTGTTGATGCAAAAATATCTGGTCAGGGGTTTGACCCTCGGCGCCGTGAAGGGATGAGGAAGAGATAATGGGTATCGAAGTCAAATCCGTATACAAGCGCTTTGGCGCCTTTACCGCCGTCAACGGCGTCTCGGTCGACATCAAGGACGGTGAGTTCTTCGTCATGCTTGGCCCCTCCGGCTGGGGCAAGACCACGACCTTGCGGATGATCGCCGGACTGGAGCTCCCCAGCGACGGCCAGATAAAGATCAATGGCCGTGACGTCACCTATGAGGAACCTCGCCATCGCGATATCGCGATGGCGTTCCAGGACTACGGGCTTTATCCGCACCTGTCGGTATTCCAAAACATCGAGTTCCCGCTGAAGGTGCGCAAGATTGCCGAGGGCGAGCGTAAAAAGAAGGTGCAGGCGACCGCGGAGAAACTAGGAATTGCCGAGTATCTGGACCGCAAACCGGGGCAGATTTCCGGCGGGCAGAGGCAGCGCGTCTCGCTGGCTCGGGCCTTGGTTCGCAACCCCCGTGTCTTCCTGATGGACGAGCCGCTCTCGAATCTCGATGCGAAGCTGCGTGCCACAATGCGCACCGAGATCAAGAAATTGGTGACGAGCCTCGGCATCACGACCGTCTACGTGACACACGATCAGATCGAGGCCATGTCGATGGCTGACAGGATCGCCGTCATGCGCCGCGGCGACATGGTGCAGGTCGCAACCCCGCTCGAAATCTATGACAGGCCGAGGACCGAATTCGTCGCCGACTTCATCGGGTCGCCTCCCATGAACCTGTTTCCTGCCCACTTTGACGGCAAGAAGGGAATCGCCGCTTCCGTGCAGCCATTTGCCGACAGTCTGTCGGGCGAGGTCGCCGACAGGGCAAGCAGCTTTGCCGACGCCCAGGGACAGTTCTATGTCGGCGTACGACCCGAGCACCTCATGATCGTCCGCGATGGCGTTGAAGGCGCAGCCTCGGCAAATGTCGACTTCGTGGAGCCCCTGGGACAGACAACCAATGTCTACGTCGATTGCGATGGTCACAAATTCATCGTCGTGACAGATCGCACTGAAGCCAAGATCGGCGACGTTGTCGGTGTAGCCGTAACGCCCGGCAAGAGCCGGCTCGTCGCGCGCAACTGACCGGGGACGTGAACTGATGAACGTGCGCGAATACGAGAACTGGATCGATGGCGCCTGGGCGACCACCGCTCGCAAGGTGGAACGCAAGTCACCGGCCCATGGCGAACTGCTGGCGCGATTCGCGCAAAGCGACGAGAACGCCGTCAACGCTGCGATCGAAGCTGCCCGAAAGGCCTTCGATAGCCGATCCGTGTGGTCAGCCATTCCCGGCGCCGACAGGGCAAAGGCTCTCGGGCGCTGGGTGGATTTGCTGACCCGTGAGATCGACAGGCTTGCCTTGATTGAGGCCGAAGAGGTTGGCAAGCCGATCCGCTTCGCCAAAGCCGAAGTCGAATGGTCGATTGAGCTTGCGCGCTACGCTGCAGCGCTCGCCTGGCAAATCCCCGGAGATCTGGTCTCCAATATAGGGGACGCAAATCTAGGCCTTGTGACCCGTGAGCCGCGCGGCGTGATCGGAATGATAACGCCATGGAATTTCCCCCTCGTTACGCTGTTCCAGAAGCTGCCTTTCGCGCTCGCTGCCGGCTGTACGGTTGTGATCAAGCCATCCGAGCTGACCTCAGGTTCGACGCTTGAAGTTGCCAAGCTGGCAAAGGAAGCGGGCATTCCCGACGGTGTTATCAACGTGGTCACCGGCTCCGGCCGTACCGTCGGCGAGATGCTGACTGGGCATCGAAAGGTCGACATGATCTCATTTACCGGCTCGACCGCGGTCGGAATCAGGATCGCACAGCGCGCTGCCGAGCAAGTCAAACGCGTTGGCCTCGAGCTGGGCGGCAAGGCGGCAAATATCGTCTTTGCCGATGCAGATATCGACGCCGCGCTGGACGGCATCCTGATTGGTTATGTCCTCAACCAAGGCGAGGAATGCGTTCAAGGCACCAGGCTGCTGGTCGAGGACAGCGTCGCGGACAGCTTCCTGGAAAAGCTGGTCGAGCGCTCGAAGAAGATCCGCCTCGGCCTGCCGACGGATGAAAAGGCGGATGTCGGAGCGCTGATCCATGAAAAGCACATGGAACAGGTGCTATCCTACATCCAGAGCGGGATAGATGAGGGCGCTACACTTTTGCTCGGCGGCAACCGGGTCACGGATAACGGCCTGGGCAGGGGCTTTTATGTTGCCCCCACGATCTTTTCCGATGTCACCCCGGATATGACGATCTTCCGTGAAGAGATTTTCGGGCCGGTTCTGGCTGTCACCCGTTTCACCAGCGTGGACCAGGCAATCGCCCTTGCCAACGACACGAACTACGGCCTGGGCAATGGTGTCTGGACGAAGGATATAGACAAGGCAATTCAGGTTTCTCGCGAACTCCGTAGCGGGACGGTTTACGTCAACACCTTTCTCGAGACCGCCGTTCAACTGCCGTTCGGAGGGTTCAAGGAGAGCGGGATCGGCCGTGAAAACGGGCTGGACGGATTGCTCGAGTTCACCGAGGTGAAGTCGACCTTCATAAAGCTGGGCCGACGTCAGCACGCCTTGCCGCACACCGTGGCGAACTGAGAGTAAGGAGTGATCTTCAAGTGGTAGACAAGAAGACGTTCGATTACATCGTCATCGGCTCCGGCTCGGCAGGTTCGGTAATCGCTTCCCGGCTCGCCGAAGACCCTTCCACGTCCGTTCTTCTCCTGGAAGCAGGGCCGTCCGATCAGCACGTATATATCCGCATGCCGGCCGCCCTCGGCTTTCCGTTGATGAACGACCGTTTCAACTGGTTTTACAACTCCGAGCCGGAGCCGCACCTGCGGGGGCGGACCATTCACGAGGCGAGGGGCCGAGTCCTGGGCGGCTCGTCCTCCATCAATGGCATGAACTGGGTCCGCGGCAATCCATGGGACTACGACAACTGGGCAGCAAAAGGCTCCAGCGGATGGTCGTATGCTGAATGCCTGCCCTACTTCAAGAAAGCCGAGACTTTCGACAAAGGGGAAAACGCTTATCGCGGCGGTTCGGGACCGATGCAAATCGAAACCTGCAAAGCGGAGAATCCGCTCTACAACGCCTACCTGAAAGCCGGGGTCGAGAGCGGCCTGAAGCAGGTGGCCGACCACAACGCCTACCAGCAGGAAGGCGTTCACATCACGCAGCGAAATGTTCACAAAGGCATCCGCTGGAGCACCTCGCAGGGCTACATCCATGCGCAGCCCCGCAAGCCCAACCTCACCGTAATGACCGGCGCCAGGGTCACCGCGATCGAGACCAGCAACAAGCGCGTCGTCCGGGTGGCGGTCACCACCAAATCGGGCGTCCAGCAGTTCGAGCCGGAGCGCGAGACCATTTTGTGCGGCGGCGCCTTGAACTCGCCCCAGCTTCTCCTCCTTTCCGGCATCGGCCCGGCCGACGATCTCAAGAAGGCCGGTATCGCGTTGAAGCACCATTTGCCGGGCGTCGGCCGGGGGCTGAAGGATCACGTCGCGGCGCCCGTGATGTATCGCGCGACCAAGGACGTATCATCGGCCAGGGAATTGACGACCTTTGGCAAAGCGAAGCTTGGCCTGCAGTGGCTCCTCTTCAAGAAGGGGCTCGGCGCGACCAATTTCTTCGAGGTGGGCACTTTCATGCGCACGCGTGAAGAAGAGACCATTCCGAATGTTCAGTTCGAGTTCGTTCCGATGCTGGGTGAATTCCAGCACGGAAATGTCAAGCTCGAGAACGGCTTTCAGTATTTCCTCAGCTTGATGAGACCGAAAAGCGAGGGACGTGTCTGGGTCGATACGCCCAATCCGGCGGCTGCGCCAAAATTCGTTTTCAACTATCTGCAGCATCCCGACGACATGGTGCAGGCTGTCCAGGCCGTGAAGGCAATTCGCAACGTGGTCCGTCAGCAGGCATGGGACGAATTTCGCGGCGTGGAGGAAACGCCCGGACCTTCAATCGCCACCGACGACGATATTGCCAATTGGTTGCGCGGCGTTGCCGGCACCAACTATCACCCGTGCTGCACCTGCAGAATGGGCGAGGGCGACGACGCCGTCGTCGACAAGGATGCAAAGGTCCACGGCATCGAGGGGCTCAGAGTTGTCGACGCCTCGATCATGCCCGAGATCGTCAGCGGCAATCTCAATGCGCCGGTTATCATGATGGCGGAGAAGGTGGCTGATGCAATTCGCGGCAGAGCGCCTTTGCCCGCGGATTCACAACCCTACCATACGGCGTAAGGGCAAGCTTCGATGTGTCGCGGATGCTTGATCTCTGTCGTGAAAACGATTACAGAAGTAAAAGCTTCCTTTGTGAGAAGATGACGCTACCTCACAGGCAGCAATGAAAGCATGTATTTCGAGGTGTTATTTGGCGGACGCAGTCAAACCAAGGCAAGTTGGCTGCGCGTCCGCGAGGTAGTTTAGTAAATCCATCCAGTCTCGCAAAAGGAGTATAGACGTGAGCGAACTCAAAGGTATCTGCGTGCCGATCTGCACGCCACTCAAGGACAACGGCGCCGCGATCGACGAAGGCGCGCTGGGCGCGAACATCGATTCGCTGATCGATGCCGGCATTCACATCATCGCCGTGAACGGCGGCACCGGAGAATTTCCGTTTCTCACAGAGGCTGAGAAGCGTCGCATCGCCGAGATCGCCGGCAAGCGCATCAACGGCCGCGCCAAGCTGATCGTCCAGACATCGGCCTTGCGCACTGAAGACGCCATCGAAAATTCGAAGCATGCTCGCGACGCCGGCGCCGACACATTGCTCATCCTGCCGCCCTTCTTCGAGGGGCCGGGCGAGCCAGGTGTTCGCTACCACTACGAGCAGATATCCAGCTCCGTGAACACCCCGATCATGGTCTACAATATTCCTCAGTACACCGGTTTCGACATCACGCCTGACGTCTACAAACGCTTCAGCGAGATCGACACCATCAAGTACATCAAGGACAGCACGTCCAATATGATGCGCATCGACCAGCTGTCGGCGCAGGGTGCGAAGGTGTTCAATGGCTGCGACTATCTGAATTTCTACAGCCTGCTGAGCGGCGCGCCGGGTGTTTTCACTGGCTCCGGCAACGCTGTTCCGCAGCAGCTCGTGCGGCTCTACGATCTGGTGCAGAGCAAGAACCTGGCCGAAGCGACCGCCCTGTGGCTCAAGCTGCGGCCCCTGTCGCTGCTGCTCTGGACCGCCCCGTTCAATCCAGTCGCCAAGGCCGCAAGCACCAAGACGGGTCGCCCTGTCGGCGAGTGCCGCCTCCCGGTTCTCCCCTTGACCGCTGAGGAGGTTAAACTGGTTGACAAGGCGCTTGCAGCGGCAGCTGCCTGACGCGATCCGGTCGTCCCCGGGGCTTCGTTGCCCCGGGGATTCGGCTGTTGCAACTGGTCCTGGACATTCGCTTCTCCTTGTCCAGCATCGGCTTGCACGATTTCAGGGCCGGCCCGGCAGAAAGGATTGAGAATGAGATTGTCGCGGATGATCAACGTTGTGGGCGCCCACGCCGAGGGCGAGCCGAACGACGTCATTACAGGCGGTGTCATCGATGTTCCTGGCAAGACCATGTTCGAGAAGGCACGATGGCTGGAGACCAAAGGCGACGACCTTCGAGCCTTTCTCCTGCATGAGCCCCGCGGCAAGGTCACGCTCTGCACCAACCTTGTGCTGCCCTCGTCTCACCCTGACGCCCAGATGGGTTTCGTCATCATAGAACCGGCCTCCTATCCGCCGATGTCGGGCACGAACACGATATGCACGGTGACCGTACTCCTGGAGACCGGAATCATCCCGATGCAGGAGCCCGTCACCAGGCTGACGCTCGAGGCGCCGGCCGGCCTCATTGAGGTCGAAGCACGGTGCCGGGACGGAAAGTGCGAAAGCGTCAAGTTCAGGAATCAGCCGTCTTTTGTCATGCACCGGGACCGGATGATCGAGGTCGAAGGCATAGGCTCGCTCCGCGTCGACGTTTCCTACGGTGGAATGATCTATGTGATCGTCGATGCCGGGGACTGCGACTTCGCGATCGTGCCTTCCGAAGCACGCGATCTCTCCGACGTCGGCGAGAGGATCAAGCTTGCCGCGGCCGAGCAATTGCCGTCGGTCCATCCGGAGAACCCCGAGATCCACACCATCAATCAGACGCTCTTCGCCGGTCCGCTTACGGTCAGCGACGGGACAAAGACATCGCGTAATGGCGTGATCGTCTCGCCTGGCCGCCTCGATCGCTCGCCATGCGGCACCGGAACCTGCGCGCGACTGGCGCTGCTGCACGCGCGTGGTGAAATCGCGCCAGGCGAAAAGTTCGTTCACGAGTCGATCATCGGGACGAAATTCGTCGGCGAAATATTCGAGACGTCAAAGGTCGGAGGATCGGACGCCGTCTCGGTGGCGATCAGCGGCCGGGCGTGGATCACCGGCTTCCACCAATTCGTGCTCGACCCGAGCGACCCCTTTCCCACCGGCTACACGCTTTCCGACACCTGGCCTGGCGCCTGATCAATCCATCAATGCTATTTCTTAGGAGTTCAACATGAACGTGCACGCAGACTTCCACGCAGAAGCCAAGAAACTGAAATTCGAGACACGGGCCTTTATCGACGGCGCCTATGTCGCGGCGCAATCGGGCGAGACCTTCGAGACCATCAATCCGGCCACCGGCAAGGTGCTGGCCAATGTTGCCGCCGGCGGCGCTGCGGAGGTCGATCTTGCCGTCCAGGCCGCGCGGCGCAGCTTTGAGGCCGGCAGTTGGTCAGGTATGCCGCCCCGCGAGCGTAAGAAGATCCTGCTGCGCTTTGCGGACCTGATCGAGAAACACACCGCCGAGCTTGCTCTTATCGAAACCCTCGATTGCGGCAAGCCCATCAGCGACGCCATGAACGTCGACTTGCCCGACTCCGTCGAGACCCTCCGCTGGCATGCGGAAGCGACGGACAAGATCTATGATCAGGTCTCTCCGGCGCCGCGCGATGTCGTCTCGATGATCGTACGCGAACCGATGGGCGTTGTCGGGGGCGTCATTCCTTGGAACTTCCCGCTGTTCGTCGCGATGTGGAAGTTGGCGCCCGCCTTGGCGGGCGGCAATTCCCTCGTCCTGAAGCCAGCTGAGCAGACGTCCCTGTCCTTGATCAGGCTGGCGGCGCTGGCATCCGAGGCCGGCATACCTGACGGCGTGTTCAACGTCGTCCCCGGCATGGGACCGACGGCAGGCCGCGCCATAGGTCTCCACAGGGACATCGATTGCGTGAGCTTCACGGGATCGGGCGAGGTGGGTCGGCTCTTCCTGAAATATTCGGCCGATTCCAACATGAAGCGCATCGTTCTGGAATGCGGCGGGAAGAGCCCGGCCGTCGTGATGGGCGACGTCAAGAACCTCGCGCCGGTCCTGGAAAATGTCGCGACGGGAATTCTCTTCTGCCAGGGGGAGAATTGCTCGGCCGGCTCGCGCCTCATCGTTCATGAGAGCATCAAGGACCGCTTGCTGGAGCAATTGAAGCCGGTGTTCAAGTCCTGGACTGTCGGCGACCCGTTGAACGGCTCGACGCGCATCGGCGCCATGGTCGAGCAGGAGCATCTCGCCAAGGTGCTCTCCTACATCGAAACCGGACGCAAGGAAGGCGCTACGGTCGCCCTCGGTGGAAACCAAGTGCTGGCGGACACCGGCGGCAGCTTCGTCGAGCCGACGATCTTCGATGGCGTTTCGAACAGCATGAGGATTGCTCGCGAAGAGATCTTCGGACCGGTGCTTTCCGTGATCACGTTCAAGGACGAGGCCGAAGCGGTCCGGCTGGCAAACGACACGAATTACGGTCTTGCCGCCTCGCTCTACACCGATGATCTCAATACGGCCCATCGCGTCGCCAAGTCGATCCGCGCCGGCACTGTTTCGGTCAATTGCTATTCGGAAGGCGACTTCGCCGTCCCGTTCGGCGGGTACAAGGAGTCGGGCTTCGGCGGCAAGGACAAGGGCCTCGCCGCGCACGATCAGTACACGGAGACCAAGGCTATCTGGATCCAGCTGCGCTGACCAATCTTTGGCTGGCCGGGGGACGGCGCTGGCCAGCACAGATGTCGCAAGAAGGACATCCGCAGCCACGCGGATGCCTACCAAGAGGGCGCACCCGCGGCTATGCGGGTGTGTCTACAATGCATGTTGAGGTAAGCCATGACATCCGTCGAAACACTGAGGGCAGAACGGCTCGCCGCGTTGCGGCTCACGGAGGCTGGCCCCCCCGCGCGAACCGCCAACCCGTTCTTCGGAGTCGGCCCCATCACCGATCTTACCGCCGGTGAGGTCGATGCGCGGCTCCTGCGTTTCGAATTCGACGGATGGCTGGAGCGCAACTACAGAAAGCTGGATGACAAAGGCAACGATGTCGGCCCGTTCACGACGGCGGAGATCGGCCGCAGCATGCATCGTGGCTATCCGGCGGACAATGTCCTCCTCGACATGATGCGCGAAATCCACCGCTACTTCGGCTTCCCCAAATCGAACCAGATGGCGGTCGGCCTCGGCGGCGGTCACAGTGGCTTCACCGCCTGCCTCATGCACTTGATGAGCGCGAGTGACGACAAGCAAAGGGTCTATGTCGACACGCCCGCCCCGGAGACGGAGGCGGCCGGTGCCGGCGGCTTCTTCCGTCAGTCATGGGGTGCGCAGCTGGTCGAGCTGCATCGCTATTCCAAGCGGGGCGACGAGCGCCGCATACATTTTGCCGCCAAGGAAGGGACGGTACCCTCCGCCGATTATCTGCGTGGGATGGGCATCCAAATCGTCCTTGGCGTGGGACATGAGACGACCGGCGCGACCACCTACACGGCAAAGGACATTTCCAATCTCCTCGAATGGCTCAGGAGCGACCCGGACAACCATCACGCCGTGCTCGATGCGACCTCGCTGCTCGGGGCAATGCCCTGGGGCGACGCCGTGGTGCGGGAGCTGGTGGCGAGAACGTGCATGTTCATGCCATTTCAGAAGGCCATCGGCGGCGTTTCCGGCTATTTTGTAGCGACGTTCACGCCGGCGGCGCTGCGGCTCATCGAACGCAACCAGCGGGACCCGTCCTGGGCTATTCCCCGGCAGCTCAAGATCGCGGTGCCGGTAGATCCCAAGCGACCGCTGAGCGGCGAGCGCTCCGTGGCCCTCGGACCGATCTATGATCCGCAGGGCGACAAGATGCTTGGCGGGGTTATCAACACCTACTCCACGCTGGCTTTCGCCGAGACCACTTTCGGCCTGCTGCGGTCCGAGCGACGGCTCGGCCCGGTGGAGGATCTCAATCGACGCTCGATGGCCAATCGCGATGCGATCAACGATTGGGTGTCGCGCAGCGCGGTCCTTGGCCTCAGCGTCACCGATCCTGAACGCCGCGGCGCCGCCGTGACGCTGTTGAAGGTGGTGGATCCGGCGTTGGAGGGCTCTGGTCTGCACGCCCGCATCATTGCGCGCTCCAAGCAGCTCCTTGGCTATGAAGGGATCACCCATCCGGACGGCAGCCACGAAGCCGGTCTGGACGTGGCCCGCTATGTCAATGCTTTCCCGGGCACGCCGGGGGACTATCGTGCATGGATCGGCGGCGTGCGCGCGCCGGAAGATGTCATCGCGCTGCTGGAGAACCTGCAATATGCCTATCTCAGGGCAAAGGCGACGGTCATCGAGGAGGAACTCGCCAAACTCGGAGACAGCTTTCCTGCTTCATCGGATACCGCGCAGCGTGGCCGCAAAGACCAAGCCAGCCGAGCCTATACCGTACTCATCGCCGATCTGATCGGATTGAGATTCGGCCCGGAGGGAACGCCGGACCACGGCGAGGTGCGCGCCCACATCAAGGCGAGGGGCGGTGTTTTTCATCTCGGCTCGGTCTGCCGCGAGGCCCTTGAGCCGGGACGTGTCCATTTCTCTTACCAGCCGGATCTCAGCGTCGAAGCCGACATCCTGCGGCAAACGGACAAAGGCCAATACGATGCCGTGATCGCGGCTGCCACGGTCATTCCAAAGGGTTCGGTCTTCGCCGAAGGCGGCGTGCGCATCGGAGCAGGCACCGGTAACATGCAGTCGTTGTCCTGGGGCGGGGCCAATGGGGGCGGCGCCGCTCCGCTGATGAATACCCCAAGCTTTAACAGTCGCGCTACGGCGCAGATGGCGCTCAAGGCCATGCTGAGGGTGGTTCCGGATCTGCCTGTCGATGAATTGCACCAAAAGGTGGTCGACGGACATTTCGATACCGGCAAGAATCTCCGAGATTTCCCGACCGAGAAGATTGAAGGCAAGAAGATCGCTATCATCGGATACGGGAACATTGGCAGCGAACTGGCCAAGCTTTGCAAGGCGTTGCACATGCGCGTTGCCGTGCACGCCCGACCAAATCACCGGGAGTGGATCGAGGCCGAGGGATATAAGTACGCACCGACCCTGCAAGATGCCGCGCGCGGCGCCGATTTTATCAGTCCCCACACCGGCCTCGGCGCCGTTGACCAGGCTCGGGGGCGCTTCGCGAACGTCGGGTTAATTAACGGCGAGATCCTGTCACTGCTCAACGATGGCGCGGTGGTCGTGAATTATGATCGCGGCGAGGTTGTGGATGCTCCGGCGCTGGGAGCGGCGCTGGAATCCGGAAAGGTACGCCACGCCGCCGTCGACGCGGATATTTTCTTCGACGGCCAGACCTCCTCTTTTGTGGGCCCCATGATACCATACCGGGACCTCGCCCTCAGATTTCCAGGTAAGTTCGAACTTCTGCCGCATGCGGCCGCCGATACAGACCACCCATCCCGCGTCGCTGGTGCGAAGCAGGCCGTGGACCAGATACTTGACGCGATCCTTTACCGCGAAATCGTCAACCGGAAGGGCGAGTTGCCGGCGGACTATGTCGACGGCGGGTCGAGAACGGTGCCAGGTATCGGAAAACCCTCGCCCAGCCAGCTCGATGCGATCATGGCGGATCAAACGGCTGTGGAGGAGGGACGGCGCCTTAGCGAGGGGCTCGCAGCGATCTACGGAGCGTTGTCGTGCGCAGCCACGAGAGAGGCCCGGCAACGGATACTCTCGAGCTATGGCGATCAGCTCACAAAGTCAGCCGCGCGGCTCAACAGCCTCTTCCAGGAGAGCGGCTTCTGATGGCCAGGCAATCCTCGCTCCCCAAGGTCAGTCGTGCTTTCCAACAGGACGGCGACCCGCTGCCGACCCTGGAGTTTTTTCGAAAACTCGCGGATGCGGCTGCTGCGGAGACGATGCCGAGGTTTCGCAACAGGTTGGCGGCCGAAGCCGAGGTCAAACCCGGCCTGCGATACGACCCTGTCACGGAGGCCGAACGCAATGCTGAAAGAGCCATCCGCGCCGTCATATCGGACGAGTATCCGATGCACGCGATATTGGGCGAGGAACTCAGCCCGTCGGGATCCGGGCCTATCAAATGGGTCATCGACCCGATCAACGGGATGAAGTCCTACCTATGCGGGCTTCCGGTCTGGGGAACTCTGATAGCCTTCACCGTCGATGGCCGCTCCGCGATGGGAATGATGAACCAGCCCCATACCGGGGAATGCTTCTGGTCCGATGGTACGAAATCGATCTGTCATTCAGCCCATGGCGAGACCGTTCTGAGGACGAGCGGCACTCAACGTCTTTCCGATGCGATATGCCACACGAATTCTCCCGAACCCTTCGCACGTCGTCCTGGCCGAGGGTTTGCCCGGCTGGCAGCGTCGGTCAAATTCACCCGCTACGGCGGCGAATGCTACGCGTTCGCCATGCTCGCCGCCGGCCAGATCGACCTTTGCGTCGAGCTCGCCCTGACAGCCTATGACGTCGTTGCGCTTATTCCGCTCATTGAGGCCGCCGGTGGTGTCATCACGCGCTTCGACGGCGGCCGCCCGGAGCGGGGCGGCAACGTCCTGGCCTCGGCAAACGCCATCCTGCACGAGGCTGCGCTGCGGATGCTCAACGACATCTGAACCCCTGCCGAGGCATCTTGAATGGACAGCAACGAGCCCGTTTCTGGGGCTGGTTTTGGATGGCGGTCGCAACAGCGGCCATGTACCTTCTGGTCTGGGTAACCCGTTGAAGCGAAGAGTCGTCATCCATCGTTAACGCCTCAATCCAATCACGCATTCGCGCTTTGCGTCTGTCAAAGGGCCTGTAACTGCTTCCATGTCTCGGCCTCGATGGCGATGCCGCGCTCGGCCGCCAATTTGCGGGCGGCGAGCCTACGTTCACCTGGAAGGCGCGTCTGCCCGGCTCCGGCCATCGCCTCCACCAATTCCTCGATCCGCCCTGTGAACATTCTCAGGGAGCCATTTCCTTTCGTCGGGTCGATCAGGATGATGGTTTGACCGGTATGAGCGGATTCAGCCCCCGGATAGGCGGACCAATCGACCTGATGGGAAAAATTGCTCCCTGTCAGCGCCCCGGCCAGAATGTCGATCATCATCGCGATCGACGAACCCTTGTGTCCGCCGAAAGGCAGCAGCGCACCACCGTCCAATATCGCCTGTGGGCTGCGGGTTGGCTGTCCCGAGGCGTCCAGGCCAATCCCCTCAGGAAGGATCTTGCTTTCGCGCGCCGCGATCCTCACCTCTCCATGGGCCATTGCGGCGGTCGCCTGATCGAACAGGAGAACCTGGCCATCGGCGCGCGGCACGGCGAAGGCCATCGGATTGGTGCCATAGAGCCGCTTGTGGCCGCCATGCGGAACGACATATGTGACGCTGTTAACCACACTGAGCGCGATAAGCCCTGCCTCCGCAAACGGCTCGACGTCAAGCCACAGCGGACCGTTGTGGTGGGCGTTGCCAATGGCCAGGATGCAGGCGCCGGCCGATCGGGCCTTGTCGATGGCCAGCTCGATGGCCGCCTCAAGTGCCGGCCGAGCGTAGCCGTTGCCGGCGTCGATCAGGAGGAACGCGCTGCCCACGTCACGGACTTGCGGGACGGCACGACCATCGACGAATCCGCTCCTGAGGTTCTTCACGTAGCCGGCCATCCTGAAGAGACCGTGGCTTTGAGATCCATCGCGTTCGGCGCTGGCGCAATTGGCTGCGAGCACGCGCGCAACAGGGCCCGATGCTCCGTTACGCAGCAGGATGGCCTCCAGCGTCGAGATGAGATCGTGCAAGCTGAGTTGGACAGCTTGGTCGTCCGAATGCGCTACTGTCATGACAGGTCAACGCTAGCTGAGCTTCAGTGAAAGTTACAGGCCGGGTGGCGGGATGGCGCGCAACGTGTCTCACATGTCAAGGCCGCCAACGGGCGTGGTCAAGCGCCCGTTGGCGGCAGAGTGCCTCGCATAGCCTGGGAGCGGGCCCATGCTAGAGCACCCAACGCCGTGGCGTGCGCTATTCGTTGATGTAACGGCGTGCGCAACCACGGCCGAGTGAAATCAAGACCTCATGCTCTATCGTCCCGCAGGCCTTTGCCAGGTCGTAGTCGCGAACGTGGGGTCCGAGTATTTCAACCGGACTCCCCGGAACCAGCGCCCAGTCGGGGACTGCCGAGACATCGACGGTCAGAAGATCCATGGACACGCGCCCGACGACGGGGGCAGCAAAACCTCCAACAAAGACGGCGGCACGGCTGGAGCCGGCTCTTGAATAGCCGTTTGCATAGCCGATTCCGACTGTTGCGATCCTGGCCTGTTCCACAAGACGGTAGGTCGAACTGTATCCGACCGGGGTGCCGCGCTTCATCGTCTTCACCTGGATGATCGGCGCCATCACCCTAGCCGGTTGCCGCATCGGGTTCTGCTGCCCCGTGAGCGGGTTGATCCCGAACGTTGCCTTGCCGGGCCGGATCATGTCGAAAGCGTAGTCGGCCCCGAAATAGGTTCCAGCGGAATTCGCCAGCGACAGCTTCGCGCCGGGAAGCCCGCTAACTGCAGTCAGGAAGGCTGAGCGCTGGGATTCGGATTTGTCGAAATCGAGGTCGTCGGCCGCAGACAGATGCGACATGTAAAGAGCAGGGGGAATGCGCGACAGCAGTTGCAGATTTTCACGAAGCCATCTCACGTCATCGGCAAGCAGCCCTAGCCGGTTCATTCCAGTATCGAAATGAATGATCGAAGTGAGAGGACGGTCGAGCCGCTGGGCTACCTTGTGCCACTCCTCGATCTGCTCCCGGCTGTTGAGGACAGGCACCAGGTTCGCGTCGAAGAACGCCTCCTCATCTTCCGGGAGGAAGCCACCGAGCACGCAGATCGCCGTGTCCTCCAAGAAGGCCCTCAGCGCCGCGCCGTCATTGGCCGTGGCCACAAAGAAAGTCTTGGCGCCGGCTTGCCTCAGCGCAAGCGCGCAAGGGATCATGCCATGTCCATAGGCGTCGCCCTTCACGACGGCGGCGCAATCGGCCCCGCCCGCGATGGCGCTCAGTCGCAAGTAATTTTCTCGCACTGCCTCCAGATCGACGATCATCTCAGCCTGATTGATCAGGCTGTGAATTCCGCCTTCGGAGGACAAGGGATGACTTCCGGTCATGATGGGTGCACTCACGCTTCCAGGGCTGCATCAGTAAACGTTTACATAAATCAACTAAATGGCTTTGGAGAACCAAATCCGACAGGTGCGTGCCGCAGGTCGTGCGTTCCTAATGACAATCGCGTTCGATGGCCCTGTCACGGGATCGCAGCACGCTTTCCCGTTTAGTTCAGCAGGATCGACAGATAGTGTTCCGCCGCCCTGGACTGTGCCTGGGCGATTTCGCCCCGCTGAGCGCTCTGGTCGGCCAGTATCGTCATCACGGCCGGGCTAAGTTTTGCAAACATTAGAAGCGCGAGAATAGGGATGCAAAATCTCGCTATCCGCCGGAACACATTGCGCGTGTGATTGTTCATGGCGCGCCCTTGAGGGGGTGTCATTTGATGCCTCTCGATCGCGAGCCGCCAAGTGCCGACGGCGTCACATCAAAATTGTAAACGTTTACACAATGCTGTCAATGGGCCTTGGACGATACGGGGGCCGGGCCGCCGTCGAGGAGGCGGAAAACGCCGAGCGCTATGTGATGGCGCATGCCTATACCGACCGCTGTATCCATCATGCCGTGTCAAATGGCGTCCGGTCGGTGGAACATGGGAACTTCCTCGAGGACGAGACCGCGAAGCTGATGGTCCAGCGTGACGCCTTTCTGGTCCCGACGCTTTCGGCCTACATCACCATGTGGGAAGAAGGACTCGAGATCGGCATGCCGGCCGAACTGCACGCCAAGATCAAAGCGTCCTGGACGTCGGCTCCAAGTCGCTCGAAATTGCTCGGCGACGCGGGGTGAAGATAGTCTATGGCACCGATCTGATAGGTCCGTTGCACCGGCACCAGTCGCTGGAGTTCTCGATCCGAGGCGAGGTCCTGCCCCCCATAGATGTCATCCGCTCGACAACCAGCACCGCGGCCGAACTGTTCAACATGACCGCCGAGATCGGTCGTGTTGCTGTCGGACTACGAGCCGATCTCTTGGCGATCGACGGCAACCCGCTCGACGATCTGTCGCTGCTGCAGGATCAGGCCAGGCTCATGATGATCCTGAAGGACGGCGACATCCATAAGCACGATTTGTGAGATCGGGAGGCCTGACTCGCTTGATTAGAGCAACGCCGTGCCCTGCGAGAGCGCGACCAGTGAGCCCGCTGCCAGCCGGCTGCTGGAATTCTCATGAGTGCTGGCGGGGCGGAGTTCCTGAACCCACCGAAACTGAACCTAGCCGCTTCGAAATCGAAATGATCCAGGCACGAAGGTCTGGCCCGAACGGCTTTTCAAGTGCCCCGCGGTCCCAGGCCAAGAAATATGCATCTGGCAATTTGACCCGTTGATCGAACGGCACGACGAGCCGTCCGGATGCAATATCGTCGGCAGCCATGGATAGTTGGGCTAGTACAAATCCTTTTCCATTTATCGCGGCGTCGATTGCCGCGCTGGACAATGAAAAAGCAACCTCGCCGGACGTCCTTCGGTATGACGCCCCGATACTCTTGGCCCATTCCGCCCAACTCGGCGGCGACTGGTGGTCTCGCGCCCATTCTATGCCAAGCAGCGGAAAATCGAGAATGTCGGATGGAACTCCGACCGGGTGATCGGCCAGCAGCGCAGGTGCGCAGGCCGGAACCACGCAGTCCGTAAACAGTTCGGTGTAGTTGTCGAAATCATGTATTTTCGATCCGTATGAGATGCGAAAATCAACTTGGTCGGGCCCCAAGTTCGGCTCCTGTTCAGCGCCGACGAGACGCACGGTTGCGCCAGCGTGCCCGGTTTGCCAATCCATAAGCTGCGGCGCTATCCACTTGCTGGCGAGCGATGGCAGGCACGAGATCGTCAATGTCGCGGCGGATCTGGCACGCGCGACGACATTCTCGGCATCGCGTAATTGTTTGAATGCGATTGACACCGCCTCGTAGTAAACGCGGCCCAGCGCCGTGAGCGCGACACTTCTCCCTCGCCGTTCCAACAATCTCGCCTGCAGGGCCTCTTCGGCTTTTCGTATCTGCTGGCTGACCGCGCCAACCGACACGCCAAGCTCATTTGCTGCAGCTGTTACGCTGCCGCGCCTGCCGAAGGCCTCAAAGGCCTGTATTGCGCGCAAAGGCGTCGGTTTTCTCACGCAGCAAAAGCCCAAGGCCGGAACGTTTCACCTTTTAGTTTTTCTAAAATAGAACGCAGATGCAAGTCCTATTTCGGGCCTCGGCCTCGACCTATTCTGTTTGGAACTCGTCAGCTGGGGGAGAACGCATGTTTCTGCGAAATTGCTGGTACGCCGCCGCTTGGGAAAATGAGGTTGGCGGTGAATTGCATCCGATAAGAGTCCTCGGGGAGGACATTGTCCTTTATCGAAAGACCGATGGCACGGTGGCGGCGCTCGAAGACGCATGCCCGCACCGCAAGCTGCCGCTGTCCAAGGGCCGCATCAAGGGCGATATGGTCGAATGCGGCTATCACGGCTTGACGTTCGACAGCACTGGAACGTGTACGCGCGTTCCCGGTGCGGAAAAAATTCCCCATGTTGCATGCGTGCGTTCCTATCCGATTGCCGAGCGCTACGGCCTGCTCTGGATATGGATGGGCGAACTGCAAAAGGCCGACCCGGCCCTGATATTTGAGGTCGACCACTGGGGCGATCCGACCTGGGGTGTAAACCGCGGCGAATCGATGGCGCTCGACTGCAACTACCTTTACATGACCGACAACCTGCTCGACCCGTCCCACGTGTCTTGGGTGCATCAGTCTTCTTTTGGCGGTGTCCAGGCGATGGAGGACGTTCCACTGGAGACGACCGTAGGTGCCGACGGTGTGACCGTCTGGCGCTGGATGGTCGATGTCGAACCGGCGCCGTTCTATAAGCCCTTCCTGAAATTTGCGGGTAACTGCGACCGCAAGCAGCACTACGAAGTGCGCTACCCGAGCAATGCGATCATCAAGGCTATTTTCCTGCCCGCGCGCACCGGCGGCGAAGGCAGGGAGTATCACGAGGACGTGTTCCTCATGGACAGCTACAACTTCATGACTCCCGTCGATGAAAACCAGACCAAATACTTCTGGTTTCAAATGCGCAATTTTGCACCAGACGATGAAGAAGTATCGCGACAGTTTGCTACGTCCGTTCGCGGCGCCTTTGACGAGGATCGCGCTGTGCTCAATGAGGTGCACAAAGGCATGGCCAACAAGCGCACGCCCAACCTGGACCTCAAGATCGACGTCGGCCCGCTGCGCTTTCGGCGCAATCTTGCCAAGCTGATTGAAAGTGAAAATCAGAAATTGGCTGCTGCCGAATGAATGTATCTGTTGCCAGGGCGACCATGGAAAAGAAGGGCTTTCGCAATCTCAAGGTGGTCGCGAAGGTCAAGGAAAGCGCGATTATCACGTCGTTCTATCTCGAGCCGGAAAGCTCTCAGGACTGGCGCCCTTTCGATCCGGGTCAGTTTCTGGTGTTTCGGGTTCCAGTCGCGAACCAGGGCGGCACTCAGAAGGATCATGTGCTGCGCAACTACAGCGTCTCGAACTCGCCAAATGCCAAAGGTCAATATCGCATCACCGTCAAGCGCGAGGGAGCCCCCGTCTCCGGGCTTCCAGACGGGGTAAGTTCGTGTTTCCTGCATGACGTTGTAGACGTGGGTCACACGCTGGTGGCGGAAGGACCGCGCGGCGAGTTTGTCCTTGATACGGCAAGCACCCGCCCTGTCGTGCTGCTCAGCGGCGGCGTCGGCCTCACGCCGATGGTGTCGATGTTGCATTCCTTGGCGTCGACGTCCGACCGTCGAGTAGTGTTCATTCACGCCTGCGAAAATGGAGACGTGCATGCGTTGCGCGATGAAGTTGAGGGCCTCGTCGCCACGCGTCCTGGGTTGAGCGCTCATTACTGCTATCGGTCGCCGACTGAACGGGACAGGGACAATCAGCACTTCCACAGCGAGGGGTTCGTTTCGCGGGAGGTACTGCAAAGCCAGCTGCCGATCGACGACTACGAATTCTATCTTTGCGGTCCGCCGCCATTCATGCAGGCGGTCTATGGAGTTCTGCGCGGCCTCGGTGTGCAGAAACAGAATATCGCATACGAGTTCTTCGGTCCGGCGACGGTGCTTGAGCCCGACGCGGTGCCTGCGCCGGCCGCCAGTCGGCCGCCAGAACGCATCGACCCATCCAGCGACGCAACGATTGTGGAATTTCGCAAGTCGGGCGTGAAGGCGGCGTGGGATAAAAAGTCGGAATCGCTCCTGGACTTTGCCGAGGCACAGGGGCTGTCTCCTGACTTCAGCTGCCGGGCCGGGATCTGCGGCACCTGCAAATCACATCTGATCGACGGTGAAGTCGCCTATTTTGAAGAGCCTCTGGACGACCTCGAGGCAGGCGAAGTGTTGCTGTGCTGTTCAAAGCCGCTCGGGCCGGTGATCCTGGACATTTGATGAAGCGGCGTCAGGCGATTGCATTGGGGGAAAGACCGTTGGGACAGTCCTATAAATCAAGATCGCCACTCCCCTTAAACCCGCATATTACATCATTGCCGCCATACAATGCCGGCATGAATGTTGCGGTGGCACGAGCGATCAGCGGGCGCGACGACATCGCGCGCCTTGCCAGCAATGAGAACCCCGACGGCTGTTCCCCCAAAGTCGTGGCTGCATTGGCCTCGTCACTGTTCGAGCCGTGGCGGTACGCGGATCCGGCCTGCGCGGAACTGCGTGCGGCACTTGGCGAAAAACTTGTAGTCGATCCCGGCCTGATCGTTGTTGGCAATGGTTCCGAGGAGATGATCGCAGCGATCTCTCGCGCCGTGCTGGCTGCTGGCACGTCGGTGGTCACGACGGTGCCGAGCTTCGGCCTGCACGAGATAGAGCCGCTGGCGGTTGGCGCGACCGTCGTCAAGATTCCCATGACCCCGGAAATGGGGTTTGATCTGCCCGCGCTGGAAAAAGCAATCTCGTCGCAACCCCGTATTGTCTTTGTCTCTTCGCCCTGGAATCCAGTCGGGCCGGGCCTCGATCACGCTGCATTGCGGCGTCTCGTCAGTGCCGTTCGCCCGGGCACGCTTTTCGTGCTCGACGAGGCCTACTTCGAATTCTCCGACCCCGGCGCACCCGATGGTGTCGAGGTACTGCGCGCCAGCGGCATCGACTATGTCGTGCTGCGTACATTCTCCAAAGCGTACGGCTTGGCAGGCTTGCGCGTGGGCTACGCCGTCTGCTCCGGTATCGAGCTCGCCACCGTGGTCGCGGCGGCAAAGACGCCATTCAACGTCAACGCGGCCGCACAAATTGCGGCGATCGCCGCACTTGCGGATGCGAGCTGGATGAAAGCCTCAGCAAACGGCGTCAGGGCCGAGCGCGAGCGGGTCGCAGCGGCGCTTGCCGGACTTGGGTTTCGCGTCGCGCCCTCTCAAACCAACTTCATTTTCTTCGATTGCAAGGGCGATAGTGCCAGCCCCGCAGCCGAACTTCTCAGGCAGGGGATCATCGTCAAGGCCTGGCGTGAACGCGGCTATGAAACCTACTTGCGCGTCACGATAGGCTCTCCCGCAGATAATGACCGGTTGATCGCGGAGCTTGCAAAGCTGGTGCGGCGATGAACAGGACGGCATCGATCAATGACCCCAACCGGTTCGGCAACTACGGGATACCCCAACTCGCGCTTGACAAAATCCGCGAGGCACTGGGGGACGCAAACGTGCGGATCGAAGATGGTGCCACCGGACCCGATTGCGATGTCGGCATTACGGCGATGCCGGCTTCCACCGAGGAAGTCTCGGCTGTCGTTCGCATCTGCCGCCAACATGAAATTCCCATCATGCCACAGGGCGGTCGGACAGGCCTTGTCGGGGGGAGCCATTTGTTGCCCGGCGAGATCATTCTTTCAACGGCCCGCTTGAACCGTATCGAGCGGCTCGATCCTGTCGAACGCGTCGCGGTCGTCGGCGCCGGAGTTACGCTGGAAGCCTTGCAGACCGCTGCGCTCGAAAACCGCCTGGAGCCGGGCATCGATCTGGCCGCGCGCGGTTCGGCGACGATCGGCGGAATGGTGTCAACCAACGCCGGCGGTATCATGGCTTTCCGCAATGGCGTCATGCGCCATCGCGTGCTTGGCCTCGAGGCCGTGCTGGCCGATGGGTCGATCTATTCTGACCTGACGCGGGTCGTAAAAAACACCGCGGGCTATGATCTGAAGCATTTGTTCATCGGGGCCGAAGGCACCCTCGGCATCGTAACGCGCGTGGTGGTCAAACTTGACCCGGTTCCGCAGGCCACGGCCACAGCGCTTCTGGGCCTTCCTTCGGTTGATGCCGCTCTTCAGACCGTTCGCCTGGCATTGGATACAAGCGCCGGACATCTGCGGGCAGCCGAGGCGATGTGGAACGGCTTTTTCAGACTGGCGGCCTCCAAAAATGGGTGGTCGGAACCAGAAGTCCCGCCAGATCAGCCAATATTCCTGCTCTTGTCGCTCGGCGGGGCGATGGAGGGCGCGTTGCGCGATGAGTTCGAGCGCATTTTTGCAAATGTGCTCGAGCTCTTCCCGGACGCGACAGGCATCGTCGCCGGCTCGAAGCGGCAGGAGGACGAGTTGTGGCGGTTGCGAGAGAACACCGACGTTCTGTACCGCGCCCATCCCAACGCGCCGTCTTTCGATGTATCGGTGCCGCTGTCGGAGATTTCAGCCTATCTCGATAAGGTTCTGCCGGGCCTTGCGGCGATCCGGCCTGATCTGGCTCCATACGTCTTCGGACACCTTGCCGATGGAAATCTGCATATCGTCCTCAACTGCCAAGGGCCCTTGGCTCGCCACATCGCTCAGCCTATCGAGGACGCCCTGTACTCTTGCCTTCGGGAAATGGGTGGGTCCTTCTCGGCCGAGCACGGTGTCGGTTCCAAGCGCATCCACTCACTCCTGGCAGCGTCTGATCCGACCAAGCTTGCTACGATGCATCGGATCAAGTGGGCGCTCGACGGTCGATCGATCATGAATCCTGACAAAGTGCTTCCCCGCGATGGCTGGTGCGTCAGTTCACCCGGTATGTCGGTTCTCGACAAGAAGAGCCAGGAGGCCAGCAACTGAATGACAAGAGCATCCAACATGATGCCCGTGATGCCCATATACGCGGGGTGTGACGACTTGCCTATGGTTGACGTTCAGCGAGATCGTTCGAGACAAAATAGGCCTTGGCCGAGTCTATGTCCCGGCCGATCGCGGCCACGGCGGCGTCTTCGTCCCCTGCACGGATCGCCTCAATAATATCTGTATGATAGACCTGCCAGCCATGGTTGTAGCTGTCGACATCGAGGATGGATGCAAAGAACGGTCCGATCTGCATCCACAGTCCCTCTATGAGAGCCACAAGATCGGGGCTGTCGGCCGCGGAATAAATCAGAAAATGGAAGGAATAGTTGGCAGCGAAATAGCCCTGCGCATCTTTGCGCTCCATTGCGGCGATCATGTCGTTGTCGACCTTGCGGAGCAGGTCGATCTGTACCCGAGTCAGACGAGGAACGGCATAGCGCGTTGCGAGAATCTCGAGGGTCTTGCGAATCTCGAAAAGCTGGATGCCGCGCTGCAGGTTGATGAACGGCACGCGGAAAGCACTGTTCGGCTCGACAACGAGAACCCGTTCTGCCGCAAGCCGCTTTAATGCCTCACGAACAGGCATGGCGCTGGTGCCGAATTCCCCCGCCAGCGTGCGCGTGGAAAGACGTTGGCCAGGCATATAAATTCCCGAAGCAAGATTCCACCGCAGCTTCTGATGGATCTGGTCGTTGAGCGGCGTCTTCAACCGTGCGCGACCGCCATCCTCTCTTGCCTCTTCCGCGTAATGTCTGTTCAGTTTGAGTTTCCTTCTGCCTTGTTGGCTTAGCTTATCCAGCGGACGCCGGTCTAACTAGGCCGCCTCGGAAGTTTCACGCAGCTTGTGCCAGATAGGCCCAATAGCTGATTCCGTAGGGGATCGCCTCATCGTTGAATTCATAACCATGGTTGTGCAAACCCGGCCCGTCGCCGTTGCCGATAAGGATATAGGCTCCAGGTCGGGCTTCGAGCATATAGGAAAAATCTTCCCCGCCCATCGTAGGCGCCACATCGGTATCGACGTTAGCTGATCCGGATACCTGCGTCGCAACGGCGGCTGCCAGCCGGGTCTCCGCCGGATGATTGAAGGTAACCGGATAACTCGGTATGAATTCGACCTCGGCGCGGCCGCCAAGCAGCGCGGCCTGGCCTTCGCAGATCGTCTTGATCCGTTGGCGGGCGTTCTCCGTCACCTCCTTGCGAAGGGATCGGATCGTGCCGCTCAAGTGTGCCTGGTCGGCAATGATGTTGAATGCACTGCCGGCCTGAAATTTCGTCACCGAGACGACGAGCGAATCCATTGGATTGACGCTGCGCGACACAATCGTCTGCAGGGCTGACACGATGTGAGAGCCGATGATGATGGGATCGATCGTCTCGTTGGGCCGAGCCGCGTGTCCGCCGCGCCCCGTTACGGTGATGGCGAACTCCAATGTCTCCGCCATGATCGGCCCTGGCCGCATTGCGAAATGACTCACCGGCAGACCCGGCGCGTTGTGCATGCCGAAGACCTTGGAAATTCCAAATCTCTCCATCATGCCTTCCTGCACCATTACGTTGCCGCCGCCACCATCCTCCTCCGCAGGCTGGAAGATCACAGCGATACGCCCGGGAAAATTTCTGGTCTCGGCAAGGTACTTGGCCGCCCCTAGCAACATCGCGGTGTGTCCGTCATGGCCGCAGGCATGCATCCTGCCCGGTGTGGTGGATGCCCAAGGGGACCCCGTCTGTTCCTGGATTGGCAGCGCGTCCATATCGGCCCGAAATCCGACGGTAGGACCACCAACACGGCCCTCGATGAGCCCGACGACGCCCGTGCGGGCGATGCCGGTGACAACCTCGTCGCAGCCGAAATCGCGCAGCTTGTCGGCGACGAAGGCGGCCGTTTCAATGACGTCGAAACTCAACTCCGGGATCGAATGGAGATGGCGCCGCCACGCAGTCGCTTCCTTATGCAGGGGGCCGTCATGATCTAGAATGGACATATCTGCCTCTCCGTTGAAGTCGGTCAGAGTTCAACGTCGCTGGCGAGCCGGGAGGCCATGAACTGGTAGATGTCCCAGATGGTGCCTTCATAGTGGTCCGCCGCTAGCGGGCCGCTTTGGTAATATTTCGTCTTCAGACCGCGCTGAAGCGTCTCGAGCTTCGCTCGGTCCTCGGCATTGAAATCATTGCAGAGCTTGACGTAGCTGTGCACACCCGGATCATCCGGATCGGTCAGAACGCCAGCCACACCCCATCTGATAGCAACCGCGTCGGCGCCGGCCGGACGCAGGCACAGAAACAGTGTGAAGTGGGGCGCTACGGAGAAAACGAGGCCAGGGTAGATGCAATAGAGCCCGCTAAAGCGTTGTTCCTCGCGCGTCAGATCCGGATGGAAGGGGCCACGTTCGGGAGTGTTCGGATTGTAGTGCGCCTTGTATCCCGTAAAGGCCCCATTGCCAGGTATCTTTTCGCAAAGGCTGGTGGGGGTTATCGGGTGGAGCGTCTTCGAGTGCGTTGCGCTAAGATGATAGCCTTCCATGAAGTTCTCACAAAGCGACTTCCAGTTGGTCCTCCAGACGTCTTCCGTGATGTAGAGAAAGTTGCGGTCGTCGATGTGATAGTTCCGGATGAGGGGCTCGATCTCGGCCAGTTTCGGGGCCAGCGGCTCGGCATCGCCGCTCAGGTTGACAAACAGGAAGCCATTCCAGATCTCGGTCTTGAAGGACGGCAAGGAGCATTTCGTCTTGTCGAAGCCTGGAACCTTGTCCATCAAAGGCGCGCCGATCAGCCGGCCGTCGTCTCCCGCATAGGTCCATGCGTGATAGGCGCACGAAAACCGGGAAGCATTGCCTCTGCCTTCAGCGATGATGTTGCCGCGATGCCGGCAGACATTTGAAAAAACGCGGATCACGCCATCCTTGCCGCGGGTGACCAGCAATTGCTCGTCAACGAGTTCGGTTGTGAAGTAGTCGCCGGGATTGGGCACTTCACCCTGATGGCCGAGGCATATCCATTCCTTGCGGAAAACATGCTCCTTCTCGAGCGAGAGAAACTCCTCTGAGGTGTAATACGCGGGCGGCATCGTGGTCGCTTCGGAAGGATTGAGCGTCTTGACCCGCGTCAGCTCGTTACGGATGCGTTCAACGGCAGATAGCTGGACATTCATTATTTCTTCCTCCGGTTGATCGTCGGTCTGAAACTCGAAAACTGAGATCGCACTTTAATCAACCAAGAGCCGCTAACTGTCAATCTCCCAAACAATGACAGCTCTGGTCCAAGATGCTCAGACAGACACTTGGACCAGAGATAACTATCTGTTTTATAATAAGTTTTTTTGAAAAACTTGAGGAAAATTCTCCGCATATGTATATACATTATGCAAGAAAATGGTCGGCGGCGGTCATTTTTCTCTTTGCACCTATTTCATATTTCGGTAACACTGAGATTGCAGTTTTTGAGGAGAACGCGTAATGTCACTGTCGAACGGTGGGCCACCGAGCCCGGTTGATTTCTCGGTTTCGCGTAGGACTATCCTGAAAGGATTTGCCGGCGCAGGCTTGCTTCTTCCTTTCGCCAATGCCGGCTTTGCCCAAGCTGCCCCGAAGAAGGGCGGCAAGCTGGTGGTTGCGCTTAATGCCTGGACGAGCAGCGATACGCTTGATCCCGGAAATTTCTACGACTCGAACAACGCGATGGTCGGCTTTGCCGTCTATGACCTTCTGGTCAACAGGGGGCCCGATCTCAAGGCGATACCGTGGTTGGCGGAGTCCTGGGAGCCCAACGCGGACGCTTCGGAATGGGTGTTCAAGCTACGTTCCGATGTCACCTTCCACTCCGGAAAGCGTTTTGGTGCCGACGACGTAATCTATAGCTACACACGGCTTAAGTCGGACAAGTCGACGTCGCCAACCAAGGCATTCATGTCGCAGATCAAGGAGATGAAGAAGGTCGATGATCACACCGTGCGTTTTGTGCTCGACGCGCCAAATGCCGATCTTCCGATTACCTTCAGCGACACGCGCGTCCATATCGTCGAGGATGGCGCGACCGAGTTCCTCGGCAAGGCTTCCGGAACCGGGCCATTCAAGGTCAAGACTTTCGAGCCTGCTCAATCCTATGTGCTGACGCGCAACGATCACTATTGGGGATCGGGCGGGCCCTATGTCGACGAGATCGAATATGTCGGCATTCCCGACAGGACGGCACGCGTTAATGCGCTGCTATCTGGCGATGTGGACATTGTCATGGACCTTGACCCGACCGCCGTTCCCGTCCTTCAGGCCAACCCGGACATGGTCGTGCTGAACGCCAAGAGCGGCACCCATGTCAATGTCGCGATGATGCTCGACATGGATCCGACCAGCAAGAACGACGTCCGAATGGCCATGAAATACGCTATTGACCGCGAGGCGATCGTCCAGAACGTCTATAAGGGCTTTGGCGTCGTGGGCAATGATCATCCGATCGCGCCTATTGATCCCTTCTACAACAAGGAGATCCCGCAGCGCGCCTATGATCCGGACAAGGCGCGGTTCCACATCAAGAAGGCGGGCCTGGAGAACACCAAGCTGCCGTTCTACACTTCGGACGCGCCTCGCAACGGATGCGTGGCCGCGACCCAAGTTTATCAGCAGAGCGCGGCCAAGTGCGGTATCAATCTCGACCTCCAGCAGATTCCCGCCGACAGCTATTGGGAAAAGGTCTGGATCAAGCAGCCGATGTTGATATCGAGCTGGGATGGCCGGCCGGTGCCCGATCTCATCCTCAGCATCGCCTACAAGACCGGTGGCGACTATAACGAAACGCATTGGAAAAACGATAAGTTCGACAAGTTGCTGGTCGAGGGACGTGGCACGCTCGATTTCGCCAAACGATATGAAATCTATGGCGAATGCCAGCGCATGCTTCAGGATGACGGTGGCGTGGCGGTGATGACGTTCCTCGACATTCTCGATGCGCATGCCTCCCATGTGAAAGGTATTAAGGCGCATCCGTCGGGCAATCTGGATTTCTTCCAGTTCGCCACGAACGTCTGGGTAGATGCCTGATTGCTTACATGATCGGTTAGCGGCGCCACGGCGCCGCTAACGTCCTTCAACATAGGTGCCGGATGTATATGCCGCTTCTGATAGCGCAGCGCGCCGCCATAGGCGTAGCAACCTTAATGCTGGTATCGCTACTGGTTTTCGTCGGTACGGAAATTCTGCCCGGCGATGTTGCTACGGCCATACTGGGTCAAGGAGCGACCCCGGAACTGGTCAGCGCATTGCATGTGCGTTTGCACCTCGATGATCCCGCCTACCTCCGATATCTTCATTGGCTCGGGAATTTGCTTGTTGGCGACGCGGGACAGTCCCTGGTCAACCGTCTGGATGTCGGGGCTACGGCTCTCGCGCGTGCACAAAACAGCCTGATCCTGACCTGCTCAACCGCGGCGGTGGCCGTGCCACTGTCTCTCTTGCTTGGTCTCATCGCCGCGTCGCGACCAAACAGCAAGGTCGACCGAGCCATTTCGGCGTTCTCCGTTTTCATGATCTCGATTCCCGATTTTCTGCTGGCGATCCTTCTGGTGACACTCTTTGCAGTGAAACTTGGCTGGTTGCCCTCGATCGCGCGGATACGGTCTTCGTACGATCTGTTCGACTGGTTGAGAGTGCTCGTACTCCCTGTGACGACGCTGACGTTCGCCGTGCTGCCGCACATGGCGCGCATGACAAGGACCGCGGTGCTTGAGGTGCTGGAAACACCGGCTTTGGAAATGGCCACCTTGAAGGGCCTGCCGCGGTGGCGGGTTCTGGTGGTGCATGCATTGCCCAATGCGTTGGGGCCAATTGCGAATGTGATAGCGCTAAACCTCGCCTACCTCATCAGCGGCGTTGTGGTCATCGAGACCCTGTTCAATTTTCCCGGATTAGGTCGTTACATGGTGGACGCGGTCACGATCCGGGATGTTCCTGCCGTGCAGATCTGCGCGATGCTTTTCTGCGCCGCCTATATCGTCCTCAATCTCGCCGCCGACATCGTCGCCATCGTTGCCAACCCAAGAGTGAGGTATCCGCGATGAGTGTTTTGCCAGGGCCTGTCAAGCTCGGCTCGCAACGCTCGGTGCTGCGGTTGCCCATCTTGCCGTCCATTTGCACGGTGGTGTTGCTGATTGCGGTTGCAGCCGCGTTGACGGCGCCTTTGCTGGCGCCGTTCCAGGAGGGCGAGATTGTGACTCAGCCATTCGCTGCCCCAAGTGCCGTGAACTGGTTGGGCGGAGATTTTCTGGGGCGCGATGTCCTGTCGCGTATCATCTACGGGTTACGCGTGACGATCGGTGTCGGCACGGGCATCACCGCTCTTGGTTTCACGCTGGGCAGCAGCCTCGGCTTCCTCTCCGCAGTAATCGGGGGCCGCTTTGACCAGGTGGTTAGCCGCATCGTTGATGCGTTGATCTCGTTTCCGTCGATGATGATTGCGCTGGTGGTGATTGCAGGCCTAGGGTCGTCCATTCCGGTTCTGGTTTTGACTGTCGGCTTGATTGACGCCACCCGGGTTTATCGCGTCGGCCGCGCCCTTGCCGCGGATATCGTGGTGCGAGACTTCGTCGAGGTGGCGCGACTGCGCGGCGAGAAACTCGGGTGGATCATCTTCCACGAGATATTGCCCAACACAGCCGGACCGCTTCTTGCCGAATTTGGCATAAGGTTCACCTACGCGATCCTGTTCATTTCGGCGCTGAGTTTTCTCGGGCTGGGCGTGCAGCCTCCGCATTCGGATCTTGGCCTGATGGTCAAGGAGAACATTCAGGGGCTTATGCTGGGCGATTACACGCCGATCTATCCGGCACTAACGATCGCCCTGATCACCATTTCAGTAAACCTGCTCGTCGACTGGTACATTGCCGTCGTCAAACGCACTCGCCGATAAGTTGGAAGGTGGTCCCATGCAGGCACCGGTATTGTCAGTCAGAGACCTTTGCGTTGACGCAGTTTCCGAAAGCGGGGTGCGGACACCGATCGCAAAGAATATCACTTTTTCCATCCAGCCAGGAAAGGTCCTGGCGCTGATTGGTGAGTCCGGCTCGGGCAAGACTACGATCTCTCTGTCGGCGATGGGATACTTCAAGCCAGGCTGCGAAATGAAATCCGGCTCGATAGTGCTCGACGGAACCGAATTGTGCGGGCTTGACCACCGCCAGCTTCAAAAAATTCGCGGGACCCGTGTAACTTATGTCGCCCAGAGCGCGGCTGCCGCTTTCAACGGCGCTCTGAAGATCAACCGGCAGGTGACCGAAGTCCCTGTTACGCGCATGAAGGTCGCGAAAACTGACGCCGTCGCGCGGGCGGAAGCTCTTTACTCCAGGCTGGAATTGCCGGATCCGCGCGGGATAGGCCGACGCTATCCACACCAGGTAAGTGGTGGCCAGTTGCAACGCCTGATGGCGTCCATGGCAATGATCAGTGAGCCGCGACTTCTCATCCTTGACGAGCCGACAACCGCGCTCGACGTCACGACGCAGATTGAGGTGTTGCGCGCGTTCAAGCGTCTCATCGCGGAGACGGGCGTCTCGGTTATCTACGTCACCCATGATCTCGCGCTCGTTGCGCAGATCGCCGACGAGATCGTCGTGCTCAGGAACGGCGAGATGGTCGAACACGGGCCGGTAGAGGAGATCATCCATCGTCCCAATGCGGAATACACGCGTAAACTGATTGGTGCCGCGCATGTCATGCCCGAGAAGGTGGAACCGCGTGGTCCGATTAAGGTTTCCGCCAGCCCGCCGGTGCTCGAGTTGCAGTCGGTGTCAGCCGGCTACGGCAAATCGCCCGTGACGTTGGCTGTTCGCAACGTATCGCTGTCAGTGCAACCGGGTGAGATCGTAGGCATCATAGGCGAATCCGGTTCGGGTAAGACCAGCCTCGGCCGAATCGTCTCTGGACTGATGGCTGTCCAGTCGGGCGAAATCCGGCTTAATGGTACTGCCTTGCGGCAAGGCATTGTCAATCGTTCGCTGGAGCAGCTCCGCGACATCCAGTTCGCATTTCAAATGGCCGATGTCGCTCTCAATCCCCGGCACACGATCCGCAAGATACTGGCGCGACCGCTGCAATTCTACTTTGGCCTGAAGGGCAAGGCGCTGCAGAGCGAAGTCGAGCATCTCATGTATCTGGTGGAGTTGCCGAAGGAAATGCTCGGACGGTATCCGGCCGAATTGTCTGGCGGGCAAAAGCAGCGGGTCAACCTCGCCCGGGCGCTGGCGGCGAAACCGAAACTGATCATCTGTGATGAGATCACCTCGGCGCTCGATACCATTGTCGCCTCGACGATCCTCGAATTGGTGGAGTGGCTCAGACGTGAGTTGAACGTGACTTTCCTCTTCATCACGCATGATATTTCGATCGTCGCCAAGATCGCTGATCAGGTCGCCGTAATGCACCGGGGTGAGGTGGTAGAAAGTGGCGCGACCGCCAAGATACTCGGTGGTCCAAGCCATCCCTACACTCGTCTGCTGCTGGATTCCGTGCCGGAGATGCGCACGGATTGGCTGGATAACGTCGGTGCGAAGACCAATGTCGTGCTGCTGAAGAGCGCCTGAGTCTTTTGCACAGCTGCCTGTTGCCGAAAACCTAAGGAGGGGAAGAATGAAAACCCGTGCCGCAATCGCCGTCGCCGCCGGAAAGCCGCTGGAGATCATGGAGGTCGACCTCGAAGGGCCGCGCGACGGCGAGGTGCTGGTCGAGATCAAGGCGACCGGCATCTGTCATACAGACGAGTTCACCCTGTCGGGCGCCG
>SRUQ01000169.1 GCA_004791255.1 bacterium M00.F.Ca.ET.205.01.1.1
GGGCGCATGTGGTCGGCATGTCGATGGGCGGCATGATCGCGCAGCTGGTGGCGCTGAAACACCCGTCGCGCGTCACGGCGCTGACCGGGATCAGCACGTCGCCAGTCGGCATCGACACCTCGCATCTGCCGGGAATGTCCGAGAGCTACAAAGAGCACGCGGCGGCAGGCGAGAAGGTCGATTGGTCGGATCGCGAGCAGGTGATCGACTTCATCGTTAGCGAGGCCCGCGTCATCGCGAGCACCGTGCATCCGTTCGACGAGAAGCTGACAAGGGCGTTCGTCGAGCGGGACTATGACCGGTCGGGAGGCCTGC
>SRUQ01000170.1 GCA_004791255.1 bacterium M00.F.Ca.ET.205.01.1.1
GTCGTCTTTCCCTTCTGCATGTTGTTTGCTGCGATCTCGGACACCTTGTCGATGACGATCGCCAACCGCGTTCCCGTGCTCCTTGTGGCGACGTTCGCGCTTGTCGCGCCGCTCACCGGTATGGACTGGGCAACCTATGGCTGGCACTTCGCCGCCGGCGCCCTCGTGCTTGCGGTGACGTTCGGCCTTTTCGCGCTCGGCGGCATGGGCGGCGGGGACGCCAAGCTTCTGGCCGCGACCGCTCTATGGATGGGCCTCAACATCAACCTGATCGGCTATCTGGTGACATCGGCCTTCATCGGAGGCCTTTTGAC
>SRUQ01000171.1 GCA_004791255.1 bacterium M00.F.Ca.ET.205.01.1.1
CGCGGGTCTTCCGCCACCGGCCGCCACACCGCGAGCCCGCCGGCGATATCGACATCGACGTGGTTCATGCTTTCGAGCGTGATTGGGCCCTGATAGCCGATGTCGGCGATCGCCTTCATGCAGGCCGCCCAGTTGAGCATGCCGCGACCGGGCACGCCGCGATTGGCTTCCGACACATGCACATAGCCGAGATAGGGTGCTGCCGCCTCGAAGCCGGAACCGAAGCTCTCCTCCTCGATATGCATGTGGTAGGTGTCGAGATGGATGAAGATGTTATCGGCGCCGACCCGCTCGATGATCCGCGCCGCGTCGAT
>SRUQ01000172.1 GCA_004791255.1 bacterium M00.F.Ca.ET.205.01.1.1
TGGCGATCTCGATCGTCAGCTGCTTCACCGCATGCACGCCGCGGTCGATCGGGCCGTAGAATTTGTCGACGCCGGAAATGGTGAGAGCGCTGGCGCTCATGCCGCTTCTCCGCTGCGCAAAGTGACGACCTTGTTGGCGCCGATGCGCTCGCCGCTGGCATGATCGAACAGCAGCGCGCTTTTGCCGTCGACGGCGACATGCGCCTTGCCCTCGGTCTGGCCCGGCGTTCCAGCCGGGCGCGAAACCAGGATTTCACGGCCGCGCACGGTGCGCACCAAGGTGACGATCTTTTCGTTGAGCGGCGTCTCGGCC
>SRUQ01000173.1 GCA_004791255.1 bacterium M00.F.Ca.ET.205.01.1.1
ACCGGATGCTTCCGGCAAATCTGCTCCAAGGCATCGAGGTCGCTGTGAGGAATAGTCTCGACCTGGGTCTCTTGCGCCACGACCGGCCTGTGAAAGGCGAGCGAGGCATGGGCCAGACGGTCGAAAACCATCACTGGTTTCTGTCCCTCCGTCAGATGTCCAGAGGCAATGATCGGCAGTGCCCCCATGTTGGCGACCATAACCGTCGAATACGCAATGACACGTGCGCCAAAGAGTTGGGAGAGGGTGCCCTCAAGATCGCCTATGAGCCCAAAATTCAATCGTGTGCGCGCCAAGGACCAGCCGATCCAGC
>SRUQ01000174.1 GCA_004791255.1 bacterium M00.F.Ca.ET.205.01.1.1
GTTCCTGCTCACCGAAGCGCGTTTCATCCCGGCGCGGCTGCTGCAGCTTTCCCCGCGCAAGGAGGGAGGCGACTATCCCACCGGCAGCCATTCGATCATCGACCTCGACTTGTCGCGCTATGACGCGATCGCCACCCGCTTCGCCGCCGAACGCGACGAGGCGACCTCGTTCCTGAAATCCGGCATTGCCACCCGCAATGTGGCCTTCAACCGCATGATCGACCAGATCGAGAAGGTGGCGATCCGCTCGCGCGCCCCGGTGCTGCTGACCGGTCCGACTGGCGCCGGCAAATCGCAGCTGGCGCGGCGCAT
>SRUQ01000175.1 GCA_004791255.1 bacterium M00.F.Ca.ET.205.01.1.1
GTCCGAGCGTGTCAAGAGCAATTTCAAACGGTCCCGGAAGAGGGTCGACAGATCGCGCTTGTCCATGACGCTGCTCCTGCTTCGGAGAGGAAAAATTTGCGCCGTAGCCGCATTGAACGTGGCTCAGGCGGAAATGAATCCGCTGTTTGTTTACAATGTATAACATATGCGGCTGAAAATGCGCACTCGCAACAGTTTGTGCGCTTTGTCGCGTTGCGGCAACGACAGGCTCCTGACACAATGTTGTCAGGAATCAAGGTGGTTCCGGCGACTGGAGGGCAGTGGTCGATCGCATGGCAAGCATGACTAAGA
>SRUQ01000176.1 GCA_004791255.1 bacterium M00.F.Ca.ET.205.01.1.1
TCGACGTCGACCTGAAAGTGATCGAAGAGTCGGCGCTCTATATGGCGGCGGTCGCCGGCGGCGATCTCGATGGCGCGGCCTCCACGGTCGACGAGCTGATGAAGTACCGCTCCGACGATCTCTGTTTCAAATACGTCCTGGCGCTGGACGACAGCCATGGCGGTGATGGCGTCGTGACGCAGCCCGACGTCAAGGCGCTCAAGGATCTGAAGGGCCAGCCCGTCGCCCTGAACGAGGGCTCCGTTTCCGAATTCTGGTTCAACGTACAACTAAAAAAGGAAGGCATGACCGAGGACGATGTCAGCGTCACCA
>SRUQ01000177.1 GCA_004791255.1 bacterium M00.F.Ca.ET.205.01.1.1
CTTGTTGATGACGTTGGCGTATCCGGCTGGACCGGCAGTGATGGAGAAGCCCCATTGCGCCGCCGCGGCGAACCAAAGGTCACTAGCAGAGCCCCAGGAAGGTGTCAGTGAAGGGGGGTTGGGAGCAGAACTGCTCGCGCCAACCGACGTAGCTTCCGGAACGGAGCTGGTCTGCCCAGTGACGCGCAGGCATCCCCAGGCAGTCTGGCAGCTGCCATGAGAAACGACCATCGAAGCGCCCTCTGAGCCGCTGGCCTGCTTGTAGTAGCCGGTAAAGCGGATGCCGCCGTTAGAGGCGGTGTACAAGCTGG
>SRUQ01000178.1 GCA_004791255.1 bacterium M00.F.Ca.ET.205.01.1.1
CCCAGCCTGATTTAGCCCAAACTCGGGACTCTGCGGCTCAAATCCAGCGCCTAATCAACTCCGGCTGTTCAGATGCCGCACTTGCCGCAGCGCCGGGAACAGGTAGGCCCACAATCCCGCAACCGAGATGCCGCAGATAATCTAACAATAAGTCAAGAGAACCCTTAAGCGCGCCCGGAGAATATCCACCGTAGCCAGGTAGCCAGCCCAATGCCGTGCTAAAGATGACCACCAGAAGCATGCCGACCCAGAACGATGGCGTTGAATAGAGGGCGAGAGAGGCACCCGTCGTGATATGATCGACGACTCC
>SRUQ01000017.1 GCA_004791255.1 bacterium M00.F.Ca.ET.205.01.1.1
ACCATCAGCCAAATGAGCGATGATCCGCTCATCAGCCTGCCGGCAGTGGCGCGCTGATCAATTCCGGCCCATGCCGGAGAGCACGGCGACCAATGCCGTCAGCTACACCACTCCAGTGGGCACGATCGGTTGGACGTCTGGCGATCCCTAGAAAAGAGCGAACCTTTGCTCCAACGCAAGCGTGAGAAAAGCTCCTCGAGGCTCCGATGGAACTTCGGATCTCCGCCGCCCTTAATGGGGCGAAGGAGCTTCGAGATGAGCGCGACCAGAGAGTTTTTTGAAACCTGGGTGCAGAAAATGTGGGCACTGTTGCTGGTGGAGAAGAAGCCAGTGTCGCCGTGCTTGCCGAGCAAATTGAGCAGGATGCCGAGGCGGCTGGTTATGGGCGCGAGGGTACGGGAGGACGAACTCGGAAACAACGAAGATGCGATCGAGCAAGCGATGTCGAATGTCAGGCTCGGCGTGCAAACCGTGAGCCCGGAAAAGAGCAGTCCGGAAGCTGTCATGGATGCGCTCCAGGTCGATGATGCCAAAAGCGGCCCGTGGGCTTTCCACAGATACCGTTACCACTAGACCGAATTTCCAAGTTTTGCCCGGAGCAGGCGATATAATTTCGTCTCGACCGAGCTGGGATACAAGGCCATTCGACAGGTGATACGAGCCCGATTGAAGGCATCGAACTGGACCGTCTGCTGGCCCGCGTTGCCGTCGAGCAAGGGCTTTTGCTGCGGTTCGACAGAATGGGCACCGCACACTTCGCCCAAAACTAAGTTAGAGAGCGATGTGCTAATGGCGGCATTGCTCGCCTTAGTAGGGTGCAGTGACAATGGCGACCCGGATAAGTCCAAGACGGACAGTACGAACAGCCAGCCGGTCGACAAGAATCTCCGAGACTGCAGAGCAGCACCGGCGGCGACCAGCACGCAGCCAGCCTAGCCACATTCCAAGCCAAGTGGCGGTTAGGCCCAATGGACGGACGCAACGCAACCTGCGGCAAGTCATCATTGTCGCTCCGTGGTTGCATTTTTCTACTAGGACATGGGCTGGCAGACCTCGCCGCTGAAACGCGCGCCTGAGCAGCCGGTGTGCAAAGAAATCCCAGCGAAAATACCGAAATGCCGGAAAGCAGTGATCGACGATGCGCAGTGCGGAACTGGAGCCAAGACGCGGAAAGCACGGATTCGGAGGTTGACGTTGGGCATCCGTTCCGACCTCGACAAGAAGCTGACGGATAATGGACAGCCGCATCGGCGGCAGACCATAGCGATGGGCGGGAGCGGCCCGGCCGCGTACAGGGTGAGCCCGCTGCAACCCGTCGGGAAGACGATTGGCGATGCCGAGGCGCATGCCGATCAGCCGAAAGAGCTGAAGCCGCCGAGCCAGCTGCTTTGCAGCAGCGGTCAAGGATGTCTCAGTCGCGGTCGCTCGGGGCCGTGGCCGCACTGCAGACGGGCAATCGACCAAGGTGCAAAACGCACAGCAGAACCTTTTGATAGCCTCGCGGCGGCACTGTCGTCGGGTTAAGTCGCCATCACGAGCATTTAGCGCAGTACGCTCGCCGCCAGGAAGATCGCGGCTGCTATCAAGACGACAGCTCCGATCACCATCAGCGGCCAGTTACTGCTAGGCTGCAGTTCTGGCTCGCCCTCTAGCGACCGCATGGCGTTGGCGAAACTGGCATCGTTTTGGAATCTCGGCCGACGAGAACGCCGCAGACCTGCTTCAGAGACGCGATTGTGCGTGTCCGCCGCTTCCGCATCAGTCTCCATAGGGACAACGGCAGGATCGAACCCAGGTGTCTTGTCCTGCGTGGCTCCGGCCTGAACTTCGCCCCGGTCTGCGGCAGGCGTGACATTTGCAACCTTGGCCATCATCTTTTCTTTCTCTTCGAACTGGGGCGCCGTCGTGATCGGTGGCAACGATAAACGCCCTGTCGCAACCTCACGCAGGACAGCAAGGCTGTTGCGCAACTGGTGCCAAATCCGGCAATCGCCAATTT
Organism: bacterium M00.F.Ca.ET.205.01.1.1; assembly: GCA_004791255.1. GTDB lineage: Bacteria > Pseudomonadota > Alphaproteobacteria > Rhizobiales > Rhizobiaceae > Mesorhizobium. The sequence goes on from SRUQ01000017.1 coordinate 2,000, forward strand.
GTTCCCACGGCCTCGAAGTGGGGTGTCCTGCCCGGCGGGTTCATTTCGACGCTTGCCGAATGTGTCGCTCGCGACTGACGCGCCGGGTAGGATACCAGTCTGGTTTCAGTGTCCGAAAGCACTCGAGAAGCCGGACGCCGTGCCCCCGCCTGATCCCAACCATCAGGCTGATCCAGCACTTCGCCTGAACCACGAAGGGCAAGAAAGAAAAGGCCGCGATCGTCGATGGTGCTGCTGCCGCGCAGCCGGCGGTGCTTCTGACATTGCGCAACCTTTCGATCGCTGGTTTCACGACGAGCAAGCTGCACTTTCCGGCCGATGGCACTGCCGAGGATCTCGGTCAGGCTGAGGGCCCGACCGGTGGGCGGTGAGACAATCTGGAGGCACGGTAGTCGCCACGGGTCACCTGCAAGGAGTCAAGGGATGCGGTAACGCGCGCCGAAGAGGGCTCATAGCGGGCCCCCGTAGGCGGAATAAGGCGCCGAACTCCTCTTAGATGGCGCCCTCCCGGTACGGCCCGGCCTTGACCAACGCCGCGGGAGCACTGAGCTGCCACAAAATTTCGCCGTTGTCGTAGTGCAACTCGCCCACGCCGCGGAGCCCCTGGGGGGCGACCCGTTTGAGCACCACGCTACCGAAACCTGCTTTCCCGATGGCCTTGACCGTAGGTCCGTCGTTCTCAAGCCAGGCGAGCGTGAACAACGGCTGGTCACCCTCCATCTGAACGTCCCAGGTTACCTGCAAGGACCCCGCATGGCCGGCCAGCACGCCATACTTGGCCGAATTTGTGCACAACTCGTGAAAGGCCATGCCCAGATACTGCACCGCATTGGGACTTAGAATAAGGCCCGGGCCACTCATCGAGATCAGGTCGCCGCGCGGAAACGGTTTGATCTGCTCCTCGATAAGGTCCCGCAAGTTCGCACCCTTCCAGTCGGCTGAGACAAGCAGATCGTGCGAGCGTGACAGGGCCATGATCCGCTCCCGCACCTGCGCCTCAAACTCTACGGGATTGTCGGTGCGTTTGTTGGTCTCCCGGACCATCGACAGGATCACGGCGTATTGGTTTTTGACTCGATGATTGACTTCTCGCATCAGCATGCGGATGCGTTGCTCACTCTCCCTGGCGGCGGTGATGTCACGGGCAATCTTCGAGGCTCCGACGATCCTGCCGGCCGCGTTGCGGACCGGCGAAATGGTCAGTGAAACCGGGAACAGGTCTCCGTTTTTTCTCTTACGGAGGGTAACTCTCGACGTGCAGATGCGCCGGAATGAGGAAGGTCACGTTCTGCCCAATGGCTTCCTCCGGGGTGTACCCGAACAGCTGCTCAGCGCCGCGGTTCCAGGTCTTGATGACGCCGTTGACGTCTTTGCTGACTATGGCGTCGAAGGACGACTCGACGATCGCCGACAGGCGTTGCGCCGCCTCTTCGCCGCTCTTGCGGTCTGTCAGGTCAAGCAGCATGTTGACGCCGCCTATGAGGTGGCCCTGGTGGTCCCGCAGGGGCGTCGGAAAGGGCAGGAACGGGAACAATGAGCCGTCCGGGCGCTGTCCGACGGCCTCGACGTTCCGCACTGGGCAGTTTCCCTTGAGCGCTAGGGCCATCGGACATTGGTCATGCGGCAGCGGCTCACCTTCGGGGGTGAACAGACGCCAGGTCACACACCATTCGTCCACGCCTACCACCGGCACGCGCCCCGCCAGCTCGGCGGCCGCGCGATTGAAATAGGTGACTTTGCCGCCGGCATCGGTGGTGTAAATGGCGACTGGCAGCGCGTCCAGCATCTGGTTGAACCGGGCTTCGTCGCGGACGTTCCCCGCCTCGGCGGCCTTGACCCGCGTCACGTCCACGGTGAAACACCGCGTGTGAACTAGGCAACCATCTTCAAAATGACCGCTGGAACTGACTTCGACATGGCGCAACGTGCCGTCGCGGGCGCGCATGGCGGCCGGATACCTGTCGACCGCTTCACCGTTCCGGAGCCGGTGCAGAATATCCTCGATGACGCCTGCGTCGGCGTAGTGGTCGGCGATATTTGAGCCGACATACTTATCGGCCGCGTAGCCGAGGAGATTGAGCTCGGCCTTGTTGGCATGAAGGATGCGACCGGTCGCATCGACGAAATGAAGGCCGACGCCCCCGTTCTCGAAAAAATCCTCATAGTTGATGGAGGGTCGGGGATTGTGAGCAGCTCGGCCTGCCATGGAAAGGATATGCTCCTGCAGCGGAATCAACCGGCTGAAATGTGCAAGCAGGCCAAAGGTTCCGCGCGGTCGCGCTTACTAGGGCTCACTGCCAATTGAAGGGCAGGGACTCCGGCATAGCGGAACCCCCCGTGTACGTTCAGGCGGCCTTTTGCTCGGCGGCGCGATCGTTGACGCCGGTCTCGCCAAGACCGGTCAGCGCCACGTCGGTGGCCTTTTCCTCTTCAAGAGTCGCGTTAAGCAGGTCGACGATGTCCGTCTTGCCCAGCAAGGTGGCCCATGCGATCAGGGTCCCGTAGCGGGCGATCTCGTAGTGTTCGACCGCCTGGGCGGCGCCGACCAGACCGGCGTCCAGGGATGGCGAGCCCTTGTACTCCTCAAGGATTTCAGATCCCTCCTCGAGAATGCCGTCGATCGCCGGGCAGGTCTTGCCGCGTGCCGGCACTCCCAGGATGTCGAAGATCTCGTCGAGCCGTTCAACCTGGCCCTCGGTTTCGGCGCGGTGCTTTTCGAAGGCCGCGGTGACCTCCTCCTGGTCGGCGCCCTTGGCCATCTTGAGTAGAGCTTTCAGGATTTTCTTTTCGGCGTAGTAGATGTCCTTCAGACCGTCGAGGAACAGATCCTCAAGCCCTTTAGCATTCGCCGTGGTTTTCTTCGTGGCTGCCATCGTAGTCTCCCTTCTCAGTGGATTAACAACTCCAGTGGGGTGATCCTTAACTCCAAGGACAAGGGGTGGTTCCGACGCGATTGCCCCCAATCGCAACGCGCTCGGGACGCTTCGTGGCCAGCCGCCAGGCTGCTCGACCGCACATACAGATTGCGCGATCTCGTCGAACAGGGATTGGTTGACGCGGAAAGCGACAGATTCCACGCCGACCCACGAACAGGGAGCGATCAGCCGCTGACCCGCACCGACGCTTGCTCGATCGCCCGCTTGAGCTCGTGAGCTCGTTCTCGAGCTCGCCCCAGGCCCTCGGAACCGTAGCCGGTTGGCGAACACGAAAGGTATTCCGCGCTGGCGCAGCATTCGGCCATGGGTGCAAAGTCCTCCGTCGGAGTGGCCCTACCGCCGGGCGGGTGGAACCTGGCGAACTGTATAGCGTTCTGCATCAAGGGCGACAGTGCGCGGAGAATTCAAATGCAGGTTACGATCGAAAATTCACATCACTCCAACCCAACAATCGAAGCATTTGCCGGAACGGTAACAGTGCGGTTTTCCGACGCGATAGTTGCCGCCACTGAGCGGGCCAAGGTCCTTTATCAGTACGGGCTGGAGCCGGTATTCTACATTCCCTTTGAAGATATCTATTTCGAGTTGTTCGAGAAAACCAACACGACAAGTGAAACCCCGGGTAAAGGAACGGCAAGTTACTGGCGTGTCCACGCCGTGGGTGCATCGGCCGACGACTTCATGTGGGCCTACGAGGAGCCCGGACCCGCCGCCCAGGGGATCGCGGGGCATGGAGCATTTGATCCATCGAAGGCGCGCATTGACGTCGATCCGCTGGAGGACCGGCGCCATAGGCCTCACATCATCGACTAAGGAATTCCGCCATCCGATGCGGCTTTAGTATCCACAGGTCAGAATTTACCTGTCGAAGCAAGCTCGAGTCGCCTGGCAAGACGTTGTCGTCCAAGTCCGCCTTTTGCAAGCGCGGGCGTCTGTCAGGGTGAAGTCATCAGGTAAACACTACGCTCGAAATCAACGCTCCCTGCCTGCCGGTGGTTTCTTGCGATGGCGAAATGATGGAGTTTCTTGGCCGGTAGCTCGTGCTGTCGAGTGGTAACCTTTGGAACCGCAACCATGACGAAGCCATTCAATCTTCCCCTTTTCAGGGACAGGCGCGATCGACTTAGGATTCCGCGGCGCCTTGCGAAGGACGCGATCTGCAGCAGGCCTAATGTATCGATGACAACATCCTGAGACTGTTCAACGAACGCTACTCCCACCATCCTGTCGAGACCGGATCGGGGAGACCTTGGATTGGTGGAAGTAGAGCGGGGCCGGGGCTTAGCAAAGCTACACGGGAAAATTTCTGATGGATGAGCAACAAAGAATCGAAAGGGGCTCATGCTTCTGCGGAAAAGTCATTGCCGCAGCCCGTGGGGAGCCGTTTTGGGTCAACTATGACCACGACGACGACTGCCGCAAAGCGCTGGGTGGCCCGCTCACCGTCTGGATCGGCTACCGGCAGGCGCAAATCAGCTTTGGTTCAAACGTACCCAAAATGTTTAGCAAGACCCCCGGCGTGGTTCGCACCTTTTGCGAAGAGTGCGGCTCCTCGATCGGCTATATCGACCAAGGCCTGCGCGATGAATATTGGCTGACCATCGGGTTTATGGACAATCCCGAGCGGTTCGAGCCCGAGGCGCATTCCTTCTGGTCGATGAAATTGCCGTGGGTCGAGTTCGCCGACGATTTGCCGCGCGTGCCCCGGTATAGCCGGCCGCGAGACCCCAACGTCGGTGATCCCAGCAACCGCGCCAAACAACAGCGGTGAAGGCTGGCCGGCCTCCATATCGTCTTCGGTTCCACCTTGTTCGGTAGTGTTCGGCGCGCGTTGTTCCATCCGGGTGACGTGGAGTATTCCTGCCGAACCATTTCGTGATGCATTAAGTCGGCTGAAGGTGCCGGGAACCTTTGTCAGCGCTCCGGGGTTAGGGACGCTGTGGCGCTCATTCCTTCCGAGACGTCGCAATCCGCGAGGCTGCCCGGCGACCCGGTTGGGCAGTCTCGCTTCTCCCGATCGTGGCGCTTATAAGATGAATTCGACCGAGCGGCTCCCGGTTGTGTCCGGAACACCCGGTATTCCTGTGGGCCAAGGCGGGTTGCCGGCTTGCCCGAAAGATCGGCAGCGAGCAGCGACACGAGCATACCGCTGGCCCAGCCCTTTTGCAGCCAACGCGGCCGCAAAGAAAACCACTACGACACGGACTCAGGCGACCACAAAGGCCTAAGTCAGCGGGCAGCGATCTCGCCGGACCGTTCCAGCCGCTCAGGGCGGACGCGAGGGCAGTGGGCAGCCTCCGTCTGCGGCCAAAATGGGAAGAAAGCGAACTTCCTTCGTTTCGGTGCGTTAAGGAATTGATCTTCCATAGCCTGGGTCCGGTATGGCACGTTCCTCGATCATCGCAATCGGCGCCTCAGCCGGAGGGGTGAGCGCACTTTGTTTGCTTGCTTCGGAATTGCCCGAAACGATTGGAGTGCCTATTTTGGTCGTACTGCACATCGGCGCGCAACCGAGTGCGTTGCCGAAACTCCTCAGTACTGCCGGTGCCCTTCGGGCGAAACATGCCGAGGATGGGGAAGAGGCCCTCCCGGGCCGCATCTATGTGGCCGCACCAGATCACCACATGATCGTCGCTGGGGGGCGCCTCCATCTCTCGCGAGGCTTCAAGGAGAACTGCGCGCGGCCCGCCATCGACCCGCTCTTCCGGAGCGTCGCCGAGAGCTACGGCCCAGCCGCCGTGGGCGTCATACTGACCGGAAACCTGAATGACGGCACTCTCGGTCTTTTCGAAATAAGCCGGCGAGGCGGTATCACGATCGGCCAGGATTCTACGGATGCCGCTTATCCTGACATGCCGAGAAGCGCAGCAGTGCACGTTACACTTGACTACAGGCCGCGCCTATCTGACATCCCTAAACTACTCGTTGAACTGGCCATCGGAAAAGACGGGAAGGAGAAGCGATGCCATCGCCTCATGTGGAAACCACCCATGAACCAGAAGTAGCAATGGCCGACCGCGACCTGTCGCTATTACCTGTCAGGAATGCGGGGGCGCGCGCTGCAGAGCTCCGAGGTTGGTTCGCTGACTAAATTCGATTGCCACATTGGCCACAGCTATACTACCGAAACCATGGCTCTTGCCCACTTCGATAAATTGGAACGGACCATACGCGCCGCCATACGGTGCCTCAACGAGCGGGCCGACCTGCCTGCAGATGGCGGCCGACATCTATTCATCGCAACCGGAGCTTTCTGCTTCAGGCCGCCAGGAGACAGGCGCTTGACCGCGCATACAAATTGCGCGATCTCGTCGAAATGACGCCCGAAGCGACAGATTCAACGCCGGCCAGCGAACAGGAAGCGATCAGCCGCTGACCCGCACCGACGCTTGCTCGATCGCCCGCTTGAGCTCGTGAGCTTCATACGGCTTCTGAAGGATGAGCTCGTTCTCGAACTCACGCTCCAGGCCCTCGGAACCGTAGCCGGTGGCGAAAACGAAAGGTATTCCGCGCCGGCGCAGGATTTCGGCCACGGGAAAAGACTTTGCGCCGCCCAGGTTTATGTCCAGGATCGCGAAATCGATATCCATCTGGTCGGCCAGCTTCATTGCCTGGCTTATCCAAGCAACCGATCCAACGACCTCGTGTCCCATTTCGAGCAGAAGGTCTTCCAACAGCATGGCGACGAGAGGTTCATCCTCCAGGATTAGAACCCGTTTCGCCCCCTGTCCCATCTCCTCTCTCATCACGTTGCGCTAAGCACCTCGCCGGTTCGTAACGGAGCAATTATCGTGCACATAACGCCGGTGGACGCGTAATCAACGCGCACCTCGCCCCCCAGTTCCGAGGCCAGGGCCCGCTCGATAAGGCGTGAACCGAAGCCCTTGTGGCTCGGTTTGGCAACCGGCGGGCCGCCACTCTCCTGCCAGCGCAGGACGAGCCGGCGGCTTGCGCCTTCACCTTCGATCCGCCACCCGATCTCGACGTAACCGTTCTCCATGGAAAGCGCGCCGTATTTCACGGCATTCGTGCTCAATTCGTGCAAGGTCATGGCGATCGCCAGCGCAACGTTTGGGGTAAGTCGGATGTCGGGTCCCTCCATGCGGAAGCGGTTTTCTCGGCCCCCATGCGGCTTGATCGTGTCGGCGATGATGTCGGCCAGGTTCGCGCTCTGCCAGCTTTCGCGCGTCAGCACGTCATGGGCGTTAGCCAAGTTGATCAGCCGTGCGTTGAATGTGTTCCGCGCCTCGTCAAGCGTCGATGCATGGCCAAGCGTCTGGGAGGCGATCGACTGGATGACGGCCATCGTATTCTTGACGCGGTGGTTGAGCTCGCCCATCATGATTTTCCGGTGTTCGTCCGCCCGCCGACGCTCGGTCATGTCGCGCGCGATGGTGGACGCACCGATGGCCCTGCCTTGGGCATCGCCCAGCGGCGATAAGGTCAAGGAAACCCAGACCATGGTTCCGTCCTTGCGCTGACGGCGTGTTTCATAGTGCTGGATGTGCTCGCCCTGTCGGACGCGCTCGAGGATGTTCTTTTCCTCATCTTGGCGATCCGGCGGCACCAGGATCATGATGGATTTGCCGACGATCTCGTCGGAGCGATAGCCGAACAGTCGCTCGGCTCCGATATTCCAACTTATAACAATGCCATCAAGATGCTTGCTTATGATCGCGTCGTCCGATGACGCGACGATAGCAGCGAGGCGTTCGGCAAGTTCTTCGGACCGCTTTCGCTCGGTAATGTCGACCAGCATGTTCACCGCGCCGGTGACCTTGCCCGCGGCATCACGCAAGGGTGTGGGATAGGCGAGGAACGGCACCCGGACTCCGTCAGGTCGCTCGGCCACGGCTTCGGCACCCTGTAGCGGCCTGTTTTCCTTCAGCGCGATCGCCATCGGACATTCGTCGTGTGGCAACGGGGTGCCGTCTGGTCGATAAATGCGCCACGACCCGCACCATTCATCCGTGCCCAATTCGGGACGACGACCCCACAATTCCACGGCCGCAGGATTGTAGGACGTTATTCGGCCTTTGGCGTCGGTCGTGTAGACCGCGCCCGGCAAAGCCGCGATCAGGTCTTTCAGGCGCTGCTCGCTGGCGCGGACCGCGCTCTCGCCTTGCCTGCGCTCGGTGATGTCGATGAAAGTGATGACAACGCCCGCGATGCGGTTGTCGCGCGTTCGGTAGGGAAGCATACGACGTAAATACCAGCGTCCCGCGTCGCTGGGCACTTCGGCCTCGATGGTGGTGAGTTTCCTCAGCACCGTCTCGGCGTCCGACAAAAGCTGGTCATCGGAGAATTTCCGGGCGAAATGAGCGATCGGCCGGCCGATATCGGACGTTACGAGGTCGAAAAGTTCTTTCGTCGCCGGTGCGAACCAGTTTATTGCCAGCTTGTCGTCCAGGAACAGCGTCGCCGTCTCCGACCCTGCCAACAGATTGTTCAAGTCGTTGGTGCTACGTTCCTGCTCCGCGATCTTGTGCTGAAGCTGGCTGTTGACGGTATTCAGCTCCTCATTGAAGGACTGCAGTTCCTCCTTGGAGGTTTCCAGCTCCTCATTGGTAGATTGAAGCTCCTCGTTCATCGAGGTCGCTTCCTCGTTAGAGGCCTTCAATTCCTCGTTCGCGGTCTCCAGATGTTCGATGGTGGTGCGCAACTCGACCCGCATCGAGACCAGCTCTTCCTCAAGCGCGCGCGCACCTGAGGATGTTTCCCCGGCATCTTCGCGAATGGGTGACGGCTTGGACTCGCCAATTGGCCCGCCTAGCTCGAAGGTCACCAAGGCGAATTTGCCGGTGTGCGGTTGCGAGGGTAGCGGCATCACCGTCATGGCGACGTTCCGCGAGGACCCACGCCGATGCAGGCGGCCCTGGACCGTGACGCTCTTGTCGCCTTTCAATGCTTCGCCTATCGCACCGCGAAGCTTGAGGCCCAGGCCGCCCCGCGCCATCGCCAGGATGTCCCTGGTGGGCTCGCCCGATGGCTGCTCCAGATAGTCGCGCGTCGTTCCGTGGAAATAGACGACGCGCCCTTTCTCGTCGATCATCACCGAGGCAGGGGCATACCGTTCCAGCAAGGCGCGGCGCGCGATGTCGGCGAGAGGCGCGGAGATTGTCTCCGATTCCGTGGACGATGGCTCGCCCGCTCCTCCAGTTCCGATCGGCCCGCGCGGCGGACGATAGTCGATAAGATCGTGCCGGGTTGGCCCGATCCGGCGGTATAGTCGCCATTTCTTCGAAACCGTCTCGAAGAGATCGTCATGCCGTCCAATTGTCTCGGCATTGCCTAGAAACAGATGCCCGTCCGGGCGCAGAGCAAAATGGCACAGGACGATTATGCGTTGCTGCGCCTCATGCTCCAGATAGATGAGGAAATTGCGGCACGAAACGATGTCCAATCGTGAGAACGGTGGATCCCTTAGCAGGTTCTGCGCCGCGAACACCACCATGTCGCGGAGCTCCTTTCCCACCTGAAAGGAGCCATCGAGCTTTTCGAAGAAGCGGCGGATACGCTCGGGTGGAAAGTCAGCAAGCGCGGCGGCCGGGTAGATGCCGTCGCGCGCCTTGCGCAGATTGGCTTCTTGGGCGTCCGTGGCGAACACCTTCAGGTCGAAGCGCTTCCCGGAAGCTTCGGCATATTCGGTGATCGCCATGGCGATCGAATAGGCTTCATCCCCTGTGGCGCAGGCAGGGACCCAGACACGCACCGATCCGCCACTCTCGCGCTGGGCAATGAGAGGTGCGATCACAAGCTCGCCGAGCGCCTTCCAAGCCTCGGGGTCGCGGAAGAATCCCGTGACGCTGATCATCAGATCGGCGACCAGCATGGTCACCTCTTCGGAATTGATGCGCAGGTCGTCGAGATAATCGGACAGCGTCGCGATGTTTCGCAGCCCCATGCGACGATGGACACGGCGCTTGAGCGTGTTGCGCTTGTAGCAGCCGAAATCGTGACCATCTCGGGCGCGCACTACCTCCAGAACATCCTCGATCGTGGCCTCACCCCTCGGGACGACCGGCTCGACTTCGGCCGGGGCGGAGACGTAGCCATGATGGACATAGGCGAGCAACGCCTCCGGCATCTTTTCCGGGCCCAGCACGTGGTCGGCTAGACCTGCCGAAATCGCACTCCGTGGCATGCCGTCGAACTTGGCGGTCTCAGGCGCCTGGACCATGCTCATGCCGCCTTCGGCCCTGATCTCCTTCAACCCCTCGGTGCCGTTACTCCCTGTGCCGGAGAGCACGATGGCGATGGAACGCTCCCGCCGCTCCCTCGCGATCGAGGCAAACAGCACATCAACCGGATGGCGGTGACCGCGCGGCTCAGACGGCCGCGACACCTTTAGCCTATCCACGACCAGCTTGAGGTCAGTATCCGGGGCGATTACATAAACATGGTCGTGCGCGAGAACCATGCCGTCCTCGACCTGCAGCACAGGCATGCTGGTATGGCTGGTTAGAATGCGGGCCATCTCGCTTTCCCGCTTTGGGTCCAGGTGCAGCACGACCACGAAGGCACAGCCGCTGTCAGCCGACATGGCGTCGAAGAACCTGCCCAGCGCCTCGATGCCGCCTGCCGAGGCTCCGATACCTACGACCGGAATAGCCGCGCTCGGATGGCCAACGGTGCCGTGCTCGGCAGCCTGCACTCGCTTCGCGATTGTGTCGCGACCCGAACGGCCTTCGTTTTTGCTTGATTTTTTGGCCATGGCGCCTTGTTCAATGATAACGGCCGGCGATTAGACAGCGAGGACCCCTCCGCGTTCCCGGCATGGTGTGAATCTTGCACAGATGCGGTGCAACCGCAAAATAAAAGCGTGGGCGTACCTATGGGCCAATGAGGCATTCGGGCTGTGTATGTTCTGTCAGGAAAGGATGGTTATGTATGGAAATATCGGGCCTCGAAGGAGGTCGGAGGTCAGCCCCCCGCGCATCCCTCACTTTCGATCTAGGCCTGCTTCGGGGACGATAAGCAATCGATCCGCGCAGGTCTAAGGGAAAGGCCCCGGCGCGACGCCGGGGCCATTGGCCATGCACGCAATACCTGCATGTCCGCTTATGGAGCTCGCGCTGATGTGGTGAACGATCGATGAATGACGTTATAGGCCGCCCCGCGGGGGGGTGCACCCTCTGGGGTTCGAATTCGCAAGAGATTGCAATCGGAATAGAGAAGTCAAAAGCGGGCAGCGCTTTGCTTATGCCACTATTTTATGGGCTTCACCGATTGAGGAACGGGCATCGCAATATGCTGCCGTCGACCAGCACTGTCGCCAGATTTGATTCAGCAGCGAGCGTGACGTTGGAATTGCGGCTTTGCATTGCCGCTACCTTCTATGCTGATACTTACGTCTGAGCAGATCGGGATGTTGCGGCTTTGCCATCCGTCCCGCCCGTTTCCTCGACGCGCACCTATTGACCAATCCCACAAGTGGTGGCTCGAGAGCCGACCGGCACCTTCGAGAGCGTTCATCGACAGAGTCACGATCATGCGGAGTCAAAGCCCTCCGCATGAGCGAGCAGGGGGAAGCATTACTCTGCCAACGGACTATCCGAATGAAGCCTCGGTAATGAAAAGCGTGAATCTTGGACGAGAATAGCGAATCCAGGGCCGGCAGAACCGAGCACTGGTTGAAACGTTGTCCAACAAACTGCTTGCCGACTGCAGCGTGGAATCAAGCATGAGCGATAGCAAGGCAACTTCGAATGGCAACGATCGTCCCGGCGCGACCGCGGCTTTTCCATACGACCGTATGACGGTCGAGCGGTTTCGAAAGACCTTTCCTCGCGCCCGCTGGAACGACGATCTGAAGGCATGGTTCGTTCCGGGCAAAACCGCCGCGAAGCGTTTCGATCGATGGCTGGAACGAGAGCTTTCGCAGACCCAAATCCATGCCGACCTCAAAGGCCGCGACGCCTTTGTCTTTGATCCCATCGTCTCGAAGTATCTTCGGCGCCTTGACGATCATTTGGAAGTGGTGACGCCCTATTCCCGCACCGTCGTTGGGGAGATGCGCGAAGTGCCGTTCGCCTCCTGGGATGCCGATCGCCATGCATGGACGGTCCCCTACCGGTCATATGAAGTCCTGCGCCGGCACTGGAGCCGGATCGAGGAGGCGGCCAGGCGCAACGAACCGGAAGAGCGCAAACAGCGCCACGAAGCTAATCGCGGGTCGGAAAAGGAACGAGCCGCGCGTGCCCACGTTACCGAACGTCGCCGAAGACGCTATCCGCTAGATCCTGAGAACATGCCGCCCTTTGGTCGGCCGGTGATGACGTCTGCGTATGGCGTGGTCGTCTTTGTCGGTTGTGACGGTGAGCCAGTCGACCCAGAAATCCTTCGAGCTTGCTACGCCGATATCCCAATCTTGGCCGAGAACGTTTGGGGGCAATGGCGCCCCGCAACACTCGCCGAACTCGTGAAAACGTGGCCCTCGCGTTCCGGCTCAAAGACGAACGACGGAATCTGGAGGCAGTCCACGATCGAGGAGTTGCGCGTGGCAAGAAAGGCGGCGGCCAGAATGGAGCGGCTGCGGTCCAGTATGGGCCGCTAGGCGCGACCGTTGAGACCCTGCTATCTGGTGCGCCGATGCCAGAATGTCAGAAGCTAGGCGGAGTGCCAAAGATCACGGCCATCGTATTAGCGTAGTCGCGCGCAAGCGCATCAACCATCTTGCGCTGACTGGATTGCTAAAGTCCGCGGCACTACTGAAGCGAGATCATAGTCGGGCCGATCGAAAAACAATGCGCGTGACGCACGCTATAAGCGCCGACGTCAGCGCGCGGTCCCACCGGTTTCCGACAGCATAAGGCAGTGCAAGTCGTCATCTGAATCGCTGACGGAATGCGGCCCATTTCCAAATCGGGCTACTCCAGCTCTATCCACGCCGGCGCATGATCGCTCGGCTTCTCCCACCCGCGCGTCTCAACATCCACCCTGGCATCGCGAAGACGGGACGACAACGAGGGACTGACGAGCAGATGATCCATCCGCAGGCCAGAACTCCTGTCGTAGCCGCCGCCATAGGAGTGATTCCAATAAGTATAGACACCCTTTTGCGGATGGATGCGCCGGACCGCATCGATCCAGCCATCCTCCAGCATCCCGGAATAGGCTTGCCGACTCTCGGGAAAGTATACTGCATCGCCAAGCCATCGTCGGGGCACCACAGCATCAATCGCGGTTGGAACGACATTATAGTCTCCGCACAGCACGGTCGGCGTGCCCTCCTGGAGAAGAGCTTGGCCGTAGCTGATCAGACGGCCGAACCAATGCAGCTTGTAATCAAACTTGGGTCCAGGGGCGGGATTTCCGTTTGGCAGGTAAAGACAGCCGACAACGAGCCCGCTGACCTCTGCCTCGATATAGCGGCTATGGCTGTCGTCAGGGTCGCCGGGAAGCCCGCGTCGGCGCTCAATCGGCTCTGCTCCGCGAGCCAGGATAGCAACACCGTTGTACGATTTCTGGCCATGCCAGATCGCGCCGTAACCAGCGCCGCCGATCGCCTCGGCCGGAAACTTCACGTCCGAGGTTTTGAGTTCTTGAAGACAGACGACATCATAGCGCGTGGCCTTGAGCCACGCGAGGAGGACCGGCAGCCGACCGTTAACACCGTTTACATTGAAGGTGGCGACACGGATCATCGCTACGCGGCCGGCTATTTCTTGAGCTTGCCCTCGACCTTCTTGCGGCTGTTGCCGACCGATTTCACGGCCGACATGACCTCGGCCCTGTTGGCTCCAGTCTTGGCCGCCTCATACTTCACTTCATGATCCTGCGCACCTGCGACCTTCGCGCGGTCCTGGCTGCGGCCGCGAGTTGTTTGAGTAGTGGCCATTTTCTTGCTCCAAGGTTTGCGTTCCAGTTCCCAACAACGCAGCCGGACTCTTCTGGTTCAATTCAACGACGCGCGTCAGGAAACGTTGCGGATCCGTGGACGCAGCGTTTCGCGCGGATCCGCAACAAATGCTTCTGCAATTGATGCCGGAGATATCAGAGCAATGCGGCAACTTCGCCGTCGCCAGTCCGGTCGAAGTCAGACAGGTCAGCCTGACGACCACCACGGGCCACCGTCGAGACGGCGTCGTCTTCATCGGCGACGCATTCTCCACCACGTGCCCGGCGCAAGGTGACGGCATCCATCGGGAGGTTACCGATGTCGAGCGCCTGTGCTCGACCTACATTCCCACCTGGCTGGAAACGCCGGGCATGGGCGCCGACAAGATCAGTGCCTTCTACGACGACCCGATCAAGGTCGCGGCCGACGGTCATGCCATGCGCTCAAGGCGCTTCCTCAGGCAGCGTAACAACACTGCGCGCCAGCTGATGATCAGTTGAGCGTCCTCAGGCAGAGTTCTCTTCTCGCCGGGTTGAACGACATGATAAACGGCGCCTATGGGAATCAAGAACTATCTGATCGAAGGCGGTTCCGGCACTGGAAAAACGTCTGTCGCTACCGAACTGGAGCGGCGGGGTTACCATGTCGTCCATGGTGACCGGGTCTTGGCCTATGTCGGCGACCCCGAAACAGGCAAGACACTGCCAGGGCCACCCGAAGGCGAGGATCGCATCGCTTGGGGATACGCGCACTGGATTTGGCCCGTCGACAAGGTCCGGGCCATTGCTGCCGACACCGCCCATCCTGCCACCTTCTTCTGTGGCGGCTCGCGCAATTTCCATAAATTCCTGGACTTATTCGACAAGGTCTTTGTGCTCGACGTAGACGTTGAGACGTTGAACCGACGATTAGATGGGCGACCGAATGAGCCAGGTTTCGATCCGGCCGAGCGGCGGCTGGTGCTGCGCTACCATCATACCCGGGAATATCTTCCCGTTGGCATGGATATCGACACGGCGGGTACGGTCCCAAGCGTCGTCGACAATATCCTCGCCCAACTCGCCTGAAGCCCTGAACGCATCGTGAATGGGATAGGAAGCACTGGAATATTGCGGGAAGACGCTAGCCGCCTGAACGGTTCACTGGCGGCGCTGAGAGTCTGTAGCCGACCGGCAGCTTGCGGATCGGCAAGTCGCTCGCCCTAACGACTGACTTGAAGGCGCGAAGCAGCCGTCTCGTCATGGCGGCAATCAGCATGAGCTTTATTTCGTCGCCTTCGATCTCCTGCACCTCGACGGCCAGGATCTGCGCGATATGGCGCTGGAGGAGCGTCGCGAAATCCTGTCCGGCATGACCGAGCCTGGCCGCCGTATCCAGTTCAGTGAGCCGTTGCCGGGCGATGCCAAGGCCATCTTTCATTTGCTCGACCAGGCTGGCCTTGAGGGCATGGTATCGAAGCGCCGCGACAGCAAATACCGCAGCGGGCCGTCGACCGCCTGGCTGAAGGCGAAGTGCTATGCGGTCGACGAATACGAGCTGCTTGGCGTCGAGCGCGAAGCGGGAAAGCCAGCCTTTGCCCTGATGGCCGACCGCGGCAACTGAGCGATTCAGTTCCAGCACCGCTGCCATGCATGACCCAAAGTTTCCGATTACCATTGTTCCCGGTAGCGGCCCTAGCCGGCGGCTTCGGGGTGATCAGTGGCTTTGCGCTGTATTTCTTCCTGCTTCACTATGTTCACCCAGACGCACTTTCAACCGGGCCGAAATGCACTGAGGATGGGCGTTGGCCTACTCACCGCAGCCATAGCTGGCTTCGTCTTCGAATTGGTGCGGGACGCGATCCACGACGGTGATGGCCTGGGCTGGACCGCCAGCATCATTGGCAAGGAGATCGACTATGTTGGCGGATTTGTGGGCACCAGCATCTCTGAATGCGTAGTCAGGCCATGATCGTCCTGACTGTCGATGACCAGGACGCTGTCGATGCAACGCTGACCAGTGCGTTAGCGATAATCAGGTCTTGCCAGAACGTTCTGATTTGGCGCCCATGCCTATAGAAAATCGGCGGCGGTCAAGGTGTAAAAACTGCGACGTCCGTGGGAATAGGCTTTGCTGGCAACTTTGTGGATGGACGTTCGCAAGGTATCGAATGCCGAAAGGATGTGGACGTGGTTTTTCGAACTTCTTTGAGAACGCATTGGTCAAGCGCGTGAAGCGCCTGCAATGGCCGCTGGCGTGTCGCAAACTCTCTGGCCGATAGAAGATCTTTGCGAAAAAATGGACGCCGTCTAGGCCGGGCAAACGTGGGCCATACAAGAAAAGCTCTGATTGATGCCGAGATTTTTTTTCGACAGCCACGATGGGACGATCCTCATACGCGACAGTGACGGCTTGGAGTTTGCCACAGCGCAGGAGGCGAAGCAGGCTCTTCAGGATTTCTTGGTGAGCGTATTGCAGAATTCCAGGCGAAAAGACGAGGAACGTTCCGTGGTGTGGGTACTCCTCCGCGACGAAACCGGTAAGCCGCTCACCCAAGCTATCACGGAGATCAGAGACATTTCAAACTGACCCCCCTACCGGAAAGCGCGGCCCGTATAAAAAGCGCGAGAAAGCTGCTATCGCTTAAGCGATGAAGGAAACCGTTCTGGCGATGCTGGAGCAGCACGTGCTGCTAGGCGAGCGCCACATTGCGCGCCAGCGTGAGATCGTCGCCGACTTCCACCATAAGGGTTTTAGGACAGACCTAGCAGAAGAGCTTTTGAGCCTGTTTGAGCAGATGCAGATTTTGCACGTCTCTCACCGGGATCGGCTTTTAAATTCAAACTGAGACACTACCGGCCTATTTAGCGGGTTTCCCGATTCGCGCCAAATCGGGCCGACAAGGTCGAGAACGAGGGGCGGCCAATTGCTACCACAGCGATTTCTCTCTTCCATTAGGAAGCCCGCCACTGAGGGACGGTGGCGGGCTAAGAAGGTTGGAGACCAACCCTCTGGCTCGTCTTCTGGGGGAAGACGGAGCCGGCACAATCAACTGGCATGATTTGAAATTCCCGGCGCAAACAAAAAAGCCCGCTGCTCAGCGGGCCCGGTCTGGAATTAACGCAGCGGCAGCGGGGTTGGGTGCACCGTCAGGCTGGCGGCAACGCGAGGCGAAGGCGATGCGCCCGCGCGCGGCAGGGGCACTGTGGCCAAGTGAGTCCGCGACCGGCCGCCTTGCGCCGAGAGAATGCGAGAGAAATCCGATATGAAAAAGAAGTACGAGAAGCCCACAATGGTAAAGCGGGAGCGCCTGTCCGCTGTCCTCGCTGTGGCTGTTTCCGGACCTGTTGCCTAACCCCTCAAGGCTGCGACCACCAGTTTCTGCTAGCGCGGGGGGGCAGGCTTTTGCGTTCCGGCTAAAGCAAGCGATTTTCGTCAGGTCTTCTGGCATGAAGCGGCCTGGACACAAGCCGCTGGAGCCGCAAGACGGCGCCAAGTGGCAATCGTAGGAACAAAATCACGACAGGCCGGCATTCATAAGGACTCGCGAAGTTAAGCGGGTAGAGATCGCGCTGGTCGGCCTTTGTCCGCAATACGGGCAAGCGTAGAAATGGTCATCTTCGTGAAGGACCTTACGCCCGTGCAACTTGCCGGGCAGGGGAGGGCCAGGGTCGGAGAGCTTAGTCATTCCGCGCCTGCCTTTTTGCACCGTTCATCATCCGCCTTGTTTCTTGAGATTGCGCGCCTCGCGGAGTAGCGAGTTGGCATCGTTCCCGATCAAGCGGACGAGTTCGTGCGCCTGCGCTTCCGTTATGCCAGTTTCCCGAACCAGGAATCGAACCCGGAATTCCTTCTCTTCGTTCATTCGCGCTGACCGTTCTTTTTCGCTTTCCGCCATCAAGCCGAAACCTGCTAGGAATGCGTTAGTTCCGGCAGCACGTGTTTTGTGTTTCTCATTTCCAACTTGGGAACAATTTTAGTAAATGCTGATTGAATCGCGGTTTTGCGAGTGCGGGCCAGCGCCGCTATTGTATTCGACATGGGGCATATACGCCCTATAGTAAATTCAGAGCGAATAGCTCGAATAGCGCGGGTTTCCAACGGCCTCGCTGCTATGTCCCTGATTTCAGCCGGGGGCGCCCGCCGCTGCCGTGAATGGGGCGGCGGGCTAATGTCTCCCCATCGTATCGCGTCTGGCTTGAGTGGTGGATTTGTAGGTTCGTTAGGTCGCGCGCGGGTCCTGCTGGAATGGATCGATCCTGCGGCGGCCCGACGGTTGGGGGTTGGGGTGCGGGGACGACCGCCGGGCCTAACCGGCAGGCTCGCCGGCTGGCGAGGATATAGGCCGGTCGAACCCCATCGCTACTTGGCAAAACGGGGGTGTTTGGCTCCCCGAAGAGAGAGCTTGACCGGGAGCCGACGGCGACGACGTAAGAGCGGGACCGCGTTCATGCGGCGTGCTTGTCAGCCAGCGAATGCGTGGACGACGGCAAAGCCCACGCCGATCGCAAGCCCGGTAACAAGGCCTTCGGCCAGCCGCACCATGCCGTGGCGTGCCCGCAACGTGGTCTGTGGGGCTTTCAGGATGCGAGCGAGTTCATCAAGCGCGTGTTTCAGGGCTGAATCTTAGATCGAAACCGATTCTGCGTGAATCCCCCCATTCATGCTTTGATGCTTGGCGCGAGTGGCTTCAGGGGCGCTTGCAATTGCAATCTGGCGACCGTAGCCAGAATGGCAGCCGCCAGCGCCTCTGCCCATGGGCTCCGGACCATAGAGCCCGTTCACGGCCTCCTCGCTCGGCACTACGCCAGGCGGCCAGTGCTCCTCGATTGTCCGCCGGATTAAGGTCAGTGCGGCCCGGCATTCGTCGGCCTCGATCTTCATGAATTTGAAACATGCATTTAAGCTAATTCCGCAGCGGGCGGCCCCAGCTCGATCTGATCATCGCCCTTTCAGCGCTTTGGCTTCGAGCCACAACTTCACCCGGTCGTTCCCATGCTTGGCGATCAGTTCCCGCACCTGCGCAGGCGTGATGCCGGCTTTCTCGGCGAAATGAGCAACCTCATAATCCTCATCGGCAGACACCCGGCCCCGATCGCGAAAGTCCTTCTTGCTCTTGTCGTCTGCCAATTTCATTCCTCCAGTCAGATGGGTGCCAACGTGGATCGCTTCACTTTGTTGCATGGCCCGACCGCTTCGCTGCAGGATTTCCGGGAAGAGGATTAACCTTGCCTTTAGCGGCTCCATGATTTTATAGGCGCGGCAGTTGGAGTCGGGACTCATGCCAATTAGACACAAGGCTGTTGATGCCGGCATTCTCCAACCGGAGGAACTGGCCTTGCTTAGTCGAGTGTTCGATCAGCTAAAGTCAGATGACCAATCGCCCGATGCTCGCGACGCCATCGCATCCCGCATCATTGCAAATTACATGGCCGGCATCAAAGACGAGGCGGAACTGGCCTCCCTTTCGAAGCGTCCGCTAGGGCGGTAGGCGAGCTCGCGTCGCCTTGTCCACCAGCGGCGTCTTCCGCTTCGGCGGCACATACCGCGTCACAAGCCTGACAGTGTTGGCGTTGACGGTGACAGGATTGCCCAGCTTGACGGTCACTTTCCCCTCATCGACATGGGTGACGTCGCCAACCAGTTCGATGTGCTGTCCCTTGATCGCCTGCAATGTCCTGTCAATGATGGAATGCGGCTGGCCATACGACGGTATCGAGACGCTGACGCGATCATCAGTGACGCGCTTGCGGATCGTCGCGGTGATGGCGACCTCGTCGCCAATGCTGAAGCTGCCCTTCGCCATATGTATGAGTCTGGCGCAGCAGAAGCCTTCGTCAAGCAGTTGCTAATGGACTATTGGCCCAGTTGTGCAGGTTGCGAAAAGACTGCAATCTTGCTTTGCCCTAGAACCCAGCTTCTGGGACACGGCCCGGCCCGCGACATCCTGTGTCACCTCGATAAGCGAGCCGGGCTGTGGGCGGTTCCCAAAATTCCTTTAGGCAGCCCAAGAAATGGCCTCTGATCGGCTCGTTGTTCGCTTCGCCTACCAGCGAGGCTGGCAAGTGGTCGAGAACAATCGCGCTGTTGAGACTTTCGACAGCAAGGCAGAGGCATTCTCCTACCTCCAAAGCCGTGGCGCGCGGGTCTGGCTGGCTTGGAGCAGGACCGTCATTGCCAGGCAATCGCACCCTTCGATTTCTCGGCGCAGTTCCAACAGGACAGCGTCGGCCGGATTATGAAGCACATCCATGGTCCGTCTGCCGGCACCTGGTTCTGGACATGTTACGACGGTGGCGCACGCGGAACCGTTCAAACCAAGCTCCAGGCCGTGGCCGGCGTCGAGGCGGCATATACCCGGCGGGTTGTGAGCATCCAGTCTGGGCAGCTGAAGTAAAATGGCCGGCGCCCGTTGGGAGCTTGGGTGGCTTGGGGAAGGCGCCGGCCAAGCGGACAGTCAGGTCCGCCGCGCCTCATGCATGACGCATTCGCTGGCGAGTCGGTATGGCGCGATCACGTATCCGCTAGTGGCGTCTCCCGTGAGAAGCGCCGCCTTCACCTGGGCAAGCATTACCTTCAACATGGGGCGGGTGTACCGCTATTGGGCGGATGCCGAGGATAGCTTGGCGCTTTAGGCGTTGGAACAGATCGACCTAGCCCTGACCGAACTCAAGCGTGACAAGTCGCCGATCCTGTGGGGCAGATCGGTTTCGGTCCGTATAATATCGCGTATCTCGGGCCGGGACCGGACTGCCGTCGTCTCTCGTTGACGTCTTTCAGCGCGGCGGCAGCCTCGAGAGCCTGTTGAGCGTAAGCCAACTCGTCCTGCAGCATCTGCAGGCCCGCCTCAGTAACGAGATTGATTCGATCGGAGATAGGGGCGCGCAGGTGGGACGGTTTCCGATGCAGCCTCGGCGCTTTCCTCTTTGGCAAACGCTACACTCAATTGTCGGCTCCGTGTCGACCCCTGTCACCAATCGGATACCCTACAGAAAACAATAAAGCTGCAAGATTTTTGACGGCTGGCGCCGACAGAAACGGAATGTTCACGACGGTCAGTGCTGGCAAGTCTGTTACCTCGCTCTCGACGCCAAAACCAGATGACCCATTTCGGCCCATCAAGGCCTGGATACATCGGTGATATATCGGCGCCCCGTGCATATCTTTTCAGGCAAAAGCCCATTCTGCATCGGTCGGCGCAATCGCTTGTTCTTTCAGCCTCACGCAAAGTTCCGTCCACGACAAGTCCGTAACAAAGCTGCTCATAGCCCCGGAAGCTTCCGCAAACGGCATATCGCCGAAGCGCTCGATGATATCGCTGGTCTCGCCTATGCGGCCCCGTCGCAATAGCTCGAAGGGATCGTCATCACGCTCAATTACCCGATGGCCCCAAGCCCCAGGAACATCGTCCGTTCCAAGGGTATGTCGAAGATCCGCATCAAGCCCCGCAGCCTCGAGTGCACGAGAGACAACGTAGCGCATCAAGGGGTGGTAGACCGGCTGATGACTGCCCCCGAGCGCGCGTACCCCGGGCAAGATCGACACCACTAGAAACATAAGGAGGAGATTCGGAACCAGGGTGCGGTTCGCCAGTCGATAAAGGATCTCTGGGGCCGCGAAGCGGGCCACTTTCATTCCCGTCGTCGAATGCACAAGATCTCCTGCCACAAGCCTTAGCGGCAGCCGCCTGCCATTTTCATAAAACCAAAAAAAATCGGTTCCGCGTGCCAGCCAGCCACTCCAGGGGCCGGCGGCCAGCCTGTCGATCTCGGCAAGAATGTTTGAGGCAAGTCGCGGGTCTTCCAGCAGCCTCAGCCTCAGCCAGGAATCCCGATCCGAAATATGGTCCGCGACCAGGTCGGCAATGTCCTCGTCGTCGATCTGCAGGAAGGCAAAACGGTCTCCGAACAGCTTCGGCCACAGCTCGATATTGCCTGCTTTTATGGCATGCGCCGGCCGTTCGAAGTGTCTCTCTGGCAGAAGGCTGCGAAGCAACGTGAGCGCTTCTCCATCGGCACTTGGCTGCGCCGGCATCAGCTCGAACCGGTAGGATCCCGGCCCGGTCAGAAGGCTGTATCCGATCATCCGGCTCCGGCTGAGGCCGAAGACGTTGATCGGTTTGCCGTCGAGGGTTAGCCAGCCTGGCCCCTTGCGCGTCTTTTCAACGAGGCTCACCGTCGAAACGGCGTAGGAGACATAAGTCGAGCAACCATGCGAAGAGAGGCCAAGAAGGCTAAATATATGCGTGTAATAGGCTTCCGGCTCCGTGAGGAGAAACAGGTGAGGGCCCGTCTGCAGCACGCGACGTTGTTCGAACTCCCTGCAGATCTGTCCGACCTTTTCGGCAGATAACCCGCTACGCGTTCCCGCTTTTCTGATCGCCTCGAGCAGCTTGCTGAGGGCGCGACGGCGGATTTCCGGCTCGGCCTTCAAAGCTGGCGCCTCAAAAAGCCGGAATGCATAGTCGCGGATCGGCCGGGAATAATAGGACAGCGTCCACGGATAGAGCGTCGCCAGTGAGCCGAGGACTGCCTGTTTCGTGCCTGTTTCTGCAGCTAGCTCATCCACCTCACAATTCAACCTCTTGCTGCTCGACACCGATGCTCAATGCAGAAATGGCGATGAGAAGCACCACTCCAAACCCGAAGAAAATCGTCGATGGAAATACGCTGTCTCCCAAAACGGCAGCGACGCTGAAAATGAGCAATCCAAGCACGGCAGCGAGACTGTGCATGAGGCCCTTGGCCCTGCCTAACACATTGTCGGATGCACGCGAGTGTAATGTGACCTCGACGCTGACGCGCCCCAGATTGTATAGAAATCCAAGAGCGGCAAAGATTGCCAGTGTCCAGGGCGCGCGCGCAGGTATCAGCGCCATCAGCGCGAGCGCAATTAGGCCCAAAAGCACTAGGTGCAGTGTATGCGCATTTATCGCTCGTGGCAGCCTGACTAGAACTAGCGCCCCGATCAACGAGCCCGCCGACCAAGCCGTCTCCAGGTAGCCGAAGGCCGCGGCCGAGTCTTTCTGTTCTTCGAACACGAAACTTGACCCCAGCACACTGACCAACACCGCACTTCCGTAGAGAAGAGCGTATACCGCAAAGAGGCGAAGCAGGCTCAAATCAATGTTAAACGCAGGGCTTTTGGAACTGCCGACACTGTTTGAGATTGAGCCTGGACGCACTGAGTGCAGACAGCCCGCTGAAACAAGAAAGAACATGGCAAGGACGGTGAATGTGAGGGCAGGGGAGCGCTCACTCAGCAGGGGCCCAGCGAGCAGAGCTGCGCCGAGGCAGCCGAGTTGCATGGCGAAGAAGACGGTGGAATTTGAGGCCGCTAGATTATTGCCCCGAGCCATGAAGGGAATCATTGATTGCGAGGTCGTAAGCGCGACACGATCGCAAAATGCGAACAGGATCGCCGACAGGCAGATCGTCAGCAACACGCCCAGATAGAGAATTACGCAAGCCGTGGCGAGCAACACGACAAAGCGGCTGAGGTCTGCGGTCACATTCAACCGTCGTCGGTCAAACCGGTCCGCTATCAGGCCAACCAGCGGGCTTGCGACGAATTCGACCACACTGACGATAAAGAGCAACGTCGCTACGCCGGCACTCCCGTACCCAGCTTCGACAAGAACCCAGGCGGACGCGATATAATAGCCATTTCGTCCGACAGCCGCCGATAGCGTGCTGGTCAGGAACCCAACAGTAATGCAGGGTACGACGACCGGCATCTTATCAAGGATTTCGATGTGTGTTTGACATGGGCGGCTTTTCCAACCTTCGGCCGCTCGTCATACCTTCTTCAGCGAATCCCGCTTAACAGTCAGGCTGAGTTTTTCAGATAATTGCTGAAATAAGCCCGCTTCCGTCTATGTTTTGCACATGCGCCGAAATTCAATCGGACTCGTGCCAAACGCCCGCTTGAATGCGATGGCAAAGTGACTCGAGCTGCCGAAGCCGCAATCCATAGCGATTTCCGTCGCCGTCAAACTGGTGGATCGCAGCATATCCGCGGATTGCTCCAATCGGCGCTGTGCGATGAATGCATGCGGCGCCATGCCCGTCGACTGCTTGAACGCCCTGCTGAAATGAAACCGGCTGATGCCAACCTCTCTTGCAAGGTCGGCCAGCGTGGGTCTGCAACTGGACAATGACTCGATCATTGCGATTACTCTCTTGAGGTCGAAAGCCGAGAGCCCGCCTTTCACCGGTTGATGCTTGCTTCGCTTCGACCTGACCATTTGCACGAACAACTGGGTGGCCTGGCTCTCCACCATCATTGGGCTGATCTGATCGGGGTACCTGAGTTCGGCGGCAATCTTCTGCAGCGACAATTCTATCGTACCCTCACGAAACCCGATCCAGGCCGGCAGTTCCGTCAAGCGACTGAACGTCGTCCCCTCAAAGGCTTGGTCAGCGAATTCCTTTTCGACCGACACGAGAAGATAGGATCCGGTCGCATCTCCCTCGTCCCAACCGGTCCATTCACTGTCGGCGGGAATGTAGATTATCGATCCGGGTCGCCTTGCCGAGAAGGAAATCCGACGCCCGTCGATGAAGTCTTCTCCGCGCCGAGCCGTGCCTTTCAGGTTCATCAAGAAGGTATGCCGAGGATGCGCAATTCTTGTTTCTTGCCGCTCCAGTCCTGTCCTTATTATCATGTCCGCCCGCACCTCTCCCCAGCTCTGATGCTGGTGAGCCAGCGTCTGGTGACGCGAGCGACGTATCTTCTCCGGGTCGAGGCAATAACTCTCGGCCAACGACCGACCTCCTTGCCATGAATAGCTCGCCCTCCTGATGTGTGCCTAACCATAGGTTGTCGGACAACTCACAATTAATTCAGAGTTGTCGGATGATGTGGCTTTAGCGAAAAAGCAGCAACAGGATGAAAGCCGTGTGTCCTCGCTCGGTCTATCCGTCGCCTCTGCCTAACTCGATCTTGCTGAATATTATGACATCCTAATCTTGTTCCAGATCGGGCCCTAGGCGTCTCACTGATTAAACGGTTGTGGGAGGCAAACAGCGATGAGGGGACTCGATGATTTCCTGGCCGAATGCGATCATGGCCCGCGGATCAATGAACTCACCGGCTTCTTTGCGGCGACCGCCGCGGGCGAGAGCGGGATGCCAATCCGCAAGCCCGTGGCCGATCCACGGCTTCTGCCGCGCGACGAACTGCTTCGCGACCTGGTCGGCCTGCATGCGGCCCGACAAGGCTTTTTTGACCGGCACTACCATGGCAGCATTCCTTACAGATTGGAGGAGGAATGCCGAATGGCACACGCTGTGCTGAAATACGCGCGGCATTGCAGCGCCCCGCTCTCGCTGTACAGCCTTGGAACAGCGGAGGGCACCATGGCGAGAACGCTGTCCGAGTTATCTGGCGGACAGATACGCAGCCTCTCGTGCAGCCCCAACGCGGAAAACTACAAATGCTTTATGGCGTATGGCGAGCCGCCGGACGCCGAGTTTTTCGTCGGGCCATTCCATCGCTTGACCAAGGATGTTCTCCGTTCAGACGTGCGCCTCGCCAAATTCGTTTCCGGATTTGATGTTATTCTCGAGGACACCACCTTCCAGATGTACTCGCCGAACAGGGCGAGGCAGATCGAGTTTGTCGCCCAGCACCTGAAGGAGGGAGGCATTTTCGTCTTCGTCGAAAAATTCAGAGCGATCGACGAAAGCGAATATATGCGCCGCGAGTGGCAGAAGGATTTCGGCTTCAAGGCGCGCTACTTCCCGCAAGACGAGATCGAGAAAAAGAAGGCCGCTGTCCTCACGACAATGTTCAACAATGAGGTGACGCTGGCAGAGATGTCCCACGCAGTGGGCGGGCATTTTAAATACTGCGTCATGACCTGGAATAGCGGAAATTTCTGCAGTCTTGCGGCGAGCAACAGCAAGGAAAATCTCGACCGGTACGCATCGCAGATGTCTGCGCCGGCCATTCCGCTCGAATATGTTTACGAGACCAGCGTTTCCCCCGGTTCGACGGCCGCGGTAACAGAAATTCCGGTGTGACGCCGCCAGGGAATGGTAACTGCGCCAAGGCTGCGTTGCGGGCGGGCGGGGCTATTGTTTGCCTGAGCGCGGCCTTCAGCGATGAACAGATCCGATCGCAGCGGCTGAAACGGAATCGTCCGCGTCGATATGCAAAAAGTCAAAGGCACATGACGCTGAACGGGAACGCTCTCCAGTTACTGACCCACGCTTTTGCTGCCATGGATCACGGCAGTCTGCGTCGGGCGGCAAGAGCCCTGAGGGTCCAGGAATCCTCGGTGAGCCGCAGCGTCGTCAAGCTCGAACAGCTGTTGGAAATGCAGTTGTTCGATCGTAGCGTGCGCGGGGTTCAGGTGACGGAGACAGGCCGTGCCTGGATCGAGATTGTGCGGGCTCACTACGAAGGTTTGCTGGATGCATTCACTGAGCGCGGCTGCGAAAACAAAGATGCCAAGACGATAAGGATTGGATTGTGCTGGGTAACAGGAGGGGAATTCCTCAAGCGCCTCATCGATCGTTTCAACTCACTGTATCCGGACGCAAGGCTGACCATCGAGGATGTGCCAGCGGGGCATTGCTTGGCATCCATACGCCGTAGGCGCTTGGACATTGTGTTCACACAGGACATTGGCAGCGTCAAATCCTGTAGCAGTCAGGTACTTTGGCGTGAGCGTTTCTTCGTGCTCTTGCCGTCCTGTCATTCGCTCGCCAAGAAGCCAGTACTCGAATGGTCCGACCTTGTGGGTACGTCTTTGCTCGTTCCGGTGGGACTGGAAGGACCGCCGTTGAATCTGTGCTTGCTCGAACGCATCGCGGCCGATGGCGGCCCAGCTTTTCGAGCGTGTCGTGCGAACCAGGCGACGGTCATCTTCAAGGTGCAACTCGGGCAAGGTGTCATTTTTGCCGATGAAAGCTATGCCAGGACAGTCGCTATCGAGTCCGCGACTTGGAAACCGCTGACAGGGCAAAACAGTGTCAGTTCAATCAGAGCTGTTTGGCTCGACTCCAATCCAAAGCGGTCTGTGCTCCGGTTAGTCGCAATCGCGAGGAACATGGCAGGGAGAACGATAGGCATGAATAGTCAAACCACGCCGGAATCGCTCCAGAAGCTGTACTCGCCGATGGGACATTCATCACCTGGGCGGAGCAACTCGGCATGATGATGCGATTTCTCTGCTGCAGAAAACCTTTAAAGCAAGAGACCGTCGCCGATGAGGCGCTGAGCGCCCTCAGGCAAAGCGACGCCAGTCAGAAGGCGCTGCAGGCGGCTTAGCCAAGGTTGAGCAACGGCTCCGACACATCGGAGCCGTTTTGGTGATGTCATGGACGTCCCGCCAATCCCCGCCAACCCGCGGCTTGAACAACAACCTTTCGAGTGCTCAATGACATCATCTCAGCCTGGCCGTTTTCAAGCCTCGCAGTTGCCGGGTACAGGCATGCCAGCCACCCTGCGCAACGTCTTCCGTCGTAAGATCCTCGAAGGACGGGCTCGGATTTTCAATGTCGCAAGAGCCTTGTCTTCGGCAGCGGAGGCGATTGCGCTCGGCGCCGAGGTCTAGGAGGATACGACGTTCGCCTGCGCCGTGCGAGATGCGCAAGGAAGGCTGTCAAACGCATCGCGTTCAAGACCCGCTTTGCAGGGACACCGCCCTTGCGCGCCATCTCAACGCCCCAATGCATGTGATCGAGTTCGCGGATCGAATGAGCGTCCGGATTGATGCTGAAGATGCAGCCCTGATCGAGTGCCTCTTGATGCCAGCGCCAGTCCAGGTCGAGTCGCCACGGATGCGCGTTGATTTCGACAGCGACGCCATGCTTCGCGCACGCTTTGAGGACTTTGTGGACATCGAGATCATAACCGGGCCGGCGCAATAGCTGGCGACCGGTCATGTGCCCGACGATTGTCGTCCGTGGATTTCCGATCGCCTCAATGATACGCTCCGTCTGTTCCTTCTTGGGCAACTTGAAGCGGCTGTGCACGCTCGCGACGACGAAATCGAACTGCTCCAAAACGTGATCCGGATAATCCAGCGAGCCGTCGGCCAGAATGTCTGCCTCGATGCCCTTCAGGATACGGAATTTCCCAGCATACCTCTCGTTCAGCCGATCCGCTTCGCGGTGCTGTTCAGCAATCTCCCCCAACGTCAGGCCGCCCGCGTAATGAGCGGACTGGGAATGATCGGCGACACCATAGTATTCGAACCCGCGCTTGCGGGTGGCCTCAGCCATCGCCTCAAGCGTCTCGGTGCCGTCGGATGCGGTGGTGTGAGAATGCAGGATGCCATGCAGATCTTCATCCCGAACGAGGGCGGGTAGCTGCTGCCTCGCTGCCCTCTCAATCTCGTCCCTGCCTTCGCGCAGTTCAGGCTCGATAAACTGCAAGCCCAACGCTTCGTAGATTTCCTCCTCTGAAGCTGACGCGATCAGCTTTCTCCCGCGACGAAGCCCATCGGAGCGCAGCGCGAATCCCTTGTCGGCCGCGAGCGTCTTCAGTTGTTCAAGGTGGTCTGCCGAACCGGTCGCCTCGAGCAGGCTCCCGCCGAAGTGCTTCCTGTCTGTGACAACAAGCCTGAGGGTCGTATCCTCGACTCCTGTCGGCTTTCTGGCCGCCGCGACCAGGACGAAGTCGGAAACGAGTTCGCAGCCGCGGCGGAAGTCACCCGCAATTTCGACGCGTGAAAACTCTGGATGCTGTTGCGTCACCAGTACGACAGCATGTTCGAGAAGAGCGGCGGCCTTGTGCAGGTGAAGCTGTGTTTCGCCGCTTCGCGCGATGGCCAGGTTCTGCATGATCGTTGCCTGAAGCCCGGCGCCGAGGCCCTTGACTGGCCTTATGCGGTCTTCCTTCGCCGCAGCTTCGAGCTCGGCCAGGGAGTTCACCCCCAGCGCCTGATGTAGCTTCATTATCTTGTCGGGCCGAAGCCCCGGTATGGCAAACAACTCCATCACACCCGCCGGCACTTCCTCCCGCAACTTCTCCAGGCTTGGATGCATGCCAGTTTCATGGAGCTTGGTCACGAAATCCGCGATTGCGTCACCGATGCCCGGGATCTTGGTGAGGGCGCCGGCGGCGATGATCCGATCAAGCGGCAGCGACAGCGCCATGAGACTATCAGCCGCGCGCAAGTAAGCCTTTGTGCGGTAGGGATTGCCGCCGCGCAGAGACGTCCGTTGGGCGTATTCCCGCAAAAGACTGGCGACGGCCCTCGGATCGATTTTTGCCATGGCTTCAGCAAAACGAGACCGATCTCTGCTAGTTCCCACCAGGCGAGGCTATGAGGACCGCGTCGCACTGCCTCTACCGGCGTCGCGCCTAAAGATTGGGCAAGGATTGGTCAGCGCGGCCCCACCCGGCCAGAGCTTTCGAGGCCGCGCGTTTCTTTAGTTCAGGGCTATCGCCGACGTGGAAATGAGAAGGCGCATCGACTGTCTTCATCTCCGCCCAGGTGATCGGGGCCGCGACAGGCGCGCCAGGCCGTGATCTTGCGCTGTAGGGCATGATCGCGGTCGCCCCGCGCTGATTGCGTAGATAGTCCACAAAGATACGACCCTTGCGGCGCGCCTTTGACAACACGGCCGTAAAATGCGCCGGGTCGCTCTGGGCGACCGCCTGCGCCAGGCGAGACGCGAAGTCCTTCACCTCTGGCCACTCGGCGCGAGGTGTGAGAGGCGCGATGACATGCACTCCCTTGCCTCCCGTGAGCATCGGGAAAGTCGCAAGCCCCAGCGATTTCAGTATATCGCGGAACTGAAAGGCAGCGGCGCGGACGGCCTCAAAATCGAGGCCTTCATCGGGGTCGAGGTCGAACACGAGGCGGTCAGCCTTTTCGACGTCCTCGATCCGAGCCCCCCATCCATGCAGCTCAATCGTCCCCATCTGGACGCAAGTCATCAGCCCCTCGGCATCGTCGATATAGAGATACGGTTCCTCGTGCCCATCTTTCTCCGTGATGCCGACGTGGTGGACTTTGTCCCCAAAGCTACCGGCGTCGTGCTTCTGGAAGAAACACTTCTTCGCGCGGCCCTGGGGGCAGCGGACCAGACTGATCGGCCGGTTCCCGACCCAGGGAAGCATGATCGCGGCCACCGCCGCATAATGGTCGGCGAGCTGTCCTTTGGTGATGTTGGACTCCGGGTAGATAACGCGGTCACGGTTGCTAATCGCGATGGAGGTTGTCGCAGGCGCGGCGAGATTGGCCGTGAGACGCTCCGTCTCGAGCACGACTGCCCCCGGCTTCTTGTCTTCGCGCAGACCAAGATAGCTCGGATGGCGCAACGTCCCATCATTGGTCATCTCGGTGAAGGCAATCTCCGCGACCAGTTTCGGACGGAGCCAGTGTGCACCGCGCACTTCGCCGCGTGGCGCAGTGACGGTCGCGGCCTTCTGCTCAAGCGGCGCCATGATCTTCAAAAGACGAAGTAGTTCAGCGGTATCGAATCCGGTGCCGACTTTCCCGGCGTAACGCAGCTTGCCACCGTCATGCACACCTAGAATCAACGATCGAAAGGCGCGAACCTTGTCAGACGGTGTCCAGCCGACAATCACAAATTCCTGGCGCTTGATGCACTTGATCTTTAGCCAACTCGCACCGCGCGCCGCCACATAACTCGAATCCGCGACCTTTGAGACCACGCCCTCAAGGCCGGCCGCGCAAAAGCGGCCGAGCAACTCTTCACCGCGGCCCAGGATGTGATCGGAGTAACGCAGGACTGGGTTTTTGGGCGGCAAAATCGTCTCCAGCTTCTCCTTGCGCTCAAGAAGTGGAAGCCTTGTCAGATCTTCGCCGTCGAGCTGCAGCAGGTCGAACGCATAAAAGTCGATCGTCGCCGGTGCCCCCTTCAAGGCATTCTGAAGCGCCTGGAAGTTAGATCTTCCGTCAGCATCGACAACCACGGCTTCGCCATCGATCAGGGCGGAGCGTACCTTGAGCTGGCGAGCCTCGGAGAGGATCGAGGGAAAACGGCTAGACCAGTCGAGGCCGGATCGTGTGTAGGCTCGCGCCTTTCCGGCGCCGACGGCAAGTAGAATTCGATAGCCGTCGTATTTCATCTCATGAATCCAACGATCGCCGGCAGGAACCGTGTCCACGAGCGTTGCCAGTTGGACCGGACGGAAAGCTGGCGGCGCCAAAGTGACCTCGTCACGAGCGGTCGACTTCGCTTGACCCGCGCCTGACCGATTGATTGCTTTGCGCGCCGTTGGCTTGACCACTCTGACCTAAACCGCACCCGGAGACCAAATGAGATTATCCGCGTCAAACGCGCGACTACTTCTTTGGTTTCGCTATTGGCCGCACTGAGCATTTGCGATCAGTGCCGACCCTCGATTAGCATGCCGCCTAGGCCATCCTTCCTGCCTTCGGTCTCCCGTTTGCGCAACAGCTCCTAGGAAGGAATTGCCCTCAAAGGCCGCCACGGCGTGTCTGCTTTTCTGCAAGCGGCTTCGAAGCCTGACTGGTGCCGGTCCCACTTGCGGCCGCCGCTTGGCGGAGACTGATTGGAACGTCGAATACCCAGGCGAGTTGTACAGGCGCATTTGGTCGCTGGAGACCACCTTATGGCCAAGCGTAAAAAGCAAATGACAGATTTAACATCAGCCGAGGTCCCGACCGCATCTGGAAGCTCGCCACTGAGACACATCTGCATGTCTGTGACATGGGACGGCGAGTACAATCGGGCTCGGCCACTGTCTGCGCTCGTAGACCGTAAAAATGATGCCATCTATTTCCTCGTCAATGACGACGGCGCCAAGAACGAGCAGCTCGCGAAATATCCCAAAGTGGAGCGACAGCAGCAACTACAAATACGCCACGATCGCTGGTTCGGCTACGATCACAACAGAGCAAAAATTGCAGAACTCTGGGAGAAGACCGACATGGCTTGGTGGGAGGACGCCAGCGGTTCGGAAATCCGGCTTTATAACGGTCGTCCCAGCGACGGTGAGCCGTGGGACAGCCCAGGCATGTGGGTGACAACGCCAAGGTCATCTCTGAATGCTATTCGATGACCGGTCTCGATCCGAGGTAAGCGGATGTTCGAGAACTTTGTGCTTGAAGTGATTGAAACGGCATATGGGCCGATTAGGCTGCGGCATGGCGGATCAGGCCCGCCGCTCCTTCTCATCCATGGCCATCCTCGGTCACATATGACATGGGGCCAAGTCGCGGACCTGCTCTCAGCAGATTTCAGGTTGGTGTGTCCCGACCTTCCGGGTTTCGGGCGTTCGTACAAACCCGTCGACGACGCTGAGAGCACATTCTCGTCCAAACGGGCAAAAGCTCTCGCCTTGGTGGAGTTGATGGAACGGCTGGGCCACGAGGACTTTTTCGTTGCCGGACATGATCGCGGCAGTTTGGTTGCGTTCAGAATGGCGATGGATCATCCTGAACTAGTGCGTAAGCTGATTACCGTTGATGGATTGCCGGTAATCGAGCATCTGGAACGTGCTGACTGGCAATTTGCCCGCGATTGGTACCATTGGTTCTTCTTCGCGCAACCCGAGAAACCGGAACGGGCCATCCTGGCTGACCCGATGGGGTGGTATAGCGCCTTACGGCCCGATCAAATGGGCCGCGACGCCTATGATGAGTTGGTCTCTCTCGTCCACGATCCCGCTGTCGTTCATGGTATGGTCGAAGACTACCGGGCAGGTATCAGGATCGACCATCGCCACGATCGCGAGGATCGAGATGCCGGCCGAAGGGTATGCTGTCCGATGCTCTGCCTTTGGTCGCTCGACGATGACCTGGAGCAGATCTATGGCGATCCGGTCGCAATCTGGAAGCGCTGGGCCGACGATGTTGGCGGCTACGGGATTAAGAGTGGGCATCACGTCGCTGAAGAAAATCCCGCCGCGCTCGCAGCAGCTTTCAGAGCCTTTCTGTGACAACGTCTACCCTGACTAGCGATGTAGGCTTTGCGCCTCGCATCGGCCCTTGAAGTCCGCTTATGCATCGAGGTTCTCACAATAAGTGGACATTTATGATGGCTAATGCGAGGCGCAACTTGGCGCGTCGTGCCGCTGGCACGCGTTTCGAGTGTTGGGAGTTGAGCGCTGACTGCAGGCTCAATCTAGCTATTCTACTGGCTGGACCCCTATCTACGGTGCGTGTCCTTTCGGGATCGCCGTTTCTTTCGTCAGGCGGAAGCAGCGACGGCTGAAGCGAAGTCGCGATATGGACGCAGTGGGCGGCCCAGGAGCGCAGTCAGGCGCTCGACGTCCCCGGCCTCTGGCAGCATCCCGTCGGTCAAGAAGCGCTCGCTCATCAAGCGCATGTCGTAGGCCATCCAGGCCGGCAAGAACTGCTTGAGATTTTGTTCAAAGCCCTCGGTATTGTCGCCGCCGTAGTTGATCGGGCGGGCGAGCACGTCTGACCAGATGGCGGCGATATCCGCCCCAGTCAGTGTCTGCGGACCGACGAGGTTGATCCGATCGAGCGCAAGCGGCTCTGCGGACTGTTCGCGGCGCAGAAGCTCAAGAGCGGCGATCTCGGCGATATCACGGGCGTCGATCATGGCGAGACCCTTGGCGCCGATCGGCATTGGGTAGGTGCCGTAGCCGGTGATGATCTCTTCGACCGTCAGATCGTTCTGCATGAAGTAGGCCGGGCGCAAGATCGTGGCGTTGAATTCCATCTGCTCGATCATACGCTCGACGCCGAACTTGCCGGCGAAATGCGGCACGTTCACGTAGAGGTCGGCGTGGATTACCGACAGATAGACGATTCCCTCGATGCCGGCCGATCGGGCGACGTTCAGCGCGATCAAAGCTTGGGTGAACTCATCCGGTACCACGGCGTTCAAGAGAAACAGGGTGGAAACGCCGGACATGGCTTTGCGCAGCGAATCGACGTCGAGAAAGTCGCCTTGCACGACGGATACGCCTGTAGGGAAGCTGGCTTTCGAGGGATCCCGTGCGAGAGCACGCACATCGGCGCCGCGTTTGACGAGGTGTTCGACGACTTGGCGGCCAATATTGCCGGTGGCGCCGGTAACGAGAATGGTCATGAAATTTCTCCTGGTTGCTTGACACTCTCAATATGTGTGGCTCATTAGCAGCCCAATAGACGGAAATTTTAGACGCAGCGTCTCACTGGTGGGACAATCATGGACCTTCTTGCCCTCGCAGATTTTAATCTCGTTGCCCGCCACGGTGGCTTCGGCAAAGCGGCAAGGGCCACCGGCCGGCCCAAGGCAACGCTGTCCCGGCGCGTTGGAGAATTGGAAGCCAGTCTTGACCTGCGCCTGTTTGAACGGGGTGCGCGTAACCTGAAGCTGACCGAAGAAGGTCGGGCGCTCTCCGAGCGGACGGGGGCGTTGCTTGCGGAACTGGACGAGACGGCTTCGGCGATTGCCTCGGGCGGTCAGAGGCCCAAGGGCAGATTACGGATCAGCGCACCTTTACATTTTTCGCAGACCGCAATGGGGAGAATCGCCGCGGGGTTTGCCCTCAAGTATCCGGAGGTGAAGCTTGAAGTGACGACCGAGGACCGGCCTGTCGACATGATCGAGGAAGGCTACGACCTTGTAATCCGGGTCAATCCGGATCCCGACGAAAGCCTCGTCGGACGGGCATTTCTTCGCGACCGCGTGGTCGTTGTGGCGAGCCCCGACCTTCCGCGCCCGACTGGTGGGCACGCCGCTCCTGGCGTTGCGCGCGGTGCAGGCGAGCAGCAAAGATGGCATGTGAGGACACAAGGTGGCCGGTCAACAATTAGAATTGAGCCTGTCCTCGTTTTGTCAACGCTCATCATGGTCCGGGATGCGGTGCGAGCCGGCGTTGGCGCAGGACGGCTTCCCATTTCGTTGGTGGCCCACGACCTGGCTGATGGCGCATTGGTGAATTGGGGGGATATCGACGACTCCGAGATATCTTTATGGACGCTCTACCCGTCTCGGCGACTGCTCAGCGCGCGCGTGTCAGCGTTCTTGGACTTTCTAAAACAGGCCTTCCCAAATGGGACGCCGGACGAACTGGCCGCCTATATCGGCCGGTGACGAGAAAACCCCTGAGGGTGCAGAAAATCCGAGGCAAAAAAGCAACGAAAACCGAAGGGCTTTGCGAGTGCCGATGGGCCACTGCGGCAGTAGCGGGCATAGTTCAACGATGGGCGTTTCCATAACGATTACAACAATGACGGCATCTCGGACGGTCTGCGACAATCCGGCATCTCGATTGCTCACTATCGGCTGCGACAGGAACAGGGATCGCTTGGGATCGTAATCCGCATTCGCACAAATGCATTCCCGGGGGATTTATGGCCGAATCTTCCAACTACTTGGCCTCGCCCACAGCCGAAGGCCGATATCGTCTTCTTGTCGAGTCCATCAGTGACTAGCTATCTACCTTCTGGATCTGGATGGGATGGTGGCGAGCTGGAACGCCGGTGCCGAGCGTTTCAAGGGTTACACCTCAGGCGAAATCGTTGGCCAGAATTTGCAAAATTCTATTCGAAAGAGGAGCGCGCCGAGGGCACTCCGAAGCGGAACCTTGAGGTGCCGCAAGGGAAGGACGCTTTGAAGAGGAAGGCTGGCGTTGTCGTAAGGATGGTTCGCGTTTTTGGGCCAGCGTAGTGATCGACCGCATTGTCGACCCGGCCATTTAACGGAGAAGGCGTAGTCGGCACTATAGACAGATCGTTTATGCCTGGCTCGTTTGAGATGCTCAACCCGACCTCATCACACCGGGCTCCTCGGTCGGCGGGTTACTGTCGAGGGATCGCCGCTCGGAACGATCGCGCATGACGTCGGAAAAGTTGACGGTGGCCACCAGATAGCCTGCCTCATCGTAAACCTTGATGGTCGAGCCTGATTGATCATTCCCTGTTGGATCTCCTGCCAATAGCGCGGCGTGAACCAATTCGATTGCTCTCGGGCTGGCCAACTCGGCACTGGAAAGTTCTTCCTCGACTGTCGTGGTCTTGCCGAATGCAACGATCTCAAACCGGTAACTGGGCATGGGCACCTCCTGCTCCCTGCAATGTCCAAGGCGGCGTAGCGTTCCAGGAAATGATGCTCGCTTTGATCGGCAAGACCGGGAAACTGGTTGCCTGATGCGATGCCGGCTATCCCTTGTCCTCCGGAACGCAAGGACACTTTCCGCGGGTCTGTTCGGCTGATCCCTTTCCCAGGAACTTAGTGTGAACCACGGCATTGAGAGAGTTCAACTGCTCCTCGATCCTTGGGAAAACACAATGGCAAAGACGGCAAAACAATTCTCGGGCAAGCCCGCCACGGTCCATGACCAAAAGCTTCTACGGGGAAATGGGGGAGAGCTTCACCAGATCGCAGGGGGTGACATCCCCGTCCTCACCACTGCGCAGGGCATTTTGGTCTCGGATGACCAGAACTCGCTGAGGATCGGTGAAAGGGGGCCGACGGTTCTGGAAGATTTCCATTTCCGCGAGAAGATTTTCCACTTCGATCATGAGCGGATTCCCGAGCGTGTCGTGCATGCTCGTGGCTACGGCGCGCACGGCTATTTCGAAACCTACGACTCGCTCGCCAAATACACTCGCGCCGATATTTTCCAGCGCGCCGGCGAGAAGACGCCGGCATTCGTGCGCTTCTCCACGGTTGCCGGCTCCAAGGGGTCTTTCGATCTGGCGCGTGACGTCCGCGGCTTCGCGGTCAAGCTCTACACCAAGGAAGGGAACTGGGACATCGTCGGCAACAACATCCCGGTCTTTTTCATCCAGGATGCGATCAAGTTTCCGGACATGGTGCATGCCGTCAAGGAGGAGCCGGACCGGGCCTTTCCCCAGGCCCAGTCCGCGCACGACAATTTCTGGGATTTCATTTCGCTGACGCCCGAGTCCATGCACATGATTATGTGGGTGATGTCGGATCGCGCCATCCCGCGCTCCTTCCGTTTCATGGAAGGGTTTGGGGTGCACACCTTTCGCTTCCTGAACGCCAAAGATGAGTCGACCTTCGTCAAGTTTCACTGGAAACCCAAGCTCGGCCTGCAATCGGTTGTCTGGAACGAGGCGGTGAAGATCAACGGCGCCGATCCGGACTTCCATCGCCGCGACCTTTGGCAGGCAATCCAGTCGGGCA
Organism: bacterium M00.F.Ca.ET.205.01.1.1; assembly: GCA_004791255.1. Taxonomy (GTDB): domain Bacteria; phylum Pseudomonadota; class Alphaproteobacteria; order Rhizobiales; family Rhizobiaceae; genus Mesorhizobium. Next base: position 38,818 of record SRUQ01000017.1, read on the forward strand.
ATTTTCCGGAATGGGAGCTGCGAGTTCAGCTCTTCGATCAGGACTTCGCCGACAATTTCGCCTTTGACGTTTTGGATCCGACAAAGATCATCCCGGAAGAAATGCTCGAGCCGATCCCGGTCGGTCGTCTTGTTCTCGACCGCATGCCGGACAATTTCTTTGCTGAGACCGAGCAGGTGGCGTTCATGACGCAGAATGTTCCGCCCGGGGTCGACTTCTCGAACGACCCGCTCCTTCAGGGTCGGAACTTCTCGTATCTGGACACGCAGCTGAAACGCCTCGGCAGTCCGAACTTCACCCACATTCCGATCAACGCGCCCAAATGTCCTTTCCACCACTTCCAGCAAGATGGGCATATGGCAATGCGCAATCCTGTCGGCCGGACGAACTACCAGCCGAACTCTTTCGGAGAAGGCCCCAGGGAGTCACCGCAGCGCGGATTTCGGTCGTTCGCCGATGCTGAGGAAGGCCAGAAGGTCCGTCTGCGCGCGGAAAGTTTCGCCGACCACTACAGCCAGGCGCGGCAATTCTTCAACAGCCAGACGCCTCCCGAGCAGCGCCATATAGTGATGGCGCTGACCTTTGAGCTCAGCAAGGTGGAGACCCCGGTTATACGCGAGCGGATGGTCGCGCATCTCCTGAACATCGATGAAGGATTGGCAGTGACCGTCGCCGACAAGCTCGGCATCCAAAAGATGCCCAAGCCGGCTGATACCGCTGTCGCGCCAAGAGACGATCTTGAACCTTCTCCAGCGCTCAGCATCATCGAGAATGGACCCGACAGCTTCGCAGGACGCAAGGTGGGTGTACTGGTTGGTCCTGGCACCGAAGTCGCATTGCTGAAGAAGTTGCAAGTGGCGATCGAGAAGGAAGGTGCAACGATGGAGGTGGTTGCTCCGAAAGTCGGCGGCGTCGAAGCCTCGGATGGAAGCTGGATCGAAGCCCGCCACATGATCGACGGGGGACCCTCCGTCCTGTTCGATGCCATAGCTGTCCTGCTTTCGAAACCGGGAGCAGATCGGCTTGCCGAAGAATCCGCGGCGCGAGACTTCGTGGCCGACGCGTTTGCCCATCTCAAGTTCATCGCCTTTGCCCAGTCTTCCTCCGCGCTTTTTGTGAAAGCCGGGGTTGCAGTCGACGCAGACGAGGGCCTGATACCGCTTGACGAACCCGAGGGTGTTGACGCCTTCATGCAATCCTGCCGGAAATTGCGTCTTTGGGGACGGGAACCGGCGGTCAAGCTTTAGACGGCAGCTGAGCCAAAGTTGGCTGACAGTTCAGCTGGGTTTAGCGCATCAGGCGACCCTCGGCCTTTGCGAATTGAAACCAAGCTGAGCGCCGCTGCAAGCGACCCCGCCGGAACATTAGCGACACCAACTATTGCGCCTCTGCGGGTCGACCCTGACAAAATTGGTGGTCGTACGAATGAGCACCGCTGGCGCGTTTACGAGGCGAGCATCCGGGCGGTCGAGCACCGCGAGGGCCGGCCGTGTGAAATTGGCCGATCCCGGAACCCAGCAAGTTAGCGATTTCTGATGGACCGTGGGAACTTTGTGCGCGTGCCCCAACTTCGGCCGCTCGCAAAATCGAGCGTTCTTTCTGTCATCCCTGCCGGGGACGGGCAAGTTTAGGGGATGGCAGAACGCCGACGAGGCTCACAGGCGGTATGACGGCCGCCGAATGAAGCGGCTTACAGCCCTGATGTCATCGGAACAGAACACCTGCAGCCACATTGTTGGTTCATCACACTAACGCACAGGAGGCTTCCATGGGTCGCGGTATCTTGCTCTGGCTGCTCGGCATTCCCATTCCGATCATCATTCTCATCATGCTGTTTGCGCGGTAGGAGGCTGACATGCAGGCAACACTCGTGACTGCCGAGGATTCTGCACCGGTAGAATCGTCGTCTTCAGCAGTGAGCTGGGGACCAATCATCGCGGGAGCCTTCGCCGCTTCGACCCTGACTTTCATCCTCATGTTGCTGGGCTCCGGCCTTGGACTGAGCATGGTATCGCCTTGGTCCGGCGCCGGCGCGTCGGCAGCGACATTTGCGGTGTCCACCGCCGTCTGGCTGGTGGTCGTGCAATGGATTTCATCAGGCGTGGGTGGATATCTTACGGGTCGCCTCCGCACCAAATGGGTTGGGATTCATAGCGATGAAACCTACTTCCGCGACACGGCTCACGGGTTCCTTGCCTGGGCTCTCGCAACTCTTCTGGTTGCCGGAGTTCTCGGGTCGGCGCTTGCAGCGGCGGTGAGTTCGGGAGTGCAGGCGGTTTCGACGGTGGCCGCAGGTGCCGCGACTGGGGCCTCGGCTGGTGCTGCGACCAAGGACGGCGGAGCATTCGATAGCACGTCCTACTATGTGGATGCCTTGTTCCGCCCCGTCGATCCGACCAAGCCTCTCGGAGCCAATCCCGAGAACGATGCCGCGGCGACCGCGCAGGCTTCGCGCATCCTACTCGCCAGCGCTGCGAACGGCGGCGAAGTTGCGGCGGACGACAGCGCCTATCTGGCGCAACTCGTGGCCGCCCACACCGGGCTTTCGCAGGCCGATGCCAAGGCGCGGGTCGATACCATGATAGCGAAAGTGAAGGACTCAAAGATCAAGGCACAGCGGGCAGCCGACACAGCCAGAAAGGCCGGAGCTACCTTCGCTCTTCTGGGCGCCCTGTCCCTGGTGGTAGGTGCCTTTATTGCCGGCGTCGCTGCGGCGCTGGGGGGCCGACAGCGTGACGACGAGGAGGCCGTCTATCTGTCCAACCAGTAGGGTTCGCGGTGCGCGGCCGTCAATGGCAGCCGGTTGCTGGCTTGGTTCAGGACCGTGCTCTTTCATTGAGCGACCTGCGCGTGTCTTGCCATTCAGGCCACGACACGGAGGGGGTTGCCCTCGATAATCCCGTCCCTCAGCCCCCTGGCTGCGGCGGGGGAGGGAATGGCCGCCAATCTATATATCCCTGGCCGATGACTTTCATGGTGCGTTCCTGCCGCAGTTCGTCGATCCGGATCATGGAGCGGCTGCTCCGCAGATGCGCCCCCAGAAACTGACCGGCCTTCTGGTCCTAGGGCCGCACGCTCTGGCATCGGGCTCGGACTACCGTCAATGTATGGGTGCAGCTTCCCTTCGAGCGCAGTCGTAGCTCAAACGTTCGGTACGTTTAAGCACCAGCGCCGCTAATTGCCGCGGGGTCTGACCCTTGTTGCCGGCAAGCTATCACACGGATTTGTGGCCAATCTGGCGATTTGCGGATCTCTTAGCCAGAGAGATTTCCTTCGTCTTTCCGGTATCTCATTGCGGCCATCATCAACTGCCGATCGTCCTTTCGTCGCGGCGATCAAATAATCGGCTCTGTTCGTTCGATAGTCTTCTTTTTGGACGGGCATCGTTTTCCTCCCGGTCTGCGAGCCTTTCCCTCCCTTCGCCTGGACGTAGACACTAGCTGCCGATGCATCGCAGGAGTCTACAAATTGGGGATTGTATTAAAATGATACACTCCATCCGAACCCTTACGCCGGCTTCGAGGTTAGCCATGATGCGTAGATCTTGAGCCGCGAAGTTCGGCGCAACCATCGGGTAGTCCGGCTTCAATCCCACTCTCGCAGTATTCGTCTGAAGTGAGAGTTTACGGCGAGATGCCGGATGTCCAGGAAGAAGCGGACTCGGCTCGAAACAAAAGCTAGTTTCACGGGTTTCTTTTCTTAGGAGGAATCTATGGAGCCAACAACCGACAATGGGGATGAACACAAAGCCCATCTAAAATTGTTGGCCGAGCGACTGACAAAGGAGACCGGCCTCAGGGAGGAAGAGGCCAAACGTCTGATCGAGTTGATTGGAACCGACTGGAATTCGCTGTTTCGCGAGGCTCGGTTCCTGAAGGGTCGACATTAGAGGGGTGCCCAGCCTAGCTGATCCGCTTGATGCGGCCTTTGTCGAGCCGAAATACCCCGTTCTGGCCGCCTTGCTTCTCAAAGTCGGTTTGCAGCTCATCCCAAGTACCAAGATACTCTCCACAATCATCGCAAGAAATAAGCGTGTCCGGACGAGCGTCCTCGGGAATTCTCAGCCTGATGGTGAGGCAGTAGGGGCATTCGAGCTTATGATCGAGGTATTTGGTGGCCATCGGACCGTTCACCTTTCGGGCAGCTCGACCGGCGATCGGGGGCGAAGGTGGGTCGCCGGTCACCAGGGAAAGTATGTCACTGGCACTTCTCCGATGGAATAGTATGTGCGAGTGGCGTCCGAGCTTCTGATCCGGGCGTGGACTGATTGGAAGGCTGTGGACTGATTGGAAGGCTGTATCCGGCGCTGCTGCACTGGATCGTGCGACCGTAGCCGCATTACCCCAGCTTGAGTCTTTCAACTAGAAAGCGGATTCCGCGGATGAGCGATGCCGTCGCGGTTCGGAAGCGCGCGCTACACCCGTTGCGGCGTGGTTGCAGATTTTTCCACCGCGTCTACAGACCGCTCTTGCCGCTCATTGCGATCTCGTCAGCAACTGCCGACAGAGCCCGTGAAACATTGAACAGTTTTCGCCGTTCAAAGCCGCGCGCTCGTTCCTGTAGGATCATGACGCATCGTTGACGTTCCTCAGCGGCGTCGGTGGCCGGTGCTGACATCTCACCAGCCGGTTGTATGTCAGATGGGGTTCGAACGTTCATCGTAACACCAAGCGGCTCCGGACAAGCGCCGGAGCCGCTTCTTGAGTTGGTCAGGCCGCTTGCAGGGCGCGCTCGTTCGCGTCGCTCTCGCCCAAAGCGCTAAGTGCTTCATCCGTCGCCGTCTCTTCCTTGAGGGTCTCGCGCAACAGCGGGAGGGCATCCTTCATGCCAAGTTGCTCCGCCCAGGCGATGAGGGTCCCGTACCGGGCCATCTCATAGTGCTCGACCGCCTGGGCGGCGCCAACAAGCCCCGCGTCGAGTGCTGGCGCACCCTCGTATTCTTCGAGGATCTCCGCGCCTTCCTCCAGTATGCCGTCGATCGCCGGACAGGTCTTGCCGCGCGCGGCCTTGCCTAGCTGGTCGAAGATTTGCTCGAGCCGTTCGACCTGAGCCTCGGTCTCCATCCGGTGCTTTTCGAATGCGGCGCTCACCTGACTCGACTGGGCCGCCTTCGCCAGCTTCGGCAATGTTTTAAGGATCTTCTTCTCGGCGTAGTAGAGGTCCTTCAGGCCATCCACGAACAGCGTTTCCAATCCGTTTTCCGACTTCATCGGCATTGCGTTTCTCCTTACAAATTGGGCTAAGAACAGCGGCGCCCGAGAGCGCCGCATCTGATCAGGACTGACCGCCTTTACGACCGGCTTCGGAAGCCTTCTCGCGGTCATTGGCAAAGTTGCCGGTGCCGCCCCGTTGTTGGCCACCGTGTTGCCTGTCGTCGACCTGCTGCTGACTCCGCTTGTCATCGCCGCGCTGCTGCTCACCGCCGGTGCCGCGTCGATCTTGATCGTCGGTGTTTTTGCGACTCTGCTGTCCTGCCTTCACATGCTGTTCGCGACTTCCGCCTTGATTAGCCATATTCTTCTCCTGCCTTGGTAAGTTTCTCCTACCCATAACAACCTCGGCCCCGGGGCTGTGTTCCGGTGGAAATATTTCGTGATCCCAGGTCCCTTGGCACCCTACCGAGGTTGGCATCACGTAAAACTTGATGCACGCAGCAGAGGGCTTCGGTGGGCTACACCACAACCGCGTCGAGGGGACCAGCAGTGCCATCTTCGAGGCTGCATTTCGCCGACGACGGGTGATCGTTGCAGGGATGCAGGGGTGAAGTCCTATCCGAGAGCATGGAACTGATGATGCTGGCAGCGGTAAGCTGCCGCCAAGGACCACTCGCGGGATCGCAATGGCCTATTTCGTGCCGGACGACACGGCCCTCCAGCAAATTTTTGGGGTGTAGGAAACGAGGCGATACGAACGCGCTCCCGCGCTCGATGCCGGAGATGTGGCTGACGCGCAGGCCGTCGAGCACAACGTATCGCACGCTACGTCACGCTGATCGCCTTGGCTGATCAGACGGGAAAAAGCGACACGTTGTCGCGCATCTTCAGGCAACGCTCAAGGAAGAGCCGGCACGACGAGGCTCTGTCCAAGCTCGGCTAGGGCGGCGTCAACGAACGCTCTCCCGGAAGCCGGGTAGGTCAGTCGCTTCCGGTCGCGGGGTTTGTTGGACTCGCCGGACCCCCGCACTCTCGTCATTTGCTTCGCCCGCTACCATCGCTCTTCCGTGTCGTGATGGGGCAAGTCGATGCCACAGCAAACCCAGGCAAGCCAGTCTGCATGCCCGTGGCGCCCACGACTTCCTGCTAGGTCGTGGGACAGCGAGGCAGTGGCAATTCTCCTTTGCGTATTCGGTTCGGAACCAATCGAGATATGCCGCGTTTTTGGTGTTGCGGCGGGATGTATCCATTCGGCCACAGGGGGCGAGCCTCACAAAGTAAATTTCATTTCACAAACCGCTGGGTTGGGAGTGGCACTGTGAGTGTGCAGGCATCAAGAGCACAACTGGATCGTCGAGAAATTCTCAATTCTTTAAAGGCCTTCAGACGAGGCGACTTCTCCGTCCGCATCGAGAACGTCTACGAGGGTCTCGATTCCGACATTACCGATACCTTCAATCAGATCGTCGAGCTGAACGATCAGGTGACACGGGAGTTTGAACGACTGAGCAGGGTCGTTGGAAAGGATGGAAGGATCGGCGAGCGGGGTCACGTACGCAACGCCACGGGCAGCTGGGAATCCAGTGTCAGGTCCGTCAATGACCTCATCGAGGATATGGTCCAGCCGACGGCCGAGGTGGCTCGCGTCATTGGCGCGGTGGCGAAGGGCGACCTTTCCCAGACGATGATGGTCGAAATCGACGGCCGCCCACTGCGTGGCGAGTTCCTGCGCATCGGCAAGATCGTCAACACCATGGTTGGGCAATTGGCCTCCTTTGCGTCGGAGGTGACGCGCGTCGCGCGCGAGGTCGGCACGGAAGGAAAGCTTGGCGGCCAGGCCCGCGTCAAGGGCGTGGCCGGCACCTGGAAGGACCTTACCGACAACGTCAATGCCATGGCCACCAATCTCACTGGCCAAGTGCGAAATATCGCGGAGGTCACTACGGCGGTCGCTTCAGGTGATTTGTCGAAGAAGATCACTGTCGACGTGAAAGGCGAAATTCTGGAGCTCAAGAACACCATCAACACGATGGTCGATCAGCTCAATTCGTTCGCATCGGAAGTGACGCGCGTAGCACGCGAGGTCGGCACCGAAGGCAAGCTCGGCGGTCAGGCACGTGTCGAGGGCGTTGGAGGGACGTGGAAAGATCTCACCGACAATGTGAACTCGATGGCGGAAAACCTGACGGGCCAGGTGCGCAACATCGCTGAGGTGACGACGGCGGTGGCCTTGGGCGACCTATCCAAGAAGATCACCGTGGACGTGAAGGGCGAAATCCTCGAGCTCAAGAACACCATCAACACGATGGTCGACCAACTGAACTCGTTCGCGTCGGAAGTTACGCGCGTGGCCCGCGAGGTGGGCACGGAGGGAAAGCTTGGCGGCCAGGCGCAAGTGCGCGGCGTTGCCGGCACATGGAAGGATCTGACCGACAACGTCAACTCGATGGCGGAGAACCTGACCGGCCAGGTGCGCAACATTGCCGAGGTGACGACCGCGGTCGCATCTGGCGATCTATCGAAAAAGATCACGGTCGCGGTGCAGGGTGAAATCCTCGAGCTCAAGGACACCATCAACACGATGGTGGATCAGCTGAACTCGTTCGCCTCGGAAGTCACGCGTGTCGCGCGCGAGGTGGGCACAGAAGGCAAGCTCGGCGGACAGGCAGAGGTGAGGGGCGTCGGCGGTACCTGGAAGGACCTGACCGACAACGTCAATCTGATGGCGGCCAACCTGACAGGCCAGGTCCGCAACATCGCAGAGGTGACCACGGCCGTCGCCCGAGGCGACCTTTCAAAGAAGATCACCGTCGACGTCAAAGGCGAGATCCTGGAGCTCAAGGACACCGTCAACACGATGGTGGACCAACTGAATTCCTTCGCCTCCGAAGTCACACGCGTGGCGCGTGAGGTCGGCTCGGAAGGCAAGCTTGGCGGTCAGGCGCATGTGGAAGGTGTCGGCGGTACTTGGAAAGACCTGACCGACAACGTCAACGCGATGGCAGGCAACCTGACGGTGCAGTTGCGTGACGTGTCCAAGGTCGCGACGGCGATCGCGACCGGTGACCTGACCCAGAAAATCACAGTCGATGCGCTGGGCGAGATCCTGCAGATCAAGGATGTGATCAACACGATGGTTGACCAGCTGAACTCCTTTGCCTCGGAGGTGACGCGCGTGGCGCGCGAGGTCGGCTCCGACGGCAAGCTGGGCGGCCAGGCCCAGGTGCGCGGGGTGGCCGGCACCTGGAAGGACCTGACCGACAACGTGAACGCAATGGCGGCCAACCTTACGGGTCAGGTGCGCAACATCGCGGAGGTGACCACAGCTGTGGCGCTGGGCGATCTATCGAAGAAAATCACCGTCGACGTGAAGGGTGAAATCCTCGAGCTCAAATCCACCATCAACACCATGGTCGACCAGCTGAATTCGTTTGCGGGCGAGGTGACGCGTGTCGCGCGCGAAGTCGGCACGGAGGGAAAGCTCGGCGGCCAAGCACAGGTTCGCGGCGTGGCGGGCACGTGGAAGGACCTGACAGACAATGTGAATTCCATGGCCGAGAACCTGACAGGCCAGGTTCGCAATATTGCCGAGGTGACGACCGCTGTGGCGCGTGGCGATCTTTCGAAGAAAATCACGGTCGACGTAAAAGGCGAGATCCTCGAGCTGAAATCGACCATCAACACCATGGTCGACCAGTTAAATTCCTTCGCCGGCGAGGTGACGCGTGTGGCGCGCGAGGTCGGCACCGAAGGCAAGCTTGGTGGACAGGCGCAGGTCCGCGGCGTGGCGGGCACATGGAAGGATCTGACCGACAACGTCAATCTCATGGCCACCAACCTGACCAATCAGGTGCGTGGCATCGCCGACGTTGTGACCGCCGTCGCGCAAGGCAATTTGAAGCGCAAGCTGACGGTGGACGCGAAGGGCGAAATCGCCTCCCTCGCCGACACAATCAACGGCATGATCGAGACACTCGCCACTTTTGCCGACCAGGTAACCAACGTTGCGCGCGAAGTGGGCATAGAGGGCAAACTTGGAGGCCAGGCACGCGTGCCGGGCGCAGCCGGTCTCTGGCGTGACCTGACCGACAACGTCAATCAGCTGGCCGCCAATCTGACGACGCAGGTGCGCGCCATCGCTGAGGTCTCGACAGCAGTGACAAAAGGCGATCTGACGCGCTCGATCAGCGTCGAGGCCTCCGGTGAAGTCGCCGCTCTCAAGGACAACATCAACGAGATGATCCGCAATCTTAAGGACCAGACGTTGAAAAATGCCGAACAGGATTGGCTGAAGACCAATCTCGCCCGCTTCTCGCGAATGCTGCAGGGCGAGCGCGATCTAGCCACCGTGTCACGTCTTATCATGTCTGAGCTCGCTCCGCTGGTGAACGCGCAATACGGCGTGTTTTATGTGACCAACCGCGACGAGAATGACTCGTATCTGGAGTTGGCGGCGTCCTACGGCGCCGAGAGCAAGGCAGCCATAAGGCAACGACTTGATCTTCGCGAAGGGCTCGTAGGACAAAGTGCTGCCGACAAGCGTGCCATCATGCTTGACAACGTACCGCCAGATTTCTTGCGTGTAACGTCGGGGCTTGGCAGCACCTCGCCGGCCAACATCATCATCTTACCCGCTCTGTTTGAAGATGAGGTCAAGGCTGTCATCGAGCTCGCATCCTTCAGCGAGTTCCGCGACACGCATCAATCATTTCTCAATCAGCTGATGGAATCCGTCGGCATCGTCCTCAACACAATCGCGGCCACAATGCGCACCGAAGGCCTGCTCAAGCAGTCGCAACTGCTGACATCCGAATTGCAGGCCCGCCAGACCGAATTGACCAAAAAGCAGGAGGAACTGCACGCCACGAACGAGGAGCTTCAGGAGAAAGCTCAACTTCTGGAAAACGAGAAGAAGCAGGTCGAGAACAAAAACCTCGAGATCGAGATGGCAAGAAGAGCGTTGGAGGAGAAAGCCGAACAGCTGGCACTGACTTCAAAGTACAAATCCGAGTTCCTCGCCAATATGAGCCACGAGCTCAGGACCCCGCTCAATTCGCTGCTCATCCTTTCGAACCTGCTCGCTACCAACCAGCAAGGCAATCTCAACGACAAACAGGTCGAGTTTGCACGCACGATCAATTCGGCAGGAACCGACCTTCTTAGCCTGATCAACGACATCCTCGATTTGTCGAAGATTGAGTCCGGCACTGTCTCCGTCGACATCAACGATATGCCTGTTGCGCATTTGCGCCAGCACATGGAGCGTACTTTCCGCCAGCTTGCTGCCGACAAGGGCCTTGGCTTTACAATCGACATCGATCCCGCGCTCCCCGAGACTGTGCGCACGGATGAGAAACGCCTGCAGCAGATCGTCCTCAATCTTCTTTCGAATGCGTTCAAGTTTACGTCTGCAGGCGAAGTCGGCCTTAATTTACGAGTCGAGAAGACCGGACCGCGCAATGGCGCCCAACAGCCTAAGAAAGCCTTGGCCATTGCCGTGACCGACACGGGCATAGGCATTCCGGAAGACAAACAGAAACTGATCTTCGAGGCCTTCCAACAGGCTGACGGAACGACCAGCCGCAAGTATGGAGGCACGGGACTTGGTCTCTCGATCAGTCGTGAGATTGCTCGCCTGCTTGGCGGCGAGCTTAGGGTCGAGAGCATCCCGGGCAAAGGATCGACATTCACGCTCGTCATCCCATTGGATGGTCCGAGGGCTGCCACGTCGACGCAGCCCGAATTGCTACCGGCAACAGAGGCAATCGCGACGACGGCGCCGCCCAGCAGCTTGGCGTCACCGGAATTGATGGACGATCGCGATGCCATATCTCCGGACGATAGGGTGGTTCTGATCGTGGAGGACGATCCGACTTTTGGCGGCCTGCTGCTCGGCCTGGCGCGATCGGCCGGGCTGAAAGGCGTGCTGTCGACCGCGGGCTCCGGGACCTTGGCCCTTGCCCGCAAGCTGGTTCCTGACGCGATCACCTTGGATCTGGGGCTCTCGGACATCGACGGCTGGGTGCTCTTTGATCTTTTGCGTCATGATCCGAAGACCAGGGGTATCCCGGTTCACGTGATTTCGGGCGCGGAAGATATCGAAGATATGGACCGCAAAGGCGTCTCGAGCATCTCCACCAAGCCAGTGTCTTCCGACGAGCTGATAAATGTATTTCGGGACATCCATTCGAGGAAGCTTCGCATTCAGCGCCGCGTCCTCGTCGCCGACCCCGATCCAGAGCGCCGCCTATCTCTGGTCGAAGCAATCCGTGACGGCGTCACTTCGGTCACCGCTATCGGTCGTGTTGCCGCGCATGCCGATGATATCGACGTCGGCTCGTATGATGCGATTGTGCTCGGCTTCGGGAGATCTGCCAAGGACAACGCGCAGGCTCTCGATGAACTTGCCAGGCAATTCGTGGACGCATTGCCGCCGCTTTTGTTCTTTGCTCCTCACTCCGAGGCAATCGAGCAAGTTCTGACGTTGAATCCGGCCTGGACGGATGTCCCGCGGGCCGAGAACTTCGCTCAACTGGCTTTGCATATTTCCGCAACACTTCCGGGCGGGGCGCGCCAGGACAACGGGACGGAAACCGGGGAAGGCGGCAACAAATCCAATCTTGCCGGTGCCAAGGTTCTCATCGTCGATGACGACATCCGTAACATCTACTCGCTGACCAGTGTTCTTGAGACTTACGACATTGAAGTACTGCACGCCGAGCGTGGCCGAGACGGAATCGCGTTGCTGGAACAGGTCCCCGATGTCGACGCAGCCTTGATCGACATCATGATGCCGGAGATGGATGGCTACGAGACAATGCGGCAGATACGAAATGAGCCTGCAATCGCTCACATCCCGCTGATTTCCGTGACAGCCAAGGCAATGAAAGGCGACCGGCAGAAATGCCTGGACGCTGGTGCCTCCGACTACATCGCCAAGCCTGTCGATCTCGACCTTTTGCTGGCACTGCTTCGGGTCTGGATCGGACGCTCTCGGGCGCGGATCGAGACTTCGGAAAAGCTGCTTGTGTCGGCACACTGACGGTCGCCCGATGCAAAAGCCCTCGCGAATCCGATCGAAGAAATTGGAGATCGTACAACTCGCCGACGGCACGGCAAAGGCACGTGTCCTCGCCGTCGATGACGATGAACGCAATCTGTTGGCGATCCAGGAGGTCCTGGCCCCCATAGCCGAGGTCGTGGCCGTGCAATCGGGCGAGGATGCCCTGCGATGTCTGTTGAAGCACGATTTCGCTGTTATTTTGCTGGACGTGTTAATGCCGGGTCTCGACGGCTACGATACGGCTGCACTGATCCGTCAGCGCGAGCAGTCCAAACGCACGCCACTCATCTTCCTCACGGCCATCAGCAAGGAAGATGCCCACATGCTGCGGGGCTACGATGCGGGCGCGGTGGACTATGTGTTCAAGCCGTTCGACCCCATCATGTTGCGCTCCAAGGTGGCTGTGTTCGTAGAGCTTCATGAAAAAACGCTCGAAATCCAGCGCAAAGCGATCGCGGAGCAGGCATTGCTGGCAAAGGCCCTGCAGGCCGAAAAGTCAAAGCTCGAGGCTGATCGATCGCTGCGCAACGCGGAGGAGCGCCAGGAAGCCATTCTTGGCTCCTTGCCCGTCTGCTTTCATGCGAGAGCCGCCGAGCCGCCCTTTGCAGCCCGCTTCGTCACCAAAGGTGTCGAACGCTTGACGGGGTTTCCACCCGAGCGACTGACGTCCGAACCACGCTTTGGTCTGAGCCGGGTCCATCCCGATGACCTGCCAAAGGTGCGCGAAGCGCTGCTGGCCGCAAAAACCACAGGATCCTACACATGTGAGTTCCGCTGGCAGTGCGCCGATGGCAAATACCGCATCTTTCTGGACCAGGGCATCTTGTCGAAGAATACCGAGGGACGTCGACCTGAGATCCTGGGTACATTGCTTGACGTAACCGAGCGGCGTGAACTCGAAGATCAGCTTCTTAAATCGCAGCGCCTCGACGCAATCGGCAAGCTCACGGGAGGGCTCGCGCATGACTTCAACAATCTGCTTGCCGCAATTCTCAGCGGTCTGGGATTGCTTGAGCGGCACGCGACGCTCGACGAGCAGGCGAAGCAGATCGTTGACCTAACCCGGCGCTCAGCGAAGCAAGGCGCGGAACTCGTCACCCGTATGCTCGCCTTCTCGCGGCGTCAGAACCTGAAGCCGGCACCCGTCCGTCTCTCGACCTTGGGAGACACGATGAATGGGCTGGTGGCGCCTGTTCTGGGCGGCATGATCCGCTTTGAATGGAAGATCGGCAGTTCCGCTTGGCCCGCACACGTCGATGCCGGCCAACTGGAGCTCGCCCTGATGAATTTGGTTTTCAATGCCCGCGACGCCATGCCGTCGGGTGGAACAATCATAGTTCACGCGCAAAATCGAACGATTGAGACCACATCGGAAGATCTGACGCCCGGCGACTATGTCGTTATCATCGTCAAGGACACCGGTTCCGGAATTCCGCAGGACATTCTGGCCAAAGTTGTCGAACCGTTCTTCACTACAAAGCCCGTCGGCAAGGGAACGGGTTTGGGACTCAGTACGGTCTATGGATTCGTCAAGCAGTCCGGCGGCTCGCTTCGCATAGACAGTACCGTTGGTCGGGGAACTGCCATGGAATTGTGGTTGCCCCGTTCGATCGAGCAGCCAGCCGGCGACGTGGCTGAACCCGATGTGGAGCGCATCGATTCTGGCAAGGAACTCCCCTCCATTCTTTTGATCGATGACAGCAGCGTTTTGCGGCAACTGACAGCGCAATCACTCCGGCACCGTGGTTTCGAAGTGACCTGCGCAGCGGGAGGTGCCGAAGCACTGGCAATTATCGAACAGGCTCCCTACGACTTCGACGTTATTGTCACCGATTTCGCCATGCCGCTCGTATCCGGGGTGGAGGTTATCCGCTTTGCGCGCAATCTCCGCTCCGGTTGGCCAGCAGTAATCATAACCGGATACGCGGATGCCGACGCCATTGCCGATCGCCCCTCGGATGTCCCGCTGCTTAACAAGCCGTTCCGCGAAAAGGATCTGATCGAGAGCATCTTCCACGTGATCGCCCATGCCAGCGAGAAGGCAATTAAAACGGGGTAGGGCAGCCGCTTGGGGACAAAGCGGACCTGGGCCAGGGTCGACTGAAGTCATCGAGGTGGAACCGTTCCCAGCACGCACCTTGGCGGTCTAAATTCGCATAGGCGGCCCGGCCGTCAAGCAGTCGAGCGCAAAGGATTTGGAGCCGAGCTTCTCGAGCGCATTTTTGATTTTGCATCCGCGGGCCGAGTCGTGCCGACTTTCGAACGAGCAGGACCGGTCTGCGCTTGTCAGGGTAATTTGTTCGAGCCGAGTGAAGGCGCTGCGCTCCACCCTGGGCGAAGGCCACAGCCGGCCGATTGACGAAACTAAGGTGGCCTAGCGCTCGCGAGGATTGCCATCGAAGGGCCCGGTTGGCTTCGCCGACTTCAGTCCGAATTAGTTGCATGGATGAACTTCGCTGGCCAGTCGTGGATCACCACCGGCTCGCCTCCGAGCTGATGCGAACGCCTGCAACTCATGTGCACCCAGAGATGTACTTCCAGCTTGTCTCTGGTGCGGTTGCAGGGCCACAGGATAATCCGGAGAAAGAGCGCGCGTCGGCTTCTTCGAAATCGCGCGATCTACGAATCTGGCGACGGTCTCCTTTCTTTGGCCCGGGCACACGCTGCCCGGAACTTTTCGACCTCCTCCTCCGTCAGATGCTCAATGCCGATAAAGTCATTCTTGCCTTGGCCTGAGCGGATCAACTCATCGAGCTTTGCCTGGATGGCGGCGCCATCGCGGTTCTGTGTGTTCTGAATCAAGAAGACCATCAGAAAGGTAACGATGGTGGTTCCGGTGTTGATGACAAGTTGCCATGTCTCCGAGTATTGAAACACTGGGCCTGTAGCCGCCCAGGTCAAAACCGATCCCAAGCAAAGCGCGAAGGCCCACGGTCTTCCTGTTGCGTGAGCGACTGCTTCCGCCATTCGATTGAACGTCTTTTCCATGACACAAAACCTTGGGTGATGGTGGGCAATTAACGTTGGTCTAGGGCACCGGTTCCCGCGATCAGGATCTTGATTTTCTGCAACTTTTGCGCGCCTTGACGAGTTGCCTCCTGAGGGTTTCCAGAAGGAGAAACCAGCGTTTGGAAGAAAGTTGGGACGACGCCAGCAATAATGTCCCCGCCGGCATCCAGAAGAGGGCCCGCCACTTTCCCGGGGCGGGCCTTTTTTATGGAGAACTCATCAATGATCGTGGTGATTACAGCTTTCGTTCTCTTGTTTCTCATGGCAATCGGATTGTGGCTAACCGTTGTACTAATGCCGTTCTGGCCTCGGTTGCGCCATGTTAATATCAAACGTCTTCGGCAGATTTGGGTAGTCGCCGGTCCTGAGCGAGGCCGTGGTCAAAGCATCAACCGGCATAAGGATGACCATCCGAACTCTAGGTTCAGGCCAGAGCGGCCGGGCAGACATAAACAACGAGATTGCCAGCATGCACGCCAGAAGGACGGCGGTTAAGACGCTCGCTATGATCTCGCCGTACTGCATGCTGCTCTCCCGCATAAGGTGTCCGCTATCGCCCAATATGGGTAGCACCCCAGCCAACCGACGATGGGCGCTTTGCTCGCCGGTTTCCTTCCAATGAAATGAAAGCGCTAGGTTTCGATGCTGGGACCTATCGCGTTTCTCACTGGGACTTTCGTCGGGACAGCGCGACGGGGAAAACGCCGGCGTAGGCCTATCGCTCAAGGCTGTTGTTGGCCGGGATCGACGAGGAACGATGCCGCGATCAAGTCGTCGCCATCGATCCGGCCGTGACCATCATCCATTATTGATGCGACTTTCTCAAAGGCGTTCATTTCGGCCGCGGTTGTTCCGGCTTCTCGCATTCTGCGTTGGAGATCAGCCAAGCTGACCACGAGGGCATTCGACGTATCGAGTTTAGGGTTCATCATCTTCGTCCTGAAACATACGCAACCCGCCGCTGGATGGCGGCGGGTTGGGGTCATTCGTAAGTCAGTTGTAAACCTTCACAATTTTGCGGGTGCCTGGATCCACGAGAACCGTCCGGTTGTCGACTACGACATAGCGGTATTTGACGTTGGGTACCTCATGAAGCTCGACTGTGTCGGGAAGCGCTGTGCCGATGTTGAGTTCCACGCCAGGAACCTTCACCGATGCCAAAGGCTGCTTCTTCACATATTCATGGATGACCGTATCTTGCTCCGGCGTGATGACCACGTCCTGAGCAGAGACGGCGCCGACACCGGCGAAGAGCAACAACGCCGCAGCGGCGCCCGTAAGATGCATTTCCATGGTTTTCTCCTCTTGCGGCCGGCACACCACATCTTCGTCCAAGCCGACCTCCAATCCGAACTTGGGACAACCTCAAACGTTCCAGAGTAGGGGCTTAGGTCGGGCGGTTGGCAGGACTTATGTCTGATCTCAAAAGCAATGGTCTTGCGCCGCGAACGATGCTTCACGTATGGGCCGTGCGGCGCGTCGAAAGCGACTGCCACAGATCTGGTTCCTCGATGAAACCATGCTCGAAAGCAGCGATGACTTCGCGGCTAATCAGGTTCCTCTGCTTCCCGTGATCATGGGCCAAACGGCCGCTCCCGGGGGAGAGCTTAGAGCGGAACATTAGTTCTCTCTAACGGTTCTATCTTGGTGAAATTTCGGAATCCATCATAGGGTCGAGCAATGGCCGTGTTGGCGTTTGACGTCGTCTATTTTTTCGGCCTGACGGGGGACGACCTGTTAGTCGGGCTCGTATCGCTAGTGGCGTGCACGTTGCTTTTCAACGCTCTGGCGAAGGACCGCTCAAACCCATAACCGTGCATACAAGGTCAAAGTAGGATCAGGCCAGCACACTGAACACGAAATCACCGCAGCGTTTTCGCGGAGAGGTCGATCAGCGGTATGTGCCTCACCCGCGGGGGAGAGCGCGGCGAATTGGTCGCTGAACGAGATCGGAAATGGCCATGTTGGCGGCGTTACTGACAAACTCCACATTCTCCGCCCACTCAAAGCACGTTCTTTTCAGAACCATAGGGTTTGGCAATGCGGACCATGCCTTTCGT
>SRUQ01000179.1 GCA_004791255.1 bacterium M00.F.Ca.ET.205.01.1.1
GCGGCTGATTCAGCGTCACGGCGGCCGGCCGGTGCTTGCCGCGAGTTCGCTGCTTTTGGCGGCCGCGCATTTGCTGATGGCGGCCGCCACCGCCTATCCGCTTTACCTGGCTGCCTGGCTGTTCATGGGACTTGGCATGTCGAGCGGGCTTTACGATGCCGGCTTCGCCACGCTCGGGCGCCTCTATGGACAGGGCGCGCGCGGCGCGATCACCAACCTGACGCTTTTCGGCGGCTTCGCCAGCACGGTCTGCTGGCCGCTCAGCGCCTTCCTCGTCGAGCATGAAGGATGGCGCATCGCGTGCCTTTG
>SRUQ01000180.1 GCA_004791255.1 bacterium M00.F.Ca.ET.205.01.1.1
GCTGGATGCTGCGGATCTTCAGCCTGGCTGCGCTTGCCGGTTTCTCGGCGGCGGTCTGGTACGCCGGGCCGCTGATCCGCTTTGCCGATACGCACCCACTTGGTCCTGTGTGGATCAGGGCCACGATCATCGGCGTCACCGTCGCCGTGCTTGCGCTGTTCTACGGGGTCCGCTTCTGGCAGCGGCGCAAGGCGCAAAAGGCGCTCGAAACGGCCATCGCGCGCAGCGACGAGCGCAACGACGATTCACAGGTGCTCGAGGCACGCATGAGCGAAGCCATCGCGACGCTGAAGCGGACGAGCGGCAAGC
>SRUQ01000181.1 GCA_004791255.1 bacterium M00.F.Ca.ET.205.01.1.1
GGCCAACCAGGGCTTGCTGATCGGCGGCGCCATCCTGACGATCTACATCGTGCTCGGCATGCTCTATGAGAGCTTCATCCATCCGCTCACCATCCTCACCGGCCTGCCGTCGGCGGTGCTGGGCGCAGTGGTGGCGCTTCGCTTCGCCGGCATGGATCTTTCGGTGATCGCGGTGATCGGCATCCTGATGCTGATCGGCATCGTCAAGAAGAACGGCATCATGATGGTCGATGTCGCGCTGGAGCTTCGGCGACAGGGCATGTCGGCGAAGGAGTCCATCCACAAGGCCTGCCTGATGCGTTTCCG
>SRUQ01000182.1 GCA_004791255.1 bacterium M00.F.Ca.ET.205.01.1.1
GCCGAAAGGCAGGTCGGCCAGCACCTGGAGCACGCGGTCGGATGCGCCGAGCAGGGCGAAGCAGCCGCCGAGCGCGATCAGCGAGCTCGAGGCAAAGAAGGCAGTGCCTTGCTGCAGGCCAGTCATGATGGCTGTGTCGACGATGCGCACCTCGCGCTCGGCCATGTTGCGCATCCAGGCCTCGCGCTGGGCGTTCATTGCAGTCGTCAGCGACACGCGGCTGACGAGCTTGCCGTCCGAGGCCAGCGTGTGCAGCACCCAGACGACCAGGAAGAAGGCCAGCGACGCCAGATCGGCGGCCGAAAG
>SRUQ01000183.1 GCA_004791255.1 bacterium M00.F.Ca.ET.205.01.1.1
CGCTCTCGGCCGGCGCCGGCAGCAAATTGCATTTCTACGCCTTCGACCTCCTCCACCTCGACGGCTGGGACCTGCGCAAGGCTCCGCTGCAGAAGCGTAAGGCGCTGCTTGCCGAACTGCTCGCCGGCCAGGCTGCCAACGCCGCCATCCAGTTCAGCGACCATGTCGAGGGCGACGGGCAGGGTCTCTACGAACAGGCCTCGGACCTTGGGCTGGAAGGCGTCGTCTCCAAGCGCGCCGACGCCAGTTACCAGAGTGGCCGCACCAAGAGCTGGACCAAGGTGAAGGCGCAAAAGACGGATGATT
>SRUQ01000184.1 GCA_004791255.1 bacterium M00.F.Ca.ET.205.01.1.1
GCCGCTGTTCGTCAACGGGTAGCCTCCGCGCGACCGGACGTTGTGCCAAGCGCTGGCACTCGACATTCCAGCTCACGGCTTGTATTTCCGCTGCGGCCTTTAAAGGCCCTCTCGACGGATTTGTGACATGAAGCAGGATCAGCCACGTCCGACGCCCCGCGCGGGCATCATGGACATAGAGGCCTACGTGCCGGGCAAGAGCACCGCGCCCGCCGGTGTGACGAAGGTCCATAAGCTGTCGTCCAACGAAAATCCGCTCGGTCCGTCGCCGAAGGCGATCGAGGCGGCGCGCGAGGTGGCGGC
>SRUQ01000185.1 GCA_004791255.1 bacterium M00.F.Ca.ET.205.01.1.1
TCCGGCATCACGTGACGCCGGATCAAGCCAGCCCGCGATCGATCTGGCAAGACGGGGTATCAGCAATTTGTAAGACAAAACGGCGGGACGTTCCTTAGGACGCCATTAACCGGCTATGCGCGCAGTGCAATGGTGCATTGCAACATCTTCCTTTTGCAGCGCACAATTCCTATGTCATGCTTGCAATCGTCAGGGAGGAACAACCGGCCGCAGCAGTGCGGCATGAAAGGAACCCTGTCATGTTCGACAATCTTGTCTCCCGCGCCCGCGCCAGCATCGCCAAGCGCCGTCATTACAACCGCC
>SRUQ01000186.1 GCA_004791255.1 bacterium M00.F.Ca.ET.205.01.1.1
CTGCAGCGGCACGATCTCCTGAGCCTGCCTGACCAGATCCGCGTAGTCCGGCTCGATGTCCGACAGGAGCCTGCGTGTCTCCTGAATCCCGACGAAATGGCCGGCATCGAGCCGCAGCGCATTTCCGGTCCACTTGGCCGCCGTTTCCGCCGGCGTGGAGAAGACGAAGCCGGCTTCCCTCAATGCCGGCAGGTGGCTGTCGTCGACCCACACGAATCTGCGCTGGCCGGCAATCGAAGAACCGCCTTCGTAAGTCACCTCGAGCAGGTCGAGATGCGTTGCATCCGCCTCGACAAGAACGCG
>SRUQ01000187.1 GCA_004791255.1 bacterium M00.F.Ca.ET.205.01.1.1
GGAAAATCGATGATGACCGCCACAGCGAAAGGGGACTACAATGACTTCGAGGTCGACGGCCAGCAAGTAGACAAGGTGCGTTGTATGACGCCGCAGGACGCGCAAGCCAAAAAGGGCAATTGTGACTGCACCAATGTATAGTCTTTGCGGAAGGACGTAGGCGTGGAACCGTCAAGTTTGGAACTTGAATCCGAGGGGCTGCACGAAGTGCGCCACGTATTGGCTATGAATTTTTTCATTGCCGGTCCATTGCGGGAAAAGGCCTCCGCGTTTCTCGCCGCCTACCGGCGCTGGATTTCGG
>SRUQ01000188.1 GCA_004791255.1 bacterium M00.F.Ca.ET.205.01.1.1
GTCGACGACAACCGCATGTTCTACCTCGCCGCCGACAATGATCATGACCGCGCCTGGGTGAATGAGCTGGCCGAGGATGTGTGGACCAACCAGCTGCCCGCCTATCGTCGCCATGCCGAGGAGCATCCTGTGCCGCAACCGGCGACTGAGGCGGTTTCCGGCGGGGCGAGGGAGTCGTGGTAATGAGCCACGATCCGGCCGAGCAGCCTTCAGCGCCGCTGAGCCTCGCGCCGGAAAGTCGAAGCCGTTCCAGCGCCGCCCTTGGGGCGGCGCTGACCTTCGCCCTCGGCGCCGTGGCGC
>SRUQ01000018.1:0-5586 GCA_004791255.1 bacterium M00.F.Ca.ET.205.01.1.1
ATCCGAAGGAAATCGATGGCGACATCGTCCCTCACCTCGTCAACATGACCAAGCGTGGCGCCGACCAGATCGGCGGCGCCGACTACACGTTCGACTGCACCGGCAACACCAAAGTGATGCGCCAGGCCCTGGAAGCCTCGCATCGCGGCTGGGGCAAGTCGGTCGTCATCGGCGTCGCCGGTGCGGGCCAGGAGATCTCGACCCGTCCGTTCCAGCTGGTCACCGGACGCAGCTGGATGGGCACCGCCTTCGGCGGCGCGCGCGGCCGCACCGACGTGCCGAGGATCGTCGACTGGTACATGGACGGCAAGATCCAGATCGATCCGATGATCACCCACACGCTGAAGCTCGACGACATCAATAGGGGTTTCGACCTCATGCATGAGGGCAAGTCGATCAGAAGCGTGGTCGTCTATTGAAGGAGGTTCGAATTCGCTTCGTCGACCCTGAGAAGTCGACGATCCATCGAATACGGAACTTTGGCGAGGATCTTTGGCGCAGCTTTCGCGAAGAGAAGCGCGTCACGATCAATTTGGAGGAGATTGACCGTGCGCAAGATCAGGTCGCCTACCTCGTGCAAGCGCAGTTTCTAAGGAGGAGCCTGAACGAAGTGCATCGTCTGCTGAAGGTGCACTTCATGGAAAATGAGGTGGTCATCGAGACCTAGTCGAGATGACAAAACAGGGAGGAATGAAATGCCTGAAAAACTGCATCCCAAGATCGACAATGGCCTGCCGAAGGAAAGCGCGAGCTTTTCGGGCGGCACGCTGGTCTGCGCCTGCACCAGCAAGCCGGTGAAGGTGAAGGTCAAGGGCCAGATCGCCCACAACCATGCCTGCGGCTGCACCAAATGCTGGAAGCCTGACGGCGCGATGTTTTCGGTCGTGGCCGTTGCCGGAACCGGCGACGTCACCGTCACCGAGAACGGCGACAAGCTGAAGGTGGTCGACCCCTCAGCGCTGATCCAGCGCCATGCCTGCACCGGCTGCGGCGTGCACATGCACGGACCGGTCGAGCGCGACCATCCTTTCAAGGGCCTGTCCTTCATCCACCCCGAGCGTTTCCAGGAAGATGGCTGGTCGCCTCCTGGCTTCACCGCCTTCGTCTCGTCGATCATCGAATCCGGTGTCGATCCGAAGCGTATGGACGGCATCCGCGTTCAGTTGAAATCGATCGGGCTGGAGCCCTATGACTGCCTCAACCCCGGCCTGATGGACTATATCGCCACCTGGACCGCCAAGAAGTCAGGCGCCTTGCCGGCATAACAAGGATGAACTCTACCAGCGGGGCCGGACGTCATAGGTCCGGCCCCAAAGCGCTTCTGTATGTTGGAGATCGGCCGACGCGAAGTTCTGGGAAAGCCTTATGATGCGCATAGCTGTGCCACGACTTCGCTCAATCCGACGAACGCTGTTGCCCTTGCTTGGTTTCAGTGACTGGCACGAAGCAGTTAACGAAGCTGGCAGGCCTGTCTGGAGGCGGTACGCCGCCAACTCGGACTCATGGCAGTTTCGTGCGATGTCTCCTGACGAGGAAGCCGAAGCTTTCTGGTGGTGCCGTCAGCCGCCTTATTGAAGTGCGGGTAGGCAAAGCTTCGGAGTTTGACCGACGCTGCCCCAGTTCGTATCTTTTGTGCGATGTGGTAGCGCCGCAAATCACGGCGTATATCCTCCGGGCCTGCCAGGACCATTGATTTTGAGATCGAAAAAAATGTGCTATTTGGAGCGGTGACGGTACTTTTTGAGACGCCTTGGGTGCGTCATCGGGCGCTGTAGGATGCGAAAAATCGCCCGACTGGTCCCGATAGTTGGTGAAACCTCGGAATATTTTTTGCGGCGATTTTCCTTTTAAAATCAAAAGCGTAACTTTTTGACGGGCCATGCGTCGGTTTTCGGCACCGCAAGCAAGAAAAAACCCAGCTAGCTGGGTTGAAAACAATTGAATGGGGTAAGTGAGAGATACCGCCTGCATGGAAACTAGTCCTCCTGGTCTTTAGGTTCGCCAGACCATACGAGAGAATACGAAGGAAACGGCTTGGCGAACCATCCGCTAACGTATTGATTTCCTGTAGAAAACGGTGACCCTCCGGGCCCACCATGACCATTGATTTTATTGCGAAAATCACAGCTTTGCCCACGCCCCCAGAACGAGCAAAGACGCCTTCCGTGGTTATTTCGAGATTCCCGGTCATCGGACCGCCGGTTGGTCCCTCGATCTACGACCAGCCCATTGACGGCATCGGCCAAGTACGACCGACATTCCCTTACGCCGACGGTAGGCGCGTGCTGTTCAAAGGTGGTACGTTAGCAAACTCTAATAGAATTTGACACAATGTTGGCGCGGGAGCCTTATTAGCGGAGGAGGATACCGCGCCAGGCCCAGCCCGCGCGACGCGTGGGGTTTTTGCTCAGCTGCCCATTTTTGGCCAAGCATTGCTCGCTCGAACTGTGGCGACGGCTCGCCTTGGCAGGCGCTCATGTTCTTGATCAAGCTAGAGCCCTCTGGAAGTTAGTCGCTTCATCCTCCTTGACAATCGCTAGTCTGGCTCCAGCCACCAGCGATCTAGGGAGTGAGGATTGCCATGGCTCATATTACGGGAACATCTCTGAGTGAGAGGATCAATGCGCTGGGAACCTATTCCTGGAATGGAACCAGCTGGGTTTTCCTGAATTCCAATGGCACGACCACAGGGGCGGACACCGTCCATGCCGGGGGTGGAAATGACGAGGTCGATGGCGTCAAAGGCAATGACAGCGTTTTCGGAGAGGCGGGAAACGACCTGCTGATCGGTGGTTCCGGCAATGACCTAGTCGACGGCGGAGCCGATGACGACATCATCTACGGTGGAACGCAGACGGCAAACGCCACGGGCTCCGGTACTGACGATCTGCGCGGGGGCCTTGGCAACGACGTCATCTATGCCGGCGATGGCAACGACATATTGAATGGCGACGACGGCAACGACAAGCTGTTTGGCGAAGCCGGGAATGACGACCTCAATGGTGGCGCAGGCGCAGATATTCTTGTCGGCGGAGCCGGTGCTGACAAGCTGGCTGGCGGTGCCGGGGGCGACATTTATGCCATAAATACCGTAAGCGATTCAAAGGCTACCGCAGCCGGTGCCTTCAGCACCACAACGGGCGATGTCATCAACGGCTTCACTTCAGCGGCTGAGACGGCAACGGTTTCTTTGCAGGACAAGATCGATCTGCGGGACCTCGTCAGTCAGATCGGACATGCCCTGACTTGGAACGGCACGGCGTCATCCAATTACGGCGTCTGGTATTCCGTTTCTGGAGGCAACACCTTCGTCAACGTCGATACGACGGGCGACCATAGAGCAGACTTGGTCGTCAAGATATCAACTACAGAGACATTGACTGCCCGCGACATCATTACCGATGCTACGGCCCCAACGGTGTCATCGACTGCCTACGGTACGCCCGGCGGATCGCTAAATGCTGGCGATACGGTGACGCTGACGATGACCTTCTCGGAAGCTGTTCTCGTCGCAGGTGGGACACCGACTCTGGCCCTTAACAGCGGTGGCACAGCGACCTATCTGAGCGGCTCGGGCAGCTCGACGCTCACCTTCTTATACACCGTTGCCGCCGGTCAGAACACGTCCGACCTCGCTATCACGTCGCTCATTCTCAATTCCGCAACCATCACGGATGCAGCAGGCAACAACGCCAACATCTCCGGCGCTGCCTCCAATCCATCGGGGACGCTGATCATCGATACAGTGGCGCCTTCGGCACCGACCGTGGCGCTGGCTACCGACAGTGGCACCTCGAACAGTGATGGCATCAGCAATGTCGGCACGCTGAGCGTTGGCAGCGAGGCCGGAACCTTGGTCGAATACTCTACCAACGGCGGTATCGGCTGGCACTCGTCGTTCAGTGCGGTTGAAGGCTCGAACACGGTCCTGGTGCGCCAGACCGATGCCGCTGGCAACGCCTCCGGCAGCGCCAGCTTCGGCTTCACGCTTGACACCATTAATCCGGCGGCGCCCAGTGTGGCGCTGGCGTCGGACACCGGCTCCTCCAGCAACGATCTGCTCACTCATGACGGCACGCTGAGCGTCGGTGGCGAGGTTGGCGCCCTGGTCGAATACTCCACCAACGGCGGTATCGGCTGGCACTCGTCGTTCAGTGCGGTTGAAGGCTCGAACACGGTTCTGGTGCGCCAGACCGATGCGGCCGGCAACGTCTCCGTTGAGGCGGGTTTCAATTTCGTTTTGGACTCGCAGGGTCCCTCCGCACCCGAAGTCGCGCTCGTCGTGGACTCAGGTGGCTCGAATACTGATCACATCACGAACAATGGCGCCTTGAACGTGACCGGTGTTGAGACCGGTGCCACGGTCGAATACTCGATCGATGGCGGAGCTCACTGGCAGAGCACGTTCACGCCTCAATTCGGTCCGAACTCGCTAATGATCCGGCAGACGGATGTTGCTGGCAACTCTTCGTTCGCCACTGATTTTGCCTTCACACTTGTTCAGGAGGGATACGTCGTTGATGGCTACATATCGGGAGCCACTGTGTTTGCAGACGCCAACGGAAACGGTCAATTTGACCTTGGTGAGTACTCGGCAGTTACTGACGATTTTGGACACTTTGTTCTACAAGGCGGACCAGGAGACATCGTCGCCATTGGTGGGACAGACACGTCGACCGACATAGGCCTGACTGGGAAGCTGACGGCGCCGTCGGGGTCAGCAGTTGTTAGCCCGTTGACGACGTTGGTTGCCCTCCTGGTCAATGACCCCAATTCAGATCTGGATGTTGCAGAGGCCCAGGCAAAGTTGCTTTCAGGTTTGGGCCTTGCACCGGATGCCAACCTGCTGACACTCGATCCCATCACGGCAGCTTTCCAGAACAATGCCGATGCTTTCGTTGCCGGCATCTCCGTCCTGAACACCGTCAGCATGGTAGCGGCCGCGATTGCCGGCGCAGGCGGAGACCAGGACGCCGCCGCAACCAGTGTTTTCTCGGCTCTTGCAAACCAGATATTGGGTCTTGGCACAGGGGAGGTTCTTGACCTGACGAATTCATCGACGATCGGTGCGATCGCTGATAGCGCCGCAAGTGGTGCTCTGGATACCGATCTCCTTCAGGCACTCAAAGACGTCGTGGGTGCCAGCAATCAAACATTGGCGGATGACGTTGCGAACGCTTCGACGCCTACGCAATTGGTCACGGACGCCATGGCCGTAGCTATTGTTGCCCAGGGCGTCGCTTCCGATGCCTTGGGCGCCGCAGCAGATGACCCCAACCAAATCGACACAGCCGTCAATTCATATACTGGCAGTGCCCTTGATGCCGCGGTGAATTCGGCTCTGAACCAAGTCGGCAACATTGCGCCCGCCGTTCAGGCGCATGCCACCCTTACGGAGGGATCCGATAATCTCGAACCATCGATCCTCAACACGACGGTTGTATCAGCAGCACCGGATCTAAATCCCACGGACAGCATCGACCTCGGGGGTGGCTATGACGTTCTGGCGCTGTTTGGGAACGGCAGCTTCGACCTGAATGGACCGTCGGTTCTGGCCGGCGTCGATGAGGTGCGGCTGACCTATGT
>SRUQ01000018.1:5684-48242 GCA_004791255.1 bacterium M00.F.Ca.ET.205.01.1.1
TCTAAATCCCACGGACAGCATCGACCTCGGGGGTGGCTATGACGTTCTGGCGCTGTTTGGGAACGGCAGCTTCGACCTGAATGGACCGTCGGTTCTGGCCGGCGTCGATGAGGTGCGGCTGACCTATGTGGCCGGTTCAGGCCCCTCCACGCTCACCCTGCGCGACGGGATGGACGTTTCGGTGAGTGTCAGCGGCTCCGGCAACGAGACGTCGATCTATCTGTCTTCGGGCAATGTGTCGCTCGACCTGGACGGCATCAATGGCGGCTTTTATCATTTGTCGAGCGGGACTGCGATCATTGATGGAGCGGATGGTGGCGCCGACGATTCATCCTATTATTTCTCGACCGGCGAGGCCACCATCTCCAATGGCAACGCCGCCTTCAACCGCTATTATCTGTCGAGCGGGACTGCGACAATCCATGCGGGAGGAGTGTTCAATCCCAACGACGACGGCGGCTACAACTACTATTATCTCGCCGATGGCAGCTATGCCCTGCACGGGGCCGATGCCAACCAGGATATCTTTGTCCTGAACAACGCCGCGCAGCTTCAGACGACCAACCTGATCGATGGTGGCACGGGCAGCTACAATGAGGATGGTTTCGACCACCCGCTCCAAGATACCGTCGCGTTCAACGGCTCCTTCGACCTGACCGTTCCGTTTTCGACGGTGATTTCCAACATTGAGGCCTATTCGATCGGCGGCACGCTCAAGGTCGATCAGGCGAACCTGGCGGGCATCAGTTCCATCAGTGGCGGTACGCTGACCACCGAGGACGCCGCGCTCGACCTGTCGGGAATGACTGTCAGTTCCCGGATCGAGAGCAGCAATGCCGGCGGCACCACCTTCACCGTGACTGACGCCTCCCAGGTGTCCCATGTCTATGGCGGCGTCGGCAGCGATACCCTCATCGCCAGCGGTTTGACGCTCTCCGCCGATCAGAGGGCGGCGATCTTTCTGAACACTTCTGTCGAGACGATTATCGACGGAAGTGGAACCTATGTGGCGCCCCTGCAACTGACGGCCGGTGCCGATACGCTGGCCTTTGGTTCCAGCGACCTGACGAACAGCACGGTGAATGCGACCGCGCCGAGCCTAAATCCCACGGACAGCATCGACCTCGGGGGTGGCTATGACGTTCTGGCGCTGTTTGGGAACGGCAGCTTCGACCTGAATGGACCGTCGGTTCTGGCCGGCGTCGATGAGGTGCGGCTGACCTATGTGGCCGGTTCAGGCCCCTCCACGCTCACCCTGCGCGACGGGATGGACGTTTCGGTGAGTGTCAGCGGCTCCGGCAACGAGACGTCGATCTATCTGTCTTCGGGCAATGTGTCGCTCGACCTGGACGGCATCAATGGCGGCTTTTATCATTTGTCGAGCGGGACTGCGATCATTGATGGAGCGGATGGTGGCGCCGACGATTCATCCTATTATTTCTCGACCGGCGAGGCCACCATCTCCAATGGCAACGCCGCCTTCAACCGCTATTATCTGTCGAGCGGGACTGCGACAATCCATGCGGGAGGAGTGTTCAATCCCAACGACGACGGCGGCTACAACTACTATTATCTCGCCGATGGCAGCTATGCCCTGCACGGGGCCGATGCCAACCAGGATATCTTTGTCCTGAACAACGCCGCGCAGCTTCAGACGACCAACCAGATCGATGGTGGCACGGGCAGCTACAATGAGGATGGTTTCGACCACCCGCTCCAAGATGCCGTCGCGTTCAACGGCTCCTTCGACCTGACCGTTCCGTTTTCGACGGTGATTTCCAACATTGAGGCCTATTCGATCGGCGGCACGCTCAAGGTCGATCAGGCGAACCTGGCGGGCATCAGTTCCATCAGTGGCGGTACGCTGACCACCGAGGACGCCGCGCTCGACCTGTCGGGAATGACTGTCAGTTCCCGGATCGAGAGCAGCAATGCCGGCGGCACCACCTTCACCGTGACTGACGCCTCCCAGGTGTCCCATGTCTATGGCGGCGTCGGCAGCGATACCCTCATCGCCAGCGGTTTGACGCTCTCCGCCGATCAGAGGGACAGCATTTTTTTGACAAACTCAGTCGAAGCCATCCGTGACAATACCGGGCTCTATGGCAACGATCTGCCCAATGTTCTGTACGCAATCGCCAATGACATCATGACCGGCCAGGGAGGTAGCGACACATTTGTATTTTCGGCAGGTTTCGGGAACGCGGTGATCACAGACTTCACACCGGGAAGCGATATAATTCGAATCCCCGATGAGCTCTTCGCTACACCTCAGATCTTGGACCATGCGACGCAACAAAATGCGGATGTCGTTTTCGACACACTGACGGGAGATATCCTCAGGCTGTATAACGTCAATCTAGCTAGCCTCAGTGCGGGCGACTTTGATTTGGTATGATTTGCGAGCGGCGCCAATTTCCTCTAGCCGCAGGCTAATTTCGATGGCTTTATCGACGAGTTCCACTCGGCACGCCGCCGCACTTTGCTCTTTCACTCCGGCGCCGACGTTTTCGCCTCTACAGTGGCGGCAACGGCTTGCGCCGCAGAGCCACCGTGCCGGGACGGCGCGCCGCCCAACAAACTGCGGGCATTGATTGAGGCGTACGTGACGGGCCAGGCAATTTGGATCGAATCGACGAAAGCTACTTGTCGGAGCCGAAGGTAGGTGATGCGGGCTCAACGGCCCAACTTGGCCAGCTCCCTTTGCGCGGCGCGCCCATAGCTGGCGGCCTGTCAGCGCAACAGCCCTTCATCCTCGAACGCGTCCCAGCCCTCCAATTTTGGCCGTGGATGCTCTCCTTTCCGACCTTTCCCTACCAGGGCGGATTTTCCCTTCCCGGCACGCGTCAGTGCGGCTTTGCCGGCGCCGCGACGCCTGTTTTGGGCGACCTCCCGAGCGTCCTCCTCTCTCCATACCGTAACCAGGTCACGATCGAGGAGGTCCTCGATATGCCGTGGATCGAAGACGTGGAAGGTGACGGCCTTCGATCGGCCACGCATCTTCACGGTCCGTGTCCCAATCGTTTGCAACCGACCGTCTTTGAGCCACTTGTGACGCTCGCGCGAAGAGATGGTGAGAATGTCCTCCGCTTCGCGCGGGAGGACGGGCAGGGCTTCGATATCCTTGAGCGTTTTTGAGATGCTTGCCGAGGCGGCCGCGAACTCATCCAGTTCGGGTTCGGACATCCGCAATACAATGCGGCCCGTCTCCGCTTTGACAAACTTCTTCACCGCCCACGGAAGCCTGGCTCGAACTTCGCGTTCGATCCCCTTTGCGCGCACCGATGATCCGAGAGTTGCTGCCGGCGCTAGCGGCCACTCGGCGAACAATGGACGCGAACTCATCGGCTCCCTTCTCTTATGATTTCTACCGCCAGCGAACCACCAGGCCGCCCTCATAACTCGGATACGGGCATCGCGCCAAAGGCCGGCAATTGCCATGAACGAGGCGCCGTTAAAGAGATGCTTCGCCATCGGATATTTGTTTGCGGCAATAGCTGCCTCACGTGTTCGATCAGAGGCTTACATAGTGCGGTTTGTCTGTGCAGACACTACAGCTGCGAGTGCAGTCTGCTGGCCAGCCAATCCGTCACCTTTTCAATCCAGGGCCGCGCTTGCCACTCCTCGAGGGTAATCCGCCTCGACCGCCCAAGGTCCTGATTGAACAGATCGATCTGCGTCTGTGCGAAGTCCTTCCCGTAAATGTTCAGATTGGCCTCATCGTTGAGACGCAGTGACCGCTCGTCCAGGTTGGCCGAGCCAAAGCTGGCCCAGACATCATCCACGATCAACAGCTTGGGGTGATACATCGTTGGCTGAAACTCGTGGATGCGCACCCCGGCCTTGAGCAATTCGCCCCAGAAGTAGCGCGAGCCTTTTCGAACGAGGGGGACATCCGTCAACGAATTGGGGACGATGACATCGACCGAGACCCCTCTTTTCCTGGCGTCCAAAATTTGCTGGATCGCGATGTCGTCCGGCACGAAATAGGCCATTCCGATCCGCAGGTGATCCCTGGCGGCAGCCATTGCGGCCAACATCATCAACTCCATGTTTTCCGAGCCATTCGGCTTCGAAGACAGGATCAATTGTGCGCTGAGCGATCCCGCCGGTTCGGGTGGCGGGTAGAATTTTTCTCCCTGCAGAGTCTCGCCTGCCGCCTCAAGCCAGTTCTCGGCGAACGCCGCCTGGAAGGCGGATACGGCGGGCCCTTCAATCTGATAGTGTGTGTCTCGCCACTCATCCGCGTTGCGTGCGTCACCCAGCCAGTTGTCGGCGATCCCGACTCCTCCGGTAAATCCGATCTTCCCGTCGACTATGAGCAGCTTGCGGTGGGTCCGATTGTTCACGCGATCCAGCGTGTACCAGTAGACAGGTCGATAGCGCTGAAAGCGCACCCCGGCACTCGTCATGATGTGGATCAGGTCTTCGTCGAAGGGGAGGCTGCCGACCCAGTCGACAAGCACGCGAACCTCGACGCCGTCTCGAGCCTTCGCAGCCAAGGCCATGGCGAAGTCGTAGCCAACCGTCCCCGACCAGTAGATGTAGGTTTCCATGTCGATGCTGGAACGAGCCGCATGGATGGATCGCAGCATCGCCGGAAAGATCTCGTCGCCGTTGACCAGGGTCTTCACAGCGTTCGCATCGAACATCTGTCCATTTGAATAGCTGCTCATGCTCCTTGCGAATGCGGGATCCGCGGCATCGAAAACGTGCGGGACGATCGTGCGCAGCGCCCGTGGATCCGGTACCAGGCTTATCGCCCCCAGCGTGACCAGGCCGGCGGCGATCGCAACGGCGAGATATTTGAGGCTGTCAAGCCAACGGCCAAGCCCTGGTCTGACGGCGACCGCCTTTCTGATAGCAGATGGCGCTCCAAAGCTTTTGAGCCGCACGTCTCTCGCCAGGTTCAACGGATGAATTCGCCCGACAAGAACTCTCGACCGGGGCGCCGGTTCCCGGAGTGCCAGCCGTCTGGCACTCGTTGCATTGGCTAGTGAACCTCGACAATTTTTCGAGTCACCTTCCGCAGCAGGTTGCGGCGCGGTCTCGCGACATCACGCGCGGCGTTTTCGCCCTGGGCGGGCTCTTGTCCTTCCGAGGCCTGCCGCTGCGCTCGCAATCGTGCTGTTTTTGCCTCTCTGGCTTGTCGTTCGGCATCCAGAATCAACTTGCTTTCGCGGTCCGCTCTTTCAATCTTTTCGCGGTCGATCTTGCGCTTCAAGGCAGCCTCCTTGTCTGACGGCCAAAAAAGCGCGGACGTGGGGAAAAGTTCCAACTTCGGCAGTGTTCCGGGCGCCAAGCAAGATTGATCAAACCAGGGCGCCAGGGAGATGGACCGCAAATCGCGTTCGACAAGGAACAAACCGCCACCCCGCTGGTTGGGTCGCAGCGTGCGTGGCACGCACTCGTCAATCAGGAGAGAGAGAGATGGCAGCGAAAAAAGGATCGGAAGCCAACACGAAAGGCCTGGAGGAACTGTTTCACGACGGTCTGAAGGATATTTATTACGCCGAGCGCAAGATTCTGACGGCCCTCAAAAAGATGGCGAAGGGCGCTGAGTCTCCCGAACTGACCGCTGCCTTCGAGAAGCATCGGGATGAAACCGAGGCGCAGGTCGAACGCCTGCAGCAGGTCTTCGACATCTTCGGCAAGCGAGCCCAGGGCAAGATTTGCCCCGCCATCGACGGTATCCTCGAGGAAGGACAGGAAATCCTGGAGGAGTTCGAGAACGCACCGGCCCTCGATGCTGGGCTTGCTGCCGCGGCGCAGGCCGTTGAACACTATGAGATCGCGCGCTACGGGACCTTGGTGACATGGGCGGGCTTGCTTGGGCTGAAAGATGCGGTCCCACTTCTGGAGCAGACGCTTGAGGAAGAGAAGGCAACGGATATGGCACTGACCAAGCTCGGTGACGCCGGCGTCAACCAAAGGGCGCTGCAAGAAGCGGCCTGATGGCCGGACGCGGTTAGGGTCACTTCATGACTGTCCGACAAAACGCGCGCCCGAGCGGGGCGCGCGCGAGCGTGCCGCCAAGCCAGGACCCGAGCCAACGGCAGCTTCTATTCGAACCCAACTTCTCCACCATCGGCCTGATCGACGACGCGCAATAGCCATTGCGACCGCTCGTTTGGCTGGCCGACGCGTGCTATCGCTTCGCGGCAAAAGCATCGGCCGCCTCGAGGAGATACGCGCCGAACAGCACGGCGGCGATCTCGTCGTTACAGAATCCCATGTCGGTATCTATGCCGGTTCGAGCGGCTTTCCGCCTCGGTCATCGGCACGGCGCTGCTCGATCTTTTCAGGCTGCGCCGTCGAGATGGTCTCTATCGCATCCCTTGGGATATGCTCGACATCTCCGATCCGGAGCGGCCCCGTTTGCTATGTCCGATGACCGAGCTTTCTCCCATGAAGGGCGAAGTCGAACCGCGCTCGACTTGGGAAGCGCGATTAGGCTGACGTTGGATGCTCTAGTGGAGTGGACGACATCGTCAACAACCGGAACATAGGCAGTCCGGACGCATTGCTAGTAAACGCCATCGTGGAACGGCCTTACGGTCTCAACCATGCGACCCGTGATCACAGATGCCTGGAACTTGGTGCGTGAAAGCGCTGTAGGCTTTGTCAACGACAACGCGCTTAGTCACGGCGCGGCGATGGCGTTTTACGCCACCACGTCGTTAGCGCCAATTCTGCTCATTGTAGTTACGATCGCAGGCCTCGCTTTCGGTCACGAAGCCGCCCAACTGGCCCTGTCTGCTCAGATATCGGGTCTGATGGGTCCAGAAAGCGCAAGTCTGCTTCAAAGCGTGCTCGCAAGCGCGTCCAGCAAATCATCCGGAACCTGGGCGGCGGTGATCGGCATCGCCACCTTGCTCGTCACTGCTTCTGGTGTCTTTGGCGAAATGCAGCAGTCGTTGAACACCATATGGAAGGTCGAACCGCAGGGCAGTTCGTTGTCGCGCCTGATGCGTGCACGGGCGGCAAGCCTGGGCCTGGTCGCTGCACTGGGTTTCATGCTGCTCGTATCGCTCGTGGCCAGCGCGGCGATCGCGGCGCTAGGCGATATCATCAACGCTCACATGCCTTTCGGCGCCATAATCCTCGGCGTCGTCAACGTGGTCGTATCGTTTGCGATGATCTCGGGGATGTTCGCCGCGATCTACAAAATCCTGCCCGATCGAAACTTGGCATGGCGCGATGTGGGGATAGGCGCTGTCGTCACCGCCGCTCTGTTCACCGTCGGAAAATCGCTCATCGGCTGGTACATCGGCTCCGCCGCAATCGCGTCCTCCTATGGAGCTGCCGGCGGGCTGCTCGTCATCCTGCTGTGGGTCTACTATTCATCGGAAATTTTTCTTTTCGGTGCGGAATTCACACGCGCCTACTCCGTTCGACACGGCAGCAGGTCGGATCTGCAAAGCCTGGTGACCAGTGAGTTGCCCGCAAAAAGTGATTGGCCTGCAAAAGGCGACTTGCTTGCAGAAGACGTCGACCCATCTGGTGCAAGGCAAAGGTCCAACTCCGCCGGCGTCGTGACCCTGGTTGCGGTGGCCTGCGCGACCGCAACGTTGACCAACCTCATCCTCGGTCCGCGTCGGCCCTGACGTGTGGTCTGAGCAAATTTCATGATGGTCAGCTGAGCAGTGATTGGATCGAGGCTCGTTCTGTCCCTGCAGGCTTTCGAAAATAAAACGCTCGCGCGTGGAACATTGGCAGAGACTGGCAGTTCTGGGTCGCTTCAGATGCCGCCTGTTGGTGTCTACGGAAGATCGGTGGGCAACACCAGATCGGCGCGGGTATCGACGGCCGCACCTACCGCGACGATTTCCGATGACGGACGCTGGAGCTAGCAACAGGAGCCAGCCATGAAACACCACACTCTCGACCAATTGCAGGCGATCGCCGAAATCAACGCCTTGGCACCGGCGCCGCCCATGACCCGGACCCAGCGGCTGCAGCGTTGGGCGGACCTTCTCGCGGATCATCCGTCGCGATGCCTGGCCGCTCTTACCGGCACTGAACGTCTGCGTTCATCGGTGCGGGACGAAGCGCGAGCGGCCGGGTCGCCGATTACGGTCGCATTCGAAGATTCGCTGCTGCGGGCCAGCGGGCTCCGCAATGACAGCTACGGCGAAGCCAAGCGCTTCTTCGAGCTCTCCGACTGGCAGCTGCACGATATTGTCTGCAGTTGCCATGTCGGTGCCACCATGCACGCAGGATGGGCCGCTGCCAGGGTGCGCAGGGTCGTCTCCGGCAACGGGTTTGTTGGGTGGCTGAGACAGCTGTTGGCGTAGTGAGGCGATGCCTTAGGCAGGTATCGCAATCCGTCGAAACATTGCGCCGTGATCGCTGTTAGGGACGCGACCCGGAACGTTCCTCCTCCGGTCAGCCCTAGTGCCCCGCTGCCTCTCCCCCAGGGCAGCGGGCTCTTGCGAGAAGCCGCCTGAACCGATCGACTTTGGGCGACGGTTCTGGATGTTGTCATCCTCGGAGGAACGGTTGCCCGTCCCGGCACAAGCGGCGGGAACCCACACAGCAATGTTATCCACCATCATTCAATCGGAGACACGTCATGAGCGACGATAGGAACCATCGCGAGACGGGGGCCAGGAAGTACCCGGCCAAAACCAACGCCGATCCTTCCGACCAGTTTTCCCAGGATGCCGCGGGCAACCGGAGGCCTGCCTCCGGTGAGGGGCTTACCCGCCGCAAGGATGAGGAGGGAAGCGGGAGGCAGCCAGCCGGCAGGCCGGGATCCACCCAAGCTGGCAAGAGCCGGACTGACGGTTAAAAACCTCCAGTTCCCTGGGGCAAAGGCGGGCCACTGTCGCAAGCAAGATATCGGCCGCCGCCAGGCGCACGGTCGCCGCGCCAACATCCGACGCCAAGTGCGGGTATGCTGGTTATCAAAATGCGCTGCATAGGTTTCTCCTTGAGGTGTCGGTCCCTTCTTATGCCGAACCTCAGGCAAGCGGCGTTGTTCCAAGGATAGCTGGTCGATCCGGCATCCCGGCAAATCCGGAGGGTCGAAGCTTTCCACGCACTACTTTTTGAACCGTCCGCCGGCCGGTTGTTGGAACGCTGCCCGGATTTGGTCGTGGTTGCTCCTCGATGTTGTCGGCCGGTTGGCCGGGTCAAGGCGCGCAATTTCCCGTGTTCGGCCTTGTTCCCGCCAAGGTCGCTTTGGCGAGCGAAGCGGCCCCCGCACTCGAAACGGATACTTGGTCTCCCAGCGCGGACATTATTTGCCAGCGGTGGCGCCGGGGTCGGAACGATCCAAACAACCGCGCATTAAGCTAAGCTGCATTCACACAGGTGTTGGGAGCTGGACCGTTGGCATCCGGACAATATGCGTTGGCCAACAAGCCGAACGACGAAATTTCCATAGTCGACCTGATACCCGCCCTGCGGGCTTTCGCCCGGACCTTTTGCCGCGTCCCCGACGATGCCGACGACCTGGTGCAGGAGACGCTGACCAAGGGGCTCGCCAACATCGACAAGTTTGAGCCCGGAACACGCATGAAGTCGTGGTTGTTCACAATCATGCGCAATACCTACTATACGCACGCAAAAGCCGCCGCCAGGGAAGCGCCCGGCCTGCTAGATTGCGCGTCCTTGCGGCCGATTTCGGAAGCCACGCAGGA
The DNA here is from genome assembly GCA_004791255.1 of bacterium M00.F.Ca.ET.205.01.1.1. GTDB lineage: Bacteria > Pseudomonadota > Alphaproteobacteria > Rhizobiales > Rhizobiaceae > Mesorhizobium. Next base: position 15,332 of record SRUQ01000018.1, read on the forward strand.
ATGGTCCATCCAGAGCAAGGAAGTTCACCGTGCCATTCAGAAGCTACCCGAACACCAGCGCGAGGTGCTGATGCTGATCGGGGTATTGGGCGTGAGCTATGAGGAAGCCGCCGACATATGCGGATGCGCGGTCGGCACCGTCAAAAGCCGGCTCAATCGCGCCCGTGTCAGCGTACTGGAGTTCCTGGGGGAAAGGTCCCTGCAGACGCTGGTGGAACGGCGTAGCCATCTGTCGGACGGTCAGCTTGATCTCGGAGCCGACAGGCATCCCTAACGGGCCGTTCTGAAGGCCGAACAACACTGCTTCCCATCCTGCCTGGTCAACTTCCCACCTCACGCCGGCGTTTTTCGACGAGAGCGTTTTGTAGTTCGACGGCGAGTTCGGTCAAGCGATCGGGTATTTTCTCCTGTTCGATGGCGGTCAGAAGAGAAGCGATCTCCCGGTCCGCCGCAGCGTTGGGGGAGGTGTTGGTGCTGTCGTCGCTGGAGCGGGGCATCGTCTTCCCTGGGGTCACGGTCTCTTCGCATAGTGTGGCGGCAGGCGTGAGGCTTTTCAAGGCGGCAACGTCTTGCCCCGCGGCGGCGGTCACTGAAACCGCCTGCGGCCGGGATGCACGACAACTCCTCGGGCAATGGCTCCGCCCCAAACTGCCTCGCAAGAGGTTTGTTCCGGCTTGTCGGTCGGCATTTGTTGACGGCCGAATTTGCGGGCGCACACAACGATAGCCGCGCCCTTCAAGGTGGAAGTGCTCATTCAGGCCCTGTCGAGCCCTTCCTGGTTGCTGCCATATTCGTTGTCCTGAACGTGGCCCGATGGGCGGGGCAGTCGAGATATTCCATCGAGGCAAGTCATTTCTATCCCTTGCGCTTCGAAACCTACCTCAAAAGTTAATGAAGCGGCTCTGTCGCAGGAGTATAAGATCGTCCAAAGGTCCAACACAGACTCCAGAAGGCACGGCACGATGAACCGCTTCCTGTTCCGCACCGCGGATTTTCTGTCCAGCCCGCCAGGCTTCTATGTGATGCTAGTGGCCATGGTTCTGTGCACCTTGCTTGTTCCTTTTGGTCTGACAAACGTAGTCACATACGCGCTGTCGGTCGCGGCTATCGTGATAACGGGTGTGGTGCTCATCCAAGGCTATCGCGACACTGCCGCAATCCACGCCAAGCTGGATGAAATCGTCGTTGCGCTGAAAGAGACCCGCAATGAGGTGGTGGGGCTCGAACACGCGCAGCCAGAGGAAATTCGCGAGAAACTGAAAGAGCTGGAGCGCGAGGCTGCAGCGGGCACCCTCGACGCGTCGTAGCTAAGCCGACCGTTTCCTGGATGTGGTGGGTTTGCCCTTGCGCGACTTGCCGCCCTCTTGCGCCAGGCTCTTGCGCAAGATCTCGGCCAGGTTGACGACGTTCTCCTTCGGACGGGGAGCTGGCTTTGGCGGCGCCCTGCCTTTGCGCTTGGCTTCGATCATCGCGATGAGAGCATCCTCGTAGGTGTCTTCAAACTTCGAAGGATCGAACTTGGTCACTTTCTTGTCGATCAGCAGGCTGGCGATTTCGGTGAGGTCGGGATCGTATTCGATCTTCTTGATATCCGCGAACACGCTTTGCTCGGAGATCATCTCGCCATGGTTGCGCAGCTCTGTCAGGAGCATGCCTTTGCCGAACGACTGGATCAGCACTTCACGACCGCGCTGATAGAGGACGACGCATGAGCGGGCAGCGACCTTCTTTTCTTCCATCGCCTTGCGGATGACTTCAAAAGCCTCGGCCGCCGCTCCATCCGCCGGGATGAGATAATAAGGCTTTTCAAGATAGCGTGTGTCGACATCGCTGAGTTCGACGAACTCGCCGACTTCCAATGTGTGTTTCGAGGTAAGCTTCAGCTTCTTGAGCTCATCGGGCTCGACATGGACGTATTCGTCCTTGTCGATCTCGAAGCCCCTCACCTGGTCCTCGGCGTCGACAATCTCTTCGGTCGCTTCATCGATGTAAGCGCTCTTGACCGGCAAGCCGTCCTTGCGATTGAGGATTTTGAAATGAATCTTCGACGCCTCGCTGGTGGCGCCTACGATCTTTACGCCACAAGTGACTGATCCGACTTTCAAGAAGCCCTTCCATGCGGCTCGTGGCGTGGCCATGCGGCTACCTCAGCGGTTGATGAGCCACCAACGGACGCCGGCTGCGATTGTTCCTGAGGATTCCTTGACCAACCGCCGGCATCCATGAGGGCTCATGGATGCATCCGCGTCATTCCAGTGGAACAATGCCGTCGGCATGTTGTTAGGCTCAACCGCCGCCACGGCGCCTGAACACGGCCAGCTCAATACCGGTAGGAGATTTCCCATGTCGCAATCGCAAACGACCACTGACCATGACGAGATCCGCAAATGGGCCGAGGAGCGGAAAGGCAGGCCAGCAGTGGTGCGCAGCCGAGGAGAGGGTGGTGTTCTGAGGATCGATTTCGGCGAACCGGAACAAGCATTCGAAGCGATCGAATGGGACGAGTTCTTCCGCATCTTCGAGGACAACGATCTGGCCTTTCTTTACCAGGGCAAGACCGCCGCCGGTCAGACCAGCCGTTTCAACAAGTTCGTCGGGCGCGACAAGAAGAGTTGAAAAATGACCGTTGCCGGCCTGCCGGCACGGGTCGATTGACGGTTCAAGCTCACGGACCAGAAAAGCCGTGATCAATGCAATAAGCCCGCGCCACTGGATTTTGCCACATTGCGCATGATGCAGTTCAGCCAATCCTCGGTGGAGAGGTCGGCTTGCTTTCGGTCGATATCGCGGATCGCTCGTTCGAGCGTCCTCTCGACCAGTCGATCGGAGGCATTGACGTCTTCAAGCAGCAACCGTGCGGCGAGCCTTAGCTTGGGCAGAAGCGCGAATACATCGTCGGAAGAAACCGGCTTCTCGCCGTCTCGTGCTGAGGGTGGAAACAAGGCATTGGTGACAGCCTTGCCGGTTGATTTCCGCTGATTGCTGGCCAGGATCGCCGCCTCGGCAGTCTGCGTGTGGGTCGCGGCCTGTTCGGGCGTGGCAGCAGGACCTAGTATGACCGCGCCCATATTGCTGAAATAGCGCGCCAGATCGTCAGCCAAAATCGTTCGAACTTGCTCGTCCGCGGCAGCTTGCACGCGCTTCGCCAGCACCAGCACCAGCATTCGCACCGGCGCCGGGCCTTCGTCGGCATACGATTCTGAAATCGCAGCCGTGGTTGCCTTTCTTTCGGTCAAGCGCTTGGTCATTGAAGCCTCTGTCTTCGGCAAACAACGGGAATTGTCCAAGCTTGTTCCGTCTTCCCGACGCTGGCGAAGCGCGGCGCACATCATCATTGCAGGAGGAAGTCAGATGGTCAGGAATCCAGGGGTACTAGGAGCAGCACCTGCTCGTTTTCCAGCCCGTTCGGTTCTTTTGTTGAGCCGCCCCCGGCGAACGGAACGCGCAGACATCGGGTCAAGAAGTTTTCTGCCAGGGCGGAGCAACCTTCGTGGCCGGCAGTTCGACGACCAAGGAGAAGAAGATGCAATATGCGCAAGACATCGCGCTCAGGCGCGGTTGATATTCTGATCGAGCAATATGTCCTCGCCAGAAGCAGGAACGGTGATTTTGTCTCGACGGAGTTGGCTTGCAAGGCGAGCACGGCACTTGGAATCGCGACCGCTTCAATGGCTACAAGCTCGTCTTCGTGCCGTTCAGCGGCGGTCGCCCCAACGGCATGGCGCAAGATGTCGTCATAGGCTTCCTCAACGACAAGGGCGAGGGGACGGCCGGTAGGCGTAGCCATCGACAAGTCGGGCGCGCTGCTTATCGCCGACGATGTCGGCAACACCGTCTGGCGGGTTACGGCCACGGCGCCCGGCGCTTAAACCGGGAGCATTCAAAGATCAGGCCGCAAGGTTCGTAACGTGACGGAGTAGCGAGGCTGGGCAACAGATGGAATGCTGTGCTCCCATTCGTTGCGGGCCGAACCGCTCATGAGATAGGCGGATCTCGGCTCGATCTCGATCGTCTCCCGGTCCCATGTCGTGCCGTTCTTGCGGCGTAGCCGAAAACTACAGGAGGCCAGCAGGGAAACACCCGCGATCAACTCGAATTGCGGTTTGTCCCGGTGCCAACCTATGCCGGCACCCGGCTGATACCAGTTGATCAGCACTTGGCAGAATTCCGCCGCCTGCCGGCCGGCGAGGTCGGCAACTTTCTCGCGAAGCGGAAACAGGAAATCGGGTATCGCCGCAGCTTCGACGACCTCACGGGTGTCATAATCGTAGCGCAAGCCAAAGCCGACGACCTGCCTGTTGGCAAGATGGCCATGGAAGTCGAACGGCTTGAACGGCAGGTCGCCCATATGACGAACCAACAGGTTCTCTTCGTCGGGAGTGATCAACTCCGGCCGGTACAAGAAACCCGCGGGCAGGTCCGCGGCGGTTCCAAACAGATCGGCCTGGCGAGCGGGCACGGCGGTTCTGAATTTTGTCGATGCCATGTCAGCCAGATAGGAAGCGCAGCCACTTGCGCAAGACCTTCGCCCGCAAGCGCAGCCCGCCCATCACGGAACCGCTCGGCCTGCTGGAGATTACGCTTGGGAATGCAGGACGTCACTCATGCCTTCCTCAGCCATCAGGACCACGCATTACGACCCCGCGACGAGGGTGCTCTCCGTTTGGTTTGTGCCGAGTGGCAACCGCTATGATTACGAAGCGGTGGAGCCGGAGACCTACGCGGCGTTCAGGGCCGCTTTTTCGAAAGGCCGGTTCTTCAACGAATTTGTGCGCGATCGTTATCGGTATCGTCTTGTCGAGCACGGCACTCCGCATTGACGAGCCGATCGTGTCCGCAAGCGTGGATGGCCGCCATGATCGGCTCCTTCGTCAGGCTTCCATCTGTTCGATCGTGCATTGGCGCGGCGCCTTGTCTGGGCGCCAGCGCACCAGCTTGGTGCCGTGCCGGAAGCGGCCATTGGTGACGTGATCGAAGCGGACTTCCACCACCAGGTCCGGCCGCACCGGCTCCCAGTCCCCGCTACGCTCGGTGCTCCAGCGGCTCGGGCCGCCTGGCGCCTTGCCCGTGAAGCCCGGCTTGGAGCGCAGCTTTTCGAGCCTTGCGGTAAGCGCGGCCCGCTCATCGCTGCCGATGGTGGAGGTGAAACCGACATGGTCGAGCAGGCCGTGCGCATTGTAGAGGCCGAGCAGCAGTGACCCGACAAACCGTTTTCCGTTCAGGTAGCGAAATCCACCGACCACGCAGTCGGCTGTACGCAGCCGCTTGACCTTGACCATCGCGCGCTCGCCCGCCCGGTAGGTTTCGGCCAGCGCCTTGGCGACGACCCCGTCGGTCGAACCCTGGCCAGCACGCTGCAGCCACTGGCTGGCGGTCACCAGGCTTGTGGTGGATGGAGAGAGCCGCAAGGAGGTATGGTTTGCTTGCGCCACAAAGGTTTCGACCGCTGTCCGCCGTTTCACCAGCGCCTGTTCGAGCAGGAGCTTGCCGCCCGGCGCGACCAGCATGTCGAACAGGATCAGCTGAGCGGGCGTCTCGGCGCTCAACTTGCGGATACGTCTCTGCGCCGGATGAAGCCGCATCTGCAGCGCGTCGAAGGATGGGCGCCCTTCGATCTCGATCACGATCTCGCCGTCGACGACGAAGTGCTTGGCATCGATATCGCGCAGTACCTCTATGAGCTCAGGAAAGTAGCGGCCCAGCGGCTTGCCGGACTTCGCCCTGAGGTCGACAGCATGATCTCCCTTGAAGGCAAGGCAACGGAATCCGTCCCATTTGGGTTCGTATAGCCAGACACCGCTCTCCTCGGGCAACGCGCTCGCGGTTCGAGCTTCCATCGGAGCGGTATCCAGGGGCAAAGGGAAGCCGTTTTCTGATGCCGCTACCATCGCTCTTCCGTGTCGTGGTGCGGCAGGTCGATGCCGCAGCAGACCCAATCGAGCCGCTGCGAAGACCCGTAATTGTATTGTGGTTCAAGGTCCGCCGGATTGTCGAAGGTGCCGACGTGGAGCGCGGTTTCGTCCGGCGACGCGTCGTAGGAGAGGGTCAACGGCGATCCGCAATCGCCGCAGAAGCCGCGCCGGGCGATTGGTGACGATCTGCGGTAGGTCGGCTCGTGGTCGCTCCAAGAGAGGTTCGTGGAGGACACCCAGGCAAGCACTGCGAACGCGCCGCCCGTCGCGCGACGGCACATATCGCAGTGGCAATAGTGAACGCGGGGATTGCCGTTAACGTGGTAGCGGATCTTGCCGCAGAGGCATCCGCCGGAGTGGTCGGCGGCAGCAGTCTGGGTTGAAATCTCGGATATCGCCATTCGTATTGAACGCGTAGCGCAAGCCGTGGTTTCCACGAGACAGGGAACAAGGCGCGAGGGCGGCGTTAGTCGGATTGCTGAGAGAATAAGACCTTTGAACCTCAACCAAGCCGTAGGCGCTTTGCCCGGTCGGTGAGAGATCGCGATCGGGGCGTGTTCTGATGTCGGGCGCCCGGTTTGACATACGGCCCGCTCGCAATCGGGGAAGACCTGAACGTCCATCAATGCGACGAAGATCAGGGAGACCACGTGCGAGCGGCCGCACTGAACGGTCAAGATTAAGAAACAGGCATCAGCCCTGTTTGACGTAACCGGCGGTAACCTCGTCTTTGTGCGCGGCGAAGGCTGCCAGGACCTCAGCCTTCTCGGGCTTGGGAACCTTGAAGTGGTCCAGGGTCCTTCCAAGTTCGTCTGCGACCTCATCGAATTCCGCGGGAGATATCCGCAGGTCCCGATGGGCCTCCTCGAGGCCGAGCGGCGTCGTGCCGGGCTTGGTGGCGACGAACTTGAAGGGGCCACCAGAAACGTCGCAGACCCACAGCGTGCGCATGAACTTAAGGCCGGGCAGCCTCTCTAGGTTCTTGGTGTGCCATTTTCGCAGCTGCGGGTTCTTGGACTTCTTGCCGACGATGGGGTTCTTCACCACGGCGTCGCTGAAGTAATCCACCACCGCAGCGATGACGAAGACGCCCCCAAGACGTTCGTAGAGACTTTTTTCAGGCGTGGTTTGTTTGGCCCATGCGTTGTCCATCGCCACTATGACCGTCGATGCGGCGGCTAGTCCTGCGACGACGCTTCGTCTTGTGAGGAAGGGCGAAACAGTCGCTTCCATGTCCGGACTCCTTTTGAGTTGAGGTCAGAACGTGCCGCAGCCCGTCTGGCCGCTTGGAAAACTTCCCGTTTGCCTTACCCTCCGTTGGCTAAACAATAACGGCTCTCCTGACGGAATTATTCCCGCCCGCGCCCACTGTGGGGCGCTAGGCCCCACTTTCCCGCAAGAGGAAATGGCCTGGTACGAAGGGTGTTGCGATTTGGTCAGCTTTGCCGGCCGCTCTTCTTGCACGAGATGTGGTTCGCAGGCACTAATCTTTGCGTAGCGACGAGGCCGATAGCGGTTCAGGCAGGTCCTCCTGCCAAAGAGTCTCAAAAGGAGCCGCTGGTTCAGCCTAGCGAGATGGCGAACGCTCAACGTCGTTGCGAGCAAACAGTGCCTCCTCCTCGTCTCTCTGCGTGCCACCCACCGCTGCAGCAACACTTGCTATGAACGCGCCTATCACCAACGATAGGGCGCCCAGGAGCGCGAAGGTCGCGCTCGCTTTCCGGGCAGCTTCGGCCGCCGCCTTTGCCTTGTTTTTGGCAGCGTCAACGTTTGCAAGCACAGTGTCGACCCTGGTCTTGGTATCCGCCTCGGACAGGCCGGTGCGGGAAGCGACCAGTCGCGCCAGATAGGTTTTATCATCGGCTGAAACCTCGCCATTCGCGGCGCTGGCGATCAGGATGCGTGTTGCTTGTCCAGTCGCGGCGGCGTCGTTTTGGCCAGGTGCGGCCATCGTCGCGGCATCGGCTGGCCGAAAGAGCGTATCGACGAAGTAGCCGAGAAAATTGTCAGTCGAGGGCCCCCCGCTGCTCGCCGCGGCGGAGGAGGCCCCCACCGCAGCGCCAGAGGCCACGGTGGAGGCTGCTTGCACCCCCGAACCCAGCGCTGAAGAAAGAGCCGAGCCGAGAACACCAGCAACCAGCAAGGTCGCCAAGGCCCAGGCGAGAAAGCCGTGAGCGGTGTCACGAAAGTAGACTTCGTCGGTGTGGACGTTCACCCATTTGGCGCGCAGGCGACCGGTAAGATAGCCGCCGACACCGGCTGACAGCCACTGCACCACGACAAGCCAGGCAGCGGCCGAAACCGCGAAGGTTGTGGTGGAGACATTCGATCCGGTCCAGGGCGAAACCATCGTCAACCCAAGACCCGAACCGACCAGCAACAGGATAACCGTCAGAGTCGATGCCGCAAAGGCGCCAGCGACAATCGGCCCCCAGCTGACCGCCGATGACGAAGATTCAGTGACCGGCGAGACATCGGTAGGTGAAAGGATAGTTTGCATTTCCATCCCCCCTAACGCGCAAAGAGCATGATCAGAATGATGATGGGGATCGGAACCCCGAGCAACCACAGCAAGATACCGCGTCCCATGAGATCCTCCTAATAAAGCGCTGAGACGAAGTAACAATTGTTGGAGGTCCCTTTTGTTCCTATGAGCATTTAGAATCCGATTTGCCTCCGCCCGCCCCGGCTAGCCGGCGCACGATGTCTGAAATTTACACCGCGCCAACGCCAATCAGAAACCAGCCGCAAGCGTGGTGGCTTGATCGCCAAGGTCGGGAATGGGCAGGCGCTCCATGACTAGCGCCTCATGTCCAAGCGCAGGCGTTGTCCGCCTACCTAGCGAAGCGGCATCACGTCTACGACCACGCCAAGGGCGGTTTCGCCACGAGGACAACGATGAGCGATATCGATTTCGACGCAGGAACCGCGCCGAGGGCAACAGCGCCTGGCTTCAGTTCGCGATGCCTTCCTGGGCCCAACAGACCGCTGCCGAAGTACTCGACCGGTCGCGGGCACTCTGCTTGCAGCCGGTGGGTCGATCAGCGGCCGGTCTTAGGTCGCGTCGAAGTCAGGCCGATCTCAATAGACCTCAGCAAGGCGAGCGCATCTTCGAGCTTGTCGCCGTTGCCGCCGGCGGCGGCCGAGACGGCATCGCCCCATTCCTTGCGAACCAAGGCATAGTTTTCCGCCCCGCGTCGCGTGCGATGGACGCTGACGCCCCGACGGTCTTGCGGATCGACATGCCGCTCGATCAGGCCTTTTTCCTCGAGGTCGCGCAAAACGGTCGACACGTTGGTGCGCTGCAGTCCCGTCGCGGACGCGATCTGGCTGGGCGTCGCCGATGCCTGCGCCACCAGGTGACGCATCACCATCCCCTCGGACGGCGAAAGCGACAGCGCCTTCTCGTCCCGGTAGCCGCGAAAATGGATCTCTCGGGCGACGATGAGGATCAGGTCGGCCAGGTCCTCCCACCGGAGTTGCGAAGACGGTTTCTTGCGCTCGGACGGTTCACGGTCGCTTTGCATGCGTGGAATTTACAAGGTTTCGTGAATTGCGTATAGGCTCATAATGATTATTAATATATAACTATCTTCACATAATCATATGGGAGCTTCCTATGACCACCTCCGTAATCGCCGGGACCAGCGGCGGCCCTCGTGCAATGGCGCTTGCCGGCGAGCTGCATTCGCTGGGCGTGCATGTTCTCTTGGCGGGAGCGTTCCTGCCGATCGCGGACTTCTTCATTGTCAATGTGGCACTGCCAACCATCCAGGCCTCGTTGCAGGCGACGCCCGCCGCCCTCGAACTGGTGGTGTCGGTCTACGGCGTGGCCTATGCCGCCATGCTCGTGCTCGGCGGCAGGCTGGGCGACCGCTTTGGGCGCCACAGGCTGTTTCTGGTTGGCCTCTGCGGTTTCATCATGGCCTCGCTCGCCTGTGGCCTGGCACCCACGATCGGATCGCTGATCGGAGCGCGCCTGATCCAGGGCATGACGGCGGCAATGCTGGTTCCGCAGGTGCTGGCGACATTCCAGGCGACGCTTCCCGGCGAAAGAAAGACCCGAGCCATTGCGCTCTACGGCGCAACGTCCGGCATCGCGGCAATTGTCGGCCAACTCGCCGGCGGGCTGTTGGTGAACGCCAACCTGTTCGGCACCTCGTGGCGGCCGATCTTTCTCATCAACATACCGCTCGGCATCCTCGTCTTCATCGCATCATGGTTTGTCGTGCCGGCCAACCGGTCGCCGCACCCAGCCGGCATCGACTTGCCGGGTACGGTGCTCTTTGCCGCCACGCTGACCGCGCTTCTGGTGCCGTTGACCGAAGGCCATTCGCTCGGCTGGCCAATCTGGACGCGAGCGATGCTGGCCGCTGCCGTGGTGCTCGCCGTCCTGACCCTCATCGTCGAACGGGCAGCCGAGGCGCGCGGCGAACTGCCGTTGCTGCCGCCGTCTTTGCTGAGCCTGCCATCGATGTCGCGCGGCCTCGCCATGATCACGCTCTTCAGCCTGGGGTTCGGGGCATTCATGTTCGTCTTCGCCCTTACAGTCCAGAATGGGCTCGGGGCCACTGCCTTCCAAAGCAGCCTCGCCATTCTGCCGATGGCTATCATGTTCTTCATCGGCTCGATGGCCAGCCCGCGCATCATCCACCGCTTCGGGCGCGGAGCGCTGGCCGCGGGCGGCATCGTGCAGGCGCTCGGACTGCTCTTGCTCATTTGCATTGTCGTCGCCGCTTGGCCGCATGTCAGTCTTGTCGAGCTAGCTCTTCCATTGATGTTGATCGGAGCCGGCCAGTCGATGCTGTTTTCGGGATTGTTCCGGGCCGTGCTCGCCGATGTTCCCGCCCATCTCGCTGGCGTCGGCAGCGGCGTACTTATCACGCTTCAGCAGTCAGGCCTGGCGCTTGGCGTTGCGACCTTGGGAACGCTCTATCTGGTGTTGGAGCCGACAGGCATTTCCAGGGCCTTCGGGACCGTCATCGGCGTCCAGTTCGGCATCATCGTCCTGCTGGTCTTCGGCTGCAGTCTGTTGCCCCGCTTCACCAAACAGCATGGTGACGCCGTAGCCGTGGAAATGTGACCGGCCGAAGGCTCGAAATGACGACGCCGAGCCGCCTGGCGGCGGGTCGGCGCCTATTCGTAGACCAGGCCCTTGCGCTGCAGCCGCTCGCGCATGTCGTTGACATCCAGGCTGAGCTTGCCCGCGGCGTAGAGGGCGCGTTTTTCTTCCTCCATCGCCTCACGCTTGCGGCCGGCTTCGAGCACCTTCGCGGCTGTCACGCGTGGCACGATACAAACGCCGTCGTCATCGGCAATGATAACGTCGCCGGGCCTGATGTGGGCACCGGCGCACACGATCGGCACCTGGACATTGCCAAGCGTCTCCTTGACGGTGCCTTGCGCGCTGATCGCCTTCGACCACACAGGAAACGCCATGGAACGCAAGGTCGCGACATCGCGCACGCCAGCATCGATGACAAGGCCCCTGATCCCTCGCGCTTTGGCCGAGGCCGCCAGCAGGTCGCCGAAATAGCCGTCCTCGCAGGGTGAGGTCGGGCTGACGACCAGTATGTCGCCAGGCCGTGCCTGCTCCAGCGCGACGTGGATCATCCAGTTGTCGCCCGGCGCGACCTCACAGGTCAGCGCGTTGCCGCCGATCTTGGCGCCTTCGTAGATCGGCCGCAGCCGCGGGGCGAGCAGGCCCGTGCGTCCTTGCGCCTCGTGGACCGTGGCAACGCCGAGCTCGCCCAGGCCCTCGCAGATTTCGGCGGGCGTTCGCTCGGTGTTGGTGACGACTTTGGCCATCGGTATTCTCCTGCAAGGATTTCATGGGGCAGGGCGTCTGGCCCCCGGGCAGTGCTGGTGGAGATTTAGCGCCCCTGCGCCTTCAGCCGCGCATCGAGCCTCGGATAGACTTTTCGGGCGTTGCCTTCGAAGACCGCCCGGCGGTCGGCCTCGCCCAGCGACAGCGCATCGATGTAGCGGCGCGTATCGTCGAAGCTGAATCCGGTTTCCGGATCGACGACTTTGACCGCTCCGAGCAGTTCCGAACCAAACAGGATGTTGTCCGCACCGACGACGCGGAACAGCGTGTCGATGCCCGCCTGATGATAGACGCAGGTGTCGAAGAAGACGTTGCGCATAAGGTGCTCGCCAAGTGCCGGCTTTTCCAGCATCATCGCCAGGCCGCGATAGCGGCCCCAATGGTAAGGCGCCGCACCCCCGCCATGCGGGATGATCAGCTTGAGGTCCGGGAAAGCGCCGAAGAGATCGCCCTGGATCAATTGCATGAACACCGCGGTGTCGGCGTTGATGTAGTGCGCGCCGGTCGTGTGCAGGCATGCGCTGCACGAGCCGGATACATGGATCATTGCCGGCACCTGCAACTCGATCATCTTTTCGAAGAGCGGATACCAGTAGGGATCATGGATCGGCGGCGCCGACCAGAAGCCGCCGGATGGATCGGGATTGAGGTTGCAGCCGACAAAGCCGAGCTCGACGCAGCGCTCGAGTTCGGCAATTACCGGCTCCAGGTCGCCGCTCATCGACTGCGGCAACTGACATACGCCGGCGAAGTTGGCCGGGAACATGTCGACGATGCGGGCAATAAGGTCGTTGGAAATCCGCGACCACTCGGCGTTAAGGGAGGCATCGCCGATATGATGGCCCATGCCTGAAGCGCGCGGTGACAGGATGGTCAGATCCGAACCACGTTCGCGCTGCAGGCGCAACTGGTTCTCCTCGACCGTCGCCCTCAGAACATCGTCGGCGATTGCCGGATAAACGGGCCCGGCTTCACTTTTGCCTGGGGCGAACGCCACCTGCCTCTTGCGAAAGGCATGGTGCTCTGGCGGTTCCGTCGTGTAGTGGCCATGGCAGTCGATGATCATTGCGCACTCCTCGCGCTCGAGGTTGAGGCGTACGGATGCGCGCCGATCCGCGCTCCCGGACGGGCGCCGCCGGGGGGCCGCCGGCGCCGTCGTTTCAGGCTACGGCTCGAGCACGTAGTTGGTGAAGCCGCCGTCGCCGGAGGCAACGCCGTTGATGGCCTCGTTGATCCGTTCGAGGGGGTAGCTGCGCGCCTCCAGCACCGAGAGGTCGATCGTGCCGGAGCGGACCATCTCAGCGATCTCCATGCCTTCGGCGGTGGTCAGCCATGCCGAGCCGATCAACTCCATCGAATTGTCCATCCACCATTTGGTGTTGAACAGCATGTCACTGCCGGTGCCGCCAATGTTGACGATCCGGCCGCCGCGCCTGACGCCCATCATGGCATCCTTCATGGCGTTGACATCGGCAACCGCGCCGAGGCAGTCGAGCATGAAGTTGGCCCCAAGGCCGCCGCTCTGCGAGCGGACCCAGTCGGCAACCTTGCCGTCCTGGTTGGAGAAGATCTGGATCCGGTCAGGGGCAAGCCGTTTCAGTCGCTCAAGCAGCGGCTTGCCGCGGGCCACGGCGTAGATCGTCGAGACGCCCATGGCGAGGGCGAAGAGGGTCGCTCCGACACCCAGCGTGCCCGTCGCGCCGTTGATGATGAGCGACTTGCCCGTCATGATGCCGAACTTCTTGAGCGCGGAGTACGATGTGCCGAGATAACCCATGCGGGCCGCCTGCGGGAAGGTCATGTTGTCGGGGATCTTGACGATTGCATTCTGGGGCGCGCACATGAACTGCGCGAACCCGCCTTCCGGGTAACGCTTGAATATCTCGAGGCTGTTCCTGTTGAAGCCGAAATAGCCGTTGAAGGTGAAGTATTCGCACTTTGCCTGGTGGCCGCTGGCGCAGGCATGGCATGCACCGCAGGAACGCAGCGGATTCACATAGACACGGTCGCCGGGCTTGATCGCCACGACCTGGTCGCCGACCTGGTGCACGATGCCCGCCGGATCGAGGCCGAAGATCGCCGGCTTTATCGGCAGCGGCTGATGCGGATACCAGGCCTCCCAGTTGTTCAGCACATTGGCCAGATTGGGAACCATGCCGCAGGCCTTGACCTCAACGACCACGTCCGTCCCGGACGCCACCGGTCTGGCGACCTCTTCCACACGCATTGGCTCGTTCACGGCATGCAGCCGCGCCGCCCGCATCATCATCGTCATTCCAATGTCCTCCCAATCTTTTGCTTCGAGGAGATGTCTCATTGACATTCCTTGTAGACTGCAGATACCGTACAGTATCTGGATTGGATGACGCAAGAGCCGATTTCCAATTGTGCTGGCAATTGCAGGACGCTTGGGCCCAAGGCCCGCCGGGAGTTGTCCGGCGACGCCACAGGGCGGGCTCCTTTGTTCGCGCAATGGGCACTCGCGCCATCCGGGAGGCCAGGAGACGAGACCCCGGGTGTCCGCCCGGTCTTATGGAGGAACCCGTGCCGGAAATGACCATTGTGCCTATCGACCTGCTGCGCATCCTGTGCGGTGTCTGGTTCCTTCCGCATCTGATCGGGAAGATAGGGAATTTCGACAAGGCGACGCAGACCTTCGAGAAGGCCGGATTGAAGCCGGGCAAGCTCTTTATCGTCGTCACCGTAATGCTGGAGCTGCTCGCGACGATCGGACTGGTGTTCAACATCCATCCGCGTCTTGCCGCAGCTTGTGCGGTCGCCGTGTTGTTGGGGGCCACCTATGCGGTGGTGCGCATAAACGGACTCCATTGGCGCTGGCAGCTGATGGGCCCCGAATATCCGCTTTTCTGGGCGCTTGCCTGCATTGTTTCGGCGCTCTAACCTTTTGCCGATTCGGGATACCAGAAGTATCCAGATACATGGCCCTGGAAGGACCGAAGATGGCGCGACTGACGCGCGAGCAGAGCCAGGCTCTGACACGCGAGAAGCTTCTCATGTCGGCGAGCGAGGTCGTGGCGCGCGACGGGTATTCCGGCGCGACCATCGAACGTATCGCCGAGGAAGCTGGGTATTCGAAGGGCGCCTTCTATTCGAACTTCGAAAACAAGGAAGAGATATTCCTGCAATTGCTGGAGCTTCACGCAGGTGGTGACGTGGTTGAACTCACCACACTGCTCGATGGTGTCGATGATCCAAAAAAAATCATCGACGCGATGTGCAACTGGGCCAACCAGCGTGCGAAGGACAAGCGCTGGGGAACGCTTGCCATCGACCTGTTGCGGATTGCCCGTCGGGACAACACGCTCGAAGACCGGCATTTGCGCTTGTTCAGGGATCAGTGGGTGGGGCTGGGAAAGCTCTTGTCCGGGAAGCTTTTTCCCTATGGTGGATCCGACATCGAACCGCTTTATGTCGGCGGCGTCGTCCTCGAGTTGATCTATGGCGGCCTGTCGAGCTTCATGAAGGACGATTCGCCGGGCGAAATGGTGAGGGCCACTCTCACGTCGATGCATGAGGCCCATCTCTATCGGCATGCGAAGCGTCCGGCAGCCCGCGCTTAAGCCACCGCGTCAGCGCCTCGCGTCATCGGCGCTGCTGCACCCAGCATGACCTGCAACCGATCGACCAGCAACTCGGCCTCGCGAGCATCGCCAGCCAGACCGAAGACCACGCGGTCGGGCCGGACCAGTACGGCGCGCGCGCCTCTCAGCCTGAGCCACTCCGCAAGCACACGTTCTTCTTCCACCAGAAACGAAGGATAAGACCGTTCCTGCGCGATATGGTGGACGGCAATTCCCGCCCGTCGCGATTTGTCGAGCAGGGTGGGCGAGGGGTCCATGTCGCCGACGATCAAGATCTGGAAGCAGGGCGGCAGGGCATCATCGAGCCGCATGCGGCCGAAAGGCCCGACGATCCATGGCTGCGGACAGGGTTCGCCGACTCCTGTTCCAGGTCGCCCTTCGAAGCTGAGGGCGATCAGCCCATGACGAATCGGCGGAAAGAGGTTCTGCCGGACCTGGACGCCCTGGCCGGCGCGCACGGCTTCCAGCATCTCGGTGTCGCGAGCGCTGGCTTTTGCCGGATCGAGCTCGCAGATGACCTTTCCGAGCCGCTTGGTGATTTCGATGACTTCGCGCACGAGTGGTTTGCGCTCGGCCTCGTAGCTGTCGAGCAGACGCTCCGACCCGCCGCCGACCACATGGATGAGCTTCCAGGCAAGATTGGCCGCGTCCTTTATTCCCTGCACCATCCCCTGCGCCAGAAACGGCGGTGTCATGTGACAAGCATCGCCGGCCAGGAAAACACTGCCCACCCGCCACTGCTCGGCGACGAGAGCGTGGAAATTGTAGGTCGCCGAGCGCCAGAGCTTTGCCTGGTCCGGCCGCAACCAGGATGAAAGCAGGTCCCAGATCCGCTCCGGCCGGTTGATCTCCGCCGGATCTTCGCCCGGCAGGATCATGAACTCCCAGCGTCGCAGCCGGTCTGGCCCGCAAACATAGGTGTGCGGGCGCGCGGGATCGCAGAACTGGACGTTGGTCTCGGGCAGCGATGCGTTCGCATCCTCCAGCATCATGTCGACGACGAGCCAGGGCTCGTCGAAGTCGAGGTCCTCCAGCGCGATGCCCAGAGCACGCCGGATGAAGCTGTTGGCGCCGTCGCACGCGACGACGTAGCGCGGGGCGCGCTGTGTCAGTTCGCCGCTCTTCTTGTCGCGAAGCGTCAGCACCGGCCTTTCGGGTCTGTCGAGCCCGACAAGCTCCATTGCCGTGCGCAGCGTCAGGTTGGGGAACCGCCCGGCGTTGGCTCGCAAGGCCCGTTCCAACTCAGGCTGAAGGAAGGTCAGATAGGGCGGCCAGGCGAGCGGATAAGGTTCGGCGGGGGATTCGAAGCGACGCAACAATGCGCCATTGGCCGATCTGTATTCAGAAGGGCAGTAAGACCCCGTCGCCTTCGCAACAGCATCGGCAGCGCCGATGTTCTGGAAGATGCGCATCACCTCGTGGTCCATGCCGATCGCGCGAGGCAGCGCGTAAACGTGCTCGGCGGCGTCGATTCCTTCTACGCTGATGCCGGCAGCCGCAAGGAGATTGCAGAGCGTGATACCGACCGGGCCGAGCCCGATCACGACGACGTCCGCTTCAGCCTGTGTCTTCACCTGATCCTCCCGTCGCTCCGGCCGTCATGGGCCTTCACGACATCAATTGAGGAAAGCCGGCACAGCGAGCCCCAGCCGCATGGCGGCTTCTTTGAGGTTCTTCGCCGTGCCGTTCGCCAGGGGGATGCCGTTGGCAAGGCGTTCCCGCTCGATCTCAAAGCCGCGTTCGCCTGGTAGTCGCACGCTATCGACGCCGGCCACCGGCTCGAGCTTGTGAACAGCGGCCGCGAGATCCCCCACCGCCGAGAGGAAGGCCGATGCATCGCCGAACGCCGCCGGATCGATGGCGAGCGCCAGGCCGTTGAAGCCGCCCTTCGCCTCGCCGCCCAGGAACGGCGCGATGACGGCGTTGCCCACCAGCACGCTCGACAGGATCTCGATCATCAGCGACAGCCCCGATCCCTTCGGACCGGCCATCGGCAGGATCGCCGCCACATCATGCGGATCCCTTGTCTCGGCGCCATTGGCATCGATGGCCCAACCCAGGGGGATGGGGCTGCCCGTATCCTTCGCCGCCATGATCTTGCCGAGCGCGACGGCGGCCGTGGACATGTCGAGCACGATCGGATCAATCCCGTCAGCTTGCGGTACGGCGATCGACAGCGGATTGGTCGAAAGCGCCTCGCCCTTGGCGCCGAAATAATTCATCAGCGGCCGCGACGCGGTCATGACTATGCCGATCAGCCCCCGTCGTGCGAGATGGGTGGTGAAATAGCCGATCGCACCCGCATGGGAGATGGCGCGGGCGCCGCACCAGCCGATACCGAAGGCTCGCGCCAGATCGGCGGCTTTGCCAGTCGCGTGCATCATGGCAACGGCGCCGGGCGCTTTGCCGTAGTCGAACACGCAGGTCGCGCCAAACTCCCGAACCGGTTTCGGCTGCTGGCCTGGGTGCACGACGCCGGTCTCGATCATCTCGACATAGCGCGGCACTCTGAGAACGCCGTGCGAGTCCGCGCCGCGCAAATTGGCCCACACCAGCAACTCTGCGGTCTGGACGGCCTCGTGCGACGTGTAGCCGGCGGCTGCGAGAAGCGAGCTCGTGAAGTCGATGAGCTCGGCCTTTTGGGCGACGGGCATCTGCATGTCTCCTGTCCTGGCCGTTTGACCTCACGCTGCGGGCGTTGCCGGGAAGAATTTTTCGAGCCAGCCCTTGATCATTATCTTGGTGCGCGGCGCGTCCTCAGGCGCCAGTGGGAAGTGAGCGGTGCCGCTGATCAGCATCAACTCGGCCGCCTGTCCTGCCTTCTCGAACAGGCGGATCGACTGCTCGGTCGGCGTGATGATGTCGTCGGCGGTGTGGAAGAACAGGGC
This sequence comes from bacterium M00.F.Ca.ET.205.01.1.1, assembly GCA_004791255.1. GTDB lineage: Bacteria > Pseudomonadota > Alphaproteobacteria > Rhizobiales > Rhizobiaceae > Mesorhizobium. Next base: position 33,561 of record SRUQ01000018.1, read on the forward strand.
CGGCCGGGGTGCGATGTTGGCCACGACATCCTCGGCCCGAAAATTCATCATGCTCCATGCCGTCTCTGTCGGGATTTCCATGATCGCCTTGGGGGACAGGTTCTTGCGCAGCTCCTCCGGGATCGGCACGGCATCGAAGCGTGAGATCCACAGGCTCTCGCCCGTCTGCCGCTTATGCTCGCGCCCCTTTTCCAGCAGGCCCGTGAAACGCTCCCAGGCCTCGGGCGTCGGGTGCTGGCCGCGGAACTTGCGCTCGCCGTGTCCCCAGCCGCATGAGGAGATGACGCAAGCGACCCGTTTGTCGACGCCGGCGGTGTAGACCGAGACCGCGGCGCCGAAGCTATGGCCGGTGATCCCGATGCGTTTGGCGTCGATCTCGGGCCGGCTGGCAAGGAAGGTGAGCGCGTTCTTGGCGTCGGCAACCTGGTCGAAGCAGCGTACCTGCGCGCGTTCGCCCTCGCTTTCACCGCAGCAACGGAAATCGAAGCGCAGCGCCGCGTAGCCGAACTTTTCCATCATCTCCGCCTGGATCTGGGCGTGCGACTCGTCCTTGGAGCCAACAAAACCGTGGCAGACGATGAAGGCCGGCAGCCTCTCTCCGGGACGGTGGGTATCCGGGATGTGGAGGACCGCCGACAGCTTCAGGCCGTCCGATTGGAATGTCAGTCTTTCCTGCATAGCGATCTCCTGTGGGCAGCGACGCGCTCAAGCGGAAGCTGCTTCGACTTGGCCTGCTCGTTCGATATGAAAGCGCGGCGAGGCGGACGCGCCTCGCCAGTCAATCGATCCTGGCGAACGGGGAATGATGCTCACGCCATTCCTGCGGGGCGGGGGATCCCCAGACATTCATCTGGCGCACGTTTCCCGGCCGCTCCAGATTGGTGATGACGTTGGGGACGAAGTGCGCGTCGTCGGCGACCGTATGCATAGCGCCGGAGCACTCGACCATCGCGCCGCTGGCATCCAGATAGTAGGCGTAGGTGTTGTCGCCAGGGCGGTGGCGGCCCGGCCCCCACATCACCTGGCGATCAAAGCCGTCGAGAATGTCGCCCAGCCGGCAGTAGTCGCTGAAATGGTTGAACTCGAACGAGTAATGGTGAAGCCCGACCGGACCATTTACCAGGCCGAGAATGTGGTGCTGGCGGTTGCCGCCATGCATCCAGCTGAGTGCCTCGTTCACCATCCGCTCGGTGAGCTGCATGCCGCAGATCTCAGTGAGTTGCCGCCTGGTGGCGACGGGGGCCGGCGTGACCAGGTTGATATGATCGATCCGTCGCGGCTTAATGCCGTTGGTGAGGTAGCGCGGATTGTACATGTCGTCGCGCGCCGGGGTGTGGACCTCGAAGCGCAGCCCCTCGGGCGTCGCGAAGGTGACGCCGGCATCGCAGCAGGAGAGGCTGGGCTCGCGCGACAGAATCCGGCAACCGGCGCCGTCGACACGCGAGGCGGCCTCGGCGACCGCCTCGGCGGTCAGGGCCTCGAGCCCGATCGTATGGCAGGAATTCTCATCGGCCTGGACAAGCACCAGCTCGGCCATGCGGCCATTCGAGCTCAGCCACGTCACCTCCGGCGTCTGCCTGGTGACCCGCAGACCGAGAATCTCCGTCGAGTCACGGATCATCGGCCCGACGTCGCGGACATTCAGTTTGATGTGGCCGACCCCAAACACCAGGTGCATGAGCATTCTCCTCTCGCGGCCGTAACACGGCCCCTGGTCACTCTCTTAGATCAATCGGCGAGCTGGTGCAATGATTTTCGAAATTAATATATTATTGCGAAATAGTTGTGCGCACGGGAGGATCGGCAGCGACCGTGTTCTGCAGCGTTCCAATGCCCTGGATATCGATCTCGACCGTATCGCCCGGGAACAGGAACTCCGGTGGATTGCGGCTGGCGCCGAAGCCAGAGGGTGTGCCGGTGACGATGACGTCACCGGGATCGAGCGGAGCAAAGGTCGAGATGTAGGAGACCAGCCAGGGCACATCGAAGATCATCTGGTCGAGCGTGATCTGCTGCTTCACCACGCCATTGACCCGGCTCTCAAGCCTCAGCCGCTTCGGATCCGGGATCTCGCGCGCGCAGACCATCCATGGGCCGAATGCGCCGCTATGGTAGAAGTTCTTGCCCGGCGTGAACTGGCTCGAATGCTTCTGCCAGTCGCGGACACTGCCCTCGTTGAAGCAGGCATAGCCGGCAACATGGGCTATTGCCTCGGCTTGCGTCACTTTGTGCGTGCGACAGCCGATAATCACCGCAAGCTCGCCCTCGAAATCAAGCTTGTCCGACGCTGCCGGCTTCAGGATGGCGCCGCGATCGCCGATCTGTGCCTCGGCATGGCGCATGAACAGGAGCGGATACTGCGGCGCTGCCTTGCCTTCTTCGCGAAAGTTGGTGGCGATGCAGAAGATCTTGCCCGGATTGGGAATCGGAGGAAGCAGGCTGACATCGGCGAGCCTCACGGCCTCGAGATCGCCTTCGGGTGGAGTGAGATCGGGAAAGCGGTCTGCCAGATAGGCTCGGAGATCCCGCGTCGCGCCGGCGACGGTATCGAGCCGCAGGACGCTGTCGCCATCGATGATCCCGTAGCCCGGACCGGAGCTGTCAATGAAGGAAGCGAATTTCATTTGAACCCCCGTACGCGAACGTCATAGACTTAATTTTCGAAAATAAGCAACCGGCTAGGCCGGAGCCTTTTGGCGGGCGAGACGAGGATTTACGCCTAAGCCAGAGGGTTTGAAGCCTTGGTGCCTGTCATTAAGCGTCCGCTATCATGATGACTTTACGAAAAACAATTGATATTTCGAAAAAAATGTGCGAGCTACGGAACCGGACCTCGGGAGGAGGCCCCGCCCGCGTGCCGATTGCGTTCGGCCGCGCTGGCTTGAGTGAAAGGGAGATATTCACGTGACAGCAATTCCGGCGACGATGAAGGCCGCGCGCATGCATGAGGTGGGCGGGCAACTGAAGATCGAGGATGTGCCGGTCCCGCAGCTCGGTTCGATGGATGTCCTCGTGCGGGTCCGCTCCTGCGGCATCGTGCCGAACCTCGCCAACATCCTGGCCATGTGGCCGACCTGGTTCCCGCATATGCCGCAGCCGCCGCTGCCGGCTATCTTCGGACTGGATCCTGCCGGAGAGGTCGCAGCCGTCGGTAGTCAGGTCCACAATCTCAAGGCCGGGGACCGCGTCTACGTCAATCCGGGCCGCTCCTGCGGTACGTGCCGGCACTGCCGCCGCGGCGACACAATCGCCTGCCGCCACTATGCCTTCCAGGGCTATTTCGGTTTCAGCCACGAGGCGCTGCAGACATTCGGGGATTATCCCGTCGGCGGCATCTCGGAATACATGGCGGCGCCGGCCTCGGCGATCGTGGCGCTCCCCGACAATATGGCCTTCGACCAGGCCGCCCGCCTGGGCTACATGGGCACCGGCTACTCGGCCCTGAAGAAGGCGCGGGTCGGCCCCGGCGACACGCTCCTGGTCAACGGCATTTCCGGCACGCTCGGCATCTCCATCGCCGTCTTCGGCCCGGTCTTCGGCGTGAAGAAGATTCTCGGCACCGGCCGTGACCGCAAACTGCTCAAGGAAATCGAGGCGCTGGCGCCCGGCATTATCGAAACGTATTCGCTGGATGACGGCTTGCCTGATGAATGGGCGCGCTCGAGGACGGCCGATGGCGAAGGGGTCGATGCCTTTATCGACTGCAATGGGCCGGGGGCGCCGCATGAACCCTTCCTGGCCGGGCTGAAGGCATTGCGCCGCGGTGGCGTCGCGATCGATATCGGCGCCGTCATGGGTGCGATCCCCATCGACGTACATATGATGATGGACCGCAACCAGCGCCTCATCGGTTCGGCATGGCTGACCACCGCGGAAGGCCAGGAGATGGCCGACCTCGTCGGGAACGGCACGGTCAGCTTCGACCTTCTCGAAACGCAGGCCACGCCGATGGAGAAAGTCAACGAGGCCATCTCCGGTATCGCCCAGCGCCATGGCGGTTTCTCGAATTTTGTCATCCATCCGTAATTGCGGACTTCATAGTATCTTGATACCAAATGGTATCTATAATTTGTCTTGGGAGGATTGCATATGAAGATTCGCCGCGTCGTCACCGGCAAGAACGCCGAAGGCAAATCCGTATTCATCAGCGACGGCAGCTCGCCGCGCGAGATGGCGCTGCAGCACACGCCCGGCTTCGTCTCCTCGCCGCAGTGGACGATCGACGCCACGCCCGATCTCACCAGGGTGGGTGGCGCCGACCCGATGGCCAGCGAGGGCACCATGCTCGCTTCGGTCGGTGGCTCCGTCTTCTGGATGATCACCTTCCCACCGGACAGCGTGATGATGTCGGGCGACTGGAAACCGGAACTGGCGGGCCCGGAGCACCTCAAGGCCGCGCCTGGCATCGCCGAGCGCTTCGAAATGGACAATCCCGGCATGCACCAGACGCCGACCGTCGACTACGTCACCATCGTCAAGGGCCGGGTCGTGCTTGAACTCGACGACGGCAAGTCCGTCGAACTCAAGCAGGGCGACACCGTGGTGCAGCAGGGCGCGCGCCATGCCTGGCGCAATCCCTTCTCCGAGCCGGTGACGATCTCGGTCGTCATGCTCGGCGCAAGGACGCAGTAGAGCGGCAGCCGGCGCGGCGGGGGCGTTTCGCCCGGGGGCCTCTCCGCCGGGTGCCGCGTCTTGCGCCCCGTTGCCTGCCTGTTCGTCAGGCGGGCTTGCGCGTGTCCCTTTTTGGGCTGCGCAAATCCTCGTCGCCGAGATTCTTCTCGGCGACCTCGGCCAGGATCTGGCGGGCCCAGCGGTGCAGGCCCGAATGATGCGTGCGCTCCGTCCAGTACATGTCGATCTGGATGAAGACGTCCATCGGGAAGGGCCGCAGCGCCAGCCGGTCCGACAGGCGGCCGGCGAGCCTAAACGGGATCGTCGCGACCAGGTCCGAACCCGGTATCAGCCGTTCCAGTATGTCGTGGCTGGAGACGGTGACGTCGGGCTCCAGCTCGATCCCCTTTGCGCGCAACGCGGCGAAGTAGAGCGCCTCCCAGCGCCCGTTATGGGTAACCGCGACATGCCGCGAGGCGCAGTAGCGCTCGAGCGTCAATGCGCCGCGCGCCAGCTCGTGCGCCGGGTCCATGACGCAGGCATAGTGATCCGAAAACATCTTCCTGCGGTAGTAGATGTCACCCAGGATCGAGACCGGTCCAACCACGATGTCGCAGGTGTTCTCCTTCAACTGCTGCTTGCCGTCGACGGCCGACTCGAAAATGTGGATCGCGGCGTTCGGCGCCTCCTTCTGCGCCCGACGCAGGAAGTCGGGGATGAGGAACATCCGCTCGTGATGATTGCACGAGACCGTCACCGTCCCTTCGGCCGTGGCCGGGTCAAAGCCCGATGGTGAGGAGATCGCCGCCATCTGTTCGAGGATGGCGCGGGCCTGCTGGGCGAGCTGGTCGCCCTTGTCGGTCGCTACGATCGCGTTGCCCTGGCGCACGAACAGTGGATCGTTGAAGGCCCGTCTCAGCCGCTTGATGGCGTAGCTGACGGTGGATTGGTTGACGCCCAGAAGCTCTGAGGCGTCGGAGAAGGAGGCCCGGTCCTGGACGGCGACAAGCGCCTGCAGGGCGGCGAGGTCTATTCGGGAAAGATGGTCGGACAGCACGGTGGATCCTCCATGCAAATTTTCGATGACATACATCTAGCCCATCGCATTGCTGAATACACCGGGGTTTCTTAAATCGTCTCTCGCAAGGGAGGAACCGATGGCCGAAGCCGTGAAAGTGGTCGACGACGTTACGTTCGAAGACCTGCTTGCCAATCCATATCCAGTCTTCAAGCGCGTCCGTGACCTCGGGCCTGTGGTCAAGGTCGAGGCGGCCAACATCATGATGGTGACCCGCTTCGACGACATCATGGCCATCGAGCGCGATCCCGAGACATTTTCCTCGGTCAATCCTCAGTCGCTGCTGAATACGGTCATCGGGCCGAACCTGATGCGCAAGGACGGCGCGGACCACGCCCGCGAGAGGGCGGCGATCGATCCGAGCCTGCGCCCCGGCGTCGTCAAGCGGTGCTGGGCCGAGCCGATGCAGGCCATCTGCGCCGACGTCATCTCGCGGATCGAGCACAAGGGCGAGGCCGAGCTGTTCGAGGACCTGGCGGCACCCATCGCGGCACGCGCGCTCTGCGACATACTGGGTATCGACGGCGTCGACTGGCCGACCATGGTGTTGTGGTCGCAGTCGCTGATCGATGGCTCCGGCAACTACTCGCACAACCCTGAGATCGCCCGCAAGGCGAAGGAAGCGGCCAGGGGCGTCGAGAGCGCCGTCAACAGGATGCTGCCCCATCATCGGGACAATCCGAATGCCTCGATGCTGTCGTCGATGCTTCAGGCCGGCCAGACGACAGAGCAGATCTACGCCAATATCAAGGTCGCGATCGGCGGTGGGCTGAATGAACCGCGCGATTCGATCCTGACCTTGATCCTCGGCCTGCTGCAGAACCCCGACCAACTGGCGCGCATTCGCGCCGAGCCGTCTCTTTGGGGCCAGGCGTTCGAGGAAGCGGTGCGCTGGATTTCGCCGATCGGCATGTATCCGCGTCGTCTGACCCGCGATGTCGAGATATCCGGCACACTGGTCCGCGAGGGCGAGCAGGTGGGCCTGTGCGTGGGTGCCGCCAACCACGACGACCGTCGATTCAGCGATCCGGAAAAGTTCGATGTCTTCCGCGAGAAGAAGTCGCATCTGGCTTTCGGCGCCGGCTCGCACTTCTGCGCCGGCACATGGGTGTCGCGGGCGCTGGTCAGTCAGATCGCGGTGCCGATGGTGTTCGAGCGGCTGCGCAACCTGAGGCTCAAGGCCCCCGAGCTCGTCCGCGTCAGAGGCTGGGTGTTTCGCGGCCCGACCCACATGCCCGTTGTCTGGGACGCTTGAAGGAGAGTTTTGATGCCGACGATCAGATTTCTTCTCGCTGGCGGCGAGGAACTTGCAGTCGAGGCCCTCAACGGCCGTTCGTTGATGGAAACCGCGCTTGAGAACAGCGTTCCCGGCATTGTCGCCGAATGCAACGGCTCGGCGGCCTGCGCCACATGCCATGTCGTCCTGCCCGACCAGATCATGTCGGCGCTCGGACCCATCAGCGAGCATGAAAACGACATGCTCGACTTTGCCGAGGCGCCGCGCGAAGCCGGCAGCCGGCTGAGCTGCCAGATCAAGGTCAGCGACATCCTGGACAACGTTGCCGTCCGCATTCCCTCGGCGTGATTGCAGGTTCCTCGACATGCATCGTGACCCCAATCATCCAGCCAGTGCCAGCCCAGGCGGCGACAGCACCGTTGCAATCGTCGGCGCCGGACAGGCCGGCCTTTCAGCCGCCGAGAAATTGCGGGCGAATGGCTTTGCCGGTTCGCTCGTCCTGATCGGTGAGGAGCCCCATCATCCCTACCAGCGTCCGCCGCTCTCCAAGGACTATCTCCTGGGTGAACTCGAGCGGGAGCGCCTGAAACTGAAGCCAGAGGACTGGTACGCCAAAAACCAGATCTCGCTCAGGCTCGGAACCGGGGTCGTTGCCATCGACCGGACGCTGCGGAGCCTGCGTCTCGCCGATGGCGGCGCGCTTGCCTACGATCGTCTGGTGCTGGCGACTGGGTCGAAGGCGCGCCTGCTGCCTGACGCCGTCTCGCGGGGGCTGCCCGGCATTTTCACGATCCGTAGCCTGGCCGACATCGATCGACTGCGCGAGGCCTTCGACAAGAGCGGCAGGCTGCTGGTCATCGGCGGCGGCTATATCGGTCTCGAGATCGCCGCCGTCGCGCGCGGGCACGGCATGGCGGTGAATGTGGTTGAAGCCGCCGATCGGCTTCTTGCGCGGGTAGCCTCGGCTGAGACCGCCAATGCCGTGGAAGCGCTTCACCGTTCAAGGGGCGTGTTGTTTCATCTGGGTACCGGGGTCAGCGAGCTCCTCGGCTCGGACCGTGTCACTGGGGCCCGGCTTGGGGATGGCACCGTGATTGCGGCCGACATCGTGGTCGCCGGCATTGGAGGTATGCCGGAAACGGCACTCGCAGCCGAGGCCGGCCTTGCCATCGAAAACGGTGTCGCCGTCGATTCCCACGGTCGCACCGAGGACCCCTACATCTGGGCCGCCGGCGACTGCGCCAACTTCTCCCTGCCTGAAGGCGGACTGCGCATGGAGAGCGTCGGCAACGCCATCGACAGCGCAGACCTGGTCGCCCGTAACATCATGGGCGCGCGCCAGCCCTACAAGCCGAAGCCCTGGTTCTGGTCTGATCAGTTCGATCTCAAGCTGCAGATTGCCGGCCTCTCCAGGCCAGGCGATACGGTGGTGGTCCGCCAGGGGCAGGGAGCCGGGCGATCGCACTGGTATTTCCGCGAGAACCGGCTCGTGGCCGTCGACGGGCTGAATGCGCCGCGCGACTACTTCGTTGGAAAGCGCCTGCTCGCCGCCGCGGTCAGCCCCGACCCCGCTCATGTGCTGGATCCGGCCGTGGCTTTGGAGACACTTGCCAAGAGCCCCGCCTGAGGCGCGGGCTTCTGTTGAGATGCATGCGGAGGGCGCAATCCGTCCAGCAAGCTTTAATATTGACATTCCTATCGGTATTCGCATACCATAAAGTATCTAAATTACAGATGCAGGAGCCGCTGCGAGGCGAAGCGGGCAAGGATTTGCCGTGCCCGTCTTGCAAAAAAATCGTCAACATGCAGAAATAACGAAAATACACATATTTACGAAATTGCTCAGCAGTCGGAGGAAAGAGGCCCTGGGCAATGTCATATGAGACCGGCCGATCCGCCTGGTCCTCGCCAGGGCGAGGCGGGCGGAACGTCCAAAGCAACCACAACCGGGAGGACTTTCGATGTTGCGACGCAGTTTCAACGTGCTCATGCTTTCGGCTGGGCTGGCGCTCGCCAGTCTCAGTGCCGCCATCGCGGAAGAACCGGTCAGGATCGGTGTCAGCGCCTCCAAGACCGGGCCGCTCTCGGGCGGAGCAGCAGGCGTGCTGTGGCCGAACATCAAGCTGTGGGTCGACAAGGTGAACAAGGCCGGCGGTCTCAAGGTCGGTGACCGGAAGCGGCCGATCGAGATCGTCGAGTATGACGACAAATCGACACCGGAAGAGGCGGTCAAGAACATCCAGCGCCTCGCCACCCAGGACAAGGTCGACCTGATCATTCCGCCCTATTCGACAGGCCTCAACCTGGCGACCGCTCCGCTGATCGCCAAATATGGCTACCCGCAGATCGTCTCGACGGGCAACGCCAACGATCTCGACAAGTTCGTCAAGCGCTGGCCGAACACCTTCTGGCTGCTCGGTCCCGCGCAGGGCATCGCCGACGGTATCGTCGGCACGCTCAAGGACCTGCACGACGCCGGCAAGATCGGCAACAAGGTTGCCGTGGTCAACGTCTCCGATGCCTTCGGCCTCGAGATGATCAAGACCGGCAAACCGGCGCTCAAGCAGTCCGGCTTCGACATCGTCTACGAATCCTCCTATCCGCTCGGCAACCAGGACCTCGCCCCGGTGATCGCCGGCGCCAAGGCGGCGAACGCCGATGCCTTCGTCGCCTATTCCTACCCGCCAGACAGTTTCGCGCTCACCGAGCAGGCTCAACTGCAGAAGTTCGACCCCAAGGCGTTCTTCGTCAGCGTCGGCGGGAATCTCGACGCCTATGGCAAGCGCTTCGGCGCCGCCTCCAACGGCATCCTGATCATGGGTGGCGTCAATGCCAGCGACCCGGTGTTCCAGGCCTACCGCAAGGAGCACCTGCAGGCGACAGGCCAGGAAGCCGACTGGTGGGCGAGCCCTGTCGCTTATGCCAGCCTGGAAATCCTGCAGCAGGCTGTCGAGCGGGTCGGCAGCCTCGACAAGAAGGCGCTCAACAAGGAAATCCAGACGGGCACCTTCAAGACCGTCATCGGCGACATCCATTTCGAAGACAACATCAACAACAACAACTGGACCGTCGGCCAGTGGAGCGATGGCGTCGTCCACGGCGTCAGGGCCACCGGCAATCTCCAGGGCGCCCAGCCACCAGTGCTCAAGCCGGCCTGGCCCGGTAACTGACACGATCCTCCCTCGGCCTGGCGTCCTCGTGACGCCGGGTCTGGAACCGCGAGCACAGTCGACCAATGCAGATCCTCTTAACCGGCCTGCTCCTTGGGGGCACCTACACGCTCATCGCGCTCGGGCTCACGCTCCAGTACGGCGTTGCGCGCATCATGAACCTTGCCAATGGCGAGACGCTCGTCGCCGCGTGCTTCGTCACCTTCTGGCTCTACACTGGGCTTGGCATCAATCCGCTGCTCGGCCTGCTGGTGATCGGGCCCGGCGCTTTCGTCGTCAACTGGCTGATCTATGCCTGGCTGATGCAGCCGCTGGTGAAGCGCGCCAAGAACCGCGGCATGCTCGAGGTCGATTCCATCCTCGCGACCTTCGGGCTGCTGTTCCTGTTCCAGGGACTGATGCTTCTGGTCTTCGGCGGCGACTACTTCAACTATGAATTCCTCGCCCAGCCCTTCACGATCATGGGCAATTCCTTCGGCCTGAACCGGGTCGTCGCCTTCGTCGCGGCTGCAGTCATTGCCGTGGCGCTCTACGTCTTCCTCTATCGCACCGACCGCGGCACCGCGGTTCGCGCGGTCGCCGTCGATCCGCGCGCCGCACGGCTGGTGGCGATCGACGTGCGCAAGACCGCCGCGTTCGCCTTTGCGCTGGGGGGAGCGATCACCGCCTGCGCCGGCACGCTGCTTTCCACCTTCTACACCTTCAACACCTCGATGGGCGTGGTCTTCACCATGAAGGCGTTGATCATCGTCATCATGGGTGGCGTCGGCGACATTCGCGGCGCCGTTCTGGCGGCTCTCGTCCTGGGCATGACCGAAACCGCCGTGGCGAGCCTCCTCGATCCGGGGCTGACGCTTGCCGCCAACTACGCCCTCTTCATCCTCGTCCTGCTGTTCCGGCCGCAGGGCATCTTCGGAAAGCGCCCGGCCTGATGAACATCCCGCGCAACGAAATCCTCGCTCTCGGCGCCGGCCTCGCCGGCGCGGCCGTGCTCGCGCTTCTGCCGCTGGTGACGGAAGGGTTCTGGCTCTCCATCGGCGTCAATATCATGCTCTATGCCGTCATGTGCACGGCATGGGCGCTGTTTTCGGGCCCCACCCATCTGGTCTCGCTGGCAAGCGCTGCCTTCTTTGGTGTCGGCACCTATGCCGTCGCGATCTTCATCGACGTCCTGCCTTTCCCCGTGCTGATCCTCATTGCGATCGCTGCCGGCACCGTGCTGGCCCTGCTGGTCGGCCTGGCGACCTTGCGGCTCTCGGGCGTCTATTTCGTGATCTTCACCCTCGGCCTCGCCGAACTCATCGGCCAGATCGTCACCTGGGTGCAGACCAATTTCGGCGGCGCGATCGGGCTTTATGTCTTCACCGACTTCACCGAAACGCATCTTTACTGGATGCTGCTCGCGCTGACGGTGGTCGTGTTCATCACCGGCTGGCTCGTCAACAGGTCAAGGCTGGGCCTGGCCCTGCGCATCATCGGCAATGACGAGGCAGTGGCTCGCCATGTCGGCGTCAATACCGCGCGCGCCAGGATCATCCTGTTCGCGATCTCGGGATCCTTCATCGCCGTTGCCGGCGCGATCATGGCGCCCCGCTACTCCTACATCACGCCGGACGCAGCCTTCAACCCAATGACATCCTTCATGGTCGTCATCATGCCGATGCTCGGCGGCACGCGACGCCTCTGGGGGCCGCTGGTCGGTGTCGTCCCTTTCACCCTGATCATGGACTTCATATCCAGCAACTTTCCAAACCAGACGGCGGTGATCGTCGGCATCGCCTTCCTGGCGATCGTCTATGTGCTTCCCGACGGCGTCACAGGCTGGCTCGAGACGATGTTTCATCGCCGCCGCTCCACCGAAAACGGCCCGCTGGCAAAGACGGCGGAGGAGGTCAAATGAGCGTTCCGCTGCTGAGCATAGAACGTGCGCGCAAGACCTTCGGCGGCCTTGTCGCGGTGAACGACGTGAGCTTCGAGGTTGGCCAGGGCGAACTGCTCGGGCTGATCGGTCCGAACGGTTCGGGCAAGACCACCATGCTCAACCTGATATCGGGCGCGCTGTCACCGACATCGGGAAGTATCCGCCTGTCAGGCCAGCCGATCGGCGGACTTCCGGTGCACAAGATAGCCCGCATCGGTGTCGCCAGGACGTTCCAATTGGTGCGCGTGCTGCCGTCGATGAGTGCGGTGGAGAACGTCGTCGCCGGCGCCGTCTTTGGGCGCAACAGGCTATGGGGTTCGGAGGCGCGTTCGCTTGCCTATGAGCTTCTGGAGCGGGTGGGGCTGAAGGGGCGCGAGGAGCAGCCTGTCACGGCAATGACCTATATCGACCAGAAGCGCATCGAGCTCGCCCGCGCTCTTGCCGGCAACCCTCATGTGCTTCTGCTCGACGAATGGCTCGCCGGCCTCAATCCCAGCGAGCTCAGGATTGGCATCGACCTGATCCGAGAGATCAGCACGCAGGGCCGGACGATCATCATGGTCGAGCATGTGATGGATGCCATCCGCTCGCTCTGCGGGCGCTGCGTTGTGATGAGTTCCGGCGTCAAGATCGCCGACGGCCCGTCGGCCGATGTCCTGGCCGATCCGGAGGTGGTGCGCGCCTATCTGGGAGACGACGATGCTTGAGGTGTCCAATCTTGGGGTTCGCTACGGCCGTCACGTCGCGCTCGAAGGCGTATCCGCACATGTTTCGAAGGGCGAAATCTGCGTCATCCTCGGCGCCAACGGCGCCGGGAAGTCGAGCTTGCTCGCAGCCATCGCAGGCCTGGTAGAGACGGAGCCCGGCACCAGGATCGTCATGAACGGCAAAGATGTCACGAAAGTCGAAGCCCACCTGATGGTCGAGGAAGGGGTAGCGCTGGTACCCGAGGGCCGCGGCATCTTCGGTGAACTGACCGTGGCGGAAAACCTGCGGCTTGGAAGCCATGCCAGGCGAGCGAAGCCTGATGCCGGCAGGATGATCGATTTCGTCTACGGACTGTTTCCGCGTCTGGCCGAGCGCCGCGGCCAGCTGGCTCAGACCATGTCCGGCGGCGAACAGCAGATGGTCGCGATCGGCCGGGCGCTAATGTCGAAGCCGGAAATCCTGATGCTCGACGAACCGTCCCTTGGGCTTTCGCCGCTGCTGTCCAAGGATCTCTTCAAGTCCCTGGCCACAATCGCCGCCGAAGGCTTCGGCATCCTGCTCGTCGAGCAGAATGCTCGGCTCAGCCTCAAGACCGCGGCGCGCGGCTACCTGATCGAGACCGGCAGGATAACCGGGGAAGACACAGCGCCCAATCTGCTCAGCGACCCGAAGGTCATGAGCGCATATCTCGGCGCCGCCCACTAACGGCGTCCACGACGCCAGCCAAAAACTGCCCAGTGAAGAGGATCCTCCATGCGCTTGCTTGAAACCGAGATCGTCATCGATGCGCCGCCGCAGACGGTGTGGGCCGTGCTTGACGACATCGAGCGTTATCCGGAATGGAATCCGGCCCTGCCAGCACTGCGCGGACGCACGACAGTTGGGCAACGGGTGGTCGGCACGCTGCGGCAGCCCAACGTTCCCGAGCGCGAGGTTAATCCGACCATCACCCGGATCGTCGGAGCGCGCGAGCTGCGCTGGCTGAGCCAGGCGCCGGGCGGTGTGTTCAGCGCCGAGCATATCTTCATTCTGGAACCGAACGGAAATGGCGGTACGCGAGTACGCCACAACGAGGTCTTCGACGGGCCGATGGCCGACGAGCGCTGGCCCAGCATCGATACCAATCTGCGCACGGCCTATCACGACCTGAACCACGCGCTGAAGGCGAGGGCGGAAGCCTTGCGCGACGGGGCCGCCGCCTTGCATCCCGCCGTCGGGCGTGCCGTGTCAGGCTCGCCGTCCGGGACATTCACGGCGCGTTGCCGATGCGCCAGCGAGCCGGTGGAAATCGAGGTCAACCAGGCTGTGGCTCACAACCATCTGTGCGGCTGTTCGAAATGCTGGAAGCCGGCGGGTGCCGCCTTCGCACAGATCGCCGTCGTCCCGGCCGGCAGCGTCTCGGTCGTAGCGCGGCCCGACAAGCTCGAGGCCGTGGACGCGACGCAGAAGATCGAGCGGCAGCGCTGCAAGGCCTGCGGGACACATTTGCTGGGCACGGTGTCGGATCCGGATCACCATTTCTACGGCCTCGAATTCGTGCACCCGGAACTGGCGACCGACGGCTATCAGCCGAAGATCGAATTCGCTGCCTTCGTGTCCTCCCTGGTGGAGACGGGGACGCCGGCGACCGGCATGGCAAGCGTGCGCGCCGCGCTCGGCCACGCGGCTATTTCCGCCTATGACGCATTCTCGCCGGAGCTGATGGACATCATCGCCTGGCATAGGGTGAAGCTGGCAAAGGCCACCGCCTAGGAGATATCGCCTGCCACTGGCAGGCCGATGCCGATTGAGATTTGGAGAATACGCATGAAAACCCGTGCCGCAATCGCCGTCGCCGCCGGAAAGCCGCTGGAGATCATGGAGGTCGACCTCGAAGGGCCGCGCGACGGCGAGGTGCTGGTCGAGATCAAGGCGACCGGCATCTGTCATACAGACGAGTTCACCCTGTCGGGCGCCG
>SRUQ01000189.1 GCA_004791255.1 bacterium M00.F.Ca.ET.205.01.1.1
CAGCGCGATGCGGTTGGTGAGTGCCGCGAACTCGTCCTCCGGCGTCGAGCCGTTGGCGCTGGCGGCGACCTTCATCTCGTAGACGCTCATCGGCGTGCGTACCCAGCCGGGCGCCACCGGATTGGCGCGAATGCCATCCGGGCCATGCGCGAAGGCGAGAAGGTGCCGCCCTCGGATATCGGGTAGTGCGCTACGCCGCAGCACTCAGCCCCAGCCTGTCGATCGCCAGCTTGCGCGCCGAGACGTAGTCCGTCTTGCCGGAGCCAAGCACCGGGATTTCGTCGACCTTGATGATGTCGT
>SRUQ01000190.1 GCA_004791255.1 bacterium M00.F.Ca.ET.205.01.1.1
CTCCAGCCGACGCGGGCCGACAAGGAAGAAGCCGACATCGGTATGCACCGTGCCGTCGACGTCGGTCGCTTCGGCCTGGGGGACCTCGGCGCCGGAGGCGTCGGCGATGACGACATGGCCGGCAAGTTCGATGGCCTTTTCGGCAACGCGGAATTCGGAGAGCTCCGAGCGGCGCGCCAGCTCTTCGATGGCCGTGCGATACTGGTCGCGCGAGAAGAAGTCGAGCGCGGCGAAGTCGGTCTTCTCGCGCAGCAGCGTATCGATGCGGCTGACGCCCTCGAACCAGACAGTCCAGTCG
>SRUQ01000191.1 GCA_004791255.1 bacterium M00.F.Ca.ET.205.01.1.1
ATGCCGAATTCGCTGCCGGCAGGATCACCGCGATCATGGGGCCGAGCGGCTCCGGCAAGTCGACGCTGCTCAACCTGATAGCCGGCTTCGAATCGCCGAATACCGGCAAGGTGCTGATCGGCGGGGCCGATGTCGGCAGCGCGGCGCCTTCGGCGCGCCCGGTGTCGATGGTGTTCCAGGAAAACAACCTGTTTGCGCATCTTCCGGTCGAAGCCAATGTCGGGCTTGGCCGCTCGCCGTCGCTGAAGCTCGGCGATGCCGATCGAGCGGCGGTCATGGAGGCGCTGGCGCGAGTCGG
>SRUQ01000192.1 GCA_004791255.1 bacterium M00.F.Ca.ET.205.01.1.1
GTGCCGATCCTCATCCCGGTGCCGCTCTCCTTCAACAGCGGCGCCTTCTTCATCTTCCCGCTCGAGGGGATATCAACGCGCTGGTACGAGGTGGTGCTCGGCACCCAGCGCTGGCAGTCGGCGATCGGCAACAGCCTGATCGTCGCCTTCGGCACGACGGTGATCGCGACGACGCTCGGCACGCTGACGGCGATCGCGCTTTCCGATGAGAAATTCCCCGGGCGGCGCATCATCATGCCGCTGCTGTTGTCGCCGCTGATCGTGCCGGTGGTGATCACCGCCGTCGGCTCATACCTG
>SRUQ01000193.1 GCA_004791255.1 bacterium M00.F.Ca.ET.205.01.1.1
GTCGGTGGCGGCTGGAAGATATCCGACCTTCTGTCGGTGACCGGCGAATGGGCGCTCAGCCAGCACCAGTGCGAGTGAGCTGCCGATGAAGGCGCTTCTGGGTCATTGCCAATGAAGTTTCGCGCTTTGCTCGCCCTGGCGCTGGCCGCGATGTGCATCGTTGGGGGCATCGGCACTTGGCGCGCCGGCACGATGCTGATTGCCCGGGAGCCTCGTCAGACCTTGACGGCGCCCGGCGATTTGCCCGTCGAGCGGATCGCACTCGATCAGCCCGGCACGCCCGAGCTTGTCGGCTGG
>SRUQ01000194.1 GCA_004791255.1 bacterium M00.F.Ca.ET.205.01.1.1
CGGCGGCCTTGCCGATCTCGGCGACGGCCTCAGCGAAGCTCAGCAGCCTCGGGCCGGTGAGCTCATAGAGCTGGCCTACATGGCCGGGCTCCGTCAGCACGGTTTCGGCGACATCGGCGATGTCGTCGGCATCGACGAAGGGCTCGCCGACAGCGCCGACCGGCAAGCCGACCTCGCCTTCGATAATGTTTTCGACGAGGAAGCCCTCGCTGAAGTTCTGCGAGAACCAGGAGCAGCGCAGGATCGTCCAGTCGGCGTCCGAGGCTTTCAGCATTTCCTCGGCGCGTCGGGCCTCG
>SRUQ01000195.1 GCA_004791255.1 bacterium M00.F.Ca.ET.205.01.1.1
GCCAAGGCCGACCACCATGCCCATGACGATGCGGATATGCGGGAAGACGTCGTGGGGAGAGGCGATTTCGGTGGCCATGGTTGTCCGCTATGCAGTTGCGCAACCGCATAGTGCAAGGTCCACACTCCAGCCGCAACGGAATTTGCCCGCTCACCGGAAGGCGCAATCGGCTTTAAAACAGAAAATACCGCTGCGCCATCGGCAAGACCGTCGCCGGTTCGCAGGTCAGGAGCTCGCCGTCGGCGCGCACCTCGTAGGTCTCGGGATCGACCTCGACATGCGGCGTGGCGTCGTT
>SRUQ01000196.1 GCA_004791255.1 bacterium M00.F.Ca.ET.205.01.1.1
ATATCGTTATCCGCGGCGATCCAGCCCTTGAGCCAGCCTGCATAGCAGCTGCCAAGAGCTTAGTTGAACGGGGTGCGATCGTAGTAAGCGCGGACTACGGCTTCTTTATCCGGCACCAGGGGGCGGTTGCTGTGGCGATCAAGGTCCATGTGGCGCTATCGAGCCTGCTCCTGGTGCCGACGCTGCTCCGGGAGTTGCCTGGCGCTGCTAAGCTCGCCGTTGTGACTGCCGACTCGACCAATTGCGGCGAAGATTGGGTCGACTATCCGGCCGATCTGGGGAGGGTGGTTATCG
>SRUQ01000197.1 GCA_004791255.1 bacterium M00.F.Ca.ET.205.01.1.1
GCAGCGGCTTGAACGACCAGTTGTCGTCCGCCGTCGGGTTGATCGTGCCCTGGCTGACGACATAGCGCACGATCACGTCGCGGTTGTTGTCCGGCGCTTTGCAGATGATCTTCGAAGCGTTGATGTAGGGGAAATTGCCGCCGCCGCCGGCACGGTAATTGTTGGTGGCAACGACGAATTTCGCTGCCGGATCAATTGCTTTGCCGTCGAATTTCAGATCGACGATGCGGTTGGAACCGGCATGCGCCACGCCGCCCTTGGCATCGTATTTCGGCGGCTGCGACACGTCGATCC
>SRUQ01000198.1 GCA_004791255.1 bacterium M00.F.Ca.ET.205.01.1.1
GCGCGCGGGTCGCTTGCGCACATAAGGCGCCACCTCGGTGGTCCGGGCCGCAGCCTGTTCGGCGGCGATCTCGTCTTCCGTCGCGGTGCTCTGGAGTTCCTCGAAGATGAGTTCCATCTGGTCGTTCAGGCGGGCTGAGCGTTCAGAACTTTGACCATGCAGCGCCCGCTGCAGCTTCCGGATCGTCAGATCCTGGTGTGCAATCAGCGCCGCATCATCCGATGCCTTGGCCTTGGCGATCGCCAGTTCGGCCTCGACCAGCGCAGCGCGCGCGGCCTCGTCTTCAGCTCGGAA
>SRUQ01000019.1 GCA_004791255.1 bacterium M00.F.Ca.ET.205.01.1.1
GATGCCGTTGAGCACCTTGCGGTCGTCAACGCGTGCCACACCGCGGACCTTGTTGGGGAGATGAGGCGCGATGATGCCCCATTCAAAATCGCTCAATTCATACCGACGCATCAAAGCCTCCAAAAGAGGCCTTGAATCAGAACTTACCTCAGCACGATACCCAGTTTATGAGTTTGCGACCTAGAATTCATGCGGCCGCTCCAGCCGCGTGAGCAAGTCATAACCCGCCCGCTACTGCACGACGAACGCGTCCAAGCGCTGCGCAAACGCGGCTCGGCGCTGATCTGGCTGGATGAGGAGATTTGCGGGCGTTGTCGCGCTCGGCTTTCGTGCCACGATCGATCAGCCGGACCGCTTTCGTCGATCGAGGGATGGTGCAGGTGGGGCAGGACCGTCATTTCAGCAGCGGCCCATCCAGGCCGTCCACGGTGAGGACTTCGTGGCCGTCCTCGGTCACGACGACGGTCGCGCTATGGACGATCGAGAACACGTTCTTCTGTCCCACGGAAGCGAAGACGTGGAACACCATGCCGGGCCGCAGCTCGGCAGTGTTGCCGCGCATGAGATCGATGGCGTTGCGTTGGACCCAGTTCGGCGGAAAGCCGATCCCGACCGTGTAGCCGACCCGGCCCTTCGGGGACTGGACAATACCGAAGCGCTCCATCGCAGCGCGCATTGCCTCCCAGACATCGCAGGCGCGCGCACCAGGCCGCATCTGCGCGAGCTGCGCCTTGTGGGCGGTCGCGACGGCCTCCGAGAAACGCCGCTGCTCATCGTTCGGCGCGTAGATGACGGTCCTATAGAGCGGCGAATGGTGGCGGTGCCGGGCGGCAGAGAATTCGAGCGTGGTCGGGCTGCCGGCGGCGATCGCGTCCCCTTGCCAGGAGGAGTGAGCGCGCCCGGTCTGCGCGCCTGTGAGGATGATCGGCCAGGTGGCGGCCCATTCGCCGCCGCGCACCATCTCGGAGGCTACGACCGCGGCAACGTCGCTGTCGAAGACGCCCGGCTCGATCGCGGCTATTCCGGCGCGCATCCCCTGCACGGTCGTGCGAGCGGCGCTGCGGTGGCAGGCGATCTCCCAGGCGGACTTGATCAGGCGCTGGGCGCTGAGGAAGCTGCCAATCTCGACCGCCTCGGTGCCACCCAAGGTGGTCGTCAGCTTCGCGAACTGAGCGGGCGAGATGAAGATGCCGTCCTGCTCGATGCCGACGCGGCCATGGCTACGCCGCTCCAAGGCGAGCCTGCCGATGATCGGCAGGCTATCGGCGAGCTCGTCATCGCCAAAGGCGATGAACTCCGCGGCCGTCGTGCGATCACTGATCTTGAGGTAATTGCCCTCATCCGATTGCCGGGTAACGAGAAAAGGCTTGCCAGCCGCAGGCACGATCAAGGCCGTCACCGAGGTCATGGCGCGTGTGTAGTAGCCGGACAGGTAGTAGATATCGTCCGGCGTCGTGATGATGGAGACGCCGATGTCCTGCTGACGCATCTCGCGCAGGACGAGATCAAGCCGCCTCTCGAGCTCCGAAAGTGATACGGGGTCGACATCCTTGTGGCTCGGCATGAGTCCCTCCCTCGTTGTCTCGCGTGCGGGCCTATTTTCCATTGGTCGCGCGCCGATTGTTGCGCCGACTTCTTGAGCGCCCAAAGAGAACCTCAGCCTGCGTCACCCTTTTCCAGCGAACCTGCCGCTCAAGGCGGCAATCACAAGGCCATCCCAATTCACGCAGACCCTTGCTCTCACCATCATTCGGGGGGGGTCGATGTGGTTTCCTGATCCAGAAGATCGACTTTGTACCGTTCCATGACTTCCAGGCGAGGCCTGACCATCGACCAGAGGCGTCGATCTAGGGAGAGGGCGACGGTTTCAACAATGGCATTAAGCCCCAACAGGCTGTCCCAGGGCGACGATGTCCCCACTCTCGCCCGGAACACATGTGTCGCCACTTCGGAGGCTTCCGACATCCACTGATCAGTAAAGAGGACCACCGTACATCCTTTTTGCGAGGCAATGCGCGCTGTCTTTATAATATCTGCCTGATATCGCCGTATATCGAAGAGAACGACAATATCCCTCTTGCCCAGGTCAACAATTCGGTCCGCCCGCTCCTGGATAGTAGCAGGCAGCGAAAACACGAGCCGCCTCATCTTGCGCAAGTGAAAAAAAAGGTGGCTGGCTACCGTCGTGGTTAAGTCTCCTCCAAGGATATTGATACTTCGCCGCTCGTCGGAAAAGAGTTCAGTCACTTTTTCGA
Organism: bacterium M00.F.Ca.ET.205.01.1.1; assembly: GCA_004791255.1. Classification (GTDB taxonomy): domain Bacteria; phylum Pseudomonadota; class Alphaproteobacteria; order Rhizobiales; family Rhizobiaceae; genus Mesorhizobium. Next base: position 2,256 of record SRUQ01000019.1, read on the forward strand.
CGAGACCCATATCCAGTTCCGCCAACGTCGATCGAACCACTCCCAGCAATTCGTTGCCGTATTCGGTGCCTGCATCGATGTTCTCAATCCGTGGCTTCGTTAGGGGATTTAGTTGGCTTTCGTCGATTTCCTCGCGCAACGCGCGTCGGAAGTCGGGATAGCCACCAAATCCTAACTTGGCGATAAAACGAAGCACTGTGGGGGCGCTCACTTCAGCCTGCTTAGCAAATTCCGTGACACTCTCTAAACCCACAGCAGGATATCGCGCGAGGAGTACACGGGCGATGCGCTTCTCCGAGCGTGTCATGGAATTGACAATCGCGGAAATCCGATCTGCGATCACTGTCGGCGCAGCATCCATACTTGATTTCCCTGTCAATCTTTCGAGATTGCCGCGTGCCGTCTCCCGTAACGCATTTAAAATAATATACACAAGAAGGTCAATATGGCCCTCAACGAAAACTAATCCGGGAAGGATGCCCCGAAAGTCGGTACCTTGCGTGAGCCATCGAGCCAAACATTATGTGACCCGTTGAGTGAAAAATCTGGGCTGGCGTACAGCACGGCTCCAATCTCAGAACGGAAGGTTAATTTCATGTTTTGACATTGACACGAATATATGAAATTTTTATAACATAAACGGCATTGGAACGGCGGTATGGCCAACGTGCAGCGTTTTGGCCTGCAACGTACCAAACATCCGTTGGCCTAGCCCATCAAGAAAGGGACCGATCGATGATTAAACGACTGGGAACAGCGGCGTTTGCTGCTTCATTCGCCATTGCCGCTTGGACCGGCGCCGCGACAGCGGGTGAAGTACTTGACCGAGTGCAGCGGACGAAAACCTTAACGGTCGCCGTAGGGACGGACTGGGGGGCGGGCTCGCATTTGGACGAAAGCCATGAGTTCGTTGGCTATGACGTGACCATCGCCAAACAAATTGCCGCGTCTCTCGGAGTTGAGGTCAAATTTGTGACGCCAAGCTGGGATCTCATTGCTGCAGGCAATTGGGACGGTCGTTGGGATGTCGCCATGGGGCAGATGACGCCGACGAAGGAACGGGCCGAAAAGCTGGATTTCCCTGCTACCTACATTTGGGGTCCCACTTCGGCGGTCATTCACAAGGACAGCAAGGCAACCAAGCCTTCCGATCTGGAGGGGAAGGTGGTCGGCGTAACATCAGGCGTCACAGGAGAGGCGTATGCCAACCACAATCTCGCGCCAGCTTGGCTGAACGCCGACCCTATTACATATCAATTCAAGCCTGGTAAGGTGAAAACCTACGGAACGAGCAACGTTGCATTTGATGACCTTCGACTTGGCGATGGGGTTCGTCTTGACGCTGTGATCGCAGACACATCTATAGCGCTCGATGCAATAAAGGCCGGTTATCCTTTGAGGGTTCTCGAGCCGGCGCTGTTCAATTCGCCGGGAGATATAGCAATTCAGCGTGGAGACAAGGAATTCAGCGACAAGATTGCAGCGGCCGTCAAGCAAATGAAGGACGATGGCACGCTCTCCAGGCTTTCAATGAAGTGGTACGGCGTCGATTATTCCAAAGAACAGTGAGGCCTCAAACTCTAGGCGGCTTGGGTTCTGCCCGGGCCGCCCTCCTATGAGGGACTTCTTATGCTTTATCAGGATACGGTCGAATCCGAGGTGCTTGTCCATAAGCCATGGTTTATTGCTGCGATGTTTGCCGTCGTGCTCGCGGTTTTTCTCATGGTCAACCTTACGGGCACCACCTTTGGCGAACTCATGCGGCCGGTCATCGGCGCCCCGATGCAAAGCGGAATCTATGGGCGTGTCGCGATCGCCTTTGTGATTGCAGTCATGTTCTGCGTCAACATCGTGCTGATCGGGTTTGCCCCCTTAAAGGCGCAGATCGGCATTGTATGGATCGAGCTGCTAGCCCTGTTCTTTTCCTTCTTCAAGGCATTTAACCTAAGCATGCCGTTCATCTGGGAGAATCTGCCATACCTAATTACACAGGGGGTGGTGACCACGATCTATGTTTCGGCGGTTTCACTTATATGCGCATCACTCATCGCGATTATTGCGGCGATTGCAAAGCTTTCGAGTAATGGCTTCGCCTACGCTATCGCCAATTTTTACACATCATTTTTCCGCGGTCTGCCGCTTCTCATGCAGATTTACCTGATCTACCTCGGGTTGCCGCAACTGGGTATCGTGATCGATGCCGTTCCTTCCGGTATATTGGCCCTGTCGCTTTGCGTGGGAGCCTATATGACGGAAATCTTCCGCGCGGGTATCCAGAGCATCGACCGCGGCCAATGGGAAGCGTCACGATCGATGGGGTTCGGCTTCGGCCTTACCATGCGCAGGATCATCCTGCCGCAGGCGCTGCCGGTCATTATTCCGCCTATGGGAAACACTTTCATTTCAATGTTGAAAGACAGCTCGCTTGTGTCCGTTCTTGGCGTCTGGGAGCTGACGTTTCTTGCTCGCACTCTCGGTCAGCCGACCTTCCATCACATGGAGATGCTGATAACAGCCTCGCTCATCTATTGGATTATGTCTGCCTGCCTCGAGGTTGGTCAATCGCGGCTTGAGCGTCACTTCGGAAGGAGTAAGGTTCGATGACTGCTATCAATATAAGTCAGCCGGAAGGTGGTCTCGATGGAGGCAGCCCTTCGGGAATTGGCAATGTGCTGCATGTGCAGCCACTTTCATCCCAAGAGTCTTTCAGCCAGCAGCAGGTGCCAATGAGTGCGGACAAAATTATCGAAGCGACGAACGTCTCCAAATGGTACGGCACCTTCCGAGCTTTGACTGATGTCAACCTCACCGTCCGCAAAGGCGAACGCATTGTCATCTGCGGCCCCTCCGGATCCGGGAAGTCGACGCTAATCCGCTGCTTCAACCGACTTGAGGCACATCAGGAGGGCGAGATCACCGTCAACGGGATCAGATTGCACAACAAAATGCGCAACGTGACTGAAGTTCGCAAGAATGTCGGGATGGTGTTCCAGCACTTCAATCTCTTCCCCCATATGACCGTGCTGATGAACTGCATGGCCGGTCCAATGTGGATCAAGGACGTGCCCGAAGCCGAGGCCAAGAAGACCGCGCTAAAGTTTCTGAAGCGCGTGCGTATCCCCGAACAGGCGAACAAATACCCGGTCCAGCTGTCCGGCGGACAGCAGCAGCGCGTAGCCATTGCCCGCTCACTCTGCATGGAGCCTGCCGTCATGCTATTCGACGAGCCTACTTCGGCGCTCGATCCAGAGATGGTTTCGGAAGTGCTCGAAACCATGACGAGCCTCGCGCGCGATGGCATGACCATGGTTTGCGTCACGCACGAGATGGGCTTTGCCCGCGCCGTTGCAGACCGGGTGATCTTCATGGATTTGGGCCGGATCGTCGAAGAGGGCAAGCCGAACGATTTCTTCACCAATCCGCAGCACGACAGGACAAAGCTCTTCCTCAGCCAGATTCTGAGGCACTGATCGGTCTTCACGACGAGCTGCGGTAAGGTCTTGGGGGCAGCGAGTAGCCCCAGCGCGGGCCATCGAAGTTGCGCGCGCGTTGTTTCGACGCGCAGGCGCCAGCAGAGTTCCGGAAAATAACAAGCCCTGCGTAGGTTTGCTGCGCGAGACCCATGAGTCGAAAGTTTAACCTATGAAAATCATCCCAGAAATTGCGGAATCACAGCAAGAAATTCAGTCAATGAGGCGCTGGATGCATGCTCATCCAGAACTCAGCTTTCAAGAAAAAGAAACCGGCGATCTGATTGCTAAGACTTTGGTCGGCTGGGGCATCCAGGTGCACAGAGGATTGGGCCGGACGGGAGTGGTCGGCGTCCTTAAAGTTGGAAACGGTAACCGGGCTATCGGTCTTCGAGCAGATATGGACGCGTTGCCCATCCAGGAACGCAATGATTTCGCACACCGTTCAGAGTATCCCGGCAAGATGCATGCGTGCGGCCACGACGGGCACATGGCGATGCTCCTCGGCGCAGCGCGTTATCTAGCACGGGCACGAAACTTCGACGGTACCGTGGTCTTCATCTTCTCTCCTGCTGAGGAAGCGGGGTCGGGCGCAAAGGTAATGGTCGATGAGGGCCTGTTCGAGCGTTTCCCGGTTGATGCGGTATTTGGCTTGCACAACGAGCCTGGACTGCCCGCTGGAAAGTTCGGTGTCCGGGTAGGGACAACCATGGCGGCGAGCGGTGAGTTTCGTATTCGCCTAACGGGCGTTGGTTCGCACGCGGCCGCTCCGCATCTTGGCAAAGATCCGTTATTCGTCGGCGTCCAAGTCGTGAATGCGCTGCAGGGAATAATTACGCGCAACAAGAAGCCGGTCGATAAAGCCGTGCTTTCCGTCACGCAGTTTGAAGCCAATGGCGGTGCAACGAACATAATCCCTGAAGTCGCGACCATCGCCGGGACCGTGCGTGCTGAAAGCACGCCTATCCTTGATCTCATAGAGTCGCGAATGAAGACAGTCGTTGAAGGGCTCTGCGCGGTGCATGATTGCCAACTCGATTACGAATTCGCGCGCAGCTGCCCTCCTACGGTCAACACGCCGGACGAGACAAGGTTTGCTGCTGAGGTGATGAAGTCGATAGTTGGCGAAGCCGGCGTTGATACCGACATCGAACTGGACATGGGTGTCGAAGATTTCGCCTATATGCTGCAGGCTCGTCCCGGCGCTTACGCATATCTCGGCATTGGAACTGGCGAACACCGCGCCAGCGGGCATGGTTCCGGTCCATGTGAGCTCCACAATGCGAGTTACGACTTCAACGACGAAATGCTTTCGATTGGATCGACCTATTGGGCGGAATTGGCGCTCCATTGGCTGAAGTCATCGACCTGAACCTTTGCACTTCATAAGATGAGAAGACCAAAATGACTACAAACGCTGAGATGTTAAAACATGAGCAATGCGGCTTTGACCTGATCGATATCGACCCGTCGCCGCACGAAATCGTGGGCGCCAAGCAAAACGGGCCATTTTTTCTGATATGCGAACACGCCGGGAAAGTGATCCCGGCTTGTCTATCGGACCTCGGAATAAAACGGAGCGAAATGGAGCGTCACATAGCCTATGATGTTGGCGCAGAGGCAGTTGCACGGAAACTCTCCGATGCCCTTGAGGTACCGTTGCATATCCAGCGCTACAGTCGGCTTGTCATCGATTGCAATCGGCCCTTCGAAGCTATTGACAGCATCCCCGAGGTCAGCGACGGGACAAAGATTCCAAAGAACGTCGGCTTGTCTCCTCTTGAGCGGAAACTTCGCTATGAAAAAATCCACGAGCCATATCATCTCGCTGTAGCGGCGGCGTTGGATAGCCTCGTAGGTTCCGATCGAAGGCCATTTCTCCTCACGATCCACAGCTTTACGCCCATCTTAAGACACACAGGCGCGCAGCGAAAATGCGAGCTTGGACTTCTGTTCAATAGGGACGATCGCTTCGCAAGGGCGATGTTCGCGGAAGTGAGGGCAGAATATCCGAACATTGGGGTTGCCCTCAACGAACCTTACACAGTCGACGATCTCGGCGACTATACGATACCAGTGCACGGCGAGCAACGGGGGCTTCCGCACGTTCTCATTGAGATCCGAAATGACCTCATCTCTGATGAGGTCGGACAATCACGCTGGGCAGAGATCATCTCTAAAACAACTCAAGCCGCAGCCAAAAGACTGACCCAAGAGGGAAGTTGGTCGTGGCCGGTAACTTGTCAATCAACTTAGATTGCGAATCTGACAGTCAACACTTAGTAGAAGAGAGTTTAACATGAGACCGACTGGAGACGGCATACCATTTGAAAAGGCGGAGTATGATCGGCGTATCGCGCTGGTGAAAGACGAGATGTGGCGCCGCGAGATGGACACGCTACTGATCAGCGAGCCATCTAACATCTGTTACCTCACTGGCTACGAGGCTTTCTCCTTTTACGTGTTTCAGACACTTGTGATTCATCGGGACATAGAAAATCCCATCTGGATCGGGCGCTCTATGGACGCCACATCTGTGAGACGAATGACTTATCTGAAGGCTGACACTATCCGACCTTACACTGACGATTATGTGCAGTCCGCAGAGTGGGATCCAGTTGACTTTCTCGTGGCGCAACTCCGCGAGGTTTGCCCCACTCTGCAGGCTCTAGGCGTTGAAATGGGCGCCTACTACTATTCGGCTCGTACTCACACGAAGCTTTTGGCGTCTCTTCCGAATTCCCGGTTTCTTGATGCAGAGCTGATGGTCAACTGGATTCGTATTCGCAAGAGTCCTGCTGAAATCGCGATAATGCGCGAGGCGGGTGCCATATCCGACGCTATGATCTCGGACGCAGTCGAGGCATCAAGTCCAAACATGCGGGAATGCGATCTCACCGCTGTTATTTACAACCGGATGATTGCGGGTACACCAGAATTTGGCGGTGTCTATGCGTCGAGCCCCCCATATGTTCTGACAGGATCAAGGTCTGGTGAACCACATGCTCCCTGGTCGGATCGCAAAATTGGCACCGATACGCCTATAAACGTGGAAACTTCTGCTTGCAGACGCCGCTATCATGCTCCGTTAAGCCGAACGATATTCCTTGGATCACCACCAGATTCGTATGTACGTCTCGCCGACGCTGTCGTTGAAGGAATCGAGGCCGCTCTTGAGCGAGTAAGACCGGGCGTCACTTGTGCTGAGATCGAGCGCACGTGGCGGGAGACAATCGCTCGGCATGGGCTCAACAAGGAGTCACGGCTTGGCTACTCGATTGGTATCGGCTTTCCACCCAGTTGGGGTGAGCGCACCGCAAGTCTGCGCAGCAGCGATCAGACGGTCTTAGAAGCCGGTATGGCATTTCATATGATGCCAGGTCTTTGGCTTGGGGACACTGGCGTTACGATCACACAGTCATTCGTGGTAACTGAAAGCGGCCGAGAGGACCTAACAAAATTTCCAAGGCGACTTATTGTTAAAGCATAGTACGACCATGGGGATGAGGCAACTCCGGTGAAGCAGCGCCAAGCGCTTGCTGCGGATCTTTCCGAAAAGTCGGAATGTCGCCTGAGATGATACACCGGCTGCCGTCCGAATTGTCGGGCGGTCAGCCCCAGCGGCTCGGCTTTGCACGCGCTTCTATCGCTCAACCTCTCGCTAATCATCGCCGAAGAAGCGGTGTCAGCCCTCGACGTCTCCGTGCCGCGCAGATTCTGAACCTGCTTCTGCATCTCCAGCAGCAGATGGTGTACTGAGAGGCTAATCGCAGCAGCGCCAGTGCCGGACCCCACGCGAGTTCGTTTGGCAGCGCCGGCGAAGGCGAGGTGCCGAGCCCCATCAACCTGCCGAGCGGGTGCGCGCTCCACCCGCGCTGCCCGCTCGCGGATACCGCATTTCCGTGTGTACGCCTGGGGCTGCTTCTATCTAAGCACGGGCATTGACGTAGTCGGCCACTCAGTTCCATCGAAGATTCCCCGACCGGGACCCTGCCTCCACGTAAGCGGACACCTCGAAGAACCTCCCCAACTCGATCGTTTTCTGATTCACTGCGCTCGTGATTTGCATGGAGGCTATCGATGCGGGGACAGGCGGGGTTCTGGGATATTGAGGAGCGCTATGTCTGGCTGAGCGAGGCGGGCGATCCGCTGGAAAAGCTGAACGCGGTGGTGCCGTGGGAGGTTTTCCGCAAGCCACTGGCCAAGGCGCTGAAGCGCTCCGATGGCGCGAAGGGCGGTCGCCCTCCCTACGACCCGGTGATGATGTTCAGGATCATGGTGCTGCAGGCGCTTTACAGCCTGTCCGACAACCAGGCCGAATTCCAGATCCAGGACCGACTTTCCTTCATGCGGTTCCTCGGGCTGGGGCTCGGCGACCGGGTCCCGGATGCAAAGACGATCTGGCTGTTCCGCGAGCATCTCACCAAGGGCCGCGCGGTGGAGAACCTGTTCGCCCGTTTCGACAAGCATCTCGCCAAGGCCGGCTATCTTGCAATGGGGGGCCAGATCGTCGACGCCACGATCGTGGCGGCGCCCGCCAAACAGCGAAATACCGATGCCGAGAAGGCCGACATAAAGGCGGGCAAGGTTCCGGATGCCTGGAAGGATGAGCCCGCGAAACTGCGGCAGAAGGATCGGGACGCGCGCTGGACGGTCAAGTTCTCGAAAGCCAAAGTGGCCGAGGACGGAAAGGCGCAGCAGCGCGATATCGCCATTCCAGCCTTCGGTTACAAAAACATGCCGCCATCGATCGCCGGCACGGCTTCATCCGCGGCTGGAACGTCACGAGTGCGTCAGCCTATGACGGGGCGCAGCTTCGCAATGTGCTCAACCGCGGGAACACCGGCTCGACCGTGTGGGCCGACACCGCCTATCGCTCGAAGAAGAACGAGGAGTGGCTCGATCGGAACGGCTATGTCTCCGACATCCACCAGAAGAAGCCGAAAGCTCGGCCGATGAGCGAGACGACGTCTCGAGCCAATGGCCGGCGCTCAAAAATCCGCGCCTTCGTCGAGCACGTCTTCGCACGGCAGAAGGCACAAATGAAGCTCTTCATACGCACCATCGGTATCGCCCGAGCCACGACCAAAATCGGCATGACAAATCTCGCCTACAATCTGATGCGCTACGTCAGGCACGAGGGGAGAAGTGCGTCCGCGTGACGGTGTGGCGGCAGAAAACGCCGCCACAAAACAGAAATCAACCACCCATCAGCCCAGTAAAGCGCGGAAAACCTGCGCCAAGCAGGTCAGGTTCTCAGGTTCAGCGACCCACGCCCATTCTTGCGCCTCTTTGCCTCAGAAACGGCGGTAAATCGAGGTGTCCAACTATCTCGCTCCCTACTCGCCTTCCTTGAACACGAATAGACTATTATCTAAGAAACCAGCTATGAGATAGCTGGCTACTCCCAAGATTTGGGCAATATAATCGCCGAAGCCTAGCCAGGCAGTGGCCGAGAATAGCACAAAAACGTTTACGCAATATGCTATCAGCATTATTATAAAAAATCGTCCAGCTACTGATGCGATCGGAACATTGCTCCGGAAGATGAAACATCGGTTCAGCAGAAAACTCACAAATAAGCCTGCTGCGTATCCGAAAGCATTCGCGGCAATGGGTGGCATTGCTACCCAGCCTATGCAGAAAACAATCACCGATAGGCCGACAAACGTATTGACGCCACCAACGAGAACATAGCGAAGAGACGGGCCAAGCTTGGACCATGGCGCGATGAGCTCAAAAGGCTTAGTCTTACTGAGTCAGAAAGTCGCGGATGCGGGGGGATTCGCGCTGGTTGCGGATTTGTTAGCGTGCTGATTCGTGATCAGGGAAGCGCCCCGCCATGCCCGACTGGACAGCCGAGAGTGAAGCAGCATTCGACGCCTATATCGATGCTTTGATCGGGGTGATCGGCCACGCCGACCGAGCTGAGCCGCTGAAGGATTATTGCCTGGGACTCCTGATGCCGATGGAGCGCAAGAGCGTGGAACCGTTGGCGGCCGTCACGGCACCGTCGCGGGTAGCGGCCAAGCATCAGTCTCTGCTGCATTTCGTGGGACAGGCGCCGTGGTCGGACGCGGCCTTGCTGGCGCGGGTTCGCGACTGGGTTCTTCCACGGATCGAGCAGCGTGGACCGATCCGGGCGTGGATCGTCGACGACACGGGCTTTCCCAAGAAGGGCAAGCACTCGGTGGGCGTGGCGCGCCAGTATTGCGGCCAGTTGGGCAAGCAGGACAACTGTCAGATTGCGGTTAGCCTGTCGATCGCAAATGACGCAGCCTCGCTTCCGATCGCCTACGAACTGTATCTCCCGCACAGCTGGGCGGAGGATCCGGAACAACGTAAGAAGGCCAAGATTCCGGCGGAGATCACGTTCCGGACCAAGCCGCAGATCGCGCTCGAGCAGATCAGGACGGCCAAGGCCGAGGGCGTCGCGCCCGGCGTGGTTTTGGCCGACGCCCGCCGACGGCGGTTTCCGCGCGGGCCTGTCCGAGCTCGGTCTGACCTATGTTGTCGGCGTTCAGCCCACCCTCAGCGTCTGGCGCCCAGGCGAGAGCCCGCTGCCGCCCAAGCCTTGGAGCGGAAGAGGCCAAGCCGCCGTCTCGAGTCGGCCGAACCGACAATCACAAGCCGATCTCGGCCAAGGCCCTGGCCGAGGAGTTTGACGCCGAGACCTGGCGCACGATCGCCTGGCGCGAAGGAACCAACACCGAGCTCAATTCCCGCTTCGCCGCCGTGCGCTTGCGGCCGGCATCCAGGGACTACAATCGGCCCGAGGCTCACGCCCAAGAGTGGCTCCTGATCGAGTGGCCTGAAGGCGAGGTCGAGCCGAGCAAGTATTGGCTCTCCACCTTGCCGGCCGACGCTACGGTCACCCAGTTGGTCGGCGCCGCCAAGCTGCGTTGGCGGATCGAGCGAGACTATCAGGAACTCAAGCAGGAACTGGGACTGGGCCACTACGAAGGCCGAGGGTGGCGGGGCTTCCACCACCACGCCAGCCTCTGTATCGCCGCGTATGGCTTCCTGGTCTCTCTGCGGGAGACGATTCCCCCCTCAACTCCAACTCGCGCCCAGGGCCGCCAAACACCTGGTCTTCCCGGCGGTAATCGACCCCGCGGATCCTCCAATCCGACCAGAGCGGCACGTCCCGACCTCGATCCCGACCATCAGGCGACGCCTGACCGTGGCCCTGTCCAACCGTCTGCAACGATGTCCGTGCTGCACAAGGGCCATGGACAGTCCGCGTCACGGTCTCCATCTCGAAGACGAAGGTTTCTACCTCAACTTCATCGCGAACCCATTCCCCTACGCAATCAATTCTCCGCCGTCTCTTTTTGGCTTCGTTTATCACTGGCCGTATCGGTGGCTGGGGGGCGATATTGCAGCGCTTCGCATAGCCAACGTCACGCTCACCATGGCGCCAGGGTGGATTCTTAGCTTCCTTGCGATCCGGCGCCTCTGGACAGTGGGCTGGCTGCAGGCGGCGGTGCTATCGGCAGGGATCGCCAGCATGGCATCAATCGTCTTTCGCTTCCGACTGACGCTCACCCCGAGTTACTATGCGCTGGCCTTTCAATCGCTTTTGATCATAATGATCGGCTTGCTACTGGCCGACCGGCCAGGGCGCATGCGCCAAGTCTTGGGGTGGACCCTGGTCGGTGTTGGCGGCTGGTGCTGTTTCATGGCCAAGCCGACCACCGCTGCGGCCATTGCCCTCATCGTTGTGCTGTATGTCGTCGTTTTGCGCCGAAAGTCGCTGCTGCCCATGCTCGGCGCAGCACTGGTCGCTCTCGCTCTACTGATTATGACCGCTCATTTGATCGACGGCGGCATCACCGGGTTGGTGACCCGTATGGTTAGAAGCGCTGAGATGGAAATCCTACTGCTGGGTTCCGGGCACGAGGTGTTTGGCAGCTTTCGAATCGACTGGCTCGCCACTAGTCGCTCGCAAGTCGTCATGGCTGTATTACTGACGGTAGCTCTTCTCCTCAGCATTCTCACGGGGTCTACAGACAAGTTGCTCCCATCGTTGGCTCTCGCTGCGGTGTTGATCGTAACAATAGCGATTGCGCTGCTGTGGATCGATCCAATCAGCATCCAGCCGTCAACCCTATTCCTGGTGCCGGCCTTCACATGCCTGGGCGCGATGCTCTATCGTAAGGGATTGGTTCTGCGCAGCCAGCCTGCCACCAGCATCGCTCTAGCGCTAACTTTTTTGGTCCTGCCGCACGTGTTCGCACTGGGCTCCAACATCAATTACTGGTATCTTGGTGCGGTCGACGCCTTGTTCTGGATGCTCGCGGCCGTTGCATTCCTGAGCCCTCTTGCGCAACAGAGACGCAGCCTCGCCACCCTATTGCCCCTGACTGTGTTGGCACAGTTGCTCACTGCATCAGTCAACAATGACAGTATCCTCAACCCTCAACCCGCCTTGGGACGTGAAAGATCTGCGGGCCTATACCGCTGTTATGCCCATGCCGGGTGGTGGAAAATTGGTGATCGCGGAATCCCTCCACAACTATCTGGCCACGGCCAGAGCCAAGGCTCGTGCGGCCGGCCTTGAAGTATGGTCGATCTCACTGGCGGCTCGCCAAGCCTGCTGTATGTGCTCGAGACGCGAGCGCTAGGTCTTCCATGGCTAAGCGGATGGTTTCCCGGCGGTAGTGCGGTGGCGGTGGAAACGCTCGGACTTGAGAACTGCACCGATCTGGCCAAGGCGTGGGTGCTGATCGAGCCAGAGGGCAAGAGTCATCTCGACCAAGCCATTGTCATGGCCTCCTTTGGAGCCGGGCAGGCGGACTGCGTCGCCGCCGCTACGTTCGACCCCACTGTCGTTGACCGGGATTATCCGAATGGTCGGCAGTTTCTGTTAAAGCCAGCTCGCCCCGCCGCGCCTGCGGAGCAATCGTGCCGGGAAGCTAGGCGACAAACGGCCGGATAGCCAGAAGGCTCAGAGCCGACACCAGAGCGAACGGCTTTCGTGCGTTTTCGAAAGGACCTTGTGGCCCATGGTCATTTAGGTGAAGGCTGGTACGCTTGTCGATGCGACGATCATCGCCTCGGCCAGTGAAAAGGCCGACCAGCGGTTCATGGCTTCAAAGCCCATGTCGGCGCCGACGCCGACACGGCTCCAGTCGAGGAGATCGCCGTCACGCCCGCTAACATCACGACGGCAAAGCCGGTCCCGATGCTCTGCCTGACAACCCCGGCGAGGGGTTTGCCGATAGCGCCTGTCGCGGCAACCATTTCGGCGACGCGGTGCGTGCCAAGGGTGGAACGCCACGCATCGTCGCTACCAGCATCTGGCGACGGGGTGAAGCTGAAATACTGCACGTCTTGAGCCTGGAACCAACCGATCCACCGCATTCGTGGCCGGATCGAGAAAGATTTTCGGCACATGGAAACGAAGCTACGGCCTTCGCCGGATGCGATGGCGAGGGCTTACAAAGGCAGGCGTTCAAATTCGCCCTCACGGCCATCGCATACAATATGAAACGCAGTTTGAAGGTCATGGTCATCGCAGGAAAGCGGCTAAAACACCACAGAAGACACGGCCGACGACGTCGGCGCTCATATCGTTGCGCCCTTCACGCCGAAAGCCGAAAAGATCAAACAAAATCAACGGCAAATGCTTCCCGCGCACAGGTCTCTATCACGCGACGACATTTCAAACAACGTGACAACGCCACGCTGGCTCCTTCATCCTCGTACATTGCTGCCCCAATCATAGCGTCCCGAGCAGGATTCAGTCTGTGCAACAAAAACTTAAAATAAAATTGCACGATTTTACCCCAAAGTTTGTTGGTGATGGTAAGTTCACAGCATAACATCAGATCTGGCACGGATAGGAAGTGAATATTAATACATGCTCAGGTATATGTGCATTAATTAGTGTCGGCATTGATGGAAAGCGAAAAGAGATGTCTAGCTATATCAAAGTATGCCTAGATCGACTGCAAAGTGCAATCAACATTCTGCGGGTCGGCAAAGCGGCCCAGCGCCTTGGTCTTTATCCAATTATCCTGTCGACTTATCCGGCCCTGTACGATTATCTCGCGTCAGCTGAAATTGAGGCAATCCGTGTCGATACAGACGATGTCGCGCTGATTCGCGGATGTTCCCCGCTACGGGCGACCCATGACCTTGCTGGGACTGCCATCTATGACGACCCGGTCAGGCCGACCACGACCCTTCCGCGTCCGCCAAAACAAGTGTCCCGCCGTCGCCAAATCGCGGCACTCAGCATGCCAGAACTCGGCCACTTCTCCAACGCTGTTGGTGGTGGGATGCAGATAGATCTACTGGCCAAGAGCCTTGTAAGAGACTTCGTCGATGGGGCAACTGCCGGTGGTGTGCTCGACCGGAATGCCTCGCTCGGCCATCTCTTCGAGGCCGCGCAGTCTTATACTACAGGCGGCACAACAGGGACGCAAAAAAGGGTCACAGACCTGTCAAACTGGCGTGCCTTAGACGTCGCAGCTCTCCGAATCTGGTCCTGGGGCTGTGTGCCATCCCGCTGCCAAACAAGAGGTCCCAACAGATCCGGTAGGAGTTGACGTGCAACGGAAAGCGCCGCCCCTCGGCTCCAGGCCATTCCAGATCACCAACCGGCAGGTCCTGGCGATCGCCATTCCCATGGCGCTCGCATGCCTCACTACCCCGCTGATCGGCTTCGTCGACACGATCGTGGTCGGCCAATTCGGGGATGCGCGGTTGATTGGAGGTCTTGCTGCCGGGGGCGTAGTGTTCGATGTCATCTTAACGAGTTTTAGTTTCCTGCTCTCCGGTACGACCGGATTCGTCGCCCAAGCTTCCGGGAGGGGCGACGCTCAGGAAACAAGGGCCGCCTTCTGGCGGGCATTTATCATAGCGGCGAGTTCAGGCTTGGCATTGGTCCTGCTCGCCCCGCTGATTGCGCTGATCGGCGAATGGTTTATGAACGCGGACCAGCCCGTGACCACCGCCATGAACCTCTACATCCGCATCCGCCTAATCTCGGCGCCTGCCTCTCTCATCAATTATGCGATTCTCGGATACTTTCTGGGCTGCGGCAATGCAGCCCTCGGACTTATCCTTCAGCTTCTCCTCGGCGGGGTGAGTACCGCGTCATCCATCTTCCTGGGTCTTTACCTCGGGTGGGGTGTTGCAGGCGTCGCCTGGGGAGCTGTGTGTGGAGAGGCCGCCGCCACGATGGCCGGCATGACCATCCTCTTGGGGCACTTCCGCGCGATGCCAAAAGTGTCGCGCCAGCCCACGTTCAACATGGTGGCAATGAAGCGAATGCTTCACCTCAACGGCGACATGCTGATCCGTTCCTTCGCGCTGACGGGAGCATACGTCCTGTTCGCGCGGCAAGGCGCCCAATTTGGCACGTTGACCTTGGCCGCCAATGCGGTGCTGATGCATTTTCTCATGGTCGCGTGTTATTTCCTCGAGGGGTTCGCGGCGGCCGCCCAGCAACTCGCCGGTCGAGCCCTTGGAGCCCGTGATCAGCGGGCGTTCTTGCGCACCGTCAAGCTGACAGCGGGCTGGGGATTCGCGCTTGCTGGCCTCTCCAGCGTCTTAGTCTTAACTTTTGGCGAACAGTTACTGAGCGTCATAACGAAGACAGCGGACGTGCGTACGGAGGCGGTTGTCTATCTTCATTGGGCGGCGTTCGCGAGCCTGAGCGCCGCGCTGGCTATGCAGATGAACGCCATCTTCATCGGCGCCACCTGGTCGCGCGACATACGCAATATGATGCTCATATCTTTCGCTGCCTTTATCGCTGCTTTGTTCGCGCTCGGGTCGATCTTCGGCAACCATGGGCTCTGGGCTGCCCTTCACATCTTTCTGCTTTTGCGTGGCATAAGCTTATTGTCGGTCATGCGGCGCCGTGTCCGCTCTGCTTTCGCGGGATGATTGTCGATTGGCTACTTAGCAAGTATCGGAGCATGGCTGCAGGGTGTTGGATGGACGCATGAGAGGGTCGGTGCGCTGCGGATCGGCGGCGATACAGCGAAGTGCTCGACGAGATCGTCCAGACGCGCCGCAACCCCAAGGCGGCCAAGCGCCTGCTGACGCGACTTCTGAAGAAGCAGGGCATGCCGCCAAAGCGTATGGTGGTCACCGACAAATTGCGCTCCTACGGGCCAAACGCCAGGTCATGCCGAACGTGGAACATCGCTCGCAGTTGAACAACCGGGCGGAGAATTTCTCACCTGCCATTCCGAAAACGGGAATGAACGCAAAAGGGTTTCCGGTCGGTCGGCTCATTGCAACGTTTCGTGTCGATCTTCTCGACAGTCCGAAACCTCTTCGTCCCATCCCAGCCCAACCGCTCGGCAGCACAAATTCGAATCCATCGACGCCAAGCCATGGCCATGTGGGAAGCCGTCAGTGCACGGCCTGCCTGCAAAGCGCGGTGTCGGCCTGACGCGCCCACATTTCAATAACGCCACAACGCCCCCCCGCATCGATCGTCTCCACGCAAATCATCAACGCAGTGAATCAGAAAACGATCAACTTGGGGGGATTCGCAACCGCTGTTCTCAGGCTGCGGCCTTTAGCTCGAGCATGTTGATGTAGGCCCAGGGCAGGAGATCGTCGATCTGGCTGTTGGGTGGTCGTTGACGATCCTGGTGAGGACATCGGCGAGATGGCCGGCGGCTCAACGCGGTTGAGCTTGCAGTTTATGCCGACCGTCGAACTATGCGGAGTGAGCAAGTTTTTACCCCCGTGGGTCACTTCAAATTCCCCCGGCTAGGGTCAGTCAAACTCCTCACCCGCAAGGCACAGAAGTGGATTTGTTTAGTTTGACTTTGTTTCCCGGGCAAGGGGCGTCAGCGGCTTCTTCGAGGCGATAGCTGCGTCCTTCGAACTCAAGCAGATGGCAATGATGCATCAGCCGATTGAGTATCGTCGTGCTCATCCCCCAGTCCTGCACGACCCGGTTGGAGGTGACGATGACGCTGCGGCGCAGCTGATGGATCAGGGTCTGCAGCCATCAGCCGGCGTCGTCGGGGATGGCGCGTGCGAGGAACAGATCGTCGAGCACGAGGAGATCGCAGTCGATGATTGTTCGCATCCGGGCCTCGCGTTGCGCGGGGGCGTTCAGAGCGTGGCGGTGGAAGCAGTCATTGGTCTCGAGATACTGTCGCTGTGCAGGATCGCCTGATAGGCAATCCCTCTTCCTGCTTCCCTTCGCCCTGTGCACGGCTTTCCCGCGCTCCGACAACTACAGAAGCTCCGCCCTTGGTGCCGTCCATCTCCGGCCGTCGTGGCGAGCCCAGTTCCATGCTGGGCAGACAGTCCGAGTTCCCGTGTTCCGATTTCCAACCTTGATGTCCGTAGGCGACGCCCGGTCGAGCTTCTCGGCCCCTTCCGCCCGCGCTCCTGCAGGCGGGGCGGCATTGCAGCCGCCGGTCAAAAATCAGCAAGCTTGAGAGGTGGCTATTCCATGTTCACCTCCCGCGCCGCCACGGCGCACCGTCGAGCCCGATATAGTCTTCCATTGCTGTTCTCCATCAGATCTTGGCCCGGCATCCAGTCGTGAGCCGTATCTCGATCTTATCGGGAAGCGGCCACCTTCCAAAAGGCTACAATGGATTTTAAGGCGACTCGCTCTCGCGATTACATGGCGTCCAGTTGTATGATCGACCAACCGATTAGATCGATGGCACTATGAAGTATGGCCTCGGCCCGAGTGCGTTCGGGCGAAGCGGCAATGACATGTCCGATCATGTCTAAGTGATCGCCTTTCCGGATGATTGGGGTTCCGGGCTCAACATAAAATCTGACTTCCTCGACACCCGGTACAGCAGCCGCCCGACTGATGCCGTCGATCGGAGCAAGGATGCCGTTGCGATCAGGAACTAGGAACCGCGCGATCGCAACGTGAGAATGCCTTGTGCGCAGATCGCATGCGTTGCCAATGACAAGGTTGATGTGCTCGTTGATGATATCGACACCGTAAGCCAATTGAACCAGCCGAGGAGTGGTCCAACCCGGAAGACGCGCATTGACTTCGATTACGACTGGACCCCGCTCCGTCCATCGCAATTCAATGTTCGCAGGTCCCCAGCCAAGGTTTAGAGCTCGCAAGCAGCTCAGCGAAACATCCACAATACGCTTATGCTCCTCTTCAGTCAGCGGGGCTGGAAACATGCTCTGGCAAGGGACGAAATGCGGTGGGCGGTCGAAGTCGGCGGCACCGATCGCAACAACCGAGTTCCCCATCGTAACGACGTCATAGAATGAGCCTTGTGCGAATTCTTCGACGAGTATCTTTGGCGAAGACCTCCACGGGTACTTCCCACCCAGCAGATAGGTCGTATGTTCGGCTAACTCATTGGCATCGCGGCACAAGCGAACGCCACTGCTGCCGCTGCCTTCGGACGGCTTAAGTATCACAGGCCAGCCGAGTTTCGCGGCGGAGCTTTCTATCTCCATCGCATTTGCTGCCAACCGGTAAGCAGGCACTGGCACGCCGGCCTGCGCGAGGAACTGACGTTGAGTGTATTTATCGCTACATCGTTCAATCGATACGGGATTTGCTCCCGGTAGAGCGAAATGCCGGCAAAGCTTGGCAACTGTTACATGGCGCCACTCATAGAGGCCCCCAAAACCGATGATGCCACAAATATCATAGGTCGCACGCAGCCGAGAGCACACGTCCATCAGCGCATTCAAATTGTTGGTATCGACCCGGATGGCCTCGATGCTCTCCGCCGCTAGATAGTCGTACTGGGTTGGATCACTCGCCAGGGCAATTGGATGAAGCCCAAGACGCCTGGCTGCTTGAACGTAAAGTAGACCATTGGTTCTATGACCACCAACTATGATGAGTGCTCTTCTTGGCATTGACTATTGACCTTTCCTTGCATTCGATGCGGTAGTTGGCCGTAAACCTGCGCCTGCCATGGCCTCAAAGGATCAGGTCCTTGTTATTTTCGCCGCCAAGAGTGTTTCTTCAATATCGGCACATAAGAGCGGCAGTTTTGGAGCTATCTTCTTATTGTTTTGGGAGATGAATCGAAGAAACTCGTCGTCGTACATGGTCACATATTTAAGCTTCTTGACTGCGAAATTCGGCAGCACCGGGATTGACGACAGATCCACTACGGTGCGCGGCTGCAACCGCAGAATGGCGTTGTCAAGAACGGCTTGGTATTCAATGTTGACATCGGCGGTTGCGATCACAACGATCGACCGGGGTTCACGTACAGACCCAATTTCCGCCGGGCGCATGAGCGAGACTTCTATGTCGGGCCAGGGGCGGAGACGTTTGCGAAGGTTTTTGGGGTTCCGCGTTATGACTACCGTTGAACGGAATCGCTCTCCCACACCACTCCTGATCAGCTCGCGCCCCAGCATTCCCGCACCGATCATGTAAAGGCGGTCGGGTAGCTCTCCATCCTGAAATCGATCAGTTATGATGTCTCGGACAATCTGATCGTAGTCGAATGATGCAATGAACCGCTGTCGCTCGCGCGAGGCACGACCTATATCAATTGCTAGCCGCACGATCTGGAAAACCGGAAGGTTTGGATCAAGGCGTTCGATAGCTTTCGCGAGCTGATCGCTGATGTAAGCCTCGCCGAGTATCTGGGAATGAGCGCCGGACGCAATCTCGGCGAGACGTTGAGCAACAGCGGCCGCACCTTCAATGCGTCTGCACGAAACGTCAGAAAATATAGTGCTATCGATATTTCTGAGTGCGCGCTCCTCACCATAGACCTCAACTCGCAAGCAGGTTGCGACTAAGAGAACTCCCCTTCTCGCTAGATCGTTCGCAATTGGTTTGATCTTCGCCGAATGTTGCGCCATCGCGGAAGGCGAGGTCATCTGGTGATCAACGTAAAGGCCAAGAAGTTCGCTCATCGTTTCCTCCTGCGGCTTCGGCATCACAAACGACGAAGGCCGCAAGCCTCGTGCCAATTTGGCGGATCGAGCCGAAGAAGAAGCGTTTTGCTGATTTTCGTAGTTTCCATGAGAGTGCGGTAGGACGCCAGGCCGCTCCGCACTGGGTCGCGTCCTCGACAAATGCGACATGTGATGTCAGGGTCACAACAAGACTATCGCGCAAGAGACGGCTCGATCGGAAGTTCCATGGCCATCTCAAGCATGCCTACGCGATGCTCTCCTGCAGCGCGGAATTGCCCGAAAATTTCAGTGCGCCCCTATGGCGCGTATCACGAGTGGAAGAAGGTTCCACCCAGATAGTAGTCGATAGGTCTGGTGGCTGACGAGCGGCTCGGTCGGGTAACTGTCTGGGTCGAAGCCTCGTGACAAAGGCCGGCTTGGGCGGTTGAGCAATCCGATGGGCTGTAACGCGAGTGAAGCCTGAGCAGGCCTCAAAAGGTTGCTGTCGCATTGATTGAGCGGTAAGGAAATTGAGGTAGCAGCGCGCTTATGACCGTGAGTGCGCCGACCTACAAGAACCACCGCTATCCAATCGAGATCGTGCCCCGTGCTGTCTGGCTCTACTTTCGCTTTGATCT
The DNA here is from genome assembly GCA_004791255.1 of bacterium M00.F.Ca.ET.205.01.1.1. Taxonomy (GTDB): domain Bacteria; phylum Pseudomonadota; class Alphaproteobacteria; order Rhizobiales; family Rhizobiaceae; genus Mesorhizobium. The sequence continues at coordinate 22,207 of SRUQ01000019.1, forward strand.
GAGCCTGTGCGATGTCGAGGAAAGGGGCGTTGTCACGTTGTTTGAAATTTGGTCGCGTGAGGCCGACACCGCGCTTTTCAGCCAGGCCGTGGATCGCGCCCACTGGAGTAGATGCTATGGGGCGAGCGGCGAGGGTGTGGCATCTTTCGGCGCTGTTAGAATCAACTCTTCAGAAGGAGGCGCCCCATGCCGCAGTCTTTTGACGCAAGCCGGTCCCTTACCGCTCTCGAACAGGATAACACGATCGTCGCCGTCATCGAAATGAGCAAGGCGAAGTGGCTGATCGCCGCGCTTGTTCCGGGATTCAAGCGCCAGCCGCTAAAGAAGATTGATGCCGACGCGCCATCATTGTTGAAGCTGATGCAGCGCTGGCGCGACGAAGCCGCCCAGGCCGGGCATACGATCAAGCGGATCGCCGTCGCCTATGAGGCGGCCGGCGACGGCTTTTGGCTGGCGCGCTGGCTGTGGGCGCGCGACATCGAGGCCTATGCCATCCACCCTGCCAGCGTTGCGGTGTCGCGTGAGCACCGGCGTGCCAAGACAGATAGGCTCGACACGGAGCTTTTGATGCGCGCCTTTCTCGGCTGGCTGCGTGGCGAGAAGCGCCATTGCAGTATGGCGGCGATTCCGACGCTCGAAGAAGAGGACGCGCGACGGCCGAACCGCGAGCGACAGACCTTGGTCGGTGAGCAGACGCGGCTCATCAACCGCATCAAGGCGATTCTCGCCCGCTTCGGCATTCGCAGCTTCCGCTTGAGTCTGCGCAATGCGGCGGACAGGCTCATCGCCATCCGCATAGCGGAGGGAACGCCGCTGCCGGACAACACCCGCCGAGTTGCACCGCTTGCTTGAGCGGCTCGACCTCCTGCGTGCGCAGATCCGCACCATCGAGGGCGACCGCCTGCGTAGGCTCGCCGCGGCTCCGGCTGCACCAGGAGGCCGCATGCGATGGTGCGCCTCGTCGCACGAGTCATCGGCGTCGGTGTCGAGACGGCGGACATGCTGGTCCACGAAATCCTGTCGCGCGGATTGCGTGATCGCCGCGCGGTGGCGCGCTATGCCGGGCTCACGGGTTCGCCCGACGAGAGCGGCAAACGCCGGCGCGAGAAGGGGCTGGCACGCGCCGGCAGTGCCCGCGTGCGGCATGGCATGATCCAACTGGCCTGGCGCTTTCTCCTCTTCCAGAAGGACAGTGCGCTGGCACGATGGTTCCAGGCGCGCACGGCCGACGGCCGCAAGGCCACGCGCAAGACGATGATCGTGGCGCTGGCGCGCAAGCTTCTGATTGCGCTGTGGCGCCTCGTCACCACGGGCGAGGCGCCACAGGGCGTCAGCTTGCGTGCGGCGTATGGGGACACGTAGGGAGAGGAGAGCAACGCACACCCAATTGGCTTGCCCGCAGAGGGTCTGCCGATGATGATCCGAGGTGGCGGCAACCCGAAGCTACACATGGTCCTCAGACCGCGGACGTAGAATGGGCCCGCCGCCCCGGAGCTTCGCCTACCGATGCGCATGCTGCATCATGGTTCAGATCCCTGAGATCGACCGAATACAAGTCTGCCGCGCGGCCGCCCGCGCCTGCTCATGGCGAACTCCGCCTCGGAATCCATTGTCGGCACCTCGCCGGGTCCCCTGCCGACCGAGCAAGCCTGCCGCCGTGCCCGTGACCGTCAAGGGCAAGTCGCTGCGCGATCGGGCCTGCGGCCCAGCCTTGACCGTCACTGCGCGCGGCGGCCAGAGCGAAGTTAGGTCGGGACGAGGAGATGGTCACCAATCGGCCGAAATAGGAGATGGAGAAATGCAGGAGCAGGCTTGACACTCATCGCCCCATACAAGTGTTGATGACGGTATTGGTCGCCGTGCTCTCCGGCATGGGCGCGCTGCTACCTCAATTTCCTTACCGCTCAATCAATGCGACAGCGCCTCACCAGGCTTTGGCGAGTCGGATAGTCAATAAGTGGGAGGCGTTATAGCGCTCACGATTTCGCTATGGCCGTTGTGAACGTTTCGAAATCGATGCGGCAACCGACTATCAAAATAGTATCCGTCTCCTGGATTGAGAATTCGTTTCTGGTTTCCCACCGTCACCTCCACCATGCCGGATAAAACCATGCCAGCTTCCTGCGCTGCATGAGTGAATTCCTCGCCGCTGTCCGCGCCCGGTGCATATCGTTCGTGCAACATCAACAGTTGGCGGTTAGGGTGATCCAAGCCGATCACGCGATAGGAGGTTGTGTCGACCTTTCCAATTTCTACCAGGTTGGCGGACGGATAGAATGGAGAATACGGGAGGCTTGACTGTAGATCGGAAAAGAAGCCCGTAAGCGTCGTTCCAAGCGCGTCCAACACAGCACCCAAAGTGTCGACCGAAGGGCTCATTCGATCACGCTCAATGAGAGATATTGTAGAATGAGATATTCCCGAACGAGCCGCCAACGCTCTGGCGCTAAGGTCCCGTCGGCGACGCAGTTCGCGCAGTTTGCTTCCAATCTTTGGCATTCGTCCGTTCCTTGAATGATTGTTTAGAGATCATGCTGCCCCCGCGATGAAAACAATACCAAGATGACCCGATAGCTGACCAGGTGGTGATTATACTGAACACTCTGTTTGATGGCAATTGCCGGTCTGCTCCAATTGCACGATGCTGCCTCATCCCACGTAAGGAGGTTTTGATGTCGTCGCGTTTCGAAGGGCTAAAAGGCAAATTCACCCAGACCAAGAAGCCGATCCGAGACGCCGTCTCAGATTCGGCCCCAGTCGAGAAAACCGTAAGGGACATCATTGCGAACGTCCGTGAGCGCGGAGACGCTGCAGTTCGCGAATATTCGCTTGCGTTCGACAAGGCTGACGTCACGAACTTCGAAGTCACCGAGGAGGAGAAGAAGAAAGCCGTCGCCGATCTCGATCCGCAGACCCGAGAGGATACCGAATTTGCCATAGCCAACGTCCGCCGCTTCGCCGAAGCTCAACTGGGTACCATTTTGCCGCTTGAAATCGAGAGCCTCCCCGGTCTTCACCTCGGTCACCGCGTAATTCCGATTGAGACTGTCGGCTGCTATGTGCCGGGCGGTCGCTATCCGCTTCTGTCTGCTCCGGTCATGACCATCGTACCGGCCAAGGTCGCAGGCTGTGACCAGGTCATCGCCTGCCTACCGCCAAATGCCCATTCCGCGATGATCGCTGGCTGCCACCTTGCCGGAGCGGACCGCATTTTCCGCGTTGGCGGAGCCCAGGCAATTGCCGCAATGGCCTACGGCACTGAGACCATCCCGGCAGTCGACAAGATCGTCGGCCCGGGCAACGCCTTTGTGAATGAAGCGAAGCGGCAGGTGTTCGGTCAGGTCGGCATCGACCAGCTCGCTGGCCCGAGCGAAATCTTCATCGTCGCTGACGAAACCGGCAATGCAGCCACCATCGCGACCGACCTGTTGGCGCAGGCCGAGCACGATGTGCGCACCCGTGTTGGGGTTGTGACGACCGACCGCAAGCTTGCTGAAGACGTTCTCAAGGAAGTAGAAAGGCAGTTGGAAGACCTGCCCACGGCTCCGGTGGCAGGCCTCGCTTGGAATGATTATGGCGAGATTACCGTGGTTGAAGACGAAGAGACCATGATTGATTACGCGGATTATATTGCAACGGAACACCTGCAAATCCACACCCGCGATCCGCAGGCAACCGCTAAGAAGCTTAGGAACTACGGCTCGCTCTTCATCGGTGAACTGGCTAGCGTCGTCTATTCGGACAAGTGCTGCGGTACGAACCACACCCTGCCAACCATGGCCGCAGGCCGTTACACCGGCGGTCTCTGGGTCGGCTCCTACGTGAAAATTGCCACCCATCAGTGGCTCGACGAGCGCGGCGTTGCCGCCGTCGCCCCGGCCGCTGTGCGCCAGAGCGCGACCGAAAAGCTGGAAGGCCACCGTCGCGCAGCTGCGTTGCGCCTTGGCCCAAAGCAACTGACCTCAGTTGGTTGAGGCATGACAGCGTCCGATTTGCACATCGAGGTCCTGCAGAGGTTCCGGCAAAATCTGATTTGGCGTAGACGGATCAAAAGCCTCGTCATTACGGGGTCAGCGTGTGCAATCGCACGGTGTTGTCAAGTTGTTTGAAATGTGGCCGCGTCAGGCCGACACCGCGCTTTTCAGGCAGGCCGTGCTCCCACATGGCCATGGCTTGCGTCGATGGGTTCGAATTTGTGCTGCCGAGCGGTTGGTCTGGGATGGGACGAAGAGGTTTCGGGCTGCGGAGAAGATCAACACGAAATGTTGCAATGAGCCGACCGACCGGAAACCCTTTTGCGTTCACTCCCGCTTTCAGAACGGCAGGTGAGAATTCTCCGCCCGGTTGTTCAAACCTTTATGCGAGCAGTGTTCCACGTTCGGCATGACCTGGCGTTTGGCCGCCCCGTAGGAGCGCAATTTTGTCGGTGACCATACGCTTTGGCGGCATGCCCTGCTTCTTCAGAAGTCGCGTCAGCAGACGTCTGGCCGCCTTGGGGTTCGGCGCGTCTGGACGATCTCATCGTGCCATATCCGTCCTGATCAACCGCTCTCCACAACCAGCATTTCTGACCGTTGATGCGCACTACGACTTCATCGAGGTACCAGACATCGCCTTTCGTCGGGCCTTGTGGCGTATGCAGCGCGCATAACCAGGGCCATGCTTTCGGCACCATCGGCGGATGGTCTCGCAGGAAACGACGATCCCGCGATCATGCAGCATTTCCTCGACATCGCGCAGGCTCAGACTAAAGCGGAAGTAGAGCCAGACAGCACGGGCCACGATTTCGATCGGATAGCGGCCGGATAGCGGTGGTTCTTGTAGGTCGGTGCACCACAGCACCTATCCTTCAACTAAATTTACAGGAGCTTTACATTTGCGGGCCGCTGACAGTGATACCTTCACCGCAAAATCTGAGGTCAGGCACGGATTAAAAGCTGATGCCTGTCGACGCTCAGACCACCACACAGCACACAACGGAGGGTCAACGTCAGTGGCAAGAAGAGCACTTATCCTGGTTGAAGGCCATAGGAGTATTGGTTTTCCATATGTGAGCGCGGCCGAGCGCCTTGGTCTCTGTCCAATTACCCTGTCGGCGGATCCAACCCAGTACGACTATCTTGCGCCAGAAGGCATTGAGGCAATCCGTGTCGATACAACCAATCTCGATGCGCTGATCCGCCAATGTTGTCGACTGCGTGAGACGTATGACATCGCTGGCATTACTGGCTTTGCAGGCCTCGACGAGTCGGTCCCGACAACAGTCGGCAAGCTCTGCCGGCATTTTGATCTACCGGGACCGAACCCTGCATCGATTGAACGTTGCCACGACAAATTCACGCAACGTCAGATTCTCGCGCAGGCCGGCGTTCCAATACCAGCTTATCGCTTGGCGGCGAATGCCACCGACGTGAAAAGCTCTGCTGCGGAGATCGGTCTGCCGGTTATTGTTAAGCCAGCCGTAGGCTCTGGCAGCAGCGGTGTCCGACTGTGCCACAACGCCGACGAGTTAGCTGAACATACGTCCTATCTGTTGAGCGAGAAGCAAATATGGCAGTCTTCACCGAGGATATTGGTTGAAGAATTCGCACAAGGCTCCCATTACAGCGCTGAGATAATGGGAACCGAGGTCTTTGGAATTGCCGCCGTTGACTTCGGCAGCCCGCCGCATTTCATCAGTCTTGAGTACACCTATCCGGCCGTGCTGACCGATGATGAGCATAGGCGTATTACGGATGTTTCGCTGAGCTGTTTGCGAGCTCTCGGCCTTGGCTGGGGGCCAACGAACATTGATCTCCGATGGACCAGTCGTGGTCCAGTCGTCATTGAAGTCAATTCGCGTCTTGCTGGCTCGCCAACCCCTGAACTGGTCCAACTGGCTTACGGTGTCGATCTCATCACCGAGCACATCAAGCTCGTCATCGGCGGTGAATGGAACTTATGCAAAAGGCATTCGCATATCGCGGCGGCGCGGATCCTGGTTGCTGATTGCGACGGCACCCTCGATTCGATCGATGGTGACGGTCGGGCGGCTGCCGTGCCAGGTGTCGCCGAGGTCAAATTGTATCTTGAACCCCAGACTCCGATCGTCAGGAAAGGCGATTTCCGAGACGCTATCGGGTATGTCATAGCTGTCTCACCCACCCTTGCTCAGACCGAGACGATGCTTCGCCGCGCCGTCGACTTGATCCATTGGTCGATCACACCGTTTCCGACCATTGGCGAATAGGAGCAGTCCGGGGTCTCTCGCGTCGCGGCACTTGCAGAGGTCGGGCGAAGCGACAGGTGATAGTCGCCGGATACAACTTTGGCTCAATTGCAAGATCCTCCTAGACGAAAGCTCTGATTTGTCGAATGTTCGTAAGACCGTATGTCCGCCTCTGCCGATGAGGTGGCTCGCCCTACACTGCGCGTCCGAGGGTTGCTCGGGCGGGCCGAGCCAATCCTCACCACAGGAGGACGAGCCGTGGCGGATTATAGAGAAAGCATTTGTCGGAATCGATGTTGCGAAGCTGAAGAACGCTATTGCGATTGCGGAGGCAGGTCGGGAAGGAGAGGTTCGGTTCTTCGGTGAGGTCGACGCGTCGGCGACCAGCATGCGGCGGGTCATAGGCCGGATCGCCAGCCGCTTGATTACGTGCATTTCTGCTATGAGGCTGGGCCGACCGGGTACGGCCTTTATCGCCTGGATCCGGTCGCTCGGGCACGAGTGCACCGTGGTTGCACCATCATCGATACCGAAGAAGCCCGGCGATCGGGTGAAGACGAACCGTCGAGACGCCATTTCCCTTGCCCGGCTATTGCGCGCCAGCGAGCTGACCGCGGTGTGGGTTCCCGATGAAGGTCACGAGTCCATACGGGATCTTGTTCGCGCGCGGGCGGCCGCAGTCGAGACGCTGCGGGTCCATCGCCAGCAGGTGAGCGCATTCATGCTCAAGCACGGCCGTAGCTATCCGCGAAAGAAGAGCTGGACGATGCGCTATCTACGCTGGCTTCAGGAACAAAGTTCGATCATCCCGCGCATCAGATCGCACTCCAGGAGATGGTCGAGGCGGTGCGCGTCTCGAAAGAGCGGGTCGAGCGGCTGGAGCGTGTGATCGAAGAGTTCGTCCCGGCCTGGTCGCTGGCACCGATCGTGGGGGCGCTTCAGACATTGCGTGGGGTAGACCTGATTGTCGCCGTGACGTTCGTCACCGAAGTCGGCGACGCCAGCTGGTTCGAAAGCCCACGCCAGCTCATGGGATATCTCGGTCTGGTCCCCGGCGAGCGCTCAACCGGGGAGACAGTCCGGCGCGGCAGCATCACAAAGGCAGGCAACGGTCGGGTTCGCCACATGTTGGTCGAGAGCGCCTGGACCTATCGACATCCGCCCAAGGTCGGGAAGGCGAAGCTATACCGGTTGGAGCAGGCGTCGCCGAAGGTGCGTGAGATCGCCTGGAAGGCGCAGTCCCGCCTGACAGCCCGCTACCGCATGCTGAGCGCTCGGGGCACACGGACAACGGTCGTCTGCACCGCGATCGCCCGTGAACTGGTCGGCTTCATGTGGGCAGTCGCAAGGGAGGCGCGCGTCACCTGATCGCTCGCCGCGACGGCGCACATATCGCGCATGGGCGGAGGCGGGACCACGGCAGGGGAATGCCCGTCAGACGCTTTGTGGCCGGCGAAGCGCCGACGCCCGCAGTAAGATAGGAACAGCCCCGGACGCACAATCGGGAATGCGGTAGCCAACCCGCGCATCAGAGATGGGGTATTCAGCTTGAGCCTCATCTTCGGGTGAGAGTGCACGGTGGATAGGTTGAAGGTGCTGCGGTTCGAGCTGATGGTAGAACGTGGTCTGTGACCCAGCCACAAGCATCAGGAAAGGAAGCGCAGCATGAAACATTATGCCGGACTGGACATCTCGGTGAAAGAGACGTCGGTATGCATCGTTGACGAAACAGGCAAGATTTGCCGTGAAGTGAAGGTCCCCAGCCACCCCGATGACCTGATCGCGGTTCTGAAAGATCCTGCCTGGAACTTTGAGCGGATCGGTCTTGAAGCGGGGCCCTTGTCGCAATGGCTCTTCGAGGGATTGGCCAGAGCTGGCCTGCCGGTGATTTGCATCGAAACGCGGCACGTGAAGGCCTTCCTGAAGGCTCAGCCGAACAAGACCGACCGCAATGACGCCCGCGGCATTGCCCAGATGATGCGGGTCAATCTGTTCCGCCCGGTGCATGTGAAAACCCTGACAAGCCAGAAGCGCCGGGCGCTGCTAACCGCGCGCAAGTTGCTGCAGGAAAAGGCGATTGCCATTGAGAACGATATCCGCGGGCTGTTGCGCAATTTTGGGCTCAAGGTCGGCAAGGTCAAAGCCGTCAAGTTCGAGGCGCGCATCCGCGAACTCATCGAAGGCATGCCCGAACTGGCCGAGGTCATCGAACCGCTACTCGACGCACGCAGCAAGCTACGCCAGCACTTTGATGCTCTTCATCGCAAGGTTCTGGCGATCGTCCGGAATGACAAGGTTTGCCACCGGCTGATGACGATTCCAGGGGTGGGTCCAGTTGTGGCTCTGGCCTATACCGCGACGATCGACATCCCGGCCCGCTTCCGCAACTCGAAAGCGGTCGGACCGATCTTGGGGTTGACGCCGGTGCTCAATGAGTCGGGTGAAAACCGACGGGTCGGCCGGATCTCATTATGCGGCGACACCATAATGCGAACGCTGCTCTATGAAGCCGCGCAGGCCCTGCTGAACAACGTGAAAAAATGGTCATGGTTGAGAGCATGGGCGATGAACGTCGCCAAGCGGCGCGGCCGGCAAAAAGCGATCGTCGCACTGGCAAGGCGGCTAGCAGTGATCATGCATCGTATCTGGAGCGACGGTACACAGTTCCGATGGACCAGGAAGGAAATCATGCCAGTTGCGGCCTGATTGGTCCGTAAGCCAAGAAGGAGATAACAAAGTTCCACTTGCCGGTGGAAAGATGTCCTTCGCGGGACGATGGATGAGGGTGAGTTCGCTGATCAAGCAGTACCGATCGCATCGCCGCGATCAGGACGCATAAGAGATTGTTCCACCTCATTCTTCTGACTCCATGAAGGGTAGGGCCTGAGCGCCGATCCCGGAGAGAAGCAAGACCCCGCGAAAGACGTCAGATGCCGGCAAAGCGGAAGGCTCGAAAGCGCTTGACCTCAACCCGCCGAATAGAGAAGCTTGATCACCGACGTCCTTCAGTTCCGCCTCCACCCATGCGCGATCATCAGAATGAGCAGCCGTTCCTCGGATCGGGCGACCTCATGCGTTCCAAACCTTGACAGCGGACATCAGAGCGGTGTTTCCGGACCACCTTTCGGGAGTGGTCGCGATCTGTGAGGTTGCCGATCCTGTATTGGGATCGGAGATCGGCTTGTGTCTGGACTTGACCTTACGCTTGACCCGGAGCGGCAGCTTCGGCGTTTCGAGGTGATCAACGGTGCCGGCGGTCGGCGTCGCTGGTCGGTGGATGACAAGGCGCGGATCATCGCGGAGACGCTGGAACCGAACGCAATCATTTCCGAGGTCGCCCGTCGGTATGGCCTTAGGCCGCAGCAGGTCTTCGCCTGGCGCCGCGAAGCGAGCAAACAGGCCGCTTCGGTGCAGCAAGATTCTCCTGCCTTTGTGCCGGCGGTTTTGGCGGCGGCGGAACCTGCAGCCAGCCGTTCACCGAAGCAGCGGAAGCGGCAAGCCACCCGAGATGCCGGCATGATCGAGCTTGAGATCGACGGCATCGCGATGCGCGTCGGCCGGGGCGCCGATACCAAGACGGTGGCCGCAGTGATCCGCGCGCTGAAGGCGACGTCGTGATCGGGCCGACGGGTGCGGTCAAGGTCATGGTGGCGACGAAGCCCGTCGACTTCCGCAATTATGTGGAGCGCCGGATTATGCGGAGTCCGCCGCAATCAGCCAACTTCGTCCTTCCATTCCAATGTGTTAGAGCGCTCAATCCGCTTTCTTGCTCGGCATAATTGTTGTCGTCTCTCGACGTCATTTGACCTCGAGAGGAGACCACACGTGTCAAAGTCGAAGGAAGTTCTGCTCGAATGCGCGCGATTGATGGACCCGGGCGCCTTGCGACCGTTCGTGGAAGCGTTCACGAGCCGATTGTTGAGCCTAGGACACACCCGCCTGACGGTGTCAGGCTACAAAGCCTCTCTATGCCAAGCGTTTGGGAGATGGGGAGTTCCGCTGGCCGAAAGAGCATTACGGCATGATGCGGCTGACGGCCGCGCAGCTCTCGGCGCTACTCGAAGGTCTCGACTGGCGGCGAGTCCACGAGGCGCGCCGGACCCGCGTTCCAGCCCAGGCGGGCTGACCCGCGACGAAGTGAATCAGCCTGGATTCCGCTGTCGCGGGCTGTCGGCGAATATGGTCTGATCCGCTCATGGCGATGACGGCTGACCAGCTTCCCGACGATCCGGAACGCGCTGCGAGAATGCCCGTCTGATTCAGATCATCAAGGAAGCGTCACCGCTTCGGCCGGCGTGCCGAGACGCTCCCCGAGGATCAATTGCTGCTGGGGCTCGAAGAGGCCGAGCAGATCGAGGCCGCCGACGAGGAAGAGAACGAACAAGCATCTCCCGCAGAGGGCCTGGAGCGCGCCAGGAAGCGCCGGACGAACCGCGGCGCGTGGCCATCCCATCTGCCGCGGGTGGAAATGATCGTCGACATCGAGGACCATGCCTGCCCATGCTGCCGCAATGGCTTGCATCGGATCGGCGAGGACGTGAGCGAGCGGCTCGACATCGTTCCGGCGCAGCTGCGTGTAATCGTCGTGCGCCGGCCCAAATATGCCTCACATGGGGATTACATGGTCAAGTGTGATTTTCCTCCTTCGCAGTTTCGGTCCAAGGTCTGAGCCCGATCACGTGACGCGGCCCGGTCGCCGGGCCTCATCCACCTCACATGCGGTCGCCGCTCCTGGCGGCAGCACCAATATCCCGCTTGCGGCGGGCGCAGGCTCAGGAAGACGAAACCATTCTGCCGATCGGCTGTTGAGGCCATGCATATTTTCGGTTCGCCCACCTGGATTCGAAAGGCTGATCAGGCCTTTGCGGAATGGAGGAAAAGGGTGGTGGAAGCGGTCATGCGGTTTTCATGAGCGCTCCCTCGACGATGACGCCGGCGGTCGCGTATTTCCACAGCCGCCACCAGCAGCTTGCGGGCGAGCGCGACGATCATCGCCTTCTTGAGGCCGCCGTTGCGCGCCACCCGTTCGCTGAACCAGCGGGCCAGGCCCGAGGCCGGCTGATGGCGCAGCCACAGCCAGGCAAGCTCGACCATCGTCGTTCGCAGCCGCGGATTGCCTGCCTTCGACACGCCTTGTTCGTGATCGATCGTGCCGCTCTTCCGTGGGGAAGGTGCCAGGCCCGCGTAGGCGGCCACCTGCCTGCGGTTGTTGAAATGCCGGAATAGTCCTTCGGCGTGGAGGATCGTCGCGAATTCCGGCCCGATGCCCTTCAGCTTGAGCAACATCGCCGCCGGCGTCGAGGCGTCCACCGCCGTCGCGGCGAGCAGCGCGTCGCGCTCGGCCTCCACCGCCTTGATCTGGCCGAGCAGCAATTCGAGACGGTCAAGCTCGCGGCCGATCTGGGCCTTCATGCGGGCCGGCAGGGCGCGGCCATCGCCGGTCCGCAGTTCTTCCAGGCGATCGCGCCGGTCGCGGCGCAAAGGCTCGTAGTCGCGGATGCCCTGGCTGAAGAGCAGGCCTTTGATGCGGTTGACGTGCTCGACCCGTTCGGCGACCAGCACCTTGCGCTCGCGGTTGGTCCGGCGGCGATCCTCATTCTCGGGCGTCGGCACCCGGACCATCGAGCAGACGCGCGGCTCACCCCGCTTGACGGCCAAAAGGGCGCGGATCAGCGCCTCGCCATCGAGTCCGGCAGAGCTGGCGCAGATCGAGGGCCGCGATCGTGCCGGTCGCTCGGCTGTCGGCGAAGTAGGGGTTGTCGCGAAAGCGTCGAAGCCCGGCAGCCTGCATTGCGCTCAACGCCGCAATGCGCTCAGCCACCGGCTCGTCCCGCCAGATCTCGACATTGGCGAGTGCTGCCGCGCAGGCAATCGGATTGGCGGTGTAGGAACTCGAGTGGAAAAATGTCTTCTTCCGGTCCTCGGAATAATGAGCCTGGAAGATCGCATCGGTGGCAAGCGTTGCGGCCAGCGGGATGATGCCGCCGGTCAAGCCTTTCGAGGTGCACAGGATATCTGGAGAAATCGATGCCTGCTCGCAGGCGAACATGGTTCCGGTGCGCCCCCAGCCGGTCATCACTTCGTCGGCGATCAGCAGCGTGCCCGAGGCTTCGGCAATCCTCTTCAATTCGGTCAGAACCGAAGCCGGATACATCAGCATGCCGCCGGCGCCAAGGACGAGCGGCTCGACGATCAGGGCGGCGGCACGCCGGTCGCGGCTGACAGCTTCGAACCGATCCAGCGTTTCCTGCTCGCGCCCGGCGGCCGGGAAGGGGATGGTGTCGACCTCGAACAGCAAAGGCTCGTAGGCGGCGTTGAACACGCCACGGGCACCGACGCTCATCGTGCCGATGGTGTCGCCATGATAACTGTGCTCCATGACGACGATGCGCGAACGCAGTGCGCCTCGCAGCCGCCGAAGGATCGCGGCGAAATCCTTGTTGCGGCCGCCAGGATCCTGGCAACGAAAGTGGGAGAGGCAGCCAAGGATTGTCTAGCGAACAGGGAAAGACGATCGCCGAAGCGACAGGTGAGTACGAGCGCGCTGTCGAAACACTGGAGTGGTACGGCACACACGCCGAAGAATTGTCGGTCCCAATTCCACATGGCCCGAACCGAATGATTGTCCCCGAGCCGCTCGGCGTGGTCGCTGCCTTCACGCCGTGGAACTATCCAGCAGTGCTTATCGCCCGCAAGCTTGCCCCAGCGTTGGCGGCAGGCTGTCCTGTGATCCTCAAAGGGGCGGAAGAGACACCGAGCGCTGCCATCCACATTGTCGAAGCGTTGCGCCAGGCAGGTGTTCCGGACGGCGTGGTCAATCTTGTCTTCGGCGTGCCGGCGCAGATTTCTGAGCACCTGCTCAGTTCGTCAATTGTGAAAGTCTTGACCTTTACTGGCTCCACCGCCGTTGGAAAACACCTGGCCAAGCTTGCCGCGAACAACTTGCAGCGATGTGTCCTTGAACCCGGTGGGCACTCCCCGGTCGTTGTATGCGAGGATGCGGATCTCGCAACGGCCGTTCCGGCAATTTCGGAATACAAGTTCGAGTGCGCGGGCCAGAGCTGTAATGCGCCCAGCAGAATCCTCGTCGCGCGGCCACTGTATGAGGAGTTTCTATCCCGGATGACCGACGTTGCCCGCAAAATCAAGATCGGCCCACCCGACGACCCTACGACCGAGATGGGACCGATGGCAAACGCGCGGCGAATCGAGGCCATGCAGCGTCTGGTCAAGGATGCGGTCGATCGCGGCGCGCGCATAGAGCCCGGTGGCACCCGCCTGGAGCAGCCGGGCTTTTACTGGCCGCCAACCATCCTGACAGGGGTACCCAAGGATGCGAAAGTGCTTCATGACGAGCCGTTCGGGCCGATCCTGACTGTGGCGCCGTTCGACACGATCGAGGAGGCTATCGAAGAAGCCAATGCCACCGAGTATGGCCTGGCCGCCTACTTCCTCACTGGCGCCGCCGATGCGAAACGGGCGCTGATCGGCGGTGTTTCGGCTGGCGCTGTCAGTGTAAATTACCTCAAAGGGGTGTCCGCCGATGCGCCGTATGGAGGCGTCAAACAGAGCGGCTATGGGTATGAAGGTGGCGAGCAGGGCTTGCGGAGCTTCCAAAGCCTGAAACTGGTCAACGGGCTCGGGTCATTCGGGTAAGAGTTGGTGAATAAAAGGACACGCACCATTGCCGGTGAAGACATAGCAAGGAGCGTCGCCGACGCCCTCCAGTACATCTCGTATTACCATCCTCCAGACTATATCCGATACCTTTCGCAGGCATACGGGCGCGAGCAGAGCCCATCGGCAAAGAACGCTATAGGGCAGATACTGCTGAACTCTCGCATGGCCGCATTTGGGCGTCGGCCGATCTGCCTGGACACTGGTCTCGTGGTGGTTTTCGCCAAGGTCGGGATGGGAGTTCGTATCAAGTCTGCGGCCAGTTTCGCAGACCTCGTGAATGAAGGCGTCCGTCGGGCATATCTCGATCCCGACAATCCTCTTCGGCCATCGATCGTCTCGGATCCGCTTGGCCGACGATTGAACACCCGCGACAACACACCGGCAGTCGTCCACGTCGACCTTGTACCCGGCAACCAGATTGAGATCACCATCGCCGCAAAAGGCGGCGGTTCGGAGAACAAGGCATGTTTTACCACCCTTAACCCGAGTGCGTCCGTTGCCGACTGGGTGGTCGACACCGTTTCGACCCTTGGCAGCGGATGGTGCCCGCCCGGGCTGATCTCGGTCGGCATTGGTGGTAGCGCCGAAAAGGCAATGCTGGTCGCCAAGGAGGCCATGAACGAGCCTATCGACATGTCAGATCTCATCGCCAGGGGGCCTTCAAGCGTGCCACGGGCTTGGAGGCCGCATGGGTTGGATAGGTTGCGACTTTGACATCAACGACTGTCGTCAGGCCGGGTGCGCGCGCCGCCGACGCCGTCGTCGAGCCGGAACCCGCTGAATACGTCAAGATCTGCGACGTCTACGGCGCCGGCTACTTCTACATCCCGGGCACCGGAACCTGCCTGAAAATCGCGGGTTATGTCCGTTACGACATCAGCGCTGGCGATGTCGGCAGTTTCGATGGCGCCCGTTCGACTGACGTGCTGAACGGCAAGGACCAGGGCACCTGGCACAAGAATACGCGCTTCACGCTGAGGACGTACACTGGTCAGGAGACCGAACTCGGCACGTTGAAGACCTTCACCGAGACTCGCTTCAACTTCGGCAACAGCGCCTACTATGCTGGGGAAGACGGCAATCAAGCCCACAACAAGGGTCCTTCGCTGAATTTCGCCTGGATCCAGCTCGGTGGCCTACGCGTCGGCTTGGACGATTCGGCATTCGATTCGTTCATTGGCTATGCCGGCAACGTTCTCAACGACACCATCGTTCCCTATGGTGATTTCTCCACGAACCTCATCCAGTACAACTTTGATGCCGGCAACGGCTTCTCGGCCGTGATCTCGCTCGAAGAAGGTTCGGTCGACGTCAACAATGTCTTCTACGTGGGCACGATCGACAGCTATGTTCCGCATGTCGTCGGCGGTGTGAAGTACACTCAGGGCTGGGGTGCCATCGCCGGCGTCGTCGCCTATGACAGCAACTACGAAGAATGGGCCGGCAAGGTTCAAGCTGACTTCAACGTGACCAGCGAGCTGTCGCTGTTCGCCATCTTCGGCTACGGCACCGACAAGAATTCGCTCGATTTCGCAAGCGGTCGCGACTTCTACAAGCAGTGGGGCGGTCACTGGGCCTGGTGGGCCGGCGGTACCTACAAGTTCAATCCCAAGACGTCGTTCAACCTGCAGGTTTCGACCAGGACAAGAACTATGGCGTGGCGGCTAACGTCGCTTACGACGTCATCCCCGGTCTCACGGTCACCGCGGAAGTTGACTACGATCACTACGGTCACTTCAACGACGGCACGCCGTTCGGCAACTGGACCGCTGCCGACAAGAAGAACAGCGTTGGCGGCCTCCTCCGCTTCCAGCGCTCGTTCTGAGGATTGAAGGGCCGTTCGCCGCGTTCGAAGCGGTAACTGCTGCGAGCCTTCAATTTGTGGCTGAACCATTGTGGTGAGGCTTGAAGAGGTTGTCGGGGAAGTGCTTGATCACGGACCTCCAATCCGAGCATTTCGTCGATGAGAAGGGGCGCCCTGTTCCCGGGCGCCCTTTTTTGCGGGTCGTCATCAGACTCGCGCAGGTGAGATGGATCGCGGGCATCCGGCCGCAAGCCGGTAGCGCATCGCATTGATCACCTCACCAAATTAACCTCGAGCGGACACTCAACGCTCAGATCTGTTCCCATGCCTGGTCCGTCAGATTGGACGAGTGGCACTGGTTTTCTCGGCGATCTTGGCCATCTGGCCGAGCTTGCGACCTCATAAACCACCGCTCCGAAGGGACATTTGCAACCAGCCGGCATAGGGGCGCCCGCGCCCCCTTGTGGCGCGCGCCGGGTGCTCGTGAACCGAGCCCGCTTTTCTTCGGCGAGCTCAGGCGGTCTCGGCCCTCCGGCTTCGCCCCCAGGCGCGTGGCAGCCTTTCGGTTGCTGACGGTCGCAAGCCTGTCGGCCGGCGTGGTTTTGTGCTGGCCTTCCCCGGTGGCGCGCGGTGGGCGGCACTCCCTTCTAGGCCCGCCGCGGCCTCCCGCAACCCGTCGCTTGCCGCTTCGGGTCCTCCTCTTCGTTCCGGTCCTTCGGATGCGGTCCGCCTTCGACGTCGGGCCTTCCGGTCGCTTTCGCCGCCCACCCCGCTCACATGGGGACTTTGTCGTCAAGGCTGTCTTCGCATATCTACCTCGATGCGTTGTGATCCCAGGTCCGAGCCTGTCGTCTTGGCGCGGTGACAACACCGGTCCAAACTCACATACGGTCGCTGCGCTGTGGCAGCTGCACCAACATCCCGCTTTCGTCGGTAAGGCTCAAGGGAACGCGACCAATCTTCCGGACGGCATTTTAGGCCAAGTGGGGTGGGAGGTTCGTTCGCCCAGGATCAGCCGGGAGCGATCAATCCCGGCGGATGGAAAAGAGTACGTTGATCATGCCGGCTTCATGACAGCGCCCTCAATGACAGCACCATGATGAACATACTTCCATAGCGCGATCAGAAGTTTTCTCGCGAGCGCAATAATGGCCGGCTTCCGGCGCCTGCCACCGTCGAGCGCGACCCGCTCCTGGAACCATTTGTGCTAAAGCCGATCGAGGTTGATGCAAAAGCCAGAACCACGACAATTGCACCATCACGGTCCTCAGCCTCGGATTGCCCGCTTTCGATACGCCCTGTTCCCGGCTGATCGATCCGCTTTGCCACGGTGTCGGCGTCAGACCGGCATAGGAGGCAAGCTGCCTTCGATTCGCAAATTCGCGATACAGACCCTCGGACCAAAGCACCTCGGCAAAGTCCGCTCCTACGCCGCGCAGTTGCTTGAGCATCGACATTCCATTGGCGATTTTTGATGGGTCGCATTCATCGCGAGCCACTTCGTCACGCGCTGCCTCCACGTCCTTGATTTGCCGAAGCACGAGCTCGATCCGGTCCAGTGCACGGACAATCTCCGCTTTGAGATTCGACGGTAGTTCACGACCGTCTCCGGTCCTGAGTTCTTCCAGTCGAGTGCGGCGGTCCCGCTTCAGCGGCCCAAATCCAACGATGCCCTGCGAGAACAAGAGCCCCTTGACCCGGTTCACGATCTTGATCCGCTCTGCGATGAGAGCGCGTCGCTCACGGCTGTTGCGCTTTCGGTCCTCTTGCTCGGGCGATGGCGGAACGACCATGGCGCATACCCGCGGCTCGCCGCGCTTGTAGGCAAGCAGGGCGCGAAGAAGGGTCTCGCCATCCAGCTTGTCCGTCTTCGCCCGGCGCTTCCTGCGTGACGTGGCAATGGATGCTGCATCAACCACATGGCTTTCGATACCGACACGCTCAAGGATCCGATGTATCCAGAAGCCGTCCAGGCCAGCCTCCTGGATTGCGATCACCGGCACGTCACGGCCCGTTCTGCGCCGAAACGTTGCCTTCAGATGGCGGATAAGATCGAACAATCCGGCCGTATCGCCTGCCTTGACGACGCGCTTTGACATCTTCTCTCCGTTGCACGGCAACAAGCTTGTCACCAACCAGCTCGAGCGACTGAGTTCCAGGGACAAAGATAGCGCCGAGTGTCGTATGGACCGCATCGGTTTCAATCTCAGTCACGTTTTCAGCTTTCATGTGTTCTATCCCTCTAAGTTGTACATGAGCAATACGCCGGCCAAAGCGAGTTGATCGCAGCTGCGGTCATCGCTTCGCGATGTGGTTTTGGTTGTTGCCTGCCCCCGCTCGCGGGGTGGGCGACGCTCCTTTCTAGGCCCGCTGCGGCAGGCCGCAATGTTCGCTCCGCTCACATCCTCCACTCCGTTCCGGCCCTTCGGGTGCGGCCTGCCTCGTTCAGCGGGCCAAGCCAGTCGCGTTCTGCCGCCCACCCCACTCACGGGGCAGGCACGCGAGATCGGGATCGAGCGCTGCCTCCACCGCCCATGGGATCTTCCGGGGAGGGCGCGCGATTGTAGAGCGGAGGACATCACGATGCGTGCAAACAACAAACGTTGCGGCAGCCGACAGGCTGGCGCAGACAGTGGCGGGCGCACCGGCGCCAGCCTTTATCAGGAAA
>SRUQ01000001.1:0-856887 GCA_004791255.1 bacterium M00.F.Ca.ET.205.01.1.1
AGAAGCGAACCATCGATGACACATGGCGACATCTTGGCCACCTGGTATCAACCATCGAACCCAACGAATGCAGAGACTACTTCGCAAACGCAGGATATGCTTCCGTCAAAACCTGAAATGCTCTAGCCCCGCGCTACTTCAGCTCGATCTCGATGAAAGCATATTCGCCCTCATTGGCGCTGATGACGTCGTGCTCGACGCCTTCCCTGCGGAAATACGGAGCGCCCTTTTTCATCTCGGCGAAGGTCTCGCCGTCCTTGGTCACAAGCTTCACCTTGCCGTCCATCAGCGGCACCACGACATAGTCGTGGCCGTGGCGATGCCAGCCGGTGTTGTCGCCCGGCTGGAAGCGATATTCGGTGACGATGACGCGCTCATTGTCGATGAAGACGGTGGCCTTGGCGGATCCGGTCATTTTCTTCTCCCTGCTGATGCCTTCAACAGAGGACATCAAGTGCCTGGCCGTGAGGGCCAGAGCGGGCCACCGATGACGCCAACAAAAAGCCCGGCGCGAGGCCGGGCTCCTGCGATCTGAATTTCTTGGGACGGTCAGAGGCTGCCGTTGATCCAGTGCGACAGCGCGGTCTTGGGCGCGGCGCCGACCTTCATGTCGGCCACTTCGCCGCCCTTGAAGATCATCAGCGTCGGGATCGAGCGCACGCCGAACTGGGCGGCAAGTTCCGGATTCTCGTCGATATTCAGTTTGGCGATCTTGACCTTGCTGCCGAGTTCGACGGCGATGTCCTCAAGCGCGGGGGCGATCATCTTGCACGGGCCGCACCATTCCGCCCAGAAGTCGACCACGACCGGCTCCTTGGCGTTGAGCACGTCGGCCTGGAAGTTGCTCTTGTCGACCTTGACGGTGGCACCCATGCGTAAAAATCCTTTCGAGAGTTCTTTGTCGCACCAAATGTGGTGGTTGTCGCGCCCTTCTTCAAGCAGGTCTTGTGTCACGCTCCTGTGAGTCGGGCAAGGGCGTCATCCATGGCCCCGGGCGGCAGTTCGATCAGCCGTGGCGCTTCGGTAAACAGCAAGGCCGCGGTGATTTCGCGGCCGGGATAAAGCGGCTTGAGCAAGGCGCGGTAGAGTGCGAGTTGCAACAGATAGGCCGGCGGAACCCCGGCCAGCGAGGCGGGCGCCGGCCGGTTGGTCTTGTAATCGACGATGGATACCCTGTCCGGCGTCACCGCCAGCCGGTCGATCTTGCCCGATATCGAGCGCTTTCTACCCTTCACCTCAAGGCTGCCCATGATAGCCACCTCGGGTCGCGAGGATGGTGCAAACAGCGGTGCGAAGCGTCGGTCGTCGAGGATCGCCATCACCGAGGCAAGCGCCTTGCCGCGCTCGCCGGCCGGCCATTGCGCGCCGGCGCGGGCCAGATAGCGTTCGGCAGCATCATGACGCTCGGGTTCGGCCACGCCGGGCAGCATCTGCAGCAGCTTGTGCAGCGCCAGGCCGCGCAGCACGGCAAAGCCGGGTTCGGCATCGGCATCCAGCACCGGCGAGCCGGTCTCAACCACCGCCTCCTTGCCTTCGTCGATCAAGGCCGAGGCACCGGACGGCGACAGCGGGCGCGGCAAATCCTCGAATGGCGGCAAAGGCCTGAACAAGGCGGCAGGCGGCGGGCCGAAATCCTTTGCCTGCGGAGCGGCTTCCTCGGCCGCCAGCGGGAAAGGCGGCAAGCCGGTCACCTGGAAACGGTGCACCGCTTCGCCGCCGGCGGGATGCTGGCGCTCGCGGCTTTCCGGCGCCGCGAGCAGGGCGCGGCTGACGACCGAATGCCAGGTGCCGCCGGCAGGCGCGCGCTTGCCGTGGTAGCCGCAGACGATCAGCCGGTCCTCGGCGCGGGTCATGCCGACATAGAGCAGCCGGCGGTACTCGTCGTCGGCCAGCTCGCGCGCCCGGGCGGCAGCCGCCTTGGAGAAGCCGTTGGCGACATCGCTGGCCGAGCGCCAGAGATAGCCCTTGCCACTCCAGGAGCGCCCTGAGCCCTCGAACGGCATCAGGCGCGGCAGATGCTGGTCGCTGAAGGGTGCCGAGCCGCCATCGACCAGGAAGACGACCGGCGCCTCCAGTCCCTTGGCGGCATGCACGGTCATGACGCGGACCTCGTCGCGGGTCTGGTCCATCTCGCGCTTGATCTCGGGGCCGGCGTTTTCCAGCGTCGACAGGAAGGCTTCCAGCCCCGGCAGGCCGGTCCGCTCCTCCGCCAGGCAGAAACCCAGGAACTCGTCGAGAATGTCGCCAGCTTCCGGCCCGAGCCGGGCGATCATCTTGCGGCGCACGCCGTCGCGCGCCAGCAGGCCTGCATAGAATTCGAAGACCGGCTTGAACCCCGCCTCGGTGGCCCAGGCGTCGAGCTGGGCGACGACCTTGGCCAGAGCCTCGTTGTCCTGGGCATGCTGGCGCAGCGAGGCGATCAGCGACAGCCCTGGCTGCCTTTGCGCCGCAAGGTCGAAAAGCACCCCTTCGGCGACATCGAAGACCGGGCTGCGCAACAGGGCCGCGAGCGACAGATCGTCCTGTGGCTGGATCAGGAAATGGCCGAGCGCGATCAGGTCCTTGACCGCGATATGGCCGGGCAGGCTCAGCCGGTCGGCGCCGGCGACGGGAATGTCGCGGCGCTTCAAAGCGCGCGTCAGCGCATGGACGAAGCGGTCGCGCTTGCGCACCAGCACCAGCACGTCGCCGGGCTGCAGCCGCTTGCCACGGCCTTCGATGATCTCGCCGTTGCCGATCCAGCCGGCAATGGTGGCGGCGACGTTTTCGGCGACCCGCACCGCCGGCGCGCGGGCATGGTCGACGGCTTGCGACCAGTCGTCCGGCTCGTCGACCGCCTCGGCGCCGATCGATGGCCAGACCTCGACATAACCCGGCGCGTCGGTGCGAATCGCCTTGTGGCTCAGCGGATCGGGATCATGGCTGATGCCGCGCCGCACGAGCGGATCGGCAAAGACGCGGTCTACGGCGGCCAGCACATCGTCGGTCGAACGGAACGACCAGGTGAGCTTGAGATCGGCGAAGGACGCCTCGGCCTGCCGCACCTTGCCGGCAAACATCAGCCGGCTGTCGGCGAAGGAATCCGGCGCGGCGCCCTGGAAGGAGTAGATCGACTGTTTTTCGTCACCGACGGCAAAGATTGTGCGATTGGCCTGGTCGCGCGCGCCGAGGCCGGCAAAGAATTCCTCCGCCAGCCGCTTCACCACTTCCCATTGATCGGGGCTGGTGTCCTGCGCCTCGTCGAGCAGGATGTGGTCGATGCCCTGGTCGAGCTTGTATTGCACCCAGGGGCCGGCATCGGGCCGTGCCAGGAGGTTGACGGTGCGGGTGATCAGGTCGTTGAAGTCGAGAAAACCACGCCCCCGCTTCAACTGCTCGTAACGGGCGATCAACCAGTCGGCGACGGTCAGCGCGGCGCGCGTGCCTTCCAGCATCCGGAACAGGGCCAGCCGGTCCGATGTCTCGACGATCGCGCTGGTCGCCGATCGATAACGGTCGGCCAGATCCGGCAGCCGATCGACCAATGCCTTCTTGAACGCCTTGCCAGGATCGTACGGATCGCCGTCGGTCTTGAGGAAGGCCCACGCCAAGAGCTGCAGCCGGCGCACCGGATCGTTCTCGGCAAAGGCCTGCCGCGCATAGGGCAGGATGTTGTTCAGCACCGTCCTGGCGTCGGCAGCCTCGGCGGCATGGGCAAAGCCGGCAAAATAATCCGGCAGGAAGCCCGGCAGCGGCCAGACCGACGCCGCAATGCCTTCGGCAGTCTGGCCAGGGCGGAAATGGAACTCGTCGAACAGCGCCTGGAAGTGCGGACCGCCCCGGTCTAGCCCGGCGATGAAGGCGCTGAGGTCGTCGCGCTTGCGCACGATTTCGCCAAGCAGGGCGTCGAGCCCGGCCTCGCCGGCTCGTTCGAGCACTGCGGCGAAGGCCTCGGCGAGTTCAGGACGATCCGCCACGCTGCCCGAAATCATCTCGCGGCGGGCGGCGGCAAACAAAGATGCCTCCATCTGCGGGTCGAGCATCTCGAAATGCGCCGGGATGTTGGCTTCGAGCGGGAACTGGTGCAGCACCGATTCGCAGAAGGCGTGGATGGTCTGGATCTTCAACCCGCCGGGCGTCTCCAGCGCCTCGGCGAACAGGCGGCGGGCGCGGCGCATGGTTTCGCGGTCCGGCCGGCGGCCATCCAGCGCCTCGACCCTGACAGCAAGCTCGGCATCGCCAAGTGCGGTCCATTCCGACAGCGTCGAGAATACCCGGTTCGACATGTTGGCGGCGGCGGCACGGGTATAGGTCAGGCACAGGATCTTCGACGGATCGGTGCCGCGCAGCAAAAGCCGGATGACGCGCTGGGCCAGCACATGGGTCTTGCCGGAGCCGGCATTGGCCGACACCCAGGCGGAATTCCTGGGGTCCGAGGCGCTGGCCTGGCTGGAGGCGGTTTCGCTCGGAATGGGATAGGCCTTCTTCATGCCTCCCCTCCCTCGTCGCCGGCATCGCCGCCCGCCGACCATTCGAGTACGCGGGCAAGATGGTCGTAATCGCCATCGGTTTCGCCCTCGCGAAACGGCAAGGCGCGCGACAGATAGCCGGTCGCCGGATCGGCATAGTAGATCAAGAGCTTCTCCAGCCGCGCCCAGGCTTCCTCGGCAAGATCGGCCGCGGCGCGTGGCTGGCGGTTGTGTTCGAGGATAGACTCTTCGAACACCTCGCCATTCGGCTTCAGCCTGATGAAGGCCAGTTGCGAGGGTTCGCGCGCGCCAAGGTCCCGGAAGGCGCCGCGCCTGAGCAGCGCACCTTCCAGCGCCAGTTGCGGCGCCAGCAGCGTGTGCGCCTGCGCCTTGGAGGGCGACGAGCCGGTCTTGTAGTCCAGTATGTCGGCCATGCCGCCGGCCAGAAGGTCGACGCGGTCGGCATAGCCGGACAACGTCACGCCGGACTGGCCGACGACGGTCTTTCCCGCCCTTTCCTCGGCGTGCCGCCGCATCACCGCGTCGGCGCGGGTGCGCTCCCACTCGATGATGTTGGCGGCAAGCTTTTCGAAGCGCGGCCACCACACCGCCTCGACATCGACGGGAAGATCGGCCTCGGCAAAACAGGAACGGCCGGCGGCGATGAGGCCGGCCAGCGCATCAGGCGCGCGCGGATCGGCGACGCTGGCCGAGAACAGGTGCAGGATGGCGTGGAACAGCGTGCCGCGCTCGGCAGCACCGGGATCGCGGATGACTGGATCGAGGGGCATCAGGCCAAGAATGCGCCTGGCATAGACGGCATAGGGGTCGCGGCGCAGCGTCTCGATCTCGGTGACCGAGAAATGCGTCGGCCGGACAGCCAAAGACGGAGTCGGCTGCGGGCGCGGCGCGAAATCGCGCTTCGGGCCGGCATCGAGCGCCCGCGCCCAGGCGATAAGCCCGTCGCCGCGCCTGACCAGGCTGGCCGCCTGGTTCTTGCCGATGAAGGTCAGCATGCGCTGCAGCCAGCGCGACGGCACGGCGGGAGCGTCGCCGGCGCGGGCGGAACGGGACAGCACCACCTCAGGCGCGCCCATGGCCATCTGGAAGTCATGCGCGGCGAGGCCGATGCGCCGCTCGGGCGGCTCGAGATCGATGCCGGTCTTCATCAGCCGCGACATGAAGCGGTCGCTCTCCGGCTTGCGCGGCCACACGCCTTCGTTCATGCCGCCGATGACCAGCGTGTCGACATGCTGCAGCCGCGCTTCCAGCGCGCCCCAGATGGCGATGCTCCGGTCGGTGCCTTGCGCCGGCTTGACCGCCTCCGGCGCGATCAGCGCGTCCATCACATCTGGCCATTCGTCGGCGGCGAAGGTCAGCGGCACGGCCGCCGCGACCAGCCCGCGCAGCAGCTCGGCAAGCTTTTCGCCGGCATCGCCGGCATAGAGGGCGGCAAGCTCGCCATCCCCGGCGCGGCCAAGATCCTCCAGCACCACGACGCTTGCCTCGACCAGCGCGGCAAGGTTTGCCTCCGCCTGGCCACGGAAAGACGCGAGCGGCGCCACGGCCTGCCCCAGCCGCGCCAGCAGATCGCGCGCGGCCTCGATGCCGCCCACGCTCACCCGCGAGAACCAGAAGGGCGGCCGGCTGTCGTCACCGATATCCACGAGCCGGGCCTCGAACAGCTCCGGCAGCGAGGCGATATCGGGGCGGCCGGTGCCGCCGCGCAGCGCCACGAGTTCGACCAGCTCCGCCGCGTGGCGAACGACGGCGCGGTCCAGGCCAAGGGCAAGCAGCGGATGCTTGAGCAGCGACAGCAGGGCGACCGGATCGCCGGGCCGAAATACGGCGCCCAGCGCCAGCCGAAGCAGGCTGGCGGCCGGCGTGTTGGACAGGGGCGTGCCGCCGGAATCGTCGGCGACGACGCCGAAGCGCCTGAGTTCGACCGCGACGCGACGCGCCAGCGCGCGGTCGCCGGTGACCAGCGCCGCCCTCTTTCCCGGTTCCTCGACCGCCCGCTTGAGCGCCACCGCGATCGCCACCGCCTCGTCGCGTTCGCTGGCCGCCTCGAGCAGCGTCACATCGGCGAAAGCTTCTTCAATGTCCTGGTCCGAGAACCGGCCACGCGTCTCGGCCCACAATTCCGTTGTCTCCGCCGGACGCAGCGCCTCACCGACAACGGCGGCGCGCAGCGTCAGCGGCCGCCCGGCCGTGCCGATTTCGTCGACATCGCCGCGCAGCACGCCAATGGTGCCGATCAGCTTGGCCAGGCCATATTGCGGATGGCCGAGAACGGCAGGGCGCGCGCCCGGCGCGTTGATCGCCTGGAAGGATGGCTCGTCCAGTCCCCGGTCGAGGCCAGGCAGCACGATGGCGCCGCCGGGCAGACGGGCAATGGCGGCAAGCAGTTCCGCCGTGGCGGGAATGGAGCCGGTGGAGCCGGCGGCGATGACCGGTCCGGCCGGCGGATTGCGCCGCAGCCGCGCCGCCTCCATCCGGATGAGCGCACTGCGGTGCGCGGCGGGATTGGAACGGTTGCTCTCTTCCAGGAATTTCGGCCAGGCATCGGTAACGATGCCGAGGAAGTCGAGCGTCACCTGCCACCATCCGGCGAGACTTCCGGTCACCAGGCCGGCGAGCTTGCTCCAGTCGGTGCCTTCAGTCTCGATCTCGTCCATCAGCCCGGCGAGATCGCGCGCCAGCCAGATCGCATCGGCGGTCGAGGCCGGGATGACGATCTCCTCGGCGAAAAGGGCTTCGACATGCGCCGGCAGCCGGCGCTTCCAGGCCCGCACCAGCGGCGCCAGCAGCAGCAGGCGCTCGGTCGCTGAAATCGGCGGCGCCAGGTCTATCGCCGCCGATGCCTCGACCTCGAAGGCGGTCTCGTCCTCGTCGAATTCGCCGAGCGGACGGATCACCGGCAGGATTGCCGACCCGCCGCCGCCGCGCGCCGCGAGGCTGTCGACGAAGACGCCGCGCAAGGCACGCGCGGCGCGGCGCGTCGGCACGTAGATGGTGACGTCGGCGAGCGCCAGCGGATCACCGTCGAAGCGAAAGCCGGGGACGAGATGCCCGGCCAGCAGCGCTTCAGCCAGCGTCGGCAGGAACGGCGCTCCGGGCGGGATCGAGAAGACGCGGCACGAGCCGCTCATATCGCTTTCGCAAGAGCGCCGGCAACCGCCGCTTCGGCGAGCGGGATGGCGTCCGGCGTACCGACGGTGATCCAGCGGCCCTTCATGCGCATGCCGAACAGGCGACCGGCGGCGATCGCCTTGTCGAAATAGACGTTCAGGGAGTGCGAGCCGGCGGGCGCATCCTTGAAGACGCGCGGATGGATGATCGCGGCGCCGGCGTAGATCAGGCCGGCCGGATCACCCTTCGAGCGGCGCAGGGCGCCGTCCGGCGCCGCCAGGAAGTCGGTGCCGACGCAATGCCCGGTCGCTGAGTCGAGATCGGTAAGCATCAGCATAATATCCATTCTGGCAGCGTCCCATGCAAGGGAAAGGCGCTCGAGGCTGGGCTCGCCGCTGTCGATCCAGAAGGTGTCGGCGTTGATGATGTAGAAGGGCGCGTTACCCAGCAGCGGCAGCGCCCTGACGATGCCGCCCGCCGATTCCAGCAAGGCATCGCGCTCGTCGGAAATGACGATCCTGGGTGCCCTGCGGCCTACGACATGGGCGACGATCTGCTCCGGCAGGTAGTGCACGTTGACGACGGCGTTGACGACGCCTGCCGCTTCCAGGCTGTCCAGCCCCCAGTCGAGCAAGGTCTTCCCGGCGATTTTCACCAGCGGCTTCGGCATCGTGTCGGTGATCGGGCGCATGCGCTTGCCGAGGCCCGCGGCAAGCACCATCGCGGTCTTCGGCCCTGATGTCATGGCGCGCGTTCCTCCAGCAGGCCGTGGGCGGTGTAGAAATCCTTCAAGCCGCTCATCGCCGGATGCACCAGCGCCCGCCTGAGGTAGTCGCGGATGCGCGGCAGGTGCTTGAGATAATAGGGCTTGCCGTCGCGTTTTTCGAGACGCACGAAGATGCCGAGGATCTTGGAATTGCGCTGCGCGGCCATGATTGCATAGGCTTCGAGGAAGCCAGCCTCGTCGAAGACGCCAGCGGCGCGCCGGGCAGCGATATAGGCCGCGACGGTCCGGCGTTCGATCTCCGGCGCGATGGTGACGCGCGCATCCATGGCCAACGAAGCGACGTCATAGGCGGCCGGGCCGATCAGCGCATCCTGGACGTCGACGATGCCGAGCCGGTCATGACCGCTGCGCTCGCCGCGCCAGATGATGTTGGGCGAATGGAAATCGCGCAGCATCAGCGTGTATTCGCTGGCCGCGAGCCGATCGAGCAGGGTATTCCATTGCCTGATATAGCCGGCGCGCAAGGTGTCATTTGCCGGGCCGCCGGTGACCATCGGCACATACCAGTCGACCAGCAATTCGGCCTCGATCAGCATGGCGTCGCGGTCGAAAGGCGGCACGTCATGGATAACGCCGGGAGCGGCCTCCATGCGCCGGGGCCAAGTCTTGCCGTGCATCATTGCGAGCAGTTCGGCCGCCGCCTCGTAGCGTTCGGCGACCGGTTCGCCATTGCCGTCGAGAAAACCTTCCGAGCCGAGATGCTCGAGCAGCAGGAACCCCTGGTCGAGATCCTGCGCATCGATCCGTGGCACGGCGACGCCGGCGGCGAGCAGGGCGCGGTCGATGGCGACGAAGGCGGATACCGACTGCGCGGTGTGGGCAATCACCGCATAGGGCTTGCTGTCGCGCACCGGCGGGCCGAGCACCAGCCGGGGCGAGTTCATCAGCACCCTTGCCGCATGGCCGGGACGCGAGACGATTTCATAGGAACGGGCGGAGGCGTCGCCGATGAAATGGCGGCGGCTGGCCCCACCCCATCCGGCGTGATCGAGGAAATCGCGCATTGCAATCGAACGCGCCACGCGGTCGAAGGCGGCGCCTTGCCCGGACAGCCGCGCCAGCCGGCCCAAGCCATGCTGGACGAGTTCGACCTGCACCGATGTCTTCGGCAAATAGCCTTCGGCCCGCTCGGGCCATTCGACAAGGGCGGCACCTTGCGCCAGCACTTCGTCAAAACCGAGTTCATCGATCTCCGCCGCCGAGGACAGCCGGTAGAGATCGAAATGATGCACCGGGATGCGTGTGTCGTAGCTCTGCACCAGGGTGAAGGTCGGGCTTGGCACGTCGAGGCCGGCATCGTCGGCCAGGGTCCTGATCAGCGCCCGCGCCAGCGTCGACTTGCCGGCGCCGAGATCGCCCTTGAGCGCCAGCACGTCACCGGGGCGCAACGCCAGCGCCAGATCCTCGCCCAGCCGCGCGGTCTGCGTTTCGTCGGCGAGCAAACGCTCCAGCACCAATCCCGCCATCGAACGCGCTACTCGGCCGCGGCGCGGATGCCCGGCATGTCGGGAAAGGTGCAGATGACGGTCGTGCCCTTGTCCTTGCCGGTTTCGATGCGAACGCTGCCGCCATGCAGTTCGACGAAGCTCTTGACGATCGACAGGCCGAGGCCCGCGCCGCGCCGGCGGCCGCCATTGGCGCGCGGCTCGAAGCGGCGGAACACCGAATCGAGCACATCGGGCGGCATGCCGGGGCCATCGTCATGCACCGAGAATTCCACCCCTTCCGCCAACTGGCGGCAGGCAAGGCGGATGGCGCTGGCCTCCGGCGCGTAATTGGCTGCGTTGGAGAGCAGATTGTAGAGTATCTGGCGGATGCGGACTTCATCGCCGTGGAAGGTCTTCGGCGCCGCGGCGGCATCGACCTCGAGCCGGATCGAATGTTCCTGCAGCCGGTCGGCGACCAGTTCGGCGGCGGCGGCGATGGTGCGGTCGACATGCACTTCGGAAATCTCGAGCTGCATGATGCCGGCATCGACGGTGGCCAGGTCGAGTATGTCGTTGACGATGGTCAGCAGCACCGAGGACGATGAGCCGACATGCTCGACATATTCGCGCTGTTTCTGCGTCAGCGGGCCGGTTGCCGGCAGCGACAACAGCTCGGTGAAGCCGATGATGTTGGTCAGCGGCGAGCGGAGTTCGTAGGATACGTGCTGGACGAATTCGTTCTTGAGCTGGTCCGACCTTTCCAGCGCCTCGTTCTTGTCCTTGAGCGCGCGAGCGACCCGAACGCTGTCGGAGACGTCGACGAAGGTCATCATCACCTGCCCGTTGGGCAGCGGGATCATGGCGTAGCTCAACACGGTGGCGTTCTTCAGCTCGGTCTGGCCGTGGCGCTCGCGGCGCTCGTCGTCGAAGCCGGTGATGGCGGCGACGAAGCCGCCCCACGGGCTGTCCACCGCCTGGCGGTCGCAAAGCTCGCGGATGGCCGAGACATGCACATTGGGCTTGGCGAGATCGGCGTCCAGCCCCCACAGGGTGGCGAAGGCCGGGTTCGACAGCCGAAGCCGCCCGTCGGGCCCGAACACAGCCACGCCCTCGGCAAGATTGTCGAGCGTCTCGCCCTGGACCCGCACCGCGGTCCGGTAGCGGC
This sequence comes from bacterium M00.F.Ca.ET.205.01.1.1, assembly GCA_004791255.1. Classification (GTDB taxonomy): domain Bacteria; phylum Pseudomonadota; class Alphaproteobacteria; order Rhizobiales; family Rhizobiaceae; genus Mesorhizobium. Next base: position 10,960 of record SRUQ01000001.1, read on the forward strand.
TTTCGAGATCCATCTTCTCGGTCAGGTTCTCGAACACCCAGGTGACGCCGCCCTTGGGCTGCGGGTTGGCGACGACGCGGATGGTCTTGCCGTCAGGCAGGTGCCACCAGTGCTCCTGCGATTCGACCGCACGGTAGGCGCCGAGCAGGCCTTCCTTCCAGCGGCGCCATTCGGGCTGCTCGGCGATCTTGCCTTCGCTGCGCAGCCGGTCGAGCAACAGGGCGTTGTCGGGCGCGCTGTGCAGGAAGCCGGCGTCGAGGCCCCACAGTTTCTGGAACGCCTGGTTGAAGAAGCGCAGCTTCTCATCGGTGTCGAAGATGGCGACGGCGGTGTTGAGTTGGTCGAGCGTGTCGGCGTGGCTGCGCACCGTCCGTTCATACTCGCCACGGATGGTCTCGATGGCGCTGTTGTCGCAGGCTAGGCCAGCCGAACCGTCGGCGCTGGCGAAATCGGTCACAGCGAAGACGCGGCGGTCGCCCTCGATCACCGTGGAGAGCGTCTGCTCGAAGACCGGATGCGCCTTGTGCTGGGCGGCGATCGCCTCGCGCGCCTGCCCGCCGAGGAATTCCCTGGCGTCGCGTACGGCCACATCAGCGCTTTCGGCCTCGACCGCGTCGGCATAGGCGCGGTTAACCCATCTCAGCCGGCCGTCCTCGCCGCGCAGCCATGCCGGCATCTTCAGCGCTTCGAGCAGGCCGATCATGGTGTCGTGGTCGGCGGCCAGCCGCTGGTTCTCGATCTTGAGCCGGGCCTGGCTGCGCTGCGTCTCTGACAGCGAAACGAACCGCACCAGCACATGCGCGGCGCTCTTGCGGCCATGCACTTCGAGCGGCGCGCCGGCCAGGGTTTCGATGACAAGGTCGAAAGACCTGGCCTTTTCGCGCAGCGCTGCCACGGCATGTTCGAGTGCGGCGGCCGAGCGGGGCATCAGCCAGCGGCCGAAGGCAAGGAAAGCCGACCGTTCCTCGGGTGCGCCGCTTTCGACTGGCAATGTGCCGATGAGTTCGGGCTTCTTGTTCTCCGAGGCCCAGACAACCACGCGCTGGTCGCGCAAATTCAGCAGCGCCTCCGAACGGCGAAGCGCTGCGTTGACGTCGGCAATGCGGCTCCTGAGTTCGACGTTCTCGGCCGAGGTGCGCGCCCGTTCACGGATAAGCACGATGGCCGACAGCAGCGCCGCGCCCGTCACACCGAGGAAGACGGCGAGCTGCATGACCTCGACCGTGCTGACCGACATGCCGGCCGCCTTGACACCCACGGCTTGGGCATGGGCCATCGCACCGGCCAAAGGAGAAGCAAAGGCGGAGCTGGCAAGCAAAAATGCGGCGCGAGCGCGCCACGACAGGCGCCCGCCCCGCAGGGCGCGGCCGGTGGTACCCGAATCGTCATGGCCGCCGGAAACGGCCGATCCCGCAAAAAGCGGGTTTTCCCCCGGCATGTCTTGGTCCTCTTCGCCGCCTGAATGCAAGACCGCCCTGATGCGTGCGCGGCCCCCGTCCCCAGACCCGCGAATCACAACAATAGCGCCTGCCGGAATCGGCGTGAAGAATCATTCGGCGCAAAAATAAAGCCGGGCGAAAAGTCAATCGCCCGGCTTCAATATGTAGTAGTAAATTTCGCTGTGGTTAATAGCGGTAGTGTTCCGGCTTGAACGGGCCCTGGGGTGTCACGCCGATATAGGCGGCCTGCTCGCCGGACAGTTCGGTCAGGCGCGCACCGAGCTTGTCGAGATGCAGCCGCGCGACCTTCTCGTCGAGGTGCTTGGGCAGGACGTAGACCTGATTCTCGTACTGCCCGCCCTTGGAGAACAGCTCGATCTGGGCCAGCACCTGGTTGGTGAACGACGCCGACATGACGAAGCTCGGATGGCCGGTGGCGTTGCCGAGATTGAGCAGGCGGCCTTCCGACAGGAGGATCATGCGCTTGCCATCCGGGAAGGTGATCATGTCGACCTGCGGCTTGACGTTGCTCCATTTCAGGTTGCGCAGCGACGCCACCTGGATCTCGTTGTCGAAGTGGCCGATGTTGCCGACGATCACCATGTCCTTCATCGAGCGCATGTGGTCGAGGGTGACGACATCCTTGTTGCCGGTGGTCGTGATGACGATGTCGGCGGTCGGAGCCGCATCTTCCAGCGTGACGACCTCAAAGCCGTCCATCGCCGCCTGCAGGGCGCAGATAGGATCGACTTCGGTGACCTTGACGCGGGCGCCGGCGCCCTTGAGCGAAGCCGACGAGCCCTTGCCGACGTCGCCATAGCCGCAGACGACGGCGACCTTGCCTGCCATCATGGTGTCGGTGCCGCGGCGGATACCATCGACCAGCGATTCCTTGCAGCCGTACTTGTTGTCGAATTTCGACTTGGTGACCGAGTCGTTGACGTTGATCGCCGGGAACGGCAGCAGGCCCTTCTTCTGCAGCTGGTAGAGCCGGTTGACGCCGGTGGTGGTCTCCTCGGTGACGCCGCGGATGGCTTCCTTCTGCTTGGTGAAGAAGCCGGGGGATGCCTTGAGGCGCTTCTTGACCTGGGCGTAGAAATATTCCTCTTCCTCGCTCTGCGGATTGGACAGCACGTCCTCGCCGGCCTCGGCGCGGGCGCCGATCAGGATGTACATTGTGGCGTCGCCGCCATCATCGAGGATCATGTTGGAGAGGCCGCCATCGGCCCACTGGAAGATCCGGTCGGTGTAGTCCCAGTACTGCTCGAGGCTCTCGCCCTTGACGGCGAACACCGGAATGCCGGCTTCGGCGATTGCCGCGGCGGCATGGTCCTGCGTCGAGAAGATGTTGCAGGAGGCCCAGCGAATGTCGGCGCCAAGTACCTTCAGTGTCTCGATCAGCACCGCCGTCTGGATGGTCATGTGCAGCGAGCCGGTGATGCGCGCGCCCTTGAGCGGCTGCTTGTCGCCGAACTCCTCGCGGCAGGCCATCAGGCCCGGCATTTCGGTTTCGGCGATCTCAAGCTCCTTGCGGCCCCAGCCGGCGAGCGAGATGTCGGCGATCACATAGTCCTTGCTACCCGTCATGGCAGTGCTCCGATGCGAATTGTTGTGCTTGCGAATTGGTTGCGGATGCGCCGGCGCCATCGGCGCGTCGAAGGGCGCGAATTGGCGGCCTGACTAGCAGATCGGTGTCGAGACGACAATGGGATATAAAGAAATCTTTATCCCTGCATGTCTTCAGGACATGCAGTGGCGGCGCGTGGGATCAGCATTCCTCGCCGAAGCGGGTGGCCACCAGCTGTTCCAGCGCGTCCATCACCTCGAGCGCTTCCCGACCGCTGGCGGTGACGCGGATGGAGTAGCCGGGACTTGCAGCCAGCATCATCAGGCCCATGATCGAGGTGCCGCCAACCTTGACGCCGTCCTTCTCGACATGGACCGCGGCGTCGAAGCCGCTGGCGAGCTGGACGAATTTCGCCGAGGCGCGCGCATGCAGGCCGCGCTGGTTGACGATTGGAAACTCCCGGACGATGTGGTCTTCTTCCGGGGATAGCGCGTTCATTTGCTGCTCAGAAGCTGGCTGGCGACGTTGATGTATTTGCGGCCGGCGGCCTGCGCCTCATCGAGCGCGGCCGCCATGTTGTCGCCCTTGCGGATCGAAGACAGCTTGATCAGCATCGGGAGGTTCATGCCGGCGATCACTTCTGTGCGGCCGGACTCCATCACCGAAATGGCGAGATTCGAGGGCGTGCCACCGAACATGTCGGTCAGCACGATGACGCCTGTCCCGGTATCGACACGGGCGACCGCGTCGACGATGTCGCGGCGACGCTGCTCCATATCGTCGTCGGCACCGATCGCCACGGTTTCGAAATTGTCTTGTGGCCCGACGACATGTTCCACGGCATGTCGGAACTCGGTGGCCAGTTGACCGTGCGTTACAAGCACGAGTCCGATCATTCTTTGGTGGCTCCCGTCATTGCCGCTTCACAGGCGCATATTATGCTCGCCAGCCATTCCAGGCGGCGGGAGCGCTATCTTGTCGACGCGCGGCCCGTTGACAAGCCCAAAATTGCGCCGGGCCATGCCATTTTGACGCATTGCAGCAAAAAATCTCGGGCGGATCATAGAAAAGGCGGGATCGACAGACGCGCCATCACGGCGGGCAAGGCCGTGGCGGCGTTACGCTCGGCAAGGTCGATGCGCGGCACCGGGCAGCATGCGACCGGTTCGGTGATTTCCTCCTGGAAACGGGCCATCTCCGCCTTTGGCACCAGCCTGACATGCAGGTCTATCACCCCGCCCGGCTCGAACGGCAACGGGCGTGGCATGAACCCGGGTACTTCGGCGAGACCGGCGATGGTCGCCGGCACGCGACAAACCAGCCGCCCGGCGCGGGCCGCGGCAAGCAGCCTGTCGTCGCCGATCAGCCGCGAGAACAGCCCGCGCGCACGGCAATGGTCCAGGAGTGTCAGCGCCAGCGTCGTCTTGCCGGCGCCGGAAGCCCCGGTGATAAGGACGCCGCGATCGCCGATCAGGATCGCGGTTCCGTGGATGTTTTCAGGCTGCATAACTGGTTCAGGCACGATCTTGCCCGATCATGTCTTTGGGTGAAGCATGATCTCCCGGATCATGCTTCGGCCGGCAGCGTCACGACAAAGCGCGCGCCCTTGATCTCGCCGGGCTTGGTGCCTGGAATGTTTTCGGCTGTCAGCGTGCCGCCATGGGCCTCGACGATCTGCCTTGAGATCGACAGGCCGAGGCCCGAATTCTGGCCGAACGCCTCGCCGGCCGGCCGGTCGGTGTAGAAGCGCTCGAAGATGCGGTCGATGGTGTCGGCGCGGATGCCGGGTCCATTGTCGTCGACGGTGAGGATGTTGAACTTGCCGGCGCGCGCCAGCGACAGGCTGATGTGGCCGTGGTCTTCGGGAACGAAAGAGCGGGCGTTCTCGATCAGGTTTGTGATGACCTGGCCGATGCGCAGATCGTGGCCGACGACCATATAGCCTTTGACGCCTTGCGGCAGCTTGCCGACCTTGAGTTCGATCTCGACCGCCTTCTTGTTGCGGGTGGCCTCCCTCGACACGGCAACGAGGTCGGTAATGAATTTCTTCAGATCGACCGTGCCGGCGTCTTCGCGCGCCAGCTCGGCGTCGAGACGGGAGGCATCGGAAATATCGGTGATGAGGCGGTCGAGCCGTTTGACGTCGTGCTGGATGATTTCCATCAGCCGGCCGCGCGAATTGTCGTTCTTGGCCAGCGGCAAGGTTTCGACCGCGCTGCGCAGCGACGTCAGCGGGTTCTTCAGCTCGTGCGACACATCGGCGGCGAAGCTTTCGATCGCCTCGATGCGGGCATAGAGCGCGTTGGTCATGTCGCGCACGGCGATCGACAGATTGCCGATCTCGTCCTGGCGGTCGGAAAAGTCGGGGATCTCCTCGCGGCTCTTGACGCCGCGCCGCACCCTGACCGCTGCCGCCGACAGGCGGCGCAGCGGGTTGGCGATGGTGGAGGCGAGCAGCATCGACAGGATGGCGGTGACGAGCGCGGCGATGCCGAAGACGCGCAGGATCGCCTTGCGCTCGGCGGCGACGATCTTGTCGATATCGCCGCCTTCGGTCGACAGCATCAACACGCCGAGAACGGCGCGAAAGCGCTGGATCGGCACCGCGACGGAGACAATCTGCTCGCCCTGTTCCGAGACGCGCACGATGGTCGATGGGCTGCCGGTCAGCGCCTTGACCACTTCGGGGAAGGCCGCACCATTGCCGCCCGGCTGCTCGTGATAGACAGGCAGGTCGGTGTTGCGGAAGAAGTCAAAGATGAACTTCTGGACGCGCTCGACAAGATCCGGCTCTTCCTCGTCGACCGGCGGCAGATCGTAGCGCAGGATCTGGCCGCGCGAATAGAGATGGCGCGAATCGAGCAGCAAATTGGCGTCGCGGTCATAGATGCGGGCGCGGGTGCGGGTCGGCGAGATCAGCCGCCGCAGCACCGGCGCGACGCGTTCCGGGTTGATCGGGAAGTCCAGATTGTCGAGCTGGTCCGAACCCGGCCCCAGGCTTTCGCCGGCCTGCAGCTCAAGCAGCTTTTCCGGGTCGATGCTGATCGAATCGGTCTCGACCGTCGCCGAAGCAGCGATGGCGCCGGCGATGATCTCGCCCTGGGTCATCAGGCTTTCGACGCGGGCATCGATCAGCCCGTCACGGAAGGTGTTGAGGTAGAGGATGCCGGTGACCAGCACGGCCAGCCCGGCGAGATTGAGGAAGAGAATGCGCCGCGTCAGGCTGGAGAAGATGTGATGGCCGAGGAAGCGGCGCATCGGCACCGTGAATCTCGACAGGAATGCGGGCATGATGCGCGACGGCCGCCTGGTGGCGCCCGCCGGCCTGCTCCGCTGTACTTCCACTGCCATCGAATAGCAGCTCCCGCTTAGTCCCTGGTTTGACGCGTGCCGCTATCCGACATGCGTCAGCTCACGCCTCGCGGAACCTATATCCGACTCCGTAGAGGGTTTCGATCATCTCGAAGTCGTCGTCGACAGCCTTGAACTTCTTGCGCAGCCGTTTGATGTGGCTGTCGATCGTGCGGTCATCGACATAGACCTGCTCATCATAGGCTGAATCCATCAGCGCATCACGGCTTTTTACGACGCCGGGACGCTGCGCCAGCGAATGCAGGATCAGGAATTCGGTGACGGTGAGCGTCACAGGTTCGCCCTTCCAGGTGCAGGTGTGGCGTTCCTGGTCCATCACGAGCTGGCCGCGCTCCAGCGAGCGGGCCTGCTGGCTAGGCGCTTTTGCCGCGGCCTCGCGGGCGCTGGCACGACGCAGCACGGCGCGCACCCGCTCGACCAGCAGCCGTTGCGAGAACGGTTTGCGGATGAAGTCGTCGGCGCCCATCTTGAGGCCGAACAACTCGTCGATCTCATCGTCCTTTGAGGTCAGGAAGATCACCGGCAGGTCGGACTTCTGGCGCATCCGGCGCAAGAGTTCCATGCCATCCATGCGCGGCATCTTGATGTCGAGGATGGCAAGATTCGGCGGGCGGGCCGCCAATCCTTCCAGCGCGGACGCACCATCCGTGTAGGTCTCGACGCGATAGCCTTCGGATTCGAGGGCGATCGACACCGACGTCAGAATGTTGCGGTCGTCATCGACAAGCGCGATTGTTGCCATTTCAAGCGGCTCCCTCATGAGCTGTCCCTTCTTTCGCAGAGAAGGGGCTTTTGCAGGACAAATTAGGTACAAAATGTGGCATAGGCCTTTGCCGCTGTCACGCGCGGGTGCTGCAGGCCACAATCCTACCTCGATATGGATTGGACGAACGAACAGCGCCAATCCTTTGGGCAACTCCGAAAATTTTTGCACATATAAACGATTTAAACAACTTTCAAAATTTTTAAATCGATTAATGATTTGATATCATTTGGCTTTTCTGGTTCTGACCGTTCCAGCCCGAGCAGTGGGCGTGCCGGAAACATGCCGGCAAAGACGCGGCAAATCGAAGAAGGGACACTTGATGTCGGAAGTCGGCAAACGCAATCCTGCTTGCGCGATCGATCGTATCGGCCTGAAAACCACCGGCGTGGTGCGCTATAATTTCGGTGCGGCCGCCCTTTACGAGGAATCGATCCGGCGTGGCGAAGCCCGGCTCACCGCGCAAGGCGCGCTGGTCGCCGAGACCGGCCAGCACACCGGCCGCTCGCCCAAGGACAAGTTCGTCGTGCGCGACGGCGCTACCGAGCCGCATGTCTGGTGGGACAACAACAAGGCGATCTCGCCGGCCCAGTTCGACACGCTGCTCGCCGATTTCCTCGCCCACGCCGCGGACATGGACCTTTACGTGCAGGATCTGGTCGGCGGCGCCGATGCGGATCTGAAGCTGCCGACCCGGGTGATCACCGAATTTGCCTGGCACTCGCTGTTCATCCGCAACCTGCTCATCCGCCCGAAGGCAGGTGAACTCGCAGAGTTCGTGCCCGAGATGACGATCATCGACCTGCCGTCGTTCCGCGCCGATCCCGCCCGCCACGGCAGCCGCACCGAAACGCTGATCGCCGTCGACCTGACGCGCAAGATCGTGCTGATCGGCGGCACCTCCTATGCCGGCGAGATGAAGAAGTCAGTCTTCACCATGCTCAACTATTTGTTGCCGCAGAAGGGCGTGATGCCGATGCATTGCTCGGCCAATGAGGGTCCGGCCGGCGACGCCGCCATTTTCTTCGGGCTTTCCGGAACCGGCAAGACGACGCTGTCGGCCGATCCGTCGCGCACGCTGATCGGCGACGACGAGCATGGCTGGGGGCCGCACGGCATCTTCAATTTCGAAGGCGGCTGCTACGCCAAGACGATCCGGCTGTCGGCGGAAGCCGAGCCGGAGATATTCGCCACCACGCAACGCTTCGGCACCGTGCTGGAGAACGTAATCCTCGACGCCGACGGGGTGCCGGACTTCAATGACGGGCGGCTGACCGAAAACACGCGCTGCGCCTACCCGCTCGACTTCATCCCCAATGCCTCGAAGACCGGGCGCGCCAATCACCCGAAGAACATCATCATGCTGACCGCCGATGCCTTCGGCGTGATGCCGCCGATCGCCAGGCTGACCCCGGCGCAGGCCATGTACCATTTCCTGTCCGGCTACACGGCCAAGGTGGCCGGGACCGAAAAGGGCGTGACGGAGCCGGAAGCGACGTTCTCGACTTGCTTCGGTGCCCCCTTCATGCCGCGCCATCCATCGGAATACGGCAATCTGCTGCGGCAGCTGATCGCCAGCCACGGCGCCGATTGCTGGCTGGTCAATACAGGCTGGACCGGCGGCGCCTACGGCACCGGCAAGCGCATGCCGATCAAGGCGACGCGGGCCCTGCTTGCCGCCGCGCTCGACGGCTCGCTGAAGACGGCCGGCTTCCGCACCGACGCCAATTTCGGCTTCGCGGTGCCGGTGGCGGTGCCCGGCGTCGACAGCGCCATCCTCGATCCTCGCTCGACCTGGGCCGACAAGGCCGGATACGACCGCCAGGCGGCAAGGCTGGTCGGCATGTTCATCGACAATTTCGAGAAATTCGAGAGCCATGTCGACGCCACCGTGCTCGGTGCGGCACCACACACGCAGGAAGCGGCGGAGTAGTCGCCACCTGCTAGGCGTCTTTGGCCGCTCGGCATCCTTGCCGCTCGGCATCCTTGGAGGCCCGATCTCGATCGGGCCTTTTCTTTTTTGGTCCGCCGCGCCATGACTGCGGCATGCCGACCGACGACACAATCATCATATCTGGCGAAGCGGTGATCCATCCGGGCGACCTGCACGAGGATTTCATCCGTTCGTCGGGTCCCGGCGGCCAGAACGTCAACAAGGTGGCGACGGCGGTGCAGTTGCGCTTCGACGCGGCGAACGCAGCGGGGCTGTCGGAGCGGGTGCGCACGCGCACGATCAAGCTTGCCGGCCAGCGCGCCACCAAAGACGGCGTCATCGTCATCGAGGCCGGACGCTTCCGCACGCAGGAGCAGAACCGGGCCGATGCGCGGGCGCGGCTGACGGCGCTGGTCGCCAAGGCCGCCGAGCCGCCGCCCCCGCCGCGCAAGAAGACAAGACCGTCGAAAGGCGCGGTCGAAAGGCGGCTGAAGAGCAAGGCCGGACGCGGCACCATCAAAAAGCTGCGCGGCCGGGTAGACAACGACTAGGCGCCTGACCCCGCGCCGCTGGCTTTCGGGTCGCGGTTTGCCTTCGATGGTGGCATTTTGCGGCTCGAACCATTCGCGAGGTGAGCCAGCCCATGCTCGTTCTGCCCAACGGCGTCCGCCACATGCCGGCCTATCTGTCCCGCGAGGTGCAGGAGGCGCTGGTCGAGGATGTGAGAGCAATCGTCCAGCAGGCGCCGCTGTTCGTGCCGGCCATGCCGCGCACCGGCAAGGAGATGAGCGTGCGCATGACCAATTGCGGCGCATTGGGCTGGGTGACTGACAAGGAGCGGGGCTACCGTTACCAGCCGACGCATCCGCAGACAGGGGCGCCGTGGCCGCCGATCCCACCGCGGCTGCTAGAGCTGTGGCGGCAGGTCTCCGGCTATCCGCATCCGCCGGAAGCCTGCCTGGTCAATTTCTATACGCCGGAGGCAAAGATGGGCCTGCACCAGGACCGCGACGAAGAGGAGTTTTCGGCCCCTGTCGTGTCGGTCTCGCTGGGCGACGATTGCCTGTTCAGGGTCGGTCAGACGACGCGTGAGGGCGGCACCAAGTCGTTCAGGCTAAAGAGCGGCGACGTCGTCGTACTGGGTGGCGAAGGCCGCCTCTCGTTCCACGGCGTCGACCGGATCTATCCCTCGACCTCGGCGCTGCTCAAAAACGGCGGCCGCATCAATCTGACACTGCGGCGGGTGACGGTGCCGGGATAGGCGTGGCCGTACCAGTGCCGCGCCTCGCGTAAACCTCGATATAGTCCCCCAACGCGATTTCCTCGTAGTTTCCCATCAACCCTTGGAAATCGGCGTTCCGACGCATCCACTCCACCCATATCGGCGGGTAGTTCCCCGAGAACGACCACCCTGGCTTCTTGTCCATTCTGTCCACGAGAATGATGTCAGGTTTGTTGTCGCGGATGAGCGCATTGACATAGGCCGTGTAGTTGTCGAGATCCCGCCGCGCCACGCGCTCGTCTTCGCCCTTGTACCATCCGTTCATCAAGCCCCACAGCGCGTGCGCGCCAACCCAGTCGTGCGCATACGCCGACAGCCAACGGCCGTTGATCATGCGCGTCAAAGGATTGCCTACCGAAAGGTCGGAACTGATCTGGACGACTGAAGGCGAGGCGTACCGGCTTTTGACCGCGTCAACCAGGCTCTTCTCAGGCATCTGATAGAATTGGTGATGCATTACCGAAAGCGTGACGACAACGACAATGGCCGCTCCGGTGTGCAGCCGCGTGCTGGCCCTTTCGGCAGCTCCCCCGGGATCAGCCAGTCCGGCCGCGGCCCGCCGACGCGCGGCCACCGCAACCAGCATCGCCACAAGCAGCGTCGTTTGATAGGGATATTGGTGGTTCGGCCAGTACTTGCCGAGATAGGCCATGGAGATGAAGAAGCCGGCGGCGCTGGCCAAGGCTATCATCACATCGCCTCGCCAACCTGCGCTGCGCATCTGGAACGCCACGAACGCGGCAAAGACGGCAAATGTCGGCAACGCCGTCAGAATGTTGCTGTTTGCACGCAGGCTGACATAGTAGCGCATCAGCAATGGCAGGAATGTGCCGAAGAACTCGGGAAACCATAGCCATACGCCTGCCAAATAGGTCATGCAAACAGCGCCGACAACGATGTTTTCCGGCGTTAGGCAAGCTGTAAACGAGCGCTTGCGCCACATGATCAGGAAGCAAGGCAAAGCGATACCGAGCGCCCAATGCGGCTTGACCAGAAGCAGTACGCTTCCGCACAGGCCCACAGCTGCTGCAAGACCAATTGGAACGGACGGTGTCGTACCCTCTTCAAGCCGCCACATCATCATGAACAGCATCGGCATGAAAAGCATCATGCCGATATGCTCGCGTTGTCCGAAGATGTTTCCTGGCATGATGAGAAGCAGCACGGCGAGGGCAGGATATGTCCAGCGGGTCTTGAGGTCCGCAAAGATATGGCCGCGCTCGACAACAGCGACCGAGAGTGCCAGTGCCCCGAAGAAAACCAGATAGATCATGCATTCGACAGCAAATTCCGCCGTGACGCCCAGCCGATGGGCCAGCCATACTGGCCCGAGATAGAGGCCAATCGAGAAGGGCGGGTTGGTCTCCAGAATATCGACGTAGAGTTTCTGGCCATCGAGAATCTTCTGGCAGACGATGATGAGCCAGCTGACATCCGTGTTACCGCCGGCCGTCCATGGCATGAACAGCGAAACCAGCACCACAAGCGCGACCAGCCACGTCTGTGGGAGGCCCGCCAACCATGCTCTGAGGCCGGTCACTGCGTTGACCGGTCTGGCGCTCGCCATGCTCATCGAATGTGTTCCACAAAAGCGAACCCAATGGCCGTGGCCCCGGCGAAGTGGAGGATCGTGGCCGAGGTGTCGAGCAGGGCTGCAGTCCGGCGGACCAGCAGCGCCGGTCCCGCCGCTTCGATGACGACCGGAATGTGCCGTGAACCAACCCGAGCCTTGCGGCCCGTGGCAGCGCTTGCATTGATCAAAGGTTGCCTCCCAACGCCCGCTGGAGTTGGGGCGACGCTAGTCGGGATTGCCTAAGGTGCCGTTAACTCGCGGGATCACAGCTTGCGCAGCGCCACTTCCTCGACCAGATGATCTGCCCCCTTGCGCAGGATGAGATCGGCGCGGGCGCGAGTCGGCAGGATGTTCTCGCGCAGGTTCTTCAGATTGATGTTGGTCCACAGGCCCTCGGCGATGGCGCGGGCCGCTTCCTGCGACAGCTGCGAATAGCGGTGGAAGAAGGAATCCGGGTTGCGGAAGGCGGTCTCGCGCAGCCGCATGAAGCGGGAGATGTACCACTGATGGATCAGCTTCTCGTCGGCGTCGATGTAGATGGCGAAGTCGAAGAAATCGGACAGGAAAGGTACGATCTTGCCGTCCTGCGGCAGCTTGCCCGGCTGCAGAACATTGATGCCTTCGAAGATCAGGATGTCGGGCCGGTCGATGGTGACGAACTCGCCGGGAATGACGTCGTAGGTCAGATGCGAATAGACCGGCGCGCGGACATTTTGCTGCGCCGACTTGATGCCCGAGAGGAAGCGCAGCAGTGCGCCGACGTCGTAGCTGTCGGGAAAACCCTTGCGCTCCATCAGGTTTTCGCGGCGCAGGACCTCGTTGGGCAGCAGGAAGCCGTCGGTGGTGATGAGATCTACCTTGGGGCTTGACGGCCAGCGCGCCAACAGCTCCTTCAGCACGCGCGCCGTGGTCGACTTGCCGACCGCGACGGAACCGGCGATGCCGATGATGAACGGCGTCTTGACTATGTCCGATGCATTGAAGAAGGCCTGGCGCTGCCGGAACAGGAGCTGGCTGGCCTCGACATGCGCCGACAGGAGCCTCGACAGCGACAGATAGATGCGCTTGACCTCTTCGAGGTCGACCGGGTCGTTCAGCGAACGCAAGCGGCGGAATTCGTCCTCGCTCAGCGTCAGCGGCGTATCGGCGCGGAACTGCGACCATTGCTCGGCCGAAAAGAAACGAAAGGGGGAATATTTCTCGGTCGGCGCGAGCTGATCCATCGAGATACCTGCCCTCCCTCGCGGTCAGCCCTTGGGCCGTGCCGCCTTCTCGGAGATGCCCGAACGCCCGGTGCGGCTTTCGAGTTCTTTGAGCACGTCGCTCAACGGCACCCCGGAGATGCCGAGAACGACGAGCCAATGATATATGAGATCGGCACTTTCCGAAACGAGAGCCTGTTTGTCGCCCTTGACGGCGGCAATCACCGTCTCGACCGCCTCTTCGCCGAGCTTCTGCGCCGCCTTGTCGATGCCGCGTGCGAACAGCTTGGCCGTCCACGAATCCGGATCGCCGGACCGCGCGCGTTCCCGGACGATTTTTTCCAGATCTGACAGCGAAAACTCAGCCATGGCCGCCGTTTAGGACCGATTACCCAGGGAGTCCAGCCGCATCGGCAGTCCGGCCTGGGCCATATGCGCCTTGGCCTGCGCTATGGTGTAGGTGCCGAAATGGAAGATCGACGCCGCCAGCACCGCGCCGGCATGGCCGTCGCGAATGCCTGCCACCATGTGATCGAGGGTGCCGACACCGCCCGAAGCAATGACCGGCGCGCGCACCGCATCGGCTACCGCGCGGGTCAGCGCGATGTCATAGCCGGCCTTGGTGCCGTCGCGGTCCATCGAGGTCAAAAGGATCTCGCCGGCGCCGCGATCGACCATCTGGCGCGCGAAGTCGACCGCATCGATGCCGGTCTTCTCGCGTCCGCCATGGGTGAATATCTCCCAGCGGTCGGCCTCGCCGGCGCCGGAGACTTTCTTGGCGTCGATCGCGACGACAATGCATTGGTTGCCGAACTTGTCCGCGGCTTCCGCGACGAAATCCGGGTTCTTCACCGCCGCCGTGTTGATCGAAACCTTGTCGGCGCCGGCCAAAAGCAGTTTTCGGATGTCGGCGACCTGGCGCACGCCGCCGCCGACGGTCAGCGGCATGAAACATTGTTCGGCGGTGCGGGCGACGACGTCGAAGATGGTCTCGCGATTGTCCGATGAAGCGGTGATGTCGAGGAAGCACAACTCGTCGGCGCCGGCGGCGTCATAGGCCTTGGCCGCCTCGACCGGGTCGCCGGCATCGATGAGATCGACGAAATTGACGCCCTTGACGACACGGCCGTCCTTGACGTCGAGGCAAGGGATGACGCGGGCTTTTAGCATCAGCGGCCCTCTATCGTGGCGATGAGATCGTTCAGCAACTGGCCGACCAGCGGAGGCACATCGGCCTGCGCGTCGAAGGCCGGGTCGTAAGCGGAAATGGTGATGCCGACGACCGGGATCGCAAGCGCCACGGCACAGGCCGCGTCGCGCAGCTGTTGCGGATTTGGCCCACCTGGGGTGGTGTAGCGGTTGGCCTGCAGTTCCTCGGGATCATGCACGTCAAGATCGAGATGCATGTGCACGCGTTCGGCACCGGCGGCCTTCAGCCTTTCCGTCGCTTGCGCCACGCCGGGACATTCGGTGCGGATGACCGGCAACGTCTCGAGAAGCTTTTCCTCCGCAGGATCGAGATCACGGGCGTTGACGAGCACGCAGCGCGACGGATCGATTGGCTTGAAGCCGGGAATGCCTGCCGCCATCGGATGCCAGCACTGGCCGAGCACGGTCGACAGCGCCATGCCGTCGAGAAAGCCGTATGTGGAAGTTTCCGGGGTGTTGAGGTCGCCATGCTGGTCGGCCCAGACGATCGCGTCGGCGGCTCCGCCGGCGACCGCACCGGCTGATGTGAGGCAGTTTCCCGCCAGAACGATGGGGAAGCGGCCCCGGTCGCGGGCAATGCGCACCTCCCCCGAAACGGCGTTGCAGACGGCAAAGCCGGTGGCGATCTCGCGCTCCTGGTTGTCGCCGACCTTGCCGATGTCCTCGACCGTGACCTCGTGGCCGGCCATGGTCAGGGCATCGACCAGCCCGCCCGATATCAGCGCGTCCGGTCCCTGGCCCATGCCGCCGTGGAAGTGGCCGCTGTCATAGGAGGCCAGGATGATGGTGATTTTCACGACCGCGCCTCCGCCGCCGGCCTGCCCCGCAGGACCGCCAGCGCCTCGGCCGGATCGATGCGGCCGTCATAGAGCGCCCGGCCCGAGATCGCGCCTTCGAGTTTTTGCGCGTCCGGCATGGTCATGCGCACGATGTCGGCGATCGAGGCGAGGCCGCCCGACGCGATGACGGGAATAGACACCGCGTCGGCAAGGTCGATGGTGGAATCCCAATTGATGCCGGTCAGCACGCCATCGCGGTCGATATCGGTGTAGATGATGGCGGCGACGCCGGCGCCCTCGAACTTCCTGGCCAGTTCGATGACGCCGAGGCTGGAGGCCTCGGCCCAGCCCTCGACCGCCACCTTGCCGCCCTTGGCGTCGATGCCGACGGCGACTTTGCCCGGAAACGCCTTGCAGGCTTGTTTGACCAGGTCGGGATCGCGCACCGCCACCGTACCGAGGATGACGCGGGCAAGCCCACGGTCGAGCCAGTCCTCGATCTGCTCAAGCGTGCGGATGCCACCGCCGAGCTGGACCGGGTTCTTCGTCGCCTTGAGGATGGCGCCGACCGCAGCGGAATTGACGCTCTGGCCCTGGAAGGCGCCGTTGAGGTCGACGACGTGCAGCCATTCGAAGCCCTGGTCCTCGAATGCCCGGGCCTGTGCGGCCGGGTCGTCATTGTAGATGGTCGCGGTCGCCATGTCGCCGTGCTTCAGGCGCACGCATTTGCCGTCCTTGAGATCGATGGCTGGAAACAGGATCATCGGTTCAAGCGCCCTCAACGATGACAAAATGGCCTGATGAGGCGGCAAGCCGGAACTTCGAGGCATGCTGATATTCCGGCGAATGATAGCATGCGACTGCCTTGTCGTAGGTTTCGAACTCGACAACGACATGACGATTGCCGGTCGGCTGCTCTGGATTTTCATAGCGGCCGGCCCGCACGACGAACCTCGCGCCATATTTGGCGAAGGCAACCGCGTTCGCCTCGATGTACTGCTTGTACAGTTCGGGATCGCGGACATCGATCAGCGCAATCCAATAGCCCTTCTTGCTCATGGTGCTCATGGCCTCCAGCGCAGGAAATTGGTGATCAGCGCCAGGCCCAGCGCCTGGCTCTTTTCGGGATGGAACTGCGTGCCGGCGAGATTGTCGCGGGCGACAGTTGCCGTGACCGGGCCGCCATAGTCGGCAACCGCCAGGACCTCGTCCGCCTTCTGGGCATCGAGATGGTAGGAATGAACGAAATAGGCGTGCAGCCCGTCCGGGCCGGTCGGAATGCCGGCAAACAGCGGATGCTGGCGCGAGACGTCGATCGTGTTCCAGCCGATCTGCGGGATCTTCAACGCCGGGTCGGCGGGCGTGATCTCCTTGACGTCGCCCGATATCCAGCCAAAGCCATGGGTGACGGTCTTTTCCAGGCCGCGTTGCGACATCAATTGCATGCCGACGCAGATACCGAGAAACGGCCTGCCCTTGGCGATCGCCACTTCTTCCACCGCATCCCACATGCCCTCGACGGCGCGCAGGCCGGCGGCACAGTCGGCATAAGCGCCGACGCCCGGCAGCACGATGCGGTCGGCGGTGCGCACCCGTTCCGCGTCGGCCGTAAGGTCTATGGTCGCGGCGATGCCGGCCTCACGCGCCGCACGCTCAAAGGCCTTGGTGGCCGAGCGCAGATTGCCCGAGCCGTAATCGATGATCGCAACCCGCATGTCAGTGTCTTCCCGGAATGTGGGTCAGCCCCAGCGCGATGCCCGGCTGCGACGGCCGCGCCTGCGCGGCATCGGGAACCATGCGCGGGGCCGGCACGGCTTCGTCCGCCAGCGTTTCGGCTTCCAGCGCGTAGCGGATATCGGCATCGCCCATCCATCCTGCCTCGACGACGCCCCATGAATGCCAGCCACGACGGCGCAATGCGGCGATCCGCAAGGCCTGACCCTCGAGGCCGACATAGAGCGAAACGAGCAACGATAGCAGCGAACCGGCCAGCCCCAGGCCGAGCTTTTCGCTCAGCACCGAGAGCAGGGCCATGACGACGAAGGCGAGCGCGGCTTCGATCCACAGCCGGTGCCACGCAAACCATAGCGGCGGCGCCAGCAGGCCGAGCCAGGTGAAGCCGTCGCGCACAAAGGCCGTCGTGTCGGCCTTCTCTGCGCGGCCGGGCGGTTCCATGACGACATAGGCGGCCATGAGGCTATCCCTTCAGCGATCCCTTCGTGGAGGGAACCGCGTCCGGCTGGCGCGGATCGCGCTCAAGTGCGGTACGCAGCGCGCGTGCCACGGCCTTGAAGCAGGTCTCGGCGATGTGGTGGTTGTTGGCGCCATAGTGGTTGGTGACGTGCAGCGTGATGCCGGCGTTCTGCGCCAGCGCCTGGAAGAACTCCCGCACCAGTTCGGTGTCGAAGGTCCCGATCTTGGGCGACGAGAACGAAACGTTCCAGACCAGGAAGGGGCGGCCCGATACATCGATCGCCGCGCGCGTCAGCGTCTCGTCCATGGCAAGGTCGATCGAGGCATAGCGCATGATGCCGCGCCGTTCGCCGAGCGCCTTGGCCAGCGCCTGGCCGAGCGCGATGCCGGTGTCCTCGACCGTGTGGTGGTCGTCTATATGAAGGTCGCCCTTGGCCTTGACCGTCATGTCGATCAGCGAGTGGCGGGACAGCTGGTCCAGCATGTGGTCGAAGAAGCCGACGCCGGTAGCGATGTCCGACTTGCCGGAGCCGTCGACGTGGACCGACACGGCGATGTCGGTTTCCTTGGTCTTGCGACTTGCTTCGGCGGAACGGGGCGACATGATCCAGTCCTTGTCCCAGGGCTTGCATGCTTTTCGCAGCGCACCTGCTTGAAAACGAGAGCCTTCTAGCAGCATGATCCGGCGATTGCCAGTTGCCATCCGGGCCGGTATCGAGCGGTTTGCAATCACCAGCCCCATGCATACATATGGGCCGATCAAAGTCACTCGTAACGCGCCGGATCGCCTTTTGAAGGGATGGCGCGCATCGGAGCCAGGAAATGTCTGATAATCTGACCATGCACGCCACGACCATCGTGACCGTGCGCAAGGGCAACAAGGTGGTGATCGCCGGCGACGGCCAGGTCAGCCTTGGCCAGACCATCATGAAGGGCAACGCCCGCAAGGTGCGCCGCATCGGCAAGGACGGCACCGTGATTGCCGGTTTCGCCGGGGCCACGGCGGACGCGTTCACGCTTCTGGAACGGCTGGAAGCCAAGCTCGAACAATATCCCGACCAGTTGACGCGCGCCTGCGTCGAGCTCGCCAAGGACTGGCGCACCGACCGCTATCTGCGCCGGCTGGAGGCGATGATGCTGGTTGCCGACAAATCGGTCTCGCTGGCGCTGACCGGCACCGGCGACGTGCTCGAGCCCGAACATGGCGTCATGGCCATTGGTTCCGGCGGCAATTACGCGCTGGCCGCGGCGCGCGCGCTGATGGACACCGACAAGAACGCCGAGGAGATCGCCCGCAAGGCGATGCAGATCGCTTCCGACATCTGCGTCTACACCAACAACAATTTCGTTGTCGAAACCCTCGATGCCGCCTGAACCAGACCATGATCCCGCAAAGTGGGACCCGGTTTTCGGAAAAGATCATGGTCAAACAAGAAAGTAGCTACGATTTTCGGCCGGTGACCAAAAAGGACCTGCCGATGATCGCCGGCTGGCTCGCCGAGCCGCATGTGGCCGAATGGTGGGACGATCCGGCGACGGAGATCGCCGGGATTCGCGACCACATCGAGAGTATTTCCGTCGAGCCGCTGATCGTCGAGCTCGACGGCAAGCCGATCGCCTATCTGCAGAGCTACGATCCGCACATGGAAGACGACCATCCCTATGCCGATCAGCCGTTCGGCACGCTCGGCATCGACCTGTCGATCGGCCCGCCGGAGCTGGTCGGCATCGGCCATGGCTCGGCCATCGTGCGCCAGTTCGTCGAGGATCTGTTCGAGGAAGGCGTGCCGCGCGTCATCATCGATCCCGATCCCGCCAATATCAGGGCCATCCGTGCCTATGAAAAGGCGGGATTCAGGGCAATTGACCGCAGGCAATCGGTCTATGGCGACGTCGTGCTGATGGCGATCGATGCGACAGAAGACGACAAGGATTTGGGGGCTGACTGAATGACCGCGCCAGAAGTGGATAAGACGCTTTCTGCCTATGAAGACAGCTGGCGCATGGGGCTTCTGCTGGTGCTGGCCTTGCTCATTTTCCAGGCCGGCGCCTTGTACGGTATGGGCCGGACGCCAATCTGCACCTGCGGCTACGTCAAACTCTGGCATGGCGTGGTCAACAGTTCGGAGAACTCCCAGCACATTTCGGACTGGTACACCTTCTCGCACATCATCCATGGCTTCCTGTTCTACGCGCTGGCAAGGTTCCTGTTTCCGCGCTCGCCGATCGGGCTGAGGCTCGCATTCGCCGTTCTCATCGAAGGCGGCTGGGAACTGCTCGAGAACAGCCCGTTCATCATCGAACGCTATCGCGCCGGCACCATTTCGCTCGACTATTACGGCGACAGCATCATCAATTCGGTGTCCGACACACTGGCCATGGTGCTGGGATTTGTGATGGCGCGAAGGCTACCTATATGGGTGATCGTCAGCCTCGCCATCATCTTCGAAGTGGGTACTGGCTATCTTATCCGGGACAATCTGACACTCAACGTGATCATGCTGCTGCATCCGTTCGAGGCCATCAAGCAGTGGCAAAGTGGAATTTAGTGATATGAGCACATTTTCTCCCCGCGAAATCGTTTCGGAACTCGACCGTTTCATCATCGGCCAGAAGGACGCCAAGCGCGCCGTGGCCATTGCGTTGCGCAACCGCTGGCGCCGCCAGCAGCTCGAAGGCCAGATGCGCGAAGAGGTGATGCCGAAGAACATCCTGATGATCGGCCCGACCGGCGTCGGCAAGACCGAGATTTCGCGCCGCCTGGCGCGGCTGGCCGGCGCGCCTTTCGTCAAGGTCGAGGCCACCAAGTTCACCGAGGTCGGCTATGTCGGCCGCGATGTCGAGCAGATCGTGCGCGACCTTGTCGAGATCGCCATCGGCCTGATGCGCGAGAAGATGCGTGAGGACGTCAAGGCACGCGCTCACATCAACGCCGAGGAGCGGGTGCTGGAAGCGCTGGTCGGCAAGACGGCGAGCCCGGCAACGCGTGATTCTTTCCGCAAAAAATTGCGCGAGGGCGAACTCGACGACAAGGAGATCGAGATCGAAGTGGCCGACACCGGCAATGGCGGCATGCCCGGCTTCGAGATTCCCGGCATGCCGGGCGCCAATATCGGCGTGCTCAACATCAACGACATGCTGTCGAAAGCCATGGGCGGCAAGAAGACCAAATCGCGCAAGACGACGGTGAAGGAATCCTACGACCTGCTGGTCGCCGACGAATCCGACAAGCTGCTAGACCAGGATGAGGTGGTGCGCCGGGCGCTCGACGCCACCGAGAATGACGGCATCGTCTTCCTCGACGAGATCGACAAGATCGCCGCGAGATCGGACATTTCGGGCGGCCCGTCACGCGAAGGCGTGCAACGCGACCTGCTGCCGCTGGTCGAGGGCACCACCGTTGCGACCAAATACGGGCCAGTGAAGACGGATCATATCTTGTTCATCGCCTCGGGCGCGTTCCATGTCTCGAAGCCGTCAGACCTGTTGCCGGAACTGCAGGGCCGCCTGCCGATCCGCGTCGAGTTGCGCGCGCTGGAGAAGGGCGATTTCGTCCGCATCCTGACCGAGACCGAGGCCAGTCTGATCAAGCAGTATATCGCGCTGATGAAGACCGAGGGCGTCGACCTGACCTTCACCGACGACGCCATCGATTCGCTTGCCGGCATCGCCGTCGACCTCAACGCCAGCGTCGAGAACATCGGCGCCCGGCGCCTGCAGACGGTGATGGAGCGGGTGCTGGACGAGATTTCCTACGATGCGCCGGACCGCAACGGCACGTCAGTCACCATCGACGCCGCCTATGTCGAAAAGCATGTCGGCAACCTGTCGCGCAACACAGATTTGTCGCGATTCATCCTTTAAACGAAAGCGCCGGCGCAGTCCGGCGCCGGCTCAGAGTGCTGCGCGTCCTCCCGGACGCGTTGCACAAGGTCCGGCAGTGAACCATGTGTGGCCAGATGGTATCATCCGGCCACCTTTCGTCTTGCCGGATGAAGGGGCGCTCTCGACTCAACCCTGAGCACTACCTAGTTTGCCCGCAAGATTTGCAGGCGGCGGCGCATGAAAAAACTGATCCCAATCATTCTCGGGCCAATCCTTCTCGGGCCCATCATTCTCGGCTTGACGCTGGCGGCGATGCTGTTCGCCGCCGAGGCGGCGACATTGGTGCCGGCGGGAAACCGCAATGCCGAGCAACCCGACATTCCGGGCGCCTCGAGCCGACGCACGCAAGCGACCAACACCACCTTCCAGGCGAAGTACCGCAAGGTCTACGCCCTGCTGCAGAACGATGCCGAGCTGCGCGGCAAGATCAAGAAGGCAGCAAGCGCCTACGGCATCGACCCCCTGCACATTGTCGGCGCCATCGTCGGCGAGCATACCTACAATGTCGACGCCTATGACCGGCTGCAGACCTACTACGTCAAGGCGATCTCGTACCTCTCCAGCAAACTGTCCTTCGCCTATGAGGGCGAGGACATCACCGATTTCGTGCAGCGGCCGGAATTCAAGAAATGCGCCGGGACGTCCGACAGCTACGATCTGTGGGAATGCCGCGAGCAGGTGTGGAACCGCGCGTTTCGGGGCAAGACGGTCGGCGGCACAAGCTTTCCCGACGACCGCTTCGGCGCCACTTTCTTCCAGCCTTATTATGCCGGCCAGACTTTTGGGCTTGGCCAGCTGAACCCGCTGACCGCCCTGCAGATGAGCGATCTCGTGCACAAGGTTTCCGGCCTGCCCGAGCTCGACGTCGGCGATCCCAATTCGGTCTACAAGACCATCATGGATCCTGACCTTACCCTGCCTTACGTCGCCGCGACGATCCGGAAATCGATCGATGCCTACAAGAACATTGCCGGCTTCGACATTTCGGGCAATCCGGGGCTGACCGCCACGCTCTACAATGTCGGCAATCCCGAACAGCGCGCCTATGCGCTGAAGGCGGAGAACGACAAGCGCCGCGCCGCCGGAGAGCCGGTAAAACTGCCGGAAGAGAATTATTACGGCTGGCTGGTCAACGACAAGCTGCCGGAGCTCAAGGCGCTGTTTTAGGGGCACCCCCACCCCGCTGCTTCGCAGCGACCCTCCCTGCAAGGGGGAGGGTAGGCCAGCTTATCCACTCACGCCGCCAGCAATGCCTTCAGCTTGACATCAGGCGATCCCAGCGCCTCCGGCGCCGGCTTTGCCCGCTTGCCGATGAGCATTTCGGCCAGCCTGATGTCGCGGGCGACCGTATTGCCGGGACCAATGCCGCTGGCCGCCACCAGCCTGCCGTCTTCGGCCAGGTGAAAGAGGATGAAGGCGCCCTCGCCGAGGTCCCGGCGCACGATGCCGCGGCCTTCGTCGGAAAGACCCGCGATCTGCAGCGACAGGCCATACTGATCCGACCAGAACCAGGGCACCGCCGCATGCGCCTCGCCGGCGCCCAGCATGTTTCTTGCGGCCAGCGCGCCCTGCTCCTGCGCATTGCGCCAGGCCTCCAGCCGCACGCGGCGGCCGCCATAGACGGCCAGTGGGAACGAACAGCAGTCGCCCGCGGCAAAGACATCAGGATCGCTGGTGCGCAGTTCGGCGTCGACGGCAATGCCGTTATCGATGGTGAGTCCGGCTTCGGCCGCAAGCGTGGTCACCGGCACGGCGCCGATGCCTATCACCGAGAGATCGGCGACGATGTCCTTCCCGTCCGCAAGCGTGACGCGAACCTCGGCGCTATCGTCGGCAATCGCCGTGATGCCTTGGCCGGCGAGGATTTTCACGCCCTCGGCTTCATGCGCGTCATGGACGATCCCGGCAATCTCGACCGGCACGCCGCGCATCAGGATGCGCGGCTGCGCCTCGATGACGGTAACCGAAGCGCCGAGCTTTCGGGCCGAGGCGGCGAGTTCCAGGCCGATGAAGCCGCCGCCGACAATGGCGATGCGGCTGCCGGCCCTGAGATGGGCGCGGATGGCGAGCGCGTCGGCGAAGGTCCGGAGGTAGACGCAGCGCGACCCCAGTCCCGGCATCGGCAATTTGCGCGGGGTCGAACCGGTGGCCAGCAGGAGCTTGTCATAGGAAAGCGAAGCCCCGTCCGACAGACGCACGACATGCGCGGTGCGATCGATCCCCGCGGCCCGGACGGAACGGAGATGCCGGATCGACTTCTCGGCCAACAGTTCGTCGCTGGTGATCGCCCTGATTTCAGGGGTCTCGCTGGCCATCGCCTCCTTCGACAGCGGCGGCCGTTCGTAAGGCAGATGCGGCTCGTCGCCGACCAGCGTCACCGGCCCTTCATAGCCGAGGTCGCGCAGGGCAAGGGCAGCCCTGCCACCGCATTCTCCGGCACCGACGATGACCATCCCTTGCGCCATCTCCGTCACCCGATCTGGACGAGTACTTTGCCGGCGTCGACCTTGACCGGATAGGTCTTGAGATTGACGCAGGCCGGCGCGCCCTTGGCCGCGCCGGTCTTGTAGTTAAAACGGCCATTGTGCTTGGGGCATTCGATGATGTCGTCCATCACCAGCCCGTCGGCCAGGTGGATTTTCTCATGCGTGCAGAGGCCATCAGTGGCGAAGAATTCATCGTCGGGGCTGCGATAGATGGCGAAGGTGCGTCCGCCGTGATCGAAGCGCATCACGTCCTCTTCGTCGATTTCCTCGGCGGCACAGGCCTCGACCCAGTCGTTCATTGCATCCTCACACTTGATCGTTTCAGCTCATTCCGCCGCTGCCGCGACGGCATCGTTGTGGAATTCCTCGCGGTACGGCCGGGCGGTCGGCGGCAATTCGCGCTTGAGGAAATAGTCCTCGTTGCGCAGCTGGCGCAGGAAGACCGGGATCATCTCGCGATAGCCGGCCAGGATCGACGGCGTCGGCGCCGGCAAATCGTGCTTGATCAGTTCATGCAGCTTCGGCAGCGCGTGGTAGGGCACCATCGGGAACATGTGATGTTCGACATGGTAGTTCATGTTCCAGTAGATGAAGCGGCTAACCGGGTTCATGTAGAGGGTGCGGCTGTTCAGCCGATGGTCGGTGACGTTGTCGGCCAGGCCGCCATGCTGCAGCAGGCCGACCATGACATGATGCCAGGCTCCGTAGAGCCTGGGCAGGCCGACCAGCATCAGCGGCAGGAACGAGCCGGAATACAGCGCCAGCGCGATTGTAACGGCATAGATCGCCGTCCAGATACGGGCGACGCGGATCGCTCTCGGCTGCTCCTGTTGCGGAATGAAGGTCTTTTCGGCGGCGCTGATGTTGCCGGCGGCGTTGCGCAGCATATCGCTCATCGCGTGCCAGGCATCGAGCACGCCGACGAAACCGAGAATGGCACGCACCAGGTCCGGCGGCCGCATGACCGAGATTTCCGGGTCACGGCCGACGATGATGGTGTCGGTGTGATGGCGCGTGTGGCTCCAGCGCCATGTCACCGGATTGCGCATGATCATGAAGCAGGCGACCTGGTAGACCGCATCGTTCATCCATTGCGTGCGGAAGGCGGTGCCATGGCCGCATTCATGCCAGCGTGAATCGGTGGATGAGCCGTAGAGCACGCCGTAGACGAAGAAGAACGGCACGCACCACCATGTGCCCCAGAACCAGGCGGCGCCGGCACCGCTGACGACCAGCGCGGCGATCCAGATCGCGGTGTCGCGGATGGCCGGGCCGTCGGAGCGCTGCATCAGCTCCTTCATCTGCTTGCGGGACACGTCGGTGTGATACCATTCGGCCGCCGACAGGCCGTTTTCCACGGCGAGCTTGGCGTCGCGGCCGATCAGGCTGTAGTCACGCCGGGACGGTGCTGCGGTCATGTTTGCCTCCTGTGAAAGGCGCGCGCCCAAGCGAATGCCGATCACCTGTTCTTTTGGCACCCACTGGCTTCGAACCAGAAAATACCGCCGCTCTCTGATAGACTCAATCTCACAAAGATAGTTTCTATCATTTCCCATCAGAATGATGTATCCATATCGGGACTCGAACGAGGGCGATCATGGCGAAACGGCCGACCATATCAGACCTGGCGCGCATCTCCGGCGTCAGCGTTGCCACGGTGGACCGGGTGCTCAACAATCGCCTGCCGGTGCGCGAGGAAACCGCGCGCCGCGTCTATGAGACGGCGACCGAGATCGGCTACCATGCAGCCGGCCTGATCAAGCAGCGCATGCGCCAGGAACTGCCGGAGTACCGGCTGGGCTTCCTGCTGCTTCGCGGCAATGATGTGTTCTACGGCGATTTCGCGCGGGAACTTGAACTGGCGGTCTCGCAATCGCAGCGGTTCCGCGGCGTCGCAACCATCGACTTCGCCGGTTCCCTGATCCCAGACGAGATCGCCGCCCAGATGCGCGGGCTAGCGGCAAAATCGAGGGCCATCGCCGTTGTCGGCCCGGACCATCCGACCCTAACGGCGACAGTCGAGGCGTTGAAGGCGAGGAGGCAACCGGTCTTCTCGCTGTTGTCCGACTTTGCCGCCGGTATCCGCGAGGGTTATGTCGGTCTCGACAACCGCAAGGTCGGTCGTACCGCGGCCTGGATGATCGCCAGGGCGGCGCGACAACCCGGCAAGGTCGCCCTCTTCGTCGGCAGCCATCGCTTCCATGGCCACGAATTGCGCGAGATCGGCTTCCGCTCCTTCTTTCGCGAGCACGCACCCGACTTCAGCGTGCTGGAAACGCTGGTCAACCTGGAGGCAAACCAGGTGACCCATGATGCGATGATCGATCTTCTGGCGCGCTATCCGGACCTTGCCGGCTGCTACGTCGCGGGCGGTGGCATGGAAGGCGCGGTCTCGGCGCTGCGGGCAGCAAAGCCTGTACATATGCCGGTGGTCGTCTGCAACGAGATCAACGCCGAGTCGCGAGCGGCACTCGCCGACAACATCCTCACCATGGTGATCTCGACGCCGCTGGCCGCGCTCTGCCGCGAACTGGTCGATCGGATGGTGCATGCCATCGAAACCGGCGCAGCCAACGCCCCCGGCCAGACCTTCCTGCCCTTCGACGTCTATCTGCCGGAAAATATCTGATCTCTTCCGGACGCGAGCAGCCGCCGGAAATGATAGAACCTATCAGAACGATCCGAAAATCCGGCGGCGGATCGCGGAATCGCCCTTGACGCGTTCCGCTGAAATGGAATAAATATTTCACTAACTGTGCATTTTGGTTCTTTCGTTCCGGAACATCTGTTTCAAAGAGGCAGTTTGGCGTTCCAGCCGATGGGAAGACCGCCGCACCGGAACGGAATGATTTGAGGGAGAGATTCCCCGGGCAGATCGGGGAGTTCCGGATAGATCGGTGCAACCGGACACCAATATGTGGAGGAGAGATACAATGAAGAAACTGATTTTGGGCGTCGCTTTCGCGGCGCTGATGAGTTCGTCGGCTTTTGCCGCCAAGATCGGCGTGTCGATGGCCAAGTTCGATGACAATTTCCTGACCGTGCTGCGCAACGGCATGATCGAGCAGGCCAAGGGCATGAGCGGCGTGGAGCTGCAGGTCGAGGACGCACAGAACGACGTCGCCAAGCAGCTCGACCAGATCAAGAACTTCGCCGCTTCGGGCGTCGACGCCATCATCGTCAACCCGGTCGACACCTCGGCCACGCAAGCAATGTCGGACGCCGCGGCGGCCGCCAAGATCCCGCTGGTCTACGTCAACCGCGAGCCGGTCAACGTCGACACCTTGCCTGACAACCAGGCCTTCGTCGCCTCGAACGAAGCCGATTCCGGCACGCTCGAGACCAAGGAAGTCTGCCGCCTGTTCACCGAAGCCGGCAAGAAGGAAGCCAATGTCTATGTGATCATGGGCGAGCTCTCCAACCAGGCCGCCGTGCAGCGCACCAAGGACATCGAAGAGGTGATCGCCACGCCGGATTGCAGCTTCATCAAGATCATCGACAAGCAGACCTCGAACTGGAACCGCGACGAAGCCCAGAACCTGATGACCAACTGGCTGTCGACGGGCAAGAAGTTCGACGGCGTCATCGCCAACAATGACGAAAGCGCTATCGGCGCCATCCAGGCGATGAAGGCCGCAAACGTCGACATGAAGTCGGTTGTCGTCGGCGGCGTCGACGCCACCCAGGACGCGCTGGCCGCCATGCAGGCGGGCGACCTCGACGCCACCGTGTTCCAGGATGCCGCCGGCCAGGGCGCCGGCGCGCTGGACGCGGCGCTGAAGCTGGCCAAGGGCGAGAAGGTGGAACACAAGGTCTATGTGCCCTTCCAGCTGGTCACCCCGGCCAACATCGACAAGTTCCTGAAGAAGAACTGATCGGCGCCCATACCGAGCGGCGCTGTCACGCAAGGACAGCGCCGCTCACTCCCCCGGCACCGGCAAGGTGCCGACGAGCGACCGCGGCTGACGGAGGATAGAAGATTGGCACAGACATCTCATGGCGTCGGCGGGCTCACCTATGATGCGAAGAAGCGGTCGTGGCCGGCCGAGTTCAACGTTTTCCTGGCGCTCGTCATCCTCGTCGCCATCTTCGAGGCGATCGGCCGGATCTTTCTCGGCGACAGCTTCCTGTTCAACACCCGCAGCGACGTCGCCGGCATCTTCAACGAGGCCCGCCTGCAGATCATCATCCTGCAGGTGTCGATCGTCGGCATCATCGCCATCGGCGTGACGCAGGTGATCATCTCCGGTGGCATCGACCTGTCGTCGGGTTCGATCGTCGGCGCCACCGCGATGATCGCCATGAGTTTCGCCCAGGTAGCGACCGTCAACGGCAACCCCAATCCCAAGGCCATGTTCCTGGCGCAGGGACTGACCGACCTGCCCGTCATCGTGCCGCTGCTGGTGGCGATCGGCTGCGGCCTGCTCGCCGGCCTGGTCAACGGCGCCTTGATCGCCTACACGCGCATCCCGCCCTTCATCGCCACGCTCGGCATGATGGTGACGGCGCGCGGCATCGCCAAATGGTGGTCGAAGGGACAGCCGATCTCGTTCCCGACCGACAGTTTCGCCGCGATCGGCAAGGGCCTGATGCCCGTCATCATCTTCCTGTCGCTGGCGGTGCTGTTCCAGCTGATCATGACCTACACGCGGTATGGCAAGCACTGCTACGCGATCGGCTCGAACGAAGACGCCGCACGCATGTCGGGCATCAAGATCGCCAACCACAAGATCCTCGTCTATGTCATCGCCGGCATTCTTGCCGCGCTCGCCGCGGTGGTGCTGTCTTCCAAGAACCTGACCGCCCAGGCCGGCATGGGCGTGATGTACGAACTCGACGCCATCGCCATGGCGGTCATCGGCGGCGTCTCGCTGTCAGGCGGCCGCGGCTCCATCATCGGCACGGTGATCGGCGCTCTGATCTTCGGCGTCATCATTTCCGGCTTCACCTTCCTGCGCCTCGACGCCTACTACCAGGAGATGGTCAAGGGCGTGATCATCGTCGGAGCGGTCGTTCTCGACCAGTGGCGCCAACGCCTGCGGGCATTGAGGGCTTGACCATGTCAGACATCGTCCTGAAGACCGAAAACCTGACCAAGCGCTATGGCGGCGTGCATGCGCTCGAAGGCGCGAATTTCGAGCTGCGCAAGGGCGAACATGTCGCCATCATGGGCGACAACGGCGCCGGCAAGTCGACCTTCGTGCGCCAGATCACCGCGGTCGAGCAGCGCACCAGCGGCCAGATTTGGTTCGACGGCAAGGAAGTGAATTTCAACGGCCCCATCGAGGCGCGCGAGGCAGGCATCGAGACCGTGTTCCAGAACCTGGCACTCGCCGACGACCTCGACGTGCCGTCGAACCTGTTCCTCGGCCGTGAAAAAGTGCTGTTCAACCTTGGCCCGTTCTCGATCCTCGACCGCAAGTACATGCGCAAGGCGACCGAGGCGGCGCTGGTCCGCACGGCGGTGAAAATTCCCAATTTGTCCAACACCATCCGCCACATGTCGGGCGGCCAGCGCCAGTGCGTGGCGATTGCCAGGACCGCCACCTTCGCCTCCAAGCTGATCATCATGGACGAGCCGACGGCAGCACTCGGCGTGCAGGAAACGGCGCAGGTCGAAAACATCATCCGCACGCTGAAGGACAATGGCGAGCCGCTGATCCTGATCAGCCACAACATGCGCCAGGTGTTCGACCTTTGCGACCGCATCGTCGTGTTCCGGCGCGGCCGCATCGTCGCAAATCTGCGCAAGCAGGACACCGACGGACAGGACATCGTCTCCTACATAACCGGCGCCAAGACCGGGGAAGCCGAACTCGCGGCTTGAGGCCGGGCACGGGGGCGGCGGTCGGCGCCTCCTGTCGATATCTTGTCTTGACCGGAAAACCACCCGCGCCCATGACCGGCGCTGACAGTTTGCTTCGAACCATCCTCAAAGGACATTCCATGGTACTCCGCTTCGCCCTCCTCGGTGCCGGCCGCATCGGCAAGGTCCACGCCCGCGCCGTCGGCTCCAACCCGCAGGCCAAACTTGTCGCCGTCGCCGATGCCTTCGAGAAGGCAGCGACAGAGCTGGCAACCGCCTATGGCGCCGAGGTGCGCAGCATCGAAGATATCGAGAAATCCAAAGACATCGACGCCGTCGTCATCTGCACGCCGACCGACACCCATGCCGACCTGATCGAGCGTTTCGCCAAGGCCGGCAAGGCGATCTTCTGCGAGAAGCCGATCGACCTCAATGTCAAGCGCGTCGAGAAGTGCCTGGCCGTGGTCGAGAAGGCCAAGGCGACGCTGATGGTCGGTTTCAACAGGCGCTTCGATCCGCATTTCGCCGCCGTGCGCAAGGCGATCGACGACGGCGCCATCGGCACGGTCGAGATGGTCACCATCACCTCGCGCGATCCGGGCGCCCCGCCGGTCGATTACATCAAGCGCTCGGGCGGCATTTTTCGCGACATGACCATCCATGATTTCGACATGGCGCGCTTCCTGCTTGGCGAAGAGCCTGTTGCCGTCAGCGCGCACGCCTCGGTGCTCGTCGACAAGAAAATCGGCGAAGCCGGCGATTTCGATAGCGTCAGCGTCATCCTGGAAACGGCATCGGGCAAGCAGGCCGTCATCTCCAATTCGCGCCGCGCCACCTATGGCTACGACCAGCGCATCGAGGTGCATGGTTCGAAGGGCATGGTCGCGGCCGAGAACCAGCGGCCGGTGTCGATCGAACTTGCCAACGAAAAGGGCTATACGCGCCCACCGCTGCACGACTTCTTCATGACCCGCTACCTCGACGCCTATGCCATCGAGATCGCCGCTTTCATCACTGCCGCGACGTCAGGCAAGAAGGCGGCGCCAAGCGGCGCCGACGGCCTCGTGGCGCTGAGGCTGGCGGACGCGGCGCTGAAGTCGGCGACGTCAGGCAAGACCGTTCGTCTCGACAAGTAAGAACCGGTAGACACAGGAGCAGAGCGATGAGCGGATCAGCCGGTCGCAATTCTGAAACGCGCGCCATCGTCACCGGCGGCGCGCAAGGCATCGGCTTCGCCGTCGCCGAGGCGCTGGCCGACGAGGGCTGCCGGGCGCTGGCGCTCATCGGCCGCTCGCAGGAGAAGGGCGACAAGGCGGTCGCCACGCTGAAGAAGAGCGGCGTCGACGTCATCTTCATCAGCGCCGATGTGGCCAAAGTCGCCGATTGCAAGCGCGCGGTGGCCACCGCAATCGCCCATTTCGGCACGCTCAACGCGCTGGTCAACGCCGCCGCCACCTCGGCGCGCGGCTCGCTGATCGAAACGACGGAGGACGTCTTCGACCAGATTTTCGACACCAATGTGCGCGGCCCCTTCTTCCTGATGCAGGGCCTAGTGGCGCATCTGCTGGAGCGCAAGGCGCCGGGCTCGATCGTCAACGTGCTGTCGATGTCGGCGCATGCCGGCCAGTCTTTCCTGACGCCCTATTCGACCAGCAAGGGCGCGCTGATGACGCTGACCAAGAATGTCGCCAGTTCCTATCGGAGGAACCGCATCCGCTGCAACGCGGTGCTGCCGGGCTGGATGGACACCGAGGGCGAGGACATCGTGCAGAAGAAATGGCACGGCGCCTCCGACGACTGGCTGGAAAAGGCCGAGGCCTCGCAGCCGATGGGCCAGCTGGTGAAGCCGGCCCAGCTTGCGCGGCTGATCACCTACATGCTCAGCCCCCAGGCCGGCGTGATG
The DNA here is from genome assembly GCA_004791255.1 of bacterium M00.F.Ca.ET.205.01.1.1. Taxonomy (GTDB): domain Bacteria; phylum Pseudomonadota; class Alphaproteobacteria; order Rhizobiales; family Rhizobiaceae; genus Mesorhizobium. The sequence goes on from SRUQ01000001.1 coordinate 42,352, forward strand.
ACCGGCTCGCTGGTCGACTATGACCAGAACATCGCCGGGGTGATTGGCGAGTAGCGCAGCACTCAGCTCCAGAAGCCCATGATACCCTGTTGCGGCAGCATCGCCATTACCATATAGTCAAGATGGTCATAATGGTCATGGAGGCTGGCGATGTCTGCAACCGGGGAGAATCCGAACTGGACGGTCGCCGGAGCAAAAGCCCGGTTCTCGGAGGTGATCGACCGCGCGCAGTCCTCGCCACAGACGATCACCAGAAACGGCAAACCAAGCGTGGTTGTCGTCTCGGCCGAGGAATGGCTGCGCAAGACCGCGCGCAAGGGTACGCTTGCGGAGTTCCTGCTGGACTCGCCGCTGCGCGGCGCCGATCTCGACCTCGAACGTCAGCGCGACGAACCGCGTGATCTGCCGCTGTGAGGCTGCTGCTCGATACGAACGTCCTGTCCGAGGTGACAAGACCGACGCCGGACGCACGTGTTCTCAACTGGCTGCACGGGCTTGATGAGGACCGCTCATTCATCAGCGTCGTGTCGATCGCCGAGATCAGGCGCGGCGTCGCCCTCATGGATGCGGGCCGCAAACGCGAGGCACTGGCGGACTGGCTCGCCCGAGACTTGCCGCAGCGCTTCGAGCAGAGGGGTTTGCCGGTGGACGAGCCGGTTGCACTGGCCTGGGGGGACTTGATGGCCCTCGCCATGCGAAGCGGTCGCAGCCTGTCTTCCATGGATGGCCTGATCGCAGCCACTGCCGTTGCACAACAGCTCACCCTGGCAACGCGCAATACGAAGGATTTTGAGGGCCTTGGACTTGAACTCTTCGATCCTTGGACTGCATGAACGACTCGGCGCTGCATGTCGGCAGCGACGTCATCCGCGTGGCTTAGACTAAGGGAGTTTAGCGGAAACGCCCATCACGTCGTCGTCCACGGGCGAAGCAAGGAGCGTAGCGACGCGGCGCAGGCCCGAGGATCCATGCCGCGACTTCAAAGCGTCGCCGCGGTCCAGAATTCTGCTCCGCCGCGCTCTCCGGCCGGTGTCGCGGCATGGATCCCAGGTTCTTCGCGACGCCGCTACGCAGCTGCTTCGCCCTGGGATGACGAAATCGCGAAGGTTCCTCCCTCAAATTGCCTGCCATGACCCACGTGACAAGCGCCCCGGCATCGACTATATGAGCCTCATGATCAACCTGTCCGCCACGTACTGGTACTTTAGCAGCTCGCTGGCGGCGGGAGGATTGCGCTCGATCTGAAGATTGCAGCAACAACATCCGACAAGCCGCCAGACCTGGCGGCTTTTTTGTTTCAGCCGGCAGGTCTCCCAACCAGGAGCAGAAAGCCGTGTTGACCACCACAGACGACCTTCGGGTCAAGGAAATCCGAGAACTGAGCACGCCGGAGCAGGTGATGCGGGAAATCCCGCGCACGCTGACGGCAACGCGCACCGTGAGCGCGTCGCGCAATGCCATCCATGCCATCCTGAACGGGACCGACGACCGTTTGCTCGTCATCGTCGGCCCCTGTTCGATCCACGATCCGGTCGCGGCCGTTGACTATGCCAGCCGTCTGGCGGCGCTGCGCGAGACCCTGTCCGACCGGCTCGAGATCGTCATGCGCGTCTATTTCGAGAAGCCGCGCACCACGGTGGGCTGGAAAGGCCTGATCAACGATCCCGACCTCGACGGCAGCTTCAACATCGACAAGGGACTGCGCATGGCGCGCAACGTGCTGTCGGCCGTCAACAATCTCGGCCTGCCGGCGGCGACCGAATTCCTTGACATGACGACACCGCAATACATTGCCGACCTCGTCGCCTGGGGCGCCATCGGCGCGCGCACCACGGAGAGCCAGATCCACCGCGAACTGGCGTCCGGCCTGTCCTGCCCGGTCGGCTTCAAGAACGGCACCGACGGCAATCTCAGAATCGCCGGCGAGGCGGTGAAATCCGCCGCCCAGCCGCATCATTTCATGGCGGTGACCAAGGGCGGCCGCAGCGGCATCGCCACCACGACAGGCAATGAGGACTGCCACGTCATCCTGCGCGGCGGCGTTCAGCCAAACTATGACGCGGCCAGCGTCGAGGCTGCCTCGATCGAACTCGCCCGCATCGGCGTCGCGCCCCGGCTGATGATCGACGTCAGCCACGCCAACTCGGCCAAGAAGCCGGAGAACCAGCCGAAAGTGGCGGCCGACGTGGCCAGCCAGGTCGCGGCCGGTGAGGAGCGCATCATCGGCGTCATGATCGAGAGCAATCTGGTCGCCGGGCGGCAGGACGTCATTCCCGGCAAGCCGCTCACCTACGGCCAGAGCATCACCGACGGCTGTATCGACTGGGCAACCACCGAGACGGTGCTGCATGGGCTGGCCGGTGCGGTGGAATGGCGCCGCTCGGCGCGCCGCGCCATGCTGGAGAGCCGTCAGGGCGCGGCCTGACGGTTTCCGGCAGGCTCGGCTTGAAAGGCGGCGTGGTCCCAGGCTCCGGGACTTACGCCGCCCTCAAGCCTTCCCAGGCGGTGAACACCGAGACGGCGAACAGCAGCAATCCGGCGGCGCGTCCGGCGAGGGCGGTGGCGCGCGGATTGGCGACCAGCATTTGCTGGCTGCGGCCGGCAGTGATCGCCAGCCCGCCATAGATCGCGGCCTGCGTCAGGGCGGCCATCACGCCCATGACCATCGCCTGCATCCAGATCGGGCCGTAGTCCGGTTTGAGGAACTGCGGATAGACGGCAAGAATGAAGAGATATGCCTTCGGATTGATCAGGCAGGTCACCGCGCCCTGGCGGAAGGCCTTCCAGGCCGAGCGGCTGCCGGTAGGGCCGTCCCGGCCTACGGTGATCGAACTGCGCATCAGCGTGATGCCGATGAAAGCCATGTAGGCGGCGCCGACGATCAGCAGCGGCTTGAACAGGATTGGCACGAAATGCATCAGCAGGCCGACGCCGATGGCGCCGTTCAGCGTATGCACCACGCCGCCGAGCATGATGCCGCCGGTGGCGGCGAGGCCCCTGTCGCGACCGCCGGTCAGCGCATTGGCAAGCACGAACAGCATGTCCATGCCGGGCACGACGATGATGCCCAGCAGCAGGATGAAGAAAAGCCAGAGGTTTTGCGCATAATCCATGTCAGTTGCCTATTGCTTCTCTCGTTAGCTCGGAGGGGAAGCTGTTGATTTTCAAATCGATAGGCGCTCCTATAGATTGCTCCAACTGACGGGGTATTGTCAGTTGCGTTTCGCAAGCGGTGAGAAAAATGCGCAAGGCCTCGCGCCTGTTCGAAATCATCCAGATCCTGCGGCTGGCGAAGAAGCCCGTGACCGCGGCGATGATCGGCGAGCAATTGGAAGTGACGGTGCGCTCGGTCTATCGCGACATCGCTGCACTGCAGGCGATGCGGGTGCCGATCGAGGGCGGACGCGGCATCGGTTATATCCTGCGCCCCGGCTTCGACCTGCCGCCGCTGATGTTTTCGATCGAGGAGATGGAGGCGATCGTGCTGTCGCTGGCGCTCCTGGAGCGCACCGGCGACAGCGAGCTCAAGCAGGCCGCAAAACGCGTCAGCGCCAAGATCGCCGGGGTGGTGCCGGCGCCTCTGCGCCAGACGCTGGACGCCAATGCGCTGCATGCCTGGGGGTTCGCCGCGCCTTCAGCGGGCGCGATCGACCTCGCTCTGGTGCGCCGCGCCATCCGCGACGAGGAGAAGCTCGACCTCTCCTACCGCGACGAAATGGGCCGCGCCACGGACCGCATCATCCGCCCGGTAGCGCTGATCTATTATGCCGAGACCGCCAACATCGTCGCCTGGTGCGAGCTGCGCCAGGCGATCCGCAATTTCCGCAGCGACCGGATCGAGGATTGCCAGCCGACAGGCCTATGGTTCAAGGGCGAAGGCGACGCCTTGCGGAAAATCTGGGTGGATGGCTGGGAGATCAATGCCGCAGCGGCCGGCTAAGTCGCCGGCCTACCGGACATCCACCCAGTGCTTTTCCTCGAACGACCTTGCCATGGCGTGCACGGTGCGCTCGATCTCCAGCCCTTCGGCGAACTCGATGATGCGCGCCGGCTTGCCGGCCAGCCGGGTCAGCAATTCGTGGCACTCGATGATCTTGAGATCGTTGAAGCCGAGACCATGGCCGGGCGCCGGCAGGAAGGCGTCATAGGGCTTGTGGTGCGGCGCCACCAATATGGTGCGATAGCCCTGTTCGGTCGGGCGGTCGGATGTGAGGTAGAGCTGGATTTCGTTCATCCGCTCCTGGTCGAACAGGATCGAGCCCTTCGAGCCGAAAATCTGGATGGCGATGCGGCCCTTGCGGCCCCAGGCCGAGCGGTTGACCAGCAGCGTGCCGGCAATCCCGTTCTCCAGATGCATCAGCACGCTGGCGATATCGTAGGTCTCGACCGCACGGCGGCCGCCGCTCGCCATCTTGCGGTCGGCATAGGGCTTGGCCATGTCGCAGATGACGCGAGCGACGCGGCCGAACAGCGCCGAGACCAGCGACAGCGGATGCACGGCGAAATCGTCGAGCGCGCCATAGCCGGAAGCCGCCTCATGCTTCCAGAAGAACAGCGCTTCGGGATCGGCCATGAAATCCTCATCCATCTCAATGCGCAGATGGTTGACCTCGCCGATGATCTTCTCGTCGAGCAGCGCGCCGATGTGACGGATTGCCGGGCTCTGGATGTAGTTGTAGCCGAGTGCCGCGACCTTGCCGGACTTTCTCGCCGCTGCCGCCATCGCCTCGGCTTCGGCGAAGCTCGGAGCCATCGGCTTTTCGCACCATAGATGCTTGCCGGCCTCGAGAATGGCGATGGCCATTTCCGGATGGAACTGATTGGGCGTGGTCAGCGAGACGATATCGACTTCGGGGTCGTCGACCACGGCGCGCCAGTCGCCGGACGCCTTGGCGAAGCCGAATTCGCCTGCCTTGCGCCTGGCGAGATCCTCATTGACCTCGCCGAGATGGACCAGCCGTGGCTTGGCGACATCGGGGAACACGGCGCCAACGGCACTCCAGGCGATGGCGTGGCATTTGCCCATGAAACCCGTGCCGATAAGACCTACGCCGACCATCTTCCACTCCTCCACTGCCTGAAATGACAGATGGATGAATTAGTCCATTTTCCCTTGGAATGGAATGTCTGCCTCATTTTTTATGGCGTTCTTGCGCAGGCCCGTTATGATGGGGCAGAGAGGACGTTTCCAATGCATGTCGCCCAAAAGCGCGTAGTGGTTTTGGGACAACGGCATGCATGGCAACAAACGGTCTAAAGCGCGCTGACGCGCTCTAGATGAGCTTGGACGGGCCGACGATGGACGAACGGGTACCTCGCGACTTCGAGACGCTGCGCGCCACGATCCTTGATCGGCGCGAAAGCCTGCCCAAGCGCATCGCCCAGATCGCCGCCTACGCGCTCGACAATCCCGACGACATCGCCTTCGGCACCGCCGCCAGCATCGCCGCTTCGGCCGGCGTGCAACCCTCGACGCTGATCCGCTTTGCCCAGCAGCTTGGCTTCGACGGCTTCACCAGCCTGCAGCAGGTGTTTCGCGAACGGCTGCGCGAGCGCAACTCGTCCTATGACGAACGCCTGCAGGCGCTGCGCGCCAAGGCCGATTCCGGCGCCGGCCACCGGGCGATCTTCGACGGTTTCGTGGCCGCCGCCAGCACCTCGCTCAACGACATTTCGCGCACGCTGGACGAGGCGCATCTGGAAGACGCGATTTCGCTGCTGGCCAAGGCCGAAACCATCTACGTCCTGGCCAAACGCCGCTCCTATCCGGTGGCGAGCTACATCGCCTATGCGCTGGGCAAGCTGAAGATCCGCAACCAGCTCATCGAGTCGGCCGCCGGCCTGAACGCCGAGATGGTCGGCTTCGCCACGCCGGCGGATGCCGTCATCGCCATCAGCTTTTCGCCTTACGCGCCGGCCACGATCGAGGAAGCGCGCTCGATTTCGGAACAGGGCGTGCCGATCGTGGCCATCACTGACAGTTCGTTTTCGCCGCTCGCCCAGTTCGCCAAGGTCTGGTTCGAAGTCGCCGAGGCGGATTTCGCCGGCTTCCGCTCGCTGTCGGCAACCATGGCGCTGGCCATGGCGCTGACCGTCGGCGTCGGCGAGAAGCGGCGCGACAGCGGCAAGCGCCGCAGGGGCTAGCAGGTACCTTCCCGCATTCTTTTCGACAAGGGAATGCTCATTCCATATTGACTATGTATTGGAATTATTATTTCATATTGACGGCATCACGCTGCCGCTCGCGCGTGTCGCCCAAACAATGTTGTTGATGACGACAAGGCCGTCGGGAGGTTCCAATGAGCGAAGCCGTGGACGCAAGACAGGCGCCGCTCGACGTCATCACCATCGGTCGCGCATCCGTCGACCTTTACGGCCAGCAGATCGGCTCGCGGCTGGAGGACATCACCTCTTTCGCCAAGTCGGTCGGCGGCTGCCCGGCCAACATCTCGGTCGGCACGGCGCGGCTCGGCCTGCGCTCGGCCCTGCTCACCCGCGTCGGCGACGAGCAGATGGGCCGTTTCATCCGTGAACAATTGAAACGCGAAGGCGTCAATGTCGACGGGCTGAAGACCGACAGGGAACGGCTGACCGCGCTGGTGCTGCTTTCGGTCGAGAGCGAAGGCGTTTCGCCGATGATCTTCTACCGGTCCGACTGCGCCGACATGGCGCTGGCGCCCGAAGACATCGACGAGGCCTTCATCGCCTCGGCGCGCTCGATCGTCGTCACCGGCACGCATTTTTCCCGCCCCAACAGCGATGCCGCCCAGCGCAAGGCGATCCGCATCATGAAGGCCAAGGGCGGCAAGGTCGTCTTCGATATCGACTACCGGCCGAACCTGTGGGGTCTCGCCGGCCATGCCGAAGGGTTCGAGCGCTACGTCAAATCGGATCGGGTCTCGGCCCAGTTGAAGACGGTGCTGCCCGATTGCGACCTTATCGTCGGCACCGAGGAAGAGATCATGATCGCGTCCGGCGCCGACGACTGCCTGAGCGCCTTGAAGACGATCCGCTCGCTGTCCGCGGCCACCATCGTGCTCAAGCGCGGCGCCATGGGCTGCATCGTCTATGACGGGCCGATCAGCGACGATCTCGAAGACGGCGTCGTCGGCAAGGGCTTTCCGATCGAGATCTACAATGTGCTCGGCGCCGGCGATGCCTTCATGTCCGGCTTCCTGCGCGGCTGGCTGGGCGGCGAAGACCATGCCACGGCAGCGACATGGGCGAATGCCTGCGGCGCCTTCGCCGTGTCGCGGCTGTTGTGCGCGCCGGAATATCCGACCTTCGAGGAGCTGCAGTTCTTCCTCAGCAACGGCAGCAAGCATCTCGCCTTGCGCAAGGACGAGGCAATCAACCACATCCATTGGGCAACGACGCGTCGGCGCGAAATCCCCTCGATGATGGCGCTGGCCTGCGATCATCGCGTCCAGCTCGAGGATGTGGCGGCCAAGACGGGCGCCGACCCGGCGCGCATCCGCAATTTCAAGGTGCTGGCGGTCAAGGCGGCGGCCAAGGTCGCGGCCGGCCGTGACGGCTACGGCATGCTGATCGACGAAAAGCATGGCCGCGAGGCGATGTTCGAATTTGCTAGGCATTCCTTTGCCTGGCTCGGCCGTCCGGTGGAACTGCCGGGCTCGCGGCCGCTGCGCTTCGAATTCTCGCAGGATATCGGCTCGCAACTGGTGGAATGGCCGGTCGACCACTGCATCAAGTGCCTGTGCTTCTACCATCCCGACGATCCGGCTGATCTCAAGGAAGAACAGCAGCAGAAGCTGCGCGCATTGTTCGAAGCGGCGCGGAAGGTGGGCAGAGAGCTTCTTGTCGAAATCATCGCCGGCAAGCATGGCAAGCTCGACGACACGACCATTCCGCGCGCTCTGGAGGAACTCTACGCGCTCGGCATCAAGCCGGACTGGTGGAAGCTGGAGCCGCAGGCGTCGGCCGGCGCCTGGGCCAGGATCGAGGCCGTCATCCTGAAGCACGACCCGTGGTGCCGCGGCATCGTGCTGCTCGGCCTTGAAGCACCGCAGGACGAGCTGGAAGCGGCCTTCGCTGCCACCGCCAAAGCGCCGATCGTCAAGGGCTTTGCCGTCGGCCGCACCATATTCGTGCATGCCGCCGAGCAATGGCTGGCCGGCAAGATGACGGATGACGAGGCCGTCGCCGACATGGCCGCGCGTTTCGAGCAATTGACCGAAGCGTGGCTTGCCGCGCGTGGCCGCAAGGCGGCATAAGACAGCGGACCGCGGAGGAACCCATCATGAGCAAGACAATCCGCCTGACGATGGCGCAGGCGCTGACCTACTTTCTCAGCCGGCAGATGACCGAGATCGATGGCGCCAAGGTGCCGATCTTCGGCGGTGTCTGGGCGATCTTCGGCCACGGCAATGTCGCCGGCATCGGCGAGGCGCTCTACCAGGTGCGCGACGAACTGCCGACCTTCCGCGCCCACAACGAGCAGGCGATGGCGCATGCGGCGATCGCCTATGCCAAGGCCAATTTCCGCCGCCGCTTCATGGCCGCGACGTCTTCGATCGGCCCGGGCGCGCTCAACATGGTGACGGCGGCAGCGCTTGCCCATGTCAACCGGCTGCCGGTGCTGTTCCTGCCCGGCGACGTGTTCGCCAATCGCATTCCCGATCCGGTGCTGCAGCAGGCCGAGGATTTTTCCGACGGCACGGCGACGGTCAACGATTGCTTCCGGCCCGTGTCGCGCTTTTTCGACCGGATCACCCGGCCGGAGCAGATCATCCCGGCGCTCAATCGCGCCATGCAGGTGCTGACCGATCCGGCCGATTGCGGCCCGGTGACACTGTCGCTCTGCCAGGACGTGCAGGCCGAGGCCTATGACTATCCCGAAAGCTTCTTTGCCGAGCGGGTTTGGCGCCAGCGCCGGCCGCGCCCGGATCGCAGCGAACTGGCAGCGGCGGTTGCCGCAGTTAAGGGCGCCAAGAAGCCGTTGATCATTGCCGGCGGCGGCGTGCTCTATTCACAAGCTTCGGACGAACTGGCCAAATTCGTCGAGGGCGCGGGCATTCCCGTCTGCGAGACGCAGGGCGGCAAGTCCTCGCTGCCGGACATTCATCCGCTCAACATGGCGGCGGTCGGCGTCACCGGCACTTCGGCCGCCAACCGGCTGGCCGAAGAGGCCGATGTGGTGCTGGCCATCGGCACGCGGCTGCAGGATTTCACCACCGGCTCATGGGCGCTGTTCAAGAACTCGGGCAAGACGATCATCGGGCTCAACGTGCAACCCTTCGATGCCGGCAAGCACCGGGCGCTGCCGCTGGTCGCCGACGCGGCCGAGGGGCTGGCGGAACTGGCAGCCGCGCTCACAGGCTGGAAGGCGCCTTCAGCCTGGACCGACAATGCGGCCGCTGGCAAGAAAGCCTGGCAAGCGGAGGCGGCCAAGGTGACGGCATCGACCAATGCCGCCTTCCCCTCCGACGCACAGGTGATCGGCGCCGTGCAGCGCGCGATGGGATCCGGCGTGACGCTGCTGCATGCCGCGGGCGGACTGCCCGGCGAACTGCACAAACTATGGCAGGCCGGGGCGCCCGGCTCCTATCATGCCGAATACGGCTTTTCGACCATGGGCTACGAGATTGCCGGCGGGCTCGGCACCAAGATGGCCAAGCCCGACGAAGAGGTCGTCGTCATGATCGGCGACGGCTCCTATCTGATGCTGAACTCCGAGATCGCCACTTCGGTGATGCTCGGCCTGAAGCTGACCATCGTGCTGCTCGACAACCGGGGCTATGGCTGCATCAACCGGCTGCAGATGGCGACCGGCGGCGCCAACTTCAACAATCTCTTGAAGGACTCGCGCCACGAGATCCTGCCCGATGTCGACTTTGCCGCGCATGCCGCGAGCATGGGGGCGATCGCCGAGAAGGTGCCGTCGATCGCCGGGCTAGAAAACGCATTGCAACAGGCGAAGAAGAACGACCGCACCACCGTGCTGGTCATCGACACCGATCCGCTGGTTTCCACCGATGCCGGCGGCCACTGGTGGGACGTGGCGGTGCCGGAAGTGTCGGCGCGCAGCCAGGTCAACGCGGCGCGCAAGGCCTATGACGAGAAGCGGCAGATGCAGAGCGTCGGCGACTGATCGATGCCGCCCATTTCTCCCTTCTCCCCGTCACTGTACGGGGAGAAGGGAGGCGGATGAGGGGCGGCGCCAACGACCAAGGAATGAAATCTAGGACTGGAGTGACGACTTGAAAGCCAAACTGGGCATGTCCCCCATCGCATGGTGGAACGACGATCTTGCCGAACTGAGCGATGACGTTTCGCTGGAAGAGTGCCTGCGCCAGTCGCGCTCGGCCGGCTTCACCGGCATGGAGATGGGCCGGCGTTTCCCCAACGATCCCGCTGTCATGCTGCCGATCCTCAAGGCGGCCGATGTGACGCTGTGCGGCGGCTGGTTTTCCGGCACGCTGGTCGACGAGGAGATGAGCAAGAACAAGGACCGCATCCAGCCGATGATCGACCTGTTCAAGGCGGTCAACGCGCCCTGCATCGTCTATGGCGAGGTCGGCCGCTCGATCCAGGGCGACCGCTCCAAGTCCCTCGCCACCAAGCCGAAACTCACCAGTGACGAGATGAAGGCCTATGCGCGGCGCCTGACGGAATTCGGCGAATGGTGCGCCGAGCAAGGCATGCCGCTGTCCTACCATCACCACATGGCGGCGGTGGTCGAGACCGAGCCGGAGTTGGACGCCTTCATGCGCCATTCTGGTGAAGGCATTCCGCTGCTGCTCGATGCCGGGCATCTGGCCTTTGCCGGCGGTGACGTGCTGCGCGCCATCGACAACCACCACAAGCGCATCAGCCATGTGCATGTGAAGGATGTGCGCATGGACGTGATCGACGGGCTCGACCGCACGAAGCAGTCCTTCCTCGATGCCGTGGCACTTGGCGCCTTCACCGTGCCGGGCGACGGCTCGCTCGATTTCGGCGCCATCGTCCAGCGCTTTGCCGATCATGATTATGAGGGCTGGTTCGTGGTCGAGGCCGAACAGGACCCGAAGAAGAATCCGCCGCTGAAAATGGCGCAGGTTGGCCACAAGGAGCTGATGCGGGTGATGACGGCGGCAGGCTACACCGTCGAAACCCAAGGGTTCCCGAATGCCTGAAGGCTGGATTGGTCGCCACGGGTGGCTTATCTGAGAACTGGTTCAGCAACTCTCGGATGGCGCGATGAAAGATTATGAACACCCGTTCTTCCGGCCGCTATGGCGGCGCGTGGCCGTCGTCGCGGTCTGTGTGATCTGGTCGATCATCGAATTCGCCACCGGCACGCCGTTCTGGGGCGTCATCGCGCTCGGCTTCGCCGGCTATGGCGCCTGGCAATTCTTCTATCTCTATAAGCCGGTCAAAGAGACCAAGGCTGCAAGCGAGACCGAACCGAAGGAGTAAAGCGATGTCGAAGCTGCTGGTGAAGGCCGCCAAGGGCCATGGCCGCGTCGCGCATGTCACGCCGCAAAGCGCCGGCTGGACCTATGTCGGTTTCGATCTGCACCGGCTGAAGCCTGGCGAAAGCGCGTCGGGCAAGACCGGCGACCGCGAGGTCTGCCTAGTGTTCGTCACCGGCAAGGGCAGGGCTAGTGCCGGCGGCAAGGATCTCGGCCTGCTTGGCGAACGCATGTCGCCGTTCGAGGGCAAGCCGTGGTCGGTCTATGTGCCCGAGGGTTCCGACTGGTCGGTAACGGCCGATAACGGGCTGGAACTCGCGGTCTGTTCGGCGCCTAGCCTCGGCGGCGGCCTGCCGGTGCGCGTCATTGCGCCCGACGATCTCGGCCAGGAGGTGCGCGGCAAGGGCACCAACACGCGCTACGTCACTAACATCCTGCCCGAAGGCAAGCCGGCCGACTCTCTGCTGGTGGTTGAGGTGATCACGCCCGGCGGCCACACCTCGAGCTACCCGCCGCACAAGCACGACCAGGACAATCTGCCAGCCGAATCCTATCTCGAAGAGACCTATTACCACCGCCTCAACCCGCCGCAGGGCTTTGCCTTCCAGCGCGTCTACACCGATGCCGACATGAATGGGCATCGCGCGCTCGACGAAGCGATGGCGATCGAGGATGGCGACGTGGTGCTGGTGCCCGAGGGATATCACCCCTGCGCCGCCTGCCATGGCTATGACCTCTATTATCTCAACGTGATGGCCGGGCCGAAGCGGACGTGGAAATTCCACAACGCGCCCGAACACGAGTGGTTGATGAAGGCCTGACCAACCGGCCTTTCCGATTTGAAGCCGTTGGTCCAGTCGGGAAAAATCGTCGGCTAAGGACAATCGGGCTCGATTTGCCTTCGAAAACCCTTCAAAGCTTCGTCAATCCGTCATGGAAATCACCTATGGCATCGGGACTGACGAGGACTTCCCATGCGTTATGCCCTCTATTTCACCCCCCGGCAGGACGAACCGCTGGCGCGGATCGCCGCCACCTGGCTGGGCCGCGACCCGTTCGGCGCCGCGACGCGGCCGGTCGAGGCGGTGGCCGACCTGTCGGCCGCGGAGGTTGCCTTTCACACCGCTTCAGCTCGGCGTTACGGCTTCCATGCAACTCTGAAGGCGCCCTTCCGCCTGGCCGCCGACGAAACGGAGACCTCATTGCGCGCCGCGCTCGACACTTTCGCCGAAGCGACGCCTGCTGTGACGATCCCGCGTCTCGTCGTCAGCCAGATCGACAATTTCTTCGCGCTGGTGCCGGACGGGCCGCTACCGCCACTCAACAGCTTCGCCGATGAGGTGGTACGCGATTTCGACCGCTTCCGCGCACCGCTGAGCGAGGCCGAGATCGAGCGGCGCAGCCCCGATTCGCTGAAGCCGGCCGAGTTCCGCAATCTCTGCCAGTGGGGCTATCCCTACGTCTTCGAGACTTTCCGCTTCCACATGACGCTGTCCGGGCGGGCGGGGGCACAGGAAAGCCCCCGCCTGCGCGCGGCGATTGATGGGCTGTTCGCCGAGGTGCTGCAGCAGCCGGTGCTGGTGGATGCGCTGACGCTGTTCGTCGAACCTGAACCCGGCGCGCCGTTCAAGGTGCTGTCGCAGCACGCGCTGGGGCAACGGCCGGCCAGAAAAATCGCCTGAACATCCCGACCAATCAAGGACTGCCTGAAATGACCGCCGAGACCGTTCTGACCAATGCCCGTATCGTGCTTGCCGACGAGATCGTCGAGGGCTCGCTGGTGCTGCGCGACGGCTTTATCGCCGGCATCTATGCCGGTGCGGCCCGGTCAGGCGAGGACATGGGCGGCGACTACATCATTCCGGGACTGGTCGAACTGCACACCGACCATCTCGAAGGCCACTACGCGCCGCGGCCGAAGGTGCGCTGGAACCCGATCGCCGCCGTGCTCGCCCACGACGCGCAGGTGGCGACCGCCGGCATCACCACCGTGCTCGACGCCTTGCGCGTCGGCATGGACGAGGACGCCGATCTTACCTCTGACGACATCCGCAAGCTCGCCGACGCGATCGAGGACAGTGTGCGGGAGGACCGGCTGCGGGCCGACCATTTCCTGCATCTGCGCTGCGAGGTCTCGGCACCGGATTGCCTGCGGGCCTTCGCCAATTTCGATGGCGACGAGCGGGTCAAGCTGGCGTCGCTGATGGACCACGCCCCCGGCCAGCGCCAGTTCGTCAATCTCGAGACCTATGCCTACTATTACCAGCGCAAGCTCAAGCTGACCGATCGCGATTTCAAGCTGTTCTGCGAAAAGCGGATGTCGGAATCGGCGCAGAATTCCGGACCCAACCGGGTGGCAATATCCGCGGCCTGCAATGAGCGCGGCATCGTACTGGCAAGCCACGACGACGCTACGCCAGGCCATGTCGACGAGGCGATCGAACAGGGCGTGCGCGTCGCCGAATTTCCGACCACGCTGGAAGCCGCCAAGGCTTCGAAAGCCGCCGGGCTCGGCGTACTGATGGGCGCGCCGAACGTCATGCGCGGTGCCTCGCATTCGGGCAATGTCTCGGCCCGTACGCTGGCCGGCGACGGCCTGCTCGACATATTGTCATCAGACTATATTCCCTTCAGCCTGATCCAGTCGGCCTTCTTCCTCGGCGACGTCGTCGACGGGATTTCCCTGCCTCAGGCGGTCGCGATGGTGTCGAAAAACCCGGCCGAGGCCATCGGCCTCACCGATCGCGGCGTCATTGAAACGGGCCGCCGCGCCGACCTAGTGCGCGTGCGTGTCGACGACCATGTGCCGGTGGTGCGCACCGTGTGGCGGCAGGGGAGCCGGGTGGCATGATGGTATCGGCTTTGATCGAGCGCGAATTGTCGACCGAGGCGTTTCCGATCCGCAACGGCGTCTTCGTCGCCGTCGTCGGCCCCAGTGGCGCCGGCAAGGATACGATCATAGGCTATGCCAGGACGCTGTTCGCCGATGAAACCCGGCTGGAGTTCGTGCGCCGCGTCATCACCAGGCCGAGCGACGCGGCCAGCGAGGACCACGACACACTGGCCGACGCCGCCTTCGCCGAGGCCGAGGCCGATGGCGCCTTCGCCATCTCCTGGGAGGCGCATGGCCTGCGCTACGGCCTGCCCGCCGATATCGACTGGTCTGTGTCCAACGGCCATGTCGCGGTGGCCAATGTGTCGCGCGCGATCATCCCCAGCTTGCGCGAACGCTATGCCAATCTGGCCATCGTCGAGATCACTGCCTCGCCCGACGTCCTGGCCCAGCGGCTGGCGGTGCGCGGCCGTGAGTCACGCGGCGAAGTGCTGGCGCGCCTGGCGCGCAGCGCCAGCGTCACCCTGTCCGGCCCCGGCGTCACCTCGATCGACAATAGCGGCCCGCGCGAAGCGGCCGGCGAGCGTTTCGCCGAAGTGCTGCGCAAGGCGATGGCCTTTTCCGATATGTCGGGTCTGATTTAGGCTTCACACGAGTCTGCTCGCCACCCGGCGACCGCCCATCGCAGGCGTCGTTTCGCTACCGAAATGACGTGCCGGGTTCCGCCCGTGGATGACGACGATAGGGAACGCTACGCCAGTTTGGCCAGTAGTTTCATGAAGGTGGAGATTTCCTTGGCCGTGAGCGGCGCCAGCGTCTCCTGCGTGATGTCGCGGGCTAGCGGGATCAGGCGTTCGATCGCCTCGCTGCCCTCCGCCGTCAGGTTGACCAGCAGCCGCCGCTTGTCGACCTCGTGTTTGGACAGTTCGACCAGGCCACGGGCCTTGAGCCGGTCGATGACGCCTTTGACCGTCGCCGCATCCATGGCGATCAGCGTGCCGAGTTGGTTCTGCGAGGTCTCGCCGACATCGCGCAGTTTGGCCAGTGCCGCGAATTGCGGCGGCGTCAGGTCGCCGATACGTGCGGCAAAGATCGCGACATGGCGCTGGTGCGCCTTGCGCAGGATGAACCCGACCTGCTCCTGCAGGTGATAGTCCTGATCGTCCGGCGCTTCGACCTCGACCAGCTTGAGCAGATTGTCCTCGCCGCTCACCGCAGCCCGTCCCAGGCCTTGATGTCCTGGGCCGCGAGACCGCCCATGCGGTTGTGGATGCGCGGGCCGCAGGTCATGGCGATACAAAACAGGATCTCGTCGGCGCGCGGGCCGTCACTGATGCCAACTTCCATGGCGTCGAAATGGCTGCGCACATAGGCTGCGTTGATATGGCCGAGCGGCACGTCGAGCTTCGAACCGAAGGCGCCGACCTTTTTGGCCGATGGCACGATCGCCTTGGCGTCACCGAGCCGCTCGCGCATGGCATAGCCGCCAGGCACATGCCACAACGCGCCATGCTCCAGCTCGCCCTCGGTGCCGACAATGGCGCCCTTGCCGTAGCCGTCGATCTGCTTCACGTCGCCGCCGAGAGCGGCGATCAACCGGTCGGCAAGCAGCAGGCCGAGCGGCTTCAGATCGTCCATGGCGCTTTGCAAGTCCTCGACATAGCGGCCGGCGAACGGGTTCTTCACCACCGCCAGCGCGGCGGCGCGGCGGCGCGGAATTTTGGCCACCGGCCCGCCGTCGTGAAAAATCTCTTCGCTCAGCACCGCGATCTTGCGGATCGGAAACTCAGGCATCGGCAACTTCCTTCGGTTCATGCTTGTCGGGCGCGGCGAGTGCAACGGAGCCGCTGATGCGGGCCTCGCCGCCAAGAAACAGCGCCGCTGCGGCTATCAGGCCGCGCCGGCGAAAATCTTCGGCGACGGCGAGGCCATTGTCCAGCGCCCGCGCCACGTCGCCGGAGGCAAGCGTGCCGACGCCTTGTGTCACCAGCCGCTCGCCGAGATCGCTGTCGGGCGACAGATCGCATGCGGGAATGCGGCTGATGGCAGGGTTGCCGGGCAGGTCCACCGCGTTGGCGATAAGCGTCGCCGCCGCATCGGCCTCGGCGCCGGTCTTCGCGAGCACGGTGACGGCGTCGGCAATGCCAAGCGAGAAGGAGCGGCCGCGCCAGCCGCTGGTTGCAACACCACGCACGCCATCCTCGGCGCGGATCATGATCCGGTCGGCCATGCCGTTGCCGGTCCCGGCGACCGCAAGGCCGATCGACCGGCCATTGCCGAGATGAAGAGCGCTGTCGCCGCCATTGTTGACATAGGCGCGCTCGAGCCTGCGACCGGCCAGCAGCGCGGCAAGCATTTCGTCGGCAACCGAACCGGCAACGGCGGCCATCGGTGTGATGAAGCATTCCGCCAGGGGCATGACGGCTGCTTCCATTCGGCGTGCGGTCGGGCCGGCGAAGGTGCGCGGCGCTAAGAAAAATGCCGGGAGGCGCAGTTCGGGAAGCTCCTCGACCAACTCCATCAGGATCGTCTGGAACCGCGCGACCGTTTGCTCATAAGCGGCGCGGCATTCGCTTGCCTCGCCAAAGGCCTCGACGATCAGGTCGATCGGCCCATGGTTGAGGTGCAACCGCTTGCCGTCCTGCAGCCAATGCGCTTGCGGGCCTTCCATCACCCCACCCCATTCGAGTCGCGGCGCAACTGCGCCAGCGGTGGCCAAGGATTGTCGGCCGCGGCGCCGGTGCCGCGGCGTGGATTGAGGTATTCGCCGCCTTTGGCGACGATATCCTCGACGCTGCGTATCTCGGCCTCGTAGCCGCCGAGCCTGACATAGTCGTCGCGCCGCAAGGTGAACTCGATCGGTGCCACCAAAGCCGGGGTCGGCACGTAGCCGAAGGCGCCTTCCGGCACGCGGGTCACATCGACCATCAGCGTGATGCCGCCACCCGGCCAGACATAGACCGGCGCGCCGCCGACGGTTACATAGGTCTTCAGCCCCTGCACGGAACGGGTGAGATTGACCGGGTTTTCGGTGACGCCGGCGCGCAGCGAACCGCCGGCGCCGCCGATGAACAGCACGGTGCACAAAGCCGGCTCGCAATTGTCCTCGATCAGATTGACCGATTTCTGCAGCCGGTCGGGAAACGGCTTCTGCACCGGTTTCAGATCGTTATCGAGCTCGTAATAGGCGAACTGCTCGCCGGTGGTCGACACCATCAGCAGCGACAGGCCCGGCCGCGCCCCTTTCTTGGCGTTCCAGTCGCCGAGGATGGACAGCGGATCGTCAATGCTGGTGCCACCCCAGCCGAGGCCTGGCTCCGAGACCTTGAAATAGCGACCCGGCGTCGAGCGGCGGCCGATGATCTTTATCCCCGTATCCTGCCAGCCCAGCACCTTGCCGGCCTGGTGCTCGGAAACGACGCCGGTGATGTGGTCGTCAACCACCACAACCTCGTCGACCAGCCCGCGCCATTGCGTGGCGAACATGCCTATGGTGGCCGAGCCGCAGCCGACGCGCATGCGGTGCTCCTGCTTGCCGTCGATGACAGGCGGCTTGCCGGCTTCGACAATTACGGTGGCGCCGCCCTCGATGGCGAGCTCCACCGGCTTGCGGTTGCACAGATTGAGCAGCGCATCACAGGTGGCGCGCCCCTCCGCCTTCGAGCCGCCGGTCAGATGATGCACGCCGCCGACCGACAGCATCTGCGAGCCATACTCGCCCGTGGTGACATGGCCGATCGCCTCTCCCTGCGATCGCACGATAGCCGTTTCGGGCCCGAGATGACGGTCGGTATCGATCTTCACCTTGACGCCGCAATAGGAGAAAATGCCTTCGGTGACGACGGTGACGAGATCGACGCCCTCGACCTCCTGGCTGACGATGAATGGCGCCGGCTTGTAGTCGGGATAGGTGGTGCCGGCGCCGATCGCGGTGACAAACCGGCGGCCGGTGTTGACCAGTTCGCCGTTCCACGCCTCGCCCTCGGCAACGAAGGGCACCATGGCCGCGCCGGCCTCGGCCGCATGGTCGAGAATGGTCAGCGGGTCCATGCGCACGATCCGGCCGGCGATATTGCCATAGCGGTCGCAGGCGCCGGTGCGGCCATCCGCGATGTAGCACATGACAGGGCAGGCATCGCAGCGGATCTTTTCCGCCACCAGCTTCTCGCCGGGATCATGCGTTTCGAAACGTTCGGCAAGCTCGCTCATTGGCGTGCCTCCTTGTCGCGGATCGCCGCCAGAATGCGGCTTGGCGTGGCCGGCACCTTGGTGACCAGCACCCCGGTGGCGTGGCGGATGGCGTTGAGGATCGCCGGCGCCGTCGGGATCAGCACATGCTCGCCCAGGCCCTTGGCGCCGAACGGCCCTTCGGGATCGGGGACCTCGACCAGTATCGTCTCGATCGGCGGCACATCGCCGATGGTCGGGATGAGATAGTCGTGCAGGTTTTCGGTGCGGCCGGGAATGTATTCCTCCATCAGCGCCATGCCGATGCCCTGGGCGATGCCGCCTTCGATCTGGCCTTCGACCAGCAGCGGGTTGATCGCCTTGCCGACATCATGGGCGGCGGTGATTTTCAGCAGCTTCACCGTGCCGAGCTTGAGATCAACCTCAAGCTCGGCGATCTGCGCGCCGTAGCCGTAGACCGCGTAGGGCTTGCCCTGCCCCTTGGAATCGAGCGGCAGGGTCGGCGGATCATAGGTCTCCTCGGCCCGGAAGACGAAGCCATCGGCATCCGCGGCGAGCGAGGCGAGATCGATGTGTCGGACGGCCTCGCCTTCGCGGATGACGATCGCCGGACCGTCGAGTTGCAGCGTCGCCTGGTCGGAGACATTGGCGAAGCGCAGGATTTTTTCACGCAAGGCACGGCCGGCCTTTTCGGCTGCCTTGCCGGTGACGAAGGTCTGGCGCGAGGCGGAGGTCTTACCGGCGTCGGGCGTGATCACCGTATCGGCGCTCTTCAGCCGGAATCTTTCCAGCGGCAGGCCAAGCGCATCGGCGCAGATCTGGGTGATGACGGTGTTGGAACCCTGGCCGATGTCGACGGCGCCCTGGTGCAGGATGACCGTGCCGTCAGCCGCAATGCCGACCCTTATGGTCGACGGGTTGGGCAGCGAAGTGTTGCCGCAGCCATACCAGCAGGAAGCGACGCCGACGCCGCGCTTTTTCGAGGCGTTCAACGAATTGAATACATCCGCTTCGGCGGTGGCGCGCGTCCAGTGCGGCCGCAGGGATTCGAGGCATTCCAGAATGCCGACGCCAGACTCCAGGCGCTGTCCGGTAACCGTTTCGGAGCCGTTCCGAAGGCAGTTGTTCACGCGAAAATCGAGCCGGTCCAGGCCGAGCCTGCCGGCCAGCTCGTCATAAAGCGTCTCCTGCATGATGGTCGCCTGCGGTACGCCGAAACCGCGGAAGGCGCCGGCAATCGGCCCATGTGTGTGGATCGCGCGGCCTTCGGCGCGGTAGTTCGGCGTCGCATAGGGGCCGGAGGCATGCACCGGCACGCGGTTGGCCACGGTCGGGCCCCAGCTTGCATAGGCGCCGGTGTTGAAGTCGCCTTCGAAGACCATGCCGGTAACTTGGCCGGTCACATCGGCGCCGATCGTCGCCTTCATCTCAGCGGGATGGCGCTTGGTGGTCGAGATCATCGATTCGTTGCGGGTGTAGGCAAGTGCGGCCGGTCGGCCGGTCTTCAGCGCCACGAGGCCGATCAGCGGCTGCAGCGAGACATCGAGCTTGGAGCCGAAGCCGCCGCCGGTGGCGGTCGGTACGATGCGCACCTTGTCGACGGCAAGGCCGAGCACCTTGGCCGTGTCGTCGCGGTCCATGTAGGGCGCCTGCGTGCAGGCGACGACAACCAGCGTTTCGCCGTCCAGATATGCATAGCCGGCTTCCGGTTCGATATAGGCATGCTCGACATAGGAGGTGTCGATGGCGCCGGTGACGGTCACGGCTGCGGCGGCCAGCGCGGCCTCCGGATCGCCGCGCTCGACGAAGCCCTTGGTCAAAAGGTTGGCCGGGCGGTTGCCGTGGATCAGCGCCACGCCCTCAATCCGCGCCTCGCAGGGCTGCAGCACATGCGGCAGTTCGCTCCAGCGGATGGGGAAATCCGACAGGTCGAGATCGAGGATCGCCTCGCGCTCGCCGGCGACCAGCGCCACGGCCTCGCCGCGAAGCCGGACAAAGCCTTCTGCTAGCGCCGGCTGGTCGGCAAAGGGGCCGATGACGCCGAAACAATTCTTGCCGGCAATATCGGATGCCGTGAACACGCCGACGATGCCGGGATGTGTCTTTGCCCAGCCATCCAGATCACCAAAGGCGAAGCTGGCGTGGTAATGCGGCGAGCGGACGACCAACACGGCCAGCGCATCGGCCGGGAAGGAATCGCCGCCGAACATCTCAACCCCGGTGACCTTCGGCACGCCGTCGAGGCGGACGGGGGACGAGCCGATGGCATGACCGGACTGCGGTAGCCGGAAATCCAGGCTTGCGGGTTGCCGGGAGGCATCCATCACCGCCGCGATGATCTTGCGGTAGCCGGTGCAGCGGCACAAAATGCCGCCAAGCGCGTCCTGCACCTCGATCTCGGTCGGGCTGGGCCTCTTCTCCAGCAGCGCCGTCGCCGCAACCAGCAGTGCCGGGGTGCAGATGCCGCATTGCGCGGCACCATGGGCGAGGAACGAGGCCTGCAACGCCGACAACCGGCCGTTGGCGAGACCCTCGACCGTCGTAACCGCCGTGCCCGCGGCGGAGGCCGCCGGCATCAGGCAAGCGCAGACGGGATCGCCGTCGACCAGCACCGTGCAGGCTCCGCAATCACCTGCGTCGCAGCCGACCTTGGTGCCAGTCAGCAGCAATTCGTCACGCAGGACCGAGGACAGCCGCCGTAGCGGCGGCACATTGACCGATACGGCGGCGCCATTGACCGCGAAGGCGATATCGGCGCGATCCATGCTCATGCGGCCACCTTGTCGCCTGTCGGCCTGCCTGCGGCCGTGAGCACAGCGCGCGCCACGATCTCGCGCACCGCATCGAGCCGGTACTCGGCGCTGCCGCGCACATCGGCGATCGGCGACAGCTCCGCCATCGGTGCGGACTGAATAGCAGTGATAAGCCCGGCATCCACGGGAAGCCCGCGCAACGCCGCTTCGACGCCGGCAAGCCGCTGGGCGACAGCCGAGCATGAGCCGACGGCGACCGCCGCATCCGCCACCGCGCCGTTCTCGGTGACGAGGCGCGTCGCCACCATGGCGATGGAGATGACGAGATAGCGCCGTGCACCAAGCTTGACGAAGGCCGACGTGCCGGCTGCCGGTTTCGGCACGCGGATGGCTGTGACCATCTCGCCGGGCCGCAAGGCGGTGCGCCGATTGCCGAGAATGAACTCCGGCAAGGGCAGATGGCGGGTCGCTGCCGCCGAACGCAGTTCGACCTCGGCGTCGAGGACGAGCAGGCCCGGCACGCCGTCGGCGGCGGGCGAAGCATTGCAGAGATTGCCGGCGACCGAGGCGACGTTCTGGATCTGGATGGAGCCAACCTCACGCGCGGCCTGTTTCAGCGCGTCGAACGCAGCCGGCAACGGATGGCGGATGACATCTGTCCAGGTCGTGCGCGCGCCGATGACCCAATGGCTATCGGTCTCGGCGATGCCGCGCAGCGCCGCCAGCCCATTGATATCGAGGACATTTTCGCGGAACGGCTTGCTGCCCTGCACCGGATAGAAATCGGTGCCGCCGGCAAGGATGCGCCAGGCGCCCTCGCCAAGCAGCGCGAGCGCCTCGTCGACGGTGGTGGGTTTCGCGTAACGGATCACGCTTTGCCTTCCCAGAAAAAGGGCCTTTCCGAGGAATTCGCTGGCGCTCGCTCCAGCGCAAATTCATTCGTATGCAAATGATATCAAGTCGGTGGGAATTGTCAAAGCCGGAGTTGCGGCATCCGCCCCACCGGCGAAGCGCCACGTATTTGTTATGCCGCCGGAGGTTGACGCGGGCGGCCATCTGGTCAAGTTTCTGCCTCCGGTCGCGACAGCGGCATCGAGACAGAGAGGAAGGACGCCGCATGGCCGACGAAGCGCTTGTTGTCATCGACCTGCAGAACGACTTTTGCCCGGGCGGCGCGCTTGCCGTTACAGGCGGCGACGAGATCGTGCCGTTGGTCAACGACCTGATCCGGCGAACCGACCATGTCGTGCTGACGCAGGACTGGCATCCCGCCGGCCATTCCAGCTTCGCCTCCAGCCATCCCGGCTCGCAGCCCTTCACCACGATCGACATGCCCTATGGCCCGCAGACGCTGTGGCCGGATCATTGCATCCAGGGCAGCCTGGGTTCGGATTTCCACTCGGGCCTGGCCTGGACCAAGGCGGAACTCGTCATCCGCAAGGGCTTTCGGCCCGATATCGACAGCTATTCCGCCTTCTTCGAGAACGACCATAAGACGCAGACCGGCCTCACCGGCTATCTCAGGGAACGCGGCATCGAGACGATCACGCTGGTCGGGCTTGCCACCGATTTTTGCGTCGCCTATTCGGCGCTCGACGCGGTGAAGCAGGGCTTCAAGGCAACGGTGCGGCTGGACGCCTGCCGGGGCATCGATCTCGGCGGGTCGCTCGAGACGATGATCGCGCGCATGCGCGAAGCCGGCGTAACGCTCGAAGATCATTCGACGGATTGACCGGACTGTGGGGCATCGAGGGGGGCTCAAGGGACTGGCGAGAGCATTGGCGGCGGGAACGCTCGCCGCAGCCTTCACCGCGCTGGCACAACCGACTCTCGCCGCCGAAGCTCACGAGCTACCCGGCGCGGCGATGTCGCTCTGGTGGGTGCTGCCCTTTGCCGGCCTGCTTTTGTCGATCGCGACCGGGCCGCTGCTTTTCCACCATGTATGGGAGCACCATTACGGCAAGATCGCGGCCCTGTGGGCGGCCCTGGTGGTGGCGCCGCTGGCGCTTGCCTTCGGCCTGCCCTTGGCAACCGAAGCGGTGCTGCACACCCTGCTCACCGAGTACCTCTCCTTCATAATCCTGTTGTTCGCGCTGTTCACCATTTCGGGCGGCATTCTGGTGGCCGGCAACATCCATGGCACGCCGCTGGTCAATGCCGGGCTGCTTTTGGTCGGCGCCTTGCTGGCCTCGGTGATCGGCACGACCGGCGCCTCGATGATACTGATCCGGCCGGTCATCCGCGCCAACGACGCCAGGCCATTCAACGCCCATGTCGTCATCTTCTTCATCTTCCTGGTGTCCAACATCGGCGGTTCGCTGACGCCGCTCGGCGACCCGCCGCTGTTCGTCGGGTTCCTGCGCGGGGTCGACTTTTTCTGGACCACCGCCAATCTCTGGCGCGAGACGCTGTTTGCCGGCGGCGTCGTGCTGGCGGTGTTCCTGGCCATCGACATTATCCTGCATCGGCGCGAGGCCGGCGCGCCCAAGATCAAGGATCCAACGCCGGATTCGAAAGTGCGCATTCGCGGCCTGCCCAATCTGCCGCTGCTCGCCGGCGTCATCGGCGCCATCCTGCTGTCGGCGACCTGGAAACCAGGGGTGAGTTTTTCCATTCAAGGAGTTGCCCTCGAGTTGCAGAACCTGGTGCGTGATGCCATCATCCTGGCGCTCGCCTTCGTTTCGCTGGCGATTTCGCGCAAGGAGTACCGCGAGGCGAACGGCTTCAACTGGGGGCCGATAGCGGAAGTGGCAAAGCTGTTCGCCGGCATTTTCATCTGCATCGTGCCGGTCATCGCCATCCTGCGGGCCGGCCACGACGGCGCGGCGGCGCCGCTGGTCGCGCTCGTCACCTCGGCGCAAGGCACGCCTGACAATCTCGCCTATTTCTGGCTGACCGGAGCGCTGTCGTCCTTCCTCGACAACGCGCCGACCTATCTGGTGTTCTTCGAGCTTGCCGGCGGCGACGCAAAGCACCTGATGATCGAGGCCGCCTCGACGCTCGCAGCTATCTCGGCCGGCGCGGTGTTCATGGGTGCCAACACCTATATCGGCAACGCGCCCAACTTCATGGTCTATGCGATTGCCCGGCAGCGCGGCGTGCAGATGCCCGGCTTCTTCGGTTACATGGCTTGGTCGGGCCTGGTGCTGATCCCGACGTTTTTGATTGCCGGTTTTCTGTTTTTCGGGTGAGCCAGTTGCCGTCGGCTTCAAAGCCGGGACCGGCCAGCCCGCGGCATGGGGCCGACAGCGCTTGCGTATGCGTGGCCGGCGATTTCTGCTATGAGCGAGGAGAGATGCGGGACCGACTGAACGCTGAACCGAGGAATGCGTATCGAAGCTTATTGCTGGGGCGACAATGACCATCCAAGCCGGGAGCCTGCCCTATCTGGGAGGCGAATTCCTGCATAGCCTGACGATTTCCACGTCCGACATGGTCGATGAAATCGAGCGGCAGATCGTCGGCCAGAGGCAAGGGAAGGTATGGTGCGCGCCCAAGGCGGTGGTTCTGCCGGGCGACGACCGCTACATCATGGCGACACTCGGTGTCGCGACCGAGCCCCGGGTGCTGGCGACCAAATCGTTGGTGGTCAACCCCCGCAACGCCGAGCGGGGAATTCCAACCCTGAACTCGCTGGTCACCCTTCTCGACGGTGAGACGGGACTGCCGCTCGCCGTGGTCGACGGCAATTGGATAACGTCGAAACGCACGGCCGGTCTAAGCGCCGTGGCGGCCAGGCGTCTGGCTCGGGCCGACTCCGCTTGCGTCGCGTTCATCGGTTGCGGTGTTCAGGCGCGCGGTCATCTCGAGGTCCTGGCTGATCTTTTTCCGTTGCAAGAGATTCGCGCCTTTGGCCGGGGCAAAGGCAATCGTGACGCATTGTGTCGGCTGGCCGAGACGCGCGGCCTGACCGCAATACCGAGGGATACTGCCAAAGAGGCGATCAAGCCTGCCGACATCGTGGTGACGACGGTCACTTTGGTGCCCGAGCCCGTTCCATTTTTGGATGCGCATTGGCTGAAGACCGGAGCATTCGCGACCATGACCGATCTGGCCCTGCCCTGGCTACCTGAAACGATGGTTACCTTCGATCGCATCGTCATAGATGATTTGGTGCAGGAGGCGCAGATGAGCAAGCCTATGGTGAGGCCCGAGCTCGTTGCCGGCGACCTGTCAGGTTTGGTCGGCGGCGATGTGCCAGGTCGTCAGAGCGCAAGTGAGCGAACAGCTTTCACGTTCCGCGGCATGGCGGTTGGTGATCTCGCACTAGCCGGCCTGGCATTCGCACGCGCGAAAGCGGTCGGGGCGCTGGATGTCCAGTATCGGACCTGACGTCGGTTCGTAGGCCCCTCATAGTTTCCCGTGGT
The DNA here is from genome assembly GCA_004791255.1 of bacterium M00.F.Ca.ET.205.01.1.1. Taxonomy (GTDB): domain Bacteria; phylum Pseudomonadota; class Alphaproteobacteria; order Rhizobiales; family Rhizobiaceae; genus Mesorhizobium. Next base: position 67,910 of record SRUQ01000001.1, read on the forward strand.
CAGCCCACCCCTACATACCTGCGCACCGCCGAGGGGTCGGCGCGCAGGTCCTCGACGCCGACTGTCTGGCGGTTGCGGCCGTTCTCGATGAAGGCAACGCGGTTGGCGACGGACAGCACCGCATCGACCCGCTGCTCGACCAGAATGGTCGAGACGTCCATTTCGCGCAGTTTCGATACCGTCTCGCGGATCTTGGCGATCATCGATGGCATCAGCCCTTCGGTCGGTTCGTCGAGCAGGAGCACCTTCGGTTCGAGGCAGAGTGCGCGCGCCATGGCCAGCATCTGCTGCTCGCCGCCGGACAATGTGCCGGAACGTTGCCGCAGCCGCTGGCGCAGCAATGGAAAAAGGTCGAGAACGTTTTCCCGCACGGCCTTGCCCTTGCCTCGCGCCATCAGCCCGATCTCGATATTTTCAGCCACCGTCATTTCGGCGAATAGCCGCCGGCCCTGTGGCACATAAGCGACGCCCACCTTCGGCACCTCATGCGCCGGCAGGCCGGTCAATTCCTGGCCCGCGAGCCGGATCGAGCCGGCGCTCGCCGGAACCAGTCCCATGATCGCCTTCAGCGTCGTCGTCTTGCCGGCGCCGTTGCGGCCAAACAGGCAAAGCACCTCGCCCTTGTTCAGCACAAGATCAAGCCCGTAGAGCACCTGGACCTCGCCATAGAAGCAATCGAGACCAGAGATCGCCAGCGCCTCGGATTTTCGCTTCGCCTTGTTCGTTTCGGTCATGGGGCGGTCCCCAGATAGGCTTCCTGCACCGCAGCGTTCTCGCGGATCTGCTCCGGCGTGCCTTCGGCCAGGATCCTGCCGGCGTTGAAGACGGTGATGCGGTCGGCCAGGTCCATGACGACCGGCATGTTGTGCTCGATCAAGAGCACGGTAGCGCTCCTGGCGATCTCGCGCACCAGAGTGATGAAATTGTCGATCTCGCTGTCGGCCAGCCCTTGCGTCGGCTCATCCAGGATCAGCAGGCGCGGCTTCAGCGCCAGCCCCATCGCCACTTCGAGCAGGCGCTGGTGGCCGTAGGACAATTGCCCGGCAGGCATGTGAGCGCGCCCGGCAAGGCCGGTCCGTTCCAGTGCGGCCATCACGCCGGCCCGCACCGCGCCCTTGGAGCGGCCGTCGCTCAGCGTGCGCTGCACCGGCAGCGCGACATTGTCGTAGGCGCTGAGATTGGCGAAGACGCTGGTGATCTGGAATGTGTAGGCGATGCCCTGGCGGACCCTGACATAGGCCGGCAGGCTGGTGATGTCGGCGCCATCGAAGACGATCATGCCCGACGAGGGCTGGATGCGGCCGCTGACCAGGCTGACGAAGGTGGTTTTGCCGGCCCCGTTGGGTCCGATCACGGCGCGGATTTCGCCGGGCATCAAGGCGAAATCGACACCATCGACGGCGCGCAGGCCGCCAAAGCTGCGTGACAGCCCCTTGGTCGTCAGCAGCGGCGTCATGGCAGCCACCCGAGCCAGCGCTGGCGGATGGTGCCAAGAATGCCCTTCGGGGAAAACAGCACCAGCAGGATCAGCGCCACGCCGACAATCAGCAGATAGGCCGAGGTGTAGCCGCTGGTGATGTCGATGACATAGTACATGAACAGCGTGCCGAGCAGCGGCCCGAGCGTCGTGGCACCGCCGCCGAGCAGCACCCACAGCAGCGGCAGGATCGAATATTGCACCGACGCGAAGCTCGAGCCGACATAGCCGAACAGCAGCGCGTAGGCGGCGCCCGAGGCGGCGCAGATCGTCCCGGAGAGGACGACGGCGCCGAGCTTGTTGGAGAAGGTGTCGTAGCCCAGCATCTTCGTACGCTCCTCGTTCTCGCGGATGGCGACCAGCACGCGGCCATAGCGGGAGCGCACGACGGCGAGCGTGACCAGCAGGACGATCGAGAACAGCGTCAGCGCCATCATGTAGCGCACGGTCGGATTGGTGAGATCGAAGGATGCTGCGCCGAGGACGAGGACACGCGCCGGCTGCGGCACCACCATGCCCTGATCGCCGCCGGTCCAGACGGCGAAATAGAGGATGATGAGGTAGAAGACCTGCGCGAACATCATGGTGACGATCATGAAGGCGACGCCCGTGGTGCGCAGCGCCAGCAGGCCAATGACCAGCGCGAGCAGCGCGCCGCAGGCGATGCCGGCGGCGAAGGCGGCCGGCACGTTCCAGCCGAGATGGATGACCGAGAGGCCGGCGCCGTAGAGCCCGGCGGCGAAGAACATGGCGTGGCCGAGACTGAGCAGGCCGACATAGCCGAACAGCATGTTGTAGCCCATGGCGAACACCGCCAGCACCATGATGCGGGCAAGCAGGCCGTGGTGATAGTCGGGCAGGACGAAGCTCAGCACGAACAGCAGCGCAATGACGCCGAGATGCAGGGCATAGGCTTTTGCCGGCGAAACTTCGCTCATCGCGACGCCGTCCCGAACAGGCCTTGCGGCCTGAACACCAGCACCATGGCCACCAACAGCGTGGCGATGATCTTGGCCAGCGTCGGCGAAAAGAACACCGAGATGATGCCGTCGGAGAGGCCGATCAGCACGGCGGCGACCACTGTGCCGCGCAGCGAACCGAGGCCACCGATGATGACGACGATGAAGGACAGCAGCAGCGGATCCTGCCCCATCAAATAATGCGCCTGGCTGATCGGCACGATGAGCACCGCGGCGATGGCCGCCAGCATGGCGCCGAGCGCGAAGACACCGCCATAGACACGGCCGACAGGGATGCCGAAGGCCTGAGCGGTCTCACTGTCATACTGGGTGGCGCGCATGACGAGGCCGATCTTGGTGCGCGTCAGCACCAGCCATGTCGCGAGCAGCAGCAGCGCGGAAGCGGCAATGATGGACAGCTTGTAGCCGGAGTAGCCGAACCACGGCAGCAGGATACGGTAGCTGAATGGCGGCTCCACCGGCCGCGCCTCCGGGCCGTAGAAGGTCAGCGCCAATTGCTGGATGATGTAGAGCATGCCGATGGTGGCCACGATGGTGGCTTCCGGATTGTAGTTGAGCCGGCGCAGCACCAGCCGTTCGGCGATGAGCGCGATGGCGCCGACAATCAGCGGCGCAATCACCAGTGCCGCCAGGAAACCGAGCGCCGGATGGCCACCGATTGCCGATGTGATCGCCCAGGCGAGCACGGCGCCGAGCATGAAGAACTCGCCATGCGCGACATTGACGACGCGCATGACGCCGAACACCAGCGACAGCCCAAGCGCCGTCAGCGCCAGCACGGCTGAAGTGACGAGGCCTTCGAGGGCGGCAAGGAGGAGGTGGGGTCCGAAATGCATAGGGCGCCCTAGACCCTCCCCCTTGTGGGGAGGGTGACCGCGAAACGGTCGGGTGGGGGGTGGGGCACGGGCCGTCGCGACCCCCACCCCGTCTCTTAGGCTTCGCAGGATGCGAAGCCTATTCGCCGACGGTAAGGCGCCTCACAGCGCCTGCGTCGTGTAGTCCCCTTCGGCTTCGTAGAGCCCATCCTCGATCTTGGTCTTGTGCACGACCTTGAGCTTGCCGCCTTCGACCTTGGAGATGTTCTGGATGCCAAAACACTGGTGGATCTTGCCGTTGAAGGTTTTCGCGCCTTGCGGATGCTCCGGACCCTCGGCGAACTCGGTCAACGCTTCGGTCGCCTCGACCAGCTTGGCGCGATCTTCCGGTCCCTTGTAGCCGGCGTCTTCCATCGCCTTCTTGACGACGTAGAGCGTTTCCCAGCAGCCGAACATATGCGAGGCGGTGGAGACGTCCTTGGGGTCGCCGACGGCGGCGCCATTGTCGTCGATGCCGACGGCGGCGCGATAGGCTTTCTGCGCGGCGCTGTCGTCAGCCTGTGCGTAACGCGGCGAGCCTTCCCAGAAATGGCTGCCGTCGAGGAATTCCAGGCCAGGGCTGTTGATATCGGTGGCTTCGAGCGAGTCCATGAAGCCGAACAGCTGCGGCCGGTTGGAGCCATAGAACTCGCCGAGTTCCTTGACGAAGGTGAGCACGGCGGGGCCGACCATGACGTGGTAGATCACCTCGGTCTCGGCCGGGATCTGGGGGAAGTATTTGGTGAAGGAGCTCTCCGTCGGCGGGATGGCGATCTGGGCGATGACGTCGGCGCCTTGCGCCTTCAGCGCCGGCGGCAGGTAGTCGCGATGGTCGTAGCCGAAGGCGAAATCGGGGAAGATCTGCGTCACCTTCTTGCCCGCATTGGCCGCGATCCACGGCGCCATCGACTGGATCTGGCTCTTCACGTCGGTGATGCCGGGCTGGAAGACGTAGCGGTTGAGCTTGGTCGAGGCGACGTGATGGCCCTCGCTGACGACGAAATAGGGGATCTTGTTCTCGCCGGCGGCCGGCGCCGAACCGATGACGACATGCGAGAACAAAGTGCCGAAGACGATGTCGGTCTTGTGCTGCTTGGCGAATTTGGCGACCACCTCGGCGCCACGCGCGGGATCGGTGCCGTCATCCTCGATCACCAGTTCGACCGGACGGCCGCTGATGCCGCCGGCGTCGTTGATCGCCTTGACCGCGGCGGCGCTGGTCTTCTCGTACCAGCGGCCATAGGCGGCACCGATGCCGGTGCGGTGCGACTGGAAGCCGATCTTGATCGGCGCCGAACTCTGCGCCTGTGAGTAGCGGACGAAGCCGGGCGCCATGGCGAGGCCGGCGCCGGCGGCGAGGCCCTTCAGCACGGTGCGGCGGCTGAGGGTGGATTTGGAGAGATCGAAAAACCCATTCTTGTCAGTCACGGCAGTTCCCCTGTTTTTTGAGTTTTGACCAATGGCTGTGATGCTGCAGGCCGCCCTTTGCGGGAGCGCGGAAATTGCATGTGTACAAACTAAATCACCAAAGCCTCGACGTGGCAAGCGAGCTTTCCGCGGAGGCATGTCGTCCGCCATTTCTCATCCGACCGTCGGCGTGGCGAGCAGCCAGAGGCCGAAGACCGTATAGGCGATCATCAGCAGGGTGAGCGGGAACTGGCTGAGCGCGGCGCGAGAGGGCTGCGGGTGCAGGCGCCAGGCGAAACCATGCGCGACCAGGACGGCAAGCACATGGCCAAGGATGATGACGCCGGCCTGGACATTCCACAGCCACCAGGCCGAGTCAGCGCCGGCAACGATGCCGGCCTCGACCTGCATGTCGGCGGTGCCGAACAGGTTCCAGCCCAGCGCGAAGGGATCGGACAGCGCGGCAAGCGCGTACTGGCCGTCGACGAGCAGCGCCGTCAGATAGTGGGCGACGTGATAGGCGAGCGCGATCGGCACGATCGACCACACCAGCAGCCCGGCGGCCCGGCTGAGCGGCTGATCGCTGCCGGCAAGGAGTTGGCCAAGCCAGACGGCAAACAGGAACACGCCGGCAAGCAGCAGAAAGGTCACAACGAGCCCTGATGTGCCGCTGCCGATCACGGCGGTGCGGCCGGGGAATTCGAGCGGATTGATGCCGAACAGGGCGAGCCAGAAGAAGGTCTTCGACAGGCCGTCGAAGGAGACCGAGGACAGAGCGAGCAGCAGGAAGGCGATGCCGCTGGGCGGCAATGGCTCGGCCGCCAGCAGCTTGGCGCCCGGCCAGCACAGGCCGAGCCGGCCTGCCTCGTCGCGCCCGGCAAGTGCGAAGCGGGCGAGCATGGAAAGGAAGATGCCGAGGAATTCACCGCTCCGGCTCCATCTACCATAGCCGAACATCAGCATGGCAGCGAAGGTGAACAGCCAGTAGAGGCCAGCGGCAACGGCCAGCCGCGCCGGATCGTCTGGCGCCGGATCGACAAGCTCGAACCAGGCGAAGGCGAAGAACAGAGCGACTGCCGGCCAGCAGCCGAGCCATCGGGGAAGGCGCGTGGAGGCTTCCTCGCTCATGCCAATCAGGCGCGAGAGGAGGCGCCATGGTCCGTACCACGGATTGAGCCAGGACCAGAGATCGCCAAACATGCCCTGCAGGAGGGTGACGACGGCCCAGAGCAGCGTCCAGATGACCAGCGGCAGCGGGTTGGAGAGCGGGTCCCGGCTGCCGAGGAGGCCGGCGGCAATGAGAATTGCAAAGCCGGCAAAGGAGCTCAGGCTGACGATGGTGCGGGCGCCGTCGTTGAAGCTGAATAGCGGCAGGCGCCGGCGCCAGAAACGATCCAGCCGATCCGCCGGCAGCAGCGCCAGCACGAGGAAGCTGACGGCGACAGCGAAAGCGCCGCCGATGAGATAGTAACCGGTCGGAAGGAGCAGGACGTGGCCGCGATCGGAGGCGTGGGCGAAGGCTGGGGTGGGTGAGATGATGGCCGCAAGCAATAGCGCCAATGGCAGACGCCGGCACTCTACGGCGAAGGAACTCGAACTATCCATGAGTTCCAACGCGACTCACACCTTGACCAATTGCTCCACGCGGTCCTTTTGCCCGAAGATCCTGAGATAGCGCTCGATCTCTTTCAAATCCCCCGTCGCCTTGGCCGGGTTGTCCGACAGCTTCACCGCCGGTCGGCCATTGGCCTCGGTAACCTTGCAGACCAGCGATATGGCGTCGAGGCTGTCGGTTGGCGTCGGCGCGCAGTCCTCGAAATCGTTGGTCAGGTTGGTGCCCCAGCCGAAGGACATGCGCACCTTGCCCTTGAAGTGGCGGTAGGTCTCCTCGATGGTTTCGACCTCGAGTCCGTCCGAGAAGATCAGCAGCTTCTGCCTGGGGTCCTTGCCCTTGTCGCGCCACCAGGACAGGATCTTCTCGCCGCCCTCGATCGGCGGCGCGCTGTCGGGGCGAAAGCCGGTCCAGTCGGCCACCCAATCCGGCGCGTCGCGCAGGAAGGAGGCGGTGCCGAAAGCATCGGGCAGCACGATCAGCAGATTGCCGCCGTAGTAGCGCTGCCAGTCCTGCAGCACCTTGTAGGGCGACTGCTTCAGTTCCTTTTCGGAATTGGCCAAGGCGGCAAACACCATCGGCAGCTCATGCGCGTTGGTGCCGAGCGCTTCGAGGTCGTTGTCCATGGCCAGCAGCACATTGGAGGTGCCGGTGAAGGCCTCGCCGATGCCTTCCTTGAGCGCCTCGACGCACCACCGCTGCCACAGGAAGGAATGGCGGCGGCGGGTGCCGAAGTCGGAAATGCGGATGCCGGGCAGCGCCTTCAGGCGCTCGGTCTTGGCCCACATCTTGGCCTTGGCGCGGGCATAGAGCACGTCGAGCGCGAAGGGGCCGAAGGCGCGCATGGCGGCGCGGGACCGCATCTCGTTGATGATGGCGAGCGCCGGAATTTCCCACAGCGTGGTGTACATCCACGGGCCGCTGAAAGAGAGTTCGTATTGGCCGTCGCGTTTGGACAGCTCGTAGTCCGGCAGCCGGAAGCCTTCCAGCCAGGCGAGGAATTCCGGCTCGAAGATCTGCTTGCGGCCGTAGAAGTTGTTACCACCCAGCCAGATCATCTCCTTCTTGGAGAAGCGCAAGGTGCGGGCATGGTCGAGCTGGTCGCGCAACTCGCCTTCGTCGATGTCGTCGGCAAGGCGCACCGACGTGGTGCGGTTGATCAGCGAGAAGGTGGCGTCGACCTTGGGGTACATGCCCCAGATCATCTGCAGCATCAGAAGCTTGTAGAAATCCGTATCGAGCAAGCTGCGCACGATCGGGTCGAGCTTCCAGGTGTGGTTGTAGACGCGCCGCGCAATATCGGTCTTAGCCATGTCTCAACACCGCCTTCGCTGCCTGCCATTCCACAACCGCGACAGGCCTCATAGCATCGAATTGTCCGGAACGCTGCCCGCTTTCAGGCTGGCCCGACAAAAAGAAACGCCTGCATGCGGCTCAAAGCCTATCGGTGCGGGTAGCAGAAGTCAGCCCTCCGTCCTGGCGCCGATGACCCTGAGCGCCGGGCGCTTGCGGCGGCTGACGAGACGGCCGGCGACAGGAGCGTCGGCACGGCTGTCGTCCTGCGCCTTCTCCGCGAACAGCCAGTCGACGAACACCTGCACGATCGGCGTCGCCCGCATCTCGTTGCGGCAGACGATGTAGAAATCGTCGACCGCCGGCACCGACAGGCTGAACGGCGCGACCAGCATGCCCCTGGCCAGCAGCGCGCTTGCCGTCACCGAATCGCCCAGCGCTACACCATGGCCGTGCACCGCCGCCTCGGTCGCCATGCGCGCATCGCCGAGATGGTGGCGGCGGCCACGCTCGAGGTCCAGCGCATCGGCGGCGGCCAGCCAGGTGTGCCATTCGCGGCCGTCGTCGCCATGCAGGAAGACATGGTCGGCGAGATCCCTGACGCTGCGGATCGGCCGGTTGTTGATCAAGGTCGGGCTGACCACCGGAAACAGTTCGAGGCCGGACCATTTGCGCATCCAGCAATCGGTCCAGCTGCCGTCGCCATAGTGCACGCAGACATCGATATGCGGCGCCCTGATATCCCTGGGATCGTTGGACGGGATCAGCGTCAGCTGGATGTCGGGATATTGCGCAGTGAAGCTGCCGAGCCGCGGCGTCATCCACAGCAAGAGCAGCGCCGGCACGCAGGACACCGACAGCGCGCCGCTGCTCGCCGGCCGCGTCAGCCGTTGCGTGGCGGCGGCGATGCCGTCGAAGGCGGTCGACACCGCCGGCAGGAGTTCGGCGCCATGCGGCGTCAGTTTGACCCGCTGGCCGGCACGCTCGAACAGCTTGACGCCAAGCGACTGTTCGAGCGCCTTGATCTGGTGGCTGATGGCGCCATGGGTGACATTCAGTTCGCTCGCCGCCTTGGTCAGGGAACCATGGCGTGCCGTGGCCTCGAAGGCGCGCAACGGGTTGAGGGGCGGCAGGCGCTTGGCCATCGGGGTCCACATTGATTGTGAGATTTTCTCACAAGAAACACCCTAACAATATCAATTGATTTTTCAATGCCGCTGCCGGACACTTTGCTCCAGAACAGCATCAAGACGTGAAATCTGCGGGCGGCCAGCGGGACAGCGACCCGGCCGGATGACGGCCATTTCGCCAGGCATCCGGTGGCCGCACTGCGTCAGCTGAAGAGGAGCGGATATGGGTTATGATCGTGGCAAGCTCGACGCGCTGCGCCGCAAATATGGCGAAAGCCATGGCGGCGAGATGTTCGACCCGAAGTTCCGCAAGGTTGCCGACAAGATCTTCTCCAAGAGCGGCACCAGGCTGGCGCCCTATTCCGGCATCCCGACCTTCCTTGCCGCCCCCTACCGCGAGATTGCGGCCGAGAACCCGGATTTCGGCGACCTGCAGGTGGCGATCATCGGCGTGCCGATGGACCTCGGCGTCACCAACCGGCCGGGCTCGCGCTTCGGGCCAAGGGCGCTGCGCGCAATCGAGCGCATCGGCCCCTACAATCACGTGCTGGAATGCGCCCCGACGCATGAGCTGAGGGTCGCCGACATCGGCGACACGCCGTTCCGCAGCCGCTACCGGCTGGAGGCCAGCCACGAGGACATCGAGCGCCGCACCAACCAGATCGTCGATGCCGGCGTCATACCCTTGTCGGTCGGCGGCGACCATTCGATCAGCCATCCGATCCTGAAGGCAGTCGGCAGACAAGCGCCGGTCGGGCTGATCCATATCGACGCCCATTGCGACACCAGTGGCCTGTTCGATATGACCAAGTTCCACCACGGCGGACCGTTCCGCAACGCGGTGCTGGACGGCGTGCTCGATCCGACACGCACCATCCAGATCGGCATCCGCGGTTCGGCCGAATACCTCTGGGAATTCACCTATGAGTCGGGGATGACGGTGGTGCATGCCGAGGAGGTGACCGGTCTCGGCATCCCGGCCATCATCGAGAAGGCACGCAAGATTGTCGGCGACGGGCCGACCTACATCTCCTTCGACATCGACAGCGTAGACCCGGCCTTCGCGCCAGGCACCGGCACGCCGGAAGTCGGCGGGCTGACGACGCGCGAAGTGCTCGAACTGCTGCGCGGCCTGAAGGGCCTCAACATCGTCGGCGGCGACGTCGTCGAGGTGGCGCCGCAATACGACGCGACCACCAACACCGCCCATGCCGCCGCCCAGGTGCTGTTCGAGATCCTCAGCCTGATGGTGTTCAGCCCGGCAGTCACCGGCAAAGGAGCCTGACGTTCAAGGACAAGGCGGCCGCCGCGCTGGAGCCGGCGGCCGACCCAACAATGAAAAGCTTCCAGACAGGGGAATGACAATGACCATCCATACATCGCTCAAATCATCCATCGCCGCCGCGCTGCTGCTTGCCGCCGGTCTCGGCTTCGCCACGCAGGCCGCCAAGGCCGACGCGCTGGCTGACATCACCAAGGCCGGCGTCATCAATGTCGGCGTCTTTGCCGACTTCCCGCCCTTTTCTTCGGCCAGCGCCGATATGAGCCTCAAGGGCTACGACATGGATGTCGCCCAATACATCGCCGATACGCTCAAGGTGAAGCTCAACCCGGTCGCGGTCACCGGCCAGAATCGCATCCCGTACCTCAACGACCACCGCGTCGACATACTGATGAGCGTCGGCTATTCGAAGGAGCGTGAGCAGGTCATCGACTTCGCCGTTGCCTACGCGCCCTACTATATCGCGGTGATCGGCCCGGCGGCGATGACGGTCAAGGGCAAGGAAGACCTTGCCGACAAGTCGATCGCCGTCAATCGTGGTACGCTCGAAGACACCTCGCTGACCGAGGCAGCCCCGGCATCGGCCGATATCAAGCGCTTCGACAACTACAATTCGGTGATCCAGGCCTTCATCTCCGGCCAGACCCAGCTGATGGTGGTCGGCAACGATGTCGGCGCCCAGGTGCTGGCCAAGCAGGACGCGCTGAAGCCGGAGCAGAAGTTCCAGCTGCTGACCTCGCCGTCGCATATAGGCCTCAACAAGAACGAAGACGGGCTCAAGAAGGCGGTCAACGACGCCGTCGCCAAGATGCTGGCGGACGGCAAGCTGGACGAAAGCTCGAAGGCTTGGCTGAAGACGCAGCTCAACCCCGACAACCTCAAGGATTGAGTTCCCGTGGCCTTCGGCTGGCTTTCAGGTGCGGCGGGCGATATCGCGCACGGTGCGGCCACGACGATCCTGTTGATCGTCGTGACCACGCTGGCGGGAACCGTGCTCAGCATCCTGGGCGCCGCCGGGCGTCGAAACGGCCCCGTGCTGCTCAAACGGGCGATCGCCTCTTATGTCGAGGTGATGCGCAACACACCGTTCCTGGTGCAGCTGTTCTTCATCTTCTTCGGGCTGCCGAGCCTTGGCGTGCGGCTCGATCCGGTGCTGGCCGCCATGCTTGCGATGACGCTCAACATGGCGGCCTACACGATCGAGATCGTCGGCGCCGGGCTTGACGCGGTGCCCGGCGGGCAGACGGAAGCGGCGCTCGCGCTTGGGCTGCGACCGCGCCAGGTGTTCATCAAGATCGTGCTGCCGCAGGCGCTCAAGGTGATCTATCCGGCGCTGACCAGCCAGATCGTCATCATGATGCTGGAGTCCGCCGTCGTGTCGCAGATCGCCGTGCGGGAACTGACCTACGAGGCCGACATGCTGCAGGCGCGCACCTTCCGCTCCTTCGAGACCTATTTTGTCGTCACGCTGGTCTATCTCGCCATGTCGATGGGCCTGCGCCGGCTTCTGGTCACGGGTGGACGTCGCGCGCTGGGGGCTGGTGTCACATGATCGAATTCACCCTCTGGGATATCGTTCGCAACCTGCTGCTGGCCGCCCGCTGGACCGTGCTTCTGTCGTTGGCCGCCTTCGTTGGCGGCGGCATCGTCGGCATGGTCGTGCTGTTTTTCAGGATTGCCAAAAACAAATGGAGCCGGCGCTTCGCCTCCGGCTACATCGCGCTGTTCCAGGGCACGCCGCTGTTGATGCAGCTGTTCCTGATGTTCTTCGGCCTGCCGATGCTCGGCCTGCGCATCGAGCCGTGGACGGCCGCCGTGCTCGGCCTGACCTTCTTCGCCAGTGCCTACCTGGCCGAGATCTGGCGCAGCGGCGTCGATGCGCTGCCGCGCGGCCAGTGGGACGCCGGCGCCAGCCTCGGCCTGCACTACCTGCAGGAACTGCGGCTGATCATCCTGCCGCAGGCGTTTTCGATCACCCGTGCACCGACGGTCGGCTTCCTGGTGCAGCTGATCAAATCGACGGCGCTAACATCGATCATCGGCTTCGAGGAGCTGGTCAGGACATCCAACGCCATCAACAACGCGACCTTCGAGCCGTTCAAGGTCTATGGGCTGGTGGCGCTGATCTTCTTCGTCATGTGCTTTCCGCTGACGCAATACGCCCGCGCGCTCGAACAACGAGCGGCGGCCCACTAACGCAATTCCAGGAAAAGTGCGGGGCGGTTGTCCGCCCGGGATTGCGAAAAAGGAAGCTGAGCCGCGGAGCGGCAAAGCGTGGAACCAAAGGGAACCCGCCGGCAAGCCGGCATCATAAAAGGAGAAGCCAGATGAGCAGATTGATCACCACATCCCTGACCCGGCGCGGCGTGCTCGGCGCCGGCCTCGCCACGGCGGGCGTGCTCGCCATGCCGTCGATCCTGCGGGCGCAGGACAAGTCGCTGAAGGTCGGCGTCTATGGCGGCTATTTCAAGAAATCGTTCGACGAGCATGTCTTCCCCGACTTCACCAAGGCGACCGGCATTGCCGTGGAATCGGTGGCCGAGCCGACCGGCGAAGCCTGGCTGGTGCAGCTCGAGCAGGCGGCCAAGGCCGGCCAGGCTCCGGCCGACCTTTCGATGATGTCGCAGACCTCGACGCTGAAGGGCCAGTCGACCGAGCTGTGGACGCCGCTCGATACCTCGAAGTTCAAGCACTATGGCGACCTCTTGCCCCGCTTCATCAACAAATATCCGGACGGCCGCGTCGCCGGCATCGGCGCGGTGGCCTGGTGGATCACGCTGGTCACCAACACCGACACCTACAAGGAAGCGCCGACGTCGTGGGCCGCACTTTGGGACAAGGCCAATGAGGACAAGCTCGGCCTGCTGGCGCTGGCCTCCAATTCGTTCCTGCTCGAAGTGACGGCCAAGACCTTCATGGGCGGCACCAATGCGCTCGACACCGAGGAGGGGCTGAACAAGGCGTTCGAGAAGCTCGCCGAAGTGAAGCCGAACGTCCGGCTCTGGTATCGCGACGAGGCGCAGTTCGAGCAGGCGCTGAAGTCGGGCGAGATCCCGATGGGCCAATACTACCACGACGTTACCGGCCTCGCGATCGCCGACGGTTTCCATGTCCGTTCGACCTTCCCGAAGGAAGGCGGCATCCAGGATTCCGGCAACTGGGTCTTGTCGCGCGCTTCGACCAAGGTCGAGGAGGCGCATGCCTTCATCGACTATATGAGCCAGCCGTCGATGCAGGGTGTGATGTCGCGCAAGGTCGGCACGACGCCGACGCTGAAGAAAGAGGTGCTCGACCTCAAACCGGAGGAGTTCGCCGCGGTGTCGTCGGAGATCGAGCCGATCATTCCGCGCTACGACCTCTATACGTCGAAGGCCGACTGGATCAACCAGAAGTGGACCGAACTGATCGTCGGCTGAGCCGTCCAAAGGTCGCCTGACAATGCGGAGCGGTCCCAGATGGATCGCTTCGCAAGCCCCCTCTCCCTCTCCCGACAGGAGAGGCATGCTCCGCGCCGGGAAACCGTGGCGGGCTCGTGCATCCCTACCCTCCGGCTAACAGGATCAGCCATGTCCGGACTAGACATCAACGCCATCACCAAGACCTTCGGCAATTTCACCGCGGTCGACAAGGTCAGGCTCAACGTACCGCACGGCACGTTCGTCTGCCTGCTTGGACCGTCCGGCTGCGGCAAGACCACGCTGCTGCGCATGATCGCCGGGTTGGAGGAACCCACCAGCGGCGCCATCGTGCTTGACGGCGACGACATCACGCCGCTGCCGACGCACAAGCGCAACCTCGGCATGGTGTTCCAGTCGCTGGCGCTGTTTCCGCATCTGTCGGTCGGCGACAACATCGCCTATGCCTTGCGCATCCGCGGCGCCTCGAAGGAAGAGCAGAAGAAGCGCGTCGAGGAGCTGCTGGCGCTCATTCATTTGCCCGGCTTTGCCGACCGGCCGGTGGCCAAACTGTCGGGCGGCCAGCGCCAGCGCGTGGCGATCGCCCGGGCGCTCGCTCTGTCGCCCAAACTGTTCCTGCTCGACGAGCCGCTTTCGGCGCTCGACGCCAAACTGCGCGAGGCCATGCAGGTGGAACTGCGCCAGTTGCAGCAGCGGCTCGGCATCACCACCATCGTCGTCACCCACGACCAGCGCGAGGCGATGACCATGGCCGACCTGGTCGTCGTCATGGGCCATGGCCGGATCCTGCAGGCCGCGCCGCCGATCGAGATCTACCGCAAGCCGGCCGACGCCTTCGTCGCCGACTTCATCGGCATCACCAATTTGCTGCCGGCCGAGATCGACAGCGCCGGGCGCACCACCATATTGGGCACCGCCATTCCCGGCCTCGCCATGCCGGTCGGTGTCGCCAAGGCCTCGGTATCGATCCGCCCGGAAGACGTGCATCTGGGCGAAGCCGGCGGGCGCGCCATCACCGGACAGGTGACTTTCGTGCGCGACCTCGGCGGCACCATCGAGACCTTCGTCGAGGTCGGCGGCACCAGCATCATCGCCGTTGCGACGCCGCGCGAAAGACCCAATGTCTCTGTGGGCGCGACGGTCGGCGTCACCTTGCCGCCGGAGAGCTGCGTGGTGCTCGGCCCATGAGACGCGAAGCGCCGAAATCCCTCGCGGACTATACGCCGCTGCTGTTTCCCGGGCTGATGCTCGTGGTGTTCTTCGTCGTGCCGTTCTCGACGATGATCGCGGTCAGCTTCTTCAAGCGCAATCCGTCCGGCTTCTACACGCCGGATTTCGTCATCGACAATTACGCCCGCTTCCTGACCGCCTTCTTCGGCGGCGTGCTCGGCTTTTCGCTGCTCCTGGCGGTTCTGGTCGCGGTCTGCTGCGTCGCCATCGCCTTTCCCTTCACCTATTTGCTCACCAAGCGGCCGCGCCGCGTGCAGACGCTGTGGCTGGTCGGCCTTTTGTCGGTGCTGTCGCTGTCGGAAGTGATTATCGGCTTTGCCTGGTCGACATTGTTTTCGCAGACGGCCGGCATCACCAACCTGTTCGTGGCAATCGGGCTGATGGACAAGCCGGTGGCGCTGCTGCCGACGTTCGGCGCGGTGCTAGCCGGTATGGTCTACCAGGCGCTGCCCTACACGATCCTGGTGCTTTATCCGGCTCTGGTGCGGCTCGACCCGACGCTGCTCGAAGCCGCGCGCACGCTTGGCGCCTCGCCGGTCCGCGCCTTCTTCAACGTCGTTACCCCGGCGCTGCGCAACACCATCGTGGCGACGCTGATCATGGTCTTCGTCTTCGCGCTCGGCTCCTACCTCTTGCCGCAGATCCTCGGGCGGCCGCGCCACTGGACCTTGTCGGTGCTGATCACCGACCAGGCGATCTACCAGTCCAACATGCCGTTCGCAGCCGCCATGGCCGTCTTCCTGGTGCTGATTTCACTGGCGCTGGTCGGCCTGACGTTGCTCGTCGGACGCAAGGAGAACGCCCTATGACCGCGACCTTCCTTCGCCGGCTATACTTCACCGTGGTGGCGCTGTTCCTGTCCGCGCCGCTGATCGTCGTCGCCGGTGTTTCGGTCAACGCCCGCCAGGAGCTGACCTTCCCGCCGAAGGGCTTTTCCCTCGCCTGGTACGGCCAAATCTTCACCGATCCGGAATGGCGGCTGGCGCTGATCCATTCGGTGACACTTGCCGTCTGCTCGGCGGCGATCGCGGTGGCCATCGCGCTGCCGCTGGCCTGGTTCCTGTGGCGGCGCATCGCGCCTTGGGCGAACATCTTCCAGGTGCTGGGGCTGGCGCCCTTCATCCTGCCGCCGGTCATCACCGCGCTTGGCTTCCTCTCCTTCTGGGCGACGGTCGGGCTGTTCGGCCATTTCTTCACCGCCATCATCAGCCACGCCATCTTCTTCGTCACGCTGCCGCTGGTGACGCTGTCGCTGGGCTTTGCCTCCATCGACCGCTCGCTGGTCGAAGCCGCGGCGACCATGGGAGCCGACGACCGCACAGTGCTGAAGACCGTGGTGCTGCCGCTGATCCTGCCCTACCTCGTTTCCGGCTATGCCTTCGCCTTCGTGCTGTCGCTCAACGAATACATCGTCGCCTACATGACGATCGGCTTCACCACCGAGACGCTGCCGATCAAGATCTTCAACGCGCTGCGCTACGGCTACACACCGACGATGGCATCGGTGTCGGTGTTCTTCGTCGCAGTCGCAGCGCTGGTGTTCGGTTCGATCGCAAAGTTCGGCGACATCCGCCGGCTGCTCGGCGCGATGTCATCCGACGGCAACTGAGCGGATCCTGGCCAATACGGCCGCCAACCGGCGGCCGTTGCCACGCAAGTGTGATTTGTCGGGCGCTCCAGCGCGCCTCACTGTAAAGCCACGGCTTGTTGAGGACGATTGGCGATGCAGGCGAAACATCTTGTCGCTCTTGCGGGCATGCTCGCCCTCTGGATAGCGCAGCCAGTTGCGGCAGCCGGCCAGACGCCCGAGAGCGTCAGCATTCCGGCCGATGGCGACAACGAGCCGGCGAAACTGGACGCGATGCTGTTCAAGCCGCAAGGGCATGGGCCGTTTCCGGCTGTTGTCGCCATGCATGGCTGCAGCGGCCTGTGGAGCAGCAAGGATGGATCGGCACTCAGCCCGCGCCATGCCGACTGGGGCCAGCGCTTGGCCGCTCTCGGCTACGTCGTGATCTTTCCCGACAGTTTTGGCTCGCGCGACCTCGGGCCGCAATGCAAGAACGGCGACCGGCAGGTCGAGCCCTATCGCGAACGGGTGGAGGATGCGAACGCCGCCCGCCGCTATCTGCAGACGTTGCCCTATGTGAAGCCCACGGCTATCGGCCTGCTTGGCTGGTCGAATGGCGGCTCGAGCGTGCTTTACACGGTCCGGCCGAAGAGCAGGCCGAAAGCCGGTTCACCGGACTTTCGCGCGGCGGTCGCCTTCTACCCGGGCTGCACCGCACCAGCCGAGAAAGGCGACTGGGCGACACGCGTTCCGCTGCTCATCCTGATGGGCGACGCCGACGACTGGACGCCGGCCAAGCCGTGCAAAGCGCTGGCGGCCTCCGATCCCGACAAGGTGAAGCTCATCCTCTACCCCGGCGCCTATCATGATTTCGACAATGAGGCGCAGAAGCTGCACGAACTGCATGGCCTGGCCTACACGGCCAATGACGACGGCGTCGCCCATGCCGGACTGAATCCGGCCGCGCGTGCGGCGGCGCTCAAGGACGTGCCCGATTTCCTGGCCGTGCTGAAGCAGTAGGTGGCGTCGACCGGGAACCGTCGGTTCTAATGCCCGCCCGCCCCCTGCCTGCATTGTCTGCAGGGTTGAGGCTGATCATCCTGCCGGAGGCGTTTCGATCATCCGCGCGCCGACGGTCGGTTTCCTGGTCCAGCTGATCAAGTCGACCGCCCTGACATCGATCATCGGCTTCGAGGAGTTGGTCAGGACATCCAACGCCAACGCGACCTTCGAGCCGTTCAAGGTCAATGGGCTGGTGGCGCTGATCATCTTCGTCATGTGCTTTCCACTGACGCAATACGCCCGCGCGCTCGGAAAGCGCGCGATGAGCCCGCTCGATCGATGCCGTGACCGGCTTGTCCGCTCCCCACGATCAGTAGGGACAAGCCGCTATCCCCAAGCGCTATTTCAGGGGCAGGTAGAGCTCGACGACCACCTCGTGCAGCGGCCCTTCCGCGAGGCGGGACAGCCGGCGCTGGCAGTAGACCGGAAAGTCGCGCACTTCCTCGCCGCTGGCCGGAAGCCACTCACGATAGAGGTAAAGTGCTGCGGGTTCGAGATTGTTGGTGTTACCGGGGTAGCGCAGCACCGCACAGCGTCCGCCGGGGATCACGCCGGCCCTCATCTGCGTGTCATTCGCCTCGATCGGCTGGTCGGTCGCGGAACAAATGTCCATGCTGTAATCGGCTGGATCCGCGGGCTCCCTTTCCGAACGGAAGACGTTGAAGGTCGGGTTCGTCTCGGGTGAAAGACCGGCGGCCTTGCGCCAGGCGATGAACCGCTGGATGGTGTCCTGGAGTGTCGCCCGGTCTCCGCGATGCTCCATGATCGCCACCGGGGTGGGCGGCACATCGCGGATCGTCACGTCGTCGGGTTCGAAGATGATCTGCATGAGCGTGTTCCTTGCTTTGTCGAAAGGCCCGAGGGCCATGAGCCACGCCCCCCAGTCGGGAGATTTCCGAAACGACGAAGGCGACTGTCCGAACCGTTGCCGAAAGGCGCGGGCGAAGGCATCCGGTGCGTCGTAACCGGCATCCATCGCTATATCGGTGACGCTTTGGGCGTCGCTCGTGGCAAGCCCGTGCGAAGCGCGCTTCATGCGGGCGAGTTGGACATAGCGATGCACGGACAGCCCGAAGGTGGCCATGAACTGCCGGTGAAAGTGGAATTTCGAGAACGCCGCGACGCCGCTCAATGACTCCAGATCCAGATCGCCATCAAGATGCTGGTCTATGTGGTCCAGCACCCGGCGCATCCGGGCATGGTAGTTTTCTAGCGCCGCCTTCACCGTCTCTTCCTCCGTGGCACCACCAGATAGGCGCTGCCACATATATTGCGCTCGACCGATCTTGCGATTTTGGCTTGGCCCGGATTGAATCCGGCGGCCCGCGGCGACGCTTGCGGACCTGCCCGATCCCCACCGTACTGGAGTAGTAGGCAACATGACGGCCACCGGGTTACCCGGCGGCCACCTGTCTCAATGCCCGAACGCCAGCGACGGCGCGATGCGGTCGCGGCGCAGCCAGCGGGCCAAAAGCAGCGCCGCCACCACCGCCAGCCCCGACGCCAGGCCTATCCAGATGCCGACGCCGTGCAATCCAAAATGGAAGGCGAGCAGCACGCCGAGCGGCAGGCCGATGCCCCAGTAGCCGATCGCGGCATAGATCATCGGCACCTTGGTGTCGTGCAGGCCGCGCAGCATGCCGGCTGCCACCGCCTGGGCGCCGTCGAAGATCTGGAACAGCGCTGCAAACACCAGGAACGACATGGCAAGCCCGATCACCCTGGCATTGGCGGGGTCGCCGAGGTCGATGAAGGCGCTGATCAGCAGACGCGGCCACAGCACCATCGCCAGTCCCATCAGCGCCATGAAGGAGACGCCGATGACGAAGGCGGTCCAGCCGGCGCGGGAAACGCCCTCCGGATTGCCGGCGCCATGGGCAAGGCCGACCCGCACCGTCACCGCCTGGTTGAGGCCGAGCGGCACCATGAAGGAGATCGAGGCGATCTGGATGGCGATGGCGTGCGCGGCCAGCGACTCCGCATTGATCAGCCCCATCAGCAGCGCCGCCGCGTTGAAGATCGTCACCTCGAAGGCGAGGATGCCGGCAATCGGCAGGCCGAGCCTGAGCAGCCCCTTGAAGCGCGGCCAGTCGGAGCGCCAGAAGCGGCCGAACAGGTGGTAGCGGCGGAACTTCTTCTCCCACATCACCACCAGGGCCAGGCCGATAAACATCAGTGTGCTCGACAGCGTGGTGGCAAGACCGGAGCCGGCAATGCCCATGGCCGGAACGCCGAGATTGCCGAACATGAAGATCCAGTTGAAGAGCACGTTGCAGGCAACGGCGACGAAAACGATGATCAACGCCCAGCCCGGACGCTCCAGCGCCGAGATGAACGAGCGCAGCACGATATAGCCATAGAAGGGCAGCACCGCCCATTCGAGCCAGCGCAGATAGATGCCGGCATGGTGCGCCAAGACAGGCTCCTGGCCCATCGCCAGCAGAATGGCCTCGCCGTGCCAGAGAACGATCCAGATCGGGATCGAGATCAGGATCGCCAGCCACAGGCCCTGGCGCACGGTGCGGCGCAGGTCGCGCACCGAATGGCGGCGGCGGCCGAGTTCGGTCGCGATCATCGGCGAGGTCGCCAGCATCAGGCCGAGGCCGAAGATCAGCGGCATGAAATAGAGATTGGCGCCGAGCGCGCCGCTGGCCAGCGTATCGGGGCCAAGCCGTCCCATCATCATGACGTCGGTGGCGGTCATCGCGGTCTGGCCGAGATTGGTCAGCACCATCGGCCAGGCGAGCGCGATCGTCGCCCTGATTTCCTGACGCCAAAGATTTTCCGGCGCACGAGCGCCGGCTTCGATCGCAGACATTGTTCCGCTCTTTCAAGGTTGCGGCGCATCGGCAAAGAGCCGGAAGCCGCATTGCAAAACGGCAAACCCGAGGTTTCGCGGCGTTTGCGCCGTCTATTGGACGAAATGCGACATAATGGCAAGGGACGAGGAGCGGGCAGCGATTGAGCCAGCGCCCCTCCGGAGCCGCTGACCCAGGTTCACTTGATGGGCGGAGGCTGCTACGGATTGCCCGGAAACATGGATATCAGGCGCATTGCCGGGAGGGCAGGATGCCGTTCAGGCGCAGAAAGAATACCGCCGCGATCCCGCGGACGGTGCCCGCCTTCGAGCACATCGTCACCGAGGCGAGCGACAGTTTCCTGTGGCGGCTGGACGACTATCCCTGGGAGCGCAATGTCTGGAACTACCATCCGGAATACGAGATCCACCTGCTGCGCAAATCCTCCGGCGTCGCGCTGGTCGGCGACCACATCGGTGAATTCAGCCCAGGCTATCTCAGCATCGTCGGCGGCGGGCTGCCGCATGACTGGGTGACAGCGGTGCAGCCGGGCGAGCTGATCGAGGGCCGCGACATCGTCCTGCAATTCGATGCCGAAAGGCTGCGCGGATCGGCGGGGCTGCTGCCCGAACTGCGCGAACTGGAACCGTTCCTGGAACGGTCGTTGCGCGGCATCGTCTTCCATGGCCGGACCGCGCTCGACGGCGCGCAACTGATGGAGCGGATGGGCGAAGTGCGCGGACTGACGCGGCTCTATCTCTTCCTGCGCCTTCTGGAGATGCTCGCCACCACCGACGAATATGAACTGCTGTCGTCGCCCGATTTCTCGCCGGTTCTCGACGCCGCCTCGCTCGACATCGTCCAGCGCACGCTGACCTATCTGTTCCAGCATTTCGCCGAGGATTTGAAGCTGCCCGACGTGGCGGAACTGGCCGGCATGAGCGAAAGCAGCTTCTCGCGCTTCTTCCAGAAGAACACGGGCAATTCGTTCAGCGACCACCTCGCCAAGCTCAGGCTGTGGCAGGCCTGCAAGCTGCTCGCCGACACCGATATCCCGATCACCGATATCTGTTTCCAGGTCGGCTACATGAACATCTCCAACTTCAACCGCGCCTTCCTGCGCAAGCACAGGATAACGCCGTCATCCTACCGCAAACTGTCGCGGCAGCGGCTGACGCTGCGGGCCTGATCGGGCCGGGAACAAGCCCCCTCAGACACAACTGATACTTGTGTGACAGGTCGGCTTCACTCGCGGTTCCTTTTGCATCGCACAATGCATAAAAGTACAGGTTTGCTGCACCGGGGCTTCTAGCGCGGCTCCTTGCAACTCCTCATTTTGGTGATGGGTGGAGATTTCCTGGGCGACGGTGAGGGTCGCTTAGCCCGAGGATTTCCGTTTCCCGCGAGTGTTCCTGGAGGAGAAAAACAATGAAACCATATCGGCTCGCTGCAAGCTTGAGCGCAGCTTTCGTGCTTACCGCTTCCATTTCCACCATGGCGCTTGGCGCGCCGGTCTGTTCGGCCCCGGTCAAGGTTCTGGCGCAGCCGCGCGATGGCCTGACGCTGCTGGAAGATTCCAAGGACGAGTTCACGAAACTCTCCGGCGCCGGCTTCCAGATCGATTATCTCAACGAGAACGACCGCCGTGCGAAATCGCGCGCCGATGCCTCCACCGTCGGCAACTACAACGTCTACTATGTCGACGAAGCCAATGTCGCGCTGTTTGCCTCGTCGAAATGGATCGTGCCGCTGGCCGATTATTATCCGGCTGACTACGACTACGCCGATTTCGATCCGGGCCGGCAGAAGGTCGCTACCTATGACGGCAAGGTCTGGTTCGCGCCGCTGACCGGCGGCGGCGACCTGATGGTCTACCGCAAGGATGTGCTCGAGGCCGCCGGCATCCAGCCGCCGAAGACGCTGGACGAGCTGATCGCCGACGTGCCGAAGCTGACCGATGCCAGCAAGGGCATGTACGGCATCGCGCTGCGCGGCGCCCGCGGCTCGGGCGCCAATGTCTGGCGCTGGATGCCGTTCTTCAAGGCCTATGGCGGCAAGTGGTTCGACGGCGACAAGCCGGTTTTCAACTCGGACGCGGCGGTCAAGGCGACCGAGACCTACCTCAAGCTGTTCAAGGATTCGGCCCCCGGCACGCAGACCGGCAGCTGGGATGAATCGACGGGCGCCTTCCTGTCCGGCCAGGTCGCCATCCTCGTCGAATCGACGCCATTGTCGGGCATGGCGGTCGATCCCAAGACCTCGCAGGTGGTCGGCAAGATCGGCTTCCTGCCGCCGCCCTCGCCGCTGCCCGGCGGCGGCTACGGCCACGGCCTGGCCATCGCGGCGAAGGCCAATGCGGACGATGCCTCGAAGAAATGCGCCGGCCTGTTCATCGCCTGGGCGACATCGAAGGAAAACGAGAAGCGCCGGCTCGACGCCCATCAGTTCGGCGAGCTCAACCGCACCAGCATCCTGTCCAGCAAGGAATTCGCCGGCATCTACGGCGCCGACCTCGGCCAGGCGCTGGCCGAGACCGGCAAGGCCACGGCGGTGAACTTCTGGCAGGATCCGCGCTGGCCCGATCTCGGCGACCGCTGGGGCATCATCCTGGAAGAGCTGGTCACCGGCACCCGCACCGACATCAAGGGCGGCCTCAACGAGCTCGATGCCTACGCCAACGAACTGGTGAAGAAGAAGTAGTCCTCCCGCCCGTGGCGCGCGGTTCGCGGCATTCCTGGGAATGCCGCGACCTGTGCGCCACGGGGCCAATCGCTAAAAGACGCTAGCCAGGATAGAAGCAATGGCCCGACGCTCGTCGCTGCCCGTCACCTTCGTCGTTCCGACCATCGCCATCCTTCTGGTGCTGTCGATGGTGCCGACGCTCTATGCCATCGTCATCGCCCTGCAGAACCGGGAGCTGAGCTCGACGGACTATTCCTGGGTCTGGCTGTCGAACTTCCAGGACCTGCTGTTTGACCGCCGGTTCCTGAACGCCGTCTGGGTGTCGGTGAAATGGGAGGTCGTCACCGTCGTGGCGACCATGGTGGTGGCCATCGGGCTTGGCGTGCTGATGTTCGAAGTGGCGTCGCCGCGCCTGCGCAATCTCTACTGCCTGCTGTTCATCATTCCGGTGCTTCTGCCGCGCGTCTCGGCGGCTTTCGTGTGGAAATTCGCCTATCACCCGCTCTACGGCATCGCCACCTATCCCTATCGGCTCATCACCGGCGGGCTGATCTTCGACCCGCTGTCCAAACCGTCGACGGCCCTGTTCGCCGTTGCCTCGGTGGATGTCTGGCAATGGGGCCTGTTCTTCGCCGTCATCGTGCTGAAGCTCTTGGAGACCTTGCCGCCGCAACCGATCGAGGCGGCGCGGCTCGACCACGCAAAGCGCTGGCAGATCCATGCCTACGTGACGCTGCCGATGCTGAAGGCGCCGCTGATCAGCCTGATGTTCGTCAAGATGATCGAGTCGCTGCGCTCCTTCGACCTGATCTATGTGATGACGCGCGGCGGGCCGGGCGTGGCGACCGAGACCCTCGACATGTACGCCTTCTCGCAAGGCTTCATCGAATCCGGCAAGGTGTCCTATGCCTCGGCGATGGCGGTGCTGATGATGATCGCCACCGTGATAAGCTTCACCATGCTGTGGAAGCGGGTGCAGGCATGAAGTCATATCGGACAAGACCGGGCAGACTCATCGGCAAAGCCATACTGGCGCTGGCTGGATTCCTGGCGGTGTTCCCGCTTGTGTGGACGGCGCTCAATGCGCTGAAGAACAATGTCGACATCATCACGCGGGTGCCGCGCGTGGTGTTCACGCCGACGCTTGCCAACATCAGCTATATCCTCGGCCGCGACAGCGTCATCACCGGGCTCTACAACTCGGTCGTCGCCTGCGGCGCCGCGGTGCTGATCGGCGTGCTGCTCGGCCTGCCCGCCGCCTATGCGGTGGCGCGCTATCCCAACCGCTGGGCCGGCGATATCCAGTTCTTCGTGCTGTCGCTGCGCTTCCTGCCGCCTGTGGCGGTGGCCATCCCGCTGATGGTGATCTGGTTGCAGATAGGGCTCTACGACACGTTGCCGGCGCTGATCGTCACCTACTCGCTGCTGACCATATCGGTGATCATGTGGCTTGCCATTCCCGCCTTCCAGGCGGTGCCGAAGGAGATCGAGGAAGCAGCCTTCGTCGATGGCTACGGCGCCTATTCGGTGTTCTGGCGGATCGCGCTGCCAGTGGCGGCACGCTCGCTGATCGGCGCCGTCGCCTTCAGTTTCGTGCTGGTCTGGAACGAGTTCCTGATCGCGCTGATGCTGTCGAGCTCCAATGCCAAGACCTTGCCGATCGTCGCCTCGGAGCTTTCCCAGCAAGGCATGAACGTGCCGTGGGGGATCCTCAACGCCTCGGTCGTGTTGCTGTCGCTGCCGCCGCTGCTGTTCCTAGGCGTCTTGAGCGGCTTCCTGAATTCCGTGTTCCGGCAGAAAAAGACTTGAAGCGAGGATTGCCCGATGCAGGCACTGGTACTTGAGAAAAAGGGCGAACTGTCGCTGCGCGAGATCGCATTGCCGCTCGATGTCGGGCCGGACGATATCAGGATCGCCATCCACACGGTCGGCGTCTGCGGCAGCGACGTGCACTATTACACGCATGGAGCCATCGGAAGCTACATCGTGCGGGCGCCGATGGTGCTCGGCCATGAGGCGGCGGGCACCATCGTCGAGGTCGGCGCCAACGTGACGAGCCTGAAGGTCGGCGACCGCGTCTGCATGGAGCCCGGCGTGCCGAACCTGTCGTCGCGTGCGACCAAGCTCGGCATCTACAATGTCGATCCCGACGTGCGCTTCTGGGCGACGCCGCCGGTGCATGGCGTGCTGGCGCCCTTCGCCGTCCACCCCGCGGCCTTCACCTACAGACTGCCGGACAATGTCTCCTTCGCCGAGGGCGCGATGGTCGAGCCGTTTGCCATCGGCATGCAGGCGGCAACCCGGGCGCGGATCGTTCCTGGCGATGTCGCCGTCGTCGTCGGCTGCGGCCCGATCGGCATCATGATCGCGCTTGCGGCACTGGCCGGCGGCTGCTCGAAAGTGCTGATTTCCGATTTCTCGGCGCCGAAGCTTGCGATTGCCGCGCAATATGCGGGCATCGTGCCGGTCAATATAGGCGAGCAGTCGCTGGTCGATGCGGTCGCCGCCGCGACCGACAATTGGGGGGCCGACATCGTCTTCGAGGCGAGCGGCAGCCCGAAGGCGTTCGCCGACCTGTTCGATGTCGTACGCCCCGGTGGTGCCGTGGTGCTGGTCGGGCTGCCGGTGGAACCTGTGAGCCTCAATGTTCCCGCGGCGATCTCGAAGGAAGTGCGCATCGAGACGGTGTTCCGTTATGCCAACATCTTCGACCGCGCCCTGCAGTTGATCGGCTCCGGCAAGGTCGACCTCAAGCCGCTTATCACCGGCACCTATGATTTTGCCGACAGCATCAAGGCCTTCGAGCGCGCCGCCGAGGCCAACCCGCAGGACGTCAAGCTGCAAATCCTGCTCACCGGCGAGAAGGGCTGACCATGTCCGCGATCGTTTGCTCCCATGTCGACAAGGCCTATGGCGCCACTTCCGTCATCCACGATCTCAACCTTGCGATCGAGGAGCACGAATTCGTCGTGTTCCTCGGCCCGTCCGGCTGCGGCAAGTCGACCTTGCTGCGCATGCTGGCCGGGCTGGAGGACATCAGCGGCGGCGAGGTGTCGATCGGCGGCAAGGTGGTCAACGATCTCGAGCCCGGCGACCGCGGCATCGCCATGGTGTTCCAGAACTATGCGCTCTATCCGCACATGACGATCTTCGACAACATCGCCTTCGGACTGCGGCGCCAGAAAGTGCCGGCGCCGGAGATCGACAAGCGGGTGCGAGCGGTGGCGGCGACGCTCGGGCTGGAGCCCTATCTCGGCCGCAAGCCGACCGAGCTTTCCGGCGGCCAGCAGCAGCGCGTCGCAATCGCGCGCGCCATGATCAAGACGCCGAAAGTGTTCCTGTTCGACGAGCCGCTGTCGAACCTCGACGCCAAACTGCGCAATCATATGCGCGTCGAGATCGCCCGGCTGCACCAGTCGCTCAAGACGACGACCGTCTACGTCACCCATGACCAGCTGGAAGCGATGACGCTCGCCGATCGCATCGTGCTGCTGAAGGACGGCAAGATCGAGCAGATCGGCTCGCCGGCGGAAATATACGAGCGCCCGGCCAATATGTTCGTCGCCGGTTTCATCGGCACGCCGAACATGAACTTCATCGACGTGGCCGTCGGGCGCAAGGATGCCTGCTGGACCCTGACCGGCGCCGGCACGGTGTTTTCCATCGACGGCTCCCGCTTCGACCTGCAAGGGGTGTCGCGCGCGGTGCTCGGCATCCGCCCGCCGGACCTGAAGACCGCCGGAGCCGGCGAAGCCGGCAATCTCCTGCAGGGCGCTGCCGACCTCATCGAATTCCATGGCAATGACGCGCTGGTGACGTTCGGTACGGGCAGCAAGGAAATCAGCGCCCTGGTTCCGACTCGGGAATGTCCGGCGCGCGGCAGCGGCATCCGCTATACGTTCGAGGAAAGCCGCGTCCATCTCTTCGACGCGGCGTCCGGTGTGTCGCTGCTGCGGCAATGAGGGCCGGACAGCTTTACTTGATTGCGTCGAG
Organism: bacterium M00.F.Ca.ET.205.01.1.1; assembly: GCA_004791255.1. Classification (GTDB taxonomy): domain Bacteria; phylum Pseudomonadota; class Alphaproteobacteria; order Rhizobiales; family Rhizobiaceae; genus Mesorhizobium. Next base: position 94,693 of record SRUQ01000001.1, read on the forward strand.
CGCCTGTCGCTGCCGGTGCATTTCCAGGAAAATCCGATAGTCGCGGTCGAAGCGGGCACCGGATGCGCGGTTCGGGGCGCGTGTCTTGCCGCCTTGCTGCATGGCAAGGCAGGCCGCGTTGAGATCGGGGAAAAGTCCGGCCGCGGTGGCGGCGACCATGCCGGTGCCAAGCAGCACCGCCTCGTCGGCCAGCGGCTCGATCACCGTGCAGCCGGTGGCGTCAGCGTAGAGTTCCATCAAAAGCGGGTTCTTGGTGTGGCCGCCGGTGACATGCAGTGTGTCGATGAGGTAGCCGTTCTCGTTCAGCGCCTCCAGCACATGGCGCACACCGAGCGCGATGCCGACGGCGGTGCGCCAGTAGAGCTTGCACAGGCTGTCGAAGGAAGAATCCAGCGTCAGTCCGCTGACGACGCCGACCGCGTGCGGATCGGCGAGCGGCGAGCGGTTGCCGTGGAAATCCGGCAGCACATGCAGCCGGCCGGCAAGGTTCTCGCCTTCGCTGGCGCGCAATTCGGCGACGCGGGTCGCGATCCTGGCATGCATGGCGGCGTTCGGCTCGCCGCCGGCGCCGTGCCAGCGGATGATGTGGTCAAGCAGGGCGCCGGTGGCCGACTGGCCGCCCTCGGACAGCCACAGCTTCGGCAGCGCCGCGCCGTAGTAAGGGCCCCAGACCCCGGCGAAAGGCTGCGGGTCGGGCGACATCGCCATGACGCAGCTCGATGTGCCCGCGATCAGCGCCAGATGGCGGCTGATATCCTGGTCGTCGCCGGCAAAGCCGCCAAGCACGCCTAGCGCGCCTGCATAGGCGTCGATGACGCCGGCACCGACGCGGCATTTTTCGGTAAGGCCGAGCTCGGCCGCCGCCTCTGGCGACAACTGGCCGATATCGGCGCCGACCGGGCTGGCTTTTTCAGGCAGATTGCTGTGCTCGAACAGGTCAGCCAGGCCGACGAGTTCAAAAAAGTCGCGCCGCCAGCTCGCCTGCTCATGCGCGAGATAGGTCCATTTGGCGGTCAGCGTGCATTGCGACCGCGCCAGCGAGCCTGATGCCTTCCAGGTGAGGAAATCGGCGAGGTCGAATAGATAGCCGGCTTCATTCCATGTCTGCGAGAGATGACGCTTCAGCCACATCAGCTTCGGTGTCGCCATCTCCGGCGACATCACCCCGCCGATGTAGTCGAGAACGCCGTGGCCGCTTGCCGTGCATTCGTCGGCTTCGGCGATGGCGCGATGGTCGAGCCAGACGATGGTGTCCCAGCGCCTGTCGCCGGTGGTCGAAACGCTAAGCTGGCCGCCCTGCCGGTCACGCACAACCAGAGAACAGGTGGCGTCGAAGGAGATGCCGACGATATCCTCGGCGGCGACACCGGCCTTCTGCCGCGCCGCGCGCACGGAACCGCACACCGCCGACCAGATATCCTCCGAATCATGCTCGGCATGATCGGCCTTTGGCTGGTGCATGGCGATGGGATGCTCGGCGCGGCCGAGCAATATGCCATTGGTATCGAGAATGCCCGCGCGGGCGCTCCCGGTGCCGACATCGACCGCGCAAACGAACTGTTTCGTCAAGATGCTCTTCTCGCTCCCAGGCCTGCAATCAGCTCGGGCAATTGCAGCATGTCAGCGAATATAGAGTCCGGTTCACTCGACGCAAGCCGCGCTTTGAGCGCCGGGTTACCGGCATGCGAACCGCCGGTGAAGGCCAACACGCGCATGCCCGCCGCCTTGGCCGCGGCAATGCCGGCCGGGCTGTCCTCGATAACCAGGCAGTTGCCTGGATGCGCCCGCATGGCGGCGGCGGCGTAAAGGAAAAGATCAGGCGCCGGCTTGCCGTGCTTCACCATGCCGGCGCTGAACAGATGCGGCTCCATCAGCTTGAGGAGGCCGGTGACGTCGAGCGAATAGCGGATGCGATCGAGCGTGCCGGAGGACGCCACGCAGTAGGGCAGGCCAAGCCTTGGCAGCATCTCCTTGACGCCTGGGATCGGCTTCAGTTCCTCGCGGAATCTGCGCATCAATTCGACACGCATGGCGGTCAGATGGCTGTCGGTGACGCCGAGCCCGAAGTCGCGAAGCAGGATCTCGCGCACGCTCTTCATGCTCTTGCCGAGGAAGTGCTCGTAGGCGACCTCCTCGCTGACCGTGCCGCCGGCGAGCGCGATCATGCCAAGCAGTGCCGAGACGGAGAGCGCCTCGCTGTCGACCAGCACGCCATCGCAGTCGAAGATGACCAGTTCAGGCGTCATGCTGGTATGAGGCTCAGAGCTTGCCGGCGATATAGCGCGTCAACGTGGCGCGCGCGCCGTTGGCCCACAAGACGTTGAGCGCGTGCGCGAAAGCCTCGACGAACGGCGGGGCGCGGCCGACATCGCCATAGATGTCCTCCATGGCGAGCCAGGCGGCCGGAGCGTCCTTTGCCGCTCTGGCCGTCGCCTGCAGCCGGTCCCAGCTCGGATCGTTGGGCTCGATGACGGCGCCGCTGTCTGTCGTGCCGAAGCAGTAGCGGCACCACAGTGCCGATTCCAGCGCCAGCCCCGCCACGCCTTTTCCCGCCTTCAGCCGGTCGGCGATGGTCGGGATGATGAATTTCGGCTGCCGGTTGGAGCCGTCGAGGCAAAGTCGCCGGATGGTGTCGCCGATCTTGGGGTTGGAAAAGCGCTTCTCGATGAGCTGGTAGTAATCCTCCAGCACCGTGTCCGGTACCGGCGGCACGGTCGGGATGATCTCATCGTGCTCGAGCTTGTCGAGAAAGCCGCGCACCAGCGGCTCCTGCATCGCCTCATGGACGAAATGGATGTCCATCAGCCCGGCCGGATAGGCGATGGTAGCGTGACCGCCATTGAGGATGCGGATCTTCATCAGCTCATAGGGCGCGACATCCCGGACGAACTGGACGCCGACCTTTTCCAGCGGCGGCCGGCCGGCGGTGAAATGATCCTCCAGCACCCATTGCTTGAAAGGTTCGCAGAACACCGGCCAGCTGTCTTCCAGGCCGAAATCGTCCGCCAGAATCTTGCGCTCGCGGTCCGACGTTGCCGGCGTGATGCGGTCGACCATGGCATTGGGGAAGGCGACCTTGTCGCTGACCCAAATTGCCAGGTCCTCGTCGATCAGCCGCGCCAGCCCGACGACGCCGTCCGAGGTGACGTGGCCGTTGTGGGGAATGTTGTCGCAGGACATGACCGTGAACGGCACGATGCCGTCGGCGCGACGGCGCACCAGGCCTGCGAGGATGATGCCGAAGACGGTTTTCGGCACGGCGCCTGGCTGCGCGTCGGCAACGATATCGGGATGGGCCGGGTTGAACTTGCCCGAGGCCGGGTCGATGAAATAGCCGCCTTCGGTGATGGTCAGCGAGACGATCTTGATCGCCGGGTCGGCCAGCCGTTCGATGATACCGGCCGCATCGCCCGGCATCAGGAAATCGATCATGGCGCCGGTGACGCGGGCGCTCATATGGCCCTCATCCTGCTCGACCACCGTGGTCAGCCAATCCTGTTCCTGCAGCTTGCCGCGGCCGACCTTCTCGCCCTCGAAGACGCCGGCGCCGACCAGCGCCCAATCATGGCCGATGCCTTGACCGAACAGATCGTCGAGATAGACGGCTTGGTGCGAGCGATGGAAATTGCCGACACCGAAATGCACGATGCCGGCCTTGAGCCCGGCACGGTCATAGTTCGGTCCGGCGACCTTGGCGGGAAGCCTGGCGAGGTTGGAAGAAGAGAGTTTTACGGTCATCTGCTTTACCCTTTTGGCCGTGCTGCGGCCTTCATCTTGTCCCGCAATCCGCGCCACGCGAGAGGTCGGGTGAGGGGCGCACGGTGACCCGCGTCCGTTCTGCCCCTCACCCCGCTGCTGGCGCCCATTCCCGGAGGAAGGAACAAGGCGCCATCCCCTCAACTCATCCCCGTCAACTCATCCACTGGCCGCCATCGACATTGTAGGTCTGGGCGACGATGTATTCGGCCTCGCTCGAAGCGAGGAAAACCGCCATGCCGGCGAGATCCTGCGGCTTACCCATGCGGCCATAGGGCACGCCTTCGCCGACCAGCCGCTTCTTCTGGCCTTTCGGCCGGTTCTCATATCTGGCGAACAGCGCATCGACCTCGTCCCACATGTCGCTGTCGACGACGCCCGGCGCGATGCCGTTGACGTTGATGCGGTGCTTGATCAGGTCGAGCCCGGCCGATTGTGTCAACGAAATCACCGCGGCCTTGGTGGCGCAGTAGACGGCGACCAGCGGCTCGCCGCGCCGTCCGGCCTGGCTGGCGATGTTGATGATCCTGCCGCCCCGGCCAGCGGCGATCATCGAACGGGCGGCCGCCTGCAGCATGAACAGCGTGCCGGCGACATTGACCGAAAACAGTTTGTCGTAGCTTGCCCGCGATATTTCGACGATCGGCGCGAGGTCGAACAAGGCTGCGTTGTTGATCAATATATCGAGGCCGCCGGTTCTGTCCTCCACCGCCTTCACCGCGGCATCGATGGAGGCCTGATCGGTAACGTCGAGCTTCACCGCATAGGCGTTGTCGCCGATCTCGGCCGCCGTCTTCCGCGCTGCCTCCAGGTTGATGTCGGCGACCGCCACGGTGGCGCCCTCGCGAACATAGGCTTCGGCGAAAGCCTTGCCGATGCCGCGCGCCGATCCGGTGATCAGCGCCGATTTGCCTTCCAGCCTCACTGTCCCATCCTCACGGTCCTATCCCTACTGGGCCAGCGCCTTGCCGTCGGGACCGAAGCGATGCAGCTTGGCCTTGTCGGGCGTCAGATAGATGGTGTCGCCGTGGCGCACTGCGAGTTCGCCGTCGGCGCGCACCGTCAACGGACCGACGCTGTCAGCCTGAACGTGCAGGAAGGTGTCGGACCCAAGATGCTCGGCGACACCGACAACGGCTTTCCACTCGCCTGCCGTGGTCGAAATCTCCATGTGCTCGGGACGGATGCCAATGGTCTTGGCGCCGTATTTGGCGGCCGGCGCGCCTTCGATCAGGTTCATCTTCGGCGAGCCGATGAAGCCGGCGACGAACAGGTTTTTCGGCGTCTTGTAGAGTTCCATCGGCGAGCCGACCTGCTCGATGTTGCCGGCATTGAGCACGACGATCTTGTCGGCCATGGTCATGGCTTCGACCTGGTCGTGGGTGACGTAGATCATCGTCGTCTTCAACTGATGATGCAGTTCGCTGATCTCCAGCCGCATGGTGCCGCGCAGGGCGGCGTCGAGGTTGGACAGCGGCTCGTCGAAAAGGAAGGCCGAGGGCTGGCGCACGATGGCGCGGCCGATGGCGACGCGCTGGCGCTGGCCGCCGGAGAGCTGGCCCGGCCGGCGTTCGAGATAGTTGGTGAGGTTCAGGACGCGCGCGGCGTCCTTGACCTTCCTGTCGATGGTCGCCTGGTCCTCGCCGGCCATCTTCAGCGGGAAGGCGATGTTCTTGGCCACCGTCATGTGCGGGTAGAGTGCGTAGGATTGGAACACCATCGCCAGCTTGCGCTTGGCCGGCGCCTCGCCGGTGACGTCACGGCCATCGATGTTGATGGTGCCGCCGCTGGTGTCCTCCAGCCCGGCGATGAGGCGCAGCAGCGTGGACTTGCCGCAACCCGACGGGCCGACGAAGACAACGAACTCGCCATTCTCGATCACCAGGTCGAGGCCGGGGATGATGGAGGTCGATCCAAAGGACTTGGAGACGTTCTTGAGCGTGATGTTTCCCATGGTTTCCTCCCCGAGGGCTTATTGTCTGCCGATAGCTTCCGGCAATGTCCGTTACTTCACCGCACCGAAGGTCAGGCCGCGCACCAGCTGCTTCTGGCTGAACCAGCCCATGATCAGGATCGGCGCGATGGCCAGCGTCGAGGCGGCCGAAAGCTTGGCCCAGAACAGGCCTTGCGGGCTGGAGAACGAGGAGATGAAGGCGGTGAGCGGCGCGGCGTCCGTGGTGGTCAGCCGGATCGTCCAGAACGCTTCGTTCCAGGCCAGGATGATGTTGAGCAGCATGGTCGAGGCGATGCCCGGCACAGCCATGGGTGTCAGCACATAGACGATCTCGTTCCACAGCGAGGCGCCATCCATGCGCGCCGCCTCGAGGATTTCGCCCGGGATTTCGCGGAAGTAGGTGTAGAGCATCCAAACCACGATCGGCAGGTTGATCAGCATCAGCATGACCATCAGGCCGATGCGCGAGTCGAGCAGGCCTAGATTGCGGAAGATCAGGTAGATCGGGAACAGTACGGCGACCGCCGGCATCATCTTGGTGGACAGCATCCACATCAGGATGTCCTTGGTCCGCTTGGTCGGCGAGAAGGCCATCGACCAGGCCGCCGGAATGGCGACCAGCAAGGCCAGGATGGTCGAGCCGACCGAGAGCAGCACCGAGTTCAGGAAGAATTTGAAGTAGCCGCTCTGCGCCTGAACTTCGGTATAGCTCTCGAAGGTTCCCGACGGGATCAGGTTGAAGCCCTGGATCGCCTCCTGCTCCGACTTGAACGAGGTGATGATCGTGTAGAGGATCGGGAAGAAGATCAGCAGAGCGATGATCCAGGCGGCAACGGTCGCGATGGTCTTGTGCTGGGTGGTGACAGAGCGTGCCATCTTGTCCTCCCTTACTTGTCCAGGTTCTTGCCGACGGCGCGCATGGCGAAGAAGGCAACGATGTTGGCGAGAATGACAGCGATGATGCCGCCGGCGGATGCCTGGCCGATTTTGAACTCCAGCAGGGCCTTCTGGTAGACCAGGAAGGGCAGGTTGGTGGAGGCGTAGCCGGGGCCGCCATTGGTGGTGACGAGGATCTCGGCATAGACCGACAGCAGGAAGATCGTCTGGATCAGGATGACGACGGTGATCGCCCGCGACATGTGCGGCAGCGTCAGGTAGATGAAGCGGCTGATGAAGCCGGCGCCGTCCATCTCGGCGGCTTCCTTCTGCTCACCGTCGAGCGACTGCAGCGCGGTCAACAGGATCAGCGTCGCGAAAGGCAGCCACTGCCAGGCGACGATGATGATGATCGCCAGCATCGGATGCTGCCCGAACCAGTCGATCGGCTGCGCCCCGAAGAAGCGCGCTATATCGGCGAACACGCCATATTGCGGGTGCATGATCATGTTCTTCCACACCAGTGCGGCCACCGGCGGCATGACGAAGAACGGCGAAATGACGAGGATACGCACGATGCCCTGGCCCCACATCGGCTGATCGATCAGCAGCGCCAGCAGGATGCCGCCAATGACCGTAATCAACAGCACACTGATCACCAGGAGGAGGGTGTTGAGGATCGATTGCAGGAAGGCCGGGTTGGAATAGAACAGCGCGTAGTTGGAGAGGCCGACAAAGCCGTCACGAACCGGATTGAGCGGATTGTACTGCTGGAAGGAGAACCACAGCGTGAGCGCCAGTGGAATGACCATCCAGACCAGCAGCAGGACGACGGATGGCGCCATCATGAACCGGGCAAGCGAACGGGTCTGCTGAGTAGCCATGACGGTCACCCTCCAAAGGTCAGCCAGATTTTCAGAGTTGTGCCAGAATTTTCAGAGGTCTTGAAGGCGGCCGCCCGAACTGGGTTTCGGGCGGCCGTTGCCGATCATGGTCGTCGACCGGCGGTCGGCGCCGGGAGGAGCCTTACTTGATGTAGCCGCCCTCGGTCATCGCCGCGGTCGCGGCGTCCTGGGCCTGCTTCAGTGCGTCGTCGACGCTCGACTGGCCGGCAAGAGCCGCCGAGAAGAGCTGGCCGACCGTGGTGCCAAGACCCTGGAACTCGGGGATGGCGACGAACTGCACGCCGACATAGGGCACCGGCTTGACGGTCGGGTGCGTCGGGTCGGCGGCGTTGATGGAGTCCAGCGTCATCTTGGCGAACGGAGCCGCCTTCTGGTACTCGGCATTGGCGTAGAGCGAGGAACGCGTTCCCGGAGGCACGTTGGCCCAGCCTTCCTTCGAGGCGACGAGTTCCGCGTAGTGCTTGCTGGTCGCCCACGAGACGAATTTCTCGGCGGCGTCGGCCTTCTGCGTGCCGGCGGGGATCGCGAGCGACCACGCCCACAGCCAGTTGCCGCGCTTGCCAAGGCCATTGTCGGGAGCCAGGGCATAGCCGACCTTGTCGGCGACGGTCGAGTTCTTCGGATCGGAAACGAAGGAGGCGGCGACGGTGGCGTCGATCCACATGCCGCACTTGCCCTGCTGGAACAGCGCCAGGTTTTCGTTGAAACCGTTGGACGAGGCGCCTTCCGGTCCGTCGGCCTTCATCAGGTCGACATAGAATTGCAGCGTCTTCTTCCATTCGGGCTGATCGAACTGCGGCTTCCAGTTCTCGTCGAACCAGCGGGCGCCGAAGGAGTTCGACATGGCGGTCAGGAAAGCCATGTTCTCGCCCCAGCCAGCCTTGCCGCGCAGGCAGACGCCGTTCACGCCATTGGCGCGGTCGGTCATCTTGTCGGCGGCCTGCTTGATGAAGTCCCAGGTCGGCGCATCGGGCATCTTCAGCCCGGCCTTGTCCATCAAATCCTTGCGGTACATGACGAAGGAGCTTTCGCCATAGAAGGGCGCGGCATAGAGCTTGCCGTCGACCGAAAGGCCGCCTGATATGGCCGGGATGATGTCCTTGGCGTCATAGTCGTCGCCGAGCTTGTCGAGCGGCAACAGCCAGCTCTGCTTGGCCCAGATCGGCACCTCGTAGGTGCCGATGGTCATCACGTCGTACTGACCGCCCTTGGTGGCGATGTCGGTGGTGACGCGCTCGCGCAGCACGTTTTCCTCGAGCGTAACCCAGTTGAGCTGAATGTCGGGGTTAGCCTTGGTGAAGTCTTCCGTCAGCTTCTGCATGCGGACCATGTCGCCATTGTTGACGGTGGCGATGGTGATGGATTCGGCATGTGCGGCAAAAGCAAAAGCGCTGGCCGACAACAAGCCCAGGGTGAGCGTGCGCAGTTTCATCAATTCCTCCCTTGAACCAAGATGAGCATTTGCCTTGGCTATGAGCAATTACTCACTTGCCGTGAATTATGTCAAGCCGGATTCGATGCTGCAGCGCAGCAGACGGCCTTGCCGGCGTCCGCCGGGCGCATGGAAGTTTGGGACGACGAGCAGCGCCCGCGCCCGATATCAGGCGGCGGGACAGGGAGGCCTGGAGGATTGTATCGGAGAAAACGCGCCGGTCAGCAGGCGATCTCGGCCAGCAGCCAGTCACGGAAGGCGCGGATCTTGGGCACGTTGCGGCGCGCCTCGGGATAAACCAGCCAATAGGCGTGGCCGTCATCGCCAACCAGGTCGAAGGGCTGGATCAAGCGGCCGTCGGCAAGCTCGCTCTTGAACAGCGCCCGGGTCAGGATCGCCACGCCATGGCCTGATATGGCCGCATTGGCTTCATAGGCCTGCGCGCCCATGCTGCTGCCGGGCCGGCTGGCGAGATCGTGCGCGTGGACACCGGCGGCCGCGAACCATTGGCTCCACCAGATGTCGCCGGGATCGAGGATCGGCAGCCGCAACAAATCGGCCGGCTCCTTCACGCCGCCGATGCTCGCCGCCAGTCTGGGGCTCAGCATCGGCGTGAAATCGGCGTCGAGCAGTTTGTAAGCTTCCAGCCCCGGCCATTTTCCGCCGCCGGAGCGGATGGCAAGATCGACGTCCTCGCGCGCAAAGTCGGTCAGCCGGCTCGATGTATCGAGCCGCACGGCAAGGGACGGATGCGCAAGCTGGAAAGAGCCGAGATGGTGCGCCAGCCAGTTGGAGGCAAAGGTCAACACGGTGGTGACGCACAACAGCCCGTCCGCGCCGCCACGCGCCGCGGCATAGGCCTGGCTCAGAATGGCAAAGGCCTCGCTGACCGCCGGCGCAAAGCGCTGACCGGCCTCGGTCAGTTCGATCTGCCGCGGCCGGCGCAGGAACAAGGGCGCGCCGACGCGCTCCTCCAGCACCTTGATCTGGTAGCTGACCGCCGCCTGCGTCATCGCCAGCTCCGCGGCCGCCTTGGTGAAGGACAGATGCCGCGCCACCGCTTCGAACACACGGACCGCCTGCAGGGGCGGGAGCTGCGAAAGCTGTGGCGAGCTGAGGTCAGGCATAAAGCCTCCTTATGGGCCATTATCGACGTTCGATTGGCAAAGGCGGCCGGCAGGACCGACATTCAGGGTCAACCCGTCATTCGGGTTCAGGATAGCGGAGGTTGACGATCATGACCATGACGCAGCAAAAATGCGCTCCGGCGCCGGATCATCGCTGGATTTCCTGGCTCACGGACGGTTTCGGCTGGTTTGCGAGGCGAAGACGGGCGCATCTCGACATCCGGGATCTGTCACCGCATCTGCAGCGCGACGTCGGCTTTCTCGACGGCAACGATCCCTTCGGCCGCCATCAATAGCACGGTTGGTTTTATCGCAAATCGGTTGCGATGTACTCTGCTCAGGTGCTGGCCAACAGCGCTGCAGCGGTCCGCTCGTCGGTGATCAGGCCATTGACCAGCCTTCGGTTCACGGCTGCCAGGATACCGGGCAATTTCAGTTGACCCATGGCGAGCGCGATGACCAGCGACTTCTCGCGTGACGGCAGCGACGCCGACGACACCCGGTCGTTGGTGATGCCTTCGATCATGCGACCGTCGCGATCGAACACCCAGCCGACGATTTCGGCGATGCCGCCGGCCTTCTGCAAGGCTTTCAACTCGGCCTCGGAAATGAAGCCGTCTTCATAGAGCGGCGCCTTGGGGCCGAGGTCGCCGATGCCGACGAAGGTGACGTCGGCCTCGGCGGCCAGCGCCAGCGTCGGCTGGATCATCGGCTGGTTGAGCAGCATTTCGCGCTCCTGCGGCGACGAGGCAATGACCGGCAGCGGCATCGGGAAGGACCGCGCCTTGACCCTGTCGGCCATGGTGAAGATGACGTTGTAGAAGGCGGCCGAGCCGTCGGGCGAGATGTTGCCGGTCAACGACACCACCTTGTGCTGCGGGCATTCCATCGGCGGCAATTGCTCGATGGCCGCCTTCAGCGTGCGGCCGGTGCCGATCGCCAGCACGATCGGGGTTGGCGATCTCAGCCGCCTTTCGATCTCGGCGGCCGCCGCCTCGGCGATGCCGATCGTCGTCGACGATGAGGTCGGATCGCTCGGCACCACTTCGACCAGGTCGAGCGCGAAGCGCGATTTCAGCCGCGCCGCGAGATCGAGGCAGTTGGCGATCGGGTGGTCGACGCGGACCTTGATCAGGCCTTCCGACACCGCCAGCGACACCAGCCGCTGCGCGGTCTGCCTGGAGATGCCGAGCGTGGCCGCGATCTGGTCCTGTGTGTTGCCGGCAACATAATAGAGCCAGCCGGCGCGCGCCGCCTCGTCCAGCCTGTTGCTGCCGCCATCCTGCCGGGTATTCACGTCCTGCCTCCCGAAACCGCCGGTCACAAGGGCGGTCCATTCCTAGTTTCGCAGGGAACGACCCGCTGCGCAATTGTCAATCGACCGGGCATTTGCCTGCCCGTTCGAGCGGACACTCCTACGACCGGGACCAAGATTCTCAAAATGGCAGCCGCGCGTTTTCCTTGACCTCCTTGAGGACGAAGAAGGTGCGGATCTGCCTGACGCCTGGAAGCGTGATCAGCTTCTGTCCATGCAGCTTGTTGAAATCGGCCATATCGCGGACGCGAATCTTCAGCAGATAGTCGAAGTCGCCGGCGACCAGATTGCAGTCGAGCACGTCCTTCATCACCAGCGCCGCCTTCTCGAAGGCCGCAAAGCTTTCGGGCGTCGAGCGGTCGAGGACGACGCCCACCATAACCAGCGTTCCCAAGCCGACGGCGGCCGGCGAAACCTCGGCTCTGACGCCGGTGGCAAAACCCTCTTCGAACAGACGCTGGGTGCGCCGATGGCAGGTGGCAGGGCTGACGTTGACGCGCACGGCCAGCTCGGCATTGGTGAGCCGCCCTTCGGCCTGAAGCGCGCGCAGGATCTTGATGTCGATTCGATCGAGAACTGATATGGAAGATTCTTCCAGATTTCGACTGCCTTATGATCAGAACCGTCGCGATTTCTATCACGCTTGTTCCGTTTCGGAAAGCGGCAGGCGAAAATAGAAAGCACCTTTCGCCGGCTCTTGCCTATCCTTGCAAGGAACCCATCATGGAGCCTGATCGATGTCCCTTCTGGATAAATTCGAACGCTATCCACTCACTTTCGGCCCGACGCCGATCGAGTATCTGCCGCGGCTGACCGAGGCGCTCGGCGGCAAGGTGCAGGTTTACGCCAAGCGCGACGACTGCAATTCCGGCCTCGCAATGGGCGGCAACAAACTGCGCAAGCTCGAATATATCGTGCCGGACGCGATCGCCTCGGGCGCCGACACGCTGGTGTCGATCGGCGGCGTCCAGTCCAATCACACCCGCATGGTGGCCGCGACCGCCGCCAAGATCGGCATGAAGTGCGTGGTCATCCAGGAAAAATGGGTGCCGCACTACGACGCCGTCTATGATCGCGTCGGCAACATATTGATGACGCGCCTGATGGGCGCCGACAGTCGGCTGGTCGACGACGGTTTCGACATCGGCATCCGCAAGAGCTGGGAAGATGCCATCCAGTCGGTCAGGGATGGCGGCGGCAAGCCCTACCCGATCCCGGCCGGCGCCTCGGTGCACAAATACGGCGCCCTTGGCTATATCGGCTTTGCCGAGGAAGTGGCTAAACAGGAGGCGGAACTCGGCTTCCAGTTCGACTACGTCATCGTCTGCGTGGTGACCGGCTCGACCCAGGCCGGCATGATCGTGGGCTTCGCGGCGCAGGACCGGGCGCAGCAGGTGATCGGCATCGATGCTTCCGGGACGCTGCAACAGACCCGCGCCCAGGTGCGCGAGATCGTCGACAACGCCGCCGAACTGGTTGGGCTCGGCCGCAAGGTTCGCGACGACGAGATCGTCATCAATCCCGACTATGCCTATCCGGCCTATGGCGTGCCGTCCGAGGAAACCAATGAGGCGATCCGCCTCGCCGCGCGCACCGAGGCCATGATTACCGACCCGGTCTATGAGGGCAAATCGATGCACGGTCTGATCGACCTGACGCGCAAGGGGTTTTTCCCCGCAGGCTCCAAGGTGCTCTACGCTCATCTCGGCGGCGCGCCGGCCATCAACGGCTACAGCTATTATTACCGCGAGGGCTGAAAGCAGCTCCTTGTCGAGCCGCGCCGGCTTCGGGGGTCGGCGCAAACCAGCGCTCCCGCCGCTCTCCAGCCCGGCCAATCGCAGCCGGGTGGTTTATCTCGGCGTGCAAACCCTTTAAGGGATCGCAAAAAGGAGCGCTCGCATGACACCGAAGGCGGTTTTCTGGGACATGGACGGCACGCTGGTCGACAGCGAGCCGCTGCACGAGGCCGCCCTGGTGTCGGCGATGCGCAACGTCGGCCTGACCCCGCCTGACGATCTGCATGAGCGCGTGCTCGGCGTCGCCGCCTGGCCGGTCTACGAAATGATGCGCGACGAGTTCGGCCTCGACATGCCATTCGACGACTGGATCGTACGCAAATACGATCACTATCTGCCGCTGGTCGAAGGCTTGAAGCCGCGTCCCGGCGCCATCGAGGTCTTCAACGAATTGCGGGCGCGCGGCATCCAGCAGGCGGTGGTTTCCAATTCTGACCGGGTGATCGTCGACGCCAATCTGCGCGCTGTCGGCCTTGTCTATCCCGGCATGAAGACGATCAGCCGCAACGACGTGCGCGAAGGCAAGCCGCACGCCGAACCCTTCCTGCGCGCCGCCTATCTGGCCGGTGTCGATCCCGCTCATGCGATAGCGGTGGACGACAGCTGGCCGGGCGCCATGGCCGGGCTGGCCGCGGGCATGAAGACGATCTTCTGGCCGGAAGCGCCGATGGAAGGCCCGCCCGGCGCGGTCGTCATCAACAGCGCCGAGGAATTGCGCCGGGAAGTCGGACTGTAATCTTCAGTTCCGGTAGACCGGTTCCTGCTCGTCGAGGATTGCCTTCAGCTCGCTGAGATGGCGGTCGGCCTGGCCGGGATAGTCATCCATCTCGCTTGCCGTCTTCTCGGCAATCTCGTGGGACAGCGTGCGCAACGGCCGGCCGGTCCATAGCGCCTTGATGTAGGTCTCGGCGGCGCGCTCGAAATAGAACATGCGGTTGAAGGCGTCGGCCACCGTGTCGCCGATGACCAGCACGCCATGATTGCCCATGATCATCACCTTGACCTTGGGATCGGTGAGAAGCTGCGAGCAGCGCTCGCCCTCTTCCTCGAAGGCCAGCCCGCCATAATGGGCGTCGACGACATGGCGGTTGAAGAACATCGCCGAATTCTGGTCGATGGGCGGCAGCGTCGAGTCGGCTAACGACGCCAAAACCGTGGCATGGATGGAGTGCACATGCATGACGCAGCGCGCATGCGGCACGTTGCGGTGGATGGCGCCGTGCAGACCCCAGGCCGTCGGGTCGGGCGCGTTCGGGCCGGAAAGCGTATCGGGATCGTTGGCGTCGATCAGAAGCAGGTCGCTCGCCTTGATGCGCGAGAAGTGCACCTGGTTCGGGTTCATCAGGAACCGCGTGCCTTCCTCGTTGACGGCCAGCGAGAAATGGTTGGCCACCGCCTCGTGCATGTTGAGCCGCGCCGTCCAGCGAAAGGCGCAAGCGAGATCGACGCGCTCCTCGTAGAAGGGCAGATTGGTCAGCGGCTCTTTCTGCAGGCGGGCGATGCTCATCGAAAAATCCTCCGGTTTTGGCAAGAATGCAGTGCCGGAGGCCGGCCAGCAACGGGAAAGTGCTGGCGCAACCTTGGCCTAGGCCGCAGGGCGGGCCGACTGCAGCCCGCCATGCTCGACGATGAAGTCGATCACCTCCTGCAACCCCTTGCCGCGCGACAGGTCGGTGAAGCCGAAGGGCCGCTTGCCGCGCATGCGGCCGGCATCGCTTTCCATGACATCGAGATTGACGTTCACATAGGGCGCCAGGTCGCTCTTGTTGATGATTAGGAAATCGGAGCGGGTGATCGCCGGGCCGCCCTTGCGCGGGATCTCCTCGCCCTGGCAGACCGAGATGACATAGAGCGTCAGGTCGGCGAGATCGGGCGAGAAGGTGGCGGCAAGATTGTCGCCGCCGGATTCGATGAAGATGATATCGAGATCGGGAAATTTGCGGTTGAGCCCGGCGATCGCTTGCAGGTTGATCGACGCGTCCTCGCGGATTGCGGTGTGCGGGCAGCCGCCGGTCTCGACGCCGACGATGCGATCCTCCGGCAGTGCCTGCAGCCGGGCCAGCATCATGGCGTCTTCCCTGGTGTAGATGTCGTTGGTGACGACGGCGATCGAGAACTCGTCACGCAGCGCCTTGCAGAGCTTTTCGGTCAGCGTCGTCTTGCCCGAACCGACCGGGCCGCCAATGCCTATGCGCAGCGGGCCATTCTTCTGTGTCATGTCGGAAACTCCGTGATGGCGAGGAAGGCAAAACCGAGCCCGATCAACAGGCAGAGCGGCGAATAATAGGTGACGTCGAGCCGGGCGAAGGGCTGTTGTGGCGCCAGCCGCCGCCACCAGGGCGTGAAGCCGGCGATGCCGCGGCCGAGGAAAATCAGGCCAATGAGCAGCGCGGTGGCGGCAAGCCCTTCCCGCGGAAAGGGCGAGGCAAAGACGCTCACGAGCGCCAGCGGCCACAGCGTGGCGAGCGCCAGGCAGGCAGCGACGGCGAAACAGGCGAATGGCGTCGGCATCTCGTCGACGCCGCGAAAGCCGACCACGGCATGCGCGCAGGATCTGGCATCGCTGCCCGGCCAGATGCCGCCAATGCCCCAATAGACATGCAGCGCCGTGATCAGCAGCAGGATGGCGGAGAGGGCGAAGGCAAGGATGATCATGAGCGGAAAAGTCGCGAATACTGGGTTTCGTGTTTCATCGCCATGACATCGGAGACGAAGGCGCAGCCGCCGAGCTCGTCGAGCGACGAGCGGGAGGCGCGGGCGGCGGTTTGCAGCGCCAGTGGCTCAAAGCCGGCAAGCCGTGCCGTTGCTTCGTTCTGGCCGATGATTCCTAGCCGGATTCCAGCCTGGACGAGGTTGGAGAAAAAGGCTTGCAGGAAAGCGGCCATTGCGTCCTGAAGCGCGATGCCATTGCCGCCGGCAATGGCGCCGACGGCGACACAATAGGCGCACTCGTCTGGCAACAGCCGCAGGACAGGTTTGGGCCAGGCCGATGCCGCCTTGGCGAAGGCAGCGCCCTGCAGCATGGTCTCCATGTGCCGCTCCTGCGATCCGGCCAACGCCTCGGCGAGGGCTGCGACCTCATGGAGATCGCCGCCGTCACGCGCGCGGCGCCAGCTTTCAGCGAAAAGCACGGCATCGTTCCAGCCGGAGCCCATCTCGACCAGCGTTTCCAGCCAGGCGGCGAGGCTGTCGCCATCGCTCACCAGCCCGTCATGCACGGCGCGCTCCAGGCCATGGCTGTAGGAAAAACCGCCGACCGGAAAGGCCGGCGACAGCCATGCCATCAGCCGCAGCAGCGCGATGCCGGATGGCTGGTCAGTCATGGTGGTGGTGATGGTCGTCATGGGAGTGGCTGTGTGAGTGGGAATGCGCCTCACCATGCGAATGGGAATGGGACTCGGCATGGCTGTGCGCATGCGCGTGACCGTGATCATGGTCGTGACCACCATGGCCCGCATAGGCGCCGCGCACCGGCTTGAACGGCGCGGAAACCTCGCTGACAGTGGCACCGAGCCCCTCCAGCATCGCCTTGATGACATGGTCGCGCAGGATGAAGATGCGATCGGCCTCGATCGCCGCCGCCAGATGGCGGTTGCCGATGTGCCACGCAAGTTCGGTGAGATGCACGGCATCGCGGGCGCGGATGTCGTAGATTTCTTCCGGCGCCGCGACGATCTCGACCTGGCGGCCATCTTCCAGAACCAGGCGGTCGCCATGGTCCAGGGCGACCGGCTCCGGCAGGTCGACCAGCACCTTGTCGCCGCCCGAAATCTCGATGGCGCGGCGGCGCAGATGCCGCTCGTCATGAGCCAGAATGGCGGTAGCGAAAGCGGCTTGCGGCCCAGCCTTGCCGGCGGGCAGCACGGAGACGGCGCGCGGGAATTTGGTGAAATCGGTGTTGATGTTGAGCTTCATTTCAGGGATCCCCCATTGGCCTGTGCCCGCGCGCGGGCCGGCCGCGCCAGGATACGGTCGAAATAGGCATTGACGCGTTCGGATTCGAGCGGGAAGCGGCCGGCGCGTGCCCAGCTGCCCATGTCGCCAAGCAGGACATCGACGGCCGAGAACCGGTCGCCCAGCGCAAACGGCCTGTCGCCGAGCCGTCGCTCCAAGGCTTTGAGTTCGGCAGCGAAATCGTGGGCGGCTGCGGGGCCGACATCGACGCGAACCTCCTTCGGCAGCAGGAAGCGGTGGCGCAATTTGTTCCACAGCGGCGCTTCGAATTCCGACTGGGCAAAATGCATCCAGGAATCCATTTCGGCGCGGCCGGCGAGACCGGGATTGGCGCCCATGCCCTTATCCGCGTGCTTGTCGGCCAGGTAGACGCAGATCGCCGCCGAATCCGTCACCGCGAGATCGCCATCGATGAGGATCGGGACCTTGCCCGACGGGTTGAGCGCATAGGCTTCGGGCGAGCGTAGCTTGACCTCGACGAACTCATAGGGCTGCCCGAGTTCCTCGAGCATCCAGAGAACGCGGCTGACCCGGGATCCGCGCGATCCGACGGCCTTGTACATGGTTGAACCCTCTTTCCCCGCGACCCTAGACCATAGCGCCCGCTCAGACGATGGTGTCGAAGAGCCGCAGGATGAACGAGATCTGATAGATCAGCGCGGCGGCGACGAAGGCGGTGTGGAAGCGGCGGTCGCGCACCAGGATGGCGGCGATGCACAGCGCCACGAAGACCGGCGTCCGGAACAGATATTCGTTGCCGAAGCGGGCGAAATGCTCCGGCCCTTTCAACAGCGTGTCGACGACATCGAGCAGATATGTTGCCGCCAGCAGCCCGAAGAACCAGGCGCGGCGCGAGTAAAAATAGTCCTCGTAGCTGGTGTAATCGAGCATCGAATCCGGAAACAGCAGCGCGCACAAAAGGAACAGCGTGATGGCGTAGAAGATGATGAACAGGTACTTGCCGAAGGTCCATATTTCGATGGTGTAGAGGCCGAACTCCCACCACCAGAAATGCACCATCATGAGCAGCACCGAGCCGACCCAGGCGAGGTGCACGGGATAGAGCCGGTACTGGCCCGGATGCTGGACGATGCGCGCCAGCCCCGACAGAAGGCGGGTGACGCCGAGCCCGATCACCATGCCCATGACGATGCGGATATGCGGGAAGATGTCGTGGGGCGAGGCTATTTCGGTGGCCATGCCTAATCGCAATATGCTTTTCGATGGTCTGCATATTGGTGCGTCCGATCACCCGTCGCAACGAATTTTGCACAGGCCAGCGCGATCGCCGATTTCGTCAAAACAGGAAATACCGCTGCGCCATCGGCAGCACCGTTGCCGGCTCGCAGGTCAGCAGTTCGCCGTCGGCGCGCACCTCGTAGGTTTCAGGATCGACCTCGACATGCGGCGTGGCGTCGTTGAGCACCATGGAGTGCTTGCCGATGCCGCCGCGCGTGTTCTCGACGGCGACGAACTGCTTGTCGACGCCGAGCCGGCCGTGCAGGCCGGACTCGAGCGCGGCTTTCGAAACAAAGGTCACGGACGAGTTGGTCCTCGCCTTGCCATAGGCGCCGAACATCGGCCGGTAGTGCATCGGCTGCGGCGTCGGGATCGAGGCGTTGGGGTCGCCCATCGGGGCGGCGGCGATCATGCCGCCGATCAGCACCATGTCCGGCTTGATGCCGAAGAAGGCCGGATTCCACAGCACCAGATCGGCGCGCTTTCCCACGGCGATCGAGCCGATGTCCTTCGACAGACCATGCGCGATGGCCGGGTTGATGGTGTATTTGGCGATGTAGCGGCGGACGCGGAAATTGTCGTTGTCGCCGGTTTCCTGCGGCAGCGCACCGCGCTGGCGCTTCATCTTGTCGGCGGTCTGCCAGGTGCGGATCGCCACCTCGCCGACACGGCCCATGGCCTGGCTGTCGGACGAGATGATCGAAAAGGCGCCGATGTCGTGCAGGATGTCTTCCGCCGCGATGGTTTCCTTGCGGATGCGGCTTTCGGCAAAGGCGATGTCTTCGGGGATCGACGGCGACAGATGGTGGCAGACCATCAGCATGTCCAGATGCTCGGCCAGGGTGTTGACCGTGTAGGGCCGGGTCGGATTGGTCGATGACGGTATGACGTTGGGCAGGCCGCAGACCTTGATGATGTCGGGCGCGTGGCCGCCGCCGGCGCCCTCGGTGTGGAAGGCGTGGATGGTGCGGCCCCTGATGGCCGCGACCGTGTTCTCGACAAAGCCGGATTCGTTCAGCGTGTCGGTGTGGATCATCACCTGCACGTCGTAGTCGTCCGCCACCGACAGGCAGCAGTCGATCGCCGCCGGCGTCGTGCCCCAGTCCTCGTGCAATTTCAGCGAACAGGCGCCGCCCAGCACCATTTCCTCTAGCGCTGCCGGCAGCGATGCATTGCCCTTGCCGGACAGGCCGATATTCATCGGGAAAGCGTCGAACGACTGGATCATGCGCGCCATATGCCATGGGCCGGGCGTGCAGGTGGTGGCGAGCGTGCCATGCGCCGGGCCGGTGCCGCCGCCGAGCATGGTGGTGATGCCCGACATCAGCGCTTCCTCGATCTGCTGAGGGCAGATGAAGTGGATGTGGGCGTCGAAGCCGCCTGCGGTCAGAATCTTGCCCTCGCCGGCGATAATCTCGGTGCCGGGACCGATGATGATGGTGACGCCATCCTGCGTGTCTGGATTGCCGGCCTTGCCGATTGCCGCGATGCGTCCGTCCCGAAGGCCGATATCGGCCTTGAAGATGCCGGCCGAGGCATCGATCACAAGCGCGTTGGTGATGACGGTGTCGACCGCGCCCTCAGCGCGGGAGACCTGGCTCTGGCCCATGCCGTCACGGATCACCTTGCCGCCGCCGAACTTCACCTCCTCGCCATGGAGGGTGAGGTCTTTCTCGACCTCGATGAACAGCTCGGTATCGGCCAGCCGCACCTTGTCGCCGACGGTCGGTCCATACATCTGCGCATAGGCGGCGCGGGTAATTCTGGCCATTAGCGATTGCTCCCGAATTGCGGTGCTGGTGAAGCCCGGCTGCACATTGCCGCCATCCAATGGTCACGCAATGACCCGCTGGGCGACACTTTCTGATCCCATTTGGCGGATGAGGTTGGGGGGTCACCCCAAAAAGACCGTTTGCCAAATCGATGGAAGGAAAATCCATGCGCAAAGCGATAATTCTTGCAGCTGCCGCCAGTCTGATGTTGGCGGGCGCCGCCAGTGCCCAGCAGCAGCCGACGCCACAGCCCGCTCCGACCACGCCTGCTCCGGCCGCGCCCGGGGCTCAGCAAGCCGCGCCGGCGATCCAGAGCGTCAACATCATCGACATCACCGAGCTGCCGAAGGACACGCAGACGCAGGTCAACCAGGTAATCGCCCAGCGTGGCGATGCCGGCCTGCAGAAACTCCGCTCGTCGATCGACTCGACGCCCAAGGTCAAATCGGCGCTTGAAGCCAAGGGACTGACCTCGGCGCAGGTGGTCGCGGCCAGCATGGAGCCCAATGGCGCGCTGACCCTGATCACCAAGAAGGCGAGCTGACTGCGCGTGGCGGACCGGCACCCGGTCCGCCCGCCGCCTCGGGTCGGGAACCTTCGCCAAGGGGGAACCGTTTCGTCTCTCTCGAGCTGAACAGCGCCCCGCAGCGAATCCGATGAGGAGCGAGCGATGGCCCATTTCCGCGCCGCAAGACGCCTCCATGCCGCCGCCGCCATGGCGTTCCTGGCCGCGATCAGCCCTGTCGGCGGCCTCTGCGCGCAGGGGATCGAGAGCACCCAAACCATCGACCGGATCATCGGCTCGCCGGTCAGGCAGGAAGAGGCCAGGAGCGACGCCGAGGCCGGGAAGGTCACGACCGCGATCGAGCGGACGCGTGAAAACATCGGCACCGTGCGCAAGACGTCCAAGGTCGACAAGGTCGATATCGTGTTCCTGACCGACGCGGCGCGCAGCGAGGGCGGCCCGCCGCCGGCCATCGAGAACAAGGTTCGGCAACACCAGGACGATGTCGCCGAGCTGCGCAAGGAGATCGAAGCCAACGCGCTGCTGTTCGCCGCCATCGATTCGCGGCGCGTGCTTGCGGAGGACGTTCTGGCGGTCGAATTCGACGATCCCGGAACGATCGTCATCTACGCGGCCGCCAAGCCCGCCAAATGAGTCGAGCGCGCCGGACGACGTCACAGCCTGCCCATCACCTTTTGCTGAAAGCCATAGACCGCGCGCTTGCCGCCGAGGGGCACCAGCGTGACATCACGCTCCTGCCCCGGTTCGAAACGCATCGCCGTGCCGGCTGCGATGTCGAGACGCATGCCGCGCGCGCGTTCGCGGTCGAACTTCAGTCCCTCATTGGTCTCGAAGAAATGATAGTGGCTGCCGACCTGGATCGGCCGGTCGCCGCTGTTGGCGACTTTCAGCGTGACGGTCGGCTGACCCTTGTTCAGCTCGATGTCGCCGCTCTTGGTGATGACTTCGCCGGGGATCATCTGTGCCTCACAGCACGCCGAAGGCGAGGCCGACGCCGACCGCCGCACAAGCAGCGCCGGCAGCGCGGACCAGGCCGCGGAAGCGCAAGCCAAGTCCCAGAGCGCCCGTGATGCCGACAGCGTGGAGGAAAGCGGTGGCGAGCGCGAAGCCGGCCATGTATTCCAGCCCGCCGGCGTTCTCCGGCACTTCGGTGCCATGGGCGTGGCCATGGAACAGCGCGAACAGGCCAATGATGGCGACGCCGGCCGAAACCGGCAGATCGACCGCCAGTGCCACCAGCAGGCCGAGCGCGACGACGGAGGCAAGGATGCCCGGTTCGACGAAGGGCACGGCTAAATGCGCCATGCCGAGTGCTGCGCCGCCCAGCATCACGCCGACGAAGGCGAGCGGCCAGGCCCAGACAGCCTTGCCGCCTTTCAGCGCCGCCCAGAGGCCGACGGCGATCATGACGGTCATGTGGTCGAGACCGGACAACGGGTGCATCAAGCCGGCGGTGAAGGACGAGGTGGTGCCGACGCCGACATGGGCATAGGCTGGCATCACTGCCGCCAGCAGGAGCAGTGCCGAAAGCGAAGTGCGTTTCATCGCGGCTGGTATCATCGATATGCCCTCTCTATCGGTATCGTCATGCCGTTCACGCCGCCTTGGCCGGCCTACAGCCTTCGGCCTTGAGCACGCGTTTGGTCGAAGCTGGATATTTCTTCAGCATCGTCGCCGGGCGGACCGGCCGCGCCGAAAAATTGCCCCCGCAATTGGGACAGGAGCCGCCGAGCACACCTTCCACGCAGCCGGCGCAGAAGGTGCATTCAAAGGTGCAGATCAATGCATCCGCCGCTTCCGGCGGCAGATCCTTATCGCAGCATTCGCAATTGGGGCGCAGCTCCAGCATCTTGTCCTCCTCACCGGATCGGTTCGTGCACGGTGACCAGCTTGGTGCCGTCCGGGAAGGTCGCCTCGACCTGGACGTCGTGGATCATCTCGGCGATGCCTTCCATCACCTGTGCGCGGCCGATGACATGGGCGCCGGCTTCCATCAATTCGGCGACCGGGCGCCCGTCGCGGGCGCCCTCGACGACGAAATCGGTGATCAGCGCGATCGCTTCGGGGTGATTGAGCTTGACGCCACGCTCCAACCGCTTGCGCGCCACGATCGCCGCCATGGCGATCAGCAGCTTGTCCTTTTCCCTTGGCGTCAGGTTCATGCGCTTCCCTGAAATGATGCGAACAGAATCACAGTGACCATAATTTGGGCAGTCCCGCCCTTCCGTTGAGCAATTCGACGAGGGGAACCAGCCGCTGGCGCAGCCGGTAGCCATCCACGGCGTAAAGCCTCGCAAGAAGCTTGCCAGATTTCCCGACGCCCCAGAAGCTGGCGCCACCCCGGCCGCCGACGATCTGGCGAACCGGCTCGAGCAGGGCCTCGGCGCGTGGCGATACCAGCAGCGCCGTCGCCACGGCGATCGCACCGCCTGATACAGCGGGGCGGCCGAGCGCGGCCGCGATATCCGGCCCGATGCGGAAATCCTCGGCATGGATGAGGGTGCCTTGCTGGCGGACACGCCAGCGGTCATGGAACCTGCCCTGTGCAGCGCTCTCGCCCATGGCCAGGCGGCCGAAGACTGTGGCTTCCAGCACCAGCGCTTCAGCGCCGGCGGCAAGCTCGACATCGAGCGTGCGGGCAAACGCGGCGCGGTCGAAGACGATGGTTTCCTGCGGCAGCCAGGCGATGCGGCCGTTCTCGCCGACCGTCAGCCTTACCCGCACTTCGGCACGGTCCGACGCGGCGCGATAGACCTTCTCGCAGGCCTGGGTGGTTATGACAGCACCGGCATCGGCGCCGACATCCACCTCCCAGCCGAGCCGATCGCCGCCGGTCAGCCCGCCGGCGGTGTTGATCAGCACGGCCTCCAGCGGGTCGGCCGAAACCGCCGGCAACCTGATCTTGGCCGAACCATCCTGATAGAGACGCCGCAGCCGCGTACGGCCGTCCGCGCTGGCGCAGCCTAGCTGTGCCTGGCCCGCGGCTCGCTGGGCCAAGGGCGCCGAAACCTGCGTATGTTCGATCGTATCCACGCCGTCAGGTTAAGCAATGCGGCGGTTTTGTCGATATATAGCTTGTTGCTTGATAGCGTTTCCGTTTCTATAGAGGGGGCCACCTTGGTGCGGCCATGCGATGTTTGGCGGGGTGTAGGGCGACAATCGCGGCCTGATACCGAGGACAGAGGCGCTGTTCAGTTGGCGTCGGAAAACGACAAAGTGGGGAAGAAACCGAATGGCTGACCAACTGGCAACCGAAATCATCGAAAAGATCAAGGCCCATGCCGAGCCGGGCGGCGAGGAAATCACCACCAATACTGAGTTGACGGCGCTCGGCATCCATTCGCTGGAGCTGACGGAGATCATCTTCGATCTCGAGGAGAAGTACGGCATCGAGATCGAGATGAACACGGTCGATGCCTGGAGCAATCTGAAGAATGTCGGCGACATGGTCGAAGCCGTTCGCGCGCTGATCGCGAAAAAAGCCTGACCGCATGCTGAAACGCGTCGTCATCACCGGCATTGGCGGGATATGCGGGCTCGGCACCAATGTGCCGGCAATCTGGGAGGCGATGCGCGCTGGCCGCTCCGCGATCGGCCCGATCGAACAGTTCCCGATGCATGACCTCAAGGTCAAGATCGGCTGCGAGATCAAGGTGATGCCCGACCATGGCATCGACCGCAAACAGACCGTGTCCATGGACCGCTTCAGCCTGCTGGCGACGATTGCCGCGCGGGAAGCCATGCGACAGTCCGGCCTGTCCACGCATGCCGACAACATCTATCGGATGGGCGCCATCGTCGGCATCGGCGTCAGCGGGTTCGAGACGGTCGAGGAGAATTATCGCGCCATCCTCATCGAAGGCAAGAATCGCGCCGGCATCTTCACCGTACCCAAGGTCATGCCGGGCGCCGCAGCCGGCCAGGTCAGCATGAACCTTGGCCTGCGCGGACCGGTGTTCGGCGTTACCTCGGCCTGCTCGTCGTCCAATCACGCCATTGCATCGGCCGTCGACCAGATCAGGCTCGGCCGCGCCGACGTCATGGTGACGGGCGGCACCGAAGCGCCTCTGGTCTGGGGCGTGCTCAAGGGCTGGGAGGCGCTGCGCGTGCTGGCGGCCGACACCTGCCGGCCGTTCTCGGCCGACCGCCAGGGGCTGGTGCTCGGCGAAGGTGCGGGCATGGCGGTTCTGGAAAGCTACGACCACGCGATGGCGAGAGGCGCCACCATCCTCGCTGAAATCGCCGGCGCCGGCATTTCAGCCGATGCTTCCGACATCGTTGCCCCGACCATCGAGGGGCCGGAAGCGGCGATGCGCTTCTGCCTGGCCGACGCCGGGTTCAATCCCGAGGATGTCGATTATCTCAACGCGCACGGCACCGGCACCAAGGCCAACGACCAGATCGAGACCACCGCGATCAAGCGCGTCTTTGGCCAGCATTCGCGCGCGCTGTCCGTCTCCTCGACCAAGTCGATGCATGCCCATTGCCTGGGCGCGTCGGGGGGATTGGAGATGATTGCCTGCGTCATGGCGATCAGCGAGGGCCTCGTGCCGCCGACCGCGAATTACCGCGAAGCCGACCCCGATTGCGATCTCGACGTGACGCCCAATGTCGCGCGCGAACGCAAGGTGCGCACCGCGATCTCGAACAGTTTCGCCTTTGGCGGCACCAATGCGGTGCTGGCTTTCAAGGCCGTCTGATCCCGGGCTGTCACTACAGTCCAGCGCTGTCACTACAGTCCCGGGTTGTCGCCACAGTCCCAGGCGCTGGCTGCCGGGGGTGGCCCCGCCCCGCTCGATCCGGTTGACTTGTGTGCACGGCGAAACCGCCGCCGTCATATTGATCAGGCCGGGTCGCGGCCCTAATTCTTGCGGACCCGCCAATTCGCGTTCCCCGCGCGCCCCCACATTCAGGAGTTTTCGATGGCCGACCTGTCCGCCTTTCCGATCGCAACGCGCTGGCCGGCCAGGCATCCGGACCAGATCCAGCTTTACTCGTTTCCGACGCCGAACGGGGTGAAGGTGTCGATCGCGCTGGAAGAGATCGGCCTGCCCTACGAGGCGCACGCGGTCAACATCAGCAAGAACGAGAGCTGGACGCCGGAATTCCTGGCGTTGAACCCCAATGGCAAGATTCCGGCGATCATCGATCCCAATGGCCCGGACGGAAAGCCGATCGGCCTGTTCGAATCCGGGGCCATCCTGCTTTATCTCGCCGAAAAGACCGGCCTGCTCATCCCGGCTGACGCGGCGCGGCGCTATGAGACGATCCAGTGGGTGTTCTTCCAGATGGCGGCGGTCGGGCCGATGTTCGGCCAGGTCGGCTTCTTCCACAAATTCGCCGGACGCGAAATCGCCGACAAGCGGCCGCTGGAGCGCTACCGCGATGAATCGCGCCGCCTGCTCGGCGTTCTCGACGGCAGGCTGAAGGGCCGCAAGTGGATCATGGACAATGACTACACCATCGCCGACATCTCGCTGCTCGGATGGGTGCGCAATCTGATCGGCTTCTATGAGGCGCGCGAACTGGTCGGCTTCGACGATTTTGCCAATCTGGCAGCCTGGCTGGAACGCGGCCTCGCCAGGCCGGCGGTACAAGCGGGGCTCAACATTCCCGCGAGGGGATGAGCCGGCCGCTTTTGACGGACACCGTTCTCCCACTTTCCTGGAATTGCTCCGGGCCAGTGCGACTTTGGGGCCAGTGCTACTTGGCTTTCGCTTTCGATCCGCCCTTGCCAATGACGGAGGCAGCGAGATTGGCCGCGCCTCTTGCCGTCGCGACCACCGCGCCGGCCGCTACGCCCGCCACTGTGCGGATGGCGCCGGGCTTCTGCGCCTTGGGCTTACGCGGGCTGGCCGCCTTTGCCGTGGCGGGCGCAACTTTCCTCGGCGCGGCCTTGCCAAATGCCGCCTTGGCATCTTTCGCGTGCTCGGCAATTGCCGGGCCCGCGCCGGCCTTCGTCTGCGTTGCCTTGCTGGTCTTGGCGGCAGCGGGTTTTCTTGTCTTGGTTGCCATCGGACATCCCCTTGTGCCGGATAATCGGGTACAGGGCATAACGACCCGAAACCCTTAAGGTTCCCGTCCAAAAATACCGACAATTATGCGGGTTGACCAATCACCAGATCGGCGGTCCGGCGCCGCGCCAGCACGCGTTCGATGTTGGGCATGTCGTTGGAGGCGATCCAGGCGCGCGCGTCTTCGTCGGAGCGGCCATGGCCGTGCCAGCGCTCGAGCAGCCGGCGCTCCAGTTCGTTGCGCGGCACGTCGACGAAGATCGAAAAATCGAACAGCGGCGCCAGGCGTGACCACGGTTCCTCGTCGAGCAGCAAATAATTGCCTTCGACCAGGATGAACTTGGTTTCGGTGCCGACGATCGCGGCGGCGGCGCGTGACAGCTCCATGCTGCGGTCGAACACCGGGATGGCGATGTCGGGCTCGACGGAGCGGATGCGCTTCAACAGCGCCTCGAAGCCGGCGAAGTCGAAGGTCTCCGGCGCCCCCTTGCGGGCGCGCAGGCCGCGCATGTTCAGCACGACGTCGTCATAGTGGAACCCGTCCATCGGCACGATCTCGGCGGCACCTTCCGGCAGGAGGTCATGCAGGCTGGCCGACAGCGTCGACTTGCCGGAGCCGGGCGGGCCGGCGATGGCGACGATGAAGCGCTTTGCCTTGCCGGCGCGCTTGAAGATGGTGGCGGCGAGATGGGCGATTTCCGACATTGGGGCCTCACTTGCCTGCGACGGGATGATTTGCGCCGCATCTTGTCGGCTGTTCGCGGAAAATTCAAACCGCGAATTCGCGCAATTTGCCTCAGGCAGCCACAGGCCGGCCGATGCGCAGGAAATCGCTGTCGAAAGGCACGCCCCGCGCCGCGCCATCCAACCGCATGCGGCCATCGGCGGTGGTGATCTCCTGCGGCGGCTCGTCACCCACCCCAGGCAGCGCGCCGATGACATGGCGGAAGGAAACGCTGCGTCCTTCCGAGAGCGCGAATGCGGTGGCGACGCCTTCGCGCTTCAGCCAGTTGTCGCCCAGCGAGGCGGCGTGGCCGACGGCGGCGCGGCCGTCCTCGATGCCGAGCACGCCGCGATGGCGGCCGCTCCACGGCGCGTAGTCGCGCCCGCCATTGCTGAACCACAGCATGGTGATGGGGAACTCGTCCGGGTTCTTCAGCACCAGCACCAGATCGTCCTCGGCATGGCGCGCCAACGCGGTCCAGCCCGGTCCGCCATGATCGGCCTCGACCAAAGTGATGAAATCCTCGCGCCTATCATCCATGCGGTAGTCGGTGAGGTCGAGCGTGCCGCCGCCTGCCGCGGGAAATTGCGTCAGGTCCGATGCGCGCCCGGGATAGGCGAGCATGAAGCGGCCGCGCGTGGGGTCCGGCTCCAGCGGATCGGCGGGCGTCGCCGCGAAGCGCTTGGGCGAAAAGGCCAGCCGGCCGCCGCCGGTCATCGCCGTCATCGGATGGTGGGCGACCGAAATGGCGCCATGGCCGCCGGAGAAAACATGCTCCTGGTAGAGGAAGGGATGGCCGTCGCGCAGCGTCAGGATCTTGTCGACGCTGACGCCCATGACCTTGCGGCGCAGCCGGAACACCGCCTGCCAGCCATCGGCGGTGGCGCCATTGCCGGTGACATCCCAGGCGCTGTTGGCCGGCCAACCATGCAGCGGCGCCGCCTCGACATCGCTGCGCGAAAACGGCGCGCAGAGGAAATCGCCGGAGAGGCGGACGGTGCCCAGAGGCAGGTCCGGCGGCAGCGTTTCGCCTGGCTGGCCGACCCAGGGGGCGCGATGCAGCGGCCTGAGCTGGCGTCCGCCGCCATCGACGACCATGTCGGCGATATGCCCGACCGTGAGGTCGAGCGAAACCGAAATGCCTGCTGCCGCAATCGTGACCGTGTCCATGGCGCTCTCACCCGAATCTGATGGCGGCCAACAAGAACTTGTTTGGCGCGCTGTGCAAGCTGGCGAGCGGGCAATTTGCATCAGGCGGAGCAAGAACCCGAGAGCTTATCCAAGGTCGGCGCCGCCCCTCATTGCCCTGCCGGGCATTTTCCCCGTAAACGGGGAGAAAGAAGCTGGAGGACTACTGCCGCTTGTATTCGCGCACCGGCGATTTCGTGCCGTCGGTGTAGGTCACCTGCACCGACATCGATTTCACGCTGTCGGCGACCTTGAAATAGCCCTTGGCGTCGTAGGGGATGGCGTAGGGGTCCTTCTTGTCGCAAGGCGGTATGTCGAGCGATTTGTCCAGCGCCGCGCCGTTCAGGCTGTAGCGCACCTCCTTGATGGCGCAGCGGTAGGACAGCATCTGGGTGAAATAGACCAGGCCGTGATTGCCGCTGGCATCGAAGGCGATCCACGAGGTCCAGAACTGGTCGAGGATCTGCTTGTTGCCTTGCTGGAGGGCCGCATCCGGGTCGAAGCGGATGTTGAACGGGCCGGTCTCGCGGCCCCTGATGTCGAGATATTTGATGGCGATGGTGCTGGCAACCGTGCTGTCGGGCACCTCGAAGCTCGGATTGGGTATCGGCTTGCCGGTGGCCTGGTCGTTCATGGCCAGGAAGCCGGTGTCGGTGAACGGGCCGTTGTCGCCCATGCGCCAGGAAATGCCGGTCGCTGGCTCCGGCAGCGAGATGGTCATCGACCAGCCCTGGTTGGAACGCATCGGCGTCAGCGACGGCACGAAGCGGGCGGGGTCGAGCACGTCGCCGAGCGCTGCCAGCCGGCTGCGGCCGCGGTCCAGCCAGTCGGCAAGCTGCGTCTGGTCGACGAAATATTTGAGCAGCCCGCCATCCTTTTCGTAGGAGGCGAATTTGGTCAGCGCCTTGGCCTCGTTGCGCTTGTCGGCCAGCGTCTGGACGCCGAGCCGGTCCTCGGAAAACTCCTGCGCCAGGAGGAAATAGGCCGGCGCGAAATCCGGATTGGCGGCGAGGAAGGCGTTGAGCTTGTCGAGCCGCTGGGCATCGTCGAACTGCAGGACATGTACCAGCTTGATCGACAGCGCCTTGCCCTTATCGGCCAACGCACCGAACACTTCGCGGGCGCCCGCCTTGCCGTCCTGCACGCGCAGCAGTGTGGCAAAGCGCGTGTAGGGGTCGATGGCATCGACATCGAAGCCGGCGAAGGCCAGATAAGACCGCCGCGCGTTGAGCATGTCGCCCGACAATTCGTAGACGCGGGCATTGTGGTAGAATTCGTCCGGCCGCTTCGGCTCGGCGATCGCGCCGCCCTGCGCGGCCAAAGCGGCAAAGCCCTTGGCGATGGTGTCGATCGAGGCGGCGATCTGCTCGGTCGTCGCCTGCAGCTTTTCGGTCTGCGCCTGCTGCTGCGCCTGGCCGGCGGCCAGCGTCTCGGTCTGCTTCTTCACCTCGTCGGTGGTCTTTTTGACCTCCGCCGTCTGCTGCGTCTGCTGCTGCTGGACCGAGGCGATCTCGTCGGTTTTCTTCACCACCGTGTCGGTGGATTTCTTGACCTCTTCGACGGTCTTCTGCGTCTGCGTGACCGTCTGCTCGATCTTGGCCACTTTTTCGGAGACGATGCCCATCGACTGCTGCAATTGCGCGATGGCCGGGACCAGGCCGGCGATGACGCCATTCTGCGAATTGGTCTCCTGCTGCACGGCAAAGACGCCGCCGGCGACCGCCGCCGCACTGGTGGCGAACACCAGCGCCGGCAGCGCCCTGGCGGCCAGCACCAGCCTCAGCACAATGGCAATGGCGATGATGACCGCGGCAATGGCGGCAACCAACGCGATATAGGCGGCGAACGGCGCCAGCGGATTGAGCACGTCCGAAACGGCGCCGCTGATGAACGCGACGCTGCCGGCCCATTTGCCGGTGCGGCTGAGCGATGCCTTGATTAATGACGGCGCAGCGCCTGCAGCCCCGATGTCAGCCATGCCATTCCCCCCAAGCCGCCTGATACCACGCCCCTTCCCACAGGAAACGCGGCCTTGGCAAGGTAAGACAACAGAAACGGGCGATTTCGGGGCAGAGAAAGACCGGCCTTGGCAAGCCTCTCGACATTCCCAGGGCCAACCGGCATTAACCAAATGGACGCAACCGTCGCGTTACGTTAGCTTCGCCTTATCTCAGCAACAGCCTGCCAGAACAGTCCAGACCCTTGTCTCTCCCGCGCCTCTTTCCGCTTTTCCAGAAGATCCTGGCCGCCCTCTCCTTGGCGGCCATGGTGGCCGGCTGCACGACGACAGCGCCGCCCGACAGCGTGCTGGCGGTGCCGGCGCCGCCGCAGAAATACGCGGCGATCGTCGTCGACGGGAAGACCGGCAAGCAGATGTTCGAGGTCAATTCGATGGCGCAGCGCTATCCGGCCTCGTTGACCAAGATGATGACGCTCTATCTCCTGTTCGAGGCGATGCAGTCCGGCCGCGTCAGCAAGGAGACGCAGATCCCGGTTTCCGACCACGCCGCCTCGCAGCCGCCGACCAAGATGCGCTTCAAGCGGGGCGAAACGATCGACGTCGATTCCGCCATCCGCGCCATCGTCGTCAAATCGGCCAACGACGTGGCGGTGGCGGTGGGCGAATATCTCGGTGGCTCGGAAGACCAGTTCGCCGCCATGATGACAGCCAAGGCGCGCTCGCTCGGCATGACCAGCACCACTTTCCGCAACGCCTCGGGCCTGCCCGACGACAGCCAGATGACGACGGCGCGCGACATGGCGGTGCTGGGCATGGCGCTGCATTCCCGCTTCCCGCAGCATTTCCACTATTTCTCCGAAAGCGACTTCATGTTCCGCGGCAGGCTGGTGCGCGGCCACAACGACATGCTCGGCCGGGTGCGCGGCGTGAACGGCATCAAGACAGGCTATATCAGGGCGTCCGGCTTCAACATCGTCACCTCCTACGACGCCGACGGCCGCCAGCTGATCGTGGTGGTGATGGGCGCCGATTCGGCCCGCCAGCGCAACGACCACGTCGAAGCGCTGATCCAGCGCAGCCTGTCGCCTGGCATGGACGGCACCAAGACCAGGCTGATGTTCGCCGAACAGCAGTAGGGGTGCGGGCGCGCCGCCTTGGCCATGTGGCGTAGACACCCCACCGACTTCGTCATCCACGGGCGGAGCAAGGAGCGTAGCGACGCGGCGCAGACCCCTGGAGCTGCTCTGCAGCCCAAGGGATCCATGCCGCGACATGTGGGCGCCGCAACGGTGCGGAATTCTGCAGCGCTGCACCCACGACCGAGGTCCCGGCATGGATCCTCGGGTCTCCGCGACGCCGCTGCGCGGCTGCTCCGCCCGTGGATGACGACCGCGAAGGGCGGGCGCCGGTAGCCTGCGAACGACCAGCCACGGCAGGCCGGTGGCCACCGCCCCACGCGCCACGCGTCCATTCCCCCAACAAAAAACCCTACAGCCGGCTATTGTCTTGCCACTGTCACGCAAACGTGCGGAAGACGTGGCATAGGCTGCGAAAACCGACGGTGGATATGCGCCGCCGCCTCGGCGTATCCTCCAACACTTTGTTTCGACGCAATTCCGGACGGAAAACCGCTTCACACTTTTCCTGGAATTGCTCTAGCTACCGCAGGAGCCCATGATGAGCACCGTTCCCAAGGCATCCGAGCAGCAGGGCGGCGACAACCAGAACGACAGCGGCGGCGAGTATTTCGAGGCGCCGACCACGCAGGCCGACCTGCGCGAGGTTTCGGACGAGCATTTCGACATTCCCGAAGTGCCGGATTCCGAACCGACGCCCCCCGGCGCGTCGCGGATCAAGCAGAAGCGCAAGCCGTCGGCGATCTCGGGCCGCAAGTTCCGCAAGCGCGACCTGGTGCGCATCGACGATCTGAGGCCGAGCCTCGCCGACCGCATCCGCTCCGACCATCCGGACCTGCCCAAGGGCGCGCGCGTCAGCCGCGAGGAGCTCGGCCGCTACCGCATGCGCTACATGGAGGAGCTGCTGCAGCAGGAGCACGGCGAATTCTCCGAGCTCGACCGCCAGGTGGTGGAATCGATCGCCAAGCAGGACACGATTTCGGAAAACTCGGAAGAGGAATTCGAGGAGCACCGCACGTTTCCCGACCGCGTCTCCGACAACATGGCGGCCTTCGGTGGCAGCTGGTGGTTCCTGATCTCGTTTGGCAGCGTGCTTCTGGTGTGGATCGGCATCAACCTGATCGCCGGCATCAGCAGCGCCTTCGATCCCTACCCCTTCATCCTGCTCAACCTCCTGCTCTCCTGTATCGCCGCCATCCAGGCGCCGATCATCATGATGAGCCAGAGGCGGACGGAGGCCAAGGACCGGCTGCGCTCCTTCAACGACTACCGCGTCAACCTCAAGGCCGAGCTGGAAGTGCGCCACCTGCACGAAAAGCTCGACTACCTGATCTCGCGCCAATGGACGCGGCTGGCCGAAATGCAGCAGATGCAGCTCGACGCCATGCACGAACTGGCCGGCGCCAAGAAGGCCAAGCGCACGGTGCGCAGGCGGCGGACGGCGAAAAGTCCGGCGGGGCCGCAGTGATCGGTCCGCGCGGTTGGCCAAAGCCTGTGTGGCCCAAGCCAAGTTCGCGCCGCCGCCAATTGCCCGTTGAAGCCAGCGCCTGCTTCCGCTAAGAAGCCGTGACTTGCCGGTTCACCGGCTGGTTCGTTTTCCGGACGCCTTGTCCTGAAAGCACCCGTAGCTCAGCTGGATAGAGCGCTGCCCTCCGAAGGCAGAGGTCACAGGTTCGAATCCTGTCGGGTGCGCCAATTCTCTACGCCCCCCACCCCCCGCACACTCTCCCGCTCCACCAGCGGGCACTCCAGCTTGGTGATCGGATAGCGCCCGCGTCCCACCATCGCCGTCACCTCCAGCTGCTCGATCGCCCACTGCCCCATCGCCATATGCGGCAGGATCGAGGTGGTCAGCGGCGGGAACAGGTGGCGGGCGATTTCTTCGTCGTCGTAGCCGACGACGGAGATGTCGGCGGGGATGTGCAGGCCGGCTTCCTTCAGCGCTTCGTAGCAGCCTATGGCCGTGCGGTCGTTCTGGCAAAAGATGGCGGTGGGGCGGTCTTTGAGCGCCAAGAGCTTGACGGTGGCGGCGTAGCCGGCGCTGGCCGACCAGTCGCCTTCGACCACCAGTTCTGGGTCGAAGGGGATGTCGGCGGTGGCGAGCGCGCGGCGGTAGCCTTTGAGGCGGTCCTGCGCGGCCTGCATCCAGGGCTCGCCGGTGATGGTGGCGATGCGGCGGTGGCCGTGGCTGATCAGATGGCGGGTCGAGTTCTGGCCGCCGGCGATCTCGGAGGGCACCACGGCGGGGAAGGCGTAATCCGCCGTGTAGCAGTTGAGCAGGATGACCGGGATGTCGAGGCCGTAGAGGAAATCCGGCGCCGTGATCTCGCGGGTGAAGATGGTCATGTAGATCAGCGCCGAAATGCCTCGCCGGGTCAGCGCCTCGATGGCGCGCGGCTCCATCACCGCGTCGCCCATGGTCTGCGCCACCAGAAGCACGTTGCCGGCATTCCACGAGGCCTGGCGCGCGCCCTCGATGGCGACCACGGCCTCGGGGCTGGTGGCGAGCTGGTCGACGGCGAAGCCGATGACGCCGTCGAGACCGTCGAAGGCGGGTGCCGGCGGGCGCAGCGCCGAGAAGGCGGGCGCTGCGTAGCCCAGCGCGCGGGCGGCCTCGATCACCCGCTCGCGGGTCTGCTGCGACAGCTTGATGCCTGGCGAATTGTTGAGCACGAAGGAGACGGTCGCCTGCGAGCAGCCGGCGGCGCGGGCAATGTCGGTCATGGTGACGCGGCCGCCCTTGGCGCCTTTGGCCGGGGCCTTGCGCCGCTTGCCCTGATCGCGGGTTCGCCCGTCCGGATCCGCCGTTTCGCTCATCGTGCTCGCACCCCCTCCAGCCTGTCTAGCGGCAGCCCGCCGGGCCGGCAAGGCGGCGTTGCAAGGCTCGATTAATAGAAACTCCTGGCTGTTTATATCTATTAGTGGGCTTGCCGTCCACCTGTGACGGACCTTCTGGCGCGACGAAATTCAGCGACAGCAAAGCCTGTGGCCTTGGAAGACCATGGCGGAAAAACCCGCCGCGGGGTGTCAACGAACTGCCCGCGACGCGGGCAAACTAATACTGTTTACTAATATTGGAATGCGCGCTAACGTCCCCTTGCCGTGTCCGGCCGATGGGTCCGGGGCGGCGAAAGAGCGACGTAAATGGCCCGACGGCGGACCGATATCGCCTCCGCAGACCTTGTCTCGGTTAAGTGATATGTCAGACAAATCGGACTATTTACGAACGAAGGATGAGTCTCTACAGTCCGCGATCGTGGCTGGGAACGACGCCATTCTTTCATTGCCGGGAACCCTTTGAGGAGAGGGCGTCCAAGCCGCAAACGGCAAGTTCAGGTGAGAAGACCGGTCAGTCCGACGGCTGACCAAAAAGGGAGGTAGAACATGAAGTCCTTGATACGCAATGCATCCGTGGCCACCGCAGCGCTGCTGCTCGGCCTGACGGCGACGGCAATCGCGCGCGCCGACGACAAGCCGACGCTGGCCTTCGTCGTCAACGGCGCTTCCGATTTCTGGAAGGCGGCCGAAGCCGGGGTGAAGAAGGCGCAGGGCGAACTGCCCGACTACAATCTCGAACTCAAATATCCCGAGCAGTCCTCGGTTGCCATCCAGCAGCGGCTGATGGACGATCTGGTCACGGCCGGCGTGAAGGGCATCATGGTGTCCGCCGTCGACCCGAAGACCTCGACCGACGGGCTGAACAAGATCGCCTCGCAAACGGCGCTGTTCACCACCGATAGCGACGCCCCGCAGACCAAGCGCGTCGCCTATATCGGCTCGTCCAACGTCGATGCCGGCAAGCAGGCGGCCGAAATTGCCAAGAAGGCGATGCCGAACGGCGGCAAGTGCCTGGGCTTCGTCGGCCTGCTCGGCGCCGACAATGCCAAGGAGCGCATCCAGGGCATGAAGGACGGCCTCGCCGGCACCAAGATCGAACTCATCGACGTGCGCGGCGACGATATCGACCAGGCGCGCGCCAAGAAGAACGTCGAGGACGCGCTGGTCGCCAGCCCCGACGTCACCTGCATGGTAGGCTTCTATTCCTACAACACGCCGCGCATCTATGAAGCGCTGCGCGACGCCGGCAAGCTCGGCTCGATCACCGTCGTCGGCTTCGATGACGATCCGATCACGCTGGGCGGCGTCAAGGAAGGCACCGTTGCCGCCACCGTCGTGCAGCAGCCCTTCGAATGGGCCTATCAGGGCATGAAGCTGATGGCTTCCTACCTCAAGGGCGACAAGTCGGGCATCCCGGCCGGCGGCCTGATCATCGTCCCGACCAAGATCATCGGCAAGGATGATGTCGACGCCTACGCCGCCAACCTGAAGGCGATGTCCGGAAACTAAGACCACAGGCAGTGCAGCCGGCTCAACATCGCTTGAGCCGGCTGTTCGCATTGACGAAGTCTGCTTGGACCGTCAGTCTGCCCAGAGGTCAGCCCGCCAATCGCTGTCAGGCACGATGAATTACACCGACACATCCATCACCGCGACCATCCCGTTCCTCAGCCTGGAGAACGTGCGCAAGACCTATCCGGGCGTCGTCGCGCTCGACGGGTTTTCGATGGAGGTCCGGCCGGGCGAGGTCATCGGCCTGGTCGGCGAGAACGGCGCCGGCAAATCGACGCTGATGAAGATCCTCGGCGGCGTCACCACGCCGGATACCGGCACGATCACGGTCGACGGCGCTGCCCATAACAGCCTGAGCGTCGAAGGCAGCCTCGGCTCGGGCATCGCCTTCGTCCACCAGGAACTCAATCTGTTCGACAATCTCGATGTCGCCGCCAACATCTTCTTCGGCCGCGAGCCGCTGCGCGCCGGGCCGCTGAGACTGGTCGACCGCACCAAACTGCGCGAGATGGTGGCGCCGCTGTTGAAGCGCGTCGGCGCCAATTTTTCCGCCGACACGCAGGTCGCCGACCTGTCGCTGGCGCAGCAGCAGATGGTCGAGATCGCCAAGGCGCTGTCGATCAAGGCGCGGCTGGTCATCCTCGACGAGCCGACATCGAGCCTGCCTCTCGCCGAGACCGACAAGCTGCTCGACGTCATCAAGGCGCTGAAGGCCGACGGCATCAGCGTCATCTTCATTTCGCACCGGCTGCACGAGGTCGAGCGCGTCGCCGACCGCGTCGTGGTGCTGCGCGACGGCATGCTGGCCGGCACGCTCGGCAAGCGCGACATCAACCACGACCAGATGGTCAAGCTGATGATCGGCCGCATGCTGAAGGAGCGCGAGAAGGCCTCCGAGGCGGCGCGGGCTCCGGGCGCCACGGCACTCTCGGCCAAGGCGATCCGCACCCCCACCTATCCCAGCCGGCCGGTCGACCTCGAGGTTCGGCGCGGCGAAATCCTCGGCCTTGCCGGGCTGGTCGGTTCCGGCCGCACCGAACTGGCGCGGGTGTTCTTCGGCATCGATGCCAGCCTGGGCGGCACGCTGGAGCTCGACGGCAAGCCGCTGGCGCTTGGGTCAGCGGCGGACGCCGTCGCGCAAGGCATCTTTCTGGTGCCGGAAGACCGCAAGCTGACCGGCATCCTGCTCGATTTGTCGATCGCGCAGAACATCTCGCTGCCCAACCTGCCGGCGCATGCCAAGCGCTCCCTGGTCTCGGCAAGTGCGGAGGCGACCACCGCCGAGAAGCAGAAGAAGAACCTCGGCATCAAGGCACCGTCGGTCGCCACCCGCACCGGCACGCTGTCGGGCGGCAACCAGCAGAAGGTGGTGCTGGGCAAGTGGCTGGCGATGAACCCGAAGGTGATGATCCTCGACGAGCCGACGCGCGGCATCGACATCGGCGCCAAGGCCGAGATTTACGGGCTGATGCGGGCGCTGGCCGATGCCGGCGTCGCCGTGCTGATGATCTCCAGCGACATGGAGGAGGTGATCGGCGTGTCCGACCGCATCGCCGTCATGCATGAGGGCCATATCTCAGGCATTCTCGACAAGGACCATTTCAGCCAGGAAAACGTGCTTTTGCTGGCGGTCGGCAAGCAGCCGAAATAGTTTTTGCCTTGAGGTCGCGGAAGCGCGATCCGCTCAGGCAGGCATTGGGGAGACGACGATGACCAAGAAAGATCTCGGCCTGCTGATCCTGATCCTGGTGGTGGGCGCCATCGTCGCCATCATCAATCCGCGCTTCCTGCTGCCGATCAACCTCGCCAACACCTCGAACCTGATCGGCCTGTTCGGCATCCTGTCGATCGGCCAGGCCTTCGTCATCATCACCGGCGGCATCGAATTGTCGGTCGGCTCGGTGGTCGCCCTGCTCGGCACGCTGTTCATCGACTTCATCGCCGTGCGTGGCATGGGTTGGCCAATCGCCTTCGTCCTCATCCTGGTGCTCGGCGCCATTATCGGCCTGGCGCATGGCTGGCTGATCACGCGGCTCAAGTTGCAGCCCTTCGTCGTCACGCTGTGCGGCCTGTTGATTTACCGCGGCGTCGCCCGCTTCTACACCGCCGACGGTACAGCCGGTTTCGCCTTCGGCCAGAATTTTCCCGACCTCGAATTCCTCACCGCCGGCCGCTCCTGGGGCGTACCGAACTCCTTCATCGCGCTCATCGTCATCGCCATGGTCATGTGGGTGGTGCTGCACCGCTCGGTGTTCGGCCGCTATCTCTACGCCATCGGCAAGAACGAGGAGGCGGCGAAATATTCGGGTATCCGCACCGGCCGCATCGTCATGGCGGCTTACGTCATCTGCGGCGTGCTGACGGCGCTGTCGGCGATCTATTTCGCCATGTACACGCGCTCGATCTCGCCGGCCAGCCACGGCCAGTTCTACGAACTCTACGCCATAGCCGCAGCCGTGCTCGGCGGCTTCTCACTGCGCGGCGGCGAAGGTTCGCTGATCGGCGTCCTCCTCGGCACGGTGCTGCTGCAGGAGTTGCAGAACCTGGTCAATCTGCTGGGCATCCCCTCCTCGCTCAACTTCGCCGTCATGGGCGGCGTCATCCTCATCGGCGTGCTGGTCGACCAGCAATGGGGCGTGTTCCGGGCACGGCGGCGGATGGTCGATGCCAGCCGCAAGAGCATGGCCGGCGCGGCGGCGGAATAAACGCCCCCCCGCGCCAGCTCACGCCGCCGGGGAACTGCCCTGCGGCGGTCTCGCGGGGAATTCGCCCAATGCTCTTAGCGAATAGAGGCTTTCCAGCTCTTCGGCCTTGCGCCCCGGGAATAGCCGGCCCCAGAGCTGTCCGACATGTTCGGCCATTTTCAGCTTGATGGCCAAATCGGTCCCGTATGTCTGCAACACGTGCTGATGGATCATCAGCTGCGTGCGCAGCAGCGCCTCTGAATGGGAAGCCGCGGTTACGCTTGTCGCGCTGCCCGCATGCTGCCGGTGATGGTTGAGCAATGCAGGCTCATAGGCGACGGTGCCGTTTCGGATCGCCTCGATGATGAAGTACCAGTCGCCGCCTGCCGGCAGGGACAAGACGTGCCGGACGAAATCGGGCGTGATTTCGAACTTGCGAAAAACCGCCGCGCCGATGTCGATGACCGTGTTCTTGACGCCCAGCCCCTCGTTGATTTCCTGTTCCGCCGGAACCTGGTAGCTGCGCTTCCATTTGAAATTGGAGAGATCCGTAAGGTACGGGCTGGACGGATAGTCGCCGACGACCTCGCTTTGCTCGTCGATGATCTTCGATGCGCAAAAGGCAAACTTCACGCCTGGATCGCGAAACAGCGGGACAAGTGTTTCGAGGAAAGCCGGATCGGACGCGTCGTCGGCATCGGCGATCCAAATCAGATCGGCGCTTGCAAGCGCCATGCCCTTGAACCATTGAGGATAGGGTGCCCCGGAATTCGTTTCGCTGACGATGACATGGGTGCCGTAGACGCCGGCGTAATAGTTGAGAATCGATTGGCTGTCGTCGGTCGATGCGTCATCCAGGATGATCAGCTCGAAATCCTGAAAGGACTGCCCCAGGATACTTTCCATACGCTCGTGCAGGTAGCGGGCGCGATTATGGTTCGGCACGATGATCGATACGGCGGGCGGTTTGCAGGCGACTTTCCGCATGGTCGACAGCACACGCGGAAAGACCCGATCGGTGGAAAAATACCACCTCGCCTTGGCACTCGCCTGCCGGCCGAGCTTCACCCGCAATGGCTGGTCCTGGATCAGGTTCAGCGCGGCATCGGCCATCGCCACGGTATCAGCCCATGCGACGATAATGCCGGCATCGTCTTCGACGAAATCGGGTGCCCCGCCGCAATCCGCGAAGCAGATCACCGGCAACTCGGCCGATGCCGCCTCCAGCATAACGCGGCCGAACGGCTCTTCGCGAGAGGTCAGAAGAAACAGATCTGCCCCTCGCAAATAGGGGCGCACATCGTCGACATCGCCCAGAAATGTCACCCTCTCGTCCAGACCGTCCGCCCGCATCTTGTCGAGCTGCTGCGACCAGGTACCGAGAGCCTCATCCCGTTCCCGCTCCGGAAACCCGCCGAGCCAGTAGAAATGATAGTTCTCAACCCCGCGCGCTCGAAGAATTCGGGCCACCTCGATAAACAGGTCGGCACCCTTGCGGAATGGCATTCCGACGCCAGACCCCAGAATGATGGTCTTGTCCATCGGCCAACCCGCAAGTCGTCGACTTTCGAGGCGCGAGACTTGCATGCGAATGGCATCGTCGCCGGCTTGCGGAACCGCACTTGGAATTACGTCGATGGCGTTCGCCTCGACATTGTGCTCGGCCACCAGGCAGTCCCGGACACTGCGGGAACACGCTATGAATTTCTGCGTGTGAGAAACGACATCGTCCATATTGTCCCTGGCGTATCGAGCGATGCTCGTTCCCAGTTCCCTGGCATGGGTCAGGATAGGGCTGCCCAATTCGCTGAGCAGGGCGTGCAGACGCCCGGTCGCCAGGCTGTTGCAATAGATGAGGTCCGGCTTGCCGCCGTACCAGGCCGTGATGCGGGCCGCTTTGACGACATTCGTCTCGGCCTGTGAAACCAAATCATCCAGGAGGACGGCATCGACGAGGCCTCGAAGCTGCTCGAGCCGTCGACCCCCTGCCAGGCACAGCAGCTTGATCTCCAGGCCTGTGTGCGATTGGAGCCATTGGATGATATCGACCAACGATGCCTGCGCACCACCGAGCGCTGCATCGTGCGATACGAACAAAACACGCCAGGACGAGGCCCTGGGCAGTTTGCCCGCCGTATGCGGAGCAGCCAGGACGTCCCGCGTCTCCTGCAGATAGGCGTAGCCGTAACGGGCATCGGGCTCGAGATAGGCTCCCTCCGCCCATTCGTTCCAGGCATTGACGAAGATCAGACGGCTGTCGAAATCGGCAAAACGACCGCATGTGTCAGCGACCGCATTGGCGAGCCATTCTGCGTAACGGGACGGCGACGCGTTCACCAGAATGGTGGCGGCCTCCATCCTGCGCGCCGTGTTGTCCCAGGAGGGGCAAAGTCCGCGAAACAGTGTGTAGGGGACCTGAGGAAAGGCTCGACTGCGATCGGCAAGGTCGACCCAATCAAAGATCTTCCCCGTGAAGCCGCTCTTGAGCGTCGGAATGCTGGCGCTGATCTCGGGAAATGTTCCGAGATTTGGTGGAAACTCGACTGCGGCGTCGAATCCGAATTCTGCAGGATCGACCATTTCGAACGACTGCGGATAGGCAAGAAAAATCTCGCCGATGCCGGCATCCCGGCAATAGGCTCTCCAGCGCTGTGCCGTTTGGGCTGCTGCCGCAAACAGCCCGGGCCGGTAGACCATGAGAAGCGGCTTGCCGCCGATACGGATGTATCGCCGGTCACGGAAATAGCCGGATACGTATTCGATGAAGGCGAGGTCGTCCTCGGCGGAGTGCGATTGCGGGATCAGCACCTCCTGGTCGCGACCGTCCCAACGGCGGCTCCAGGGTTCGTTTGCCCAGTTGATGCAGAAGCCCATCTCATGTGCGTCGTTTTCAACGAACTGCGTGATCGGCATTTCGAGAACACGCCTGCCGTTGAACCAGTAGAAATGGAAACAGAACCCCGAAATGCCATATTGCATGGCAATTTCGATCTGTTCCTTCTGGATGTCCTTCACTCTGAGGTCATAGAAGCCGAGGTCCGCCGGCAGCCTGGGCTGATGATGACCGTCGAACTGCGGCGCCGCGCGCGTCACGTTCGTCCATTCCGTGAAGCCTTTTCCCCAAAAGGCGTCATTTTCAGGTATCGGGTGAAACTGCGGCAGATAGAATGCAATGACGCGCGCGCTCAAGGCGGCGGGGCGCCGCTCGCTGGATCGCGGCACATAGGTGTCGGGCCTTTGAATGCCGCGGCTTGCGGCCATGGACCAATTTTTCGCTTGAGGCCGCCGAGGCTCGCGGTCTTCAATCCTGCCGAAGCGGATGTAATGATCCAGCGGATTCATCGCCGCTACAGCGACGTCGGGATACCTCGCAAAATAGTATTCGTTGTCGAAATCCGGACTTGGGTTTCGGGATTCGGCGGCACCGTGATCGATATAGTGGAAGATCGGATCGATTCCGCTCGTGGCCACATCCGGATTCTGCGCCAGATACCACGGCTCATCGAACTGGCCGCTGGCTCGAATTCGTTGCCAGATTCGAAATCTCTTCCACCGCCTCCTGCTGGCAAGCGATCTCAGGAAGGTCATGCTCAAGAAGGTCATGGAACCGTATTTGTTCAATCGGGTTTGCCCTCGCCGGGATCCGGCTTCATGTCACCATCCCAGGCAACTCCGGAGATCTTTGTACAGATCATTCCCAGCACCCGCTCAAGGGCATGCTGCAATGTGCCGTCTTGCTGACCTGCCTCATGGGGGAAGGAAGCCAAGGACAGATCAAGTGTCTTGAGCGGTTCCAGCGCGCTGCGGCGAACCCAGAACATCGTTCCGGCAAAGAATTTGAGGGGAGCGTCGGCGGCCAGCCCCATTGTCTCCATGAGGTTGACGACCATCGGCCTGTTCGTCCCCCACACGGCTTCCTCGCCCTTCCATTCATTGGGCAATCGAAAGCGGCGGGAACCGATCATCTGGGTGTCTTGCGACCGTTCGAACTCGGCGACGATGCGGTCAACCCCATCGCGGGATCCAATCAGGTCGAAGGCACTCGCCTGGCGCCAGATCTCGCCGAGGATCATCCGCGGTCCGCTCAGTTCCGACTTCTTGCCGTGCAGCTTGCAGACGAGATCGAAGGGATCGAGCTTTCCATCGCGCAGCAGCTGAATGAAAGGGCCGACGTCGCGACCGCGATTGTCATAGACCAGGATCTCGGCACCCCGAAATCTTGCTTGAACGCGTTCCGCCAGTGCCGCATCGGGCCGGGTCAAGGTGAGAATCAGATGGAACGGACGATCGATCGCCTCCAGCAGCGCCTCGAATTCGGGCCAGAGATCGACGTAATGCAGGTGCAACGCAACGGCGATCTTCGGCTCGGCGGTGCGCAGGCGTTCCCTGGCCTGGGCCGGTGGGCCGTCAAACTGCCGCGACAGGGTTTTCTGAAGATTGTCGCTCGCCATGCCGAAGCCCCAACCGGCAAGGCTTCCAAGTGCAACCGCCAATTCGCGCCCTTCCGATCCTGCACTATACAGGAGAGGCCGCAACACAATGCCTTGGCCCAGCGACAGTTCAAATCGTTTCTGGCGGCGGCGGCGGCGCAGTAGCGCGCCGAGATCCCTGATCCGCAAGGGGCGGATGCTCGACGCAATGATGTCGCGGCTGTCGAATTGCAACACCAGGCCGCCTTCCGTGCTTTCAAGCAGAAAGGAAGTCCGGCTGACAACCGGCACATGGACGACCCTGTCGGGATGTCGCCGGCGACGAACATTGAGCCGAAGAAACGGCATCCGTCTGTCCGTTGGCGCAAGCTCCAGGATGTAGCGCCCTGGCGCGTCGAGGCAGATTTCGCTGCGAGCCGGGTTTCGGTCGGTGCCGCATGCCTCTCCCTTTCGCGGCTCGCGGGGCAGGAAATCAGGCAAGGCAACTCTCGTGTGAGGAGCGTCAGGCGACATAGCCGC
This sequence comes from bacterium M00.F.Ca.ET.205.01.1.1, assembly GCA_004791255.1. GTDB lineage: Bacteria > Pseudomonadota > Alphaproteobacteria > Rhizobiales > Rhizobiaceae > Mesorhizobium. The sequence continues at coordinate 138,350 of SRUQ01000001.1, forward strand.
CGTTCCGATTCGCTCGCGATCGGTCAAGGATGCAGTCGAATATGCCTATCAGGTGGCCCAGGGAATTGATCAGCCGATTTCGATTAAGCGTAAGGCAATAGAAGGCTATTTTCACCGAATAGCGGAGGATGTCGACGAATGGGCGATAGGCTATGCCGTATTTTCTGCGCAAGTGGATCTCCGATCGCATCTTCGCACGATACCGGAATATCCTTGACCGGGTGGATTGCGCGACCGAAGTGCCGATGTCGTGGACAGCATGCGCGCCACTGACGAGGATCATGGGCTCGCCGCGCTGCAGCAGACGGTGAGAGAGATCGTCATCCTCGTAATACAGAAAGATGTCCTCATCAAACCCTCCCGTCTCGAGGAAGAGCGTTCGCTTGATCATGAACACGCCGCCATTGACGAAGCGGATGCAACAATCGCCCCAGACCTGCCGAATGCGCGTGGGCAGCGGCACGCCGGAAAGGCGATCGATTTCGTTCTCCTCGCGAAACCACAACCGCCCGTCCACCGTGTTCGTGCGCGGCACGAAGACGCTGCAATTTGGATAGCGTTCAGCCGCCTGCAGGAGCGCATCGACGGCGTCTGCCTCAAGACGCACATCGGGGTTCATGAACAGCAGATACTCCCCCGATGCCGCCGCTGCCCCGATGTTGCAAGCGTGCCCGAAGCCGAGGTTGACGCTATTGTCGATACGACGGATGGCAAAGCCCGATAGGGCGGCGGAAAGATCGTCGGCACTTGCGTTGTCGACGCATACGATCTCCAGGCCCGAAGGCAGGCGAGCCAGCGCGCCGCGCACGGTATGCGCGCTGTTATGCGTCACGGTAACAACGCTTATCGACCTATTCAGTTGGTTTCCCCCACGGAAGGCTGGAGCAATTGCAGCAAAAGGGCGTCCGCGATTGCGTAGAGACAAAGAGATAGCGCATTGCAAGCGATCCAGTTTTCGCCGGAAATGCGCTAGTGATGCGATCCGCAATCTAAGGCATTGCCACCGCAGCGGTCGAGTCCATACTCTCGATTAAGGAGGGGTACAACCTGCGCGCGATCACGATCTAGGTCCCGGTCCGCCGGGTGCCTGCTCTTTGGTTGGCAAGGCCCGCTGTACCAGCGCTGAGTGATGTCGGGGGCGGGCATTTGGCATAAGGATGAGTCTGCAGTGATCCGTCTACGCAATTCATTTTTGCATAGTCGGCCCATTAGGTGCATAGACACGCGCACATCATTGCTTAAAGCAGCGATCGCGATGCCATTGCAAAAAATGAGGATGAGGGCGTTCAAGCGATCGACGGGGCGGGAGCGCACGGCCGGTTTTGTTGACGAACGCCCGGACGCTCTCAGGGTCATTAACCTGTCGTGAAATCAGGATTTCCAAATCATCAGTCAGACCAATCAGCCCGCGATCGAACATCCAGTGGGCTGTGCCGGAGAGTGCAATCCCGTTGCTGACAATGTCCGGCCCGTTCGCTTCCACAGGTCGAATATGGGCCGCAGCAACCTCTGCCCGGCCGCGACCGTTTATCAGCTTAAGCCCCGTAATCGCACAGCGTTCGTCATAAGCGCGTAGGACGATGCGGCGAAAAATGCGGTCTCGTACAATTCTCGACCCGATATAAGCGACACGATCCCGACTTTGCTCGAATTGGAACGGCGCCTGCTCCTCTTCGAGCTCAAAAGCTGTGCGGGTCTCATCGACGCGCGGCAGCAGCAGTTCGCTCTGGTCCAATCCAAGATCGACAATTCGGTTGAAGTCGCTTGGGCTGAGCGGACGAACCGCCGATTGGGCACGACCAGAAATCTGCCCCTCATCGTTTAGCAAACCCAGTTCCACGAGCCCATCCGTCCCGCTAAACGAAACAGGATTGACGAAATCGAGGTAACTTCCTGGTTCGATAAGGGCGAGGTACATGCCCTTGGTCGTAGGATCTGGGATGACCCGCTGCACCTTGGCCATGGCGAAATAACCACGTGTCTCCGCTACCTTTCGCGGCTCGTAATAGATGATCCAGTTACCAACGCATGCTTCGACGCGACGCAGATATTGGCTCGGGAACTGATATTGCTCAGCCGGGCTGTCGTCGTAGATCGAATCTGAGCGATGAATGAAAATCCCGAATCCCATGGACCTTCAATACTGCAACCTTTGAAGATTCGCATTACGCCGCAGACATGCCCTTCCCTGCCACGTTTGCTCGAAATGGGCCTCTGATGGACGGTGAGGACACGCGCTCAAGACCCTTCGGCTATAAGCCTTGGTCGCTTAGGCGCTGTATGCCAATCTGCGGCCAGCAGCGCCTCACCCTATCTCCGGATAACACCCGCGCTCCACCGCCAGCCGCCGCACCAGCGCCGACACCGCGTCGATGGTCGGCGTCGGCTTGTCCACCAGCCGGCCGAGCTCCTGCACGGCGCTCACCAGCGCGTCGATTTCCATCGAGCGGCCGCGTTCCAGGTCCTGCAGCATCGAGGTCTTGTGTTCGCCGACATCGCCGGCGCCCTTGATGCGGCGGTCGATGGCTATGGGGAAGCGCACGCCGAGGCTTTCGCCGATCGCCTGCGCTTCCAGCATCATGGTGCGGGCAAGCGCGCGAGTGCCGTCGTCGGCGACGATGGCCGCCAGCGTCGAGCCGGTCAGCGCCGAGATCGGGTTGAAGGACAGGTTGCCCCACAGCTTCACCCAGATTTCGCTGCGGATGTCGTCGCGCACCGGCGCCTGCAGGCCGGCCTTGACCATTTCCTCGGCCAGAGCCGTTACCCGCTCGCTGCGCGCGCCCGAGGGCTCGCCGAGCGAAAAGCGCCTGCCCTCGACATGGCGGATGAGGCCGGGCGCATCGACCTCGACGGCGGGATAGACGACCGAGCCGATGACGCGCTCCGGCCCGATTCGCTGCCAGATGGCGCCGCCGGGGTCGACCGTGTTGAGCCTTGTGCCTTCAAGCGGCCCGCCCAGCCCGTGGAAATACCACCACGGCACGCCGTTCTGCATGGTGACGACCGCTGTGTCCGGCCCCAGCAGCGGCGTGATCTGGTCGAGTGCCGGGGTCAGCGAATGAGCCTTCAGCGCCAGCACGACGTAATCCTGGACGCCGAGCTCCTCGGCCTTCGCCGCGGCCCTGACCGGCGCCAATGTTTCCGCGCCGTCCTCGATCAGCCGCAGGCCGTCGGCGCGGATCGCTTCCAGATGCGCGCCGCGCGCGACGATCGACAGATCGGTGCGGCCGGCAATCGCAAGCTTGGCGGCGAGATAGCCGCCGATGGCGCCGGCACCGAAAATGGTGATCTTCATCGTCAAAGCCCGAGTTTGGCGGCCAGCCCGATGCGCTGCAGCTTGCCGGTCGCCCCCTTCGGGATCTCGTCCAGGATCAGGATCTTGCGCGGCACCTTGAAGTCGGCGAGCCGCGTCGCGGCATGGCTGCGGATGTCGCCTTCGCTGGCGCTCATGCCTTCGCGCAGTACCACCGCCGCCGCCACCTCCTCGCCAAGCTTGTCGTGCGGCATGGCGAAGGTGACTACCTGTGCCACCGCCGGGTGGTCCATCAGCACGTCGTCGACCTCGAGCGGCGAAATTTTTTCGCCGCCGCGGTTGATGATCTCCTTCAGCCGGCCGGTGACCCGGAGATAACCGTCCTCGTCCAGCACGCCCTGGTCGCCGGTGTGGAACCAGCCATGCGCGAAGGCCGTCGCATTGGCGTCCGGGTTCTTCTCGTAGCCTGCGGTGACATTGGGGCCGCGAATGACGATCTCGCCGGTCTCGCCGGCCTGCATCAGCCGGCCGTCCAGCGCCATGACGGCGACCTCGGGTCCGCCGGCGGCACCGACGCTGCCAGGCTTGCGCAGGCCCGGCGGCAGCCGGTTCGACGCCATCTGGTGCGCGGCCTCGGTCATGCCATAGGCCTCGATGACCGGGCAGCCGAAGGTTGCCTCGAGTTCCGCCATCACCTGCGCCGGCAGCGATGCCGAGGACGAGCGGATGAAGCGCAGCGAGGCCGCCGCCAGCACCTCCGGATTGCGCGCCGCGCGCGGCAGGATCGCCTGATGCATGGTCGGCACCGCGGTGTACCAGCTCGGCCTGGCGTCGCTCAGCCACTGGAAGAAGCGCAGCGCGTTGAAGCCCGGCGTGCAGTAGATGCTGGCGCCGGCGGCAAGCGACGACAGCACCGCCGCGATCAGCCCGTGGATATGAAACAGCGGCATGATGTTGAGGCAGCGGTCATCAGCTGTCAGGCCAAGCGTCGCGCCGATATGGCGCGCGGAGGCAGCGACATTGGCATGGCTGAGCGGCACCAGCTTGGGGCGCGACGTGGTGCCCGACGTGTGCAGCAACAGCGCGATGTCGTCGTCGCGCGCCATGTCGGGCGCCGCTGGCGGTCCCACCGCCGGACCCTCGATGGTGAAGCTGCCGGCCGGGGCATTTGGCGGCACGACCAGCCGCAGCACGGCGATGCCGAGGCGCTCGGCCACCGTCACCGCCGGGCCGGCCTCGTCAGCAGAGACGAGGATTGCCTTGGCGCCGATATCGGTCAGGTAGAAATCGAGCTCGTCGGCGCGGTAGGCGGGATTGAGCGGCGCCGTCGAGGCGGTTGCCGCCACCGCGAGGAAGCTTGTCGCCATCTCCGGCCCGTTCGGCAGCACGATCGCCACCCGGTCGCCGCGGCCGATGCCGCGCGCATGCAGCGCGGCCGCCGTGGCGCCGATCAGATGGCGCAACCCGCCGTGGGTGAGGGTGGGCCGGTCAGGCGCCAGGATCGCCGGCGCGTCATCGGCGCCGGCGGCGAGCGGGCGTGAAAGCCCTTGCGAATTTGCGTTGCTGGTCATGGTCACCGACTATCGTTCCAATCCGTCAAAATCCAGCCGCGACACACAGATGTGATGCCGCCGGCCATCAATATCCCAACGCCATCCCGTCCTTGCGCGGGTCGGAGGCGCCGGTCAGCGTGCCCTTTTCCCAGTCGATCAGCACCGCCTGGCCGCCGCCCAGCGGGTGATGCGGTTCGACGATGCGATGACCGCGCTTGCGCAAGCCCTTGATCGCCTCGTCGGGAACGTTGCGCTCAGCCTCCACAGCGTCATCGTTGTAAAACACACGCGGCGCATCCAGCGCCTGCTGTGGATCCATGCCGAAGTCGATCATGTTGGTCAAAAGATGCACATGGCCGAAAGGCTGGTAGCCGCCGCCCATGACGCCGAACGGCATCACCACGCGGCCATTTCGGGTCGCCATGCCGGGCATGATCGTGTGCATCGGCCGCTTGCCGGGCGCGATTGCATTGGGATGCCCGGGGTCGAGGCGGAAGCTCGAGCCGCGATTCTGCAGCACGACGCCGGTCTTCGGGCTGACCACGCCGCTGCCGAACGAATAATAGGTCGAATTGATGAAGGAGACCGCGTTGCGGTCGCGGTCGATCACGGAGATGTAGACCGTGTCGCTGCCAGGCAGATCCAGCTTCGGCAGATGCGTCATGGCGCGGTCGGGGTCCATTTCAGCGCGCAGCCGGTCGGCATAGGCGGCGGAAAGCAGCTGCTTCACCGGCACCGGCACGTGATCCTGGTCGGCGACAAAACGGTCGCGGTCCTGGTAGGCCAGCCGCCCCGCCTCGATCTCCAGATGCAGCCGCTCGGCGCCATTCGGGTCGAGTCCGCCGAGCTTGAAACCGGACAGCACATTCAACATCAACAGTGCCGTCAACCCCTGGTTGTTCGGCGGCATCTGGTGGATGTCGTAGCCGCCATAGGAGGTGCTGACCGGCGCCACATAGTCGCCTTTGGTCGCCGCGAAATCCTCTTGGCTATGCAGCCCGCCCAATTCCTTGAGCCGGCGCACCATATCGTCGGCGACCGCGCCTTCGTAGAAGCCGGCGCGACCCTGTTTGGCGATGATGCGCAAGGTGGCGGCGAGCTCCGGCTGGCGGTGGACGTCGCCGGGCCTTGGCGCCTTGCCGCCGGGCAGGAAAATGCGCGCGGCGTGTTCGTCGGCGGAAAGGTCGGTCTCCGGGTCCGCCCAGTCGAAGGCGACGCGGTCGTGCACGACATAGCCGTTCTCGGCATAATGAATGGCCGGCGCCAGCACCTCGGCAAGGTCCTTGCTGCCATGGTCTTCCAGCAGCCTGCACCAGGCATCAATGGCCCCCGGCACCGTCACCGCGTGCGGTCCCTGTTTGGGCAGCTCGCTGAAACCCCTGTTCAGATACCAGTCCACGGTCGCGGCCGCCGGTGCGCGGCCGGAGCCGTTGAAGGCCAGCACGTCGCCCTGTCCCGCCGGGCAGTAGAGCACGAAACAATCACCGCCGATGCCGGTCGATTGCGGCTCGACCACGCCTTGCACCGCGGCGGCGCAGACCGCCGCGTCCATGGCATTGCCGCCGGCGCGCAGCATCTCGATCGCCGCGAGTGTCGACAGCGGGTGCGATGTCGCGGCGACCGCTTGGGTGGCACGAACCGGCGAGCGGCCGGGAAACTGGAAATCACGCATTCTGTCTTTGTATCCCTTGGTCTGATGGATGCGACGTGTCCACCATCGCGTAACTCAACACGGCAGCAGATCGTTTCGGCTTGTCGGCGCAGCCCATGTCGCCAATTCTCCTGATTATGCCCCGGTCATGTTTCATGCACGGACCCGATAGGGCGTCAGCCAGGTCTCCAGGGCATTCAGGGCCGAGATGATCGTGAAATTGATGGTGAGGTAAATCGCGCCGGCAGCCACGAAAACTTCCACTGCGCGATAGGTCTGAGAAATCAGCCCCTGGGCGATGCCCGTCACTTCCATCAGGGTGACGATCGATGCGAGCGACGTACCCTTCACCATGAGGATGATCTCGTTGCTGTAGCTTGGAATGGCTTGGCGCAGCGCCAAAGGCAGAACGACGAGGCGCAGTGTCTGGATCCGTGTCATCCCGAAGGCGGAAGCGGCCTCGACAAGGCCGCGCGGCACGCCCTGTATCGCACCCCGCAGGATTTCGCTGCCATAGGCTCCGGTATTGAGACTGAGCGCGATGATGGCGCACCAATAGGGCTCACGAAACAGCCACCAGAGCCCAACTGCCTGAAGCGTGGGACGAAACTGGCCGAGGCCGTAATAGATAAGGAATATCTGCACGAGCAATGGCGTGCCGCGAAAGACGGCCACGAAGGCGCGTATGGGCCAAACCAGCATCCGATGGTTTCCCTGCTGCGCCAGTGCGAGCAATAGGGCCAAGGCAAAGCCTATTGCGATCGACAACCCCGCAAGCTGCAAGGTCAGCGGCAAGCCGGAGAGAAGGGTTGGAATGATCTCGACAAAAAAATGCAGGTCGATCATGCGTGGACCATGCCTCGCCACGCTCGTGCCTCGCCGTAGCGGAAGACCGATCCGGTCACGGCGGCGATGAGGAAATACAGCGCCGCGGCGGCTAGGTAAAAGACGAAGGGCTCCCTCATCGATCCTGCGCCGATCTGAGATTGCCGCATCAATTCCACGAGACCGATCACGGAGATCAAGGCCGAATCCTTGAGCACGAGTTGCCAGACATTTCCGAGGCCCGGCAGGGCGTGCCGCATCAATTGTGGTATGATGACGAGGCGTAGCGACTGGAGCCGGGACAGGCCCAAAGCCTTGCAAGCCTCGAACTGGCCGGGATCGACGGCGAGATACGCTCCGCGATAGACCTCGGCTTGATAGGCGCCCGAGATAATGCCGATTGCCAGGACGCCGGTTGCAAATGTCGGGAGCCCGACGAAGCCGGCGCTCCCGAAGAATTTTCCGATCTCGGTCAAGGTGATGCTGCCGCCATAGTAAAGCAGGTAGATCGTCAACAGATCGGGCACGCCCCTGAAAACCGTGCCATGGGCCTTGGCGACCCATGACGGTATAGCTCCCGTGGAAAGCCGGCCACCCGCAGCTATTGCGCCGAAGAGGGCGCCGAGCAGGAAGCCGAGGACGGACAGCGCAAACGTCACACCTGCTGCCAAGAGCAGCGCGCCGCCCCAGCCGCCCTTGCCCAGGGACAGGATATGGAGTGCATCAGTCATGAGAAACCTGATTGATCAAGGGGCGTCCGGCCGATCGGTCGACGCTGACCGGCCGAACAAGTCCCCAAGTGGCTACTTGACCGGCGTCACGTCCGTTTTCACCCATTTTTCCGAGATGCGCTTGATGGTGCCGTCGGCGATCGCGGCGCTGATCGCGTCGTCAAGCATCTGCTTGAGCTTGGTGTCTTCCTTCCTCAGGCCCGCACCGGTTCCGGCGCCGAACAGGCCGCCGACAAAGCCCGGCCCCGCTACCGTGAATCCCGCGAATTCGGGTTTTGCGAGCGTCGCGGCGAGCGCCGTCTTTTGAGCGAATATCGCGTCGATGCGGCCCGCGGCCAGATCGAGATCGTGCTGCTCGGTCGTCTTGTATTCGCGGATCTCCACCGTGTCCCCGAAGTATTTCTTGACGAATTCGAGCATCGCCGTCGCCGCCTGGACGCCGACCACCTTGCCCTTCAGCAAGGGCTTCAACTTCTCGACCGCGGCCTTGGAAGCAGCCTCGTCGTCCAGTTTGAATTTTTCGGTCGAAGCGCCCAGCTTCCCCAGGTCGCTATCCTTGGCGGCTGCGAAACCACCCGGGTCGATCGCATAAGGCTGGGTGAAGTCGATGGTCTCGAGGCGCTTCGGTGTGATGAACATGCCGGCCATGATCACATCGAACTTGCCGACCTTCAGCGAAGGTATAAGACCGTCCCAATCCTGAGCGATGATAGTGCATTTGACCTTCATCCGCTCGCAAAGATTGTTGGCGAGATCGATCTCCAGTCCGTCGAGCTTGCCGTCGGCGTTGGTGAAGTTCCACGGAGCGTAGGCGCCCTCCGTGGCGATGGTTATGGCCTTGGGCGCGTCCTCGGCCAAGGCTGTGTGCATGAAGCCGAACATGCTGAGTGCGGCCGCAACTGCGGCCAAACGATTGAATTTCATTTGGTTCCCCTTTTTTTGATAGGCTGATCGAACTGCTCCCGCGCCCGGCCGCATTGCCGGATCGAGGCCATTCCTGCCCGGCCGGCTTTCGTCACCGGCTGGGACTCACGAACTCGGCCAGCATCGGTGCCGTGCCGAGAATATGATCTTGCATCACCTGTTCCGCATGACGTTCGTCGCCGGAACGCAAAGCCGCGATCACAGCGGCATGCTCCTCACGCGCAGAATGCGGCTTGTCGGAATCATCGAACCAGAGGCGCATGTAAGGCTCTATCACCACATGCAGTGCCGAAATCTGGTGGATGAGCTTGGGCCTGAGGCTGAGCGCACAGATCCGACCATGAAATTCCTGATGGCGGACCACCCAGTCGCTGCTGCCGCTCCGGCCTGCGCGTTCCATGCGATCGAGCAGGCGCTCAAACTCCTCGAGCTCCTCCTCATCGATCCGTGGCATCGCCAGCCTGACCGCGAGTCCCTCCAGAACCGAGCGTATCTCGAAAATCTCGTAAAGCTCGTCAACCGTCAGGCCGGCGACTACACATCCCCGATTGGGGCGCAGAACCACCAGCCCGTCGGAGGCCAGGCGCCGAAAGGCTTCCCGAACCGGCATGCGGCTCATGCCGATCTCGGCCGCAATCTCCTCGGGAATGAGCCGGTCGCCCGGTTTGTAGTGGCCGAGGCGAAGGGCTCGTTGGACGTGCCTGTACGCCTCTTCCTCCGCGGTGGCGGACATGTGTGGGTCTGCGGAGAACTTTGCTGGCATGGGGTACCAAAAAGTATTTTTGTATCCACGTATCATCAAATCCGGAATTTGTTACGGCGTCAATACCGGTGACGGCTGCTCAGGAGCCGAGACCGGTCGCAGCGCCTATCGGGGCACATCGCGACCCTTCGGCTGCATCGCACGAGGGTTAGCCGATTGTTTTTCGGCAGTTTGATCCGACAAACTCGGCCGCTCGATCCCGGCTGCGCATGGAATGAACGTTTGCACCTGACGTTCCTCAACCCGGACGTCTGCCGGAATTGCCATCCAGTGTGTTTGGTGCAATCTGCCTTGATGAAGATATCGGGCTCCGATCTCCATCTGTTTCGTGTCTTTGAAAGCGTGGCCCGCAATGGCGGCATGTCCGCAGCGCAGATGGAACTGTCACTCAGCCAACCTACGGTTTCCAATCATCTGACCGCGCTTGAACAGCGCCTTGGCGTCAAGTTGTGTGAACGAGGGCGCCGTGGGTTCTCGCTTACGGAAGAGGGGCGCCGGGTTTACCAGATCAGTACGGAAATCACCGGGATGCTGGAGGCCAACTCGGTCCGGCTTTCCTGCCTCAGAAGCGTTCTGGCGGGAAAGGTCGAGGTTGGTATCGTCGACTGCCTGGCCACCGACCCAAGTTTCCGGATTGCTGACGCAATCGCCGAGCTTTCCCAAACCGCACCGGAAATCGAGTTGAATCTCAAGATCATGCGGCCGAACGACATCACAAAGGCGGTGGCCGAGAGCGACATAGACATTGGAATAGGTGGCTCCGACATAAAGGTCGCAAGCGTTCAATACCAGATCATCTACCAGGAGGAGCATGCGGTGTTCTGCGGTTCGGCGCACCCCTTGTTTGGCCTGAAAGACGAGGCGATCACGAATGCGGAATGCTACGGCCATCCCTGGGTGCACAGAGGCTACTGGTCTGGGCTCCGGCGACATGGCTTCGACGGCTCGGCGGCAAATCGGCTGACCCTCGATATAGAGGCGCAGCTGTTGATGGTTCTTTCGGGCGCCTATCTAGGGGTCTTGCCTGTCCATTATGCCGGCCTGTTCGAACGCCAGGGGCGTCTGCGCCGGCTCCCCATGACCGATGACGTCTATTTCGCCGAGATTGAGGTCGCCACGCGCGCCGGCGAACAGGCTGCCAACATCGGCTACGTCCGCGATGCCATCATCAAGGCGCACTCCATGCATTTGTGAAAATCAATGTATGGGTTCCCGGAATGATATTCCTGCCGTGCTGGCCGAGGTCTAGGCTTTCTTACGGCAGGCGGTTCGCAGGTTAACACCCCCGGCGATTGTCTTGGCCGAAATGTCCACAAGCGGTTTGGCCGGCGCGTCGGCGTTGCTTCAGAGGAACCGAATGAGCCCCGACAGCCAGTTGCTTCGCAACCTCCCCGATTTTTCGCTGGAAGCGACAAGGTGTCTGGTCGCTGCCCGCTACGGGATCGAGGGGGCATATCGCCAACTGGCTTCCGAGCGGGATCTATCCTGGCGCATCGAAGGCGCCGATGGCCGCGACGTGGTGGTCAAGATATCGAATGTCAGCGAACCCGAAGGCGTGGTGGATATGCAGGTCAAGGCCCTGAACCATATCTTCGCGCGCGATCCGGCCCTGCCGGTGCCCCGCATCGTTCTCTCCCTCGCAGGAAATCTCTATGAGTGGATCGAAGACGAACGTGGCTCCCGGCACATGGTGCGGGTGCTGACCTTCCTGCCGGGCAATGTCATGGAGCAGGTCGAGGAAGCGTTTTCCCTGCGCACCCGCTTCAACACAGGCGCCATGGTGGGACGTCTCGCCCACGCGCTGCGGGATTTCTTCCATCCATACGCCGACAGCAATCTACACCTCTGGGACATCTCGCGCGCCTTGACCCTGCGCCCGCAGATAGCCAGTGTTTCCGATCCCGGGCTTCGGCAGCTGTGCTTGGAAATCTTCGAGCGCGCCGAACGCTTTACCATCCCTCAATTGCTGAAAACGCGCCGGCACGTCGTGCATCAGGATTCGCACGGCGGCAACATCCTTGTCGACCCCAACGACAGCACGTCGCCGGTCGGCATCATCGATTTTGGCGATATGGGCTACAATTCCATCGTTGCGGACATTGTGACGACTTGCGAGACATTCTCGAAATCCGATGATGATCCGATCGCCTATCTCTGCGATGTGGCGTCGGGTTTCGATTCGACATATCCGCTCGAAGAAAATGAGATCGATCTCATTTTCGACGCGATGCTCCTGCGCCTCGCACTGGCCACCGTCATCGTCGAAGCCAGGGAAGCCACGGTCGAATCCGGCATCCCCCACATCGAAAACGCCAGCCAATACCCTCGAATGATGGAGTTGCTGAGCCGGCAAGGGCGCGCAGAGGCGGTGCGCCGGCTTCGACAGGCGTGCCGGTTTCCGGTCTATCATCCAACGAACGGCGGCGAGCCTCTCGCACAGGAATATGACTGGGTGAAGCATGAGCGCGACGCCCATCTTGGGCCGATATGGCATTTCTACAAGCAGCCCCTGCACATTACGCGCGCTCAGGGAGCCTGGATGTATGCCGCCGACGGGACGGCTTATCTCGACGTCTATAACAACGTCCCCCAAATTGGTCATTGTCACCCGCACGTGGCGAGAGCCATTTACCGCCAGGCCAGCGCGTTGAACACCAACACGCGATACATGTGCGACACGGCGGTCGAGTATGCGGCGCGACTGACCGCCGATCTGCCTGATCACCTCGACACCTGCATCTTCGTCAATTCAGGCAGCGAGGCCAACGATCTGGCGATGCAGATAGCCATGTCGCTCAGCGGGCATGATGGCGGTCTGATCATTGACCAGGCCTACCATGGATGCACCGAACTCACGACGGCGCTCTCCAATGAAAGCTGGCGTCACTTGCCTGCCGGCGAGCATCCCAGGCAGATAGAGACCTTGATTGCCCCGGATATGTACAAGGGCCCCTTCGCCAGCGACCCGCAGGCAGCTGCAAACTACGCTGCGGATGCCGACCGGGCGATAGCAGCCTTGCGCGCCAGAGGGCACAGGCCGGCGGCATTCATGGTCGACACGGCCTTGTGTTCGAGCGGCGTGCTGCGGGCGCCTGACGACTATTTCAATCTCGTCGCGAAAACCGTCCGTTCGGTGGGCGGATTCGTCATCGCCGACGAGGTGCAGGCCGGCTGCGGCCGCATGGGAACCTTCTGGGGGTTCCGGGCGAACGGGCTCTCGGAAGAGAATGTCGACTTCGTGACAATGGGCAAGCCGGTCGGAAACGGCCACCCGCTCGGCGTCGTCATCCTCGGTTCGGCACTTATGAAGCGATTCCTCAACGGCACCTATCCGCTGTTGTTCAGCACATTCGGCGGCAACACCGTCGCATGCGCGGCGGGCATGGCTGTTCTGGACGTCATCGAGCGGGAAGACCTGATCGAGCGCGGCGCGGAAACAGGAGACTATTTGCGCCGGGAGCTTGGGCGTCTGGCGCTGCGGCATCCCATCATCGGCGACGTACGCGGTCTTGGGATGATGGCCGGCGTTGAACTGGTTACGGATCGCTTCACCAAGGAACCGGCGGTCCTGCAAACCGACCAGCTTGTCGAAGCCTTGCTCGCGCGCAACATCCTGACAGGGAAAGGCACCCCGAACACCCTAAAGTTACGCCCACCGCTGATCTGGTCGCGAAAAGAGGCCGATATGTTCGTCACCGCTTTTGACGACGGTTTGAGCGGACTGCAATGACCTCTGCCAGGGCTTGCCTGGGCCAAAGCATGTCAGGCGCGCCCCCAGAAAATCGGGAACGATCGGAAGACCAGCTCTGCTTCCGCTGAGAAGGGAACATCGGCCTGCCTGCAAAACGGCAAGCCGGACCAACAGGAGAACGAACATGAAGAAACAGCTATTTGGACTGGCTGTGACGATGGTGGCTGCGTACTGTTCAGCCGGCGTCTCGCTGGCGCAGGACAAGGTGGTCAACGTCTACAACTGGTCCGACTATATCGACAGTTCCATCCTTGATGATTTCACCAAGGAAACCGGCATCAAGGTCGTCTACGACACCTTCGATTCGAACGAAATTCTTGAGACCAAGCTGCTTGCCGGCGGGTCAGGCTATGACGTGGTGGTTACGACGGGACCTTTCCTGGCCAGGCAGATTCAGGCCGGAGTATTCCAGAAGCTCGACAAGTCCAAACTGCCTAATCTGAAGAACATGTGGCCCGAGGTTATGGCGCGCCTGGCCAAGTATGATCCGGGCAACGAATATGCCGTCAACTACATGTGGGGCACCACCGGCATCGGCTACAATGTCGACAAGGTGAAGGCAGCGCTCGGCGACATGCCGATCGACAGCTGGGATGTGCTCTTCAAGCCCGAGAATGCGGCCAAACTGAAGGACTGCGGCATCAATATCGTCGATGCGCCGGAGGAGACCATGGCCATTGCCATGAACTATCTCGGCAAGGACGGCGACAGCAAGAAGAAAGAGGACCTCGAAGCCGGCGGTGACATCTACACGAAAATCCGGCCCTACGTCCGTACCTTCAACTCCTCTGCCTACATCAACGACCTGGCGAATGGCGACAAATGCATCAGCATCGGCTGGTCGGGTGACGTGCTGCAGGCCAAAAACCGCGCCAACGAAGCCAAAAACGGGGTCAAGGTCGAATACGTGATCCCGAAGGAGGGCACCTATATGTGGTTCGACAATCTGGCTATCCCCGCCGACGCCAGGCACGTCGATGAGGCACACGCCTTCATCAACTACTTGATGCGGCCGGAAGTCATCGCCAAGTCAACCAACTATGTCCAAACCGCCAATGGCAACCTTGCCTCGCAGAAGTTCATCGATGAAGCCGTGTTGAAGAACCCTTCGGTCTATCCGACGCAGGCAACGCTCAAGAAGCTTTTCACGATATCTTCGTATGGGTCCAAGGAGCAGCGCGTCCTCACCCGTCTCTGGACCCAGATCAAGACGGGCAGTTGAACGCACATGGACGGGGCGGTCACTGGTCCATTTCTTGGCGGCGCCTCTGATGAAGCTCTGCCGCCATCTTATGACCGTGCGCGGAAGAATGGCGGGGGATGCGGTCGTCTGTTGGACCGGTAACGCGCAAATCCACGCTCGCGGCGGATACGCGTGCGGAGCCATCCATCGCCAATTTTGCTTCTAATTCAACTGCGAGGAACAATGCCATTCCAAGATCTGATCCAGCCTGAACTAGGCGCCTATGTCAGCAAAGTGGCTACGCCAGGCGACTTTGCCCAGTTCTGGGCCTCGACCATCACCGAGGCCCGCCAGGCTGGCGGCAAGGTCGACATCGTACCGGCGCAGACGACACTGAAGACGGTCCAGGCTTTCGACGTCACGTTTCCGGGATACGGCGGTCATCCGATCAAGGGATGGCTGATTCTGCCGACGCGTCATGAGGGGCGGCTTCCTCTTGTCGTGCAGTATATCGGCTATGGCGGCGGACGCGGCTTGGCACATGAGCAACTGCACTGGGCGGCGTCAGGATTTGCTTATTTTCGAATGGATACACGCGGGCAGGGAAGCGACTACAGCGTAGGAGAGACCGCCGATCCGGTCGGCTCGACCTCTTCGTTTCCCGGCTTTATGACGCGTGGCGTTCTGGACAAGAATGACTACTATTACCGGCGCGTGTTCACCGATGCTGTGAGGGCGATAGATGCTCTCCTAGGGCTGGACTTCATCGATCCCGAGCGCATCGCGGTTTGCGGTGACAGTCAGGGCGGCGGCATCTCGCTCGCCGTCGGCGGGATCGATCCGCGCGTCAAGGCCGTAATGGCCGACGTGCCGTTTCTTTGCGACTTTCCGCGCGCTTTGGGGACTGCCACCCTCGATCCCTATTTGGAGATCGTCCGTTTCCTGGCGCAGCATCGCGAGAAGAAGGCGAAAGTCTTTGAAACGCTCAGTTATTTCGATTGCGTCAACTTCGCCCGGCAATCCAAAGCGGCGGCGCTGTTTTCGGTGGCCCTGATGGACGAAGTCTGTCCGCCCTCTACAGTCTATGGCGCATTCAATGCCTACGCGGGCCACAAGACCATGCTCGAATACGAATTCAACAATCATGAAGGTGGGCAAGGCTACCAGGAGCGCGAACAGATGGCGTGGCTCAGCAGCCGGTTCGGTGTCAGCTGAAGCTGGTTCGGGGCGGCCCTGTCCGCAACATTCAAATCCGCCAATGCGTGGAACGCGGTCTACGCCTCACTGGAGGCGATGATCGTCACCGGTCTGGCTAGACGAGTGGAAGATCATCCGCGACGAGCATGCCGATGCCGTCGAAGCGATCTGCGCCGGCGAGCCCAGCCGCGTCCGCGCCCTGGCCCGCGCCCATGTGCGGGGATCACGCGAGAACGTGCTGCGCCTCACTGAAGGCGAAATCGGACTACCGGGATTTCCTCGCCAAGGTGCCGAAAGCGTCAGGTCTCGGGTCGAGCCTGAAGATCTGCCTGGCCCGCAGTGAATTTGCGCCGGGCATTCTCCAGATGCGCGCGCATCGCCTGCCCAGCCGCCTCCGGATCATGCCGCTCGATGGCTTCGAAGACGGCCTTGTGGCCGGCGAAGCTCCTGCGGTTCTCCACCTCGGTGTTGGCCATGTGGATACGCTGGTTGATCAGCCATTCCACCAGCGCTTCATGCGCGGCGAGGAAGATCGGATTGCCGGGGATTTCCGTCAGCACGCGGTGAAAGGCGACATCGGTGACGGCGAAGGCGCGAGCGCGTGGAATGGCGCGTTCGTTCTCGGCCAGTGCGGCGGCAAGCGCGTCGACCTGCTGGCGCGTCGCCACCTCCGCGGCATGGCGCGCGATCGAGACTTCGAGAAACAGGCGCAACTGCTCGAAATGGCCAATGCCGTCGGGCTGGTCCATCAACAGATGCGCCGTGCCGGTCAGCTGTTCAAGCATGCCGCGAGGCGTCGGCCTAGTGACCTTTGGCCGCTCACCGCTGTTGATGCGCACCAGGCCCATCTTCTCCAGCGCAAACAGCGCCTCGCGCACCGAGGGCCGCCCGACATCGAACATCGACATCAGATCGCGCTCCGACGGCAGCGAGGCGCCGACCGGGTAGACCTCGTCGCGGATCATCTCCTCGAGGCGGAGGCGGACTTCATCGGACAATTTTTTTCGAACCGGCATATTGTGCATGGTATACCTTTTAAGCTATTAGACCAGCCAACACAAGCGTGAGCAAGCGCGGAGCTGTGGATTGCGAGGGTTTGAACCCGGCAAGAACGCAGCAGGAGGCCGCTGCTTGCCGATGGGCGCCCGGACGCGGCAGGCGAAACCGGCAACGGAACAGGCTGAAAAACGGCGTCGCCTCGATCCCGGCCCACGAACGGCCGACACAATGGAAGGGAGGAGATTTCCATGAGACGATTTTTGATGAGCCTTGTGCCGATGCTTGGACTCGCGCTCGCCACCGGCCCCGCCAAGGCCGCCGATGGCGGCACGTTCCGCTCCGCCATGCGCACCGGCTGCATCGAAATGGGCACGCTGCACACCACTTGCGGCCATCGGCTCGACGAGACAGTTATGCAGGGCCTCGTCCACATCAAATGGACGGGCGACGGCGTGCAGCCGATGCTGGCCGAGAGCTGGAAGACCGCGGATGGCGGCAAGACCTATGTCTTCAACCTGCGCCATGGCGTCAACTGGCATGACGGCCAGCCCTTTACCGCCAAGGACGTGGTGTTCAGCCTCAACCTCTATGCCAACCCCAAAGTTGGCTCGCCCTGGGCGCAAAAGCTGTCGGCCGTGGCCGGCTACAAGGCGTTCCAGGACGGCTCGGCCGCCTCGCTCGCCGGGGTGAAGGCACTCGACGACATGACCGTCCAGATCGAACTCGACAGCGCCAAGCCGCTGTGGGTCGACCTTCAGCTCATCGCCATCAGCATCTTTCCCGAACACATACTGGGCAAGGTCGCGCCCGGTGACATCAAGGGCAACGCGTTCTGGGTCAACCGGGTCGGCACCGGCCCGTTCATCTGGAAGAAATACGAGAGCGACCAATATGTCGAGGTCGACCGCAATCCCGACTATTTCCTCGGCGCGCCCAAGCTCGACCGCATCATCTACCAGATCTACAAGGATGTGCCGCCGATCATCGCCGGGCTGCAGACGCAGGAGGTCGACGCCATGTCCTATGAGGGCGGCGGCGTGCCGATTTCCGAGCTGCCCCGCCTCGAAAAGCTCGACTATCTCAGCGTGCTGCCGAAATTCTCCGCCGGCCTGCCGACCTACCTGCAGTTCAACCTGGAGAACAAGCGCTTCGCAGACGCCCGCGTGCGCCAGGCGATGCTCTACGCCATCGACCGCAAGGCCATCATCGAGACGGTCAAGCAGGGCGCCGGCGAACTCCTGAACACGCTGTTCCCGCAGGAATGGGCGCGCGCCAAGGACCTCGAGCCCTACGACTACAATCCCGACAAGGCCAAGCAGTTGCTCACCGATGCCGGCTGGGATTCCAGCCAGCCGGTCGATTTCATCTACTATTATTCCGACCAGATGAACGTCGACACCGTCACCGCCATCCAGAGCTATCTGGCGGCCGTAGGCGTCAACATCCAGCCGCGCCTGCTCGACCCGGCGGCGATCAACCAGGTCTATGCCGACGGCAGCTTCCAGATGGGCTTCTTCGCGCAAGGCATGGGGCTCGATCCCTCGCTCGGCTCGCCGCTGGTCGTGTGCGGCGCCAAGCCTCTCGCCATGGGGTATTGCAACCCCAAGGTCGACGAACTATTCGACAAGGGGCTGGAATCCAACGACCGCGCCAAGCGTGCCGCGAGCTACCAGGAAGCCTCGCGTATCCTCAATCAGGACCTGCCCAAGGCCTGGCTGTGGAACGAGGTGCGGCCACTCGCCTTCAACAACCGCATCGTCGGCCTCTCCCAGCACTTCAAGGAACAGCCGCTCGTGATCTTCAACCATGCGGTCTACAACGAAGTCGAGAAGTGGGAAGTGGCGAAATAGCGCTGCGAACACTCTCCAATCATGAGGCTCTGCCCGAGCCTCATGATCCATCGCCTCGACAGCCTCCTTCAGCATAGGAGAGGCCGGTGCTCAGCTACCTCCTGCGAAAACTGCTGCTCAGCATTCCGGTGCTGTTCGGCGTCACCGTGATCGTCTTCGCCATCGCGCACGCCATGCCGGGCGACGCGGTGCTGGCGATGATCACGGCGGAGGCGCCGTCGAGCGAGGAGCTGATCGCCATGCGGCGCGGCGAACTCGGCCTCGACCAGCAGGTCTATGTCCAGTATCTCAACTGGATCGGCCAGGTCCTGCACGGCAATCTCGGCCGCTCCTTCGTCAATGGCCGCGGCGTCGGCGATATCGTCGGCGAACGGCTGCCGATGACGCTGGAGCTGATGGGCGTGGCGTTGCTCGCTGCCTTCGTCATCGGCACCACGCTGGGCGTGATCTCGGCGCTGCGGCAATACAAGCTCACCGACTACTCGCTGACGCTCGCCGGCTTTGTCGGTGTCTCGATACCCGATTTCTTCATGGGACTGCTGCTCGTCTACGTGTTCGCGCTCGAGCTGCGCTGGTTGCCGTCGTCGGGCATTTCCACGGCTGGCGAGAACTTTTCGCTCCTCGACAATCTCAGGCATCTGGTCCTGCCAGCGGCGGCGCTTGCGCTTTTCCGCGCCGCGATCTTCATGCGCTATGCCCGCGCCGGCATGCTCGAAGTGCTGAACCAGAGCTATATGCGCACCGCCAAGGCCAAGGGGCTGCGTCCCGGCACGATCACGCTGCGCCACGGGCTGCGCAACGCGCTGATCCCGCTGGTCACCGTCTTCGGTCTTGCGCTGCCGACCCTGTTCGGTGGCTCGGTGGTGGTCGAGACCATCTTTCAATGGCCGGGCATCGGCCTGATGTTCATCGATTCCGTGGTCAACCGGGATAGTCCCGTCATCATGGGCTATGTGCTGATCACCGCCATCATCGTCATGCTGGCCAACCTCGCCACCGACCTTGCCTACAGCGTGCTCGACCCCAGGGTGAGCTATGACTGACGCCACCGCCGCCGACATGACGATCGCCGCCGCCACCTCGCGCGGCCTGTGGGGGGAAGCGGCGCGCCGCTTCCTCAACCATCGCCTGGCGACGCTCGGCCTGGTCATGCTCGCCGTCATCGTGCTTGCCTGCGTGCTGGCGCCATTGATCGCGCATTACGGGCCGAACGACATCGACCTCAGGGGCCGCAACCAACCGCCCGGCGGCATACATTGGCTGGGCACCGACGGCACCGGCCGCGATATCTTCGCCCGCATCCTCTATGGCGGCCGCATCTCGCTGACGGTCGGCTTTGTCGCCGTGGCGATATCGGCCGCGATCGGCATCTTCATCGGCTGCGTTGCCGGCTATTTCGGCGGCAAGGTCGACCTCTTGCTGATGGGCCTGATCGACATGGTGCTGACCTTTCCGCGCCTGGTCATCATCATCGCTTTCGTCGCGGTCGTCGGGCCCAGCATCTTCAACACAATGGTGGTCATCGGGCTGCTCAGCTGGCCGTCGATCGCCCGGCTGACACGCGGTGAGATCCTGTCGCTGCGCAACCAGGAATTCATTCTTGCCGCGCGCTCGCTCGGCACCTCGCCCTCGACCATCATCCTCGAACACATCCTGCCCAACGTGCTGAGCCCGATCCTGGTGGCAATCACGCTGGATGTTGCCACCGTCATCCTGCTCGAAGCCTCGCTGTCCTTCCTCGGCCTCGGCGCGCAGGCGCCGGCTGCCAGTTGGGGCAACATGCTGCGCGATGCGCGCACGCTGTCGATCCTGGAGAGCCAGCCCTGGATGTGGATGCCGCCCGGCGCCATGATCGCCATCGCCGTGCTCAGCATCAACTTCGTCGGCGACGGCCTGCGCGACGCACTCGACCCGCAGCACATCATGGGTGGCAAATGATGGGCGCCGACATGCTGGCAATCGACAGGGCCGCAAGGGCGATCGGTCAGCAGGCGGTGCTTTCCGTGCAAGGGCTGAGCGTCGAGTTCGGCCCGAGCGGCAATTCCGTCTATGCCGTCAACGACGTTTCCTTCGAGCTTGCCGAGGGTGAGTCACTGGCCATCGTCGGCGAGAGCGGCTCCGGCAAATCAGTCACCGTGCAGACGCTGATGGGGCTGATCCGCAAGCCGCCCGGTCGTGTAACCACGGGCCGCGCGCTGTTTCGTGGCCGTGATCTTCTGGCCATGCCAGACAGCGAGCTGCGCCGGATTCGTGGCCGCGACATCGCCATGATCTTCCAGGATCCGATGTCGTCGCTGAACCCGGTGCTGACCATCGGCCTGCAATTGACCGAGGCGCTGCGCGAACACCAGGGCCTTCCGGTAAAGGAGGCCGAGCGCCAGGCGCTCGACATGCTTGATCTGGTCGGCATCGCCAATGCCGCGCAGCGCATGCAAGCCTTTCCGCACCAGTTCTCGGGCGGCCAGCTGCAGCGCATCGGCATCGCCATGGCGCTGGTCTGCAAGCCGTCGATCCTGATCGCCGACGAACCGACAACGGCGCTCGACGTCACGATCCAGGCGCAGATCGTCGAACTTGTCGTGCGTCTGCAAAAACAGCTCGGCATGGCGATCATCTGGATCAGCCACGACCTCAGCCTGGTCGCCGGCTTCGTCGATCGCGTTGCGGTGATGTATGCCGGCTCGATCGTCGAGCAGGCGCCGGTGGAGCGGTTGTTTGCGGCGCCTGTCCATCCCTACACGATCGGCCTGCTCAATTCGATCCCGTCGCTCAACGCGGCAAACACCAGGCTGGTACCGATCAAGGGCGCGCCGCCCAACGTCACCCTGCCGCCGACCTTCTGCGCCTTCGCGCCGCGCTGCGAGCACACCGTCGCGCGTTGCCGCGAGGCAAAGCCGGTGCTGGAGACGGTCGGCGCCGGCCACGCCACGGCGTGCTGGCGCTGGCGCGAGCTGGCGCAGGCCCCACGCATGCCGGCGGCGCCGATCGAGCGGGTTGCGGCGGCACCGGCAAGCCAGGCGCCGCTGCTAGTCGTCTCCGGCCTCAAGGTGCATTTCCCGATCCGCCGGGGCGTGCTGCGCCGCCAGGTCGGCGCCGTGCGCGCCGTCGACGGCGTCAGCTTCGAGGTGATGCGCGGCGAGACGCTGGCACTGGTCGGCGAAAGCGGTTGCGGCAAGTCGACGACCGGCCGCGCCGTGCTCGGACTCGAGCGGCCGGACGAGGGCAGCATCCTGTTCGACGGAAAGGACTATGCCGGTGCCACGGGCGATGCGCTGAAGCAGCGCCGCCGCGACATGCAGATGGTGTTCCAGAACCCATTCGGCTCGCTCAATCCGCGCATGACCGTCGGGCGCATCATCGGCGAGGGGCTGCGCGCGCAGAAGATCGGCACGCGCGCCTCGCGCGACGCCCGCGTCAGCGAGCTGCTGGCGCTGGTCGGCTTGCGCGAGGCGCTGCGCAACCGCTACCCTTTCGAGCTGTCCGGCGGTCAGCGCCAGCGCGTCGGCATTGCCCGCGCGCTGGCTGCCAATCCGAAATTCATCATTGCCGACGAGCCGATCTCGGCGCTCGACGTCTCCATCCAGGCGCAGATCGTTAATCTGCTCGACGACCTCAAGACGCGGCTTGGGCTGACCTATCTGTTCGTCGGCCACGATCTGTCGATGATCCGTTACCTCAGCGATCGCGTCGCGGTGATGTATCTCGGCCGCATCGTCGAGACCGGCTCGACGAATGCGGTGTTCGGTGCACCGCTGCATCCCTACACGCGAGCACTGCTGTCAGCCATTCCGGTGCCCGACCCGAAGGCCGGCGGCACGCGCCGGCGCATCGTGCTGGGCGGCACCGTGCCCGATCCGTCGCGGCCGCCGCCTGGTTGCCATTTCCATCCGCGCTGTCCGCTGGCGACGGATATCTGCGCCAGGGTGGAGCCGCAGGTGCGCGATTTCGGCGCCAATGGAGCTGGCCGGCATCTCGTCGCCTGCCACCATGCCGGTGAAGCAACCCCATGACACTCTTGGAAAACTGAGGATCCCTAGATGACCAAACAATTGGGCGGCATGTATGCCGCCTTGATGACGGGACTGAGCGATGCCGGCGAGTTCGACCCGAAGCGCCAGCGCAACATCAACGACTATGTGTTGCGCCAGGGCCTGGCCGGCCTTTATGTCGGCGGCAGCAGCGGCGAATCCGGCCTTTTGACGGTGGATGAATTGCTCGCCCAGCAGCAGGTCGTCGCGGCCGGCGCGGCCGCCTCCGGCGCCAGGCTGATCGCGCATGTCGGCATGCCCAACCTGCGCGATTCCATTCGCCTGGCGCAACAGGCGCAACAGCTCGGCTATCAAGCGCTGTCTGCGCTGCCGCCGCACTCCTACCCGTTCTCCGACGAGGAGGTTTTCGGCTATTACGAGGCATTGACGTCGGCGACGGACCTGCCGCTGATCGTCTACGAAATCCCCTTGCGCACCGGCCGGCCGCTACCGCTCGGCCTGCTGGCCCGGCTGCTCGATCTCCAAAATGTCGTCGGCATCAAGTTCACTTCGACCGACCTGTTCAAATATGCGATGTTGCGCAAGCGGCAGCCGCAAAAACTGTTCTACTACGGCTTCGACGAGATCTATGCCGCCGCCGGCATGCTCGGCACCGAAGGCGGGATCGGCACCACCTACAATCTGCTCGGCAGACTGTATGTGGCGATAGACCAGGCGGTTCGCGCCGGCGACCTGGCGCGGGCCAGGGCGTTGCAGATGGTATCGCAGGACTTCGTCGCGGCGTTGCTGGAAACCGGCGTGCTGCCGGGCATGAAGGCGGCCTTTCGCGCCATCGGCGTCGATTGCGGCCCGACCCGCGCGCCGATGACACCGGCTGTCGCCGACGCCGAGCAACGCATGCGCGAGGTTCTTGCCCGCCCGGCGATCAGGGAATGGCTGGCATAACGGATGCGGAACGGCTTGACGGCCATGCGAAATCCAGGAACGCGAGGCCGGTATCCACGCTATCGATGCGCGCCGCGGGTCCGAGCA
The DNA here is from genome assembly GCA_004791255.1 of bacterium M00.F.Ca.ET.205.01.1.1. GTDB lineage: Bacteria > Pseudomonadota > Alphaproteobacteria > Rhizobiales > Rhizobiaceae > Mesorhizobium. The sequence goes on from SRUQ01000001.1 coordinate 162,051, forward strand.
TTTGCCTCGGCCAACACGGCCAGCGCCTGTTCGACATTCCGCCTGAGCATTGGTGCGTTCGATATGCTTCAGCACCAGCTTTCGCAGCACAGCGAGCTTTGCGGCGCGATATGCGGCACTCCTTTCCGGAGTTTCGAAGGTCATTGTGGTCATCGGATGATCAGGGCGCCGTGGGGTCGATCTGGCGCAGGCGAGAGCGCGCTTCAGCCACACGTTTCTGTCCAGACCGAATCCGGCAGCACAGGGCAAGGCTGATCCCGACGCCGCGGTCTTCCTCCAGCAGTTCATTGGCTCGCGTGAGAAAGAGCTCCGCCCGCTTGACGCGTTGCCGGGCTCTCGCCAGTTCCATTTCCAGATGGTCGTGCATTGCTCCGCACCTCTGATGTCTGCGGTCCCTTCATGGGGAAAACCGCCGCTGGGTGGTTTGGTTCCGAATGGTCGGCGGAAGCGACCAGGCCCGATTGACCTTCAGCCCTTGTGCTCCTGAAGGCTGTTGCCGCCATCGACCACCAGCAGAACGCCATTGACGTAGCTGGCGCCTTGCGAAGCCAGGAACACGACCGCCGCGGCCACTTCATCGGGCCGACCGGCTCGCCCCGGCGGCGTGTGCAGGGCCGCTATCCGCTCCATCTCGCTCGATGCGCCGGTTTCGATCCAGCCGGGAGCCACGGCGTTGACGGTCACGCCGCCCTTGGCCGCCTCGAGCGCCAGCGTGCGCGTCAGGCCGACCATGCCAGCTTTCGCGGCGGAATAGGCTGACGTGCCTTCGAAGGACACCAGCGGCCCGGTAACCGAGGCCACATTGACGATGCGCCCATAACCCGCTTCGAGCATGGCCGGTAGAAACGCGCGGGTGACCAGGAACGCGGTCTTCAGGCTGACGTCGATGCCGCGATCCCAGTCCGCTTCGGTCATGGCTAGAAAAGCCTTGTCGACCGATGGCGATGCCAGCGAGCCCATGCCGGCATTGTTGACCAGGATATCAACGGCGCCGACCTCGGCTTGCAGCCGCTCGACATCGGCGGCGATGGTGAGATCGGCCACGAAGGCGCTGGCGTCGATGCCTTCGTCACGAAGTGCGACGGCGCGCTCGAGAACGCGCGCACTGGCGCCGGTGAGGAAAACCGCATGGCCGGCATGGCCGAGCTGCCGGGTGATGGCAAAGCCAATGCCGTCGGCGGCGCCCGCCCCGGTAATCAGCGCGCGGCTGATGCGGTCAGGACTCATGCGGCGGCTCCCCGTCTACTTCTGGTCTTACAAGCCGGAACACATGTTGCATCCCATCGACTTGGCCCGGATCACAAAGGAACTCCTGTTCCCATTCGATGCGGACCAGGTCGCCGAATGCGGAAACGGGAACAGCGTGCACGCTCGTCGCGGGATCAGGCAGGGCCATAGGTCAGCCTGATCACATCCTCGCCGATCCGATCATGGGTCAAGAGGCGAAGCCGCGGCCGTGGTCCGGCGAAATATGGTTTGCCTTGACCAAGCACCACCGGGTGCAGGTAGATCCGATACTCGTCGATCAGGCCAAGGTCGGTCAGGCTTCGCGCCACATTCGGGCCGGCAACTTCGATGTCGCCATCGCACTCGGCCTTGAGCTTGCGGATTGCGCCCTCAAGATTATCCCCGACAAGGCTGGCGTTGGGGCCGACGGACTCCAACGAGCGCGAGACGATCCATTTGGGCTGGTTTCGCCACGCCACCGCAAACGCATATCGCTCAGCATCCCATTCAGGATGGTCGTCGTCCCAGTAGCGCATGATCTCATACATTCGGCGGCCATACACACTGCCCGCCTGTCCCCGGGCCTCCTCGATGAAGTGGCGGAAGAGCGTGGGGCTTGGCGCGAACCCCATGTGATCGACGTAGCCGTCGAGGGACTGGTTCATTCCGAAAACGAGCTTGGCCATGCCTATTCCTTCGAGGGCATATGCGTACAGGTCTGATTGCATGATGCAATCAGTTTCAAGCTAGTCCGATCGATCTTATTTCGCAATTGGTTTTGGAGCAGGATCCGAAGCACAGACCCCGCGCTGAAGTTCTCTCGCAAGGCGCAGCTTTACCGGGCGACGCAAAACAGTCGTCTTGAAACAAAGCTATGCAGTCAGGTCTTGGAGAAATGGCGCGCCCGAAGAGATTCGAACTCCTGACCCCCAGATTCGTAGTCTGGTGCTCTATCCAGCTGAGCTACGGGCGCGCATCAGGCCATGTTTTCGACGGCCCCGCGATCCGATCGTGAAGACCGGCCGCGATGTGTGGCAGTTCCCTAGCGACTGAATTCGCGAAAAGCAAGCCGATCCGGCAAAAGTTTTGTCACCAGCATGTCATTGAGCGGGACCGGCCAAAATCACGGCCTTGTTGCAACCGGCATCCCGGCCGGAACCCGCCAGGCGACTAGGCCGGGCGGCGCAGGCCGGTGCGGGCCTGGTCGAGCCGCACCGGCTGGTCGGGGATGGTGACGGCGAAGGTGGTGCGGCCGCCAATCGACTCGACCAGCTCCACCGTGCCGCCATGCGCGCGGATGAGTTCATGGGCGATCGCCAAGCCAAGGCCGGTACCGCCGCTGCGCGCCGAGCCGCGGAAGGCGGTGAACAGGTTCTCGCGCGCTTTCGGCGGCAGGCCAGGGCCGGTGTCGGTGACGACGATGCGGCTGACGCTGCCAAGCCGCACGGCTGAAACCGCCAGCCGGCGCACGATGGCGCTCTCGGTATCTCCGGCCATGGCCTGCACGGCGTTGCGGCACAGATTGGTCAGCACCCGGAACAGCTGGTCGGAATCGGCGTCGACCTCGAAGGTCAGCTCGACGGCGTTGACGAACTCGATGCCGTCCTCGATGTCGAGCAGCCCGTGCACATCCTCGACCAGCTGGCGCAGCCGCAAGCGCCGGCGCGAAGGCGGCGGCTCCTGGGTGCGGCCATAGTGCAGCACGCCTTCCGAATAGGAGACGGCGCGGTCGAGCGTGCGCAAGAGCTTGGGTGCGAAGGCCTGCACGGTCGGGTCCTTGACCTGGCGCAGACGGTCCGAGATCAGCTGCGCCGAGGCCAGGATGTTGCGCATGTCGTGGTTGATCTTCGACACGGCGAGGCCGAGGTCGGCCAGATGCTTCTGCTCGGCCAGCATCTTCTGCAGTCGCATCTGCATCTGCGACAATTCGCGTTCTGCGACGCCGATCTCGTCGGAGCGGGCGGCGGGATGGATGATGCGTCCGGGATCGTCGGGCGCCTGCGAGAAGGTCAGCATCGAGCGCGTCATGGTGCGGATCGGGCCGATCATGATCAAGTCGATCGCGGCGTAGACCAGCATGGCGGTGAACAGCGAAATCAGCAGCGAGACGAAGGCGACGTTGCGCGAATAGCGCAGCATGGCGTTGCGCAGGCTGTAGTCCGGCATGATCAGCTCGAATTCCTTGTCACTGTCACCGACCGGCCCGAAAACGCGCAGCATCCGGTTGCCGCCGAAAAACAGCGTGTCGAGCGCGCCGGTCATGCCCTTGACCATGCCGACGCTGGCAAGGTCGATATGCTCGTCGACCTGCGGCGGCATGTCGGCCACCACCAGCAGGCGCGAGACGCCTCCGTCGCGCACCGCGATCGCCTTGGCGCCGATCGCCATCAGCACGTCGTTCTGGGCGGTGCGCGATAGCGAAGTCGACTCGCCCTGCACCAGCACGATCGACACGGCAGCGGCCGTGCTCAGCCGCTCCTTGAGCCAGGCCAGCCGGTAGCTGGCGATCCAGGGCAGGAAGATCAGCACTTCGGCCAGCAGCACGAAGACGATGGTCAACAGAAGCAGTTTCGTCGACAGGCCGCGCGACAGGGGCACCGTGCGAACGGCGGTCGGCGCCGTTGCGATCCCTTCCTCCGCTTGGCTAGCTTCGCTCATGCGACTCTGTCTTCACGATCACTTGATCCGCCAAGATTAGGCGATTACGGCTTTTTTGCCAATTTCCCCGTTGGTCGGAGAAAAATAGACGTCAAAACCCGAGGTACCAAGGCGTGGCGACTCCGGATTGACTTCCAAAACCCTTCTTTCTATAAGCCCGCTCACGCTCGGGCCATTCGTCCCGGCGCGGTTTCGATCGCGCCAAAGCCGGCCCGGCAAAGCTCCTGTTACAAAGTGACAGAATCAAGAAGGGCCGCACCCCGCGGTATTAAAACAAATGAAGCGTACCTACCAACCGTCCAAACTCGTCCGCAAACGTCGGCACGGCTTCCGTGCCCGCATGGCCACCAAGGGTGGTCGTGGCGTCGTCGCAGCTCGCCGCAACCGCGGCCGCAAGCGGCTCAGCGCCTAAGCGAGACGAGATCGTTGCCCGCAACCGGCAAGCCAGTGGGAACAGGTCCCAAGCGGCTTCTGAAACGCGCGGAATTCCTGGCCGTCCGCCGTGGTGAAAAGCGCCGCGGGCGGTTTTTCCTCGTCGAGGTCCTTGACCGCGGCGACGGCGGAGCGCCGCGTGTCGGTTACACCGTCACCAAGAAGGTCGGCAACGCGGTTGTTCGCAACCGCGTCAGGCGGCGGCTGAGAGAAGCCGTGCGCACGCATGCCGCCGATGACATGAAGCCCGGCAATGACTATGTCATCGTCGGGCGCGATGATGCGCTCAGCGCCCCCTTCGGCCAGTTGAAGGCCGAACTTTCCCGCCGCATTCGCGCAACACGCTAGGGCCAAGGGCTGTCGATGGAAAACAACCGGAACTTCTTCATCACCATCGCACTGTCGGTGCTGATCCTGACCTTGTGGCAGGTTTTCTACATGAACCCGCGCGTCGAGCAGCAGCGCGAGGCCGCCAAGGTCGAGCAGCAACGCGTCGAGGAACAGAAGAAGGCGGCCGATGCCGCCAATCCGGGCGCCGGCACGCCGGCTCCGGCACCAGGCACCATTCCCAACGCACCCGGCGGTGAAGTTGTCACCGCGGCCAGCCGCGACCAGGCGATCGCGGCATCGAAGCGCGTCAAGATCGACACGCCGAGCCTCGAGGGCTCGATCAACCTGACCGGCGCGCGTCTCGACGACCTCAAGCTCAAGCACTACACCGAGACCGTCGACAAGAATTCGCCCGAGATCGAACTGCTCAACCCGCAGGCGCTGCCCACCGGCTATTTCGCCGAGATCGGTTTCGTCGGCAACGATAAGACCGGAACGGTGCCTGGTTCCGACACGGTGTGGACCGTCGACGGCAATCCGACGCTGAGCCCGTCGACGCCTGTGACGCTCACCTACACAAACGACAAGGGCCTGACCTTCAAGCGCACCTTCTCGGTCGACGCCAACTACATGTTCACCGTCTCGGACACGGTGCAGAATTCCGGCGCGAGCGCGGTTTCGCTGTTCAACTACGGCCGCGTCACCCGCTACGACAAGCCGGCCGTCGCCAGCACCTATGTGCTGCATGAAGGCCTGATCGGCTTCACCGGCACCGAAGGCCTGCAGGAGCACAAATACGCGTCCATCGAGAAGGACAAGCAGTATCAGCCCGGCAAGTCGACCGACGGCTGGCTCGGCATCACCGACAAATACTGGGCGGTGACGCTGGTGCCGACCGAAAAGCAGCCATTCCAGCCGCGCTATGCCTATTTCGAGGACGGCCGCCATCGCTACCAGTCCGACTTCCTGACCGACGCCATCAATGTCGATGCCGGCCAGTCCGCGACCGTCGAGACTGAAGTCTTCGCCGGCGCCAAGGAAGTCGCCAAGATCAATGCCTATGCCGAAGACCGCCACATCAAGCGCTTCGACCTCCTGATCGACTGGGGTTGGTTCCACTTCATCACCAAGCCGATGTTCTGGCTGATCGACACGCTCTACAAATTCCTCGGCAATTTCGGCCTGGCGATCCTCGCCACCACCGTCATCGTCAAGGCCATCTTCTTCCCGCTCGCCAACAAGTCCTACGCGTCGATGGCGAACATGAAGAAGGTGCAGCCCAAGATGCTCGAAATCCGCGAGAAATACGCGGACGACAAGATGAAGCAGCAGCAGGCGATGATGGAGCTGTACAAGACCGAGAAGATCAATCCGCTCGCCGGCTGCTGGCCGGTGGCGCTGCAGATCCCGGTCTTCTTCTCGCTCTACAAGGTGCTCTACATCACCATCGAGATGCGCCACGCACCGTTCTTCGGCTGGATCCAGGACCTGGCGGCGCCCGATCCGACCTCGCTGTTCAACCTGTTCGGCCTCGTCCCGGTCACGCTGCCGCACATGCTGATGATCGGCGTGTGGCCGCTGATCATGGGTGTCACCATGTTCCTGCAGATGCGCATGAACCCGACGCCGCCGGATCCGACGCAGGCGGCGATCTTCACCTGGATGCCCATCATCTTCACCTTCATGATGGCCGGTTTCCCGGCAGGCCTCGTCATCTACTGGGCCTGGAACAACACGCTGTCGATCCTCCAGCAGGGCGTGATCATGAAGCGCCAGGGCGCCAAGATCGAACTGTGGGACAATCTGGTGGCGCTGTTCCGCAAGAAACCTTCGCCGGCGGAATAGCCAGCCTCTCCGTCGTCAAGGCCCCGGTTCATCAGCTGGCCCTCGGGGGTCGGTTCACGAACCGGGGCTTTTTCGTTTCGGGCGGCATCGTTCTGCGCCCGGGATCACGGAAGGCTCGCGTCCCGGCGGATTGGTGTTATAGGGCGGATCACGCTATTTTGAACTGAGGCGGCGCATTGCGGACGCGCCTGCCGAATTCTCGGATCGATCTCGACATGGACGGACCCAACCCAGGCATCAAGCACCCGATCCCAATGCATGCGCGCGTCGGTTTCCTGAAGCCGCTGGTTACCGCCCCCAACATCGAGATTGGCGATTTCACCTATTATGACGATCCGGAGGGGCCGGACAAATTCGCCGAAAAATGCGTCCTGCACCATTATCCCTTCATCGGCGACAAGCTCATCATCGGCAGGTTCTGCGCCATCGCCGAAGGCGCGCGCTTCATCATGAACGGCGCCAACCATGCCATGTCCGGTTTTTCGACCTATCCCTTCAACATCTTCGGCCATGGCTGGGAGAATGGCTTTGATCCGGCGACATGGTCGAAGGAAGTGCGCGGCGACACGGTGATCGGCAGCGATGTCTGGATCGGCATGGAGGCGGTGATCCTGCCCGGCGTCGAGATCGGCCACGGCGCCATCGTCGCCGCCAAATCCGTGGTGACGCATGATGTGCCGCCCTATGCCATCGTCGCCGGCAACGCCGCCAAAATGGTCAAGGCGCGTTTCGATGACCGAACGGTCAGGCGGCTTCTGGCGGTGGCCTGGTGGGACTGGCCGGTGGACAAGATCAGCCGCAACCTCGATGCCATCAGGGGCGCCGATATTTCTCGTCTGGAGACAGCAGCTTGAACGTTCAAAACACTCCGATCGGCACCGACCTGTTCACGCGAGGGTGGATCTTCATCCGCGGCGTGCCAGCGATGAAGTTCCTGCCGCCGGAAGGGCCGCCGGAAATCGCCTTCGCCGGCCGTTCGAATGTCGGCAAGTCGTCGCTCATCAATGCGCTGGTCGGCCAGAACGGGCTGGCCCGCACCTCCAACACGCCGGGGCGCACGCAGGAGCTCAACTATTTCGTGCCAGGCGGATTCTCGGGCGAAGGCGCCGACCTGCCGCCCATGGCGCTGGTCGATATGCCCGGCTACGGCTACGCAAGCGCGCCCAAGGAAAAGGTCGACGACTGGACCAAGCTGGTCTTCGATTATCTGAAGGGCCGCGTCACGCTGAAGCGGGTCTATGTGCTGATCGATTCCCGCCACGGCATCAAGACCAAGGATGACGAGGTGCTGTCGCTGCTCGACAAGGCGGCGGTGTCGTACCAGATCGTCCTGACCAAGACCGACAAGATCAAGGCCGCCGGCGTGCCGAGGCTGATCGAAGAGACGCTGGCCAAGATCAAGAAGCGGCCGGCGGCATTTCCGTTCGTCCTGGCGACATCGTCGGAAAAGGCCGAGGGCCTCGAGGAATTGCGGGCCGCGATCGTGCTTGCAGCTAATGGCGGCTAGAGCATTTCACCGTTTCACGGAAACGGCGAACCGCTCTAACTCTTTGTTTTGACGCAATTCCGGACGGAAAACCGTTCACACTTTTCCTGGAATTGCTCTAAAACCTCAAGATAATCGGTCCGGGCGGAAAAGCCTACGCCTTTGCCTCGAGCGCAATCATCTGGTGGCTTTCCTCCGCTGCGAGGCTTTCCGTGCCGTAGGCTTTCAGGAAGATGTCGACGCCCGATCTGACGATGTGATCGATTTCTTCCTGGCTCGGCGCCTTGGCGCGGTAGGCAAAGATGCATTGCCGGAAAAGCCCGGCCAGGCACAGGTCGGTGAACTGATAGGCGGCAAGATCGACATCGTCGATCCGCAGCAGGCCGCGCTCGATGGCGGCGTTCAAGAATGTCACCATCCTGTCGTGGCCGCGCTTGGGGCCGCGTTCGAAGAAGCGGGCGCCAAGTTCGGGCATTCTGTCGGCCGCGCCGATCACGGTTCGCTGCGCCTGCATCACCTTGGTCGAGGTGATCTTCAGCGCCAGCACCTTGCCGAATTTGGTCATCGTCTGGCGCAGGTCGTCGGCGCGGTCGAGCACTTCGTACATATTCTTGAAGATGGTGCCGCGCTCTTCCTCGATCAGCGCCTCGAACAGCTCTTCCTTGTTGGCGAAGTAGACATAGATCGTGCCCTTGGAGACACCGGCCTCGCGCGTGATGTCGTTCATCGAGGCGGCTTCGAAGCCCTTCTCGATGAAGACACGGCGGGCGCCCTCGATGATCTGGCTGCGCTTGACCGGGTCCTGCCCCGCGGCGGGGCGGCCGCGGCGAAGAGTGTCAAGCAGATCGGCGCACGATTCGTTATCGGCGCCGGACGTTGTCTCGGCCATAAAATCACACCTCGGAAATAATTCGAACCAACCGGTTCGATTGCACTTGATATGGTCCTCTTTACGCGCTATGTCAACGGCCTGATCGAACCGAACGGTTCAGTATTATTACTTTAGAGAGATGTCATGTCCTCGAACGCGCCCACCACAGCCGAAGTCCGCCCCTTCCCCCACGCCAAAGTCGCACCGGCGACGGAAGCACCGGAAATTCCCATGCAGCCGGTCGTCGCGCCGCCGCCGACGGAAGCGCCCGCCAAGAAGAAGCGTTCCGTACGCTCCTTCCTGCTGCCCATCATCGGCCTTGCCTTGCTGAGCGGCGGCGCCTGGTACGGTTACGACTACTGGACCACTGGCCGTTTCATGATCTCAACCGACGACGCCTATGTCCAGGCCGACATGGCGTTCATCTCGCCGAAAATTTCCGGCTATGTCGATCAGGTCCAGGTCGGCGAGAACCAGGTGGTCAAGGCCGGCGATCCGCTGCTGACGATCGATGCCGGCGACTACAAGATCGCCGTTGCCCAGGCCGAGGCGCAGATCGCCACGCTGGCCAAGACCCTGGACCGTATCGACGCGCAGACCAAGGCCGCGCAAGCCTCGCTCAGCCAGGCGCAGGCGCAGAAGGTCGCCGACCAGGCCGCCGCCGATAACGCTGGCCGTGCCCAGCAGCGCGCGGCCCAGCTGGTCAAGACGCATGTCGGCACCCAGGCGCAGCTGGACGATGCCCAGATGGCACTCGACCAGGCCAATGCCGCCCTTGTCGGCGCCGACGCGCAGATCGCCGCCGCGCAGGCCAACATCGGCGTGCTCGAGGCGCAGCGCGCTGAATCGGCCAGCACGCTGGCGTCGCTGCAGCTTGGCCGCGACAAGGCGCAGCGCGACCTGTCCTTCACCGTGCTCAAGGCGCCGTATGACGGCGTCGTCGGCAACCGGTCCGTCGAACAGGGCGACCTCGTCAGCCCCGGCCAGAAGCTCGCCGTCGTCGTGCCGATGGATAAGCTCTACGTCGTCGCCAACTTCAAGGAGACCCAGCTTGCCCGCCTCGTGCCCGGCGAAAAGGTCAGGATTTCGGTCGACGCCATCGACGGCCACCCGATCGAGGGAACCGTCTCGTCGCTGGCGCCGGCTTCCGGCGCGGTGTTCTCGCTGCTGCCGCCGGAAAACGCTACCGGCAACTTCACCAAGGTGGTGCAGCGCGTTCCGGTCCGCATCGACGTGCCGGCCGACGCGATGAAGAGCGGCAGGCTGCGCGCCGGCCTCAGCGTCGTTGTCAACGTCGACAGCCGCACCGCACCTGCCGCGACGACCAACTAAGTGCTTTTCGGAGGGCGGCTCGGTGGCTGATTAAGCACTGAGCCGCCCGGCCTGCCTCAAGGAGGCCCATGGAATGGCAACCGCTACCATCACCGCAGGATCGCCGCCGGCAATGCCGGCAGTCCCCGACACCATCTCGACGCGGCGCGTCATCGCCTTCCTGGCGATGGTGTTCGGCATGTTCATGGCGATCCTCGACATCCAGATCGTCTCGGCATCGCTGTCCGAGATCCAGGCCGGCCTCAGCGCCAGTTCGGACGAAATCCCGTGGGTGCAGACCGCCTATCTGATCGCCGAGGTGGTGATGATCCCGCTGTCGGGCTTCCTCAGCCGGATGCTGTCGACGCGCGTGCTGTTCACCATTGCGGCGGCCGGCTTCACCGCGGCCAGCGCACTTGCCGCGACAGCCACCAACATCGACCAGATGATCGTCTACCGCGCAATCCAGGGTTTTATCGGCGGCGGCATGATCCCAAGCGTCTTCGCGGCCGCCTTCACCATCTTCCCGCCGTCGCGGCGCGCCGTCGTCTCGCCGATGATCGGCCTGGTGGCGACGCTGGCGCCGACCATCGGCCCGACCGTCGGCGGCTATATCAGCCATGCCTTGTCCTGGCACTGGCTGTTCCTGGTCAATGTCGTGCCCGGCATCCTGGTGGCGACAGCGGCTTGGTCGCTGATCGATTTCGACAAGCCCAACCTCAAGCTGTTCAGCAAGTTCGACTGGTGGGGCCTGGTCGGCATGGCGGCCTTGCTGGGCTGCATGGAGTATGTGCTCGAGGAAGGTCCCAACAACGACTGGCTGCAGGATCAGGCGGTGTTCATCTGTGCCGTCGTCATGACCTTTGGCGCGGTCATCTTCTTCTGGCGTGTCTTCACCGCCGAGGAGCCGATCGTCGATCTCCGGGCGTTCAGCAATATCAACTTCGCTTTCGGCTCGCTGTTTTCCTTCGTCATCGGGATCGGGCTCTACGGCCTGACCTATCTCTATCCGGTCTTCCTCGGCCGCATCCGCGGCTACGATTCGATGATGATCGGCGAGGCGCTGTTCGTCAGCGGCCTGGCGATGTTCGTCACCGCGCCGATCTCCGGCATCCTGTCGAGCAAGATCGATTTGCGGCTGATGATGATGATCGGCTTCTTCGGCTTCGCTACCGGCACCTGGTGGATGACGCACCTGACCGCCGATTGGGATTTCTACGAGCTGCTCATCCCGCAGATCCTGCGCGGCTGCTCGATGATGCTGTGCATGGTGCCGATCAACAACATCGCGCTCGGCACCTTGCCGCCCGACCGGCTGAAGAATGCGTCCGGCCTGTTCAACCTCACCCGCAATCTCGGCGGCGCCGTCGGCCTTGCCATCATCAACACCGTGCTGATCGACCGCAATGCCTTCCACTATGCCAGGCTTGCCGAGCATGTGCAGTGGGGGAGCGCGGCCGCGCAGACCAAGTTGCAGAACATGACGCTCAATTTCGAGCAGACCACCGGCCTCGATGCCTCGACGGCGGCGATCTCGAAGCTGTCCGGCATGGTCCAGCAGCAGGCGGCGCTGCTGTCCTTCATGGACGTGTTCTATATGCTGACGGTGCTGTTCGCGACGCTCGGTCTGTTCACCATGCTGATCAACAAGCCGGCCGCAGCAGGCGGCGGTGGAGGCGGACACTGATACCAGACGTGGGCAGCGGTTTCGGGAAGCTCCTCCAGTCCACGCCCGAAAAGCTCTGACCGCGCAAAAAAGCTCCGGGCCGCAACCCGGAGCTTTTTCGTTTCGGATTGAAATTGTCAGGCGCTCGCCGGCTTGAAGGTCAGCGCCACGCCGTTGATGCAGTGGCGCAGGCCGGTCGGCGCCGGGCCATCATCGAAGACGTGGCCGAGATGGCCGCCGCAGCGGCGGCAGTGCACTTCGGTGCGGGTCATGCCGAGCGAGCGGTCCTCGGTCTTGCCGATGCCATTGGCTATCTCCTGCCAGAAGCTCGGCCAGCCGGTGCCGGAATCGAACTTCGTCTCCGAGGGATAGACCGGCAGGTCGCAGCCGGCGCAGGCGAAAATGCCCTTGCGGTGTTCGTTGAGCAGCGGGCTGGTGCCGGGATATTCGGTGCCTTCCTTGCGCAGCACGTCAAAGGCGGCGGGTGACAGGATGGCCTGCCACTCGGCATCGGTCTTGGTGATTTCGAATTTATCAGCGGCCCGTGCGGGCTGCGGGCTGCCCATGCGCAGCAGTGTCGCCGCTGCCCCGACCACGCCGATGGCGGCGGCACCGCTCAAAAGAAAATCGCGACGGTTCATGACCAGTTCCTCCTGTCGTTCTTTGCCAAACAATGCCGCCGCGCGGAAGTCAAAAGCCGGTGACAGTGGCCCTCAACCGAACACTCCGCGCCATCCCACGGGGATGTGGGCGGCGCGGAGTGTGCGCATGTCGGTCGCGAGATCACGGGAGCGAGATCATGCAATCAACAGGGAGCCTTCTGCATCTTCGCATGCAGCGAGCCCTTTGTTACATCTTCGGCAGCAGAACCTTGTCGATGACGTGGATGACGCCGTTGGATTGCTTGACGTCGGCGATCGTCACATTGGCGACGTTGCCGTTCTCGTCCGTCACCGTGACCTTGCCGCCCTTTGCCTTGAGCGTCAGTTCGCAGCCGCCCGCGGTCTTGACCTTGTGCGCGCCGCCATCGGCCTTGGCCATCTTGGCGACGTCGGCGGCCATCGCCTTGGCGGCGATCACGTGGCAGGTGAGGATCTTGGTCAGCTTGTCCTTGTTCTCAGGCTTGAGCAGCGTTTCGACGGTGCCGGCGGGCAGCGCCGCGAAGGCTTCGTTGGTGGGCGCGAAGACCGTGAAGGGGCCGGCGCCCTGCAGCGTATCGATCAAGCCGGCCGCCTTCACGGCGGCGACCAGCGTCGTGTGGTCCTTCGAATTGACGGCGTTTTCGATGATGTTCTTCTTGGCGTACATCGGCGCGCCGCCGACCATCGGATTGGCGGCATAGGCAACCGTGCCGAGCGCCGAAAGGCTGATCGCACCGGCGAGCAAAAGGGTGGCGAGTTTACGCATAATATCAGTCTCCTCGGGTTGTTTTTCCCCTGCTTGGGAACGGGAGGAGATACGGGGCAGAAAATTGTTAAGTTTCAACAGATCGAATAAAAATATTGACCTGCGAGACTCGCACGTAAATCCCATCGCTCCGTCAGCCAGGCAACAGAACGGAACATGAATATCATCGAAACCAGATATAGACTTGGTTTCTTCTCGGTGGCTGGAAAAGGTGTCAGATATTCTTCAGGTCGCCGGCGGCAACCACCGGTCCTGTCGGCTGGCCGGTCGGCGAACCGCCCGTGGGCTCGAGGCTGACGGCGAGCACCGCGCCCTGCGCCAGCTTCGCCTGCACCGCGGGCGAGATCGGCAGACGCGCGGTTGCGCCGGCCGGAATGACGCCCATCGAAACCGGCGCATTCTTGCCCTCGATCATCCACAGCTCGAAATCCTTGCCGGCGGCTAGGTCGCCCGAGACATGCGACAGGCCGACCTCGTGATGCGCGGCGTCGTAGACGGCGAGATATTTGACGTCGCTGCCTTCGGCGGCCAGCGAAGCGACCAGGCGCGTCTGCGGCTGCACGGCTGGCGGGTTGACGTAGGGCACGGCAATGTAGAGCGCCAGTGCGGCGACCGCCGCGGCTGCAAGGCCACGCCAGAAGCCGAGGCTGGACCACAGGCCGGCGCGCGCCTCGACGGGTGCGGCCGCGGGCGATGCAAACAGCCGGCGGTCGATCGCCGCCTTCACCGAAGCGGGCGGCTCTATTTCCGGATAGGCGGAAGCCATCGGCGAGAGATGAACCTCCCAGCCATCGACCAGACGCGCGAACGCGGTTTCGGTATCGATGCGCCGGGACGCGATCTGGCGCTCGTCCTGCGCCAGGACGCCAAGAACGTATTCGGCGGCGAACACGTCGTCGCCTCCACGTTCCGGTCCATTGTCCTCCGCCAGCGTCATCTTTCCAGGCATTCCCTGAGTTTCATCAAGCTGCGGCGCAGCCATGTACGCATCGTGTTCAACGGCACGCCGTGGCGTTCCGCGAGCTCGGCATAGCTTTCGCCATTGAGATAGGCGCCCCGGACGGCCGCCGCCCGGTCCTTTTCCAATTCCTCGAGACAATGATAGATGCGCTCGGTCTCGCCGCCCGCCACCACCATCGCTTCAGGTCCCGGCGCCGGATCGGCCACGTCGAGTGCGGCATCGATATCGGCGGCAGGCTTGCGCCGCGCCCTGACACGGTCGATCGCGTGGTTGCGTGCAATTGCCACCAGCCAGGAGATCGGGCTCAGATCGGAGACAGCAAAACGGTCCGCCTTGGTCCATATCTTGACGAAGACTTCCTGTAGGGCTTCCTCTGCATCTCCCCGGTTGTTCAATACACGAAGGCAGACGCCGAAAAGTTTCGCGCTGGTCTGCCGGTAGAGCAGATCGAACGCAGCCCGATCCTTCATCGAAGTCCGGACGATCAACTTGGTGATGTCCTGCGGTGTCATGTCAGGCAAATTATGCGATTGCGATGTATTTGCAACGGCGGAATTGTCTTGTGCACCCCGGCAGGCCTTGTTCGTCCACTCGATTGCCAAGCGGGTGGCCACTGGCTAGCCTGCTCCGGGCGAGGGGGAGTGCCTATGTCGCTTGAACGGATCTTGTGGGAGCATGACGCCACCGGACTTGGCGAGCTGGTGCGCAAGGGCGAGGTCTCGCCGGTCGAGCTGACCGAAGCGGCGATCGCGCGCGCCGAGGCCACGCGGCCTGAAATCAACGCCACCGCAGAAACGCTGTACGATGCGGCGCGGACGCGCGCGAAAACCGTCGACCGTTCCTTGCCGTTGGCCGGCGTGCCCTTCGCCATCAAGGATCTCGGCATCGCCATCAAAGGCGTGCCTACGCATGGCGGCAGCCGCATTCCCGCCTTGGTGCCCGATGGCAATTCGGTGCTGACCGAGCGCTATCTCGCCGCCGGGCTCATTCCCATCGTCACCTCGACCTCGCCGGAGCATGGGCTGCGTCTGATGACCGAATCCAAAGCCTTCGGCATCACCCGCAACCCCTGGAACACCGGCCACACCAGCGGCGGCTCGTCGGGTGGCGCGGCAGCCCTTGTCGCCGCCGGCGTCGTGCCGGTGGCGCATGCCTCCGACGGCGGCGGTTCGATCCGGGTGCCGTCCGCCTGCACCGGGCTTGTCGGCTTGAAAGCCTCGCGCGGCCGCATCCCGCTTTCGCCGCTGGTCAGCGAAAGCTGGTACGGCATGGTGGTCGATCATGCGGTCACCCGCTCGGTGCGCGATTGCGCGCTGCTGCTCGACCTCACCCACGGCCCCGATCCGCTGGCGCCTTACGCGGCGCCGTCACCGAAAGGCACGTTTGCCGCCGCCGCCGCGCGTGATCCGGGCAAGCTCAGGCTCGCCGTTTATGCCAGATCGCCGCTTGGCCTGCCGATCTCGACCGAGACGCTCAAGGCGCTCGACACCGCGGTGGCACTGGCGCGCGAGGGCGGCCACACGGTCGAGGAAATCGACCTGCCGTCCATCGGGCGTGATTTCATGGCCGACTTCTGCAGGACCGTCGCCTCGGCCGTCGCCGGCACGATGCGGGCGGAGACACAGCGTGTCGGCCGCTCCGTCGCCGTCGATATCGAGCGCGCCACGCGGGTGCTCGGCCGCTTGGGCGAGATAATCTCGGCTGGCGAGACCTACGCCAGCCTGCAGCGGCTGCAGGCCGCGGCGCGGCAGACGATCGCGCAGACCGCGCGGTACGATGCCGTGCTGATGCCCGTTATTGCCCACCCACCGCTTGCCTGCGGCGCCATGGACCCAAAGGGGGCCGACGACCTCATCGAGAACATGCTCGACAAGCTTCGTTTGACGGCGCTGCTCAGGATCAAGTCCTTGTTCGGCCGGTTGATGGACAAGAGCCTGTGGTTCACCCACTGGCCGGCGATCCAGAATGTCAGTGGCCAGCCCTCGATCGCCTTGCCGGTCCATGTCACCGAGACCGGCCTGCCGCTCGGCATCCAGGCGGCGGGCCGCCCGGGCGACGAGGAGACGCTGCTGTCCCTGGCCGCGCAGTTGGAGAAGATTTCCGGTTGGCTCGGCCGCAGGGCGCCGCTGATGGTGCCGGCTTGATGACGAGGCCGTGAACCCGTCGAATATGACAGCAATGCCATTTGCGGCTCGCCGCGTTTCCCGCTAAGACGCCGCCGTTCTTTCCAAGTGCATGTCGCCCAAAGGTGCCCAGCGGTTTTGGGACAACGACATTGCACAAACCAAAGCCGGGAATCATGCCGATGACGGACGTCGCCGCCACCGCCGAAATGCAAGCTGCCCTGCTCTCCAGGGCGCTGCCCTATATGCAGCGCTACGAGAACAGGACGGTCGTGGTGAAGTATGGCGGCCACGCCATGGGCGATATCGAGCTCGGCAAGGCGTTTGCCCGCGACATCGCGCTGTTGAAGCAATCCGGCGTCAACCCGATCGTCGTCCATGGCGGCGGCCCGCAGATCGGCGCCATGCTGTCCAAGATGGGCATCGAATCCAAATTCGAGGGCGGGCTGCGCGTCACCGACCAGAAGACGGTCGAGATCGTCGAGATGGTGCTCGCCGGCTCGATCAACAAGGAGATCGTGGCGCTGATCAACGCCGAGGGCGAGTGGGCGATCGGCCTGTGCGGCAAGGACGGCAACATGGTGTTCGCCGAAAAGGCGCGCAAGACCATGGTCGACCCCGACTCCAACATCGAGCGCGTGCTCGATCTCGGCTTCGTCGGCGAGCCGGTCGAGGTCGACCGCACGCTGCTCGATCTGCTCGCCCGTTCCGAAATGATCCCGGTGCTGGCGCCAGTGGCCCCCGGCCGCGACGGCCACACCTACAACATCAATGCCGACACGTTTGCCGGTGCCATTGCAGGCGCTTGCAAGGCCTCGCGCCTGTTGTTCCTCACCGACGTGCCCGGCGTGCTCGACAAGAACAAGAAATTGATCGACGAGCTGACCGTCGCCGAGGCCAGGGCTCTGATCAAGGACGGCACGGTGTCGGGCGGCATGATCCCCAAGGTCGAGACCTGCATCGAGGCGATCGAGCGCGGTGTCGAGGGCGTCGTCATCCTCAACGGCAAGACGCCGCATTCGGTGCTGCTCGAACTGTTCACCGAGCACGGCGCCGGCACGCTGATCGTGCCGTAAGGATTGGTCAGCCGGCTAATCGCCTTTCCTCAGGCGCGATATGGCTTTCAATCACCGGCAGCACTGGCTTGCGCGCCGGGCGCCGGAACGTCATCGATTCCTCCTCGGCATCCTGCGGCGCGCCCCAGAATTCGGCGAGCGTCGGGCCGTCCTTGACCCGGCGGTCCGTCACCAGGAAACCCCAGACTTCGCGGAACCAGACCCGGCGGCCCATCTTGGTGTACCAGCGCATCGAGTGGCGCTGCTCGGGATCCCGATGGAACAGGATGCGCGCCAGCGCCTTTGGCCGCGACTGCACCAAGAGCTCGATCAGCTTGACCGAGAAGAACAGCATCCACGGCTTCAGCCGGGTCATCCGCAGCACCTGGTGCTTGTAGTCCCAAAGGCGGGCGTCCCGCTGGATGACCTTGCGGTCGCGCGCGATCCGGAAGAACGGCGTCCAGCGATGCGGCGTTACATAGAGCGCCTGGATCTGGTCGGGATCGTAGGCGATGAGCTGGCGAAAGCCGCGCCAGAGGTCGCGGAACCCTTCGTCCTCGAAGCCGGCCACCCAGGTCGCCATCGACAGGATGCCGTGTTTTCGCAGCAGCCTGATCGCCTCGCGGTCGGATGAGGTGCTGCCGCCCTTGCGGATCAATGCAAGCGTCTGTTCGTCGGTGTTTTCCATGCCGAGCAGCCAGCGGATGACACCGGCCTTGCGATAAAGATACAGGATGTCGGCGTCGCGCACGATGTCGTCGGCCCGCGTCGAACCGACGATCAGCACCGGCACGTTCTCGGCGATCAGGGCGTCGAGAAAGGCGCGCCAGGCTTTCTTCGAGACCGTCGGGTTCTCGTCGGCAAGGTTGATCAGCTCGACGCCATGCTCGCGGTGCAGCCAGGCGATCTCCTGCGCGAATTTCACGGGATCGCGATGCCGCCAGCGGGTCCAGAAACCGCGTTGGCCGCAATAGTTGCACAGATGCGGGCAGCCGCGCGAGAACTGCATGACCACGGCCCGCTTGCCGCCCCAGTAACTGTATCTGCGGTGGTCGATCAGTTCCCAGCCGACGCGGTATGCGTCGAGATCGGCGATGGTCATCGCCGCTTGCGTGGCGAAGGGGCGGCGCAGATCGTCGCGATAGGCGACGCCGGCGACGCTTGCCGGCGGCTGGTGCATCTCCAGCGCCTCGACCAGCGCCACCACGGTCGCCTCGCCTTCGCCGCGTACGATGAAGTCGAAAGCGTCCGTCTCGGCCAGGATGTCGCGCCAATGGTAGGTCGGGAAGACGCCGCCATAGATGACGATCGTCGCCGGCTCGCGCGCTTTGATCATGCCAGCGATCAGCAAGGCCGTCGGGTGCGCGGAGGTTGAGCCGGAGTGGCCGATCAGGACGAAATCAGGCTGGTCGCAAAGCGCGTCCTCGACGGCATCGGCGAGCGGCATCGGCCCGAATTCGGCATCGACGAGCCGCACCTCATGGCCGGAATCGATCAGCGGTCCGCCGATCGCCAGCAGGCCGAGCGGCGGCAGATGGTCGTCGGGCACGCGGCTGCCGATGGCGGTGTGCGGCGGGTTGACCAGCACGATTTTCATGGCGGACCTCCTGGTGGGTTGGTCCGCGCAGTGTGTGCACCGCGCCGGGCGGCGAAGGGGCCGGTCTCAGCAGTTTGCGTGCAGCTTTTCAGTAGAAAGCTTCAGCGCCGTAGATGTCCGAGCGGCACGTGGCCTGGTCCCTTGATGTTCTGCAGCACCAGTTGGGTATGGACGTCGCGCACGCCGCCCAGCCGCATCAGCCGGTGCATGACGAAGGCGTTGAGCTCGTCAACCGACGGCACCATGACATGCAGCAGGAAGTCGTGGTCGCCGGTCATCGTCCAGCAGGACGACACCTCGTCCATGCGCTGCACCGCGGCAATGAAGCTCTCGGGCGAGCCATCACTGTGGCTGACCAGCCGCACCTGGATGAACACCTCGACCATCAGGCCGACGGCGCGGCGGCTGATCACCGCGGCAAATCCCTTAATGATACCGGCCTCCTGCAGCGCTTCGAAGCGCCGTGCGCAGGGTGTCGTCGACAGGCCGATCTCCTGCGCCAACTCGGAGACGGGCTTGCGTCCATCGCGTTGCAGGACATCGAGCATCCTGATTTCGAAATCGTCGAACTGAGGCATTTTCACTCCAATCCTGATTGTCTGGAGGGGATACTATCTCAAATGCTCCACTTGAGCCATCATCAAAACCGATTTGCCTCGGCAAATCAGGCTAGCCTCAAGGGCACGTCAGCCATTCATGACTTGCAGGGAGAAAAATCATGACCACGATGAGCGTTGCCGAATATGCCCGCGACTGTGCAGCGCAAGGTTTGCGCGGCGATTATTCCGTCTGCCGCGCCGACTTCACCGTGGCGCAGGGCTATGACTACTCGGCCGAGGAACAGGCGGTGTGGCGCACGCTGTGCGACCGCCAGACCAAACTGACGCGCAAGCTCGCCCACCACTCCTATCTTGACGGCGTCGAGAAGCTTGGCCTGCTCGACCGCATCCCCGACTTCGAGGACGTCAGCACCAGGCTGCGCAAACTGACCGGCTGGGAGATCGTCGCTGTGCCCGGCTTGATCCCCGCCGCTCCCTTCTTCGACCATCTCGCCAACCGCCGCTTCCCGGTGACCAACTGGCTGCGCACCAGGCAGGAACTCGACTACATCGTCGAGCCGGACATGTTCCACGATTTCTTCGGCCACGTGCCGGTGCTGTCGCAGCCGGTGTTCGCCGACTTCATGCAGATGTATGGCAAGAAGGCCGGCGACATCATCGCGCTCGGCGGCGACGAAATGATCACCCGGCTCTACTGGTACACCGCCGAATACGGCCTGATGCAGGAGGCCGGCCAGCCGTTGAAGGCCTTCGGCGCCGGGCTGATGTCGTCTTTCACCGAATTGCAGTTCGCGGTCGATGGCAAGGACGCCCACCACGTGCCGTTCGACCTGGAAACGGTGATGCGCACCGGCTACGAGATCGACAAGTTCCAGCGCGCCTATTTCGTGCTGCCGTCCTTCGACGCTTTGCGCGATGCCTTCCAGAATGCGGATTTCGCGGCGATCGTGGCCCGCCGCAAAGGCCGGCCGGCGCTCGACCCGGCAACCGTATAGCTTACCGGAGCCACGCCGCAAAGGGCGCGGAGTGCAATAGACGTCCGACCGCCCTATCGCCCGGGGATGTCAGGCGCCTCGGCCTTCAGCCGCCCCAACTGGGCGCGCTGCAGGTCGAGTGCGGCGCCGACGAAGCGCGCTATGGTGGCGAGTTCGGCGTCGCTGAAGGTGGCGATGACCTTTTCGCCTTCCTCGGCAATGGCGCCATAGTAGCGCGCCGACAGATCCCGCGTCGCCTCGGTCGCCTCGATCACCACCTTGCGCCTGTCTTCCAGACTGCGCGTGCGTGTCAGCAGGCCGCGCGCCTCCAGCCGGTCGATCAGCGCCGTCACCGCAGCCGGCGTCAGCCCCGTCGCCGTCGCAATGGCGCCGGCCGATTGCGGGCCGCCATGCAGCAGTCCGATGCAATGGCGCTCGGCCATGTTCAGCCCAAGTCTTGTTCCCACCGCCTCGTCATAGGCCTGCGTCGCATCCTGCCACTGCATGATGGTCAGACCGATGGCGGTGGTCATCTCGGCACGATTCCCGCTTGACGAATTTATTTCGACCATCTAACTATCAAACCGTCTAACATTTAGACCATTACAGCAATATGCGGCTACGGCTTGGCCAAGGCAAGTGCCACGCCGCGACAAGGAGTGAAAAATGAGCTTGATTCAACAGCGTGCGCCGCTCTCTCACGAAGAGGAGTTCAAATACGCCAAGCTGGCCATGGAATGGTATGGCTGGGGTTCACCCATCGGCCTCGGCATTCTGCTGGTGTCGCTGGCCGCCGCGGCCGTTCTGGTGCGCATCGCCATCTACGGCTTGTGAGGATAGCCGTCACCATAGCCGGTCGCCATCGGTGGCGCCGGCGTGGTGGGGCTGGCCCTCCACCTATCCGATGGGTGGCGATCAATTCGCGCGACGCGAAATCTCTCAACAGCGGCTGCGCGGCTTGAGCTTCGGTCTTGACGCTTCCCGTCGCCCCGCAGCCATCCGCCGGCTGGTCACGCGGCGGCCGAGATATCCGTGTCGAGGATCGACAGGTTGCGGCCGGCATGCTTGGCTTGGTACAGGCGCCGGTCCGCGGCGCGCATCAGCTCCGATACATTGGCATCTTCGCCGCAAACGGTTCCGCCGATGCTGACCGTCAGCGGAAAGGTCCGCTCATCGACGGGCCGGAAGCGGATCAGTTCGACCTCACGGCGAATGCGCTCGGCAACACGCTTGGCCTCCTGTTCGGTTGCCCCGACCAGGAAAGCGCCGAATTCCTCGCCGCCGATGCGGCCGAGCACATCGCCGCCGCGCACGCCGCGCTCGATGGCGCTTGCGATCAACAGCAGCGCGTCGTCGCCGGTCAGGTGGCCAAAATTGTCGTTGATCATCTTGAAATGGTCGGCGTCCACGATCAGCAGCGCACCGCGATCGGACTTGCGCCGGGAACCGTCGAGCGCGGCAAAGAAACTTTCCCGGTTGAGCATGCCGGTCATGTCGTCGCGGCTTGCCTTCTCCGCCAGGCGGCGGTGCGCCGCGGTGAGCTGGGCGTGCGCGCGGGCGAGATCACGATGCGCGTTCTTAAGTCGGCCGCTTTGCCAGAAGGTACTGGCACAGGCCACCCATGCAAGCACCAGCGGACACAAGGTCGAGGCCAGCCAGATGGTGCGGTTGACCGGAAATCCCATCGCCGGAACGATGATCAGGGTGAGCAGGAGAGAGGCGGCGACGGAGGCGAAAGCAATGGCGGCGGCTTTCAGAATTATACTGGTCATCGCGGGCTCCCCAGAAGACTGCCTCTGTGCCAGCAAGCCCTGAAGGCCACCTTTCCCGGATGTTTAAAATTTGAATGGGGAGGTCGTTTCTGCCACTTATGACGCGCACAAGTTGTGGATAAAGCCCCTTTCGGAATTCCCGTTTCGTGCCATAAGGATCGCATGACGACGCTCCCCGATACCGCCCGCTTCGCCCATGTCACCGACTGGGTGTTCGACCTCGACAACACGCTCTATCCGCATCATTCGAATCTGTTCTCGCAGATCGATGTCAAGATGACCGCCTATGTCAGCGAGCTGTTGGCGCTGCCCCGTGACGAGGCGCGCAAACTGCAGAAGGAGCTCTATCTGGAGTATGGCACGACGCTGAACGGCCTGATGGCGCGCCACGGCATCGACCCCGACGACTTTCTCGAGAAGGTGCACGACATCGACTATTCATGGCTGGTGCCCGATCCCGTTCTCGGCACCGCCATCCGCCAGCTTCCCGGCCGCAAGTTCATCTTCACCAATGGCGACCGCAAGCACGCCGAGCGCACCGCGCGCCAGCTCGGCATCCTCGAGCATTTCGACGCCATCTTCGATATTGTCGCGGCCGGCCTCAATCCCAAGCCGGCACGCCAGACCTACGAAAAATTCGCCGAACTGCACGCCGTCACCGGCCACAATGCGGTGATGTTCGAGGATCTCGCCCGCAACCTTTCCGTGCCGAAGTCGCTGGGCATGACCACCGTGCTCGTGGTGCCGCGCAATTTCGAGCCAACATTCTCCGAAATCTGGGAGCGCGACGCCGCGCAGGAAGATGACGTCGACTACGTCACCGACGATCTGGCCGGGTTCCTGACGGGGATAGTTGCAGGGGCAGTAGGGCAGTAGGGCAGTAGGGCAGTAGGGCAGTAGGAGAATACGGCGTTCTCAGGCCCTGCTTCCAGCTTGATCTCCCCTAGTGCCTTACTGCCCTACTCCCTTACTCCCCTAATTTGTAAAACCGGCTGACGATGCCCCAGGCCTCGTCGGCGGTGTCGACGAAATCAATGATGTCCTGGTCGCCGGGGCTGATCGTGCCCTGCTCGGCGAGGAAGTCGAGGTCGATCGCCCGCTTCCAGAACGATTTGCCGAACAGGATCACCGGCACCCGCTCCATGCGCCCGGTCTGGATCAGCGTCAGCGTCTCGAAGAATTCGTCCATCGTGCCGAAGCCGCCGGGAAACACCGCCACCGCCTTGGCACGCATGACGAAGTGCATCTTGCGGATGGCGAAATAGTGGAAGTTGAAGCACAGTTCCGGCGTCACATAGGCGTTCGGCGCCTGCTCATGCGGCAGCACGATGTTGAGGCCGATCGAGGGTGCGCCGACATCGTCGGCGCCGCGGTTGCCCGCTTCCATCACGCCGGGTCCGCCGCCGGTCACCACGACATACTCGCGGTAGTATGAGGTGGCCGACTGCTGCGAGCAGAGGCGGGCGAACTTGCGCGCCTCCTCATAGTATTTGCTGTTTTTCTCGAGGTTCTTCCTCTGGGTCTCGTTCTTGGCCGCCCAGGCTTCGCCGCCGGGTTCGGGCAGGCGGGCGCCGCCGAACAGGATCACCGTGGAGCGGATGCCGCGCTCGGCCAGGATCATCTCCGGCTTCAGGAGTTCGAGCTGCAGCCGCACCGCGCGCAATTCGCGACGCGTCATGAAGTCGGGGTCGTTCCATGCCAGCCGGTAGGTTTCGGCGCGCGTCTGCGGCGTGTCCGGCACGCTCTTCGACCGCTCCAGATCCTCGTCCGAATGCGGCAGCGGTGTCCACCCCGCCTTTTCCATAGGAGTCATAATTACCTTGCCCGTCCAGATTCTTCAGTTGCGCCGTCCCATGACGCAGCCGCGATTGACCCCCATTGAGCCTTAACATAAGCAGGTTCCGCAAACGTGTCCGGCGGATTTGCGACAAGAACCTGCAAGATGCAAAGACCCAAGCATGCCAGGCATGCCTGAGGCCCGCGCGACTTCAAAACAGGTTAAGGCGCAGCCCCTTAACAGCTTGGTAATGGAGCGAAATCATGTCGAAGCCCGATCTGGCAAGCCTCGAGAAGACCATCGAGAAGGCCTTCGAGGAACGCGACGCGATTTCGACCGCGACCCGCGGCGAGACGCGCGACGCCATCCAGTCGGCACTCGACCTGCTCGATCACGGCACCGCCCGTGTCGCCGAGCGCCAGGCCGACGGCAAGTGGCATGTCAACCAGTGGCTGAAGAAGGCGGTGCTCCTGTCCTTCCGGCTCAACCCGATGGAGATCATCAAGGGCGGTCCGGGCCAGGCGGTGTGGTGGGACAAGGTGCCGTCGAAGTTCGACGGGTGGGGTGCCGGCGATTTCGAGAAGGCGAGCTTCCGCGCCGTGCCGGGATCGATCGTGCGCCGCTCGGCCTATGTCGCGCCAGGCGCGGTGCTGATGCCGTCCTTCGTCAATGTCGGCGCCTATGTCGATACTGGCACCATGATCGACACCTGGGTCGGGGTTGGCTCCTGCGCCCAGATCGGCAAGAACGTGCATCTGTCGGGCGGCGTCGGCATTGGCGGCGTGCTGGAGCCGATGCAGGCCGGCCCGACCATCATCGAGGACAATTGCTTCATCGGCGCGCGCTCCGAAGTCGTCGAGGGCTGCATCGTGCGCGAGGGCTCGGTACTCGGCATGGGCGTCTTCATCGGCCAGTCGACCAAGATCGTCGACCGCGCCACCGGCGAGATCTTCTATGGCGAGGTGCCGCCGAACTCGGTCGTGGTCGCCGGCTCGCTGCCCGGCAAGCCTCTGCCGAATGGCGAACCCGGCCCCAGCCTCTACTGCGCCGTCATCGTCAAACGCGTCGACGCCAAGACCCGCTCCAAGACCTCGATCAACGAGTTGTTGCGCGATTGATCTTTTCGAAAAGCGGGCGCACCTTCCGCCGGCGCGACAATGGGTCGCGCCTGACATGACGGAGGGGTGACATGGACTGGAAGTATCTACTGACCAGTTACGAGGGTCGCATCAACCGCGCAAAGTTCTGGGCCTGCGTCGGCGTCATTTTCGTCGGCGCGGTTGTCGCGATGATCCTCGACAACATACTCGGCACGACCTTCAACCAGATGCCTTACGGCTTTATCTATTTGCTCTATTCGCTTGCCATGATCTATTCGGTCTTAGCCGTCTACGCCAAGCGTTGGCACGATCGGGGCAAGTCCGGTTGGTGGAGCCTGATCATCCTGGTGCCGTTCATCGGGGCGATCTGGTTCCTGGTGGAATGCGGCATTCTCGAAGGCACCAGGGGTGCCAATCAATACGGACCGGACCCGCTTGGCTGAAAAAACAGACTTCTTCTGGTTTTTCCTGAAAACTTCGGGCCGCGTCAGTCGCGCGGCCTATTTTCTGGGCCAATTGTTGCTGGCAATCATCCAGCTCTTCCCGCTCTATCATTTCAACCTGTTGCCCGAGGGTAGCCCTGAGAGCGAGGTATGGCTCTCAATATTCGTCCTGGTCCTATTGGCAACAGTGTGGCCGACCATCGTACTGAATGTGAAGCGCCTGCACGATCTCGGCAGACCAGGTGTGTTCATGCTGGTTTTGTTTGTGCCGTTGGTACAATTGGTCGCCATTTTGCTGTTATATCTATATCCTGGCCAGCCAGGCCCCAACCGCTACGGTCGGCAGAC
Source organism: bacterium M00.F.Ca.ET.205.01.1.1 (assembly GCA_004791255.1). Classification (GTDB taxonomy): domain Bacteria; phylum Pseudomonadota; class Alphaproteobacteria; order Rhizobiales; family Rhizobiaceae; genus Mesorhizobium. The sequence continues at coordinate 187,994 of SRUQ01000001.1, forward strand.
CAATTCCCCGGCAACCTCCTGAACTCGAAGGCCATGCGCTACCGCACGCTTGATCCGAAACTGATCATCGACACCGCCGAGCGGCTGGAGGAACGCATAGCCGACCGTTTTCCGGAGGCCGGCCTGCGCGGCGTCGCCGCCGAGCTGGTGTCGCTGTCGCGCGACCTGGCCAAGGCGGCAAAGGCGCTGGAGGAGCCAATCTGGTGGCTGCGCGGCGCCATCGTCGCTGCCGTCGTCGCCGGCGCGCTGATCTTCCTGTTCGTCGGCACCATCCTGCCGCTCATCCACATCTCCCAGGCCGACGACGCGGTGCAGTCGGTGCAGGGCATCGAGGCCACGATCAACATGTTGATCCTCGCCGTGCTCGGGCTGCTGGCGCTGATCCGTACCGAGGAGCGCATCAAGCGCAAGAGGGTGTTTCGCCAGCTGCACGGCCTGCGTTCGCTGATCCATGTCATCGACATGCACCAGCTCACCAAGGATCCGGCGACGCTTTCGGCTAATTTCAAGCCGACGGCAAATTCGCCCGCCCGCATCACCAACGCCGCCGACCTCGCGCGCTACCTCGATTATTGCTCGGAAATGCTGTCGGTCACCGGCAAGATCGCCGCGCTGTTCGCCCAGTCGGTCAATGACGACGTCGTCATCGACGGCGTCAACGACATCGAGAATTTGAGCTCAAACCTGTCGCGCAAGATCTGGCAGAAGATCACGCTGATCGAGGCGGGCTCGCCGTCGAAGTGACCTGGCCCGGCGTCAAGCCGGGCGAACCGCGCTTGCCGGCCTCCGCATGGCGCACCAGTGCCGCGACGCGCTCCGTCATCGGCGCCGGCACGCCGGTCTTGCCGCAAAGCCGCAGGATCGCGACCTGCAAGTCGTCGATCTCGGTCGGGCGGCGGCGTTGCAAATCGTCCCACATCGAAGAGCGCGCATTCGGGTCGATGGCCAGCATGCGGCGTGCCAGCCGCCTGAACAGCCAGTCGGGCAGCCGCAGCACCAACGGCAGCAAGGCCGGCCGCAGGCCGGCGATCCGCGCCGGCGCGATGCCGGATGCCTTCATTGCCGCCAGCGCCTCGTCGATCTGGCCGGCCAGGATGAGCCGCCAGCGGCGGTCGGCGAGTTCGGTCGCCAGCGGCAGATCGGAAAGCGCCACCAGCGCGTTGTTCAGATTCATCAGCAGCTTGCCCCACGCCACCGCCTTCATGTCGGCATGGGTCTCGATCGCGAACCCCTCGACCCCGAGCAGCCCGAGGAGACCTGCGCCGCTTTCCTCGATCATCACCTTGCCGTCGCTGGCGCGGTGCATGTTGAGCGGCCATTCGCCGTCCGGTGACTGCACCACGTTGAACGGCACCATGCCGGCCACCACCATCCGCCCGGTTAACGCGCCGCGCAGCCTGTCGGCATTGTCGACGCCGTTCTGCAGGCTGACGACCACGGCATCGGGACGGGCGTGGGTCTCGATCAGCGCCGCCATGTCCTGCGTCGCGCTGCTCTTCACCGTCACCAGGATCACGTCGGCGCCCGGCAGCACGGCCGCCGGATCGTCGCTGACGACGAGCGCGTTGGCGTCGAGCAAACGGTCATTGCCATCGAGGTCGCTGACCCGCAATCCGCCTGACCGCAGGGCCTCGCCGATGCGCGGCCTGGCCAGTAGCACGACCTGCCGTCCGGCCAGCGCCAGGCAGCCTCCGGCATAGCAGCCGATGCTGCCGGCGCCTGCAATGACGATCCGCTTGTCCAGCCCTGCCATCTCTGCCCCGCATCAGCTCTGCGACTATACGACATGAAAACCATAATGTCGGCGTCATGTCAGGCCATGAAGCTGGCCTCCATGTCTGGTCGTGACAGGCCATCCGCTTTCGACTATCGCTTTTGCCATGACGCTGCCCACCGATCCCGCCGCAAACCTTGCCACCCTCATCCGTTGTGCCTCGGTGACACCCGCCGAAGGCGGTGCGCTCGCCGCGCTGGAGACGATGCTGAAACCGCTCGGCTTCCTGGTCGACCGGCCGGTGTTTTCCGAAGACGGCACCCCCGACATCGAAAACCTCTACGCGCGGCGCTCCGGCAACGGCCCGCATCTGATGTTCGCCGGCCATACCGACGTGGTGCCGGTCGGCGACGAGGCCGCCTGGACGCATCCGCCCTTCGCCGCCGAGGTCGCCAGTGGCGAGATGTATGGCCGTGGCGCCGTCGACATGAAGGGCGGCATCGCCTGTTTCATCGCCGCGGTAGCGCGTCATGTCCAAGAGAATGGCGGTCCCAAGGGCTCGGTCTCGCTGCTGATCACCGGCGACGAGGAAGGCCCGGCGATCAACGGCACGGTCAAGCTGCTCGAATGGGCCGCCGCCAAGGGCGAGAAATGGGACGCCTCGATCGTCGGCGAGCCGACCAACCCGGACGCGCTCGGCGACATGATCAAGATCGGCCGGCGCGGCTCGCTGTCGGGCAGCATCACCGTCAACGGCCGCCAGGGCCATGCCGCCTATCCGCAGCTCGCCGACAATCCGGTGCGCGGGCTGATGAGCCTCGTCGATGCCTTGCTGCATCCGGTCTTCGACAAGGGCACCAAGGATTTCCAGCCGACCAATCTGGAGGTGACCTCCATCGATGTCGGCAATCCGGCCACCAACGTCATTCCGGCCAAGGCCACCGCCACCTTCAACATCCGCTTCAACGACACCTGGACCGCCGAGACCGTCCAGGGCGAAATCCACAACCGCCTCGACCAGGCGGCCGGGCGCAAGAAATACCGGCCGGGCAGGAAAACGCCGGTCGACTACGACCTCGTCTGGCGCGACCGGCCGAGCCATGTCTTCCTGACCCGCGACGACAGGCTGGTCGAGACGCTGAGCGGCTCGGTCGGCGCCGTGGTCGGCAAGAAGCCTGCGCTGTCCACATCGGGCGGAACCTCGGATGCCCGCTTCATCAAGGACTATTGCCCGGTGGTCGAATTCGGCCTGGTCGGCAAGACCATGCACATGGTCGACGAGCGCGTCGCCCTCACCGATCTCGAAACGCTGACGCGTATCTACCAGCGCTTCATCGAAGACTGGTTCGGACAGGGTTGAGCATGCTTTCGGCGGACGAAACCCAAGCTTCGCTGATCGGTGCCTGGCGGCTGATGCTCGGCAAGGTCGACGGCCTGCGCTTGCTTGACCTGTCGGCCGACGGCTTCTGGAATTCCTTCTTCGCCATCATGGTGGCGGCACCGGCGCTGATCGTCGGCTGGGTCGGGATCGCCAACGAGATCGGCGATCCCGACGCTTTCGCCGGCCGCTTCAGCATGCTTTTGCGCCTGGCGACGGTCGATATCGGCTCCTGGGTGCTGCCGCTGATCGCTCTGGCGCTCGTCGCGCCGCGCGCCGGCATAGGCGGCCGTTTCGTCCACTATGTCGTCGCCAGCAACTGGGCCTCCGCCATCACCGCCTGGCTGATGCTGCCTTCGGCGCTGATCCGGCTGTTCGTGTCGTCGGCGAACCAGATCTCGACCCTGGTGTCGCTGTTGTTGTTTATCCTGTCGATGGCGCTGACGTGGCGCATGACCAACGCCACGATCGGCAAGGGTGCGGCGGTCGGCACCGCCGTCTTCGTCGGCATGTTCATCGCCTCGCTGATCGTGGTGTTCGGGCTGCAGGCGCTGCTCGGCATCGACGTGCCGGACAATGCCGGGGCTCAGAGCCTTTCCGGGTTTCACCCCGGATAAGTCATTCCGGTCTTTATCCCGGGATGAAGCTTTTCCGGCCTTTACCCTTGGGGCAAAGCCGTTCCGGATTCTATCCGGGGTAGTCGACACCGATGAGGAAAAGCCCGTCGGGGGGCGCTACCTGGCCGCAGGCGGCACGGTCCTGTGCCTCGAGCGCGACCTTCAGGTCGGCGGCGGTCCAGCCGCCATCGCCGACGCGCTTCAGCGAACCGACCATCGAGCGCACCTGGTTGTGCAGGAAGGAGCGCGCCGATGCCCTCACCTCGATCAGGTCTCCTTGCCGGCTCACATCAAGCCGCTCCAGGGTCCTGACCGGGCTGTTGGCCTGGCACTGCGTCGAACGGAACGTGGTGAAGTCGTGACGGCCGACCAGCACTTTCGCCGCCTCGTGCATGGCGGCGGCGTCGAGCCGCTTCGGCACCCACCAGACCTTGCCCTTGTCCAGCGCAGCCGGCGCGCGCCGGTTGAGGATACGGTAGAGATAGTGGCGGCAGGTGGCCGAGAAGCGGGCGTCGAAGTCTTCGGAGACGGCTGTCGCCTTCAGGATGGCGACATGCGCCCCGGCCGCCTGCAGATGCGCGTTGATGGCATCGCGCACCTTGTCAGCGGGCCATGCCCTGGCGAGATCGACATGCGCCACCTGGGCGGTCGCATGCACCCCGGCATCGGTGCGGCCCGCAGCCCGCATGCGGACCGTTTCGCCGCAGAACAACTGGATCGCCTGCTCGATCGCCTGCTGCACCGAAGGCTGATCCGCCTGGTGCTGCCAGCCGGCGAACAGGCTGCCGTCATATTCGATGTCGAGGCGAAAACGCGGCATGGGCGCCAGGCATCATGCTCTATGCGGCGAGTGCGGTGAAGGCCGAGGCGTAGACAAGCTTGCCGGCTGCCGGTGCCTCGCCCCAGGCCAGCGCCTGCAAGGCTTCGCCCTGGTATTCGCTTTCGAAGCTTGCGGCACGGTCGTGGCTGTAGCCGAACCGGCCGTAATAGGCGGGGTCGCCCAGCACCACGGCCAGCGTCTCGCCGGCATCCTTGAGCCGGATATGGGCTTCGCGGATCAGCGCGCCGCCGATGCCGCTGCCGTGGAAGGAGGGTTCCACCGCCAGCGGGGCGAGCGCCACGGCGGCAAAGTTCTTGCCGCCATTGCGTACGAAAAGCCGCGAAAACAGGATGTGGCCGACGACCTGGCCGTCCTCTTCCGCCACCAGTTCGACAACGGCGTCGCCGCCGGTGACCAGCGCGTCGACCAGCCCGGCCTCCGCCTGCTGGCCGAAAGCGTGTTCCTCGACGAGGCGTATGGCCTCGCGGTCCCGCGGCGTCGCCGCGCGTATCGACATCATGCTCATGATAGTCTCATTCCTTTTTCGATCTTGGCCCCGCGCAGAAATTCCTGCGCGGCGGCGGGCTTTCCGCCCGCCCGTTGAACTTCGACCAGCCTGATCGCGCCTGTTGCGCAGGCGACCGTCAGCCGGTCATCGAGAATTCCTCCCGACTCGCCCAACTCCTCGGAAAGCGACAGGCCATCCGAGAGCGTCGAGCGAAGCAGTTTCAGCCGCTCCATGCGGCCGCCAATTTCGACCTCGCACCACGCACCCGGAAAGGGTGAGAGGCCGCGAATGTGATTGTGGACTTCGCCAGAAGGCCGCGTCCAATCTACGCGCGTCTCCGCCTTATCGATTTTTCGGGCGTAGGTCACCCCTTCCGTCGCCTGTAGGGTAAATGTCAGACAATTTATCCCCAACTGCGCGAGTGCTTCCACCATCAGTGAAGCGCCTTGAGCCATCAGGCGGTCATGCAATTCGCCGGCTGTCATATCGGGGTCGATGGCGCATTTTTCAACCAGTCCGACCGGACCGGTGTCCAGGCCCTCCTCCATGCGCATCACCATCATGCCGGTCTCGGTGTCGCCGGACATGATGGCGCGCTGGATGGGCGCGGCGCCTCGCCAGCGCGGCAAAAGCGATGCGTGGCCGTTGATGCAGCCAAGCCGCGGCGCTTCCAGGACGGCCTTCGGCAACAGCAATCCGTAGGCGACTACCACGGCGATATCCGCGCCCAGGGCGGCAAAAGCGGCTTGCTCGGCCTCGCCCTTCAGAGATGTCGGCGTGCGGACCTCGATGCCCAGCCGCTCCGCCTCGCGCTGCACCGGCGACGGCGTCAGTTCCAGCCCACGCCGGCCGGCGGCGCGTGGCGGCTGCGTGTATACGGCTGCGATCTCGTGGCCGGCCTCGGCGATGGCGCGCAGCGTCGGCACCGAAAACTCGGGCGTGCCCATGAAGATGACGCGCAGGGGCATTTCCCCTATCCCACCAGTTTGCCCGGCGCCTTGTCCTTGGCCAGCTTCTTGAACTTCTTCACCACCATGTCGCGCTTCAGCTTCGAGATGTGGTCGATGAACAGCACGCCGTTGAGATGGTCGATCTCGTGCTGCAGGCAGGTCGCCATCAGGCCCTCGGCCTCCATCTCCCGCAGCTTGCCGTCACGGTCGAGATATTTGACCCGCACGGAAGCCGGGCGCTCGACCTCGGCGTAATAGTCCGGGATCGACAGGCAGCCTTCCTCATAGACCGAGCGAGCCTCGGCACTTTCGAGGATTTCGGGATTGATGAAGACATGCGGCGCCGGTGTCTCGTCTTCCTTGGCGAGGTCGATCACCAGCATGCGCAGCGGCTCGCCGATCTGGATCGCGGCGAGCCCGATGCCCGGCGCGTCATACATGGTGTCCAGCATGTCGCCGGCCAGTTTCTGCAAGGCGCCGTCGACACGCTCCACGGGCTTCGAAAGCTGGCGCAGGATGGGATCGGGAAGGATGATGAGCGGCTTGATCGACATGGCGTCTCACCTAAGACGTCCGGGGAAAAGCGTCAACCGGGGCGGCCACGGCTCGTTCCCGTTTTGATCTGTGCCGACTCCGCGAATCGGCTATGCTGCCCACATGAATGACCTGACATCGATCCTTTCGGAGCCTGTCGCCCGGCTCGGCGCCACCACGATCACGCTGGGCCATGCGCTGGCCTTCGGCGCCTTGCTGTTCCTCGGCCTGTTCGTGGCGCTTGTCGTGGCGTTGTGGCGGTCGGCCAAGGCGCGCGCGGTCGCCGCCGCCGATGCCGCCGACCATGCCCGCGACGCCGAGGCGCGGATGGCCGGCATCTTGCAAGCGCAAGCGGAAATGCAGGGCCGCATGGGCGCCATCGCCGAAGTATTCGGGGCGCGGCAGGCCGAGTTGACGCAGTCGATCGGCCAGCGGCTCGACGCCATGACCGGCCGCATCGGCCAGACCATGACCGAGCAGACCAAATCCACGCATGAGAGCCTGGCGAAACTGCAGGAGCGGCTGGCCGTCATCGACACCGCGCAAGGCAACATCCAGTCGCTCGCCGGCCAGGTCGTGCAGTTGCAGGCGATCCTCTCCAACAAGCAGACGCGCGGCGCCTTCGGCCAGTCGCGCATGGAGGCGATCGTCGCCGACGGCCTGCCGCACGGCGCCTATGAATTTCAGGCCACTCTGTCGAACGGCAGCCGGCCCGATTGCCTGGTGCGGATGCCCAACGGCGCGCCAATGCTCGCCATCGACGCCAAGTTCCCGCTGGAAGCCTGGAACGCCATCCGCGCCGCCGAGGGCGCCGAACCGCAGAAGGTCGCCGCCCAGGCCTTTCGCCGCGACATTGAAATTCACGTCCGCGATATCTCGGAAAAATACCTGATCCGGGGCGAGACCCAGGACACCGCCTTCATGTTCGTGCCCTCGGAATCGGTGTTCGCCGAGATCCACGAGAATTTCGAAGCCGTTGTGCAGAAGGCGCACCGGGCCCGCGTCGTCATCGTCTCGCCATCGCTTTTGATGCTGTCGATCCAGGTGATCCAGGCGATCCTGAAGGACGCGCGCATGCGCGAGCAGGCGCATCTGATCCAGGGCGAGGTGATCCGGCTGATGGAAGATGTCGGGCGCGTTGACGAGCGTGTGCGCAAGCTGCAAACGCATTTTACCCAGTCGGCCAAGGACATTGACGATATCCTGGTCTCGACGTCGAAAGTGACCAGGCGCGGCCAGAAGATCGAGGCGCTCGAATTCGGCGAAGGGGAAACCGAAGCGCCGCGTGGCGTCTCGGCCAAGGCCGAGCCCGCACCGCGCGTGGCTGATTCCAAGACGGGTCAGCTGAGGTTAAGGGTGGTCGAAGGCGACGATTGAGGCGCTACTGCTCCTCTACCGTCGCCATGCCTTCGAATTCCGGCAACCAGTGCAGCGCCGAGCGGTGCCATTTCTGTTGTGTCGGGACCAGATCCTCGCGTTGCCGCGCGGTCCCCGCCCGGATTCCGTAAATCTTCGGGCCGTCGCCGACCGATGTCGCGTAGAGATGCGAACCGCAATCGGCGCAAAAGGCCTGCGCGCGCTTGGCGCCGCTCGATCCGGTCTTAAGGTAGATTTTCGGCGCGCCTTTGGTGATCCGGTAGTGATCCTCGGGCGCCGGAACGGTGACGCGAAAGGCTGTGCCGGTCAGCTGCTGGCAGTCGACACAGTGGCAGATCGAGGTTTTTTCGGGATCGACCTCCGCTTCGTAGGTGATGGCGCCGCAATGGCATCCGCCGTCGATTTTCATCGTTAGTTCCTCCAGAATTCTTCCGATCTTAGTTTAGCGGGACAAAGCCGCGAGGCAACGCCGCAGCGCTGGTCCAGGGCTGGCATGATGCCGAAAAGCGTGAAGCGGTTTTCGGGCGACATCATCCTCTATTTAGAGTCAGATGCCGCCTCGACCACTTTGCGCCGCTGTTCCCAGGTGCCTGACGTCTGCGGCTTGACGAACAGCCGCGCTATCTCCGGCATTTCCGTCTTTAGCCGCGCCTCCAGGCGCTCGACACAGGCTTCGATCTCCGGCGCAGTCAGATGGTCCTCGAACTCGATGCTGAGGCCGGCGACGATCTCGGTCGGCCCCATATGGACGGTAAGCACGCCATTCGCCCGCTGCACCGCCGGGTCCTGCTGGACGATCGCCAGCATTTTCTTCTCCACGTCCGGCGACGCTGGCTCGCCGATCAGCAGGCCCTTGCTTTCGCGGGCCAGGAAAATCGCGGTCGCGCCCAGGATAAGCCCGATGCCGATCGAGGCGACGCCGTCGAGTTCGGGCATTTGCATGAGCTCCGCCGCCAGGATGCCGGCAAAGGCGACGATCAGGCCGAGAAGCGCCGCGCTGTCCTCGAACAGCACGGTGTAGACACTTGGATCCTTGCTCGACTGCACGGCCTGCAGCCAGCCCTCCTCGCCCTTCTGCCGGCGAAACGCCTTCAGCGCCACCAGCCAGGAGGAACCTTCGAAAAGGAAGGAGAGACCGAGAACGACGTAGTTGATTTTGGCGTTGGCGACCGGCTCGGGCGCCATGATGTGGATCACGCCTTCATAGAACGACACACCGGCGCCGAGCGCGAAGACGAGCAGGGCGACGATGAAGCTCCAGAAATAGAGCTCCCGGCCATGGCCGAGCGGATGGGTGCGGTCGGCCGGCCGCGCGGCGCGGTGCATGCCGTAGAGCAGCAGGCCGCCATTTCCCGTATCGACCAGCGAATGGACGCCTTCCGACAGCATCGCCGAACTGCCGGTGAAGAAGGCTGCGGCGAACTTGGTCAGCGCGATGGCTAGATTGCCGGCGAGCGCCGCATAGATGACCGTCCTGGAGCCGCTGTGCCCGGCCATTGCTTGTCCTCTCGCCCCGCCTGGTATTGTGAAGTCTAGTCGTCCGCCTGCCGAAGCTCCACAGTCATCGACAACGCATGAACCCTGCATCCGTTCAAGCCCGCGCAAACAGCCCTTGCCTAGCGGCGTTTCTCTTGGTTCACTTCGTGTCCCGCAATTGGAGGAACGAATCATGGCTAAAGGTGCGATGAAGGCAGGCAAGGAAGCCCGCAAGCCGAAGAAGGATGCCAAGAAGCCGGCCGCTGCTCCCGTTCTTAAGGCGCCGGCGGTCCAGGCTATGCGGCTCAAGGAAAAGTAGGCTTCGACAATCCCGCGCGGCGGGATTTCACCGGCGGCATTCCACGATGCCGCCGGCTGGTATTGATCGGGCGTTCAGGCAGCCTATATCCGTAGCGTGGGGACGGCCCCACATTTCCCCGAAAATTCGGTCGGGACGACCCGCCCATTGTTTGTTGAGCATCCGGACCGGAATCGGCCGGATGCTCCTGATGGAGCGTTCCCGATGTCATGGATTTTTCTGTTTTTCGCCGGCTTGTTTGAGATCGGCTGGGCCATCGGCCTCAAATACACCGCAGGATTCACCCGGCTTGTCCCGACCGTGCTGACCGTCGCCTCGATGATTGTCAGCCTCACTCTGCTCGGCCTGGCGCTGAAGGCGCTGCCGGTCGGCACCGCCTATGCGGTGTGGACCGGTATCGGCACCGTCGGCACGGCGCTGCTCGGCATCTGGCTGCTCGGTGAGCCCGCCACGGCGATCAGGCTTGCCTGTATCGCGCTGATCGTCTGCGGCATTATGGGGTTGAAATTCGCGGCCTGATCATCCACGCGGACCAAGCTCATCAACGGACAAACGCCAACAGGGCCGCTGCAAGGCGACCCTGTCCCATATCGACGCTGGGCCGAAGCCTTAGCGGCCGGTGAAGCCCGGAGGCGTCCTGCCGGTGCGGGCCTTGCGCGCGGCATAGCGCGCGTCGCGCTTGGCCTTGCGTTCGGCCTCGTCGGACAACAGGCGCGCAATGCGCTCGGTCTCTTCGGCTTCCCGAATTTTGGCTTCCGCCTGCGCTGCCTCTTCGGCGGCGATGCGTGCCGCTTCGGCCGCTGCCTCGCGCTCGGCCTTCTCGACCGCTTCGCGTGCCAGCTTTTCCTGCTTCAGCCGAGCCTTCTCGGCCTCGCGGATTTCGCGGGCCGCAAGGATCGCCTTGCGTTCAGCCTGCCGTGCCAGCACCGCGGGATCATCCGCCGCCGGCTTTGCGTTGAAGCGCGCCAGAAGCGCCTTCTTAGCCTCGTTCGCGGCGTTGCGCCGCTCGAAAACGTCTTTTTCCCTGTAAATAGCCAAGTCCACTTCCCTGAAGTCAGTTAGCGACGCTTACATACGCGCGAAACCCGGGAGTTCAAGCGCCAAAACGGTATGCCAGCCATGAAATTCCGGCATGTTGCAGTCGGGAGACGCCTTTTCGACCGAAATCGACATGCACTGTTCACTCACCGCCCTCTGGCGGCGTGACAGCTGCGTCGCTACCTCTAGCGCAACAATCAACACACCAGGATGACATCATGGAACTCGGTCTCTATACCTTCGCCGATGTGAGCCCGGAGCCGGGCCCCGGCGCCATTAGGCCGCATCAGCGGCTGCGCAATCTGATCGAGGAGGTCGAACTGGCCGACCAGGTCGGCCTCGATGTCTTTGGCCTCGGCGAGCATCACCGCCCCGACTATGCCGCTTCCGCCCCGGTCGTGGCGCTGGCCGCGGCGGCGGAGCGCTCGAAGCGCATCAAGCTGACCAGTGCGGTCACCGTGCTCTCTTCCGACGATCCGGTTCGCGTCTTCCAGCAGTTCTCCACGCTTGACCTGTTGTCGGGCGGCCGCGCCGAGATCATGGCCGGGCGCGGCTCGTTCATCGAATCCTTCCCGCTGTTCGGTTACAACCTCGAGGACTACGACGAACTCTTCGCCGAAAAGCTCGACCTGCTGCTCGCCATCCGCGATAGCGTGAAGGTGACCTGGGCCGGCAATCTGCGTGCGCCGATCAACGATCGCGGCGTCTATCCCCGGCCCTTCCAGCAAAAACTGCCGGTCTGGATCGCCATCGGCGGCACGCCGCAATCCGCCGCCCGCGCTGGCGCGCTCGGCCTGCCGCTGGCGCTCGCTATCATCGGCGGCGAACCGGCGCGGTTCGCGCCGCTGTTCGACCTCTACCGCGAGGCGGCCAAACGCGCCGGCAGCGACCCGGCCGGGCTTGCCACCAGCATCAATGTCCACGGCTTCATCGCCGACACGACCGACAAGGCGGCTGACGATTTTTATGGGCCGCAGGCCGAGGTGATGAACCGCATCGGCCGCGAGCGGGGCTGGGGGCCGACATCGCGGGCGCATTTCGACCAGTCGCGCGGCCCCAACGGCGCATTGTTCGTCGGCAATCCGGAACAGGTCGCCGAAAAGATCGTCGCCCAGCACAGGATCTTCAAAAACGACCGCTTCCTGCTGCAGATGGCGATCGGTACCATGCCGCACGCCAAGATCATGAAGGCGATCGAGCTTTACGGCACCAAGGTGGCGCCGATGGTGCGCAAGGAAACGGCGAGCTCCACGCCGGCGGTGGCAGCGCCCGTCGCGTGAGCTCCGGCCGGGCTCGTCCCGGCCGCCGCACGCTTGAGCTCCAAGGCTTATCGGCCGCCTTCATCATCCAGGCATGATGCTTCTCGGTCGCTTCGTCCGCCGGGAACGTGCATTCGATGCGCAATCGACGCACCGCGCAGTTCTCCCGCCGGATTCATGCAGGTGCGATCCAATTCACAGCCGGCTCATGGAACCTCCGCCAGCGAATCGGCGTTTTATGCAGGCAATTGCCGCACTGAGGCGCCGGCATGAAGGGGTGACCATGAAAAGCGAACCCGCCGCCTTGGGCGTAGAGATTGCCGATGGCGCGGATGCGCGCGTCGCGGCGCGTGCGGACATGCGTTTGATGCGCTCGCTGCTCATCGGCATCTTCATTTTCATGGCCATCTATGCGCTCTATTTCGCCCGCGCCTTCTTCATGCCGGTCATCCTGGCCTTCCTGCTGGCCTTGACGCTGACGCCGATCGTGCGGCTGCTGCGCAAACGCGGCATTCCCGAACTGGTTTCGGCGACGCTGCTGGTGCTGCTGTCGATCTGCATCTTCGCCAGCGCCGGCTACCTGCTCGGCGGCCCGGTCATCGACCTCATCAACAACACCTCCTCGATCGGCCAGCAATTGACCGAAAGGTTGGCGCAGTTGCGCCGTCCGCTCGAAAAGATCATGCAGATATCGCATCAGATCGAAGGATTGACCGAAACGGCGCAGGAGCCGGGCATCCAGAAGGTCGCGGTGGCCCAGTCCGGCATTCTTTCGTCGGCGGCCAGCAACATCCTGGCGGCCGGCACCAGCCTCACCATCATCTTCGTGCTGTCGCTGTTCCTGCTCGCCTCCGGCACCATGTTCTACGAGAAGATCATCCAGTCCTTCGCCAGCCTCAGCCAGAAGAAGCGGGCGCTGCGCGTCGTCTACGATATCGAGAGCGAAATCTCGCACTATCTGCTCACCGTCACCATCATCAATGCCGGCCTCGGCACGGTCATCGGCCTTGGCCTGTGGGCGCTCGGCATGCCCAATCCGCTGGTCTGGGGCGTGGCCGCAGCGCTGCTCAATTTCCTGCCCTATGTCGGGGCGCTGCTCACCATCGTGCTTGTCTCGATCATGGCGTTGATCAGTTTCGACACCATCTCCTACGCGCTTCTGGCGCCGGCCTTCGTGCTCCTGTGCGATATCGTCGAGGGCCAGTTCGTAACGCCGATGGTGGTCGGCCGGCGGCTCGAGATCAATGCCGTCGCGATCTTCATCGCCATCGCCTTCTGGTCATGGCTGTGGGGCTTCGTCGGCGCCCTGATGGCGGTGCCGCTGCTGGTCGTCATCAAGGTGTTCTGCGACCATTTCGAAGGCCTGGACCACGTCGGCAACTTCCTGGCGGCGCAACATACGGTGGTCGTCGAGGAGGAACAGGCCGAGCAGCAAGGCAAGGCCCCGGCATAGCGGCAGCCATCATTTGCGGCTCCATGGTCGAATGCCTATATCCGGCCGATCAATGCCCGGTGCCCTTCCATGAGCGATACCCCCTTCGATCTCGACGCCTATCTCGCGCGCGTTGGCCATGCCGGATCGCGCTATGCGTCGCTGGATACGCTGAAGGCGTTGCACCTCGCCCATCCGCAGGCCATCCCCTTCGAAAACATCGATGCCTTTCTGGGCCGGCCCGTGCGGCTCGAGCGCGCAGCCCTGCATGACAAGATCATCGCCGGCGGCCGCGGCGGCTATTGCTTCGAGCACAATCTACTTTTCATGCACGCGCTGGAGGCGTTCGGCTTCGAGGTCAGCGGCCTTGCCGCCCGGGTTCTGCTGGGCCAGCCCGACGATGCGATTACGCCACGAAGCCACATGCTGCTGCGCGTCGTTGCCGATGGAAAGGTCTACATAGCCGATGTCGGCTTCGGCGGCCTGACGCTGACGGCACCGCTGCTTCTCGAGCCGGACCTGGAACAGCAGACCCCGCATGAGACGTTCCGCCTCGTCGAGGCGGATGGGTATTTCCGCCTCCAGGCCGGCATCGGCGCCGACTGGCGCAGCCTCTACCGCTTCGACCTGCAGCCGCAATACGAGGTCGACTACGCCATCGCCAATTACTACCTGTCGACCAATCCGGCATCGCATTTCCTGTCGACCATCGTGGCCGCGCGCGCCGCGCCGGACCGGCGCTACGCGCTGCGCAACAACCGGCTGTCGATCCATCATCGCGGCGGCCGCTCGGAGCAGCGGGAAATCGCCACGGCATCCGAACTCGCCGATACGCTGGAAGGTCAGCTCGGCATCATCATTCCCGACCGCGCCGCCTTCGAGGCGAGGGCGCGGGAGACAGAAATCGTGGAGACCTGACATGACAGAACTTTCCGTCCTCGACCTGTCGCCGATCGTCGAAGGCAGCAACGCCTCGCAATCGCTGGCCAATTCGCTCGACCTTGCCCGCCACGCCGAGCGGCTGGGCTACAAGCGCTACTGGCTGGCCGAGCATCACAACATGCCGGGCATTGCCAGCGCCGCCACATCCGTCGTCATCGCCCACGTTGCCGGCGGCACCAAAACCATCCGCGTTGGCGCCGGCGGCATCATGCTGCCCAACCATTCGCCGCTGGTCATTGCCGAGCAGTTCGGCACGCTGGCCGCCTTGTTCCCCGGCCGCATCGATCTCGGCCTCGGCCGGGCGCCCGGCACCGACATGAACACCGCCCGCGCGCTGCGCCGCAACCTCGAGGCCGGCGCCGACAATTTCCCGCAGGATGTCGTCGAGCTGATGGGCTATTTCGAGCCCGCCGAGGAAGGCCAGCGCCTGCGCGCCGTGCCCGGCGAGGGCCAAACCGTGCCGGTCTGGATCCTCGGCTCCAGCCTCTATGGCGCGCAACTCGCCGCCATGCTCGGCCTGCCCTATGCCTTCGCCTCGCATTTCGCCCCGGCCGAGCTCGACAATGCGCTCGATATCTACCGTTCGCGCTTCCAACCGTCGGAACAGCTCGACAAACCCTATGTCATGCTTGGCCTCAACGTCTTCGCGGCGCCGACCGACGCCGAGGCGCGGCTGCTGTTCACCTCGCTGCAGCAGGCCTTCGTCAATTTGCGCGCCGGCCGGCCGGGCCGCTTGCCGCCGCCAGTCGAGAACTATGAGCGCGAGCTCGACCCGATGGCGAAAACCATGCTTGGCCAGGCGCTGTCCTGCGCAGTCGTGGGTTCCCCGGAAACCGTCCGCCAAGGCATCGACGCCTTCGTGCGCCGCACCGGCGCCGACGAACTGATGGTCACGGCGCAGATATCTGATCATGCGGCACGCGTGCGCTCGTTCGAGATCCTGGCCGACGTCCACAAATCGCTGTCGCAAGCGGCCTGAATTTCTCGCCTCCGCACTTTTGCCTGTCACGGTGCTCTGCTCTTTTTCACGCAACTCCGGACGGAAAACCGCTCACACTTTTTCGGGAATTGCTCTAGATGCGGAGCACCCAAGCAAAAGCGAGCTTTCCCGTGGCCCATGATTTCGACAGACGCGAGCAGTTCGCCATCGACCTGGCGCGGCGCGCCGGCGCGCTGGGGTTGAAATACTTTCGCGACCTGGAAAACCTGACCATCGAGAGTAAGGGCCATCAGGACCTGGTCTCGGATGGCGACCGCGAGGTCGAACTGTTCATCCGCGCCGCCATCGCCGAAGCCTATCCCGAGGATGGCATCGTCGGCGAGGAACATGCTTCGGTTGCCGGTTCGACCGGCTATGTCTGGGTGATCGATCCCATCGACGGCACCGCCAATTTCGTGCGCGGCATACCGGCCTGGTGCGTGGTGATCGCTTGCGCCAGCGACGGCGAAGCGGTGGTCGGCGTCATCCACGAAGCCTCGACCGGCGAGACATTCCACGGCCATCGTGGCGGTGGCGCCTTCCTCAATGGCAAGCCGATCAAGACCAGCGGCGCCGCAAGCCTGGAGGAAGGCTCGGTCGGCACCGGGCTTTCGAACCGTGCCGACACCGCCAAGGTCGCCGAACTGGTCCGCCTGATCCTGGCCGAGGGCGGCGTGTTCTTCCGCAACGCCTCCGGTGCGCTGATGCTGGCCTATGTCGCCGCCGGCCGGCTGCTCGGCTATATCGAGGAGCACATGAACGCCTGGGATTGCCTGGCCGGCATGCTGTTGATCGAGGAAGCCGGCGGTGCCGTAATGAAGCCCGATTCGGAGACGGTGCTGAGCCACGGCACGCTGGTGATTACGGGCGGCAAGGCCATCTTCCCTAAGCTCCAGCAGCTCTGTTCGACGGCATTCGCCCGTTAATTCGCCGGCAAGTTTGCCGCCCGGCGATCAGAGCCGGTGTTTCACCTTAGCGTATTCGGTCCGACGGATAGTCAAGCGGGAGAGTGCGAGCTGGCTGGCGACCCAAGGGTCGGCATCCGTCACTTCCGGAGGATGTCCTCGAAGCACAAGTCGAAGCGCATGAGATATTTGCGCAGCCGGTCGGCATCGTTGCCACTGGTCTTCTGCAATCGTGAGACGGCAAACAGTTTTCGCCCGGCCGCACTGACCGATGCGCTGGCGCGGCAAACCTCCAGCACGGTGGCAAGCTGCGCCCTGTCGAAGATGTCGAGCTGGCTTTGCCGCTGGGGACCGAGGACTTCCTGCAGAATGGCCTCCCGGTTGTCGGCGTCGCCAGGCCGCCACAAGGCGCCGAGCCGGTCGATCTCGTGACGCACCGTTTCCTCGTTGATGCGGCCGAGCGGCGCAAGCGTCGCCATGCGGGTGACGGATGCCGACAGGTCGCGGAAATTCGCCCGCCACATCGCCTCCGGCGCCATGGCGAATTTCAGGTAGAAATCCCTTGCTTCCTTGTTGAAGGTGACGTTCTGGCCCTCGCGCTCGCCGAAGCGGCGCAACTCGAATTCGAGGTTGGGCTCGATGTCCTCCTTGCGGTCGCGCAACGCAGGTAGCTGGAACGTCCACAGGTTCAGGCGGGCGAACAGATCCTCGCGGAACTTGCCCTCCTTCACGCCAATTGAAAGATCGCGGTTGGTGCCGGCGAGAAGCTGGAAGTCGGACATGACGTCCTGGTCGGCGCCGACCGGCAGGAAGCGCTTCTCCTCGATTGCCCTGAGGCACATGGCTTGCTCATCCGGGCCGAGCTCGCCGATCTCGTCGAGGAACAGCACGCCCTTGTTGGCCGATTTCATCAACCCGGCGCGCTCGTTCTGGGCGCCGGTGAAGGCGCCCTTGACGTGGCCGAACAGCGTCGACATCGCCTGGTCGCCGCGCAGTGTCGCGCAATTGACCTCGATGAAGGCGCCGGAAACCTGCCGCTGCGCTTTCTTCAATTCATAGATACGCTTGGCGAGCTGCGACTTGCCCGCCCCCGTCGGCCCCGTCAGCAGCACCGGGGCGCGCGAACGGATCGTCACCTTCTCAATCTGGTCGATCATCTGGTTGAAGGCAGGATTGCGGGTGGCGATGCCTGATTTGAGGAACGATGTCGCCTCGTCTCGTTCGGCGGCAAAACGGGTGGCGATCGCATCGTAACGGGACAGGTCGAGGTCGATGATCGAATGGCTACCGTTGGGATAATCGCTGCCTTCCTTGCGCGGCGACAGCTGCAGCAGACGCGCCGGGATGAAGCGGGCCTCGGTGAGCAGGAACCAGCAAATCTGCGCGACGTGCGTTCCGGTGGTGATGTTGACGAAGTAGTCTTCCTTCTCGGGATCAAAGGCATAGGCCCGCGCGAAATCGCGCAGACCCGTATAGACCTCGCTGAAATCCCAGGGATCCCGCATACTGATCAGATGTGTCCTGACCTCGGTGGCAGGCGAAACCTGCTCAATGTCGGCGATGATCTGCGTGGCCAACTGCCGCGACTGGGTACCGTGAATGAGTTCCAGACGGTCGATGAAAAGCCCAGGCTGCTGGCACAGCGCAACCGTGGGCCGCCATTTCTTCCAGCGGTCATCGGTACGGCCCGCATCAAGCGTCGTTCCTAGAATGCCTATAGCGACGCGTCTTCGCATTTTTATCTCTTGGTATAAGCTACGATAGTATTCTATCGCTTTTTACACCCGAGTAAACGGCCAATGTCGTAGGCCCAATTCCATTGGAAAATTTTTTATAAAGCAAAAACAACCATTTGAGATACAATAGCCACCGAAAAGCGCACTCATCCTTCAGACTGGCACGCTGCCTGCAGTGATACTGGCGTGAAATGAAGGATGAGAACAATGGCGAACAAATCCGTGTTTGCGACGATCGCAGGAAAGCTGCTCCCGCCGGCTGATGCCAGGAATCATGAGGGCGCCCGGGCTTACCGCCTGTCGCCCCATCAGGCCCTGGCGCAGCTGGCGGCGACGGGCACGTTCAACGCAACCTTCTATGCCGAGCCGCGCGAGCAGTTGGACGAGGTGTTGAAACTGGCCTGGCAGGTCGAGCCGGGGTTCCTGGCGCGGACCGCCGTCCACGCTTTCGAGCAGGGCTACATGAAGGACATGCCGGCGCTGCTGCTGGCGGTTCTCTCCTCGATGCAGGGCGACGAGTTCAACCGGGCGTTCGGGCGGATCGTCCGCAACGGCAAGATGCTGCGCAACTTCGTGCAGGTCATGCGTTCCGGCGCCACCGGGCGCAAGTCGCTCGGCACGCGGCCGAAGCGACTTGTCCAGGCCTGGCTCGAGCAGGCGTCCGACTTCGAGATCATGCGGGCCGCGGTCGGCAATGATCCGTCGCTGGCCGATGTCGTCAAGATGGTTCACCCGAAGCCGAAATCGGCGTCGCGTGAGGCGCTTTATGGCTACCTCCTGGGCAAGCCGCATGATGTGGCCGTGCTGCCGGACGCGGTGAAGGCTTTCGAAGCGTTCAAGCGCGACCCGTCGCTGCCGGTGCCGGAAGTGCCGTTCCAGATGCTGACCTCGATGCCGCTGTCACGTGAGCATTGGGTGCAGATCGCCGAGACGGCCGGATGGCAGATGCTGCGGCAGAACCTGAACACTTTTGCCCGTAACGGCGTGTTCGAGGTGGAAGGGTTCGGTGAGAAGCTGGCAGCGCGTCTGCGCGATCCGGAGGAGATCCGGCGTGCCCGGGTGTTCCCGTACCAGCTGATGGTGGCGTTCACCATGGCCGGCGCGGAGGTGCCTGGCGTGGTCAGGGACGCGCTGCAGGATGCGATGGAAATCGCGCTCGGCAACGTGCCCCGGATCAAAGGCAACGTGGTCGTGTGTCCGGACGTTTCTGGCTCGATGAGCTCGCCGGCGACTGGTTACCGCAAGGGCGCGACGTCGGTCGTGCGTTGCATCGACGTGGCTGCCCTGGTGGCAGCGGCGATGCTGCGACGCAACCCGACAGCGAGGGTCTTGCCGTTCGAGAACGATGTGGTTGATATCAGCCTCAACGCTCGCGATACGGTGATGACCAACGCAGCCAAGCTAGCCGCCATCGGTGGTGGCGGAACCAACTGTTCGGCTCCACTGGCACGGCTGGTGCGCGAGAAGGCAAAGGTCGACCTTGTCGTGTTCGTGTCGGACAACCAGTCCTGGGTCGATGCCTCGGCGCATGCGCATCAGGGGACGGTGACGATGCAGGAATGGCAGAAGCTCAAGGGGTTGAACCCCGAGGCCAAGCTGGTCTGCGTCGACATCCAGCCGGCCACGACGACGCAGGCCAAGCCGCAGGCTGACATCCTGAATGTCGGTGGCTTCTCCGACCGCGTCTTCGATGTGGTCGGCACGATGCTGTCCTCGAGCGGCGACCCGGACCATTGGGTGCGGACGATCGAGGCGGTGGAACTTTAGAGATGGTCCCGGCGGGTTGTCCGCCGGGGCCCCGGAACAAATTCAGGGCATGACGAATGCCGACGGAACTACAGGCTGTTCACCTCCAGGTCGCGGGTTCGAATCCCGTCGGGTCCGCCACTAAGGACCCGTAGCTCAGCGGATAGAGCGGGACGTTTCGTCAAACCTTGTCGTCATGCCCGACGGCTTTACGCGGCTTCGGCCGCAATTGAATAGAAAGGAATTGAACGGAAGGCGTGACGAATGCCTGTGGAACTACATCCTAACTTTCGGGTCGCGGGTTCGAGTCCCGCCGGAGTTGCCAACCGACTCCGTAGCTCAGCCGGCAGAGCAGAAAGGCAGTTTCAAAACGGATTTGACGTCACACCTGAGCAACAGCCGCGGCGAATGCCGGATGGAACTACAGCACCATGAACGGGATACTCCGTGAGGTTCGACTCCTCACCGCGCAGGCGCTCTCTGGCACGAGCGGGACTCCCGGTGTTTCATCATCCCTTGTCACCGCGGCGACTAAACGAATGGCGAATGCAGGCAGGACTACAGGTAGCGCGCCCGTCGAACGATGGGAGGTCGGGTGTTCAAATCACTCTCTCGCTCTCTGGAGCGGGGTGGCGCAGTCACCGTCTTGCCGACCCTTGTCGCCAGACCGAATGAACAGGGCGAATGCCTGCGGGAATACATTGGTATCTGGCGGTTCGAATCCGCCCGTCGGTCGGTTGATCGATCGGTTTCTCGCATCGACTTGTCGCGCACCGGAGAGAAAGAGAATGAATGGCGAATGCAGGCACGACTACAGGGATAGAGCGTCCGTGACGAAAGTCGCGGAAGGTCGGATGTTCAAACCATCCCTTTCGTCCTTTCGGATGGAAAGTAGCTCAGTCATTGTCCTGCCGACCCTTGTCGCCAGATCGAATGAGAAGGACGAATGCCTGCGAGACTACAGGTAGACGCGGCTCGATCCAATTGCGTCAAGCAAGGGAGCGGGTGCCGAAAGGCGTGAGGGTTCGTGTCCCTCCTTCGCGGCTTCGCGAAGTGGCGGAAGATGTCTCGCATTCCCTTGTCGTCCGTCCCGCAATACGCAGTGCTGCCGAGGTGGCGGCGGTATCGAAAGTGAAAGACATGACCGAGATTTTGAGTGGACAGGATTTGATCGACGCCGGCATGACGCAGGGCAAGTGGTTCGGCAAGGCGCTGGCCGCCGCGAACGCGGTGCTGGAGAACGGCGGATCGCAGGGCGATGCGCTTGAGGCCGCCCGGGCCTTCGCGCCACCGCCGGCGCTGCCGCTGCATGCGGCCAGCTCCATGCCGTTGCATCTGAACATCGATGCCGAAACGCCTGAAGAGGCCGCCAACGTCGAAGCGGTGATGCGATCGATGGTCGAGCTGATGCGCACGCCGGTGATCCGCGCCGGCGCCATCATGCCGGACGCCTGCCCGGCGGGTCCGTCGGGCACGATTCCGGTTGGCGGCGTCGCCGTTTCCGAAGGCATCCATCCCGGCATGCATTCGGCCGACATCTGCTGCTCGATGGCGATCTCGGTATTTCCGGGCGTGGCGCCTGCCGCGCTGCTCGACGCCGTCCATGGGGTCACCCATTTCGGGCCGGGCGGGCGCCCGCGCGGCCAGCAGATCCGGCCGGCCAAGGAGGTGTTCGAGCGTTTCGAGGCCAACCCCTTGCTGCGCGACCTGACCAGTGCGGCGATCGAGCATTTCGGCACGCAGGGCGACGGCAACCATTTCGCCTATGTCGGCACGTTGAAGTCGAGCGGCGAGACGGCGCTGGTCACGCATCACGGCTCGCGTTCGCCGGGCGCGCGGCTCTACAGCAAGGGCATGAAGATTGCCGAGAGCGTGCGCAAGACGCTGTCGCCGGCGACCTTGCCGCAGAACGCCTGGATTGTGGCCGACACGCGGGAAGGCGATGAGTATTGGGATGCCCTGCAGACGATCCGCGAATGGACCAAGGGCAACCATATGCTCATCCACGATCTCGCGGCCGAGAAGCTGTCGGCGAAGGTCTCGGACCGGTTCTGGAACGAGCACAACTTCGTCTTCCGCCGCTCGGACGGGCTGTTCTACCACGGCAAGGGCGCCACGCCGGCCTTCGACGACTGGGCCGGAGACGCGACCGATCTGACGCTGATCCCGCTCAACATGGCGGAGCCGGTGCTGATCGTGCGCGGCAAGAACGCGGCGCACGGACTTGGCTTCTCGCCGCACGGCGCCGGGCGCAACTTTTCGCGCACCCAGCACCGGCGCATGCAGGCGGGACGCAGTGACGCCGAAATCTTTGCGCAGGAGACGAAGGGCATCGATGCCCGGTTCTTCTCCGGCGTGACGGATATTTCGGAGCTGCCGAGCGCCTACAAGAACGCGGCCTCGATGCGCCGCCAGATCGAGCATTTCGGCCTGGCCGAGATCGTCGACGAGGTGCTGCCCTATGGCTGCATCATGGCTGGCGACTGGGAGGCCAACGCGCCGTGGCGCAAGAAGCGGGAAGCGCGCCAGCAACAGGGAGGCTGACCCAAGCGGATGCGGGCGCGAGGCCCGCATCCGGAGTGGCGCCTGTTGGAGAAAACCTGGTCGCGCGTGCGCATCTCGACGATCTGGCCGGCTTGCCATCTGTTCTTCGTTACCTGGCTGTCGCTCTTTGGTTGTGTTGGCGCGCATAGGACACGCAGGCATCCACCGTGCTGACACAAAGCGCGTCCCGTCTGTTCGGCAAATTGTTGTCACCGGCGTAGGCAACTTCGGCGACGCGGCCGTCGATCATGCGAATTTGCGTGTCGCAATAACCGCCGGGAGCGACATTGACGGAACCGCCGACCGTCGGGATCGCGCCGAGCGCCAGGGTCGGGACGACGATGCTGAGATTGCCGCGCTGAACGACGCGCTTGTATGTCCAGATCTGGCCGGATCGGCCAGCGTCCGCGGTGGCGGTCGGAAACCCCGCGCACATACGAACGTCGGCTTCGCTGAGGCCAACCATCTCCTTGCGAGCCGCGGCCGTCGTAGGATCAACCTTGGCCATGCGCGACGTGTCGTCGGGGATGACGCAGGAAGACTGGATGCCTACCATGAGGATAGGAAGGGCAAGCTTTCGAACACAGGAAAATGTCATACCGATTGTCGGATTTGCGTGTCGCCCGGCCGCGCTCTTTACCTAGGCAAGCAGACGGCCGGATCAACCCGTTCATCTTCACGAAAATGTGGCCATGGCTGCAACATCGAGGATTGCGAGTCCCGAGCCACGGCATCTCGCCGTGCGATCAGTGCCCTTGCAACTGCTTGCGCCTCCAGGCGGCGGGGGCTTCGCCGGCGCGCTCGCGGAAGAAGCGGGAGAAATAGGCCGGGTCGTCGAAGCCGATCTCGTAGGCGATGTCCTCGATGGTGCGCACGGTGAACAGCAGAAGCCGCTTGGCTTCCAGCAGGCGCCGCTCGCTGATGACCCGCTTGACGCCGCTGCCCAGCACGGCGTGGGCGGCCTTGTCGAGCAGATGCGGCGTCGTGGCCAACGCCTCGACGTAGCGGTCGACCGGCCAGTTGTCGCGGAAATGCGTGTCGACGAGCCGGCGCAGGCCAAGCGCCAGCGAAGCGTCTGTCGAACCCGTGGGATCCTTCACCTGAGGGCTGAGACGCGCGATGTGGGAGAGCGCGACGGCGATCAGCGCCGGCAGGGTCTTTTCGTTGCCCGCCTCGGCCTCGGCGTATTCGGCGGCGATCATGTTCAGCACCCCGGCCAGCCTTTTCCACGCTGCGTGCTGCGGCAGGCCGTCGGCGAAGACCGGCCTGTCCAGCGGCAACAGGCTATAGGCCGAAAGGGCTGCGAGCGCATCGTCGGCGACCGAGACGACGATAGCGTCGGCGTCCTTTCCGATCGAGAAGCCGTGCACGACATTGCTCGGCACGAAGCTGACGGCGGGCGCCGAAAAGTCCCAGGAACGGTCCTCGATGCGATAGGTGCCGGAGCCAGCGGTCCAGTAGGTGATCTGGCCCATCTGCGGGTGCTTGTGCGCGGCGACCTGGCCGAGGTGGATGTTGCTGCGGGCAGCCACTGTCTCGACATGCAGGAAGCCAATGTCGAGCGGCCGCACCGGCTCGCCATAGACGAAGAAGTCTGGAATGGAACTCTGGCCCATGACGCCGGAAAAAGTCCAATCGGTTTTGCCGTTCCGTCCATAACCGATCCCAACCCGAGGCGCTAGGGTCGAGGTCCAAGTGGAGGAATATGATGCGGTCAGAAGATTTTCGCGCCGACAAGGCACGCCCGTTCACCGGGGCTGAGTATCTGGAGAGCCTGCGCGACGGCCGCGAGGTCTACATTAACGGCGAACGCGTCGAGGACGTCACCACGCATCCGGCGATGCGCAATTCGGTGCGGTCGCTGGCGCGGCTCTACGATGCGCTGCATGACGGCAAGCGCCGCGAGGCGCTGACCTCGCCGACCGACACGGGCTCTGGCGGCTACACCCACAAATATTTCCGCGTCGCCAAATCCTCCGGCGAGCTTGCCGCCCAGCAGACGGCGATCGCCGAGTGGTCGCGCATGTCCTATGGCTGGATGGGGCGCACGCCCGACTACAAGGCGGCGCTGATGAACACGCTCGGCGCCAATGCCGACTGGTACGGCCCGTTCAAGGACAATGCGCTCGCCTGGCACAGCAGAGCCCAGGAAGCGGTGCTCTTCATGAACCACGCCATCGTCAACCCGCCGATCGACCGCCACAAGCCGGCCGAGCAGGTTAAGGACGTGTTCGTCCACATCACCAAGGAGACGGACGCCGGCATCTATGTTTCCGGCGCCAAGGTGGTGGCGACGTCGTCGGCGCTGACCCACTACAATTTCCTGGCTCAGGGCTCGGCGACGGTGACGGAGGATCCGTCGCTGTCGGTGATGTTCATCGTGCCGATGAATGCGCCGGGGATAAAGATGTTCTGCCGCGTTTCCTACGAGCAGACGGCCAACACGGTCGGCGCGCCGTTCGACTATCCGCTGTCGTCGCGCTTCGACGAAAACGACGCCATCCTTGTGCTCGACAATGTCTTCATCCCCTGGGAGGATGTGCTGGTGCTGCGCGATGCGCAGAAGATCCTGTCGTTCCACCCGGCGTCGGGCTTCATGCATGGCTACTGCTTCCAGGGCTGCACGCGCTTTGCCGTCAAGCTCGACTTCCTCGCCGGCCTTCTGGCCAAGGCGCTACGTGCCACCGGCGGCGATGCGTTTCGCGGCAACCAGGCAGCCCTTGGCGAGGTCATTGCGCTGCGCCACATGTTCTGGAGCTTCTCCAACGCCATGGCCCACAACCCGATCCCGTGGGCGAACGGCGCGGTGCTGCCCAATCTGGATGCGGCGCTGGCCTACCGCACCTTCATGTCGGAGGCCTATCCGCGCGTCATCGATACGGTGCGCCGGGTTATCGCCTCGGGGCTGATCTACCTGCCGTCATCGATGCGCGACTTCAACAATCCGGAGATCGACAAATATCTGGCGCAATATGTGCGCGGCTCCAACGACATGGGCCATGTCGAGCGCATCAAGATCATGAAGCTTTTGTGGGACGCGACGGGCACCGAATTCGGCGGCCGCCACGCGCTCTATGAGCTCAACTATGCCGGCGCGCCGGAAGAGGTGCGGCTGCAGGTGCTGAAGGGCGCCGAGCGCGGCGGCCGGCTGAAGGCGATGGAGGAACTGGTCGACACCTGCATGGCCGACTATGACGAACATGGCTGGACAGGCGACACCTGGCTGCCGCCGCTTGCTCCGACGGCCGGGTGACGCCGATGGCCGCGCAGATTTCGAAGATCGACTTCCGCGAAGCCATGGCAAGGGTCTGCGCGCCCGTCAACATCATCACCACCGACGGCCCGGCGGGACGCGGCGGCTTCACCGCCACCGCCATGTGCAGCGTCTCCGACGAGCCGCCGACACTGCTGGTGTGCATGAACGGCCGCTCGGCGCAGGCCGCCATGTTCCTCGCCAACCGGCATTTCTGCGTCAATGTGCTGACGCATGACCATATGCATCTGGCGGGAAAGTTCGCCGGTGCGACCAGGGACATGGAAGCCCGCTACTCGGCGGCGCGCTGGCAGACGCTGACCTCGGGCACCCCGGCGCTGTCGGACGCCATCGTCAATTTCGATTGCGAGATCGAGGATGTGCATATCGTCGGCACGCACAATGTCATGATCGGCCGCGTCGTCGATGTGCGCCACGGCAGCGGCGGCTCGGCGCTGCTCTATGTCGATCGCAACTACACGCAGCCGACGCGGCTTGGCAGCTTTGGCGGATGAGCCTCAGCTCTCGCCGTCGATCAGGGTCTCCAGGAGATCGAGAAGCTGCTCCAGCCTTTCGTGGCCGAAGCGGCGTTCGATGTCGTCGTAGATGACGCGGCGCTCGGGCGACAGGGCGTCGATCAGGGCGGATCCGGCCGGCGCGATGGTCAGAACGACGCGGCGGCCGTCGCCTTCCGCCTTGTTGCGGGTGATGAATTTTCGCCCCTCGAGCGCCTTGATAATGCGCGTCAGGCTGGGCGGCAGAACCGAGGCGCGGTCGGCGAGTTCCGTCGCTTCAACCGATGCGGCCTCGCTCAGCACGCGCAGCACGCGCCATTGCTGTTCGGTCACATCATGCGCGGCCAGCATCGGGCGAAAGCGCGCCATCACCGCTTCGCGGGCATGAAGCAGGGCCATGGGCAGGGAACGGCGCGTGTTTTCCGGCAGCAAGAAGAAGTGTCCCCAACAGTGCGGCGATCAGCGGATTTGCCCCACATGAATCGCGCGCAAAACCCGATCTTCCCATCCCGTATCTTCGCGCCAAGCCCGATGCAAGACTTGACTTCGGCGAGGTCGCATGTAATTAACGCGTTAACTACAACAATGCAATATTCAGGGAACGGGACGCGGTGCCGCATTTCTCAATCGAGTATTCGGCCAATCTCGACGCCAAGGTCGACATGGACGCGTTGTGCGCGCTGGTGTTGCGCACCGTGCTCGACACGGGCCTGTTCGAGACCGGCGCCGTGCGGGTGCGGGCCTTTCGCGCCGAGGCCTATGCTATTGCCGACAGGCTGCCGGAAAACGCCTTTCTCGACATGTCGTTCAGGATTGGAACCGGGCGCAACGCCGAGGACAAGAAACGGACCGGCGAGGCGATTTTCGCGGCGGTAAGCGATTATCTCGGCAGCCTGTTCGAGACACCGCATTTCGCCTTGTCGCTGGAGATTCGGGAAATCGATCCGGTGCTGAGCTGGAAGAAGAATGCAATCCACCCGCGGCTGCGCGGCAAGTGACGGAAGACTGACATGTCCGACCTCGAAGGCAATCTGAAAAAGGCCGAAACCTATCTGGCTCGCTTCAAGCGCAACGGCGTCTTGAACCAGATTGGCGGCGAGGCGGTTCCGGCCGCCGACGGCTCGACCTTCGAGATATTGTCGCCGGTCGACTTGCAGCCGCTGGCCAAAGTGGCGCGTGGCGGCAGCGCCGATATCGACCGTGCCGCCAAGGCGGCGAAGGCGGCGTTTCCGGCCTGGGCCGCCATGCCGGGCGAAACGCGCAAGAAGCTGCTGCACAGAATAGCCGACGCGATCGAGGCGCGCGCCGAGGAGATCGCCTTCGTCGAATGCACGGATACCGGCCAGGCGCTGAAATTCATGGCCAAGGCGGCGCTGCGTGGTGCGGAGAATTTCCGCTTCTTCGCCGACCGCGCGCCGCAAGCCCGCGACGGCGAGACGCTGCGGGCGACCGGCCAGGTCAACCTCACCACGCGCGTGCCGATCGGCCCGGTCGGCGTCATCACGCCGTGGAACACGCCGTTCATGCTGTCGACCTGGAAGATCGCGCCGGCACTGGCGGCCGGCTGCACCATCGTTCATAAGCCGGCTGAATTCTCGCCGCTGAGCGCGCGGCTGCTGGTCGAGATCGCCGAGGAGGCGGGCCTGCCGAAGGGCGTGTGGAACCTGGTCAACGGCCTTGGCGAACATGCCGGCAAGGCGCTGACCGAGCATCCCGACATCAAGGCCATCGGCTTCGTCGGCGAAAGCCGCACCGGGTCGATGATCATGCGCCAAGGCGCCGACACGCTGAAGCGCGTGCACTTCGAGCTCGGCGGCAAGAACCCGGTCATCGTCTTCGCCGATGCCGATCTCGAGCGCGCGGCCGATGCGGCGGTGTTCATGATCTACTCGCTGAATGGCGAACGCTGCACCTCGTCCTCGCGCCTGCTGGTGGAAGCCTCGGTCTACGACCGGTTCACCGATCTGGTGGCTGAGAAGGCAAAGCGCATCAGAATAGGCCATCCGCTCGACCCCGACACCGTGGTCGGGCCGCTGATCCATCCGGTGCACGAGGAGAAGGTGCTGTCCTATATCGAGGTCGGCAAATCCGAGGGCGCGGTGGTTGCGGCCGGCGGCGGCAAATTCGATGGTCCGGGCGGCGGCTGCTATGTCAGCCCGACGCTGTTTACCGGCGCCACCAACAGGATGCGCATTGCGCAGGAAGAGATCTTCGGGCCGGTGCTTACCGCGATCGCCTTCAAGGACGAGGCGGAAGCGCTGGCGCTCGCCAACGACACGCAATACGGCCTGACCGGCTATCTCTGGACATCCGATGTCACCCGCGCCTTCCGCTTCACTGATGCGCTCGACGCCGGCATGATCTGGGTCAACTCCGAGAATGTGCGCCACCTGCCGACGCCGTTCGGCGGCGTCAAGAATTCCGGCATCGGCCGCGACGGCGGCGACCATTCCTTCGATTTCTACATGGAGACCAAGAACATCGCCTTCGCCACATCAGCGCACGCGATCCAGAAACTCGGCGGCTGACCGGAGGAAATCAGATGCCCTTGCCCAAATTCAATCTCTATCCCGCCTTCAACATCGTGCGCCTCAGCCACGTCGAGCTGGCGGTAACCGACCTGGCGAAATCCCGCGCGTTCTATGTCGACACGCTCGGCCTGCAGGTGACGGACGAGACGTCGGACACCATCTATCTCAGGGCGATGGAGGAGCGCGGCCACCACTGCATCGTGCTGAAAAAGGCGGGGACGGCCGAAGCGCGCGACCTCGGCTTCAAGGTGTTCTCGGACGAGGACCTCGACAAGGCGGTGCATTTCTTCAAAGGCAAGGGCCTGCCGGTGGAATGGGTCGAGCGGCCATACCAGTCGCGCACTTTCCGCACCCGCGACCCGCACGGCATTCCGCTGGAGTTCTACGCAACCATGGAGCGGCTGCCGCCGATCCACCAGAAATACGCGCTCTATCATGGCGTGAAGCCGCTGCGCATCGACCACTTCAACTGCTTCTCGCCCAATGTCGACGAATCCGTCGCCTTCTACAACGAGCTCGGCTTTCGCGTCACCGAATACACGGAGGACGCCTCCAGCGGGAAGCTATGGGCGGCCTGGACGCACCGCAAGGGCGGCGTCCACGACATCGCCTTCACCAACGGCATCGGGCCGCGCCTGCACCACGTCGCCTTCTGGGTGCCGACCCCGCTCAACATCATCGACCTGCTCGACCTGATGGCGACGACCGGCTACCTGCCGAACATCGAACGCGGTCCCGGCCGGCACGGCATTTCCAACGCCTTCTTCCTCTACATCAGAGACCCCGACAACCATCGCATCGAGATCTACTGCTCCGACTACCAGACGGTCGATCCCGACCTCGAGCCGATCAAGTGGGACCTCAAGGATCCGCAGCGCCAGACGCTGTGGGGCGCGCCGGCGCCGAAGAGCTGGTTCGAGGAAGGTAGCGTCTTTGCCGGCGCCACGGTGCGCCAGCCGGACCTGACCGCCTCGCCGATCATCGCGCCATGAGCAGCAGCATGAACCGGCTCGCCACCTTCACCGTCGGCGGCAAGACGCGCTACGGCGTGATCATCGATAAGGGCGCCGTCGACCTTTCGGCCCGCCATCCCGAATGGCCGACACTGCGCGAGGTGATCGAAGCCGGCGCCCTCGGCAGATTGGCCGAAGAGGCCGAGGCCTTCGCGGCCGATTTCCCGCTCGACGCCATCGCCTACGACATCCCCGTGCCGGCGCCGGAAAAGATCATCTGCGTCGGCGTCAACTTTCCCGACCGCAACGAGGAGTACAAGGACGGGCAGGCGGCACCCTCCAACCCGTCGCTGTTCATCCGCTTTCCCAGGTCCTTCGTCGGCCATGGCGCGCCGCTGGTGCGGCCGCCGGAATCGCCGCAGCTCGACTATGAGGGCGAGATCGTCATCGTCATCGGCAAGGGCGGACGCCGCATCGCCGAGGCCGATGCGCTGAACCACATCGCGGCGCTGTCGCTGTGCAATGAGGGCACCATCCGCGACTGGGTGCGGCACGCCAAGTTCAACGTCACGCAAGGCAAGAACTTTGACCGCACCGGCTCGATCGGCCCGTGGCTGGTGCCGTTCACCGACGAGGCGCAGATCGCCGACATCGCGCTGATCACCCGCGTCAATGGCGAGGTCCGGCAGCAGGACCGGACGAGCCGGATGATCTTTTCCTTCCGCAAGATCATCAATTATGTCTCGACCTTCACCACGCTGGTGCCGGGCGATATCATCGTCACCGGCACGCCGACCGGCGCCGGCGCCCGCTTCGAGCCGCCGATTTGGCTGAAGCCGGGCGATGTGATCGAAGTCGAGGCCGATGGCATCGGCGTGCTCCGGAACGGCGTCATCGACGAGGCCGCGCAATGACCCCGCAGCAAGTGGACGACGCCGCCGGCAGGCTGTTCGAGGCCGAACGGTCGCGCCGCCAGATCCGGCTGCTCAGCCTCGATTACCCGCAAGCGACCATGGAGGACGCCTACCGCGTGCAGGCCGCGCTGGTGAAGCGCAAGACCGATGCCGGCCTCAAGCCAAAGGGCTGGAAGATCGGCCTGACCTCGAAGGCGATGCAGTATGCGCTGGCCATCGACACGCCGGATTCGGGCGTGCTGTTCGACGACATGTTCTTCAACGATGGCGCGACTGTTCCCGCCGGCCGCTTCATCCAGCCGCGCGTCGAGGCCGAGATTGCCTTCGTCATGAAGGCGCCGCTCAAAGGGCCAGGCGTGACCATATTCGACGTGCTCAACGCCACCGACTACATCACGCCGGCGCTGGAAATCCTCGACACGCGCATCGAACGCGTCAACGCCGAGACCAAGAAGGTCCGCACCTTCTTCGACACCATCTCCGACAATGCCGCCAATGCCGGCATCGTCATCGGCGGACGGCCGCAGCGTCCCGATGAAGCCGACATGCGCTGGATCGGCGCCATCGTGTCGCGCAATGTCGAGGTCGAGGAGACCGGGCTTGGCGCCGGCGTGCTCAACCATCCGGCGATGGGCATCGCCTGGTTGGCGGACCGGCTCGCCCGCTACGGCATGTCGATCACGGCTGGCGAGGTGGTGCTGTCAGGCTCTTTCGTGCGGCCGGTCGAGGCGCGGCCGGGCGATACGATCGTCGCCGATTTCGGCAGCTCGGGAACCGTCAGCGTTCACTTCGCCAAGGGCTGACGGTTCTATCGGTCCGAAGACTCGTTGTTTGACGCAATTCCGGACGGAAAACCGCTCACACTTTTCCTGGAATTGCTTTATTCGCCGCGCAGATAGGCGATCACCACGTCGGCTGCGATATCAGACATGCGCATGCCGACCTCGCGGGTGATGTCGCCCTCGACGCGGCTTTGCACCCAGCCCAGAAACGCGAAGGCGCGCAGCGCCGCGAACAGCGGCAGTGCGGCGATGTCCTGCGCGGTCAGGTCCCGCTCCTGCCGGTAGCCTTCGAGTAGCCACGCCTCGATCAGCGGATAGAGCGGCTCCTGGCGGTTCTGGTAAAGCGCGACGGCAACGTCGTACATATGCCAGCCATAGCCGCAATCGTCGAAGTCGATGATGCGGATCGCATCCTCATGGATCAGCACGTTCTCGCGCACCAGATCGGCGTGGATGATGCCGAAATTGCGGGCGCTTTGCTCGTGATCCGAAAGCGCCTTCACGGCCTTTTCGCGCGCTTGGAGAACCAGTGCGCGACGAGCCTCGTCGAGGAAGGGCGACGTTTCGAAAGGCCCCCAGTTCGGGGTCGCGCCGAAGAAGCCATCGAAATCCCAGGCATGGCGGGTAAAGCCGGCGGGCGGCGCCCAGGCCGTGGTGACGTTGTGCATGTGGGCGATGGTTCGTCCCATCGCCGCGAAGATCTGCCTTGTCTGTTCGGGCGTATAGTCGAACGGCACGCCACGTGCGCCGACGGCGCGGCCTTCCAGCCAGCTCAGGCAGTCGACCTGGCGCGGTTGCGCCAAAGCGGGCGTGCTGACTAGGACGAACGCATGGCCGGCCCGGGTGGCTACCGGAGACGGCGTGGCGACGCCGGCCGATTGCAGAAAGCCCATCCATTGCAATTCCGAACGCAGCGCCGCATCCGTGTGGTAGCCGAGCCGATGAACGCGCATGACGGCCGGCTGGCCATCGGGCAGGCTAACCCTGAAGACCGCATTCTCGCGGTATTTCAGAAGCTCCGGTTCGCCGTCGCGAACGCCCCACTGTTCCAGCGCGCGCCTGGCAAGTTCGGTGACATCGGCTTCGGTCTCGGGCTCGGAGTGGGTCGGGACTGCGTTCACGCCGGCACTCCGCCGATTTCGCCAAGCACTTCGTCGAGCAGGCCGACCAGGACATCGGCGTTTTCGCGCGAGAACGGCATGGGCGGGCGGATCTTCAGCACATTGCCGTGGATGCCGGTCTTGCCCATCAGCACGCCACGGTCACGCATGGCGTTGATGACGCGACTGGCGATATCGGGCGCCGGTTCGCGCGTCTGACGGTCGTTGACCAGTTCGGCGCCGAAGAACAGCCCGGCGCCCCTGACTTCGCCGATGCATTGATGCCGATCGGCGAGCGGCCGCAGCCGGTCCAGCGCGTAGGCGCCGACATCGCAGGCATTGGCGACGAGGTTTTCATCCTCCAGCACGTCCAGCACCGCATTGGCCACCGCGCACGAAACCGGATTGCCGCCGAAGGTGTTGAAGTAGCGGAAAGCGTTGCGGAACGTCGCCAGTATCTCCCTTGTGGTGACGACGGCGGCGACCGGGTGACCGTTGCCCATCGGCTTGCCCATGGTGACGATGTCGGGAGTAAAACCGGCGCGCTGATGGCCCCAGAAATGGCTGCCGGTGCGGCCGAAACCGGGCTGCACCTCATCGGCGATGACCAGGCCGCCGGCTTCGCGCACCGCCGATAAGGCGTCGTCGAAAAAGCCGCTCGGCAGCGTCGGAAACCCTTCATTGGCGAGCAGCGGGCACAGGATGATGCCGGAGATACCGATGCCGTCCCTGGCCAGCGAGGCGATCGCCTCGCGTACGGCATCGCCGAGGGCCTTGCCGTTGGCCATGACATCGGGATGGCGATAGCTGTCGGGCGCCGGCACCAGCCTGACATGGTCGGCCCGGCCGCCGACCGGCGGCATGCGCGTGCTGAGCTGCGAAACCGCCGATGTGTTGCCGTGATAGGTGGCGTCGGTGGCTATGATGCCCATCTGGCCGGAGGCCGCCTGCGCCATGCGCAGCGCGATGTCGTTGGCCTCGCTGCCGGTGCAGGTGAGGATGGCGGTGGACAGGCTGGCATCGAAGGTCGCGGTCAGCCGCTCGACATAGTCGAGGATGGCCGTGTGGAGGTAGCGCGTATGGGTGTTGAGCAGGCTCGCCTGCCGGCACAGCGCCTCGACCACATGCGGATGGCAGTGGCCGACATGGGCGACATTGTTGTAGGCGTCGAGATATTTGCGGCCTGCGGCGTCATGGAGCCAGACGCCGTCGCCGCGCACCAGATGCACCGGCTCGTCATAGAACAATTGCGATTTCGCGCCGAGCAGCCGGCCACGCCGGCTAACGAGCGTTTCCCCGGCGATCTTTTCCTGTGATTGAGACATGCGTGTACCAGAACTCCGTTGTGTCAGCCGGCCCGTCAAGCCTTGGACAGACCTGCATCGAGCGCTTCGCCGATCTTGGCCACGTCGGCGGCGCTGATGACCAGCGGCGGGGACAGGATGACGTTGTTGCCGGAGACGCGCAGCATGACGCCGGCTTCGTAGGCGGCTTCCGAAACGACGCCCATGGTCTTCTTGTCGGCGGGTTTTTTCGTCGCGCGGTCGGAGACCAGCTCCAGCGCCGCCATCAGCCCCTTGTACCTGACATCGCCGACGATGGCGTGTTTGGCCTTCAGGCCTTCCAGCACGGCTGCCAGCTCGACGCCGCGCGCGGCCGCATTCTCGTTCAGGCGCAGCCGTTTCGTCTCTGCAAGCGCCGCCAGACCCGCGGCGCAGCCGACCGGGTGGCCGGAATAGGTATAGCCATGGCCGATCGAGCCGAAGCTGGTCTTGTCGGCCTCGAACACATCGGCAACCCTGGCGCCGATCAGGGTGGCGCCGAGCGGGAAATAGCCTGAGGTGATCGCCTTGGCGATGGTCATGAAATCCGGCTTCACGCCCGAAAGCCGCGAGCCCGACCAGGCGCCGGTGCGGCCGAAGCCGGTGACGACCTCGTCGGCGATCAGGAGAATCTCGTGGCGGTCGCAGATCTCTCGTACCAGCGGCATGAAGCTCTCATGCGGGACGATGACGCCGCCGGCGCCGAGCACCGGCTCCATGATGAAGGCGGCGATGGTGTCGCCGCCCTGGAAGGCGATCTCGTCCTCCAGCGCCTTGGCGCAGAGTTTAGCCAGCCGCGCCGGATCGGTCTCGTCGAACGGGTTGCGGAAGGTCCAGGGTGCGGGAATGTGGAAGACGCCGGGCAGCAGCGGCTCGTAGTTGCGGCGGAAATTGGCGTTGCCGTTGACGGAAGCGCCGCCGAAATGCGTGCCGTGATAGCCCTTCTTGAGCGCCAGGAACTTGGTGCGGTCGCCCTGGCCGCGGATCTTCCAGTATTGCCGGGCCAGCCGCAATGCGGTCTCGACCGAATCCGAACCGCCCGAGGTGAAGAAGGTCCGCACCATGCCTTCCGGCGCGAACCATTCGGCGAGTTCATAGGCGAGTTCAATCGACGGGCCGGTCGAGGTGCCGCGAAATCCGGAATAGTAGGGCAGCGCGCCGAGCTGGTCGGCGATCGCCTTCTTGATCGGGTCGCAGCTGTAGCCGAGATTGACGTTCCACAGGCCGCCGACGGCGTCGAGCACGGTGTTGCCGGCGATGTCGGTGACCGTCACCCCCTCGCCGCTCATAATCACCTTGGGCGGGTTGGCCCGCATCTCGGCCGGATGCGCCATCGGGTGCCAGATCGGCTTGGCGTTGGTCTCGGTGAGGAAATTGATGTCACGCATCACAAGGCTCCGCAAATGGTCTCAGGCAGCTGGGACAAGGTCGAAATGGGCGAGGGCTTCGGCATAGGATTGGGCCGGCCGGGCAACGTCGAAATGAACCGTGCGCATGCCGGCGGCACGTCCGCCATCGACATTGCGCAACTGGTCGTCGACGAAAACACAGGCGCTGGCGGGCAGGCCAAGCGCCTCGGTGACGAAAGCATAGGCGCGTGGATCGGGCTTGAGGATGCCGGTATAGGTGGCGTCGATAATGGTGTCGAACAGGCCGAGCAGCGGCAGCCGCCGGCGGAAGTCGGCGCCGTAGAACAGGTCGAGCTCGTTGGACAGGATCGCCAGGCGAAATCCCGCCGCATGGACAGCGCGGATGGTGCTGATGGCCTCGGGCCGCACCACCTTTTCCGGTTCGGCGCCGCGCGCGCGCTGGACAAAGGTTTCCATCGCCTGCCAGTCCTCGCCGACGAGCCGGCCGACCTCCCTGGTACGCGTGCGCCAATAGTCACGCTCGCTGATCTCGTCGGCCTGCATGGAGCGCCACAGCGGATCGCTGTCCGGATCGAACGGGCCGCGCCATTGCAGCGTCCCCGGCGCGAGACCGAGCGCCTGCTCGGTCAAGGCATGGGTTTCGAACAGCGTGCGGGTGACGACGCCGCCGAAATCAAGCACCAGCACCTGGGCAGGAACAGCGCTCACGCGGCCACTCCCTTGGCCGGGACACCGCGCGGGACGATGCCTTCCTCGACCCAGCGGTCGAAGATTTCCAGCGCCTTGGCGACGAAGCCGTCGCTGTTGATGTGGTCGTCGATCTCGTGGAACTCGACACTTGGTGGGACCGCTCCGCGCATTTCGTCGACGAAGGCGGCGAGCGCATCGGGCTCGTAGAGCGGCTCGCCCTGCACATCCCATTCCTGGATGCCATGGGACGGCAGGATCAAGGCGGAGCGGCCTTTCGAGGCGCCGAGCTTGGCCGCGATGGTGCGGGCGACCTCGCGGCGGTCTTCGGCATCGACGGTGATCGAGGCGATCAGCCTGTTGTGGGCGTGGAAGGGGCGCTGCGAGAACTTAGCCGGCAATTTCTGCCAGGTCGGCAGGTCGACCATGTCGACCGCGCCAGGTGCCACGATCTGCGGAATACCGCGGGCGCCGGCATTTTCCAGCCGATCGGCGCCGGAACTGACGACGGATCCGGCGAGATGATTGGTGATCTCCTGCAGGCTGAAGTCGAAGACCGTGCAGAAATGATCCTGGCCGGCGATCGATTCGAAGGCGCGGCCGCCCATGCCGGTGGTGTGGAAGACGGCGACATCATATCCGCGCCGCTCCAGCGCCGGCTTCAGCGTCTTCATGTAGCGCAGGCAGCTGCTGCCGAGCGAGGTCATGCCGATGGTCGGGCCGGCCGCCGGCGCCGACGCGCGGGTGGCAAGCGCAATTTTCGCCGCACCGACAACCGCGCCGCAAGCCTGCGACAAGACCAGCTTGCAGATGGAGTTGAGGCCGTAGAGCCCGCCCGCCCAGAGGATCATCATCAGGTCGGGCGCGACGCGTTCCGGCGGGATGAGATGCGAATAGGCAATGGTCGAGACGACGAATTTCGGCACGCCGAGCGGCAGGCAAAGCGCGACATCGAGCGCCAGATCGGTTCCCATCGAACCGCCAATGGCGATGAAGGCGTCGATTTCGCCATTTCGATGCAGCTTGCGCACCAGTTGCACGGCCCCACCCGCCATCAGGGTCATGGCGGTGTTCTCGTCGCCGCTCGAAACAATGTCCGCTATCGTCACATCGACGGCCCGCGCGACCGCATGCTTGTCATGGTCGGGGCTGTAGGGCGGGTCACCCAGCACGCTGACATCCATCATCACCGCCAGGCCGCCGGAGGCCTCGATGCACTCCCTCATGAACAGCAGTTCGTCGGCCTTGGTGTCGCCGGTGCCGATGACCAGGATGCGGGGCGTCTGTGCAGACATCAGGCCTGCCTCCTCAAGGTTTGCAGATTATCGCCGTTGAGGCGCATCGAAATCTCCCGTGCCGCGGCCACGACCGCAAGCCCGCGCTGCGCGATGTCGGCCGCCGTCGTCCTTGACTTCGGTGCGGCCACCGCGATGGTGCCGAGCGCGAAACCGTCCGCCGCCAGGATTGCCGCCGCGACTGATATGACGCCTTCTTCCAGGCCTTGGTCGCTGATCGAATAGCCGCGCTCGCGCGCCTCGCTCATGGATCTGGAAATGGCGTCGGGCTCGGTCAGCGTGTGTGCGGTGAAGACATCGAGCGGACCGGCCAGGCATGCCTTGACGGTCTCGTCCCTGGCAAAAGCCAGATAGGCGATGCCGGAGGCGGTCGAATGCATGGGCAGAAGCTGGCCGATATCGACATTGACCCGGTTTGCCCGCGCCGGATGTTCGACATGGATGGTGACCAGCCTGTCGATGCCGAATTCGGAGAGATGCACGGTCTCGGCCGTCGTGGTTGCCAGATCCCGCACCAGCGGCACTGCCGTCTGCAGGAAGGGAAAGCGGGCCTCGCGGATGCGCGCCAGCCGCGACAGGCCGGCACCGAGCCGGTAGTGCCGCGTGGTCGCATCCTGCTCGATGAAACCACGCGCGGTCAGCGCCACCAGCAGCCGCCGCGTCGTCGCCTTGTCGAAGCCCGACCGGCGCGCCAGGTCGGACAGGCCGAGTTCGGACTGGTCCACGGTGAACAGCTCCAGAAGTGAAATCGCCTTGCCGACCGTACCCAACGCTGCCTCCCAGCATCGCCTCTCATTCGGAGGCAATCAATTAACGTGTGAATTAACTTGACAGCAAGCCGCTTTGTTTGCAAGTCTATATTCAAAATAATGGTTCAAATAATGAACCGACATCCAGAGCATACGGGACAGGCCGATCGGCCGGCAAGCCAAACCGGTTTGCAAACAGGAGGGACCAATGTCAGCAATTTCGGAACAGGTGCCGGCCAACAGGCTGCGCAAGAACAGTCTTGGCGTCGGCGCCATCACCTTCATGGTGATTTCGGCGGCGGCGCCGCTTACGGCAGTGGCCGGCGGCACGCCGCTGGGCATGCTGATGGGCAACGGCGCCGGCTTTGCCGGCACCTATCTGATCGTGACGGTGCTTTTGCTGCTGTTCGCGGTCGGCTATGTCGCCATGTCGCGCCATGTCGGCAATGCCGGAGCCTTTTATGCCTATGCGGCACGCGGCCTCGGCGGCCTCGCCGGCGGCGCCACGGCGCTGATCGCGATCCTGTCCTATAACGCCATGCAGATCGGCGTCATGGGGCTGCTGGGTGCCGCCACATCAGGCCTGTTCGCCGGCTGGGGCATCAACCTGCCCTGGTGGGTATGGAGTTTCATCGCCATCGCCATCGTCGCCGTGCTTGGCTACCGCCAGGTCGACCTGTCGGCCAAGATCCTGACGGTGCTGGTGCTG
Organism: bacterium M00.F.Ca.ET.205.01.1.1; assembly: GCA_004791255.1. Classification (GTDB taxonomy): domain Bacteria; phylum Pseudomonadota; class Alphaproteobacteria; order Rhizobiales; family Rhizobiaceae; genus Mesorhizobium. The sequence goes on from SRUQ01000001.1 coordinate 226,448, forward strand.
TGCGAATACGCCGTGGTGCTGATCCTCGACCTGGTGATCCTGAAGACCGGCGGCGACAGCGGCCTGTCGGCGGCGCCGTTCAGTTGGAGCCAGATCACCTCGGGCGCGCCGGCTATCGCCATCCTGTTCTGCTTCGCCGCCTTCATCGGTTTCGAGGCGACGACGATCTATGCCGAGGAAGCCCGCGACCCGAAGGTCACCATTCCGCGCGCCACCTATTTCTCGGTGGTGCTGATCGGCGTCTTCTACATGGTCACCGCCTGGCTGATGGCGGTCGGTGCCGGCGTCGACAAATTGCTGCCCGCGCTGCAGGGCCTGCAGGATCCGACCACCTTCCTGTTCGGCCTGTCGGACCGCTATGCCGGAACGCTGCTCACCCACGCAATGAGCATCCTGTTCGTGTCGAGCCTGTTCGCCGGCGTGCTGGCGTTCCACAATGCGGTTGCCCGCTACATCTATGTCTCGGGTCGCGAAAAGCTGTTGCCGCAGTCGATCGGGGTGACGCATTCCTCGCATCAGAGCCCGCATGTCGCCTCGGTTATCCAGAGCATTCTGGCAGCGGTCGTTGTCGGGCTGTTCGCCGTGCTCGGCCTCGATCCGGTGCTGGCGCTGTTCTCGTGGCTGACCAATGTCGCGACACTCGGCGTCATCGTGATGATGGCGGTCGCCTCGCTCGCCGTGGTGATGTACTTCCGCGCCAACCCGTCGGCGCAGGAGAATGCCGTGAAGACCACCCTTCTGCCCGGGCTGACCTTCATCGCCTTTGTCATCATCATCTACCTGATCGTCATCAATTTCGGCAGCCTGTCGGGAGCCGGCGGCTTCCTCGGTGTGTTCCTGCCGGGACTGGTTCTGATTGCCGGGGTGGTGGGCCTGCTGCTGGCGGGCGCCTTGAAGAGCCGCGATCCCATTGCCTTCGACAATCTCGGCGTACCGCTGAAGGATTAACTGAAGCGGGATTGAGTGAACCAGCGGGGCGGCGCGACAGCCGCCCTCCCATCGCAAAGGGGAGTGGCGGCCTTGAGCTTTGCCGACAACATCACCGTCGAGGCGCTGGAAGCCGACCCCTACCCGATCTATGCCGAACTCAGGCGCAGCGCGCCGGTCGCCTTCGTGCCCGCGGTCAATCTCTGGTTCGTCACCCGCTGGAAGGATGTCGAACTGGTGGCGAAGTCGCCCGACATCTTCTCCGCCGTCGTCGGCTCATCGCCTGTCGAACGCTCCTTCGGCAAGCCGACCATCCTGACCACCGACGGCGACGTCCACAAGGACCTGCGCCAGGGGATCGATCCGAAATACCGGCCGCGCACCGTCGCCTCCTATGCCGGCGACCTCGTGCGCTCGATCGCCGAACCCTATCTTGATGGGATCGCCAGGCGCGGTTCGGCCGAACTGATGGCCGACTATTTCGAACCGGTGTCGACGCTCAGCCTGGCGCGCTCGCTCGGGCTCATGGACATCGACATGCCGACCTTGCGGCGCTGGTTTTATGGGCTCGCCCAGGGCGCCATCAATTTCGAGAACGACGCGAAGCGCCAGGAAATCGCCGATGCGATCAGCGCCGAGGTCGGCGCTGCTATCCGGCCTACGCTGGAAAGGCTGGCACGCGAACCCGACGGCTCCGCCCTGTCGCACATGCTGCACGACGGCATGCCCGAGGGCACGACCCGCGAGATCGACTTCCTGATGCCGAGCATCAAGGTCATCCTGCTCGGCGGCATGCAGGAGCCAGGTCACGGCGCCGGCTCGATCCTTGTCGGCCTGCTGCGGAATCCCGACCAGTTGTGGCAGGTGCTCGACAACCTTGAAGTCTTCGTGCCCAAGGCCGTCGACGAAGGCCTCCGCTGGGTGGCGCCTATCGGCACGCAGACACGCGAGACGACGCGCTCGATCGAGCTTGGCGGCGTGACGATTCCCGCCGGTGCGCCGGTCGCAGCCCTTGTCTCCTCGGCCAGCCGCGACGAGAGCCGCTTTGCCGATCCGGACCGCTTCGACATCAACCGCGACGAAGGCAACCACGCCGCCTTCGGCTTCGGCCATCACTTCTGCTCAGGCCGGTTTTTCGCGCGCGAGCAGATGTGCCTTGCGGTAAGGCTGCTGCTCGAACGTTTCCCCGATCTTCGCCTGGTGCCCGGCAAGGAACCGGTGTTCCGCGGCTGGGAGTTCCGGGCGCCCACCACATTGCATGTCAGTTTCGGAGCCGGTTCCCCATGATCAGTCAGAATGCCATCGACACGCTGCGCAAGGCGGAAATCGGCGCACGTGGCCTGTTCATCGATGGCGCGCAATCCGAGGCGACAAGCGGGGCGAGCCTGGCGGTGACATCGCCCATCGACGGCCGCACCTTCGCCAGCATCGCCGACGGCAATGCCGGGGATATCGACCGCGCGGTCAAATCGGCGCGCAAGGCATTCGAGAAAGGTTCGTGGTCGCGAGCGGCACCGGCCTTCCGCAAGAAGGTGCTGTCGAAATTCGCCGATCTGATCGAGAAGCATGTCGACGAACTGGCCGTGCTCGGCGTGCGCGACAACGGCACCGAGATCGGCATGGCCTACAAGGCCGAGCCGCTGTCGGCGGCCGGCACGCTCCGCTACTACGCCGAGGCCATCGACAAGGTCTATGGCGAGATCGCGCCGACGGCCGACAATGTGCTGGGGCTGATCCACAAGGAGCCGCTCGGCGTCGTCGGCGTCATCGTGCCGTGGAACTTCCCGCTGATGATCGGCGCCTGGAAGATCGCGCCCGCACTTGCCGCCGGCAATTGCGTGGTGGTCAAGCCGCCGGAGATCGCCTCGCTGACGCTGCTGCGACTGGCCGAACTGGCAGCGGAGGCCGGACTGCCCCCCGGCGTGCTCAACGTCGTCACCGGACGTGGCGCGGTCACCGGCGAGGCGCTTGGCCTGCACATGGATGTCGACGCCATCGCCTTCACCGGCTCGGGACCGGTCGGCCGTCGCTTGCTCGACTATTCCTCCCGCTCCAATCTGAAGCGCGTCTTCCTCGAACTCGGCGGCAAGTCGCCCAACATCGTCTTTGCCGACGCGCCGGATCTCAGCCAAGCGGCGGTGGTTTCGGCCAATGGCATCTTCCGCAATTCCGGCCAGGTCTGCGTCGCCGGCTCGCGCCTCCTGGTTCAGGCCTCGGTCTATGACCGCTTCATGGACGAGCTCCTCTCCGCAACGACGCGGCTGAAGGTCGGCGATCCCCTGGATCTCTCGAGCGGTATCGGCGCCGTATCGAGCGCCGAGCAACTGGACAAGAATCTCGGCTTCGTCGCCAAAGCCAGCGAGGAAGGCGCCCGTCTCGTCACCGGCGGCGAACGGATCCTGACCGAGACCGGCGGCAGCTACATGGCGCCGACGATCTTCGAGAATGTGACGCAGGAGATGCAGCTTGCCCGCGAAGAGGTGTTCGGGCCGGTGCTCGGCGTCATGCGCTTCGAGACCGAGGAAGAAGCGGTGCGCCTTGCCAATTCGACCGTCTATGGGCTCGCCTCGGCCGTATGGACCGCCAATCTCTCCACGGCGCACCGCATGGTGCGGGCGATCAATGCCGGCGTCGTCCACGTCAACACCTATGGCGGCGCCGACATCACCGTGCCGCTTGGCGGCGTCAAGCAATCCGGCTTCGGCCGCGACAAGTCGCTGCACGCGCTGGAGAAATATCTCGAGCTGAAGACCGCGTGGATCGCGCTTTGAGAGGTCTCTGAGAATCTGACTGCCTCTCAACGCCCAACGGATCGTGCCGTGGCTCCGCCGCGGCCGATCCGGCGGCGTCCTGTGCTCCCGTCCCGAAAAACTTTGAGAGAATATTCCCGACTTTGAGCGGAATGGCGAAACGCGTTCTTTGATAAAGCCGATAGAATTTCTGACGATGTGACCAAGCTTGGGCAATCCGCCTTGCTGCCATGACTTCACAACCGCAGAGATTAGAGACATGTCCGACTTCACCAACACTTTGCCCGCTTCCCTCAGGTCAACTCTCAACCGGCGCAGCGGCCTTGCGCTGCTGTTCGCATCGGCCGTGGCGATCGGCAGCCTGATGGCGCCGCATGTGTCCTTTGCCGAGGACAAGAAGGCGATCAAGGTTGGCATCATCAGCGGCGAGGACGAGGATGTCTGGCGCGTCGTCGTCGCCCAGGCGGCCGAAAAGGGCCTGACGATCGAGACCGTCGTGTTCAACGACTACACCCAGCCCAACGAAGCGCTGGAGCGCGGCGAGATCGATGCCAACGCCTTCCAGCACCAGCCTTACCTCGACAACCAGATCAAGACGCAGGGCTATCAAATCGTGCGCGTCGGCTATACCGGCGTGTGGCCGATCGGCCTCTATTCCAAGAAGTACAAGAAGGTTGCCGAATTGCCCGAGGGCGCCGTGATCGGCGTGCCCAACGATCCGTCCAACGAAGGCCGGGCGCTCCGCGTGCTGCAGAACGAGGGCGTGATCAAGCTCAGAGATGGCACCGGCATCCTGGCCACCACCGCCGACATCGCGGAGAACGCCAGGAAGGTCGAGATCAAGGAACTCGACGCCGGCATCGTCGGCCGCTCGGTCGAGGATCTCGACGCCGCCGTGGTCAACACCGACTGGGCGCTGAAAAGCGGCCTGACCCCGGAAAACCGCATCGCGCAGGAGCCGACCGCGGACAATCCGTATCGCAACTTCATCGCGGTGAAGGTGGGCAATGAGAACGACGCCTGGGTGAAGACACTGGTCGCCTCCTACCAGAACGAGGCGGTCAAGGCCGAGTTCGACAAGGTCTACAAGGGCACCGGCCTCAGCGCCTATTGAGTCCATCCGGGCACGGAAGTGTCTGCTTTGACGAAACCAGCGGTCCGCGCAAGGCGCGGGCCGCATTCCTGTTTCGGGATCCGCGAATGAACCAGCATGTGACGGCAACCATCGACAACACGGACGATGCCGATGCTCGGGCGCAAGATGTGGTGCGGCTTGTCGAATTGAAGCGCCGTTTCGGCCCCACGGCGGCGCTCGACGGCATTTCACTGACGGTGCGCAAGGGCGAGATCCTCGGCATTATCGGCCGCAGCGGCGCCGGCAAATCGACGCTGATCCGTTGCCTGAACGGGCTGGAGCGGCCCGATACCGGCGACGTCTTCATCGAAGGCCGCGAGATCAGCCGGCTCAGCGAGCGCGAGCTGCAGCCGCTGCGGCGGCGCATCGGCATGATCTTCCAGCACTTCAACCTGCTGTCGGCCAAGACCGTCGAGGACAATGTGGCGCTGCCGCTGAAGATCGAGGGCCTGCCGAAAGCCGAGCGGTTGCGGCGCGCCGCCGAACTGCTCGAGCTCGTCGGCCTGTCGGAGAAGGCGAAGGCCTATCCGGTATCGTTGTCGGGCGGGCAGAAACAGCGCGTCGGCATTGCCAGGGCGCTGGCCGGGCGGCCGGCACTGCTTCTGTCGGATGAAGCGACCTCGGCGCTCGACCCGGAAACGACGCGCTCCATTCTGGCGCTGCTGAAGGACATCAACCGGCAGCTTGGCCTGACCATCCTGCTGATCACCCATGAGATGGAAGTGATCCGCTCGATCGCCGACCGCGTGGCGGTGATCGATGCCGGGCGCATCGTCGAAGAGGGGCCGGTATGGTCGGTGTTCGCCGACCCGCAATCGAACATCACAAAACGACTGCTCGGCACCATCCGGCCGCAACTGCCTGACGAACTGGCCGCCCGACTCCGTCCGTTAGCCGGCGCGCAAACCATGCTGCGGGTGGATGTGGCCGGCGAAGCCGCGCGTGGCCCGCTGCTGTCCGATCTGGCGAAAACCGTGCCCGGCGCCTTCCGCCTCGTCCATGGCGGCATCGACCATATCCAGCGAGAGCCGGTGGGGACGCTGTTCCTGTCGATCCCCGGCGGCGATGCAGGCCATCTCGCCGAGGTGATCGCTTTTCTAGAATCCCGCCAGGCGCGGGTGGAGGTGCTTGGCCATGTCGCCGATCCTGTTTGAGCTTCTTCTGCGGTCGATCTGGGAGACGGTGCTGATGACGGCCGCCTCAGGTCTCATCTCGCTGGTCTTCGGCCTGCCGCTCGGGCTCGCCCTGATCGCCACCGAGCGCGGCGGCATTGCAGAGAACCTGTGGGTCAACCGCGTGCTTGGCGCCGTCATCAACGGCTTCCGCTCGGTGCCCTTCATCATCCTGCTGGTAGCGCTGATCCCGGTGACGCGGCTGATCGTCGGCACCTCGATCGGCACCTGGGCGGCCATCGTGCCGCTGTCGATCACCGCCACGCCTTATTACGCGCGCATCGCCGAAGTGTCGCTGCGCGAAGTCGACCACGGGCTGATCGAAGCGGCGCGCGCCATGGGCGGCAACCGCTGGACAATCATCCGCGAGGTGCTGGTGCCGGAGGCGCTGCCCGGCATCGTCGCCGGCTTCACCGTCACGCTGGTAACGCTGGTCGGCGCCTCGGCCATGGCCGGCGCCATCGGCGCCGGCGGCCTCGGCGACCTCGCCATCCGCTACGGCTATCAGCGGTTCGAGACCAGCGTGATGGTCGCCGTGGTCGTCGTGCTGATCGTCCTGGTCTGCGGCATCCAGTGGGTCGGCGACCGGCTGGTGGCAAGGCTGGATCGGCGAGGGTAGGCCGGATAAGAATTGACGGGGCTTCCCCGACTTCGTCATCCACGGGCGGAGCAGCCGCGTAGCGGCGTCGCGGAGACCCGAGGATCCATGCCGCGACCTTGCCGGCGGTTGCAACGGAGCAGAATTCTGGACCGTGGCAACGCATTGGAGTCCCGGCATGGATCCTATGGTCTGCGCCGCGTCGCTTCGCTCCTTGCTTCGCCATAGGATGACGAAACGCGGGGCGTTTGCGCCAATCGCCGAGGCATGCGGCCCGCCGACGCAACACGAGCTAACCCCGCAGCCTCGCCCCCTCCGGATCGAAGAACGGCATCGGCGCCACCAGCGCCCGCACGGGCTGGCCGTCGATGGCTATGCTGAGCTCGGTGCCAATAGCCGTAAACGGCAACCGCAAATGCGCCGTCGCCAGCACCTTGCCTAGGGAGTAGCCGTGGTCGCTGTAGGTGACCACGCCGACATCCTCCCCGTCGGCCAGCACCCGGGCATCGGTCGCGGCGGGGTTGTCTCCGTCGAGGATCAGGCCGGTCCAGCGCTCGTCGAGACCCTTGTCGCGGATCCCAAGCAAGGCTTCGCGGCCGATGAAATCGCCCTTGTCGAACTTGATCCAGCGGTCGAGGCCGACATGGAACGGCGTGCGGCTCTCGTCCATGTCGATGCCATGCGCCGGATAGGCCTTTTCCAGGCCGAGCGTGAACATGGCCAGAACGCCATAGGGTTTCAGGCCGAAGGCCTCACCAGTCCGCATCAGCGCATCCCAGATCGAGGCCGCCTCATCCGCCGGCACGAACAGTTCGAAGCCGAGTTCGCCGGTGACGCCGGTGCGCGAGATCAGCACCCTGGTCCCGCCGATGCGCCCCGAGGTGAACGCCCAGCGCTTCAATCCATCGAGATCCGCCTCAGAGACCATCGCCTTCAGGAGTTCGCGCGAGCGCGGACCCTGGATGGTCGGGAAGGCGACGGCAGCGGTGATATCGGTGACATAGGCCTTGCGTCCCTGCGCATGATGCTGGAGCCAGGGCAGCATCTTCAGGCGGTTGGCCGAGCCTGTCACCAGCATGAAATGCTCGGGCGCCAGCCGGAACACGGTGAGGTCGTCCATCATGCCGCCATCCTGGCGGCAGACGGTCGAGTAGCGCACCTGGCCCGGTCTCATCGCCGCGGCGTCGTTGACGATGACATGGTTGACCAGCGCCTCGGCTTCCGGTCCCTTGATATCCATCTTGCCCATGGTGCTGAGATCCTGGACGCCGACATTTTTGCGCGTGTTCAGGTGCTCGTCGGCAATGCCGGAATAGTATTTGGCCGAGATGAAGTCACCGCCGACCCGGCCCATGGTGGCGCCTAGCGCGACGATGCTGCTGTAGAAAGGGGAACGCCGCTCAGCCAAGATGGTCAAGCAGCGCCGGTGGTGAGGGCGACGGAAGCGGCAAGCACGAAACGACCGAAAAGGCGCATGGTCCAGATCTCCGTTGAGCTGGGCAAGTCTACGGCCTTCCCTGCCTGCGGCGGAGACGGAAGCGACATCTCATGCGGCGATCACGGCGCGGCGGCATGGCCACCTAACCGCTCGCCACTGCGCCGAATTTTCCGCATCCAGGGAAGTGCTCGTGCTACTGTATTGCCGGCGGCATGATAGTATCCAGCGCCGATCATCGGCAGCTTTGCAGAAAATTCCACGGACATTACTTGTCCAACCGACACGGCAGCCATGGGAGGGGATTGTGGATCAGCCGGAATTTGCCCAGCAAGCCTTGCAGCGCCAGATCGAACAGGACATCGCCAAGCGCACGCAGGTGCACCAGGCCAACATCCAGCGGCTGGCCGCGGCGCGCGACAGTGCCGCCACTTTGGAGGCGGCCGTCGTCAACCGGCCGCTCGTCATGCTGGCGCAAGGGGACTCCTGGTTCGACTATCCCCTGACCGGCAACGGCCTGCCGCTCACGGACACCGATGTCATCGCGCAGCTGCGTCGCATCGGCGGTGCGCCGCCGACGATCCTCAACCTTGCGCATCACGGCGATGCGGCGACCGACGAGATGTCGCTGCCCAAGCAGGAAAGCATGATCGCCGCGCTGCGCAACAAGGCCAACTGGCTGAACGGCAAGCCTGACGCCATCCTGTTCTCGGCCGGCGGCAACGACATTGCCGGCGAACAGTTCTGCATCTTCCTCGACTTCAATGACGGCCACGCCGCCGGCCTGAACAAGGATCGCTTCGCCAAGGCGCTCGGCATGATCGAAGCCTGCTATCTCGACCTGTTCGCGTTGCGCGACCGGGTGGCACCTGATGTGCCGATCTTCGGGCATTGCTATGATTTTCCGATCCCTAACGGGGCGCATCCCTCCTGCGCCGGTCCTTGGCTCAAGCCGTCACTCGACTTCTGCAACTGGACAGTGGCCAAGGGCACGGTCATTGTCCACGACGCGTTGGCGGCGTTCCGCGACGTCGTCAAACGCCTGGCCGACGAGCCCCGCAACAATTTCCATCTGGTCGAGACGCAAGGCACGCTGAAGCTGGCCGACTGGGCCAACGAGCTTCATCCCATTCCCGCTGGGTTCAAGAAGATCGCGCAGAAATTCGCCGACGCGCTGAAGGCCGAGCTACAGACCTAGCGCCGCTTCTCCATGGCACTGAGGATCGCCGGGTTCATTCGACCCCGAACAGGTCCCTGGCTTGCTCAGCCGTATAGTAACCTAGCCTGACGTCCTCGGCGACAAGGCCTGGATCGCGCTCGCGCGGATCGCCGTAGCCGCCACCGCCGGGCGTGCCGACGCGCACACGGTCGCCGGCTTTCAAGGCAATGTCCTGTTCCTTCGACAGATGCGGTGGCACATGTTCCTCGCCGCCACGGAAGACGGTCACCGTGTTGGGCTCGCCATCCCTGCCGCCGAGTGCGCCTTGCGGGCCGAAGCGGCCATGGTCCATCACGAAGGACGCGCGGGCTTCGCCACGCAATATCTCGACCTCATACGCCAAACCAAAGCCGCCGCGATGCCGGCCGGCGCCGCCTGAGCCTTCGCGCAAGGCATAGTGGCGATAGAGCACCGGAAAGGCCTGCTCCATGATCTCGACCGGCGGCGATTTGGAAATGCCGATCGTCGAGCAGCCATTGGTCAGGCCGTCATGGCCGGAATTGCCGCCATAGCCGCCGCCGGAGATCTGGTACATGACATAGTCGCGGCCGCGCGCCGGATCGTTGCCGCCAAGCGCGAAATTGCCGCTGGAGCCGGCGGGGGCGGCGGTCACCTTCTCCGGCAGGGCCTGGACCATTGCCGCGAAAACCGCCTCGGCGATGCGTTGCGACACTTCCGCCGCGCAGCCCGAGACAGGCCGTGGATATCGGGCATCGAGGAAAGTACCCTCCGGCCGCTTGACCTCCAGCGGCTCGAAGGCGCCGGCGCTGATCGGCACATCGGGGAAGATGTGGCGCATGGCGAGGTAAACCGAGGACAGGGTTGTCGCCAGCACGCTGTTCATCGGTCCCGCGCAGGGCTTCGATGAGCCGGTGAAATCGAAGGTCAGCGTGTCGCCCTTTTTCTCCACGGCAAGCGCGATGGTCAGCGGCTCGTTGACCACCCCGTCGGAATCGACAAAGGCCTGCGAACGGTAGGTGCCATCGGGAATGGCCGCAATGTTGGCGCGCATCTGCTCGGCGGCGCGGCGACGCAATTCGGCGATCGCCTCGGTGACCGTTTCATCTCCGTAACGATCCAGGATTCCATTGAGTCTGTCCTGGCCGATCAGCAGCGCGGCGGCCTGCGCCCTGATGTCGCCGATGCGCTGGTCAGCAACCCGGATATTGGAGCAGATGATGGCGTAGATTTCCGGATCGAGCACGCCCTTCTTGAACAGCTTTACCGGCGGCAGCCGCAGGCCTTCCTGCTCGACGGCGGTGGCGGAAGCCGAGAAACCGCCGGGCACCGAACCGCCAATGTCGGGCCAATGGCCGGTGTTGGACAGCCAGCAGAATATCCTGCCGTCCCGGTAGACCGGCATGACGAAGCGCACGTCCATCAGGTGCGTGCCGCCGAGATAGGGGTCGTTGACGATGTAGATGTCGCCCGGCTCCGGCGCCAGGCAGCGGCCGTCGGCAATCATCTCGATCACCGTTTTGGTCGAATACTGCATGACGCCGACGAACACCGGCAGGCCCTGGCTGCCTTGCGCGATCAGCGAACCGTCAACAGCCGAATAGATGCCGTCGGAACGGTCATTGGCCTCGGCGATGACAGGCGAGAAGGCGGCGCGGGAAAAGGTCAGGTCCATCTCGTCGCAGACCTGCTGCAGGGCGGCCTGGAGGACCGAAAGCGTGATGGCGTCGAGCTTTTGCATATCAATGTCAGGCATCTCAGGCCTCGCCGATGTCGATGATGATGTTGCCGTCGGCGTCCGAGCGGGCGCGGTCGCCGGGTTCGAGCACGGTGGTGGCGTCCATCTGTTCGAGGATCGCCGGGCCTTCGATGATGGCGTCGAGCGGCAGTTTTTCGCGTGCGTAGACCGGCGTGTCGTGCCAGCGACCGCCGTACCAGACCGGGCGGATCTCGCGCCGCGCCTCGTCGAGCGTTTTTGCGCGCCCGGCCGGGTCGATCAGCCGCGACAGATCGATCGCCGGCCTGACGCCGGTGACCGAGGTGTTGAGGTTGACGAGGTTGGCGCGGATTTCCGGCAGCTCGACCTTGAAGCGGGCGAAATAGGCCTTTTCGAACAGCGCCTGCAGTTCGGCGCGGCTCACCGATGAGGATGGCAGCGGCACGTTGATGATGTGGGTCTGGCCTACGAACTGCATGTCGGCGGAGTGAGAGACGCGGATCGTCTCCGGCTTTACCGCTTCCTTGCCGATCAGCTCCTCGCCTTCGTTTCGGTGCCGTTCCAATACCTGATGGAGCTTGCCTTCATCGAGCATGGCCACCGGCTGGTTGATGGTGTTGACGAAGTCGTGGCGCAGATCGGCGACGACGCAGCCGAGCGCGTTGGTGATGCCGGGCCGGGCCGGCACCAGCACCCGGGGCAGGCCGAGTTCGCGCGCCAAGGCGGTGGCATGCAGCGGCCCGGCGCCGCCAAATGCGAACAGTGCGAAATCGCGCGGATCATGGCCGCGCGACACCGACACCATGCGGATGGCGCCGGCCATCTTGATGTTGCCGAGCCGCAGCACCGCACCCGCCGCCTCGACGCCGGAGAGGCCGGTCGCCTTGCCGATCCTGTCCTCGAAAATGCCGGTGACGTGCTCCGATGTGACCGGATTGTCGACCGCCAGCAGCTTCTTCGGCGCCAGCCGGCCGAGCACCAGATTGGCATCGGTGATGGTCGGCTCCGTGCCGCCGCGCCCGTAGCAGATCGGGCCGGGATTGGCGCCGGCACTTTCCGGGCCGATCTGGATCAGGCCGGCGGCGTCGACGCGGGCGATCGAGCCGCCACCGGCGCCGACCGTGTGCACCGCCACCATCGGTACATGGATGGGCATGGCATATTCGATCTCGATCTCGTTCGAGACCGCGGGCTCGGCGTTGCGGATCAGCGCCACGTCGGTCGAGGTGCCGCCCATGTCATAGGTGACGAGGTTCCCGAAGCCGGCGCGCTTGCCCGTATAGGCGGCGGCGATGACGCCGGAGGCCGGGCCGGACATCACGGTCTTGGCCGATTCACGTGTGACAAAGCGGGCCGAGATCATGCCGCCATTGCCGTTCATGATCAGGAAGTCTCTGATATAGCCCCTCGCGGCCAGTTCCTTGCGCAGCCGCTCGACATATCGCTCCAGGATCGGCTGCACCGAGGCATTGACCGAAGCCGTCACCCCGCGCTCGAATTCGCGCGCTTCCGACAGCAATGCATGGCCCGTGGTGATGTAGCCGTTCGGCCACAGTTCGGCGGCGATCTCGGCGGCGCGCCGCTCATGCGAAGGGTTGGCGTAGGAATGCAGGAAATGGATGACCAGGGATTCGCAGCCGGCGGCGACCAGCGCCTGCACGGCTCCGCGCATTTCGGCTTCGTCGAGCGGCTTGCGCACCACGCCCGAGGCCTCGACGCGCTCCGACACTTCGAGCCGGAGATTGCGCGGAATGACCGGGACGAAGGTGCCCGTCATGCCATAGGGCTGCGGCCGCGTGCGGCGGCCAAGCTCGATCACGTCGCGAAAACCACGCGTGGTGATCATGCCGGTCTTGGCCAGTCGGCGCTCGAGAACCGCGTTGGTGGTGGTGGTCGTGCCGTGCACGATGAGGTCGATGCTATCGACGGCAAAACCAGTGGCGCCAAGCGCCGAAACGACACCGAAAGCCTGGTTGTCGACCGTCGTCGGCGTCTTGGCCAGATACACCTTGCCACCGTCCTTGCCGTCGATCAAAAGCAGGTCGGTAAAGGTCCCGCCAACATCGATGCCAGCGACGACACTGCCAGAGGAGTCTCGCGGCGGCGCCGAAAAATTCTCTTTCATCGTCGAAACCCGAAATGTCAGAACTACGGATATGCGCCCATTTGGAAAGGCTTTTTACCGTGCCATCTTGACGCAAATATCATTTGTATACTAATAAATTCGGGACACAAGGCCTTACCGATTTCGGTAGCGTGCCGGGCACGCCGGAACCTGAATGGTTCGGGCGCGCAGCAGAAGATTTGCCGCCCGCGTCTGTAACCGGGCGAGAAGGTTGGAATTGATGAACACCACATCCGCGTTCAGCACCGCCGGCGCCCGGCCCCTGCAGTTCCCGATTCCGGCCAACGTCTACGCCGAGACCGTGGTGTCGGTGAAGCATTATACCGACCGGCTGTTCTCGTTCCGCATCACCCGTCCGCAGTCGCTGCGATTCCGCTCCGGCGAGTTCGTCATGATCGGCCTGCCAAATGCCGAGAAGCCGGTGTTCCGCGCCTATTCGGTGGCAAGCCCGGCCTGGGACGAGGAGCTGGAATTCTTCTCGATCAAGGTGCCGGATGGTCCGCTGACCTCGGAGCTGCAGAAGATCCAGGTCGGCGACACCGTCATCATGCGCCAGAAATCGACCGGCACGCTGGTCGTCGACGCGCTGACCCCGGCCAAGCGCCTGTTCATGATCTCGACCGGCACCGGTATCGCGCCCTTCGCCAGCCTGCTGCGCGACCCCGACACCTACGAGAAGTTCGACCAGCTGATCCTGACCCACACCTGCCGCGACAATGCCGAGCTGATCTATGGCCAGGAACTGGTGGCGGCACTCGAGAACGACCCGCTGATCGGCGAACTGACCACTGGGCGCGTCACGCTCTACAATTCGACGACCCGCGAGGAGTCGGCGCGCATGGGCCGCATCACCGCGCTGATCGGCTCGGGCAAGTTCTACAGCGACCTCGGCATCGACAAGCTTAATCCCGAGACCGACCGCATCATGATCTGCGGCTCGATGCACATGCTGAAGGACGTCAAGGAATTGGCCGAAAGCCTCGGCTTCCATGAGGGCTCGCTCAGCCATCCCTCGACCTTCGTCGTCGAGCGCGCCTTCGTCGGCTGAGACGCGCCGCAGTCCGCCAGCTCTGTTGGAGGCGTCTGAGATTAGCGACGACATTCGCGCTTCGTCATTCTAGGGCGGAGCAAGGAGCGGAGCGACGCGCGCAGACCCCTGGAGCTGCTTCGCAGCCCAAGGAATCCATTCCGCGATGCTAAGGCGTTGCGGCGGTTACAGAATTCTGCGCCGTCGCGCTCCGCGGCAGAGGTCCCGGAATGGATACTCGGGTCAAGCCCGAGTATGACGAAGGGATGGGCGTTTCGGCCAATCTCCAACGCCGGAAGCATCCATTCGGCATGACGGTTTGACCGTACGGTCAAAAATCTGCTGCCCGAGCGGCCTTTTTCCGCTATGACCCTTTGAAGGACTCGTGAAGCATCGCTGCACGGGCTATCGTCATGCGTGTCGATACACGAAGGCATAAAGCGCAAGTCGCTGAGTGAAAGGGCAGGAGATGAGCAGCACGATCCGCGAAGCCGAACTCGGCGCGTCCAAGGTGATGCCGCTGCCGGGGCGCGCCGCCGCCAACACGCCGGTTCCTTCAGACCATCGCATTGCCCGCAATCCCGGCATGAAGCTCGACCTCGGCTTCCTGGAATCGGTGCGCAGCGTCAACCGTTCGGCGCTGGAGCGCCGCGTTGCCAGCCTGACCAAGCGGCGCTCGATCAAGGCCGACAACCAGGCGGCCTGGCTGCTGCGCGCCGTCGCCTGCATGGACCTGACGACCCTCAACTCCAACGACACCGAGGAGCGCGTGCGCCGGCTGTGCGCCAAGGCGATCAACCCGTTCCGCAGCGACATCGTCGAGGGGCTGGGCATATCGGGCGAGACCATCCGCCCGGCCGCGGTCTGCGTCTATCATCCCTTCGTCGCCACCGCGGTCGATGCGGTGCGCGGCACCGGCATCCACGTCGCCGCGGTCTCCACCGCTTTTCCGCATGGGCTGGCGCCGCTGTCGACCCGGCTGCAGGAGATCGAAGCCTCGGTGCGGGACGGCGCCGACGAGATCGACGTCGTCATTCCGCGCGGCCTGGTGTTCGGCGCCAAATGGCGCGAGCTGTTCAACGAGATCGTCGCCATGCGTGCCGCCTGCGGTGACGCGCATCTCAAGGTCATCCTCGGCACCGGCGACCTCGCGACGCTGCGCAATGTCATGCTGGCCTCGATGGTGGCGATGATGGCGGGCGCCGATTTCATTAAGACCTCGACCGGCAAGGAAAGCGTCAACGCCACGCTGCCCGTCGGCCTGGCCATGACGCGTGCCATCCGGGCCTATTTTGAAGAGACCGGCTATCTCATCGGCTTCAAGCCGGCCGGCGGCATTTCGACCGCGAAAGCCTCGCTCGACTGGCTGGTGCTGATGAAGGAAGAGCTCGGCCGGCCCTGGCTGGAGCCGGAATTGTTCCGTTTCGGCGCTTCCAGCCTGCTGACCGACATCGAGCGCCAGCTCGAGCACCATCTGACCGGGCACTATTCGGCCAATCACCGCCACGCGATGGCTTGAGTTCGTCAACGCGGTGATGGCTGGAACACCCCTCATCCGTCGCCTTCGGCGACACCTTCTCCCACAAGGGGAGAAGGACAGGCCCTGCCCCGATCTGCCAATCAAATACCATTGTGAGCAACTGAGTGGCCCCCAGACATGCGCCTCCCCTTCTCCCCTTGTGGGAGAAGGTGGCCGAGCAAAGCTCGGTCGGATGAGGGGTGCTAGGCTTGGAGCCAGCCTTCAAGGAACAAATCCATGAACATTCTCGATCGCTATCACGCCATGGAATACGGCCCCGCACCCGAAGCCCGCCACGAGGCCGATGCCTGGCTGGCCGGGCGCGACTTTTCCAAGGCGCTGTTCATCGATGGCGGCTGGAAGCCGGCAAGCGGCGGCAAGACCTTCGAGACCAGCGAGCCCTCTTCCGGCAAGCTGTTGGCCAAGGTGTCGGATGCAACTGCCGCCGACATCGACGCGGCGGTCGCGGCGGCCACCAAGGCGCTGCCGAAATGGTCGGCGTCCCTGGGATACCAGCGCGCAAAGGTGCTCTACGCCATCGGCCGCGCCATGCAGCGCCACCAGCGCCTGTTCGCGGTGCTTGAGACAATCGACAATGGCAAGCCGATCCGCGAAAGCCGCGACATCGATGTGCCGCTGGCGATCCGCCATTTCATCCACCATGCCGGCTGGGCGCAGGCGCTGGACAAGGATTTCCCCGGCCATAAGGGTGTCGGGGTCGTCGGCCAGATCATCCCGTGGAATTTTCCGCTGCTGATGCTGGCCTGGAAGATCGCACCGGCTTTGGCCGCCGGCTGCACGGTGGTGCTGAAGCCGGCCGAATTCACGCCGCTGACGGCAATCCTGTTCGCCGAAATCTGCGAACGCGCCGGCGTGCCGAAAGGCGTTGTCAACATCGTCCAGGGCGGCCCGGAAGCCGGCGCGGCCATCGTCAACCATCCCGGCATTCAGAAGATCGCCTTCACCGGCTCCTCCGAGGTCGGAAAAATCATCCGCAAGGCGACGGCCGGGTCGGGGAAGAAACTGTCGTTGGAGCTTGGCGGCAAATCGGCCTTTATCGTCTTCGAGGATGCCGATCTCGACAGCGCCGTGGAAGGTCTGGTCGATGGCATCTGGTTCAACCAGGGGCAGGTCTGCTGCGCCGGCTCGCGGCTGCTGGTGCAGGAGGGCATTGCCGAGGCTTTCATCGCCAAGGTCAAGACGCGGATGAGCCGGCTGCGCGTCGGCAGCCCGCTCGACAAGAACACCGATATCGGCCCACTGGTCGACATCAGCCAGCTCGATCGGGTCAAGGGACTGGTGGCCGAGGGCGCCAGGCAGGGTGCCGTCTGCTGGCAGCCGGACGCGACGTTGCCGTCGACGGGCTATTACCATCTGCCGACGCTCGCCACCGGCGTTTCGCCGGCTAATATTCTTGCCCAAGAGGAGGTGTTCGGGCCGGTGCTGGCGACCATGACCTTCCGCAACACCGAGGAAGCGATCGAGCTTGCCAACAACACGCGCTACGGGTTGGCCGCCTCGGTGTGGAGCGAGAACGTCAACCTTGCCCTGCATGTGGCGCCGCAGCTGAAGGCCGGCGTTGTCTGGGTCAACGGCACCAACATGTTCGACGCCGCCTGCGGCTTCGGCGGCTATCGCGAGAGCGGCTTCGGCCGCGAGGGCGGCCGCGAAGGCATGTTCGAATATCTCGCGGCAAAATTGCCGCTCGGCCCGGTCATCAAGCCGGTGACCGCCTCCGCTCCAACGGTCGAGCAGGCCGAGGGCGCCGCAATCGACCGCACGGCCAAGCTGTTCATCGGCGGCAAGCAGGTCCGGCCTGACGGCAACTATTCGCTGGCCGTTGCCACCGCCAAGGGCAAGCTCGCCGGCGAGGTTGGGCTTGGCAGCCGCAAGGATATCCGTGACGCCGTCGCGGCGGCGCGGGGCTGCAAGGCCTGGCCGGAGGCGACCGCCTACAACAGGTCGCAAGTGCTCTATTACCTGGCCGAGAACCTTTCGGGCCGCGCCGACGAGTTCGCGGCCCGGCTCGTGCAGCTCACCGGCGCGCCGGCCAAGGCCGCACGCGAGGAAGTCGACCAGTCGATCGAACGGCTGTTCCTCTATGCCGGCCTTGCCGACAAGTTCGAGGGCCGTGTGCACCAGCCGCCGGCCCGCGCCGTGACGCTGGCGCTGCATGAGCCGGTCGGCGTCGTCGGCATCGTCGCGCCGGACAATCAGCCGCTGCTCGGCTTCATCTCGCTGGTGGCGCCCGCGCTGGCCATGGGCAATACGGTGGTCGCGGTGCCGTCCGAACGCCACCCGCTGCTTGCCACCGATCTCTATCAGGTGATCGAATATTCAGACGTTCCGGCCGGTGCCATCAACATCATCACCGGCCGCACGGCCGAGCTTGCCGGCGTGCTGGCCAAGCATGACGACGTCGACGGGCTCTGGGTGTTCGCCGATGCCGAGACCTGCGCCAAGGCCGAGGCCGACTCCATCGGCAACCTCAAGCGCGTCTGGGGCGGCAATGGCCGCAGCCTCGACTGGGCCTCGGAAGAGGCCGCCGGCGATGCCCTGCTGCGCCGCGCCGTCGAGGTGAAGAACGTCTGGGTGCCTTACGGCGACTGAGCCCGCCAGCGGCCGCCACCATATGGATCGTGTTCGGGCTTGACGCCCGGACATATGTTCTTTAACGAGAAAAAACATATTTATCCCTGAACTGGCCGCCGGCCAGGCCGCACAATGGCGGCCGACTGGCCCATGACACCCTGGCCAGGCAGCGATAGATGGCAATGACCCAAGCGGGCGAGGAGAACAGCATGGCGGATCTGGCAGGCAAGGTCGTTGTCGTCACGGCGGCGGCGCAAGGCATCGGCAAGGCAAGCGCGCTGGCCTTCGCCAAGGCAGGCGCCGTGGTGCATGCCACCGACATCAACGAAGCGCTGCTGGCGGAACTCGCCAAGACATCCGGGATCAAGACCCGCAGACTGGACGTGCTCAACGACGAGGCGGTCAACGCCGGCTTTGCCGAGATCGGCCGCGTCGACGTGCTGTTCAACTGCGCCGGCTTCGTTCACGCCGGCTCTATCCTGGAGATGAAGGACGCCGATCTC
This sequence comes from bacterium M00.F.Ca.ET.205.01.1.1, assembly GCA_004791255.1. GTDB lineage: Bacteria > Pseudomonadota > Alphaproteobacteria > Rhizobiales > Rhizobiaceae > Mesorhizobium. The sequence goes on from SRUQ01000001.1 coordinate 245,125, forward strand.
GATTTCGCCTTCAATCTCAACGTGCGCGCCATGATCCGCACCATCCGCGCCGTGCTGCCCGGCATGCTGGAGCGCGGCGACGGGTCGATCATCAACATGTCGTCGGTCGCCGGCGCCGGCAAGGGCGTGCCTAACCGCTTCGCCTATGGCGTCACCAAGGCGGCCGTCATCGGCCTGACCAAGGCGATCGCCGCCGACTATGTCGGCAAGGGCATTCGCTGCAACGCCATCTGTCCCGGCACGGTCGAAAGTCCGTCGCTGCAAGACCGCATGCACGCGCAGGGCGATTATGAAGCCGCCCGCGCCGCCTTCATCGCCCGCCAGCCGATGGGCCGGCTCGGCACACCTGAGGAAATCGCCGATCTCGCCGTCTATCTGGCCGGCGCGACCTACACGTCAGGGCAGGCCTACAATATCGACGGCGGCTGGTCGATCTGAGCGGCGGTTCGGAGGATCGAGAAGTCTGAAAATCCGCCTCGACGGCGCTCCCCGGACGTGTCGGCGCTTGCCCGGGATGAGGTCGGTGGATACGGTCCGCCCGGTTTCCTCGTGAGAAGCCGTCGCCTCGGCGGAGAGTTTGCGAAAAGGCCACGAGGCCGCAACTGGAGAAGGGTTTTAGATGAAACTGCTGCGCTATGGCGAGGTGGGGAGCGAACGTCCCGGCCTGCTCGATGCGGATGGAACGATCCGCGATCTGTCCGCCCATGTCGCCGACATTGCCGGCACCACGCTGCATCCGGCCTCGCTGGACATGCTGTCGAAGCTCGACCCGAAGTCGCTGCCTGTCGTTTCCGGCAAGCCGCGGTTGGGCGCCTGCGTCGCCGGCACCGGCAAGTTCATCTGCATCGGCCTCAACTATTCCGACCATGCCGCCGAGACCGGCGCCAAGGTGCCGTCGGAGCCTATCATCTTCATGAAGGCAAGCTCGGCCATCGTCGGCCCCGATGACGACGTGCTGATCCCGCGCGGCTCGATGAAGACCGACTGGGAAGTCGAACTGGCAGTGGTCATCGGCAAGACGGCAAAATATGTCGGCGAGGACGATGCGCTCGACTATGTCGCCGGCTATGCCGTCGCCCATGACGTGTCCGAGCGCGCCTTCCAGGCCGAGCGTCAGGGCCAGTGGACCAAGGGCAAGAGCTGCGACACGTTCGGCCCGACCGGCCCCTGGCTGGTGACCAAGGACGAGGTTGCCGATCCGCAGGACCTGAAGATGTGGCTGACCGTCAACGGCAAGACGATGCAGAACGGCTCGACCAAGACCATGGTCTATGGTGTGAAGTATCTGGTCTCCTACCTCAGCCAGTTCATGTCGCTGCACCCCGGCGACATCATCTCCACCGGCACCCCGCCCGGCGTTGGCCTGGGCATGAAGCCGCCGGTGTTCCTCAAGGCCGGCGACGTGGTCGAGCTCGGCATCGAGGGTCTCGGCCAGCAGAAGCAGACGTTCAAGGCTGACGTGTAGATGCGGCTTCTTACCTTCTCCCCTTGTGGGAGAAGGTGGCCTCGCGAAGCGAGGTCGGATGAGGGGTGCGCGAAGGATCGCGGCTTTGCAGAAGTAAGCGGCTGAAATCTTTCGATCTTTCCACGCCTCATTCCGCTGGAACACCCCTCATCCGTCTCGGCGCTGCGCGCCGATCCACCTTCTCCCACAAGGGGAGAAGGAAGAGCGCGGTTCCGCGCTACTTAATCGTCTTCCCATCCGCGCCGAACCGATAGGTCTTCGCCGGATCGGGCGTCGCGTACAGCGTCGTGCCCGGCTCGGCGTCGTAGACACCGAAAATGCGCACCGTGATCAACCCGGCCTTTTCGCAGTCGAGATAGAGATTGGTGTCGGCGCCGAGGTGCTCGGCATGCACGACCGTGCCTTTCCAGGCGCCCGAATTCGGATTGACGGTCAAATGTTCCGGCCGCACGCCGATAGTCTTGGCGGTCTCGCCGAGACGGGCGCCGTCGATGAAGTTCATCTTCGGTGAGCCGATGAAGCCGGCGACGAACTCATTTGCCGGCGCATTGTAGAGCTCCATCGGGCCACCGATCTGCTCGATCCGGCCGGCATTGAGCACGACGATCTTGTCGGCCAGCGTCATCGCCTCGACCTGGTCGTGGGTGACGTAGATCATGGTTGCCTTCAGCCGGCGGTGCAGCTGCGCGATTTCCAGCCGCGTGTTGACGCGCAGCGCCGCGTCGAGGTTGGACAGCGGCTCGTCGAACAGGAACAGCTTGGGCTCGCGCACCACGGCGCGGCCGATGGCGACGCGCTGGCGCTGGCCGCCCGACAGTTCGGCCGGGCGCCGTTCCAGGTACGGTTCCAGCGACAGCATGGACGAAGCGATGCCGATGCGGCGGTCGATTTCGGCCGCCGGCGTGCCGGCCTGCTTGAGGCCGAGGCCCATATTGTTCTTCACCGTCAGATGCGGATAGAGCGCATAGGTCTGGAACACCATGGCGATGCCGCGTTTTGCCGGCGGCGTGACCGAGACATCCGCGCCATCGATGACCACCCGGCCCGAGGTCGAATCCTCCAGCCCGGCGATGACCCTTAGCAAGGTCGACTTGCCGCAGCCCGAGGGGCCGACGAAGACGACGAACTCGCCATCCGTCACTTCGAGGTCGATGCCCTTCAGGACCTCGACCGGCCCGAAGGCCTTCTTCACATTCTCGATCTTCAGCGAGCCCACGGCGTCGTTCCTGTTTCTAGAGTTTCACGGCATTGCCGCTGCGCACGCTCTCGTCGGCGGCAAGGCAGACGGCGAGCGACTTCACCGCGTCGTCCATATGGCGGGTCAGGTCGATATCCTCGCGGATCGCCTTCAGCACGAAGGCCTGTTCGAGGTCGCAGAGGTCCTGGTGGCCGGGTTCACCCGCCATCGACAGCATCTCGTCGGGCCTGGTGAACTTGCCGTCCGGTCCGGTCGCCGCACTGTGCAGGCGAATGGTCGAGGTCTTGGTGTGGGTGTCGATATCGTCGGACTTCACGCCTTCCTTCATGACGATCGACACGCAGCCGTTCGGCGAAATGACATCCTTCACGAAGAAGGCGGTCTCCGAGATCATCGGTCCCCAGCCGGCTTCGTACCAGCCGACCGAGCCGTCATCGAACAGCACCTGCAGGTGGCCGTAATTGTACATGGAGGCGCCAACCTCCTGGCTCAGCCGGACGCCCATGCCGCGCACCTCGACCGGCCTGGCGTCGGTGATCTGCAGCATGACGTCGAGATAGTGGACGCCGCAGTCGACGATCGGCGATGTCGTCTGCATCAGCTGCTTGTGCGTCTGCCAGGTATCGCCCGAGGATTGCTGGTTGAGGTTCATGCGGAACACGTATGGGCCGCCCAATTTGCGCGCCTCGGCGATCAGTCTCACCCACGAAGGATGGTGGCGCAGGATATAGCCGATCACCAGTTTTTTGCCGTTGGCCTTGGCGGCGGCGACGACGCGCCTGGCGTCGGCCACCGTCGTTGCCAGCGGCTTTTCGACGAAGACATGGCAGCCGGCTTCGAACGCCTTCACCGCATAGTCGGCATGGCTGTCGGAATAGGTGGCGATGCAGGCGACATCGGGCTTTTCCTCGCGCAGCGCGTCATCAAAGGAGCGCCGGATGCCGTAGCCCGCCAGCCCGTCCGGCAGCGGCACGTCGGAACGGTTGATGAGTGCTGCGATCTGAAAACCGGGATTGGTATGATAGGCCAGCGCATGGCTGCGACCCATATTGCCAAGGCCGGCGACGACGACGCGGAGAGGAGAACTCACGAGGCTGCTCCAACGGTTGCAATTTTTCCTACCAGGGTGTCACCCCACCCGGCGCTTCGCGCCGACCTCCCCATCGAGGGGAGGTAAGGCGTCGGCGTGGCCTTGCTCGCTGCCGTAGAAGCGGCGTGAAAGTCAGAACTCCGGCGGTCAGGGATGAAGCAGCGACCTCCTACCTCCCCTTGATGGGGAGGTCGGCGCGCAGCGCCGGGTGGGGTGCAGCGCCGACCGAATGCGATTAGCAGCCCTCCGCTCACTTGACAGCTCCCGACGTAATGCCGCGGATCAGCTGCCGCGAGAAGATGACGTAAAGGACCAGCACCGGCAGGATCGCCAGCGACAGCGCCGCCAGGATGGCGTTCCAGTTGGTGACGAACTGGCCGAGAAAGAGCTGCGCGCCGAGCGTCACCGTCTTGGTCTCTTCGGACGGCGCCAGGATCAGCGGGAACCACAGATCGTTCCAGATCGGGATCATGGTGAAGACGGCGACGGTCGCCATGGACGGGCGCACCAGCGGCACCACCAGCCGGAAGAAGATCGTATATTCCGACAAGCCGTCGATGCGGCCGGCATTCTTCAGATCGTCGGAGACCTGCTTCATGAATTCCGACAGGATGAAGACGGCGAGCGGCAGGCCTTGCGCGGTATAGACCAGGATCAGCGCCGTCAGCGTGTTGACCAGCCCGCTTGCCACCATCAGCTGCAGGATGGCGACGGTGGCGAGCCGGATCGGGATCATGATGCCGAGCGCCAGATAGAGCCCCATCAGCGTGTTGCCGCGAAAGCGGTATTCCGACAGCGCGAAGGCGGCCATGGCGCCGAACAGAAGCACGAAGAACAGCGAACCGATGGTGACGACGAGGCTGTTCTGGAAATAGTGGATGAAGTCGCCCTGGCCGATCACCGTGGTGTAGCCGATCAGGTCGAATGTGCCTGGCGTCGGCGGCGTCAGCGGTGCGCTGAAGATGCCGGCGCGGGATTTGAACGAGTTCATGATGACCAGGATCACCGGGAACAGCGCGATCGCCGTATAAGTCAACAGGATCGCGTGGGCACCGATGGTGCGGGGCAGGGAACGGGTGGCGGTGCTCATCTCTTGCCCCTCAGAACTGGTAGCGACGCAGGCGCGTCTGGATGAGGAACAGGTAGACGCAGACACCGCCGAGGATGATCAGGAACATCATGGTGGCGATCGCTGCGCCCATATTGGGGTCGCCGACCTGCAGTTGGAAGCCGAAGAAGGCGCGGTAGAGGAAGGTGCCGAGAATGTCGGTCGAATAGTTCGGCCCGGCGAGCGCGCCCTGCGCGGTGTAGATCAGGTCGAAGGCGTTGAAATTGCCGACGAAGGTGAGGATCGAGATGATGCCGATCGACGGCAGGATCAGCGGCAGCTTGATCTTCCAGAACTGCGACATGCCGGTGATGCCGTCGCATTCGGCCGCCTCGATGACTTCATCCGGGATCGACAGCAGGGCTGCGTAGATCAGCATCATCGGGATGCCGATGAACTGCCATACCGAGACCAGGCTGAGCGCGGTCAGCGCGTATTGCTCCTTGCCGAGCCATGGCGTGAACAGGCTTTTGAGGCCGACGAAATCGAGAAGATGCGGCGCCACGCCCCACAGCGGCGACAGGATCAGCTTCCAGGCGAAGCCGACGATGACGAAGGACAGGATGGTCGGCACGAAGATCGCCGTGCGGTAGAAGGCGGCGAATCTCAGCCTGGGACTGGACAGGAGTGCCGCCAGCAGCACGCCGATCGGGTTCTGCACCAGCATGTGGATGATGAAGAACCAGGTGTTGTTCCTCAGCGCGTTCCAGAATCCTACCGACCAGTTGGGATCACCGAACAGCGTGCTGAAATTCTGCAGCCCGACGAAGACCTGATGCTGCTCGATACTGCGGAACAGCGAGAGCTGCAGCGTGCCGGCGAGCGGCAGGATCATGATTGCCGTGTAGACCAGCACCGCCGGCGCCAGGAAGATGGCGATATGCCAGCGGAAGGGTCTTTTCGGTCGTGTTTGTGCGGCCATGAGTTCGGTCCCCGCCGTCTCTCGGTTCCAGACGAAGTTGATGCCAGATGATGCCTCGATGCACGGCACAGACCCTGCCGCGTGCGGCAGGAACAAGGCCTGCGATTGATCAGCCAGCCTTCCCCATTGAGCAAGGGTAAGGCCGAGAGGCGGTGCCGACAATCGCTATCTGAGTGGGTGCTGTTTAAAGAACCAGCCAGTCCGGAACCGGCCGGGCATGCGCCCAGCCGGCTCCGTTGCCTGAGCTCTTACTTCGCCGGCTTGTACCAGCTGTCGAGGCCGGTCTGCAGCTTCTTGGCAGCAGCTTCCGGGGTGTCGGTGCCGTTGATGACGTTGGCCGATTCAACCCAGGTCTCGTTCTCGAGGTTCGGCGTGCCGCGCGACAGGATCTGGTAGGTCGAGCGGATCGTCGACTTGCACTTGCCGCGCCAGGAGACGAATTCCTGCGCCAGCGGGTCGGCCATCTTCACCGGAGCGGAGTTCAGGCTGAAGAAGCCCGGCAGCGCGTTGGCGTAGATGGTGGCGAAATCCGCTGAGGCCACCCACGACAGGAAGGTCTTGGCCGCGTCGGCGTTCTTGGAAGCCGCATTCAGGCCCATGCCGATGTCGGTATGGTCGGAGATGTAGCAGGTGTCGCCGGCCTTCTCGACCGGCGGCGGGAAGGCGCCCATCTTGAACTGGGCCTGGGTGTTGAACAGGCCGATTTCCCACGAGCCGGCCGGGTAGATGGCGGCGCGGCCGAGCGTGAACAGGTTCTGGCTGTCCGGATAGGTCTGCGCCTCGAAGCCGTCGCCGAGATACGGCTTCCACTTGGCCAGTTCCTCATACGGCGCGACCCAGTCCTTGTCGGTCAGCTTCTGCTCGCCCTTGATCAGGGCAGCGCGGCCATCCTCGCCCTTCCAGTAGTTCGGGCCGATGTTCTGGTAGCCCATGGTCGCGGCTTCCCAGAGGTCCTTGGTGCCCATCGCCATCGGGATGTAGGTGCCGTCGGCCTTGATCTTGTCGAGCGCGGCGAAGAACTCGTCGCGGGTCGTCGGGATCTTGATGCCGAGCTTGTCGAAGGCGTCCTTGTTGTAGATGAAGCCGTGGATGACGGAGGCCATCGGCACGCAGAAGCTCGCCTTGCCATCGTCGGTCTGCCAGGCGGACTTGGCCACCGGCGAGAAATTCTCCATGCCGGGCAGCGAGGAGAGGTCGGCGAGGTTGCCCTTCTTGAACAGTTCAAGCGACTTGTCGAACGGGCGGCAGGTGATCAGGTCGCCCGCCGAGCCGGCGGCGAGCTTGGCGCCGAGGGCTGCGTCATATTCGGTCGGAGCCGATGGCGCGAACACCACCTTGATGCCGGGGTTCTTGGCTTCGAAAGCCGGGATCAGCTTGTCCTTCCAGATGGCAAGGTCGTCGCCGCGCCAGCTTTCGATGTTGAGCGTTACGTCAGCGGCGTGAGCCAACCCGGCCGAGCCGAGAATGCTGGTGCCCAGAAGCAGTGCCGTCAGTAGTTTCGTAGTCATGCTCAGTCTCCCTGTTGACCTTTTTCAGGTTCGGTTTTGATGAGAACGGGGGCTTGCGGCCCCTTGCTCCCCTCGCAAGCCCGTTTCACCCCGATGGTAATCGGGATGAAACAGGCTCTACTTCTTTGTTCGGGCATGATCTTTTCCGAAAAGCGGGTTCCACTTTTCGGGATCATGCCCCAGCGCGGAAAGCGCCGGCCGCAGCCGTTGGCCGGCGCTTTCAAGCAGTTTCTCGGCCGTGTCGGCGGTGTCGGCGCCGGCGGCGAGCAGAACGGCCGTCTTGACCGCGCCGCCGCTCTGTTCCAGCAGCCGGGCCGCATCGTCCCTGCTGCGGCCGCTGATGGCCGCGACGATGCGCGCCGCGCGGTCGCGCAGCTTGATGTTGTCGGCCTTGAGATTGACCATGTAGCCGTCATGGATATGGCCGAGATGGACCGCGGCCAGCGTCGACAGCATGTTGAGCGCGATCTTCTGCGCAGTGCCGGCGCCCATGCGCGTCGAACCGGCAATGACTTCCGGCGGCGTCTCGAGCAGGATGGCGGTATCGGCTCGCTGGAGCAGCGCCGTGTCGCGGTTGTTGGCGATGCCGATGGTGGCCGCGCCCCGGTTGTGCGCATCCGTCAGCGCCTGGACGGCATAAGGTGTTGAGCCGCTGGCGGAGATGGCGATCAGGCAGTCGCCCTTGCCGATGCCGGCGCCGGCGACAGCCGCTGCTGCTTCCTCGGAGTCGTCCTCGGGCCCGCCGGCCAGCGTCCTGAAAGCCTCGTCGCCCCCGGCGATCAGGATGGCGATGCGATCGCGCCGGATGCCGAAGGTGCCGGGCAGTTCCAGCGCATCGGCCAGCGCCATCAGGCCGGAACTGCCAGCCGCGGCGTAGGCGAGCTTGCCGCCGCCTTTGAGGCTGCGCGCGATGATCTCGGCTGCTGTGGCGATGGAGGGAATGGCGTGGCGGACAACTTTCGCGGCCTCGACCTGCGCATCGGCCAGCGACGCCAGAATGGCTTCGGGAGCCTGGATATCCAGCCCCTCGGCATTCCTGTGCAGCGCTTCGGTGCGCGTTTCAGCCATCCCAGTTCCTCCAATGCGAGAACAATACCAAAAAAATACCACTTGTCCACACGCATTAACGAATTTGCGGACATGAAATCACTGAGCCGACAAAATGTCGAGGTTTTTCAATAAAATACGGCTTAATCTTTTTGAAACGGAAATTAAGCCTTGGCTATTGGTATTTTATTGGTATTATCCGCCCGGAGGAGAAATCGCGTGAAATTTGTACTCGGCATCGATGGCGGCGGCACCAGTTGCAGGGCCGCCCTGGCAACCGCGGACGGCGCCGTCGTCGGTCGCGCCAAAAGCGGTGCCGCCAATATCCGCACCGACCTCACCGGCGCCCGCTCGAATATCGTCGAGGCGGCGCGCCAGGCGTTCATCGCCGCCGGCCAGGATCCCGAGCTGATCCCGTCGACGCCGGCCATTCTGGGCCTCGCCGGCGCCAATGTCGGCACCTACCGGCAGCAGCTCGAGGCGATCCTGCCGTTCAGCATAAGCCGCGTCGAGACCGACGCCGAGATCGCGCTCGAAGGCGCTGTCGGCGCGGGTGACGGCGCCATGGCGATCCTCGGCACCGGCACCGCCTATATGGCGCGCAAGGGCGGCAAATCGCGCGCCATCGGCGGCTGGGGGTTCCAGGTCGGCGACCAGGGCAGCGGCGCCCGCATCGGCCGCGACCTGCTCGAACAGACACTGCTTGCCCATGACGGCGTCCGCGCGGGTTCGCCGCTGACGCTGGCCATGCTGGCCATCTTCCGCAACAATCCTGAAGACGTGGTCGAGTTCACCACCAACGCCAAGCCCGGCGATTTCGGCGGTTTCGCGCCGAAAGTGTTCGAACATGCCGAAAAGGGCGACGCCGTCGCCAACTGGATCCTCGACAAGGCCGTCGCCGACGTCGAAGCCTCGCTCGGCGCGCTCGATCTCGCGGCCGGGGCGCCGCTCTGCCTGCTTGGCGGACTGGCGCCGCTTTACGCGCCGCGCTTGTCGGTGCGCTACCGGGCGCTGCTGAAGGAGCCGCTCGACGACGCGCTGGGCGGCGCGGTGCAGATGGCGGCCCGCCTTTTCGCCAGACCTGTCGAGTCCGGAAAGGCCGCGCAATGAGCGACGCCGCCGACCAGATTTTCGCCGCGCTGAAACAGTCCTCGCAGAGTGGCGCGCCGCTTTACCTGCAGCTGCGGAAGAGCATCGAGGACGCCGTCAATCGCGGCCTGATCGGCCCGGGTGACGCGCTGCCTTCCGAGCGCGACATCGCGACCAAGGCCGATATTTCGCGCGTCACCGTGCGCAAGGCGGTGCAGGACCTGGTCAAGGGCGGCATCCTCGTCCAGCGCCACGGCTCCGGCACCTTCGTGGCGCCGCGCATGGAGCGTGTCGAGCAGTCGCTGTCGCGGCTGACCTCGTTTACCGAGGACATGGCGCGGCGCGGCATGGCGGTGCGTTCGGCCTGGCTCGACCGCGGCCTCTACGCGCCCTCGCCCGACGAGATGATGGTGCTCGGCCTGTCGTCGAACGAACTGGTCGCACGCGTGGCGCGCCTGCGCATCGCCAACGACACGCCGTTGGCGATCGAGCGCGCCTCGCTGTCGGCCAGCGCGCTGCCCGATCCCGAGGCTATCGGCTCCTCGCTCTACGCGGCGCTGGAACTGACCGGCAACCGGCCGGTGCGCGCGGTGCAGCGCATTTCGGCCGCCAATCTGGGCGACGAAGACGCCCGCCTGCTCGAAGTGCCGCCCGGCGTCGCCGGCCTGCATATTGAGCGCATTTCCTATCTGGCGAGCGGCAAGGTGATCGAATTCACCCGCTCCATCTACCGGGGCGACGCTTATGATTTCGTCGCCGAACTGCGGCTGACAGGGCCGAGCGAAGAGGTCCGACCATGAATGCAGACATCACCCATATGCGACGCGAGATCGAGGAGATTCCGCAGGCCGTCGCCCGCCTGCTCGACGGTTCCGGCGCGGTGCTGACCGAGGCCGGGCGCGGCCTGCGCGAGCGCGACCCGCATTTCGTCGTCACCGTGGCGCGCGGTTCGTCCGACCATGCCGCCACCTTCATGAAATACGCCGTCGAACTGACCGCCGGGCTGGCCGTCGCATCGGTCGGGCCGTCGATCGCTTCAATCTATGGCGCAAAACTCAGGCTTGGCGGCTCGGCCTGCCTGGCGATCTCGCAATCGGGCAAGAGCCCCGACATCGTCGCCATGGCAGAGACGGCGCGGGCCGGCGGCGCGCTGACCATTGCCATCACCAATACGGCCGATTCGCCGCTGGCGCGCGCGTCGGACTACGCGATCGACATGCTGGCCGGCCCCGAGCGCAGCGTCGCGGCAACCAAGACCTTCATCAATTCCGCCGTTGCCGGCCTGGCGCTGATGGCGCATTCGACCGGCGACGAAAAGCTGCTTGCGGCGCTTGCCAATTTGCCGGAGCATTTCGGCAAGGCGATCGCCTGCGACTGGATGGGCGTGCTTGCCGACACCATCGAGAAGCAGAAGTCGCTGTTCATCCTCGGCCGTGGACCGTCGGCCGCGATGGCCAACGAGGCGGCGTTGAAGTTCAAGGAGACCTGCGGCATGCATGCCGAGGCCTATAGCGCAGCCGAGGTCATGCACGGCCCGCTGGCGCTGATCGGCCCCGACTTTCCGGTACTGGCGCTGGCCGCGCGCGACGCGTCCGAGCCGTCCGTGGCCGAGGCCGCCGACAGCCTAGCGGCCAAGGGCGCGCCGGTGTTCGTCACCTCCGCCCTTGCCAACCGCGCCGTGCGCCTGCCGCATGTCGCAACCGGCCATCCATTGACCGATCCGCTGACACTGATCGTGTCCTTCTATATGTTCGTCGAAGCCTTTGCCCGCCATCGCGGCCTCGATCCGGATACGCCGCGCAATTTGCGCAAAGTGACGGAGACGGTATGAGCGACCGTTTTGCCCTGACTGGCGCCCGCATTTTCGACGGCGACGACTGGCATGAAGGCCACGCCCTGGTCGTGCGCGACGGCCTCGTCGAGGCGATCGTGCCGGCCGGCGCCATCGCTTCCGATATCCGCATCGTCGAGACCGGTGGCGGCATGCTGGCGCCGGGCTTCGTCGACATCCAGGTCAATGGCGGCGGCGGCGTCATGCTCAACGACCATCCCGACGTTGCCTCGATCGAGACCATCTGCCGGGCGCATGCGCCGTTCGGCACGACGGCGCTGCTGCCGACGCTGATCACCGACACGCCCGAGATCACCGCCGCCGCGGTCGCCGCCGGTGAAGCCGCGACACTGCGGAAGGTGCCGGGCTTCCTTGGACTGCATCTGGAAGGGCCGCATCTGTCCATTGTCCGCAAGGGCGCGCACGACCCTGCGCTGATCCGACCGATGACGGACAAGGACGAGGCGATGCTGATCGCGGCCCGCGGCAAGCTGCCGGTGCTTTTGACGACGATCGCGCCCGAATCCGTCGAGGCGGGCCGAGTGACGGCTTTGGCCAGGGCCGGCATCATCGTCAGCCTCGGCCATTCCGACACCGGCTATGCCACGGCGAAGGACTTCGCCGAGGCCGGCGCCAACGTGGCGACGCATCTGTTCAACGCGATGAGCCAGATCGGCAACCGCGAGCCCGGCCTTGCCGGCGCGGCCATCGATATCGGAGCCTTGTCCGCCGGGCTGATCGCCGACGGTATCCATGTCCATCCGGCGACGATCAGGATCGCGCTGGACGCCAAGCGGGGACCGGGCAGGATCGTGCTGGTCACCGACGCGATGGCGACGATCGGCACCGACATGACCTCGTTCACGCTCAACGGGCGCACCATCTACCGCCGGGACGGCAGCCTGCGGCTCGCCGACGGCACGCTGGCGGGCGCCGATCTCGACATGATCTCGGCTGTCAGATACATGCACCGCGCCGTCGGCCTCGACCTGTCCGAAGCCTTGCGCATGGCCTCGCTCTATCCGGCGCAAGCGATCGGCCAGGCGCACCGGCTCGGTCGCTTCGCCAACGGCACCGCCGCCGACATCGTTGCGCTGTCGGATGATCTCGCTGTAAAAAGCGTCTGGATCGGCGGCGACAGGGTTTTCGCCGCCGACGCCGACGGGTCACCATGAAAGCCTGACATGCATGACATCGATTGCGTCGTCGCCGGAGCCGGCGTCGTCGGGCTCGCCGTCGCCAGGGCGCTGGCCCTGGCGGGCCGCGAGGTGCTGGTGGTCGAGAAGGCCGGCGCGATCGGCACCGTCACCAGTTCACGCAATTCCGAAGTCATCCATGCCGGGCTCTATTATGCGCCGGGCACCCTGAAGGCGCGGCTCTGCGTCGAAGGGCGCCGGCTTCTCTACGCCTATTGCCGCGAGCGCGGCATCGGCCATCGGCGCACCGGCAAGCTGATCGTCGCTGTCGAACCGGACCCGTTGGACGGGCTGGAGGCGATCCGCGCCAATGCGCTTGAGTGCGGGGTCGACGACCTCGAACTGCTGAGCGCCGCGCAAGCCAATATCCTCGAACCGGCACTGAGGTGCTCCGGCGCGCTGATGTCGCCCTCGACGGGCATTATCGACAGCCAGGCGTTGATGCTTTCGTTGCGCGGCGACGCGGAATCCGCAGGTGTGTCGTTCGCCTTGCTGACCGAGATTGCCGGAGCGACCGTGTTGGCCGACGGTATCGAAATCACCACGCGCGATGGCGACGGCGAGATGTTCGCGTTGAAAGCCGGCGCCTTCGTCAACGCCGCCGGCCTCGACGCGCAGGCGCTTGCCCAGCGCATCGACGGCTTTCCAAAGCACCATGTGCCGCCGCTCTGGCTGGCACGAGGCAACTATTTTTCGCTGGCCGGCCGGTCGCCTTTTTCGCGGTTGATCTATCCGGTTCCGGTCAATGGCGGCCTTGGCGTGCATCTGACGCTGGATCTTGGCGGCAGCGCGCGATTCGGCCCCGACGTCGAATGGGTCGACCATGTGGATTATACGGTCGACCCGGGTAGAGGCGGTGTCTTCTACGACGAAATCAGACGCTACTGGCCTGGCCTCGAGGACGGTGCCCTGCAGCCGGCCTATGCCGGCGTCAGGCCGAAGCTGTCGGGCCCGGCCCAGCCGGCGGCCGACTTCGTGGTGCAAGGCCCAGCCGTTCATGGCGCGGGTCAAATCGTCAACCTGTTCGGCATTGAAAGTCCCGGCCTGACGGCGAGCCTGGCGATCGCCGACCATGTCGTCGGGCTGCTGGACGGGAAGTGACAGCAGCGGCTGGGAGTTGTCATCTCATCGGATGGCATGAAACCTTTTGATTTTGAGGTCGTTGTCGGGCGTATGTCTGAGGCGAAACCCAAATCGAAACCGGCCGACGGCATCAAACCGGACGGCGTCACGAAGCCGCGACGCGGAAGGCCGCGGCGCAAGTCGCATGACGAGAGGCCGCGCGAGGAGGAGACCAAGGCATCGACCGTCGAAGCAGCGTCCGAGGTCGTGGGTGGTGCAACACCGCCGCCGCCCGAGGCTGTCGAACCCGATCCGGAGTTGACGCCCGAGGAAGCCGAGCAGGCTCGCAAGAAATACCTTTTTCGGCGTTTTTGGATCAGTGGTCGCGGTTATTGGGGGCGGCACGGCGACAGGCTCGCCTGGCCGTTGACGGTCGGGCTGCTGATGCTGATCGTCATCAATGTCGGTTTCCAGTATGGGATCAACGTCTGGAACCGCGCCATCTTCGACGCCATCGAGAAGCGAGACGCTCACACCGTCTATTTCCTGAGCGCGGTGTTCGTGCCGGTCGTGCTTGGCAGCATGAGCCTTGTGGTTGCGCAGGTCTATTTGCGCATGACCATGCAACGCCGCTGGCGCTCCTGGCTGACGACCTCGGTCATAGCGCGCTGGCTCACCAACGGCCGTTACTATCAGCTGAACCTGGTGAAGGGCGACCACCAGAACCCCGAGGCCCGCCTGTCCGAGGACCTGCGGATCGCCACCGAGTCTCCCGTTGATTTCATTGCCGGCGTGATTGTCGCCTTCCTGTCGGCCTCGACCTTCATCGTGGTGCTGTGGACCATCGGCGGGGCGCTGAGTTTCACGTTCGACGGCTCGACCATTACCGTGCCCGGCTTCCTCGTCATCACCGCGGTGGCCTATGCCGCGATCACCTCCACCTCAATGTTCATCATCGGTCGGAATTTCGTGCGGCTGTCGGAAGAGAAGAACCAGGCGGAAGCCGAATTCCGCTACGTACTGACGCGCGTGCGGGAAAACGGCGAAAGCATCGCCCTGCTGGGCGGTGAGGAGGAGGAAAACAGCGGTATCGACAAGACTTTGGCCGGCGTGCTGAAGCGATGGGCGCTGCTGACCGGCCAGCACATGCGCACCGCGCTGGTCTCGCAGGGATCGAGCCTGTTCGCGCCGGTCGTGCCGGTTCTTCTGTGCGCGCCAAAGTTCCTCGACGGCTCGATGACGCTCGGCCAGGTCATGCAGGCCGCCTCCGCCTTCGCCATCGTGCAGGGCGCGTTCGGCTGGCTGGTCGACAACTACCCGCGCCTGGCCGACTGGAACGCCTCGGCCCGCCGCATCGCCTCGCTGATGATGTCGCTCGACGGGCTGGAGCGCGCCGAGCAGAGCGACGAGCTGGGGCGCATCCAGCATGGCGAAACCAAGAGCGATACGATGCTCTCCCTAGATGACCTTTCGGTGACGCTCGACGACGGCACTTCGGTGGTCAAGGAAACGGAGGTCGTGGTCGAAGCGGGCGAACGGGTGCTGGTGTCCGGCGAATCCGGTTCGGGCAAGTCCACGCTGGTGCGGGCGATCGCCGGCCTGTGGCCCTGGGGAAGCGGCAGCGTCAATTTCCATCCCGACAGGCGATTGTTCATGCTGCCCCAGCGACCTTACATTCCCTCGGGCATGCTCCGCCGCGTGGTCGCCTACCCCGCTGCCGCCGAAAACTGGACGATCGAACAGATCAAGGCCGCCCTCGAGAGGGTCGGGCTCGGCTATCTCGCCGACCGGATCGAGGAAGACGCGCCATGGGACCAGACACTGTCGGGCGGCGAAAAGCAGCGGGTCGCCTTCGCGCGTCTCTTGCTGCACGGCCCCGACATCGTTGTACTGGATGAGGCAACCTCGGCGCTGGACGAAAAAAGCCAGGACCACATGATGGAAACGGTGGTCCGCGAGTTGCCGAAGGTCACCATCATCAGCGTGGCGCACCGGGCCGAGTTGGAAGCCTTCCACACACGCAAGATCACGCTCGAACGGCGCAAGGGCGGCGCGAAACTGGTTGGGGATATCGACCTGGTGCCGCGCAACCGCAAACGCGGCCTGCTGCAGCGCGCCTTGTGGGGCACAGGTCCCCAGACCAAACGGAAGTAGGGACTAGGCTCAGGACCTATCAGATCGCTTACGGAACCTGGGAGTCCCGAGCCTGGTCGCGCTCACTGCGTAGCCTTCTACGTTCAGGCGTTCGCCCCCGGGTTCATCCATACGATTTCCCAAACATAGCCATCCGGGTCTTCAATGTGGCGGTTATACATGAAGCCAAGATCCTGCGCTGGGTTGGGATCGGCGCGACCGCCCGCCGCAACCGCGCTGTTCAGTGTCGCGTCGACGGCGTCGCGGTCATCGACAGTGAGGACGATCATTGCCTGGCTGTCGCGCCGTGCGTCGCCGATCGGGCGTGTGGTGAATTCGCGGTAGTGGTCATGGGTCAGCAGCATCACCCCGATCGTGTCCGAGAACATGAGCGAGGTGGATTTCTCACCCGAAAACTGCGGGTTCACAGTGCCGCCTAGAGCCACGTAGAACGCCGTCGACGCCGACAGATCACGGACAGGCAGGTTCACGAAAATCATTTTGGACATCAATTTCTCCTTCTCCAGGGCTGCGAGCTGCGCTATTGTCTTGCTACAATGTTAGTAGATGCAATGTATCTTGATTGCAAGATACATTTTGTCGAGGGAATATTTGCCATGGATCGCGCCGAGGCCGCAGCGAAGGAATGGGCCCGCGAGCGCCCCGATCTTCCAATGTTACCTGTTGAAACGGTAGGTCGTCTGCTTGATGCCGCCGCGCGTGTGATCCGCGATCACATGAACCCGTTGCTCAAGGAAGTGGACCTGAATGTCGGTGAGTTTGATGTGCTCACGCCGCTCAGGCGTGCCGGTGAACCCTATATGCTTTCACCTACACAGCTCTACGAATCGGCAATGATCTCCTCGGGTGGCATGACGAGCCGCCTGGACCGACTGGAGCGCGCTGGGCTGGTTGAACGACGCCCCGATCCCAACGACCGGCGCGGCAAGCAAATTGCGCTAACGGCTGGCGGCAAGCGCGCGATAGACGATTTGATCGGCCCAATGGTGGCGCTAGAAGAGCGATTAATCTCCGTGCTGACGCTGGCGGAGCAGGAAACTCTCAACGCTCTACTTAAGAAATTGCTCTCCGGCCTCTAGAGCGGTTCAGCGTTTGATTGAATCGCCGAACCGCTCTAACTCTTTGTTTTTTCGCAATTCCGGACGGAAAACCGCTAGGCGCTTTTCCTGGAATTGCTCTAGGTCGTTGTCCACGTCAGCAGTCACCTCTTCCTCTGAATCAGTGAGCCCTGGCCTAGGAGGCATACAAATCCTTATATGCATCGCGCAGAAGGTTCTTTTGGACCTTGCCCATGGTGTTGCGCGGCAATTCCTCGACGAAGATGACCCGCTTCGGATGCTTGTATTTCGCCACGCGCCCGGCAATGGCGGCGAGGATTTCGGCGGCTGATATTGCGGAGGCCGGCGACCGTACCACGATAGCGGTGACACCCTCGCCGAAATCGGGGTGGGCCACTCCGATGACGGCGCTTTCCAGGACTCCGGCAAGTGCGTCGATTTCGCTTTCGAGCTCCTTCGGATAGATATTGTAGCCGCCCGATATGATCAGGTCCTTGCCCCGGCCGACGATGTGGACATAGAAGTCGGCGTCGACCATGCCGAGATCGCCCGTGATGAAGAAGCCGTCGGCGCGGAACTCCGCTTTGGTCTTTTCCGGCATGCGCCAGTAGCCGGAAAACACGTTCGGCCCTTTCACCTCGATCATGCCGACCTCGCCCTGGGCAAGCGGCCGGCCACTGTCGGGATCGGCGATGCGCAGCGACACGCCAGGCAACGGGAAGCCGACCGTGCCGGCGCGCCGCTCGCCCTCACAGGGATTGGAGGTGTTCATGTTGGTCTCGGTCATGCCGTAGCGTTCGAGGATGGCGTGGCCGGTCGCCTCGCGCCAGGCCTTGTGCGTCTCGGCCAGCAGTGGCGCCGAGCCCGACACGAACAGGCGGATGTTTTTCGCCGCCTCGCGATCCAGCCCCTCCTGCTGCAGCAGCCTGGTGTAGAAGGTCGGAACTCCCATCAGCGCGGTCGCGCGCGGCAACAGCGAGATGATGCGGGCCGGGTCGAATTTCCGCTCGAAGAACATCGAGGCGCCGGCCATCAGAATGACGTTGGTGGCGACGAATAGGCCGTGCGTGTGGAAGATCGGCAGCGCATGGATCAGCACGTCGACCTTGGTGAACCGCCATTGCTCGACCAGCACCCGCGCATTCGAGGCCAGGTTCTCGTGGCTGAGCATGGCGCCCTTCGAGCGGCCAGTCGTTCCCGACGTGTAGAGAATCGCGGCGAGATCGTGCGGACCGCGCTCGACGTCGTGAAAATCGGACGATTGCCGCGAGGCCTGGTCCGTCAACGAGCCCAGGCCATTGCCGCCGAGCGTGACATGGGCCGCGCCCGAGCGCTCGGCCAGCGGCCCGATGTCATCAGCCCTTGCCGGATCGCAGACCACCAGGCTCGGTTCGGCGTCGCCGAAGAAATAATCGAGTTCGGCCAGTGTGTAGGCGGTGTTGAGCGGCAGGAACACCGCGCCGGCGCGCACGCAAGCGAGATAGAGCAGCATCGCCTCCGGGCTTTTCTCCACCTGCACGGCAACCCGGTCGCCCGGCTCGACACCCAGCTGCAAAAGCGCATGCGCCAACTGCGCCGAGCGCGCCAGCAGATCGCCATAGGTCAGTGTGCGCCCGTCATCGGTTTGCATCAGCAGGCGGCCGGGCGCCGGCATGCGGGACCGGAACGCGTCGAACAGGTGATTGCTCATAAGGTCTTCCTGGGTGGCGGGGCGGCGCTTGCGGCCGCATGCATTGGCGGTGAAGAGTTCGCGGTTCCTGGCCACGCCGTCAAGACCGCAACGGCGGCTCAGCCCCGGCCGCAAGGTCGAGGGGTGACGGAGCATGGGTCTGCGGAGGGAACGCCCGCTGGAGCGGCTCCCCGTTTCACGGAAACGCCGCTCTATCTCTGTGTTTTCAAGCAATTCCGAAACGGAAAACCGTTTTACACTTTGCCTGGAATTGCTCTAGCGGCTGATGCGGGTGACGGTGGCGCCGGCCGCCTTGGGTGGCTCGGCCTGCTTGAAACGCTCCATGCAGATGGTTGCCGTCAGGCGGTAGTGATTGAGCAGGGCTTCGACAGCGCCGTCGGCGTTGCCGTCCAGCGCGTTTTCGGCAATCAACCTGTGCTCGCTGAAGTCGTCGCGCTGAACGCCGCTGCCGTCATTCGCCATCTGCCGGTACCGGTAGGCGTGGTCGGAAAGCTGGTCGCAGAAACCCACCAGCCAGTGCGACCGGCACGCCGAAATCAGCACACGGTGGAAAGTGCGGTGCAGCTTCTCCCACTCGGCATTGACCGATGCGCCATCCTGCGGAGTGAGACGCGAGGCGCGCCCCAGGCGATGCAGCGCTAGCACCAGCTGTTCTTCCCATTCTGGGGTGCGGTGGGCGATGGATTCGCGCAGCGCCCGCTCCTCCAGCCAGCAACGGGTGCGCGTCAGTTCCTCCAGTTCGGCCGCGGTGACCGGCATGATGAAGAAGCCGCGCTGGTCGTGCCGGCCGAGAAGTCCTTCCGAGGCAAGACGATTGAGAGCCTCACGAACCGGCGAGGCACCGGCGCCATATTTGGAAACGACCCATTCGACCCGCAGCTTACTCTCGGTTTCAAGGGCACCACCGAGAAGATCGTCACGCAGTTGCTGATAGACCGTGCTGGCAAGCGTGCTCTTGGATCCTGCGCCGTCGTCGTTCAGATTGGCAGCTCCGTATGTCAAAGGTGACTCCTTGTCCCCATTTGTCGATGGGTATTTCGAGTCCTGATACAACCCTTCCGTACATGTATCCTACATCGCTCGCCTTGCGCTGCTCAAGCAGAAGCTTGCGGTCTTGTACTTTAGGACAAAGAAATATGCCGGGATTCGACGAGCGATGACGCCGGTTTGCGCAATTCTACAACCAGTGGAAAATTAACATGTTTTGTATGCACGCAGAATCATCTGCTCTGCGTAAGCTCGTGCAATCATCTTTGCTGGCGCGCGCAAAAATCACCGCCTGGCAGGCCGAATCAGCCTCTCGGCAGAACTGGCGCGGGACGAACCGACCTGATGAACCGCGGACGCCGGGAAAAAACCGCCGTGGTTAGCCGGCTGCGTTGTCGGCTGCCAGCCTGATGGCCTCGATATTGGCCCGGTAAGCCTCGACACTGCTGCCCTTGAAGATGGCCGCGCCCGCCACCAGCACGTCGGCGCCGGCCGACGTGACCAGCGGGGCGGTTTCGGGCGACACGCCGCCGTCGATCTCGATGCGGATCGGCCGGTTGCCGATCAGCGCCTTGACCCGTCTCACCTTGTCGACCATCGCCGGAATGAAGGCCTGGCCGCCAAACCCCGGATTGACGGTCATGATCAGGATCAGGTCGAGCCGGTCGAGCACATATTCGACGGCGCTTTCCGGTGTCGCCGGGTTGAGCGAGACACCGGCCTTCTTGCCCAGGTTCCTGATGGTCTGCAGCGAACGGTCGAGATGCGGCCCGGCCTCGGCATGCACCGTGATGCCGTCGCAGCCGGCCTCGGCGAAGGCGGCCAGATAAGGATCGGCCGGCGCAATCATCAGATGGCAGTCGAAGAAGGCCTTGGTGCGGTTGCGGATCGCCTTGATGACCGGCGGGCCGAAGGTGATGTTGGGCACGAAATGCCCATCCATCACGTCGAGATGGATCCAGTCGGCGCCGGCGGCGGCCACCGCCTCGACCTCGTCGCCGAGCCTGGAGAAATCCGAGGCCAGCACCGAGGGTGCGATCAAGGTCTTTTTGCTCATGGATGCGGCCTTTCCGAGCGCCTTCTTCATCTCAAGCGACTGCCTAATGCGCTGCGGATGACTTGTCGAGTGTACAGATGCCTCTGCCAACATGAGCGAAACCCGCCGGATTGCTCCGGCGGGTTTCTTAGTCAGTATCAAGCAGATGGGGCCAGTCGTCAGGCAGATCGTTACGGCTTGACGTTCTGGATGTTTGCAGCCGGATCGCTCTGCTGCTGCTCGACCGGCAGCCTGCGCTTTGGCAGCACCTGCTGCAGGATGTTGGGGTTCAGCAGCAGGCCGGGGTTGAGTTCCAGCGACGGCTGATTGCGAATCGGCCTGCAGTTCGGATACCGCCCGATCGTGCCTTCCGGGCAGCGCCGCCTGATGATCGGCTGGCACTGGCCGTCGATCATCTGCGAGCCCGGCGCGCATTCCGTTTGCTGCCTGGGCTTGCGGCAGGCGCCGTCAATGACCTCGGTCCCACGCGGACAGACGCACTCGCCGCGCTTGTTGTGGACCTGGCCACGTATGTCGCACTGCTCCTGCTGAGGCTGCTTACGCCGGCAGGCGCCGTCAATCACCTCTGTACCGCGTGGGCAGACGCAATTGCCGTTGGCGTCATGGATCTGGCCACGGATGGTGCATTGGTCGGGCTTCGGCCGGACCGGGCGGCAGACATTGCCCCTGATCTCAGTGCCATCAGGGCAGACACAATCGCCATTGGCGTCGTGGATCTGGCCACGGATCGTGCACTGCTCGGGCTTCGGCCGGATCGGTCGGCAGGCATTGCCCCTGACTTCCGTGCCCTGCGGACAGACACAATCGCCATCGGCATTGTGGACCTGACCACGGATGGTGCACTGCTCAGGCTTCGGCCGGATCGGACGGCAGGCATTGCCCCTGATCTCTGTGCCCTTCGGGCAGACACAATCGCCATCGGCATTGTGGACCTGGCCCCGGATAGTGCACTGCTCGGGCTTGTCGATCCTGACGCACTTCCCGTTCTCGAGCCCGGTGCCGCGCGGGCAGACGCAACGTCCGTCCTCGGTGCGGATCTGGCCCTCGAGCAGCACGCAGTGCTTCGGCGGCGGTGGCGTCGGCAGAATGTTGCCGCCGGTGCACTGGCCGTTGCGATAGGTGGTGCCTTCGGGGCAGACGCACCTGCCGGCATCGTTCATGACGAAGCCCGGCGAGCACTGTTTCTTCACCTCATGCGTGATGGTGAAGGGGTGGCACGCATAGGCCTTGCCGCGATCGCCCTGTATGTTGGCCGCATCCTTGGACAGCACGTCGCCGCCGCCCTGCACCCGCGTGTCGGGAGACAGGACGCCAACGCAATTCTGGCCATTGACGTTGCCTTGCAGGTTGGCGAGACGCCCGTCATCGGGAATGACCACGGTGACATGATGCGACTGGCTTTCGCCGGCGCCGAGCGTCAGGTTGGCGATGCAGGAGAGAGGCAAGGTTGCCGGCTCCGGCGAACAGCCGAAGGGCGGGTCGATCGAGGTGATCTCAACGCCTTCCAGCCGCCCGAGACCTTCCACGCCGATCGCATCGCCGATGCGAACCGGACCGGAGAAGGGGCTCGTGCCATCGTTTGTGATGGTGATGTCGAATGAGCAGGGTTGGCCGACGCGGCATTCGCGGTCGCCGGTCTTCTCGACACGGATGGTCGAGGAACCGCCGCCCTTGGCGCAGGCCTGGCCGATCGGATAGACGATGTCGTCTCCGGGAGCCGGGCCATACGAACCCCGCGCGCAGTTCTCGAACTCGCCATTGGCCGACACCGTCACGTCGAAGTGCCTGCTGGTTCCGGGCGTCATGACGGCGCCGGGAATCTGGCACGACAGCGCGTTGGCGGGGACCGGACCGCACGCCCATTCCGCGCCGTCGGGGGTGACGGTCTGGATCTGGACGGGCGCGCCGCCCGACACCAGCGTGGCGGCGTCATTGACCCGCACCGGACCGGTGGGGGCAGCCGTACCCGCATTGCTGACGGTGATGCGGCAGGAGACGGCCGCGGCACCGGCCAGCGAGCCGCTGCACACTTTGGTGATGCGCAGTCCGGGCTGGCCGCCATTGGGATGGCGGATGCGTTCCTTGGCGCAAGCCTTGTTGTTGGTGAGGTCGACCTCACCGGGGATAGGCTTCACCGCGGCGCAGTTCTCCACCGTGTCCGACCGGTAGCTGGCCGGCACCACCGCCTTGACCACGATCGGCGTCGAGGCGCCGGCGGGGAGCGAGATGCCGGGATGGTCGCAGCGGAACTGGCCAGGGCCATTCGGACCGCAGGTCCAGGGCGGGCTCGGGCCGAAGGTCGAGGATGTCGGCGCGCCGCTGGGGTAGTTGTCGATCACCGTCAGCGGCCCGTTATAGGTCGATGTGCCGTTGTTGATGATGTCGATGACGAAGTAGCAGACGCCGTCCGGGGTGCAGACCGGAATGCGCGCGCGCTTCTTCAGGATCAGGTCGACCTTCTTCTCGAGCGGCGGCTGGCAGTCGCGGTCACGATCGCCGCGACGGCAGATCGGGATCGAGGCGCAGCCACGGTCGTTGGCCTGGCTGCCGAACAGCGGCTTGCCGCTGGCCGGATAGTTGTAAGTGGCACAGTTGCGCAGCACCGGGCCTTGCCAGCCCGCTGCCGGCTTGAAGCCGAGCTTGAGGTCGACAAAGGCCCCCGGGTTAAGCGTCGTCACCGGATGGGTGCACATCATCGGGGTGGTGCCAGGCACGCAGACCCAGGGCGGATTGGGCCCTGAACTCAGCGTCGAACCGGCCGGCAGCGTCACTTCGTCGAGCACGATCTTGCCGTTGTAGGGGGCCGTGCCGACATTGGTGACGCGGATGGTGAAGTCGCAGCCGCCGGCCATCGTGCAACGCGGGACATCGGCACGCTTCTCAACCTTGAGATCCGGCTCCTTGTCCTTGGGCGGGCACCTCTGGTCGCGCGGGATGACGATGTCGATGGTCTGCGTGCAGCACAGGCCCCAGCCTTCCTTCGGCCCGGCATAGGTCTCGATGCCGGTGACGATGAGGTGGATGACATCGCCGGGCGATGCGCCGACGATCTTCCAGTTGAGCACGCCGCCGCCCGCCGGCACCAGTTGCGTGTCGGGGATGATGGTGATGCCGGGTGTCGTCGTCGACACCTGCACCCACTTGCCGCCCATGTCCGGGCCGACCGGCATGTGATAGATGAAGGCGCCGCCGCCGGGGACGCAGTCGACCGTGCCGCGTTCGACCTTGAAGCACTCATGGTCGGTCGGAGGCGGAGGCCGCTTGTCGCAGTTGGTGAGGTCGATGCGGATCGACGTCTTTTCCCCGGTGAGGATGTTGCCGTCGTCCGGTTTGCCCGGATCCTGCGACGGAAAGATGGTGCCCGTCCCGGGACCGGCAGTGACCTTGATCAGGCCCTGGTTGTCGACCGTGGCCGGCGAAGGAAACGCCGCATGGTCGATCTTGGCCGTGATCCTGAAGGTGATGATGCGTTCGTTCGGCGCGCCCGACCCGTCGAGATCGGAAGCGGAAATCCGGAAATCGGAAACCGTCGCCGTATCGTTGGGGCCGGCCGAATTGCTGATGACGGCGCCGGGCAGAGGTCCGCCGGACGCATCGGTGCCATCGCCGGAAACCTGCGCGTTGACGATCGAAAGACCATGCGGGAGCTGGTCCTTGAAGTCGAGCTGGGCTTTCTTGAGCGCAGCCGCGAGGCTCGGATTGGCAAAGGCCTCCGCATTGCCGCGCAGGCCGAAGGTCAAGGTGTAGAAGACGTAGTCGCAGCTTCGCTGGCCGCCGGTCTTGGTGAAGAACGGCACGACGCGTCCGGGTTCGGGATTGATGACGCGGGGGTTGTCGAGCTGCAGCGGCTGGACATCCGAGCTGGTGGCCTGGATGTTCTGGGCGGCGGACGCCGGCAGTGCGGGCGCGAGAGCGACCGCGATACCGGCCGCCATCAGCCAGCGCGTAGCGCGCCTGGCATATGACAGGGGTTTCATGATCGTCTCCATGACGGTTTGTTGAGTGGCCGCGAACGGGGAGAGTGCGAGATTTGTCATCTTCCCCTCCTCAACGTTCGCAGCTGACGGCTGGGGTTCTGAGCGGCAAGGTCATCTTGCAGCAAGGGTAGTAGCCACCCTTGTCCTTGTCGGACTTCCTGTAGAAGCAAAGTCCAACATCCACTCTGTCGCCCGGATAGTGGCCGGTGATGCCGATCGTGTACGGCGCGCCCGGTGCATGCGACATGGGTGAAGTCACCCCGACGCCTGGCGTCCTGGACTGGGCCTTGATCGAATCGCCGCCGAAGCCGGCATGATCATGGAGATAGAGATCGGCCTCGAGGCCCGAAGGCGTGCAGTAGTACCTGATATCCTCGACATCGAGACACGGAGGCAGGTTGCCGGGCGGTGGGAAGTCCGGCGGATAGAAGGGTGGCAGGTAGCCGCCCGGTATTTCCTCGTAGTAGCCGGCGCGGCCCTCGCAGGGGCGCCAGACGGCGACGTCGCCGACATGGCCTTCCACTTCGGGGTCCTCGAAAAAGCCGTCGAAGTCGACGAACCAGGAGCCGAAGGGCGGCACGTTGGCCGGCTTGACCAGCTCCTTGGGCGTGATCTGCACGCCATGCACGGCAAGCGGGCCGCCGGCGGCGAGCTGCTCGGCGAGTTCGGGATTATCGCGCAATTTGTCGCCTGACTTGACCAGCGTCTGGGTGCAGACGGAGGTGTCGAGATTGCCGTCGGCGTCATAGCCATATTGCAAATCGAGGCCGCCGGCGGACTGCCTGTTGCCCTGCGGGAAGCCGACCGCGTATTCCTGCGGCATTTCCACCCAGACCGATTCCGTCGTGGGATCGTCCGGATTCTCCCTGAAATAGCGGATCACCTCGCCTTTGCCCGAATCGGCGAAGCGGCTGTAATCATAGCGGTTCTCAATCGGGCCGCGCTGGGCGAGGTATATGAAGCCGCTATTGTCGAAGGCGATGTCGGTGACGGCGTAGTCCTTGTCGGCCTGGACCGTCAGTTCCCAGCGCGGGTCGCCGGCGAAGGTGCCGTCGCGGGCAATGCCCACCGACCAGATTTCAGACTTTTCGCCGACGGAATAATAGAGCCGGCCGCCATGATAGGAGACGGCCCAGACACGGCGCTCGTCCTGGGTGTAGCCCCAGGTTTCCGGGTCTTCAGTGTCGAAGGCGGCGCCCTGTATGTCCATGACGGCGCCATCGTCGGCGAGCGGGGCGAGCCCATGCGCCGGGCGGCCGGCGACGCCGTGGTCGAACGTGTCGATCAGCTGGCCGTTGGCATCGATGCGATGCACCAGGCCGGTGTCGAGGTCGGAGGCGAAGAACTGGCGGTGGACGGGATCGAAGGTGAGATTGCCGATGCCGGGACCGCTGTTGGTGTCGATGTCGGCGAATTTCGACACGGCCCCGGTAATGCCGTCGATCTTCCAGATGGTGCCCGGCCCGCCACCGTTCTCGGTGCCGAACTGGCCATCCATGAAGCTGGCGCCGGCGGCGCCGCGGCGCTGCCGTTCCGGCCTGCCATCATCGTCGGCGTCCGGGGTGACGATCTCGATGCCATGCAGCGAGGTGGCGCCGGCATAGAGATTGGGAATGCCCGAGGCAACGCCGTCGCGCACGCCATCGTCATAGGTGAGGCCGAAAACCTCGCCGATCTGGCCTGATGTCACCTCGAAAGGCGGCGGGGTGAAGACGAGCTGGCCCGAAGCCGGCCCGCCAAGGTGCGAAACGTCGAAAACGCGCAAGGTGGCGCGCGTGGTGTCGATGAAGGTCTCGTCGATCGGATCGACGCCGGGCGGCAGGCCCCCTTTTTCGGAATCAGAAGTGTCGAAATTGGGGATGGTGGTGCCGGGAAACCCGGTGACCGCCATCGAGCCGGGATAGATGATCTGGGTTTCCTGCGCCTTGGCAAGGCCGCCGAACCAGAGGCCCGCGGTCAGGGCAAACGCAAGAAGTCCGCCGGTTGCCTTGATCGCGCGGCGCATACGGCCGACGCGAGGGTGCACGAACGCGCCGTGATCGCAGGACATGGAACTCCCCCCGAAGTTTAGGGGAGAATCCTCCGGCTGTGCCGCGCAAATCAGGGCAAGGCGCGGCATTCCGGCTCGTTCTTCCCTGATCGAATTGTCTGCTTTCCTCGAAGTCACGATACGCCTGCTCTTACGCAGGGTCAACGGAATCAGCGGGAAGCCCAGCGCATCGACCCCGTCCCGAAGGCGGTGGTCGCGCCGAGCTCCTGTTGTTCCCGGAGACCACGCAGTCTCTGGGTTGCTGGTCATGAGGGGCTTCCTTTCCAGGGCCGCACCATGCGGCGCCTGAGCGTCAGTCGCTCAGCGGAGCGGAAAGGTTCACTGCACAGCCCGGCATGCGTCTGCGGGCGGGATCGGCCGGGTGAGCCTCAAACGGCCCGTTTCCCCCTTGCCAGCGAGGATGGTGGAAGCCTTGCGCAGAATGCTTGCGCCCGATCTCGCCTGTTCTTATATACGCGCCAAGCCGTGCGGCGCCGCAAACCGGTTGCCGTACGGGATTTCTTGTGAACAGGGGCTTTCGTCGGAACGCCTTACGGGTCCTGAGAGCCTGCTTAGCGGAGAGACTAGAAAAAATGGCAAAAGTAATCGGTATCGATCTCGGAACCACCAACTCCTGTATCGCCATCATGGATGGCAAGGAACCCAAGGTAATCGAGAATGCTGAAGGCGCGCGCACGACGCCTTCGATCGTCGCCATCTCGGGCGACAGCGAACGTCTGGTCGGCCAGCCGGCCAAGCGCCAGGCGGTCACCAACCCTGAAAACACCATCTTCGCGGTCAAGCGCCTGATCGGCCGCCGCTATGACGATCCGGTGACGGAGAAGGACAAGAAGCTTGTCCCCTACAAGATCGTCAAGGGCGACAATGGCGATGCCTGGGTCGAGGCCGACGGCAAGAAGCAGTCGCCCAGCCAGATCTCGGCCATGATCCTGCAGAAGATGAAGGAGACGGCGGAAGCCTATCTCGGCGAGAAGGTCGAGAAGGCGGTCATCACCGTTCCGGCCTATTTCAACGACGCCCAGCGCCAGGCGACCAAGGATGCCGGCAAGATCGCCGGCCTCGAAGTGCTGCGCATCATCAACGAGCCGACGGCCGCGGCACTTGCCTACGGCCTCGACAAGAAGGACGGCAAGACCATCGCCGTCTATGACCTTGGCGGCGGCACGTTCGACATCTCGGTGCTGGAAATCGGCGACGGCGTGTTCGAGGTGAAGTCGACCAATGGCGACACCTTCCTCGGCGGCGAGGATTTCGACATGCGCCTGGTCGAGTACCTGGCGGCCGAGTTCAAGAAGGAACAGGGCATCGACCTGAAGAACGACAAGCTTGCCCTGCAGCGCCTCAAGGAAGCTGCGGAAAAGGCCAAGATCGAGCTGTCGTCGACGACCCAGACCGAAATCAACCTGCCCTTCATCACCGCCGACGCGACCGGCCCGAAGCACCTGACGCTGAAGCTGACCCGCGCCAAGTTCGAAAGCCTGGTCGAAGACCTCGTCCAGCGCACCATCGAGCCCTGCAAGGCGGCGCTCAAGGATGCCGGCCTGAAGGCTGCCGAGATCGACGAAGTGGTGCTGGTCGGCGGCATGACCCGCATGCCCAAGATCCAGGAGATCGTGAAGCAGTTCTTCGGCAAGGAGCCGCACAAAGGCGTCAACCCGGATGAGGTCGTCGCACTCGGCGCCGCCATCCAGGCCGGCGTGCTGCAGGGCGACGTCAAGGACGTGCTTTTGCTCGACGTGACGCCGCTGTCGCTCGGCATCGAGACGCTGGGCGGCGTGTTCACCCGGCTGATCGAGCGCAACACGACGATCCCGACCAAGAAGAGCCAGGTGTTCTCGACCGCCGAGGACAGCCAATCGGCGGTGACCATTCGCGTCTTCCAGGGTGAGCGCGAAATGGCCGCCGACAACAAGGCGCTCGGCCAGTTCGACCTGGTCGGCATCCCGCCGGCGCCGCGCGGCGTGCCGCAGATCGAGGTCACCTTCGACATCGACGCCAACGGCATCGTCAATGTTTCGGCCAAGGACAAGGGCACCGGCAAGGAGCACCAGATCCGCATCCAGGCCTCGGGTGGTCTTTCGGACGCCGACATCGAGAAGATGGTCAAGGACGCCGAAGCCAATGCCGAGACCGACAAGAAGCGGCGCGCCGTGGTCGAGGCCCGCAACCAGGCCGAAGCGCTGGTGCATTCCTCGGAGAAGTCGCTGAAGGAATATGGCGACAAGGTCTCGGAAGCCGACCGTACGGCAATCGCCGATGCGATCGCGGCGCTGAAGACCGCCGCCGAGGGCGACGACGTGGCCGATATCGAGGCCAAGTCGCAGACGCTTGCCGAAGCTTCGATGAAGCTCGGCCAGGCCATGTACGAGGCCTCGCAGAAGGAAGCGGCTGAAGCCGACGCCAAGGCGGACGCCGCCAAGGATTCGGACGTGGTCGATGCCGATTTCGAGGAAATCGACGAGGACGACGACAAGAAGAAGTCGGCCTGAGCCGTCTGACGGCAAATAAAGCGAAAAGCCCGGCGCAAAGCCGGGCTTTTTTGCAACCTTTGTCGAAAAAGTGACAGAAAAACCCGGACAAGCGCATGCCAGCACTGGCATCCGGGCGGCACCGATCCTAAATCGAGGCAACGTGCCGGCAAACGACGCAACAATGCATCAAGACGTTGGGCATCCGGACAGCGGGAAAAAATGAAAGCTGATTTCTACGAAACGCTGGGTGTCGAGAAAGGCGCCGACGAGAAGGAGCTCAAGAGCGCTTTCCGCAAGCTCGCCATGCAGTTTCATCCCGACCGCAATCCGGGCGACCATGCCTGCGAGCACAAGTTCAAGGAAATCAACGAAGCCTACGAGACGCTGAAGGACCCGCAGAAGCGCGCGGCCTATGACCGCTTCGGTCACGCCGCCTTCGAGCATGGCGGCATGAATGGCGGCGCGCAGGGCTTTGGCGCCGGCGGTTTCGCCGACATTTTCGAGGATATTTTCGGCGACATGATGGGCGGCCGCCAGCGGCGCTCGTCGGGCGGCCGGGAACGCGGCGCGGACCTGCGCTACAATATGGAAATCTCCCTGGAAGAGGCGTTTTCGGGCAAGACCGCGCAGATTCGCGTGCCGGCTTCGATCTCCTGCACCGAATGTTCGGGCAGCGGCGCCAAGCCCGGCACCCAGCCGGTGACTTGCTCGATGTGTCATGGCCACGGCAAGGTGCGGGCGACGCAAGGCTTCTTCTCGATCGAGCGCACCTGCCCGCAATGCCAGGGGCGCGGCCAGACGATCAAGGACCCCTGCCCGAAATGCGCCGGCCAGGGCCGCGTCACCGAGGAGCGCTCGCTGTCGGTCAACATTCCGGCCGGCATTGAGGACGGCACTCGCATCCGGCTTGCCAATGAGGGCGAGGCCGGCCTGCGCGGCGGGCCTTCGGGCGACCTCTACATCTTCCTGGCGGTGAAGCCGCACGAGTTCTTCCAGCGCGACGGCGCCGACCTTTACTGCAAGGTACCGATCTCGATGACGACGGCGGCCCTTGGCGGCTCCTTCGAGGTGACGACGCTGGACGGCACCCAGACCAAGGTGAAAGTGACCGAAGGTACGCAGAACGGCCGCCAGTTCCGCCTCAAGGGCAAGGGCATGCCGGTGCTGCGCCAGCCGAATGTCGGCGACCTCTACATCCAGACCGCGGTCGAGACGCCGCAGAACCTGTCGCGGCGCCAGCGCGAACTGCTGGAGGAGTTCGAACAACTCTCCTCGCAGGACAATTCGCCCCAGTCGAGCGGCTTTTTCTCACGCATGAAGGACTTCTTCGAATCCTTCGGCGAACGTTGATATTGGGTGATGACGGGGGTTCTTCCCAAACGTCATCAACACCTTATGCCAGGCCCACGCCTTGCCTTGTTCCAACGAGCTGCTAAGTAGCGAAGCGGGGCGTTGTTGAGGAGAGCTTGCATGACACGTGGTCCCGGACTGCGGAAGGCGCTTGCCGAAAAGTTCGACGACGAGCTCAAATTCTTCAAGGGCTGGATCGACAAGCCGAAGACCGTCGGCTCGATCGTGCCGACCAGTTCCATCACCGCCCGCAAGATGGCCTCGATCGTCAATCCGAAGTCGGGCCTGCCCGTGCTCGAGGTCGGCCCCGGCACCGGCGTCATCACCCGCGCCATCCTTGCCCAGGGCCTGAAGCCGGAAAATCTCTACGCGGTCGAATATTCGACCGACTTCGTGCGCCATCTGCGGCGGCTCTATCCCGGCGTCAATGTCATCGAGGGCGACGCCTTCAATCTTAACGCCACGCTTGGCGACAAGCGTGACATGGTGTTCGATTCGGTCGTCTCCGGCGTGCCGCTGCTCAACTTCCCGGTCGCCCAGCGCATCGCCTATATAGAGAGCCTGCTCGACCGCATCCCCGCCGGCCGTCCGATCGTGCAGCTGACCTATGGCCCGCTGTCGCCGATCCCGCCCGGCCGCGGCAACTACACGGTCAAGCATTTCGACTTCATCATCCGCAACATCCCGCCGACGCAGCTGTGGATCTACCGGCGCGGAGCGCACTGAGGAAGGGAATAGGGGCAGTAGGGAATAGTCAGAGATCGAGCCACTCCCTCCCCTACTCCCCTACTGCCTTATTCCCCTTCCAACCGTTGATTTGACCGACCCTTGCCTGTACCTGTCCCGGAACAAGGTTGGCCAATGATCGTCATCCCGAGAATCCTCGTCTTCGCCGGTTCGGTCCGGACCGGCGCCTTCAGCGGCAGGACCGCCGACGTGGCGCAGATGGAACTGGCCATGCAAGGCGCCGAGGTGACCCGCATCTCGCTTGCCGACTATCCCCTGCCGATCATGGACGAGGACCTGGAGAAGGAAAAAGGCGTTCCCGAAAACGCCCAGAGGCTCGGCCGGCTGATCGGCAGCCATGATGGGCTGCTGATCGCCACGCCCGAATATAACGGTTCCATTCCGCCGCTGCTCAAGAACACGATCGACTGGGTGAGCCGGGTGCGCAAGGACGGCGGCCGGCCGGTCAGGCCGCTTGCCGGCAAGGTTGCCGGCCTGTGTTCGTCTTCCAGCGGAAAGTTCGCCGGGATACGCTGCATCAATCACCTGCGCGCCGTGCTGGTTCGCTGCCAGACGGAGGTGGTGACGCCGGAATGTTCGGTGCAGGAAGGCGGCAACGCCTTTGACGAAGGCGGGCATTTCAGGGATGAACGACTACGCCAATCGATGGAGCATCTATGCCGCACGCTGATCGAAACCTCACGCTTGCTGTCGACCAGGATCGAACCGTGATGGCCGACACCATGCGGGACAGGCTGATCGTCGGCCTCGACGTGCCGACGGTCAAGGACGCGGAGAAGGCGGTGCGCGAGCTCGAGGGCGTCGTCTCCTTCTACAAGATCGGCTATCAGCTGGCGTTTGCCGGCGGGCTCGATTTCGCCCGGGAACTAGCCAGCGGCGGCACCAAGATCTTCCTCGACATGAAGCTGCTCGACATCGACAACACGGTGGCCAAGGGCGTCGAGAACATCGTCAAGATGGGCATGACCATGCTGACGCTGCACGCCTATCCCAAGACGATGCGGGCGGCCGTCGAGGCGGCCAGGGGCAGCAGCCTTTGCCTGCTTGCCGTCACCGTGCTGACCTCGATGGACGAGCAGGACGTGATCGACGCCGGCTATGAATACGACCCGCATACGCTGGTGCTGCGGCGCGCCGAACAGGCGCTGCATGCCGGCATGGGCGGCATCGTCTGCTCGGCAGCGGAGGCGGAAGCGGTGCGCCGCATCGTTGGCCCCGGCATGGCGGTGGTGACGCCGGGAATACGGCCCACGGGCGGCGACCCTGGCGACCAGAAGCGCGTGGTGACGCCGGGCCAGGCGATCCGCAACGGTTCCAGCCATCTCGTCGTCGGCCGGCCGATCATAGCTGCAAGCGACCGACGCGCGGCGGCGGAAGCGATACTGGAAGAGATGCGCTCCGCCTGAGGACCGCCTCGCCGTGCACACGGATAAAAGCAGGAGAACGAAATGCCCAAGGGATACTGGATCGCCCGCGTCGATGTGCGCGACGCGGAAGGCTACAAGGACTATGTCGCTGCCGCCAAACTTGCTTTCGACCGTTTCGAGATAAAGTTCCTGGCCCGCGGCGGCGCGTCTGAAATGGCCGAGGGGCCGGGTCGGGCCCGCAACGTCATCATCGAGTTTCCGTCGCTCGCCGCGGCGCAGGAGTGCTACCACTCGGCCGAATATCAGCGCGCCGTCGCCATCCGCCAGAAGGTCGCCGACGGCGAGATCGTCCTGGTCGAAGGCCTCTGAACCCTGCGCCGAAGCCAGCGGGTGCTTCAGACGAAGTCCTGAAGGTTCACGTCGCGCAGCTTGGCCCCGCCAAGCAGGGCTCCGACCAGTTGGTGCTTGAGAGCAAGACACTGTGCCCGGGCAAGTTTCACGATGCCGGGGACGTCGCTCTTCTCGCAAGCCTGCAGCAATTGCTTCTGCTGTTCGATGATCAGCGGCATGAAATCGCGCGACTTGAAGCCGAGGTGAAGTGCCCGTTCCGACTGGTCGAGAATCTGGCTCAGGAGTTGAGCCAACCGCAGGTTCCCTGATAATTCGGCGATCGCCAGGCGAAAGGCTCGGTCGGCGGCCAGGAACGCAACAGGGCTGCGCAGCGTCTCGGGCTTCAGCACTTTTTTGGCCGCCAGCCTAATCTCCTCCAGTCCGCGCTCGGTGATCCCTGAGGTGGCGACCCTGAACACTTCAGGCTCGATCAGGCTGCGGACATCGAAGATCTCGTTGACATCGCGCAAGGTCAGCGTCGTGATGACATAGCCGCGGCGCGGCTCGCTCCTGACCAGTCCCTCCTGCATCAGGCGGGCGAGTGCCGAGCGGATCGTCGCCTTCTTGATCCCGTAGCGGGCCTCGATCTGCTTCTCGGTCAACGCTTCGCCGGGCGACAGGACACAAGCGACGATATCGCTCTTCAACTGTTCGTAGGCCTGTTCGCTGCGCAGCACGTCCGCCGTCGAGAGCGCCGTTGTCGCGCTTGCGGGAGCGGGCGATTTCGACGGCGCCGCCTTTGTCGACTTCATGCTTGTCTCTCTTTCGCCCCTGGTTGACGCCGGCATCGGCATTGGCTAGCGTTGGCCAGCTTAGATTGCGTTGCTGAGCATCTCAGACAGGAGTTGTGGAATGCCTCTCTCCGCCGATTCTCCTCTCTACCGCGCCATCAAGGATATCGTCAACGCGGCGACGGGTCCCGATCCCTTCGGACAAGTCAAGTCCGTGCTCAGCGACTACACCAATCGCTTCCACGCGCTCGGCAGGCTCGTTCACGAAGAGGACGACGACGAGCTGCTGCTGCATGCAAGCCCAAACCTGACGATCTACCACATCACGCTTTCGCCCGGCGTGCAGTATCCCCCGCACAATCATCTGATGGACGCCTTGATCGGCATCTACAGCGGCGGCGAGACCAATTTCATCTATCCGCTCGCCGGCGACCGCGTCGATGAGCCGGAGCGCCAGGATTTTTCGGCACCGGCGCTGGTGCACATGTCTTCCAACACCATCCACTCGGTTGCCAATACGGGCAGCGCCCGCTCCGGCGCCCTGCACGTCTATCTGGGGGATCTGCCAGGCACCAGCCGCCAGCTATGGAGGCTGGCCGACAGCCGACCGGAGCCGTTCGACAATGACCGCTACATGGCCGGCGCGCGGCCCATCCGGCAATCGACGTCCGAGCCCGAATAGGCTTATCGATCATTTTCGAGGCGGAACGATCGACGGTTGACATGCAGGTATTTACCTGCATATTATCGTCTCACAACAGAGTGAGGCCGATGGACGCCGACAAGGTTTTCAAAGCGCTGGGCGACCCGACACGCAGAAGGCTGCTTGACCTTCTGTGCGAGAAGAACGGACAGACGCTCGGTCAGCTTTGCGAAAACCTGGACATGGCAAGGCAATCCGCCACCCAGCATATCGACCTGCTGGAGGCGGCCAATCTGGTGAGCACGGTCAAGCGTGGCCGCGAAAAGCTGCATTTCATCAACCCGGTGCCGCTGCACGAGGTCTACGAGCGCTGGGTGCGAAAATTCGAACGGCAGCGGCTCAGCCTGCTGCATGACCTGAAACAAGAACTCGAAGGAGACGACCAATGAGCCGAGAGACGACCAGCTTTGTCTATGTGACCTATATTCGCTCGACGCCGCAGAAGGTGTTCGAGGCGATCATCAAGCCCGATGTCGCAAGGCGTTACTGGGGCCATGAGAACGTCTCCGACTGGAAGGCGGGATCGTCATGGGAGCACATCCGCGCCAATGACGAGCGCAGCGTCGAACTCGTGGGAAAGGTCGTCGAGATCTCGCCGCCGACCCGTCTCGTCATCACCTGGGCGAATGCTTCGCAGGCCGACGACCCGTCGAAATACAGCCGGGTGACGTTCGGCATCGAGGAGTACGACACGATGGTGCGGCTGACCGTCACCCATGATGAGCTCGAAGCCGGCAGCGGCATGGCGAAAGGCATTAGCCAGGGATGGCCGGCGGTGCTGTCCAGCCTGAAATCCTTCCTCGAAACCGGCAGCGGCATCGATCTTTTCGCCAAGCCGAAATCGGCCTGATCGAAAAGGAGAATGACAATGACCAAGCGCTATAGCGGCGGATGCGCATGCGGCGCCATCCGCTATGAAACCGGCGGCGAGCCAATCTTCCAGAACCACTGCCAATGCCTCGATTGCCAGAAGCGCAGCGGCACCGGCCACGGATCCTATCTGACCTTCGGCCGGCGCGCCGATATGGCAGTCACCGGCGCAGCGAGCACCTGGCGGGTGGCGGCCGCCAGCGGCAATGAGAAGGAGCACGCCTTCTGCCCGACCTGCGGCGCACCGGTCTATCTGACATTCGCCGCCATGCCGGAACTGATCGCGGTCCACGCCAGCAGCCTCGACGATCCCGGCGCCTTCGAGCCGCAAGTGGTGACCTACACGGTCGGCGGCCATGGCTGGGACATCATGGACCCGTCCTTGCCGGCATTCGAGCGAATGCCTCACGGATAATTCCGCTGGAGGCACGGGCCGTGCCGCCGCCTCGCTAGAGACGATGGCGCCGGCTGGCGGCGGTTTCGGCCATGGCATCGGCCAGGCTCAGTCCCCATTGCTGACGGCAATAGGCGCGGAAATCGAAGCAAGGCAGGCCGGGGCAGACCTCGAACTCGATGAGATGGACCGTGTCGTCGGCCTCGACCCTGAGATCGATGGAAAACACGTCGCGCAGGCCGAGCCCCTGGATCAGCCGTTCGGCGATCCGGCGGATTTTCGCGTCGGCGCCCGGCTGGCCTTGGGCGACGGGAAGCAGCGTCGGCTCGGAGTATTGTCCCGCCGCCTTGGCCGCCTCGCCGGTTTCGCCATAAAGCGCCAGGCTGTCCGCCATGGTCTGGAAGTCGCCGCCTGAATCGACAAAGGCGATGCCGAGCGCCTCGGACCCCGTTTCCGGCTCCAGCCCCAGGAAGCTGGCGCGTGCATTGCGGCCGGCGACATAGGGCTGGACGACGACATCGTCGCGGTAAGCGGCGAAGACGCGCCGGCTGAGTTCCAGCGCGTGGCCGAGGTCGGTCACCCGCGAATCCGGCCAGATGCCGATCTTGGCGCCGAGCCGGTTTGGCTTGACGAACCAGCCGGCGGCGGAGGCGGGCGGCTCGACCAGCCATTGTCCATCCCGGGCAAGGCCGGCCTGCGGCACCGGCAGGCCGAGCGCGCCGAGCACGGCGCCGGAGCGGAACTTGTCCTGGCAGAGCGCGAACAGGGAATCGTCGGCGCCGATCGTCTTGAACCCGCCCAGCCTTGCCAAGGCAGGCGCCGCGCAACCGCGGAAATAGGCGACGCCATCGGTCAGCGTCCAGACCAACGTCGTGCTCGGGTCTTGGCCGGCCAGCACCGTCGCGGCATCGTCAAGCGCGACCGGCGTGAAGGACAGGCCGCGTGTCCGGCAGGCCACGTCAAGCGCATCGAACTCGTGGGCAATATCCGTCGATTGCGCCAGGTAGGAGGCGATTTCGGCGGCGCGCTCGCGCGCATGGCCGTCGGCGACGAGACGGTCGAAGCAGGCCTTCTCCGGCTCGTAGACAAGGATCAGTTTCGGCGTGTCGCTCGACATGAGATGGGCATTTCCCGGCGGTTCGATCGCCTACCATCGCATGGTGCGCTGAAACGGCTTTCGCGAAACCGACCCGGACCGGACGTTTGGGTGACAGCATCGGCAAGAAGCGGCCACCCTCCCGCCCTGTTCAGGCGATCAGGACACGCGGCTCGAGGCGGCCATTGACTGATATGTCGAGCAGGAAGGTCATGCCGGCCTGCGGGTCGAGCAGCCGCTGTTTTTCATTCTTGCCCGACCAGGCGGAGGTGACCGCCAGCCGGTCGGCGTTCTTGCCGACGAAGGCCGGACAGGAGGGCTGCGTCACCGGCATGGCGACGGTGCGGACGAGCTTGCCGTCGGGCCCATAGGCCTCGATGACACTGCCGCCCCAGACGGCGTTCCACAGGATGCCGTCGCGGTCGAGCACCGAACCGTCGATATAGCCCTTGGCCGAACGATGATCGACGAAGATTTTCGGCTCGCCGGAAGGCAGGCCGGTCGCCGGGTCGCAGGCGACGCGCATCAAGAGCCCGGTCGAGGTGTCGGTGTAGTAGGCAAGCGCGCCATCTGCTGAAAAGCAGATCGAATTGGAGACGGTGATGTCCGAGAACAGCCGGCGCAACTCACCCTTGAAGAACCAGTAGATCGAGCCGGCGCCCTTTTCCTCGCCCTTGCCCATGGTGCCGACCCAGAAGGCGCCGCAGGGGTGAACGCGCGAATCGTTGGAACGGGTGACCGGATTGTCGGCCTCGATAGGCGTGTGCAGCGTCATCTTGCCGGTGGCGACATCGCGGACGAACAACCCGGTTTCGGTGGCGATCAGCTGCCGCTTGTCGTCGATGATGGCGATGGCGCTGGCCTTTTGGCCGAGATCGTGGACCTTTGTCGCGCCGCCCGTCAGCTGCTTTTCCAGAAGCAGGCCGTTGACGATGTCGAACCAGAACAGCGCGTCGGTGCCGGGATCATAGCTTGGCCCCTCGCCGAGCTGGCAGACATGGTCTGAAAAGACCGAAACGATCGCTTCGCTCATCATGCTTCTCCGAACGCCGCGTCCCAGGCCGCGACCGCGGCACGGGCGCGCGCCGCGACATCGTCGACGCTCATGCCCGGCTTGAACAGGCTGGAGCCGAGCCCGAAGACCGTCACCCCGACGGCCTTGTAGCCGGCAAAGTCCTTCTCCGAGACGCCGCCGACGGCGCCGACCAGGGTCTGCGCCGGCAACACGGCGCGGATCGCGGAAATGCCCGATGCGCCGAGCACGCTCGCCGGAAAGAACTTCAGCGCCGAGGCGCCGAGCCGGATCGCCTGGAAGGCTTCGGTGGGCGTGAACACGCCGGGCATCGTCACCATGCCGTGATGCGCCGCACGCACCATCACCTCGGCATCGATGTTGGGGCTGACCAGCAGCCGGCCCCCGGCCTTGTGCAAGTTATCGACATCGGCCGCCGTCAGCACAGTACCAGCGCCGACCAGGGCCGTTTTCGGCAAGGCGGCCACGATGCTGGCGATCGACGAAAACGGCTGGGGCGAGTTGAGCGGCACTTCGATCGCCTCGATGCCGGCGTCGAACAGCGCCTGGCCGATGGCGATGGCCTCAGCGGGCTTAAGGCCGCGCAGGATGGCGACCAGGCCGCGCTTGAGCTTCGGGAAAGGGGCGGTCTGGCTCATCGGGCAACTCCGGTTCTGGCGATCATGCCGTTCTCGCGCGCCGCCTCGACCAGGCCGGCGCGCACCGCTTCATCGGCATCGACGGTGCGAACCGACAGGCCGGCGAGGGCAAGCGCCTCGCCATAAAGCGTTGCCAGCGCCCCTGACGCAACCAGCACGACAGGCGCGGCGCCGATACCATAGCGGCGTCGCGCCGAGGCAATCTCGCCGCCGATCAGCAGACCGGACAGGCAGGAAGCGGCATCGTCGGGCCGCAGGTCCTGCAGCAGGCCGGCGGCGCGGATGGAAAACAGCCTGGAGGTGACATCGCCGCCTTCACTCAGCGCCGTTTGGCACCAGCGGCGGAAGAACGGATTGTCCGCTGTCACCGGCTTGGGATGTTCACCCAGCGAATGGCGCAGGATCGAATGCGCCGACAGCACCGAGAACAGCTCGCCGGTCGGCCAGGTGCCGAAACCGGTGACGGCGCCGTCCTCGACCGGCACCCATTTCGAGTGGGTGCCGGGCATGCAGACGATCTCACGCCCCTTTGCCGGCAGGCCGGCGCCGGCAAGCTGCGTTTCCTCGCCGCGCATGACATCGGGTGTATCGGCTAGGCGCTGGGCGAGGCCCGGCACGATGCGGATGTCGCGCTTCTGGCCGGGAACGCGGGCGGCGCCGGCCAGGATGGCGCCGATCGGCGACGGCACGGTGACATAGGGGGCTTCCAGCCAGCCCTGGCGCGAGCCGGCCATGCCGCAGATGATAACGGGCAGCGTCTCCGGCGCGCCCATGGCGCCGAGATGACCCTCGAGCACGTTGGAGAAGCCCTTTTCCCGCGCGGTGATCAGGCCGTCATCGCCGCGACGCTCGGCAAGCACCTTGCCGCTGCCGTCGATCAGCCAGGCGCGAAGCCTTGTCGTGCCCCAATCGAGCGCTGCGACTGCCGGAACTTTGCTGGCAAACCCTGGGCTCACAGGAAGCCTCCATCGACGATCAGCATCTGTGCGGTCAGCATGCGCGAGGCATCGGAGGCCAGGAACAGCACGGTGCCGACCATGTCGTCCGCCACCATGACGTCCTTGATGCACTGCTTGGCGACATGCGCGGCGAGCCCCTGCTCGGTCACCCAGCGCTCCTGCTGCCGTTCGGTGATCACCCAGCCGGGCGCGACGGCGTTGACGCGGATGCGGTCGGGCCCGAGCTTGCCGGCGAGCCCCTTGGTGAGGCCGAGGATACCGGCCTTGGCGGCGGTGTAGGCGGGCATGTCGGGGTGGTTGATCAGGTAGGAGGTCGAGGTGAAGTTGATGATCGAGCCGCC
The DNA here is from genome assembly GCA_004791255.1 of bacterium M00.F.Ca.ET.205.01.1.1. Lineage (GTDB taxonomy): Bacteria > Pseudomonadota > Alphaproteobacteria > Rhizobiales > Rhizobiaceae > Mesorhizobium. The sequence continues at coordinate 284,704 of SRUQ01000001.1, forward strand.
GCCGGCGCGCTTCATGCCCGGCGCCACCGCCTGCGCGGTGAAGAAATGCGGCCGCAGATTGATCGAGAGATTGTTGTCCCAGAACTCGACGGTGACGTCGGCGACGTCGTGGCGTTCATCCCAGGCGGCGTTGTTGACCAGCACCGTGACGTCGCCATGCGCCTCGGCCGCCTTGGCGGCGGACGCCCGCAGCGCGTCGACGTCACGCAAATCGGTCTTGAAGTAGAGCGGACGGCGGCCGAGATCCTTCTCGATGCGGTCGGCCAGCGCCGTGCTGGGCTGATCTGCGATGTCGATGAAGGCGACATTGGCGCCCTGGCGCATAAAACCTTCGGTCAGCGCCGCGCCGATGCCGGAGCCGCCGCCGGTGATCAGCACCGAGGCCCCTTCAAGGTCGGCAAAACGCGCCGATGGCATCATGATTTTCGTCTCCCGGATTGGTCGGCGCGCATCCTAGCCAGACACGTCCCGTGGGCAAGGGCGAAATGGCGGATTTCCGGGCTTATGTCTGACAAAAAGCCGGGATCGCCCGTGAAAGGCGCATCCCAGCCTCGATTGGGGCGCGAAATCGTCCGGTCAGATCGCCTTGGCGCGCAAGGCGCCCCGGAACGAATCGCGGAGATAGCCGAGCGTGGCGTCGGCATCCACCGGCTTGCCGAACAGATAGCCCTGGCCGCCGGCACAACCGAACTGGACAAGGCGGTCGGCCTGCGCTTCCTCCTCGATGCCTTCGGCTACCACGTCCATGCCGAGCCCCTCGCACATGGCCAGGATGGCGCGGATGATGTGTTCGGACGGGCGATCGTCGAGAATGGAGGAGACGAAGGCGCGGTCGATCTTGAGCTTGTCGAAATGGAATTCGCGCAACCGCCCGAGCGAGGACTGGCCGGTGCCGAAATCGTCGAGCGAGACGCGGATGCCGACGCGGCGCAGATCCTCGACGATCTTCTCGGCCGAGGCCGGATCGTTCATCAGGCCGGTCTCGGTGATCTCGATCTCCAGTCGGCGCGGATCGAAGCCCGTGCGGTCGAGGATCGCCAGTATGTGCAGGCCGGTGTTCTGGTCGACGAGCTGCGAGGGCGACAGGTTGAAGGACAGGAACAGGTCCTTCGGCCAGCTTCTGGCGGCTTCCGTCGCCTTGCGCAGCACCAGCTGCGACAGCGGGCCGATGATGCCGCGCTCCTCGGCGATGGGAATGAAGACGGTCGGCGGCACCGCGCCGAGATCGCGGTCGGTCCAGCGCGCCAGCGTCTCAAAGCCGATGGTGCGGCGCGTGTTGAGATCGACGATGGGCTGGAAATGCGGCTCCACCTCGCCGGCCGAGACGGCACGGCGCAGCGCCTGCTCGATGCGGGTGACGCGCTTGGCCGCCTCCTCCATCTCGCGGGTATAGACGACGACGCGGCCGCGCCCGGAGCGCTTGGCGTGGTAGAGCGCGGTTTCGGCCTTGTGGATGAGGATCTCGGTGGTCTCGTCACCGGAATAGAACAGCGAGCAGCCGACCGAGGCCGAGAGCCTGGCGGTGCGGTCGCCGACATCGTAGGGCGCCGACAGGATCTCGATCAGCATGCGCGACTTTTCGGCTGCCGCATCCTCCGAGAATACCATCGGGTAGAGGAAGGCGAACTCGTCGGCGCCGATGCGGCAGACGGTGGAGTGGCCATCCATCGAGGCGCGCAGCCGCATCGCCACCTGGATCAGGATGTCGTCGCCGGCCTTGTGCCCGAACAAATCGTTGATCGGCTTGAAGCCATCGAGGTCGAGAATGCCGACGGTGAACGGCGCGGGATCGTCGGCGCGGTCGCTGATCAGGCGATCGACCTTGTCGAAGAAGCGGCGATGGTTGCCAAGCCCGGTCAACGGATCGGTGAAGGCCAGATCCGTGCTCTCCCTGTTTGCCTGACCGGTGCCAAACGAGGTTTGCATCGGTGTCCCTGTTTTGTGACGTCGGATTTATTTTCGAGACTGGCAGCAAACCCTTTAGGAAAGGTATCCCGAAAACGTTTTTTTAGGACTCGCCGGATGCTCGCCGGGCAGTCGTGGCGGCTGGCGCGGGCTTCTGCCGCGTCATCTGAAGCGCTGCAGATGATCGACAAGGGCACGCAGTTTGGGTGCAAGGTTGCGGCGGCTGGGATAGTAGAGATAGAAGCCGGCAAAGCGTGGGCAGTACTCATCGAGCAGGGAAACAAGTTCTCCGCGCTCGAGCCAGGGACCAAAACTCCGCTCCATGCCGAAGGTGATGCCGGCGCCGGCGACGGCGAGCTTTATCATCAAGGCCATGTCGTTCGTCGTGATTTCCGGCGCGACAGCAACGCTGAACTCCTTGCCGTCCGCCGCGAATTCCCAACGATAGGGCACGACCCCGGGCGCGGGCCGCCAGCCAATGCAGCGACGGTCGGCGAGGTCACGCGGGTGCGAAGGCACCCCGAACCGCTCGCGATAGGCGGGAGCGCAGACGGCGATTTGGCGCTCGTCGCCGGCAACGGGAACCGCAATCATGTCCTGTTCGATGACCTCGCCCAGCCTGACGCCGGCATCGTATCCCTCGGCGACGATGTCGAATTCCTCGTCCGTCACCGTGACGTCGATCTGGACCTCGGGATTGGCCTCGGCAAAGGACGCCAGGAATGGCCCTGACAGGAAGCTCTCGGCAATCGACGAGACGGCGAGCCGCAACTGTCCGCGCGGCCGTCCGCGCAGGCTTGCGGTGGCCTCGATCGCCGCGCGCATGTCCGCGATCGCGGGGGCGATTTCGGCGTGCAGCCGCTCACCGGCCTCGGTGAGGCTGACGCTGCGCGTCGTGCGCCGCACCAGCGCTATGCCCACCGTCTCCTCCAGCCGCCGGATCGTCTGGCTGACGGCCGAGCGGGTGACGCCGATGCGGTCGCCGGCGGCGCGGAAACTCCGCTCCTCGGCAACGAGCGCGAAGACTGAGAACGCGTTGAGATCCGGTTCCATTGGTTAGTTCTGCTTTCCACGGTGTCGAGATTTGGCCGACTTATCGCGACAATGGGGCGGATCTATCTTCCTGGCAACCCGCCGCATCCGGTGGTCAATCCAGGCAGGGAGACAAATATGCCCCTCGACAAGACAGTCCTCATCACCGGCGCTTCGAGCGGAATCGGGGCTGCGATCGCCCGCGAGCTCGGCGCCGCCGGGGCGAAGCTCATGCTGGGCGCGCGCCGCACGGACCGGCTGGAGGCGCTGGCCGCCGAGATCGCCGCCAATGGCGGCACGGTCATGCACCGGCGCCTTGATGTCACCGACCGCGGCGATGTCGCTGCCTTTGCCGAAGCGGCGCGCCAGGCATGGGGAGGTGTCGACGTGATCGTCAACAATGCCGGCGTTATGCCGCTGTCGCTGATGGCCTCCCTCAAGGTCGACGAGTGGGACCGCATGGTCGACGTCAACATCAAGGGCGTGCTCTACGGGATCGCGGCTGTGCTGCCGGAGATGACAGCGCGCGGGTCTGGCCACATCATCAACATCGCCTCGATCGGGGCGCTCGCGGTTTCGCCGACGGCAGCCGTCTATTGCGCGACCAAATACGCGGTGCGGGCGATCTCCGACGGCCTGCGGCAGGAGAACGACGCCATCCGGGTCACCTGCATTCATCCGGGCGTGGTCGAGAGCGAGCTGGCTGAAACCATCACCGATCCGGTGGCGGCGGAGGCGATGAAAACCTACCGGGCCATTGCGCTGCAGCCCGGCGCGATCGCCCGCGCCGTGCGCTTCGCCATCGAACAGCCGGACGATGTCGACGTGAACGAGATCGTCATCCGGCCGACAGCCGGCCGATAGCGAGGCGGAGATGGTTTCCGTCTCGCCCCTTGCATCCTTCATGCTTCTCAATGGCGCGGCGGTCCTGCCCGTGCGGAAAGGTCCTATCCCGATGAACACCACCCAGAAATCCGCCGCGCAACCGGCGCATAGCCATCCTTATGTCGGCATGTGGGTGACGGCTGACGGCCGTGTCCGTCACGAGCTGCTTGCGAACGGTCGCTATGACGAAGCGCGCGGAACCCGTGAAAGCGCGTATCGGGGACGCTACGAGGTGCGGGGAAATCAGATCGATTATTGGGACGACACCGGTTTCACCGCGGATGGAACCTTCATCGACGGCGTGCTGCATCACGCCGGCATGATCCTGTACCGGAAGGAATAGCGCCCTGGCCGGTCAGCTACCGAGCCGGACGCGGTAGAGCTCCAGCGGACTGCCACTGGTTTCGCTGACCGGCTCGAGCCAGTCCGGCACGCTGCCGCGCACCAGTCCACCCAGGAACCCGTCCGGCGCCTTGGCCGTGAACAGCCTGGTTTCGGTGTTGCCACGGCAAAGCGCGACAAGGCCGACATGGTGGCCGGTAACGACTGCTTTCGCATCCGCCTCCGAGCCCAGCAAGGCATCGAACACCAGCAGGTTGCCGGCGACATTGCGGTGATAGGGGCCGGCAAAGACACGATGGCCGGTGAAGGCCAGGATGGGCGAACCGAGATTGGAGATGGCCAGCACCGTGGTGTCGGGCATGCCGGCAAGCGCCGCGAACGATGCCTTGCTGTTGCAGGGCGTGTCGACGCCCGCTTCCTTGACCGGCGCGCCGGTCTCGAACGCGCTTGACGCCGCCGCGGCGGCGCCCGACCAGATCGCATTGACCGAGATCAGCCAGGCCGCCGCCATCCTGAGCAGGGAGCCGCCCGATGGCGCGGTCGCGGCGCGCTGTCGCCATTTGGCGATCCAGGCGGCAAGCGGGATGACCGCGAAGGCGATCGAGAAGGTCGAGCCGCGCACTTCCCAGGCGCTGACCAGGAAGGCGACCACCAGCAGCGCACCGACGAGGCTGTCCTGCCGCCGCCAGCCGCCACGGCTGAGACGCAGCGCCATCAGGATGATCGCCACCAGCGGCGTGGCGTAGCGCGCCACCGCCCGCGCCGGATCGTCGAAGGCGAGCTGGGCTATGGACTGCGCTTCCTCGATATAGCCGAGCCACATCTGCTGCAGGCGCGGGTCGAGATTGGCATAGGGGGCGGCAAGGCATTGCGGGGACACCACGGCGACGACACCGGCAAGGGCAACGGCCAGCAGGCCCAGAGAGACCAGGCGCCGGACGGCCGTCGCATTGGCGGCGCGCAAGGCGGCGATGACCGCCAGGCCGAGGCCAGCGAGCCCGGTGACGGCGAACTGCGCGATCGAGAATGTGTCGCACTGGGCCTGGCCCCAGGCCGATGCGGGGACGGTGGCGACGAAGACGAGGACCGAGACGCCGGCGACGCCAAGGCCGAAATCCCTGGCGATCCGCCTTTCCCCGTCACCGCCGGCAAGGAACAACAGGGCGACGGTGGCGCCGAGAGTTCCCGCATAGGGCGCGCTTTCCATGCCGATCGCCAGGGTCAGCGTGGCGCACACGCCGGCAAGCAGGGCGGCCGTCCGATGCGCGGGCGCTTCGATGAGCAGGGCCAGGCTGGCGAGCGTCAGCATCAGCTGGATATTGTGATGATCGAGCGCGCCCGGCGAGAAGATGCCGATATAGTAGAGCGCCGCTCCACCGACGACCGCCGCGGGCAGCACGGCATGCTCGCCGGCGAAACCGCGCGCGGCGCGGATGATGAAGAACAGCGCGAGCCAGAATTGCAGAGTGGGCCACAGCACCTGCACGATTTGTTCAGCCAAAGCGGTGCTGCCGGTCAGTGCCGAGACGGCCATCATGCCGAGCGCCAGCGGGGCATCGAGCAGCCGCGACCAGTGCATGACAAAGCCGCCTTCCAGGCCCATCCTGTACTGATGCAGGTCGAACCAGCCCTGGCCGGCCAGCAGGTCGCGGACCTCGACCAGTTGCAGCAGGCTGTCATTGTCGCCGGCGGGATTGGCCAGCTGTGGGAATCCGGCCTGGGCATTGAGGGCAAGCAGCAGCAACGCGGCCAGCAAGGCCAACGCGATATCGGACTTCCAAGAGGAAGCGCCGGTCCTGGCTGTGTTCATCCCCATCGCCTCTGGCAGGCCTACTGGCAGGAATGCCGGGCCCTAGGGACCAATCGACACTCAAACAATCGGCCTTAAACCTAGCCTTAACGGCTTCAATAAATAGTAAAGCCGCCTGGACGAGCCCGATATGCAGCGCAAGCGCGCGACCGACCAAGGCACCCGGAGAGGACAATGCCGCAGGACGTTCGCCACGAACCCGTCATCGCCGTGCTTCTGCCTTGCTACAATGAAGAGCAGACGATCGCCGAGGTGGTGCGGCGCTTTCGCGAGACGCTGCCTTCGGCGATGATCTATGTCTACGACAACAATTCGCGCGACCTGACCGCGCTCAGGGCCCGCGCGGCCGGCGCCATCGTGGTTCGCGAGCCGCGCCAGGGCAAGGGCAATGTGGTGCGGCGCATGTTCGCCGACATCGAGGCCGACATCTACCTGATGGCCGACGGCGACGGCACCTACGCGCCGGAAGACGCACCGCAGCTGATCAACACGCTGTTGACCGAGCGTTGCGACATGGTGGTGGGCACCAGGCGCGGGGTCACCGACGATGCCGGCCGGGCCGGCCACGCCTTCGGCAATCGTATCTTCAACGGGCTCTACAAGGGGCTGTTCGGCAGCGATTTCACCGACATCTTCTCTGGCTACCGCGCCTTCACCAGGCGCTTCGTCAAGAGCTTTCCGGCCGTTTCCGGCGGCTTCGAGATCGAGACCGAGATGTCGGTTCATGCCTCGCAGCTCAAGCTGCCGGTGAGCGAGATGGCACTCGACTACGGCAGGCGGCCGGACGGATCGTCGTCGAAACTGTCGACCTTCCGCGATGGCGCCAGGATCCTGTGGATGTTCACCATGCTGATGAAGGAAACGCAGCCGCTGCGTTTCTTCGGCGCGTTTTCGCTGTTCTTCCTGGCATCCAGCCTTGTCTTGATGGCACCGGTGCTGGTCGAGTTCGCCGAGACCGGCCTGGTGCCGCGCATGCCGACCTGGGTGCTGTCGGTCGGCCTGCTGCTGTTGTCGATGCTGGCGGCGGTGACCGGGCTGATCCTCGATTCGGTGTCGCGCGGCCGCGCCGAGCAGAAGCGTATCTTCTACCTGTCGATGCCTTCGGGCCGCATCGAGCGGCGCGACCGTGCCGTTGAGCAGGCGCCGGTGAAGGCCGAACCGCGCAAGGCGCCGCGCGCGGCATAGGCCGGTGAGGCGCCTCATCCGCTTCGTCCTTGCCGGCGGCATCGGCTTCGTCGCCGACGCGGCGGCACTCTGGCTGCTGCTCGCCGCCACCCCGCTCGGACCCTTCATCGCCCGCATGCTGTCGATCGGCTTCGCGCTCTGCGTCACCTGGCAGATCAACCGCCATCTGGCGTTCTCACCGTCGAGCCGGGGCATGGCGCGGGAAGGCGCGCGCTATGGCGGCGTCGGCATCGCCACCAGCCTCGTCAACTATCTCGTCTATTCGGCCATCCTGCTGGCGCTACCGGCCGTACCGCCGCTGGCGGCCCTTGCCGCCGCCTCGCTGGCCGCCATGGCGCTCTCCTTCCTCGGCTATTCCAGACTGGTCTTCGACCGCTAATGCATGTCGCCCGGCTGGAGCCCCCGGACACCGCCATGTGCAGAACCAAAGAGCTAAAGCGGGCTGGCCCGATTGGCAGAAGGCACCGCGACCCTTATATCGCTTTTCGACGATAGTGCCGGGGATCCGCCATGAAGCTTAAAATCGCCGTCCAGATGGACCATGTCTCCACCGTGTCGATCGCCGGCGACACGTCGTTTGCGCTGTCGCTGGAGGCGCAGCGGCGCGGCCACGGTCTCTACCACTACACGCCCGACCGGCTGTCGCTGCGCGACGGCAAGGTGTTCGCCCGCGTCGAGGCGATGCAGGTGCGCGACGAGAAGGGAAACCATTACTCGCTGGGCGAGACGGTGCGCACCGACCTGTCGGAGATGGACGTCATCCTGCTGCGCCAGGATCCGCCCTTCGACATGAATTATATCACCACGACGCACATCCTCGAGCGCATCCACCCCAAGACGCTGGTCGTCAACGACCCGGCCTGGGTGCGCAACAGCCCGGAAAAGATCTTCGTCACCGAATTCGCCGACCTGATGCCGGAGACGCTGATCACCAAGGATCCGCAGGAGGTGGCCGCCTTCCGCAAGGAGTTCGGCGACATCATCGTCAAGCCGCTCTACGGCAATGGCGGCGCCGGCATCTTCCATTTGCACGAAGCCGACCGCAACCTCGCCTCGCTGCTGGAAATGTTCGGCCAGCTGTTCCGCGAGCCCTATATCGTGCAGCGCTATCTCAAGGACGTGCGCAAGGGCGACAAGCGCATCATCCTGATCGACGGCGAGCCGGTGGGCGCCATCAACCGCGTGCCGGCCGAGCACGATTCCCGCTCCAACATGCATGTCGGCGGCCGCGCCGAGAAAACCGAGCTGACGGAGCGCGAGCGCGAAATCTGCGCCCGCATCGGACCGGCGCTGCGGGCGCGCGGTTTTATCCTGGTCGGCATCGACGTGATCGGCGACTACATGACCGAGATCAACGTGACCTCGCCGACCGGCGTGCGCGAGGTGCAGCGTTTCGGCGGCGCCGACATCGCCAGCCTGTTCTGGGACGCGGTTGAGGACAAGCGGAAGAAGTAGCCGTTTTCATTCCGTTTTAACCATGTTCTACTTTTGCAGCCCGCTACAACCCGAGCGCAACTTACGCGGTTGCGTGTTCTTTCAACGTTCCTGATTTGATCGAAGGCTCCTAGAGCGGTTCGCCGTTTCCCGGAAACGCCGAACCGCTCTATCTCTTTGTTCTCACGCAATTCCGGACGAAAAACCGTTCACACTTTTCCTGGAATTGCTCTAAGGCCCGCGCTGTTCGCGCTCGCGGATATCGGCCGTCTGGGCCAGCAGCCAGTCCCGGAACAGCTTGATCTTCGGTATGTTGCGGCGGTTTTCCGCATGGACGAGCCAGTAGCCGTCGCCATCGGAACCCAGGACGTCAAAGGGCTGCATAAGCTGTCCCTTGGCCAGGAAGACGCTGTAGAGGTTGCGCGTCAGGATCGCGGCGCCCTGATCGGTGATGGCCGCCATCGCGTCATACGCCTGTATGCCAAGCTCCGGACCCATTATGACGCGATCGGGCTCGAACGGGACGCCGGCGGCCTCGAACCAGATCCTCCACCAGGGATCGCTCGCGCAGCACAGCGCCACCTTGTAGAGGTCCTCGGGGCGGCGGATGCCGCCAACGCTCTCGGCCAGCCTCGGGCTGAGCATCGGCGTGTAGTCGGCCTTGAACAGGTAATGCGCCGTCAGGCCAGGCCATTTGCCGGTGCCGGTGCGAATGCCGATATCCATGCCGTCGCGCGTCAGATCGGCAAGCCGCGACGAGGTGTCGACCTTCACGGCCAGATCCGGATGCATCAACTGGAATTCTCCAAGGCGCACGGCCAGCCAGTTCGAGGCGAAGGTCTGAACGGTGGTTAGCGAGAGCACTCCGGTGGCGCCGCCCTTGGTCGCCAGCCATGCGTCGGCCAGGGCCGCGAACGCGCCGGTGGCGTGCGGAGCCAGCTGCTCGCCGGCCTCGGTCAATTCTATCTGCCTTGTTTTTCTTACGAAAAGCGGCGCGCCGGCGCGCTCTTCCAGCACCTTGATCTGGTAGCTCGCCGCCGACTGGGTCATGCCGAGTTCTTCGGCCGCCTTGGTGAAGCTGCCCAGCCGGGCTGCTGCTTCAAACACCCTTATAGCGCCCAGCGGTGGCAGGTCCCAGCTCATGATGCATCAATCCTCCTGATGCATGGTACTCGACGTTCGATTGGAAACCAAGGCCGGCACGGGGCACACTCCAACCATCGACAAACGCAGAAAGGACATGGACATGAGCACCCAGCACAACAGCCTCCGCCGCCAGATCCTCGACCTTCTCGCAGCACCTTTCAGACAGAGGTCGCGCGGCCTGCTCGACCAGCGCGCGCTCTCAGATCATTTCCGCCGCGATATCGGCCTGCTCGACGGCCACCCGCCCTATGGCAGCATCCGCTGACCGCGATGGCGGGCACAGACAGGAGACAGCTATGACTGGACCGGAGAAATTCCTGGCGCAGAGCCGCCAGACGATCGAATCGTATGAGGACTATGCGGTCCGCTATGACGAGATTGTCGGGCACGTCCCCCACCCGAACGACCAGGCCGCGCTCGAGCGCGCCGCGGCGATCGCCGGGCCGGGCGGCCGCGTTCTGGAAATCGGGTCCGGCCCGGGCCGCGACGCCGACTTCCTGGAGACCCTGGGCGTCGAGGTCCGGCGTACCGACGCAACGCGGCGCTTTCTCGAACTGCAGGCCGCGCGCGGCAAGGCCGGCGAACTCCTCGACGTGATCACCGACGAGCTTGGCGGTCCCTACGACGCGGTGGTGGCGCTGGCCATGCTGATCCATGTGCCCCGCGACCAGATCGACCAGGTCCTGGCGAAGATCGCGCGTTCCTTGCGGCCCGGCGGTGCCTTTGTCGTCACGATGCGTGACGGCGACGGCGAAACGGGCGGCAGATACCTGACCGTCGACTGGCGCAGGGAAGCGTTCGCGGCGCGTATGGAGGCCGCCGGCATGGAGGTTCTCAGCCACAGCTTTCGCGTCGGCAGAAAGGAGCGGGGGTGGAACACGTTCCTGGCGGTGAGGCCGTCGTGACCCCCAGTGCCGGGCGCCATTCGGCGCCCGCACTGTTCCGGACTAGAAACCGAACTTGCCGTTCTGGTTCTTCCATTCCGCCTTCGCCGGGATGGTTTCAATCGTATCCCAATGCTCTGATATCTTGCCGTTCTCGACCCGGAACAGGTCGTAGAAGGATGTCGGCGCGCCGGCGAAGGTGCCCTCGCTGACGGTCAGCACGAAATTGCCCTTGCCCAGCACCTGATGGATGGTGTCGTACTTCATGGCGATGCCGTTGGCGGCCATGGCCTTGAGCGCCGCACCCAGGCCGGACAGGCCATCACCGATCTGCGGGTTGTGCTGCAGGTAGTTGTCGCCATCGAAATAGCCGGTCAGCTTTTCCATGCGGCCTTTGACCAGGATATCGTCGACAAAGGCACGCACGAGGGTCTTGTTGGCCTCGGTTTGCTCGATGTCGGCGACAACAGCCGGGCCGTCGATCATCGTGTGACCGCTCGGATTGGGGCCGGCCGTCTGCTGCAGATTGTCCCAATGCTCGACGATCTTGCCGTCCTTGAAACGAAAAATGTCGAAGCCGATCTTGGGGCCGAAGAAATTGTAGTCGGTGTGGGCAAACACAAAGTCGCCGTCCTGGAAGACGCGCACGGTGTCGACCTTGGCCGAGCCGGGCGGAAGCGCCGCCAGCGCCGCGCCGAAGCCGGCGAGGCCATCGGCGACGGCCAGATTGTGCTGGGTGTAGCTGTCGGCGTTGATGACGCCAACAGGTTCGGCGGCGCCGGTTTCGATAGCCTTGAGCAGATCGACGACCTGCTGTTCCTGAGTGGTCATTTTCTGGTCCTCCGTGTTGGCGTAGGCGGCCGGGGTAGCGATCACCACGGGCGCGATGGGCAGCAGCGAGGCCGCGAGGGCAAAGCCGATGGAACGATAGAGCGTGCGCATATATGTATCCATATCTGTTACAGATATGTGTGTATCTAAATCAGTTACACTTGGCTGTAAAGAGGGCGGACGCGACTTTTTAGGCGCCTGTCGCTGGACAAAAATCTCTAGGCCTTGGCGGCCAGCAGGTTCTGCGCCGCTACGTCGTGCGCCATGTCGGCTATCGTGGTCTTGGCAAGCTCGTCGCGTAGCGCCTGCTGGGCGGCGGCAATGCGGGTCTTCAGAACCGCATTGATGTTGCGGCCGACAGGGCATTGCGGGTTTGGCTGATCGTGCAGGGCAAAGACTTCGCCATCGTCATCGATGGCGCCGTAGACGTCGCGAAGCGTGATCTGGTCGGCAGGCCGCGCCAGCAGGGCCCCGCCCCCGCTTCCCATTTGCGAAGTCGTCAGACCCGCCTTGGCAAGTTGCGACAACAGGCGGCGGATCAGTGTGGGATTGGTGTTTACACTCGATGCGATCAACTCGGACGTTGCCGGCTGACCCGCCAGGGTCTCGATGAAGGTCAGAATATGCGTGGCGACGGCAAGGCGGGAGTTCATGGTGGCGTCCTGAGCTATGTGACTAATGTAGTCACACAGGGATAACCGGGCAAGCCAGCACGTCCGAACAGGCCATGCACGCTTCACGTGTTCCCGTATTGTTCTTGCCTAACCCGAAAATCTATGGTTGTCTCAGGCAGCATCGTTCGCGGCCCGGTCGCAAGGACCGTGAACGAGCCGGCATCCGGGGGCTTGAGACATGGTGGCGCGGGTTCGCACGGTGGCTTTCCAGGGCATTGAGGCCGTGCCGGTCGACGTGCAGGTGATGATTGCGCCCGGCAAGGTCGGCATCCAGATCGTCGGCCTGCCCGACAAGGCGGTGGCCGAGAGCCGCGAGCGGGTGCAGGCGGCGCTTCACGCGTCGGGCCTGTCGATGCCGTCGAAGAAGGTCACCGTCAACCTGGCGCCCGCCGATTTGCCCAAGGAGGGCAGCCATTACGATTTGCCGATCGCGCTCGGCCTGATGGCCGCGCTCGGCGCCATTCCGGGCGACATGCTGGCCGGCTATGTCGTGCTCGGCGAATTGTCCCTCGACGGCACGATTGCCGCCGTGGCCGGCGCGCTGCCGGCGGCGATCGGCGCCAATGCGGAGGGCAAGGGCCTGATCTGCCCGTTCGCCTGCGGGTCGGAGGCGGCCTGGGCGGGTGCTGATTTCGACATACTGGCGCCGCGCAGCCTGATTGCCATCGCCAACCACTTCCGTGGCACGCAGGTGCTGTCGCGGCCCGAGGCCGGCATCCGCGCCGCGCCGCGCGATCTGCCCGACCTCGCCGACATCAAGGGCCAGGAGACCGCCAAGCGGGCGCTGGAGGTGGCGGCGGCCGGCGGCCATAATTTGCTCATGGTCGGTCCGCCCGGTTCGGGCAAATCGATGCTGGCGCAGCGGCTGCCATCGATCCTGCCGCCGCTGGCGCCGAAGGAACTGCTGGAAGTCTCGATGATCGCCTCGGTCGCGGGCGAACTCGGCGAAGGCAAGCTGACCGACCGGCGGCCGTTCCGCGCGCCGCATCACTCCGCCTCGATGGCGGCGATGGTTGGCGGCGGCCTGCGCGCGCGGCCGGGCGAAGTGTCGCTGGCGCATCACGGCGTGCTGTTCCTCGACGAGTTTCCCGAATTCACGCCGCAGACGCTCGATGCGCTGCGCCAGCCGCTGGAGACCGGCGATTGCATGATCGCGCGCGCCAACCATCGCGTCACCTATCCGGCGCGCATCCAGCTGGTGGCGGCGATGAACCCATGCCGCTGCGGCATGGCCGGCGAGCCCGGCTATCGCTGCCTGCGCGGCGAGCGCTGCCGCACCGACTACCAGGCGCGCATCTCCGGCCCGCTGCTCGACCGCATTGACCTCAGGATCGAGGTACCGGCGGTCTCGGCCAGCGACCTGATCCGGCCCGACCGGTCGGAGAAAAGTGCCGATGTGGCGCTGCGCGTGGCGCGTGCCCGCACCATCCAGCGCGAACGCTTCGAGCGGCTCGGCGCGACCCGCGCCACCACCAACGCGCATTGCGCGCCGGCTGTCATCGAAGAGATCGCCATGCCGGATGCATCAGGCCTGTCGCTGCTCAAGGACGCCAGCGAGAAGCTCGCCTTTTCAGCACGCGCCTACCACCGTGTGCTGAAAGTGGCGCGCACGCTGGCCGACCTCGACGCCAGCGAAACCGTCGGCCGCATCCATCTCGCCGAAGCGATTTCCTACCGGATGAGCTCGGAGCGCGTGGCGCAGGCGGCGTAGGGGTAGCGATGCCCGTCGCGATGCTATCGCGCCATTCAGGTAGGCCTGGACAGACTAGGAACAATCATAAAGGCTTTGTCGAACAGCCTACGATGGCCGAATGGATGTACGCCAATACAGATTAGCCAATGAGCATTTTAGTTAAATACGCTATAGCCGTGGAACCCTGAGCGAGATTATTGGGTTGGCACCGGAGCCACAAAATAGCCACCCAACTTAAAGCTGCTGCCGTCAAGAAATACTACCACTCGCTCGTAGAGCTTTGTGCTTCCATATTGGTTCAAAAAAGTTACTGCGTAAATTTTGCCACTGAACTGGGTCCCAGGGTCATAATTTGATGCATCGACTGCTACTACCTGGGTATGTGTTTGCTCGGCCAGTTGCACGCGACCCATGGTGTGATAAGCAACAAACGACTCTTCCGTCCCGTACTTCATAAAGATGGTTCCGGCGTGCTGTTCCCACACTTCCCTGTATTTCTTTGCTCCGAGGAGTTTAACGATGGTCGTAGCCTCTTCCGTGGCGTCGTCGCGCTCGTCCGCATAGGCGCTAGAGATCGCCCCAAAACTAACTAAAAGTGCAACAACAAGCGCGCTTAAATTCACTGTCGTCTCCTATTGGCAGATGGTTCTCTTTTCAAAGCGAGGGGGACTGACCGACATATCGGAAAACAGTACTTCATTGCACGTTTGGTTCACTTCGCTGTTGGCTGGGATTTGAGGCTGGGCAGCTTGAGTGAGGCACTTCTGGTCAACTCCGGCCCTCGCCTGTAGGACGCCACGAGACCACGCTACCGGCACCACAAAACCGACATTGGCGTTAAAATCAATCGCACCCTTGACTAGGCCAACGACGTTGCCTTCGGGGTCATATACTGGGCCGCCACTCATGCCCTCCGTTAATGGCACACCAACCTGCCAAAGACCGCCGTCGCCGCCAGCATTACTGAACGACCCAGTGGCTGGCGTGAAGTTGCCATGGTCCGGAAATCCAAATGCGGTAAGGGTGCTGCCCGTGGCTGGCCTCTGGATAAAGCAGACATTCGCGGTGGGATAGGGATCGGTCTGATCAAAAAACTGGAGCAAGGCAATGTCGGGATTGTCCGGCACATCTTTAGTCATCATATCGAAGCTTCTGCTCGCATGGATGTCGCCGATCCGACCGACAATGCGGTGATCTTGCTTTTCCTCGTCTGTCTGGGCCTGCCATACTTTTACAACGTGACTTGCTGTAAGGACGTCGCCATTCTCCGAAATGATCACTCCTGAGCCAGTTTGTCTTTTCACCGTGTTTGTCAGGTGATCAACGTACTCAACGGTCAAGAATACCGTGGTCTTCTTCGCCGTAGCGGAGAGTTCGACCAATGTTTTCGCCTGCGCAATGCCACCTAGACAGCAACTAACAAGCGCCACCGATGAAAAAAACCGGTGCCAAAAGCGTCTTTCCGAAGACATGAGGCTTACCTCACTGGTTGAACAAAGCGTCGAGCGGACCGAACGCTATATTGGCATCCACCTTCAATGTATTTTGACCGCTCCTAATGGCTGCGGACTCAGAGAATTGCCATATATGCCACCGCCTGTCGTTTGGTGAGCGGGGCTTTTCAGTCGCGAGTCCGGATTTTGAATAGTCAGCTATCCAAACAAAGTCGGTGTGTAGTCTGTCGACTTTCTTTACGTCTCCAATCCTAGCTTTCCACCATGACGTGTTCGTATAGACGATTGGATCCCTGCCTGTAATGGTCCGCACCTTGTCGATCCATATGTTTACCCGCGCAATTATGTCGTCGCCGCTGACCGTGCTCCAAACGTCGCAGCGCCTGATCGACCCCCCACCTTGTTGCGGAAACGTCAAGATTGCATCTGGTGGGCAGGCCGATGAGTACGGGCCTGCATTCCATTCTACATCGAGACTAGGCGGCAGATCGGCGCTATCTGCTGGCGCGATTTGCGACAGAAAGAAATCTGCTTGTGAACCAGCGTCGCTGGTTGCCGTCATAAAATGATAGTAGCCCACGCGCAATTTCCCTTCTGACTGCAATTGATGAACCGCATCCCAATTGCGAGTGGACGTCGTATCCTTAAATGCAAGTCCTTGGGTAGCCTTAAAGTAAACAAACTTCACTTTAGCCAGAACTACGTCCGACCAAGATATTTTGCATTTACAGCTATCTTCTGTGTGATGAGACACATCGATGCCGAATTCTGAGCTACTACGAGCGTCTGCTGGAAACTTGAAGTGCGGAGGAAGCGCCATGTTAATTAGTGAAGGATCGCTTGTTCGGGCCAAAACGAAGAGCTCTTGACGGGATAGTTCCTCGATTTGCTGACCAAATCCGGAATTCGGGTACAGCACGACAAGCAGGCATGACAAAAAGCTTAGATATCCAATATTGCGCATCACATCACCGCCTGCCCCTGACTCTCTGGTATACGCCGCTAGAAAAGGAAGTCCGCTACGGCTGCTGATAACAATTGAGCATATTTTGAAGCCTCTGCATGCCACTGCCGTGAGCCATATCGCCCGGACTATCTTTGAACATCTGATATAAGTAGCTGAACGCCTGCGGCGGAAACCAACCCTGATTTCTGCCCGTTCTTATCGACCAACAATCAGCGGCCGGCTCGCTTGGCCCCACTGCTGAGTGGCCGCACTCGTGCCCGACCCAGTACATTTTCAACACAGTAGGCATCGAGTTCAGAATCGAAGGATTTAGAAAGATAGTCCCTCGACCATTATTCATTCCAACATCATTAAGCTGAGAAGTTAACACGAACGTATTGTTGAAACACGATACCGGGTATCCATCCACCGAGAATGCCCCAGGCGGATACACCTGAGCCACAGCTTGCTCGCAGAGCAAGGCCAGAAAGCAGACGCACAAGCGTATATGAAAGCGCATTGTCCTCGACTCCCCCAAGGCGAGAAATAACTGACTGATACTAAATCTTGTCGACCTAAAAACGCAATGGAAAAAGAAATTTTGCTTTGTGACCAACGAACAAGGAAGATCGTGGAGTGTTCCCATGGCGATAGGCCCAACAGTGACGTTGAGCCACGAGCCGCATAGGTTCGGTCGGAAATATGATGAATGAGCATGCGCCCGGTGAGTGCCCATGCTAGGATTGCCCTGAACAGCCAGAAGTAATCGGGGTAGCATATCTCCCGATTGGGGCGACGAGACTGTTCGCGAGAATCAAAGTGTCATGAGCGGAAAACGGTCCGAGCTAGGTCTAGGCTCGGAAAAACCAATCAAATCGTCGAAACCGGGCAAGAAGCGCTGGAGCCTACCTTGGTACCTACGCTTAAACCTTGGGCTCAGGCTCTTTCCCGCGCCTTCAGCTCCAGCCGCCGCGCGTGTAGCACCGGCTCGGTGTAGCCATTGGGCTGGCTCGTTCCCTTGAACACCAGGTCGCAGGCGGCCTGGAAGGCGATCGAATTGTCGAAGTCCGGCGCCATCGGCTGGTAGAGCGGATCGCCGACATTCTGGCGGTCGACGATGGCCGCCATGCGCTGCAGCGAATCCCTGACCTGAATCTCGGAACACACTTTGTGGCGCAGCCAGTTGGCGATGTGCTGCGAGGAGATGCGCAGCGTGGCGCGGTCCTCCATCAGGCCGACATCGTTGATATCAGGCACTTTCGAGCAGCCGACGCCCTGGTCGATCCAGCGCACGACGTAACCCAGAATGCCCTGCGAATTGTTGTCGAGCTCGCGCTGGATCTCGTCCGGCGTCCAGTTCGGCCGCACCGCCACCGGCACCGACAGGATATCGTCGAGCTTGGCTTTCGGCCGGCTCTTCAGCGCCGCCTGCACGGCGTGCACATCGACCTTGTGGTAGTGCGTGGCGTGCAAGGTCGCCGCCGTCGGCGACGGCACCCAGGCGGTGTTGGCGCCGGCCTTGGGGTGGGCGATCTTCTGTTCCAGCATCGCCGCCATCAGATCCGGCATCGCCCACATGCCCTTGCCGATCTGGGCGTGGCCGGCAAGCCCGCATTCGAGCCCGGTGTCGACATTCCAGGCCTCGTAGGCAGAAATCCAGGCGGCCTGCTTCATGTCGCCCTTGCGGATCATCGGGCCGGCTTCCATCGAGGTGTGGATCTCGTCGCCGGTGCGGTCGAGGAAGCCGGTGTTGATGAACACCACGCGCTCCTTCGCGGCGCGGATCGCTTCCTTGAGGTTGACCGTGGTGCGCCGCTCCTCGTCCATGATGCCCATCTTGATGGTGTTCCTGGCCATGCCGAGCAGCGCCTCGACCCGGTCGAAGATCTCGACGGCGAAGGCGACCTCGTCAGGCCCATGCATCTTGGGCTTCACCACATACATCGAGCCGGCGCGGGAATTGGCGCGGCGGCCATTGGCGCCGACATCGTGCAGCGCGATCAGCGCCGTCATCGCCGCGTCCATGATGCCCTCCGGCACCTCGTTGCCGTCACGGTCCAGGATGGCCGGATTGGTCATCAGGTGGCCGACATTCCTGACCAGCAACAGCGAGCGGCCGGGTAGCGTCAGCGTGCCACCGGCGGGTGCGGTATAGGCGCGGTCGGCATTGAGCTTGCGGACAAACGACTTGCCGCCCTTGCTGATCTCTTCGGCGAGGTCGCCCTTCATCAAGCCGAGCCAGTTGCGGTAGACGACGACCTTGTCTTCGGCATCGACCGCGGCGACCGAATCCTCGCAATCCTGGATGGTGGTCAACGCCGATTCCAGGATGACATCGGCAATGCCGGCCGGGTCGGTCTTGCCGATCTGGTTGTCGCGGTCGATGACGATTTCGATGTGCAGGCCGTTCTTCACCAGCAACACCGCCTGCGGATTGTCGGCGTCGCCGCAATAGCCGACGAACTGTTTGGGGTCGGCCAGCGTGGTCGAGCCGGCGCCGGCGCTCAGCCGCAGCGCGCCATGGGCCAGCGACAGGCCGTTGACGCCGGCCCACTTGCCCGAGGTGAGCGGGGCGGCCTCATCGAGAAAGGCCTTCGTCCAAGCCACCACCTTGGCGCCGCGCCGGGGATTGAACCCCTTGCCCTTTTCCGCGCCGTCGGTTTCGGCAATCGCGTCGGTGCCGTAGAGCGCGTCATAGAGCGAGCCCCAGCGGGCATTGGCGGCGTTGAGCGCATAGCGCGCATTCATCACCGGCACGACCAGCTGCGGCCCGGCGACGACGGCGATTTCCGGATCGACATTGCTGGTGGACACAGAAAAAGCCGGGCCCTCGGGGACGAGATAGCCGATCTCTTTGAGGAAGGTCTTGTAAGCCTCCATGTCGATCGGCGCGCCGTTTTCGCGATACCAGGCGTCGAGCTTCTGCTGAAAGGCATCGCGTTTGACGAGCAAAGCGCGGTTCTTCGGCGCCAAATCGTGGACGATGGCCGAAAACCCGTTCCAGAAACCGGCTGCTTCGATGCCGGTGCCGGGCAGCGCCTCGTTGCCGACGAAGTCATGCAGCTCGCGGGCAATCCGCAATCCGGCAATCTCGACGCGATCGGTCATCAGGCTGTCTCCAGAGGAAAGGCTTGGCTGGGCCTTTGACATGTCAGGGTTGCAGGGTCAATTCAGCTTAGGTTGAAGGGGTGGTGCGGCAGCGTCCTTCTCCCCGTTCTACGGGGAGAAGATGGCGGCAGCCAGATTAGGGGCGGCGCGGCGTTCATAGACTAGCGATATTGTGAAATTGCATTGGTTGGCGTCGCCCCTCATCCGCCCTTCGGGCACCTTCTCCCCGTGAAACGGGGAGAAGGAAAGGGCGCTGCGCCTCAAACCGCGATCCGCGGCCTTCCCGATGCCACCGCCACCACATGCGCCTCGATGAACATGCGCTGGCTTTCGACCGTGGAGACGCTGAATTCCGTGGCCACTTCGATCTCGGCGTTGTCGGTGCCGGCGTCCCTGGCACGCTGGGCGGCGATGGCCCGCACATCGGCCTCGGCGGCCGCGATCGCCGCCGCTTCGTCGAGGAAATCGCGCACGATCTCGCCTGAAGCCAGACGAAACAGGCCTTCCTTGGGCTGGCTGACGCGCGCCTCGGCCGAGACCCGGACCTGGCCGACGACGGCGCCGAGGGCGTTGGCGACGTCGGTGTCTTCAGGCACCACGCATTCATTGCCGACCAGCGGCGCCAGGCCGGCGTAGTGCAGCGGCGCCGAAGCGCCGAGGCCGATGACCGGGCGATCGAGCGCGACACTGAGCCGGGCGATGCCGGGATGCGCATCGACCGCGCGCTGCACCAGCGCATGCGCAACGGTCGCGGCGCCGTCGAGCCCGTCCTCGGCGAAGGCGGTTTCCAGGATATATTCGGCCGACCAGCGGGTAAGCGTCACCAGCACGCGCTCGGAGAGCGCTTCCGGCGAGGCGGCGATCGACTGGCCCCGGCCATCGCGCTTGCGCGAAAGCAGCTCGGCGCCAAGCCTGGCGGTGGCGGCGTCCCAGTTCGCCTGCTTGCCCAGCACATGCGCGGCATCGGACGGGGTGAAGCCGCAGATATGCACCAGGCCGCGCGACACCAGCCGGTTCAAGGTGGCGTTCTGGGCGTTCGAGGTGAGCAGCCGGTCGAGCGCCAGCGGCACCGCGCCGATCGCTTCGTAGAGTTTGGCTTCCGGCGCGGTCAGCCCGGCGGCAAGCCTGTCGGGCACGCCGGTGCGCACCGCGAAGCGGGCGTCCATGCGGCCGGGATTGGGCGCCCGCAGCTGGCGTTCGAGTTCCGAAGTGACCGAAACACCATGCACCATGCCGGCCAGCGCCAGCGGCACCAGGCGGCGCGGCCCAAGCAGGAACTGCGGGTTGAGCGCGCCCTCCTCCAGCGCCACTTCGGAATCGCCGCCGAGGCCGAAGGTGCGCATGGCCACCGCCTCGACCATGGTGCGGAAGCCTCCGACGGTGGCGCCCTCCGGATCGAGCCGCGGCCGGCCCTTGTCGAGCACGGCGACATCAGTCGTGGTGCCGCCGATGTCGGACACCATGGCGTCGTCCAGCCCGGTCATGTGGCGCGCGCCGACGAGGCTGGCGGCGGGGCCGGACAGAATGGTCTCGATCGGCCGCTGGCGGGCAAAGGCGGCGGAGACCAGCGCGCCGTCACCGCGCACCACCATTAGCGGCGCGGCGATCCTGCGCGCTTCGAGAAAACCTTCGGTTGCCGCCACCAGCCGGTCGATCATCGAGATCAGCCGGGCATTGAGCAGTGTGGTGAGCGCCCGGCGCGGGCCGCCGAGCTTGGCCGACAGTTCGTGGCTTGCGGTGACCGGGAGGCCGGTCTTTTCGCGGATCAGCTCGCGGGCGGCGATCTCGTGCGCCGGGTTGCGGGTTGCGAAATAGGCGCAGACGGCAAAGCCGGAGACCGAAGCGCCGAGCTCCGGCAGCATCGCCTCCAGCCCGGACAGATCGAGCCTGGCGGCATTGCCATGCACGTCATGGCCGCCCGGGCAAAAAACCACCGGGTCGGTGCCGAGCGCCGTCTTCAGCCCGTCACGGGCAAGGTCGCCCTCGGAAAAACCGATCATCACCAGGGCCACGCGGCCGCCCTGGCCCTCGACCAGCGCGTTGGTGGCAAGGGTCGTCGACATCGAGACCAGTTTTATGTCAGCCGGATCTGTGCCGGCCTTTTCCAGCACCGCGTCGACCGCGCCGGAAATGCCGACGGCAAGATCATGCCGAGTGGTCAGCGACTTGGCCTTGGCCAGCACCTTGCCCTTGTTCGGCCCGTGCTGGGGACCCTCGCTCTCGGACCACAGCACGGCGTCGGTGTAGGTGCCGCCGGTGTCGATGCCGAGGAAGAGTGGTTTTGGCTTGGTCTTGGCGGTCATTGGCGGCCCGGGCAGGTAGGGAATTGCTTTCCCGCCCTTAACCTATAGCGGCCGGCCGATAAAGCGGCGAGCGCTGGGCCAACGCGCGATGACCGTGATGAGGACTTGATCTCCCCCGCAGCGGAAATCACGGCTTTGACCGCAACGTTGGCGACCATCTTTCCCACAGACGCAGGAAAGTCTTCTCGCCATGCGGAAGAAATTTCGGCGAGATGTCGCTATTTCGCGCTGACGGTCCCCTTCATCGAGCTGTGGATCGCGCAATGGAATGGGTGTGCCCCGGCAGCGGATATCTTGACCTTGGCGCTCTTGCCGGTGGCGAGATGGCCAGTGTCGAAGGAGCCGTCAAGCGCGGTGGCGGTGTGCATCATCGGATCGGCATTGGTGAAGGTGATGGTGTCGCCAACGGCGACCGAGATTTTCGACGGATTGAATTTCATGCCCTTGATCTGGACCGCATGATTGGCGGCGTAGGCGGGCACGGCAAAGGCAAGCAGGGCAAGAACGAGCATGGTGCGCATGATGGATATCCTCCTTGAGCGCGAGACCCTCATGCTAGACTAACGCTGGCGGGCCTTCTCTCATGCCACGAAGCCGATCTTTTTATGCGTCCCATCGCAAAACGGCTTGTTCGCCGAGTGGCCGCAGCGGCAGAGGAAAACCTTTGTCGTGCGGTCGATGGTGTGGCCGGTGCCGGTGACGATCTCGGCATTGCCTTCGAGCTTCAGCGGGCCGTTGGTGGTCGGCGTCACCTTGAGCGGGCCATTGCGCGCCTCAAGCGTCGGCGCCTCCTTCAGCGGCGGCTCGCCGGTGGCGGTGAAGCCGGCCTTGATGTGGCTGTTGTCGCAGAACGGCTTGTTCTGCGAGGCGCCGCAGCGGCAGAGCGTGGCGCGGAAAAATGTCTCGTCGCCAAGCACGATTTCGGCATGGACCGCCAACGGGCCGTTTTCGCGCACGCGCACCGTGTTGACCACCGGCGGCTTTTCCTGCGCGCCGCCATCCTTCCTGGCATAGGTGATGGCGCCCGACGGACAGTTCTCGGCCAGTGCGACAATCTTCTCGACGCTCGCCGCATCGGGGTGGATCCATTCGCCCGGCGCGTTGGGCACGAAGACGTGCGGGTCCCCGAGCACGCAATTGCGCGAATGGATGCAGCGTTTGCCGGCAAAGCCGACATCGATCTTCTCGCCCTCGACCCTGCCAGCCATTGCTCCGCTCCTGTTGCCTGGAGCACGCCGCGTCTCGAGGGACAATGCGGCGTGCCCTGGGTGTTCGTCTCGGTGCAACTAGGACCTTGGCGGGAAGACCGTCAAGCTGACAAACTGGTCAGGGAACGAGATTGATCTCTTCGGTCTGGCCGCCGCTGCAGGTGTAGCAGCAGTCCTCGCACTTCTCCTTGTTGCCGGGGCCGACGCCCCAATAGGTGCCTTCGTCGCCATCGACCCAGGCGCCGTAGCAGATCGATTCGCCCTCGTTGCAGGAAATCGGCAGTTGCTTGGTCTCGCCGTCGTCGAGCAGGAAGTCCTGGTTGTTGCCCGGCCAGACATAGTCGCGATCCTGGCTGTAGAGCTCGATGCGCATGGCGTTGGGATGGCTGTTCTTGATCTGGAAGGTGACGTCGCCGGCATGCGCCGACGGCGCCAGCAGCAGGAGAAGAGAGAGCGCGGCCAGCGAACGGCGCGCATAGGCGTGAAACATGGTAACCCCCTGAAACAGCGGCCCATCCGGCCGCGACGCGACCATCGCACGATGCGCGCGTTCGCTAAAGGGATCAACGTCGCAATTCCGGACTGATTTTGGGGGGATCGGCGCTATTCCACCAGATCGATCGTCTCGGTCGTGTGCTCCACGCAGATGAAGCAGCAGGTGTCGCAAGGCTGGTCATTGTCCGGGCCGACGCCGGCGGAGATCTGGTCGTTGCCGTCGACCCAGGCGCCATAACAGATGCGCTCGCCTGAATTGCAGGAGATCGGCACCGATTTCTTCTCGCCGGGCCCGATCAGGAACACCTTGTCGTTGCCCGGCCAGACCGTCTCGCGGTCGTGGCTGAACAGCTCGACCGCGACCGATTGCGGGCGCAGGTTCTTGATGAAGAAGGCCATGTCGGCGGCCTGCGCCGAACCGGCACAGACCAGCGCCGCGAACACGGCCATACGAAAGAGCGCCACGGTCGGACCTCCCGAATCACCGCCGCAGACTCGCATGGCCGCCCGTGGCTGTCGCTCGCCATCTGGAACTATTTCCCGGAAGGCCCTTCCGCCGCGATCGCGCGTCCCAACCGTACGGTTTCGCGCACCAGGAGATCCAGATCGTCGCGGCGGGTGCGATGATTGGTGATCGCCACGCGCAGCCAGTGCTCACCATGCACCGTGGTGTCGGAGAGGGCGGCGATGCCCTGTTCCTGCAGCCGCAGCATGATTTCGGTGTTGAGCGCCTTCAGCGGATCGCCGGTCAAACCTGGCTGATAGCGGAAGCAGACGATGTTGATGGTCGGCAATGCGGCCAGTTCCAGCAGCGGCTCGGCCTCGATCAAGTCTGCGAGATGGACGGTTTGCGCAATGTTCTGATCGATCAGGCGGCCGAACTTGTCGACGCCATGCTCCTTCAGCGCCATCCACACCTTGAGCGCGCGAAAGCCGCGTGAGGTCTGCAGGCCGTAATCATGCAGCCATTCGCCCGACGCCAGGCCGCGCGGTGTCGATTCCAGATATTCCGGGGTCACCGCGAAGGTCCGGCGATGCGCGGCGGCATCCCTGACCAGGGCGCAACCGACCTCGAACGGCGCATGCAGCCATTTGTGCGGATCGAGCGCGATCGAATCGGCCCATTCGATGCCGGCGACGCGATGCTTGTTCTCGGGCGCAATGGCGATCAGCGCGCCGATGCAGCCGTCGACATGGAACCAGAGATCCTCCTCATGCGCGAGCTTGGCCAGCGCCTGCAGATCGTCGATCGCGCCGGTGTTGACCGTGCCGGCATTGCCGATGACGCAGGCCGGCCTGAAACCCGCCGCACGGTCCTGCGCTATCGCCACGCGCAAGGCCGATAGGTCGATGCGCAGCCCGGCGTCGGTCGGGATGCGGCGCAGCGCCCGGTTGCCGAGGCCAAGCGCCTCCATCGCCTTGCGGTGACAGGAATGGATCTGGTCCGAGCCATAGAAGCGCAGCGGTTTTTCAATCGCGGCGACGCCGTGCTCGCGCACATCGATGCCGGCCTTGGTGTTGCGGGCCACCGTCAGACCGATGATGTTGGCCATCGAGCCGCCGCTGACCAGCGTGCCGGAAGCCGAAGCCGGAAAGCCCAGCATCTCCTTGCACCAGTTCACCACCTGGCTGTCCATCAAGCCGGCGGCGTGGTTGCCGCCGCCGAGGTTGGAGCCCTGGATGGCCGCCAGGAAATCGCCGAGCGCGCCGGTGAAGTTGCTGGACCCCATATACCAGGACCAGAACCGGGGATGGATGTTGCCCATCGGATAGGACATCACGGTGCGCGAGACCTCGCCATAGACGCTCGCCAGCGGCTCCGGCGAGCGCGGCAGCGGGGCGGCGAAGAAGCCTCTCACATCCGCCGGCATCTCCCGCCAGACCGGGCGATCGCGCACGTCGCGCAGATAGTCGACGGCATCATCGACAACCCGGTGCGACAGGGCCTGCAGATCGGCCCAGTCGGCGGGGTCAAGCGTTTCCTCGGCCACTAGGCCGAGCTGTTCGTGCGCGATGTCCATGATGATCCCCCATCAAGCCGCCGGGAACTGGCAGCCGGGCGTCGAGCGCGACAGCGCCATCTCGTCGGCGTCCATCTCGGTCTCGATGCCGTCGAACAGCGGCGTCGTCATGTAGCGTTCGCCGGTATCGGGCAGCATGCACAGGATCACCGATCCGGCCGGCGCCGTCTCCGCGACCTGACGCGCCACGGCGAAGGTGGCGCCGCCGGAAATGCCGGTGAAGATGCCCTCCTGGCGAGCCAGCGCCCGCGCCCATTTGATGCCTTCGGGTCCCGCGACCGGCATGACCTCGTCATAGAGGCTGGCGTCGATCGCTTCCTGCAGGACGTTGGGGATGAAATCCGGCGTCCAGCCCTGCACGGGGTGCGGCTCGAAGGCCGGATGGGTGGCTGCGGGCGCGCCATCGGCGCCGCGCTGCTGCCCCTTGCCGCTGCCGATCAGCTGGGCGTTCGCTGGTTCGGACAGCACGATGCGGGTCTCCGGCCGCTCGCGGCGCAGCACGCGCGCCACGCCAACCACCGTGCCGCCGGTGCCATAACCGGTGACGAAGCAGTCGAGCCGCGAGTCCGCAAAGTCGTTAATGATTTCGCGCGCGGTCGTCGCTTCATGGATGGCGGCATTGGCCGCGGTCTCGAACTGGCGGGCGAGGAACCAGCCATTGGCCTCGGCCAGCTCGACCGCCTTCTTGTACATGCCAAAGCCCTTTTCGGAGCGCGGCGTCAGCACCACCTTGGCGCCCAGCACACGCATCAGCTTGCGGCGCTCGACCGAGAAGCTGTCCGCCATGGTGACGACCAGCGGATAGCCCTTCTGCGCGCAGACCATGGCGAGGCCAATGCCGGTGTTGCCGCTGGTCGCTTCGACGACCGTCTGGCCCGGCCTCAGCGCGCCGCTGCGCTCGCCTTCCTCGATGATGTTAAGCGCCAGCCTGTCCTTCACCGAAGCGGCCGGGTTGAAGAACTCGGCCTTGACGTAGATCGTCGCATGGGCCGGCCCCAGATTGTTGATGCGGATCACCGGCGTGTCGCCGACGGTGTCGAGAATGCTGTCGAACAGGCGCCCGCGTCCTGCCGTGGTTCTGATCTTGCGTTGCTGCAGCATCATTGATCTCCTCGGATGTCGTCCTGGTTGTCATCACAGGCCGGTTACAAACCGGCGGGTTGGGCGGCGAGGTTTCGAGACCTTGCCGCGGTATGACGTGCCGCTGATACGGCAGAGGCCGCATCCGGCGCGAAAGTTCGCCAGCCGATGCGCCGTGTCGGATCCGGTGATAAAGTATGGACCGACAGGCCAGCGTGGGAGCAGGCGTGGAAACCGACGTGGAATCCGTACGGGCAAGGTTGGACGGCGAGATGCCGAAGCTGTCCGTGCGCCTGCTCGGGACACTGGCGGTCACGCGCAACCGACAGCCGGTGGCACTGCCGGCGTCGCGCAAGCTGCGGGCGCTGTTCGGCTATCTGGCGCTGGCGCCGCAGCCGGTCGGGCGCTCGCGGCTGTGCGAGCTTTTGTGGGACGTGCCGAACGATCCCCGTGGCGAACTGCGCTGGTGCCTGAGCAAGCTGCGCGCCGCTCTCGACGCGCCGGATCGGCGCCGGGTCGTGACACAGGGCGACACGGTGGCCCTCGATCTCGGCGATTGCGCTGTCGATGCGCTGGAGGTCAGCAGCGCCGGCGTCGAGGGTATTGCCACGCTTGGTGTCGAGCGCCTGCGGGCGCTGGCGAAACTGTTTGCCGGCGATTTCCTTGACCGGCTGGAGCTCGAGCGCAGTCCGCTTTTCAACAGCTGGCTGACGGCGCAGCGCCGTCGCTTCGGCACCTGGCACGCGGCCGTGCTGGAACGGCTTGTCGAGACCTTGCCGGCGGATGGCGACGAGGCCATCGGCCATCTCGACAGCTGGTTGGAACTGGCGCCGTTCGAGGCGCGCGCGCATCAGGCGCTGCTGGCCAGCCTGGTGCGGCGTGGCGAAATCGGCGCGGCCGAGCAGCATCTGGCGGCGGCGCAACAATTGTTTCAGTCGGAAGGACTGGATTTCGCGCCGCTTCGCGCGGCCTGGCAGGCGATCCGCGAGCAACGGCCGAACGGCCCGCTCAGGCGGCAGCCGGCCTTGTCCACAGTATCGCAGCCGGTGGCCATGTCCGGAAATGCCGATACTGTCGAACCGAGCCACGCTTCGCTGGCGGTGATGCCATTTGTCGGGGAAAGCGGGGCGCGCGGCGGGCTGGCCGACGGCCTCACCCACGACATCATCACCAGGCTGGCCAAGCTTCGCGATTTCTTCGTCATCGCGCGCGGATCGGTGTTTGCGCTGGCCGAGGAGGGCGTCGCCCCGGAGGAAGCCGGCCGCCGGCTGAAGGTCGACTATGTCGCCACCGGCGCGGTGCGCAGCCAGGCCGAACAACTAATCGTCAACGTCGAGTTGGTCGAGGTGCGCACGGCGCGGATCGTCTGGGCCGAGACGTTCGAGCACCGGCCGGACGACCTCTTCGCCGTGCTTGACGATATCGGCAACAGCATCGTCTCGTCGATCTCGGCCGAGATCGAAACGGTCGAACGCAACCGCGCCATGCTGAAGGCGCCCAATTCGCTCAACGCCTGGGAAGCCTACCATCGCGGCCTCTGGCACATGTACCGCTTTACCCAGGCCGAGAACGAGCAGGCGCGAACCTTCTTCGCCAGGGCCGTGCAGATCGACCCCACCTTCGCCCGCGCCTATGCCGGCCTATCCTTCACCCATTGGCAAAGCGCCTTCCAGCGCTGGGGCGACCGTGACCGCGAAAGCGCGCTCGCCTATGAGAGCGCCGGGCACAGCCTGCTGGTCGACGATCACAATCCGGCCGCGCACTGGGCGATGGGCCGCGCCTTGTGGCTGCGCGGCGAACAGGACGGTTCGCTGCTGGAGCTGGAGCGGGCGGTGGATCTCAGCCCGAATTTCGCGCTCGGCCACTACGCGCTGTCCTTCGTCCACTCGCAGTCGGGCGACCCGCAAGCGGCGATAAGCTCCTCCGACCATTCGCGTCATCTCAGCCCCTTCGATCCGCTGCTGTTCGGCATGCTGGGGGCGCGGGCGATGTCGCATGTGCGGCTCGGCCAGTTCGAGGAAGCGGCGCAATGGGCGCTGAAAGCGGCGGCGCGGCCCAATGCGCACGCCATCATCCTGGCGATCGCCGCGCACTGCCTGGCGCTGGCCGGGCGGCTCGACGAGGCGCGCGGCTTTGCCGCCGCCATCCGCAGGACCTTGCCGGATTATCGCGCCGACGATTTCATCGGCACTTTCCGCTTCGACCCGGACGCCGAGGCGCTGTTCCGGCAGGGCGCGCGGCGGATCGGCCTGAACTGAAGCCGGGCCTGAATTGCGGGGTTAACGAAATCGGAAGGAGTTGCTTAACCGTTCACCGCTATGTGACGCGCGGGGGGTCCATGGCAGAGTGAGTAAGATGAGCGACAGCCCCGAGAAGCGCAGCGAATGGCGCGCCATTTTTTATGTGCAAGCCCGCGTCGCCATTCTGTTCGTGCCGGTGGTTGCCAGCCTGCTGATCATCGCCGCCCTTGCCGGCAACGACCGCAAATCCGTTCCCGATGTCGACCGGACCGTGACCGGATCGGTGCGGTAAGCCACTTCCAGCTTCAATAAAAGCGCGGGATCGGGCCGTTCTGCGGCGTCGTGCGGTCGCCAAGGTCGAGGAAGACCTCGTCGACATAGCACCAGCCCCAGCCTTCCGGCGGATCGTAACCCTCGATGACCGGATGGCTGGTGGCATGAAAATGCTTGGTGGCGTGGCGGTTGGGCGAGTCGTCGCAGCAGCCGACATGGCCGCAGGTGCGGCAGAGCCTGAGATGCACCCACCACGAGCCGCTCTTCAGGCATTCCTCGCAGCCGAGCGCGCTCGGCGTCACGTCCTTGACGCCAGCCGCATGCTTGCATTCATCCGCCATCACATTCTCCTGGCCAGTCGAGGCTCGACTATTCCTTGCGGAAAACCCTTACGTGGTTTTCCGGGGATTGCTCTCCCTGGCGTTGCTGCCGTCCTGCCCAAGATAGGCATGCAGAGCGGCGACCACCTGGGCGCCCTCGCCGACGGCCGCCGCGACGCGCTTGACCGAGCCGCAACGCACGTCGCCAATGGCGAACACGCCGCCGCGGCTGGTCTCCATCACACCATGCGCGGAGCCCAGGTCCGATCCGGTGCGGATGAAACCCTTGGCGTCCAGCGCCACATCGCACTCAGCCAGCCAGTCGGTGTTGGGGTCGGCGCCGATGAACAGGAAGAGATGGCGGACCGGCCGCGTCGTCTCCACCCCGCTCGCCCGATCGCGCCAGCGGACAGAGGCAAGATTGCCCGCCTCGCCCTCCAGCGCCTCGATTTCGGTCCCGGTCAGCACCTCGATGTTCGGCTGCGCCCTGATGCGCTCGACCAGATAGCGCGACATCGAGGCTTCGAGGCTGCCGCCGCGCACCAGCAGCGCCACCTTGCCCACCTGGCTGGCCAGATAGACGGCCGCCTGCCCGGCCGAATTGCCGGCACCGACCAGCGCCACCTCCTGGCCCTGGCAAAGCCGCGCTTCGATCGGCGAGGCCCAATAGTGCACGCATGTGCCCTCGAACTCAGCCAGGTTGGCGACGTCGAGGCGGCGATAGCGCGCGCCGCTGGCGATCACCACGCTGCGCGTGCGTACCGTCTCGCCGTCGCCGACATCGAGCACATAGCGGGCGCCCGAATTGTCGGCCGCGGCGCTCAACAGTTTCGCCTCGTCCGGGATCACCATTTCGACGCCGAATTTCTGCGCCTGGTTGTAGGCGCGCGCCATCAGCGCCATGCCGGTAATGCCGGTCGGGAAGCCGAGATAGTTCTCGATGCGCGCCGAAGCGCCGGCCTGGCCGCCGAAGGCGCGACAGTCGAGCACGATGGTCGACAGCCCTTCGGAGGCCGCGTAGACGGCGGCCGCCAGCCCCGCCGGCCCGGCGCCGACAATGGCGACGTCATAGACCGTATCGGCGTCGATCGGCCTGAGCAGGCCGATGCAGCGGGCGAGGTCTTTTTCCCTGGGGTTCATCAGCAGCCTGCCGCTCGGGCACAGCACGACCGGCAGATGGTGAGGATCGACGGCGAAGCGTTCGACCATGGTCTTGGCACAGGGGTCGCTGTCGGAATCCAGCACCCGGTGCGGTTGGCCGCTGCGGGCCAGGAAGCCTTGCAGGCGCAGCACGTCGCCATTGCCCTGCGGCCCGATGATGATCGGCCCGCTGGTGGCGCTTTCCAGCAGCCCGACGCGGCGCAGGATCAGCGCCCGCATGATGCGCTCGCCGAGATTGGCCTCCTGCACCATCAGGTCGCGCACACGCTGCGACGGGATGACAAACGCCTCGACCGGTTCGGCGGCCTCGGCATTGACCAGCGAAGGCCGGGACGAAAGTTGCGCCAGCTCGCCGACGAAGCTGCCCGGACCGTGGGTGACGATCGTCTCGCGCCGGCCAAAGCCATCCTGGGTGATGTCGACCTTGCCCGACAGGATGACGATCAGCCCCGGCGCCACATCGCCGGCCCTGAAAATATGCTCGCCGGCGGCATAGGCGCTGGCCTCGCCGAACCGGCGCATGCGCTCGATGTCCGCCTCGGCCAGCGCAGGAAAGGCCTGGTCGCGACGGGCGCCGAAGATTGCAGTGGCGGATTGAGACATGGTTGCGAGCGTAGCGAAGCGTTCGCGCAGTTTGAAGCGGTTTGTTCGGTGACTGGCCAGGAGGGGAGGTTAGCGTAAACAAAAAGCCCGAACGAACCGGCCTTCTCCGGCCGCACTTAGGACGGGTCGCTACCGCCGACCCGCACCGTCGGCCGAAAGTCTCGATCTATTCCATGAAACATTTGCCGCTTCAGGTCTCTGGCGTGTAGGCGATTTTCTCG
The DNA here is from genome assembly GCA_004791255.1 of bacterium M00.F.Ca.ET.205.01.1.1. Taxonomy (GTDB): domain Bacteria; phylum Pseudomonadota; class Alphaproteobacteria; order Rhizobiales; family Rhizobiaceae; genus Mesorhizobium. The sequence goes on from SRUQ01000001.1 coordinate 315,958, forward strand.
CCGTCTTCCTTCACGACGTCCCGCACGGGTTTGTCGAGCAGAGGCAGCACCGCTTCGGAAGGTCGGCAAAGGCGCGTGCCTTTTGGCGTTTCGACAATCGGCCGGTTCATGAGGACCGGGTGCGCGAGCATGAAGTCGATCAGCTCGTCCTCGCTCCATTTCGCGTCAGCCAGGCCCAGATCGGCATAGGGCGTGCCCTTCTCGCGCAGCAGCGCCCGCGCGGGCATGTCCATGGCCTTGAGCAATGCGATGAGGCGCGGCCGTGAGGGCGGACTTTTCAGATACTCGATGACAACCGGCGTTTCGCCGCTCGCCTCGATGAGAGCCAGGGTGTTGCGCGACGTGCCGCAATCGGGGTTGTGGTAGATGGTGACAGTCATGGCCCTGCCCTTTCGGTTTGTGCGATGCCCGGCGACAGCAGCCAGCTCATCGCGCCGGCGGCAACGAGTGCGCCGGCCAGTTCGGCGACGATGAACCCGGGAAGGTCGGCCGGCCGGATGCCCGAAAAGCTGTTGGTCAGGGAACGCGCCACGGCAACAGCCGGATTGGCAAATGACGTCGATGCCGTGAACCAGTACGCGGCCGTGACGTAAAGACCGACCAACCAGGGAACGGCTTTGTGCTCGAACCGCAGGCCTGCCAGGATGACGGCGACCAGGCCGAAGGTCGCGACCCCTTCGGAGAGCCATTGGGCTTCGCCTGTGCGTATGTGCGCGGACGCTTGGATGAGCGCCTGGCCGAACATTGCGTGCGCAGCTACCGTACCGACGATGCCGCCGAGAATTTGTGCGGCGATGTAGAAACCGACTCGGCCCGGCGACAGCTGCCGCAACGCTGCGAAAACAAGCGTGACCGCTGGATTGAAATGAGCCCCGGAAATCGGGCCGAGGATGGTGATCAGCACCACCAGAATGCCCCCTGTCGGTAAAGTATTGCCCAGCAAGGCCACGGCTTTGTCCGCCGTCAGCGTCTCGGCCATGATGCCGGAGCCGACCACTGTGGCGACTAGAAAAGCAGTGCCGAGAGCCTCCGCCGCCAAACGGCGTGACACGCTGTATTCAGGCATCAGCCCGCCCCCTATCCGGCACACAACATGTCGGGTCGAGCGCCGGCGAGCAGATTTCCGGTCGGCCGGAGCAGCAATCCTCCATCAGGAACCGGACAAGGCCGGTCAGTGCGTCATATTCGGCGCTGTAGACAATCGAGCGGGAATCCCGCCGCGCGGCGACGAGGCCGGCGCGTTCGAGTTCCTTCAGATGAAAGCTGACATTGGAGGCCGAGACTTCCACCTGTTCGGCAAGGGCGCCGGCGGCAATGCCGTCGGGGCCTGCGATCACCAGCAGCCGCAGGAGCCGCAGGCGCGTTTCCTGCGACAGCGCCCCGAACGCGGAAAGGGCTTGACGTTCATCCATATTTCAACAATCCTAAAAGTATCGAAATGTGGGTTATCGCAGATGCTCGCTTCTGACAACACCGAAGTTGACCGTGCCGCGATACTCGACTTGACCGACATCACCATTGAGGGCCTGCTCGGATTCCTGGCGGGCCACAAGGAAATGCCCTTGGTGTTTTTCTACGGTGGTCGCGCCGTGCAGCCCGGCTATCACGTCACCGAAGTGAAGGCCGGCCAGTTCGCCGCCCTCGATTGCGGCGCCAATGCCGAGTCCTGGTCGGAGATCTTTGTACAGCTGTGGGATGTGAACGAGGACAGCACCTATATGCCGGCCGCCAAATTCTCAGCCATCATCCGCAAGGTAACCGAGCATGTCGGGCTCGACCATGCGGCCAAACTCACCTTCGAAGTCAGCGACGGTGTGCGGCCCATGCAGCTCTATCGTGCCGCCCTTCCCGAAATTGTGGCCGGCGCCGTGCATGTCGAATTGTCGCCGCGGCCAGCGAGTTGCAAGCCGCGCGACCGGTGGCTTGAGGAGCAAAACAAGGTCGACGTATCATGCTGCGGACCGGCAAGTGGCGGCAAACCATGCTGCGGCTAAGGACCACAAGCAAAGAAAAAGCCCGGACGAACCGGGCTTTTTCTTTGAGTCTCTGAACCGTCGAATGGTTCGAAACGGGAATTTGGTGCCCAGAAGAGGACTCGAACCTCCACTCCTTGCGGAACACGGACCTGAACCGTGCGCGTCTACCAATTCCGCCATCTGGGCTGGTGCGGGCTCATGTAAGCGGGCAAGCGATGGCTGTCAACGCGCTTTTTGGAACATCCGGTCAAAAGCCTGGATGCAGGCTTTCGACAGCTCTCATGTTCCAACCGGCGCCCGCCGCTTGCCGGCGCCTCAGCCCTCCAGAACTTCCTTCGACGCCACCGTCGAATCGGCGTTGAGCTGGTAGATGACCGGCACGCCGGTGCCGAGCTCCAGCTTGACGATCTCCTCGCCCGACTTGCCGTCCAGCGCCATGATCAGCGCGCGCAGCGAATTGCCGTGGGCGGCGACCAGCACTGTGCCGCCGCGCAGGACGTGCGGCTGCAAATCGTGCAGGTAGTAGGGCCAGACGCGGGCGCCGGTGTCCTTCAGGCTCTCGCCGCCGGGCGGCGACACGTCGTAGGAGCGGCGCCAGACATGCACCTGCTCCTCACCCCACTTCTTGCGCGCATCGTCCTTGTTGAGGCCGGAGAGGTCGCCATAGTCGCGCTCGTTGAGCGCCTGGTCGCGGATGGTGTTCAGGTCGCTCTGGCCGACAGCGTCGAGAATGTGCTGGCAGGTTTTTTGGGCCCGGCTCAGCGCCGAGGTGAAGGCGATGTCGAATTTCAGGCCGCGCGCCTTGAGCTTCTGGCCGGCGGCCTTGGCCTCGGCGTGGCCCTGCTCGGTCAGGTCGACGTCGCGCCAGCCGGTGAACAGGTTCTTCAGGTTCCATTCGCTCTGGCCGTGACGCACGAGCACGAGGGTTCTCGACATTTTTGCTCCCTTAGGGTTGGGGGGATCGGACGTTCTTTTGTTTCACACGCGATTCCGGACGGAAAACCGCACCGCACTTTTCCTGGAATTGCTCTCAGCTCAGCCCGAGCACGTCCCGCATCGAATAAAGGCCGGGTTTCTTGCCATGCGCCCACAGCGCCGCCTTGACGGCGCCGCGCGCGAAAATGGCACGGTCCTCGGCGTGGTGGGACAGCGTGATGCGCTCGCCGGTGCCGGCCAGGATGACGCTGTGGTCGCCGACCACCGAACCGCCGCGCAGCGTGGCGAAGCCGATCGTGCCGGGCTTGCGGACGCCGGTGTGGCCGTCGCGGACGCGTACGTCGTTGCCGGCCAGCGCAATGCCGCGCCCGGCGGCGGCGGCTTCACCGAGCAGCAGTGCCGTGCCCGACGGCGCATCGACCTTGTGCCGGTGGTGCATTTCGAGGATCTCGATGTCGAAATCGTCGGCATCGAGCGCGCGCGCCGCCTGTTCGACCAGCACCGCCAGAAGATTGACGCCGAGGCTCATATTACCTGATTTGACGATGATCGCGTGGCGCGCCGCGGCGGCGATTTTCGCATTGTCGTCGGCCGAGCAGCCGGTCGTGCCGATGACATGGACGATGCGCGCCTGCGCCGCGTAGCCGGCGAATTCGACGGTGGCGCCGGGTGCGGTGAAATCAAGCACGCCGTCGGCCTTGGCGAAGGCCGGCAGCGGGTCATCCGATATCGGCACGTTGATGATACCGATGCCGGCGAGCTCGCCGGCGTCCTTGCCGAGATAGGGCGAGCCCGGCCGCTCGATGGCGCCGGCGACGCGGGCGCCCGGCATGGTGTGGATGGCGCGGATCAGCGTCTGGCCCATGCGGCCGGCGGCGCCGACCACGACCAGGCCCATATCGCCGGCCGGCTTGCCGGTTGCGGACGTCTCGCTCATCTCGTGCTCCCGGCGATGTTCTGTGTCTCGAGTTCCTCAACCGAAGTCTGTATCGGCGCGCTGTCGTCGACAAGCCCCAGGCCCTTGACGCCCTGTATGCGGTGGAAACGGGCATAAACGCTGTGCGGATCGGCCATCAGCGAGGCATGCGTGCCTTCCTCGACCAGCCGGCCGTCCTCGAGCACGATGATGTGGTCGGCATTGACCACCGTCGACAGCCGGTGGGCAATGACGATGGTGGTGCGTCCCGCCATGACGTGGGTCAGCGCTTCCTGGACCTTGGCCTCGGCCTCGTTGTCGAGCGCCGAGGTCGCCTCGTCGAGAAGCAGGATCGGCGCCTGGCGCACGATGGCGCGGGCGATCGACACGCGCTGGCGCTGGCCGCCCGACAGCGTCGCGCCATTCTCGCCGACCGGCGTGTCGTAGCCTTGCGGCTGCAGGCGGATGAACTCGTCGGCCGCCGCCTGCCGCGCCGCCGCCTCGATCTCGGCGTCGGTGGCCGAGGGGCGGCCGTAGCGGATGTTGTCGCGGATCGAGCCCTCGAACAGATAGGGCGACTGCGAGACATAGGCGATCGAGCCGCGCAGCGACTGCTTGGTGACCTTCGATATATCCTGGCCGTCGATCGTGATCGTGCCCGCCTCGACGTCGTAGAAGCGCTGCAGCAGCGCCACCAACGTCGTCTTGCCGGCGCCGGAGGCGCCGACGATGGCGGTCATCTTGCCGGCGGCGGCGACGAAGCTCAGGTTCTTCAGCACCGGCGCCTCCTCGACATAGCGGAAGGACACGTTGTTGAAGTGCACTTCGCCGGTCGTGAATTTCGCCGTCTTGGCATCGGGGGCATCGCCCTGCTGCGGCTCGAGATCGAGCAACTCGTAGATCATGCGGGCGTTGACCAGCGCGCGTTCCATGCCGACCTGCATGCGCGCCAGCCGCCGGGCCGGATCATAGGCCAGGATCAGCGCGGTGATGAAGGAGAAGACCGCACCCGGCGGCTGGCCGAGGACGAGCGCCCGATAGCCGGAATAGGCGATGACGGCGGTGACGGCGAGGCCGGCCAGCATGTCGGAGATCGGCGACAGCCGTTCCGAGACGCGGGCGATCTTGTTGTTGCGCTGCTCGGCCGTGTCGGCCATGGCGCCGATGTGCCGCGCCAGCGCCTCCTCCATGGTAAAGGCCTTGACGATGGCGATGCCTTGCGTGGCTTCCTGCACCGCCCCGGTCAGCCGCGAATTGATCAGCACGGATTCCCGGGTGATGCGCCGCACGCGGCGGGTGAGGTAGACAACGGCCCAGATCAGCGGCGGTCCGATCAGCAGCGAACTGAGCGACAGGACCGGATCCTGGTAGACCATGACGCCGAGCAGGCCGATCAGCGTTACCGCGTCGCGGGTGATCGAGGTCAGCGTCAACGACAGGAGGTCGCGGATGCCGCCGACGTTCTCGTTGACCTGCGCCGCCAGCCGGCCCGAACGCGTGTCGTGGAAGAAGCCGACACCGAGCTTCATCAGATGGTCGAAGATGCGCTTTTGGTAGCGCGCCACCAGATTGTTGCCGATCTTGGCAAGCGTCACAGCCTGGCCGTAGCCGGCGAAGCCGCGCAGCACGAAGGCGGCCATGAAGCCGGCGCAGATCCACACGATCGCGTCGCCGCGCCGTTCGTAGAAGATCTGGTTGACCATCGGGGCCATGATCCAGGCCGTGAAGGCGGTGGTGCCCGAAACGATCAGCGAGCAAACGATGGCCACGACATAGGACCAGCGATAGTCATGGCTGTTCTCGGCCAGGATGCGGCGGAGCACCGCTGTGACCTCGCCGGGCCGGGCTTTCTGCTTGTTTGGAGTTTGAAGTGTCAAATCGGGGCGCTTCGTGGTTGCAGCCTGCCGCTTCGCTGCGGAAAGGCCGATATCGGGCACCCTCATAGCGCCCTGAGCGCGGCTTGCCTATGCCCTAGCACGGACCGCGACGAAGTTGCCATCGCGCGATCTCAAGACCTCCAGCGCCGGCCCGACGTCTGAACGCCGAACAGCGAGGGGTTCCTGGCATAGGCGGCGAGGCCGAGAAGGGCTGCCAGCGGATGGGTGATGACATAGACGGGCATGGTGCGCATCAATTCGCTGTGCGGCGCCTTGTCCTCGAAGGCGGCGCGGAAATTGCCCTCTTTCAGCGCCGGGACGATCTTCTGCGCGATGCCGCCGGTGAGGAAGACGCCGCCGCGGCTCATGAACACCAAAGCAAGATCGCCGGCGGTGCGGCCGAGGCAGGTGACGAAGGTTTCCAGCGCTTCCTGCGCGACCGCATCGGTCTTGGCGAGCGCGGCGCCGGTGATCTCCGCCGGCGTGGTGAAGGGCGCGGGCTTGCCGTCCGCCTTGGCCACGGCGCGATAGACGTTGACGAGGCCGCGCCCGCACAGGATCTGCTCGCCCGAAATGCGGCCCTCGAGCTTCTCGATATGCGGGAAAACCTCGAAATCGCGCGGCGTGCGCGGGCCGATGTCCATATGGCCGCCCTCGCCGGGCACCGGTATCCAATGGCGCAGCGCATGGACCAGGCCGGCGACGCCGAGCCCGGTGCCGGGACCGAGCACGACGCGGCCGGCATTGGGCTCCGGCGTGCCGCCGCCGATCTTTTCCATGTGCTCCTCGCCGAGCGCGACGACGGCCAGCGCCTGCGCCTCGAAATCGTTGAGCACGACGATGTCGCTGAGGCCGAGATTGGCGAACATCTGCCGGGGCTTGACCACCCAGGGGCAGTTGGTGAGCTCGATCTCGTCGCCATCGACCGGGCCGGCCACCGCCAGCACGGCCGAATTGGGCCGGACGGAGTGGCGGTCGAGCACCGCCGCCTGGATCGCCTCGTCGATGGTGTTATAGTTGGCGGTCTGGACGATGGTCGGCTCGCCGGCCTCGGAATTGGCGTCGAGCACGATCGAGAAGCGCGCATTGGTGCCGCCGATATCGCCGATCAGGATCGGAAACCGCAACGAGGTGTCATCGTCGCCTGCCATACTCTTCACTCGTCCCTGTTCGGGCCAGATGCCGCTGTTTGCCTGTTGACTAGCGCATGGGCTTGCAAAGGGAAAGCTGCTTGGTTTGAGTTCGGAACAATCGGTTTAGGTTGAACGGCGCACTTGCCCCGATTTATCCGGCGCCGACCTCGTCAATCGAAGCGTTGAAGGCCGAGCGATTGCGTTGGCGTCAGTTCCCAAGCCTTGGCCGCGGCCTCGGTACCGGCACGCCCACCTGTGGCGTGGCGGTGAAGGCGTTCATCGCGGCCGGAAGGTCAGCCGTTCCGGAGGCGGCGGTGGCCGGCTCGGAGGGCGTTTGCGGCTCCGGCGCGGCGGCCGCCACCGGCACGGCGCCGCCATTGTAGGTGGCGGCCTCTGCCGTGGCCGGCCCCGGCGCGTCGAGCACGGCGCGACATTCCCTGGGCAGGTTCGCCATCGTCATCACGTCGCGCGCCTTGGGCGCATCCGGGTTCTTGTTGGGCCGCCACGGTTCCTGCGTGAACCACCAGGCGAGCGGCTTGCCGCAGCCATCATCGGCCGGCGTCGCTTCCTGCGCCTTGCAGTTGGGCGAGCCCGGCTGGCAGCCGATGCGCATGTGGAAATGATAGTCGTGGCCCCAGAATGGCCGGATCTTGTGCAGCCAGGAGCGGTCGCCCTTGACCGTGTCGCAGAGCTTCTTCTTGATGCCGGGATTGACCAGGATGCGCTCGACCTGGGGATAGCTGGCGGCGCGCCTGAGCAACGCCGTATGCGCCGGCGTCCACAGCGCGTCCTTCACCAGATGGGTCTTGTCGTCGACCATCAAGGTGGCGCTCATGTTCTCGCGCTGCGTCCGCGTCATGGTTCTATCGGGCATCGGCGTCAGCCAGATGTCGGCGTCGAGCCCGATCTGGTGCGAGGCGTGGCCGGTCAGCATCGGGCCGCCGCGCGGCTGCGCGATATCGCCGATCAACAGGCCCGGCCAGCCGTCGGCGACGGCATCGCGCGACAATCTCTCGATCGTCGCGATCATCGCCGGATGTCCCCAGCGGCGGTTGCGCGACGGCCGCATCACCTGCCAGGTCGGGCCGTCCATGGGAATGGCGACGCCGCCGGAAAAACAGCCCTTGGAGTAGAAGCCGAAGGATTGCGCCGCGGTCGCGGTCGGCAGTTTCTCGGCGCCGAACAGGTCCTTTGCCCGTTCCTCGGCCGTCGCCGGCTGCACGGCGAGGCCCGTCAGGGCAAGTGCTGCCGCCAACACCGCATTTCTGGCGCCAGTTGCCCGCGTCGATGATTTCATGAACCGCACCCCCGCGCCCCCAACCGCCGAATCATAGCACGTGAAGCGCCACGCTTCGATTGTCCTATGCCTTCGCACCCTTCATCGGGCTGCGCGGCGCGCCGTCGCGCCAATCGCCACTTGCCCACATATGGTCGAAGGCGGCGCGGTAATCCGGATAGCGAAACCGGTAGCCCGCCGCCTTGATCGCCGCATTGGCGACCCGCTTGTTCTCGCCATAGAAGGACCGCGCCATGGGCGAAAGTTGGGCGCCCTCGAAAGGAATTTCCGGCGGCGGCGCGATACCCATCAGCGCGGCGGCGTAGGTGACGACATCCTGCGGCGGCGCCGGCTCGTCGTCGGTGACGTTGAAGATGCCACCGGAATTGCCCTCGATGAGTTGCCAGAGCGCACCGGCGATGTCGTCGCAATGGATGCGGTTGAAAACCTGGTCCGGCTTGACCAGCCGCCGCGCCGTGCCGTTTTCCAGATTGACCAGCGCATTGCGGCCCGGGCCGTAAATGCCGGAGAGCCGCAGGATCGCCACCGGGCGGCCTATGTCCTTGCCCAACTTCAGCCAGTCCTGCTCGGCCGCCACGCGCATCACCGAGCGCTTCGACACCGGCCGGCATGCGGCTGATTCGTCGACCCAGGCGCCGCCATGATCGCCATAGACGCCGACGGTGGAGAGGTAGCCGATCCATTGCAGCGCGGACATTCCAGCGATCGCCTCACGCGCCGCGTACAGCACGGGATCGCCGGCTTCTTCCGGCCCGATCGAGATCAGCAGATGCGTCGTCTTTTTCAGCGCATCGCTGATTTCGCCGGTCAGCGCGCCGTCGAAATGCAGCGGCGTAATGCCGGCCTGGCGCAGCGCCTCGAATTTCACCGGCGAGCGTGTCGTGCCGAGAATGGCAGTGCCATCCGGGTTGGCGCGCGCAAAAGCCTGGCCGGAATAGCCGGCGCCGAAGACAAGAACCTGTTTATCGCTCATGCATGCGCCCTGGCTGGGACCGGCCGCGCCCATTCATCGCGCACGGCCGCGTCGCTTTCGGTTTTCAGGCCGCTTGCGGCCCGTTCGGCATATTCGGTTTCCGGCACCAGCCGCGCCAGCGCCCATATTGCCGCGCCCCGCACCAGCGGCGAGGGATCGCCAAGCAGATCCCGCACGATGCCGGCCAAACCCGCCTCGCCGGAATTGCCGGTGGCGATCAGCACGTTGCGGATAAAGCGGTCGCGGCCGATGCGTTTGACCGGCGAGCCCGAGAAGAAGGCGCGGAAGGCCGCGTCGTCGAGGCGCAGGAGATCGGCGAGTCCAGGCTCGCGCAGATCGTCGCGCGCGGCGAGCTTGGCCTCGGATGCGGCGCTAGCGAACTTGTTCCACGGACAGGCGGCCAGGCAGTCGTCGCAGCCATAGATGCGGTTGCCGATCTTTTCGCGGAATTCATGCGGGATCGGCCCCTTGTTCTCGATGGTGAGATAGGAAATGCAGCGCCGCGCATCGAGCCGGTAGGGCGCCGGGAACGCATCGGTCGGGCAGGCGGCGAGACAGGCGCGGCAGGAGCCGCAATGATCGATCTCGGCGCGGTCCGCCGCGAGTTCTGCCGTGGTGAAAATGGTGCCGAGGAACAGCCAGGAGCCGTGCTGGCGGCTGACCAGATTGGTGTGCTTGCCTTGCCAGCCGAGCCCCGCGGCTTCCGCCAGCGGCTTTTCCATGACCGGTGCGGTGTCGACGAACACCTTCACGTCGCCGCCGGCGCGCGCGACGATCTTGCCGGCGATTTCCTTCAGGCGGCCCTTCATCACCTCGTGATAGTCGCGGTTTTGGGCGTAGACCGAGATGGCGCCGCGGTCGCGCCTGGCCTGCAATTCGCGCGGATCGTGGTCGGGGCCGTAATTCATCGCCAAGACGACGATCGAGCGCACCTCGGGCCATAGCGTCGAGGGTTCGCTGCGGCGCAAAAGCGTCTCGGCGATCCAGTCCATCGAGCCATGAAAGCCGTCGCCGACGAATTCGGCGAGCCGGGCCGGCGCCAGCGGGATCGCATCGGGGCTGGTGACGGCGATGGCGTCGAAGCCGGCGCGGCGCGCCTCCGCGTCGATCAGCGCGCGCAGTTTTGCCGCGTCAGAAGTCGAGGTCCGCATAGTGCGACACCGGTGACAGGCCGCGCACGCGGTCGGTCAAAAGCGGCCGGAAGGAGGGCCGGGACTTCACCCGCGTGTACCATTCGCGCGCCGCGGTGTGTTCGCGCCAGTCGATCTCGCCGAGATAGTCGAGCACCGAAAGCGCCGATGCGGCGGCGAGATCGGCATAGGTGACCCTGGAGCCGGCCAGCCAGTGGCGGGTGCCGGCCAGCCAGTTGGTGTATTTCATGTGCTGGCGGATGTTGGCGCGGGCGGCACGGATGGCGGCCGAATCGGGCGAGCCGCCGCCGGCGGTCTCGGGCATGACAGGCTTCAGCACGCGCTCGCGCACCAGATGCCTCGTGACCTCGCTTTCGGCCTTGTTCAAATACCAGTCGGTCAGCCGGCGGATTTCGGCGCGCTGCATCGGGTCCTCGGCGAACAGCCGCTTGTCGCGCTTCAAGACGCCGCGCGTCTCGTCGAGATATTCGGCAATCACCATGGCGCCGACGATCGGCACGTCGCCCTCGGCCAATAGAATCGGCAAGGTTCCGGCCGGGTTCAGCGCTAGAAACTCCTTGCGCCGCGTCCACGGCTTTTCCTCGATCAGGGCCAGCTCCTCGCCATACTCGCCAAAGGCAAGGCGGACGAAGCGGCAGGTGGCGAACATGGGGTGGTGGAAAAGCGTCAGCATGGTTCCGCGATGATAAAGCGCACTGGTGTGATGGATTCCGGATTGCCGCACTGGCGAATCGCCGGACGCATCGGTAAGTCTTGCCCGCCCGGTAAGCGGGCCGTCAGGGTGTTGCGACCTATAGGGGGACTTGCAGGCCATGACAAGCAAGCCATTTTTTGGCAAGCCGTTCCTTTAGCCGTCACGCCAATGCCGAGGTAGCCATGGAAAGCCAGACCATCGTCGAAGCCCTGCTGCTTGGCCTGCTGGAGGGACTGACCGAGTTCATCCCGGTGTCGTCGACCGGCCATATCCTGCTTGCCGGCCATTTCCTCGGCTTCCAGTCGACCGGCAAGGCGTTCGAGATCCTGATCCAGCTCGGCGCCATATTGGCGATCCTCAGCGTCTATTTCCGCCGCCTGTGGCAGATGCTGCTCGACCTGCCGCATGACCGGCTGACCCGGCATTTCGTCATCGGCATCCTGATCGCCTTCCTGCCGGCGGCGGTCATCGGCGCGCTGGCGCATGATTTCATCAAGACGGTGCTGTTCGAATCGCCACGGCTGATCTGCATCATGCTGGTCATCGGCGGCGTCGTGCTGCTGGCCGTCGACCGGATGAATCTGAAACCCGTCTACCGAGACGTCGAGCGCTTCCCGACCAGGCTCTATCTGCAGATCGGCCTGTTCCAGTGCCTGTCGCTGATCCCCGGCACCTCGCGCTCCGGCTCGACCATCGTCGGCGCGCTGCTTCTTGGGGTCGACAAGCGGGCGGCGGCGGAATTTTCCTTCTTCCTCGCCATCCCGACCATGGTCGGCGCCTTCGCCTTCGACCTGTTCAAGAACCGCAACGTGCTGAGCTCGGCCGATCTGCCGATCATCGCCGTCGGCTTCATCGCCGCCTTCGTCACCGCGCTGTTCGTGGTGCGCTTCCTGCTCGACTACGTCTCGCGCAACGGCTACGCGCTGTTCGGCTGGTGGCGCCTGGTGGTGGGGATCGTGGGTTTGGTGGCGCTGTTCATCTGGGGGTGAGCGCCTCTTTTCGGCGAAGCCGAGACGGAGTGGCTCGACGGTCGTCATCCACGGGCGGAGCAGGGGGCCGAAGGACGTGGCCCGGCAAAATGGCGCGCAGCGGCCGGAGTGGGGCGCCGCGCGACGCTGATAATTGAGCCCCAACCTGCACCTCGTCATCCTATGGCGAAGCAAGGAGCGCAGCGACGCGGCGCAGACCATAGGATCCATGCCGCGCCCTACGAACCTCACAGCGGTTCAGAAAAGGGACCGCCCACTACGGGCTCTCATACCGGGAGTCTTGTTCTCGACCGTCGTGTCCGTAGGCATCTGTCGCGGCATGGATCCTCGGGTCTCCGCGACGGAGCTTCGCTCCTGCTCCGCCCGTGGATGACGACCGTCGAGCCAGCCCGGGCGCCCCGATCAGCGATCCCCTTCTGAACCGCCGCGACGCCTCAGCCTCGCGGCATGGATCCTATGGTCTGCGCCGCGTCGCTGCGCTCCTTGCTTCGCCATAGGATGACGAAACGTAGGTTAGCGCTCCCTTGTAGAGCGTGCGGAACCCCGCACAACTCCTGCGGATTCCAGAACACTCCGCCTCGCCCCCCAGCCCTATCATCGCCCTCCTCAGGCAACGACGCCCCGGCGGTCGCGAGCGCCCTGCGTGGCCGATCCGTCGGGGCGAAGCCTGTTTTCGTGCATCCCCAGCGCCCTTCTTGCCGGCATGCACCAACAACAGAGGGAACGACGATGAAGTTCATGCTGACCGACAGGAAACTGCACCCGCGCGCCAGGCCGATGGCCGACGATTTCAAAGGAGGCGGCATCAGCCGCCGCGAATATCTGGCGCTGATGGCCGGGCTCGGCGTCAGCGCCGCCGGCGCTTTTGCACTCGGTGGGCTGACCGCGACATCAGCGAAGGCGGCGGAGCCGAAGAAGGGCGGAACCTTGCGCGTCGCCATGAACGTCAAGGGCTTCAAGGACCCGCGCACCTTTGACGGTGTTGAAATGTCCAACGTCGCCCGCCACTGCAACGAATATCTGGTGCGCTGGAACACCGATTTTTCGTTCGAGCCGTGGCTGCTCGAAAAATGGGAGATGAGCGACGACGCCAAAACGCTGACGCTGCATGTGCGCAAGGGCATTTCGTGGTCGAACGGCGACGCCTTCAACGCCGACGACGTCATCCACAACCTCACCCGCTGGTGCGAGGCCGGCGTGGCCGGCAATTCGGTCGCCGCGCGCATGGGCGCGCTGGTCAATGCCGACACCAAGAAAGTGGTCGATGGCGGCATCGAGAAGGTCGACGACTACACGGTCAAGCTCAATCTGCCGAAGCCTGACATTTCGCTGATTGCCGGCATGGCCGACTATCCCGCGCTGATCATGCACCGCTCCTATGATGGCGACGGCGACCCCATGAAGGCGCTGGCCGTCACCACGGGCCCCTGCGAACTGGTGAAGTGGGACGCCGAGACAGGCGCCGAGGTAAAGCGCAAGGACAAGCCCTGGTGGAAGGGCGACTTCCATCTCGATGGCATCAGCTGGATCGACTACGGCTCCGACCCCAACGCCATGCTGTCGGCGTTCGAATCCGGCGAGATCGACACCGACCACGAAACCGCTTCCGACGCCGTCGCGCAGACCGACAGTATGGGGCTGAAGAACTCCGAGATCGCCACCGGCTCGACCATCGTTGCCCGCTTCAATGTCGGCAACGCGCCCTATGACGACGTCAAGGTGCGCCGCGCCGCCCAGCTCGCCGTCGACAATGCCGCCGTGCTGAAGCTCGGCCTCGACGGCCGTGGCAAGCCCGCCGACAACCATCATGTCGGACCCATGCATCCCGAGTTCGCCGATATCGGCCCGGCCAAACGCGACATCGAGGCGGCGAAGAAGCTGCTGGCGGAGGCCGGCAAGGCTGACCATGAATTCGAGCTGATCTCGGTCGACGTCGAATGGCAGAAGAGCACCGCCGACGCCATCGCCGCGCAGATGCGCGAGGCCGGCCTCAAGCTCAAGCGCACCGTGCTGCCCGCCGCCACCTTCTGGAACGACTGGAGCAAATATCCCTTCTCCTGCACCGAATGGCTCGGACGCCCGCTCGGCGTCCAGGTGCTGGCGCTGGCCTATAAATCAGGCGCCGCCTGGAACGAAAGCGCCTACGCCTCGAAGGAATTCGACGAACTGCTCGACAAGGCGCTCGCCATGCCCGACGCCAAGGCACGCAAGGAGATCATGGCCAAGATCGAGCAGAATCTGCGCGATAGCGGCATCATCATCCAACCATACTGGCGCTCGGTCTACCGGACCTATCGCAAGGGGGTAGAAGGCTGCGAGCAGCACCAGGCGCTGGAGCAGCATTTCGAGAAGGTTTGGTTGGAGAGTTGAGAGAAGCGCGGCGCCTCTTGCCTTCTCCCCTTGTGGGGTCCGAAGGACGGGGCGAGACCCGTGGCTCGCCCCCGGGCGGTGGATTGCCGCGAAGCGGCAAGACGGATGAGGGGTGCGTGACGGAGTGCAACGTTCGTACTTAAGGCTCTGATTCCGTGCCTGTTTTGACGGCATCGCCAAGCTGGAACACCCCTCATCCGTCTCGGCGCTGGCGCGCCGATCCACCGCCCGAGGGCGAGCCACGGGTCTCGCCCCGTCCTTCGGACCCCACAAGGGGAGAAGGAAGAGGCGCCGCCGCTTCTACACCATGCCAGTTGGTCCGAATCCCTACCAACTCTCGCGTGAGACTTCATCGCGCAGAGCGATCGGAAGAAAGGCGCCGTTCAGCGGCAGCGCGGGCAAGCCCGCCCCGTTGGGACGGGCCTTGAAGCGGAGGCTATCCGCAGGGTTTCGATACCGGGCACGCGATAGCCGTCACGGCCGAAAGCTTCTCGCGCTTGCTCAGCATCGGCTTTGCATAGATCTTTTTCACGGATAGTCCCCTTAGCCCCCATGGCCGGCGCTCAAAAACACCCGTATTCGCGCGATGTCAATGCGAGGCCGACGTGCGGACCGGCGCTGCCCCTCTTCCTTCTCCCCTTGTGGGAGAAGGTGGATTGCCGCGAAGCGGCAAGACGGATGAGGGGTGCGCGACGGAGTGGAACGTTGGTATTTACGGCTTTGTTTCCGTGGTTATTGACGGTATCGCCAAACTGGAACACCCCTCATCCGTCTCGGCGCTGGCGCGCCGATCCACCTTCCCCCACAAGGGGGGAAGGCAGAAGCGTCGCGCATCCCTCACCGCCCATCCCTCACCAAAGTCCAGATCCACCCAACAAACGTCAGCACCAGGAACGGATAGCCGGCGGCGGGCAGCGGCGCCGAGGTCGGCAGCAAGGGCGCGCCCCAGAGGATCATGCCAGCCGAGACGACAAACAGCACGGCGGCGACGAGCGCGGTGAGCCGCATCCACAGCGCAAACGTGCTCGGCGCGCTGACCATGACGAGCGCTGCCGCCCAAAGCGTGATGCCGCCGACATAGGAGGGCACGCTGGCCTCCAGACCCGCCGCATTGCCGGCCAGCAGCAGGCTCTCGCCGGCCAGGAAGGTCAGAAAGCCCGCGGCGACGCAGTCATTGCCCAGCCGCTGGTATTTCATGGTGAGCAGCGCGGTGGCGACGACGAGCGCCGCGCCGTCGATCGTCCAGAGCGTTTCGCGCAGCGGAGCGCTGGCGACGAAGGTGCCGGCGAGGCCGAAGGCGCCGCCGATGGCGAGGCCGAGAGAGGCGACGGTATCTGATGTGGTGCGCATGTGGTGTCTCCCTAAGAGCAGGATACGTCAGGGGGGAGCGTTCTCAAAGGTGATCCGGTGTCTCTGGTAAAGGCCCGGTCAGCTCGAAATTCACCACGTCGGCCCGCCATGGTTGCCATGCACAAGGGCGACCCTATCTACCGTCCGTCAGGGCACCAGCACATCGCCGGCGCTTGTCGCGAAAGCACTAGCCCCAGCTGAAGCAGCCCAGGCGAAGACAAAAAGCATTAAACAAACACCGGCCCGGGCGCGCCATCCGACGACGGCCGCCGGAACGCCAGCACGCCTGCCACCGCCGCGCCGATGAAGGGCGCGATGATCGCAAAGGTGCTGCTGGAACCGGCGTTGCGGATTTGGATGGGGGTGGGCATGGCTGGAGATTGAGACGGAAAGCGGATGAGGTGTCGAGCGGCTTGAGCCAAGCGTGCCTCCATCCCTCAGGGTAGAGGCCACATAGCGCGTAGGCCATCGGTGATGTCCGGCGGAACAAGACGTAGTGGTCATAAGGCCCGGCCCCGGCACGTGGTGGCGCTCAAAGCCAACAAGGCCGTCGCCTCTCCATTCTCAGGTGAAGACCAAAGAGCTCCTTCTGAGTTGATTTTCTCCATCCTTATGCCAGAACTCGATCATATCAAGATTTCTTCGCTTTCGCTCGCCAGAGTATTGGCTGATATCAAGCATGTAAGCATCATAAATCTGACCAGCCTTGTCTCTCGTCGTAACTCGAGATCTAACATGATGCAAAAATTTCAAGTCAACAAGCTCTTTTATCATACTAGAGCTGTCCGTCTTCGTTCTTTATTTACAAGTATACAGTTGCAGTTGACCTTCTCGACACAAAATTTCTTAACTTCTTCGAATAGGTCGTTCAGTTTTTGCGAGTCGTCGTCGGAGGTGTCTCTGTTGAAATCCTCTCGCTTAAATCCGTCCAACTCACCAGCCGCCTTATTGACGTCTTCCGCCGAGATTCTATCGCCGCGAAAGCGGTCATTGCCCGCTAAGCGCTGCCTAGTGACGTCAATCGAGCGCCTGACAATACTCAGAAAGTCGCGTGCAACTCCGCCGCTAGCGAGCACAAGCCTGTCCCTGGCCCCGTCAGATAGAATATCCGCAACTTTGCTTTCATGCTCGCGGCAAAACTGATCCAGAACTTTAATTAGAAATTCCTTTGTCAGATCATACTTCTCCAGGGTTACATCCAGGTCGATTTCGTCTGCGTCGTCACCGAGTTTCATACCGATGGGCGGTTGGCCGAAAAAATACCACTGAGTTCGATGTTTAATCGTCCCTATCTTTAACCAAGTGTTCGTTCCCTTCGTTATCCTATGGAAATAGTCGACCACCTCTGCCTGGTGATCGGAACGAATGTGATACAAATCGTCTAGAAATAGGTAGCTTTGCTTACCAGAAATAGCCGATAGATCTGCAAAGAGCTGCTTGAAGTCTATAATGCGACGATGGAGAGTTTCGATTTTCTTAGAACTGTAGTTGTCTTGTATTTCTCGCTCTGTACCCGAGGACCGAGAACCCCCACCTTCGAGATGAAGCTGAGATAGATCAACGGATCCTTTCCCACTTGCGTTTCGTTCTCTCGTTTGTTTTGACTTCCTAACCCGCGAGACCTCTTCAGGCTCTGTCAGGAGATGAGCTAGCTCGGTACGCATTTGCGTCACTCGCTTGAGTAGCGCATCGACCTTGCGAGGATCGATGGATTTCTCTCTCGGTTTCGCGCCAAACAACTTTTTCCAAAACGACTGTTTCGACGCCGGATAAACTCCCGCTGTGGAGAACCAATCCGAATAACTATCTAAGGTTTTGATAATAATACTTATTAAAACATCTGGATAACTGTGGCCTTTAAATGTCTCGAGATCGATATATGCTACGGGCATTCGGTCCAGAGTTAATTCTGCCCGTAGTTTATTCAGGAGGCTTGACTTTCCAGAGCCCCGTCGACCAAAAATGAAATGATGTCGCCGGGTTTTTCCTCGGGACAACGTACCCTTAGCAGGTTCGATAAAGTATTTGACGCCTTCCTCGGTTGATCGAGTAGCCTCTTCCAATGTTGCAGCAAAATGGTCGGCTCGCTCACTCTCAATGAACGACTCTCTCTTGACCTTAGGCATGCTTCGAATCCCCCCCGAAGGAGCACGCTAGCACACAGATGCTTCAGAAGTACAACGGCTTGTGTAATGGCGGCGGGGTAGCGGGTGACATTGTTGTCTAAGTCGATGTTTATACGGCGCTTAGCGGTAAAGCCATAAGGTTATAGCGTGTACTGCGCAACCTCCACCGCGCAACGTCAACGCCGCGCTGGCGGGGGCCCGCTGCCTCCGGCAGCTCCCCCGCTTTCGAAGCCTATCATCGATCCACCGGATCGATGACTTGGCGCGCCCTGCGCGCCAACCGGCTTCTCAATCGCCCATCTTCAAGGCCTGAATAAACGCCTCCTGCGGAATATCGACCTTGCCGAACTGCCGCATCCGCTTCTTGCCTTCTTTCTGCTTGTCCAAGAGCTTGCGTTTGCGCGAGACGTCGCCGCCATAGCACTTGGCGGTCACGTCCTTGCGCAGCGCCGAGATGGTTTCGCGGGCGATGACCTTGCCGCCGATGGCGGCCTGGATCGGGATCTTGAACAGGTGGTGCGGGATCAGCTCCTTCAGCTTCTCGCACATCTGCCTTCCGCGCTTTTCGGCCGCGGTGCGGTGGACCAGCATGGAGAGCGCGTCGACCGGCTCTTCATTGACCAGGATCGACATCTTCACCAGATCGCCCTCACGGTAGTCGGTGAGGTGATAGTCGAAGGAGGCGTAGCCCTTGGAGATCGACTTCAGCCGATCGTAGAAGTCGAAGACGACTTCGTTGAGCGGCAAATCGTAGGTCAGCATGGCGCGTTTGCCGACATAGGAGAGGTCGGCCTGGATGCCGCGCCGGTCCTGGCAGAGCTTCAGGATGCCGCCGAGATAGTCGTCGGGCGTCAGTATGGTGGCGCGGATCCACGGCTCCTCGATGGCGGAGATTTTCACCACGTCGGGCATGTCGGCCGGGTTGTGCAGTTCCTTCACCGAGCCGTCATTGAGCAGCAGCCGGTAGACGACGCTTGGCGCGGTGGCGATGAGGTCGAGGTTGAACTCGCGCTCCAGCCGCTCCTGGATGATTTCGAGATGCAGCAGGCCAAGGAAGCCGCAGCGATAGCCGAAGCCGAGCGCGGCACTGGTTTCCATTTCATAGGAGAAGGACGCGTCGTTGAGGCGTAGTTTGCCGACGGCGGCGCGCAGATCCTCGAAATCGGCGGCGTCGACCGGGAACAGGCCGCAGAACACCACCGGCTGCGCCGGCTTGAAGCCCGGCAAGGCGTGGGCCGTCTGGCGCCTGTCGTCAGTGATGGTGTCGCCGACGCGGGTGTCGGCCACTTCCTTGATCGAGCCGGTGAAGAAGCCGAACTCGCCGGGGCCGAGCTCGTCGACATTGATGCGGGCGGGCGTGAACACGCCGGTGCGCTCGACCAGGTACTTGGCGCCGGTGCCCATCATGCGGATGGTCTGGCCCTTTTTCAGCACGCCGTCGATGACGCGCACCAGAACGATGACGCCGAGATAGGCGTCGTACCAGCTATCGACCAGCATGGCTTTCAGCGGCGCTGAAGCATCGCCTTCGCGCGGCGGCGGCAGCTGGTGGACGATGGCCTCGAGCACATCGGGAATGCCAAGGCCTGTCTTGGCCGAGATCAGCACGGCGTTGGAGGCGTCGATGCCGATGACTTCCTCGACCTGCTCGCGGATGCGCTCCGGCTCGGCGGCCGGCAGGTCGACCTTGTTCAGCACCACGACGATCTCGTGGTTGTTGTCGATGGCCTGGTAGACATTGGCCAGCGTCTGCGCCTCGACGCCCTGGGAAGCGTCGACCACCAGCAGCGAGCCCTCGCAGGCAGCGAGCGAACGCGACACTTCATAGGCAAAATCGACGTGTCCGGGCGTGTCGATGAGGTTGAGGATGTAGTCCTCGCCATTGTTGGCGCGGTATTTCAGCCGCACCGTCTGCGCCTTGATGGTGATGCCGCGCTCGCGCTCGATGTCCATCGAGTCCAGCACCTGCTCCTTCATGTCGCGCAGCTCCAGCCCGCCGGTGAGCTGGATGAGACGGTCGGCAAGCGTGGATTTGCCATGGTCGATATGGGCGACGATGGAGAAATTCCGGATGTGGTCGAGGGGCGTGGTCATGCCGGGCGCTTTAGCAGGGGTGGCAAGCGGCGGCAAGCGTTGCGGGACAAGGGCCAGCGCAATGGTCACAAAGCGATGAGTCGAGGCCAGGAGGCCGCAAGAGCCGACGCAGAGCCCGCAGATGCTTAAACTTTGAGCGATCCCGTTAGACCTCGGTTCGCGATCGTATGGTAATTGATCGCCGACTAATGTCGTTTGGGGATTGGAAAATGCTCGGAATTGCAGGCAGGTTCTTCCGCAGCCGCGGCGGCTCGATGATGCCGCTGTTCTTCCTTACCCTGATGCCGGTGATCACCGCCGTCGGCTTCTCGGTCGACTATACCAGCGCGGTGCAGACGCGTTCGAACCAGCAGCAGGCGCTGGATGCCGCGCTGCTGTCGATCACCACCATGGACACAACCTCAACGCTGCCGCAGCGCCAGGTGGTGCTGCAGGATTCCTTCGCCGCCAACGGTGGCCAGGGCACCGCGACGCTGCAAAACTTCGTGGTTTCCGCAAATGGCACCGCCACCGCCCAGGCCACGGCAAGTTACTCCATGCCGACCGTTTTCATGCAGATCGCCAGGATCAGCACGGTGCCGGTCGCCGTTGCGTCGGCGGTGAGCAAGACGCCGGCCCTGGTGCAGACCACCTTCAAGGTTTCCAAGGTATCGGGCTGGTGGAACAAGACGATGACGCTCTACGGCACGCAATTCGGAGCGACGACCGCCAAGCCGCTGATGTCGATCGAGTATACCTATAACCGCTTCGGTGATCCGAAGGGCTACGGCACCACAAACGTGTATACGATCACCAACAATGGCGGCGCCGATATCAAGACGCTCGTCCAGTCGCAAGTTTGCACCACCGCCACGGTGAACAACTTCAACAACGCCCCGGCCGGGTCCATCCAGCAGACCAGCGGCAGCACGAAATACCTGACCACCTGTGTCAACACCATGTATCCGGCCAACAGCGCCGGCGCGTCGATCGATGTCAGCCAGATGGGTGGCCTCTCCCTGCAGATGTACGTGCCATCGGGCAACCCGCAATACCTCAAGTCGGACGATGCGACGACCTCCAACCGGCTCTATAGCGGGGTGGACGCCAACAACCTGACCGAGACCGCGACCGGGCAGAAGGTCGACATCTTCACCATCGTGCCTTGCGGCGTCACCAGCTATCAAGCCTGGGAGGACGGCGGCACCACGGTGCCCACTCCGGCCTCGAATGCCGACTTCTTCTACAACGTCACCGGCAGGTGCGACTTCAACAAGCGGCCTTCGGATACGGCCCTGACGGAGTAGGGCAGCTTTTTTCCTTCCCCCACAAAGGGGGAAGGGAAGAGGCGCTCCTGTTGCCAAGGCTGTAGACGGAGCAGTTTGGCTGGTTAATCTGGCGCCATGCCACATCAACCAGTGCCGCCAGCCAAGCGCAACTTTGCCCGGTCGCTTCGGCACGGCATGACGGAGGCGGAAGGCAAGCTCTGGCAGGAACTGCGCGATCGCAGGCTCGACGGGATAAAATTCCGACGCCAGGTTCCTCTCGGAAGATACGTTGCCGATTTCGTTTGTGTCGAAGCCAACCTGATCATCGAGATCGACGGCAGCCAGCATGCGGACGCGGCTTCCGACCGCAGCCGCGATGCCGACCTCAAGGCGAGAGGTTTTCGCGTCCTGCGTTTCTGGAATGACGATGTGCTTAGAGACGTGAACGCCGTCTGCGATACGATCATCGCCTATGTACGCGACACCAGTCTGCAGCCGTGGCGGTAATGCCGCGACTTGCCTTCCCCCCTTGTGGGGGAAGGTGGATCGGCGCGTAGCGCCGAGACGGATGAGGGGTGTTCCAGCGGAGTGAGACGTTGGTGATCTTGCCGCCATGCCTAGGGCTGTCGAGCTGAACGATCGTATCCGCCAAGCTGGAACACCCCTCATCCGACCTCGCTTCGCGAGGCCACCTTCCCCCACAAGGTCCCCACAAGGGGGGAAGGAAAAGCGCTACGATCACAAACCGGTGAGCGCTGTAACGAAGCGCCAAACGGCAGCGAAGTGGGTGAATGACGGGCGCATTTGAGCGTCGCACCACGGAGCAAACCGATGCCGAGATCCCCAGCCAGACGGTTCGTTGCATTGTCCAGCCTGGGCGCGCTTGCGCTCGCGGCCTCGCTCAGCGCCGCCACCGCGCAGCCGCTCACCGTGGTCGAGCTGTTCACCAGCCAGGGCTGCTCGTCCTGCCCGCCGGCCAATGCCAATCTGATCAAGGTCAAGGACCAGCCCGGCGTGCTGGCGCTGTCGTTCAACGTCACCTACTGGGATTATCTCGGCTGGAAGGACATTTTCGGCCGGCCGGAATTCACCCAGCGCCAGGTGCGCTACGAGCCGCCGCTCGGCCATGACGGGCCGTTTACGCCGCAGGTGGTGGTCAACGGCCACGCCGATGTCGTCGGCGCGGCGCCCGGCGAAATCCAGCGGCTGATCGCGGCCAGCGGCACCATCAACGGACCGTCGCTGTCGCTCGAGCGCGGCAAGGCCAGCATCGGCGCGGGGGCCGCGCCCGGCGGCAAGGCCGATGTCTGGCTGGTGCGCTACGCCAAGGGCATCGTCGAGGTGCCAGTGGCGCGCGGCGAAAACACCGGCCGCACGCTGCCGCACGCCAATGTCGTGCATGCGCTGGAAAAGCTCGGCAGCTGGAACGGTGCGGCCACAGTGCTCGACGTGCCGCCGGCGACTGGCGGACTCAGCACCGCCGTGCTGGTGCAGTCGCCCGGCGGCGGGCCGATCCTGGCCGCCGCCGCCAACTAGATCTTTCCCATCCAGGATTTGCGCACGCTGCATGAGCGCAGCGTGGCAACAGCCGGCCGCCGCAAGGCGCGCCACCAACCCACCCGACCTCCAGAAAACCACAAGGAACGCTGAAATGACCACTGTCTCCCGCCTGACCCTGCCGGCGCTCGCCCTGGCCCTCTGCTCAACGGCGTTTGCCGGCGGCATCGCCCGCGCCGACGACGCGATGAATGCCATGAAGCCCGCCGCCAACGCGATGAAGCCGGCGGCCGACGCCATGAAACCGGCAACGGATGCAATGAAGCCGGCCGATCCGATGGCCACCAATTCCATGAAGCCCGCCGCTGACGCCATGAAGCCGGCTACGGATGCGATGAAGCCCGCGGATCCGATGGCCGCCAATGCCATGAAGCCCGCCGCTGACGCCATGAAGCCGGCTACGGATGCGATGAAGCCCGCGGATCCGATGGCCGCCAATGCCATGAAGCCGGCGACCGATGCCATGGCGCCGGCCAACTAAGGCTGCCCGCAAGAATTCCGCGGCGGCGCACACGAATGTGAGGCGCCGCCGCAACTCAAGCATCGCGCCAGCGTAGCTAATCCACTAAACTTCCTCTCTTCGAAGGAGCGCAGATATGACCAGGACAAGCAATCGTTCGACCGGCTTTGCCAGGGGCGCTTTCGCCGCGCTGGCGCTTGCCGTCGCCGGTGCCGCCTTTTGGCTCTCCCCCGCCGTCTCGGCCGAGGACGCGGTGAAGATCCCGCCGCCGGCGATGGATGAGAAGGCGGCCAGCGGCAGCGAAAAGGCCATTTTCGCCGGTGGCTGCTTCTGGGGCGTGCAGGGCGTGTTCCAGCACGTCAAGGGCGTCACCAAGGCGGTTTCCGGCTATACTGGCGGCGCCAAGGACGACGCCGTCTACGAGACGGTCGGCAGCGGCCGCACCGGCCATGCCGAATCCGTCGAGATCACCTACGACCCGTCCAAAGTGACCTATGGCCAGCTGCTGCAGGTCTATTTCTCGGTCGCCCACAATCCGACCCAGCTCAACTACCAGGGGCCGGACTCCGGCACCCAGTACCGCTCGACGGTCTTTGCCGAAAACGACGCGCAAAAGAAGATCGCGCAGAGCTATATCGCCCAGCTCGACCAGGCCAGGCTGTTCGGGGCGCCGATCGTCACCACGATCGAAACCGGCAAGACCTTCTACCCGGCCGAGAATTATCACCAGGACTTCCTGACGCTGAACCCGACCTATCCCTACATCGTCTACAACGACCTGCCCAAGGTTGCGAATTTGAAGGCGCTGTTCCCGGCGCTGTACAGCGAGAAGCCGGTGCTGGTGCTGGCGGCGAGCAACTGAGGGAGAGCGCAGTGTAATCTCCCCCTCGAGGGGGGAGATTTTGTGCCTACATGGCCTTCATCGCGTCGCACGACACATCGGGGTTCATGTCGGCGAAGGTGCCTGTCGGGTTCTTCTTCCAGGCCCAGACGTGCAGTTCGTAGAAAGCGCCCAAGCCGTACCGGTTGGGGGTGCTGTTGAAGTTGAACAGCTGCCCCTCCAGCGAGGCCGGGCCTTTCGAGGTGATGTATTCGACGGCCACCAGCTTCAGCGTGCCATCGGCCATCGGCTCGTACATCACCGCCTCCGGCTTGGCGAGGTCGACGGTATCGTCCTTCAGGTAGGCCGCGTTGACGTAGTGGATGCCCATGGCGCCACCGGTGATGCCGCTGGCGCAAGGGATGGCTGCATAGCCTTCGGCGGTGGCCATCGCCACATTCTCGAAACGGCTGTTGGCCGCCCGCACTTTCTCATCCAGCGTGCCGGTGTCATGGGCATTCGCCGCCGTCGCCGCGATCGACAGGATCGACAGGTTGATGAGGTGTTTGGTCCACAGATGGATGTTCATTTTCTCTCCTCGATGTTGAAAGTGCGCGGGAGCAGCCGCTCCCACCGCGACGTCGGATGGCTGCGCGTATCAGTAGTTCCGGGTGAAGTCCCAGTACTGCGGCAGCTCCTCGAGCTCCGGCAGGCCGATGTCGCGTCTCAGATAGTCGTCCTGCGGAGGCAGCCGGCGCCGCCCCTTGCGCAATGGTGTGAACGGCAGCGAGGCAAGCCGTCGGAGAATCCCGCCCAGTAGCGGGCCTCGTCCGACGGGTCTCGAACCCGCCAGCACCGCGCCGGGCGCGTTGTCAGCCAAGCCGCCGCCGCGGCGAAGGGCAGTTGCATGGTCATTGTCGGCATCAACGGTAAAAGTAGGGGTCAAGGACCCGCACCTCCGTGATCTTGTCGACAGGCAGCGCGTTCTTCTGGGCCGTGCTGCGGATCGCTTCCGGCGAAGGCGCGTCATAGATGCAGAAGCTCTGCTTCCTGTCGGGCGACACGAAGGACTGCACCCAGGTGACGCCTTTCTCCGCATTGCGCATGATGACACCAGCGAGCGCATCGGCGCCGGCATCGTTCATCGGCACGCTGAGGCCAGAAGGAAATGTTCGTTCAACCACATAGCGAGGCATATCAAGTTTCCCTTTTCCATTGATCCACGCTCGACTTGAGCGCGGCTGGACATTGACCACGCTCGTCAAGGGCGCGCATCGGAACCTTTCCCTATTTTTTGTGGGAAGATTCCCTATGATGGTGTCGTTATGTGTGAAGTGGCACGGAAATGTGTGGAGGGTCACATTACCGACTGAGGCCCTGGACGCTTTTGGCGGAGGTCCTGGGATACGCCGAAACACAATCCCTTTTGAGCGAATGAAGATGCTTCTGGAACGGCAGACACAGCTGGAACAGCTGGATGGACTTCTCGTGGAAGCCGCGCGCGGCCGGGGCCGCGTGGTGGCGCTATCGGGCGAGGCCGGGGCTGGCAAATCGACGCTTGTCGAGGCCTTCACCGGCGCGGCCGGTTCCGGCACGCGCATTTTTCGCAGCGCCTGCGAGGATCTGGCGATCCCCGATCCGCTCGGGCCGCTCTACGACCTCGCCCGCGAGGCGCAATGGGCGATACCGCAGGCGATCGACGCCCGCCAGGGACAGCGGCTGCCGCTGTTTTCCGACGCCCTCGATGTGTTCGAGGCAAAGGCCGAGCCAACACTTCTGGTGATCGAGGACCTGCATTGGGCCGACGATGCGACGCTCGACTTCGTCCGTTTTCTCGGCCGGCGCATTGCCGGCACCCACATCCTGCTGCTGTTGACGGCGCGCACCGATCGCAGCGAGGGCCAGATGCGCGTGCGCCGCGCGCTCGGCGAAATTCCCGCCGGCAGCATGGCCCGCATCGACGTGCCGCTGTTGAGCGAGGCAGCCGTGCTGTCGCTCGCCGCCGCCACCGGCCGCGACGGCGATGCCATCTACCGGGCCACGGCCGGCAACGCCTTCTTCGTCACCGAACTGCTCAGCGCCGAAAGCGAAACGGCGCTGCCGGCCAGCGTGCGCGACGCGGTGGTGGCGCGGGCAGAACGCCTGTCCGCCGGGGCGCGCTCGATGCTCGACGCGGTCTCGGTCTTTCCCAGACGCGCCGATGCCTGGGCCTTGACCGGCCTGTGCGGCGTGGCCAGCGCCGGCCAGCTCGCGGAATGCGTCTCCAACGGCCTGCTCGACGATCTCGGCGACGGCTATGCCTTCCGTCACGAAATCGCCCGGCACGCGATCGAGGCCATGCTGACGACAAGCCAGAGGCGCGCGCTCAACCAGCGCGCATTGTCAGCGCTGCTTGAAAATAGAGGGCTCGCCACCGCGCGCCTGGTCCACCATGCGGTGGAGGCGCACAATTTCGAGGCGGTGCGCGAATACGCGCCGATCGCCGCGCGCGAAGCCTCGCGGGTCGGCGCCCATCGCGACGCCGCCGGCTACTATGAGGTCGCCCTGCGTCAGGCCGACACCTTGCCCGCGGAAGAACGCGCCGGACTCTACGAACAATATGCCTTCGAGTGCCATCTGATTGGCCGCATCGACGAGGCGATCAAGGCGCAGGAGAAGGCACGCGCGCTGCAGCAGGCCCTTGGCAACTCGCTGAAGGAAGGCGACAGCCTGAGATGGCTGTCGCGCTTCGCCTATCTGCTGGGCGACCGACAGGCCGCCGACCGGTTCGGCGCTCAGGCGGTGGCGTTGCTGGAGGCCGTCGCGGCCAGCGCCGAGCTTGCCATGGCCTATTCCAACCTTTCGCAGCTGGCGATGCTGGCCGAAAGAGCGGACGAGGCCATGCTGCTGGGCGCCAAGGCGATCGAGCTTGCCGAGCAGGTCGGCCGGCCGGATATCGTCTGCCACGCGCTCAACAATGTCGGCGCCGCCGAACAGTGGCTCGACCTGGACAGCGCACGAAGGCACCTTGCCCGCAGCCTCGAAATCGCGCTTGCGCAGAATTTTCAGGAGCATGCCGCGCGTGCCTTCACCAACAGCGCCTGTGGCGGACTGAACCAGCTCGACTACCGGCAGGCCCAGTCCTTCCTCGATCGGGGCATCGACTACTGCGTCGAGAACGACCTGGCCACCTGGCGCGACTACATGCGCGGCGTTCGTGCCCAGCTCTTGCTGCGTATCGGACAATGGGACGAAGCGGCGACCGAGGCGCTTGAGGTCCTCGCCGACGCACATGCAACCGTGCTTGTGCGCTATCCGGCCCTTGTGGCGCTGTCGAGATTGCGGGTGCGTCGGGGCGATCCTTCGGCGGAACCGCTGCTGGCCGAGATGAAGCGGTTCCTGGACAAGGGCGCCGAGTTGCAGCGCCTGTTGGCTTATGCCGCGGTGATCGCCGAGCAGGCATGGCTCGGGCAGGCGCAACCGGACGATGCGCTGCGGCTGATCAGCCTCGCCGAGAGCCTTTGCCCGACGCGGGCTGTCTTCGCCGAACTGGCCAGCTGGCGGCAGTTGCTGGCGCCCGATAGCGGACCGGGAGACACCGCCGGCATGGCGGCGCCCTATCGAATGCTGCTGGCCGGCGACTGGCAGGGCGCTGCCGCAGCCTGGGCAAACCTCGACGCGCCCTACGAACGCGGGCTGGCACTCGCCCAGGGCGATGAGGCGGCGCAGCGTCTGGCGCTGGAGATTTTCGAGGCGCTCGGCGCCCGGCCGGTCGCCCAGCACATACGCGACATGATGCGCCGAAACGGCGTCATCGGCATCGCGCGCGGACCGCGCGGCACGACGCGCGCCAACAGCGCCGGCCTGACCCTGCGCCAGATGGAGGTGCTGCAGCTGATCGAGCGCGGCCTGTCCAACAAGCGGATCGCCGAGCACCTCGCCATTTCGCCCAAAACGGTCGATCACCATGTTTCGGCGGTGCTGGGCAAGCTGGACGCCGGGTCGCGCGGCCAGGCGACGGCGGCTGCGCGGGATTCCGGCCTGGTCTGACGGCAGCCGGCCTGTTCGAACGACCGGGGCGGATCAGTCGTAGGTCAAATCCGTCGCCTTCCCCCCGAACACGCGGTAGGCGTAGAACGAGTAGAAAATAATGATCGGCAGCACCACCACGGTGCCGGCCAGGATGATGGCCAGGCTTTCCGGCGCCGAGGCCGCCTGCCAGATGGTCAATTTATCGGGCACCACGAACGGGTAGAACGACCAGGCGAGGCCGGCAAAGCCGAGCGCGAAGATGGCGGCCAGCGTCAGGAACGGCGTCAGCGCATGGCGGTCGTCGGGCTTCGGCAGATGGAAGGTCTGCCGCCACAGCCACAGGAACAGCAGCGCCGACAGGATCGGCAGCGGCGACAAATAAAGCATGGATGGCCAGACGAACCATTTGTCGAAGATGCGCGAACTGGCGAACGGCGTCGCCAGCGACACGGCGGCCATGCCGAGCGCGGTCAGCACCAGCGCGGTGCGCAGCCAGCGCACGGCCTTCCTCTGCAATTCGCCCTCGGTCTTGTAGATGACCCAGGCCGCGCCCATCGCCGCATAGGCCGCCGCCAGG
Organism: bacterium M00.F.Ca.ET.205.01.1.1; assembly: GCA_004791255.1. Taxonomy (GTDB): domain Bacteria; phylum Pseudomonadota; class Alphaproteobacteria; order Rhizobiales; family Rhizobiaceae; genus Mesorhizobium. The sequence goes on from SRUQ01000001.1 coordinate 344,512, forward strand.
CAGAACGCCACCAGCACGCCGAAGGCCATGCCACCGAAGCCGACATCGAGGCCGAGCACGTAGACGCCCAGCATATAACCCTGCGCCAGCGAGGCGATGACCGAGCCGAGGAAGAAGATGCGGTTCCAGCGGTGCTTGCGCTCGGTGGCCACCTTGGCGCGGAAATCGAAGGCGACGCCGCGCAGGATCAAGCCCACCAGAAGCACGAACACCGGAATGTAGAGCGCGGTGAGGATGACGCCATGCGCCATCGGGAAGGCGACCAGCAGCAGGCCGACGGCCAGCACCAGCCAGGTCTCGTTGGCATCCCAGAACGGGCCGATCGCGGCGATCATGGTATCCTGCTCGGTATCCTCGGCGGCGGCGAACAGGATGCCGATGCCGAGATCGAAACCGTCGAGGATGACGTAGATCAGGATGGCGAGGCCCATCAGGCCGGCGAAGATCAGGGGGAGCAGGGTTGGCCAGTCGTAGGTCATCGGTCTTTCATCCCTATCATCATGGCTTCTGCCCTTCGCCATGGCTCCGGGCGTTCGTCATTCGAAAAGCCAAATCGTTGGCTTTTCGTCCGCTACGCGGACCACTTCTCACCCTACTCGCCTGCCGCCGGCTGCGACATGGCCGTCTTCATCACGCCCGGCAGCGGCGAGTTGTCACCGTCCTTGGCCGCCTTCAGCGCCAGGTGCACCAGCACGCCGAGATAGGCGATCAGCAAAAACAGGTAGAGGATGAGGTAGATGGCGAGCGTCAGTGCGACGTGGCTGCCGGCGACCGGGCCGACGGCGTCGGCGGTCTTCAGCACGCCCGTCACCAGCCAGGGCTGGCGGCCGATCTCGGTCGTGTACCAGCCGGCCAGCGTCGCCAGCCAGCCCGACAGCGCCATCGGCACCATCAGCATGGCGAGCGGCCTGGGCAGCGAGTGCCGGCGCTTGAGGAAGAAGGCGGCGGACCAGGAGACGGCCAGCATCAACAGGCCGGTGCCGACCATGATGCGAAACCCCCAGAACACCGGGAAGACCGGCGGGTGGTTGCCGGGATAGTCGTTCAGCCCCGGCACCACGCCGCTGGTCGAGTGCCTGAGCACCAGGCTGGCGCCGTCGGGAATGGCGAGTTCGAACCGGTTCTCCTTCGCCGCCTCGTCGGGCAGGGCGAACAGCACCAGCGGCACGTTGGGGCCGGTGTTCCAGTTGGCCTCCATGGCGGCGATCTTCTGCGGCTGGTGTTCCAGCGTGTTCAGCCCATGCTGGTCGCCGGCAAGGATCTGGATCGGAATGAGGATCGCGGCGGTGAAGACGCCGGTGCGCAGCGCCTTCCACATCGATTCCGAGCGGTCGCCATAGAGATAACGCAACGCCGACAGGCCCGCGATCAGGAACGACACCGTCAGCCCGGAGGCGAGCAGCATGTGGACCAGCCGGTAGGGCATCGACGGATTGAAGACGATTGCCCACCAGTCGACGGCGTGTGCCACGCCGTCGCGCATCTCGAAGCCGGCCGGGGTCTGCATCCAGGAATTGAGCGCGATGATCCAGAAGGCCGAGACGGTGGTGCCGCCGGCAACCAGCACCGTCGCCAGCGTGTGGATGCGGTTGGAGACGCGTCGGAAGCCGAACAGCATGATGCCGAGGAAGGCCGCCTCGAGGAAGAAGGCGGTGAGTATCTCGTAGGCGAGCAGCGGCCCGGCGATGTTGCCGACCTTCTGCATATAGCCCGGCCAGTTGGTGCCGAACTGGAAGCTCATGGTGACGCCGGTGACCACGCCCATGGCAAAGGACAGCGCGAACACCTTCACCCAGGTGAAATAGGCGCGCATCCAGGCGGAATCGCCGGTTGCGTTGTAGCGCAGCTTGAAAAACAGCAGCACCCAGCCGAGCGCGATGGTGATGGTTGGAAACAGGATATGAAACGAGATATTCGCGCCGAATTGCATGCGCGACAGGATGAGCGGGTCCATGGCGGGTTCCGGCTGCTTTAGAGCAATTCACCGTTTCACGGAAAAGGCGAACTGCTCTACCTCTTTGTCTTGACGCAATTCCGGACGGAAAACCGCTTCACACTTTTCCTGGAATTGCTCTTGTCGGGAGAGGATATGCCTGTGATGCCAAGCGGTCAAAGCGGCGTCCTGCCGCGAGGCTGAACGCCACAGGACAATTTGCCGGTTGCAAGCGGCGCATTCCAGCCGGTTCCCCCCGTAGTGATGTCGAGAACTGGCAGCAGCGGCATTGACTTGCGGTTGCACTGGCCGACAACAGGCCTATATCAGGGCACCATTCTTTCAAGCAGCCGTTTTCAGCCCATGACCTCAATCCTGTCCATTTCCGGGGTCTCCAAGACCTACGCCACCGGCTTCACCGCGCTCAAGGAAGTCAACCTCGACATCGAGCGCGGCGAGATCTTCGCGCTGCTCGGCCCCAATGGCGCCGGCAAGACGACGCTGATCTCGATCGTCTGCGGCATCGTCAACCGCTCGTCGGGCACCGTCACCGTGGACGGCCATGACATCAGCCGCGACTACCGCGCCGCGCGCAGCCTGATCGGCCTGGTGCCGCAGGAACTGACCATCGACGCCTTCGAGAGCGTCTGGGCGACCGTCAATTACAGTCGCGGCCTGTTCGGCAAGCCGGCCAACCCGGCCTTTGTCGAGAAGGTGCTGCGCGACCTGTCGCTGTGGGACAAGAAGGACGCCAAGGCGATCACGCTTTCGGGCGGCATGAAGCGGCGGCTGATGATCGCCAAGGCGCTGTCGCATGAGCCGCGCGTGCTGTTCCTCGACGAACCGACGGCCGGCGTCGACGTCGAGCTGCGCCAGGCCATGTGGGAGATGGTACGGCGGCTGCGCGACGACGGCGTCACCATCATCCTCACCACCCACTATATCGAGGAGGCCGAGGCGATGGCCGACCGCGTCGGCGTCATCAACCGCGGCGAGATCATCCTGGTCGAGGGCAAGGCCGAACTGATGCGCAAGCTCGGCCGCAAGCGGCTGGTGCTCGAACTGCGCACGCCGCTCACCGCCCTTCCGGACAGCCTCTCGCGCTACGCGCCGGAATTGTCGCCGGATGGCGGCCAGCTCACCTACACCTACGACAACCAGAGCGACCGGCCGGGCGTCGCCTCGCTGATCCGCGATCTCGAGGCATCGGATATCCAGTTCCGCGACCTCGATACGCAGAACAGTTCGCTGGAAGAGATATTCGTCAATCTTCTAAGGCAAGAGCCATGAACCTGCGCGCAGTATGGGCGATCTACCGGGTCGAGATGGCGCGTGCGTTCCGCACCGTGCTGCAAAGCATCGTCTCGCCGGTCATCTCGACATCGCTCTACTTCGTCGTTTTCGGTTCGGCCATCGGCTCGCGCATCACCGAAATCGACGGCATCAGCTATGGCGCCTTCATCGTGCCGGGGCTGATCATGCTGTCCTTGCTGACGCAGTCGATCTCCAACGCCTCCTTCGCCATCTACTTCCCGAAATTCGTCGGCTCGATCTATGAATTGCTGTCGGCCCCGGTCTCCTATCTGGAAATCGTCATCGCCTATGTCGGCGGTGCCGCGACCAAGTCGATCATCCTCGGCCTTATCATCCTAGGCACGGCCTCGCTGTTCGTGCCGTTGCAGATCGAACATCCGTTCTGGATGATCGCCTTCCTGGTGCTGACTGCGGTGACCTTCAGCCTGTTCGGCTTCATCATCGGCATCTGGGCCAAAAGCTTCGAGCAGCTGCAACTGGTGCCGCTGCTGATCGTCACGCCGCTGACCTTCCTCGGCGGCAGCTTCTATTCGATCCATATGCTGCCCGGCATCTGGAAGACGGTCACGCTGTTCAACCCGGTGGTCTACCTGATCAGCGGCTTCCGCTGGAGTTTTTACGGCAAGGCCGATGTCTCGGTCGGCGTCAGCCTGGGCATGACGATCATCTTCCTGGCCGCCTGCATCGCCATCGTCGCCTGGATCTTCAAGACCGGCTACCGGCTGAGGAACTGAACCGGCTGAACCGTCCTTGGCTTGGGGTAGGCCTGTTGAGATTCAGGTCAGGCCGGTGAATATCGACGGGCCTAGATCGCCTTGATGAGCCGCAGCAGCCCCAGCATCTCGACATACGTTCCCTTGCGGAAGGCGATGTAGACCGGCTCCTCGGCGCCGTGAAAACGGCGCTTGAATGCCGCCTGGCCCTGCAGGTTGAACCGGCGGCGGTTGATCCAGGGCGAAGAATAGGCGCGCTGGAAGGTGTTGCGCCAGAAATCGCTTTCGGCAAAGCCGCTCGGCCCGACATCGACAAGCGGCGACAGGCCGAGCGTGACAACCGAAACGCCTTCCTCGCGAAAGCGATCGACGGCGAATTTGGTCAAGCCGATCTCGGCATGAGGCGAGGCATTGATGTGCTTGCGCTTGAAGGCGGTGGTGTAGCCGATGACCTTGCCGTCGCGAAACAGCGGATCGAAGTCGAGCAGCGCGATGAGCCCGCCATCGGGACCGTGCAGGACGAACCGACGCATGTCGGTGCCGAGCTGCTCGTAGAAGGGGCGGTTGAGGAAGCCCATCTCCCAGCGCTTGACGATGCGGTCGCCGCGCCAATTGTCGGACAGCCGGGTGATCTCGTCGAGATGGATAGTGCGCTTGTCCTCGTCGAAGGAAAACCCCTTCTTCAAGAGCCAGCGCTGGGAATAGCGCACGGTTTCGTTGCGCTTTCCGGAAAAATCATGCGCGGGCAGAGCGAGGCGGGTGTCGATGCCCAGCCGGTTGACCTTGTAGCCGAGCCCGGCCAGCACGCGCGCGGTCTCTTGGCCGATCTGCACGAACCACGGACTGCCGGCGGTTTCGACGAAGCGCCTGATCATGTCGGGGCGGCGGGCCGGAGCCGCCACCGGGTCGCCGAGCGCGAAGTGATGCCTCATCTTGGTGCCGAAGGCGATGTAGCCGTCGGCATCGCCGAAATATGAGAGTTTGCCCTGCACGGCGGTGGAATATGCGAGCGAGAAGTCGCCATGGCGGCGCACCAGCGCCAGGCGCTCGACATGCGTCAGCGGCAGGCGCTCGACCTCGGGCGAGGCACCCTCGAGGATTTTGTCGAAATAGATCCGCAAGGAGGGCATGGTCGGGATTCCGCGTGCATCTGCGGCGCCGCGTGTCCGTTGGAACGCCGACACGCCGGGGCGCCTTGATTTCTCGCAGGAGGCCGAAGATCGGTTGCGGGCTCCGGATTCCTGCGCCGCTGACAAGAGACCCGCCAACCCCCGGACCTCGAATCAATCACATTGCCGCGACCTGATTATCGCCGAAATCGCCGATATGCCATATAGAGCGCAACCACGGCGCGTGGTTTCGAAAACCGGACCGGATTGCCGTGAGGATCATGCGCGGGATCAAACCGTTACATCGTCCTGCGAATCTGGGCGGAATATGCAGCGCTGTCACGATCGAATGGAGCTCGTGAGCGAATGACAGATACGACAGTCAGACCCACGGCGGACCAGCCGGTAACGGTCGAGCCGGCGATCGTCATCGGCGCCGGCGCCGCCGGCTTGGCCGCCGCTCAAGCCTTGATCAAGGCCGGCGTGGCGACGGCGGTCCTGGAAAAGGAAAGCCGGCTGGCCGAGCCCTGGCGAAGGCGGCACCAGCAATTGCACCTCAACACCCACCGCGACCTATCGGCGCTGCCTGGCCTTGCCTATCCCGGGGGTACGCCGGCGTTTCCGCACAAGGACGTCGTCATCCGCCATATGAACGACTTTAGCCAGGCAAACCGGCTGCCGGTGGAGTTCGGCGTCGCCGTCGAGGCGGTCCTGTTCAGGGGCGATCACTGGGCGGTGCAGACCAGCGCCGGGCTCCGGCGGGCGCGCCATGTCGTCATCGCCACCGGCCGCGACAGGGAGCCCTTCACACCGCCGTGGAAAGGCATGCAGGCATTCGCGGGCCGGATCGTTCATTCGGCGGATTTCGGCAATGCCCAGGACTATGCCGGCAAGAAGGTGCTGGTCGTCGGTGCCGGCAATTCGGGTTTCGATGCGCTCAACCATCTGAAGCAGATCGATACGACAGCCATCTGGCTGTCGGCGCGCAGCGGCCCCGCCCTGTTGCCCAAGCGCGTTGGCAAGATCGCCGTGCACCGGCTCTCGCCGCTCATGGCGCGCCTGCCGCTGCGCCTCGCCGATGCGGTGATCGCGACGACGCAGCGCCTGGTCTTTGGCGACCTGACCAAATTCGGCATGCCGCCGGCGCCCGCCGGCGGCGCCAGCCGCCTGACCACCGACTACACCGCGATCGCTGCCGATGACGGCGCCGTCGACGCCATCAAGGCGGGCAAGATCGTGGTGGTGCCGGCAATCCGCGAATTCACCCGTGACGGCGTCATCCTGGCCGATGGCAGGCTGATCGACCCCGATATCGTCATCGCCGCGACCGGCTACCGAACCGGGCTGGAGCCTATGGTGGGCTCCCTCGGCGTGCTCGACGACAAGGGTGTCCCGCTTTTCAATGGCGGCGACAGCGACCCGAAACTGCCGGGCCTGTGGTTCACCGGCATGCGGCCGAGCATTCGCGGCTGCTTCGCCAATGCCAGCATCCTGGCTAGGGCGATTGTCCAAAGGATTGCCGGTTCGTCCTGACGGTGCAGTCTTGGCGATTGGCTGAAACGTCTATCGCCTCGTCATGCTGGGGCGAAGCAAGGAGCGCAGCGACGCCGCCGCTGCGGTCCAGAATCTGCTCCGCTGCACTCCGCGGCCAGGGTCACGGAATGAATCGCAGGATCTCCGCGACGGAGCTTCGCTCCTGCTTCGCCTTGGGATGATGACGTTGGGGGGCTAATCCCAACGTCTGTGATCATGCCCTCGCCGCAAGGCGACAACAGATCAGATCGCGATCTTGCCGCCGCCTTTTTTGGTGATGGCGACGACGGCCGGCCGCACCGGCATATCGGGCTTGAAGTCCGGCCAGCGGGTCGACGGATCCTCGTAGTAGGACGGGCGGCCGAAACCTTCCCAGTCCTCGCCGCCGTCGCCCGGATGCTGGACGGCGACGAAGGCGGTCTGGTCGTCGGGCGCAAACAGCGGGCCGCACATTTCGGCACCGATCGGCACCCGGAAGAACAGCTTCGACGTTGCCCGCGCCGCGCCCTCGGTGTCCACCGCCCACAGGCCATCGGTGCGGCCTGTGGCTTTCGGACCCTGGCCGTCGGTGGCGACCCACAGGCGCCCGGCCGAATCGACCGCGCAATTGTCGGGCATGCCGAACCAGCCATTGGCCGTCGTGGCGGTGGAGAAGGTGGCGCCGACATCGGCGACCGACGGGTCGCCGCACTTCAAGAGCACTTCCCATTTGCCCTTGGCGGCGGCGAAGTCGCCACCGTCCTCCGATATCTCGATGATGTGGCCAAAGGCGTTCGCGGCGCGCGGATTGGCGGCGTCGACCTGGTCGTCCTTGCGCTTGGAATTGTTGGTCAGCATGACATAGACCTTGCCGTTGACACCATTGGGCTGGATGTCTTCCGGCCGGTCCATCTTGGTGGCGCCGAGCAGGTCGGCGGCGCGGCGGGTCTCGATCAGCACGTCGGCCTGGCCGGTGAAGCCGTTTTCGGCCGTCAGCGGGCCTTGCCCGAAGACGATCGGCATCCACTCGACCGTGCCGTCCTCGGCGAACTTGGCGACATGCAGCATGCCGTCGTCGAGCAGGTCCTTGTTGGCGGCGTGGTCGCCAGCGTTGAAGCTGCCCTTGGTGACGAATTTGTAGACATAGTCGAAGCGCTCGTCGTCGCCGAGGTAGAAGACGACACGGCCATCCCTGGCGACGATCGATTCAGCGCCTTCATGCTTGAAGCGGCCCATGGCGGTGCGCTTCCTCGGGACCGAATTCGGATCGGTGACGTCGACCTCGACGATCCAGCCGAAGCGGTTGGCCTCGTTCGGCTCCTTGGCCAGGTTGAAGCGGTCGTAGTGGGCGCCCCACTCATAGGCGCCTTCCGGAATGCCGAGGCGCGTGTAGTTGGCGGCTTCCCTGTGGCCTTCCGGCAGTTCGCCGGAGAAATAGCCGTGGATGTTTTCCTCGGACATGACATAGGTGCCCCAGGGCGTGACGCCGCCGGCGCAATTGTTGATCGTGCCGAACACTTTGGCGCCGGACGGATCGGCATTGGTCTTGACGCGGTCATGGCCGGCGACCGGGCCGGAGAGCTGCATCTCGGTGGTGGCCATGATGCGGCGGTTGAGCTTGCCGTGGCGCACCACCTGCCACTTGCCGCCTTCCTTGCGGATCTCGACGATGGTGCCGCCATGGGCGGCCATCTCGACATCGACCTGCTCCTTGCTAAGCGGGGCGAGTTCGGGCGTCTTCTTGCCGTCCTTGTCGACGATCCTGACAAGGCCCGGGAACATCAGATGCGGGTTGGTGTATTCGTGGTTCACCACCAGCAGGCCATGCTCGGCCGAGCCGTCGATCGCGATATAACCGACATAGTCGTTGTTGTAGCCGAACTGCCGGGCCTGGGCCTCGGCCGACTGTTTCGCCGGATCGAATTCCGGCGAATCGGCAAACAGCGGATCGCCCCAGCGCAGCAGCACGTCGGCATCGTAGCCCGGCGCGACATGGTGCCTGTCGTCGATGCCAGCCTCGAGCTCATCGAATTTGAAGGCGGAGCCCTCCGCGGCGCGGGCATCGTCCGCGGCGATCATAGCAAGCGGACTGACGGTGGCGGCTATGGCCGAGACGGCCAGCGAACCCTTAAGGAAGCCACGGCGCGAGAACCGTGCGGCGATGATCTCGCCCATGGTGCGGTTGTCGGTGGGGTTGGTGGCCGGTCCTTCGTTTTCCTCGAGCTGGCTGGTGCGGAATCGGGCGTCGGGGGAGCGATGTTCGGTCATGTCTGCCTCTGGCTTCTTGGGGGTGGCTGGAGCGTCTTTCTACCTGTCCGACCGGCTTACAGTCGGCTGATCACATTTTCGTGACATCGAATCCCCGCTGGCATGTTTGGCATTTTTGTCCGGCTTCGGCGAGGCGTTCTCACCGCCGCGCCAGCCATCGCCGCGACGATGGCGGCAAGGACGAGCATCGCAACGTTGCCCCGGACAAACGTGTCGAGATCAATGGCAGCAAGATTGCGATCGAGCATGCCGACGGCATCAAGGAAAACATGAAGGAGTGCTGCCGTAGGCAGTCACCTCCGCCGCCCCCGGCGGAGGTGACTTGATGTACGGCGACGGGCACCGCTCGGCACCGGGAAGCAAGCAAGCTTCCTATCGGCGAAGTCGTTCGGACGGTGGTGCCGCCGTTCACACGAGGCTCACATTAGCACGCGCTAGGACTTTAGTCCAATCTTGTGCTTGCAAAGGTCTTGGGTGACAACCGCAACGGTCGCAGGTCGCTTCCGGGGGCCACGTCTTTCGGCAATGCTGACTGCAACTGGAAACGTTGACGGTGGGTGCGCTGACCCAATCGACAGAGATCAGGATGCAAAGATCGATCCGTTGCTGCAGGCTGGCGCTCAGGTCGGTGGCCGCGATAGCGTTGACCGTCGCACCCTATCACATTGCTCTCCACGGCTCCGTTCCCGGGGTCCATGCCGCCAGCGCGCAAGCCGGTGGCAATGGCGGCGGAAATGGCGGCGGGAACGGCGGCGGTAATGGCGGCAACGGCGGCGGCAACGGTGGGAACGCCGGTGGCAATAGCGGCAACGCTGGCGGCAATAGCGGCAACGCTGGCGGCAATAGCGGCAACGGTTCCGGAGCAGGTGGCGCGGGCAAGGGCAGCGGCAACAAAGGCGCCAGCAGTCATGTCAATGCGGCAACCGGCGACAAGGTCGACGTGGCCGGCAACACGATCACGGTCGAGCATCCCGACGGCATAACGGAGACGATCGAGAACGGGCGTTTCAAGATGGAGGATGCGCTCGGCCGCACGATCATCGACCGCCCGGCCACGCTGGACGATATGAGCCGTCTCAAAGCCTTGTGAGGTTGGCCAACAGGCAACGGTCAGCCTCACATGTCACCTCCGCTCGCCCCCCGGGCGGAGGTGACCTCCCTTTTGGACGGCGTCAGGAGTTTTGCGGCATCACGGCTGCGGAAGCCATTGGAACTCCATGAAGCGCGAACCGCTTTATCTCCCTGCTTCGGCTCAATTCCCCAGGGTAAAGCGCTACGCGCTTTTCCCGGAAAACCGTTCACACTTTCCTGGAACCGTCTAGGAACCGTCCCTTTCGCGGTCGCGCGACTCACGCATCATCAGGGCCGCCTCGGTGCGGTTTCGCACACTGAGCTTCGACAGCACGCCCGTCATGTGATGCTTGACGGTCTTCTCCTGCAGCTCCAGGCGCAAGGCAACTTCCTTGTTGCTGAGCCCTTCCGCCACCAGCCGCAGTATTTCCATCTGGCGCTCGGTGAGCTGCCGCAGCCTGTCCGCTATGGCGTTGGCGGGCTTCAGGGATTGCAGGTCCGAAAGCAGCCGCGCCGACAACATCGGCGAAAGATAGCTCTCGCCGGCTGCCACGTTGCGCAGGATATCGGCGAGCGCGCGCGAGCCGATACCTTTGAGGACATAGCCATGCACTCCTGCATTCAGGGCCTTGGTTACATCGGTATTGGCTTCCGAAACGGTCAGCATGACGATCTTTTGCGCGGGATGGTCGGCAAGGATGCTTGCGACCGCGGCCAGGCCGCCGCCCGGCATGGAGATGTCGAGCAGCAATATGTCGGGCGTCGCCGTCGTGACGATGCGTTCGGCATCCTGCGCCGTGGCGCCCTCGCCGACCATCTCGAAGCCGCCGATTTCCAACAGGCTGCGCGTCACGCCTTCGCGAAAGAGCGGATGATCGTCGACAATGGCGATGCGAATGTCCCCAGTCATGCTTGCTCCTCGACCGACAAACTGATCACCAATCGCGTGCCTTGCGGCCCAGTCAAGGTTTCGAACATACCGCCAATGCTTTCGACCCGCTCCCTGAGGCCGGCAAGTCCCAGGCCCTCGACCCGTGCCGCCGGATCGAAACCTGGTCCGCGGTCCGATACTTCGACAAAAAGCCGGCCGCCTTTCATCCCGGCAGTTACCGTTTGATCCTTGCCTCGTCCGTGACGATAGGCGTTGTTCAGCCCTTCCTGGACGAATCGATAGATACTGATCTTTTCGGAAGCGCCGGGCTCGCGCAACGGTCCGGCCGGCGTGAGCGCCACCGACGTTCCCGTCCTCAGCTCGTGCTCGGTGACGGCCAGCCGCAAAATGTCCATGACGGCCGCCGTCTCTATCTGCGGCAGCACTAGGCCGGTGCAAATGCCGCGTATTTCACGCAGTGCATCCTCCAGCGTCTTGCGGATCATCGCCACCTCGGTCGAGCGGCTTTCGCCGCCTTTGCCATCGCCGGAAAATACCGGACTATCCATGCGCAGCGCCGCCAGAGCCACGAGTTGGGCCGGACCGTCATGGAGGTCGGCGCCGATACGGCGCAAATATCTTTCGTTGAGCGCGGTGGCGCGGCGGGAGGCTCGCTGCACACGCTGCCGCAAGGCGTTGTTTTGCGTCACCAGCCCTTGCAGTTCCGACACCTGGCGGCGCAGCGCTCCACGTTGATCGTCGATGGTGCGGCTGCCGCGCAGCACGATGCCGGACAGGGCCAGAAACGCCGTCAGGGTTGCGCCGGCCACAATCAGCCAGCTGGACAGCAGAGCGGAAGCCAGCGTGGCTTTGAAATCGTCGGCGAGCTCATAGAATTCGGTAACGGCCACCACCTCGCCGGACCATGGCTCGCGCACGGGATTGTAGATCTCCAGCAAGGGCTCGCCGATCGCCTCTTCCCTGGTTTCGTTCTCGTCGAATGTGTCGAACTGGGCAACGACATTGCCTTGGAAGGCGGAACGCAGGCCGCTGCTTGGAGCAAAGCGGCGGCCTATCAGGTCCGGTTCCTTCGCATAGAGAACCGTTCCGTCGCGGCGCCAGAGCTTGAACGATACCAGGCGCTTGCCGAGCGCGCCCTGGCCGAGCGTTTCGTCGAGCGCCCGTTTGACGGAACCGCTGAGTTCCTGGTCCTTGCGCAAGTCGGGCAGCAGCGGCGCGATAACGCTGTCGACATAGAGGGCTGTCGTGGCGGCCGAATTGCGGATGATGCCTTCCTGGATCTGCGTCGTCACCCAGGCGCCCACCACCAGCATGACGGCCAGAAGGCCAAAGCCGCCAGCGACGAGGAATTGCACGGCAAGAGAAAGCTCGCTCCAGCGTCGCAACAAGTTTCGGAGAATTCGAATCATCTGCCCCCGACCGCCCCGCTATTGATAGACCGGGCGATCACCACACATTGATCTTCTGTCTTGCCATTGCCAAGACCTACATTTGATCCAGGTCGCTTGACGTGGCAGTGCGCTTGGGAAACAAGTCCGCGACACATGCGGCGCGACGCATCGAAAGGGGGCGGGATTTTGAGTTTTTCGGGACTGCTGCAGCTTGGCCTTTCAACCGTCATCTTCCTGCTGGCGGCGACGGCCGCGAAGCAATGGGGGCTGGCGCCAAGCCTGGGCAAGATCCTTTTGACGCTGGCGCTTTATTCGCTCGGCAATCTGATCATGCTCAGGCTGATCCGCGAGTTCGGCATGTCCGTGTCGTTCAGCCTGTCGGCGGTTATCCAGCTGGTGTCGGTCAATGTCGTGGCGCTGGCGTTCTTCGGCGAGCGCGTCAACGCGCTGCAGGCGGCCGGCATCGTGATGGCGGTCGGCGCCGTGGCGCTGATCACGCTCGGGCCCTATCTGCAAGGGCGATGATACCGACGCAAATGAAGAACACGGCGGACGCACTGCTCAACCGCATCGAATTCCCGGTGCTGCTGGCCGGCCTCATCCTTGCCGCCGGACTCTGGGGCTTCGTCGAACTGATGGAGCTGGCGCGGGCCGCAACGCCGCACGGCTTCGACACCGAGATCCTGCTTGCCTTCCGCCAGCCGGGCCAGCCCGACACGCCCATAGGCCCGCTCTGGCTGCAGGGCGCCATGCGCGACATCACCAGTCTGGGCAGTACCAGCGTGCTGCTGCTGATCACGGCGGCGACGATCGTCTACCTGCTGCTCCTCCGCAGGCCGGCAACCGCGCTGCTCATCTTCGTCGCGGTGGCGGGCGGCCAGTTGCTGTCGAGCCTCTTGAAGATGGGTGTCGACCGGCCGCGGCCCGATCTCGTCTCGCATCTCGTGAGTGAGACCACGCTGTCCTTTCCGAGCGGCCACGCCATGCTGTCGGCGATCACCTATCTCACTCTCGGGTCGCTGGCAGCGCGCTTTCTACCCGGCCGCACGACCAAGGCCTATGTGCTTTTCCTGGCCGTGCTGGCGACGCTTCTGGTCGGCGTCAGCCGCGTCTATCTCGGTGTCCACTGGCCATCGGATGTGCTGGCCGGCTGGTGCGCCGGCTTCGCCTGGGCGATGCTATGCTGGTTGGTGGCGCGGCTTCTGCAGCGTCGCCAGGTGGTGAGCGACGACGCTGATGGCGCCTGATTGCGCCTCGGGCTTGCGCTCAGATCAATCTGTTGATCATGTGGCCGCCACAGCCTGCCAGAGCCAGAGCCATCGACAGCAAACATGCCGAACTCATCAAGGCCTTGAAAATATTCAACCGCGTTGTCCCCTGCCCCAGATGGACAACACCCTAGCCTGCAATCCACGGGAAGCATCGGAAAAAATGGACAATCGGGCGGCAACGCTTAGGTCTCAGGCATTCATATTGATGCTTGAAACATCATGATAAAGGTATTATACCTTATTCCTGCAGACTCAGACATGGGTTCCGGCCGATGATCACTGCCGCGCAGATGCGTGCCGCACGGGCGTTGGCCGGCATCGACCAGAAGACGCTCGCCGAGCGCGCTGGCGTTTCGCTTCCAACCATCCAGCGCATGGAAGCAAGCGATGGCGTGGTCAGGGGCGTGGTCGACACGCTGATGAAGGTCATCCAGGCCCTCGACGAGGCCGGGGTGGAACTGATTGGCGAGAACCAGGCCAGCGAGCGCGGCGGCAGGGGCGTGCGCCTCAGACCCGTCGTGTCGCCAGATCCAAAGGCTGAGCCGGCATAAAGTCGCGACGGCGACCGCCGACAGTCCTGCCGACGATCCCGCCGCCTCAGTCTTTGTTTTGTGCATGTCGTTGCCCCAAACCGCTACCCACCTTTGGGCGACGTGCATCGGCGGAAGGCAGCCCATGGACCAAGCGCGTCAAACAGTGCAGCATTCGGCGCGGCCGACATTTTCCGAATTGTTCACGCCGAAGCTGGTGACGGTCTGGCGCGAGGGCTACACGCTTGAGCATTTCAAGGCCGATGCCATCGCCGGCCTGACCGTCGCCATCGTTGCGCTGCCGCTGTCGATGGCGATCGCCATTGCCTCGGGCGTGACGCCGGAGCGCGGCCTCTACACTTCCATTGTCGGCGGTTTCATCATTTCGGCGCTTGGGGGCAGCCGCTTCCAGATCGGCGGGCCGGCCGGCGCCTTCATCGTGCTGGTGGCGGCGACCGTCGCCCGTGTCGGCGTCGACGGGCTGCTGCTGGCGACGATGATGGCCGGCGTTTTCCTGCTCGCCATCGGCTATCTCCGGCTTGGCACCTACATCAAGTTCATCCCCTATCCGGTGACGGTCGGCTTCACCGCCGGCATCGCCGTCATCATCTTTTCAGGGCAGGTCGTCGAACTGTTCGGCCTGAAGCTTGCCGGCAAGGAACCGGGACCGCTGGTGCCGAAGCTGATGGCGATCGGTCAGGCGGCCGGCACCATCAACCTCGCCGCGACTTTCGTCGCGATGCTGACCATCCTCACTATCGCCGGCCTCAAGCGCTGGCGGCCGACATGGCCGGCAATGCTTATCGCGATCGGCCTGGCATCGCTGGTCGTGGCGCTGTTTTCGCTGCCGGCCGAGACGATCGGCACCCGCTTCGGCGGTATTCCGCGCAGCCTGCAAATGCCTGGCTTGCCGCCGGTCAGCCTGGACAGGCTGATCGACGTGCTGCCGGATGCCATTGCCTTTGCCCTGCTCGGCGCCATCGAATCGCTGCTGTCGGCCGTGGTCGCCGACGGCATGACCGGGCGACGGCATCGTTCCAACTGCGAATTGGTGGCGCAAGGCTTCGCCAACATCGCCTCGGCTCTGTTCGGCGGCATCTGCGCCACCGGCACCATCGCCCGCACGGCGACCAATGTGCGGGCCGGGGCGCACGGACCGGTTTCGGGCATGGTCCACTCCGCCATCCTGCTCGCGCTGATGCTGGTGGCCGCGCCGCTCGCCAGCTACATCCCGCTTGCCGCTCTTGCCGGCGTGCTGGCGGTGGTGTGCTGGAACATGTTCGAGAAGCAGGCTTTCGCCACGCTGCTGCGCACGTCGCGCGGCGACGCGCTGGTGCTGATGGCGACCTTCCTTCTCGTTATCTTCCGCGACCTCACCGAGGGCATCGTCGTCGGTTTCGTGCTGGGGTCGGTCCTGTTCATCGACCGGATGGCCAAATCGATCGCGGTCGAGGCCGATCTGCCGCTGATCCAGGAGGACGTCGCCGACAGCACCAACGCCTATGATTCCAGCGAGGCGACCGACACCGACACCGTCGTCTACCGGATTTCAGGTGCGTTCTTCTTCGGCGCCGCCTCGACCGTCGGCACTGTGCTCGACCGGATCGCCGACCAGCGACGCAACTTCATCCTCGACTGTTCGGCGGTGCCGTTCTTCGATTCGACCGCGGCCAATGTCATCGAGGGCGCCGCGCACAAGGCCAGGCGCGCCGGCGTCCGCTTCATCATCGCCGGTGCCTCGCCGCAGATACGGCGCATGCTGATCAACCACGGGGTCAAACGGCCGCTGGTGGCCTACGCCGCCTCGATCCGCGACGCGCGGGCGCTGCTGAACGGGAAATGAGAGGGAGTGGTTGCGGTCCTGCCTCTTTCAAAGGCGAGGAGGGGCGACCCGCGGCAGCCTCCTATCGGTTGAGCGATCTCGGCCCGCTGACGAACGGGCTGCCCCTGGCATAAAAGCGCAGCGGGCGATCCGCATCCTTCGAAATGCCGATCCTGGTGCCCTGCCCGATTTCGGCAGGTGCTTCGGCATCGCCAGCGAGCCCGGGGCCGTCGAGAGCGAGCCATAGCGGGCCTTCCCGGCAAAGATCGAGCCCGTCGAGCGAACGATCGATCCGCAATGCCATGGCAAGCCGTCCTGGTCCTCGGGCCAGGTCGCGCAAACGCTCGATGCCGCGATTCCGGCGCATGATGGCGATGCCTTCGAGCGGCTCGAGCGCCCTGATCAGCACAGCGGTTCCGACCCCTTGCATCTCGCTCGAAACGTTCAGCATGTAGGAGACGCCGTAGGCGAGATAGACATAGGCGTGCCCGGCTTCGAGAAACAGCGAACGGTTGCGCGCCGTCATCCCCCGGTAGCCGTGCCCGGCGGCATCGCCGACGACATAGGCCTCGGTCTCGACGACACGGCCGCTGATCCTGCCTTCCGGCAATTCCCGCACCACCACCTTGCCGATGAGATAGCGGGCGAGAGCGGCCGTATCGTTCGGCAGTTCCGAACGCGCAAGCGGATGGCGGGCGATCATGGTCATGGCCAGCAGCCGATCAATCGGTCGAGGCGTCTGCGTGGCGCAGCGCATTGACGACGACCGCGAAAGCCGGCGAATTCTGCCGCCGGGTCGGATAATAGAGGTAGTAGCCCGAGAAGATCGGGCACCACTCGTCGAGGATCCGCACCAGCCGTCCCGACCCGACCTCGTCGGCCACCAGGTTTTCCGGCACGTAGCCGATCCCCAGTCCGCTCACGGCGGCGTCGATCATGGTGATCGTCGAATTGAACGTCAGCTGTCCGTCGACGCGCACCCGCAACTCCCGCCCATCCCGGGCGAATTCCCAGGCGTAGAGACCCCCCGAGCGTGACTGGCGGTGGTTGATGCAATTGTGCTGGACGAGATCCTGGGGGGTGCCAGGCGTTGGATGGTCCGCCAGGTATTCAGGGGACGCGACCACGACAAGGCGCCAGTCGGGGCCGATGCGAACGGCGATCATGTCCTTGTCGACGCTCTCCCCCAATCGGACGCCGGCGTCGAACCGCTCCTCGACAATGTTGCGAAAGCCATTGTCGACATTCAGTTCGACATGAATGTCCGGATAGGCCTGCAGCACCGGCTTGAGCTTTGGCCAGACGATCCAGTCCAGCGCGTGATCGGAGAGCGTGATCCGCACCGTGCCCGAAGGCTTGTCGCGGAACGCCATCAGCGCGTCGATATCGCTCTCGATATCCTGGATGCGCGGCGCCAATGCACGCAGGAGGCGGTCTCCAGCCTCCGTCGGCGAGACATGGCGCGTGGTTCGGGTCAGCAGCCGCAGGCCGAGCCGCGCCTCAAGCTGCTTGATGGTGTGGCTGAGCGTCGACTGCGACGTTCCCAGCTTGGCGGCGGCCTTCGTGAAGCTGCGCTCCTCGGCCACGGCCAGGAACCAAAGCATGTCGTTCAGGTCGTCGCGGTTCATAACCCTATCCCGTCATTCATATCGAGAATGGATAAGTCCATGCGAATTGCAACGACTAATCGGGGCAGTCCCGACGGTCTATATGGAGGCCAACGACATCGTTGGAGAGCCCATCGGCGGGCCAAAGCGCATGGAAACCACCTACGACAGCCAATTGGTCGAAGCGCCAAGTGCCTGGGGCGCGGTGGCTTGCCTGTCCCTGCTCACCTTCGTTCTGGTGGCGTCGGAGTTCATGCCGGTCAGCCTGCTCACGCCTGTTGCACATGAACTGGCCATCACTGAGGGGCAGGCCGGTCAGGCTATCTCCGTCTCGGGCTTCTTCGCGGTCGTCACCAGCCTGTTCGGCAACGCACTGCTTTCCAAGCTCGACCGGCGGAGAGTCGTCCTCGTCTACACGGCCATCCTTGTGGTCTCCGGCTTGGCGATCACCTTTGCGCCGAATTATCTGGTGTTCATGCTTGGCCGGGCCCTGATCGGCGTGTCGATCGGCGGCTTCTGGTCACTGTCCACCGCCATTCTGGCGCGCATCGTCTCGCGCGACGACCTGCCCAAGGCGATCGCGATGCTGCAGGGCGGGACGGCGTTCGCCTCGGTCATCGCGGCGCCGCTCGGAAGCTTTCTCGGCGGCCTGATCGGATGGCGCGGTGCCTTCTTCATCGTGGTGCCGATCGGGCTCGCCGCGATCGTCTGGCAGCTCGCCGTCCTTCCCAGGATGCCCTCCGAAGAGCCTGTCTCGGTCGGCCGCATGGTCGGCCTGCTCGGCAACCGCACCTTCGCCATTGGCATGGCGGCCACCACGCTCGCCTTCATGGGACAGTTCTCGCTCTCCACCTACCTGCGTCCATTCCTCGAAGGCATCACCGGGCTCGACGTCAACATATTATCGATGGTCCTGCTCGGGCTCGGGCTTGCGGGCCTCCTCGGCGCTTCGTTCGTCGGCTTCATTCTTCGCTCGCACCTGGGTGCCGTGCTGGTGGCTCTGCCGGCGGCGCTGGCAATCATCGCGCTGCTGTTGATCGCGCTTGGCTCCTTCGCCGTCGCGACGGCGGTTCTGCTGTTCCTGTGGGGATTGTTCACCACGCCCATACCGGTGGCCTGGAACACGTGGATGGCCAAGGTGATCCCGAACGATCTCGAGGCGGGCGGAGGCTTGCAGGTCGCGCTCATCCAGTTCGCCATCACCTTCGGCGCGTTCGCAGGCGGGTTGCTGTTCGACAGCGCCGGCTGGTGGAGCCCGTTCGCTCTGGGCGCCTTGCTTCTGCTTGGCTCGACGCTCCTTTCCATCGCCGCGGCGACCTCGACACGCGCGAGCCACCGGCCGCAATACAGCAACTGACAGGAGATACTGCCATGCGAGGCACCGTTCTATACAGCCCCGGTAACATCCGCTGCGAGGATGTAGCGGACCCCAGGATTCTGCAGGCCACCGATGCGATCGTGCGGCTGTCGGCGACCTGCGTCTGCGGATCGGACCTCTGGCCCTATCGGGGGGCGCAGCCGATAACTGAGCCCACCCATATGGGCCACGAATATTGCGGTATCGTCGAGGAGGTCGGCAGCGAGGTCCGCGCGATCCGCCCCGGCCAGTTCGTGGTCGGGTCGTTCGCAACCTCCGACAACACCTGCCCCAACTGCCGCAACGGCTACCAGTCATCCTGCCAGCACCGCACCTTCATGACCGGCGCACAGGCGCCGTTCCTGCGCGTGCCGCTGGCCGACGGCACGCTGGTGGCGCTGTCCGACCAGCCCTCGGCCGACATGATTCCGAGCCTGCTCGCCACGTCCGACGTGCTGGGCACCGGCTGGTTTGCCGCCGACGCGGCGAATGTAAAGGCCGGCTCGACGGTCGCGGTGGTCGGGGACGGGGCCGTCGGCCTGCTCGCCGCGCTTTCGGCCAGGCAGATGGGCGCCGAACGCATCATCGTCATGAGCCGGCACGAGTCGCGTCAGAAGCTCGCGCTGGAATTCGGCGCCACCGACATCGTCAGCGAACGCGGCGAGGAAGGTGTCGCCCGCATCCTCGAAATGACCAGGGGTATCGGCGCGGACTCGGTGCTGGAATGCGTCGGCACGCAGGAATCGATGAAGCAAGCCATCGGCTCGACCCGCAGGGGCGGCTATGTCTCCTATGTCGGCGTCCCCCACCAGGTGCAATTGGATGGGCAACAGCTGTTCTTCGCGCATGTGCACCTGCATGGCGGCCCCGCACCGGTGCGCCGCTACCTGCCCGAGCTGATCGGCCTGGTGACCGAGGGCAAGATCAACCCGGGCAAGGTGTTCGACCTGGTCCTCCCGCTCGAACAGGTGGCGGAAGGCTACAAGGCCATGGACGAGCGGCGTGCCATCAAGACGCTGCTGCAGGTATGACCGTTGCTCAATCGAGCTTCAGCGCCGCCACTTCGCCCTCGTTCATCAGCGGGACGTAGAGGGTGGACTTGCCGTCGGTGCCGATGTCGGCGCTGCCCGGCTTGAAATGGGCGATCGCCCGCGGCGCACCGCCTGGCTGATAGCTGTAGAGCGTGCCGGTCATGTAGGCGGTGGCAAAAATATCGTCGCCGATGGCGACGATGCCGTCGAGATCGGCGAACTTCTGGGCACCGGGCAATGGGGTGACCGCCTTGCTGGCGAGGTCGACCGCCAGCAGTCCGCCCGGTTCGGCTGTCCTGAAATCCGGCTTGATGCCCTTGCCCCAGGAGGCGACGATCAGGCGGTTGCCGTCGGCGAAGATGCCGTTGGGCGAGGCCAGAGCCGCGTCCTTGGCGAACAGTTCAGCCTTGTCGCCGTCGACGCGGTAGATCGCGTCGGCCAGCATGTCGGTGACATAGACGTTGCCCGAGGCGTCCGATGTCATGTCGTTGAGGAAGACGGCGTTCGGCACCACGATGCTGGCGACCAGCTTGCCGGTTGCCAGATCGACGACGCGGACCTTGGTGATATCGGCGGCGTAGAGCTTGCCGCCCGATATCGCCATGCCCTTGGGCGCATCCATGCCGTCGGTCCAGTGCCGGGCGATCACCTTGCCGTCGGGCGACAGCAGCGACAGATAGCCGTTGCCGTCGGCCTCGCCGGGATTGCCTGCGATGTTGGAGACGACGATGCGGTTGTTGGCGGCATCGAAGAGCGCCGATTCCGGCTGATCGAAGCCGGCGGCGCGCCAGAGTTCGCCCGCCTGGACGGCAGGGGCTGCTGAAAAGGCGACGGCTGCGGCAAAGGCCGCGGTGATGAAGCTGTTCATGACTGGTCTCTCCTGTGGCGATGGCGGAGAGCTAGGATTTTCGATACTTCTCGGGAAGGCCTCTTCCCGCTAGTATCGAAAGTCGATACGAAATCGCCCGAACGAGGTGCATTCCATGAACGGTCCGATCTTCGAGGCACTGAAACGGACGCTGAAGGCAAAGGGACTGACCTATCGCTTGCTGGCCGAGCGCATGGGGGTTTCCGAGCCGACGGTGAAGCGCATCTTCCATGAGCGCAACTGCAAGCTCGACCGGCTGGTCGAAATCTGCGCCGCCGCCGAGGTGGAGCTGGAGAACGTGCTCGGCGCCATGAACCGCGGGCCGGGGCCGGTCAACCATATCGCGCCCGAGATCGAGCGCAGGCTCGCCGGCCGGCCGGCGCTGCTGTTCATCTTCGTCATGCTGTCGGAAAAATTCACGCCGCAAGGCATTATGCGCTCGCAAGGCCTGAGCGAGGCCTCGATGTTTCTGTATCTGCGCGACCTCGAGGAGCTTGGCCTGATCGCGCTCGGGCGTGGCCTTTCGGCAAGATTGCTGATCGAGACGCCGATCCAGTGGAATTTCGAGGGGCCGCTCAGGCCGCTGTTCGAGATGACCAACAAGAATTTCATCGGCTGGGCCATCACACATATCGAGAAGGAAGCGACATTCGTCAGCTTCTCCAGGCGGATGCGGCCGGAGACGGCGCAGATGGTGCGGCGGGAGGCGGAGGAACTGGCGGAACGCGCAAAGCTTCTTGCCCATCACGACCAGCACACGACGCCGGAGGACGCGCTGATCGGCTACAAATGGACGTTTGCCTTTGGGGCGACGCCGTTTGAGGCAATCATGCCGATCGGCCCGCACCCGCGCGATGCCGGAGCGGCCGACCGGCGCGCCGCTCCTGCAAAGGGACGTCGTCCCTTGCCGGCCTGACACGGCCAAATCATCCCGAGCAGGATTGCACCTAGCGGCTGAGCTTGTCGGGCACCACTCCAACGGCGCTGAGTCGTGATAGAGTTCGTGCGCTGATTTGCCAGATTGTAGAGGCGGGTTTGCCGAATGCGTGACACGTTTCCGTCAAATCGAAGTGACCCTATGCCGACCGCGCCAACACTTGAACTTCGCCGCTATTCGCGCCTGAAAAATTTGCGGGAGCGCGCAGAACGCCAGGGTGCTGGATTGCAGTTCTGGGCGCGTACCGCATCGCTCGCCGTGATCTCCTGCTTCTTTTCATTGATCAGTCGCTGGGATGCGTCGCTGCTCTACGTGCTGGCGGGCCTCGTGCTGTTCCAACTCGTCGGCCTGATCCAGTTTCTCTTTGCGCGCCGTCGCGCGGCGCCATGGTGGATCGGTTACCTCGTCGGCACGCTGGACATCATTCTGTTGACCGTTCTGCTGGTGACGCCCAACCCGTTTTCCCTGGAGGTCGCGCCGGCCGCGATGCAACTGCGCGAGGGCAGCTTCAAATTCCTGCTGATTTTCGTATGCCTTGGCGCGCTGACCCTTTCGACACGATTGGCGCTCTATCTCGGCGCGCTCGCGGCCTTGACGTGGGCGATCGGGGTGGGATGGGTGATTTTTCATCCGGGAACCGTCATTCCTGCGACGAACCTCTATTCGCTGCCTCTGACCGAGCGACTGAACCTCTATCTCAACCCCAACTTCGTCGACACATTCGCGCAGGCGACCAACGTGTTGGTTGTGTTGATTATCGGCGCGATCATGGCGCTGGTCGTCTATCGTTCCCGACATCTGTCGGAAGACTATGTCAAGGCAGAGCGCGCGCGCGCCAATCTCGCCCGGCATTTTTCGCCCAATGTGGTCGACCAGCTCGCCACGGATGACGAGCCCTTCGGCCCGGTCCGCCGACAGGATATCGCGGTGCTGTTCGCCGACATCGTCGGCTTCACACACTATTCCGAGGATCACCCGCCCGAAGCAGTGTTCGAACTTCTGCGTCAGTTCCACCGTCGCATGGAGCAGGTCGTTTTCGACCACAATGGCACCGTCGACAACTATATCGGCGATTGCATCATGGCGACATTCGGGGTTCCGCAAACCAGCCATGACGACGCGACTCGGGCCATCCAGTGCGCTGAAGCGATGGTCGCCGCTCTCGAGGCATGGAATGTGCAGCGTGTGTCCAGGGGATACCCGCCGCTGGACGTTCGGATCGGTGCACACTATGGCGCAGTCGTCATCGGCGCGGTCGGCAGCGAGCGCAATCTGTCCTTCGCGGTGGTGGGCGACACCGTCAATGTCGCCAGCCGTTTGCAGTCGCTCTGCCGCGAGCTTCAGGCGAATATTTGCTTTGGGTCACCACTGATTGAGGCCGCAAAGGCCGAATCGCCCACGACCCAGTTGAATGCGCGCGATCATGGGCCGGTGAGTATCCGCGGCCGGGACGAACCGGTCCATGTCTGGGTCGAGCGCAGAGCCCGACACCAAGGGGCTATTGCAGTTTCGGCGTGATACAGGCCGCCATGCGAAACGCCTGCAACTCGGCCGAATAGCAGTAGGCCGCGCCATAGGGCATGTCCTGACCCAGGCCGAAAGCCATCACGTGTCCGAGGCGATTGCTCCAGCCTTTGCGGCGTCTGGGTTTGCCTTGTCGTCCCAGGTCACCGCCCGGTAGTCGAAGCCGTATTCCAGCGTCGGCTTGACGATGCGGAAGAAGGGCGACAGGTCGAAGTCGCGTGGCGTGTAGAGCGAGTGGTGGCGTATGTGCAGGATTTCCTTGCGCGAATAGTTCGACTGCGCGGATGCGCGGCCGGGCGCGCGAGTGATCTCGGGCAGGATCGGGTAGCGGATCTGGCCATAGGCCTCGGCGATCAGCGTCGAGCAGATGGCGCGCGTCGGATCGCCGGAACCGAAGGCCAGCATGCGCCGGCGCCAGCGCACCGGCACCGGCGGTGTCGGCAGGAAATAGCGCAGCATGTCGAAAATGTTCTTGAGGTCGTATCTGAGGCCGAGCTTGCCGATCATGAAGGCAACAACCTTGTCGCGGTCCTCCGGCGTCAGTCCGCTCGCCCGGCAGATGCGGGTATTGTAGGTGCGATAGCGCGACAGCGGCACTGCGATACAGCCTTCGCCGAGCGTAACCTCGATCAGCCGCCGCCGTTCCGAACCGTCCTGCGGGTCGGCCAGCGCGTCGCCGACATAGAAGGCCGCATGCGACCATGTCGACTGGGTGAGGTACTTGATCGCCGCCGAGATCTTCTGGTTGCCCTCGATCAGCAGGATGTCGCCAGGCTCCAGCGTCCGGCGCAGCGTCTCGGCATCGGACGGCGTATAGGGCTCATAGCCGGAGGATTCTTCCTGGAGCCGGCCGGCAAGCCAGCGGCCAAGGCGGTCGAGAAGCTTTTCGGCCGGCACGGTCATGGTCAATGGCGATTAGCACGGACGGGCGGCAAGGCGCCAGCGCGGGCGCCAACGTTCCTCAGCTGGCGATTGCGACCAGATTGTCCTGTGCAGCTTCAGCCAGATCGTCGCGCGCCTTGCGGGCAAGTCTTTTCGTCGACCGTTTGGGGCTGTCGCCGAACAGTTCGGCGGCTTCAGCGAGGCAGGCCTTCTTCAATTGCTTTTCCGAGCGCTTCAACAGCTTGCCCAGCAGCTTCGTATCCTCGGCCGGCCCGAGCGGCTCGCTGTCGGCGTCGAGCAGCGCGCGCATGACGAAGATATCGTGCAGGTCGCCAAGCTGCTCGCCCAGCCCATTGACCGCCTTGCGGCGCGCCTTGATCGGCGTCGGCCACAGGCGGCCGAGCAGCGACAGATGCATCGAGTGGGTCTTGGCCGCCTTGCGCAGATCGTGGAAATCCTCGGCCGCACCGCGCGAGCCGGCTCTGTCCAGGGCCTTCCGCGCCCGCCGCAAGGTGGCGCGGGCGCCCTCGGCCAGGATGTCGGCGGCCTGTTCCGGCTGATCGGGCAGGGCCAGCCTGTCGATGCGCTCGAGACCTTCGCGGCAGGCCGCGACGGCAGCGTTGATGGCAGCCTCGAGGCCGGGCCCGCCGTGAAGGTCGTGCTGGCGCATCACCAGCCTGTCGCGGACGGGGTCGAGGCCGCCGCCGGCGCTGTGCTGCGGAAAGCCGTTGGCCAGGCGGTCGACGGTCTCGACAAGGGCGGTCGCCTCGCGCGGGCCGGCGAGCAAGGCGGATACCTGCTTGTAGCACTCGTTTTCGGTCTGGCAGAATGTTTCGTCACCGGAACGAGCTAAACGCAGCAAGGCACGCACGCTCTTCAGCCGCTTGCGGCATTTGTGCAGTCCCTGCTCCGGCCGGTCGCGTGCAACGTCAAGATGGGCCAGCGCCTTGCCGATTTCCTCGGCGAGGATGCGTCTGACCTCGCCGGTCAGCGGCTGGCGCGGATCGATGCGAAAGCTCATGCGGCGATCTCCGGTGTCCCCCCGAGGGCGAGCGACGCGTTGTAGAATTTCTGTTCGCCGGTGACTTCGCGGTCAAGCCAGTCCGGCAGCATGTTGTCCGGAACATCGTCCGGCGTCTCCAGTTCGGCCACCACAAGTCCCGCCAGGGCGCCGCCAAAAACATCGACTTCATAGAGATAGCCGCGGTGCCTAACATGGTGACGTGTCTTCTCGATGACACGCCCCATGGCAAAGCCAAGCATCTCCACGGCGTCCTCCAAGGGGATGAGATATTCGTATTCGTCGCGCTCGCGCGCCCGGTCGCCGAATTTGAGGGTGAGCTTGGCCGAGGCGCCGTCGCTGATGCGCACACGCACCGTGCGCCCGGGCGCCGCGGCGAGGTAGAATTGGAGGATGCGGATATCCGCTTCGACCAGGTCCCGCCACGCCGTGCCGGAGACCAGGAATTTGCGTTCGACTTCCTTGCCCATGGCCGCGCACTAAAGCCTGCGCGGGCAGCCATGGCAAGGCGGATGGCAAGTCGAACGAAGATTCGGTTTGACTTTAATCAATCGATTGATTAAAGTTGGTAATGATCAAATCCCCTGATCCCCAGAATCCACGCCGCGAGACGTCGGCCGCCGACATGACGCGCGAGGCGCTGGTCCACGCGGCGCTCAAGCTGTTCGGGCGGCAAGGCTTCGACGGCACCTCGACGCGCGAGATCGCCGCCGAAGCCAAGGCCAATATCGGCTCCATCGCCTATCATTTCGGCGGCAAGGAGGGCTTGCGGCTGGCCGCCGCCGATTTCATCGTCGACACCATCCAGTCGGTCGCCGGCCAGGTGATCGGCGGCCCGCCGGCGCCAACAGCAGGGGCGTCAAGCGCCGAGGCGGCGCGCGCGCAGCTGTTCACCGCACTGGAGACGATGGTGGGTTTCGTGGTGGCGACACCGCAGGCCGGCGAGATCGTGCAGTTCGTGCTGCGCGAGCTTTCGCATCCGACGGCGGCGCTCGACCGCATCTATGACGGGGTGTTCGAGCCGACGCACCGGCGCCTGTGCCAGATCTGGGAGCAGGCGACCGGCGAGCCGGCGGAGAGCGAGGCGACAAGGCTGACCGTGTTCACGCTGATCGGCCAGGTCATCTATTTCCGCATCGGCCGCGAGGCGGTGATGCGCCGCATGGGCTGGCCCGAGATCGGCGTCACCGAGGCCGCCAAGGTAACGGCGGTGGTGAGCGCCAATCTTGGCGCCATATTGAACGCCCGCAAGGAGGGCCGACCATGAGTTTCCTTTGCTCCATCCCGCTTGCCGCCCAGCTTTTCGGCGCCTGTGCGCCGGCAGCACCACTGGCCGTCGGCTATGTCGAAGGCGACTATGTGCTTTTGGCGCCGATCGAGGTGGCGCAGGTCGAGACCGTGGCGGTGAAGCGCGGCGACCGCGTGACGCCCGGCACCACCGTGGTGACGCTGGAAAGTGCCGACGCCGGCATTGCAGTGGCGCAGGCGCAGGCAGCGCTGGCGCAGGCGCAGGCGCAGCTTGCCGACCTGCAGGTCGGCAAGCGGCCGGAAGAGATCGCCGTGCTGAAGGCCGAGGTCGACATGGCGCGTGCACAGGCCGCCGACGCCAAGCGTAAATACGACCGCGCCAGCGATCTGTTCAAGCGCGGCACCGGCACGCAAGCCGATTACGACACCGCATCGGCAACGCTGGAAACCGCCAATGCGCAGGTCGGCCAGGCGGAGGCCAATCTTGCCGTCGGCGGCCTGCCGGCGCGCGCCGAGACGATCAAGGCCGCCGACAACCAGGTCAAGCAGGCGCAGGCGAGCCTGGAGCAGGCGCAATGGCGGCTGTCGAAACGCGTGCTCTCGGCGCCCTCGCCCGGCCGCGTCAACGACGTCATCCGCAACCCCGGCGACACGGCCGGGCCGACGGCGCCGGTGATCTCGATGCTGCCCGACGGTGCGGTGAAGCTCAAAGTCTACGTGCCCGAAAGCGCCTTCTCCTCGGTCAAGGTCGGCGGCTTGCTCAGCGTTCGGTGCGACGGTTGCGGGCCGGATGTGAAGGCGCGCGTCAGCTACGTCTCGCCCGATCCGGAATTTACCCCGCCGGTGATCTATTCGCTGGAGAACCGGCAGAAGCTGGTCTACCTGGTCGAGGCGCGGCCGGAGGGCGACGCCGGCGCCTTGCAGCCGGGCCAGATCGTCGACGTCGACCTGGCGGTATCGGGGAAATGAACGCCATCGACGTCCATGATCTGGTCAAACGCTTCGGCGACAAGACCGTCGTCGACCATGTGACGATGTCGGTGGCCGAAGGTGAGATCGTCGGTTTCCTCGGGCCGAACGGCTCGGGCAAGACCACCACGATCCGCATCATGTGCGGCCTGCTGACGCCGGACGAAGGCGAGGGCACGGTGCTGGGTTTCAACATCCGCACCGATGCGCTCAGGATCAAACGCGAAGTCGGCTACATGACGCAGAAATTCTCGTTCTACGAGGATCTGACGATCGGCGAGAACCTCGAATTCGTGGCGCGGCTCTACCGGCTGAAGCCGGTGGAAGAGCATGTCGCCAGGACGCTGGAAGAGCTCGGCCTGACGAGCCGCCGCAACCAGCTGGCCGGCACGCTTTCCGGCGGCTGGAAGCAACGCCTGGCGCTGGCCGCCTGCATCATGCACAAGCCGAAGCTGCTCTTGCTCGACGAGCCGACGGCCGGCGTCGATCCGAAGGCGCGGCGCGAGTTCTGGGACGAGATCCATCGGCTGGCCGGCGGCGGGCTGACCGTGCTGGTCTCCACCCACTATATGGACGAGGCCGAGCGCTGCCACCGCATCAGCTACATCTCCTACGGCAAGATGCTGGCCACCGGCACGGTGGCCGAAGTGGTGAAAAATGCCGGGCTGACCACCTTCGTGCTGCAGGGCCCGCACCTCGACAAGGTGGCCGAGGCGCTGCAGGGCCGCGCCGGCGTCGACCAGGTGGCGCCGTTCGGCGCGACGCTGCATGTCGTCGGCTCCGACCGGAAGAAACTGGAAGCGGCGCTCGCCGATGTCGAGAAGGAGCACAAGGGCGTGACGGTGGCGCCGGGCGAGACCAGCCTGGAGGACGTCTTCATCCAGTTCATGTCCGGCTCGAAGGACAATATGGCATGAACGCGGTCTTTTCCTTCGCCCGGCTCGGCGCGCTGCTGATCAAGGAATTCATCCAGATGCGGCGCGACCGCATCACCTTCGCCATGATGCTGGGCGTGCCGCTGTTGCAGCTGGTGCTGTTCGGCTACGCCATCAACAACGATCCGAAAAGCCTGCCGGCGGCGCTGGTGGCGACCAGCAGCGACCCCTATACGCGGGCCATGGTCTCGGCGCTGCAGACCACCGGCTACTATCGTTTCGACCATGTCGCGCAAAGTGCCGAGGAAGCGGAATTCCTGATGGCGCGCGGCGATGTCGCCTTCGTCGTCACCATTCCCGCCGACTTTGCCCGCCGCGTCGAGCGCGGCGACAACCCGCAGATCCTGATCGAAGCCGATGCCACCGACCCGGCGGTGGCCAGCGGCGCCATCTCGACGCTGAGCACCGTCGCCGGCCAGGCGCTGCTGCGGGCGCAAGGCACGCAGGAAGCGGCCAAGGAGGCGGCGCGCGGCCAGCTCGATGTGGTCGTGCACCGGCGCTACAACCCGGAAGGCATCTCGCAATACAACATCGTGCCCGGCCTGCTCGGCGTCATCCTGCAGATGACGATGGTGATGATGACCTCGATCGCGCTGACGCGCGAGACCGAGCGCGGCACGATGGAGAATTTGCTGGCCATGCCGTCCAGCCCGCTCGAGATCATGCTGGGCAAGGTGCTGCCCTATCTGGCGGTCGGCGCGGTGCAGGTGGTGGTGGTGCTGGCGGCGTCGAAGCTTCTGTTCGCCATCCCGTTCACCGGCTCAATGGCGCTGCTTTTGTCGGCGGTGCTGGTGTTCGTGCTGGCGCTGGTGCTGCTCGGCTACACGATCTCGACGATCGCGCGCACCCAGATGCAGGCACTGCAGCTCACCTTCTTCTTCTTCCTGCCCTCGATCATGCTGTCGGGCTTCATGTTTCCCTATCGCGGCATGCCGGGCTGGGCGCAGACCTTCGGCGAAATCTTCCCGCTGACGCATTTCCTGCGCATCACCCGGGCGGTGATGCTGAAGGGCGCCCAACTGCCGGCCGTGGCGACCGAGATCGGCTGGCTGTTGGCGTTCGTGGCGCTGTTTGCCGGCGTGGCGCTGGTGCGGTTCAGGCGGACGCTGGACTAAACGGCCAAGGACGACGGTCGCCCCGCACCGGCTTGCAACCGGGCGGCTCAGCGCAAAAAGACTTGGAACAATGGCCCATGGGCGGCGTTTGCCCTGCAGGCCTTTCTATTGTGACGAGCGGACCGGCTGGCCCGCCCCCTGCAGGGAAGGCTCCTTCAGCGTCCTTGCGGTCGGTCCATCGTCTGGCCTGCGGAATGCTGTCAAAACAACGAGATGGAGCGAAATCGGACTGAGTGCATCGCGCTCTGTCGATCAGCAATGGAGGCAATGATGAGACTGTATCTTTCCAGCGCCGCCGCCGGCCTTCTGCTAGCCGCCGGCATTGGTGCCGCCGCTGCTCAGGATGTGATCATCGAGCCGCAGCAGCAAACCGTGGTCCGTGAATACGTGCATAAGAAGCCCCTGGCCTCGATCGACCTGCTCGGCGTCCAGCTGGCCATCGGTTCTACCTTGCCCGACACGGTCGAACTGCATGCGATCGACGTGCCTGACGTGAGATACCGCTATGTGGTGGTCAACAACCAGACAGTGCTTGTCGATCCGCAGACGCGCAGGATCGTGCAGGTCGTCGAGTAATTCACCGGACAACTCCTGAAACATGAGAAAAAGCCCGCCCCGGAGAACCGGAGCGGGCCAGGGTCTTTTGGAAAGTTGATGCGCCGCTGCGAAACGGGGCCGCCTAAGCGGCCATGATCTGCGCATAGGTGCCGAAATCGACATTGCCGCCGGAGAGCACCACCGCGACGCATTTGCCCGACAGGTCGATCTCGCCCGACGACAGCGCCGCCAGAGCGACACAGCCGCCCGGCTCGACCACCAGTTTCAGGTAAGCCATCGCATCCCGCACCGCCTGCCTGACGGCGCCTTCCGAGACGGCGACAGCGCCGGCGAGGTTGTGGCGGTTGATCTCGAAGGTGATGACGCCGGGCTCGGCGGTCAGGATCGCGTCGCAGATCGAGGTGTGGCCGGGCTCGTTCGAGACCCGGGCACCGGCCGCCAGCGAGCGGCGGGTATCGTCGAAATGCTCGGGCTCGACCGCCCAGACTTCGGTGTCCGGCGAGACGTCCTTGACGGCAAGCGATATGCCGCTGGTCAAGCCGCCGCCGCCGCAGGGAATGACGACCGCGTCGAGGCTGACCCCGAGCGCCCTGGCCTGCGCCATCAGTTCAAGCCCGATCGTGCCCTGGCCGGCGATGATGGCCGGGTCGTCGAAGGGCGGGACCAGGGCCATGCCGTTGTCCAGATAGGGGCGGATGACCGTCATGCGGTCGTCGCGGAAACGGTCGAACGGCACCACCTCGGCGCCCATCTTGCGGACATTGGCGATCTTCATCGCCGGCGCGTCGGCGGGCATGGCAATGACCGCCTTGACGCCGAACATCGCAGCGGAAGCGGCAACGCCCTGCGCGTGATTGCCCGAGGAGAATGCGACCACGCCACGGCCGCGCTCTGCCTCGCTCAGCGTCGACAGCTTGTTGTAGGCGCCCCGGAACTTGAACGAGCCGGTGCGCTGCAGCGTCTCCGGCTTGAACAGGATGCGGCCGCCGAAGCGCCTGTTCAGTTCCTGCGATTCGATGAGCGGCGTCTCGACGATCAGGCCGGAGAGCCGCCTAGCGGCGACATGGATATCGGCAATGCCGGGGAGGGTGGTCATGGCAGGTCCTGCGGAAGATTTGACCTTGCCATGGTGCACGGAAACGGCGGCGCGAGGCCAATGAAAAAATGTGACCGGGACAAGGTTGGGAGGGCGAAGCTGCCAATCTCTGCCCGCGTGGGGAGATGTCCGGCAGGACAGAGAGGGGCGCGGTCCCGCCGACATGCGGTCGCATTTGCGTTGGTGCTACCCCAGCCTTGGCCATCTGCAAAACGCCGCAGCCGGGGGCCCGCTGCCTGCAGCAGCTCCCCGGTTCGAACACTTTGAAAGGTCCACCGGACCTTTCAATTCGCCTAAGGCGAACCGCGTTCTCACCCAAGCAACGTCCGTTGCCGCTTCGTCCCGCCGAGCTTGCGCCAACTGTTGAAGCGATGCGAGGCGGCGGCGAAGGAGATCTTCATCTGCTGGGCAACCGAATAGCGCGACTTGCCGTCGTCGAACATGCGGTAGCAGCACTCGACGCCTTCCTCGGTCAGCTTGCCGTCCGGCGCCTTGTTGTGCGGGTTGGCGGGGTCGAATTTTTCGATCTGCTGTTCGACCAGACCCTTCAGGCGCTGCAGATCGGCCTCGATGCTGGCGATGAGATCGAGAACGGGCTTGGCGTCGTAGTTGTGCGGAGGCTTTTTTGCCGTCATCTGGTTATTTCCTTTTTGGCTTGGTTTCCACATATAGGTGAACATTCACTGATAATGAAGGGAGAGATTCGCGATGGGGCTTCAACAATTCTTGACCCCGCCCCCGGGCGCAATTGACCACGGACGTTCCAAATCGTAATTTAGAACAATTCTAAACTAGGGTGAATTCCTCATGCTTTCCCGTGTTTTCGGCTTCGGCCGCCGTTCCTTCGATTCGCTGTCGGAGCAGGAGATCCTGGCGCTGGCCATCTCGTCGGAGGAGGATGACGGCCGCATCTACCGCGCCTATGCCGACGGGCTGGCGGAGGCCTTCCCGCAATCGGCCAAGGTCTTCGAGGCGATGGCCGAGGAGGAGGACGGCCATCGCGACGCGCTGATCGAGATCTTCCGCAAGCGTTTTGGCGAGCGCATTCCGCTGATCCGGCGTGAGCATGTGAAGGGCTATTATGAGCGGAAGCCCGACTGGCTGGTGCGGCCGCTCGGCATCGAGGCGGTGCGCCGGCAGGCCGAGGCGATGGAGCGGCAAGCCTATCTGTTCTATGTCGAGGCGGCCAAACGCACCACCGATGCTTCGACCCGCAAACTGCTCAACGATTTGGCCGCGGCCGAGCAGGGCCATGAAAGCGCGGCGCATGAACTCGAGCAGCAACACGTGCCGGGCGAGGTCAAGGTCGAGGAGGCGAGCGCCGAGCAGCGCCAGTTCATCCTGACCTATGTGCAGCCTGGGCTGGCCGGACTGATGGATGGCTCGGTGTCGACGCTGGCGCCGATCTTCGCCGCGGCTTTCGCCACGCATGACACCTGGCAGACGCTTCTTGTCGGCCTGGCCGCCTCGATCGGTGCCGGTATCTCGATGGGCTTCACCGAAGTCGCCTCCGACGACGGCAAGCTTTCGGGACGTGGTTCGCCCTTGAAGCGCGGCCTGACCGTCGGTCTCATGACGACGCTCGGTGGCCTCGGCCACGCGCTGCCCTATCTCATTCCGAGTTTCTGGACCGCGACGGCGGTGGCGGCCGTGGTGGTGTTCTTCGAGCTCTGGGCCATCGCCTTCGTGCAGAACCGCTACATGCAGACGCCGTTCCTGCGTGCCGCCTTCCAAGTGGTGCTGGGCGGCGCGCTGGTGTTCGCGGCGGGCGTGCTGATCGGGAATGCGTGAGGTTTTTCCTTCTCCCACAAAGGGGGCTACAGGATGCACACATTTCCAAGCGGCTGGTCTTTGGCGTTAGGTGCATGGCAGCTAGGCGCGTGAATTGTCTTATGCCGCGCTGGTCGACCCCCACTCCGTCTCGGCTTCGCCGAGCCACCTCTCCCCCGATCGACGGGGTAGAGGAAACGCGCCAAGCTCTTTGCCGTAACGCTTGCCCAGCAGGGCTCCCTTCCTTTCCCTCCGGAGGGGGGAAAGGTGGCGCTGCGAAGCAGCGACGGATTGGGGGAACCACGTGGCAATCAAGCCCCGCGCCGATCACTCACGCCAGTCAGAGAAGATGTATGCATAGCGTAGACAAGGGGGAAGGAAGAGCCGCGCCCTCACCCATTCACCGCCCGGCTGTCCGCCGGCGCCTCGTCCCGCTCCGTCAGCCCATAGTCGCGCACTACGTGAGCGATGCGCAGACGATAGCCGGCAAACATCCCGCCGCGTCCGGCCTGCTGCGCCTGCCGGTGCTCTTCCGTGGTGCGCCAGGCTTTCACCGCCTCCTCGTCGCGCCAGAACGACAGGGACAGGACGCGGTTGGGGTCGGCGAGGCTCTGGAAGCGCTCGATGGAGATGAAGCCGTCGATGCCGTCGAGCAGCGGCCGCAGATTGGCGGCGATGGCCAGATAGGCATCGCGTCGACCTTCCGCCGGCTGCACTTCGAAGATGACGGCGATCACAACTTCACCAGCGGCGCATGCGGGCCGGACGCCAGTTTCAGGAACATGCGGTCCTCCTTGAGGATGAATCTTTCGCGGCGGGCGAACTCGTAATTTGCCTTGCCGGCGGGGTCGGCGGCAAGCCTGGCGCGATAGGCTTCGTAGGCCGCCAGGCTGTCGATGGTGTAGGCGGCATAGGCCGTGGTGGCGGAGCCCTCATGCGGCGAAAAATAGCCGATCAAATCGGCGCCGCAGCGCGGAATGAGCTGGCCCCAGTTGCGGGCGTATTCCTCGAAGGCCGCCTTGCCGAACGG
Source organism: bacterium M00.F.Ca.ET.205.01.1.1 (assembly GCA_004791255.1). Classification (GTDB taxonomy): domain Bacteria; phylum Pseudomonadota; class Alphaproteobacteria; order Rhizobiales; family Rhizobiaceae; genus Mesorhizobium. Next base: position 378,286 of record SRUQ01000001.1, read on the forward strand.
ATCGATCTCATAGCGGATGAAGCAGGTGATGGTCATTTCTTTCTCCTCAAGTGCATCGATAATTCGAGCTGCGTCGAAACGTCGTGCCTGCCGATCTGCTAGGCCTGCCAGAAGGACTTCGCGCATTCGCGGCGCACGTCCTGCCGTGTCAGGCCAAGGTCGCGCAGCAGGTGATCGTCGGCCTCCGCAAGGTCGAGCCGCTGCAGATGGCGGTTATACCAGCGGGCCAGCAAGCGAAGTCGAACCCAGGTGACAAACGGGAACGGCCGGCGGCTGGCGACCGGTGCGATGGTGGAAGCGGATGTCATCGTTGTCTCCTTGATCTGACCGGAGAATAGTGGTTATCTGACAAGAATGCTTCGATGGAGGCCGAACTATGCGTGAAGGACCGGACATTGCCCGCATCGCCAGCCTGGTCGGCGATCCGGCGCGGGCGAACATGCTCAACGCGCTGATGGGCGGCACGGCGCTGACGGCGAGCGAACTGGCGCTGGAGGCCGGCGTGTCGCTGCCGACCGCCTCCTCGCATCTGTCCAAGCTGATGGAAGGCGGGCTGCTGACCGTGGCGAGCCAGGGCCGCCATCGCTATTACGGCCTGGCCGGCCCGCAGGTGGCAGGCATGATCGAGGCGATTACCGGTGTTGCCGAAGCGGTCGGCCCCAAGCGCGTACGGCCGGGGCCGCGTGATGGGGCGATGCGCGTCGCCCGCGTCTGCTACGATCATCTCGCCGGCGAACAGGCGGTGGCGATGCTCGACCGGCTGGTCGACCGGAAGCTCTTGCTGCGCGACGACAACGAGATCCGTCTGGCGCCCTCGGCGACAGAGCATTTCGCGGCGATAGGCATCAATGTCGCGGCCAAGGCGCGCCGTCCGGTCTGCCGCGCCTGCCTCGACTGGAGCGTGCGGCGCTCGCATCTTGCCGGCACGCTGGGCGCGGCCATCCTCGACAAGATCATCGCCGAGAAATGGGCCCGCCGCGAGAAGGACAGCCGCGCCGTGGTGTTTTCGCCGCCGGGCAAGCTGGCGTTCGAGAGGGTGTTTTTGGGGTGAGACGCCGGTGGGGCAGAGAGGACGATATGCAGCGGGGTTGCCCGCACTACCCCCGCTTCAACACCTTGCCCTGCTTGAAAAAATCCGCCCACGGATCGGCTTCCGCCAACTGCTTCTGCGTCGTCTCATCGCCGATCGGAAAAGCGTTCGGCGCCAGGCCGGCCTCGATCTCGGCCCAGGTCACCGGCATCGACACGGTGGCGCCTTTCTTGGCGCGAGAGGAGTAGGGCGCGACCGTGGTCGAGCCGCGACCGTTGCGCAGATAGTCGACGAAGATCTTTCCGGTGCGCGCCTTCTTCGACAGCGTCGCCGTGTAGCGGTCGGGCGCGGCCTGCTCCAGCGCCCTGGCGAAATCATGGGCGAAAGTCTTCACCGCCTCCCAGTCGGCCGAGGGCTTCAACGGCACCACGACGTGATAACCCTTGCCGCCCGATGTCTTGACGAAGTTCGAAAGCGACAGGTCGTCAAGCTTGCCCCTGATGTCGAGCGCCGCCTCTCGCACCGCCTTCACGTCGACGCCCTCGTCGGGGTCGAGGTCGAAAATGATCTGGTCTGGCTTTTCCAGTTCATCAATCGTGCAGCCCCAGATGTGGATTTCGACCACGCCATACTGAACCAGCGCCGCGACGCCGTCGAAATCCCTGACGAACAGGATCTCCTCGCCATCCGTCGGGTCTTTCATGCGAGCGATCTTGTCGCTCATGCCGGCAGAAGCGTGTTTCTGGAAGAAGCGCTGGCCGCCGATCCCATCGGGCGCCCGCACCAGGCTGAGCGGCCGGTTGACGATGAATTGCCGCATGCGCGGCCAAACCTGCGCGTAGTGGTCAAGCAGCCCCTGCTTGGAGATTTTTTCGTCGGGCCACAACAGCTTGTCGGGGTGTGAAAGCTTTACGCTGGTCGTCGTCACGCCGGCCGGCTTGGCGTCGCTTGATGCCGGCCTGGCTTTGGCCGGGCTCTTGTCCGTCGCTGGCTTTGGCTTTTCCTGCACGACTTCCTCCGCCGGCTTGTCCTCGCGCAGCCCCTGGAACGAGGCGTGGCGCACTATACGGTCCGATGTCCAGCTGCGAAACTCCACTTCGCCGACAAGTTCGGGCTTCACCCAGACCAGCCCCTTGCCCTTCGGAACGGCCTTGGCGAAGGGCGAATCCTCAGCCTTCAACGCATCGAGTTTCTTCTTCAGCGCGGTGGCGCCCTTGGCCGAGAAGCCGGTGCCGACACGGCCGGCATAGTGCAGTTTGCCGGCTTCGTGATAGCCGATCAGCAGCGAGCGCAGGCCGCGCCCGGTCTTGTCCGACGGCAGATAGCCGCCGATGACGAATTCCTGGCGCAGCGTGCATTTCGACTTCACCCAGGAAGGGCCGCGCCCACTGCGATAGGGCGCATCGGCGCGTTTCGAGACGACGCCCTCCAGCCCCATGCGGCAGGCATGCTCCAAGATGATCTTGCCTGGCTCGGCGAAGTGGTCGGAGAAGCGGACGGCAGGGTTCTGCGGCTGCTTGCCGAGCAGGTCCTGCAAGGCCTGCTTGCGCTCGACCAGCGGCTCGCGGCGCAAATCCTGCCCATCGAGCCGCATCAGGTCGAAGGCGTAATAGAGGAAGCGATTGGTGCGCCTCGCCGAAAAGTCCGCCTGCAGCAGCGCGAAAGACGACACCCCGCTGTCGGCGAGCACCACAACCTCGCCATCGATGATCGCATCGCGGCATTTCAGTCCGGCGAGTTCCGAGACGATTTCGCTGCCGAATTTCTCCGTCCAGTCGAGGCCGGTTCTGGTCAGCAGACGCACCTCGGTGCCGGCGATCTGCGCCTGCATGCGATAGCCGTCGAACTTCACCTCGTGCAGCCAGTCCGGGCCGGGCGGCGCCTCGCGTTCAAGCGTGGCCAGCTGCGGCTCGACGAATTCGAGTTTGCCCGCCTTTGCCTTGCCCGCCTTGGCCTTGCCGGCGGCAGGCTTGTTGGAGTGCCAGACGTCGGGCTTTTTGCCCTTGGCGGCCTTGCCCTCGCCGACCTCTTCGATGGTCAGGCCGGACTTCACCGATTTCGGCGCCTCCTGCAAAATATCCTCGCCGGGCCGCGCGGCGGCATCGTCCGACTTGATCAGCAGCCAGTTGTCGCGTTTTTCACCCGCGCGGGGCTTCAGCCGCACCAGGTGCCAGAGGCCATGCAATTTGTGGCCTTCGAGTTCGAAGCTGATATGGCCCTTCTTCATCGCCTTGGCCGGATCGCCTTCCGGCCTCCATGTGCCTTCGTCCCAGACGATGACCGAGCCGCCGCCATATTCACCCTTTGGGATCGTGCCCTCGAACGGTGCATAGTCGATCGGATGATCCTCGACATGCACGGCCAGACGCTTCTCGTGCGGATCGAGGCTCGGCCCCCGCGTCACCGCCCAACTCCACAGCACGCCGGCATGTTCGAGGCGAAGGTCGTAGTGCAGCCGGGTGGCGGCATGCTTGTGGATGACGAAGATGCCGCCGGCCTTGTCCTTGCCGCCTCTGGCAACCTTGCCGGCGGGTTCGGCGGTCTTTTTGAAATCGCGCTTGGAATGATATTGTTCGAGGCCGGCCATCGCTTCGTCTCCTCAGGCCGATTTGCGCTTTGGCGCGGCGGCTTTCGCCTTTCCGCGCTTGGCAGACGGTTTGGCTTTGGCCGAAGCCTTGCTGGCCTTGCCACCCTCCTCCGACGACAGGCTCTTCTTCAGCGCATCGAACAGGTTGACGACATTGGACGGCTTGGGCGCGGCCTTGGCCTTCGGCGCCTTGTGGCCGGCCTTCTTGGCGCGGATCAGTTCGAGCAGGGCGTCCTCATACTTGTCTTCGAACTTCGAGGGATCGAACTTCGATTTCCTCTTGTCGATGATGAGTTCGGCGAGATCGGTCATCTCCTGGTCCGTCTTCACCGACTTGATGTCGCCAAACACGGTGTCGGGCTGGCGCACCGTGTCGCCGTAGCGCAGCGTGGTCAGCACCATGCCCTTGCCGAGCGGCTCGATGACCACGGGACGCTCGCGGTTGTAGAGCACGATGCGGGCAAGCCCCGCCATCTTCTTGCCCGCCATCGCATCGCGGATGACGGCGAACGCCTCGCCGGACACGTCATCGGCCGGCGACACGTAATAGGGCGTGTCGAGATAAATCTGCTGGATTGACGCCTTGTCGACGAAGCCGTCTAGGCTCATCGTATGCGAGGATTCGATCTCCACCGCTTCGATTTCCTCCTCCTCGACATGGATGAAGTCGCCATTGTAGACCTCATAGCCCTTGATCTCGTCGCCCTCTTCCAGCGGCTTGCCGGTTTCGGCATCGACATAGATGCGCTTCACCGTGTTGCCGGTCTTGCGGTTGAGAATGCGGAACGAGACCTTCTCGGCATGAGAGACGACGTTGGTCAACTCGATGGCGCAAGTGACCAGCGACAGCTTGAGATAGCCTTTCCAGGCAGGACGCGGCGCCATGACAAATTCCTAGATCATGATCGCTGGAACGAATGACAATTCATCCGGTTCCGATACGATCGGAGGGCCGGCGCTTTCGGCGCCGGCCTTTCCGGTCTTTACTCGGCGGCCTGCAGGTTGATCTTGCTTTCCGCGATCTCTGTGAGCTTGCGATCCGTCGCCTGTTCTTCCCTGAGGTTCTTGGCCAGCACACCGGCGCTGTCAGTGCGGCCAAGTTGCTTGGCCCAGGCGATCAGCGTGCCGTAGCGGGTCATTTCGTAGTGCTCGACCGCCTGCGCCGAGGCGACGAGCGCGGCATCGAGCACCTGCTTGTCCTCCACGTCGCCACTGACGTCGTCCGCTTCTTCGAGGATACCGTCAATGGCAGGACAGTTGACCTCCTTGGCCCTGACGCCATGCAGTTCGAACACTTCTTCGACGCGCTCAATATGGCCCTTCGTCTCCTGCAGATGTTTCTCGAAGCCAGCCTTCAACTGTGCGTCCGTTGCCTTTTCGATCATCTTCGGCAGCGCCTTCTCGATCTGCTTTTCGGCGTAGTAGATGTCGCGCAGCGTATGCACGAAGAGATCGTCCAGCGTTTTAATGTCCTTCGAAAAGAAGCCCATGGTCTTGGCCTTTCCACTGTTTCTGTTGTTGCGAGAATCCGATGGGCCACGGCAGGGCGACCCACTAGGCCGGCTCTGTCGGCTCAAGGTGCAAACGTCCCCGGCATGCATGGGTTCCGGTCTTATGACCGGCGCAAGATAATTCCACGGCCGGGGTCGAACCTGAAACGGAACCGCGCCCAGGCGACATTCAAACGAAACATCTGTGATGCAAAAGTCACATGGAACGGAATGGCGACAAAAGGCACGCAAAGACCCCGAATCAGCCGCATTCCCGCCACGAAGCGACGGGTTTTCGACCAGAAATTAACATCACGTTCACCGACTATTCACGCCTCGACGCTATCATCCCAGGCAATTCGGAAGGGACATCCGAAACCGGGACAGGGACCAAGTAAAATGAACTTCCTCACGCACCTCATCGGCTATGCCGCCGCCATCCGCGAATTCGTCGCGCCGACCTACCGGCCGGAGCGCTACTACATGCGCGGCCCCGGCCCGGCCTGCGCCCGTCGCGGCACCTCGCTCGGCGCGCACTGACCATGACCTTCGAGATCAGGCACAACAGCCGCATCTGCAGGCCGGACGCCGAGACGCGCGCCACCACCTATCGCGCCGAGCGCCCGGTCCTCGCCGACCGCCGGCGTGCGACATCGCCGCGTCTTTGACGCCGTCATCGGCTGGCTTAATGTCCTCGAGGACATAAGCTGCCGAGGCCAGTGTGACCGACCGTCCCGAGACGACCCGTCCCTTTCCCTTCGATGCCAACCATCCACTGATCGTCTTCGACGGCGTCTGCGTGTTCTGCTCGGGCTTCGTGCACATGGTGCTGAGGCTCGATCGCAAGGCTCGCTTCCGTTTCGCCACCGCGCAGTCGCCACTCGGCGAATCCTTGTTCCGCAAATACGGCCTGGCGACCGACAGCTACGAGACCAATCTCGCGCTTGTCGGCGGCCTGCCCTACATCCGCCTCGACAGTTTCGTCGCCGTCATGTCGGAGCTTGGCTGGCCGTGGCGGGCGGCGACGCTCCTGCTGGTTTTGCCGCGCCCGTTGCGCGACTGGCTCTACGACCGCGTCGCCAAGAACCGCTACGCGCTGTTCGGCAGGAAGGACGCCTGCGAAATTCCCTCACCCGAACTGCGGGAGCGGTTCCTTGGTTAGCTGGAGAAGTTTTTGGGCGGGCCGCGCATGAAACTTCTGATCGTCGGTGGCTACGGCATCTTCGGCGGCCGCATCATCCAGCTGCTGGAGAATGAGCCCCGGCTGACCATCCTCGTTGCCGGCCGGTCGCTGGCCAAGGCCGAGGCCTGGTGCAGGAGCCATGGCAATGTCGCCGCAACACTGGTGCCAGCACTGTTCGACCGCGACGGCGATCTCGCCGCGCAGCTTGTATCGCTCACTCCCGACACCGTGGTCGACGCCAGCGGTCCGTTCCAGGCTTATGGCGAAGGGCGCTACAGGCTGATCGAGGCCTGCATCGCGGGGCGCGTCAACTATCTCGACCTCGCCGACGGCTCGGATTTCGTCGCTGGCGTTTCGTCCTTCGACGCCGCCGCCAGGCAGGCCGGCGTCTGCGTCCTCTCCGGTGTCTCCTCGTTTCCGGTGCTGACCGCGGCGGTGGTACGCCGGCTCACGTCGGACATGGCGCGGGTCGACAGCATCAAGGGCGGCATCGCGCCATCACCCTATGCCGGCGTCGGCGAAAATGTCATCCGGGCGATCGCGGGCTATGCCGGCCAGCCGGTCGAGCTGAAGCGCGATGGCCGCAAGGCGCGGGGCTACCCGCTGACCGAACAGATGCGCTACACCATCGCGCCGCCGGGCCGGGTGCCGGTGAACAACACGCTGTTCTCGCTGGTCGACGTGCCGGATCTGCGGGCGCTCGCGGATCTGTGGCCGCAGGCGCGGACGATCTGGATGGGCGCCGGACCGGTACCGCAAATCCTGCATCGGGCACTAATCGGCCTTGCCCGGCTGGTGCGCGTAGGCGTCATCCGCTCGCTGTCGCCGCTGGCGCCGCTGATGCACTGGGCGACCAACCGGCTGCGCTGGGGCGAGCATCGCGGCGGCATGTTCGTCGAGGTGGAAGGGATGGACAACGCCGGTATCCCTATTAGACGCTCATGGCATTTGCTGGCCGAAGGCGATGACGGGCCCCTGATCCCGGCAATGGCGGTCGAGGCGCTGGTGCGCAAGGCGCTGGACAGCAAGCCGCCCGCACCTGGCGCGCGGGCGGCCGTCAACGATCTCGAAATCGAGGATTATGAGCGTCTGTTTGCCGGCAAGACGATCCATGCCGGATTTCGCGACGACAGCACTGATCCCGGCACGCCGCTCTATGCCGTGCTGCTCGGCGATGCCTGGCGGGGCCTGCCGCGCGAGATCCGCGCCATGCATGACCGTGCGGCCATGGCGCGAGGCCGTGGCAGTGTCGAGCGCGGCACCACCATACTTTCGCGCATCGTGGCCTCGCTAGTCGGGTTCCCCAGGGCGAGTGCCGACAGTCCGGTCGAGGTCCGCTTCGACACCGACAAAGCGGGAGAGACCTGGACGCGGACATTCGGCACGCACAGCTTCTCCAGCCGCCAGTTCGCCGGCGAGGGCCGCTCGCAGCGGCTGCTGTGCGAGCGTTTTGGCCCGCTGAGCTTCGCCATGGCGCTGGTGACCGAGGATGGGAAGCTGAAGCTCGTCCTGCGCCGCTGGAATGTCCTCGGCCTGCCGCTGCCGATGTGGCTTTGCCCGCGCTCCACATCCCATGAGGCCGTGGAAGACGGCAAGTTCCGCTTTCATGTCGAGATTTCGCACCCGCTGACCGACCTGATCGTGCGCTATCGCGGTTGGCTGGAGCCGGTCGATTCGCAGGGTTCCAGCACGATTGCGTCTCCAGCGGCCTTGGCCAGCTCGCGGCAGTCCTGAGCCGAGCACAGTGTCCAGCCGCCGCCAGTGGCGCCGGAGGCGGCGAGCACCAGGCGGTTCTGGGGCCCAACTTTTGGCGCATAGACCCACCAGCCTGCTTTCAGCACCGCGCCGTCCGGCGGCTCCATCCCGGCGCCCGAGCCCTTTACGCGCGCCTCGACGAGCTGCAGGCCGGAAGGCGCGACCTTCCAGTCTTCCTCCCAGCGCGTCCGCTCCACCGAATGCGTCCAGGACAGGGTGAAGGCGGCGACCGCCAGCGTCGCCGTCTTGCCGGCGGCAAGGATACACAGGCTCATGCGGCGATCGCTGTTTGCCGCGCCCGCCAGCAATGCCAGCCGATCCAGGCAAGCGACAGCGCCCAGCCGGTCTCGTCGGTCAGCGGCACCGCCATGACCAGCAGCACGCCGGCGGCGAAAGCGACAAGCCGTTCCCACCACGCCATGCGCCTGACAAGGAAGCCGACGGCCGCCGCACCCCACAGCACGATGCCCATGCATGCCTTGGCTACGATATAGGCGACCTCTACGGGATAGCCGAACTGGGCGGCGATCGGCCCGGCATCCTGCAGCATCAGGGCCGGCGTGTAGACCGCCATGAACGGAACGACGAAGCCGGCGATGGCGAGCTTGGTCGCCTGGATGCCGATCTTGAGGCCGCTTTCCTTGGCCATCGGCGCGGCCGCGAAGGCGGCCAGCGCCACCGGTGGCGTCAGGTCGGCCATGATGCCGAAATAGAAGACGAACATATGGCTGACCAGCAGCGGTACGCCGAGCTCCAGCAGCGCCGGCCCGGCCAGCGACGAGGTGATGATGTAGTTGGGAATGGTCGGGATGCCCATGCCCAGCACCAGGCAGGTCAGCATGGTCAGCACCAGCGACAGGAACAGGTTGTTCTCGCCTATCGAGATGATCCAGCCGATGAAGGTCGAGGCGATGCCTGTCAGCGTCAGCGTGCCGATGACGATGCCTACAATGGCGCAGGCAATGCCGACCGGCAGCGCGTTCTTGGCGCCTTCCGCAAGCGAGTCGACGCAGATTTGCAGTGTCTCGCGCCCGCCCTTGAAGGTGATGCAGGCAATGACAAGCGCCGCGATGACCAGACCGAGTATGTTGACGCCGAACTTCATGAAGGAGGCTGCGGCAAGCCCGAGCGCGACCCAGAAGACGATGCGGAAGGCGAGCGGCCCGATCGCCGCCGCCAGCGGCGTGCCGAGGATGAGCACGATGGTCAGCGCCAGCCCCATCGTGCCGGCGAAGATCGGCGTGTAGCCGGCGAACAACAGATAGATGAGTGCGGCGAGCGGCAGCACCAGCGGCCAATGCTGCCGCACCGCGTCCCAGGGGTTGGGCAGGTCCGCCTTGGCCATGCCGTGCAGGCCGGCCTTGCCGGCTTCCAGATGCACCTGCAAGAAACAGGCGCCGAAATAGAGCAGCGCCGGGATGATCGCCGCCTTGACCACTTCGGCGTAGGGGATGTTCAGCGTCTCGGCCATGATGAAGGCGACCGCCCCCATCACCGGCGGCATGATTTGGCCGCCCATCGAGGAGGTTGCCTCGACCGCGCCGGCGAAGGCCGAGCGGAAGCCGAAGCGCTTCATCAACGGGATGGTGAACTGGCCGCTTGCCACCACATTGGCGACGCCGGAACCCGAAATGGTCCCCATAAGCGCCGAGGACAGGACGCAGACCTGCGCCGGGCCGCCGCGCCAGGAGCCGACGAGGCCAAGGGCAAAATCGTTGAACAGCGCAATCATGCCGGCGCGTTCGAGAAAGGCGGCGAAGACCACGAAGATGAAGATATACGCCGCCGAAACATAGATCGGCGTGCCGTATATGCCTTCAGTGCCGTAAGCGAAGGTGTCGACGAGCTGGGCGAAATCATAGCCGCGATGGATAAAAGGCGGCGGCAAATGGTTGCCGACGAAGCAGTAGGCAAGGAAGATGAAGGCGATGGTCGCGAGCGGCAGCCCCATCAGCCGGCGCGCCGCCTCGAAGACCAGCACCACCAGCACGGCGCCGACAATCAGGTCCGGCGTGGTAAGAAAGCCGGAGCGGCGGATGAGGTCGGTGTAAAACACCCAGTTGTAGAGGCCGGTGCCGAAGCCGAGCGCGCCCAGGGCCCAGAAGGCGGCTTTGGCCGGCGTGCTCCTGGCGCGCAGATTGCCGATCAGAGCAAAGCCGAGGAGCAGCAGGAAGCCGACATGCATGGCTCGCACCACCTGGCTCGGGATGCTGCCATAGGCGGCGACATAGATCTGGAACACCGAGAAGGCGACGGCAATGAGGAAGGCGGCCTTGCCGGCGGTGCCGTCGCCAAAGCCGGGCGGCAGGCCCTCCAGAGATTCGACTTCGGCAGGGCTTTCGGCGTGGGTCATTGGCGGGTTCCTGTCGGGTCGAAGGTGCGGCAGTGCGCGGTCTTAACCGGCCCCACTCCTGGCTCGCCTTACTTGATGAGCCCTTTCTCCTTGTAGTAGCGCTCGGCGCCTGGATGCAGCGGTATCGGCATGCCGTCGAGCGCCTTTGCCTGATCGATCGCCTTGGCGGCGGCGTGCGCGGCGGCAAGCTGGTCGAGATGGTCGAACATCAGCTTGGTCATCTGATAGGCGGTCTCGTCGGAGACATCGGCACGGGTGACGAGGAAATTGCCGACGGCGGCCGTGGCGACATCCTCGGTCTGGCCTTCATAAGTGCCTTTGGGAATGACCACTGAGAGATAGGGCGAGCCGATCTTGGCGACGTCCTGCGCCGGCACGGCGACGACATTGATCGGCAGCGAGGTGGCAAGGTCGCGGATCGAAGCGACGCCGAGGCCGGCGGACTGCAGCGTGGCATCGAGCTGGCGGTTCTTGATCAGTTCGACCGATTCGGCGAAGGGCAGGTACTCAACCCGGCCAAGATCCTCGTATTTCAAACCGGCGGCGGCAAAGATGGCGCGGGCGTTGAGCTCGGTGCCGGAGGCCGGGGCGCCGACCGACAGGCTCTTGCCCTTGAGGTCGGCCAACGTCTTGATGCCGGATTCCTGGCTGGCGACGATCTGGATGTAGTTGGGATAGATGGCGGCGATGCCGCGCAATTTGTCGAGCTTGCCGGGGTAGCCGGCCTCGGTGTTGCCCTCGGCGGCGAGCTTGACGGAATCACCGAGCGCGAAGGCGATCTCGCCCTTGCCTTGCTGCAACAGATTGAGATTCTCGACCGAGGCCTTGGTCGCCTGCACCTGGGTGCGCGCGCCTTCAATGCCCTTGCCGTAGATTTCCGACAGCGCCACCCCAAGCGGGTAATAGACGCCCGACGTGCCGCCGGTCAGCACGTTGATGAATTCCTGCGCGCCCGCTGGAACAACGGCAAGGCCAATCGACAGCGCCACCGCGCCGGCAGCAACAAATTTCGTCCTGAAATTGTACATGGTGATTTCCTCCCTGAAACATCCGCTCCACCGGCGCCCTCCTCGGCACGGCGGCGCGAGTGTAGACGGCAGGCGGCAAATGCCAACCCGCAATTGCAACCATTAGACGAACGGTTGAGAGGGCGCGAAACCGGAGCGCTGCCCCTTGCGGCCGCGATCCTCGTCAATCCGGCAGTGCCGCGACCGCAACGATTTCAATGACGATGTCCGGCTGGGCAAGCGCTGCAACGCCGATCACCTCCGAGGGCGGCGGATTGTTGTAGCTGCAGTGCTTCGGGCAATGCTCGGCAAAGAACTCGTCCAGCACGTCGAGGCGAAAATTGGGAGAGCCGAGAACGCCGCCCTCGGGAAATGGCCCCCGGACGAAGAAGGTCAGCCTGATGAGGTTGTCGAGCCCGGTGCCGAGCTCCTCCAGGTCCGATTTGATGTTGCCGAGAACCGCGCGCCACTGGGCCGGCACATCGCCGGCAAAACCGCCGCCCTTCTTGCCTGATGGATCGTAGTCGTCCGATGTCGCGGTGTTTCCGCAGAGATAGACCGTTCCTTTCGCGCCGCTGACGACCGTGCCTTTGCCCCACGGCATCAACCGGCCGCTCTTGAATTTCTTGTGGGTCACGAGTTGCATTCTCTTCTCCCATCTCTCGCGTGTCATGCCCTGGGCCACGACGAAGGATAGGGCCGTGCGCCACCGCTGCCAGTCCGGCGCCGGCATCGTCCGCCAAACGAAAGAAGATCAAGTGCTTGCGAAACCACGCGGCCAAGGTGAAAGATTTTGGCGATGCCTGTCGAAATCGGCCGGGGCCGCGCGACATACGTGTGGCCCGCGACGAAGCGGCCTTCGAAACAACGGGAGAAGACCCATGCGCTACATGCTTATGATCTACGCCGATGAAGCCGCGATGGCGACCGTGCCGACCGAGACGACCTACCAGATCAGCGCCGCCTATGGCGCCTACACGGAAGCGCTGAAGAAGTCCGGCGCGTGGCTGGCCGGCGACCGGCTGCGCCCCAGCCAGGCGACCACCTGCGTGCGGATGGCCGACGGCAAGACCAATGTGCTCGACGGCCCCTATGCCGACACCAAGGAGCAGCTTGCCGGCTTCTACATGATCGAGGCCGAGGACGCCGACGCCGCGATCGCCTGGGCGGCGCGCTGTCCGGCGGCCAGCACCGGCACGGTGGAGTTGCGGCCGATCTGGGAGATGGCCGAGTACATGGCCGGGAAGTGACCATGTGATGGACATTAGCCCAGAGATCGCCCGGGCGGCGGCAGAAGCGGCCGCCCGGCAGAGCTACGGCAAGCTCGTCGCCTGGCTCGCGGCGCGTACGCGCGATGTCGCCGCCGCCGAAGACGCGTTGGCCGACGCATTCGCCGCCGCGCTCGAAAGATGGCCGCACACCGGCGTTCCCGAGAAACCGGAAGCCTGGCTGCTGGCGGTGGCGCGGCGACGGCGTGTCGATGCGGTGCGGCGGCGGCTGACTGGCGAGGCCGGCCGCGATCATCTCAAGCTGATTGCCGAGGAGATGGAGGCACGCATGGTGGACGAAGACCTGCCCGACGAACGGCTGCGGCTGATGTTTGCCTGCGCGCATCCGGCGATCGATCCCGGCGTGCGGGCGCCGCTGATCCTGCAGACCGTGCTTGGCTTCGACGCGGCGACCATCGCCTCCGCCTTCCTGGTGTCGCCGGCGACGATGGGCCAGCGCCTGGTGCGGGCCAAGAGCCGCATCAGGGAGACCGGCATCCCGTTCCGCGTGCCGGAGCGAGACGAGCTCGGCGAGCGGCTGGCGGCGGTGCTGGAGGCGATCTACGCCGCCTTCGCCGAAGGCTGGTCTGATCCAACCGGCACCGAGACGCGGCGCCGCAACCTGGCGACCGAAGGCATCTGGCTTGGCCGGCTCGTGGCCTCGCTGCTGCCGCAGGAACCGGAAGCGCTCGGCCTCCTGTCGCTGATGCTGTTCGCCGAGGCGCGCCGCGCGGCCAGGCGCAGCCCGGCGGGCGACTTCGTGCCGCTCGCCGAACAGGACATCGGGCTGTGGGACGATCCGTTGATCGACGAGGCCGAGGCGCTGCTGGCGCATGCCGCGACCAAGGGCGGCATCGGTCGCTACCAGCTGGAAGCCGCCGTGCAGTCCGCCCACACGGCGCGGCGGCGCAACGGTCGCACCGACTGGCCGGCGATCCGCCAGCTTTACGACGCGCTGATGGCTGTCGCCGGCTCGCCGGTGGTGGCGATCAACCGGGCGGTGGCGATCGCCGAGGTCGAGGGCGCGGCAGTCGGATTGGCGGCGCTTTACGTGCTGGGCGACGACAAGCGGCTTATGGACTATCAGCCCTACTGGGCCGCCCGCGCCGGGCTGCTGGCCCGGCTCGGAACGACCAAGGCGGCTGAAGAGGCCTATGACAGGGCGATCGGCCTCGAAAGCGACGCGGCGGTGCGGCGCTTCCTGCAGGGGAAACGCGCCGCGCTCAGAAATTAGGCACGAGCCGCGTCGCCGGATTCAGGCCGGCCACATTTCGTGCGATGCGTTGAGCTTCTTCATCAGAGGGTGCTGACGCAGGCCGGACCAGATGCGTTCGATGTTCGGCCACGCCGCGCGTGCCTGGGCCGGATCGGGATGCCAGGCGACCAGCATGACGAGATAGACATCGGCCAGCGACAGCCTGTCGCCGACCACCCAGTCGCGGCCCTCGAGAGCGGCGTCGACCACGGCAAAGCCGCGGTCCATCTCGGCGACCGCCGCCTGCTTGACCGCCTTTGTGCCGTCGGCATCGGCGGTATAGCGGTGCGCGTAGTAGAACCGCAGGATGGCGGGATAGAGCACCGAGGACATGAAGGCCAGCCAGCGCAGGAAATCGGCGCGGGCAGGGGCATCGGCCGCCGGCGCCAGCCCGGCATCCGGATGCCGCTCGGCAAGCAGGATGCAGATCGCCGCCGATTCGGTGATCGAGCTGCCATCCGGCAAGGTCAGCACCGGCACCTGGTTCAGCGGGCTGATGGCGAGGAAGGCCGGATCGGGCCGGTCGGTCTTCGGCACGTCGACCTGGTCGAATGGCGCGTTGGCCAGCGCCAGCGCCGCCTCGATGACGAAGCCGCCGCTGCCTGGACGGGTATAGAGCTTGTACATGATTCCTCCCCGACCCTATTGATGGGCCGGGGCGATATGAACCGGAAGCAGGGTCCGGCTCAAGCCGGGCAGCGGTGGCCACGGGAGAATTTTTCAGCGGTCCAGCGAAGACGCTGCCGACTTCGTCATCCCAAGGCGGAGCAAGGAGCGAGGCGACGCGCGCAGACCCCTGGAGCTGCTCCGCAGCCCAAGGAATCCATGCCGTGACGCCTCCGCGTCACAACGTTGCAGATATTGTCTCGAAGAACAGCAGCTCAGTTGATTTCGACAAGATGCAGCGACGGAAGACAAGCATTCTGGACCGTGGCATTCCTCGGCCACGGTCGCGGCATGAATCCCAGGGTCTACGCGACGGAGCTTCGCTCCTGCTTCGCCCTGGGATGACGACCGTGAGGGGCCGCTGAGGCCAATCTTCGAGGGATGGACGACTACGCCCCCAGCCCCTCGAACAGGATCGTCGACAGATAGCGCTCGGCGAAGTCGGGGATGACGACGACGAGGGTCTTACCCTTGTTTTCAGGCCGGGAGCCGACGACGATCGCCGCCTGAAGGGCCGCGCCCGACGAAATGCCGACCGGCACGCCTTCGAGGCGGGCGACGAGGCGGGCGTTGGCGACCGAATCCTCGTTCGAGACCTTGACGATCTCGTCATAGATCGTGGTGTCGAGGATTTTCGGCGCGAAGCCGGCGCCGATGCCCTGGATCTTGTGCGGGCCGGGCTGGCCGCCCGACAGCACCGGCGAGGCTTCCGGCTCGACGGCGACGACATGCAGCGAGGGCTTGCGCTTCTTCAGCACCTGGCCGACGCCGGTGATGGTGCCGCCGGTGCCGATGCCGGCGATGAAGATGTCGACGTCGCCCTTTGTGTCGTTCCAGATCTCCTCGGCAGTGGTCCGGCGATGGATTTCGGGATTGGCCGGGTTTTCGAACTGCTGCGGGATGATGGCGTTGGGGATCGTCGCTGCCAGCTCGTCGGCCTTGGCGATGGCGCCTTTCATGCCTTTCGGGCCTTCGGTCAGCACCAGCTCGGCGCCGAGCAGCGCCAGCATCTTGCGGCGCTCGATCGACATCGTCTCCGGCATGGTCAGGATCAGCTTGTAGCCCTTGGCGGCGGCGGCGAAGGCGAGCGCGATACCGGTATTGCCGGAGGTCGGTTCGACCAGCGTCGTCTTGCCGGGGGAAATCTTGCCGGCCGCTTCCAGCGCCTCGATCATGGCTACGCCGATGCGGTCCTTGACCGAAGCGATCGGGTTGAAGAATTCGAGCTTGGCGACGAGGTTGGCGACGATGCCCTTTTCCCTGGCGAATTTGTCGAGCCGCACTAGCGGCGTGTCGCCGATCGTGTCGGTGATCGAATCGTAGATACGGCCGCGGCCGGGCACGCGGGCGGACGAGACGGGCTTGTTCATTGGTTTCGCTCCCAGGATTTCAGGCAAGTGGCGTATTTCAGGCAAGTGGCATTGCAGCCGGCACGATAGGGCCTTCAGCCGTGCAAGATAAGCTGTCCGTCGAAAATATCCGAGTGGAGCTTGTGTCTAAAACACCCACGCCGCGGAAAAGCGTTTCCCGGCAAGGCCTGTTTGCGGAACGTGTTGGCCGAAAGCCCGCTATTGGCGAGCGGCGATCGCTGCGGCGGCACCGACCATGAAGCCGGCCGCGGTGCGGTTCAGCATTTTCAGCGCGCGCGGCGACTTCAGGAACCAGCGCGCCTTGGCCGCCAGCGCCAGATAAGGCACCAGCACGACGAACAGCACGACGACCGTCAGCGCGGCGAGAATGCCGTAATCGGCGAGCGTGATGGTCTTCAAATCGACGATGGTCGGCGTGATGGCGAGGTAGAAGATCATGGTCTTCGGATTGCCGAGCGTGACGGTGAGGCCGGCGAGGAAGCTCGACACCAGCCCGCCCTTGCCCTTCTTCGCCTCGACCGTCTCGGGCGTGATGCCCGCCGTCCAGAAGCGCCAGCCGAGGAAAGCGAGATAGGCGACGCCAAGCCATTTGATGGCCAGGAAAACCATGCCGAAGGTCTGCGCGACGAAGGCGAGGCCGAGCACCACGGCTGTCAGATAGGTGAGGTCGCCGAGCATCAGGCCGAAGGACATGGCGAGCGACGAGCGGAAGCCGGAGCCGAGCGCCCGCGCGACAAGCGCGGTGACGCCAGGGCCGGGAATGGCGGCGGCAATGCCGAGAGCGGCGCTGTAGGCGAGGAATCCGGTGAGGGTCATGGATAGGGTCCCAGATCGGCGGGTCTTATCGCATGGAACGGGCGACGGTTGAATTCCCTGGCGGTCGGAATCCATTGCACCAGACCATCGTGGTCTTCGCCTTGCGAGGCCCCCTCATCCGGCCGCTTCGCGGCGAGACTGACCGGCCCGAGGCTTGATTGCCGCGTGGTTCCCCCAATCCGTCGCTGCTTCGCAGCGCCATCTTCCCTCCGGAGGGAAAGGAAGGGAGCGTTGCTGGACGCGCGTTGACGGCAAAAAGCTTGGAGCCTTTCCTCTACCCCGTCGATCGAGGGAGAGGTGGCTCGGCGAAGCCGAGACGGAGTGGGGGTCGACCAGCGCAGCATAAGGCAATGGATGCGCCAAGCTGCTTGGAAATGTGTGCATGCCGTAGTCTCCTCCCCAGGGATAGCTCGGACTGCCCCAAACTGCCCTGCAATTCGGTTCTGGCAATCCGGGGTGAGGGGGTCCGCGCTACCCGCGTAAGGTTTCTTAGGACCGCCCGCCGTCATAAGTCACGCGCCAGAGGGTGCCGTTGCCGTCCTCGGTGACGATCAGGGCGCCGTCCTTGGCCACCGCGACGCCGACCGGCCGGCCCCAGACCTCGCCGTTGGAGACGACGAACCCGGTCATGAAATCCTCATACTCGCCGGTTGGCTTGCCGTCCTTGAACAGCAAACGGACGACCTTGTAGCCGGTCCGGTTGCCCCGGTTCCATGACCCGTGCAGCGCCACGAAAGCATCGCCCCGGTACTCGGCCGGGAAACCGGAACCGGCGGCAGCGTTCTGGCCCTCATAAAAGGCGATGTTGAGCGGCGCCGAATGCGCCTGCATCAGCACGTCGGGGATATCGACCTTGCCGGCAAGGTCGGGGCGCTCGCCCTTGTGGCGCGGATCCTCGTGGTTGCCGATGTAGTACCAGGGCCAGCCGTAGAAGGCGCCCTGCTTTACGACAGTGGCGTATTCGGCGGGCACATTGTCGCCCAGCGAGTCGCGCTCGTTGACGGCGCACCACAGCGCGCCGGTCGCCGGCTGCACGGTCATCCCCGAGCAATTGCGCAGGCCGGTGGCGACGACGCGCTGGTTCTGGCCGTCCGGGTCGAAGGCGTGCACATCGGCGCGGCCTTCCTCCGAGCCCCATGTTGCGCCGAGCGGCTGCGACTTCACCCAGGCCTCGAGGCCGCCCTCCGGCGCCTTGCCCATGGCTTCAGCGACGTTCGAACCCGAACCGACCGACAGATAGAGCGTCTTGCCATCAGGCGAAAAAGCGATGTCGCGGGTCCAGTGATGGCTGGACGGGATGCCGTCGACGATGGTCTGCGGCTCGCCCGATGCACTGAGGTCACCGCTCTTGTAGGGGAAGCGCACGACGCTGTCGCTGTTGGCGACATAGACCCATTGCGGGGCGTCTCCCGGCGGATAGAAGGCGATGCCATAGGGCTGATTGAGATTGCCGGCGAAGATGCCCGTCTCGACAGGTTTCGCACCACCCTGGCCAAGGCGATAGACGCGGATCTGGTTGGCTTCGCTGTCGGCGACGAACAGGTCGCCATTGGGCGCCACGCGCACGACGCGCGGATTGTCGATGCCCGAGGCGATCAGTTCCGCCGAAAAGCCCGGCGGCAGCTGCGGCTTTGCATCAGCCGGCATATCGGCAAGGCCGGCGCTGTTGGAGGTCGATTTGGTGACGTAAGGCCTGGGCAGGTCTTGCGGCTTGATCAGGCGACGCACCCCCGGCCGGTCGGCGCGCCAGTCGCCGAAGGCGGCAGCGCCTTTGAGCACCGGCTGATCGGCGGCGAACGCCGATGTCGCGAGCAGCAGGCTGACCGGAAAGACCGCCATCGAGGCAAATCGGATCATGGAGCCCTCCGGATCGGGTGGCCAATCGCGTCTGGCCATCGGCCAGAGCAACGGCCGGCACCCCCGGATTGTTCCCCTCGGACGCCGAGTTGATGCGCCGGAGCGGCGCCTTTCAGGCTTCGGTGGCGTCGAAATCGCCGTCGAGGCGCCTTTCGAGTTCGACCAGATCGGCCGGCAGGGGCAGGCCCATGGCGCGCATTTCCCGCAGTTTCTCGCGCAACTGCTCCTGCACTTCGTGCAAGTCTTCCGGCTGGTTCACCATCTCTTCCAGCAGCAGGCTGATCTGGGCCTTGAACGATTCCAGCGCCATTCTTTTTCTCCTTGCTGTCCGGAGGTCTACCTCAACATACGCGAAATCAGCTGCGCCGTATAATCAACCATCGGAACGATGCGGGCGTAGTTGAGCCGGGTCGGACCGATGACGCCAAGCGCGCCGACGACGCGGGCATCCTTGTCGCGGTAGGGCGCCACGACAAGCGAAGAGCCCGACAGCGAGAACAGCTTGTTCTCCGAACCGATGAAGATGCGCACGCCCGATCCCTGCTCGGCAAGGTCGAGCAGCTGGATCAGCCCGTCCTGCGTCTCCATGTCCTCGAACAGGTGTCGCAGCAATTCGATGTCGGCCTGGGCGGTGACGTTTTCGAGAAGATTGGCGCGGCCGCGTACGATGAGGCGGGCAGGCAGACCGCTGTCGGCGCCGGCCCACACCGCCAGGCCCTTCTCGACCAGATCCTGCGACAGCGTGTCGAGTGCCGCCCTGGTCTCTTCCTTGACGCGGGCGATCTCGGCCCGCGCTTCGGCCAGCGTGCGGCCGCGGATATGGGCGTTGAGGAAGTTCGAGGCCTCGTGCAATTGCGAGACGGTGATGCCGGCCGGCAGGTCGACGACGCGGTTCTCGACGTCGCCATTCTGCGACACCAGCACGGCCAGGGCCTTGGTCGGCTCGAGCTGGATGAATTCGATGTGCTTCAGCGCCACCTCGTTCTTGGCGGCCAGCACCAGGCCGGCGCCGCGCGACATGCCCGACAGCATCTGGCTGGCCTCGGTCAGCATGTGTTCCAGCGTGGCGCCCGAGCCGGACGCGCGCACCTGCGCCTCGATGGCGCGGCGCTCCTCGTCGGAGAGGTCGCCGAGTTCCATGAAGGCGTCGACGAAGAAGCGCAGGCCGGCCTGCGTCGGCAGTCGGCCTGCCGAGATGTGCGGGGCGTAGATCAGGCCGAGATGTTCGAGGTCGCTCATCACGTTGCGGATCGTGGCCGGCGACAGCGTGGAAGGCAGGATGCGCGACAGGCTGCGCGAGCCGACGGGTTCGCCGTCCCTCAGATAGGAATCGACGATGCGCCGGAAGATGTCGCGCGAGCGCATATCCAGAGACTGTAGCGCCGGCGGCTGCGTAGCGGGATCGACTGCCTTGGTCATTCGAGCCAAAAACCTCCGGCCTCAAGATATAGACTCCACCGCTGCCCGCGCAACCCGGTGCCGCAGTTGCGGTCCCCGGTGCCGCAGTTGCGGTCACGCGGTGCCGCAGCTGCGGTCGTCAGGCCCTTTTCCTTTGCGCCATGGGCTTGGTGAGGCTACAAGCCGGCCACGAATCCAAGAAATAACGGGAAAGAGCCTGAATGCGCCCCTCCAAACGCCAATTCGACGAAATGCGCGCCATCTCCTTCGAGCGCGGCGTGTCCAAGCATGCCGAAGGCTCGTGCCTGGTGAAGTTCGGTGACACCCATGTCCTGTGCACGGCGAGCCTCGAGGAAAAGGTGCCGGGCTGGATGCGCAATTCCGGCAAGGGCTGGGTGACGGCCGAATACGGCATGCTGCCGCGCTCGACCGGCGAGCGCATGCGCCGCGAGGCCTCCGCCGGCAAGCAGGGCGGCCGCACCCTGGAGATCCAGCGCCTGATCGGCCGCTCGCTACGCGCCGTCGTCGATCTGCAGGCGCTGGGCGAACAACAGATCACCGTCGACTGCGACGTCATCCAGGCCGATGGCGGCACCCGCACCGCCTCGATCACCGGCGGCTGGGTAGCGCTCTACGATTGCCTGCGCTGGATGGAAGCGCGCCAGATGGCCAGCGTATCGAAGGTGCTGAAGGACCATGTCGCGGCGATTTCCTGCGGCATCCATGACGGCCAGCCGGTCATCGATCTCGACTATATCGAGGATTCCGCCGCCGGCACCGACGCCAATTTCGTCATGACCGGCAAGGGCGGCATCGTCGAAATCCAGGGCACCGCCGAGGGCGAGCCCTTTTCCGAAGGACAGTTCGCCGAGCTGATGGGCCTGGCCAAGAAGGGCATCCAGCGCCTGGTCAGCCTGCAGCAGATGGCGGTGGCGTAGGTTTTATATCTTATATGTCGAGCTTGAGCGCCCCCCTCTGGCCTGCCGGCCATCTCCCCCACAAGGGGGGAGATCGGATGCTGTCTCGGCCTTCGCCAACTGTCGGCGTTGCTGGGTGCGCGGAGTCGCTCAAGCTGCCAATCTCCCCACTTGAGGGGGAGAGGCCCGGCAGGGCAGAGGGGGGCGCCTCGTGACGCCCTCTGCCATTCTTGAATCAGCCCTGTACGTCACAGACCTGCAGGCTGCGGAACAATTCTACACCGACATCCTCGGTCTCACCCTGCTCGGCAAGGTCGACGGTCGCCATCTCTTCTTCCGTTGCGGGCCGGGGGTGCTGCTCGTCTTCAACGCCGAGGCGACGAAGGTGCCGCCCGCACCCGACGCGAAGCTAAAAGTCCCTCCACACGGCACGGTCGGCGAAGGCCATCTGTGCTTTGCGGCGAGCGCCGCCGAAATCGCCGGCTGGAAGGCGCATCTCGAAGCAAAGAAAATCACCATCGAAAGCGAGTTCGAGTGGCCGCAAGGCGGCCGTTCGCTCTATATACGCGACCCCTCAGGCAATTCGATCGAATTCGCCGAGCCGAGAATCTGGGGCCTTTGATGCATTCACTTGACGGAAAGAAGATCGTCGTGGCCAGCCACAATGAAGGCAAGCTGCGTGAGTTCGCCGATTTGATGGGCCCGTTCGGTTTCGAGGCGAAGTCAGCCAAGGCCTATGGGCTGCCGGAACCCGACGAGACCGGCACCACCTTCGAGGAGAACGCCTATATCAAGGCCTTCGCCGCGGCCAAGGCCACCGGCCTGCCGGCGCTGTCGGACGATTCCGGCCTCTGTGTCGACGCGCTCGACGGCGCGCCCGGCGTCTACACCGCCAACTGGGCCGAAACAGCGGACGGCACGCGCGATTTCGGCATGGCAATGCAGCGCACCGAAGTGGCGCTGCAGGAAGTCGGCGCGGCGGAGCCCGGCCGGCGCACGGGCCGCTTCGTCGCCGTCATTTGCCTCGCCTTTCCCGACGGCGAGGCCGAATATTATCGCGGCGAGGCGGAGGGCACGCTGGTCTGGCCGCCGCGGGGCGAACTCGGCTTCGGCTACGATCCGGTGTTCCTGCCCAACGGCTTCGACAAGACGTTCGGCGAGATGAGTGCCGAGCAAAAGCACGGCTGGAAGCCCGGCCAGCCGGAGGCGCTGTCGCACCGCGCCCGCGCCTTCCAGAAATTCGCCCGCGCCAGACTTGGATCGGCATGATCGGCATCGATATGATCGGCTCTGGCACGACGATGGCGCTCGACCACAGCCCCGGCTTCGGCGTTTACGTGCATTGGCCGTTCTGCGCGGCCAAGTGCCCCTATTGCGACTTCAACAGCCATGTCCGTCACCAGCCGGTCGACCAGGAGCGCTTTGCCGCCGCCTTCGAGGCCGAGCTTTCGACGATGCGCCAGCGCACCGGGCCGCGCGAAGTGACCAGCATCTTCCTCGGCGGCGGTACGCCGTCGCTGATGAAGCCGGAAACGGTGGCACGCGTGCTCGACGCGGTGGCGAAGAACTGGACGGTGGCCGACGGCATCGAGGTGACGCTGGAGGCCAACCCATCCTCGGTCGAGGCCGAGCGTTTCCGTGGCTACCGGACGGCGGGTGTCAACCGCGTCTCGCTTGGCGTGCAGGCGCTGAACGACAAGGATTTGCGCTTCTTAGGTCGGCTGCACAATGTCGAGGAAGCCCTGCACGCGATCGGCTTGGCGCGAGAGATATTCCCCCGCCTGTCCTTCGACCTGATCTATGCGCGGCCCGGCCAGACGCCGGAAGCTTGGGCATCCGAGCTCGAACAGGCGATCGGCCACGCCGCCGACCATCTGTCGCTCTACCAGCTGACCATCGAGGAAGGCACGCCCTTCCACGCGCTGCACGCGGCGAAGAAGTTCGTCATTCCCGACAATGACCATGCCGCCGATCTCTACGCGCTGACGCAGGAGGTGACGGCGGCGCATGGCCTGCCGGCCTATGAGATTTCCAATCACGCCAGGCCGGGAGCCGAGAGCCGGCACAATCTGACCTACTGGCGCTACGGCGAATATGTCGGCGTCGGCCCCGGCGCGCATGGCCGCTTCGTCGAGAACGGCCACCGCGTGGTGACGATCGCCGAGCGGATGCCGGAGACCTGGGCCAATCTGGTCGAGGCCAAGGGCCATGGCATTACCGGAGGCGAGATCCTGACGCGTTCCGAAGAGGCCGACGAGTTCCTGCTGATGGGGCTGAGGCTCGCCGAAGGCATCGACCTCACACGCTACGAGGCGTTTTCCGGACGCGGCCTGTCGAGCGCGCGGCTGTCGGTGCTGCAGGGCGAAGGGCTGGTGGCGCCGATCGGCAATGCGCGGCTGCGCGCCACAGCGGCCGGCATGATCGTGCTCGACGCGGTGGTGGCGGATCTGGCGCGCTAGGCGCGGTTAGCCGGACTGTGGCTTACGCCGAGATGCTCTGCATTGAGCATCCAAGGCATGTCGCGTCGCTTCGAACAGGGGATTTCAGTGAAATTCTTGATCTACGAAACCTTGAAGACCTTGAACACGGACGATGTCTTTGAATTCGGGCTAGGTGAGATTTCCAAGCCGGTGGACGACGAGGCATTCTATCAGGCTGAGCTTGTCTTCGTCAGAAATGGAAAGTCGACAAAACGAACGGTAAGTCACATGAGCGAGTTTGCCGTTCTAACCAGCTTCCTAACTCATGTGGGGATCAAACTTAGATCGATTGCCAAGGATGATTCTATAGAATTTGAGCTCCACGGTCTTACCTTCGATCAGTACATACCTCTGACCAAGAAGATACGCGATACTTTCGATGAGTAAGGTTTGTACGGAGCGCCGTTCGGGTTCTTGGGACGCAGCCTGAGCAGAAATGGAAATTGGTGAAGAAACTCCTCTTCGTCTGCAGCCAGAACCGGCTGCGCAGCCCGACCGCCGAGCAGGTGTTTTCCACCCGCCGCGACATCGAGGTCGAATCGGCCGGCACCAATCACGATGCCGACAATCCGCTGACGCATGAACTGGTGGCGTGGGCCGACATCATCTTCGTGATGGAGAAGACGCACCGCAGCAAGCTGCAGAAGACATTCAAGGCGAGCCTGAAGGCGGCCAAAGTGATCTGCCTCGATATTCCCGACGATTATGAATTCATGGACCCGGAGCTGATCGAGCTCCTGAAAGCGCGGGTTTCGCGGTATTTGGACTGAGCCGCTGGGGCGCCACCACTACGTTCGTCATCCACGGGCGGAGCAGCCGCGCAGCGGCGTCGTGAAGACCCGAGGATCCATGCCGGGACGTTGAACGTTCTCGCAACGGTGCGGATTCTGCACTGTTGCGTCCTTCGATTAAGGTCACGGAATGGATCCTCGGGTCTGCGCAGCCGCTTCGCGCCTGCTCCGCCCGTGGATGACGAAGTTGAGGGTTTGCGCTTCTGGCGAGGCGCGTTTCGCGGTATCCCGGTTGCGACGCCAACCGCGAGGCCACCCGATGAACCTGACCCTCTCCTCCTGGCAATTCTGGGCGCTACTGTCGGCGGCGTTCGCGGCGCTGACGGCGATCTTCGCCAAGGTCGGCATCGAAAACATCAATTCGGATTTCGCCACGCTGATCAGGACGGTCATCATCATGATCGTGCTCGGCGCCATCATCGCGGCCAGCGGTCAGTTCCAGCCGCTGGGCTCGATCTCGGGAAAAACCTGGGCTTTCCTCGGCCTGTCCGGCCTCGCCACCGGCGCCTCGTGGCTGTGCTATTTCCGGGCGCTGAAGATCGGCAATGCGGCCCAGGTGGCGCCGATCGACAAGCTAAGCGTCGTGCTTGTGGCGGTGTTTGGCGCGGTCTTTCTCGGCGAGCGGCTCTCCGGCGCGAACTGGCTTGGCGTCGCCCTTATCGCGGCGGGCGCGGTGCTGGTCGCCTATCGGGGATAGCGGCACGCCATCGCGTGCGTTCTTGGTTTCGAGACGGGTGATGAAAATATCGAAGCGATTGGGCATCGTCCGGTCAGTGCTCCGTCGTGCTATCGGGTTTGGAGTCGGAAAGCCTTGCATCGGTGGGCAAGGCGGGTGCAGCCGGCTTGCTGGCCGGGCCGCTTTTGGCAGGCAGCCGCTTATCCCCGGCTAACGAAAAGTCCTTGGCTAAAGGAAAGCTTTTGCGGCCGGCATAATAGGGCTCGAAAGCGTCCTGGATCGTCAGTCTGTCCATCCTGTCCTCCCTAGGGAATCAGGGGCTAAATCTGCCAAACGTGGTTTCGTTCCCTAGTGTGGCGAAGGAATGGCGGGCACCTTACATCGGCGTCAGCTTTTGCAAGCCGGCGCCAGCCATGCCAAACAGGGTTTGGCAGGCCAAACAGGGTTTGGCAGGCCAAACAGGGTTTGGCAGGCCAAACAGGGTTTGGCAGGCCAAACAAAGATTTGGCAGGCCAAGCAGGGCCTGAGCGGAGAAGGCATACGTGACCGGCGACAAACGCAGCTATGTGATCGGCCAGACCGAGATGAATGCGCGGCCGCTGGAGCCGGCGCTCTATCTGGTGGCGACGCCGATCGGCAACCTGGCCGACATCACGCTGCGCGCGCTGGAGACGCTGGCCGCCGCCGACATCGTCGCCTGCGAGGACACGCGAGTGTCGCGCGTGCTGCTCGACCGCTACGGCATCCGCCGCCGCACCACCGCCTATCACGAGCACAATGCCGGCGAGGCCGGGCCGAAGCTGATCGCCGCGCTTCAGGCCGGGCAGAGCGTGGCGCTGATTTCGGACGCCGGGACGCCGCTGGTCTCCGACCCCGGCTACCGGCTGGTCGGTGAGGCGCAGGAGCATGGCGTCCGCGTCGTGCCGATCCCCGGCCCGTCGGCGCCGCTGGCGGCGCTGACAGCCTCGGGCCTGCCCTCCGACGCCTTCCTGTTCGCCGGGTTCCTGCCGGTCAAGACGGGCCAGCGGCTGACCAAATTGGACACGTTCAAAGCGGTGCCGGCGACGCTGATCTTCTTCGAATCGCCGCGCCGGTTGGCCGAGACGCTGGTCGCCATGGTCGAGGCGCTTGGCGGCGAACGCAAGGCGGCGATCGGCCGGGAGCTGACCAAGGCGTTCGAGGAAATGCACATCGGCACCCTGCGGGAACTCTCCGACCACTATGCAGCGGCGGATACGCCGAAGGGCGAGATCGTCGTCTGCATCGGTCCGGCCGAGGCCAGGGCCGACGAACCGGCGGACATCGACCGCCTGCTTTTGTCGCTGGCGGCGGAAATGCCGGCCTCCAAGGCGGCGGCGGAAGCGGCGAAAATGACCGGCGGCCAGAAACAGGCGCTCTACCGGCGGCTGCTCGAACTTAGGGACAGACCATGATCCCGCAAAGTGGAACCCGGTTTTCGGGAAAGATCATGGTCAAACGAAGAGATGGCTGAGCGCCCGCTCGCCAGTCGCCAAAAAGCCTATCGGCGCGGCCATCGCGGCGAGTGGCTGGCGGCGGCTGCGCTGATGCTGAAAGGCTATCGCATCCTGGCGCGCCGCCACCGCACCCGCTTCGGCGAGATCGATCTCATCGCGCGGCGCGGCGACCTCGTGCTGTTCGTCGAGGTCAAGGCGCGGCGCTCGCTGATCGAAGCGATGGAAGCGATCGGCTACGAATCGGAACGGCGCATCGAGGCGGCGGCCGACATCTGGCTGTCGCGCCAACCCGACTATGGCAGGCTGTCGATGCGCTTCGACATGATGGCGGTGCTGCCCTGGCGCTGGCCGGTGCATGTCGAGAATGTTTTCTACGGGCGCAACTGAAACTCCGGTGATTCACCCCGGCCGAGCGCGGCGATGGCCGCAATGATGCGCGCGAAGGCTGCCGCTGCGGCCGGAACCGTGGTGCGGGCACGCAGGAAACTGTGCACCAGGCGCGGCTCCTCATCCCACCATGCCCTGCCGCCGGCAGCCAGGATACGGTCACGATAGGCTTCGCCATCCGACGACAGCGGATCGCATTCGGCGGTGACGATCACGGTCGGCGGCAGGCCGGAGAAATCCTTGTCGCGCAGCGGCGAGAAGGTCGCATCATCAGGCGATTGTCGCCTGGCCGCGCGAACATCGCGGTAGAAGGCGATATCGCCCGCCGACAGCAGTGGCGCCGCGGCATGCTCGATATAGGATCGGGCATGCTCGTCGCCGCCGAGACCGGGATAGATCAGCAGCTGGCCGATCGCGGCGCGCGAATGATGGCGCGTCGCCTGCGCCGCGCCAGCCGCCAGATTGCCGCCGGCGCTTTCGCCGCACAAAAGCAGCGGCCTTTCCGATTCCGCCGCCGCCCATTCGAAGGCGGCCAGCGCATCGTCGAACGCGGCGGGGTGGAGATGCTCCGGCGCCAGCCGGTAGTCGACCGACAGCACGGCAAAGCCGGTGCCGGCGCAAATCTCGGCGCAGATATCGTCATGGCTGTCGAGCCCGCCGAGGATGAAGCCGCCGCCATGGAAATAGAGCACCGTCGCACGTGGCGTGCCATCCGCAAGCTGGTAGCGGCGCACCGGGATGGCGTGATCCGGCGCGGCAATCAGGCCGTCGCTGGCGGTCACGCCGGGCGGCCGGCCCTGGTGGAAGGCACGGCACATCCGGTCATAGACCTCGCGCTGCCTGTCGATCGGCAGGCCTGATATCTCGGGGGGATACCAGGCATTGACCTCATCGATGTAGGCCCAGAGTTCGGGATCGAGCCGCGTTTGGTATTTGCCGCGTACAGCCGGAGCGGAAAGATCGCTCGCCATCGCCGTCAAAGCTCGGCGTAGAGCTGTGCCGCGTTGTCGAAGGTGAAACGCAGCGGCACCGAACCCTCGACCTGCCAGACGATGACGCTCTCGCCGGCCAGCAGCCGGCAGGCGCCCTCGGTGTCGGTGACGGCACCGCCATAGAGGCGGTTGGCGAGGTTGAGGATGCCGGTCTGGTGCATGGCCGCACTGCCGCTGCCGCAGGCATCCTTGACCAGCAGCACGCGAAAGCCTTTGGCCATCGCATCCTTGACCGAGGCATCGATGCAGGCCTCGGTCCAGACACCCGATATAACAAGCCACTCGATGCCGCCCGACTTGATATCGCGCGCCGCCGGCCCCGAGCGGAAGGCGCTGGCCTCGGCCTTGATCAGCAGCGGCTCACCCTTGGCCGGCGCCACCTCGCGGCAGATCTCGGTCAGCGGATCGCTCTTGTCGGAGAAAGCCGACTTGCCGTCCTCACTGAGCGGATGGAAGGGACGGTCCTGATTGTCGAGATCGACGATGTAGGCCCAGTGATAGAGCGGCACATGGTTCTGTCGCGCCGCCGCTTGTATCAGCTGGACGTTTGCCAGGATCGTTTCGTAGCCCTCGACGAGGTAGCGCGGGTCCTGCCGGTGCTCTTCCTGCAGGTCGATGAAGACAGCGGCCACGGTGCCGCGTTGGATGGAAATGGGGGCTTTCATGCGGCGCTTTCGTTCAGTGCCGACGTCGTCGCGTTCAGCGGGCTATTGCCAGAGCCGGCGATTGGCCAGGACTTCCCCGACGTCATCCACGGGCGGAGCAGGAGCGAAGCTCCGTCGCGGAGACCCGAGGATCCATGCCGTGACGTTAGCCAAGGAGCACAGCGGGGCAGAATTTGAACCGTTGCGGCGCGGATGAGTCCCGGCATGGATCCCTTGGGCTGCGAAGCAGCTCCAGAGGTCTGCGCCGCGTCGCTCCGCTCCTTGCTCCGCCCTAGGATGACGAAGCGGTGGGGGGCTGCGCTGGTCGATACGGGTCGCGCAGCGGCTATCAAACCCGCCCCTCCAGAAACTCATCCTCATAGGGAAAGCGCGACAGCAGCTCTGTACCCGTCTCGGTGATCAGGATCTCGTCCTCCAGCTTGACGCCCTCGCGGCCGCCCTTTTCGCCGATATAGCTCTCGACGCTGACCACCATGCCTGGCACGATATGGCCGTCGCGGCCATAGGTCTCGTAGTCCATGGCATGCGCGATGAACGGCGTCTCGCCATGCATGCCGACGCCGTGCATGACCGAGGTGTAGCGCTGGTCGACGAAGCGGTCGGGGATTTTCCACGCCTTTTCGGCGATCTCGCGGAAGGCCATGCCAGGCTTGACGATGCCGATATTGTGCTGAACCTGGTCATGCGCCATGCGGTAGAGCGACTTCTGGTAAGGGGTCGGCTTGCCCGGACCACAGCGGAAGGTGCGCGAGAAATCCGAATAATAGCCGTAGCAGCCGATCGTGTCGGTATCGAGCGCCAGGAGTTCGCCCGGCCGGATCTTGCGGCCGCTGGCCTCGTTGAACCACGGATTGGTGCGCTGGCCCGAGGTCAAGAGCCGCGTCTCGATGAACTCGCCGCCCTGGCGGATGACCTCGCCATACATGAGGGCGAACAGTTCGTTTTCTGAGACGCCGGGCTTGATCGCCTCGCGCACCGCATAGACGGCGGCTTCGGCGCCGGCCATCGACGCCATGAGGCATTTGACCTCCTCCGGCGTCTTGACCGCGCGCACCGCGAGGATTTCCCCCTGGCAATCGCGGACCTCGCAGCCGCGCTTTTCCAGCGCCAGCGCCTGCAGGTGGCTGCAGCGGTCGAGACCGAGCTTCATCGAGCCCCCGCCATGCTTCTTCAGAAGCTCGGCAATCTCGTCGGCGAAGGGACCCGCGGTTTCGTCGTCGCGGCCGGAGACCGACGACCAGACGAGCTTGGACGGCCGCGCCTCGTCGATCGTGTCGAGCACCATGGAGACATGGTAGCTCTGCGGGTACTCGAAGAGCACGATCGGGCCATCGGCCGGGATAAAGAAATAGCGGGTCGAGTTGCGCAGGAAATAGCCGAACATGTTGCGCGAGCCGGTGGCGTAGCGCTGGTTGTAGGGATCGAACAGCACGACGCCGCCATAGCCGGCCTCGCGCATCCAGCCGCGCAGCTTGGCCAGCCGGCCTTTTCGCAGCGCATCCGCATCGATGAAGGACGGCTCGGTGTCCGAGAGCCACATGCCACCGGCCGGGTCCGTCGCCACGGGGTGGCGCATGCGGTCCTTGAAGTCGACGTCTTCGGTGCTGTCGGGATCGAATACGACGATGCTCATGGGTATCTGGCCTTGGGTGGGTTGCAAGGCCGACCATGGCGCAGGCGGCGACGAGGGATTGTGCGGAAAACCGCGCTTGTTGTGCGAGATACCGCTGGCCAATCAGTTGCGCCGTGATCCTTCGCGCCCGCCTCTGCCCTGCCGGGCATCTCCCCCATGAGGAGGGGGGAGATTGGCAGCTTTGCCCGCCGCGCTTCCTTTTCAACTTCGGAAATTAGCGAAGGCAGTGGCAACAGCGATCTCCCCCCTCGCAGGGGAGATGTCCGGCAGGACAGAGAGGGGCGCTGTCCCGCCGGCTTCAACAGATTGCGCCCGCCGAAAAGCTAATGCCTTCTCGCCAGTTTGGGCGGATGGCCGTGTTCTTCCCGAAAGGCTCTGGCAAAACTCGACATCGAGGCAAAGCCGCAGGCCAGCGCCACGTCGCGCACGGCGAGTGTCGAGTGCGCCAGGAGATCGGCGGCGCGTTTCAGGCGCAGGCGCCGGTAGTAGCCGTTGGGCGAGATGTCGAGTTCGGAGCGGAAGGAGCGTTCGAGCTTGTCGGCGGAGACGCCGAGTTTCGCGGTGAGTTCGGCCATGCCGAGCCTCTCCTCGACCGCGTCCTCCATGATGGCGATGGCCGACAGAACCAGCTCGTTCTGGACGCCGGTGCGCAGGCGCAGCGGCATCAGCTTGCGGTCGACACTCGATCGCAATTGGCTGTGCACGAACCATTCGGCGACGCCGGCGGCAAGCTCGGCGCCGTAGTCTGATGTGATGATCTCCAGCATCATGTCGAGGCTGCCGACGCCGCCGGCCGAGGTGAAGCGCTTGCGGTCGATGACGTAGAGATCGCGCCTGAGTTCGATCGCCGGAAAGGCTTCGGTGAAGGCGGCCTGGCTGGTCCAGTGCAAGGTGCAGGCATGGCCGTCGAGCAGGCCGGCGCGGGCGAGGAAGAAGGCCGCGTCCGCCACCGCGCCGATATGGGCGCCGCCGCGCAGGCTGCGGCGGATCCAGCTTGCCGCATCCTCGGCGACGAGATGATCGGCGTCGCCGCCCGAGCAGACGACGATGCGGTCGACCCTGGGCGCCGCCTCGGCATGAAAGCCCGGCTGGATGACGACGCCGTTGGAAGCCTCGACCGGGCCCTTGGTGCCACCGACGATGATCCAGCGGTAGCATTCCTTCTTCGCCAGGATGTTGGCGGCGCGCAGCGGCTCGATGACCGAACTGAACGCCATCATCGGAAAGCCGGGAAAGACCAGCACCGCGAAGGTGAGGGTTTCGGTCGGTTTTTGGGGTTCGCGCGCGGCCATGGTCGCCATAGTTCGGGCAGATGGCGGTTGGGGTCAACGCCGTTGGCCGACGATGCATGAAATCGCAGTTTGCCTTGACCGCCGGGGAGGCTTTGAAGTCGCGGCATGGATCCTAGGGTCTGCGCCGCGTCGCTTCGCTCCTTGCTTCGCCCTAGGATGACGACGTCACGTTGGGTTCGGCCAAATCTCCGACATTTGCGATTAGCTCTACACTATCCTTGCCTTCGTCATCCTAGGGCGGAGCAGTCGCGAAGCGACGTCGCGTAGACCCTAGGATCCATGCCGCGACGTCAGCCGAAGAGCCCGATGCCTTGCCATGCCTACGGCCACCCCCGTCTGCGATGGCGCCGCTTCACCCCGCCAGCGCCTGCTCCAGGTCGGCGATCAGGTCATCCCCGTCCTCGATGCCGGCAGACAGCCGCACCAGCGAATCCGAGATGCCGATCGCTGACCGCTTCTCGGCCGGGATCGACCCATGCGTCATCAGCGCCGGGTGTTCGATCAGGCTCTCCACTCCGCCGAGGCTTTCGGCCAGCGTGAACAGCTGCGTGCGTTCGAGGAAACGCTTTGCCCCGGCGAGGTCGCGGTCGAGATCGACCGAGATCATGCCGCCGAAGGCATGCATCTGCTGGACGGCGATGGCGTGCTGCGGATGGCTGGCGAGGCCGGGATAGATGACGCGGCGCACATCCTTGCGCGCTTCCAGCCACTGCGCGATTTTCAGGCCGTTGGCGGAATGGCGCTCCATCCTGAGCGCCAGCGTCTTCAATCCGCGCAGGGCGAGAAAACTGTCGAACGGGCCCGAGATGGCGCCGATGGCGTTCTGCAGGAATTTGAGCTGGGTGGCGAGCTCCTTGTTGTCGCCGACGACGGCGACGCCGCCGACCATGTCGGAATGGCCATTGAGATATTTCGTCGTCGAATGCACCACGATGTCGATGCCGAGCTCCAGCGGCCGCTGGATATAGGGGCTGCAGAAGGTGTTGTCGGCGACCGTCAGGATGCCCTTGCGCCTGGCCAGTGCGGCGACGCCCTCGAGGTCGACGATGCGCAGCAGCGGGTTGGTAGGGGTCTCGACCCAGAGCAGTTTCGTCTCCGGCCGGATCGCCGCCTCGACCGCAGCGAGGTCGGTGAAATCGACGAAGCTGACCTCTAGGCCTGCCGTGCGCTTGCGCACCCGCTCCATCAGCCGGAAGGAGCCGCCATAGATGTCGTCGGTGGCGACGATGTGGGAACCGGCATCGAGCAGTTCCAGCACGGTCGAGATCGCCGCCAGGCCGGAAGCGAAGGCAAAGGCGGCGCTGCCGCTTTCGAGATCGGCCACCGCGCGCTCGAAGGCGAAGCGCGTCGGGTTCTGGCTGCGGGCATATTCGAACCCCTTGTGCACGCCGGGCGACTGCTGGCCATAGGTCGAGGTGGCGTAGATCGGCACCATCACCGCGCCGGTCAGCGGATCGTGGCTCTGGCCGCCATGGATGGTGCGGGTGGAGAAGGCCAGGCGGTTCTTGCCATTTGATGTCATTTTGCGCGGCGCCTCAGATGGTTGATCAGGTCGATGCGGGTTATCAGGCCGACGAACTCCTCGCCGTCGAAGATGATGGCCACCTCGTTGCGGTCGAACACCGGCAGCAGCGCATCCAGCGTCTGGCTGGCCTGCAGCGTGTGCAAATTGGAGGTCATCGCCGTGCGCACCGGGCCGTTGAAACGGTCCCAGCGGCCGTCATAGGGGCCGTCGACCTTGGCCAATATATCGCTCTCGTCGACGATGCCGACAAGCTTGCCCTCATCGAGCACCGGCAGTTGCGAGACATCGGAGCGGCGCATGCGGCCATAGGCGTTGAGCAGGCTTTCGTCGGGGCCGACGAACACCGTGTCGCCGGTGCGGTGCGAACGCATGACGAGGTCGCGCAAATCGCCATGCTGCTCGTGCTCCGCGAGGCCCTGTTCGGCTAGCCAGAAATCGTCGAACACTTTCGACAGATATTTGTTGCCGCTGTCGCAAACGAAGGTGACGACGCGCTTGGCCGAAGTCTGTTCGCGGCAATAGCGAAGGGCGGCCGACAGAAGCGTGCCCGACGACGAACCGGCCAGAATGCCTTCCCTGGACAGCAAATCGCGCACGGCGAGCATGCTCTGCTTGTCTGATATGGAGTAGGCCTTCTTGACCAGCGCCAGATCGGCATTGGGCGGCACGAAATCCTCGCCGATGCCTTCGACGGTCCAGCTTCCCGCCTCTTCCATCTTGCCGGTCTTGATCAGCGGCGCCAGCACCGAGCCCACGGGATCGGCGAGCACCATCTCGGTTTTCGGCGACACCTGCGCGAAATACCGGCCAAGCCCGGTCAGCGTGCCGCCGGAGCCGACGCCGACCACCACCGCGTCGACATCGCCCTCGAGCTGCGCAAAGATTTCCGGGCCGGTCGTCGTCTCATGCGCCTCAGGATTGGCCGGGTTGGCGAACTGGTTGGCATAGAAGGCGCCGGGCAGTTCGGCGGCGATCTTCTCGGCCATGTCCTGGTAGTATTCGGGATGGCCCTTGCCGACATCGGAACGGGTCATGCGCACTTCGGCGCCGAGCGCGCGCAGATGCTGGATCTTTTCGCGCGACATCTTGTCGGGCACCACCAGGATGATGCGGTAGCCCTTGGGAATGCCGACCTGGGCAAGGCCGAGGCCGGTATTGCCGGCGGTCGCCTCGACGATGGCGCCGCCGCGCTTAAGCTTGCCGGCCTTCTCGGCCGCGGCGATCATCGACAGCGCGATGCGGTCCTTGATCGAGCCACCGGGGTTCTGGCTTTCGAGCTTGATGAACAGCCGGCACTTGCCGGTGTCGAACTTGGTCAATTCGACGATGGGCGTCTGGCCGATCAGGTCGAGAACCGACCCGTAGGGGGGACGCAGTCGCGATGACTCGCCGTCCGGGGCGGCGCTGCCTGGCGCAGCATTTTTGTGCTCGCTCATATCGATGCTCCATGGTGAAGGCGAGCAACCGCCGGGGGCGAACGGTAGCCTATCCTCTTTTCCTGTCCTTCACAGTCGGAAAGAAGATAGATCATGCCAATCAGACGGCCAGGCGAGGAATGAAATTCCAGCACTGCGCTGGTCGACCCCCACTCCGTCGAGCTTCGCTCGACACCTCTCCCCCGATCGACGGGGGAGAGGAAAGGCCCCAACTTCTTTGCCCTAACGCTTGTCCAGCATGGCTCCCTTCCTTTTCCTCCGGAGGGGGGAAAGGTGGCGCGGCGAAGCCGCGACGGATTGGGGGAACCACGTCGCAATCAAGCCTAACTTCGATCAGTCACTCCAATCGCAGAAGATGAGTGCATAGCGTAGCCACCCGCGAGGACATGTCCGGCAGGACAGAGGGGGCGCCGTAGAGCACAAACCCCGACAGTCACTCACCCCAGCAGCTGCCTGCTCAGCCTGGCGCACTGGACGCGGATGTCGGGGATGGCGTCGATCTCGAAGAAGGTGCCGCGCGTCAGCGGGCCGACGGCGAGGATTTTTCTCGACACCGCGCCGTCGCCGGCGATGATCTCGCAATTGGCCGTGACGTCGAGGCCGATGCGCAAGGGATCGGGCCGCGCCAGGCCGCGGTCGACCAGCGAGCGCACCGCACTGTTCGACGTGGTCGAGATGTCGCGGACGATGCCAGAGCAATCGTAGAGGCGGGTGACATCGAAGCTTTCCAGCCGCTGCGTGTGGCGCGACTGGACTTCGACCTTGAACGCGCCCTCGTTTCCGGCGATGTCGACGACGCGGCCGGCGACGAGGCGGATGCGGCCCGATTGCACTGCTTCGCTGACACGGGCATGGACCTCGGGCGCCATGCGGTGGCGGTGGATATCCCACCAGGCCTTGGTGTGTTCGACGAAGCGGCGCTTGGCCGAAGCCGGCCAGTTCTGCCAGATCTTCTGGTTGAAGGGCCTGAGCCCATCGACGACATCGCGCCAGTCGATGCCGGCCTTCTGGTTCTCGCGGATCAGGTCGCGGAACCAGCCGACGAAATAGGAAAGCTGGGTGCCGAGCGGGATGTCGGCGACATCGAGCTTGATCGGGTTGCCCTTGCGGTGCGGCGAGGGCAGCAGGCCGCGCCGCGACACCGCGACGATGTCGCCGCGATGGCCGCGCTGCTCGAGCGCCAGAAAGGCGTCGACCATACTGAGGCCCGTGCCCAGTACCATGACGCTCCGGTCGGGATCGAGCGCGGTGTCGGCCTCCGAGCCCATGCGGATCGCGTGGCCCTGGCCGGCGGCCGGCACCTCGTCATGGCCGGTCGCCAGCACCGCCAGATGCGCCACCACGCTGGTGCCGTTGGCGAGCGCCACTTCGACGCCGGACGCGGTCGGCGAAATCGACAGGCTTTCCTCGCGGATCAGCCGCAGCCGGCCGCTCGCCTTTTCGCTCGCTTCCAGCTCGTCGAGCAGTTCGCCGAGATAGCGGGCATAGAGACTGCGCGGCGCATAGACCGGAGCCTGTTCCTGCGTTGCCAGGCCACGCTCGAGCAGCCAGCGCCAGAAATTGCCGGGGTCGTCGGCATAGGCGCTCATGCCAGCGGCGCTGACGTTGAGCACATGCGCCGACAGCAGCGTCGAATAGGCGATGCCCTGGCCGAAATGCGGACGCTTCTCGATCAGCGTGACGCGCAGGTCCGGATTGGCCGATTTCAAGAGATGCGCGGCCAGCACGACGCCGCTGGCGCCGCCGCCGACGATAATGATCGAGTTGGGGATCATGGAATTGGCGCGCCCGGTCATGCGCGATCCAGCCGTGTGGAAGGCGTCAAGCCTGGACCTTCACCTCGACCGGCAGGTCGTCCAGCGCGATGTCGCGCATCTCGGCGAGGCTGCGCTGGTCGAGCACCTCGGCGATCGCCTGCCGGACCTCCAGCATCAGATGTCGGACTTGGCATGTCGCCTCGTTGCAATCTTCACAGCGCTGATACTGGGTGCGGCTGGCGCAAGGGATCGGCGCCAGAGGACCGTCGAGCACGCGCACGACATGGCCGACCCTGATTTCGTCCGCCGGCCGCGCCAAGCGGTAGCCGCCATCCTTGCCCTTGCGGCTCTGCACGAAACCGGCATTGCGCAATTCGCCCAGAATGGCGTCGAGAAATTTCTTCGGAATGTTGTTGCCGGTCGCGATGTCATTGACGAAAGCCAGCTGCCCGGCGGGCAGCTGCGCCAGATGGACGAGCGCCTTGAGCCCGTACTTGCCCTTTTTGGTGAGCATGAGACCAACGTTTCCCGATCATGCGACGGCAAAGCCGCCGGTTGCGAAACGCCTGGCACTCCGGTCCATCCCCCCGCGTCCAAGCTGCCATCACAGATAAATTCTAGTGACATGATCTACAAGACGTGAAACGTTGAATTTGCTTCGTTTTCGGGCTTTATCCGCACTTTCGGTCGGACTTGTGCCGTTGCGGACACAGATTGAGCCGCCATCGGTCCGACAACGGGAGCGCTTCCCAGATCGCATTTGCTGTATCGCGCATCGTCTCAACTCCCTATGTCGATAAGGATACTATACTAACCCACCGACACAACGAAACGAGGTTCTAATTCCGCGAACAAATGGAGCATGTGTTTTCATGAGGGCGGCGAGCCCCGGCATTCTGGTTCGCCGCCCCGTGTAGCGTGCCGAGGCTAAATCGCGGCCGGCTGTCCGAACCAGGCGCTCAGCGCGTCGGCCAGCCCCGTCGGGGTTCCGTCCCCGACCCAGGCGACATAGCCGTCGGGTCGGATCAGCACGGCTGCCGGCGCGCCGACCACACCCAGGGCCGGCAACTTCCAGGCGCCGCCATAGCCAGCGTCGACGAGCCTGACCCGATCCGCCCATGGCGTGATGTCGAGGGCGCCGGGCTTGCCAAAATCGAGCAGCACCGGCCGCGCCTGATGGAGCAGGGCGAAGACACGCAGTGGTCCGTCGGCGGTGACGAGATCGAGGTCGGGCATCCGCCGTCCCAGCAAGGGATGGCCTTCGCCGAGATCGTAGTGGACGCCGAGACCCGACATTTCGGCGGCAATGCGTTTGCGCGGTTCTTCCATGGCAAGCAGTTCGGACAGCACGTCCTTCAGGGCATTGATGCGGTCGTCCGGGCGGCGCAGCAGCGCCATCTGCGCCATCGTGTTCTTCAGCACACGGGCTGCGATCGGGTGCCGCTCGGCATGATAGGTGTCGAGCAGGCTTTCCGGCGCCGTCCGCTTGACCACCTGCGCCAGTTTCCAGCCAAGATTGACCGCGTCCTGGACGCCGATGTTGAGGCCCTGGCCGCCAACCGGCGGATGCACATGCGCGGCGTCGCCGGCCAGCATCACCCGTCCGTTGCGGTAGGCTTCAGCCTGCCGCGTGGCATCGGTGAACCTGGAAATCCAGATCGGACTGTGAATGCCGTAGTCGGTCCCGTAGACTGCGATGAGCGCCTCGCTGAGATCGCCCAAGGTGGGTTCATTGGCGGATCCAGGCTGCCGCTCGGTCACCATGATGCGCACCGTCTTGCCGTCCTCCAGCCGACTGATGCCGTGAATGCCGAGGGCATCGTTGCGGACGCCCCATTGCGGCTCCTCCGTCATCTCAACCTCCGCGATCATATTGCTCATGGTCGGGTCGGAACCGGTGAAGGCAATGCCGGCGGCCTTGCGGACCAGACTGCGGCCGCCGTCGCAGCCGACCAGGTAGGCCACGCGCAGCGACCGGCCGTCGGACAGGCTGATATCGACGCCGGTGTCGTCCTGCGCGAACCCGACCACCTCGCGCCCGCGATAGATCGGCACCGCCAGTTCCTCGACCCAACCGGCCAATATGCGCTCGATGTGGTTCTGCCAGAGACCGAGCCCGTAATTGTGCCTTGTGGGAAAATCGCTGATATCCAGCCGGATCCAGGCGAACCCGGCGACCTGGGCCACCTTGCCCTCCGACAGGAACCGATCGGCGATGCCGCGCTGGGCGAGCAGCTCGATGGTGCGCGCATGGAGGCCGCCGGCGCGCGAGCCGGCGAGATGCTGGTCAAGGCGCCGCTCGACAATGGCAACGTCGATACCGGCCAGCGCCAACTCGCCGGCCAGCATCAGACCCGTCGGGCCGCCGCCTGCGATAATCACTGCATGGTCTGTCATGAGGGCACTCCCGTTTTCGGCGGCCGCGCGCCCGGCATCGCCGCACGCAAAAGCCACTCCTTGCTGGTAAGGCCGGGAGTTCTACGGCAAGGGCAGGGCCTTGAAGCAAGCCCCTTGTGCGCCATATCTATGAACTGGAGGGAGCACCTCATCGCAGGTGCTACCCGGACATCCCCGAAAAATACGACCTGCCGAGAGTTGGAGCGCCTTGCCGTTCAGCGCTGGCGTATGGATGCCGAGGCCCATGCCTGGCCTCCCTTCGGCCAATGAAGGCCGTCCTTTTTCACCCTGTCCTGTCCGGTCGCGCCGGCTCTTTTGCAGCCGCCCTACCCGCCCGGCGGCGCGGCCGCGCCAGCTTTTTTCTAACAAGCGCCACCCGGTTGGAAGGATTTAACTCTACAAGAGCGATAGAATTAGCTGACTATGAACAGGCAATCCGGTTTTCCCCTTTTTCAAGGAGCCTTTCATGTCCAGCATTTCACGCCGCATCATTCTCCTGTCGTCGGCCGCCCTGGCGGGTGCCGCCTTGCTCGGCCCGGCAATGGCCGACGACCTCAAGATCACCATCGGCTACCAGACCGTGGTCGAGCCTTCGAAAGTGCCGCAGGCCGACGGCGCCTATGAAAAGGCGACCAAGGCCGCCATCGACTGGCGCAAGTTCGAATCCGGCGCCGACGTCATCGCCGCGGTCGCGTCCGGCTCGGTCGATATCGGCTATGTCGGGTCGAGCCCGCTGGCGGCGGCGGCAAGCCGCGAGCTGCCGATCCAGACCATCTTCGTCGTCGGCCTGATCGGGCAATCCGAGGCGCTGGTCGCGCGCAACGGCGCCGGCATCGAGAAGGTCGCCGACCTCGCCGGCAAGAAGGTTGCCGTGCCCTTCGTCTCGACGACGCATTACAGCCTGCTCGCCGCGCTCAAGCACGAGAATGTCGATCCGAAGTCGGTTGAGATCCTCAATCTCAGGCCGCCGGAGATCGCCGCCGCCTTCGCGCGCGGCGACATCGACGCAGCCTATGTCTGGGATCCGGCGCTCGGCCAGATCAAGAGTTCGGGCAAGGTGGTGCTGGATTCCTCGCAGGTGGCCGCCTGGGGCGCGCCGACCTTCGACGCCTGGATCGTGCGCACCGATTTCGCCGACAAGCACCCGGAAGCGGTGCGCGACTTCGTCAAGGTGACGGGATCAGCCTATGCGGAATTCCTGGCCAAGCCGGACGCCTGGTCGGCGTCGTCGCCGCAGGCGGCGTCGATCGCCAAGCTCACCGGCGCCAAGCTGGAGGAAGTGCCGCAACTGCTGAAGGGTTATGTGTTCCCAACACTGGAAGAACAGGCCTCGGAAAAATTCCTCGGCGGCGGCACGGTCAAGGCGGTCGCGGCGGCCTCCGCCTTCCTCAAGGAGCAGGGCAAGGTCGACGCGGTGCTATCAGACTATTCGAAATACGTGACGTCGAAATACGTCACCGAAGCTCTGGCCTCGAACTGAGCGCCTGACCGCCGGAACGCGCGCCGCGTGCTGCCTGCCCCGGAACCGCTGACGAGGAGCGGTTCCGGGGCAGACGGATTTCAACAGACCATCTCTCTGTTTTACCCAATGCGAGGGCCCATGCCGCAGCTCGTGCTCGACAAGATCTCGATCCATTATGACGGCCAGGCGGCGCCTGCCGTCGAGCGTGTGTCGATCGATGTCGCCAAGGGCGATCTCGTCGTGCTGGTCGGCCGCTCCGGCTGCGGCAAGACTTCGCTGCTCAACGTCGCCGCCGGCCTGGTGACGCCGGCGCGCGGCTCGGCCTCGGTCAATGGCCAGCCGATCACCGGGCCGGGATCGGACCGGGCGGTGGTGTTCCAGAACGATGCGCTGTTTCCCTGGCTGACCGCGCGCGAGAACGTTGCCTTTTCATTGCGCTTGCGTGGCGTCAGGCCGGCGGAGCGCGCCCGACGCGCCGACGCGCTGCTCGACCTGGTCAAGCTTGGCGGCGCCGGTGGCAAGCACATCTGGGAACTGTCGGGCGGCATGCGCCAGCGCGTCGGCCTTGCCCGCGCGCTGGCCGCCGAACCGGAATTCCTGCTGCTCGACGAGCCGCTCGGCGCGCTCGACGCGCTGACGCGCGAGCGCATGCAGACGACGCTGCTCGATCTGTGGACGGCAAGCCAGGCCGGCCTGCTGATGGTCACCCACGGCATCGAGGAGGCGCTGGTGCTGGCCACTCGCATCGTCGTGCTGGCGCCGGGCCCGGGCCGCGTGGTGCGGACCTTCGAGCCGAACTTCTCTAGGCGCTACGCCTCGGGCGAGGCGATCCGCACGATCAAGGCCGACCCGGCCTTCGCCGCGGCGCGCGGCGACCTGACCGATGCGATCTTCGAAGGAGAGGCGGCATGAGCATTTCCTCCTACAGCGAACGGCCCGGCGCCGGGATCGACAAGACCGAAGGCCTGTCGGTGCCATGGTCCAGGCCGCGCCCGAAGCGCGCCGGCGTCTCCGCCCGCGCGGTCAGTGCGGTTACCATACTGGCGGTGCTGGCGGCATGGGCGCTGTCGGCCCGCCTGCAGCTGGTGTCGCCGGTGTTCCTGCCGTCGCCGGCGGCGGTGTGGAGCAAGTTCCTGTCGGTCGCCCAGAATGGCTTTGTCGACGCGACGCTGCTGCAGCATGTCACGGCAAGTCTCGCCAGGGTGTTCGCCGCGCTGGTCGCGGCGATCCTTGTCGGCGTGCCGGTCGGGCTTGCCATCGGCATCAGCACCGTCGGACGCGGCATCTTCGATCCGCTGCTCGAATTCCTGCGGCCGATCCCGCCGCTCGCCTATCTGCCGCTGATCATCATCTGGTTCGGCATCGGCGAGCCATCGAAGATCCTGGTCATCGCCATCGCCATGCTGGCACCGGTGGCGCTTTCCACCGCCGCTGGGGTTCGCGGCGTCTCAAAAGAGCGCATCAGTGCGGCGCGTTCGCTCGGCGCGACGCGGATCCAGCTCGTCCGCCACGTCATCCTGCCCAGTGCCTTGCCCTCGATCCTCACCGGCCTGCGCATCGCGCTCGGCGCCGGCTGGTCGACGCTGGTGGCGGCCGAACTGGTCGCGGCGACGCGCGGGCTCGGATTCATGATCCAGTCGGCGGCGCAGT
This sequence comes from bacterium M00.F.Ca.ET.205.01.1.1, assembly GCA_004791255.1. Classification (GTDB taxonomy): domain Bacteria; phylum Pseudomonadota; class Alphaproteobacteria; order Rhizobiales; family Rhizobiaceae; genus Mesorhizobium. The sequence goes on from SRUQ01000001.1 coordinate 419,856, forward strand.
TCCTGGTCACCGACGTGGTGGTGATGGGCATTCTGGTGATCGCCATCATCGCCTTCGGGCTCGAATTCATCATCCGGCGGATCGAACGCCGCCTCGTTCCCTGGGCGGGGCGCGAATGACCGCAACGAGGAGAATGCCGATGACCCATTCCACCGCTGTGCTTTTCGCCCAGGCCGGCAACTGGCTGCTTGCCCGGACGAAAGAGACCGCCAGGCCAGAGGCGTCGAAATCGCCTGCGCCGGTGCGGCACGACGCCGAGCGCGACCGCCTGCCGCCGCGCGACGAAAGCTTCTACTGGGCCTGGCAATATTGGTCGCAGTGAGGGCGGCTCGACTTTGCGACAGCCCCGCGTCTTCGTCATCCTAGGGCGGAGCAAGGAGCGAAGCGAAGCGGCGCAGACCTAGGAGGACGAAGACACGAGGTTGGCGCAGAAGATATTTCCGCAGCAGGCGCAAACTCGCAAAATCATTCCTCTACTAAATTTATAGACATACCTAGCCTAACTCCATCTTCCGCCGGCAGGGAAGCCTTCCCGCACCGGCCCGCAGCGATGGAGAGGGATCATGTCCAACCTGACGAGACGCATTTTCGGCATCGGCCTGCTGGCCGCAGCCGCCTTCGGCGCCGCCTCCTGGAGCGCCGCCGCCCAGGACCTCAAGCAGTTCAACATCGGCTACCAGAAGACGGGCCTGCCCGTCATCGCCAGGAATCAGCAGATCATCGAGAAGGCGCTGGCCGCCAAGGGTGTCTCGGTGAAGTGGGTCGAGTTCACCGCCGGCCCGCCGCTGGTGGAAGCCTTGAATGTCGGCGCCATCGATGTCGGCTGGACCGGTGACGCGCCGCCGATCTTCGGCCAGTCGGCCGGCGCCAACATCGTCTATGCGGCGGCGCTTCCGTCCAATGGCGAAGGCGAGGCGATCTTCGTCAAGCCGGCGTCGCCGGTCCAATCGCTCGCCGAGCTCAAGGGCAAGCGCATCGGTGTCGGCAAGGGCACCAGCGCGCACAATCTGCTGGTCGCCGCGCTGGAGAAGGCCGGCATTCCCTTCGACGAGGTCACGCCGGTCTATCTCAGCCCGGCCGATGCGGCCGCCGCCTTCGCCAGCGACCAGATCGATGCCTGGGCGGTGTGGGATCCGTTCTTCGCCATCGCCGAAACGCGCTACCAGCCGCGCGTGCTGGCCCGTTCCAGCGACGTGCTCAAGGTCAACACCTATTTCCTCGCCAACAGGGATTTCGCCAAGGCGCATCCTGAATTCGTCACCACGACGATCGCCGCGCTTGGCGAGGCGGCGAAATGGGCCGACCAGAACCGCGACAAGGTCGCCGAGGCGTTGCACGAAGTGACCGGCGTGCCGCTCGACGCGCAGACGATCGCCGCCAACCGCAGCAAGTTCGGCATCTATCCGATCACCGAGGAGATCGTCGCCGGCCAGCAGGCGACAGCCGACCGGTTCTTCAAGCTCGGGCTGATCCCGAAAGCGGTGCGGATTTCCGACGCGGTGTGGGCCGCGCCGGGCAACTGATTTCTTCCGCCGGCGGCGCCGGCCAGCAATGTTCGGCGCCGCCGCCGTTCCGACCTCATCGCGATGGAAGCCATGACCAGTCCAGCCAGTTCCGCATCGCTCGATTTCCTCTGGTCCATCCCGATGCATGGCGACGGCTCCTGGCCAGGCTCGGAGCACCTCGAGGAGGTCGCGCAGGCCGGCGGCCGGCTTGGCTTTCCCGTCCATAGCGCCAACCGCCTGCAGGCCTCGTCATGAGCCTGGCCACCCGCCTTGCCCTCGGCAGAAACTTCATCGGCTGGCTGCTGCCAGCGCTGGTGATTGCGGGATGGGAGCTTGCCTCCCGCGTCGGCATCATGCCGGCCAACGTGCTGCCGGCGCCGAGCGCGGTGGCGGAAGCCTTCTGGCGGCTGACGCTGTCGGGCGAGCTGGTCCGCAACATCGGCGTATCCACGGCACGCGCGCTTGCCGGTTTCGCCATTGGCGGTTCGATCGGCTTCGCGCTCGGCCTTGCCAACGGGCTCTCGACACTCAGCCGCGGCCTGACCGACACGACGCTGCAGATGATCCGCAACATCCCGCATCTGGCGCTGATCCCGCTGGTCATCCTGTGGTTCGGCATCGACGAGGAAGCCAAGCTGTTCCTGGTGGCGCTCGGCGTGTTCTTCCCGATCTATGTCAACACGCTGCTCGGCATCCAAAGCGTCGACCCGCAACTGGTCGAGATGGGCCGGGTCTATGGAATGGACCGCCGCGCCCTGTTCTTGCGCGTCATCCTGCCCGGCGCGCTGCCGTCGATCTTCGTCGGCCTGCGCTATGCCCTGGGCATCATGTGGCTGACGCTGATCGTCGCCGAGACGATCTCGGCCAGTTCCGGCCTCGGCTACATGGCCATGCAGGCGCGCGAGTTCCTGCTGATCGACGTCGTCGTGCTGTCGATCCTGATCTATGCGCTGCTCGGCAAGCTGGCCGACAGTCTCGCCCGGCTGCTCGAGCGGTTGTCGCTCGGCTGGCATCCCGCTTTCCAGAACGGATGATTTCGATGCCCGCCGCCAGCCTGACCGCCATCCGCTCCTTCGTCGCCACGCCGGCTCCGGCACGGCCGGCCTTGCCGGGACGGCGGGCCTTCGCCTTCAAGGGCGCCGGCAAGCGCTTCGGCGACAAGATCGTGCTCGACGGCATCGACCTGGACGTGCAGGCCGGCCAGTTCCTCGCCGTCATCGGCAAGAGCGGCTGCGGCAAGAGCACGCTGCTCAGGCTCCTGGCCGGGCTCGACCGGCCGACGGCCGGAGCGCTGACATTCGGAGCCGAGGAAGAAGGCCACAGCCGCACACGCTTCATGTTCCAGGAGCCGCGGCTGCTGCCCTGGGCCAGCGTGGTCAGGAATGTCGAGGTCGGGCTGATCGGCATAGCCGCCGGTGAGGAGGCCAGACAGCGCGCGCTCGCCATGCTTGGCGAGGTCGGGCTGGCCGACCGTGCCGACGAATGGCCGTCATTGCTGTCCGGCGGCCAGAAGCAGCGCGTGGCGCTGGCCCGCGCGCTGGTCGGCCAGCCGCAGATCCTGGCGCTCGACGAGCCGCTCGGCGCGCTCGACGCGCTGACCCGCATCGAGATGCAGCAATTGCTCGAACGCATCTGGCTCGCCCAGAAGTTCACCGCCGTGCTGGTCACGCATGACGTCGCCGAGGCCGTGGCCCTGGCCGATCGGGTCGTGGTGATCGGCGAGGGCAGGATCGCGCTCGATCTGGATGTTCCGGTGGAGCGGCCCCGTCGCCGCGGCTCCGTCGAGCTGGCCCGCATCGAGGGCAAGATCCTCGACCGTCTGTTCGGTTAGGCTGCAGGGGCAAGGCAAGGCCGGCAAGCTCGCGGCTTCCTCTCCCCCGTCGGTCGACCTCTCATCGGGGCTCTACCGGTTCGCCCACACCAGCCCGGCCAGGCCGGCCAACATGGTGACAAGCCCGATATAGAGCCATTGCGACTGACCGGTCATGAAGCTGCCGCCGACCATGCCCACGCCTTGCAGCGACCACAGCGCGCCGATGGCAAGCACAATCATTGCCAGAAGATTTTTGGCCAGCCTCATTTGCCGGGCCTCCCTTTCAAAGTCGATCGATTGCGGCGCCGCGACCGCGATGAAAGAGCCAAAGGAATGCGCTCAATCACGCTCGCATCTACTTGAATCCTGATGTCGGCTCTTGTCAAACGGGCTGCTTAAATCGCCGGGAAGATCATTCTGCATTTGTCACGGATCACCGGAAGACTCCTGACAGAGTGTTACCCGGCGACTCCAAACGTGTGATCTCGCCACGGAACTGCCAGATCACTGCCGCATTTCCTGCCTTATTCCGAACCTAACGGCTGGGGTCTGTCAAAAACGGAGCCATCCCTCGGATATGAAGACCCTAAATCAGACCGCGCTTGTCGCGGTAACGATCGCTGCTGGCCTGATGGTCGGCGCCTCCGCCACGTCGGCCACCGCCGCCGCCGGCCAATGCGGCCGCGCTTCCTGGTATGCGCTGCACTCCAGGACCGCGTCCGGCGAGCGCATGAACCCGTCGGCGATGACCGCCGCGCACCGCACGCTGCCGTTCGGCACCAAGCTCAGGGTGACCAACAAGAACAACGGCCGCAGCGTCATCGTGCGCATCAACGATCGCGGCCCGTTCATCAAAGGGCGAGTGCTCGACCTGTCGAAGGGCGCCGCCGGCCAGCTCGGCTTCATCGGCTCCGGCCACACCGCCGTCTGCATGGCGCGCGTCTGATTTGACTATCCCTGGACCATGATCTCTTCCGAACCGCAGGTCAGCGGAGCAAAAACCGGAAACCACTTTTTGGGATCATGGTCTGACGTCCGGCCAGATGGCCGGACACATTTCCTACACATTTCGGCAGTGCACATTGAGCCGGCTCGCCCGTTCGAAGCGGATTTCCAAGCCTTTGGACGAAAGAAGCATTGGTCACGCCACGTGACGTATTGCATCGCAACAATTTGTTGTTAACCTTCCCGCGAGACATTCAAGGCTCGGCGCTGCTCGTCGTCCCTTCGGTGGCAGGCAGCAGCGGGGTATCCGATGTTCTACCAGCTCTATGAAATGAACCACGCCGCGCTGCAGCCGGCGCGCCTCTATGCCGACGCGGTGCGGCTGTTCTATTCCAACCCGCTCAACCCGGTTTCGCATACGTCTTTCGGCCGCTCCATCGCGGCGTCGGCCGAGCTGTTCGAGCGCACCACGCGCCGCTACGGCAAGCCGGCCTTCGGCCTCGACAAGACCGTGGTCGACTGGAAAAACGTCGCGGTCAGCGAAAAGACGGTTTGGTCGCGGCCATTCTGCAATCTGATCCGTTTCGAACGCGCCGTGCCCGCCGGGCGCAAGCCTGATCCGAAGCTCCTGATCGTGGCGCCGATGTCGGGCCATTATGCGACGCTGCTGCGCGGCACGGTGGAGGCGATGCTGCCCCATGCCGATGTGCACATCACCGACTGGGTCGATGCCCGCATGGTGCCGCAGGCCGACGGCCAGTTCGATCTCGACGACTATATCGACTATGTCATCGACATGCTGCACGCGCTGGGCCCCGACACCCATGTGATGGCGGTGTGCCAGCCTTCCGTGCCGGTGCTGGCCGCCGTGGCGCTTATGGAAACGCGCGGCGACCCCTTCGTGCCCTCGACCATGACGCTGATGGGCGGACCGATCGACACCCGCCGCAACCCGACCGCGGTCAACCTTCTGGCCGGCGAAAAGGGCATCGACTGGTTCCGCGACAATGTCATCATGCGCGCGCCCTGGCCGGTGCCGGGCTTCGGCCGCGAGGTCTATCCCGGCTTCCTGCAGCTTTCGGGCTTCATGAGCATGAACCTCGACCGCCACATCATCGCCCACAAGGACTTCTTCATGCACCTTGTGAAGCATGACGGCGACAACGCCGAAAAACACCGCGATTTCTACGACGAATATCTGGCGGTGATGGACCTGACGGCGGAGTTCTACCTGCAGACCGTCGACACGGTGTTTGTGCGCCATGCCTTGCCCAAGGGCGAGATGACGCATCGCGGCACGCCGGTCGATACCTCGGCGATCCGCAATGTCGCGCTGTTCACGGTCGAGGGCGAGAACGACGACATATCGGGTCTCGGCCAGACCAAGGCGGCGCAGGATCTCTGCATCAACATTCCGGCCGACAGGAAAGCCCACTACATGCAGCCGGCGGTCGGCCATTACGGCGTCTTCAACGGCTCGCGCTTCCGCGCCGAAATCGTGCCGCGCATCGTCGATTTCATCACCAGCTATGGCCGCCAGAACCGCGTCGCGGTGAAGCCGAGGCTGGTGCGCACCGCCAAGCGCTGAGGCAGGACGGCGACGGTCCGGGCCGACATGCCGGAAATCCGGCGCCGCCCACCCTGTTTCACAAGTCCCGCTGCCATGCCCGGCGGGTAACCATGTCGCAAAATCACGCGGAAGTCGTAATTGACACGGAGTGTAAATCGCCCTTAACCTTTCGTTAACAACAGGGCGAGCGGGGACAATGAATTCCTCACCAATGGCGCAAACGCTGCGCATGTGCGCGGCAGCCGGGCTGGCGATCATGGGAGGCTGGGTGGCACCGGCCCTGGCCGCCGGAGTGATGGCGACAGGCGGGCCCACCTCGCAGCCGATCGGCCATTATGATTTCTGCAGGCTGCATCCGGATGAGTGCTCGATCCGGCCTGGCAATCTTGCACCAGCCAGAATGACCGACGGGCTGATGCGCAAGCTGATCAACGTTACTTCCAGGGTCAATGCATCAGTCAAGCCGGTGAGCGACATGGACGTCTACGGCAAGGACGAAGTCTGGGCCTACCCCGACAAGGGCGTCGGCGACTGCGAGGATTATGTGCTGGAAAAGCGGCGCCGGCTGTCCCGCATGGGCATGTCGCTGGCCGATCTTCTCATCACCGTGGTGCGCAAGTCCGACGGCGAAGGGCACTCGGTGCTGACGGTGCGCACCGACAAGGGCGATTATGTGCTCGACAACCTGACCAACAAGGTCAAGGCCTGGGACCAGACCGGCTACCGCTTCCTCAAGCGGCAGGCGATCGACAACACCGGCCGCTGGGTCTCGATCCGCGGCGGCCAGCAAGTGGTGGTGGGGTCGGTGGAGTAGCTGCGGTTTCGAACTGCGGTCGATCTTGTACCCAGGCAGGTGTCTTCCGTTACCCTTGGCAAAGGCAGCGCTGCTGCCGTTGACCGCAGCAGGCCTCGCGGGCCTCGCAATAATTCTTCGCATCCCCTCCATGAACCATTTCCGTTCGTCCGGCGACACACAGCCGTGAACGACAGAAACCCAACCATGGAGACCTCAAATGACTGCTTTCCTGCGCAATACCCTTCTCGCCGCCGTCGCCGTATCGGCCATGAGCGGCTCGGCCCTGGCCGACCAGACCGCAAAGACCTGCGCCTACACCAACCTCAACGATCTGTGGACCGGTCGTTGTTGCAATGTCGGCGAGTCGAACTGCCTGGGCGGTGGAAACAATGGCCACGACCATGGCAACAAGGGCGGCCGTGATCCCAATGGCGGGAGCACCGCTGGCGGCCCGGCCGGCAAGTACTGATCCTGCACTGCTGGCCGCCGGCGTCTCTTCATATCAAGGGAACGCCGGCGCCAGCGGACAAACCCCCCGGCGCAAACCGCCAGGGCTGAAGTCTTTGTTTTCATGCTTGTTGTTTTCCCAAAACCGAAGCCATGGGCGAAATGCATCATGGCCGCCGGCCAAGTGCCGCGCGGATCGACGCCGTGATGCGGCGCAACTCCGTTTCGTCGAGCTTCTCGATGTTTTCGGCGAGCAAATTGGCCAGCTCGGTGGCGGCGGGGGAAAGACCCGACGTGTCGAGCTTTACGCGCGGGTGCGAGGTCTCGGCCAGCCGCGCCAGTTCCTCGGCATCGTCCCAGATGATGTTGAAATAGCCGATGATCTTCTGGATCAGCGTCCAGGTCGGCGCGCCGCGCCTGCCATGCTCGAGCGCCGAGAGATAGGCGGGGCTGACGCCGATCGCCGCCGCCATGTCCTTCTGGCTGACGCCGCGCTCGCCTCGCAGCGCCCGCAGCTTTTCGCCGAGCGGGGTCATGCGGCCGGCCTCATGACCTGATCCGCCGCAGCCTGATATAAAGCGCGCCCGAACCGCCATGGTTGCGGGCGGCATGGTCGTGGCTGGAAACCAGCGGCCGGAACGCCGGCGTCGAAAGCCAGGCGGGCACCGCGCGCCGCAAGACGCCGTCGCTGCCGGAGGACGAACCTTTGCCGGTTATCACCAGCACATAGCGGATGCCCCCGGCATGGGCCCGGTGCAGGAACGAAAACAGCAGCGAATAGGCCTCGTCCTGGGTCATGCCGTGCAGATCGACGCGGCCTTCGATCGGCAGCCGGCCCTTCGACAGTTTGTCGAGCGTCGGTTCGTCGAGCGCATGCGAGACATGCTGCGTCTTCGGCTTCACAGCACCCGCAGGACCGGCAACAGGCTGGGCCGGTTGCGACGGCGTCGGCCTCGCCTCGGCCGATATGTCGGGAATGTCGACGGCCATCTTGCCCTTCAGCGGCCGGGCGGTGCGCGCCACCAGGTTCCACAGCACCCGGTCGTCCTCGCTCAGCCCGCTGTCCAGGCGGCGGGTCATGGATTCGCCTCCGAAATGAGCCCGCGCGGCAGCAGCGCATAGAAATCGGCCGGATTGCGCACCACGCCGGCGATCTCGCCGGCCGCATCGCCGGAACCGGCGAACAGGTCGCCGCGCGCCGGCCCGGTGATGGCGGAGCCGGTGTCCTGCGCGATCATCAGCCGCCGGAACGGTTTTTCATCGAAAGCCGTCAGCGTCGGCGCGTCGATGTAGAAGGGCGTGCCGAATGTGTGCAGCAGCCGGTCGACGGCAATCGCGCGGCCCGGCGTCAGCGGCACCTTGGCGGCGGCGATCGGGCCAAGTGCTGCATCGTCGACCGCGGCCTCGCGGAAGAAGATATAAGAGCGGTTCTGCCACAGGATCTCGTCGATGCGCGAGGGATGCGCCTTGAACCAGGCGCGGATCGACTGCATCGTGACCTTTTCGAGCGGGATTTCGCCCATCTCGCTCAAGATCTTGCCGGGGCCGGTGAAGCGCTGGCCGGATTTGGCGGCGTAGGTGACGCGGCAAAGCCGGCCATCGGTCATTTGCAGTCTGGCTGCACCTTGCACATGGATGAAAAAGGCATCGACCTTTTCGGTCAGCCAGGCGATCTCCAGCCCCTGGCCGGCCAACGCGCCGCATTCGATGGCGCCACGGTCGAAATACTCCAGCGGTCCCTCCGGCGTCCGCCGCGCGAAGGCGAGATCGGGGTCCATGCCAGGCGGCCGGTTGGCGTCGTCAATGTCGATGAGATCGGCCGGCCGCGACAAAAGCGGCACGGTGAAACCGTCTGTCCGCACCGGCGAGGCCTCGACCTCAGGTTCGTAGAAACCGGTGACGAGGCCGGCAACTCCGGTCTCGGCGGCAACCAGCGCCGGCACGAAATGGCGCTCGAAAAAGCCCCGCGCCTGTGACCGATTCGCCGGCGAAACGCTGCGCGCCTCGGCATAGGAGGCGGCGAAGGCGCCGAAATCGACGCCGAGCGCGCCGCTGCGATAGGGTTTGGTCAGGACATGGACGGCCGAGCGGCGGAAGGCGGCGAAGGCCGCCAGATGATCGTCATCACCCCAGCCGGGGAGATCGTCGAACGCTTTTGCAGTAAAGAGAGGCGACAGCGACCCCTGAGCCCTGCCATCCTTGTTGCCGTGCATGCCGCTATCCCAAAACCGCTGCCCGCCTGCGGGCGGCATGCATCTTGCTCAGTCTTCTTCTTCGGTGGCGACGAGTTTCCAGTTCGGGTCGCGCGAACGCGTGTCGCGGGCGAAGGTCCAGACGTCCTTGACCTCGGCGACGGTCTCGGGATCGCCGTCGATGACAGTGCCGGCCTTGTCGCGCGTCGCCGAGATCAGCTCGCTGATGATGCGCAGCGTCACATGCGCCTCGCCACCCTTCATCTCGGCCGAGACGATATCGGCCTTGTCGATGCCGACGAAGGACGACTGGATCTTTTCCGACTTGGCCTCGCGCTCGCCGATCGCGGCGACGAAACCGTCGAAAACCTCGCGCGACAACAGGTTCTTCAGCGTCTTGCGGTCGCCATCGGCATAGGCCATGACGATCATCTCATAGGCCATCTTGGCGCCGTCGACGAAACCCTTCGGATCGAAGGACGGATCGTTGTCCTTGATCGTGCGCAAACCCTTGTTGAGGTCGGTGTCGGGCTTGGCGAAGGCGTCGATCGCCGCATAGGTCTCGGCGGCCGGCTCACCTGGCAGACGCTTGCGCGGCAGCGACACGACATTCTCGGATTTCTGGGCGGGATCCTTGTCCTTGTCGGTGCGGGCCGCAGTATAGGGATCGAAGGGCGGCCGCTCGCTGCCGGTCCGGCGGCCCAGCACATTGCGCAGCTGGAAAAAAATCACCACTGCAGCAATCAGGAAGAAAATCGTGCCGAAGTCGAAGAATCCCATATCTTCCGCCAATCAATCCTTGCCTGCGTGGCCGGACCGTCCGGCCTGGAGCCCACGGTCGCATAGCGTTCAACATTCAAAGCATATAGAACGCAAGGCGCAATCATTCAAATCAAAGGCAGGCATACCTATCTAACAGCCCCGGTGCCAGCGGCGATTGGTCGCCGAGGGCCAAAACAACGAAACGGGCAAACGATCGGACGGCAAAACTTGCGCATTTCGCTGCTTCCTCTTTTTCTTCTCGCACTCCCGCTGCTGGAAATCGCTGGTTTCGTGGTCGTCGGCCGTGAGGTCGGCGCGCTGGCGACCGTCGGCCTGGTGCTGGCCTCGAGCTTCGCGGGCGTGCTTTTGCTCCGCCACCAGGGTTTCGGCGTCATGGCCCGCATCCGCGCCGAAATGGATGCCGCGCGCGATCCCAGCCAGCAGCTCGCGCATGGCGCCATGATCGTGGTCGCGGCGATCCTGCTGATCATCCCCGGCTTCATATCGGACATTGTCGGCCTGCTCCTGTTCCTGCCACCGGTGCGCGATCTTGCCTGGAACAGGCTCAAGGGCCGCATCGTGGTGGCCACCAATTTCAGCACAGGCGGCTTCCGCGGCCGGCAGCGCGACAAGGTCATCGACCTCGAAGATGGCGACTATTCGCGCGAGGACGATTTGAAGCGCGGACCGGACCACAATTCGCCGTGGCGCCGCCTCAAGGACGACTGAGGCTGTATTGATGTGATGCCGGCCTGCAAATGGCTGCTACGTGCGCTTCCGGTGCTCACGTACGAAAAGTACGCTCTGCTCCGGTTCTCGGCATCAGCCATTTTCGACTCGGCCTGACCTGAATCTCAACACAGCCTGCATCCCATCCGGTGCCAAGGCGGCAAACCTTGTCTTGTCAGGCCGACCATGGTAGCCAACGCCCGATTTCAATTCGGTCAGCAGCGCTGCCCAGGCAAAAGGATATCGGCTCATGGCCAGCAATGAAGACGCGCCGACCGGCGCGGCCAACGGAAACGGCAACGCGGCGGCGCAGCCGTCGCTCAACGTGCTGGCCCAATATGTGAAGGACCTGTCCTTCGAAAGCCCCGGCGCGCCGAACTCGCTGCGCGGCCGCGACAAGGCGCCCGGCATCGCCATCAACGTCAACGTCAACGCCAACCCGCTGTCCGACAAGCAGTTCGACGTCAATCTGACGTTGAACGCCAAGGCCTCCTTCGACCAGGAAGTGCTGTTCAACGTCGAGCTGGTCTATGGCGGCGTGTTCGCCATCGCCGGTTTCCCGCAGGAACACATGCTGCCGATCCTGTTCATCGAATGCCCGCGGCTGCTGTTCCCCTTCGCCCGCCAGATCATCGCCGAAGCGACCCGCAATGGCGGCTTCCCGCCGCTGATGCTCGACCCGATCGATTTCGCGCAGATGTTCCAGCAGAAGCTGGCCGAAGACCAGGCAGCGTCCAAGGTCAAGGTTAGCTGAGTTAGCTTTATCGCATCCATTGAAAGCCCGGCCTTGCGCCGGGCTTTTTGTTTGTTGAGAGGGGCTTTTTCGTTGAGAATCAGGCGGACAGCGTCTTTTCGGGGTTGGCGGAAAACCCATCGCGTTCGTCATCCTAGGGCGGAGCAGTCGCGCAGCGACGTCGCGGAGACCCTAGGATGACGACCGCGAGGGAGGGCCGAGCCGTCTCTCTCTACCCCGCCATGACCTTCAACCAGAGCGCCTTTTCGCCCAGCGTCGCGACCAGCCCGGCATGCGCCGCGCGCTCGGCTTCGGTCAGGCGCGGCGGTAGCGCGATCGGGCGCGCGCCGATGCTGATGTCGATATCGGCAACGTCGCCGGCGCCGTTCGCCTGCGCGGCTCCGCTGTCGAGGATGAGGGCGGCCTGCTTGCCGCCGATCAGCTCGATATAGACCTCGGCCAGCAATTCCGAATCGAGCAGCGCGCCGTGCTTGGTGCGCCTGGCGTTGTCGATACCGTAGCGCCGGCAGAGCGCGTCGAGCGAGTTGGGGCCCATCGGATGCTTGCGGCGCGCCAGCGCCAGCGTGTCGACGACGCGGCCATTGTCGATCACGGGGTGGCCGAGCCGGCCGAATTCGACATTGAGGAAGCCGATGTCGAAGGTTGCGTTGTGGGCGACCAGTTTGGCGCCTTCGGTAAAGCCCAGCCACTCCTCGACGATTTCGGCAAAAGTCGGCTTTCCCGCGAGATCGGCCGCGCTGATGCCGTGTACCGCCTGCGCCTCGGCATGGATCGCCCGGCCTTGCGGGTTGATATAGTGGTGGAAGGTCCTGCCTGTCGGGAAGCGGTTGACCAGTTCGACGCCACCAAGCTCGATCACGCGGTCGTCGCGCGAATCGAGGCCGGTGGTTTCGGTGTCGAAGATAATCTCACGCATCGAATCAGTCCGCTTCAAAGGAGCAGAATCACGAGAGCCGAACAACATGGCAATGGGCAATGCCGGTTTTCCCTTCCCCCACAACAAGGGGAGAAAGAAGATGTCAGCGCCCAGAATCCCCTGACAGTTTGGCGATGACCTCGCCGACCGCCGCCCGCGCGACTTCCAGACCCTCGCCGGTGTCGATGATGAAATCGGCAAGCCGGCGCTTTTCCGCGTCCGGCACCTGCTTGGCCAGGATCGACGCCAGTTTTTCCTCAGTCATCCCCGGCCGCGCCAGCACACGCTCGCGCTGGATCTCGGCCGACGCGGTGACGACGACAACCTTGTCGACACGGCCGCGGCCGCCGGTCTCGAACAGAAGCGGGATGTCGAGCACGGCGATCGGCGCGCCCGCGGCACGATGCCGGGCCAGGAAGGCGTCGGCGTCGGCCCGCACCAGCGGATGGATGATCGCCTCGAGCTGTTTCAGCGCGGCCGCGTCGCCGAGCACGCGGGCGCCGAGTTTCACGCGGTCGACCACGCCATCCGCTGTGGTTCCGGGAAAGGCTGCCTCGACCAGCGGCACAGCCTTGCCGGAATAAAGGCGATGCACCGTTTCGTCGGAATCATGCACCGGCACGCCGGCATCGGAAAACATCTTGGCCGTCGTCGACTTGCCCATGCCGATCGATCCGGTGAGCCCGAGCACGATCATGGTTTTGGCACCAGATCGGCCATGATGAGCGCGCGGAGCTCAGCCGTAACCTCCGGCCTGACGCCGAACCAGCGTTCGAAGCCGGGCACCGCCTGGTTGAGCAGCATGCCGAGACCACCGACCGTTCTCAGGTTGCGCGCGCGAGCAGCGGCGAGCAGCGGCGTTTCCAGCGGCACGTAGACGATGTCGGTGACGAGGGCATGGTCGGGCAGCAGAGCCGGGTCGGCGGGCAGGCCTTCATTGCCCTGCATGCCGAGCGCCGTGGTGTTGACCAGCAGGCCGGCGTCGCGCAGCAGTTCGTCGGTCGCGGCCGTGCCGTGCGCGGAAATGCCGGCGCCGAAACGGTCTCGCAATTCCTGCGCCCGGGCCAGCGTGCGGTTGACGATGCGGATATCGCCGACGCCGCGCTGCTTCAGCGCCTGGATGACGGCGCGTGCGGCGCCGCCGGCGCCGAGCACCACCGCCGGACCATTGCCGGCCCAGCCCGGCGCGTATTGATCGAGATTGGCGGCGAAGCCATGGCCGTCGGTGTTGCCGCCCCACAGCGTGCCGCTCTCGAACCACAGCGTGTTGACGGCTCCGATCTGTTGCGCCGCCTCGTCGCGGCGCTCGACCAGCGCGAACGCCGCCTCCTTGTGCGGGATGGTGACATTGCCGCCGCGATAGCCCTTGGCCTGCAGCTGCCTGAGGAATTCGGCGAAATCCTCAGGCGCGACGTCGATGGCCTCGTAGCTGCCGTCGATACCAAGGCTTGCCAGCCAATGACCGTGGATTTTGGGCGAGCGCGAATGCTTGATCGGATGGCCGGTGACGAAGGCCTTTTTCATAGGCTCAGCCATCGATCGCTCCCAGCGTGCGCAGTTCGGTGAGCAGGGCCAGCAGCGGCAGACCGACAATCGTAAAATGGTCGCCTTCGATCTTCTCGAACAGCTGGATGCCTTCGCCCTCGATCTGGTAGGCGCCGACGCTCGACAGCGCCTTGGCGCCGACGCGGGCTAGATGGCGGCCGATGAAGCCGGGGTCGAGCTTGCGCATGGTCAGGCTGGCGATGCCGACATGCCGCCACAGCACCTTGCCGTCGCGGACCAGCACGACGGCACTGTTGAGCTGATGGGTCTTGCCCGACAGCGCCAGGAGATGGCGGCGCGCACCTTCCATGTCGGCTGGCTTGTGAAACACCTCGTCGCCGAGCGACAGCGTCTGGTCGCAGCCGAGCACCAGGGCGCCTGGCCGGCGTTCGCTCACTTCGACTGCCTTGGCTTCGGCCAGCACCAGGGCGACGTCCTCCGGCGAGGCGCCGCTATCCTGCAACGGCGCTTCCAGCGCGCGTTCGTCGAGCGCTGCCGGAACCGCCTCGATGTCGATGCCGGCAGCGGCCAGCATCGCCTTGCGGAACGGACTGCCCGAGGCGAGGATGATTTTTTCTGTCATGGTTTGTGGCTGCCTGATTTACGCTGTTGAGATGATGGCTCGAGCGTTCCTGGTTGCATGGGACTGCTGCGCCTGTCGCGACTGTAACGGCATGGATCCTAGGGTCTGCGCCGCGTCGCTTCGCTCCTTGCTCCGCCCTAGGATGACGACCGCGCAGTCGGCTGAGGCAAACTACAGGCGTTGGAGATTGGCGGAAACGATCCTCCCTTCGTCATCCTAGGGCGAAGCAGTCGCGAAGCGACGTCGCGGAGACCCTAGGATCCATGCCGTGACTTTTCAGCTTCGCGGCGGTCGGAACAAGCAACGCGTCGCGCGGCTCCAATTATCTGGTCTTCCCGCGCAGGGCAACGATGGCCGCCGCCGTTTCCTCGATCGAGCGGCGGCTGACGTCGATCATCGGCCAGCCATGGCGGGTGCAGATCTGGCGGGCATAGGCGAGCTCCTCGTTGATGGTAGCGCGGTCGACATAGTCTGCTGCCTCATAGGAACTCGAATTGCCGAGGATGCGGTTCTGGCGGACATGCGAGATGCGTTCGGCGGTGGCGACCAGCCCGACGATCAGCGGCGTCGTGGCGGCGACCAGGCTGTCGGGCACCGGCACGCCGAGCACGATCGGGATGTTGGCGGTCTTGATGCCGCGGTTGGCGAGATAGATGCTGGTCGGCGTCTTCGACGTGCGCGAAATGCCGATCAGCACGATGTCGGCATCGTCCATATTGGCCGGCAGCTGGCCGTCATCATGCTCCAGGGTGAAGTTGAGCGCGTCGATGCGGCGGAAATATTCGGCGTCGAGCACGTGCTGGGCGCCGACGCGGCGGCCGGCCGGCGTGCCGAGATAGGACTGGAAGACGGTGAGGACCGGTTCCAGCACCGAGACGCAGGGCAGGCCCATGGCCGCGCAACGCTCGTCGATGCCGCGCGCCAGCTTCTGGTCGACGACCGTATAGAGGATGATGCCCGGCTCCTCCTCTATATCCTCGAACACTTTGGCCACCTGCTTTTCGGTGCGGATGAGCGGATAGATATGCTCGATGGCGCGCGCGTCCTTGTATTGGGCCGAAGCCGCCCGGCCAGCGGCGAGCAGCGTTTCGCCGGTCGCGTCGGAAATCAGGTGCAGATGGAAGAAGCTCTGGGGTTTGTTCACAGGGTTCACCTGGGGCTGTGGGCGGATGTGGATAAGGCTGGATGAAAAGACAGGCCGGTCAGGGGCGACTGTATCAGATGGCTGGTTGTCCACAATTCGATGCGCTGTAGGCTTCGTCGGGCGGCTGGGGACAAGTCCGTGGACGATCTTTTTTGCTCCTCGGCTGTCCACAGGACGGGCGTTTCCCGGCGTATCCTAACGCTTTGACTCCGGTGACAGATTCCGGACTGTCCCCAGAACCCTACATCAGGGAGAAAGAAGCGCGCGACAATATGCTTGCTGGTCTTTTGCCGGCCAAAGCGGGACAGGTGCCAACCCACAGAACCAACAGACTCTTAGAATCAGAAGATTCCTTTAAATAAGATATTTGATTAAAGGGAAGTCTGGAGAAGCGAGCGTTCCATGCCTACCAAGCGGATCATCCTGGATGTCCTGAAAGGGGAGGCTCACTTTCCGCCTCCACTCTGGATGATGCGCCAAGCCGGGCGCTATCTTCCGGAGTATCGCGAGACGCGTCGGCGTGCCGGTTCGTTCCTCGACCTCTGCTACGATCCGGACCTCGCCGTGGAAGTGACGCTGCAGCCAATCGAACGCTTTGGCTTCGATGCCTCGATCCTGTTCTCCGATATTCTTGTTGTACCGCATGCGCTCGGCCGCGATGTCCGCTTCGAGGAAGGAAGAGGGCCGCTGCTGACGCCGATTTCGGTGTCCGAGATTCTGGCTCTCGAGAGCGATATGTTTCACGTGAATCTCGAACCGGTCTACGAGACGGTTCGCCGGCTGCGCGTGAAACTGCCTGAGGAAACCACGCTGATCGGCTTCTGCGGCGCGCCATGGACGGTGGCGACCTACATGATTGCCGGCCATGGCACGCCGGACCAGGCGCCCGCCAGGCTGTTTTCCTACCGCGAGCCGGAGGCCTTCCGGCATCTCCTGAAAGTGCTGGCCGACCATTCGGCCGCTTATCTCATCCGGCAGATCGAAGCGGGCGCCGATGCGGTGCAGATTTTCGATTCCTGGTCTGGTGTGCTCGACGATGTTTCGTTCGAGCAGTTCTGCGTCCAGCCGGTGGCCGAGATCATCAGGCAGGTGCGGGCTGTCCATCCCGGTGTGCCCATCATCGGCTTTCCCAAGGGCGCCGGCGCCCGTTATCAGAGTTATCGCGAGAAGACCGGTATCAGCGGGCTGGGGATCGACTGGACGGTGCCGCTGGAGGCTGCGAAGGCGTTGCAGCGTGACGGCGCCGTGCAGGGCAATCTCGACCCGCTGCGGCTGGTTGCCGGCGGCAAGGCGCTTGCCGACGGCGTGGAGGCCATCCTGAAGACGCTGGGCAAAGGGCCGCTGATCTTCAATCTCGGTCATGGCATTACGCCGGAGACACCGATCGCACATGTCGAGGCGATGGTGAAACAGGTTCGGAGCGCGACACGATGATGCCCGATATCCGAAACACCAACAGTACCGGCCAGGCGATGAAGCGCATGGCCATTGGCATCGCTGCCCTGGCCGTGCTCACAGGGCTGCTTTTTCTCGCGGCACCCGACAGCTTCTATCTCTGGGCGAAGGCAATCCACGTGCTTGCCGTCATTTCGTGGATGGCCGGCATGCTCTATCTGCCGCGGCTGTTCGTCTACCACGTCGATGCCGAGAAAGGCTCGGTGCAGTCCGAGACCTTCAAGGTGATGGAGCGCCGCCTGCTGCGCGGCATCATCAATCCGGCGATGACGCTGACCTGGGTGTTCGGGTTGTGGCTCGCCTGGAAAGGCTTTGCGTTTCAGGGTGGCTGGCTGCATGCCAAGATCGCCGCGGTGCTCTTGATGTCGGGCGTGCATGGCTATCTCGCCGGCGCGGTGCGCAAATTCGCCGATGACCGCAACGAAAAACCGGCAAGGTACTGGCGGATCGTCAACGAGATCCCCACATTGTTGATGATCGTCATTGTCATCCTGGTTGTGGTGAAGCCGTTTTGAGGCTTTAGCGACCCTCTAAAAGGCGGCTTGCTCTTTCAGCCGACCGACGATAAAAGACGGGTCTTCCTTCCCGTCATGCGCCGCCCTTCATTGCTTTTGGCCGCGCCCGGCATTTGTCGCATTTCGCCGATTTTCCCCAAAAAGCCTACCCAGAGTCTATCTAATGCAAGAAATGAAACTCACCGAGTTCAAGAACAAGAAACCGCCAGAGCTGATCGCTTATGCCGAATCGCTCGAGGTCGAGAACGCCAGCGTCATGCGCAAGCAGGAACTGATGTTCGCGATCCTCAAGAAGCTGGCCGCCCAGGACATCGAGATCATCGGTGACGGTGTGGTCGAAGTGCTGCAGGACGGTTTCGGCTTCCTGCGCTCCGCCAATGCCAATTATCTGCCGGGTCCCGACGATATCTATATCTCGCCCTCGCAGATCCGCCGCTTCTCGCTGAAGACCGGCGATACGGTCGAAGGGCCGATCCGCAGCCCGAAAGAGGGCGAGCGCTATTTCGCGCTGCTCAAGGTCAACACCATCAATTTCGACGATCCCGAAAAGATCCGTCACAAGATCCACTTCGACAATCTGACGCCGCTCTATCCGACCAAGCGGCTGAAGATGGAGGTCGACAATCCGACCAGCAAGGACATCTCGCCGCGCGTCATCGACCTGGTGGCGCCGATCGGCAAGGGACAGCGCGCGCTGATCAACGCACAGCCGCGTACCGGTAAAACGGTGCTCATGCAGAACATCGCCCATTCGATCACCGCCAATCATCCGGAATGCTACCTGATCGTGCTTCTGATCGACGAGCGGCCGGAAGAAGTGACCGACATGCAGCGCTCGGTGAAGGGCGAGGTCATCTCCTCGACCTTCGACGAACCGGCGGTGCGCCACGTGCAGGTCGCCGAAATGGTCATCGAGAAGGCCAAGCGCCTGGTCGAACATGGCCGCGACGTCGTCATCCTGCTCGATTCGATCACCCGCCTCGGCCGTGCCTACAACACCGTGGTGCCGTCATCCGGCAAGGTGCTGACCGGCGGTGTCGACGCCAACGCGCTGCAGCGGCCGAAGCGCTTCTTCGGTGCGGCCCGCAACATCGAGGAAGGCGGTTCGCTGACCATCATCGCCACCGCGCTGATCGATACCGGCAGCCGTATGGACGAAGTCATCTTCGAAGAGTTCAAGGGCACCGGCAACTGCGAAATCCAGCTCGACCGCAAGGTCGCCGACAAGCGCATCTATCCGGCCATGGACATCCTGAAGTCCGGTACCCGCAAGGAGGATTTGCTCGTTCCCCGCGCGGACCTGCAGAAGATTTTTGTCCTGCGCCGCATCCTGGCGCCGATGGGAACCACCGACGCGATCGAGTTCCTGATCGACAAGCTGAAGCAGACCAAGACCAACGCGGACTTCTTCGATTCGATGAACACGTAGGCGATGGGCGGGGGGAGCACCCGCCTTCATCATCCTCGGGCTTGACCCGAGGATCAATGCCGCGACGTCGCTTCGCGACTGCTTCGCCCTAGGTTGACGAACTTACGCTCGCCGCAACAGCTTTTCCAACGCCTCAGGCTCGGTCACCACGGGCAAGCAGACTTGGCCGGTGCAAAGCCAGGCCCCTGGCTTGTCAGTTGGCGGAAGCATTCCGCCCGGTAGCAGCGGTCGATTCGTATCCGAACCAATCGCAACGACGCTATCGACGCGCCTTGGATCCGGGCTTCGATTCGCAACCGGAATAAGTGCTGGGCTGGCTGGATTGTCGACCAGCACCAGCTTAAGAGGCTCGATGGCCATGGCGCAGGCATTGACGATGCCGGCCTGGCCATAGGCCTGCTGCGCGGCACGGCCGGCGGCATGTTCCGCGACTGTCCAAGCCCTGTCGTGCAGGGCAAGATCCCCGGTGACCGAAGCCAGCCTGGTCAACGCCTCGATGATCTGGCTGGTGGCCGAAGGAATGGCTTCGTCGACATCGCCGCGGATACGGATCGGCACATCGGTTGAGTCTGAGGCCGTGAGATAGTAGCCGGTCTTGTCCGCATCGGCATGCCAGCGGTCGAGCTGCTCGATGAAGTTTCTGGCCCGGTCGACGAAGTTCCACTCGCCCGTGGCTTCGAACAGCGAGATCGCGGCGTTGGTCATCGCGGCATAGTCGCTCGACAGGGCGGGAAACAGCTTTCGAGCGCCGAGCATCGAATGCGGCAGGCGGCCGTCGCGGCCGGCGGCATCGATATGGGCAAACGCCTTTGCGGCAGCGTCGATCCAGTCTGGCCGCGCCAGCGAGCGGCCGGCTTCAGCCAGAGCCGCGATCATCAGCCCGTTCCAGTCGGTCAGGGTTTTCGCGTCGAGGCCCGGTCGGACCCGCTCCGCCCGAGTGCTGAGGAGTTTTGCCTTGAGCGGGATCAGCCGGTCGCGATCGGCAACGCTTTGGGCTTGCTGGGCGCGGCTTTGATGGATGACGGGCTTGCCTTCCCAGCCATGCGGGCTCGAGAGCGTGAAGTGTCTGAAAAACAACGCTGAATCGTTGCCGAGAGCGGTTTCGATTTCCTCCCTGCTCCAGGTGTAGAAAAGACCTTCCTCGCCATCGCTGTCGGCGTCGAGGCTGGCGGCAAAGGCGCCGCCGTCGACACGCATTTCGCGCAGCAGCCAGTCGATCGTCTCTTCGATTCGTATCCGGAACAAATGATTGCCGCTTGCGGCATAGGCCCAGTTGCAGAAGCGGACGAGTTCGGCGTTGTCGTAGAGCATCTTTTCGAAATGCGGCACCAGCCATTCGGCATCGGTCGAATAGCGGCTGAGCCCCCCGCCGACATGGTCGTAAATGCCGCCGCTCAGCATCTGCTCGAGGCTCAAAAGCACGGCGTCGCGATGCGCGGCGTCGCCGTCGCGCAACCAGGACAGCCACAGCGTGAGCATGAACGGCGCGTTGGGGAATTTGGGTGCGCCACGCAAGCCGCCGAGGTCGCGGTCGATCATGCCATCAATGCTGCCGGCGAGGTCGGTCAGCGTGCCGCGGTCGAGGCTCGCCTTGGCGTGGCTGCCGGCGAGCCGCGCCTCGACATGCCCGGTCAGCCCGTCGGCGCTCTGGTTGAGGCTTGCCCGTTTCTCGCGCCAGGCCTTGTCGACCGCTTCCATCACTTGGATGAAGCCGGGCCGGCCATAGCGCGGCTCGCGCGGAAAGTAGGTGCCGCCCCAGAACGGCTTGCCGTCCGGGGTCAGGAACATGGTCAGCGGCCAGCCGCCTTGCTCACCCATCGAGGACAGGGCGGCCATATAGATCTGGTCGATGTCGGGCCGCTCCTCGCGGTCGACCTTGATATTGACGAACAGACGGTTCATGACGGCGGCGACGTCGTCATTCTCGAAGCTTTCATGGGCCATGACATGGCACCAGTGGCAGGCGGCATAGCCGACCGAAAGCAGGATCGGACGGTCCGATGTCCTGGCCTCGTCGAGCGCGGCCGGCGACCATGCACGCCAATGGACGGGATTGCCGCTATGCTGCTGCAGATACGGGCTGGCCTCTTCGGCAAGCAGGTTTTTCGCGGGCAAGGTCACAACAGGCAACTCGGTTTGTCGTGAAGCGGAAGCTAGGGCGCTACTACAGAGCGGGCAAATGAATTCAAGCGATTCGAGTGGTACGGGCGGTTCGATCGTTGCGCTGTCGAGCGGCCGGCTTCCGGCCGGCGTCGCCGTGTTGCGGATCTCAGGTCCGCAGACTCGATTCGTTGTCGAAACAATCGCCGGCGGCATGGTTAAGGAGCGCATCGCGGTCTTGCGCAGATTCAGGGCGCCGGATGGAACCGTGCTGGACAACGGCCTGGTCATCTTCTTCCCTGGTCCGGCGAGCTTCACCGGCGAGGATGTCGCCGAATTCCATGTTCATGGCGGCCGCGCCGTGGTGGCCGCGATGTTGGAGACGATCGCCGGATTCGATGGAGTCAGGCATGCCGAACCGGGGGAATTCACCCGCCGGGCGTTTCTCAACGGCAAAGTCGACCTGGTCGAAACCGAAGCGCTGGCCGACCTCGTCAATGCCGAGACCGAGGCGCAGCGGCGCTTTGCCGTGCAGAATGCCGCCGGCGCGCAGAGCGAGCTTTATCTCGGCTGGCGCAGGCGGCTGATCCATGCGCGAGCGATGATCGAGGCCGAGATCGACTTTTCCGACGAGGACGATGTCCCTGGGTCCGTTTCGGATACGGTCTGGTTGGATATCGAGGCGATGATCGGCGAGCTCGACCGCCATATCGCCGGCTTCCGTGCCGCCGAAATCATCCGCGACGGGTTTGAGGTCGTCATCCTCGGTGCGCCCAATGCCGGCAAGTCGAGTCTGTTCAACGCTTTGGCGCGGCGCGATGCAGCTATTGTAACGGATGAGCCCGGCACGACACGGGATCTGCTTGAAGTGATGCTTGACGTCGAAGGGCTGCGGATCAGGCTGACGGATACCGCCGGTCTGCGCGATGCGGCGGGGAAAGTCGAGGCGATCGGCATCGAACGTGCGAGGGCTAAGGCGCATGGCGCGGATCTGCTGCTGTTGCTGGAGGACATGGTCGACCCGAAGCCAGTCGAAGTCGAGCACCACGGTGTAAAGATGTTGAGCGTCGGCACCAAGCTCGATCTGGCCGGCGGGATCACGGCTGGTCGCTACGACCTGGCAATCTCCACCAGAGACGGTACCGGCGTGGAGACGCTCCTTGCACTGATCAGCCAACGGGCTGCGGCCCAGATCGGCAGTGCAGGTGACATTCTTCCTTCGCGGCTTCGCCATGTTGAGTTGTTGACGGAAGCGAATCGGCTGTTGCTTCGGGCTGCAAGCAATCAGGGGGCCGGGCAGGAGTTGCGCGCCGAGGATTTGCGCCTGGCCGCTGACCGGCTCGGTCGGATCGTCGGCGCCGTCGATGTCGAAGACATGCTGGACGTCATCTTCTCGCAGTTCTGCATTGGCAAGTGACTCACGTGAAACATGCGGTCGCTGGGAGAATGGTGACTCACGTGAAACACAATCGCCTTCGTTGGCGCCGCCCCTCATTGTCCTGCCGGACATTTCTCCCCGTATAGAGACGGGGAGAAAAGGGCAGCCTCAGCGCCGTGCCTTTTTCGGCGACGATGAAAGTTGGCGAAATCAGTCGGATGGCGCCCCTCTCCCCGTCACTATACCGGGAGAGGATGCCGGCAGGCAGGTGAGGGGCAGCGCAAGCGGTCGAGGTGGCTGCCGATTCGCCGCCACGTTGTTTCACGTGAAACGGAAGTTTCCTTGACAGCATTCCCCCTTAGGGACATGTGTCGGTCCGATTTCTGTTCAGGACGAATTACAATGACCGATCACTATGATGTGGTTGTGGTGGGCGGAGGCCATGCGGGCAGCGAGGCGGCCAGCGCGGCCGCGCGCGCCGGCGCCAAAACCGCACTGGTGACGCTGCGCTTCGACACGATCGGCGTCATGTCCTGCAATCCGGCGATCGGCGGCCTCGGCAAGGGCCATCTGGTGCGCGAGATCGACGCCATGGACGGGCTAATGGGCCGGGTGGCCGATGCCGCCGGCATCCAGTTCCGCCTGCTCAACCGGCGCAAGGGGCCGGCGGTGCGTGGCCCGCGCACGCAGGCCGACCGCAAGCTCTACCGCCTCGCCATGCAGGAAATGATTCGGCAGCAGAACGGTCTCGAAGTGATCGAGGGCGAAGTTTTCGATTTCGAGATCGATGATGCCGGGCTGCGTGCGGTTGTGCTCGCCGATGGCAGGCGGCTTGGCTGCCGGGCCGTGGTGCTGACGACCGGTACTTTCTTGCGCGGGCTCATTCATATCGGCGAGAAGAAGATCGTCGCCGGCCGCATGAACGAGCAGGCCAGCCACGGGCTGTCCGCGACCATGACACGGGTGGGTTTCAATCTCGGCCGGCTGAAGACCGGCACGCCGCCGCGCCTGGATGGGCGGACCATCGACTGGGCATCGCTGGAGCGGCAGGCGGCGGATGAGAACCCGGTGCCGTTCTCGCTGATGACGGATCGCATCGAGACGCCGCAGATCGATTGCGGCATCACCCGCACCACGTCAGCCACCCATGAGGTGATTCGCACCAATCTGAGCCGGTCAGCGATGTATTCCGGGTCGATCGAAGGGGTCGGACCGCGCTATTGCCCGTCGATCGAGGACAAGATCGTCAAGTTCGGCGACCGCGAGGGCCACCAGATCTTTCTGGAGCCGGAGGGGCTGGATGACGACACCGTCTATCCCAACGGCATTTCGACCTCGCTGCCCGAGGATGTCCAACTCGATATCCTGAAGACGATTCCCGGGCTGGAGCGCGCAACGATGCTGCAGCCCGGCTACGCCATCGAATACGACCATGTCGACCCGCGCGAATTGAAGACCACGCTCGAGACGCGGCGCGTCCCCGGGTTGTTCCTTGCAGGGCAGATCAACGGCACGACCGGCTATGAAGAGGCCGCCGCACAAGGGCTGCTCGCCGGCCTCAACGCGGCGCGGCAGGCGGCCGGCGAGGAGCAGGTCGTGCTCAGCCGGACCGAGGCCTATATCGGCGTGATGGTCGACGATTTGACCAGTCGCGGCATCAGCGAGCCGTACCGCATGTTCACCTCGCGGGCCGAATTCCGGCTGTCGCTGCGCGCCGACAATGCCGATGAGCGGCTGACGCCGCTGGCGGCGAGCCTGGGAATCTCTTCGTCCGAGCGCTTGCAACGCTTCGCCGAAGTTACTGAGCGGCTCGACGAGGCGCGAGAGCTGGCGCGTGCGGTTACGATGACGCCGAACGAAGCGGCGCGGCATGGGCTGGAGGTCAACCGCGACGGCGTGCGCCGCTCGGCCTATGAGTTGCTCGCCTATCCCGATGTCGATGTGGCTTGGCTGGCCGGCATCGATGCCCGGTTTGGCGCCATTGATGCCAAGACGGCCGAGCGGCTCGAAACGGAGGCGAAATATTCTGTCTATCTCGACCGGCAGAAGAGCGACGTGGCGCAGATCCGCCATGAAGAGGGGCGGCTGATCCCCGAGGCGCTCGACTTTGCCGGCGTGCCCGGCCTGTCGAATGAGCTGAAGCAGAAGATGCAGGCACGGCGGCCGCGTTCGATCGCCGATGCCCAGCGCATGGAGGGCATGACCCCGGCGGCGCTGGCGATCATTGTCGCGCATGTGCGCCACTCCGAACCTGCGCAGAGGGACGTTGCGTGAGTTCTGTGTCCCTCGAGAGCCTGCAGGACGCGGCGGGTCCGGTTTCACGTGAAACATTTGACCGGCTGGTGGCGTTCGAGCAGATGTTCCAGAAATGGAACCGCAGCATCAATCTTGTGGCGCAGTCGACAGCGGGCGAGGTCTGGCAGCGCCATATTCTCGACAGCGCCCAGCTCTGGCGCATCGAGGCCGGGGCGCAGCGATGGGTCGACATCGGTTCGGGCGGCGGCTTCCCCGGGCTTGTCATGGCTTTCCTGCTTGCCGAGCGGGACGGTACGTCGATCGACCTGGTGGAAAGCAACCGCAAGAAAGCCTCGTTCCTGCAGACGGTGATCGGCCAGTTCAACCTGCCGGCGCGCGTTGTCGCGCGCCGCATCGATGACAGCTACGCGTTTGTTTTCCAACCGCAAATCGTCACCGCACGGGCGCTGGCCTCGCTGTCCGATCTGCTCGGCCTGGCGTCGCCGTGGCTGACGGCAGGTGCGCGCGGGCTCTTCCACAAAGGCCGGGATTACCGCGCCGAAGTGCAAGAAAGCGTTAACCGATGGGCCTTCGATCTGGTAGAACATCCGAGCGTGACCGACCCTCAAGGGGTCATCCTTGAACTGTCCAACGTGCGAGCTCTCTGATCCGCGCCTTGCACCGATGTCGGCGACCCAAACATGAACTTCTGGCATAGACCCATGATGAAAAATGGCCCTCGAATCATCACCGTAGCCAACCAGAAGGGCGGTGTCGGCAAGACCACCACCGCCATCAATTTGGCGACCGCGCTGGCGGCGATCGGCGAGAAGGTGCTGATCGTCGACCTCGATCCGCAAGGCAATGCCAGCACCGGCCTCGGCATCGACCGCAAGGACCGCACGGTGTCGTCCTATGACGTGCTGACCGGCGAGCTTGACCTGGAGGCGGCGGCGGTGCCGACGGCCGTGCCCGGCCTGTCGATCGTGCCGTCGACGCTCGACCTGCTCGGCATCGAGATGGAAATCGCCTCGGCGCCGGACCGGGTGCTCAAGCTGCGCAATGCACTGCGCGCCGCGACCGAGCGCGGGGCGCCGTTCGGCTATGTGCTGATAGACTGCCCGCCCTCGCTCAACCTTTTGACCTTGAACTCGATGGCGGCGGCCGATTCCGTCCTGGTGCCGCTGCAGTGCGAATTCTTCGCGCTGGAAGGTCTCAGCCAGCTGCTCGAAACCGTCGAGCAGGTGCGCCGCTCGATCAATCCGGAGCTCATCATCCAGGGCATCGTGCTGACCATGTATGACGGCCGCAACAATCTCGCCAACCAGGTGGTGCAGGATGTGCGGCAGCACATGGGCGACAAGGTCTACGAGACCATCATTCCGCGCAATGTGCGGGTGTCCGAGGCGCCGTCCTACGGCAAGCCGGCGATCCTTTACGACCTCAAATGCTCCGGCAGCCAGGCCTATCTGCAACTGGCCTCCGAAGTGATCCGCCGCGAGCGCAAATTGCGCGCCGCTTAACAAGCGAGCGCGTATACAGCCAAAGCCGATTCGATACCGAAACGATCTGGAATTGAGATGAGCGAAGACCTTTCGAGAAAAAGACTGGGCCGCGGGCTTGCCGCCCTGATCGGCGAAATCGACCGTCCGGCGGCGCCGGAAAAGCCAAACATGAGCGCCGACGGCAAGGTGCCGATCGAGTTCCTCAGCCCCAATCCGAAAAATCCGCGCCGGCATTTCGGCGAGGCCGAGCTCACCGACCTCGCGCAGTCGATCCGCGAGCATGGCGTGGTGCAGCCGGTGGTGGCGCGGCCTTCGCCGGCGCAGGCCGGCCGCTACGAGATCATCGCCGGCGAGCGGCGCTGGCGCGCCGCGCAGCGTGCCGGGCTGACCGAGATCCCGGTCATCGTGCGCGAGGTCAACGACCGCACCGCGCTCGAACTGGCGATCATCGAAAACGTCCAGCGCGCCGATCTCAACCCGGTCGAGGAAGCGCTGGGCTATCAGCAGCTGATCGACGATCACGGCTACACCCAGGCCGACCTCGGCCAGGTGATCGGCAAGAGCCGCAGCCATGTCGCCAACACGCTGCGGCTGTTGAAGCTGCCCGATGTGATCCACGACATGCTGGTCGATGGCGCGCTCTCGGCCGGCCATGCCCGTACGCTGGTGACGGCTGAGGATCCGGCGGGCCTTGCCAAGCGAATCGTCGAGGAAGGGCTTTCGGTGCGCCAGGCCGAAGCCCTGGCGCAGATGCCGGCCGGCACCACGTCCAACGGCACCAAACCCGCCGCGCCGGCCGCCGAGAAGGACGCCGATACGCTGGCGCTGGAAAAGCTGCTCACCGACACGACCGGCATGATCGTGACGGTCGACCACAAGGGCAAGGGCGGCACGCTGCGGGTTGCTTACCGCAGCCTGGAGCAGCTCGATGAGCTCTGCCGGCGGTTGAAGCAGGACTGATATTTAGCCGGCGTAATTTTTCGAGGCAGTTGCGTTCTGGCTGACGCAATTAATTGATTCGCCTAGAAAATTGCGCGAACAAAGAACCGTTTGTGCCACCCCTTGCCTGCCTGCCGGCATCCTCTCCCCGTATAGTGACGGGGAGGGGCGCTGTCGCGGATGATTTCGCCAATCACCAACGTTGAACGGAAGACGCCGGCGTTGCGGCTAGCTTCTTTCTCCCCGTTCCACGGGGAGAAATGGCCGGCGGGGCAATGAGGGGCAGCCCGAGGCTGCGTCCGCCATGTGCGTCACAATGGCGAGATCCGGTGGAATGGCGGCTTCGTCTATGTCTCGCAGACACTGGCTGGCGAAGCTGTCGCGGCCACGCAAACCGACGACGGCCAATGGGCTCTATCCTTCCATGCCCCATCAGCTCGGCATCATCGACACAAGGCGTATGAAGCTTGTCCGCCGCAGCACCGCGCCAACCAATCCGTTTGGCGCTGCGGCGGACGCATAGGGCGAGAAGTGTTACCTATGTATCCGGTTCAATCTGTTACCCATCTATCGGCTGGACAGCTCCCGCCGGCGGTTTCGCCAATCGCCGTGCTGCGCAGCACCCTGTACAAGAGCGGCCGCAGGAAGTACGAACGGCTGAAATTGTCTGGCTGGCTGGTGCTGGCCCCGGCGTGCGCTCCATGGTGAGCGCAGAACCCTGAATTCCGAAAGAGCAAGATGTCCAACTTCGAAGCACTCGTTCCCGCGCTGGCGAAGGCGCTGGAAAAACGTGGCTATACCGATCTGACGCCGGTGCAGAAGGCGGTGCTGGAACTCGGCCAGGCCGACGCGCTGGTCTCTGCCCAGACCGGCTCAGGCAAGACCGTCGCCTTTGGCCTGGCGCTGGCGCCGACCCTGCTGGACGGCGCCGAGCGCTTCGGCGCGGCCTCCGCACCGCTGGCGCTGGCCGTGGCGCCGACACGCGAGCTGGCGCTGCAGGTGACGCGCGAACTGGAATGGCTTTACGAGCTGACCGGCGCCACGGTGGCGTCCTGCGTCGGCGGCATGGACATGCGCACCGAGCGCCGGGCGCTGGAGCGCGGCGCCCATATCGTCGTCGGTACGCCCGGCCGCCTGCGCGACCACATCACCCGGAACTCGCTCGACATGTCGGCGCTCAAGGCCGTGGTGCTCGACGAGGCCGACGAGATGCTCGACCTCGGCTTTCGCGAAGACCTCGAATTCATTCTCGACGCCGCACCGGCCGAGCGCCGCACGCTGATGTTTTCGGCCACCGTGCCGCGCTCCATCGCCACACTCGCCCAGGGCTACCAGCGTGATGCCGTGCGCATCTCGGCCGCCGGCGAGGAAAAGCAGCATCTCGACATCGAATACCGGGCGCTGAGCGTTACCCAGGCCGACCGCGAGAACGCCATCATCAACGTGTTGCGTTTCTACGAGGCGAAGAACGCGCTGGTGTTCTGCAACACGCGCGCCGCCGTCAATCATCTGACCGCGCGCTTCAACAACCGCAACTTCTCCGTCGTGGCGCTGTCGGGCGAACTCAGCCAGAATGAGCGCAGCCATGCCTTGCAGGCGATGCGCGACGGCCGCGCCAAGGTCTGCATCGCCACCGACGTCGCGGCGCGCGGCATCGACCTGCCCAATCTCGAACTCGTCATCCACGCCGATTTGCCGACCAATCCGGAAACGCTGCTGCACCGGAGCGGCCGAACCGGGCGCGCCGGGCGCAAGGGCGTCAGCGCGCTGATCGTGCCGGGCAGTGGCCGCCGGCGCACCGAACGGCTGCTGCAAAGCGCCAAGCTGACGGCGACCTGGGCGAGCCCGCCCTCGGCCGACGACGTGATCCGGCGCGACGACGAACGCATTCTTGCCGACCCGGCCTTCGACGCGCCGGTCAGGGAAGAAGAACGCGGTTTCATCGACGCGCTTCTCGCCAAGCATGGCGCCGAACAGGTCGCCGCCGCCTTCGTGCGCCAATGCCGGGCCAGCCGCTCGGCGCCCGAGGACCTCATGGATGTCGCGCCGTTCACGCCTTCGCGTGAAGGACTGGCGCGTGAAGGACTGGCGCGTGAAAGGCCGGCGGGTGAAAAGTTCGCGCACCGCGACGAAGCGCCGAGTCGCCGCGACGATTTCGGCGACAGCGTCTGGTTCTCGCTCTCGGTCGGGCGCCGGCAGAACGCCGAGCCGCGCTGGCTGATCCCGATGCTGTGCCGCGCCGGCAGCATTTCCAAGCGCGAGATCGGCGCCATCAAGATGCAGCCGGAAGAGACCTTCGTGCAGATATCGGCCGACTGGGCCGATCGCTTCGTGGCGGCCATCGGCCCCGACCGCAAGCTGCAGGGCACCATCCTTGTGAAGCGACTGGACGGTACGCCCGATTTGTCGCGGGCCGGCTACCAGCCGCCAAGTCCGGACAAGAAGCCGCATCGCGGCAAGGCGCCGTTCGATCCGAATGCGCCGAAGCGCAAATTCGACAAGCGCCCGGCATCCGCCGACCAGCGCCCGGCCGCGGCCCATGAGGCAAAGCCGTGGGCGAAAAAGCCGGGCAAGCCCAAATTCGATCAATCGGCCCCGCCCAAGCACAAGAAGGCGAAGAAGCGCCCTTCATAGAGGTGCCTCATCAGCTGCTATGAGGACAGCCGCCGGGCATGTGGCCTTGCTCACTGGCGCGGCCCTGTGCCACATCTTGGCCGGGACCGTGGCTGGGGGTAGCGAATGCGCGGCGAAGTTCTTCACTATGACGAGGTTCAGGGCTTTGGCTTCATCGCCGGAGCCGACGGCAACCGCTACACATTCCGGCGCGAGGATCTGCGCCGCGAAACCGCCATGTCGAACGGCGCGGCCGTCGAATTCCTGCCAGCCGACGGCCAGGCGCGCGACGTCTTTTCGGTTGCCGCCCAGACCGCGGCTGCGGCCGTTGACGCCGGCGCAACCGCCGCATCGGCTCCAGCCGGCAACACGCCGGCAGGTGCCTCACCCCAGGCGCAGCACTTCGGCCGGTTCTCCGAACCCGCCGAGCCCACCGATTTGTGGAGCTATTTCTGGCGTGGTGTGACGCAAAACTATTTCAATTTCGCCAGCCGCGCCCGCCGCAAGGAATATTGGGGCTATTGCCTGTTCTGGACGATCACGTTGCTGGTGGTCGTCGGCATCGGCGTTCTCGCCGATGCGGAGATGGGCAATTTCGACCGCGCCGAGGTGCCGGCGATGACGGTCGGGCTTTTCGGCCTTTTCCTGCTGGCTACATTCCTGCCCAATCTCGGCATGATCGTGCGCCGCCTGCACGATATCGGCCTGTCCGGCTGGCTCTGCCTGGTGATCCTGATCCCCACCATCGGCAGCCTGGCGATCCTGGTCTTCGCCCTGATCCCGACGCAGGCGCGCGAGAACCAGTGGGGACCGGTGCCGGTGGGGGTCCGGGTGTAATTCCCAGCGGCCACGGCATCGCAGGCCTTGCCGGCCAGCGATCCTCTCCCCGTGTCCATGTGAGAGTTGAAGGAGGGCCCGGCAGCGCCGCCGCGAGGCCCTCACAAAAGAAATCAGGCCAGGAACTTGGCGATGATCGCGTCGCCCATCTCGACCGTGCCGACCTCGGTCATGCCCGGAGAGAAAATATCCTTGGTGCGCAAGCCCTGGTCGAGCACGGCGGCGATTGCCGCTTCCACGCGGTCGGCCTCATCGACCATGCCGAAGGAATAGCGCAGACACATGGCGAAGGAGGCGATCATGGCGATCGGATTTGCGATGCCCTTGCCGGCGATGTCGGGCGCCGAGCCGTGCACCGGCTCGTAGAGCGCCTTGCGCTTCTTGGTCTTCACATCGGGCGCGCCGAGGGAGGCCGAGGGCAGCATGCCGATCGAGCCGGTCAGCATGGCGGCGATGTCGGACAGCATGTCGCCGAACAGATTGTCGGTGACGATGACGTCGAACTGCTTGGGCCAGCGCACCAGCTGCATGCCGCCGGCATCGGTCAGCATGTGGTCGAGCTTGACGTCGGCATAGCGCGCCTTGTGGGTCTGGGTGACGACCTCGTTCCACAGCACGCCGGATTTCATGACGTTGCGCTTTTCCATCGAGGTGACGTGGTTCTTGCGGGTACGCGCCAGCTCGAAGGCGACGCCCGAAATGCGCTCGATCTCGAACGTGTCGTAGACCTGGGTGTCGATGCCGCGCTTCTGGCCGTTGCCGAGATCGATGATCTGCTTGGGCTCGCCGAAATAGACGCCGCCGGTCAGTTCGCGCACGATGAGGATATCGAGACCTTCGACCACCTCCTGCTTGAGCGAGGACGATGCCGCGAGCGCCGGGTAGCAGATGGCGGGGCGCAGATTGGCGAACAGCTCCATGTCCTTGCGCAGGCGCAGCAGCCCGGCCTCGGGGCGCACCTCGTAAGGCACCGCGTCCCATTTCGGACCGCCGACGGCGCCGAACAGCACCGCGTCCGCCGCCATCGCCTTGTCCATGTCGGCGTCGGAAATCGCAGCGCCATGCGCGTCGTAGGCGCAGCCGCCGACCAGCCCCTCATCGGTGACGAAGCCGCTGCCGAGCTTGTCGTTCATGGCCGCGATCAGCTTCTTGACCTCGGCCATGGCTTCGGGGCCGATGCCGTCGCCGGGGAGCAGGAAAAGATGCTTCGTTGCCATGAAAACCGTCCAGAAAGATGCGTTTCAATTTGCCCAGCGTCCTTTGCGCGCCGGGAAGGCGCGCAGCGCTGTGCGACCGCGGCCTTGCTAAACGCCAAGCGCCCGGCGCGCAAGCTTTTCAATCCTGGCCGGCAATCACCGGTGCGAGAGAATGTTGACCAGCCTGCCCAGCGGATCGCGCACATAGAAGCGCCGCACGCCCCAGGGTTCGTCCTCCGGGCCGTATTCGATGGCGAAGCCGGCGGCCTTCATGGCTTGCAGCGTGCCGTCCACATCGTCGACCTCGATCGACAGGTCCGGCACCGGCGTGTCCGAACCGCCCTGGGCCATGAAGCTGACCTGTACCTGCATTGTTTCACCGGAGCCGTAAGTGACGATCCAGCCCTGATCCATCAGCACGTCGAGCCCAAGCACGTCCTGATAGAAGCGTTTCGCCTCTGCCGCGTCCTGTGTGTCGATATTGGCGACGATGCGTCGTACGGTCATGGCTTTGGCCTCACGCCGTGCGCCGCAGCGCCGTCACTTCGATCTCGATCTTCATCTCCGGCTTGTTGAGCTGGCAGACGATCATCGTCGCCGCCGGCCTGATCTCGCCGAACGCCTCGCCGAGGATCGGGAAGACCACGTCAACGAAAGCCTGGTCGGTGATGTAGTAATGCGCCCGCACCACGTCTTCCATGTCGAAACCGCCATCGCGCAGCGCCTTGGCGATGGTCGCCAGGCAATTGCGCGTCTGCGCCTCGACCGTCTCTGGCATGGTCATCGTGGCGTAGTCGTAGCCGGTCGTGCCGGACACGAAGCACCAGTCGCCCTGCACCACGGCGCGGGAATAGCCGGCGGTCTTCTCGAAAGGCGAACCGGTGGAGATCAGTGTGCGCATGGAACCCTCGCAGATTTGTCCGGGTCCTTTTGCGGGCAAATGGCCGGCGCCGCCATGGGCCAGGCGGGAGAGACCATTGTCCCGCCAGCCAAGGCCCCTCAGCTTGCCAGCCGGGTCGCCGTCTCGTGCTGCGCGTAGGCGCGGCCGAAGCGGTTGGCGAGGAAGGCGTCGAGCGCGATGTCTTCCTGGCGGACAAAACCTTTCGCCGGCAGGCTGCCGTCGGCCAGCATGTCGAGCACGGCGCAGATGCCGGACGCGGTGGTTATCTGGATGGCGCTGCGCACCGCCTGGCCGACGCGACGGGAGTAGATCTTGTTGGCGTAGGTTTCCTGCAGCAGGCGGCCGTTCTTGCGGCCCGAGACGGTGACGAAGACGATGACTACGTCCTGCAGCGTCGCCGGCAGCGCGCTTTCGAAAATGTCCTTCAGCACATCGCGGCGATGGCGCAGCCCAAGGTCGTTGAGCAGCGCCTTCATGATCGCGGCATGGCCGGGATAGCGGATGGTGCGGTAGTTCAAGGTGCGCACCTTGCCCTTCAGCGTCTCGGCCAAAGTGCCGAGCCCGCCCGAGGTGTTGAACGCCTCATAGGTGACGCCGTCGAGCGAGAATTCCTCGCGCTCCTCCAGCGGCGGCACTTCGATCAGTTCGCCCTCGACGATCGCCTCGCACGGCTCGCAATATTCGTTGATGACGCCGTCGGTGCTCCAGGTCAGATTGTAGTTCAGCGCGTTGGACGGATATTGCGGCAGCGCGCCGACGCGCATTCGCACGCTTTCCAGCGTGTCGAAGCGGCTGGCGAGATCGTTGGCGACGATCGAGATGAAGCCCGGCGCAAGTCCGCATTGCGGAATGAAGGCGCTCTTGGCCGAACGCGCCAGTTCCTTCACCCGCCTGGTGCTGACGACGTCCTCGGTCAGGTCGAGATAGTGGACGCCTGATGTCGCGGCGGCCTCGGCAATGCGCGTGGTGAGGTGGAAGGGTGCTGCGCTCAGCACCGCGAACTTGCCGTCGAGGGCTGCCTCCAGCGCGCCCGCCGCCTCGATGTCGAGTTCCAGCGTCGCCACCGTGGCAGGCAGTTCGGATGCTGCGAACTGGGCGGCCGAACGATCGATCACGGTGACATGATAGTCGCCCGTATCCGCGAGCAGCTCGGCGATGGCGGAGCCGATCTTGCCGGCGCCGACGACAACGATGTTCTTCATGGCAGTTCCCTCGCGAAAGCCGATTTCCTGTGGCTCAGGATCGCAGCTTGCCAGTCGAAAGGAAGCGTGGAATTGTTCGAAACGAAGTATCTCTTTGAACGAAACGCCGATAGGGTTCGTCGAAATGCTCAGTGACGCTGAGGAAGCCCTGCTCTCCCTGCTGCGCGAGA
This sequence comes from bacterium M00.F.Ca.ET.205.01.1.1, assembly GCA_004791255.1. Taxonomy (GTDB): domain Bacteria; phylum Pseudomonadota; class Alphaproteobacteria; order Rhizobiales; family Rhizobiaceae; genus Mesorhizobium. The sequence continues at coordinate 454,032 of SRUQ01000001.1, forward strand.
ACGCGCGTGCCTCGACCGCCGAACTGGCGCGCCGGCTCGGCGTGTCGCGCACCACGGTGCAGAGCCGCATCGAGCGGCTGGAACAGCGCGGCATCATATCGGGCTATGGCGTCAGGCTGGCGCCGGACTACGAGCAAGGGCTGGTGCGCGCGCATGTGCTGCTCACCGTCACGCCGAAGCTCGCCGACAAAGTAGTGCGCGGGCTACGCGCGCTGCCGCCGGTCAGGACGCTGCATTCCGTCAGCGGCAATTTCGACATGATCGTTGTCGTCGATGCGCCGTCGATCCGCGACCTCGACACGCTGCTCGACCAGATCGGCGCCATGGGCGGGGTCGAGCGGACCTTGTCGTCGATCATCCTGTCGACACGCATCGATCGCTGAACGCCAGGCTGCCCCCGCCGATTTTCTCCCTTGCGGGCGAGAAAGTCGGCAGGCATGCGGCACCGCAGCCGCGCAAAGGCCTGGACACGCGATGGTGTGCCGATAGAGTTCTATCGCCTTGTATCCGCCATCAATATCGTGTCCCAGTGCCCATAGGCCTCGCCCCAGGATAACACGAATGACCTATGCCTCCCTCAAGCCGGTTTCAGAGGCCTTCATGCAGCGCAAGCGACTGATCTTCGTGCGGCTGGCTGCCGTTATCGCGGTGCTGCTTCTGTTTCTGACCAAGCCGGCGCTGAACGAGGGCTCGAACGGGCACGAGACGCTTGAGTTCTTCGGCCTCTGCCTGGTGGTCGCCTGCGTTGCCGGGCGGCTCTGGAGCATCCTCTATGTCGGCGGCAGGAAGAACGAGGAGCTGGTTTCGACGGGGCCGTTCTCGATGACCCAGAACCCGCTCTATTTCTTCTCCACGCTTGGAGCGGCCGGCATCGGCCTGATCTTTGGCTCGATGCTGGCGGCGCTGGCGCTCGGCCTTGCCAGCTTCTTCATCTTCCGCGTCACCGCACGCAAGGAGGCCGAATATCTGCTGGGCAAGTTCGGCCCGGCCTATCTCGCCTATATCAGCAACACGCCCCGCTTCTGGCCGAACCCGCTGCTTTACCGCGACAATGACGAGTTGCAGTTCTCGACGCGGGCGCTGAAGCGCACCTTCCATGACGGGCTCTATTTCCTCGCCATCTTCCCGGCCATCGAGCTGATCGAGTATTTCAGGGAAACCGGCCTGCTGTTCCCGGCTTTCGTCACGCTCTACTGAGGGCCCGCGCAGGCCGGGCAGCCCGACAAGGCTGCCCGAGACGCTGCGTTTGCCCGACGGTCAGCTTCCGAGCGGGTAGGGCATGTAGCCGACAAAGCCGGCGATCTTCCAGCGTCCGGCCACTTTGGTGCAGAAATAGAGCGTCTGCCATTTCAGCCTGTCGGTGCTGCCATCGGCCTTGGCGACCGAGCCGTCGAACTTCTTGTGCAGCACCGCGCGGTCGCCGTCGACATCGATGTCGCGCAGATTGGTGACGCGAAACAGCGCCTCGCGCAGCGGCTCGGCGAATTTGGTCGCCGCCGTCTCCTTGGCCTGGCGCAGCCACTCGTCGCGATAGATGTCCAGCCTCGGGAATTGCAGCCGCCAGGCGTCGGCGTTGGGAAGGAAATGCGCGTGCATGCCGAAGAAGCTTTCGGCGACGAAATCCTGCTCGACCATCGACCAATCCTGGCCGATGAAGGCGTCGATGTCGCGCCGTACCAGCATTTCCCACAGCGCGTGGCGGTCGGCGTCCCCGGCCGGAAACGGGTTCTTGTCGAAAGTCATGCTCGGTCTCTCCGGCTCCTGAAGGCGCTTGCCCGTCGCGACTCCACAGCCGCCCGGCAGGGGCGCACGATGCAAGCGCTTCTGTAATAAAGCAACACGGATTTCCAGAAAATGTTGCTTTCCTACAAGGCCTCTATCAGGATTGCTGCGATCGCGGTAAATGACCGCCGAACCGGGCGCCGACAGGGTGTCTCGCCGAATTGTCAGTGGAGCCGTCCCTTGCCGAAAGAAACTTTTGGAACATCCCATGTGCCGCTGTCGCCCGCCGTGCGGGCCGGCGATTTCGTCTTTGTCTCGGGGCAGGTTCCGGTCGGCAGCGATGGCATCGTGGTGGGCGGCGGCATTACGGAACAGACCGAACAGGTGCTGGCCAATGTGAAGGCCGCGCTGGCGCTCGCCGGCTGCACCATGGACGACGTCGTCAAGACCACTGTCTGGCTTGAGGACGCGCGCGATTTCGGCGCCTTCAACGCCGTCTACGCCAGGCACTTCCCGAAAAATCCGCCGGCCCGCACCACGGTCGAATCGCGGCTGATGATCGACATCAAGATCGAAATCGAGGCCGTCGCCTACCGGCCGGTCTGAGACGAGAAAGCATGGCGGAGGTATTTCGATGCACTATGACCTCCTTGTGAAGGGCGGACGGCTGATCGACCCGGCGTCCGGGCTCGACGCGCCGCGCGATGTCGCCATCGCCAATGGCCGCATCGCCGCGCTCGACAGCGATATCCCCGCGACCAGCGCCGGTCGGGTCATCGACGCGACGGGCTGCATCGTCGCCCCCGGGCTGGTCGACCTGCACAGCCACGTCTACTGGGGCGGCACCTCGCTCGGTGTCGACGCCGACCGGCTCGCCGCCAAGAGCGGCACCACCACCTTCATCGACGCGGGCAGTGCGGGTGCGGGCAATTTCCTCGGCTTCCGCCGCCATGTCATGGAGCGCTCGAAAGTGCGCATCCTTGCCTATGTCAACATTTCCTTTGCCGGCATTTTCGGTTTCTCGCAGACCGTCTCGGTCGGCGAGTGCAGCGATCTCAGGCTCTGCGAGCCGCGCGAGGTGGTCGCCGCCGCGCGCGAGCACGCCGATGTCATCGTCGGCGTCAAGGTCCGCTCCGGCAAGCATGCCGGCGGCACCAGCGGCATCGCGCCGGTGGATCTGGCGCTGGAAGCCGCCGACAAAGCGGCCCTGCCGCTGATGGCGCATATAGACGAGCCGCCGCCCGGCCGCTCGGAAGTGCTGCCGCGCCTGCGCCGCGGCGACATCCTCACCCATTGCTTCCGGCCGTTTCCCAACGCGCCGGTGTTCGCCTCCGGCGCGGTGCGGCCCGACATGCGGCTGGCGCGCGAGCGCGGCGTCATTTTCGATCTCGGCCACGGCATGGGCTCGTTCGACTTCGACGTCGCCCGCGCGATGCTGGCGGAAGGGCTGGCGCCCGACGTCATCTCAAGCGACGTGCATCTCTACTGCGTCGACGGACCGGCCTTCGACATACTGGTCTGCATGTCGAAGCTTCTCGCGCTCGGCATGCCGCTCGTCGAGGTTCTGCGCGCCGCGACGCAGGCGCCCGCGCAAGCGATTGCAAGGCCCGATCTCGGCACGCTGGCGGTCGGCACCGTCGCCGATGTCACCGTGCTTCGCCAGCGCCCGGGCCGCTTCACCTTCGTCGACTCGGTCGGAGCCTCCCTGGTCGCCGACCAGCGGCTGGTCTCGGAAGGCATCGTCATCGGCGGCACCTGGTGGCCGAACGAGGCGGTGAACGACCTTGGCGAGACGGAACGCTTCGAGGCGCGTGCGCCGCATACACATGTCGATGTGGCGGCCCGGCATTTCGGGCACCGGCATGATTGAGCGGAAGCGCGGTAACTTGCGTGGAGGCGTGGTTACGCCAGTCCCAGCGCATTCAGGAACCGCTCGACATCCATCGCGGTCAGAAGCGCAACGCGCTCGCGGATCAGATCGTCGCTCCAGTTCCACCATGCCAGGGATTGCAGGCGCTCGATGATTTCGGGCGAGAACCTGTATCGAATGACACGCGCCGGATTGCCGACCGCGACGGCGTAAGGCGGAATGTCCCTGGTGACGATGCTGCCGGCGCCAATGACCGCGCCATTGCCGATCGTGACACCGCTGAGAATGATACAGCGGGCACCAAACCAGACGTCGTTGCCGACTGTAGTGGGCCCCTTGCTGAAGGTTTCAGCGCCATTGCGAATCCTGGCGTCGACGATCCGAAGCGGATAAGTGGTCGCCGTGTCGATGCGGTGTTCGCCCGCGCAGACAAAGAGCACATCCGGGCCAACAGAGCAGAACGAGCCTATCCGCAGCGGTGACTTCTCGTGCGGCGCCCAAAACGACCTGTTCTCGAGGCCATAGGTATGACGACCAATCTCGACACCTGGCAGTGGCGGCGGCGACTCCTTCTTCTTCAGTCCCAGTTTTATGCGAAGCCCTCTCAGCAGTCCCACCGGCTTCCTCCCAGAAATTGCTAGGCAACACAGGGGACTACTCACCGCATCTGAAAACTTCGCAAGCACTTTCGAGTACCGGCCAACGCTCCTTGCGTTACCCCAGATGCCCGTCCACGCCGTCGGACTTGGCGGGGCGAAGAAGCGAGGGCATCGGATCAGGAGTTGCTCGGCTTCCCGTAAACCGGCGTCGCTATCCCTTCCATCCGCGCCTTGATCTGCAGCGCCACATATTTCGAATAGAAGCGCGACAGCGCCAGATTGCCGCCGTGGAACCACAGCGCTTCCTGCGCCGTCGGCTTCCACATGTTGCGCAGCTCGCCCTGCCAGGGGCCGGGGTCGCCCTTGACGCCGGAGCCAAGGCCCCAGCACGGGCCGACCTTGTCGGCGACTTCGCGCGAGACGAGTGCGGCGACATTCTCGTTCATCGACTGGTAGCCGGTGCAGGCGATGATGGCATCGGCCTCGAGCTCGCTGCCGTCCTCGAACAGAATGCCTTTCGCCGTCAGCGACTTGATCGGCACGCCGCTGCGAATGCCGATCTTGCCGTCGATGATCAGCTCCGAGGCGCCGACGTCGATATAGAAGCCCGAACCGGTGCGGTAGGCCTTCATCAGCAGACCGGTCTCGTCATCGCCGAAGTCGATGGCGAAGCCCGACGCGCTGAGGCGCTCATAGAAATCGGCATCTCGCGCCCTGATCACCTCGTAGAGCGCCCGCTGGCCCTTGGGTACCAGCGCGAAAGGCGTCGAGGCGACAATCATGTCTGCCTTCTCCGTGGTGATGCCGCGCGCCAGCGCATCCTCCGAGAATATCTCGAAGCCGACTTCCATCAGCGTGCCGGACTTGACCACCGTCGTCGGCGAACGCTGGATCATGGTGACGTCGGCGCCGCTCTCCCAGAGATCGACGCAGACGTCGTGGCCCGAGCTCGCCGCGCCGATGACGGCGACCTTTTTGCCGCGGAATTTCTCCCCGCTGGCGTACTGGCTGGAATGCAGCAATTCGCCCTTGAACTCACCGGCGCCGGCCAGGTCGATCTTGCGCGGCGGGCCATAGGCGCCGGTGGCGAAGACAATGTGCTTCGGCTTCAGCGTGACCTGGCGGCCGGCACGCTCGACCACCACGGTCCAGACTTTTTCCGCTTCGTCGTAGGAGACGCTGAGGCACCTGGTGGCGACCCAGTAGTTGAGCTCCATGACGCGCGTATACATTTCCAGCCAGTCGCCCATCTTGTCCTTGGGCGTGAACACGGGCCAGTTCTCCGGGAACGGAATGTAGGGCAGATGGTCGTACCAGACCGGGTCGTGCAGCACGAGCGTGCGGTAGCGGTTGCGCCAGGAATCGCCCGGCCGCGCATTCTTCTCGATGACGATGGTCGGCACACCGAGTTGCCTCAACCGCGCGCCCAGCATGATGCCGCCCTGGCCGCCGCCGATGACCAGGCAATAGGGCTGCTCCCCGGCGCCAAGCTCGCGCGCCTCGCGTGCCCTCGCCTCCGACCAGGTCTCGCGCTCGGGATCGGCCTTGTGGCGCACGCCGAGCGGCCGCGCCGGCCCCTTGCGCTCCTCGAAGCCTTTCAGCTCGGTCATCGCCGTGAACAGCGTGCGGCAGCGTCCGTCGCGCAGCCGCATGATGCCTTGCCCCCTGGCCACCGCGGTCTCGAAGCTGAACCAGGCCTCGATCGTGCCTTCGTCCGAGGTCACTTCGCCGGTCACTTGCCACGCCGCCGGCTTCGTCCTTGCCAGCGTCGTCTCCAGCATCCCCGCGATCGCCGCGCGGCCTTCCATGGTGGTGACGTTCCAGGTGAAGGCCAGAAGATCGCGCCAGTAGCAGTCGTCGACGAACAGGGTCTGAGCCGCCGCCACATCGCCGGCCTCGAGCGCGTGCTCAAAGGACGCAAGCCATGCGGCTGCCTGTTTGGTCGGTGCCATGTCGAGCATTTCTGTCCTCTTCCTTTCACGCCGGCCGATCTCCCCTTCTCCCCTTGTGAGAAGGTAAAAGCCCCCAAGCCTACCCCTGCTATCCAATCATCTCCAGCCGCCTTGGCAGCCTGTTCATCGGCTTGGGCCCATCCGGCGTGATCAGGAACTGGTCCTCCAGGTTGAAGCTGGCGAGACCGTCGATGTATAGCGGGATCTCGAAGGCCAGCACCATGCCGGCCTCGACCAAGACGTCGCTGTCGGCCGCAACAAACGGCCATTGCTCCGAAAATACCGACTGGCCGACGCTATGGCCGAAATGGCCGCGGCGATAGGAGCGCAGGCCTTGCCGCGCCAGGCTCTCGGCGGCGGCGCGATGCACATCGGCAAGCGTGCTTCCCGGGACAAGCTCGGCCAGCCCATCCTCGAAGGCGCGCTCGGCAATGGCATGGAGTTCGGCCTGGTCGGCGGAAGGCGGTCCGAAGGCGAAATTGCGCGACATGTCGGAGGCGTAGCCGCCGACCGTGCAGACCATGTCGCACTTCAGCGGATCGCCGGCGACGGCCCTGGCATCGGCGCCCTTGGCCCGGGCGCCGAGCGTCACATATTCGGCGGTGGCGACGGGATGCGACAGCCCGGCCGCCGCCGTGGCGACGCCTTGCCTGTAGAGCGCGATGAGATCGGCCTGGCGCATGCCGGCCATGGCATCCACCTGCAGCCGCTCCAGCCCGGCTTCCGAGAGCAGGATGCCTTGCTGCAAAAGATCGATCTCCCCTGGCGACTTGATCGCCCTGAGCCTGTCCAGCACCGGCGAGCCGTCAACCATCGGGCAATCCGGCAGCAGCGCCTGGATGGCCGCAAAATCGGCGGCTGGAACAAAGTCCAGGTCGACGCCCAGCGTGGCGCGCTCCAGTCCGAAATCGGCGAGCATCGCCGTCAACTGGCCGAGCGAGCCGGCGAGATCGAAGGTCGCGGGGCGGGAGAAACCCGCCGCGCGGCCAAGCGAGGCCAGGCCAAGCTCGATACGCTCGGCCGGGGGAAGTCCGTGAGCCACCGGATCTACCGGCACGGTTTCGATCCAGATCGGGTGCTCGCGCACGATCGTTTCCGGCGCGGCGATTCGCACCTGCGCCGCATTGAAATCCGCCACGATGACACCGATCGGCAGGTCGGCCCGCGCCGGGATGACGGCAAAGCCGGCGCCGGCGCGCCGGAACAGCCCGGCCGGACCGAGGGAGGCGCCGGTCGCATAGTGGAATGCCTCGGGCGCGCACAGCACCAGCGCCTCGATGCCGGCACGCTGCATCAGCTGCGCTGCGCGCTGGCGGTCGACAAAGCCCGTCATGGTTCTCTCCATTGTCCGAAGTGGCAACGGAGCATTCCGGGCATCGACAATCAAGCGGCTGACCAGGGCTACTTGATGGATTCCAGCTTGGCCAGCGCCGCCGTGAAGCCGGCCAGCGTCACCGGGATGGTGACCGGCTTGCGCGTGACCGATTCCATGCCGATGTTCAGGTTGGTTCCCGACTTCATGGTCTTGACCAGGTCCGGCGACAGCGGGGTGGCGGCATAGGCGCCGTTCTGGTCGCTGGTCTGGATGGCGATGGTCGTCTTCGAACCCTGGTCAACCTGATAGGTCGCGCCGGAAGGCAGGAACAGGCCGTGCGGCAAGGCAAGCAGCATGGCCAGGCTGCCATTGCTGTTGTCGCGGCGCACGGTCACCGTCAGCACCCGTTGTCCGGTCTTGGCCTCGGTCAGGTTCTGCGACACCTGGCACTGAAGCTCGGTGTTGGCCGAGCCGCTGGAGCAATTCACGGCCCAAGGATTGGCATTGGCGCTGGCATCGGCGGGCTTGGGCTGGACGGGCTTGGTCTGGACGGGCTGGGGCTGGGCCGGCTTGGCGGCATCCTCGGCAAGCACTGGCCCGGCGACCGCCAAGAGCAGCCACAAGGCGCCCAGTCCAGCGGTCAGATTTATTCTATTAGATATGACTAAAATAGATGCCATGTCCTTGATGCCCCACGTGGTTTCTTGCCGTCGGCAGGTATCTTTCCCGGCCGGGCTTTGTACAACACTGTCAGTCGTTGGGAAAGGCGCGGTGATGGCTAGTCAGCCGGCAAAACTACTGTGACCATATTGCCACACGACAGAACTTTGCACGGCAAGAACAGCACCGAAGTCAATCCGGGCTCGCTATACAATAGAATTCGATTAACACTCGGCACACGCGGGACGTGTAGTCCCAACAAGGGCACGCCGGGGATGGGAACTACCGAGAAGTCTCGGCAGGTTGGTCGGATGGCTGCGCGTGGAGAGGACTTCCACGTGCGCATCGGCTATCGCCGTTCGCGTTTTGCGGGCCACCTCTGGAAGACGACCGCGCTTTCGACGCTGGCGCTGGCGCTTTCGGGCGCGGCCGCCTATGGCGACGACACCGGGCTCTGGCAGCCGCAGATCCGCGCCATCATCGGCGCCGACAACAATGGCGGCAACGCCGCGCTCGAAGGCTTCATCCCGATCAAGCAGACCGCCGAGTCGGTGCTGTTCCTGGATGTGCGGGCCAAGCACGATTTCAAGAACGCCTTCGGCCAGGATGTCGGCCTCGGCATCCGCCGCATCGTCAATCCCGACCTGATGATCGGCGGCTACGCCTATCTCAACGTCGAGAACTACAACAGCACCCAGTTCACGGCAGCCACGCTGGGTGCCGAGGCGATCACCTCGCATTTCGACGCGCACGTGAACGTCTTCTTGCCGATCAAGGGCGACAACACCGATCATTCGGTCTCTTCGAGCCTGTCGATGGTCAGCAATCAGCTGATCGAACAGATATCGGTGCTCGACCATCGCGACTACGCCGCCTGGGGCGTCGAGGGCGAGATCGGCGCCCAGGTGCCGCTCAACCTGCCCGACAAACATTCGCTGCGGCTCGACATCGGCGGCTATCATTTCGAGGATCCGCATGGCGACGACGCCAGCGTCACCGGCGCCAAGGCCGGCTTCGAATATACGATCGGCGATGTCTTCGGCAGCGGCACGTCGCTGGTCTTCGCCGGCGAGGTGCGCAACGACAACCGCGACGACACCCAGTTCTCCGGCAGCGTGCGGCTGAACATCCCCTTCAACCCCGACCGCAGTTCCGGCAGGTCCGACAGCGGCGGAGTGTCAGCCTATCCGGTCAGCGAAGGCCTGCGCAAACGCGTCAACGAGCGGGTGCGTGGCGATATCGGCGTCAGGATCCAGTCGCAGGAGCTGGGCGGTGGCTCGACGACACGCGTCGCCATCAACGCCGCCACCAATGCCGCCTTCGGCAAATTCTACTTCGCCGACGGCGGCCTGGCCGGTGCGGGCACCCAGGCCGACCCGACGACGCTGGACGACGCCGTCACCAAGGCCGGCGCCGGCGGCTTTGTTGTGGCGCTGGGCGGCAACGGCAATCTGACGACATCCGGCGTGACGCTTGCCACGGGCCAGACCGTCATCGGCGGCGGCGAAAGCGTCACCGCCAAGCTTTTCGACGGCAGCACCACCACCTTCAATCTGGGCGGCAGCGACGGCACGATCCAGGGCACCAACCTTGCCAACAACGTCATTACGCTCGGCAACGGCAATACGCTGAACGGCATCACCATCACCGGTGGCGCCGACGGCATTTTTGGCAACAACATCACCGGCGCGACGCTGACCAAGGTCACCGTCGACGGCGCCGGCGGCAACGGTGCCGAGTTCACGGGCAATTCGACCAACGTCAAGGCGTCCGATTTCACCGCCAGGAACAACGGCCTCGACGGCCTGCACATCGAGGACAACGGCACCTACAATTTCACCGGCACGACGCTGCTGCAGGGGAATGCCGACGACGGCCTCGATATTACTGGCCAGGGCACCTACACCTTCGCCACCGTCAATGCGTTTAACAATACCGACCGCGGCATCACCGTGCAGGGCACGTCGAGCGGCGGCAGCTTCACCACCACCGGCGGAAATATCTCCGGCAATGGCGGCATCGGCGTCTATATCGACCCGATCACCGCCCATGTGGTGCTGGATTCGATCAGCCAGACCGGCGGCCCGGCGGGCGTCGTGCTCGACCATGTCTCGGGAAGCTTCACCGTCAACGGCGCCACGACGATCGCGAACACGATGGGACCGGCGATCGCCATTTCCAACTCGCCGGCGACGATCCGTTTCGGCGACATCAACATCACCAACCCTGGCGCCGACGGCATGTCGTTTGCCGGCGTCAACGCGGCGGTGGTGGCTGGCAATATCGTCATTTCCGGCCTCGGCGTCGGCCAAACCGGCCTAGACTTCTCTGGCAGCCAGACCAATTTCACCGCGCAGTCACTCAACATAACCGCTCCGGGCGCCGCCGCTGCCGGCTCGATAGGCATCGATCTCGCCGACACCACCGGCGGTGCCTCGATCATCATCACCAATGGCGGCTCCATTTCGGGCGTCGACACCGGTGTGCGCCTCGGCATTTCCGGGTCGCTGGCCCATTCGGCCAATGCCGAATTCACTTTCGGCGGCACCAGCAGTTCGATCGTGGGCGCCACCGCTTCGCTCGACGCGCGCGGCCTCAACCAGACGCTCGGTCTCTACGCGTTTGGCTCGACCACCTTCGGCGGCCCGCAACTGTTCGACCCGCAGAATGTGATCTTCGTCGGCTCGACGGCCACAGGCAGTGGGGACGGCTCTTCGCTGTCAGACCTCGCCTCGTTTACCACGGCCAACGCCATCACCGACAGCGACGCCATCTTCGTGCTGGTCAATGACGGCACGTCCATCGATGCTTCCAACGGCTTTTCGCTCAGCGATGGCCAGACACTGGCCTCGTTCGGCAACGGCCGCACCTTCTCGCTCGGCGGCGTGCCGATCAACGTCACCGGCGATGATGTCGTGCACGACCAGGTCGTTTCGGATCCTGCCGGCGCGGCGACGCTGACCAATTCCGGCGCTGGCGCTGTCGTCACGGCGGCCAACGGCAATTCGCTGCTCGACTTCAACATTTCGGGCGGCACCGACGAGGGCATCAATGCAACCTCGATCAACGGCCTGACGATCCAGGGCGTGACCGTCAGCAATGTCGCGGTGGGTCTTGCCCTCGGCGGCGTGACCGGCACGATTTCGGTTGACGATCTCAATGTCCAGAATGCGAGCCAAACCGGCATCGCGCTTGTCGGCTCGAGCGCGACCGTCAATTTCACCGGCAACACGACGATCGGCAATGCCACCAATGCCGGGCTGTTCGCGAACAATTTCGACGGCACCGCCACTTTCGACGACCTCGATATTGCCGGCGGCGGCATAGGCGTCGGTATCGCCAACGACTCGAATGGAACCCTGACCTTCGGGGCCGGAAGCTCCATCGCCGGCACGAGCAGCAACGCCTTCTCGATCAGCAACTCCACGCCCAACGTCACCTACAACGGCACCATCAGCCAGACGAGTGCCGCAAGTGCGGTGAAGATTTCCAGCATGACCGGCGGCACTGCCACGTTCGGCGGCAAGATCACCGCCAGCACCGGTGCGGCCAATGCGATCGACCTGTCCACCAATGCCGGCGGCGCGATCAATTTCACCGGCGGTCTCGATCTGACCACCGACGGCGGCTTCGCCTTCAGCGCCATCAATGGCGGCACGCTGACGGTGACCGGGTCGGGCAATACGGTCAACACCGGCGCCGGCGTAACGGAAAACGGCATTCAGCTCGGCGGCGCCAGCGGCCTGACGATCGGCGCGGCCGGCGTCACCTTCGCCAGCGTCACCGTCGATGGCTCAGGCGGCACAGTGCCGGCCGGCATCGTCATCGAGAACACCAGCGGCGGCAACGTCACCTTCGGCGGCGTCAACATCAGCCGCGTCAATGGCGACGCCATCCGCCTGACCAACGTCGCCAGCGGCACCTACAGCTTCAACGGCACGACGACGATCGCCACGGTCGTCGGCGGCGGTCCCGGCTTCGTCGTTCAGGGCAGCGCGGCGACCGTCAGCGTCAACAATCTTGTCACGTCAGGCGTTTCCGGCGCCGATGTCAGCCTGAGCAACAACACCGGCACGATCGGCATCGGCGGCACCATCACCAATTCCGGTACCGGCGACGGCGTCGTGGTCTCCGGCGGCACAGCCGCAATCACGGTCTCGGCCGATATCTCCAGTTCAGCCACAGCTCCGGGTACGGCGGTCAAGGTTGACGGCATCAGCGGCGGCTCGGTGACCTTCAGCGGCGCGATCGGTTCGACCGGCACCGGTCGGCTTTTCGCGATCGGCTCGGCGGCTTTCCTGACTGGCGGCACGATCAGCTTCACGGGCCCGTCACTGTCGGCGACAGGCGGCGGTGGAGCGTCTGCCATCGACCTCATCGGCACGGCCAAGTTGAACGTTACCGCCCCGCTGTCGATCACCAATCCCATGAGCACCGGCCTGGTTGTCGGCAGTGTCGGCAGCACCGCATCGGCAACCTTCGGAGCGGTCACGGTGACGGGCGCCGGCCCCGGCATCGCCATCGCCGACACCGCCGGTTCAGTCACCTTCGGCACGACCCAGGTCACGCTGGGCTCTGCCGCCAACGTGGCCGGCATCAACTTCTCATTCACCAATGCCGATGTCAGCTTCGGCACGACCACCGTGACGATGGGCGCCGGCGCCAACCAGAGCGGCATCAGCTTCGCAACTGCCAGTGCCGATGCCAGCTTCGGCGCAACCACCGTGACAATGGGCGCTGGCGCCAACCAGACCGGCATCAACTTCAGCGGCGCCTTTGCCACGGCCGATTTCGGCGTGACCGCGATCACCGGCAACGGTGACCTGACCTCGCGCGGCATCGACTTGTCGTCGACGCAAGCCGACAAGACCATCACCTTCCAGGCCGGCTCCAGCATCACCAATGTCGGCGTCGGCGTCGAACTGTCGTCGGGCGGCACCACGGCGACCTCGGCCAACGCCAACTTCACCTTCGGCGACGGCAATGCGGGCAATGGCCTGCAGTCCTCCATCAGTGCGGCAGCCGGCGGCTACACGGTCAACACGATCGGGCTCAATCCGGCGCTCGGCAATTACGATTTCGACGACGTGCTCTTCACCGGCAGCGCCCATCTGGCGAGCGCGGTCGGCGGCGTCATCATGGTGTCCCAGTCCGGCGGCGTCATAGCAGCCGGCACGAACGGGCTCAGCGCCGCAGTGACCACGATCTCGGTTGCCGCCGCCGATGCCATGGCCGGCACGCAGACCTTCGCCTTCGTCGGCACCGTCGATCTCAGCGCCACGCCGTTCACGCTCGATTCCGGACAGTCGATCACCGGCTTCGGCAACGGCAACGCCATCACCACGGCCGGCACCATCCAGCCGGTCAATGTCCAGGGCAATCTCGGCGCCACCGGCGGCAACGTCACCGGCGACGAGGGCGTGGTCACCGGCACCGGCGACTTCCTGCATCTGCTCGGCAGCAACCAGGTCCGCAACACCGCTTTCGACTTCAGCGGCGCCAGCGGCTCGGTCTTCACCGTCGACCAGAGCGCCGGCGGCTTCAACAATGCCGGCGGCATCGTCATCGAAGGTGTGACGGTCAGCAATGTCGCCGCAGGCAGCACGGCGTTCAAGGTCGCCGGCCTCGACACCAGCCTGTCGATCCTCAACAACAACGTCAACGTCGCCGGCACGCTGCTCGACGCCAATGGCGGCACCGGCAACATCACCGTGACGCGCGGCACCTTGCCCAACAGCGCGACCCCGGGCACGCTGACTGGCGGCGGCATCTCGATCGCCAACCGCAGCGGCGGCCTGGTCGACTTCACCGACAAGGTGACCATCGGCGGCAACGGTGTTTCGCTCACCGGCAACACCGGATCCACGGTCACCTTCGCCGATATCGACGTCACGACCAACGGCACGACGGCGTTCACCGCAACCGGCGGCGGCACGGTCAATGTCACCACCGGCACGATCAACGCCGCCAGCGCGCAAGCGGTGGCGCTCGCCGGCATCACGGCCGGCATCAATTTCACCTCGACCAGTGCGTCCTTCGGCACCGGCAGTGGCATCGACCTGCAGGACCTCAGCGGCACGGCCGCGTTCGGCACCGGCACACTGACCAACACCGGTTCGGGCGCCTCGTTCAATGTCGGCTCGGCGACCAATCTGAGCGGCGGCAATGCTGTCATCTCCTATGTCGGCACCATCGCCAGCAACGGCACCGGGGCCGCGGTCTCGGTCCAGGAGTTGACCGGCGGCTCGGTGACGCTGTCGGGCAACCTCACCGACAACAACGCGGCAGCCGGCGGTAACATCGTCGTTGCCGGTATCGACAACGGCACGGCGGCGACCGTTGCCTTCTCCGGCGCCACCAAGCAGATCAGCTCGGGCGCGACCGACGGCGTCAGCCTGACTGGCAATCCGAACGGCACGATTGACTTCAGCAATGGTGGCCTTGCCATTACGACAACGACCGCAACGGGCTTCCATGTAGCCTCCGCCGGCACGGTCAGCGTCACCGGCAGTGGCAACACGATCACCACGACGACCGGCACCGCGCTCGACCTCGGCAACGCGACGGTCGGCGCCGGCGGCGTCACCTTCGATTCCATCTCGGTCAATGGTGCTGCAACCGGCGTCTCGCTCAACAATGTCAGCGGCGGCGCCCTTGGCCTTGGCGTCGTCAACCTGCAGAACATCACCTCGCGCGGCATCGACATTTCCGGCACGCTGGGCGCCGCGGTCAACGCCACCAGCATCAATATCGGGCTCAACGCCATCAACGCCATCGGTCTCGACCTCAACGGCGCCACGCTTGGCACGAGCAACATCACGGCAGGCGATTTCGACGTCGACGGCGGCGGCTTTGCCGGCACGATCGGCATCGACATGGCCGGCACCACCGGCGCCGGCACGATCCAGCTCGGCGACACCGTCAACAACAATCCGGGACCGGTCGGCCAGACCTCGACCATCAGCAATGTCGGCTATGGCGTCCAGTTCTCGAGCGCGACCAACGCCAATCTGGTCTTCGGCGATGGCCAGGGTCCGGCCGAATCGTCGATCGCCACCACCGGCGGCCAGGTCATCCACGCCACCGACACGCTGCCGACCAATGGCAACTACAATTTCAACGACGTCAATTTCACCGGCGACATTTCGAACCTGTCGACGATCAGCGTCTACTACGTCGTTGAAGGCGGCACCGGCGACGGCAGCCTTGCCAATCCGGGCAGCTATATCGGCGCCCAGGCGTCCACCGCCAACGTCGTGGTGCTGATCGACAAGAACGTCAACGGCAGCCAGGAAACCATCGATCTCAGCGGGACGTCGTTCCAGCTCGACGACGGGCAGGTGCTGCTCGCCTTCAAGAGCGGCGACGCGGCCGTCGATGTCTCGCAGCTCGGCGTCGACGCCAGCGGCGGCGCCGGGGCGTCGTTCCATTTCACCACCGTGCAGAACTCGACGGTCGTCTCGGCCCCCGCCGGCATCGATACGCTGCGGCCTGTCCTGCAGAGCAACAACGCCACCTCGGTAATCAACCTGGCGACATCAGGCACCGGCATCTTTACCGGCGGCGTCGACAACCTCATCATCCGCAACACCGGCACCGGCACCGGCATTGCCGTCAACGCGACGGCCGCCTCCAGTTTCTTCCTCTGGAACAACGACATCGCCGCCGGCGGCCGGGCGCTCGACTTCGCAACATCAGGCGCGCCGGCCAACACGCTGCTGCTGTCGATCGACGGCAACACGCTCCAATCGACCGGATCCGCACTGGCCGCATCCTTTGCCGGCCAGAACGTCAGCGCCACGCAGAATTCGATCGCGGTCAGATCGTTTGCCGGCAATACGGTCACCGGCGGCACCGGCGGCGGCATCGCCTTCAACAATGTCACCTTCGACTCGACCGGCGCCGGCGGCACCGTCTCGGTGGGTACGCTCGACATCGGCACGACCGGCGCGCGGGTCCAGGGCAACGGCCTCAACCTCACCAACACCAGCGGCACGCTCGATCTCGGCACGTTCACCGTCGCCAACAACGGTGGCACCGGCCTGCTGGTCAACACCAAGGGCGCCAACACCACCTTCACGCTCAACAGCAGCGGCGGCTCGGTCGACACCACGAACGGCACGGCGCTCGATCTC
Organism: bacterium M00.F.Ca.ET.205.01.1.1; assembly: GCA_004791255.1. Taxonomy (GTDB): domain Bacteria; phylum Pseudomonadota; class Alphaproteobacteria; order Rhizobiales; family Rhizobiaceae; genus Mesorhizobium. The sequence goes on from SRUQ01000001.1 coordinate 470,285, forward strand.
GATCCGCTGACGGTCAACATGACGGTCGGCAGCGTCACCGCCAGCGGCGGCACCAGCGGCATCCTCTTCGACCAGGTTGCCGGCACGTTCAGCGTTACCGGTGCCACCACCATCACCGGCACGTTGATCGCCGGCATCAGTGCGACCAACAGCGGCGCCGGCACCTTCAATTTCAACACGGTGACGGTGGACAACACCTCGAACACCGGCGGCGGCATCGGCTGGCTCAGCGGCACGCTGAATATCACCGGCCTCGCCAACATCGACACGATCAGCGGGGCCGGCGTCTCGCAAGGTGGCGGCACGACGAACTTCACCGGCGGCCTTACCATCGACACCACGAGCGGCGCCGGCATCAGCGGATCCGGCGGCACGATGACCATCGCCGCCACCGGCGGCGCCGAGACGGTGAATTCCACCGGCGGTCGGGCGATCAACCTTTCCGGGGTTGCCGCCACCATCGCGCTGGACTCGACCTCGTCCGGCGGCGGCGCCAACAATGTCAGCCTGACCAACGTCACCGGCACGGTCGGCCTCGGCGCCGGCGCGCTGAGCGGCGCTTCGGGCGCCTCGTTCAACGTCAGCGGCGGCACCGCCACGGTCACCTACTCCGGCAACATCACCCAGGCGAACAATGCCGCATTGGTCAGCGTTTCCGGCGGAAACAACGGTTCGCTGACCTTCAATACCGGTACGCTGTCGGCCACCAACGGCACCGGCCTGCAGTTCGACAATGCCGACGGCACCTACAATTTCAACGGCACGACGACGCTGAATGGCGGCGATGCCGGCATCGACATCACCAACGGCTCGGGCGGCACGTTCACCTTCTCCGGCGGCACCTCGATCAGCAACCCCAGCGGCGTCGGCTTCCTTGTCTCCGGCGGTACGTCAACCGTCACCTACAACGGCACGGTCAGCAAATCCTCGACCGGCAAGGTCGTCGATATTTCCGGCGTCACCGGCGGCACGATCGCGCTGACCGGCAATCTGACCGCCAGCGGCGCTGTCGATAACGGCATCTTCGTCCACGGCAACACCGGCGGTAGCTTCACCTTCGGTGGCGGCACCAAGTCGCTGACGACCGGCGCCTTTACGGCGGTCAATCTGGTAACCAACACCGGCGCCACCGTCAGTTTCACCGGCGGCGGGTTGGCCATCAACACGACGTCAGGCATCGGCTTCAACGCCACCGGCGGCGGTACCATCAACGTCACCGGCAGCGGCAACACCGTGCAGACGGCAGGTGGCCAGATTCTGAACTGGAACGGTATGATTGTCGGCGGCAGCGGCGCCACCTTCGCCTCGCTGCAGTCGACCGCTTCGGTCGCCGGCGACGCGATCAACCTGACCGGCGTCTCCGGCGGCACGTTCAACGGCGGCACGGTCAGCGTTGCCGGAACGTCGGCCAGCGGCGACGGAATCGAGATCAATGCCTCCAGCGCGGCATTCAACTTCACCTCCGCCACCGTTTCGGCCACCGCCGGCAACGGCATCCTGCTCAGTGGCGCGAATGGAGCGGTGACCTTCACGACGGTAACGATCGACAACACGACGCTGGCCGGCATCCGGATCGACAACAACACCAATGCGGTCAATGTGAACGGCGGCTCGATCGGCGCCACCAACGACCCGACCGGCGTCGGCGTCGACATCAATGGCGGCTCGGGCGCCGTCACCATCGCGGCGTCGGTAGCCAAGACCACGGCCGGCAACATCGTCCAGGTCAGCGGCCATACCGCCGGAACCGTCCTGTTCAGCGGCAGCCTCAGTGCCACTGGCGGTGTTGCCAACGGCATCGACGTCAGCAGCAATTCCGGCACTGCGGTGATCAATTTCACCAATGCCAGCAAGACGCTGAACACCGGAACCAATACAGCGGTCAACCTGACCAACAACACCGGCGCGACGGTCAACTTCACCGGCGGCGGACTGGCAATCACGACCACCTCCGCCACCGGCTTCAACGCCACCGGCGGCGGCACGGTGACGGTGCAGGGCGCTGTCAACACGATCAATTCGACCACTGGCACGGCACTCAATGTCTCCAATACGACGATCGGCGCGAGCGGGCTGACGTTCCAGAGCATTTCGGCCAACGGCGCCGTCAACGGCATCGTGCTCAACAACACCGGCGCCAACGGATTGACCGTGACCGGCAATGGTGTGACGTCGGGTGGCCTGCTTGTGCTCAACGGCACCGGCGGCACGATCCAGAACACCACCGGCGACAGCGTCGTCCTGACCAACGCCTTCAACGTCAATCTGCGGCAGATGAACATCACCAATGCCGGTCTCGACGGCGTGCAGAGCGTCGGCGGCGGCAACATCAAGCTGTCGGCCGTCAACATTACAAATCCCGGCGCTTCGAGCCCCGCTTCCGACGGCTCCAGCGGCAACCCGGCGGGCTTTGGCGGTGGCAATGGCTGGTTCGCCCAGAACCTCACCGGCGTCAACGCCTTCGACAACAACTCCAGGGTTTCGGGCTGGCAGTCGTCGCAGTCGAATGGCGTCGTACTTTACAACACCGACACGAACTTCACCTCGTTTACGATCGATCATGCCCTGTTCACCACCTCGGCGACAGGCGCCGACGGCTTCCTGGCCAACCTGTTCGGGACGACCTCTGGCACGGTGAACGTGACCAGCAGCGAATTCACCCTGATCGATCAGGATGCGGTCCAGATCAGCAACCAGGGCTCCGGCACCGTCAACGCCATCGTCCAGAAGAACAATTTCCACGACGCGGACAACACCGGCGGCGACGGCAACAACACCCTCTACCTTAGCAATTCCGCCAACGGCATTCTGAATTTCACCATTGGCGGGCCGACCGCCGCCGACGGCAACACCTTCAACAATCTGGCGAGGCTGACGACCCTGGCCGGCGTCGTTCAGGTCGACGCGGCCGGCGGCAGCGCCGCGACGCCGGCTGGCGGGCAGATCAACGGTTCCATCAGCAACAACACCATTGGCAACGATGTCGGCTTCGTGAACGGAAGGCGCGCCATCGATGTCCAGGTCGAGGCGGACTCGCACAACCTTGGAAAGATCGCCGTCGCGATCTCCAACAACACGATCAACAATGTGTCCAAGCAAGGCGTTCACATCTCGGTCGTCTCGGTCGGCGGCGGTAGCGTCACCGACGCCAACTGGACCATCCTGAACAACCACATCGGCGACACCTCGCCGGTCGGCACCGAAGGCAACGTCGACAGTGGCTCGGCGATCGAGTTCGAGACGAATTTCGATTCATTTACGAGCGGCGCCGATATGGTCAACAATCTGCTGATCCAGGGCAATATCGCCGTCAACAACGCCAACAACGCAACCGGCGCAACCCTGGATATCACCAATATCGGCGGCACGGCGGCATCCGGCACGACGGCGGTCCTGAATGCCACGATCCTCAACAATGTCTTCATCAACAATGCCGCGACAGGGCATGTCCTGGACGTGCTCAACAGCAGCGCGGGCGATGGCGAGACGCTCAACCTGAACATATCGGGCAACAACACCACGCTCGGCGCCTCGGCGCTCGGCGAAATCCGGCTGAGGCAGCTGAGCGTGGGCGGTACGTTCAACATCCAGGGCGGCTTCGCCGCCGTCAGCACCAACAACAATGGCGATACGGTCAACTCAAGCGGTTCGTTCGGAACCGTCGGCTCCGTCACGCTGCCGAGTCTTCCGACCGGCGGCTTCTAAGGGAGTTCGCGTCACACCGTTGTGCGATCGTCTTGGTAACGATTTGAAGCAGGGCAAGGAGGGGCAGTATGGCTGAGCCGTTTTTATCCGAAATCCGGATCATGTCTTTCGTATTCGCGCCCAGGGGATGGGCGTTGTGCAATGGTCAGCTTCTGCCCATCAACCAGAACCAGGCGCTGTTTTCGCTGCTTGGAACCACGTTCGGCGGTGACGGCCAGGTGAACTTCGCCCTGCCCGACTTCAGGGCACGCACGCCGATACATGCAGGCGGCGGCCATCCTCTGGGCGAGCGAGGCGGCGCGGAGAGCCATACATTGTCGATCGCGGAGTTGCCCACGCATACGCACAGCGTCAATGCCAACAGCAATACCGGAGCGGTCACCAATCCGAATGGAGCCATCCTCGCCAAGGCGCCCGCCAACACCTATGGCTCGGCCACCCAACTCATCGCCATGGCAGCGGCTGCCGTCTCGAGTATCGGCGGCACCCAGCCGCACACCAATCTGCAGCCTTTCCTGACGCTCAGCTTCTGCATCGCCTTGCAGGGCATTTTCCCGTCGCAGACCTGAGGACGCGATCATGGCACAACCTTATGTTGGTGAAATCCGCATGTTTGCCGGCAATTTCGCGCCGGCTGGCTGGATGTTCTGTGAAGGACAGCTTCTGCCGATCTCGGAAAACGAGACCTTGTTCCAATTGATCGGCACCACCTATGGCGGCGACGGCCAAAGTACCTTCGCGCTGCCCGACCTGCGCGGCCGCTTGCCTGTCCATCAGGGCAACAGCCTGCTCCTGGCCGAGACGGGCGGCGTGGAGGGGGTCCTGCTGACGGTCTCCCAGATTCCGGCACATTCGCACCCGCTGCTGGGATCCGTTGCGACAGCCACGTCGCAGGTGCCGGGCAGTTCGGTATTGGCCAATACCCAGGCCCAAACCTACTTCAATCTGGCTGACAACGCGTCGCCCATGGCCGCAAATGCCATTGCGGGGACGGGGGGCAGCCAGCCGCACGACAATTTCCAGCCCTATCTGTGTGTGGACTTCATCATTTCACTGTTCGGGATCTTCCCGTCACCGACTTGAGAGGACGTCATGGCCGACCCGTTCGTTGCCGAAATCCGTATCTTCCCGTTCAATTTCGCGCCGAAAGGCTGGGCTTTGTGCGATGGCCAGATTCTGCCCCTGTCGCAGAATACCGCGCTGTTCTCGTTGCTCGGCACCACATATGGCGGCGATGGCAAAAGCAATTTCGCGCTGCCTGATCTCCAGGGCCGCGCGCCGATGCATCCGGGACAAGGCCCAGGCCTGTCTCTGCACGACCTCGGCGAGACCGGCGGTTCGGAAACCACGGCATTGCTCCAAAGTGAGATGCCGTCTCACTCCCATACCATGATGGGCTCCGAGGACGATGGCGCCTTCAAGACTCCGCAAGGGAATTTCGTTGCGGCCGGCAACCAGATGTATCTCGGTTCAAACCCATCTGTGAATGCCATTCTGGCGCCGGAAGCACTCGCGCAGGCCGGCGGCTCCTTGGCGCATAACAATATGATGCCTTATCTCACCTGCAATTTCTGCATCGCGCTGCAAGGCGTTTATCCGCCCAGAACCTGAACTCCGAGCCAACAGGGCAGGACCGATATCATGGCAAAGACAGCAGAACCAAAGTCGAAAACCCCCGCGGCCAAGGCGCCTGCGCCGAGGACGGCCACCAAGGCCAGGGACGGTGCCGGTTCGCGGCGATCCGGTCCGGCATCCGTCTACCAGCACATGCCGGCCGGCAGCTCCTTCTTCGAACTGTCGCGGCTGATGGTGGTGGGCATCGATTCGGCGGCCGGGCGGCTGATCCAGAAGGCTCAAGACGGGCCGAACGGCTCGTGGCCCGCCGCATGGTCGATCATCGCGCCCGGCGCCTGGTTGATCATGACGGCCGGACTGACCAAGGACGGCAGGGTGGCGGTGGTGGCGCAGCTTTCGGGAACGACGAAATTGTCGTTCATCACCGAGGACGCCAACCAGGTCGGCCCGATCGACAAGTGGAACCCGCCGGCGGACATCGGCGCGCCGCCCGGTGCCACCAGCTACCAGAAATTGACGATGGCCAACGATGCCGACGGCCGTATCGAGGTCTTCGCCACCGACAATCAGGGCCGCATCTGGTGGATCTACCAGAACCCCGACCAGATCGTGCAGGTGCAGAAAACCATCACCCCGCCCGGCACCACGACACCGATCGTCGTCACCGTCGACGTGCTGGCGCCGCCCGCCCAGCCGTGGAGCGACTGGCAGCAGCTTAACGGCCAGCTGGTCACGGTCACGGCCATTCGCCAGGGTGACGGCCGGATCGCGCTGTTCGGCATCAATTCGGGCCTGCACCTCTACCGTTGCCAGCAGACGAAGCCGCAGGCTTTCAAGGTTTCCGACTGGACGCAATGGGCGCAGATCGATACCGGGCAAACCGGTGGGTTCACCGAAATGGCGCCGGTGGTCGGCCCACTGGGGGCCACCAACCTGTTCGCTTTGACCCAGAACGGCCAGGTCCTGCATACGCGCCAGCAGCCGGCCGGCTCGGACACATGGACCGCCTGGGCGACGCCCGGCTACTCCAGAGTGCCCAAATACACGCTCGCCGCCGGCATCCAGGGCGATGGCGACATCGTGCTGGTCTCTTCCGACCAGCAGCGCGTCCACGAATTCAATGCGCAGTGGGATGCCTACACCCAGAACTGGTCGGGATGGCGCGACTTCAACGCCTCACAGGCCTCAACCCGGCTGTCGCTCAACTACAATGCCGACGGTCGCCTGGCGCTGTTCAGCCTGATGCTCATCCCGGACGGCACCCAGGGGCTGTGGACGCTGAACCAGGTGGCCATCGACAGCTCCGAATGGGAGTTCGAGTGGACAGCGCTGACCACCAGCAACCTCAAGCAGATCGTCGTGGTGCGCGACCTGACGCCGCCGGTCTGACCGTTGATCGCAGCCAACGTGGCTTTAGCCTATCCCGCCCCGGCGTGGTCCCGGTCGCGGCAGGCCGGGCTCAGCTTCCGCCATGCGGTCGAAGCCGACATGCCTTTCCTGTCGCGGCTTTACGCCTCGACCCGCATGGAAGAGCTTGCCGTGACGGACTGGAGCGAGGCGCAGAAGGCGGCGTTCCTCGACATGCAGTTCCAGGCGCAGCACGCGCACTATGTCAAGCATTATCCGCAGGCCGACTGGCTGGTGGTGGCGCGCGCCGGGCAGGATATCGGCCGCCTCTATCTCGAGCGCTGGCCAAGCCAGCATCGCATCATCGACATCGCCTTGCTGCCGGCGCATCGCCGCAAGGGCCATGGCAGGGCACTGCTTCGCGACCTCATTGACGAAGCGTGGTTGTCGGGCAAATCGGCCTCGATCCATGTCGAGAAGAACAACCCGGCCCGGCGGCTCTATCTCGAACTCGGCTTCGCGGTCGTCGAGGACAAGGGCGTCTACGACCTCATGGCCTGCGCGCCGCCGGCGGGTGGCGGGGTCCGGACTTAATTGAACACCGCCTCATAAAGCAGCCCGGTCGCGTCGGCGGCAACCGGCACGATGAAAATGTCGTGGACCTCGCCATTGCCGGTGAAGCGGTAGGTTGCCTGCGGCAGGGCGGTTTCGCGCGGCCCCTTGAACAGCAGCGAAAAACCGCCGTCCGGGCGCGGGCTGAAGGCGATGCGTTTGACCGCGCTCAATTCAAGCGAAATCTGCCGGTCTCCGGCGGCGACGGCAAACAACTGTCCAACCGCCTGTTCGAAATCCGCTGCCGATGCCATGCCTTTTGCCCCACGCGCTGCCGGCGGCACTGTCGCCGCTTCGCGGCATGCTGTCCATAGCGCCGTTGCGGGCGTTGCGTGGTGCAAACCCACCGCACAATGGTGAATAATACGATGGCACCTGCTTTTGCCGGAGCCGGGAACACTGTAGAGCCTTTATCAGTACTTCAATCCTGCGCATGATCTTCGCGGATCAGGATCCGTGCGCAAAACAAATCCCGGCATTTCGGGACCCTGCAGCGGACGGTCCGGCACCACCGGGCCGTGGGAGAAGAGGAACGAAGAATGGCCGACAGCGATGTCAAGACCGAGACAGCGGGCGAAGCCATGCCGCTGTTTTATTCCAGGCCGGAGGCGCTCAACCCGGTCCGGCACGGTTCGCTGGGGCTGACCGCGCGCAGCGACTTTTCCTTCGCCCGCGCGGCGCACGCCATCCCGGTGGTGGCCTCGGAAATGCCGGCGGCGATGCGCTCCTACCCGATCGTCTTCATCGGCGCCGCCAAGGCGCCGGTCATCATCACCGGCGTGCGCAAGAACGAGAACCTGTTCGTCGATGCCGACGGCAAATGGACCGGGCCGCACTATGTCCCCGCCTATGTCCGCCGCTATCCCTTCATCCTTGCCGAGGATCCCAAGCAGCCCGGCCGGCTGACCTTATGCGTCGACCGGGCGAGCGAGCGGGTCATCGACCAGTTGCTGGCGCCGTTCCGCGACGACAAGGTGCTGCCGTTCTTCAGCGGCAATGAACCGACCGAGGCGACAAAACAGGCGCTCGCCTTCTGCAACCAGTTCCAGATCGATTTCAACGCCACCCGCGCCATGATCGAGAAGATCGACAAGCACGACCTGTTCGCGCCGCGCCAGAGCAAAGTGACGCTGGAAGGCGGCGAAGTGCTCAACCTCACCGATTTCCAGGTGATCGACGAGCCGGCCTTCAACAAATTGAGCGACGAGGCCTTTCTCGACCTCAGGAAATCAGGCGCGCTCGGCCTCATCTATTGCCACCTCGCCTCGACCAACAGCTGGACGTCGCTGGTCCACCAGGCCTCGCTGCGCAAGGCGGACGGCGCGAAGAAGGCCTAGAGCCGGACGATTTCAGGTCGAACCGGCCCGAAATCTGAATCCGGCTCTAAATCCAAGACATAGAGCATGATGTCGTCCGAAACCGCTTCACGCTTTTCGGCATCGCGCGCTTCGGCGGGTTCGGCGTTTCCATGAAACGATGAAACGCTCCGGAGAGCCATGCACTTGTTCCTGGCTATGGCAAGAACGAGGTATCATCCAAGAAATACAGCAATGGTATGTTCTTGCTTTTGGCACCGGATGGTGCACACTTTACTTCTTGAGATTTTCCCACGACTTGCATAAGAGGCCGTTTCGAAATTCGTCCTGGCGAGCCGTGCGGTTCCTCCAGGCTGCAGCGGCCGCAAGCGTCCCCGGTTCAACCGGAGCAGCCGCCGACGCAGCAGAAACGGAGGACGATGATGGCGGATATATCAGAAGCCGGGACCGTCGACCGAAAGACCCCGGCTCTGGCGCTTTCGGGCGGCGGCTTTCGGGCGACGCTGTATCACTGCGGCGCCCTGATGCGGCTCAACGAACTTGGCTTCCTGTCCAGGCTCAGCCGCATATCGAGCGTCTCCGGCGGTTCGATCGCCTCCGGCATGCTTGCCGCCGCATGGCCGCGGCTGAAGTTCGGGAACGGCACCGCCACCAATCTCGACGCCGAGGTCATCGCCCCGCTGCGGGCCTTCTGCCGCCGGTCCATCGACACGATGGCGGTCGGCTGGGGCAGCCTGCTTCCCGGCAAGTCGATCGGCGATGTGCTGGCCGATGCCTATGATGACATGTTCAAGGGCATCACCTTGCAGGATCTGCCCGACACACCGCAATTCGTGTTCAACGCCACGAACCTGCAGACCGGCCGCCTCGTCCGCCTGATGAAGGTGCGGCTGGCGGACTTCACCATTGGCGAGATCATCAAGCCGAAGGTGCGGCTTGCCGTGGCGGTTGCCGCATCGAGCGCTTTCCCGCCCGTGCTTTCGCCGGTCGAAATCAAGGTGGATCCCGACAGCTGGGTGAAAATGAAAGGCGCCGTGCATCACGGCGACAAGGCCTATACGCGCGCCCTTTCGCTCACCGACGGTGGTGCGTATGACAACCTCGGGCTGGAAACGGTGGACGATTTCAACCCGGTCATCGTCAGCGACGCCGGCGCGCCTTTCGGGACGGAAGAAAAGGCGAATGCCCTGTGGCCCACGCAAGCCCTGCGGGCGCTCGATATCGCCACCGACCAGGCGCGCGGCCTGCGCAAACGGCTGCTGTTCGCGCAATGCGCCGCCGACGGGCGCGTGGCGGCCTTCAGCGGCATAGACGGCAATCCGGCGGACTATCCCGCGCCTCAGATCCTGAAAGCCGATCCGGGCACTGCCGGAAAGCTGGCGCGCATGCGCACCCGGCTTGACCCCTTCTCGGACCAGGAGCAAGGGCAGTTGATCAACTGGGGCTGGCTGATGATGGATGTGGCCATGCGCAGCTATGTGGCGACCGCCGCGCCGGCGCCGTCGAAGCTGCCTTTGCCCGGCTTTCCCCTGGGCTGATAGATGCACGGAGGTGTCTTGCCATGCGGACAGCGGAACAACTTCGGCCGTCGATAGACCTCACCGGTTCATTTCTGACGGATATATTTCTGTTGCCTAATTTTTACTTATGATGGATTTTATAAACGCAGGGTTGGTCTTGTAGGAACGACCGGCCGGACGGGGGGCGGGGTGTCGGACGCGAAGTTGCGGGCGGAGCGCTGGAGCTGGACCTGCGCGCTCGAGAATTTCGCCGGTGTCTATGGCACCGGGGTGTTGATCGGCCCTGACCTCGTGCTGACGAATTTTCACGTCGTGCAAGCTCTGCAGAAATTGCAACGGGACGACAGAAACCTCGTCGCCGCGGCCGGCATCCACTTCGACTATTTCGGACCAGGCGCCGGACAAACCGTCAGGCTGGCCACGGATTGGCTGCTGGCATTCTCGCCCTTCGCAAAGCGCGATCTCAACATCCAGGAGCAGCCCGAACAGGACAAACTCGACTACGCGGTGATCCGGTTGGAGCGACGGATAGGGGAAGAGCCGCTGCCCGAGGGCAACGCCGCCGGCTGGCCTGACGGGACGAAGCCGGCAAAGCGGGGCTGGCTTTTCCTGCCCGCGCCGGAAACGCGACCGGCGAGCGGCGTCAACATCAGCATCTACCATCACCCCTTCGGCTACCTGGACAACCGCGATCAGAGCATTCCCGGTGTCGAATCCAACGGCAGGATTGTCTCGATCGACATAGCCTGGCTCCGCGTGACCCATGATGCGAGAACCCAGCACGGTTCGTCGGGCGCGATCTGCTATGGCGACAATCTGGAACCGGTCGCGCTGCACCATGCCGGCGACCCGGGATCGGCGCTTGGCCAACAGTATCCGAACCAGAAACCTCTGCCGCCCGGCCAGCGCGCGATTCCGCTGGGCGCCATTACCGCGCAGCTCTCGCGCTTGCCCGACCAGTCGATCTACCAATCGATGCTGCCGCCCAAGGAAGCGTCCAGCACGGTCGAGGTCGGCAAAACCAACGAGGTGATCACGCAGGAGGTCCTGAAAAGCCGGCACAAGCGGGCCATGGCGCTGCTGGACCGGGACGATCCCGAATGGAACATCATCGATTCCATACAGACGGCAAAGAGCCTGGTGCACGCCATCGCCTGCCGGTCGGTCGATGGACCGGGATTTTTCATGACACGCTTGCGGGAAGCGAGCCTTGCCTTCGAAAAGCTGCCGCGCCCCGAAATGGAGGATCGGCTTTCGCGCTTTCTCAACAAGGGGGCGACCGAAAATGGCTGGCGCGACGGCTCGGCCACGCTCGACATGACGCTGGCCCCGGCCGACGCTGCCGCCAAGATCGTCAGGAGAATCGACTATGAGATCACACCCGAACAGGGCACCGTCTTCGCCATAGAACAGACATTCGACAGGTTCGATTTCGAGCGCCAGCGCCTGATCGTCACCGAAGTCGGCCGACTGTGCACGAAATTGGTCAACGATGGGCGAACCAATTTCCAGATTTTCTTCATCTACCAGGACAACGGGTCGGCGCCGCAACGCTGGGCGCGGGAACGCGCGTCCATCCCGACCCTATGGGCAAATCCGCCGCCCCCCGGCTCAAACCTTGGCCAGTGCCTGAATTTCGATGACATAGACTGCGGCCAGATGAAGCGTTGGATATTGGCGATCGACCGCGCCTACCGGATAGACCGTCAAAAGCTCTCCGACCGGGTGGATGACATTCTCGGGGACCGAAAAATGCCGTTCGCGGCGCTCGAGCCCAAACTCTGGACCGCCACGAAAGATTTCTATCGGAACACCAAATAGAGGAAAGCGGCGATGTGGTTCAACTCCTTCTCGGATCAGAAAGAGGACAAGGGCAAGTCGCTGACCGCCAATGGCATGGCGGAGGACTTCAAGGGCAAGGGCTACGTCTTCAATCCCGAGCTGGAAGCCGCGGTCGACGTGGCGATCGGGCTCGGGCGGCCGCTGCTGGTTTCCGGCGAACCGGGCGGCGGCAAGACCGAGCTTGGTTTCGCCATCGCGCGGCGGCTTGGCATTTCCAGGCTCTATTTCTTCTCGACGCGGTCGGTCTCGGAAGCCCGCGACCTGTTTTACACCTATGACGCGGTGCGGCGCTTTCGCGACGCGAATTTTCGCGAGGCTGCCGACAAGAAACGCTCGGCCGCCGACTACATCGAATATCAGGCGCTCGGCGCGGCGATCCTCGATGCCCAGCCCTATGCCAATGTCAGCCATATGCTTGACGGCGCGCGGGCTTATCTGCATCCGGAAGATGAAAGGTCCAAACTGCCGAAGGCCGCACGCCACCCGCAGCGCACCATGGTCGTCATCGACGAGATCGACAAGGCATCGCGCGATTTCCCCAACGACGTGCTGTCCGAGATCGAGACCTTGCAGTTCGCCGTGCCCGAACTCGGCAGCACCAATGCGGATGCCGAATCCAAGCGGCCGCAGACGCCGAGCTTTCCGGCCGACGCTTTGCTCAGGCCGATCATCGTCATCACCTCGAATGAAGAACGCCAGCTTCCCGACGCCTTCCTGCGGCGCTGCGTGTTCCACCAGATCCAGTTTCCCGACGACCAACAACTGCACACGATCATCAAGAACAATCTTGAGCGCCGACTTCTGAAAACCGGCCTCGATCTGGTGCTCGACGACGACGACCGCATCGGCCTTCTCGCCCTCGTCGGCAAGCTCCGCAACCAGCCGGTCGACAAGAAGGCCGGCGTGTCCGAGATCGTCGATGCCGCCTTCCTGCTGGCATCGCCCAAGGATGCTGCGCCTGCCGCGCTCGGCGTGCGCCTGGAGGCGGCGATGGTGGCGCTGGCCAAGCTGAAGAACGACCGCGATATCCTGCGCGGGCTGCTGCCGCCAAAGGCCGGTTGAGAGCCCGCGCCGATGCCAAGCGAACCCTACCGCTTCGTCTGGGACGAGACCGCGCTCGGCGCCTTCTTCCTGGCTTATGAGCGCGAACGGGTCGCGGCTGGCGTCGGCGCCACCTTGCAACATGTGTCCATCCGCCAGCGCGCCGACGCCATGATGACGATGACCGGTCTGAACGACGGCACCTGTTGGCGCCGCGTCGGCGAGGAAAGCGCCAAGGATCTGTGGCGCCGCTATCTCACCCCGGTGCTTGCCGAGACGCGCGAGTCGGCCGCCGCACTCGACCGGGCGATCGAGGACAACCCGCTGCCTGGCCGTTTCGAACCGGCGATCGGAATCGAACCGCCGCCAATACCCGGGCCGCCGCAACCGCCGGGCAGCACAGAAAGCGGGAAGCCGGAGCTGCGGCAACCGCCAAGAATGCGCCTGGCCGACATATTGAGGGCGATCTGGCACGTATTTGCCCGCCGCGAGACGGGTGCCGCGGCTTGCGTGCTGGCGGCGGCCATTCTGCTGCCGTGGCTTTGGACGACTTTCGGCGGGAGGGATATACCTGTCCAGCCAACCTGCCCACCCGCCTGCGTCACGGTCACCCCGCATGCCGTGACGGCGACGCCTGCACCGATCGATCCGTCGCAGCCGGTGGATGAGACGCGGTCGGCCCGCCTGCGCTTCCTCGACGTGACGATCGCGGCCGCCGAACAATACGGGTTCAGCATCTCGCCCTACACGCTCGCCGAATATTATGCCGGCGAGGCCGACTTCGTCAGCGAGCCGGCACTGTTCCTGCAGGCCATGCTGAAGCGCTGGCCGCTGCCGGCGTACGAGCCGGTTCCGCCGACCCTGGCGGGCGCCTATGCGCTCGGCCAATATTCGCTTGCCGCCGCCGAGCTCGACCTGGCGACTGGGCTCGACCGCGACCGGCTGCAGCTTGGCATCGATTTGGCGACGCAGGAGACGCCAGACGATGTCGAGGGGGCGCAAGCCAAGCTCTATGCCAGGATACAGGCGTTTCGCTACAGCGAGACCAAGTTGACCATATATCGCATCGTCGCAGGACGTTTGTCCGTCCCACCTGACCGGATTTCGGAAACGACGCGGCTGAGCGAAGACCTCGGCGCCAACGATCATGACAGACTGGCCTTGCAGGACGCTCTGGACAAGGAATTCGGGGTCGATATCGGCCTCGACCGGAAAGGCAACGCTGTGCGTTTTCCGTCGACAGTCGGGGGCCTTGTCGATTTGATTGAACAAGCGCTCGACCAGCCGGTGCTGCAGGGCGGCATGCAGCCGGTTGCCCAACACTGGCCCGACTGGCCGCGCTGGCTGCTGTTTTTGCCGCTGCTGCCGGTGCTCGGCTGGGCTGTCGTCAGCGGCTGGCGGGCGTGGCGCGCCGCGCTGACCAACCCGCCGGAGAATTTGCGCGGCACGCCGACGCCGATCGCCTCGCGCGAACTGGCAAACAATGCGCCGAAGCCCGAGCGCCGGCTGGTGCGCCAGATCTCCTGGCACCCGCCGGTGCCGTCGCAGCGCCTCGATGTCAGGCGCAGCATTGCGCAGACATTGAAACGCGGCGGCTTCGCCCAGCCTGTCTTCGGCACCCGCAGCCGCACGGCGGAATTCCTGTTCCTTGTGCCGCATCATCGCGACAACGACCATGAACGCGAGCGCGTGGCGAGGCTCATCACCGCACTCGAGACCGGCGGCCTCGCCCTCAATGTCTACGAATACAGCCCGGATCCGCGCACGCTGGTCGGGGCCAGCGCCCGCAGCACGCAATCGGGACCGCTCGACCTGCGCGCACTGCTGGAACTGCATGGCGACGCACAGCTCGTCCTGATTACCGACGGCAGTGACCTCGTCGACTACTTCACCCAGCGCCCCTTCAAATTCGTCGCCGAGAGCCTGCGTGCCTGGCCGGCGCGCATGCTGTTGACGCCGGTGCCGATGGCCGAATGGGGTGAGCGCGAGATGAACCTGTCGGCGGCGCTTGCCGCCCCGATCGGCCGGGCGACCCCGGACGGTTTCCACGATCTCGCCGCGGGCTTCGGCACGCGCCGCATTGCCCGCTGGCGCCCGCCGCCGCCGGTCTCGGGCGGCGGCATCGAGGAACTGGTCGAGCGCATCCAGGGCTGGCTGAAAGCGGCGGCGGCGCTGCTTGGCGCCACCCATTCGACGCCGCCGCGCCCCGAAATGCTGCGTGACGACGACTACACCATGCTTTCCGATATCCCGCCATCGGACACATCTCGCGCCGAGCTGGTTGCCGCCCTGCGTGAATGGCTTGGCGAAAACGGCTTCTACTGGCTGGCGGCCTGCGCCGGCTATCCGCAGCTCCGCTACGTCATAACAGTCTATCTCGGCAACCGGCTGTACGGCTCGCGCGGACCGATCCATGACGAGGAAGACCTGGCCAAGCTTTGCCTGCTGCCGTGGTTCCGGCAGGGCCGCATGCCGCTCTGGCTGCGCGAAAGCCTGTTTTCCGCACTGTCCCCGGAGCAGCGCACCGCCGTCGGCGGGGCACTGGCGGCAATGCTGCGCAGCGCGCGGGCGGCCGAAAAGACGGCGCCCGATACCGCACCGGCGGACAGGCCGCAAAGCGAAACCGGCAACCGGCAAGCACTGACCATCTGGCTGCCCGACGAAAACGGCATCGAGATCGCACCCGACGAAGTGGTCGCCGACTTCATGCTGCGCGATATGCCGGAGGTGGTGCCGACGTTGCATCTGCCGGCCAGCAGCGCGGTTTTCCGCGAACGCGCGCGCCGCATCATTTTGGTCCGGGCCGCGGCGGTCGCGGCCGTCGGGCTCTGGTGCTGGGCGATGCTGCGCTTCTGGCCGTCGAGCGCGGCCGCCCCGCACGCGCCGGGTGTCTGGCTGCCGCTGATTGCCATTGCGGCCGTCACGCTGCTTGGCCTGCTGGCGGTAGCGGTCTACTCGCGCCTGAAGACGCTAGGCTGGTTTCCTCGGCAGGCTCCTGATGTCTGGAAAACAGCGCGACGCGAAAATGATGGCGATGCTGCTCCAGGTGACTCGCGCAACCTGGCCGAGGCACTCTGATGGCGGAATTCCCGGAAAAGCCTGAACTTGAAGGCGTTGAACAACAGCACCCGCCAACTCAAAAGAGCAGTGACCGGTTCGAAAAGCTGGAGATTTTCGAATCGGGGAAAACCGAACCCGGACTGGAAGCGAAACAGGCTAGGAACGTTCCGCAGACGCAATCCGGCGATGGGTCACTGTCCGCCGATCTGAATAAGTCGCAGCCCCAGGCGCCAGACATCAGGACGGGGTCGTTCCCTGCGGCCATGCGTAGGTTTCGGCAAAGCCTGGAGGCTGGCCTGCAAAGCGTGCTTCGTCTCATGCGAGGCGTCCCAGCGATCGGCCTTGTCCTGGCCTTCGCCCTGGCGGCGGGCTTTGGCGTCCATTGGCTGCTGGGCGACACCGAGATAGTGCTGGACAGCAAGATCACCCGGCCAGAGGCCGAACGCGAAATGGTGACCAGCCTTGCCTGGCTGATCAACGATCAGCTTATGATTGGCACGGCCAGTGGCGCGATCTATGGGCATTTCATCAGCGATGGTCAAACGCTCGCGCCGACAGTGGCCCAGCACCCGATAGCCGACATCCCCGGAGTAATAGGCAGGACTGAGCAAGGGACCGTCAGTTTTTTCAACCTCAGTCTGGACGCTGACCTTGCCAGGGAATTCGCTCCGGAAGCACCGGTGCCACCTTTGCTGAGGCGGGTACTTCTCTCCGGCGGGGTAACCAACCTGGAAGCCGAAGACGGGCTGTTTGCGATCGGGCGCAGCAATCCGACGCCCCTAATCGTGGGGCGACGCGCGCTGCTTGGAAACCAGCAGCAGCAACAGCAGCAAGTGGCGACTCAAACGCCGGTGGCCGGGCTTTTTCGCTACGATATCGGACCGGACGGGAAGCCCCAGGAGGTCGGCCAGGTCGGCAGCCTGTGGAACGTTCGGGCGCTGGCCGCTGCCCCGGATGGCACTTTCGCGGTTGCCGGGACGGGGGATGGCCAGGTCGTTGCCATCGACCTTGTATCGACCGACCCCAAGCACGTCGCGGGACCGGCGCCATTGCGCCTCGGTACGGTGTCCGGTCCCGTGGTTGCGGTTGCCGCAGCCCGTCAGATCAGCGAGCCGGTCATCGCAGCGGCAGGCGCTGACGGCCGTGTCTCGATTTACAAGGTTGCCGCCGTCAAGCCGCCGCAGGGCCTGCCGGTCGATGATCTCGCCGCCTATACTTATCGGGCAAGCGAAGCCGGTTCTCCCGCCGCCAATTGGCACATTCAAAACATTGCCGAGCGCTATACGCTGGTGGCGATCAGCGATGACGGCAGCCGCATTCTTGCTTCGCGCGCGATCAATGAAACCACGGACTATTACCTGCTGACCGTCAGCGAGGACGGCACCGTCGGCGAGCCGACCAAGCTCCAGAAACCTTTCGCCGAAAATTCCGGACTGATCGAATTGCCCGGCATGGCCGATGCCGTTTTTCTGGGCGGTCCCGTTGCCGATGCCCTGCGCAAGGCGGAGCCGGAGCTGGCTTCAATACTCGCCGAGTCGCTCGGGTCCAAGATCGCCGCCGTATCGGTCGACCGCAACCGCGACGCCGCCCTCATATTGATGATGGACAGCAGCGTGGCACTTGTGACATCAGCCGAACCCCGCGTCCGCGTGATCGGACAGATCACGACCGGCCTGAACGCCGTCGCAATCAACGCCGACGGCCGTCTGCTGGCGACCATCGGATCGGACGGCCAGCTCAGCCTGTACGATATCAGCGGCGCGACGCTGGCAAGCATGCGCCGCGCTCCACAACCGCCGAGGTTGACGCAACTGCTACCCGGCCTCTCCTTTTCGTCAGACGGCAGGCGCATCATTGTCGCCAATGGCGATGATACGATCGATCTCTATTCGGCGCGCGACCTCCATCTGATCCGCAGGGAAGCGACGGAGGCGACCTTCTCCGGGCTTGCGGGATCGTCGGGCGACTTTTTCCTGCGCAAGACGTCGGACGAGTCTTTCGAGATCGTTGACCCTGCCACCGGTCTGCCTACCGTCAAAGCCGATATGGGCAGGGCCATAGAGAACACGCTCGTATCGGGCGACGGCAGGACGGCCGTCCTCAACTTCGCCGACGGCAGTCTCAGCATCTGGCGCGAAGGCGACAACACCACGCCTCCCCTGTCGGGCGAGTCGTTTTCGATGGCCGCCGCCCCGATCGGCCCGCCGGACCGGGACGGGCTGAAATTCTCCACCGACGGCTCAAGACTTATGCTGCGCACCCGCAACGGCAGGCTCTATGTCGCAGGGATGAATGAGCCCGAAACCGCGCCGGTTTCCGCCAACCGCACCGAGACCTTCTTCCGCTTCATCGAAATCCCGCTTGCGGCCCCCGCCGTCACCGCCGATATCGCCTGGGACGGCAGCTTCCTGGTCGCCGGCGAGGCGGATAATTCGCTGGTGCTGGTCGACCTGACGGGCGCTGCGCCAAAGAGTTTCGAACTGCCCGAGCATGGCGCGGTGGTCAACCAGCTTGCGATTTCGCCCGATGGCGCCAAGGTCGCGGCGGCCAGCCTTGATGGGCGGGTGCGCATCGTCGATCTCGCGCGCGAGCGGTTTGTCGCCGGCCTGCCGCTGGCGCGGCTCGCCTCTTATGGCGACACACCGAAAATGATCGCGCGGCGCCTGGACGACGCGCCGGGCACGTTCCCCGACACCGCCTACCTCAAGGCGCGGTCCGGCGGGCACGAAGACGCCCCCGCCGTGATCGTGCTTGGCTCCTATTCGAGCCTCGCGGCGGCGCGAGCCAAGATGGACGCATTGCTGCCGGCTTACCGGGCCGCGACCGGAAACGGCGCTGCCGCGGTCTATCTGCGCGAAGGCGCCTACCGGCCGGTGTTCGAAACCTCGTTCGGGCAGGCCGAAACATTCCTGCAGCAGGTGCGCAAGCTCGCGCCCGACAGCGCCGATGCCTATCTGCGCGCGCTGCTGCCCTGGTGCCCGAACGCTGTCGCCCGCGAAGGCTACACCGAATGCAGCCGGCCAACGCCGGCGACGCCGCCAACGGGGGGCGACATCAAGAAGAATTGACGGCCGCGCGGCATCCTGCCGCCGGAATAGAGGGAGGGAAAAGGCGATGGCACGAAAGGCGCGGACGTTCAGCCCGGTGGATCTCGAATACATCATCATCGAGCGCCCGGTGGTCTCGGACAATCTGCAGGGCGGCGGTCTGCAGAGCGGCGTTGCCCGGGACATAGGCGCCAACCCGGAGATATTGGCCGAGGCCCTGGAGAAGGCGGATGAACCGCCGCCGCCACCACCGCCTATCCTGTCGGTGACCTCGGCGGTGCTGACGGCCGAGGAGGCGCAGCAGCATAACGATACTCCCGGCCTGATCGCCATTCCCAATATGCCGGTGACGCTGATCGAGCCGCGCATCGCCGCCGATTTCGGGCTTCAGGTCGCGGCCGATGCGGTGGGCGATGCCAAGGCGAAAACCATGGCGTGGGGTGTCGACGTTGTCGGCGCGGCCCTGTCGATGATGGACGGCTCCGGTGTCAGGGTGGCGGTTATCGACACCGGCATCGACAGCACCCATCCGGCCTTCGCGGGCAAAAACATTACCGGCCGGAATTTCACCGGCGGCGACCCCGCCGATTTCGCCGACGAGAATGGTCACGGCACGCATTGCGCCGGCACCATCTTCGGCGGCAGCGTCGACGGCGTGCGCATCGGCGTGGCGCCGGGCGTCAAGGACGTGTTCATCGCCAAGGCGCTCGACGACAGGGGACGCGGCTCGACCAAGGCGGTGCTCGACGCGCTGCGCTGGGCGGCCGAGAACAAGGCCCAGGTGGTCTCCATGTCGATCGGCTTCGATTTTCCCGGCATGGTGAAGCGGCTGGTGAACGCCGGGCAGGACGTGCCCTTCGCCACCTCGATCGCGCTGGTCGCCTATCGCGAGACGCTGAAGCAGTTCGAACTGTGCGTCGCCGATCTGCTGCAGGAGAATGCGTCAAGCCAGGGAATGGTGATCGTCGCGGCGTCGGGCAACGAGAGCCGCGCCAATGAAAGCCCGAAGAACGTCGTCGGCGTCAGCGTGCCCGCCGCCGCCTCGCCCGACATCATCTCGGTGGGGGCCGCGCTACGCAATGCCGCCGGCGCCTTCGAAATCGCGCCCTTCTCCAATGTCGGGCCACGGCTGAGCGCGCCCGGCGTCGATATCGTCTCGGCGAAGATGGGAGGCGGCCTGGTGGCGATGAACGGCACCAGCATGGCATGCCCACATGTCGCCGGCCTTGCCGCGCTGTGGTGGCAGAATGAACGCGAAGGCGGCAATGCCGAAAGCGGATTCGCCGTGCGCGCCAACGTTGTCGCCGGCGCCAGGCCGGCAGGGTTCGCCGAGGGTGTTCCGGTGGTCAGCCGTGGCAAGGGCTTGGCCAGGGCGCCGTGACGACCGGCCATGGCAAACCCGAAGTGTGGTGGGATTCAGGTAAGGCCGAGCCGAAGACGGTGGCTTTCGATAACCGGAGCGGACGGGCATTCAGGTCCGTGAGCACCGGAAGCGCAGATAACAGCCATTTGCAGGCCGGCTGAATATCACCGCACTTCAGCGCAGCTGTCGCTTGACCGGCTTGGGCAGCACGTCGTCGATCGCATTTGGCAACACCGATTTGACTTCGGCGCTCTCCAATATTGCGGCGATGGCTTCGGGATCGCCGCTGACCGAAGCCGAATTGGCGGAGGCACGCACCTTGCCCAAGGTCAGGGTGCCCTGCTTGCCGACGCTTTCCTCGGCCTGTTCGATGATGCGCGACGCGGTCTGCGGCAGTGTGGCGCCGGCAACGCTTTCCTTGAAGAACACCTGGGCGCTCACCGGCGCACCGGAACGCGCCGCCTGGCGTTTTAATTCGTCCTTGACCGCCGCCGCATCCCACTCGGGCGATGTCTGCACTTGCGACGCATTCTCTCGCGGTGTTTGCTTCTCGGCCATTGTGTCAGCCTCGGTTTCCATACCCACTATAATATAGGCCGGATTCCCGGAAATGACAGGCTGCGTGCCGACCCTGTCGCCGAGTTGGAGTGGTTCACCGTTCTTGCGGAAACGCAGGACCGTCCTGTCTCTTCTTTCACGTCGGCTTTGCCTTCTTGCCCGGCTTTCCGGCCCGCGCCGCGGCCGCAACTGGCCTGCCGGCCCGTTTCTTGGCCGCCACCGGCTTTCCGGGCCGTGCGGCGGCCGCGGCCGGCTTGACGGGCCGGCGCCTGGACGCCGCCGTGGCGGCGACAGGCAAGGGCGATCCGGTGAGCAACTGGAAAGCGCGCGGGCCGTTCGGCACGCCACGATTGCCGCGCGCGACAGGCATGCCTGGCGGCAACCGGCAGGAGCCGAGGATCGCCTGCTCTAGGTCGGCGATGCTGGCTTGCGGTCTGGCCTGCCGCAGCAGCGCCGCGAGCCCCGCAATGTGCGGCGTCGCCATCGAGGTTCCGTCCATCTCGGCAAACCGGCCGCCGGGAATGCAGGACAGTACCCCCATCCCTGGCGCCACAAGGTCCGGGACCAGGGGCTCGTTCGGGCGCGTGAATTTCTGGCTGCTTGAAAACAGCGGCACGGTCTGGGCGGCGTCCATGGCGCCGACCGACAGCACGGTGTCGTAATTGCCTGGCGAGCGGCTGCTCAAGGCTCCCTCGTTGCCGACGGCAATCACAGGCAGCACACCGGCGGTGCGCAAGGCGTTGATGATCTGCTCGAAGGCAGGAGTGAAGCCCCTGAGACCCAGCGACATGCTGAGGATCGGACAGCCGCGCTCGATGATCCAGTCCATGCCCGACAGGATGCGTTCGATCACCTGCCCACCCTCGATGACCAGGCCGCTGGCGAGCTTTGCCCCGGGCGCCATGCCGAAAGCGCCCTTCGCGCCTGCCCGTCCGGCGATGGTGCCGGCGGTATGGGTGCCATGCTCGCCGCTATCGTGCGGCTTGGCGTTGGGCACCTTGTCGCCCGCCAGATCGAATTCGGCGAAATCGAAGATCGCCCCCTTGAGCGAGGGATGGCTGCCGTCGACCCCGGTATCGAGGTGGCCGACGACGACGTCCTTGCCGTCAAAACCTGCGCTCCACATCGCGTCCGCGCCGAGCGCCTTGAGGCCCCAGCTCAAGGCCGCCTTGCGGTGCGCCGGCCTGACCGCCGTCGGCCTGATCAGGCTGAGTTCCGGCGCCTTGACGACGTTCGACGTGGCAGCACTTGCCTCCAGCGCCGCCGCACCGCTTTTGTCGACATAACCGATCGCCAGGCCCAGATGCGGGTAGACGCGCAGTCGCCGGGTCGCCGGGTCGACGGCCCGGTTGAAGTTTCGGCTCGCCGAAACGCGGGCGCCGAGCGCCAGGCTTTCCTGCTGCGCCTCGCTGGGCACGATAAAGTGTTTTTCCAGCTTCTTGGCCTCGGCCAGGGCGCGGACGCTGTTGTCGCCACCGGCGGTCGTTGCCTCGAGGGCGGCGCCCATCACGTTGGGCGCCAGCGTTACCAGCACCTTGGCGTAGCCGACCGCGGCGATGGTGTCTTCGATCTCCGAATTGGCCATGGAAATCCTCCCGCAACACATCGATCCGGCCGAAGGCGACCGGTGGCCTCGACAGCGGTCAGAACAGCTTTGGCTGATCGGCCGCTGACAGTTCGAAATGCATGTAATCCTTGGTGCCGACGGCGGCACCCAGCCAGCGCAGGGCGCCGCCGTCGCTGGCGGCGAGCCCGGCAGCGGCTTCCGGCGCCAGGTTGAAGAAGCCGAAGCGCGCTACCGAGGCATCGCTGCCGATGATCTTGGGCGTGCCGACCTTGGCGGCCCTGCGGAACAGATCCGCGGCATCCCCCAGCAGCTCCGCGGTCGACTTGGCCTTGGCGGGCGTGGCGCCGGCGCCTTGCAGCAGCGTGCCGAGGTCCGCCAGCTTGGCCGGCACCGCGGTTGCCAGCGCATGTGCCGTGGTAAGCGTGGCAGCCGGCAGCGCCACGCCGCAAAGCCGCGTCACGGCCTTGCCCATGCCGTCCTTGAGGCCGGCCGCATTGGCGAAAGCCGCCACGAACGCCGCATTGGCCTTCGACAGCGCGACCGCCGCCGGCAGCAGCGTGTCGTAGGGCGCGGCGGTGCGCAGCTTGACGCTTTCGGCGCCGTAGAGGTCGACGCCGGTGAAGGCGATGATGATGGCCAGCGGCAGATTGTCCTTCTTGACGTTGGGATTGGTCTCCGGATCGATGTCCACCGCCCAGCCGAAGGAATGGTTGCTGAGCTGCGTGGGCGAATTGACATTGGGCCTTATGTTGAAACCGCCGACGCTTTTGATCGCACTCAGCGCGCCTTGCGCGTTCTTGGCGGTCAGCAGCGCGGCGGTGTTGGCGAGCCTCGCCTTGAGCACGGGATGCACCGGCGATTTGAAGCTCGCCCTTGGAAAGCCGGCGCCCAGCATCTGCTTGTAATAGGCATTGACCCGGTCGATCGCCTTGGCCGGGTCATCGGGTGCTCCGAACTGGGCATAAAGCCGGCCGCGGATGTTTTGAAAGCCGGCGAAGCCGCCGCTGATGTTGTTTCTGACGAATGCCGAAAGCTTGTTCCACTCGGACAGGATATCCGCCGCACTGGCGGCGACGGCAGCAGCCCCGGCCGCGGCTTCCTCGACAGGCCTGATCCCGTCCAGGGCCGTCAGCAGCGCCAGCCGCAGCGCCGCCGCCAATTCGGGCGGATCGAGCGCCTGCGGCAACGCCGTCACGGCGGGCGCCTCAAACCCCGGGAACAGCGTCGTCTGCAGATGGCCGTCGAACGCCATCACCTGCTGTTCCAGTTGCGGCCACAGCCAGATCAGCGTCTCGCGATCCTTGACGCGCGCCGTGATCGCCGCAACCATCGCTTTGATGCCGTCCCTGGCAACCTGATCCGCACTGGCAATGGCTGTCATGGAGCTCACCCCTCGAGATATTCCGACAATGTCATGCGCACATGGCCCGCCGGCGGCGCTTCGCCGACCGCCAGGCGCGGCGCGTGCGTGCTGGTCGCCGCCGCCGCCGATGCATCTGCCAGCCTGGTCGCCCGTCTCCAGTCGAGCTCGAAGACGCCGAGGAAATAGCCCGCAATATCAGCGTCGTCGAAAAGCAGGCTGGCATCGCGGTTGAGGCTGACGCCCAGGGAGCTCCAGTTCTGGCTGCCGATCAGCACACGCTTGCCATCCACCACGATGCCCTTGGTATGGGTGTTGTTGATGCCGCGGATGCGGTTGTTGACGTCGGGAAATCCGCGCCGCTTGAGTTCCTGGCCGGTCACCAGAAGCTCGGAGCGGCTGCCTCTCAGGATGATGCGCACATCCTCGATGTCCTTGGCTTTCCTTGCCAGGGCATCGACCAGCACCGACAGATTGCCGCCGGTATCGGCATCGATGTTGATGTACTGGTTCTGGAACACCAGCTGTTCCTGCGCCGACTCGATCAGTTCCAGGACCGCGTCGGTGAAGACCTTGCCGCGCAGGTCGGGGGTCAGCAGCGGTTTCACCCGCACCTTGCGGGGTCCGATCTTGAGCGGTTGCAGCAATTGCGTTGCCGCGGCCTCCAGCATCACGGTTTGCAGCGCCGCCCGTGGCACGTCGACATAGATCTCGTCGGCCACCGCCTCCAGGGCGCCGCCGAGCTGTTTGGATTGCGCGAAATCGGCCTGGATGTGGCTGCTGAACCGTTTGGCGAGCTCGGCATTGTCGAGGATGACATGCCATTCGCGGTTGCCCATTCCAGACACCTTGCTGGGCTTGGCAAGGTCGGCCTCTTCCACCTTGGGCTGGCTGTTGTGGGTCCAGTTGCCGCTCGACAGCCAGACCAGATGATCGTCGCGCACCGTCACCTTGATGTGGTAGTCGCTGGCGACAAGCCCGGTCGAGCCCTTCGGCACATAGATATGGTCGAACTTGGCTCCGAAAGCCGTCTGCCATGCGGCGAAGGTCGTCTTGCGGTTGAATTCGTCGGCGGCTTCCTTCTTGTCGTCGCGCGTGTGGGCATCAAGCACGATCGAAAGCGAAGTACCCGACTTCAGCGCCGCTTCCATCGCACCGGCGATGTGCTTGACGTGGAACTGGTACATGGACGAGATGAACTTGTTGGCGCCCTTGAGGAACGCCTGGAGATTTATCCAGCCCTGTTCCGGCCCGACATGGCATGTCACCGTCATCGGCTGCTCGACGACATCGAAGCTGAAGTCAGGCCCTTTGCGGTCGTCGTCATTGTAGCGTGTCGACGATACGGCTTCCGTGGCCAGCGCCCCCATCGACCCCGCGAGTTCGGCGATCGTCGCCGCCCGCACCACGACCGGATAGCCGCCCAGCCTTGCCGGACTTTGCGCCTTGACATCAGACACCACGGCCGGGTCGGCGGCGACCACGACACATTCCTGGTCGGTGATCTGGCCGCCGCTGACCACATAGCCCGGCAGCACCTTGACGACGCCGTCCAGGCGCGTGTCGCGCCGCAACTGCCGCGCCGCGCTGACGACATCCGTCGGCCCAACTGCGACTGCGACCGCGGCTGCAGGTTGAGGCGCCGGCTGTGCCAGCTGCGGCTCGCCCAGCGACACGGTCACCGTCAACGGGAACGTCACCGAGACCGAATTGCCCTGATTTGTCGCCTGCTGGACGTTGACCTGCTGTACCGAAGCTTGCTGGCCGCCATCCTGCCCCCCGGCGCAACCCGTCGCGGACGCCGCGTCATTGGCGGGTTTTTGCGTCGCCTCTCCAACTCTCCCACCTTGCCAGGGCCGCTCGCGAATGTACTGGCCCAGCATCGAAGCCGGAACCGCGTAATTCTCGACCATGTAGAGCCCGGCGAAATGCAGCCCCACCGCCTTGCCCGTTTCCAGGGAAAG
Organism: bacterium M00.F.Ca.ET.205.01.1.1; assembly: GCA_004791255.1. Classification (GTDB taxonomy): domain Bacteria; phylum Pseudomonadota; class Alphaproteobacteria; order Rhizobiales; family Rhizobiaceae; genus Mesorhizobium. Next base: position 496,162 of record SRUQ01000001.1, read on the forward strand.
GACGACCGAGCCCGAACTGCCGCCAAGCGTCGTGCAGTCATGTGTGTTCCAGCCCCGGCTGGGGTCGTCCATCTTGCCGGGCGCGATCCGCTTGACATCGTAACGGCTGCCATAGATGCGATCCATCCACGCCTGGTCGGGGATGATGTCCGCCGATGCCCGCGCCGGGTAGCCGATGACGGCGACATCGGCGCCGGGTGCGGCGTCCTGTTCGGCGATCTCGACGTGGCCTTGCCGGGCTCCGTCATTGCCGCGCTTCACCTTGAGGAAGGCGATATCGGCCTTGCTGGTGTTGGTCTCGATCCAGATCACCCGCTCGACGGTGACCGATGCCGTGGCCTTGCGATCCGCTTCGTGCAGATAGTCGATGCTGACCCCCAGCTTGCCGCCCAGTTGGCCCGGAATGAAGCGGTACTCGCCGCCGTCCCAGCGGGCGATCAGTTCGGCGACGTGACGGTTGGTGACCACCACGTCGTCGGCGACCAGCCATGCGGTTCCAAGGAACGTCGCCGAGCCGGGGAAGTTGACCACGTCGACGCGGCCGACCAGCGGAATGACCGGATTGACCTTGGCCGCCGCTGCCTTGAGCCGGTCCACCACGACCTGGCCGCCGGCGTCGATTTCGACGCCTTTCTCGGAGATAAGATCGTTGGCGATCAGCAGGGCCGGCCGGCCCTCCTTGATGATCGATTCGGCCACGATCTGGTTGAAGTCGAAGCCGTCGCCGGGCGCCCCGCCCTCCAGCGTCGTCGCCTCGGCGGCAAGCGGCGCCGCCGCGAGCTGCTCGTCCATTCGCCGCGATACAGCTTTGAACACCGCCGGGTCGCGCTTTTCCAGCCTCGCCAGCCATTGCTTGAAAGTTGCCGAGTCCACCGCTCCCCCCCTGGAGCACGATGCCGAAAAGCGTGAAACGGTTTTCGGACGACATCATGCTCTATCTCCTTGATTTAGACACGGATTCAGACTTCCGGTCGATTCGACCTGAAATCATCCGGCTCTAGCCAAGCAGTTACAAAAGCATCTGATACGGTATAGTATTCACAATTCTTCTATTGGCGTCAAATACGATCTTTAGAATTCAAAGATCATCGCTGCGGAGAATTACGAGGTCGCCTACCCGGGCGGTCTATTTCAAATCAAGCCGGCTAGCGACTCGCTCCGGCAAGTAACTGATGCAACCGACCCGAGGCAGCATGGCCGGGTTATTAGAGATACGCTGGCGGAAGGCATCCGGCACACCGAAAAGGCAAGCAATGGCGTGCAGCGATCTGGATAGACTGTGTCGGACATGATTTTGCGGTGGCGGAATGTTGCCGGCATGACAGTGGGCAAGACATGTTGCCCGCGAGACAAGTTGCCAGCGAGGCGGGCAGCGGCTTCAACCAGCAGCCCGAAAACGAAAAAGCCGCGGCGAACCGCGGCTTTTCGATGCTTGATTTCCCTGGAGGAAACTGGAGCGGGTGAAGCGATTCGAACGCTCGACCCCAACCTTGGCAAGGTTGTGCTCTACCCCTGAGCTACACCCGCTCACACGGCGTCTTGGCCGCAAGCCGGGCCTATATGGCTGAAGAGCGCGGCGATTGCAACAGGGAAATCGCAGGCTTTTTCGAAGGCGGCAAACTGTATCCGCAAGCCCGCGCGACAAAGGGGTTTGCGACGCGACGCGAATTTCGCGGCGGCGCGCGGCGCAGGCTGCGCGGCCTGGGAAGTTCTTGCCGGCAGGCGCGAAACGCGGCCGGATTGGCGCCTTTGCATCGGCCTTCGAAAATCGATTCCGATTTTCCGGCCGATGCGATAAACGGCATGGCTGGAAACCAGCCGAAGCGAAGAAGCCCCATGCCCAAGACCGAAACCGAGCTTTTTGCCTTTCTCGCCGAACTCGGCATTGCCGCGTCGACCAAACGCCATCCGCCGCTCTATACGGTCGCCGATTCGCAGGCGCTGCGCGGCGAAATCACCGGCGGGCACACCAAAAACCTGTTCTTGAAAGACAAGAAGGATAATTTCTTCCTGGTCACCGTCGGTGAGGACGCGGTCGTCGATCTCAAGCAGATTCATCAGCTGATCGGCGCGGCCAGCCGCGTTTCCTTCGGCAAGCCCGAGATGCTGATGGAGCTGCTCGGCGTCACGCCGGGCGCCGTGACGGTGTTCGGCGTCATCAATGACACGGCCGGGCGGGTCAAGCTGGTGCTCGACAAGGATCTGATGGAGCATTCCGTCATCAACGCCCATCCGCTGACCAATGAGGCGACGACATCGATCGCGTCGGGCGACCTCATCAGATTCATCGAGGCAACCGGGCACGATGCTGCTATCTTGAAAGTCTCGGCTTGATCGCCACATGGATGGCGAAACCGGTTCCAATCAGAGATATCGCGACGGCCGGCCGGCTGCGCGACCGAAAGGGTAACGAGATGAGTGACAACAATCCGTTTGGCGGTGCCTTTGGCAGCAATGGCGGCCAATATGCCACGACGGTGCAATTTGGCGGCACCGAGCCCGGCAAGCCCGCGGCCGCCGCTCCCGCCGATGTCATCAAGGACACCACCACCGCCACTTTCGCCGCCGACGTCATCCAGGAATCGCGCCGCCAGCCGGTGCTGGTCGACTTCTGGGCGCCCTGGTGCGGGCCGTGCAAGCAGCTGACCCCGCAACTGGAAAAGGCGGTCAAGGCCGCCGGCGGCAAGGTCAAGCTGGTCAAGATGAACATCGACGACCATCCCTCGATCGCTGGCCAGCTCGGCATCCAGTCGATCCCGGCGGTCATCGCCTTCAAGGACGGCCAGCCGGTCGACGGCTTCATGGGCGCCATCCCCGAGACCCAGATCACGCAGTTCATCGACAAGGTCGGCGGCAAGGGCACCGGCGCGCCGCCCGTGGCCGATGCGCTGGCGGCCGCGGCCGAGGCGCGCGACGCCGGCGACACGCAGGCGGCCGCAGACATTTATGACGCCATCCTGGCCCAGGCGCCGGAGACGATCGAGGCGATCGCCGGTCTGGGCGACCTGCTGTTCGAGGCGGGCGATACCGAAGGCGCCGAGGCCTTGCTGGCAACCGCGCCGGAAGCCAAGAAGGACGCGCCGGCCCTCGCCGCCCTGCGCGCCAAGATGGCGCTTGCCGCGCAGGCCGCCGAACTTGGCAATCCGGCCGAATTCGAGCGCCGCCTGGCCGACAATCCGGCGGACCATCAGGCGCGCTTCGACCTGGCCATGATCCAGAACGCCCGTGGCGAGCGCGCCGCCGCCGCCGACAATCTGCTGGCGATCATCAAGGCCGACCGGAGCTGGAATGAGGACGGCGCCAAGACCCAGCTGCTGCAGCTGTTCGAGGCCTGGGGCATGACCGACGAGGCGACGCTGGCCGCGCGGCGCAAATTGTCGTCGCTGCTGTTTTCCTGACGCCGGCGTCGCAATCACGCCGCCAAGGCTTGCGCATGGCGGCGGCTGCGCCAGATTAGGCAGATTCGCAGGCGGCCGCAGCGCTGGGAGCAATATGCGCTTCTGGAATGAGGCGATCGGAGGAACGAGGTGCAAGCGGGAAACGCGCATTACCGGCAGGCGAAGGATCTGCCGTCGACAATCCCGATCTTTCCGCTCGAGGGCGCGCTGCTCTTGCCGGGTGGCCGCATGCCGCTCAACATCTTCGAGCCGCGCTACCTGCAGATGGTGGACGAGGCGTTCGCCGGCTCCCGCCTCATCGGCATCATCCAGCCCAGTCTCGACGGCGCCTTGCGTGACGATGGCGAGCCGGAGTTGTGCAATGTCGGCTGCGTCGGCCGCATCATTGCCCTTTCCGAGAGCGGCGACGGGCGCTACCTGATTTCGCTGCAGGGCGTGTGCCGCTTCCGCGTCGCCCACGAACTGACGGCCAAGGCGCCGTTCCGCCAGTGCAAGCTGGCGCCCTTCCTCGCCGACCTCGACGAGGACCAGGCGGCGGCCGAAGTCGACCGGCCGGCGCTGCTCAAGGCTTTCCGCGCCTATCTGCAGGCCAATGATCTGGATGCCGACTGGGAAAGCGTCAGCCGCGCCGAAAATGCCATGCTGGTCAATGCGCTGTCGATGATGGCGCCTTACGGGCCGGCCGAGAAACAGGCGCTGCTCGAAGCCGCCGACCTGAAGACTCGCGCCGAAACGCTGATCGCCATCACCGAAATGACGCTGGCGCGCGAGAATGAGGATTTCGGCTCGAGCCTGCAGTAGGCTGCCGGTACGCAAGGCTGGTGGCGAGCTGCGACGATGACGAAGGGAGACGGCCCGATGGCGGACGGACGTGAGGGAAGGAAGGAGGGCGTCGACCCCCGGATGCTGGAGCTGCTCGCCTGCCCGCTGACCAAGGGCCCGCTGACCTGGGACCCGCAGCGCGGCGAACTGATCTCCAGGGTAGCCAAACTCGCCTATCCCGTCCGCGACGGCATCCCGATCATGCTGCCTTCGGAAGCACGGACGATCTCGGCGGAAGATATGCTTTCGCCGCCCCCGAGGTTGAGCGGGCCGAGCTGATTTTCCAGCACCGAAGTTTGCGGAGGCTGGCGCCGTAGAGCGCCAACGCTGGTTGCTCCCTATGCGCGACCCTACTGAAAATTCCGCCCCTTGGGCATGACGCTCTCCGCTTCTTCCGACAGCACCGCCAGGTTCTGCACAGTCGGCGCGCTTCGCCGGCTGGAGCGGTCCACATCCCAGACCGGGCTCTCCACCCCAGCCGCGCCAACCTTCTCCAGAAGCACGGTCAGCCACGGCGTCAGATCCTCGATCCTGTCGGCGACGATGTGGATGACGTCGGATTCCGACTGCAGCTTGCCGGTGACGCGGATGAACCTGGCGCCCATGACGACCGGGCGATAACGGTCGAAGATCCTCGGCCAGACAATGACATTGGCGACGGCCTTGTCGTCCTCCAGCGTCAGGAAGATGGCATTGCCCTTGCCGGGGCGCTGCCGCACCAGCACCAGGCCGGCGACGGAAACACGCCTGCCATCCCGCAACGAGGGCAGCCCGGCATTGGGGGTGACGCCGGCCCGGTCGAGCCGCTCGCGCAGGAAGGCGACAGGGTGCGCCTTCAGCGACAGGCCGAGCGAGCGGTAGTCGTGGATGACATGCTCGCCGAGCGGCATTTTCGGCAGTTTGGTTTCCGGCTCCAGGTCGCGCAGGCGGATTTCCGGCTGGTCGAACAGCGGCAGGCTTTCGGCCGCGCTTCTGCCGTCGAGCGCGCGCACCGCCCACAGCGCCTCGCGGCGGTCGATGCCGAGCGAACGGAAGGCATCGGCCTGCGCCATCTTCTCGATCTCGCCGACATCGAGGCCGGAGCGCAGCCAGACGTCCCGCACGGTCGAATAGCCGGACCCGCGCCGCGCGACGAAAACCTCCATGCGCTCCTTCGACAGGCCCTTGATCTGCCGGAAGCCGAGCCGCAGCGCGTGATCCGTCTCGATGACGCCGCGCATTGCGGCATGGCGCGGCAGGATGCGGGCCGGGTCGAACGGCGCTTTTTCGAGTGTGCAGTCCCAGACCGAGAAATTGACGTCGACCTCGCGGATCTCGACGCCATGATCGCGCGCGTCGCGCACCAGTTGCGCCGGCTGATAGAACCCCATCGGCTGCGAATTCAGGATCGCGGCGCAGAACACGTCGGGATAGAAGGTCTTGAACCAGCAGGAGGCATAGACGAGCAAAGCGAAGGACGCGGCATGGCTTTCGGGAAAGCCGTATTCGCCAAAGCCCTCGATCTGCTTGAAACAGCGTTCGGCGAACTCCTTGGTGTAGCCCTTGCCGACCATGCCGTCGATCATGCGCTGGCGGTAATTGCCGATGGTGCCGGTGCGCTTGAAGGTGGCCATGGCGCGGCGCAATTCATCGGCCTCGCCCGGCTTGAAGCCGCCGGCGATGATGGCGATTTTCATCGCCTGTTCCTGGAACAGCGGCACGCCGAGCGTCTTGCTCAGAATCGCCTCCAGCTCGGGCTTTTGATATTCGGGCTTCTCCTTGCCTTGCCGGCGGCGCAGATAGGGGTGGACCATGTCGCCCTGGATCGGACCTGGCCGCACGATCGCCACCTCGATGACCAGGTCGTAGAAATCCTTCGGTTTGAGCCTCGGCAGCATCGACATCTGCGCTCGCGATTCGATCTGGAAGACGCCGAGCGTATCGGCCCGGCCGATCATGTCGTAGACGCGCCTGTCCTCCGGCGGCAGGGTCGCCAGCACATAGGGTTGGCCATACGCGTCCCGCGCCCGGGGATAATGCTGGGTAAGCAGGGTGAAGGCGCGCTGCAGGCAGGTCAGCATGCCGAGCGCCAGAATATCCACTTTCAGGATCTTCACCGCATCGAGATCGTCCTTGTCCCATTCGACCATCTTGCGCTCGTCCATCGCCGTCTTGACGATGGGCACGATCTCGTCGAGCCGATCCCTGGTGATGACGAAGCCGCCGACATGCTGGGAGAGGTGGCGGGGAAAGCCCATGATCTCATTGGCGCGTTCCATCACATGCCCCGATACCGCGTCGGTGCGGTTGAGTCCGCCGGCGCGGGCCTCCTTCTCGCCAAGCTCGGAGGTCGACCAGCCCCAGATCGAGCCGGATAGCGACGCCCTGACATCCTCGGACAGGCCCATCGCCTTCGACACCTCGCGCAGCGCCGAGCGGCCGCGATAGCTGATGACGGCGGCGGCGAGCGCCGTGCGCTTGGCGCTGTATTTGTTATAGATGTACTGCATCACCTCCTCGCGCCGCTCATGCTCGAAGTCGACGTCGATGTCGGGCGGCTCGTTCCGCTCCTCGGAGATGAAGCGCTCGAAGAGCGTGTCGATCTTGTCCGGCCCCACCTCGGTGATGCCGATGCAGAAGCAGATGATCGAATTGGCGGCGGAGCCGCGGCCCTGGCAGAGGATGCCTTCGCTGCGGGCGAATTTGATGATGTCGTGGACGGTCAGGAAGTAGCGGGCGTAATTCAGCCGCTCGATCAGGACGAGTTCTTCCTCGATGCGCTTGATGACGGAGGCCGGCACACCCGCCGGAAAGCGCCTGATGGCTCCCTCCCTGGCCAGTCTTTCCAGCTCCGCCTGCGGACCGAGGCCCGATTGCGTCGGCTCATCCGGATAATTGTACTGGAGGTCGCTCAGCGAAAAGGTCAATTCTCCGGCAAAGCGCAGCGTCTCGGCCAGCGCCTGCGGATACCTGCGGAACAGGCGCGCCATTTCCAGCGGCGGCTTGAGATGACGCTCGGCATTGGCCGAGAGTTCCAGCCCGACCTCGGCGACAGGCGTGTTGAGGCGGATCGCGGTCAGCACGTCCTGCAGCGGGCGGCGCTCCGCCGTGTGATAGAGCACGTCGTTGGTCGCCATCAGCGGGATGCCGGCGCTTTCGGCCAGCGCCGCCGCCTGTTCGATCCGGAAGCGGTCATGGCCCGCATAGAAGGGCGAGACGGCCAGCCGCAGGGGCCCGCCGAAGCGGTCCTTGAGCTGCCGAAGCAGGGCCAGCGTGTCCTGCGCTTCCGCCGCCAGGTCGGGCAGCACCGCCAGCGACATCAGCTCGCCCCATTCGAGCAGGTCGCCGCGCTGGAGAAGGGTGGCGCCCTTTTCGCTGTCGTCGCGCAGATTGGCTTGCGTCAGCATGCGGCACAGATGCCCCCAGCCCTTGCGGTCCCTGGGATAGGCGAGAATGTCGGGCGTGCCGTCGCCAAAAACCAGCCGGCAGCCGGGGTGATAGGCAAGCTTTTCGACCTTGGCCTGCTGCCAGGCGCGCACCACGCCGGCGACGCTGTTGCGGTCGGCGAGGCCGATCGCGGAAAAGCCCATGAGCTTGGCAGCGACCACCAGCTCCTCCGGCTTGGAGGCGCCGCGCAGGAAGGAGAAATTCGACTGGATGCCGAACTCGGTATAGGGAATGACGGTCAGCGCGTTCATGCGAACACCCCGTGCAGGAACCAGCGCGGCGGGATTTCCGAACTGCCATAGAGGCCTTGCCGGTAGAGCCAGTAGCGGCGGCCGTCGGCATCCTCGATGCGGAAATAGTCGCGCGTCGACGCCGCCGCGTCACCTGACGCCTCGCGCCACCATTCGGCGGCGATGCGCTCCGGCCCTTCGGCCCGCATGACGCGGTAGGAAGCCCGCCGCCAGCGGAAGTTCAGCGGCGGTCCCTCGGGCATTTCGGTGGCCGGCACCTCGATGGGCTCCGGCGAGCGGAACAGCCGGATCGGCCGTTCCGGCGGAAAAATCGTCATCGGCGCCTGCATCCTGTCCGGCTTCTTCGGCGGCGTCGTGCGGCGTGGCGCCTCGGTGAAGGGAATGGTGGCGACGGCGCGCTCCGGCAGATGGCTTTCGACGGTGACCGGCTTGAGCACCGCACCCTCGCCGAGCCGGGCCCGGATGCGGTCGGCGAAGTCAGCGATGTCGGCGCCGTCGTCGCTGACTTCGCCGGCAAGGTCGGCCTGCGGCATGTCGAAGGCCACCGCCGACAGCACCGACAGCCGCACCAGGTCGAAGCCATAGCCGGCATCGATATGCTGCTCGAGCGCGGCCAGCCGTTCGTGGAACAGTTTCTGGATCAGCAGCGGCTCGCGCAGCGGCCGCGATGTGCCGAGCGCGATGCGGCTGACGGCGCCATCGACGCGAAACAGGAGCAGCGCCAGGCTTCTCGCGCCCTCGCCACGGCGTTCGAGGTCGCTCTTCAAGGTCGTCGCCAGCATTTGCACCAGCCGCTCGATGTCCTCGGTGAGGACGACGGGCTCGGCCAGGTGCCGTTCGACCGAGAGCGGCGCGACCGGCAGGCGCGGCGACACCGCCTCGTCGAGACGGCCGAGCGCCTGGTCGAGCCGCAGCAGCAAGCTGCCGCCGAAGCGGCGGGCGAGCGGCGCGCGCGGCGCCGCCATGACGGCGCCCGCCGTGCGCAGGCCGACGCTTTCCAGGCTGGCCCGGGTCGCCGGGTCGATGCGCAGCGCCGCCAGCGGCAAGGGCGCCAGAAGCACATCCTCCCCGCCGGATACAACGATCCGGTCGCCGCAAAAGTGCGCCGCCGCCCAGGCGGCACCGGGGGTGGAGGCGAGCCCGGCACGCACATCGAACCCCTGATGGAAGAAGCGCGACAGGATGTCGTCCAGCATGGCCCGCTCGCCGCCGAACAGATGCGTGCAGCCGGTGATGTCGAGAAACAGGCCGTCCGTCCCGTCGAGCGCCACCAGCGGCGTGTAGCGGTCGCACCAGTCGGCAAGGCCTTCGAGCAGCCGCCGGTCGGCTTCGGGATCGGCCTCGACGATGTCGATAGACGGATGCATGGCGCGCGCATCCGCAATGCCCATGCCGGGCTTCAGGTGCAGCGCCTCAGCCCGCTCGTCGAGGGCCGAGATGCGCTGCGCGTTGCTGTCGCGATGGCTGATCACCAGCGGCTGGTGCGCCGGCGGACGGGAACGCCAGGACCGCCCCAGCCGCTGCCGCAGGATCCTTTCGGCCGCCAGATAGGGAAACCACAGGGACAGGATTCTCTGCCCATTGCCTGCGTCTTCTTTCCTCGCCCCTTCTTTCATCGAATCTGCGCTCATCGGGGTTCCACTCCAGTGTGAATTGTCCAGGCAGGGCCGTGCGGCTCTTGCCGATGGTGACGGTGAAGGCGGGGCGGCCGATCGAGCCGGCAAGCGGCCCGGCGATCGTTTCGCGCGCCACGGCCGGTGCCGGCGACACGATCAGCCGGACAGGGGCGGCCGTCGGTTCGGGCGCGGCCGCCTGCCGCAAGAGAAAGACCGGGCGGCCGGCGCCCTGCGCCCTTGCATGCAGCCGTCGCGTCGCGGTCAGGTCCAGCCCGCGCGGATTGCCCCTGACCTCAAGGATGACGGCGGCGAGCGCCGTCATCTTCGCGGCCTCCTCGGCGATCCACAGCGCGTCGGTGAGCTTTGCCGCCTCGGAAAACAGCAATTGCTCCGGCGCGATGCCGAACGAGGCATGCAGCCCGCGCGCATAGGGAAAGCCCGCCTCGCGGAAAATTTCCTGGGTGCCGATCCACAGCACCGGCAATTCTTGCTTGAAGGCTGAGCCTTGTTTGGAGGCGCCTTGGTCGAGGATGCCTTGCCCGTGGGTACTTTGTTCGAAGCTCGGGCCCGGCTTGAGGATCAGGCTGGCGAGCGACAAAGCGAAGGCGGCGACGGCTCCGGCATCGCGGGTCTCGGCGCCATGGATTTCGCTCAACGCCGCCTTCGGCAGGCCGCCGCTCAGCGCCGCATCGAGGCGCTCGACGCCGGTGCCCAGAAAGGCATCCGGCGCCGCCACGGCAATGCCGCGCCGCACCACGGTGCGGTCCGCGTCGGCGACAGCGCGGGGAGCCGCGCTCGCCGGCGCCTGCAGGCGCTCGGGCAGCGTTCCCTCGATCTTCGCGATCTGGCGGCGCAGGGCAAAAACAGTCTCCCGCGCCACGGCGGTCATCGCCATGACGGTCAGCTTCCACTCACAATTGTTCCTGTTATGTTCCTATAGATTCCAGAGGGTGCTGGAAGAGTCAAGCAGAGTCAGAAGGAATTTATTCCTCTGGCCTCGCCTGCTTCAGCGATTCCCTGCGAGGCGGCAAGGACCGACCTTCGAAATCCCGGTCCATTTGCCGATCCTGCCGCGAAAGCCTATATGCCGGGATCAAAGGACAAAGCATGGCCCGCATCTACAAGACCCGCACCTGGCACGACCAGCTTTCCCCGTCGATGGACGAGATGGAGTTCCTGGCGCTGGAGTCCTACGCCCACCTGCCGGAGGATTTCCGCAAGCTGACCGGCGAGATCGTCATCCAGATCGCCGATTTCCCGACCGACGAGATCATGGATGACCTGTCGCTGGAGACGCCGTTCGACCTGCTCGGCCTGTTCGAGGGGCGCGGTATCGCCGAGCGCTGGAACCCGCAGACCGGCGAAGGCCCGAACCGCATCACGCTCTACCGCCGCGCCATCCTCGACTACTGGGCCGAGAACGAGGAAACGCTGGGCGACATCGTCACCCACGTGCTGATCCACGAGATCGGCCACCATTTCGGCCTGTCGGACGACGACATGGAGCGGATCGAGGAAGCGGCGGAGTAAAGCGAGCAACCGAGTAGAGGAAAGCCACACACGGTCGTCATCCTAGGGCGAAGCAGGAGCGAAGCTCCGTCGCGGAGACCCTAGGATCCATGCCGCGACGCTGGTGCAGTGCTCCAGCGGTGCAGGACACCGATCGCGCTACCAACCAATCCCGCGAAAAAGCTCGAACCACTCCGGGTTCGCCTTCTCGATCAGCTCGATCTTCCACTGACGCGGCCAGCGCTTCAGCGACTTCTCGCGCTGGATGGCATCGGCAATATCGAAATGCTCCTCGTACCAGACCAGCCGTTGCACACCGTAGCGGCTGGTGAAGCCTGGGGCCTGGCCGGCTTTGTGCTCCGGCATGCGGCGGCCGAGATCATTGGTGACGCCGATATAGATCGTGCCGCGCTTCTGGCTTGCGGTCATATAGACGTAGCCGGTCATGGTTTCAGCGTAGCGAGCGTTGGTGCGCGGACAAGCGCCATTCTGGTCCGCTGCATTCTACGACCAATGTCACGGCATGGATCCTAGGGTCTGCGCGCGTCGCTTCGCTCCTTGCTTCGCCCTAGGATGACGAAGCGGAGGGGATGCGCCTTTTGGCTACCAATCGCTGAGCTTCGTATCCGGCCCATACTCCTGCCCGTCGACATCCTTCACCACGGCCTGGCCGCATTGCATGGTCTTGGTCTTCTTGTTGTAGGCATAGGTGGGCGAGCCGAACAGGTGCCAGCCCTTGTTCAGCGCCGCCGTCACCTTGTGGCAGAAGCTGGCGTCATCAGGAGCGGTCAGGAAGCGGTAGAGTTTCATTTTCTCGAATCCAGGGGTGTGTGAACTTCAGCCGGATCATGCGCCGATGGCGGCCGCCTTCGCCAGCAGTTTTTCGGCCTGCGCCAGATGCAGCCGCTCGACCATCCTGCCGTTCAGCGCCAGCACGTTCTTGCCGGTGTTTTCCGGCAAGGCGAACGCTTCCTTCACCGCATGCGCCTCGGCAACCGCCGCGGCGGACGGCGAGAAGGCGCGGTTGGCGGGCTCGATCTGTGAGGGATGGATCAGCGACTTGCCGTCGAACCCCATCGCCGCGGCCTCCGCGCACTCGCGTGCGACCACATCGAGGTCGCGAAAATCATTGGCGACGCCATCCACCACGTCGATGCCGCCCGCCCGCGCGGCCAGCACAATCTGCATCAGCCACGGCATGAGATAGCGCCGGTCCGGTGTCGCCAGCACGCCGGTATCCTTGACCAGATCATTTGTTCCGGCAACGAAACAATCCAGCCGCGAGGCCGGATCACGACCAAGCTCGGCGATGGTGCCGATGTTGAGCAGCGCCTTGGGCGTCTCGATCATCGCCCATAGTTTCACGTTGCCCGGCGCGAAATTGTCGTCGAGCACATCGCCGGCCTCGAGCAGGTCGCGCGGCGTGCCTATCTTGGACAGAAGAATGCCGTCGGGCTCGCAGGCCGCCGCCGCCAGCAAATCATCAGTGCCCCATTCGCTGGACAGCGGGCTGACGCGCACCACCATTTCGAGACGATCAGGACGGTTGGCGAAAATCCCGGCCAGCTTTTGCCGGGCAGCGATCTTGTCGGCCGGGGCGACCGCGTCCTCCAGGTCGATGATGACGGCGTCGCAGGCAAGCCCGGCGATCTTGGCCAGCGCCCTGTCGTTGGAAGCCGGGACATAGAGCACCGAGCGGCGCGGGCGGTAGGTGTCGGTCATGTCTGATCTATGCCGCCTGTGGCCGGCGGAGGCAAGCGGCTCTTCCTCTCCCCCCGTCGATCGGGCGAGAGGTGTCGAGCGAAGCTCGACGGAGTGGGGGTCGACCCCTGCGCGCGGTGCAGCGAGATTCTTGCGCCTTGGTCTCTTCAATATCCGTTGGTGACGATTGGCAGGTTGTTCCCCCACTCCGTCTCGGCTTCGCCGAGCCACCTCTCCCTCCTCCGGAGGGAGAGGAAAGGAGCCTGGCCGGGGCAGCGCCAGCGTCCGGAAGGATGTCGGGCAGCGCACAACCCTGCACGAAAACTGCACGCGGCTGCCGAAAAGCTCCTCGTATCCGCCGCACCGTTTCCAGACCGGCCCGCCATAAGGCTGGCATGCACAAGCGAGCAAAACCCCGTTGGTCCCTGCCCCGCCGGCTGCGCAGCGAAGGCTGGTGGCTGGTCGATCCGCCGCGCGCCAACCCGGCGGCGATCCTTGTTCCCTTTGTCCGCAAGAGCCCGCCGGCGGTCCGGCCGGCTGGAAAGACCCTGCCATGACGGCTTTTGCCGCTGCCCCAACCTATTGCGCCCGCTTCGGCCTTGCCGCGCTGCTGGTGGCGTTCGCCGATTTTCTCTTCTATGGTCAGCCCGCCGGCATCAATTTTCTGCTGTTCGCCATCCTGATCGCTGCGGCGACCGTTGCCATGCATCCGCGCGCCCTCAGCGACGCCAGGCTCTGGCTGAAGCCAGCAGCTTTGCTGGCAGCACTTGCGCCGCTCGCTGAAAACGTCAGCCCGCTGTCGGTGTCGATCGCACTCACGGCGATGGTCATCTTCGCGCTTTCCATGAGTGGCCAGCTGCGCCGCCAGATTGCTGGCATCGCCGGCCAGGTCGCGCTGTTCCTGCTGGCCGCGCCCTTCCGCTTCATCGGCGATTTCATCCGCTGGCGAAAGGCGGCGTCGCGCTTCGGCCGGCGCCGCATCGGGCTGGCGGCGATCGCCGTCTGGGTGATGCCGCTGACGCTCGGCGCCGTCTTCATCGCCTTGTTCGGCGCCGCCAATCCGGTCATCGAATACTGGCTGTCGCTGATCGACCTCATGCGGCTGCTCGACCTGATCGAGTTGGCGCGGATCGGCTTCTGGCTCTTCGTGCTCGCCGCCGTCTGGGCCTTCCTGCGGCCGCGCCTGCCGCGCTTTCGGCGCCGCCCTCCCAAGGCAGGCCTTGCCGTTGTTCAACCCACACCGGTTCCGGACAGGCACGTCGTCGAGGACGTGCTGTTCGGCAAGGCCGCCATCCTGCGCGCGCTGATCGTCTTCAACATCCTGTTCGCGCTGCAGACCGGCCTCGACGCCACCTATCTGTGGGGCGGGGTCGCCCTTCCCGACGGGCTGAGCTACGCCGCCTATGCGCATCGCGGCGCCTATCCGCTGATCGTTACCGCGCTTTTGGCCGCCGGCTTTGTCCTGGCGGCGCTGAGGCCCGGCAGCGAGACGTCGGCCGATCCGCTGATCCGCCGGCTGGTCTATGCCCTGATAGCGCAGAACATCATGCTGGTCATCTCGTCGATCCTGCGGCTCGATCTCTATATCGGCATCTACGCGCTGACCTACTGGCGCATTGCCGCCTTCGTCTGGATGGGGCTGGTGGCCGCCGGCCTTGCGCTGATCCTCGCCCGCATCGCGCTGGGAAAATCCAACGCATGGCTGCTCTCCGCCAATCTTCTGACGTTATCTCTGACGCTTTATGCCTGCTGTTTCATCAACTTCGCAGCGACGATCGCCACCTACAATGTCGACCATTCCCTCGAAATGAGCGGCCAGGGCATCCCCCTCGACACCTGGTACCTGCGTTCGCTCGGCCCCGGCGCTTTTCCGGCGCTCGATCGCTTCCTCGACCATCAGGCCAAGACAGCCGAGGCCGGCGCTACGCGCGAATTTGCCAGGCTGCGCGGTGTCGATGAAAGCGCCTATCGCGCGGCCCAGGAGAACTGGCGGGCCTGGAGCTTTCGCGACTGGCGACTCATCCGCACTCTCGACAAGTGAGGTCCGCTCGTGGTTCCTCCCTTTGTCAAACCTGCCATGCCGGACCGCTGATCGATGCCGCACACCATCCTCGTTGCCGACGACGATCCGCACATCCGCGAGGTGATCTGCTTCGCGCTGGAAAAGGCGGGGATGAAAACGCAAGGGGTGGCCGACGGCGCCGCCGCCTTGCTGGCCGTCGCCCGCCAAGCGCCCGACCTCGTCGTGCTCGACATCGGCATGCCGGAGATGGACGGGCTGGAGGTCTGCCGCCAGCTGCGGCGCAACTCCGACGTGCCGGTGCTGTTCCTGTCCGCGCGCGATGAAGAGATCGACCGCATCCTCGGCCTCGAAATGGGCGGCGACGACTATGTGACCAAGCCGTTCAGCCCCCGCGAACTGGTCGCCAGGGTCAATGTCATCCTGCGCCGCGCCCGCCCGGCGCCGGCCGAGCCGCCCGACGACAGGCAGTACGCGCACGGCAAGCTCGCCATGGCCCCGGCCAGCCATGGCGCCAGCTTCGACGGCAAGCCGCTGGCGCTGACCGGCATCGAGTTCGCCATCCTGAAAGGGTTTCTGGCGCGGCCGACGCATGTGCTTGCCCGCGAGGTGGTGATGGCCAATGCCTATGCCGCCAACATCCATGTCGCCGACCGCACCGTCGACAGCCACATCCGCAACATCAGGGCCAAGCTGGCAGCGGCGGGCTGCCTCGACGGCATCGAGACCGTGCATGGCGTCGGCTTCCGGCTCGGCAAATGCGGCGCGTGAATCCGCGAAAATGGCGGCCGCGCCTGGCCACGGTGGTCATTGCCATCCTTATCCTGGTGATGGCGCTGCCGCTGGTCGGCCTGTTCTTCTTCCGCCTCTACGAGAACCAGCTGATCCGCCAGACCGAGGCGGAGCTGATCGCGCAAGGCGCTGTGCTTGCCGCTGTCTATGCGCAGGAGGTCCGCGACGCCGGCATCGCCACCGACAAGCTCGGCGCCGCGCTGCCCGCCCCGGCGGATAGCGGCGCGAGCCGCGCCAGCGATCCCGGTCGACCTATCGGCCCGGGCTACCAGCCGATCGAACCTGAGCTCGACCTCGCCTCGGACTATGTCCTGCCGACCCGGCCCGCGGCGGCGGCTGCCACCGCCGATCCGGCCTTCGCCGCGCTCGGCGCGCGGCTCTCGGCCATTCTCGAAGCGACGCAGAAGACGACGCTGGCCGGTTTCCGGCTGCTCGATCCCCGGGGCGTCGTCATCGCCGGCGGCGGTGAAATCGGCCTCTCGCTGGCCGATGTCGGCGAGGTGCGCGAGGCGCTTGCCGGCCACTACGCCAGCGCGCTCCGGCTGCGCAATCCCAACCAGCCGCCGCCGCCGCTCTATTCGATCAGCCGCGGAACCAAGGTGCGCGTCTTCGTCGCCATGCCGGTGGAGGTCGCCGGCCGCGTCGCCGGCGTGGTCTACCTGTCGCGGACACCCAACAACATCGTCAAGCATCTCTATGGCGAGCGCGGCAAGGTCACGCTGGCGGCGATCGCCATCCTCGGCGGCACGCTGCTCATCGGCCTGGTCTTCCTGCGCACGGTCAGCCGGCCGATCTACGGGCTGATCGAGCGGACCAAGCGCATCGCCGCCGGCGACCGCACGGCCATGCGGCCGCTCGACCATCACGGCACGCGCGAGATGGCGGAGCTTTCCGCCGCCTTCCTCGACATGGCCGAGAAACTGCATGCGCGCTCCGACAGCATCCAGACCTTCGCCACCCATGTCTCGCACGAACTGAAATCGCCGCTCACCGCGATCCAGGGCGCGGCCGAGCTGCTGCGCGATTCCGGCGGCGCCATGGACGAGGCCGAGCGGCGGCGCTTCTCCGGCAACATCGTCACCGATGCCGGACGGCTCAACCTCCTGGTCCGCCGGCTGCTGGAGCTGGCGCGTGCCGAAAACCTCGCGCCATCGGGCGAAGGCACTTCGCTGGGCGCGGCCCTTGTACTGTTGCCGACCGACCCTCGGCTGGCCGTCCACGTTGAGGCGGGCGCCGAGATTGCCTTGCGCATCTCAGCTGAGAACGCGGCCATCGTGCTTGCCAATCTGATCGACAATTCGGCCAGGCATGGCGCGACGCTAATTTCCATTGCCGCCTCGGCGACCGGCGGCAAGGCGACCATCCTGGTCGGCGACGACGGCGCCGGCATTTCGCCAGCCAACCGGGGGCGCATCTTCGAGCCGTTCTTCACCACCCGGCGCGAGACCGGCGGCACCGGCATGGGGCTCGGCATCGTGCTGGCCCTCCTGAAAGCGCATGATGGCACGATCAGGCTGGTTGACTCCGGGCCCGGCACGCGCTTCGAGATCATTTTGCCGGTCGCATGAGAGCCGGCGTATCGGAGAAGCACGTGCGCTACGACATCGTCATCATCGGCGGAGCCATCGTCGGCTCCTCGGTCGCCTACTATCTACGGGAAGAAGGCTTTACCGGCTCCATTGCGTTGATCGAACGTGATCCGCAATTCGCCCACGCGGCGACGACGCTATCCATGGCCTCGATCCGCCAACAATTCTCGATTCCGGAAAACATCCGCCTGTCGCAATTCACGCTGAAACTGTTCCGGCGGCTGAAGGAGACCTTTGGTCCCGATGCCGATATCGGTTTTCGCGAGGGCGGCTATCTGATCCTTGCCGGCGAGGCCGGGCTGCCGATCCTGAAAGCCAACCACGAGGCGCAGGTCGCCGAAGGCGCCGACATCCTGCTCGAGGACGCCGGGCAGCTGACGCGCCGCTTCCCCTGGCTGTCGGACGAAGGCATCGCCGCCGGCGCCTATGGCCGCAGCGGCGAAGGCTGGTTCGACGCCCATGCCATGCTGACGCTGTTCCGCAAGGCGCTGCGCGAGAAAAAGATCGATTTCCTCACCGCCGACGTCACCGCCATCGCGCGCCTAGGCGACCATGTCACCGCCGTGACCCTCGACAATGGCGAGATGCTGCAAGCCGGCCTTGTGGTGAACGCCGCCGGCCCCAACGCCGGCAAGGTCGCGGCTCTCGCCGGGCTCGCGCTGCCGGTCGAGCCGCGCAAGCGCAACGTCTTCGTCTTCGAGGCGCGCGAGAGATATACCGACATGCCGCTGCTGGTCGATCCCTCCGGCATCTATGTCAGGCCCGAAGGCTCGGTCTATCTGACCGGCGGCGCCGAGCCGGAGGAAGGCGACGGCCCGGCCGATCCTCGGGATTTCGACGTCGACTGGCCGCTGTTCGAGGAAGTGATCTGGCCGGTGCTGGCCACCCGCATTCCCGCCTTCGAGGCAATCAAGCCGACGCGCGCCTGGGCCGGCCACTATGATTACAACACGCTCGACCAGAACGCGGTGATCGGGCCTCATCCTGAAGTGACGAACTTCCTCTTCGCCAACGGCTTTTCCGGCCACGGCCTGCAGCAGGCGCCCGCTGTCGGCAAGGCGCTGGCCGAGCTGATCGTCCATGGCGGCTACCGCACCATCGACTGCTCGGCATTTGGCTATGGCCGAGTGGCGGAGGGCCGCGCGTTCCGGGAATTGAACGTGATTTGAGGAGCGTCTCTTCCTTCTCCACTTGTGGGAGAAGGTGGATCGGCGCGCAGTGCCGAGCCGGATGAGGGGTGTTCCAGCGGAGTGAGACCTTGGTGTTCCCTGGAACACCCCTCATCCGACCTCGCTTCGCGAGGCCACCTTCCCCCACAAAGGGGGAAGGAAGAAGCCCCCTAAGCCGACACCCGCCAAAATACCCCCCCGCCCAGCCAAGCACCCGCTCAGCGATGGGATCAGCGCTTGCGGCCGAACCAGAAGGCGTCGGTCAGGCGCGTCATGCCGATGCGCTGGTAGAAGCCGACGGCGTCGGGCATCGAAACCAGGCTGATGGCAACCGACGGGCCGAGCTGTCGGCGCGCCTCGTCCATCAGCCCCTTGCCGATGCCGAGCCCTTGCGCCTTGGCCGAAACGGCGAGATCGGCGATGTAGCAGACCCAGGAAAAGTCGGTGAGGCAGCGGGCAACGCCGATCAGCGGTTTGCCTTCCATGTCGAGGCGGGCGGTCAGGATCAAATTGGCGCCTTCAAGCATCGCCTGCAGCCGCGTCTCGTCATCGACCGGCCTGACCTCGCCAAGGCCGGATTCCACCAGCACGCGGCGGAACTGCGCGGTGTCGAGCGATGCTTCGCGGGCGTAGAGGACGTGCGATCGGTCGGTCATGGCGCCCACCCTGCACCAGTCCAGGGCGATTTCGAAACCTTTTTGCCGTCGCCCTCAATCGATGGCCCAGGCGCGCATGAACAGTTGCCTTTTATTTGCCGCCGGCTTTGTGTAAACCGGGCGCCAGCAATCCCCCCGCAATTCTGGAAGAGACGGGCATAAGCCATGGAAAAATTCACCAAGCTCACCGGCGTCGCCGCCCCGATGCCGATCGTCAATGTCGACACCGACATGATCATCCCCAAGGACTATCTCAAGACGATCAAGCGCACCGGGCTCGGCACCGGCCTGTTCGCCGAGATGCGCTACAATGAGGATGGGTCGGAAAACCCGGATTTCGTGCTCAACAAGCCGGCCTACCGCAAGGCGCAGATCCTGGTCGCCGGCGACAATTTCGGCTGTGGCTCGTCGCGCGAGCACGCGCCGTGGGCGCTGTTCGATTTCGGCATCCGCTGCGTCATCTCGACCTCGTTCGCCGACATTTTCTACAACAACTGCTTCAAGAACGGCGTGCTGCCGATCACCGTCAGCCCCGAGGATCTCGACAAGCTGATGGACGACGCCTCGCGCGGCTCCAACGCGACGCTGTCGGTCGACCTCGAGGCCAAGGAGATCCGTGGCCCGGACGGCGGCGTGGTCAGCTTCGATCTCGACGATTTCAAGCGCCACTGCCTGTTGAACGGCCTCGACGATATCGGCCTGACCATGGAGAAGGCCGGCGCCATCGCTTCCTTCGAGAAGAAGAACGCCGAGCAGCGCCCCTGGGCCTGAGCGGCCGTTTGAAGCGATCCCGGCCCGCGGCGGGCCGGATCGGCAGTGACTGAAGGGAGGGACAGTCATGAGACATCAGCTTCTTGCCGGCGCCAGCGCGCTGGCCATGACCTTGACGATGCCGGTCGGCGTTCATGCGCAGACGCAGACGCCCGCCGCCGCCCAGCAGACGCCGACAGCCGAGAGACCGGCAGCGGCCGACCAAGGCACGGATGACGCCGGCGCTGCCGACGACGACAAGCAGGCGCCGATCCCATTCGAGGGTGGCCAGCTCACCATCACCCAGCAGGAGCAGTATGGCGAGAAGGTGCTGGCCTATGACGGCAAGCAGCTGGCCACCAACTATGACGTCTTCTTCGACAAAATCGTCGAGGTCGGCGGCGTCAAGGTGGCGCTGGTCAATGTCGGCGATGGCGGCAACCAGTGCGGGCCGGCAACGGTGATCGTCTGGAAGGCGGAAGGCGGCGAGATCCAGAGCACCACCGTCGAGCAGGACGAATGCGGCGCGCCGCCAACCGCGGTCTCCGACAGCGCCATCTATTTCGTGCCGTATCTTCTGCCAGGCGCCTCTAACCCGTCGCTGCAATGGTCGCCGACTTCGGGGCTGACCATTTCGGGCAACCTGACCTACATGCCCGAGCCCGGTACCGACTGGAAGGATATCGACCCGTCGAAATACGACAACATCATCGACGCCTTCCACAACGAGGCCGTCTATAAGGCGGCGGAAGTGCTGTTGGGCAAGGACATGCCGGACATGGCGACCAGCCTGCTGGTCGGTGGCGGCACGGAAAAGACCGCGTCCGGCGCGTTCTACGCCAGCGGCTGCGTGCCGCATGATTGCGGCGGCAATGACGGCTTCATGGCGGTCGACCCTATCCAGCACAAGCTCTACTTCGCCCGCCGCGGCGACAATGGCGAACCGGACGCCCGGCCGCCGCTGAACACCTGGCCGGCCGACGTAAAGGACGCATACGAGAAGGGCTCGGCGAACTAAGTTCCGTTATCGGTGCGCGCCGCCTAAATATGCAGCGCGTGCCCGAGCGCCTTGAGCGCTGCTTCCTGGAATCCCTCGCCTTGCGTCGGATGCGCGTGGATGGTGCCGGCGATGTCTTCCAGCCGGGCACCCATTTCCAGCGCCAGGCCGAAGGAAGCCGCCAGTTCCGACACGCCCTGGCCGACCGCCTGGATGCCGAGCACCAGGTGATTGTCGGCGCGGGCGACGACGCGCACGAACCCGTCCTCGCCAAGCCTGGTCATGGCGCGGCCATTGGCGGCAAAGGGAAACTGCCCGATCTTGATCTCGCCGACCTGGGCCTTCGCCTCCTCCGGCGACAGCCCGGCGGTCACCAACTCGGGATCGGTGAAGCAGATTGCGGGGATCGCCCGCTTGTCCCAACTGCGCTTGTGGCCGGCGACGATCTCGGCCACCATTTCGCCTTGCGCCATCGCCCGGTGCGCCAGCATCGGCTCGCCGGTGACGTCGCCGATTGCGTAGACGCCGCGCATCGAGGTGCGGCACTGGTCGTCGATGCGGATGAACCTGCCCGCTTTGTCGAGATCGATCTGTTCCAGCCCCCAGCCCTCGGTGACCGGCTTGCGGCCAACCGTGACCAGGATCTTGTCGGCCGCAACCTTGGCGTCCTTGCCGTCCGCTGTCTCGACCAGCAAGGCATCGCCCTTGGCCGATAGCCCCTTGGCCTTGGCGCCCGTCATCACCTCGATGCCGAGTTCGCCAAGCCGCTTCATCACCGGCCGGGTCAGTTCGGCATCGTACTGCGCCAGCACGCGCGGCAGGGCCTCGACCACCGTTACCGAGGCGCCCATCTTGGCGAAGGCCATGCCAAGCTCCAGCCCGATATAGCCACCGCCGACCACCGCGAGCTTTTTCGGCACCGCGCCCAGCGCCAGCGCCTCGGTGGACGAAATCACCGGCCCGCCAAACGGCAGGAACGGCAATTCGACCGGCGCCGAGCCGGTGGCGAGGACGATCGCTTCGGCGCGGATCACCTGGGTGCCGGTCTCGGTCTCGACCGCGACGGTCTTGCCATCGCGGAAAGTCGCCCAGCCGTGCACGGTCTTGACCTTGGCTTTCTTCAGCAGCCCGGCCACGCCACTGTTTAGCCGGCTGACGATACCGTCCTTCCAGGCGACGGTGCTGGCCAGATCGAGCGCCGGTGCGGCGATCGAAATGCCGAGCGGGCTCTTGCCGCCGGCCATGTCGGACACCTTCTCGAACTCTTCCGCCGCATGGATCAGCGCCTTGGACGGGATGCAGCCGACATTGAGGCAAGTGCCGCCCGGTTTGCCGGCCTCGACGATGACCGTATCGACGCCGAGCTGCCCGGCACGGATGGCTGAGATATAGCCGCCCGGACCGGCGCCGATGACGAGCAGCTTGCAGGAGATTTCTTTCATGACTGCTTCCTTTCGGCGAAGGCCGCGACGCGCTTTCTCCTTCTCACCTTGTGGGAGAAGGTGGATCGGCGCGATAGCGCCGAGACGGATGAGGGGTGTTCCAGGGAACGCCAGCGTCTCACTCCGCTGGAACACCCCTCATCCGTCGCCTTCGGCGACACCTTCTCCCACAAGGGGAGAAGGGGGAGCTCACACACCGGCGCTGGCGCCTTCCGAACCGCTTCGATCGACCCCATCACCCTCAATCCACGAAAATCAGTGCCGGCGTCTCCAGCAGCGCCTTGATCCGCTGCACGAACACCGCCGCGTCCCAGCCATCGATGACGCGATGGTCGAAGCTGGAGGAAAGATTCATCATCTTGCGCGGCATGAACTGCGTGCCGTCCCACACCGGCCGCACCATCATCTTGTTGACGCCGATGATGGCCACCTCGGGATGGTTGATGACCGGCGTCGTCGCGACGCCGCCCATGGCGCCGAGCGAGGTTATGGTGATGGTCGAGCCGGACAGCTCGTCGCGCGTCGCCGTGCCTGACTTGGCCGCTTCGGCGAGCCTGGTGACCTCGGCGGCGCAGTCCCAGATGTCGCGCGCCTCGGCATGCTTGACCACCGGCACCACCAGCCCCGACGGCGTCTGCGCGGCAATGCCGATGTGGATGCCGCCATGCTGGTGGATGATGCCGGCCTCGTCGTCGAACTGCGAATTGAGGTTGGGCTGGTCCGCGATCGCCTTGACCATCGCTCGCATCAGGAACGGCAGCAGCGTCAGCTTCGGCCTGTCGCCACCGCCCTTGGCCGGGCGCTTCTCCTTGTTGAGCGCGGCGCGCAGTTCTTCCAGCGCGGTGACGTCGATCTCCTCGACATAGGTGATGTGCGGGATGCGCGACTTCGACAGCACCATCTTCTCGGCGATCTTGCGCCTGAGACCGACCAGCTTGATGTCTGCCAACGCCTCGTTGCGGGCGAAGCCCGGCGCCTTGGTCAGCTGCGGCCCGCGCGCCAGGAAGGCCTCGATGTCTTCATGGCCGATGCGGCCGGCCGGGCCGCTTCCCGCAACTTGCCTGAGATCGATGCCGGCCTCTTTTGCCCTGAGGCGCACGGCAGGCGAGGCCAGCGGCTTTTCGCCTTCCTGGCGCGGCGCGCTGGCTCCGGATGGTTGCCGGACGCTTACTGGAGCCTTGGCTTGTTTTGCCTCTGCCCCAGTAGATTTTGGCGGCGCCTTTGCCGGCGGCGCAGCCGTCTCGGGCTTCGGCGTCGGAAGTCTTGCCGGGGGCTCGGCGGCCACCACTTCAACGTCACCGCCCTGCGGCTGAACATTGCCTTCGCCGGCTACCTTCAGCCGCACGATCGGCGAGCCGATCGCCACCGTGTCGCCGATCTCGGCGCCCAGCCACAGGATCTCGCCGTCGACAGGTGAGGGAATTTCGACCGTCGCCTTGTCGGTCATTACCGCGGCGAGCACGGCGTCCTCGCGCACGATGTCGCCGACCTTGACGTGCCACTCGACCAGCTCGGCCTCGGCGACGCCTTCGCCGACATCGGGCAGCTTGATGATGTGTTCGCCCATGTCAGGCTCCCCCGCTCTTAAGCTTCTAGTGTTTCGAGGAGCGCGCGGCCGACGCGGGCAGGCCCCGGGAAATAGTCCCATTCCTGCGCGTGCGGATAGGGCGTGTCCCAGCCGGCGACCCGCGCCACCGGCGCCTCCAGATGATAGAAACAGTTCTCCTGCACCAGCGCCGAAAGTTCGGCGCCGAAGCCGGAGGTCAGCGTCGCCTCATGCACGACCACGCAGCGCCCGGTCTTCCTGACCGAGGCCACGATGGTGTCGAGATCGAGCGGCAGCAGCGTCCTGAGATCGATCACCTCGGCATCGACGCCGGTCTCCTCGGCGGCGGCCAGCGCGACATAGACCATGGTGCCATAGGCGAGCACGGTGACCGCGGAGCCCGCCCGCCGGATCGCCGCCTTGCCGAGCGGCACGGTGTAATGGCCGTCGGCGACCTCGCCCAGCTCATGCTTCGACCACGGTGTCACCGGGCGGTCGTGATGGCCGTCGAACGGGCCGTTGTAGAGCCGCTTCGGTTCCAGGAAGATGACCGGGTCGGGATCCTCGATCGCCGCGATCAGCAGGCCCTTGGCGTCATGCGGGTTGGACGGCACCACCGTCTTCAGCCCGGACACGTGGGTGAACAGCGCCTCCGGGCTCTGGCTGTGCGTCTGGCCGCCGAAAATGCCGCCGCCGGTCGGCATGCGCACCACGATCGGGCAGGTGAAGTCGCCATTGGAGCGGTAGCGCAGCCGCGCCGCCTCCTGGGTCAGCTGGTCGTAGGCCGGATACATGTAGTCGGCAAACTGGATTTCCACGCAGGGCTTGAGCCCATAGGCGGCCATGCCGATGGCCGAGCCGACAATGCCGGATTCGTTGATCGGCGCGTCGAAGCAGCGGCTCTTGCCGTACTTTGCCTGCAGGCCCTGCGTGCAGCGGAAGACGCCGCCGAAGAAACCGACATCCTCGCCGAACACGACGACCTTGTCGTCGAGCCCCATCGACACATCCATGGCGTCGCGAATGGCCTCGATCATGGTCCGTCTTGGCATGGCTCAGACCCCCGCCTGCTGGCGCTGACGCCTCAGATGCGGCGGCATCTCGGCGTAGAGGCCTTCGAACATGTCGCGCGTCGACGGCTTGCCGCCGGCATGCAGCGTGCCGTGGCTCTCGGCCTCCTTCTGCGCCGCGATCACCGTGTCGAGGATTTCGGCCTCGGCCTGGGCGTGCCGCTCGTGCGACCAGACGCCGAGCCGAATGAGATGGTTCTTCAGCCGCACCACCGGGTCGCCAAGCGGCCAGGCGTCGGATTCGGTCTTTGGCCGGTAGGCCGACGGATCGTCCGAGCTCGAATGCGCGCCGGCGCGGTAGGTGACGTATTCGACCAGCGTCGGCCCGAGATTCTTCCGCGCCCGTTCCGCCGCCCATTTGGCGACCGCGTGGACGGCCAGATAATCATTGCCGTCGACGCGCAGCGACGGAATGCCGAAGCCGAGGCCCCGCGCCGCGAAGGTGCCCGAGCCGCCGCGCGCAATGCCCTGGAAGGTCGAGATCGCCCACTGGTTGTTGACGACATTGAGCACCACGGGCGCCTTGTAGGTGGAGGCGAACACAAGGGCCGAGTGAAAGTCGGATTCGGCGGTCGAGCCGTCGCCGATCCAGGCGGCTGCGATGCGCGAATCGTTCGAGATCGCCGAGGCCATCGCCCAGCCGACTGCCTGGATGTACTGTGTCGCCAGATTGCCCGAGATCGAGAAGAAGCCATGCTCCTTCGAGGAATACATGATCGGCAGCTGCCGGCCCTTCAGCGGGTCGGCCTCGTTGGAATAGATCTGGTTCATCATCGTGACCATCGGGTAGCCGTCGGCGATGAGCAGACCGGCCTGCCGGTAAGTCGGGAAATTCATGTCGCCGGGCGATAGCGCCTTGCGGAAAGCGCAGCTTACCGCCTCTTCGCCGAGGTGCTGCATGTAGAACGAGGTCTTGCCCTGGCGCTGCGCCATCTGCATGCGCGCATCGAAAGTCCTCAGCGTCATCATGTGGCGCAGACCCTCGAGCAGTTCTTCGCTGGACAGCAGCCCCGCCCACGGCCCGACGGCCTCGCCGTCGCGGTTCAGCACCCGGATGATCGAAAACGCCATGTCGCGGATGGTGCGCGGGTCGACATCGATTGCCGGGCGTGGCACCGAGCCGGCCGCGGCGAGAGTCACATTGGAGAAGTCAGGCGTGCCGCCCGGCCGCACCTCCGGCTCCGGAACGTGAAAACGCAACATCCCAGCATCGGTCATGACCTCGGTCCTCCAATGTTGCCTGGCCGGGATATTTGCACATCCATGCCGCCTGACCAGCGAATTCGTCGAGCAAGCCTTTGCTGCTCGCTCCGGCCATGCCGGCCGAACAGGCCTCCCGTGCACAGGATGGAGATATGTCCACGAAATTTCTTGTCGATGTTGGCTGGCGGCACGCAACTAGAGACAAGAATGTGCAGGGCTTCTCGCCAGATTAGGCGATTGGTTCCTCCCCCTTCACCTTAACGCGTCCGGATGGAGAGGAAGTGCGTCAAGGTCGGCGAACTCGCGCCTTTCCTCTCCCCCGTCGATCGAGAGGTGTCGAGCGAAGCTCGACGGAGTGGGGGCTTCGCAGCGCCACCTCTCCCCCCTCCGGAGGGAGAGGAAGGGCGCCGAGGTCGGCAAGCTCGCGCCTTTCCTCTCCCCCGTCGATCGGGGGAGAGGTGTCGAGCGAAGCTCGACGGAGTGGGGGTCGACCTTCACTCCGAACCCGCGTTTCTCCCCTCAGGTCGATCGAAGCCGTTCACCCAGCCCGCGCATCATGCTAACCAGCAGCCATGGCACAGAAGAAAGCTTTCGAGGTCGACGGATGGCTGGCGCGGCCGGACCCGCGCGTCTCGATCGTCCTGCTCTACGGTCCCGACCGCGGCCTCGTCGCCGAGCGCGGCAAGCTGTTCGCCGAAAAGACCGGTCTGCCGCTCGACGACCCCTTCTCGGTGGTGCGGCTGGACGGCGCCGAGGTCGACCGTGACCAGGGGCGGCTGCTCGACGAAGCCCGCACGGTGCCGATGTTTTCCGACCGCCGCCTGCTTTGGGTGCGCAATGCGAGCGGCCAGAAGGCGCTGGCCGACGACGTCAAGGCGCTGACGGCGGAGCCCGCGCGCGACGCGATCATTCTCATCGAGGCCGGCGACCTCAAGAAGGGCGTCGGCCTGCGCGCCATCGTCGAGGCGGCGGACGGTGCCATGGCCCTGCCTTGCTACGCCGACGAGGCCCGCGACATCGAAGCGATCATCGACGACGAACTGCGCAAGGCCGGCATGACGATCACGATGGAAGCGCGCCAGGCGCTGCGCCGCAACCTCGGCGGCGACCGGCTCGCCTCGCGCGGCGAGATCGACAAGCTCGTGCTCTATGCCCACGGCCAGAAGGAGATCGGCCTCGACGACGTCAAGGCGCTGTCCGGCGACGTCTCCGGCGCCTCGTTCGACGATGCCGTCGACGCGCTGCTCGAAGGCAAGATCGGCGACTTCGACACCGCCTTCACCCGCCACTGCCAGGCCGGCGGCCCGCCCTTCCTGGTACTGTCCTCGGCGATGCGGCAGTTGCAGCAGATCCAGTCCATGCGCGGCCAGATGGATTCGGGCGGCCGCAACGCCGCTTCCGTCGTCGCCGCCGCACGCCCGCCGGTGTTTTTCTCGCGACGCAAGCTGGTGGAGAAGGCACTGGAACGCTGGACCGGCGACGCGCTCACCCGAGCGCTGAACCGCCTGCAATCAGCCGTTCTGCAGACGCGCCGCCGGCCGGACCTTTCGGTGGCGCTGGCAAGACAGGCGCTGCTTGGCATTGCCGTGGAGAGTGCAAGGTTGGCGCAGAGGTGAAGATTGGCCGATCTCCCCCCTCGTGAGGAGATGTCCGGCAAGACAGAGGGGCGCTGTCCCGCCAACTGCCCGGTTAACGTCCCGTCAGCGCGGATAATCAGGCTCCTGGAGCGTTTGTAGTGCTGGGCTGGAGTGTCCATGGCCAGCGCCTCGTGGGGACGGTCTTCATTTTAGCTGTGCCGGAAGGCTTCGAAAGCCTGAGCCTGGGCCGTTCTGTCAGCCTCCGGTGCCCGGGCCAGCGGCAACAAGGTCAGATGAAAGCGCTCGTGGCGCCCGTTCTGCTGTGGCTTGCCAGGCGCGATCCGCTCCAGGCCGATACAGAGCTTGATGAAGCGCACCACAAGCGGCGTCAGCACGGTGACGCCGGCCGACGCGAAAGGCGGGCCATTATCGCTTCGGAACCGGTCAGGCAGGCCATGTTCCTCAAACAGCCGCTCGAACACCGGCCAGGCCTCGGCATCCGCCGTCGAGCCGGTCGCTTCGAGCGCCAGCAAGTAGCGGCTCGACGCATCCATCACCGTGAGCGACTCGCAACGCCACCCGTCATGGTTCCGGAACCAGCCCTTGTGATCACCGCTCCACACCGCGTTCGGCCCTTGCGGTTCCGGCCAAGGGCCATTGCCGCAGGCCCGCAGCCGGGTCCGCTTGCGGGCGCGACAAGCCCATGGCGGGCAAGGATGGCGCCTGCCGTCGAGGCCGACGGCCAAGCCAGATCGCAAGCATCGCGCTTGAGCCGCGCCACGATCTTCTTGGGACCCCACAGAGGGTGAGCCTCCTTGGCGGCCACGATCCGCTCGACAAGGTCCGGAGCGTCGCCCGCCCATGATTGAGCGGCGCACGGCCGATCGTGCAAACCTTCCGGGCCGACTCCCGGTAGCGACCCAGCCATTTGTACCCGCACCTGCGCGAGATGCCGTAGGCCGCGCTCATCGTCTCGTCGCCCGAAAGGCAGTCAACTACAAATTGAAGCCGCTCGTCCATGATGCCAGTTTCTCGACAAACCATCGCCGGTCCTCCCGGCGGGGGAGAAACCTGTCACCTATGCAATCGGTCCATTCTGTTACCTATCTATCCGGTTCGGACAACAGCCATTTCTCCCCGTCTCTACACGGGGAGAAATGTCCGGCAGGACAATGAGGGGCGGCGCTGGCGTTGCGAGATTTTCAGAGCATCACAGCCGGGCGCGATTATCGCGAACACTGGCGCTGCCCCTCATCCGGCTGCCGCCACCTTCTCCCCGTATAGTGACGGGGAGAAGGAAAAAGCGCCGCGATTGACTCTTTATCGAAACCGCGTAAAAGCCCGCTTCGAACGGGATCGTTTTTCGATGCGCGGCCTTTTGATGGCTCTTCTTGCATTCGATGCCCCCAGCCTCAATGCGAACCATTGGGCCGGGCGCTTCGGCGCGTCCGCTCGTTCCAGCAAAACCATGGCCAAAAAAACCACCACCAAAACGGTGTGATTCCCTTGGCCTAACCACCCTCTCCCGGGTCCGGCCCGGGGGACGGAACCCGCTTCGGCCGGCGGGTTTTCTCCAAAAACCAAGCGGAGAGGGACAGGAGATATCAAATGAGTTTCAAGATTGCAGTCGTTGGCGCCACGGGCAATGTGGGCCGGGAAATGCTCAACATTCTGGAAGAGCGCGGCTTTCCGGTGAGCGAAGTCGTGGCATTGGCCTCGCGGCGCAGCCAGGGCACCGAAGTGTCGTTCGGCGACCGTACGCTGAAGGTCAGGCCGCTCGACCAGTATGATTTTTCCGACACCGACATATGCATCATGTCGGCCGGCGGCAATGTTTCCAAGGAATGGTCGCCCAAGATCGGCAAGCAGGGCTGCGTCGTCATCGATAATTCGTCGGCCTTCCGCTACGACCAGGACGTGCCGCTGATCGTGCCGGAAGTGAACCCGGATGCCATCTCGCTGTTCACCCGCAAGAACATCATCGCCAACCCGAATTGCTCGACGGCGCAGCTCGTCGTGGCGCTGAAGCCGCTGCACGACGCCGCCACCATCAAGCGCGTCGTCGTCGCCACCTACCAGTCGGTGTCGGGCGCCGGCAAGGAAGGCATGGACGAGCTGTTCACGCAGACGCGCGCGGTCTTCGTCGCCGACCAGGTCGACGTCAAGAAGTTCACCAAGCGCATCGCCTTCAACGTCATCCCGCATATCGACGTCTTCCTCGATGACGGCTCCACCAAGGAAGAGTGGAAGATGGTCGCCGAGACCAAGAAGATGCTCGATCCCAAGATCAAGCTGACGGCGACCTGCGTGCGCGTGCCGGTGTTCATCGGCCATTCGGAAGCGGTCAACATCGAGTTCGAGAAGCCGATCACCGCCGACGAGGCGCGCGACATCCTGCGCGACGCTCCGGGCTGCCAGGTCTTGGACAAGCGCGAGGATGGCGGCTACATCACGCCGCTGGAATCGGCCGGCGAGGACGCCACTTTCATCTCGCGCATCCGCGAGGATTCGACCATCGATAACGGCCTGTCGATGTGGATCGTCTCCGACAACCTGCGCAAGGGCGCCGCCTTGAACGCGGTGCAGATCGCCGAGCTGCTGGTCGAGCGCGGCCTGATCCAGCCGAAGAAGAAGGCGGCCTGACGGAGGTCTGTTTTTCGCTCACGGGCCGTATCGCCGCTGCCGCGGCGGGCCCTCCGCGAGGGCGCCGGACGACCGGCGGCCCGCGGTCGCGGGCTCGGCCTGTGGCCGGGACGCTTCTTCCTTCTCCCCCTGTGGGAGAAGGTGGATCGGCGCGCTAGCGCCGAGACGGATGAGGGGTGCTGGACGGAGCGCAACAGGCCTCGTTCAGCCCGCGCTCTCCCTGGCCAATTCCCGCAACAGCCCCTTCGCCTCCTCAGCCCGTTCGGCCGGCACGAACAGATGATCGTGGTAGAAAGCCGAGACTGGATTGACGCCCATGCCGGCGGCTGCCAGCCGCGCGGTGATGGCGGCGAGGAAGCCGACGGCCTCCAGCGACGAATGGATGTTCAGCGTTATCATGCGGCAGCGGAAGGACGCGGCCAGTCCGGCGGCCGTTGCCGCATCCTCGGTCACGATCAGCGTTACGCCCTCGCGCTCACGGAACATCATCACCGGATCGAGACTCTTCGGCTGCGGAACGCCTGATGCCAGCGTGGCGAAGACGTAGATGCCATCGAGCAGTTCCGGTGTCATCGACGCCAGCAATGTCCTGAGATTGGTCTCGCCGGCCATTTTTCCCGCCTGAACAAGGATGGGCCATGGCCCAGCCCTTCAATATCCGTCCCTGTTGGACGCCGATAGTCCGCACGCTGCACGAAACGACATGGCGGTGTCGCTGGCGACCGGGCTTGCCGATCCGCCGCATTGCACAATAGAGGTGCTGGGGGCCGACGCCGGTCCGTGAAAAGGCTCCATCGATGATCGTTCGTCCGCGCCCGACATTCCTGCAGCTGTTCTTCATCATGCGCGGCTCCGTGGTGCCGCGCATCCTGCCGCAGATTTTTGGGTTCGCGATCTATTCGGCTGTGATCCTTGCCCTGGCGCGGTGGTTCCAACTCGATCTCGGCGTCTTCAACATCACGCCTTTCGGCCTGGTGGGGGTGACGCTGTCGATCTATCTGTCGTTCCGCAACAACGCCGCCTATGACCGCTGGTGGGAGGCGCGCAAGCTGTGGGGCGCGCTGGTGTTCGAAATCCGCAATCTGTCACGCGCCACCACGAGCCTGATCGCCGACCCGGCCGAGCAGCGCGGCCTGCTGATGGACGCGCTTGCCTTCTGCCACTTCCTGCGCGGGCAGTTGCGCAAGATCGACAGCAGGCAAGACGCCCGCGCCTTCATCGCCGCCGGGGCGGATATGGCGGCGACATTCGCCAATCCGGCCGACGAGATGGTGAGACGCATGGGCCGGCGCGCCAATGCGCAGCGCCGTTCGGACGGGATCGATGCGATCGGCTTCCGTATCCTGGACGAGAGACTGGCATCGATCTCGGCCATCCAGGCCGGGTGCGAGCGGATCGCCGGCACGCCACTGCCCTTCGCCTATACGCTTCTGGTGCACCGCACGGCCTACATCGTCTGCCTGCTGCTGCCGATCGGCCTGATCTCGACCACCGGCTGGGCGACGCCGCTGTTCACGGCGCTGATCGCCTACACCTTCTTCGGCCTCGACGCGCTTTCCGAAGAGCTCGAGGATCCGTTCGGCACCGAGGCCAACGATCTTGCGCTGGACGGTCTCTGCCGCGTCTGTGAAATCTCGGTGTTCGAGGCGCTGGGCGAGACGCCGCCGAAGATGCTGCCGGCGGAAAAGTTCTATTTCTCGTAGGGGCTTCGATCTGGCGCGCGCTACGCTCGGCGATGGCCGAAACACCCTTCTCGCCGTCACCCCTGGGCGGAGCTTCGCTCCTCGCCCTCCCGTGGATGACGAACAGAGAGGCATTTTGGAGCCGGCATCTTGCAGCCGGGTTCCGCTTTCACCACATTTTGCCTCGCCGGCATGCGCCAGGACGCGTATGCGGCCGCAGGGAGACATTGATGGCGCGAGAATCCGGTTTTGATTTCTTCGGCTTTGGCGACAAGCTTGGTGGCGAAGGCGAAGTGCGCGAGAAGTTCTGGCGTACGGCCAAGAAGGCCGCGCGGCAGGTCCCGTTCATGGAAGACGTCGTCGCCGCCTATTATTGCGCCATGGACAAGAACACGCCGCTACGCGCCAAGGGCATATTGGTGGCCGCGCTCGGCTATTTCGTCCTGCCGGTCGACCTCATCCCCGACTTCATCTTCGGACTGGGATTCACCGACGACATCGCCGTGCTGACCGCCGCGATCACCACCGTCAGCGCCCACATCACCCCTGCGCATCGCGAGGCGGCCAGGCAAGCGATAGCCGACAAGGGCTGAGCCGCCCTTGTTGGCCGCCTGGACACCAGCGTCTGGCCCCGCTGCAAAAAGTCAAACTCTTGCCGCTTTCGTGGCCTCCAAGTCGCCGCAGGGACGTAGCGCCGGCCGCTCACAAGGCGGTGGCGCGGAGATGGCGGCGGTTTCCTGGGGTGAGCGTCCTTTTCTTGAGGAAAATTCACCGTTTGGTAACCCAGATTAAATCAAAATGAAGCGACGGCAGGACGCCTTGCGGCCCGCCCCCGCACCATTTGGAATACGGGAAAGACGATGCGCGGATTGATAGCACTAGTTTCGAGCCTGGTCCTGGTGGCCTTCGCGGCGCCGGCGATGGCGCAGCAGGCGACGAAGATCGGTCAGCACAATGCCTGGGGCACCTACAGTTATCAGGCGCAGGGCGGCAAGGTCTGCTACGTGCTGACCGTGCCGACCGACAAGCAGCCGCCGACGCTCGACCATGGCGACATGTTCTTCTTCGTCAGCCAGCGGCCCGGCCAGCAGGTGTCGTACGAGCCGCAGTTCATCGCCGGCTACAACTTCCAGGAAGGCTCCAAGGCCACCGTCACCATCGACAAGAAGTCCTTCTCGATGTTCACGCGCGGCAAGTCGGCCTGGGTCGAGAACGCGGCCGAGGAACCGGTGCTGATCGCCGCCATGAAGACCGGAACCGACATGAAGGTGGCGGCGAAGTCCGGCCGCGGCAACCCCACCTCCTATGTCTTCTCGCTGAAGGGCATTTCGGCGGCGCTGTCGTCGATCGCCAAGTGCAAGTAGGCGCCAACGGCATAAGCGGATACCGTCTGGAATGATGGGCCGGGCCGCAATGCCCGGCCTTTTCTTCTCAAACCTTGCCTGACTCCGGGACGGCTTCCGCCCGCCGCCGCCGGATCGCCTCGGCGATGAAGACGCGCGACAGTGCGTGATAGAGCGGCTCGTGTGAGATCATGCGCGCCGTGCCATAGCCCAGCATCGAGGCCAGCATCAATCCGATGACGTTATCGTGGTTGCCGGTCATCTCCAGGATGATGACGAAAGCCGTCATCGGCGCCTGCACCACGCCGGCGAAATAGCCGGCCATGCCGAGCAGCGCCGCGATACCGGTGCTGCTGCCGAGGATGAGGCCGAGCGAACTGCCGATGCCGGCCCCCACCGCCAGCGACGGCGCGAATATGCCGCCGGGAATGCCCGAAACCATTGACAAGAGACCGGCAAGGAACTTTTCGGCGAAGAAGAACCATGGCAGCGGCGTGCCCTCGACAGCGCCGCGTGCCTGCGCGTAGCCGGTGCCGAAGGTCAGCCCGCCCGACGCGATGCCGATCAGCGCCACGCCGAGCCCGCATACGGCCGCGACAATGAGCGCGCGTCGCAACGGCTGCGCGGTATACCACCGCCGGATCCTGCGCGTCGCCTTGAGCGACAGCAGCGAGAACAGCGCGCCGAAGCCACCGCCGATGACGCCGCAGGCGGTGACCAGCGGCCAGTCGGCGGCAAACGAGATCGTCCCCTTTGCCACGCCGAAATAGGTGTAATTGCCGACCAGCCCCAGCGACGCGAGGCCGGCAAGAATCACCGCTGTCAGCACCAGTCCGTTGGTGCGCGCCTCATAGGTTCGGCCCATCTCCTCGATGGCAAAGACGATGCCGGCGAGCGGTGTGTTGAAGGCAGCCGCTATGCCGGCGGCGGAACCGGCCAGGATCAGGCCGCGCGCTTGCGCCATGCCGCCCCAGCGCGCCGCCTGCAGCATCAGCGAGGCGCCGACCTGCACGGTCGGCCCTTCTCGGCCTATGGAAGCGCCACAGAACAGGCCGACAACCGTCAGCACGATTTTGCCAGCCACCAGCCTGAGCGAGAGGATGTGGCTGCGGTCATCATCGTCACGCAAATGGCGCGCGGCGGTGGCCTGAGGAATGCCGCTGCCTTGCGAGCCCGGGAAGAAGGCGTGGGCCAACCATGCGCACAGCACGAAACCCAGCGGCGTGACCACAAGCGGCAGATAGAAGCGCCAGCCACCATCGCAGCTGGTCATGGCATGGAACAGCGCCTGCGCTTTGTCTGCCAGCATCGCGAACACCACGCTGATCCCACCGATCGAGATGGCGCCGGCCCAGAACACCAGCCGCGGCCGCCACACGCGGCGTGAGGCCCACATGGCGCGCGAACGCCGCAGCAGCGGATATTTTCGCGATGTGCCGGCCATGTCTGTCCTCATGCGGGGGGATCGAGGCCTAACATAGGGCGCGCTGCGGTTAAACCAGTCCGACCCATGACTCCGCGCTCAACCTGTGCTATGCGCCGCGCTTCATATCAGGCACGATGGATGAAATCGGCCGCAAACCGCCTATATCCGTGGAACCATGACCCTTTCGCTTGATCTTACCGCCGACGGCGCCCGCGACGCATTGCGCGCCCGTGCCGTGACCACCGAAAAACCGTCGCTGATCGGCCTGACGCGCGCCGAGCTCGCCGCCGCGCTCGTCGAATCCGGCACCGTGCCGGAGCGCCAGGCGAAAATGCGCGCCCAGCAGCTCTGGCACTGGATGTATGTGCGCGGCGTTTCCGATTTCGCCGGCATGTTCAACATCTCCAAGGATTTGCGCGCCGAACTGAACAAGCATTTCACCGTGGCGCGGCCCGAGATCGTCGAGGAGCAGATTTCCGCGGACGGCACGCGCAAGTGGCTGTTCCGTTTTCCGCCGCGCGGCGCCGGCCGGCCGGTCGAGATCGAGACCGTCTATATCCCGGAGGAAGGCCGCGGCACGCTCTGCATCTCCTCGCAGGTCGGCTGCACGCTGACCTGTTCCTTCTGCCACACCGGCACGCAGAAGCTGGTGCGCAATCTGACGGCGGAAGAAATCCTGGCGCAATTGCTCACCGCGCGCGACCGGCTGGGCGATTTCCCCGACCGCGACACGCCGGACGGCGCCATCGTGCCGGCTGAGGGCCGCAAAGTGTCCAACATCGTCATGATGGGCATGGGCGAGCCGCTCTACAATTTCGAGGCGGTGAAGAAGGCGCTGCTGATCGCTTCCGACGGCGATGGCCTCTCGCTTTCCAAGCGCCGCATCACCCTGTCGACATCAGGCGTGGTGCCCGAAATCCTGCGCACCGGCGAGGAGATCGGCGTCATGCTGGCGATCTCGCTGCACGCCACCAATGATGATCTGCGCGACTTGCTGGTGCCGATCAACAAGAAATATCCCCTGAAAGAATTGATCGCCGCCTGCAAGGCCTATCCCGGCCTCTCCAACGCCAAGCGCATCACCTTCGAATATGTGATGCTGAAGGACGTCAACGATTCCATCGAGGACGCCAAGGGGCTGATCAAGCTGCTCAAGGGCATTCCGGCCAAGATCAATCTGATCCCGTTCAACCCGTGGCCGGGCACCAACTACCAGTGCTCGGACTGGGAAACGATCGAGAAATTCGCCGACTATATCAACAATGCCGGTTATGCCTCGCCGATCCGCACCCCGCGCGGCCGCGACATCCTGGCCGCCTGCGGCCAGCTCAAGTCGGAATCGGAGCGCATGCGCAAGGTCGACCGGCTGGCGCTGGAAGCCATGATGATCGCGGGGCACGGCGAGACGTGACGCGTCTCGTTGCCTGGCTCAAGCGTTTGATCGTAGTAGCAGTCGGCTATGTCGCCGCTGTGATGACGTCAATCGTGGTGCCGGTGCTGCTGATCACCCTTCTGGAAGGGATCGAGTATGGCAACTGGTCGATGGTTTTTGCATTCGACTGGCTGGGCTCCTTCCCGCTCGCCGTTTTGACCGTGGTGCTTTGCGCGCTGCTGATCGTCGGCCCGGCGATCCTTGTTGCCGAATGGCGGTCACTGCGAAGCTGGTCCTATTTCGCAGTCACCGGTGCGATTACTTCCATCGCCTTCGGCGTTCTGGTTCCGGGCTCGGCCGGAGGGTTTGTTTTCAATCCGGGCTTCCTTGGTTTCCTGGCCACGGCCGGCACCGCCGCCGGTTGGGTCTACTGGCTGCTGGCTGGCCGGAAATCCGGTCGTCCCACGGATCGTCATCCGCAATGACCCGCTTCGTCGGCTACCTCGTGCGCTTCGCCATCATCCTGTTCGGCTATGCCGTCGCTTCGCTGGCGGCGAGCGCCTTCCTCAACGTCCTGTTCCTGGCTTCGTCCGGATTGATGGCGGGCGATGCGCCGCCGGCGATGCCTGCCTCGCTCATCTTCTCCATTCCCTTCGTTGCGCTGTTCGTCGCCTATTTCGCCTTCATGCCGTCGGTGGTCGTCATCCTGGTCGCCGAAATCCTCGGCCGGCGCGACTGGCTGTTCTATGCGCTGGCGGGCGCGGTTGTGGCGGGCGTTTTCCTCGGCCTGGTCAACCATGCCGATGACACCACTTTCGCGGTGACCGACACCAGCGCCATCCTGGCGGTGATCGGCGGCGGCATGGTCGGCGGTATCTTCTACTGGCT
Organism: bacterium M00.F.Ca.ET.205.01.1.1; assembly: GCA_004791255.1. Lineage (GTDB taxonomy): Bacteria > Pseudomonadota > Alphaproteobacteria > Rhizobiales > Rhizobiaceae > Mesorhizobium. The sequence continues at coordinate 533,050 of SRUQ01000001.1, forward strand.
AGCCGCCGGCCGCTGGGCCGGAAGCTGGTGGCAGGACGGCTCCGACGGGAAGGCGGAGCCTACTTCGCTTGGGCCGTCAGGATCTTGAGCGCGAAGGCGGAGAACACGCCGGCAAAGAGGTAGTCGACCACCCGCGTCACGCGCGGACTGGCCTTCATCGCCGCCGAGAACTTCTCCGCCGCCAGCACCATCGGTGCCGTCACCGGGATCGACAGCACGATGAACATGGCGCCGAGGAAAAACAACTTTCCCTGCGCGTGCGGGTCATGCGCCGAGACGAACTGCGGCAGGAAGGTCATGAAGAACAGGATGATCTTCGGATTGAGCAGATTGACGCCAAGCCCCGCCGCCCAGCTGCGCAGCAGCGAAATCTCAGGCCCTGTCTTCTTCTCCGGCGAAAAGGCCGAGCCCTTGGCGATCGCCTGCCAGGCGAGGAAGACGAGATAGCCGGCGCCAAAAATCTTCAGCCCGAAGAAGGCCATCGGCGAGGCGACGATCAGCGCCGAGACGCCGACCACCACCAGCGTGGTGTGGATCAGCGTGCCGCACAGCGCGCCCGCCATCGAGGCAAAGCCGGTGGCGCGGCCCTGGCTCAGCGTGCGCGACACGAACAGCGTCATGTCAGGCCCGGGCGTGATCGCCAGGATGACGGTCGCGATGGCGAACTGGATCAGAGTGGCGGTATCGGGAATGAACGACATGAGGCGGCCCCAAGAGACTGGAAGGGCCTATACAAGATGCTCCACGCCAGTGCCAGACACAGGGCGACCCCTCAGTCGATCCAGCGCCGTGGCGAAGGCGGCCGCCATATTCCTATGCCTGCCTGCTCAGCCGCCTCCTGGCGCGCTCCTGCGCGGCCAGCTGATCGCTGGGGGCGCCGGCCTGCAAAATCTGATCGATCGGCTTGGGCCGCCCGAGGAAATAGCCCTGCGCCTCGTTGCAGCCTTCGACTTGCAGGATGGTGAGCTGGACATGCGTCTCGACGCCTTCGGCGAGAACCGGAATGTCCAGGCTGCGCCCCAGCGTCAGCACGGCCCGCACGATCGCCTTGGCCTGCGGGCTGCGCTCGACATCGGCCATGAACGAGCGGTCGAGCTTGATCTTGTCGAAGGGAAACGAGCGCAGCGTGTCGAGCGACGAATAGCCGGTGCCGAAATCGTCGATCGCTATCGTCACGCCCAGCGCCTTGATCTGGCGCAGCACGTGCAGCGTGCGGACCTTGTCGGCGACGATGGTCGATTCGGTCAGCTCGAGTTCGAGCCGTTTCGGCGACAGGCCGGTCTCTATCAGGATCTGGTGGATGAGCTTGGCGAGGTCGGCATGGGCGAACTGCACCGGCGACAGGTTAACGGCGATCTTGTAGCCATTGTCCCATGACGCCGCCTGGCGGCATGCGGTGCGCAGCACCCATTCGCCGATCGCCAGGATGGAGCCGTTCTCCTCGGCGATTGGAATGAACTCGGCCGGCGGGATCATGCCATGCACGGGATGGGTCCAGCGTAGCAGCGCCTCGTAGCCGCAGGTGGCGCCGGTGGCGACCGAGGTCTGCACCTGGTAGAAAAGCGAAAGCTCGCCGCGCTCGATCGCCTGGCGAAGGTCGGTTGCCAGCGCGCGCCGCGCCCGTGCCGTCTCATCCATGACCGATTCGTAGAAGCAGACCGCCCGCGACACGTCGTTCTTGGCCCGGTACATGGCGAGATCGGCATTGCTGACCAGCCTTTCCCGGTCGGCGCCGTCGCGCGGATAGACGGCGACGCCGATGCTGGCGCCGGCGGCGATCTCGAAATCGTCGAGCAGTAGGGGTTCGAACAGGGACTTCTCCAGCCGCGAAACCAGGCCGAGCAGGTCGTTCTGGTCCTTGAAGCGCTTGATCGCGGCGAACTCGTCACCGCCGAGCCGGGCGACGAATTCGCCGTCGCCAGCCAGCTTCGACAGCCTGCGGGCGACGATCTTCAGCGCCTGGTCGCCGGCCGCGTGCCCCCTCAGATCGTTGATCTCCTTGAAGCGGTCGAGATCGATGACGATGACCGCCGTCATCGTTTCCTCGTCATCATGCCCTCGCTCGATCTCATGGTCGAGGCGGTCGTTGAAGGAGACCCGGTTGGCAAGGCCGGTAAGCGAATCGTTGAGTGCGAGGTGCTGCAGCCGCTCGAAGCTCTCCAGGCGGCCGCGCTCGTCGATCAGGTAGCTGGCAAAGCCGGTGGCCGCGACGATCATGCCGACAACGGCGACCGCGACCGCCATCGCTTCGAGAATGTCGGGATTGGTGCCGGTGGTGATGAACGACAGCGGCGTCACCGCCACCGCGGCCATCGCGGTGAAATGCAGGCCGACGATCGCCAGCACCAGAAGCCCGATGCCGAGATAATGCGACCAGTTGTATGGCCGGCGCACCGCCTGGCCGATCGCCACGGCGGAAAAGACCACCGCGATCAGCACCGAAGCGGCGATATAGGCACCGTCCCACTCGACGATGCCGGCCACGTGATAGGCCATCATGCCGGTATAGTGCATGGCCGAAATGGCGAGGCCGACGGCGCAGCCGCCCCATTCCGGCGCCACGCGCCGGCGCCTGGCCAGCGCCAGGGCAAAGCCGGCCCCGGTTCCGGCCATGGCGATGACCAGGGATATCATGGTCAGCGCCGGATCGAAGGTGATCGGCGCCCCCGGCTGATAGGCCAGCATGGCGATGAAATGCGTGCACCAGATCGAGGATCCGGCGGCGACCGCGGTCAGGAACAACCAGCCCCGCATCTGCAGGCCGGCGGTTTTCCTGGCGCGGTCGAGAAGGCCGATCGTCACCCAGCAGCCGGTGACGCACGTCAGCGCCGCCAGCAGGACGAGCCACAGATTATGCTCCGTAACGATACAGGATATGACGCGCATCGAGAATAGCCCAGGCCCGAGAGGTCCCGCGGGAAGGCGGGCGAACCCGCTCCGGCACGGGTCATCTGCCGGCGCGGTTCCGGCGTTGTCTTAGCCGTGGGGCGTGAAAACTTGCTTAAATCCTCCCGTCGAATACAGCCTTTGATTGTATCAGGTTGTTTTCCAGCGCGGAGTCACGGCTCCGCCAGGCACTGGACCAGACATCTGGCGCCGCGCCTGCTTGCTCGCTTTGCCGATCCTGCTAAAAGGCGCTCCGACAATCCGTGACGCCGGCTTCAGGCGTCCGCTTTTCGACGGAGCAGAAATGTCCAAGCCCAAAGACGTCAAGAAGGTCGTGCTCGCCTATTCCGGCGGCCTCGACACCTCCATCATCCTGAAATGGCTGCAGACCGAACTCGGCGCCGAAGTCGTCACCTTTACCGCCGATCTCGGCCAGGGCGGTGAACTGGAGCCGGCGCGCCGCAAGGCCGAGATGATGGGCATCAAGGACATCCGCGTCGTCGATGTGCGCGAGGAATTCGTCGCCGACTTCGTCTTCCCGATGTTTCGCGCCAACGCCGTCTATGAAGGCACCTATCTGCTCGGCACCTCGATTGCCCGGCCGCTGATTTCCCAGCACCTGGTCGAGATCGCCAGGGAAACCGGCGCCGACGCCATCGCCCACGGCGCCACCGGCAAGGGCAACGATCAGGTCCGTTTCGAACTGTCGGCCTATGCGCTCAACCCCGACATCAAGGTCATCGCGCCGTGGCGCGACTGGTCGTTCAAATCGCGCACCGACCTGATCAATTTCGCCGAACAGCACCAGATCCCGGTGCCCAAGGACAAGAAGGGCGACGCGCCGTTCTCGGTCGACGCCAACCTTCTGCACTCATCGTCCGAGGGCAAGGTGCTGGAAGACCCGTGGAGCGAACCGCCGGAATTCGTGCATCAGCGCACCGTTTCGCCGATGGACGCGCCGGACAAGGTCACCGAGATCGAGATCGAATTCCTGAAGGGCGATCCGATCGCTCTGAACGGCAAGAAGCTGTCGCCGGCCACCATGCTGGCGGCGCTCAACGATCTCGGCCGCGACAACGGCATCGGCCGGCTCGACCTGGTCGAGAACCGCTTCGTCGGCATGAAGTCGCGCGGCGTCTACGAGACGCCAGGCGGCACCATCCTGATCGCGGCGCACCGCGCCATCGAATCGATCACGCTCGACCGGGGTGCGGCCCACCTCAAGGACGAGTTCATGCCGCGCTATGCCGAGCTGATCTACAACGGCTTCTGGTTCGCGCCCGAGCGGCTGATGCTGCAGGCGATGATCGACAAGAGCCAGGAAGACGTCGAAGGCACGGTGCGGCTGAAGCTCTACAAGGGCAACGTCATGGTCACCGGCCGCAAGTCGAAGAAGACGCTCTATTCCGACGCGCTGGTCACCTTCGAGGACGACCGCGGCGCCTATGACCAGAAGGACGCCGCCGGCTTCATTCGCCTCAACGCGCTCAGGCTGAGGACGCTGGCCGCGCGCGGCCGCAACAAGTAATTCGGATGCGTGGCCTCGGTCGTTGCCTCAGGCTCGGTCGATGCCTGGCGCCGCTGGTTCTTCTGGCGACGCCGGCAGGCAGCCAGGAGTTCGACCCGGCCTCGCTCGACCTTGCCGCACTGATCGAATGCCGGGCGGATGTGCCGGCCTATAACGAGTTTGCGCTTTGGCTGTCCGGCGCACCAGGTGCCGTGGAAACGCTTGGCTGGAAGAAGGTTGCATCAGGCAATCCGTTTCTCAGCCAATACGAACTGCCGGCCGAAATCCGGGTCTTCGGCCGTGAGACGCGATCAATCGTCTTTACCGCTTCCGGGCCGATGGCCGTGCTCGATGGCATTGGCGCGCCGGATCTTGCCAGAGAGCTCGATGTCATCTCCGTCATGTCGACGCCGGAAAAATTCCTTGGCGAGAAGGTCGTTGGCAAAAACACCGAGAATACGGATGGATTGACCTACGCCACGAACATTACGCTCAACGTCTCGACTGTCGGGTCACACCCCGGCAAGACGCTGGCGGGCTGCTCCTACGCGCTCGACGTGAAATAGAAAACCCGGCCTCAGTTCACTGAGGCCGGGTTTTTCGTTCAATCCAAAACCGTTCGATCAATCAATCGCCGTCGATTGCCGTGGCGATGCGGGCGATGGCCTGCTGATAGACGTTTGCGGAATTCCAGCCGGCAATGGCGCCGATGTTGGACTGCGCGCTCCCGCCGGCCCGCCAGCCGTGCCCCTTGAGGAAGTTGGCGGTGGAGGCCAGCGCGGTGTTCTTGTCGCGCAGGTTTCCGCTGCCCACGCCATACTTCAACACGTTTCCGGGCAGGAACTGCGTGTGGCCGATTTCGCCATGCATGGCGCCGACAGACGAAGAGCTCAACGCGCCGCGGTCAACCAGCTTCAGCGCTGCAATGGCATGCGGGTGGAAGAAGTCGGGACGGCGGCAGTCATAGGCAAGCGTCAAAATGGCCGAGACCGTATTCTGGTTGCCCATGGAGGCGCCAAAGCCGGTCTCCATGCCCCAGATGGCGAGCAGCACGCCGGGCGAGACGCCGTAATTGTTTTCGATCTGGCCGAACAGCGCCGCGTTCGATTTCTTCAGCGAACGGCCCTTGGAAATAATCGCCGATGCGCCGCGGCGCTTCATGAAATCGTCCACCGAGCCGCTGAACGCTTTATGGATGGCGCGGTCGGCGGCGATCGTCCTGGTTGCATAGGTCGCGCCGGCCAAAGCGGACAGCCCCCTGGCGCCTACGCCTTCGCTCTTGGCCTGTGCGGCGAAGTCCTGCTTCCAAGCATCGAAGCCGGCGCCGTTTTTGCCGCAGCTGCCCGCCGCCTGCGCGCCCGTCGCCAGCGCAAGCACCGCCATTACAGTGGCCGCTGCAAACATTCTTCCCTTGGCAAGAAATGCCATGTTGTTCTCTCCTGAGTTGCCTGAATCACGTCCCGGTGGCGAATTTGCCAGCGAAACGCCCGGTTGTCACTGTCAAGAAGTGTTTACGCTTCCCCGAGCGCCGTACTGGCGAATGCCTTGGAATTTGCCTACGATCAAGCGCTTATTGTGGCGAGGGCTCGGCATGGAAGACGTTGATGTCGCAATCATCGGCGCCGGCTCGGCGGGACTTGCCGCAGCCAGGACGCTGCAGGCGACCGGCTTTTCCTTCCGGGTTCTCGAAGCGATGGACCGCATCGGCGGCCGCGCATGGACCAGCGACCAGCATTTCGGCGTGCCCTTCGACATCGGCTGCGCCTGGCTGCACGCCGCCGACCGCAACCCCTATTTTCCCGAAGCCCAGGCGGCCGGCTGGACGCTGCACCACCACGACATGAACGTCGACCACCTCTACTACCGCAAGCGCAAGGCGAGCGAGGCGGAAGAGGCCGAGATGAAGGCCGCCGATGCCCGGCTGTTCGAGTTGCTGGCCAGGCATGAGGTCAAGGAGGGCGACGACGACCGCCTGTCGGCGCTGCTCGCCAAGGGCCAGGCGCCGCGCGCCGCCGCCACCTTCGCCGGGCCGATGGATTTCGGCGCCGACGAGGACGAGATTTCGATCCGCGATTTTCAGGTCGCCGCCGATCTCGATCCCAACTACTTCACCAAGGAGGGGTTGGGCGCGCTGGTGGCACGGTTCGGCGCTGGCGTGCCGGTCGACCTGTCGACGCCGGTGCGCAAGATACTCTGGGACGTGCCGGGCGTTGCCTGCGTCACCGATCGCGGCACCTTGCGCGCCAGGGCGGCGATCGTCACCGCCTCGCCGGCGGTATTGGCCTTCGAGGAGATCGCCTTCTCGCCCGAACTGCCCGATACGCATTTCGGCGCCTTCTTTGATCTGCCGATGGGCATGCTGACCAAGCTGCCAGTGGAGATCAAAGGCACTCGGCTGGGGCTGCAGCCCTTCGACGACCTGCTGATCGAGCGCATGGCCAGGCACGACATCTATTTCCTCTGCTTCCCCTTCGATCTCGATTTGATGGTCGGCTTCGTCGGCGGCGATTTCGCCTGGGAAATCTCGGCTGCGGGCGAGGCGGCGGGCATCGACTTCGTCGTCGACCGGCTGTGCGGCATCTTCGGCGGGGATGTCCGGAAAAATGTCGGGCGCGCCATGATGACCAATTGGGGCGGCGAGCGCTTCGTGCGCGGCGCCTATGCGGCGGCCCGCCCCGGCCGCTCGCAGGCCCGCGCCGCGCTGATGCAGCCGGTGGCCGACAAGATCTTTTTCGCCGGCGAACATGTCGCCGGTCCGCTGATCCAGACCTGCGGCGGCGCGCGCCTGTCCGGCGAAGCTGTGGCCAGACAGGTTGCCGCGCAGCTTGCGGCGAAATAGCGGGGTTGCCGTGGGGAACGCGGGCCTCTGATAGGCGTTGGGGACAGCCTGCCCGCCTGAAGGTTTGAGACTGAAATGAAGCTCTTCGACTGCCCGCATTGCCGCCATCGTCTCTATTTCGAGAACGCGCAGTGCCTGAACTGTTCCAGCCTCGTGCTCTACGACCCCGACCATGCGTGCTTCGCGCTGGCGGGGGCGGACGGCGCCCTCGCCTGCACCAACGCCGATGAATGCGCCTGCAACTGGCGGGCCGAACCTGGACAGGCGTTTTGCCGGGCCTGCGCGCTCAACCAGCTGATCCCCGATCTCTCGGTGGACGGCAATCGTAGCCGCTGGATCCGCGTCGAGGCAGCGAAGAAGCGCGCCATCTATTCGCTGCTCGCCTTCGGCCTGCCGGTGGCCCCCAAGCAGAATCCCGGCGACGAGGCCGGCCTTGCCTTCGACTTCCTCGCCGATCCGATCGGCGGCGGCCCAGGCGGCGAACACATCCTGACCGGCCACGACAATGGCCTGATCACGCTCAACGTCGCCGAAGCCGATTCCGCCGAACGCGAGAAGCGGCGCGTCGAGATGGGCGAGAACTATCGCACCTTGCTCGGCCATTTCCGCCACGAACTCGGCCACTATTACTGGGACCGCCTGATCCGCGACGATGCGCAGAGGCTGGAGGCCTTTCGCGCTTTGTTCGGCGACGAGCGTGCCGGCTACGAACAGGCGCTGAACAACCACTACGCCAACGGCGCACCGCCCGACTGGCAGCAAGGCCACATCTCGGCCTATGCCACCTCGCATCCCTGGGAGGACTGGGCGGAAACCTGGGCCCACCATCTGCACATCACCGACACGCTGGAAATGGTCCATGCGCTGAACTTCCCGCTCGGCCGGCTGGAGACGGTGGAAGCCAATGATTTGCCGCGAAGCGACACCGGCGGGGTTCTTCAGGCGGCGCCAGCCGAGCCGGCGCAGGCGCATGAGCCCTTCGAAAAGATCCTGGCTCGCTGGCTGGTGCTGTCGGAAGCCTCCAATTCGATCAACCGCTGCATGGGCCTGCCCGACCTCTACCCCTTCGTCATTTCGGACAGGACAGCGGGGAAATTGGCCTTTGTTCACGAGCTTGTGACCGGTTTGCCGAAAGATGCGGGAACAAATCGTGAGTTGGCGCGGGCATTTTAGCCGGAACGCATGCGCCGCTGTCCCGTTTTCACCGCCGAGGGACCATGAAAACGGAGAGAAGCCATGAAATCCGCATTGTTGCCCGCGGTCGCCGGACTGCTCATGATCGCGTCGGGTGCCGCCTTGGCCGACACGCCGGTCTCCGCCGTCACCGATCTCAACGTGCGCGCCGGCCCCGGCCCGCAATATCCCGTGATCGGCGTGCTGGCCGCCGGCCAGTCGGCGACGCTCAATGGCTGCATCGAAAACAGCAAATGGTGCACCATCGCCGAAGCCGGCGGGCAGGGCTGGGTCTATTCGGACTATGTGACTGCCGATTTTGGCGGCAGCCGGGTGGTTTTGACGCAACGCCCGCATGGCTCCCGCGTCGCGGTCGTCCCACCGCCCGACGACATCGGCGATTATCCCGAAAACTATACCGGCTCGATCATATCTGGCGAACCGGTCGAGGACGCCATCCCGCGGCCGCCGGCCGAGGTGCGGACCTATGTCGACACGCATCGCCTCGACCCGGTCTATCTCGACGGCGAGGTGGTGACGGGCGCCGTCCTCCCTGAAAGCGTCGAACTGCGCGAAATTCCTGACTACAATTATCGCTATGTCTATGTGAACGGCCAGCCGGCGCTGATCGATCCGCAGACGCGGCGCATCATGTACGTGGTTCGGTAAAGTCCTGCCCAGGCGCCTGCGACAGGTTGGCGCCTGGGCATGCGAGATCCGGTGTGCCGTAGCGTGATGCGCGCTTGCGGGAGCAGGATTTCCTTCGCGGAAATCGATTCCGATTCTGAAGTCCATCGGCTAGATCAGGCTGGTTGCTGGATTCGGCAAAGGAGCCCGCGTGACGTCAGACCCCGCCGCCTTCGAGCGCTACCGGCAATCGCCTAACGCCAGGACGACCTTGCCGCGCCTTTTGCTGGGGACGCTTATCGTCGTCGTCTTGTGGGCGGCAACGACCGCGGCGGTTCTTTACGGCGGCACCTATCTCTTTATCACCTGGCAGGCGGGGGCTCCGCCGGCTGGCGGCGTGATGCAAGGCTTCCTCGCCTCGCCCATCGGCATCCTCAGCGCGCTCACGTCCTTCGCCGGCATCTGGATCGGCCTGTGGATCGCCATGCGCTGGGTGCATCGCGAGAAGCTGTCGGCGCTGCTTGGCGCCAGCCGGCGCGTGTCGCGCTCGGGCTTCATCAAGGGCCTGGTGGCGGTACTTGTCACTTCGCTCGTTTCTGAAATCCTGCTCTATCTGCTGCAGCCGGAGATCGCGCGCGGCACGATCAGCCTGTCGTCCTGGCTACTGTTCCTGATCCCGATCGTCGCGCTCACTTTGCTGCAGACATCATCCGAAGAGGTGCTGTTTCGCGGCTACCTTCTGCGCGGTCTGGCCTACCGCTTCAAAAGCCCGTTCATCTGGGCGCTGCTGCCTGGCCTGCTGTTCACCTCGCTGCACTGGAGCAACACGTCCGCAGCCATCAATGCTTGCGTGCTGGCCTCGATCGCCGCCTTCGCGCTGCTCCTGACGCTTGTCGTCTACGCCACCGGCAATCTCGGCGCCGCCCTTGGCGCCCATCTCGGCAACAATCTGACCGGCTTCCTGCTGATCTCCCACCAGGAAAGCTACAATTCCTTCGCCCTGTTCAACGCCGCGCCGCTCGAAGGGCCGGGCTGGACGACGGTGGATGCGGCGCTGATCGCGCTGATCGGCATCGGCTGCAGCCTGCTGACCGTCGCGCTGCTCCTGCACCCGCGCTCGCCGCTGAAGATCACGGCGGATCTTCCGGAAGCGGACGAGGCGAGACGATAGGAGTTCGGCACGAAGGGTATGCATTGCGAGCTGTGAATTATTTTTCACACACAGCTTGGCACACTCGAACATGTGACCTATAGTTCACATGTAATCGAAGTTCGCCAAACCTCGGACTTCCGCGACTGGCTCAATGGCCTGAAAGACAAACGAGCTGTTGAGAAGATCGCGATCCGCATCGCCCGTGTTCAATCCGGCCTTTTCGGCGACGCGAAATACTTTGATGGCATCGGCGAGCTTCGGTTGGATATCGGACCCGGATACCGGCTCTATTTCGTCAGGCGCGGCAACGAAATCATCATCTTGCTTTGCGGCGGCGACAGATCGAACCAAGGCCGAGACATCAAGAAGGCCCTCCAGATGGCCAAGGAACTATGACCATGCCAATCGAAACCGTTGCCTTCGATCCCGCTGAACATCTTGGCAGCGCCGAGGGGCAGGCTGAACTGCTGGCGGATGCCTTTGCAAGCGGCGACCCCAGCTATATTGCAAATGCACTTGGCATCGTTGCCCGTGCGCGCGGCATGACGGCTGTCGCGAAGGAAGCAGGCGTCACCCGGGAAGCCCTGTACAAGGCACTGAGCCCCGACGGCGACCCGCGCCTCTCGACGCTGCTCGGTGTCACCAAGGCGCTCGGAGTTAAGCTCACGGCCGAACCGGTCAGATGATCCGCGTGGTCGCGAAAGGCCTGCTGTACTTGACTCTTCGGCCGTTTTCCTGTCTACACGCCCCGAATTCCGCGACGAGTATTCCTCCGAGCAAGCCGACCAGGACGCCGAAACCTCTTTGAGGCAGGTGCTGTAAACCGATCCTGGAGGCCAACACCCGGCAGCGCTGTGCGCCCCCGGGTGCTTTTTGGTTTTGGGCTTTTGCTTGGAGACTGGGCGCGAACGCATTACTTCTCCGGCACCATCCGGGTGCCAGGGAAAAGGAAAAAGAATGTTTGAATCGCTACAGGAACGTCTTGGTTCGATCCTGAACGGCCTGACCGGTCGCGGCGCGCTATCGGAGGCTGATGTCTCGGCAGCGCTGCGCGAGGTGCGCCGTGCGCTGCTCGAGGCGGACGTGGCGCTGGAAGTGGTGCGTTCCTTCACCGACAAGGTGCGCGAGAAGGCCGTCGGCGCCGCCGTGCTGAAGTCGATCAAGCCGGGACAGATGGTCGTCAAGATCGTCCATGACGAGCTGGTCGAGATGCTCGGCGCCGAAGGCGTCGCCATCGACCTCAATGCGCCGGCACCCGTCGTCGTCATGATGGTCGGCCTGCAGGGCTCCGGCAAGACCACGACCTCGGCGAAGATCGCCAAGCGGCTGACCGAGCGCCAGAACAAGAAAGTGCTGATGGCCTCGCTCGACACGCGGCGGCCCGCAGCACAGGAGCAGTTGCGCCAGCTCGGCGAGCAGACCAAGGTCGTGACGCTGCCGATCATTGCTGGCCAGAACCCGGTCGACATCGCCAAGCGCGCGGTGCAGGCGGCCAAGCTCGGCGGCCATGACGTCGTCATCCTCGACACCGCCGGCCGCACCCATATTGACGAGCCGCTTATGGTCGAGATGGCCGACATCAAGAAGGTGTCGAACCCGCACGAAATCCTGCTGGTCGCCGACTCGCTGACCGGCCAGGACGCCGTCAACCTGGCCAAGAGCTTTGACGAGCGCGTCGGCATCACCGGTCTGGTGCTGACCCGCATGGACGGCGATGGCCGTGGCGGTGCGGCGCTTTCGATGCGCGCCGTCACCGGCAAGCCGATCAAGCTGATCGGTACCGGCGAGAAGATGGACGGGCTGGAGGAATTCCACCCCAAGCGCATCGCCGACCGCATCCTCGGCATGGGCGACATCGTCAGCCTTGTCGAAAAGGCCGCCGAAAACATCGACGCCGAACAGGCGGCGGCGATGGCCAAAAAGATGCAGTCGGGCAAGTTCGACCTGAACGACCTCGCCCAGCAGCTTCAGCAGATGTCGAAAATGGGCGGCATGGGCGGCATCATGGGCATGATGCCCGGCATGGGCAAGATGAAGGACCAGATGGCCGCCGCCGGCCTCGACGACAAGATGTTCGGCCGCCAACTCGCCATCATCTCCTCGATGACCAGGGCCGAGCGCGCCAATCCCGACCTGCTCAAGCATTCGCGCAAGAAGCGCATCGCCGCCGGCTCGGGTACTGACGCGGCCGAGATCAACAAGCTGTTGAAGATGCATCGCGGCATGGCCGACATGATGAAGGCGATGGGCGGCAAGGGCAAAGGCGGCGGCCTCATGCGCGGCATGATGGGCGGCCTGGCCTCCAAGATGGGCCTCGGCGGCATGATGCCGAGCGGCATGGGTGGTATGGGCGGCGGCATGCCCGACCTGTCCAAGATGGACCCCAAGCAGCTCGAGGCCTTGCAGAAGCAGGCACAGGCTGCTGGCCTCGGCGGCATGAAGGGGCTTCCCGGCGGCGGTGGCCTGCCCGGCCTGCCTGGCGGCATGAAACTTCCGGGGCTTCCCGGCCTCGGCGGCGGCGGGCTGCCCGGCCTTGGCAAGAAGAAGTGAGAGGCACGCTATGAACGAGGAAAAGGACATGGCCGACGCCCGGGCCGTCCTGGCCGGCTACCGCGCTTCGATCGACAATATCGACGCCGCACTCATCCACATGCTGGCCGAGCGCTTCCGCTGCACCAAGGCGGTTGGCGTGCTGAAGGCCGAGCATGGCTTGCCGCCGGCCGATCCGGCGCGCGAGCAGCAGCAGATCGCCCGTCTTCGCCAGTTGGCCAACGACGCGCATCTCGACCCCGATTTCGCGGAGAAATTCCTCAACTTCGTCGTCCGCGAAGTGATCCGCCACCACGAACAGATCGCCGCTGCCAACGGCGTGATGAAAACCGGCTGAGAATTTCAGCTGAAATCCAACAAACGAAATCAGAGCTTTTAGGAGAAAAGAAATGGCACTGAAGATCAGACTGGCCCGTGCGGGCTCGAAGAAGCGTCCTTACTACCACGTCGTCGTTGCCGACGCCCGTTCGCCGCGCGACGGCCGGTTCATCGAGTCGCTCGGCTCGTGGAACCCGCTGCTGCCGAAGGACGGCGAGCGCGTCAAGGTCGACGCCGACCGAGTCAAGCATTGGCTGTCGCACGGCGCCCAGCCGACCGACCGTGTGCTGCGCTTCCTCGACGAGGCCGGCCTTGCCAAGCGCGACGCCCGCTCCAACCCGCAGAAGGCGGAGCCCGGCAAGAAGGCGCAGGAACGCGCCGCGCTGCTGAAGAAGGCACAGGACGACGCCGCGGCTGCCGTCGCGGCCGCTTCCGCCGCCCCGGCCGAGGAAGCCGCCAGCGCGGAATAATCCGGCCTTCCACCGCTGGTGGACATGAAACGGCGGGCCTGTGCCCGCCGTTTTGCTTTTTTCAACCTCTGACTGCCGTTTCAATACCCGCTCGGACAACGGTCGACATAGACCCGGCCGTAACGGTCGCGGTAGCGGCAGCGATCCGGCTCACTGGCGCGTCCGATAAGGGCGCCCGCGACGGCACCGACCGCGCCGCCGACAACGGCGCCTTGAACTGGATCACCAGCCACCGCAGCACCGACCGCGGCACCGCCAAGACCGCCTACGGCGGCACCTTTTTCCGTCTGCGAGCACGCGCCCAGCGCCGTCGCCAGCACAAGAATGGTCATGATCTTCTTCATTTTTTGTCCTCTCACACGGGGATCGCCGTCCTCGCCACCGGGTCGTTAACTCCCGGACGGCTGATTTGATCCCGCTAATGTGAGATTGGCGCACCGGGCTCGGGCACGCATTGCGTCAAAACACTATCGGCTGAACGGGATCAGCGCACGCACCCTGGGGTCGCGCAGGTAGAGGCCGCCCCACAGGATGATGCCGAGATAGACACCGAACAGCGTGTGTGAGAACAGCGGATTGCCGATCCGCGCATTGGTGGCGATGGCGCCACCCATATAGGCGGTAAGCAGGATGGCGCCGAGCACCGAGGTGCGCGGCAGCGCATAGAGCGCGGTCGAAATCAGGCCGATGACGCCCAGCATGCGCGCCACATTGGCATCCGCCGGCCAGCCGAGCGGCACCATCGTCTGCGTCACGATATCGAGTGGCGGCAGTTTGATGGCGCCGTCGAAAATCATGAACAGCACGATGAGACCGCTGAGCACGCGGCCGGTCCACAAGGCACCTGACGAGATGGGCGCGGTTTCGGAAATGCTCATGGTTCCCTCCTGGTGGTTTCGACCCGTTTGACCGGGTTCGTACCAAGGACGGGCCATGAAGCGAGGATCCTACAAGGGTTGCGAAATCCTTTGGCGGTGGCGCGACGCCGCTTCGCGACTGCTACCCCCTAGGAATGACGACGTTAGGGTTGTGATGACGACACATTAGCCTTCAGCCGCCGGCAAAACGGTTCATCTTCTTGGCCAGATCGATATCGAGCGCGGTCACGCCGCCGGCGTCATGGGTGTTCAGCGTCACGTCGACCGTCTTGTAGACATTCGACCAGTCGGGGTGATGGTCCATCTTCTCCGCCGCCATTGCAACGCGGGTCATGAAGGCGAAGGCCTCGGAGAAATTGGCGAAGGTGAATACGCGCTTGATGGCGGCGCCATCTTCGGCCAGCGCCCAGCCGTCGAGACCGGTCAATGCGGCTTCCGCGGCTTGCCTGTCCAGTTTTGCTCTCGTCATGTTGGTTTCCCGTGCTATTTGCAAAAATGACCCTCACCATAATGCATGCCGCACGAAAGTGCCTCGCGCTTTTGCGATGGCGACATGCATAAAAACAACGCGGATCGATGAGCGCCAAGCCCATAAAATCCATACTCTTCGTCTGCCTCGGCAACATCTGCCGGTCGCCGCTGGCCGAGGGCGTCCTGCGTGCCGTGCTGGCGGAGCGCGCAGAGGGCCACGATATCGTGCTCGATTCGGCGGCGACCAGTGGCTGGGAGGTCGGCTCCGCGCCCGATCGGCGCTCGATCGCGGCGGCGGCGCACCATGGCATCGACATATCAACGCAGCGGGCTCGCAAGGTGACGCCGGATGATTTCGCCCGCTTCGACCTGATCCTCGGCATGGACCGCTCGAACGTCAGCGATCTCAAGGCGCTGGCGCCCGCCGCGATGCGCGAACACATCCATCTGTTCCTGGATTTCGCGCAGGGCGAGACACGCGACGTGCCGGACCCCTATTATGAGGACCAGCAGGCCTTCGCTTCGGTCTACCGCATGATCCGCGAAGCGTCGGAAGCGCTGGCGGCAAGGCTCGCCACGCGCGCATCGGCAACCGAGAGCGGCCAGGCTTCCTCGACGATGTAAGGGCCGCCGCCGACCGAATCGCGCGACGACATCAGGACGAAGCGGCCGATGCGGAACGGCAATGTCGAGAAATTGCCGCGCGCCGACAGATATTGCGCGACGTCGAGCGGGCTCGAATTGCGCAGGCGCGCCAGCGTCACATGCGGGGTGAACTTGCGCGGATCGGCGGGCAGGCCGAGCCGCTGGCAGATGCGGTCGATCTCGCCCTGCAGCGCGGTCAGGTCGGGGGACGGGGCAACGCCGGCCCAGACGGCATGCGGCTTCTTCTGGCCGAAGGCGCCGACCCCGGACAGGTTCAGCGGGAAAGAGGGGCGGTGGACACGGTCGAGCGCGTTGGCGATCTCGTCGGCGACATGGCCTTCGACATCGCCGATGAAGCGTAGCGTCAGATGGTAGTTTTCGACGTCGATCCAGCGGGCCCCGGGCAGGCCGCCCCGCAGCAGGGACAGCGAAAGGGCGGCGTCACGCGGAATTTCGAGGGCGGTGAAAAGACGCGGCATGAAGAGCCTCCCTTCCTCGAATCGAACTTATGCCCCTAGCGAATCATTGATAATCGAACTGGGCAAGATGTTTGTTGGTCACACATCCTGATAAAAAGTTTCCCTTGCGGAAAGCTGCCCGATCCGGCCTCAGCAGCCTCCCGCTACTGCCGCGATGGTCTTCTCGACAAGAGGCAGGATGCGTTGAACCATCTGGTTGACCCCCTCGGGGTTCGGGTGCAAGCCGTCCTCGAGCTGCAGGCCGGGCTGTCCGGCGACGCCGTCGAGGAAGAACGGATAAAGCGGAACGCCGTATTTGGCTGCAAGTTCCGGATAGATGGCGTCGAAGGCGTTCTGATAGTCGGGACCGAGATTGGGCGCGGCGCGCATGCCGGCCAAAAGCACCGATATGTTGCGCGCCTTCAGTCTGCCCAGCATCGCGTCGAGGTTCTGACTGGTGATATCGGGTGCGACGCCGCGCAGCATGTCGTTGGCGCCGAGTTCGAGGATGACGAGCTGGGTTCCGTCGGGCACCGACCAGTCGAGCCGCGCCAGCCCGCCGCTTGAGGTATCGCCCGAGACGCCGGCATTGGCGACGCTGACGTCATGGCCCCCGGCGCGCAGCGCTGCCTGCAATTTGTCGGTGAAGCCCTGGCCGGGGCCCAGCCCGAAGCCCGCCATCAGGCTGTCGCCGAAACCGACGATCCTGAAGGTGTCGGCCCGCACCGACGAATTGGCGCCGCAAATGGCGAGGAAAACAAGCAAGGCTGCGGCGATGCTGCGTTTGAAAGACATGTGACAGGCCCCATATGAGCAGCGAATTCTTCCGGTGACGGCGTCCGACAAGAGCCTTCATCCTCCATATAGGATGCTTTCATTTTGACAGAAGCCGTCATCGCGCTGAAAGACGTATCGCTGACGCTGGGCGAGGGCGCGTCGCTGGTGCATGTGCTGCAGGGCGTCAGCCTCGATGTGACGCGTGGCGAGGCGACTGGTATCGTCGGGCCTTCAGGGTCGGGCAAGTCGACCTTGCTGATGGTTCTGGCCGGCCTGGAAAGGGTCGATTCGGGCACGGTACGAATCGCCGGCGAGCTTCTCAACGGCAAAAGTGAGGACCAGATTGCTTCGTTTCGGGGACGAAACATTGGCATCGTGTTCCAGTCCTTCCATCTAATTCCCAACATGACGGCGCTCGAAAACGTCGCGGTCCCGCTCGAACTGGCCGGCCATGCCGATCCGTTCGGCGTGGCCGCCCGGGAACTGGCGGCGGTGGGGCTCAGCGACCGCGTCCCCCATTATCCCGGCGAATTGTCGGGCGGCGAGCAGCAGCGGGTGGCGATCGCGCGCGCGCTGGCCCCATCGCCGCGCATTCTCATCGCCGATGAACCCACCGGCAATCTCGACCAGGCGACGGGGCGGCAGGTCGCCGACCTCTTGTTCGCCAAGGCCGCCGAGCGCGGCATGACGCTGGTACTTGTGACCCATGATCCGGCGCTCGCGGCGCGCTGCTCGCGCCAGGTGTCGATGCGCTCGGGCCGAATCGAGGATGCGCAAAGGCCGGCACCGGAACGGACCGAGGTGCCGGCCTGATGCCGTTGTCGCGGACGCTGAAGCTCGCCATACGCTTCTCGCTGCGCGAGATGCGCGGCGGCCTGTCGGGCTTCATGATCTTCCTCGCCTGCATCGCGCTCGGCGTCGCCGCGATGGGCGGGGTCAATTCCGTGGCGCGCTCGATCACCGCCGGCGTCGCCAACCAGGGCCAGACGCTGCTTGGCGGCGACCTGCGCTTCCAGATCAACCAGCGTGATGCCAGTGAGGCCGAACGCGGCTTCCTCGACGGGCTGGGCGCGGTGTCCAGAACCGCCAGCATGCGCTCGATGGCGCGCCTTGCCGATGGCTCCGACCAGGCGCTGGTCGAGGCCAAGGCGGTCGACGACGCCTACCCGCTCTATGGCGCGCTGAAGACCGAGCCGGCGCTGTCCAAGCGCGAATTGTTCGGTGAGGAATTCGGCGTCTTCGGCGCGGCCGCGCCCGATCTGCTGTTCGAGCGGTTGCATCTTCAGCTTGGCGACCGGCTGAAGCTCGGCAGCGCCACCTTCGAACTGCGGGCCAGGCTGGTCAGCGAGCCGGATGCGGTTTCGGACGGTTTCGGCTTCGCGCCACGGCTGATGCTCTCGACCGAGGGCCTGGCCGCCACCGGGCTGGTCCAGCCAGGCAGCCTGGTCGAAAATGCCTATAAGGTCCGCCTGCCCGCCGATGCCGGTGAGGCGCGGCTCAAGGCCATCCAGGACGAGGCGGCCAAGGATTTCCCTCAGGCCGGCTGGTCGATCCGCACGCGCAGCAATGCCGCACCCGCGCTGTCGTCCAACATCGAACGCTTCTCGCAGTTCCTGACGCTGGTCGGGCTGACCGCACTGGTGGTCGGCGGCGTCGGCGTCGCGAACGCGGTGCGTGCCTATCTCGACGGCAAGCGCGGCGTCATCGCCACCTTCAAGAGCCTGGGCGCTTCCGGCGGCTTCGTCTTTGCCGTCTATCTCGTGCAGATCCTGATCATTGCCCTGCTCGGCATCGCCGCCGGCCTGGCGCTCGGCGCGCTGATGCCTTTTGCCGCCGGCGCTGCCCTGCAGTCCGTCATTCCGATACCGGCGCAAGGCGGCTTCTATCCCGGCGCGCTCGCCATGGCGGCGCTGTTCGGGCTGCTGGTGACGCTCGCCTTCGCACTGCTACCGCTCGGCCGCGCCCGCGAGGTGCCGGCGACCGCGCTGTTTCGCGAGATGGGGCTTGAAGGCCGCGGCTCACCGCGCCTCGTCTATGTCGCGGCGGCATCGGGAATCGCGCTGGTCCTGGCCGCGCTGGCCATTGTGTCTTCAGGCGACCAGCGCATTGCCGCGATCTTCGTCGGCGCCACGATTTTCACTTTCCTGGTGCTGCGTCTCGTCGGCGCGCTGGTGCAATGGGCGGCGAGAAAGAGTCCCCGCGCCCGCTTCGTGGCGCTGAGGCTGGCGGTCGGCAACATCCACCGGCCCGGCGCGCTGACGCCTTCGGTGGTGCTGTCGCTCGGCCTTGGGCTGACGCTGCTAGTAACGCTGGCGCTGATCGACGGGAATCTCAGGCAACAGATCTCCGGCAACCTGCCGGAACGGGCGCCGAACTTCTTCTTTGTCGACATACAGGGCAGCGACGTCGACGCTTTCTCGGCACTGATTGGCGAGCAGGCGCCGCAGGGAACGCTGGCCAAGGTGCCCATGCTGCGCGGCCGGATAATGGCGCTCAACGGCGTCGATGTCGACAAGGTCAACGTGCCTGCCGAAGGCGGCTGGGTGCTCAAGGGCGATCGCGGCCTGACCTACGACGCGAGGCAGCCGCAAAACGCGACGCTGACCGAAGGCAGCTGGTGGCCGGAAAATTACAGCGGCGAACCGCAGGTCTCGTTCTCCGCCAGGGAAGGCAAGGCAATCGGGTTGAAGCTCGGCGACATCATCACCGTCAACGTGCTCGGCCGCAACGTCAGCGCCCGCATCGCCAATTTCCGGGAGGTCAACTGGGAGACGATGGGCATCAATTTCGTCATGGTGTTTTCGCCCAACACATTCGCCGGCGCCCCGCATGGCTGGATGGCGACACTGACCGAGAAGAACGCCTCGGCGGCCGACGATGCCCGTATCCTCAATGCCGTCACCCGCGCCTTCCCGGCGGTGACCACGGTCAGGGTCAAGGATGCGCTCGATGTCGTCAACCGGCTGGTCGGGCAGCTCGGCACGGCGATCCGTGCCGCCGCCGGCGTGGCGCTGGTCGCTTCCGTGCTGGTACTGGCCGGCGCGCTGGCCGCCGGCAACCGGGCGCGCATCCATGACGCGGTGGTGCTTAAGACGCTGGGCGCGACGCGCAGGACGCTGATAACGGCCTTCTCGCTCGAATATATGCTGATCGGCCTTGCCACCGCGATCTTCGCGCTGGCCGCCGGAAGTGCCGCCGCGTGGTTCGTCGTCGCCCGTATCATGACGCTGCCCTCGCATTTCATGCCCGAGGTGGCAGTGGCGACGATCGCCTTTTCGCTTGTCATCACGGTCGGCATCGGGCTTGCCGGCACATGGCGGGTGCTGGGCCACAAGGCGGCGCCGGTGTTGCGCGAACTGTGACCTTGCTACCCGGCGCAGCTGGCCGTCAGGTTAAATCTTGGTAAGAATGCCGCCTGAAAAGGCCGGCAGAGGTGGATTTCTCCTCTCACGAACCGTTACACGCCGTTACGGTCTTGTTCTTGACGCGAATAACCATCATATTTCGCCACAGGCATGCTGGAGCCCCGCCAGCGGCGCCTGGGTCTAATGAATGCTGGTGAGTATATGTCCGGCAGGGCCCGACACCGGACGGGGCAGAAGCAATACGAGGATTCCAATGGCTGATCCCATTCGCAACTATCAGACGCGCGCCGTGCCCGGCGCCGCCGTCGATATCGATCAGGGCCTGCGCGCCTATATGATCAAGGTTTACAATCTGATGGGGCTTGGCCTCCTCATCACCGGTCTTGCCGCTATCGGCACGATCATGCTGGCCACCACCACCGATCCGGCTTCGGCTGTCGCGACGCTGCCCAGCGGCGAGATGCTGACCTCGTTCGGCTACGCGATCTTCGGCTCGCCGCTGCGTTGGGTGGTGATGCTGGCGCCGCTGGCCGCCGTTTTCTTCCTGTCGTTCAGGATTCAGTCGATGAGCGTCGCTGCCGCGCAGACCACGTTCTGGGTTTATGCTGGGCTGGTGGGCTTGTCGCTGTCGTCGATCTTCCTCGTCTACACCACGGCCAGCATCTCGCAGACCTTCTTTGCCACTGCCGCCGCCTTTGGCGCGCTGTCGCTCTACGGCTACACGACCAAGCGCGACCTGACGGCGATGGGCTCGTTCCTGATCATGGGCGTGTTCGGCATCATCATCGCGATGGTGATCAACATCTTCCTGCAGTCTTCGGCCCTGTCCTTCGCCGTCTCGGCGATCGGCGTGCTGGTCTTCGCCGGCCTCACCGCCTACGACACGCAGAAGATCAAGGAGATGTATTTCGAGGGCGACCAGTCCGACGTAGCCGGCCGTAAGGCGATCATGGGCGCGTTGAGGCTCTATCTCGACTTCATCAACCTGTTCATGTTCCTGTTGCAGTTCATGGGCGACCGCCGCTAAGGCTGGCCCAGGTCTGACTGGACCATCGAGTTTGGAAAGGGCGGCCCAACGGCCGCCCTTTCTTTTTGTGCCGGTCTTTGCTGTTGTGGAAGGCAGACGAAAGGCGTGCATAAATAATGAGCAACATCACAATACGGGCAGCGATCCCGGCCGACCTCGACAGCATCACCGAGATTTATGCCGATGCGGTGACCAACGGCACTGCGAGCTATGAGCTGGAGCCGCCCAGCCGCGCCGAAATGGGCACGCGATTCGATGGCTTGAAGGCCGGCGGCTTTCCCTATCTGGTGGCGGAAAAGGATGGCGCCGTGCTGGGTTACGCCTATGCCGGCCCGTTCCGGCCGCGACCCGCCTATCGCTTCATCGTCGAGGATTCAGTCTATGTCGCACCTGAAGCCAAGGGCCAGGGCGTCGGCCTGAAACTGATGCAGCGCCTGATCACGGCGGCCGAGGCGGCGGGCTTCCGCCAAGTCATAGCGGTGATCGGCGACGGCCGGCCGGACAGCGCCTCGGTGCGGCTGCACGAAAGGCTCGGCTTTCGCCATTCCGGACGCCTCGAAGGCTCCGGCTACAAGCACGGGCGCTGGCTGGATACGGTGTTCATGCAGATATCGCTGAATGGCGGCGCATCGGTTGCACCTGATCCGGAGTCATTGCCGGAGCGGAAATTCAGAGTGAGTTGAGGAATTGGGGAACCGAGGAACTGAGGAACTGAGGAACTGCATTCCGCGCCTGACGTAACCGCCATCTTCTCAATTCTTCAATTCTCCAGCTCCTAAGCCTGCACCACCTTCAGCTTGGTATCGAAGACCCCCAGCACGCGACCGAGCTCCTGGCCGCGCTTGAGGATGCGGCCGCCGGCGGCGATGACGGAGAAAGCGCCCTGCTTTCGTGCCAGTTTCGGGTCCTTGACGATCTGGAACAGCGGCACTTCGCTAGCCCGGCGGAAGACGGAAAACACAGCCCGGTCAGTGAGATGATCGATGGCGTAGTCGCGCCATTCATTGGCGGCGACCATGCGCCCGTAAAGCCTCAGGATCTGGTCCAGTTCACGCCGGTCGAAGCGCACCGGCTGGTCGAGGCGTTCACGCCGTGCCTCGTGCAGCGGGATCAGTATTGCGGATGCGTCCCCATCCCCCGTCCCGCCGCCATGATCGGTCATGCTTCGATCCTTCGAACGAATCTTGCGCCGACCAAAAGGTGGCGCGTTCGCGGCCCAATTGCAAGAGCCGGCGAAGCAGCGCGGCAGTGCGCTGTTTCCGCCACGTCCAGTCACTTTTGTAACGCCACCTGTTTGAATTGGTGATGCTTCGCCACATTTCTGCCTTTTTTTATCCGTGCTCCCGCCCCAATGTCCGACGAATTTACCGGCGTTGCCTGAGACGGTTCGGTCCGGCACCGGCTCGTAAACCCCAAGCCCCCCGCCCACGGGTCTGCGTCGGATCGAACCAACCTCGGCCTTTCCTCGGAAAGGTCGGGTGCGACGATCCCAAAACCTGAATGACCGGCGTCAGAAGCAAGCTGACGTCGGTTTTTTCACGCCTATCGTTCTGGCGCGCCCGCTTCGATCTCCTGACAGGCACGACATGTCGTTGCAGTCAGGCTAGTAAGACACGCGTCATCGCGGCGGATTCGGGGTGATGGCAAGGGCTGTTCACGCGAAACGCTAGACGACGGGTCACTATGCAAGCCGAGCGCAATGGCGATGTCTCGTTCTGGTATGCCGATATCGGCGGCGTGCCGACCAGCCGGCCGTCCCTGCCCGGCGACATCGAGGCCGATGTCTGCATCGTCGGCGCCGGCTATACCGGCCTGTGGACCGCCTATTACCTGAAGAAGGCGCAGCCCTCGCTGCGCATCGCCATCGTCGAGAAGGAATTCGCCGGCTACGGCGCCTCGGGCCGCAATGGCGGCTGGCTGTCGGGCGGCTTCAGCTGGTCGCGTGAGAAATACGCCAGGACGTCGTCGCGCGGAGCGGTGGTCGACATGCAACGCGCCATGTTCGGCACTGTCGACGAAGTGATCGCGGTCGCAGCGGCCGAGTGCATCGATGCCGACATCCGCCGCGTCGACAACATCACCGTCGCCACCAATGCCGCGCAGTTGCAGCGCGCCAAAGCCGAATACGAGGAACTCCTGCGCTGGGACATGCCGCCGGAGCGGCTCGCCTTTCTCGACGCAAGCCAGGCGCGTCAGCGCATCGCCATCGACAAGGCGCTCGGCGGCTTCGTGGTGCGCAACGTCGCGCGCGTGCAGCCGGCCAAGCTGGTGCAGGGACTGGCGGCAGCCGTGGTGCGGCTCGGGGTAGCGATCTACGAGCAGACGCAGGTGCTGGCGATCGAGAGGGGCAAGGTCACCACGTCAAGGGGCATCGTGCGGGCCGAAAAGATCGTGCGCGCCACGGAAGGTTTTACCGCCGGCATACCCGGGCTCAAGCGCCTCTGGCTGCCGCTCAACAGTGCCATTGTGGTGACCGAGCCGCTGCCGCAAAAGATCTGGGACGAGATCGGCTGGCGCGGCTATGAGGTGCTGGGCGATGCCGCGCACACCTATTGCTATGCGCAGCGCACCCGGGAGGGCCGCATCGCCATGGGCGGCCGCGGCGTGCCCTATCGCTTCGGTTCGCGCACCGATGTGCGCGGCCAGACCCAGCAGGCGACCATCGACCAGCTGCATGAGATCCTGACTAGGCTGCTGCCGCAGACCAAAGGCGTGCGCCTCGACCATGCCTGGTGCGGGACGCTGGGTGTGCCACGCGACTGGTGCACCACATCAGGCTTCGACCGCGAGACCGGCATTGGCTGGGCGGGCGGCTATGTCGGGCTAGGGGTTTCGAGTTCGAACCTGTCGGGCCGCACCTTGCGCGACCTGGTGCTCGGCCACGACACCGAGTTGACCCGGCTGCCCTGGGTCAACCGCAAGGTGAAGAAATGGGAACCCGAACCGCTGCGCTGGCTCGGCGTCCATTCCATGTACCAGCTTTATCGCATCGCCGACCGGCGCGAGGCGAACGGCCTTGGGCGGACATCCCGCCTCGCCGCCTTCGCTGACCGTCTGACCGGGCACTGATTTGATGCGGTTCCGGGCTGCAGCGGGCGGTTTACTGCGGCTTGTGGATGAAGGAGGCGCCCAGGATAGGTCCGGGCATGCCGTCCTTGCCGACCGACTGCAGGAGCACCGCGCAGCCGCCCTTCTTGGAAATCTCGCTCATCGGCAGTTCGTAGCGCTGCGCCTTGCCGTGCCACATGCCGGCGGTCTGGATGCCGGTGACGGCGTTCCAATAGGTCATCTTGCGGCCGGTATTCTCGCCCTGGGCGATCTTGACGGTCTGCGGGGGGTCGAAATAGACGATGACGACATGGGCATCGCTGGGCCCGCTTCCGGCATCGCCCGTATCGATGATCACGCGGTCGCTGGTCCTGCTGACCTTGACGGCGACCCGCATGCCTTCGCCTGACCTGGCCATGCGGGCAAGCGCGCCATCGACCTCGGCGCGGTTGGCGCCATTGACGTGAGCGCGGCCGTTGATAACGGCCTGCGGCGTATAGACGGAGCGGCTGCCGAAGGCGCGCATGTAGTCATTCTGCCGCTCGGTGTTTTCCTTGCGGCTCAGCGTGTCCTGCCAGCCGAGATAATCCCAGTAGTCGACGTGATAGGAGAGCGCGACGAGGTCTTCCTTGGTGGCGAGTTCTGCAAAGAACGCGTCGGCGGGCGGACAGGAACTGCAGCCCTGGCTGGTGAACAGCTCGACCACGCCGAGCGGCTTGTCGGCCGGGACTTTCTCCGTCTGGGCCTTCTCGGACCCACCGGCATGACCAGCGCCGGCAAACACCGGAAAGGCCAGCGCAAACGCTGCCAGCCGCAATGCTCTTCGCCAGGCCATGACCAATCCAATTCCCGCCGGTGGCACCGGCTTTGTTCTGCTTTGCTGAAATATGTGGCAGAACCGGAAGTCAACGGGAAGTCACGTTGAGGTGAAATTTCGCCGCTGCAACCGCTGGTAAGGCTGCAATAGGAGTGACCACTGCATTTCACGGGGTGGTTCGATTTGGCGGCGGGATCATCGCCAGGGGGCGAACTCTGCTGGCCCCGGTTGATTTCTATTGCCAGCGAACCGTCGCATGACTTCTGGCCGAGACGGTCAATGCTTGGATTGACTGGGGGAGTAGGGCAGTAGGGGAGTAGGGGAAGGAAGATCGGGCAGTGGGCGACTTTTCCCTACTGCCCTATTCCCTTACTCCCCTACTCCCTGGCTGCTGCTAAGCAGCCAGATCGCGCAGCACGTATTGCAAGATGCCGCCGTTCTTGAAGTAGTCGAGCTCATCCAGCGTATCGATGCGGCAGATGATCGGCACGTTCTTCACCGTGCCGTCGCCATAGGTGACCTTGGCGGTCATCGTCTGGCGCGGCTTGATGGCGGAGAGCCCGTCGATCTCGACCAGTTCGTCGCCCTTGAGGTTCAGCGAGGCCCATGACGTGCCGTCCTCGAAGACGAAGGGGATGACGCCCATGCCGACCAGGTTGGAGCGGTGGATGCGCTCGAAGGACTGGGCGATGACGGCGCGGACACCGAGGAGATTCGTGCCCTTGGCCGCCCAGTCGCGCGAGGAACCGTTGCCGTATTCGACGCCGGCGAAGATGACCAGCGGCACGCCTTCCTTCTTGTACTCCATCGCCGCGTCGTAGATCGATTCCTCTTCCTTCGAGGGGTAGTGGATGGTGTAGCCGCCTTCCCTACCGTTCTCGCCCAGCATATGATTGCGGATGCGGATGTTGGCGAAGGTGCCGCGCATCATCACCTCATGGTTGCCGCGCCGCGTGCCGTACTGGTTGAAGTCGGCGACGCCGACGCCATGGTCGGTGAGGTACTTGCCGGCCGGCGAGGCGGCCTTGATCGAACCCGCCGGCGATATGTGGTCGGTGGTGATCTTGTCGCCGAACAGGCCAAGCACGCGGGCGCCCTTGATGTCGCCAATCTTGCCGAAACCAGCGGTCATTCCGGCGAAATAGGGCGGGTTCTGCACATAGGTCGAGTTGTCGTCCCAGGCATAGGTCTGGCCCTCAGGCGCCTTGACGTTCTGCCAGTACTCGTCGCCCTTGAAGACGTCGGCATATTTGCGGGCAAACAGCTCGCGGGTGACGTTCTTCTCGATGAACTCCTGGATCTCGGCCGAGCTCGGCCAGATATCCTTGAGGTAGACCGGATTGCCGTTGCGGTCCTCGCCGAGCGGCTCGGTGGTCAGGTCCTTGGTGACTGTTCCAGCCAGCGCGTGGGCCACTACCAGCGGCGGGGAGGCCAGGTAGTTCGCCTGCACGTCGGGCGAGACGCGGCCTTCGAAGTTGCGGTTGCCGGACAAGACCGCGGCAGCGATCAGGCCTTTATCGTTAATGGTCTTGGAGATCGGCGCCGGCAGCGGGCCGGAATTGCCGATGCAGGTGGTGCAGCCGAAGCCGACAAGATTGAAGCCGATCTGGTCGAGTTCCTTCTGCAGGCCGGATTTCTCCAGATATTCGGCGACCACCTGGCTGCCGGGCGCTAGCGAGGTCTTCACCCACGGCTTCTGCTTGAGGCCGACGCGGTTGGCGTTGCGGGCAAGCAGGCCCGCACCGATCAGCACGCTCGGGTTCGAGGTGTTGGTGCACGAGGTGATGGCGGCGATGACGACGTCGCCATGGCCGAGATCATGGTCGGTGCCTTCGACGGCGTAGCGCTTCGAAATCTCGGCAGCCTTCTTGTACTCCGCGTCCATCGCCTTGGCGAAGCCGGCCGGGATGCCTTCGAGTGCGACGCGGCCTTCCGGGCGCTTGGGGCCGGCCATCGACGGCACGACGCTGCCGAGTTCAAGTTCGAGCAGGTCGGTGAAGACTGGGTCGGCCGAGCCGGCCTCGCGCCACATGCCTTGCGCCTTGGAATAGGCTTCGACCAGGGCGATGCGGTTTTCCTCGCGGCCGGACATTGTGAGGTAGCGGATGGTTTCCGAGTCGACCGGGAAGAAGCCGCAGGTGGCGCCATACTCCGGCGCCATGTTGCCGATGGTGGCGCGGTCGGCCAGCGTCATGTTGGAGAGGCCGGGGCCGAAGAACTCGACGAACTTGCCGACAACGCCCTTCTTGCGCAGCATCTGGGTGACGGTGAGCACGAGGTCGGTGGCGGTGACGCCCTCCTTCAGCTTGCCGGTGAGGCGGAAGCCGATGACTTCGGGCAAGAGCATGGACACAGGCTGGCCAAGCATGGCCGCCTCGGCCTCGATGCCGCCGACGCCCCAGCCCAGCACGCCAAGACCGTTGATCATGGTGGTGTGCGAATCGGTGCCGACGCAGGTGTCGGGATAGGCGGTCGTTTCGCCGTCCTCGGAATTGGTCCACACGACCTGGCCGAGATATTCGAGATTGACCTGGTGGCAGATGCCGGTGCCGGGCGGCACAACGCGGAAGTTGCGGAACGCCTGCTGGCCCCATTTCAGGAACTTGTAGCGCTCTTCGTTGCGCTCATATTCGAGCTCGACATTGCGGGCGAAGGCCATCGGCGTGCCGAATTCGTCGACGATGACCGAGTGGTCGATGACGAGGTCGACCGGCACCAGCGGGTTGATCTTCTGCGGGTCGCCGCCCAGCGAGGCCATGGCGTCACGCATGGCGGCAAGGTCGACCACGGCCGGAACGCCGGTGAAATCCTGCATCAGCACGCGAGCCGGGCGATAGGCGATCTCGACGCCGGCGGT
Source organism: bacterium M00.F.Ca.ET.205.01.1.1 (assembly GCA_004791255.1). Lineage (GTDB taxonomy): Bacteria > Pseudomonadota > Alphaproteobacteria > Rhizobiales > Rhizobiaceae > Mesorhizobium. Next base: position 560,916 of record SRUQ01000001.1, read on the forward strand.
GCCCTTGTCGGTCAGCCAGCCGGCGACCGCCTGGATCGATTCCTTGGTGACGGAGCGGCCGTCCTCGTTGCGCAAAAGGTTTTCCAGCAGCACCTTCATCGAATAAGGCAGCTGGGCGATGCCGGTAAGGCCGTTCTTCTCGGCCTCCACGAGGTCGAAATAGACATACTCGGCACCACCCGCTGTCAGCGTGCGGCGGCAATTGAAACTGTCGAGGGATTTAGACACGTGCGATCCGTCCTTGTCTGTTCAGCCTGAAAGGGAACGGACTCCGATGGCATGCAATCACGCGCAAAGGTGCGGGTACGGCCATTTCCGCTGTCCGTTCCCGAGCAACCCGAGCCGTTCAAGGCGGCGCGTGCGCTGGTTCGGCGCAAATTCTGTTCCCGTGCCGACCGCTGGCACGGATGACCCGCATATAGAGAATTTCCTGGAATAGTTCTAGACAGTTGCAAAGCAAATTTGTGCGATGCGGCAGCCGCCGCGCCGCATCGTTCCGGGGGCAGGCAAGGGATGCGGCTGATCGCCGAAAATCTGGGCGGCGAGCGCGGCGGCGAGGCGGTGTTTTCCGGCATCGGCTTTGCCCTGGAACAAGGCCAGGCGCTGATCGTCACCGGGCCGAACGGGTCGGGCAAGTCGACGTTGCTCAGGGTCGTCGCCGGGCTGTTGCCGCAGGCGGAAGGCCGGGTGCTGGTCGAAGGCGGCGGCGAGGAATTCCCGTCGGTCGCTTCGGCCTGTCACTATCTCGGCCATCAGAACGCGATGAAGACGGCGCTGAGCGTGGCGGAGAATCTGCGCTTCTGGCGGGCCTTTAACGGCGAGGGACGGCTTGGCGTCGAAGAGGCGCTGGAGATGGTTGGGCTTGCCGGCACCGGCCATCTGCCGTTCGGCTACCTGTCGACCGGGCAGCGGCGGCGGGCGGCGATCGCCAAGCTTTTGGTCAGCCATCGGCCGGTGTGGCTGCTGGATGAGCCGACGGCAGGACTGGACAAGGCATCTGAAGAGCGGTTTGCGGGGTTGATGCGAGGGCATTGCGGGGATGGCGGGATGATCGTGGCGGCGACGCATCTGCCGCTGGGTCTGGAGGGGGCGAAGGGGCTGGTGATGGGGGAAGTCGGTTGAGGCGTTTCCCATCATGCTAGCCCTCTTCGCCCGCGATATCCGCCTCTCGATCCGCGCCGGCGGCGGTGCTTTGACCGGCGTCATCTTCTTCCTGGCCGTCATCGCCACCATCCCGTTCGGCGTCGGGCCGGACCTCAATCTGCTGGCCCGCATCGGTCCGGCGATCCTGTGGGTCGGGGCGCTGCTGTCCTGCCTGCTCGGTCTCGACCGGCTGTTCCAGGCCGACCGGGAGGACGGCTCGCTCGACCTGCTGGTGCTCGGCAACGACCGTCATATGCTGGCGCTGACGGTCCTGGTGAAGTGCCTGGCGCATTGGGGGGGCAGCGTGCTGCCGCTGGTGGTCGCCGCTCCCTTGCTCGGCCTGTTCATGAACATGGAGCCGATCGGCATCGGCGCCACGGCGCTGACGCTGCTGGTCGGCACGCCGGCCATCACCTTCATTGGCGCCGCCGGTGCCGCGGTGGCAGTGGCGCTGCCGCGCGGCGGGCTGTTGATTTCGGTGCTGGTGCTGCCGCTGACCATCCCGGTGCTGATCTTCGGCGTCTCGGCCAGTTACGGCGCCACGGGCGACCCGGCGCCGTTTCTGCAGCCATTCCTCATTCTCGCCGCGCTGACGCTGTTTCTTGCCGTGCTGGGGCCGGTCTCGGCGGCGCTGGCCTTGCGCCAAAGCACGGATTGATGGATCGGCGGGGACAAAAAGCTGCGGCGTGGCGACCGATTGCGAAGTCGCTGACGCGGGGCTAAGGGAAGGCATGTTCGAACGGGGCAAGACAACCGGAAGGGCCGCATGAGTGCGCACGCCCTTTATGTGACCGCCGCCTATGCCATCACGGCGATCGTGCTGGCCGGGCTGATCGGCTGGATCCTGCTCGACCAGCGGGCCCGCAAGCGCGAGCTTGCCGAACTGGAAGCGGCCGGGGTGCGGCGGCGCTCCGACAAGGCCGGGACGGCAAAGCCATGAGCAGTGAAACCGAAACGCCGACTCGGCGCCGCCTGTTCGTGTTCCTGCCGCTGCTGATCTTCGTCGGCCTGGCGGGGCTGTTCCTGGCGCAGCTGCTGTCGGGCCGCGACATTTCCGAAGTGCCGTCAGCGCTGATCGGGCTGCCGGCGCCGCGGACAAATCTGCCGCCGCTCGACGGCCTCAACCTGCCGGGGCTGGATTCCAGCCAGTTCGCCGGCAAGGTCACGCTGGTCAACGTGTTTGCGTCGTGGTGCGCGCCGTGCCGCGAAGAGCATCCGGTGCTGCTCGCGCTGGCGCAGGACAAGCGGTTCGTGATGGCGGCGCTGAACTACAAGGACCAGCCGGAAAACGCCCGGCGCTTCCTCGGCGATCTCGGCAATCCGTTCCAGGCGATCGGCGTCGACGAAGCCGGTCGCACGGCGATCGACTGGGGCGTCTATGGCGTGCCGGAAACCTTCGTCATCGGCAAGGATGGCAAGATCGCCTACAAACACGTCGGCCCGCTGACAGCGGAATCGGCGAGGGATCTATTGCTGCCGCAGATCGAGAAGGCGTTGGCGGCGCCGGGTTAGGCGCGCCCCCTTCTTTTCGTCATTCTGGGGCGAAGTCGTCATTCTAGGGCGAAGCAAGGGGCGAAGCGACGCGGCGCAGACCCTGGAATCCATGCCGCGACAGTCGTGACAGGCGAAAGCGGCCCAAGATCGGTAGCTGTTCGCTGCCGAAAGAAGCCCTATTCTGGGCCCGCTGCATTCCTCGCTGGCGTCGCGGCATGGATCCTCGGGTCAAGCCCGAGGATGACGAACGCGCGAGGGCCGATCAGGCTGAACTCAGCCGTAGATCTGCTTGTGGACCTGGTAGAGCATTTCCGAGCGGTCGGCGCGCATGTCGGCGAGGTCGCGAGAGCTAAAGCTGTCGATTTCGGCGACGAGGCGGTTGTAGTGCTTGCGCTTGGCAATGCTCTGGCGAGCGCGGGTCATGAGGCTGTCGATGATCATAGCAAGGTTCCTTTCGTGCCGCGTTCTGGCGGCGAATTTATTCCTCCCTTGATCGATACGAAGCATGACATAGGAATGGTGCTTTGCAAAAAGAAGATGCTGCAACGCACCATTGCACGGAACGCATAGCCGGTTAATGGCGCCCTAACTGCCGTTGCCGCACCGCTGCGATCGCCCGGGGCTTTTTGTCTTACAAATTGCGGAGATGTCATCGCCATCGATCTTGCCATATCGATCGCCGGCTGGCTTGATCGCGCCCGACAGAGTGCCAATGCCACCGGAGGAAACGAATGGCCGCCGACTACGAAGTTCTCGATCCGCGTTTTGCGCGCCTGTTCAACTCGAATGCGCAGGTCACCAAGCTGTTCACGGGCTGCCAGTGGGCGGAAGGCCCGGCCTGGTTCGCCGCCGGCCGCTATGTCGTCTGGTCCGACATCCCCAACAACCGCATGCTGCGCTATGACGAGACGAATGGCAGCGTCAGTGTCTTCCGGCAGCCATCGGGCAATTCCAACGGCAACACCGTCGACCGGCAGGGCCGGCTGGTGACATGCGAGCATTCGGGCCGCCGCGTCAGCCGCACCGAGTTCGACGGCTCGGTCACCACCATCGCCGCCAAATGGAAGGGCAAGCGGCTGAACTCGCCCAACGATGTGGTGGTGAAATCGGACGGTTCGATCTGGTTCACCGATCCGACCTACGGCATCGACACCGACTATGAGGGCGACAAGGCTGAGAGCGAGATCGGCGCCTGCTACGTCTACCGGGTCGATCCCGGCACCGGCGAGGTCGAGGCGGTCATCACCGACATGGTGAGGCCGAACGGGCTCGCCTTCTCATCAGACGAAAGCCAGCTCTATGTCGTCGACACCGGCCGCACGCATGGCGCGCAGAACCCGGCGCATATGCGGGTTTTCAATGTCGGCAAGGGGGGCAAGAAGGTTTCAGGCGGCAAGGTCTTCGCCGACTGCACCGCCGGCCTGTTCGACGGCTTCCGTCTCGACGAGGACGGGCGCATCTGGACCAGTGCCGCCGACGGCATCCATTGCTACGATCCGGACGGCACGCTGATCGGCAAGGTCAAGGTGCCGGAAGTGACCGCCAACTGCGTCTTCGGCGGCAACAAGCTGAACAACCTCTACATCGCCGGCACCACCTCGCTCTACATGGTGAGGCTGATGGTGAACGGGGCCAAGACCCACTAGGAAATTAGGGGGAGGACATCATGCCATTCGTCAACATCCGCATCGTCAAGGAAGTGATCGCCGCCGATCCGGCGGGCAAGAAGGCCGATATCGCCAAGAAAGTCACTGCGGCCATCGTGGAGGCCACCGGGCTCGGCAATGACGATGTGTGGGTGGTGTTCGAAGAGGTCAACGCGCGCGACTGGTATGTCGGAACGACCGATGTCGAGACGTTGAGGAAGGGATAGCTTCGGCGCACGTTCGGGTGCGGGCGCCACTCCTCGCGTTCGTCATCCTCGGGCTTGACCCGAGGATCCATTCCGTGACTTTCGACGTAGAGTGCAGCGGTGCAGAATTCTGTAATCGTTGCAACGCCTTAGCGTCACGGCATGGATTCCATGGGCTGCGGAGCAGCCTCAGGGGTCTGCGCCACGTCGCTTCGCTCCTTGCTCCGCCCTAGGATGACGAAGACGCGTTGGGCAGCCGCTCACCGCCTGCGGATGAAATCCGCGAAGGCCTGCAGGGCATCGCGCATGGCCCGCCGGTTTGCCTCCTCTCCAAGGATGGCATCAATCTCCGGCGGCTGCTTCCCAAGCAGCGCAATTTCCAATCCGCCCTCAAACAGCGCGAACGACATTGTCCGCATGATCTCGGTCAGTGCGGCGCGGGCGTAGAGCGAACGCGGCGAGGCGTGGACCAGCATGGCGGGCTTGGCGACGGCGGCGTCGCGCGACACCAGCCAGTCGAGCGCGTTCTTCAGCCCGCCCGGCACGCCATGGGCATATTCCGGACAGGAGACGATGACGCCGTCGGCCCGCGTCACCGCGTCGATCAGCGCACCGGCGGTCTGCGGCGTGCGTTCGCTCTCGTCGTCGGGGTTGAAGATCGGCAAGCGGCTGAGCCCGTCATAGACCGTGACGCAGCAACGTGCCGGCGCGTTGCGCGCCAGCGCCGCGATCAGGGCCGAGTTGGTGGAGGCGGCGCGCAGGCTGCCGGAGATGGCGAGGATGTTGAGTACAGCGTGGGACCAGTCCGGCGCGAATCGCGTCTGGAAAACCTACCACATCGTCTTCTTGTATTCCTCGTCGAGCCAGCGATCGGTCGCCTCGGCGGAATCGGCAACCGCCAGCTGATCGCGCAGGATCTGACCGAGCGTCGGCAGCGTGGCGCGGTCGTACCAGCTCTCCGGCTTCCACAAATCGGAGCGCATGAAGGCCTTGGCGCAGTGCATGTAGGCGGCCTTCACCGTCACCACGATGACGCTTTGCGGCTCCTTGCCGTCGACCGCCAGCCGTTCGCGCAAGGTCGCGTCGACGGTGATGCGGGCATCGCCATTGATGCGCAGCGTCTCGTTCATGCCGGGAATGAGAAACAGCAGCCCGACCGAGGGATTGCGGAGGATGTTTTCCAGCGTGTCCAGCCGGTTGTTGCCGGGCCGGTCGGGAATGGCGATGGTCCTGTCGTCGAGGACGGCGGTGAAGCCGGGCTTGTCGCCCTTCGGCGTCACGTCGGCATTGCGATCGCCGTCGGAGGAGCCGATCAGCACGAAGGGGCTCTTGCCGATGAAGGAGCGGCAATGGCCGTCGAGCGTCTTCATCTCCTTGCGGATCGAGCCGTCGGTCGGACGCGGTGTCTTGTAGATCGTCCGCAACTCAGCGCGCGTGGTGATGAACTCCATGGCTCTCCCCCTCTTGGCAGGCTCTATTTGCCGGCCTTCTCTTCCCCGGCTGCCTTGTCTTCCAGCGAATGACGCAGGATCAGCGGCATCTGGCTGAAGGTGAACAGAAGCGTGATCGGCATGATGCCCCAGACCTTGAAGGTAACCCAGGCATCGGTGGAAAAATTGCGCCAAACCACCTCATTGACGATGGCCAGGAACAGGAAGAACAGGCCCCAGCGAAAGGTGAGTTTGCGCCAGCCCTCGGCATCGAGCTTGAAGGCGGAATCGAAGACATAGCCAAGCAGCGAGCGGCCGAAGAACAGGCCACCGAGCAGCACACCGCCGAACAGCGTGTTGACGATGGTCGGCTTCATCTTGATGAAGATGTCGTCCTGCAGATAGAGCGTCAGCGCGCCGAAGATGAAGACGACGACGCCCGATACCATCGGCATGATCGGCAAGGTGCGCGTGAGCAGCCATGAGGCGATCAGGGCAATCGCGGTGGCGGCCATGAACAGGCCGGTGGCGACGAAAATCGGGCCGCCGAATTCGGCCAGGATGGGAAATTTCTGCACCAGCCAGCCGCTGCGCGCATTGGCGAAGAAGAAGACGAGCAAGGGCCCGAGCTCCAGCACCAGCTTGAGCACGGGATTGACGCCTTCCTTCTTCTCTTTCTGCGGGTCGGACGGGTCGCGTTCGAGAATGGGTGGGTTCATGGTTTCCTTCTTGCGCATGATCCAAACCGGAACAGCGCTCGCCGTTCCGGCATCATGCTCGTTCAAGCCACGCCAGCGATCGCCCTGGCGAATTCGCTTGCTGAAAAGGGTTCGAGGTCGTCGACCTGTTCGCCGACGCCGATGAAATAGACCGGCAATCTGTGCTTTGCCGCGATTGCCACCAGAATACCGCCGCGCGCCGTGCCGTCCAGCTTGGTCATCACCAGGCCGTTGACGCCGGCGACATTGCGGAAGATCTCGACCTGGTTCAGTGCATTCTGGCCGGTGGTGGCGTCGACCGTCTGCAGCACGGTGTGCGGCGCTTCCGGATCGAGCTTGCCCAGCACGCGCACGATCTTCTCCAGTTCAGCCATCAGCTCGGTCTTGTTCTGCAGCCGGCCGGCAGTGTCGATGATCAGCACGTCGGAGCCGGCTTCTTTTGCCTTTTCGAAGGCGTCATAGGCGAGGCCGGCGGCATCGGCGCCAAGCTTGGAAGCGACGACGGGCGATTTCGTCCGCTCGCCCCAGATCTTCAACTGCTCGATGGCGGCGGCGCGGAAGGTGTCGCCGGCCGCCAGCATCACCGACAGGCCGCCATCGGTCAGCTTGGCGGCGAGCTTGCCGATGGTGGTGGTCTTGCCGGTGCCGTTGACGCCGACCACGAGGATTACATGCGGCTTGTGCGAGAGATCGAGTTCGAGCGGCTTGGCGACCGGGGTCAGCACCTTCTCCACCTCGGCGGCCATCACGGCGCGGACTTCCGTATCGGAAACATCCTTGCCGTAGCGGCTGGAGGCCAGTGAATCGGTGACGCGCAGCGCCGTTTCCACGCCGAGATCGGCGCGGATCAGCACATCCTCCAGGTCCTGCAGCGTGTCCTCGTCCAGCTTGCGCTTGGTGAAGACGCCGGCAATGTTGCCGGTGAGCTCGCGCGACGAACGGGCGAGCCCGTCCCGCATGCGCTGGAACCAGGACCGCCGCGGCGCCGGCTCCGGCGCCTTTTGCTCCTCGGCCTTCTGCTCGACCTTCTTGGCGACGGTGACCTTGCCTGGAGCGGGCTTCGGCTCGGGCGCTGATTGCGGCACCGGGGCCAGTACGGGCGTTGGCTCTACCTCCCCCTCGATGGGGGAGGTCCCGAGCGCAGCTCGGGCGTGGGGGTGACCCACGTCGGCGCCCCGCTCCACCGCTTCGCGTCGACCCTCCCCATCGAGAGGAGGGTAAGGCGTCGGCGCTTCTTCCTTCTCCCCGTCTCCATACGGGGAGAAGGTGCCGGCAGGCGGATGAGGGGCGGCGCCAGCTTCGGAGATTGGCTGCTCGGAGGCCGCCATCGACGGAGGGACCGCGACCGGTGCCGCCGGCGGCACCTCGATGGGCGCCGGCGTCTCCGCTGGGGCCTCTGGAGGCGGCACCGGCACTTCGACCGGCGCAGGTTGCGGCTGCCTTTCCGGACGCGACGGGACGATTTCGGGCTCGGATGGCGCGGGTGGCGGGACTTCCTGCGGCCGTGGTTCGGGCGTCGGCTCCGGAACGGCCGGCGTCGTCGGGATCTCTTCGGGCGCCGGCGGCTCGGCGGGCGTCTCGGGCGCGGGTTCTTCTTCCGGCTCGGGCTCCGGCAGCGGTTCCGGCTCTGCGGGAACGGCTGGCCCCGGCGCCGGCGGAATGGTTGGAGCGGGCTCGGGCTTTGGTTCTTCAGGAACAGGCTGCGGCGCGGCCCCTACCTCCCCCTCGATGGGGGAGGTCCCGAGCGCAGCTCGGGGGTGGGGGTGACTGGCGCCAGCGTCGGCGCCGTCACCCCTCCCGGTCGCTTCGCGACCACCCTCCCCATCGAGGGGAGGGTAAGGCGCGGCCTCTGTCGCTGCTGCTTCAGGCTCGGCTGCTGGTGCCGGCACTAGGTCGGGCTCAGGCTGCGGCTCCTCCCGCTTCAAAAACTCCGGGACGACCTGCTCGGCGGCCGGCTTCAGCGCGTCGAGCTGGTCCCATTTGATCGGCGGCAGCGGGGCGGTCTCGTCGACGCGCTCCTCGACGACCTCTTTTTTGCCGAACGAAAATATCTTCTTGAAAAAACCAGCCATGCTTTTGCGTTTCTCAGGCGGCGCGCGCGGCAAGGGGGGCGGCGATCAGCCTGAAACCATCGTGGCCCGTGATGTTGGCCTCGACGATCTCGCCCGGCGCGCCCGTGCCGAGTGCGGCAAGCGTGAACCCTTCAGTGCGGCCAAGGCCGTCACGCTCGATCAGGATCGACTGGCGCGTGCCGGCGAGCGAGGACAGATGGCGCCGATACGCAGCCTCACCGGCGGCACGCAGCCGCGCGGCGCGCTGCTTGACCAGTTCGCGGCGCACCTGCGGCATGCGCGCGGCGGGCGTGCCTTCGCGCGGGCTGAACGGAAAGACATGGAGGTGGGTCAGGCCGCACTCCTCGACGATCTTTTCCGAGTTCTCGAACATGGCGTCGGTCTCGGTTGGGAAGCCGGCAATGATGTCGGCGCCGAAGACGATGCCGGGACGCAGCTTGCGCACATCCTCGCAGAAGCGGATCGACTGGTCGCGCAGATGCCGGCGCTTCATGCGCTTCAGGATCATGTCGTCGCCCGATTGCAGCGACAGGTGCAGATGCGGCATCAGCCTCGGCTCGGTGGCGATGGCGTCGAGCAACTCGTCATCGGCCTCGATCGAGTCGATGGAAGACAGCCGAAGCCGCTTCACGTCGGGCACCTGCTTCAGGATGGTCTTTACCAGCCTGCCGAGCTTCGGCGCGCCCGGCAGGTCGGCGCCAAAACTGGTCATGTCGACGCCGGTCAGGACGATTTCGGCATAGCCGTTGCCGGCGAGCCGCTTGACCTGCTCCACCACGGCGCCCATCGGCACAGACCGGGAATTGCCGCGGCCATAGGGGATGATGCAGAAGGTGCAGCGGTGGTCGCAGCCATTCTGCACCTGGACGAAGGCGCGGGCGCGGCCCTCGATGGCGTCGACCATATGGCCGGCGGTCTCGCGCACCGAAAAAATGTCGTTGACGCGCGCCTTCTCGGTGTCGTTGACGCCGAAATCCGGCAGCGCGCGATAGGAATGCGCCTTGAGCTTCTCCTCATTGCCCAGAACGAGATCGACCTCGTCCATGGCAGCGAATTTTTCAGGCTCGGTCTGCGCGGCGCAGCCGGTGACGATGATGCGCGCGGCGGGATTGTAGCGGCGGGCCTTGCGGATCGCCTGCTTGGCCTGGCGCACCGCCTCCGAGGTTACGGCGCAGGTGTTGAAGATCACCGCGCCGCCGTCCAACGCGCCAAGGCCGGCAGTCTCGGCTTCGCGCCGCATGACTTCGGACTCATAGGTGTTCAGCCGGCAGCCGAACGTCACCACATCGATGCCCTTGGCGACGGGGCTCTTGGCCATCGGGGTATTGGCCATCGGGGTCTCGGCCTTCGGGGTCTCGGCCAAGGGGGTCTCGGAAAGGGCCGACATCAGGCCGCGCTTTCGGTGTCGCGGGCCCATATTCCGGTCGCGGGATCGAAGCTGCCGGAAAATTCCCATTCGGCGGCACCGGTCAGGATGACGTGATCGTCGTCGCGCCATTCGACATGCAGCGTGCCGCCGCCGGGGGTCAGCAGGCTGGCGCTGCGGCCGGTGCGCCTGGTGCGGGCAGCGGCAACCACGGCCGCGCAAGCGGCCGAACCGCAAGCCTTGGTCAGGCCGGCGCCGCGCTCCCAGGTGCGGATGATCATGCTGTCGGGCGAGGTCACCTGCGCGATGGTGATGTTGGCGCGTTCGGGGAAGATCGGATGGTTTTCCAACAGCGGGCCGAAACGGTCCAACTCGTACGACCAGACGTCGCGGTCGACCCAGAAGATGGCGTGCGGATTGCCCATCGAGACGGCCGAGGGCGAATGCAGCACCGGCGCGTCGATCGGGCCGACCTGCAATTCGATCATGCGGGTGTCGCGGAATTCCTCGGCCAGCGGAATATCCTGCCAGCCGAAGCGCGGCGTGCCCATGTCGACCGAAATGGTGCCGTCGGCGTGCTCGCGCGCGTTGAGGATGCCGGCAACGGTCTCGAAGGTGAAATTCTTCTCGCCGGTCTCGGCGGCCAGCGCCTGGACGACGCAGCGCATGCCGTTGCCGCAGGCCTGCGCGCCCGAGCCGTCCGAATTGACGATATCGACGTAATAGGCGGTGCCCGGCGTTCTTGAGTCATGGATCGCCATGATCTGGTCGAACCGCGTCGCGGCATCGGCATTGAGCGCGATTGCTGCTGTCGCCGTCACCCGGTCGGCACGGCCGCGCATGTCGGCAACGATGATCTCGTTGCCGATGCCGTTCATCTTGGCGAAGGGGGCGGTGCCTGCCATGTCTCCGGTCATTCCATGTCCGTTTGGCGCTATATGGCGGAAACGGGCGGGAATTACCAGTCTGCAGGCGTGTTCACGTCACCGCGAAGACCCCAAGCAAGATCAGCAGGAAGATGATGAGCACGATACCGATGAGGATGCGCGCGCCGGTGGCGGCGGCTCCGGCCAGCGCCGGCATGCCGAGCAGGCTCGCCGCGGCGGCGACGATGAGAAGAATGATGATCCATTTGAGCATGGGAATGCCTCGCAACCGACAGATTTTGAAACCGAATCAAAACGCGGCTGCCGCGCTTGGGTTCCCGTGGCTGCGAGGCAGGGCTGGAACTAGCCGGCGATGTCGATATCGGTGCTGAAAGGCGCCGTCTTGCTGGAATTCTGGTCATGCATGAGGAAGTTGCACTTGTATTTGCCGGCCGGCAGGCCGTCGAGGGAAAGGTCGAGCTTGAAGAACAGCTCGCGGTTATGCGAGCGGGAAGCGACCTGAACGTTGCCGATCTTCTCGAAGGTGCCCAGGGCTTCGCCCGATTCAGACAGAACCGTGAGGTCGACGGACAGCGCGATCTGGCTGTTGCCGAGGCCGTCCGAGCCGTAGCCATAGCCGACAGGCTCCATGTAGAGCACGACCTTCTCGCCCGGCTTGTAGGTATGATTGGCGCGCTCGCTGTAGATGCCGAAGCCGCCGGCCGAGTCGACCTGTTTGACGTTCATCACGGCAAGCGGCATCGCCAGCCATAGTGCGTCCTCAGCGCCGCGGAATTTCTCCAGCGCACCGGCGCCGTCGCCCGACTGCAGCGCCTTTTCGGCCTCGGCGGCGCGGTCGGCGATTTCACCCGCGAAAGCAGCCGGAACGGAAATTGCCAGCGCCATCAGAGCTGCAATGATCGATTTCATCTGAATCCCCCTTTGCCTGTCGGGCGGACCATCTGCGAAATTGGTCGTGCCGTAAATGGCCTATTCCGACTTCAGTGGTGCAAGATCTCCGGTACGTCCCAGACCTCGCCGGGCAGCAAGGCGCGAAAGCGTTGCCGCGCAACGCCTTGATCGTCCAGTGCCTCGGCCAGTTTGCGCGCCGGCTCGTCGATCGGCTCGTCGGTAAGCTGGAACGTGCCCCAGTGGCAGCCGGCGGCATGGGCGGCGTTGCACAGTTTCATGCCCTGGACCGCCTCTTCCGGGTTCTGGTGCTGCGGCGCCATGAACCAGCGCGGCTCATAGGCGCCGATCGGCAGGATAGCGAGGCGCAAGCCACCATGCTTCTCAGCCATCAGTCGGTAGTTGATGCCATCGTGGAAGCCGGTGTCGCCGGCGAAGTAGATATTGCCGGCCGGCGTCTCGATGACGAAGCCGGCCCACAGCGCCATGCGCCGGTCGCGGGCGCCGCGCGCCGACCAGTGATGCACCGGCTCGACGTGGATGGCGACGCCGTCATGGTCGAGCCTGTCGCCCCAGTCATGTGCCGACAGTCGCATGCCGGGCACGGCGGCGGCGATGATGGCATCGTTGCCGAGCGGCGTGATCACCAGCGGATTGTGGCTGGCCTTCAATTGCCTCAGCGTGGCGAGGTCGAGGTGGTCGTAATGATTGTGGCTGACCAGAACCAGATCGATCGGGGGCAGGTCGGCGAAGGCAATGCCCGGCGGATTGATGCGCTTTGGCCCGGCAAAGGCAAAGGGCGAGGTGCGCCGCGACCACACTGGATCGGTGAGGATGTTGAGGCCGGCGATCTGGATCAGCAAGGTGGAATGGCCGACCATGGTCAGCGTCAGGCCGGAGCCCTCGATCCGCTCGGCCGGCCTTGCCTGCGCAAACGGGCTTGGGGCGGCGGCCGGCCATTTCGCGCGCTGGCCGTTGAACTGCCATTTCAGCAGGTCGGCGAAGCGGCCGGGCATCCGGCCGCCTGGATTGAAGAACAAGGTGCCATCGAAATGATCGCTGGGCGGACCGCTGTAATAGCGGTTGGCGGCTTTCTGTCTCGCGGCCAATTTTGCGGCTCCAGCAGGTCTCGGCCCCCAGAGATAGGCCTTGCGCCGGTTGGTGCAAGCAGTCCGCGGCCGAAATGGTGCAGGGGCCGCCGTGTCGGCCGGATGTCATCGTCAACGCGACAGACGCTGTGCTGGTGTCGGTCACAATTTTTTAGAGTACTATTACGGAACGCCATGAGGGTCCTACAATGCGTCGCCTGGCAATTCTTGCAGTCATCGCATCGGCGTCGATATCATCGATCGCTTCGGCGGCAACGCAGCAGGAGAAGTCCGGCGGCTGCAGCTATGCCAAGACAATCCTGGCAGCGACCGATTTCCTGCTTGCCGAACCGGCGACGTTCCCGAATTTCTGGCGCGACCGTTTTGGGGATGACGCCGCGTATCTCAAGATAAACTATGGCGGCCTCAGCTATGCCGAAGGCTCGACGCTTCTGGCGAGTTTGGAAAAACGCAGCCATCCGCCGCAGCGCATTGCCGAACTCAAGCTCGCCTATGCAACAAAGCCTGACCGGGCGGCGATGATTGCCGGTATGCAGCCGCCGGCCAACGCGAAGTCGATTGTGCCTCAACTTGGCCAATCCGCTTTCCGCGCGCTGGTCACCGAAGATGGCGGCGACTGGTTGTTGGGCGAACTGGCGCGCTTGCAGACTTCCGATCCGGTTAACGCAGCGGCTGCCGCCGAGGGAATCGCGCAAGCGTTGGCCGACCTCGATGACAAGGTCAAATCGCGTCTTGCCAAAAGGGCGGAAGACGAAGGCATCTGGCGGCTGGCGCTAAATCTGCAAGCGTTCGAGGACAATTTTGCCAACCTCGTCTCTACCCTCGATCGTCTTCCACCCACAGTGCTTCCCAACAAGAGCGACCGCGGGCAGTTCATACGCAATGCACTCTACGCTGCCGCTTTTCGCCCTTCCTTCGATATTTCCAAGCAGCCTGCGGAAGTGCAGGCGATCGACAGCAAGAACGGTCTGGGTCCGGTCCTGCGGTCGATCGGGCGGCTTGTTGCCTATGCTCCGCAAGCCGCGATATTGCCGACCGTGATAAATTACAGCGGTGACCAGCGCATCGGCACGATAGTGGCGGAAGGCATCAATGCCCGGATTGCCGCAAAGCAGCTCGATCCGATCAACGATCCCGATGCCGTCATGGCAGCCTTGGTCCAAGGGCTCGACTACGTCCTCGGCCGCGGCGAACGGGAGAATGTCCTGAATGGCTTTGAAACCTCCGAAATGCAGGGCGAAACGGCTGCGGCATTCGCCGATCGGGCGTTGGCGCGGTTGACGTTGGCGCCATTCATGCGCGGCAGTCTGGCCGAACCGCCGCCTCGCCCACCGCAGCTCACAGCGACCTTCCCTTGGGAGGAGTGGGCAGGATTGGCGGGCAAGCTGAAAAAGGGGGAAGCCATCTCGCCTGAGGATCGCATCGTCGCGGCGGACCTCATGATCGCAGCCGACCGCCCGGCCGATGCCCTGGATCTTTTGAAATCAGCCAGCGACTGGAAGGCTGGGGTGCGGCGCGGTCACGGGCTGATGCGCGCTTTGGACCGCCGGTGCGCCGATTTGCTGCGCAACCCGGTCCCATCCTCAGAGCCGATCTATCGGTTCGATCCGCGCTAGAGCATGTCCCCGTTTCACGGAAACGGCGAACCACTCTAGCTCTGTGTTTTGACGCAATCGGGCTCCCCATACGGTCATGGGACAGCAGCGCCGGCGCATTGGTTGCGATAAATTTGCAACAATCTTGCTGCAAACCCTATTTTAACCATATCAGGTTGAAATTTCGCCACCTTCTCCATCTTGGTGGAGGTGAGATTGCGCGGACGGCATCCCCCAGCCGGATCCGACGGAGGTTGTGATGAATTTTTCGAAAAGCGGTTTTTTGGCCGTATCGCTGGCGGCGCTCGTTGTGAGCGGCTGCTCGACCTCGCGGTTCTCGTCGATGGACGACCAGCAGCCCGCCCCGCTGCAGCCGGCGCCCGCCGGCCAGGTGAGCTCGAATCAGCTGCCGCCGCCGGCCTCGCCCGGCACCACCGATCCGTCGCAATTCCCGACCGCGCCGGCGAACTCGCAGGTTGCCTCCTTGCCGCCGGATGGCGCGGCGCCGGCAGGCGCCGCGGATCTCAACGCGGCCAGTGTCGCCGGCGTCTGGAACGCCAGCGTGTCCGGCCAGACCTGCAAGATCGCGACGCCGCAGACCAAATTCGGCGCCGGCTTCCGCGCCGGGCCACTGCATTGCCCGGCCCCGATCGACGGCATCAAGTCGTGGAACGTCGCCGGCAAGCAGCTGACGCTCTATGACGACAATGGCGGCTCGCTGGCCCGGCTCTATTCCTCGGGCGGCTCGAAATTCGACGGCCAGACTTCCACCGGGCAGCCGATCTCGCTTACAAGGTAGGCCGATATTCAGGTGATGCCGGCCTGCGAATGACGGCTTCCTGCGCTTCCGGTGCTCACGTACTGTAGTACGTTCCGCTCCGGTTCTCGGAAGCCACCATTCTCGGCTCGGCCTGACCTGAATCTCAACCCGCCTTTTCTCGAGCATCCTGCTCCGAACCACGACGTGACCGATGCATCTGCGTGACGGCCTCCAGACCCATGTGACCGTCAGGCAGCGCTACGACCATCTGGTGGTATCAGGTGCGATCGAACGCGATCCGGTGCAGGAGCGGATCGCCGCCGCGCTTGACCGGCTGAGCGACGAGATCTCGGCCAAGCGGCTGGCGCAGAAGTCGAGCGCGCTGGGCTGGCTGTTCGCGCGAAAACAGCCGCCCGCGGCGGTCAAGGGCCTCTACATCCATGGCGGCGTCGGCCGCGGCAAGACCATGCTGATGGACATGTTCTTCGAGCTGATGCCGGTCCGGCGCAAGCGCCGCGTCCATTTCAACGACTTCATGGCCGAGGTGCAGGACCGTATCCAGAAGCACCGGCAGGCGCGCAAGAATGGCGACGTCAAGGAGGACGATCCGATCCCGCCGGTGGCCAAGGCGCTGGCCGAGCAGGCCTGGGTGCTGTGCTTCGACGAGTTTTCGGTCACCGACATCGCCGACGCGATGATCCTGTCCCGGCTGTTCTCGGCGCTGTTCGCCAACGGCGTCGTGCTGGTCGCCACCTCGAACGTTGCGCCGGAAAACCTCTATCATGACGGCCTGAACCGCCAGCTCTTCGCGCCATTCATCGCCATACTGGAACGCCACGCGCAGGTGCTGTCGCTCGACAGCGACAAGGACTACCGGCTGGAAAAGCTTGCCCGCACGCCGGTCTATGTCACGCCCGCCGACGCGGCGGCCGACCAGATGCTCGACCAGGCCTGGCAGGCGATGACGCGCGGAGCGCCGACGGCCGAGACGTCGCTGACGCTGAAGGGCCGCAAGGTGGTGGTGCCGGCCGCCGCCGGCGACGCCGCGCGGTTCAACTTCGCCGACCTCTGCGAAAAGCCGCTCGGCGCGCGCGATTTCCTGGCCATTGCCGGGCGCTTCTCGACCCTCTTCATCGATCGCATCCCGGTGCTGGGCGAAGGCAGGCGCAACGAGGCCAAGCGCTTCATCCTTTTGATCGACACGCTCTACGATCATCATATCAGGCTGGTGGTGAGCGCCGAGGCAGCGCCGCACAAGCTCTATGCGGCCAAGCGTGGCGTCGAGGTATTCGAGTTCGAGCGCACGGCCTCGCGGCTGATCGAGATGCAGAGCCGCGACTGGCTGGAGGACTGGACGGAGCGGCAGCAGACAAAGGCGGTGCTGGAAGCAACGCAGACGCAGCCTGAGCCGCTATCGCCTACAATTGATACACATACATGACAAAGGATTCAGCCGGTCCATGCGGCTCCCTGCGCGACTCATAGAGCGCGCGGGCGGGGCCATTGTCCGGTTCGGTACCGACCCAGGCCTCCCTGCAGCCATTTTCCCGGCCGATCGCCAACATTGCGTCGAGCATCTTTTTCGCGACGCCCTGGCGCTGGAAAGCTGGCGAGACGCCGACCTCGTCAACATAGAGTTCGCTGACCTTGTCGGGATGGCGATGGATGACGGCGGCGCATTGACCCACGACGACGTCGTCGGCGAGCGCGATGACCATGAAATGGCCGGGTTGCCCGAGATAGGCGGCCAGCCGATCCGGCCTGACCGGTTCATCGAACACATCCTCCGCGACCTGCATCACAAGGGCGTCATCGCCCGCTTGTAGCCTTATGATCTTCATGGTCATCGTGTAAATACTCCCAAGTCGGCTTGCAGACTTTGACGTTTACGTAAATCCCAATCACTCTAACCGATTGAAAATGCTAGGCTCAAAATAATCGTTTGAATTTTCGTTGCACCGGAGCTATTGGGTGCGGCGAAAATTCGCGGTTCCCCGCAGCATTCCGGCCTCTTCCTCGACGCCGAATTGGCGCCGTCACAGACAAAGGGAAATCATCCTCACATGGCACGCAATAAGATAGCGCTTATCGGCTCTGGCATGATCGGCGGCACGCTCGCCCACATGATCGGCCTCAAGGATCTTGGCGACGTTGTCCTGTTCGATATCGCCGAGGGCATCCCGCAGGGCAAGGGGCTCGATATCGCGCAGTCTTCGCCGGTCGATGGTTTCGATTCCCGGCTGACCGGCGTCAACGACTATGCCGGCATCGAGGGCGCGGATGTCTGCATCGTCACCGCCGGCGTGCCGCGCAAGCCGGGCATGAGCCGCGACGATCTGCTGGGCATCAATCTCAAGGTCATGGAGCAGGTCGGCGCCGGGCTGAAGAAGTACGCGCCGAAGGCCTTCGTCATCTGTATCACCAACCCGCTCGACGCCATGGTGTGGGCGCTGCAGAAGTTTTCCGGCCTGCCCAAGACGCATGTCGTCGGCATGGCCGGCGTGCTCGATAGCTCGCGCTTCCGCTATTTCCTGGCCGAGGAATTCAAGGTTTCGGTCGAGGACGTCACCGCCTTCGTGCTCGGCGGCCACGGCGATTCCATGGTGCCGATGATCCGCTATTCGACGGTGTCGGGCATCCCGCTGCCCGACCTCATCAAGATGGGCTGGACCTCGAAGGAGAAGCTCGACCAGATCGTGCAGCGCACCCGTGACGGCGGCGCCGAGATCGTCGGCCTGCTCAAGACCGGCTCGGCCTACTACGCGCCGGCCGCCTCGGCCATTTCGATGGCCGAAGCCTACCTCAAGGACAAGAAGCGCGTGCTGCCCTGCGCGGCGCACCTCTCGGGCCAGTATGGCGTCAAGGGCACCTATGTCGGCGTTCCCGTGGTGATCGGCGCCGGCGGCGTCGAGCGCATCATCGAGATCGATCTCAACAAGAGCGAGCAGAAGATGTTCGACGCTTCTGTGGCGACGGTGCAGGGCCTGACCGAGGCCTGCGTCAAGATCGCGCCGCAGCTCGCCTCGAAGTAACCCCGGCAAACCGACAACCCCGGCAAAAGACCTGGAGACAGTTCCCGATGAACATCCATGAATATCAAGGCAAGGCGCTGCTGAAGTCGTTTGGCGCGCCGGTGGCCCAAGGCGTGCCGGTGTTCAAGGCAAGCGAGGCGGAAGCCGCCGCGCAAGCGCTGCCCGGCCCGCTCTATGTGGTGAAGAGCCAGATCCATGCCGGTGGCCGCGGCAAGGGCAAGTTCAAGGAGCTCGGCCCCGACGCCAAGGGCGGGGTCAGGCTGGCGAAGTCGGTCGCCGACGTCGTCGCCAACGCCAATGAGATGCTCGGCCACACGCTTGTGACCAAGCAGACCGGCCCGGCCGGCAAGCAGGTCAACCGCCTCTATATCGAGGACGGCGCCGACATCGAGCGTGAGCTCTACCTGTCGATCCTGGTCGACCGCTCGGTCGGCCGCATCGCCTTCGTCGTTTCGACCGAGGGCGGCATGGACATCGAGGCGGTCGCGCATGACACGCCGGAAAAGATCATCACCGTCGCCATCGATCCGGAAAAGGGCGTCACGGCCGACGACGTCAAGGCGCTCAACGGCGCACTCAAGCTCGACGGCGACGCGGCCAAGGACGGCGGCACGCTGTTCCCGATCCTCTACAAGGCCTTTGTCGAGAAGGACATGAGCCTGCTCGAGGTCAACCCGCTGATCGTCATGAAGGACGGCCGGCTGCGCGTGCTCGACGCGAAAGTGTCGTTCGACAACAACGCGCTGTTTCGCCACCCCGATCTGATGGAACTGCGCGACACCACCGAAGAGGACGAGAAGGAAATCGAGGCGTCGAAATACGACCTCGCCTATGTCGCGCTCGACGGCAATATCGGCTGCATGGTCAATGGCGCCGGCCTCGCCATGGCGACGATGGACATCATCAAGCTCTACGGCGCCGAGCCCGCCAACTTCCTCGACGTCGGCGGCGGCGCTTCGAAGGAGAAGGTGACGGCGGCGTTCAAGATCATCACCAAGGATCCGGCGGTGAAGGGCATCCTGATCAACATCTTCGGCGGCATCATGAAGTGCGACATCATTGCCGAGGGCGTGATCGCCGCGGTCAAGGAAGTCGGCCTGAAAGTGCCGCTGGTGGTGCGTCTGGAAGGCACCAATGCCGAGCTCGGCAAGAAGATCATCAACGACAGTGGCCTCAACGTCGTGTCGGCCGACGATCTCGACGACGCAGCCAAGAAGATCGTGGCGGCGGTGAAGGGCTGAGCGGATGCCTCCGCGCAAGATCAACCTGGTCGAGGCGGCGGACACGAAGATCGCTGAGGTTTTCGATCCGCATATCGCCGGCGACGTCAATGACAGCCAGGCCAAGGTCGCCAAGTTCGGCGAGGCCTTCGACTGGCATGCGCATGACCATGAGGACGAAGCCTTCCTGGTGCTGCGCGGGCGCATCGCCATCGATTTCCGCGACGGCCCGGTCGAGTTGGGCGAGGGTGATTTCATCGTCGTGCCGCGCGGCGTCGAGCATCGGCCGCGTTCGCTGACATCGGAGCCGGTGGTGCTGATGTTCGAGCCGGCAACGACGCTCAACACCGGCAATGCCAAGAGTGACCTCACCGTCACCGATCTGAAGCGGCTCTGACCCCATGAACGCGGCCTCCTTCTCTTCGCTCTCCGCCGACCACCAGCGCCTGCAGGCGCTGGTCGGTGCATGGCGCGGCGAGGAACAGGTGGCGGCGACGCAATGGACCGATGAAGGCATGGCGACTTCGGACGTGCTGGCCGAGGCGGAGTTCGGCGGCCAGTTCGTGGTGCAGCGCTACCGGCAGCGCCGCGACGGCACGATTTCGTTCGGCGCGCACAGCGTGTTCGGTTTCGACCAGCAGAACAGCCTCGTCACCATGCACCAGTTCGATTCGATGGGCATTGTGCCGGCCTCGCCGTCCACGGGCGGCTGGAACGGCAGCACGCTTGTGCTCGTCCGCTCATCGCCGCGCGGGTCGGCCCGCGTGACCTACAGTTTCGACACAGACGACGACTATCGCATGCGGCTGGAGTTCCAACCGGCTGGCAGCGACATTTGGCAAGACATGGTGAGCGGCGTCTACAAGCGCGTCTCGCCTTCCTCGATCAACGGTTTTTAAAAAGGGCTCCGATGTCCATTCTTATCGACAAGAACACCAAGGTGCTGGTGCAGGGCCTGACCGGCAAGACCGGCACGTTCCACACCGAACAGGCGCTGGCCTACCACGGCACCAAGATGGTGGGCGGCATCCATCCCAAGAAGGGCGGCGAGACCTGGACCGGCGCCAAGGGCGAGAGCCTGCCGATCTTCGCCTCGGTCGCCGAGGGCAAGGCAAAGACCGGCGCCAACGCCTCTGTCGTCTATGTGCCGCCGGCGGGTGCTGCCGAAGCCATCCTGGAAGCGATCGAAGCGGAGATCCCGCTCATCGTCTGTATCACCGAAGGCATCCCGGTCATGGACATGGTCAAGGTCAAGGCGCGGCTCGACCGCTCCAAGTCGCGGTTGATCGGCCCGAACTGCCCCGGCGTGCTCACGCCCGACGAATGCAAGATCGGCATCATGCCCGGCAACATCTTCCGCAAGGGCTCGGTCGGCGTTGTTTCGCGCTCGGGAACGCTTACCTATGAGGCGGTGTTCCAGACCACCAATGTCGGGCTCGGCCAGACCACCGCCGTCGGCATTGGCGGCGATCCAGTCAAGGGCACCGAGTTCATCGACGTGCTCGAAATGTTCCTCGCCGACGACGAGACCAAGTCGATCATCATGATCGGCGAGATCGGCGGTTCGGCCGAGGAAGACGCCGCGCAGTTCCTCAAGGACGAGGCCAAGCGCGGCCGCAAGAAGCCGATGGCCGGCTTTATCGCCGGGCGCACCGCGCCCGCCGGCCGCACCATGGGCCACGCCGGCGCCGTCATCTCCGGCGGCAAGGGCGGCGCGGAAGACAAGATCGCGGCAATGGAATCGGCCGGCATCAAGGTTTCGCCGTCGCCGGCGCGTCTCGGCACGACGCTGGTTGAGGCGATCAAGGGTTAAGTGAGTAGCGAGTAGTGAATAGCGAATAGGAGAAAGAGTAACGGCGCGAGCCGGGGAAATCCCTACTCGCTATTCGCTACTCCCTATTCGCTCCAAACGAAGGAGACGGAGCCAGGCTCCGCAGAGAAAAATGGCACGACAAGATCAGGCCAACGACCAGTTTTCGCTCACCTCTTTCCTCTATGGCGGCAATGCCGACTACATCGACGCGCTCTATGCCGCCTATGAGGATGACCCCGCCTCGGTCGATCCCGAGTGGCAGGAGTTCTTCGCCGGGCTGAAGGACGATGCCGGCGATGTGCGCAGGAACGCCAAGGGCGCCTCCTGGGCCAAGCCCTCATGGCCGCTGCAGGCCAATGGCGAGCTGGTGTCGGCTCTCGACGGCAATTGGGGCATTGTCGAGAAGCATCTGGAGAAGAAGGTCAAGGACAAGGCGGTCACCAATGGTGTCGTCCTGTCCGATGCCGACGTGCACCAGGCAACGCGCGATTCGGTGCGCGCCATCATGATGATCCGCGCCTACCGCATGCGCGGCCACCTGCACGCCAATCTCGATCCGCTCGGCATCGCCAAGCCGCTCGAGGACTACAATGAACTGTCGCCGGAAAATTACGGCTTCACCGCAGCCGACTACGATCGGCCGATCTTCCTCGACAATGTGCTTGGGCTCGAATTCGGCACCATCCGGCAGATGCTGGAGATCCTGACCCGCACCTATTGCTCGACGCTGGGCGTCGAGTTCATGCACATTTCCGATCCCGAGGAGAAGGCCTGGATCCAGGCCCGCATCGAGGGCGCCGACAAGGAAATCTCCTTCACCGCCACCGGCAAGAAGGCGATCCTGCAGAAGTTGGTCGAGGCGGAAGGCTTCGAGCAGTTCATCGACGTCAAGTACAAGGGCACCAAGCGCTTCGGCCTCGATGGCGGCGAGTCTCTGATCCCGGCGCTGGAGCAGATCGTCAAGCGCGGCGGCCAGCTCGGCATGAAGGAGATCGTGCTCGGCATGGCGCATCGCGGGCGCCTCAACGTGCTGAGCCAGGTGATGGCCAAGCCGCACCGCGCCATCTTCCACGAATTCAAGGGCGGTTCGGCGGCCCCCGACGAGGTCGAAGGCTCGGGCGACGTGAAATACCATCTCGGCGCTTCGTCGGACCGCGAGTTCGACGGCAACAAGGTGCACCTGTCGCTGACCGCCAACCCGTCGCATCTCGAAATCGTCGACCCGGTGGTGATGGGCAAGGCGCGCGCCAAGCAGGACTACCTGTTCGGCCGCAGCCGCGAGGAGATCGTGCCGCTGGAGGAGCGCGCCAAGGTGCTGCCGCTCTTGCTGCATGGCGACGCCGCCTTCGCCGGCCAGGGCGTGATCGCCGAAATCCTCGGCCTGTCCGGCCTGCGCGGCCACCGTGTCGCCGGCACGCTGCACTTCATCATCAACAACCAGATCGGCTTCACCACCAATCCGCGCTTCTCGCGCTCGTCGCCCTATCCGTCCGACGTCGCCAAGATGATCGAGGCGCCAATCTTCCACGTCAATGGCGACGATCCGGAAGCCGTGGTGCACGCCACCAAGGTGGCGATCGAATTCCGCATGAAGTTCCACAAGCCCGTTGTGGTCGACATGTTCTGCTATCGCCGCTTCGGCCACAATGAGGGCGATGAGCCGGCCTTCACCCAGCCGATCATGTACCGCAACATCCGCACCCAGAAGACGACGGTGCAGATCTATGGCGAACGGCTGGTCGCCGAGGGCCATATTACCCAGGCCGAACTCGACCAGTTGAAGACCGACTGGCGCGCGCATCTGGAGCAGGAATGGGAAGTTGGCCAGGCCTACAAGCCCAACAAGGCCGACTGGCTGGATGGCGCCTGGTCGGGCCTGCGCACGGCCGACAACCAGGACGAACAAAGGCGCGGCAAGACAGCCGTGCCGGTCAAGACGCTGAAGGAAATCGGCAAGAAGCTGACCGAGGTGCCGAAAGGCTTCGAGGCGCACAAGACGATCATCCGCTTCCTCGACAACCGCCGCGAGGCGATCGAGTCCGGCGAAGGCATCGACTGGTCGACCGCCGAGGCGCTGGCCTTCGGCGCCATCCTGCTCGACGGCAACCCGATCCGCCTGTCGGGGCAGGATTCCGAACGCGGCACCTTCTCGCAGCGCCATTCGGTGCTCTACGACCAGCGCGACGAGACCCGCTATATTCCGCTCAACAATTTGTCGGCGGCGCAGGCGGGCTACGAAGTCATCAACTCGATGCTGTCGGAAGAGGCGGTGCTGGGCTTCGAATATGGCTACAGCCTGGCCGAACCGAAGGCGCTGACCTTGTGGGAAGCGCAGTTCGGCGACTTCGCCAACGGCGCCCAGGTGGTGTTCGACCAGTTCATCTCCAGCGGCGAGCGCAAGTGGCTCAGAATGTCGGGCCTCGTCTGCCTGTTGCCGCATGGCTATGAAGGCCAGGGTCCGGAACATTCCTCGGCCCGCCTCGAGCGCTTCCTGCAGCTTTGCGCCGAAGACAACATGCAAGTTGCCAACTGCACCACACCGGCCAACTACTTCCATATCCTGCGTCGGCAATTGAAGCGCGACTTCCGCAAGCCGCTGATCCTGATGACGCCGAAGTCGTTGCTGCGCCACAAGCGGGCGGTGTCGACGCTGCCGGAAATCTCGGGCGAAAGCTCGTTCCACCGGCTGTTGTGGGACGATGCCCAGCTGTTGCCCAACCAGGCGATCAAACTGACCAAGGATTCCAAGATCCGCCGCGTCGTGCTGTGCTCGGGCAAGGTCTATTACGACCTCTACGAGGAGCGCGAGAAGCGCGGCATCAACGATATCTACCTGCTGCGCGTCGAACAGCTCTATCCGTTCCCGGCCAAGGCGCTGATCACCGAACTGTCACGCTTCCGCAATGCGGAGATGGTGTGGTGCCAGGAGGAGCCCAAGAACATGGGCGCCTGGTCGTTCATCGATCCGTATCTGGAATGGGTGCTGGCGCATATCGACGCCAAGCACCAGCGCGTGCGCTACACCGGCCGCCCGGCGGCCGCGTCGCCGGCGACCGGGCTGATGTCCAAGCACCTTGCCCAGCTCGCCGCGCTGCTCGAAGACGCGCTCGGCGAATAGAAAACAGAACCGACAGAAACGGACAGGCACAATGGCTACCGAAATCCGCGTTCCCACTCTTGGTGAATCCGTCACCGAGGCGACCATCGGCAAATGGTTCAAGAAGGTCGGCGATGCCATTTCCGCCGACGAGCCGCTGGTCGAGCTCGAGACCGACAAGGTGACGATCGAAGTGCCTGCCGCCGCCGCCGGCACGTTGGGTGAAATCGTCGCCAAGGAAGGCGAGACCGTCGGCGTCGGTGCGCTGCTCGGGTCGATTTCCGCCGGTGGCGCTGCCCCCGCGACCAAGCCGCAAGCGGTGGCGCGGGCGTCGAGCCCCGACGCGGCACAGACCACCAAACAGGCCGCGGCCGAGACCGCCAAGGTTGCCGGCGACGCCGGCCCGGTCGAACCGCGCACCATGCCGCCGGCGCCGGCCGCCGCTAAACTGATCGCCGAGAACAATCTGTCGGTCGACCAGCTTTCCGGCTCGGGCAAGCGCGGCCAGGTGCTGAAAGGCGACGTGCTCGACGCCATCGCCAAGGGCGGCCCCTCGCAGCCGGCCGAAACGCCCAAGGCTGCTCCGGCGCCCGTCGCCGTCCGCGCGCCGTCCTCAGGTGACGACGCCGTGCGCGAGGAGCGCGTGCGCATGACCAAGCTGCGCCAGACCATCGCGCGCCGCTTGAAGGAAGCGCAGTCGACCGCCGCCATGCTCACCACCTTCAACGAGGTCGACATGTCGGCGGTGATGGCGCTGCGGACCAAGTACAAGGACATTTTCGAGAAGAAGCACGGCGTAAAGCTCGGCTTCATGGGCTTCTTCACCAAGGCGGTGACGCATGCGCTGAAGGAAATCCCGGCGGTCAATGCCGAGATCGACGGCACCGACATCATCTACAAGAATTTTGCCCATGTCGGCGTCGCGGTCGGCACCGAAAAGGGCCTGGTCGTGCCTGTCGTGCGCGATGCCGACCAGATGTCCATCGCCGAGATCGAGAAGGAGATCGGCAGGCTAGGCATTGCCGCGCGTGACGGCAAGCTGTCGGTTGCCGACATGCAGGGCGGCACCTTCACCATCTCCAATGGCGGCGTCTATGGCTCGCTGATGTCGACGCCGATCCTCAATGCGCCGCAGTCCGGCATTCTGGGCATGCACAAGATCCAGGACCGTCCGGTCGTTGTCGGGGGCCAGATCGTGATCCGGCCAATGATGTATCTGGCGCTCTCCTACGATCACCGCATCGTCGACGGCAAGGAAGCGGTGACTTTCCTGGTGCGGGTCAAGGACAGCCTGGAAGATCCGGAACGGCTGGTACTCGATCTCTGACCCCTGGCTGCGCCGAGGCACATTCATGAGCTTCTCTCTGCAAGTGCTTTCGTCGGGGATAGTGGCCGCGGGACTTGCGGTCTCCAGCCTCCAGGCTCGCGCAGACGACGTGCCGTCGGTGCAGTACGTCCCCGTGCTCGATTTCTATGTCGATTCGCTGGTAACCGCCCGCTCCATGGCGGCGGTCTGCGAGCCCGCGAACTCGCCTGCCCGGGATGACAAGGCGTGGAGCGAGGCAGGAGCGATCCTCGTCGCATCGCTCTGGGCCGACGGCTTTCCCGCCGACTTCGTCAAGAGTGTCAAGGCGCGGTTCGATCGCCCGCTGGCCCCTGCGAAAATCGACTGCACCAGCGACAGCAATATCGACGAAATTGCAGGGTCGGGGAAGGAGGGGTGGGTCCAACTCATCAATGAAATGCTGAAAGGCACGGGTCTCCGGGCGATCAAAGTCCCGGTTTCCGACGCACAGTGGAAGGAGATCAAGGCAGCGATCGAAGGTGACCTGCCGGCGCAGACAAAGCTGTTCGATTGCGTCGGCGCTGTCGGATTCGGATTGTTGCCCACCCTGATCCATGACTGGAATGGCATGCTGATCGATGTGGGGCAGAAGCTGGTCGCGGCCGGCCTGCCGCGCGACGAAGTGAGCGAGGAGCTGAACGCAGCCGACGCCAACCATCTCTGGCACAAACCGGATGGGGCGGCGCTAGCCTCGCTGAGACGGAGCTGCAAGGAGGACAAGAGCTGGTACGACAGGCTTGCCACGATGAGCTATGCCGGCATCAGCGCAGAGGTGGACAAGCGTCTGCCCGCCCCAGAAGCGGGAGACCAGTAGGCATGGCCCTGAGCACGGCCGCGGCGAGGTCCCGGCGGGGCGGCGATGTTGCCCACGCGGTGGCAAGCCAAACGCGATGACGATAAGTGTCGGCGGTGTGCTGTTTTCCTTCGTGGTCAGCCTGGGCTGGCCCTTGGCCGCCTACGCCGCCTGCCCGATCGAGCTCGCCATCTATGGCGATGCGCAGAGCGGCAGCGAGATCGACTTTACCCCGACGGGTACGTCCGCGACCGTCACCAATACGTTCCGGCTGATCCTCGACAACAATGTGGTGCTGAACGGCATCGTCATGTGGACGGCGGATGTTTCGCGGCCGAACGGTGCTCTGATGTACAAATGCCCGCAAGGCGATGTGACCGGCGCGGAACTGGCCGCCTGCACGTTGTGGAATGGGGTCATCTACACGGCCGACGACACGGGCACTGTCGGCCTGCTGCCGGCCGAAGGCGTCGCGGCGCCGAAGACGCTGATACTGCCCGATCTCGGGCCGGTGCTCAGGCAATCCAAGGCCTATGGCGGCAGCGGTTTTTCGAGAGTGCCGTCGGATCTGTTCGCGATGAAGGGATGCCAGGAATGAGCGCTGCGCAAAAGGTGCTGCTGGTCACCGGCGGCAGCCGCGGCATCGGCGCCGCCATCTGCCGGCTCGGCGCGCAGGCCGGCTATCGCGTGGCGGTCAACTACGTGTCCAACCAGGCCGCGGCCGACGCGCTGGTTGCCGAGATCAAGGCTGGTGGCGGCGAGGCGTTCGCGGTCAGGGGCGATGTCGGCAAGGAAACCGATATCGTGGCCATGTTCGGCGCCGTCGACCGCGCCTTCGGCCGGCTCGACGCCTTCGTCAACAATGCCGGCATCGTCGACGCCAAGGCGCGCGTCGACGAGATGGATGTCGCGCGGCTGGAGCGCATGATGCGCGTCAACGTCGTCGGCTCGTTCCTGTGCGCCCGCGAGGCGGTCAAGCGCATGTCGACGCGGCATGGCGGCAAGGGCGGCGCCATCGTCAACCTGTCGTCGGCGGCGGCCAGGCTGGGCGCGCCCGGCGAATATGTCGACTACGCCGCATCCAAGGGCGCGATCGACACCATGACGGTCGGGCTGGCGCGCGAGGTGGTGAGCGAAGGCATCCGCGTCAATGCGGTCAGCCCCGGCATCACCGACACCGAAATCCACGCCTCCGGCGGCCAGCCCGACCGCGTGGCGCGGATGCAGGACCTGCTGCCGATGAAACGCGCGGGCACATCGGATGAAGTCGCGAGCGCCGTTCTCTATCTTCTGTCGGATGCGGCTTCCTATATAACGGGCGCGATCCTGAATGTGAGCGGCGGCCGCTGAAGGCCGGACAAAAAGGACAAGAGCATGGCTTATGACGTCGTAATCATCGGATCGGGACCGGGCGGCTATGTCTGCGCCATCAAGGCGGCGCAGCTTGGGCTGAAGGTCGCCGTGGTCGAGAAGAACGCCACCTTCGGCGGCACCTGCCTCAACATCGGCTGCATCCCGTCCAAGGCGCTGCTTCATGCCTCCGAGATGTTCGCCGAGGCCGGCCATTCCTTCGACACGCTCGGTGTCGAGATACCGGCGCCGAAGCTCAATCTGAAGAAGATGATGGCGCACAAGGACGCGACGGTTGCGGCCAACGTCAACGGCGTCGCCTTCCTGTTCAAGAAGAACAAGATCGATAGTTTCCGCGGCACCGGCAAGGTGGTCGCCGCCGGCAAGGTTTCGGTGACCGGCGAGGACGGCAAGGTCGAGGCGATCGAGACCAAGAACATCGTCATCGCCACCGGCTCCGATGTCGCCGGCATTCCCGGCGTCAAGGTCGGCATCGACGAGAAGGTGATCGTGTCGTCGACCGGCGCGCTTTCGCTGGACAAGGTTCCGGGCCATCTGGTGGTGGTCGGCGGCGGCGTGATCGGGCTCGAGCTCGGCTCGGTGTGGGCGCGGCTCGGCGCCAAGGTCACCGTGGTCGAGTTCCTCGATACCATCCTCGGCGGCATGGACGGCGAAGTCTCCAAGCAGTTCCAGCGGATGCTCTCCAAGCAAGGTTTCGAGTTCAAGCTCGGCGCCAAGGTCACCGGGGTGACCAAGGCCAAGAAGGGCGCGACCGTCACCTTCGAACCGGTCAAGGGCGGTGCTGCCGAAACCATTGAAGCCGACGCGGTGCTGATCTCGACAGGCAGGCGCGCCTTCTCGGACAGCCTTGGGCTGAAGGAAGCCGGCGTCGAGGTCGACGAGCGCGGCCGCGTCAAGACCGATGGACATCTGAGGACCAACGTAGCCGGCATCTATGCCATCGGCGACGTCATCGCCGGGCCGATGCTGGCGCACAAAGCCGAGGACGAGGGCGTGGCGGTGGCGGAGACCATTGCCGGCCAGGCCGGCCATGTGAACTATGACGTCATTCCGAGCGTCGTCTACACCAGCCCGGAAATCGCCTCGGTCGGCAGGACCGAGGAGGAACTGAAGAAGGCGGGGATCGACTACAAGGTCGGAAAGTTCCCGTTCACCGCCAATGGCCGGGCGCGCGCCATGCTGCACACCGACGGTTTCGTGAAGATCCTCGCCGACAAGCAAAGCGACCGGGTGCTCGGCGTCCACATTGTCGGCTTCGGCGCCGGCGAGATGATCCACGAGGCGGCGGTGCTGATGGAATTCGGCGGCTCGTCGGAAGACCTCGCCCGCACCTGCCATGCGCACCCGACCATGTCGGAAGCGGTGAAGGAAGCGGCGCTGGCGACGTTCTTCAAGCCGATCCATATCTAAGGCCTTTCATAAACTCTACTCTGGTGGCCAGCTGGCGCGGTTTTCTCCGCTTCCGGTGCTCACGGACCTAGTCTAAATGTCCGCTGCGCTCCGGTTCTCGAAAACCACACCAGCTGACTCACCGGAGCGAGTTTCTGGAAAGGCCTTTCAGGCTTCGTTGCCCAAAAACAAAACGGCCCGCCTTTCAGCGGGCCGTTCGTATTTGATGTCGAGCCGGTCAGTTGGCCGGGGCGGCGGGAGCCGGTGCAGGCGCCGGAGCCGGAGCGGGCGTTGCAGGAGCCGGCGTTGCAGGGGCCGGAGCTGGCTCTGCGGGCTTGGCCGGTTCAGCTGGCTTCATCGGTTCAGCCGGGGCAGGCGCCGGGGCTGGCGTGCTGGCCGCCGGCGGTTCTGCCGGTGGGGGGGCCTCACCGCCACCTCTTCCGAAAACATAATACGCGACAATCGCCAGGATCACGACGACCAAGGCGATCAGCCAAGGGCTGCCGCCACCTGACCTGGGAGTGTCGTTTGATGGATTCGCCATAAAAGTGTCCTCCGTGAGATGAAAATGATCAATCAACAACCTTCAACGCGCAACCGTTGAATGAGTTTCACGCTAGACCATGATACCGAAAAGTGCGAAGCGGTTTTTCGGACGACATCATGCTCTATCTCTTTGATTTAGAGACGGATTCAGATTTCAGCTCGACTCGACCCGAAATCATCCGGCTCCAGGGAAGGAAACGCCGAAAGCGCGGCGTTTGGATCCTCCACTGCCACCCGACTCAATTGACAGCGGTGACAGTATAGCCGGCTTTGCGGAAATCCTCGACCAGTCCCTCGGGACCGGGCAGGTGCAGGGCGCCGACCGCCATGAAGGCATTGCCCCTGGCCAGGATCGGTCCGGCGCGGCCGACCATCACCTTGTTGCGGCTGGTGATCATGGTTTCCTCGAACGCCGCATAGCCGGCGGGATCGTTCTGCTCTTCAGGCATGGCGGCACGGAACAGCGGCCAGAACATGCCGGTGTCGCCGTGCAGGTAGAGCACGATCATGGTCTCGTTGATGTCGTTGATCTTGTCGCCGAGCTTCAGCGTGTCGACCAGGCCCTTCATGTGAAAGGCGAGCGGCAAGGAAGCCATGGCGCGCAGCTGGCTTTCGGCCGTCTCCAAGCCTTCCACCGGCTTGCCGGCAGCCTTGGCGCTCTCGGCCAGCTTGACGTCGAGCACCGGAGCGCCGCCGGACTGGCGGGCGAGCTCGCAGGCCGGCAGCGCCATCATGGCCGACAGCATCCACGGCTTCATCTTGGCCACGGTCGCCGGCGGAATACCGCGCGCGTCGAGCGCAGCGTTCATGGCTGCCGCTTCGTCCGGCGTCAGCAGGGACGACAGCGTCGTGGAGTCGGTGAACATCATCAGGTCCGGCTCTTTCAGCATCGCCGTCATCATCTTCTGCTTGTCGAGCACGTCGGTGGTTTCAATGACGATGGTGCCGGCGGCGTCGAAGGCCTGCTGCGCGACCGGCGGCAGGGTGGTGACGCGAGGGTCGGTCATATGCATGGTGCCGAACAGGAAGGACGGCTTTTCGCCCGGCCTTTCCAGCTTCCACAACAGGCCTTTGCCGTTGAGGGTCGCGGCGGCTTCCGCCTCGATCTTGCTGTAGGTGTCAGGGCTGCTCTTCTGCAGGGCCGCCAGCATGTCGGCGCCGGTGCAGGTCGGATTTTCGGCATGCGCGCTGCCGGCCGCGAACATCAGCACGGCAAGGAAGGACAGGAAAAACAGCACGTTGAGCGCGATGAGCAGCCTGAGCGAGATCAGCGCGGCGCGGTCGGCAATGGCAATGGCGCGTTTCATGATGCCTTTCTACGAGCGAAAAGCGGCAAAACGGTTAATTGGTGCGGCGAAATTGTCTTCGACACCACTTCGTCATCCTAGGGTCAAGCCCGAGGATGACGACGTCGGGGAGGCTTCGGCCAATGGCGACTTGCGGCGCTACCGAGCGTTCACGCCCTTGGATGCGCCTGCTCGTAAATCTCCAGCAGCCTCGCCGTGTCGACACCGGTGTAGATCTGCGTCGTCGACAGGCTGGCATGGCCGAGCAGTTCCTGGATGGTGCGCAGGTCTCCGCCACGGCCAAGCAGATGGGTAGCGAAGGAGTGGCGCAGCGCGTGCGGCGTCGCCGTGTCGGGCAGGTTGAGCGCCGAGCGCAATTTCGCCATGTCGCGCTGGACGATGGCCGGGTTGAGCGGGCCGCCACGCGCGCCGCGAAACAACAGGCCCTTGGGATCGAGATGATAGGGGCAAAGCCGGCGATATTCGGCGACCGCCTTGAGCGCCACCGGCAGCACCGGCACCAGCCGCGTCTTGCCGCCCTTGCCGGTGACGCGCAGCACGGTGTCGGCTTCCGAGGCTAGGTCGGCGCCCGCGAGGCCAAGCGCCTCGGAAATGCGCAGGCCGGAGCCGTAGAGCAGCGTCAGCACTGCGGCGTTGCGGGCGGCGATCCAGGGTTCTTCCGCCAGCTGGCCTTCGACCGAAACGACATGCTTGGCGTCACTCGCCGTCAGCGGCTTCGGCAGCGATTTGGGCTGGCGCGGCGCGCGAAGTGCGGCCGCACCTGCCGCATTGGCGAGGCCGCGCCGCTCGAGGAAGCGCAGCAGCGAGCGGATGCCGGCAAGGCCCCGGCCGAGCGTGCGGGCGCCGGCGCCGTCATTGCGGCGGGCGGCAAGGAAGCCGCGCAGATCGGCCGGACGAAGATTGGCGATA
Organism: bacterium M00.F.Ca.ET.205.01.1.1; assembly: GCA_004791255.1. Lineage (GTDB taxonomy): Bacteria > Pseudomonadota > Alphaproteobacteria > Rhizobiales > Rhizobiaceae > Mesorhizobium. The sequence goes on from SRUQ01000001.1 coordinate 593,053, forward strand.
TCGTCGATGCCGGCCGGCCCGCCGCAATGGCCGGTCAGGAAATGCAGGAACTGCCGGCTGTCGCGCTCGTAGGCTTCGACGGTCTGCGGCGACAGCCGGCGTTCGCGCGCGAGCATCTTCAGCCAGCTTTCGCGCGCCGCCTGAAGGTCCGGCTTTGCCGGGATGAGGAATTCCTGCATGGCGTCTGTTCCGGTTCGCCGTCATTTTCCGGCAGCCGGGTTAGGAAGCGGTGAAGAGGCCGTCATTGAAATGGCGGCCGCATGGGATTAGGGGAGACCATGGATCGATGGCACGTCACAAGCTTGGTGATTGGCCGTAACGGAATGGATCCCTTGGGCTGCGGAGCAGCTCCAGAGGTCCGCGCAGCCGCTTCGCGTCTGCTCCGCCCGTGGATGAGGAAGGTAGAAGCGCCATGTCGAAGCCGCAAAACCCTGTCCAGATGGCCGTGATCGGCGCCGCCCATGGCATCAAGGGCGAACTCAGGGTGAAGACCTTCACCGGCGACCCGTTGGCGCTGGCCGATTACGGCCCGCTCTATGCCCGGGATGGCCGCGCCTTCCAGATCACCGACATCAGGCCGGCCAACACCGTCGTCGTCGTCCGCTTCAAGGGTGTCAACGACCGCAACGCCGCCGAAGCGCTCGCCGGCACCGAGCTGTTCGTCGACCGTTCGATGCTGCCGGACGATGGCGAGGAGGACGAATTCTACCATGCCGACCTGGTTGGCCTGGAAGTCCGCGACGACACCGGCGCCGTGCTTGGCAAGGTGGTGGCGGTGCACAATTTCGGCGGCGGCGATATCCTCGATGTGACGCTTTCCGGCCGCAAGGGCGTGCTGATCCCGTTCACGCAGGCCGCCGTGCCTGAGGTGTCGGTGGCCGAGGGTTTTGTCCGTGTCGATCCGGCGGCGGCCGGGCTGGTCGAGGATGAGGATGGGGCCCGGCCGCGCGAGGAAGGTTTCGACGCCAAGGGCAGGCCGCGCGGACCGCGCGACGCCGGGGGCAACCGGTGAGCTTCTCGGCCAGCGTGCTGACGCTCTATCCCGAGATGTTTCCGGGCGCGCTCGGCCTGTCGCTGGCCGGCCGCGCGCTGGAGGCCGGCACATGGTCGCTGGAAGCGATCCAGATCCGCGACTTCGCCACCGACAAGCACCGCACCGTCGACGACACGCCGGCCGGCGGCGGCGCCGGCATGGTGATGCGCGCCGATGTTCTGGCCAAGGCGATCGACCATACGGCGCCAGCCGGCGATCCGCGTCCAAAACTGCTGATGAGCCCGCGCGGAAAACCGCTGACGCAGGCACGCGTGCGCGAACTCGCCGCCGGGCCGGGCGCCGTCATCCTGTGCGGCCGTTTCGAAGGCGTCGACCAGCGGCTGATCGACGCGCGGGGATTAGAGGAGGTTTCGATCGGCGATTTCATCCTGTCGGGCGGCGAGCCGGCGGCGCTGGTGCTGCTCGACGCTGTGGTGCGGCTGCTGCCGGGCGTCATGGGCAATGCGGTGTCGGGCGACGAGGAGAGCTTCGAGAACGGGCTGCTCGAGCATCCGCACTTTACACGGCCGCAAGAGTTCGAGGGCAGGCCGATCCCGGACGTGCTGATCTCCGGTAATCACAAGAAGATCGCCGCTTGGCGGCGGGACCAGTCAGAGCGGCTGACGAAGGAGAGGCGGCCCGATCTGCTGAGCGCTCAGCCCTTGGTGAAATAGTAAAAAGCCAGAAACAGGCCGACGGCGACGACGAAGCCGCGCACCGCGTTCTGCGGCACGCGCTTGGCGATCCAGACGCCGGCATAGCCGCCCAGCGCGCCGCCCGGGATCATGACGATGGCCTGCAGCCAGGCGACGACGCCGCCCGAGACGAAAACGACGATCGCCACGGCGGCGATGACCATGGCCAGCATGTTCTTCAGCGCGTTCAGCCGGTGGTAGTCGCCGGCCTGGGTGAGGCCGAGCGTTGCCAGCATCATGACGCCCATGCCGGCGCCGAAGAAGCCGCCATAGATGGCGGTGACGAACTGCGCCAGCGAACCGGCCAGCGAACCGACGGCCGCCTCGTGCCCCGGCTTTGGCGCCGGCTTCAGCCACGGCCCTGCTGCAAACAGCGCGGTTGCGCCCAAAAGCAGCCACGGCACCAGGGCGCGAAATGACGGATTGTCGAGCGCCAGCAGGATCAGCGCGCCGGCCAGTGCGCCACAGGCGGAAATGAGGCACAAAAGCACGGCGCCGCGCCAGAAATGCCTGATGTCGTCCTGGTAGGCGAGTGTCGAGGTGATGTAGCCCGGAAATTGCGTGACCGACGAGGTGGCGTTGGCGACGATCGGCGGCACGCCGACCAATGTCATGGCGCCGAAGGTGATGAAGGTGCCGCCACCGGCGACCGCGTTGGCGGCGCCTGACAGAAAGCCCGCGAGGAAAAGCAGGGTGGTGTCGAAAACAGACATGGAATGCCGCCATGGAGGACTGTACTGTTTCCGGCTTAGGCAGCACGAACGTCAGACGCAACCCGGCACAACGGGATTACGATGATGCCATGTCGGCAAAAAATGCTTGGGCCGGGCGTGACAAAGCGCTGAAATAGCTGTATGTGCCCGCCCGTACCGGCAAGAACAATCTTCCGGACCCGTCAACAATGACGGTGTAGTCGCCCCTGCCCGATGTCTTGCGGACAAATGTCCAAGAGGCAAAGGACATAACCGAGCGGTCAATGGAACTGCAAGGCGAGCGTAGGGCGCTCTGACTGTCGGAAGAACAAGAAGTGGATACTCAAGATGGATCTCATCCGTCAGCTCGAGGCCGAACAGGCCGCCAAGATCGAAGCCAAGCGCAAGCTTCCCGAATTCCAGCCCGGCGACACCGTGCGCGTCCAGGTCCGCGTGACCGAAGGCACCCGCACCCGCGTCCAGGCCTATGAGGGCGTCGTCATCGCTCGCGCCGGTTCCGGCTTCCAGGAAAATTTCACCGTCCGCAAGATCTCCTACGGCGAAGGCGTCGAGCGCGTTTTCCCGGTCTACTCGCCGATGGTCGAGGGTGTCGAGATCGTGCGTCGCGGCAAGGTGCGTCGCGCCAAGCTGTATTATCTGCGCGACCGTCGCGGCAAGTCGGCCCGTATTTCGGAAAACACCGGCGTGCGCGCCCGCAAGCTCAACGATGAGGAGCGCGACGCGCTGAACGCCGAGAAGGCCCGCATCGAGGCCGAGAAGGTCGCCGCCGCGCAGGCGCTGGCCGCCGAGACGGCCGCCAAGGAAGCCGCCGAGAAGAAGGCAGCTGAAGAGGCCGCCAAGGCCGCGGAAGCGACCCCCGCCGAGTAAGATTTCTCGACCGGAATTTGGAAAAGGCGGCTTCAGCCGCCTTTTTTCGTTTTGGCTGAGACATCAATGGTCGTCATCCTATGGCGAAGCAAGGAGCGCAGCGACGTCGCGCAGACCATAGGATCCATGCCGGGACTCTTGAGCGCCGCTACGGTGCAGAACTGGCACCGTTGAGCGCGGCCTCATTCTGAACCGCTGTGCCTGCATTGAACGTCACGGCATGGCAACTGTGTTCATGCGAATGCTTTTTTGTCTCGGATGATGGCGTTGAGTACGACGAGAAGCTTCCTTGCGACGGCGATGATGGCCAGCTTCTTGGACCCAGAGCGGGCTGCGATGGCGGTATAGAAATCTCTGAAGCGTTCACAAGCTCGGATGGCGCCCAGCGCTGCCATGTAGAGAGCACGGCGCACACGCGAGCGGCCTCCCTGGATCTGGCTCCTGCGATTGAGCTTGCCGCTCTTGTTGTCGAAGGGGGCAAGGCCGGCGAGTGCCGCGATCGACTTGGGTGATCGCAGGCCGAGCTCGGGCAGGTGCGCCAACAGGGAGAATGCCGTGACCTTGGAGACCCCGGGCACGGAGACCATCAGCGCATTGTCGCGGGCAGTCTCCTCGGATTGACGAATGGCTTCGGCAAGCCGGCTCTCGATCGCCTTGATGCGTGTGTCGCAGCTGGCGATCATGTCTTCAAGGTCGTCGATGACAACCGCGTCGAAGGCCTCACTGCGAAGCTTCTTCAACTTTGCCCGCATCTCGACCAGATGGTCACGGTGGCGGGCAAGAGATTGAAGATGTTCGCCTTCTTCGCGCGGCACCGGCTCGGCTTCAGGGTGATAGCGCCGGCCATAGCTGCTCAGCATCCTGGCGTCGAGACGATCCGTCTTGGCGCGTCGTCTCGTCGACTTCGCATAGTGGTGGGTATGGGCCGGATTGTGCCGCGAGAACGCAATGCCGGCCTTGGCCAGCGCATGGCGCAGCAGCCGATCATGAACGCCTGTCGCCTCCATGACGACGAAGTCACGGTCTGGGTGGAGGCCTGCCACATAGGCAGCGATCGCATCGGCCTGATTGTCGATGCGCTGGGAATGCCCGCTTGCCTCATCAAAAAGTCGAGCCACTGCTTGGAGATGTCGCAACCGACATAGTTCTGCATTATCATGTCCACGCCTCTTCCTGTGGTGCGGGGTCTGCTTGTAACAGCCCCGTGCAACTGTTCAGGTTGATGGTTCACCGGTGGGAAGGGACCGAGCCATGCCGCGGCCTGTCCTCAAAAGGACGATCAGGATCCTCTCGGTCTCCTTCCCACTTCAAACCATACACCGGAACCAACACACAGGATCCTAGGGTTTCCGCGACGTCGCTTCGCGACTGCTCCACCCTAGGATGACGAACTCACGGGTTTGGCATCGAAAAACACAGCAGCGGGAGGCTTGACTCGAATTATCTTGTACACTAATTAATCGCCGGCAAGATAAATGGAGACATGAAATGAGCGCACTTTACACGACCCAGGCCCACGTCACCGGCGGCCGCACCGGCCATGGCGAGACCAGCGACGGCCTGCTCAAGGTCGATCTGGCGATGCCCAAGGAGCTCGGCGGAAAGGGCGGCGCCACCAATCCCGAGCAGCTTTTCGCGGTCGGCTACGCCGCCTGCTTCGAAAGCGCCGTCCGCTTCGTCGCGCGCAAACAGAAGCTGCCGCTCGAGGATGCCGCGATAACCGCTACCGTCAGCCTGCTCCCCCATGGCGAAGGCTTCCGGCTCGGCGTTTCGCTCGCGGCTGAAACGAAAGGCCTTGATCAGACGGCGGCGGAAGCGCTTGTATCGGCGGCGCACAAGGTTTGCCCCTATTCCAACGCCATCAAGGGCAATGTCGAGGTGGCGCTTTCCACGGTGGCGCTTCCGGCAAAGGCAGCATGACGACAAAGGTCGAAACCAGCCCCAGCAACATCCCGGCGGACACTGCCGCCGGGATGGTTGCCGTTCCGCGTCTCGACCAGCAGCTCTGCTTCGCGCTCTATTCCGCAAGCGGGCTGATGACCAAGCTCTATCGGCCGCTGCTCGACCCGCTCGGCCTCACCTATCCGCAATATCTGGCGATGCTGGCGCTGTGGCAGCGCGCGCCGATGACCGTCGGCGCGCTTGGCGAGGCGCTGGGTCTCGATTCGGCGACGCTGACGCCGCTGATCAAGCGGATGGAAGCGGGCGGCCTCGTCACCCGCCGTCGCGACAGTGCCGACGAACGCCGGGTGCTGGTCGAGCCGACCGCGAAAGGCCAGGCGCTGCGCACCCGCATGAAGGACGTTCAGGCAGGGCTCGCTTGCAGCATGCCGCTGGAGCAGGCCGAACTCAAAGCCCTGCATGGCACGCTCACCCGACTGGTCACCGGATTGCGCGCCGCCACGACCGACCAGGACTGATCGCGGCAAGGACCGTCCTCAAAATCGCCTCCTGGAAGCACCGGAATCCACGTTGGCGCGTAACGCCGCAGTGGACCCGTCTTGCAAGGCGCTTGCGGAAAGCTAAAGTCGGCGCCGGATTTTCTCCGCCGCGCAGCATGGCGCGGCCAATCACCTCCGGGGAGTGCGTCATGACCAAGTCGAAACTGCTGCTGGCCGCCATGGTGGCGTGCCTTCTCGCGCCCGTCGCCGCCTTCGCGCAGGCGCTGCCCGATCTCGGCGGCAAGAAGGTGGTGGTGGTGACAGAGAACGCCTATCCGCCGCTGCAGTTCATCGACCCCAAGACCGGCAAGCAGATCGGCTGGGAGTATGACGCGATGAACGAGATCGCCAAGCGGCTGAATTTCAAGGTCGAGTACCAGAACACCTCCTGGGACGCGATGATCCAGGCGGTTTCCGACAACCAGTACAACATCGGCATGACCGGCATCACCATCAAGGATGAGCGCAAGGCGAAGGTCGATTTCTCCGACCCCTATATGCGTTCGGAGCAGTTCATGCTGGTGCGCGGCGACGAAAGCCGCTTCACCGACGCCAAGACCTTCGGCGCCTTCAAGGATGGGCTGATCGGCGCCCAGCCCGGCACCACGCCCTTCTACACCGCCGTCTACAGTGTGCTCGACGGCAACGAGCAGAACCCGCGCATCAAGCTGTTCGAGACGTTCGGCGCGACGGTGCAGGCGCTGAAGGCGGGCGACGTCGATGTGGTGCTGACCGACGGCACTGCCGGCAAGGGCTATGTCGACGCCTCCGAAGGCAAGCTCAAGCTGATCGGCGGACCGCTCGGCAGCGAGGATTTCGGCTTCATCTTCCCCAAGGGCTCCGACCTGGTGAAGCCGGTCAACGCGGCGATCGCGGCACTCAAGGCGGACGGTACGTTGGACGCGCTGAACAAGAAGTGGTTTCTCGAGTACAAGATGGGGCAGTAGGTCCTGTTGTTGAGAGTGGTGCGTGTGCACGAAATCGCGCTGGGATTGCGCCTAGGCCCCTGGCCGCTATCCTCTCGGGATTTCCTGTGCGGCGCCTTTTGATGCTGCCCGCATCCTCCGCCAAACCCGAATTCCCCTGGTGGCTGGCCGCTGCCCTGGTGCTGGCGTTGGTCGCCGCGCTCGCCATCGCGGCCAGCGACCTCTACGCCCAGGTTTTCGCGACCGTTGCCAAGGGCATCGGCATCACCATCTTCGTCACCGTGGTTTCCTTCGCGCTGGCCTCGGCGATCGGGCTCGGCATCGCGCTGATGGCGCTGTCGGGGTCGCAATGGCTGCGCCAGATCGCACGCTTCTATGTCGAGATCGTGCGTGGCGTACCGATCCTGGTGCTGCTGTTCTGGATCGCCTTTGCCGGTGCGCCAGCCCTGGTGGCCGCGTGGAACGCGCTGACCGCGCCGCTGCAAAGCGCCGGCATGCTCAGCGAATTGCTGGTGCGCGACCTCTCACTGCTGTGGCGCGCCGTGATGGCGCTGACCATCGGCTATTCCGCTTTCATCTCCGAGGTTTTCCGCGCCGGCATCCAGGCGGTCGAGAAGGGCCAGATCGAGGCCGCCAAGGCGCTCGGGCTGACGCGCGGGCAGCGCTTCCGGCTGATCGTCTTTCCGCAGGCGATCCGCACCATCCTGCCGCCGCTCGGCAATGACTTCGTCGCGCTGGTCAAGGATTCCTCGCTGGTCTCGGTGCTCGGCGTCGCCGACATCACCCAGATCGGCAAGGTCTATGCGGCGGGTTCGTTCCGCTTCTTCGAGACCTATTCCATCGTCGCCTATATCTACCTGATCCTCACCGTCGGCCTGTCGCTGTCGCTCCGGGCGCTGGAGCGGCGGCTGCGCCGCCAGCACGAGGAATAGTTTTTCAGCCGGGACAGGGCTACGATCCTCGACGCATCGCGTGGAGGAGGTTTCATGATCGTCGACAAGGCCAATGCGGCGCTGGAGTCCGTCTATGCGGCCGGCACGCCCGAAGCGCTTGAAGAGGCCTATGCCGCCTGGGCGGCGACCTATGACAGCGAGACCGCCTCGCTCGGCTACCTCCTGCCATTCCTGATCACCGCCTGGGTGGCGCGCTATGTGCCTGCAGGTGAAGGACCGCTGCTCGATGCCGGCTGCGGCACCGGCCTGTCGGGTCCGTCGCTGAAAGCGCTGGGCTATGGCGACATTGCAGGGCTCGATCTGTCGCCGGACATGCTGAAGATCGCCGGCAGTCGCAGTGCTTACAATGACCTGAAAGAGGCGATGCTGGGCGGACCGCTGCCCTGGCCGGACGGGCATTTCCGCGCCTTCTTCTCCACCGGCGTGTTCACCATCGGCCACGCGCCAGCGTCAGGCCTGCACGATCTCGTTCGCATCACGAAAAAGGGCGGCCACGCCATCTTCACCGTGCGCGACCAGGTGTTCGAGCGCGGCGGCTTCCAGGCGGTGTTCGACGAGCTTGGACAAGCGGGCAAATGGCGGCTGGTCGAGCAGAGTCTCTGGTTCCGCTGCTACGCGATCGGCGACCCGGAAGCGCTGGTGAAGACGTTTGTGTTCGAGGTGACGTGAGGGGGACTTCCCTTCTCCCACAGCGGGGAGAAGGGAAGAAGCGCGCGCCACGCTGCAATTGCCGAAAAGCCAAAACATTGGTATGAGCCACGCCATGGAAGAGCTTTTCGGCGATCCGGCTTACAAGGGTTTCGTGCTGCAGGACAGAAAACGCCTGCCGTCGCGTTTCTCCGCGCGCGTTTGCGGCGCGCTTACCAGCCGACTTAGCTAGACCGCTTCCGCCGGGCCGAAGGCGTCCGGCGCTTGCCCTTTCCCATTCTCAGATCGACGGATTTACGCACATGAGCGCACCGCGCACCCTCTACGACAAGATTTTCGACGACCACGTCGTCGACCGCCAGGACGACGGCACCTGCCTGCTCTACATCGATCGTCACCTCGTCCATGAAGTGACCAGCCCGCAGGCCTTCGAAGGCCTGCGGATGAGCGGCAGAAAAGTCCGCCATCCGGAAAAGACGCTGGCCGTGGTCGATCACAACGTCTCGACCTCGCCCGAGCGCAAGTTCGGCATCAAGAACGAGGAAAGCCGCATCCAGGTCGAGGCGCTGGCCAAGAACGCCAGGGATTTCGGCGTCGAATATTATTCCGAGAACGATATCCGCCAGGGCATCGTCCATATCATCGGGCCGGAGCAGGGCTTTACGCTGCCCGGCATGACCATCGTCTGCGGCGACAGCCACACTTCTACGCATGGCGCTTTCGGCGCGCTGGCGCATGGCATCGGCACGTCAGAGGTCGAGCATGTGCTGGCCACGCAGACGCTGATCCAGCGCAAGGCCAAGAACATGCTGGTGCGTGTCGACGGCCAGTTGCCGGAAGGCGTCACCGCCAAGGACATCATCCTCGCCATCATCGGCGAGATCGGCACCGCCGGCGGCACCGGCTATGTCATCGAATATGCCGGCGAGGCGATCCGCTCGCTGTCGATGGAAGGCCGCATGACGATCTGCAACATGTCGATCGAGGGCGGTGCGCGCGCGGGGCTGATCGCGGCCGACGAAACGACCTTCGCCTATGTCAAGGACAAGCCGCGCGCCCCGAAGGGCGCGGCCTGGGATGCGGCTCTCGAATACTGGAAGACGCTTCAGTCGGACGAAGGCGCGCATTTCGACAAGGTGATCGTGCTCGACGCGGCCAAACTGCCGCCGATCGTCTCCTGGGGCTCCTCGCCCGAGGATGTCGTTTCGGTGCAGGGCATCGTGCCCAATCCGGAAGACATCATCGACGAGACCAAGCGCAGCTCCAAGCAGCGCGCGCTCGACTATATGGGGCTGACGCCGGGAACCAAGATCACCGACATTTCGCTCGACCGCGTCTTCATCGGCTCCTGCACCAATGGCCGCATCGAGGATCTGCGCGCCGTGGCCAAGGTGGTCGAAGGCAAGACGGTCAGCGCGCATGTCGACGCCATGATCGTGCCGGGCTCCGGCCTGGTCAAGGAACAGGCGGAAGCCGAGGGACTGGACAAGATCTTCATTGCCGCGGGTTTCGACTGGCGCGAGCCGGGCTGCTCGATGTGCCTGGCCATGAACGACGACCGGCTGAAGCCGCATGAGCGCTGCGCCTCGACCTCGAACCGCAATTTCGAGGGACGGCAAGGGTTCAAGGGCCGCACCCACCTGGTCTCTCCGGCCATGGCGGCGGCGGCGGCTATCGCCGGCCACTTCGTCGACATCCGCGACTGGAAATAACTTTCGGTCCACATTTTTTGACGCATGCCAGACCCCGGAGCCGCATTGCGGATCCGGGGTCTTTTCATTCGACCGGGACGAATATCTGCGCCCGTTTAACTGCTTGTTTGGGCTTGCGCTCTAAGCTCTTCCGTACCGTCAAGCGAGGGCCTGACGTCGAGCGAGGGGAAGTCACGGTCCTTTGGACACCGGCCTGTTCATAGCGCTGCTCAATCCGACGATCGCGCTGGCGCTCGGCGCGGCGTTCCTCGTTCTGTGGTTCTATCAGCGCCACCGGCCCTACCTCGCCGTGCTGGCGTTCAGCTATTGCATTTCGGCGCCCGGCTTCCTGTTCCAGTACTTCACCTTGCCCGTCGGCTTGCAGCTGACCAAGCTGGTGTCCAACGTCTGCTTCTCCGTCGCCGGCTGCTGCCTGTCGAGCGCCATCATTGCGCGCTATGGCCGGAAAGTGCCCGGTGTCGCGATCGGCGTCCTGGCCGGCGGCGGCCTGTCGGCATTCTGCTGGTTCCTCTTCGTCGAGCCCGATCTCACCTGGCGCATCCTGTCGATGAATTTCGGGTTCGGTGGCCTCAGCCTGCTTGTCGCCGCCGAGTTGCGTCCGGTGCGCAACAATGGTCCGACCGAACGGATCCTGTTCGTGCTGTCGCTGCTGTCCGGGCTCAACTTCTTCGTACGCACGCTTGCCGTCATCATCGCGCATGGACCGTTCACCAGCTATGACGGGTTCTACAGTTCGTCCTACTGGACGACGGCTCTGCTGTCGCACGCGCTTCTATCGCTATTGATCGCTCTCTGCCTGTTCACCGCCGCCGCACTCGACGTGATGAAGGCGCTGAAGGCCGAGACCCATACCGACCCCCTGTCGGGCTTGCTCAACCGTCGCGGTTTCGAGGAACGCGCTGCCTTGCTCCTACAGAGCTGCGCGAGGGCAAGATTTCCGGTGGCACTGGTGCTGGCCGACCTCGACCATTTCAAGGCGCTCAACGACGTGCATGGCCATGCGGCGGGGGATCGGGTGATCGCCGACTTTGCCGCGAAACTTCGCGCGGGTGCGGGTACGCGGGGCGCCGCGGGCCGCATCGGCGGTGAGGAGTTCGCGGTGCTGCTGCCGCTCAGCGATCTCGCCGCCGCGCGCCTGTTCGCCGAGGCCGTGCGCACGCTCTATTCGGCCGGAACCGTCGACGGCCTTCCTCACGGCACCAAGGTCACCGCCAGTTTCGGCGTGGCGGCCCGCAGCGGCGAGGAAGCGCTGGAGCCCTTGATGCGCCGCGCCGACGACGCGCTCTACAAGGCCAAGAAGAACGGCCGCGACAGCGTGCGCCTGTCCTATGAGCGGTCCGAAACCGCGTTTGTGCCGGAACCGCTCAAGGCCGGCTGATCGCATGATCGCGCCCGTGTTAACGTCTTTTTCGCCCGTCGGTGCTTAGCTGTCGCGGGGTTCGAAGAGACATGAGCGGCGCCAATTTCATCCTGTTGATCAACCTGTCGGTTGCCGGCCTGCTGGCGGCATCCTTCATGGCGGTCGCGTTCCATGATGTCGGCCGCCGGCCGGCGCGCTGGCTGGCATCGGGTTATCTCTTGGGCATGGCCTATTTCGCCATCGAATTCAGCATTCCGCTGTTCGCCGACGCGCGGCCGCCGGTCGTTGCCGCCTTCGCGGTCTTCCTCGGCGCCACCATCGCCTTCAATGGCGGGCTCGCGCACAAATATGGCATGGCGCCGCCCTGGTCGCCGATGCTGTCCTTCCTGGTCGCCGCCACCATCGCCGTCTACTTCGTGCAGGACCTGCCGCGCCAGTCGCTGGCCCGCATGATGGCCTACCAGCTTCCCTATGCCGCCATGCAGTTCGCCGGTCTCGGCATCGTCTGGTCGTCCAGGCAGGCGCGCGGCCGGCTCGACCATCTGCTGATGGCGGTGCTGGCGGCCAGCGGGCTGCAGTTTGCCTCCAAGCCGTTCATCGCGCATGCGCTCGGCGGCTGGGGTGCCGATCCGCAGGCTTATGTGCAAAGCAGCTACGCGCTGGTGTCCCAGTCGCTCGGCACTGTCTTCGGCCTGGCGCTGGCGCTGTTGATCCTGGCGATCCTGGTCCGCGACGTGATCGCCGAAATGGCGTCGAAATCGGAGATGGATGCGCTGTCGGGCCTGCTCAACCGTGGCGGCTTCACGCGCCACGCGGAACTGGCGGTGCTTGGCGCCGCGCGCCAGGGCGTGCCGGTGGCAATGGTCATTGCCGATCTCGACCATTTCAAGCGCATCAACGACAGTTTCGGCCACGCCTCAGGCGACCGGGTGATCGAGGCCTTCGCGGGTTTGCTGCGCAAGGCGACCGGCCACCACGTGGTCGGTCGTGTCGGCGGCGAGGAGTTCGCCGTCATCCTTACGGGAGCCAACCTTGCGGCCGCCCGGCTGTTCGCCGAAGGCACACGCCACGCATTCGGCGCGTTGCCCATCGACGGGTTGCCGGTGAACAGCCGCTGCACGTCGAGCTTCGGCATTGCCGAACTCCACGCGGGCGAGGGTTTCTCCGACCTGATGCGGCGCGCGGATGAAGCGCTTTACCTGGCAAAGAATGCCGGGCGCGACTGCGTGCGTGTCTCCGCGGGGCCGGCCGATGGGCTGGCGGCGGCAAGCGTCGGCCAGCTCCGGATCAGCGGCAGCGGCTGAGTTCCGGCATCTCCCCGTCCGACAGGCCGTACATATAGGAGCGGCCTTTCACGAACACCGGCGGCCGGTAGCAATCGCTGTAGCCTGAGATCTCGTCCGATTCGTTCTGGTAGATCACCTTGGGCTGGCCGGCGCTGGTGTAGTCGGACAGGCGCTTGGCGAGCCTGCCCTCGCCAACGATGATGCGCTTGTAGCCAGCGGCGCTGTCGATGACGAGATTGCCTAAGGAATCGGCGTAGACGCGGTCCTGATGGCGCCCGTCGGCCAGCGCCGGGGCCGCAAGCCCCGCGGCCATTGTCGCCACTGTCAGCGCCGCCAGGCACAAATTGCTCAAGTTAGAACGCATGGCGTCCTCCGGGTTAGAGGTCTGAACGGATGCATGTCGTTGCCTCAAAACCGCTGGCGCGGTTCAGCGCGACATGCACGCCTCCTCGAATCGGAAATTAACCTTTTCTTAACCTTTGTTAAGAGGCTGGCGCGGGTCGCGGCGATGTCTTGATAAACATGGTTAATATCCGACGCGATGAAAAGCCTGGCGGCCATCATTCGGCCATGCTTGGCCGCACCATCGCGACCGGCATGGAATGGATCCAAGGGCGATCTCGGGGCAACCTTGATCTTGGCGCAGCATCGTGGCTAGTCTGCCGCGCGGGAGGACAGCATATGGGGTTACGCCGGACGATTTGGGTGCCCGTTTTCCCGTTGCTCGTTCTCGTTGCTGCCTGTGTGCCGCAGGATGGCGCGCCGAAGGCGGCCAATGTCGTTTCGCCGGCGCCGGCTCAGCAGCCCGTCGCAGCCGCGGCACCCCCGGTATCCGCGCCTCCATCATCGGCAACCAAGATTACCACCGACCTTACCGCGCCGCGATCCGGCATTGGCACGGCCACCTACAGATGCGGTAATGACGGCATGATCACCATCCAAAATCTCGGCACGGCGTTGCGTGTGGTCGGGCGCGACGGCGCGACAGAGGAGTTCGCGGCGTCGCCCGCCAACCAGTCCAGCCGCTACCAGGAGGCCGCCACGCATGACGCAATCGTGATCGACGGGCGTGAGGCTCTGGTGATGAAGAGGGGCTCGACGCCGCAGACCTGCAAACGATAGGGCGACTCTTAACATGGCAGCGCCCTGAGCCAGGCATGCTGCACTGCAGCGATAGGGAGCCGGCTGCGGCCGACGGCAGCTAATCGATTGAAGCCCGAACCGGCCTTTTAGTCAGACTAAATTACGTTTTCGAAACGGTTTTCTGGCTTTGACGCGGTGCAAAAAGCGCATTAGAAACCGGCTGTCCGAAGTCGCAACCGGAAGCGGCAACGCCGCATTCCAACCTGAGGCTAAAGCGCGTCGCGCTGGATTTGTTTTATGCATGCCGTCCTCCCAAAACCGAGGTCACTTTTGGGCGGCATGGATCAAGGACGCCGAACTGGGGGAGCCATGAGCAAATCACCAGCCACCCGCGAATTCGCCAGGCGTGAACGGCCGCTTTCGCCGCATCTGAGCGTATACCGGCCGCCGATCACCATGACGATGTCGATCATCCATCGCATCACCGGCGGAGCGCTCTATTTCGGGACGCTGCTGGTCGCCGTGTGGCTGATGGCGGCGGCAAGCTCGCAAGGCGCTTTCGATTGGGTCAACTGGGCTTTCGGCAGCTGGCTCGGCCGGTTCGTCCTGTTCGGCTATACCTGGGCGCTGATGCACCACATGCTGGGCGGTGTTCGCCATCTGATCTGGGACACCGGGGCGGGGCTGGAAAAACATACGGCTTCGAAGATCGCCTGGGCGACGCTTGCCGGCTCGATCGTGCTCACGCTGCTGATCTGGGTCGCCGGCTACATGGCGCGGGGAGCTTGACCATGAGCTCTGGAAAGACCGACATGCGCACGCCGCTGGCCAAGGTCCGCGGCCTCGGTTCGGCCCGCGAAGGCACCGGCCATTTCTGGCGCCAGCGGCTGACCGCCATCGCCAACATCCCGCTGATCCTGTTCTTCGTCGGCTTCCTGATCGCGCTCAACGGCGCCGGCTATGCGGAAGTGCGGGCAGCCCTTGCCAACCCGTTCGTGGCGCTGGTGCTGGCCCTGGTGCTGGTCTCCGGGCTCGTCCATATGCGCCTCGGCATGCAGGTGATCATCGAGGATTACGTGCATGGCGAAGGCATGAAGCTGGCGCTGATAGCGCTCAACACATTTTTCACCGTAGCGGTCGGCGTCGCTTCGCTCTTCGCCCTGCTCAAGCTGGCATTCGGAGGCTGAGTTGGCCAAGGACGCGAAATCAGCCAACACGGCAGGCTATACCTTTGTCGACCACAAGTTCGACGTGGTGGTCGTCGGCGCCGGCGGCGCCGGCCTGCGCGCCACGCTCGGCATGGCGGAGCAGGGCCTCCGCACGGCATGCATCACCAAGGTGTTCCCGACGCGCTCGCACACGGTTGCGGCGCAAGGCGGCATTGCCGCTTCGCTTGCCAATATGGGTCCCGACAACTGGCAATGGCATCTCTTCGATACCGTCAAGGGTTCGGACTGGCTGGGTGACATCGACGCGCAGGAATACATGGTCCAGCAGGCGCCCGCCGCCGTCTATGAGCTCGAACATTACGGCGTGCCGTTCTCGCGCACCGAGGACGGCAAGATCTATCAGCGGCCGTTCGGCGGCATGATGATGAATTTCGGCGAGGGCCCGCCCGTGCAGCGCACATGCGCTGCAGCCGACCGTACCGGCCATGCCATGCTGCATACGCTCTACGGCCAGTCGCTGAAGCACAACGCGCAGTTCTTCATCGAGTATTTCGCGCTCGACCTGATCATGGAGCCGGACGGCACCTGCACCGGCGTCGTCGCCTGGAACCTCGACGACGGCACCATCCACCGCTTCTCGGCCAAGATGGTGGTGCTGGCGACCGGCGGCTATGGCCGCGCCTATTTCTCGGCGACCTCGGCGCACACCTGCACCGGCGACGGCGGCGGCATGGCAGCCAGAGCCGGATTCCCGTTGCAGGACATGGAATTCGTGCAGTTCCACCCAACCGGCATCTACGGCGCCGGCTGCCTGATCACCGAGGGCGCTCGCGGCGAGGGCGGCTATCTCGTCAATTCCGAAGGCGAGCGCTTCATGGAGCGCTATGCGCCGTCGGCCAAGGACCTTGCATCGCGCGATGTGGTGTCGCGCTGCATGACGCTGGAGATCCGCGAGGGGCGCGGCGTCGGCCCGAAGAAGGACCACATCTTCCTGCACCTCGACCATCTTGACCCCGCCGTCCTGCATGAGCGGCTGCCCGGCATTTCGGAATCGGCCAAGATCTTCGCCGGCGTCGACCTGACCAAGGAGCCGATCCCGGTGCTGCCGACGGTGCACTACAATATGGGCGGCGTGCCGACCAATTACTGGGGCGAGGCGCTGAACCCGACCTCTGAGAGCCCGGACAGAGTGTCGCCCGGACTGATGGCGGTGGGCGAGGCCGGCTGCGCCTCCGTGCACGGCGCCAACCGGCTGGGCTCGAACTCGCTGATCGACCTCGTCGTGTTCGGCCGCGCGGCGGCAATCCGCGCCGGCCAGGTCATCGACCGCAAGTCGGCCATCCCTTCGCCCAACGAAGCCTCGGTCGAGAAGATCATGGATCGCTTCGACCGGCTGCGTCACGCCAATGGCTCGACGCCGACGGCGGTGCTGCGGGAGAAGATGCAGAAGGCGATGCAGGAGGACGCGGCGGTGTTCCGCACTCAGGAGTCGCTGGACAATGGCTGCAAGCGCATTTCGCAGATCTGGGGCGAGCTCAGGGATATCAAGGTCTATGACCGCTCGATGATCTGGAACTCCGACCTGGTCGAGACGCTGGAGCTGGAAAACCTGATGGCCAACGCCATCACCACGGTCTATGGCGCCGCGGCGCGCAAGGAGAGCCGAGGTGCGCATGCGCGCGAGGATTTTTCGGCCCGCGACGATGCCAACTGGCGCAAGCACACGCTGGCGCGGCTCAACGAGGCCGGCGAGGTGGCGCTCAGCTATCGGCCGGTGCACACCGAACTGCTGCGCAAGGAAGCCGACGGCGGTATCAACCCGGCCAAGATCGCGCCGAAGGCGAGAGTGTACTGACGATGGTGCTGGCGGCCTCGGGATATTCCGGCACGCCCCTTCCGGCCAAGCTCGGCCTCAGGGATGGCATGGTCGCTGCCTTCATCGCGCTGCCACGGGAACTCGAGGATCTCGCTGAGGCCGTCGACTTCGCGCAGCTCGACCGGCTGGCTGATTGGTCCGGAATTTCGGGCGTGGCGCAAAAATACGATGCCGTGCATGCCTTCACCAAACAACGCGCCGAGATCGAGGATCGCCTCGGCGATGTCGAAGCGGCGATCAAGCGCAATGGCATGGTCTGGGTGTCGTGGCCGAAGAAAGCCTCGAAGGTGGTGACCGACGTCACCGAGGGCGTCGTGCGCGCCGAGGCGCTAAAACTCGACCTTGTCGACGTGAAGGTCGCCGCCGTGAACGAAATCTGGTCCGGGCTGAAGCTCGTCATCCGAAAGGACCTGAGGTAATGGTCGAACTCACGCTTCCCAAGAACTCGAAGGTCCAGCAGGGCAAGACGTGGCCAAAGCCCGAGGGCGCCTCCAATCTCAGGGAATACCGCATCTACCGCTGGTCGCCGGACGATGACGAGAACCCGCGCATCGACACTTACTTCGTCGACATGGACGATTGCGGGCCGATGGTGCTCGACGCGCTGCTCTGGATCAAGAACAAGATCGACCCGACGCTGACGCTGCGCCGCTCCTGCCGCGAGGGCATTTGCGGCTCCTGCGCCATGAACATCGACGGCTCGAACACGCTCGCCTGCACCAAGGGCTGCGACGACATATCGGGCGCGGTCAAGGTCTATCCGCTGCCGCATATGCCGGTGATCAAGGATCTGGTGCCCGACCTCACCAATTTCTACGCCCAGCACGCCTCGATCGAGCCCTGGCTGAAGACGGTGTCGCCGGAGCCGGCCAAGGAGTGGCTGCAGAGCCACGAGGACCGCGAAAAGCTCGACGGGCTCTACGAGTGCATCCTGTGCGCCTGCTGCTCCACCTCCTGCCCGAGCTACTGGTGGAACGGCGACCGCTATCTCGGCCCGGCCACCCTGCTGCAGGCCTATCGCTGGCTGATCGACAGCCGTGACGAGGCCAAGGGCGAACGGCTCGACAATCTCGAAGACCCGTTCCGGCTCTACCGCTGCCACACCATCATGAACTGCGCGCAGACCTGCCCCAAGGGCCTCAACCCGGCCAAGGCGATCGCCGAGATCAAGAAGATGATGGTCGAGAGAAGGGTTTAGCGCCTAACTCAGCCATCTTCCTGACCGAAGACTTTCTGACTTCTCAAAAAAGAGCAGACGTCCGCTGCCCTGATGGTGCGGGCCGTGCGTGGCCTCCTCCGGGGCACCGCGCGGCCTCATCCTGCTGATGGGCCTACGCCGGTCTTTTTGTTGAATGCGAACCGGCGAGGGCGAGAAGCGGTTCATGCACTGCTGGAACTGAACGCCGCAGGTCGCAGCCAACGCCCCCTGAAGCCCCTTATGCCACTGGTCGGCGCCCGCCTCGAAGCGCGGAGCGCTGTTGCCATAGCGCCCGTCATTGCTTTCAAGCGTGCCGCTTGATCGAGATCGCCGTTACTTCCTGGCTCGTATATTAGCGATTACGAAAGTAATTGGTCGCGGTTTGTGCCGATTTTACTGCATCTCCTTAGTATCGTCTTAAGTGATACCGATTACCTACTTCGGATATTATCATTCGGGTAGGCAGTGATGCTCGACCTCATATCGAACCGTTACTGGCTGTTTCGGTCATTGATGAGTGCCGCGACAGTGGGCTCGCTCACGTGGCTGATGTCGCTGATCTATTTTCAGGAAAAGAGGCTGCTTATAGCTCTAGGCCCTGGAATTCTGCTCGCGCTTCTGTTGCTGGATCATTTCCGGGAGACGAAGACGGATCAGTCGAAAGGCAGGTGGTTCAGGGCATATTTGTCGCTCGTTCCCTGCTTTTTCTTCCTCGTCTATGTCTATCTCGAAAGCGTCTTCGGCTATTTTGACTGGGCTGCCATGTCCATGCATGTCGGCGGCGGGATCCTTACCCCCGATGTCGTTCTTGAATATCTGAAGAATACGGGAAGCACGATACTGGTCATCCTGGTTGTCCTTTTCGGCCTTGGCGCGCTGAAGGCCCACGGTACGCTGACCAGAGGATTGGACGTTGCCTCGATGGCGCTGCTCCTGGCGGCAAACCCGATGCTGACGCGCCCGATCGCGGCGGTGCTGCATGCCAACCCTCGGCACGATTTCCTGTCCAAGCAGTTCGTCGACATCACCCCTTTGACAAGGCCGGAGGCTCGAACGGTGTCGACGGCCGCCGCGCCAAAGAACCTCATTCATGTTTTCATCGAAAGCGCCGAGCGCACTTACATGGACGAGGCGGAATTCGGTGACGTCATGGACCCGCTGCTCGAATTCGACAGGCATGGCCTTTCGGCAACCAACATGGTGCAGCTTGCCTACACCAACAATTCGATCGCGGGCATGGTTGCCGCCAACTGCGGAACCCCGCTGCTGATCTCCTATTTCACAACGCGCCAATATCTCGAAAATAATTCCCAGTTCCTGCCGGGCCTGACCTGTCTGGGCGATGTGTTGAAAGCACGGGGCTATCAGCAGAATTTCATTTCCGGTTGGCCGCTCGGTTTCACAGGTCAGGGCGCATTCTATTCAAGCCATGGATACTCGTCGCTTTTTGGCGGACCCGAGGTGGTGGCCGCCGTTGGCGGACCCGGCAGTTCGTTCGGCGCCGACGATGCCCAGGTTCTGGATATGAGCTTCGACGTTTTGCGGCGCGCGCAGCGGGACGCCAAACCGTTCTCGCTGACGATCGCAGTCAGTGGCGGCCATGCGATGGACGGCTACCTGACTGACAAATGCATCGGCAAGACGGGGCTTTCTCCAAAAACGCCCAACATTCTCCATGCCGTGAAATGCACGAACATGCTGATTGCGGACTTTGTTCATCGCGCCCAGGCCGAAGGTCTGATGAAGAACACCATTCTGGTGCTGCAAAGCGACCATCTCAGCGCACCGAGCACGGTGACGGATCGCTTGAACAAGTATGAACGGCGCAACTTCTTCTCCCTGTCCGGCGAGGGCGTTGCCGCCAAAGTGTATTCCGGGCTTTCGGGCACGATCGACATATTCCCGACGATCCTGGACGCACTGGACGTGCCGCTCGCCGATGATCAGGCTGCCTTCGGCATCTCGCTGCTCGGGGATCGACCGACGCTGTCCCAGGTGTTTGGCCAAACCCAATTCGACGAGGCGATCTATGCCGAGGATGTGCTCGTCAGATCGTTCTGGCAGCTGAAACCGGCGTCGACGGCCTTAGCGCCGGGGGCCGAGCGACCCTGACTGTCTAGGCGAACTGTCGCATCTGTTCGGCGCCAGACGGCGGCGAAATCAAGCAGATGATGGTTGGACGGCGGCTGCCCTGGCGGATATAGGCACGGGATGAAGCCGCCTCTGCCCGCAGATTTTTCACCCGACGCGGTCGCCGCCATTCGCGCACGCCTCGATCAGGCGCGGGCACAGCGGGCGACCATTCTGTTCGCCATTGAAAGCGGCAGCCGCGCCTGGGGATTTCCTTCCCCGGACAGCGATTACGACTGCCGCTTCGTCTATGTCCGTTCCATCGCCGATCACCTTGTGCTGGAGCAACCACGCGACGTGATCGAGTTTCCAATCGAAGGCGATATCGATGCCGGCGGCTGGGACCTCCGCAAAGCGCTGCTGCTGGCGCTCGGTGGCAATGCCGTCATTGGCGAGTGGGCAAAATCGTCGATCGTCTACGAGGAGGTCGAGGGATTTCGTTCGCGCCTGCGCGACCTGCTCGCCGAGATCGTCGATCCGGTCAAGGTGTCCCACCACTATCTTGGCCTCGCTCGCTCGCATGTTACCAAGATCGGCAGCTTTTCCGGCGAAGTGAAACTGAAGAAGCTGTTCTATCTCATTCGCCCGCTGGTGGCGCTCGACTGGATGGAGCAGAAGGATTTTGCCAGACTGCCACCGATGGACCTTGTCGAATGCCTCGATGAGGTGGAAATGCCGGCAGGTGCAAACGACGAGATTCGGCGCCTCATCGACAAAAAGAGCCACACCCGGGAATTGGGGTCCGGTCTCATCCCGGTCGAAATCGCCCGCTATCTCGAAGCGCGCTATGGCCATCACGGACTGAATCTTGCAGCCTCGGTCAGGGATGAAGCCCGGCAGGCCCGCAATCATGCTCTTGCAACGGCTTTCTATCGCCAGGAGGCAATTCTTTCATGAGCTCCGACCTCCCCATCCTCAATCCCATCGAAGCCCGTGTGCTCGGCTGCCTGATCGAGAAGAAGGAGCTGACGCCGGATGTCTATCCGCTGACGCTCAATGCAGCCCTTGCCGCCGCCAACCAGAAGACGGCGCGCGAGCCGGTCATGGCGCTGGAACAGACGGAGGTGCACCGGGGACTGAAGCTGCTTGAGCAGAAGGGGCTGGTGCGGCAGATGTTCGGCTCGCGCGTGGAGCGCTATGAGCATCAGATGGCGCAGCGCTTCTCGCTGACCACGCCGCAGTCCGCCCTGCTCGGCCTGCTTCTGTTGCGCGGGCCGCAGACGGCCCATGAACTGCTGGCGCGAAGCGAACGCATGGCGCGGTTTTCGTCGATCGAGGATCTGCGCGGCGAACTCGACATGCTGATCGGCCGCAAGCCGCCGCTCGTTCAGGAAATTCCGCGCGGGCCAGGCCAGCGCGAGGACCGCTACGTGCATCTCCTCGCCGGCCCGGTGGACGTGGCAGCGCTATCGGCGCAGCGGAGTGCGTCGGCCATGCCAGCTTCCGACCTCGAAGCGAGAGTGGAAGCGCTGGAGCAAGAAGTCGCGGCCCTTCGCGCCCGGCTCGACGCGCTGGGCGCCTAGGTACAAGCTCCGCCTGGCGATACGGGTCCCGGTGGTACCCGGCGCGCGGCAAACCATACGCGCCGGGTAGTGGGAAGCGGCGCGCTCAGCCCAGCTTCGCGTCGAGCGACACATTGATGGCGCCGAGCGCCTTTGACACCGGGCATCCGGCCTTGGCCTTCTCGGCTAATTCCTTGAATTTAGCCGCATCGATGCCGGGCACCTTGCCGACCACGGTGAGGGCGCTGCCGGTGATGCCGGTGCCCGGGACCAGCGTCACCACCGCCTTGGCGTCGAGTTCCGTCGCGGGCGTGCCGTTCTCGGCCAGGAAGTGGGAGAACTGCATGGCAAAGCAGCCGGCGTGCGCGGCGGCAATCAGCTCTTCCGGATTGGTGCCGGATTTGCCGCTCTCGTCCTCGAATCGCGCCTTGAACGAATAGGGTGTGCCCTTCAAGGTGCCGCTTTGGCTGTCGAGCGTGCCTTTGCCTTCTTTCAGATTGCCTTTCCAGACGGCGTTTGCGGTGCGGTCCATGAATTCCTCCTTGCGTGATCGGGGTTTCTCTTCCCGACTATAGCGCCGGCGCGCCGGAAGACCATCCGTGCTCTTGCGGCGTGCGGGCAATACCGGTGCTGCCGTGCGAAAAAATCCAGAAAAAATGTGCGTGCAAAAATGTCGGCTTTCCTGCGGGCCAGCCGTCCTGTGTGCGGCCACATGGCCGGATGGAGGTTCGCATGGACAATCTGTTTTTCGCACTGTGGAAGCCCGAAGGCCGCAAGGCCGTGCGGCCGGAGGATTTCTGGCTGGATCCGCCAGCGTCCGGCTTCCGCCGGCTTCTGCTCGCGGTCGCCATCATAGGGACCGCGGCAACTCTTCTCGATCATGCGGCGGCGGTCGATGCCGCGGCTGACACCATCACCACCGCATCCTATCATTCGTCGCAACACGGGAGCTGGAAATGAAATATGTCTGCCTGGTCTATGGCGAGGAACAGGACCTCTATGCGCTCACCCCGGAAGGAGCGGCCAAGCTCGATGCGGATTCGCTGGCCTATGACAGGTCGCTCGACCAACAGGGCAAGCTGATCATCGCGCAGGCGCTGCAGTCGGTCAGGACGTCGAAGTCGGTGCGGCGGCGCCAGGGCAAGCGGCTGATCGTCGATGGCCCGTTCGCCGAAACCAAGGAACAGTTGCTCGGTTTCGTCATGGTCGAGGCCGGCACTCTCGACGAGGCGCTGGAGATAGCAGCCGGCATTCCGCTGGCCGAAATCGGCACGATCGAGGTCAGGGCGGTCTACGACATACCGGGGTCATGAACACGGCGTCATGATCCTGCGCGGTCGCCAGCCTCGAGCCCACCAATCGCGTCAATGGCTTGATTTCTTCGCTGGCCGCAACTCTTGCGTGTTGAAGCGGGCCAAGTGTTCTCCTATCGTCGCGCGGGTTTCTCGGGGGATTCGACATGCCTTTCCTGATTGCTGTGCTTGGCGTGCTGGGGGCCGCGGCGTTGTGGTGGTACCGGATGAAGGCCATGAACGACGCCGCGCGCGAGGTCGCCGATGTCGTCGGCCGCGTGCAAGGCAACATTCGCCGCAAGAAGCTGCGCAAGCAGGCCGCGCTGTCGCCGCTCACCGCCATCGACGATCCCGTCGTGGCGGCCGCGACGCTGATTGCCGCGATGATTTCGGAGCATGGCCCGATGCTGCCCCAGCGTGAAGCGGTCCTCCGCGAGGTGATTTCACAGATCGCGGACGGCCAGAAGAAGACCGACGAGGCGGTTGTCTACGCCAAGTGGGCTGCCTCGCAGATCGACGATACCACGATCGTCATCGACAAGCTGGCGCCGTTCCTGCGCGAACGCCTCGACCCGAACGAACGGGACGATCTGCTGCAAATGCTGAACCGGGTCGCGCAGGGTGGCGAGCAGAGCCTCAAGATCGCCGACCAGCGGATGTTGCGGCTGCGGCAGAAGCTCGGTTTTGAGGTCAACTGACCAGCAGGCTCAGATTGCCTCGCCCTTCAGCAGCTTTGGCGTGCCGGCGGACAGGCCGGAGGCCTGGCGGATGAAGAATTCCTTCAGCCGCGGCATGCGCTCGACGAGGCCAAGGCCGATGTCGCGCACCGCGCGCAGCGGGCCGATATCGTTGGAAAACAGCCGGTTCAGCACATCCGTGGTGACGCCCATCTGCACGGTGTCGAAACGCCGCCACTGCTGGTAGCGTTCGAGCACGTCGAGCGCGCCGATGTCCTGGCCGAGCCGGTCGGCCTCGACGATCACTTCGGCAAGGGCGGCGACATCCCTGAAGCCGAGGTTGAGGCCCTGGCCGGCGATCGGATGGATGCCGTGGGCGGCATCGCCGGCAAGGGCGACGCGCGACGCGACGAAGGCGCGCGCGATGGTCAGGCCGAGCGGCCAGGCGCGCGGCTTGTCGGCGACGCGGATTTCGCCGAGCTTGAGCCCGAAGCGCTGCTCCAGTTCGTGTTCGAAGACGAACTCGTCGCCCTCGACCAGCATTTTGGCATCTTCCGTGCGCTCGACCCACACGATCGAGGAGCGGTTGGTCCCGTCCTTGTCGGGTTTCAGCGGCAAGGTGGCGAAGGGTCCGGCCGGCAAAAAATGCTCCTCGGCGCGGCCATTGTGCGGGCGCTCATGCGCGACCGTGCAGACGATGCCGGACTGGCCGTATTCCCATTTCACCGTCTTGATGCCGGCCATGCCGCGCAGCTTCGAATTGACGCCGTCGGCGGCAACTAGCAGCCGCGCCTTCAGCGCGGCACCGTCGTCCAGATGCACGGATATGCCGGTGCCGTCGGTCTCGAACCCTCGCACGGCGACGCCCTCGATGATGTCGATGCCGAGCTTTTCGGCGCTGCGCCGCAAGGCGCCGTTCAGCACCTTGTTGGCCACCATGTGCGCGAAAGGCTCGCCCGGCCCGATCTCGCCGTCGAAGGTCAGGAACACCGGGCGCACCGGATCGGCGGCGCGCGAATCGGTGATGATCATCTCGGTGATCGCCTGGGCTTCCGGCGCGATCTCGGCCCAGACGCCGAGTTGGTCGAGCATGCGGCAAGCCGCGGCGGCGATGGCCGAGGCGCGGCCGTCCCGTTGCCAGGAGCCGGCGGGCGCGGCATCGACCAGCGCTACGGCAAGGTGGGGCCGCGCCTGCTTAAGCGAGACGGCGGCGGCCAGGCCGACATAGCCGGCGCCGGCGACGAGAACGTCGAGCCCGGATCTGTTTTTCGCGTCTGCCTTGCGTTCCATCGTCTTTGCTCCTTGGCCGACGGCCGGGCATCCGCCCTTGACGGCCCGTCCTTCCTGTCGGAAACCGCCATAACAATTTTGCGGCGAGGTCACAAAACATGACGGCGGCCATGGACGAGCTTCTCGGCATTCTCGACCTCGAGCGGCTGGAACACAATCTGTATCGTGGTCGCAGCCCCCAGGTGGAGTGGCAGCGCGTGTTTGGTGGCCAGACCATCGCCCAGGCGCTGGTGGCGGCGCAGCGGACAGTGGAGCCGGATCGCTTCGTGCATTCGCTGCATGGCTATTTCATGCGGCCGGGCGACATCAAGGTGCCGATCATCTACGAGGTCGACCGTATTCGCGACGGTGGCTCCTTCACCACCCGCCGGGTGCTGGCGATCCAGCACGGACAGGCGATTTTTTCGCTGGAAGCCTCGTTCCAGGTTGACGAGAAGGGGCTGGAGCACCAGTTCGCGCTGCCCGACGACGTGCCGCCGCCGGAGGGATTGCAGACGCAGCGGCAATTGCTCGAAAAGGCCGAACGTGTGCCGGAAGCAGTGCGCCGCTTCTGGGCGCGCGAGCGGCCGCTGGAGCTCAGGCCGGTCAACCTCCAGCATTATTCGAGCCGCGACAAGCTGCCGCCCCGGCAGAATGTCTGGATCCGGCTTGCCGGCCCGGTTCCCGACGATCGCGCGCTGCAGGCGGTGCTGCTGGCCTATCTCTCCGACATGACGCTGCTCGACACCTCGACCTTCGCGCATGGGCGCGGCCTGTTCGATCCTGATATCCAGGCGGCAAGCCTCGACCATTCGATGTGGTTCCACCGGCCGCATTCGCTCGACGGCTGGCTGCTTTATGCGCAGGACAGCCCTTCGAGCTCGGGATCGCGCGGCTTCAGCCGGGGCACGCTCTATGCCCGCGACGGCACGCTGATTGCCTCGATGGCACAGGAAGGGCTGATCCGGCTCAAGCGTTGAGCACCCCGGACATTAGAAGCCGGTAAAATAGGCAATTTCAAAAAAATGCATAATTTTTAGGCACGTACCGCACTGCGGCCCACGACACCTGGCCGAAGCGATCGCTCGAATCCCTTTTTTTACAACAGGTTAACACACTGCTTCGGCAATTGGCACGGAGCTTGAATCCTTGTGGGCACTCTCCGGCTCTTTGGGATCGGTGAAGGTGTGCAAACGCGGGACACCGCAACAGCAAAGGGTGAAACCTTATGAAAATCGTGATGGCAATCATCAAGCCGTTCAAGCTCGACGAGGTGCGCGAAGCGCTTACCGCTGTCGGCATCCAGGGCCTGACCGTCACCGAAGTCAAAGGCTACGGGCGTCAGAAAGGGCATACGGAAATCTATCGCGGGGCGGAATACGCGGTCAGTTTCCTGCCGAAGATCAAGATCGAGGTCGCCGTCGGCGCCGACCTGGTGGACAAGGCCGTCGAAGCCATCACCGCCGCGGCCAAGACCGGCCAGATCGGCGACGGCAAGATCTTCGTCTTCGGCATCGACCAGGCGGTGCGCATCCGCACCGGCGAAACAGACACCGACGCGCTCTAAGCGGCGAACACGTATTCCAATGGAGAGTTCAATGAATATATCTTCCACCTTGAAGACGACGGGACGGGCAGCCCTTTTGGGTTCGCTGGCTCTCGCGGCATTGGGCAGCGTCGCCGCCTTCGCGCAGGAAGCGGCTCCGGCCGCTGCCGCTGCCGCGCCGGCCGCGGCCCCCACCCCGGTGCTCGACACCGGCAACACCGCCTGGATGCTGACCTCGACGGCGCTGGTGCTGATGATGACCATTCCGGGCCTGGCGCTGTTCTATGGCGGCATGGTGCGCAAGAAGAACGTGCTTGCCACCGTCATGCAGAGCTTTGCCATCACCTGTCTGGTGACGGTGCTTTGGTTCATGTTCGGCTATTCGCTGGCCTTCTCCGACGGCGGCGGCATGAACAATCTTATCGGCGGCGCCTCGAAATTCTTCCACCATGGCATCACCACGTCCTCGCTGTGGGCGCCCGGCGTGGCGAACATTCCTGAATTCGTCTTCTCGATGTTCCAGATGACCTTCGCCATCATCACGCCGGCGCTGATCGCCGGCGCCTTCGCCGAACGCATGAAATTCTCGGCACTGCTGATCTTCATGGCGCTGTGGCTGCTGGTGGTCTATGCGCCGGTCGCGCACTGGGTGTGGGGCGGCGGCTTCCTCGCCACGGCCGGTGTGCTCGACTTCGCCGGCGGCACGGTCGTCCACATCAACGCCGGTGTCGCGGGTCTGATCTGCGCGCTGGTTCTCGGCAAGCGCCAGGGCTACGGCACCACCAACATGGCGCCGCACAACCTGGTCTATTCGGTCATCGGCGCTTCGCTGCTTTGGGTCGGCTGGTTCGGCTTCAACGCCGGTTCGGAACTGGCGGCTGACGGCCTTGCCGGCGCTGCCATGCTGAACACCCAGGTTGCCACCGCCGCTGCGGCTCTGGCCTGGATGTTCGCCGAGTGGATCATCGCCAAGAAGCCTTCCGTGCTCGGCATCATCTCGGGCGCCGTCGCCGGCCTCGTCGCGGTGACGCCGGCTTCCGGCTTCGTCAACCCGACCGGCGCCTTCATCGTCGGCATCGTTGCCGGCGTCGTCTGCTACATCTCGGCGGTCAAGGTGAAGCACATGTTCGGCTATGACGACTCGCTCGATGCCTTCGGCGTGCATGGCGTCGGCGGCATCATCGGTGCGCTGCTGACCGGCGTGCTCGCCGATCCGGCGATCAACAGCCTGTCGTCGGGTGCCTCGCTTGCCAAGCAGGCCTACGGTGTCGGCGTCACCATCGTGTGGACGGCGATCGCCACCCTGGTGATCCTCTACATCGTCAAGGCGCTCGTCGGTCTGCGTCCGTCGACCCAGGAAGAGGTCGAGGGCCTGGACGTCACCCAGCATGGCGAAGTGGTGCCGTGAGGCCAGCTTAGCCAATGGGCCGGCGGAACCCTCCTCCCGCCGGCCCCCTATTTCGCAGTTTCGAACGGAAAAGCCGCTGCACGTTTTCCCTGGAATTGCCTTGAAAAAGATCCCGTCGTGACGCTCCCGAAAGGAGTTCACGCCTTGAGGCCCGGATTGTCTCCGGGCCTCTTTTTTGGTAAAATGTTCTGACAAAACCCCGGTTTGCGCAATCACGTTCTCGTGATGAGCCTTTGGGAAGAAACATACAGCCTTCTGGCTCCGAACTGGGGTTGGCGACCGCTGTTCCAGCGCTCGCTAAACAACAGGGAAGGAACCACCTGATGCACATCAAGAACATCTTACTCGGGGCACTCGCACTTTCGATGGTCAGCGGCGCCGCACTTGCCGGTGCCCTCGACGAACCCGACAACATGGCGCCGTTTTTCACCGACGCCGGCATGAAGACCATGAAGTCCGAGGCCGATTTCAAGGCAGCCTGGGCTTCGACGGCCAAGGACAAGCAGGACATGATGATGAAGGAGTGCCAGGACGCGGCGATGAGCAAGCCTCACGCCGAGTTCTGCGCCAACCTGATGATGTACGCTGGTCACAAGTGATTGCGGGAGATCGGGTCCGGATTGGCCCGATCGTTTCGTCGTTGCCCAGGGAGAGATGGCGGGCTGAACGGCCCGCCATTCCTGTGTATCGGATCGGTTGCGCGGAGAGCCGCCGATCTATCCGCCGATCCCGTCATCCATCATGGTGTTCGTCAGCGCCTCATAGACACTGCTGCAGGTCTGGGAATGAGGACAATTCCAGACGGTCAACGCCGGCGCCACCGTTACGATGGCCGCAACCAGAACCTGCAGGCAAAGACCCAGCGCTCCAAATCGCTTGCCGAACAGACCTTTGAACAGAAAATACAGGCCTTGGACCAGACAGGCCGCGGCAAGCGCGTGCAGGAGGGGGCCGGTCGTTCTGGCAAAGGGCGTTACGTGGCCATCGGGAAAGCCCACCATTCCGAGTTCGACAAACCAGTCGAGCGCGAGCAGGAGACTAAGCGCCGCCCAGGCCAGAGCCGCCATGCGCAGGAAGACGGATTGCATGCCTCTATCCACGTTGGCGACCGGTGCGGCGACGTTACGGCCCTGCGGCTTCGGCGGCAAGCGGCGCGATTGGAGGTAACGCGGTTCGATCATCCCACCCCTTATAGTTAATGCGCCCTTAACCTTCCCCCGCATAGTCTGGCGTCCGAATCTGCCGGAATGCGTCATGCGCTCCGGCAAGGCGATCACTGACGGGGAAGAGCATGCGTTCAGGGGCTTCAGCACCGCTCGCGCTGACCGATACGGGGCACGGCATCCAGGCATTCGCGCGGCGCCAGGTCGGGCGTCTGGTCGGCGCCGGCCTGTTTGCGCTCGTCGCCTTCGGCGTCGCCAGCCTCGCCACCTGGAATGTCGCCGACCCAAGCTTCTCGCATGCCACCGCCAACATCGTCACCAATGCGATGGGCTATGCCGGCGCCGTGTTCTCCGACCTCGCCATGCAGTTCTTCGGCCTAGCCGCCGTTGCGGCGCTGGTTCCGGCTGTCATCTGGGGCTATCTGCTGTTTTCGGCGCGTGGAGTCGACCGACTGCCCAAGCGCGGGCTGTTCTGGTTCGGCTTCGCTCTGCTCGCGGCGGCAATCGCCGGCTGCGTAACCCCGCCCAAGACCTGGCCGCTGCCCACCGGCCTTGGCGGCGTGTTCGGCGACATGGTGCTCAAGGTCCCTGGTGTCCTCATCGGCGGCTATCCGACCGGGCTGATCGCCAGCATCATCGCTGTAGCGCTGGCAGCGCCCGCCTTGTGGCTGTTCGCCTATGGCTCGGCGCTGATCGGCCGCAAGAACGGCTTCGCTGTCATGGAGGAGCCGGCTGCGGCCGATCCTCGCGACGACCAGCTTTTGTTCGACGATGACGAGGATGAAGGCGACGAGGGCATACTGGCGCTCGGCGCAATTACTCATTGGTGGCTCTCGTTGCGCGCGTGGATGCACCGCCGCGCCGTGCGCCGCAGGCAGGAGCGCGACGAGTACGAGCCCGAGATGGAGCCACGCGCCAGCGGCTGGCGGCGCGCCGCCGAACGGGTTGAATCGGCGGAGTTCGCCGAATCGCGCATGAGCCAGGATGGCCGTGCTCGCGTCGAACCGGAATTCTTCGCCGCCATGGTCAACGACCGCAGCGTATCCGTCGATCCGGATGATGACGACATCTTCGGCAACCGCTTCGACAATGGCGACGAGGATATCGATCTCGACGACGACGAACCCGCTGGCCAGCGGCGTGGAGTGCCGGCGGCCAAGGTGCAGCAGTTCCGGTCCGATGCAGCCACCCGCGTCGAGGCGCCGGCGGCGCGCCCCGTACCGGGTGCCCGTGTCCAGCGCGAGGCGCAGACCTCGCTGATCGGCTCCGATACGTTCGAGATGCCGTCGCTGCATTTCCTGTCCGAGCCGAAGAATGTGGTGCGCGACGCCAGCCTGTCGAAGGACGCGCTGGAGCAGAACGCCCGACTGCTCGAAGGCGTGCTGGAGGATTTCGGCGTCAAAGGCGAAATCATCGCCGTGCGTCCCGGCCCTGTCGTCACGCTCTATGAGCTTGAGCCTGCGCCCGGCATCAAGTCGTCGCGCGTCATCGGCCTGTCCGACGACATCGCGCGCTCGATGAGCGCGATCGCCTGCCGTGTTGCCGTGGTGCCCGGCCGCAACGCCATCGGCATCGAACTGCCGAACGCCAAGCGTGAGACGGTCTATCTGCGCGAGATCATGGCCAGCCGTGACTTCGAGACCACCAAGGCCAAGCTGGCGCTGGCGCTGGGCAAGACCATCAATGGCGAGGCGGTCATCGTCGACATTGCCAAGATGCCGCACGTGCTGGTCGCCGGCACCACCGGCTCGGGCAAGTCGGTCGCCATCAACACCATGATCCTGTCGCTGCTCTACAAGCTGACGCCGCAGGAATGCCGACTGATCATGATCGATCCGAAGATGCTGGAACTCTCCGTCTATGACGGCATTCCGCATCTGCTGACGCCCGTCGTCACCGACCCGAAGAAGGCTGTCGTGGCGCTGAAATGGACGGTGCGGGAGATGGAAGACCGCTACCGCAAGATGTCCAAGGTCGGCGTGCGCAACATCGACGGCTTCAACGCGCGCGTCCAACAGGCCGAGAAGAAGGGCGAAAAAATCTCGCGCACCGTGCAGACCGGTTTCGACCGCCAGACCGGCGAGGCGATCTACGAGACGGAGGATCTCGATCTCGAGCCGATGCCCTATATCGTCGTCATCATCGACGAAATGGCCGACCTGATGATGGTCGCCGGCAAGGATATCGAAGGCGCGGTGCAGCGCCTGGCGCAGATGGCGCGCGCCGCCGGCATCCACGTCATCATGGCCACGCAGCGCCCGTCGGTCGATGTCATCACCGGCACCATCAAGGCCAACTTCCCGACCCGTATCTCCTTCCAGGTGACGTCGAAGATCGACAGCCGCACCATCCTGGGCGAGCAGGGCGCCGAGCAACTGCTCGGCATGGGCGACATGCTCTACATGGCTGGCGGCGGCCGCATCCAGCGCGTGCACGGCCCATTCGTCTCCGACGACGAGGTCGAGAAGATCGTCGCGCATCTGAAGCTGCAGGGCGTGCCGGAATATCTCGACGCCATCACCGAGGATGACGACGAGGACGAGGACGAACCGTCCGGCAAGGGTGGTTCCGGCGGCGGTGGCGGCGGCAATTTCGAGGATTCCGACGACCCCTACGACCAGGCGGTCGCCGTGGTGCTGCGCGACGGCAAGGCTTCCACCAGCTACATCCAGCGCCGTCTCGGCATCGGCTATAACAGGGCCGCCTCGATCATCGAGAAGATGGAGAAGGAAGGCATTGTCGGCCCGGCCAACCATGCGGGAAAGCGCGAAATCCTGGTGCCGACCGAAGATGACAAATTCTGATTGGAGGCCGGCGGCAACCTTGAACCTTCGGGCGCGTTGAAGCGACGGAGCGCCGTCCAGCCGCCAAACTTCAGCCCAACTGGGGGTTCAGGACAGCGACAGATACAGGAATCACCATGAGAGTGACCGACATGAAAAACGATTTCTCCGCGCTCGGCGATTTTGCCCTGACGCGCCGCCAGCTGCTCGGCCTCGGCCTTGTCGCTGCCGGTGCCGCCGCCATCAACGTGGTGCCCGGGTTCCAGCTTGTGGCCTCGGCGCAGGCCGCCGTGCCGGCGGCGGCGCAAAAGATCGCCGACCATTTCTCCTCGGTCAAATCGATGAGCGGCGAATTCGTGCAGTTCGGTCCCAAGGGCGAGCAGACCGGCGGCAAGTTCTTCCTCGAACGGCCGGGCAAGATTCGCTTCAACTACGATGGAAAGTCCAATTTCCGGGTGATTTCCGACGGAAAATCGGTGGCCATCCTGAACAAGAAGCTGAACACATCCGATCTCTACCCGCTGTCGAAGACGCCCCTGAAGCTCCTGCTCGACGACCGCATCGATCTCTCCGGCGACCGCGTCAAGAGCGTCAAGGAAGAGGACGACCTCACCACCATCCAGCTCTCCGACAAGTCGGTGTTCGGCAATGCGCGCATCACCATGATGTTCGATCCGAAGTCCTATGAACTGCGCCAGTGGACGATCACCGACGCACAGGGCAAGGACACGACGGTGATGATCTTCAACGTCAAGGAAGGCGTGAGCTTCGCAGCCGACACCTTCGCCATCGACTATGCGGCCAACCGCGAGCTGAATACCAAGACCAGATAGCTCCTCGACGTCGAAGTTTTCCGGGCGGTGCAGGCCTTGGCAATGGTCGCCTGGCTTGTCTTTCTGGCGCACGACTGGCAGTAGATCGGCGATCTTTCGCCGGACCTTCCCGCATGCCCTTTTCCATCGCCACCTGGAACATAAACTCCGTTCGCTTGCGCATGCCGATCGTCGAACGCCTGCTCGATGAGTACGCGCCCGACGTGCTGTGCCTGCAGGAGACCAAGGTTCCCGACGAGCTGTTCCCGGAAAAGGCGTTCCGCAGGCTTGGCTACCAGCACATCCTCTTCCACGGCCAGAAGGGCTATCACGGCGTGGCGACGGTGGCGCGGCGGCCGATCGAGCTGGTCGAAAAGCGGCGTTTCTGCGAGATCGAGGACAGCCGGCACTTGTCGGTGACGGTGCGGGCCGGCGGCAAGACGATCCGCGTACACAATTTCTACGTTCCGGCGGGTGGTGACGAACCGGATCCCGAAATCAATAGGAAGTTCAGGCACAAGCTCGATTTCGTCGCCGAGATGAACGCCATCCGGGCCGACCACGATGAGGTGTCGGCCTCGGTGCTGGTCGGCGACCTCAACATCGCGCCGCTCGAACACGATGTCTGGTCGCACAAGCAGCTCCTAAACGTCGTCAGCCATACGCCGGTCGAGACGGAGAATTTCCAGGCGATGCGGCTCTCCGGCAACTGGGTCGACCTGATGCGGCTCAATATCCCACTCGAACAGAAACTCTACACCTGGTGGAGCTATCGCGCGCAGGACTGGGAAGCGTCGAACCGCGGCCGGCGGCTCGACCATGTCTGGTCGTCGCCCAATCTGGTGCCTGATTTTGCCGGCTACGAGATCCTGCGCGACGCCCGCGGCTGGGACCGCCCGTCGGACCATGTGCCGGTAATTGCACGGTTCAATCTGGATTAATCCAGCCCCCCACCTTTCGTCGGCGATCGATACAGGGCAGTGCTTACCCCGAAAAGCGGGGGCCTAGTGCTTCGATGCGGCGGATCATCGCCTGGAACTCCTCGGAGATGCGCTGGTGGAGCTTCACCGCCAATTCCGGATATTCCTCCAGAATGCGGCGAAACATCTTGCGGCTCAGCCTTATCACTTCCGAGTCGATTTCAGCCGATGCGCTGGTCAGCCGGTTGGTGTCGGCGATCAATGCCAGTTCGCTGAGCATGGTGCCGGGGCCGGCCGTGCCGATCGGGATGCGTTCGCCATTCTGTTCGCGATAGAGGACGATGCGTCCACTGACCACGATATAGGCCGAATCGGCTTCGTCGTCCTCGCGGTAAAGCTTGTGGTCGGCCCGCAGCAGCGTGGTCTCGGCGCCGAAGGCGAGCAGGCGCAGCTGTTCCTGCGTGAAGCCCTCGAAGAGCCTCACGGCGGACAGGATGCGGATGTCTTCATCCAGCGCCATCTCTAGCTGCGTCCCCGAACGGTCAGTCCAATCCCTCCTTCACGAGTCGATCCCTGAATCCCCTCCACAGGATCGCCCCCGAAAGCGGTCCCGCCCAGACCGCGCATATGATAATGAAATGTTTAAGGAACCAGCTTGTAGCCGCCGCTTTCTGTCACAAGAATTTCCGCATTGGAAGGATCGCGCTCGATCTTCTGACGCAGCCGGTAGACATGAGTTTCCAACGTGTGTGTGGTGACGCCGGAATTGTAGCCCCAGACTTCCTCGAGCAGCACGTCGCGCGTTACCACTTTCTGGTCGGCGCGATAGAGATATTTGATGATCGAAGCCTCCTTTTCGGTCAGCCGAACCTTGCCGCCGCGCGGGTCGATCAGCAGTTTCTGGCTCGGCTTGAAGGTGTAGGGGCCGACCGAGAAGGTGGCGTCCTCGCTTTGCTCGTGCTGGCGCAGCTGCGCGCGGATGCGTGCCAAAAGCACGGCGAAGCGGAAGGGCTTGGTCACATAGTCGTTGGCGCCGGCTTCCAGGCCAAGGATCGTGTCGGAATCGGTGTCGTGACCGGTCAACATGATGATGGGCGCCTTGTAGCCGCCCTTGCGCAGGATCTTCACCGCCTCACGGCCATCCATGTCGGGCAAGCCGACATCCATGATGAGCAGGTCGATAAGGCCGCCGCGCGCGGCGGTGACGCCTTTTGCCGCACTCGCCTCCTGGAGCACGTCGAATTCCTCGTAGAGGGACAGTTGCTCGACCAGGGTGCCGCGCAGGTCGTCATCGTCGTCGACGATCAGGATGGTGCGTGAAGTCATGGATCAATCCGTTGTTTTGAAAAGTGAATTCAGTTGACCGCTGCGTATTTATGCGGAAGCTGACCGATGCAACAGCCGATCACAGTGATTTGTTCCGTGGCACGATCATACAAGAAAAAACGCGATAGCAATGCAGCCGGCGCAATTTTGGCAAAACGGCTGCGTGTACTGACGGTGCGGGCGCGGCCCGGGCATCCAACCCAGGGTCTGTTGCAGGCCGGCAAGACGGTGTTTGCCTGCGCCTTGGGTCGTGGCGGCATCTCGGCCGACAAGCGCGAGGGCGACGGTGCCACGCCGCTCGCCTCGATGCGGATTCTGTCGGGCTATTTTCGTGGGGATCAGTTCTCCGGCGGCCGGCGGACCCGCCTGGCGATGACGCCGATCGGCCCCGATCTCGGCTGGTGCGAAGTATCAGACGACCGCAACTACAACCGTCCGGTCAAGATCCCTTACGGCGCCAGCCATGAGCGCATGCGGCGCGACGACCGGCTCTATGACGCCTGCCTAGTGCTCGACTGGAACATCGCGCCCCGCCGCCGCCGGCGCGGCAGCGCCATCTTTTTCCATCTGGCACGCCCCGGCTTCACGCCGACGCAAGGCTGCGTGGCAGTGAGCGCGCAAACCATGGCGCGGCTGCTGCCGCTGCTGTCGGACCGGACGGTGGTGAGGGTGGTGAGGTAGGGCAGTAGGGCAGTAGGGCAGTAGGGTGTGTCTTCCGGTGCCGCCCGACTTCCCCTACTGCCGTATTGCCTTACTCTCCTATTCCCCTCCTGCGCGGCTGCTGCCAGCCGATATCCAGCAACCCGATCCGGCCGAGTTCCCGGTCCATCGCCTTGGCGATGTCCTTGCGGCCGGCGCCGATGTCGCGCAGCTGGCGATCGGACAGGCCCTCGATGTCCTGGTGCGGAAGGTTGACCGCGACCCTGGCCTGACGCAACCAGTCGCGGACCGCCGACAGCCAGGACGGGCGGGCGATGTATGCAGGGTGAAGGGCGATGTGAGACATGGTGTGATCCGTTCTTCCGGCTTTCAAATCCGGTTTGATGGTTATTGGATGATCACATCATGCCTGATTGAAATCGCGAGCGGAAACGAGTAGTTTTTTTCGTATTATCAAGTTTTCTTTGAGGATCTGGGATGGCAACCCTGCTGCCGGGGACGCGAGCGCTGAGGACCTTCGAGGCGGCGGCCCGGCACCTCAATTTCACCCGTGCCGCCGACGAGCTCGGCCTGACGCCGGCCGCCGTTAGCCATCAGATCAAGGAAATCGAGGATCAGCTCGGTCTGGTGCTGTTCACGCGCACCAGCCGCATTATCCGGCTGACCGAAGCGGGGAGCGTGATGTTCGACGCATCGATTGACGCGCTTGACCTGCTCAACCGGGCCGTGTCTCGCGCTCGCAAGATGACGCGCGGCACGGCGCTGCTGAAAGTGACGCTCGACGCCCAGTTCGCGACAAAATGGCTGATGCGGCGCGTCGATGATTTCCGTCATCAAAGACCGGGCATCGAGTTGCGCTTCGACATCACCTACGATGTCAGGGACTTCGAGCGTGACGACGTCGATATCGGCATTCGGTTCGGCACCGGCAAATATCCCGGGCTTTGCGCGCACCGGCTGTTCGACAACATCATCATTCCGGTGTGCAGCCCGGCGCTGCTGGCCTCAGGTCCGCCGCTCAAGGAACCGCGCGACCTCTTCCGGCATACGCTTGCGCATATCGAATGGTCGCGACAAGGCGTGACGTGGCCGAACTGGAGCATGTGGATGCAGGCGGCCGGCGTCGACGATTTCGACGATAGCCGCACGCTCGTCTTCGGATCCTCGACAGATGCGACGCAGGCAGCGCTCGAGGGCAACGCCGTGGCATTGGCCGACTTCGCCATGGTGGCCAACGACCTGTCGCAAGGGCGCCTTGTCCGCCCCTTTGAGCTCGGCATCAAGGTCGCGCCGGAGTTCGCCTATTTCCTGGTCTATCCGGAAGCGGTGAAGGAAGACGCACGCATCGTCGCGTTTCGCGAATGGCTTCTCGATGAAGCGGCCCGGACGCACGGCACCGACAAGGGATAGGCCGGTCGCGCGGAAAGGCCTTCCGTTCAGGGCCGGGCGTTGTGGCCGAAAATCATGCGCCGGTACTTTTTCACGTTCCATTTCAGCTTCTTGTAGAGAAGTGGCTGCCTCTTGCTGGAGACCGAGGTGTGGAAGGCACCGTTCTCGCTGCCCTGTTCGACGATCGGCCGCTCGAACCACAGCATTTCCACCCCGAGCTTCTCGTCCATCTGCTCAACCTGGTGATCGATCGATGTGAAGATCCGGTTTTGCGCGATCCAGGCGCAACGGGCCTCGGCGACCGGGCGGGTGATCAGGTAGGAATCGGTGCATCGGGCATGGAGCGCCGGATAAAGCCTCTGGCCTTTGCGCAGTTTCCAGCTCGGCGTGTAGTAGTTGCTGCCATTGCCGAGATAGATGACGGCCTTGCGGTTGGGATCGCCGAGTTCGGCGAGCCCCTGCCGGAACTTGGCGACAAAGTCGCGGGCCAGGAACACGTCGTCCTCGAACACCAGGCAATAAGGCTGGTCGGTCTCGAGGAAGTCGCGCCAGATACCGACATGTTTCAGCGCCAGCGAGACCGCCGCCGGATAGGTAAAGGCGGGGGCGATCAGTTCGTCGCGAATTTCGGGCGTAATGTCGGCCTTGTCCCAGTCGGTATAGAAATAGACCGGCACGCCGCGGCGTTCGAACTCCCGGACGATGTGGCGGCGCCGGTCCTCGTAGCCTTGCTTGACGTGGCAGATCCGGGTGAACACCAGGTCGCGAGGAAATCCGGAACTTTGCGCCAGCATCAAATCACCATCATTCAGCTTGCCGGGGCGCCGAACCAGCCGATCACCGCACCGATGATCAGCAGCACGCCCAGCCAGTGTCCGCCGTCGATGAGGGTCAGGTCCCAGCCGAAATTCTCGTAGCGGTGGTTGACCGTAAGCGTGGTGGCGACGAAGCCCAGCCACAGCACGAAGCCGAAGATCAGTCCCGCGAGCCAGGTCGGTTCACCACCGGTCATAGCGCCGACGACCAGGGCCATGACCAGCGCCATGATCAGCTCGGCGATGAAGGAGATGACGAAGGGCAGCGGCGATTTCTTCATGGTCGCGGGATCAAGCCTGGCGGCCTTCAGCCACGGCTTGCTCAGCCCCATGTACCAGACCGCGCCGAACAACCACGCAACCACCGCGGCGGCGACCACCGCCAGCCAGTTCACTGCCTCAAAGTCCATGAGTTCCCCTCCCAGATGCAAGCCGTGCGACATGCCTGGTGCCTGTATCGAGCGCTTCGGCGGTGGCGTCAAGCAAGGCGCCAGACCGTCGTGCGCTTGACCTCGGCATCCTCGAGCGCCCGCGTCACCGCGACCTGGTAGACGCCGAGCGATTCCAGGCCGGCCTTGGGGAGGTAGGCGCGGCCGGGATCGCCGACGAGAATCTCGGCGCCGCGCGCCTTCAGCGCCGCGAACCACGGCATCAGGCTGTCGGCGAATTGCCTGTCGTAGAAGACATCGCCTGCCAGCACCACGTCCCAGCCGGCATCGGTACCGACGCAATCCGTGCCGAGAAAATCGGTCTGGACACCGTTGGCTTCCAGGTTAAGCGCAATCGCCGTCTCGCAGAACGGGTCGATGTCGGCGGCCGTCACCCGGGCGGCGCCGGCCTTGGCCGCGGCGATGGCGACCAGGCCGGAGCCGGAGGCGAAATCGAGCACGCTTTTTCCCCGCACGATCGCCGGATTATCGAGGACATGGCGGGCAAGGCCCTGGCCACCGGCCCAGGCGAAGGCCCAGAATGGCGGCGGCAGGCCGATTGCCGCCAGCTCGTCCTCGGTGCGCAGCCACAGGTCATGCGCCTCGTCGGCGAGATGAAGCAGCACTTCCGGCACATGCGGCGGCGCCATCAACGCCGTGTTGTCGAGAACGAATGTCCTGGCGTCGCGCGGTGTGAGAACGGTCACGGCGCCGGGTCGAGGCCACCCATGCGGCAGACTTCCTTCCATTCGGCCGGCGTCACCGGCTGCACGGAAAGGCGGCCAAGCCGAACCAGCGCCATCTCGGCGAGCTTCGGGTTGGCCTTGACCTGTTCCAGTGTCGGCGGGGTCGGCACTTCGCGGACCGCGCGGATATCGACGCACTCCCAGCGCGGATCGTCCGAGGTAGTATCTGGGTGGGCAAGCGCGCAGACTTCGGCGATGCCGACGATGTTGAGCCCCTCATTGGAATGGTAGAAGAAGCCGAGGTCGCCGACCTGCATCGCCTTCATGTTGTTGCGCGCGGCGTAATTGCGCACGCCGTCCCATTGCGTGCCGGCCTTGCCCTTGGCCTTCAGCGCCTCGAAGGAGAAGACCGAGGGTTCGGACTTGAATAGCCAATAGTTCATCTCAATTGTCCCATTGCCATTGTCG
Source organism: bacterium M00.F.Ca.ET.205.01.1.1 (assembly GCA_004791255.1). Taxonomy (GTDB): domain Bacteria; phylum Pseudomonadota; class Alphaproteobacteria; order Rhizobiales; family Rhizobiaceae; genus Mesorhizobium. Next base: position 632,287 of record SRUQ01000001.1, read on the forward strand.
GTTCGCCACGATGAAGTGTCCGCGCGCTCCCTACCCTTACCCTTTCCCCGTTCTCACGGGGAGTGGGGAGCGCAAGGGGACGATCATACGCTGGCGGGCTTCTGGAAGACCCAGTTCCATGCACGGATTTCGACGCTTTCGAACAGGCCGGCTTTGGCATAGGGATCGGCGGCAGCCAAGGCTTGCGCGCCGGCCATGTCCGGTGCCTCGATCATCACCAGGCTGCCCTCGGGCTTGCCGTCGGCGTCAAGGAATGGGCCCGCAAAGGCAAGTTTCCCTTCGCCGATCAGGCCTTCCAGGAACGCCGCATGCGCCGGTCGCGTGTCGATACGCAGCTGCAGGCTGCCGGGCCTATCCTTGCAAATCAACGCAAACAGCATTTTTGAAACTCCGATGGTTCAGATGTCGATTTCGGTTTTGAGCGGCCGCGTCATCAGTGCCGTCACGGCCTGGCCGATGGTCACCTTGCCGTCGAGGATGGCGGCGACGGCGGAAATGATCGGCGCCTCGATTTGGCGTTCGGCGGCGATGCGCGCGGCGATGGCCGCGGTCGGCACGCCTTCGGCCAGCGGCAGCCCGGCAAGCGACTTGCCCTGTCCGAGCGCCAGGCCGTAGGCGAAGTTGCGCGACTGCGCCGACGAGCAGGTGAGCAGCAGGTCGCCGAGACCGGAAAGCCCCATCAGGGTCTCGGGCCTTGCGCCGAAGGCGGCGCCGATGCGGCGCAGTTCGACGAAGCCGCGCGTCACCATGGCGGCTTGGGCGCTGGCGCCGAGCCCGGCGCCGGTGACAGCACCGGCGGCAATGGCAAAGACGTTCTTCAGCGCGCCGCCGATCTCGACACCGATCAGGTCGTCGCTCGAATAGCAGCGTAGATTCTGCGCCGAAAAGAGGGCGGCGAGTTCCGCCGCGAGCGCCTCGTCGCGGGCGGCGACCACTACGGCGGTCGGCAGGCCACGGGCGACGTCGGTTGCGAAACTCGGGCCGGACAAAGCGGCGACCGGGTTCTGCGGCAGCATCTCCTCGACGATTGCCGACAGCAGGGCGCCGGTGTCGCGCTCGATGCCCTTGGCGCACAGCACGAGCGGGACGCCGGCCGGCATATGGCCCCTGGCGAGCGCCAGCATGGCGCGCAGCGATTGCGCGGGCGTCACCGCCAGCACGCAATCGGCGCCGTTCAGTGCCGCCCCGATATCGCCGGTCGCGGTGATGCCGGGTTCGAGGACGATGCCGGGCAGGTAACGCGAATTCTCCCCGCGGCCAATGGCGGCGACGGTGTCGGCGTCGCGCGCCCACAGCGTAGCGGCATGGCCGGCGCGCAGCATGGCCAGCGCCAGCGCCGTGCCCCAGGCGCCGCCACCGAGCACGGTGATCTCTCGATCGGTCAGGGTGGGATCCGTCATGCCTTGGCTCCGCGCCGGCCCGAGCCGACCATCGGCGCCGAGATGCTGTCCAGCGGCCAGCGCGAGCGCGGCACGAAATCGAAGCCGTTCTCCTCGGCCAGTCCCTCGCGCAATCGCTCGATGCCGGCCCAGGCAATCATCGCCGCATTGTCGGTGCACAGTTTCAAAGGCGGCGCGACGAAGGTGAACCCAGCCTCGGCGCACAGACGCTCCAGTGTCGCCTTGATGGTGCGGTTGGCGGCAACGCCGCCAGCGACGACCAGGGCCGGGTTCTTCGTCCCGGGAAATGTCTCGCCGAAGCGCGCCAGGGCGCGTGCGACACGGTCGGCCAGCGCATCGGCGACGGCCGCCTGGAATGAGGCGCAGATGTCGGCGACATCCTGGTCGCTGAGCGGCTCGATCGCCGTCGCCGCCTGGCGCACCGCGGTCTTGAGGCCGGAGAAGGAGAAATCGGGTTGCGCCGAACCCTTCATCGGGCGCGGAAAGGCAAAGCGCGAGGCGTCGCCGGCCTGCGCCGCCTGCTCGACATTGGGGCCGCCGGGATAGGGCAGGCCGAGCATCTTGGCGGTCTTGTCGAAGGCTTCGCCGAGCGCGTCGTCGATGGTGGTCGCCCAGCGCTGGTAGTCGCCGACGCCGCGCACGGCGAGGATCTGGGTGTGGCCGCCCGAAACCAGCAGCAGCAGATAGGGAAACTCCAGCCCGTCGGTCAGCCGTGCCGTCAAGGCATGGCCTTCGAGATGGTTGATGGCGATCAGCGGCTTGTTGGCGGCGGCGGCAATGGCCTTGGCGGTCATCAGCCCGACGATCAGCCCGCCGACCAGGCCGGGGCCGGCGGTGGCGGCGATCGCATCGATATCGGCAAGGGCGACGCCCGAATCGGCAAGTGCCGCCTCGACAATCCCGTCCAGCGCCTCGACATGGGCGCGGGCGGCGATCTCGGGCACGACGCCGCCGAAAGCGGCATGTTCCTCGATCTGGGACAGCACGACATTCGACAGAATCTCCGGTGCGGCATCGCCCTCCAGCACGACCACGCTGGCGGCGGTTTCGTCGCAACTCGTTTCGATGCCAAGAACGCGGATCAATTCGTCGCTGTCTCCAGAGATTGTTTGTCAGGCCTTTCCCCATTAGGAGAAAGCCGGGAAAGGCCTCGATCTGCCCGGGGGTTATCACGGACCGCGCGCCATGCAAACAATCTTGAGGATCGGAACACGCGGCAGCCCGCTGGCGCTGGCGCAGGCGCATGAGACGCAGGCGCGGCTGATGGCCGCGCACGGCCTGCCGGCTGAGGCGTTCGAGATCGTGGTCATCACCACCAGTGGCGACCGCATCCAGGACCGGCCGCTGTCCGAAGCCGGCGGCAAGGGCCTGTTCACCAAGGAGATCGAGGAGGCGCTGCTGGCGGGCAGGATCGATCTCGCCGTGCATTCCTCGAAGGACATGCCGACGCAGTTGCCGGATGGCCTGGAACTCAGCGCCTTCCTGCCGCGCGAGGATGCGCGCGACGCGTTCATCGGCAAGGCGTTCATAGGCAAGGCGGGCATCGGCAAGGCGGGCAAGACCATCGCCGATCTGCCTCACGGCGCGACTGTCGGTTCGTCGTCGCTGAGGCGGCAGGCGCTGATCCGCCGCATGCGGCCCGATCTCGATGTGGTGATGTTCCGCGGCAATGTGCAGACGCGGCTGCGCAAGCTGGAGGAAGGCGTCGCCGCCGGCACCATCCTGGCCTATGCCGGGCTGAAGCGGCTCGGGCTCGAACATGTCGTCACCGACCTGATGCCGCTCGACATCTTTCCGCCGGCGCCGGGGCAAGGCGCGATCGGCATCGAGACCCGCATCGGTGATCGTCAGGTCGAAAAAATGCTCGTGGCCATCCACGATGTGCCGACCGGACAGGCGCTGGCCTGCGAGCGCGCCTTCCTGGCGGCGCTCGACGGCTCCTGCCGCACGCCGATCGCCGGTTACGCGGCGATCGAGGCCGGCACGCTGTCTTTCTCCGGGCTGATCATCTCGCCCGATGGTACGCAATCGCACACGGTCGAGCTGCAGGGGCGGGCGGAGGAGGCTGTCCGTATCGGCGAGGAAGCGGCGCGCACCGTGCGGGCCAAGGCCGGCGAAGCCTTTTTCGACGGCTGGGTGTGACATGCGGCGCGTTCTGGTGACCAGGCCGGAACCGGGCGCTTCCCGCACCGCGCGGCTGCTGCAGGACAAGGGCTTTGAAGCACTGCTGTTGCCGCTGACCGAGACGGTGGCGCTGCCGGCCGTTGCCGGTTGCATCAAGGGCGATGCGGTGGCGGTGGCGGTGACCAGCGCCAATGCCTTGCGCCATGCCCCGAAGGAAGTGGTCGCGGCGTTCGCCAGCCTACCTTGCCACGCGGTCGGAAGGCGCACCGCCGAGGCGGCGCGCAGGGCTGGCTTTCTGTCCGTCAGCGAAGGTCCCGGCAATGCCGAAGCCCTTGCCGACGGTCTTGCCGGCAATTTCGGCGGCAAGACCCTCATCTATCTCTGCGGGCGCGTGCGGTTCCCGGCGTTCGAACAGAGGCTGGAGGCAACAGGGGTCCGGGTCCATGTCGTGGAGACGTATGACACGCTTGCGGTGCATTATCCGGACGAGGCGATCCTTGCGATGGCGTCAGGCCAGCCGGTCGACGCGGTGCTCCTCTATTCGGCCAAGGCAGCCGCCGCGATGCGGGGCCTGGTCGAGCGGCCCGCCTTGCAAAATCTATTTGAAAACACAAAGGTTTTCGTCCTGTCCGGGCGCATCGCCGCTGCCTTCGGCGATGGCGCCGGGAAAACGATCCGCATCGCCGCGCAACCTGACGAGGAGGCGCTGCTGGCGCTTTTGCACGCCGGGCGATGAAGCGCGTCATCACGCCGCCCCTTTTCACCGCTTGGTGATGTGCTAGACCCTTTTCTGAACCATCACGCGCCGCCCGGCGTTGAGACGAAGCGAATTTTGCGGAGCCCAGCATGGTCAAGACGCCGAAGATGCGACACTCGAAAGGCCGCCGCGAGCCGGTGACCATCGACCTCGAACCCGGTGCCGTCTCGCGCATCGTCGACGAGGATGCCGCCAAGCCGCAATCCGATGTCGAAGAAGCACCAGTGGACGCGGCAAACGCGGCGCAGCCGGAGGTACCCGAAGAGCCGGTTCACGCCGACCAGACCGATCTCGAACCCTGGGAACATTCCGACGCCGCGACCGAGCCCCAGCAGCCTGTTGCCGGGGCCAATGAGCCGGAAGCGGCCTATCCCGGGTCGCCTGCCGCCTCGGCTGGAAAGGCCGGGGCTTCAGACTACAGTTTCGAGGACGCATCGGCAAAGCGTGCCGAAGCCGACGAGGCCAGGCCGTCAAGCGGTGCGAAAGCTGCGCGCGATGAGAGGGTCGCCCCGCCGCCCCCGCTCAAGCGCGGCCTCAACGGCATAGCCGCCGGCGTCATCGGCGGCGTCATTGCGCTCGCCGCGGCCGGTGGCCTGCAATTCGCCGGCGTGCTCGGCGCGCCTGGCTCCGGCTCCAGCGTTTCCCTCGATGGCGTCAATGGCGATATCGCCGCGCTGAGGAGCGAGATCGCCGGGCTGAAGGACGCCAGCGGCAACACTGACACCGCCAAGGTCGATGGCCTGTCCTCGACGCTCGACCAGGTCAAGGCCGACGTCGCGGCGCTGAAATCGGCAGTCGCATCCGGCGGCGCCGGCGACAATGCAGGGCTGACGGCGCTGGGCGACAAGGTGAAGCAGATCGAGACAGCGATCGCCGCCCTTGGCGAAGCCAAGCCGGCGGCGGTCGATCTCGGCCCGCTCAACGAGAAACTGGCCGGCCTCGACGCACTGGTGAAATCGGCCGGCGAGGCGGCGACGAAACAGGATGGCCGGCTCGCCGCCTTGGAGCAGACGGTGTCGCAGCTCTCCGGCAAGGTCGAGGCGCAGGCCGGACAGCCCAAGATCGCGCTTGCCATCGCCGCCTCGGCGCTGAAGTCGGCGCTCGACCGTGGCGCGCCATTCGCCACCGAACTCGATACGTTCGCCGCGATCTCGCCCGACGCGCCGCAGCTTTCGGCCTTGCGCGCCTATGCCGAAAAGGGCGTCGAGACCCGCGCCGAGATATCGTCGCAGATGGATACCGCAGCCAACGCCATGGTTGCCGCCGCCACGCCGGTCGACCAGAATGCCGGCTTCCTGCAGAACCTATTGTCGAGCGCCGAATCGCTGGTCAAGGTCAGGCCGATCGGCGCCGTGCAGGGCGCCGGCGCGCCGGAGACCGTGGCACGCATGGAGGTGGCGGTCACCCAGGGCGACTATGCCAAGGCGCTGTCGGAATATGAGACGCTGCCGGACGCGGCCAAGGCCGCCGGCGCCGATTTTGCCGGCAAACTGAAGGCGCGTGTCGACGTCGAGACGCTGATCGACGCGCTGATCTCCAGCGCGATGAAGGCATGAGGGCAACACGATGATCCGCCTGCTCGCCTTTCTCATCGTCGTCTTTGCCCTCGGCCTTGGCTTTGCCTGGCTGGCCGACCGGCCGGGCGACATGGTCATCACCTTCAGCGGCTACCAGTATCAGGTCAGCCTGATGGTGGCGGCGGTGGCGGTGGTTGCCGTCGTCGCGGCGGTGATGATCCTGTGGTGGCTCGTCAAGTCGCTGTGGAACAGCCCCTACACTATCTCGCGCTATTTCAGGGTGCGCCGCCGCGACCGCGGCTATCAGGCGCTGTCGACCGGCATGATCGCCGCCGGCGCCGGCGACGGCGCGCTGGCCCGCAAGAAGACCAAGGAGGCCGCCAAGCTGATCCGCTCCGACCAGGAGCCGCTGATCCATCTGCTCGAGGCGCAGGCCTCGCTGCTCGAAGGCGACCATGAAGGCGCGCGGCAGAAATTCGAGAGCATGCTCGACGACCCCGAAATGCGGCTGCTTGGCCTGCGCGGGCTCTATCTCGAAGCCGAGCGGCTCGGAGATCGCAACGCGGCGCGCCATTATGCCGGCCGCGCCGCCGCCGTGGCGCCGCAACTGGCCTGGGCGGCCGAATCGACGCTGGAGGAATTGACCGCGCGCGGCGACTGGGACGGTGCGCTCAAGCTGGTCGACGCGCAGAAGTCGACGCGGCAGATCGAGCGCGATGCCGCCAATCGCCGCCGCGCGGTGCTGCTGACCGCGAAGGCGCAGGCGCTTGGCGACAGCGATGCCGCCGCTGCCCGCAGCGCGGCGATCGAAGCCAACCGGCTCGCCCCCGACTTCGCGCCGGCCGCGGTCGCCGCCGCTGCCGCGCTGTTCAAACAGAACGACGTGCGCAAGGGTTCGAAAATCCTCGAAACAGCGTGGAAGGCCGAGCCGCATCCGGAGATTTCCGAGCTCTACACCCATGCCCGGCCGGGCGATGCCGTGCTCGACCGCCTCAACCGGGCGAAAAAGCTGCAGGAACTGAAGAAGAACCACGCCGAATCCTCGATGACGGTGGCGCGCGCCGCACTCGATGCGCAGGATTTCGCCACCGCCCGCCGCGAGGCCGAGGCCGCGATCAGGATGGATCGGCGCGAGGGCGCCTATCTGCTGCTGGCCGATATCGAGGAGGCCGAGAGCGGCGACCAGGGCAAGGTCCGGCAGCTGCTGTCGCGCGCCGTGCGGGCGCCGCGCGATCCGGCCTGGGTCGCCGACGGCGTCGTCTCGGAGCGCTGGGCGCCGGTGTCGCCGGTCACCGGCCGGCTCGACGCCTTCGAGTGGCGCGCGCCGATGGAGCGCCTCGGCCAGCTAATCGACAGCCGCGACGAGGCGCCTGATGCCCCGGTGGTGGCCATCGAGGCGCCGGACAGGCCGGAGCGTGAGAAGCCGGTCGAGGTGATCGAGCATGCCGCGCCGGCCAGCGCTGCGCCGGCGGGCAAGCAGGCCGAGGCCAGCGAGGATCATGTCAGGCCGGTGACGGCGGAGGCCTTTGCCGCTGTTCCGGAAGATGCCGAAGCCGTCGAGCCGGCGGAAGAACTGGCGCGCCTGCCGGATGATCCCGGCGTCGATCCGGACGAGGAAGCGGAGAAATCGCCGCGCCGGTTCCGGTTGTTTTAGAGCAAATCCAGGAAAAGTGTGAAGCGGTTTTCCGTCCGGAATTGCGGCAAACAAAGAGTTAAGATTGCGGCAGGGAATGATTGAGATGTTCGAACGCGTGCTGTCGTTTTTGCGGGATTTGCCGGCCGGCGGGGCCAAGCCCAACGCCGACGATCCGCGCGTCGCCGCCTCGGCGCTGCTCTACCATGTGATGAACGCCGATGGCGTGCGCCAGGATGTCGAATGGGAGCGGTTCAAGGCTGTATTGGCGCAGAGCTATTCGATCAGCGGCGCGGAGCTTGATGCGCTGGCCGCCGCCGGCGAGCGCGCCGACAATGAGGCGGTCGACCTCTATGCCTTCACCAGCGTGCTGAAGCGCCATCTCGATGCAGAGGGGCGCAAGGCCTTCATCGGCCTGATGTGGGAGATCGTCTACGCCGATGGCGAATTGCATGAGCTGGAGGACAATACGGTCTGGCGCGTCGCCGAGCTGATCGGCGTCGAACGCCATGACCGGATCGAGGCGCGCCGCAAGGCGGCGGCGCAGGCGCCGGATGCTCGTGGAATTTCGAGCGACGAATAGACGGGCCCACCGATGCCGCGCAGCATGAGCCCGAAGCCAAAAATCCTCGTCGTGCTGCATCAGGAGAATTCGAGCCCCGGACGCGTCGGCCACATGCTGCTCGAAGAGGGGTTCGAGCTCGATATCAGGCGGCCCCCGCTGGGCGATGCCTTGCCGGAGACGCTGGCCCACCATGCCGGCGCAGTGGTGTTCGGCGGCCCGATGAGCGCCAATGACGAAGACGAGTTCGTCCGCCGCGAAACCAGCTGGCTGGAAATCCCGCTCAGGGAAAACCGGCCGCTACTCGGCATTTGCCTCGGGGCGCAGATGCTGGTCAACCATCTCGGCGGCAAGGTCGAAGGCCATGGCGACGGGCTGGTCGAGATCGGCTGGTATCCGTTGAAGGCGACCGAGGCGGGCCGCAAGCTGATGCATTGGCCCGAGATGGTCTACCAGTTCCACCGCGAAGGCTTTTCGCTGCCGAGCGACGCGACGCTGCTGGCGACGGCCGACACCTATCCCAACCAGGCCTTCCGCTATGGCGACAATGCCTGGGGCATCCAGTTCCACGGCGAACTGACCAGGGTGATGATGCACCGCTGGGTGGTGCGCGGCGCGCACCGCTTCGAACTGCCCGGCGCCCAACCCGGCCGCGACCATCTCGGCGGCCGGCTGATCTGGGACATGCACCTGAAGCGCTGGCTGGACGAGTTCTTGCGCATGGTGTTTGGCGGAGGTGCGGTGGGCAAGTGCTAATTGGTTGGAGCGAGTCAGGTAGAGCCAAGGCTCGGACGACCGCTTTGCGCCGCGAGCATTTACGCGTGCCGAAACTGTTCCGAAAACTTCCGAAACGTCTAGTATGCCCCATATGCAGGGGACTCGCGCTTTTGGTCCGTTCGTACTGGATCCCGACAACGGGACGCTCCTTAAAGAGCGGATCCCGATCGCTGTTGGGCATCGTGGGCTGACGCTGCTTGCCGCGCTTACGGCACGGCCCGGTGAGATCCTGACCAAGACCGAGCTGTTGGATGCTGCCTGGCCGGGCACCGCGGTTGAGGAAGGCAATCTTACCGTCCAAATCGCGACACTAAGAAAAGCACTCGGTCCGGCTGACAATGGCGGCGAGTGGATATCCACGGTGCCTCGCGTCGGCTACCGCTTCACCGGGACTGTCGAGCCGGTGGCGAGCTCATCCCGCATACCGATACCGCCGTCCGGCAAGCCGTCCATTGTGGTGCTGCCCTTTGCCAACTTCGGCGGCGATCAGGACCAGCAGTATCTCAGTGACGGCATAACCGAGGACATAATTACGGAACTGGCCAGGTTCCGCTCTCTCCTCGTGATCGCGCGCAATTCATCTTTTCAGTTTCGCCATCTGGAATTGGACGTTGCCGAAATCCATCGCAAACTCGGAGTTCGCTACCTCGTCGAAGGCAGCGTACGTAAGCTCGGTGATCGCATTCGGATCACTACGCAGTTGATTGACGCCGCCACCGGGACCCATTTGTGGGCGCAACGGTACGATCGGGCCCTCAACGACATCTTCGCATTGCAAGACGAGGTTGCGGCTCTTATCGCCTCGATGGTCGAAGGCCAGACCGAGGCCGATTCGGCGAGCCGGACAAGACGCAAGCCTCCGGCCGATTGGGATGCATACGACTACTACCTGCAGGGGCGCGCGCACTTCTACCGATATGAATTGGACAAGGCCGAGATTCTCTTCGTGCGGTGTGTCGAGCTCGATTCGACGTTCGCTCAAGGCCACGCCTTCCTCGCACAGGCCCTCGTCAGCAGATTTTGGTACGACAACGATCCGCGGACGCTACAGAAGGCCTGGGAGTCGGCACGAACGGCGCTCGCTCTCGACAGGAGCGATGGCGTCTGCCACCAGAGCATGGGTCTGGTGCTTACCCACATGCGCCAGCACAGCGATGCGGGAGTGCATTTCGAGCAAGCGCGCTCGTTGAACCCGTTAGATGTGAACATAGCGGGGGACTACGCAAGCTGGCTCAACTACGCCGGGCGGGCCGACACGGCGCTGAACGTGCTCGAAACCGCTCAGCAGCGCGAGCCGTTACCTCCGATATGGTTTTGGGAGGTAAAGGGCAGTTCGCTCTTCCTGCTTGGAAGGTATTCGGAAGCCGTCGGTTCGTATCAGAAGGCCGGCGATCAATTCTTCATTCATGCCTTCCTCGCAGCGTCGTACGCACATCTGGGCGAACCGGAGAAGGCGCGCGCTGAAGTCAAGGAAGCACTGTCAAAGAAGCACGACCTGACTGTCCGGCTGATGTCCGGTCTCCCGTTCGCCGACCAAGGTGCCCTCGAGCTTTTCACGTCAGGCTTCAGAAAGGCCGGTTTTCCCGCGTGAACGCATCGTGTTGCGACGCCACTATCGAGTTCGTCAGGACGGGACCTTATGATGCATGACGATCAGGTGGATATCGGCATCGATATCGCCCGCCAGATGATCCACGATCAGTTTCCCCAGTATCGTCATGAGGACATCACTTCAGTTAGATCGTCGGGAACCGTCAACGCCGTCTTCCGCATTGGCTCAAAGAGCACTGCCCGGTTCCCGCTGCGGGCGATGGATCCGACCGAATGCGCCGATATGCTTCGGTCGGAGGCCGCTGCCATGGTCGAGATTGGAGACCATTGCCTGTTTCCGACGCCTCAGCCGATCGGGCTCGGCGAGCCAGGCCCTCGCTATCCAATGCCATGGGCACTGCAAACGTGGATCGAAGGCGAGGTTGCCACGCCGCACGGGCTGAGTGGATCGGCGACGTTCGCCCTTGACCTTGCACACCTCGTGGCATCGTTGCGCCAAGCGGACACACGGGGCCGACGCTTCGACGGGCAAGGCCGTGGTGGACGTCTCTCCGATCATGACGATTGGATGCGTGTTTGCTTTGAAAACAGCGAGGGCCTTCTTGATGTGGCTCGACTGCGCGATTTGTGGGCCCGGTTCCGGGAGTTGCCATCCGCGGGGCCTGTGGTGATGACTCATAAGGACCTTATCCCGACAAACCTTCTCGTGCAGGGCGAGCGTCTTGTCGGAGTGCTGGATTGCGGCAGTTTCGGACCAGCCGACCCGTCGCTGGATCTAGTCGCCGCGTGGCACCTTCTGGACCGCGAGCGAAGGGCGATCTTTCGGCACGGCCTTCAAGTCGAGGACCTTTGGTGGAAGCGTGGTGTTGCCTGGGCATTCCAGCAGGCAATGGGTCTCGTCTGGTATTACCGTCGCACCAACCCCGCCATGAGTGACCTGGGGCGCAGCACGATCTCACGCATTCTCGATGATCCTGATATCTGAACTCTGGTTGTCTAGGCTCGGCCAGGCAGGACGATGACCGCTTTGGGTCAAGCCACGACACCGGGCCTTGGAGGTCAAAGGTCCGCTATCGTCCGGCCCCGCTCAATTCCGCTCATTCAAATGCCGCACCTTGCGCAGCGCGGGAAACAGGTACGCCCACAGCCCGGCGACCGCGACGGCGCCGATGCCGCCGATGACCACCGCCGGAACCGTGCCGATCAGCGCCGCCATGGTGCCGGCGCGAAATTCGCCGACTTCGTTGGAGGCGCCGACGAAGACCTGGTTGACGGCGTTGACGCGGCCGCGCACCTCGTCCGGCGTCCAGAGTTGGATCAGCGTTTCCCTTATGTAGACGCTGAACATGTCGGTGGCGCCGAGCAGGGCAAGGGCCAGGATCGACAGCCAGGTAAAAGTGGACAGGCCGAATAGCACGGTGCAGGCGCCGAACGCGGCCACGAAGCTCAGCATGATCTTGCCGGCATGGTCGCGGATCGGATGACCGGCAAGCCATATGGCGACGCAGATGGCGCCGATGCCGGGCGCCGAGCGCAACAGGCCGAGGCCCCATGGCCCCAGCTCCAATATGTCGCGGGCGTAGACCGGCAGCAGCGCCGAGGCGCCGGACAGAAGCACGGCGAACAGGTCGAGCGAGATGGCGCCGAGCACGATCTTCTCGCTCCAGATGTAGCGGAAGCCGGCAAACAGCGTCTCCATCGTCGGCTTGTCGGTGGCCGTCTGCTGGGCGGGCTTGGGAATGGTGAAGACGAGCAAGGCGGCGGCGAGCATCAGGATTGCCGCGGTGGCGTAGGCCACTTCGGCCGAGACGCCATAGAGCAGGCCGCCGGCGACCGGACCGACAATGGTCGCCGTCTGCCAGGCGGATGAGTTCCAGGCGATGGCGTTGGCGAAATCCTCCTGCGGCACGAGGTTGGCGAAGAGCGAGGACGAAGCCGGCCCATAGAAGGCGCGGGCTATGCCGAACATGACCAGCACGGCGAAGATCGGCAGCGGACTGGTCAGGCCGCGCAGGGTCAGGATCAGCAGAGCGAGCGCGCAAGCGCTTTCGGTCACTGTCGACAGCGTCATGATCAGCCGGCGGCCGAAGCGGTCGGCGACGACGCCGGTAACCAGCACCAGAAGCAGCGAGGGCAGGAACTGGACGATGCCGACAATGCCGAGATCGAACGGATCGCGCGTCAAATCATAGACCTGCCAGCCGACCGCGACGGACACGATCATGGTGGCGAAGGTGGTGAGGAAGCGCGCCGCCCAGTAGCTGAGGAAGGCTTTGTGCCGGAAGGCGGCATAGCGCTGCTCCGGCGACGTGTGTTCTGATATCATGGAATGAGGCCCCGTTGCGATGGCCGGCGGGGCACTTCCCGGTTGGGCGCTGGTCCGACCACTGCAACTCTTAGCAAAGTTCGCGGCGGCATGCCTGTTAAAATCAGGCTTGGATCAAAGGACTTTCGACTGTCTTGCTGATTGCGCGCGAAAGCTACTGCCGCAGAGCCGCCGAAATGGCGTCGAGCCCGCCCCGCAACCCGGCCTCCGTCGGCCAACCGAAACCGACGCGGAAGAAGCTCTTCGGCATCTCGAACCAGTGGCCGGGGCCGACATAGGTGCCGTGGTCTTCCAGCAGCCTGACATAAAAGCGGTCGAAGTCGAAGCCGGGCTCGACATTGAGGCGCGGGAAACCGACGACGCCACCTTCCGGCCTGGTCCAGTCGACCAGCGGCTCGCGGTCGATCCAGGCCTGGACGATGTCACGGCGCTTGCCCATCTCGGGCAGCAGCGACGCCAGGAAGGCGTCGCGCCGCTCGAGCATGCCACGAGCGATGCCTTCGTCGATGACGCTGCCGCAAATGCCGATCTGTTCCTTGGCGGCGAGGAATTTTTCCTGAAGCGCCGCATCCCTGGTGATCAGCCAGCCGACACGGATGCCGGGAATACCGAAGGCCTTGGAGAGCGACGAGACGCTGATCGCCTTTGGGCTCAGCGAGGCCGCCGAGGGCAGACGCCTGCCATAAGAGAGGTCGCGATAGGTCTCGTCGACCAGCAGGCGGCAGTTGCTCGTTTCGGCGAGCGCCACCAGCGCGTCGAGATCGGCGCGGGACATCATCGTCCCGGTCGGGTTGTGGGGGCAGGTGACGCTGATCAGCCTGGTGTTCGGGCGCAGCGCCGCCTTGACGGCCTCGACATCGATGGCGAAGCCGTTCTCGAAGGCGAGGTCGACAAAGCTGATGGCGCAGCCGATCGCGCGCGGGGTTTCGATGTTGGTGGCGTAGTTGGGCCTGATGACGACGAGATGGTCGCTGGCCTGCAGCAGCGAGGTCGAGATGATGAACAGCGCGCCGGCGGCGCCTGCCGTCACCAGCACGTCATCAGGCGAGATCCCGGCATCCTGCGCCGCGATCAGCGCGCGCAACTCCTTGTCGCCGCGATGCTCGCCATAGAACAGCGTCAGGTCGGGAAGCGACAGGCCGATGTCGGAGAGCCTTTGATCGGCGATCGAGCTTTCGGAGAGATTGTAGCGGATGCGGTCGTAGCCGTATTCCTCCGGCGCCTCTTTCTCGATCACCATCCTGGTGTAGTTCATGGCTTCCCCCCTTTGGAGCGGTTCGCCGTTTCACGGAAACGGCAAACAGCTCCATCCCTTTGTCTTGACGCAATTCCCAAGGGAATTGCTCGAAGAACCTGTCCGGTTCATCCAAGCCACAAAAGCATGAAGCCTGCCAAGGCGGATTCGCCGGCAGGCTTCTGTTCCAGTCGTCCCAACCATTGGCTCAGGACGGAATTGACCCGGGAGGGACTGCCCTCAGGCCGCGGCCTTGGCCTTGCGGCCCTTGGCCTTGACGGGCGCCACCACGGCGGCCTTGCGGCCGAGGCCGATCGCCTTCGCCAGTTCGGAACGCGAGGCGGCATAGTTGGGGGCGACCATGGGATAGTCCGCCGGCAGGCCCCATTTGGCGCGGTAGGCGTCAGGCGTCAGGCCGAAATGCACGCCGAGATGGCGCTTCAGCGATTTGAACTTCTTGCCGTCCTCGAGACAGATGATGAAATCCGGCGTCACCGACTTCTTGGGGTTGACCGCCGGGACCAAAGGAGTGGCGACCGGCGCCGCCGGCTGGCTGAGACCGCTGATCGAGGTCGCGACACTGGCGATGAGATCCGCCAGGCCGGAAGCGGGCAGGCGGTTCTTCTCGACATAGGCGGACACGATGTGAGCGGTCAGCTCGAGAAGGTCGACGTCTTTGCGGTTATCGTTGCTGTCGTCGGTCAATCCATTCCCTCCGTCTAGAGCGCGTGGCCTCGAAAAATCGAATGAATCTCGAAAGGGCGAAGCGCAGACTAAAAAATTCTGAAAGCGTTTAGCGTGTCCGATGAATCACGCTGCATTGTCGTGCGATGAAACTCCTAGTCGGCAAATCTGCGCAAGGCAACGATTCAGCGAGGTCGCACACGTTATTTTGAACAACTATACTAAACTGTAATACTACGAGACGATCAAGGCCTTGTCGCGCCACAGACGAAATCCGCCGGCGAAGGCGCGTGTGTTGTCGCCGCGCCGGGTGTCGGCAGGCAATTCGTCGAGCTTGTCGACATTGCCGCCGCCGATGACGATATAGTCGGGCTGCATGGCGCCGCGCAGCCGGCCGACGACGTCGAAGACGTATTTGCGCCACTTCTTCTTGCCGTGCTTTTCCAGCCCGCGCTCGCCGACATAGTCCTCGAAACTCCTGCCCTTCTTGTAGGGCAGGTGGGCGAGTTCCATCGGCTGGGCGACATTGTCGAGAATCATCGCCGCGCCGAGGCCGGTTCCCAGGCCAAGAAACAGCATGCGCCCGCCTTCGTAGCTGCCGATGGCCTGCATCAGCGCGTCGTTGACCACCTTGACCGGCTTGCCGAAATCAGCGGCGAAATCGTAGTCGGCCCAGCCCTTGCCGAGATTGACCGGGTCGAGCCGTGGCCGGTTGTTGCGCACCGGACCGGGATACCCCATCGAGATGAGGTCATAGCACAGGCCGTCGGCGAGCTTCCTGACCGCGTCGATCATCTGTTTCGGCGTCAGGTCCGGCCCGGAATCGGCACGGCGTTCCTGACCGCCATCGCTGGTTAGGATCTTGACGTGCGAGCCGCCTATATCGATCGTCAGCACGATCTCTTCAGCGCCCGATGCCGCTTTTTTCACTGTCTTGGCCATCCAAGTTCCTCCGCTCACGCCACTGGGTCGATCCAGCCATTGGGCGGGCCGAAGTCGGCCATGGCGTCCGCCGGCCCCCAGGTTTTCGGCTCGTAGGTTTGCGGTGTCGTGGTGTCGCCCAGCACCGGGCCGACGATGCGCCAGGCCAACTCGGCCGCGTCCTGGCGGGTGAAGAGCTGGCCGTTGCCGTTCATGGCATCGCCGATCAGCCGCTCGTAGGGCGGCATGTCGCCCTTCGAGTCGTCGAGCGCGGTGAGTTCCACCTGCTCGCCGATCATGTCGTCGCCGGGCGCTTTGCGCTGGGCGCCGATGGCAATCACCACCTGCGGGTCGATGCGGAAGCGCACATAGTTCTGGTCGGCGGGCTTGATCGGATCGAAGACGTCAAGCGGCGGCCGTTTCAGCCGTACCACCACCTCGGTGACATGCACCGGCATGTTCTTGCCGGCGCGGATGAAGAAGGGCACGTCCTGCCAGCGCCAGGTGTCGACGAAGAAGCGCACCGCGGCGAAGGTCTCGACCGGCGAATTCGGTTTCACCCCGGGCTCGGCGAGATAGCCGGTGAACTGGCCGCGCACGACATCGTCCTTGGTCAGTGTGCGAATTGCCCTGAGGACCTGCACCTTCTCGTCGATCAAATCGTCGGCCGAGCGGCCGACCGGCGGCTCCATGGCCAGCAACAGCAGGATGTTGAGCAGATGGTTCTCGATGACGTCCCTGATGCAGCCGACGTCGTCATAGAATTTGCCGCGCCCTTCGATGCCGAAATCCTCGGCCATGGTAATCTGCACGCTCTCGACGAAGTTGCGGTTCCAGATCGGTTCGAGGAGGGAATTGGCGAAGCGGAAATAGAGCAGGTTCTGGATCGCCTCCTTGCCGAGATAGTGATCGATGCGGAAGATCGACTGTTCGTCGAACACCAGATGCAGCACCCGGTTCAGCCAGCGCGCCGACTGCAGGTCGTGGCCGAATGGCTTTTCCACCATCAGCCGCGCGCCATGCGCCGTGCCCGATTGCTCCAGGCCTTGCACGACAGTCTCGAACATGGTCGGCGGCACAGCCATGTAATGCAGGGGCCGCTGCGCGCTGCCAAGTGCTGTCTTCAGTTTCTCGAAGGTGGCCGGATCGCGATAATCGCCGCTGACATAGCGCATCAGCGAAGCGAGCTTGGCAAAGACCTTCTCGTCGATCTTGCCGAGCGCGTTGACGATCCCGTCGCGGGCGCGGTCCTGCAGCTGTTTCAAATCCCAGGCGTCGAAGGCGACGCCGATCACCGGTTCGCTGAGCGTTCCCTTGGCGACCATCTGGTAGAGGGCGGGAAATATCTTCTTGTGGGCGAGGTCGCCGGTCGCCCCGAAGAGCACCAGCGTGTCGGACCGTACCTGGCTCATGCGCTTCTCCCCTGCCGCCTTCACTTGCCGGCCTTCGGCTTTTCGACATGGCCGCCGAAGGCGTAGCGCATGGCCGACAACAGCTTGTCGGAGAATTCGGATTCGCCCTGCGAGGAGAAACGGTCGAACAGCGCCGACGACAGCACGGGTGCGGGCACGCCGGTGTCGATCGCCGCCTTCAGCGTCCAGCGGCCTTCGCCGGAATCAGAGACGCGGCCCCCATAATTCGTCAGTGCCGGGTCGCCCTTCAGCGCGCCGGCGGTGAGATCGAGCAGCCAGGAACCGATGACGCTGCCATGGCGCCAGACCTCGGCCACCTGGGGAAGGTCGATGTCGAACTGGTAATATTGCGGGTTTTCCAGCGGGCTGGTCTCGGCATCGGCTGTCCGTTGCCGCTTGCCGGCATTGGCCGATTTCAGGATGTTCATGCCTTCGGCATAGGCGGCCATGACGCCGTATTCGATGCCGTTATGCACCATCTTGACGAAGTGCCCGGCGCCGCTCGGCCCACAGTGCAGATAGCCGTAGGGCGCGGTGCCGGCAGACTTGTCCGGCGTGGGCGCGCCCGCGTCGAGACCGGGCGCCAGCGTGGCGAAGATCGAATCGAGATGCTGGACCGCTTCATCGGGTCCGCCGATCATCAGGCAGTAGCCGCGGTCGAGGCCCCAGACGCCGCCGCTGGTGCCGACATCGACATAGTGCAGTCCCTTGGCCGCGAGTTCGGCGGCCTGGTCGACGGCGTCGTGATAGTAGGAATTGCCGCCGTCGATGATGATGTCGCCGGGTTCCATAAGTGCCGCCACCTGGTCGGCGATCCTGCCGGTGATCGCCGCCGGCAGCATCAGCCACACACAGCGCGGCTTGGCGAGCTTGCCGACGAATTCCTCCAGGGACGCCGACCCGAGCGCACCGTCGGTGACCAGGGCGGCGACGCTGGCGGGATTGATGTCGTAGACGACGCATTGGTGGCCGTCGCGCATCAGGCGGCGGACCATGTTGGCGCCCATCCGGCCCAGTCCCATCATTCCGATCTGCATGTTTCTCGTCCTGTCTCTTGAAGCGGGTCTGTTGGGGAAAGATCTACTTGCTATCCTGCCCGCCTGATATGACGGAGAAGTCGACATTCTCCCAATCACCGGTTCCGGGCCAGAAAAAAGTGAAGATCAGAGTGCTTGCCTCGGGCAGGCCGGCGGTGGGCAGATCGACAAGATGGATACCGAATGCATTCTCTTGCGTACCGCTGTCCTGCGTGGTTGCCCAGTTGTCGCTGCTCCAGTGGACGACAGCTTTTTCCAGCAGCTCGATGCGCAACGTCTTGCCTGCGGGGATGGTGCGGACCTTGTTGTTGAAGCGCCACGTCCTAAGCGGCGATGTGGTCTTGTCTTCGATGTAGCGCTTCACGCCTTGCGGCGGCCTGTCGAAGACGGCGCCGTCGCGCAATGAGCGCAGCAGCTTGATGTGTTCCGAATGTGCCCAGACCAGCGGCATGGCGCTGCCTGAAGGCCTGCCGTGCAGCAGTTCGCGATCGGGCATGTCCGGGCCGTCCCAGATCTGCTCGGGCAGCAGACCGCATGATCCGGCCGACCCTTCGAGGGCTTCGAGCAGGGCAGCCGCCTTGTCTTTGCGCCCGGCGGCCAGTTCAAAATGGGCGCGCTCACCGGCAAGCAGCGGCCATGGCCGGCCCTGGCCCGTGCCGTCGAAGGGGGAGCCGTCCTCGTGCTCGCCATAACCGTCGCTGTTATAGCGATACCAGAGCGTGCCTTGCGGCAGGTCGCAGCGCAACTGCGCATCGATGACCTTGACCGTGTCGACCATGCGTGGGTCATCGGCAGCCCTCAGGCCGAAGCGCACCAGGGCCAGCGCGTCGGGGCTGACGATTTCCTCCGCCGGGCGCTCGGTGTCGCCGGGCGGCCGGTTCTTGATCGGGACGTAGCCGTCCTTCGGCGAACCGGCCTCGGCGCTGTCGGGTGGCGCGATGCGGACGTAGTAGCCTTCGACGCCGGCCTGGCGGCAGGCCAGCGTGCCGCTGACATAGGTCCAGCGTTCGACCTGGTCGTTCCAGCAATCGGCGGTGTCACGGAGATAGTTTGCCGGCGCATGTTTGCCGCAGGCGTCGAGCAGGTCGGCGGCGGCAAGCAGGGCCGCGATCTCGACGGCCAGCGTGAACGGGCTGTAGCCGGCATCCTCTTCCCAGCGGTCCTCGCCGGTGACGGGGCCGTTGCGCACGACATAGGAAGCGGCGCGTTCGATCATCGGCAGGAAACCGTCGAGCCGCGCGCGCGGCAAATGCCCGGCGCGATACAGCGTGTCGGCCAACAGCAGCGGGAAGGCGCATTCATCCATCTGGATGCCAGGCCAATAGGCCGAACCGTCGAGCCAAGCGTTCTGCGGCCAGTGGCCGTCCGGCTGCTGGATGGCGCGCAGATATTCCAGGATCTGCAACGCCGAGGCGGCATCGCCGGCGGCGAGAAAGCCGCCCGCCGTCTCGACCAGGTCGCGCGGCCAGACCAGATGGTAGCCGCCGAGATTGTCGTCACCCTTGTTGAAGCCCCACGGGATCGACAGGCTGGCGACCGCAGCACCCGGCCTGGCGATCGACCGGTGTGTCGCCAGCACCGCGGTCGAGGCGCGGTAGGTGCTGGTCCCGGATGCGGCGCGCCGGTCCAGCGGCAGCAGGCCCGCCTGCCACTTGCGCCACGTCTCGACATAGGCTTGTGCGGCCGGCTCGAAACCCTGCTTCAGGCTGGCGAGGGCATTTTCGGCGGCCTCGTCAGATGTCGCCCCAAAACCCAGCGCCAGCAGCGCCTTGGTCTTGGCTGATGTAAAGCCGATCTCGCCGATCAGCGCGACATTGCCGTTCTCGGCCCGCTGGCAGGCCGCATCGAGTTCGCCGGTATTGTGGAGCTGCTGCCAGCCATCGGAAAAGCCGACATAGCCGGCCGAGCACGTCCGCCACGGCAGCGACGACGCCAGCGCCAGGCAGGTGCCGCGGCCAGCGGCAAACAGCACCGGCTGTCCCTTGTGGTCGCCGATCCAGGCGGTGTTGCCCATGCCGGCATTGACCAGATGCGGTGCCAAGAGAGCATAGATGCGGTAATCGCCCGCAGCGCCCTTCAGCGGCGTGAAGGTGATCTCCTGCAACAGCGCCGGCCGCGTCGGGTCGGCCAGGATGCGCTTGTCGATCCGATAGGCGCCATCGGTCGCCGTGTTGGTGAGCCTGTAGGCGGGCACGCCCTCCTCGAACGGTTCGACGGCATGCGCGGCATCGCGCTTCTCCTCCGAGAAGTAGCCGTTCGGGCCGGTGACGATGAGGCCGAGGTCGCGCGTGCAGGCGCTGTCGACCCGCGGATAGTAGATTTCGTTCAGAATGCCGTGGCTGAGTGTGAACCAGACGCGGCTTGCCGGCGAAAGCGCGGAGCCGACGCCGCTCTTGGCGCTTGACGTCCAGCGCGCCGGAATGCCCGGGGCGCCCGATGGAACAGTCGGCGTCACTGCCATGCTTCGGTCTCCTGCACGCATGCCTAGCCCATCCAGCGAAGCCATTTCAATTGGCGCACCGCAAGTTGATCGGCTGCCGGCGCGCGAGCCCTCGTTGACAGCGGCACCGTCAAGCGGTCACTATTTCGCCAGCAGGGAGGATTGCCGCGAACAGGGGCCTGAGGCCGCGCCAGGCGCGCCTCGGCGTTGCGCGCCTTGCCGCGGCATTTATCCAGGCGACAAGGGAGGAAAAATGTCGGACGTATCTCCCCATCTGATCGACCGGCTGCTGGCGATCTCGCGGGCGCTGGCCGGGCATATCGATCCAGGCTCGGCGTTCCGGGCGACGGCGATCGAGATCGGCACGCTCATTCCGCACGACCATATCGATCTGGCGGTGCTGTCGCTCGATGGACGCATGCATGCCTGCTACGAGGCCGGGTTCCATACCAGCTGGAGCGAACTTGCACTGCATCCGGTCGAAGGCAGCCCGATCCGGCGCGTGCTGTGGGGCCAGACCCCCTACCTGCTGTCGGACAATGCCCTTGTCGACGACCGCTTCCACTTCGAGGGAGCGTTCGACGAGCCGATCTTCGTGGCCAAGCTGCGCAGCCGCATCATCGTGCCGCTGCGGGCGCGCGGCAGCGTGGTTGGCGCGCTCAACATCAGCCGGCACGAGGCCGGCTGCTACACGCAGGCGGACGTCGACGTCGCCCAGCAATGCGCCGACCTCATCGCGCCCTATATTTTCGCGCTGATCCAGACCGAGGAGGCGCGCCGCGCCATGCTTGCCGAAAGCGAGGCGCGCAACCGGGCGGAGGTGCTGAGGGTCGGCGCGTCGCAGTTGACGGAAGGCATGGAGCGCGAGCGTCGCCGCATGGCCATGGACCTGCATGACCAGACGCTCGCCGACCTCGCCCGCATCGCGCGCCAAGTCTCGGCGTTCCGCAGCCGGGGCGTGGCGCGGACGGCCCAGCTTGCCGATCTCGAACAGGAGATCGCGGGCTGCCTGGCGGAGCTTCGCCACATCGTCGACGACATGCGGCCGAGCGTACTGGAACTGTTTGGCCTGCGCGACGCCGTCGAGGCGCATCTCAACCGCAGCGTCGCCAGGGCCAAGCCGCCGATCGCGGTGCGCATCGCCGACACCAGCGACGGCAGCGCCGACAGCCTGTCGGAAACCCTGCGGACGGCGCTTTACCGGATCGTGCAGGAGGCCATCAACAACGCCGTGCGCCATGCCGGGCCAAGCCGTATCGAGGTGCAGCTCGCCGCCACGCCTGGCACGTTCAGCGTGACCGTCACCGATGACGGCTCGGGCTGCGGCGCGGTCGACCCCGCCGCGCAAGGCGGCATCGGCCACATGCACACGCGGGCAGCCCTTGTCGGGGCGCGGCTGCGCTTCGAGGCGGTGGGCCGCAAGGGCGGCACGCGGGTCGTCATCGAGATCGACCGTGAGCTCCAGGGGGGCAAGGCTTCGGCGCGCGGCACCGCTGCGGCGGAAGGCCGGTCGGTGGCGGAGACGGTCTGATGCTGGTCATGATTGCGGAAAATGATGGCCTGCACCGTACCTTCGCGCGGCGCACCGTCGAACAATTGTGGCCCGGCGATGTCGAGGTGATCGAAGCCGGCGACGGCGAGGACGCCATCAACCTCGCGGCCGAACGGGAGCCGCCGCATGTCGTGCTCGACCTGCAACTGCCCAAGGCGACCGGCATCGAGGTGGCCCGCGCCATCTGGAACCGGCGCGCCGGCACGCATATCCTGTTCTGGTCGAACTTCGCCGACGAGGCCTATGTGCGCGGCGTGGCGCGCATCGTGCCGCCGGGATCCGTCTATGGCTACGTGTTGAAATCGGCGACCGAGGAAGGCATGCGCTCGGCGCTGCGCGGCGTCTTCCGCGAGGGGCATTGCATCATCGACCGCGAAATCCGCGGCATCCAGCATCGCGTCCAGGACCGGTTCGAGGGCATCACCGACGGCGAGTACGAAAGCCTGATCGACATCGCGCTCGGCCTCACCGACAGGGCGATCGCGGCGCGGCGCGGCCTGTCGATCCGCGGCGCGCAAAGCCGCATCAAGCATGTCTACGACAAGCTGGGCATCGTGCCGCCCGAGGAGGGGGCCGGCGAGGCATCCGTCTTCAATTCACGCACCCGCGCGATCTATCTCGCGATGGCGCGCGGGCTGATCAACATCGACGCGCTGCGGCGCGAGCAGGAGCAGCTCGACGCGTGGCTCGCGCAGTCGTCGCCGTTGCAGGACCAATAATCGGCGCCAAAGGGCTTGGAGTGCCCGGGGCGGCCGACTGTGCAAAACCACAGTCGATGCTGCGCTTAGACCGCTATCACCCGATCAGCTTCCTGATTAGCTTTTGTCCGACAAGAACAAGAATATCGGGGAAGCGCCTATGCCGTTCGTCAGCATACGGATACTCGAGGGCCATTCGCAAACGCGCAAGAACGAGATCTCGCGCCGGGTCACCGAGGCGATCAGGGAGATCGCCGAATTGCCCAAGGAAGCGATCTGGGTGGTCATCGAGGACATGCCGGGCAGCGACTGGTTCGTCGGCGGCAAGCCGGTGCGTGAGCCGAAGAGCTCGTAATGTCGATCCCGGCGCGCGCCCGTCATTCCGGCTTTGACGATGTCGTCGGCAATGCGGCGATGGAGCGGCTCGCAACCGGCTACGGCTTCATCGAGGGGCCGGTGTGGCATCCTTATGAGAAATGGCTGGTCTTTTCCGACATTCCGCAAAGCCGCATCTACCGGCGGTTTGCTTCCGGCGAGATCGAATTGTTCCGTGAACCCAGCCACAAGGCCAACGGCAATACGCTCGACCGCAAGGGACGGCTGGTGACCTGCGAGCACGCGACCAGCCGTGTCACGCGGGCCGAACCGAACGGCGCGACGACGATTCTCGCCACGCACTACCGGGACAGGCAGCTCAACAGCCCGAACGACATCGTCGTCGCCACCGGCGGCTCGATCTATTTCACCGATCCGGCTTACGGCCGGGCGGAATTCTACGGCGTACCGAGGCCGCAGGAGCTGCCGTTCCAGGGGGTCTACCGGATCGACGGCGACGGCGCCCGGCTGACGCTCGTCGCCGACGATTTCGTGCAGCCCAACGGGCTCTGTTTCTCGCTCCATGAATCAAGGCTCTTCGTCAACGATACCGAGCGCGGCCACATAAGAGTGTTCGGCGTGGAAGTGAATGGCGACCTCAGTGGCGGCGCGGTGTGGGCGGTGACGGAGGGAACCGAGCCGGGGGCGCCCGACGGGATGAAGATCGACAGCCGCGGAAACCTCTATTGCACCGGCCCCGGCGGCATCCATGTCTTCGATGCATCGGGCGATCTTCTTGGCGTCATCGCGACGCCGGAATATTGTGCCAACTTCACCTTCGGCGACGAGGACCTGAGGAGCCTCTACATCGCCGCTTCGACGTCGCTGTACCGGCTGAAGGTGCGCGTGCCGGGATTGAGGCTGTTTTGAGCGGCAGCGCTCGGATAAAATTGGAGTGAAACCGGCCCGCAAGGCCGTTGGAAGTGCAGCAGTCAACACATC
Organism: bacterium M00.F.Ca.ET.205.01.1.1; assembly: GCA_004791255.1. Classification (GTDB taxonomy): domain Bacteria; phylum Pseudomonadota; class Alphaproteobacteria; order Rhizobiales; family Rhizobiaceae; genus Mesorhizobium. The sequence goes on from SRUQ01000001.1 coordinate 656,229, forward strand.
TGGGAGGATTACGACATGAAGAAACTACTGGTCTTGAGCGCCGTTGCGGCCATGCTCGCCTCGGGCACCGCGCTTGCCGACACGAGCGGCAAGAAGATCGCCTTCTCCAACAATTATGCCGGCAATTCGTGGCGGCAGGCAATGCTCGACAGCTACGGCATCATCGCCAAGAAGGCGGTGGACGACAAGGTCGTCGGCGCGGCGGATGTCTTCACCACCGCCGACAAGGAAGTGCCGACGCAGGCGGCGCAGGTGCAGAACCTGATCCTGCAGGGCTATGACGCGATCGTCATCAATGCCGCCTCGCCGGACGCGCTCAACGGCGCCATCAAACAGGCCTGCGACGCCGGTATCGTCGTCGTCTCCTTCGACGGCACCGTCACCGAGCCCTGCGCCTACCGCGTCGTCGTCGACTTCAAGGACATGGGCAAGCAGGAAGTCGAGCAGATGGCCAAGTTCCAGCCCAAGGGCGGCAATCTGCTGGAAATCCGCGGCCTGGCCGGCACCTCGATCGACGATGCCATCCATGCCGGCATTCTGGAGGGCGTCGCCGCTCATCCCGAATTCAAGATCGTCGGCTCGGTGACCGGAGACTGGGACCAGACGACGGCGCAGAAGGCGGTGGCGACCATCCTGCCGTCGCTGCCCGACGTCGTCGGCATCGTCGACCAGGGTGGCGACGGCTATGGCGCGGCGCAGGCTTTTGCCGCCGCCGGCAAACCGCGCCCGACCATCATCATGGGCAACCGCCAGGATGAGCTGAAGTGGTGGAAGGAGCAGAAGGAGAAGGACGGCTACCAGACCTGGTCAGCCTCGATCGCCCCCGGCGTGTCGTCACTGGCGTTCTGGGTGGCGCAGCAGGTGCTGGATGGCCGCAAGGACATCCCGCACGACCTGCTGGTGCCGTATCTCGCCTTCACCCAGGACGATTTCGAAGCGGCCCTGCCGAAGATCAAGGAGGGCGGCGTCGCCACCCACGAATACACCCAGGAAGACGCCCTCGCCGCGATCAAGGCCAACATCAAGTGATGGCAGTGCAGTTGCCGCCCGCATCGCCACCGGATATCGCTAGGCATGCCTCAGGCAATTGCTGACATCATCAGGCTCGACGGTGCCGAAAAGCATTTCGGCGCCGTCAGGGCGCTGGGCGGCGTGGATTTCCATGTCGGCCCCGGCGAATGCGTCGGTCTTGTCGGCCACAACGGTGCCGGCAAGTCGACGCTCATGCATATGGTGTCGGGTACGCTGGTGCCCGACAGCGGGACGATCGGCGTGCATGGTAATGCCGAGGCCAACTATTCGGTGTCACGCGCGCAGCAGCTCGGCATACGCTGCGTGTTCCAGGAACTGTCGCTGTGTCCCAATCTCAGCGTGGCCGAGAACACCCGTATCAACCACGCTTCGCTGACCGGCTTCGGCTGGCGGCGCAAGGCGGCCGAGCTGATCACCGCCAAGCTCGACGAGATCTTCCCGGACCACGGCATCTCGGCCTGGGACATCGTCGGCGACCTGTCGATCGGCCGGCGCCAGATGGTCGAGGTGGCCCGCGCCTTCACGGTGACGCAGGACCGGCTCGATCTCGTCATCCTCGACGAGCCGACATCGTCGCTCGACGCGCATACATCAGGCCAGTTGCTCGCCTTCGTGCGCCGCTTCGTTGGCAGCGGCAAGAGCTGCATCCTGATCTCGCATGTGCTGGGTGAGGTGCTCAGGAATGCCGACCGCGTCGTGGTGATGCGCGACGGCAAGGTCGTCGCCGCTGATGCGGCCAGCGCCTTCGACCGCGACAGGCTGGTCACCGCCATGGGTGGCGCGGAGGGCCATCACAGGAGCGAGGCCGAGACGGCGAAGGCTGAGGCCGGCCCGCTGCGGGTGCGAGCCCGCCCCGCCCGGCAAGAGGACGGCAAGGAGCTGATGGCGCGCGCGGGCGAGATCATCGGCCTGGCAGGACTTGCCGGCCACGGCCAGACCGATCTCTTGTTGGCGATCTTCGCCGCCGCCTCCCGCGCCAGGACCGGCATGGAGGTGACCGCGCCAGTGGCGCTGGTCGCCGGCGACCGCCAGTCGGACGGCATCTTTCCGCAATGGTCGATCGCGCAGAACATCGGCATCCGCTCGCTGGCAAGGCTGCGCAATGGTCTCCTGATCTCGCCGCAGCGCGAGGCGGCGCTTGCCGGTTTCTGGCAGAAGAAGATCGGCATCCGCACGCCGGACATGAACCACAACATCTTCTCGCTGTCCGGCGGCAACCAGCAGAAGGCGCTGTTTGCCCGCGCGCTCGGCTCCGATGCCGAAATCGTGCTGATGGACGACCCGATGCGCGGCGTCGACATCGGCACCAAGCTCGAAGTCTACGACCTCGTGCGCGAGGAGGCCCGCAAGGGCCGCACCTTCCTCTGGTACACCACCGAAACCGAAGAGCTCGACAATTGCGACCATGTCTATGTGTTCAAGAACGGCCGCATCGTCGCCAATCTCGGGCGCGACGAATTGACGGAGGAAAAGATCATCCAGTCCTCGTTCGGCGATGCGGCCTGAGATGACGGCAACACCCATCGACACTGGCTTCAAAGGCTCGGCGGCGCGCAATGCCGCCGCCCGCGCCCGCCTGCTGCGCGGATTGCTGCCGGCGCTGTCGCTGGCGTTGGTGCTGATGGCGATCGCCTGGCTCAATCCGCGCGCCATCAGCTATTTCGGCTTCAACCTGATGCTCAACCTGGCGATTCCAATCGCGCTGGCGACGATCGCGCAGATGTTCGTCATCGCAGGCAACGAGTTGGATCTCTCGATCGGCACCTTTGTCGGCTTTGTCGGCTGCGTCACCGCGACATGGCTCAAGGATGCGCCGCTCGTCGGCATCGCGATCCTGCTGGGGTCGATCGGCGTCTATGCGCTGCTCGGCGCGCTGATCCACCTGCGCAATTTGCCGTCGATCGTGGTGACGCTCGGCATGAGTTTCGTCTGGCAGGGGCTTGCCATCCTCGTCCTGCCCAAACCCGGCGGCAAGGCGCCGGACTGGCTGCTGACGATCATGTCGCTCAAGCCGCCTTTCATTCCCTTCCCGATCATCGCCGCGCTGCTGATCGGCCTCGTCGTGCATTTCGGCCTGATGCGCACCTCCTATGGCGCCATCCTGCGCGGCTCCGGCGGCAATCCGGCGGCGCTGAGGCGTGCCGGCTGGTCGCTGCTCAAGACCAAGGTGGTGCTGTTTGCGCTGACCGGCCTGTTCGGCGTGCTCTCGGGCATGGCGCTGATCGGCATCACCACCTCGGCGGATGCCAATATCGGCAATGGCTACACGCTCTTGGCGATTGCCGGCGTCATCCTGGGCGGCGGCGAATTCGTCGGCGGCCGGGTGTCGCCGATCGGCGCCGTGCTCGGCGCGCTGACGCTGGCGCTGGCGGCCTCGCCGCTGCTCACTTTCATGCACATTCCGCCCGACTGGCAGGTGGCGGCCAATGGCGCGATCCTGATCATCGTCCTGGCGGCGCGGGTGCTGATCAGCCGCAAGGAGAGGTGAGCGATGACATCGGTGAAATCGCTGCTCGCAAAACCCTGGATCTGGTCGTTCGTCGGCGCGCTTCTGGTGTGGCTGGCGACGATCGGCTTCACCGGCGGCTATGGCGCCGGCGGCATGGTCACGGCGGCACTGTCGCTTGCCGTGTTCACGGTCATCGTCGGCGTCGGCCAGATGTTCGTCATCACGCTCGGGCCCGGCAATGTCGACCTGTCGCTGCCGGCCAATATCGGGCTCGCCAGCGCGGTCGCCATGAAGGTGATGGGCGGCAGCGATTCGATGATTATCGTCGGGCTGCTGGCCGCGATTGCCTGCGGTGCGGCGATCGGCGCCGTCAACTATCTCTTGATCTGGGCGCTGCGCATCCCGCCGATAATTGCCACCTTGTCGGCGAGCTTCATCATCCAGTCGGTCGACATCAGCTATGGGCGCGGCCTGCAGATCAAGCCGCCGCCGGGCTTCGCCGATTTCGCCAACTGGCAAATTCTTGGCATTCCGGTGCTGGCGATGCTGACCGTGCTGTTCACCATCGGTGCGGCGATCGCGCTGCAGCGCATGATCTATGGCCGCTCGGTGCTGGCGATCGGCCAGAACATTCGCGCCGCCTGGCTCGCCGGCGTCAATGTCGGGCGCATCCGCTTCCTCACCTACACGCTGTCGGGCGCGCTCGGCGGCATCGATGGAGCGCTGCTTGCCGGCTATTTCCGCGGCGCCAATGTCGATATCGGCAATGAATATCTGCTCGCCTCGATCGCCGTCGTCGTCATCGGCGGCACGTCGGTTGCCGGCGGCAAGGCCAATGTGCCCGGCGTCTGGGGCGCGGCACTGTTCCTGGTGCTTTTGCTCACCATGCTCAACACATTCGGCGTCAGCGCCGGCGTGCGCCTGCTTTTGACCGGCTTGATCATCGTCGGGGTTATCACGGCGGCCGGTGGCGAGAAGGCGCTGCGCTGATATTCAGGTGAGGCCGCCCTGCAAATGGCTGATACCTGCGCTTCCCCGTTCTATTGCGTCGCAATAGAACTGTGCTCACCTACTTCAAGTACGCTCCGCTCCGGTTCTCGGTATCAGCCATTTTCGACTCGGCCTTACCTGAATATTGCCGAAGTCGCGGCCGCCCCCTCCAAACCGCGACCGAGCACCAAGACAACATTGGACCAGCTCAACATCGGGTTCCCATTCGCGGGCCGGCCTTGTAAACCGTTGCGCGATCTCAGTCGGTCTCGGGAGGGTTCCGCTTGTCCAATTCTGTCAGCGTCGCAAACGAGAATGGCGTCGCCATCGTCACCATCGACAACCCGCCGGTCAATGCGCTGAGCTTCCATGTCCGCGAGCCGCTGATGCAGGCGCTGGTCGCCTTGCGCGACGATGCTGAGGTTGCGGCGATCGTGTTGGCCTGCGCCGGGCGGACCTTCGTCGCCGGCGCCGACATCACCGAGTTCGGCAAGCCGGTGCAGCAGCCGGATCTGCGCGCCGTCGTGGCGCTGCTCGAGACCATCGCCAAACCGACCGTCGCCGCCATCCACGGCACCGCGCTCGGCGGCGGGCTGGAGCTGGCGCTCGGCTGTCATTTCCGCGTTGCCAATACCGGCGCCAGGCTCGGCCTGCCCGAGGTGAAGCTTGGCCTCCTGCCCGGCGGCGGCGGCACGGTGCGGCTGCCGCGTCTCGTGGGTGCGGTGAAGGCACTGAGGATCATCGTTTCCGGCACGCCGGTTGGCGCGCAAGAGGCGCATGGCGCCGGGCTGGTGGATGCTGTTTTCGAAGGCGATCTGACCGCGCATGCCGTGAACTTTGCCCGCGAAATAGCCCGCAAGGGCGGTCCGTTCACGCCTGTGCGCGATCGTGATGACTTGCTCAAGGAGACCGACCTCGCCACCTTTGACGCCGAGGTGGTGGATCTTGCCCGGAAGGCGCGCGGCCTCGAAGCGCCCATAGCCTGCGCGCAAGCCGTGCGCAATGCGGTCACGCTGCCCTTCGACGACGCGCTGGCGGCGGAGCGGGCGCTGTTCGTGACGCTCGTTGCCAGCGACCAGTCGCGCGCGCAGCGGCATCTGTTCTTCGCCGAACGCGAGGCGGCAAAGCTTCCCGGCAAGGATACGCCCAAGCGCAGGATCGGCCGCGTCGGCGTCATCGGCGCCGGCACGATGGGCGGCGGTATAGCCATGGCCTTCGCCAATGGCGGCTTCGCCGTCACCTTGCTGGAAACCAGCCAGGAGGCGCTGCAGCGTGGCCTCGGCATGATCGAGAAGAATTATACAGTCTCGGTCGCGCGCGGCTCGCTGAGCGAGGATGCCAAGCGCGACCGGCTCGCCCAGTTCAAGGGCTCCACCGACTATGCCGATCTCGCCGATTGCGACCTGATCATCGAGGCGGTGTTCGAGGACATGGCGGTGAAGAAGGAGGTGTTCGGCAAGCTCGACGCCATTGCCAGGCCCGGCGTGATCCTTGCCACCAACACCTCCTATCTCGACATCAACGAGATCGCCGCCTCGGTCTCGCGGCCGCAGGACGTGCTCGGCCTGCATTTCTTCTCACCGGCCAATGTCATGAAGCTGCTGGAGATCGTTCGGGCCGAAAAAACCGCGCCGGATGCGCTGGCGACGGTGGTCGATCTGGCGCGCCGGGTTGGCAAGGTGGCGGTCGTCGTCGGCGTCTGCCACGGCTTCGTCGGCAATCGCATGCTGGCCGCGCGTGGTTCGGAATCCGAGGCGCTGCTGCTGGAAGGGGCGACACCCGGCCAGATCGACAAGGCGTTCACCGATTTCGGCTGGCCGATGGGACCGTTCCAGATGGGCGACCTAGCCGGCCTCGACATTGGCTGGCGCAACCGCAAGGCACGCGGGCTGACGGCCGTCATATCAGACACGCTGTGCGAACAAGGACGTTTCGGCCAGAAGTCCGGCCGTGGTTTCTATCTCTACGAAGCCGGCGCGCGGGCAGGTGTACCCGATCCCGAGGTCGAGGCGCTGATCCGCGAGAAGGCTGCCGAGAGAGGCATCGAGCCGCGTGCTATCGGCGCGGACGAGATCATCGAGCGCACGCTCTATCCGCTGATCAACGAGGGCGCGAAAATCCTCGAGGAGAAGATCGCGGCGCGCGCCTCGGACATCGATGTCGTCTGGGTCAACGGCTATGGTTTTCCCATCGGCAAGGGCGGCCCGATGTTCTGGGCTGGCCTCGAAGGCGCAGCCAAAATCATCGAGCGGCTCGAGTATTGGCACCAACGGACGGGTAAGGATGTGTTCAAGCCGGCGCCGCTCTTGAAGCGGATGGCCGAGACCGGTTCCTGGGACGGCAGCGCAGCAGCCTGATCAAGCTGAAGGCCTCGGAAATCATCGGATACGGGCGTCGATGATCTCGACGAAGCGGGCAAACAGGCCGGCCTGCGACTTGATCTTGAGCTTGCGATAGATGTTACGGCGATGGACCTTCACGGTTCCCGGCACGATGCGCATGGCCCTGGCGATCGATTCCGTCGAATGGCCTTGTAGCACAAGGTCGACGACATGCTTTTCGCGCGGCGTCAGCGACAGGCTTTTCCAGATATGGGCGCGGTCGAACTCGTTGACGGCGGCCATCGCCTCATCCTGCTTCGCCTCGGTGGGTTCATCGGCCGGGAGGGATGACCAGCGCAACCGGGCGAGGTCGATCACCGCCGGCGCCATGTCGCGCAACAGCCTGGCGTCCGCGGTGCCGAACGGGCCCGAAGCGCTGAGCCGCATCAGCGACAGCACCAGCGCGTCCTTACCCGCCAGCGGCACGAAGAAGCCGACTTCCTCGGCCAGTTTGGTCTGGGAATAGTAGGAGCGGAAATACTCGCTGGCATAGAAGCGGTCGGGCGCCAGTTCGCGCATGCGCCAGAAGCCTTCCTTGCGCTCGACCGCCGCGTGGTGGAACGGGTCGAGCAGATAAGGTCCTTCCTGATAGAGCGCGACGAAAACGTGGCTTTCGGCCGGCGAGAAGGTCTCGAACAGCAGCGGCGGCCGCGAGGCGCCGCGATAGCCGAAGATCACGCAGTGGTCGAAATCGACATACTGTCTCAGCCAGTCGACCATCGCCTTGCCGAACAGGTCGCCGCCGGTCTCCCGCGTCGCCGCGACAAGCGCCGCGAGCTTTCGGTATTCGTCGTTGCGGGACAAGCTATACCCCTCTGAACGAGAAAATAGACAAGATATACCACCTGGGAGGTATATACTAGCCGCCATTGGCTCTGGTAGCGTCCCGAAATCGCATCGTCCTGCCGCTGGAGCCCGCAGCCTTGACCGCAGTGCCCGACATCGAGTTTCGCGGCGTCACCAAGCGCTATGGCGCGGTGACCGCGGTCAGCGACATCGATCTCGCGGTTCCGCCATCGGCCTTCGTCGCCCTGCTCGGACCGTCCGGCTGCGGCAAGACCACGTGCCTGCGCATGATCGGCGGTTTCGAGCAGCCGAGCGAAGGCCAGGTGCTGATCCGGGGCAACGACATGGCCGGCACGCCGCCCTACCGCCGGCCGGTCAACATGGTGTTCCAGCAATACGCTTTGTTCCCGCATCTCGATGTCGAGGACAATGTCGCCTACGGGCTGCGCCAGGCGCGGCCGAGGCTGGCCTCGCGCGAGATAAGCCAGAGGGCAGGCGCGGCGCTCGAGATGGTGCGGCTCGCCGGCTATGGAAGCCGCAAGATTTACGAACTGTCCGGTGGCCAGCAACAGCGCGTCGCCCTGGCGCGGGCGCTGGTCAACAAGCCCGCCGTGCTGCTGCTCGACGAGCCGCTGGCGGCGCTCGACAAGAAGCTGCGCACCGACATGCAGATCGAGCTACAAAACCTGCAGCGCGAGATCGGCATCACCTTCGTGCTGGTCACTCACGACCAGGAAGAAGCGTTGTCGATGAGCGATTTCGTCTGCGTCATGAATGGCGGCCGCATCGTCCAGCTCGGACAGCCCAGCGAAATCTATGACGAGCCGGCCGATTTGTTCGTCGCCGATTTCGTCGGCAAGACCAATCTGTTGAGCGGCAAGGTCGCCGGGCACTCGGGCGATCTGGTCGACGTGGCTCTCGCCGACGGCACCGTCATTGCGGCGCGGAAGCGGGCGGTCCTGCAGCAAGGTCAGACTGTTTCCGTCAGCCTACGTCCTGAATCGCTCAGGCTCGGCGCGCCGCAAAGCGGCCCCCTTAAAGGCATCGTCCGCAACCGGATCTTTCTCGGCTCGACGGCGGAATATGCCATCGAGGTCCAGGGCATCGGAACGCTGCTCGCCAAGGCCGACCACATGATCGGCCACGGCAATCTCTTCAAGCCGGGTGAACCCGTCGCCATCGGCTTTGCCTCCGGAACGCCACTGGCGTTTGCGGACCCAAAAAACAACGGGACCAACCAGAGGGAATAGACCATGTCGAAATCATATCGTGACGGACTGCCGATAAGCCCCGAAAACTTCGTCGATCAGCTGATGCGCCTCAAGCGCGGCTCGATCGGCCGCCGCGACTTCCTCGGCCTCACCGGCCTTGGCATCGCAACGGCGGTGATGGCGCGCGAACTCGGCATCATGCCGACGCCGGCCCAGGCCGCGGAAAACCTTGGCGACCGCATGTCGATCGCCACCTGGCCGAACTACCACGACCCGCAGACCTTCGAGAATTTCAAGAAAGACACCGGCGTCGCCGTCGAAGTGAACGTGTTCGGCTCCAATGAGGAAATGCTGGCCAAGCTGCAGGCCGGCGCCTCGGGCTGGAGCCTTTTCGTGCCGACCAACTACACGATCTCCACCTACCAGAAGCTCGGCATCATCGAAGCGCTCGACATGGCAAAGCTACCGAATTTCGACGGCACGCAGGAAGATCCGCGCTTCACTTCGGAAGGCACGATCGACAAGGTGACCTACGCGGTGCCGAAGAACTGGGGCACCACGGGCTTTGCCGTCAACACCAAGAAGCTGACCAAGCCGATGACGAGCTGGAAGGAGTTCTGGGACACCGCCATGGCCGAAGGCGACAGCCGCACCATGGTGCACGACTACCAGCTGACCACCATCGGCAATGCGCTGAAATACTATGGCTACTCCTTCAACTCGCTGAAGCAGGACGAACTCGCCAAGGCCGAGGAATTGCTGCTCAAGGTCAAGCCGCATCTCTTCGCGGTTTCGTCCGACTATCAGCCGGGAATGCGCGCCGGCGACGCCTGGATGACCATGTGCTGGACCAATGACGGCGCGCAGCTGCATCGCGACATCCCCGAGATCGCTTATGTGCTCGGCAAGGAAGGCGGCGAGATCTGGACGGATTTCTATGCCATCCCGAAGGACGCACCGAACAAGCCGGCCGGCTATGCCTTGCTCAACTATCTGATGAACCCGCAGGTCGCGGTGAAGGAGCACCTGGCCAACGGCGCGCCCTCGACCGACGCGCGCGTCAACAAGCTGCTGCCGAAGGAGGTGCTGGACAACCCGATCCTCTATCCGGCGGCGGACCTGCTGACGCCACTGGAATTCGGCGCGGCGGCGACGCTGACCGATCCGGGCCGGGCCGAATTGATGGCGCGCTTCAAGTCGGCCTGAAGCAGGCCTGACAGGCACAATCGACCGGCGGGCGCATGTCCGCCGGCATCGGGGCGGTTTCGATGCACGGCAACAGATTTCGGCATAATTTCCTGACCGCGCTGCTGCTCGCACCGGCGACGCTGTGGCTCGTGGTGTTCCTGGTGCTGCCGTTCATCGCCATCGCCGTGTTCAGCGTCGGCGAGCGGGCGCCGGAGGGCGGCTATCAGGCGGCCTTTACGCTTGCGCAATATGCCAATCTTCCAGCACGGGCGACCGCCTTCTGGAACACGATGGTGCTGGCGCCGGCGGGCGCGCTCGCCTGCCTGATCGTCGCCTATCCCGTCGCCTACTACCTCGCCTTGCGTGCCCCGGCGCGCTGGCGGCTGATCCTGCTCGCGCTGATCGTCATCCCGTTCTGGACCAGCCTTTTGATGCGCACCTATGCCTGGATGTACATTCTGGGCGGCCGCGGCATTCCGGCCCTGCTTGCCTATGTCGGGATCGAGGATCTCAGGCTGATCAACACGCCGGGCGCGGTGCTGCTCGGCATCGTCTACGGCTATCTGCCGCTGATGATCCTGCCGATCTATGTCAGCCTCGAACGGCTCGACCGCCGGCTGCTGGAGGCATCCGCCGATCTCGGCGCGACACCGCTTTCGACCTTCCTCGGCGTGACGCTGAAACTGTCGCTGCCGGGCGTGATGACCGGCTTCTCGCTGGTGATGATCCTGCTGCTCGGCGAGTACCTGATCCCGACGCTGCTTGGCGGCGGCAAGGTGTTCTTCATCGGCAATGCGCTGGTCGACCTGTTCCTGCAATCGCGCAACTGGCCGTTCGGCTCGGCGATCGCCATCACCCTGGTGCTGGTCTCGGTGGTGGTGCTGATTGCCGCCAACCGCATCTCGACCCGGGTTTCGGGTGCACGCCGGGTGGATCTGATCTGATGCGCGCCTTCGTCATCGCCGTCTTCGGCTTCCTTTATCTGCCGATCGTGCTCGTGGTGCTGTTCTCGTTCAACGCCGGCCAGCACGCCAGCGAGTTCACCGGCTTTTCCGTGCAGTGGTACGGCAAGGCGCTAGCCAATCCGTTCCTGGTCGAAGCGCTGAAGAACAGCCTGTTCATCGCCACCACCAGCGCCGTGCTCGCGGCTCTGTTTGGCACCGCGGCCGCCCTTGGCCTGGCGCGCGTCGGCGCGCGCACGCGCGCCGTCTTCGACGGGCTGCTGGGCGCCGCGATCGTCGTGCCCGGTGTCGTCATCGGTATCTCGACGCTGGTGGCGCTGGTCCAGCTGTTTTCGATCGTCAATCCGTTCCTGGCCGAGATATGGCCAGGCGATCAGCCGCCAAAGCTGGCGCTCGGCTATGGCTCGATCATCGCCGCGCACGGCCTGTTCTCGATGGCGCTGGTGGCGATGATCGTCGGCACGCGGCTTGGCAGCCTCGACCGCAATCTGGTCGAGGCGTCCAGCGATCTCTACGCCACGCCGCTGACGACCTTCCGCTCGATCGTGCTGCCGCAGATCATGCCGGCCGTGGTCGCCGGCTTCCTGCTCGCCTTCACCTTCTCGTTCGACGATTTCATCATCGCCTTCTTCGTCGCCGGTGCGCAGACGACATTGCCGATCTATGTCTTCGCCTCGATCCGGCGCGGCGTCACGCCGGAAATCAACGCCATCGCCACCATCGTGCTGATGGCGTCGGTTCTGCTCGTGGTGCTTGCCCAATGGCAGTTGCGCCAGCGCAAGCCGTCAAACTGAAAGTCCCGACCATGATCCTCAAGGACCGTATCGCGGTGGTGACAGGCGCCGGCTCCGGCATCGGGCGCGCCGGCGCCATGATCATGGCCAGGGAAGGGGCGGTGGTGGTGATCGCCGACCGGGATCCGGCCACCGGCGAAGCGGCGGCGGACGGCATTCGCGCCGCCGGCGGCCGGGCCGAGGCCGTCGCCACCGATGTCGGTGACGACGCCGCGGTCGAGCAGCTCGTCGGCGGCACGCTGTCGAGGCATGGCCGCATCGACATCCTGCACAATCATGCCGGCATCCAGGTCGGCGGCACGCTGACCGAGGTCGGCACCGAGGGCATGGACGCCTCCTGGCGCATCAATGTGCGGGCGCAGTTCCTCGCCGCCAAGGCGGTGATGCCTGTCATGATCGCGCAAGGCGGCGGCGTCATCCTCAACACCGCTTCCAATTCGGGCGTCTTCTACGATCGCGAGATGATCGCCTACGCCACGTCGAAGCACGCGGTGGTGGCGATGACCCGGCAGATGTCGCTCGACTATGCCAGGCACAATGTGCGCGTCAACGCGCTCTGTCCGGGCTGGGTCGACACGCCGTTCAACGAACCGTTCATCGCCCAGATGGGCGGACGCGAAGCGATCGAAGCCTATGTCCGCACCAAGATACCGATGGGGCGCTGGGCGAGCGCCGAAGAGATCGCCGAGGCGATCCTGTTCCTCGCCTCCGACCGTTCATCCTTCATGACCGGCCAGGCGCTGGTGATCGACGGCGGCGAAAGCATCGGCTGAACCGCCCGCGGACTGCGCAGGCAGTTCGCCGTTCACTTCACGCCGATGCCGGCGGTCAGGCCGCCGTCTATCTTGTAGTCGGAGCCGGTGCAGAAACCGGCCTTGGACGAGCACAGGAAGGCGATGAGTTCGGCCACCTCTTCCGGTTCGCCGATGCGGCCGATCGGGTGCGCCTCGCCGAAGCGCCTGAAGGCCGCTTCGATATCGGCGTCGCTGGCGCCATCGGCGCGCGCCGCGCGTTCGAGGATCGGCGTGCGTATCGAGCCTGGGCTGACCGAATTCACGCGGACGCCCTGTCGGGCATAGTCGAGCGCGAGCGAGCGCGTCAGCGTGTGGATGGCGCCCTTGGTGGTGGCGTAAGCGGCGACGTTCTGCTGACAGGCATGGCCCTGCACGGAGGCGACGTTGACGATGGCGCCGCCGCCGCGCTTGATCATCTTGGGAATGCCGAAACGGGCGGTGAGATAGATCGAGCCGACATTCACCGACATGGTGCGGTTCCAGGTCTCGAAATCCGTGCTGGTCGCGGTGCCGTATGGGTGCACGGCGGCCGAGTTGACGATGATATCCAGCCCGCCGAAGCGCTCGACGCCGACTGCGATCGCGCTTGCCACATCGTCGGGCACCGAAACGTCAGCAGTCACCACCCAGGCGGCAGCACCGGCGCGGTCCAGCCCGGCCTGCATGGCCGCGTTGGCGGTCTCGTCGATGCCGAGCGCGAGGATCGAAGCGCCGCCCGCCGCCAGCCGCATAGCGCTTGCCATGCCAATCCCGGTCGTCCCTGTCACCAGGGCAACCTTGCCGTCGAAATCCTTCATGGCCGATACTCCGTCATTCAATCCGTTATTGGTCACTAAAGCAATTCCAGGAAAAGTGCGCAGCGGTTTTCCGTCCCGAATTGCGAAAAAACAAAGAGTTAGAGCGGTTCGGCGATTCAATCAAACGCTGAACCGCTCTAGGGGTTTGACACCCGTTGTCGTCCGACAATATGGTCCGGCGCAATCCCCCAGGAGGCAATCATGGAACAATGCTGGCGCTGGTACGGTCCTGACGATCCGGTCACGCTCGACCACGTCAAACAGGCCGGGGCGACGGGCATCGTTTCGGCCCTGCACAACATCTATGACGGCAGCGCCTGGCCGCTCGAGGCCATTCTCGAGCGTAAGCGCATCATCGAGGCGGCCGACCTGACCTGGTCGGTGGTGGAAAGCATTCCCGTCCACAATTCGATCAAGACCGGCACGGCCGAGCGGCAGCGCTATGCGGACGGGTACAAGGACACGATCCGGGCGTTGGCCAAGGCCGGCATCACCACCATCTGCTACAATTTCATGCCGGTGGTCGACTGGACCCGCACCGATCTAACCTATCGCCTGCCGACGACCGGCTATGCGCTGCGCTTCGACGCCATCGACTTCGCCGCCTACGATATTTTCGTACTGAAGCGCGGCAATGCCGAGGCCGGCTACACTCCGGCGCGGGTCAAGGAAGCGGAGGCGCGGCTGAAGCGGCTGAGCGATGACGATATCGACAGGATCGAGCGCAACCTGATTGCCGGCCTGCCGGCGACCGAGCGCAAATACAACAGGGATACGATGCGCGATGCGCTGGCCGACTATGCCAAGATCGGCCCAGCGGAATTGCGCGCCAACCTCGCCTGGTTCCTGAAGGAGATCATCCCGGTCGCCGAGGAAGTCGGGGCGCGCATGTGCATCCACCCCGACGATCCGCCCTTTTCGCTCTACGGCCTGCCGCGCGTCGTCTCGACCGCCGATGATGCGCGCTTCATCCTGGACACGGTCGACAGCCCGGCCAACGGCCTGACCTTCTGCACCGGTTCCTATGGCGTGCGCGCCGACAACGATCTGGTGGCGATGATCGGGGAGTTCGCGCCGAAAATCCATTTCGCGCATCTGCGCAATGTGACCCGCGAGGAAGACGGCTCCTTCTACGAGGCCGAGCATCTGGAAGGCTCCACCGACATGGCCGAGGTCATCCTGGCGCTGATGCAGGAGGAGACGCGCCGCCGCCGGGAAGGCCGCGCCGACTGGCGCATTCCGATGCGGCCGGACCACGGCCATTTGCTGGCTGACGATATCGGCAAGACTAGGATCAATCCGGGCTATTCGCTGATCGGCCGGCTCAAGGGCCTCGCCGAATTGCGCGGCATCATGCGGGCCGTCGAGCGGTTCGAACTGGCCTGACGCCGCCGGTTCCGTACTTACGGCTGTGCGTAGCAGGACCATGGTCCGGCTGGCGTGGGACTTCAGTACCAGGCTGAGCTGCCGACGCTGATTCTATTTTAATATCAGTAGGTTACTAAGCTTGCGGTCGCCGGGCTCCCATATTGAGACGGCAATTGTCTAAAGTTTACTCCGCCCGATTAGGACTTTCTCATACGACGCTGGCTAGGTGCTGAAGCAGGGCGGCGATTCTTGAGGAGGTCATCATGGCAAATCGAAAAACTCTATTCGCGGCGCTGGCCGCATTGACGCTTCTGGCGTCTCCGGCGCTCGCCGGAGCCGGCGGCAACGGACATGGCGGCGGCAATGGCAATGGCGGCGGCAATAGTGGCGGCGGCAATGGCAACGGCAACGGCAACGCCGGCGGCAATAATGGCAATGCCGACGGTAGCGGCAAAAGCGGCGCTTCGCACGGCAAGTCTTCGTCGGCGCCGGGACAGGTAGCCAAGGCGGACACGACGACCAGCACCACGGTCGATACGACGGCACAAGTATCGTCCGTGACCAAGGAGAAGAACATCCACGCCAAGCTTGGCCGGTTGAACTCGCTGCAGCGAAACATCAACGCCTACATGAATTCCAAGAGCAAGAAGTTCGCTGGCATTCAGGCGTTCGTCACGCAGTCGGCGAAAGCCAAGAACGCGCAGACCGCGGCTGCCACTGCCGCCGCGACAGCGGCAGCGTCCCAGGCCAAGCTGGATGACCTGAATTCGCAGCTGAGCGCGCTGACGTCGCTGACGCCGGATCAGATCGCCGCCATGACGCCCGAAGAACAGGCGGCCCTGCCCGGCCAGATATCGGCCCTGCAGGCCGATGTCGCCGCACAGGAGGCCGTGGTGGCCACCGACAATGACGCGGCCGACCAGGCCGAGGCTGATGCTGCCGCGGCCGCGGTCGGCACGGATCCGGCGGCGCTCGACGCGGCACTGACCGACATGGCCAACAAGCCTGTCGACGCCGACGTCACGGCCTGGGCGCAGGGTGTCCTTGCCGACAAGATCGACCAGGCGGCCGCCAAGCTTCAGTCGACGCCGTAGCGAACCGCCGCTGGAGCATTTCACCGTTTCACGGAAACGGCGTGACGCTCCAGCTCTTTGTTTTGACGCAATTCCCAGGGGGCAAGCGCTACGCGCTTGTCCCGGGAAAACCGCTTCACACTTTTCCTGGAATTGCTCTAAGACGGCGGAAACCACCAGGAAAGATGCCGCGGGGCAAGTCCCGCGGCATTGTTGTTTGTCAGGCAGCCGAGCTTGCCGGAGTCTCCTCAGACGTGCTTGCGGCCGCCGGTTTCGCGGAACCAGCTGTCGGGATAGGGATACCACCAGTCCTGGATCGCCGGCTTGTGGTCGATGATCACCATCTTGGAGCGGCGGAAGGCATCGAGCCCCTGGCGGCCGAGTTCGCGGCCGAGCCCGGAAGCCTTCCAGCCGCCGAAGGGCAAGGCATCATTGTCGATCAGCGGGTTGTTGACCCAGACCATGCCGGCTTCCAGCCGTTCGGCCGCCTCATGGGCTTCGGCTAGATCCGTGGTGAAGACAGAGGCGCCGAGGCCGAACGGGCTATCATTGGCCAGTTTCATCGCCTCGTCGAAATCCTTCACCCGGCATATCGCGGCGACCGGCCCGAAACATTCCTCGCGCACAATGGCCATGTCGGGAGTAACGCCGGTGAGGATCGTCGGCTCGTAGAACCAGCCGGTGTTGTGCGCCGGCGGGATGCGGCCGCCAGTGACGGCCCTGGCACCGTTGCGGATAGCATCGTCGACCAGCCGCATCACCTTGGCTCTGGCTGCCTCGCTGACCAGCGGACCGATCTCGGTCTTGTCCATGCCGTTGCCGATGCGCAGCGCCCGCGTCTTCTGCGCAAACAGTTCGACGAAGCGGTCATGCACGGCGTCGACGACGAAGAAACGCTCGGCCGACGTGCAGACCTGGCCGGTGAGATGGAAGGCAGCGGTGACGCTGCCGGCCGCCGCGATCTCAAGTGGCGCATGCCGGCTAATGATCAGCGGATCGCTGCCGCCGGCCTCGATGACGCAGGGCTTCATGCGTTCGGCGCAAGCGACCGCCACCGCCTTGCCGGCGGCGACCGAGCCGGTGAAGGCAACGGCATGGGTACGCTCGGACCCGATCAGCGCCTGGGCAGTGCCGGCTCCGCCGGGCAGGCAGGAGACCAGGCCTTCGGGCAAGGAACGGAACACTGTCATGTAGTCCAGCGTCGACAGTGTCGTCGCTTCGGCCGGCTTGATGATGCAGGTATTGCCTGATGCAAGCGACGCCGCGACGGTCCAGCACATCAGCAGGATCGGGAAGTTGTAGGGCATGATGTGGACGGAGACGCCATACGGCTCGTAGCGCGCATATTGGAATGAGCCTGCCTGTGTCGTGCCGGCGACCTTGCCGGCGTCGTCGCGCGCCATCTCGGCATAGTAGCGGAAGATCGGCGCGCAATTGGCGATCTCGCCGATCGCCTCGGGATAGGGCTTGCCCATCTCGCGCACCATCAGTTCGGCGCAGCGCGTGAGGTCCGCCGCCTCGATGGCATTGGCGACGGCGTGCAAGTGCTTCGCCCGGCTCTTGGCGTCGAGTTTTTTCCAGGCGGCTTGCGCCTTGGTCGCGGCCGACAGCACGGCGTCGATCTCGCCGTCGCTGGCCGCCGTGATGGCACCGACCGTTTCCAGCGTCGCCGGATCGATCACCGGTTTTGCCGTGCCGGCCATCGGGCCATAGTTCGGATTGACGAAGAGTGTCGGCCGGTCAGGGGAGAAATTCATTGCTTTCCTCCGGAAAGGCTCAGCGGATCATGTAGACCTTCTTGATGGTCTCATGGACGGTGCAGACGCCTTTCCAGTCCTGCGGGAAGAAGGCGGCCGTGTCCGGTTCGATCTCGATCACTTCGCCCGACTCGTGCACATAGGTGCAGCGCCCTTCGAGGAAGTGGCAGAACTCGTCGCGGGTAACATGGCAGTGCCATTTGCCCGGGGTGCAGACCCACAGCCCGCATTCGGAGCGGCCTTCGGGGCCCTTGTGGAGCAGCTTGCCCGAGGTGTGGGACTGGCCCTCGATCATGGTCGGGATGACGCCCCAGTCGACAAGATCCGTGACGGCGAGCGGCGATTGCAGGATTGGCGTGGTCATATGGATTTCCTTGAAAAGTGCTCACCGGCACATGAAGGCCTTGGTCAGCGTCTGCGTGATGATGGAGGTACCAGTCCAGCCGGCCGGGAAGAACACCAGCGTGCCGGCCTCGACCGGGATCTGCTCGCCGTCGTCCCTGACATAGCTGCCGCGGCCCGACAGGAAATGGCAGAACTCGTCGGCGGCGAAGCTGACCTTGCGGGTGCCCGGCGTGCAGGACCACAGGCCGCATTCGCTCGACCCGTCGGGGTTCTTGGACAGGATCCTGCCCGAGGCACGCGGCGAGCCGGCGAGGATGTTGGCGCCCGCGCCCCAATCTTCCAACTCTACGGTCAAGGCCTTGGGCCAGTGTGGTGTCGGCATGTCTCTCTCCGATTCTTGCTTGAGCATGATCTCTGGACAAACGAAAACCGTTTGTCCGAGAAAACCGGGTCCCACTTTTCGGGATCATGCTTGTCAGGCCAGCATGTAGACGTTGCGCATGGTCTCATGCACGGCGCATTCGCCCGTCCAGCCGGCAGGGAACATGACCACGGTCCCGGCCGAGACGTCTATCACCTCGCCGACATCCGAGCGGTAGGTCGCGCGGCCGGAGACGAAATGGCAGAGTTCGTCGCGCGGGATCGACAGCCGCCAGCGGCCCGGCGTGCACACCCAGATGCCGGATTCCGGCTGGTTGTTAGGCCCCTTGTGCACGAGCTTGCCGGTCGAGTGTGAGGAGCCCTCCAGCGCGTCGGGCTGGGCGCCCCAGTCGACGAGATCGGCGCGGGTTGTGGCCTGGTGGAGATGTGGAGCGGAGGAGGTCACAGCATCGCCTCCAACAACCCTGCCGCCTTTTCCGGTCCGTTCTGCGCCTGCATCTGCGCCGATGTCCTGGCCAGCTTGGCCTTCATTCCGGCATCGGTCAGGCTGGTCTCCAGCCTGGCGACCAGCTCGGCATCGCTCCAGTCGTAGCGCGGCATGCCGAAGCCGTGGCCGGTTTCCTGGACGCGGGTGGCGTTGTCGTGGCCGTCCCAGACATAGGGCATGATGATGGCCGGCTTGCCGAAATAGAGGCACTCGGTGAACGAGTTGTTGCCGCCATGGTGGATGACGGCATCGACCTGCGGAACGACCGATGGCTGCGGGAACCAGCTTTCGACGATGACGTTGCCGGGCACGTCGGTGTACTGGTCCTTGTAGCCGCCGACATTGACCAGCGCGCGGTAGCGGGTCTTGCCGAGCGTGGCGATGATGCGCTTCAGCAGGTCGACATCGCCGGCGCCGAGGCTGCCGAAGGAGACGTAGAGCAGCGGCCCGTCATTGTTCTTCGCGAAGGTCGGCACCGTATAGGGCTTTTCCTGCCGTACGCAGCCTTCCAGATACTGGAATTTTGCGGGATCGAGCGGATGGCGGCGCTTGAATTTTGCCGCCTCGGGGTAGAGCAGCAGGTTCAGATGGGGCGATGCCTCGAAGAACTGGCCGATCGGATAGGGCGCTTCGTTGTTGGCCTTCAGGAAGGCGTTGAAGTCGTCATGGATCGGCCTGATCACGGCGTTGAAATGGTCGCGGTAGCGCTGGTGCCCGGCATGGTCGTTCTCGCCGCAGCCCGACAGATGCGGGGGGATATCCTCATCCTCGATCTCGTTTTCCGAACAGGAGATGACGCGCACCCAGGGCTTGCCGAACTGTTTGATCGCCGGGAACAAGATGACGTTGTCGACGCAGACGACATCAGGCTTGATCGCGGCGAGCACGCGCGGCAGATCCTTCTGTGCCCATTTGGCGCTGTCGACGATCGCCGTCCAGCAATCCTTCACGTAATTATCGACCTGGTCGTAGGGCGATTTGCGGAAGTTCGGGATGTGGCCGTTGATGAAATCCTCCCAGAACTTGGCCATCTGTTCCGGCGGCATCGGTTCCGACAGGTTCACCGGATGCGCCTCGAAGCCGTAGCCCTTATAGACGTCGACGAAGCCGGGGTCGGACAGGAACACCGCCTTGTGGCCGCGCGCTTCCACGGCTTGCGCGATACCGACGGAATTGAGCGCCGGGCCGTAGGCGGCTTCCGGGAAAAACGCGATCGTCTTTTGCGCCATCAGGCTTCTCCTCTATTCCTTGAAAATTCTGACATCGGCGGCGTCCCAGCCGAGTTCGACCTGGTCGCCGGACGAGACCGGCCTGCGGTCGGCGGCATCGGCGGTGACGCGCACCAGGAACGGCTTTGGCGACAGCGGCGTGCGGACATGCAGCTGCAGGTCGAGGCCCTGATAGGCCAGCGCTTCAACCGCTCCGGTGGTCCGGTTCGCGGTATCCGCCGACGGGAACAGCCGGATGCGCTCGGGCCGTACCGACGCGACAGCGGCAGCACCGGGCGAAAGCGCTGGGGGAACCTTGCCGGCGATGCGCGCGCCGCTTGCCGCCATCACGCCGTCAATTGACGCCGTGCCGGGCACGAAATTCATCACGCCGATGAAGTCGGCGACGAAACGGTCGGCGGGGTGCTCGTAGATTGCGTGTGGCGTGTCGCACTGCAAGAGCTTGCCGTCCTTCAACACGGCCATGCGGTCGGCCATGACAAGCGATTCTTCCTGGTCGTGGGTGACGATGACGAAGGTGATGCCGACCTCGTGCTGCAGCCGCTTAAGTTCGAGCTGCATCGCCCCGCGCAGCTTCTTGTCGAGCGCGCCGAGCGGCTCGTCGAGCAGCAGCAGGCGGGGGCGCTTGACCAGGGCGCGGGCAAGCGCGACGCGCTGCTTCTGGCCGCCGGACAATTGCTCGGGCTTGCGGTCGGCGAAGGGCACGAGTTCGGTCGTCCCGAGGATGGCATCGACGCGCGAGCGGATTTCGGCCGAGGGTAGACGCTCCATCTCCAGACCGTAGGAGACGTTGGCGCGCACGCTCATATGCGGGAACAGTGCGTAGGACTGGAACATCAGGTTGACTGGCCGCTTGTTGGGCGGCGTCCTGGCGATATCCTTGCCGTCGAGCAGGATGCGTCCATCGGTCGGCGTCTCGAAGCCGGCCAGCATGCGCAGCAGCGTGGTCTTGCCGCAGCCAGAGGGCCCAAGCAGGGCGAAGAACTCGTTCTCGCGGATGTCGAGCGAGATGCCGTCGACGGCGGTGACCCGGCCGAAACTCTTCGACACGTCATCGATGGCAAGCAGCGTGCGGGGTTCGCTCATTGGCCGATCACTCCCCGGTTGAGCCGCTGCGACAGGGTTAGCGCGGCGATCGAGACCGCCATGACGATGGTGGCCAGCGCATTGATCTCCGGCGTGATGCCGAAGCGGATCATGGCGTAGATCTGCATCGGCAGCGTGGTCGAGGCGCGGCCGGCGCCCGCGGTGAAGAAGGCGATGATGAATTCGTCGACCGACAGCGTGAAGGCGAGCAGCGCGCCGGCGATCACCGCCGGCAGGATGACCGGCAAGGTTATGCGCCGGAAGGTGGTGATTGCCGATGCGCCAAGATCGGCCGAGGCTTCCACGATCGACCAGTCGAAGCTCTTCAGCCGGGCGCGCACCACCGAGCAGACGAAGGCGAGGTTGAAGACGACATGCGCGAGGATGATGGTGTGCAGGCCCATGGTCAGGTTGATCATCGAGAAGAAGGACAGCAGAGCGATGGCCAGCACGATGTCGGGGATGATCATCGGCGCGAAGATCAGGGCTTCCAGACCTTTGCCGTAGTGTCGGCGCATCTCGACGCCAATCGCCAGCAAAGTGCCGAGCAGGGTGGCGATGGCCGTCGAGACCAACGCGACGATGAGCGTGTTCAAGGCAGCGGACAGGATGGCGGCATTGCCGGCCAGCGAAATGTACCATTTCAGCGAAAAGCCGGACCACGCGGTCGGCAATCCGCCTTCGTTGAAGGAGAGCACTACCAGCACCGCGATCGGGATGTAGAGGAAGGCGTAGACGAGCATGAGAATCGTCCGCATGCTGAAAGTGCGGGCAAGGGAGGTCATCGCCGCCCTCCGAAACTGCGTCCTTCTCCCCGTTCATGGGGAGAAGATGCCGGCAGGCAGATGAGGGGCAGCGCCCAACTTTGCAGGCGCTGGCGCCGCCCCTCATCCGCCCCTTCGGGGCACCTTCTCCCCGTGAACGGGGAGAAGGCAAGGAAGATATGCTCAGCCATCGGCTTTCACCTCAGCCGCGCGCCCGGCAGCTCGATCTGCGGCGAGCGCTTGCGCCATCAGCACCAGGAGCATGATGGCGATCAGGGCCATGGCCAGAGCGGCGCCGAAGGGCCAGTCATTGGCGGTCAGGAACTGGTCGTAGACGAGGTTGCCGATCATCTGGAAACGACCGCCGCCAAGCAGCGCCGGGGTAACGAAATTGCCGATCGACAGCACGAAGACGAACACCGCGCCGGCGGCGATGCCGGGTACTGTCAGCGGCAGGATGACACGGCGGAACGTCGTCATCGCCGAAGCGCCGAGATCGCGCGAGGCTTCGGCAAGCTCCGGGTTGAGACGCGACAGCGGCGCGTAGCAGGCGAGGATGACGAAGGGCAGGTAGTTGTAGACCAGGCCGGCGATGACGGCGCCCTCGGTGTAGAGCATCGACGGCGGTTCGCCTGTATAGCCGAACCAGCGCAGGAGCTGCGTGACCAGGCCTTCGCGGTTAAGCAGCACGATCCAGGCATAGGTGCGGATCAGATAGTTGGACCAGAACGGCAGCACGGCGAAGAACAGGAAGATCGGTTGCCAGCGGCGCGGGGCGGCCGCAGTCGCGTAAGCCGCGGCATAGCCGATCACCACCGCGATGAGTGTGGCCGTGCCGGCGATGCGGGCGGATTTCAGGAAGATGCCGGCATAGAGCGGGTCGAAGACCAGCCCGAAATTCTCCAGCGTGAAGGTATAGTCGATGCCGCCATAGATGCCGCGCCGGAAGAAGGCGAGCGCCAGCACCAGCGCGCACGGCACGACCATCAGCGCGGTCAACCAGACCAGCGCCGGGGCCATCAGCAGGGAGGAGCGAAGTCGGGTCTGGGACAATGTTCAGGTACCGCTCAGGACCGGCGACCGAAGCGCCGCCGGTCGTGATATCCGCACCGCTTACTGCGCGGCCTTGATCTCGCTGACGATCTTGGAATAGTCGCGCTGGGCCTCGCCGACGTCACGCAGCTGCTCGAACTTGACGAGGTCGGCCACCGGCATCGCCATGTTGGGGAATTTGGCCAGGAAGTCGGCCGGCAGGCTTTCCATGGCCGGCTTGTTCGGCACCTTGTAGTCGATGTTCTGCGCCGCCCAGGCGTGGTTCTTGGCGTCGAGCATGAAGTTGATGAACTGGAAGGCGGCGTCCTTGTGCTCGGACGCCTTCATCACCACCATCGTGTCGACCCAGAGGTCCGAGCCCTCCTTCGGAATGACGTATTTGATCTCCGGCTTGTCGGCGATGCCGTAATTGCACCAGCCGTCCCAGGCTTGAACCATCAGCGCTTCGCCTGAGACCAGCTTGGAATAGAAGGTAGTGTCGTCATAGGCGAGCAAGGTTTTCTTGGCCGAGATCAGCAGGTCCTTGACCTCGGTCATCTTGGCCGGATCGGTTTCGTTGACGGAGAAACCCTTGTCGAGCTGGCCGGCGGCGAGCAGCCAGCGGTCGGTCGCCAGCATGGTGGTCTTGCCCTTGAACTCGTCAGATGGCGCCAGCAGATCGCTCCAGCTGGTCGGCGCGGTCTTGACCAGGTCCGAGCGGTAGCAGAGGCCGGTCGTGCCCCAGGTGTAGGGCACGGAAAAGGTGTTGCCGACATCGTGCGGCAGCTTGGTCGCCTCGGGATAGAGGTTGGCGAGGTTGGGGATCTTCGTGTGGTCCACCGGCTCGGTCAGGCCGAGCTTGTTCAGCACTTCGGCGAAGGGCGAGGAGACGAAGACCACGTCATAGCCTTTGCCGCCGGCGGCGATCAGCTTGCCCATGATCTCTTCATTGGTGGCGTGCACCACCACTTCGCCGGAGACGCCGGTTGCGCCCTTGAAGGAGGCCATGGCGTCGGGCGCCATATAGCCGTCCCAGTTGGAGATGACGAGGTCGGCTGCCATCGCCGGCGCCGACAGCGCCATGGCAAGGCCGAGAGCGAGCGAAGATATCTTGGGCGCACGGCGCCGCAGGCTGGTAGCGGTCATGGCAGTCTCCCATTCCGGTTGATCGAATTCTCTGTTGGACCCGCGCGACATGCGCCGCAGCGTCGGCCCTGTTCCCTCGGTCTTTTTATCGCCGATTGCATTGACAGTACTATTGCAGAAAAAAGTACGTCAATCCATAATTTGCCAACCGGCTGCGGAATCTGGCCGATTGCGTCCGCGAGGCCGATCGGTCAAACCATGCCGGCAACCACGAGACCAGTCATGCGAACCGCAGTCCGACGACCTCGCACCAACCATCTCGATCTGGCGCAGCGCATCCTCGATGTGGCGCGGCAGCGCGGCTTCGCACCCGGTGCGCGCCTGCCCGAGCAGCAGATCGCCTCGCTGTGCAATGTTTCGCGTACCCCAGTGCGGGCAGCGCTCAGCCTGTTGGCGGAGCAAGGTGTCGTGCGCTGGCAGGCCGATGCCGGTTATGTCGTGGCCATCGACCTCGCCGCGCAGCCGGCGATATCGGCCGACCTGCCCGCCACCGCGGAAGACGAACTCGCCGAAGCAATCCTGCGCGACCGGTCGGCGCGGCGACTGGACCAGACGGTGACCGTCGCCGGATTGATGCGGCGGTACAGCGCCGAGCGAAAGACGGTACTAAAATCGCTGAACAGACTGACGGAAGAGAATCTGGTCGATCGCGCCCCCGGCCAATCCTGGCTGTTCCGGCGCGCGCCCGACGATCCGGAGGCGCAAGGCGAGAGCTACGAGTTCCGCCTGCTGTTGGAGCCCGCCGCCATCCTGACGCCCGGCTTCCGGCTCGATGGCGCGCGCGCCGCGGCGCTGCGCCAGGGCATGGAGGCACTGGCGACGGTGCCGGACGCCGGCTTCGACACGCGCGAGTTCCAGCGGCTCGACATCGATTTCCACGGCATGATCGCCGAGGGCAGCGCCAACCGTTTCGTCGCCGATGCGCTGACCGACCATCTCAGGCTGCGGCGGCTGCCAGGCATCTATGCCGGGGTCAATGTATTCCGGCTGAAGCAATCGCTGCGCGAGCACCTAAGCATACTCGACCATCTCGAAAGCCGGCAGTATGAGGTTGCTGCCGATCTGCTGCGCATTCACCTGCGGCTGTCGCGCAGCCAGCGGCCGCAAGCGGCCAGCCGTGGCGCTCCCGCGCTGTTCGGCATGATCAGCCGGCCGGAATGAAGAGGGATTAATTGACGCGTCGAGCGAGCCCGATCATCGCGCTGTTTCCCGAAGCCAGTTTCGGGGCGGCGTTGAATTGCGTCGGCATCGCGCAAGCCCTGCGTGCCCGTGGCGCGCGGCCGGTGTTCATCTGCCATGCCGGCTTTTCCGGCGTCTTTGCCGACTATGGCTTCCAGGAATACCAGTTGCCGACCGACGAGCCGCTGAGCGACAGCGAGCGCCAAAGCTACTGGCAGGCGTTCGTGCGCCGGCACCTGCCGCATTTCCGGCTGAGCCCGATCGACCAGCTGGAAACCTATGTCGCGCCGACCTGGCAGGCGATCGTCGACACGGCGGTCAATGCGGAGGCGCCGCTGCGCCAGTTGCTGGCGCGGCTGAAGCCCGACGCGGTGGTGCTCGACAATGTCATCATGTTCCCGGCTATATCAGCCGCCGGCTGTCCGTGGGTGCGCGTCGTCTCCTGCGCCGAGACCGAGCTGCCGGATGCCGAAGTGCCGCCCTATCTGTCTGGATTTGGCGCCCATGATCCGCGACGCGCGGCGTTCGAGGCGCGCTATCTCTCGGCCTCGACGCCGGCGCATGACCGCTTCAACCGCTTTCGTGCGGATTGCGGCCTGGCGCCACTGCCCAAGGGGCTGTTCCTCGAAGCCTCGCCAGACCTCAATTTGCTGTTGACGCCGTCGATCGTGAAGCGGGAGCGTGCCGAGCCGCTCGATCCGGATCGCTTCGTCTATCTCGAAGGCTGTGTGCGGTCGGAAGGGCCGTTCGAGGTGCCGGTTTTCCCGCGCAATGGCGGGCCGCTGGTCTATGTCAGTTTCGGCAGTCTCGGCGCTATGGATGTCGGCCTAATCGAGCGCATGCTGGCCGTGTTCGACCGGCTCCCGGCGCGGTTCATCGTCAATGTCGGCGGGCTGCGCGACGCCTATCGCGCGGTGCCGGACAATGTCTATCTCGATGCCTGGTTTCCGCAGCCTTCGGTTGTGGCGAAGTCGGACCTGTTCATCCACCACGGCGGCAACAACAGCTTTTGCGAGGCGCTGCGTTTCGGCGTGCCGTCGCTGATCATGCCCTATTGCTGGGACGGACACGACAATGCGCAGCGCGCCGGAGAGACCGGCACCGGCGACCATATCGGCCGTGACGGCTGGACCGAAGGAGTATTGGAGAGAGCCATTCTCGGCCTGCTGGCCGATGACGCGATGCGCGCCCGCCTCAAGGACAATGCAGCTGAGATGGCGCTGAAACCGGGAACGGACGTGGCCGCGCAAGCCATACTCTCTCTGATACGGACTTGAACGACATGCTCGACACACACACGAATACCGCCACCCCCTTCATTGGCAACGACGCCAAGGCCTGGCTGGCGCAGCACGGCATCAACGAGGTCGAATGCCTGGTGCCCGACATGAACGGCGTGCTGCGCGGCAAGACGCTGCCGAGCGCCAAATTCCTCAAGGCGCTGGAAGACGGCGCGCTCTATCTGCCGAGCAGCGCCTTCCTGGTCAGCATCGATGGCCGCTATTCCGGCTCGATCGACGAGGGTTTTGCCTATTCCGACCCCGACATGCGCATGGTGCCCGATATTTCGACGCTGTGCCTGGCGCCGGGCGCAGGCGCCGGCAAGGCCTATGTCTTCGCCGATGCCTTCCACATGGACGGGCGGCCATGGATGGCCTCGCCGCGCCATGTGCTGCGCGCCGTGCTCGATCTCTACCGCCAGCGCGGCTGGCGGGCCGTGGTGGCGCCGGAGCTCGAATTCTATCTCACCGCGCCCAATCCCAATCCCGATCAACCACTGACCGCGCCGGTAGGCGCCAATGGCCGCACTGAAACCGTGCAGCATCCCTATGACATGGCCGCACTCGAGGAGTTCGAGCCGGTGCTTCGGCGCGTCTACGATTACGCCGCGGCCGCCGGCCTGCCGCTCGATACGCTGATCCATGAATCGGGGACGGCGCAGCTGGAGATCAATCTGATGCACGGTGATGCGCTGCCGCTGGCCGACCAGGTGCTGCTGTTCAAGCGCTTTACGCGCCAGGCTGCGCAGCAATGCGGCATGCATGCGACCTTCATGGCCAAGCCGATCGCGGCCCAGGCCGGCAGCTCGATGCATCTGCACATGTCTGTTATCGACGAAGCCGGCAACGCGCTGTTTGCCAGCACCGACGATGTCGACACTGAGATGTTTGGCCATTTCATCGGTGGCCTGCAGAAATACGTTCCCGAGATCATGCCGCTGTTCGCGCCGAACGTGAACTCGTACCGCCGCATCCGGCCAAACCACAGCGCGCCGGCCAACATCGAGTGGTCGCACGACAACCGCTCCTGTGGGCTGCGCGTGCCGGCCGGCGGGCGCATGGCGCGGCGCGTGGAGAACCGCTTGCCGGGCGCCGATTCCAATCCCTATCTGGCAATCGCCGGATCGCTGCTTGCCGGCTATCTCGGCGTCGAGCAGAAGCTGGCGCGCTCGGCCGAGGCGTCGGGCAATGCCTACAAGATCAAAAGCACGCTGCCGAAGACCATGGAGGAGGCGCTCGACCGCTTCGCCGCTTGCGACCCCGTGCGGGAACTTTTGGGCGAGGACTTCTTCCAGACCTACCTGCGCGTCAAGAGCGTCGAACTCGACCTGTTCCAGAGCGTGGTGACGAGCTGGGAACGCGACCACCTCTTGCTGAAGGTGTAGTCATGGCATCTTCAACGGGTTTCAATTCCGGTCTCGATATCGGCAAATCCTACTATGTCGCCACCGCCAATCCGGCGCCGGACCATGCGGCGCTCGCCGGCGATGTCGAGGCCGATCTGGTGGTGGTCGGTGGTGGCTGCACCGGCTTGTCGGCCGCCCTGCATGCCGCCGAGCGCGGCTTGAAAGTGGTGCTGCTCGAAGGCGGCAAGATCGGCTGGGGCGCATCGGGCCGCAATGGCGGCCAGATGATCCCCGGCCTGCGCAAGGGCGCCAAGGGGCTGGTCAAGCTCTACGGGCCCGAGCGCGCCAAGGTACTGTTCGACCTTGCCTTCGAGGCGCGCGGGCTGGTGCTCGACATTATCGAGCGCCACGCCATCGATTGTGATCTCAAGCTGTCCGGTCATCTGGTCGGCGCGGTCAACGGCTCCGACCTCAGGGATCTGGAGGAAGAGGCCAAGTGCCTCGAGAGCGTGATGAAATTCCGCGAGGTCGAGATCCTGTCGGTAGCGGAGGCGCGGGCCAAGGTCGACACGCCCTATCACGGTGCCATGTATGAGCCGCTCGGCGGCCACATGCATCCCTTGAACTACACGCTCGGCCTTGCCCGTGCGGCTGTCGCTGCCGGTGTCGCCATCCACGAGAATTCGGTGGCGGTGAGACTGGAGCGCGAGCCCTCGATCCGGGTCTCGACGGCAAAGGGGTCGGTGCGGGCCAAGCATGTCGTGTTGGCGGGCGACGCGCTGCTCCACGGGCTGGAACCCCGCGTCAACAGCCGCATCATGCCGGTCGGCAACTACATCGTCGCCACCGAGCCGCTGGAGGGCGCGCGCAACGTCATCCCGGCCAATGTCGCGGTGTCCGACACGCGCTTCGTCGTCAACTACTACCGAATGTCGGCGGATGGGCGGCTGCTGTTCGGCGGCGGCGAGCGCTACACACCGACGCCGCCGGCCGACATCGCCGGTTTCGTGCGGCCGCATATGGAAGCCACCTTTCCGCAACTCAAGGGCTGCCGCATCGACCATGCCTGGGGCGGTCTGGTGTCGGTGACGACGTCGCGGCTGCCGCATGTCGGGCACTATGGCGAGGTCTATTTCGCGCATGGCTATTCCGGCAAGGGCGTCATCCTGTCGACGCTGTCGGGCAAGCTTTTGGCCGAAGCCATAACCGGCGACGCCTCGCGGCTCGACCTGTTCTCGACGCTGACGCCCATGCCGTTTCCCGGCGGCACGGCGCTGCGGGCTCCGCTCTATGTGCTGGGCATGCTGTGGTACGCGATGCGGGATCGCATCAAGTATTGAGGGGCTAACGGTTGGATGCCCGGCAGGGCAGAGAGGGGCGTTGGCCCGCCGACGTTGGATACAAAGCCCCTCAAACCACAAAGAAATCCTCGATGCGCTGCTTCGCCTCCAGCAGCGCCGGAAGAATCTGCCGCTCCATCTGCGGGACCGAAAACCGCGCCGACTGGGTCGAGACGTTGATGGCCGCGACCGTGCTTCCCGAGCGGTCGTGGATCGGCACGGCGATCGAGCGCAGGCCGAGCTCCAACTCCTCGTCGACGATGGCGAAGCCGTCCGTTCTCGCCTTGGCGATGGCGCTGGCCAGCAGTCTGGGGTCGGTGATCGTCTTCGCGGTCCGTTTCTCCATCTTTGCCTGTCTTAGAAATCCGTCGAGCTCATCCGCCGTCAGGCCGGCCAGCAGCATGCGGCCCATCGAGGTGCAATAGGCCGGCAGCCTGGTGCCGACATCGAGCGAGACACTGAGGATGCGGCGGCCGGGAATGCGGGCGACGTAAACGACATCCTCGCCCGACAGGATGGCCGAAGAACAGGCTTCGTTGAGCTGCGCGGCGACGGCGCGCATGATCGGTGTCGCGAAGCCCCAGAGCGACGTGCCGCCAAGCCAGGTGCGGGCCACGGTCAGCAGGCGCGGCGACAGCGAGAACACGCGGCCATCCTGCGTCGCGTATCCCGAGGCGACCAGCGTCAACAGGAAGCGGCGGGCGCCGGCGCGGGTCAGTCCGGCTTGTTCCGCCATCTCGGTGAGAGTCATCCCGGAGGGATGGCGCGCCAGGATTTCCATGACGGCAAGGCCACGCTCGAGCGAGCCGACGTGATCGCGGGAAGCGGTTTCCTGGTCCATTTCGTCTCCGCGCAACGGCGCCGTCGTCAGTATTGACTCCGCACCAGACCGTAGACTAAGAAGTATCGCATATAAAACAAATGTTCGCAATACGAACTTTTGAATCTGGAGCCGAGGTGATGGTCAAGTTCCTGCCGCTCAGACAGGCCGTTGCGGAAAATCTGAACGATGGCGATTCCGTCGCCTTCGAGGGGTTCACACATCTGATCCCGACAGCGGCGGCGCATGAGGCGATCCGCCAGGGGTTCCGCGACCTCACTTTGATCAGGATGACGCCGGACCTGATCTACGACCAGATGATCGGCATGGGCATGGCGAAGAAGATCATCTTCTCCTATGTCGGCAACCCCGGCGTCGGCCTGCTGCGGCGCGCCCGCGATTCCATCGAGAACGGTTTTCCCCGCTCGATCGAGGTCGAGGAACACAGCCATGCCGGCATGGCCAATGCCTATGAGGCGGGCGCGGCTGGCCTGCCCTGCGCGGTGTTCCGCGGTTATCGCGGCGCCGGCCTGGCGACGGTCAATCCCAACATCAAATCGGTCACCTGTCCGTTCACCGGTGAGGTGCTGGCGGCGGTGCCGTCGATCCGGCCCGATGTCACCTTCATCCATGCGCAGAAGGCCGACAAAAAGGGCAACGTCCTGGTCGAGGGCATCATCGGCATCCAGAAGGAAGCCGTGCTGGCGGCCAAGCGCGCCGTAGTGACGGTCGAGGAAGTGGTCGACAATTTCGACGATCTGCATCCGAACCTGACCGTGCTGCCGCGCTGGACCATCGCGGCGATCTCGGTGGTGCCGGGCGGCTCGCATCCATCCTACGCGCATGGCTACTATGCCAGGGACAATGCCGCCTATCTGGAATGGGACGAGATCGCCGCCGACCGCGAGAAATTCCGGGCCTGGATGCAGGCAAACGTGATCGAGAAAAGCGCTGACGATTTCGCGGCCCGAGTCGAGCATCTGAGGAAAGCGGCATGAGCGAGATCGGCTTTACCCCCAACGAGATGATGACCATCGCCGCCAGCCGGGCGCTCAGGAATGACGATGTCTGCTTCGTCGGCATTGGCGCGCCATCCGCCGCCTGCAATGTGGCGCGGCTGACGCATGCGCCCGATATCACGCTGATCTACGAGAGCGGCACGATCGGCACCGCTCCCAACGTGCTGCCGCTGTCGATCGGCGACGGCGAATTGTGCGAAACGGCGGTCACCACCGTCGCGGTGCCGGAGATGTTCCGCTACTGGCTGCAGGGCGGCCGCATCTCGATCGGCTTCCTTGGCGCGGCGCAACTCGACAAGTTCGGCAACATCAACACCACGGTCATCGGCGACTATTTTCATCCCAAGACCAGGCTGCCGGGCGGCGGCGGCGCGCCCGAGATCGCGACATCGTCGAAGGAGATCTACATCACCATGGCGCAGACCAAGCGTGGCATGGTCGAGAAGATCGACTTCTTCACCTCCTTCGGCCATGGCGAGGGCGGCGACCATCGCCACCGCCTTGGCATCGACACATCAGGCCCGACCTTGCTGATCACCGATCTTGCCATCTGGAAACCCGACCCGGTGACCAAGGAATTCACTGTCGTCTCGCTGCATCCGGGCGTCAGCCGTCAGCAGGTGCAGGACAGCTGTGGCTGGGTGGTTAAGTTCGCCGAGGCGCTTGACGAAACGCCGGCGCCAAGCGAACTCGAACTCTGGACATTGCGCGACCTGCAGGCCCGCACCAAGGCGGCGCATGAAGGGACCGGAAAAGGGAAAGCTGCCTGACATGGCCGAGGCCTATATTTGCGACTATATCCGCACGCCGATCGGACGCTTCGGCGGCTCGCTCTCTTCGGTACGGGCGGACGACCTCGGCGCCATTCCGCTGAAGGCGCTGGCCGAGCGCAATGCTGGTATCGACTGGCAGGCAGTCGATGACGTCGTCTATGGCTGCGCCAACCAGGCCGGCGAGGACAACCGCAACGTGGCGCGCATGGCGCTGCTGCTGGCCGGCCTGCCGCAGGACATTCCGGGCTCCACCGTCAACCGGCTGTGCGGCTCGGGCATGGACGCGCTGACCATCGCGGCGCGCGCCATCAAGGCCGGCGAGGCGGAATTGATGATCGCAGGCGGCGTCGAATCAATGAGCCGGGCGCCCTTCGTCATGCCCAAGGCCGACACAGCGTTCTCGCGCAATGCCGAGATTTACGACACCACCATCGGCTGGCGCTTCGTCAATCCGCTGATGAAGAAGCAGTATGGCGTCGATTCCATGCCGGAAACCGGCGAGAATGTCGCCGAGGTTTTTGCCGTGTCGCGCGCGGACCAGGACGCTTTTGCCGTGCGCAGCCAGGACAAGGCGGTCGCCGCGCAGGCCAATGGACGCCTGGCGAAGGAGATCACCCCGGTGACCATCCCGCAGCGCAAGGGCGATGCGGTCCTTGTCAGCAAGGATGAACATCCGCGCGCCGGCACCACGGTCGAGTCGCTGGCCAAACTGCCGACGCCGTTCCGGCAGGGCGGCACGGTGACCGCCGGCAATGCGTCCGGCGTCAATGACGGGGCGGCAGCCCTGATCGTCGCTTCGGAAGCGGCCGTGAAGAAATACGGCCTGACGCCGATCGCCCGCATCCTTGGCGGGGCCGCCGCCGGTGTGGAGCCGCGCATCATGGGCATCGGCCCGGCGCCGGCGACGCAAAAACTCTGCGCCCGGCTCGGCCTGGCGCCAAAACAATTCGATGTCATCGAACTCAACGAGGCCTTCGCCTCGCAAGGCATCGCCGTTCTGCGCCAGCTCGGCATCGCCGAGGATGCGGAGCACGTCAATCCGAATGGCGGCGCCATCGCGCTCGGCCATCCGCTCGGCATGTCAGGCGCCCGCATCTCCGGCACCGCGGCGCTGGAACTGCGCGAGCGCGGCGGCCGCTACGCGCTTGCCACCATGTGCATCGGTGTCGGCCAGGGCATCGCCATCGCGCTCGAGCGGGTGTGAGTAGACCGGCTCCCGGCTGGGTCACGGGAGCGGACAGGGCCGGCCCTGTCAAATTTGACCATGTGGACAAAAGTCCGGACCCGTTCCATAGTTCCCCGTCTGACATTCTTTAGGGAACAGCCGGCTCGACACGGCTGTCGAACAGAGGGGAATGCAATGGAAAACCGGAAAGACAAACTCCAGATAAAACAGGGGATTTCGCGGCGCAATGTGCTGGAACTCGGCGCGCTGGGGTTCGCGGCGGCGATGCTGCCGGGTGCGGCCTTTGCCAAGGACAAAAAGCTGAAGGTGGCGGCGATCTTCGCCACGCCGATCGAGGAGCCCTGGGACAACCAGATTCATGTCGCCCTGCAGAAGGCGCAGAAGGAACTGGGCATCGAATACAAATGGTCAGAGAAGGTGCAGACCGCCGACTTCAGCCGCGTGATGCGCGAATATGCGCAGGGCGGCTACCAGCTGGTGCTGGGCGACGCCTTCGCCGCCGAGCGTGAATCGCGCCGCACGGCCAAGCAGTTCCCCAAGACCGCCTTTCTGTTCGGTTCCGGCGCTGGTCCTGCTGAACCCAATTTCGGCGTCTTCGACAATTGGATTCATGAGCCGGCGTACCTGTCCGGCATGATCGCCGGCAAGATGTCGAAGTCGGGCACGGTCGGCGCCGTGGCGGCGATGGGCATTCCGGAGGTGAACCGGTTGGTCAACGCCTTCTTCGCCGGCGCCAAGGAGGTCAACCCGAACGTCAAGAAGAAGGTCGCCTTCATCGGTTCCTTCTTCGATCCGCCGAAAGCCAAGGAAGCCGCCGTCGCCCAGATCGATGCCGGCGTCGACGTCATCTATGCCGAGCGTTTTGGCGTCATCGAGGCCGCTGTCGAGAAGAAGATTCTCGCCATCTCCAACATGTCCGACCAGTCGAGCCTCGGCCCCGACACGGTCATCACCGGCCCGGTCTGGGACATGTATCCGACCGTCGAGCAGGCGATAAAGCTGGTCAAGGCCAGCGTCTATACGGCGCAGGACTATGGCGACTTCTCACGCATGGCCAAGGGTGGCTCCTATCTCGCCCCCTTCCACAAATTCGACAAGACGCTGCCGGCTGACGTCAAGGATCTGGTCGAGAAGAAGAAGGCCGAGATTCTCGAAGGCAATTTCCGCGTCGACGTGGACGAGAACACGCCGGTTTCGGATTGACGCCTGGTTGAGGGCGGCGCGAGGCGCCCCCCTCTGTCCTGCCGGACATCTCCCCCTCAAGGGGGGAGATTAGGCAGCGTCGCAGACGGCGCTGTTCCTCAAGGTAGGAAATTGGCAAAAGCCGACACGACATCTGATCTCCCCCTTGAGGGGAGATGGCCGGCAGGCCAGAGGGGGGTGGAGCGCTGCCCTCGGCGGTTAGTCACCGGATCGTAAGCCAAGGAGCCCCCTTGTCCGCCCCACTCATCGAAATGCGCGGCATCACCAAGAGCTTCGGCGCCGTCAAGGCGAACGAGGCTGTCGATCTCAGCGTGGCGCCGGGCGAAATCCTCGGGCTGCTAGGTGAGAACGGCGCCGGCAAGACGACGCTGATGAACGTATTGTTCGGGGCCTATGCGCCGGATGCCGGCGAAATCCTCATCCAGGGTCAGCCGGCCAGGATCACCAGCTCCGCCGATGCGCTGGCGGCCGGCATCGGCATGGTGCACCAGCATTTTCACCTCGCACCGCGGCTGACGGTGCTGGAGAACCTGCTGATCGGCATTCCCGGCAAATCGGGGCGGATCGACCGCGCCGGCGGCCTGGCCCGATTGGCTGAAATCAGCCGCCAGCATGGGCTGACGCTCGATCCCAACCTGCCGGTGTCGGCGCTGTCGGTCGGCGAGCAGCAGCGGCTCGAAATCGTCAAGGCGCTGTTTCGCGGCGCCAGGCTTTTGATCCTCGACGAGCCGACCGCCGTGCTGGCGCCGAGCGAGGTCGATGGCCTGTTCTCGGCACTGCGCTCGATGGCGGCGCAGGGGCTCGGCATCATCTTCATCTCGCACAAGCTCAACGAGGTGCGCGCGCTCACCCATCGCTGCACGGTGCTGCGGCATGGCCGCGTCGCCGGCCGTGTCGACGACCCCGCCAACACCACGTCGGCGGCCATGGCCGAGCTGATGTGCGGCCACGAAATCGTGCCGCCGGCGCGGAAACCTTCGACGCCGGGGGTCGAGGTGCTGAGGCTGGACGGCATTTCCACCTCGAAGCATTCCGGCACGGCGCTGCGCGACGTGTCGCTTGCCGTGCGCGCCGGTGAAATCCTCGGCATCGCCGGCGTCTCCGGCAATGGCCAGCGGGCACTGGCGGAGGTGATCTCCGGCGTGCGTGCGCCGGATGCCGGACGGATGACGATCGCCGGCCAGAAAGTATCGCGGTTCTCGCCGCGCGAGGTGCAGGCGCTGGGTCTTGGCCGCATCCCGGAAGACCGCATGACGACAGGGCTGGTGACCAATTTGCCGCTTGCCGATTCCATGGTGCTGCCGCGCATCGGCACGGCGGCCTTCTCCGCCAAGGGCCTGCTCAAGCCAGATGCGATCCGCGCCTTCGCCGAGGAACAGATCAAGGCCTATGACATCAGATGTCCCGGGCCGATGACGCGCGCCGGGGCGCTGTCCGGCGGCAATCTGCAAAAGGCGCTGCTGGCCCGCGAGCTCGCCTTCGATCCCAAGGTGTTGATCGTCTCGCAGCCAACGCGTGGCCTCGATATTGGTGCGGCCCGCTTCATCCACGAACAGTTCCTCGCGATGCGCGCCAAGGGCTGCGGCATCATCGTCATCGGCGAGGACCTGGAAGAGCTGCTGGTGCTCTGCGACCGCATCGCGGTGATGTATGAGGGCCGCATCGCCGGCACGCTCGACAGCGCCGATGCGAGTGTCGGGCGGCTCGGCCTGCTGATGACCGGCGCGGAGGGCCACGGCTGATGTTTCGCCTGGAAGCCCGCAGCTCGACTCCCGCCTGGTTCAACCTCGCTCTGCCGCTGCTCGCCATCGCGGCGACGCTCGTCCTGTGCAGCGGGCTGATCGCGCTCGCCGGCGCCGGGGTGCTCGAATCCTACGGCGTGATGTTTACGGCCTCGCTCGGCGACAGCTACGCCATCACCGAGACGCTGGTGCGCGCCGCGCCGATGATCTTCACCGGGCTGGCGGTCGCCGTCGCCTTCCGGGCCAAATTCTGGAACATCGGCGCCGAAGGGCAGTTGCTGGCCGGTGCGGTAGCGAGCTGTTTCGTCGGCGCGATCCCCATGCCGGGGCCGCTCGCCATGCTTTTGATGGCGCTGGCTGGTGCGGCAGCTGGCGCATTGGTGGCGTTGGTTCCAGCGACACTGCGGGTAAAATTCAAGGTCGACGATGTCGTCAGCTCGCTGCTGCTCAACTCGGTTATCTACTACGCGCTGATGGCGCTGATAGAAGGGCCGTGGAAGGATTCGTTCAGTGGCTATCCGATTTCGCCACCGATTGAGGATTCTGCCAATTTTCCAGTGCTGATCGAAGGGACCCGGTTGCATCTCGGTGTCATCGTGGCGCTGATCGCGGCACCCTTGATCTGGTTCCTGATCGTGCGCACCACGCTCGGCTTCCGGATCAGGGTCACCGGCGAGAACCCGGAAGCGGCCCGCTATGGCGGCATCCATGTCGAGCGTGTGTTGCTCTCGACCGCGCTGCTGTCCGGCGCGCTGGCCGGCATGGCCGGCGTCGGCGAGGTCGGCGGCGTGCATTTCCAGGTGATGAGCGACATCTCGCCGGGCTATGGCTATTCCGGCATCGTCGTCGCCATGCTGGCGCGGCTCAATCCGCTCGGCGTGGTGCCGGCGGCGATCTTCCTGGCCGCCGTGATGACCGGCGCCGAGGCGATGTCGCGCGCGACCGGCGTTCCGGCTTTCCTCAGCGATGTCATCCAGGGCACGGCGCTGCTTGCCATGCTGGTGGCGCTGCTGTTCACCGCCTATCGCATCCGCCGCGTCGGAGCGACCTCATGAGCGCGGTGTTCGAGCAGATTTTCCAGGTCGGCTTTCTGGCCGCCATCATCCGCATCGCCACGCCGCTGGCCTTTGCGACGCTGGGCGAAATGTTCTCCGAACGCGCCGGCGTGCTCAATCTCGGCATCGAAGGCATCATGCTGCTCTGCGCCATGACCGGCTTCACCGCCACCAGCGTCAGCGGCAGCCTGTGGCTGGGTGTGCTGGTGGCGGTGCTGACCGGCATGCTGATGGGGGCGCTGCATGCGCTGTTCACCGTGGTGCTGGGCCTGAGCCAGCATGTCTGCGGCATCGGCGTGACCCTGTTCTCGTCGGGCCTCGCCTATTTCCTCTACCGGCTGATCTTCGGCCAGCAATCGGTGCCGCCCAGCATCAAGGGTTTTCAGACGGTGCCGATCCCGCTGCTCTCCGACATTCCAGTGCTTGGTCCGGCGGTGTTCAACCAGTTCACGCTGGTCTACATAGCCATCCTGGCCATTCCGCTTGCGGCCTTCGTGCTCTACCGCACGCCGTGGGGTCTTTCGGTGCGCATGGTGGGCGAGAACCCGCGCGCGGCGGACTCCGCCGGTGTCAGCGTTATCGCCACCCGCTTCCAGGCTGTCATCCTCGGCGGCGCCTTGATGGGGCTCGCCGGCGCCTTCCTGTCGATGGCGCAGTTCAACGCCTTCACCTTCGGCGTCGTCTCCGGGCGCGGCTGGGTGGCGATCGCCTTGGTCGTCTTCGGCCGCTGGGACCCCTGGCGCTCGGCGGGGGCTGCGCTGCTGTTCGCCTTCGTCGATGCGCTGCAATTGCGCATGCAGGCAAGTGGCCTCGGGCATATCCCCTATGAGGCGTTCCTGATGCTGCCGTTCATCTTTACGATCGTTGCGATGGCGGTGATGTCGCGCAATGCGGTAGCGCCGTCGGCGCTGCTGAAGCCGTTTCGACGAGAAGAGCGGTAGACGAGCAAATCCTGGAAAGCCTCACATCGCGGTAAAACCATTGTCCACGAACAGATGCGCGCCGTTGACGAAGCTGGACTCGTCACTGGCGAGATAGAGCGCGGCCTTCGCCACTTCCTCCGGCTCGCCGATGCGGCCCTGTTGCGCGGCAAGCGCCGCGTCGGAGACGTCGACGCCGAGCTTGCCGAGGTCCGCCACTTCCCGCAGGCCGTGCGGGGTTCTGATGAAGCCGGGGCAGACGGCGTTACAGCGGATGTTGCGGTCGCGGAATTCGACCGCGATGGCCCGCGCGAACATGTGGCAGGCGCCCTTGGTGGTGTCGTAGAGCACTTCCATCGGTGTCGCCGCCACTGCAGAGATCGACGAGGTGCAGACGATCGAACCGCCGCCGGCTGATATCATGCCGGGCAGCACGGCGCGCGTCATCAGGAACATCGAGCGCACGTTGACGGCATGCAGCCAGTCCCATTCCTGCACCGTCGTCTCCAGGAACGGCTTGATGACGATGGTGCCGGCATGGTTGAACAGCACGGTGACAGGCCCGAGCTTATCGGTCGCTCCTTTCACCGCCGCCTCGACCTGCGCCTCGTCGGAGACGTCGGCGACAAAATGCTCGGCCACGTGGCCCCGCGCGCGGATCGTCGCGGCTGTCGCAGCGGCCGCCTCGCCGTTGCGGTCGATGATCGCCACCCTGGCGCCTTCGGCGGCGAACAGCTCCGAGGCCGCCCCGCCCATTCCCGTTGCGCCGCCCGAAACGATGGCGACCTTGCCGGCCATTCTTGCGCCCATTCTTGTTCCCCTTGTTCGACGATGTCGCACTTGCTTCCCGGGTGATGCTATCGCGCCCGCACCCGGCGGCCAATGCATGAAGTGGGTGGAGCAGGAACAGGCCATAGGGCCATTTCGGGTGCTCAGGGCCGGTGTGGCCCACCCGGCCAGCTGAGCGCCTGCCCAGGCAATCTCAGCAATCG
Organism: bacterium M00.F.Ca.ET.205.01.1.1; assembly: GCA_004791255.1. Classification (GTDB taxonomy): domain Bacteria; phylum Pseudomonadota; class Alphaproteobacteria; order Rhizobiales; family Rhizobiaceae; genus Mesorhizobium. The sequence goes on from SRUQ01000001.1 coordinate 695,136, forward strand.
ACAACCAATTCGTCGCCGTATGGAGAAAAATTATTCTGTCTTTGGCTCAAAAATAGCAATCGACAAAGTCTACAAGTTTTATAGATTAACCGGCGAGACGGAGGTCGATATGTCCTATATCCAGAACGCTCAGACTGACAGCAGCGGCCAGAGGCTGGCCAGCGCCCAGGCGTTTCGCCCGGCCTATGCCGGCGCCTTCGCCTATCTGGTCTTTGCCCTTGCGTTCGTGTTCACCGGGGCCGTGGTTCTGGGTCTTATCCCCTGAACCACGGTTCAGGTCGGGGCTGACGCCCCACTGCTTTCAGGCAATTGGAGTTGAATGAACCGTGTTCCGGTGCGTTTTCGCGCGCCTGGTTCGAATTTCGCTGCGTCCACGATTCCCATGATGGAGGAGATGGCAATGCCGATCGAGTTCACGCATGTTCCCTGTAAATCGCACCCCGCCGCCGCTGGCGTTCCCTTCTTCTATGACTTTGCCGAGACGGCAGCCAAGCTGGGTCTGATCGAGCATGGCGGCTTCCGCGCGATCGTCGTCGACGATTCGGCCGGGCTGCTGACCAACATGGATCTTGCCGCCCAGGTGCTTGATCGCACCGCCGCGCTGGACGTCGTGCTGACGCACTGGGCCGGCGTGGTCGAACCGACGGTCGCGGCGCGCCAGCTGGCATCGATCGACCGGAAAAGCGGCGGCCGGCTGTCGCTTCGCATGATCAGCGAGCCCTTGACCGACGACGATGCCGAGACGCGGCCGGTCGGACATGGCGTGGTCTGGCAGCGCATCGACGAATATCTGGTGCTCTTGAAGCGGCTGTGGTCGAACGACCGCCCCTTCGACCATGAAGGCGCCTTCTACAGCGTCAAGGGCGGTTATATCGAGCGCAAGGGGCCGCATGGCGCCGACCTCGTCATCCGCATGGGCGGGCAGTCCGGAACGGCACTGAAGGTCGCCGGCCGGCATGCCGATGTCTTCGAACTGGCGCCGGGCTCGATCGACGATGTCAGGCAATTGATGGAGCGGGTGCGCGGTGCCGCCGCCGAGTACGGCCGCGCCGGCAAGCTGCGCTTCGCGCTGCCGGTCAGGATTCACCAAGGCGGTTCCGCTGGCGATCACAAGGCACTCGACCTGTCCGGGCCGCCGGCTCAGGTCGCGCTGTCGCTGCTTGCCTATGCCGGGCTCGGCATCGACGAATTCATGATCGTCGGCGTCGACACGCCGAGCGATCTCGCCACGGTCGGCCGAGAAACGCTGGCCCTGCTGCGCAATTCCCTGGCGCGCCGGGAAGCCGATATATTCCAGCTAGCGACCTATGCGTCTCGTGCCGGTTTGCAGCCACGCGCGGCGCGCTGAAAGGTCTTCAGCCTTCGCGCCTGCCGCCAAGCCGCGACAGGCCTTCGATGACGGCGGCCGAATCCGCCAGCACGCCGAAGACGCCGTCTTCGACCGTCACCATGTGCAGCGCTGCCTCGTGGGCTTGTCTGTCGCCGCTAGCGCAAGCGTCCGAAATCGTCAGGCATTGGAAATTGCGGTCGCAGGCTTCGCGCAGCGTGGTGTGGACGCAGACATCGGTCGTGCAACCGGAAAACATCAGATGCGTGATGCCCCAGGCACGCAGCACGAGTTCGAAATCCGTATAGGTGAAGGCGCTGTTGGCGGTCTTGTCGACGATGATGTCCTGGGGCGCGACGTCGACCTCCGGCGCGATCTGGAAGCCCGCGCCCGAGCGCAGCAGGACGTCGGTGCCGTCGAGGCCGGCGAGCTTGCGCCGCCATTTCTCGTAGGGCGTCATGTCGGCCATGTCGGCCCGGTAGCCTTGCCTGGTGTGGATGATGGTGACGCCGGCCTCGCGGGCGGCTGATATCACCCGGTTCACGGCCGGCAGGATCGCGCGCAGCGGCGAGGGGTCGTATCCCTTCCTGGCGAAATAGCCCGATGGCGACAGGAAATCCTGCTGCAGGTCGATGACGACCAGCGCGGTGTTCTCTGCCACCAGCCTGCCGTCATAGGGGTAGTCGAAGGGTGTTGCCTTGATCATCTCTGGCTCCCGGCTTTTAAGCCACAGCATAGAGCATCTCAGGCCTTCGCCGTCGACGATTCCGGCCGGGTGACATCGGCGCGCGTCGTCCGGTCCTCGGGCGATCCCGACCGCGATCGCGCCGCGCTCACCGTGCCGCAGGGCGCCACGGTGCAGGCACCGCCGCCGGACCTCGGTCCGCGCGTCCGCCGCACGGCGCCGTTCGTGTTCAGTCTGAGGAATTAATGCAATTCCAGGAGAAGCGGAGCGGAATTTTCCGGAATTGCGCAGAAACAAGAGATAGAGCGGTTCAGCTCAACGACCGGCACAGCGCCTCGACCTGTTCCAGATAAAAACGGCACTTGGTGCGCAGGGTCCTGAGGCCGGGGTCTTCGGTGCCGTTGATCTCGACGGTCTGCATCATGAAGTCGAAATGGGCGTGGAACGCATCGATTGCGCCCCAGAGGCTGTCGGCCTGCCAGGTGTCGGCGATCGCCATGGAAATCAGTTGGCGGGCCTCGAGACGCGCGGCATCGGGCGACGCCGGCCGGCCGGCGATCAGGGCATCGAGGCGGCAGAAGATGCTGTCCCAGGCATCGGCGCTTCGAATGGTCGCGATCATGTTCATTGGCCGATACCCTCAGATGTTCGTGCATGGATGCGGGTTCTGCGGGCTGCGGACGATCAAGGCCGGGATCGCGGCCGCATCGGACGGGCGGCCCTTGATGATGTTGGCGACCTCGGCGTCGGCCTGCTCGAACCAGAAGACCATGTCGGTGCGATCAATCTCGACCGCTGCCCTTTTCAGGAGTGGCAGCAGGCCTTGCAGTGCACAAAGCGTCTCCCAGCGGTTGGGCAAGGGACCTGCCGCCGCGCAAATGGCTGGCGATTGCATCGAGCTTATGCGCTCCTCGGCTGCGGACGATTGTCCTTCGCATGCGCCTTGGGGCGCATCGGATTGCCGCTGAGTTGTGCATGCCTGGCCGGCCGGGCGCCGCGCAGGACATCGAAGGCCTCCGCATAGGCCATGCCCAGCAGATAGGAGATCATGGGAAAACGGCTCGCTTCAGCGATCTGCACAAGCTCATTGGTCATCGATGCAAGATATTGAAGACTGTCGGTCTCCGACTGACGTAGGGACTGATTGGCCACGGGGTGCTCCTGTCATCTGATGGAACTCTAGGAACGCGTTACTGAACACATAATAAGTCGACTAATTAACTGACTGATCCGCTGGGCGCGGGCTGTTCTCGGGAGTTGAAACGGTCAAGGCATAGATCGGTGCGTCTATGAGGCGGTCGAGGCCGAGCAGCCGCTTGATGGCCGAATGGCTGAGCGCCGCCGTAGGGCAGGCCGACAAACCATGCTTGGTCGCCGCCAGCATCATGTTCTGGCCGATATGGCCGGCCTCGATCAGCACCACACGGTAGGCGTTGGCGTCCTCGTATTTCCACATCGTGCGGTCGAGCCGGGCACAGAGCAGGATCAGACACGGCATGGCATCGGCCCAGTCCTGTCCGCCGACCAGATCGGAGATCTTCGGCAGGTGGTTCGCCGAGATCCTGCCGAGGTCGTGATCGGCCGCGGAATAGTGATACACGCCGGGTTCGAGGCCCTCGACGCCGAGCGCGACCACATAGGCCTCGTATGGATTCCTGGCGCCGCCGGAAGGGGTCATGCCCAATGGCAGGGCGCTGACGCAGTTGCTGGTCTCGCCGGTAATGCCCATACCGGCAAACAGGCAGTCGGAAAGCTGCCTGGCGGTGATGGTGGGTGCCGCCACCGTGCGGTTGGTGCGGCGCTGCGCCATCAGGGCAAGCAGTTCGTTGTCGTCCAGCGGGTTCGGCAGGCGGATGGCATCCGCGGAATTCTTGAGCAGTAGATCGGGCTGCGCGGTGTGCCCGGCGCGTTCGATCTGCCGCGCCTCCGCCTGCTCGATGGTCATGAACTCGCTGTCCTGGACGCAGAAATGCATCAGCGCGGTGGGAATGCCCCAATTCCACTGGCCGGAGAACTGGATCTCCTGTTCGGCGAGCGGCGATCCGGCGGCCACCAGGGCCGAAAAATCAATCAATTGCGGGACGACGGCGTCCAACTCGGATCGCGACCATCCGTGAGCGAGCGCGATCTCGCCCGCCGACGCCCATTCGTCCCACGATGCGAGTAGGCCGATCACCTCGGGGCTGCATTCAAACACGCTTCTTGTCAGGAAATTGCAGGCGGTGACCTTGTTGGCTCCGGGGTAGAAAACCAGTGTTCTTGAAGAGCGCATTTTCATGATGCAATGCCGTTTTGTGGGAGCGAGGCGCCGGCGGGCAAGCCGCCTTGCCGGCACCTCACGACCTCAGCGCTTGTTGTAGTGCATGCCCTGCGTGAAGAAGACGGTCTGCGTGCCCGCGGCAACCGTCAGCTTCGGGGCATTGCTCACTTTCTTCGCCATTTTCATCCCTTTCCCGACCCCAGTGGGATCTGTTGAACGACCCCCCTGGAATGGGATCCGCACGAAGAAAGGTAAGGTCGAAAGAGTTAATGGTTTGTTAAAATTGTAGTAAAGACAGTGCTCCTGAAATTATCTTTCCTTGCGATAAAGTGTAAAATATCGATTTTGCTCAGATAGGGAGTAGACAATCGCTGGCATACGCTTTTTCGGGGTAGTCTTATTCTTATTTAGCGTAATCGGCAGGCGCTGACCGCCGCTAGAGCGGTTAAGCGTTTGATTGAATCGCCGAACCGCTCTGGTTCTTTGTTTTTTCGCAATTCCGGACGGAAAACCGCTGCGCACTTTTCCTGGAATTGCGCTAGCCCAGCCCGTCGCGTGCGAGGCTGACCACCAGTCGGTCGATGTTCGGATCGTCGAGCTTGATGACGTGTGCCATGCGGATCGCCTGTCTTGGCCTGATTTTGGCTATGTCCTGGCGCATGATGACCGACACGAACGCCGGCCCGGCCTCGGTCAAAAGCATGGCCTTGCCCATCAGCACCGGCTCCGAGATGGGGGCCCACTGCACGGAGATAAGCGAAGGCTCGCCGGTCTGGCGGCGGTTGACGCCGCTGAAATAGATCCAGTTCAGGCGCGAGATCGCCACGCCATAGTGGTTGCCGCGCGCCCGCGCCCATGTCGTGCCCCGGCGCTCCGACCATCCGGTGACCCTGCGGAATGTGACCAATTCGGCTTCGCGCCGTACGAAGGTGACTGACCGCATTAGGAGGTCGGCTCGGTCGGGGATCGAAAAATAGGTAAAATAGGTGCCACCCGCGATCGATGGGCTGGGCGGGCGGATCATCTGCTTGAACAGGCTTTCGGAAATCGGCGGCAGGCCGCGAACCGTCGGCTCGGGGGTGCCGGGGTCCTGGTACAGTTCGGCCTCGTCGATGCGGAAGTAGTCACAGATCAGCTTGGCGGTCGCCTTGTTGGGGACCGTCTGCCCTTGCAGGTAGCGTTCGAACTGTGTGCGGTTGATCCCAAGTTCGCGGCACACGGCGCTGACGGAGGCATGGTCCTTGCAGAGCCGTCTAAGATTTGCAGCGAGATTCTCGCGAATGGACACGTTGTTGCTTCCGCAGGCGGCTATTCATATCGACTCGAAATCCACATAGCGTCTTCGGTCGCCCCCGCCGAAACGCCTAGTCACAACACACAGAAAAACTGGTTTGATAACGACACTCTAGTGGGACGGCTTCCCAAAAAACCAGCGCCAAACCGACTGGCAGCTTTGCCATAAGTCTAATTGACAATAGTCCCGTTTTGGGTTTCGCGAAATTTGGTCCGCGGCGAATCGCGATGCCGGGCAATCTGCCGATTGTATGGGGAGCGAAGGGTCGAAAATCGATTATTCCGCTGGTGGAGCTGAGGAGGATCGAACTCCTGACCTCGTCATTGCGAACGACGCGCTCTCCCAGCTGAGCTACAGCCCCGTCCAGCGGATGGCGCATTTATCGGGCGCCGAGGTTTCCTGTCAAGGCGGCGTTTTGCCGAAACCGCCGCGGGCAAGCCGGCGCCGCGCCGGCGTGCCGCACAAGGGCTGCCCTTGCCGGTTCCGCGCGCAATGGCTACATGTCGGCAACAATTGGAGACCGGCATGCTCGCCCTCATTCAAACAATCGTCATGGCGCTTGACCTCTATTGGTGGATCATCATCGCCTCGGCGATCTTTTCCTGGCTCTACGCCTTCAATGTCGTCAACTCACGCAACCAGTTCGTCGGCAGCATCGGCAATATGCTGTATCGCCTGACCGAGCCGGCACTGCGGCCGATTCGCCGCTTCATGCCGGACCTTGGCGGCATCGATATCTCGCCGATCATCCTGCTTCTGATCCTGTTCTTCCTCAGGCAGTTCCTGCTCACCACAGTGGCGCCGCTGGTGCTTTGACCCGGCGATTGCATGAGCGCGCCATTCCGCACCCGCGAAAATGGCATTGAGCTGTTTGTCCGGCTGACACCGAAATCTTCCGTCGACAGGTTCGAAGGTATCGAAACATCGGCGGACGGGCGTAACCACCTGAAGGCGCGAGTCCGTGCCGTGCCGGAAAACGGCGCCGCCAACGCGGCGCTGGAAAAGCTGGCCGCAAAGACGCTGGGCGTGCCGGCGTCGGGCGTTTCGGTCGTTGCCGGCGCCACATCGCGGCTGAAGACGCTGCGGGTACTGGGTGATGTGGCTGCGCTGGAAAAGAAGGTTCGGGCGCTCGTCGACGGTTGAGATGCGTTGATCAGATTATCCCCGGTAGGCGCTGCCCGTCATTGCCCTGCCGGGCATTTCTCCCCGTATAGTGACGGGGAGAAAGATGCCGGCGCCGGCGATTTCGCCAACTGAAAACGTTGCAGAAAATAGCACCGAGGTCGCGGCCAGCTCGCTTCTCCCCGTTTACGGGGAGAAGGTGCCGGCAGGCGGATGAGGGGCGGCGCGACGTTGCGGGATCGGCACGGATTGCCAGCGGGCGGAGCCCTTCAATCGCCCAGCGGTAAACGTGGATCGTCGACCTTCAGCGTATTCACGCTCTGCTTGATGCGGCGCAGGTTCTCCAGCACCTTCGGCCCGCGCGTCTCGGCGACCGTTGTGACGATCATGTCGACGATGGCCAGCAGCGCATAGCGCGACGATGTCGGCTTGTAGATATTGCCGTCCTCGAGCGGCTGCAGGTGGATGACCGTGTCGGCGGCCTTGGCAAGGGCTGAGTCCGGCGCGGTGATGGCGACGGTGGCGGCGCCATATTGCTGGGCGACCTGCACTGCCTCGATGACCGATCGCGCATAGCCGGACACCGAAAAGGCGACCAGTGTGGTGTCGGGCGTGGCGACGGCGGCGTACATGCGTTGCAATTGCCCGTCGATCTGCGCCAGCACCGGCAGGCCGAGCCGGAACAGCCGGTTCTGCATTTCGGTCGCCATCATCGAGGAGATGCCGCCGGAGCCGATGCAAAGCACGTTGCCGGAGGCGGCAAGGCGCGCGGCGACGGCGACCAGCGTCGTCATGTCGAGGTTTTCGCTGGCGCGCTGGATGGCTGTGACAGCAGCTTCGGTGATGGCTGAAATGATGCGCTGCTCGCGTGCGTCCCGGCTCAGCGGCTCGGGCGACAGATACTGGCCGCCGATGGCGATGGCCTGGGCCAGGTAGAATTTGAAATCGCGCAGGCCCTCGCAGCCGAGATTGCGGCAGAAGCGGGTGACGGTCGGTTCGCTGACGCCGACCCGCGCGGCAATCTCGGAGATTGCCGCCTTGGAGGCGAAGTCGAGATCGGACAGGACGAGGCCGGCCAGCCGGCGGTCCGACTTGGTGCCGTCCTGCGACATCAGCTGCAGCCGGGTGATGATGTCGGCCGGCGTTTTCATGGTCGTGGATTCGTCTTCATGCCGTTGCCCTGGTAGCGAAAGGCCTTATAGCGGCAGGCCCGTCGCCTTGTCGAACAAATGGATGTTGCGCGGATCGACCGACACCGGCAGCAGGTCCCCCGGCCTGACCGGCACCCTGTCGCGGAACACGGCCCGTACCGTGTCAGCGCCAATGGCGCCATAGACATGGGTTTCGGAGCCGGTAGGCTCGACGACATCGACCTTGAGCGCCATGGCGTCGGCGGCCTCGCCGATGATGAAATGCTCGGGTCGGATGCCGGCCTCGACCGCATTGCCCGCCGATGCCGCCTTGTCTGCAAGCGCCAGCCGGCCACCGCCGGCCGATTCGAACCAGCTCTTCGCGTCTGTGGTCTTGAGAGCCCCGGAGACAAAGCTCATCGACGGCGAGCCGAGGAAGCCGGCGACGAATTTGTTGGCGGGCCGGTCATAAAGCTCCAGCGGCGGCCCGACCTGCTGGATCCTGCCGCGGTCCATCACCACGATGCGGTCGGCCATGGTCATGGCCTCGATCTGGTCGTGGGTGACATAGACGATGGTCGATTTCAGCCGCTGGTGCAGCGCCTTGATCTCGGTGCGCATCTGTACGCGCAACTGCGCGTCGAGATTGGAGAGCGGCTCGTCGAACAGGAACACCGAGGGTTCGCGCACGATGGCGCGGCCCATGGCGACGCGCTGGCGCTGGCCACCCGACAATTGCCGGGGATAGCGGTCGAGATAGGAGAACAGGTTGAGGACGCCGGAGGCTTTCTTGACCTTCTGGTCGACGGCCTCGCGCGCCTCGCCGCGGATCTTCGGGCCGAAGCCGATATTGTCCGACGCCTTCAGATGCGGAAACAGCGCATAGGACTGAAAGACCATGGCGATGTTGCGCTGCTGCGGCGGCAATTCATTGGCGCGCACGCCGCCGATCAGGAGGTCGCCGGCGCTGATCGTCTCCAGACCGGCCAGCATGCGCAGCAAGGTCGACTTGCCACAACCGGACGGGCCGACCAGCACGACGAACTCGCCGCTTTTGATGTCGAGGTCGATGTGTTCGAGGATGCGGTGCTGGCCGAACGATTTCGACAGATTGCGAAACTGGACATCGGTCATGCTTACGCTCCCAATATGTCGTCGATGAAAGGCAAGAAGCCGGCTGTCAGCCCGGCATCCACGGGCATCACCACGCCTGTTACGCCCGATGCGCGCTCCGAGGCAAGAAAAGCCACGGCTTCCGCCACTTCCGAAGCGTTGACGATGCGGCCGAGCGGGTAGAGCCGCTTCAGCTTGCCGAGAATTTCGGGATTCCTGGCCAGGCGATGGTCCCAGGCGGCGGTGCGGATCGATCCCGGACAGACGACATTGGCGCGCACATTGCTGCGGCCGAGCTCGACGGCGACCGCCTTGGCATAGGCGTTGATGCCGGCCTTGGCCGCGGCATAGGCGGGGTTGCCGAAATGCGCGATGGCGTTGACGGAGGAGACGAAGACGACGCTGCCCGATCCGCGCGCCGCCATCGCCTTGGCGATGGGATCGGCGAAGATCATCACGCCGGTCAGGTTGAGGTCGAGCTCATGCTCGATCCTGTCCGCCGTCAGCGCGCCGAGCGTCTCGGCGCGCGTCCAGCCGGCATTGTTGATCAGGATGTCGGGGACGCCGTCCTTTTCCAGCACGGCGGCGATCGCCGCCTCGACCGAAGCCCGGTCGAGAAGATCGAAGACATGGCGCGAGGCCAGAGTCGGGCTCGTCAGCGCGTCATCGGACTGGTCGCAGCCGATGACGCGCGCGCCCCGCTCGGCCAAAAGCTCGACGATCGCTCTGCCGAGGCCGCCGCCAGCACCCGTGACTAGGGCAGTCTTGCCTTCGAACTCGGCTCTCGAAACCACGGCACGCTCCTCCCGGTAATCACGATACGCTACGAAAATGAATGTAATTAAGCAACATAAAAATCTGCTTGCATGCGGCATAATCATGGATAATGTAGGAAAGTAACATAAATCTTTGGCCAACCAACGGTACAAGGGCGCAGATGCGCGGATCAAATGGGAGAGAGATCATGAACCTCGCGAAATGGACTGTCGGCCTGATGGCCGGAATGGGCATGCTGGCCTTCGCCGCGCAGGCTGAAGCCGGGGAAGTGCGGGTCACCGTCGCCGAATACAGCGCCAAGACCGGGCCGTATTTCGAAGCGGTGAAGAAGGAATTCGAGGCAAAGAACCCGGGCATCACGGTCAAGTTCGAAGTGGTGCCTTGGGATGTGCTCTTGCAGAAGCTGACCACCGATATCACCGCCGGCACCAATGCCGACCTGTCGATCATCGGCACCCGCTGGCTGATCGATTTCGTCCAGCAGGATGTCGCCGAACCGCTCGACGGCTACATCACGCCCGACTTCAAGGGCCGTTTCATCGACACCTTCCTGTCGCCATCGATCATGGACGGCAAGACCTACGGCCTGCCGATCGCCGCTTCGGCGCGCGCCATGTATTACAACAAGGAATTGTTCGAGAAGGCCGGCATCGCCAAGCCGCCGGCAACCTGGACCGAGCTGCAGGAAGACGCGCGCAAGATCAAGGCGCTGGGCTCCGGCACATTCGGTTTCGGCCTGCAGGGCAAGGAGATCGAGACCGATGTCTACTACTACTATGCGATGTGGTCGCAAGGCACCGAGATCCTGAACAAGGACGGCACGTCGGGCCTCGGCACGCCGGGCGCCCTCGAAGCCGCCAAGCTCTACAAGTCGATGATCGACGAGGGCCTGACCGAGCCCGGCGTCACCTCCAACAACCGCGAGGACGTGCAGAACCTGTTCAAGCAGGGCAAGGTCGGCATGATGATCACCGCACCGTTCCTGTCCAACCAGATCAAGGACGAGGCGCCGAAGCTGAAATACGGCGTGGCGGCCATTCCGGCTGGTCCGACCGGGGCGCGGGGCACGTATGGCGTCACCGATTCCATCATCATGTTCAAAAACTCCAAGAACAAGGACGAAGCCTGGAAGCTGCTCGACTTCCTGTTCAGCACCGAACAGCGCGCCAAGTTCACGCAGGGCGAAGGCTTCCTGCCGGTGAACAAGGAAGAGGCCAAGTTGGATTATTACGTCAACAACGCCGATCTCGCCGCCTTCACCGCGCTGCTGCCCGACGCCCGCTTCGCGCCGGTCATTCCAGGCTGGGAAGAAGTCGCCCAGATTACCTCGGACGCCATGCAGAAGATCTATCTCGGCGGCGACCCCGAGGCCGGTCTCAAGGACGCGGCGGCGAAGGCCAACGGCGTGCTCAAGAAATAGGGGCGGTGCTGATGAAATAGGGCGTATCTCCCTGCGCCCGTGGCGCGCCTCACTCAGGCGGGCGCGCCACCCCTTTCCTCTCCCCTGATCGACGGGGGAGAGGAAGGCCCTTTGCCGCAACTTCCGGGGGGATGGGCAGGCAGGTAGGGACGTAGACGCCGCATAGTTCGAGACTGAGCGCATGAGAAGACCAGGTCAGGATTAGTCAGCTGGCAAGCCAGCGCTATTGAAGCCTCGCAAAGCGGTACAAACCAGCCGATGCAAAATCGTTTTCTGCCCTATCTGCTGACCTTGCCCAGCCTGTTCCTGGCGGCGGTGGTCATTTTCTGGCCGGTCTGGGACCTGATCCAGATCTCGACGCATGACGTCAGCCGCTTCGGCCAGTTGCGCGACTTCAGCGGACTGACCAATTTCGCGGCCCTCGCCGCCGATCCCGATTTCATCGCCGCCCTCTGGCGCACGGGGCTGTGGACCGTGCTGGTGGTCGGCGGCGCGCTGCTGTTGTCGATCCCGGTGGCGATGATCCTCAACATGGATTTCTACGGCCGCGGCATCGCCCGCGTCATCATCATGCTGCCCTGGGCGGTCTCGCTGACCATGACGGCCGTGGTCTGGCGCTGGGCGCTGAGCGGCGAGAGCGGCATGCTGAACTCGGCGCTGCTCGGCCTCGGCCTCATCGACCACAACATCCAGTGGCTGGCGCAGGCCGAGACCGCGTTCCCGATGCAGGTGCTGATCGGCATATTGGTGACGGTGCCGTTCACCACCACCATCTTCCTCGGTGGCCTGTCGTCGATCCCCGACGATCTCTACGAGGCGGCCGCGCTGGAAGGGGCAACGCCGCTGCAGCAGTTCCGCGAGATAACCTTCCCGCTGCTGAAGCCGTTCATCAACATCGCCATCGTGCTCAACACCATCTACGTCTTCAATTCCTTCCCGATCATCTGGGTGATGACGCAGGGCGGGCCGGCCAATTCCACCGACATCCTGGTCACCCATCTCTACAAGCTGGCCTTCCGCATCGGCAAACTTGGCGAGGCCTCGGCGGTGTCGCTGGTGATGTTCGCCATCCTGCTTGTCTTCACCATGATCTATGTCCGCCTCGCCATGCGGGAGCAGCGCGCATGACCAGTAAGCTCAAACGCTCCATCATCGCCTGGCTGCTGCTGACGCCGCTGATTGTGGTGACGCTGTTTCCCTTCGCGGTGATGTTGCTGACCGCGGTCAAGCCAAGGTCCGAAGTGCTGTCGCCGACGTGGTGGCCGAGCGAATTCCGCTGGTCGAATTTCTCCGACATGTGGGTGGCGACGGGCTTTGGCCAGGCGCTCGCCAATTCGCTCTATGTCTCGGTCATCGCCACCGTGGGCGCCATCCTGATCTCGGTCCCGGCGGCCTACGCCATGTCGCGGTTCCGTTTTGCCGGCTACGGTGCCTTCCGCCAGTTCCTTTTGATCTCGCAGATGATCTCGCCGATCGTGCTGGTGCTCGGCCTGTTCCGGCTGATGGCGGCGTGGGGTCTGGTCGAAAGCACCACCGCGCTCGGCGTCATCTACATGGCCTTCAACGTCGCCTTCACCGTGTGGATGCTGCAGAGCTATTTCGACACCATTCCGCGCGACCTCGAGGAGGCGGCCTGGATGGAGGGCGCCGGGCGCTGGCTGACCTTGCGCAAGGTGTTCCTGCCGCTCTGCCTGCCGGCAATCGCGGTTACGGCGATCTTCACCTTCATCAATGCCTGGAACGAGTTCGTGGTGGCGCTGACCATGCTGCGCAGCCAGGAAAGCTACACGTTGCCGATCCAGGTCTTCTCACTGGTCGCCGGGCGCTACACCATCGAATGGCACCATGTCATGGCCGCGACGCTGCTGGCGACCTTGCCGGTGGCGATCCTGTTCATCTGGCTGCAGCGCTACCTCGTCAGGGGTCTGGCGCTGGGGGCGGTCAAATAGCAATCCAGCAGTTCCAGGAAAGGTGTGCAGCGGTTTTCCGTCCGGAATTGCGAAAAACAAAAGTCCATCACGGAGTTTCAATGCGCATCTTCACCGCTTCGCTGGCGACCGAAACCAACACCTTCTCGCCGGTACCGACCGACCGGGCCTCGTTCGAGATGGCGTTCTATGCCGGGCCGGGCAAGCATCCGGAGACGCCGACATTGTGCTCCTCGCCGATCGTGGCGCTGCGCCGGCGCGCGGCCGCCGAGGGGTTGACCGTGATCGAGGGCACCGCCACCTGGGCGGAGCCGGGCGGCTTGGTGCAGCGGCAGACCTACGAGGCGCTGCGCGACGAGATCCTCGGCCAACTCAACGCGGCATTGCCGGTCGATGCCGTCATCCTCGGCCTGCATGGCGCCATGGTGGCGCAAGGCTATGACGATTGCGAAGGCGACCTGCTTGAGCGCGTGCGGGCAATCGCCGGGCCTGAGGTGGTGATCGCCTCGGAGTTCGATCCGCACAGCCATCTGACGCCGAAGCGCGTGGCGGCCTCAGATATCATGGCCTACTTCCTCGAATTCCCGCATACCGATTTCTACGAGCGCGGCGAGCATGTGGTCGAGCTCGGACTGGCGGCGGCGCGCGGTGAGATCAAGCCTGTCATCTCGACCTTCGACTGCCGAATGATCCAGGTGCTGCCGACCAGCCGCGAGCCGATGCGCTCCTTTGTCGACCGCATCAAGGCGCTGCACGGCAAGGACGGCGTGCTGTCGGTCTCGGTCATCCACGGCTTCATGGCCGCGGATGTGCCCGAAATGGGCACGCGCATCCTGGTCGTCACCGACAATGACAAGGCCAAGGGCGATGCGCTGGCCGAGCGGCTGGGGCGCGAGCTCTACGGCCTGCGCGAGCAGACGGCGATGACGATGCTCTCCGCCGTCGCCGGCATCGAGCGCGCGCTGGCCGTGCGCGCCGCGCGCCAGGATAGACCGGTGGTCATCGCCGACATCTGGGACAATCCGGGCGGCGGCGTGCCCGGCGACGGCACCTTCGTGCTACGCGAAATGCTGGCGCGCGGCATCGACCGGATCGGCGTGGCGACGATCTGGGATCCGATCGCGGTGACCTTCTGCCTGGCTGCCGGTGAGGGCGCTGTCATCGATCTGCGCTTCGGCGGCAAGGCCGGGCCGCAGGCCGGCGAGCCGATCGACGCGCGCGTCACGGTGCTGAAAGCGGTCAGCGAGGGCTGGCAAAGCTTTGGGCCGAGCCGGGTGACGCTCGGACCGACGGCACTGGTGCGCATCGAAGGGACCGAGGTCGAAATCATCCTCAACACCAACCGCACGCAGACCTTCGAGCCCGACATTTTTTCCAACATCGGCGTCGATCCGCTGTCGAAGGACATCCTGTTGATCAAGTCGACCAACCATTTCTACGCCGGCTTCGAACCGATCGCCGCCGAGATCATCTACGTCGCGGCGCCGAGCTCGTATCCCAGCAATCCGGCGGTGACGGATTATAAGAAGCTGACACGGCCGGTGTGGCCACGGGTGCAGGATCCGTGGGGTGAAACTGGCTAATCTCCCCCCTCGTGGGGAAGATGCCCGGCAGGGCAGAGGGGGCGCTGTCCCGCCGACCCGTCCTTCGTCATTCTAGGGCGAAGCAAGGAGCGAAGCGACGCGCGCAGACCCTAGAATCCATGCCATGACATTGGCCGCAGAATGCAACGGTCCAGAATAGCCGTTGGCGATAGCGCCAGATAAGATCGCGGCATGACCGGCTACGTCTATATGACCGCAAGCCAGAAAGGCGGCACGATCTATATCGGTGTCACCAACGACCTTGCTCGTCGAATGCCGGAGCACAAGACCGGCAAAGGCTCCAGCTTCACCAGCCGTTATGGTGTGCAGCGTCTCGTCTGGTACGAGGAGTATTTCGACATCACCGACGCCATCCAGCGCGAGACGTCATTGAAGCGTTGGCCACGCCAATGGAAGATTGAACTCATCGAGAAGACGAATCCGGAGTGGTTCGAGCTGTTTCGCGGAATTGGCTGGTGACCATTCTGCACCGCCGCGGCTCTCAACCGTCATGGCATGGATTCTAGGGTCTGCGCGCGTCGCTTCGCTCCTTGCTTCGCCCTAGAATGACGAAGAACGGGTCGGCGGGACAGCGCCCCCTCTGCCCTGCCGGCCGTTCGTCGTTCGGAAAGCCAAGCAGTTGGCTTCCGCTCGCTGCGCGGACCACGCCTCATCCCCTACAAGGGGGGAGATCAGCTACTCACACCAATCCTCTCTTCACCATCATCGCGTCTGCCGACGGCATCTTGCCGCGGAACGCCGTGTACAGCTCTTCCGGGTCCTTCGAGCCGCCGGCGGCGTAGATGTTCTTGAGCAACCGCTCGGCCAGTGCGGGGTTGAAGGGGTCGCCGGTGTCCTCGAAGGCAGCGAAGGCGTCGGCGTCCAGCACCTCCGACCACATGTAGGAATAGTAGCCGGCCGAATAGCCTTCGCCTGAGAAGACGTGGCCGAAATGCGGGGTGCGGTGGCGCATCGCGATGGTGTCGGGCATATCAAGCGTCGCCAGCGTTTCGGCTTCGAAACGAAGTGGTGCTTCCGGCGCATCCGGGCGCGCGTGATAGGCCATGTCGATCAGCGCCGAAGCGGTGAATTCGACCGTGGCGAAGCCGGCGCCAAAGGTGCGGGCGGCCAGCATCTTGTCGAGCAGTGCCTTGGGCATCGGCTTGCCGGTCGTCACATGCAGCGCATGCTTTTCCAACACCGCCGGCACGGTCAGCCAGTGCTCGTAGAGCTGCGAGGGCAGTTCGACGAAATCGCGGCTGACCGAGGTGCCGGAGACCGACGGCCAGGTGACGTCGGTCAGCATGCCGTGCAGCGCGTGGCCGAATTCGTGGAACAGCGTTTTTGCTTCATCGACAGAGAGCAGCGCTGCCTCGCCGGCCGGCGGCTTGGCGAAGTTCATGATGTTGTAGATCACCGGCTTCGAGCCGTGGCCGAGCCTGTAGCCTGATTTCAGAGCGCTCATCCAGGCGCCCGAGCGCTTCGACGGCCGGGCGAAATAATCGGCCAGGAACAGGCCGCGCTCGCTGCCGTCGGCATTCCTGACCACGAAAACCCGTGCATCGGGGTGCCAGGCGGCAATGCCCTTCTCCTCCTCGAAGGTGATGCCGAACAGTTTGGTGGCGACGTCGAAGCAGGCCTCGATGACGCGATCGAGCTGCAGATAGGGTTTCAGTTCGGCCTCGTCGAAGGCGAATTTTTCGGCGCGCAGCTTCTCCTGGTAGAAGCGCCAGTCCCAGGCGGCGAATTTCTCGTTGCTGCCGGCTTCAGCCGCCAGCCGTTCCAAATCCTTCTGGTCAGCGGCGGCCTTTTCCAGCGCCTTTTCCCAGACCGGATCGAGCAGCGCATGCACGGCCTTCGGCGTCTTGGCCATGGTGTCGTCGAGCTTCAGCGCGGCGAAGGAGGCGTAGCCGAGCAGTTTTGCCTTTTCGGCGCGCAGCCTGAGCGTGTCGGCCACAACGGCGGTGTTGTCGGTGGCGCCGCCATTCTGGCCACGCATGGTGAAGGCGCGGAACGCAATCTCGCGCAGGTCGCGGCGTTCCGAGAACGTCGAGAACGGCTCGTAGATCGAGCGCGACAGGGTGACGGCATAGCGGCCCTTCTGGCCACGCATCTCGGCGGCCTCGGCCATGGCGCTCTTCAGGAAATCGGGCAGGCCGGCAAGGTCGGCCTCGTCGAGAAACAGCGCCCAGTCGCGCTCGTCGGCCAGCACGTTCTGGCCGAAACTGGTGCCGAGCGAGGACAGTTCCTCGCTGATGCCGGCCAGCCGCTTCTTGCCGTCGGCATCGAGCTTTGCGCCGGAGCGGACGAAGCCCTTCCAGGTCTTTTCCAGCACCCGCAGCGTCTCGGCGTCGAGCTTCAGAGAGTCCCTGCGCTGGTAGAGATCGTCGATGCGGGCAAACAGTTTTTCGTTCATCGAGATCGCCGAGAAATGCCGCGACATTCTTGGCGAGATGTCGCGCTCCAGCGCCTGGATCGTGTCGTTGGTGTGGGCGCCGGCCCGGCACCAGAAGATCGACGAGACATGATCGAGCGCCTCGCCGGCAAGCTCCAGCGCGGCAAGCGTGTTCTCGATGGTCGGCGCGTCCTTGTTGCCGGCGATTGCGTCGATCTCGGCCGCATGCGCCTTCAAGGCCGCGTCGAAAACCGGGGAAAAATCATCGTCGCCGATATGGGCAAAATCGGGCAGGCCGAGCGGCCCTTGCCACGCGGTCAGCGGATGGGCGACAAGATCGACGGCTTTCGTGACGGGCATGGGCTATCTCTGGGCTGTTGGGATCGGGATATGCTGGAAGGATGCGACAGCAGCGATGTAGGGCGCCGCTCTGTCGCGCGCAACGGCGCGCCGGATCAATAGGCCTCGCAGCTTTGCGCGAGCGCCTTCTGCGTACTCGCCGTGATGCGGTTGCCTGATATGGCGAAGGTCTCGTGCATCAGCATGTCGTTGTCGGGGAAGTCGTAGCAGGCGATCACCGAGGTAGTGCCGGCCTCGCTGTTCTCGATCCGGTGCCGTATCGTCGCACCGGCCACCGCGCCCTGCCATTCGTCGATCGCGGCGATGAACTCCTGCTTGCCCTGGATGATGCCGATGTCGTCGAGCTTGATACGGACATCGTCGGCGAGCAGGTCCGACAGTTCGGCACGGTCGGCGACCAGCAGCGCCGAATACCAGCGGTCGATGATGGCGCCATCGTCGGCACGGGCGGTGAGGCTGGACAGAAGCAGCAGCACGGCCGCCGCGAGAAAGAGTGGTCGGCGGTTCATGGCTCGCTGCACCGGTCCGCTCATCCCAGCTGCGGTCGTTCGAAGTCGCCGGTCTCCTTGTTCATGACCCAAAGCTCGCCGCTCGAAATGTCGAACCAGGCGCCGTGCAGCGACAGCCGGCCCTTGCCCTCCAGGATGGAAACGCAGGGGAAGGTCCTCAGGTTGGCGATGGAGTAGCGGATCGAGATGCGCTCAAGTGCTGTCTGGCGCTCCGTCGCCGTCATGAAGGTGCTGGACGACACGGTCTCGGCGGCCGGCGCGATCAGGCTCATCCACTTGCCGATGAAATCGCCCGGCGACAGCGGCGTCGCCGTAGGGTCGAGCGCGGCGCGGATGCCGCCGCAGCGGCCGTGGCCCATGACGACGATGTTCTTGACCTTAAGGCTCTGCACCGCGAATTCGAGCGCCGCCGAGGTCGAATGGAATTCACCGTCCGGCGCGTAAGGCGGCACCAGATTGCCGACATTGCGCAGCACGAACAGTTCGCCTGGCCCGGCGTCGAAGATCGCCTCAGGGGCCGCGCGGGAATCGCAACAGGCAACGATCATCGTTTCCGGGGACTGTCCCTCGCGGGCGAGTTCGCGATAGCGCCCGCTCTCGGTAAGATAGCGGCCGCTCATGAAGTTGCGATAGCCGGCGAGGAGATGTTCGGGAAGGTGGGGCATGGGCGGCTAAAGCCTTTCCGGGTTGGAGGCGGCAGCTCGTTGCGGTCGAGAAAAGCCCTCTAACGGCAAAAGCCCGTCGCGAGCAATGCAGAATTGCAGGAGCCGCTGCAATTGCCATGCGGCAAATGCTGGTCCATCACGCCCAGATGGCGACGGGGATGCCGAAACGGTCGGTCACCGGTGGGTCGGGAAACGGCCTTGCCTCGCCGCCGGCGATGCGGTCGGCAATCAGCATCATCGCGGCGGCGTCGAGGAAATCATCTGATGCCGCACCCTTCGGCGCCGCTTGGTCGAGAAAGGCCTTCTCAAAGCCATGCCGGCAGAGCAGCGCCTTGCGTTCCTCCATTCCAGCGGGATTGACCGCGCCCTTGATCTTCTTCGGCAGCGACATGGCCTGACCGCCGTTCAGCCGGCAGAAGGCGACCTCCGGATGCGATTCGAAGAGGCGGCCGCGCAATTCCGGTCGCGCAATCAGCAATGTGTCGATCTCACGGATCTTGGAAAAAATGCCGAATGCCTGGATCGAAACGCCGCGCGGCGGATCGGATGTCGACCTGGCCAATTCGCTTGCCCTGCGATGCGCGTCGTACCAGGCTTCGACATTGGTGAAATCGCTGGTGTCGGCATAGAGCGCGGCCCGCGAAGGGATCGAAAAGACGCTCGACTGGCGTGCGCCGAGCAGCGGCCGCACCAGCGCTTCCGGCCCGCGCCCGCCCTTGGCCGAAAAGTCCGGCAGGCCGATCGGCATGTCGACGGCGATGATGGCGTCGACGGGCAGTGCCGCAAGCAGCGCCGCGAAGCTGGGGAACACCTCGACCGAAGGCGCCTTGTCGGGGTCGCGCCGCACGGCGATCCAGCCGGCCTTGCAGCCGTCGGCGCCGGCCAGCACCACCTTGGGCGGTGTCACGCCCGGCGGTCCCGCCCTGGATGGGTGAGGTGGCGCAGCTGCACCATCGCCATCGGATGCGACAGGCTCTGCGCATCGGTTTCGAGCTGCAGTTCGTCGCCGCCGCGTTTTGCCGTGCGCGCCAGGATTTCATAGACCGCCGCGGTGGTCGACTGCAGCGCCTTGATCGCCGGCTGGCCGGACAGGATGCGCGCCAGGTAGACGGCGGCGGTCAGGTCGCCCAGCCCGTTCGGCGGCTTGTCGATGAGGCGATGTTCCGCCAGCAGCGCCTGGGTGCCGTCGAGCAGAAGATTGCCGGTGCCGCCTGAAATCATCGATGGTGCGGAGGTAACCAGCATGGTCGATGGTCCGGCGTGGAGGGCGGCCGAGATCACCGACTTGATATCCGGGAGCGGCGCGCCGGCCATCCACTCCAGCTCGTAGCGGTTGGGGGTGGCGATGTCGGCGATCGGCATCAGCCGGTCGCGCATGGCGGCGGCGGTCGGCTCCGGCACGTAGAGCCCGCCGGAATCGCCCATCACCGGATCGCAGATATAGACGGCCTTGGCATTCCTCGCCTTGACCGTCGCGACCAGCGAGGCGACGGCCTCGGCCTGGCCGGCTTCGCCGAGATAGCCCGACAGCACGGCGCCGACCTCGCCCAGCCAGGGCGCCCGTTCGAGATCGGCCATCAGCGCCTTGAACTGGTCGAGCGGCGGCACGATGCGGGTCGCGCGGCCATGGCCGGGATGCCAGGGCAGGATGATGGTCGGCACCGCCCAGACCGGGAAGCCCAGCGTCTCCAGCGCGAACACGGCGGCGCGATTGCCGACCGAGCCGCGCGCGACATGACTGGAAATGACGATGACCGCTCGCGGCGCGTCGGCTTGTTCGGCGCTCATAATTGCTGATTCCTAACTGCCCTGGATGAGGAAAAGCACGAGCCAGACCATCAGGCCCAGCGCCACAAGCAGGCCGAGTATCCTGCCAATGCGCGTGCCCCAGACCTCGATCGGGTCGGCGCGGTCGGCATCGGCCGCGGCGACATGGTCGCGCACGCCCTTGGCGGTCCGCGCCACCAGCGAGGTGCCGGCCGGGTCGGTCTCGCGCGCGACGCGCTCGAGGATACGGCGCGATTCGCTGTCGCTGTTCTGGCGTTGCGCCATGATGATGTCCCGTTTCTGGTCAGACCTTACCGCGTTCGCACAGCCAATCACAGGGCCTTGCGGGCGCGGCGGGTTCAGGCACACGGTTGCCGGCGAGGCCGTTTTCTTGCGCGCCGATTGTGGTAATGCTTCGCATGCAACTTCTATCGAGGGAACCGATCATGCTTGCCCAGCGCCTTGCCTCACCATCCGTGTTCCGCACGCTGCCCGTCTTCCTGATGATGGCCATCCTGCTGCCGCTGCTTTCCGGCTGCGGTTACAACACCATCCCGACGGCGGAGGAAAATGCCAAGGCGGCTTGGAGCGAGGTGCTGAACCAGTATCAGCGCCGCACCGACCTCATCCCCAACCTGGTCGAGACGGTCAAGGGCTATGCTTCGCACGAAAAGGACACGCTCGAGGCGGTGGTCGCGGCGCGTGCCAAGGCAACGCAGATCACGGTGACGCCGGAAACGCTGAAAGATCCCGAAGCGCTCAAGAAGTTCCAGGATGCCCAGGCAGGGCTGACCAGCGCGCTGTCGCGGCTGATCGCCGTGTCGGAGGCCTATCCAGACCTCAAGGCCAATCAGAATTTCCTGGCGCTGCAAGCGCAGCTCGAGGGCACGGAGAACCGCATCGCGGTGTCGCGGCGCGACTACATCCAGGCGGTCAAGGACTACAATCTGACGCTGAAGACCTTCCCCTCGGTGCTGTGGGCGACCTTCTGGTTCCGCAGCAACGAGCCGTTTGCCAATTTCACCATCGAAGAAGACAAGATGCAGCCGCCGAAGGTCGATTTCGGGACGAAGCAGGGCGGCTGAGCGGGCCATTGTTTCGCTGGGTCTGAAAGCATTGCGTTCCGTCGCGCCCCCCTCCGTCCTGCCGGACCCAGCCCTTCGCTGTCGCTCCGGGCGTTCGTCGTTCGGCAAACCAAGCAATTGGCTTTCCGTCCGCTGCGCGGACCACGCCTCACCCCCCAGAAGGGGGGAGATCGGCGGTTCTGTTGGGGGCGCGCGACGGAACGCTTTCCTTACCCTTCTTGGCCTGATCTTCTGTCTCTTCCCCCTCTCTGTCTTCGCGGCCGATCTTCCCGCACTAACCGGCCGTGTCGTCGACAATGCCGGCGTCATCGATGCCGGCACGAAAGCGGCGCTGAAGCAGAAGCTCGCCGCCTTCGAGGCCAAGGGCTCCGACCAGATCGTCGTCGCGACCATCCCCAGCCTCGATGGCGAGGAGATCGAGCCTTACGCCAACCGGCTGTTCCGCTTCTGGAAGCTCGGCCAGGCCAAGGAAAACAACGGCGTGCTGCTCTTGGTCGCGCCGAACGACCGCAAGATGCGCATCGAGGTCGGCTACGGGCTGGAAGGCACGCTGACCGATTTGCACACCAAGCTGATCATCGAAAACGACATGGTGCCGGCCTTCCGCGCCGGCGATTTCTCGGGCGGCATCAGCAAGGCCGTCGACGACATGGTCATGGTGCTGGAGGGCAATCCGGAGGAGCTGGAGGCGCGCGGCAAGCGCAACGAGGAGGCGCCGTTCAATCCCGACGATTTGTTCTTCGGCGTCTTCATCACCATCTGGGCGATCATCTTCTTCGGCGGCATGGCGGCCTCCATCCTGCCGCCGATCTTCGGCAAGAAGCTCGGCCCCGGCCGCTACCGCTGGCTGGGCATGACTTTCGAGCCGGGCCGACGCTCATCCAGCAGCTCTTCCAGCGGTGGCGGCTGGTCGTCCGGCTCAAGCAGCAGTGGCGGCGGCTTTTCCGGCGGCGGCGGTTCGTCGGGCGGCGGCGGCTCCTCGGGGAGCTGGTGACGAGCATGGGGGGGCAGGGCATCGACGCGTCAGGGTTCATGCGCTCAGCCTGCACCCGCTTTAGGACGATGGCGGCTGCGGGCTTGCTGGCGCTGGCGGCGATGCTGTTCGTCAGCGTCGCGACGCTTGCCGCCGAACTGCCGGCACTCACTGGGCGCGTCGTCGACAATGCCGGCATCATCAATGATGCCGCTGAGGCGGCGTTGGCGCAGAAGCTGGCCGATTTCGAAAAGAAGGGTTCCGACCAGATCGTCGTCGCCACCATCCCCAGCCTCGAGGGCGAGGAGATCGAGCCCTACGCCAACCGGCTGTTCCGCTTCTGGAAGCTAGGCCAGGCCGGCGAGAACAACGGTGTGCTTTTGCTGGTGGCGAAGAACGACCGCAAGATGCGTATCGAGGTCGGCTACGGGCTGGAAGGCACGCTGACCGATCTGCACACCAAGCTGATCATCGAAAACGACATGGTGCCGGCCTTCCGCGCCGGCGATTTCTCCGGCGGCATCAGCAAGGCCGTCGACGACATGGTCATGGTGCTGCAGGGCAATCCGGAAGAGCTGGAAGCACGCGGCAAACGCAATCCGGCCGACAACAGCACCCCCATGGACCCGATCGTCACGATTTTTCTGATCCTGTGGGCGACAATGTTCTTCGGCGGCCTGGCGATGGCGTTCCTGCCGCCGATGTTCGGCACGAAACTGTCGCCCGGCGTGTACAAATGGCTGGGCATGACGTTCCGTTACGGCCGCGGGCCAAGCGGGTCGTCCGGCGGCAGCGGCTGGACGTCCGGCTCATCGAACAGCGGCTGGTCATCCGGCAGCTCCAGCAGCGGCTGGTCGTCAGGCTCGAGCAGCAGCGGCGGCGGTTTTTCGGGCGGCGGCGGCTCGTCCGGTGGTGGCGGTTCCTCAGGAAGCTGGTGAGACAAGATGGCAACACGACCGATCAGCCCGCAGGATCATGAGCGCATCGCCGACGCGATCCGTGCAGCCGAGGCCAGGACCGACGGCGAAATCTACTGCGTCGTGGCCCATTCCAGCGAGGGCTATTTCTTTCCGGCCGCCTTCATGGCGGCGTTGGGGATGCTGATCGCCAGCCTGGCGGTCGCCTATGGGCTGGAAGCCTGGTGGCTCACCATCCGCCTGCCGCATTTCGTTATCGCCCAGCTTCTGGCGCTGGGCTCTGTGCTCGCGCTGCTATGGGCGTTGCCCGGCCTGCGCATCCATCTGGTGGCGCGGCCGCTGCGCTACCAGGCCGCGCATACCAATGCCATCAAGCAGTTCCTGGCCCGCAACGTGCACCGCACCACGGCGCGCACCGGCGTGCTGGTCTTCGTCTCGATCGCCGAGCGCTATGCCGAGGTGGTCGCCGACGCGGGCATCGACGCCAAGGTCGGCCAGCAGCTCTGGGACGGCGTCGTGCGCGACTTGACCGCTCATGCCGGCGACGATCGGCTGGCCGACGGCTTCGTCAAGGCGATCGAGCAGGTGGGCGCGGTGCTGGCCGAGCATTTCCCGGTCACATCGGGCGACGCCAACGAGCTTGACGACCATCTCGTCGAAATCTGAAAAGCCCGGCTGCAACGCTACTCAGCCGGGCGCCTGACGCGGCTTTCTGCGCTTCCGGCGCTCACGCACAAAAAGCACGCGCCGCTCCGGTCATCAGTGTCGTGAGCGCCTGTGAGAAAGCGGTTGGCGGGCCGCCCGGACTCTTGCAATCGGCCGATGCGGGTTTATGGTTAACAAATCATGAATACGCTGACCATCGACATCCGCAAAGCCGAGCCGCGCGATGCCGGCGCCATCGCCGAAGTGCATCTGGAAGCCTGGCGTGGCGCCTATAGTGGCATCATTCCGCACCGCACGCTGACATCAATGATCAACCGCCGCGGCACCGACTGGTGGGCGAATGCGATTCGCCGCGCCGCCACCGTCCTGATCATCGAGATCGGCGGCACCATCGCCGGCTATGCGACGATCGGCAAGAACCGCGCCAAGGAACTCAAGCAGCAAGGCGAAATCTACGAATTGTACCTGCGCCCGGAATATCAGGGCATCGGGCTCGGCAGGCGGCTGTTTGCCGCCGCCAAGGCGCGGCTTGCCGACCATGGGCTGAAGGGCATGGTGGTGTGGGCTCTGGAAGACAACCAGAATGCGCTCGCCTTCTATGCCGGCGCCGGCGGCCGCGACATCGCCGAAGGCGTCGAGATTTTCGAGCAGAAGGCGCTGAAGAAGGTCGCTTTCGTCTGGGAATGACCGCCGAGGGATGACCGCTGACAGCGAAGGCGGTGCGCGGATGCATGCCCTGCGAAAATCACGGCGCTGAAACATCATGTGCTGATGATTGAACGCGCCGGATGCCATCGCGTCTCGACTGACGTCCGCGAATACCATTCGCCGCATTGCACCATTGTGCGCCGCCCGCTATCCCTCTCCCAACCGAGAGAGGGACAAAGCCATGCGCATTGAAGCGATAGCCACCGGAAAGAATCCGCCTGAAGACGTCAACGTCATCATCGAAGTGCCGATCGGCGGCGAGCCGATCAAGTACGAGATGGACAAGGAGGCCGGCACGCTGTTCGTCGACCGCTTCCTGCACACCTCGATGCGCTATCCCGGCAATTACGGCTTCGTGCCGCATACGCTGTCGGGCGATGGAGACCCGATCGACGTGCTGGTCTGCAACACGCGCGCGCTGGTGCCGGGCTGCGTCATCAATGTCAGGCCGATCGGCGTCTTGATCATGGAAGACAATGCCGGCCAGGACGAGAAAGTCATCGCCGTGCCGTCGCCGAAGCTGACGCTGCGCTACGAGAACGTCACCGAATACACGCATCTGCCCGAAATCACCCGCCAGCAGGTGCAGCACTTCTTCGAGCACTACAAGGATCTGGAGCCCGGCAAATGGGTCAAGATCGAGGGTTGGCACGATTCCAAATACGCCAAGAAGATGATCATGGACGCGGTCGACCGCGCCAAGGCGAGCAAGTAGCCGGTCAGTTGTCGACCCGGCCGAAGGCAGGCACGTCGCCGATGACGGTGTGCCTGTCCTTGCCGCAAGTGAAGGTGCGCGCCTTTTCGTCGGCGAGCTTGCGCGCCTGATCGTTGGCCGCCGGGTTGCCGGTGGCCAGCACAAGGCCGACGGTGCAGCTCTCGCGGGCGTCCATCTGGCCGACCTTGGCCACCAATAGCACCTCCGTCTTCTTGGTTTCGTCCTCGCCATTGCTAATCGAGCGGCGGTGGATGGCCGCGAACGGCACCGCCTTGTCGCCTGACGTTTCGATGCGCCACTCGATCTTGGCTCCGGACGAGTTGAAACCGGAGAAACTCTCCCAGGCCGATGTCATGTCGCCGCCGGGCGGAAATCCGTAGAACAGCGATTCGCGGGCATCGTCATAGGCGATCAGCACGGGATAGCCGCGATAACCGGTGCAGGCGAGGTCGGACCAGTCGCCTTCGCCTTCGCCGGCTTGCGCATAGGTCACGCAGTCCTTCTTCCAGTCGAGATCGGTATAGGCGCTCGATATGTCGCCGGCATACGCCGCCTGGCAAAAGCCGGCGAGGACGAGCGGGATCAACAGGCTGCGCATGGCGGACATCTCCGTTGGAGGCCGCCGCAGCCTATCGCCAATCGCTATTTCTTCAAGCTGGCTTCAATCAGCAGGTCGGCGTTCACCGCCACCGACTGCGCCGGTCCGCCAAGCCCGAACAACTGGCCGCTGATATAGGCGCCCTCGATCAACAGCAGCAGCCCGTCGCCCAGCGTGTCGGCGTTTTGTGCGCCCATGGCGGCCGCCATGGCGCGCAGGCGGCGGCGCAATTCCTGCTTGTTGTCTTCGCTCACGACGCGCGCCGGATGGCCGCGCTCGGGATATTCGACCGCCGCGTTGGTCATGCCGCAGCCGCGATATTCCGGCATCTGCGTGCGCTTGCCGACGCGGGTCAGGAAAGCCTTGATCTGCGCGCGCGGGTCGCCGGGATGGGCGCTCACCGCTTCGTCGAAACGTTGCCAGTACTCATGATCGTACTGCCTGAGGTAGGAAGCCGCCAATTCGTCCTTGGAGGGGAAGCTGCGGTAGAGGCTGGGCTTGGTAACGCCGGCGCGCTTGACGATCTCGTCGACGCCGATCGCCCTGATGCCGCGCCGGTAGAACAGCTCATAGGCCACATCAAGAATCTTCTTGGCGGCCTTGGGCGGAGCCGATGCATGATCGCCGCTGATGGTCAGTTCAATTTTTTTGTCGGTTGGCATCATGAGACTCGATTGACAATGTTACCGATCGGTACGTATGGTTCCTCCACCCTGCAACGTACCGGTCAGTAACATGATAGCTCAATCCCGTCCTTTTGGCCAGCGCTACGCCTTCGTCGTGGTCGGCGTCATCTTTCTCTGCCTGCTGGTCGCGGCCGGCCTGCGCTCCGCCCCCGCCGTCATGATGCTACCGCTAGAAAACAGCTTCGGCTGGCGGCGCGACGTCATTTCGGTGGCCGCCGGCGTCGGCATCCTGCTCTACGGTCTGACCGGTCCGTTCGCAGCGGCGCTGATGGAGCGCATCGGGCTGCGCCGCACGGTGATTGCCTCACTGGTGGTGATGTCTGGCTCGACCGCGCTCAGCCTTTTGATGACCAAGCCCTGGCATCTGTTCATTACCTGGGGCGTATTTTCCGGCATCGGTTCAGGCGCCGTCGCCAGCGTGCTCGGCGCCACCATCGTCAACCGCTGGTTCAAGACCAACCGCGGTCTCGTCATGGGGCTGATGTCGGCCTCCAGCGCCTCCGGCATGCTGGTGTTCCTGCCGTTGATCGCCGCATTGGCGCAGTCGGGTGGCTGGCAGCCGGTCGCCATTGCGGTCGCCATCGCCACTGCCGCCCTGGTGCCGCTGGTCTGGCTGCTGGTGCCGGAGCGCCCAGTCTCGATCGGCATGGTGCGCTATGGCGCCGAGGCCGACGACGTGCCGCCGGTGTCACCGGCATCGCAAGGCAATTTCCTGGCGCATACGCTTAACACGCTGCGCCGAGCCGCCGGCACGCGCGTCTTCTGGTATCTGTTCGCCACCTTCTTCGTCTGCGGCTTCACCACCAACGGCCTTGTCGGCACCCATCTGATCGCCTTCTGCGGCGACATGGGCATCGGCGAGGTGCAGGCCGCCGGCCTGTTGTCGATGATGGGCATTTTCGACCTGATCGGCACGACCCTGTCGGGCTGGCTCACCGACCGCTTCGATCCGCGCAAGCTGCTCGGCGTCTACTATGCCATCCGTGGCCTGTCGCTGATCTATCTGCCCTATTCCGGCTTCTCGGCGACCAGCCTGGTCATCTTTGCCGTGCTCTATGGCCTCGACTGGATCGCCACCGTGCCGCCGACACTGAGGCTCGCCAACGAGGCCTTCGGCGACCGCAGCGGGCCGCTCGTTTTCGGCTGGATCGTTGCCGGCCATCAGGTCGGCGCGGCCACCGCGGCTGCCTTCGCCGGCACCATGCGCGAGCTGCAGGGCAATTACGAGCTGGCCTTCCTGATCGCAGGTATGACGGCGATCGCCGCTGCGTGTATTTCTCTGCTGATCAATACGAGCCGCCCGGCGTTGGATCCGGAACCGCAGGCGGCTTGAGTTTTTTCCTTCCCCCACAAGGGGGAAGGGAACATTGTTATCAAAACTTCATCATCCCGAGATGCGCCTGCAACATTGACGCTGGACCTTGATGGCAATTTTCAAAGCCATCCAGGAGACAGCCATGAGCAAGCTTTCGTTGACCCGCCGCGCCTTTGTCACCTCCGCGAGCGCGGCTGGTCTGCTCGGCGCTTCGGGTCTCGCAATGCCCTATTACTCCCGCGCCAGCCAGCGCCCGGCCTTCACTCATGGGGTCCAGTCCGGCGATGTCGACGCCACCAGCGGCATGGTGTGGACGCGCACGGACCGCCCGTCGCGTGTCATGTTCGAAGTGTCGTCGACCGAAAGCTTCACCGATGCGACGCGCCTGGCGCCGCTCGATACGTCGCCGGCCAGCGACTACACGGTGAAGCGGCTGCTGACCGACCTCGCTTCCGACCAGGACATCTTCTACCGCATGACGGCGGCCGATCTCGCCGACATCAACGTCGTCTCCGAGCCGATCGTCGGCCGCTTCTGCACCGCGCCGGCCTCGAAGCGCGACATCAAGTTCGCCTGGTCGGGCGACACCGCCGGCCAGGGCTGGGGCATCGACGAGACCGGCATGAAGACCTATGCCACGATCGGCAAGCACACGCCCGATTTCTTCCTGCATTCGGGCGACACCATCTATGCCGACGGCGCCATGAAGGACGAGGTCGACCTGCCCGGCGGCGGCAAGTGGAAGAACGTCGTGCTGATCGACGGCAAGCGCAAGGTGGCCGAAACGCTGGACGAATACCGCGACCAGTGGAAGTACAACATGATGGACAGGAACGTGCTGGGCCTGAGCGCCATTTGCCCGACCTTCTACCAGTGGGACGACCATGAGGTGCTGAACAACTGGTCGGATTCGAAGAATCTGGCCGCCGACAATCGCTACACGGAAAAGTCCATCCATGTGCTGGCGGCGCGTGCGGCGCGCGCCTTCCATGAAATGACGACGATCCGCTACGAACCGTCGGAGCCCGGCCGCGTCTATCGAAAAATAGCCTACGGACCGCTGCTCGACGTGTTCTTCCTCGACATGCGGTCCTATCGTGGCCCGAACGGTCCCGACATGCAGGAGGAGATGACACCACAGTCACGCATGCTCGGCGAGCAGCAGACGAAATGGCTGAAGCGGGAGCTGGCCAGCTCCAAGGCGACCTGGAAGATCATCGCCGCCGACATGCCGCTCGGCCTCGTCGTCTGGGACGACGGCGCCAAGAAGGTTGGCGCGGAGGCGGTCAGCAATGGCGACAACGGACTGCCGAAGGGACGCGAACTCGAGATCGCCGACCTCCTGCGCTTCATCAAGAATGCCGGCATCACCAACACGGTGTGGCTAACCGCCGATGTGCACTACACGGCCGCGCACTACTACAATCCTGACAAGGCGCAGTTCCAGGATTTCAACCCGTTCTGGGAATTCGTCTCGGGGCCGATCCACGCAGGCACCTTCGGTCCAAACGATTTCGACATGACGTTCGGCCCGGAGCTGAAGTTCATCAAGGCGCCGACCGCCGAACAGGGCCAGAACCTGCCGCCGTCGGCCGGCCTGCAATTCTTCGGGCTTGTCGATATCAGCGGCGCCAGCGAGCAGCTGACGGTGCGGCTGATGGACCGCGACGACAACGAACTCTACAAGGTCACGCTCGACCCGGTGCGCTCGGCATAAGGGCTCAGGTGGTTGGGAAACGGCTGTCGCGCTCCAGGGGAGCGCGCGGCCTTCAGTCGGGGTAGCAGACCATCGGAATGTTGGGCCAGACGGCGGTATCGCAGTTGGCGTCGGCCTGGCGCTGCTTGAAAGCGGCGCTGACCGGTCCGGTCACGACCGGATCGACACCGTCGGGCGCGTCGGCGAAGACCTGTTCGGCCGGTGCATTGGACGGCAGGGCAGGCCGAGCCTCCTTCAGCGTCGCGGCCGACTGCGCAGCGTTGGCCGCCAGCAGCATGGCAAAGGCCACCGATGCGATGAGAGGCCAGAATCGGTTGAGTTTATCGGTCATGATGGTCGAACTGCCCGGGCCTTGGAAGGTTCCCGCCTTGGTTAACAAAATCATTTCACACCGAGACCGTTAAGATTTGATGAGTATTTGGTGTCGCGCATCCTCTTTCGCAATTGCGAAAAACCCTGTATGAGCCGCGCAACCGAAAGAGGCGGCGCCTTTGGCCTGCTGCCTGCAACGCTCCCGAGACCAGAACATGAAACTCCGTAATATCGCGATCATCGCGCACGTCGACCATGGAAAGACCACCCTCGTCGACCAGCTCCTGAAGCAGTCCGGCTCCTTCCGCGACAACCAGCGCGTCGCCGAGCGCGCCATGGATTCCAACGATCTCGAAAAGGAACGCGGCATCACCATCCTGGCCAAGGCGACCTCGGTCGACTGGAAGGATACGCGCATCAACATCGTCGACACCCCCGGCCACGCTGATTTCGGCGGTGAGGTCGAGCGCATCCTGTCGATGGTGGATTCGGCCATCGTGTTGGTCGACGCCGCCGAGGGTCCGATGCCGCAGACCAAGTTCGTCGTCGGCAAGGCGCTCAAGGTCGGCCTGCGGCCGATCGTCGTCATCAACAAGATCGACCGGCCGGACGCCCGCCACGTCGAAGTGGTCAACGAGGTGTTTGACCTGTTCGCGGCGCTCGACGCCACCGACGAGCAGCTGGATTTCCCGATCCTCTACGGTTCGGGCCGCGACGGCTGGGTGTCGGAGAATCCGGAAGGCCCCAAGGACCAGCAGCTTGCGCCGCTGTTCGATCTCGTCATCAAGCATGTGCCGGAGCCGACCGTTCATCCCGGCCCGTTCCGCATGATCGGCACCATCCTGGAAGCCAACCCCTTCCTCGGCCGCATCATCACCGGCCGCATCGAATCCGGCTCGCTGAAGGCCAACCAGGCGGTCAAGGTGCTGCACCATGACGGCACCCAGATCGAAACCGGCCGCGTCTCCAAGATCCTCGCTTTCCGCGGCCTCGAGCGCCAGCCGATCGAAGAAGCGCAGGCGGGCGACATCGTCGCCATTGCCGGCCTGTCGAAGGGCACCGTCGCCGACACGTTCTGCGACCCGGCGGTGACCGAGCCGCTGCATGCGCAGCCGATCGATCCGCCGACCGTGACCATGTCGTTCCTGGTCAATGACAGCCCGCTCGCCGGCACCGAAGGCGACAAGGTGACCAGCCGCGTCATCCGCGACCGCCTGCTGCGTGAGGCCGAAGGCAATGTCGCGCTGAAGATCGAGGAATCGCCCGACAAGGATTCGTTCTTCGTCTCCGGTCGCGGCGAATTGCAGCTGGCCGTGCTGATCGAGACGATGCGCCGCGAAGGCTTTGAAATCGCCGTGTCGCGTCCGCGCGTCGTCATGCAGAAGGGCGAGAACGGCGAATTGCTGGAGCCGGTCGAGGAAGTCGTCATCGACGTCGACGAGGAGCATGCCGGCGTTGTCGTGCAGAAGATGTCGGAGCGCAAGGCCGAGATGGTCGAGTTGCGCCCCTCCGGCGGCAATCGCCAGCGCATCGTCTTCCACGCGCCGACGCGCGGCCTGATCGGCTACCAGTCGGAACTGTTGACCGACACGCGCGGCACCGCCGTGATGAACCGGCTGTTCCATGCCTATGAGCCCTACAAGGGCGAGCTGGCCGGCCGCACCAACGGCGTCCTGATCTCCAACGAGCAGGGCGAATCGGTCGCCTACGCCATGTGGAACCTGGAAGACCGCGGCCCGATGGTCATCGATCCGGGCGTCAAGGTCTATCAGGGCATGATCATCGGCATCCACAGCCGCGACAACGACCTCGAAGTGAACGTGCTGAAGGGCAAGAAGCTGACCAACATCCGCGCTGCCGGCAAGGATGAGGCGGTCAAGCTCACCCCGCCGATCCGCATGACGCTGGAGCGCGCTTTGGCCTGGATCCAGGACGACGAACTGGTCGAGGTGACGCCGAAGACCATTCGCCTGCGCAAGCTCTATCTCGACCCGAACGAGCGCAAGCGCTTCGAGAAGTCGTCCAAGGCGGTCGGCGCAGCGTAATTTTTCTATCTTTTTTGGATTGAAGAGGGGCGGGGCACATCGGTGCCTCGCCCCTTTTTCATCCTCCGGCGGCCAGGATAATGGCCCGCCGATCGGGTTCGCCGGCAAGATCGATGCGGATCGTCGTTCCCTCGCGGGCTGGTTTGCGAAGGGCTTTGCTGCCCTCCGGCGCAATGGCCAGCAGGCGCCGCTCTTCCAGCGCCTGAAGCCGCGACCGCGAGATGCCGAGTTCGTTGGCCAGCAAACGGTCGAGCCGGACAGATATCGGCATTGCAAGACCAAGCCTGAGTTCAAGCGCCGTGGCGCCTTCCTTGTGCTCGCTGTACACCTGCTTGTGCACGGCGACTTCGGAGAACTCCTCGACACACCCTACCTGGTTGCGCAGTGCTGTGATGTCGAAGGCATGGCGCCGCGCCAGCTCCGGATCGTTGCTTTCAAGCGCCCGCAGCAACACCGGTTCGATGTCGCGGCGGTTGCGGCGCCCGAAAATGCCGAGATTCCAGGAATTGTCGCAGTCGACACAGCGATAGATCAGCCAGACGTCGATGCGCTTGCCATTGGCGTTGACGCGGAATTTTTCGCTGCAGCGATAGGCCTTCACGGTGCCGCAGCGATTGCAGTTGATCAGGGGTCGTGGCGCGATTTGAGGCGCAATCGTCCAGTGGCTGCGCAGGATAGAAGACATGCCGGTAAGCCCTTCCCGTCGGGAAGTTCATCAGGTCGGCAAGCTCGAGATGCCCATGTGAGCGCGGCGTGGCGAGAGGCTGCGGTTCTTGGAAGTCGGATGTCTTGGGCGGTCAGCCGGGCGACAGCGGTTCAGCAGTGCCAAACCGGTCTCGAACCGCCGCCCAGAGGAACACGTGAAAATGAAAACAGGCACCGCGGATGCGGCGCCATGCGGTGCGTCGGGGGCGTTAGCGAGACCGGCGGTTACTGAGGCAAAGTGAAGCTCGAAATGGATATCGGGACGGGTTTTCTAGCGGCAAGGGCTTGGCCCGGCAAGCAGCTTGTGTCTGTGCTACCGCAGCTCAATCTCTTGCGATAATGTCAGACACCGAAGGCTTTCAAACAGAGATCCTCGCCATGCATCTTACTTCATTGCTGATTTTCGCTGCCGCCTTGTTCGTCGCCGCCGGGTCGCCCGGTCCTTCGATCGCGGCGCTGGTCGCGCGCGTCATCTCGAAAGGGTTTCGCGACGTGTTCCCGTTCCTGCTCGCCATGTGGATCGGCGAGGGCATCTGGCTGTCGCTGGCGGTGTTCGGGCTCGCCGTGGTGGCGCAGACCTTTCATTTTGCCTTCGTCATCGTGAAGTGGGCCGGCGTTGCCTATCTCGCCTACCTCGCCTGGAAGATGTGGACCGCTCCGGTCGACGCCAAAGAGGGCGAGATGCCGCGCGAGGATTCGGCGGCAAGGCTGTTCTTCGCCGGTATGGCGGTGACGCTCGGCAACCCGAAGATCATGATGTTCTATCTGGCGCTGCTGCCGACCATCATCGACCTGGCTTCTGTCAGCATCGTTGGCTGGGTCGAGCTGACTGCCACCATGGCGGTGGTTCTCATCGCTATCGATCTCGCCTGGGTGCTCGCCGCCGCGCAGGCGCGCAAGCTCATGAAAAGCAAGCGCGCCATGAGGATTGCCAACCGCGTCAGCGCCACGACGATGGCTGGCGCGGCCGCCGCGATCGCGGCGCGGTCATGAGCATGATCCCGAAAAGTGGAAAGCGGTTTTCGGAAAGATCATGCCAAGCGCCGACGCGTCACATCATTTCGATGATCGGTGCGATCTCGACGCTGAAGGCCGGATCCATGAGGATCGGACAATCCTTGGCCTTGGCGACCGCATCGTCGAAGTCCCTGGCGTCGATGATCGTGTAGCCGGCGGTTGGGTTGCTGCCGCCATTGTTTTCGACCTTGCCGCCGGACAGCACCATCTTCGACATGCCGACCGGATTGCCGCCGTCGACCACGGCCGATCCGAGCTTGCCGTACCAACCGGTCCAGGCATCTATTGAGGCTTGCCGCTCGGCCGCGTCGGTCGGCATCTTGCCCGAGCCATGATAGACATAGAGAAACTTCGCCATGTTCTCCTCCCTTGGTGAGCGGCATCGAACCGGCATGCGGTCATGCCGCCTGCCGATCATCGGACCAAACAGGCAAACAAGCAATTAGAATAAGGCTTGGCTAATATAGGATACGATCGGGAGCCGACCGCGTTCCGTCACCGCGCCATGGCGTGGTATTCGGCGTTCGGGCGCATGTCGATCGCCGCCGCGACGCGGTTCGACATGTTGAAGAAGGCTGATGTCGACGCGATGTCCCAGATGTCGCGGTCGCTGAACCCGGCCTGGCGCAAGGCGGCCCGGTCGGCCTCGACGATCTTTGCCGGCGCCTCGGTCAGCTTGACGGCGAATTCGAGCATCGCGGCCTGTTTCGGCGAAAGATCGGCGGCGCGGAAATTCATCACCATCATTTCGCCGAGCGATGGATCGCCGGAGAGCTGGCGCACCGCCGCGCCATGCGCGGTCAGGCAATAATAGCAATGATTGATGGAGGAGACGACGACCGCGATCATCTCGCGCTCCAGCTTCGACAGGCCTGATTCACCCAGCATCAAATCATTGTACATGTCGGTGAAGGCGCGCAGCTTCTTGTCGTCGAAGGCGTAGGCCCTAAGCACGTTGGGGACGAGACCGAGCTTCTCCTCGCATTTGGCGAAATACGCCTTTGTCGCATCGCTGAGCTCGGCGGTGCCGAGATCAAGTGCGGTGATCTTGCCGGTCATGGGGCCTTTTCTCCTCATTCACTGCCGATTTGCGATCAAAAATCCGAAGAATCTTTGCAAGCCGTCAAACCTTTGTCGCCAAACAGCGGTCATCTGCTACCATAATCGCAAAAGCATGTGACGGGAGGGACTTCGCATCATGGCCAGCGTGAAATCCGCAGCTAAGTCGAAAAGAAAGGCAACAGCCTCGGCGAAGTCGGAGGAAAGACCAGCCAGGCTTGCCGACTATCTGCTCGCCCGCGCACCGGCGGAAGACATCGCTGCCTATCAGGTGGCTGATCTGGAACGCGCCGCCGACCTTGCCGGCCGTGCGGTTGCCAGCCACAAAAAGGGCGCCTCCGTCGTCGCCGTCGACACCGATGCGGGCGTCGTTCGCGACGGCCGCCCGGTGACGGTCATCACCGTCGTCAACGACAACATGCCGTTCCTGTTCGATTCCATCCTCGGCGAGATCACCGAAACATCAGGCGAGCCGACGCTGGTCACCCATCCGGTCATCACCGTTCGCCACGGCAAGAAGGGCGTCGATGAAATCCTCGGCGACGGCAGTTTCGCCAAGGACGACCCCAACCACGACCGGCTGAGCGTCATCCATGTTCACATTCCGCGGCTGACGCCGGAGCAGGCGAACGCGCTCGCCGAGCGGCTGCGCAAGATGCTTGGCCAGGTGCACGCCGCCGTCAACGACTGGCGGCCGATGCTCGCCCGCCTCGACCAGGCGATCTCCGAATTCCGCTATTCGGAAGTGCCGCTCGACAAGAAGAGCGTCGCCGAGGCCATCGCCTTCCTGGAGTGGCTGCGCGACGACAATTTCACCTTCCTCGGCATGCGCGAGTTCAAATACACCGGCGGCGAGGAAAGCGGCACGCTGGAACGCGCCGACAAGCCCGGCCTCGGCATCCTGTCCGATCCCGACGTGCTGGTCTTGAGGCGCGGCACCGAGGCGGTGACGACGACGCCCGAAATCCGCGCCTTCCTGCATGGGCCGGAGCCGCTGATCGTCACCAAGGCCAATGCCAAGTCGTCGGTGCACCGGCGCATCTATCTCGACTACATCGGCATCAAGACCTACACCACCAAGGGCACGCTGTCGGGCGAGTTGCGCATCGTCGGCCTGTTCACCTCGACGGCCTACACGCGCTCGGTGATGAAGATCCCGTATCTGAGGTCGAAGGCCGAGACCATCATCGCCAAGTCCGGCTTCGACCGGCACGACCATTCGGGCAAGGCGCTGATCAACGTGCTGGAAAGCTATCCGCGTGACGAATTGTTCCAGGTGCCGGTGCCGATCCTGAGGAAACACGCCAGCGCCATTCTCGGCCTGATCGAGCGGCCCCGCGTCAGGGCGCTGGTGCGCGCCGACCAGTTCGACCGTTTCGTCTCCATCCTCGTCTTCGTGCCGCGCGACCGTTACGACAGCGTCGTGCGCGAGAAGGTCGGCAGCTATCTGAAGACTGTCTTCGAAGGCCGTTTGTCGGCTTATTATCCGGCCTTCCCGGAAGGCGGGCTGGCGCGGGTGCATTTCATCATCGGCCGCTCCGGCGGCAAGACGCCGAAGGTCGAGCAGGCGACGATCGAGGCGGCCATCCGCGACATCGTTCGGACCTGGGAGGATGCGCTCTCCGACGCGGCGGAGGCCGACGGCGGCGACCTGGCGCTGAAGGCCATCGCGGCGCGGTTCCCTGAAAGCTACCGGGATTCGTTCAGCGCCGGCGTGGCGCTGGTCGATGCCGGGCGCATCGCCAAAATCAGCGCCGAGAACCCGATCGCCATCGACTATTACCGCCATGCCGAGCAGAAGCCGCAGCAGGCGGCGCTGAAGATCTATCACCATGGCAGCCCGGTGGCGCTGTCGCGGCGCGTGCCGGTGCTGGAAAACATCGGCTTCCGCGTCATCAGCGAACGCACCTTCGAGGTCGACGAAGACGGCGGCGAGACTGTCTTCATTCACGACATGGAACTGGAGAACAGCTACGGCAATCCGATCGATCTAACCGACGGCGGCGCATTGTTCGAGGACGCGTTCCTGTCGGTGTGGCGCGGCGACGTCGACAATGACGGCTATAATGGCCTCGCCCAGACAGCAGGCCTGTGGTCGGGCGAAATCACCATCCTGCGCGCCTATGGCCGCTACCTGCAGCAGGTCGGCATCCCGCAGAGCCAGGATTTCATTGCCGCGGCGCTGAACCGCTATCCGGAGATCGCGCGCGGCCTGCATGCGCTGTTCATCGCCAGGCTCGGACCGACCGCCGAGGGCGAAGGCGCGGTGGCGGCAAAGCACCTCAAGGCCAAAATCAAGGATGCGCTGGAAGATGTGCCCAACATCGACGACGACACCATCATCCGCCGCTACCTCAACCTGATCGAGGCCTCGCTGCGCACCAATCATTTCGTTGCCGATACGAAAGCCAAGGGACGGTCTTTGGCGATCAAGCTCGATTCGCGCTCGGTCGACGGATTGCCCGAGCCGCGGCCGTGGCGGGAGATCTTCGTCTACGGCTCGGAAGTCGAAGGCGTGCATCTGCGCTTCGGCCCGGTGGCGCGTGGCGGCCTGCGCTGGTCGGACCGCGCCCAGGACTACCGCACCGAAGTGCTCGGCCTGGTCAAGGCGCAGCAGGTCAAGAACGCGGTTATCGTTCCGGTCGGGGCCAAGGGCGGCTTCTATCCCAAGAAGCTGCCGGTCAGCGCCGGGCGCGATGCCGTCTTCGAGGCCGGCACATCGGCCTACAAGAACTTCGTCTCCAGCCTTTTGTCGATCACCGACAATATCGGACTGGACGGCGTTATCCCGCCGGCCGGCGTGATCCGGCGTGACCAGGACGACCCCTATTTCGTCGTCGCCGCCGACAAGGGCACCGCGACCTTCTCCGACACCGCCAACGCGATCAGCGAGAACCATGGCTTCTGGCTGGACGATGCCTTCGCCAGCGGCGGGTCGGCCGGCTACGACCACAAGAAGATGGGCATCACCGCCAAGGGCGCCTGGGAAGCGGTCAAGCGGCATTTCCGCGAGATCAACCGCGACATCCAGACCACGCCCTTCACCGTCGTCGGCGTCGGCGACATGTCGGGCGACGTGTTCGGCAACGGCATGCTGTTGTCGCCGCAGACCAGACTGATCGCCGCCTTCGACCATCGCGACATCTTCATTGACCCCGATCCGGACATGGCGGCGTCGATGGCCGAGCGCGAGCGCATGTTCGCACTGCCGCGTTCGAGCTGGCAGGACTATGACAAGTCGAAGCTGTCGGAAGGCGGCGTCATCGTCTCGCGCAACCAGAAGTCGATCACCTTGCCGGCCGCGGCAGCGGCCGCGATCGGTCTCGGCAAAACCACGGCTTCGCCGGTCGAGATCATGAACGCCATCCTCAAGGCGCCGGTCGATCTCCTGTGGTTCGGCGGCATCGGCACCTATCTCAGGGCATCGACCGAAACCAATGCCGATGTCGGCGATCGCGCCAATGATGCCATCCGCATCACGGCGCTCGACGTGCGCGCCAAGGTGATCGGCGAGGGCGCCAATCTCGGCGTCACCCAGCGGGCGCGCATCGAGTTCGGCCTGAATGGCGGCCGCTGCAATTCCGACGCCATCGACAATTCGGGCGGGGTGAACTGCTCCGACGTCGAGGTCAACATCAAAATCGCGCTGGCGTCGGCGATGCGCAAGGGTTCGCTGACGCGTCCGGTCCGCAACAAGCTGCTGGCCGAGATGACCGGCGAGGTCGGCAGCCTGGTGCTGTCCAACAATTATGAACAGACGCTGGCGCTTTCCATCGCCCGCAAGCGCGGCCTGGCCGACATAGCGCACCAGGCCCGCTTCATGACGGCGCTGGAGGCGCGCGGCCTGCTCAACCGCGCCGTCGAGACGCTGCCCTCGCCGGCCGCCCTTGCCGAGCGCGAGGCGCGCGGCGAGCCTCTGACGCGGGCTGAACTCGGCGTGCTCTTGGCCTATGCCAAGATCGTGCTGTTCTCCGATATCGTCGCCAGCGACGTGCCGGACGAGCCGCATTTCGACCGCGACCTGATGGGCTATTTCCCCGACCGCATGGCGAAGAAATATGCTTCCGAGATCAACGGCCACCGGCTGCGGCGCGAGATCATCGCGCGCGTGCTTGCCAACGATCTCGTCAATCGGGGCGGACCGTCCTTCGTCAACCGGCTGCAGGAAGCGACGGGCCGTACCGCCGCCGATGTGGTGCGGACCTTCGCCGTGGTGCGCGACGGCTTCGCCCTGCCGGGGCTCTATCGCGAGATCGACGCGCTCGACAACCAGATCGACGGCCAAATTCAGCTCGATCTCTACCAGGCGGTGAGCCGGCTGATCTACGTCACCAGCGGCTGGTACCTGAAGAACGACACCGACGCCGCTCCGCTCGCCCAGCGCATCGCCGAGCTGCACGACGCCCGCAAGGTGCTGGAGCCGAAGCTCGTCTCGCTGCTGCCCGACTATTCGCGCGAGCGCATCGAGGAGAAGCGCCACGGCCTGTTCAAGGCCGGCGCGCCGGAGAAGCTTGCCGCGCAACTGGCGCTGGCCGATGTGGCGGAGCTGATCCCGGATATCGCGCTGACGGCGCGGATGGCGAACGCCGACATCGTCGCTGCCGCCCGGGCGTTCTTCTCGGTCAGCGATGCCTTCCGCATCCCGCGTGTCGAGGAGGCGGCACGCTCGATCACGCCTCCGGACTATTACGACCAGCTGGCGCTGTCGCGCGCCACCGACACGATCAGCGCCGCCCGGCGCGGCATCGCGGTGGCGGCGCTCACCGGCCATGCCAAGGCCGCCGATCCGGTGGCCGCCTGGCTGGAGGCCGGCGGCGAGCGGGTGGCGCGCATCCGCGAGCGGCTGCAGGCGCTGACCGAAGGCGGCGACATCACCGTGTCGCGGCTGTCGGTCGCCTCCGGGCTGATGAGCGACCTGACGGGGATGTGAGGCTCACTTGCCCTCCCCTTGTGGGGAGGGTCGCTGCGCAGCAGCGGGGCGGGCCAGCGCCAGACCCCCCACCCGGACCTGCGGTCCGACCTCCCCACATGGGGGAGGTAGGCCCTGGCGCTTTTGCTTCCGCCACGCTCAGAAGTGGAGACGGACAAGCCGACCAACGCAGCGCCTGCTTGTTCATTTGCACGGTCATGAAAAACATGCAGACATGGCGCCCGACGCGGGCGGTGCCGGGGGAATCATCATGGCGGTAGAGACAGTGCA
Organism: bacterium M00.F.Ca.ET.205.01.1.1; assembly: GCA_004791255.1. GTDB lineage: Bacteria > Pseudomonadota > Alphaproteobacteria > Rhizobiales > Rhizobiaceae > Mesorhizobium. The sequence goes on from SRUQ01000001.1 coordinate 735,189, forward strand.
GCGGGCGTCGGGACGTGGCATCTGGGGGTGGATGTTCTTCGACTGGGCGGCGCAGCCGTTCTTCACGGTCGTCACCACCTTCATCTTCGGCCCTTATTTCGCCTCGCGCATGGTCAGCGATCCGGTCATGGGCCAGGCAATCTGGGCCTGGGGCATCGCCGCCGCCGGACTGGTCATTGCCGTATTGTCGCCGATCCTCGGCTCGATCGCCGATCAGACCGGGCCACGCAAGCCGTGGATCGCGTTTTTCGCCACGATCAAGATCACCAGTCTTTGCCTGCTGTGGCTGGCTGCGCCCGGCTCGAATGCCTTCCTGATCGTGGCGCTGTTCTCGCTGGCTTCGGTGGCGGCGGAATTCTCGACCGTTTTCAACGATTCGATGATGCCGCGCCTGGTGCCGAAAAGCGAGATTGGCCGCATCTCGAACATCGCCTGGGGCCTCGGCTATCTCGGTGGCATGGTCGCGCTGATCTTTGTCATTGCCTGCATGGCCGGCTCGCCGGAAACCGGCAAGACGATCATTGGCCTCGATCCAATCCTCGGGCTCGACCCGAAGCTCGGCGAAGATGCACGCGCCACCGGGCCGCTGTCGGCGGGCTGGTATTTCCTGTTCATCCTGCCGATGTTTTTCTTCACCCCGGACGCTGTCAAAGGCATACCCATCGGGCCGGCGGTGCGCGAGGGCCTGTCGGAACTGAAGTCGACGCTTGCCGAGGCGCGCAAGCGTGGCGGCATCTTCCGCTTCCTTGTCGCCCGCATGATCTATCAGGACGGCGTCAACGCCCTGCTGACACAGGGCGGCGTATTCGCGGCGGCGATGTTCGGCTGGTCGATCACCGAGATCGGCATCTTCGGCATCATCCTCAATGTCGTCGCCATCTTCGGCTGCTGGATTGCCGCCCGCGTGGATACGGCCTTCGGTTCAAAAGTGGTTGTCATGATCTCGCTGGCGATGCTGACGGTGGCCACCGCCGGCATCGTCTCAACTGGGCCGGGTTTCACCCTGCTCGGTCTCATACAGCTATCGACCAGCGATTCAGGTGGGCTGTTCGGCACAGCGGCTGAGAAGGCCTATATCCTCTACGGCCTGCTGATCGGGCTCGCCTTCGGGCCAGTGCAGGCGTCGTCGCGCTCCTACATGGCGCGCAGCGTCACGGCGGCGGAATCCGGCCGCTATTTCGGCATTTATGCGCTGTCGGGACGGGCAACGAGCTTCCTGGCGCCGTTCCTGCTGGCGACGATCAGCTGGGCCACCGACTCGGCGCGGCTCGGCATGGCGGTGATCATCCTGTTCCTGGGAATTGGCATCGCGATCCTGATCAAGACGCCGTATCCGGCCGACCAGCCGGTGGAGTGACTTTACCCTCGTAGAGCGCCACCTCAGCGCTGCCCCCGCCCCGTCTCACGAACCTTGCTTCGCAAAGATCGTTCGCCGACCCTCCCCACGAGGGGGAGGGTAAGGCACTCAATGCCGGAAATGCCTCACGCCCGTAAACACCATGGCGATGCCGTGCTCGTCGGCGGCGGCGATGACGTCGTCGTCGCGCATCGAGCCGCCGGGCTGGATGACGGCGGTGGCGCCGGCTTCGATGGCCGACAGCAGGCCGTCGGCGAAGGGGAAGAAGGCGTCGGAAGCGACGACCGAGCCCTTGGTCAGCGGCTCGGCCTGGCCAGCGGCCTCGGCGGCGTCGAGCGCCTTGCGGGCGGCGATGCGGGAGGAATCGACGCGGCTCATCTGGCCGGCGCCGATGCCGACGGTGGCGCCGTCCCTGGCATAGACGATGGCGTTGGACTTGACGTGCTTGGCGACGCGGAAGGCGAATTTGAGATCGGCCATTTCCGCCGGCGTCGGCGCGCGTTTGGTCACCACCTTGAGCTCGAGATCGTCGATGACGGCATTGTCCCGGCCCTGGACGAGCAGGCCGCCGGCGACGGACTTGACCGTGGTGCCTGCCGCTCGCGGGTCCGGCAGGCCTGACGTGACCAGCAGGCGCAGGTTCTTTTTCGCCGCCACGATTGCCGCCGCCTCGTCGGTGGCGTCGGGGGCGATGATCACCTCGGTGAAGGTTTTCACGATCTCACCGGCGGCCTCGGCGTCGAGAGTGCGATTGACAGCAACGATGCCGCCAAAGGCCGAGACCGGATCGCAGGCCAGCGCCTTGGCATAGGCTGATTTCAGCGAGCTGCCCTCCGCGACGCCGCACGGGTTGGCGTGCTTGATGATGGCGACCGCGGCAGAGCGCGCCGGATCGAACTCGCCGGCCAGTTCGAAGGCGGCGTCGGTGTCGTTGATGTTGTTGTAGGACAGCTGCTTGCCCTGCAACTGGCGCGCGGTAGCGACGCCGGGGCGCTTGTCGCCATTGACGTAGAAGCCAGCGCCCTGGTGCGGGTTCTCGCCATAGCGCATCACCTCGGTCAGCCTGCCGCCGAAGGCGCGCCAGGTCGGGTGTTCGATCTCAAGCGCCTCGGCGAACCAGCCGGAGATCGCCGCGTCATAGCTGGCGGTACGGGCAAAGGCCTTGGCCGCCAGCTTCTTGCGGAAATCCAGCGTCAGCGAACCGATGTTCATCTCCAGCGCGTTGAGCACCGCGGCATAGTCGGCGGGGTCGGTGACGATGGCGACATAGGCGTGGTTCTTGGCCGAGGCGCGGATCATCGCCGGGCCGCCGATGTCGATGTTCTCGACGATCGCGGCATAGTCGGCGCCGGAGCGGCGGACGTCCTCGAACGGATAGAGGTTGGAGACGACGAGGTCGATCGGCTCGATGCCGTATTTGCGCATCGCCGCCGCGTGCTCGGGATCGTCGCGCACGCCAAGCAGTGCGCCATGCACCGACGGGTGCAAGGTCTTGACGCGGCCGTCCATGATCTCGGGAAAATCGGTGAGTTCGGAGACGTCGCGAACCGGCATGCCGGCTTTGGCGATCGCCTTGGCGGTGCCGCCGGTCGAGACCAGTTCGACGCCGGCGGCGGCGAGCGCCCTGGCGAAATCGATCAGGCCGGTCTTGTCGAAGACGGAGAGCAGGGCGCGACGCACGGGAACGAGATCGGGAGCGGGAATGTTCTTGGCGGCGATGGCCATGGCTGGCGGCCTTTCACGGCTGGAGGGGGCAAGCCCGCGCCGTAGCACATGAGGCTTGGAAATCAAGCGCCGCGCGCTGTTCGATCACGTGATGGCCTGTAATCGAACGATCTTGGGTTTAGGCTCGCCCGATCATTAGAGGAGCAGAACCGTGGCATTTGTCCGTATTGGGCAGTTCAGCGCGTTGCAGGACAAGACCGAGCAACTGCGCGCGATCTATGAAACCGAAGCGATACCGGTCATCCGTGCGGCAAGCGGGAATATCAGTGCGGTATTGCTGCAGCAGCATCAGGAACGCACTTCGTTCATGGCGATCACTGTCTGGAACACTGTGGAGGACGCCGAGCGTTATGACCGGAGCGGCCAGGCGGCGGCGATGGTCGACAAAATTCGCTTTGCCTTCGCCGGCCCGCCGTCGCTCAGCACATATGAGGCATTCGGCATCTCATAGCTGGCAAAATGTCGTTCGTTCGAAGCCGTCGATCGGCTCAATTGTTTTCGAGATAACCGGCAATGATGGTGCGGGTCAGTTGCCAGTGGATCTCGGCAATTTCGGACGCCTTGAAGGCAAGCACGATCTGGCGGCTGCGGCGCGGGCCGCCGAGGCCGGCGAAATAGATGGATTCCTCGACCTCCGGCACCACTTCGGTCGCGGTGAACACCCAGCTGTCGGCCTGGTCGGCGGTCAGCACCAGGCGGTCATGCTCGTCCTGCAAAAGGGTGATGTCGGGATGGACATGGAAGCGGATGGTGATGAAATCGCGACCGTTGTTGCGGATTGCGGCGCCGCCGGGCCGCTGAAACCGGTCCCTGCCGCTCAGCATATTGCCGTTCGACGACAGTTTCAGTTCGCGCTCGTGCAGGAAGCCGAAGCGCTGGATATAGCCGTCATGGCGGGCGATGAAGCCATGCACGCCCTTCTGGTCGATGCGCTTGCACTGAACCTGCTGCGGACCGCCGATCAGCGGCGAGCCCAGGAGGTCGTTGACCCGCAGCGAATGGCTGAACCGTGCCGACGAGGTGTCGTTGATGGTGGCGGTCGAATGCGCTGCGGTGGCGCGGGCTAGCGGCCGGAATTCGGCCGCGCCATAGGTGTCGATGCCGGCATTGACGATGAAGTGCTGGCGGCCCGACGACAGTTCGAAGGCGAGACAGCTGGCGTGGGCGGCGTTGGAAACATCGACCGGCGGCGGCACGCCGGTGTCGGCGATGACGGTGACGCCGCCCATCGACAGCCGTTCGTAGCCCGAATGTGGCGCGTGCAGCAGCGGCGAGCCGGCGGTGTCGTCGTGGCGCAGGATGCTGGCGATGCGGTCATGGATGGTGGCACCCATGCCGTGGAAGCGGGCGAGGCTGCCGTCCTGATGGCGGAAGAAGCGCAGCGCCGGCAGCATGCGGTCGATGGCGTTGATCAGCGCCTGCGGCGGCGCTTCCGCCTGGTTGGCATAGGTCTGGCGCAGCGGCAAAAGGTCGGCCAGGATTTCCAGCACCGTCATCGGATTGCGCGATATGTGACCGCCGTCAGGCAGGATCTGGCGGTTGAGTTCTTCGGCGAGGTGGCGGGTGGCGCCGCGCAGGGCCGATGCCGGCGCCGGCAGGGAAAGGGCGGCGAAGGCAAGCGCCACGCGGGCCCGCAGCCGGTCCTTGCCGTCAGGCATCTCACGCGCCATCGACCTGAGGTAGCGGATCTGGACCGCCAGCGATTTCAGGAAGGCGCGGTAGAAGGGGAACTCCGCCCCTTGCAGCACGACGGAGGAATGCTGCAGCCAGGCGATGATGCGCTTGGCGGTGGTGCCGGGCTCCCAGGCGATGCCGGCAATGTTGTTGCCATGCATGGTGATCCAGTCGGACACCAGCGCGCGCGCATTGGCTGCGGCTAGCTCGGTGCCGGCGGCGCGCATGTGGCGCAGCCAGCGAAAGCCATGCAGGGTCTTTTGCCAGCCGCGGTTGGGGACGTTGATCTGGAACGGCGACTTGCCGCCGGTCTCGACCAGATGGCCCGACAAGGGATAGCGGCCGTAATAGATCTCAAGCGCGATCTGCGGATCGGCCAGGCGCAGGTCCGGCGGGGCGATCAGCACACGTTCGGGCGTGCGCCCGGAATAGCGCCAACGATACACCGGTCCGGCACGCAGGCGCCGGCGCGTTTTGCGCCAGAACTCCTTCGCGACCAGCGTCCATAGACGCGTCGTGTTGCTGGCAGCCAGTGCCAAAACCCCTCCTGATAGTCCTTCACCCCGGACCAAGTTTATATGATTCAAGAACTTATGCGAAGGCGGATTCCGCCGGAGCGAAAGAGTTCACCCTGAGGTGCCACAATCGACCCCAAAAAAGTCAAACCTTTTCGGGATCAGTAGCGGGTTGCCTCGCTGCTTATTTCCTCATATGGCGGCGCCGGAACTCGCTAGGCGAACACTTCTCGCGATCCCGAAACAGCCGGGAAAAGTAGAAGCCATCCTGTATGCCGACCGCCGTGGCCACCGTTTCAACAGGTGAGTTGGTGGTAACCAGCATTTGCTTGGCGAGGTCGAGCCGGATACGCAATTGGAATGCCTTGGGCGAAAGTCCGGTGTGCCGTGCAAACTTGCGGCGCAGGGTCGCCGGCGACATTCCGACTTTTGCGGCGAACGCCTTGAAGTCGAGCGGTTTGGCCGCGCAATCGCGCAGCTCTTCGATGACATGCTGAAAATCGGGATGGTTCTGGCTGTTGTTCCAGCCAATTGCTTGCCGGGTGGCCCGCACGACCAATCGATGCATGGTGGCAGCTGCTTCCGCCTGACTTAGCGCGGTATCCATAGACAGCTCGGCATACAGCCGGTCAAACAGCCGCTGGATATCGCCGAGGTCGGACACATGGACGATCGGGGCTTGCTCGACGATCAGCCGCGTACGCGTGAAATCGCGTGTCAAGGCACCATCGAAAAGCGCCCAACGCTCGGTCCATCCCGCCTCGTCCGGTCCATAAGAATGCTCCTTGCCGGGGAACAGCCAAAACAGGGCTGGCGCCGCGATTGCCTGCTTGCCGGCGGCCCTGGTTTCCAACCAGCCCTTGCCTTCCTCCACCAGCACCACGGCAAAATCCGGCAGTCTTCGCCCTACAATCGCCTGTTCGACACGATGGCGCCCGACCCCTGTCACCGACAAGCCGCCCATGGTGGCGGGCGGTGATCGGTACAGTGCCAATTGGCGATCAGGCATGAGCGAAAAGTCCAGGCTGCTTCTTCTGTTCATGGGCGCGGACCGCCACCATAAGGCATTGTCCGTTCAGGCCGGTAGTCGTGGGTGGTTGAAATGTCGATGTCATCAGTAAAATCAACATCGCAGGACGGCCTTCCCGTGGCTGGTCTTGCCGTGGCCTTGGCGGCCAACGGCAAACTGCTGTCGACGGCGGCGAACCGGTTGGGGTATCTCACCCCGACCGACCCCGCCGCCGGCATCGAAGCCATTCGCCATTTTTATCGGACGCAAGGCTATGTCTGGCTCAAAGGCCTGCTGCGACCCGGTGACGTCATCGATTTTCGCGGCTGGGTGCTTTCGCGGCTGGCGGATAGCGGGCTGTTGAAGCCCCGGACGGACCCCTCGCTCGGCATTGCCGCCGAGAGTGGATTCGATCGCCAGGTCGCTGATCGCCGGTTGATGTCGCTGGTCCGGTCAACCGCCTTCGAGGGGTTTTGCGCGCAACCGCGCTTGTCCCGTCTCATGGACGCGTTCGTGGGTGGATTATCCTATCTGCACAAACGCAAGATCATGCGCTTCACCTTGCCCGGGACAAGTGTCGCGACGCCGGCGCATTACGATCTTGTCTACCTGCGCGGCGGCACCAGCCGCGTCGTGACGGCGTGGATACCGCTCGGTGATACGTCGGTCGACATGGGCGGTCTTATCTATCTGGAAGGGTCGCACAGCGTCGGCGCCGCCATGGAAGCCCAGTTTGCTCGGGACAATGCCGGGTTGGACGCCAAGGAACGCATCAGCGCCTATAACCGTAACATGGGTGAAGGCGGCTGGGTGTCGAAGGATTTGCCTGACATGGCGGAACGGTTCGACACGCGCTGGCTGATGGCCGACTTCGAGGCGGGCGACGTCGTTCTCCACTCGCCATTCATGATCCATGCCTCGACGACCAACCAGAGCATCAAAGGGCTGATCAGGCTGTCGACGGACATCCGCTACCAGAATGTCGACGATGAGATCGATGCCCGCTGGGGGAATCACTGGAGCCTGGACGACATGCTTTAGGGTGTATCGATATTCAGGTGAGGCCAGCCTGCGAATGGCGGTCTCCTGCGCTTCCCCGTTCTACTGCGTCGCAGTAGAACTGAGCTCACGTACTTTGAGTAAGCTCCGCTCCGGTTCTCGGGGACCCACCATTCTCGGCACGCCTGACCTGAATCTCGACCCACCCTTACCCGGTGCGAGCCTCTGTATCTGCGCAATTCCGGACGGAAAACCGCTACGCACTTTTCCTGGAATTGCTCTAAGCCACTCGCCGCATGCGGGCGGCGAAGAAGCCGTCGAGGCCGGAGCGCTGCGGCGAACCGAGGTCCAGGTCGGCCGGCGTGGTGCGCAGCGTGCCTTCGCTGGTCAGGAACGGACCGATGCCGGCGATTTCGCCTTCGCGCAGCGGATCGTCGACGACTGCTGGCGTATCTTTCAGAAAAGCGCGGTGCAGGGCCTCGCCTTCGAGCGGGTCGAGCGAGCAGTTGGAGAAGACGATGCGGCCGCCCGGCTTGACCAGGGTGACGGCGCGCTCGAGCAGCCGGCGCTGCAAATCGGCGAGCTTTTCGACATCGGCTGCCGTCTTGGTCCAGGGAACGTCGGGGTGCCGGCGCACGGTGCCGGTCGAGGAGCAGGGCGCGTCGAGCAGCACGGCGTCGAACAATTCCTCGGGCTTGTAGTTGAGCAGGTCGGCTTGCACGATGTCGGCGGACAGGCCGAGGCGGCCGAGATTCTGCGTCAGTCGCGCCAGCCGGTTTTTCGACGTGTCGACGGCGGTGACATTGGCACCGGCGAGGATGAGCTGGGCGGTCTTGCCGCCGGGCGCGGCGCAGAGATCGGCGACGCGCCATCCGCTGACGTCGCCGAACAGCCGGGCGGGAAGGCTGGCGGCCGCATCCTGCACCCACCAGGCGCCGTCGGCGAAGCCGGGCAGTTCGGTGACCGGACCGGCCAGATTTTCCACCCGCACCGTACCGGTGGGCAGGACGAAACCGCCGAGCCGCTCGGCCCACAGCTCAGGATCGGCCTTGACCGAGAAATCGACCGGCGCCTCGTGGCGGTGTGCGGCGAGTATCTGCCTGGTCCTGTCCTCGCCATAGGCGGCCTTCAGCCGGTCGGAGAACCATTTCGGCGCCTCGTCGGTGGCGGCAAGGGCGGCGGGAAGCTCGGTGTCCTTGGCCCGCGCCAGCGTGCGCAGCACGCCATTGACCAGGCCGGAGAAACGCACGGTGCGCGGATCGGACTTGGCGTGGGTCACGGCAAGGTCGACGGCGGCGCTGTCGGGAATATCAAGGAACAGGATCTGCGCCGCCGCCACATGCAGTATGTGCGACAGTGCGGTGGCATTGGCGGGCAGCGGCTTTTCGAGCCGCCGCGCCAGCAATCCTGATATGGTCATCCGGTAGCGCAGCGCGGTGACCAGAATGGCGCGAACCAGGCCGCGATCGCGCAGATCGAGCGCCTTGTATTGCGGATGACCGTTCTCGTGGTCGGTCAGGCCGTCGAGCGGCGTCCTGGCGTCGATGACGGCGGCCAGCAGGCGCGCTGCCGCTTTGCGGGCGGGAAGGCCGGCTACAGAGTCGTCCGGCGTGCCTGCATTATTGCGGTGACTGCCCGAATTCGCGCGCCTTGGGCGGTTGCTCTCGATGCTCACGACCACCGGCCTTTGGGGCCGGTCGGGTTGCGTCCCCATGGGTTGGGTTTCGGGCTCTCCGGTTCGGTCTGCGGTTCCGGCGCGGCCGGCTTGCCCCAGGGGCCCGCCGATTGCGGCTCGTCTGCCTGTAGCGGCGCCGGCGCCGGGCGCGACGCGGTGCGCGGTGCGCCGTCGCCCATCTGTCGCGCCATCTCCTGCAAGGCGGCGATGCGGTTGTCGGTGTTCGGGTGGGTGGAGAACAGACTGTCCATGCGCTCGCCGGAAAGAGGATTGATGATGAAGAGATGCGCCATTGCCGGGTTGCGCTCGGCATCGGGGTTGGGAATGCGTTCGGCGCCGCGGGCGATCTTGTCAAGCGCGGATGCCAGCCACAGCGGGTGTCCACAGATTTCGGCGCCGCGCCGGTCGGCCTCGTATTCGCGCGTGCGGCTGACGGCCATCTGCACGATCATGGCGGCGAAGGGCGCCACGATCATCGCCGCCAGCACGCCGACAAAGCCGAACGGGCTGTTGTTGTCGCGGCTGCCGCCGAGGAAGAAGGCGAAATTGCCGAGCATCGAGATGGCGCCGGCAAAGGTGGCGACGATGGTCATGGTCAGCGTGTCGCGGTGCTGCACGTGGGCGAGTTCGTGCGCCATGACAGCGGCGACCTCTTCATGGGTCAGCCGCTGCAGCAGCCCGGTGGAGGCGGCCACCGCCGCGTTCTGTGGATTGCGGCCGGTGGCGAACGCATTGGGCTGCGGGTTGTCGATCAGATAGGTCCTCGGCATAGGCAGCCCGGCCTGCTTGGCCAGCGCCTGGACGATGGCGTAGTATTCAGGCGCGTTCTTCTCGTCGACCTCGACGGCGTGGTTCATCGACAGCACCATCTTGTCGGCGTTCCAGTAGCTGAACAGATTGGTGCCCGCGGCGATGACCAGGGCGATCATCATGCCGCCCGAGCCGCCGATCAGGAAGCCGACGCCCATGAACAGGGCCGTCATCGCGGCTAGCAGCATGGCGGTGCGCATGGTGTTCATCGTCAGCTCCTGTCCGGCTTGTGGTGAAAAAGGGTCGATAGTCCTGAGTTCATGGCTATATGATGGGAAACGCCTGCTCCTGTTTCAATCCGCCCGAGATATCGCATGAACGACCAGACCAGTAAAACGCCCGCCGGAAATGGCGATGCGCCGCAGAAAGACCTGACCCCTGCCGCTCGCCGCGCGCTGGCGGAAGCCGAGGCCCGGCGCACCGACTATCGCGCGAGGGAAGCCGCGCTGCCGAAGGAGATCGGCGGCCGCGGCGGCAACGAGCCCGGCCGCTATGGCGACTGGGAGGTGAAAGGCCTGACCAGCGACTTCTAGAGGTATGTCGATATTCGGGTGAGGCCGGCCTGCAAATGGTGGCTTCCTCCGCTTCCCCGTTCTACTGCGTCGCAGTAGAACTGTGCTCACGTACAGAAAGTACGCTCCGCTCCGGTTCTCGGAAGCCGCCCAGTTTGGTCGCTTCGCGCCCGTCTTCGACTCCGACTCGGCCTGACCCGAATCTCGCCATACCTCGCGCTGCTTTCTAGGCGGCGTCGCGTTGCGGCTCGATCGCCAGCCAGCCGTGTTCGTCGACGGTGATGCCGATCGTGTTATAGGCCGATATCGCGGCATGCGTCGTCGTTAGCGCGTGCTGGTGCGTGGCGTCGATCACCATCACCGAGGCGCCCGCCGCCTCGGCCGCCGCTATGCCGGCCGGCGCATCCTCAAACACCAGGCAGTCGCGCGCATCGACGCCGAGCCGGCTGGCGCCAAGCTGGAAGCAGTCGGGCGCCGGCTTGCCGCGTGAGACATCTTCGGCCGCGATCAGGACCTCAGGTACGGGGATGCCGGCAACCTTCATGCGCGCAAGCGCCAACGAACGTGGCGCCGAGGTCACGATCGCCCAGCGTCCGGGCGGCAGCGCGCTCAGGAAGGACACGGCGCCGGCGATCTGAACGATCCCGTCGAGATCGGCGGCTTCGGCCTTCAACAGCAAGTCGGCCTCGTGCGCCGGATCGACGTCCGGAAGCGCCAGATTGCCGATGGTCTCGATCGCCCGCACGCCGTGGATGGTCGGCAGGAAGGCGGCGACGTCGAGGCCATGGCGGCGTGCCCAGTCGCTCCACACCCGTTCCGCACAGGCGATGGAGTTGATGATCGTGCCATCCATGTCGAAGAGAAAGGCGGCGAATTTCTTGCCTGCGTGCATGATTTTCCTTGGATTGCGGGGGGTGTGCCTTGGTTGCGGAGAAGTATCTTGGGGAGGGCACAACCGTAGCGCCCAGGCTCGCGCATGGGAAGGCGCGAGAACGTCTTTTCGGACGGTCCAGGGAACCGCGAGCCCCCGGCTGCGTTTCAGCCTCGCTGTTTTCATGATCATTTCAGGGGGCGTGCGATGCTGATCCGGCTCGGCTACGAAATCGCCATTGAATGCGCCGAGGCGACGCCAGTGATTTCGCTGCTCGAGATTCACACGGACAGGCAAGCAGATATCAAACGCCAGACGCGGGTGCTGACGTCGCCTGCCGTGCCGACCAGGGTCTATCACGACATGCATGGCAATGCCTGCCGCCGCTTCACGGCGCCCGCCGGCACCTTTCGCATCCTTTACGACGCGGTCGTCGAGGACAGCGGCGAGACCGACGAGGTCAACACGCTGGCGCGCGAGGTGCCGGTGGCGGAATTGCCGGACGAGGTGCTCGTCTATCTCCTTGGCAGCCGCTATTGCGAGACCGATCATTTGAGCAATCTCGCCTGGCAGTTGTTCGGCCATCTGCCGCCAGGCTGGGCGCGGGCTCAGGCGATTGTCGACTATGTCCACAACCGGCTGTCCTTCGGCTATGGCTATGCGCGGCCCACCCGCACGGCGGCGCAGGCGCATGAGGAGCAGGTCGGCGTCTGCCGCGACTTCGCCCATCTTGCGATCACGCTCTGCCGCTGCATGAACATTCCGGCGCGCTACGTGAACGGCTATCTCGGCGACATCGGCGTGCCGACCGATCCGGCGCCGATGGATTTCTCGGCCTGGTTGGAAGTGTTTCTCGGCGGCAAATGGTACCCGTTCGATGCCCGCCACAACACGCCCAGAATCGGCCGCGTCGTCATCGCGCGCGGCCGCGACGCCACCGACGTGCCACTGCTGCACAGTTTTGGGCCGCACCGGCTCACCCTGTTCAAGGTATGGACCTACGAACAGGAACGCAGGCTGTTCAATCCGCCCTATCACGGGATCGACCGGACGGTCAGCGCGCAGATGCTGGCCTAGGCCTGTCGAGTATCCAGGTGATGCCGGCCTGACCTATCTCGGCAGGCCCTAAATCCATTCGCGCACAATCGTGCCCTGCAACCCGGAGACAGCTGGTCCGCTTCGGCACAGGCACCCTGTGCCGCAACAGGACGCCGCCGAACACCCGGCGGAGTCTCCGGTTGGCATGGTAAGCGCCTGGTAAACGCGGTCGCAAATTTGTTCTTCCGTTTACCGGTCGTTTACCTTGCATTCGGTGAAAACCCAACAAAAACAATGCTTTGGTGTCGCCCTCCCGGTCTTTGGGCGGATCGCCACGTCGTCCGGCTGGAATCCTGCATCGTGCTTTCTGCGGCGACGAGGCCGAGGCAAGCGGAGGCTGTTGGATGCGAAATTACGGGGGTCTTGTTCACGCGGTCGGCGGGTTCGCCAGACATCGCGGTGGAAATTTCACGGTCCTGTTCGGCTTTGCTGCCTCGGTCTTGGCGCTAGCGGCTGGCTTCTCGGTCAATATCTCGCAGCTCTACAATGCCAGATCGAGCCTGCAGGGCGTGGTCGACGCCGCGGTGACGTCGACGGCACGCGACCTGACGACGGGCGTCATCAAGGAGGCCGATGCAAGCAAGTCGGTGCAGGCCTTTCTCGACGCCAACAGCTCAGCCGGCATTCTGCAGCCCGGCCAGGTGGTGCTCGACAGGCTGACCGTCGACAGGACCGCCAACACGGTGCGGGCCGACGCCCATGTCGATGTCGCGCTGTTCTTTCCGGTCTTCGGCATGGAGACTTCGAAGCGCGTCACCGCCTCGACGACATCGCTCTACTCGGACAAGACCATCGAAGTGGCGATGATGCTCGACGTGACCGGATCGATGGCTGGTCAGAAAATCAAGGATTTGAAGGCCGCGGCGGCCAATGCGGTGGACAGTTTCCTCGGCGGTCAGGATCCGAGCAAGCCGCGGGTGCGCGTTTCGATCGTGCCCTATGCAAATTCGGTCAATGCGGGCCAGCTCGCGGCCAGCAGCGTCTATGTCGAAGCCAATACCGGCGAGCGCAACCAGGCGCCCGGCAATACGAGCCCGCAGCTTGTTGCGGTTTCGCCGCGCCCCGACAATTGCGCAACCGAGCGGAAGGGTACGGATCAGTATTCGGACGTCGGTCCTGCCTCCAGCATGGTCAATCGGGACTATCTCCTGTCGGGCTTTGCCGCAAATACCGGGACCGCGGCTTGCCCGGCCGCCACGCTGGTGCCGCTGACGGCCGACGCCGCTTCGCTGAAGAACGTTATCAAGGATCTCGTCGCCTCGGGCGGCACCGCCGGCCATATCGGCGTTCAGTGGACCTGGTACATGCTCTCCGAAAGCTGGGGCAGCGTGATGAATGCTTCGCAGCGGCCGGCCAAGACGGACCCGAAGAAAGTCGGCAAATACGCGATCCTGATGACGGACGGCGAGTTCAACCTGTCGTATTTCGACGCCACCACCGTCAATCAGGTTTATAACGATGCCGGCAAGGAGCCGACACGCACGGCCGCGACGAAACTCTGCGCGGCCATGCGCGGCAAGGGCATAGAAATCTTCACGATCGGCTTCAAACTCGATGAGGCGAATGCCGTCACGACGCTGCAGAGTTGCGCCAGCGCCGATACCGGTTCGGTCAAGCACTTCTACCAGGCTGCCGACGGCACCGAACTGGATGCGGCCTTCCAGACCATCGCCCGTAACATCGAAACCCTGGCGCTGACCAAGTAGAGCCCGGTCCAAAAAGGAAAAGGCCGCCGCTTCTTACGAAGCCGGCGGCCTTCCGTGTTTCCGTCCATGGCGCGGCTCAAATGGCGGCAACCCCTTCGGGTCACCCGCCGCGCATCTCGCGCCTTAACGGGAAGACTGCTTCCCGAAAGTGCAATCCGCTGAGGCCACGTTCTGGAAAACGAAATCACTCGACATCGGATCACCTCCTTTCAGTTCGTTGAACACGACCCCAAGGTGGGATGTTTCGGCCGCTTTGGCAAGTGCCGCGATTCACCTGCGCTCTTGGACGCGTGTTCAAGCCCTCCGGGTGTGTCTCGATGGAAACACTCATCCGGCGGCGTCCGGTATCACGAAGCGCCTCATGGCGCGGTTCGATGAGACGATCTCCGAGGGACCCAGTGCGCGGCTCAGGCTGCTTTACCTGACCGCCTGTTCGGTCGCCTTCGAACGCGCCTCGGCGCAGATATTCCAGACCGTCGTCACCAAGCGGTGCGCGGCCCGAGCGGCCAGCTGCCGACGCGGGCGGATCTGTACCGGTAGTTAAAGCAAGCGCATCGGCGCGCCGATCTCGACGCGCGCCGGCTGGTCGACGGTGCAGTAGACGCCGAGATTATGGGCGTTGTGGCGGACCAGGTTGCGCAGGATGCCGGGATCGTTGTCGAAGCCGTCCTGGGCGATGATGGTGAAGCCGCAGCGCCGGCACGGTTCGGAGATGGTCAGCTTGAGGTCGCCGATGGCGAGCTTGCGGCCGATCCATTCGGTTTCGGGAAACGAGCCTTCCACCGCCGCCATGTCGACGACAATGTTGGGGCGGAAGCGGCGCGGGTCGGCGGCCCCGTCGGGATGCAGCGCCCTCAGCCGCGCCAGCGAGGCCGTGGTCAGAAGGTGGATCGGCGCCTTGTTGTAGCGCGCCTGCGTCAGCGGGCCGCTGTAGGCCGGCGGCGCGTTCTCCTGGCCGAGGGGCCGGACCGAGGCGGCAAAGCCTAGATAGGCCGACACGGCGCGGTCGCATTCGGCGCCGGGCGCGGCTAGCCAGTCGCCGCCGGGGATGGCGATCTCCAGCTCGCGATCATTGGTCAGCCGGGTGCGGATGCGCGGCACCTTGTGCCATTTGGCGTCGCGGTCGGGTCGGGCAATCTCGTTGTCGGAGGCATCGACAAGGCCGAACATGCGATCGCCCGCGATGCCTGCCTGTCCGACCGCGATTGCGTCACGGCGCTCGCCGGCGAGCGAACTCGCCGGATAGCGCCACAACTCGGCGACGGAGCCCAATGCGGCCTCGCCCGCCATCAGCCCTTCTTGTTCTGCCGGTTGGCGACGAGGTCGTCGACGACGGCCGGATCGGCCAGCGTCGAGGTGTCGCCAAGCGCGCCGAAATCGTCCTCGGCGATCTTGCGCAGGATGCGACGCATGATCTTGCCCGAGCGGGTTTTCGGCAGGCCCGGCGCGAACTGGATCTTGTCGGGCGTGGCGATGGCGCCGATCTCCTTGCGGACGTGGGCAACGAGTTCCTTGCGCAGTTCCTCGGTAGGCTCCTCGCCCTTCATCAAGGTAACATAGCTGTAGATGCCCTGTCCCTTGATGTCGTGCGGGTAGCCGACGACCGCGGCTTCCGACACCTTATCGTGGCTGACCAGCGCGGATTCGACTTCCGCCGTGCCCATGCGGTGGCCGGAGACGTTGATGACGTCGTCGACGCGGCCGGTGATCCAGTAATAGCCATCGGCGTCGCGGCGGCAGCCGTCGCCGGTGAAGTACTTGCCCTTGTAGGTGGAGAAGTAGGTCTGCACGAAGCGGTCGTGGTCGCCATAGACGGTGCGCATCTGGCCGGGCCAGGAATCGGTGATGCAGAGATTGCCGTCGGCCGCTCCTTCA
This sequence comes from bacterium M00.F.Ca.ET.205.01.1.1, assembly GCA_004791255.1. GTDB lineage: Bacteria > Pseudomonadota > Alphaproteobacteria > Rhizobiales > Rhizobiaceae > Mesorhizobium. The sequence continues at coordinate 751,015 of SRUQ01000001.1, forward strand.
ATCACCTTGCCTTCGCCGTCGACCAGCTGCGGCTTGACGCCGAAGAAGGGGCGCGTCGCCGAGCCGGCTTTGAGATCGGTGGCGCCGGGCAGCGGGGTGATCAGGATGCCACCGGTCTCGGTCTGCCACCAGGTGTCGACGATCGGCACCTTGCCGTTGCCGACGACGTTGAAATACCATTCCCAGGCTTCCGGATTGATCGGCTCGCCGACCGAACCCAGCACCCGCAGCGACTTGCGCGAGGTTTTCGTCACATGGCTGTCGCCGGCGCCCATCAAGGCGCGCAACGCCGTCGGCGCGGTGTAAAAGATGTTGACCTTGTGCTTGTCGATAACGTCCCAGAAGCGCGACTGAGACGGGTAGTTCGGCACGCCTTCGAACATCAGCGTGGTGGCGCCGTTGGCGAGCGGGCCGTAGACAATGTAGCTGTGGCCGGTCACCCAGCCGACATCGGCGGTGCACCAGTAGATGTCGCCGTCATGGTAGTCGAAGACATATTGGTGCGTCATCGAGGCATAGACGAGATAACCGGCGGTGGTGTGCAGCACGCCCTTTGGCTTGCCGGTCGACCCGGAGGTGTAGAGGATGAACAGCGGGTCCTCCGCCTTCATCTTCTCGGGCTTGCACTCCGCCTTCACGGTCGCGACTTCGTCGTGATACCAGACGTCGCGTCCCGGCGCCCAGCCGATCTTGCCGCCGGTGCGGCGCACGACGACGACATTCTTGACCATCACGTGCTGCCTGGCGGCGATGTCGATCGCCTTGTCGGTGTTCTCTTTCAGCGGTATCGGCTTGCCGCCGCGCAGGCCCTCGTCTGATGTGATGACAAAGGTCGATTCGCAGTCGACAATGCGGCCGGCCAACGCGTCCGGCGAAAAACCGCCGAACACGATCGAGTGGATGGCGCCGATGCGCGTGCAGGCCAGCATCGCATAGGCCGCTTCCGGGATCATCGGCATGTAGATGGTGACACGGTCGCCTTTTTTGACGCCGTATTTCTTCATCACATTGGCGAGCCGGCAGACATGCTCATAAAGCTCGTTGTAGGTGATCTTCTTGTCGTCGTAGGGATTGTCGCCTTCCCAGATGATGGCCGTCTGGTCACCGCGCTTCTTCAGATGGCGGTCGATGCAATTGTAGGAGACATTGGTCAGGCCGTCCTCGAACCATTTGATCGAGACCTTGCCGTCGAAGGATGTGTTCTTGACCTTGGTGAAGGGCTTGAACCAGTCGATGCGCTTGCCGTGCTTGCCCCAGAACTTGTCCGGATTTTTCACGCTGTCGGCGTACCATTTGAGATAGGTGTCGTTGTCGATCAGCGCGTTCTTCTTCCACGCCGGCTGGACGCGGTGGACATGAACCTCGGACATTGCTTGCCTTTCCTCCCGAACCAATCCACCGGCTTGAAGCACCAGCGGGATCACGGCGATGCGGCCGCGAATTCGGCGGCATTATTACCAGTTCCGCGGTGACGGCAATATTAGACGTTGGATTCGCGCGGCGGGATGCCGCAGCTGCCTCGCGGTGTGCTGTCAGCACTCCCTGGCCACCGCTGCTAAATGCATGTTTTGGCGAGGGAAAAGCGGTTTTCAATCAACAAAAATCAATAGACAGTTAAGTAACGGCGCGCACAATCCAACGTTGGGAGGAAAGGAGATTCAACCAGGACCACCCAGGGGGACTGCATGCGCGATCATTTTGAAATGGACCTGATGCTAAGAGGCTATGGCTTGACCACGGCCAAAATCCTTTATCATTTTCCAGACCATCCGCACCTCCTGCAGAGCTTCATCTGGCAGGATTACGACATCGCCCCGAAATTTCCGGTGCTGATCCGCTTCATCGAATTCTGGAAGACCAAGCTCGACGGGCCGCTGCATTCGGTCAGCTACACGCACCAGAAGCTGATCGCGCCGAACGAGTGGCGCAAGGTCGATGGCGAGTTCGTGCTGCACTGAGGGGCGTAAGGATTTTCTTGACGTCGAATGTTTGGCGGAAACGCCCATCACTTCGTCATCCTCGGGTCTGCGCAGCGTCGCTTCGCGGCTGCTTCGCCCGTGGATGACGAAGTTGGGAGGCTGCGGCTAGTCCCCGAATGTTACGACCGCCCTGATATGGACGGTCGTGGAATACTCACACCGCCGGCGGGTTCAGCCGCGCAAAGCCTTCCTGGCGGCGGTATGGAAAATACGGGTAGGGCGCGGTGACCTCGCTTGCCGCGTCGAGTTTTTTCACCTGTTCCGGCGTCAGCGACCAGCCGACGGCGCCGAGGTTCTGGCGCAACTGGTCCTCGTTGCGGGCGCCGATGATAACGGACGACACGGTCGGGCGCTGCAAGAGCCAGTTGATGGCGATCTGCGGTACGGTTTTGCCGGTTTCTTCGGCCACCGCGTCAAGCGCTTCCATGACCCGGTAGAGATGCTCGTCCTCGACCGGCGGGCCGAAGCTTGCCGTGTCGTGCAGGCGGCTCTTTTCCGGCAGAGGCTGGCCGCGGCGGATCTTGCCGGTCAGCCGGCCCCAGCCGAGCGGGCTCCACACCAGCGCGCCGACGCCCTGGTCGAGGCCAAGCGGCATCAATTCCCACTCATAGTCGCGGCCGACCAACGAATAGTAGACCTGATGCGCCGCGTAGCGCGGATAGCCATGCTTGTCGGCCAAGCCGAGTGACTTCATCACCTGCCAGCCGGAAAAATTGGAGACGCCGACATAGCGCAATTTGCCGGCGCGCACGAGTTCGTCCAGCGTCGACAGCACCTCCTCGATCGGTGTGCCGGCGTCGAAGGCGTGCAGTTGCAAGAGGTCGATATAGTCGGTGCCGAGGCGCTTCAGCGCGGCATCGACGGATCTGATCAGCCGCGGCCGCGACGAGCCGTAGTCGGCCGGTCCGTCGCCCATCGGCAAAGACGTCTTGGTCGAGATCAGCACGGCATCGCGGCGGCCTTTCATGGCTTCGCCAAGCACCTCTTCCGAGGCGCCGTTCGAATAGACATCGGCGGTGTCGAACAGATTGACGCCGGCCTCCAGGCAGATGTCGACCAGCCGCCGCGCTTCGCGGGCGTCGCTATTGCCCCAGGCGCCGAAGAGCGGGCCGGAGCCACCGAAGGTTCCCGCGCCGAATGAGAGTGCGGGCACTTTCAGGCCCGATGCGCCGAGACGTCGATAGTCCATTTTTTGGCTCCTTGATGGTGTTGGACGGATTTGCCGGCGAGCGTTACGGCCGGACGGAGGCAGGCGTGCCGAGCGCGGCGCCGCGATCGAGCCGCAGCGCCAGTCCAGCCACGCCGAGGGCCGCGACCGGCAGCAGGGCGGCGACCCAGGTCAGCGATCCGAGCCCAAGGCCATGGGCGATCACCGCGCCGCCCAGCCAGGCGCCGGCGGCATTGCCGAGGTTGAAGGCGGCGATGTTGAAGGACGAGGCGAGGCTCTGGCCGGCGCCTTGCGCCTTCTCCAGCACCCACATCTGCAGCGGCGCCACGGTGGCGAAGGCGGCGGCCCCGAGCAGGCCGACATAGAGGACGGCCATGAATTGGCTGTGGATGGCGAAACTCATGGTTGCGAGCACCAGCGCCAGCACCACGAGGCTGCCGAGCACCGCCGGCACCAGCCAGTGGTCGGCGATCTTGCCGCCGGCGAGATTGCCGGCGATGAGGCCGCCGCCGAAGACGAGCAGGATCGGTGACACGGCTGCTTCCCCAAAACCGCTGATCTCGGTCAGCAGCGGGGCAATGTAGGTGAAGACCGCGAAGACGCCGGCATAGCCGAGCACGGTTGTGGCGAGGCCGAGCAGGACAGGCGTGCGACGCAGCACGGCAAGATCGGCACGGAGGTCGCTCTTCTCCGGCGCCGCCTCACTGCGCGGCACCAGAAGAAGGATGACGGCGAAGGCCAGGACACCGACCGCGGTGACCGCCCAGAAGGTGGCGCGCCAGCCGAATGCTTGGCCGAGCCAGGTGCCGAACGGCACGCCAAGGATGTTGGCGACGGTCAGGCCGGTGAACATCAGCGCGATCGCCGAAGCTTTCTTGTTGCTCGCGACCAGGCCGGTGGCGACGACCGAGCCGACGCCGAAGAAGGTGCCGTGGGCAAAGGCGGTGATGATGCGGGCGCCCATCAGCGTCCAGTAGTCGGGCGCCAGCGAACAGGCGAGATTGCCCAACGTGAAGATCGCCATCAGCGCCAGCAGCACAGTCTTGCGCGGCCAGTTGCCGGTGGCGATGGTGAGCAGTGGCGCGCCGATGACCACGCCCAGCGCATAGCCTGAAATCAGCTGGCCGGCGGCCGAGATCGAGACGCCGAAATCTTTGCTGACGTCGATCAGCAGGCCCATGATAACGAATTCGGTAACGCCGATGCCGAAGGCGCCGGCAGCGAGGGCATAAAGAGCAAGAGGCATGACGGTTCCACTTCGGAGACGGCGATCGAGGCAATGGGCGCCCCCGTCCAATCCGCGCCCGACCGGGAAGATCGTGTCTCGGTTCACTGTGAACCAGACTTGATCGGGTCATACTTTCTGTGAAATAGATTCACAGATGGCCAGACCCGACATCAACCGTTCCGGCGAGATCGAAGTCTTCGTGCGCGTCGTCGAGGCGGGAAGTTTTTCGGCCGCGGCGAGGGCATTGCGGATGACGCCGTCAGCGGTGAGCAAGCTGATCGCGCGGCTGGAGGCCAGGCTTGGCGCGCGCCTCGTCAGCCGTTCGACGCGCAAATTGCAACTGACGCCGGAAGGGACCGCATTCTACGACAGCGGGCTGCGCATCCTGGCCGACATGGACGCGGCCGAGCGCGCGGCTGCCGTGGGTGCTGCGCCGCGCGGGCGGCTGCGCGTCAACACCTACGTTCCCTTCGGGGTGCACCGGCTGATCCCGCTCATGCCGCGCTTCCTTGCGCGCTATCCCGAAATCTCGGCCGAACTGGTGCTGACCGACAGCGTCATCGACCTGATGGAGGAGCGTGCCGACGTCGCCATCCGCGCCGGCCCGCTCGGCGAGTCGCGGTTGGTGGCGCGCAAGCTCGGGCAAAGCCCGGTGGTGGTCGTTGCCGCCCCTTCCTATCTCGATGCGCATGGCACGCCGCTGACGCCTGCCGACCTCGACAGCCACAATCGCATGGGCTTCGGCTTCGTCAGGCATCTCGACGGCTGGCCGTTTCTCGATGCACTGGGCAACGCCATCATCGTCCCTATCACCGGCAACACGCTGGTCAGCGATGGCGAGGCGATGCGGCTGATGACGCTGGCCGGAGTGGGGATTGCCAGGTTGGCGCGCTGGCATGTCGGGCCCGACATCGCCGCCGGGCGGCTGGTACCGCTGCTTGAGCAGTTCAATCCGGGTGATGAGGAACTGACCCACGCCGTCTATGTCGGGCAGGGCCGGCATCTGCCGGCGCGGGTGCGGGCGTTTCTGGATTTCCTGGCCGAGGCCGCGCGCCTCTAGGCGCGCGGGGTATCGAAATCCGGTCAGGCTTTCGGCGCGAAAGGCGCCGGCCGCCGGCCGGCAGCCTGCCGCTCCAGCATCCAGCCAGGATATTCGGCTGGCAGCGCGCTGACCTCATCCAGCCTGGCGAGATCGTCGGCATCGAGCTTGAGGCTGGTGACGGCAAGGTTCTGCTCCAACTGATCCATGCGGCTGGCGCCGATGATGACGCTCATCACGAAAGGCTTGGCCAGGACATAGCCAAGCGCCACCGTGGCAACGCTGACGTCGTGCTTCCTCGCGATCTCGCGCATGACGGCGACCGCGGCCCAGGCGCGGTCCTCGTTGACCGGCGGGAAGTTGAAGGAAGCGCGGCGGCCCTCGCCATTGCCGGGCGCGCCGGGCCCGTATTTGCCCGACAGCAGGCCGCCGGCCATTGGCGACCACACCATCAGGCCAAGCTTCTCTTCGTTGATCAGCGGCACGATCTCGCGCTCGAGGTCGCGGCCGGCGATCGAATAGTAGGACTGGATGGTCTCGAAGCGGGCAAAGCCCTTGCGGTCGGCGATGCCGAGCGCCTTGGCGATGCGCCAGGCCTGCCAGTTGGAGACGCCGACATAGCGGACCTTGCCGCTGGACACGAGGTCGTCGAGCGCCCGCAGCGTCTCGTCGATCGGCGTCACCGCGTCGGTGCCATGCAGCTGGTAGAGGTCGATATGGTCGAGCTGCAGCCGCTCAAGGCTGGCGTCGACCGAATCCATGATGTGGCCGCGCGAGGAGCCGCGCTGGTTGGGCTTGTCACCCATCGTGCCGTGGACCTTGGTGGCGATGACCACATCAGACCTGGCAACGCCGAGATCTCGCAGCGACTGGCCGAGCAGGCGTTCGGACTCGCCGAAGGAATAGACGTCGGCCGTGTCGAAGAAATTGACGCCGGCGGCGATCGAGCGGCCGACGATCTCGTTGACGCCCTTCTGGTCGAGGCTGGCGATCAGGCCCCATTGGGCGTTCTGGCCGGCGGCGCCGAAGGTCATGGTGCCGAGGCACAGTTCGGAGACGAACATCCCCGTATTTCCAAGTTGATTGTAACGCATGGTGAAGAGCTCCAGGAGATTCGTTATGACGCAACGCAAATAAGAACGGTACGTTTCGTTTCAAGTGCTGGGGCAATGATGGCTTGAGCTTGGCCCAAGCCTGCCGGAGGGATCCTGGCGAGCCCCGCTAGAGCAGTTCACCGTTTCACGGAAACACTGGTCTGCTCTGGCTCTCCATTTTTTGCGCAATTCCTGACGGAAAACCGCTCACACTTTTCCTGGAATTGCTCTAGGGGCGGAAACGATCGTTCAGATGTCCCAGGGGTTGAATACAGTCACCCCCGTATCATCGAAATCGACAACGTTGCGCGTCACAAGAATGAGATCGTGGACGAGCGCGGTGGCTGCGATGAGTGCGTCAGCGCTGCCTCGCGTCCGCCCGGCTGAAAGCCGCCCCCATGCAAGGGCGACGTCTTCCGTCACCGCAAGGATACGGCCGGCATTGTCGCGGCGAAGCTCCCGCAGCCAAAGATCAAGATGCGTGGCTCGCTCGGCATCGATCTTGCGCTGCTTGACGATCCCGCGTTCGATCTCCCCGATGGTGATGACACTGAGGTTGAGAGAATCGGGGTCGACCGAAGCCAGCCATTCGGTCGGCTTGGGCAGACGCCTCTGCACGTCCGAAACAATGTTGGTGTCGAGCAGATACATCAGAGATCAACATCCCGGATCATCGTATCCGGGCGACGGTTGACCTCCTCGGCGACATCGTCGTCCCAGCCGGGGCCGGTCAAAAGATACTCGGCCAGCGACTTCTTCTTCCCCGCGAGGCGGTCGTAGTCTTCGGCGGAAAGCACCACCACGGCCCGCTCGCCGCGCAGTGTGACCGTCTGCGGTCCCTCGCTGCGCGCGCGTTGGACCACTTTGGAGAAATTGTTCTTCGCATCCTGAAGGTGCCAATTCATGAGGGAATGCCTCCTAGCTAGCTTGGCTAGATATAGCATTAGCGCGTCAAGGTAGCAAGAAACGCCCGCGGACTTATCGGCTGCCGAAGATCGCCGAGCCGACGCGGACGCTGGTAGCGCCGAAGGCGATTGCCGTCTCATAGTCGCCGGACATGCCCATCGACAGTTTGGCGATGCCCGCCTCCCTGCCGAGTTTCTCCAGGAGGGCGAAATGAGGGCCGGGGTTCTCGTCGGCCGGCGGGATGCACATCAGGCCCTCGATGGCGAGGCCGTGGATGTCGCGGCAGCGGGTGACGAAGGCCACCGCCTCGCGCGGCTCGATGCCGGCCTTTTGCGGCTCGGAGCCGGTGTTGACCTGGACGTAGAGTTTGGGCGCGCGGCCTTGCCGGGCGATTTCCCGCGCCAGTTCTGCAGCGATCTTCTCGCGGTCGACCGTCTCGATGACGTCGAACAAGGCGACAGCCTCCTTGGCCTTGTTGGATTGCAGCGGGCCGATCAGGTGCAGCTCAAGATCCGGGAATGCCTGCTTCAAGTCAGGCCACTTGCCTTGCGCTTCCTGCACGCGGTTTTCGCCGAAAACGCGCTGGCCGGCTTCGATGACCGGACTGATATCGGCACCCTCGAAGGTCTTGGAAACCGCCACCAGCGTCACCGCGCCAGCCTTGCGGCCGGCCTCCTGCTCCGCTGCGGCGATCTTGGCCTTGACCGCGAAAAACTGCTGAACGGCATCACCCATCTGCAAATCCTGCTGTTTTGGCCCGCGTTTTTACCAGACGCGATGCCCATATGGTTGACGGGTTTGCCAAACCATGGTGAACACCCGGACCACATCCATGAACCGCCCGGCCGTCGCCGGCGGTCCGCATGCTTTTAAGTGAAAAACGTCCCATGGCAACCGAACGATACAATCCGCGCGCGTCAGAGCCCAAATGGCAGAAGGCCTGGGCCGAAAAGAAGCTGTTCGAGGCCGACAACAACGATCCGAAGCCGAAATACTACGTGCTCGAGATGTTTCCCTATCCGTCGGGCAAGATCCATATCGGCCACACCCGCAACTATACGATGGGCGACGTGGTGGCGCGCTACAAGCGGGCCAGGGGCTTCAACGTGCTGCACCCGATGGGCTGGGACGCCTTCGGCATGCCGGCCGAGAACGCGGCGATGCAGAACAAGGTCCATCCCAAGGAATGGACCTACCAGAACATCGCCACCATGCGCGAGCAGCTCAAGGTCATGGGCCTGTCACTGGACTGGGCGCGGGAATTCGCAACCTGCGACGTCGACTACTATCACCGCCAGCAGATGCTGTTCCTCGACTTCGTCGAGAAGGGACTGGTGACGCGCAAATCCTCCAAGGTCAACTGGGATCCGGAGGACATGACCGTGCTCGCCAACGAGCAGGTCATCGACGGGCGCGGCTGGCGCTCTGGCGCGCTGGTCGAACAGCGTGAACTGACGCAGTGGTTCTTCAAGATCACCGATTTCGCGCAGGATCTCTTGGACTCGCTCGAAGGCCTCGACGAATGGCCCGAGAAGGTCAAGCTGATGCAGCAGAACTGGATAGGCCGCTCGGAAGGCCTGCTGGTCCGCTGGCCTCTGGCCGAGGCCTTTGCCGGCGAGCATGAGCTGGAAGTCTACACGACCAGGCCCGACACCATCTTCGGCGCCTCCTTCATGGCGATCGCCGCCGACCATCCGCTGGCCAGGAAGGCCGCGGAAAACAATCCGGCGCTGGCGAAGTTCATCGAGGGAGTCCGCCACATCGGCACTTCGGTGGCCGCGTTGGAGACGGCCGAGAAGAAGGGTTTCGACACGGGCATCCGCGTCGTGCATCCGTTCGACGACAGTTGGACGCTGCCCGTCTATGTCGCCAATTTCGTGCTGATGGAATACGGCACCGGCGCCATCTTCGGCTGCCCGTCCGGCGATCAGCGCGACCTCGACTTCGCCAACAAATACGGCCTGCCGGTGATCCCGGTGGTGATGCCCGAAGATGCGGACGCCAAGACCTTCCAGATCATCGAAGAGGCCTATGTCGACGATGGCGTGATGATCAATTCGCGCTTCCTCGACGGCATGAAGCCGGCGCGCGCTTTCGACGAGGTAACGAACCTGCTCGAACAGAAGACCATCGGCAACCGGCCGATGGCCGAGCGCAAGGTCAATTTCCGCCTGCGCGACTGGGGCATTTCGCGCCAGCGCTACTGGGGCTGTCCGATCCCGATGATCCATTGCGAGGATTGCGGCGTGGTGTCGGTGCCGAAGGCGGACCTGCCGGTCAAGCTGCCTGACGACGTCGAGTTCGACCGGCCGGGCAATCCGCTCGACCGTCATCCGACCTGGCGGCATGTGAAATGCCCGCAATGCGGTCGGGATGCGCGCCGCGAAACCGACACGATGGACACGTTCGTCGATTCGTCCTGGTATTTCGCCCGCTTCACCGCGCCCTGGGCCAACGAGCCGACCGAGCCGAAGGCGGCCAATGAGTGGCTGGCCGTCGACCAGTATATTGGCGGCATCGAGCATGCGATCCTGCATCTGCTCTATTCGCGCTTCTTCACCCGCGCCATGCGCGAGACCGGACATGTCGACCTGGCCGAGCCGTTCAAGGGCCTGTTCACGCAGGGCATGGTCGTGCACGAGACCTATCGCGTCGGCGGCCCGTCGACCAATGGGCGCTGGCTGGCGCCGACAGAGGTCAGGATCGAGGACGCCGGCGGCAAACGCCGCGCCATCGACATCGCCACCGGCGAGGACGTGACAATCGGCCCGCTCGAAAAGATGTCGAAGTCGAAGAAGAACACGGTCAGTCCGGAAGACATCACCGACGGCTACGGCGCCGACACCGCGCGCTGGTTCATGCTGTCGGACTCGCCGCCCGAACGCGACGTCGAATGGACGGACGATGGTGCTGCCGGCGCGCACCGCTTCATGCAGCGCGTGTGGCGCCTGGTGTCGACGGCGGCCGAGACCTTGGCCGGCGTGAAGCCGGCGGCGGCCAGGGACGGCGAAGCGGGTGCGGTCTCCAAGGCGGCGCACAAGATCCTGAAAGCGGTCGGCGAGGATATCGAGAAGCTGGCGTTCAACCGCGCCATCGCCCGCATCTATGAACTCGCCAACGCCTTGACTTCGCCGCTCAACGAGGTGGCCGAAGGCAAGGCCGATGACGTGCTCAAAGGTGCCTGCCGCGAGGCCGTCGAGATCCTGGTGCACCTGATCGCGCCTGTCATGCCGCATCTGGCCGAGGAATGCTGGGAGACGCTCGGCGGCACCGATCTGGTTGCCGAACGGTCGTGGCCGGTGTTCGATCCGGCGCTGGTCGTCGACAACGAGGTCACCTATCCAGTGCAGGTCAACGGCAAGAAGCGGGGGGATTTGACAATTGCCCGCGACGCGGACCAAGGTGCGGTCGAAAAAGCCGTGCTCGCTCTCGACTTCGTGCAAAAGGCGCTCGAAGGCAAGGCTCCGCGCAAGGTGATCATCGTGCCGCAGAGGATCGTCAATGTCGTTGCCTGATCGGGAAAAGACAGGGGTGAGCTTTTTGCTGCGCGGGATCGCGTTGGCCGGCCTGATCGGCTCGCTGGCGCTGGTTTCTGCCTGCACGGTGCGGCCGCTCTATTCGAATGCGCCGCTGTCGACCGGGTCGGGCGCCTCCGCCAATTCCGAACTGGCGTCGATCGCCATCAAGCCGGTCAAGACGCGTTATGCCCAGCAGGTGCGCAACAATCTGATCTTCGGATTTGGCAGGGGGGCCGGCGAACCGGCCTCGCCTGCCTATTCGCTCGATCTCGGCGTGACGGAAGCCGTCGAATCCTCGGCGCTCGTGCAAGTCGGAACCGATCAGGACGAGCCGACCGCCGGTTCGGTGACGCTGGCCGCCGGCTATACGCTGTCCGACACGGCAACCGGCAAGGTGATCGCGGTAGGCAAGCGCGCAATCACCTCGTCCTTCGACAGGCCGCGTCAGGAATTCGCGGCATACCGCGCGCAGATCGACGCCGAGAACCGCGCCGCGCGTGAACTGGCCGAGGCGCTGCAGCTGTCCATCGCCCAGGACCTTGTCAGGCACGGCAAGACGCCGGGGTAATAGGCAGCGCCGAGGCGCTGCCGTCATCACCAAAATATCTCCCGACTGCAGCGGCGGATCGCGCCGGCCTGCACGCTCTATTGCCGCGCTTCCGAAGCCTCCGCGCGCGCGGTCGACCGAGCGACGTTGCGCACAAGACTCGTCGGCAATCGAGCCGTCGGGAAGCAACTGTTAACCACTCGCTCCCTATTGCTCAGCTGTCGTTTCAGAGTGAGTCTTGAGCATGGAAGCCAGGCGTTTTTCTCGGGTCAATTCATTGCAGACAGCTTCCCCCGATGACCCCAAGGGAGAGCGTTTCGGCGGCAAGGGACGGCCGGCTGTGGAGCCGAAGGGCAAGCCAGCGGCGGACAATGGTTTCCCGCAGAGCGGCGACACCGAAAGTCCGGCCTGGCAGGAGTATTTTTTCCTTGCGCCCAATGTGCGGTTTACCCGCACGCCCGACTACGAGCCCAAGCCTCGCCCCGAGCATGAAGCGGTTGTCGAACAAAACGGCACCAAGGCGCTGCCGACGCAGCAGGCGAGGCCTGGCGTTGTCGTGCATCCGTCGCCCCAGTCCGCTGGATCTGTTCAGCCGGAGCGCACCGGCGAGAAGATGCAAGGTCTAGCGCTTGCTGCAGCGATGGCGCCGGCAACGGGACGAACGGCCACGCGGCCGGCGCCCGTTGTTGGAAAGGCTGCTCCAGGCCAGGCAGCCACCCCTGAAAAAGCGCGGCGGCCCTACCTTTCGGATCACGCTTTCTTTGAAGGCCTGGCGCCTCACCTGGTTGACGTGACGGCGCCGGCCCGGCCGGTCGGCCCCACCTCGCGTGCCTCGACAGCTGTGTCGCCGGTTACCGCTGGGCGGGTCGAAATCCCCGCGCCGGTGCCTGGCGATGTCACCGCCTTGTTCCGCGTCATCGAATGCCTTCCGGGCCAGGCCTCGCCCGTTTCGCCTGAAGTGCTTCCGGCCAACTCCAACGAAGCCGTGGTTCAGCCGAATGCTTCGGCAAGCAGGGCCGCGCGCCAGGCTCGGGCACCGGCCGCTATCGCACCTGTCGCAAAGAACAGCGCCGTCCCGGCACCGATTGCGAAAAGCGTCGAGGAAACCGCTCCGATTCCAGCCGTGCGGGCAAGCCCGGCGCTGCCCATGGCCGGCAAGATCGGGCAGCCGGCGACGGGCGAAACTTATGAGCTGCCTTCGGAGGAGCTGTTGCAGCAGCCGCCGGAAGGACAAGGCTTCTATATGTCGCAAGAGCGGCTGGAACAGAATGCCGATCTCCTGGAAAGCGTGCTGGAGGATTTCGGCGTGCGTGGTGAGATCATCCATGTTCGCCCCGGTCCGGTGGTCACGCTCTATGAGTTCGAGCCGGCGCCGGGCGTCAAATCCTCGCGCGTCATCGGGCTCGCCGACGATATCGCCCGCTCCATGTCGGCGGTCTCGGCGCGCGTCGCCGTCGTGCCCGGCCGCAATGTCATCGGCATCGAACTGCCGAACGAGACGCGCGAAACCGTCTATTTCCGCGAGCTGATCGAATCGGAAGGCTTTCGCAAGACCGGCTGCAAGCTGGCGCTTTGCCTCGGCAAGACGATCGGCGGCGAGCCGGTCATCGCCGAACTGGCCAAGATGCCGCATCTGCTTGTCGCCGGCACCACCGGCTCGGGCAAGTCGGTCGCCATCAACACCATGATCCTGTCGTTGCTCTACCGGCTGCGGCCGGAAGAATGCCGGCTGATCATGGTCGATCCCAAGATGCTCGAACTCTCCGTTTATGACGGTATTCCGCATCTTTTGACCCCGGTCGTCACCGATCCCAAAAAGGCCGTCACTGCCTTGAAATGGGCGGTGCGCGAGATGGAGGACCGCTATCGCAAGATGGCGCGGCTCGGTGTACGCAACATCGACGGCTACAACCAGCGCGCCGCCCAAGCCCGCGACAAGGGTGAGACGGTCGTCATGACGGTGCAGACCGGGTTTGAGAAGGGCACCGGTGAGCCGCTCTTCGAGCAGCAGGAAATCGACCTTGCGCCGATGCCCTACATCGTCGTCATCGTCGACGAGATGGCCGACCTGATGATGGTCGCCGGCAAGGAAATCGAAGGCGCGATCCAGCGCCTGGCGCAGATGGCGCGCGCCGCCGGCATCCACCTGATCATGGCAACGCAGCGCCCCTCGGTCGATGTCATCACCGGCACGATCAAGGCCAATTTCCCGACCCGGATTTCCTTCCAGGTGACGTCGAAGATCGACAGCCGCACCATCCTGGGCGAGCAGGGCGCCGAGCAATTGCTTGGCCAGGGCGACATGCTGCACATGATGGGCGGCGGCCGCATTGCCCGCGTGCATGGCCCCTTTGTCTCGGACGCCGAGGTCGAGCATGTCGTGGCGCATCTGAAGGCGCAGGGGCGGCCGGAATATCTGGAAACGGTGACGGCCGACGAAGAGGACGAGGAGGAAGTCGAGGCCGACCAGGGCGCGGTCTTCGACAAGGGATCCGTCGCCTCCGAAGACAATGATTCTCTCTATGACGAGGCGGTCAAGGTGGTGGTGCGCGACAAGAAGTGCTCGACGTCCTACATCCAGCGCCGCCTCGGCGTCGGCTATAACAGGGCCGCGTCGCTGGTCGAGCGCATGGAAAAGGAAGGGCTGGTCGGCGCCCCCAACCATGTCGGCAAGCGCGAGATCATCATGGGCCGGCGCCCGCCGGTGAGCGCACCCGAAGATGATAGCGCCGATTGAGCGACGCTTCCTCAAGTCGCAGTCTTGCGGGATGCCAATAAAAAAGGCCGGGTGACCGGCCTTTTTTAAAACGCTGAGATCTCAGCCGATCGCCATTTCAGCCGATCGATTGCCCGGTCTTTGCCCAGTCTGCGAGGAAGGCGGCAAGGCCCTTATCGGTCAGCGGATGGTTGACCAGCGCCTTCAGCGTCGCCGGCGGCGCGGTAACCACATCGGCGCCGATGAGAGCGGCCTGCTTGACGTGGTTCACTGTGCGAACCGACGCGACGAGGATCTCGGTCTGGAAATCGTAATTGTCGTAGATCTGGCGGATCTCCTGGATCAGCTCCATGCCGTCGAGGCCGATATCGTCGACGCGGCCGACGAAAGGCGAGATGAAGGTCGCGCCGGCCTTGGCGGCGAGCAGCGCCTGGTTGGCCGAGAAGCACAGCGTGACGTTGACCAGGCGGTTCATCTCGGTGCGGATCGTCTTGCAGGCCTTGAGGCCGTCCAGCGTCAGCGGCACCTTGATGCAGACATTGTCGGCGATCTTGGCCAGCACCTTGGCCTGCTGCATCATCTCGGAATATTCGGTGGCGGTGACTTCGGCCGAGACCGGGCCGGAGACGATGTCGCAGATCTGCTTGGTGACCTCGGCGATCTTGCCGCCGGATTTCAGGATCAGCGACGGGTTGGTGGTGACGCCGTCGAGCAGTCCCAGATCGTTCAGCTCACGGATATCCTTGACGTCGGCGGTGTCGACAAAAAATTTCATGGCGGGTCTCCTGAAGATTTTCGCCGTGCCTGGGAGGGCACGTTCAGCGTTGCCCTTTGATCTAGACCAAAGTCGGGGCAAGGTCACGCCTCATGATCGAAGATTCGCCCTTTGTCGCGGCCGCACCGGTGCTGGTGCCGATGCCGGCCGAACGCCCCTACACCTACGCCGTGCCGGCCGGCATGCGTGTCGTGCCGGGCTCGATCGTGCGCGTGCCGCTCGGGCCGCGTCAGGTCGCGGGCATCGTCTGGGATGGCACGGTCGAACAGGTCGACGCGAGAAAACTGCGGCCGATCGAAGAGGTCTTCGACTGTCCGCCGATCGACCGGGCGATGCGCCGTTTCGTCGACTGGGTGGCGCAATATACGCTGTCGCCGCCCGGCATGGTGGCGCGCATGCTGCTTCGGGCACCCGAGGCCTTCGATCCCGAACCCTGGATCGAAGGCCTGCAGCGAACCACCGCTGTCCCCAACCGCATGACGGATGCGCGGGCCCGCGTGCTGGAGACGGCCGAGGGCGGTCTTGCCTGGACGCGGTCCGGGCTGGCGCATGCCGCCGGCGTCTCCTCGACGGTGATCGAGGGGCTCAAGGCGCAGGGCGTGTTCGAGACGGTGATGATCCCGCCACGGCCGGTGGTGGTGGCGCCCGACCCCAGCTATGCAACGCCCGAGCTGATGCCCGATCAGAGCGAGGCGGCGCGGCTGCTGCGCGCCAATGTCGCGGCCGGCGCCTTCAATGTCGCGCTGCTCGACGGCGTCACCGGTTCGGGCAAGACGGAAGTCTATTTCGAGGCGGTGGCGGCAGCGCTCGACCAGGGTAGCCAGGTGCTCATCCTGTTGCCCGAGATCGCGCTGACGCATGCGTTCCTCGAACGCTTCCAGCGACGCTTCGGCGCCAAGCCGGCCGAATGGCACTCCGACCTGCCACCAAAAATGCGCGAGCGGGTCTGGCGGCAGGTGGCGGAGGGCGGCGTGCGCGTCGTCGCCGGCGCGCGCTCGGCGCTGTTCCTGCCGTTCAAGGAGCTTGGGCTGATCGTCGTCGACGAGGAGCACGACCCCGCCTACAAGCAGGAAGACCGCGTCTTCTACAATGCGCGCGACATGGCCGTCGTGCGCGGCCATATTGGCGGCTTCCCCGTCGTGCTGGCCTCGGCGACGCCGTCGGTCGAAAGCCGGGTCAATGCCAGCCAGGGCCGCTACGCCAGGGCCGTGCTCTCCGCCCGCTTCGCCGAGGCGGCACTTCCCCAGCTCAAGGCGATCGACATGCGGCGTGCCCCGCCGGCGCGTGGCGGCTTCCTGTCGCCGGTGCTGATCGACCATATGCGCCAGACGCTGGAGAAGAAGGAACAGTCGCTGCTGTTCCTCAACCGGCGCGGCTATGCGCCGTTGACGCTGTGCCGTGTCTGCGGTCACCGCTTCGGCTGCCCGGTCTGCTCGGCCTGGCTGGTCGAGCATCGCTTTCGCGGTCAACTTGTCTGCCACCATTGCGGACACAATGAGCGCCGTCCCGAAGCCTGTCCGGAATGCGGCACGCTCGACCATCTCGTCGCCTGCGGACCGGGCGTCGAGCGCATCGCCGAGGAGGTGGTCGCGCATTTCCCCGAGGCGCGCACCATCGTGCTGTCGTCCGACCTGCTGGGCGGTGTCAGGCGATTGCGGCTGGAGCTGGAGGCGATCGCCAATGGCGAGGCCGATATCGTCATCGGCACGCAACTCGTCGCCAAGGGCCACAATTTTCCCAACATGACGCTGGTCGGCGTGGTCGATGCCGATCTCGGTCTTGCCAATGGCGATCCGCGCGCCGCCGAGCGTACTTTCCAGCTGCTCAGCCAGGTGACCGGCCGCGCCGGCCGCACCGGCAAGAAGAGCCTTGGCCTGCTGCAGACCTTCCAGCCCGATCATCCGGTGATGCGCGCGATCATCTCGGGCGACGCAGAGACGTTCTATGAGCGGGAGATTTCCGAACGCGAACGGGCGGCGCTGCCGCCCTTTGGTCGCCTGGCCGGCGTCATCGTCAGCGCGGTGACGCGGGCGGAGGCGGAGGGCCATGCGCGCGGCCTGCGCCGTGCCGCGCCCGAGGCGTCTGACCTGTTCGTGCTAGGCCCGGCCGAAGCGCCACTGTCATTGCTCGGTGGCCGCCACCGCTTCCGCCTGCTGATCCAGGGCGAGCGTCGCGCCGATATTCAGGGCTTCATCCGCGCCATGCTGGCCAATGGGCCGAAACAGCGGGGCTCGGTCCGGGTACAGGTCGACATCGACCCGCAGAGCTTTTTGTAAAGCCGGGATATCGGCGATAGGCTGCATTGATGTCAGCCAGAAACGGACGATTTCTATGAAAACCCTTGGTCTGCTCGGCGGCATGAGCTGGGAATCAACCGCCATCTACTACCGCTTGCTCAACGAGATCGTGCGCGAGCGCCGCGGCGGGCTGCATTCGGCGAAACTGCTCCTGTGGTCATTCGACTTCGCCGAAATTGCCGAGCGCCAGCACCATGGCGATTGGGACGGCGCCGGTGCGCTCCTGATCGATGCGGCGCGCAAGCTGGAGGCGGGCGGCGCGCAGGGCCTGCTTTTGTGCACCAACACCATGCACAGGCTCGCCGACCAGGTAGAGGCGTCCGTCTCCATCCCGCTCATCCACATTGCCGACGCCACCGCAGTTGCGATCAAGCGCGCCGGGATGAAGCGGCCGGCGCTGCTGGCAACGCGGTTCACCATGGAGCAGGACTTCTACAAGGGGCGGCTGGCCGACAAATATGGGTTGCGGCCGGTCGTGCCCGATGCAGCCGGGCGCGACATGGTGCATCGCGTCATCTATGACGAACTCTGCCAGGGCATCGTCAGCGAGGTGTCGAAGGCCGCCTATATCGCCGAGGCCAACCGCCTGCGCCGCGACGAAGCCGCCGACAGCCTGATCATGGGCTGCACCGAGATCACCATGCTCATCGGCCAGGCGGATTTCGACATTCCGGTCTTCGATACGACGCGGATCCATGCCGAGGCAGCGGTGGAATTCGCTCTCTCTTGATGCGCTTGTCCTAAAGTGCCCGGCGCCATCTGGCGCGGCGTTTTTCCTCCGCTAGAATGACCGGAATTTCACAACAGGCATTTGCGAGGGGACACAATGGACTTTGCGCTTCCATGGCCGATGAGCCAGGGCGAATGGCTGGCCTGGTCGAGCGCGGTGTTCACCGTGCTGCTCGGGCTGCTGTTCTTCCTGGCGCCGGGGCTGGCGTTCCGCATCCTGCGCCTGCAGGCGAAGCCGGAGAAGGAGGCGGCCATCGCCGAGGGGCGCGGCCGGATGTCGGGCTTCTATCTCGGCGTCGGTCTGTGCTGCATCCTGCTGGCGCAGCCGCTGGTCTATATGGCGCTTGGCTTCTCCTGGCTGTTCACCGCTTTCGGCCGGCTGCTGTCGATGATGTCGGACGGCGCCAACACGCCTTTCAACTGGGTTTCCATTGTTGTGGAACTGGCGCTGGCGGCGCTGCCGCTCGCCTTTGCCTTCGGCTTTGTGCCCTGAATCCAATGGCAATCCGGGGACTCTGTCGCGGGATGCGACAAAAGTGCCCGAAAACCATTCGGATCGACGCATTGCGGTCTTAAAAGGCCTGTGCTAGACGGCAATCGACTTTCGGCCGGGGATAGCGGAAGCCGCGCCTCCGTGCTTGGAAAAATGCAGTAAGGTCAAAGATTTAGCCAGAGTTTTCGCTCGCGCCAACAATCTGCGGCCTGTCAGACAAGAGAAAAGACGGTCCGTGGCCCAATCGTCATCGCCAATCTCAGCTGTCGCAGAACGCTATGCGGGTTCGCTGTTCGAGCTTGCCCAGCAGGCAAATTCGGTCGCCAAGGTCGAAGCCGACCTCAACAGTTTCGGGGCGATGCTTGACGGCAGCGCTGACTTGGCCCGGCTGATCAACAGCCCGGTGTTCACCAGCGACGATCAGGCCAGGGCGATCGCGGCGATCGTCGACAAGGCCGGGATCACGGGGCTGACCGGCAATTTCCTGCGCGTCGTCGCCCGCAACCGCCGCCTGTTCGCGGTGCCCGGCATGATCAAGGCATTCCGCCGCATCGCCGCCGAGCATCGTGGCGAAGCCGCCGCCGAAGTGACGTCGGCGCATGAGCTGACCGCGGCGCAGCAGACAGAACTCAAGGCCGCGCTGAAAAGCGTCGCCGGCAAGGATGTGGCCGTGACCGTCACCGTCGATCCCTCGCTGCTCGGCGGGCTGGTCGTCAAGATGGGCTCGCGCCAGATCGATACGTCGCTCAAAACCAAACTCAATTCGCTCAAGCTTGCACTGAAAGAGGTCGGCTGATGGACATCCGCGCCGCGGAAATTTCCGCAATTCTGAAAGACCAGATCAAGAATTTCGGCAAGGAGGCAGAAGTCTCCGAAGTCGGTCAGGTTCTGTCCGTCGGTGACGGTATCGCCCGCGTCTACGGCCTCGACAATGTCCAGGCCGGCGAAATGGTCGAATTCCCCGGCGGCATCCGCGGCATGGCGCTCAACCTCGAAGCCGACAATGTCGGCGTCGTCATCTTCGGCGCCGACCGCGACATCAAGGAAGGCGACACCGTCAAGCGCACCGGCGCCATCGTCGATGCGCCTGTCGGCATGGGCCTGCTCGGCCGCGTCGTCGACGCGCTCGGCAACCCGATCGACGGCAAGGGCCCGATCAAGGCGACCGAACGCAAGCGCGTCGACGTCAAGGCGCCCGGCATCATTCCGCGCAAGTCGGTGAACGAGCCGATGTCGACCGGCCTCAAGGCCATCGATGCGCTGATCCCGGTCGGCCGCGGCCAGCGCGAGCTGGTCATCGGCGACCGTCAGACCGGCAAGACCGCCATCATTCTCGACACGATGCTGAACCAGAAGGCGGTTCACGAGAGCGGACCGGAAAAGGAAAAGCTCTACTGCGTCTACGTCGCCGTCGGCCAGAAGCGCTCGACCGTCGCGCAGTTCGTGAAGGTGCTGGAAGAGCGCGGCGCGCTCGAATACTCCATCATCGTCGCCGCCACCGCTTCCGATCCGGCGCCGATGCAGTTCCTGGCGCCGTTCACCGGCGCCACCATGGGCGAATATTTCCGCGACAACGGCATGCACGCGCTGATCAGCTACGACGATCTGTCGAAGCAGGCCGTCGCCTACCGCCAGATGTCGCTGCTGCTGCGCCGCCCGCCGGGCCGCGAAGCCTATCCGGGCGACGTCTTCTACCTGCATTCGCGGCTGCTCGAGCGCGCCGCCAAGCTCAATGACGATCTGGGCGGCGGTTCGCTGACCGCGCTGCCGATCATCGAGACGCAGGCCAACGACGTGTCGGCCTACATCCCGACCAACGTGATCTCGATCACCGACGGCCAGATCTTCCTCGAAACCAACCTGTTCTTCCAGGGCATCCGTCCGGCCGTGAACGTCGGCCTGTCGGTGTCGCGCGTCGGTTCCTCGGCGCAGATCAAGGCGATGAAGCAGGTTGCCGGTTCGATCAAGGGCGAGCTCGCGCAGTACCGCGAAATGGCTGCCTTCGCGCAGTTCGGTTCGGACCTCGACGCCGCCACGCAGCGCCTGCTCAACCGCGGCTCGCGCCTGACGGAGCTCCTGAAGCAGCCGCAGTTCTCGCCGCTCAAGGTCGAAGAGCAGGTCGCGGTGATCTTCGCCGGCGTCAACGGCTATCTCGACAAGCTGCCGCTCAACCAGGTTGGCAAGTTCGAGCATGGCCTGCTCAGCCACATGCGCTCGGCCGGCAAGGACGTGCTGGACGGCATCCGCAAGGAAAAGGCGCTGTCGGACGATCTGCGCGCCAAGCTGAAGGCGGCAATCGACGCCTTCGCCAAGACCTTCGCTTAACGAGAGCCGGACGCACGGGATCAGGTTTGAAGCATGCCTTCATTAAAAGACCTTCGTAACCGTATCGCCTCGGTCAAGGCGACGCAGAAGATCACCAAGGCGATGCAGATGGTCGCCGCGGCGAAGCTGCGCCGCGCGCAAGAGGCGGCGGAAGCAGCACGGCCCTATTCCGAGCGGATGGGCGCGGTGCTGGCCAACATCACCCAGGCGATCGGCGGCGGCGGCGATGCCCCGGCGCTGATGACAGGCACCGGCAAGGACGACGTGCATCTGCTCGTCGTCTGCACCGCCGAGCGCGGCCTGTGCGGCGGCTTCAACTCGCAGATCGCCCGCCTTGCCCGCGACCACATCCGCAAGCTTGTGGCAGACGGCAAGCAGGTGAAGATCATCTGCGTCGGCAAGAAGGGTTTCGACATCCTGCGCCGCGACTACGCCTCGCTGATCATCGACCGCGTCGACCTGCGCGAAGTGCGCACGCTGGGCTTCGTCAACGCCGACACGATTGCCCGTAAGGTCATCCACCTCTTCAACGAGGGCGGCTTCGACATCTGCACGCTGTTCTATTCGCAGTTCAAGTCGGTGATCAGCCAGATCCCGACGGCGCAGCAGCTCATTCCGGCCGCGGCGGCTTCGCCTGCGGCTGCCCAGGAAAGCAATGGCGGCAGCGCCGTCTACGAATACGAGCCGGAGCCGGGCGAAATCCTCTCCGACCTCATCCCGCGCAACATCGCCGTGCAGATCTTCCGGGCGCTGCTCGAAAACGCGGCCGGCGAGATGGGCGCCAAGATGAGCGCGATGGACAATGCCACGCGCAATGCCGGCGACATGATCAACAAGCTGTCGATCACCTACAACCGTCAGCGGCAGGCGCAGATCACCAAGGAACTGATCGAAATCATTTCGGGCGCCGAGGCGCTCTAGGCGCGGTTCGCGGGGTCGATGACCCCGAACGGACCGCGTGAGAAACAAAGGACGAAAAAGGGTAAAGACGATGGCGAAAGCAGCGACCCCGAAGACGGCGGCCCCCAAGGCAGCAGCCGCGAAGACCGCAGCCCCCGCGAAGGCGGCGAAGGCTCCCGCAGCGGCAGCAAAGGCGGCTCCGGCCAAGGCGGCCGCGGCGCCCGCCAAGGCTGCAGCGGCCAAGACCTCGGCCGTGGTCCTCAAGGCAACCGGCGCTGCCGGCAAGGTTCGCCAGGTCATCGGCGCCGTCGTCGACGTGCAGTTCGGCGATCACCTGCCGCCGATCCTGAACGCGCTCGAAACCAACAATGTCGGCAACCGACTGGTGCTCGAAGTCGCCCAGCACCTGGGTGAAAACACCGTGCGCTGCATCGCCATGGACTCGACCGAAGGTCTGGTGCGCGGCCAGGAAGTGCGCGACACCGGTGCGCCGATCTCGGTGCCGGTCGGCCCGGGCATGCTGGGCCGCATCATCAACGTCATCGGCGAGCCGGTGGACGAGGAGGGCCCGGTCGACGGCGTCGAGCTTCGCGCCATCCACCAGCCGGCTCCGGCCTATGTCGAGCAGTCGACGGAAGCGCAGATCCTGGTCACCGGCATCAAGGTGCTCGACCTGCTCGCTCCTTACGCCCGCGGCGGCAAGATCGGCCTGTTCGGCGGCGCCGGCGTCGGCAAGACCGTGCTGATCCAGGAACTGATCAACAACGTCGCCAAGGCCCATGGCGGCTTCTCGGTGTTCGCCGGCGTCGGCGAGCGCACCCGCGAAGGCAACGATCTCTATCACGAGTTCATCGAATCGGGCGTCAACAAGAAGGGCGGCGGTGCCGGCTCCAAGGCGGCGCTCGTGTACGGCCAGATGAACGAGCCGCCGGGCGCGCGCGCCCGCGTCGGCCTGACCGGCCTGACGGTTGCCGAATACTTCCGCGACCAGGGCCAGGACGTGCTGTTCTTCGTCGACAACATCTTCCGCTTCACCCAGGCGGGTTCGGAAGTGTCGGCTCTGCTCGGCCGTATTCCTTCGGCCGTGGGTTACCAGCCGACGCTTGCCACCGACATGGGCGCGCTGCAGGAACGCATCACCACCACCACCAAGGGTTCGATCACCTCGGTGCAGGCCATCTACGTGCCCGCCGACGACTTGACCGACCCGGCGCCGGCAACCTCGTTCGCCCACTTGGACGCGACGACCGTGCTTAACCGCGCGATCTCGGAAAAGGGCATCTACCCGGCCGTCGATCCGCTCGACTCGACCTCGCGCATGCTCGACCCGCTGGTCGTCGGCGAAGAGCACTACGGCGTCGCCCGCCAGGTGCAGTCGATCCTTCAGCGCTACAAGTCGCTGCAGGACATCATCGCCATCCTGGGCATGGACGAGCTGTCGGAAGAGGACAAGCAGACCGTTGCCCGCGCCCGCAAGATCGAGCGCTTCCTGTCGCAGCCGTTCTTCGTCGCCGAAGTGTTCACGGGCGCGCCGGGCAAGCTGGTCGACCTCGCCGACACCATCAAGGGCTTCAAGGGCCTCTGCAACGGCGACTATGACCACCTGCCGGAAGCCGCCTTCTACATGGTCGGCGGCATCGACGAAGCCGTCGAGAAGGCACAGCGCCTGGCGGCTGAAGCGGCATAATTTAGGGAATAGGGAGTAGGGAGTAGTGAGTAGGGAATAGCAAGTGTGTGACCGGGGACGTTCAGGCCCTTCACTACTGACTACTCACTATTCCCTACTCACTAAATTGACATGGCTGAAGCTTTCAAGTTCGAACTGGTCTCGCCGGAACGCCTGCTTGTTTCCGAGCAGGTCGAGTCGGTCGTCATTCCTGGCGCCGAAGGCGAGATGACGGTGTTGGCCAACCACGCGCCGGTGATGACCACGATCAAGCCGGGTGTGGTGACGGTCAAGCCGGCCAGCGGCCAGGAAGAGCGTTATGTCGTGTTCGGCGGCTTCGCCGACATCGTTGCGGCCGGCTGCACGCTGCTGGCGGAATCGGCCGTGGCGGTCAAGGACGTCGACCGGGCCGATCTCGCCCGCCGCATCCAGGAAGCCAGGGAAGATGCCGCCGACGCCAAGGACGACCAGTCCCGCAGCAAGGCGGAACAGTTCCTCAACCAGCTCACCACGCTGGAAGGCGCGCTTCTGCCGGCCTGAAGTTATTCTCAAGTAAATGACTGAAAAGCGGGGCCTTGCCTCGCTTTTTTGTTTGGTGGACAACCATTTCTCTTCTTGCCGGTATTCCGGCGCTTGGTCGCGTTCGGCGGTCGCTTTATCCTGCTGCCGTTGCGAAGTCAGTCCTTGGCTGAGTAGCAGTTTGGATTTTCCGACAGGTCCCCCTGGGGGCATATAGCGTTCGACACTGTTGCTGTCTTGAAGCCAAGCGCCGCCATGCAGCCTTGGACGAAACCCGCTTCTTGGAGTTTCGTGGCTGGAGTTCTCTGGCGAAAAACCTTTGTCATTTCAGCATGACAAATCTCGAAAGAAGCTTGCCTGTCCTCATAACGTTGGCAGGCGACAACTGCGAGGCCCAGTGCAAGGGTGACTATAAACCGAACGAGCAGCGCGAATCTCTTGGGCATACTTCCTTCATATCAGCTCAGCCCGGAGACACCACGGCTCGCGACGGAAATAGCCGCCGAGCCAGGAGCATAGTCGTGCGCGAGATGTCCAAGCAGAAGACGACTTGGACGGACGGCTTTGGCCTCAAGTGGCCTCGGACTGAATGCCCAGCGCGGCGAAGGCTAGAGTTGTACCGCCTTTTCTTAGGTGCACGAGATGGGTGGCCACGAACTCGATCAACGTCTGACGCTCGTCATGCCCCTTGGCGAAACCGGCGAGGTCGAATACTGCTGCCACCGTCTGCGCGATTGGTAGCTGCCGCGCGAAAAGATCGCTAAGAGAGGCGTCGAGCGGGTCGGTGAAGTGGCCTGCGGGCAAGCTCTTGCCGCGTGTTTCACATGCGGCAATCCACGCCGCGACCACCAGCGAGAGATGCTCGGGAAGCAGATCCGCCTCCAGCCTTGCAAGTGCTGAGGCAACCACGCGCTGCGGCAGTTTCTGGCTGCCGTCATTGGCGATCTGAGCGGTGCGGTGGGCGAGCGCGGTGTTCGAAAAACGCTGGGCCAGTTCGGCCGTGTAAGCCGATGTGTCGAGCCCGGCATCCTCCGGCAGCGTCGGGATAGCCTCAGCCCACAGGGCGTCGACGAACTTGCGGATCGCCGGATCGGCGAAGGCGCGGTCGACGGTGGCGTGGCCGCTGAGCAGGCCGAGATAGGCGATGCCAGAATGCGACCCGTTGAGCAGTCTGAGCTTCATGTCCTCGAACGGGCCGACATCCCGGACCATGGTGACGCCGAACTTTTCCCAGGCCGGCCGCCCCGCCGGGAACCGGTCCTCGACCACCCACTGGCAGAACGGCTCGGTCATCACGGGCCAGGCGTCCTCGACGCCGAGTTCGACTGATATGCGCGCCCGGTCAGCGTCGATCGTGGCCGGCACGATGCGGTCGACCATGCTTGAGGGGAATGCCACCTCGTCGGCAATATGGGGCGCCAACGGGCCACTACTGTTGACCGCGGCATCGCCCTCAGGGGTAAGCCTGGCATCGCGCAGCGCGGCATACGCGACGAGCAGCCGATGCAAGGTGGCGCCGTTGGCGGGAAGATTGTCGCAGCACAGCACGGTGAAAGGAGCCGTGCCGGCGGCGCGGCGGCGGGCCAGGGATTCGGCCAGAAAGCCATGCGCGGTCTTCGGCGATCCGGAATTTGCCAGATCGTGCGCGATGTCGGGATGGTTCTCGTCGAGGCTGCCGTCCGCCGCCCTGAGATAGGCCTTTTCGGTGATGGTCAGCGTGACGACGCGGGTGCGCGGATCGGTCAGCGCGGCGAGCACCGCCGCCGGATCTTCGGGCGCCACCAGCATCGACTGGATCGAGCCGATGACCTGTAGCTGCTCCCCGGCGCTGTCCCTGATCGCCAGCGTGTAGAGCCCGTCCTGCGGCGCCAGGGCATCGCGGGTGTCGGGGCTGCGCAAGGAGACGCCGACGATGCCCCATTGCGTGTCACCGTCAGCCAGGCAGGCATCCACATAGGCCGCCTGGTGGGCGCGATGGAAGGCGCCGACGCCGAGATGGACGATGCCCGGTGTCACGACGCCGCGATCATAGCGGGGTTTGGCGATTGTATCGGGCAGTTGGGCGATCGTGGCGTTGGAAAGGCGGCTCTTCATTGGCGTGGGAACTCTCCGATCGGCGCGTCAGGTCGCTTGCCAGCGGGCAAGCGGCGGCTGCGGCGTAGCACCCGCCGCCACCTCCTACAATGGCTGCAGCGTATGCAAAAGTCATCATACAACTGTATCATTTTTGTATGTTGACTTTGTTTCCGGCTGCTCCTACCGATAGCGCCTCCGGGAGGATCGACCTTGGCACTGACCGACGCGGACCTGCTGTTTCCTGTCGAGCTACGCCCGCTTGCCCGCGCGCTTTACGCTGGCGTCAAGAGCCTGCCCATCGTCAGTCCGCATGGCCACACCGACCCGCGCTGGTATGCGCTGAACGAGCCGTTCCCGGATCCGGCGCAACTGCTGATCGTGCCGGACCACTACATCTTTCGGATGCTGTTCAGCCAGGGCGTGCGGCTGGAGGAGCTCGGCGTGCCGACGCTCGACGGCGCACTGGTCCAGACCGACGGCAGGACGATCTGGCGCCGCTTTGCCGAGCACTACTACCTGTTTCGCGGCACACCGACCCGGCTGTGGTTCGACCATGTGCTGGCGGATCTGTTCGGCATCGACGAACCGCTGAGCGCCGCAACAGCCGACCGCCACTACGACACGATCGCGACGGTGCTGCAGTGGGAGAATTACCGTCCGCGGGCTTTGTTCGAGCGTTTCAACATCGAGGTCATCGCGACGACGGAAGGCGCGCTCGACGATCTCAAATGGCACCAGATGATCAGGGACAGCGGCTGGGAGGGCCGCGTCATCACGGCCTACCGGCCGGACGCGGTCGTCGATCCCGATTTCGAGGGGTTTTCGGCCAATCTCGACCGGCTCGGCGAGATCACCGGCTGCGATACCGGCAGCTGGGCCGACTATCTCGAGGCGCATCGCCAGCGGCGCGCCTTCTTCAAGAGCTTTGGCGCGACCTCCTCGGACCATGGCCATCCGACGGCCGAGACCGCCAACCTTTCCGATGCGGCGGCGCAGGAGCTGTTCAACCGCATCCGCCGCGGTTCCGACGACGAGCGCGAGCGCAAGCAGTTCCGTGCCCAGATGCTGACCGAGATGGCCAAGATGAGCCGGGATGACGGGCTGGTGCTGCAGATCCATCCCGGCTCCTGGCGCAATCATTCGCCCGGCATCTTCAACAAGTTCGGCCGCGACAAGGGCTTCGATATCCCGACCCGCACCGACTATGTGGCGGCGCTGAGGCCGCTGCTCGACTGTGTCGGGCTGGAGCGCGACCTGACGATCGTCGTCTTCACGCTCGACGAAACCAGCTATGCGCGCGAGCTGGCGCCGCTTGCCGGGGTCTACCCGGCGCTGAAGCTTGGGCCGGCCTGGTGGTTCCACGACAGCCCGGAAGGCATGCGCCGCTTCCGCGAGATGACGACGGAGACGGCCGGCTTCTACAACACCGTCGGCTTCAACGACGACACCCGCGCCTTTCCCTCGATCCCGGCGCGTCACGATGTGGCGCGGCGGGTCGACTGCGCGTTCCTGGCGCGTCTCGTCGCCGAGCACAGGCTGCGCGAGGACGAGGCCCATGAGCTGGCGCGCGACCTCGCCTACACGCTTGCCAAGAAGGCGTACCGGCTCTGAGCCGGCGCATTGGATTTAAAAGGGAGGAAATCATGTTGCATTTTTCCAGATTGACGGCAGCCACATTCGCCTTCGGCTCACTGCTGGTCGGCATTGCCAATGCCGACACGGTGCTGCGCTCGGCCGACACCCACCCCGACGGCTATCCGACGGTGGAGGCGGTCAAATATATGGGTGAGTTGATCAAGCAGCGCACCAATGGCCGCTATTCGGTAGAGGTCTATCATTCGGCGCAGCTCGGCGAGGAGAAGGACACCATCGAGCAGACGCAGACCGGCGTCATCGATCTCAACCGCGTTTCGATGGGACCGTTCAACGGCATCGTGCCGGAAACCGCCGTGCCGTCGCTGCCCTACATGTTCCGCTCGGTCGAGCAGATGCGCCATGTCATGGACGGGCCGATCGGCGACGACATATTGAAGGCCTTCGAGGCGCATGACCTGGTTGGCCTGGCCTTCTACGATTCCGGCGCGCGCTCCTTCTACAACACTAAGAAGGACATCACCTCGATCGCCGACCTCAAGGGCATGAAGTTCCGCGTTATCCAGTCCGATGTGTTCGTCGACATGGTCAACGCGCTTGGCGCCAACGCGACGCCAATGGCTTATGGCGAGGTCTATTCGGCCCTCGAGACCGGCGTCATCGATGGTGCCGAGAACAACTGGCCGAGCTTCGAATCCGCCAAGCACTACGAAGTCGCCAAGCACTACACGATCGACCAGCACCAGATCGTGCCGGAAGTCCTGGTGATGTCGAAGACGAGCTGGGACAAGCTCTCGCCCGAGGACCAGGCGATCGTACGCCAGGCCGCCAAGGACAGCGTCGTCAAGATGCGCGAATTGTGGGACGCGCAGGAGAAGAAGTCGCGCGACATCGTAGAGGCCGCCGGCGTCAAGGTCAGCGAAATAGACAAGCAGCCGCTGATCGACGCGATGAAGCCGGTCTACGACAAATATCTATCGACGCCCGAACTGAAGGACCTCGCCGCGCGCATCCAGGCGACCAAATAGAGCTGGCGGCGGGACGAGCCATGCGCCTCGTCCCGCCCCTTTCACAGGCAGGCGATCGGGAGGATCAGATGGCGACGGGAATGACAGGCAGCGGCGGGCCGCCACGGTTCAGCGCCGTGTTGTCGAGGATCTGCGACGGCGCGCTCTACCTCGCCGGCATCGGCCTGGTGGCGATGACCGCGCTCGTCGCCTACCAGGTGTTCTTCCGCTTCGTGCTCAATTCCTCGCCGAGCTGGACCGAAACCAGCGCCATCATGCTGATGAACTGGTTCATCTTCCTCGGTGCCGCGGTCGGCGTACGCGAGAACTACCATATGGGGTTCGACGTGCTGCTCTATGTCCTGCCGAAAGGCAGCAAGGGGGTGCTGCGCACGCTGTCGGACCTGATCGCGCTCGGCTTCGGCTTCGGCATGGTCTGGTACGGCTGCAAGCTGGTCGGCCTCACCTGGCACACCATCATTCCGGCGCTCGAGCTGCCTGGTGGTTTCGACTATCTGCCGCTGGTCGCCGGCGGTGCGCTGATCTGCCTGTTCTCGGCCGAACGCATCGTGCTGCGCTGGTCGGGCGTCGACATCGACAGGGACATCAACCTCGAAGACGTGCCCGACATGCCCGCCGTGCAGGAGGCCTAGATGGAACTCTGGATCCTGTTCGGCGTCTTCACGCTGCTGATGTTTGGCGGCACGCCGATCGCGTTCTGCCTGGGGGCCGCATCCTTCGCCACCGTGCTCTATCTCGGCCTGCCGCCACTGGTGGTGTTCCAGCAGCTCAAGTCCGGCATGTCGGCGTTTTCGCTGATGGCGATCCCGTTCTTCATCTTCGCGGGCGATTTGATGGTGCGCGGCGGCATCGCTCAGCGCATCGTTTCCTTCGCCGGCTCATTGGTCGGCCATGTCCGGGGCGGGCTCGGCCAGGTCAACATCATCGCCGGCACGCTGTTCGGCGGCATTTCCGGCTCGGCGGTGGCGGAAGCGGCCGCCGTCGGCGGGCTGATGATCCCGCAGATGAAGGCGCGCGGCTACGGTGCCGACTATGCTGTCAACGTCACTTCGATGGCGGCGCTGATCGCGCTGCTTTTGCCGCCGTCGCAGAACATGATCATCTATTCGATCGCCGGCGGCGGCAAGATTTCGATCGCCGACCTGTTCACCGCCGGCATCCTGCCCGGCCTGCTGTTCGCAGCCTCGCTGATGGTCACCGCCTATTTTGTCGCCCGCAGCCGCGGCTATCCGGTTGAGCCATTCCCCGGCTTCGCGCGTGTCGGGCAATTGGCGCTTATTGCCATTCCCGGCCTGCTGCTGGTCGGCATCATCTTCGGCGGCGTCCGTTCGGGCATCTTCACCGCCACCGAAAGCTCCTGCATCGCCATCCTCTATGCGTTGCTGGTCACCGTCTTCGTCTACCGTTCGATGGCATGGGGCGATTTCGTCCATGCCACCAAGGGCGCCGTGCGTACGACCTCGATGGTGCTGCTGATCATCGGGACGGCCGCTTCCTTCAGCTGGCTGATGGCCTATCTCAAGGTGCCGGTGCTGCTGATTGCCGGCATGAACGCCATCTCCACCGACCCGCTGGTCGTGCTGTTGCTGCTCAACGTGCTGATGCTGCTTCTCGGCACCTTCATGGACATGGGGCCGATGATCATCATCTGCACGCCGATCTTCCTGCCGCTGGTTACGCATTACGGTGTCGACCCGGTGCATTTCGGCGTCATCACCATCCTCAACCTCGGCATCGGGCTGAACACGCCGCCGGTCGGCACGGTGCAGTTCGTCGCCTGCGCGGTCGGCAAGATCACGGTGTGGGAAGCAATGCGTTCGATCTGGCCATTCTATGGCGCGGGGATCGTGGTCTTGGGTCTGGTGACGTATATTCCGGCCATCTCGCTCTGGTTGCCTAGTGTCTTCAAATAGGGCGAGTGTCTTCAAATAGGGGCGAGTTCAAATAGGGGCGATATGGCATCGGATACCGCAACCGACCTCAGGGTCGAAAGAAAACCCAAACTGTCGGAGACCGTGGTCGCGGCCATCCGCAAGCAGTTGCAGGCGGGCGAGATCCTGCCGGGGCAGAAGCTGCCGACAGAAGGCCAGCTGACCGAAACCTTCGGCGTCAGCCGCACCGTGATCCGCGAGGCGCTGGCCAAGCTTGCCGCCGACGGCCTCGTCGAGCCGCGCCAGGGCGCCGGCGTCTTCGTTATCGAGCATGTCTCGACGATGTTCGGCGGCCTTGCCGCCGACATGGGGACGAAGGATTCGATCGCGCTCAACGTGCTCGAGGTGCGCCTGGCGGTCGAGATCGAATCGGCCGGGCTCGCCGCCATCCGCCGCAACGCCGCGCAGGAGGCGGCGATCCAGGAAGCCTTCTTCGAGTTCGAACGGCTGCTGCTCAACAGCGAACCGACCGGCCCGGCCGACCTCGCCTTCCACCGGGCGATCGCGAGCGCCACCAACAACCCGTTCTACGTCGAAATGCTCGACGTCCTCGGCCGGCGCGCCATTCCGTGCGATGTGACCTCGCCCTGGTCTACCGAGCTCGTCCAGTCGGACGACTATCAGCGCGGGCTGCAGCGCGAGCATCTGGTGATCCTCAAGGCGATCACCTCGGGCGATGCCGAAGCCGCCCGCGAAGCGATGCGCACGCACCTCGCCGCCAGCCAGCAGCGCTATCGCGAACGCCTGCATGCCAGGCAGGCCTTCTATGCCAGTTCGGTCAAGGCCGTGGCCAGTGAATGAACCACTCCAGGTCAGGACAGCAATGAGCCAGAACCACACCGACTATGTCTCGCGCTTTGCCATTGCCCCGGCCGCCGCCGCGGCAATGGGAACAGATGAGCTGCGCCATAATTTCCACATCGAGGATCTGTTCGCGCCCGGCCGGGTCAGGCTGACCTACACGCACTACGACCGCATGATCGTCGGCGGGGCGATGCCGGCCGATACCGTCCTGCCGCTGGAGGCGATCAAGCCGACCGGGACGAAAGCATTTCTCGACCGACGTGAGTTGATCGCGGTCAACATCGGCGGCCCCGGCACGGTGACGGCGGACGGCCTGCCGTATGAACTCGCGCCGCGCGACATGCTTTATCTCGGCATGCGCACGCAACAGGTGTCGTTCGCCTCGGCCAATCCCGACGAGCCGGCCAAGTTCTACCTGCTCAGCGCTCCGGCGCACCAGGCTTATCCCAGCCGGCTGATCCGCATCGGCGACGCCAAGCGTCTTGACCTCGGCAGCAAGGAGGCCTGCAACGAGCGCTCGATCTTTCAGTTCATCCATGCCGACGGCGTCAGGACTTGCCAGCTCGTCGTCGGCATGACCCAGCTTGCGCCGGGCTCCATCTGGAACACCATGCCATGCCATGTGCACGACCGGCGCATGGAAGCCTATCTCTATTTCGACCTGCCAGAGGCGGCCCGCGTGTTCCACTTCATGGGCGAGCCCGACGAAACGCGGCATATCGTCATGCGCAAT
Organism: bacterium M00.F.Ca.ET.205.01.1.1; assembly: GCA_004791255.1. Classification (GTDB taxonomy): domain Bacteria; phylum Pseudomonadota; class Alphaproteobacteria; order Rhizobiales; family Rhizobiaceae; genus Mesorhizobium. The sequence goes on from SRUQ01000001.1 coordinate 783,079, forward strand.
GAGGAGGCGGTGCTGTCGCCGGGCTGGTCGATCCATTCGGGCGCCGGCACCTCCAGCTACGCCTTCATCTGGGCGATGGCCGGCGACAATGTCGACTATACCGATGTCGACCCGGTGGCGATGGGCGACCTGCGGTGAGCGATTTCTCCGCCTTCAGCCTGGCCGGCAAACGCATTCTGGTCACCGGCGCCAACACCGGCATCGGCCAGGGCATAGCCGTGTCGGTGGCGCGCGCGGGCGGCGTGGTGGTCGCCGTCGGCCGCTCGTCGATGGACGAGACGGCCAGCAAGGTCGACGCTGCGGGTGGCCAATTCGAGCCTGTGCATGCCGACCTCGCCAATCCGTCCGCGGCCGTTGCCATTCTCGACCGGGTCTGGGACGAAAGCGGGCCGCTCGACGGGCTGGTCAACAATGCCGGCATCATCCGGCGCGCCGATGCCGTCGATCTGAGCGAGGCCGATTGGGATGACGTCCTCGACGTCAATCTGAAGACTGTGTTTCGGCTCTGCCAGAGCTTCGGCCGCCGTGTCCTCGCCGAGGGGCGGCAGGGCAGGATCGTCAACATTGCTTCGGTGCTGAGCTTCCAGGGCGGCATCCGCGTCGCGTCCTACACAGCCTCCAAGCATGGCGTGCTTGGCATCACCCGGCTGCTCGCCTGCGAATGGGCGGCAAAGCGCATCAACGTCAACGCCATCGCGCCGGGCTATGTCGAGACCAACAACACGCAGGCTCTGCGCGCCGATCCCGACCGCAGTGCGGCGATCCTTTCGCGCATTCCCGCCGGCCGCTGGGGCGAGCCGGGGGACATCGGCGACGCGGCGGTGTTCCTGCTGGCGCCTGCGTCGACCTACATGCATGGCGCCGTGGTACCGGTCGATGGCGGCTGGCTGGCGCGGTGAGGATTGGGCGATGAGTAAGCCGAAGATTTTCTCGCATGCCGGCGAAGGCGAGTGGACCCTAACCCCGGACGGCAACAGGCGGCGCGTGCTGTTGCACACCGACGAGCTGATGCTGGTTGAGTTCGGCTTCGACAGAGGCGGCGTCGGGGCGCTGCATTCGCACCCGCATGTCCAGGCAAGCTATGTCGCCGAGGGCCGCTTCGAGGTGACCATCGACGGGCACACGGACGTGTTGGAGATGGGAGGCAGCTTCATCGTGCCGTCCAATCTGGTGCATGGCGTCAAGGCGCTCGAGGCCGGCCGGCTCGTCGACAGTTTTACGCCGCACCGCGCCGATTTCCTTGACTGAAAGGCTGTCGGGCACGAAAAACCCGCGCCTCCGGAGAGGCGCGGGTTGTTGCCTGGGCGCTTGCGGCGCCGCGGTACTCAAAACATCACCGCAGGCCGCGGAAGGTGCCCGCTCATGGTGAAGATAGGCTTAATGCCCGAAAATTCTTCGGCGGCAATTTCGTACCGAAGGCAACTTCACATTCTTGCTGGAATTTCCCGAACCTTGGCCCGCCATTCCTCTGGTCAGGTGATGCGTCTCAGCAGGCTGAACAGCCGCTCGAAGGTCTTGCCATAGGGCGGACGCAGCAGGCTTCCGGCGCTGAGCCGGGACTGGGTGAAAACCGGCTTCTCCTTGCTGAAGGTCCGGAAACCCCATTCGCCGTGATAGGCGCCCATGCCGCTGGCGCCGACGCCGCCGAAGGGCTGGTTCTCCTGCACCAGATGCAGCATGCAGTCGTTGATGGTGACACCGCCGGCGACGGTTTCGTGCAGGATGCGCTGGCGATTGCCGGCGTCGCGGCCGAACCAATAAAGCGCAAGCGGCCGGTCGGCCTGGTTCACATAGGCGATGGCGTCGTCCAGGCTGGCGTATTCGACAATCGGCAGCACCGGGCCGAAAATCTCCTCGCGCATCAGCCGCAGCTCCCGGTCCGCATTGCTGACCAGCGTCGGCGGCAGTTTTTTGCCGGTGGCGGCGAGGTCCTCGCCCGCCGGATTGACTTCGACGACATCGGCGCCGGCGGCGCGCGCCTCGGCGACCATGTCGCGCAGGCGCTGGTAGTGCCGGTCGCTGACGATTGCCGTGTAGTCGGGATTGTCGCGCAGGCGGGGGTAGAGCCGCGCCATGGCGGTGGCGAGCTTGGCGGTAACAGCGGCCGCCTGTCCCTTCGGCACCAGCAGATAGTCCGGCGCGATGCAGGTCTGCCCGGCGTTGAGGAGCTTGCCGTAGGCGACGCTGGCGGCCGCCGCATCGAGGTCGCAGGATTGATCGAAAATCGCCGGCGACTTGCCGCCGAGTTCGAGCGTGACCGGGGTGAGGTTGGCGGCAGCCGCAAGCGCCACCTGGCGGCCGACCGCGGTCGAGCCGGTGAACAGCAGATGGTCGAAGGGCATCGACACGAATGTCTTGCCGATTTCGGCGTCGCCGGTGATGACGCTGAGTTCATCGGGCGCGAAATGCTCCGCCACAAGACGCGCCAGCAGCGCGGAAAAGGCCGGCGTCAGTTCGGACGGCTTGACCAGCACGCGGTTGCCGGCGGCGAGTGCTGCTGTCACCGGCGCGATGGCGAGTTGGAACGGATAGTTCCAGGGCGACACGATGCCGACGACGCCGAGCGGCTGCGGCACGAGGCGGTTCGTGCCCGGCAGGAAGGGCAAGGTGGTGGCGACACGGCGCGGTCGCATCCAGCCTTTCACATGCGAGAGCGCGTGGCGGATGCCGGCGCGCACGACGAACAGTTCGGCGAGGCGGGTCTCATGCGCCGAGCGGCCGCCGAAATCGGCGTCGATGGCCGCGCAGATTTCGCTCTCATGCCGCTCGGTCAGCGCCAGCAGGCGGTTGAGACGGTCCCTGCGGACGCCAATGTCGGGAAAGGGCTGCGCGGCGAAGGCGGCGCGCTGTAGCTGAAACCGATCGGCCAGCACATCCTGTCTCACCTGCAGCATCGCGCCCTCCAGAGCATGATGCCGAAAAGTGTGAAGCGGTTTTCGGACGACATCATCTCTATCTCTCGGATCTCTGGCCTGCGAGCTTACATCGCCGAGCAGAGGAATCCAGCCAGGGCGGCGGTGTCGTCGCGGAAGGCGGTGTGGTGGGCAAGCGGCGTTCGCGATTTTGCAGAAGGTGGTTCGGCAGGCCTTGTGCAATCCTCGGTTGCATGCTGCAAAGCTGGACGGCAAGGTCTCGACAACAAGGGGGTTGGAATGAACGGAAGACACCACATGCTGGCAGTGGCCGGCATTTTCTTCGCAACCGGCGCGTTGGGCATCCTGTCGGCGATCGTCCTGCTCGCCTTTGGACATTCGCCGAATATTGTGAGTTCCGCCTCGAGCGTGGCCTATGTCATAGGCGGCTACTACTTCCTCAAAGGCTCGAGGCCGGCAAAGATTTTCCTGACGGTCATGGCGGCTCTCGCCACGCTGCTCGAAGCCGTCATCGGCATCCTGATGCTGAGCGATGGCCAGTTGCCGATAGGCCTGTTGATCGTGCTGTTGGCGGTCCTTACCGGCTATTGCTTCTATGCGCTGCAACTGTCGAAGGCGCTCAACTCCGAATTCGATCGCCGGTCGGAGACATATCGGTTGGAGAAGGGCAAGGCTGCCCAGCGCTATTATGATGAGCTGGAGCAAGGCAGCAGCGGCGAGTGATGCATGCCGGCGCTCCTGCGCGGCACTGGCGCAGGCCGGGATATCGAAACGGCCGTTGTGATCGGATGAGGGCTGCGCTACTCCAGTGCGTCACCCGGAGGTCCCTTTGACCGGTTTGCCTACCCTCCCCAGTTCGCCAGGAATCGCTTGCCGCCCGGTGTCCGCCTGATGCCGGCGCAGGCGGCGAGCATGCGGGCCGACGATCCCAAGCGGCGCGTGTTGAAGGACGTGTTCGGCTTCGATGATTTTCGGCCGGGGCAGGCCGATGTCATGGGCGCGCTGCTGGCCGGACGCCATGTGCTGGCCGTCATGCCGACGGGAGCGGGCAAGTCGCTCTGCTACCAGGTGCCGGCGCTGGTTATGGGCGGGCTCACCCTCGTGGTGTCGCCGCTGGTGGCGCTGATGCAGGACCAGGTCGCGGCGCTCCGCCTTGCTGGGGTTGCCGCCGAGACGATCAATTCCTCGCTCGACCGCGACGCCAACGTCGCGGCCTGGCGCCGTGTCGCTTCCGGCCAGACGCGACTGCTCTATCTGGCCCCGGAGCGGCTTATGACCGAGCGCATGCTGGACGCGCTGTCGCGGCTCGACGTCAGCCTGATCGCCATCGACGAGGCGCACTGCATCTCGCAATGGGGGCCGGCGTTCCGGCGCGAATATGAAGATCTGTCGCGGCTCAGTGGCATCTTCCCCGATGTGCCGATCATCGCGGTGACGGCGACGGCGGACGAGGCGACGCGCACCGATATCGAAGCGCGGCTGTTTGCCGGGCGCGCCGAGACGCTGGTGCTGGGTTTCGACCGGCCCAACATCAAGCTCACCATCGAGCCCAAGCAGGACAGCAAGCGGCAGCTGCTGCGCTTCGTCGAGCGCCACCCCGGCAAAAGCGGCATCATCTATTGCCTGTCGCGCAAGAAGACCGAGGAGATGGCGGCCTTCCTGGAGAAGAACGGCGTGCGGGCGCTCGCCTACCATGCCGGCATGAGCAAGGAGGCGCGCGAGGCCAACCAGAACGCCTTCATGACCCTGTCGGGCGTCGTCATGGTGGCGACCATCGCCTTCGGCATGGGCATCGACAAGCCCGATGTCGCCTATGTCTTCCACACCGACCTGCCGGGCAGCCTCGAAGCCTATTACCAGGAGATCGGCCGCGCCGGCCGCGACGGCCGCTCGGCCGAAGCCCATATGCTCTACGGCCTCGGCGACATCCGCATGCGGCGGCTGTTCATCGACGACGAGGATGCCTCGCCCGAACACAAGCGGCGGGCGCATCGCCGGCTCGATACGCTGATCGGCTATTGCGAGACGGCGCAGTGCCGGCGGCAGGTGCTGCTCGGCTATTTCGGCGAGGAGGCCCAAGCCTGCGGCAACTGCGACAGCTGCCTCGACCAGGCGCCGCGCGCCGATGGCGGGGCTGAGGCGCGCATCATCCTGGCAGCGATCGCGCAGAGCGGCGAGCGCTTCGGCTCCGCCCATGTCATCGACATCCTGCTTGGCCACGAGACCGAGAAAATCCTGGCAAGAGGCCATCAGCGATTGTCCAGCTTCGGCACTGGTGCGGCGCACAAGAAGACGGTCTGGCTGTCGCTGATCCGGCAGCTGGTCGCCGGCGGCTTCCTGATCCCGGATCCGGAGGGCCATGGCGGCCTCGCCATCTCCGACAGCGGCCGCGCGCTTGGCCGCGGCGAGGTGGCCTTCCAGTACCGCGTCGAGAATCGCGACCCTCTCGCACGCGGCAAAAAGCGCGCGGCACAGGGCTCCGCCATGGGTGGCGAGGGCGTCGACGCCTCGCTGCTGGCCGCGCTCAAGACACTGCGGCTGCGGCTGGCCAAGGAGCGCCAGGTGCCGGCTTATGTGATCTTCTCAGACCGCACGCTGATCGACATGGCCGAACGCCGCCCGCGCGACATCGACGCCTTCGCTGAAGTGAATGGAGTGGGCGCAGCCAAGCTCAAGGAGTTCGGCGCGGCTTTTCTCGCGGCGATTGTTTCGCACGCGGGTTGAGCTGGGCTCACGGCCATTGCATCGAATTGACCGAAAGCCAGCTTCGAGCGCAGCTCCACCGAAATTTTCACCTTTGCCCCGCTGCCGTGGCGAAATCCCGACAAAAGCCGTGCTTGAAAAGCTCTAGGTACGGCGCTGCCGGGGCCATGAGAACCGGCGCACGTTTTCGACGGCCGTCGGCCCAAGTGGAATCCGCGAATGACTGTCATCATCGACAATGCCGCAAGCTGGCGCGACATCGCGCGGGTCGGAGACGGCGAAACGCTGGCGTTGGCGCCGGCTGCCTGGGATCGCATCGCCCATGCAAACCGTATCGTGGCAAGCCTCGTCGAAAAGGGCATCCGCGCCTATGGCGTGAATACAGGGGTCGGGGCGCTTGCAAGCCAGGTGGTGGCGCCAGCCCTGCAGGAGAAACTGTCGCGCAACATCATTCTCAGCCACGCTTGCGGCGTCGGCGAACTGGCGCCCGAACGCAGCATCCGCGCCATCATCGCCGTGCAGGTGGCGAATTTCGCCCATGGCCACTCGGGCGTGCGGCCGCAGATCGTGCGCAATCTGCTCACCTTCCTCGAGCGCGGCTGCATTCCCGATGTTCCTTCCCGGGGATCGGCCGGATATCTCACGCACAATGCCCATATCGCGCTGGTGCTCATCGGCGAGGGCAGGGCGACTGTCGGCGGGCGCAGGATGAGCGGTCGCGAGGCGCTGGCCGCGATCGGGCTGGAGCCGCTGGTGCTGGGCGCCAAGGAAGGTTTGAGCCTGGTCAACGGCACGGCATGCGCCACCGGCCTGACCAGCATCGCCCTGGTGCGCGCCGAGCGTCTGCTATGCTGGGCCGATGCAGCCGCGGCGCTGACGCTGGAAGCCGCGGGTGGGCAGATGGCGGCCTTCGACGAACATGTGCTGGCCATGCGGCCCTCGCCCGGCATCGAGGCCGTCGGCGCGTCATTGCGCCGGCTGCTCGACGGCAGTGGGCTGATCGCGGCGGCGCAGGGCAGCCGCACGCAGGATGCGCTCAGCCTTCGCGCGGTGCCGCATGTGCATGGCGCGGCGCGCGAGGTGCTGGAGCGCTCGGCACTTCTGGTCGACCGGGAACTGGCTTCGGTCACCGACAATCCCGCCGTGTCCGGTACGCCCGAAGACCCGCTGGTGTTTTCGCAGGCGCATGCGGTGGCGCCCGCGCTCGGCCAGACCGCCGACGGTTTGACGATCGCGCTGGCGCAGGTCGCCGCCATGAGCGAACGTCGCATCGACCGCATGGTCAATCCGCTGGTCAACAACCTGCCGCCCTTCCTCGCCGCCGAGGGCGGTTGCAACTCGGGCTTCATGATCGCGCAGTACACCGCCACGTCGCTCAGCAACGTCAATCGGCGCCTTGCCGCGCCGGCAGCGACGGATGGCGGCGTCACGTCAGGCCTGCAGGAGGATTTCCTCGCCCACCCGACCGTGGCCGCCAACAAGCTTCTGGCTGTTATCGACAACGCCGAATACATCCTGGCGATCGAACTCATGGCCGCCGCGCAGGCGCATGATTTCCTGTCCGGCAAGGCCGCGCAGGCGCCGGGCACCGACGCCATCTACCAGGCCGTGCGCCAACGCGTCGCGCACTACAGCGACGACCGCCCGCTGTCCTGGGACATGGAAACGCTGCGCGAGTTTATTCGGGAGTCGGATGTGGGGCGGTGAGTGGCGGAGCGGCGGGAGAAATTTCGAACCGCCCTACGCTAAAGTTTCGGAGGGGCATCCTGTTTCGTGCGAAGGACTACGCCTGCGAAGCTCGAAGAGCGAAGCAGAATGGCGGAGAGGGAGGGATTCGGTTTCACGCCTATCCTGCTGAAAATGCTAATCTTTTCGCGCTTTTTGTTACGCAGTTTGTTACACTGCTACAACTGCGATTTACAATCGCTCTTTTGAGCTCGCCTGCCCAATCCATCTTATCTGTCGAAACCGACGCAATGGCGCGGCGGTGGATTGGGTCACTCTGTCATAGTATCCGCGCTTCATTAAGTTGACGATGCCGTTTAGACTCGGAGCTGATCCTTTCCGGTCGATCACCAGGATTTGGCGCGCGACCCGGCACCGGCGGTTCGTCTTTGTACGTTTGTGTCATCCAGGCCGGATCAACTCGGCCATCAGGCTTCTCACGACTTATGCATGCGTTTCCCACTTTTATTAGCATTCGGTGCGAACCCGCACCCTGCACCAAACCTGCGACGCCTAAGCTATCGTCCTCGACTTGAGCGTTCCCTGCTTCTCGTGGAAGACGCTAAATTCGCTCGTGCGTTATTGCCGGCCAGCAAAGGCTGCGGGTCGGCGGTGAGGGTGTCGAGGAGCGGCGGCCGTTCCCTTTCACTCAATAGTGCCGCCGGCGCCTGGATGGTTTCCACGACGCCGCCCCCGCAATCGTAGCCGTTGTGATGATCATCGTGCATGCGCTGAGCTGTTGGGGACATGCTGATGGCGGTGCCGGAAGCACCGGAGACATGTGATATCTCGGCAGCGGGCAGAGCGGCTTCTCTGTCGCTGCACAGGAAAGCGTAGAGTTCCTTCACGCAAATGCGGGCGTCCTTCTTGTCTTTTTGAAAGGGCGGGACGAGGGGCAACCTGATATCGGCCTTTTGGTAGAACGGACTGCGCTCTTCGTACAGCTGGTCAACCTTCTGCTCGATGTCGGCGCCTTGCAGCAGCGGCCGGCTGGTGTCCCTCTCGAGGCGCCTGCGGAGCTCTTTCAGCTCGGGTGTCGAGCCAGATCGACCTCGCCTTATTAAGAATCAGGGCTTGATTGGACTCCTTGCCAAAGCAGCCGCCGCCGGTTGCGATGACGATGGGGCCTCTCTCCAGCTGCTTGGCGAGCTCTTTGGTCTCCAGGTCCCTGAAGTGCGCCTCGCCACGGCCAGGGTCGGCGAACATCTCCATCAGATTGCCGTGATCGGCGACGATATGCTTATCGATGTCGACAAACTCCACCCCCAACTCCTTGGCAAGCTGGGCGCCGATGGTCGACTTGCCGCTCGCCGGCATGCCGACGAGCACGACCGGCCGCGTACCGAGGGCCGCGAGGATCTCGCCGGCTTGCGGCGAGCGAGCGACCGCAATCTGTTGTCTTGCGACGATGGGCGACCTGGAGGTCCCTGCCGCCCTCGACCTGCTTTCTCCTGACGAGTCCCAGTGTAATATCTCCCAGGCACCACGGGGAATGGGGACTAGCTGTGAGCTCTGCGCGCGGTGCGCGAGCTCGGCCCGATAACTGGCCGGCGTAGGGAACTCGACCTCGAAGCGATAGTTCTGCGCGGTTCTGAACGCCGTGTGAACGCCGCGTAACCGCGGCCTGTCCATCCTGATGACCCAGTTGGTGGTCTCGACCTCGCTGCAGTCCCGCTCCTCGAAGGCCAGTGCCGCCTTCCTGAAGGCGCGCGTAAAAGCCTCGTCCGGGATCTCGAAGACATGGCGCACGGCATTGGTGACCAGTTGGGCCTCCGGCGCCGTGCTCACGCTCTGGCCGGTCAACTCGTCGGCTATCCAGACCTGCCCGCCCGACCGTTGGTCAAGATGCGGCACCTTCACCTCGATGCCGTCCTGCCGCAAAAGCTCGGCAACCGCATGCACAATTTTTGGTAATCGCGCTTTCTTGCGCTTCGGCGGGGGCGGCTTCGAGCCTGGCCCGCTCAAGGGCCTGTTCGCTGCTCAGCGTTATCGTGCTGGCGCGGTCGTCTTCGGCCGAGATTGCTAAGGCGCTGAGCAGAATGCGCTTTTCGACGGCGAGTCTGATCGAGGCCTCCATGACCGATGCCGCCAGCGTGGGGTTGTCCTTCAGATCCGCCAGGCTGCCATCGACGTCGAACCGGCCCTGGTGGAGCTTTGCCGCCTGCGCCTTGACATATGGCGCCGACTTGAAGCCCGGCCTCTGCTCCAAGAGCCGCTGCAATTCGGTGGTTTTTTGCATGAACACCCGCGCACCGGTATCGGACTTGTAGGCGTCAGTGCCGACCTTGATGCCGACGCTCAACAGATTGATGGCGCTTTCATGCAGCTTGACTTCCGACTGCTCATGAGCCGGCTCGCTATTGAGCTGCAGGTTCCAGTCCTGGAGCTCGGCCACTAACAACGCGGCCAGTTCGCAGGCCACCGGATGCCTGGCGGCCTTGCTGTCTTCCCTCGCCCTGGCGATGAGCTCATGGAGGGCCTGGCCATCCGGCCGATCTTCCTGCAACAGTGCGCGGATGTCGGCCTTGAGCTCATTATGAATGCCCTCGTAGGTGCCGAAGATGGCACGCTCGGCAAACCAGCGTTGCGCCTCCAGCGGCTGCGCCAGCACGTTGCGCTGCAGGCAGCTGTAGGTCTCCAGCACCAGCCCGGTGGCCGACAGGATCTGCTTGGACCGGGTGAACTGGTAGCCGCTTTTCTCAATGGCCGGCGTGTGCGACTTCGGCGGCTTCATCGAGGCGATGCCGCGCGCCTGCAGCTGCGCGTCGAACTGGCGCACATGCTCGTAAAGGCGAGGCTGGTCGCCAATGATGACGACGGTGTCGCCATCAAAATCGCCGTCGAGCATTTTTTGTTCGACGCTTGGAACCGCAACCAAAGAGCCGGGCGCGAACACCTCCGTCGCCTGCAGGATGCCGACGCACTCGAGCGCGGTGTCGGCCTTGACCCGGTCCTTTTCCTCCAGCCAGTACGAATGGCACTTTACGTCCTCGGCAGACATCACGACCCCGCGCTCGGCGAAGTCCGCCGGCCACATTTCGTCGGGCACAACGATCAAGATGCCTTTGGCAAAGAAGGTCGGATCGTCGGCGGCAAGCCCAGCCCCCGACCTGTGCGCGAAGTTGAAGCTATATTGGAAGGCCACGCACCGATCCAGGAACGCCGCGGTCCGGTCGCCATCGCGCGCCGACCTGACCCGGTCGGCGGCGAACGGGCGCAGGTTGGGCTTGTCATAGGGGGAGCGTCCGACAAGCACGCCAGCGTCACGGGTCAAGGTCTTGCTCTTGCCCGTCGGCACATGCAGGCATTCGTCGCTGGACGGCACGGCGATAGCGCTCGAACCCTCGATATGCCCGCCCGTGACCGTCCGGAACAGCTCCTCGGCGGTGAGGCTTTGATGGGTTTCGAGCCAAGCCTGAGCCTTCTCGCGGGTCTCCTGTGCTACCTCGACGCTACGCGGATAATGTTGCAGCGCCGAGGGCGGTACCGCCGATTGCCTTTTATCGGCATAGGCAGGCATCCGCTCGGGAGCGTCGTGGCGAGCCCGGGCAATGGACGGCATGCGCTCGGCCAGTGAGGCCCTAATGAAGCCGCAGCCGTCATGCGGCCGCAAGGCGATCTCGCCGTCTCGCCCCTCGAACCGGAAGGGATGCACTGCGCCTGCGGGATGGTCGGGCAGAAGGGACAGCTTGAAGCACCCTTCCAGCGCATAATCATGGGGGCCAATGTCGGGGATGCCCGGCGGCGCGGCAAATCCGCGGCGCTGGGTATAGTAATAGGCTTCCTTGAACGGCGCCCAGGCCCGCGACAGCTGCTCAAAGGCCGTACCCGGAGCCGTCTCGGCATAGGGGATCGCCAAAAGCTTGCCGCTTGGGGCCTCTGCGGCCGTGAAAGGCAGGTGAGAGGCAAGCTGGTTCAGGCTCTTTTGCGGCGGCTTCAGTTTGCTGCCGCCGAACAGGTCCATGCGGTAGGGCACGCCCTCCACGGTGAACGTGCGTGTCAGCATGGCTCCAGTCGGAGTTCCCTTTAGCTGCACCGCCACCACCTTCACCGCGCCCGAGGTCAAGCGGTGGAAAATGGAATAGCGCAACTCGGCTTCGCTGGCCAGCGGCCGGCCTTGCATGTCGACCACCGGCAGCCGCATCAGTCCGGCATCGCCTTGCGGCGGTCTCGGCTCGTGGTCCATGGCCTGAAGGACCCGATGGACATCGAAGCTGGAGGCTGCATGCTGGGCCTGGATCATCGATGCGTTCTGCGCCATGAAGGTGTCGAGCGCTTCGAGCGGCTCCTTCGCCTCGATCTCGGCGATCACGCTCGAGTTCGCGCACCGCCTCGGCGCGCGCCGCGGCGCTCCTTCCTCGGCTGATGAACACTGCCGATCATAGATTCGACTGCCAGCCTCAAAGCCCCATCGTCGTGCATAATATGGGCTGGCCTCGCTACATTCGAAGGGGATCGAAGGCCGATCCCACGGTGCGGTGAAAGAAGCTGCAAGCGGCTTCCAAGACTAGGTGCGAGCACCTCGATCTCATTGTAGGCCCGTCATCGGATCATATGGAAATCGGTGAGCTTCATCCGCCGGCCTTTTACAACGTGGTTTGGTCGATCCTCTAGGGGATTACGCAGTCTTAAGCCAGCATTAATACCTTAGACGCGACACTAGGAATACTTTTACTATTCGCTAAAGCTCGATGCTATTTGACGAGGACTGGTCTTGCGTTTGCAGTTTTCTAGATGAGAGGGCTAAAGGACATTAGCGTCGGGACCAAGCTCTCGTTGGGCTTTGGGCTGGCGCTGCTGTGCGTCGTGGCCGTGGGAGTATTTGGGGTCGCGCAACTGCGATCACTCAACAAGGTCACGAGCGAGATCACCAGCGTTTGGTTGCCCCAGGTCCAGATCGTCGGCGAGATGAAGCGCAACCTCGCGGAACACCAGCTCTATGCGACGTTGCGCGTGCGCACTGCCGAGGCTGCGCAGATAGCCGGCATTGAGAAGGAGATGGCGAGGGAAAGCGACGAAATACTGCAAGGTCGGCGCGCCTATCGCCGGAGTGCCGGATCGCTGGCCGAGCAGCAGCTGTTCGACCAGTTCGTCAACCTATGGACGGCCTACGAAGATTCCCTGACATCGATTTTCCCGCTCCTCGAAACAGGAGGGCGAACAATGGCTGTCAAGGAGTTCGAGACGGTATCGCTCCCGACCGTTGCCGCCGCCACGCAGCGATTGGACGACCTGCTGGCCCTCACCAACGAGCGCAGCACGGCCGCGGCGGTGATGGCGGACAGGACCTACACCGTTGCGCAAAGATTGACTTGGCTGGCAGTTCTTTTTGCCGCCGGGTGTCTTGGTGGGCTTGTCGCCTGGATACGCCACAATGTCAGCAAGCCGATCCTCGCCGTGACCGAGGCGATGCGTTGCTTGGCGCAGGGCGAGCGCCGTTCGAGTCTCATTGCGCTGAAAAGGGATCGGCAGGACGAGGTTGGAGTGCTGTTCTCGGCCTTTGCCGGCTACCGGGCCAGCCTGGAGCGCAGCGATGCCTTGGCCCGAGAAGCCGAGCTGGAGCGGCAGCAATTGGCCGCGGCCGCCGCCAATATGCCCGTAGGGCTTTGCATGTTCGATGCGGAGAGGCGGCTGGTTCTGTGCAACCAAAGCTACGCCGATCTCTACCATGTGCCGGAGCCCCTGACTCGTCCCGGCACGCCGTGGATCGATTTGATGCGGTTCCGGATCGCGGCGGGCCTCTATGCCGGCCATGACCCGGAAAAGTATGTGCAGCAGCTGACGGAGACCATCGATCGCGCAGAGCGGACGGTGAGCCTGGTGGAACTCAGGGACGGACGCACCATCGACCTCATCCATCAGCCACTGCCGGGCGGCGGGTGGCTTGCCACTCACCATGACGTGACCGACTTGCGGCGGAGCGAAGCCAAGATTTCATACATGGCGCGCCACGACGGACTTACCGAGCTTCCAAATCGCATATTGTTCCGCGAACGCGCCGAGGAGGCTTTGGTCGAGATGCGGCGTGATGGTAGCAAGATTGCTTTCCACTGCCTCGATCTCGATCATTTCAAGATGGTCAACGACACGCTGGGGCACCCGGTTGGCGACGCCTTGCTGAAGGAGGTCGCCGCCAGACTGAAACAGGTGGCCCGTGAAGGCGACACCGTGGCAAGGCTCGGCGGCGATGAGTTCGTGATCATTCAAACCGCGGTTGATCAGCCGGTCGAGGCGACAGCTCTTGCCCAACGGGTCATTGATGGGCTGAGCGCACCTTATGTCGTCGATGGCCACGGGGTTATGATCAGCGCCAGCATCGGCATCTCGATCGCGCCGGACGATGGCATTGACGCCGACCAACTTCTCAAGACCGGCGACATGGCGCTCTACCGGGCGAAGGCGGAAGGCCGCGGAACCTACAGGTTCTTCGAACCGGAAATGGATGCGCGCATGCAGGCGCGGCGGTTTCTCGAACTCGACCTGCGCGAAGCGGTGGTGCGGCAGCAGTTCGAAATCTACTACCAACCGCTCCTCAATCTCGACCGCGGCGAGGTCAGCTGCTTCGAGGCGCTGCTGCGCTGGCATCACCCGACGCGCGGCATCGTATCCCCGGGAGAATTCATCCCGCTGGCCGAGGACATCGGCCTCATCGTCCCGATCGGTGAATGGGTTATCAAGCAAGCCTGTCTCGACGCGGCAAGCTGGCCCGGTAGCATCAAGGTCGCCGTCAATCTGTGCCCGGCGCAATTTCGCAACGCGCGCTTGCTCTCCACCATCGTCGAGGCATTGGATATCTCGGGACTGCCCCCCAGCCGGCTTGAGCTTGAGATCACCGAGACAGTGCTGCTGGCCAACAGCCAGGCGACTCTCTCGATGCTGCAACATATCCACATGCTCGGCGTTCATATCGCGATGGACGACTTCGGAACCGGATATTCGAGCTTGAGCTATCTGCGCTCGTTCCCATTCGACAAGATCAAGATCGATCAATCCTTCATCACGGACGCCGGAGATATCGACAGTTCCGTCGCCATCATTCGAGCGGTCACGAGCCTCGGCAACAGCCTCGGGATGCAGACCACCGCCGAGGGCGTCGAGACCGTGGAGCAGCTGGAACGGGTCCGAAGAGAAGGCTGCACCGAGGCGCAGGGCTTCCTGCTCAGCCGCCCGCTGCCCGCGCGGGACATCCCCGCGATGCTGGAGCGGACCCGCGCCGTGGTGGCGGGCGAGATCATTGAGACCGAACCCGAAACGTCAGGCGAGCGAGACACGGACAAGCCGGGCAGGCGTCGCAGTAGGGCGTCTGTCCCCGCCTAACCGGGATGCAAGCGAAAAACAGTGCCAACGAACATGAGTTTGCCGGCCTAGTTCAGGCCGCCACTCGGATCATGTCGATAGCGGGTGTGTAGGTCGGCGCGGCTCGAAATTAGGTGTGCTGAGCGCCGGTCAAAGTGGGATTAGCTTGTCATATCGATTATGGGATCCAGGTTGAACCCGACTTGCAGGACTCTGCTCGTAACCGAGCAGATCAACCTCACATTCGGTCGCTGCTCTTCACGGCTGCACCAACATCCCGCCTACGGCCGCTGGGCTCGGGCGACGAGACCATTCTGAGTGAGCGGCGTTTTATATACCCGTTCGGTCGTCAGTACCTTGCGTTCACGACAGATACGCCGGCGATCCTCCTGCTCCGGTGTTGGCTCTTTGACCATTGCACATATGCGCGGTTCGCCTCGCTTGAAGGCAAGGAGAGACGAGCGTTTCACCATCGATCTTATCGGTTTTGGCTCGGCGACTGCGACGAGACACTGCGATAGAAGCGGGATCAACGACGTAGCTCTCGATCCCCGCCTTGCTCAGAACCCGATGGATCCAGGAGCCATCGAGCCCGGCTTCCTGGATAGCGACGACGGGGAAGTCTGGCCCCATGCGTGCTCTTGCCTTCTCTCGCACGCTATCGAAGCGACGGAACAAGGCGGATAAATCACCACTGGGGACACTGTGTTTCGACAACTTCTCGCCGCCACCTGGCGACAACGACGAGATCAGCCAGGTTGAACGGCTGAGCTCCAGCGATACGAAGATTGCGCCCAGACCAGTCCGGATAGCAGTCAGAGTTTCGGATCGGTCGGCCACTACATGCATGGTGTTCCTCCGCGGGGTGTTTGTTAGCAGCGTCACTCTGCCAGAGCACGCGCCGCTATCCATCCGTCGCCATGGGATCTGGTGATTGTTCATGTCGCCGATTCCCGCGAAGGAACGCCACCATGACCAAGATTGAAAGTAAGACCGCCAGCGCTGCCGTCAAAGACATTCTGCTTTCAGACCCGGACGGACTTCACGAAATGATCCGTGCGGTGATGCAGGAGGTGCTCGAGGCCGAGATGGACGACGGTGGAGGAGACCATCGAGCGCACGCTGACCTTCTTTTGCCTGCCGCGCCAGCATCACAAGCATCTCAAGAGCACCAACATGCTTGAACGGCTCAATGAGGAAATCCGCCGGCGCACCTATGTCGTGCGCATCTTCCCCAACGCCGAAAGCTGCCTGCGCCTCGTCAGGGCGCCGGCTGTCGAAACCAACGAAAACTGGATGGAGGCCCTACATCAACATTGACGACCTGCGCGAGCACAAGAAGCTCGCTCTACGCCAAGCCGCATGACCAGCATCGTGGCCGCCCCATTTTGCAGAACTTGACGCACACAACCGCCACTTCGAGTTTACCGACCGCACCGAGTCATCCACGCAAAGACCTGCGCAGCGTCAGCTTCAGAGCTTGGTCCCACCGGCTGAACGCCAAAAAAGCGGATCTTGGCCATCGGAAGCGCCCTCAACCGACTGAGAGGTTTCGGCTTATGCGATGCGACTGGCAGTCCTGCGCTCCGGGGACAAGGCCGTGGCGGCAGAAGATCCCCTGGACATCAGGCGATGTCCGGAAGGCAGCATCGTAGTAACGGTTTTTACGCCGCTCGCGGCACGCGCGAGGTGAACGTCGCCCGGGTGACCGACACGCTGGTGCCGTCAATATCGCTGATAATCTCCACCCTGGCCTCCAGTTGTTTCACCAGTGCTTCGACGATGGCTGTTCCAAGTCCGGTAGCCGGTACGTCGTTGGCGATCTTGCCGACGCCATTGTCCGAAACCGTCAGTTTCCAGTCACTGCCCGCGGTCTCGTAGCTCACCTGGATGCGAGCGCCGGTTCTCTTCTTGGGGAAAGCATATTTGATGGCGTTGAGCACGAGTTCGGTGACAATTAGTCCCAGACTGACTGCCCTTTGCGAATCTATCCTGCCGCCTTCGGCCATTACGGTGACCGTGATCGGCTGGGCTTCGCCGACCATCGACGAGGCGAGGCTGCTGCACAATTTCGGTAGGTAAGAGCCGACATCGATCTCGTCGACGCCGGCGGAGGTGTGGAGATGGCGTTGCACCTCGGCCACGGACAGAACGCGCTGATGGGCGTCCTTGAGATGCTGGCGCGTCTCTTCCGACGTCACCGAGCGTGCCTTCAGCAACAGGATCGAGGCAATGATCTGCAGGCTGTTGGCAACCCGATGCTCCATCTCGCGCAGCAGGACGTCTTTCTGCCGAAGCAGGTCTTCGGTGCGACCGAGCAGTTCTTCCTTCTCCCGCTCGATGATACGACGGGCCGTTATGTCATTGAAGGCGAGAAGGATGGTGATGGCCGAACTATGGTCGTAAAGCACCTTGCGGGCATTGAGCAGCATGGTGCGACGGCCGATCCGCGTTCCTGAGCCATGCTTGCCTCCCTCTATCCCTTGATCTGGATCTTCTTCGGCCGATCCGCCTCCGGCCGGTGCAACTCGACTTCGAGCAGCCCGTTGGCGAAACGCGCCTCGACCCGTTCCGGGTCGACGCGGAATGGCAATTGCACTGTCCGGGAGAAGGTCCCATAGGCGCGCTCACGGCGGTGCCAGACGGATTTCTCGTCCTCCGTTCGAGGCTCGCGCGTTCCCTTCAATGTCAGAATGTTCTCGCGCACCGTGAGGCCGATTTCGTCAGGTGATATCCCCGGCAGTTCCGCGGCCACCGCCACGCTGTCCTCGCCAGTCCAAAGATTGATCGGCGGAAACTCCTGAGCGGCGCTGGCGGTCAGCCCGGCCAAACGCTGGTTTACTTCCTGTTGCATGCGCCGCATTTCCACAAACGGATCGAACCCGATGCGGCCGAAATCCGACAAAAGCATGTACATCCTCCTATGATTCACGACCTTGCATGATTGCCACGCGCGACACGTGCGTGCGCACCGGAAGCGGAATCGATCGATGGCAACAGGAGGGGCGATCAGCACAGAGACCGAGCGGCCCGATCGCGCAACCTCGCAGAATGCGAGAAAGAGGGGTTCGGGCAGACGCCGGAACACATCCTCCTTGCGAAGCGACATGAACCGAACTCGATCCACCGTAGGGCCGGACCGTCATTCCCGTGCCAGGACCCGATAGCGGCATCCGGCTTTATCATTAGGTGGCCCCAAATGGCCTTTCACGAGGTGATCTTTGACATTCCACCAGTCACCTCTTCGGCAACAGCGGGGTCCCTTCGAATCCGTAGCCACGTTGCCTCTAGTCGCTGATTTGGCTTCCCTTTGCGCAACTGTCGGGATCGACGAAGCGTCCCGAATTGCACCGCGGTTCGATCAACTGATCGCAGGCGACGCGCCGCATCGTCATGGTAGCTGACGAATGAATCGGCATGACACGTCGCAGTGACCGAGACATCAAGCCAGCACCTATGTCGGCTTGCCGCAAGTCAAAAGAATCCAGCCCTGCGTGCCGCGTTCGCTGACCTTCGCCAGTGACGCCATTTGCATTTCGGCCGGACAGATGGGCACAGACATGTGCAATTCCCGCATCGCCCATTATTGGAACTCACAAGGCGGCGTTCTTTCCGTCTTGGCGAGCAGCGGGCCAACGCGTTACCGGCGGTGATCTTCCTGCAGCTTTAAATCAGTCGCCACCAACGACGAAATCAGATTTGGCCAGCACGCCGGCAATCCTGGCAAATCCCACAATGCTTGCCGCGCCTGCTCGGGTGTCATCTGTCCGGCGATCGCTGCGTTGCTGCTTCTCACCGCGCAACTGAATACCGGTCCCCGACGCGCTTTTGGCCACTGATTCAGGAATACGAGCGCTTCGCGCACTGTGTTGATGTCGTGACGACGTCGTTGGTCTTAACCTGGACCGGCGATAGGAAAGCCAGACCGGTTATTCTTACCTCCCTGCGATCGCACGCTGGATCTTTCATTCGGTGGTTGGTTGCGTGACAGGTTTCGAACGTTAGGTCTTGTTTTCTCTGGAAGATCGGGCTGTACGACATAATCCAAATGTTGCGACGCAGCGAAGGCTTCTGCTGGTTCCCGAGTTGAAAAAGCCAGTTGCACCTGGATGAGTGTGTCGCCGCCACCCAATAGCCCATCAGATGTTCAATGGCAGGCGGCGTCCGACGCTCGAACAGCAAGCGCCACGGCCGGCGGGTAGCCGATGCCACAGCTTTGGAGCTGCCCCGGATACTATTATAAGACCGATTGACGCGGGGCTCGACGCGTTTGCGGCAAATAAGCTCGAGTGTGGACAGAGATGTGACGTTCTATTGAGTCGCTGACCCAATCGGTAGCGACCTGGTGATCCACGCAACCAATTCCGGTCGTTTCTGTCACTAAGAACTCGATATTCGCTATTTGCACCTCGAAAGTCGCATAATTGGCAGTGAGAAACTCAACGCGTTGTGAGGATGGCATAGAGAAGCAGTAGCCCCTTCTCTAGTCTCGCTACGGGAAAAATTCTGGAAAATGGGTCTGCTTGGCTGGACGCAGAACGCTGTGGTTATTCAGCCGGCATTTCTGAAGCCTCTCCAAGACAAACAGCTTGCCTTCGCGCACGCTGTCTTCGAGCGGCTTCGGCTTCGCCAGATGCGCCGCAATCGCGCTGGCCAGCATGCAACCTGTCCCGCGCATCGATGTGGCAAGGCGCGGTGCATCGAAGCGGATGGGTTCGTGCCCGGAGCGTAACAGAATATCGGTCGACCGGGTTCCCGACGCATGCCCACCCTTGATCAGCAGGGCTTGAGGGCCGGCGGCCAGCAGTCTTTTTCCTTGTTGGAGCGCTCCGTCCTCATCCACTGCCAGTTCGGAGCCACTAAGGAGCGCCAGTTCAGGGAGGTTGGGCGTGACAATGCAGCAAAGCGGCATAAGATCGCGCTTCATGGCAGCGATAGCGCCTGCTTGCAGAAGTGCGCGGCCTGAGGTGGAGGCCAGCACAGGGTCGAGTACTGCGGGGACATGCGGAAATTTGCGCAGCACTGCGGCAACGGCAACAATGATCTTGGCAGTCGCCAGCATGCCGATCTTGATTGTGGCCACGTCGTTGGCCTGCAGCGCGGCGCACATCTGATTGGCCACCAGGCTAGGTGGCGAATAATAGATTTCGATCACGGCGTCATGCGTTTGCACCGTTAGCGCTGTGACGGCGAGACAGGTGCGCACGCCAATGGCAGAGATCGTCTCGATATCGCGTGCAATTCCAGCACCGCCACTGGAGTCCGATCCACCGACGACAAGCACATGTGGTTCTCGCCTCAGCGCCATTGGTCCGTCTTTTCGATCCATTCTCGCGTGCGCGCCTCGGGGTCGTCGTTGAGCGTGATGTCGGTCACCACCGCCGCGCTGTCCGCGCCAGCCGCAAAGACACCGTCGAGCCGCTCAGGGTTGAGGCCACCAATGGCGACCAATTGAAACGGCGCGACCTGGCGCTTCCATTCGCTGATCCGTTCGACCCCTTGCGGCGCCCATTTCATCTTCTTCAGGATGGTCGGATAGATGGGTCCAAGCGCTATGTAGTCAGGCTCGGCGGCCATCGCCGTTTCCAGCTCCTGATGATCATGTGTGCTCAGTCCGAGCCTTACGCCGGCTGCCCGTATCGCCAAGAGGTCAGCGGTCTGCAAATCCTCCTGGCCGAGATGTATGAAGTCGCAGCCTTCCTCGATTGCCAGGCGCCAGTGGTCGTTGACGATGAGTTGGCACTGGTATCGAGCACACAAGGCCTTCGCGGTGCGGATCTCCGCGCGCAACCCAGCCTCATCCACGGTCTTGATGCGCAGTTGCAGAAGCCGGACTCCGAGTGGGACCAGCCGTTCGATCCAGGCAGCGCTGTCGACGATCAGATAAAAGGGATCGAGCTTCATGAAAAAACGGCCCTGCCGACCATCGGTGTCGATGGCACGGCGACGTCGCGCGGTTCGAGCATTCCCGAACTGAACGCCTCACGACCGGCGTCGACCGCCTTACCGAAAGCACGCGCCATGCCGACCGGATATGCCGCCTTGGCGACCGCTGTGTTCAGGAGCACGGCGTCAAAGCCGAGTTCCATGACGGTGGCCGCGTGCGACGGCCGTCCGAGCCCCGCATCCACAATCAGCGGGACGCCAGGGAAATATCCGCGCATCGAGCGCAGCGCCGTCATGTTGACCGGTCCCAAGGCGGAACCGATCGGTGCGCACCACGGCATCAGGACCTTGCAGCCCGTTTCCAGCAGCCGCTCGGCGACAACGAGATCGTCGGTGGTATAGGGGAATACCGCAAAGCCGTCCTCGCACAGGATGCGGGCGGCTTCAACCAGACCGAACACATCCGGCTGTAGCGTGTCGTGATTGCCGATCACTTCGAGCTTGATCCAGTTGGTGCCGAAGACCTCGCGCGCCATTTTCGCGGTGGTGACGGCTTCCTTGACGGAGAGGCAGCCGGCGGTATTGGGCAGGATTCTGGCGCCCAGCGAGCGGATCAACGACCAGAATTGTTCGCCGGCTCTACCGCCCGCCATCTCACGCCGCAACGAGACGGTCACCACCGACGTGCCCGACGCCTTGACTGCATCGGCAAGGATGGCCGGCGAAGGATATTGAGCGGTGCCGAGAAGCAGGCGCGACGAAAGCTCGGTTCCATAAAGCTCCAACATGCTAGCCGCCCTGCATGGGCGAGAGGATTTCGATCCGGTCGCCGTCGCTCAACTGGAACTCCGTGCGGTTGGCTTTGTGCACGAGGTCGCCGTTGACGGCGGTGGCGAGCCAATCGCCCTCATAGTCGAGCGCGGCAAGCAACTCGGCCAGCGTGGTGGCGGCAATCTCACGCGCCTCGCCGTTGACCATCAGTTTCATGAGCATGCTCCTTGGTTCTGTCTTGACTGAAAACCAGGCCGGCAGCCTGGCGCGCCATGGCGGGGGCGAGGAGAAAACCGTGACGATAAAGACCGTTGATCGCGATGATCTCACCGTCTGTTTCGACGCGTGGCAAATTGTCGGGAAATGCCGGACGGACACCCACACCGGTTTCAACGATCTCGGCCTCACCAAAGGCCGGATGGAGGGCATGGGCGGCGCCCAGCAGCTCCATCATGGAACGCGCCGTCACCGGTCCGGCGCTCTGGCTTTCAATCATCGTCGCTCCGATCATGAAACGGTGATCGGTGCGCGGCACGGCATAAAGCGGAAAGCGTGGATGAAGCAAACGGACCGGCCGCGACAGCGAGACATCAGGCGTGCGAAGGATCAGCATTTCGCCGCGAACACCGCGCAGCCTGTCATCGGCCGCTGCCATTCCCATGCAGTCTATCTGACGGGCGAAACCCGAAACAGGCCGGGCGTCGCAGCCGAAGTGGAATTTGACACCCATGGTCGCAAGGTTGTCATGAAGTGCCGCCATCGCCTGGCGTGGGTCGAGGTGAGCCTCGTTGGGGAAGAGCAATCCACGCCGGAAGCGGCCGGCGAGGTCGGGTTCCAGGAGCGCAATTTCGTTTTCATCGACGCGCCTATGCCCTGACGTGCGACTGGCGAACCGGTCAAGCTCACCGGCATCACGCGGCGCGGCCACGACCAATGTCCCGGCCCGTGTCACCTGACCCGACAGCACCGCATCCCACCAGTCGGCAGCGTCGCGTCCGAGATCCAGCACCGGCTGCTCCGCGCTTTCGCGCTCGCACCATGGCGCCAGCATGCCGCCGGCGAACCACGACGCGTTGCCGCCAAGGCCATGCCGCATCTCGGCGACTGTGACCGTCGCGCCGCGGGCGGCGAGTTCGAAAGCGACGGTGAGGCCGGCAACGCCGGCCCCTTTGACGAGCACCCTCATGATGGTTTGGGAGCCTCCGGCACGACCGGTACGCCAGTCTCGTCCGCCGGCATGTAGAGATCGCCGCCCTCCCGGTATTTTGCCGCCATTGCCGCCATGCCTTCCTTCTGAGCCTCGGCACGGATGTCGTGGGAAATGCGCATGGAGCAGAATTTCGGCCCGCACATCGAACAGAAATGTGCCAGCTTGTGCGCCTCCTTGGGCAAGGTCTGGTCGTGGAAGGACCGTGCGGTTTCGGGGTCGAGCGACAGGTTGAACTGGTCCTCCCAGCGGAACTCGAAGCGCGCGCGCGAAAGGGCATCATCCCTGGTTTTCGCTGCCGGATGGCCCTTCGCCAGATCGGCTGCATGGGCGGCTATCTTGTAAGTGATCACCCCAATCTTGACGTCGTTGCGGTCGGGAAGGCCGAGATGCTCTTTCGGCGTGACGTAGCAAAGCATTGCGGTGCCGAACCAGCCTATCATGGCGGCACCTATCCCTGAGGTGATGTGGTCATAGCCCGGCGCGATGTCGGTCGTCAGCGGCCCCAACGTGTAGAACGGCGCCTCACCGCACACTGCGAGCTGCTTGTCCATGTTCTGCCTGATCTTGTGCATGGGGACATGGCCCGGGCCTTCGATCATCACCTGGCAGTCCTTTGCCCAGGCAATCTTGGTGAGTTCTCCAAGTGTTTCCAGTTCGGCGAATTGCGCCGCGTCGTTCGCATCGGCGATTGAACCGGGACGAAGGCCGTCGCCGAGCGAGAAGGAAACGTCATAGGCTCTGGCGATGTCGCAGATCTCCTCGAAATGCTCGTAGAGGAAGCTCTCCCGGTGATGGTGCAGGCACCATTTGGCCATGATCGAGCCGCCGCGCGAGACGATGCCCGTGACCCGGTCGACGGTCAGCGGTATGTAGTGCAGCCGCACGCCGGCGTGGATGGTGAAATAGTCGACGCCTTGCTCGGCCTGCTCGATCAGCGTGTCGCGATAGACCTCCCAGTTGAGGTCCTCGGCGATGCCGCCGACCTTTTCGAGCGCCTGATAGAGCGGCACCGTGCCGATCGGCACCGGTGCATTGCGCACGATCCAGTCGCGGATGTTGTGGATGTTGCGGCCGGTCGACAGGTCCATCACCGTATCGGCGCCCCAGCGGATCGCCCACACCATCTTTTCGACCTCTTCGGCCATCGACGATGTGACAGCCGAGTTACCGATGTTGGCGTTGATCTTCACCAGGAAATTTCGCCCGATGATCATCGGTTCGCTCTCGGGATGATTGATGTTGGCGGGAATGATTGCGCGTCCGCGCGCCACCTCGTCGCGCACGAATTCGGGTGTGACGAAATCTGGGATCGCCGCGCCGAAGGCTTCGCCGTCGCGTTGCAGCTTGCCGCGCATCACCTCGCGGCCGAGATTCTCGCGGATGGCTACGAACTCCATTTCTGGCGTGATGATGCCGGCGCGCGCATAGGCAAGTTGGGTCACCGCCTTGCCCTGCTTGGCCTTGAGCGGCCGATTGCGTATCGGAAATTCCGGTGTCAGGCGCTCGCCGGTGGCGAATCCATTGTCTTCCGGCCGGACGTGGCGGCCGTCATAGGCTTCGACATCGCAACGCGCCGTGACCCATTCGTGGCGAAGCCGGGCAAGGCCTTTTTCGATGCTGGTTTGGACTGATGGATCGGTGTAGGGGCCGGACGGATCGTAGACGGTGACGGGCGGTTCGCCGGCCGTCGGATGGACGGAAATCTCGCGCATCGGCACCCTGATCTGCGGGTAGAGGACGCCGGGCTTGTGGATTTTCCGCGAGGCGGGCAGTGGTCCCGTCGACACGGCGGGGGTGAGGGCATTCATCGTGAGGCTCCTTTGCTCATGCATTGGAGACCCAGTTCTGTGCCGGAAGGATGAAAAGACGCTTCTGTAGACCTGCTGCAGCAGGACCTCGGGCGTAAACTCCCGCAAAGCGCTTGCACCGTCCCTACGCCAGTATGAACTGGATCAGGTTCAACGGGTCACTGCGCCGCGAAAGCCAGCAGTATCTCAGCCCCTTACCGGGACTCCCCTGGTGAATGCCTCAAGTTGAATGGGCCGGTGCTGCTTTGTCAAGCGCCTTCGGGCGCCTTCGGGCGCCTTCGGCCGGTGGCGACGTCCGGCGGCCGGCCGAGCGGAGAGCTCGCGCATGCATCGGGGACAAGTCACGCCCCGTAGACCAGGGCTGGAATGGCCAAAGTCTCATTCGCTTCGTGAAGGATGGAAAAACTGTATCGGCCATGTGCGTCGAGATCGACCGAGTAGCTCAGGCGGTCACGGATGTGGTTATCCTGGTCGAAGGCGACGATTTGCGGCTTCAGCGAGGTGATTTGCACCACGTCCAGGTAGATGGAGTTGCAGATATGATCTGGTCGTCGGGCTGGCAGGTGCAAGCGGCCGCTCTATTCAGGATGCGGCATCGGCGGCGTTCCCGATACCAATGATATCTTGCGGGCAACTTATGCAATCACCGGCTTCGTAAAACCCGACGGCGGCGGCCGTGTCCTGGCGCTGAGGATGTGCCGCTGTTCCAGCAGAGAAATCGCGTGGGCGCGGAGTTTTCGCTCTGCGAGGAAGAGTTGACGCAATCGTTTAGCTTGCTTGCAGTTCGTAGAGACCCGCCTTTGAAAGCAACTAAGCTATTGCATTGATATGTTGGTGCGCGATCGATCGCTACATAGCCGGCCGCCATTATCCGAGTATTGATCCGCCGGTGTTCGTGTTGCCGTATATGGCAATCCCTGCGAGATCGTCGCGGCCGGATCGGCCGCACCCTCTAGTCATAAAAGGGGAAGCGACCGAGAATTCCGCTGCCGAAAACTTCTCTGGCTTGGCTATGCATGCGGTAGATGAGATCGCCGCCTACCGCGACCTGGTCGAGGAAGGCATCGACGCCCAGTTCGGACAGCCTGGTTATCGCAATGCGTTAGCGGCTCAGACTTGCGGTCTCGAGAGCGGCCTTTGGGGGTCACCTCTTTTTTGTTTCAGAGGTTGGAAGACGGCTGCTCGTTACCCAATAGAAATGGCGACTACGGAACGCGATCGATCGCGGCCATCAGGAAACACCTGTCTTCGGCTCAACCTCGACATGGCGTCCGATCGACCGCAGATATACAGCTATCTCGTCCATGAGATGATCGCGTTCGCCGTAGATCTCAGCAATCCTGCGCAGCTGTGGCTCGACGGACCTCCGTTGCGCCGGCGTCAAATCAGCATCGCCAAAGACATATCCCAAGTTGCCAATCGCGCAAATGTTGCAGCCGGCCTCCACAACTGCTTGCACGAATGCCGGAATGTCTTTTTCTTGCATAGTCTTCATGTCGAACCTCTCGTGAATGGCGTGCTTGCGCGCCCATGCTGCCTTTTCAGCGTGTCCTCTGGGCGGCGCAAGCCTTGAGCGTAATTGTGCCGGGCAACCTCGACTATCCCGTCTGCCACGCTCTTTAGAGTCGGTGGGGTCTGGTGATTGCAGGCTGGGCCACTCAAAAGCCTGCAAGAAGAAAGTCATGGCGACCATTGCTCAAGATCGCGAGGGTGCGTGCAAGACCTTCCGTTGGCAGTCATGCACGCTCACCCAGCAACTGGGTATTGAGCAACTGGGTCTCACGTCGCGGGTCTCGTGTGCTTCACAGCCGAAAATAAGGTACCACCGTGGCTATTCTCAAGTGCAGGCTACCTCTTCAGGACACGGCGGAGTGCCTTCCGACGCACCCCTGGTGCAACGTGCGACCTAACGAGACACATCTCGTTCGCGTTCCCTCGACCTTTCTTCGTATTGCTGCTTGCCCTGCGATTTCAGGCCCTCTGCTAGCTTCTCGGCCGCTCTTTGGCCTGCAATGTCACTATTCAAGATCATATCCGACATCCCTGGATGGTCATAACCGTAATGCGCATGCAGTTTCCCTCACGAGCAGCGCCTATCCGTCGATTAGTTCGTCTTCCGGAACCCGAAGCCCTTTTTATCCGGCGTACCTATCCACCATTCAACCGGTATACCTTTCCCAACTTTGGCGGACCATTTACCTCAGGCATGATCATCTCGCGTGACATTTTTTTTTGGCGCCATCATCGCACGTGGCATTTTCTAAAAACCAAGACGTGTCAATTTGTAAAATCAAGGATGCGGCCGCGCCCGTTGCGAGGATTTGCAGGTAGCTCTTCAGCCCCAACACGATGTGTGAGGCGGCGGTGGAAAAGGCAACCGACGGCGTCGACGCGTCCTTTGATGATCGCAAGCGATATGCTTCGTCGCGAGCCCAGATTGCGGTCTCGGGCACAAGGCGAGATCACAGTTCTGCGATCTGTGGTAACGCGAGCCCGCAAAGCGCCGCTGCGGCCACCGCTTTTGGAATCTGGACGAGATTCGTCGTCGTCTGAGATCAGTTGATCGAGCAGTTCGCGCGCGCGGGACGCGCTTGCGGTGCAGTCTCTCCCGCGAGCTCGCCCGTGACCTTCTCATCGACGACATCCGAGAGCTGCGCGGACGGCCCTATGACCTCGTCGCTGTCGCCGGCGGCTGGAAGCACCTGACACGGCCGGCCTATGCCGATGCCATCCGCGCCTGCGGAAGCAGCGGGCGTGCCGTGGACCTGACGTGGTCGGACGTGCTGATGCTGATGTGCATCGGCACTTCCAGCCGATTACCCGCGCCGAATTGTCGTCGGTTTTCGGGAAGTAATCAGTCGCGACCTGATCGGCCATCTGCGGCACCGGCCTGATCGCGTCGAACCCGCGCAGTCCGACGCCCGGCGCTCCCTACACCTATGTGACGACAAAAGCGTCCTGCTCGAGTTCGGCCTCGACACGCTTCGCGATCTCCCGGACTGCGAGGCGCTCGAGGATGCCGGGCTGCTGAGCAGAGATGAGCTGCTTGCTGGTGAAATTATGCCAGAGTTGGCTAGTGGCCATGAGGATGCGGGTTTGGATACGGAGGAATAGCTTGGCGCTGCAGACGCTGTGGCCACCGGGCTTGCGAGTGCTTCCAGCTTTCCATAGCGAATCTAGCGCGCCCAAGGGCGTCCGAAATTTGTAGGCAAATTTCGGACATGGACACGGTCAGCGACGTCAAGCAGGCAGCGGTATGCGGCCTCTGCACCGCTGTCGCCCAAAAATTCGTGGCCATGGGCAAGCCCCACTTGAGACCCCCAGAGAGAACGCTCGTGAGCGATGGAAACGGTTTTGGTCCAAAGCTTGATACAGATGGCCTGCAGATGGGTGTAGGGTTTCAAAGCGCTCGAAGACGCGCCTTCGCAGAGTTAAAAGTCCGCGACGAACTCGTGTGTCGTTTGTCGCCAACTGCAAATTCGATAGTTAGCGCAATTATACTGCGCCGAGTCTGCCATCTCGAGCCCCAAGGGTTTGTGAGGCCTCTCGGCTCACCACCGCCTTTGCTAACCGCCGTGATTCCAAAGACGCGTGCCTTTACGGAGGGGGTCAAACGGCCTATATTATTCTTTATAAGGAGAAGAATAATGGGCACACTTGCTCGCATCTACACCCCCGCAGAGGCAGCCGCCGTCAGCGGGATAGGAATCAAGGCCGTGCACAATGCGATCGACAAACGCATTGTCGATACTGTGCCAAGCACTGCTCGGCGCATCGGTGGGGTCGTCCGACGGGCATTGACCGGCGAGGATTTGCTGCGGCTCAAGCTTTGGTATGGCGTGGGTGCGACATTGCCCGCTGATCGTCGCTACCGCCTGTTCGAGGAAATCAAAGCTGCCCCAAGGGCCAAGACCGTAAGGGCCGACGACCTGCTGATCGTCGACGTCGCCGAGGCACGTAAACAGCTCAAAGCGCGCATCGTGGATCTTGATGAAGCGGAGGCCGCCATCGGCCGCGTTAAAGGGGTGATGGGCGGAGAGCCTGTCTTCAAAGGAACCCGCATCCCTGTTCGTATGATCACGACGATGCTAGCGCAGGGCGCAGATGAAGCGGAGGTTCTGGAGGGATATCCGAAGCTAACGCCGCGCGTGATTGAGCTCGCCAGAATGTGGGTCGCCGCGCACCCGGTTCGTGGGCGGCCTAAGAAGCTGGTCGAGCAGGGCGTGAAAATAAAGTCGTCGAAGCGCGTGGTTTTGAAGGGCGACCCAGGTCCGTCGGCCAGGTCGAGACGCGTGTGACCTCGTGAGGTTTCTGATCGATGAGTGCCTGCACACGTCTCTGGTTGCGGTAGCCCAAGAACGCGGACATGAAGCAAACCACGTCAACTGGCTTGGGCTAAGCGGCGAAACCGACTGGGACCTCATGCCGCTCATTATCGATGAGGATTTCACCTTCGTCACCAACAATGCTAAGGACTTCAGGAAGCTCTATGCCAAAGAACCGGTTCACGCCGGCCTGATTATCGTCGTCCCTCAGGTCGGGCCTGAAAAACAGAGAGAGCTCTTCGATGCTCTCCTCGAGGATCTTGGCCCAGAGGAATTCCTGATTAATGAAGTTATCGAAATCGAGATCGAAAACGGCATTGCAATCGTAACACGATACGATCTGCCGTCGCCCTAGCTGAGGCTGCGCGATCTCCGCTTATGACCGACCCGGTTGCCAGTCGCTCATCTGCAAAATGTTACCGCCGAGTTTTGCAAACGCGCGTTGGCGGCAGGAGAAAACGAGAATCTGCTGATCGTGTGATTGACGATGCAAAGCGTCGAACATGCGCTCGATGCGGTCGTCATCGGAATAAACCAAAGCGTCATCCAGGATAACCGGTGTGGGTCGGCCGTCGCGGGCAAGCAAACGGGCGAAGGCCAGACGTGTCAGAACCGAAAGCTGTTCTCGCATGCCGCCACTCAACCTATCGACATCCTCATCCTGACCATTGCGGCGAACGGTCTGTGGCAACAGTGTGTTCTCGTCGAACACTATGGAGATGTCATCGAATAGCAATCCAAGCAGCGGTCGCAGCTCGGACATGACCGGCTTCAGATAAAGATCGCGTGCCGTCGAGCGCGCAGCGACCAGCGTCGTGCGCAGCCGGTCGAGGACGGCTTTTTCGAATTCGAAGCGTCTCGCTCGCTCTCCAGCGATTTCCAATTTTTCTGTGGCCTCGCGCAAAGCTTCTTCCACCGCGTCGTCGGACCGAGTGCGAATATGGCCATTGAGATCGGCCAGGGTTACACGCAACTGACTTGCTTCCTGTGTGGCGGCATCCTGAACCGAACGGGCGCGGCGCAGAACGGCTTCAGCGCTGGTGAGATCGCGAGCGCCGTCGCGCAGGGGAGCAGCGCGCATTTCGGCCGCTTCGCGCAGCTTTTGTCGTGCGGTGGCCTCGGTGAGCAGCAAGCGCCCCTTTTCCTCGCGCGCTGCATCGGGTCCCAATATGACCTCGAGGCTGGTCAGTTCCGCCTGGATGGTGACATAAGCCGTCTCCGCAGCCATGACAGCCTCGTCGGCATGGCTGCGCAAAGGCAAGGCCTCGCGCACGCTGTTGCGTGTTGTCGCCACACGCTGCTCGGCTGCGGCATGATGTTGCCGGATCTGTTCTGGATCGACTTTGAGTTCGAGGTCCCCGGCCCCGAGGGCACTCAGACGAGCAAGCTCCTCGTGTAATTGCTGTATCCCCTTGGGCGCGAGATCGGCAAGTCGCTGACGCGCCAAGCCCAGTTCGGTAGCTTTGTCGCGCGCTTCCACTAGGCGCTGGCGTGCCGTCCTGAGGCTATCGACACCGAGGGACGCAAGCAGGCTGCGGTGCTTCGCTTCGGCGTCTTCGATGGTCCGGTCGGCCTGCTGCGGCCGATTCGATCGCAGGGTCAAGGCTCCGATGCCGGCAATATCCAGGCGTACGGTGCCAGCAAAGCTTTGGTCTTCTGCATGGGGCAAGGGCTTGGCATCGATGGTCACCAAATCGGCGGCGCCGTCCCGGTATTCCATGCATAGCGTCGGCAGGGTTGCCAGGTGAGCTGCACGAAGGCTGGCGATCTCGATTTCGAGCGCCTGGAGTTGCTCGACAGCTTGTTCCGGCACCGCCAGCATCGCCAGTGCTGCCTCTCCATCTTCGATCTGGGTTCTGGCGACTTCGGCTTGTTTCAACCGGTTGTCCGAGCCGGCCAGTTGTTCGGCAGCGTCACGCGCCAAAAGAGTCGCATCCAGCCGCGCGAGCAATTCGCGTGCTTCGCGCTCTTCCAGTTCGGCTGCTTGAACTTCGCCCATCGCTTGTTCGTTTTCGGCAATGGCAGAAGCGCGCCGATCGAGAACCTCACTGCGGCGAAGCTGCGCAATCGTCGACTGCTGGCGCAAATCCGTGGCTCGTTTGAGCGCGGTCCGAAAACTATCGAGGGCCTGCTGCGCCGCGTCGTGGTGAATTGCGGCAAGGGCAGCTTCCGCCTCGGCGGCTTTCAAGGCTTCGCTGTGCGATTTGGCGGCCTCGACTGCGGCTTCCGCGGCCGAGATGGCTTCCCGCCGAGTGGCGCCTTCTTCGGGGTTTTCAAGCTCAGACAGACGCGCCAACGCCATGCGCCGCTTGTCGAGCGAATCGCGCAGACCGGTGACTTCGGCGCTGAGACGCTGCTCGTCTTTCACCAGCTTGTCACGCTCGTCGAGCGCTGCCGCATAGAGACCGCCGCTCTTGGGACGCAGCGTTGACGTAACCAGGCTATAGAGTTCTTCTTCACATGCCGCGGCGATTTCGGCCATGCGTCGCCCGCCGGTCAGGGCTTCAACTTCCCCCTGAACCGAGGACAGTAGGCTTTCGCGCACGCGTTTTTCGCCGTCCTCCTCGCTTTTGCTGCGCCTTTCGATGCCGGTGACCCCTTGGCGAACCCAGAGCAATCCTGCCGGTCCTGCGCTTCCGCCATGGATTAGTTTGCCGATAAAGGCTTCGGCCTCATCGGCTTGAGCCAACAGTCGCCCGCCGTCGAGGTCAATAACGCTGGCCAGCCTGCCGCCATAAAACTGCTTGGCAAGTCGATAGCGTCCTTCTGAAGTGGTGATGTCGGCCTCCACCACCGGATTGCCCCCACTGTAAGGCCGCAACAGTCGCACGCCTTCGGGTGTGCCCGTGTGAGGCTGGAAAAAGAGTGCGTGCAGCGCTTCGAAGAAGGTTGATTTGCCGAACTCATTGACCGCGCAAAGCACGTTGACGCCGTCGCCGATGTTTTCGATGGCGACGCCTTGCCCGGCGAACCGTTTGACGTTGTGGAGCCGAAGGGCCGTAAGTTTCATGATCCCATCGCCTCGCAATAGCTGAACAACCGAACCAGTGCTTCTCGCGATATGTCGCGTTCGACAGCCGACCGGGTTTCGTCGCTGCTTTCATCCAACAGTGCCTGCGCTGCCTCGCGAAGGGCACCAGAGCGGTCGATCCGATCCAAATCGCCACTTTCGCAGTCGGTCGCGAGCCCGTCCCCGTCCAGTTCCAGATAGGCGAAGTCGGGCGCGGCTACCGCGATCGCCGCTTGAAGGATCGTTCGCCCACTTAACCGCACCCGGCCAGACGCGGCAATTCGCAGCAAAGTCTGACGCCGCAGATGAGCCGGTGGAAGCAACGCTTCAAATGCCGCGGCGCTGTCGTCGCCAGACAGCAGATGCAGGGGAGCGGTTTTCCAGGAAAAGCTAGCTGTTTCAACGGCCACGATCTCGGGCACGGCGCCAGGCCCGGCAATGGAAACGACAAGGGCCTGACCGGGTGTATCATGCTTGAAACGGTCAGGTTCGGGCGCACCGCTATAACGGCTGCGCTCATTGATGGTGACGGGTCCGTGCCAGTCGCCAAGTGCCAGATAATCGAGGCCGGCCTTAGTCGCGCGATCTGGTGCAATGACATCGGACGCTGCTGAATCTTCGGAAAAGTTCTGAATAGCGCCATGAGCAAGGCCGAGCCGGATGGCGCCTTGCGGCGTCGCGGCGCTGTTCATCCACTCGGTAAGGTCGCGACCGGGTCTGCGGGTGGTGCAAGGTGCAGGCAGCAGCGCCACGTCCGCGCCAATGGTCAGGGTTTCGGGCCGCGTCGCCAGCAGGACATTGTCCGGCACAACGCTGTCCGCTGCACTCCACAATTGATCAGCCAACAGGGAATCATGGTTGCCAGGCAGCAATATCCAGCGCAGAGGCGCGCTCTGGCTCATCTCGGCCATGGCCTGCCGCAACATCGCTGGAGTGGGCGTTTCGGTATCGAACGTATCGCCGGCCAGAAGTATGGTGGATGCACCATGGACGCGTGCCTGCTCTGCCAGCCGGCTGATCGCGCCATGGCGCGCTTCACGGAGCCGCCCGCGCAGATCCTCTGGCATGTTGCCGAACCGCTTGCCGATATGAAGATCGGAGCTGTGGATGAATCGAAACATGGAGTCTCCGAGACTATGTCGATGCCAGGTTGCGCTGGGCGCGATCGATGGCTTCATCCAGCCGGGAGCGTGAAATCGCCGCAAGTCGCTCGACACCGAGCAGACGTGCAAGGTCGAGAGCGGGGTCGGACTGTTCCAGAATGTCCTCGTTCGCAACGACGACAGCGGCCAGCTCGGCGATTGGAATGTCGGCAATGGACCGGCGGGCATCGGCATCGAACGGCATGCGATAATCAAGCAGGTCGACCACCGTCCCTCTCTTCCATAGGAAGCTGCCGCTGGATTCTTCAGTTCTATCGAACTCGCGCAGATGCAGGTCGATCCGCTCCCGAATCTTGTTGCCCGTTCTGAGCCAGCCATGCGCCCGTGCGATGCGCTGCGCAAGGACGTCATCTCGCAGAGGTCCTTCCTGCTCGATCACCGCGTCGACCATGGACCGCAGCGTGCCTCGGTAGACGAAGTCATAAAACTGATCCGGGCTGGTGGAAAATCCGGTTAGATCAGTCAGGCGATAACGGCCGCCCGTCGGTACGGTATCATGCGTCGAATGCGCGGCCGCAGGCAAAATTCCTGCAGATGCCGATGGGCGCTCTCCCGTCGCGAGGGGAGCGGCGACAAGTTCTGGCTCTGATTTTATCGACGGATGTTCCGGTTCGCCGGCCGATGCTAGGTCTTCGGCTGGCAATGGGTCCATGGGGTCGACCTTATGTCCCATGTCCCAATGGATCGCGGCTTCACTTTCCTGTTGTTCAGCCTGTTTGCGACGGCTTTCCTCGAGCAGCGCGGCCAGGCTGGCATGAAGCCTCTCGGTGCAACCTTCGAGATCAAACCACCAATCGGTTGACCATACCCGGACAATGTTCCACCCGAGGCCGCGCAGGACCTGCTCGCGGACCTTGTCTCGATCTCGCGCCGTGGCAGAACTGTGATAGGTCGCGCCGTCGCATTCGACCCCAGCCAGATAGGCGCCGGCGAGATCGGGATGCCGGATCCCTATATCCACTCGAAAGCCCGAAATGCCGACTTGAGGAACGATGGTCCATCCGCGCTTCTCAAGCTCGGCAGCGACGGCCTCCTCGAAAGGGGATTCCAGGGCTCCGACCGATCCGCGTTCCTGCGCTGGCAATGCCACAGCGCCGCGTTCGGCAAAATCGAGAAAGGCTTTGAGATGCTGTACGCCGATCGCTTTGGTTCGGTTGGGGTCGATCTGGTCGGCGGCAAAACCTGAAAATACGATCAGTTCCTGCCGCGCACGCGTCACCGCGACATTCAGCCGGCGTTCGCCGCCGTCCCGATTCAGCGCGCCGAAATCCATGCTGCGCTTGCCGGCATTATCTTGCGAAAAGGTGATCGAAAACAGGATTATGTCACGCTCGTCCCCTTGGACATTTTCCAGATTCTTGACGATGGCGGGCTCAATACGCTCGTCGGCAAAGAACCATTCAAGCTCCGGCTCTGTCTGGCGTGCCTTGTCGAAAAGGTCGAGGATGAGCGACTGCTGTTGCGCGTTGAAAGTGATGACTCCGAGCGTGGGTCGGTCCTTTTCCGGTAGGGCCAGCCAACGCCGCATCCTGCTGACCGCCTCGTCGGTTACCGCTTGGGCTTCGATTCGATTGGTGCGGCTTTTGCCACGGTCATAGATGCCGGTCGTGATTTTTCGCAGCTGAACTGCCCGATCTTCCACCGTTGGCGAAGGGAATGTGATGAGCCGGTTCTGATAGTAGTGATGGTTGGAAAAGGCGATCAGCGACTCATTGCGGCTACGATAATGCCAGCGCAGGTCACGTACCGGGATGCCGGCCGCTTTGGCTTCGTCGAGAATGCTCTCAAGATCCTTTTCGTGTTCGACGACTTCCTCGTCCTCCTCGTTGCGGCCAAAGAAATTGGTGGGCGGCAACTGCTTGGGATCGCCTACGATTATGGTTTGATGGGCTCGCGCGATGGCACCGACGGCGTCCCAGGTGGTGATCTGCGATGCTTCGTCGAAAATCACCACGTCGAACAGGGCTTGGTCGGGCGGTAGATATTGAGCGATTGAAAGAGGGGACATCAGCATGCACGGCGCGAGCTTGGCAAAGCTCGTCGGCATCGCGCCAATCATCTCGCGGATTGACCGGCTGGGCCGCTGCAATTCCATCTGATGGCGCAACAGGCCCAACTCGGAATTGCGCGGGACGCCTTGCACAGCCGGCAAACCATGAGCGATGGCACTGATGACGCGAAGGCTTGCTTGAGCGCGGACAAGATCGTCGATTTCCCGGAAATCTTCGATGGCGTGCTCGTGCTGGAAGCGACGGAAATTCCGCAGCACCGGATCGGCATCCAGCGTGGCCGGCAGCCACCAGCGTACATAGGCCAGGCGGAACGCGGATTGAGCTTCAGCTGGTCGCACTAGACCCGCCTCGATATCGTCGACCAACGCTCCCAGATTGTGACTGACAGCCCTGCGACGAATGCCGCACCACGAAGTCCAGTCCCGGAGAAGATGACGGGCGTCGAGCAAGTCTCCCATCGCAGTCGTCAATTCGGTCAGCGGGTTATCATGTTCTGCCCAAGAAGGCGTCTTTCCAGCAGGGATCGCAAATTGGGTCTTGGCAGCCTCGAATGCTGCAGAAGCCGCAAGGAAGCGGGCTGCCCCATAGCGCATCGTGCTATCTGCTGCACCGCTTCGCAGGCTCGGGGCGGTTGCTTGCAGGAGCGCTTTGAAATCCTCCGTGCCGAGGCCGGGCAGGCGTAGCGTCTGTCGAAGCCTTTCGGCCATCGAGAGTATCTGATCGATACGGTGGGTGTCGGTATCAAGTGCGGCAAATCCGATCGGCTTCCCAGATAGGATGTTGGCTTCGACAGTGGCCCGGCGGTCCTGCATCAGGCGCAACAGCAGCAAGTCGTGCTGAGGATCGGCTACCCCCTCTGTGACATAGCCTTGAAGCAGCTTCTGGACTTTGCGTTTGCCCAACTGACTGTTTGGCCAGAATGCAGAAGCGGCCTGCTGCCATTGCTGCTCTATGTCCTCCACCCGTATGCGCGCAACGGCAGCCTCGTCATAGCGGGCCGACAGGTCCTTGCGAGACTTGCGATAGTCTCCGATTGCCTCATTGAGAGTGGCGAGGGCTCCCCGCAACTGGGCGAAATCTCGATCAAAGACAATGCTGACGTCATAGCCGGCACTGTCCTGGAGTGCCGCTGCTAGTTTTCGCAGCGCTTCGAGCTCCGCTTTTGACGCGTCGCCTTTGGCGCGCAGGCCGATGCTCACCAGGAAGGCGTCGAGTGCGGTCGCTAGAACCTCGGACGCATTCTTGAGGGTCTTTGCCCCTTCGAGCAAATTGTCCTGCCAGCCTGACGTCCACTCGGTGACATCTATAAGACGCAAGACCGACCGCATCTCCACCGACTGAAATGCGAGACCTGTTTCGGCGGCAATATGCTCCAGCGCCAGCCGGTTTGCCTCGTCATGGGAATCGCGCGATGGCCAGGACAATCTCGGAGCGTGCTGCCGCTTGTTCTTGAGAGCGATGCCGAGCGCCAGATAAGGCGTCAGACCATTGACATGGTGCCGATGCAGCGCTTCGACATAGGCATTCAGTTCGTCGCGACGGACGCGAAGCCGCTCGTTGATCGCAATCCACTCCGCTGCGTCCACGCGCACGCCGCTTTCCCAGCTGATCCTGAGCTGGGTGAGAAAGTTGCGTCGGTCCGCCTTGCTGGAATGGAGTTCGAGACAATGCGCGCCCAGGCCATGTTCGCGCAGGCGGCGATACACCACATCGAGCGCCGCCGTCTTCTCGGCCACAAACAGCACGGTTTTGCCAACTGAAAGACAGTTGGCAATCATGTTGGCAATGGTCTGGCTCTTGCCAGTGCCGGGAGGACCGATGATGACAAAATCGCGACCCTCAGCGGCGGCAAGACTTGCGGCGGTCTGTGAGGAGTCGGCCGGCAGCAGCAAAACCATGTCGGACGGGGCATAGTGCCGGTCGAGTTCGCGCTCGTCGCGGAATGATGCGCCATTGCCCTCGAAAGCTATCTCCGGCGTGTCGATCAGATGGCGCACGACACGGTTTTCGCGCAGCGCATCGGTACGCTCGACCAGATCCTTCCACATGAGAAACTTGGCGAAGGAAAAGGTCGACAGCGCCGTCTCGTCCACCACCTCCATGCCGGGGACGTCGCGCACTGCCTGGCGCATAAGACCGAGCAGCCTCGGCACATCAACGCCGCTTTCGTCCTCGGGCAGCTCACCGGAAAACTGTGGCAGTTTGAGCTCGAAGTCGCGTTCGAGAAACTGCAACAAGGTTGCGTTGAATCGCGGTTCATCTTCATGGAAGCGCAAGGTAAAATGCGATGTTGCGCTGCGGCGCTCGATTTTGACCGGTACGAGCAGCAATGGCGCGCGATAGCTGCGCTCGTCCTCGGCCTTCTTCTTCCAGCGCAGGAAGCCGACCGCCAGGAAGAGCGTATTCGCGCCGCCCTCGGCAAAATCGTTGCGCACTTGCCGGTAAAGATCGATCAGCCGGGATTCCAATTGACGCCCATCGAGCGTCGACGGGAGCTCGTCGCGCAGAAGCGCTTCCGCGGCAAAGCCACGCTGGAGGTCACGTCCGTGCACCTCGCGATAGAGGACAGCATCCCGCTCGCCCAGTGGATTCTGTTCGGGGAGCGAAATCAGCCGGATCGAAGCGCCTGCCATCAGACGGTCCTCGAGGTAGCCGACGTCAGTACAAAGAAACGGAATTGTCTTCTTGGAGTCCGGAAAATTGAGCAGGCGGTTCCGCAGTGTCAAATCGAGGAGCTTTTTCTGCCAGCGGTCGATCCGTCCGGCCGCTGTCGTCGGCTTTACCTCGACGATCTCGACCGGCAGGGCTACCACGGCCGGTGCGGCTGGCAACGGCAACGCGATTTCGGTTGCCGCCTCTGCATCCACGCTGCGGCGCGTCGGTTCGTGCGAAGCAAGCGGTGTGATGCCGCCGCTGCGCGAGCGGCGTATATCGATGGCTGCGACAAAGGTGGCTACCTGCGTTTCGTCGAGCCGCTGTTCGATTGCGTGTTGGGCAGCCTCCAACGTCATCGCCGGCCGATGCGTCACGCCTGTCGTCTCAAACACGATGAGTTCGCGCGATGCCAGCGCCTTGCGGACCTCCATGGCATCGGGTTCAATGGCGTTGGCGAGCGTCCTTTGTGTCATCCAGACGCCGACGGCCGCGTGTCCCTGAAACATCAAAACGACGGGATGCAAGCCCGTCGCCTCCAGGGCGGACGCGAATAACAGACTGGTATCGAGACAGGTTGCCAGCTTTTCTGCCGTAATAATTGAGGGACGTCGAATTTTTTGGCCGCGGCTTTCGAAGCTCGCAGGTGGCTCTGCATAATGCAGCGATAGGCCAGCAATGGCCGAATAAATTGCGGCCGCCAGCATGAATGCGCGTTGCGGATTGCCGCTTTGATAGCCATCGAGGCTGGAAGGATGACCATGCGCTGCGAGCAGCTCCGCTGCGGAACGCAGCAGTCCTGCGATCGCCGGGTCGTTCGGCATGACGAATGCGGCGAGCAATTGCGCCATATCGACGACGCCACCCCATTCGTCGCGGGCAAGCAGGCGCACCGCAACGCGCTGCTCGGCCAGCACTGCGCCTCCTGAGGTTAGGCGCAACGTTATCTCCCCGCGCTCAGCCTCGTTGAGACCGGCCAGATAGCCGGCGTCGAGATCGATTTTTCGATCGCTTAAGGGAAGCCGGTCGCCAGCAACGATCCGATCAATTGTCCAGCTTTTGGCGCGCAAAAAAGGGGGGTTCGATGTCAGCTCGAGAGTGCATTTTTCGAAACCCTGCTGGGTCGGGTTGTTGAGCGCGATAGACCGGATCACCGGAATAGCATTTTGGAAGGACGCATATGTAAAGCTGGCGGCGATGTCCGCCACGACTTCTATTACGGGCGCGGCTGATATACCGGCAGCATCGCCAGTCTCCGAACTCGTTTCCATACCCCATCCCCTATTTTCATTTACGATAGAACTTTGCCGCCAGAATTTGAAAGTAAATTCTCGGTATGGTCGCCGCTTATGTCCAGCAGCATAGATTTCTAAAAGTGTTACCGCCCAGATAACGGTCGAAATGGAGACAGGCGATAATCGGTCGTCACGATTGGAGGGGATCCAAAAGTCGCGGAAATCGGAGCGCCGGCGCACGCTGCTGAAACCCAAGACGGGCAGGACGTCATCCGCAAATGTGTGGCGGTCCGGGCGCCATGGACCAAGCGTTGCGCGCCTATCGCGAGCGCTGTCGTGGCGCCTATCGCGGACTCGGACCCAGCCCGACAGTGACGGCGAACCTCGATCGGCCTATCGGTGAGGCGGTCGAATTCCGCCCATAGACTATCGAAAGGCACGCACTTCCAGCTCTATCTCCTCGTACGCGTTGCCGGCTACCTAAATTCGTGCGCGCGGTCCAATGCCTTTGATTGCTGATGTCGTTGTGGAGACGTTTGATCGCTGAAGCATTTGTTTGCTGACCTAGCGGCGCGGGGGGAGGTCATTTATTGGGTACATCTCCAGCACTCTATGTGCGATCGCGAGGAAAATTTGTCCAGACAAGCGAATTCATCGAATCTGGACTAATCAATAAGTATAATGATGGTAAGATTCGGGGGGCAGGAATGGCCGAGGTTGGACTTTTGGAATGGGCGGATAAGCAGCCCGACTGGATTAGGGATGCCTTAAGAAGACACGCCGCGCGGCCGGGCTTCAACCTCGAGCAGGAGGATAAGGCCGGTGTAACAGCTCGGGTCCGCCACGTCGGTGGATTTACCGCTGATCTGCCCGAATGCTCTCCGCTCTCGGCGGAGCATTTGAGGGCCAACAGTTCGAACGAGCCGCGCGCGGTGCTTTGCTCACTCGGCCCCGTCAAGCATTTGAACCGCCTCGCCGAAGAGCAGCAACTGCGTTTCGCCACCGATGGCATCACCATTATCTACGGCGACAATGGAAGCGGAAAGAGCGGCTATTGCCGGATCGCGAAGAAGCTTTGCCGTAGTCTGACGGCGGATGATCTTCTTGGCAACGTGTTCGAGATCGGCACCAAACCGCCAGCCGAAGTGCTTGTCCGGTTTCTCGAAGAGGGTGCTACGGAACCGACCCCCATAACCTGGAAGGACGGAACGCTGCCCCCCGCGTCAATTGCACGGATCTCCGTTTTCGACTCCGCGAACGCTCGCCTCTACGTCGATAAGCAAAACCGTATCGGTTTTCTGCCCGCAGCCATCGCGCTTCTCGAAAGCCATGGACGTCACCGCACCGAGCTCGAAGCCGACTTCCGGGAAGAAATCAAAGCGATCGAAAAGAACCTAAAGACACCATTGCCGAGTGGGTACACAGCTGCCGGCGCGGTCGTAAAGCTGCTGGCTCGTCTCGAAATCAAGTCAAAGGACGTGATGCCTTCCGCAGCCGAAATCAAAAACCTCGCTGCCCTCTCAGAGCAGGACATGGCTGATCTCGCTGGCCTCGAACAGGCTCTGGCAAGCGACCCTTCAACGATGGCGACAAAGCGTCGGCGTGCCAAGGCGGCCTTGGAAAAACTGCTGACTGCATCTGAACAGATCGACGCGGCTCTCTCAGCGGCGGCCCTCGAGATTTATCGCAATCTATATGCAACAGCCGATTCTACAGCGCAGGCTGCACAACTTGCCGCCTCAGGAGCGTTCGCGACTATGCCGTTGAGCGGCGTTGGGCTTTCTCCCTGGCGGTATATGTTCGACCATGCACGAGCCTATTTAGCGAGCGTCACTGGCATCGATCATCAGCACTTGCCAGATCAGGAAGGCGATCGTTGCATGCTCTGCCAGGAGCCGATGACGGCGGACGCCGCGGGGCGGATCCAATCCTTCAATGACTTCGTAACGGGCGCCGCAAATAAGGCGGCGCAAGTCGCATCTATTGCCCATGAAGAGGCCCTGCGCCAAATCAAAGGACTCACCATTGCGACCGGGGAGGCGGTTGAGGCGGCTCTCGGAGAGTTTGGCGATCTGTCCGCCGCACGCAAGGCGATGGTGGCCCTGATCTCGGCATATTATGTCGAGGCAGGTAAAAGGCGTGATGCAATTGTCGTTGCGGCTGCGCTGTCCGAGTACGCTGCGTTCCCGCAACTTGCGGCGCCAGTTGCATCGAAACTCCGAACGGAGGCGGAGGCGCTAGAGGCCGAAGCGCTGACGGACGACAAGGCAGCGGCCGACGACGGGAACCGCGCTACCGATCGAGCTCGTCGCGATACACTCAAGGATCGGAAAAAACTGGGCGACGATCTCACCATCGTTCTCGCGCGCTTGGCGAATCTCGAAGAGCGGCGCAAGCTTCTCTCATGCTGCGATGCTGTCGAAACAGGCTCGGTGTCACGGCAGATGACGTCGCTTCGACGAAGCCTCGTCATGCAGGATCTCGAAAAGCGCGTCGTCGCCGAGATTGAGACTCTGGCGTTAACGCACATCCCGTTCGCAGTTAATGATCGTAGTCAAGATGGGCAGAGCTATTTCGAGGTCGGGCTCAACGCGGCAAAAGCGATCTCAAACAGCAAGGTCTTAAGCGAAGGAGAGCAGCGCGCGCTTGCCCTGGCCTGTTTCTTAGCCGAGGTCGGAGGAGACACATCGCGTCAAGGCATGATCATCGACGACCCCGTGTCATCTCTCGACCATGTTCGGATCAGGCGGGTCGCGGCAAGGCTCGTAAAAGAAGCGGCCACAGGACGTCAGATTATTATTTTCACCCATAATCTTCTGTTCTTCAACGAGGTGGTTGACGCAGCTGCGCAGGCCAATCCGCCGATTCCCCTTGTTCGAAACTACATCAACAAGTCCGAATCTGCCGGTTTTGGCTTGATTAGCGAAACTGACGAGCCGTGGATCGCACAGTCTGTCACGAAGCGCATCGAGACTCTCAAGACGCGCCTGAAGAGCTTCGACGGCGCCACTGATTTCACCACCGATGCTTGGCGAAGGTCAGCGAAGGATTTCTACAGCGATCTTCGGGAAACCTGGGAGAGGCTCGTTGAAGAAATCCTGCTCGGTAAAGTCGTCGAGCGATTTAACAGCGATGTCAAGACACAGAGCCTGAAGGGTGTGGTGGTCGAGGACGAAGACCACAAGC
Source organism: bacterium M00.F.Ca.ET.205.01.1.1 (assembly GCA_004791255.1). GTDB lineage: Bacteria > Pseudomonadota > Alphaproteobacteria > Rhizobiales > Rhizobiaceae > Mesorhizobium. Next base: position 824,934 of record SRUQ01000001.1, read on the forward strand.
GAATCTATTGGGCCATGAAGCGAGTTTCGGAGCGTTCTGGACATGACATGGCGTCCGCCAAGGCCATTCCAGTTCCAACACCAAACGATATGAAGAGCGATCTTGATGGAATTGACCAATATCGTATCGACACCACCAAACGAAAAAAGGATGCCGAAAAGCGCCGGATTGAATTCGAACAGCCTCCCAAGGCGACTGTACTCTAGCCTAATGACTATTGTCGTGTATTACTGGCCCTCACTGGCTTCATCCTGCTGCGCATGCCGGTGTCCGCCTGCCGCGGGCGAAGCCGACGTGACGAGGAAGTATCGCGAGGGCGCCAAGCCATCAATGGCTGTGCGCTCGCTCTTCATCTTGGATTTCAGCGCCGAGAAGCCTGACCGCTGGTAGTGCTTCGCCTGCACAATGTCGCCGCCGGCAAGGGCATGTCGACCATCCATCGCGTCGTCCGGTCCCTCGGGAAAGGCCTCGAAACGCTTGTCGATCTCGCGACCTACGAGGTCGCGGGCCAAATCCTCAAACTCGTTATGGGACAAACTCGAGAAATCATAAGCCATGCGCCCAGATTGAGTGCCCATTTGGTGGGCAGACAAGCAACCGGGGGCACAATTGCGTCGTGCCTCTCCATTACCAACAAAAAGATAAACGCGCTTTCCAGGCGATGCGGTCGGATGATCGTTTCGCGCTTGGCAAAAGCGAACGGATTAGTCTATGGCTCTCGGCGGGGGGGCGAGTTATGCGACGGGTGCGAATCCTTCAAGTAGGCGATATTCACTATCCGGATTGGCATCCTTCCTCTAGCAACATCGATGCCAAGGATAGCAAGTTCGCTCCGAAAATAACGCAGAAGCTACGCGCGTCTTCGCTGCGTGCCGTCTTGACGAAGCTTCGGCGGCTGACGACTTCGAAGCCCTTGGATTCGATCGCCTTCATGGGGGATTTCACGAGCCGTGGCGACAAGACTTTCATTGCTTCGGCATTCCAGCATTTCACGTTGCTCTGCCGCGCACAGGGGCGCAGTTCAAAGGCGCTTCCGTTGATATTCGTACCGGGAAATCACGATGTGAACCGTGATGACGCGCGCGAACTTGGACCGACTGAGAAATTCAGCGAAATGGCGAGTTTAGCCGCCCGCTTGGGTTGGCAGACCGTTCCCGTGGACCAACCCGTGCACTTCAGACTTCCGACAGGATCCGCAGGCGCAAACTTCATCCTCGTCAACACAGCGATAGGCAGTTGGGAGCTTCAGAACCTTCCCGCGTTCCTTCGTGATCGTCTCGAGGCACTCGGTCCTTCTACAGAACCTGTAGATCTCGGCTCGCCGGACACCTCGGGACATTCGCCCGCGACACCTCCCAGCGATCCAGACAAGGAGGCGTCCGACGACGAGTATTACGGTCAGATGGACACGCCATACATCTCGCGTGAGATGCTTGCAGGCCTACAGGAATTGCTCCAGCAGCCCGACATGCGTTACGGCATCATGATCGGCCATCACAATCTGCTGCCACAAAAGACTCCGCGCATTACGCCATACGCGGAGATGCTCAACAGCGGATTTGTCAGAACTCAGCTGCTGCAGGGCAACAAGCCTATCGTCTACCTGCATGGACACATACATGCCGATCCGGTCGAGATCGTCAACGATCCAAGGTTTCCGGACGGCAAATTGATCTGCATCTCAGCACCAGAGATACAGTCAGGTTTCAATGAGCTCGTCTTCTTCACGACCGATCAGGGAGAGCTCGTCGGCATCCGACTTATACCCTACCGCACCAATGTCGCCGACGGGACGGTCATGGAAGGCGAACATTGCTTCATCTCGACTATGTCCAACGGCAAGGCCTTTCTGAACAACGACACGTTTGACCTGATGCGCCGACTGCGCGACCATGCCACCAGGCGCGGGAATGGGTTACTCTTCTGGGACGAGATCACTGAGATTGCCGCCTCCGCCGAGCTCGGGCTAGATTTGGAAGACTCTCTTCTGATGCTCCAAGCGGCGCGCTTCGTCGAGATAGACGGCCTCACGAAGGCAAACTCGGCTTGGCGCATTAAGGTAAGGGACGAATAGAGATGGAGAATCCGTTCGGCCCCAACAGGATCGAGTACGAAAGTCGCCCGATACTGTGGTTCAGTCAGAAGTCGGCCTTGATTTCTGCCGCCGCCAAGCCGGTCTTCGTCGCAGGGACGAGAGGCAGCGGCAAGACCAGTATTCTTCGCTCGCTTTCCACAGTTCATATCCTCGAAGACAAAAGTCTCGCGGACCAAGTCGGCAAGCTCGGCTGGTATGGCGTCTTCTTCCAGCTCAATGAGACATTTTCGCCCCTAATCGACAACGCGGTTCTGAACCTCATTCCGGAGCGGATACGCTTCGACACGGCCGCCGTGATCCCGCGGCAATTCGTAATCTTCTCTCACTATCTGGAGCTGAAGATAGTCGAACGCCTGCTCGAGAGCATCAGCCAGCTCAGACGCGACAGCCACTTGAAATACCGGGCCTCTGAAGATAGGGACGTCGCCTTGGCACTGCATCGCGAAGTGCTGCACTTCATACCCCAACCTGCCCGTCTCGACTTCTTCAGCATAGATGAGCTGCGGGGTGGGATAACCCGGTACGTCGACGAATGCTTCAACGCGTTCTTCTTTGCCGCCGATGAGGGAGCGACCGGCTTCAGAGCGACAGACCCTGGCGCGATCATTAACAAGGTCGCGACCGCGATCACCCCACTTTTAAATGGCCCATCTTTCGCCGGTGACAGGGCGCCCTTCTTCAAGATCCTGATTGACGACTGTGAGGCACTGACACCGCTCCAACAGCAGTTCCTGAACACCTTGGTGAGGAAGACGCGCGGCAATGTGAAATGGGTCCTCGCCTACATCGGCGGCCTTTACGACACGATCCGGACGATCATACCCGGCCAGTCGCTCTCGAATGCTGACCGGGACGTCGAGAATCTTGATTCAGTCGATCCGAGGGAGTTCGCCACGCTGTGCGAGAACGTGTCGTCGCTTCGGCTCTACTATGCGCTTCCTGACCATCTGCGGAGTGATCTCAAGCGCAACGATGCGCTCAGCGCGTTTTCGCTCAAAAACCGGCTGGGGCGGCTTTCCGTCAATGACATCATCGAGCGGGTTATCATATCGGGTCATTCCGAGGGCAGAGAAGAGCTTGTGGCACTCGCTGATGCAGCACGTGAATTCCTCTCCGTGAATTTGAGGACGGCGGATCAGCAGCAATTCCTTCTTGATCGAAAAGCGCGCCCTTATGCCGAAGGGCTGGCGCTCGCGCTCATGAACCCGGAAATCAAGCGCCGGCCCATGAGCAAGGCGGATGCTTCAAATCTGAAGAGGTCGATCGCCCGGAAACAGGGATGGGCTTTTCTGAAAGCGTGCCAGATGCTGCGTCTGCATGACTACCCGTACGTAGGGCACCAGATCATCACATCATTGAGCGACGTCTGTATACGCGATTTCCTTGATATAATGGGAGAGATCTTCCGCCGCAGTGTTCCGAGTTCCAGTGATCCACGAAAACTGGTGGAATTCATCAACTCGGATTTACAGATTCATCTCGAACAGCAGAGACAGGCTGTGAACGCCGCCTCTCAACGGAAGCTTGATGGACTTCAGGCGCTTTCACATCCGTACGAAGAAGAGAGCGTGCGCATGGTGCGGGCGTTGGGTTACCTGACCGCTCGCCTCCAGACAGAGTTTGCCGAAGAAAATGCTCTAGGAACGACAGAGAGAGGCATTTTCAGGGTTGATCTAAAGGAAATGCGCTCGCTGGTGAACCGACTGGAGCAACCCAGCGGAAAACTGGACGAGGTCCTGCGTCGGGCGGAAAGGGATGGGTTTATCCGGGAGGTCTCCGCCGCCGGCAACTTTGAGGTGGACCGCGCCGACCCCGCATCGAAGGAGATGCTGATCAGATTGCATCGGCGATTTGCACCTTACTTCGGGTTCTCCTATCGCGGCCCGTACGAAATCAACACAATCCCTGCGGCGCAGATGGTCGACCTGCTTTTTACCAGGCATCGGCTCCCAGAAGACTGGGCCGACTCGGTGTTTAAGGAGCTCGTCGCGCGGCCCGCACTCAAGACCGAATTCCAGCACTCGCTTTTCGAGAGCGATCTCGAATGACCGCTTCAACTGTCGAGTATCGAGTCTTCGGCCATCTGGCCGTCACTGAGAAGGCGAGAGATGCAGGTACCTGCGAAACGATGGAGGCAGATATCGCGATCGTCGCGCTTGGATGGGAAACGCGTTTCGCCGCGTTCGAAAACCATCTTGACCTGAAGGTCGGCAAAATCGTGGTTCTGGACTTTGCTCTGAAGGAAGCGAACGTCCCAGCCGTCGAAGAAAACCGGCGAAAGCTCATCGCTATGGGTACCCGATGGGGCGTCGAAGTGACTGCGATCACCCTCGAGCCTTCCATCGAGTATCAGAAGAACATCAATCTCCTCGATCACCTGCTCACTCAGATGGCCGCTTCATGTGGCTCATACGAAGGAAGCCTGCGGAAGGTTTTCGTCGAGTGCTCGACGATGCCGCGAATCTACATCCAATGGCTGATTGCGGTGGCATTCAAGAAAATGTCGATTCAGTCTCTCGAATTCGGGTACGCCGAAGGTATCTACGGGAACGCGATCGGCAAAGAGGATTTTTCCAGCGGCTTGGACCGATACGTCACCGTCCCTCATCTTCAAGGCAGCGGAGGAATGGGCGAAGAGAAAGTCCTGCTCGTGGGGATCGGAGGAGATGCCGACGTATTCTACGGATTGATCGATATCGTCAGTCCGGAACGGATCTCGCTCCTCGTCCCAAGAAGCGAGAAGAATGCGCATATCGATGCTTTGCTCGATCAACAGGTGGCCAAGGTACGTGAAACCCACCGGCTCGAAGATGGCGAAGTTCGCGACATCCAGGCTTTCGGGCTGATGGCCCACCTCGATGCTTTCGAGACGTATCTCGACGGGTTCGGCTCGCGTGCGGTGGTGAACGTTTTTGTCAGCGGCCCGAAGGTTCAGGCCATCGCTGCTGCCGTGCTCGCCTGCTCCGACAGCCGCGTCCATCTCAAGGCACGAATTCCCACCTCCTATGCCCATCGTGAAGTCTCAGCGAATGGGCGGTATCATATCTATAGGCTGATTGACCTGACATCCCCTGCCTGCAGCCTTCCCGGGACGTTCTGACACGATCTTGCATTCGAGTAGCATCATGGTCCCAGTAGCCGTTCCGCCAAGCCTTCAGCGCATGTTCGTGTCGCCCGATCCGGTCGATGGGGGACTAATTCCCACTTAGAAGCTGCTCTACATCAGATCAGGGGAAATGCAGACTGGCAGAATTCCATAATTAGCGACTCAAAACATATACTCAGGCGAGACTGTTTAGCATAGAAATAGTGAGCGCTCTCCAATATGTTAGGCTCTGTCGCAGTAGCGCAACAAGCTCAGTCTTTGGATGGGTGGTATGAGGATGAGACGACTGAATGTGTACAGGCTCAGTCATTTTATCGAGGCTCTCGTTTTTGTCGTAAGCGCGTTCGGTGCGACGTGGCTTACCAGCTTTGTGAACGCGCCATGGTGGGCATATGTGATTATAGCGGCCATCACTATGGGCATGTTCGTAGCCGTGCGTCGGGTCCTTTCTGAGCCGCAACGTATGGGACTCTTGGCACACAACTCGGCAGCGACCTCTGCGTGAACCCAGGCGCCTTGAAAATGTCCCCGATGCGTCCGGATTTTTGGCGGTGATCTTCAATCAAATGCGATGAGCTGCAATTTCTGGCGACGGCCACGCTAAGGGCGGGCCTCCAGCACCATGTTGAACGGTGTCTCCGCGGCGCGACGCAATCGCTTGAAGCCGCCGCCGGTCACAACCTTGCGCAGCCTCGCCTCACCGGCCTGGGCTCCAAGCGCGAGCCCGACTTCCTGCGACACGGATGCGGGCGTGCACACGAAAGTGGAAGCGGCATAGTAAACGCGGCCGACGGGATTGAGGTTCGCCGCCAGATGATCATGCGCGAACGGCTCGACGATCATCCACGTGCCGTCCGGCTTGAGCGATCCGTGGACATGGGTGGCGGCGCCCGTCGGGTCGCCCATGTCGTGAAGGCAATCGAAGAATGTGACGAGGTCATACGTTCCGGGATAGCTCTTGGCGGCCGCCACGTCGAACCGCGTGTTAACGCCGACGCCGGCTACCTCGGCCGCCTTGCGGGCGCGCTCAATCGAGGGGGCATGATAGTCGAAGCCGACGAAGCGCGAATTGGGGAAGGCCTGTGCCATGAGCACGGTCGATGCACCATGACCGCATCCAACATCCGCGACGTCCACGCCGCGTTCGAGCTTCTCGACGACGCCCTCCAAGGCCGGCAGCCAGGAGTCGATCAGATTGGCATTGTAGCCTGGACGGAAGAACCGTTCCGTACCGCGAAACAGACACGCGCTATGATCGTGCCACCCGACGCCCTTGCCGGACTGGAATGCCTGCCTCACCTTTTCTTCATCGAGCCACAGCGCGGACAGGAACTCGAATGCGCCTGCCATGAAGGCCGGGCTGTCTTCATCAGCGAACACCAGCTCTTGCTCGGCGTTGAGATAGAATTTGTCGCTCGCTTCATCGTAGTCGACGTAACCCGCCGCCGCCTGCCCGGAAAGCCATTCCCTTACGAGGCGTTCCTGGGTGCCGGTGCGTGTCGAAAGTTCGGCGGCCGTCATCTTGCCGCCTTCGCGCAATGCCTTAAACAGGCCGAGTCTGTCCCCCAGCAGGACTCCCGCGCCCGTTGCGATCGCACCGAGATCGCCGACCATTTTCCCCAAGAATGCGTCCAACTTTTCCTGATTCGCTTCAGACATCTGAATCTCCCTTTGGGTTCAATCTCTCCAGGCGACGGAGCCGTGCTCGTCATGAGGCGCCTTGAGCATCAGATGCTCGAAGACATGCAGATATCCCCGGCGGCTCATCCGCGCTGCCGATCCTGCACCAGACCATATCGGTGACGAGCGGCGCGGTGGTCGGGAATGACAGCCACCTCCATGCCGTTGAAAAGCAGGAAATCCGTCACTTTGCCCTCGTCGGTAACCGGCGGAGCCGGAGTGGTCGTCACCAGGGCAAGCCCTGTTGCAGCAGGTATCCTTGGGCAGCCTGTCAGAACATCGATGACTCCGGTTGTGGTGCCGGGGCGGGCGATCAGGGGCCAAGTGATTGTTCCGCGGCGGCTGTATGTTGTGGTAAGGTGATCATGCGAACTCTTGTTGGTCGGTCACGTGTTTTGCGGATGACCCGCATGTACTGTGCCAAATGAGAAAACCATTCAAACGCAATCCAGTAGATCTGACTGTATCCGACATTGTCGGAATTTGGACATCGCCGAACGCGAAGCGCTCGGGGCTTGTGACGATACTTGAGCGTGCTGCTTCGGAGGAGGGATGCGCCTCGAACCGGCCGCGAGGCCTTTTTCTGGCAACGGATATTCCGGCCGGGTTAGGCCGCGAGGAAAGCGACGGTGAATAAGAGGTAGAGGACCAACCGTTTTGAGCGGGTAGTTGCCGTGTTGCGCCCCCAGGCAAAGGCCAGCACCACGGAGCAGTATTTCTGGTGGCGATACTACATCGCCTTTAAGTGCCGGTTACCCGTTTTTACCCAGTTGGCCTGGTGCATTCAGAGCGAGGTCGTTGGAAACCGCTTATTGTGGCTATGAGCAAACTCGGGATGGAGGAGTGGACCCAAAAATTGGCAAAATGCCCCAGGGAGGATTACATGGGTCGCTCATTCCCCGTACTCGTTACAGGTGCGCGTCGCTACGCAAACAGCTTGCTTTTGACTTGGCGTTTCTTGCCGTTTCGGCATCGCTCACTAATTCGGCCGCTGCCGACACCGTGAACTGGCGTCAATTCGAAGGGACCAGCATAACTTGGGCCTACGACATCCACCCCTATGCGGATGCTCTCGCTGCGCAACTTTCCGGAGTTCGAGAAGCTGACCCGGCATCAAGGTCACGCCGGAACTCTACCCAGACGATTCTTACTGGAACAAGATGACGATCCAACTGACGACGAAGTCGCCAGCATGGGATGTGTTCGGCACTGGCATTCAGCCCGCGTAGGACCTCGCTCCGAGTGGCGCCTGCTGGACAAATACCTGAGTGATCCGAAGCTTACCGATGCTGGATACGACTACATTCGGACATGATCAAGAAGTGCGCGGCTCCTTCCTTCGCCAATGATAACTGGAACCAGGTCGTGGACGGCATCTCGTCCGGCCGCACCGCGATGACGATCGACTCAAAAATGTTCGGCTTCTGGAACGATGTTGCGGGGAAGCCGGCATCCGGCAAGATCGCCTTCGCTCCGCCGCTGCACGCACCGAGCGCCACGAGCTTGGATTCTGACATCTGGATCTGGGCTCTCGCCATGAACGCGGCTTCCGAAAAGAAGGGCACGGCCTGGCTGTTCATCCCGTGGGCCACCTCCAAGCAGGTGGCGCTCAAGGGTGCCCTTGCTGGCCAGCTCGTCAATCCGCCGCGCACGTCGACCTGGCAGGACGATACCTAGACTAAGTACGCTTCGCAGCCCGAGTTCAACAACTTCGTTGACAGCTTCAAAAAGATACAGGATCAAGCCGCGCTGGCTTTCACACCGCGTGTCGGCTTCGGCGAAGCCATGAACGCATGGGCCGTGGCGATGCAGAAGATGGCAAACGGCGATGACGTCGAGACGACGTTGAGGGCGCTTGCCGAAGAAATCCGCACTGGCCTCTGATCAAAAGGAACAGGGCAGTACTATTGCACTGCCCTGTTCCCGCCAACGGCGGAGATCACGCCGTGTCACCCCAAGCACTTAAACCCAGCGCTGCTTCGCCCGGCCGCGCCGACGATTTTTCTTGGCCGCCAAGGCGGCAGCCTGCGGCCGGGGCCACAACCGAAACGACCACGGCGATCAGTCCGTAAGCTGCCCGGGGCAGCGGAAGGGCGGAAAGCGCCTTCAGGTGGCCGCACAAGTAGGGTCTCGAGACGGACTCAGCGCGGCAGCACGCTCGATCCCATCAGCGCCTCATCGATGGCGCGCGCCGCCTGGCGGCCCTCGCGGATCGCCCAGACGACCAGCGACTGGCCGCGCCGCACGTCGCCCGCCGCATAGAGCTTTTCGACGCTGGTCCTGTAGTCCCGGTCATTGGCCTCGACATTCTTCGAGCGGCGGCTGTCAATGGCGATCTTCATCTGGCCGGCCAGTTCCGACACCGGCCCGCGAGCGGCTGGCCCGGCAAAGCCGATGGCGATGAACGCGAGATCGGCACGAATGACGAATTCGCTGCCGGCGATCGGCTTGCGCTTTTCGTCGACCTCGCAGCATTTGACCCCGGTCAGCTGGCCGTCTTCGCCGATGAACTCGAGCGTCGCCACCTGAAACTCGCGCTCGGCGCCTTCGGCCTGCGAGGACGAGGTGCGCATCTTGGTCGCCCAGTAGGGCCAGACCGAAAGCTTGTCTTCCTTTTCCGGCGGCTGCGGACGGATGTCGAGCTGGGTGACGCGGACCGCGCCCTGGCGGAAGGCGGTGCCGACGCAGTCGGACGCGGTATCGCCGCCGCCGACGACGACCACATGCTGGCCGCCGGCGAGGATCGGATGCGACGGCCACGCCACCGACTGGATCGGTTCGCCGCCGACACGCCTGTTCTGCTGCACCAGATAGGGCATCGCGTCATGCACGCCGCCGAGATCGTCGCCGGGAATGCCGGCCGCGCGCGGCGTTTCGGAACCGCCGCAATAAAGCACCGCGTCATGTTCGGCGAGCAGCTCGGCAACCGGCTTGTCGACGCCGACATTGACGCCGCAATGGAAGGTGACGCCCTCGCCCTGCATCTGCTCGATGCGCCGGTCGATATAGTGCTTCTCGATCTTGAAGTCGGGAATGCCGTAACGCATCAGCCCGCCGGGCCGGCTCTCGCGCTCATAGACATGGACGTCGTGGCCGGCGCGGCCGAGCTGCTGGGCAGCCGACATGCCGGCCGGGCCGGAGCCGATGACGGCGACGCGCTTGCCGGTCTTCTTCTCCGGCGGATAGGGCCTGATATGGCCGGTCTCGTAAGCCTTGTCGGCGATCGCCTGCTCGACCGTCTTGATGGCGACGGGAATGTCCTCGAGGTTCAGCGTGCAGGCTTCCTCGCAAGGTGCGGGGCAGATGCGGCCGGTGAATTCCGGGAAATTGTTGGTCGAATGCAGGTTGCGGATCGCATTGTCCCAGTCGCCATTGTAGACGAGGTCGTTCCAGTCCGGGATCTGGTTGTGGATGGGACAGCCCGTTGGCCCGTGGCAGAACGGAATGCCGCAATCCATGCAGCGCGCGGCCTGTTTCTCGACCTCCTTGTCCGACATCGGCAGCGTGAATTCACGGAAATGCCGGATGCGGTCGGAGGCCGGCTGGTACTTGTGCACCTGCCGGTCGATTTCGAGAAAGCCTGTTACCTTGCCCATAGTCCAGCTCCTGCTGTCCAGATGGCGCGCCTGGCGACGCCCTGCAGCTGGATCAGATGGGGCATCCCGTCCACACATGGGCCGCACCAAGTTGCCCAAAATTCGACTATGTACACTTGCCGGGCTCAAAGCTCGTGAGGGGCTCGCCATGCAGCCAGTTCTCGACTCTAATCGAAGGAGCCGGGGACTCCATCTGCAATACCACGTTGCGGTCCAAAGCTATTTCCAAAGGTTTCTGCACGAGCTGGTTTCCTCTCAGAGACGGCACACGGGTTCAGGGAGGAGCGCATCGCTCGTCTTGCCCCATTAAGTGCAGTCACAGTCACTCAGTCTCAAAAGCCATGCCAACGCGCTCAGCGCGCAGTTAGCGCCCATTGCTTCGAAAAACCTCGTCAGTGCCCAGATGTTGGTTGTAATGAACCTGACATTTGTCTGACGCTGTCAGCTTTTGGACACGCGATCACGCGCTTCGTGCCGCCAGGCCAGGCCGAGCCCTGTGTTGCCAGCGGTCGCTTCGATGATTGTACCGCCCGGCGCGAGCTGGCCACGCTGTTCGGCATTAACGATCATCGACAACGCAATGCGATCCTTGATCGATCCGCCGGGATTTTGGCTTTCGAGCTTGACGAAGAGAATTCCTGACTCCGACGTTGTACCGCTGACCAGCCGTGTTGGAGCTGAAATCAGAGGAGTTCGCCTTGGTGGAGACCTTTCGGACGCAGCGATAGCAGCCATCAACCAGCTTCTTCTAAAACACAAGGTGATCTTCTTCCGCGGCCAGGAGCATCTCGACGATGCGGAGCAGGAATTGTTCGCGCGGCGTCTGGGTAACCTTGTACCTCATCCCACGCAGGGGCCGGCAGCCGGCACGGCCTCAATCCTCAATCTCGATTCCGGCCGTGGCGGTGGCAGGGCAGACCAGTGGCATACCGATGTGACTTTCGTCGATGCCTATCCGAAATTCTCGGTCCTACGTGGCGTCGTCATTCCGGCGGCGGGGGGCGACACGATCTGGTCCAACACGCACGCCGCGTACGAGAATCTGCCGGCGCCGCTCAAAATATTGGCGGACAATCTGTGGGCTATTCATAGCAATGCCTACGACTACGCAGCCGTGCGCCCGCGCGCCACAGCCGAAGAGAAGAAGCACTTCGAGGAAGTTTTCACATCGACGATCTACGAGACCGAGCATCCGGTCGTGCGCGTCCATCCGGAAACCGGGGAGAAGTCGCTGCTGCTCGGCAATTTCGTGCAGCGCCTCGTCGGCCTTTCCAAGAGCGATTCCGCCAAACTCTACGAGGTGTTCCAGTCCTACGTCACTGCCCCGGAAAATACCGTGCGGTGGCGCTGGCAAGTAGGCGACGTCGCTATCTGGGACAACCGTGCTAACCAGCATTATGCGGTCAACGACTATGGCGACCAGCACCGGGTTGTGCGTCGCGCTACGGTTGACGGTGACGTTCCGATCGGCGTCGACGGTCGCCGCAGTATAACCCATGTCAAGGCAGCCAAGCCGGCGGCGAAGGCAGCCTGACCGTCTGAACAGGGTAAAGATGAAAACTTCGTATCGCCGCGGCCATATCGCGCTGCTTAACCGCCCCACAAAGCCTTATGATTTCCGAGAAGCAAGGCGAGTTGCGGGCTCGAGGCTTGGCCCGAAATCGAGGTCCTGCAGCGTGGCGCATGGCTCGAGTCGCTGCTCGTGGCCCCGCTGCAGCGGTACAGGTCCCCCACCGCCCCACCATCTCGCCCGCCCTGCACCTCGGATAGCGATCATTCACCGTTTGTTCATTATGATAGCGCACGATCATAACTGGACATGCTGGTAGCTCGTACATGCCTGAAGGCCCTGCGCGCCGACCCAGCGCCGGGGCCTTTTTACTTCCGCAAAATCGATTCCAGCAACGCGGGCACTTCGCAGGATGTCGGAATCCCGCGCTTGCGATGATACGCCGTACAGCGAATTGCGCGAGTCAAACGAATTTGGGTTTCTCAAATATAGAATCGTCGATACCGATCCTGATGGATCGAGCCTCGACGACGAAGTCAACCATCTTCAAACGGAATTATTCAACATTGCCGAGAGCTCCCGGTGTGCCGTCGAAGCCGACATTGGGGAGGTCAGCGGTCACCAACGATCATGGTGATCGCCAGCATCTTTCGTATTCACATAACCGTCGGCCTTGTACTTTCCCGAGGCCATGACATGAGTGGGTCTTCCAAGCACCGATTTGGCCCGGTAGGATTTGCAGGGGGCGCGGACAAGCGGATGAACAAACGGAATGATGCCGGAAAACTGCGCGCGCCTGCTGGGATTTAGCCGACCGTCGATAGGAACATAGCCCTGGTCGACGGCTTTCTGAAGGGCAAGAGTTTCGCCGACCTGGCTCAGGAACATGGCTTGTCGACAACGAGGGTGCGCCAAATCATCGAGAAGGCCGATCGGCTCGTGGGCGGCGCATTCAGACCAAGACTGAAACGTCCAACGCCTCGCCTCGGTCCGATTTCATGGTCGACTATCCCTATGTGTGCAAATGGCCGAGAAGCACCGGCTGGGTAGCGTCACGCCGCATCATTCTTTGCGGAGCTGGAGCGCGCGGGATCGCTGGAGCGGCTGGTGAAAGCGGTTGCCGGGGCGCACAACACGTGAGCTGGCGCCTCGTGTGGCAAAAGGAGAGGGCGAGAGCCCATGGCCTGCAATGAAGCGATCAAGCATTGCGATCGTGGAACCAAGCTAGTCGACCATCCGGACCGCGGCCTTCAATGCCAGCTCGCCTTGGAATCGGCCTTCCAGGAATTGGCTGAGCGCGCAGCGGAATCCGGCTGGACCGAGGAGATAGCCACGCGCTCCTCGAACTCGCCGGCGCGCGCCTCAGGAGCGACTCCGCCAATGACAGACTGAGAGGACGATTAATCGTGCCAGGGCAACGAGAGAGCGGCAGGTTCAAGAAGCTTCGCCTGAACCGATAGGAACGTCGCTGCGCCAATAAAATTGGCGGTGAAGGCTGACCGCGGCCGAGTCGGGCAAGCGAGCGAAGTGCTGAAATAAGGGCGTGAGAATCCAAGACATCGTTTGTAGAGAGCATCGAGCTTCGCGAGATTGTGGTACAGGATCGACCGCAGGTGTTCTCGCAGCGCTCGCAGAACCCGGGATTCTTCCGCGGCACCCGCCAAGGCGAAGAACGGTCAGAGTTGCACGATAACGTTTAAAAGCGAGCCTTCCTCCGAAAGTCTGCGCGCGCAGTTCCACGGTCCGATGCGCTTTCATAGCTATTCCAATCGCCGCGCCCATCCTCTCCCGGATCAGGTCCAGCGGGTCTGCAGTGCATGCGCCCCCAAAGTGGACGCCATTGGGCCGGGTGAACCGGGCTCGATTGCGCGCCGAAGGCCCGTTCCAGGCCCGGAAATCCGGGTCCGTCAGGGCGAGCGCGTGCGGGTCGAGGTAGAGAACGGCCTTGCCGAGAAAACGACCGTGCACTGGCATCGCGTGCGTGTGCCACATGCCATGGATGGCGTGCCTCACCTCACGCAGAAGCCCGCGAAAAGGCAACGGAAGATCTAGCATTTATGGGGGAAATGTTTTTTCGGAGTGCTTGACCCGCAGGAAGGGCAGGGCATGACTGCCTATCGCCCGACCCGGCCGGCCGCACTCATGACCGGCTGGGCTCGGTTAATCCTGCATGCCGCGCCCATGAGGTTGCGCTCTGTCGGGAGTGCGTCGAGCACAACGACGAGATGTAGTTCACGATCTTTGAAACGCGTGTCAACCATCCAAAGTGTGGATGCCTTTCATCGAAACAAACGATTTCATCAATGTTCTGGAATCCTGCATGGGCAGAACAGAAACCGCCCGAAAGGAGATTTTTCATGCGCTCTACCGGGCAGTGGAGTGCTGGGAAAGGGAGTTGCAACTGACCGGGTCCGACTTCTTCCGAGTCTATGGACAGACTGGGAGACGCGCACGGTGTAGCGGCTCACATCGTCATACTGCACCTACGCCACACACCGGCCGGACCTGATCCGGCTTTATGAGCATTGGGCTTTGTCAGTTGCCCAAGCGTGATGGCTTTCGCGACGCGGCGCGCCTCAGGAACTGAGCCGCGTCCAGGTCGAAACGCGGGAAAGAAAGACAGGAAACAGAATGGCCGATCAATTCGCAACGGACGTCATTGCCCTGATCAAGAAACGCGCCGAGTCGGAGAGCGGTGAGGGAATGCCTGCGTCATTCGTCGGCGAGATAACAATCGCCACGGAACTGGACGCGCTCGGGTTTGATTCGCTGGGTTTGGCGGACGTCCTCTGGGATGTGGAGCAGGCCTACGGCATCAAGATCGACATGAACACGGCCGATGCCTGGTCCAATCTCAAGAATGTCGGCGACGTCGTGGAAGCCGTCCGCGGCTTGCTTGCGAAGGAGGCTTGAATGGACAGGCGCGTCGTTATCACCGGAGTGGGCGGCCTGTGCGGACTGGGCACCGACGCCGCCTCTATGTGGAAAGAGATGCGCGAAGGCCGCTCCGCCATCGGCCCGATCGCCAATTCCGAGCTTCATGACCTGGAGGGCATGACCGGCGCTGAGATCAAGGCGCTGCCCCAGCACGACATCAATCGCAAGCAGTTCGTCTCCATGGCCCGCTTCAGCTTGCTCGCCGTGCTTGCAGCGCGCGAAGCCATGCGGCAGGCCGGACTTTCCTGCGACGAGGGGAATGCCCATCGCTTCGGCGCGACAGTGGGCGTCGGCGGCTTGGGCTGGGATGTGATGGAGGAAACTTACCGGGCCCTCCTTTTGGACGGCGCGAGGCGAGTTGGCATCCTCGCTGTACCCAAAACGATGCCAAGCGCCGCCGCCGGCCAGGTGAGCTTGAGCCTCGGCTTGCGCGGGCCGGTCTTCGGGGTGACCTCCGCATGTGCCTCGGCCAACCATGCGATCGCCTCGGCGGTGGACCAGATCAAGCTGGGCCGGGCCGACGTAATGGTTTCCGGAGGCAGCGACGCACCCTTCGCATGGGGCGTGCTGAAAGCATGGGAAGCAATGCGCGTGCTTTCACCCGATACCTGCCGGCCCTTCTCCGCCGATAGGAAGGGCCTGGTGCTGGGCGAGGGTGCGGGCATGGCCGTGCTGGAAAGCTACGAGCATGCCACGAGGCGTGGTGCCACAATTCTTGCCGAGATCGCCGGCGTCGGCCTTTCCGCCGATGCCTTCCACATTGCCGCGCCATCTGTCGAGGGGCCAGCGTCGGCGATGCGCGCCTGCCTTGCCGATGCCGGGCTGAATGCCGAGGACGTCGACTACCTCAACGCGCACGGCACCGGTACCAAAAGCAATGATCAGACTGAAACGGCGGCGATCAAGCGTGTGTTTGGAAACCACGCTTATTTGATGTCCATCTCTTCCACCAAGTCCACGCACGCGCATTGCCTCGGCGCAGCGAGCGCGCTTGAAATGATCGCCTGCGTGATGGCAATCCAAGAGGACGTCGTGCCGCCGACCGCCAACTATCGCGAGCCAGATCCCGCTTGCGACCTCGACATCACACCCAATGTGCCGCGCGAGCGCAAGGTGCGCGTCGCCATGAGCAACGCCTTCGCCATGGGCGGTACGAACGCAGTTCTGGCATTCAGGCAGGTGTAGAAGCCATGCAAGACGCCTCATTTGAGGTCACCTGTCGTATCTAGCTGCTTGCCGGACCACTATGTGAAGCGAGCGCTATTGGCTGCCTCTGCGATGCGGGAATTGGCAGCGGACGTCTCACGATCAAACAGGCATCTGCTTGTAGAATTCTTTTAATCGTGAAGCGGCGCGAGTGCGCTATCCGTTGAGGTGAGCAAGGCCGGCGCCCTGGGTGAGCGCTGGTGTCGGGTGGTGGAAAGTACAGGGGGAGCTGTGTGGCCCCCTCTTTCTCGGCCTCGACGATGTGCGAAGGAGCCTGTGCGGCGAACGGGCCGACGCCCCAGGCTCAGAACCTGGGCGAACCTAACTCCCGCCAAAGGACAGCCCAGAGCTGGATACACGAAAGAGATACTGAACCCGCGAATCAGATTCTGATCAATCGTCGTGTCTGAGCTCCGCTCGGCTCTTACGGAGATAATCGCGCGGCCCGGCAACGGCCGCGCGTGCCGCGGGCGTGAGCTTTGCGCTTCGTCAGAAGTGCCTCGAGCGTGACGACGATAATTGACCAGCCATATGGAACGCATTCGCCCAGTTATCCAAAGCGTGGATACCTTTCATCTAAACAAAGGATTTTACCGTTTTTGCTGCAGGTCCCATAGAGGCGCTTCAAGTTGGAAAGATAGGTAGTTCCCATGGTTGCGTTGGATCCGAGGAGCATCATCTGGTGTGCGGGGCGCACAAAGTCAGTCGCATCTGCATTACGGCTTGGTCTTTCGGCGGTCTCCACAAGTTACGCCCCGTTGGTGCGATGCCAATTATTTAACCAATGCTTGGACATTTATCTCAACCAGACAGCTCCAAGGTGAGGTCTTCCATGCGCCCGAATGTCGATTGGAAGTTGTGCTGGGAAAATGAGCTGCAACTGGCCGACCATGTCGAACTCTCCGACTTTTTTCGAAAGACCTATGGACGGACTGGCGCCTTCAACGCGGAGCCATTCGAAGGCGGCCGCAGTTGGGCCGGCGCGAGGCCGGAATTCCGCGCAATCGGCTACGACGCGCATGGGGTAGCGGCTCACATCGGCATGCTGCGGCGCTTCATCAAAGTTGGCGAGGTCGACTTGATCGTCGCTGAATTGGGCCTGTACGCGGTTCGTCCGGATCTTGAAGGGCTCGGAATCGGTTTTTCGATGCGCGTGGCGTACCCAGTGCTCCATCAGTTGGGTGTTCCATTCGCTTTCGGCACGGTTCGGCACGCGCTGCGAAACCATGTCGAAAGATTCTGCAGAGCCGGCCTCGCGAACATTGTGTCGGGCGTTCGCGTACGATCGACCCGTCCAGATGTGCATCCCGACCTGCCGCCCACGCGCCTGGAAGACGTACTCGTGTTGGTTTCGCCGATCGGACGCTCGATGGACGAGTGGCCGTCCGGTACCCTGATCGACCGGAACGGTCCGGAACTATGAAGCCTCTGGACTACATATGCGAAGGGCAGAGTGACAATGCCGATGGCACTGCAGAGCGCAGCGTCTATCTGACGTTTGACGATGGTCCCAATTCATTTTTCACACCGCAGATACTCAATGTGCTGGCGCAACATCAGGTGACGGCGACCTTCTTCGTTGTTGGGGCCTACGCGGCCGACGAGCCGGAACTCGTTCGCCGAATTATTACAGACGGGCACGGTATAGCCAACCACACGATGACTCATCCGGACCTGGCCAAATGCGGGTCCGTCGAAGTCGACTGCCAGATAGTTGAGGCAAACAGAGTCATAGGGATGGCTTGCCCGCAGGCCATGGTTCGGTACTTTCGTGCACCGTATGGCATCTGGACCGAAGAAGTAATCGCTGCATCAGCGGGTGCGGCATTGGCGCCCGTCCATTGGTCCATTGATCCACGCGACTGGTCTCGCCCCGGCGTTGACGCCATCGTCGACAGAGTGCTCGCCGATATCCGGCCGGGCGCAATCGTGCTGTTGCACGACGGGTGCGCTCCCGACGAATTGCAACCAGGCAATCAAGCCAGTCTGCGCGACCAGACGGTGACAGCGTTGTCACGCCTAATTCCAGAATTGCACGGCCGCGGATTTGTAATCCGATCACTTCCTCAACACCCCTGAACAAACAGAGATCCTATGGACCTTCTCACCACAGCCAGTACTGTTGCCGTTTCGTCTTATGCGGTGCTCTCGACTGTTTACAGAGGCATGCAAGCGGTCTACTCCCAACCGGAAAATGTTACGCCGCCGTCGGAAAGCTTGTTCGGATCCGACCGTTGGCCGAGCGTGGATGTCATTATCCCCTGCTACAATGAGGACCCGCGCACACTCGCGGCGTGTTTAGCTTCCATTGCAAATCAAGATTACGCCGGAACATTTCAGGTCTATCTGGTTGACGACGGTTCTGGAAATCGTAATGCCGTCATCCCGGTACATCACGCCTACGAGGGCGACCCGAGATTCAATTTCATTCTGCTCCGCGAGAATGTTGGCAAACGCAAGGCGCAGATCGCCGCCATCCGCCGCTCATCTGGAGATTTCGTGCTCAGCGTCGACTCTGACACGACACTTGCGTCCGACGTCATCACAAAGCTTGCAGTAAAAATGCGGGATTCCATGGTCGGAGCGGCCATGGGCCAGCTGACGGCATACAACCGCAGCGACACTTGGTTGACCCGATTGATCGATATGGAATACTGGCTGGCTTGCAATGAGGAGCGCGCGGCGCAAGGTCGCTTTGGTGCGGTCATGTGCTGCTGCGGCCCATGTGCAATGTACCGCCGGTCTTGTCTCCTTTCTCTGCTGGATCAATACGAGACGCAGCTGTTCAGGGGGAAACCAAGCGACTTCGGTGAAGACCGTCATCTTACGATCCTCATGCTGAAAGCAGGCTTTCGAACCGAGTACGTTCCAGGTGCCGTCGCGGCGACAGTCGTTCCGGACAAGATGGGACCTTATTTGCGCCAACAACTCCGCTGGGCACGAAGCACCTTCCGGGACACGATGCTTGCGCGAGGTCTACTGCGTGGCCTGGATCGCTATCTAACTTTGGATGTGATGGGAGAGAATCTCGGCCCATTGTTGCTCGGCATCGCGGTAGTAACGGCGCTCGGTGAGCTACTATTTTCACATACAGTAAATTGGTGGACGGTGCTGGCTATTGTCACGATGACCATAATCAGATCTACGGTGTTATCTTTCCGCACTCGGCAGCTTCGATTCATCGGCTATTCAATGCACGCGTTAATCAGGATATTCCTGTTGATCCCCTTGAAGGCTTACGCCCTGTGTACATTGAGCAATAGCGATTGGCTGTCGCGTAAAAGTGTTCCCCTGCCCAACAGGAGCACAAAGGAAATCACAAGCGCGATGCCGCTTGCCGGAGCAAATGCTGCGGGCAATTCTGGAATTGCGGAGTCACTTCATACTGCAGATCTTTCGCTCACAGCTGGTGAAGTCTGACGGCCTTGCAGCGCCGAGTGACCGAGTAAGTTGTGTCAGTCGACACGGGGTGAAGCTTTCGAGTTACCTATGGTCAGAACGGGAACTATCTGGAAGCGACACGTGGCATCTTGACGTTATTCTTTGGCGGAAGCGATACACGCGTCGCTCCGGCCGCGACTTTCCAAAGGTGCCATCTCAAGGCGGTGGCCTGCTCTGAACCAGAATTCGCAAGTAAGCTGCCGGTGGCCAATCGGACTCATTCCGCTTGAGATAGACGCATGTCCAATGTAGCAATCGACCTTACCGGCGTAACCAAATTATTCGGAAACAAGCTCGTTGTGGACGGGCTGTCCTTCACCGTTGCATCGGGAGAGTGCTTCGGTCTGCTGGGGCCGAACGGCGCAGGCAAGAGCACGATTGCGCGTATGCTCCTCGGTATGACCCGGCCTGACGCGGGTGATATAACAGTCCTCGGTCTACCAGTGCCGGCACGCAGCCGCTTGGCCCGCAAGGGCATAGGCGTGGTCCCGCAGTTCGACAATCTCGACCTGGAATTTACGGTACGCGAGAACCTGTTGGTGTTCGGGCGCTACTTCGGCATGAGTACAAGAGAGATCAACGCCGTCATCCCACGGCTCCTCGAGTTCGCTCGCCTTGAGAGCAAGGCGGATTCACGTGTCGGCCTGCTATCCGGCGGGATGAAGCGGCGCCTGACGCTGGCACGTGCTCTGATCAACGACCCCCAGTTGCTTGTGATGGATGAGCCCACGACCGGCCTCGACCCGCATGCCCGCCATCTGATCTGGGAGCGACTTCGTTTCCTGCTGGCGAGCGGAAAAACGATCATTTTGACCACCCATTTCATGGAAGAGGCTGAGCGGCTTTGTGATCGGCTGTGTGTTCTCGAGCGGGGACGCAAGATCGCCGAGGGCAGTCCTCATGCGCTGATCGACGAGTACATTGGGTGCAACGTGATCGAGATCTTCGGCGGCAATCCACAGGAGCTGATTTCGCTGATCAGACCGTACGTTCAGCGTGTCGAGGTAAGCGGCGAGACGCTCTTTTGCTATGCGCCTGAGCCGGAGGATGTGCGCATCCAGCTTCGCGGTCGAGCGGGTCTGCGTATTCTAGAGCGTCCACCCAGTCTGGAGGACGTTTTCTTGAGGTTAACCGGACGTGAGATGGAGAAGTGAGCAATGGGTGAACGTTTTGCGGCCGCTCTACCCGCCAACGCCTGGAACTGGATCGCGGTGTGGCGCCGCAATCATCTGGCATGGAAGAAGGTGGCATTTGCTTCAATGCTCGGCACCCTTGCTGATCCGATGATTTACCTTTTCGGGCTCGGCACTGGCCTTGGACTGTTGGTAGGCCGCATCGAAGGTGCATCCTACATCGCCTTTCTGGCAGCCGGCATGGTTGCGACGAGCGCGATGACAGCATCAACCTTCGAAACAATTTACGCGGTTTTCGGTCGAATGCGCGATCAGGGCACTTGGGAAGCAATCCTGCACACACAACTTACCCTCGGCGACATCGTTCTCGGTGAATTGACCTGGGCAGCCACAAAGGCCTTTCTGGCCGGTACGACAATTGCGATTGTTGCCGCCGCGCTAGGTTATGCCGCGTGGACGTCGGTTCTCTACGTGCTGCCGGTCATCGCTCTCACCGGGTTCGCCTTTGCGAGCCTGGCCATGCTCGTCATCGCGCTCGCGCCCAGTTATCACTATTTTATTTTCTATCAGACGCTTGTCATCACACCCATGCTGTTCCTTTCGGGCGCGGTTTTTCCAGTCGGCCAATTGCCAGGAGTGTTTCAGCAGATTGCGGCCTTCTCGCCGCTGGCGAATTCTATCGATCTAATCCGTCCGGTGATGCTCGGCCGCCTGGGCGACAATGTAGGGCTGCATATAGGCGCACTTTGCATGTTCGCTGTATTGCCTTTTTTTCTGTCGGCTGGACTGTTTCATCGACGACTAATGCGTTGACGCTTACCTACGCCCATCAACGAGAAGGAGGTCCGCAATGCCGGATTGCAAACTGCCCCCAGCGGCCCGGAGGCATGCGTGTGCCAGGAATCGCGAGTGGTACAACAACGCCGAAGCCGGGCGCCACCCAGCCGCTGCAGGCACGCGCCCATCTTCGCGACCACACCTCGGAGTACAGGCTGGGTGGTGAGGCGCGCGGACCCACCCGGAGCGTTCAAGCGATAGCAGCCAAGCTTCTTGTGCGCGTCCCCAGACCGTCGCGGCCATTATTTAGTTGGATACACATGCAATGACCCACAACGAACCAACTCCTGAGCCTTTTGTGATCCTTGCTATGCCAAGGACCGGAACACACTATTTAGAAGAATTGCTAAACGAGCATCCGACCGTTCTGAGTAACGGTGAGTTGCTAAACGAATATGATCCCAATTGGCCCAGCACGGATCGCCTGCTAGGCACGGATCGCGAGCTTCTTGAGCTTGCCTATGTGCGCTGCCCTATGCGCGACTACAAGAATGTGACGCATCTTGGCTGCAAGATCAATGAACCTCAGTTTCGCGAGCGTCCAGCATTCTTTGCGGAATTAGCTCGTTGGCCAGCACTCAAGGTCATCCTCGTTGTTCGCCGAAACGTATTGGAATCGCTCCGATCCTTTGTGCAGGCCAGGGAAAGCGGTCAGTGGCTGAAGTTCAGCTCGGACAACGATACCGCTCGGCCACCGAGCGTCAGGTTGTCAATCGCCGACTGTGAGGCTTATTTCAAAGCCGCCGACGATTTTCACGCTCGCGTTATGGACTCCTTCACGTCGACCAACCTGCTTGTAATGGAATACGAGAGCCTACTTCACGAACCTGCCCAATGCTTGGGAGCGGTTTGGGATTTCCTGGGCGTTCCAGCGCTTGAGCCATCAGATAACGCCATCTTGCAGCGCCAGGAAACGCGACCGCTTGATCAAACGGTGGAGAACTTTGACGAGTTGCGGATTCACTTCGCACGCGGACCTTATTCAAGATTTTTTGACCTCGGAGATTCAATGCGCTCCTACGCTTAATCGCTTGTACCGCGTGCTCTGATGGGCGTGTAGGATATCCTGCAGTTTGCGCGCATTCCGTTCCAAAACTGACAAACCAAAGTCACCAAGGCAACCGGCAGTCGATCTGCGGCGAACATCAAAGGGCACGGGCGCAAGGCGACCTGGTCAATTCCCTCTCTGATGAAGCACTTCCTCAGACGCGATCTTTGGCGAGCCTCGAGTGCAGAATTCCGGCAAGGTGGAGGGTTCCAGTGCGCAACTGCACCAATCTCGCTGGACGGGACAGGCGTCCAGTTGGCACGGCGCTTGCTCCGAGATGACAGCAGCGCTCGACCGGAGCGCAGCATGGGAGAAGGAGGAGCCCCCACCCCGATCCGGTCAGGGAGAGAGAAACGATGTTGGTTCCAAGAGTCCCCCGCGCGATCGCAGCGCCCCGCAAGCGCCATTTTGCCCGGACCTACGTGCAGGTACTTGCCGCCATGGTCCTTGGAGCCGCAATTGGCTACCTCTATCCGGAAACCGGCCAAAGCCTGAAGCCGCTCGGCGATGCCTTCATCAAAGTCATCAAGATGATTATCGCACCTGTCATCTTCCTGACAATTGCGACCGGCATTGCCGGCATGAGCGATCTGCAGAAGGTCGGCCGAGTTGCCGCCAAGGCGATGGTTTATTTCCTTACCTTCTCGACGCTTGCACTCGTTGTCGGGCTGATTGTCGCGAATATCGTTCAGCCTGGCGCCGGCCTCAACATCGATCCGGCCTCGCTCGATGTCGAAGCCGTTAAGGGCTATGTGGCCACGGCTCACGAGCAGTCCGTGACCAGCTTCCTGATGAACATCATCCCGTCAACGATTGCCAGTGCCTTCGCGGAAGGCGACATCCTGCAAGTCTTGTTCTTCTCGGTCTTGTTCGGCATTGCTCTGGCGATGACCGGAGAGACGAGCAGGCCGGTCGTTACCTTTCTCCAGGCGCTCACCGCCCCCATTTTTAAGCTCGTCGGCATTCTGATGAAGGCTGCACCCATCGGCGCCTTCGGCGCTATGGCCTTTACGATCGGCAAATACGGAATCGGTTCGGTGGCCAACCTCGCGATACTGGTCGCGACGTTCTATCTGACCGCCTTCCTCTTCGTGTTCGGGGTTCTCGGCGTGGTCTGCCGCTGCAACGGCTTCTCGATCTTTTCTCTTGTCCGCTACATCAAGGACGAGCTGCTGCTTGTCCTGGCAACGTCCTCCTCGGAGGCCGCGCTGCCCTCGCTCATGGAGAAGATGGAGAAGGCCGGCGCCGCGCGTTCGGTCGTAAGTCTCGTCATCCCTACTGGATACTCATTCAATCTGGACGGCACCAATATCTACATGACGATCGCCGCCCTCTTCATCGCGCAGGCGACGAACACAGATTTGTCAATTGCCGATCAGATCCTCCTGCTGCTAATTGCGATGCTTTCCTCGAAGGGTGCGGCAGGCGTCACCGGCGCCGGCTTCATCACATTGGCCGCTACTCTGTCTGTCGTGCCGAGTGTTCCCGTTGCCGGAATGGCTCTAATTCTTGGCGTGGACCGCTTCATGTCGGAATGCCGCGCGCTGACGAATTTAGTCGGTAATGCGGTGGCATCGCTCGTTGTCGCTCGCTGGGAAGGCGAATTGGACCAGTCCCGGATGGAAGCCGCTTTCCGCGGTTAGGGTTACATCAAACGGGCTCCCCGCAAGCAAGCAATAGCGCGACGTGTAAGTCACGGCCTTCACAGCAGTCGAATTGCCGGCCTCCAAAGAGCGCTGGAAATAGTGTACTAACGCGGAGAGTAATACAACACCATGAAGCCCCTAAGCAAACGAACGGTTCACGGAAACTCATCTGGGTCCGCATGGAGCGCTGTTCGTCGAATGCGTTATCAACCGTGGGGTGTGGTAACTATTTCAGCTTGCCGCCCCAAGCCGTCGCGGGATCGCACCGGATGACGGAGGACCGGCCGATCAGAATCGCTAGGGGAAAGCGCGTCACAATTGCCGATCTCGCCCGCGAAGCCGGAGTCAGCGTAGCAACAGTCGATCGGGTTCTGAACGTCCGCCTTCCGGTGCGAGAGGAGACCGCCCAGCGGGTCCATGCGGCCGCGCACGCGATCGGCTATCATGCTGCCGGTCTCATCAAACAGCGCTTGCAGCAGCACCTGCCGCACTACAAGCTGGGCTTCATCTTGAGAAAACCTGCCCACGATTTTTACCAAGATTTCGCTCGCAATATTGAAGAGTCGGTCAGTATGGCTAAATCCTTCCACGGCCTTCCGATCATCGAGTTCGCGCAGTCACATTTGCCGCGTGACCTGCTCCCGCTTCTTAAGGACCTTGGAAGCCGCTGCCAGGCGATCGCCATGGTGGCGGCCGATCACCCGAAAATCACAGCATCAGTCGAGGAGCTCAAGGCGAAAGGTATCCCGGTATTTTCGCTGTTATCCGACTTCGCCGATGGCGTGCGCGAGGGCTACATCGGCCTCAACAACAGCAAGGTCGGACGGACTGCCGCTTGGGTGTTTTCCAAGGCCGCAAAACGGCCCGGCAAGGTGGCGGTGTTTGTCGGAAGCCATCGCTTCCAGGCGCATGCGACGCGGGAAACGGCCTTTCGTGCCTATTTTCGTGAGAACGCGCCCAAATTCGAGGTGCTTGATCCGCTCGTGAACCTTGATGAACGGCAGCTCACTTACGAAAAATTGCTGGATCTTATGCAGCGGGAACCAGAGCTCGTCGGCTTCTATATGGCCGGCGGGGGTATAGAGGGAGCAATTTCCGCGCTCCGAGAAGAGGGGAGCGGTCAGGATCTCGTCGCGATCGTGAGTGAAATGACGCCGCAGTCACGTGGGGCGCTTGCGGATGACATCTTGACGATGGCGGTCGGCACGCCAATGCGCCGACTTTGCCAGGAGCTGATAATGGCAATGGAGCGGGCCATCAAAGCCGGCGTCGCGGAGAGCCCGGGGCAGACATTTCTGCCGTTCGACATTTATCTTCCGGAAAATATTTGACCTTGATGGATTTCTATCATGAGCGCCCATTTTCCTTTCACCGATGAAAGGAAAGCTCGATTGACTCGGCCGTCTCTGTCCGATCTGTGAACCGGCGTGGTTCCGTCTTGAAAGAAGCCGGATGCCGAAATGGCAGCCGCGCTTCATGGAAGGAAAGTCAAGCAATGCGCCAGGTATCGCCCCGCTTTGCACTCGATCACATGGCGGCGCCCCGCCTTGACGTCAGTGCGCTTTTCGCGCTTGCCCGTGACCAAGGCCTGACCGACGTCCAAATCCGTTACCCTCATTTCAGCAATCCTGTCGCACGCGGCATTCCGGCTGCGGACGTTCGGTTTGCCGCTACCGAAGCGGGCGTCACGATCATCTCTGTCAACGCCTTGCAGCGGTTCAACGACTGGACTCCAACGCGTCAGGCCGAGGCAAGCAACCTCGCCGATTATGCGACGGCGTGCGGGGCAGAGACGCTCGTGTTGGTGCCGGCCAACCGCAGCTCGTGGCCCACCAATAGCGAGCGCCAGGACAATCTTCGTTTCGCTCTAAACGAGATCAAGCCAATCCTCCAGTCGCGGGGTCTGATCGGTCTCATCGAGCCGCTGGGTTTCCGAACCTGCTCGCTTCGATCAAAGAAGGAAGCGGCCGAGGCCGTTGCCGCGGTTGATGGCCAGTCCGTCTTTCGCCTCGTGCACGACACGTTCCACCACACCCTGGCCGGGGAGACATGCCTGTTCTGCGAGCTTACCGGCCTGGTGCACATTTCAAGCGTAAACGACCCGACCTTCTGGATTTACCCCGATCGCTTTCTTGCAGGTTCCGACAATGGCAGCCAGATTCAGGCGCTGCTGGATGGCGGCTACGCGGGACCTTTCTCGTTCGAGCTGATCGAGGAAGTCCATTCTCTGGACGATCTCGCAGGCGCACTTGCCGCCAGCATCGACTTTATCCGGCGAGGGCTATTGTCGTCAAAGTAGATGGTGACAGGTGTAGTGACTATAGGTGCGCCTGAATTTTCCGAGGGTTCACAGCGGGGCAGCCATCCGAGATGCCTCCTGTATCATTATCTCCCGCATCCAGATGCTTGCCGGATCGCTATTGTGGAGGGCCGGCCATTGGAGGGTCTCGGTGAATGTGGGAAATGGCAGCGGAAGTTCGATAACCCGCAGGGGGAACGTTTTTTCGAAATGCCTGACCAGCCGTAAGGGCATGGTCGCTATACGAGCTGTGCCGGACACCATAGGTGGAATCATGCTGAAGCCCTGCACGGCGACCTCGACACGTCTCTTAAGGCCATGCTCAAGCAAAAACCATTCCTCGATAGACGGCTTCATCGTACGCCCGAACCTGACCGCGACGTGCCTCATCGACATGTATCTCTCGAATGTAAGCTGCTGTGGCAGCTGCTTGTTTGTGGGACAGCCTACGCACACGAGCTTCTCGTCAAACAGCGCAATGCTTGAATGCACACTCGACGTGAACATATCCGGTAGAATTAGAAAATCGACGTCACCGCGCCGGAGAAGCTCATCGGGGCTATCGTCGACAGGCAGCAGTTCGAAGCTGACGGCGGGGGCTTCCCGTGAAATACGCTCCACAAGCTTTTCGAAAAACACGAGCGTGACGAAATCGGAAAGAATGATCCTGAAGAGGCGATCGGCTCGAGCTGGGTCAAACGGATCCGAAGAAATAATCGAGCACTGGATGTGCTGGAGAGCGTCGCGAACTGCGGGGGCAAATGCTGCCGCACGCGGGGTTAGAAATCGTTCGCGACCTCTTATCGTAAACAGTTCATCGCGGAAATAATCGCGCAGTCGGGCGACGGCCGCACTCATGGCGGGCTGACTCAGGTTGATCCTGCGTGCCGCCGCCGAGAGATTACGCTCCGTCAGGAGTGCGTCGAGCACAACGAGGAGATTTAGATCAAGTCCTTTGAAACGCATGTCATCAGCCATCCATGGGATGGATGCCTTTAACCGAAACAAACGACTTTAACAATTTAGCATTCTTGCAATCTTTTGTCGCAAAAAGTTTATGATGGATGACGTTAAGGTCCGACATATGAGCCGCGTGATCTGCCGAAGCGAGCAATCGTTCGTACTGTGCAGGTCAGAGATTGGCAGTTTGAAACGCCGGGCCGATGGCGCCGGGCTATCAACCAGCGTCTTCGGCGGCCCCGACCTAGCTGGGCGTGGAATCTAATAGGGTGCACCTTTCCAGTCCGAGGCGACTGATGGGCGGTTTGATCCTAAGCTGCCGTGAGGCCTGTGCCAATTGTATCGGCGAGCCAATGCAGCAGTCCGGCAGCGTTTTTGAGAGCTGTTGTAGGCTCGGCCTAAGCCCATTGGCGCAAGCCTATCTGAACGAAGCGCTTGGCCTTGCCGCTATCCGGTATGTGATCTGTGGTGTCTTCTCGTCCTGCTGTTCTTGTTTTGGAACGCCCTTATGGTGAGCCCATCCGGGACGTGGGGCACCGGGAGCACAAAGGTGCAGGCAGGCCGTCAATAGACCGTGGGCTGAGAGCCCGAGCTCGTTACATGGCCGCCCCTGGCGACTTTCCCGGATGCGCTGCGAGCGCGGATCAGTAGATGTCGTGTTGCCCGCCAGCTCCCGTCTTTGACCGAGCCAAGAAGGAGGAACGGGCATGCTTATCATCGGACTGGATATTCACCGCGCCTTCGCCGAAGCAGTGGCATGGGAGGAGGGCAGGCTCAGGCGACTCGGCCGCGTCGACATGCGGCGCGATCTGCTGGCGGCGTTCGCCGCGAAGCTGTCGCCGAACGATGTCGGGGTGATCGAGGCCACCGGCAGCGCGACGTCCGCTGCAGCTGTGATTGCGCCGCATGTGAAGAAGGTGGGGATCGCCAAGCCGAAACAGGTGTTTATCGTTGCCTATGCCAAGATCAAAACGACGATCGACGCCGACGTTCTTGCGCAGCTCTATGCCAGCGGCTTCTTGCCAGAAGTCTGGATTGCGGACGAGCCGACGCAGGCTCTGCGTCGACAGGTGACACGGCGCAATCAGATTGTCCGACAGAGATCTCGATTGAAGAGCGTCATCCAGTCGATCCTTCATAGCCACCTGATCCGTCCTGCCCGCATGCCGACCTGTGCGGCGCCAAGGGTCGGACCTGGTAATCGAGCAGGTCGTACCGCAGGACGAGCGCCTCGCGATCGATGGGCATCTGCGCGAGTTCGACCGATTGGGCGAAGACCTCCAGGTCATCGAACGCGATCTTGTCCGCTCGGCTCTCGAGGATGAAGGCGTGAAGCGGCTGATGACCATTCCCGGCGTCGACATCACCGTCGCGCTGGCGATGAAGGGCGGCGATCGGCGACGTGTCGCGCTTCGACGATCCGCAGAAGCTCGTGACCTATCTCGGGTTGAACCCAAGCGTCCAGCAGTCCGGCCAGGTCCGGCCTACCATGGGCGGATCACCAAGCAGGGCCGTGGTCATGCGCGCGGCATGCTCGTCGAGGCGGCCTGGGCGGCCGCTCGTGCTCCCGGACCGTTGCGAGCCTTCTCCCTGCGGCGTGCGAGCCCGGCGCGGACAGCATGTCGCGGCCGTGGCAACCGCACGCAAACTCTCTGTCGTGATCTGTCATCTGTTGAGAAGGGCGAGAGTTACGCGTAGGCTCGACCCTCCCTGCATGCCAAGAAGCTTGCGCGATGTGGAACTCAAGGCCGGGAGCAAGGCTGTGCGCGGCCAAAAGGGAGCGCACGCCTACAACATAAAGAGCCACCGGGAAGAAGAGCGCCGCTGGGTGGAGCAGGCCGAGGGCGCCTATGCACGCCTCGTCGCCGGTTGGAACCCACGAGGTCCGAAGAGGGTAGGCACGGATGCCGCAAACCGGGCGCCCAGCTTGGCATAAGGGCTACGTGGCCTCAGGAAGCGTCGTCGCCAATGCAGACCATGGACGAATTCCCAGCCGATGCCGAGATGCCGGTCGACCGTGCCTGTCGCCGTCCGGTGATGCGATGCCCCCGAGCGGATGAGTTCGCCCCGGATGCTCCCGGTCACGACGCACGGGTTCGGGTTCCAAGGCGCTCAGTTTTGTTCGCGCCCAATCGGTGTAGGACGCGGCAGAAAATACGAGCGTGACGAAATCGGGAAGAATGATCCTGAAGCGGCGATTCGGTAGAGCCGGGTCAAACTATCCGACGAAATAAACGAGCACTGGATGGGCGGGAGAGCGTCGCGAACTGGAGGGCAAGAGCTCCCGGACGCAGCGTTAAGTTTGAATACCTCCGCGGACATGGTCGCGAGCTTATCGCGCAAATAATCGAGCAGCCGAGCGCCGGCCGCACTCATGACCGGCTGGGCTCGGTTAATCCTGCATGCCGCGCCCATGAGGTTGCGCTCTGTCGGGAGTGCGTCGAGCACAACGACGAGATGTAGTTCACGATCTTTGAAACGCGTGGTCAACTATCCAAAGTGTGGATGCCTTTCATCGAAACAAACGATTTCATCAATGTTCTGGAATCCTGCATGGGCAGAAGCACCTGACGCACACCGATGCCCCCACTGCCTCATGGCGTGGCGAGCGTCTTAAGAAACCGCCCGAAAGGAGATTTTTCATGCGCTCTACCGGGCAGTGGAGTGCTGGGAAAGGGAGTTGCAACTGACCGGGTCCGACTTCTTCCGAGCCTATGGACAGACTGGGAGACGCGCACGGTGTAGCGGCTCACATCGTCATACTGCACCTACGCCACACACCGGCCGGACCTGATCCGGCTTTATGAGCATTGGGCTTTGTCAGTTGCCCAAGCGTGATGGCTTTCGCGACGCGGCGCGCCTCAGGAACTGAGCCGCGTCCAGGTCGAAACGCGGGAAAGAAAGACAGGAAACAGAATGGCCGATCAATTCGCAACGGACGTCATTGCCCTGATCAAGAAACGCGCCGAGTCGGAGAGCGGTGAGGGAATGCCTACGTCATTCGTCGGCGAGATAACAATCGCCACGGAACTGGACGCGCTCGGGTTTGATTCGCTGGGTTTGGCGGACGTCCTCTGGGATGTGGAGCAGGCCTACGGCATCAAGATCGACATGAACACGGCCGATGCCTGGTCCAATCTCAAGAATGTCGGCGACGTCGTGGAAGCCGTCCGCGGCTTGCTTGCGAAGGAGGCTTGAATGGACAGGCGCGTCGTTATCACCGGAGTGGGCGGCCTGTGCGGACTGGGCACCGACGCCGCCTCTATGTGGAAAGAGATGCGCGAAGGCCGCTCCGCCATCGGCCCGATCGCCAATTCCGAGCTTCATGACCTGGAGGGCATGACCGGCGCTGAGATCAAGGCGCTGCCCCAGCACGACATCAATCGCAAGCAGTTCGTCTCCATGGCCCGCTTCAGCTTGCTCGCCGTGCTTGCAGCGCGCGAAGCCATGCGGCAGGCCGGACTTTCCTGCGACGAGGGGAATGCCCATCGCTTCGGCGCGACAGTGGGCGTCGGCGGCTTGGGCTGGGATGTGATGGAGGAAACTTACCGGGCCCTCCTTTTGGACGGCGCGAGGCGAGTTGGCATCCTCGCTGTACCCAAAACGATGCCAAGCGCCGCCGCCGGCCAGGTGAGCTTGAGCCTCGGCTTGCGCGGGCCGGTCTTCGGGGTGACCTCCGCATGTGCCTCGGCCAACCATGCGATCGCCTCGGCGGTGGACCAGATCAAGCTGGGCCGGGCCGACGTAATGGTTTCCGGAGGCAGCGACGCACCCTTCGCATGGGGCGTGCTGAAAGCATGGGAAGCAATGCGCGTGCTTTCACCCGATACCTGCCGGCCCTTCTCCGCCGATAGGAAGGGCCTGGTGCTGGGCGAGGGTGCGGGCATGGCCGTGCTGGAAAGCTACGAGCATGCCACGAGGCGTGGTGCCACAATTCTTGCCGAGATCGCCGGCGTCGGCCTTTCCGCCGATGCCTTCCACATTGCCGCGCCATCTGTCGAGGGGCCAGCGTCGGCGATGCGCGCCTGCCTTGCCGATGCCGGGCTGAATGCCGAGGACGTCGACTACCTCAACGCGCACGGCACCGGTACCAAAAGCAATGATCAGACTGAAACGGCGGCGATCAAGCGTGTGTTTGGAAACCACGCTTATTCGATGTCCATCTCTTCCACCAAGTCCACGCACGCGCATTGCCTCGGCGCAGCGAGCGCGCTTGAAATGATCGCCTGCGTGATGGCAATCCAAGAGGACGTCGTGCCGCCGACCGCCAACTATCGCGAGCCAGATCCCGCTTGCGACCTCGACATCACACCCAATGTGCCGCGCGAGCGCAAGGTGCGCGTCGCCATGAGCAACGCCTTCGCCATGGGCGGTACGAACGCAGTTCTGGCATTCAGGCAGGTGTAGAAGCCATGCAAGACGCCTCATTTGAGGTCACCTGTCGTATCTAGCTGCTTGAG
>SRUQ01000001.1:856982-876283 GCA_004791255.1 bacterium M00.F.Ca.ET.205.01.1.1
AGCGCAAGGTGCGCGTCGCCATGAGCAACGCCTTCGCCATGGGCGGTACGAACGCAGTTCTGGCATTCAGGCAGGTGTAGAAGCCATGCAAGACGCCTCATTTGAGGTCACCTGTCGTATCTAGCTGCTTGAGGGGCGGGGCATTGTGATACAGGGAGAGCTGTGGGGTCCCTCCTTCTCGGCCTCGACGATGTGGAAGGAGCCTGTGCGGCGAAACGGGCTAGACGCCCCCAGGCCCAGAACTTGGGCGAAACCAACTCCCACCAAAGGACAGCCGGTTTAGTAGCCGAACAATGAAACCTCGCTCGACGAGCCGCCGTCTCTACTGTCTCCGGCCTCACGCGGTTGAAGCGAACAGCGCAGCAGCTACTGTTCCGCACAACTCGGATGGCAATTGGGACAAGTCCGCACATGTCGTCACGTACGCTGAACGCCGCAGGTACAGCCAAACTGGGGCGGGGCGTTTCTGCCGTTTTGATAGAATTCTATCAAACTGACAATTTTCCTTGCATAAATGCAAGGAGAGCTCGGTTGACTCCCCTCCTTTCTTGTCAAGGATGAGTTTGCAGGCTGCGGTGCGGCAGAAGCCGGACAGAACAGCGACCGGTCGAGTAAAGGCCTGCGCAAACCGCATATTGCGAGCGCCCGCGCGGAGGAAGACGCTCGTCCTGGTGAAAGGCAACGATGCTCAGGCGCCATTGCCATTTGCCGAGGGCGTCCGCGCGCCGAAAATTTCGAAGCAACAAAGGTGAGATCGAGAATGATGATGACGAAATACAACACAGCTCACCGTCCAGTGCAGTTCTACCGGCGGGTGGCGGAGTGGGATGGGCTGCCAAATGGAACGTAAAAAGATCAGCAAGGAGATGCTTGGCGATAGTCAGGCGCTGCGCAAGCTGCGTGAGCACCTTGTCAAGGTGGCCAAGGCGAAGACTACGGTCCTGTTGCGAGGTGAATCCGGAACCGGTAAGGAGCTGGTTGCCAAAGCCATTCACGAGCTCTCGCCTCGCGCCAAGCAGCCCTTCATCAAGGTCAATTGCGCGGCGCTCACCGAGACGCTTCTGGAATCTGACTTGTTCGGTCATGAGAAGGGTGCCTTCACCGACGCGAGCAGTTTGCGCAAGGGGCGCTTTGAGGCTGCCGACAAAGGCACATTGTTTCTGGACGAGATTGGCGAAATATCAGGTTCGTTCCAGGCTAAGCTGCTGCGTGTCCTGCAGGAGCAGGAGTTTGAGCGCGTCGGCAGCAACCACACCATTAAAGTTGATGTTCGCGTGATTGCCGCAACGAACAGGGACTTGGAAACGGCAGTTCAACGCAAGGAGTTCCGGCAAGACCTCTATTATCGCATCAACGTCGTCACTTTACGCGTGCCGGCATTGCGCGAAAGGCGAGGTGATATTCCGCTCTTGGCCGCTCAGTTTCTCAAGAATTTCAATACTGAGAATGATCACACGCTGACCTTCGCTCCCGAAGCGATTGAGGTGCTAATGAACTGCGAATTTCCAGGCAACATCCGAGAGCTCGAAAACTGCGTTCAACGGACGGCAGTTCTGGCGACGGGTCCATCAATCCTCAGAACTGACTTTGCCTGTTACGCGGATCAGTGCTTGGCCGCGGCGCTGTGGAAGAACGGACCGCCGACGTCAGAGAAGTCGACTACGATCCAGCCTTCCGCCGCCTGTGCCGCCCCGCCCGTCGGCGACGGGCAAGCGCCGATAGGCCCTGCCACGAGTCGTGGTAGGGTGCCCGATGCCGATACGGTCATTGCTGCCATGGAAAAGTGTGGCTGGGTGCAGGCAAAGGCGGCGCGCCTGCTCGGTTTGACCCCGCGCCAGATCGGCTACGTGCTGAGAAAACGCGGTATCGAGATCAAGCGTCTCTGAAACAACCCGCCGAGCAAGAGCTGGAGCAGGTCAAGCATTGGTGCTCTGGCGAGCCCATCGGCCAGGCTTACGAAGTGGGTGTGAACAGCGCTGCCAAGATTCCGGCCGTGTGCTTTCTACCACGTAGTCATACTGGGGCTCTGCGACTGACAAACTAAAAAGGAGTAATCCTATGGCTAGTAACTTCGCTCTACACCGCAAGGCAAATCAATTCGACGTGCCTGGATCCAGAAATAATCGATGTATTATTGGTGACACGCCAGCATGCGTAGAGGCGACGCGCAGATCTCCGCTGGCGGGACCTGGTCGATACATTAGCTGATGGCTTACCGCTCGATATCACGCAATCTGAGATGGGCATGAAAGTGAGTTCGACCGCTGGACAGTTGCCGACCTCGTCAGGTATTGGCCCCTGCGACCGGTTGATCTGCGATATCCAAATTCGCGGAAGTTGGTCGAGACGAAACTGTCGCCCCGGCTCGTGACCGACCGCGCGCCCGGCAAGACCGAGTTACAAAGTTGCCGAGGCAGTTTGATGTGCGTTCCTGCATCACTGTACGGGACACGACCTGACGGGAGACTATGATGCGTAGCCAAAAAGAAAAGATGCTCGCAGGCGAGTTTTACAATGCGGCGGATCCGGAGATCCAAGCTGACCTGTTGGCCACCGGGGCTTGGCTCAAGCGGTACAATGATACGCTGGGGCAGACCACGGGGCATTGGCATGAGCTTTTGTCCGAGCGGCTGGGAGAGGTTGGGCGCGGAACGGTCATCCGTCCGCCCTTTTTTTGCGACTACGGATTCAATATCCGCATTGGAGCCAATGCCTACATCAACTTCAACTGCGTTATTCTTGACGTGGTAGAGGTCAAAATCGGGCAAGGAACGGCAATTGGGCCTGCTGTGCAGATTTATACCGCCGATCATCCACATGATGCCGAGCAGCGGCAGGCCGGCCTGCAGGTCGGGCGTCCTGTTCACATTGGCAGCCGTGTCTGGATCGGCGGTGGAGCAATCATTCTGCCTGGCGTCACGATTGGTGATAATGCAGTGGTAGGCGCTGGCTGCGTGGTCACACGAGATGTTCCCGCCGGGGCAAAGGTAGTGGGAATTCCTGCTCGCGTGGCCGACCCACATAAACAGGCATAATCAACCTCGTTGACCCTGGAGGTGCATGCGAACTGTCGAAACTGTGCCGAATTTTTGTCGAAGCCATTGAGCGCTGCATATGTTGTCGCGACTCGGGCGCTTCAGTTCTTTTGCCACGGGGGTCACAAGATCATGTGCGTAATGCCGCCGCAACGTGCTCACGTCCCGCAGCAGCGGACCCTTTCACATCGCCCAACGAATTCAGAGCCTACGTTGTGCTGCCACTAGCATTACTACTCACGAATGTATTCCCAACTGAGTTTTCGCCCTTGGAGGCAAGCAGCGACTCACCAGCAATCGCCGGCCATTAATCCTGGCTAGCATCGACCCCGACGAGGCGAGCCGCGGCGTTGCGGATCGGCATGTCGATGACCGTGATTGCGCCTTCGGCAAGGAAACGACGTTCGTTTCTGGTCAGCGTAGCCGAATCGATCACCGCAAAATGTGGGCCAGTGGAGCGCTTCATCAGCTGTCTGGCATATGTGCGCAGCATCTGATCGTTGAAGCGGCAGCCCACGAAGAAAAAACCCCGGTTGACGCGCCGTTGCTTCACCGCGTCCGGGATCGGCGTCTGGATATCAATTTCGGTTAGGACTTCGACGTAATCGGAATCAGCCACGAGGAAGTTTGCCGCCGGCCTGACGCTGCCGTGCGGCGCATAGAGCACCGTCCTAGCCACTTGTTCGGCCTCGAGTTCTGTTCCTGACAAATCGTAAGTTCTCGTCCAGATGTTACCGATTCCGGTCGCGCGCGTCGTTCCTTGTATCTCGACAACGTCTGTTTGGCCGGCCTCTGCAAGGGCTGCTCGCATGGCGCCATCGTACCAGCTGTCGATGATGACAGACAGTTGAAGGGTTGCGAGCCAGGCGTGAAGAACGGTCGGCTCGGCGGGGGCTGCGAATATCTCCGCCATCCACGCTTGGAGAGTCCGACGATGTCGGCGCTGCTCGATAAACTGCGCGACCGACCACATATTGGTGCGAATCCTGGAAGGGGCAGGCGCCCGCTTGTTGAGGGCCGCGGCGACATCTTCAGGGGTGCAAGGTACAGGTGATTCCGGTGGGTTAAGCTGCAGAAGACCAGGACCGAGATAGGGGATCACTCGATCGGCCTTGAGAGCGCCGTTCAGCAGGTCAATCAGTTTTTTGGCAAAACTGCCCCGGACGACGACGAGATGGTCCCAGCTCAGCATCGTGTTCATACGCGTTTCCTCTCCGCCACTGAACCCACCGGCATCAGGCCCCGTCGGAAATCTTCATCGCCTCGACGGTGATCGGCAAACGCGTGTCGCGCGGAAGGTCGGGCAGCATGAGCCGCCAACCGTTCCTGAGCGTCACGGTCCCGCCCCATAAGTCAGCGTTCTCAATCTCGGTGATCGGCTCTTCGAGATCCTTCTTGGGGACATAAGCCGACAAGCCAGTAGCGGTCCTGCGAATCATTACTTTCATCCGGCTGTTCCCCCGTTGGAAATGCCTTCAGCTCCGCAGGGAACCTCGACTTTGTCAAGGCTAATGAGTTCGCGCGCTCGCATGCCGACGACCGTGCCACGATCGATCCATTCGACCGCATAGATGAAGAATTGCTGGAGAAAGGTTCCAATGTCGCGCACGTAGCCTTCGTCGCCCTTCCGCACGAGGTTTTCGCCGATCTCCTTGCCGGGATAGGTGCCGTCGTTTTTTATGTGGCGTATCGCACGGACCCGCTCACCCTGCATGAACCGTGGCGGTCTGCCGATTTCGACCTCCTGTTCGCGTCTGGACCACATGCTGTCCATTCCTTTCTCGAGGCTTTTGTTGTGGTCGCGGGTTGCAGGCGTCGTCGTGCGGCGAACCCGACCGTTTCGGTAGGAATCAAGCGGGAACGCAGGTTTTCGGTACCGGACAGACCGACACGCATTGCTGCGTATCGAAGGCCTCCTTGCATTCGGTGCACTTGTTTGGATCGATCACATAGGCGTCGCCCTTGAACTTGATCGCTTCCGAAGGACATTCGAACTCGCAGGCCCCGCATTGGGTACATTGGGATGCGATGATCTTTAAAGCCATTCTAACTCCTGGTTATCGGACGAGACGGCTCAGGCCGTCGCCGCTAGTGGTCTGATCCCAAACTCTGCCGCGTAAAGTGCGCTGACTGCGGTCTCGATGTAGTCATGGCCATAGGCGTCGGTTACGCGCAGTCCAGCTCGCGAGAGTTGTTCCTTCGGGCGATTTCCGATCTTGGCGCATAGCACTATGTGTATGCCTTCGAGCGCTGCGATGACGCCCTCGAGGATGGCGTCTTCGCCCCCGCCTCCGAGGCAATACCGCTCGACCTTCCGATGCCCGACCAAGCTGATCCCTCTAGGCGAGACTTCATAAACCTGGAATTCCTTCGCGTGGCCGAAGTGTTCGTTGA
Source organism: bacterium M00.F.Ca.ET.205.01.1.1 (assembly GCA_004791255.1). Classification (GTDB taxonomy): domain Bacteria; phylum Pseudomonadota; class Alphaproteobacteria; order Rhizobiales; family Rhizobiaceae; genus Mesorhizobium. The sequence goes on from SRUQ01000001.1 coordinate 862,412, forward strand.
CCCGTCCACCTCCCTTAGTGGCCACCGCAACCAGAAGCGACTTTTCGGAGTCTGTTGCCTTGACCATACCGATGGCCTCGCTCCTCGCCGCCTCATGATCACGGCGCTCGTGTGCGACCACCTGCCGATAGGCCTGACGCTTGCCAGCATCGTAGGCGACATCGTCGGGAATCCCGTCCAGCGTGAATTCCTGGCCACGATCTTCACCGAGCAGGCCGACAGCATCTGCCCGGCACTGCCGGCAGTGGCGCATCAACTTGGCGCCACCTTCAAGTCGATCCTGAAGAGCCATCATCTCCATTGCCGTTGGGCCGCGCTGCCCGATGAGTCCGTAGTGGGTACCGTGCGCCGGGTCCGAAATCAGAGGCATCACGTTGTGCAGAAACGCGCCCCGCTCCCTGACCATTTTGTTCACCTCAAACAGGTGCTGGTCGTTCACTCCAGGAATCATCACCGAGTTGATTTTGGTGAGGATGCCGCGCGCGCTCAGCATCTCCAGGCCCAGCATCTGCCGCGCGTGCAAGATTCGAGCGGCTTCGATGCCGAAGTAGCGGCGATTTTCATAAAAGATCCATGGATAGATCTTCGCGCCGACTTCCGGGTCGACCATGTTGATGGTGACCGTCACGTGATCAACATTCATTTCGGCAAGCTCGGCGACATGGTCCGGCAGCACGAGCCCATTAGTGGAGACGCACAGCTTTATGTCGGGGATTTCCCTGATGACGCGGTCGAGCGTTGCCTTCGTTTTCTCCCAATCGTAACAGGCATCCCCCGGCCCAGCGATGCCAAGAACCGAAAGCTGCGGAACTTTGTTGGCAACGGCGATGACCTTGCGTAGCGCTTGGTCGGGCGTCAACTTCTCAGACACAACACCAGGCCGGCTCTCGTTGGCGCAATCGTATTTGCGATTGCAATAGTTGCACTGGACATTGCAAGCCGGCGCGACCGCCACATGCATACGCGCGAAATAATGATGCGCTTCCTCCGAAAAGCAGGGGTGATCCTTGATCCTTTCCCAAATAGCCGGATCCCCTTCGCCCGGGCTGGTCGGCGACGAGCCGTAGGAGGACGATGCGCAGCCACCGGATTTCGCGGCTGCCAGAAAACCCTCGGATGTCGTGCTAGTCGGCCCCTCAATCGAAACTGTCGGTGAGGACATCAAACGGCTCCGTTGCTGGTAACGTCGCGGTTCAAGGTGCAAGAGCCATACCAACTGAAAAAAGCGGCTTCAGTTCACTATTCGGGTCGATATCGCATTGTGTCAGGCCGGCGCGACACAATTTTGTCCTGCTTGCGACAGTGCAAGTCCAAATCCGTTCAGAAGCACGAAGCACTCCTTGTCGCGCACAGGGCGCGCAAGACCACTGGCCTGACGATTGGCTCATCAGGCTCTTAGAATTTCCTTCACCTCGATACTATGCCGGCGTATCGCCTAGCCGACTTGTCGCAGCTTGAGGCCGAGAATTCGAGCCGCATTAGCCTGAACCCAGCCGGCCTTCTCCATTGTGTCGATCAGCCGTCACGCTCCGTCCGCCGCGGTCTCAGCCCCCGTCCGGCCGTATCGTTAGAATCGCAAGTGGCTATCTCGTGTTCAGGGGGCGCCGATGCGCCGAACCGGCATCGTGCTGGCCCGTGAGAGCTCGTCGATGACATTGCCACGTTCCGAAAGATTGGTTCCTTCCAGAGGAGAACGCCAAGCACGCAGTTCTCCGGCTCGGACGTTGCCGGGGAAATAGCATTGCGAGATCAGCTCAACTGCCGACGGCGCAAAGCCATGGTTCTCCATATTTCAAGGGTAAGCGCTGTGTCCTTCCAGGAGGACCCGCGATCTGTGGGCCTGCCGATTCTGAGGTGGATCGGAGATCGGCTTGTGTCTGAACTTGAACTTACGATTGACCCTGAGCGGCAGCCTCGGCGTTTTCGAGGGTGATCAACGGCGCTGTTGGTCGGCGGCATTGGTCGATGGACGACAAGGCACGGAGTCATTCCGAGACCCTGGAGCCGACGCGGTGATCTCGGAGGTTGCCCGGCGCTACGGGCTGCGGCCGCGGCGGAACGCTCGCAAGCTTGCGACGTCGGCAGGACAGGCCACTCCCGCCTAGTGGTTTCGGTGGCGCCACCGGAACGACCCGTTGGGCCTATCCGTGCACCAGAGCTCAAGGCCACGGCCTGAGAATCGGCCGCCGCTCACCCTACTTGGTTCCTCAGCCGACTGCGCTAAGAAGGAGAGCAACTTCCGTCGGCGCGAGGATCATTGCGTCGTGGCCAGTGGCGAGTTCCTGCCACGCCCAGCCATCCTGCTTCGCGACCCATTCTCGCGCTCCCGCCATCGGCGGGTGGAGTGGATTAGTGCAGACGACATAGGTTCGGGGTCTGCCGTTGCCGAGCGGGTGCTCGAGCTTAAGTCCGCTTTCGTAGGTGCCTGCCGGATGCGGTGTTATCCGGCGCCGCACCCAGTCCGTGAGCGAGTGTCCCTCGGGAATGCCGAATGCTGTTGGCGGCGGAGTCGGCATGAAGATACCCCGTCCTTCCTCCGCAACCAATTTTCGACGGGCCGCGACGATGTCGGGGGGCATGGTGCTGAATACACTTTGACCGCTCTCGACGATGGCGCTGTCGAGATAAACGAGATGGCTGATATGGTCGGGTATCCGGTCGGCGGCGCCGGTGATGCTGATGCCGCCTAGACTGTGACCGACAAGGATCACATCGCTCAGCTCTTCCGTCACAATGTGGTTGACGATGTCGGTCACGAATGTGTCGGGCGTGATGTCCTTGCACAGCAAACGTGCGCGTTCGCCGACACCTGGTCGGCGTGGTCACGTGGCATCCCATCTTGCGAAGATTGGCAGCCACGTCCCGCCAACACCATCCGCCATGCCAGGCACCATGCACTAGCACATACGTCTTTGCCATGGGTTGTGCCGTTCCACTTGCTCACCGGCCGTTGTGGCTGCCATCCGGCACGATGGCCGGGCGTTGTCCCAAAGGGGCTCGACCACGTGACCGGTGGTAAGTCCGGCGCACAGGGCAGCGCCGTGGCCTGAGGACACCGCTAACGAGTCAAGGAAATTTGAATTGCGAAAGGCCAATATTCACTAGCTCTTTGCAAGTGGATGGAGAGGCTCATGGTGTGCCGCAGTTGCTCGCTGCCGGCATGCTCTTGGCACGGTCCCGGCTGATCATCCGAACTTGAACAGGACACCAAAGCCGCCGCGCGGATAGTTCCACTCGATGTCGCCGCCTTTCTCGCACAATATCCGGCAGGTGCCGCATTCCATGCAGCCGTCGGCGGTGATCTCGACTTGACCCTTGTCATTCAACTCATAGCATTTCGCCGGACAGACGTAGGTCAACGCAAGCAAGTTCGCGCTTGGCTTGTCGTGCGGTCGCACTATAATATGGGGGCGGCCGGAATCGACCAGATAGCGGTTCTGGTAAAGTTTGTCCTCGACACGAACCTTCGTCACTGCGATCGTCATCTTGTACCCTCTTCAGCGCCATGCCAATGCCAGGCGGACCGCGTCGCTGACCAACCCCCAGCGCGAGCGCGCGTTGATGAAGGCGGCCGTGGTGTTCTTTTCCTTCTCGATCTTCGGCGTGCCGTCGACACGCATGAAGTTCTGAGCGGCATGCGACATCAGCCGCGGATAGCTGTCAAAAAAGTTGCTGGAATTGGTGTGGAGCAAGGCTGGCATGTCCTTGTATTTCTTAAGATCCTTGATCACAAAGGAGTCATCCAGCATCGTCTTGTAGAGCGCAAGGTTCGCTTTGGTCATAGGACCGTTGCGGCTTTTGACTTTGATGATCGCCTCAGCCGCGACACGACCCGAGGTCATGGCAAGGTTCGAACCCTCACGGTGAATGGCATTGTTCAGTTGCGCTGCGTCGCCGACGATGACCCAACCGTCGCCGAAGAGCTGCGGAATGGCCTTGTAACCACCTTCGGGGATAAGATGGGCGGCATATTCTTTCACCTCCGAGCCAGCGATCAGCGGCCGGATCGAAGGATGGTTTTTCATCGCATCCAGGAGGGCGGACGGGCTCTCCATCGTCGCGGCGAAATCCGAGACCAGGCAGCCGATGCCGAGTGATATCGACTCCTTGTTGGTGTAAAGGAAGCCGAGCCCGGCCATGCTGCGAGAGATCGTGCCCACGGCCTCGATTACGCAGCCTTCATCGCCCTTGACCCCGAACCGCTGGCCAATGACCTCTTCGGGCAAGAAATGCATTTCCTTGACGGCAAGCGCCACGGTCTCCGGCTTCGGCATCTCGCGCAGGCCTGCGCGAGTGCCAAGCAATCCCGACACCCCTTCTGCGAGAACGACCACATTCGCGAAGACCACTCCGCCAGCCCGGTCTGTGCGGACGCCGATCACCTTGCCATTGCCATCACGGACGAGTTCCGTCGCGGTCGTCTCACACAGGACCGTCGCGCCAGCCTCGCGCACCTTGCGGGAAAACCATTTGTCGAACTGGGCGCGAATGATCGTGTAGCGGTTGGGTTTCGCCTCATTGAAGTCGTCCGACCGGTAATGAATTCCGGTGTGAGACGTGTCGTCCAACACCCAAAGTCGCTGTTCGACCAGGTGCCGCTCGAGGGGCGCATCATCCCGGAAGTCCGGGATGATCTTCTCCAGCATGTTCGCGTACATTATGGCACCCTGGACGTTCTTAGAGCCCGGATATTCCCCGCGCTCCAACTGCAGTACCTTCAGCCCCTGGCTTGCCAAAGTGTAAGCAGCTGCGTTTCCAGACATGCCGGCTCCGACCACTATGGCATCGAATTGTTCAATCATGTCCTCTCCCTCAACTCGCAAGCTTGTCTCGACTGTGCGGCGACAGCCGCCGGGTGAAGGCTTCCGTCAGTGCGGGCAGGAAGCGGATTGCATCCGTGACGATCCCGAGGTGGGCGAACTCGAAAATCGGCGCGTTCGGATCGGTGTTGATCGCGACGATGAGATCGGCCCCCTCGACCCCAACTCGGTGCTGGATGGCGCCGGAAATTCCGGCCGCGATGTAAAGCTTCGGTCGAATGGTCTTGCCAGTTTGTCCAATCTGTCGATCAGCCGGCATCCAGCCCTTCTGGACCAAGGGGCGCGAACAGCCATGCTCGGCGCCGATCGCTCGGGCAAGATTCTTCACAAGCTGAAGGTTCTCCGCCGCTCCGAGACCGAGGCCTCCCGCAACCACGACATCCGCATAGGCAAGATTTGCCATTGCCGACTGGTTATCCGGTAGGAAGCCGAGGACTTTGGTGACGATATCGTCCTCAACGAGCGACAGCTTGTGCCGCATGACACGCCCGACCGGCTTATCCACCCGTTGCGGCATAGGCATGACCCTTGGTCGCACCGTCGCCATTTGCGGCCGGTAATTTAGTGTATAGATCGTACACAACAATGAGCCACCAAAAGTCGGACGGGTCGCGGCGAGTGAACCGTCGGAATCTACATCAAGTTCGGTGCAGTCGGCCGTGAGCCCCGTCTGCAGGGTCGTCGCTACCGAGCCTGCAAGATCCCTGCCCAGTGTGGTCGCGCCGAGAAGGAGGATTTCGGGTTTATGGGTATTGACCAGATCCGTGAGCGCCTTGGCGAACGGCTCGTTCCGGTAGTCGGCGAGCGGCGGCGCATCGACGATGTAGACAAGATCCGCCCCGTAAGCGAAGGCCTCGGCAACAGCGTCCTCGACCATCTCGCCCGGCGGTCCCAGCACGACGCCCGCGAGCTGGACTTCAAGCTTGTCGGCCAATTTGCGGCCTTCGCCCAGCAGTTCGAATGATACAGGATGCACATTGCCGCGTTCGAGCTCGAGGAAGACCCACACGTGCCGGTAGTCTTTGAAATGGTCGGGAAGTTCTTTCTTTACACCGGCACGGCCGGGGGCAATGCGAGGGGTGGTTTGGCTTGCGGTCGACATTTTCTGCTCCTGGCCGTCACGTGCCGCTGTTGAAGGCCAGCTCATGTTCCAGCGCCGGCCGGCGGGTTAAGATATCGGCGATGAGTTCATCGGCTATGTCCTGCAAGCCCCTTTCCGCGGTGTCGATCTGCGCCGCCCTTTCTGCCCGTGCGGTGGGGGCGAAAACACGCTTGACGACTGTAGGCGAGCCACGCAGACCGCACCGGGTGAGATCGTCAATGCCGGCGTCGGCTGCAGTCCACTTCACGACTTGCCTGCGCGCCGCGCACAGAGCCTGCTGGAGCGAGCCCCGGCGGATTTCGTTGGTGTCTTCCAGCATGGTAATGAGGCAAGGGAGTCTGCTCTTCAGCAACTGGGTGCCGCCTTCGGCGCGACGCGCGACTTCGATCTCTCGCGTATCGAGATCGATGGAGGCAATCTTCGCGACATAGGTAAGTTGCGATAAATCTAGGCGCTTGGCTATGCCCGGTCCGACCTGGGCGGTATCGCCGTCAATCGTCTGCTTGCCGGTGAAGACGATGTCCGGCCTGCCGAAAGTCTCCCCAATTTTTGCGATTGCTTGCGAAAGAGCAAAGGAAGTCGCCAGCGTATCGGATCCGGCAAAATAGCGGTCCGTCAAGAGAACTGCTCGGTCAGCACCGTAACCGAGCGCCTTTCGCAGCGAGTCCTCCGCCATGGGCGGACCCATTGTGAGCACAGTAACCTCGCCACCATGAACGTCGCGCAGTTTGAGCGCTTCTTCGAGGGCGAACAGGTCGTAAGGATTGATGATGGTCGGAACACCCTGACGCATGATCGTGTTCGTCACCGGGTGCACGCGGATCTGTGCCGAATCCGGCACCTGCTTGATGCAGATTACGATATGCATTGGCGGTTTCTCTAAGCTCCCAGTCCGGATTCGTGCTTGGCGGTTCGCCTCATTGCCTGCATCGTTCATGCCAAGTCGTCTTCCTGCCTCTATTCCAGAAGGTGGCTTCGTTTGCTTCCGAGGAGGCGTCATGAGGACTGGATTTGTCGACTTCTCGACATTGTCGCGTCGCAGCCGTGTCGGGCTCATTACTTTCCGAACCGCTTCAGTGCAGAGTCGAGCGGGACGAAGGCGCGGCCAGGTGCGGGACATATGTTTGGATCGTGGTCCCTTAGCACCTTGAACACACGTTGCGTGAGCGGCGAGGAAGTCGCGAAATCTTCGTAGGCGCGTTCCAGCTTGGCGCGCACCCGCGCGGCGATTACCTGGTTAGGCAGACCGGAGAAATCTTCTTCGGCAAGGTATTGGCCCACGCGCTTCATGATATGGAGCCGCGAGACATTCATCACTTTCGGGTCGTAGGAGACGCCAAGGCAGGCGAAGAAGTCCTCCGCGGCCGACAGGCCCTTCAGTCGCGCTAGGATATCGGTGCGATCGATCGGGCGGCTATCAGCGGAGCAGTTCATTGTATTCTCCCGGCGCGTAATTGTGGTGTCGATGCATTGGTGACATTGCTGACGGCGTGCCGACCTCTGGCACGGCGGCTGGGCAAGAGACTTGGCGATCTCAAGCTTTTCTGAAGTGGTGAAGGCGACCCCGAGTTTGACTGCTCTCCATTGCGCAGGGTCGTCACGTTGAGGAAGACCTCACGGCTCGTCGGCTATTGTGCCGCTCGGACCCGGGCCGGAATGAAGCTGTTCTGCACCTCGCCCGCACAGTCCAGCACTGGGAACGGCCCGTAGCTTCTCGGTGATCGCAGGCAGGACCTCAAGCACGCGGTCTACGTCATCTTCGCCGTTGTCACGCGACAAGGAGAAGCGGACTGCCCCACATGCCGCGTTCATAGCGATCAGAACATGGCTCGGTTCCAGTGAGCCAGAGGCACAGGCGGACCCGGCGGAACAGGCGATTCCCAGCCGGCTCAGGACAATTGGAATTGCATCGCCTTCGATACCTTCGAATCCAATGTTTGCAGTGTTTGGCAATCGCTCTTGCGGATCGCCGTTGATGGATGTGTTTGGGATGCGCTGGATGATCCCGTTCTCAAGGCGGTCGCGCAACCATTTTATTCGTTTTGTCTCGTCCATGAATTTCAAGGCGAGTTCGGCCGCCATGCCCAGTCCGACTATGCCGGGTGTGTTTTCAGTGCCTGCACGCCGGTCGCGCTCTTGGTGCCCACCCTTGATCATGGAGGAGAAGCGCACGCCACGTCTTACATAAAGCGCGCCTATCCCCTTTGGACCATGCAGCTTGTGGGCGGAGAGCGACAGCATGTCGATCGCGGTCGATTTCAGCTCAATCGGAAGCCTTCCGACCGCCTGCACTGCATCAGTGTGGAAAAGCGCGCCGACTTCCCTGGCTAGATCGGCAAGCTTAACCACGGGAAAGATCGTACCGGTCTCATTGTTCGCCCACATTATCGAGACGATTGCCACTTGTGGAGTGAGAGCGGTTCTGTAGGCGTCCAGGTCGAGCCGGCCGTGGTGATCGACTGGGATAATGTGCACCTTGACGCCGCGCGTCTTTTCAAGGTGCGCGCACAACTTCAGAACGGCCGGATGTTCAACCGCGGAAGTCACTATTTCCGTTCGGTCGGGCATCACCTCCAGCGCCGAAAGGATGGCTGTACTGTCGCTTTCAGTCCCGCCCGAGGTGAAGATGATCTCGTCCTCGAATCCCGCGCCGATGAGGGCTTGCAACTGTTGCCTCGCCTTTCTCACGGCTTCAGCAACCGATGCGCCATAGGCGTGCATGGACGAATGATTGCCAAATTGCTCCGTAAAGAAAGGCAACATCGCTCCAACGACTGCAGGATCAACCCGCGTCGTTGCGTTGTTGTCGAGATAGACAGGGTTCATGGGAGTGATCCTTCAACTGCTGAAATGATTCAAGGGTAGGCGGGCCATTGAACCTCTGGCGCATATCGTATCTGGTAAGGTGGGCGGCCGGGCGAGCGATGGCTTGGCTGACCGGTCGCTGTCGACATTGCCCTTTGGTGGCGGCATCTGCCGGGAATTCAGCTGTTTCGGGCAATTTTGTTTGCTTGCCCACGGCAACGATCGATGATCGCGATTTGGCGCATCACCGAACGCAATTGTTCCGGGCCGACAGTGCGTGTCGGCCGGTTCCAGAGCGCCGGCGGTGCCGGTTCGACGCAGTATTCCTTGGCGTCGCTATAGTCGAACATAGCCTGTTCCCTCGCAATCATTTGCAGGACTTGCCGCAGCCGCACGTCTCACGCGCATTGGGGTTATCGAAAACAAAGCCGGATGTTTCGAGCCCAGTGACGAAGTCCACGGTCATGCCGGCTGCATGGGGTTGGGAGCCTCTATCCATGAACACCTTGAGCCCATCTCGCTCGATGATCGCATCGCCCTCACGTGAGACGCTCTCCAGGCCCATTGAGTATTGGAAGCCGGCGCAGCCGCCGGCATGGACCATGATGCGAAATCCTTCCGCCGGCTCGCTGGCGCGGTAAAGAGCGGCCTTGATGGCGGCAACAGCGTTGTCGGTGAGCGTAATCATGGCTCGATTTCTCCTCGGTCCGACGTTTTCGCGGATCATCTCGCATGGACCGTGCCAAAGGGAAGACGTGTCAAAAACCGTAGGACATCCCGACGTCTCTTATGCTCGATTGCTGGGGAGACGTCCGACAACCGACACTTACTGTCGGATTTGTCGCGTCCGCGTCACAGGAAGGGCGCCTGAGTTCGCGATGCACTCACGCGTAAAGCAATGAACAGAGCCAAAGATGTTCAGAGCTTGCCGCGGAGCAACTGGCACGATTTTTGTGAAGCCTTCGTTGCGGCGGCAAAATTGCCGGCCGATTCACCTTTGGGTTGCCCTCGCAATCGAAGAACGAAGGAGAGCAATATGATCCATCAGACCCGCCTTGAGTGGGAAAGCAGCACCGCCGGTGGTACCCGAATGCTCGATCGGCCGATTGGCGCCGACCACCCAACAATCGCTCTCTACCGGCGATTGGCCGCTGACCGCCCGGAGACAGGATTCGACTGGCATGTGCCTGACGATCGATCGCGTCCGCCGTGCACACCCCTGAGGCCCGTTTTTCGATCGATCGTCAAAAGAAGAACGGGGCAGGGGTAAAAACATGGATCAGCGCAAGAAGCGGTCGCCCAACGAAATCCGGCGTGCGTGGGAAGTCTGTCCGAACATTCCCGCGCGTGATTTCGCAGCCCAATTGGCCATTTCGGAAGCGGAACTGGTCGCGGCCCATTGCGGTTTCGGCGCGGCACGCATCGACCCGCGCGTCAATCACGTTCTGACGGGCCTCGAATTCGTGGGCGAAGTGACGGCGCTGACCCGCAATCAAGGTGCCGTGCACGAAAAGATTGGCGTCTTCAACAGAGTGATAACCGGCAACAATCACGCCATGGTCCTTGGTGACGAATTCGACCTTCGCGTCTTCCCGCAAGCTTGGAGGTATGGTTTCGCTGTTGAAAGGCGCCATCGCGGCGGAATCCAGCGCAGTTTGCAATTCTTCGACGCCACCGGCGCAGCAGTGCATAAGGTGCATCTCAGGCCGGTCTCCAACCTTCATGCCTATCGAAAGCTGGTGGCCGAGCTCGTATCCGCCAACCAGGAGCCGACCATGTCGCTTAAGGCGAGAGTAGCCGACCTGGGCGCGAGGACTGCGGACTGGGCCGGCACGGTGGACGACCTACGCGAGCACTGGAGCCGGCTGACTGACGTCAACCTTCTAAAGACGCTCAAGCTCAGCCGCTGCCAGGCTTTGCGCATGGTCGGCCAGGATTACGCTTGGCTGCTCGACAATGCCGCAGTTGGCGCCGTGCTCCAGCGTGCGGCCGAAGACGAATTGCCGATCATGTGCTTCGTCGGCAACCGAGGTTCTATCCAGACCCATTCCGGCTTAATCAAGTCGGTCAAGCAGATCGGGCCGTGCATCCATGTGCTGGACGAAACGTTCCGGCTGCATCTCAGGACCCACCAAATCCGTGAGGTTTGGGCCGTGCGCAAGCCGACCAATGACAGTCACGTCACCTCGCTCGAAGCATATGGGTCCGACGGCAAGATCATCATCCAGTTGTTCGGTGCGCGCAAGGAAGGCGAACGCGAGCGCGACGACTGGCGGGTTCTGGCGGAAAACCTGCCTCGTTTCCCCGACAGCTACATGAGAAAAGACCGATCGTCGTCGGTGGGACGCCGGCGCCCATCTGCCTCCGCAGCCAGTAGCCGGGCATTGAAGCCGAGACCGGGGACACGATGACGCAATAAGCGCGCTGTATTATCGCAACGCGATGAGCAGGAAGCAATTTGGCGCTGCCCCATCGACCGCATGGTTACGACGAAGCCGCGGCCTTTGGGCCGAGCTCAGAGGTGGCAATAGCGTGAACGCCGCCGACCGTCACTCCCCACCAGGCGGTCAGGTTTTGCGGTTCGGGCCGAGCAAAAATACTGTCAAGACAGCGAGGAACGTGGCAACCGCGCTGTAGACAAAGACACTGGCAATACCCGTGTGATCCACCAATAGGCCACCGAAAGTTGTGCCGGCTGCGATGGCCACTTGGAAGGTTATGACCATCAGTACACCAGCGCTCTCGGCCTGTTTCGGAGCGGCGCGTAGCACCATCCATGTCTGCAATCCGACCGGGACCGCGCCAAAAGCAAAGCCCCATACGGCAACTGCAATTGCCGAGGTCAAGGCCGATGCTCCCATAGTCAGGAGCGAGACAGCGGCTACGGCAATGAGCAGGGGCGGCAGGGCCGCGACCGCCTTGAGACTGTGTTTGGTGAGGAATGCGCCGGCTAAATTGCCGAAGACGCCGGCCGTGCCAAAAGCAAGGAACACGAGCGGGATTGACTTCTTTTCGAGCGCAGGAACGCTCTCGAGAAAGGCGCGGATGTAGGCGAAGCTGGCAAAATGGCCGGAAGCGACCAATAGCACGACTAGCACCGCAACCTTCATCGCCGGATTCTTCGCGACATCCAGCGGACTGCGGAATCTGCGCACTTCGATCGGAGGCAGTGGCGGAATGGTTACGAGTTGCACGAGCAGCGCAACGGCACTCACGATTGCGGCGACCTTGAACGAGGCTCGCCATCCCCAAATGTCACCGACATAAGCGCCGATTGGAGCCGCGCAGACGGAGGCGACAGAAACGCCGGTGAGGATGATCGACATGGCGCGCGGCATGAGGTGACTTGGAACCAGCCGCATCGCCAACGCTGCCGAAATAGACCAAAAACCACCAAGCGATATGCCAAGGACGACGCGTGCCGCCAGCAAAACCGGCAGCGACCCCGCAACCTCTGCCAGAACGTTCGACAGGATCAGCAGGAGCGTCATCGCCCAGATGACGACCCTGCGGTCCAGACGCTTTGTCACGATGGCGATTATCGGTGCCGAGATCGCCGCGACGATTGCGGTCGCTGTTAGCGCCTGTCCAGCCGTGCCCGTGGTGATACGGAGATCATGCGCGAGCGGTGTCAGAACGCTGGCGGGCAGAAACTCTGCCGTCACAAGCCCGAAGGTGCCGAAGGAAAGCGAAATGATGGCACCCCATGCAGGGCCAGAACGTTGATAGGGACTTTCTGGGTCAAGCCGATCTCGGTCGAACAAAGCCGCGTCCACTAAATCTGTCGCCGATTCGGTCATGAATGAGTTCTCCGGCTAGGAGCTGTTGCAGCAGGGGTGGCTACATCGCCGGGGATCAAAGCCGCGAGACCTTCCGGCGGCGGCCAGTCGGCATCAGTCGAGGCCTCGGCGCCCGACGCATCCGAGGCCTCATCGGAGGGCCGACGGACCCAACCGTCGACAATGCGGGAGAGTTCTCGGCGCGGTCGCATCGATCGCATTCGTCGAAGTGCGGTCTGTTCACTGCGAACCAAGCAAGCCGAACGCGGTGTCCTCGATCGAGGCCTTGATGGGGGGATGATCGACGATCTCTATATTGCTTTGAAGCAGGAAGTTCCGTCGCCATATGTGGTTATCCTGGCAGCCAGAATTGAGCGGTTGTCGCAAGCACCAAGGCGGTCGCAATGAGTGCAACGAGGCGGAAGTCTGATCGATGGCTGCGGTTCGATGGCCGCGCGATCGACAAAATTGAGGTGATGAGTTATCCCTTTTGAAGCCGTTGCTCCCAATTCTGGGATAAGGTAATTGCAGGCGGTCCCAGCAACGTCGGGCGGCCTTTTTGGTGATCGAATTCATGGGACGACACTCTCGGTCCGTGACGCATCTGCGAATGACTCCGCAAGTTCCGTGCCATCAACGACAAATCTGGCTCTGCTGAGCGGGTGGTGGAGGCACGAGCGTGGGCTATCCCAAGAGCTTGCCGCAAGGTTGTTCGAAGTTGAGGTGCCGGATAGACCGCAAATATGTCGGGCGGCCTGGGGTTGGCCAACACGAAGATGCGCAAGTTCAAAAGGACGAGCTGAACCCTTGCCGATATCCATCCGAGGCTGATCTGGAGAAGGTCAAGAACTGCGTCTTGAAGGCTTCCGCCGCACCGGCAAATGCTAAGCCAAGGTGCTGGGCAAGATGGACAGGGCCATCCAACCCGTCGACTGGACGCTCATTAATGGCGTCGGTGTGGCTCTGTAGCTGGCGAGAAAAACGCCCTGCTGAAAGACAAAAGCTCGTGTGGCCGGCTCTGAAGGACGGCCAGTGAGGCAGGCGAGGAGAGGCTATAGCCCATTCGTGTAGACTGATCTTGTCCCACGGAGGCGGCTAACCACCCCGCCAGACATCATCGAGGGGAGCGCCACTAGGCTTACCCCAAGTGTTGGTCATTTCCACCTGGGTGACCTCGGCCAAGTCACCAAGCCGCTTAGAGCAAGCTTTCGAACTGGATGCTCCCCGGGCACATGATCGGCTAGCTGTGAGCTTTCGGGAGGTTGTCCATTCGGACCGGACCGAGGAGACTGGAGTTACCACGCTTCAGCATCCATCGGAGGATCCGAATGAACATCCATAAGAATGCCCGTCTCACACCGCTGCG
>SRUQ01000199.1 GCA_004791255.1 bacterium M00.F.Ca.ET.205.01.1.1
CCGATGTCCGGGACGCCGACGACAGCGCATTCCTTGACATGGGGGTGGGAAAGCAAGGCCGCCTCAACTTCGGGACCAGCGATGTTGTAGCCTGAGGAAATTATCATGTCGTCAGAGCGGGCGGCGAAATGGAAATAGCCCTCCTCATCCCGGAAGAACGAGTCCCCTGTCAGGTTCCAGCCGTCGCGCACATAGTCCTTCTGCCGGGGATCATTCAGGTAGCGGCAGCCCGTCGGGCCACGGACGGCTAGCCGGCCGGCCTCGCCACGCGGTAACTCGTTCATATCGGCATC
>SRUQ01000200.1 GCA_004791255.1 bacterium M00.F.Ca.ET.205.01.1.1
GCGGGATTGCGGGCGCCGAGCGCCTCAAGCGTGCCGGTGCGCGACTGCGCCACGCCGCCGGCAAAGGATTTCGCGATGCTGCCGGGCCCGAGAATGCCCCAGCGGATTTTTCCAGATGTCATGTCGAATTCTCCATGGGTCGCCGCCACGCTTGGGGATCGGGCGGAAATGAAAGTCAGCGGATCCGTGCGCCCGCCTTGTCGAAAAGCAGCGAGCGTTCCGCCTTGATCGAAACGGTGAAATAAACTCCGCTGAACTCGA
>SRUQ01000201.1 GCA_004791255.1 bacterium M00.F.Ca.ET.205.01.1.1
CCCACGCACTGCTGCTTCGCGGTTGCCTATTGCCGAGAGGCTCTTGTCCTGCTACCGCTGGTGAACGTTCTCTCTGCTGAGGCCCTTGTATTTCTCCCAAATCTGATCGGTCGATAAAGGGCGCAGGACATCCCCAAGTGGGTGTCGTACAATCATTTCTTCCGGCCCTTTCCCTTGATCCATGACAACGCGGGCTGGCGTTTCGGCTGGAAACGCCGAAGCGAAATTGGAGGACGCTTCAAGCTCAATACGCCCGGCCAACTCAATGATGCGTACGTCAGTGAGACGTTGAG
>SRUQ01000202.1 GCA_004791255.1 bacterium M00.F.Ca.ET.205.01.1.1
GCCGGCTGGAGATGTTCTCGCTGCCGTGCTCCTCGCCGAGAATGCCGTGATCGGGATACTCGGCCGATATCAGTGCGCGGATCGCCCGCTCGGCCTCGCGATCGGCTTCGGTGACCGGATCGAAGCTGCCAGCCGCCTTGTTGGTTACCGCGGCCTGGCTGCGGAAGCGCGGCAAGGTCTCGGCGGCGGCGGCATGCGCGATGCGCCGGATAAAGTCGATGCTGATGTCCAACTGATTCTCCCGCTTTGCAGCATGCCGTCCTTTGCCGATGATTTCCTGCCGGAACAAGGGG
>SRUQ01000203.1 GCA_004791255.1 bacterium M00.F.Ca.ET.205.01.1.1
GTATCTTGTTTATTTTCTTGGGAGACCCGGCCAGCGACCCTCAGCGTCGCCGCGATCTCCAGTCCGATGAAGCCGCCGCCGAGAATGACCACATCCTCGCTTTGCGCGCTGAGCTCGCGGATCAGGTGCGCATCGGCCAATGAGCGCAGCGAGACCACGCCGGCAAGGTCGACGCCGTCGAGCTTGAGCAGGCGCGGCCGCGATCCGGTCGCCAGGATCAGCCGGTCGAAGGCGTGCGTTCC
>SRUQ01000204.1 GCA_004791255.1 bacterium M00.F.Ca.ET.205.01.1.1
CTCGGAGATGTGCCCCGGCACCCATCGGCTGATCGGCCAGGTGCTGGTCGAGGCCGGCCTGCCGAAGGGTGTCGTCAATGTCGTCTCCAACGACCCGAAGGACGCGGCGGCAATCGTCGATGCGCTGATCGCGCATCTGGCGGTCAAGCGCGTCAACTTCACCGGCTCGACCAAGGTCGGACGGATCATTGCCGAGCTCTCCGGCCGGCACCTGAAGCCGGCGCTGCTCGAACTCGGCGGCAAGGCGCCGCTGGTGGTGCTGGACGATGCCGACATCGACGCCGCGGTGAAC
>SRUQ01000205.1 GCA_004791255.1 bacterium M00.F.Ca.ET.205.01.1.1
GTCCATTCGCACCAGCGGGCCCAGCAGGCTGATGTCCGTCGTCTGCGCGACGCCGTTCTCGATCGCGAACGAGGCGCCGAGTTCCGTGAACGTCGTCTTCTTGGCCTGATCCTGCTTGAAACCGCCGGCGAGCAGTCCGACGAGGTTGTTGTAGACCTCCGCTATGTCGATGCCGCGGAAGGCGCCGTCGCTGAATTTGGTTGCCGCTTTGCCGCCGAGAGAACGGGCAAGCGATTTCGTGGTCTTTCCAGCGCCTGAAACCGCGACCGTCGCATCGAGCGTTCCTTCGAT
>SRUQ01000206.1 GCA_004791255.1 bacterium M00.F.Ca.ET.205.01.1.1
GACGCTCTGGCCGCGGCAGGCGAGCGCGCCGACAATGAGGCGATCGACCTCTATGCCTTCACCAGCGTCTTGAAGCGCGATCTCGACGCCGAGGCGCGCAAGGCCTTCATCGGCCTGATGTGGGAAATCGTCTATGCCGATGGCGAGCTGCACGAGCTCGAGGACAACACGGTATGGCGGGTCGCCGAGCTGATCGGCGTCGAGCGGCGTGACCGCATCGAGGCGCGCCGCAAGGCGGCAGCCGGGGCGCCCTGCGCGCGGGGCAGTTCAAGCGACGAATAACAGGATCCT
>SRUQ01000207.1 GCA_004791255.1 bacterium M00.F.Ca.ET.205.01.1.1
TAGATACTAAGATATTTATAGCCTACGTAATTACTAGGTAAAGCATTATCAGCTATAACCTTTTTAGTCTAGCAGCCTTAGCAATTAAGAAAGCTATAATAAGATTAAGTAGCATATAAGATAGAAGCGCTTTCGCTAAGAATAATACTATAGCTTTATAAGCATCTTTAGAGCGGTTATAGAAGTTATATAGACTTAGTAGGTAGGTCGATTAAATACCTAGGAGTAAAGAGAGCGAGATTATAAACCAGCTTTTTAAACCAGGCAGACTAGAAGGGGGAAGGAAAAAC
>SRUQ01000208.1 GCA_004791255.1 bacterium M00.F.Ca.ET.205.01.1.1
ATTTATATACTAATATTAGCTATATAGAAGTAATATAATATAAGGTTATTATTAGTCCTAGAATAATATAATCCTAGAGTGCTATTATTCCTATACTTATTAGTCCTTATTTAGTTAGTTACTTAAGTTAGAGTTTTTATAGGGTATATATAATATAGCCGCTAAGATTATAATATAATCTCTCCCCTTTAGTAGTTTTATCCTTAAGGCCTATTATCCTAACTAATATTAGTCTTCTTTTAGTAAGGATTAATTTAAACCTTTTATTATTATATTTTATAATATTTAAT
>SRUQ01000020.1 GCA_004791255.1 bacterium M00.F.Ca.ET.205.01.1.1
GATGCCGTTGAGCACCTTGCGGTCGTCAACGCGTGCCACACCGCGGACCTTGTTGGGGAGATGAGGCGCGATGATGCCCCATTCAAAATCGCTCAATTCATACCGACGCATCAAAGCCTCCAAAAGAAGCCTTGAATCAGAACTTACCTCAGCACGATACCCAGTTTATGAGTTTGCGACCTAATCCGCTTCGACTCACCACGCCTTGCCGCATCGATGCGCGGGACGGGCTGCATGCTGGCCAGCGCGATAGCAGCGCATCTCGCGAATGCGAGCCCACTCGAAGACAGCGTGCGCAAAGCCAAGCTGTTTGTTTTCGGGAAACTGCAGAAGAATGCAGCCATGCATGTAAGTGATCGCTTTTGCGGTGGTTCGCTGATCACTCGCAAGAGCTGAACTGGCGACCACGCTTGTCCAACGAAAACGAGTTCAGCAGCTTTGCAAGGACCGGAAGAGCTGTCCCTTTTTTTCGGCATCCGCGGAAAAGTCTTTCAGCCAAACCCGACTATTATGGTCTTCCTGTCGTATTTCTGAATGCCATTGCACGGTAGAGTGACTGGACTTCATCGCATTCGTGGCACGGAAGGGCAGCCGGCCATCGTACAAGCTGAGGCACCCCAAGACGGCGCAGACCGTCACGCTCTTACGTCAGGCACCTGCACGGATCACCTCTCAAAAATGGCAGGTCGGTCCCGGCATCGAGACGCCGTCGCGAGATTTTCGCGGCCGTGGTGGCTTCGTCTGTCGTCCGCAGGGCGAAGTGCGCAGCAGATGAGAACGTGCGAGGGCTCAAATGCGCCTGAACCGCATGCGACGAGAACACGATCTTCGATGCTGTCTGATGAGCATAAACGGGACGGCCAACCGCTGTTCGAGGCGCTAGGTCGACTCGATGTAGCACAGGAGGCACTGCGGTCGATCACGGCCGGTTGACCGACAGGCCAGCCGCGCCACCATCTCAAAGCGCCTTTGTCGGTTTGCGGGGCTCGGCGCAAATCTGGCAGCGAAAGGCGGAGTGCGAGCGACGCCTGTCTTGCCAGGAGCTCGTCGAGCTCCGCCTCATCCGTGACACCGGCTTGGTATGAAAGATGGTATAGGATGTCCGCTGCTCGCGATCAGCCTCGGTTTCGTTCGGAAGGCTAGTTCGATCAAAATACGCGCCCGAGTAGCACGATTTCTTCGGGAGTGAGCATCTGTCTGCTAAAGGGCGTAGGGGCCACCGCAAAAACGGCGGCGGCAACAAAAGCGCAATCGATGCGAATTTCGTGACGACCACCGTTCTGTCCTTCAGCACGATTTTGCGCAATGCCGCCACTTACCGCGCGTCCCGCGCCTCAGACTGCTCGTTGGTAAGCCCAGAGCTGTGCGGGCGGGATGTTGCGGACGACGAAATCATAGTGAGACACCACGTAGCGGTCCGGCATTTTGATCACCGGCGACAAAGGTCCGTAGGTGATCTGAATCACAGGTCTGCCAGCGGGTATGCGGGCCAGCAAATCTTCAAGCAGGCCAACACGCTGTGCCATCGGAAAGCTCAACAGCGGTACCGCACTTATCACACAGTCGAATTGCTCCCCGCTCCGCTCGGCAAGCACTTCCTCCAGCGCGAACGCATCGCCCAATCGAAAATCCACGCCCGCAAAGACTCGCGTCAGGCGCTGATAGAAATCCTTGGAATACTCGACCGAAACCAGTTGATGCGGCTTGATGCCTCTTTCCAGGATTGCCTTGGTGATGACGCCAGTTCCTGCGCCAAGTTCAAGAACCGGCAATCCGGATTCCGGATTGATGATGCTTGCCATACGACGCGCGGCATGAACGGACGTTGGCATCAGCGCGCCCACTCGTTTCTTGTCCTTCTGCCAGCCCTTGAAGAATTGCACTTCTTCTTCGAACTTCCTGCCGAGGCGCTCTTTCAATCGAAACACCATATCCACTCCCTGCTCCGGCCATTTGTCTGGGTCATTTGACGACGCACCTTTTTACAAGCCCTGCGGCATTCTCAATCATGCGGCATTGGCTGCCGCGAGCAGCTCGCCTTTGCGCTGGCCGGGCAGAACTCCGAGGTTATCGATAAGCCGCGTCCCGCCGATCCAGGCGGCGGCGATCAGGCGGGCCGGTCGATCCGCGGCGGAAAGCGGCGACAGGTCATGGTCTGCTCGTAGCTCGAGATACTCGACCTCGTCGTAACCGGCAGCGAGGATCGCTTGCCTGGCCTCGGCAAGCACAAGCTCGGCTGGCAATCCCGCCGACAATCGCCCGGCCGAAGCCGACAGGACTTCGGCGAGCCTTGGCGCTGCCAAGCGCTGTGCGGCCGAGAGCCTGACATTGCGCGACGACATCGCCAGGCCGTCGACTTCCCGTACCGTTGGACATGCTACAATCTCGATTGGAATGTCGAGATCGCGGACGAGCCGGCGAACGACGTGCGGTTGCTGGAAATCCTTCTCGCCGAAGAAGGCGAGATCAGCACGCGTCTGTAAAAAGAGCTTGGCGACGACGGTTGCCACGCCGTCGAAATGGCCGGCACGGAACGCGCCGCACAGGCCCCTGCTCACTCCACTCACCGAGATCGTGGTGGCGAAACCTTCCGGATACACCTCCGCTGCATTTGGCGCGTAGAGCAGATGAGCGCCCAGCGGCGCAAGCTTGGCGGCATCGTCATGCTCAGTGCGCGGGTAGGCCGCAAGATCGGCCGCGCTGTTAAACTGTTTCGGGTTGACGAACAGCGTCACGATGACCCGGTCCGCCTTGGCGAGCGCGGCACGCACCAGGCTCAGATGGCCTTCATGCAAGGCCCCCATGGTCGGCACGACAGCGACCTTCAGGCCATTCTGACGCCATGCCGCGACAGCCATGCGCAATTCGGCGACGGTTCGTGCGATCGGAATGGTCATGCTGCTTCTCCACCATCGACCGTCTATGGCGCATCGCCGAACAGATGCTCGGCCGCCGGAAAGCGGCGGTCGCGCACCTCCTGCGCATAGACCGCAATCGCCTCCCCGGCGATCTCACCGAGTTCGGCATAGCGCTTGACGAATTTCGGCCGGAAGTCGCCGAAGATGCCCAACATGTCGTCGACGACGAGAATCTGCCCGTCACAGGCCGCCGAGACGCCGATACCGATGGTCGGGATGGCTACCTCTGCGGATATCCGGTGGGCGAGCGCCTCGGGGACCTTCTCCAGCACCACCGAGAATGCTCCGGCCTCGGCCACCGCGAGGGCATCGCGCCTGATGCGTTCGCCGTCCTCGCCTCTGCCCTGGACGCGGTAGCCGCCGAAGGTGTTGACCGCCTGAGGCGTCAGGCCGACATGGCCCATGACCGGCACGCCGCGCGCTGTGAGGAAGCGGATCGTCTCCGCCATTGCTTCGCCACCTTCGAGCTTGACCGCCGCGCAGCCGGTTTCCGCCACGACACGTGCAGCATTGCGGAAGGCCTGCTCGAGGCTTTCCTCGTAGGAGCCGAACGGCATGTCGACCATCATCAGCGCCTGCTCGAGGCCGCGTCGCACGGCCTGGCCGTGCATGATCATCATCTCAAGCGTCACGCCCGGCGTCGACGGCAAGCCGTGGAGCACCATGCCGACGCTGTCGCCGACGAGAACAATGTCACAATGCTGATTAACGAGCTTTGCGATCGGCGTGGTATAGGCCGTCAGGCAGACGAGCGGAGTGCCACCCTTCCGGGGACGAATATCCGGCGGTGTGATCGCCTTGGTGTTAGCAACCGCACTCAACAAGGGCTCCTTCCCCAACGTTACCAACCATGGATGCCGCGTTTGGCACATTTTTGTGCAGGTGCGAAGAGCTAAAACTGCCCACGAGCGTGATGTTGACGAGTCGACAGTCACGTCAGAGTCAATCAATCGGTTCAGCTGCTTCAGCAGCACACCTCAGCCGACCAGTCCAGGGATCATAGTCAGCAAAGCCAACCAGGAAGGCTGATCGGGAGGTAAGGCGAACGACGTCAAAGCGGTCTTGATCGCCGTGATGGTCGCCCGCAATGTAGTGATGTGGACGCGGGGGCTTGGCCGCCCAATATGGGGGGCATAAGGATTTGGTGCGCCGTTCACCAGAACGGTCCATCCTCCACGTGCTCGTGCAGAGCCGGCGAAATGCTGGGACTGCGAAGCGGCGGCTGCGCAAGCTGCTGGAGGCACAAGGCCGTGCGCCCAGGGCCATGATCATGTGGTGAGCCGGCAAAAACTGGCCCAGGGTGTGCCATCCGGATATGCCGATCACCCTCTCACCCTCAATCGCCGACGCGCTTCAAATTCCCCCTCCAGCACTTAGAAACGGTGCCCTGCCGGTGGGGAGGACACCGTCGGGGCATCCGCGCACAGGTCTCGGTTCAGTAACGACCGGACAGCGGCGGCAGTCTGCAGCTGCGGCAGGACCGATTCCGGCCGCTCACATGGAACGCGATCGAGAGGACTATCTGGGCCCAAGCTCGAGTAGCAACAGCTATCGGAATCTGACGGAAGTTTGGGATGCGAAGGCATTGAGCGAGCAATGTCCGAGAAACCGAACCAATCCACAGAAATATTTTGTTGGTATTTTTGTTGGCTAGTCCTGCTATTGCGCCAGCCCCAACTATCTGGAAACAAAGCCAGATTTCCTTCGCTTCGGTTCCGCCTCTGGGCACCATCCCCTCTTCTCCCCATAGTCCCTTTCGCCGAACCTTCTACGCATCGACCTTGCCGAGGTTTTCCATGAGCGAGCAAAATCGACATTCCTGGCGGGAGCGCATGACGATCCTCGGCGATGTCGAAGCTGCGTCTTTTCTGCCGTGGATCGAGCGTCATGCCGCCAAGCTCGGGCTCGCGCAGGCCATATGCGTCGCCGGTCCCGATCGGATCGAGCTCGACGTCGCCGGTCCGGCGGAGCTGATCGATATGATGGAGATGGGGTGCTGCCTTGGACCAATCGATGTCTGGGTCGAGACCATTCGCCGGACGCCGATCGAGAACGAATCGAGCTAGGTTTTGAAGGCTGTGGCCCTGCCCGGGAGACGCCATGCCCCTTTTTTAGGCATTATTGTCAGTGAGGAAATATTGTGCAAACGTGACCGGGCTTATTAGCAAAATCTCTTGACCGCGAAGCAGTGGTCGGGAGATGCTGATGTCGTTTGAAAGTTGACGTATGCCCCCCTATCCGACCGGCTCATGGATGCCTGTTGCCCTCTCCGCGGACTTGCCGGCGGGAACCGTAATGCCGGCACAATCCCCGGCCGGACCGGTAGCCCTTTGGCGAACCCGCTCCGGCCGTGCGGCGGCCTTTGCCGACAGATGCCCCCATCGCGGCATGCGCCTTTCCCACGGCTTCGTACGCGGTGAGACTCTGTCCTGCATCTATCACGGCTGGAGCTACGCCCAGGCGGGAAACTGCCTGCGCATTCCGGCCCATCCGGCACTGACGCCGCCGGACACGATTCGTGTCGCGACGCAGCACGTCGAGGATGGCGGCGGCATCATATGGATTTCGGTTGGCGAACCCGCCGCCCCGCCGCCGCGGTTCGAGGGCCTTGCACCGCTCCGTTCCATGGTGGTGGAAGCGGGTATCGTGGCGCTGGAGGCGGCGGCGGGCACGAGGGCCGCCGGAGGCCTGCTCGACTACACGCACGATGACCGGGCCGTCCGGCTGCTGCTTGCTCCCGAAGGGCAGGCGCGCACGCTGATGCATGTTCTGGCGGACGAGGACAGCAATCCGGGCGAGCGTATCGCCGCGTCGAGGGCCGCCGAGTCGCTGCGGCGGGTGGCCGAGGATATTGCGCGCGGCGGGATCGCCCGATGACCCGCGACACTATGATCGACGGATGGTATCCTGTCAGCCTTGCCAGCCAGCTCGATGCGCACGGGCGCAGCACGGCCCTGATGGGCGAGCCGATAGAAGTGAGGCGCGGCGAAGACGGAAACGCGAAGGTCACGGGCGGCAACGGACGTGCCCTACCGGCCTGCATCCGCTATGGCCATGTCTGGTCATCGCTCGGCGATCCACAAAAGCCGCTGTTTGCGATCCCCGAAGCCGATCAGCCCGGCCGCCGGCTCGTCGATGTCGGCGTGGTTCGCGTGCGCTGCTCGCCGTTGCGCGCGGTGGAGAACTTCCTGGACATTGCGCATTTTCCATTCGTCCATACCGACATATTGGGAGCCGAACCGCACACGGAGGTCCAGAACTACAAGGTCGAGATCCGAGAGGACGAGGACGAGGTTTGGGCGACCCAGGTAAGGTTCTACCAGCCGCAGGCCGCCAAGTCGGCGGAAGGCGGCATAACGACGGAATATATGTATCGCGTGCCCGCGCCGACCTGCTCGATCCTCTACAAGACCTGTCCGCCGCGCCCGGGCGAATGGGACGTTATTACGCTTTTCGTCCAGCCTCTTGCCGAAGACCTTTGCGACGTGTGGCCATGGATGGCGCTGTTCGACGACGAGACGCCGATGACAGACCTGATCCATTTCCAGCAGACGATCTTCGTCCAGGACCGGTCCATCCTCGAAAACCAGATTCCGAGGCTGCTACCGCTCGATCCCGGTATGGAGATTCCCACGCGAGCCGACCTGACCTCGGTTGCCTACCGGCGCTGGCTGAAGCGCCATGGCTACACTTACGGCGCGCAACTGGTGGCGCAATGAAGCTCTACGACTACGTGCTATCGCCGAGCTGCTACAAGGCGCGCCTGATGGCTGCGCTGGTCGGAGTGAAGCTCGACATCCGGCCCGTCGATTTCCATCCCGGTGCCGAGCATCGCGGTCCGGAACTCATGGCGCTCAATCCGGCGGGTTCGATCCCGATCCTCGAGGACGGCGACCTCGTCCTGACCGAATCCTCGGCCATGCTTGTCTACCTCGCCGCGAAGGCCGCACCGCAATGGTTGGGCAACGATACGGCCGGGCTGGCGGCGCGCGTTCAGCAATGGCTTTCCTTTTCGCATCGGCTGACCGCGAGCTTGGGGGCGGCCCGCCTGCACGAGATGCTGCTGCGTCCGGGCAATATCGATGCCCTTCAGGGTCAGGGGACAGCGGCCCTGCGGGAGCTGGAAGCCGGCCTCGTCGAACAGCATATCCGCGGCCAGCGCTTCCTCGCATCAGACCGGCCGACTGTAGCCGACATCGCCTGTTTTCCCTATGTGGCGCTGGCGCCGGACGGCGGGGTCTCGCTCGATCCTTATCCCGCGATCCGTCTATGGTCGCGGACGATCCGCGGTCTCGACGGCTTCATCGAGATGCCCGGCATCCACCGGCTGCACGAGCTCAAACCCGAGCCAGTCCCAGTAGTAGGCGAGGCCTGACGTGGCAGGCTATCTGTTGAAGAACTGCGCGGCGGTCATCGTGGACGATGGCAACGGTCCGCGCATCCGCCGCAACGTCGATGTGTTGACCGACGGCCCGGCGATACGGGCCATCGGCGAAGCTCTCGACAAGGAGCAGCTGCCTGTCGGGACCGTCACGCAGGACGCCGCCGGCTGGTTCGTCTATCCCGGCCTCGTTAACACCCATCACCACTTCTTTCAGTGCTTCGTGCGCAACCGCGCCGATCTGGACTGGACGAAGCTGTCGGTCATCGAATGGCTCGACCGTATCTATCCCATCTTCGCGCGGCTGACCGAGGAGTGCTTTTACCACGCATCGGTCACGGCCATGGCGGAGTTGATCAAGCACGGCTGCACGACGGCTTTCGACCATCAGTACTGCTTTCCGCGGCATGCCGGCAAAAGGCTGATCGACCGGCAGTTCGAGGCAGCCGAACTGCTCGGCATGCGCTTCCATGCCGGACGTGGCGGCAACACGCTGCCTAAATCGGAAGGCTCGACCATCCCCGACGCCATGCTGGAAACGACGGACGAGTTCATCGCCGACTGCGCCCGGCTGATCGACGCCTACCATGATGCCGGTCGCTTCAGCATGCGCCAGGTCGTCGTCGCGCCCTGCCAGCCGGTCAACTGCTATCGCGAGACATTCGTGGAATCGGTGGCGCTGGCGCGCGACCGCAAGGTGCGCATGCACACCCATGTCGGCGAGGGCGAAAGCCCGGTGATGCAGGCCCGCCACAGCCTGCGCACGGTGGACTATTGCGCGGAGATCGGCTTCTGCGGGTCTGATGCCTTCTATGCCCATTGCTGGGAGCTGACCCACGACGAGCTGCGCAAGATGGCCGCCAGCGGCACCGGCGTCGCGCACTGCCCGGAGCCGGTCTATCTCGTCGGCGCCGAAATCACTGACATACCGGCGATGTCGGCCCTCGGGCTCAGTGTGGGGCTGGGTTGCGACGGTGCCGCCTCGAACGACAATTCCAACCTGATGCACTGCATCCATTCCGCCTACATGCTGCAGTGCCTCTCGGCCTCGACACGTGACCATCCGGTTCCGCCGCCTGCCGATTTCCTCGGCTATGCGACGACCGGCGGCGCGGCGCTGCTCGGGCGCGGCGACATCGGCAGGCTGTCGCCCGGCATGGCCGCCGACCTGTTCGCCATCGACACGCGGCGCATGGACTATGTCGGCACGCGGCATGATCCGCTGAGCCTGCTGGCCAAGGTGGGCATCGGCACGCCGACCGACATGACGATGATCAATGGCCGCATCGTCTGGGCCAGGGGAGAATTCCCCGGGCTCGACGAGGCAAGGCTGTTCGCGCAAGCCGAGGCGGCGCTCGCGACCGTGGAATTCTAGAAGCCAAAACCAAGAGCAAGGGGAACCGACATGCTGACAAATCTTACCCGCAGAACATTGATGAAGGGCGCTGCCGCTACTGGGCTCGTGGCCGCGGTGGGCAGCCGCGCGCTTGCCGCCGACGAACCGCTGGGCATCGTGCTTGTGGTCCCCTCGCCGGTCGGCGACGTCGGCTGGGGCCGTGCGCTGGCCGACGGGCTCGAGCCGGTCAAGGCCGCTTACGGCGACAAGGTGAAGGTCACCATCATCGAGAACATACAGGAAGGCCCCGACGCCGACCGCATCATGAACAAGGCGGTCGCCGACGGGAACAAGTTTCTGATCGCCGGCTCCTTCGGCTACCAGAACGGCGCCCTGCAGATCGCGCGCCGCAATCCCGACGTCACCGTGCTGCATGCTTCCGGTTTCCAGGTGGCGCCGAACTTCTCGCCCTTCGCGGCCCAATATTCCCAGGGCACCTATCTGATGGGCATGGCGGCGGCCGCGCTTTCGAAGACAGGCAAGCTCGGCTCGGTTTCCGCCTTCGCCATTCCAGAGCTGATCACCTCCATCAACGCGTTCACCCTGGGAGCGCAGGCGGTGAAGCCCGATGTCGAGGTTTCGGTCGTATGGGTGAACTCCTGGTTCGACCCGGCCAAGGAGCAGGAAGCCGCTAAGGCGCTGCTGGCGCAGAAATGCGACGTCATCTTCTCCAACGCCCAGGATACGCCTTCTGTCGTCGCGGCTTGTGAGGAGGCAGGCATCCCCGCCTTCAACCTCAACTCGTCGATGAAGAAATACGCGCCCAAGACCTATCTCGGCTGCGTGGCGACCGATTGGTCGCCCTTCTTCAAAACCTCGGTTGACGCCCACCTTGCCGGTACCTTCAAGGGCGGCAATGCCTTCTTGGGTGTCGGCGACAAGGTCGTCGAAGTCGTCGATTGGAATCCGGGCATCCCGGCCGACATCATGACCAAGATCAAGGAAGTTGAAGCCAAGATCGCGGACGGCAGCTTCTCGCCCTTTGCCGGTCCGATCGCCAAGGCCGACGGCAGCGAAGCCGTCCCCGCGGGCAAGTCGATGACCGTGGCCGAGATCGTCGCCATGGACTGGCACGTCAAGGGTGTCACCACGCCGCTGCCCAAGTAACCATGACCGCCCCGCTTCTGTCGCTGCGCGGCATCTCCAAGAGCTACGGCCAGATCCATGCCAATCGGGACATCGATCTGGACGTGGCTCCGCGCTCGATCCATGCGATCCTCGGAGAGAATGGGGCGGGCAAGTCAACGCTGATGAAGCTGATATACGGCGTCGAGCAGCCGGACGCCGGAACAGCGACCTGGAAAGGAGAGAGCCTCGCGCTTGCGTCCCCGGCGGACGCGAGGCGCAAGGGGATCGGCATGGTCTTCCAGCATTTCTCGTTGTTCGAGACGCTGACGGTGGTGGAGAACGTCCGGCTGGTCGTGCCTGGAAAAAAATCGGATCTTGCGCAAGGCATCCGCAAGCTCGGCCGCGACTTCGGCCTGGAGGTCGATCCGCTCGCTCATGTGCACACGCTCTCGGTTGGAGAGCGGCAGCGGGTGGAAATCATCCGCTGCCTGATGACCGAACCGCAGCTCCTGATCCTCGACGAACCGACCTCCGTCCTGCCGCCGCAATCGGTGGACAAGCTTTTCGAGACATTGCGGCGGCTGCGCGACGGCGGCGTGTCCATTCTGTTCATCTCGCACAAGCTGGAGGAGATCCGCGCGGTCTGCGACCGCGCAACGATCCTGCGCGGCGGGCGCATCACGGGCCATGTGGATCCGCGTGACCACGACGCGCACGACCTCGCCCGCATGATGATCGGCCGCGACATGCCGCAGCCCATGCCGGCGCTCGCGCATGCCGGCGGAGAAAAGCGCCTTGAAATCGTCGGCCTCGACCATCGGCCGGACGATCCCTTCGCCGCGACGCTTTCCGACGTCAGCCTGACGGTCCGGGCGGGCGAAATCCTCGGTATCGCGGGCATCTCGGGCAACGGGCAGAGCGAGCTCGCGGCGCTGATCTCGGGCGAGACGGTGCTGCCGCGCGCAAAGTCACAGCGTATCTTCATGATGGGAAGGGACGTCGGCACGCTCGATGCGGCTGCCCGCCGAAGGCTGGGTTTCGCCTTCGTTCCGGAGGAACGGCTGGGCCGCGGCGCGGTGCCCGAAATGTCGCTCGTCCTCAACAGCCTCCTGACCGCCCATCTCTACGGTTTCTTGAAACGCGGCCTCGTCGATACGGCCCGTGCGAAGGCCTTCACCGAAGACTGCATCCGGCAATACGACGTGCGCACGCCGAATTCCGAAACCGAGGCCGGGGCGCTTTCGGGAGGCAATCTGCAGAAGTTCATCGTAGGCCGCGAGATCATGCTGTCCCCCAAATTGCTGTTTGTGGCGCAGCCCACCTGGGGCGTGGACGTCGGCGCAGCATCCGCCATCCGCCGGCGCCTTGTCGCCCTGCGCAACGACGGCATGGCCATCCTGGTCATATCGGAGGAACTGGAGGAACTGTTCGAGCTCAGCGATTCGATCCAGGTGATCCATCAGGGCCGGCTGAGCCCGCCGCTTGTGACACGCGACACCAGACCCGAGGAGATCGGGCGCTACATGATCGGCGCGCATTCGACGGCCGAAAAGGTCCCCGCATGAGCGCTCTGTCCCGGCCGTTCCTTCCCGTGCTGGTTCGCCGGGAATACGCTTCGCTTGCAATCAAGCTGGTCGCCCCGCCCGCCGCCCTCGGCCTGGCGACGCTGCTCAATCTCGGGCTCTACCTTCTGATGGGCCGCGATCCGGTCGCCGTTTTCCACGCGATGCTTATGGAGCCCTTCCTGTCCTGGGCCTCGTTCTCGGAAGTCCTGTTGAAGATGGGGCCGCTGCTGCTGATCGCGCAGGGGCTTGCCATCGGCTTTCGCGCAAAGGTCTTCAACATCGGCGCCGAGGGCCAGTTCATCCTCGGCGCGATCTTCGCGTCGGCCATTCCCATTTGGCTCCCGCAGGCAACGGGCCAGTGGATCTGGCCCGCCATGCTCGTCCTCGGAGCACTGGGCGGCGTTCTTTGGGCCTCGCTCACGGCGTTCTGGCGCGTGCGGCTCAACGCAAACGAGATTCTCGTATCGCTGATGCTGGCGCTCGTTGCCGCGCAACTGCTCAACTATCTGCTTCTCGGCCCCTGGAAGGACCCGGCCGGCTTCAACTTCCCCCAGTCGGTGATGTTCCAGTACGACGCGATGGTGCCGATCCTGATCCCCGGCACCCGCGTCAACGTCTCGCTGCTTATCGCCTTCGCGTTCTCCCTCGCGGCCTGGGTCTTCATGCAGAGGAGTTTCGCTGGCTACAAGCTGCAGGTCGGCGGCCTTGCGCCGCACGCGGCCGGATACGCCGGCTTCAACGAAGGACGCGCGATCTGGCTTTCCCTTCTCATCGGCGGCTTCGCGGCGGGCCTCGCCGGGGCGGCCGAGGTAGCCGGGCCGCTCGGCCAGTTGCAGCGCTCCATCTCGACCGGTTACGGCTATGCCGCCATCATCGTTGCGTATCTCGGTGGCCTTCACCCGATAGGCATCATTTTTTCCGCGCTGCTCATGGCGGCCCTCTATATCGGCGGCGACAACGCCATGGTCTCGGCAAACCTGCCGGTCGCCGCGGTCAGGGTCTTCCAGGGCAGCCTGCTGCTCGCCTATCTCGTCTCCATCGCCTTCGTCCGATACCGACTCGAATGGCGCCATGCTGCTCACGGAAGCGCTCCATGAACGCCCTCGAGTTCATCGTCGCCGGAATGCTGGCGGCGGCCACGCCGTTCCTTTTGGCCGCGCTGGGCGAAATGGTGGCCGAGCGGGCCGGCGTCCTCAATCTCGGCGTCGAGGGACTGATGGCCATGGGAGCGGTCGTCGCCTTCATCATCGTCTATCACGGCGGCGGTCACCTCCTGGGTTTCCTCGCCGCGGGCCTCGCCAGCGCGGCTCTTTCCCTTGTCTTTGCCGTCATCGCGCTGGGGTTCCGCGCCAACCAGGTCGCGGTGGGGCTCGCCATAGGCATACTCGGCCAGGGCCTCTCGGCACTGTTCGGCAAGAGCTATGAGAGCCTTACGGTCAAAGGCCTACCGAAGCTTTCATTGCCCTGGCTTTCAGATATCCCGATCATCGGCGGCCTGTTCGCTCAGGACGTCGTCGTGTGGCTCTCGCTGGCCGCGACCGTCGCCATCTGGGCGATATTCGCCTACACCAAGACCGGCCTTGTCGTGCGCGCCGTCGGCGAGAATCCCAAGGCGGCCCATGCGCTCGGCTATCCGGTCATCGCCGTGCGCTTCGCCGCTGTAGCTTTTGGTGGTGTCTTAGCCGGTTTCGCCGGCGCCTACGCGGCTGTGGTCTACACGCCGCTGTGGGCCGATGGCATGATTGCCGGGCGCGGCTGGATCGCGATCGCGCTCGTGGTCTTCGGCACCTGGCTTGCCAGCCGTATCTTCCTCGGTGCTTGCCTCTTCGGCGCCGTCTCCCTGGCAAGCCTGGCGGCCCAGGCGACCGGACTGGACGTTTCCTCGCAACTTCTATCGAGCCTACCTTATCTCGTGACAATCGTCGTGCTGGGCATCATTTCTTCGAACCGGCGTCTGCTCAAGCTCAACGGCGTGGCTTCGCTTGGAGAGCCTTTCGAACAATAGTGTCGCTCGCCGCCCGGGGGCGCGCAATAACCTGACATCTGAGGGCAGGTCGCACCGTACCTGGGGCATGAAGGGCTGCACGCAATCCTCAAGACCATGCGTTAATATGCTGAGCCGATCCCGGGCCAATCCTGCCGGCAATGCCCGCCTAATCGCCGGGCCGATCGGTGGCTACGGCCATCCGTAGGTTCACTTCGCAGGAACTCGGAACAAGAATCCATGAAGATGGGCCCGAGGTTCTACGCTCAGAGGAGAC
Source organism: bacterium M00.F.Ca.ET.205.01.1.1 (assembly GCA_004791255.1). Taxonomy (GTDB): domain Bacteria; phylum Pseudomonadota; class Alphaproteobacteria; order Rhizobiales; family Rhizobiaceae; genus Mesorhizobium. The sequence continues at coordinate 13,590 of SRUQ01000020.1, forward strand.
CTTCATAGGGTATTCTCCACAGGCCCGGCCAAACCATTATGGAGCGCATTGTTTACAACTAACATGTCAGCATGCTACAGCTGCCTGCAGAGTGACAATTTGGAGATTGCAGGTGGCGTCGCGCTTTGGTCTATCGGTTGCCCTTACCACGCCCTTCGACCCGGCCGGGCGGATCGCCCTTCCGCTGATGACCGCGCATGCAAGGGCTTCTCTCGATGCCGGCTGCAGCAGCGTGACGCTGTTCGGCACCACCGGTGAAGGCGCGTCTGTCGGCATGGCGGAACGGCAGGCGGTCATCGATGCCATGCTGGCGGCCGGCATTGCGGCCGACCAGCTCGTCGCCGGCGTGCTGGTCGATGCGGCCGAGGACGCCGCCGAACAGTCCCGCCAGGCCTTGCGGCTGGGCGCCCGCAACATCCTGCTGGCGCCGCCCAGCTATTTCAAGAATGTCGGCGACGAGGGGCTGTTCGGCTGGTTCTCGGCCGTGTTCACGGCACTCGGTGCGCTCGCCCGTGGCATGCTGCTCTACAACATCCCCTCGGTCACCACGGTGAAGCTGTCGCTCGAGCTGATTGGCCGGCTGCGCGCCGCTTTCCCGGATGTCGTCGCAGGGGTCAAGGATTCCGGCGGAGACTGGGCCTACAGCGAAGCGCTGCTCAAGGCGCATGGCGACCTGATCATCCTGATCGGCGACGAACGGCATCTGGCGCCGGCGGTGCGGATCGGCGGCCAGGGCGCGATTTCAGGCATGGCCAATTTCGCCGCCCGCGAACTGCGCGCCATGGCCGAGAATGGAACCGACGATCCGCGCGTCGAAGGGTTCGTGCTCGAACTGCTCAAGCACCCGGTCATTCCGGCGGTGAAGGCCATGGTGGCGCGCACCAGCGGCGACGAACGCTGGCTGACGGTGCGGCCGCCGCTGGAGCCGGTGACGGTGCCGGCGCGGCAGCAGCTCGGCGCCGCTTACGACAGGCTGTTTGCGACGAAGGCCGCCTGAGCGGCCAAGGGAAAACGCAGAGATGGACGACACCAGCGAACCGTCGACCTTGAGGGAAAAGGCCTATGCCAGCTTCACGCGGCATCTCTTGGCCCGCGACCTCAGGCCGGGCCAGTTCGTGTCGCAGCGCGAACTGGTGGCCTTCACCGGCCTGCCGCTCGGCGCCATCCGCGAGATCGTGCCGCGGCTCGAGGCCGAGGGGCTGCTGACGACCATTCCACAGCGTGGCATGCAGATCGCCCATATCGACATCAGCCTGATCCGCGAGGCGTTTCAATTCCGCCTGTTCATGGAGCGCGAGGCGGTGGCGCTGTTTGCCGTCAGCGCCTCCGACGCCGAGCTGGCGCGCCTCAGGCGCGAGCACGAGGAGATGCTGGCCCAGGCGCTGGCGCAGGCGGCGACGCCGGAAATGGAAGCCAGGGCCCAGAATATCGACTGGGCCATGCACGACACCTTCATCAGTGCGCTGGACAACGAGATCATCGCCAAGGCCTACCTGGTCAATTCGGTGAAGATCCGGCTGATCCACCAGGAGCGGTTCCGCATCGACGGCCGCGTCGTGCCGGTCATGCGCGAGCATCTGGCCGTCATCGAGGCGCTGGAGAACCGCGACCCGCAAAAGGCGGTCGAAGCGATCAGCCAGCATATCGACAATGCGCGCCGGCTGGCGTTGCAGATTTAGGGAAGGACCGCGCCGCAATCGTCGCGGCGCAATCGACAACGACAGCAATCGGGAGGAAGAAATGTCGTCCAATCTGTTCAATCCAACCAGGAGGCAGCTGCTCCAGGGCACCGCCGCCCTTGCCGCCGCCGGTCTTGCCGGTCTTCGCCCCAGCTTCGCCGCTGGTGTCGACTGGAAGCGCTTTGCCGGCACCACGCTCGACGTCAACCTGGTCAAAAGCCCGCGCAGCGACACGCTGCTGAAGAACCTCGCCGAGTTCGAGGACCTGACCGGCATCAAGGTCAATGCGGAGGCGACGCCGGAGCAGCAGCAGCGCCAGAAGACGGTGATTGAGCTCAGCTCCGGCAAACCGAGCTTCGACGTCGTGCATCTGAGCTACCATGTGCAGAAGCGGCAGTTCGAGAAAGGCGGCTGGCTGGCCGACATTTCCGGCTACCTCGCCGATCCGAGCCTCACCGATCCGGGGCTGGTCGAAAGCGACTTCGCGGAGGCCGGCATGCAGTTCGCAAAGGACGGCCAGGGCGTGCTGCGTTCGCTGCCATTCTCGGTCGACTACTGGATTCTCTACTGGAACAAGGAGCTGTTCGAGGCCAAGGGGCTGAAATATCCCGAAAGCTTCGAGCAGTTGGTGGCGGCCGCCGAGGCGCTCACGGACCCGTCGACCAACACCTACGGCTTCGTCGCCCGCGGCCTCAAGAACGCCAACACGCCGGTGTGGACGTCGCTGATGCTCGGCTACGACATGACGCCGCTCGGCAGCGACGGCAAGCTGCGCACCACGTCAGCCGAGGCGGTCGAAGCAGCCGGCCTCTACCAGCGGCTGATGACCAAGGCCGCACCTCCCGGCGTCACCGGCTTCAACTGGGCCGAGGCGCAGTCCGCATTCCTGCAGGGCAAGATCGGCATGTGGTTCGACGGCGTCGGCTTCGCCCCGCCGATGGAAAACCCGGAAAAGTCGCGGGTGGTCGGCAAGGTCGGCTACGGCGTCATGCCGAAAGGTCCGAAGGCGCATGCCTCCGGCACGTTCGGCGACGGCATCGGCGTGACGGCGGCGAGTGAGAAGAAGGAAGCGGCCTATCTGTTCTGCCAGTGGGCGGTATCGCCCGCCATGGGTGCACGCCTGCTGCAGGCCGGCGCCGGCGTGCCGTTCCGCAAGTCGGTGCTGGAAGACCCCAAGGTGCGCGAAGGCGTCACCATGCCGCCGAGCTGGCTCGATGCCGTGGTCGGCTCCGGCAATGTCAGCCGGCTGGCGCTGCCGGTCATCATTCCGGTCACCGAGTTCCGCGACACGTTTGGCGTGGCGCTGAGCAACATGATCGCCGGCGCCGATCCTGCGGACGAGCTGAAAAAGGCCACCGAGCAGTTCCAGCCGGTTCTCGACCGGAGTGAGAAGGGCTGATGTCCGCCACCACCCCAGAACGGGCCGGGGTGACGATCGAAGCCATGGAAGGGAGCCAGCCGGTGCGGCTGGTGCCCAACTACTGGCCTTTCGTCGTTCCCGCACTTGTCGTCGTCGGCGCGGTGATCGTCTTCCCATGGGCCTTCACGCTGTGGATGAGCGTCAACAGCTGGACGCTCGGCCAGTCGCGAAGCTTTGCCGGGATGGAGAACTATCTGCGCCTGGCGGGCGATCCGCGGTTCTGGGAATCGCTGTGGCACACTTTGACCTACACATTCCTGTCGGTGGTCGCGCCGATGTTCTTTGGCACCCTGGCCGCGCTGATCTTCGATGCCAGGTTTCCGCTGCGCGGCCTGCTGCGGGCCGTCTTCGTGATGCCGATGATGGCGACGCCGGTTGCCGTGGCGCTGGTCTGGACGATGATGTTCCATCCGCAGCTCGGCGTGCTCAACTATCTCCTGTCGACGGTCGGCATCCCGGCGCAGGAATGGATCTTCAACGCCAACACCGTCATCCCCTCGCTGGTCGCGGTCGAGACCTGGCAGTGGACGCCGCTGGTGATGCTGATCGTACTCGGCGGGCTGGCCTCGGTGCCGCGCGAGCCGTTCGAGAGCGCCGAGATCGACGGCGCCAATGCCTGGCAGCAGTTCCGCTACCTGACCTTGCCGATGATCGCGCCGTTCCTGATGATCGCCGTCATCATCCGCTCCATCGATGCGCTGAAGAGTTTCGACATCATCTACGCAATGACCCAGGGCGGGCCGGGCACGGCCTCCGAGACCATCAACATCTACCTCTACAACACCGCCTTCTCCTACTACGACATCGGCTATGGCTCGGCGATGGCGGTGGTGTTCTTCGCCGTCATCGTGGCGCTGTCCTTCATCCTCCTGATGCTGCGCCAGCGCTCGCAATGGATCGACCAGGAGGGCAAATAGATGAGCTCACGGCTGCTCAACCGCATGGGCCTGTTGTTCGCGGCGCTGGTTCTCGTCTCGCCGGCGATCCTGTTCTTCCTCTGGATGATCTCGCTGTCCTTGAAATTCGAGATCGACAACGGCGCCTATCCGCCGATCCTGATCCCCGAGCATTTCGCCTGGTCGAACTATGCCAAGGTGTTCGATGAGAACAATTTCCTGCTCTATTTCTGGAACTCGGTGCTGGTGACCGGCACGGCGACGCTGCTGGCGCTCCTGATCGGCGTGCCGGCCGGCTACGGCATCGCCAGACTCAAGGCGGAACGCTCGGCGGTCGTCATCATGATCGCCCGCATGACGCCGGGGCTCTCCTATCTCATCCCGCTGTTCCTTTTGTTCCAGTGGATCGGCATCCTCGGCACGCTGTGGCCGCAGATCATCATCCACCTGGTGGTCACGGTGCCGATCGTGGTCTGGGTGATGATCGGCTATTTCGAGACGACGCCTATGGAGTTGGAAGAGGCGGCCAATATCGACGGCGCCAGCGCCTGGCAGGTGTTCCGCCTGGTGGCGCTGCCCATCGCCAAGCCGGGCATCGTCGTCGCCTTCATCCTGTCAATCATCTTCTCGTGGAACAATTTCGTCTTCGGCGTGGTGCTCGCCAGCCGCGAGACGCGGACCTTGCCGGTCGCCGTCTACAACATGCTTTCCTATGAGCAGGTGAGCTGGGGTCCGCTCGCCGCGGCGGCACTGGTGGTGACGCTCCCGGTGCTGGTGCTGACCCTGTTCGCGCAACGGCAGATCGTCGCGGGCCTGACCGCCGGCGCGGTCAAGGGCGGTTGATCCGCCGTCACTCTTTTGGAGACACGCTATGGCATCGGTAACCATCGACAACGTGCAGAAGGCTTTCGGGGCCACCAGGATCATCCACGATGTCAGCGTCGACATCGCCGATGGCGAGTTCGTCATCCTGGTCGGGCCGTCGGGCTGCGGAAAGTCGACGCTGCTGCGCATGATCGCCGGGCTGGAGACGATTTCGGGCGGCAAGATCGCCATTGGCGAGCGCACCGTGAACGACCTGAGGGCACGGGACCGCAACATCGCCATGGTGTTCCAGAATTACGCGCTCTATCCGCATATGACGGTGGCCGACAATATGGGCTTCGCGCTCCGCATCAAGAAAGCCGATCCGGCCGACACGGCGAGCCGGGTCAAGCGGGCGGCAGGCATTCTCGGCCTGGAAAAGCTGCTCGACCGCTATCCGCGCCAGCTGTCCGGCGGCCAGCGCCAGCGCGTCGCCATGGGCCGCGCCATCGTGCGCGACCCGCAGGTGTTCCTGTTCGACGAGCCGCTCTCCAACCTCGACGCCAAGCTGCGCGTCCAGATGCGGGGCGAGATCAAGGCGCTGCACCAGCGGCTCGGCACCACCACCATCTATGTCACCCACGACCAGATCGAGGCGATGACCATGGCCGACAAGATCGTGGTGCTGCATGACGGCCTGGTCGAGCAGATCGGCGCGCCGCTCGACCTCTACGACCGCCCGGCCAATCTGTTCGTTGCCGGCTTCATCGGCTCGCCGTCGATGAACTTCATTCACGGCCACATCGAGGAAGGCATCTTCCGCAGCACCAGTGGGCTGACGCTGCCGCTGCCGGAAGGCATCGAACCGGCCGAGGCCGCGGGACGCGAACTCGTCTACGGCATTCGCCCCGAGCATATCAGAGCGACCGGCCAGGGCCTGTCCGGCACCGTCATGCTTTTGGAGGCAACGGGTTCGGAAATATTCGCCACGGTCGATTGCGGCGGCGAAGCGATCTCCTGCCTGTTCCGCGAGCGGCTGGCATTGAAGCAGGGCGAGAGCGTGCGCATCGAGGTCGACCGCGCCGCAGCGCATCTGTTCGACGCCAAAACCGGCCGGCGCATCTGAATATCCAGCGCGAGCCCTTCACAGGAGGCGGCGGATTGGCGAAGGAGTATCCCATGGCCGCCCCGAACTGTTCGGCCGCCCACGATGTCAACGTCGCAGCTGCGACTCGACCGACAACGACCCATTGCGGACTTACGCCCAAGAAGGATATGTTGCGACAGCACGCGTAGGCAATCCGCCTCACCATCGCGGCGCAAGTTTCATGAAAGAAAATAAGAGATTCTACTCGCTCATGCACGCGGTCTGTGCCGGTCATGGCTATTGTGGAGGAATGCACGGCGACAAGTTCATGGATGTCATCGATTTTATTCCCCAATCCGGTGATGTTACAGCGGATCAATTCGTCGAATGGGTATTTCTAGCTGAATACGAGAATGAGACTGAGCGAATGTCTCCCAGATGGGATCGGCATCGCCAGAGGATAAGAGGCTTTTTTGTTGAGCATATGGGATCAGACGCCGTCGATGCCAGCCAACTAAAATGGGAAGTTGAGGGATGAACCAACCCCTTTACCCTGCTTTCCACCCCTTTCGGTCATACCGCATTTATGAGTTCACGGCCTAGTACCGTCGACGATGCAACAGCAGCTAGGACAGGCCACGTTTGTCACGAAGGGTGGCGTGTCGATGTCGGATTGATCGCCCCGGCCCCGTCGTTCCAGAAAATGAAGGGGCAACGATATGTCTGAAAAGGAAGTCTTGTCTGTCATCCGGGGCCAGGAAGACGCAACTGCCAAGGGGGACGCCCGCGCCAATGTCGATGCGATGGACCCGGATGTCGTGGTTTTCGATCTGCCGCCGCCGCTTGCCTATCGAGGCGAACGGGCCCGCGACATCGAAGGGATAAATGCTTGGTTTGCAACTTGGCGCAACGGCGTCACCGTTCACATGGCTGACCCGGAGATCACGATCGAAGGCGATCTTGCTGTGGCCTTCGGGCTGTCGCGCATGACTGGCATCAAGACCGATGGCACAAAGGTCGACTCCTGGAGCCGGCGAACCATCGTGCTAAGGCGCATCGCCGGTTCTTGGAAAATCATTCACGAACATGCCAGCTTCCCTATGGCAATGGACGGAAGTGGGCGCGCAGTGACGGATCTCTTGCCATAGTTCCGGAACGCCTAACGTCCCCAACAGGGATGTCGGCTTTCACGCCGCACGGGTTCGTAGGTGAACGGTCGATTTGGGGCGCAGAGTCACGTTGCAACTGACATATGCGGGTTTCCAATGGTTTTGGCTGATACCCGGCAAATGGACGCAACATAGAGGGCGCGCTGTGGCCAGCGCCTCGATTCATGCCGGACGAGAAACTCCGCGCATATTCTGGCCTTTTGGAGCGCGCCTTGAGCTGCCTGCGGATGGCCAGGGGCTTCCCTTGGGTGATTGGTATACTTTTCAGTCAAGATTTAGGACGCCGCGGACGCGACAAACCCAAGGCGACAGGTGACGCCATCCGGCAACAGCTCTGAAATCCGGCGGCAATTATCCCCGGAAAGCGCCGAAGGCTGTGACGGGCGCATCCGTCACAGCGCGATCGGGTTGCGCTTGGCAGGCGTTGATGGTTTGTTGCCGGTCAGCGGAGATCAAGTGATGCGAGAATCCATGGGTCAAGACGAATACGGGTCGACCAACCCTTTCGATCCCGACGACCTGCCGAATTTGAACGCGATCGGCCCAGCCATCGGCGGCGGCAATGACTTCGAGAAATACGCGGTCGCCGTGATCATCGTGTTCGGCGCGCTGATCATCGGCGGGCTGATGGCGGCGTCGATGACCTTTGGCCACCGCAACGGCTTCCTTTTCGCGCTGGGCGGCGCCACGTCGGCCTGGATCTCGGGCAACGCACTGCTGCTCGACCGACCGCGCATCTATGCGCTGTTCGTCGGCATCGCTGCGCTGATGCTGATCGCATCGACCATCACGCTGCTTTCGTAGCGGACTGCCCAAGGCCGTTAGAGCAGTTCAGCGTTTCGCGGAAACGGCGAACCGCTCTAACTCTTTGTTTTGACGCAATTCCCAAAGGCAAGCGCCAAGCGCTTGTCCCGGAAAACCACTTCACACTTTTCCTGGAATTGCTCTGGCAGCTAATACCCCAGTGCCTCGCCAGAGGCGGCGCGGCTGTCGATGGCGCCGTTGTAGCGCGCGCCGCCGCCTTTCTCGATCTCGCCCAGGCTCTTGCCGCCGACCAATATACCGGCCGCCTGGCCCCAGGTCCGGTCGCTCAAATCGATGTGGTAGCCCATGCTGGCGAGCAGTCTTTCGGTGTCCGGCGACAGGCCGAACGGTTCGACATAAACCGTGTCCGGCAGCCACTGGTGGTGGATGCGCGGCGCGTCGATCGCCTCCTGGATGTTCATGCCGTGGTCGATGACGTTGACGATGGCTTCGAGCGTGATGGTGATGATGCGCGAGCCGCCGGGGCTGCCGATGACCATGAAAGGCTTGCCGTCCTTTGCGACGATTGTCGGGCTCATCGACGATAGCGGCGTCTTCTTCGGCTGGATGGCGTTGGCCTCGCCCTGAACCAGACCGTAGAGATTGGGCACGCCCGGCTTCTGGGTGAAGTCGTCCATCTCGTTGTTGAGCAGGATGCCGGTGCCATCGGCGACGACACCGGCGCCGAACGAGCCGTTCAGCGTGTAGGTGACGGCGACCGCGTTGCCGTCCTTGTCGATGATCGAATAGTGCGTGGTCTCCTTCGATTCGCCAAAGCCCTTCGGCATCAAATCCTGCGACACGCCGGCCCGGAACGGATCGATCTTGTCGCGGATGTCCTTCGCGTAATTCTTGTCGAGCAGCTTCGAGACCGGATTGTCGACGAAATCGGGATCGCCAAGCGCCGAATTGCGGTCGACATAGGCGTGGCGCATGGCTTCGACCATGACATGCACCGTCTCGGCCGAACCGGCGCCGAGATAGGACAGCGGATAGAATTCCAGCACGTTGAGGATTTCGCAGATGATGACGCCGCCGGAACTCGGCGGCGGCGAGGAGGTGATCTCGTAGCCGCGATAGGTGCAGGTCACCGGCTTCAGTTCACGCACCGCATATTGCTCGAAATCGCCCTTGGCTAGGATGCCGCCCTTGGCGCCGCTTGCCTTTACGATGGCGTCGGCGATGGCGCCCTTGTAAAAGGCATCCGGACCTTTGTCGGAAATTGCCGAGAGTGAAGCCTCCAGGTCGGGCTGGACGAGCCGCTCGCCAATGCCATAGGGCTTGCCATCGGGTTTCAGGAAGATAGCGGTGGCAGCCGGGTCCTTCGCCAGCCTTTCGGCGCTGCCGGCGAAAGCGGCGGCGTCGCCCTGGTCGAGGATAAAGCCATCCCTGGCATAGGCAATTGCCGGCGCCATCAGGTCCGGTCGTGAGAGCGTGCCATATTTCTGGCGCGCCATCTCGAAGCCGGCCACCGAACCCGGCACGCCGACAGCGAGATAGCCGTCGAGGCTGGCGCCCTTCACCGGGTTGCCGTCCTTGTCGAGATACATGGTTTTTGTCGCCGCCAGCGGCGCGCGCTCGCGGAAATCGAGGAAGGTCGATTTGCCGTCGGCGAAACGGATAGTCATGAAGCCGCCGCCGCCTATGTTGCCGGCATTGGGATAGACCACGGCCAGAGCGTAGCCGACGGCGACCGCCGCATCGACGGCATTGCCGCCCTTTTTCAGCACTTCGACGCCGACTTCGGACGCCAGATGCTGTGCGGTCACCACCATGCCATGCTCGCCCTTCACCGGCGCGGGCGAGGCGGCGAAGGCGCTCGCCAGCGGCGCCGCGGCGAAGGCGATGGCGAGACTGGCGGCGATCAGGGTCCGGCGATTGAATAGCATGGCGGTCTCCAGGCGGGAGCGCCTAGAAGACCCTCTGCGGCCAGCCGCGTCCATTCACGAAATGCAACCCTGACGAAGCAAATCAGTGAGGGACAATTCCGACTGGCATTCGCCTCAGACGATACCGCCCGAACCGCCGGCGACGGCCGGCCGTTCCGCCGCGACCTTGGCCCGATAACCGGCCGCCCGGTAGGCGGCGACCGGATCAATGGCGCCGCCTGTCCTTAGCCGTGCGGTGGCCAGGATCGGCTCGACATCGGTGCGATAGGCGGCCTTCAGCGTCTGCGTCGCCATCAGCGCGTCATTGCCCTCCTGGAAGCCTTCCAGCGCCTTGCGGTCGACCAGCAGCGCCTGCGCGTAGGCGCGCTGCACCTCGACTGCCGACAGCATCAAGCTTTCGATCGGATCTGTGACGTTGTGGCTCTGGTCGAGCATGTGGGCGGGGTCGAACCCCTCGGCGCCGGAGAGTTCGGCATCGACCAGTTCGTTGAAGACCAGGAACAGCCGGTACGGGTCGATCGAGCCGGCATCGAGGTCGTCATCGCCATACTTCGAATCGTTGAAGTGAAAGCCGCCGAGTTTCTTGAACTGGATCAGCCGGGAGACGATCATCTCGATGTTGACGTTCGGCGCGTGGTGGCCAAGGTCGACCAGGCAGAACGCCTTGTCGCCCAGCTCCTTTGAAATCATGTAGTTGGTGCCCCAGTCCTGGACCACGGTGGAATAGAAGGCCGGCTCGTACATCTTGTGTTCGCTGAACAGCTTCCAGTCCGCGGGCAGCCCGGCATAGACTTGCTTCATGGCATCGAGATAGCGCTCGAACGCCTTGGCGAAATTGACCTGGCCGGGGAAGTTCGAGCCGTCGCCGATCCACACTGTCAGCGCCTTGGAGCCCAACGTCTTGCCGATCTCGATGCATTCGAGATTGTGCTCGACGGCCTGGCGACGGGTGCCGGCATCGGCATGCGACAGCGAGCCGAATTTGTAGGAAAGCTTCTGGTCCCTGGCGTCGGAAAAGGTGTTGGAGTTCATGGCGTCGAAGCCAAGGCCGAAGCGCGAAGCCGCCTGCTTCAGCCGGTTCGGATCGGCCTTATCCCAGGGAATGTGCAGCGACACGGTCGGCGTCGCCTGCGTCAACTGCTGGATGACGGCGCAATCCTCGATCTTGTCGAAGATATCGCGCGGCTCGCCGGCGCCGGGAAAACGGGCAAAGCGGGTGCCGCCGGTGCCGACGCCCCAGGACGGGATCGCCACGGCGAATTTTTCCACCTTGTCCCGGATCGCATCGATGGCGATGCCGCGCCGGTCGAGGCGCTCGCCGAGCGAGGCGTAGTCACGCTCGAGGTCGGCCTTGCGCGCGGCGTTTTGACTGGCGACGACGTCAGCGGAGATGATCGTTTCAGACAAGTGCTGTTCCTCCCAGGATTACGTTCGGCCGGCGCTGCCCCTCATCCGGCCCTTCGGGCCACCTTCTCCCCGTTGAACGGGGAGAAGGAAGGCTGTTATCGCGTAAAGCTCTGCGCGTTGCCGGCGTCGACGTTGACGATGTTGCCGGTCGATTTGGCCGACATGTCGGAGGCGAAGAAATAGATCGCCTCGGCGATGTCTTCCGGGAACACCGAACGCTTCAGCATCGAGCGCGAGCGGTAGTGCTCCTCGAGATCGTCGGTCGACATCTTGTAGGCAGCGGCGCGCTGTTCCTTCCACTCGCCGGTCCAGATCTTGGAGCCGCGCAGCACCGCGTCCGGATTGACGACGTTGACCCTGATCTGGGCTTCCGCGCCTTCCAGCGCCAGGCAGCGGGCGAGGTGGATCTCGGCCGCCTTGGCCGTGCAGTACGCCGATGCGTTGGGCGATGCGGCGAGCCCGTTCTTGGAGGCGACGAAGACGACGTTGCCGCCGATCTTCTGCACCCGGAACAGCCGGAAGGCTTCGCGCGAGACCAGGAAATAGCCGGTCGACAGGATGTCCATGTTCTTGTTCCACAGCGCCAGCGTCGTTTCCTCGATCGGCGCCGAGGAGGCAAGCCCCGCGTTGGAGACGAGGATGTCGATGCCGCCGAACTCGACCGCCATCTCGGCGAAGCCTGCGACAACCTGGTCTTCCGAAGTGACGTTGATCAGCACCGGGCGGACGAAATCCCTGCCATAGGCCCTAGCTAATTCTTCGTTGGCGCTGGCAAGCGCCGTCTCGTCGATGTCGGCCAGCACCACGCAGGCGCCTTCGCGCAGCAAGCGGTTCGCGGTCGCCCGGCCAATGCCGCCGGCGCCGCCGGTGACCAGCGCGATCTGTCCGGCCAGCGACTTCGGCTTCGGCATGCGCTGCAGCTTCAAATCCTCGAGCAGCCAGTATTCGATGTCGAAGGCCTCCTGCGCAGGTAGGCCGACATAGGACGAGACGGTGGAGGCGCCGCGCATGACGTTGATGGCGTTGACATAGAATTCGCCCGAGATGCGGGCGGTCGCCTTGTCGCCGGCGAAGGTGAACATGCCGACGCCGGGCATCAGATAGACGACGGCGTTGGGATCGCGGATAGCGGGCGAATCCGCATGTTTGCAGCGGTCGTAATAGGCCTGGTAGCCGACGCGGTATTCAGCAATGTCATCGGCCAACCGCGCGATGACGGCATCGACATCGGGCTTTGCCGGATCGAACTGGATCACCAGCGGCCGGATCTTGGTGCGCAGGAAATGGTCCGGACACGATGTGCCAAGCGCTGCCAGTGGCCGCAAATCCCGGGAGTTGACGAATTCGAGCACGGCGGCCGAATCGTCGAAATGGCCGAGCTTGTGGCTGTTTTCCGAGATCAGGCCGCGGATTTTCGGCATCAGCTTTGCAGCTATGGCGCGGCGGGCGGCGGCGTCGAGCGACTTGACCATCGCGCCGCCGAAGATCGCCACGCCCTCGGACCGGCGCTCGAACCACTCGATCGCCTGGTTGATGACCGAGATCGTCGTTTCGTAGCATTCCTTCGGCGTATCGCCCCAGGTGAACAGGCCGTGGCTTTCGAGGATGACGCCTTTGGCGGCGGGATTTTCGACGCAGAATTTTTCCAGCCACAGGCCGAGTTCGAAGCCGGGACGCTTCCATGGCAGCCAGCCGATGGCATCACCGAAGATTTCCTTGGTCAGGGCTTTGGAGTCCTTTGCCGCGGCAATGGCGATGATCGCGTCGGGGTGCATGTGGTCGACGAAGGGCTTCGGCACATAGGCGTGCAGCGGCGTGTCGATCGAGGCCGCGCGTGGATTGAGGTTGAAGGTGCAGTGGGGAAGATAACCCACCATCTCGTCCTCGTGCTCAACGCCGCGATAGAGGCCTTTGAGCGCCTGCAGCTTTTCCATGTAGAGCGTGGCGAAGCCGTCGAGCTTGATCGAGGCGCTGTCGCCGCCGGAACCCTTGACCCACAGCACTTCGACATCGGCGCCGGTGAGCGGATCCTTCTGCCAGACCTTGGAGGAGGTGTTGCCGCCGCCATAGTTGGTGACGCGCTTGTCGGAACCGAGCGTGTTGGACCGATAGACCAGAAGCTCGGGACCATTCATCCCTTGCGCCTTCGCATCATCCCACAAATTGGCGAGGCGCGAGCCGGAGCGCTTGTCGAGCATAGGTAATCCTCCCTGGGACGCGAAAAGGCGCGGTCCATTTGGCCGGGAATGTCTACGCAAGCAGCCTGATTGTCAATCACAAACGATCAACATCAATCATATTGCACTGCACAATGAAATTATATGATCGGAAATGATTGACACTGCGCGTTTTGAGTGCCTAGATGGTCAGGCAGGGAGGAACCATGCACGAAAAAGAGCGCCACAGGATCATTCTGTCCGCCGTCCAGGAAAAACCTGTGGTGACAGTGCAGGAGATGGTCGACCTGACGGAGTCCTCCGAGGCGACGATCCGGCGCGATATCGCGGCGCTGCATGTGCAAAAACGGCTGCGCCGGGTGCGCGGCGGCGCCGAGGCGATCTCGCCGCCGCAGTTCATCGGTCTGGCTGGGCGGCCCTTCTCCGTCAACGAAACCATCAACGCCGCACAAAAGCGGGCAATCGCCCGCGAGGCGGTCGAGCTGTGTGGGGACGGTGAGCCGATCATCATCAATGGCGGCACCACCACCTTCCAGATGGTGCATTACCTGACCGGCCGCCGCATGCCGATCTTCACCAATTCGTTCCCGATCGCCGAGCATCTGCTCAAGCACTCCAAAAACACGGTGATGCTGTCCGGCGGCACCATCTACCGGGAGCAGAACATCATCCTGTCGCCCTTCGACAATGACGTGACGCGCAACTTCTACGCACGCCGCATGTTCATGGGCGCGCAAGGGTTGGGGCCGCTCGGCCTGATGGAAGGCGATCCGTTGCTGATCCAGGCCGAGCAGAAACTGATCGACCAGGCGGACGAGCTGGTGGTGCTGGTCGACTCCTCGAAATTCCGCAAGCGCTCCAGCCTGATTCTGTGCGGGCTGTCGCGCATCGCGACCGTGATTACCGACGACGGCATCGAGGACCGCGAGGCCAAGATGCTGGAAACCGCCGGAGTGACGCTGATCGTCGCCCGCAAGTCGTCTAGCAACAAGGAAGAATCTTCACTGCAGGCCTGAGGCCAACTCACGCCCGCAGCGGCGATGGAATGCAACGCTCAAGGGAGGATATCAGATGAGCTTCTTGAAGAAATTGATGGTGACGGCCGCATTCTCGGCTGCCATGTTCGTGAATGCCGCCTATGCCGAGAACGTCAAGATCGCGCTGGTGGTGAAGTCGCTCGGCAACGGCTTCTTCGACGCCGCCAACAAGGGCGCCGAGGAAGCGGCCAAGGAACTGGGTGACGTCGACGTCATCTACACCGGCCCGACCAAGGCGACCGCCGAAGCACAGATCGAGGTGATCAACTCGCTGATCGCGCAGAAGGTCAATGCGATCGCCGTTTCTGCCAATGACGCCGACGCCCTGGTGCCGGTGCTGAAGAAGGCGATGGAGCGCGGCATCACCGTCATCTCCTGGGATTCGGGCGTCGCCAAAGAGGGCCGCCAGCTTCACCTCAACCCGTCCGACACCGGCCTGATCGGCGAGACCATCATCAAGCTCGCCGCCGACTACCTGCCGGAAGGCGGCGAGGTCGCCATCCTGTCGGCTTCGTCGACCGCGACCAACCAGAACGCCTGGATCGAAGCGGCCAAGAAGGTGCTGCCTGAGAAATTCCCCAAGATCAAACTCGTCGCCACCGTCTATGGCGATGACGATTCGGCCAAGAGCACCGACGAAGCCAAGGGCCTGTTGAAGTCCTATCCGAACCTCAAGGCGATCATCGCGCCGACCACCGTCGGCGTCGTCGCCGCCGCCCAGGTCGTCACCGACGAGAACCTGATCGGCAAGGTCAATGTCACCGGCCTGGCGCTGCCGTCGGAGTTCAAGAAGTTCATCGACAACGGTTCCAGCCAGGCGGTCGCGCTCTGGAATCCGATCGACCTCGGCTACTCCGCCATCTATCTCGCCCATGATCTGGCGGTGAAGAAGGAAGAAGCCAAGCCCGGTGCAACGTTGTCGATCGGCCGCGTCGGCAAGGTGACGCTCGACGATACCAACTCGGCCGCGATGGCGCCGCCCTTCCAGTTCGACAAGACCAACATCGAGAAGTTCTCCAAGATCTATTGATCTGGAGCCCTTTCAAGCCGTCGCGGCGGGGCTCACGTCCCGCCGCGACTTTAAACGGATCTGTTTTCAGGGCCTGATACGACCATGGACACGACAGCCCGACACGCCGCGGTGAAGGAGAGCCCTCCGGCCTCCGGCCCACGCCTGACACTGTCCGGCATCTCGAAGACCTTCCCGGGCGTGCGCGCGCTGCACAATGTCAGCCTGTCGCTTTATCCAGGCGAGGTGACCGCGCTGATCGGCGAGAACGGTGCCGGCAAGTCGACGCTGGTCAAGATCATGACCGGCATCTACCAGCCCGATACGGGCACCATCAGCATAGATGGCCAACCGGTCACCCTGCCCAGCGCGCACGCCGCCTTCGGCCACGGCGTCACCGCAATCCACCAGGAAACCGTGCTGTTCGACGATCTTTCGGTCGCCGAAAACATCTTCCTCGGCCATGCGCCGCGCACGCGCTTCGGCACAATCGACTGGCGCACGATGCGCAAAAATGCACGCGAAGTGCTCGACACCATGCATGCCGGCCATATCGATGCCGACGCGCGGCTCAGGGATCTCGGCATCGCCAACAAGCATCTGGTCGCGGTCGCCCGCGCCATGTCGATCGACGCGCGCATCGTCATCATGGACGAGCCGACCGCGGCCCTGTCGATGAAGGAGATCGAGGAGCTCTTCCTGCTGATCGAATTCCTCAAGAGCGAAGGCAAGGCGATCCTGTTCATCAGCCACAAGTTCGACGAGATCTACCGCATCGCCGACCGCTACACGGTGTTCCGCGATGGCGAGATGGTCGGCGAAGGCCTGATCAAGGATGCCAGCCAGAGCCAGATCGTGCGGATGATGGTCGGCCGCTCCGTCGACCACATCTTCCCGCAACGCCAGGCCGAGATCGGCGTGCCGGTGCTGTCTGTGTCCGGCCTGTCGCACCCGACCGAGTTCAACGACATCGGCTTCGACCTGCACAAGGGCGAAATCCTCGGCTTCTACGGCCTGGTCGGCGCCGGGCGCTCCGAGGTGATGCAGGCGATATCGGGCATCACCCGCACTTCCGGCGGCACCATCACGCTGGAGGGCAAGGCGATCACGCCGAAATCGGCGGCGGATTCGATCGAGGCCGGCATCGTCTACGTGCCGGAGGAACGCGGCAAGCAAGGCGTGGTGATCGGCCTGCCGATCTTCCAGAATGTTTCGCTGCCGTCGCTCAAGCACACATCCAAATCTGGCATGCTGCGGCTGGCGGAAGAGTTCTCGCTCGCCCGCTCCTACACCGAACGGCTGGACCTGAGAGCCTCCTCGCTCAGCCAGGACGTTGGCACGCTGTCGGGCGGCAACCAGCAGAAGGTGGTCATCGCCAAATGGCTGGCGACGACGCCCAAGGTCATCATCCTCGACGAGCCGACCAAGGGCATCGACATTGGCTCCAAGGCCGCAGTGCACGGCTTCATGGCCGAGCTGGTGGCGCAGGGCCTGTCGGTGATCATGGTGTCGTCCGAACTGCCCGAAATCCTCGGCATGTCCGACCGCGTCGTCGTCATGCGCGAGGGCCTGGTCGCAGCGGTCTATGACAATAAGGGGCTGGACGCCGAGACGCTGGTCAGGACAGCAGCGGGGATCGCGGCATGAAGGCGTTGCTGAAATACCGCGAAATCTGGCTGCTCGCGGCCATCGTCGTGCTTATCGCGCTGATCTCGACACGTTTTCCGGGCTTTGCCGACCCCGGCAATCTGCGCCAGGTGTTTAACGACACCTCGATCCTGATGATCCTGGCGCTGGGCCAGATGGTCGTCATCCTGACGCGATCCATCGATTTGTCGATGGCCTCCAACCTCTGCTTCACCGGCATGGTGGTGGCGATGCTGAATGCCGCACATCCAGGAATCCCCATCCCGCTGCTGATCGTCATCGCGCTCTCGGTCGGGCTGGTGCTCGGCGCCATCAACGGCCTGCTGGTGTGGCGGCTGAACATCCCCTCGATCGTGGTGACGCTGGGCACGCTGACCATCTATCGCGGCGCCACCTTCGTCATCTCGGGCGGCGCCTGGGTCAATGCCGACAAGATGAGCCCGGAGTTCATCGGCTTCCAGCGCGCCGCCTTCCTCGGCATCCCGGTGCTGTCCTGGATCGCCCTCCTGGTGATCGCGCTGTTCTTCCTGGTGATGACGCGCACCGCGCTCGGCCGCTCGATCTATGCCATCGGCGTCAACCCGACGGCTTCGGTCTATGCCGGCATCGATGTCGGGCGCACGAAGTTCATGGTGTTCTGCATCTCCGGCATGGTTGGCGGCCTTGCCGGCTATCTCTGGATCTCGCGCTACGTGATCGCCTCGGTCGAGGTCGCCAACGGCTATGAGCTCAACATCATCGCCGCCTGCGTCATCGGCGGCATCTCGATCGCCGGCGGCATCGGCTCGGTCGGCGGCGCGGTGCTGGGCGCACTGTTCCTCGGCATCATCTCCAATGCGCTGCCGGTCATCAACATCTCACCCTTCTGGCAGATGGCGATCTCTGGCAGCGCCATCATCCTGGCCGTCGTGCTCAACGCGCGCGGCGAACGCCAGCAAGGCCGCATCATCCTGAAGAAAGCGGAGGCGGCATGACCGATACCCCTGCCCCTCGCAATATCCCTGACCGGCTGGACAAGCCGCTCAGCACGGCGATCTTTTCCTGGGAAGCATTGCTGGTCGTCGTGGCCGTCGCCATCTTCGCCATCAACAGCTTCGCGTCGCCCTATTTCCTCGACCCATATTCGCTGTCGGACCTCACCTTCAACTTCACCGAGAAGGGCCTGATCGCCTTCGCCATGGCGCTGCTGATCATTTCCGGCGAGATCGACCTGTCGGTGGCCGCCATCATCGCGCTTGCCTCGACGCTGATGGGCATGGCGGTGCAGGCTGGCGCCGGAACCCCGGTGCTGGTGCTGATCGGCATCGTCGTCGGCCTCGGCTGCGGCGCCTTCAACGGACTGCTGGTGACCCGTCTCGGCCTGCCCTCCATCGTCGTCACCATCGGTACGATGAGCCTGTTTCGCGGCATCGCCTTCATCATCCTCGGCGACCAGGCCTACAAGGGCTATCCGGAAAGCTTCGCCTTCTTCGGCCAGGGTTATGTCTGGTGGGTGGTGTCGTTCGAACTGGTCTTGTTCCTCGTAGCGGCCGTCATCTACTGGTTTGTGCTGCACCGCACCAGTTTCGGCCGCCGTGTCTTTGCCATCGGCAACAATCCGGTGGCGGCGCAGTTCTCCGGCGTGCGCGTCGGCCGCATCAAGTTCGTGCTGTTCTGCCTGACCGGGCTGATGTCGGGCATCGCCTCGGTGCTGATCACCTCACGGCTCGGCTCCACCCGGCCATCGATCGCGCAGGGCTATGAACTCGAAGCCATCACCATGGTGGTGCTGGGCGGCGTCTCGATCCTCGGCGGCGCCGGCAGCATCCTTGGCGTCGTGCTTGCCGCCTTCATCATGGGGCTGGTGACCTTCGGGCTTGGCCTGCTCAACGTGCCCGGCATCGTCATGTCGATCTTCATCGGCCTGCTCCTGATCATCGTCATCGCCCTGCCGATCGTCTGGCGGCGGCTGCGTGGTAACAGGTGATGCCGCAGAAATACGCGTTCAAGATGAAGCTCAATCCGGGCATGAAGGCCGAGTACAGGAAGCGTCACGACGAGATCTGGCCGTCGCTGGTCGCACTCTTGAAACAGGCCGGTGTCTCCGACTACTCGATCCATCTCGACGAGGAGACCAACATCCTGTTCGGCGTGCTGTGGCGGCGCGACGACCATGGCATGGCCGACCTGCCCAGCCATCCGGTGATGCAGCGCTGGTGGGCTCATATGGCTGACATCATGGAGACCGGGCCTGACAACGCGCCGGTCGCCGTGCCGCTGGAAACCGTGTTTCATATGGAATGAGCGCGCTCCGCCACATCGCCGTCATCGATATCGGCAAGACCAACGCCAAGGTGGCGCTGGTCGATCTCGCCACGTCGAGCGAGGTCGCGCTGCGCCGCGCGGCGAATGCGCCCTCGCGTCTGGCCCCCTACCCGCATCACGATGTCGAGGCGTTGTGGACGTTCATCCTCAACAGTCTTGCCGGCCTCAACCGCGAGCAGCCCATCGACGCCATCTCGATCACCACGCATGGCGCGACCGGTGTGCTGCTCGATCCCACGGGCGAATTGGTGCTGCCGGTGCTCGACTATGAGTTCGACGGCCCCGACAGACTGGCGGTGGACTATGACGCCGTGCGCCCACCCTTCACCGAGACCGGCACGCCGCGGCTGCCGCTCGGCCTCAATCTCGGCGCGCAGTTCTTCTGGCTTGAGAAGCGCTTTCCGGCGGAATTCGCCAAGGCTAAGGCGATGCTGATGTATCCGCAATACTGGGCGTTGCGTCTGACCGGCGTCGCCACCAACGAGGTGACCTCGCTTGGTTGCCACACCGATCTGTGGAACCCGGGGAAAGCCGATTTTTCGTCGCTGGTCGACAGCCAGGGATGGCGCGGCCTGATGGCGCCGGTGCGGCCGGCCAGGGAGCGGCTCGGCCCGATCCTGCCCGCGCTTGCGGCGCGGACCGGCATCGATCCGCAGACACCGGTGTTCTGCGGCCTGCACGATTCCAACGCCTCGCTGCTGCCGCATCTCCTGTCCGACACGCCGCCCTTTTCGGTGGTGTCGACCGGCACCTGGGTGGTGTCGATGGCCGTGGGCGGTAACCCGATCAAACTCGACCCGACGCGCGACACGCTGGTCAATGTCAACGCGCTTGGTGACCGCGTGCCGTCGGCGCGATTCATGGGTGGGCGCGAGTTTTCGCTGCTGACCGATGGTCTGGCGCAGGACTGGAGCGAAGACGACGTCAGCACCGTGCTGGCACACAAGGCCTTGCTGCTGCCGTCGACCCAGCAAGGCTCGGGGCCATTCCCGCATCATACGGCGAAATGGCTCAATGCCGGTGGCATGAGCGAAGGCGAGCGCTTTGCCGCCATATCCTTCTATCTGGCGCTGATGACCGCGACCTGCCTCGATCTGATCGGCGGCGATGGCCCGACCACGGTCGAGGGCCCCTTTGCGCGCAATCGGCTTTTTGTCGGCATGCTGGCGGCGGCCACGGGCCGCGCCGTCATTGCCTCCGAGGCCGCCACCGGGACCAGCATAGGCGCCGCGCTGCTGGCCTCCGATCGCGTATCAGCGCTAGGCAAAGGCGAGAGAATCGAACCGCCAACCGACCCGATCTGGGGCCGATACGTCAGCGCCTGGCGCGCCGCCATCGAGGTCGCTGGCCGGTCACAGGATCCGCTTGCCGAAGGCTGACATGACGAAGCTAACCGCGTCGGCGCCGATCCGGGATTCCAGATTGGCGGTCAGGCCCGAGATATCCATCGACAGCAGCCCGCCGGAGAGTGCGATCGCCTCCATCGCCTGATGCGTCTCGCGCACGGTCAGCCCGCCGGAGCCTGCCGCCCAGCCGGGAAATTCGGTCACCGTGGGCGAATAGCTGACATGAAAGCCTTGCGTGCCCGAGGTGGCGATGCGGATCGCCTCATGCATGAGGTCGCGCATGCCCATGGCGTCGATGTCGGTCATGGTGAAGGCGGAGACGCGCGAATCCTTCAGCACCCTCGCCTCGGCCGGTTCGGCATGGCGCAGGCCGACGATGACGACATTCTCCGGCGACAGTTGCGGCTGCAGCGCGCCCGCCTTGTGGTCGAGGCCGAGCGCACGCGCCAGCACCGAGACCTCCGGCAGGCCGCTGCCCTCCTCATCCTCCGGCATCAGCGCGGCGATGGAATCGATCCAGATCAGGCCGAAGGAATGCGTCGCGCGCGCCGTCGCCGCCAGCGCCTTCAGCGCGACGCTTCGATCGGCGCCGGCGGAGAGCCGGATCAAGCCCGACGGCGGCCGCTCGATATCGGCCAGTTCGACGACGTCGAAATTCATCGCCTCCAGCCGGGCGCCGGTCCCCTCGCGGGCGAGAAGGCCGGCGGCTTCCGGTTCGGCTGAGATCGACACCATCTTGCGGCCGGAGAAGTCGGCGACGTCGTGCATCGGCGCCTTCTCGACATATTCCGAGGTCATCGCCAGCAGCATGGCGCCATAGCTCATGCGGAAGGCGACGCGGTCGCCGACGGCCGGCGGCGGATCGGCGTCCTGCACGTCGAGCAGCAGATGGTCGCTGGAGGCTCCGAGCACCCGTATCCCCTTGGCGATCGGCGTCAGCCCTTCGACCAGCACATCCTCGCGGCCGATATTGGCGATGGCGCGCAGCCGGTCGCCCTCGTCCGGGAAGACCGGCTGGTTGCCGAAGGCATCATAGCCCGACGTACCGATCGGCCGTGACGGCTTCAGCTTGACCTCGATGACGTCGCTGGTCAGCCGGCAGGCATCGGGTTCGAGTTCGGCCCATGGCACGTCGCGGAAGGTCTCGACGCCGCCCTGCAGGATCGCCTCGCCGACGCGCAGATTGTTGATACCAGCCGGCAGTTTGCCTTCCAGCAGCAGCGACAGCGACGACGAGGCGCCCCCGGAAATGAAATCGAGGCTTTTGCCGGAGAGGCGCTCGGTCTTGTAGGCATGGGCGACGAGCTGGCCGAGATTTTCGGGCGTCGGCATGATGGCGCCGAAACAGCCGAGATTGGTGCCGATACCGGCAATGCGCACGCCCTTGAGCTCCAGGATCTGTTCGACGGTGGGGATGAGATCGTTTGGCCAGATGCCCTCCCTGAGGTCGCCGAGATCGATCATCAGCATGATGTCGTGGACGCGGCCCATGCGCCCGGCGATACGCGAGATCTCGCGGATGATGGCCAGTTCCGACTGCAGGCTGACATCGACGGTGCGCACCACCTCCTCGACGCGCGCCATCGGCGGGCTGCGCAGTAGCATGATCGGCGCGTTGATGCCGCTGTCGCGCAGCCGGCGGATGTTTTCGAACCGCGATTCGGCGATGCCGGCCACCCCGCCGCGCAGCATGGCGCGCGCCACTTGCGGCATGCCGCACATGCCCTTGGTGACGCCGAACACCTTGATATCGGCCAGCGCGCAACGCTCGACGATGGTGCGCGCGTTGCGCTCGATGCGGCCAAGGTCGATGGCGACTTGCGGTCCCGACATCTCTATCCCCTGTAGATCAGCCCTTGCGGATCGATCTCCGGCTTGCGGCCGGCGACTAGGTCGGTAAGGAATTTCCCCGAACCGCAGGCCATGGTCCAGCCGACATGGCCGTGGCCGGTGTCGAGATAGAGATTGCGGTATTTCGCCTGGCCGATAACCGGCACCGAGTTCGGCATCATCGGCCGCAGGCCTGCCCATAGCAGCGCCTTCTTCTCGTCGAAGGCGCCGGGGAAGAGATCCTTGCCAGTGCTCAGGATCGAGGTGAAATCGCTCGGCTTGAAGCTGCGGTCGAAGCCGGTGAACTCCGCCGTCGAGGACATGCGCAGGCGATTCCCTAGCCGGGAATAGCCGATCAGCCTATCCTCGTCGGCGCCGCCCATGGTCGGCCCCTTACTCTCGTCCTCCAGCGGAATGGTGGCGCTGTATCCCTTCACCGGATAGACTGGCAGGTCGATGCCGTAGCGGCGTCCGAGCAGGCCGCTTTCCGGCCCCATGGCGATGACGATAGCGTCGCCCGTGACCGGACCGGCGGAGGTCATGACCGCGCGCACGCGGTCGCCTTCGATGTCGAGGCCCTCGACCGTCGTGCCGAACCGGAATTTGACGCAGAGTCTTTCGGTTGCGTGGGCGGCGAGCCTGTCGACGAAAATCTTGGAATCGCCGGTCTGGTCGATCGGCGAATAGACGCCGCCGGCGATCTTTTCCTTCACGCCGGCAAGCCCGGGCTCGAGTTCGACCAGCCGGTCGCGGCCGACGATCTCGATCGGCAGCCCGTGCCTGGCAAGGTACTGGTAGTTGTCGGTGCCGGTGTCGAGGCTCTTTTGCGATCGGAAGAAATAGAGAATGCCTTTTTTGCGCTCGTCGTAATGGATGCCGGTCGCATCCGAAATGGCATTGATGCAGTCGCGCGAATAGAGCGCCAGCCTGAGCTTGATGTCGGTGTTGGCGCGCAGCCGCGTCACCGTGCATTCGCGCAGGAAGCGCAGGCTCCAGGCGAAGAAATAGGGATCGAAGCGCAGCCTGACCTTGATGCCGAGGTCATGGTTCCAAAGCCCGCGCAGGAAGGTTTTCAGCGCGGCGGGCGAGGCCCAGGCGGTGGCGTCGCCCGGGGACACCAGGCCGGCATTCGACTGGCTGGTGCCACGTGCCGCCGCTTCGTGGCGTTCGACCACCGTCACCTCATGGCCGTCGCTGGCCAGATAGTAGGCGGCTGCCGTACCGACGACACCGGCCCCGAGCACCACAACCTTCATGCTTTCCCCCAAACGAACGCTGGCCCCAAACGAGAGCGGGCGAAGCGCCTCCACGCCTCGCCCGCTTTCCATAGCGCTTCCCTGCTTTCGATACGAGCCCCAGCAGCCCGGCCCCGACTGGCTCAGCCGCGGGCGGAGTTCTTGCTGGTCAAAATCCGCTCCCAGGCGAGTGCGTCGGCGACGATCTGGTCGAGATCGTCGCGTTGCGGTGTCCAGCCCAGTTCGGCGCGGGCGAGATCGGAATTGGCGACCACCGCCGCGGCATCACCTGGACGGCGGTCGCCCATCCTGACCTCGAAATCCCGGCCGAAGGCGCGCCGCACGCTGTCGATGACCTGCAGCACCGAATAGCCGTGGCTGTAGCCGCAATTGGCAACCAGGCTCTCCCCGCCGGCGCGCAGCCGCTGCAAGGCAAGACGGTGCGCGGCGGCCAGGTCGCTGACATGGATATAGTCGCGCATGCAGGTGCCGTCCGGGGTCGGATAATCGGTGCCGAACACCTGCATGAACGGACGCTTGCCGAGCGCGGTCTCGCAGGCGACCTTGATCAGATGCGTGGCGCCCGGCGTCGACTGGCCGGTGCGGCCCCTGGGATCGGCGCCGGCGACGTTGAAATAGCGCAAAGCCGTGTAGCGCAAGGGATGCGCGAGAGCCGCATCGCGCAGCATCCATTCGCTCATCAGCTTGGACAGGCCATAGGGCGATTCCGGCGCCAGGCGGGCATCCTCGCGCACCGGCTCCAGGCCGGCGCCGCCATAGACGGCGGCAGTGGAGGAGAAGATGAAATGCGGCACGCCTTCACGCACCGCGGTCTCGATCAGAGTGCGGGTCTTCGAGGTGTTGTTCTCGTAATAGGCGAGCGGATCGGCAACCGATTCCGGCACCACGATGGAACCGGCGAAATGGATGATGGCGTCGACCTTGTTGTCGCGGATGATCGAGCCGACCAAGTCCCTGTCGGCGACATCGCCGACGACCAGCTTCGCCTCCGGCGCCACCGCCCATTCGAAGCCGGTGGAAAGCCGGTCGAGAACGACCACGCTCTCACCTGCATCCAGCAATTCCCAGACCATATGGCTGCCGATATAGCCGGCGCCACCTGTCACCAAAACCGTCATACCAGGTCCTCGCTTTGCCCAAGGTTTATCGGAAACTGTCTCAACAACCGCCTTACTGGAAAGCCTGCCGCATGGCCATTAGAACGAGAGGTAACCGGCGTTCACTTGATGTGGCATTGTGCTGAAACAAAAGTGATCCACAGAGCGGGTCATGGATGGGAATAGGCCACGGTCCGCCGTCGTTAGGAACAGGTCCGGGGCGTGGCATTTTGACCAAAATGGCCCGGTGGACGATGATTGGGGCAATGATTATGATCCCGCGCAAAATTGGGAAGCCGACATGAACTATCAGCGGTTCTTCGAGGAAGCGATCGACCAACTCCATGCCGAGCGTCGTTACCGCGTCTTCGCCGACCTCGAGCGCATCGCGGGCAAGTTTCCGCGCGCCATCTGGCGCGCCAATGGCCGCGCCGAGGAAATCACCGTCTGGTGTTCCAACGACTATC
>SRUQ01000209.1 GCA_004791255.1 bacterium M00.F.Ca.ET.205.01.1.1
TTCCACTACAAGCATGCCGGTGATCTGGCGACGATCGGCAAGCGCGCCGCCGCGATCGATTTCGGCTGGATCAAGCTGACCGGCTGGCTCGCCTGGTGGCTGTGGGGCATTGCGCATATCTATTTCCTGATCGGTTTCCGCAACCGGCTTGCCGTTTCGCTGAGCTGGCTATGGAGCTATGTCACGGGCCAGCGCAGCGCCCGGCTGATTACCCAGGGCGACGACGACAAGACCTGACTTTCTTCACCGAGCCTTTCATCCGGCCGTCATCTGTTGCTGATGGATTGGCG
>SRUQ01000210.1 GCA_004791255.1 bacterium M00.F.Ca.ET.205.01.1.1
TTTCCGTTCTTCCATTTCGAGACCCGCAACGTGCCTTCGACCACCAATGCGCTGGGCATCAAGGGGGCAGGAGAGGCCGGCACGATCGGCGCCACGCCGGCGGCGCTCAATGCGGTGACCGACGCGCTCTGGCGCGCCCACGGCATCAGGCATATCGAGATGCCGGCCACGCCGGCGCGCATCTGGACAGCGATCCGGGACGCATCGCCAAGGTGAGCGGCGGGGCGGGAGCGGAGCCGCAAGGCGACGGCAGACACCACAGCACGCTGCGGGGCATCGCGCTGAAGATC
>SRUQ01000211.1 GCA_004791255.1 bacterium M00.F.Ca.ET.205.01.1.1
GCCGACGATCCGATGAAAATCCGTCAACCGGGGTCAAAGATTGATCAAGTTCGCTCAGCTTATATGAGCCTACTAAATTGGCTCCTGAAATTTGGGCACCTCGCCGATCGGCTTGCCGCTGCCGTTGATCACCGCGAACGGCTTGCCGGCGGTGACGATGTCAGCTGAAAAGCTGGCGATCTTGGCCTCGGGCGCCACTGTGCCGCCATGCTCGGCGTCGCCACAGGCGCGCATCAGGCTGCGGGCCGAATTCACCCGCGACGTCGACCGCGCCAAGGTGATTTCGGCC
>SRUQ01000212.1 GCA_004791255.1 bacterium M00.F.Ca.ET.205.01.1.1
GGCACAGCTGACGGTCTGGTACGCCAGCGCGGATCCGGCCATGGACGAGACCGCGACAGCGGCGAGAAGGGCATTTCGCAGAAAAGCAGTCATTTGAAGTCTCCAGGGTTGGTTTCTGTACGCGGCTGTGTGTCGCCGGCAGAGACCGTCTGGTTCACGGATGACTGCAAAAAGTTGGAAGGGCGGCGCGGGACGCGGCCAGCAAGTCTCATTTGACGTTGGCGCTGCCCCTCATCCGCCTGCCGGCACCTTCTCCCCGTATAGCGACGGGGAGAAGGGAGCTGGCCGC
>SRUQ01000213.1 GCA_004791255.1 bacterium M00.F.Ca.ET.205.01.1.1
TTTCTGTAATATCTTCGTGCAGGATGCGGTCCAGCCGGTCGGCGACCATCTGGTCGTCGCGGCGGATTTCACGCTTCCATGGCTGGCGGCCCTTCAGCACGCCCGATTCATCGACGATCTCGGCGACATATTCCTCCTGGCGATAGGCCATCACATGGATGCCCGAGACACCGGGAATTTCCTTCACCTCGTTGATGATGTCGGTGCAGAGCTGCTTGCCTTCCTTCTTCTGGTCCTGGGCGCCTTCCAGCCGCTTGATGACGGCATCCGGAATATGGATGCCCGGCAC
>SRUQ01000214.1 GCA_004791255.1 bacterium M00.F.Ca.ET.205.01.1.1
GTCGGGGAGAGGGGCGCTGTCGTCACCGATTTCGCCAATCACCAATGTTGCAAAGGGGGTGCCAGCGCTGAGGCCAGCCCCTTCTCCCCGTCACTATACGGGGAGAAGTGCCCGGCAGGGCGATGAGGGCAGCGCAAACCTCAGGTAATTGCCTTGGGCAGTTCCGTGTCGAGGTTGCACGGACTGGAAAGACCGCCTAACAGGAAGCTGAAACCAACCTTAGGTACAAATTCCGCATGGCTCTCAAGCTCATCGCGCTCGACGACCAGGACCTGAGCATCGTCTCGGC
>SRUQ01000215.1 GCA_004791255.1 bacterium M00.F.Ca.ET.205.01.1.1
GTCGCGTTGATGTCACGGTAGGCTCCTGACACAATACTGTCAGGAATCGAGGGGTTCCGGCGACTGAAAGGCAGTGGTCGATAGCATGGCAGGCATGAATACCGGCATGAACAAGAGACGCAGCAGCACACCGGCAATCGAATGGCCGACGGTATTCCTCGCACTCTTCTGCTACGGCGCATGGCTCGCCGCCGGCTTGCTCCTCTGGCCAGCCCACCCGCTGATCGCACTGATCGCCCTGGCGCTGATCCTGG
>SRUQ01000216.1 GCA_004791255.1 bacterium M00.F.Ca.ET.205.01.1.1
GCCGGCGCCATCGCCGGGCTTGCCGGATGGCTGCTTGCCATCCGCACATCCGGCGCCACCGCCAATCTGGGCGTCGGCCTCCTCTTCAACGCGTTTGCCGCCGTCGTCATCGGCGGCGTCAGCCTGAAGGGCGGCGTCGGCACGCTGCCTGGGGTCTATGCCGGCGTGCTGCTTCTGTCGGCTATCAACACCGCCATCAATCTCATGGGCCTGCCGGCCAATTTCACCCAGGTCATCCACGGCCTCTTGGTGCTGGCGGCCGTGCTGCTCGACGCTTTCAAGCAAAC
>SRUQ01000217.1 GCA_004791255.1 bacterium M00.F.Ca.ET.205.01.1.1
TTCTGATCGCGGTTGCAGACATGCTGCTTCAGCGTGACGGCCGCATGATTACGGCGATCGAGGCGATCGGGCGCGGTGCCGACGCGTTCGAAGGAGTCCCCTTCGAATTGGGGATCGAAGCTTAGATCACAGCAGACACACCGCTACGACAGCCATTCGGTAAGCTTCACCTTACGCACATCCCTCGCCAGGCTGATAAAACCGTCTGCCTGATGCTCCGCGGTGAGCCGGCCCTTCTCGGCCGTGGCGATCGAGGCATCGCCGACCACGCCGTTGGGGTTGAGAT
>SRUQ01000218.1 GCA_004791255.1 bacterium M00.F.Ca.ET.205.01.1.1
ACCAGCACTCGGCGGCCGGCGATTTCGATCTCGGCGTCCGCCGGCACGCGACAGGCAGCGCGCACATTCTCCTCGCGCTCATGCCGTTCGAGCCCGCCCTGCTGGCGCGTCAGCTTCACGCGCCTGACCGCGGATGGCGAGAAGGGCAGCCCGCTGAGCTTTGAAACGGCCCGTCCGAGTTCGGCCGACTGGTTGAACTGGCGCCGGAAGAAGCGCCGCCAATGCAGCGGCACCGGCACGACCAGGTCGGCCTCCGCGATCAACTCGGCTCCGGCGCGGACCATC
>SRUQ01000021.1 GCA_004791255.1 bacterium M00.F.Ca.ET.205.01.1.1
CTAGCCTCTCGTGCCGAAAATCAACGGCGAACCGACAGGCTGAGAACCTTTTCTAGATACCGCGAAGAACGTGCATCCGAACTATGATCGGTCGCGGAGATCGACGTCAAATTCAGTTTGCGGATCGGCGCTATCTCGTTTTGAGATTAACCTTTGAGCGGCCGTGACTTGTGAGGAATCGCCGGCCCGGTGACCGCCTACAAGTCGCGCCCCGATCGGAACAGCTCGGGCGCCGGCGTCTTCATCGTCAGCAGCGAGGCTGCGATCGGGCCGACAGCGGGGAGCTGGGCCAGCCGTCGGCTGCACTCGCTTTGGCGTCGTCAGGCCCATCCAGGCGCGAACAGATCGGGAGGTCTGGAAGTTGCCCGGATCTTCAATGGCAGTGGCAAACGAGGTTGCGGTGATGGCGCCGATGCCAGGGATCGACATGAGCATGCGGCATGCCTGGCTCTGACGTGCATCTGCGACGAGCTGGCGCCCAAGCTCGGCGGCACGGATGCGAATGCCGCGCCAGGCCTCCACATCGGCAGCACGATGAGAGCAAGTTCCTCGTAGGCGCCGAACGTTCTTCTCGAACGTGGTTCCCTTTCCTGCAGGAACGAGCAGCCCGAACGTTTTCATGATTCCACGAATCTGGTTGGAAAGTTCGGTGTGATCCGGACCAGCCGGGTGCGTGCCGCCACGAGCGTGCGGGTCAGCATGCTGTCAAATCCTTTCACCCGCACCTCACGGAAGAATCCCACCTCTGCAAGATGCGCCAACCGTGTCGAGACCGATATACTCTTCCATGGCTGTTCTCCATCAGACGCTTGGGTCCGGCGTCAGATCCGTGAGCCCTATTTCCATCTTATCGGGGAACAGCCACCTTCCGTGTCGATGAAAGAGACGTCGGTGTCGATCCGACGTGAAGGCAAGCGCGTCTGGCGCGGGAGTGCGCCTCTGATCCAAAGGTCATTGCCGAGCTTATCCGTAAGCGGGCGCCAGCCGCCAAACGCGTGGTGTTCGAGACTGGACCCCTTTCCGTCTGGTTCTATCGCGCTACGCGCGGAAAGGCTGCCATCAAGCGGGCCAGACCGCTGCTTCCCTTTCCACCGCTGGAAATGGATGCGTGGTAGGCTGGTCAAACTCAAGGATAGGAACACCCCAAGAATGATCAGGCCTGGTCGAACAGGAGAGCGGCGCTATCGGCTATGGGAGATTCGCCGGCGCTGCGGCGACGGCGACGCGATGACGCGGTGCGCCTCTACGGCAGTCCGTTTAGCCGTCGTCAAGTGCGGGAGAAAACCCGGATCGGCGGCCGCTTGCGCTCGTCGCGGAGATCCGGTTCGAAGAGGAGCATAGGCGCGAATACGCGATCTTTCCTTTGACGCGTCCGAAGTCAATGCGTCGGCATGCGCCTTGCGTCGGCGCCCTGTGAATTCGGCGGCAAGGCGATTTTCATCCGAGACGTCGCGCCGACCTCGCTTGGGGTGAGATCAGCCCACCAGGAGTGGTAGGTGCGGTTCGCAATGGACAAATGCAACACTACCCAACAGCGGATGGCGAAAGAACCGCGAAAACGCAACGTTGGAGAATGCCACCATGAGTGAAATCGATTTGATTGATAATGTCATCCCACGTACCAATTCGTCAAATGCACAGCGCGCATCGGCGCTGAAAAATCGCCGCTGAGCGAGCGGACCGGAAAGCTTTTTGGCGTACGCGCACTCCGTCGGAAGCGGCCCTGAGTGTCAGGGTCTTTGGAATGCCAATCCGGACATCTCGTCGCTAGATGATCGTGATCTTCAAACTGTATTTGACCCCAAGCTTCCGCGATAGTTGTGTAGGAAGGCTCTCCAGTATGTCGGCTATTGGTTGAAACTCGTCGCTGGCGCTGCCTGCGTGAAGCTAAGGCCACTCGGGGTAAAAAACAGACCATCGGGGCTGCCCGATGGCTCTACTTCTAAGAAAAAGGGGAACTCCCTGACGCGAACACGCTTCATCACCTGGCCTATGCGCGTGTGGGAAGGGATCCTAAACAGGACGTAAACCCATTCGGCAGTGGCCCCGCTGCAGACGGCGCTCGCAGCGATCGATGTCATCGCTAGTGCAGTTCTCTCGCGACGGAAATGTGACGGCCCACCTCTTGGGCCAGTGATCAAGGAAAGGAAAACAGGCATGATCGCCAACCATAATCTACTGCCTGTCGACGCGATCGACCAGCTACCCTTTACTTCAGCTGAATTCGACATGCGGCTTGCTTCGTGCAGGAAAGCAATGAACGAGCGCGGGATCGACTACCTCGTGCTCAGCTCTCCCGAAAACATATACTATATATCTGGATTCATTACGAAAGGATACTATGTTTTTCAGGCGCTTGTCGTGACGCATACTAGCGACCCATTCCTCGTGGTGCGTCGCTACGAGCAAGTCAATGTCGAGCGTCTGTCCTACTATCGGGATGCCACTGTATGGCAGGATACTGACGTTCCGGCTGAGGTACTAGCAAGAGCGATGTCCGATTTGGGCGCCTTGGGAAAGACCGTCGGTGTGGATGCCAACTCCATGTTCCTTACGGTGAGCGCCTACGAAACGCTCCGCGGTGCGCTGCCCGGAACCAACTTCGTCAATGCGTCTACGATTCTGGAGAAATGCCGAGCCATCAAGTCCTCGCAGGAGATCGCTTACATTCGTCGCGCGGCTGAGGCGTTGACTGCAGGCTTCAAGGCCGCACATGAAGCTGCGCGTCCTGGCCGTACTGAGAACGATGTGGCCGCGGCTTTCCATTATGCTGCCATCTCGGCTGGCAGTGAATACATGGGCAGTGCCCCATACATCGCTTCCGGGCCGCGTACGGCCTTGCCGCACGCCACCTGGGCTGGCCGAGGCATCGAGAAAGGCGATCTGGTCATCGTCGAGGGATCCGGAAACTGGAAGCGATACAGTGCAGCCTTGATGCGGACCTGGTCGATCGGGAAGCCTAGCGACAGCGTGCGTCGAGCTGCCGACGCTTCAGAAGCCGCCCTCGACGCCGCGCTCGCCGCCATTAGACCCGGCGTAACAAGTGGAGAAGTCGATGCTGCGTGTCGTGGCACTGTGGCTCGCGCTGGTCTCGCCCATGCCTTTCTTAATAGAACCGGCTACTCCGTGGGCGTTGGCATCTGTCCGGGTTGGGGTGAAGGATGGGTCATGGACCTAAAGGACGGAGATCCCCGCGTCCTGCACCCAGGCATGGTATTCCATATCGTGCCGGTGCTATTTCCCGAGCCGAACATTAGCGTAGGCTTCAGCGCCACAGTGCTCGTCACCGAGACCGGCGCTGAAATCATCTCGGATTACCCGAGGGAGATGGAATGCTGAAAGCCATCGACGACATCACTCCGTAAGACTGGGATCCACGCTCCTCAGCCTCAACGGCAGAGCCGTCGACGACGTCTGCCCCCTGAGATATCGCAGGGCGAATTCGTCGTGCTCGGACCCAGCGGATCGGGCAAGACCACTACGCTGATGATGAGCCGGTTTCACGACTTCCGACACCGGCCAGCATCCACGGTTGTATCATTTTCTCGAAAGGATTTCATTATGGACGAATATCGCGCTACGAAGTCGGCCCTCGCATGAGCCAAATGCTTGCTCACGGCAATACGATTTATACTGCAGGGATCGTCGCACTGCGTGCCCCGGCGGACCGGTTGCCAAGCAGACAGCTGACATTCTGACGAAAATCGATGATCTGCTTGCCGCAGCTGGAACAAGAAGAGAGCAAGCTCCTGACGGCCACGATTTGGCTCGCCGACATTTCTTCATTCGCGGAATGAACCGCGTGTGGGATAATTGGGTGGTTCCTGGCAGCACGCCATGTCGGCCCTGCGTTGAGGCAAGGCTGGCGGGAGCGGAATACACGGTCGAGATCCAGATTACCGCAGCGCTTTAACTCGGACGCTTCGGCTGCCAGCTCGCGGTCCAAACTACAAGCGGGCTGGCATCGTTGGCCACCTGCGGAGGATTCGCTTGCCTGCATACCCTACGCATTTTCTATTAGGAGATCAAATGACATCTAAAGCGCCACGCTCACTGGGCATTCTACTCCTCGACCGCGGGCTAGCGCCTGGCGCCACACCGCCGCCGCCGGTGCACTCACCGATGCGAGATCCAGCCACCTTCGACTTCCCTACAGTCTACGAAACAGTCCATAGAGCTTATGCCAAGAATGTTATTCATGGCGATTCCTCGCTTGAGCCAGTGTGCATCGCGGCTGCCCAGCGTCTCGTCGAGCGGGGCGCCGTTGCCATAAGCTCAAACTGCGGCTTCTTTGTCCGGCATCAAGCGGCGGTGGCCGCTTCGGTCAATGTTCCTGTAGTAATGTCTAGCCTGCTCCTCGTACCGACGTTGCTCCGGCAGTTGCCGCTGGACGTTAAGTTGGCGGTGTTGACCGCGGACTCAACTCATTGCAGCGAAGATCTGCTCGGGGTGGACGGTCCGGCCGAGCGGCGGAGAGTAGTCCTCGGCGGCATCGAAGGTGGCACGCTCTGGCAAAACGAGATGAAGCTCCCAACAGTACCAACAGATGCCGCTGATATTGAAACGGATGTCGCCGCCTGCGTCAGGCGGCTCAGAACCGCGCACCCGGAGATCGCGGCGATCCTGTTCGAATGCACAGCTTTTCCGGTGGTGGCACCAGCAATCCGCCGGATAACCGGGCTGCCCGTCTACGACATCACGACCGTTTGCCGGATGACATTCGAGTCTACTGGAATGACGGCAGGGAGGCAAATCGCGTCTATACAAAAGGTATAGAATACCTGTTACTTCGGTTTTGTTGCGACGGCTGAATAGAGGCGCAGAGAAGGCCTAATGCGACGTCAATCAGGCTACGAGGATTTCGAACTGCGCGGCCCGGGACGTATTCGGATTGCAGGTGTACCTCACCTGGCGTGCGCATCATGTAGATCATGTCGATGCCGGAAAGGATGGCGAAGGCGGTGGCCATCTCGAAGCCGAGTATCGGCCGCACTCGGGCGCTTGATGCGCCTATCGTCCTGTTCGATCTGATTGTTCAAATGCTCGTTCCGGCGGACGCGGATCGGCTTTCCAACCGGCGCCGGGCGCGGTCCTTGCGTATTTCAGGCGATCGTGAGCATAGATTTCACCGCATCGTGAGCACCGATTTCACGGGATCATGAGCAACGATTTAGGCGATCGTGAGCACCTTTTCGGAGGTGCTGGACGCTTCGGCCGACACTCAACCGGTCTCCAGGATGATGCGTCGTTCAAAACGATGAAGCCTCATGCCAACCCAGAATATCGATGGGCCGGATCAGAGAAGTTTTACGTCTAAGGCAAGTCCAGGGCCTGACCGAACGCGCATCGCGCACACGCTTGGGGTGAGCAATGGTCTCGAGCGTGGTTATCTGCGGCGCGCCCGTCTTGCCGCGGCTGAGCTGGTCGCTGCCCGAAGGGATGGATGTCGAAGGCCGTGAGCTGCTGCTGTTCCCAGCGCCGAAGGCGGCGTCGCAAAGCCTCGGCGGCCGGTGCCCCGGCTGGAACCATGAGGAGAAGGAGTTGCGCTGGCGCGGCATAACGCGGGTGCTGGGTGTGGGAAGAGTATCGTGCCGCCAATCCCGACGGCTTTGGTTATACCTGGTTTTGCACGACCTTCGTGGCCTGGAAAGGGTGTGCGCCGACGACGCACCAGGCACACCTGGCGGCGAGAAGGTGTTTGTCGATTTCGCCGGCGACAATATCGACATCATCGACCCAATCACCGGCGAAGCGGATCCCATGAAGCTGTTTGTCGCAGCGATGGGCGCCTCCAACTATACCTACGCCAGTCCGCCTGGACCTTGCGCACGAGATCCCGCAGCTGCCCAAACGGCGCCGTCCGCCCAGAGGGCGAAGCGCCCCGGCCTCTTCGGCAAAGCGCTCTGCAGGAGCCACACCACACGTCGATCGGCAATCTCGCGCGTACACCGGTCCAGATGCCCTTGAACGCCGCCCAGTTCAATCGTCCAGCCCGTCAAACCCGGTCGGCCGTATAAGGCTTGCGAAACGGAACAGTCCCGCCCTCCCGCAGATACCGACGCACCGTGTCGCGCGCGCACCCGAATTCCTTCGCCAGTCGCTTTGCTCCCCAGCCAAGCTCATGCAGCCGCAGCATCGCCGCCACCTCTTCAGGCTGAAGTATCTCCTCTCCCTACATCGTTCTCGACAATGCAGGAATCGCCGAAATCCCAATCGTCATTGATGCCTCCTCTCATAACCGAGGGGGTCAGTTTCTCAATTCGGCGGACAGCCCGGACCACTCTTCGCTGGCAGTCCAGACAGGAGCCATCGCCCGAGGACTTAACTTTCATGCTTATTCGGCGGGTCCGATTCATCGCCCAAACTCGGCAATGTCCTGCGTCCATCTCGCGGCCAGATGGCCAAAATATAGAAATTGCATTTGACGAAAGATACCCGGCGATCGATCGTTGGTCTCACGGCGTGGGCTAATAGTAGCTGTGCGAACTGGTGTGGTGCCTGTCGACTACGGTCGCGAGACAGCAGCTGGCGGCATAGATCTTCACGCTCGTTCGCCTAGATTTTCAGGGGCCTCTTTCATGACCGACCAAATCTCTCGCTCTCTTGGCATTCTAAACCTCGAACGAGGACCGCGGCCTCCGGAACCGAAACTCGGCGCCTTGTTAAATCCGCATACGTTCGACTTTCCGATTATATCGGAAACTGTGAAGGGGGCTTGGGCGGATATAGTCATACGCGGTGATCCAGCGCTTGAACCGGCCTACATCGCGGCTGCCCGGCGGCTGGTCGATCGGGGCGCCGTCGTGATAACCTCGAACTGCGGCTACTCTATCCGGCATCAAGCGGCGGTGGCTGCATCTGTGAATGTACCCGTGGTGATGTCCAGCCTGCTCCTGGCGCCGACATTGCTCCGGCAGCTGCCGCCAGTTGCCAAGCTCGCAGTCGTGGCCGCCCAGTCGAGGCATTTGGGTGAAGATCTGCTTGGGATCGATGATCCGGCCGAGCGTGCGAGGATCGTTATCGGCGGCATCGACGGCAGCAAGTTGCTGCAGAATGAGAACATGCGCCCGCCGATACCGACTGAAACAGCCGACATTGAGTCCGATGTAATGGCGTGCGTCGCAAGAATGCGAGATGCGCATCCGGAAATCGCGGCCCTCCTGTTTGAGTGCACAGCGTTTCCGCGAGTAACGGCCGCTATACGCCTCATGACCGGATTGCCCGTCTACGACATTACTACGCTGTGTCGACTAACATTCGCGTCCGTCACATGAATATATGAATGCAGTTTGCCGGGTTTGTTGCGACGGCTGAATAGAGGCGCAGAGAAGGCCGAATGCGAGGTCAATCAGGCGACGAGGATTTCGAACTGCGCAGGCGCTCAAGGCGCTTCGGCTGATCCGCACCAACTGCTCGGCCACGAGCCGCTCCACGATCTCGTTCAGCGTGATGTCCTTGCGCTCATCGATCAGCCCGACGATGAAACTTCATGCGCATCGAGGCTGGAGGCGCGGCGGCGAATGGGATCGGGCTCGAGCGTCCCTCTGTACCCTGCTTCCATTTCCAGTGCACGGTGTTTTCCTGCGCGGTGATGTGAGATTCAAATAGATCGAATAGCCTCTAGCTGTCATATTTCGAGACGCCAACAAAACGTGCTACATAAGAGCCGAGCATGAGCGTGTGCTCGCCGGTCTCAGGGTGGACGCGTACGATGGGATGCTCGAAAAGGGCAATTGATCCGCATAACATTTTGAATCCTGGCAAGGTTCTGTCCGAAAGCTGACGAGCAAGCGTATTTGCCCCTCGATGATACCAGGCGCCCACCGAGCAACCCAATGGGCCTTATGGCGAGCCGGAGAGGCAGAAGGACGACCACTACCTTTGGGCCTTCCAACAGGGTTCGCGCACGAGGCGGGGTCTCCTGGTACACCCGCCCTGTGGCTTGGCTGCGGTCTGCTGCAGCCGTTCGTCTTTACTGCCCGTTGCGGACGATCTCGCACGAGTTGGTTCACGAGAGCGTCGTGAAGCAGTCGAGGCGTCCGGTTTGGCTCTGACAAGCGTCGCAAGATGTTCGCGGATCCAGCCATGTCTCCGCAATCCGACCGGTAACCGACGACGACTTCGGACTGGTTGGCGGTCCTACGACCTGATCGGTGTTCCTACGGAGCTGATCAGCGAGCCAAAAACAGCGGCAATGTGGTCTTCCCAAAGCTCCAGCTCGGCGGACCGCCGAAAATCCGCTCACGCAGCCCACGGCTGCCATAAGCACCCATAACCATCATGTCAGCACAGATGTCGTTCGCGTGCTGGGTCAGCACTGTGCCCGCCGATTTGCCGGCGCTCTTAAGCAGGTCAACGGAGACCCGAGCACCGTGCCGAGTAAGATAGGCAGCGATGTCAGCTCCAGACTGCGCGCCTTTCCCGTTGTTTTGCGCCTTTGGATCGACCATAGCGACACAGACTTCCTTGGCAGCGGATAGGATACTAAGAGCTTCCCGAACCGCACGCGAGGCCTCTACACGCGAATCCCAGCCGACCAGCACGCGTCGAGGCGACAGCGTCGCCTTAACGCCCTTCGGCACGATGAGCACCGGCTTTCCGCTATCGAACAAGCAGCCGTTGACAACAGGAGGTCCGAGAGTCTCATCGTTGAGGAGGTCTCCTCCAACGATCGTCAGGTCAGCGCAGAGCGCCCGCTGTCGTGCCACTTCACCGAGGCTAGCCGGATCGCAATAGTCGGTGTCAACGTCACAGGAAAGCGACATAGCTTTCAGCCTTTTGAGGATATCCGCGGACCGTCTTTCCATTCTGGTCACGTCCTGTGAAAATTTCTCGATTTGCTGAAATCGATAGTTCGGTACTGCAATTGCCTGTGCACGTCCTGTATTCCATTCGGGGGGCGGAGACAACATCAAGAGCAATGGAGGCGGTATAATGAGTACCGATAGGTGCGCGCCGACCTCGGCACACAGTCCGGCAGCTGTTGTGAGGTCCTCATCAGAATGATCAGCACCCGTCACACTGAATATGCTTTTAAATTCCATTTGCCTGCTTCTCCTGGTCTTCGTTAGGAGCGCCTCAAAGCGGCAACACCGCTCTCAGGAGGAAGAGAGAGCGGCACCACGTTCGATCACCGATTTCAGTCGTCCGGCTTCTCGAGCGAGTAGCCGGCCGACCTGACGGTGCGAATGACGCTGCCGGGCAAGGCCGTTTTCAGCGCCCTCCTGATTCGGCTGATATGGACATCGACGGTGCGTGCACCGACATGAATGTTGGGCAGCCAGGCCGCCCCGATAAGCTCGTCCCGGCTGAAGACCTTGCCGGGGGCCTCAATCATAAGCCGCAGCACGTTGAAATCGATCCGTCCGAGATGGATGTCGTGGCCATTACCGCGAACCCGATGGGCATCGAGCTTCATCTCCAGGCCTCCACAACAAATCCAACTGTCGTTTTCAACCCCGTTCGGACCACGCTTGGTCAGCCCGAGCCTCGCCCGCAGGCAGTCGAGCAGCTTGGCCGGAGCCACCGGCCGCACAAAGCTCTCAACGCCTGCCTTCAAGAGATCGAGGTGCTGGTGCTCGGCGCCAGGCGCGATCAGGGCGATGATAGGCAGGTCGGTGGTGCGCGGTTCCCGCTTGAGGTGGGCGCAAATTGCGGACCCGTTTATGCTGGCTGGGTCGCAATCCAGCACTACGGCCTGAAGCTCCCGTTGTTCGGCCAAGGCCAGCGCAGCCTTCGCGCCGTCTGCCGTCTCACTGCTGAAACCGTCAACCTCCAGTATGTGGCTGTAGAGCAGATAGAACTCGGCATCTTGCGAGCAGATCAGGACCAGCGGCTTCTTCATCGGCGATACCCCAACAACCTGGTCGGCCTCGAGTCCCTGGATCGAGGGGACTGGCCAACATAGTTTCTCGGGTCCGTCATGATGGCCTTTCTCGAAAATCGCGCCCATCATGCCAGCGCCACGTGGGGAAAGGTTTCGATGACTGAAATCGCATCGTCGACCAGCTTCGTACCGGCCGTGGCGAGCTTCAGGAGCGTCTCGAAGCCAAACCGGTGGACATCGCGCAGCGTTTTGGACAAAACGACCAGCCGTCCGGTCGTGAAAAGCACCCGACCAAAACCCTCATGGCTCACCTGGATCATCGGCGATGCCATAAGGCCGCAGCGCTCCTCGATCGCAAGCCCGATGGCGGCGTAGTACTTGTCGAGCCTCCACAGCACGTCGGGATCGGGATCTCCGATGATTGGGATCCCTCGGCGCTGTTCCTTGGTAATGATGAAGTCGCCCAGCAGCTCAGCGTCCGCTTTGCGTTCCCACGAGCCATAGGAATCCTGAGAACGGATCAGCCGCACGAGGCATTTGACGAACGGGGTGCAAAGAGCCGCCTCGTCTTCGGCGACAGCTGGGGGGATTGCGGGGTCAGGCATTGGCGTCCTCCTCTTTTCAGTCCTCGTCCTCGAAGGACGGTTTCTTTTCGGCAATGCCCGCTCGCGCCAGCACCTTGCGCAGCCAAGGCGGAGGACACGTCCTGAGCATCATCTGCGTGCGCAAGAGCACCTGTGGGATCGATTGGGGCTCCGCCACTTTGATCGGGTGGATTTTTGCCGCGACAAGCTTGGCTGCCGAAGGGCCGCCAATTGCCAGACAAAACAGGATCTGACAGCCCTTGAGCGCATCCACCTTTGGCGTGATGCGATCATCGCGCTCGGCCCGATGCTCCCCGCTTTCATCGGACACGTCATCGAAGGCCACGGCTTCTACGAGATTCCATTCCTCGCGCGTCACGTCGTAGACAGCAAAGCGCCTGGCCGACCCGAAATGGGCGTTGAGGTCCTGCATGTCCTGAGTGGCGATCGCAACGCGCAATGCGCCCTTACGTCGTTCAGGCATCGGGGCGAAAACCTCACTACTGACCAGCGAGAGGCGGCGAACAGCGTTCATCGTGATATTTCTCGATTACGGAGTGGATCAAGCGCCTCAGGAGTGGGCGCGTGTTGGTTGGCCTGGAAGATGCTGGCGACCTCGAAGATCATGTCGCGGGTGCCCTGATAGAGAATTGCGAGCTTGTGCTGGCTGCCTAGTCGATCGAAGACCGGGAACCCGATGCGCATGAGCGGAATTCGGAGCCGCTCCGATGCTTGGCGCCCGTGCGAATGCGTGACAAGCAGGTCAGCACCGACGGCAAGACTTTCCAGATCGCCGAGATCGCCGATCTGAACCGAAACCGCCGGGACTTTCTCGAGAATTTTAGACCTGTCGGTCGTTGTGACGGCCGCGGCTATCTCGGAGCCGAGGCCAGCAAAGAAGGTCGCAAGTTGGAACAGCTGGTCTGGTTCGGCAGCGATGGCAATTTTCTTGCCGCCGAAATGGAAATGTCCGTCGAGCATCGCGTCCTGCAATTGCGCCCGGCGCCGGCGCACGCGGGCCGGTACCGCCGCGCCCGAAATCGCAGACAGCAGCGACACGAAGCGGTCCGTGTCCTGCAGCCCAGTCAGTGACTGGAACAACACGTAAGGCACGCCGGTCAACCCGTGCAGCGCTTTCGCCGGGCGGCGCATGTGCTCACCGATGGCGATGCATTGCATGGCCGTGCCCAACTCGCGAATGTCTTCGACGCTGGTGCCGCCGTATGTGGTCGCTACCCAGCGGTCAGGAACCGTACCGTCGAGCGAGCCTGAAATGTCGGGCAGAATAACCGGCTTGAGCCCAAAGCTTTCAACCATGTCCCGCATATGCTCGATGTCGGCGATAGAGAGGTTGCATCCGGGCAGGATTGCGATCTTCTTCGGGTGCCGCGCCCGTTCGCCCGAGCGCGTAATCCCTTCGATCATTGCGGTGACTGCCTTGGCCCAGCCCTCTTCGATCGCGCCGTCAAAATCCGGCGTGTTGGCCAGCACGACCTCCGTACCCGCAAGCTGTTGCGTGTGCTTCCGCATGATGTTGGCAATATCACCCGCGCAATCTTCGCCACGCGTCTCCACCAGCGCGGTCGTGCACACCCCGATCAGCGTTGGCTTCGTGCGGTTCTTGAGGTTGAGGATCGCCTCTTCCAGATGGTCGGCTGCGCCGAGGATGGTCGCCACCTCATCCATCGCCGTAGTCTGCAAGGGAATCGCTTCTTTGAAGTGCCGCACGAAGAGAACGAGCGCAAAGCTTGTGCAGCCTTGGCTGCCGTGGAACAGCGGCATCGCACCGTCGACGCCAAGAAAGGCAAAGGCGGCACCCAGCGGCTGCGACGACTTCAGCGGGTTGACTGCCGCCGATTTGCTCTGGGGAAGGATGCGGGCCATCGGTCGCCTCAACACTCGTGTGCCGTCGCGCAGGCGAATTCATCAAACAGGTACGCGGTCTCGTTCCTCGTGCACGGCAATTCGCCTATCAGCTCAGGCTGGCAATCCCACGGGGCCGGCTGGCGCACCTGAGACCAGATCGGATTGTGAATGGCGAGGTCGATCTGGCGTACGAGTTCCACCATGCCGTCATAGCCGGCATAAGGATGCTGGCGCTCCTGGTTGATATCGAGCCAGGGCGTCTTGGCCTTGAGCGCAATGAATTGCGTGCGACCGCCCGACAGCATGATATCGGCCCTGTGTTCAGAGAGCATGGCGTACAGCTCGCTCGCAGCCATGGATTCGAACATGTGCTTGTCGTGCTTGAGAACTTGTTTGATGCGCTCCTTGTCCTGCACCGTAGATTTCTTGATCGAGGTGCCGACGATCTCGATTCCGATCTCCATCAGCGCATGGACAACCGACCAGGACTTCACACCGCCTGTGTTGAGCAGCACGCGCTTGCCTTGGAGCCTTTGCCGGTAGGATTCGAGTTTCTTCCACGCGATCGCCTCCTGCTGCGCGATCAGCGTCTCTGTGCGCTCGAGGATCTCCGGATCGGCGCCCTTCCTCACCAGCAGCCTGACAAGGTTTCGAAGAGCTTGCGATGTGTCGGAGATGCCATAGAAGGAGCCCTCGAAGAACGGGATGTCCCAGCGCTCCTCCATCTTGCGGGCAAGACTGATCAGCGCGGTCGAGCACACCATCATTGCCGCCCGGGCGCGGTGCGCGGAAGCAATGTCGCGGTAACGCGCATCGCCGGGAATGCAGGCGCGCACCCGGATCCCGAGCCGATCGAGGAGCGGCTTTACAAGCCAGAATTCGCCCGAGAGGTTGAATTCGCCAAGGATGTTGATGTCGTAGGGTCCGGGGTCGTCGGGTTCGACCGTGCCGATGACATGATCGAGCAACGCCTCGGCGGCGAGCTTATTGCCGAGGTTCTTGGAGCCTGCCAGGCCAGGCGCATTGATCGGCACCACGGCCAAACCGAACTTTTCCGTGGCGCGTTTGCACACGGCCTCGATGTCGTCACCGATCAGCGCCGTTACGCAAGTCGAGTAGACGAAGATCGCCGGCGGCGCGTATGTGTGCTTGATCTCGCGGATCGCCTTGAAGAGTTTCCGCTCGCCCTGCCCCATCACAAGGTCGAGTTCGGTGAGGTCGGTCGTGAAGCTTGTCCGCCACAAGGTCGGCCCTGACGAAACCGCACCACGGTTGTCCCAAGAATTGCCCTCGCAGGCGAGCGGCGCATGGACCAGATGCGCAACGTCGGTGATCGGCTGCAGGACGATCTTGGCTCCGTCAAAGGCGCAGCCGCCGGCTGCCGCCCCTGGTGTCAGCGACTTCGAGCAGCCCTCCTTGCGCGCCTTGGCATCTTTGCCACGGTTCTTATCGCAGGCGGGCTCATCGAAGGCGTCCTTGATTTTGGCGCTGAGGGAGGACATTGCTCAGCCTCCCCAGTCCATTGGGCAAGGAATGGCCTCGGCGAAAAGCCGGCCACGGCTCTTAGCGCGTGAGGTCATAGGAATAATCCGTCACACCCGTCTCGCTCGTCTCGCGATCGAGTTTGTCGAAGATCTTGTCGAGGATCGTCGTCAGCACGCGCAACGCTCCCTGGTAGCCAAAGAGCGCAAAGCGGTGATGATGGTGCCGATCGAAGATCGGAAACATCAGCCGGATCAGCGGTGTTCCGGTGTCGCGCTCCAGGTACTTGCCGTAGGAATTGCCGATCAAAAGGTCCACCGGCTCGGTAAAGAGCAGTGAGCGCAGCGCCCACAGGTCCTTGCCCGCCCAAACCTGGGCAGCCTTGCCGAAAGGCGAGGATGCTAGCAGCTTCTTCAAATCGGCTTCCCATGCCGAGGTGCCATTGGTGGCGAGGCAATGGGTTGGCTCGCCGCCGGTCTCCATGACAAAGCGGGCCATTGCGTGAACGAAGTCGGGATCACCGTAGATGGCGTATTTCTTACCATGCAACCAGGATTGGCTGTCCGCCATGGCGTCTACCAGTCGGCCGCGCTCGAGGCGAATTGCCTCGGGAATCTCCTTGCCGGAAATCGCCGCGACCTCCATCAGGAATTCGTCCGTCGCCTGAACGCCGAGCGGATAGTGGAACGAGGCCGTCGCCTGCCCGACCTCCTCGCAATAGCCCAGTGTCTTTCGGGTGTTGTGATGCTGCAGCGAAAGCGTTGCCTCGGCGTTG
This sequence comes from bacterium M00.F.Ca.ET.205.01.1.1, assembly GCA_004791255.1. GTDB lineage: Bacteria > Pseudomonadota > Alphaproteobacteria > Rhizobiales > Rhizobiaceae > Mesorhizobium. Next base: position 14,534 of record SRUQ01000021.1, read on the forward strand.
AGGGCCTTCTTCACCTCGTTGATCTTCGTGCCCCCGTCATACATGCGGTATTCACCGTCCGAAGGCGTATCGAACTGGTCAGAGGCATCCTGGATCAATGTATAGGACACGCCCATTACATCGAGCAGGCGCTTGAGCTCCCGGTTGTTGCCGACGCAGAAGCCGTCGAAGCCCGGAATGATGTTGATGGTTCCTTCGATTTGCGTACGCTCCTGACCTTTCCAGAAGTGCTCCAAAATGCCTTTGACCATGTTGTCATAGCCGTCGACATGACTGCCAACGAAGGCCGGGGTGTGGGCAAAGGGCACGTCGAAGTCGCGCGGGACTGAATCTTCGTCCTTGGCGTTCTGGATGAAGCTGTGCAGGTCGTCGCCAATGACCTCTGCCATACAGGTCGTCGACACGGCAATCATCTTGGGGTCGTAGAGCTGGTAGGTGTTGGCGAGCCCGTCGACCATGTTCTTCAGGCCGCCAAACACCGCCGCATCCTCGGTCATTGAGGAGGAGACCGCCGCGGCAGGCTCCTTGAAATGGCGCGACAGGTGCGAGCGGTAATAGGCGACGCAACCTTGGCTGCCGTGGACGAAGGACATGGTTCGCTCGAAGCCGGCGGCAGCGAATACCGCACCCAGCGGCTGGCAGGCCTTGGCCGGGTTCACGACAAGCGCTTTGCGGGCGAGGTTCTTTTCGCGGTATTCCCACGTCTGGGTGAAATCGCGCTGATCGGAAATGATTTCATCGGGGTGCGGACATTCGAAGTTTAGCTTCTTCTCAGCGAGCATCTTTCTGTATTCCGGCTCGCGGAACAGGGGAGCGTGATCGAGAATTTTTTCAGCCGACTGCGGCATGATGATTACCTCTTTTGCATCTGGCTGCGCGGGACGGCAGCTCAGGACGTCAAGACGTTCCAGGCTCCGGCGGATCAGAGGCCGCGGGAGTTCACCGTCTCAGTGGGAGACTGGGGCTGAAGCAAATGTTTATTCGGCAGCCATCGCCCGCTCATCGCCCCGGCTTCTTTTCCAAGGCGCGTGGAATAGGTCCCAGACCGGGTTGTTAATGGCGAGATCCACATCACGTGCGAAAATGGCAAAGCCATCGTAGCCGTGATACGGGCCTGAATAATCCCAGGAATGCATCTGGCGGAACGGTATGCCCATCTTCTGCACCGGGTATTTTTCTTTGATTCCCGAGCCGACCAGATTTGGGCGAATCCCTTCGATGAATTTCTCCAACTCATAGCCGGTCACGTCATCGTAGATCAGCGTGCCGTTCTTCACGTAGTGGCCGGTGCGCTGATAGTCGTCGCTGTGGGCGAATTCATAGCCGGTGCCCACGATGACCATGCCGAGGTCCTCGTAGGCCGTGACGACGTGGCGGGGGCGCAGGCCGCCCACATAGAGCATCACGGTATTTCCTTCCAGGCGCGACAGGTACTTGGCGATGACCGCATCAACAAGCGGCCTGTACTTGGCAATGACCTTTTCGGTCTTCTCCTCGATTTCCGGCCCAAAATGCTTGGCTATGTTGCGCAGAGAGGCTTCGATCTGGGAGGGACCGAAGAAATTGTACTCCATCCAGGCGACGCCATACTTTTCCTCCATATGCCGACAGATGTAATTCATCGACCGGTAGCAGTGGATAAGATTGAGCTTAGCCTTCGGGGCGCGCTCGATCTCTGCGAGTGTGGCGTCACCCGACCAGTTGCCAACCACGCGCAGCCCTATCTCCTCAAGCAGTATGCGCGAGGCCCAGGCATCGCCGCCGATATTGTAGTCGCCGATGACGTTGACGTCGTAGGGGCCGGCCTCGAACTTGACATCCTTTTTGTCGAAGACCCAATCCCGGATTGCATCATTGGCGATGTGGTGGCCAAGCGACTGCGAGACGCCGCGGAAGCCCTCGCAGCGTACCGGCACGATCGTCTTGTCATACTCCTTGGTCTTTTTGCGAGAAACGGCCTCGGTGTCATCGCCAATCAGGCCGATAGGGCATTCGGACTGCACGGTGATGCCGTTGTTGAGCGGAAACAAGACTTCAATCTCGTCAATGATCTGTTCCAGCTTCTTGTCGCCGCCGAAGACGATGTCCTTCTCCTGGAAATCGGAGGTGAACTGCATTGTCCCGAACGTGTCGACGCCCGTTGTACCGACGTAGTAGTTGCGGCGCTGCGACCAAGAATATTGGCCGCAGCCGACCGGGCCGTGCGAGATATGGACCATATCCTTGACTGGCCCCCACACCACGCCTTTCGAACCAGCATATGCACAGCCGCGAATCGTCATCACCCCGGGAATGGACTTGATGTTCGATTTGACGTCGCATTCGGAAAGGACCTCGCTTTCCCCGCCAGCCTCGTTGCCGCTCTTTGCGACGTTGAGGTGCTTCTTGCGGCGCTTCGCCGCCTTGTCGGGATAATGCGACAGCACCTCTTCGATAAGCTTCGCATGAAGAGCACCGTCATTCTCGTATTCCCGGCTCATGAGTCCCCCTTTCAAGGTTGGGTGACGCCTCAAAGAATAGGCGCCGTTCTCTGCAAGGCGCGCCGATTCATGGCAGCGCTAATGTCACTACTGGGCCGCCGCCTTCGCCGCTTCCTTGGAGTGAAGCTCGGCAAGCATCTGCTCGTCGGTCTTCATGATGCCGAAGTCGAGCAGCATCTCCTCCAGCTCCTCCATGGTGATCGGCGTCGGGATCGTACCCTGGCCCGAATTGGCGTGGATCTTCTCGGCCAGAGCGCGGTATTCCCCTGCCTGCTTTGAGTCCGGCGCGTACTGGATCACCGACATCTTCCTGAGTTCGGCATGTTGGACGATGTTGTCGCGGGGCACGAAGTGGATGAGCTTGGAATTCAATCGGCCAGCCAGTGCTTCGGCCAGATCGAGTTCGCGGTCGGTTTGACGTTCATTGCAGATCAGCCCGCCCAGCCGCACACCGCCCGAATGGGCATATTTGAGGATGCCCTTGGCGATGTTGTTGGCGGCATAGAGCGCCATCATCTCGCCGGACATGACGATATAGATCTCCTGGGCCTTGCCTTCGCGGATCGGCATGGCGAAGCCGCCGCATACCACGTCGCCGAGGACGTCATAGGAGACATAATCGACATCGTCATAAGCGCCATTCTCCTCGAGGAAATTGATCGAGGTGATGACGCCGCGGCCGGCGCAACCGACACCCGGCTCGGGGCCGCCGGACTCCACGCACTTGATGCCTCTGTAGCCCACCTTGAGCACGTCCTGGAGTTCGAGGTCTTCCACCGAACCTTCCTGTGCGGCGAGATCCAGGACGGTATCCTGAGCTTTCGAATTCAGGATCAAGCGTGTGGAATCGGCTTTGGGGTCGCATCCTACGATGAGGATTCTCTGCCCGAGGTCGACAAGGGCAGCGAGCGTATTTTGGGACGTGGTGGACTTGCCGATGCCGCCTTTTCCGTAAAAGGCGATCTGACGCAGACCTGACATAATAGCTTTCCTTCCTTCGTTCTAATCATCGCGACTGCCCGCGACACAAGTGCCGATAGGCAGCTCGTGCCGCCTCACACCAAGCATCGCAAAAAGCGTACCAGCGTGATCGGCCGATCCCAGAAAAAACTTTGTCATTAAATTCCAGCCGCTTAGACGGCGGCAAAACGCGCGAACGGGCCTTTCAGGCGTCTGTCACGGACACGACAAAGCCGACACAGATTGTCGTGCGCCATCCAAACCGCCGTGTGTCGAGCTCGAAGCGGGAGAATGGGGAAGTTAGCCCAAAGCTGATGGCGAGACCATCGGAAGACATCGGCTCTTGTCTTTCCAGCCTGCCATTGATCGGGCGGTCGCTGGATGAGCAGGAGCCTGGGGCTTGACCGCGGCGCGGGTAGTTCAGGCAGGCTTACAGAGCGGGAACGCCGGCGGCCGATAGACATCCGCGCTTAACCTTTCATAGCCCGTCTACAAGTTGGTTCCGCCGACGCGCTATATGGAAGCCAAATAATTCAGTAGCTTAGCCGAGAGCATTGATTTTTTCAGAAAGATACGTGTTATACGCGTACGAACCGCCGAACCCATGGTCGGCGCCCTCATGCGCGTGAGACCCCGTTGTGGGCGAGGCTCGCGACTGGCTGCACGATCCTAGCCGGCCTGCTTGCCATTGAGTTTGGTCCCGCCGCGGTAGGCTGCGGCATCAAGGGCAACATCAGCTACAACACTGGCAAGAAGATTATCACGTTCTTGGACAGGAATCTTACTGGGAGACACGCATCAACAGGCGGGCGGGCGGGCTTCGAGAGGTTAGTGTCGCGGCAGCTTGCAGATCTGCCCACGGGGCCGCCACGATCGCAAAGTGTGTACAAAAGCGCCCTCTCTGCCGAACTGAACAGTGCTCACGGCCATAGCCTCGGATGAGCCCGACTGGCTTGACCTCTGCATGATGAGAGCAGCTTTTACACCAGGTGCGCAGCACATGTCTTTAACGAACGCATCGTCTTCAAGAATATAGAGAGCAATTCGGAAAACCGAGTAGTTGGCGGCGAAGCTAGGAGAAGGTATACACCACCCTCTTGTTACCCCAGAGTAGAACGTGCAGCTGCGGCAAGACGCGGGCTTCGAACCACCTGTCGCTGGTCACCTTTTCTACCAGCGATTCCATGCGCATCATATTCCGTCGGACTCGACAGAGACGTCTTCATTACCACGGCGGGGCGGCGTGTGATTGCCGGGTTGCAGACAAACCTCGCCGCGACGTCTTTGGGACGAGTGGTGTCGGCACCGAATCCCTATCATTTAGACTAGCCAGCTTGGGGAGCGCCGTCAGACCGCCAGACCGGAAGAGGAGGCTTCGCGCCAACTTGTGCCAAGAATGTTGGACCGTGCGGAACCGCTGGGGCGGCGCTCAACTCTGGCGCAGGATGAAGCGTCGATTGGGTGAATGAATAGGGCGCGCGTTCGACGGGTAGAGGGAGGCAAATCGCTGGATGTCTGCCGGATCAACGTCAACCGGTTCCATCGCCACCATCCACTCGACGTTTTCGGTGCACGGCGGCGTCGTCAGTGAGCCCTCATAAGTCCAATAGCCAAGCGAGGCTGGCAGAAGCCAGTTGGGATTCACCTCGTCGATCGTCACCTCCCCATTCGGCAGTTCGGGAAAGGCCGCAGCAAGGGCAGCAAAGCTGGCATTTGTCGCGCCGGGCGTTAAAAAGACGCCCAGCACGCCCAGAGTACCACTTTGCGTGTCCTTGTGAACGAAATGCACCTCCATCGGGAAGCTCTTGCCCGCCACGTGATGTTCGCTTGGCGCATGGAAATGGAACTGTACCAGTTCGTAGACACGATCGCTGCGGGTCAGCGTGCTGCCTTGTGGCATATTGATTTGAATGGTGTGGCCGTTGTTCACCATATTGCCGCCGCCCTTGTGCCAGCCGATGGCGATATGCGGGATATCCGCCTTGACCGCGCTGTTGATATTGATCGGCGATTGCTGCGTGCCGGCAGAGCATACGAAATTTTCCTTATCCAGATCAGCCCAGTGCTCCGGTCCGACCGGACCGGTGTACCCCCAATGGGCACTGGTCGCTTGGGCGGCTTGAACGCAAATCCGGCATGCGCCGAGCGCAACCAACCCTTTGATCAGGTGACGACGATACATATTACTTTTGCTCCTCTTGCGAACTGATGTTGGTGGCTGCCCTAATGGACGCGTGATGGCCAATCGGCGCGGCCAGTATTGTCCTTTGCAACTGATAGATGCCCGCATGCCTTGGCGTGCTTTCATAAGTGCGGCTGCCGTTTCTCGGCTGGCCGGCTTCTGCAGCCCGCAACGGGAGCAGTTTCAACCAGCTAAACGATAAAAAATTTGAGCAGACCAGCGCTTGACCCCCGCCGCAAAGGCACAGGCGAAGGTGATCACTGCGCGGCTGCCGTTCGCGCCGGAGGCCGCATCGCTATACTTTACACTCGCTGCCCAAGGAGACGCAGGCGACCCTAATACGTTTTCATCGCTACTCCCGACGCAGCCGACCCACGCCACGAAAACGTTGCTATATTTCACGTTGGGCCAGTGAGGAAATCGATCTTCTTTATGGAAGGCATTTGCGCAATGGATGCATTCCCATGCTGACAGTCGTGCGTCAGGCCGGACAATGAGATACATCGATAAGAGCTGGACAAGGATGAGGGGATGACGTGCTTGCGACGGAGCAGGTGGGGCGAGAAGGCCAGTTCTTGCGGATTTCAACTTTGCGTGACGACAGCTCATCGGAGTCAAGGTGACACACGCCGGCAGCGGGGTGTCCGGGCGGTTTCCAGCCGCACAATCGCGAGACCGCTGACGCGAACAAAGCTCGGCTGTACTCGGCACGCGAAGAGAGCCTGCCAAGCCGTTGGAGCCCGGCCTTCCGGTGCGACGCAAGCCGCAGACTAGACCGCCCTCTTGTTACCCCAAAGCAGAACGTGCAGCTGCGGCAACACGCGGGCTTCGAACCACCTGTCGCTAGTCACCCTTTCGACAAGCCATTCCATTCGCATCATTATTCCGTCCAAGTCGACAGAGGCGTCTTCACTGCCAGGGCGCGGCGGCGTGTGATTGCCGGGTTGCAGATAGATCGGAAGGTGCGGATATCTCGCCGCGACTTCTTTGGCGTAGGCATAGTCACTCTCGTCGAAAACGACGAGCTTGAGCACGATTTGCGGCTTCTCTTGCGCCGCTTCGAGGCATGCATCAAACGCAGCCCAACGGGTGGTCATCTCGCTGGACGGCGGCTTTGGGCTAAGGGTCAGCACGTCAAGATCCGCAAACCACTCCCTCACCACGGAACCCTGCGTTTCCAGTGCAAAACGATAGCCCTCGCGATGGCCGCGTTCTATGAGGGGACCGAACGGCTGAATGGCCGGGTTGCCGCCTGACAAGGAGACCATAACCGGCCTGCCGCCGGAAAGCGCATGGACGGTTTGCCACACGGCATCGATCGGCATCGGTAGCCATTCATGGCGATACTGATTGTCCACCGCGTGAAGGCTGTCGCACCATGAACAGCGATAATCACATCCGCCGGTTCTGATGAACACCGTCGGCAAGCCGATGAGCACGCCCTCGCCCTGGATAGTCGGCCCGAATATCTCGCTCACACGGATTGCGGGATGCATGTCGGTCACGGACGGTATTCCGCCCAAGTTTTCGGTGTTTCGCTAACGCGCACGGCCGCGGTCTGCGGCAGACGTGCCTTGCACCATTCATAGAAATGTCTGGCCAGGCATTCCGCCGTGACCTTCTCATGTCCCAGCACGTCGTTGAGGTGCCGATGGTCGAAGCTCTCGTCAATGTAGCGTTTGAGCGGCGCCAGATCGTGATAGTCGCGCACGAAGCCGTGGGCGTCCAGTTCCTTGGCCGACAGCTCCACTACGACGACATAGTTATGCCCGTGCAGGCGCGCGCATTGATGGTTGGGAGGCAAGGAGGTGAGCTGATGCGAGGCCGAGAAGTGGAATTCCTTGGTGATGTGGAACATTACGCGCGCCTCCTGCGCAGCGCCTCAAGCCAGAAATCGGCGTCCTCGTAGTCGGTGGGATCAGCGTGCCCGGCGAGATGGAACGCTTCGCGCCGCTCGACGCAGGTCCCGCATCGTCCGCAGTGACGCACGCCGCCCTTGTAACAGGACCAGGTCTCAGCAAACGGGGTGCCGTATCTTGCGCCATCCGCAACAATGTCAGCTTTTCCGAGATTCACATACGGTGCATAGAGGCGTATCTGCGCATAGCCGTCGAGCGCGCGGTCTTGCATTGTCTGGAAAGCTTCAATGAAGGCCGGACGGCAATCGGGATAGATGAAATGGTCCCCACCATGCACGGCCGCCGCCACCGCTTCGGCGCTGTGGGCGGCGGCGAGACCGAAGGCGATTGCCAACATGATGGCATTGCGGTTCGGCACCACCGTAATCTTCATCGTGTCTTCGGCGTAGTGGCCGTCCGGCACGTCGATACTGCTAGTCAGCGCTGAGCCGGAAAGGCCACGGCCAATTTCGCCGATGTCGATGATCTGGTGCGGGACCTTCAGTCGCTGCGCGCAAAGAGCGGCGAAGCCCAATTCCTTCCTGTGCCGTTGGCCATAGTCGAAAGATAGAAGGCCGGTGAGTTCGTGCTCCGCTGCCACCATGTGAGCAAGGGAAACGGAGTCCAATCCGCCAGAGCAGACGGCGAGAGTCTTCATCATTGGTATCCTTGTTTTGACCGGGTAAGGCTGCGACCGGAGATTTCTCTGCGCCCCCACTACTCCAGCGACTCAGTTTTGTGAACCGGGAGAATTTGCGCTCAGCCCGATTGGAACGGGAGTGCGTCGCGTCCAACACGCGTGATCAATAAAAGTTGAGCGCTTCAGCAGTTTGTTTCGCATCGCGCCAACTTTCGCAATCTGCTGTCGGATCGTCGACTTCGAGACAAGGTGATGTTCGGCCGACATCGGCTGACTCTTAATTAAGCCGCAGAACACATGTTGGCTTTCTGGCCTTCGCTTGTGCGGTTGGCACGACAATTGACATTCTAATTGTGGGGCGGCACACCCCGCCAGCCGAAAGTGGCAGTGAGCTCCTTCAGGCGCAGGTTGATGTGCTGATTATTCGGCGATTTTCCGATCTCGAACCAGAAAGCGAGGGCGACATGGATGCCAGCAAATTTGACATTGGCGACATCCGCCTGGAGAACCCTGCGCGGCGCGATTGAGGCCGCAGGCGAGCCTGCTCTACCTGCCGCCCTACAGTCCCGACTTCAATCCGATTGAGAACGCCTTCGCCCAACCTAAGGCGCTGCTGCGAGCAAAGGCCGACCATCAAGGCTCTATGGGACTGACGTTGCCCCAGCAGTTTTGAGTTCGTTTCCGGCGTGGGTTGTGCCCTGCTGGGCGGGTGAAGCGACGGGCGCTGGCGCGGAGCCTTTGGCATAGCGCAGCGCGAGCGACCGTCGCGGATTGAAGGTGCTGGCGAACTTGGCCGGGGTCTGCCAGGCGATTTGGGAGTGCGGCCGCGCGGTGTTGTAGTCGGCGTGCCACAGGGCGATGGCTACGCGCGCCTGAGCCAGCGAGGTGAACAGCGTCTCGTTGAGCAGTTCATCGCGCAGTCGGCCGTTGAAGCTCTCGATGAAGCCATTCTGCATCGGCTTGCCGGGCGCAATGTAATGCCATTCGACGCGGTTCTGATCCGCCCAGGAGAGGATGGCGTTCGAGGTGAACTCGCTGCCATTGTCGCTGACGATCATCCTGGGCCGGCCGCGCTAGTGATGAGCCGGTCCAATTCGCGGGCAACCCGCATGCCCGAGAGAGACGTATCAACGATGAGTGCCAGGCACTGTCTCGTGCAGTCGTCGACGACGGCCAGGATGCGGAAGCGGCGCCCGTCGGTGAGCTGGTCCGATACGAAGTCGAGCGACCAGCACTCGTCGGGCCTCAGCGGCACCAGCATTGGCGCCCTGGTCCCGATCGCCCGCTTGCGGCCGCCACGGCGGCGAACGGCGAGCTTCTCCTCCCGATAGAGCCGGAACAGCTTCTTGTGGTTCACGACCAGGCCCTCCCGCCTCAGCATCACGAGAAGACGCCGGTAGCCGAACCGGCGACGCTCCTGCGCGATCGCCTTCATCCGCTCGCGAACCTCCCGGTCGTCCGGCCTGCTGGTCTGGTAGCGAACCGTCATGCGGCAACAGCCGATGGCTTTACACGCCCGCCGTTTGCTCATCCCGAAGCCTTCCTTCAGGCGAGCGACAGCTTTCCGCTTGGCGGCGGGCGTCACCATTTCTTTCCCACAAGGTCCTTCAACGCGGCATTGTCGAGCATGGCGTCGGCCAGAAGCCGCTTCAGGCGCGTGTTCTCGTCCTCCAGCCCTTCAGGTCGCCGAGCCTCGGTGACATCCATCCCGCCGAAGCGGGCCTTCCAATTGTAGATCGAGGCGTCGCTGACCCCGTGCTTGCGGCACAGATCGCCAACCGATACCCCGGCCTCGTGTTTCTTCAAAATTCCGATGATCTGCTCTTCAGAGAAGCGGCTGCGTTTCATGTCCTGATCCTCTGGATGGGCCAGAACGAACTTCAAACCGGATTAGATCAGAGGGGCAAGGCCTCGGCGCGGTCGTCGACCTCTTCACCCCAGCCGAATGTGCCAACTACTTCAAAGCCGCAGGATATGACCTGGATCAGATAGGACGTGCTCCAATGGTTTACACCTGACAGGAGTCCGGCCCCCACAACCGTTTCGCAATGAGGAGCAGCGCTGCCGCTGCTCCTCCAATCACACGACGGATTCACGATGCGGCAACTCGAGCCATGATTTCGGATCGAATGGCCGATGCGGTGTATAGTGAGGCATCCAGCGGCAAATCCCCAAATGCCAGTTGACACAGAAGATAATTAGCACCTGCCTCTTCCAGCTGATCAAGGAGAGCTTTTCGGACAGAATCTGCCGTTCCCACGACGCACAATTCACTTTCAATTGCTGCATCGAAGTTCAAAGGCAAGTTTGGTGGAGTGGAAATGGCATTTAGTTCGTATAGAAATTTGAAGCTATTGAGCCATCGTTCATAGGCAGGTGCTGCGAGCAAATACGCATCTGTTTCAGAACGCCCTATCACCACCATTCGGAGCAATCCAAGAAATGGCGCTTGCTGGCCAATGTCAGCATCGTGAATTCGGGCGGCGCGGAACGCGTCGGTAACGCTGCGAACAGAAGTGGAAGGTCCGACGCAGGCGATGTTTGCCCCATTCGCAGCGGCCCAGCTAGCCGGCTCGGGTCGATTGGTGGCGATCCATGTCGGCGGATGGGGATATTGGTGAGGTCTCAACGTCAGCGGAACATCTTTCAACTCAAAGTGGCGGCCCTGATAAGAAAGCGTCCCGCCTTTCATCGCATTGATGAGAATCTCACTGGCCTCCGCATACTGTTCTGGTGCTGCTTCTACAGCAACCCCGAAGTATCCCAATTCAGTGGGAGCAGAGCCGCGCCCTATGCCGAGTTCAAGCCTGCCGCCGCTCAACTGATCAAGCATGCAGATCTCCTCGAAGGCACGCAGCGGATGATAGAGCGCAAGTAGCATTACCATGGGACCAACACGAAGACTGCGGGTTCGCTGGGCGACGCTCGCTAAGAACAAATTCGGTGATGGACCTCTGCCATGCGGCGTACAGTGGTGCTCGGCGAGATGATACGCATAAAAGCCATAGCCATCGCACGCTTCTGCTAGGCTCAGCCGATCTGCATATTGTTGTGCGATGTCATCGCCGTTTTCGTCCAGATGATCGAAGATGCCGAAGGTCAGGCCCGAAGCGGAAATTTTCTTCAATTAATTGTTCTCCAAATTACCTATTATTTATTCGCTAATCATCATAGCTGGCGACATATCAGCACCTATTACTTGGCGCTTAATGTGAATTGACTTAATGCTTGTGCACACCGCGATTCTTCTTAAAGCTCATACAGACGCGTTTGGCGGCAGCAAGGAATTTGTCCATCTGCTCTGTGGTGCCAATGCTGACGCGAATACAGTTCTTCAAATCTACGTCAGGAAAGCTGGCGATGAGGATCGCCTGCTCTTTCAACGCGGCTTGCCAGCATGAGCCCTCCTGTCCCGCCGGCACACGGGCCAGCAAAAAGTTTGCGTGGGAGGGTGTTACGGAAAAGCCAAGTTGCAACAGCGCCAGGGTCACTCGCTGTCGTTCATGCTTGATGTGCCTGTGGTTCTCTTCGTAGGCGTGGCGATGCGCAAGAATGCTTTTCCCGACCGCCTGCCCGATCACGTTCATGTTGAAGACATTCTGGATGTTGCGCAGCCTGCCAATGATTTCTGGGTGACCGAAACCGAAGCCGACTCGCACGCCAGCAGCAGCATAGCTCTTTGAAAAAGTCCTCAAGATCAAAAGATTCGGATGTCTATTGACGAGGCGCAGGGCATTGTCGGGTGCGAAGTCAACGTAGGCCTCATCCAAGACGACCAAGCGATCTGCTTGCTCCACAAGGCGTTCGATTTCGGCCACCGGCACGAATGTTCCGGTCGGATTGTTCGGATTAGCCAACAGAATGAACTTCGCGTCTTTTGCGGGGCCGGACAGCAGTTTTTCTATCGGCAGGGGATGAGCTTCGCTCGATGCGATTTCGAGAAACTCGGCACCCTGCAACATGGCAAGTTTACGGTTGAACGAAAATCCGGGCGACAGCATCGCCACTCTATCTCCTGGGGCGAGGAAAGCTCTGTAGATGAGTCCGAGCAGCTCCGACGAACCGTTGCCGGCAATCACCTGATCTTTGGAAAATCCGTAAGCATCGGAGGCAGCTGCCCTTAAGCTGAGATTGTCGTCTTCCGGATAAAGATACTGGTGTTCGATCGCAGCAATTGCACTTTGCATTACGCTCTTCGGCAACGGAAACGGGTTCTCGTTCGTATTTAGCTTAACGCAATTTGCATCCGTCGCTGGTCCGTTGGACGAGAGAGCATCTAATTTGCTGGCCACCGGCGAAAAAAGCGAAAGCACGGTCTTCAGTTTTGCATCGCACATGTTCTTCTCCGTTTTTCAGTCCCGCAGGGCATGTGACATGAGGCAATAGTTGATCGTGACTTGATCGACGTTCGGCTATATCAGCGCTGCCTTCCCACCCTGGTGGGGATCGCCGACCACGGTTTGGATTTGACACCGGCAAGCTGTCGAGAACCTGATGACGACCCAACGTGTGGCCGACGGCCGATTCGGCGCAACAGACGGTGTTTCAACATCGCATCGTCCTCAAAGCCGCATGCAGGGCCTGCACGACAGCCCGTCTCCAGCGCCCGCAGATAGGTGGAAGCCGAAGTCTTGCCGAACCTCAGTTGCTCTGCCACCTGGCCCACCGGACTGCCCTGTTTATGGGTCAGGCGCAGGATATCTCTGACGCTCGTTCGTCTTGCTTGCTTCCGTCTTGGCATGGGCTCTCTCGGTTTGCTGATGAGAGAGCCAAATACCGGCTCATCTGAGCATGAGACGCAGGCCTGACGATATGGAGCGTCGCTGTGGCGCGCGTAGCCAAGAGGGTTCGCCTCGGTGGCGGGGCATGCAAGACGGCGCACCTCCTTAGCCATCCTGTCCCATCGTCTCAGATCGTGAGGCGCACCTTATAGTCGGTGAGGAGATCTTGCAGGGTCAGGTTACGCCCTAGCGCTTAAGGTTGTTGGTCGCACCGAGCAAGCGCGGGACCTGTCGACGGACAACAGCGGTGCCACTGCCGGCACTAGGTCGTCCAGCATCGCAGTGAACCGCGTACGTAGTATTTTGTCGTAGGCGGCATTCTGGATAGCCGGATACGGGCTCTTCACCCGCTGCACCACCGATTGCGGGATGATGTCGCGAGAAACATTCACGGATTTCGTGAAAAAAGTGTACCCGCCGAAGAGCCCCACTCGCGGGGGCGGTGCAGCACCACCTCGGTGTCACTGCTCGTGTTCATGCGATGGACTAGGCCGGCCAGCTGTTGACGCAGCTCGCGGTAGTTGTAAGTCTCACCCGTGTAGACGAGCACCAAGTCAGGTCGGCCATCCTCCTGGAGCATCCTCGGCTGACGGCCGCCCTGGATATCGATGATTGCCAGGCGGTGGTGTCCCAGCGCCGCAGGCCCGCCGATCCAAGTCCCCTCGTCGTCCGGACCGTGGTTCGCTATGGTGGCCGTCATATCGGCAAGCTCCCTTCGCGCATCGGGACCTCCGAGGTCTCGATTGAAGTCGATCCATTCACAGATGCCGCACAGGTTATGTCGCCGCATTTGGGGCGAAGCAGATATAAGGCCAGTGGGAAACCATCGAGGCAAAGTGACGGATCTAGCCCAGCTACGATCCGCATCCGACATTGTCGGACATCGGACAGCACCGCGATTCGCTGCATAGGAAGCCTGGAGTCGCGATTTCCCTTGGGGGAATCAGCGCATGAAAGGAGAGCTGGGTCGTGTCTGCCGAAATGAGAAATTGCTCCCCCTTATTGCCTCACCGAGGAATGTTACCCAGCGCGATAGACGGACATGCCCTACCTCCCCCCGTTGCAGCTGAGGGAGATAGGGGCCAGCTCTTCATTCAACCCTCATGGAGGATGATCAGCCCAGCCATTTCCATGCGCCGGCCTTCACAAGCCGTGCACCATTCAGGTTCTTTTCCTTGAAGCGCGACGATCCTTGTCAGACGTCGCAACACTTGCTGCCGAGAGCACGAGCTCTTCCTCGAGCATGCCTTGATCTGCGCCTCGAACGGCTCGCACATGCTGGGTTTCAACGACTTCGCAGAGGTTGATATTCTGCAGTGACTTCGTCTCGCTGCTGCACGGCATTGACGCTGGGAGCCATGCTCGCGTGGCGCAATTGTGCTGAAGCCGGTGCCCACGGCAACGTTTCTTAACCCGCCCCAGATCCTGGCGTTTGGCTATTTCCGACATTCGTGTCCGGCTTCGGACAAAGGCCGGGTTTGCCGAACGGAGTCGCACCCAATTTCCAGTGCTGCTTGAGCAATAATATCGACCGGCATTACTGCACAACACGAAAGTTGCTGCAAAAACCGAAGTGAACCCAAGGCATCGGGTCAATTGGCATGGCGCTTGCGACTCGGTCGATAGAACGCAGTCAAAATCACGGTTGCAGACCATGCCTACCTCTCAAAGCTCGATAAAGCACGCGAGCGAAATTCCCCGTCTCCGCGGAAGCTCGTCGCCTTTAAACGTGCCTGCTCGGGGGCGGTCTTGCACAAGACCGGTCCGAGGCAACCACGCCAAGGCGCGAGGCTGCCGGAACTGTCGACCGAAGTCGATGCCGCTTCAGTTTAACCGAAAAATGCACCGTACCACTTTGGCCTGGGAGCAAATCAATGACCGACAGAAAGAACGTTCCTCTCGTGACCTTTCGCACGCGTGTTCGCGATGAGTCGATCGGGGGGCCAAATCCTTATCGGTGGGAGAACAAGACCTCCGACGATTATTTCGGGGGCAAGCGCGTCATCCTGTTCTCGCTGCCTGGCGCCTTCACCCCGACCTGCTCGACCTTCCAACTGCCCGATTTCGAAAAACTCTATGATCAATTTCTGGAACTGCGAATTGACGCGATCTACTGCGTCTCGGTCAACGATGCTTTCGTCATGAATGCGTGGGGAAAGTCCTTGGGGCTGCAGAAGATCGAGCTGATCCCAGACGGGTCGGGCGAGTTCACGCGCAAAATGGGCATGCTGGTCGCGAAGGACAATCTGGGCTTTGGCATGCGCTCCTGGCGATACGCCGCTCTGATCGACGATGGCGTGGTGGAGCAGTGGTTCGAGGAGGAAGGCTTCTGTGACAACTGCGAGACGGACCCCTATGGCGTTTCATCCCCGCAAAACGTTCTCGACAAACTGAAGGCGGCGGCATGACCCAGAAGTGGCAAGTCTCACACAACCCAAGCACACACTAGAGCATCCTCGGCAGATTACGGTTCAACATGCATCTCTCAGCAAGCCTGCTTCAACGCCAGAAGCAACGTATGGTCTTATCGCCTCAAGCCATTGAAGCTATTCGCTTGCTGCGATTGACGCATACTGAACTCCATCAGCTCGTGCAGCAGGCACTCGAGAGGAACCCCGTTTTGAAGCCTGACCCGTTTGACGACGATTCGCCGCTGTCAGGGGTGGATCAGCGGAGCAGTCAAAGCAGAAGCGAAATCGGCGAATCGCCCATTGGCGGGCCGTCTGGCGGGCGCGGGCAATGGAAGTCGCAACGCAGTAGCGGCAACGATCGACCTGCCGTCGAGGAGTTTACCGCCCACACCGAAACATTGCACGACCATGTCGCCCGCCAGGTCGCCCTCACCCCGTTCACCCCCCAGGAGCGGCTGATTGCCGGACAGCTCGCCGCCCATCTGGAGGACACTGGCTATCTTCAGGTAAACCTTTTCGATCTGGCCAGGAGGTTAAACGTTCGGCAAGCTGATGTGGAACGGGTCATCGGAATCTTGCAGCAATTTGATCCGCCGGGGATTTTTGCGCGAACTCTCAGCGAATGCCTGGAGATTCAGCTGCGCCAGCAAGACCGGTTCGACCCGGCTATGGCAGCTTTGGTCGCCAATCTCGAGATGCTTGCACGGGGGGATTTTCAGGGATTGAAGCAGCGTTGCGGAGTCGACGAGGAGGATCTCCTCGACATGAGGAACGAAATCCGCGCGCTCGATCCCAAGCCTGGAGACCGGTTCCAGTCCGGGACGCCGGAAACCATCGTACCGGACGTCTGGGTAATGCCCAAGTCCGAAGGTGGATGGCGGGTGGAGCTTGATCCGGCCACGCTGCCCAAAGTGTTGATCAACCACACCTATGTCGCCGAAATCTCGCAGCTGACCAATCAAAATCCGGAAGGCAAAGCGTTTCTCGACCATTGCCAGGAAAAAGGGAACTGGCTGATCAGCTGCCTCGAGCAGCGCGCTAAGACGATCCTTAAGGTTGCGACCGAAATAGTGCGCCAGCAGGATGCCTTTTTTACACACGGCGTCGCCCATCTGCGGCCTCTCTGTCTCAAAAATGTCGCTGACGGGATCAAAATGCACCAGTCGACGGTAAGCCGGGTGGCTTCGAACAGGTACATGTTAACTCCGCGCGGGGTGTTCGAGCTGAAGTATTTTTTCACAGCGACAATCGCATCCTGCGAGGGCGGCGACGCGCACTCCGCCAAATCTGTCCGCCATCGGATCAAGGCAATCATCGCCGAAGAATCGCTCGACAAGGTACTTTCCGACGAAGACATCGTTGCTCAGCTCAAGCAGACCGGCATCAATGTCGCTCGCCGTACCGTCACCAAATATCGCGAGGCGATGAACATCCCTTCCTCCATACTACGGCGCCGCGATAAGCGTTTGTCCGCAGCTGCGATCAAGCGAAGTGACTAACCGGCATTCCTGGTCGGCGAGAGGCGACTCTCAACTTCCTCCGGGCCGAAGCAGCTTTCGAAGTCCTGGCATTCCCGACAACTGGGTGCAGTGCATGACGAAAAGCCTTCGGCCTCACACAGCTTGCGGTAAAAGTACTTTTTCCATTTCATGTTTTCTGTGTTGCCTGCCGCCAGCGCGGGAAAATGTCTGGCAAGCAGGCGGCTGAGCTCAGCGCGATTTGAGAGGCCAAGATCCCGCCAAAGATGGTCCGTGCGCATCGCACGCCGGGCGATGATCTTGGCCAAGCGGCCGCTCGCCGGGTCGGCCGGCGCAGCATGCGCTAGCAGCAGCCGGCGTAGCAGCTCCTCTTCCAGTTCCGGCTCGGGCTCGCTCAACTCCTCCAAAGCGAATACGCTGCTGGAGGTAGACGGGAAAGTTGCGGCCAAGACATCACGCAATTCGACAGACGAAAGGCCTGTCCCCTCCGTCGCCAACACCTCGCCCGCCTGGACCTCCTCAAGCGAACGTGAATGTACGCAGGGCAGCACATGCTGATCGAAGCTCCTCCCTAGCTCGGACCCACGCCATTGCGCGCTGGATAGGCAGCCATCATCGTAACGGCCGGCTTCAGCTTCCGGCATGACAAAGCGCCTTGTTGACCGCAGGGATGATCTTGTCGCCCCAGAGCTCGATCTGGCGCAGCATCGTCTTTTGGTCGAAGTCGCCCAATTGAGTCTGAACTGCGATCTGGTCCGGTTTCAAGATATCGATCTCTTCCAGCAGGCGATCAATCACGCGATTTACGCTGCCAATCGGCAAATTTTTGCGCATGGTCTCGAAGGACAGATCCTGCTGGGTCGGTGTCTCCTGCAGCAGGTAGCCATCGTGGCTCTGTTGGCGGCGCTGATGCAGGGCTTCAGAAAGCCGGCGCTGGAAGCGGGCATTGTCGAGATAGCTGTTGATCTCCAACTCGTCGTGGCTGGCATAGCAGCAGCGCAGCAGCGATATCTTGACGTCGGTGACGTTCTTTTCCTCGGATGCCGCCGCCCTCTCGACTGATTCACGCAGTGTGGTCAAAGTCTCTAAGCCGTCGTGGAAGGCTGTGACAAAAAAATTGTGCCCCTCGCGGTAGGCCCGAGCCATCCGTGCGGCTCCGCCAGCGATCCAGATAGGCGGCGTCGGCTGCTGGACTGTGCGGACCGAAATCGCTGTTGGGGGGATCTTCTCATACTGGCCGTCGTGTTCGAAGACGTTTTGGTTGAGGCCCTTGAGAATGATGTCCAGGTATTCCGAAAAGACGGCCGGCGCCTCATCGATGTCCACGCCGAACCGTTCGAACTCGAACTGCTGGTATCCCAAGCCTACGCCGAGCTCGAGACGGCCGTTCGCAACGATGTCGGCGAAGCCGATCTCGGACAGCAGGCGCTGCGGTTGGTAAAGCGGCAGCACGCAGACGGCAGTGCCCAGGCGAATCGTGCTTGTCAAGCCGGCGCAGTGCGCCACCATCATCAGCGGGGATGGTATGAGGCTGTAATTGTTGAAGTGGTGCTCAGCAAACCACGCGGTGTTGAACCCAGCCTGCTCCGAAGCGACGGCCTGTTCGATGGAGTTGCGGATGACGCTTTCTGAGGATTGGTGATAGCCACGCTGGGCGGCCAGAATGAAAGTGGCAAATTCCATGATTTCTCCTCGTTATAGACACGTCAGCCGACCGGGAATGTGCTCGGCATGCACATGCTTGGATCTCAAGCACCTCAGGTGCGTCGTGGAGCCGAGGCTTCATAATGCTCGGCCGGTCGCCCTGCGAAGGCCTGGCAATTAACCTGCGGCCTCCGCAAAACATTCGTCATAGAGTTCGCTGGCGTTTCCCGCATCACCGAACGAGGTCCAGCCGCCGTCCACGTAGAGGATCGAGCCGTTGATGTATGAGGCGTCAGACGAAGCAAGGAAGAACGATGCATCTGCGACGTCTTCTGGCCGTCCCATCCTGCCCATGGGGATGCGTCGTCCGATTGCTGTCAGGTCGATGCGGCCGGCTTTGGCCAACTGAGCAAGTGCGGGCGTGCGGATGTGGCCAGGAGCGACGGTGGCTGTCCGAATTCCGACCGGCCCGAGTTCGGCCGCCATGCAACGGGTCAGCATATCCATCCCCGCCTTGGAGGCGCCGTAGGCATGGCGCGGCGCGAACGGCAGAAAGCTGTCGATCGACCCGAGATTGAGGATCACGCCGCCCGGGCGCATAGCCTTGATCGCTTCGCGCGCGCAGGTGAAGGCGCCGGTAAGGTTGACATCCAGGACGTGTTCGAGCTGTTTCGACAGTTGCTCGATCGCAGGCACAATCCTGTCGGCGGTATCAGCACTATTGACCAGAACATCGATATACCCGAAGCGTCCCCTCAGTTCTTCGAACATCGACACCACATCGCTCTCGACGGCCACGTCCAGCGATTTCGCCAGATGCTTGCCGGGGAGCGATGTAGCCAGCTCTGCCGCTGCAGTGCCATCTTTATCAGCAATCACGACGGTGTCGCCGTTCGCGGCAAAGCGGCGAGCGACGGCCGCGCCAATGCTTTTTGCGCCACCGGTGACGAGCACGATTCGCGCATCTGTGCATTCGGCCGGACAGGAGAGCTCGGCTTGGAGCGCACCATCCACCGGCGGGTGAGCATCCCCCGGCTGGTTGAATGACATCCAGCCTCCGTCGACTGCCAGCACCGAGCCGGTGATGTAGCGCGCCTGCGTGCTGCTCAGAAAACGCACGACCCTGGCGATCTCGTCGGGGCGAGCCAAGCGCCCCATCGGCACGCGGCGGCGTATCGCCGCGAGGTCCATTTTGCCAGCGCGTGCCAGTTCTGTGACCATTGGGGTGCGGACGGAGCCCGGCGCCACCGCCGTGACGCGGATTCCTCGCATAGCCCACTCGCATGCAAGGGACTTTGTCAACGAGATCACGCCAGCTTTCGAGGCTGCGTAGGCGTTGCGCCTGGGATTGCCGACCACGCCCGCCATCGAAGCCACATTGACGATCGCACCGCCCGGCTTCATGCGCCGCGCCGCTTCCCGGGCCATAACGAATGGCCCAATAAGGTTCACTGTCACGCCGCGTCGGAAGGTATCGACAGCGGTGTCGATGATCCTATCCATCGTGGGTCCAACCGCCGCATTGTTGATGAGGACATCGATTTGCGCGAACCGTGCTTCGACCTGGCCGAAAAGTGAGAGCATGTCCTTCTCTCGCGACACATCGCACTCCAGACCGACGTGCGGCGACCCGAGATCCCGAGCCAGTTCAACCACACCACTGCCCGGAAGGTCCACCGCAACTACAGTGTCTCCGTCCGCGGCAAGGATATCGACCAGGGCACGGCCGATCCCGCCCGCAGCGCCTGTGATGATTACGGTGCGTGCTGCCAGTTTCACGAGAGCTTCTCCACGATGACCGCTTGTGATCTCAGCCCATCAACCTTGGGCGGAATGAAGGGCCGAGCCAAATCGTTGCAGTGACCGCCAGTTGCGGCCCCACACAGATGTCGTTCCCGTAGGGCGCTCATCCTCCATTTCTACCCACTTATGCAGCTCCCAGTTGGGGACCCTCGACGCCATCTTGGTCGGTGGGGATGTGACCCTTGAGCAACTGGTAGATGGGATCGTCTGGATGTTGTGCTCCAATCGGCTGTCGCCGGCCGAACCTATCTGCCTCAAGAATCGCTGGCGGGATTTGCTCCTCAACCCAATCGTAGACGACTGTCCGTTCCGCAATTCGCCACTCGTCCTGCCTCTTCTGAAACAGATCGCAGTAACGGCCGCAAAGCAGCGTCTGACGTATTTCTTGGTCTGTATCCGGTCCGCGTTGCAGCGCGGTGAAATAGCTCTCGACCGCGGCCTCTGCTGAACTGATGAAGTCGATCAGGCTGTTCGTGATTTGATGGATGTTACGGTGCCCCGGCAGACCGAGAGCAAATTGGATGAAGTCCTCTGCCGGTCCGCAATAGGGACCGTGCCTGTCATACGCTTCGGGCCAGTATGCGCTACGCAGCGCCGCCTCATCGGCGCGGTCTATCCCGCGGCAGTACCGATACAGGCAGTTGCGGATCGCCTCTCGGTCACGCAGTTCGGTAATTTTCGCGTGGTCGACAGGGTCTGTCGCGAATTGTATGATTGTTTTATCCTTCCCGATGCCAGTCTGCACTTTGCGTGTGTCTCTCTCTACAACTGAGTTAGCGGGGGGCTCGTCAACTTCCAGAGCTTGTTCGGGGCAGGCTCGTACCCCTTTTGAGGCAAGCAGTTGCTCCCCATCGGCAACATCAATATCACCGGGCAAGATGTAGCCGGCGTCATCAAGCTTGAAGACTCTCGGCGCCCGCGCCCAGCAGCGCGCATGACCCTGGCATCTGGCTTTATGTACGACGACACGCATAGCGAACTCCAATGTCGTTGGCTGAAACTTCAGGACCAGTCCAGGATCAGATTCTCGATCCCGAACACATGGCCGCCGAAGGTGATAGGTTCAGTCCCTGTCTTGATCCGAAAGGCTGGGATGCGCGCCAGCCACTCCTCCAGGCCAATGACAATCTCCCGCCGGGCAAGGTGTGAGCCAAGACAACGATGGGGACCATAGCCAAAGGCAGCGTGCCGGTTGTCCTCGCGCGCCAGATCGATCTCATTCGGGCATTCGAATTCCGCCGGGTCACGATTGGCAATCATCGTGGCACAGGAAACATAGTCTCCCTTGCGGATCGGCGCGCCTTTGAAGTCGACATCCTTCGTTGCCACTCGGATCATCTGAATGGTCGAATAGGCGCGCAGCAATTCTTCCGCAGCGACGGCAATCCGGTCCGGTTCGCTTCGTAGCAATTCCTGATCTTTGGGGTTGCGCGCGAGATGGGCCAAGTCGAAGCATATGGCTGCTGAGACCGTGTCGAGTCCCGCGACGAACACAAGCACGCCGATGCCACGGACTTCTTCGTCACTGAGCAGACGACCCTCGACCTTTGCCTTCACGATGAAGGTCATGAAATCATCGACCGGCTCCTTGCGGCGCTCGGTGGCAAGTTCGTCGATGAAGGCCACGATCGTCCGGGCTGCGGGTGGTCGTTGCTCCTTATCGCCGTGGAGCAGATCTCTAGCCCAGCCGACAAATGTTTCTAGTCCGTTGTCCGAAAGCCCAATAAAGCGAAGGAAGATATTGACCGCGAACGGAACTGCAAAATCCTTCATGATGTCGCAGCTCGTGCCTGATGCGGCGATCCTGTCGATCAGCTTGATCGCTCGTTCCCGGACAGCCGGCTCCAATGCCATTACCCGCTTTGGCGAAAGCAGCGGATTGAGCAGTGAGCGAAAAACACCGTGGAATGGCGGATCGAGCTCAAGCGGGATCATCGGCCAGCTCTCGCCGAGCACAGAGGCGAAGATGCTGCGATGGCTGGAAAACGTTTCGGTGTCCTGCAGCACCCGGCGCTGGTCGCTCGCGCGAGTGATGACCCAGGTACCCCGACCGTCGCGCGTGTTGCTGGTTGAATAAAAGATCGGAGGCCCGGCATGAACGCAAGCAACCGCTGCATGCGGATCCCCGTTAGCGGTCGGCAACATGCCGGGCGACGTAAACAGGCTGAAGTCCCTCACCATTTCGGGCGGGACATGATCTGGAACCGGCCGCGATTTAACCGCGCCAGAATCGAGAGACCGTTCATGAGATGCTGTCGGCATTTGCATGCAATCGTTGGTGCAAGCTCCGTGCCGAATTCGTCTTTCGATAATCCTTGCCGTTTGCTGGGCAACAGGTGGCGCCTGCGCTGACTTGCTGGTCGGGATTGCAACATTCTTGTCCAGCGTCGGACACAGAATGTAGAAAGCTAGACACCGACTTGGAGCAACTCAACTGGTGGGATCGCTAGCTGTGGAGCCTCAACAGGTTGTCCTCGGTTAGAGCGAGGCGACTGATAGGTGTTTTGGACTTTAGGCTCCCGTGGGGACGGTGCCAATTGTATCTGTGCAGCCAGACCGGCAACTCTGCGGC
>SRUQ01000219.1 GCA_004791255.1 bacterium M00.F.Ca.ET.205.01.1.1
GCCGCTGTCCCACTCGTGCGGCTTGGAGTCCTCGAAGCGCGGCGCGCGCACCGCAACCATCGGACTGCTCGAGGACATCACCGGCGTGAGGTCGTCGACGGTCGAGCAGGCGCCCAGCAGCGTCAGCATGATGAGAGCCGCAAGACGGCGCATCGCTACTCCTGAGCCGGGTTCAGCCGGCCGCTGATGGGTCCTTTAACGATGGTGGTCGCTAATCTGCGCCCCCCTGCCGGATGGATCGCCCCACGAGATCATCCGTCTCCATCGTTGATCGACGAACATTGT
>SRUQ01000220.1 GCA_004791255.1 bacterium M00.F.Ca.ET.205.01.1.1
GGTGACCGGACGCTGGCGCGGGCGGATCAGTTCCTCGAGCATCCAGATCGGCACGGTCTGCTGCTGGCCAGCGGTGAAGGTGGTGACGATGACCTCGTCGAAGGACAGCGCGAAGGCGAGCATGCCGCCTGCAAGCAGCGCGGTGGCGATGTTGGGCAGCACGACATGCCTGAAGGTCTGGAAGCCGTCGGCGCCGAGATCCATCGAGGCCTCGATCATCGAGCCGGAGGTGCGGCGGAAGCGGGCGACGGCATTGTTGTAGACGACGACGACGCAGAAGGTGG
>SRUQ01000221.1 GCA_004791255.1 bacterium M00.F.Ca.ET.205.01.1.1
ATCAGCTCCGGCAGTGAGGCATCCAGCCTCAACAGCCTTGGCAATCCCGGTCCCGTCGGCCCGTGCGCTTCCAACACTCCCGGACCCGATGCCAATGCCGGGCAGAACGTCAACGATCAGTATTGCGGCAAGTAGCGGACCGCGCGCTTTCCTAGTGGCTGGCTAGGATGCCCTCGCGGGCATCCGCGGCCGCTGCGGCAAGAGCCGCCACAGGAATAGATGCTAATCGGAAACTTCGGTTTGCGGCCGGTCCCTGCCATCGGCCAGTTCATCGTGCCACTTGC
>SRUQ01000222.1 GCA_004791255.1 bacterium M00.F.Ca.ET.205.01.1.1
GGCCAGCCGGTGGCGCCGCCCGAACCCAGTCCGATGCACCATGGCTTGCCGCCGTCGGCGACGATCTTCTTCTCGAGGTCGGCCAGTTCCTCCTGGGTCTTCGGAACTTTGTAACCGGCCTCCTGGAAATTATCCGGCGAGTACCAGACCAGACCCTTCACGTCGATCTTGTAGGGAAAGGCATAGAAGCCCGGCTTGCCGTCCTTGCCCGTATAGGTGCCGAGCTTGGCCCAGGAGTCGCCGGCGGCATAATTTTCCTTGATCCAGGCGGCGACGTCGTCAG
>SRUQ01000223.1 GCA_004791255.1 bacterium M00.F.Ca.ET.205.01.1.1
GAGATCGCCAAGCTGAAAGAATCGATGCCGAACACGACGATGATCTACGTCACCCACGACCAGGTCGAGGCGATGACGCTGGCGGACCGCATCGTGGTGCTGAAGGAAGGCCGCATCGAGCAGGTCGGCACGCCGATGGAGCTGTACAAGCGCCCAGGCAATTTGTTCGTTGCCCAGTTCATCGGCTCGCCGGCGATGAATATCCTCCCCGCCAAGATCGAGAAGGCCGGCAACCCGACCGTGGTCAGCCATGTCGGCGGCCGCAAGGCGACCGTGCCGATCG
>SRUQ01000224.1 GCA_004791255.1 bacterium M00.F.Ca.ET.205.01.1.1
GTTGAAGGCATGGTTGGCGCCTTCATAGACATAAACCGTGTATTCAACATGGGCCGCGTCGAGTTCCGCCTTGAAGGCGTCGATGCCGGCATTGGTGCGATCGTCGAGCCCTGCACCACCACGTCATCGGCGTTGAAGGCATCGCCATTGTTCCAGGTGACGCCCTTGCGCACATGCAGCGTGTACTCGGTGGCGTCGTCGTTAATGTCCCAGCTTTCGAGCAACACGGGCTCGAAGGTAAACTGCTTGGTATAGCGCACCAGCGGCTCCAGCCAGGTCCGCG
>SRUQ01000225.1 GCA_004791255.1 bacterium M00.F.Ca.ET.205.01.1.1
TCACACCCATGCTGTTCCTTTCGGGCGCGGTTTTTCCCTAGGCGATCTCGTCGGCGCAATCGGCAGCGCGCAGCCGGTCGTATGAACGTTCAGACAAACCCATCGAGAGCCTAATATCTCCAAAAGCGACGCGTATGCTGCAGTGCGAAGCGCAACATCACCAAAAAGCCGGGCGTCGTCCAGTTCTTCCTTTTGCAGCGCAATATTTCCGATGCTGACCGGCACGCTGATCACCACCGCCGGCTTCATCCCGGTCGGCTTCGCCGCCTCGACGGCCGGTG
>SRUQ01000226.1 GCA_004791255.1 bacterium M00.F.Ca.ET.205.01.1.1
ATATTCTCTAGAATGACTTCTGCCATCTTCCTCCCTCCGCAAGTATAAGCCAATGGTTCTTGTAGTTAGGATCGGCTTACTTTTTCCTGCGAGGCATTTCCTCGGTTGGATTCAGCTATGTTCCGGTATCGAGTTGCGCATATTTCAGTTCGACTGCCGACGCTGCGTTGGCCGATGCCAGCAGTTCCGTGACCTTGTCGTCGGTCGGAAGAGCTTCGCGCCCGCCACGCCCCGTGATGGACAGGGCCGCGGCCGCGGCCGCGAATGCGACCCGGCCTGCG
>SRUQ01000227.1 GCA_004791255.1 bacterium M00.F.Ca.ET.205.01.1.1
TAGGCATCCTGCGCGAGGTGATTTCGCGCACGATGGATGACCTCAGGGAGGAAGGGGTCTTGGGCGGGTGAGGACGCTCACCCCCTGGACCGCAGCGCGTCGTTCAGCGACCACATGTCCTTTTCCTCGGGCGCCGTCTCCAGATTGAGCACCGGAACCTGCCTGCGCAGATGGTCGTGGTGGGTGCGCACGCCGTATTCGAGGTCCGAGAGGTAGAAGCCTTCGAAGGCTTCCGACAGCATTGATTCGTTCGACCAGACGGAGAGCTGGACGTCCTCGTT
>SRUQ01000228.1 GCA_004791255.1 bacterium M00.F.Ca.ET.205.01.1.1
GTCGAAGGTCTTAGGCCATTAGCTTGTTCTAATTGATACTTTTCCAGAACCGGGGAAAGGACTACCATCGTGCTGTTCCAGAGGGGATGGGGCGGTCAAACCGGCCGCGCAATCGCATCTGCCGCCCCGATCTTGCACGGCCAGATCAAGGGAATCTGGGAGGAATGCATGACAAGAACAGCTCGTCTCGGGCGCTACGGCGTCCTCGCTTTGGTAGGCCTTGTCGGCACATGGCTTGGCTCCACCGCGGCCCAGGCTGAAGACGCCAACAAGGCAGATCG
>SRUQ01000022.1 GCA_004791255.1 bacterium M00.F.Ca.ET.205.01.1.1
GGCGGCCTGTCGGTGACGGTGCTGCCCGAATTCGTCACCGGCATCATCCTGATCCTGATTTTCGGGGTCTGGCTGCGCTGGCTGCCGATTTCGGCCGCATGGCCGCGGGATGCCGGCTTGTTCACCCTAAGCAGTACCTGCGGTAGTGGTGCAAGCGGACCCGGACTTTGGCCCGCTGGGCTGCTGCTACGACCTTCGCTGGAAAAAAATGGGTTTTGTTGCAACGCCTGAATAGGGCGCAGAGAAGCCTGGCCATCTGGAACTGAAAGTGAGCCTCTTTGTATGATGCGCTTGGAGCGATGAGGAGCACATGATGGCAAACGCAACCGGCCGGCCTGGGGCCGCCCTGGTCCTGAGTGCGGTCAAGCGGGAGCATCTGGAGCGGCAGGTCCGGCGTCAGCGTATAGCGCGATCGATGGCGGAGCGGTGCCGGATCATTCTTCGATGCGCTGACGGTGTCCCAGAAAGGTTGTGGCAGCGGAGTTGGGCGTGAACGGACACACGGTCGGCAAATGACGACGACTTTCCTCAAAGATCGCGTCGAGGGGCTGCTGGACGAGGCCCGCCCCGGCAGACCCCGGACCATCGACGATGATCAGATCGCGGCCATGATCGAGCGGACGCTACGCTCGAGCCTGATAATGCGACCCATTGGTCAATCCGATCGATGGCACTGCGACCGGTGCTCCCATACGACGATCCGCCTATATGGATCGCCTCGGGCTGCGGCCGCATTGCTCGGAGACGTTCAAGCTGTTGAGCGATCCCTGCTCGTCGACAACGATTGCGACATCGTCGGGCTCTACCTGTCACCGCCCCAACCGGCATGCCGGAGCGCCGAACTCATAGCTATGTCCGGCACGGCACCAACTCGCTGTTTGGGGCGCTCGATGTGGCGTCCGGTTTTGTGATTGGCAAATGTTACAAGCGGCACTGGGCAACCGAGTTTCTGGACTTCCTGAAGCAGATAGACGCCAACGTGCCGCCCGATCCGGATGTCCACGTCGTCATGGATCATTATGCCACCCACAAAACCGCGCTGCTCAGGTCATGGCTGTCGCGCCGGCCTCACTACCCATCTCCACTTCACGCCCACATCGGCATCCTAGATCAATCAGGTCGACCGCTGGCTCGGTGAACTGACCTGAAAGCAGGTGTGACGCGGCGTGCATACCTCAACCAGCCAGCTCGAGGCTGATATTCGCACCTTCATCGAGCGCCACAATGAGAACTCAAAGCCCTATCGAAGGACCAAGTCCGCGGACGAAATTCTCTCGTCCGTCAGGCGTTTCTGTCAGAAGGCCGAGCAAACTCGTACTCTTCGGCATTCGTCGAGATGCTACGTGATGAAAATCTGCGTTCGAAATTTTGTAAATAATTCTTCACATACTTTTACGAAGTCTTTGCGACAGAATTTCGATGAAAAGAGTAACTTCGCCGCAAGGCTTAGAAGGCGCGGCCAGAGCTGCTGCCATCTACGCTCTGACTGCCGAACAACTTGCAAAAAAGGTCAACAGCAATGCGAAGAAGAGCGCTAATCCTGGTTGAAGGTACAAGGTCCAACGGTCCGCTTTACGTCAAAGCGGCTCGGCGTCTTGGCCTTCATCCAATTACCCTATCGGCTGATCCAACGCACTACGACTATCATGCCCCGGAAAGGCTTGAGACAATCCGGATCGATACAGACAATCTCGATGCGCTGGTCCACGAATGTGCCCGGTTGCGTGCGAGCTTTGAGGTTGTTGGCATCACCAGCGCCCTGGAGTCGGTCTATGCGACAGTCGGCAAGCTCTGCCGGCATTTCGATCTACCGGGACCGAATCCGGCATCCATTGAACGATGCTGCGACAAATTCACTCAACGTCAAATCCTCCGGGAGGCCGGCGTCCCAATACCTGCTTATCGCTTGGCGGCGAATGAAGCGGACGTACAAAGCTCCGCCGCGGAGATCGGCCTGCCGGTGATTGTCAAGCCAGCCGTAGGCAGCGGCAGCTCCGGTGTCCGACTGTGCCGCAACGCCGACGAATTAGCCGAACATACGACCTTTCTGTTGGGTGGGAAGCACATACGGCAGTCTTCACCGAGGATACTGGTCGAAGAGTTCGCACAGGGTCCGTATTATTGCGCCGACATAATGGGAAATGAGTTAATCGGGATTACCGCCTCTGAGTTCGGCTGCCCGCCGCATTTCGTTTTTCGTACCTCGACCTTTCCGGCCCCGCTGACTGATCATGAGCATAACCGCATCGCCGATGTATCGCTGAGCTGTTTGCAAGCTCTCGGCCTTGACTGGGGGCCTAAATGCATTGAATTTCGGTGGACGAAGCTTGGCCCAGTCGTCATCGAAGTCAATCCGCGTCTTGGGGCTGGGACCAGTCCTCGGCGCGTTCATCTGGCTTATGGTATCGATCTCATTACCGAGCACATCAAGTTTCTCACCGGCGAGGAATGGAATTTGCGTAGAACACATTCTCACACTGCAACCGCGCGGCTCCTCGTTCCTGAGCGTGATGGAATCCTCGAGTGGATCGCTGGCCACAGTCGGGCGGCTGCCATACCAGGCGTCGCCGAAGTGAAGTTGTACGTAGAACCCAAGATGCCGATCGTCAGGAAAGGCGATTCCCGAGACCTCTTCGGACATGTCATCGCCGCTTCACCAAGCCGTGCTGAGACCGAGGCCATACTTCAGCGCGCCGTTGACTTGATCCATTGGTCGATCAAACCCTTTGCCATCGCTGGCGAAGAACGTTCTGCGGCCATATCCAGGATGACGTGAACCGCTCTACGCCTTAGGCAACTGAGCCTCGATTGCGTTGAGGAAGCCAGCGCCTGACGGCGTCCATACGGATCGCGGCTTCATTCGATAGGGATTTCGCCGCGATCCGTGACGCCAGAGCACCGGCTCTGATAACATGACGCGGCAGGCCAAAAACCTGCATCGGGGGTTCTCCTGAAGTTTGATCTTCGCAACTTCAGCTTCGGAGACCCCCGAACTTTTCTCAAGCCATCCGTCTCACATCTGTCTGGACCTGCACACGTCTGCAGCCCAAATGTACCTATACCGCGGGCATCGGAACCCTCGAATTCATTCTGGTCCAACCAGAGCAGGACTCGCTATCGTCACGCGCCTCTTCAGGGCAAGCACTCGACTGTCATGGCCGGCGCGTCGGCCGGTAAACAATATGTAATCCGCGCTAGATCGTAACCGCTGTTTTGCCCTCACATTGTCCGCAGTTGCCTGATCTGTGATCGACGTTCCATGGACGAGCGACAAGGAGTTTCTCCATGGACACTACGTTGGAGGTTCTCACGTCACGGCGGGGCCGACGTGAGGCGCATCGCCAATGGCCGGATGAGGTCAAGGCACAGATCGTTTCGGAGAGCTTGCGTCCGGGCGTGACGGTGAACGAAGTGGCGGAGCGCCACGGGCTGAAGGCCAACCACCTGTCGTCCTGGCGCACGCTGGCGCGGCAGGGCAAGCTGGTTCTGCCCGCGCCAGAGGATGCCGTGGAATTCGCGGCAATGGTCATTGATACGCCCGCGCCGGAACCGCCAACCGCGAAGCAGACCTCCCGCGCCGAGATCGTTGTCGGTCCTGTCACAATCCGTCTTGAGGAAGGTGCGTCTGCTGCCCGGATCGCTGCCATCGCGCGTGCCTTGGCAGCGGCGACATGATCTTTCCATCGAACCGCGTGCGCATCATGGTGGCGACCAAGCCGGTAGACTTCCGCAAGGGGCATGATGGATTGGCGGCGCTGGTAAAGAACGAGCTGCACAAGGACCCGTTCACCGGAACAGTCTTCGTGTTCCGGTCACGCAAAGCGGATCGGTTGAAGCTGATCTACTGGGATGGCAGCGGCATCGTGATGGCCTACAAGAGGCTGGAGGAGCACAGCTTCACCTGGCCCGGCATCAAGGACGGCCTGATGACGTTGAGCCATGCCCAGTTCGAGGCACTGTTCGCGGGCCTGGACTGGCAGCGGGTTCGCGCCGTCGAGACCAGAGCGCCGGGGGTGATAGAATAGCTGCGGCACGATGACTCAGCACAACAAATTCCGAAGGCAAAACGGACCGGGCTTTGGTAGGTTCCGGCCATGCTGGACGCCGCTGATCTTCCCGATGATGTTGCCGCCCTGAAGGCGATGCTGATCGCGGCGAAGGCGCGCGAGACAGGCAAAGACGCCCAGATTGCCCGCAAGGATGAGCGGATAGAACTGCTTGAGAAACTGGTCTCGGCCTTCAAGCAGGCAGCCTTCGGGCGCAAGTCCGAGAAGGCCGATCCCGACCAGTTCGATCTGGCGCTGGAAGACCTGGAAACGGCCATGGCAACAATCCATGCCGAGGAGGAAGTCGATGCTCGTCCTGGGAACAGGGTCACTAGGCCGCGCGCGACCAATCGCGGCTCCCTTCCTCAGCATCTTCCTCGTGTCGAAGAGGTCCTTGAACCGGAAAGCCTGATCTGCTCCTGCGGCGGTTATTTGCATTATATCGGCGAAGATGTGGCGGAGCGGTTGGACGTAGTCCCGGCGCAGTTCCGCGTCATCGTCACCCGTCGCCCTAAATATGCGTGCCGTGCGTGCACTGACGGCGTCGTTCAGGCTCCGGCTCCACTACGACTGATCCAGGCAGGCCTACCGACAGAAGCGACCGTCGCCCATGTCCTGGTCTCCAAATATGCCGATCACCTTCCGCTTTATCGGCAGGCCCAGATCATGGGCCGCCAAGGCATTGATCTCGACCGTTCCACGCTCGCCGACTGGGTCGGCCGCGCAGCCTATGAGTTGCGTCCCGTCTTCGGTGCGCTGATTGCCGACTTGAAGCGCTCGTCCAAGCTCTTCATGGACGAGACCCGTGCCCCGGTTCTCGATCCCGGCTCGCGCAAAACCAAGACCGGATACTTCTGGGCGCTTGCGCGGGATGATCGACCATGGGGCGGCGGTGCTCCGCCAGGTGTGGCCTTCACCTACGCTCCCGGTCGCGGGGGCATTCATGCCGAACGAATACTGCAGGGATTCTCCGGCATCCTGCAGGTCGATGGCTATGCCGGATACAACAGACTGATCGCACCTGACCGTATCGGATCAGACATTCGGCTTGCCTATTGTTGGGCCCACGCCCGGCGCAAGCTGGTTGAGATCACTCGCAACGGAACAGCGCCGATTGCCGAGGACGGTGTCAAACGGATTGGTGAACTGTATCGGATCGAGGCCGAACTGCGCGGCCTTGACCCGGAGGCTCGCCTTGCTGGACGGAAGGAACGATCAGCGCCGCTGGTCTCCGACGTGCAGGCTTGGCTCGTCCATCACCGCGCCCGTGTCGCGACAAAGTCCCCACTCGGCGAGGCGGTGGCCTACATCGCTAAATACTGGGACGGTCTGAAGCTCTTCCTGACCGACGGTCGCATCGAGATCGACAACAACAGCGTGGAACGAACCATCCGGCCTATCGCCCTCAATCGGAAGAACGCGCTCTTTGCGGGCCACGACGTCGGAGCCGAGAACTGGGCGACCATCGCCTCGCTCGTCGAAACCTGCAAACTCAATGCCGTTGACCCGCAGGCCTACCTGACCGCCACGCTCACCGCCATCGTCAACGGCCACAAGCAGAGCCGGATCGATGAGCTGCTGCCTTGGAATTATCCGCTTGAGTAACGCGTGCACAAAAATCGCAGTTTTGCCGAAGCGGACAAATCTTCGTTCAGAGCATCACAGCTTGACCAGTTGCTTGCCGAAGTTCTCTCCCTTCAACATCCGAACGAAAGCGTGGGGCACGGTCTCAATCCCTTCCGCAACATCTTCCCGTGTCTGAAGCAGTCCCTGTCTGTACCATGACAGCAGATCGGCAATCGCGATCTCGTATTCTCCCTCGTGGTCGTCGAGCAAGAACCCTTCTATCCGCGCACGGGTGATCAGCGTCCTTCTGAGATGCCTGAGGCCGATATCGGGCTGGTCAAACCGGTCGGCCAAGGCAATAGTCCCGACGACCACCACCCTGCCAAAGGTGTTGAGGTTTAACATGGCTGCGTCGTGAATCGGCCCGGCGGTGTTGTCGATAAAGACATCAACGCCTTTGGGGCATGCGGTCGCGACATCTGCCACGAGATCAGGCGAGCTTCGATGATTGACGCCTGTCCGATATCCAAGCTCCCTGCACCATTCCAGCTTCTCGTCCGAGCCCGCAACAGCGACTGGGTCGAACCCTTTGATCCGCGCGATCTGTCCCGCAATCTGCCCTACAGCTCCAGACGCGGCAGAGATCAACACCGTTTCCCCCACCTTCGGATTTGCGGTTCTGAGGAGGGCAAAGTAGGCGGTGAGACCGGGCATGCCGAGATAGCTCAGCGCGGACTGAATCGGAGCGTCCGTAGTTGTCACTGGCTTGGCCGACGCGGCCGGGATAACGCTAAACGGCTGCCAACCAAAATGATCGCTCATCACGACGTCGCCTGGCTTGAAGTCTGGAGACTCAGACGTAATTACCTCGCCAATTCCGCCGCCGCACATCAGATCGCCAATTTTAAAACCAGTAGCATAATTCTTCGCGGGGCTGATCCGACCGCGCATATAGGGGTCGACGGAGAGCCACAAAGTTTTCACCAGCAGCTCACCATCCGCCGCCTCGGGAATTGGACGGTCCTCCAGGCTCCAGTTCTCGACGGAAGGCATTGCGGAAGGGTAGCTCCGAAGTAGCCAGCTAGGATTCGTGGACATGTCCATCATCTCCTCAAATTGAGCGTTCGCCGCATTGATGCATGAATCCGATTTCCGTGTTAATAGGCGCTGGGTGAGAGACATTATTTTGGATTTCGGAAGAATGGCGCATGGATATGATCGAGGCCATGAAGGTGGCAGTGGCAGTCGCCAGGCATAACAGCTTCTCTTCTGCGAGCCGGGATTTGCGCCTTTCCGCTGCCTCGGTAAGCCGCATTGTGGCAGACCTGGAGGCCGATCTCGGCGTACGTCTCTTTAACCGCACCACCAGGCAGATCAATCTGACGGATGCCGGGATGGAGTTCGTGCAAAAGAGCACCTGCCTCCTGGAGGAGCTTGATCTGATGCGGAGCGCGGTACGCGAACGCCACGAAACCCCTCGCGGCCAGCTCCACGTCTCCTGCGTAACGGCCTTTGGCAATGAGTGCCTGGCACCAGCGGTTCCCGAGTTCGTGAGACGGTTCCCGCAGCTCGAGGTCTCAATCGACCTTGGCAATCGGTTGGTCGATCTTATTGGAGAGCACTTCGATGTCGCCATCCGA
This sequence comes from bacterium M00.F.Ca.ET.205.01.1.1, assembly GCA_004791255.1. Classification (GTDB taxonomy): domain Bacteria; phylum Pseudomonadota; class Alphaproteobacteria; order Rhizobiales; family Rhizobiaceae; genus Mesorhizobium. Next base: position 7,253 of record SRUQ01000022.1, read on the forward strand.
GTAGGGCCATTGAACGATTCATCCCTGATTGCGCAGAGAATTTTCACGCAGAGGATCGTGTTCGTCGCTACGCCCCAGTTTTGCGAGCAATATGGGACACCCAGGACCTTGGACGAGATCAAAGCTTGCCCATCCGTTACTCAGGTCAGCGGAGAATGGGGGCGCGTTCATAGGTTTTCGCATCAAGGAAAGGTCATTGACTTCGAAGTGCCGCAGCATCTGACAATGAACTCAGCGCGAGCGGTGAGAAACGCGTGCCTAGCGGGAGGGGGCTACTCCCTCTTGGGCGATTTCATGGTCGCCCAGGATATAGCGGAGAACCGCCTCGTGCGGCTGCTGCCGGATTATGAACCCATCGAGCAACCGATCTTCGCCTTCTATGCTCAGCGACGTCACACCCCACGTAAAGTCAGGGTGTTTATTGACTATTTGGCGGAGGTCTTCAGTGGCAAGAATACCACGTGAGACCTCATGACCCCGCACCCAGTCTAGGTGCCGATGGCACACCGCTTACGCTAGATCGGGAGAACTGAGTGTTTCAACGCGCATCGCAGCGCGGCAGCTTGATGAGGGTCCGCCGACACCAGCATGGCCAGCGGCCTTAGGCCGCACAAAAACAGGTCGAACAATGAACGGACCTGCCGCTTCAGTATTGCGGGCTGGAGCGGCTGGATGCCCGGTTGGGGCGCCTTATCAAACGTCTCCATCGCAACGCTCCGAAATTCGCCGAAACGCTCTGAGCGGTATCGTTGGCAACCGAGACGTTGCAACGGATACTTCAACTAACTTCACAGAATCTTTGCGGCCGCAGACCGCTGATAGTGATACTTTCACCGCAAAGTCTGAGGTCAGGCGCGGATTAAAGCTGATGCCTGTTCACGCTCAGACCGCCGCACAACCCACTAGCCAGGATCAATGCCAATGGCAAGAAGAGCACTCATCATGGTTGAAGGCCACAGACGTATGGGACTGCTATTCGTCCAAGCGGCCCAACGTCTTGGTCTCTGTCCAATTACCCTGTCGGCTGATCCAACTCAGTACGACTATCTTGCGGCGGAAGACACTGAGGCGACCCGGGTCGATACAGACAATCTCGATGCGCTGATCCGCGAATGTTCCCGACTGCGTGCGACCTATGACATCGCTGGCATTACTGGCTTTTCGGGGCTCGACGAGTCGGTCTATGCGACCGTCAGCAAGCTCTGCCGGCATTTCGATTTACCGGGCCCGAACCCCGGATCAATTGAACGGTGCTATGACAAATTCACTCAACGTGAGCTCCTCGCCGGAGCCGGTGTTCCAATACCTGCTTATCGCTTGGCGGCGAATGCGAGGGACGTAGAGAACGCTGCTGCGGAGATTGGCCTTCCGGTGGTAGTTAAGCCTGCTGTTGGCGCCGGAAGCAGCGGTGTCCGATTGTGCCGGAACGCTGATGAGTTAGCCGAACATGCGACCTATCTGTTGGGCGGGAAGTACATTTGGCCGTCTTCACCGAGGATACTGGTCGAAGAATTCGCACAGGGTCCCCATTATAGCGCTGAGATAATGGGAAACGAGGTCGTTGGGATTGGCACCGCTTCCTTTGGCCTCCCACCGCATTTCGTCTGCCGTGAATACACCTATCCGGCCGTGCTGACCGAGGACGAGCATGAGCGGGTCATTGATGTTTCGCTGAGCTGTTTGCGAGCTCTCGGCCTTGGCTGGGGGCCAACGAACATTGATCTCCGATGGACGAAGCTTGGCCCAGTCGTCATTGAAGTCAATCCGCGTCTTGCAGGCTACCCTAATCCTCGACTGGTTCAACTGGCTTACGGTGTCGACCTCATCACCGAGCACATTAAGCTCGTCATTGGCGACGAGTGGAATTTACGTAGAAGGCATTCGCACGTTGCAGCCGCGCGGAACCTAATTCCTGACCGCGATGGCACCCTCGATTGGATCAGGGGCGACAGTCAGGCGGCTGCCATATCAGGTGTCGCCGAGGTCAAGTTGTATGTTAAACCCAGAACGCGGATCCTCAGGAAAGGCTATTACCTAGACGTGATGGGATGTGTCATCGCCGTTTCCCCCTCCCTCTCTCAGACCGAGGCTATCCTTCAGCGTTCCGTCGACCTGATCCGTTGGTCGATCACACCATTTCCGACCCCTGGAAAAGATCGCTGTGCGGCACTTACACCCGCATCGCCAGAGGTGTCGCCTGATAAGGGGTGATCGTCGTCGAAGATTTGTCCAATCGGGGTTGTGTGCGTCCAGTTCTGCAAAAATGGGGCGGCCATTGTGCTGGTCATGCGGCTTGGCGCAGAGCGAGGTCTCGTGCGCTGGTTTCACGAGCGCGTTGGCACCGGCAAAGGGACGCATCCGCCGCACCATGATCACCTTGGCGCGCAAGCTGATAATCGGCTTGTGGCGATATCTGACTTAGGGCCTGCTGCTGGAGGGCGCCCTGACGAAAGAGTTCGAAGCGAGAGTGGATCATCCACCTGGATGGTGGCGCACGCACTTACGCGTCTTCGCTTCTTACCTCCCATGCCATCGCATGATTTGGAGGCGTTGCCGGTTGAATCCGAGGCTTCCAGCGCTCCTTCGTTATCTCGCCATAGACATTGCGGTAGCACGGCCTGCGGCGATGGTTCGCATCCGGTACAGTGCAGGCCGATCTCCTTATGACACCCAACCGGCGACGCCCGGTCGAGCTTCTCGGCCCCTTCCGCCGCTGCTCCTGAAGGCGGGGTGGCATTGTAGCCGCCGGTCGAAGATCAGCAAGCTTGAGAGGAGGCTATTCCATGTTCACCTCCCGGGCCGTCACGGCGCACCGTCAAGTCCGATATATTCTTTCATAGCTGTTCTCCATCTGACGCTTGGGTCCGGCGTCAGGTCGTGAGCCCGTATTTCCATCTTATGGGGGAACAGCCACCTTCCAAGGATATGATTGGTTCTCTGGGCGATGCGCTCCCGCGATTCCCCATGTGGATGGCTCCTGCTCCCCGTCATCCGGGTGCCAAATGGTAGGTTGTGCAGTGACCACAGACCCACAGTCGAGAGGAGCCTGCCATATCAAGATTACCACGATCGGTCTGGATTTGGCCAAGAACGTCTTTCAGGTTCACGGTGTCGATGTGAGGGGAACGCCACTGTCCGGCGCCGGCTGCGTCGGAAAGAGGCTCTTTTGTTCTTCTGCCGCCTCGATCCCGGAATCGGCTCGATCACAGCGACCGCATTTGCCGCGACCATACCCAATCCGTCCGCGTTCCGCTCCGGGCGCGAGTTTGCTGCCTGGCTGGGCCTCACGCCTCGGCAAAACTCATCCGGCGGGACATGCCGTCCCGGCGGCATAACGAAGCAAGGAGATCGCTAGTGCGATATCCCAAAGCGCGCGCCACCTTGGATGGATCATGGATTGACGGGCTCCTTGAGCGCAGGCGTCCCATGGTTGTCGCGGTTGCGGTTGCCAACAAGCTTGCTCGCATCATCTGGGCAATGATGATGACGGGCGCGAATGGCTCAAGTGCAATGACGACGTGATGGCAAGCGGCAGAGCTGGGATCGAGAAAGCCCGAAGAGCTTTATGCGCGATCAGCGCCACCCGTTGACGAGGCCTCGATCCGCGATCTCCATCAGGGCCAGCGACCATGTAGTGGTCGCATGAACAGGCCGAATACATGAACGCACCCACCGAATGTCATCTGTCTCAAAACCACTTTGCACCCGCGGGGCCGTCTATACATGAAGCTCTCGACGAAACCGTTCTGCGTGGGCTTGCCCGGAGGTCTACGCGGCTTGCATAGGCCCAGGCAAGGATCGCATTGCTGGTGAACTCGAGCAGCGGTAGTTCCACCAAGCAAGGCGGCAGCCATCTGAAAACGCGATGGGCACCGTCCGGGACATTATATTGGCGAATTGGATACCCTCGGCGCATACTTCCAGAGCGGGAAAATGCAAACGCGCAACACCCATCTTAAACCGGGCGCCAAAGTCGCCTGAATACTCGCAATAGGTTGAGCAATGAGCGAAGCACCACATCCTACGTTTGATCCGGATCCGCCCGGCGTCAGCAGGGGACATCTTGTTTGCGCTGAATTTGGCAGTGGTACGGTCAGCGCAGAGGCTCTGGCAGTCTATGAAGCTGGAGTCCGTAACGCACTCATTAATCGTCGAAGGAAAGTCGAGAATGTGTCTTTCCGTAAAAAGAGGTCGAGTCAGGCACTTGAGACGCTCAGTGTCTGACGAGCTCAGATCGCCTGCTCCGGGCATCTTCGAACCTCGCTGCTCAGTGTTGGATGAAGTGGAGCACGGAGGTGTAATAGGTGTCTTGATGCAATGGATTCGCTTTCTGCTGGGTCCATTGACATCCGTAGGCCCGGGCGGTCCATCGTCTTAGCCATACGATCGGGCGCGCATGTCGACCGCAATGAAGGGCTAGCGTTCGCTGCGCGGCCGATGAAGATCTAAAGTTGAGTGCAGACCAGCCAACGCCCACAGCGGCAAATTTGATTTCCTAGGAACGAATCGAGTGACTGAATTGCAGATCAAAGACGTCCTCCTCGCGCCGGGCACAGGCGCGTTCTTCTATGACGATCAAGCTGCCATTAGGTCCGGCGCAATCCAGGACGGTTTTGTCTATGTGGGCGAGCCCGTCACTCCCGACTTCAAATCCATTCGTGTTCCGGCATCTTCATTGAGCGTAGGGCTTGTGCTTGCGGACGATACCGTAGTCTGGGGCGACATGATGGGCGTCCAGTATTCTGGTGCTGGTGGACGCGATTCCTTGTTTGAAACTGCTCAAATCTCGGATTTGACGTCACGGGTAGTGGTGCCCCGGCTTCTCGATGTTAATGCGTCTTGTTACCTTCATTCCTGCGTGAAGGTTTTCGAGCCCTTCGGCCACAAGCGGCTACCTCTCGCGATCGAGTATGGGGTCAGCCAGGCGCTCCTCCGCGCAGCAGCCCATTTTCATCGCAAGACAATGGCGGAAATCATATGCGCCGAGTTTGATCTGCCGCTACCGACCTGCCGCATCCCGATCTACTGCCAGAGCGGAGATGCTCGGGAAACCAATGTCGATAAGATGATTTTGAAAGCCGTGGATGTGCTTCCCCACGGTCTGATCAATTCACGGCAGAAGTTCGGCGTCGACGGCCACACTTTCATGGATTTCGTGAAGTGGGTTGCAACGCGTACTCACGAAATCGGCCGCCAGGGGTATCATCCCGTGCTACATTTCGATGTCTATGGCTGGATCGGTCAGGAGATCGGCCTTCAACCGCAAAGCATCGCCGACTTTATCTGCAAGGTTGCCGATACCGTTCCGGGCTTCGCACTTAACATCGAGTCGCCGGCCGACTTTGGTTCCACGCAAGCTCAAATTGAGAACTACGCCAAGATCGTAGCGATTTTAGATGACCGGGGTTCCAGTGCTCGAATTGTCGTGGACGAAAGGTGCAACACGCTTGAGGATATCCGCCTCTTCGCCGAAGCGAAGGCCGCGCATCTCATTCAAATCAAGACGCCCGATGTCGGCTCATTGGCTGACACGGCACGTGCCGTGCTTCTGTGCAAGGAGAACAAGGTAGGCGCGTACGTTGGAGGGAGCTGTACCGAGACAGATCTCTCTGCCCAGACTTCTGTCCACATATCGGTGGCTACCCAAGCAGACATGATGCTCGCGAAGCCTGGAATGGGAGTCGACGAGGCATTCTCGATTGTAGGCAATGAACAGAACCGGTTGCTGGCGATGCTGAATCGCCGTCGGGCTCAAAACGAAATTGTTGGATGAATAGCGCGGTGTGTAGACATGCAGAACTGCCTTGAGGGGATCACCGTCGTTGCCGTGGAGCAGGCCGTGGCCGCGCCTTATGCATCGTCTCGCCTTGCGGACGCGGGGGCGCGGGTCATCAAGGTCGAAAGGCCCGAAGGGGATTTTGCGCGACACTATGACAAGTTGGTGCGGGGACAGAGCGCTTACTTCGTCTGGCTTAACCGGGGTAAGGAGTCTGTTTGTCTGGACCTGAGATCGGAGGCGGACCGCGCCGTCCTAGACGCGCTCATCGCCGCTGCTGATGTCTTTATCCAGAATTTGAAACCGGGCAGCATCGAAAAACTGGGATTTAGGTCTGCCGACCTCCGCCGACGCTTTCCGCGGCTGATCACCTGCGACATCTCCGGTTTCGGGGAGAAAGGGCCGTTTTCCCATTTGAAGGCCTATGATCTCATTGTTCAGGCCGAATCAGGTCTATGCGCGATCACCGGCACCCAAGAAGGGACCGCGCGAGTAGGGGTCTCTGTTTGCGATATCTCGGCGGGCATGACGGCACACAGCGCCATCCTTCAGGCCCTGTACCACCGCCAGGTCACCGGTGAAGGGACAAGTATTCAGGTGTCACTGTTCGATGCCGTCGCCGACTGGATGAATGTGCCCGTTCTGCAAAACGACTATAGCGGCTATCATACTTTTCGCGCGGGCGTGAGACACCCGTCATTGGTACCGTATGGCGCCTATCAGTGCGCCGACGGCAAAGACGTCATCTTTTCGGTTCAGAATGACCGCGAATGGGTAAATTTCTGCGAGAAATTCCTGAAGCAGCCGGAGCTTACACGCGCACCCGGTTTTGCCGATAATATGGAGCGACTTGGTCATCGTGCTCAGCTTGATGAGATCATTGGACGGCGGTTTTCTGAACTGTCCTGCCACGATGCAATGCACGAGCTCGAGGCGGCCGGTCTCGCGTACGGGCGCCTGAATGAAGTGGCTGATGTTTCAAGGCATCCTCACGTTCGCAGGGTTGAGGTGGGCACCCCTGAAGGAACTGTAGAGACCATAGCTCCGGCAGCAATCTTCAACTCTGAGCGCCTCTCGCTGCGCCCAGTTCCGGCTCTTGGTGCGCATACGGAGGCTGTCCGCGAGGAGGTTCGAGCAGGCTTGGGCGCAAGCGCCGTGTCAGCATGAGCGCGCCTATTGTCGGGCAAGGGACGCGATCCCGATTACAGAGTACTTACCAACTTCGGGTCCCTCCCAACGCCACAGCCGGCCAGCGAGTTCACTGACACCGCCCGCGCTAAAATGACCGCAGAGGCGACATTATGGATCACACCGTCCCGGCCCTTGAAAGCCCGATTTTTGTTCCCCGCTGGAGATCTCTGCTCTTCGTTCCCGCTCATGTTCCGCGCTTTGTGGAGGCGGCTCATGAGCGCGGGGCAGATGGCGTCATACTCGATCTCGAGGACTCCGTTCCCCAGGATCAAAAAGATGAATCACGGCGCCAGCTTTCTGCGTCCGTGGCAAAGGTGGGCGGCAGGGGCGCATATGTTTTAGTTCGCGTGAATCGCGGTTTGCGTGCCTTGGCGGCCGATCTCGATGCAGCCGTAGTGGCGGGTGTTGATGCACTTGTCCTTCCGAAGACGGATTCGGCAGCGTGGGTAATAGAGATCGCGAATGCGGTATCGGAACTTGAACGAGAAAGAAGCCTTGCGCTGGGTCGAATCAGGTTCCTTGCCCAGATCGAGACTCCGGCAGCATTGCAAAGTCTCTCAGCCATTGCGTCTGCGCATCCCAGGATGGTTGCAATGGCGCTGGGTCCTGAAGACTTCAGTGCCTCTGTTGGCGGTGCCCCGGAATTCGACCTTCTTTTGACACCGAATCTTTCCGTTCTGTTTGCGGCTCGCGCCGCTGGCTTGCTACCGCTTGGTTTCATAGGAACTATCAGCGAGTTCTCAGACAACGATAGACTTCGTGAGGCCGCGGCGCATGCGCGGCGGCTTGGCTTTACCGGAGCTTTGGCGATCCATCCAAACCAGGTTGCCATATTCAATGAGGCTTTCTCACCAAGCCCACAGGAACTCGAGTGGGCCCGTCGTGTCCTCGCGGCGCAAAAAGATGCGGCAGGGCAGGGCCGAGGCGCTTTCGCCTTCGAGGGAAAGATGGTCGATCCACCGGTGATCCGAAGGGCCCAAGAAATTGCTGCCGCGGGTCCGGACACCGACTTGGGCGTTTGAGTCTTCTGCGGCTGGTTTAGAGCAGACTTAGTGCGCCCTGGCACAATTATTGCTGTCGCGCCATCGCATTTCGAGATAGATTACATAAATTGGAGTTCGCCCTCGGAAGAGTACCCGTGGAAATTAGGCAGTTAAGATACTTCGTTGGCGTGGTCGAAGCAGGCAGTTTCACCAAGGCCGCTGGCTTTCTGAATGTCGCCCAGAGTGCGCTGAGTCTGCATGTGCGCCAATTGGAGGAAGGCTTCGGCACTCAGCTGCTGATACGCGACAGGACCGGCGTGAGCGTGACGGCGTCAGGAGCCAAACTGCTCGAGCGGGCGCGGGCAATTCTCAAAGAAATTCGACTTACCGAGGTGGAATTGACCAACACAGCCGCTTCCCCTGCCGGGGAGGTGACTATTGGCATTCCGTCTGGAGCTGCTCGCGTCCTGAGCGGTCCGCTGCTTGAGGCGGTGAGACACGAACTGCCCAAGGTGTCCCTCAAGATGGTCGAGGGTATGACGGGACCGCTAGAGGAATGGATGGCGGCTGGACGCTTCAATCTGGCGGTTCTGTACCGCACAGCAGACAGTGTGGGGCGAATGACGGTGCTAGCGCGCGAAGACCTTTGTCTGGTGGTTCCGTCCGGCGAGCCACCGTTTGAAGATGCGATATCGCTGGTCGACCTGCATGAATTCCCCCTGGCGGTTCCCATGCGCAACAACAATGTCAGGCGTTCGGTGGCTGATGTCGTCGCACAACACGGTTGCGCGCTGGACGTCAGGTTTGAAGTGGACTCCCTCTCAACGATCATCAACATGGTCGTAGAGGGAAAAGCGCATTCTATTCTCGCCCCGTCTGCGGTTCAGAAAGAAGCCTCCCAAGGGCTGGTCCGGACTGTCAAGATCGTCGATCCGGTGATTACTCGGTCCGTGGTGCTCGCTGTAAATCCCAAAGATGAGCGTTCTGCGGCCGTTTCTGCGGTCTGCAAGCTCATTCCGAAGGTCGCCAGAAAATTGATTGAAATCCGGGACTGGGCGGCGGTGGCGCCTGAGGCGACCTGACAAACTAACCTGTAAAGCTGGGCATGATCTTTTGCGGCCATTAGGACCAGCCGATCTGGATTCCAGATGGATTTCGGCAATATTCGATATTTGACCCGCCGCGACCATCGCGATGAAACTGGCTCAAGCGAGTTCAGCAGTTTCGATATCGAAACTGCGCTCGTATGCAAGAATTCAGTCAAGTGGAGCCCGCGATGTCCGACGCCAAGAGTTACGAGCTCTTCATTAATGGCAAATGGCGAGCCGGTGGTAGCCGAGCCACTTTGCCGGTGATCAACCCGGCGACGGAGAAGGTATTTGCCTCAGTGGCCTCGGCTACGGTTTCAGACTTGGATGAAGCTCTTGCTTCGGCAGAACGCAGCCGCAAGGCGTGGTCCTCACGACCCGCCAAAGAGCGTGGCGAGATACTCGTCTCTGCCGCCAGCATTCTGGCAGAGAAAGCTGGCGCCGCAGCCAGGGACCTGTCGTCCGAACAGGGAAAGACGATTGCCGAAGCAACAGGAGAGTACGCGCGCGCAGTCGAAACGCTGGAATGGAATGGACGGCATGCCGATGAGTTGTCGACCCCGATTCCGTTGGGTCCGAACAGGATGATCGTCCCGGAGGCCCTCGGTGTCGTCGCTGCCTTTACGCCGTGGAACTATCCAGCCGTTCTCATCGCCCGCAAGCTCGGCCCCGCGCTGGCGGCAGGCTGCCCGGTGATCCTCAAAGGGGCCGAAGAGACGCCAAGCGTGGCTGTCCATATCGTGGAATCTTTGCGTCAAGCAGGGATACCGGAAGGCGTGGTCAACCTGGTGTTCGGTGTTCCTGTGCATATATCACGGCATCTGCTCAGTTCGCCAATTGTCAAAGTCTTGACGTTCACGGGGTCGACCGCTGTTGGGAAACAGCTGGCCACACTGGCCGCGAATAATCTGCAGCGCTGCATCCTTGAGCTCGGTGGACATTCCCCGGTTATTGTGTGCGAAGATGCCGACCTGGCAACGGCGATACCGGCTATTTCGGAATACAAATTCGAGTGCGCGGGCCAGAGTTGTAATGCGCCCAGCAGGATTCTTGTCGCCCGATCCCGCTATGAGGAATTCCTGTTCCGGATGACGGAGGCGGTCCGAAAAATCAGGATCGGTCCACCGGATGACCCTGCAACGCAGATGGGTCCCATGGCAAACGCGCGGCGAATCGAGGCCATGCAACGCCTGACCAAAGATGCGGTAGAGGGCGGCGCCCAAATCGAGACCGGTGGCATCCCCCTTGACCGACCGGGGTTTTACTGGCCGCCAACCATCCTGACTGGCGTACCGAAGGAAGCGAGAGTGCTTCATGAAGAGCCGTTCGGACCAATTCTCACCGTGGCTCCTTTCGATACGATCGAAGAGGCGATCGATGAAGCCAACGCCACGGAGTACGGTCTGGCCGCCTACTTGTTTACTGGCGCGGCCGATACGCAACAGAGGCTTGTGGGCGGTCTTTCTGCGGGCGCTGTTAGTGTGAATTACCTGAAAGGGGTTTCCGCTGATGCCCCTTATGGAGGAGTCAAGCAAAGCGGCTATGGATATGAAGGCGGCGAGCAGGGGGTGCGAAGCTTCCAGATTCTGAAAATGGTCAATGGCCTCGGTTCATTTGGATAAAATCCGGTGGGAAACAGAACACGGACCATGGCCGGTAGCGACATCACAAGGAGCGTCGCCGACGCCCTTCAGTACATCTCGTACTATCATCCTCCAGATTATATCCGGTCTCTTTCTCACGCATACACGCGAGAACAGAGCCCGTCGGCGAAGAATGCCATAGGTCAGATTCTGCTGAACTCCCGCATGGCGGCCTTTGGGCGGCGCCCGATTTGTCAGGACACCGGACTTGTGGTTGTCTTCGCAAAGGTCGGCATGGATGCCCGCATTAAGTCAACAGCCAGTTTCGCGGATCTTGTGAATGAGGGCGTACGTCAAGCCTATCTCGATCCGGACAATCCCCTTCGGGGATCGATCGTTGCGGATCCCCTCGCTAGACGGGTCAACACCCGCGACAACACACCGGCAGTTGTCCATGTCGACCTGGTGCAAGGTAACCAGATTGAGATCACCATCGCCGCGAAAGGCGGCGGGTCGGAGAACAAGGCACGTTTTACCACTCTCAATCCCAGCGCCTCCGTTTCCGACTGGGTGGTGAATACCGTTTCGACCCTTGGCAGCGGGTGGTGTCCACCTGGACTGATCTCTGTCGGCATCGGTGGTAGCGCTGAAAAGGCGATGCTGCTGGCCAAGGAGGCCATGAACGAGCCCATAGATATGGCGGAACTGATCGCAAGGGGGGCGTCAAGCGCAGAAGAGGGGCTGCGGATTGAGCTTTATGAGCGGATCAACGCGCTTGGTATCGGCGCCCAAGGCCTTGGTGGTCTGACGACAGTCGTTGACGTCAAGGTTGCGACCTATCCTACTCATGCAGCGTCCAAGCCTGTGGCGCTCATCCCGCAATGCGCCGCCAACCGGCACCTGAAGTTTACTTTGGACGGCTCTGGACCCATCAGCCTCCAGCCGCCCGATTTGCGCGAATGGCCCGACATCGGAGCCGACGAATTGAACCCAGCCGGCGTCCGGCGGGTCAATTTAGATACGCTTACGAAGGAAGAGACGGCATCGTGGCGCTGCGGTGAAACGCTCCTGCTTTCTGGAAAGATGCTGACGGGCCGTGACGCTGCCCACAAACGAATGGTCGAACTGATTGATGCCGGCAAGCCGCTCCCAGTCGATCTGAGGGGCCGCGTGATCTACTACGTCGGTCCCGTCCGGGCAGTGAGGAATGAAGTCGTTGGACCCGCCGGTCCAACAACCTCCAGCCGCTTGGACGATTTTACGGACAAGGTGCTCGCCGAAACCGGCCTTTTCGCGATGGTGGGCAAAGCGGAGAGGGGACCGGCGGCCATCGCGTCGATTGTAAGACACAGAACGCCATACCTTGCTGCAGTGGGTGGCGCTGCGTACCTGATTTCAAAGTCGATTAAGGCGGCGCGGATTGTCGCCTTTGAAGACCTGGGCATGGAAGCCATCTATGAATTCGATGTGCAGGACATGCCCGTCGTCATGGCTGTCGATGTTGAGGGAAACTCCATTCACAATTCCGGGCCTCTTGAGTGGCGTAAGCGTATGGCGGCCGACAGCATCGCACGCAACATCGGTGTTTGAGTCTTTCCGGTTGGGCGATTTCGGCCAGACCCGAGCGCCAAATTATCGGGCAAGCCATAAGACGAGGGGCATTTGCGGTGCCCTGCGCCTCCGCGAGCCGGCCAAGCAAGGCCTTCAATTCACCCTAATAGTTGAATGTGCGAGTGAATACTGCATTGAGTATGCCGTCCATGCGATCGAGGGTCGAATGCAGTCGCGCGTCTATCAAGTACGGCAGCGAGATTCAAGAAAATCGGTTATCTATTTATCATGGTCTCCGCCGCCGCCGACTATTCTCTCCAGCTGCACCATTGCCCCGTTGGGCGTTGGGGCGATAGCCAAATTACTTCTGCAGCTTTTCTCAGCGGATCGCTCACCCTCAGCTGATTTTCTTACCCATTCTAGCACATCTCGGGCCTGGAACGGATGCCTTCCACTACTACATTCGGTCGTTTCTATTGATAATAGATTGATCGGCACACGGCGCGCTGTCGATCGCTGCTTGAGAGCAACAGGTTATGAAATCGAAACCCGATCCCGTGCAACTCGACAGTTGGGACCTGCGGATCCTCTCCGAAATTCAGGCAGACGGTCGGATTTCAAAAAGTGAGCTTGCAAAACGAGTTCATCTTTCGGCGTCCGCCTGTTCGGAGCGGCTCCGAGCACTCAAGGCCGCGGGGATTATTGAGGGATTTTATGCGCGGCTGAGTCCTGCCCTCATCGGCGGCATGATCTTTGTGATGGTGGAGGTCGTGCTGGATCGTCATCGTCTTGAGGACCAACGACACTTCGAAACTGCTATCCAAGACATTCCGGAAATCCTGGACTGCTGGGCAATTGGGGGGCGCGTGGATTATTTGATGCGGGTCGCATCTCGTTCTATGGCCGCCTATCAGGATTTCATGGAGGGACTGCTGCAGGCAGGCTTGGGGATTGATCAATACTATAGCCTTGTCGTCACGAAACCAGTGAAGTCCAATTCACCGATACCTTTGTCCGCCCTGAGGCAACGGTGAAAGCGAAAGTTTAAGTTTCAACGGCGTTTGGCACGGATCCCGTAGATTCGTCGGCAAAAGGCGCCCATTCCGACGAAACTCAAGGGACATTTGCGGTATACTAATTGCTGGAAAAAGGTGGCCGAGCGCTATCCGCCAGTTGATGGCGAGGAAGGACGATGCGCTTGAGCAATCTGGAACCGATCATTCCAGGAGACGGATCGAAGCAGCCATCGGACGCACTTGGCCAGCACGGTTACGGCGAGAAGCCAAACCGGATCGTGCCTGGTTGAGGAGGCGTCCATATCTAAGATGCGAAGTGCCGAAAAAATGCCTCTACCGCTACTTCAAGGGGGGAACTTTCGCCCTGGATTGGCGATCAGTGGCGATTGAGCTTAGTCGCGGTCAGCGCATCCGTGTGGGGGGGGCGAAATCTACAGCGAGGGTTTGGCAAGCCGACGGGTAGCGGGAGTGCAAGCTGGCCCGCTCGGCCCTGGCGACCAACCCGGCCCTCGACGCCTGCGGACATTCGGAGATCGCTCCATCGCGTTTTTACGTCGTAAGTTCGTTGCTGATCGAGATTAGGAGATCGTCTGTCCTGTTTGACATCGCTGGTCTCGCAGCCTTCTAAGCGAGGAGCATGGCTGTGCCGGGGTCGCGTAGGTGGGTGACAAGGCCGGTCACTCCTGCCAGCCGACGTGGTCTTTGAGAAGGTGGAGGTTGCGCTACCGGCTGGAGAGCATGGTGCCAGTTTTCACAAGACAAGGGTCGCTTAATCGAATGGGCGTCAAGTTCATAGATTGCGAACAGATCATGGGGGATTTGAATAGTGCTACTGACCGAGGCAGAGCTGAAAAGAGTTGCGAATGCCAGTCGAGGACATAGAGCCGCATCGATCGTTCTAAAGGAAGAGACGGCCGCAGCTACAGCCAGATCTTCATTCGACGTTTTTCTGTCACATTCTTTCAAGGACGCAGAGATCATTCTCGGTGTGAAGCGAATTTTCGAGGAGCTTGGGTTCACTGCTTACGTAGATTGGGTCGAAGATTCACAACTGGACCGCACAAAGGTCTCCTCGGCCACCGCCGAGTTGCTGCGGACCCGTATGAGGCAGTCAAAGACGCTAATCTATGTGCATTCAAACAATTCTCCAGAATCCAGATGGATGCCTTGGGAGCTTGGCTTTTTCGATGGGTTTCGGACCGCGGTAGCGGTTCTGCCCGTGGCAAAAAATTCTTCGGAAACATTCTCCGGGCAAGAATTTTTGGGCCTATACCCTTACATTGATGGGACAGGACCTGCATTCCTGTTTATGAACAGAGGGACCGCGCCTCGCTCAAGAATAGGCTCTGTAAGCTCGACTGCTAACCTCACGTTTGCCAAATCCTGGCTTAAAGAATTTACCGCCACAAAATAGACTGGTGTGCTTCAAAAATGAAATATCCTGGACTCTATAATAGCGCCGACGTGGCATCCAACGAGCAGCAGGCGACGTTTCTCCGCCTGATCCGGGCAGAGTACGTTCTTCTTTTTTTAGCGTCGGTGCTCTCTTTGGACTTGTCGCCATCAAAAGCCTATTTCGGTGTCTATGCTGCGGTATTTCTTTGCTCAATGGGAGTCCTCATTTTCCGGTCGGTCACAAAGCCCGAGCAGGTCTGGTATCAGGCTCGAGCTCTGGCAGAGTCGGTGAAGACATTGACTTGGCGCTTCGCGATGCGAGCACAGCCGTTCGATGACGCGCGCGCCGCTGACGCCAGAGCTGATTTTCGAAAGCTCATGGAAGGTATCCTTGATAGCAATCGTCACCTTGGTAGCGCGTTGAGCGGCACCGATTCAGCATCCCCCCAAACAACCGACCAGATGATGTCGATAAGGGACTCCCCGCTAAAAGAAAGAAAAGACCTATATCTGCAGAGACGAATCTGCGACCAACGGATGTGGTACGAGAAGAAGGCGCGCTCGAACAAGAGGTCCGCGAAAGTCTGGATGGGCCTTGGTATTTTTGCATACGCTCTGGGATTCTCGTTCATCGTAGTACGCATCGCTGACCCCGCGATGCCAGGCTGGCCGACCGAGCCGCTAATTGTCATCGCCGCCTCGCTTATCGGGTGGACCCAGATCAAGAAATTTAACGAATTGGCATCGGCTTACACGTTGACAGCTCACGAGATCGGCTTGACTGCCGACCTTATTACGGACGCCAACTCGGATGAGGCATTCTCCGCCGCGGTGAACGAAGCCGAACTGGCTTTCTCACGGGAGCACACCCAGTGGGTTGCTCGTCAAAACAACTAAGAGACAACAATGGCATACAGCGATCCGACCTATGTAATATTTGACGGCGATGAAGACGCTTGGGCATACCGCTTTATGAAAGGGTGGAATGCCAGCGAGAATGTGAGTTTTGAATTCGCGAACGCTCACGATCTGGACAATATGACGAGCCGAGCACAGGACGAAGATTATGTTAAACGCAATCTTCGCAACAGAATGAATGGATCGAGCCAGGTGCTTGTCCTGATCGGTGAGAAAACGAAAAACCTTTTTCGCTTCGTGCGCTGGGAAATGGAATTGGCCCTTGATCTAGGTCTGCCGATAATCGCAGCAAACCTTAATGGCTCGCGGCAACAAGATGCGAGCTGTCCGCCTATCATCAGGGACAAATGTGTTGTGCACGTGCCGTTCAAGATGAAGGCCATCAAGCACGCGCTAGCCAATTGGCCGAGCGAATTTCATCGGCTTTCAAACGCTCAGCGTGGCGATGGCGCCAGGAGCTATGGCGAAAGCACCTATCGCGATCTCGGCTTATAATCGCCCACCTAAAAGCACTTAGCCGCCAAAACATCCTCGCCATCCGCTGGCGGCGACTAGCCTTAGCAACGTCCGCCAGCCTGTTCCGAGCTTGCCGAGCGATGATAAGAAGACGTCCGATTTGCTGAGTTTGGCTGAAAGCTGCAGGTCATCTGCAACCTATTAGAGGAGCCCCGCTCGAAGCGTCGGATCGTCAGGCAAGATCACGTCGCGCGAGGGCGCTGGTTTAGCGAGGAAAAGGAGCGGCTGTTCGACGTTTGAGGCTTGATCCAGCGTTTCGAGACTGCACGAGCGGCCAGCATTGATGGAGGCAGCTTTTCAGGCCGCGCAATTCTGTCGGCTGCCCCCTCCTGCAAGCCGCAGCTCGGCTCGCCCTGCGCAGCAACCACGAATTTGCGATCGCAAGAAAGGCAACACGCTGACGATAGAACTTGGCGGCGCTGGTCGGCTGCGAATCAAGATGTCGATGGCAAGGAGCTCTCGCCGCGCGTCTTTGCCGGGCCGAACCTTCTGGTTATGCTCCTTCGAGAAGTCTGCCGAGCACCAGCCGCCGCACCGCCAAAGCGATCAATATGCGCGAGGGCACGACCTCAGCCTCTCAGCGCTGGCCAACCAGGTTGGACCTGTACCGGCACGGAACCCGGCTGCCTGCTGATCGAGGCGAATGTGCTTTGCCCCTGATCACCTGCATTACCACCCTTGGGAAGGGCAAGACCGATCCGGACCGTCAGAATGTAAGGGATGACCGGCAGTTCGGCGGAACATGGCCGCCGGCGCTCTATCGTGCCGCGCGCGGCCGGCGGGAACAGCGTCCCGAGCGCTATTCATCCTTCAATATCGCCCGCTAATCGGGCACTATGCTGGGCGCATGCGCGTCGTAAGCTGTTCGTGTTTGCAGGACGCGCCCCCGACCCTCGGCTAAGGCGAAGGTGACGCCTTAGTTTTCACGGCAATTCGGGCCGATCCCGCGAATTCCACGGCGAATAACCTGCATTCCCGAGAAACTCAAGGGACGTTTCCGGTATGCTATTTGCTAAACAGGTGGCTGGCCGAGTGCCCTCCGCCAATTTATCGCGAGGAGAGGGACATGCGCTTGAGCAATCTGGGAACCGAGCAACTCCGGGAGAAGGATAGAAGCTTCGTCTTCCATCCTTCTACGCATTTGGCCAAGCACAGCCGAGGCGAAACGCCAAATAGGATTATGGCCGGTGCGGAAGGCGTCTATATCTGGGACACCGAAGGCCGAAGGAGCCTCGACGGTTTCGGAGGACTCTACTGCGTCAACATGGGATATGGATGCACGGAGATCGCCGAGGCCATTGCCAGGCAAGCACACGAATTGCCGTTCGCGCACGTCTATGCCAGCCAAGGTACGGAGCCGGTCGCCCTGTTGGCAGAGGCCGTGGTCGAGTATTTCGGTCAGAACATGCGAAGGGTCTATTTCGGCCTCTCCGGTTCCGATGCCAACGAAACCAACATCAAGCTGGTCTGGTACTATAATAACATTCTTGGCCGGCCCGAAAAGAAAAAGATCATCTCGCGAAATCGCGGCTATCACGGGTCTGGATTGGTCACGGGTAGCCTAACTGGCCTTCCCTTCTTTCACAATTTCTTCGACCTGCCTCTGGATTTGGTGCGCCATACAACCACGCCGCACTATTACCGCCAGGCGCGTGTCGAGGAGAGCGAGGAAGCGTTCTCCCGGCGCTGTGCCGATGAGCTTGAAGCCTTGATCCTGGCCGAAGGACCGGAAACGGTTGCAGCTTTTATCGGAGAGCCGGTACTTGGGACAGGAGGTATTGTGCCGCCCCCCAAAGGGTACTGGACGTCCATTCAAGCGGTGCTCGACAAATACGATATCCTTCTAATCGCGGATGAAGTGGTCTGCGGCTTCGCGCGAACCGGCGAGAAGTTCGGTTCCCACCTGTATAACATGCGTCCGGATTTCGTGACCATCGCAAAGGGTTTGAGTTCCGCCTACCTCCCCATCTCCGGGTCAATCATTGGCGACCGTGTCTGGTCGGTTTTGGAACAAGGAACTGAGAAGCACGGCGCACTCGGCCACGGCTGGACATATTCGGGGCACACGCTTTGTGCCGCAGCCGCGCTCGCCAATATTCGACTGCTTAAAGAAAAAAATATTTTGGAGCATGTCCGCGATGTTGGACCGTATTGGCAAGACCGGATGAAGGCCGAGCTGGCGGGACATCCCATCGTTGGTGAAGTTCGCGGAGTGGGTATCCTGTCGGCCGTAGAGATGATGCGGGACCCAAAACAAAGGATACCATTCGAACCCGACCTTCAGGTCGGGGTGCGCACTGCAGCTGCTCTGTTTGAGAATGGTGTCATCGGACGGGCCATGCCGCATGGCGACATCCTCGGTTATGCACCCCCCCTGATCATTACCCGAAAAGAGATCGACATCATTGTCGACGCGACGGTAAAGTCGGTCGATACCACCTATCGCGCGCTGAAGGCCGAGGGTGCCGTATGATTTTGCGATCGCGAAGGAGCGAGTCCGGAGGCAGGCATGTCCCTGCGCGCTACTGCGCCGAGCAGACCCAAAACTGTTGAATTCCAGATATCTGATCTTGAGCATGCTCCGGGCTATTTCAGTCACGATTTGTAACCGAATCAGTTCTGCCGCCGCTGTCCTGTTGCCCAACGACCAGGACCTCTGTGCGGCGCGCCCTGCGGGTGTACCTCCCCGCCGGCAGGGCGCCCTTTTTGACCCACGTAATCAGTATCATTATGGCCCGTGCGGGATCGAGGGTCTGGTAAAGGTCATCTGCACGTTCCGATGCAGATTGAGCTTAGACGTGCCCTTTACATCATTGCAGCGGGCCACGGTCGCCGGTTCCAAAGTGCGGCAATGCCGAAGATTATCTTCCTTCACATCACAAAGAGCAGAATAATCATTGCGGTGTATTTTACCACATCAGGTATATAAAAGCACGATACTCACACACCACCCCGTTCACAAGGAAAGGCATTTTAATATTGTTGAGACGATTTGCCTATCAAAGAAAAGAAAGCATCGCAACACTTCTTTGCGGATCACGGCGCCCCGGGTGGGGGATGAGCGGCTATCCGAATTGTTATGCTAATGCCGACCCAAATTCCTGCAAAAGCTGGGGTCAATGATGGCTTTTGGTCAGCGCAGGATGATTTCTCCTGATTTGGTCGGTGCAGGGGCGGTCATGACTTAATGCAGGGCAGCATTCTGGAGCCCGGTCAGCCCAGCGACGCCCGCGAATTCAATCGCGTTTGTCGGACATACACGACGCAGCCGGAAGGCGTGCAGAAAGAGGAAGAATCGAGCGCGACGATGACGAGGGACATGCCACTTGTTTTCGAGACATTCCTTGAAAGACTGTCACAGAGTATCGATGAGGCAGATTTCCGGGATGCCATGGCTGAGGCGGCCGGACGACTTGACCTAATCTTCTTTGCCTACCTCTCCTTGCCAGCACGGCCTTCCGGCAAACCGAGGTTAATTTCGAACTATCCAACCCGCTGGACCAGACAGTATCTGGAAAATCAGTATGAGAAACTCGATCCTGTGGTCTTGCGTGCTCGAAATGGCGGCTGCCCGTTTCACTGGGGATCGAATTTGGGAGGCGATAAAATGTCGCCGGCTCAACAGCAGCTATTCGATGAGGCGGCTCAATTCAGCATCTGCTGCGGTTTGACGATCCCAATTGTCGATCTCCGCGGCCGCATCGCTGCGGTTACTTTTGCCGCCGATGAGCCTCGTCCAGTATTTCTTCGGGTCGCTGAGCGGTACGAACAAGCTCTTCAACTGATGGCGGCCTGCTTTCATCGTTGCGTTCGCCGCAAATTGCCGAGCGATCGAACAGTGGATGGGATTTCGCTGACATCCCGCGAATATGAGTGCCTGAGGTGGGCAGCGCGGGGTAATTCAGCCTGGGTGACCGGCCGCATCTTGGGTATCAAGCCACGCACGATCGCTTTTCATTTGGACAATGCCAAGAAGAAGCTAGCCCGTCTTATGCACGACGACCCGTCTGAGAGGTTGGCGGATGTAGCCTAAGCGATTGATTTGGCGTAGGATTCGGTTGTCTAAGCCAGCCCTGCCACCACGTCTCGCGAGCCACACCCGCCAT
>SRUQ01000229.1 GCA_004791255.1 bacterium M00.F.Ca.ET.205.01.1.1
TTTCCCGGCACAGCCGAACAATGGGTATGTCTTCCCGGATATGAGTGCGAATGAAACCCTCGGCCGCCGACGCTTGTCTAAAGTGGCGACTCGCGCAATCGACTGTTCCGCTCCCGCGACTGTCTGCCCCTGCGAAGGCGTCAGCCACTGCCCCCAGATATTCCTCGAACGCAGCTGGAGGCTGCTCCGGCAGAACCGAACCGCCTGCAGATGTCCCGAGGCGGTCTGCCATCGATTTCATTTGGCGCCGGATTCTTTGCGCTTCCTCAGGGGCGAGCCGA
>SRUQ01000230.1 GCA_004791255.1 bacterium M00.F.Ca.ET.205.01.1.1
TGCTGGCCAAGGCCCGAGAGATATCAGCCCTAACCGCGGTGGAGCGGCTCAAGGCCTTGTAGGCAGACGTCCTCAGTACCGGTCCCTACGATCGACCACAGCCGTGGGTGGGTGGCAAGTCTTCAATAGGACCAATTTAAATGTGTCAGATCGGCGGTGGTAAAATGGGCGTGCGGATTTAAAGCCCGTTGCGTCCACCGCGCGTGGATCGCCCGGGCGGAACGTAAGTCATCGCCGCGAAAGGGCGACGGCGGGGTCCTTCACGAAAGTAGTTTCAGAC
>SRUQ01000231.1 GCA_004791255.1 bacterium M00.F.Ca.ET.205.01.1.1
AGCGGTCTGCGAATATTGTCCCGTCGTCGCTTCACCGCCGGACACAAACATGTTTGCCAGCTGTTCGGCACGCTTGGCATCCAAGGGTGTATCCACGGTGCCGGTCAGAACCACGTTGTCATTCAGCAGTTCAACCTTGACGGCCGAGGTCGGAAGGAAGCGCTTGATATAATCCTCCAGGCCGGCGACGTCGCGCTCGATGGCCAGATCCAGGCTGGCGATCTGTTCGCCGTTCGGCCCAAAGACGAAGATGTTGGTTTCGCCGACCGCCTTGCCGAAG
>SRUQ01000232.1 GCA_004791255.1 bacterium M00.F.Ca.ET.205.01.1.1
AGCGCTTTGCCCGCGGTCTGGCTTGTGCCTTTCCCTGGCCGGCCGAGATGGTGCGAGCACTGCACAACGAGGCGATTGTGTGCCGTTGCGAGAACGTGACTGCCGGAGCGGTGCGCGACGGCGTGGATTTCGGCGGCGGCGAGGCCAACAGGGTGAAGTCACTGTCGCGCGCCGGCATGGGACGTTGCCAAGGCCGCTATTGCCAGTTGGCTGCCGTCGAACTCGTGGCAGCGAAGGCCGGCTGCGCTACCGATACCGTCGGCCGGTTCCGAGGGCAGGC
>SRUQ01000233.1 GCA_004791255.1 bacterium M00.F.Ca.ET.205.01.1.1
CCGCCAGTTCGGTGATGTCGCCGTGAAGGCCGCTGACAGCGCTCAGGCTGCCTTCAACAGGCTGAACAACGCCTGGTTTGACCTGCAAAGCGAAATGGCCAGCAGCGGCGTCCTTGATACCGTCACCGAGGGCGTAAAGGAGCTGACTACGGCCCTCAATGACCCGGAGATGATCGAGGGCATGAAGGGCTTCGCCCAGCTGCTGGCCGATATAGCCGTCAACGCTGCCAAGGTCGCCTCTGCCGTGGGTGGTGCCTACAACTCCATCGAAACCGGGTCG
>SRUQ01000234.1 GCA_004791255.1 bacterium M00.F.Ca.ET.205.01.1.1
GCCAAATGCGTGGACCATCCCGTTCGACATGACTAGTACCTGATCAATATTGACCAGCGCGGACGGGCGATGCGCGACGACGATTGCGATACCTCCACGCTGACGCACCGCCTGGATCGCGCCCGCCAAGGCAACATCGCCGTCTGAATCCAGGTTGGAATTCGGTTCGTCGAGCACGACAAGAAATGGGTCGCCGTAAAGTGCCCTCGCCAGTCCGACCAGCTGCCTCTGCCCGGCCGATAACGCCGTCCCGCCTTCGCCGATTAGATCGGAAGAGCAC
>SRUQ01000235.1 GCA_004791255.1 bacterium M00.F.Ca.ET.205.01.1.1
AGGCAGGTTGGCAAGCGACAGGCCGAGCGTCCTGGTGCTTCTGGAGCGCACGGTGATCATGCCGTCGACATGGTCCTGCAGGTTCTTGCCGACGCCCGGCAGGTCGAGCACCGGCGTGATGCCGATCTGCCGCAGCTCAGCCGCCGGTCCGATGCCTGACGCCATCAGGATCTTGGGCGAGTTGATGGCGCCGGCCGAAAGCAGGATCTCTCGGTTGGCCGAGAACGTCTTCTGCTGGCCCTGATGCCGCACGCGCATCCCCGTGGCGCGACCCTCGGC
>SRUQ01000236.1 GCA_004791255.1 bacterium M00.F.Ca.ET.205.01.1.1
GGGCTGCTCGACAGCACCGCGGCGATCCAGGCCAGCATGGCGGCCGCCATGGAGCGCAAGGCGGCGCGGGACGAGAAGGCGGCGGTGGCCATGCAGCCGGCGGATGATCCAGCCGGCCCGGCCATGGCAAAAGCCAGGCCCGCGGTGCCGCGTATCGAGGCCGATATCTACCGCGACGAGGCACAGGCGCGTTTCGACAAGGCACTTGCCGCGACGCCCGGCTTCGTCGAGCGTCTGGTCGGCTTCTGGTCGAACCATTTCTGCGTCTCAGCCGCCAAG
>SRUQ01000237.1 GCA_004791255.1 bacterium M00.F.Ca.ET.205.01.1.1
CTTGCACAGCACGACGAATTCCTCGCCGCCATAACGCCCAGCGATGGCATGGTTGGAGGCCGCCGTCTCGTCGAAGGCGCGGGCAAGCTCGATAAGGCAGTCGTCGCCGGCCTGATGGCCGAGCCGGTCGTTGTAGCGTTTGAAATAGTCCACATCCATGAGAATGACGCCGATCTCGTCGGTATCCGTCGCCCATTCCCGGCAGAGTTCCGAGAATTCTCGCGTGATCGCCCTGCGGTTCTTAAGCCCGGTCAGCGGATCCGTATCCGCGATCTCGAT
>SRUQ01000238.1 GCA_004791255.1 bacterium M00.F.Ca.ET.205.01.1.1
CGCGGCCACTTCGCTGTCGGACACCCAATGGTGAATGACCTCAATGGACTTTTCTTCCGCTTGGGCCGTGGCAGACATCATGCCGCATATGGCGGCGCCCAGTAACAGAGTCCGACTACGCATTTCCTCTCCCAACTATCTCTGATTTGCGATGAGTACAGAGCGCTTGCAACCTGCGACCCGCGCCTGCCCCGGTAAGCTCGCCATGCAGGTTTTTCCGCTCACCGGTATAGAGGTTCATACAACGGAACAGTGCCAGCAATTGCGCACTCGGCAGGA
>SRUQ01000023.1:0-19047 GCA_004791255.1 bacterium M00.F.Ca.ET.205.01.1.1
CACGGCGCGACGCACGCGTGGATCCTTGAACGGATCGGAATCGCAGCGCATGTGGAACTGCGAGTGCGAGGCCGTCTTCACGCTGTCGATATTGACGTTCGGGTTGTTGAGTAGGCTAACGCCGGCCACCGCCGAAAGTGAGATGACATCGACCTCACCGCCAAGCAGCGCCAGGATAGCCGATTGATCATCGGAGAAGAATATGAACTCGATGCGCTCCGGCAGCACCTTGTCGCCCCAGTAATCTTCGTTGCGAACGAAGGGGGCGCCGACCTTGGACGTGTATTTCTCCAGCTTGAACGGCCCGGTACCGTCGAAGCTCTTCTCGTAGTCGCCCTTATAGCTCGCCGGGATGCGCGATACTCCTCCCACAGGAGCACCCGAGTTACGCCGCGGCGGCGTAACTCCTTCTCCACATAGGCCCAATCGGGACCGGCCGGCTGGGGCTTTGCGGCGCCGCCTTCGGCGCCGGGAAGAGCAGCAGCTCGAGGCCTTCGTCATCCATCCCTTCAGGCAGCGGCCAGCTCAGCCCGGCAAGACGGGCGCGCCGCAGATAACCATGCACGACGCCATTGCTCACCCCGAGCGTGTGCGCGATGGCACGCTCGCTCAGGGCCTGGACATGCCCTAGACGTAAAACTTCTCTGATCCGGCGCATCGACAATCTCTGGGTTGGCATCAGGCTTCCTCGTTTTGAACGAGGCATCCTGTAGACTGACTGAGTTGTCGGCCGAAGCGTCCCGCACCTCCGAAAAAGGTGCTCACGATCGTCTGAAATCGTTGCTCATGATCCCATGAAATCCGTGCTTATGATGCGGTGACATCCGTGCTCACGATCGCCTGCAATACGCGCGCCAACGGCTACAGCAAAAAATATGCATCCGCCGGCTGGGCGACCTATGACCGGCATTTCTCGGTCTGGACCGAAAGGAACGGGTATCGGGTGGACATGGCGACGCAGCACGATCTCCACCTGCTCCCCGATCTGCTGGATCGCTACCGCTGCGCGGTTATCGTCGGCCACGACGAATATTGGAGCTGGGAGATGCGCGATGCCATCGACCGCTTCGTCGAGCGCGGCGGGCACCTGGTGCGTCTCGGCGCAAGCTTTCTCTGGCAGGTGAGGCTGGAGGATAACGGGCGCAGGCAGGTCTGCTACGAGGGCCGCGACGACGATCCGGTGGCCGAAATGGCCATCTGTGTCGGATGGATCGCCAAAGCTCCGGCAAAGCCAAGCCGCCGCGCACGCACCGCGGCTTCACGAAGTTTATCAGTGTCGGAGAGCTCGCCGATGCTTCCTACGAAGCCTAACGGGAGCAAACCGGCGGCACGGGCAGCAAACAGAACAGAAAGGTTCGGCGTCAACAGAAGGTCGAATTCCGGGGCGCCGCCAACGGCGGCACTGAAGTCTTCAGGACCGAGCGCCATTGCGATCATCCTTGGATCCGCCGACGCAATGGCTGCGAGCCTGTGCAAGGCGCCCGGCGTCTCGATCTGGGCAAGGAACTGGATGCTTCCCAGCGGAAGATTTCTTTCCCGTTCAAGTTCCGATACCGCGTTTGCGATCTCTGATACCCAGTCTGCCGAATCCGTCTTTGGAAGAACCAGTGCATGAACACCCGCCATCACAGCTGCATCGAGACGGCCGCCAAGGCGCGCAAACCACGATTCACGCGGACCAAAACAGATGCGCCGTTGCGGGCCACCTTTGCCACGCATTCAGGAAGCTGCTTCCGTGCCTCGCCCTTCTGATCTTGGGGAACGGAGTCCTCCAGGTCGAGAATGACTCCATCTGCACCCCGCTCATGGGCCGTCTCCACGAAGCGCGATACGTGAGCGGGTACGAAGAGCAGGGATCTCCAGCGTGGTACAGACATCGTGCTTTCAACGACCGGAAAGGTGTCCTTGATCATGTAGTCGCCTCTACGATCAATCTTAGCGAGCGTGACGGCAGTGCGCCTGCTGGATGGCCGATGCGCTGGGATGATCCGAGGTACACAGACTCTTCGTAACTAACGAGCGCACTCACCTTACTCAGACGCGCGCTCACGCTGACGCGGCTTTTGTGCGCAAGCCTGCTCGAACCTCTTCGCGGACTGCCTCGGTATGGGCGCCGAGAGCCGGAACTGGGCGCAGCGAGGGGCGCTCAAAGTTGAAAATCGCCGCCGGGGCTATCGTCTCGACGGTTCCTTCGGGTGTGCCAACCTGCACCCTGCGAATGTGTGGATGCCTTGAAACATCCGCCACTTCGTTCAGTCGACCATATGCCAAGCCGGCCGCCTCAAGCTCCTGCATTGCCTCTTCGCTGGATAGTTCGGAGAAACGCGCTTCAATGATCTCATCAAGTTGCGCACGATGACTGAGGCGCTCCATATTATCGGCAAAACCAGGTGCGCGTGTTAGCTCCGGCTGCTTCAGGAATTTCTCGCAGAAATTTATCCATTCGCGGTCATTCTGAACCGAAAAGATGACCTCTTTGCCGTCGGCACAACGATAGGCACCATACGGCGCAAGCGACGGGTGTTTCACGCCGGCGCGTTCCGTGTGATACCCGCTGTAGTCGTTTTGCAGAACCGGCACGTTCATCCAGTCGGCGACGGCATCGAACAGTGACACCTGGATGCTTGTCCCTTCGCCGGTGACCTCGCGGTGATACAGCGCCTGAAGAATGGCGCTATGCGCTGTCATGCCCGCCGAAATGTCGCAAACCGAGACCGAAGAGATTGCGCAGAGCCGAGAAGATCGCAACGAAGCGTTGCAGTGCTCCTGATGTTCGGAAGCCTTGCATCATCCGCTCCCGTTTTCGCAGCTGCACCTGTGCATTCTCCGCCCGGTTGTTCAATCCCTTATGCGGCCGATGCTCGACGCCGGCATCACCTGTCGCCTGGCTGCTCCATGAGCGCAGCTTGTCGGTGATCATGCGCTTCGGCGCGACGCCTTGCTTCTTCAGCAGCCGCGTTAGCAAGCGCTTGACCGCTTTGGTGTTGCGGCGGTTCTGGACGATCGCGTCGAGCACATTGCCATCCCGGTCGACGGCGCGCCACAACCAGTGTTTCCTGCCGGCGATGGTGATGACGACCTCGTCCAGGTGCCAGACATCGTTTCGGCTGTGCTGCTTGCGGCGCAAGCGGCGAGCGAAATCCGGACCGAACTTGATGCCCCACCGGCGGATTGTCTCATACGAAACCACGATCCCGCGCTCCAGCAGCAAGGGGAACCTGCAGTAGAGCCAGACTGCATTGGCGATGACCTGCGGCGGGTAACTTGAATTTCTGGCGCCAACTGACCTTAGTATCCGCGTTTCATATCGACGATGTTCATCAGCTCCTGGCCACCCATGTATCGCTTCAGGTTGTCGGCAAACACCGAAAAAGACCGCGTCTCGTAGTTGGCCGGATAGCCCGCTGTATGAGGCGTGACGATCACGTTCGGCATCGTCCAGAGGGGACTTGTAGGCGGTAGCGGCTCCTGCTCGAAGACGTCAAGCATGGCGCCGGCAATGGCCCCCCTTTGCAGAGCCTTAATCAACTCCGCTTCAACGATGACGCTCCCTCTCGCGATATTGATGAGGTATGCGTCCGGGCGCATGCAAGCAATCTCGGCGGGCCCAAAGAAGCCCACGGTATCGGGTGTTGCAGGCAGTGCCAAAACGACGAAGTCGCAACGCGGCAACATGTCGACCATGCCATCAGGCGCGAACAGTTCGTCCACACCATCGACCGGAACAGTAACATCCCGCTTCGAGCCGAGAACTATCATACCCGCGCTCTTGGCGCGGCGCGCGATTGTTGCGCCTATGGATCCGAGACCCACGACGCCGATGGTCTTGTCGGAAAGCGGCGATACAGGCCGTGGCCTCCAGCGCTTGTTGGCTTGGTCATGCAGGAAGCCGCGGAAGTCCCAATGCAACATAGTCACAGCGGCCATGACATAGTCCGCGATGACTTCGCCATGAATACCGCGGGCGTTGGTGACAGTGATATGGCCTATGCGGTCCCGGATGGGAAACAGCGAGTCGACGCCCGCGCCGGTGGACTGGAACCAGCGAAGCTTCGACGCCTTATCAAAGACCTCCACTGGAAACCGGAACCCGAGTAGTACTTCCGCTTCTGCTATATGTTTTTCGAGACTTGAGGCGTCGGGCGCTTGAATAACGCGCAGGTCCGGAAAGCGATCCTTTACTAGTTCCGCATAAGCCTTCGCCGACTCCCCACTTATAACAACTGTCGGCCCTTGGATTTCCATAGTAAGTCCTTCTCGATTTTGGAACTTGTTTAGCTCGACTGATTCTTGGCCTCCAACAGAAGCCAGCTATAATAACCGCGAATGCCCGAGCGACTGAACCATCTTAAACTCTCATGGCCTGCGGCGATCCCAATCCGGATTGGCCAGCTGCAACATGTAATGTCAGCAGAAGCGTGTAGAAGCCGAGGCAGTAGATGAAGACAAGCAGAACCCCAGCGATGACGCCCGGAAGGCTGAGCGGAAGGAAAACCGTGAGGAAGGCGGCCAAAGGGCTTGCGCCGTTGGCTCTCACGGCGCGCAACAGCTTTTGGTCGATCCCAGACATGACTGTGGCCATCGGCAAGATCATGAGCGGCATTCGTTGACGATGCCACCGCGCCCAAGAAGGACGATCCAGGCGAATGTCCGCGCCAGCACGCTAGTGAAATAGGGAAGCACCACTGCAATGAGCAGGAACGTGCGCAGCGTTGGTCCTCCTGTCGTCAGAGCGTAGGCGATAGGGTACCCCAGCACGAAGGCGAGCGTGGTCACCGCCAGGCTGATTTCAAGCGTCGTGCGCAATACGGCTGCATAGACCGGGCTGTCGCCGATGCGCAGGTAATGCGTCAGCGTCCAATCCGGCATTCCGAGCGATATCACCAAAAGCCCCGCGAGCGGAACTACAAAGAGCACTGTGAGGTAAACGCCTCCAGGCAGGAGGAGCCAAGCCCAACCTGTCGGCCCGCCCAACGCCGGAGCCCGTACAGGCTCCGGCGCGCCGTTCACTGAGGGAGAGATCAGCCCGCCCGCCATGCCAGCCAACGCTCCTGTAGGTGGTCGATGTTCGTCTTGCCATCGGGGCGGGTGGCTGCAAGCCAAGCTGAATCCTCTAGCACCACATGATGGGCATTCTCAGGGTGTATGCTGAGCAGAGGAACCAGATCGGATGGCAGGTGCTGGAGTTGGTTGACATTTAGGGTATCAACTCCCACCCCTTCGGTAAACCCAGCAGCGATTGCGGCCCTGTTCGCAAAAGCGACCAGCTTCTGTGCGTTCTGGGTATTCGGGCCTCCTTTCAGTACGGTCCAGTACGTGCGGTTGAACGGCGCACCGGCACCCCAAACCATGCGGATGGGGGCATCCTGACCACGGATCGCCACAATCGCGCGGTTAGCGAAAGCGCTGGTTATTACATATTCGCGATTGATGAGCAGCTGGGGGGGCTCACCGCCAGCGGACCACCATTTCGTTACATGCGGCTTGATCTCGTCGAGTTTCTTCAGCGCCCGGTCGACCTTGTCATCGGTCAGCGGCCAAATGTCCGATTTCGCGACGCCATCGGCCAAAAGGGCGAATATTATACTGAACTTGGCGGCGGAGGCATAAAGGCCGCGTGGCCCAGGGAATGCCTCCACGTTCCAGAAATCGACCCAGCTCTTGGGTCCATCTTCTCCGAATGTTCTCTCATCATAGGTGAGCAATTGACCTGACTGAAACGCGGCGACCGCATCGGCAAGGCGGGCGGAATCCGGGACGCCCGTAAGCGACTCGTCGTCCCACAGAGTGTAGTCGATCGGCTCAAACATGCCGGCCTGACTCATAGGGGGATATGCCTGCCCCTGAACGAACGCTGTGTCCCAATCGACCCGCCCAGCTTCGTTCATTGCCTTGACCTGCGGCTCGGAGAAATCGGCCGTCACGTCGACCACCTTGATGCCGGTCACCTCGCTGAAAGGCTCTAAGACCCGTTTGCGAAAACCTTCCGTGAACGAACCGCCAAAAGAAAACACGACGACCTCACCACTTCCGGCGAGCTTGTCCTGTGCGAAGGCGGTGGTTGCCCGAGCAATCGCCGGGACGGCCATCGCGGCTGCCGCCGTCTGGAGCAGGGTCCGACGACTCAAGCCGGACCGCGGAGATCCATGGTTCGTTGATCTAGACATGGCATAACCTTTTCTGGTTCCCCATCAACAGCTGTGAGCGATTGGTCCGCCTAAGGCTGCGAACCGACGACGCCCTTCGAGTAAGCCCCAACAGCGCCTGCCGCAACACTTGGCGGCCGCGAAACAGCACCGCCTCCCTCCACGCCGGGTCATGCGGACAGAAATGTGCACGCAGCGCCTCCGCACCTCGCGACCGAACAAGCTGGTTCGGTCACCGCCGCCATGCGCGTGAAGCCACTGGTTGCCAGCAACACGCGCTGCGCGGCTTCGATGTCATAAGTGCCATATTCCAAGGCGAGATCGAGATATTGGCCGTCGCCGATCAACCGTTCCCAATAGAGCTGGAGCGTGCCTTCGATCGGAATTGAACTGGATGTTCCAAGATCGGCCGAGGTGACGCTGGGACCAAACATGCTCTCTGCAATGTTGTGCGAGGCAATGGCCGACAGATGCTCGCTCTGTAGCTCGCCGTAACCGTAAGGTCCAAGACCCGTATGGACGTTGAGGACCGCAACGAATTTGCGCGTGTTCAGTGCGTAGTCGTGGGCGATGGCATCCAGCGTACGAGCGGACCAGGCTGGCTCGAACCCGCCGAAGAACATCCCGTCAGGATCTACATATTGCCCAGCCTTTCGGGCGACCTGGAAGGCCCGCTCGCCATGCGCGGCCTTGAACACTCGGATGGCTTTCTGTGCGGCCTCGAAGACTGGCCCTTCCAGAGCTGCCGGCACGAATTGCGACCGCAGTTCTTCGTAGCCTGGATTTGAAGGTGTGCCAGCGGCGAAATCGACAAAGTTACGGTTTAAATCGCAGCCCTCCTGCGTTACCCGACGGTCCCAGGCGATACCGTGGGGATTGAGGCCGTGGACGAGGAGAAAGGCCACCCCCGCAGGAAGGCTCGCATCTGCGATCAGTGCAAGCCAGTCCATTTGAATGCCCGATCCGCAATAACCTTCGGGCCCGTGCGTGCCCGAAATAGTGACTAAGACGCATTCGGCATCTGGATCGCCAAGCCACGCGACATCCACCGCAAGTTCTTCCCCATCTGGCCCCGTCAGATGAGGCAGAACATAGGCGCGCGCCTTAGGCAACGCAGCGAGGAACTTCCCGCGAGCCTCCCGGTAGGTCGCTGAAAAAGAGGACTCCACTGAAACGAGGAGGTCTCCCGTTTCCAGCCGATCGGTTAGCGATGGCGCCACTTTGCGACCACCAGGGAAATTACTGTTCAAAGCCAAGGTCTCCGCCGTTTAACTATATTCACGATGGCAACGAACCCACGATCGCATCTGGTCGACTTCGCCTGCTGAGTTTCACGGTCAGTAGCCGCGTCTGAGGTCCACGACATGTGTGTGACCCAGGCCGCGCGCTGTCACTTGCCAACCCAGGATAAAAATTGCACACTGTTGATAGTATGTCAACATCACCAAGTCACATGGTCATATGATGAAAGTAACCTCCGCAACGTCTGGCAACGACTCCTTAGTGGCGCGCCTCAGAGAGGTCCTCTCGCCCGGGGCGTTGCTCTACAATTCATCTGATCGGGCGGCGTTCGAAACCGACTGGCGCCGCCTGCGCTCCAATTCCGCGTTGTGTGTGCTTCAGCCTTCCAGCACGGCCGAGGTGGCGTCATGCCTGCGGCTGTGCGCCGAGGCGGGCGTAGCAGTGGTGCCACAAGGGGGGAACACCGGGCTGGTTGCTGGCGGGGTACCGGTCGCGGGGGTACCCCAGGTGATTTTGTCGCTACGCCGTATGAAAGCGATACGGGCGATGGATACCGTTGGTGACAGTGTGACTGTGGAGGCGGGCGCAACGCTCGCGAGCGTGCAGGAAGCCGCGGCTGAGGCCGGTCGCCTTTTTCCGCTCAGCCTCGCTGCGGAGGGCTCTGCCCAGATTGGCGGAGCGGTCGCCACAAATGCGGGAGGTCTGCAGGTGCTGGCCTATGGATCGATGCGCGCTTTGGTGTTAGGACTCGAGGTGGTATTGCCAGATGGGCGCGTATGGGATGGCCTCAGGACATTGCGTAAGGACAATACCGGTTTTGATCTCAAACAGCTCTTCATCGGATCCGAAGGTACGCTTGGCATCATTACAGCTGCGTCCCTCAAGCTTCTACCTAAGGTGTCTCAGCGAGTGACGGCGCTGGTCGGTGTATCGTGCGTCGGCCGCGCACTAGACCTTTTCCAAATCGCCCGCAGCCGCGTCGGTAGTGCATTGACGTTGTGCGAGTTCATTGCGGGCGAGGCGATGCAGTTGGTGTCGCGACATGTTCCCGACGCTCGCCCCCCTTTCGAGGCGTCGGCTTATCTTTTGCTCGAAATGTCTTCGCCGAACGCTGAGGACTCGCTCGCCGCGGTGATGGAAAGCCTGCTGGAGAAGGCGCTTTCTATCGGTGTGGCCCAAGACGCCGTCATTGCCCAGAGCGGAAGGGAGCGCAGTCAACTCCTGCGTCTGCGCGAGGAGGTCTCTGAGGCGGAACTCGCCGCTGGTGGCGCCGTCAAGCACGATATAGCGGTACCGATCGACTTGATCCCCGAAACCGTGGCTGCCATCGAGGATATGGTTCGAACTCGCTTTCCGGACTGCCGTCCAAATATCTTCGGCCATCTCGGAGACGGCAACCTTCACGTGAATATCCGCCCCCCTGAAGGGTGTAGCGTTGCGGATATCGGTCCGCTGTACGATGCTATCACCCTCGCTGTGGAGGATGTTGCCATGGAACGCCGTGGTAGCTTCAGCGCGGAACACGGCATCGGCCAGATGCGCATTGCCAGTTTGCGGCGTCATAAGGGCGAAGTGGATATCGCACTGATGAGTGCTTTGAAGCGGACAATTGATCCCCATAACATTCTGAATCCGGGCAAGGTCTTGCCCGAAAGCTGAAGAGGAGGTGTGTTTGGCCATCAACGATCGGATGCGCACGACCGCGGAATCCAATGGCCCTGAAGGCGAGCCGGACAGACGGATCGGACGACCGCTACCTTTGGCCGATCGGGTGGTGGCTGCACTGCAGGAGGATATCGAAACTGGGCGTTTTGTAGCGGGGGGACGCCTGCCAACCGAGCCCGAACTCGCCGCCAGCTTTGGTGTCAGCCGTACAGTCATCCGGGAAGCGGTCTCCCGCCTGAAGGCAGATGGGATCTTGGTCAGCCGTCAGGGGGCCGGGGTCTTTGTTAGCGATGCTCCCCTGCAGCGTTCCTTCCGAATCCGGGACGCCGAGGTCGGCAGTGGCGTTGCTCTGCGCGAGATCTTCGAGCTGCGCCTGTGCCTCGAAGTGGAGGGAGCCGGGCTTGCCTCGATCCGCCGTTCGCAAGCCGATCTCGTCGCGCTCAGGCACTGGCTAGAGGAGATGGATCGCACCAAGCTCGGCCAGGATGTGGGCGTCGCCGCAGACATCGAGTTTCACCGTGCTGTCGCGGCAGCAAGCGGCAATGGCAAGGTCGCGGACTTCCAGCGTTACCTGTCCCTGCTGCTCAACCAAAGCGTGACGATCGCCCGCATTAATACTCTGAAGCAACGAGGGCCGGCGCACGTCGATGGTGTCATCGGTGAACACCGCGACATCTTTCATGCCATCGATGCCGGTTCGGCCGCTGACGCACGTAGTGCCATGCGCCGCCACCTTCTGCAGGCTGCGATGCGGCTCGGCGTCATGGAGGGAAAAGAAGTGGTGATGCTGTCTTAGCCCCTGATCCTTTAGCCGCTGACGGAACGGCTTAAACCGAGTCCTTGGGTACGACCTGCCCCCGCAGCCTGCAGTAGCAGCCGGATATGGATTGGCGATGCGCAAGGCTTCGGGTATCCCCGCGGTCACGGCCGTCTTGCTGAGGTAGGCTGAAGGCTGCAAGTCCTAGTGGAAGCACTAGGAGTAGCCCTGTGACGAAGCATCAGATTGAAGTGATCACGTCGGTCGAGCGGCGCCGGCGCTGGTCTCGGGAGGAGAAGGAGCGGCTGGTCGCGGCGACGTTTGAGCCTGGGGCTAGTGTTTCCGAGACCGCGCGATCGGCTGGCATTCATGTGAGCCAGCTTTTCCGGTGGCGCAAGGAACTCTGCCAGATCTCCGCGCCGTCCGTGCCGCAACTCGTTGCCGTGGAAGTCGTCGAGGCGCTGCCAGCGCGCAATCGCCAGCGCAGCCACCGCCGATCTCCAGACCGCGCAAGAAGAGCAGCATGGTGACGATCGAGCTTGGCGGCGCCCGCCGCCTGCGGGTCGAGAGTGATATCGATAACGAGGCGCTCGGCCGGATCCTGGATGTGCTGGAGCGGCGATGATCCCGGTCCCGAACGGTGTGAAGGTCTGGCTCGCCACTGGCTATACGGATATGCGCAAGGGCTTCCCCGGCCTGTCGCTAATGGTGCAGGAGACATTGAAGCGCGATCCGCACACCGGTCACCTGTTCTGTTTCCGCGGGCGGCAGGGTGGCTTGATCAAGGTGATCTGGCATGACGGCCAGGGTGCCTGCCTGTTCACGAAGAAGCTCGAGCGTGGCCGGTTCATCTGGCCATCGGCCGATGGCACGGTGGTGATCACGCCCGCGCAGCTCGGCTATTTGCTAGAAGGCATCGACTGGCGGATGCCGCAAAAAACCTGGCGCCCGAGCTCGGCGGGATGAGCAAAACCGCTGGCTTGGCGGGAGCGAATATGATTCCATCGCGCCATGACTGATGTGGCCGATCAGCTTCCCGGTGACCTTGCCAGTGCGCACGCGATGATCCTCGCCGAGCGTGCGACCCGCCGTGAGGCGCAAGCGCTCGCCGCTCGCGCGCAAGCCTTGAACTCGCACTCCGATGTGCTGATCGCGCGGCTCAGGCTGGAGATAGAGAAGCTGAAGCGCGAGATCCATGGCAGCCGCTCCGAACGCAAGGCGAGGCTTCTCCAACAGATGGAATTGCAACTTGAGGAGTTGGAAGCCGACGCCAGCCAGGACGAATTGGCGGCGGAACTGACAGCGCGGTCATCGACAGTCCGAGCTTTCGAGCGCAAGCGCCCGTCGCGCAAGCCCTTTCCCGACCATCTGCCACGTGAGCGCGTGGTCATCGCCGCACCCCGGAACTGCCCGTGCTGCGGCTCGGGCAGGCTGGCCAAGCTTGGCGAGGACATTACCGAGACGCTGGAGGTGATCCCGCGCCAGTGGAAGTGATCCAGACCGTGCGCGAGAAGTTCACCTGCCGCGAATGCGAGAAGATCTCGCAGCCGCCGGCGCCCTTCCATGTGACGCCGCGCGGCTTTGCCGGACCGAACCTTTTGGCGATGGTCCTGTTCGAGAAGTTCGCCCAGCATCAACCGCTGAACCGGCAGAGCGAGCGCTATGCCCGCGAGGGCGTCGAACTCAGCCTGTCGGCGCTTGCGGACCAGGTCGGCGCTTGTGCCGTGGCGCTGAAGCCGGTGCACGCGCTGATCGAGGCGCATGTGCTTGCCGCTGATCGTCTCCATGCCGACGACACGACCGTGCCGATCCTGGCGAAGGGCAAGATCGATACAGGCCGCATCTGGACCTATGTCAGGGATGACCGGCGTTCGGCGGGCAATCGCCACCGGCGGCGCTCTACTTATGCTTCGGGCGATCGGCGGCAGGAGCATCCCGAGCGTCATTTGAGGAACTTCACCGGCATTCTGCAGGCCGATGCCTATGGCGGTTACAATCCGCTGTTCAAGGTGGACCGCGATCCCAGTCCGCTGACCCAGGCGCTGTGCTGGGCGCATGCGCGCCGCAAGTTCTTCGTACTTGCCGACATCGCGCCAATGCCAAGCGTGGCAAGAACGCCGCGCCGATCTCACCGATCGCGCTCGAGGCGGTCAAACGCATCGACGCCCTGTTTGGTATCGAGCGCGACATCAACGGAGTCGTCTCCGACGAACGTCTGCAACGACGGCAGGAAAGCCGTCTTCTCGCCACCGAACTTGAGGCCTGGATGCGGGCAGAGCGGGCAAGACTGTCGCGCAGCTCTCCGGTCGCCGAGCCAATCGACTATATGCTGAAGCGCTGGGAAGGATTCACGACCTTCCTCGGCGATGGCCGGATTTGCCTCACCAACAACGCGGCCGAACGCGCGCTGCGTGGTTTTGCGAAGACTGATTCATTATGCACCCCTTTTCAAATGGCGGAAAACAGCGATTCCTGGTTGTCGTCGTGGATGCGACGCGGAGTATTGCGCGCCAAATCGGCCTTGATCCGTTCGTCTTCGAGGTCGCTGGCGCGGATCTGGTAGGGCGCGCCGCGCATGACCTGCTCGGCGGGCAAGAGGCCATCCCTGATGAACCGGCGGATTTTGACGTGCGACACGCCGAGCTTCGCGGCGGCATCCGACATGGTGAGCCACTCGCCATTCTTGTCGGAAGAGCGATAGCCGCTGATCTTGTGCACCGTGCGCAGCGATTGGACGCGACGCGCGGTCCAGGTCTTTCCCTGACCGGTTTGCATGCCCATGCGGTTGAGTGTGGCAGCGATTTCGGCATCCGACCACCGGGTTGCCATGGATCGCATGATCGCCAGAGCCTCCTCAGGCGTACGCTGGCCATGCTCTCCGGATTTGGGCTTGCGAACCCGTACCTGCGAGTGCTGGCCTCCGTGCCAGTGGATGGTCAGGATCACATCGCGCGCGTCGTCATCGACGTCCGCCACAATGTCCTTGATGAGCGCGCGCAGCAGTTGCTGACGGCAGCGCATATCGACACCCGGCGCGTTCCAGATGGCCTCGAGATTCTGGGCGAGGCCCGTGAAGTCCGGAACCGCGTCGACAGGCTCCACACGCTGGACTTCGCTCAGCCGGGCCTCGCAGGTCTCCACGCGCCTGAGCGTGGCTTCCCAACTCCTCTCGAGCTGGGCCGCAATAAGCCGGTTCTCCGGGTCGCAAGCGGCATAGCGGCGCTCGGCGAGCGATGCCTCATAGCGCGCCTGCTGCAGGTCCATCTCGATCATCTGCCGCCGCTTGGCTTCGCTCTCCAGCTGCATCCGTTCAGCCTCCAACGCCGCTTCGATCGCCATCGGCGCAACCGCCTCCAGCGCTTCGCGGGTCACCGCCGCGTCGGTGCGAAAGCCGTTGAACGACATGCATCGCGCCTGTGCCATCATGAGGTTGCCGCGCTCGCAGCGATATACCGGATAACCCTGGCCGCGTCCGGCATACATGACAACCAGTCTTCGCCCGCATCGACCACAGGAGATGAGACCCGGGAGCAGCGCGCGACCGCCGCGGCCCGACTTGACACCGCCGGCTTTGCCATAAGCGTTGGCCGCGAGCAGTTCCTGGTTCCGTTCGTACTCGCTCCATCCGATGTAGCCTTCGTGATGGTCCTTGAGCACCACCGCCGACTCGCTAGCCGGCTTGTAATGGCCATAGCTCTTGCGAACGCGGCCATCGACGATCTCAGTGCGCTTCTCGCTCCTACCATAGACATAGGCGCCGGCGTAGAATGGGTTCTTCAGGATCGAGATCACGTTGCGGTAGCGGATCGGAACCCAGTCGAAGGACACCATCTTCTTGCCGTCGGAGGGTCTGGGGAAATGCACGCCATCGTCGATCATCGAGATCAGGACCTGGCGCGCACTGCCGAGTTCGCGGAAGCGCGCGAATATCAGGCGAATGGTCTCCTGCAGGCGCTTGTCGGGATCGAACCCGAGACCGTAATCGCGGTGCCAGACATAGCCGAAGGGCACGGAGATGCGCAGTTCTCCGCGCTGTGCCTTGGCGCGGGCGGCCTCGTACATGCGGGCACGCAGCACGCCGAGCTCGAACCCGCTGATGCTGCCCTTCATACCGAGCAGCAGGCGGTCGTTCGGCAATCGCGGATCGTAGACTCCGTCCAGATCGATCACGCGTGCATCGACTTCGCCGCACAACTCGAGCAGCCGATGCCAGTCCGGCCCGTTGCGCGACAGGCGGGACGCCTCCCGGCAAAGCACGGCGCCCACATGGCCGGTGCACAAATCATCGACCAGGCGCTCGAAACCGGGACGCTCCACAGCCCCGCTTGCGGTTCGTCCCAGATCCTCGTCGATCACCTCTACTTTGCGGAATCCCCAGCGCCGCGCGACGTCGACAAGCTCATATTGCCGACGCTGGCTCTCAAGGTTGAGCTGGACCTGCGCCTGAGTGGACTGACGCACATAGACGACGGCCTTGCGCTTGAGTACGGACGCATTCAGCCTAAAGCGCCGCAGTAACCTGAATCTCGACCGTATATCCCGATCCTGCTAGCGCGGCCTCAACGCAGGCCCGACAAGGTGTTCTTCCCGGCACCACCCAATTGTCCCATACTCGGTTCATCTCTGCGAATGTAGACATGTCGGACAGCCAGATCGTTGCCGTCAGTAACTTGCCCTTTTCTGTTCCCGCTACAGCCAACAGATCCTCAATCTTGGCCAGAATGTCGGCTGTCTGGTCAGCAACTGGCCTTCCGGGGGCACGCAGCGCCACTATGCCCGCGGTATAGACCATGTCACCGAAAACCGTCATTTGGCTCATGCGAGGACCAACTTCGTAGCGCGTTATTTTTTCCATATGCAGACCTTTCTGATGAAGTGAAATAACATGATGGCCCATCCAAAAACACCAGCGGCCAGCGTGCTAGAACTTACGGGAGATTTTCTTGCATTTTGCCGGTGCTAGCCTTGGAACTACGGATCAACATCAACCAGTAGCGCGAGCAACACCGTCGCTTACTCGGCTAGTTAGTGAGAATCGTTGCATCGGTCGCGGCCCATCTCACGCGGCAACTCGAGCCGATAGTCGGAATTTGGTCGCCCGACTGGTTGAGTACTTTCGATGTTAGCCGCAGCCCAGAGTCCGTTTCGCATTCAATGACTGTTGCGTCGCCGACATAAGTGGAGTCGACAACGGTCCCCTGGGGGCCGGAAGCCATCCCGACATCACCCAAATCGAGACGAACGTGTTCCGGTCTTATGCAAAGCATGGCTTCCATGTCGTCGCCATCCCATCGCGTGGCCTCGAGACGCCTCCCATCCGAACTGTAGGCGACGCCGCCCTTAAGCTTTACCGGAACAAGGTTCGCTTCACCCACAAAGCTCGCGACGAAGAGCTCGGCGGGCCGCCTGTAGATGTCGCGCGGTGAGGAGGCCTGCCTGATGCGGCCCTCATGCATAACGGCAACACGATCGGACATGGCCAGCGCCTCCTCCTGGTCATGCGTGACGTAGATCATCGTCTTGCCGACGTCCTTGTGCAGCGCCTTTATCTCCGTCCTTAGATGTTGGCGCAGCTTCTTGTCCAAGGCCCCAAGAGGCTCGTCCAGAAGCAGCACGGGAGGATCGAAGACCAAAGCGCGGCCAATTGCTACGCGTTGTTGCTGACCACCCGATAGCTGGTGGGGGTAGCGGGCAGCCAGTGCGCCAAGCTGCACCTGTTCGAGGACCCGTTTGACGCTGTTTTCGACCGCTGTCTTCCCCATGCGGCGCATACGCAAAGGGTACGCCACGTTTTCGGCGACCGTCATGTGGGGAAAGAGCGCATAGTTCTGGAAAATGACGCCGAGCTCACGGCGATGCGAAGGCAGGCGGGTTATGTCTTTTCCGTCCAGCAGAATCTGGCCGCTGTCGGGAACTGTGAAGCCGGCGATCATCATCAGCGTAGTGGTCTTGCCCGATCCGCTGGGGCCGAGTAGCGACACGAATTCGCCGGGCAATACTTCAAGGCTGACGTCGTCGACGGCGACGGCGCTGCCGTACCGTTTTCCCAAGCTGCGGAGCGTGATGCCGCCCGTCTTTACGACGGCAGTGTCGTGTATGGCTTTCAGCATTCCAGCTCCCGCGAGTAATCAGAGACAATCTCCGCGCCGGTCTCGGTGACGAGCACTGTGGCGCTGAAGCCTACGCTGATGTTCGGCTCGGGGAACAGCACCGGCACGATATGGAATACCATGCCTGGGTGCAGGACGCGGGGATCTCCGTCCTTTAGGTCCATGACCCATCCTTCACCCCAGCCCGGGCAGATGCCAACGCCCACGGAGTAGCCGGTTCTATTGAGAAAGGCATGGGCGAGACCAGCGCGAGCCACAGTGCCACGACACGCAGCATCGACTTCTCCACTTGTTACGCCCGGCCTCATGGCCGCGATCGCCGCGGCGAGCGCGGCCTTTGAAGTATCGGCTGCCCGACGGACGCTGTCGCTCGGTTTTCCCAGGCACCAGGTCCGCATCAAGGCTGCACTGTATCGCTTCCAGTTTCCGGATCCCTCGACGATGACCAGATCGCCTTTTTCGATGCATCGGCCAGCCCAGGTAGCGTGCGGAAGTGCCGTTCGCGGGCCGGAAGCGATATAAGGGGCACTGCCCATATATTCACTACCAGCCGAGATGGCAGCATGATGGAAAGCTGCGGCCACATCGTTCTCAGTACGCCCCGGACGCGCAGCTTCATGTGCGGCCTTGAACCCTGCGGACAACGTCTCAGCTGCGCGGCGAATGTAAGCGATCTCCTGCGGGGACTTGATGGCCCGGCATCTTTCCAGAATTGTAGAAGCATTAACAAAGTTGGTGCCGGGCAGCGCAGCGCGGAGCGTTTCGTAGGCGTTCACCGTAAGGAACATGGAGTTGGCATCCACGCCAACGGTCTTTCCCAAAGCGCCCAAATCGACCAGCGCTCTTGCAAGTACCTCGGCCGGAACATCCGTGTCTTGCCATATGGCAGCGTTCCGGTAATAGGACAGACGCTCGACATTGGCTTGCTCGTAGCGACGCACGACGAGGATCGGATCGCTAGTATGCGTCAGGACAAGCGCCTGAAAAACGTAGTATCCTTTGGTAATGAAGCCCGAGAGATAGTAGATGTTTTCGGGCGAACTGAGCACGAGGTAGTCGAGCCCGCGCTCGGTCATTGCCCGCCGGCAAGCCGCAAGGCGGGCATCGAATTCTCCCGGGGTGAAGGGCAGTTGGTCGATCGCGTCCAACGGTAGCAGTTGCGAGGCTGTGAGCATTGCTTATTCTTTCTGCTGCGAGCTTTCAATCTTAGCCGTCACGTATTCTTTCGACGCCCCAGGAGGGCACCTACGATGATGACGATCGCCGCGAGCGCCGTCTGCAGCGTAGCCACCGCCGAAATGATCGGATTGACGTCCTGTTTGATCCCTTCCCACATACGCATAGGCAAGGTGTTGACCGTGCCTATGCCAAGGAACAGCACGTATATGACGTCGTCGAACGAGGTCAGGAAGGCGAAGAAGGCGGCGACGATGAGAGCCGGCATAATCAGCGGGGCGAGGATAGTGCGGAAGGTGGCTAAGGGCCCCGCACCAAGACTGCGGGCCGCACGCTCGCAGGCCGGATTGAGGTCGCGCAGATTGGCAACCACGATCACGACCACGAAGGGGATTGCGTGGACCGCGTGGCCAAGCGCCAGTCCGAACTCGGTACCCTGAAGCCCAACCTGCACCAGCAGGAAATAGGTCGCAACCGCCACGACAATAGTCGGCATAATTATAGGCGAGAGCACGAGCGCAACCATCGCTCCGCGACCGCGGATTCGACCGCGTGAGAGGCCGAGGGCGAGCATGGCGCCGAGGACCGTCGCCATGCCAGCCGCCAACAGGGCAACACGGATGCTGGTAAAGGTCGCTTCTATCCACGAAGCACTGGAAGCATAAGCCTGGTAGTTACGAAGTGAGTAGCCAGGCACGGGGAACACGAAATAGGGCGAGGAGCTGAACGAAAGATAGGCCACAATCAGCACGGGAAGCAGCAGAAGCGTGGCGAGGATGACCGCCAGGATGGGTATGCCGCGTCCGCCGAATGACGGGAGCCAGCGGTCGAGCGCATTTGCTGCGGAGCCGACATGCATCAGCCAGCGCGCCCCCATTTGGCGGGCAGCAGCATCCCTCCCAATCCCATCGGAGAACCCCAAAAGCTGCTGGATGGGGAATAAGCGCGAGCCGATCCACAATATCACCAAAACGGTCACGAGGAGCACCACGGAAAGGGCGGAACCGAAGTTCCAGTTGAGCTGGTCTACGACCTGAGTGCTGATCGCCATAGTTATAGTGAGATCAGCCAAACCGCCGAGCAATGCCGGCGTGATGTAGAAGCCGAGGCAGTAGATGAAGACAAGCAGAACCCCAGCGATGACGCCCGGAAGGCTGAGCGGAAGGAAAACCGTGAGGAACGCGGCCAAAGGGCTTGCGCCGTTGGCTCTCGCGGCGCGCAACAGCTTTTGGTCGATCCCAGACATGACCGTGGCCATCGGCAAGATCATGAGCGGCATGATGATGTGGGTCATGCCGATTATCACGCCGAAGCGGTTGTACAGCATGGTAATCGGTTGAGAGATCAGACCAAGTTGGAGCAGGATTTCGTTGACGATGCCACCGCGCCCAAGAAGGACGATCCAGGCGAATGTCCGCGCCAGCACGCTAGTGAAATAGGGAAGCACCACTGCAATGAGCAGGAACGTGCGCAGCGTTGGTCCTCCTGTCGTCAGAGCGTAGGCGATAGGGTACCCCAGCACGAAGGCGAGCGTGGTCACCGCCAGGCTGATTTCAAGCGTCGTGCGCAATACGGCTGCATAGACCGGGCTGTCGCCGATGCGCAGGTAATGCGTCAGCGTCCAATCCGGCATTCCGAGCGATATCACCAAAAGCCCCGCGAGCGGAACTACAAAGAGCACTGTGAGGTAAACGCCTCCAGGCAGGAGGAGCCAAGCCCAACCTGTCGGCCCGCCCAACGCCGGAGCCCGTACAGGCTCCGGCGCGCCGTTCACTGAGGGAGAGATCAGCCCGCCCGCCATGCCAGCCAACGCTCCTGTAGGTGGTCGATGTTCGTCTTGCCATCGGGGCGGGTGGCTGCAAGCCAAGCTGAATCCTCTAGCACCACATGATGGGCATTCTCAGGGTGTATGCTGAGCAGAGGAACCAGATCGGATGGCAGGTGCTGGAGC
>SRUQ01000023.1:19146-20729 GCA_004791255.1 bacterium M00.F.Ca.ET.205.01.1.1
GGTCGATGTTCGTCTTGCCATCGGGGCGGGTGGCTGCAAGCCAAGCTGAATCCTCTAGCACCACATGATGGGCATTCTCAGGGTGTATGCTGAGCAGAGGAACCAGATCGGATGGCAGGTGCTGGAGCTGGTTTGTGTTGGGGCCGGGAAACACGGTGCCCTCCGTAAAGCCGGCTGCCATGGTCGCCCGATTCACGAATGCGATCAGCTTCTGTGCGTTCTCGCTGTTCGGCCCTCCTTTGAGCACCACCCAGTAAGTGTAGTTCACATGCGCACCTTCCCACACCATCCGGATTGGTGCCCCTTGGAGAATGGCCGCAATCACGCTGCCGTCGAAGGCGTTGCTCATCACGAATTCGCGGTTGATGAGCAGCTGGGGGGACTCACCTCCAGCCGTCCACCATTTCGTCACGTGCGGCTTGATCTCGTCGAGCTTCTTGAGCGCCCTGTCGACCTTGTCATCGGTCAGCGGCCAGATGTCCTCTTTGGCAACGCCGTCGGCCAAAAGGGCAAATTCA
This sequence comes from bacterium M00.F.Ca.ET.205.01.1.1, assembly GCA_004791255.1. Taxonomy (GTDB): domain Bacteria; phylum Pseudomonadota; class Alphaproteobacteria; order Rhizobiales; family Rhizobiaceae; genus Mesorhizobium. The sequence goes on from SRUQ01000023.1 coordinate 19,665, forward strand.
AGGTTGTGCTTAGGCACTGGAGCATAAAGGCCGCGCGGGCCTGGGAAAGCCTCGACGTTCCAGAAGTCCGCCCAGTTCTTCGGGCCATTGTCGCCGAAGACGCGCTCATCATAGGCGAGCAGCATGGCCGATCCGATCGCGGCAACCGCGTCCTCGAGGCGAAGTGAATCTGGTACGCCCTTAAGCGACTCATCGTCCCAGAAGTTGTAGTCGATCGGCTCAAAGAAGGTGCCTGCTTCATGCATGGCGGGATAATTCATCCCTTGGATATATGCCGTGTCCCAATCGACCCGCCCAGCTTGGTTCATCGCCTTGACCTGCGGCTCGCAAAAATCGGCCGCGACGTCCACCACCGCGATTCCGGTCGCCTTTGTGAAGGGTTCATAGACGTACTTCCGCATGCCCTCAGTCCATGAACCGCCAAACGAAAACACGACAACCTTGCCGCTGCCGGAGAGCTTGTCTTGTGCAAAGGCCGTTGTCGCCCGGGCGACCGCCGGAATTATCATTGCGGCGGCCGCACTCTGGAGCAGTGTCCGGCGGTTCAAGCCGGAACGCGAAAATCGAGGTCCCATTTCATCACCCATGTTTCTTACCTCGACTCGCCGATCGTCGTTGCTCCTGCTTGCCGATCTCCTATCAGCCCGCACGGCAGGCTGGGTCCTAGGCTCCGCCCCTCTGACTTGAAAGCTGACAGAACAGCAGTATGACGTCAATGCCACCTAGTAACATGGTCATATGATGAATTGATGCCGTGAAAGGAGCACCGGGCTGGTTGCAGGAGCCCCGCCGGAGCGAGTAGGAAAATACAGGAAGGTCCGACCCGGTGGCGCGGCGGATTTACTGGATGACCCTCTGCGCCGGCTCTTTCTGAGGCCCTCTATGCGTTAAGCCGACATTGCCTCAATTGGCGCTGACGCCGGACGGGCTCGGGGCGCTATTCTCCTGACGCAAGCGCCTCGATTGCCTGTCGATGCACCTGGTGCGATCTCCAAGCGATCATCTCCTTCCAGTCTGACCCCTGCGGATAGTAGTGCAATTTGGCGACCTGACGGATCTGTCGGC
>SRUQ01000239.1 GCA_004791255.1 bacterium M00.F.Ca.ET.205.01.1.1
TGCGGATCGACCCGCCATCGACGCCCCAAACCGATGATGTGACGAAAGATGCCCGCTCCGAGGCGAGGAAGACGATGATGTCGGCAACCTCCTCAGGTTCGCCCATGCGCTCGAGCGGCAGTCGCCGCAATTTCATTTCATGGTCGACCGCCTGGCGCGGCGGCATGCCGTGAACCTCCGCAAGCTTGTCCGCAAACCCTCCCGGCCGGGACCACAGCGGGCTCCAGACCGGCCCTGGCGCGACCGCATTCACCCGAACATGGGGAGCCTCGGCGCGTG
>SRUQ01000240.1 GCA_004791255.1 bacterium M00.F.Ca.ET.205.01.1.1
ATGCCAGATGCGTCCACCACAGGATCATGGCCGATTTGGCGAGCAGCGCGGCGAAGCCTCGCAGATCGGTGTCGTCGACGTGCTGCGGAGAGATGCCGCCAAGATAGAGCACCGAACTCATCCCGATAAAGAACAGGATCTGGACGATCAGCCGGCCTGTCGGGCGGCTGCTGCCCTGGAGATGCCAGACGACGATACCTGCGATTCCCAGGATGTTGGTCAGGACAAGCGCCATCGAACAGCCCTCCGATGAAACTGCTCGAGCTTGAAGCACGTCAC
>SRUQ01000241.1 GCA_004791255.1 bacterium M00.F.Ca.ET.205.01.1.1
TGGGTGGGCGCCAAGGTTGCCGCAGCCATAAGGTTGAGGGCCTGGTGGGGCGGGCCGGATATCATTCTGCCGGGCCACCATCGGCCAATCGCGCCCCCACCTGCCGTGCAAGTCCACAGACTTCCCGAGGCCGACCCGAGCAAGAGAGGGCGCAACGCCGAATTCTTCCTGTTTTCAAAACATTTCGTCGGCAGCACCTCGACCGGATATGCGTCCTCGACAGCAATGGCCAAGGCAGAGGGGCAGTTGGACCTCGCGGCAGCAGCGGCGATCTCGGGG
>SRUQ01000242.1 GCA_004791255.1 bacterium M00.F.Ca.ET.205.01.1.1
AGCCGCGATGCCGCCGTCTATCAACGCATAATAGATCGAGATGGTGCGCCCCACGACCCAGCGCGGGCTTGCCAGCTGCACGCTCACGCCAACCCCGGACCAGGCCGTGACCCAACCCGCGCCGCCCAAAGCGAGCGCGATTGCCGCCACTGCAATCGAGGAGGTCAATGCAAGGGAGAGGGAGCACGCCGCGCAGGCGATGCAGGCGAGCGTCATCAGCCGTTCTTGAGACAAACGCCTTCTGAATACGCCGTTGGAGACGCCGGCGAAGACAGCGCC
>SRUQ01000243.1 GCA_004791255.1 bacterium M00.F.Ca.ET.205.01.1.1
TTGCGGCCCGACTTGTTCCGCGCCGTGCTCGCCGAGGTTCCAGTCGCCGACATCCTAGATACCGAACTGGACTTCACGATGCCGTACGCGCTACATGAAACGGCGGAGTACGGAGATCCCCACATCGCCCACGAGTATCGGTACCTGCGCAGCTACGACCCGTACTACAACCTCAGCGCTGATCGCCCACTTCCCCCGACGTACATCGACGCCGCGCTCGACGACGGCCAGGTGCTCTATTACCAGCCCGCTCGCTACGCAGCGCAGCGTCGGTCCTGC
>SRUQ01000244.1 GCA_004791255.1 bacterium M00.F.Ca.ET.205.01.1.1
CCGGCATGTAATTCTTAGCGAATGGGGAGGGCGCTCCGGCGCCCTCCTGTCTTTCTTTCGAAATGCGAGGGGCTCGATGAGTGCCGTTTCCGAAGCCGTGACATCGTCCGCGATGCGGACCAGAGAAGCGACGGTGCGCCGCTTCGCCCTCACCGACACGATCTTCCGAACGGCCACGCGTCTTTCCGCCATACTCGTTCTGGTCCTTCTCGGCGGCGTCGCGATCTCGCTGTTCGCCGGCTCGTGGGAGGCGCTATCGAAGTTCGAGATCGGAAGAG
>SRUQ01000245.1 GCA_004791255.1 bacterium M00.F.Ca.ET.205.01.1.1
GCGGCGCGCGGCGATATCAAGCCGGTGATCTCCACCTTCGACTGTCGCATGATCCAGGTGCTGCCGACCAGCCGCGAGCCGATGCGCTCCTTCGTCGACAGGATCAAGACGCTGCACGGCAAGGACGACGTGCTGTCTATCTCGGTCGTCCACGGCTTCATGGCCGCCGACGTGCCGGAGATGGGCACGCGCGTCCTCGTCGTCACCGACAACGACAAGGCAAAGGGCGACAAGCTCGCGGAAACGCTGGGGCGAGAGCTTTATGCGCTGCGCGAACA
>SRUQ01000246.1 GCA_004791255.1 bacterium M00.F.Ca.ET.205.01.1.1
GTGCGATCACCTTGTTCGCCGCCACCTGGCTCGGCGTCCCCGTCTCGACCACGCACACCATCACCGGAGCAATCATCGGCGTCGGCGCTGCCCGCCGCGTCTCCGCGGTGCGTTGGGGCATAGCCGGCGACATCGTCATTGCCTGGATCGTCACTTTACCGGCGACGGCCGCCATTTCGGCCCTCACCTATTTGGTCACGCGCCTGAGCGGCTGACGCGGAGCGGGCATTCAGCCAATCCCGACAATGTGCTATGATTCGCATCATGGGGAAGAAGGC
>SRUQ01000247.1 GCA_004791255.1 bacterium M00.F.Ca.ET.205.01.1.1
CTGGAACAGGTTTTGATCGAAGCCGCCGACGATAGAGTAAGTCAGCGCGTCGCCAGCGTCCGGATCGGTCGCCGTGACGGTGGTCACCGCCGTCACGTTCTCAGCAACCAAGATTTGAGCTGTATCACCTCCGCCATCTGAGGTGATGACCGGAGCGGAATTACCAAGCAATTCAGCCAGCGTTTTGTTGCCGTCCGCGAATCCGAAGAGCTCGACATTCCAGACGATGTCTGTCCCTTCCGGTGATCCGTCGCGCAAATCTTCGATGGTCAGGCTGC
>SRUQ01000248.1 GCA_004791255.1 bacterium M00.F.Ca.ET.205.01.1.1
GCTGGCGGAGGCATTGCTCGACGGCCGGCTGATTCCCGGCTACCGCTTCGACGGCGATCCGCTGGCGTTGGCCGACGCCACCGTCTATGTGCCGACGCGGCGCGCGGCACGGGCCTTGCGCGGCGCCTTCGTGGAGGCACTCGGCAAGCGGTCGGCCATCCTGCCGACGGTGCGGCCGCTGGGCGAGTTCGACGAGGACGAGGCGGCCTTCGACGCCGAGGCGGCGCCCGCCATTGAGCTTGCGCCGCCGATCGCGGCGCAAGAGCGGCTGTTGTTGC
>SRUQ01000024.1 GCA_004791255.1 bacterium M00.F.Ca.ET.205.01.1.1
GTTCGCGTGTGTCCTCGATCAGGATCACCCGATCGTCGCATTCGGCGACTTCAGCCAGCAGAGCGTTGGCGAGTGTTGTCTTCCCCGAGGAAGTGCCGCCGGCGATCAGCATGTTGCGCCGCTCGCGGACGGCCTTTTTCAGCGCATCGGCCTGCAGCGGCAGCATGATGCGTTCGGCAACATAGTCGGCCAGGGTGTAGACTTTCGCGGCGGGCTTGCGGATGGCAAAACATGGCGCCAACACCACAGGTGGCAGCAGGCCTTCGAAGCGTTCGCCAGACGGCAATTCGGCACTGACGATCGGGTTGTCGGCGTGCGCCTCGGCGCGCACGTGCGAAGCAACCAGGCGGATGATACGTTCTGCCTCGGACGGGTGCATGTGAACGTCGGTATCGACCCGACCTTCGCCTAACCGGTCGAGTCGCAGCGCGCCGTCGGGATTGACCATCACCTCGATGACGGACGGATCGGCCAGGGCTTCGGTGATTGCCGGACCCATGGCGGTGCGCAGCATGACACGCCGCCGGTGGTCGGCCTCGGGATGAGAGCTCATCCTTCCCCTCCCCCACCATTGTCTTTGCTAAGCGACTTTTTGCCGGAAGCGATCTGGCGGCCGACCTTCTCAACGAATTTCTCGAAACGCTCTTGGGCAATAGCCTGCGTTGCCCGATCCGGGACCGGCGTGTGGGCGTGAAGGGTGATCGAAAAGCGGATGAAGAGCGCCAGGCTCTCCAGGATCACCTCGGAATCGCGCCTGACGTGGGCAAGATCGCGGGAGAGCCGGTCAAGCCTTACGCCGTAGCGCCGATCGAACTCGCTCTCGCCACGCCGCTCGATGAACGCCTCGATCGCCTTCGCCACGATCGCTGATTTGGTCGTTGACGGATCGCGACTGAGGTTGTCCAGTTTCTCGCTGAGCTCCGGCTCAAGCAGAAACTGATGGCGAATGCGGTGCGGCTTCATGCGGCTCGTTCCGACGGCCCGGCGTTGCGCCGGCGACGGGAGAAGCATCGGCCAGACGCTCAAAATTGCTTATGGCCGTTATCTACGCTGAGGTGCGCTCTGCAACTCAGCGGACTTCAGAAGCCGGGAATGACATCGTCGCCCCTGCCCTCGTTGATACCGTAGGCGCGGGCCGCAGTGGAAATCCGATCCATGACACGCTTGTCCGCGAGCGCTTCGCTGTCATCGTCTGCGGGCTTGTACAGATCGGCCTGATCGGGCTCTTGAGAGACAACAACGTCTTCTTCGGGCAGGCTTGGATGGCGTTGCTGCTGAACGCCTCCCTCGTCTTCAACTGGCGCGTCGGCGCTTTCCTCGTCCGCAGCAAGTCGGCTATCGACGCTGCACACTTGTCCAGTCCAGCCGTCCGGGCGTGATGCAGGGCAGTCCGCATAGGGTCCGTCGTGCAGCACCGGCGCAGGCAGCACCCGATCTGTGAAATTCTGATCCTGATAATAGCGCAGCTTCTTGGCGCGGATCGGCGGCAACCCAGAAACCAGGACCAATTCGTCTGACGGCGGCAATTGCATCACCTCGCCTGGCGTCAGGAGCGGGCGCGCGGTTTCCTGGCGGCTCACCATGACATGTGAAAGCCAGGGCGCAAGCCGATGGCCCGCATAGTTGCGCATCGACCTAAGTTCGGTTGCGGTGCCGAGGGCATCCGAGATGCGCTTGGCCGTGCGTTCGTCATTGGAGGAAAAGGCAATTCGCACGTGGCAATTGTCGAGAATAGCATTGTTCTCGCCATAGGCCTTTGAAACCTGGTTCAAAGATTGTGCGATCAGATAGGAGCGAATGCCATAACCTGCCATGAAGGCGAGCGCCGTTTCGAAGAAGTCGAGGCGACCGAGCGCCGGAAACTCGTCCAGCATCATGAGCAGCTGATGCTTACGGCTCTTCTTCGGGTCCCCCTCCAGACGCTCCGTCAACCGCCTGCCGATCTGGTTCAAGATCAGTCGCACCAAAGGCTTGGTGCGCGAGATATCCGAAGGCGGCACGACCAGATAGAGCGACAGCGGTCGCTCTCCATCCACTAGGTCAGCGATGCGCCAGTCGCAGGACGAAGTGGCCGCCGCGACCGTTGGATCACGATAAAGCCCAAGAAAGGACATGGCGGTCGAGAGGACGCCTGAGCGCTCGTTTTCCGACTTGTTCAGGAGTTCGCGAGCCGCCGAGGCCACTACGGGATGGACCTGAGGGTTATGCCCCGTCCCGAGATGGTTTGTCGTCATCATCCGCCGTAGCGTTGCGGCAAACGAGCGTTGCGGGTCCGACAGGAAGGTGGCGACGCGGGCTAGCGTCTTGTCCTCTTCAGCGTAGAGCACGTGCAAAATGGCGCCAACTAGGAGTGAATGGCTGGTCTTCTCCCAGTGATTCCGTCGCTCCAGCGCGCCCTCGGGATCGACGAGGATGTCGGCGATGTTTTGAACGTCCCGGATCTCATCTGGGCCTTTGCGCACCTCCAGCAGCGGGTTGTAGCGTGCCGATCTCGGGTCGGTCGGATTGAACAGAAGGCAGTACGAGAATTTCGACCGCCAGCCGGAGGTCAACTGCCAATTTTCGCCTTTTATATCATGAATGATGGCAGACCCGGTCCAGGAAAGTAGCGTTGGAACAACCAGCCCCACGCCCTTGCCCGAACGCGTCGGCGCAAATGCCATGACGTGCTCCGGGCCGTCATGGCGCAGATAGCGATCGTTCAGCCTACCGAGGAAAACGCCCGCCGGCCGTAACAACCCTGCCGTCTCGACCTCATGAGTCGTGGCCCACCGTGAAGACCCATAGGTCGTAACCGACCCGCGCTGTCGCGCGCGCAAAAGCGAGCCTGCGATTGCGGCGGCACAGCCCAGGAATCCGCTGGCGCCTGCAAGCGTACCGGCTTTGTCGAAGACCTCCGGCGCATAAGCATCGAAGTGGAACCACCATTCAAACAGCTTCCACGGCTTGTAGATTGGCCAGCCGGCGAAGAGAAACCATGGTGCGCCGAGAGGCGTCTGGTAGGTCAGCATTTGAGCGCACCATTGGGTTGCCGTCCATACGCCGATAATGACAATTGCGCACACAACGGCGATCTGCCCGATCAGTAGCTTCGTAGGTGTCATCGGCTTGGCCCGCTGAACAACGCGACCTAGCATCGCGCGGTGCAGCCGGGACAGGAATGTTCCTCACATACGATTTGGGAGCAATGAACGACTTCCTACTATGCAGGTCGGTCAGCACGCGTGTTGCGCCTTCACGCGACACCATCCTCTCCATTCACCCTGAGGCCCGGCGCCGCCGACAGTTGCGTGACCGCTCCTCCGCAAAGTTATCTTCTGCGTTCAGGGAGCCAGGGCGCCTGGGCTGGCTGATGAACACCGTCCGCTCGCGCATGTGGGGTCGAATTGATTTGTGCCCAAGTGGAGGCAGGCTCATCATTCAACAGTTGCCGCAGTTCCCCTGGCTCGAACGCCATCATTGGTGGGGAGGCAGGCTCGTCTTCCAACAGTTGCCGCAGTTCCCCTGGCTCGAACGCCATCATCGGTGGGGAAGCGGGTTCATCCTCCAACAGCTGCCGCAGTTCCCCTGGCTCGAACGCCATCATCGGTGGGGAAGCGGGTTCATCCTCCAACAGCTGCCGCAGTTCCCCTGGCTCGAACGCCATCATTGGTGGGGAGGCAGGCTCGTCCTCCAACAGTTGCCGCAGTTCCCCTGACTCGAACGCCATCATTGGTGGGGAGGCAGGCTCGTCTTCCAACAGTTGCCGCAGTTCCCCTGACTCGAACGCCATCATTGGTGGGGAGTCAGGCTCGTCTTCCAACAGTTGCCGCAGTTCCCCTGGCTCGAATGCCATCATCGGTGGGGAGGCGGGTTCATCCTCCAGCAGCTGCCGCGGCTCTTCCTCGTGCGGCAAGCGCCTCCTTAGCCGGTCTTGCAGCGCCTGCCGATCGGCAACGAGGTTGTCGAGGGGCAGCGGCTCGTGGTCTGGCCGCTGCCCTTTCACCAATCGTTCAACCAGCGCCCACGTGCCCTCCAGGACAAATACGCCGCAATCATAATGGTTCGTCTGTCTGGCCATGGGGGCTGGCGCCAAGGTAGCATTCAGCAGTCCTGCGAGCTGTTTTGCAGGCACGTCGTTATATCCCTCTCGCTGGAGGGAGTCGTAGTGATAGGCGAACCGCCTTTCGGGGTCGCGGCGATCAACGAGCAGCAGCGACCAATGGGTGCCGGGGCTAGTAGCCGTGCCATTATTCACTGGCAAGAACAGGAAGTCGGCTGTGGCGTTGTTTTGATTATAGATGGACTGCAATATGCCTCGAGCGTCTTGCGGCGACGTGTGTCGCAGTAGATGGGATACGGAAGGATCCACCAGCCGAGTCCGGGCAGCGAGCGCCGGATTGATCCCCTGCAGTTGCCGCTCCAGCAAATTGTAATCTCTCTGGACATGGGCGTCGCTCAGCCATTCGGCGGCGCCGAGCACCCGCCCCGTTGCAACGTTGGACGGGGCTGTCGGATCGAGCGCCCCGATCTGAGCCCCAGAGGAACTGGTCGTCAGTGTGGTCACATCAACCAGTGGAAGGCCGCGGTAGGTGCCTGGCAGCTTAGCGGTTGCTGGCGAGGCGGGTTGGGGAGCTCTTGCCGGTGCCGCTGGCCCAGCTTCAGCAGCGGCCCCAACGCGCCTGGTGACTGCGTCTGCCGGATGAGCAGCAAGGACAGTTTCGCGCCCGAGCACAATGCGCGGCAGGATATCCCGGAGGTGAGCCAATGCAGAACCGATACTTAGTCTATTACCATAGGAGACAGCCTTGAAGCTCTCAACATCTTTATCCAGCGATTTGTCGTGAATCCGAGCGGCAATCCCAGGCTTGTTATTTTGACGCAGATACTGGCTAAAATGTCTAAGAAAATTTGTATAGCCGCCCACGGTATCTGGATTCCGTCCGGTCGCAGGCGCTGCCAGGTACTCCTTGGTCGAAGCGGCTCTGTAATCTCTAATGAGCTCGGCATCGTCAGGATAGGGGATCACGAGAGGGCGACCCATAATCGGGGCTCCGCTTGTCGACTTCTTGAGGTAACGCAGTGCGCCAGCCACGGTGGAGGAACCACCCGTACTCTCGTACTCCTTGAGATCCTGATCCAGCGACGAATGGTAAAGCCGAGCAGCAAACCCTGGCTTGTTGTTTTGAAGGAGCCACCGACTAAAGCCGAAAAGAGAATTTACATTGAAAGTGACCGTGTTCGCGCTGGCCTTACCCGCGTGGAATGCTGCCCTCAGCCCTTCGATAGCGGTCGCATCGTTGGAATAGACAGGACGCTTGTCGGAACCGTTGGGGACTACAATTGGACGATCCGGCTGCACTGTCGAGGACATCGAACCACCACCTCCGGGATGCGGTGCTGGGGTGGATTCGTGTTCATCCCTCTGCCTGACGAGCTGCGCCTCAGATTCCGGTGTAGCCACCTTATGAGGATCCTGCATCGGTTCGATCCCCTCCATCTCCTGCTGCAACCAAGCCAAAGCTTGGCGAGCGGCGGCTTCATCAACCGCGGAGGATGTCTCCACACCTCTGGCGGACGCCGGCAGAGCCTGCTCCGCCCGCCGTCGAAAGAGCTCTGGCGAGGCGGATTTCTCCGCCCACAATCTGGGCTGCGTAGCGAGTCCCCGTCCAGATTTATGTGGCACCGCCTCGCTTGGCAGCGGGCTGCTCCTGTCCCGTGCAGCTACCAGCCCCTCCGGGGCGCCCTGGTCGCCGTGGCGCCAGTTCAAGTGAGGGACGGCCTCTCCAAAGTCGGGTGCTTGGTGTTGGTGCGCGGTTGGGGCGAGAGACAATGGTAGATCGGTGCCCTCCTTATAACCTACCGGCAGGAGCTCCTCTGGCCAATCGAATCCCTGCTGTGGTGCGGTATGCTGAGCAGCGTCGCCACGGGGACGAGCCTCCATGCTGACCGCGTTTTCCAGATGACTCCCGAGTATAACGCGCGGCGGGTGCTTGCGGATATAAACCAGTGCAGATTCGATCGGAGCTCCACGAGTAGAGGAGGCGGCCTTGTAGCTCTCAACATCTTTATCCAGCGATTCATCGTAAATCCGGCCCGCAATCCCGAGCTTGTCATTTTGACGTAGGTAATGACTGAAATGGTTAAGAGCAGTTGCGTAGCCGCTCGCGGATCTGAAATGTCTAGTGAGCGCGGCGTCGTCAGGATGGGGGTTCAGGACAGCGCGACCCACAATCGGGGCGGCTCCGCCTATCGGCTTCATCAGTTGACGCAGTGCGCCAGCCACTGTGGAGGAACCACCCCTACTCTCGTACTCCTCGAGATCCTGGCTCAGCGACGGATGGTAAAGCCGAGCAGCAAACCCTGGCTTTTTGTTTTGAAAGAGCCAACGACTAAAGCCGAAAAGAGAATTTGCGCTGCGAGTGACCGTGTCCGGCCTGGCTTTACCCGCAAGGAGTGCAGACTTCAGCCCTTCGATGGCGGTGGCATCGTTGGAATAAACAGGACGCTTGTCGGCACCGTCGGGGGCCACAATTGGACGATCCGGCTGCACTGTCGAGGGCATCGACCCATCGAGATGCGGCGCTGGGGTGTATTCGTGCTCATCCCCCTGCATCGCGAGCTGCGCCTCCCGTTCCGATGTACCCACCTGATGGGCAGGGAGTTGCATCATCGCGCGAGCGCCTGAGTCACCAACCTGACCTGGTTGCCGCTCAGTGACAGCATGCTGCAGATTGCTTTGGATCCTCTGCCTCTTCGTTGGTCTCAACTCACCTTTGCCATGCGAGCCATTGACGAGGACATCCTCGCCTGGTGCACTCATCAACTCATCCGCCGCCTGCAATTCGCCCAAGTGCTGCTCAAAACCGGCTTGGCCGGCTTGTCCGCTTGCTCGTGCGGTACGGCGTGCTGCACCTGCAGCCAAGCTGCTACGATGAATGTCCAGTTTGTACGGGTGCACGCTAGCCTCACTTCCACAGATCACATGAGCAACCTACTCAGGCAAGCTTTCGAAAGGCTGACGAGGTCCGCCGCCGCGGAAGGCGAAGGCTGGTTTTCTGCTCAGCGGTTGACGGCCTAGCGTGTTGCGGCCGCGCCGGGTATCACGCCAATCAATCTGAATAGTCGATGCGTCAAACGAACCAGGATAGGATTTTCGTAGCGGGGCTGCTCTACTCACTCTTGTCCTGAGGTAGAATTCAACCATATCGCCGAGCAACTGGATGCCGATTGGATACCCGATCCGGAAAGCTTCAGCTCATATGTGACGCGAGGATGAGAATCGTGGCAGCTCCAGACCGACGGGCTGCCACCCACAGCGGCGATGACCGACGAGGGTCTTCTATTGCCAAGGTAATCGTCCGTTCGGGGACCTATGTGTTCCTATGCTCGTCGAGCGGATCGGGTGGGCCGCACCGCCGTAGCGTTACGGCGAGCGGAAGCGGCGTTGGGTGCGGCTTTTCCCCTGAACGCTTCACACCAGGCTGATAGGGGATCTTGCAATCGCACACACGCGGTCTGCAGGCGTGCCTATCAAGCAGTTTGCTCAGACCAACGTCGCGGCGAGCCTATCCTCAATACGCAGCGCAAGTCCTAGACTCCACGATCGTCCTTCGGTGCAGATTTGCTCGCGCCTCGCCCTGATTACAGCCGATAAGGCGAGCTAACAATTGCAAGAGCCACAAGCTACTCCAGCTCGATCGGTTTGCTGTTCCAGTCGGGCGGGGTCTGACCGAGAATGTTGCGAACGAAGAAGTCTAGGAGTTTGCGCTCGGTGTAGGTGCCTAGAGTATGGTGATTGGCACCAGGAACGTAGACAATGTCAAAATCTTTTCCTGCCTTGATGAGTCGATCGGCAAGCTGGAACGAGCAAAACGGATCGACATTATCATCCATTTCGCCGACCGCGATCATCAGCTTGCCCTGCAGCCTGTGAGCATTGTCAACGGCGGAGGATTGCGAATATTCAATGCCGACCGGCCACCCCATCCACAGTTCATTCCACCAGGTCTTGTCTATCCTGTTGTCGAAGCAGCCGTTTTTGGCGACGGCGACCTTGTAGAAATCGGGGTGAAAGAGCAGCGCGCTGACTGCACTCTGGCCGCCGGCGGATGCGCCAAAAATGCCGACGTTGGATATGTCGTACCATGGATATTGCGCGGCCGCCGCCTTGTGCCACAGAATGCGATCGGGAAATCCTGCGTCCTTCAGATTCTTCCAAGCAACATCATGGAAGGCGCGGGAGCGGTTGTTGGTGCCCATGCCGTCGATCTGAGCAACGACGAAGCCCAGCTGCGTGAGCGGCTCTGTCCACCGCGAGAAGGATTTTGGGACGAAGGAGCCGTGGGGTCCAGCATAGATATTCTCCACAACCGGGTATTTCTTCGTCGGGTCGAAGTTGGCTGGCAGGTGGAGCACACCCCAGATGTCAGTTTTGCCGTCGCGCCCCTTGGAATGGAAACTGAGCGGCGGCTGCCAGCCTGCGGCGACGAGCTCGGAAATGTCGGCCGTCTCGATCTGCTGGAGCTTGGCATTGTCGCTGGCGCGGTAGAGTGCCATGCGCGGGGGCAGATCGATGCGTGACCAGAGATCGACATAATAGCGCCTGTCAGGCGAGAACTCGATATGGTGGTTGGCCGGTTCGGGCGTCAGTGCAGTCAGTCCCTTGCCGTCAAAGCCGATGCGGTAAGCATGGACCCAATAGGGGTCCTCCTGCGAGTTCATCCCGCTCGCCTCGAACCAGATCTGACGCTTCACCGGATCGACATGGTTGACCCTCCGGACGACCCACTCACCTCGGGTGATCTGGTTTTCGAGCGCGCCTGTCCGGCCGTTGAAAAGATACAAATGCTCATACCCGTCGCGCTCTGATGCCCAGATGATCTCCTTCCCGTCATCGACATCGTAACGGAAGATTTTTCCGGCATCCTCCTGGCCATGCCCCAGCGGCAAATAATCCACGAATGTCTCGCTGGTCTCATCGATCAGGGAGCGCCCGCGGCCCGAGGCGGCGTCTACCTCGACCAAGCGATAGAGCTGATGCCCGCGCTGGTTATATTCGAAAGTGAAGCCGCGGCTGTCCGCCCACCACCGGAGAGGGGAAAGTTCGAAGACGTTCGAGAAGAGGGCACCGTCAATCACGATCTGGCGCCGGCCGGCAATGTCGAACAGGACTGGTTGGGGCAGCGGAAGGACATCGCCCGGCCTGGGATAGAATATTGTTGAATATTCCCGCTCCAACTGGTCCGTCGATGAATTGAGGTAGCGGACCTCTCGCCTATAGCCGGGGCGAACAAGGTAAGCGGCGAGGTGGCGCGAGTCCGGCGACCAGCTCAGCGTCGAAAAGACGTAGCAATTGCCTTCGGCTCCGTCCCGGCTCAGAGGAACATCCTGCAATCCGTCCTCGCTGCGCAGGAAAACGTTGCAGTTCTTGATATAGGCGATCCATTTGCCGTCGGGCGACGCGTTGCTCTTGTCGGGGTTGTTCTCCGCTGGCGGCGTGTAGCGGTGGCTGAGCTCCCTACGGTCCCCTTTCCTTGCATCGAATGTGGTGCTGGTACAGTCATAGCTTGCAAGGTCGCAGCTCCACCGGGTGTCTTCAATCTGGAAGTCGAGCCTGCGACCATCCTCACTCAGTTCGAAACGGTCGAACGGAAGATTGCCGGCTTGATAGCTCTCATGGCTCACCTTGTTTAGCGCTGCCGCCAGACGCGCCTGATCGAAAGCGGGCCGCTTGAAACCCGTGGCAGCATCGACCTGCATGAACTGCTGCTCGCCGTGGCTAGTCCGGCGGTAGACGAAGGCTTCACCCCCGGTCAGCCAGAAAGGCATTTTGGGGACATTGACAGTGAGCCCGCCATATCGATCGTTGATCGTAAGTGCGCGCTTGAAATCGGCCGGCGCTAGCGTCGGGTGTAAACTTTTCGAACCCTTGGCCAGCGTCTGAGTTGCCGATCGCCATGCCGCGCGCGTCAAAGCGCCGATCCTGGACATACCTGTTCACTTCTTTCGGTTTTCGGAATGCTAATTTTGAAGTTGGGTTCTCGTCGCCGGTCTGCAGCAGCGCCGAGCGTCGCCTTGGAGGAGAGCCAGCACGCGGGTGCAGCCAGGCACGCGCAACAGGGGCGCTCCTTGGACATCCAGGCACTGGTTCGGGTGCCGATTGAAGAGTTGGCGTCCGTCGCCGAAACAACCAGGAAAGAGCGTCCATGCAGCCCTGACGCGACTATTTCCCCGCGAGTATGGCCGCTTGCTTTTCTGCATCATCTGAAAGGTCCTGCTCTAGTCGGGCCGGATGTCACCCCGGCAGATTGTGCTATTTCGACAATCTCCGAGCGATTGCCGCCGGCCCATGACGAGGTTTACCGATAGGGCGCAATATGCGTGCCAAAGGAAAAGCGGTTTAATACACGGCAATCCGCCTATGTCGCATCCCCAACATCGTCGCACACCGGACAATGCCGGACGATATTGTCCCGGGGCGTCAAATTGGTTTGATGGTGACCCAACAACTGGCGGATGACGATCTCGAAATGCGCGACAACGGCCTCGGTGGACACTGTCGCCGCGCCCAGCACGCTGGCCGCCTGCCCGGCGATGTCCGCGCCCAGGCGGATGGCCTTGGCCACGTCGACGCCATCGCGGATCCCGCCCGACGCGATCAGCTTCACCGTTGGCAGCGCCCGACGCACCGCCTGCACGCTGGTCAGGGTGGGAATCCCCCAATTGGCGAATGACATCGCCACTGCACGGTCGGCGGCATTGCGGGCGCGCTCGCCCTCCACTGCGGCCCAACTGGTGCCGCCGGCGCCGGCGACATCGATTACCGCCACGCCCGCCTCGACGAGCGCACAGGCCACCGAGGCGGACAGGCCGCCCCCACTTCCTTGGCCACGATCGGCACGCCCACGATGCGCGCGGCGCCAGCGATCAGCGCCAGGACGCCGCGCCAGTCGCGGTCGCCCTCCCGGCTGTACCGCTTCCTGCAGCGGATTGAGATGGACGATGAGCCCATCGGCCTCCAGCGCGTCCACCGCGCGACGCGCCAGGTCCAGGCCGTCGGCCTCCCGCAGTTGCGCGGCGCCGATATTGGCCAGCAAGGGAATGTCTGGCGCCAGGCGGCGCAGCGCGCGCGTTAGCCCCTGGGAGTTACGGGATTGCAGGCTCACACGCTGCGAACCGCACATGGCGATCCGCAAGGCTTGCGCTGCCTCGCTCAAATGCCGGTTGATGGCCTCGGCCCGTGGCATGCCGCCGGCCATAGAGCTGATCAGCAGCGGCGCGCGCATAGCCTTGCCCAGCAGCGAGGCGCGCAGGTCGATCTGCGTCAGGTCCAACTCGGGCAGTGCGCAGTGTTCGAAATGGATGTACTCCCAGCCAGCGGCCACCGTGGCCGGCGCCGTTCGCCGATCCAGCACCAGCGAAGCGCGCAGCTGAGCGCAGCCCTCGAATCCGGAGAGAACGCACGGTACGCCGTGCCCCAGCGCCTGCTCCACGGCGGCGAGCTGCTCCGGCGCGATCAGGCCAACGTCGTTGCAATCGTCTAGCCAGAACAGCAGCGCCAGTTCGCGATAGAACGCCACGATCAGCGTTTCGTTCTGCGGATCACGGCCGGTGCGGGCGCTGGTGTCGCGCAGGCTCGGGTGAATGCGTTGCAGGATTGGGGGACGCGTGACGCAGTCAAAGCTCCCCTTGCCAAGCACGGAGCAGGCGAGTGAGAGAGCAGATGAATAGGCGTGTCGCCAATATTTTCGCATTGCTATAATCGATTATAGTTGTGAGGAGCAATTTGAGACCATTTACTTGCGGCTCAAGTCACCCATAAAAGAAGGCAAGCACCGATTCGGTAGCTTATCCCCTGTCTTTCGCGTACTCGCGGCCGTGGCGCCGGGTGAACGATTGAAGACCGCCGGTCTCACTCGCAGGTGGGCGCCAGGGCGTGGGACGGTTGGCAAGCCACAGGAGTAGGACAATGTCGAAGGATTCGGGTAAGGGCGATAATCACGGCGGCGGGCCGGGCAAGATCGAGATCACGATGGTGGTGAACGGCCAGCCCACGCAGGTCGAAGCCAATCCCAACCAGCCGCTTCACGTCATTCGTACCAAAGCCCTTGAGAACACGCAGAATGTCGCCCAACCAGCCGAGAATTGGGAATTGAAGGATGAGGCCGGCAACTTGCTCGACGTCGACAAGAAGCTTGGCGATTTCGGTTTCCCGAATACTGTGACCCTGTTCCTCAGCCTGAAGGCGGGCGTCGCAGGTGCCTAAACCCCAAAGTGTGGATCCGGAGGTCTCCCGAGCGAAGTTTGATCGGGAGATCGGCCGGTTCCGGCCATATGCTGATGTCTATCGGGCTCAGGGCTGCTTCTTGATCGAGGCGACCTTTCCGCGCGCTTTCTTCATTTTCGCAAGCCTCAAGTTAAAACCACGGGTGATCAGCGCAGCGAGCGAGGTCGACTTCACCGACTACGACTTAAGACCACCGTCCGTGGTCTTCGTCGATCCGTTTACGCGTCATCCGATTGCCCGGAAAGATCTATACCTGAAAATGCTTAGACGTCCGCCGCTGCCCGGAACGCCGCCGGAGATGATAGGAGCTCTCATCCAGCAGAACGCCGTGCCGCTGACGGACTTCATCCAGGCCAACAGTCCCGAGGACGAACCATTCCTGTGCATGGCGGGCGTCCGGGAATACCACGACAATCCAGCCCATTCAGGTGATCCATGGCTACTTCATCGGGGTTCTGGCGAAGGCTGTTTGGCCTTCATCCTGGACAAGATCATCAAGTACGGAATCATTCCTATAGAGCAGTTGCAGATTCAACTCCCACCGGCAATCGTAGGAATGGTGGTATCCCCTCAGGCGATACAAGAATGACTGGTTTGAGAGATGTAACGATCGTGACTCTCCCGCGCGGCTGCATCTCGACCACGCATGGGCATCTGCGCTCAGTTGGTCGCGAAGGCAATGAGGGGATGGCGCTCTGGGTCGGCGTTCAGCAAGACCGGCACTTTGCCGTAACAGAGACGGTTATCCCGGCGCAGCGTCACATTCGGACAAACGATGGCGTTTGCGTGATCGTTGCGGCCGAAGAACTGCACCGGCTCAATGTCTGGCTCTACAAAAGCGGCCTGAAACTCTTGGCCCAGATTCACAGCCATCCGGGCCGCGCCTACCATTCGACGACGGACGACGCTTATGCGGTTGCTACCACGGTTGGGTGTCTGTCGCTGGTAGTGCCGAATTTCGCCCGCGAGCCTTTCGATTTTGCTCGGGTCGCCGCCTATCGGCTTGACGAAAAGGCCAAATGGAATGCGCTCCCTCCCGCGGCACTGTCGCGAATGATCATGATATCGAGTTGAACAATGGCATTCGCTAACTTCATCGATCGTGCCGCCACGGCGGCATCTCAGGTCCTGGCCGATTTTCATCTGGGAGACTTCAAAGCAGCTCTTGAAAAGCAGGTCGTGGCAGTCGCCTTCGACCATCAGGCCGCTTCCTGCGCCGAAGGCCAGGCGACACTAGATCTTGCGGTGAGATTGCTCGCTAGGCTCTACCCGGTTCTGGCGATACTCCCGCTGGACAGCGCGGCGAGCTCTCAAGCCCAAGCGCTGGAGCGCTTGGCAAAGTCGATCAATCCAAAAGTCGGCATCCGGCGTTCCGGCAAGTCTGCCACCGTCTGCGTCGTTGCAGGGGTAACGCGCCCATCACTCCGGTGCCCGATCTTTTTCGTGGGATCGGACGGTTGGGCGGCAAAGCTGTCGCGTACGGACCCGGTGGGCTCTGGCCCAAGTCTGCTGCCTTTTGGAGCTGGCGCCGCCAGTTGCTTCGGCGCCGCCAACGTCTTTCGAACTATCTTCGCCGCCCAGTTGACCGGCGCCGAGTTGGACGAAACCATCGACCTCTCGCTATGCAGCTACGACAAGACCAAAGCCGGGGAGGCTGGCCCGATCGACTTCCCAGTCGACCTTGGCGAAACCCACCTCGTTGGGCTCGGTGCGATAGGCCATGGCTCGCTTTGGGCGCTAGCGAGACAACCCGATCTCAAGGGTCGTCTGCATGTAATCGATCACGAAGCGATCGAACTCTCAAACCTGCAGCGCTACGCATTGGCCGGCCAGGCGGAGATTGGTATGTCCAAGGCGGTTCTTGCAGCCACCGCCCTTAGATCGACTGGCCTTGAGGTCGAGGCGCACCCTCTGACGTGGGCAGAATATGTTGCGCGCCGGGGCAATTGGGTCTTAGACCAAGTGGGTGTGGCGCTTGACACCGCCGCCGACCGTCTGGCTGTCCAAGGTGCACTGCCGCGATGGATCGCAAACGCTTGGATGCAGGAGCACGATCTCGGTATCTCCCGGCATGGTTTCGATGACGGCCAGGCTTGCCTTTGTTGCATGTACCTGCCATCCGGAAAATCCAAGGACGAGCACCAGCTGATTGCCGAGGAACTCGGAATACCGGAAGCACACGAGCAGGTGAAAACGCTCCTGCAGACAAATGCCGGAGTTCCCAACGACTTTGTAGTTCGCGTGGCTACAGCGATGGCTGTGCCGTTTGAACCGCTAGCCCCGTTTGTCGGCCAGCCCCTGCGCTCCTTTTATCAGCAGGCTATCTGCGGCGGTCTGGTGTTCCAGCTTAGCGAAGGAAGTCGCCGCGTTCGAACTGTGGTTCCGATGGCCTTTCAGTCGGTGCTTGCCGGGATTATGCTTGCCGCGGATTTGGTCAAGCATAGTGCGGGGTTTCCCATGAGCCCGACGACGAGCACTCGGGTGAATCTTCTGCGCCCCCTTGGCTCTCACTTGCACGATCCGAAGGCCAAGGACTCCAGCGGCCGCTGCATCTGTAGCGACGACGATTTCATTGCCGCTTACAGGCGCAAATACGGAGCGCGTTGATCAGGTAAGCGATGTCTCGGCCGCCTAAGCAGACGCGCACCTCTCCGTAGACGCAGGGGGCGCGGCTTGTGGGCGTGACCATGGGCGCCATTATGACACGCTTGGCCCGCTCCTTTGCCGGCCTATCGTCCTCCGCGCATGATCCCGTGCCGACGTGATGATCCAGCACCAGCCGCCATGGCACCAGAGGCTGGTCAAACCTCCGTTGTTGGCCGGTTTGGACAGTGCTGCATCAGGTCTCGACCGACGTCTCGACAGTCAGGGCTGCTTCGACGGGTGTGAAGATGTCAACATCGACCCCAGGCGCCCGAATCGTCACAATCAGGGCGTACCGAGCCAGAGCGTCGACGCGTTCCAGGTAAGGCTTCTCCTTCCACCAGCCCCCGACCGGGAACACGCCGATCGCGTCACGCTCGGCGAGATCGGCGGCGCTGCCCGACCAGAAATCGGCGTGCAACGAGCCGCGATCGCGGAAGGTGCCGAGCAGCCACTCTTCTCCGCCTCCAGCAGGCGCCCCTTCCTCCTCGTCCCGAGCGGCCTGATTGATGCGGGCTCGGAATTCGTCGACTGTCTCGGTCGCTGACTTTACTCTGAACCGAAGACCATGGGACGCGTAACGATGCCGGCGGGTCCATCCGCGTTCACCGGGGTTGGGTTCGATGAAATAGGACAGCGTGACGCGGAGCTCGACCTGGGCAGCGCCGAGCGCCGCGAGCTGCTCCTTCGGCCAAGGCAGGCGATGCAGCTTCATGTCACGCGTTTTGGCAGCCGCGCCGCCCTCGCGCTGGAAAGGCTGAAGCTCATCTTCAACGATAAGCGTGAGGTCGTTCACCGTTGACAGAAGCGCGCGCCCAAGATCTGGCACGCCGTAACCATAGCGCCGCACGAGCGCCTGGATCTCGCCCTTCGCTCCGTTGCACGCATCGATGCGTGCGCGCATCGCCGGAGTCCATTCGGCCGAGTGGACGATCAGGGCGCGAACCGATTCAGGCCACAGCTCGGGGCGCGCTGATAGAATTAGTCCCGCCATCCGTGCGGCATGGGCCGTTGCCGCGCTCGTATCTCCGAGGGTGGTGAAGTGGCGCAGTTCGGGTCGACAGAAAGTGGTCAATATCTGCAGATCGTCGATCGGCTCGCCGGGCAACACACCGTCATGGGCGAGATTGCCGCCTTCGAAGACGACCTCGGGCTTCACCGGCCACTGCCTGTCCCAAACGACCGAAGTGCGACTGCGCGGCGAGAGCTCGCCGACCGGCGCGATCGGAGCGTAGCCCGAAAAGTCGGTGTCAATGATATCGACCTTTTCTGTGAAAGCGCCGACCGTCAGCGCATTCCAGGCCTGAGAAGGATCATCGACTGCTTCCAGATCGTTGCGCGTCAAATGCTCGGCCGGCATGAGGTCATCGCCGATGTTGCCGGCAGAGAGAACGATCAAGCGTCGCTGTTCCTCTTCGAAACAGAGTTGGTCGATAGCGGCAGACCACGATGTGGGCCTTCCACGCGCCGGACTGGCGCTTGTCACAGCCATTGCGATCGCGCGGCGGCGCTCCGGCGCCTGCACCTCGGCGCGGGCGATCGCTTCCGCGGTGATCGCGCCATAGAGTTCTGGATCGTTTGCCTCGTCTTCTGGCGGAAGGATACGAACACTCTCCAGCCGAAAGGGCAATGGAACTGGATCGCCTCCGACCAGGAGCGGGACCAGATCACCGTACAGGCCGACACCTGCCATTCGCGTCCCGTGGCCGCTCCACGCAGGTGTGTCGTCGCTGCCCCATGCCGGTTTGACGGTGTGCCAGTCTTAAACGGCAAGTGCGGGTTCGATCAACGGGTGGGTGCGACGCACGCCGCTGTCGAGAATGCAGACCGCAATATCGGATTGAGGCGGTCTGACGCGCCCGAGAAGCTCGTCGCTCCAGTCCCTTTGCTCCGCGCCGCCAAGGCCCAGGAAGAAGGACGGCGTATCCTTCGCGCGCCGCAGCTCGGCGACGACATCGCTGTGCGCAATCATGCGGTCGAGCATTGCCGTGCTGGCGAGGGCCAGCATGACCACCCGCTCCGGAAACCTAACCGCATGCGTGCGCAAAGTGATGTTCAGGGCTTCGGCAATGTGCTCGAAGTTCTCGCGGCGACCGTCGCGCAGCCAGACTTCCCACCACACCTGCTCGTCAGCGGCCTGGGGGAAGAGGTCGTCGTGGTCGGTAAACAACGATCGTGCAGTCGCCAGCCTGACTGTCTCCATGCGGGAGACGAGCGGCTCGTTGCGCGGTCTGCCGCGGTCAGTATCAACGTCTCGATACGCCTCGACTTTCCGCAAATAATAGGCTTGCGCGCTTTGCGGCAGGAACACCGACGCTGTGATGGGAGCACCGGGTTGAGTTGGCTCATGGACGGCGACCAGCTCCATGTGCTGGCGACGATCGGCCAACTGGTCGAGGGCCGCCCGTCCGGACATGGGCAGATCGATCGCGAGGTAAAAGCCAGGCGTGCCGACCGACAGCTGGGGGTCACGCGCCGCAATCTGCTGGCGTGCACTTTCGACCGCTTGTTCGATGGATTGCGTCAAGGCCGCAGCATGCGACGCCCGATCACGCGCCGGCAGCGGCGGTGCATGTATAAGTTGGTTGGGCCGCCGATAGGCTTCCCGAATGCCGTTGTTGCGAAGGTGGATATGGGCGCGGTCGCGCGGAAAATCGTCTGCCATTATGATCTGTGCTGTCGCTACTCAAACAGCGACGCCTGCCGGCGTTCCTTCAGAGCGTCGATGAGCGCTTCCGAGGTGATCCGCTTCCCCCCCCGCAATATGATGGTTTTTGCAGCGTCGTCGGCCGCGCGCGTGATCTCGGCCTGCGACAGTCTCTCTGCCTGAGAGATCGCCTCGTTCCAGGCAAGCCCTCTGGTGTCGAAGCGGTCGAGTCGAGCCCGAAGCAGCGCCTCTATAATCGGCCGATCGGGCACGGCGTATTCGATGACATCGTCGAAACGGCGGAACAAAGCTCTGTCGAGCAGCTCGGGATGATTTGTTGCCGCAATAATCAGGCTGTGGCTGTCGTCTTGCTCGAGAAACTGCAGAAACGAATTCAGCACGCGCCGAATCTCGCCAACATCCTGGCGTTCGCCTCGACGCGCGCCGATGGCATCGAATTCGTCAAAGAAGTAGACGCCCCGCGTCGCCTGCATTGCATCAAAAACAAGCCGCAGCTTTCCGGCAGTCTCTCCCATGAACTTGGTGATCAAACCATCGAGGACGATCGTGAAAAGGGGCAGATGAAGCTCCCCGGCCAATGCCGATGCGGTCATCGTCTTGCCTGATCCTGGCGGGCCGACCAGAAGCAGTTTGCGACGGGGAACAAGCCCGTGCTCGCGCAAGCTTGCTTGTTGGCGCTGCTCTCCCAGCACGCGGTGCAGGCGCGAGCGCAGACTGTCCGGCAAAATCATGTCGGTCAGTCGCAGGTCCGGATAGCGCACATGCAGGAGCCCTGCGAGCTCGCCCTTTGGCTGAAAAAGGGGAACCGGCCGACTGCTCTTGACAATCCGGGCGTCCCTGCTCTTGGCTGCGTCGACCAGATCCTTGAGCTCCTGAGCAAGCTTACCATGGCCTTGACGTGCCTCATGCGCAGCAAGCTGCATCGCGATAGAGAGGAAACGATCCTCGTCGCCGGCAATGTGGCTTTTAAGCAGCGTCACGATATGGCGGGCCGTGGTCATGGCTCTCTTCTGGGGTATCCGTTTACTTGGCGAAGCGCATGCAACCTAAACGCTTTCAACGGCGATTTGTATCGCGCAATGGTGTTTTTTCTCTTGTCGATGTTCGCCCGTGGCAACTTCAGCGGTGAACTGTTGCGCCGCGGTCATAGGCCAGCCGGAATAACGCCGGCCAGCAGACAACAGTCCGCATCTTCGAGCGCTCGAAGTCTGGCCACTCACGCAGCGTGTCGGGTCCGAACGCTCCAAAGCCGCCCCGCCTGGCAGGTCCATGCGACCGATTGCGGGCGTGCGGCCATAAGGTCTACGCGGGCTCGCATGGCTGCCCGCGCCGCTGGCTAAAAAGCTGTACACCATCTCACGAAACACCAGGTCCGCTCCTTTGCCGGCCGACGGTCCATGAAATCCCCTCCCCACTTACGACACCGGAGACCTCCTTGCCCACATGGCGCTCAAGCACCGGCCGCCATGGCACCAGCGTGAACTCGCGCGACTTTTCAACGACGGCATATTTTCCGCTGGCAAGCTCGACGGAGCGGCGGAGCGTACCCTCTACTCGTCCTCCGGATCGCGCTTCGGCATAGGGCAGGCCAAGTTCCTCCGACAGTTGGCCAGCAACACGGTTCAGTTCTCGCTGGCGCAGGATCGAAAGCATGTTGGCTCGATAGACGATCCCATCCTGTTCTTTATGCGCGAGGCCTTGCGCGATCAGCCACTGCCGCCGGCGAGCTTGCGCCTCTCTCACGTCGCGGCCGAAGCCGGATCCGTGCAAAGGCTCGGGTCTATCGGCAACCAGCTCCCGGTCGAGCCAGGTGGCGCCGTTGAAGCTGACCTGTCGCTCCAGCGCCATTGAGGAGAGCTTGTCGGCAACGACAGGCTCGGCCCTGGCCCGCTGGCCCTCATAATTCGCGACGCGATCGAGATGGTCCGGCGCGATGAGCCAGGTGCCGTTCGGCTCTCGCTCGACGCCGCCGGTCGCGCGGCGGATCGCCTCCAGCCGCCGCACATGCGTTCGCGCAAAGCTCTCGGTGGCGGATGGGTCATGCTTCAGGTGCATATCGACGTCGTAACGGCCGCCATGCGCGGCGGCGATTTCGGCGATGGTACGATCGACCTGCCTCGGCTCGGTGTTCCTTGGCGCGACACGCACGATGCAGCCATTTGGCATCGTTTCCATCGCCTCGCCTCTACCGATGTTGATCCAATGGCTCTTACCGTCGACGGCGTCGACGATCATGTAATGGCGGTCATTGATCTCGTCGGCCAGTCCACGCGCGACAACGCGACCGACGAGAGACTGGACGGGCTCGCCGGATCGATCGTGGATCACCCAGTCGGCGGCCCTGCGGGCAAGCCCCTTGCCGGTCAGTTCGCGGTGCATGGTCTTGATGATGTCGCCGCGTTCGCCGGTGCGGCGCAGCGTGGCTTCGAGCTCATCGTCGAGGCGCCAGGAGCCAGCGCCGACCTCCG
>SRUQ01000249.1 GCA_004791255.1 bacterium M00.F.Ca.ET.205.01.1.1
GTTCAGAGTGGCCGTAAAAAACGTCAGCCGAGGACGACACCAATGAACGGCGCCGAGTTGCTTGTATCTGCACTTGAGAACGAGAACGTTCGGCAAATCTTCGGGGTTCCCGGGGAAGAGAATCTCGACCTTGTTGAAGCACTACGGCATTCCTCGATCAAACTGGTGGTGACGCGTCACGAACAGGCGGCATCGTTCATGGCGGCTACGCATGGGCGGCTTACTGGAAAGCCCGGAGTCTGTCTGGCTACGCTCGGTCCCGGCGCGCTGAACCTCAC
>SRUQ01000250.1 GCA_004791255.1 bacterium M00.F.Ca.ET.205.01.1.1
CGGCGCGCGGGGGCGCACGTGTGATTTTGGCCGACGAGGATTTCCGCCTGGGCGGGCGGCTTCTGTCCGAGACGGGAACGCTGGACGGAGGGCAAGCCACCGACTGGGTCTCAGCGTTGGAGGCTGAATTCGAGAGCCTGCCGAATATTCGCGTGATGCGTCGCACCACGGTTTTCGGGGTCTATGACCACGGCATCTATGGCGCGGTGGAAAGCGTGTCCGATCATCTCCCAGAGGCGAGCGGGCGTGTGCGCCAGACACTCTGGCGTATCACGGCG
>SRUQ01000251.1 GCA_004791255.1 bacterium M00.F.Ca.ET.205.01.1.1
CGGAAAGACGGGGACGAGATGACGGTTTCGCAAAACAATAGCGAAGGACGCGCCCGCAGCTCGCGCATGCTGCGCACGGCGCTCGGAGCCGAAATAGCACGGCTGCTGGACGATCCCGTGGTCGTCGAAGTCATGCTGAATCCCGACGGCCTCATTTGGGTGGACCGCCTCACCGAAAGGCTGGCCGAGACGTGGAAGGTGCTGTCTGCCGCCGATGGCGAGCGCATCGTCCGCCTGTTGGCTCATCACGTCGGCTCGGAAGTGCATCCGTGCTCTCC
>SRUQ01000252.1 GCA_004791255.1 bacterium M00.F.Ca.ET.205.01.1.1
GCCGGAAAATGCTAGCGCCGAGATCACGCTGCGGGCGAAGCCGCCGCTCTTGATCTGGGCTGCCGAGACATTGACCGCCATGCGCATCTCCTGCGGCCAGCCCGCCGCCACGCCACAGGCCTTGCGCAACGCCCAGTCGCCGAGCTGCACGATCAATCCGGTCTCCTCGGCGACGGGGATGAAGTTTTCCGGCGACACCAGGCCGCGCGCCGGCGAGCGCCAGCGCATCAGGGCTTCCGCGCCGACGATATCGCCGGAGCCGATATTGAGGATCGGCT
>SRUQ01000253.1 GCA_004791255.1 bacterium M00.F.Ca.ET.205.01.1.1
CACGCTCTACGGCCTCGACCGCAGTGGTTTCCTCGATCTGTTGAACAAGGAAGCCGTTGGCCGCGGACTGGCGCACGCCGCCCTGATCAAGCCTGACGGCTCGTTCGTCATGAAAGCCAAGACCGACGCCGACTTCGCCATGCCTGAGCCGCCGGCGGGCGCCGTCGACACCGCGGCGGCCGGCAAGCCGGTGCTGATCGAGCTGCGCACCCGCAACATCGTCGGCGCCATCATCAAGCTGCGTGAGATCGAAGGGCTCTACCTCTATACGATCCGGC
>SRUQ01000254.1 GCA_004791255.1 bacterium M00.F.Ca.ET.205.01.1.1
CGACCGCGCCGGTGGCACCTGTTGCTCCGTCAGCCCCGGTCGCACCCGTGGCGCCGACCGCGCCGGTGGCACCCGTCACGCCGTCAGCCCCGGTCGCACCCGTGGCGCCGACCGCGCCGGTGGCACCTGTTGCTCCGTCAGCCCCGGTCGCACCCGTGGCGCCGACCGCGCCGGTGGCACCCGTCACGCCGTCAGCCCCGGTCGCACCCGTGGCGCCGACCGCGCCGGTGGCAC
>SRUQ01000025.1 GCA_004791255.1 bacterium M00.F.Ca.ET.205.01.1.1
TGCGACCAGGACGGCATTGAGGCGAGCATCATGACTGTGTTTTCGCTAACTGCTTCAGACATTGCCGAGACGATTGCGCGAAAATTTTCATCCACTGGAACGCGACGGATAGTATATCCGAAATACCTTGGCACGCCGGTGCTCACGCGACACCGCACGCTGGCAGGGTGGATGGCATAGACCTCGATGTCGCGCGCCCGCAGCCAGCGCGCCAGCCAAAAGCCGTCGCCGGCCGCCTCATAGGCGACGGCGATCCGCTTGATTGTATGCCCGGCCTGGCCGGCTTCGTCGCGCAGCTTCAACAATGATGGCGCGTCGGCATCAATCTTCTTCAGCGGCTCATGGGGCGCCTCCTTCTGAAGAGTTGGTTCTAACAGCGCCGAAAGATGCCACACCCTCGCCGCTCGCCCATAGCATCTACGCCCCGGGACACGATCAAGGTGGGAATTATCCGTCGCGTCACTGCAGAGAAAGATATTGAGCTTCTGGCTTAGCGATGAGCAGTTTTCGATTGGGCTTGAACGCATCCGAGGCAAGGATGCGCGCTCATGATCGCTGCGTGATCAGTGGTATCGTTCGTGCGGTAGGCGGCGGACGCTGGGCGACGCTCCGTCGGTCTGTGAACCGCGCAAGAAGATCGGCGCGGGGACCGGCTATCCCATTGGCCCCCAGTCTCTTGCTCCGTTGCTTCAGCGGCTGTCCTGACCATAGAGATTGGCCCGCCGGATGGACCTAAAAGAACAGCCGGCGGAAAATAATTCCGGCCAACCCGTAAATCTGGCCGCGGCAAAGATCAGTGATCAAGTGGCGCAACGGTCAAACCGATCAGACGGTTAAGCCCTTTATTGTCCAATCGATCGAATGACAGCGCTATCGCTTCCATCTCCTCGGCCCTGCCATCGCTGATCAAACCGTTCGTGAAATTGACGTATTTGCTGTGGAACTCTTCCGCGCTCATGGGATTGTCGCGATCGCCTTTCGGCGTGCGCGGCTCCGACATGATTTGGCGGCCGTCCTTTAGGTAAAGCGTGACGTCGGCCCAACGCTTACCGACGCTGATGCGGGTGTAGTGCTCGGTTTCAACAAGCTCGGTGGCGTTGGAAATGCGTCGGATTTCTTCATCTTGCAGAACCTCCGGCAAAAGCTCCTGCGGCCCTATTTTGCCACGCACGATCATCGTCGCAACCGGGAACGCGATCGAATAGCTCATTTCGTCCAGCGTCTTCGGGTTGTGACCAGCAAGCCGAACGGCATTGTGAAACGTCTGAATCCGGACACGCGTCACATCGTTGCTGGAAAGGCAGTTGTCATGCATCAAGTCGCGCGCGGCATCGATCGATGGATGCGCCCAGCGACAGACCGGATAGGGTTTGTATGAGGTATCTTCAGCGACACGCCAAGCCTCTCCGAGATCGCACCACCACGGCTCGGCGCTGGCCCCCTCGGCCGTGATCGCCGGCGCGCCAGTGAAGCCGAGGTCAGCCAAATAGGCTGCCATGACGCCCGACGGCGCACCCCAGCCGACGCCGTCGCGCAGCATGGTTGGAAAATCGATGCAACGCATCATTTGGCTGCGAGGACCGTGGTATTCTGCAATGCCCGCTGCATGGCGCGTCTGCTCCTGGCTGAGCCCCAGCAGTCGGGAGACTCCCGCCGCCACGCCGACCGCTGTCCACGCCCCTGAAGTGTGGTAGTCGGAGACGGTGCCGTGAAGCGTCAGACCCGCGCGGTAGGCAACCTCATAAGCAACGGCCAGCGCAACCATGAATTCCCTTCCAGAAATTGCGGCGCCCGAAGACCTAAGCGAATCCGCTACAGCGAGCAGCGCAGGAAACACCGCCGAGCCGGCGTGGCCCTTGCAGGGGCTGTTGTTGTCGTGCCCATCGATCGAATCAATGGTAAAAGCGCCGGCGAATGCCGCTCCCGCCGGGCTGACGGGGCGCCCGTCGAAAATCATCCTGGCCGCGCCGATTTCAGGCGACGACCGCCATAGGCGATCGGCAATCTCCCTAGTGATCGACGAGATCTGCGTGGTTGCCCCCACCACCGCGACGCCGAGCGTGTCTGCAAAACTGCGCCTGAGAATGGCACGGACCTCCTCGGGAATGGCATCGTAGGTCAGGCTAGCGGCAAATTCGGAAAAGGTAATCATGTTAAACCTCGCACAATCTCTGATGCGGCCTTCAACGGGCCAATTCCCAAGATGATAATATTTTCCAGGGACACCTCCATCCTAGATAGCTTCGACACCGCATAACTTGGCAAATTCCGATGCCGTTAGAAGGCGGCTTCACCATCGGGCGACGTGCCGGATCCGCTTGTCGATTAGCCCCGCGCGGGCTTACGGTGCGGAGGCGTCTTCGATTGGGCTGCCCCGCGGCTAACCTCGGCGCCGATGTACGAACAACACGCGGATCAAGGTTACGGCCCTGACTTCGACACTTCTTCGTCCGGCGCCGACGCGAGGTTGCAATCAAAGCAGAATCGCCACGTCCCATTCGACATTTTCCTTCTGAATCATGTGGATCCAGAACCGTCGAGACCGGCCTTACAGATGACGAGATAGGAAAGCATCGTCTAATTCGCGACCGCGCTTTATTCCTGATCTGCGAAAACCGCGTCGGCAGCCCAGCGGCATCGCCGCCATAGACCATGCGCTTAGACATCGTCGTCGGTTGGCCCAGAGACAGAACGTGATCAGTCGGGTCGACTGGCTCAACTCCATCGAAACGAAACATGCCCATGACTAGGGCTCCGCGCTTCCGATTCAATGTCCTCTCTCATCGCATTTTCTCCAGGGGACGTCATGATTCGAGTTCTGTCGGCTCTGCACCGAGTTGAAACAGAGAAACCGCATATTGCTGGCGCGAGTCCGTCCAATGCTGAACCGGGCGGAAATTATACAGACCGAGCAGCTTGTGGAACGCACACAATTCAACCTTCCGCATGATCTCCGTCCTAATCATCTCTCCCTTCTCGAGATGAAAGGAGAAATTCAGACTTTTTAGATTGATCATTTGTTCCTGCATTGCTTCCAGATAGCTCTCCATTCGATACAGCGATTTATTATGGAATGCCACGTGCCGGAACTGGAATGGATCAAAATCTCCACCGAAACGCCAGTTCAAATGTTGCAGGACACATAAGTTGGTCAGAATAGCTGTTTGATTATTGTAGGCCGCCTCTAGAATTTTGGTTTCTTTGTCCAAATCCATCCCGACCAAAAGATAGTCGCCAGAAGACAAAGCCGATCGCGCCGATAGGAGGAGATCATGCAGTTCGTCATCGTGCATGTTCCCCATAGTGCTGCCGAGGCAAACTAAAAGCTTTGGTCCAATTAGATTGGCGACTTGCGCGAGTCCGGTCTGGTAGGTCCCGACAATTCCTAAGAAGTCCAAATCGTCTGTCACGGAGAGAACGTTCTCAGCCGCCCTCTCCAAGATCGAGCGATTAATGTCGATGGCAGCGTAAAAAGTGCGGCCGTGTTCCTTCAAGTAGGCATCAAATAAAAGAGTCGTTTTCTCGGCGTTTCCAGATCCCAGTTCAACGATAAAGATAGGACCTGTGATGTCGGCTATGGACCTTGCATGTTCGGCTAGTATGTCCTTTTCTGTTCTGAACAGGTAATATGTTTCCTCGTGACAGAGACGTTCAAATAGGCGAGAACCTGCATCATCGTAGTAATAAATGGAGTTCACGCTGCGCGGTGATTCCGATAACGACGCCACCAATAAGTCGCCCTTGAATAGCGTTTCTTCGGGTATGTCCGCGCCGAGGATCTCATATTTATTGCGTGTAGCCACTGCGGTTGTCCCGGGACGATGTCGAGCCATACAGATACCTCCATTCAAGAACGGTGTACTGGGGACGCGCAAAAGCCGTGCCAGTTTCGCCGATGAGAGCGTTGGAAAGTCTTTTTCCGAATGTTGTTCAATGACTTAAATGGGGTGCAGTGGAGCAAAAAGCCGTTACATTGTGTGGGGGAGCCGACAGACCCGACAGCAGGGTGTCGGATACCGGCATTGGATCAAGTGTTGGAAGAATGGGCGGCCATGAAGCTGCTGATGAGGCAACCTCGCGATTGCGCTGAATCAGTATGAGGTCATTGGCGTGGTCCCGCGCCACCGTGACGACCGCCCGGGCTTGCCACGAAGGCCGGCATGAGACCTGCTGCGTTGCCGGTGGCCTGGAGCTCCAGACGGGCTACAGGAAGATACGTCACAGACACCTCGGTCAAGATGCGTCCAGAGCGTCGATTGATGATGAGCATTTCGTGAGTGCGTGTTTCGGTCCAGATTCTTTCGGGGCGAAGGGGGATTTGCCTATGGGACCAGCAGTTCAGTTGCCGACAGACAATTCGGCTTCGGAGCTTCGCCGGTTGGCACGGGCTTCGAAGGACGCGCGGCAGAGCAGCCGTTTGCTTTCGCTAGAGCCTTTCAGGTTTTGACGGAAGCATATCCGGCATTGAAGAAGTAATTGCTGCATTCGCCGGGCTGGATTGAGGAGACGAGGCAGCCGACGTGTTGCCATGTCTCCTCGATGGTTCCCTTCTGAGCCACGCGCATCCAGTGCTTGATCTTGGCGAAGGCCTGCTCGATCGGGTTGAGGTCGGGCGAGTATGGCGGCAGATACCAGAGCCTTGCGCCGGCGGCTCGGATCATCTGCCGGACGGCGGCCGACTTGTGGGAGCCAAGATTGTCCATGATGACGATGTCGCCGGGCTCGAGCACAGGCAAGAGCTGTTGCTCGACATAGGCGCGGAAGCACTGACCGTTGATCGGTCCGTCGAAGACGCAAGGCGCCGTCAGCCGGTCGTGGCGCAAAGCGCCGAGAAAAGTCAGCGTGCGCCAGTGGCCGTGCGGGGCAAAGCCGCGCAGGCGCTTGCCTCGTGGTCCCCAGCCCCGCAGCGGCGCCATGTTGGTCTTGATCCACGTTTCGTCAATGAACACCAGCCGTCTCGGATCGAGACCGGACTGCCAGGATCGCCAGCGTTGCCGCCGGCGGGCAATATCAGCACGGGCCTGCTCAAGGGCGAACAGTGTTTTTTTTGAACCGCAGCCCCTCGCGCGCAGGAACCGCCACACCGTATCGTGCGATACCTTCACCCCGCGCGCCGCCAGCTCATCCTTCAACCTGTGCAGCGACAGATGCGGTGTCTGGTTGATCCGCTCCGCGATGAAGGCACGGTGCGGCTCCAGCACGCGCTTGCGATGACCGCCCACCTTGCCGGGCGCGACAGACCCGCTCGAACGGTAGCGCTGAGACCACTACACCGCCGACGATACGGCAATGCCGAAACGAGCTGCGACCGATCGGCAGCTTTCGCCCGCCTCGATCGCACCAACAACACGCTCACGAAGATCATTCGAAAGAGGTCGCGTCATCCGATGCTGGCCTCCACTCCAGCCAGCATCTTGATGGGGTGGACGGCCCCCGACCCAGCGGCATCGCAATGTGCCAAGATGGCGTTGTCAAAGGACCATCAGAGGGAAGGAACCGTCCGCATGCAAGTTATCACGATCGGATTGGATATCGCCAAGAACGTCTTTCAAGTTCACGGCGTCGATAATGCAGGAAACGCGGTGCTCCGTCGAAAAGTTCGGCGCGATCAGCTTATTCCGTTGCTTCGCGATATGCAGCCGTGCCTCATCGGCATGGAGGCCTGCGCGACGGCGCACCATTGGGCGCGGGAGCTGATTGCACTCGGGCATGTGGTCAAGTTGATGCCGCCGGCTTACGTAAAGGCCTACGTCAAGCGCAACAAGAACGATGCGGCCGACGCGGAAGCGATCTGCGAGGCGGTGACGCGACCGACAATGCGGTTCGTGGCTGTCAAATCGGCGGATGCCCAGAGCATTCTGATGCTTCATCGGGCTCGCCACCTCTTGGTTCGGCAGCGCACAGCGCAAATCAGCGCGATGCGGGCGCATCTGGCCGAGTATGGCGTCGTCGCACCGAAGGGCCGGGCCCATGTCCGTGGTCTAATCGAAGCTCTTGACAAGGGCGATGGGCCGCTCCCCGCGATGGCGCGACAGGTTCTTATCCTCCTCGCCCGAACGATCGAAGGGCTTGGCGCACAAATCCGGAAGATCGAGATCGAGCTTCTGGCGTGGTATCGCACGAACCAGGTCTGCCGGCGGCTTTCAACCATTCCCGGAATCGGCTTCATCACGGCGACCGCCCTCGCTGCCACCGTCGTCGACGCAAAAGTCTTCCGCTCCGGTCGTCAATTCGCTGCTTGGCTCGGCCTTGTTCCAAAACAACATTCCTCCGGTGGCAAAGACAGAATGGGAGGAATCTCGAAGATGGGAGATCGCTATTTACGGCATCTCCTCGTCGTCGGCGCCACGGCGGTCATCCGATACACGCGGCGAAAAGCGACGACCGTCAGTACCTGGGCGAACCAGTTGCTCGAGCGTAAGCCGGCACGGCTGGTCACAGTCGCTGTCGCCAACAAGGTAGCGCGGATCGCCTGGGCGGTGATGGCGCGTGAGGAAAACTACCGCGCGACGCCGTCAATGGCTCGAGGGTAACGACGGTCGCGCGAAATGACATCCAGTTTGGGCAGGAGAGAACGACATCAGTGATGCAGATCCGGTCAAGCCGGGGATCGGGAGAACCTGAGTGATTCAACGCGCATCGCAGCGCGGCAGCTTGATGAGGGCCCGATCCACCGACACCATCATGGCCAGCGGCCTGAGGCCGCACAAAAACAGGCCGAACACATGAATGAACCTGACCGCTTCAGTATTGCCATTGTCAGAATCTTCTTGCTCAACGGGGGCCGTCCACACATGAATCACAAAACAGCCTAAACCGGAATCCCCTCAGATTCAGTCAAAACCTGAACTGCTCTAGCGGCGGGGCTTGACGGCATGAGCCGTGCGGACGCGGCAGGATCGGCGGGATGGACCGCCAGACCTTGCGGGACTGGGCACACCGGTTCAACGAAGCCGGGCCGGATGGGCTTCTGGATTCGTGGTCGGATGGCCCACATCACGGCTTTTGCCCAAGCAACCGGCAGAGCTGGCCGAGATTGTCGAAACGGGCCTGATCCTGCCGTTGACGGCGTGGTGCGGTGGCGCCGCGTCGATCTCCAGCGGGTCATCAAGGAGCGCTTCGGCGTCGAGTGCTGAAGAGGCTGGGCTTCTCGCACATGAGCGCCCGGCCGCGTCACCCCGCGCAGGATGCCGACACCGTCGAAGGGTGTAAAAAAAATTCCCGCGCACACTGAAGGCCCATCTGGTGGACCTGCCGAAAGGCACACGGGGGGATGGTTTCAAGACAAAGCCCGCATCGGCCATAAGAACGGCTTGGTCCGTCAATGGGCAAGACGTGGCAGGCGTCCCCGACAGCACGTGCCGGAGAACATCACGCCGATCTTCCTGCCGTCGCGATCCCCCGAACTGAGCCCGGTGGAAAACCTCTGGCAATACCTGAGATCCAACTGGCTCTCAAACCGAGTCTTCGCTACGACGCATCATCGACGCGGCGTGCGAGGCCTGGCAGAAACTCCTCGCCAATCCAGAAACCATCACGTCAATTGGAAAGAGGCGGTGGGCGCATGCCGTCGGTTAATCGTCATGACCCCTGGTATCGTGTCCGATCGCCCGATGCGCACCTCGTTGTACAATCCTGTTTCATAACACCCATCTGTCTATGCTGCTGAAGAGAATGTGGGGTGTTTGGGTTCTGCCTCGCACGCAAAACAATGCTCTGAGCCACCGGTTCGCCGCGCGTTGATCGGTTGAAGATCCACAGGCCATCCGGTAGGGGATGAATACCTTCGATCGCGCCTACTTCGGCGGCGAGCCTGAGCGTCTTCGGTGCAAGCCGAGCAAACGCGCCGGCTTGTTCGTTCCGGTTCAGGATGCCGGTAATCAGGTCATCATTGGCTATGAGAACCAGTTGCCGGAAGGTTGCCAGGATGTCGGCCGAAGTGCTGTTGAGCTGTCCGCACCGCTTCCTCGGCGGCCGCAGTTCGGTGCGGACGCCGCCAATCCAATGGATCAGTAGAACGATTTCTGACGCTTCGTCATTGATATCGGCGACCACCTCCCGGATGACGGTGCGAAGGATGCGTCTTGAGCCTTGCATCTGTCGTCGGCGCCGCCCACACAGCCTTGAGATTGGCGGCGAGCGCGGTGACGTGTATTGGCGACAGAAGTGATGGCTCCGATGTCGAAGCATGCGCGGATCTCGCCGACACGCGTAAGCGTCCGGTTCCATCGCAACTCCAGTTCCGCCGCGACCAGCCGGTTCCGCGGATCGATGGCGTTGTATTGCCGGAACGCCCGATCCGCGCTGTAGCATGCCACCTCGAGATCGCGCATCAGAGCATCGCGGACCTGATCGCGGCGACTAGCCGCTTGCGCTTCGGCCTCGACGGCCGCGGCTGTCGCTTCCCGGTCAACAAACCGCAGAAGAGCTTCCTCGATGGCGTCGTCGACGCGTAGCCCACCGAAGGCGATGCAACGCGGCTCTCCATCGTCAAGCAGACCACGCCAGCAGGAGTAGCGCGGAATGTTGTGCTTGGTTTCGTGTAGCGGACTGTCAGCTTGCGGCCACAGCGCCGGCAGCGGAAGGCCGGGGAGCAGAGCGTCGCCATCATTGGGCGCTCAGTGATGCCGGCCCGTGTTCCAGCCCATGTTTGAGCAACCAGAGCAGGACTGGCGGGCACTGCCGAGTTCCGCCACTTTGTCAAACGCAGGGGTGATGGCCTCCTGCATGCGACGATCGGGATCCTTCTCCAGCCGGTCGCCGACCTTCACGAAGCCGACCGGGGCAGCGACGACGAGTTCTCCGCGCCGGGCCTTCTCATAGCGGGCCGACAGGGAGCGCTGACGCAGAGGATCAAGTTCATACTTGTTAAGAGTGCCCTTCACAGCAGCCGGTCATTGCCTGCCGCGGTGCGTAGGCCGTCTCCTGGTCGATCAGCACGGTATCGACGACGCGGCACATCTCGATGAGCCAGTCGCGGCTGTTGCGGGCAAAGCGCGATACTTCCCGCGCCGCAACCGCCCCAGCCTTGCCGAGACAGACTGCG
This sequence comes from bacterium M00.F.Ca.ET.205.01.1.1, assembly GCA_004791255.1. Taxonomy (GTDB): domain Bacteria; phylum Pseudomonadota; class Alphaproteobacteria; order Rhizobiales; family Rhizobiaceae; genus Mesorhizobium. Next base: position 9,047 of record SRUQ01000025.1, read on the forward strand.
GCGACCATCCGGTCGCACGGAAACCTCTCTACCAGCCTTCTCGACCAACTCATAAATAGGGCCATGCTCCCGGCCCAAGGATGCCACGGGTAAGAAAGCTCGTGCTCCGCGATACCGTGGGCGTTCTGTCGTCGTGTTGTAGTAGTATCTGCGCCAATCCTCCAACGTTTTTCAGAGGCATCGGCAAGGGTCAGGAACCAATGCCGCCGGATCGACACGTGCCACTCACCACCCTTCTCGGCCACCAGCCCGCGTTTGCGAGCAGGCCTCACAGTTTTCGGCGCATGACGTCCTGCAGCATCTCGTTGGTCCAGGGAGAGATCGGCCACCAGCTTCCTGAGCTTGCCGTTCTCGTCCTCAAGCTGCTTCAGCCATTCATCTCGGGCGGCAGCAGCCCGTCATATTTCTTCTTCCAGTTGAAATAGGTCGCTTGGCTGATCCCCGCGCGCCGGCAGATTTCGGCACGGGAAATCCCGTCTTCCCCCTGCTTCAAAATAAACGCCTTCTGTGCGTCCGGAAACTTCCATGCCTTCATCGTCTTCCGGTCCTTCCAAGGGAATTACCGAGAACGATCCAGTTTTCAGGGATCAGAGCACGTCGTAGACGGGGTAACCAACCGGCGAAGGCGCGTCCGGCGCGGTTGCGGGTCCGCCATTGATGGGGAAGATGGCCCGGTTTCTGAACGGGAACCGTATGATGGTCCCGCACTCACCGAACAGCGAGCCCACGAATATCGAACCAGCATCCCATTGGCCTTGATCGCCGGTGGGGATTGCGCACGAACAGGTCCAATCGGCGGTAACAGAAGCGAGCGTGCTTCATGGCTTGTCTCCTCCTTTGAAACAGGCATCAAGTAGCCCTGGCAGCCCACCCGTTGCGAGGATGTCGAGGCCTTAGCTGCCGGCGGAAGCCGGTCTATCGCGACACGCCGAACTTCAGGTCCACCAGAGAACAAGATCCGGCCGGGCAAATCCGAAAAAGCAATTCAGCACCAGGCGACGCTTTCCGTCGCCTGATCGACCGGTAACCCCGTGGACGAAGCCGCCATCGATTAGGGCGATATCCCCGGCCTTGAGCTGGAAGTCGCGGCAAGGTACGGCCTCGAGATAAGCTGCCGAATAGGGATATCCCGTGGTCTCCACACCCTGCGACTTTCGGTCGATGACTGTCGGCTTATGGCTCCAGAGCCGCAGATTGCCACCTTCTTCGGGAATGCTGGGATAGAAGTTGAATGCTGCGACGGTGTTGTGCGCCACCGCAGAAAGCTCATAATCGTTCCCGGCACATAGGACTTGAGCGACATCGTCGTGGGGGGCCAAGGAAAACGTGCCGGTACCAGACCAACTGAGGGCGCGACAGACATTGGCCTGACCGTGTTCTGAACGCGCCAGCCGCAATTCAATGCCCTTGTTGTGAAGCTCTCGCTTCAACGCGCCGAATATTGCTCGGACCGGGTCAACCAAATTCTCAAAAAGCGCTTCGACGTGCGGTCGCGCCTTTTCGGCGTCTGCGAAATAGCTGGCTGCATCCTTCCTGTAGTGAGATGCGCCGACATATTGTCCGGGCACACCATCGTTACGCTCCTTGAGACCGGCACTACCAACAAAGTTCGTGGTGATCTTCTCGGCTACCTCGGTGCTGAAAGCTTGCTTGATGTGCAGAGCGGTGAGCTCACCTTTCAGGACCGAGATGATTTCCGCAGTGTTGATCGAGCCGATCCGTTCTCTGATCGAAACCGGCGAGATGGCTGGCACTTGAGATATCTGACTAGGCATTGTCTTGCTCCTGTAGTGTGTGTTCAAGGATGGTGATGCCACGATCGAGTTCGGCATTGGTGATGGTTATCGGCGGGAGGACTTTGATAACGTCGCGATTTGGCCCCGAGGATTCGATAAGAAGGCCATTTTCGAATGCGACATCGTGCACGCGGCCGACAACTGCCGGTGAACGGCATTTCAGGCCGGCCATCAGACCGCGGCCGCGCTTCTGTTCGATGTATCTTGGAAATTTCGCAACCAGGCGATCGAGGTGGGTTTGCAGCCTGACGGCTGTCCGCTCGACACCTGCAGTAAATTTCCTATCCGACCACATCTTGCACATGGCTCCTGCCGTCACGAAGGCGAAATTGTTGCCTCTGAAGGTCCCGCTGTGTTCTCCGGGCTTCCATATGTCCAAGTCGGGTCGAATCAGAACGATAGACAGCGGGCTACCTGAACCGCTTAGGGACTTGGAAAGACACACAATATCCGGTTCCATTTTCGCGGACTCGAATGAGAAGAAATCGCCAGTTCGGCCCGCGCCCGCCTGGATATCGTCGACGATAAAAACAATGCCGTGCGTACGGCAAATGCGCTGAATTTCCGTGAGCCAAGCCGCGGACGCGGCGTTCATGCCGCCTTCTGCCTGGATGGTCTCCAGTATAATTGCGGCAGGCTTTTCTATGCCGCTCCCCGGGTCGCTCAAAACGTGGTCGATGTAACTGGCGGAATCGAAAGCTTGGCTCGGATAGCCGTCATAGGGAACACGGATCACATCGTGGCGAGCAACGCCTCCCAGTTCCCTGGTTGAGGCCGAGCCCGACACCGCGAGAGAGCCGAGCGACATGCCGTGGAACGCATTCGTAAAGGCCATGACGCTCGAGCGGCCGGTGTATTTTCGCGCCAGCGCCAGCGCCGCTTCGTTGGCGTTCGTGCCGGTCGGCCCGGGAAACTGAATCTTGTACGAAAGGCCTCTGGGTTTCAGGATCCAATCGACGAACCCTTCAATGAAGTCACGCTTTGCCGCCGTATGCATATCAAGCGACAGAAGAATGTTCTCACCGACGAGATATTCAATCGCTGGCGCCATAATATCCGGATTGTTGTGCCCGTAGTTGAGTGCGCCGGAACCCACCAGGAAATCGATAAAGGGCTTACCCGTCTCGTCCCAGATCGTCGCCCCAAGGGCCTTCGTAAAGACGGTGGGGAACGCCCGGCAATAACGACGAACGTTAGATTCATGAGCCGTGAAAGCGTCGGTGTCCATATCAAGTCCTCTGCACATAGTCTTTCAAAGAAGAGAGCTGTTTAATGGCTAGTGGTTTGCGGCAGATGTTCGTCGCTTAACGTTGAAGCAGAATGCCGGAGGCAGCTTTGTTTGGTCTGGGTTTGGTCTGGTGATGCCGGCATCCTCATCAAATATTGTTGGGTGGCGTTGCCCTCCATTCGGATGCTTTCGAATGTGCTGCAGCAGGATGGCTTCTAAAGCTTCCGCGAAAGCATCGCTACTATGGCATCAGGTAGTTGACGTACCACCCATCGCTGCCCATAGCGCCTCCGGACAAATGTCCAAGGAGATCAGCAGGGTCGCGTCGCCAGAGGTTGTGTCGCTCGGCGGTAGCGAAGCCGCTCGCGAGCGCGCTCCTCAATAGCGCCGTAGCGAGCGAGCGGCTTCGCGGCGGTCATCAATATTCGCCGTTCAACCTCGGGCTGCGGACACCAACCTGATTCAAGAAACTATTTGATGACCGATGACACAGCGAAAGCCACGCTCTCTTTGAGAAGAATGCGGATTCCGATCTCTTGCGCGATGACTGGCCCGAGCCGCCGGATCAAGAGGGCGGGGCCGCCGTGGACCCCCTTGACGGAAAGCCCGTTCGTAGGCCAGGCGGAAGCAACCGGGAGACGCGCTGGCGAAGGGCCGCATCGGTTTCGAGAACGTCCACTACCGCGACGGCAACCATCCCCGGCCGCAGCTGGGCTGCTGCCTTCAGGCGAGTCGAAAAGGAGATCGTCCGGGAGGGTGAAGGCGTTGACGAGGTGAGCCGTGAGTAAGCAATCAAGCTCTGATCGGGATCGACTAACACTGTTTCCATCCGACCGATGGTTGACCTGTGATCGGCGTTACCTCAAGCTAGGCAGGCCGACAAGCTCGGTTGGAAGGCGAAGACCTTTCGATGAGCTCGTCTCCGAAATGCTCGAGGCCCACTGCCGCGCCTACAGGAACATACTGGCGTAACGTGAAAACACGATGGCGTCGCGGGCAGGTGCATCTGTCGTGGGGCCATCCGCACTGCCAGGCACGCCCTCTCGGCCGGCATGCACTCAGGTCCGGTCGTTTGGGTCGGCGAATTCACACATCCTGCAAAGCAGAAAACCATCTGCTCCATTCATGCGGTCGACGATTTCGCGAAAAACTGGCTTTTCAAACAGAGCGGAGTAACCCTCATATAGAAGGTTGCCCAATACGTGACGCCGTTCAAAATCCATAGAGCACAGGGTAACGTCGCCGTTTGGAAGAAGAACATTCCGATACTGTCGTGCGTCCACGCAGGTTAGGGCTCCGACCACTGGCTGACGTGGTGCAACGATCTTAGGGTCGACGCTTCCACCCCTACTGCTCACCGGCCGCGCTTTTATCAGGGCTTCGGTAGGAATAATGTCGGCTATATCTGGGTGGGGCTCGCCCAAGGCCACGAATCGGATCAAGGGGATGTCCGCGTCGACGAGTTGACGAACCAGATCGCGATACTTGTCTCCGACCAGGCGGCTGTTCATGTAGGTGCCGTCATCGAAAACATGGACCACGAATACGCCCAAGGGCAAGGCTTGCAATCGCTGCAGGTCCTGCCCGTTCATTCCCACCAGCGTCGTAAAAATCCTGATGCCATGGCCTTTGGCGAAAGCGTGCTCCACCATTTCGGTACAGTCCGGATTGAGCCAAGGTTCGGAGTATCCCGCAAAACCAATGTCGACGGAAGTCGGTACGCGGGCCAGACACCGCTTGAAATCTTCAAGATCCAGATGACTCGCATGAGACACTTTTCTTTGCCGGACCGCGAACTTGTCCTGGGGACAATATGAACATCCTACGACGCATCCCGTGGTCGTCGTTATCTCCAAAACCCTGCCGGCTGTGTTTGCTGAGCGAAGTTCCGGTAAAATCACTGGTGATTACTCCCATCTACTTCCTGCGAAGCGCCACGATGGTGTGCGTGTGCCTTTGGCTTTCTGATACCGCCTGCTGATCTACCGAGGCAACGCAGACATCTACCCTTTTTGGCAGCCTAAGCCGCCCGGTTCACCGACTTGCCGGGCCGACCTTCACAAACTTCCAGCGCGTCGGACCAGAGACAGCATTGCATCTTTCGAGGCATCACTCGCTCCGGAGATGTAGCCTCAACCGTTGGTCGCTGGCCCGTCGCCGAGATGCGCGCGCAGCACCCTCGAACCCGCCGGAGAGAAGCTTTCTGGATGCCGTCGATCATCCTTCATCGAGCGAGTTCCGTGTTCTCATGCGGGTCAGCCCTCACACTATATTGCCGCACATCGACCAGCAAAGGCCGAGCTAGTGCGCCTGGCGCGCAGTTACTGCGAGATAGGCTTCGAAAAGCCCGACAGAGCTAAGACGCTCCGCTGTATTGAACCCGACATGTTTTCTGACAGCTGTCAGATTTTGGACACACATCACTCATCGTCAGTCGCTTAATACGGATGGTAATTTCTTCCAGGAATCGGTGACATTGAACACCACCCTGTCATGACCGCCCAATCTCAGCGAAGCGAACTCAGCATCGCCACCAGGACCAAGCCTGAAGATAAATCCGCCATAGCAGCGTCAACGACATTTTGCTTTCGAAGCCGATGGATTGCACGAGGTGATTCGCGCCGTGATGCAGGAGGTGCTCGAGGCCGAGATGGACGAGGCGCTGGGTGCTTCGAAGAGCGAGCGCACGCCGGAGCGTCTCGGCTATCACGCGCGCTACTACGGGCGGAGAACTAGCTGCGCACCTACGGCGGTTCGATAATCCCAAGGTTCAAAGCTTTTACAACAGCTACCGTTCTGCTGGTCGCATCCAACTTCCGCATTACATTTTTTAAATGGAAATCTATCGTATTTCGTGATCTGCCTAAAATAGTTCCTATTTCCCAAGATGATTTTCCTTGTGACACCAAATCAATGCACTCTATTTCTCTCGGAGACAGGTTATGAGCTCGTTCCGACGCAGTCGTAGTGTCGAACTTCGTAACCATCCGATGAAACCGCAGCGCGGCCATTTGCAGGTAGGTGATCGCTCTATTCTGCAATTCGCAGTCCGAGGATTGAGCAAAACTCACAAACCTAAAGCTGCCACCAGGGCCATGTAATGGGACGGTAACGCCTGACCTCAAGCCGAATGTTGCTGCTTCGTCCAAGACGCGGCGTCCATCTTCAGTTATGTTTTCATCAGTATACACCTCGCTCCATCGAAAGGGTCCCGCCTCCTTTCGACCTTTCTTGATGAGGGGGTCTATTTTGGCATAGCCCATTCTCGAGTAGCGCTCCTGCCATTCAGCAGGATAATTCCACATCACCACAGAACCCTCTCGGTTCGGCTTGAAAGCCCTCTCTGATGCGAGCGGCCCATAGGCAATCCACGGGCAATCGAAATTCAGCGCAAACGCAGACAACAGTTCGAACAACTGTTCGGATTGAGCGACATCATCAGTCATCTTGAGGAATAGGTCTAACTCCACCGCAATCCGCCGGAGTTCCATGATGTCTCCTTCATTGCGTTCTCATTGGTGCACAGTTTGCTCCAACCCAGCCTCGCAACATCCGAAGTCAACGGGACTCGAGCCGGAGTTCCTTCCGCCACCTGGAGTACCCTCAAGAGTCGTGCCAGCTTGCGAGCGAAGCTTCTCCTTCAGGTCGTCAATCGACGGGGGAGGTACCCAGGAGGCGAACCGACAGCACTGTGTCGGGGAGCGCACAATCCGACAGTCGAGCATCCGATTGACGGAATATGGGCAGGAAAGTATTCGCGGCGCGCTTTTGAAATCAGCACCTAAGTGCCGGGCCTGAGAAAGCTGCATTGCAACTGTACTTATTTGATCGAGGCAAGAACAAGCTCAAAATTCAATCGATACATCGACCTTCTTTTCCAATCTCCCGAGTTGAGCAGCCGTAGCAATCGTATTCGACTGGATGGCGGCTGACTTTCTCCAGGCTCGGTAACCTGCTGAATTTGTCCTTCGGATGTTCCCGCTCAGTTGGCACGACTTTTGAACTCACCGTCGTGAGGCGGCAAGAGCTGCCCGCCAAAATTGATGCTGTTATGGGGGAGGTCGAAATTCCAGTTTTGTCTTTTATCGTCTTTGGGACCGAGCGTGTTGATGCGCCCGCTTGGAAACTATGAGACGTTTCCCCGTCCATGGGCGCGGCGCCACTTGTCGCGACGTTTTCGCCTTCACTGTTCGCCTCTGGAACAGGCAGCCGGCCCGGCTCGCGATCATCATGACCGCGATGCTCGCCTCCACGCTGGCTGACGTGTTGATGCCGCTCTATTCTGGCCGACTCATCGACGCTGTTTCTCGTGCTGCTAATGCGGCAGCACCAGCTTCGGATTCAGCTGTTGCAGCATTCTCTGTACCGATTGCATTGGCACTCGGTGGCATTGCCATGCGCCACGTCGCCTTCATTGGCCTGAGCGACCTGGTGTTGAAAATGATTTCCGACGTCGCGACCGAAGCGTTCCATCATGTGCAGCGCTTTTCGACAGACTGGCATGCAAACAGCTTCGCCGGCTCGACAGTGCGCAAGATAACGCGCGGCATGTGGGCGCTCGACCTCCTCAACAGCACGATACTCGTCACGCTGCTCCCGTCGTTTGTCATCTTGATCGGCTCGACGGTGCTGCTCGGCTGGCACTGGCCGGTCATGGGCGCGATCTTTGCTTGCGGCTCTCTCGTCTACCTTGCGTTTTCGATTTCGCTGTCGCTCGGCTATGTCGCGCCAGCGGCGAGCCTTGCCAACCGATGGGACACAAGGCTCAGCGGCGCGCTTGCGGACGCGGTCAGTTGCAACGCTGTGGTCAAGGGCTTCGGCGCAGAGGTTCGCGAAGACGAGCGGCTTGCAAATATCATGACGAAATGGCGGCACCGCGCGCGCCGGAGCTGGGTGCGCGGAACGATCATCGGCTCAACCCAAGGCGTAACTTTGGTTGCGCTCAGGGTGGCGGTGGTCGGATATGCCCTGCTTCTGTGGTCGCATGGACAGGCAACGCCGGGCGAGATAGCATATGTTCTCACGTCCTTCATCGTCCTGCAGGGCTATCTGCGTGATGCCGGCATGCATGTCCGCAACGTGCAGCACTCGGTTAATGAGATGGAAGAACTAGTGGCCATCCACAATCAGCACGTGGATGTTGCCGATCGTCCAGAGGCCAAGCCGATCCGGATCACGAAGGCCCGTATCGATTTCGAGAACGTCCACTTCCGCTACGCCAACCATCCCCTGCCGCTCTATAGCGAATGTTCGCTGTCGATTGAAGCTGGCGAAAGGGTTGGGTTGGTTGGACCCTCCGGTTCCGGCAAGACAACATTCGTGAAGCTGATCCAGAGACTCTACGACCTGAGCGGCGGCCGGATCCTGATAGACGGTCAGGACGTCTCCGAGGTGACCCAAGAGTCCCTTCGTTCGCAGATCGCGATCGTGCAGCAGGAGCCGATCCTGTTTCACAGGTCGCTTGCCGAGAACATCGCCTATGGCCGGCCTGGCGCGAGCCAGGCCGAGATCGAGCAAGCGGCACGACTGGCAAGTGCCCACGAATTCATCGCGCCCCTGCCGAAGGGCTATGGGACATTGGTCGGCGAAAGGGGTTTGAAGCTCTCCGGCGGCGAGCGCCAGCGCGTGGCGATCGCGCGCGCCTTCCTCGCGAACGCGCCGATCCTTATTCTGGACGAGGCCACATCGAGCCTCGATTCGGAATCCGAGGTGCTCATTCAACAAGCGGTGGATCGGTTGATGGTGGGCCGAACCACACTCGTCATCGCACACCGGCTGTCGACGGTCCGCTCGCTCGATCGGCTGCTCGTCTTCGACCGTGGCCGCATCATGGAGGACGGCGATCATGCCGCCCTGATCAATCTCGATGGTGGCATTTACCGCCGCCTCTTCGAACGGCAGGCGTTGGAACTCGCGAAGGGCCTGGCCTGATCGCTAAACCGGCTTGCGCGATGCGCCGAGCCGTTGCCGGAGAGGGGTGTGGCAGTGACGAGCGGCGGGCGTTAGGCGGCAAAACCAGCACGGCAGGAACTGTCCGCCAAACGGGCGAGCGGGAATGCACCACGTCTAAGCTTCGGCGAATGCGCGCAGTTACACGCGGGCACCGAATTGTCGCGCCTAACGGCGCACGCACCAAAAGGGCGGGAATGTCGACGGCCCGGGAAGAGTGCGGCCCTCGCCGTTACCCACATTTCGCCAAAGGAAGCGAAGTCAACGCACATTGAGAGGGCGGTGCTTCCCGGCCGGCTGGGATCCCTGTCGCTGGCCCAACCTACCGCACGCCGGCCACGTCAACGGTTCAAAGTCCCTTCGGTTCGCAAAGTCGTCCCCTTGGAGACCCGGAAGCGCAGGAGCTCCGACCGCAGTCTTCGCTCAACTCTGGCCATCTGCTCCGGGATTGGATTCCGTTCCCTTGCTAGCACAGTGGCAGCTGAGCACGAACTCGCCGGCCCCGTGTCTTTCGATTACGGCCAACGGGCTTAGGAAGAGATTGGATTCGCCGGCCCTCTGCGGAGCGAATGAACAGTTCTACAGATCATCGACGTCCGCGAAAAAGAGCACGCAGCCGAAGTAGCCGGCCTGAAGCAGCAGCGAACAGGCCAGCGTCGTGACGACTGCCACACGGAGCGAATCCAAAGCGAAGTAAACCATCGACGCATTGCTGCACAGGACCAGCCCCACGAGCCGACAAAAAGATGAAGTGCAACGCCGTTCTCCTGGTTTTCGCCAGATCATGTTGCGAGCTCGTCGGCCGCAACATGCGTCTGGCAGTTCTTGGGGCAGACGCGGCCGCAGGCTCCGCAGCCGATGCAGCGGCCGGCATCATCGACAACCATGATCATGCGATTGAGCTTGCCGTCGAAATCGTCGTCCTCGTCATCGCAGGGGCCGAGGATTTCACCCGCATCATCAACGCCGTGAAGATGCATGACATCGCGCGAGCAGACCTTGAAACAACGGCAGCAGCCGATGCAGGTCTTGCTATCGATGGAGGTCAGGTACGACGGCATCCAAATGGAGCCGTCACGGGTGGTGAATGTGCGCATCATCCTAAATTCTTCATTGAAGCGAGTTCTCTCTTGGCAACATCCAACTCGGCATAAACGGCTTGGGTTTTCTCGGCGACTTCCT
>SRUQ01000026.1 GCA_004791255.1 bacterium M00.F.Ca.ET.205.01.1.1
GCGCTGCAAACTTGCCGGGGTTGTGCATGTCCACTTTAAAATCGAGATTGTCTCGATAGAACGCGACCGCCTTGTCGATGTCGGCAACGATATATCGGACGGATGCCATTAGCTTTCTCCGTGTGGGGTCGCAACCGGTTGCTGATGCCTGGCTTCATTCAATGAAGCCTCCTCTCGCCGATGGGTAGTTCGACGCGGCGGCTATCGTTGCCACGCCTTTTCGATAGTCAGGGAACGCCCTAGTTAGCCCACCGAAAACTCTGCTGCCGTTTGGTTCATCCACTTTTCCTACAGCCGCTGTTCCATGTTTTGAACGTGATGTTTGGGATCGCTGCGAAGAATGCTCGATCTTGGCTTCGAGGCCGCACGGTCGGGCTTTGGGCACTTCATTCCCGCAGGCGGGAGCCCCGTCCCGTGGCGGTCGCACTCACCTCATGGCTGGCGGCGCGGTTAGGATACCCGCCATTCTGGGAGGAGGACCTGCACATGCCTGCGCCGGCGGATACCGATGGCCCAGGTGGCCCAACTCGCCGGCGGCGATGACACGTCCGGCACGACCCAGGCCATAGCCTGGTGCGAGGTTCGCGGGACAACCACGCAATCTTCCGGTGCGGCCGGTCCGTCAGGGCCGGTTCACCATGCGGCCCCGATCAGTTTCCTCGGGAACATACTCTCCCGCCCGGGGATCGAAACCGGTCCAGCCGGAAGACTCGTAAGACGTGCGGCGTTCGGCGAGGTCAACCGACCGCGATTGCCCAAGAATCTGCTCGGCGTTGGCCACGAGTTCGTCTTCGACCCTCGCCGTGACCAAGGTGCCGCCGCGGCGCACCCCCTCGGCGTAAACGTGGGCATCCGGTTCGGAAACGCCGTGCTCGGTCAAGCCGCCAACGATCCCGCCGACAGCTCCGCCGGCAGCCGCACCGGCTAATGCCCCGGCCGCGGTCGCCGCCAGCCATCCTGCGGCAACGACCGGCCCGACGCCAGGAATGGCCATGACGCCCAGTCCGGTCAACAACCCGCCGGCTCCACCAACCACGGCTCCTATGCCAGCGCCGCTTGCCGCATCTTCACCTGCTGCAGAAGCGTCGCCTCGATACCAATCGTCGGAATTGTTGGCGACAATGCTGATATCGGAGCGCGGGACTCCACTTGCTTCCAACTCGCCGACCACATCCGTGGCGTCATCGTAATTGTCGAACAGACCGGTTACCGTTTTCATCCTGATTTCTCCCTGTCTTTTTCAATTGGTGCCGGCGACGATGTTGCCTTGATAATCGAGGGCAACGGCAACGGCTTTGCCGGCCTTGGTCGCCTGGCCACGCCAGATACCCTGGTCGTCCTTGGTGAGCTTCGACACGTCGGAATAGCCGGCGTCTTCGATACGGCTCTTCGCCTGGTCCTCGGTGAAACTGTTTGCGCCGGGAACCAAAGCCTTCGTGTTCGCAGTGGTCGTGGTATTGGCGTCGGGCGTTGTCGAACCCGTCACCGAACCCTGCGCGGCGGCTATCTTTTCAATCATCTGCTGATGCATCTTCAGCGTGCCGACCGTCTTCTGTGCGAAATCCTTCAGGGCCGCGTTGTCGCCGTCATGGGCGTAGCTTTCGAACAGTTTGACGGCATCGGCATGCGCGCTGCGCTGCATCTCGACATAGGGCTGATCGATCGAGCCCTGGGTTTGCTGAAGCTTGTCCAGATCGCCCTGGTGCTGCGCATCGAGCGTCGTCGGCACTTTCAGCTTCTGTTCGCCGGCCAGCACCTCGAGCTTGGCGTTTGCAGCGCCATGGTCGGTGATCATCTTTTGCGCGAAATCCTTGATGCTTTGATCCTGAACCTTGTCCTGGGCGATGTTGCTGGAATCGACCTCGAACTTGCCGCCGATGGCGGCCTTGTCGACAAAGTCCTGGGCGCTATCGGCCGCAAAAGCGGGCAGTGCGAGAGCTATCGAGGCAGCAGCGAAGGGCAGCAAGAGATGTTTGATTTTCATGGGCTTTGTCCTTGTCAGAGCGCGAGGTTGCAGTGCGTCCTAACAAGCCAGGGCGCGCTTTGTTCCGGCACCAAAATGGAAATGCCGCGCCACCTTGCGTCGGGGTGGCTCCGGCCGGAGAGCGACGTTGAAACAGTTGCTGCCGCTGAGAGGTCCAGCCGTGTCGCGCTCTTGAAGGATTAAGCTCGCAAACACTAAGCTCGACCTCTCGAAGCATATCGGAGGCGGTGATGAACGGTGGAGTTGCGGAGGGCCTGTTCGCCTGCGCCGAGCGCTGGGCGCTTGCGCTCACCGAACGCAAAAGTGTCACCGGAACCGAGGACGAAAGATCGTTCGGGCCATGGCTGTCGGGCAAACTGCGGTGGCCGATGCGGCGCCACTCCTGTTGCGGGACTGGCTGGCGCCGGCTGCGGAAGGTCGTCTTGCGGCCAGTCTCGCCAACAGGACCCGTTGTCATTTCAAGCCTCCTGCCGCGCCTCAGCCAAGGCGTTTGACCAGCGCCCGCTACGGCCTTGCAGCAGTGTCTCGGTAGCCTTGGACCAGCGCCACGCCGGTTATCACAACAGCAGCGACCGACAATGCGCCTCGCGGTCGATGGCCGCAGCACGCTACTTTCGAGTGCGGCCAGGCGACAACCGACGTCATCCTCATCGCTTTCCCCTAGTCGGGCGCGGTTCGGCCTCGCCCTTCATGTGGGAGAGCTCGGTCATCGGACACAGCAAACGCGGCCGCTTCGGATCGGAGATGTCGAGCATGTCCCAGGGGATGCGGTAGAGACCATCTCGACGGCGCAGCCTGAAAAGATCGAGCAACGCCGTGCCGATGACCGAGGCGGAAAGCCGCTCGAACGCGGCATAGATACCGACATGGAATTCTGTAACGACGAGATCACCGCCGTGCTGTTCGGCACGTATCTCCTCGAGGTGGCCGATGCTTTTGCCGCGAAGCGATAGCACGCGCCGGCCGGCCAGAAGTTCGAGGTTGACGGTGGTGGTCATGGTCACGCTCCCGGTATGCGACCTATGACATGATCGCGCAGCCAATCCTGCCAGTCGAAGATCGATGTCTCGCGCACGTCGATATCGAACTCGATATCGAGCCCCCGGTCGCGCACCTTCTTCCAGGCGATCCGGTGCGGCTCGCCATGGCGTTTACCCCCAAGCCATGCGGCAAGCCGGGCTACCCAGCGACCGGGCCAGGTGCCGAGGCGACGCGCAAGGGTGATGGAGCCGAGTTCGGCCGCGACGATCCGGGGCGGCTTGCCGGGCCGCAGTTCAGCAACCAGCCCATCGACCTTGCCGATCTTGACCCGCTTCCGGTCGAGCGCTTGTTTGTCGAGGATATCGCGCAGCAAGTTCATCACGTGCCTCCGAATATTTGCAGCGGAATGGTCACCACGGCAAGCACGAAGCCGAGCGCGATAATGAAGATGACGGCGGCATTCGAGACGACGCCGTTGCCATGCTCGCCGACATAGCGCTTGTCGTTCAGCAAAAGGAGAAATGGAACCACGGTCAGCGGCAGGCTGGCCGCCGTCAATGCCATCGAGAAGATGGTGAGCCGAAGCGGGTCGAGACCGAGCATGATGGGGATGGCGGCCAGAAACAGCGAAACGGTATAGACAGCGCTGAAACCTGGATCCTCGCGCGGTTTGAGATCCTCACCCCAAGTCCAGCCGAAACCTTGCGCTACCAGATAGGCCTGTTGCAGCCCGACTTCGATTGCCGCGCCGAAGCAGGCAATGGCCAGCGAAGCGGTGAACAGGATAAAGCCCCAAAAGCCGAATATCGGTATCAGCATCAGCGGCAACTGATGGTAATCGTCTACCTGCACGATGCCATGGGTTGCCAACACGAGTGCGGATACGATCAGCACGCCGACCGAAATCGTGCCGCCGAAGGTCATGCCGAGCCCGGCAATCGCCCGGTTGACCCCAAGATAGCTCTTGTCCCATTTGTCCTCGATCGCTCCCGAGGAATAGAACATGAACAGGTATGGCGATATCGAAGCACCAAGTATGCTGACCGCCATGAACCAGTAGTTTGCCGCGTCATGGGTGGGCAAAGTGGGTACGGCGCCAGCGGCGACCGCCTTCCAGTCCGGCTTCAACATCACCGCGCCGACGACGAAACACAGCGTCACCAGACCGAGGATCGAGACGCCTTTTTCGATGAAGCCGAACGTGCCTTTCCAGAGCATCAGCCATGCCAGCAGAGCGACCGGCAATGCCCACCACTGGAAGCCTATGCCGGTGGCCAGTTCGAGCGAGATCGAAACACCGCCGATCTCCGCCGACATGACCAGGAAATTGACCAGCAAGGCTGCGAGCAAGGGCCATAAGAAGACTTTGAAGCCAAACCGTTCCCGGATTCCGTCGGTGATTGTGTGATGGCTCACGGCAGCAAACCGGCCGGCCATTTCGACCAGGAAAATGATGCAGAGCGTGCCGAGAACCACGGCCCAGATCAGGCGGAAACCGAAGGTTGCGCCTGCCTGGGCGGCAGTCGCCATCGACCCCACTTCGAGGAAGCCGCCAACGCTGGTGACGATTCCGAGCGATATTTCCAGCAGCTTCTTCATGATTTCGGTGCAAAATATCTGGCGTAGGCGGCAGCCAGCGAGCGCGCAGCCGCCCGAACGTCTTCATCGGCGCCTTGCACCTCCGAGCGGCGACCGGCTTGCAGTCCAGCCTCGGCGCGCACCACCGCATCCGACATCTGCCCCACCGCCGCGGCCAACGCAGCCTGCTCGGCAGGTTCGGCCGACCCGGCCGACCGGATCTGCGACTGGACGTCGGCAAGAGTCTTGCCGACGGACTGCAGCGTGCGGAGGGTGTATGCGGATGGTGCCTCGCCTGCCGCCCAGACATCAAGCGCCATCGCTACGGTCTGGGCCGCGGATGCGGCGGTTCGCGATTGCTGGTCGATCTGGTCGGAAGCCGAACACGCGGTGGAAATCGCCAGCGTCAGCAGTAACCACGTGCGGCCAAGACCGGCACTTTGCCCTTTAACGTCGATTGGAGGGCGTCGAATTCGCCACACGGGTAAGCTCCCAACGCCAAAGAAAAGCATCCGGCGTACCCTCTTGACCTAGAGCGCCGGGCGATTGCGTCAACGCGGACTTAAGCGGCTGCGGACCCTTGGCATCCAGCCGGACGAAGTCAGCCATTGGCCCAAGTTGCGCCTCGGAGGAACAATCATCGCCGCGGCAAGTTGGGTCGTTGCAACACGTCATCAGGCGCTTGCGCAGGTGGAAAAGAGACGGAAATGACATCGGGATCGCGCCTATCGCCACGCAAACCGTATGGCGGACCGGCTGGCGGCTGGGGCTCTGCAAAATCCGTTACAGAAATCACAGTCCGGGAACATGTGCCTCTTAAAGGGCCGCAGCTGCTCGCGGTGCAGAATAAGCCGGAAGGCTACATGTGCGTCAGTTGCGCGTGGGCGAAGCCGGCCAAGACGCACCCGCTTGAGTTCTGTGAGAACGGCGCGAAGGCAACCGCTTGGGAAGTCACGTCCCGGCGTGCCGGCCCGGATTTCTTCGAGAAGCATACGCTGCACGAACTGGAGCGCTGGGCAGACCACGATCTGGAGGAACAGGGGCGATTGACCCATCCCATGCGCTGGGATGCAGCCACCGACAAGTATACTCCCGTGGCATGGAGCGAAGCATTCGCCGAGATTGGACGTGAGCTGCGCGCGCTCGATCCTCGGCAGGTCGACCTCTACACGTCAGGACGGGCCTCGCTCGAAACCAGCTACATGTATCAACTGTTCGCACGCCTGTATGGCAGCAACAATTTGCCCGACAGTTCGAACATGTGTCACGAAAGCTCTTCGGTGGCCTTACCGGAAAGTATCGGGGCCTCGGTCGGCACGGCGCTCCTGTCGGACTTCGAAAACACCGACTGCATCTTTTACATGGCCCAGAATGTGGGAACGTCTTCGCCGCGTATGCTCCACGATCTCCAGGATGCTGTCGATCGCGGCGTCAAGATCGTGACCTTCAACCTGCTGCATGAACGCGGCCTCGAGCGCTTCGTCAATCCGCAGTCCCCGGTCCAGATGCTGACGGGAAAAGAGACAAAGATTTCGTCGGAATATTACCAGGTCAACAATGGTGGCGATATCGCCGCGCTGTTCGGCGTTTGCAAGGCGCTGATCGAAACCGACGATGCCCTCAAGGCCTCTGGCAAGACCATTGTTGCAGGGGAGGATGGCAAGCCGAAAGACCCCGGCAATGCGGCCATGGTCGCGTTCGCGGCGTCCATGCGCGCCGCCGACAAGAAGCACGTGCTCGACCACGATTTCATCAACGAGCACACGACCGGGTTCGAGGAATTTGCCCAGGCGTGCCGCAATCATCGCTGGGAGGAGCTCGAGCGCGTCTCCGGGCTTAGCCGCGAACAGATGATGCAGGCGGCGTCAATCTATGCCAAAGCCGATGCAGTGCTGTCCGTCTATGGCATGGGCCTGACGCAACAGCTGATGGGCGTGCAGAACGTCCACATGGTCTGCAATCTCGCTTTGCTGCGTGGCAACATCGGCAGGCCCGGGGCAAATATTTGCGCCGTGCGCGGTCATTCCAACGTGCAGGGACAGCGAACCGTTGGGATCACGGAAAAGCCCGGTCTTGTCCCGCTGGACAAGTTGTCCGAACTCTACGATTTCGAACCGCCAGTGTGGACGGGCCGTTCGACCGTCGAAACGTGTGCCGCCATCATGGGCGGGCAATCCCGCGCCTTCATCGGCCTGGGCGGGAACTTCCTGAGAGCGGTGCCTGAAACCGGCGCCATGGAGGAGGGATGGCGCAAATTGCGGCTGAGCGTGCAGATCGCCACCAAGCTCAACCGCAGCCACGTAGTGCATGGTGAGATCGCCTACCTGCTGCCCTGTCTGGGGCGTATCGAATTGGACCGGCAGGCGACAGGCCCACAGGCAGTCTCGGTGGAGAGCTCCATCGCCCATTTTCACGGATCGCGCGGCAGGGCCCAACCGGCGAGCAGCCAATTGCTGTCGGAGCCGGCAATCGTTGCGAGCATTGCCAAGGCCACGCTCGGCGCCACCAAGGTTCCGTGGGACACCTGGGTCGGCAACTATGGCGAAATCCGGGACGCCATCGAGCGCACCTACCCCGAGACCTTCAAGGATTTCAACAAGCGGCTCTTCAAGCCGGGCGGGATTGCAAGGCCGCTGCCGGCGCGCGAGCGCAAATGGGTGACACAAAGCGGGAAGGCCAATTTCATCACGCCGGAAAGGCTCTTTCCGGATCTACCCACGTCACAGAGCGCCGATGTCCTTCATCTCGCGACGCTTCGCTCCAACGACCAATTCAACACCACGATCTACGGCTACGGCGACCGCTTCCGCGGCATCAATGGCACACGCCGGGTCGTGTTCGTGAACCGAAAGGACATCGCGCGACTGGGACTTGTCGACGGCGAAAATGTCGACTTGACGACAGCCATCGACATGGCGACGGAACGCATTGTGACGGGCATGAAGGTCGTAGCCTATGACATCCCGAAGGGCTGCTGCGCGGCATATTATCCGGAGACGAATCCGTTGTTCCCGCTGGATCATCACGACCCGAAATCGAAAACGCCGTCCTACAAACTGTTGCCAGTCCGTCTCAGCCGATCACGCGCCACTCCAATGGCTGACCTCTAGAGCGGTCATTGTTCACGATGAACGCTCTATCTCTTTGTTTCAACGCAATTCCGGACGGAAACCGATTTACACTTTTCCTGGAATTGCTCTCGGGCGGAGGGCCGCTTGAAAGAAAAGGTTTCCAGCTTTTCGAACGCAGCGTTCGCGCTGGCAGGGCTCCTGTTCCTTGCCGTCTCAGGTGGTATTCTCGGATGGTTCCGGCAGCCGAGAGAGCTTCGCCTCGACCCGCCTGTCGCGGCCGATCTCGATCGCTTCAGGCTCATGCCTAACGGGATCAGCGGATCGCCACCCGAGAGTTACTTTGCGATCGGCAAACCTTATGAATCGGATGCCTACAATCTGAGCCAGGGCAAGCGGCTTTATGCATGGTTCGGCTGTGGATCATGCCATGGCGACGGCCGTGGCGGCGTCGGTCCCTCCTTCCTCGATGGGTGGTGGCTTTACGGCCCCGAAATGGTTTCCATCGTTGCCTCCATTCGTGACGGTCGCCCGCATGGTATGCCGTCGTTCCGCGACAGGATGACTTCGGAACAAATCTGGCAGCTTGCCGGGTATGTCCAGACGATCGGGTCCTACACGCCGCAGGTGGCCGCGCCGAGCCGCAACGACGACGAACAGACCCGCCCGGCAGAGAATCGCGGCCCGGCGAAAATCCTCTTCGACGAAGGGCCGGTGGGTGTTCACCCGGACCAGGGGCCAACGCCTTGAGGACCGCGCGCGCCCTTTTGCTGTCGATCCTTGTTGCCACGTCGGGCTGCGGCGGCCAACAGTCGGCACTTGGCTCCCAGGGCGCGCCGGCCATTCACGTCGAGCACCTCATCCTCGGCATGGTCGCCGTGTGCGCGGCGATCTGGATTCTGGTCATGATCACACTCGGCACTGCGCTTCTGCGGGCACGTCCGCGGACGGCGAGGCAAGATGACGGGTCCGAAAAGCCGCTGACCATGGCGGTTTCGGCGGCAGTCGCCGCGACCACCCTAATTATCGCCGGACTGACGATCGCAAGCTTCTACACCACGCGCGGCATCGGCCTTGCGGACAGCACCGCACTGACGATCACCGTGAAAGGACAGCAATGGTGGTGGCAGGTTTTCTATGCCGATTCCTCGACAGGACCCGGCTTTCAGACCGCCAATGAAATTCACATACCCGTCGGCAGGGATGTGCGGCTTCAACTCGAGAGCCCTGACGTGATCCACTCCTTCTGGGTGCCGAGCCTTGCCGGAAAGCAGGACCTTGTCCCCGGGCGGTCCAACAGTCTGCTGCTCAGGGCCGAGAAGCCGGGCGTCTATCGAGGGCAATGCGCAGAGTTCTGCGGCCTCCAGCACAGCCACATGGCGATTATGGTTATCGCCGAAGCGCCGGGAGCCTTTGAGGGCTGGGCTGCAACCCAGCGCCTGGATGCCGTCGTGTCGGCCGATTCCGACACAGCCGCCGGTCAGGCGTCTTTCATGGCAAAACCATGTGCGGCCTGCCACACGATCCGCGGCACGCCTGCCGGCGGCACAACCGGACCCGACCTCACGCACATTGGCGGGCGCCGGACTATCGCCGCCGGGCTGGTGGAAACCACGCGCGGTTCGCTGGCGGCCTGGATTGCCGACCCGCAAACGCACAAGCCCGGAAACAACATGCCGATGGTTTCACTGACGAGCACCGAACTGCGGAATATCTCCGCCTACATGGAAAGCCTGAAATGACGCGGGATGGTGACGAGTTCCGTGACAGTTCGATGGGCACGGCCGAACTCCACCGTCGCCTTGCGGCGATCTGGTCGACGCCGTCGGGACTGTGGGGCGCACTGTCCACGGTCGATCATAAGATCATCGGCCGGCGCTACATCACCACGGCTTTCGTCTTCCTGGCCCTTGGCGGGTTGCTGTCGATGTTGATGCGACTGCAACTCGCGCAACCCGAAGCAAGGTTCATCGGACCGGATCGCTACAACCAGATCTTCACCATGCACGGCACGAACATGATGTTCCTTTTTGCCGTGCCCGTCATGCAGGCAATGGCGATCTACCTTGTGCCGTTGATGGTGGGGACGCGCAACATCGCCTTCCCCAGGCTCAACGCGTTTTCCTACTGGATGTATCTTGCCGGCGGCCTGCTGCTATGGATCGCCTTTGTCGTCGACGCTGGACCCGATGTGGGGTGGTTCGCCTATGTACCCCTCTCCGGCCCCCAATACGGCGCCGGAAAGCGGGCCGATATCTGGGCGCAGATGATCACCTTCACCGAGGTGTCGGCTCTCGCCATCGCCGTCGAAATCGTCGTGACCGTCTTCAAGCAACGCGCGCCGGGCATGTCTCTCGACAGGATTCCGCTGTTCGTCTGGTCGATGCTGGTCACGTCGTTTCTTGTCATAATGGCGATGCCGGCGATCATGGTCGCCAGCACCTCGCTCATTCTCGATCGCCTCGTGGGTACGCATTTCTTCAACCCGGCCGAAGGTGGCGACGTGCTGTTGTGGCAGCATTTGTTCTGGTTCTTCGGACACCCGGAGGTCTACATCATCTTCCTGCCGGCGGTGGGAATGGTTTCGGCCATCGTGGCGACGTTCACGCGGCGACCCGTGTTCGGCTATCTGGGCATGGTCATGGCGTTGATCGCCACGGGCGTGCTGGCGTTCGGACTATGGGTGCATCATATGTTCGTCGCCGGGCTGCCGCGCCTCGGGGAGAGTTTCTTCACCGCTTCGAGCATGGCCATTGCCGTCCCGGCGGGGCTGCAGATCTTCTGCTGGCTGGCGACGATGTGGGCCGGCCGGCCCGTGTTCAAGACGCCGTTCCTGTTCGTCGTCGGCTTCATGGTCATATTCGTCATCGGCGGCCTGACCGGCGTGATGGTGGCCTCCGTTCCCTTCGACACCCAGGTCCACGACACCTACTTCGTCGTCGCACATTTCCATTATGTGCTGGTGGGCGGCGCGGTCTTCCCGTTGCTCGGCGCGATCTACTACTGGTTCCCGAAGTTCACCGGGCGAATGATGAGCGAGGTGCTTGGCCGCTGGATATTCGGCCTGATCTTCGCGGGCTTCAACCTGACGTTCTTTCCCATGCATATTCTTGGCCTGCAGGGCATGCCGCGCCGCATCTACACCTACCAGCCGGAGATGCCGTGGTCCGGGCTCAACCTGTTCATCAGCTTCAGCGCCGTCATCCTTGCAGCCGGTTTCCTGCTGTTCTTCATCGATGCCATACGCAGCGCCAGATCAGGTTCTTTGGCGTCAGCCAATCCCTGGGGCGCCACGACATTGGAGTGGGCAACCTCATCACCGCCGCCTCCTTACAATTTCGCGCGGCCGCCGGTGGTCGAGAGCCTCGAGCCCTTGTCCGGAGACCTCGAGACTCTGCCGGTCGCCAGCGGATTGCGGGTCGATCGTCGAGAACTGCTGACGAGCAGCGTCGTCCACGCGTCGCCGGAAGCGCGCGAAGCGTCGCCCGGCGATTCCATCTGGCCGCTTTGGGCGGCGCTCGCCACCACGCTGATGCTGATCTGGTCGATATTCAGCCCATGGGCCGTCGTCTGGGGCTCCGTACCAATCGCGATCACGCTCATAGGCTGGTTCTGGCCAAAAGGCGTGCCGGAGGACGAAGCATGAAAGAAAAAATCGTCATCGACTTGGCCGACCTCCCCCCGCACGGCCTCGGCACGGCGAGCCAGAGTTGGTGGGGAACGCTGGCCTTCATGCTGATCGAAGGCACCGGCTTTGCCCTGGCGATCGTCGTCTATCTCTATCTGATGAGCCTGGCGCCGCCGTGGCCTTTGGATGCCGCGCCACCTGACCTGCTGGCGGGAACTACGCTGACGGTTTTCCTGGTGCTGAGCGTCCTTCCCAACATCTTCCTCAACCGCTGGGCGCACCAGCAGGATTTGCGCAAGGTTCGCATCGGGCTGATCGCCATGTCGCTCGTGGGCATTGTGCCGCTGATCCTGCGCGCCTTCGAATTCCCTGCCATGCACATCAAATGGGACCAGAATGCCTATGGCTCGATCGTGTGGGTCATGCTCGGCCTGCACACCACGCACATCCTGACCGATCTGGTCGAGACTCTGGTGCTGACATGCCTGATGTTTTCACGACACGCCGACAATCCGCGACGCTTTGGAGACGTCAACGACAATGCGATGTACTGGAACTTCGTGGTCGCGACATGGTTGCCGATATATGCCTGCCTCTATTGGGTCCCACGGCTTTGATTAAAAGTTGGCTACGACACGCCGGACTCCTGCTCCCGCTCGCAGCCTGGGGGCTGAGCACCCAGCTTGGGCAAATCACGCCCTATATGGACTGCCGGCAGAATGTCTCCTGGACCGCGGTTGCTTGCGGAATCCTGATCGTCGTCGCGATTGCCGGCGTTGCCGTGTCGCGGGGTGGATGGCAGGGATTGGGCAAGACCGGGCGTTTTGTCGTCGATGCCGGCTTCCTTGTCGCGCTCGCCTTTATCTTGGCGCTGGCGCTGCAGGGAGCGGCCACGATGGTGCTGGACCCATGCCAACGCTGATCCGTACGTCGATTTTGCTCATGATCGCCACCCCGGCGATGGCGCATGGCGACGAGATGCATGGTCCCTGGGCTTTCTGGACGTTCGACCCGTGGATCGTCACACCGCTTGCGATCCTCGCCACACTGTTCGGCCTGGGCGTGACAAGGCTTGCGTGGCGAACCAGACGGCCCGGCACCACGCCGATCCATGCGCTGCTTTATGCAGGCGGTTTGCTGACCCTGGCCGGCTCGCTGATGTCCCCGCTGCACTGGCTGGGGGAACATCTCTTCACCTTCCACATGATCGAACACGAGATCGTCATGGCCGTATCGGCTCCGCTGATCGTGTTCGCGCGCCCGATCGGCATCCTGCTGTGGGGATTGCCCGGCGGCGCGCGGCACATGGTTGCAACAGCAATGCGTTCGCCCCTGATGCGAAGGCCGTGGGATTGGTCCACGGGCGCGGTGAATGCGACGATCCTTCACGGCGTGACCATCTGGGCCTGGCATGTGCCGATCCTGTTCGACGCGGGCGTGACCGACACGGCCCTGCATCGCCTCCAGCATCTCAGCTTCTTTGCGACGGCGATACTGTTCTGGTGGGCAATGGTCTGGAGAACCGAGCATGGTGTCGCCGCTTGGCATCTGTTCGTGACGATGATCCACACCAGCGTGCTTGGGGCATTGATGGCACTTTCGCCGCGCGTCCTCTACATCGCGCAAACGCAGACGGCGACGGCGTGGGGACTGACACCGCTGGAAGACCAGCAACTGGCGGGCATGATCATGTGGGTGCCGGCAGGTACCATCTATGCGGGGGCGGCAATGACGATGCTGGCGCTCTGGATCCGTGGTTCAAGCGGAGGTGGGACGCAAAATGCCTGACCATCCCGCGTTTGCCCCAGGCCGAGCGGCCTTCGTCATCGTGGCCGTGGCTGCTGCGTCAGCCGCGCTTGTCGCGGCCAACATCGTGCGCGACGATAATACCAAGGCGGCCACGGCCGGAATGATGACCGGCGGCAATGCCGACCACGCCCCAGCAATTTTCCGCCGTTACGGTTGCTCGGGTTGTCATACCATTCCCGGCATACAAGGTGCTGACGGCCAGGCTGGGGCGCCGCTGACAGAATTCTCGAAGCGCGTATACATCGCCGGCGTGCTGGAGAACCGCCCTGACAATCTCGTCGCCTGGATCGTCTCGCCACAAAGCTTTTCTCCCCGAACGGCTATGCCCGCAACCGGCATCTCGGACCAGGAAGCCCGCGACCTTGCCGCGTATCTCTACGCTCAGTGAGTATGCTTCCCACGCGACACTGCAGGCTTTCGCCCGGAGGCTGAAGCGCATGCTAATCTCTCGTAGTCGTAGACAAGGCAGACTGGCCCTGCAACCGAGGGCCTTTACGGCTGCGGTGTCGCAATGGCCGGCAGGGCTTTGATATATCGTGCGATCGCCCGACGGTCGCTGTCAGGCAACATGGCCGTGTTTTTCACGACGTCTGCCATCGACGATCCAACCCGGCCGTGATTGGGCGTCTCGCCCGTTCTGAGCATCGTGGCGATGTCATCCTCGGTCCATCCATACAGTCTTGCCTGGGTGATGTTGGGGACGAACCCGGTGCCTTGAGGGTCGACACCGCCGGCAAAGCGGGTGCCCCGTTTGTTTGCGCCGAAAACGTTACGCGTCGAGTGACACTCGGCGCAGTGAGAGACAGTTTCGACCAGGTAGGCACCCCGGTCATGCACAGGATCGCCGGTGAGATGGCTTGCGTTTTCCCCTTGGCGAAAAAACAACAGCTTCCATAGACCGACAAACCTGCGGATGCGGAAAAGCAGCGTCGGATGATGCGGCGGCGCGCGCCCAGCCACCTTCGGAAGAGTCCGTAGGTAGGCGTAAAGATCTTTCACGTCTCCCACTTTCATTCTGGTAAAGCTCGTATAGGGAAACACCGGATAGTAGTGCTCCCGTGAGGGAGAGACACCGCCGAGCAGCGCATTTGCAAGATCCGGCACCGTCCACGCACCAATGCCGTCCACTGGATCGGGGGATATATTGGGGGGCCGAAATGTTCCAAACGGCGACGCGAGCGCCAAGCCGCCTCCGAGCTTCAAGTCATCGGGTTGCCCGGGTGTCGCATGACAGGAAGCGCAGTCACCTGCGGCAAAGACAAGTTGGCCTCGGGCCGCATCGCCGGCCTCCGCAAACAATGGGTCCTGCGGTGAATACGGCGCCTGAGCTTCTGTCAGATACCACAAAGCGGCCGAAGCGAGGCCCGCAGCGCCCAGAACTGCAACCGCAAGTGTAGGCCAAAAGGGCAGTCGCATTTCACTTGTCCCGCTGTATCCGGGCAGGCAGGCCGGATTGCCGGTCATGAGCGATCGCTAAATGGCTCCTCAGGCCCGAACTCGTTCGTATTTCCTTGATCGCGACCAGCGGCCTTGCGCTGGATG
The DNA here is from genome assembly GCA_004791255.1 of bacterium M00.F.Ca.ET.205.01.1.1. Classification (GTDB taxonomy): domain Bacteria; phylum Pseudomonadota; class Alphaproteobacteria; order Rhizobiales; family Rhizobiaceae; genus Mesorhizobium. The sequence goes on from SRUQ01000026.1 coordinate 14,591, forward strand.
TCTGCGAAGTCGACCGTCGCCCCCACCGCGCGACGTTCGTCGCGCGCACACACGGCCCATCCGACCGGCGCTTCGCCCCGTGGGAGTGCGTCTTGCCACAGATCCTCGGCGGACCGTTTGCATTCCTCCGCGGCCGCCTCGACGCTTGGAAACGATAGGCCTGTTACCGCGCGGATCTTTTCCTTTTCCTGGTATTCGAGGGCATCCTTTTCTGCCGGTTCAGTTGCCCTATTTGGGGCACCGTCTTCGAATTGAGCTGCATGGAGCAGCATGGCCTTGGCCCGGGCAATCAGTTCATCGTCGGTCAGCCTCGTTGGGGCATCCAGGGTGACCGCGATCTGTTTGCCGCCCTCGCCTCGGAACTCGACGACCGGAGTGGCGGCATGGTCGACAGTGGTTGCCACGATTTGCATGCGATCCTCCTGCACATCTGATCGTTGTTGGACGTCTTGGTCGCGTCCACCTGCCGGGCAACCTGACTGAACGCGCTCCTCGCTGGTTACGGAGGCCTTGACCGTGCGCAATGCCACGTCCACGTCATCGACCGAAAACACCTCGCGATGGACCAGCGCATTGTTGATTGCCGCGACCGTCTTCATCGGCCTTCGAGCTGCAGGTTCGCCGCCTTCATGTCTGATCCTTGACGTAAGCGCCCGGCTGACGACCTGACTTCGGCGCCTTGGCGTCTTTTGAACGCTCTGAAATGGCCGGGCCGGCGCCCGAGACTTTTTCCGTCGCCGGAGACGGCGTGGGATGGCGGCTCTGCTTGTCTGGGGAGGGAGAAGCGGGGTCCGGCGCCGATTGGATCTTGTCTGTGGGCATCATGGGGATCTCCCTGTGAATTAGCCTACCCAAACTTCCTATACCGCAGGAGGTTCCAACTGATGGGAAGCGGCAGCATCCCGCGTGCCCACCACGACCGATGCGGACTGTGAGGCTCGCCGCTGACGCAGCACCCCGGCTACAATCCCCAGTTCGACCGCCTCCCTGGCGTGGATGTAAGAGTTTTTCGTCGCCCGCTGAAAAAGCTCGTCGGGGCTGAGCGAGCTGCCGTCGACGAGTTCCGTGAACCATTCGGGGTCTCGAGCAAGGCCGGCTTCTCGCGAAAGATCTGGATGCAGGATTTCATCGGACCATTCAGGGCTATGCTCGATTCCATGCGCCGTTCATGAACAAGCAGAACCTGCTCCTCCGCCAGGAAGCGGCGCGGCTTTGGGAAAGCGGCAAACACAGTTACTCCCACCGAGTAGACGTTTGTCTTGCCTGAGCACGCGCGCGCCTGTCGGGCGCGCGTTTTCTTGGCAGGTCATGGAGCGCTCCTCGTTTAACCGCGCTTTGGCCATCTTGCCGCTTCTTGCAGCGCCCTTTGATCTGCAGGTATGGGGCGGGAAGCTGGATCGAACGGCGACGGCGTCGCGTGCGAGACGCTTTGCTGAACGGACGTGGCGCAAGCGCCCTGCGAGATTGCCTCACCTACCAGGCCACTTGCCAAATGGTGGTGTTGCCTCGTTCTCGCCAATTACAGAAGTGCCTAAGACAGGGATCATTGATGGCTCTGCATTCTTAGGCTTCCTCCCAGCCTTCAGCGCCTCGATCTCGTCGTCTCGCCGGACAATGCGGCTTTCGAGGTTGGCGATGCGTTCAGTTAGAAAGTAGCGACCAACGATGAACCCTCCGCCTCCGAAAAGAACCGCGAAAGTCATGAAGGCTATGGGGTTGGCAAACACCAAAGCCGCGTTCATCTGGAAGAAGTCGATCAAATCGTGCATTCAACACCTTAGTTCTTGGAGACTTTGCGGCGTGCGGACGGGTACAAACACCGCCGAGGACATTTCCGGACCGAGGCCGGGGACCGAAAGGCGAGGACCTGTCGCAAAAACGATTTTGCGGTCGCCGGACGTTTGGCGACGGGTTCCCCTTCGGACCTCTCTGCTAATTTAAGGAATATATTCCTCTACCGTCAAGACCTCCATTAACGTTGTGTTCTTATCCCGTTCACTGCGGCCGGAAGAATTCAGTCGATTACGGGAACGCCATCGCGGGCAAAGGCTCCTCGAGTGGCGCAATTCGCTGCCAGGCTGGTCGTCCACTTCCGGCCCGGGCCGACAGAATCTAAATCCTGGCCCCTGAACGGAACTCAGCCATACTGCGGGCACACGCCGGCGGCGAAATCATGAAAACTGCCCCCCTTTCCTACCGGTTGACCGGAATGTGAAATTTCCTGCAAGCTCATGTTTGTCTCCTGTTGATCGCTTTCTCACCGCCATGCCGGCCGCCTCCGCCGCTGACCCCGTGGATTGGCACGTGCCTCCAAGGACGGCCACCCGGCCCTGCCGGGGCCTGTTCGACCATCAAACGGAAGTATCGGTCAGGCAGCGCGAAGGTTCATGGCAGACCCGTTGCAAGCACGGGTAATCTCCCTCAAACGTGGGGAGAAAGCCGCTCGAGCAGGGAATGGCGGCGATGTCTCTTGCATGTCGGCGGCGCACCCGCGCGCAAGTTCACGATCAATCCTATACTGCCGAGTTCCAGTCCCGATCCCTGTCGGAAGGCGCGGACTGCGCCGCGGATGGCTGCGCAGTCTGAAGGCTCCTGCTCCAGCAGCGCTACCGGCTCGGCCGCAGGTCCTGTCGTCCGGCGCTCGCTACGCTGGAAAGTTACCAGCGCCTCGATTTCGTCAAGCGTGATCTGATTCAGAGCGCGTTCGATCATGCGCCTCGCAACCTGTAAATTCCAAAATCAACCCAGTTACTTAGTGGAAACTCACGCACTCCGCGCTCTGCGACCGGGTAGTTGCGCTGCTGCAGCACTGGAACCGTCGTGGCGCACCTTTCCATCGGACTAACGGAGCATCGTCACGGGCAATCTCGACGGCGAAGGCGACCTCTTCGGGCCCATGCATCTTGGGCTTCACCACATACCCGCCTTGCGGCTTTCAAGATGCGTCGCGAACGGATGGCTCGACTGCCATTCCCGCGTCACCGCCATTCCCGCGTCGATGACTTCGTCACGAAAGCGACCCCGTTCCTTAAAGGGACTTCGTACAGTTCCAGCGGCAATTCATCTGGGTCTCTGAAAAATGTAAACCGTTGATCCGTATATGGGTCGATTCGGATTGGCTCAACGGTAACGTTGGCGGCTTCCAGCCGCGCTATTACCGGATCAAGATCCGGCACAGCAAATGCCAGATGTCTCAAGCCTGTCGCCTCTGGATGGGAGGGCCGCATCGCTGGTGCGGGGAAGGAGAACAATTCCAGTTGGACGGATCCGATCAGCAGATCCGCCTTCCATGACTGACGCTCCTCCCGATAGACCTCTCGGATCAGATCGAGGCCGAGGAGTTCGACGTAGAACTGTCGCGACCGGTTGTAGTCAGTGCAGATGAGCGCGACGTGGTGAATGGCATTTAGCATGGTACCAACTTTAGCCAACCTGGGGTTTGAGGCCAAGGTCGCCAAGTTTCTGAATTGGCTTCTTGCCACCGACATGAGCCAGATAGCACCGCCTCGACAAACCTTCAGCAGAGCGCCCCGCATCCGTGTGTGTAGGGGGCTGGGCGAATCTCTCGTAACTACCTCATGGCAAAGAGCGGAAAACTGATCCTTGTTATCCCGGAATAAAGGTAGAATGGAAATTGATGTCGCAACTGATCCGGACGATTTGATTGGGAGATATTCCATGGATAACGCGCCGACACCCAGCGCTGCGTTTCTCTCTGCTCTCACGACAGAGCATTTCGTGCAGCAGACAGCGATTGGCACATCGATAAGCGAAATGGCGTCGCGAACGACCATCTAC
>SRUQ01000027.1 GCA_004791255.1 bacterium M00.F.Ca.ET.205.01.1.1
GTTCGCGTGTGTCCTCGATCAGGATCACCCGATCGTCGCATTCGGCGACTTCAGCCAGCAGAGCGTTGGCGAGTGTTGTCTTCCCCGAGGAAGTGCCGCCGGCGATCAGCATGTTGCGCCGCTCGCGCACCGCCTTCGTCAGCGCATCGGCCTGCAGCGGTAGCATGATGCGGTCTGCAACATAGTTGGCCAGCGTGTAGAGTTTTGCTGCCGGCTTGCGAATGGCGAAGCATGGCGCCAACACCACCGGGGGCAGCAGCCCTCGAAGCGCTCGCCCGATGGCAATTAGGCACTGACGATCGGATTGTTTGCATGTGCCTCGGCGCGTACGTGGGAAGCGACCAGGCGGACGATGCGTTCCGCCTCGGATGGGTGCATATGCACGCCAGTATCGACCAGGCCTTCTCCCAACCGGTCGAGCCGCAGCGCACCATCGGGATTGACCATCACTTCGATAACGGTTGGATCGGCAAGGGCCTCGGTGATCGCCGGACCCATGGCGGTGCGCAGCATAGTGCGACGGCGATGGTCGGCCTCTGGATGAGAACTCATCCTTTTCCTCCCACGCCATTGTCTTTGCTAAGCGACTTTTTGCCGGAAGCGATCTGGCGGCCGACCTTCTCAACGAATTTCTCGAAACGCTCTTGGGCAATAGCCTGCGTTGATCGATCCGGGACCGGCGTGTGGGCGTGAAGGGTGATCGAAAAGCGGATGAAGAGCGCCAGGCTCTCCAGGATCACCTCGGAATCGCGCCTGACGTGGGCAAGATCGCGGGAGAGCCGGTCAAGCCTTACGCCGTAGCGCCGGTCAAGCTCGTTCTCGCCACGCCGCTCGATGAAGGCTTCGATCGCCTTCGCTACGATCGCTGATTTGGTCGTCGATGGATCGTGGCTGAGGTTGTCCAGTTTCTCGCTCAATTCCGGTTCGAGCAGAAACTGGTGACGAATGCGGTGGGGCTTCATGCGGTTTGTTCCAACTGGCCGCGCGGCGGCGCTGGCGGCGGGAACAAGCATCGGCCAGACGGCAAAAATCGCTTATGGCCGTTATCTACGCCGAGATGCGCTCTGCATCGGCACGGCGATCAGAAGCCGGGCACGATATCCTTGTCGTCGCCTTCGTTGATACCGTAGGCGCGTGCGGCGGTGGAAATCCGATCCATCACGCGCTTGTCGGCGAGCGCCTCGCTATCATCGTCTGTGGGCCTGAACAGATATTCCTGATCGGGCTCTTTGGTTATGGCGGCTTGTTCCTCAGGCAGCCCAGGATGGCGCTGCTGCTGAACACCGCCCTCGTCTTCAGTTGCAGCTCCTACGCTTTCGTCGTCGGAAGCTAAACGGCGGTCAACGCTGCGCACCTGTCCGGTCCAATCATCCAGTCGCGAGGCAGGGCAATCCGCGTAGGGACCGTCGTGCAGGATCGGCGAAGGCAGTACCCGCTCGGTGAAATTCTGATCCTGATAGTAGCGGAGCTTCTTCGCGCGGATCGGCGGCAACCCTGAAACCAACACCAATTCGTCCGACGGCGGCAATTGCATCACCTCGCCCGGTGTCAGCAGCGGTCGCGCGGTTTCCTGGCGGCTGACCATGACGTGCGAAAGCCACGGTGCCAGCCGGTGTCCGGCATAGTTGCGCATGGACCTCAGTTCCGTCGCCGTGCCGAGCGCGTCGGAAATGCGTTTGGCCGTGCGCTCGTCATTAGAGGAAAAGGCAATCCGCACATGGCAATTGTCGAGAATGGCGTTGTTTTCGCCATACGCTTTTGAGATCTGGTTCAGGGATTGCGCGATGAGATAGGCGCGAATGCCGTAGCCGGCCATGAATGCGAGCGCGGTCTCGAAGAAGTCGAGCCGCCCGAGTGCCGGAAATTCGTCCAACATCATGAGCAACTGGTGCTTGCGGCTTTTCTTCGGATCACCCTCCAGCCGCTCGGTGAGCCGCCGGCCGATCTGATTGAGCACCAGTCGCACCAGCGGCTTGGTACGTGAGATGTCTGACGGCGGTACGACCAGATAGAGCGACATCGGTCGCTCGGCATCCATGAGGTCGGCAATGCGCCAGTCGCAGGCTGACGTTGCTGCCGCTACGGTCGGGTCGCGATAGAGCCCGAGGAAAGACATGGCCGTCGAGAGGACACCCGAACGCTCGTTCTCCGACTTGTTCAGCACCTCGCGCGCCGCCGAGGCCACGACGGGATGGACCTGAGGCTTGGACGCCGCACCAAGGTGATTCGTCGTCATCATCCGCTGCAGCGTCGCGGCAAAGGAGCGTTGCGGGTCCGACAGGAAGGTGCGACACGGGCGAGCGTCTTTTCTTCTTCGGCATAGAGCACGTGCAAAATAGCGCCGACCAGGAGTGAATGACTGGTCTTTTCCCAATGATTGCGCCGTTCCAGAGCACCCTCTGGATCAACCAGGATGTCGGCAATATTCTGGACGTCGCGGACCTCGTTCAGGCCTTTGCGCACTTCCAGCAGCGGGTTGTAGCGCGCCGACCTTGGATCGGTCGGATTGAACAACAGGCAATATGAAAACGTCGATCGCCACCCGGACGTCAGCTGCCAGTTCTCGCCCTTGATGTCGTGAATGACCGCCGAGCCCGTCCAGGACAAAAGCGTTGGAACAACCAGTCCGACACCCTTGCCTGAACGGGTGGGAGCAAAAGCCATGACGTGTTCCGGCCCATCATGGCGCAGGTAGCGATCTTTCAGTTTACCCAGGAAAACGCCGGCTGGCCGAAATAGCCCTGCCCTCTCAATCTCCTGCTTGATGGCCCAGCGCGATGATCCGTACGTCGTGACTAGGCCGCGCTGGCGCGCCCGCCAAAGCGAACCGGTGATCGCTGCCGCACAACCTATGAACCCACTAGCGGCGGCGAGCATGCCGGCCTTGTCGAAGACCTCAGGCGCGTAGGCATCAAAGTGGAACCACCATTCGAAGAGGCTCCATGGCCTGTAGATGGGCCAGCCGACAGCGACGAACCAGGGCGGCCCAAGCTGAGGCGGATACGCCAAGAGATACGCCGCCCATTGCGTTGCCACCCACACGCCAAGCACGACAATTGCGAGCACAGTGGCGATCTGGCCAATCAGCAGCTTCGTAGGTGTCACGGTTGCTCCTGTACTTGGTCATAGAGAAGCATTGCGCGATGTGAACTTTAACCCGCTTTTCCTGCGATCTCGTACGATTGCGCCGAAGCCTTGGGATTGACCCAGGCACGCATCTCGCATGCAGGCAGGCAGTTGCCCCAGCGAGCTTGCGCCGTTATTCGTATCGATGCCTCTGCCAAAAACGGAACGACGCTTCGTTGTGACCACCAGGAAATTTGGGAAGCTGCGTTCTGTGTAGACAAGCCTCTTTGGCAAGGTGTGGCTAGAATAGTGACAGACGGATCTTCTGTTGCAAGCTGCGTAGCTTGCGCATCACACGGAAATACGGCTACCAGTACGGCAATGGCGAAGGGGAATGGGATGGAGGTAGATCGGGCATTGATCGATCATGCTGCCAAGCAGCATGATGTTAGCCCTGAGGTGCTCGTGGCGCTGCTTGAGCTGTCGTCTGAGTTTCCTGACATGGCAGCACGAGGGGCCAAGCCCCGCTTGCTGGCGCGCGTCACCGAAATCATCGAATCGGCAGTAGAGGCGCGCGACGCGTGAGATTCCTCCGGCTGGAAGTGCAGGACATTTTCGCTTATCGCGAGTGCAATCGAATTGAGTTTTCAGAGTGCACGCTCGAACGCAATATCATCGTGATCTCGGGACGCAATGGCGCTGGAAAGACGAGCTTGTTGAATGCCGCGAAGTTGTTGTTCCTCGGCGCGAACTCTGAGCCCATGCGGCGAATTCGCGTCGGTGACGCACCACTGAATCCGAAGCAATACATGATCGGAGTTCCCGGCCGCTGGTACGGCGTGTTCCCCCGTGACGGCCGCCGCGATGGGATGATAGCCCGGATCGCGTTGTTTTGGGAGGAAAGTGGCGCAGCTTACTCGGCCGAGCGAACCTTCACGCTGATCCGTCAAGGCAACGACTATACCGAAAAGCTACAAGTTACCCGCAACGGACGTATTCTTAGCGAAGAAGATGCGGACACGCGTCTTCAAATACTGCTCCCGAATGAAGTGGTTCCGTTTTTCTTCTTTGACGGTGAGCAGATACAGTCGCTGGCAGATGCCGATGTGGGTCGGGAGAGCGCAGAGATCGAACGCCTGCTTGGCCTTTCCTTTCTCAACGACATCGACCGGCAGCTCGACGTTTATGTCAAAGAACGGCGCCGGGCCGGGCTCCCTGAGACTGTGCGTCACCGCATTACGGAAATGGAAGGCGAGCAGAAAAGCGAGGAAGCGCGTGCCGAGAGCGCTCGGCGGTTACGCATCGCTCTTGAAGAGGAGATCGCAGATCTCGAAACCTCCAAAGCGCGCGCCGATGAAGCGCGGAAGAAGCTGCGGAGTGGTCTTTCGGAGGAAGAGCGCTCCAAGATGGAAGTCCGAATCGAGAACCTTCGCCGGCAACGCGAAACTCTGGCTACACAGATCGCGAGTAAGCTGCCGCCTGAGGCACCGTTCCTAACCAATCTCCGCATTGTGGAGCAGGCTTTTCGTACTCTCGACGACCAACTGAAGGCTGGCACTGCCGCCAGCCTAGCCAATCGACTTCATGCGGATCTGCCGCCGGGAATTGTCGGGCTACTTGCCTCCCTTGAACCAAGCGTCGCGCTCAATCCGCGTCAATCGACCCAGTTAACCAAAGGCTTGGGAGAGCTCCTCACTACAATAGGAGTTCCGGCCGACTCATTTGACCATCCGCTCTTCGCATCGGTTGCGGTTTCGCTAAGGCAACAGCTTCGCGATCGTTTTCTTACTTGGCATCAAAGTGGCCGCGAAACATTGGCAGCACATGCCGACCTGCTGCGCCAGATGCGCTCTCTCAATATTCAAATACGTCAAGCGCAGCGCGATCTTGACGATGCCGACGTAATATCTGACGAGGCCAAACGTCGTTACGAGCAATTGAGCACTGAGATCGAGGCGGCTGAGGCAGATATCCGTCGACGCCTCCAGGAAACAGTAGTCCACGAACAAGACGAAAGTCGAGCATCTCGAAATGCTGCTCAGCTCTCTGACCGAATTCGAGCCGGCTATGAAGAACATGCAGATGTGCTGCGGGAAAACCAAGCCTATGTTCTATCGCGTTCGGTGCGACTAGCACTCCAGACATACCGACAAGAAAGGCGGGCAGCAATTCGCGCTTCTGTCGAGGAGCGGCTGCGCGAAAAGGTAGCTGTCCTCCTTGGCCCAAGCCGTTTGATTAAGTCTGCGGCCCTGAACGACAATTTCGTCATGACCTATCAGGATGAAGATGGCGACGACGTCGCACGCCAGTCAATCTCGGCGGGCATGCGCCAACTGGTCGCGATGGCCATGCTCTGGGCGTTGAAGGAAGAAGCTAACCGACCGCTTCCTGTCATAATCGACACCCCGCTTGGTCGCATCGACCGCGAGAATCGTAATCTCTTGATGAACGATTATTTCCCGCACGCGGGCAATCCCCTCGTGCTCCTACCGACCGACTCTGAGTTCGGCGACCAAGGTTTCGATCAGCTCGCTGATCATATATGCAAGCGGTACGAAATTCAGAATGATGGTGGGAGATCGGCGAGTATTGTCGAGCTATCCGTGCAGGGGGCTCGCTGATGGATGATATCTTCTTTACCCAAGAAGAGCGCGAGTTTTTTGAGGCAGTTCTGGCCCGCGGCCTTCTACAGCCTCAAGCCTTTTTCTGGCAGGTGCTTCGGTTTGCCCTTTCGCTGTCGTTGCGCATGGAAGATATGCCCGACGAGCGCTATGGCCGTCCAAAAGGCGGCGCTAATCGAAGTAATCTCCATCTCGAACAGTTGACTGGCCGCGGCACCGACAAGGATTATGACGATGCTGTTCGACTGCTTCTATCGATCAAGCATCAGGCAGATCTTTTTAAGAACCAAGCTGAATACGTAGATCTAGTCCAGCGTCATTTTCGGCGCGGTGTTGAAGCGATGATGCGCGCTTGGCAACCGGGCCGCGATTTCCATGACTATTTGCTAGATGAACTCTATTTCCAAGCTGGAACTACTAGCCAGCCCAGCAACGATATTGCAGCTTTAACGAGCGAAGAGATGTTGAAACAAGGGCTAGCGGCGATCAGCGTCAAAGCAGCGCCTGCCGGAGCGGCGGTGAGCGGGCCTCGACTGATGCGTTTTCCGCTAACGCTTAACGGTGTAGAGGATTTCGATCGCTTGCGACGTGGCCTCGAAGACCTCTCATTTACACTTGGACTGGGCTCGGCAAGCGTGAGCATGGTTCGCGAAGGTGGAGAACGACGCGTCACGATCGAAATCCCGCGCCCTAGTGCAACCTGGCACGACATCCGATGGGTTGATGTTGCACCCATACTTGCAGATCGTCCGGAAGCACTCCCAGTATGTCCAGGTACCGATGTCATGGGCATACCCTTTGTGTTTGACCTCGCGGAAGCGCCCCACCTATTCGTCGCGGGCGCAACCGGCAGCGGCAAAAGCGTCTGTCTCAACGCGCTTGTTCTCTCGCTGCTTGCAGCCAAACGGCCGCCGATTCTTGTAATGATCGACCCCAAGGGTCTCGACTTCGCAGACTATGAAGGCTGCGCAAGCCTGCGCGAGGGACGCGTCATCACCGACATGAGCGAAGGAGTGCAGCTGCTTCACGCTATGGTCGACGAGATGGAAAGCCGCAGTTCGATTCTGCGCCAATACCAGGCGCGGAATATCGCAGAGGCACAAGCGGCGGGAGCTGCGCTCGATCGCATAGTCATCTTTATCGACGAATTGGCCGATTTTCTAATCGGCAAGAGCGGTGCCCAAGAGCCGCTGGTGCGGCTAGCACAAAAAGCTCGTGCCAGTGGCATCCACCTGGTCCTCGCAACCCAGCGTCCCGAAGCTGCTACCTTTCCGGGCTTGCTACGTTCGAATATCCCAAGCCGTATTGCGCTCACCGTCCAGAAGGCCGCCGACTCCCGGATCATTCTTGATGAGGCGGGTGCAGAGAACCTTCTCATGCGAGGCGACATGCTGGTAAAGATCGCCGGACGCGACACGCGCCGCGTCCATGGTGTGCGCGTGGACCGCGCCGACATTCTTCAAGCTGTCAAGCAATCTGGGCTGAACCTATAATGGCGATCCGATCCACCCATTTCGCACTGGCGGGACTGACTCTTCTGGACGTTGGTCCCTTGAGAGACACTACGTCGATCAGCTTCCTCACTGCCGACCACGAGCCCGCCAATATCTATTTGGTGATGGGACCTAATGGCGGAGGCAAGACCACCTTGCTCGAAGCAATCGCTGCAGCAATGTCAATGCTAGGTGCAGCGTCGCACGCTAAATACGGCGTGCCATCCCTTGATGAAGGTAAAGGTGGCGTACAACTCGATGCGCTGATCAGGCTGGATGACGGCACCAGTAGCGAGACCTTTATCCTGTCGATTGTACTTGGTAGTCCTGGTCTCCTCAAAAATTGGGTCGAGCCTGACTTGCAATCGGCAGGAGCTGCTGCGCAGCTTGTGTTGCGTTATGGGATTCGTACTGGCTCCAGGACCATCGAACGGTTCGCTGACTCTGATAGGCAGGCGCTCGACTTCGCTGACACCATAATAGACGAGATCGGAGAGCCAACCCGGAGCCTGTTTGGCGCTGGTTCTACTGCGTTCCCAACTTTGCTGTATTTTCCTTCCGATCGCGGTATCGCCCGAAATGGCCATGGAGGGCAAGTAATTGCGCGCCCCGAGCAGTTGAGTTATGCACCAGTGCATATTTTTGGGGTCGATGGAGCAACTTGGGCTAGTTCACTTGATAATCTTTTTGTCTGGTTTGCTTGGCTTGGTGACGGCCGGGAAGAGATTTGCCGGGAGATTGTCAATCGCTATGTTTTTCGCGATGGAAGTAAGACGCTCCTCGATGTCGATCGCGAACGGCTACGCGCGCCCATTTCGGTCAATGGAATTGTAGAGCATGGGCTTGATCAACTTAGCAGTGGTGAACGCCAGTTGGTCCAACTACTGGTTCGCATCGCAAGCCACATGAGCTCAGCCACAATTGTTCTGATCGATGAGACAGAGCAGCACCTACATCTCGTCATGCGTCGTCGGCTAATCAATCTTATCAAAGAGTGGGCGAAGGAGCATGCCGGACTCAGCTTCTATATGACTTCACACCAAGCAGACTCGTTGCGTATTGTTGCTCCTAAGGTGCCCGAGGATGGGCTCCGTAAATTTGGATGCTTGGTGAAGCCGCGTTTTAAGGCATCGCGGCGATGAGCAATGTCGCTTCGTTCGACGAATTCGACACAGACTTAGAAATTGATGCCCACAGCCGAGGTCTGCCACGTATCATTCTAGAGGGGGCCACCGACGTGTGGCTTTTCCGCGACGTTTGGTTCACCAACTACATGGCTAAATTCGAATTTATCTCCGCCTCGCGATTGGTCGATGGAGATGGCTGTACCGCAGTTCCGGCTGCCGTCGAAAAAAGTTGGAACGAAGAAATCCCGGCATTCGGTATTCTCGATCGTGATGTATACTTTCGGCGCAAAGTATGGGACGCGTTATACGAACCAGAAGAGATACGGTTTCGAACATTTGAGACCAACGATAATGTGTTCGTGTCGGAACTGTGGGAGATCGAAGCGCACCTGATTTTGCCGGAAGTACTCACGCCTTGGGTGATCGGATGCAGCCGTGACCCTATCCGGTTCGGCCATCTTGCCGCCGATGCCCTGCAGCGCGCGCTCGTCCAGTGCGACATTCTTTTCGAAGCGGCGCCCTATCTTGCTGCTATGCATTCAGATGGTAAAGCTGCGACATCAAGCTTTGGCGAACTTCCCCTGGAGCAAGTGAGAGATATATGCGCGAATCGTCTATCGAATCTTAGCACCGAGGCAAACCAACAAGCACAAGTAGTTGCAAACTTCGTAATTCACGTAAGAGACAGCGCACCGGATGAACCGGCTGCACGACTCCGCTACTACCTAAAGTTCATTGACACTAAGCGTTTGCTAGACAGGTTGCGCAATGCGTTGCGCCTCACGACGCATCATAACAATCATCAAATGTTGGCTGGTTTCATGAGCCAGCGAGCATATGAGCCCGAAGAATTCAAGCGCCATCTCGCTCATCTCATAGAACGCGTCGGGCCTGCCTGAACGCGAAAATATCCACAAACGCTTTTGATCATCCCTTGGTGGTTCCCCGCGCTAGGGCTTTGCGAGGCCGCATCATTCATCGCCTGTTCTTTGCTTGTTTTCTCGGCTGGAACTTCCGTGCATTCTCCTTAGCGCGAAGGCGCGTCGGATATTAGCTGCGCGAATGCATCCTCAATCGACGATGATGATTTCTCTGTCCTTGAGAGCGCGGCCATTCCTCGAGCCCAGTGAGCAGCCACAACATCTTGGAACTCGCGACGCGTTAGACCCACCACGCCCGAGTGCTCCACAACCAGCGCGACCCAAAGAGTCAGATCCGCCTCATCCTGACCGAACAAAGTGTCGCCTCTGATCGGCCGTCCACCGCTATCGGTAATTGGCGCGGGCGGAGTCGGTTGCGCCAAGGAGAGCGAGAGCGCCAGCCTGGCGGGTTGATATCGATACGGTAGCTCAAGCGTCTTCTGGATGCGGGAGTTTTCTGCATCGGCAACGAAAGATGTCCGGAAGTCGGCGCGGGCGATATCACCGATCTGAAGTGGAGGACGAACCTGGTTCATGCCGCCCGCCTCGGAAAATAGCCTTTCTCGACCAGCGTCTCGCCCAGGCCGCCGCCCTCGGACCGATACACGAGATGGTGCTCGGAGCCAACGCGACTCTTGATCCTATCGTAGTATCTACCTGACACTTCCTCAGGCTGAGACAGGAGGATCGTTTGAGAGCGGCGCGAGGTTAAATAATCCAATACGCGGTCACGGTGCTCCGTGTCCAGCCGCCCCAGTGGCGTGTCTATAACGAGTGGTAGAGATGAGCCGCCGAGGCCGGTGATCGAAGCAATCAATGCCATGGCGAAAATCTGGTTCTCCCCGGCGGACGCATCTGTATCGCGTAGGTCGCGCCCTAGCGCGTCCAGCAAGGCGACATTGCCGTCATGTGCTATAGCGACCTTTTGCACGATGCCTTTGTGCGCGAGGCCACTATAAGCGCTGGTCAATGCGGTGGCCAGTTCCCCATAATACTCAGGCATGGCAACGGAGATCGAGTGCTTCAGCGCATGTAGCACTGTTTTGGCAGCGTCGGCCCCCCCGGCTGCGTACCCACTGTTGCGGCGTTGACCTTTCCGGCGACCCAGATCCATTTCCAATGGCTCGATCTGTGCCTGGAGCTTACCCGCAATCTGGTCAAGCCGACGCCTTTGTCCCTCAAAGTCCAATATTTTCTCACCTAATCGCTCCAGTTCGCCTACCAGACCGGCTCGGTCCTCTTCATCGCGTTTCCGCCGCACATTCTGTTCTTCCAGCAGTGCGATGGATTTGGTCAGTTGCGCGATCTTGTGCAGCATCCCCTCAATCTCACTTCGAGCCGACCCTCGCGAACCGGTAAGCAATTCATGGACACGCCGAGCGTCGTGACCGACGAGATAGCCATGCAAGGTCGCATCAGCAGGCGCGTCCACTGTTCCCAAGCTGATCTTCCATGCCTCTTGTGTCCTTCGCGTAAGATCGGCGAGTGCTTCGCGCGATAGCGGTGGCTTCGTCTGCCCAAGAGCTGTGACTAACTCACGCAACATGCGCTCGTCCTGTCCACGCGAGAGTGAGGTCGAACGGGCCGCGGCGTCGAGCGCGCTCTCGACGCCTTGCAGCAGCTTCGACGGAATAAGGAGGAACGGCAGCAGCCTTACGCCCGACAGCAGGAGATCGTGCCGGGCGACATGCAGCTCAGCCTCCAGCTTTTTTCGAAGCTCAAGCTCGGCATGGCGCTCTTGATAAGTGCCATCGCCGATGGAGCCTATTGACCTGACGATCTCGTCTCTGCGCCGGCGCAATGGCTCAAGCGCGGATTCCACCTCCTCAAGGTCGGTTCGCGTACTCGACAATTCGTCGGTCAACGTGGCGATTTGGGAGGTTAATGACGCTTCGACACCGTCCGCTTGCACGTCTTTGCTGCGATCCCGAGCATAGTCCGAAAGATCGCTCAGCAAGGCCTTGATAACGCCAATACCAAGAGCGCTCTCAAGGCCGAACCGTACCTGATCGCCTAACTCGCGTTGCGCCAAGCGTCGAATTTGCTCACCATCGAACAACAGGAAGGGGAGCATGCTAACAGGCGCGATACGGCGTTCGATCTCGAAGGATGCAAATTCGGAACCGGGTACATCAACTGGCGGACTGAGGATGTGCCTGTCGTCTCCCGAGCGCAACACCAGCTCCTCGTCGTCCTCGATGAATGATCCATCATCGCCGAAGTACCAGTGCCGCTCAATCTCGAAAGGCCCATCGTCGCAGTCAATCTCGATCAAGACCGCCATGTCGCGATCACCGCGTTCAAAAGCTTGGCGATGCATCGCACGTTCGATCGCTTGATGATAGCCAGAGCGTTTTGGCGTGGTGCTATCCCCCTCCTCACGACTCAAGCGCGATCGATCAATGTGCGCGCGCACACCGTACAGGCCAAGTGCCAGGGCCTCCAAGATGCTGGTCTTGCCATTGCCATTGTTGCCACCAATGAGTGCGACGGGCCGTTCGGGCGGCGCCGAGAAATCCAACTCGGCCCGCTCAAATGCCTTCCAGTTTTGCAAATGGATGCGCCTAAATCGGAACGGGCGCGCCGCACGCGTCACCGTAGGGTTCCACGTCATCGCGGACCAATCAATCGGCGCAGTGAGGATCTCGTCGAAGCGATTGAACAACCGGCGGCGATTGCCACTGGAACCATAGAGACTGCGGGCCGAGATAAGAAGGTCGAGGAAGGGGGAGATGCCGTCAACGGTATGGTAAGCTGGATCGATCATACCGTTTAGAACTTCGCCATGGCGATGGTATCTTCGGCCCAGATGCGCTGTATAGCATCGATCTCGGCTGGCGACACTAATTGCATGTTCACCTCGCTCTGAATTGCGACTAGCCGATCAAAGATTTCTCGTCGTGCCAGGAGGGTGAAGGGACCCGGGATGAGACGCCCCTCTCCGACGAAATTGAGGGACCCGTTTCGGCGCTTGGCCATACGCATCGATCCGTCCTCGCGGATGGCCTTTAACCAATCACGGAACTCGAGGAGAGGTTCAAGGTCCCCGTAACCGGCTTCGATAAATGACTCTGCGCTCTTGTCCTTCTCGACTACCGTGCAGGTCCAGCATCCGAACCGCGAGGAAGCCGTACCGCAGGAGGGCGCTTCGGACTTATCGGTCACGAGAGGGCATTCGCCGCCCCCTGCGTTGCGATACATCGTCACCAATTCGCGGTGCGTGCCGCCCCATGGGGGGGACGACTGCAAGAGCGTTTGCCATACCTCATCCGTAGTGAGATCAACGATCGGCCTGTATACGAGGCAGTTCTTCAAGCTGTTGTGCGGATTAAGCCGATGGCCATTATCGTAGCGAGCAACGCTGCGCCGACGCTGAGTGGATTCCGCGCTGCGGACGCCGAGCAGCAGGATAGCTTGGCCAGATTCGTCAACCTGAGACTCGATGTACGTGGTGGTCGGAGCGATCTTCATACGATCGGTGCACCAGCGGAATACCCGGCTGGGAGACGGATAGCCACGCCCGATAAGATTAACCCAGAAGGTCTGCTCAACATCCGGAACGGTCTTGGCAACCACGATCGGCAGCCGCAAGGGCTCCACGGCCAAACGCATGCGTTCCAGTACCATATTAAGATGGTTGGCAATAACCGGGGATTCGACCAGCGTGTCGTTGGCCACTATGTGCACGACGCGTTGCCGTTTACGTGGGGGGAGTGACAGCAACATCTCAGTGACCAGCTGTGCCAGTAAGGTGCTGTCCTTGCCACCGGAAAATCCGAGGATCCAAGGCGTCAAATGCGGTTGGAGGTATTCGTCACGAATATCGGCAAGAATCGCCTTTAACCGATCGCCAAGTTGGTCGACCGGCTCTAAGTCGGTCTCAATCACGGCAGCTATAGTCATGCTCTTCTCCGGGTCGAACGCAATGCTTCGACTGCCCGTTCTATGGCGTCTGCCGCTTTATCGACCTCGCCGGACGTTGTTCCGTGCCCAAGGCCAATACGGACCGCCGATTCGGCCTGTTGTCTCGATAGACCTATGGCAAGCAATACGTGCGAAGGCTCAAGGATTTTCGCGCTGCAGGCCGATCCAGTGGATAAGGACACTTCGTCTTGTAGCCGAAGGACAAGCGCTTCGCCATCAACATCTTCAAACACGACATTAAGATTCCCCGGCAATTTGGCTTGGCCGTCTCCATTCTCCACAGTTCCTGGGATAGCCAGGAGCCGCGAGCGCAACCTGTCTCGCAGTCGCGTCACACGAACGGCTTCTTGAGCCATTTCTTCGCTGGCCAGGGCGCAAGCGGTGCCGAATCCGACGCAGAGAGGTGGCGACACCGTACCGGAGCGCGCACCGCCCTCCTGACCACCGCCCCGCAGCATGGGCAACAGCTTTGGGCGCAGACGTCGAGAGACATGCAGCGCTCCAACACCGGTCGGTCCACCGAGCTTGTGAGCGGAGACGCTTGCCAAGTCGAGCAGGGACGTCGAGATCGGCAGTTTGCCTGCGATCTGCGCGAGGTCAGAATGAAGTAAGGCACCTTTGCTGCGGACGATTCGTGATATCTCCTCCATTGGCTGGACGACGCCGATTTCATGGTTCGCCCAAGCCACAGAAACCAGTCCGGTGGTCTCATCGAGTATGGCTTCCAGCGCCGCGAGATCGACCCGTCCAGTCCATGCGACGGGCACCACATCGATGATCCATCCTTGGCGACGCAGATCCGAGGCTTTCTCAAGGATCGAAGCATGCTCGATCGCAGACACGGCGATCCGTCGTTTCCCGACGCTCTTGAGGTGCTCGAGCAACCCACCCAGCGCCAGATTATTGGATTCTGTCGCTCCAGACGTGAATACTACTTCCGACGTGCGAGAACCTATGAGCTCGGCAACTTGGCCCCGAGCTGTCTCGACCGCGCCGTGGGCAGCTCCACCATGCTTGTGCGTGGAGTGAGGATTGGCATCGACTGCGGAATATGCCTCGATCATGCGTCGCAGAACGCGAGGTTCGATAAGCGAATGGGAATGATAGTCGAGGTAGATCGGCGCGGCGAGCATCTATTCGCCGTCCAGTGTGCTTCTCAGGAACACCCCGGCACCAACGTCGGCTCGTACGAAGATGACCCCGTTGGCCTCGAAGGTGCGTACAATGTCGCCGACTGTTCTGGGCGTGAGGGTCTCGTAGCCCTCTTCGAACCGGCCGATTGTATTCACGCCGACGCCGCATTCTTGCGCGGCCCGGGCCTTCGTCCAATCAAGTAGAGTACGGGCGGCACGGACATGCCGTCCGCGCACGTCTGCAGGTGGCGCGATCTCGTATGTGTTTGGCGAATCCATATGATGATTGTTGTCACACGTGAGATATTCGGCAAGCCAAAAGGTACGAAATGTACAAGTGAGAATTGGAAAGCCCTGTCAGCGCAGCTCACTAAACGCTTCGGGCTTCATTAGCGCCGAGGTTTGTGGCGCGGTAGACACATCACCCTAACGACGAAACTGCGCGTCAAAGTGCCTCGATATGAATTCGAGATCGAGCTTCAACACGGTCTCCGCTCACCGCCTATTGAAACCGCAGCCGATGCCAAGCGCACTGCAGATTCTCTCACTTCGCCTTACGCAACGCTAGGCCCGCCCCTCTGCCGACCGATGGTCCAGGACGTTCCCTCCTCGCGTATGATACCAGACACCTGATTGCCGATGTGCCGCTCGAGCACCGGTCGCCATGGCACCAGCGTGAACTCACGCGATTTCTCAACAACAGCATATTTGCCGCTGGCAAGTTCTACAGAGCTGCGCAGTTTGCCCTCTACTTGTTCTCCAGGTCGCGCTTCGGCATACGTGAGCCCGAGCTCGTCCGATAGCTGGCCCGCAACACGATTCAGCTCACGCTGGCGCAGGATCGAAAGCATGTTGGCGCGGTAAACGATCCGATCCTGCTCTTCATGCGCGAGGCCCTGCGCCATCAGCCACGGCCGCCGACGGGCTTGCGCAACGCGAACCTCCCGGCCGAAGCCAGAGTCGCGGAACGCCGCCGGTCTGTCGGCAACCAGCTCCCGGTCAAGCCAGGTGGCGCCGTCAAAACCAACCTGCTGCTCCAGTGGCATCGAGGAGAGCTTGTCGACGGCAACTGGCTCGACCCTGGCCCGCTGGCGCCCGTAATCCCCGACGCGCTTGAGATGGTCCGGCGCGATCATCCACGTGCCGTTCGGCTTGCGCTCGACGCCACCGGTGGCGCGGCGGATCGCTTCCAGCCGCCGGACATGGGTTTCGGCAAAACTTTCGGTAGCATTTGGGTCGTGCTTCAGATGAATGTCGATGCTGTAGCGACCGCGATGCGCGGCGGCGATGTCGGCGACGGTACGATCGACTTGCCTCGGCTCGGTATTCCTCGGCGCGACACGCACGATGCAGCCGTCGGGCGTCGGTTCCGTCGCCTCGCCTTTGCCGATGTCGACGTAATGGCTTTTGCCGTCCACGCCATCGACGATGAGGTAATGCCGGTCATTGATCTCGTCGGCCAGTCCACGCGCGGCAACGCGACCGACGAGAGACTGGACGGGCTCGCCGGCTCGATCGTGGATCACCCAGTCGGCGGCACTGCGGGCAAGCCCCTTGCCGGTCAGTTCGCGGTGCATGGTCTTGATGATGTCGCCGCGTTCGCCGGTGCGGCGCAGCGTGGCTTCGAGCTCATCGTCGAGGCGCCAGGAGCCAGCGCCGACCTCCG
>SRUQ01000028.1 GCA_004791255.1 bacterium M00.F.Ca.ET.205.01.1.1
GCAACCCAACCCTACCGAAGAACATCGATGACCACCGCTACGCCGCTCGCTCGCTACGGCGCTGTTGAGGGCGCGCTCGCGAGCGGCTTCGCTACCGCCGAGCTACACCACTCAGCGGGGCACGACCGGCTCCTTCAATTTTGATCCACGGTCTGTGTCTTTGAACTCGGAAATGGGCGTGCTTTTCGAGGATGAGAAACTGGTCGCTGAACTCCGGCGCCGATTCCAATCAGAAATATCACCGGAAGCGAGCTATCGGCTCGAGCTGAAAAACAATGTTCTACACTGGCATGGATGCGACGAAGGCAGGCTTCAAAATTATATCCACGAACCTGAAGCCGGGGTCTTCCGCCGCATTCTGGCCGCCCTGGTTCGCCACCTTCCGATCGAGTCGCAACTCTAGGCAGTAACGCTGCTCTCGTTTGTCATTCTGCGCGATCGTTGACGCACATAGACCCCATTATGCCTATTTCGAGCTTTCTAAAATAAGCCATAAACAACTCTGGAACGACGGATCCAGCTGCGACGGTATTCAGCAAGCGCTTGTCAGGCTTTGGAGACCGAAGGCGAGGGGAACCACAACGCCGACACGGTTGCACAGTAACGAAGGGCTGACATAAGATGGCCGCCATGACGAACAACCCAAACGGCACGTTGACAATGAAGATCGAGCGCCAGCCCAGAGTTGCTAGACGCCGCGCAGAACCGGGCCTGCGACCTCCGCAATACCTTCCGCGTCTCGCATGAAGAGTGATAGCCCGGGCGCGCTCGGTTCGGTCCTGATAGATCTCCCGGATCAATGCCTGCGGCAAGGGGACGATCAGCGCAACAGGGCATGGAGAGCGCGTGGCGCTAGACCACGCGAGCTCGTGATCGGCGGTCTTCTGGATGACAGTCCTCTCGACAGAATTCTCACTCTCGCGCTTTCAGAAACGGAATTGTAAGGCACGACAGTGACACCCGTTCTGGATGAGAGTTCGCGCGTGTTTAGATCGTGCATCCGAGTCGCTACTTCATCAATGTAATGCTGTGCCGCAGGCAATCTTCGTGCTCGATGATCCGGAGCAGAAATACCCTGTCGCCGACGAAACTCACGTCGACATCCGTGCCGACGTCCTGACCGGGCAGCGAAGTCTAAGATCGACCGAACGGCTTCGTTTCCGGGATCGCGGACCAGGACGAAGGGTTCGATCGTATGAAAGCGCGATAAACGCAGCAACAAAACAGTCTAGCATTTCAAACGCTGTCGATTGGGGCGCTCATCCTTTGGCGAGCGGTCCTATTGTCAGTGGCATCCTGGCTTCTGCTGCGGCTGGGCCTTTGTCGGAACCGTCAGCACCGCCTGCGCTCCCTTGAGCCGCTGCCGTGACGCGCCACACCGTGTTGGCGACATCGTCGGCGATTAGGAGCGCTCCCGTCTTGTCAACCGCGACGCCCACCGGGCGGCCGTGGGCCTCGTCGTCGTTCGCCAGGAAGCCGGTGACAAAATCCTCGGCCTTGCCGCTCGGCTTGCCGCCTTTGAACGGCACGAAGACGACCTTGTAGCCATTGAAATGGCTGCGATCCCAACTGCCGTGCTCGCCGATGAAGGCGCCGCCCTTGTATTTCGCCGGCAGGCTGTCGCCTGTATAGAACGCCATGCCCAGCGGCGCGACGTGCGAACTCAACGCATAATCCGGCGGAATTGCCTTGGCAACGAGGTCCGGCCTCTGCGGCATGACGCGCGGATCAACATGCTGCCCATAATAGCTATAGGGCCAGCCATAGAAGGCGCCGTCCTTCACCGAGGTCATGTAATCGGGCACAAGATTAGGGCCGAGTTCGTCGCGCTCGTTGACGACCGTCCACAGCGTCCCGCTCTCTGGTTCCCAACTCAAGCCGTTGGGATTGCGCAGCCCGTCGGCGAAGATTCGCCATCGGCCGGTCGCGCGGTCGACCTCCCAGATGGCGGCGCGGTTCTTCTCCGCCTGCATGCCGTTCTCGGTGATATTGGAGTTGGAGCCAACGCCGACATAGAGCAGAGAACCGTCCTTCGAGGCGACGAGACTCTTCGTCCAATGGTGGTCGATCGGGCCGCCAGGCAGCGCCACCAGCGGCGTGCCCGGATCGGTGATCCTGGTGTCGCCCTCCTTGTAGGGGTAGCGCATGATCGAATCGGTATTAGCGACATAGAGATCGGTGCCCACCAATGCCACGCCGAACGGCGAACTCAGATGATCAAGGAAAACGCTCTGTGTCTCCGGCTTGTCGTTGCCGTCCGCATCGCGCAGTAGCGTGATGCGGTTGCTTTTCCCACTTTTGTCTCCGCCTGTCGAAAGCGATTCGATCCAGCCCATGACGAGGTCCTTCGGCCGCTTGATCGGATCAAGGCCGGGGGATTTGGACTCGACCACGAGAATGTCGCCGTTGGGCAGCACGTAGAGAGAACGCGGATGCTGCAGGCCGGTCGCCAGCGCCTCGATCTTGAGACCTTCGGGCACCTTGGGGGTCTCGCCCTCTTTCCAGCCGATCACCGAGGCGAGGTGCATCGGCGGGAAGAGATATTGCTGCGGCTCGGGCAGCTTCGGGTTCGGGCCGATCTGGCTTTGCGTGTCGAATGTGTCGTCGCTGCAGGCGGCCAGTGCCAACAGCGAGCCACAGAGCAATGCCGCCACCGTCCGCCGGCGTTGGGAAGAAGAGAAAGCCGGGCGCATCATTCTTCCACTCCCACATGATGGCGATAGACCATCGCCCAGCCCAGCCAGCCGGTGACCAGCAGGATCAGCACGACGACTGCCGAGAGGATCAGCCCCCACGGCACGATGGACGTCCAGGCGTCGCGCGTATGGACGAGCATATTCACGATCGCGAGTACAAGGGCGAGAACATTGCCGAGGAAATGCGGCCAGGCCGGCGACTGCGCGCGGACAAGGCGACTGCCGAGGAAATCGGTCAGCCCGGCGATCGCCGCCAGAAGGCCCATGATGACGCCGACCGTAACCAGCCAAGCGGAGAAATCCGCCCACATCATCTCGGCCGTGCGCCAGTAGGCGATGTCGGTGAGAAGCGTGCCGACGAAACATGCGATCGGGAACGGCACCAGCATGGGATGGATCGGATGGCCAGCGATGCTCGCCGTCGAACGAGGATATTCTGGCATCGAAGCGACTTCCACTTACGGAAAACAATCATCAACTTCCAACCATCGCGAAAGTTCCGTCGGATGCCCGAGGCAATCACCACATCCGTATTAATTGACCGCCGCCGCGTGGGGACTTCGTCGTGTAGATTAGGCGACCGGTCGAAGCCCACGAGTTCGCGCCCTCAGGTACGCAAAATGAGCGATTTGCAGATGAAACCATCTCATGAACTAACGCTAGGAGCCTTCAGCAAAGCCCCCAAGCAAAAGAAAGTGCTGGTGGCAGGCGGCGGACCAGCGGGGATGAAGATGACCGCGGTTGCCGCTGCGCGTGGTTCACGCCCGTTACCTTTTGCGAGGCCTCGGGTCAGCTCGGCGGACAGGCTGTTCTTGCCAGCCGACTTCCCGCCCCTGGGGGTATTGTCACGAACCTTGCGCGCGTCCGGCCCAGCCTACCGCTATCAGGGCGGCATGATCTTCTGGCTTCTCCTGATTGTGCATGGTGTTCTCCGATGATTTCCCCCGAGCGTTGTTTCACCCGAGTCGCGCAGAGCGGCAGTGGCGGCCGTATGCATGTCGCGAAACGCCATCTGCCTTCGGCGCGGCTTCCCTTTTCCTCAGGGCTCCGGCAGACCTTACGGCCGCCGGATTGATGATGATGCCGTCGACGCCCATCTCGCCGCCATTTATTTCCTCCAGGGCAATAGCACCGAAGCACCGTCGACGTGCCGGAGCCGGAACCGTCAAACAGCAGAAGGTGATGGGATCGAGCAGGCAAACGCGGCTCGATAGGGGAAAGGTCTTTGGCTTTGCGCCGCGATGCCCAATAGGGAAGGGGCTATGGAGTGACTGAAGCACGTCAAATTCGCAGGCCCCTGACTTTCGCCACCTTGGCGACAGCGGCGATAGGCGACGCTCGAGTCGTCTGTCACCGACGAGCCAACTGGGCAAAAGTATTAAGTTTTCAGTGCCAGTGTCCTTGGCGAGGAACGGGCTGTTCCTCTCGATCGTGCAAAGGACTGCGCATGGCCTCCGCGTTCATCAATCGCCTGTCACAACTTCGGCTGAGCCTGCTGGTTCTGCTCATCCTCGCTGCCGGCAGCGTGCCTACATGGGCCCTGGAGTCTGTCACTTATCCCGAGCCGCCGGACACTGTGGCCTTCGAGGTCCAGAAGGACGGAAAGTCCGTTCCGGTCACGTTGCGCCAGTTGGAGAAGCTCGGGCTCTACCGGGTGACGACACCGAGCCCGTTCGAGGAAGGGCAGCTGACCTTCGAAGGCGTCTTATTCCGCGACGTGCTCAAACTCTTAGGCCTAAACAACCAGGGCTCCGTCACCCTGCGCGCGGTTGACGACTACGTGCAGGTGATCCCGCAGGAAGATTGGACCGAAGGCCCGCTACTGCTGGCGACGCGCCAGGACGGCAAGCTGCTCACCCGACGCACCCAGGGGCCGTCGCGCCTGGTTTACCCCCTCAACGACTATCCCGCCTACGACACGCCGATCCGCAAGCCCCGCTGGATCTGGCTGATCAAGGCGATGGAGTCAGGCAAGTAACCCGGGCCACATCTCCATGACCTTGTCCCGCGTAAAAGCGTGGCGCATCCCACTGACCTACGGCACGGCCGTAGGCATGGCCTCGATCGGCTCAACGGTTCTCATCGCGGCGTTGTTTTTCAGCCTCAACCGAATCGAGACATCGCTTCCGAAGTTCGGCTTTTTCGCGATCCGCGAGTTTCACATCGCCATCCGCGACGTGACGCATCTGCGCGACATGATTTCGGTGGCCGAGGGCGCGCCGAGCGCCCAGGCCAGCCTCGACCAGCTCTCCGCGGCCAATGACCTTGTCTACATCCGTTTCGAGCGCCTCGACGGCAAGGGAACTATCAGCGAAATCCCTGCATATGCCGGGATCGTGCCGCGAGTTAACGATGCGGTGCAGCGCCTCGACGCGGTCATCGACGCGGGTCTGCCCCTGGACGGCCAGAGCCTCAAGGCGTCAGGTTCGGAGCTGGACCAGATCGTTAACCGGATGAACGACGAGTACTACAAGTACGGCGAGGAGGTGAACGTTGACCTCTATTCGGCCGAACAGAGCCTCAAGCGGTTCAACTACCAAATCGCCTTCGCCCTGACGATCCTGTCCCTGCTGGCGATCGGAACCGCCTTCCTGCTCATTGGGCGTCGA
The DNA here is from genome assembly GCA_004791255.1 of bacterium M00.F.Ca.ET.205.01.1.1. Lineage (GTDB taxonomy): Bacteria > Pseudomonadota > Alphaproteobacteria > Rhizobiales > Rhizobiaceae > Mesorhizobium. Next base: position 5,306 of record SRUQ01000028.1, read on the forward strand.
GAGGCTTTCAAAAGGCTGGAATTCCTCGCCTGGCGCGACACGACGACCGAGTTGAAGAACCGCGCCTGGATGTCGGCGAACCGTGACGGCATGCTGGAGCGGGCTAGGCAGGCCGGCAAACAGCTGCAGTTGCTCTTGATCGATCTTGACCACTTCAAGCGTGTGAACGACACCTTCGGCCATCATGTCGGAGACCTCTTGCTCAAGAACGTTGCCGAAACCCTGCAATCGGTCGAGCGGCCGGGCGAGGTCGTCGCGGTGCGGCTGGGCGGCGACGAATTTGCGATCATGGCCATTGTCGATCGCAGATCGGAATCCAGGCTGGGCGATCACCTGCGCGACCAGTTGAACAGATTCGCGGATCTCGAAGGCCACCAGGTGCGCATCGGCGCCAGCATCGGCATGGCGTGTTTCCCCGACCAAGGCTCGGACATCTCGGTACTGCTGCGCAATGCCGACACCGCCCTTTACACGGCCAAGGCGGAGGGCCGGTCGGGATTTGTAACGTTCTCGCCCACACTCCTTAGCCAAATCGACCTGCGCCTCAGCGAAGAGGCCAGTATCAAGCGGGGGCTCAACTGCGACGAGTTCTTCCTTGTCTGGCAGCCCCAGTTCGAGCTGGCGACCGGGCACATGACCGGGGCCGAGGCTTTGGTTCGCTGGCGCGACCCCGTTTCGGGCTCGGTCCGGGCGCCGGGCTCCTTCATTCCGACGGCCGAGAAGAGTGACCTGATCGTGGACATCGACAAAGTGGTGCTGGAAAAGGCATGTGACCAGGCTATGGAATGGCTGCCGGTTTCCGGCGCGGACTTCGTCTGGGCGGTCAACGTATCCGGCAAGAGCCTGCAGGTTGACTCCTACGTTCCACACCTGGTCGAGACGTTGCGACGGACCGGATTGCCACCGGCGCGCCTGCGACTGGAAATCACCGAAGGGATATTCATTCATGACAGCCGCGAGGCACTGGAGACGCTGGCCCAGGTACGGGCCATGGGCGTCAGTCTGGCGCTTGATGATTTTGGGGCGGGCTACGCAACCTTCGGCTATCTCACCGACTTCAACTTAAACCAGCTGAAGATCGACCGCTCGTTTTTGACCGACCTACCTGCGTCGCCCAAAAAGCAGGGCGTGGTTCGCGGCATGATTGCCTTGGCCAATTCCTTGGGCTTGACCGTCGTCGCCGAAGGCGTGGAGACCGAGGCACAACTAGATTTCCTGATCGCCGAGCGTTGCCACAGCGCCCAGGGGTTCTACATGTCCGAACCCCTCGAGGAACGGTCATTGATCAACCATCTCGTGGCGCGACAGGGCAGCTTGCCGCGCATGAGAAAGCCGACCTCCTCATGGCGCACGGTGACTGGGTGAGGCCCCGAAACGTTGCATTTACAGCGTTCTCGACAAACAGCGTAAGGCGAGCAAGAGGCGCCGGCGTTGCGCCGCGCGCTGCTCCCTTTCATCTAGCCGCGAAGGTGATGATCTAAGGTCCAAGCGGGCTACCGTCAAAGCCGCCGAATTGCTGTTCGATCCGTAGCCCGCGTCCTTTAGCAAGCTCGATAAGTCATGCGTGTGGAGCAATCGCATGGCGCTGGCGAAGCCAGACATGATAGCGTTTGGTACCGTCGGCATTTGGCGGTTTGGAATGTTTCCGAGTCTCGACGAGCCCAAAACAATAAGCGTCAAAGCACCGTGATCTTTGAGTAGCGGACAACAATTTTATCCTGCCGGAAGCGGCGCTCTAGATCGCTGCGTCGACGCTGCCATTCCAAAGCGTCCACCTTTGGCGTCATCACCTCGAAGACGACGATATCGTCCCGGTCTGTTTCTCCGCCGTCCTTCCAAAGACCCTCCGCAGGCGCCTGGAGATAAGCTGTCACGCCATCGAAGCGAACCGCTAGTTCCTCTTTAAGGCGGTCGAAATCCGTTCCAGGGAAGGGTTGACCCTGGTTGTCTGAGCGGGGCAAAAGTATTTGGACGAGATACATAGTAAGCACTGCTATGCTGCGGGTCTCGGGGGATTACTTCCGATGAAAGTGATGTGCGATTAGCTCGAGGAGGCAAAAGGAAACGGGCGACGCTCGCCCGTTTTGTCACAGTTAGCGATGTCAGGTCCAAAATATACCGTCGTCCATGTGCTTGGACCTTTTCGGCCCGCTGCCTTTTTCAGCTTCCTGAGGCGTCTCTTACTCCCTCGCGTGAGTTAGAATGCGGAATACCGGCCAATGCGCTATCGCGTCGCGCAATTTGCTGAAAACCTTGCCTTCCTTCTCGATGGCAGATCGGACCTGAACTGCGGCCCATCCGGCTTTCATCGTCCCGCCGACATGGCAATGGCAAACTATAGCGTGCAACTGCCAATCCGCTAGGTCGAAGAAACGCTTCGCTTCGCCATACGTATCGTTCTTCAATCCTTGCACGCACAACATGGGATCGGCGAAAGCGACGCTGAGCGCGGACCCGAGGGACTGGGCCTTGTCGCGCACACCCAAACTCATATATTCCGTCCCGGGGAAGGCGGCGAGACACCGCTCGGGATTTCGTTCGAGCAGCATGGCCCAATGTTCCAAACGCTGACGCCGCGTCATGGCCGGTAAGGATGCTTCGACTTCCGCTACCTCATGCAGTTCTTCAAGTGTCTGATGTTTCATGGCCGTCTCCTGTTGGCGAGGCGCTTGCCTGCAGAGTCCACAGGCCGGAATGGGCCTCAGTCGTCCCTATACCGGGCGAACCTGCAATCCGTGGGGAAGTTCCATTGCCGAGAAAATTTGACAGTGCGCCTGCCTAGATTTCCCTGTCTCCGTGGCGGGGATCCCCATTTAACGAGCTACTGCGATGCTTGGATTAGTTCGGTCTTATGTAGCAAACGCACCCAGCCGGAACAGAGTGGCCCGACCCGCTTAGCAAGGTGACACAGGATTTTGCGTCGGGCGGGCCCAGGAGGGCTAGGCTCACTAGCCCCACCCTTCCAGCTTAGCCGATAGATGCGCGGGATCAATGATGCCCTGTCGGTAAAGGCCCATGACTCTGATGGCTACGGCATCCCGCTCTTGGTCGTCGGTGATTTTGTGCTTCGCGCAATAGTCGCTGACCGCGTTGGCCAGGATTTTGAGTTCGGCGGATTCCGCCATTCCATACTGTGACAAACTGCTCATCTCCCCAGATGGGGCGAAAGCACAATGACTGCTCCCAAGCATCCGCGCACCTCTACCCGATACGGACGACTGGGAAAGAATACACCCGGAAAAGTCAGAACCGAGTCAAATCGAATCCGACTGAGGTCTGAGGTGAAAAGACCGCTTATCCAGCCGGGAAAGCCGTTAGCCGAACAGTTGCAATCATCGCAGCCCTCATCCTAGTGTTAAACGTAGGAGGAGAGCGCATGGATTAGCACATAAATTTATAACTAGATTTGGAGTCGGGCGAACTGGGCCGAACTAGAAGTTGTGGCGAGAGCTAGCTTGGCGTTTGCCGGGGCGATTCGCGAGATAGCCTATATCGTCGATCCGTCCCTTGTAATCCGGCTTGAAGTTGAAAGCGGAACGGAGGGTAGTCTTAGCCTCAATTCTGTCATCCGCTTCGTTAAAACGCAGGTGGGTGAATCAGAAGGGTCATTATCATCGGAATTGTGATGTGGTTTGCCAAAGAAACCGGCTCTGCCTTACTAGGGGTGGCGGTAAACGACCTCATTGCACACGAGACGGCGATATCCGAGCAGGATGCGCAGCGGATAGCCGAAAAGGTCCAAGAGATTCTCGACAAAAAGGTCGCCGCCAAGCCGGTGCACGAGGTCTACAAAGAGCATTGAAGGGACAAGAGCATCAAATGTATCGCTGAGCACCGAAAAGGGTGCAAGGCCGCGTTCACTGGTTGGGAAGTTGGTGCGTTTGCTTACATAAGACCACTAATTTCAAATCCGCTCCTGCGTTTGCCAGTCGAAGCGCCCGCCACACGGGCGAGCGCTTGGCGATGATTTTTACTTTTTGATGATGATGCGCTGCTTGTCCCGGTTTTGCGCGTAAGTTGCCTTGTCGTAGGCAGTCTGCGCCTCCAGCTGGTCCTTGGTGAAGTTCGTATAGAGGTAACGGTTGCCGTTCTTGTCGGTCATGAACTTGAGGTTCTCCATACCGACGGCGACCTTCTTTTCGCCAATGCCCAGGAAGCCGCCTACATCAACGACTATCGAGTCGACCTTCTTGTCACCGGTCAGGATAACGTCGCCGATCTCGCCGACCTTCGCATCATCTGCGCCATAGACGTTGGTTCCGATCAGGTTTGCTGCACTGATTTTGTCTGACGGCATTTCGGTCAAGGTCGTCTTATCGATCGAGGCCGTCGCTGTCGTATCGGTTTTGGCAGTTGTCGCTTGACTGTTGGTCGGCTGGGCCGTCGAGGCTGCCGCAGTATCGTAAGCCGTCGTATCGAAATTGGGCTGAGCCTTAAGCTCATCCTTGGTCGTCTTTGCAACCAACCAGCGATCGCCCTTCTTGTTCACCCATTCAAGCTTGTTGAAATCGTAGGCGACATTTTTTTCGCCGACGCCAAGGAAACCGCCGACGCCAATGACGACCAGTTTGGCGTTTCCGTCCCTGTCCAGGACGATGTCATTAACGTCGCCTATCTTCGTCGCGTCATCAGCGGCGCTGTCATAGACCGCAGCTCCCATGATCTTAGAGACGAGTTTGCCTTCCGTGATCGGAGCAACAACCTCCGTTTGGGCTGCCGGCTTGTTGGTATTTGCGGCGTGTGCACCGATAATACAGAGGCCCGTCGACATGAGGGCAGCCGTCGCCACCGAAATTAGGATCTTCCGGATCATTGTGAATTCCTCCTGTTGCCTGGTTGATTGACCGTTGGGATCTGCCAACGTAATTCGACCAACGGAAGCAGCCCCTTTACGTTCCGGGATTGGGTCTATGGTCGCAATCGGCGCAAGACTAAGGGCTCATGCAGAACTTCCAGAGTGGCGAGCGTTGAAGCGGCTGTTTCTGGAGAGGAAGCCCTCCCATTGCCCGGCCGTCCGCGCAGCGTCGCGGGGCGACAGCATTGCCTTAGGCATCGGCTGAATCGATGCCTGCAGACGACGTCGCGGTGAGGCGGCTGAAAAAAGCGCTGGTCGAGCAATACGTCCAGACACGCAAGAATCGCGAGGCAGGGCATGGGCCGCAATTCGAGAGGTTATGCCAAGTTGTCCACTCTCGGGGAAGGCTTTCGACGACTCTGATCGCGGCCTGCGCCATCGAGCATGGCCTTAGTGCTCTTCGATACTATGTCACGCACCGAAATCTGAGGCTGCGAGCCTAGGTGAGGTTTGTTGCGAATTCCCGCTTGGCACGCTTCCAAAACTAAGCAGGGAGTTATGTCCGCATGTACTTTTTTATATCCGAGATGAAGACGGTAACCGGCGGGAGGATCCTGAGGGTCAGGAATTTTCCGATCTCGCGGATGTCGAAGAAAACGCGATGGCTTCGGCGAAAGAGTCTTCGCCTGCAAGTTTTGCCAATTCAAGCTTTCAAGATCAGGTTTTCCTTCACGGCACCTGGGTGCGAAAAACGGGTTCGCCGTCCGTTGTGCAATGCCGTTCGTACGTCTTTAGCCATGGAAAACGATGATGACGTCTTTCGGCCGCCGAAGCCTGTGTTGGGAAAGCCTCTTGAAACGTGTCCGCGGCCAGCGGTCCGCGGCATTGGGTTGGCAAGCCTCGAAGCGGCCCGGGCTTAAAGCGCGGCGGCAAGCTTCTCCCTTGTTGAACGGGTCAGGACATTTCGAAGGGGCCGACGCGATGATGCCGGTGAGACACCATTGCCTAAGCCCGCATCGGCCACTGCGGCATGATTTTGGGATGCCACTTTGCCAATTTAGCCCGACAAGCAACTGGCAACAAGGGTCACGGTTTGGTAAGAACCGTACACAGCTGACAGCGCATCCATTGTCAGAGATGGCCTCATTCCATCAGCTTTGGATTGCGACGACAACCTCGTTGACTGGCGCAATGAGCGCTCTAACTCCGATGTAGACATTGGAGGAAACAGTCATCAATTCCGCGCTCTGGATAGCATTCCTCGGAACGGTCGCCCTTATGCAGATGCCACCGGGCCCCGACAGCATGCTGGTAATGGCGCGTGGGATTGGGCAAGGGCGCGGAGTCGCACTATTCACCGTGTTGGGAATGACTGTGGGCGCGGGCATGGTGCAGCTACCCCTTATCGCAATTGGCATCACCACCCTCGTAAGAGCTTCACCGCTCGCGTTCGCGGCGCTCCAATGGATGGGATCTGCTTATCTCGTCTGGCTCGGGCTGAGTTTAATTTTCACGGCGCCAGATGCTCGCGTCCAGCAGGACAAAAGCCCAATCAAGCCGATGGCGGCGGCACGCGAAGGCATGATCGCCAATCTGATTAACCCCTGGCCTGTTACGTTCATGGTTGCTTTCTTGCCGCAGTTCGTCGATCCCCACGGAAGTTCCGTTACGCTCCAACTGCTGGTGTTGGGAGCAACTCAGAAAATGACGGGCGTGCTGGTCTTAGGAGCCTATGCCCTCGCTTCGGGCAGCATCGGTTCCTGGATCATGACACGGCCGCGGGTGAGACTTTGGCAGCAACGTATAGCCGGTCTCTTCATCGTTGGGCTTGGATTTCGAATGGCGTTTGGTGGAGGGGTAAGCCGCTAACCGGACTGCATGCCGGCATTGGACAATCTCGGCCCAGTTGCCATTGCCATACCGGCGGCGCACGAGCGGTTGCATCGTCGATTTCTTGCAGACCTGCATCGACGGGTCGCTCCATCCGACCATTTCAGCCTATCTCTCGTCCTGGGACCAGCCGCGTTGCCTTCATATCGACTTCAACACCGGGAACCATGAACCTCCATCTGGCCTTGATCCCCACGGCGAGAGGATGCTGCATGAGGCAAGCCAGAACTGCGTCAGTTTATGAGACTCGTGGCGGCGGGGCGTGCTGGCCAGTGGCGCGTTTGGCAGACCTCCAGAAGAGAATGCGGCCAGCGCGCATAACCGAGGCGACTTAAATCCTTAAAAAGCCATGGATGACGGTCGCGGTCAGATTGATGGCGAGGACCCGATCGCTGCAGCTTTAAGGCGCTAAGCGGCCTCCGAAAGTCGTGCAACGAAGCATGCGGCTTCGTCGAGCACGATGATCTAGCCGTCGACGACGGCGTTTTCCGCCCCGAGGCTCTTCGCCTCCTGCACCTGGTCCCATATTTCGGCCGTTGCGCCTAGATGCCGCCGCCGTCCTGGTTGATGATGAGTTGCGAACGGTAGCGTCCAACTTCACCTCTTGAATCCAGTCGTTGCCCTCGTGCTGGCTCGGCTTTTTTGACAACGCGTGGAACCGCAAAATTCAATCAGCCAGTCCGCGCCCCTTCCGTGGAGGCGCTGAACGACTTGGTCGGCCCGTCACTGCTTGGCGGGCATCGAACGTTTCACAGCTGGCGGGCTGTTGGAATGAGGCACGATGCCGTCGACCTCGATCCGCAAATTCGAATACGATCCAGACACTAGGGTTCTCTCAGTGTGGTTTGTGCCGAGCGGCAGGAACTACGTGTTCTTGAGGTCCCGCCCCGAGACCTTTGCCGACTTTAAGTCAGGCTTTGCCAGGGGCCGCTATTTCAACGACCGCATCCGCAACCGCTTTGCATTCCGGCCCGTGACATAAATCAAACCATAGGGCCCATGTCAGGCTGATCCTGCCCAAGCGACCTGGCCGAAGTTGCGCATGCCGGATCGGAGTGTGTGCGTGTCACTCCGGTGCGGTCGGCCCGATGCTGGTGCGAAGGCCGTTATGAATGTGCGTGGCAGCCGTGGCGGCGTGTCCGAACGCGACAGCAATCTGATTGAGCCCCTCAGCCACATCTCCGATGGCATAGAGCCCGGGCGTAAAAGTCTCGAGATGTCGGTTGACCAGCACATACCCTTCTGGGTCACAGGCGGCCCCGAGCGCAACGGCGAGTTCGGAGCGTACGTCGCTACCCATGGAGGTGTACACCACATCGATTTCGCGCATTGGGGCGCCTTCGGCCATGACGACATCGAACCCGGTTGGCTTGGCGGCCAGGTCATCGACGACGTCCCAGATTTCAATTCCGCCAGCCAGGGCCGCGTGGCGGGTGGCCGCCGAAACGTCGTCCGGGTAGTTGGCAAGTAAGGCAACGTCGCTGCCATATTCCTTCAGAAACAGAGCCTCCTTGAGGGCGAGATGCTCCGGGCCAACGACCCCGATGCGGCGGCCTCTGGCCTCATACGCATCGCAGACCGGACAAAGTCTGACGACGCCACCTGCGATCGCTCCCTCCAGTCCCTCGATTGGAGGTGCCTTGTCGACAATGCCAGTTGCTAGAATTACGCGCCTTGCTTGGACTGTCCCCAAGGTGGTCGACAGAAAAAAGCAACCATCGCCTTTCTCGACGTGGTCCACGCAACCATTGAGAATGCTCCCGCCGTATTTCCGTGCCTGGGCTTTGAGGCGGCCGAGCAACTCTTGGCCGTTTATGCCGTCCGGGAAGCCGGGGCAATTATGTGATTTCGGAATAAGCTTGGCACGTGCATCCCCCGCGTCGAACGAGATGACCGAACGCAGGAACCTGGCCAAATACGTGGCTGCAGCGAGTCCCGCGGGACCGCCGCCGACAATGGCAACGTCAACAACCTGTTTGGGCAAACTTGGCATCGCGCCACAACCTCACTGAAACAAACTTGTTCCACGCGGTGTCGAAATGCAGAACCCAGCCCTTATCGAGCCGTGTCGGCGGCGCGGCGGGAGGAGGTTGGACGGTCGTGCCCCGCTGAGTGGTGTAGCTCGGCGGTAGCGAAGCCGCTCGCGAGCGCGCCCTCAACAGCGCCGTAGCGAGCGAGCGGCGTAGCGGTGGTCATCGATGTTCTTCGGTAGGGTTGGGTTGC
>SRUQ01000029.1 GCA_004791255.1 bacterium M00.F.Ca.ET.205.01.1.1
CCAAGCTCCGGTGTGGCCGTTCTTCCTATAGTTCGGAGCCCGCTCTTCCGAGCGCTTTGAAAAAAATAGCTGTCAATTTCAGCGCGACAGCCTTGGAACAGACGGCTTCCTTGTTCCTGAAGGCGGCGCTTCCGTCTCACCAGCATCCTTGCGAAGGAAAGGCACGCCATGGAAAAGACCCTCGCTCGCGCCAGGCACGTTTTCGGCATCTTCATAGAACTCGATGACGGCGTTTATGCGAGGATTGACCTCATCATGAGCCTCTCGGGCTAGCCGCGCCAACTCCGCGGGGGTTACTTGTCCTGTTGAGACTAGAGTGCCAGTCCGGTAGCGTCGTAATTGACATATTCGCTCAATCTCATTTTAGAAATCCTCTCATCATAGTAATCCTTAGCCGGCGAGATGGTTCAGATTGACTCTGTTCAGATCGGCCTCAACAATTTCGACGCTGGCTTTGTATTGCCGCTCGACGTGGGGGTGGCTCGCCATGACCTGTCCGACATCCGGCCCGGTGCCGTTGACCAAGTTGAACACGCCCTTCGGCGTGCCGGCGGCATGCATGATCTCGGCGACGATAATGCGGCTGATCGGGGCGATCTCGGTCGGCTTCAGCACAACTGTGCAGCCGGCGGCGAGAGCGGGCGCCACCTTGCAGACGATCTGGTTGAGCGGCCAGCTCCAGAGGGCGATCAGGGCAGAGACGCCGATCGCCTCCGACGATCATCATCGTCCCGCGCTTCTCGAAAGAACTCGTAGTCCTCAAGCGCCTTGATCGCCGCTTTCATATGTGCCTGCCCGGCCCAGGCCTGCGCCTCGCGCGCCCATGTGATCGGCGTACCCGTCTCATAGGAAACAGCCTGCGCGATGTCCTCGTAGCGCTCGTCGTAGATTTCCAGGTTGCAGCGCAGCAGCGTCAGCCGCTCGGCCTTGGTGATCTGCGAGAAGGACGGGAACACAGCCTTCGCAGCATCGACGGCCTTGTCGACATGCGCCTTCGAGCCGACGGAAAATTTGCGTACAGGCCTCCTCTGTCGAGGGGTCGATCACGTCGAGCGCGGCTGGCGTGACAGGCGAGACCTAGGCGCCCTCGATGTAGAAATTGAGGTGACTGTTCATGACTGCTACTCCATTCTATGTCAGACTAGGCTGATCGCCTGGCAGCACAACCATGCGTGCGGCGGCAACGGTCGGCGACAGTTCCGGCGCGCCGGAGCCGGTCAGCCACATTCGAACCTGGTGAGCGCTATTACCTGCTTCACGAGCATCCTGTCGCCGCATCAAAAATCAGAACTCTGCAGAATATCGAACATCTTGCACAGTAAATCTCGGAGATATACTCAGTGACGTCCTGCAGACTATCGTCTTGATTTTCTTAGTTCTTAACAATGAGCTCACGAGGGGTTGTAGTGAGCGCCTCATAACCTCTGCCCGTAACGACCAACGATTGGGTGATCGTTATACCGGTGTCTTCAAGCCAGAGACCCGCCATCAAGTGGAGTGCCACCCCGGGCTGGAGAACGGTGCGATCTCCTCGACGAATACTAGCCGTACGCTCGCCCCATGTTGGCGTATAGGCCGCGCCGATCGAGTATCCTAACCGGCTCTCTTTTTCGATTCCGTGAGCGCTCATCGTTTTCCGCCATGCTGCCTCGATCATTTCGCAGGTTGCCCCCGGCCGCATCACGTCAAGCGATGCGTTGATACCCTCTATGACGTGCGAGGCCAGGTCACGGTAGTTTTGAGGCGGCTCACCAAAGTAAATCGTGCGACTCATCGGGGCATGATAGCGCAGCCGACAGCCGGAGATCTCGATATTGGCGACGGAATTAGGATCGATAGGGCGATCGCTGAAAATCGGATGAGCTTCACGGGCTCGTGCACCGAATCCCATATGAGGCGGGCTAGTCGCGGGAAGTCCGCCGCACGATTCGGTTCCCGACATCTGGGCATGGTAGATGGCTGCCGCCACGTCGCACTCTCTAATACCCGGGGCCGCGACTTCAACAGCGCGAGCCATCATGCGCTCAGTGATTTCGCCAGCTTGTCGCATGTACGCGACTTCTTGTTCGCTCTTTATGAACCTGACCCAGTTCACAAGAAGTTCGACATCCTTGAAGCGGACGTTCGGCATTGCCTTCACCAGCTCCGCATGATCGCGAGCCGTGTAGTAGTAGGCACCCATCTCAACTCCCACCACTTTTGCGCTAGGACAGTCACAAAGGATCATATCGGCGATAAACTGCGCAGCGTGTCGATCCGCAGCCTGAACGTAGACGTCGGGATACGGGACAATGCGGTCGGCTGGTAGGTAGGTCGTGACATGCGCGGTTGCCGAGTCAATAAGCCGTCCGACCCACAGAGGCGTCTCCACTTCTTGGAAGACGATCAGGGCCTGCACGGTGTAAAATGACCATGCGTCATAGCCACTCAAATAGTAGATGTTGGCTGGCTCCGTGACGACAAGTACATCTACCCCCTCGGTCAGCATGCGTTCCTTCACGCGACGGAGGCGCGATTTGTACTCAGCTTCCGAGAAATTAAGATTTCGCATTACTCTCCCGGCGATTTGCCTGCGTTAGCTTTAGAACCAGCTTAGAGGCGACCAAGGGCGTCATGATTTTGGCCAGCGCCCACGAACTCTAGGCACGCGTTCGCCAATGTCCAATATAGATACGAGCGTCTGTTCATCTTGATTTTATATGGCCACATTGGTCACGGAAGGGGTCTCGCCGAGTGATTCCGTTCCCGGCAGGCTGAGGTCGTGGCTTTCGCCCTCACAGATCCGGGCGGGCGGATTTTCGCACCATGTGCTCGAACACATTTGGTGCGTAATGTGGCTTCGGTCGAGATGTGGCGTCGCAGGGTCAAGCAACTGACGGGACGGGGCAGCATCTCGTCTGCCTTGGCGATAAGCTTCGGGAGATAAACCCCATTCTGCGTGGATGGGCACAACTATTACCGCCACAGTGTGGGCGCTGGCCGCGTGTTCGTCGGTATTGAGGTATGTGGGTCTGCGTCTGTTCCGCTGGCTGGGTAAGGGACCAAACGGCCCAGCAGCGACGCCCCACCAAACGGCTCTGGCGCGAGGGGCCGGTCGAGCAAAACATCCAGGCTGACAACTATCAGCGAACAGTGTCTCGTTTGATGGAGTGGAACGGCCCGCAACCGCAGCATCGGAGTGCTAAATACTGGTCGTCATTTCAACGCCACAAGGTAGGAGCCGTTCCCTGAAGCCACCCTCCGGCAAACCCGGGGCGGTTCACAGCGACGATGATATTATCGCAACGTATCGGACCGTCACGGGCTTGCCTCCTGCATATTCGCTACCGGGCCGGACATCGCCAAGCAGGTATTCCAGATCCACGGCGCTGACGCTGCGGGTTCTCAATCATCAACCGGAAGCTCCGCCGTGCCGAGGTGCTGCGGTTTTTCGAGAAGCAGCCTGCCTGTCTGGTCGGCCTCGATTTGCGGTGGTCAACTTACTGGCGCGCGAGATCGCAGCACTTTGGTCACGAGGTGCGGTTGATCTCGCCGTGCTATGTCAAGACGTTCGTCAAGCGGGCAAGAGCGATGCGCGCCGACAAAACAGATGGGACCGATGGACTGGTCTGCGATCAGCTTCTACAGCTTCGCGTTCTCGTCATCCAGAGCCTTCAGGCGCTTGGCGTCGGAGACGTCCATCCCGCCATACTTGGGGCCTGCCAGTCATACAGCGTCGATGAACGCATCGAAAAAGCTTCGAACGGCTCCCACTCATCAAGGCAGCGGCGCAAACTCCCTTTGAGGATCGATCGAAGTCGTTCCAGCGAGGGGCTGCAAGGAATCAAGAGCCTAAGACAAGGCGGCCACTTCATGTTCCTCGATGACACCGAGCCGCTCGCCGCCAGCAGAAGATGGCGGCGCATGGCGCTGGGCGTGCCGGCGGCCAAAACATCGCTCTCAACGTAGTAGAGTTGGGCGATGCGGGTGTCGCTATCGGCGACCACCGGCACCCGCACGGCGGCGACTTCTCACATCCGAACATTTCTTCAGTTTTTATGTTGGGCTGGCCACCATGACCAGGATCTCGACCGCGTCGTCCCAAGGCGCCTCATTGGCGTTTGGCGCATTTGCCGCCGCGACTTGCATGGGTACCTTCGGCGCGCAATCGATGCGATCGGCGCAACGACGCCGGTCGACATCCGCGATCGAGCCGTCCTGCTGCTACTCGCCACGACGGGCATTCGCAACGGTGAGCTACGCGCAATTCAGCTGCAGGATATCGACTGGCATGCTGGCGAGGTTTCGGTCGGGCGCACCAAGGGCAACCGGGATCTCGTGGCGCCGCTGCTTGAGGAGACCGGCGCCGCGCTCGCCGACTATGTCCTGCGCGCTCGACCGAAGGTGGATAGTCCAAATCTTTTTCTGTCCTTCACGCCGCCAGTGGCAGCATTCAAATGAGCGTCGCCTGTTTCGAGGATCGTGCCGAAGCGGTTGCGACATGGCGGGGTTGAACTCGGGCGAGTCGCAGGTGCGCATCTCCTGCGCCACAGTCTTGCCACCCAGCTCGTCAAGCAGCGAAGGCCGATCAATGAGGTCGCCGATCTTCTCGGGCACCGAAGCACAACGGCATTGTACGTAAAGGCCGCCACCTCGCAGCTCGCCGAGGTCTCACTCCCCTTTCCGGGAGGCGTCGCATGACCGCCTTTGACGCCGCTTTCCCAATACCCAAGGATCAGGCCTTCTTCCTCAGTTCCCGGGGCAACTGCCTCTCGGCGACCGGCCTGCAAAACGGCTTTGCCGCGGTCCGTAAACTCGCCGACTTTGATTGCGGTAAGCCGTTAAGGCCGCACGATCTCAGGCACCGGTTTGCCGTGACCCGCCTCAGCCTCTGGCACCAAGCGCGCCGACGTTCAGGCGTTATTGCCTTTGCTCGCCACATATCTCGGCCACGTTAGTTACAGCGACACGGCCTACTACCTCACGGGCTCGGCGGAGCTCCTCGCTATCGCGGCTGAGCGTGCCGCCCTCGATGGAGGCGCAGCATGAGCGAACACCTGCTCCTGGCGCCGCTCCTGGAGTCCTATTTCCGCCGGCGCCTGACGAAGCAGCGCAATGCGACTCCCGCGGCCGTGGCCAGCTATCGCGACGCCTTGCGCATGCTCCTCTTTGCCGCCGACCGGTTGCGTAAGAAGCCGGCGGCGTTGGCGCTCGAAGATCTCGATCGAGACCTCGTTCTCGCTTTTCTCGACGAACTCGAGGAGAAGCGGAACAATTGCGTCGCCACGCGCAACGCCCGCTTGGCCGCGATCCGATCTTCTTTCCACCACGTCGCTGCCGCCGATCCGGCGTCCTTCGGTGTGGCCCAACGCGTGCTGTCGATTACCATTAAACGGGCGCACATCGAGGTAACGCACCATCTCACCAAGGCCGAAGTAGATACCCTCATCGCGGCGCCCGACCCAAAGACGCCTCGTGGTCGGCACGACCGAGCCTTTCTGCTCTTCCTGGCACGGACCGGCGCCCGGGTCTCGGAAGGCACCGGCGTAAACGCAAATGACCTTCAATTGGAGCGCTCTCACCCGCAAGTGCTGCCGCGCGGCAAGGGGCGCAGAGACCGCGTCGTGGCCATTCTTAAGGACCTGGCGCGAGCGCTGACGACCTTGTGGGGCGAGCGCGGGATCTCCCATCACGAGCCGCGACCGATATTCGTCGGCGCCCGCAACGAGCGCCTGACCCGTTTCGGAGCGACCCATATCATGCGGCGTGCGGCCAAGACGGTGCCTGCCAGGCCAGTCTTGGCCGTCAAGCCCATATCGCCGCACATCTTCCGGCACTCCCTCGCCATGAAGCTTGTCCAGTCTGGCGTGGATCTTTTGACGATCCAAGCCTGGCTCGGGCACGCACAGGTCGCCACTACCCGCAGCGGATGTCGAGATGATGCGCAATGGACTGGAGAAGGCCGGCTCAACGGCGATCACGGCGTGCCTTTTCCGCCCGAAGGACTCCGTTCTGCAACTGCTGAACTCCATCTGAATATTATGTGGCGGAGGCAAGCTGGGTTTGGCCGGCCCGAACAGGTCAGGGCGGCTCCGCCACAAAATCTCGCCCGACGCATAAGAACGATTATGTGGCGCGCCATATAGCCTTTCTCGGGCGCGGTCTATGTGCTCCGGGCCAATTTCGACGGCACGGGCGTATGCTTGTTCGCCAAGCGGTTGGAGGATGGCAAGTTGCTGGCCGGAGATTCCCTGCCCTGGTGATACCGCCCCGTCTGACTGTCTCGCCGGTCGACCACTCACCAGGATCAAGGCCAACATAGCCCATGAGCTGGCGCGGGCTTTCGAAACGGCGCACGTCGCCAATCTGGGTAGCAAACGTCACGGCAACGATCAGATCCACACCACGTAATGTCTGCAGCGCCCGCACGATCGGCGCCAGCGACCAGGCTGGAACGAACTCCTCGATCACACGCTCTGATGTCCGCTGTCGCAAGCCCGGCTCCTCTACTTCGAGGCACAGCCGTAGCTCGAGAATCTCGCGCAGAGCGATCCCGCTGCCGACCTCGGCACCCCGTATCCTGAAAGAACGCTGCAGAAGGGGCGTCGCTGACAAACACGCCGGACCCCTGACGGCTGACCCGACGCCAACGGCTTTCAGGCGCGATACGGCTTCCCGGATGACTGAGCGGCTAACGCCAAAGCTCGCAGCCAGTTCGGGCTCGGTCGGCAGGCGCTCCCCCGCCGCAAAGCGCCCGTCTCGATATCTTGCTGCATGGCAGCCACCACGCGACCGGACGCGCGTCAAATCGGCGGCTGTCCCTGTCAGCCTGCGGTGTGCAAGGGCCGCTGCCGCGGAGCTTCCCCTGCCCGATCGTCGGGCGTGCGACAATGTCGGATTCCAGACGAGCTGGAACTGCGCGAACTCGTTGGTTTGACGGGTCTTTATCCGGCACGCCGCATGCATGGGAGTCTCCGAAAGCATTAAGAGCCATTATCCATGGTTACGCCCCTCGAAAGAAAGAGCCGCTTCCGTCGTGGCAGGGAAACAGCCACTCCTGGGGTGGAGGCCGGCGCTAGAAGCCGCCGTAAGATCCGGAAGAGCCGCGCGACAGCATCACACACTTTCCTTCTGCTCTTGGGTTCGGATCACGCCGCGCCGCTGTCGATGCCGCCGACATTGAGCCCAAGACCTGGAAGGCGGCACACGCTTATGCTGTCCTCTCAGTCGGGACCGCGGCTCAAGCATGCCTGTGAGGTTCGCATTGCTCAATGCCCGGCGATCGACGTCAACATGCCGCTGAGTTGGAAAACACTCCTAGAGGAGTAAGGATAAGTGGACCTCTTTTGTATTGGTGTGGGTGCTGGACCATCTAATTTGAGCCTTGCGTGTCAGATACAGGAAGAGATTGCGCAAGGGGCACTGTTCCTGGACCGGGAGGTCGATTTCCGAGGACATCCAGGCAGCGCTTTCGATTGCGCGGAGCTCCAGGTCGGCCACTTCCAGGATCTGGTTACTCTGGTCAATCCGCGATCAGCCTACACATTCGTAAACTACCTCCACGAGAACGGGCGTCTTTACAATTTCCTCAATGCGCAATTTCACGGGGTGCTTAGAGCCGAGTTCGCCCAATATCTCAACTGGGCGTTCCAGAAGAATCCGCTTGTCCGTGGCGGCGAGGCCGTTCGCGAAATCCGCTTTGACGGCGAGTTTCGCGTGCGGACGGACAACGCGGTCCTTGATGCAAGAAACCTCGTCATCGACATAGGCAAGCAGGCGCAAATTCCGCCTCAGTTTCATGGCTGGACTGGACCCAACCTGTTCCACTCATCTGAGTTGGCCCACATCAATCCTGAGGTGCAAAAAAAGCATGTCTGCGTTGTTGGCGGCGGACAGTCGGGAGCCGAGCTGCTACTGCACCTTGTCGGCCGGCCGAAAGAACGGCGGCCCGCGGCGATCACATGGGTCTTGACGCGCGAGATGCCTTTCGACGACCACGCGTTCACAAACGGGCTGTTCACGCCATGCTTCTCGGATCGTTTTGCTGCGATGAGCGAGGTGCATCGACAGCTGTTCCTGCGGCGTTTCGCGCTTGCCTCCGAGGGCATTTCAGAAAGCAAGTTGCGCGCGGTCTATCAGGCGCTCTACCACCACGCCTTTCTCGAGCCACACCAATGCGAGATCACATTGAGGCCAAGTTGCAACGTGTCGCGCTGCATCAATGCCGGAGCAGGGCACAGGCTCACGCTGCAACGCGGCTTGGACAACATCGGAGAAGTAACCGCCGATATCGTCATCCTGGCCACCGGGTACGAGAAACCGCTGCCGGGTTTCCTAGAACCGATCGCAGATCGCCTCGAACAGATCGGCAATGAGCTCGCCATCGGCGAGGATTTTTCGGTGTACTGGGACGGACCGCGAGACCGACGCCTTTTCGTTCAGAACGCCTGCCTTGGACAGCGCGGGCTGGCTGATCCGAACTTTGGGCTGCTGGCCTGGCGAGCGCGCCGCATCCTTGACAGCCTTCTGCGGCGCGCGCCATGCGCCAATCCCGAGCATCTAGGGTTCATCAACCGTCCCTTGACGGAGTGCTGGCCCGACCTCGGAGTCGAACAAATGGGCAGCGGGATATGATTCGTCGATATTGATGATCGGCGGTGGCATTCAGGAAAGATTTCCGCCTCTGGCGGCAAAAGCGGGACGAGCAATATTCCTACGGCGTCAGATCGCTCTGCTCGCGCTTGAGCAAGGTAGCGGGTCGTGCCCCGCTGAGTGGTGTAGCTCGGCGGTAGCGAAGCCGCTCGCGAGCGCGCCCTCAACAGCGCCGTAGCGAGCGAGCGGCGTAGCGGTGGTCATCGATGTTCTTCGGTAGGGTTGGGTTGC
>SRUQ01000002.1:0-526955 GCA_004791255.1 bacterium M00.F.Ca.ET.205.01.1.1
ACGCCGACGCCGTTCCATTCCGATGCGCTGATCGCCGAACTGCAGGACGCGCTGGTCGAAACCTGGGATGCGCTCGGCATCCCCTACGGCTCAGCCGGCCGGCCGTCGGTCGCCAAGACCGACCGGACAATCCCGTTGCTGGTGCCCCAGTCGGGCGGCTGAAATCAGTTGGGAGCACAGTTTAAATGCTTCTGCGCGAGAACCATTTGATCCGGCGCAAGGCGCTGGCGCTCCCGGCACTCCAGGATGACGGCAAAGCTCCAAGGAGTAGACCGACCATGAGCCACGTGTCCCACACATCTTTCGGTGACTTCGGTCACGCCGCGCAGCAGGCTCAGCAGTGGGTCAAAGAGCTTGCCAGGGATCTCTGCTGGAGCGAACCAAGTGCTTGCAGACTGCTGCGATCCGTCCTGCATACGCTGCGAGACTGGCTATCCGAAGCAGAAATGGCGGATTTTTCAGCGCAGCTGCCTGTCTTGGTTCGCGGCATGTACTTCGAAGGGTGGGCCCCATCCACACCTGCCCATGATCGCAAGAAACGCGATTTTGTGCTCAGCGTCCAAAGGAGTTTCGGCTACGATCAGGAGATCGATTTCGATGTCGCGATCAACGCCGTGTTCAGGCTGCTCGACCGACATATCTCGCATGGCGAAATCGTCCAGGTCAGAAACTCGATGAAGACGTCGCTCAGAAATTTGTGGCCGATGGATTGACCGATGTTCCGCGACCGGGAAGACGCTGGCGTGAAGCTCGGCATGGAGCTGGGAACGCTTCCGTTGCACCGGCCTGTTGTACTCGCACTGCCGCGAGGCGGTGTGCCGGTCGCAGTGGAGGTGGCGAGAATTCTCCATGCTCCCGTCGACCTGCTTATCGTCCGAAAGGTGGGCGCCCCGGGCAATCCGGAACTGGCTGTCGCCGCAATCGTCGATGGCGCCCCCGGGGAGGTCGTGCTGAACCGTGAAATCGTCGAGGCCTATGCGCTTGACGAAGACGCGTTGCGCGTCCTGATTGCCAAGGAACGTCCCGAACTCGAACGTCAGCGCGCTGCCTATCGGGGAAAGAAGAAGCCGATCTCGATCGCGGTAAAGACCGCGATCATCGTCGATGACGGAGCCGCGACCGGTACGACCATGAAGATCGCGATCCGCGCCCTCAAGCGCCGATCACCGAGGGAAATCATCGTTGCCGTTCCTGTTTCGCCGCAGGAGACAGTAGCTGAACTGGCGCGGGAAGCGGATCGTGTGGTTTGCCTCAGTCAGCCAGGACAGTTTCGCGCCTTGGGTTACCATTACTTGCGGTTTCCTCAGCTCTCCGACAGCGACGTTGTCTCCGCCATGGACCAAGCCGCCCAGCTATACAAGACTGGCCAGAGGCAGGTCCCCGGCGTTGATGCAAAGGCCAACAACAGGAGATCGCATCGATGCTGATCCGCACACTTTCTGCCCTGGAATGTACCAGACTGCTAAGCGCCAATCGTGTTGGCCGCCTGGCTTGCGCGAAGGACGGGCAGCCCTACGTCGTTCCTTTCCATTACGCCCATTCGGATGCCCACCTTTACGCGTTTTCCATGCCCGGCAAGAAGATCGAATGGATGCGAGTCAATCCGCTGGTGTCCGTCCAGGTCGATGAACATGGCCAGGGGCGAGGATGGAGAAGCGTCGTTGTCGACGGCCGCTATGAAGAACTGCCTGATCGGATCGGCCACAAGCTTCAGCTGGATCATGCCTGGTCGGTCTTGAGCAAGCACGCCGACTGGTGGGAACCTGGCGCCCTCAAACCCGTGGTTCCTGCCACGGCCGACAGTGCACCGCATGTTTTCTTCCGCATCCTGATTGAACAGGTGTCCGGACGAGAAGCAAGCGAGTAGTCGTCGCGACAATTTGTTGCGAGAAAATGGAATGGGCCGGCGCAATCCGCCGGCCGCTTTTCCCGCCGTCAGATGCTATCGCGCCATGAACACGGGCAGCGATTGGCCCACAAGCATCGACTTGGTGACGCCGCCGAAAATCCGCTCGCGCAACCGGGAATGGCCATAGGCGCCCATGACCACCAGATCAGCTGCGGTGTCGCCGGCATGCTGGCGAAGCACGTCGGCCACCGAGTGGTTCGAACTCGGCAGCCGTTCGACCGTCACCTTCACGCCGTGCCGGGCAAGATAGGCGGCGGCATCTGCACCTGGCTCCTCGCCATGATGGAACTCATTTTCAATCGGATCGACGATGACAAGGCGCACATCTTCGGCGCCTTTCAGCATATCGAGCGACTCGCGGACGGCGCGCGACGATTCAAGCCGGGCGTCCCATGCGACAAGGACGCGTTTCGGCTTCAGCGTCGGGTGCGAGCCTTCGGGAACGAGCAGAATGGGCTTTCCCGACGAGAACAGCGTGCCCTCGATGACTTTATCCTTCAGCGCATGGCTTGCCAGCAGATCTGGCCCCAGAATGGTCAGATCGGCGTAGCGGGCACGCCGTCCGA
Source organism: bacterium M00.F.Ca.ET.205.01.1.1 (assembly GCA_004791255.1). Classification (GTDB taxonomy): domain Bacteria; phylum Pseudomonadota; class Alphaproteobacteria; order Rhizobiales; family Rhizobiaceae; genus Mesorhizobium. The sequence continues at coordinate 2,476 of SRUQ01000002.1, forward strand.
TGACGTCGTCCGCCCATCCCGTGTCAGGATAGTCGTCGCTCAGATCAGCCGATACGGCGCTCTGGGCAACAAAGCCGGCGACGTCCGCAATTCGTTTTTCGAGCCTTTGCAACTCGGCCTGACGCTCCTCAAGCCAAGCCGGTGAGACGACGGCAGCATACTCACCGCCTGAGGGTGGCGCGGCGAGTTCGAGAACGAGCACGGAGAGGTGGGCACCAACCTCTTCGCACAGATCGGCAGCGAGCTTGAGATCGCGCTCACCCTGGTTCGGTCCGGTGACGGTAAGCAGTGTCTTGAATGCCACGGCGGCAACTCCTCATTCCGAGTGAATTTCAATCGTTGCGGAAAGCATAGGCGAGAGGGGCCGGTGGGTTCATTGCGCTGAATCAAACACGTGGGCCGCGGTGGGCAATTGATCCGGATCAACGTGCAGGCAAGCCAAAGTCGTAGGGTGGCGCCAATCAATCGGGAAGCGCAGATGAAATTCCTGGTCGCGGCGGCTCTGGCAGGATTGGCCTTCAACGCGGCGACCGCCCAGGAGCTCGGCAACGGCGAGACGGAATACAAGAACTCATGCGCCGTCTGCCACGGCCCCGAAGGCAGAGGCGATGGACCCCTCGGCGACGAATTGGTGAAGCGTCCGGCCGACCTGACCAGGCTTTCGAAAGACAATGGCGGCGCATTCCCCTACTGGCGCGTTTTCGCGGTGATCGACGGCCGCGCCATGGTGCCGGAGCATGGCGATCGCGACATGCCGGTCTGGGGCCGCCAATTCCTTCCTGGCGACGCCAGAAAATACGGCCCGAACGCTGGAGAAATCGTCACCGAGGAACGCATCCATGAGCTGGCTGGTTATGTCCAGACACTGCAGCAATGAGCGCGGATCGCGGAAACGGATCGTGCAAGGGACACCAAGGAGGCCGGCGATGATTGTCGACGACCAGCAAGCCGCAGCCGCTTTTCTGCTCGATCCCGCTTCCTATGGGGCGATCAGACCGATCGAGGTGATCGAGACGCATATCTCGCGCATTTTTCTCACTGGCGAACGCGCTTACAAGATGAAACGCGCGGTCAAGCTGCCTTATGTCGACTTCTCGGCGCCGGCCCTCAGGCTCGCCGCCTGCGAGAAAGAGGTGGAACTCAACTCGAAGACCGCACCCGGGCTTTACCTGGGGGTGCGTCGCATCACGCGCGAGGCCTCCGGCAAACTGGCTTTTGACGGCAAGGGCCAAATGGTCGACGCGGCAATCGAGATGGTCCGCTTCGACCAGTCGAAGCTGCTCGATCGCATGGCAACCGCCGGTGAATTGACGCCGGCGCTGATGAGCGCGGTTGCGCGCATGATCGTCGGCTTCCATCGAGCCGCGCCGACAGTCCACAATGGCAGCGGCTCATCCAATCTGGCGGGCGTGCTGGACATCAACGAGGCCGGCTTTGCCACCAGCCATGTTTTTACAAAAGCGGAGATAAAGACCTTTGCCGAGATTTTCCGCACCGCCCTCGCCCGCCATTCCGAATTGCTCGACCGCCGCGAAGTCGCGGGCAAGATCCGCCGGTGCCATGGCGATCTGCATCTGCGCAACATCTGCCTTTTCGACGGCGAGCCTCGCCTCTTCGATTGCATCGAATTCAACGACCAGATCGCGAGCATCGATGTTCTGTACGACCTTGCCTTCCTGTTGATGGATCTTTGGCACCGCGGATTTCCGCAGTTCGCCAATCTTGCAATGAACCGTTATCTCGACGAAGCCGACGACGAGGATGGGGTCATCCTGCTGCCCTTTTTCCTGGCCGTGCGGGCTGCCGTGCGCGCCCATGTCACCGCAACGCAGGTCGAGGAAGGCAGTGGCGAATCCGACAAGTTGATTGCCGAAGCCAGATCCTATTTCGACCTTGCCAAAACCTTTCTCCAGGAAACACCGCCGCGGCTCGTGGCCATCGGTGGCCTCAGCGGCTCCGGCAAGACGACCGTTGCAGAGGCGCTAGCCGCCCATATAGGCGCGCCGCCCGGCGCCCGCATAGTCGAAAGCGACCGCATCCGCAAAGCCATGCATGGGGTGCCAGCCGAGACCAGGCTGCCGGACAAAGCCTATCGGCCGGAAGTCTCGGACCGCGTCTACCGGGAGATGGCATGGCGGGCCGGCCTGATCCTTTCCGAGGGCGGTTCGGTCGTCGCCGATGCCGTTTTCGACAGACCGGCCGATCGTGAACGGATCGAGAAGGCGGCGCGCAGCCGGGCTATCGGATTCTACGGATTTTGGTTGGAAGCGGATCCGCTCGTGCTTTGGCAGCGGGTCAGTGAACGCAAGGGGGGTCCTTCCGACGCCACGATAGATATTCTCTCGCGGCAGTTGCAGCGAAATGCCCCACAGTCCAACTGGCAGAAGATCAACGCCGATCGAAAGCTCGCCGACGCTGTCGCGGAATTGAGAAGGTTCTCGCAAAACGACGCGCCCGAAACCCTGCGCACAGCCTCCTGATTCATCCGGCAGGGCGATCGGCCTCAACGCAGTTCGAGTGTTGCCTCGACAAGGCCGGGTTCACTCGGATGACGCCTTGTCGAGAATCCGAACTCGCGGCACATGGCCAGCATCGTCGCGTTCTCGCCAAGCATTATCCCCTGGATTCGATCAATTCCATCTGCCTTCGCATAGTCGACCAGGTGGCTGAGCAATTCCCAACCCAGACCATGACCCTGCAGATCGGTGCGGACCAGCAAGGCATATTCGGCGACAGCGTGATCCGGATCGCAGGACAGGCGGCTGATACCGCCCAGCGCACCGGAACTCGCGTCCAGGGCGACAAAAGCCATGTCGCGGTCGTAGTCGAGCTGGGTGAGCCGCTTCAACATCTGGTCGGAGAAGTTTTTGCGCGGCGACAGAAAACGCAGCCGCAGATCATCGGGCGAAATCCTGGCAAGGAATTCGGGATAGAGCGCGATGTCGGCCGGCTTGATCGGGCGAATGTCATAGCGGCTGTCGCCCACCGAGAACGTCTTTTCCCAACCGGACGGATAAGGCCTGATGGCAAGCGCCGGGTTCGGCCCCGGGTCCTCCACGCGTTCCGGCTCGATCTCGATGCGGGCGTCAAGCGCGATCACGCCCTCGGCGTCGGCCAGCAGCGGATTGATGTCCAACGAAACGAGGCACGGAAAGTCGACGATCATCTGCGACAGGCCGTTGAGTGCTGCAACGATCGACTGCCTATCCGCCGGCTTGCGGTCGCGGAACCCGGCGAGCAGGCGACCGATCCTCGTTTGCCCGATCAGGTCACCGGCCAGAACGTCGTCGAGCGGCGGCAGCGCGATAGAGGTATCGTCCATGATTTCGACCGCAACGCCGCCGGCGCCAAACAGGATGGCGGGACCGAAAATCGGGTCGCGGCTTGCACCGAGAATCAATTCCTGCGCCTGCTTCCGCTCCACCATGGGCTGAACGGCATAGCCTTCAATATCGGCGTGCGGGGCCTGCTTGCGCACGCGTGCCTCGATTGCGCGTGCGGCCTCGCCTGCCGCAGCGGCGGCAGCAATGTTGAGCATAACCCCACCAATGTCCGACTTGTGCGAGATTGCCTTGGACAGCAGCTTGACGACGACCTGTTTGGACGTCTTGAGAAGCCGACTGGCCGCCACCTCCGCTTCGCCAGGAGATCTGGCGACGATCGTCTCGGGAACCGGAATGCCGTAGGCGGAAATAGCCGTCTTGGCTTCGGGTTCGGTCAGTATCCGTCGTCCTTGCCTCGCGACCTGCCTGAAAATGGCAAGCACGGCTTGTCGGCCGCTTCTAGCGTCCTCTTCGCGGCTGGACGGCGTGCGCATCAAAGCCCGCTGAGCCCGCGACCATTCGCTCAGGTAGGAGACAGCCGTTGCGGCATCCGCCGGCGTCTCGAAGCTGGCAATACCGGCATCCTGAAGAACACGTCGCCCTTCGCGCGCCGTTCGTTCGCCAAGCCAGCAGGTCAGGACAGGTTTGCCGTCAATCCTACCGTCCTGCGCGAGCGCCGCCACCGCGCTTGCCGCCGCAAGCGGCGAGCCGAGTCCAGTTGGGCAGTTCATGACCAGGACGACGTCGGTGCCGGCATCGGCCGCGACGGCCTCGATCGCGGCCCGATATCGCCCTGGTGGGGCGTCACCGATGATGTCGACCGGATTGGCGTGGGACCAGGTGCCCGGCAGGACGGCATCCAGGCGAGCGATCGTTTCCGGCGATAGTTCGGCGAGTTGCCCGTTGCCTTCAATGAGTTGATCGACGGCCAGCACGCCGGCGCCACCGCCATTGGTGACAATACCGACCCGGGCTCGCTCCAGCGGAGCGAAACGAGCGGTCGTTTCAACCGCATCGAACAGCTCGGTCAGGCCGTTGACGCGCAGGATGCCGGCGCGCAGCAACGCCGCATCGACGACGCGGTCGGCGCCCGATAGCGCGCCGGTGTGGGTCGCAGCCGCTTTCGCCGATTGCTCGTGCCGGCCAGATTTGATCGCGATCACCGGCTTGATGCGTGCCGCCGCGCGGGCGGCCGAGATGAACTTGCGCGGATTGGGAATTGTTTCGAGATACATCACGATGGCCCGCGTGTGCACGTCACCCGCCAGCATGTCGAGACAATCACCGACATCGACATCCGCCATGTCACCGAGCGAGACGATCTGGGAGAATCCGACATTGTTGTCCGCCGCCCAGTCGATCAGCGACGTGGCAATGGCGCCGGATTGCGACAGCAGCGCGATATTGCCGGCCCCGGCGGCCATGTGTGCAAACCCGGCATTGAGCCCCAATGGCGGGATCATCAGCCCGACCGTGTTCGGCCCGATGATCCGGAAAAGACTGGGCCTGGCGGCATCGAGCATCGCCTGGCGCAGGCCATTGTCGCGCGTCAAGCCGGCGGTGATGACGACCGCCGTCCGCGTGCCCTTCTCAACAAGATCGCGAACGATGGCGGGAACCGTATCGGGCGGCGTCACGATGATTCCCAGGTCTGGAACACCGGGAAGGTCGGCCGCCTTGGCATGGCATTGCCGGCCGGCCACCTCGGAGTATTTCGGGTTGACCGGCCAGATCTCGCCCTTGAAGCCGCCGCTGACGATGTTGTCGAAGACGACACGGCCAACCGAGCCTTCGCGCACCGATGCGCCGAATACGGCAACCGACTTCGGGGCGAAAGCATGTTCCAGATTTCGGATCGTCACCCCTGTGTCTCCCGTTCGCGGCGATAGTCGCCAAACGAACTTGCCCGTTCATTGCGTTGGATCAAAGCCTGCTGCGCTGGTGGCGATTAGCTGTGCATGAGGTCGAGGCGATCCGCCGGCGGAGTGGCGTCGGCCTTTGCGACCGACGATTGGAGCATCTGATGGCGTACTATTTCAGCAAGACCGTCGACATGCCGTTCGCCACGGCGATCAGCCATGTGACCAACAAGCTCGCAAGCAAGGGATTTGGCGTTCTGACCTCGATCGACGTGAAGCAGGTGATGAAGGCCAAGCTTGGCACCGATTTCAAGCCATACGTGATCCTTGGCGCGTGCAACCCGCATTTCGCATGGCGTGCGCTTCAGGCCGAAGACAAGATCGGAACCATGCTGCCTTGCAATGTCATCGTCACGGAGGTTGGGCCAGGGAAGATAGAGGTCGCGGCGGTGGATCCGGTCGCTTCGATGGGCGCCATCCACAATCGCGAGCTTGCGCAGGTCGCGAAGGATGTGCGTCGCCTGCTGGAGGAAATGGTCCGCGAACTCTAGCACCAAAGGGACGATCAGCTTGAGGGACATCGTATGAACGAGTCTGCTCTGCGGCGCGCATTGCTTGTCATCGCAATCCTGGGCCTCGCCATTGGTTTCGGCGTCCGGCGAACCGGTGTCGGCCCTCTTGAGGCCGACACGATCTGGACGATGGCGACCCTGCCCGTGGTGGGGGCACTCGCGATCTCCATTCTGCGTGATTTCTGGATCGGCCGCTTCGGCGTCGATGCGATTGCGCTTGTATCGATGTCCGCTGCGCTGCTGCTCGGCCAGCCGCTGGCGGCGGTGGTGGTCGCGATCATGTATGCCGGCGGCACCGTACTCGAGGACTTTGCCCGCGGCCGGGCCGAGCGGAGTCTCAAAGCGCTGACCGACCGCTCGCCGCGTGTCGCGCATCGCAAGTCGGCACATGGAACAGAGACTATCGCTATTGAAGAGGTCGCTGTCGGTGACCATCTCCTGGTGCGCGCCGGCGAGTTGCTTCCCGTCGACGGCATCCTGCTCGACGCTTCGGCCTCGCTCGACGAGTCGGCGGTGACCGGAGAGCCGCTGCCAGAACGGCGAACCGCGGGCGACATGCTACGCAGCGGTACCATCAATGCGGGCGAGACCTTCAACATGCGGGCTTCCGCCCTGGCAGACCAGAGCACCTATGCCGCGATCGTGCGTATGGTCGCGGCGGCGCAGACCGTCAAGGCGCCCTTCATTCGCATGGCTGACCGGTTTGCCTTGTTCTTGCTGCCAGCCACTTTGCTGGTTTCCGGTGCCGCCTGGTACATCTCCGGCGATCCAATCCGGGCGCTCGCCGTACTGGTGGTCGCGACACCTTGTCCGCTCATCCTCGCCGCACCCGTTGCCTTTATCGGCGGCGTGTCGCGCGCCGCGCGAGCCGGCATCCTGATGAAAGGCTCGGCGGCTCTGGAGGCGCTTGCACAAGTCAGGACCGCGATCTTCGACAAGACGGGGACGTTGACCATCGGTGGCGCCGAACTCATCGAAATCGAAGTAGAACCCGGCCGCGATGCCGACCAGCTACTCGCGCTGTTGGCATCTCTCGAACAGGCCTCGCACCATGTGCTCGCCGACTCGATCATCCGGGCAGCGCGCGGCAGGCAGCTGGTGCTTTCGCATCCACACGATGTCCGCGAGCATCGCGGTGCGGGCCTGGAGGGCCGGGTCGAGGAAATGTCGATCGCGGCGGGATCGCGAACCCTCGTGCTCGCCGGCAAGCCGCTGCCGAGTTGGGCGAAATGCGGCGAGGAAAGGTACCGGGACGAGCCGGTGCTCAGGGTTTTTGTAACGCTCGGCGGACGGCTTGCGGGCATTTTCACGTTTGGGGACGCCGTGCGTGTCGATGTGCACGATGCGCTCGGCAAGCTGCGCTCGGCCGGCATTGCGCGCATGATCATGCTCACCGGCGACGATCGCATGGCAGCGAAGCGCATTTCTGCATTGCTCGACCTCGACGCCATCGTGGCCGAAGCGACCCCTGCCGAAAAGGTCGCGACCGTCGAAGCCGAGAAAGCCCTGGCGCCGACGATGATGGCCGGCGACGGGATCAACGATGCCCCTGCCCTCGCTGCCGCGACGGTCGGTGTCGCCATGGGCGCTCGTGGCGCGACCGCTTCCTCCGAGGCAGCCGACGTCATCGTGCTGACCGACAGGCTGCTGCCGGTCGCCGACGCAGTGCAGATTGCACGGCGAACGCGGGCGATCGCCTTGCAAAGCATCATTGCCGGGCTGGCGCTGTCGGGGCTGGCAATGGCGGCCGCGGCCATGGGGCAGATCACCCCCGTTGCCGGTGCGCTGATTCAGGAGGGGATTGACGTGGCGGTTATCCTGAATGCGTTGCGCGCCCTTGGCGATGGACGGCTGTGGCGCGCATAGTGGTCGAGAACAAGATCGGTGAATGGCGATGGGACAGCAGGATCTGGTGGTCTGCAGCAAATGTGGTGGGGTCAACCGCCTGCCGCCGGCCCGCAACGCCAAGGAGGCGAAATGCGGAAAGTGCGGAAACAGGCTGTTTTCGGGTCACCCGGAAGACGTCGACGCCCGGGTTTTCGATTGCCAGATCGCACGCAGCAGTCTCCCCGTTGTCGTCGACATCTGGGCGCCCTGGTGCGGCCCCTGCAAGATGATGGCGCCTGCATATGAAGCGTCGGCAAGTGAGCTGGAGCCGCATGTTCGCCTGATAAAACTGAATTCCGACAATGAGCAGGCCGTTGCGGCCAGGCTCGGCATTCGCGGCATCCCAACCATGATCCTCTTCCATGGCGGGCGCGAAATCGCACGCACATCCGGCGCAATGACGGCGGGCCAGATCGTCAAATGGGTTCGCGACCGCCTTCCGACGGTCCCCGCCTGAAGGTCGCCGCGCCAATGGATCCGCTCATCGCCCGGCTTGGACTAGCCCTGGCAATAGGTCTGCTCGTTGGGTTGGAGCGTGGCTGGCAAGAGCGGGACGCACCCGATCGCAGCCGCACGGCCGGCATTCGGACATTCGGCATATCCGGCCTGCTTGGTGGCGTGCTCGCGGCGCTGGCCAACGCAGTCGGCGCCGTATCCGTGCTGGTCGGCGGGTTCATCGCCTTTGCGGCAATCCTTGCCTGGTACAAAGCGCGCGAGGCTGCCCATGACGAGGATTTCAGTGTCACGAGCGTGGTCGCGGGCCTTGTCGTTTTCGCGCTTGGCGCGCTTTCCGTCTCCGGCGACTATCGGGCAGCTGCCGCGGGTGGTGCTGCGCTCGCGGCTGTCCTTGCCAGTCGCGAGATTCTGCACGGCCTCCTGAAGCGACTGACGTGGGTGGAACTCCGTTCGGCACTGATCCTGGCGGTGATGACGGCAATCGTCTTGCCGTTGCTGCCAAACCGAACGATGGACCCGTGGGGCGGTTTCAATCCCTGGGAGGTCTGGTTCCTGACGGTGCTGATGGCCTCGATTTCCTTCGCCGGCTATGTGGCTGTTCGCATCCTGGGGAATACGCGAGGTCTGCTGGTCAGTTCGCTCGCCGGTGCGATCGTCTCTTCCACCGCTGTGACCTTGGCGCTTGCCCGCAACGCCACCACATCTGAAGCCAATCGGCTGGCGCTCGCAGGGGCGGCATCGCTGGCTGCAATGGTTTCGGTGCTACGCGTCTGCGCCGTGGTCCTGATCATCGAGCCAAGCGTGTTTGCTTCAGTCGCCATACCGGCGATTGTCGCGGCGCTCGCCTTCGCTGTCTGCGGGGCATTGCTTCTGGCACGCGATAGCGGGGACGGCGAAGGGAGCGCCATTGCGCGCAATCCTTTCGAACTGGGTCCGTTGCTGCTCTTCGCCCTGCTCTTTGCTGTCGTCGCGACTGCAAGTGCGGGTTTGGCCGCTGAATTCGGCGGGCGCGGCTTGTTGGCGAGCTCGGCGCTGGCCGGCACATTCGATGTCGATGTCTCGGTGCTTGGCGCGTTGCGCCTTGTCGAGCATGGGGTGCCCACCGAGACCGTGGGCCAAGCGGTGCTCGCGGCGCTGGCAGCAAATGCGCTTGGCCGCCTGCTGCTCGCCGTCTTGGCCGGCCCGGTCAAGTTCTGGGTGCCTCTGGCCGTTGCAACCCTGATCGCCGCGGCCATGGGCACCGGCGCCATGGTTTTGCTGAGCCCTTGATAGAAACGCGGTTCTCGATCCTTCTTTGATGCGGATCAAGGGCTATATCGAGCTACCGGCCTATGAACTCCGTGAAAGGAGTTCGCTATGACCACTCTGAAGGACCTCACCCCGAAATTCCGCAATGTGCGGCTGCTGCTCGCCCGCGAGAAAGGTCATCCGGAAGGCGACCGCGAAGAGGGCTATGACGTGCTCGCTCCATTGACCGGCGAAGGCCGGATCGACGCGCAAGAGTGGAAGTCGCACAGGGCCTCCTGTCGCGTACGCCGGTTTCGCACGGGCGAGGAAGATCTGATCGGGAGACTGAGGCGCAAGCCCGGCGGACAATGGTATTTCGACTACGCCGAAGGCGATCGCGACGACGAAATAGGCTTTCATCTCGGCGACGAGCGGTTCGTGACCGGCGAATATGTATCGATCGCGCGCAACGGCGCCATGCACACCTACCAGGTAGCAAGGGTCGAGCGGCCTTGACGCTTGAACGGAAGCTGCCTGGGAATAGGCCATGTCGCGACGCATCCTGATTGTGGTCGGCCATCCTGACCCGTCGCCGGACCGGTTCTGCCGCGGTCTTGCCAACGCCTATGGAGAAGCCGCGCAAATGGCGGGGCACGCCGTCCGCCGGGTCGATCTGGCAGCAATCGACTTTCCGATGCTGCGAACCATGCAGCAGTTCGAACACGGTGCGATCCCCGCCAGCCTCAAGGATGCAGCCGAGGCGATCGTGTGGGCTGAACACATTGTCTTTGTGTTCCCGCTCTGGCTCGGAACCATGCCGGCCCTGCTCAAGGCATTTCTGGAACAGGTCATGCGGCCGGGAACAGCCTTTGCCTACCCGGACAAGGGCGGCGGCTTCACCAAGACGCTGCTTCGCGGCCGCTCTGCTCGCATCGTGGTGACAATGGGCATGCCGTCCGTCCTTTACCGGCTATGGTTCCTCGGACACGGTCTGGCCGGCATGCGGCGAAGCATCCTGCATTTTGTCGGCATCAGCCCGGTGCGCGAGACCTTGTTCGGTATGGTCGCCGGCGCCAACGACGCAACCCGCGCCAAGTGGATCCGGCAAATGCGTGGGTTGGGGGAACGCGCCGGATAGACGCTCGTCGATGGTCAATCACGGCACGTGACCTGACTTCAAGCGAAACCTTGCCGTCGTACGACAGTTGCGGGTTCCGCCAGGGGGAGTGCCTGGCCCGAGGCCTATGGATCGACGGTGAATTCGGCCCACATGCCTGCTCCATAATGACCCGGCACGTTGCAGACAAGCAGGTATTTTCCAGGCTTCAGTTCGACGGTCAATGTGCCTGATTTGCCAGGATCGAGCTCCGAAACCTCGCCCTTGTCGCCAGCTTTGTCTTCGTCGACCCGGTTCTCGGCCTCAAGGTAAGGAAGCGGCTTGCCAGGGTCGGCAAGGTACATCACGATCATTTCGTGAACGGTGTCCTTGGAGTCATTCTTCACATTGAATGTGACCTCTCCGGCCTTCACCGCACCGGGCAAAGCCTTGATGCCCATGGTCGCCTTGGAGAGATCGAGGCCCGGCGCTGCATACGCAAGACCCATCGGCATCTCCGTGCTCGCGCCCTTGTCCCATAGCGAAACCTGGACGAGCGCGGCAGCCTGGGCGGCGCCGGCATGGCTGGCCATGAGCATTGCGGCAGCAAGCCCGAGTGTTGTTCTCCTCGATACGGTCTTCATGACGATCCTCTTTCGGGTCGACAGCAGAAGCGCTTTAACGTCCCAGTCGTCATCCTGCTCAGGACAGCACCCGCCGTCCTTGCGCCAGATCAAATTGACCCGCGCTAGCCGGATTGGCGCCGAAGACGCGACTGTCAGCCAGTTGTCAGCTTGAATTGATTATTTCGCTCCAATGGCGGTGAGAATCGCCGTCTGGACGATCGAAGATCCACCTGCAGGCGCAACATCGGCGCCCAACCTTCCGAATGGAGTCATCATGTATCGGACACTCGTTTTCGCCACTTTGGCAGGCATGATCGCGGGACCGGCGCTCGCCGCTGGCGGCAGCTGCAGCACCGCCCCCAAATCGCAGTTCAAGCCCAAGGCAACACTGGAGGCACAATTGACAGGCGAAGGCCTCACCGTGCGGCAGATCAAGGTCGAGAAGGGCTGCTATGAGGTCTACGCGGTCGACAAGGCGGGCAAAAAGGTCAATCTGGCCTACAATGCCGAGACCCTTGAAAAGCTCGACAATGCCGAAGCCGGCGAAAATTGATCAGAACGTTCCGGCAGCAGCAGGCGCGCACCCATCGCCGCAGATGGTGCGCGTCTGGGATCGGGCCGTGCGGAGTTTCCATTGGGCATTGGTGCTCAGCTTCGTCACGGCCTGGCTCACCTCCCATTCCTCGGAGGGTATCCACCACTGGGCCGGATACGCCGCCGCCGCCCTCATCGGCATAAGGCTTCTGTGGGGTGTTCTTGGTACCCGCTATGCGCGGTTCTCCCAATTCGTGCGTGATCCGGCGACTGTCGCGCGTTATCTCTCGGCAATATTGAGCGGCCGCGAGGCCCGATATATCGGCCACAATCCGGCTGGCGGCGCGATGGTGATCGTCTTGATCGCGACGATGGCTTCAACCGCTCTTACCGGCTGGCTGATGACGACCGACGCCTATTTCGGAGTGCCCTGGCTCGAAGCCGCACATAGCCTGGCGGCGCACGGCCTGTTGTTCCTCGTCTTGCTTCATATTGGCGGTGTCGCCCTGGCAAGCTTTCGCCACCGCGAAAACCTGGTCCGAGCCATGATCACCGGACGAAAACGCAGGGCCGAACCGGCGGACATCGCTTGACGATCGGCCAATCATCAACCCGGCGCCGTATCGGGCGCAAGCGGTAGCGGTCTCGATAGAGGAAGTAACGAACAGCAACCCGCCGCGCCTTTTGGCGGGCGGGTTGCAACGTTGGATCACCGTCTACTTGACCAGGATTGTCGCCCACATTCCATTCATGAAATGACCGGGGATATTGCAAAAAACGGCATAGCTGCCCGGCTTGAGGTCCAGGGTCAGCGATCCGGTTTTGCCTGGATCGAGTTCGGAAACCTCGCCGAGATGGCCGGCCGCATCCTCGTTGACGCGATTTTCATTTTTCATATATGGCAATGCGGTCTTTTTCGCATCCGCGGCCGGCACGACAATCATCTCGTGAACCGTGTCCTTGGACGTATTGTTGACTTTGAAGGTAACCTCGCCCGCGGGTACGACGGTCTTGTCCAGCTTGATGGCCATCGTCGCCATGCTCATGTTTGCCGGCATGCCCATCCCCATCTTGGCGTCCGGGTTCACGACACCGTCCTTGTCCCAAAGCTTCACGACGACGGTCGTGTTGGCGAAGGCTGGCGCGGACGCCGTTAAGAGGACCAAGATCAGTCCGGGCTTGAAAAACTGCATGTTAGAATTGCTCCTGATCGCGTGCGGCGACCCCGCAGCCGATGGTTTTGAAGAATCATTTCCGGTCGCAGCGCCGGGCTAGCGCGGCCAAGCTGACAACAGGCTGACAATGGAGACAGGGCCGGAAGTGGCGACACCCTCGCGCCAAGCCGGCGCATCGATCTGCTCTGGACAGGAGCGGGCGGGCGCGTGCCCTAAGTAGTTTCCCGTAGGGATATAACCGAATTTCGCGACCGACGGATTCGCGCGATTGCTGTGTCACGGACCAACCGGGGAAACAGCCATGCACGCCTACACCAACTCCAGAATTTCGCTGCCGTCGCTCTCTGCCCAGCCAAGCCTGCCGGCGGTGCAACCGGTTAGCTTCTTTTCCGCCGGATCAGAAATTTATGCCCAGGGCGAGAAGGCTGGAGCCTTCTACCAGGTGGAGTTCGGCGCCGTCCGCATCTACCGCCTGCTTGCTGACGGCCGCAGGCAGATCAGTGCCTTCCACCTGGCCGGAGAGACATTCGGCTTCGAAGCTGGCACGACGCATCATTTCTTCGCCGAAGCGATCAATGCCACTGGTGTCCGCGTCTTCCGGCTCACTGCCGGTGCAGACATGTCCCATCAATTGCTGCCCCTGGCACTCCAGGGGTTGACCAGAGCTCAGGAACACCTCCTGGTCCTGGGCCGTCAGAACGCCATCGAACGCGTGGCCGCATTCCTGCTCGACATGGCAGAGCGCCAGGGAGACTTGCGGCTGGTGGAACTGCCAATGTCGCGTATGGACATCGGTGACTATCTCGGTCTCACCATCGAGACCGTGTCACGGGTCTTCACGCGGCTGAAAGAAAAGGGCGTTATCCGCCTGGTGAGCCTGCGAAGCGTCGAGATTGTCAAAAACGACGCCCTGCAAGACATGAGGGAATGACAGCGCTTCTCTCCATGCGAGGCAGCCGTGCTCCGCTGACCGTCTCGGCACGCGGTGACATTTGGCCCTTGTGCCCGTTCCATCAATTCCCTTCAGAAAAACCCAGGATTGGAGGCCTCAGATGACCAGCGCGATCACCACGCGCACCGGGTTTCGGTTCGAGGTGCGCCCCGCGCGTCCTGACGACGAACCCGCCTTGGCGGAGTTCTTCACCCATGTGACACCGGACGATCTTCGATTTCGCTTTCTCGGCGGGGTGAAGGAAGTCTCGCATGAGCGGCTGGTAACCATGACACGTTCCGACGACGCCCATGTCCATAATTTTCTTGCGTTCTCGGTCGATGGAATGCTGGTCGCGGTTGCGATGCTGGCAAGCGATCCAGCCGATCGCAACGGCGAGGTCGCGATCTGCATACGCGCGGATCGCAAGCATTTGGGCATCGGCTGGGATCTGCTCGCCTATATTGCGAAATATGCCGAGAAACTCGGCATCGAAGCGATCCAGTCAATCGAAAGCCGTGAAAACCATGCTGCGATCGAGGTCGAGCGCGACATGGGTTTCACCATCACGACGGATCCCGACGATGCGACGCTTGTTGTGGTGCGGCGGGAGCTGGGTGCGCGATCCGAGGGTTAGCCACCCCGACCGGCAGTTTCGGGCACTGCAGATCTGAAGACGACCATCTCGGCGGCCACGGCGCGTTCTTCATCCGCGGCAATGACCAGCACTTCGACGCGGGAATTCGAATCGCCGACCACCTCCTCGCCCCTACGGTTTAGCTCCTTGTCGAGCGCGACTCCGAGCCAAGCGGCGGCGACGCTGACCCTCTCACGGATCAACGGCGCGTTTTCGCCAATGCCGGCAGTGAACACCAGCGTGTCCAGCCCTCCCATGGCAGCGGCCAGCGATCCTATCTCGCGACCGATGCGATAGACGAAAAGGTCGACAGCCTCGGCGGCGGCAGGATCGCCTGAATCAATCAGCGTCCGCATATCACCGGATATTCCCGACACACCGAGCAAGCCCGATTGCTCGTAGAGAAGCGTGACCAGTTCGTCCGCGGGCAGCTGTTGATCCCGCAGCAAGTGGAGGATGACACCTGGATCGAGCGCGCCACAACGCGTGCTCATGACCAGGCCGTCCAATGTCGAAAACCCCATGGTCGTGGCGATACTTCGTCCGGCATCCATGGCGCACAGGCTGGCGCCGCTGCCGAGATGGGCGACGATCGTGCGCCCGCCGGCGGCAGGACCGTAGCGTTCGCGCAGCTTCGAAGCGATATGGCTGTAGGATAGGCCGTGAAAGCCATAGGAGCAGATGCCTGCCTCGCACATCGCGCGCGGCAGGCCGTAGATTTTTGCAAGCCGCGGCCGGGCCGAATGGAATGCCGTGTCGAAGCATCCGACCTGAAGGGCCTGCGGCAGGAGTTCCGCGGCCAGGGCGACGATCTCCAGATTGATCCTTTGATGGATTGGCGCCAGCGGCTCAAGCAGGCGCAGCGCCTGCAGCGCCGGCTCATCGAGCAGGGTCGATTCCGTGAAGTCACGGCCGCCATGGACGATCCGATGCCCGACCCTGCCGATCCGGCGAAGGAGATCGCGATCGGCAAGCAGGGAGGCAACCGCAGAAAATGCCCCGGCGGCGTCGACCGGGGCGTCGCCCAGGCTTCTCTCGATTTCATGAAATCCGGCCGCTGCCGCGACGTGCAGGCGCGGATGCTGCCCGAGCGACGAGACGGCGCCGCGCAGCAGTACCGGAAGCTCTGCGCTTTTCTCGAAGACAGCGAACTTCAGGCTCGATGAGCCGCCGTTCAGGACAAGGATAGCATCGGTCATGGAGTCGTCCGATTCCTTGTCCTGGCTATGCGCCGAAGGTCGCTCATCGGCTCATTCAGCAAGTTCTGGCGCTGCATCCGCCCCCTGTTCCCATCGCCACCCAAGGATGTCAGGCATATCCTGCCCATGAGCCCGGATATAGGCTCTATGTTCGAGCAGCTTGCCCTCCATTTCCTGCATCAAGCCGATATTGGCGCCCTTGACCCTTGGCAGGCGGTCGAGGACGCTTTGGACGAGATGGTATCGATCGAGGCCATTCAGCACCGTCATGTCGAATGGCGTTGTCGTCGTGCCTTCCTCGTTGTAGCCGCGCACGTGGATGTTGTCGTGGTTCGTGCGCCGGTAAGTCAGGCGATGGATGGTCCAGGGATAGCCGTGATAGGCGAAGATGACGGGCTTTTCCGTGGTAAACAGAGCATCGAATTCACGATCCGACAAGCCATGGGGGTGATGCTCCTTGGGCTGCAGGGTCATCAGGTCAACGACATTGACCACCCTGATCCTGAGCTCGGGAATGTGATGCCTTAGGATCTGTACGGCGGCGAGCGTTTCGAGGGTCGGAACGTCGCCGGCGCAAGCCATCACGACATCCGGCTCGTCGCCATTCTCGGTCGACGCCCAGTCCCAGATACCGATCCCTGTCTTGCAATGGACGACCGCCTTGTCCATCGACAGCCACTGCCAAGACGCCGGCTTTCCGGCGACGATGACGTTGATGCGGTTCCATGTCTGCAGCACATGATCGGTCACGCAAAGCAATGTGTTGGCATCCGGCGGCAGGTAGACACGCACAATATCGGCTTTCTTGTTGAGAGCGACATCGATGAAGCCGGGATCCTGATGGCTGAAGCCATTGTGCTCCTGGTGCCAAACATGGCTCGACAGCAGATAGTTCAGCGACGCAACGGGCCGCCGCCACGGAATGTCGCGGCAGGCATCCAGCCATTTCGCATGCTGGTTGAACATGGAATCGACGATGTGGATGAATGCCTCGTAGCAGGAGAAGAAGCCGTGCCGTCCTGTCAGCAGGTAACCTTCGAGCCAGCCCTGGCAGGTGTGTTCCGAAAGAATTTCCAGAACCCTGCCATCGCGGCCGAGATGAACGTCCTCGGGCAGGATCGTTTCCATCCAGGCACGCTCGGTGACCTCGAACACGTCCTGAAGCCGGTTCGAGGCGGTCTCGTCCGGACCGACGATGCGGAAATTCTTCGCGGCCTGGTTCCGTTCCATCACGCCACGCAGATACTTGCCCATTGTCCGCGTCGATTCAGCCTTCACCGCGCCCGGCCCTTTGAGCGCCACCGCATGATCGGACAACGCCGGCAGATCGAGGGACCTGCGCAGCAGACCGCCATTCGCATGCGGGTTGGCGCCCATTCGCCTCGCGGCTTGCGGCGTGGTGGCGCGGATCGCTTCGACAGGGGCACCGGCGGTGTCGAACAGTTCCTCGGGCCGGTAGCTTTTCAGCCAGTCCTCAAGCAGCGTCAGATGGGCCGGGCTTTCGGCAAGGCCCGACAAGGGAACCTGGTGGGAGCGCCAAAAGCCTTCTGTCTTCAGACCGTCCACCTCTTTGGGTCCGGTCCAGCCCTTTGGGCTTCTCAGCACGATCATCGGCCATTTCGGCCGCGAGCCTGGCGCCGCCGAACCGTCGCGCGCGGCATGCTGGATAGCCCTGATCCGATCCAGCGCGTCGTCGAGCACGGTCGCCATCCGTTCATGCATCAGGACCGGGTCGTGGCCTTCGACGAACAGGGGCTCATAGCCGTAGCCGATGAACAGCGCACGCAACTCATCTTCTGGGATTCGGGCCAGGATCGTCGGATTGGCGATCTTGTAGCCGTTGAGATGCAGGATCGGCAGAACCGCTCCGTCGCGCGCGGGGTTGAGGAACTTGTTGGAATGCCATGCGGTTGCAAGCGGCCCGGTTTCGGCCTCGCCGTCGCCGACGACGCAGGCGACGATCAGGTCCGGATTGTCGAAGGCGGCGCCATAGGCATGAGATAGCGCGTAACCCAATTCGCCGCCCTCGTGGATCGAGCCCGGTACGTCGGGCGCGGCATGGCTCGGAATGCCGCCTGGGAACGAGAATTGCCGGAACAGCTTGCGCATCCCCTGCTCGTTCATCGTAACGTCCGGATTGAGCTCGCTGTAGGCGCCCTCCAGATAGGTGTTCGCCACCATTGCAGGCCCACCGTGGCCGGGGCCGCAGACGTAGATCATATCCGCGTCCCGGAGCCGGATCGCGCGATTGAGATGGGTATAGATGAAACTCAAACCCGGCGACGTCCCCCAGTGGCCGAGCAGGCGCGGCTTGACGTGCTCCAGCCGCAACGGTTCGCGCAGCAGCGGATTGTCGAGCAGATAAATCTGGCCGATGGTGAGATAGTTCGCGGCGCGCCAATAGGCATCGATATCGTGCAGTTCGCGGTCAGACAGAAGGCCGCGGGAAGCTGGGATTGCCGTATGCTCTGTCATATCTGGCTCCGTTGTTGGCGACTGCCGCAAGAGCGCGGCTGCGCCTGTGTCTGGCGACCTTCAGCGAATGGACACAAACGCGCAGGCGCGCTTTCAGTTCATCACTTCGGGGCCTCTATCTCTTTGTTTCCATGCAATTCCGGACGGAAAACCGGTCACACTTTTCCTGGAATTGTCTCTAGGCGTCATTGTCCTCGAGTGCCCGGCGCAGGCGCCTGATCACCGCTGCGCGCCGCCGTTCGTCAGCTGCGGCACCGACCGCCTCGTTGATGTCCAGAAGAAGTTCTGAAAGGTCATTGTGCCAATCTAGGCGTGCGACTTTATCGGGTCTCAGCCGGCGTGGCTCGTTGAGCTCGACCGGCAAACTGCCACTGGGCGTCAATTGGAAGGCATCGTCCAGACGCGGCATGATGATCCTGTCGTCGGGGATTATCGATCGCAGCCGCTCGCTGAAGCCGCGTAGTCCCTCTTCCTCACCGTGCGTCAGGAACGCCGCCTGCTTTACCGGAATTCTGGCCTCGACCCAGGCGACCAGTTCGGCAGCGTCGGCGTGGCCGGAATAAAGATCGAAAAGGCTGATATGCGCCTTGACCTCGACCTCTTCACCCTGGATGCGCACACGCCTCGCGCCGTCGAGCAGTATCCTGCCGAGAGAGCCCTGGGCCTGATAGCCGGCGATCATCACCGTTGCATTCCGCCGCCAGAGATTGGCCTTGAGGTGGTGGCGGATACGCCCCGCGTCGCACATGCCACTGGCGGCGATCACCACGAAAAAGCCGCTCAGGCGATTGATCGCCTTGCTCTGCTCCACCGTCTCGGTGAAGCGCAGGTTCTTTGAGCCAAGCGCCTGGCGCAGCACGTCACCCTGTTCGATGCTGTCGGCGTGCCGCTCGAAAATCGCACTGGCGCGCGTAGCCAGCGGCGAGTCAACGAAGACCGGAGCCGTCGGCACGGCACCGGCCTGCATGAGCAAATGGAGATCGACCAGCAGTTCCTGCGTCCGCTCGACGGCGAAGGAGGGAATGATCAACGGGCCGCTGGCCTCGGCGGCGCCACGAACGATATCGCCGAGCAGGGATCGCCGCTGCTCGGGCGAGACGTCCGGCCGATCGCGGTTGCCATAAGTCGATTCACAGATGAGATAGTCTACGCCTGCCGGGCCTTCCGGATCGGTCTGAAGCAGCTTGTGGCCGGGTCCGATATCGCCTGAAAACATGATGCGCATCGGCGTCGTACGATGATCCATGTCGATCTCGAGCTCGACCGAGGCAGAGCCGAGCAAATGGCCGGCGTTCCAGAAGCGGGCGCGAAGGCCATCGGCTATGGCTGTCCATTCGCCATACGCCAGAGCCCGCAACAAAGTCATGCAGGCCGCCGCATCCTGCAGGCTGTAGATCGGCTCGACCGGCGGCCGCCCGCGCTGCGCATTGCGGCGGTTCAGGTGCTCGACCTCCATGTCCTGAATATGCGCGGAGTCCGGCAGCATCACCGAGCAGAGATCGATAGTGGCGCGGGTCGTATGGATCGGGCCGGAAAAACCCTGCTTGACCAGTTTCGGCAAGAGCCCGCTGTGGTCGATATGCGCATGCGTCAGGATGACGGCGTCAATCGCGTCCGGCGGAAACGGGAACGGGCCATAGTTCAGTTCCCGCTCAGACTTCGACCCCTGGAACAGGCCGCAGTCGACGAGAACCCGCCAGCGGGCCGTTTCGATCTCGTAGCATGAGCCGGTGACGCCGTGGGCCGCGCCATGGAAGCGCAAGATAGGATCCGTTTCGCCTCTCATCTCGCACCCCCTAGTGCGACAGAAGGACAGGCAGACGCAGATCCGCGAGAATGCCTTCGGTGGCGCCGCCGAGCACGAAATCCCTGACACGCGAATGGCCATATCCGCCCATGACCAGAAGCTTGCCGCCGATCTTGAGGGCATGCTCCTGTAGTGCAGTTGCGACCGAACGATCTCCCGCCTGGATAGAGGCAGCCTCGGCTACCAGACCCCGCGACCTCAAGCCCAAAGCAAGGCGTTCGCCGATGCCCTGTCCCGGCAGCGGCTTTTCGTCGGTCACGGTCACAACGGTGATCATCGAGGCACGATCGAGAAATGCCTGCGCGTCGGCAACAGCCCGTGCGGCCACGCGGCTGCCATCCCAGGCGATAACGACATGTCCGAAGGCTCCAACGTCCGTGGAATCAGGAAGAAGCAGGGTCGGTCGGCCCGACCCGAACAGGATCGCTTCGGCTAACATCCGCGCAGTCTGATTCGCCGGCGCGCAGCCGACCAGACAGATATCGAAATGGCGGGCGTGCTCTGCAGCCACGTCGCCCATCAGGGCCGGTGATGCCGTCAATTCCTGCGTGGTGAGGGTCACACCCGCATGAGCGGCCTCTTGGACAACTGCCTCGAGCAGATCTTTGCCGCGCTTGCGACTGGTCGCCTCGACCTCTTGTATCTTGTAGGGAAGGTCCAGCAAATAATCTGAGAGCGCGTTCGAAACGTCGGGAATGTCGACATTGATTGCAACAGCATGCAGCGCTGCGTCGATATTCTTGGCGAGTGCGACTGCATTCGATGCGGTCTTTGGTGTGTTCGCATCCGGGTATGTGGCCATGGAGAGGGATGCCATGAGCTTCATCAGATTTCGGCTCCGTTGCGACAAGGTCGCGCCACCGTCGTGTCAGCGCTTCGACACTTTGGAGGCAATCGACAGCGCGGGCATTGATCCACCGCAAATGCTGCGATCGGTGGGAACCGCGGAGTAAAGTTTGCGTACGTTCGCTCGCCAAAACCGATTGGCGCAGCCAAAAGCGGCCATTCAGCACTACCAAGGCGGCGAGCGCCCTTGCAAGCGGCCGATCAGCGACATGACGTGGGGGGCCGCACTGCGGTGCGTTGGCATCGAGCAGGAAGAGCATTGCCCGCATGGCTTTCGCGCGTCGGCGAGCACGATCTTGAACGAGGCCGGTCGGTGGTCGGCTGATGCGATCGAGCGGGAGCTTCAACGTAAGCCCGGGCATGAGTGGGGCTCCTGCTTTCCGTCACGATGGTCATACTCAGACCGTCCTTGGTATTGCCGTTAGTTCCTTTCGGGGTGAGACAACTGAGTCAGAAATCTCCGAGGTCAACGAAGACGGTCAATATTTAGTGAGCGTCGACTGAGGATCGAGGAGTTTGGTTTCGCGCACGACTTGCGAGGTATTCTTGACTGGAGGCCATCGATTGCCGGCCGAGCAAGTCTGGCTGAACTATCGATAAAGAATTGAGGTGGGCGTCCCGCTCTACACCGCCGCCATCGGCGTCGTGCCGCTCGCCAGCGCGATCTGGTGCTTCCGGCAGCGCGACATCATCGGGATGATGGCAAGCCTCCTGATGGGCGCACAGAGCGCCCACGCATTGTCACCACCGCCGGCCTAGGCGAGCGATCCCCTGCACACTCATTAGCGATGATTGAAATGCCGAACGTCGGCCTGTAATGGTCTTGCAATTACCGAGCGGGGGCTCATGAACACAGACCTATTTCTCACCGCGGTCGCGGCGTTTTCGATTCTGGTTCCTCTGTACTTCATCCTAAGATGAGGCCACGCATGCGGCCCGGTTTATACTGCCATCTGAGGCGATCAGCGTGATGTGCGCCAGGTCATCTGGTACGAAGAGCCTGGACACGAGCCGCTGGAGCCGGAAAACACGGCGACGATTCTGGAGTTTCGCCAACGGACATAGGCTTGCCGGCGTTGGCCTCACGCCGTGCCACCATTCATTAGGATTGAGAGCCCGCTTGCGCGCGACTGAGTTGCCGTGAAAATCGATCGTCGTTGGATGGCGGCGGACCTGGTTTTTGTCCACTCGGCCGGCGCCTTGCCCAAAGCCACCCGAAGCTCCCAACGGGGCGCCGACCATTCACTTCCGGTCGAAAGTCGGCTTCCCATTCGCGGTTCCTCCGCTCCTCATGCGCGGTTCGCGACTGTTCCCTGCCAACAGCTTAAGCCTTTTGGAGCAATGTAATTTCCTGCAGTGAAAGACTAGGATCGCTGTAAGGAGTAATCAAATGGCAACTGAAAGCACAAGGGACAACAAGCAGGTTCCGGAGGCCGAAGCGCGCCGTGACTTTCTGAAGAGGGCCGGCCGCTTCGCGGCCGTGACACCACCGGCTATAACACTGCTGCTCGGCACAAGTTTGAACTCTGAGGCGGTAGCGAAATCAGGTGGAACACGTCCCGGCAAAGGATCTGGCGACAACAACCACGTTCACGTCGGCCCCTCCCCCAAGCCCTTCAAATTCGGGGAAAGTCAGTCCGTCAGACAGGGCGGCGGAGACAACTACGGCGGCGGAGCCCACGGGGGCTCAAGGTCCGGCGACCCCAACTGACGCAGCAGCACACTAGGCGGCTGTGTACCAGTGCCGCCATAGCGAGGCCCGTCGCTGTGCCCCCAACAGCGGCGGGCTTTGTGGTTCGGTCTTCCGAGAATATTTTAACGAATCATTGACCGCGCTGTTCTATTTTGGAACAGCGCGGTCAATCCCAACCGGACTGCGCGGGCGGCCCCGACAATCAGCCCCCGCCGCACTGTCGGGGTCGCCACCTTACTTGATAAAATACCAGCAATGGTTGAATCAACAGTTACCTAACATGCTTTCCAGTGCGTCTTCCCAGTCGTGAGACTTTGTCACATCCCGCGCGCCCTGGCGCCCAGCCGCATTCCATCGTTACCGGACATTGAAGGCGACCAAGGGACGGCACATCGAACTGGTTGGCGACGTCACCCATGTCGATGATGGCAAGGTCACGGTAAACCCTGGGGTCCCGGTCACGGTGAATGCTGACACCTCAGGCTGGTGACGAGCTATATCCCGCCCAAACGGAAGACGCCCTCGGTGGGAAGCTAGCGCCGGAACATTTTAGGGACATTGAATGTTCCACTCCTATGGACAGCCGAGACCTACTCTCAGCAGAACAAGCCAGAGTCGCACGTGCCCTGTTGAAGTGGTCGCGAGTGCGACTTGCTGCCAAGGCGAATCTTAGCGAAGCGACGATCGGCGAATTTGAAAAAGGAAAGAAACCGAGACCCCGCACCGTCGCTGCTATTCGCCGGGCTTTAGAGGCCGGGGGAATTGTCTTTGCCGATAAAGGGAGCCCATCACTAGCATACCCCGAAGGTCGGAATACCACCGACAATAGAGCCTGGCGCCACCGGCAGACAGAACGCCCCGCGCGGTAGCAAGGGTAATTTCTCCCAAAGCCCTTTAGCGGGCATGGCGCAGCTTCTCCTCGCCCTTCAGGGACTCCACCCGCCCCACCAGGCCGGTTTCAGCCAGTCGGCTTTCTGCTTTGCCAAGCCCTTCGGCGGTGGCGCACCGGGCAGCGGGAAGGTCTTTGTTCCGTAGAAAAGCCCGCCACCTGTCGGCAGCGGGCCTCATTTGACGGCTGGCCTCAGCGCCTAGCGATTAGCAAACAGAGCTGGCGCAGGTCGCGGTCATAGGTGCCTTCGCTGCTGAGCACATCGGCACAGCGCTTCTTCATGCGCGCCACCTTGCTGTCAGGCATCTGGGCCACGATACCAGGCAGACTCGGATTGCTCGGACTGCTGGGGTTCGAGAGAGTGCTCGGGTTGGTTCCGTCACCAATGCCCACACCGACACCGCCCGTGCCGCCTACAGACGCGCCGAGCCCGGCGCTGTTCGAGCCGCCTACATTGGCTCCGGCTCCGGCATTCACGGCGCCACTGCCACCAACTGAAGCTCCAGCACCCGCGCTGCCTTCGCTGCCTCCGATTGAAGCACCTACGCCGGCGTCAACACCGCTGCTGCCTCCAATAGAGGCGCCAGCACCTGCGCCGATTCCATCGGCAGTCACCGGGAGCGACAATGATAAAATGAATGCGCTGCTAGCCAGAGCTCTGGCGAAGGTTTTCACGAATGACTTCATGATACTCTCCTGTTTGCGTCGCCTCACCAGCTAAATATTAGCTGTGCAGAATGTAACGCGCCGACCTGGCTGTCGGGTTTCTTAACAGAGTGATTTCATTGGTGAAATGGCTTTCGGTTTGTCAAAATTTTCTATAAGACTTTAGCGAATACCGGGCTTCCCTGGCCTCGCACTCTGCCGCCTTCTGCGCTCGGAACAACTCATGGGCCCGCTAGAACGCCGCCGCTGCCATATGCGGGCTGGATTGCGCAAACGGCCCGACAGAGATTGCCGCTGGCATATTCGTCATACCTTACATTAGCAATTGCTTGTATTCTGTCAGGATCGGGATCATTATCCAGATCGCCGGGAGGAACTCCGGCATGGCCCGGCTGCCGATGGATCCCCCTAAGAAAACCCCACCATCAGCAGCCGGGCCGCCTGCCCTCAATGCAGCAACAGAGCGCCGACGACTGCTAGCGAGGCAATGAGAGCGACGAGCGGCATCTGATCGACCATTGAGTGACCTCAATCGGACGATAGCTCGAACCCACTCCCGTTCCATCATACCGAGTCTCGCCTATGGCGCGATACTCCCGCTGGTTGCCGCACGCCACCAAGCGGCATAGCGAACCGACAATTCTATGCTACAGCCCGAGACTGAATCGTCTCTGCTTTCCGTGAGGGAATTCCCATTAGCCGGGCCTCTCGTCGGAACAATGTTTGTCACAGCAGGATGAGATCCAGCGAGGCTGTCATGTCCAACCAAAACACTTCCGACAAGAACCCAACACCTGATCCGGCGGAAGAGAATGCGTTCTTTCCCTCAAGCTATTCGCTGAGCCAGTTCACGTCGCCCAAATCCAACCTGAGCGGCGCCGATTATCCGACCCCCTACCAGGGCGGAAAGAAGGTGCTGATGATCGGCGCGGATGAGCGATATCTGCTCACCGACAACGGCACCTTCTTCTCGACCGGCAACCATCCGCTGGAGACGCTGTTGCCGATGTATCATCTGGACAAGGCCGGTTTTGTCTTTGACGTGGCGACCGTGTCGGGCAATCCGGTCAAGTTCGAATATTGGGCGATGCCCAGCGAGGACGAGGCGGTGAAGGGTTTCTTCGCTGGATATCGCAACCGGTTCAAACAGCCGCTGAAGCTATCCGACGTGATCGAGCAAGGTCTCGACGACTATATCGCTGTCTTCATCCCGGGCGGCCACGGTGCCCTGATTGGCCTGCCCGAGAGCGGAGACGTGAAGGCCGTCCTGGAATGGGCGGCGGCGAAGGACAGGTTCGTCATCTCGCTCTGCCATGGGCCGGCGGCGTTTCTGGCCGTGGGCGACAGCGATATCTATCGCGGCTACAGGATCTGCGCCTTCCCCGACGCGATCGACGCCAAAACCCCTGATATCGGCTACATGCCAGGCCACCTGACCTGGAAGTTCGGCGAGAAGCTCAGGGCGCTTGGCTTCGATATCCTGAATGACGGCATTTCCGGCGCCGTGCATCAGGACCGGAAGCTGTTGACCGGCGACAGCCCGCTGGCCGGCAATGCGCTAGGCAAACTCGCGGCCGAGGCGCTGCTCAAGGAGGCAGCCGCCGGGTGACCGAAACGGTTTCGGCAGCGTCTGAGGCAGGTTGAGGCGCAGGCCTAGTCGGAGGTCTCTTGCACGCGCATCGCAATCAAACCGACCCCAAGCGATCTCGGGTCGTCAGGCGATATGCTCGATGGCGGGGTGGAACCGCCCTCGGGCTTCAGTTCGATGGTCGTAAAACCTGACGGCGGCAAAAGTTGACTGGGAATGACGATGCGGTGCTCTTCCGGCTGCATCGGATGTGAAACACTCAGCGTGGCGACGAGGGTTTGATTGACGCGCACTTCGACGCGCGGAATTCGGCCCTCCTTGCCGGCAAACTGCAGAATCCGGAGGTCCAGGCCAAGGTTGCGGCCACTCAGGCCGCGATTGGGCAACAGGATGCGATGCGCCGCATCCGTGCCCCACCGCCCCCAAGGCTCGGGCGCTTGCCATCCCCGGTCCAGAAGCGGGTCAAGCTCATCGCCGGCGGCGGCGCTGAGCCATCGGTCGAGTGGCAACAGGGGTTGCGAACATCCAGCAGCCGGCAAGCTGTACAAACGGCGAACCGGGTCGTCACTGACCAATCGCGCGCCGAATGCGGTCAGGCGGCTATCCCATGCCGCGAGTTCGGCGGCATCGTAGCCACGGCGATCGATCAGCACCGCATCGAAATTGTAGCCTGATGACAGCTCGGCCAGGGCGCAGGGCCAGTTCGCGATCTTCACCAGGGCTTGCAGGCGCGACAGGCTTTCGCTTTCCCCCAGTGTGCCGTAACTCCAGTGACGGGAACTACCCGGAGCGCTGAAGATAAAGGGTAGGAAATGATTGTAAGGCTTGAAGCCACGGATCGGAGGGGATTCGGGCCAAGCCGCTATCGGCAGTTGGAGAATACGCCGCAGCCCCCCGGAATCCGCTGCGGCTAAAGTCGCGCGAATGCTTGTCATCTCCGCGGCAAAAGCCGGCTGATTCCCCAAGGCGTGCTGTTGTCTTGCAAACAGCGCTTCGCTGCCGGTGCTGTTTACAAGTACACAAGCCACGAGGCCGACCGTAGCCGTCACGCGACCGCGCGAACGGCCGAGCCTGGATTGCAGCCAGAGCGCTACCCGCCGCCATAGACCGAGGAATATCAGCAGTGCCGCGAATGCAAAAAACGGCGCGATCCGGTTCTGCGCGCGAATTTCGGGAGCGATTACCAGATTGAAAATCAACCCCAGACCGAAGGGCGCGCAATAGATGATGCAAAAGACGAGATACGCGTTGAATGTCGGTGCCATGCCTTCGTAGTTCGGCCGGGCGCCGGGATAGCGCCCTCGCAACAGCAATGGACCAAACAGGACAGCCAGCAACGCGAAAGCCGACAAGACCGGGCCGGGCCAAGCGTCTATTCCCTCGGTCGTACCGCGGATGGCCATGTAATCACGCAGAGTATTCCCCGCGGCGCCGAATTGCTCCAGCCTGAGGATCACGTCGGAGATACGAAAGCCGTATAGGGGTTGCTCAAGTGCCATTCTTGCGGGGAAGCCGGAGTTGTCGGGTGCGACCGCCACAAAGAACACCAGGATCGGCACCAGCATGACCAACGTCAAACCGGCCGGAAGGGCCATGGCGGGCAGATAGCGCCAGTTTCGTTCCTGCACAGCCAAGGCGAGCCCGGCAAATCCCCAGGTGAGCAGGGAAAAAAAGCTGTAATAGATTCCTGAAGTGGCGATCACCACGCAGCATGCGAGTGTGACCGGGTCCTTCACGATGGCGGTCAGCGACTGCTTGCGAACAGCCGTGACAAGGCGAGGCAGGATCAGGAACGCAAGCGGCGCCGCATAGTAGGCGGCCAGATAATCGTGCCCATGCGAACGCGTGGTGAAATAGGGAATGAAGGCAAAAGCGAAAGCGCCCGCGAGACACCACCACGGACGAACCTGAAAGCTGCGCAGGGCGCAGAACGCGGCTGCGAAGTTTGCCGCCACGATAACGACGAAATACAAATTGGCGCCGACGACGACGTCGCCGGTCAGCAACGTCGTCAGGAATTGCACGATGCGTTCGGTGAGGTCGGTGAACGGAAAGCCGAGCAAATCCAGTTGACCAGGAAACCCGACCGCGTCGGTTCGAAAAATATGCGGCCAATCGAGAAACAGCCTGCCTTGAAGCAACAGGAAGATGCGATCGCCCCACAGACTGGTCGGGACGTGGAACCTCATGAACGGGACGCCCGCCATGAGCCAGACAAGCAAAATTCCTAAACAGAGAAGAAGACCAGGCCGCCTTTCGAGATTGGCAAAGAATGCGCTACGGTATCGTATCATTGGGGAGAGCATCGCATGTGGATCACTACCATGAACGCTGTGGGCTGTCATGAAGCCTGATCAGCCGTTCGCTGATGGGCAAGTCCTGAGTTCGCGGGCGCTTCGCAAGCTGATCCTTGAGGAATCATATCGCGCCCATGTCGGACATATCGGATCGGCGCTGTCCGTGGTGGATCTTCTCGCAGCCCTCTATGGCGGTGGAGCGATTCGACTGAAATCACCCGACGATCCGGATCGCGACCGCTTCGTGCTGGGAAAAGGGCACGCCGCCCTCGCGCTCTATGCTACGCTGTTCCTGCGCGGATGGCTTAGCCGCGCCGAACTGGCAAGCTATTGTGTCGACGATTCCCGCCTGGGCGTGCATCCGACCCATCACCTCCCCGGCGTCGACTTTTCGACAGGTTCGCTCGGTCTTGGCCTGTCGATCGGCGCGGGATCGGCGCTCGCCGCACGCTTGCTCGACAAGGACCGCCGCACCTATGTCCTTCTGTCCGATGCCGAGTGCAATGAAGGGTCGACATGGGAGGCAGCGATGTTCGCCGGGCATCATCGGCTCGCGAATTTGATCGTCGTCGTCGATGTCAACGGACAGCAGGCGCTCGGCCCGACCGCCGAGATCATAAATCAAAGCCGAATGCCTGAGCGCTGGACGAGTTGTGGCTGGACGGTCCGAGAGGTGGATGGGCATGTGCCCGCGGCGGTTCGCGAGGCGCTCCGCCCGCATCACGCAGAGCCGCTGGTGGTGCTGGCGCAGACTGTATTGGGGCGCGGCGTGAGTTTCATGGAGCGCCAGGTGCACTGGCATTACCTGCCGATGTCGGACGAGGAGTACGCGAAGGCTCTGGCCGAGAGCGAGGCGCTGCAGTGAGGCGCGAGTTCATCGCCAAGCTCTGCGAACTGGCCGCGCGCGATCCGCGCATAATGTTGCTGACCGCCGACCTCGGTTTCTCCGTGGTGGAACCCTTTACACAGGCGTATCCGGACAGGTTCGTCAATGTCGGTGTCGCCGAACAGAACATGATCGGCGTCGCGACGGGTTTGGCGGAAGCTGGATTTCTTCCGTTCTGCTATTCGATCGCAACCTTCGCGACGCTGCGCCCATACGAATTCATTCGCAACGGTCCGGTCGCGCACCAACTGCCGGTCCGCATTGTCGGCGTCGGCGGTGGCTTCGACTATGGCACCGGCGGCTCGACGCATCACAGCCTTGAGGACATCGCCGTGATGCGGGCGCTGCCTGGAATGATGGTTCTTGCGCCGATCGATGGACCTCAGGCCGCGGCGGCGCTGGAGTCTTTGTGGTCAGTGCCTTCGCCGGTCTATTTCAGACTGGGCAAGGACAGTCCGCCTGTCGCGATTTCAGGCGGTCGATTTGAACTCGAGCGGGCCCAGATCATGTGTCGAGGCGCTGACGTGCTGCTCATTTCGACGGGTGCCCTGGTTGCAGAGACAATGTCGGCCGCAGGAGCGCTGGCAAACGCCGGCGTGCTCGCGACGGTGTTGTCCGTGCCTTGCCTTGCGCCTGCACCACTGGCAGATTTGCGGACGTCGTTGGCGGATGCTCGCGCCGTCCTGACGATAGAGGCGCATCAGCAGGCAGGAGGTCTTGGTTCATTGGTCGCGGAGGTTCTCGCGGAAGCCGGATTGGCAAGACCTTTCCGCCGCCTCACGGCAACTCAACCCGATGCAGGCCGCGGGGGCAGTGCCGCCTGGCTGCTGGAACGCAACGGATTGACGTCTGATCGAATTGCCGCTGCTGCTCAGACCCTGCTTTCATAGACCTGCCGTGAATCCGACAGTGTCGATCATTCTTCCCATTCACAACCAGGCCGACCATGTCGTCACCGTGGTTGATGACTATTATGCGGCCCTGTGCGGCCTTTCCGTGCCTTGGGAGATTATCCTCGTCGACAATGGATCGCGTGACGAGAGCGCCACGGTCTGTGCGGAGTTGGCAACCCGCCATGCCAATGTGCGCGCGCTGCGCGCCCTCCGTGCGGGTTGGGGCCATGCCGTTAGGACCGGTCTGGCGGCCGCGCGGGGCGAGTTTCTTTGCTACACGAATTCGGCGCGCACCAGGGGCGATGATCTGCGGCGGGCGCTGGATGCCGGAATGAGCCGGCCGGACCAAGTCCTCAAGGCCGAGCGAAAGCCTGGCCGGGCGTGGCTTCGCGCTCTCGGCTCCGCGCTGTACAATCTTGAAGCGAGGCTGCTGTTCGGACTGCGCTTGCGCGATATCAACGGCACGCCGAAATTGTTTCATCGCCGCTTCGAGGCGCTGCTGGACCTGCGGCGCGACGACGATCTGATCGACCTGGAATTCTGCATAGCCTGTCACCGCCACGGATATTCGATTGTCCCGTTCGGCGTGGCATCTGGCGATCGGCGCGGCGGTCGTTCGACAACCGGATGGCGGACGGCCATGAGGCTCTATCGCGGAGCGCTGGCAATGAGATTGTAGAATTGAGCGACGAGAACGACGCATCCTTCCTGGCAAGCCATCAGGCGTGGCGCGACCCGGCCGGCGTGGTGGCGCAATGGCAGGACGCGGGCGCCGTCGACAGCAGCCTGCTCGAAGCCGATGTGACCGGGCCGTGGTGGCAAATTCTGGCCGAGGCCGGCGTCACCTTGCTGGTCAGCCGCGAATACGAGCATCTTGTGCTGGCGCTCTCGATGGCCTCGGGATCGCCGGATGTGAGTTATTTGCGGCTGCCGCACCCGTCGGGCCTGGCCTTCGATCCAGCACGCGGGGAAGTCCACGTCGCAAGCACGCGCAATCCGAATGTGTTGTACACGTTGCGGCCGGCGGACGGGCTTTTGCCACGCCGGGATCTTGGGTCGAAGGGCACTGCCGGCCGCGTGCTTATGCCTTCGAGTGCCCGGTTCCTGCCGGGCAGCACATATCTGCATGATCTGGCGATGATCGGCTCCCATCTTCATGGGTGCGCGGTCGGCGACAACGCCATTGTGGCATTCCCGGCGGGCGACGATAGCCAGCGGGTCTGGTGGCCGTCATGCATAGAGGGAGCCGCAGGCGCGGATTTCGGCCTGAATCATTTGCAACTCAATGGCATCGCGGCGGGAGCGAGCCTCGCTGAAAGCTACTTCACGGCGTCCAAGGACGACCTCGTCGGCGCCCGACCGGGTCAGATCGACTTCGCCGTGGAAGGGCGCGGCGTTGTTTTCAGCGGCGCGAGCCGATTGCCGGTAGTTCGTGGATTGACCCGCCCGCACTCGCCACGCTTTGTTGGCGGCGCCTTGTGGGTAGCCAACAGCGGATACGGCAGCATTGTGAGCTGCGCGAAGGACGGCGGCCCCGAGGTCGTCGCGCGCCTGCCGGGCTGGACCAGGGGCCTGTGCGCGCTCGGCAACCTTGCCATTGTCGGCACCTCACGGATCATTCCGCGCTTTCGCACCTATGCGCCGGGGCTCGAACCGGACAAATGTGTCTGCGGGCTGCACGCGGTCGACGTCGAAACCGGCCGCGTCATTGCCAGCCTGATCTGGCCGGCCGGCAACCAGATTTTCGCAATCGAGGCGGTCCCGTCGGGGATCATCGATCGCCTGCCATTTGACGGCATCGATCGACAGCCGGATGCCGAGCAAACGCTGTTCTATGCCTGGCGAACCGCTTCCAGGAATGTTGGAGGGAATTGATGACCGACGCGTTTCGCTTGCTGATGCTCGGCGCCATGTACGAGAATGGCGGAAACACGACACACCGGTTCCTTGACGGTCATCCGGAAATGTTCGTCTATCCGTTCGAGTCGCAAATCGGTACGCGGCTCGTCAATGATGCTTTGACGTCGCTCTTTCCGGTCAAGTACCGCTGGCCGGTCTTCCCGCTCGATGCGAGCCCGGTGGACGACTACAAGCTGATCATCGACGAGGAATGCAAGGTGCGTGCCCGCACACCACATGTCAGCAAGTTTCGCGACATGGCCTTCGACTTCAGTGACGATCTGCGTTGCGATCGATACACCCAGTTGGTGAAGTCCGACGGCCGCAGCACCGCGAACAACGTCGCGGCTTTCTTCATGTCCACCTTCGATACCTGGCGAGATTACAACCGCAGCGGCAGCGAAAAAATTCATGTCGGCTACAGTCCTGTCATAACCGTGGATTCGGAGGCGATCCTCGCCGCGATGCCTGGCGCCCACATATTGCATGTCGTGCGCAATCCGTTCTCCGCCTATGCCGATACGAAGAAGCGGCCGGTTCCCATGCGTCTGTCGGACTACATGCGGGCCTGGTGCCTGAACCAATACCATGCGCTGCTTGCCCGCAAGCGCCATCCGGATCGGGTTCACATCGTCAGGTTGGAAGATATCGTATCCGACGCCCGCAAGGCCCTGGCGCCGGTTCTATCGGCGTTGGGCATCGAGGATCATGCCGCGCTTTCGGCGCCGACATGGAACGGCTTGGCGTTGCAAGAAGTCTACCCCTGGGGAACGATCCGCCGCGCCACACCGGAAGCCAATCGCGCGACAGCCGCGGAACTTTCGCCGCAGGAGCATGCAAAGGTGGCTGAGGCCGCCTGGCAATATCTCGATGTGTTTGACTATGGTGATTTCGCCAGAATGCGGGCTGACTGAGATGCAGCGCGCCGTTGTGACCGGCGGCAGCGGCTTTGTTGGCGCCAGTTTGGTCAGACGGCTCCTGTCGATGGGTTGGCAAGTCGATCTCCTGCTGCGGCCGGAGTTTGCGACCTGGCGTGTTCCCGGCCAACAGCCGCGACTTTCGAAACATGTGGTCGATCTCACACAAGCTTCGTCCGTGCAGGCTCTGCTGCATCGATTACGGCCCCGCCACGTGTTCCATCTGGCCGCGCATGGCGCCTATTCGTGGCAGACCGATGCAGCCCGGATTGCGAATACCAACCTGGAGGCGACGCGCACGTTGGCGCTTGCTGCGCTCAAGGCGAATGTCGAGTCTTTGGTGCACACGGGGAGTTCGCTGGAGTATGGCCGCAAGAAGCACGCACCTTCCGAGGACGAGCCGGCCGAGCCCGAAGGGGCCTATGCGATCTCCAAGGCGGCTGCGACCGCGTTCTGTCGCGACCTCGCGCGACAATCCGGCATGCGCATTCCAACGCTTCGCCTCTATTCGGTCTATGGACCGTGGGAAGAGCCGCGACGCCTTGTGCCGTCACTGCTTCTTCATGCGCTGGCCGGCACATGGCCGCCGCTCGCGAACCCCAAGACGGCGCGTGATTTCGTCTGGGTCGAAGACGTGATCGACTCCTTGATCATGGCAGCCAACCATCCGCTGGCAGACCCTGGGGCAATATTCAACATTGGCACCGGTCGACAGACCACGCTGGAAGAAATGGTCGATATCGTGCGCGGCATGACCGGTTGCGAGGCTGAACCGCATTGGCAGAGCATGCCTGATCGAGACTGGGATACGGATGTCTGGCAGGCCGAGACCCGGCATGCTGCGGCGGAGCTAGGCTGGACCGCGCAAACGCCGTTGCGAACGGGCCTGCAACAGACGGCCGAATGGCTGCTGCAAGATCGTGATCGTCTCAATTTCTATCGAACCGGCCTTGTCCATGCCGGCCAGATGCGTTGCCGGTGAACCCCTGTCAGCCTTTGTAAACGCAAATGTGGTTCTGCTCTGGAGCTGAAGCGTCGGCGGCACGCTGGCGAAGGCACGGCTATAGGGCGGGTGAATGGATATTTTTGGCATCAAGGCGCTGATGATATGCGCGCTGATCTTCATTCCGTTCGAACATCTGCTTGCCGAGCGGCCGCAGAAGATCTTGCGCAAGGGCTTCGGTGTCGACCTGATCTACGTGCTTCTCAACGGCTTCATCATCAAGGCGATCCTCGTGGTGATGGCGGCCGGTGTCCTCGGTGTCGCGGCAACCCTGGTCCCGCAATCGATAACGCATGCCGTCAGCGGTCAGCCGATCTGGCTGCAGGTCGCGGAAATCACTGTGATCAGCGATATCGGCGTCTATTGGGCGCATCGGGCCTTCCATGAAATTCCCGGGCTCTGGAAATTCCATGCGGTTCACCACGGCATCGAGGAACTGGATTGGCTGGGTGCCTTTCACGCCCACCCGGTCGATACCCTCGTGACAAAGGCAATATCGCTGATGCCGATCTTTTTCCTCGGTTTCTCCGAAGCCTCGATCGCCGTCTTTTCGGTTATCTATTTCTGGCACACGCTGCTTGTTCACTCGAACATGCGGATCGCGTTCGGCCCTTTGAAATGGCTGATCGCCGGCCCGCAATTCCATCGCTGGCACCACGCCAACCAGCGCGAAGCCTATGACAAGAACTTCGCCGGGCAGTTGCCCTTTCTCGATGTGATGTTCGGCACTTACAACGCTACCGGCGACAAAGTGCCGGAGAAATACGGCGTCGACGATCCTGTCCCCTCGACTTACTTTGGTCAGGCGAGCTATCCGCTTCTGGCCCGCAGGAAGAAATTGTCGAGTGGTGTGACTCCGAGCACCGAATCCTGACGGCCGGGTCAGACGGTTTGTGACGAGCAGGGCAGAACCCCTCGGTGCCGCAGCCACATTGTGATGGTGTGCGCGACCAAGGCCTTTTGGCGCCGAATCGGCTAAACCTGAAGCCATGAGCGAGACCTCCCTCTACGCACCGGTGAAGCGGTTTCTCGAAAGCCTCGACTTTGCCGTGAAGGGCGAGATCGGCAGCTGCGACATCGTCGCGCTGCGCGAGGGCGAGCCGCCGGTCGTCGTCATCTGCGAGCTGAAATTGCAGTTCAACCTAGAGCTCGTGCTGCAAGGCGTCGATCGCGCCGCTGCCTGCGACGAGGTGTGGCTGGCCGCGCGCCTGTCGGCCAGGGGCAAAGGGCGCGAAAGCGATGCCAGGTTTCGCAATCTTTGCCGGCGGCTCGGCTTCGGCCTGCTCGGCGTGACGGCGAACGACCGGGTGGAGGTGATCCTCAGCCCGGTCACGGCCACGCCGCGCAAGAATCCGCGACGCCGCTCGCGCCTGGTCGACGAGCATCGGCGGCGCCGTGGCGATCCAGTCGCCGGTGGCGGATCGCGCAATCCGATCATGACTGCCTATCGCCAAAGCGCCCTCACCTGCGCTGCCGCGATGGCCGACGGCCCCAAGCGCCCGCGCGATCTGAAGGCGCTGACGCCGCTGGCGCCCAAGATTCTCCAGCACAATGTCTATGGCTGGTTCGCCCGCGTCGACCGCGGCGTCTATGACCTGACCGATGCCGGCCGTGCCTCGCTGATCCGTTGGCCGCAGGCCTCGCATGACGAGGCTCGACACGAGATTTTGATGAGCCCGACCGTCTGAATGCCTGTGACTCCCGGGCCTGGAGCGGGCCTCTTGGTTGATTTCTCAGACAAAATATGCTGCTTGTCGCGCCCATGAAGAAGCTCTTTATGACGGCCTTGGCACTGCTGACCATGGCTTTTCCGGCCAGCGCCATGGACAGCGCATTGCGCGCCGGGCTGTTGAAACTCGATCCGCAAACCCGTCTCGAGCAGCGTTGCGACGCCGAAGTCCTCGACCGGATCACCCATGACGACCGCAAGTTCAAGGCGGACCGCGTCGTCGCCTACGCCTTTGCCACGCCCGTCATGAGCGACGATGCGATCAAGAGCCCGGGCGCGGCCTTCCGCAGCAAGGGCCAATGGTACCGGCTGAAATTCAAGTGCGAGACCGGTCCGGACCATATGGACGTCTTGCAGCTTCGCTACCGGATCGGCGACGAGATTCCGGAAGCGGACTGGGCGAAGTATAACCTCTACGACTAGCTTTCCCGCGCTCG
The DNA here is from genome assembly GCA_004791255.1 of bacterium M00.F.Ca.ET.205.01.1.1. Classification (GTDB taxonomy): domain Bacteria; phylum Pseudomonadota; class Alphaproteobacteria; order Rhizobiales; family Rhizobiaceae; genus Mesorhizobium. The sequence continues at coordinate 38,023 of SRUQ01000002.1, forward strand.
CGCCGGCGTTGGCTCGCCTGCCTCAATCGCCGACAATCCCGTAGCACCGCCGCAACGAAAGTGGTTTTCCCGTCTTGTCCGATGCAGCGTCTTGACGCCAGCGGACCATGTCTTTAGGCCGGTCCCAACAATCAACAACGAAACACGCGGCGAACAGGCAAGGGCTTCCAGTCGATGGAAATATTTACCGCCGCGGGCATATCGGCTCTTTTTCAGGTCATCGCCATCGACCTCGCGCTCGCGGGCGACAACGCCATCGTCATCGGCCTGGCGGCGGCAGGCCTGCCCGCCAGCCAGAGAAAACAAGCCATTCTGGTCGGCATCGCGGCGGCCACCGTGCTGCGCATCTTCTTCGCGCTGATCACGCAATGGCTGCTGACCATCGGACCCATGCTGCTCATCGCCGGCGGCCTGCTGCTGCTTTGGGTATGCTGGAAGATGTGGCGCGAACTGCGCGTCAGCCACGAGCAGGAGCGCGACGCGACAGAAGCGCTGTCGAATGACGATTTCGATCATGACGGGACCATCGCCGGCAAGGGGCCGCGCAAGACCTTCTCCCAGGCCGCGTGGCAGATCGTCATCGCCGACGTTTCAATGTCGCTCGACAACGTTCTCGCCGTGGCGGGAGCGGCGATGAACCACCCGACGGTTCTGATTATCGGCCTCGCCCTGTCGATCGCCCTGATGGGCTTTGCCGCATCGTTTGTCGCGCGCCTGCTGCACAAGTACCGCTGGATTGCCTATATCGGTCTGCTGATCATCCTTTACGTCTCGGTGAAGATGCTTCTCGACGGCGCCGTACAGCAATTCCCCGACCATTTCGCCTTCCTGGCGCCCTGGTTCGGGTCGAGCGGACACTGAGCCAACCCTTCGCGGCTGGCCGGTCCGTTTGCCTGATCGCGGAACCCGTGCTATTGCGCCGCCCGAATTGAGCTCACGCCAGAGCCACGCAAACCGCACTATATCGAGACGTCGAGCCGGATCAGCGTTCCCGGTTCGCGTTCATTGGAACCTTGCCCATGTCCGCCCCGCGCGTCAGTTTCGTCAGCCTTGGTTGCCCCAAAGCCCTCGTGGATTCGGAGCGCATCATCACGCGCCTGCGCGCCGAAGGCTACGAGATCGCGCGCAAGCATGACGGCGCCGACCTCGTCGTCGTCAACACCTGCGGCTTTCTCGATTCCGCCCGCGACGAGTCGCTGAACGCCATTGGCTCGGCGCTGTCGGAGAACGGCAGGGTCATCGTCACCGGCTGCCTGGGCGCTGAGCCGGACGTGATCCGCGAGAAGCATCCCAACGTGCTGGCCATCACCGGACCGCAGGCTTACGAGAGCGTGATGGCCGCCGTTCACGAAGCGGCTCCGCCGAGCCACGATCCCTATATCGACCTGCTGCCGCCGCAAGGCGTCAAGCTCACCCCGCGCCACTACGCCTATCTCAAGATTTCGGAAGGCTGCAACAATCGCTGCACCTTCTGCATCATTCCGGCGCTGCGCGGCGATCTCGTCTCGCGGCCGGCGGCCGACGTTCTGCGCGAAGCCGAGAAGCTGGCCAAGGCCGGGGTCAAGGAACTGCTTGTCATCTCGCAGGACACCAGCGCCTACGGCATCGACATCAAGTACCAGACGTCAATGTTCGGCGACCGCGAGGTGCGCGCCAAATTCCTCGATCTTTCGGAGGAACTGGGCAAGCTCGGCATCTGGGTGCGCATGCACTACGTCTACCCCTATCCGCACGTGGCCGACGTGATCCCGTTGATGGCCGAGGGCAAGATCCTTCCCTACCTGGATATCCCGTTCCAGCACGCTTCGCCGCAGGTGCTGAAGAACATGCGCCGGCCGGCGCATGGCGAAAAGACGCTGGAGCGTATTCGCGGCTGGCGCGAAGTGTGCCCGGACCTCGCCATCCGCTCGACCTTCATCGTCGGCTTCCCCGGCGAGACGGACGAGGATTTCGAGATGCTGCTCGACTGGCTGGACGAGGCCAAGATCGATCGCGCCGGCTGCTTCAAGTACGAGCCGGTCAAGGGCGCGCGTTCCAACGATCTCGGCCTCGAGCAGGTGCCGCAGGAGATCAAGGAAGCGCGCTGGCATCGTTTCATGCAGCGCCAGCAGAAGATTTCGGCGACGCAGCTCGCCAAGAAAGTCGGCAAGCGCCTGCCGGTGCTGATCGACGAAGCGCACGGCACATCGGCCAAGGGCCGTACCAAATACGACGCGCCCGAGATCGACGGCTCCGTCCACATCCAGTCGCGGCGTCCGCTGCGCGCCGGCGACATCGTCACCGTCAAGATCGATCGCGCCGACGCCTACGACCTCTATGGTTCGGCCGTCTGAGGCCGATCCAAGAGAGCATCGGATCGGTCCGGATACCACGCGCTCCTTTGGTCCAAAGCCCCGCGCAATTTACCACATTTCGCAATAGTCGCGGCCATTTACCCTATTCTGAGGCAGCCTGCTCTATGGTTGGCGACCGTAGACGCAGAGACCTCGGATGGACGCCAGACCTGCCCGACAGGATCATATCGCGACGCTCGACCTGTTGAGGCTGGTGGCGGCGCTGGCCGTCGTCCTCTATCACTACTTCTTTCGCGGCGCCGCGGCCGAAGGTTTCCTCGCCGAGGGTTATCCTGTCGTCGCGCCGTTCGCGATCTACGGCTATCTCGGCGTCAATTTGTTCTTCCTGATCAGCGGCTTCGTCATTGCCTGGTCGGCGGAAGGCCGTGGCTGGGAGCAATTCGCCATTGCGCGTTTCGTGCGGCTTTACCCAGGCTTCCTGCTCTGCATGACCATCACCTTCGTGATCGTGAGCCTTGCCAGCAATCCGTTGCTCCCCGCTTCCATTAGCCAATATGCCGCCAACCTCATGATGTTCGCGCCGGCGCTTGGCCGGCCGTTCATGGACGGCGTCTACTGGTCGATCGTCATCGAATTGATTTTCTACGGTTGGGTTACGCTGGCCTTGATTACGGGCGTTTTCCAGAAGTGGAAGCTGCCGCTGATCTTCGCCTGGCTGGCGATCGCGGCGCTCAACGAATTCTGGATCGGCAGCGGCGCGGCACGGCTGCTGTTCATCACCGAGTTCGGCCCGTTCTTCGCCGCCGGCATCCTGGTTCATCATATCCACGCGCATGGGCGCTCGCTGCCGGCCCTGCTGCTGCTCGGCGCCGCGTTCCTCATCTCCTGCGTCACGCTTGGCGTGACGCAGCGCTGGATGATCGCGCACTATGGCATCGCCGTTTCCCAGACCGGCCTGGTCGTATCCAACATCGTCATGTATGCGGCGCTTGTCGCGGCGATCCTGCTGCGCGATCGTGTCAGAGCGTCAGCGCTGACCCTGGCGCTGGGCGCCCTGACTTACCCGCTTTACCTGCTGCACCAGAATATCGGCTATCTCGCCATCAATGCCGCCGCACCACTGGCCGGCAAATGGTTGGCAGCCTTTGGCAGCATCGCGCTTCTGCTCGTCACATCCTGGGCGGTCTGGCGCTATCTCGAACGACCGGCCCAGCGGCTGCTTAAAATTTGGCTCGGCCGCGCCGTGGACGCAGGCCTGACGAATTTCCGCCCCGCGTCTAACCGCGCGCAACCCGCCGAATGAAACCATCCGCGGTCAAGCCCATAGCGCGGATGCGTTGCGGGCAGAAAGATTTTATGGGGCAACAGGTTAGGCCGAATTTCTGCCGCGGCGTGTATGCTCGATCTAGCCCGGTCGGCGCCAATCGCCTTGCGCCTGCCATTGCCGGTAGCCCATCGCGGCGGCACAGAAAACTTGCCCATTGATGTTCATGGACGGTCTTCCCCCATGACCGTTGAACCGTAGCCGGATCTCCCAATGAAGTTGACGAACTAGACAAGATAGATAATATCTGTCAAGTTTGTGCATGAGCCAAATGACGCTCCGCTGCTCGATCATAAATGCCACGCCCTCCGGCGAGGCTGGATATGCTTCCTCGCCCCAGGAGCGGACCTTGCGAGCACCTCGCGTGGTGTCGTCGTGGAAAAGGCTCGCTCTGCAGGCTGCTATGAGAACCAAGCGCTGATGACGATTGAATCCACCGAGGCCACGGCGCCGCGCCAAGCACCGATCCTGGAAGCGGCGCTGGGCGTATTTCTGCGCTACGGCTACAAAAAGACGTCGATGGACGACGTAGCGCACGCTGCTGGGATTTCGCGCCAGGGCCTCTACCTTCACTTTCGGGCCAAGGAAGCTCTCTTCAAGGCCATGGTCACGCATTCCATCGCGTCGATGCATTTGGCGGCGCGCGATGCGCTTGCTCAAGAGGATCTTGACGTCCAAGACCGGCTGCTGGGTGCGTTCGATGCGCTGCACGGCATAGCCGCGGGCTCCAAGAACCTCGATGAACTTTTCACGACGGCCGTAGAACTCGTTGGTCCCCTTGACTGCGCGTTTGAAGAGCTACTGGTCAACGACGTCGCAGGTCTCTTGCACGCCTCGGGTGTCGCTGGCCGATGGCAAGATGTCGGGCTCACAGTCGAGGACCTCGTCGAGCACCTTGTGGCGGTGTCGACCGGCATCAAGAGCAAGGTAAAGACGCCCGCCGAATACCATGACCGAATGCGGATCGCCGTCAGGCTCGTCTGCGCGGGGGCGGCTCGGTGACGACGGCGAAGGCGATTCCGTCGACAGCGGCTGTGCTGCTTGCAGGCTGTGCGATTTCCTCCCCGCCGGCGAAGAAGTCGCCTCATCTCGCCGGCCTTGTGGGCCAGGACATCGACAAGAGGTCGCTCCGAGGAATTCGAACTCGACGCCGCGACGCGGCGGTCGCCGACGTTGCCCTCAGGACAACGATCAGAGGCGGTGCCAACAGGGGCTACGCTGGCAATCATCCCCTTTCACCGGCAGAAATCGACGAGACCGACACATGAAGCGCATCCAGTATCACCGCTATGGCGGCCCCGAAGAAATGCGGCTCGAAGACTTCGAGCTCGACAGGCCCATGGCCGGCCAGATCGTCGTTCGCGTCAAGGCCGCGGCGGCCAATCCCGTCGATTGGAAGATCCGCAACGGCGCGCTGAAGTTCATGACGGGGCGTCGTTTCCCGCGCGCGATGGGCAGCGATTTTTCGGGCGTTGTTGAGGCTGTTGGACCGTCGGTCACGCGATTCAATGTCGGAGACGACGTGCTCGGCACGTTGCCCGCGAAAGCCGGCGGCGCGTTCGCCGACAGGCTGATGGCGGATGAAAAGGTCGTCATCTTGAAGCCGGCTGCGCTTTCGTTCGAACAGGCAGCCACCTTGCCCATCGTCGGCGTCACCGCGTGGCGCGGGCTGGTCGACAAGGCGCGACTGCAGCGCGGCCAATCCGTCTTCGTCCATGGCTGCCTGGGTGGCGTCGGCCGTATGGCGACGCAACTCGCCAAGTCACTCGGCGCGGACGTTTCCGGCAGCTGCCGTGCGACGGCAATGGACGACGCGCGCGTGATGGGTTTGAATCGCGTCGTCGACTATAGGCAATTCAGCGCCGAGACCCTTCAGGGTCAATTCGATGTCGTATTCGACACGGCCGGAACGCTGTCGTTGCGCGACGGGCGTACTTTGCTGAAGCCGGGTGGCGTCGTTCTCGACATCAGTCCTTCACCCGGCAAGCTGTTAGGCCTGTTCCTTTCCCGGCAACACAAGCTGGTCGTTGCCAAGATATCGACCGAGGTGCTGACGAAAGTGGCTGAAGTGGCGGCGACGGGCCGCCTGCGCTCCGAGATTGGAAAAACGGTGCCGCTCGCAATGGCCATCCCCGCACTGACGGCATTGGAAAAACAAGGCACGCCCCAGGGGAAACTCGTGATCACCTGGGGCCAATCATGAAAAGTTCCTTCGCCGCTCGATGAACGATGGGGTTCTCAGAGGCATCGACTTCGTGGGCACCTGCGGTTGATCGGCTGCAGCGGACTTAGTGAGTTTGATCTTCGCCAATGACGACTTCTCAGGAAGGCCCGGATTTCCAGAGCCAGATAGGAGTCAGGCGGTCGGAGGTCAGGTCAGATCTCGGAAAGCGCCGACATATGTAATGTCGACTAACTTATTGATAATTATTCTGTATCTGGCTGCGGCGAAGTCCAGAAAATTTGATGCTGTAGGCATGGCGAACGAAAAGGGCGCCTCGCGGCGCCCTCTTCGTTTCCTATCCGTGCCGTCTATTGCGGTAGCTTGTCGTCGACACCCTTCACATAGAAGTTCATACCGAGCAGCGTGCCGTCGTCGGCGACTTCGCCGTCCTTTAGCCACGGTGTGCCATCCTGCTTGGCGATCGGCCCGGTGAAGGGGTTCCAGCCATCCGCTATCTTCTTCGAGGTCGCCTCGGCCATCGCCTTCACGTCGTCGGGCATGTTGGTGAAGGGAGCCAGCTTCACGGCGCCGTCCTTGATGCCCAGCCAGACATTGTCGGGCTTCCAGGTGCCGTCGATGGCGGCCTGGACCCGGCTGATGTAGTAGGGACCCCATTCGTCGGTCAGTGAGGTCAGCTGCGCGTTCGGCGCGAACTTGATCATGTCGGAAGACTGGCCAAAGCCGTGCAGCTTGCGCTCCTCGGCCACCTGCAAGGCAGCGGTCGAATCTGTATGCTGAACGACGATGTCGGCGCCCTGGTCGAACAGCGCCTTGGCGGCGTCTGCTTCCTTACCCGGATCGAACCACGAGTTCACCCAGACGATCTTGGCCTTGAAATTCGGGTTGACCGACTGCGCGCCGAGCATGAAGGAGTTGATGCCCATCACCACTTCCGGGATCGGGAAGGAGACGATGTAGCCGGCGACACCGGCCTTCGATTCCTTGGCGGCGATCTGGCCGAGCACATAGCGGCCTTCATAGAAGCGCGCATTGTAGATGCCGAGGTTGTCGCCGGTCTTGTAGCCGGTGGCGTGCTCGAACATCACCTTGGGGAATTTCTTGGCGACCTTCACCTCGGCATCCATGAAGCCGAAGGAGGTGCCGAAGATGAGCTTGCAGCCTTCGCGTGCCAGGCGCTCGAAGGCGCGGTCGGCGTCGGGACCTTCCGAGACGTTCTCGAGGTAGGCGGTCTCGACCTTGTCGCCGAGCGCCTTCTCCACTTCGAGACGGCCCTGGTCGTGCTGGTAGGAATACCCGAAGTCGCCGATCGGGCCGGTATAGACCCAGCACGCCTTCAGCTTGTCGGCAGCCTGTGCGGACGCCGCCAGCGACATTGCGGCGGTCGTGGTCATCAGGGCAATAAGTAGTTTTTTCATTGTGTTACCTCTCTGAGTTAAGCCTTGGAGCTTCCCGTTTGTTTTTGTTGTCAACGATCCGGAACGAATGGCTGCCCCAAGGAAGCCGGCGTGTTCATCATCGTCAGACGCTTGTTGCGCGAGATTAGAACGAGAACCACGACGGTTGCCAGATAGGGCAGAGAAGAAAGCAGTTGCGAGGGCACCGGAATGCCAAAAGCCTGTGCATGAAGCTGGCCGATCCACACTGCGCCGAAGATGTATGCGCCGGCCAGCACCCGCCACGGCCGCCACGACGCGAACACCACCAGCGCCAGCGCGATCCAGCCGCGTCCGGCCGACATGTTCTCCACCCATTGCGGCGTGTAGACGAGCGATAGATGCCCGCCTGCAAGGCCGGCGCAGGCGCCGCCGAAGATCACAGCGAGGTAGCGGTAGCGGATGACCTTGATGCCAAGCGCGTGCGCCGAGGTGTGGCTGTCGCCGATCGAGCGCAGCGTGAGGCCGGTACGGGTCCTGAACAGGAACCACATGACGGCGGCGGTCAATGCGATGGAGATGTAGAAGATCGGATCCTGGCCGAAGAGCAGCTTGCCGACGACGGGAATGGAGCTCAGGCCGGGAATGTCGAGATTGGGTAGCCTGACGCCTGGCTGGCCGACGAAGCTCGTTCCGATCATGCCGGACAGGCCAAGGCCGAGTAGTGTCAGCGACAGGCCGGTTGCTACCTGGTTGGTGGCTAGCGACAGTGTCATGACGGCAAACAGCAGCGAAAACGCCGCGCCCATGATGATCGCCGCAAGCAGGCCGATCCAGGGCGAACCGGTGAGATAGCCGGCGCCGAAGCCGCCGACCGCGCCCATGATCATCATGCCCTCGACGCCGAGGTTGAGCACGCCGGAGCGTTCGACCACCAGTTCGCCGATGGCCGCGATCAGCAGCGGTGTCGCGGCGGTGGCGATGGTCAGCAGAATGTTGACGGTGATGTCCATCAGCGGGCTTCCTTCAACTTCGGCGCGGTCTCGAGCTTGGCCGCGCCTTCCGGTTTGGTCAGCGACATGCCGATCAGGCGGATGCGGTAATGGATGAGCGTGTCGCAGCCGAGAACGAAGAACAGCAGCATGCCCTGGAACACGCGCGCCACCTTGTCGGAGATGCCGAGCGCGCTCTGCACCGCTTCGCCGCCAAGATAGGTCAGCGCCAGCACCAGGCCGGCGGCGACGATGCCGAGCGGGTTGAGGCGGCCAAGGAACGCCACGATGATGGCGGTGAAGCCGTAGCCGGGCGAGATGACCGGCTGCAACTGGCCGATGGCGCCCGACACTTCCGATATGCCGGCAAGGCCGGCCAACGCGCCCGACAGCAGAAAGGCAAAGAAGACCATACGGTTGAGGCCGAAGCCGGCGAAGCGCCCTGCCCTCGGGCTGGAGCCGAGCACGCGGACCTCGAAGCCCTTGAGCATACGGCTCATCATCAGCCAGACCAGCACCGCCGCAACCAGCGCGAAGACGAAGCCCCAATTGGCGCGGCCGGCGTCGGGCATCAGTTCCGGCAGCACGGCCGAGTCGCCGAATTGTATGGTCTGCGGGAAGCCGTGGCCCTGCGGATCGCGCCAGGGGCCGCGCACCAGCCAGTCGAGGAAAAGCTGGGCGACATAGACCAGCATCAGGCTGGTCAGGATTTCATTGGTGCTGAAGCGGGTTTTCAGCAGGGCCGGGATCGATGCGTAGGCCGCACCGCCGATCATGCCGAGCAGAAGCATCAGCGGCAGCACGAGCGGGCCCTCGAACTGCGGGAACAGCACCGGAATGATCGAGCCGAAGATGGCGCCGAAAATGAACTGGCCTTCGGCGCCGATGTTCCAGATGTTGGCCTTGTAGCAAACCGACAGGCCGACCGCGATCAGGATCAGCGGGGCGGCCTTGATCGCCAGTTCGTGCAATTGCCAGACCTGGCTGATCGGCTCGATGAAGTAGATCTTGAACGCGGCGAGCGGGTTGACGCCGAGCAGCGCGAACATGATGGCGCCAGCGATGATGGTCAACGCGAAGGCGATGAACGGCGACAGCATCGAGAACAACGCCGAGCGTTGCGGGCGTTTGACGAGTTCGAGGCGCATCATGCCGTCTCCAGCGTGTGTTCGGCGTGGCCGGGCTCGGCTCCGCCCATCAGCAGGCCGATCTTCTCGAAGGTCGCTTCGGCGATCGGCAGCGGTTTCGACAATTCGCCATTGTGCATCACCGCGATCGCATCCGATATCTCGAACAGCTCGTCGAGATCCTGGCTGATGACCAGAACCGCCGATCCGCTGCGCGACAGCTCGATCAGGGCTTGGCGGATGTGAGCGGCGGCGCCGGCATCGACACCCCAGGTCGGCTGGTTGACGACCATGACGCTTGGCCGGCGGTCGAGTTCTCGGCCGACGATGAATTTCTGCAGATTGCCGCCCGAAAGTGCCGCGGCTTCGGGATCCGGCGCGCTCTTGCGCACGTCCATCACCTCGATGATGCGTTGGGCCGCGGCATACACCGTGCCGCTCTTGACCATTCCGCCGGAGCCGACGAAGGTCTTGCCGTCAGTAGCATGGCGCGACAGAAGCAGGTTCTCCGAAAGCTTCATGCGCGGCGCGGCGCCATGGCCTAGGCGCTCTTCCGGCACGAAAGCAGCCCCCAGCAGCCGGCGTCCGGTGATTCCGAGGCTGCCCGCGTCCTTGCCGCGAATGCGTACCGACGCGGCGTCCTGCTGCAGCACTTCGCCGGAGACGGATTCGAAGAATTCGCCCTGACCGTTGCCGGCGACGCCGGCGATGCCGATCACCTCGCCGGCACGCACAGTGAGATTGATGTTCTTCAGCGGAATCGAGAACGGTGTCGCCGGCTTGCGGCTGAGCGCGCGGATTTCAAGCAATGGCGACGCGGTTTCGATGCCGGCGACCGGCGCGCGCACCACCGCTTGCACCTCGTTGCCGACCATCATGCGAGCCAGCGACGCGGCGGTCTCCTCGCGGGGATTGCAGTGGCCGACCACCTTGCCGTGACGGAGCACGGTGGCGCGGTCGCAGATGCGTTTGACCTCTTCCAGCCGGTGCGAGATGTAGAGGATGGATTTTCCCTCCGAACGCAGCCGCTCCAGCGTCTCGAACAGCTTGTCGGCTTCCTGCGGCGTCAGCACCGAGGTTGGCTCGTCGAGGATGATGAGCTGCGGCGTCTGCAGCAAGCAGCGGATGATCTCGATGCGCTGGCGTTCGCCGACCGACAGGTCGCCGACCAGCGATTCCGGATCGAGCGGCAGGCCATAGCTGTAGGAGAGCGCCCTCGCCTTGGCGGCAATGCTGCTGATCGGCGAGCCGTCGTCCAGCGACAGCGCAATGTTTTCGGCCGCAGTCAGCGCCTCGAAGAGCGAAAAGTGCTGGAACACCATGCCGATGCCGAGTTTCTTCGCCACGCCAGGACTGGTGATGCGAACCGCGTCGCCGTTCCAGAAGATCTCGCCGGAATTCGGCTCCAGCGAGCCGAACAGCATCTTGACCAGCGTCGACTTGCCGGCGCCGTTCTCGCCAAGCAGGGCGTGAATCTCGCCTTTGGCGATGTTGAGATCGACATGATCGCACGCCGTCAGCGTGCCGAATATCTTGGTCAGGCCGCGAACCTCAAGCAGGTTCGCCCCATCTTGATTTGCACTCACAGTGCCTCCCATCCGTGTTCCCGGATATGTTCTGTGTTCCCGCAAGCATGGTATGCGCTGGCTGCTCTCGTGCGAAAGCAGCACTCGACTTGAAAGAGCTTCAAGAATTTCAGCGGAAACTCAAGGGCAAAGATTAGCCTTGTTCGCAGGAGAAGTCGGCCAGGCGGCTTTTCGTGCAAACAGCGCCTTCCTCACGGCAGGACGCTGAAAACCAGGGCAAACTTCTGTCAGGGAACCAGGATGGTGGTGCCCGTCGTCCTGCGGCCTTCGAGGTCGGAATGCGCTTTGCCCGCATCCTTCAGGGCATAGCGCTGGTTGATCTTGATCTCGACCGCGCCGCTGAGCACGATCTCGAACAACGCCGCCGCGGATGCTTCGAGATCCTCGCGCTTCGCATTGTAGACGAACAGCGTTGGCCGCGTGGCGAACAGGGAGCCTTTCTGCGCCAGCAACGACATCGAGAATGGCGGGATCGGGCCGGAAGACTGGCCGAAGCTGACGAACATGCCGAGCGGCTTCAAACAGTCGAGCGAGGCCGGAAAGGTGTCGTTGCCGACCGAATCGTAGACGACGTCGCACTTTTTGCCGCCAGTGATGGCGGCGACACCGGCGACGAAATCCTGTTCCTTGTAGTTGATGACATGGTCGAAGCCGTGTGCCTTGGCGAGTTCGATCTTGTCAGACGAACTGGCCGTGCCGATCACGGTCGCACCGAGGTGCTTCGCCCATTGCCCGAGGATCAGCCCGACGCCGCCGGCCGCTGCATGGAACAGGATGGTGTCGCCCGCCTTCACCTTGAAAGTGCGGCGCAACAGGTATTCGGCGGTCATGCCCTTCAGCATCATGGCGGCGGCCTGTTCGTCGCTGATGCCGTCCGGCACCTTGACGACGCGGCTGGCGTCGATGACGCGTTCCTGCGCATAGGCGCCGGTGGTCACGGCATAGGCGACGCGGTCGCCCGGCTTCAGCCAGTCGACGCCCTGGCCGGTTTCCAGAACGACGCCCGCGGCTTCGCTGCCGGGAACGAGCGGAAAACCGCCGGGCGGCGGGTAGAGGCCGGAGCGATGATAGACGTCGATGAAATTCAGGCCGATCGCCGTGTGCCTGATGCGGATCTGCCCGGCGCCCGCCTGCCCCGGATCGGCATCCTCATAGGTCAGAACCTCGGGGCCGCCATGGGCATGGATACGGATCGCTTTGGACATGGTCAGGCTCTCTTCCGGGAAATTTAGAAATCAGGTTTTCTTCGCGCCGAGCTTCGGGAAGAACTGCATGATGCCGCCGATGCTGGCGAGATAAAGCCCGGTGATAGTGATGCCGATCTTGGTGAAAGTGCTGACCTGTTCGCCCAGCACGCCAATCTGGTCGTAGAAAGCGGCGAGAGCCGCCTGCGCCAGGGCAAGCGCGCCGAAAGCGCACCACAGCAGCGTCATGCCGAGATTGAGCGGTCGCAGCCGCACCACCCGAACCGGATGGATGAAATTGATCGGCACGAACGTCAGAATGCCGGCCGCGACGACGACGCCAAAGGATACCCATTGCCCCGGCTCGATTACGAACAGCGTGAACACGACCATGTTCCAGACCACCGGAAACCCTTTGAAGAAGTTCTCCTTCGTCTTCATGCCGGTGTCGGCATAGTAGATGGCGCTGGACACGACGATGATTGCCGCCGACAGGAACGACAGTCTTTCGCCCATGAAGCCGCGCTGATAAAGCGCGAAAGCCGGGATCAGCACGTAGGTCACATAGTCGATGATATTGTCGAGGAGCTCGCCCGACCATGTCGGCAGGATCTCCTTGACCTCGAGCTTTCTGGCGATCGGCCCGTCGATACCATCGACGAACAGCGCCAAGCCCAGCCACCAGAACATCGCCGTCCAACGCAGTTCGCTGGCCGCCACCAGCGACAGGAAGGCCAGGAAAGAACCCGACGCGGTCAGCAGATGCACTGAAAAGGCGCGCGCCTGCGGCCACGTGACCTTCTTCTTCGGCCGCGGGATCCGATCGGTAATTTTCTTGGCGGCCTTCCTGGCCGCCGTGTTCCTGGCCATTGTGTTCTTGCTCACGGGCCCCGCCAGTCCAGCTTGCAGATTTCGGCCGAGCGGCCGGCGAAATTCCAGTTGCGGCCGAATGCGCGCATCTTGCTCTTGTCGGACTTCGCCACGATGATCTCCGGCGCGATCCAGTATTCCGAGTTGCTGATCACCGTGTCCTTGTCGCGATCCTTGCCTGCGATTGGCGTGACCGCCCCGTCGATGATCTTCGGTATCTGGAAGATACGCGTCTTCTCGCGCGTCTCATAGGTGATCGGCACCTGTTCGACACCGAGAAATCTTCCGACAAGAATCGAAAGCAGCGATGTGGTTCCGCCCGCCTTGCCGGTAAAAATCCTCGTCAGGCCCTTGACCGCGTAGATCGAGGCGCGCTGGTCGATGAACAGGCCGGCGGTCCAGTTGCCCCTGCTCATGTACCCGGGAATTTCCATGATCAGCCCGAGGTTGAGGCCCGACAGGTCGACCTCGCCGAAATGGCCGGCGTCGATGCGGAAACCCGCCCAGGTCTGGCAATAGCCTTCGGTCGGCGGATGACTACCCAGCGACAACACACAAGGGCAAAAAACCGTGCAATTACAGGAGAGTACGAGCTCTCCCTTCATTGCCCAGCCTTGACCTGCCATTGAGATTTCCCCCCACTACAGCGAGACTACTAGGAGCGCGGCTGCCCAGACAAGCAGTATCGCACCGGCCACCTTGGTTGGAAGCCTGCCCGCCGTCTGTTTTTCGATGAGGGTGAACAAGCCGATCAGCGCCATCCAGAAGACGTTCATGACGCCGACGGCAAACATCACCAGCATCAGCGCCCAGCAACAGCCGAGACACCAGATGCCTTGCGCAATGCCGAGCCGAAAGATCCGGCCAGGCCTCGCGCTCCAATTCGAAAACAGGATCGTAAACGAGTTCCTGCACTTCTTCAGGCAGGCCTCTTTCAAGCCGCTGAACTGGTAGAGGCCGGCAACCAGCAAAGCGACGGCTCCGGCAATGCCAAGGATCGGATCGACGATCTGGCCGGACACGGCGAATGCGTGAATCGCGAGCGTCAGCGCAGCAAATCCCGCCGATGCGGCCAGCCATGTGGAGAGATAGCCGGCGACCAGCACGAGCGGATGGACGACCGGCTCGCCCTTGATGCGGGCCGTATCAGCGATCTCGCAATAGGTCCGGATCATCGGCGACGCCGAAGGCAACATCGTCGCGATCGCCATCAGGAACCACATGAGGACGAGAGCCAGGACCCGCAGGTCGAAACTTCCCTCCAGCGGCACAGCCGAGAGGCAGAGCGCGAAGAACCGTTCCAGGACATCTGGCAACGGTAACGGCGGCAGATTGCGCAAGAGCGCATCTCCAGGCGCGCCGACACCGGCGACCCGGCCCTCGGCGCCGCGAATTGCCATTGCGCCCAGTGACAACCAGGCGAGCAGGATGCCGGCCCCCAGAACGAGATTCACCGCCAGGCGCGGACTGCGCGCGATATCAGCCATGGCGCGGCCGGTGCGGTCGAGATGGCTGAAATCGTCCTGCTGGCCGGTCATGTCAATCGAATGGGCTGAATCGCCGCGTTGATCAAGCCGCATGATATGACCTATATCCACTTGGATTGGCAGGTCGCCTTGACCGCCTCGCCTTGCAAGCCGGAAAACGATCTTGGAGCATCAGGAAACAGCGCGGATATTGATCGCCGGCACCGGGCCGGCGGGGCTGGTCGCGGCGCTCGGCTTCGCCGATGCCGGTTTCCCGGTAACCCTTGCCGGGCCGCGGGCATCCGTTCCTGACGGCCGCACTACGGCGCTGATGAACCCTGCCCTGAAGGTGCTCGATCGGCTCGGGGTTCTCGACGACATCAGGCCCGAGGCCGCGCCGCTGAAAATCATGCGCATCGTCGATGCGACCAGCCGGCTGATCCGCAGTCCGGTCGTCACCTTCCGCGCCAGCGAAATTGGCGAGGAGCTGTTCGGCCTGAACCTGCCCAACAGCGTTCTCAATCCCGCGCTGGTAAGAAGGGTTGCAGCGCATTCCGGTATCGAATGGCGGGCCTCGATGGTCAAGGACTGGCACCTCGACGCCGACCGAGCCCGTGCCGTCCTCGCAGACGGCAGCACGGCCGAAGCCAGGCTGGCGGTCGCCGCCGACGGACGCCTGTCGCCGGCGCGGGAGGCGGCAGGCATCTCGACCGCCGCGCGCTCCTATCCGCAGGCGGCGCTGGTACTCAACTTCCGTCACAGCCGCGATCATGCCTTCACTTCGACCGAGTTCCACACCGGAACCGGGCCGTTCACGCAGGTTCCGTTGCCCGGCAACCGATCGAGCCTGGTCTGGGTGGTCAAGCCGGAGACGGCGACGGAACTCGCCGCATTGGACGATGCAACGCTGTCGCTGAAGGTCGAGCAGCAGATGCAGTCAATGCTTGGCCGGGTGATGGTCGAGCCCGGCCGGCAGGTCTATCCGCTGTCGGCGGCGACACCGCTGCGTTTCGCCCGGGACCGGGTAGCGCTTGTCGGCGAAGCGGCGCACGTGTTTCCGCCGATTGGTGCGCAAGGCCTCAACCTTGGCATCAGGGACGTCGACGATCTCATTGGAATCGCGACCGAAAATCGCTCGGATCCAGGCGCTGCCAAGGCCCTTGCCGCTTACGACTTCAAGCGCCGGCCCGATATTCTGGCACGCAGCAGCGCGGTCAATCTTTTGAACATGTCGCTGCTTTCCGAAATGCTGCCGGCGCAGGTGGCACGCGGCGCCGGGCTCGGCGTGCTTGGCGGATTTGCCCCGCTTCGCGCCTTCTTCATGCGTGAAGGGCTTCGCCCCGGCAGCGGATTCGCGGCGCTGGCTGGTGGCCTGCGCAAGCCGGCGCGACACTAGCCATCGAGGGATTTCCTGTCATCGGCTCCTCGATGTCGACCGCATCGATCAAAACCTTTGCCGCGCATTTTGCGTAGCTTGAAGGCGTTCAGACGCTTCGGGATTGAATTCGTGGGGAGTCTGCGCCAAATAAAATCAAGGAATTAGTGGTGAGTACGATGAAAACAGCCAAATTCGCGATCGGACAGGTGGTTCGCCACCGGCTGTTTCCGTTCCGAGGCATCATTTTCGATGTCGATCCGCAATTCGCCAACACCGATGAATGGTACGAGGCCATCCCCGCCGATGTGCGGCCACGCAAGGACCAGCCGTTCTATCACCTGCTGGCCGAGAATTCGGAAACGGAATACATCGCCTATGTCTCCGAGCAGAACCTGCTCGAAGACCAGTCGGGAGAGCCGGTTCGCCATCCGCAGATCAAGGAAATGTTCGTCAAGAGACCGGACGGCCGCTACGAGCCGAAACGGCAGTCCCGGCACTGATCGACGGCGATCAGCGTCCCAGGAACGAAAAAAGCGGGGCATGACCCCGCTTTTTTGACGTCGAAAATGGCCCGATGCCGGGGGATCAGTTGGCGGTTTTCGCCTTGTCCTGCTCGTCCTTCAGCTTCTTGGCGAAATCCTGGTTGTTCTTGGCGACGAAGTCCTGAAGCTTCTTCTGCCGGTCCTCGATATCCGACTGCTGCAGCGGGGCGCCGTCATAGGCGCCGCTGAAGCCCGACAGCGCGACCTTGATCGGGTTCGGCTGGTTCTGGAAATTGATCGAGGTCAGCGTAATCACCTGGCCCTTCTTGAAGGCAGCGACCAGCTGGTCGGTCAACGGCACTTCCGCCACGCAACGGTCGGGGAAGCAGACGACGTATTCGAGTTTCTGCGCCTTGCCGGTGTCGATCTGGAGGCCGATGCCCGCACCGACCAGACGGCCGGTCGGAACCGTGACCTGGAACACCTTGCGGTTCACCTTGCCCTTCAGCTCGATCAGGCTGACGCCGGTGACCAGCTGGCCGTTGCCGGCGGTGGTGATGTTCTGGACGTTGCAGATGTCGACGTCTTCCTGCTTGGTGCAGGCCTTGAACCAGCCCTGCGGAATCTGCGGTTGCTGCTGTGCGGAAGCAGCGGGAAGCCCTGCACCCAGAATGCCGACCACGCCAGCGGCCATGACCGAAAGGCGGTACGCGTTGCTGTTCAGGCTCGTCATGTCGTGCACTTCCTCTCAAATGATCCCGGGACCGGCTTCTTCGTGCCGTGTGGTCCAGCTACCTGTTGCCGAAATGAGGCAACAGAATGACTTCGGTCGGCGTGTTACACTGCAAGCGGTACCGAATCCAGCCCGCGCGCCTGTAATTCTTGACGACGCCGTTGGCCGGCAAGCAGCCGCCTCATGCTAGGGTGCGCACCGAATCATCAAGCCGATCTGTTAAGGAGACGGTCATGGGCCGCGTTCTTGTTTGGCTGATCACCGCGATGTCGTTTTTCAGCCTTTCGCCGCGTCCGGCCATGGCGGAACCGAAGCACGCCATCGCCATGCAGGGCGAGCCGGCGCTGCCGCCCGACTATACGCATTTCAGCTACGTCAATCCCGACGCGCCCAAGGGTGGCAGCATCACCTATTGCGTCGTCGGCAGCTTCGACAACCTCAATCCCTTCATCCTGAAAAGCCTGCGCACCACGGCGCGCGGCATGATGGATACGATCTTCGGCAACCTAGTCTTCGAGCCGCTGATGCAGCGCAATGCCGACGAGGCCTTCACGCTTTATGGCCTGCTCGCGGACTCGGCCGACATGGATCCGGAGCGCACCAGCATCGAATTCCACCTCAACCCGAAGGCCAGATGGTCCGATGGTCAGCCGGTGACGCCCGAGGACGTGCTGTTCACTTACGATGCCTATACGCAGAAAGGCCGGCCGCCCTACAGCGACCGCATGGCCAAGATCGCCAAGCTTGAAAAGACCGGCGATCACAGCGTGCGCTTCACCTTCAACGACAAGGCCGATCGCGAGTTTCCGCTGATCATCGCGCTGACGCCGATCATTCCCAAGCATGCGTTCGACATGGACACGTTCGACAGGACGACGCTGAAGCCGCTGATCGGCAGCGGCCCCTACACGATCGCGCAGGTCACGCCCGGCCAGCGCATCGTCTTCAAGCGCAATCCGGATTACTGGGGCAAGGACGTTCCGGCCAAGCGCGGCTTCGACAATTACGACCAGATCACGATCGAGTATTTCCTCAACGCCAATGCCAAGCTCGAGGCTTTCAAAAAGGGCCTTTGCGCCATCGATGACGACAGCGACCCGGTGAAGCGCGAGCGCGATCTCGATTTTCCGGCCTTCCACAGGGGCGAGGTTGTCGCCGAAACCTTCGACACCGGCATTCCGCCTGTGGTGACCGGCTTCCTGTTCAACACGAGATTGCCGAAATTCGCCGATCCGACGGTGCGCCGCGCGCTCGGCATGCTCTACGACTTCGAATGGGCCAACAAGAACCTGTTCGGCGGCAAATACGCGCGCACGATGAGCTATTGGCAGAACTCCGAGCTTTCCGCGCTCGGCCATCCGGCCGACGACAGGGAGAAGGCGCTGCTGGCGCCCTACCCCGGCCGCGTAACGCCGGAGGTAATGGATGGAAGCTGGCGGCCTCCGGTGACCGACGGCTCGGGCCAGGACCGCAGGGTGCTGAAGGCGGCCTTCGATCTGTTGAAGGGCATCGGCTTCCATGTGCAGGACGGAATCATGCTCGACCTCGAAGGCAAACCTTTCGGCTTCGAGATCCTGACCGCCTCGCAGGACGAGGAGCGCCTTGCCGGCATCTACCAGCGCACGCTGGGGAAGATCGGCATCAATGTCAGCATCCGCAGTCTCGACGGCGACCAGATCCAGTCGCGCAAGCAGCGTTTCGACTTCGAGGTGCTGGTCGGCTCCAGCGGCTTCAACAATTCGCTGTCGCCGGGCATCGAGCAAATCGGACGCTGGGGCTCCGCTGCGGCCAAGGCGGAAGGCTCGTTCAATCTCGCCGGCGTTGCCGATCCCGCGGTCGATGCGGCGATCGAGGCCATGCTGCGCGCCCGCTCCAAGGAGGACTACGTTGCCGCCGTCCGCGTTCTCGACCGGCTGCTGATCTCCGGTAACTACCTGGTGCCGATGCAGCACAACACGCAGCAATGGATCGCGTACTGGAATTATTTGGAACATCCGCAAAAGGCGTCCATATTCGGCTACCAACTGCCGACCTGGTGGCGCAAGCCGAACTGAGCATGATTTCCAAGACCGGAACGTCATGCATGGATCGAAACAATTCAGGAGATCGAGATGAGTGAAGCGAACGCCATCACCGTCGATGTGGTGTCCGATGTCGTCTGCCCCTGGTGTTTCATCGGCCAGAAACGGCTGGACAAGGCGGTCGCCGCGGTTGGCGATATCGACGTCCATATCCGCTGGCGGCCGTTCCAGCTCGATCCGACTATCCCGCCTCAGGGCAAGGATCGCCGCGACTATATGCTGGCCAAGTTCGGCAGCGAGCAGCGCATCCGCGAGATCCATGCCCGGATCGAACCGCTGGGCGAAGCCGAAGGCATTTCCTTTGCCTTCGACGCCATCAAGGTGGCACCGAACACGCTGGACGCGCACCGCCTCATCCGCTGGGCGGGTGCCGCGGGCGAAGATGTGCAGAACCGCCTGGTGCGCCGCCTGTTCCAGATGAATTTCGAGGAAGGGGTCAATATCGGCGACCATGCGATGCTGGTCGAAGCCGCGCGCGAAGCCGGCATGGACGCGTCGGTGGTCGAGACGCTGTTGCCTTCCGACGCCGATGTGGAGGCGGTCCGCACCGAGATCTCCACCGCGTCGCGCATGGGCATTACAGGCGTTCCGTGCTTCCTGCTCGAGGCCAAGTATGCGGTCATGGGCGCTCAGGACGTCGACGCCTTGATTGACGCCATCCGCCAGGTCGCGGCCGCCAAGGCGCGCGGCGAACTTGAGCACGCCGGCTGAGCCTTGCGCGTCCTATTTCACCGTCACCTTGGCCTTGCTGATGAAAAATCCATGGCCGTTAATGCCGATGCAGGTCAGCCCCTTCGTTGACGACTGGCAGGTGAACGGTCCGGCGCTCCAGCTGTTTCCGTAGGCGAGCCTGGTGACATCGCCGCAGCAAGGTTGTTCGCCGGGATTCTTGATGAGCGTTGCCGGCCCCTTGGGACCGAGGATGATGGTGACATAGCTCGGCGAGACGCGCGAGCAGCTGAGTTCCGGCCCACCATCCTGGGGCTCGTAGGTGCCGGTGCCGCCCGCCGGCGTGTAGATGCAGCCGATGTTGCCGGACGGGGTGTTGAACTCGACCTGACCTTCGGCGCTCGCCGGGATGTCCTGTCCGGCGGCATGCGCCACCGGCAGCCAGGTGAAGAGGGCGAGGATCGCGGCGACGGCAGCGCGTGCAGGCATTGGGGAGCTTCCCTGTTGGAGGACCTGATGTCCATGGGTGTCGACGACGCCCGGCAAGGTTCAATCCCGAACCAAAGAATTGTCAACGCCGCCCTGCTCACCTGTCAGGTTCGAGAGTGGCGAAGTCGTCACCGCCAAATGCCGTCGCAGACCGTTTCCGATCACTTCCCGGCCTCAGGCAAAGACAATGACGACAAGCCTGGCGAGGTAGTGAACGGCAAATTTTGGGGTGTTCAGGTCAGTCCGCGGCAAGAAAATCGACCGCGCCGTACGATTTTTTGCGTCACGAAGCCGTGTGCGAAGCTTCCGTTGGGGAAGGCTATCGAATGTAGCATTTGCGCAGCCAACACTTTGAAAACAATAGCGATATCCTACCTCTCTCGTTCGATTTGAGAGCATTTGTGCCCTGCAAACTGTTGCCTCATAGCAACGGCTGCGCGGACAATCCCGCCGAGCCGCTTTAAAAATTAATGGAAAATGATCAATTGGTGTTACCATCCGTAACAAAACAAAGAAGGTTTAGGCGGGATCGTGATTCGGATCGGCAGACGATCGCAGGAGTCAGTACCGGATGGACTACAAAGCGATGCCCCAGGGCGGTCGCATCTGACGCCGGTATCCTCCATGCGCAGCTTCTGGGGTCTGGTGCGGGCTTACTGGGTCTCGGACCGGTGGAAAGAAGCCTGGACGCTCACCTTGGTGATCGCCTTGCTCACCGCGCTGTCAAGCAAAGCCGGTGTCTGGTTCGCCGAAGCGTCGGGAGAGCTGGTCAACTCGATCGCCTTCTTCCACGATGCCGCAAACACCACGCCGCTGCGCACGCTGCTCGTCAATGCCAGCATCCTCGTGATGCTGGTCGTGCTCAAGGACGCCGGCTTCACGGGCATCCGCAATCTTGTCTCGGCGACCTTGCACCGCAAATGGCGTGGCTGGCTCGACGGTCGCTTCAACGAGGCGCTGCTGGACGGCAATCACACACATTTCCATGCACAGCACGCTTCGCCAGGCAGCGGCGCGCCGGCCCCCGACAACATAGACCAGCGCGTCCAGGAATCGATCAAGGACATGACCGGCGGCGCCATCGGGCTAGCCATGGGCGTGCTGGGTGTCGCCACCTCTCTCTACTTCGTCGGCCAGAAGCTGCTCGAAACCTCTGTCGAGGTGAAGGGACTGGAGTTCCTCGGTAGCTACGGCAGCGCCATCCTCGCCCTGCTTGCCGTAGCCATCTATGTGCCGCTCAACACCTGGATCGCGGTGAAGCTCGGAGGCCTGCTCGAGCGGCTCAACGTCCGGATGCAGAAGGCCGAAGGCAGCTATCGCGGCGAACTGACGACATTCCTGCGCCGCAGCTTCCACGTTGCCGCCTCGCAGGGCGAAGGCGTGCAGAGAACCATGCATGGCCGCCTTTATGGCGATATCGACGGCACCTGGACGCGGCTCAACATCGTCAACACCGTCTACATGTCGTTCGAACTGATCTACAATTTCATCGGCGCCCGCGTCGTCGCCTATGGGCCCGGCCTTGTGCCGTTTATCCACAACGGCCTTGACCTCAAGGGCTACATAACCGGCTCCGAGCTGGTCAATTCACTGATCGGCCAATGCTCGTGGTTCATCCATGTCATGCCCGCAATCGCCACGCTGCGCGCCAACAGCCAGCGTGTCACCGAGCTCGCCAACGCGATCGAGAATGTCCAGCATCCGCAGGAGTTCTACAGCCAGACCGGCCGCTCCGACTTTAACTATGCCAACCAGAACCCGGTTTTCGGCCTGACCATTCAGAAACTCGAACTGGCGCATCAGGGCGAGGACGCAACGCCGTTCCTCAGCGCTGCCAATTTGCGCTTCCGCCGTGGCGA
The DNA here is from genome assembly GCA_004791255.1 of bacterium M00.F.Ca.ET.205.01.1.1. Lineage (GTDB taxonomy): Bacteria > Pseudomonadota > Alphaproteobacteria > Rhizobiales > Rhizobiaceae > Mesorhizobium. Next base: position 60,115 of record SRUQ01000002.1, read on the forward strand.
GTGGACCTTCCTGAAGGGCGAATCCGGTTGCGGCAAGACTTCGCTGATCAAGGCGATCAACGGATTGTGGCCTTACGGACGCGGCATGATCGTCTTCCCCGAGGGGGTGAAGAGTTTCTACGCCGCCCAGGAGGTCAAGCTGCAGCAGGTGTCGCTGAAACAGCTGGTCTGCCTGCCGGGATCCGAACGCGACCATGGCGACGCGCAGGTCGCCTCGGCACTGCACAAGGCCGGCCTTGGCGACTTCATCGAACATCTGGGCGACGAAGCCCGCGAAGGCAAAAGCTGGGATCAGGTTCTGTCGGGCGGCCAGAAACAGAAGCTGGTGGTGGCCCGCATAATACTGCAGCAGCCTGGCCTGCTGTTCCTTGACGAAGCCACCGGCGCGCTCGACCCGGAGGGCAAGGTCGCCTTCCACCAGGCGATCAAGGACAATTGTCCCGATGTCACCGTCATCAGCGTCATGCACGAAGCCGTGGCCCCGAGATCGGTTGCCGGCACCGAATTCTACCACTCGATCGTCGCGATCGCCGACGGCGTCGCCGCCAAGAAGCCGCTGGTTCCGGTACTGCCCCCCGAACTCACCACTATACTCGTCCAGCCAAGACCGCCGGTCGAGGACAAATGGATGCGTTTTTCACGCCGGCTGAAGCAGAAATAACGAAGCTTTCACAGAGGGCGATTCCCCGTTTCACGGAAACGCCGAACGGGCCCATCTCCTTGTTTTCCCGCTATATTACCTAGGGAAAGCGCGCTTTCCGGGAAAACCGTTTCACACTTTTCCTGGAGGCTCGCCGGCACTCCGGGCGGCCGCTGATCACAGTCTCGCGATCAAAGCTGTTCGGCGCCGTTTTCCGTCCTCACCGCGGTTGACTCGACAGGACGCACTCCTATGTTGCGCCGGCTTGCAGATAGTCAAACGCGAACCCGCAAGCGGAAAGGTCACCGCGCCATGCCTGGCGACAGTAACAGTCGAACGCAACCGCCGTCCGCCTAGACGTAACCTGAACGGTTCATGTCCTTCCGGTCGGCAAGGAGTGAACCATGAACGATTTTTCCCCCGTCGCGGCCGACGAGGCCGTCGCCATCGCCCGCATCCTTGCCAACGACCACGTCGCCGACGTGGTCGAGGCGCTCAACCGTGAGCCGCGCGAAACCGCGACGGAACTGCTGTGCGCAGTGCCGTTCGAGCGGCTTGTCGAGATATTCGACCAGCCGGAGTTGGAGGGGGCATCCGAGCTGGCGGAAGCCTTGCCGCGCGCCAAGGCGAGCAAGCTCCTCACCGCCATGTCGGCCGACCGCGCCGCCGACATCCTGCGCGAACTTGACGAACCGGCGCGTTCCGAGCTGCTCGGTGCGCTGGCGGCGCCGCTACGCGCTACATTGCTGTCCATTCTCGGCTACCCCGAGGGCAGCGCGGCATCAATCATGACGACCGAGTTCGTCAGCGTTCCCTCGGACTGGACCGTCGGCCGCACACTCGACTACATCCGCAAGGTCGAGCGGACGCGCGAAACCGTCTATGCAATCTATATCGTCGATCCGGAAACGCATCTCCTGGTGCGCTCGACCGGCCTGCGCCGGCTGATCACCGGCGACCCTGATGATTCGATCATGAGCGTGGCTCCGGACCGCGTGCCGGTTACGGTGACCCCGCTGACCGATCGCGAAAACCTGGCGCAGACGATCTCCAAATACGATCTGCTCGCCGTTCCGGTCGTCGACCATGGCAAGATCCTCGGCATCGTCACCATCGACGACATCATCGACACGATGATCGAGGAGACGACCGAGGATGTGCACCGCTTCGGCGGCATGGAGGCGCTCGACGAGCCCTACATGAAGATGAGCTTCCTTGCCATGATCAAGAAGCGCGGCGGCTGGCTCTGCGCGCTGTTCATCAGCGAGATGCTGACGGCCAACGCCATGCAGAGCTATGAGGGCGAGTTGGAAAAGGCGATCGTGCTGACGCTGTTCATCCCGCTGATCATGAGTTCCGGCGGCAATTCCGGCTCACAGGCAACCTCGCTTGTCATTCGGGCGCTCGCGTTGCGCGAGATCGGCCTTGGTGATTGGTGGCGGGTAGCGCTGCGCGAACTGCCCACCGGCCTGGTGCTGGGAGCCATGCTTGGCGTGGTCGGCATCTGCCGCATCGCGCTCTGGCAATATATGGGCTTCTACGACTATGGGCCGCACTGGCCGCTGATCGCGACGACGGTCGGCGCAGCATTGGTCGGCATCGTCACCTTCGGCTCGCTGTCGGGCTCGATGTTGCCGTTTGCCCTGAAACGGATCGGCTTCGATCCGGCCAGCGCATCGGCGCCGTTCGTGGCGACGCTGGTCGATGTCACCGGGCTGGTCATCTATTTCTCGGTGGCGCTGCTTATCCTGCGCGGCACGCTGCTCTGACTGGTTGGGCACCCTCCGCCGCGGAGCGCGCGGCGGAGGGTGTGCCGGTGTCAGTCGACGCGCTGGCCGTCCCTCACGCGGTAGGTCGGCTTGTACATGGTGACGAGTTCTTCTGCCGCGGTCGGATGTACCGCCATGGTGCGGTCGAAATCGTCCTTGGTCAGTCCGGCCTTCAGCGGAATGCCCAGAAGTTGCGCCATCTCGCCGGCATCCGGCCCGAGGATGTGAGCGCCGAGCACTTTTCGCGACGCGCCGTTTACCACCAGCTTTATCAGCATCTTCTCGTCGCGGCCGGACAAGGTATGCCGCATCGGCCGGAAGCTGGCGCGGTAGATTTCGATGTCGGCAAAGCGCTTGACGGCCTCGTCTTCCGACAGGCCGACCGTGCCGATTTCCGGCTGTGAGAACACAGCGGTCGCGATCGTATCGTGATCCGGCACGGTCGGGTTGTTCCTGAAAGCCGTCTCGACGAAACACATCGCCTCGTGGATTGCCACCGGCGTCAGTTGCACGCGGTTGGTGACGTCGCCGATCGCCCAGACGTTTTCTACGCTGGTGCGGGAGTAGTTGTCGACCTTGACCGCGCCGGTCGCGGTCATCTCGATGCCGATACCCTCCAGCCCCATATTCTCGGTGTTGGGGACGCGGCCAATAGCGAGCATGACCTGGTCGACCGTCAGCACCTTGCCGCTGGTCAGCAGTGCGTCGAGCCGGCCGTCCGGCCGCTTGCGCACCCATTCGGTCACGGAATGGCAGAGGATCTTTATCCCTTTCTTCTCCATCGTCTCATGCAGCGTGCGCCGCAGGTCCATGTCGAAACGGCTGAGAATCTCCTTGCCGCGATAGACCAGCGTGGTGTCGACGCCGAGGCCATGGAAGATGTTGGCGAACTCGACGGCGATGTAGCCGCCGCCTTCGATCATGATCGCCTTGGGCAGTTGCTTGAGGTCGAAGGCCTCATTGGAAAAGATGCAATGCTCGTGGCCGGGCAATGCCGGATGCGCCGCCGGGCGGCCGCCGGTGGCGATCAGGATCTGGTCGGCGGTGACGGTGCGATCCTCGCCCAGCAGATGCACTACATGCGGATCGACAACCATTGCGCGTGAATGGAACGTCTCGCCACCCGAGCCCAAGACATTCCGCTTGTAGATCGCCTCCAGCCGGGCGATCTCCTTGTCCTTGTTGGCGACCAGCGTCTGCCAGTCGAAACTGGCCTCCGGCACCGTCCAACCGTAGCCGGCTGCATCGGCGAAGTGCTCGGGAAACTGCGAGGCATAGACATAGAGCTTCTTCGGCACGCAGCCGCGGATGACGCAGGTGCCGCCGAATCGGTATTCCTCGGCGATGCCAACCCGCTTGCCGAGCGCGGCGGCGACACGCGCCGCCCTCACCCCCCCGGAACCGCCGCCGATGACGAAGAGATCGTAGTCGTAACCAGCCATGCCGCGGCTCCGTGAACTTCTGAAATGTGAGTGACAGGTAGGCTGCAAACCATCAAAAGAAAAGCCCGGACGAGCCGGGCTTCATGGGATGGCCGCAAGGCCGTTTGGAAAAGGCGGGATCAGTTCGCCGAACCGTCGGCCGGCGCCGCGCCATCCGCAGGTGCCGCGCCATCCGAGGGAGCCGCTCCATCGGCAGGCGCGGTGGCATCGGCCGGTGCCGCGGGCGCCTTGGCCTTGGCGGCCGCGGCGAGCGTCTCGCCGACCTGCTGGGCCAGATCGCGGCCGACGCCGTTCTGCCAGATGTCGGCGGCCTTGACCAGGTCACGCGTCACGGCCGGTCCGCTTTCGAGAAGCTTCTTGCCGGAGTCCGAATTGTAGAAGGCCGCGATGTCGGTGAGTTCCTTTTCGGAAAACACTTTCGCGTAGGCAAGAGCCGCTTCCTTCTCCAGGTCGGCGCGGCGCGAGGCCAGCGCCAGCGCCTTCTCGTTGATGGTCTTGCCGATCAGCTCCTGCATGTCGGGGTTCTTCTGGATGAGCTGCGATTCGAGCGCGGCGGCGGCCTGCGGCAGGATGCTGTCGAACGGGTCGGTCGCGTGGATGGCGGCGACGGCGGCGCGTGCGGCCTTCAGATGCGATTCCGTGACATCCTGCGAAAAGGCCGGCGACGAAAACGCCAAAACGGCCGAAGCCGCCAGAAGGACGGACAGTTGGCGAACCCGGTTGTGCAACATCATGATTGGTAGAACTCCCTGTTTTTCAGGCGGCAAGGACGGTTTGGATGCCATCGCCCCCGGCGATGATGGCCGCTGACGCCAGCCCGATGAAAAGACCATGCTCGACCACACCCGGTATGGCGTGGAGAGCATTCGAAAGCGCTCTTGTATCCGGAATGCGGCCAAAAGATGCATCGAGGATAAAATGGCCGCCGTCTGTAACAAAAGCCTGGCCGCCCGTCATCCTCAATGTAACCGGACCGGAAAGGCCGAGATTCTGAGCCGCCGTGGCCACCGCGATTTCGGTGGCGCGCAGGCCGAACTGGTTGACTTCGATGGGCAGCGGAAAACGGCCCAGCGTCTCGACCATCTTCGAACGATCGGCAATGACGATCATGCGCCGGGAGGCCGCCGCGACGATCTTCTCGCGCAGCAGCGCGCCGCCGCCGCCCTTGATCAGCGTCAGCGCCGGGTCGACTTCATCGGCGCCGTCGATGGTGAGGTCCAGTTCGGGCGTTTCCTCCAGCGTCGACAGCGGCACGCCAAGCTCGCGGCACAGCGAGGCGGTGCGCTCCGAGGTCGGCACGCCGATGACCCTCATGCCGGTGGCGACCTTGTCGGCGAGCAGCCGCACGAACTCTTCCGCCGTGGTGCCGGTGCCGATGCCGAGCCGCATGCCATCCGTGACATGCGCAAGCGCCGCGCGCGCGGCCTCGACCTTCAACTGTCTTGCATCCATGCCGCTGCTGCCCTGGGAAAACCTGATGTTTGGGGCTCCTAGCATTTTTGCCGGTCGGGTCAAAGCCTTTGACCGGGGTCAAAGCCCTTGAGCGCGCCTTGATCATGCGCCTTCCAATGCTTGCCTAGACCGCTCGCAGACGCTATCGCGTGCCGATGGCAAAATCTCTGCAGGAACCGACCATGGCCCGCCCGATCATCGTGTTCGACCTCGACGGAACGCTGATCGACACGGCGCCGGACTTGCTCGACAGCCTCAACCACAGCCTGGCCGCCAGCGCGCTCGCGGCCGTCGACGAAGCCGGGTTCAGGCGCTTCGTCGGCCATGGCGGCCGCGTCATGATCGAACGGGCGCACGCCGCCCAGCAACGATCCCTCGATGTCACGGAGCACGACCGGCTGCTGCAGCTGTTCCTCGACCACTACACCCTCAACATTCCCGGCAAGTCGCGCCCCTACCCCGGCGTTATCGAGGCGATCGCCCGCTTCGAGAAGGCCGGCTATCTCCTGGCCATCTGCACCAACAAATACGAAGCCAACTCGCTGGCGCTGATCGATGCGCTCGGCCTGACCAGACATTTCGCGGCGATCGCCGGACAGGACACCTTTGCATTCCGCAAACCCGACCCGCGCCACCTGACCGAGACCATCAAGCTGGCCGGCGGCGACCCGCACCGCGCCGTGATGGTCGGCGATTCGCAGACCGATATCGACACCGCGAAGGCCGCCGGCATTCCTGTCGTGGCAGTCGATTTCGGCTACACCGACCGCCATGTGCGCGAATTCGAGCCTTCCGCCGTGATCTCGCATTTCGACTCGTTGACGCTGGATCTGGCGGAGCGGCTGATCAGCGCTGCCGGACACTGACGGGAAGCGCCCGGCATCCGGTCGGGACAAGCCCGAAAGAGTGAAGAATCCGATCGCTGCAAGAACGCCAGACAGCGCCTTGACTTAACCGGCCTGCCTCCCTTATATCGCGGCTCGCTTGGCCTTCGGGCAACGAGCGGGCGATTAGCTCAGCGGGAGAGCACACCCTTCACACGGGTGGGGTCGCAGGTTCAATCCCTGCATCGCCCACCATCTACCTTGCTGAAATTGCGCTACCGGCCAGCACGGCTAACAGCTGCAGTCTGCCCCTTCCCCACCAAAATTCTTCTGGGCGAAATTCAGCGCGCTTGAGTAGCTCGTATAGCTCTGGAATTGACAGACGTCCGAGCCGTTTCGCACCTTCATCTGCTCGATATCCCAGAACGAAACCTCGATGCGATCGTTGGCGCAGTAGACGGTATAGCGTTCCGGCTCCAGCGCCCTGGCTTTTTGCAGGGGCACGGAAACGGCCGGGATTGCAAGCACCGATACTGCAAGCAAGACGAGATGACGTGCGCGCATTTGGATCCCCAATGAACCGCCAGCATTATATGGCCACGAATAGTGAAGTGGCGCATCGTGGTTTTTTTCGCGCAAGGTTTTTTTCTTGCGAACACTTCGATGCGATAGATCCCATGGCCATGCATTCCAGCTGCGGAACAAACCGCCATAGCAGCGAGTTTCTATTCAACGAAACTTGAGGGAAAAACCATGTCCAGATTTCTGTTGGCGACTAGCATCGCCGTTCTTCTCGCCGCCGGGCCGGCGCTGGCCGCGGACGACAGGCCGTTGCCGCCGCCCAATGCCAAGAAGCTGTCGGAGATCATCGCCAAGGTCGAACGGCGCGACGGCTTCCTTTATATCAAGGACGTCGAGTGGGACAGCAACGCCTACACCGTCACCTATTACACGTCCGACAAGGCGAAAGTCGAGATCACCTACGATCCCGTGACGGCCGAACCCAGATAGGTTTCACCGGAAGATATCGCATCGGCGAGATTTGTCCGGGGCATCCCGACGGCCAATGGCCTCACCCAAAAATGTCCATGCCTGGTGTATGATGTCGACGACAGGACGCGGGTCGCGCCCTGGGCAGTCGATGGGGGGGCGCTTATGCAATCTTGCGCGGGAACTACCGTCTCGCTTGTGCTCGGCGCCGTCCTGGCCGGCGTCGTCTTCGGGGCTGCTCCGGCGCGGGCCGATGGGCCATCCTTCGACTGCGGCAAGGCAAGCCTGCCGGCGGAAAAGGCGATCTGCGCCGATCCGCAGCTGTCGGCCATCGATCTGCTGGTCGCCAAGGCTTTCAAGGATTTCGAGCCGGCGTTCGGCGGCGACAAGCACAAAATCGCCCGTGGTCTGATTGCCGACCGCAACGCCTGCAAGGGCGACGCCGCCTGTATCGTCAGCGCACTGAACAACGCCTTGCAGACCTATGGCAATGCGCCGTCATGGGTGCAGGATTACAATATCGCGCTGATCGGCAAGAAGGCGCTGGAAGTCGCCGCGCGCAACCCCGGCAGCAACGATCAGCCCCTGCCCTCGGCGATCGGTCAGTGCGCCTCCACGCATATCGACACGCTCACCACGCGGCTTGGCGATGATCCCCTGGAAACAGCCAGTCCCGACGCGGGAAGTGCTGTGACCTTCACCAATGGCGGCGGCGCTGTCTCCTATGATCGCGAGCCGGGCTTGGCCGCCTCGAAGGTCGGCGAACCCGTCGTGATGTGCCTCATTTCGATTCCCAGGGACTGTCCCAAGGACGATGACCGGGGCCGGGTCTACTACGGCATCGATCTCGCCGCGAAGGGCTCCTGGGCCTTGCCGGATTCGCAGCACATGTGCGGCGGCGCCTGAGCCGGCGCGCCTCGATCCCCTTGCCCAAATTCGACTTTGATGGCTGACTAAGGCCTTGTAACGGGCTTCACGGGGGTGGGCATGGCAACGGCAAAGCACTTGATCAAGCGCATCCTGATGATGCTGGCCGGCTATCTCGTGGCCATCCTGGTCGGGCTGGTCGCCGTAGCGGCAATCTACGCCGCACTCAGTTCGCTGCCCAACGCTCCGGCGTATTTCGATGCCATGGGCGTCAGCCCGATCGCGGTCCTGCTGGTGCCACCGCTCGGCATGTTCGTCTATTTCCTGACGATTGTCGTGACCTGGCTGCAGACGCTGATCTTCGCGCTGATCGCCGAGTTGTTCTCGTTGCGCAATGTCCTGATGCACATGTTCTTCGGCGCCGCTGCCGCCTCTGGCGGCTTCTTCCTGATCTGGCCGAGTTCGGCGGAGGATCTCGATCCACAGCGATGGGCCGACATCGGCATCATCGCCGCCGCCGGCCTTGTCGCGGGATTGGTCTACTGGCTGATCGCCGGGCGGGAGGCGGGTTTCCGCCGCCCGCTTTCGGAGCGTTGAATATCAGATCGACGGCGTACGCACCGCCTCGGTGGCATCCAGTGCCTGCTTCAGCCTGGTGTCGCGGTCGTAGACGTCGTTGAAATACTCGACCTTGCCGGACATGTCGGGCCAGGCGGTGAAATAGGCGACATAGACCGGAATCTTGCGCGTCACGTCCTCGGTCGAATGTCCGTGCCTCAGCTTCTCGGCGACATAATCGACCGATGTGCCGAGCACGGCGGCGGCCATGCCGCGCGGATCCTGCAGCCGCACGCAGCCATGGCTGAGCGCACGCATGTCCTGCTTGAAGAACGACTTCTGCGGCGTGTCGTGCATGTAGATCGCGTGCTTGTTGGGGAACAGGATCTTCAATTCACCCAGCGCATTGGCCTCGCTCGGCTGCTGGCGCACGCTGTAGGGAATGTTCGATCCGTAGGCACCCCAGTCGACCGCCGACGACGGGATGCGATTGCCGCGCGAATCGGTGACCTCGTAGCCAGCCCGGTCGAGATAACCGGGGTCGTTGCGCAATCTGGGCAGCATCTCGTTGACGATGATCGACTGCGGCACGCCCCAGTAGGGATGGAAATCGACCTGCTTGATCTGGTTGTAGAAGAAAGCGGTCTGGTTCGTCACGCGGCCGACGACGACGCGCGTCTTCAGCTTCTCCTCGCCATTGTCGATGTAACTGGCGGTGAAGGCCGGCTGGTTGATGAAGACGCGTGGACTGCCGAGATCGGATGGCAGCCAGCGCAGTTCTTCCAAAGCCACCTGCACCTTGAGCAGCCGGTCGGCTTTCGATGTCCCGGCGAGCAAGGCGACGGTGCGCGGTCCGATCACGCCGTCGCCCTTCATGCCTTCCTTTACCTGCACCGCCTTGATGAGCGGGACGAGCTCAGGGACATAGACTTCGCTGGTGGCGAGCCTCGACAGCATCTCGCCATAGGTGCCGCCCATCTCGTCATCGAGATTGCGTGAGATCAAGGTCAAGAGCTTGGGCAGTTCGGGGCTCGTCTCGCCGGGCTTCAGCAACAGCTTGGGGTCGACGACGATCTCGTTTTCGGCGCTAGCCTGCAGTGCTTCGAGTTCGACGCGCAGCGCCTGATATTCAGCGTTCTGCGGGTGCCGCGATTCGAGATAGGTGCGCACTTCCTGGGTATGTGCCAGGGTCTTGAGTACACCCGCCATGTCGAGCGGTTTGGCCGGAAAATCATAGTAGCCGGTCATGCGGTTGGGCTCGACCCGGCCGTTCTGGGCATCGTGGGCGTAGCGCAGCACGCGCGCCGACAGCGCCATTTCGAAGCGGACGAGTTCCTTCACCTTGGCTGCGTCGTCTGTCGCGGACGAGGTGGCTGCAGGCACATCGACCGTATAGTCAGCCGGCGTCAGGCCGTAGCTCGCGGCTTCGCCCAGCACCCGCACGGCGTCTTGCGCACGGCTGTTGGGGCTGGTTCCGGTCACCCAGATGAAGTCCGGATTGGCCGAATAGTACGCGATCAGCGCCTTGGCGATGTCGGGCTCGGCATAGAGTTCGTAATCACCGAGCCCGGCAATGGCATCACGGAATGCAGCGCCCGTGACCGACGGAACGAAGGCGGCGTCCTGCGCCGTCGCCGGCTGCGGTGTTGCCGCCAGCGTCGAGAAGTCGACACGCACCAGCTTGTCGGCCTTGTAGGTGTAATAGGACGGGCTGCTGATCTTTGCGCCGCCGCCGGCCGGCACCTTGGGCTTTGGCTTGTTCTTGGGTGGAGGCGGGAACTCACCTTGCGGATCGTGCCTGATGCCGCCACCGAAGAGCATGTCGAAAAGACCTTGCGCGCCAGCCTGCGGCGCACCGAACGCCAGCGTTGCCGCGAGCGCAGCAAGTGGCAACGCGGTAACTCTGTTTCCGAGGAATTTCATGGATCACCCGCTCCGGCCGCAACCGGCTCCCGTTCCGCACTGCAAATCGTCTCGCTCACCGCATGGCGGATGTAAGGCGCGACTATACCGATTCATACCGATTTCGTTAAGCTTTCATAAATTTTGGAACGGCTGTTGCAGAACAGTTTCACAACATAGTGACGGCCGGAGGGGACGCGGTTCCACTCCGGCCATCTGATATAGCCGGCGAAGTCAGGCGTTGGCGCCGCCATCGAATGGTCAGCGCCGAGCCCGCGTGACAAACGCCGGGCTTTGTGCTCGAAATCCGCAGATATGGCCAGCCTACGGCCGGGAGGGACGCGCTTGTGAAAAAAGGATACCGCCAACTGCTCGACGAGGCTAACGCCGAGATCGAAGTGGTGTCGCCGGAGGAAGCGGCAGGGCTGCTCGAGGATGAAGGCACGATCTTCGTCGACCTGCGCGATCCGCGCGAGGTGGAGCGCGACGGCAGGATTCCCGGCGCCCAGCACGTCACCCGCGGCATGCTGGAATTCTGGATCGATCCCGAAAGCCCCTACCACAAGCCGTTCTTCGCCTCGGGCAAGAGCTTTGTCTTCTTCTGCGCCGGCGGCTGGCGCTCGGCGCTGGCCACCAAGACGGCGCAGGATATGGGACTCTCGCCGGTCAAGCACATTCTTGGCGGCTACACCGCCTGGAAGGCGGCTGGGTTACCGGTCGAGCCCGGAGGGAAGAAGAAATAGGCATCCTTGCCGCTCAATGGAGCAACGACGGTTCCCGGGGCGCGGCCACGAAACCGACGGCGCGTAGGACCACACCCTTGTCCGCCAGAATGCGGCGATGACCGAGCCCTTCGGCCCAGTGGAGCCGCACATGGTCGCCGGCGCCGGCATAGCGCCGGGCGTGGTCGGCGGAGACCTCGCGATCGTCGGGCGCATGGATGACCAGCGTCGGCAGCGGCGCGTGGGCAAGCTGCCGGTCACCGGTGAATTCGTGCAGCGGCCGGCCGGAAAGGTGCTTGACCCGATCCGCCATTGCTTGCTGTGAGCGCGGGCCGACATTGAGCATGCGGCTGAAGTCGGCGAAGATTGCCGGCAACGAACTCGGCGCCGCGATCAGGACCAGCCGCCCGGCCGCCAGCGGCGGGACGTTCTTGACCGAGCCGGCGATGGCATTGGCGGCGACCGCGCCGCCGAAGGAATGGCCGACGGCGGCCGCAAAGGGGCCGAACCATTCGCCCGCGACCCGAACCGCATCGACGGCATTCACCATGTTCAAGCGCCGGCCCTGCGATTGGCCGTGGCCCGGCAGATCGAGCGAGACGACCTTGTAGCCGGCCGCACGATAGCCTTCGATCAGTGCGCGCATGTATTCGGTGCGCGAGCGCCAGCCATGGACGACAAGCACTGTGCCCGCAGATGCCCTGCCCGGCTCCGGGCGGAACTCATGCACCATCACGCAGCCGGTCGCGGTCTTCAGCCGATGATGCCGTGCTTCGGCCATGAAATCGGCGGCCCGGTCGACGGCGCGGCGTTCGCCATCGGTCAGCGTCTTCACGTTCGGCGTGCGGCAGAACAGCTCGAAGGCGGCGCGCCCGGTGAGGCGCGGCGCCACGTGTTCGGCGGCCCCAAACACCCCCCGGATGACCTTCAGTCCGAATGATGCCATAGTGAGATTCCATCCATACGTTCAAGCATGAACATAATAGTTCAAAGATGAACAATAAACAAGAGCTACCCTGGGATAACCCGCGTTTTCGCAACTGGGTCGCGGTGGCGCGCGCCTGCCATGTGCTGGAGCGCACGCTGGCGGTGAAGCTTGCACCGCTCGATCTCAAGCCGGCGCAGCTCGACGTGCTGATGAACCTCTACCGCCACCCCGGCATGTCGCAGCATGATCTTGCTCGCAAGCTGCTGGTCGGCCGCTCCAACATCACCATGCTGTTGCCGCAACTCGAGGCGCGCGGGCTTTTGCGCCGCGAAGGCGACGAGAAGGACAAGCGCATCCTGCGGCTGGCGCTTACCGAAGCCGGCGAGGCGCTGCTGATGCAGGCACTGAAAGTCCACATGGCGCTGATCGAGAAAGCGATGAGCCAGTCGACGCCGGAGCAATGCGACCTGATCGGCGACCAGATGCGCAAGATCTATGAGGTGCTGAAGGAGGCGTGAGCTCGGCTCGGTTGAGATCAGGTCGGCCGGCTATGCCCGGTCATCGGGCGCACCTGCCTACCACATCGTCTTCTTGGCCCGCTCTGGCCATTCCTTGTCGTAGGCCTCACCGTCGATATTCTTGCGGCTGGTGATTTCGAGGATTTGACCAGGTGTCGGCAGCGACTTCGGGTCGACGTACCTGGCCGGGTTCCACAGGTCCGAACGCACGATCGCGCGGGCACACTGGAAGTAGACCGAATCGACAGCGACGACCGTCACCGAGCGCGCCGCCTTGCCGTCGATGGTGAAAGAGCCACACAGCTCGGAATCGGTGGTGATATGAGCGCGGCCGTTGATGCGCAGCGTCGTGCCGGAGCCCGGCACCAGGAACAGCAGGCCGACACGTGGATCCCTGATGATGTTCTTCAGCGAATCGGCACGGTTGTTGCCGCGCCGGTCCGGCATCATCACGGTTTTCGCATCGACGATGCGCACGAAGCCGGCCAGGTCGCCGCGCGGCGAGCAATCGAGCCCCTCGGGGCCGCAGGTCGCTAGGGCGACGAATGGCGAGGCCTCGATGAAGGCGGCATATTCGGGGATGATGTGGTCGAGTTCCTTGACCAGCGAAGCTTCGCCGGGCAGGCCATAGAGGGCTTCGAGTTCTTCGACCGTGGTGATGACCGGCATGGCGTTGTCTCCCGATCCGCTGGCCCTACTCCCGGCCAATGACATTTTCACGACGCCCCGCCGGCTAACGGTCGCGGCTCAAGCCCTTTTCCGCCAACTCGGCCAGATAAGCGCTCCAGCGCTCGTCCTTTTCGTGGCCGAGCGTGTGCAGGTAATTCCAGGTGAAGATGCCGGTGTCGTGAAAATCGTCGAAGGTGATGCGAACGGCGTAATTGCCGACCGGTTCGATCTTGAGGATGGCTACGTTGCGCTTGCCCGGCACGGTCACTCGCTGGTCAGGCGCATGGCCCTGCACCTCGGCCGAAGGTGAGGCGACACGCAGCAGTTCGGCCGGCAGTTCGAAGGGGTGATGGTTGGGAAAGGTGACGGACAGCAGTTTTCTGTCCTTCGAGACCCTGAGTTCCTTCGGCGCCGTCATCGTCATCCATCCCGTATCGATCCGCCCTTCCCTACGCTGCTTCGTTCGGCTGGAAAAGCCATTTGAAACTGTCCGACACGCGATGTCGGCTTGGGAATGTTACCAAAGATCGAGAGCCGCTATCTTGAATGGCGGGCTGGATCGTATCACATAGCCGTATATAACGACGCTGCGCGCAGCCACGGGAATGCTTGACGCATGGACATGATCGACCCATTCGGTCGCACGATCAGCTATCTCAGGGTGTCGGTTACCGACCGCTGCGATTTTCGCTGCACCTATTGCATGGCCGAGGACATGGCCTTCCTGCCCAAGAAGGACCTGCTGTCGCTGGAGGAACTCGACCGGCTGTGCAGCGTCTTCATCGAAAAGGGTGTGAAGAAACTGCGCCTGACCGGCGGTGAACCGCTGGTGCGCAAGAACATCATGCACCTGGTGCGGCAGCTGTCTCGTCATCTGGAAAGCGGCGCACTGGAAGAGCTGACGCTGACCACCAACGGCTCGCAGCTTTCGCGCTTCGCCGCCGAGCTCGCCGATTGCGGCGTCAAGCGCATCAATGTCTCGCTGGACACGCTCGATGCCGACAAATTCCACGCCATCACCCGCTGGGGCCACCTCGCAAAGGTCCTTGAAGGCATCGATGCCGCGCAGGCCGCCGGGCTGAAGGTTAAGCTCAACGCGGTGGCGCTGAAGGATTTCAACGACTCCGAACTGCCCGAGATGATGCGTTGGGCGCATGGCCGCGGCATGGACCTGACGGTCATCGAGACCATGCCGATGGGCGAGATCGACGCCGATCGCACCGACCAATACCTGCCGCTGTCACTGCTGCGCGCCTCGCTGGAGCGCCAGTTCACGCTGAGCGACATCCCCTACAAGACCGGCGGTCCCGCTCGTTATGTCCATGTCGCCGAGACCGGTGGCCGGCTCGGCTTCATCACCCCGATGACGCATAATTTCTGCGAGAGCTGCAACCGTGTCCGGCTGACCTGCACCGGCACGCTCTATATGTGCCTTGGCCAGGAAGACGCCGCCGACCTGCGCGCGCCGCTGCGGGCTTCGGAAGGCAACGAACTGGTGGCCGACGCCATCGACGAGGCCATCGGCCGCAAGCCGAAGGGCCATGACTTCGTCATCGACCGCCGCACCAGCCGCCCTTCGGTGTCGCGGCATATGAGCGTCACCGGCGGCTGATTTCTTCTCCAATCTGGTGCAGGATCGCTTCCGTCCAACAGCATGGGGGCATGGGATGAAGCGCCATCGTTCGATCTTCATTTTCTTCGCGGCGTTCGTAGCGACGTCCGCGGTGGCCGCCCCTTTCACCTATGTGAACGCGCGCTTCGGCACCGTCTGCACTTTTCCCGACGAGATTTTCAACGACCGCCAGCCAGAGCCGGACAATGGCGACGGCCAGCAATGGCTGAGTGCCGATGGCGCCAGCCTGACCTGCTCCGGCATCCTCAACGTCGACAATGATACGCCGAAGGGCTTCGTCGCGGCCGAGAAAGCCAGCACCGAGCCGAATTACACGGTCACCTACAGCAAAACAGGCAAGAACTGGGCGGTGGTTTCGGGGCTCAAGGGCGGGAATATTTTCTATGAGCGCCGACTGTTCGGCAAAGACGGCGTCATCCGCACCGTCTGGATCGAATACCCGCCAACCGTGAAATCGAAATATGATCCACTGGTAGGAGCAATCGCCAGCAGCCTCAAGGGACCATGAGCATTTCGGAGCCATGAGCATTTCGGCCACATCGCCAACAAATCTTCGTGCCCAGACGCTCTCCTGATTTACCCGCCGGTGTTTCCCGCCTAGCCTCCCCCTCGTAGCGGCGATCGCTCGTGGGGGATTCCATCATGCGCAAAATCATTCTTTCTCTCGCCTTGCTTGGGCTGACGGCTCTGCCGGCCGCGGCACAATCGATCGGCGGCACCTACAAGGTTGCCGGCACCAATTTCGATGGTTCCTCCTATGGCGGCGAAGCCACCATCACCCTGACCAGCGAGACGACCTGCACGATCCACTGGGAAACTGGCGGCTCGTCGTCGGACGGCATCTGCATGCGCAACGACAATGCTTTCTCGGCCGGTTATGTGATGGGACAGGATATCGGCCTTGTCGTCTACAAGGTGGAGGATGACGGGTCGCTGCACGGCCTGTGGACGATCGCCGGCAAGAACGGCAGCGGCACCGAGGTGCTGACGCCGAAGAAGTAGTTCCGACGACGCCAGCGTAGATAGTCTGGGCCACATCAAGGCTGTGGCGCAGCCCTTTATCGTTGCTGTTTCGCGCCCGGCTGCTACAGGCTTGTTGCAAAGCAGAACCGGTAGATACCTTGCCTCTTTCGCCAAATCTTCGCGGCGCGTTGTTCATGGTGGTGGCGATGGCCGGCTTCACCCTCAACGACGCCATCACCAAATACTCCTCGCAGTCGATGAACATGGCCCAGGTCATGCTGATCCGGGGCGCGTTTGCCTCGCTCTTCGTCGGCCTCCTTGCCTGGCAGCGCGGCGCGCTTGCCGAGCCCCGCTCGATGCTGCAGCCGCTGGTGGCGCTGCGCGTCCTTGGCGAAGCCGGCGCGACGGTGACATTCCTCGTCGCGCTCGCCCATCTGCCGATCGCCAGCGTCTCGGCGGTTCTGCAGGCCTTGCCGCTGGCGGTGACCATGGGGGCTGCACTCGTCTTCGGCGACACGGTCGGCTGGCGGCGCTGGCTGGCGATCGCCACCGGTTTTGCCGGCGTGCTCATCGTCGTGCGGCCAGGCTTCGATGGCTCCAGCGTGTTCTCGCTCGTGTGCCTGGCCAGCGTCGCCTGCTGCGCGGTACGCGATCTCGCCACCAAGCGGATACCTCAGGCCATCCCCACGCTGCTGGTTTCGACCGCCACGGCACTTGCCATGACCATCGTTGGCGCTGCGCTGCTATCGCCGATGGGTGGCTGGACGCCGATGACGGCGGGAAGCACGGCATTGTTGGCGCTGGCCGCGGTGCTCGTCCTGATCGGCTATCAATTCATCATCATGGCGATGCGGTCCGGCGAAATCTCCTTCGTCGCGCCGTTCCGCTACACGGCGCTGCTTTGGTCGATCCTGCTCGGCCTTGTCGTCTTCGGCGACATCCCCGACATGCCGATGATCGTCGGCGCCACCATCATCGTCGGCTCAGGGCTCTACACGCTCTACCGCGAGCGCGTGGTCGGCCGGCGCCGGATCGTTGCCGAAAGCACTGGGCCGGCTATGGCGCCGGACGGCATATAGGCCGCCGCGCCCAGGTGCTCCCAAGGTGCTCCCAAGGTGCTCCCAAGGTGCTCCCAAGGGCATTGGCTCTTGAGATTTCCGGCGACAAGCGTACAGGCTCGACGATGACGGATGAGATTGCAGGGTTGATCCTGGCCGGCGGCCAGTCGAGGCGCATGGGCGGCGGCGACAAGGCCTTGTTGCCGCTGGGCGATGGCTGTCTGCTCGATCAAGTCGTCTCGCGGCTTGCTCCTCAGCTTGTGTCGCTTGCGCTCAACGCCAATGGCAATCCGGCGCGCTTCTCGCGCCTCGGATTGCCGGTGCTTGCCGACACGGTCACCGGATACGCCGGACCGCTTGCAGGGATTCTGACCGGCCTCGAATGGGCCGAAGCCAAGACGGCTTGCGCGGCGGTTGTCACAGCGGCCGGCGACTCACCATTCCTGCCTGCGGATCTTGTCGAACGGCTGGCGGCCGCCGTTGGTTCACACCCCGGTTCGATCGCCGTCGCCTGCTCGGCCGGCAAGCGGCATCCGACCTTCGCCCTTTGGCCGACGGAATGCCGTGATGCCATGCGCCGCTTCCTGGTCGATGAGGACAACAGGCGGGTTTCGGCTTTCATTGAACGGTACGGCTTCGTCGACGTGGACTTTCCTCTCGTCGAGGCTTCAGGACAAACGATCGATCCTTTCTTCAACATCAACCTGCCCGACGATCTTGCCGAGGCGGCGCGGTTGTTGCAGAGCATGGTGCCATGAACAGACGCGTCTTCGGCATCACCGGCTGGAAAAACTCCGGCAAGACGACATTGACCGAAAAGCTGGTCGCCGAGCTTGTCCAGCGCGGCTGGAAGGTCTCGACGGTAAAGCACGCCCATCATGATTTCGACATCGACAAGCCGGGTGCGGACAGCTTTCGCCACCGGCAGGCGGGCGCCACCGAAGTCGCCATCGTTTCGGGCAATCGCTGGGCGCTGATGCACGAGCTGCGCGGCGAGGATGAGCCGCCGCTGGAGGAAGTCCTGTCGCGGCTCGCCGCTTGCGATATCGTGCTGGTCGAAGGCTACAAGCGCGAGGCTCACCGCAAAATCGAAACGCGGCGGCTGGAGGCAAGGGATCGGACGCCGCTTTCGGCAAGTGACCCCAACATCGTCGCTGTCGCCGCCGATTTCGCGATCGAGGATGAAAGCTTGCCGGCCTTCGATCTAGACGACGTCAAATCGATAGCCGACTTCATCGAGCGGGCGACCGGCCTCGTTGCTTGAAACGTAACGCAAGGGCAGAACGCCACGACCGATTTTCGTGGTTTTGCAGTTGCTTTTTTCTTGGAAAGAGTGGGAGTATCGTGCCAGCGGGCGGTCAAAAGCACCGCCCCACAGAGCCGTTTCGGAACGACGGCCGGGACCATCAAGAGAGGACCATCATGCGTATTTCACTGCGTATCGCGCTCGCCGCATCGGCCGCGCTGCTGACGCTCGGCGTAGCCCAGGCCCAGGAAAAGACCCTGCGGATCGGCACCGAAGGCGCCTACCCCCCTTTCAACAACCTCACCTCCGACGGCAAGCTGGTCGGCTTCGACATCGACATCGCCCAGGCGCTTTGCGACCAGATGAAGGTGAAGTGCACCTTCGTCGCACAGGATTGGGACGGCATCATCCCGGCTCTTCAGGCCGGCAAGTTCGACGCCATCGTCGCCTCGATGTCGATCACGCCCGAGCGCGCTGAAAAGGTTGATTTCACCCATAAATACTACAACACGCCATCGGCACTTGCCGCACCCAAGGACACCACGCTGAAGGGCGTGACCAAGGAAGACCTGGCCGGCAAGACGGTCGGCGTCGCCACCACCACGACGCACTTCAACTATGCGTCGAAGACCTACACCGACAGCACCATCAAGGGCTATCCGAGCAGCCCTGAAGAGCAGGCCGATCTCGCCAATGGCCGTCTCGACGCCATCGAGGACGACATCGTCGTGCTCAGCCAGTGGCTGGACACGCCGGACGGCGCTTGCTGCAAGATTCTCGGCAACCCCTCGCCGCAGCCGGTCGAGATCTTCGGGCCTGGCGCCGGCATCGCCGTGCGCAAGGGCGAGACCGATCTGGTCAACCAGTTCAACGCCGCGATCGATGCCATCCGCGCCAACGGAAAATACAAGGAAATCAACGACAAGTACTTCAAGTTCGACGTCTACGGCGGCGATTCCTGATAATCGCAGAGGCGGCGGGACGCTTTCCCGCCGCCTTTATCCATCTTGAGGATTGCCGCGGAGACAAGACCCCTCAATGCCAGCCCAAAGCATATGGACACTTCTCAGTTGGGGACCCGAAGGCTGGAGTGACGATATTGCATATGGCGCGCTGGTTACGGTTGCGCTGGCGCTCGCGACACTGCCGATCGGCCTGACGCTCGGCTTCTTCATCGCCTGGGCCAAGCAGTCCGAAGAGCCCTCGCTGCGGCTGGCCGCCAATATCTACACCACCATGTTTCGCGGCCTGCCGGAACTGGTGACGCTGTTCTTGTTCTTCTTCGGCATGCCCATCCTGCTGCAATACATCATCCGGCTGTTCAAGCCCGAGGCGACGATCGACGTGGACAGCTTCATCGCCGGCATGATCGTGCTGTCGCTGATCTTCTCGTCCTACGCCAGCGAGGTTTTCCTCTCGGCCTTTCGCGCCATCCCAAAGGGCCAATATGAAGGCGGCTACGCGGTCGGTCTGTCGAAATGGCAGACGATGCGCAAGGTAATCCTGCCGCAACTGTTGCGCATCGCCTTCCCCGGTCTTGAAAATTGCTGGCTGAGCCTGCTCAAGGACACCGCCCTGGTCTCCGTCGTCAACCTCGCGGAAACCTTGCGCAACGCAGGCGTGGCGGCGCGCGTCACCAAGCACTCGTTCCTGTTCTATAGCGTGGCCGCACTGGTCTTCCTTGTGCTTGCCATCCTGTCATCGATCGCCACCGGCTTCATCCTGCGTTCGCTTGGACGGAGGGAGGCACGATGAGCGCCGCCGAGACCATCGCCGTCGAACGGCCGCCGCCGCGGGCGCGCGGCTGGCCGCGTGCCCGTATCGCCGGATACGCACTTGTCGGCTTCTGGATACTCTTCGGGCTGGGGATCGTCGCCTATCTGATCTTCGCCTGGAATGGCGAGTTCTTCGCGCGCTACGCGCCGGCCTATCTGCAGGGCTTGCGGACGACTCTGTCGCTGGTGGCCGTTTCGATGATGCTCGGCGCGCTTATGTCGTTGCCCGTTACCTATGGCCGCATGTCGAAGAGCCGGTGGTTGTCCGGGCTCGCCTACTGCTATGTCTATTTCTTCCGCGGCACGCCGCTGCTGGTGCAGGTCTATCTGGTCTACTACGGCGTGGGATCTTTCCGGGTGCAGCTCGAATCCGTTGGGCTGTGGTGGTTCTTCCGTGACGCCTTCAATTGCGGCGTGTTCGCCTTTGCCCTCAACACCGCCGCCTACCAGGCCGAGATCCTGCGCGGCGCCATTGAGAGCGTTCCGCGTGGCCAATGGGAAGGCGCCGCCTCGCTTGGCCTGCACAAACTGCAAACCCTGCGCAAGATCATCCTGCCGCAGGCGATCATCGTGGCCTTACGGCCCTATGGCAACGAGCTCGTGCTGATGATCAAGGCCTCGGCGATCGTCGCCATCATCACCGTCTACGACCTGATGGGCAACGCCAAGCTCGCCTACGCCAAGTCGTTCGACTTCCAGGCCTATGTCTGGGTGGCGATCGTCTATCTGGTGATGGTCGAAATCCTGCGCCACGGCGTCGAGTGGATCGAACGACGGATCACCATTCACCTGAAGCGATAGGCAACGCCGGATTGGTCTGTGCCAGTCGATGGGCAAGCGCGCGCCTTGACGAATTCGCCACAGGGCCTAGACGTTCGCCAACTGAAATCCAATTTCCCCCCGGAAGGATGAGCAATGGCATCGGTGGCATTTCTTGGTCTTGGCGTCATGGGCTATCCCATGGCCGCCCATCTGAAGAACAAGGGCGGCCACGATGTCACCGTCTACAACCGCACCACCGCCAAGGCCGAGCAATGGGTTGCCCAGCACGGCGGCAGCCTAGCCATCACGCCGGCGCAAGCTGCCGAGAGCAAGGATTTCGTCTTCTCCTGCGTCGGCAATGACAACGACCTGCGTTCGGTGACGACGGGCGCCGATGGTGCCTTCAGCTCGATGAAGAAGGGCGCGATCTTTATCGACAACACCACGGCATCGGCCGAAGTCGCGCGCGAATTGGCGCAGGCGGCACAGACGCGCGGCTTCTCGTTTCTTGATGCGCCGGTCTCCGGCGGCCAGGCGGGCGCCGAGAACGGCGTGCTGACCGTCATGGTCGGCGGCGACCAGGCCGCGTTCGACCGGGCCAGGCCTGTCATCGACGCCTATGCCCGCATGGTCGGGCTGATGGGGCCGGCGGGCGCTGGCCAGCTCACCAAGATGATCAACCAGATCTGCATTGCCGGGCTGGTGCAGGGGCTGTCCGAAGGCATCCATTTCGGCAAGAAGGCCGGACTCGACATCGAGAAGGTGATCGAGGTGCTTTCCAAGGGAGCGGCCGGCTCCTGGCAGATGGAGAACCGGCACAAGACAATGAATGCCGGCAAATACGATTTTGGTTTCGCCGTCGACTGGATGCGCAAGGACCTCGGCATCTGCCTCGAAGAGGCCGACCGCAACGGCGCCAGGCTGCCGGTGACAGCACTTGTCGACCAGTTCTACAAGGATGTGCAAGCGATGGGCGGCAAGCGCTGGGACACGTCCTCGCTGCTGGCGCGGCTAGAGAAGTAGGCGGCGATGTCCCTGCCCGTTCCAGGCTGGACCACGCAGGACATCCTGGCTCATCTGCGCTCGATCGGCACTGAGGAAAATCGCGCCGGGATGGCGCGGTTCGGCATCAATACCGCGACCGCACTCGGCGTCGGCAATTCCGATCTGCGGCCCCTGGCGCGCAAGGTGAAGCGCAACCACGAGCGATCGCTGACGCTGTGGGACAGCGGTATTCGCGAGGCGCGGCTGATGGCGGCCTTCACCGGCGAGCCGAAGAAAATCGCTATCGAAGAGTGCCGCCGCTGGGCCGGCGATTTCGATAGCTGGGAAATCGTCGATACCGTCTCGGACCTGTTCGTCGATACGCCGTTCTGGCGCTATTTGGTCGATGAGTTCGCCAGTGACGAGCGCGAATTCGTGCGCCGCACCGCCTTTGCCATGCTGGCATGGGCAGCCGTGCACATGAAGAAGGAGCCAGACGCGACCTTCTTGTCCTATCTGCCCCTGATCGAGGCCCATGCCGGCGATGCGCGCAATTTTGTCAGGAAAGCAGTCAACTGGGCGCTGCGGCAGATCGGCAAGCGCTCAGCGGAGCTGCATGCCCCTGCCCTTGCCCTGGCGCAGAAGCTTGCGACCTCTCCGGACAAGACCGCGCGCTGGATCGGCAAGGACGCGGTCAGGGAATTGTCGGATGCCAAGACACTCGGACGCCTCGCCGCCAAAGAGGTTTGACGGCGCCAATATCCGTTTTACCGCGGTCACGCGGGCGACACGCGGCAGCTTCGAAACTTTATTCGAGCAGCCGGGGGCGCCGAAATATTGCTGGTGCATGGCCTGGCGGCGCTCCGACCGCGAGCACATCGCCAGTCATGAGAAGAAAGACCGGATGATGGCGCTCATCGATGGCGGGACCCCGGTCGGCATCCTCGCCGACATCGACGGCAAGACCGTCGCCTGGTGCTCTGTTGCGCCGCGCGAGACCTATCGCAGCCTTTCAAAACAGCAGGACGACAGCGAGACAGGCGTATGGTCGATCGTCTGCTTCTATGTGCCGAAGGTGTTGCGCGGCGGCGGCCTTGCCTCGGCCTTGCTCGATGCGGCCATTGATCATGCCTTCGCCAACGGCGCCCGCGTCATTGAAGCCTATCCGGTGGACGAGGCGTCGCCGAGCTACCGCTTCATGGGCTTTCGCGACATGTTTGTCGGTCGCGGTTTCCACGAGACCGGCATGGCCGGTTCTCGCCGACATGTGATGCGGCTCGAGCATTGACCTCATTGGCCTTGGCGTCTTTACTCTCCGTCAAAGGAAAGCGGCCATGCGCAACCATCTCAGATCAATCCTGGCGCTTGCGGCCGCGCTGACTGCGTCCGCCGCAGGCGCTTCGGCCGAGACCATGCACATCTTCTGGAAGGATCTGCGCCCGGTGGCCCAGGCGGTCGCGCAAGACGCCGAACTGCCGATGATCGCGGCAAAATTGCCCGATCACGGCGAGACGCTGTCAGTCAGCCTGCAGGACAAGACAGTACAATTAGCCGGCTATGCATTGCCGGTCGATCGTGACGGCGACCTCGTCTACCAGTTCCTGCTGGTGCCATGGACAGGCGCCTGCAGCCACATGCCGACGCCGCCGCCCAACCAGATCGTGCTGGTTACGCCGGTTCACCCTTACAAAATGTCGGAGGCGTACCAGCCGGTGGCTGTCACCGGCACGCTGCAGCCAGGCATGGAAAAGAGCCAGCTCTTCATCCTCGACGGCGTCAGCGTCATCCAGTCCGGCTATGCGGTGCGCAAGGCGGAGGTGGCGGGCGTCGACACGGTGCCGGATGCGGTCACGCTGCCAGTCAATTCGCCCTGGAGTTTCCTCAACAAGAAGAAGAACTGAGCGGCGGGCTCAGGCCGCGTTCGCGCCGGATTCCTTATCCAGCACCATGTAATCCAGCGGAATCTCGGTCGTGTACTTGATCTGCTCCATGGCGAAGGAGGACGAGACGTCGCGGATCTCGATCTTGGCGATCAGCCGCTTGTAGAAAGCGTCATAGGCGGCGATGTCGGGCACCACGACGCGCAGGAGATAGTCGACGTCGCCGCTCATGCGGTAGAATTCGACAACTTCCGGGAATTCCTGGATCACTTCGGAAAAGCGCCGTAGCCATTCATGGCTGTGCGAATTGGTGCGGATCGACACGAAGACGGTGACCCGCACATTGACCTTCTCGTGGTCGAGGATAGCGACGCGCCGCTTGATGACGCCCTCTTCTTCAAGCTTCTGAATCCGCCGCCAGCAAGGCGTCGTCGACAGCCCCACTTTCTTGGCGACATCGGCGACCGCGAGCGTCGCGTCCTCCTGCAGGAGGCGGAGAATTTTTCGGTCGAGGCGGTCCATGGCTGACTCCCAGAGGAATAGTTTGGCTATATTCCCTTATATTTTGGGCGCTAACAAGAAAAAATTTCTGCCAATGGGCTAAAAGCGCGGTGATTTCTTGCTGAATGCCTAACCAATGCGATAGCGGATTTCCGACCTGAGGAAGGGCAGCAAATCCATTTCAAACCAAGGATTCTTCTTCAGCCAGCCGGTGTTGCGCCAGGATGGATGCGGCAGCGGCAGCACTTTGGGGCCGACAGAATCGTCCCAGATGGCGCGCCAGCCCATCACCGTTTCGGTCAGCGACGGCCGGCGGGTAGTGCCCATGTGCCAGGACTGCGCATAGATGCCGATGGTCAGCACGAGATCGATGCGCGGCATCAATGCCATCAACGGCGCACGCCAGGCCGGCGCGCATTCGCGCCTTGGCGGCAGGTCGCCGCCCTTGGCGTCCTGGCCCGGAAAGCAGAAACCCATCGGCACGATGGCGAATTTGTCGACATCGTAGAATTCTTCCGTGGTCACACCGAGCCAGTTTCGCAGGCGGTCGCCGGAGGCGTCGGTGAACGGCATGCCCGACAGATGCACCTTGGTTCCCGGCGCCTGGCCGGCGATCAGGATGCGGGCGCTCGCCGAAGGCAGCAGCACCGGGCGCGGCTCGTGCGGCAGCGGGCGACCGGTCGGATGTTCGACGCAGATGCGGCAGGCGCGAACCGTCGCCGTCAAGCTTTCAAGTTCTGAGGTCACGCTCAGGCCGCTGCGCTCGGGCGGCTCGAAACCGCCTGGTACCAACGCAACACATTGGTGCAGTCCTCAGGCACCTTGATGCGCGCCGGCTTCATGAAGTCGATGGCGATCAGGCCAGTGATGTCGGCGATCGAATAGGCGTCGCCAGCGGCGAATTCACGATCTGCCAACTCGGCGTCGAGCAGTTTCAGGAATTCGACCGCCTTCAGCTTGTTGGCCTCGCCCCATTCGGGCACCTGGGGGATTTCCCATTCCTTCATCGCCGGATGGATGTGACGGAAAGCCTGCGCGACGCAGTTCAACAGGTTGAACTCCATCCGCCTCTGCCACATCTCGACCTGTGCCTTGCCGAGCGCCCCGCGCCCGAACAGAGCGGGCTCCGGATGCAACTCCTCGAAATAGCGGCAGATGGCGACGGATTCAGTCAGGATGGTGCCGTCGTCGAGTTCCAGCACCGGCAGGCGTTGCAAAGGGTTGCGCGAACTGACCGCCTGTTGCCGATGCTCCAGTGCACCCATATCGACCGACACCAGCGGAACCGCGATGCCTTTCTCGGCCAGGAACACGCGAACTCGCCTTGGGTTGGGCGCCCGGCCGCCGTCGAAGAGCTTCATGCGATCCTCCCTGGTATCCAACAATTATCCACTTCGGCGATGTCACCAGAAGCGAAAAAACTCCCGCGCGGCATCGCCGATCGACGCCAGCGTGCCATGTTTTTTTCGCTCGACGACTTCGCCGTGGTGGCTGTCGCGCCAGTCCTGCGGGCGGTCGAACGTGCCTGCCCAGATACCGGCCTTCGCCGCTCGCGCAACGGCTTCCTCGCTTTCGTAGTCCCCATAGGCGACCGCCCAGCCAGCCTTGATCTGGGCGCTGTTGAGATCGACGTCGCCTGCCTTGCAGTCGCCGAGCAGCCGGCCGTAGCGGTCATGCTGCCAGCCGCTGCAGGAGACAGGTCTGCCGGCAACCAGTCGCACCAGCGACTGGCGCGCGAGCGTGCCGCAGGCATAGTCGGCGCCGTTCCTGCGGCAGGTCTGCAAATATTCCGGAGCGTCGATGCCGCGCATGCGGATGCGCTGCGCGCCGAGCGTGATCGAATCGCCATCGTTGATGAATGCAACGCCCTCGGCCTTGCGCGTTTCCACCCGGTCGAGGCGCGCCGCCAGCAGGATCAGCAGCCCCAGAAGAATGACGGCCAGACCGTAGTCCATCAGCTTGCGCCATAAGCTTCTCGGGCGGGGTGCCGCGTATCGCTGCCGCGGCCTTGGCGACCAGGAACGCCTCATATGGCAAACGGTTGGTTAATCATTCGAACGTAGCTTAACACCTTGAAACCGCTGCCTGCATAAACCGAAGTTTTCATGCCTTTGCAACGCTCGAACACAGCGGACAAGTTCATTGTGGACCGCAGGAAACCGCATCGCAACAGCGATGTCGCGCGCGCGGTCCGCAAGACGCGCGACCGTCTTTCGCAGCAGGCCGGCAATCCCGATTTCGATCGTGAACTCCTGAAACTCCACTCCAGCGCGATGACGAGCGGCGCAATCGCCATTCCCCTGCTCGTCCTGGCGATCGCCGCCATCGGCCGGCTTGCCGGCGTCGGCAACGAGATCATCGCGTGGGCGCTGTTCACACTAACCTGCTACACCATCGTCGCCTTCATGGCGCGGCGGATCGAAAGCACGGAAGCATCCGCACTTAACCCGTTGCAAACGCGACGGGAATTCCTCGTCAGCCATTTTCTGTGCGGCGTCGGCTGGAGCTGGTTTGTCTGGCTCGGCTGCGGCACCTGCCAGGCCGACCAGTTTCAGGTGGTTAAGGCAGTGGTGCTGCTGTTTGCCATGGCCGCAACCGCGATCATGACCTCATCCCTGCGCGGAGCGCTGTTGGCGACCTTTGCCGTTCCGGTGACGCTCTATGTGTATTCCGCATTGCAGCTGGGAATGCCTGTCGCGGTCATCATGGCCGGATTGCTGGTCTTGTCGCTGCCCTTCTTCACCTTTGTCGCCCGCCATCTCAATCGCTCGTCGGTGATGCTGCTGTCGTTCCGCTCGGAAAAGGACGCGTTGATCGCAGAACTGGATACGGCGAAATCGATGTCGGACGAGGCGCGGCGGCGGGCCGAGGACGCCAATCTGGCGAAGTCGCGTTTTCTCGCCTCGATGAGCCACGAACTGCGCACGCCGCTCAACGCCATTCTCGGCTTTTCCGAGGTGATGGCGAATGAGGTGCTGGGGCCGATGAGCAATCCCACCTATCGTGATTATGCAAATGATGTGCACGATTCCGGACAGCATCTGCTCGACCTGATCAATGAGATACTCGACCTGTCGCGCATCGAGGCCGGCCGCTACCAGCTCAACGAGGAGCCGGTGATGTTGCTCAACATCGTCGAAGACTGTTGCCACATGATGGAACTGAAGGCGCGCAACAAGGATATCCGGGTCATCCAGGATTTCGAACACGAGCTGCCGCGCCTGCTCGCCGACGAGCGCGCGGTGCGCCAGATCACGCTCAACCTTCTGTCGAACGCCATCAAGTTCACCGCCACGGGGGGCGAGATCCGCGTGCGCGTCGGCTGGACGGCCGGCGGCGGGCAGTACATCTCGGTCAGGGACAATGGACCGGGCATACCGGAAGACGAGATTCCCGTGGTGCTTTCGGCCTTCGGCCAGGGCTCGATCGCCATCAAGAGCGCCGAACAGGGCACCGGCCTAGGCTTGCCGATCGTGCAAGGCTTGCTCGCCATGCATGGCGGCGAATTCGAGCTTCATTCCAAGCTGCGCGAAGGCACGGAGGCAATCGCCATCTTCCCGCTCAGCCGGGTGATGGAGGAACTGCCTGCCCTGCCCACCGCGGCCGTCGCGGCGCGCCGGCGTTAGCCGCGAACAGCCGCCGCCATGCCCGAGTTGGTCAGCGCCGCCGCCTTGACCAGACCAGCGGCAAGGGCTGCTCCCACTCCCTCGCCGTGGCCAATGCCGAGATCGAGCAATGGCCGAAAGCCAAGGTACTCGGCAACCCGGGCATGCGCCGGTTCGCTGGAGAGGCTGGCGAGCAGGCAATGGTCAAGGGCGGCCGGATTGGCGGCGTAGAGCACAGCGGCAGCCGCGGTCGCGGCGAAGCCGTCAATCAGCACGGGGATCTTCTGCATCCGCGCCGCGAGGATAGCGCCGGCGATCGCCGCGAACTCGCGGCCGCCAAGCCGGCGCAGCACTTCGAGCGGGTCGCTCAGATGAGCGTCGTGGAAGGCAAGCGCTGCAGCGACTACATCGGCCTTGCGCGCCTGCATGGCCGCATCCGCACCGGAGCCCGGACCGACCCAGTCGGCGCCCGTGCCTCCGAACAGGGCCGCGAACAGCGCGGCGGCAACGGTGGAATTGCCGACGCCGAGGTCGCCGAGGCAAAGCAGATCGGTGCCGCCGGCGATCGCTTCCATACCGAAGGCCATGGTGGCGGCGCAGCCGCGTTCGTCGAGCGCGGCATCCTGCGTGATATCGGCGGTCGGGATGTGCAAAGCGAGATCGAAGACCTTCAACCCCAGATCATTGGCGACGCAGATCTGGTTGACCGCAGCACCACCGGCCGCGCACAGTTCGACCGCGTTGGCGGTCGCCGCCACCGGACGCGGCGAAATACCGTACCTGACGATGCCATGATTGCCGGCGAAGACGGCGACCAGGGGCCGCGTCACCGCAGGCGGGGCGCGACCGCTCGAGGCCGCCAGCCAGGCGGCGATATCCTCGACGCGGCCAAGCGAATTGGCGGACTTTTCAGCCTTGGAAAACAGTGTCCGCACACGGGAGGCTGCCGCCATGTCGGCCGCCGGCAACGCTGCCAGAAGGTTGCGGAAATCGTCGAAGGGCAGAGCGCTGGTCATATCGTGGGATTCGTCCTTGCAGATCGGGAGCGGCATAGCCGCGTTGGTGCTTCGGCACAACTGCCATCCCCGGTGCCATCCTTGGCGCGAAAGCGGTCGTGGGTGCCGCATTCCCAAGGGCTTGCAAAGGTTCTGCCGTTGCACCATGTGGAGGTCTGCCAAGGAAATCCCTATGACGGCCATTGAATCCCCGTGCATCCTGGTCTGTTCGATCGATATGAAAACCGGCTTCTGCTTCGGCTGCGGCCGCACGCGCGACGAGATCAGCGCCTGGATCGGGATGACGTCGCAGGCGCGCCGCGATGTGATGGCGAAATTGCCGGCAAGGCTGGAGACGGTCGAGCGTCGCCCGCGCCGCGAAACCCGCCGCACGCGCATGGCGCGCGAGCGCGACGCGTTCTCGTGATAGGATCGCCTGGATGAACCGCTTGTTCTGGATCGTGATGCTCGCCATCGGCGTCGGCGTGATGCTTTTGATGTTCAATGATTCCGCCGGCAGCACGTTCGGCATCGAGAATTACGATTTCAGCCGGCTGATCTGGCTTGGCGCCTTCGGCGCCCTCATCGGCGCCGGCCTGCTCCGCTCGGGCCGCCCCCTCGGCGCCATGGCCCGCAATCTCGGCGCCTGGGCGGCGATCACCCTGGCGCTGATTGCCGGATATCAGTACCGCTACGAATTGCAGGACATCGCCAGCCGGGTGACCGCGGGCCTTGTCCCCGGCAGTCCGCTCGCCCTTGGCGTCGAGGACGGTCACGCCACAGTGACCCTCGACAAATCAGACAACGGCCATTTCGAAGCGCGCATCCTGGTCAACGGCAACCAAGTGCGGGCGGTTGTCGACACCGGCGCGACCAGCACCGTGCTGACATCGGAGGACGCGCAGGCCGCCGGCTTCAATCCGGCCGTGCTCAACTACACAATCCCGGTTTCGACCGCCAACGGCATGGCGCGCGCCGCGGCCGTGAAAACCGACGAGGTGGCGATCGGCGGCATCGTGCGCAAGAATATGCCGGTGATGGTCGCGGCCCCCGGGATGCTCGGCCAGAGCCTGCTCGGCATGAACTTCATCGGTTCGCTGTCAGGCTTCGACGTGCGTGGCGACCGGATGATCCTCAGGGATTAAAGTCTATCACAGCGAAGTCAGGCCGCCTCGCCGACCTCGGCGCCGCGGTCGACCATGGCAAGCGCCTTCTTCAGGACCTCGGGTCCGGCACCAGGCCGCGTGGCGTCGGTGGACAGGATCTGCCGATAGCGGCGCGCGCCGGGCAGGCCATGGAACAGCCCGACCATATGGCGCGTGACATGGCCAAGCCGCCCGCCCTCTTCGATATGGCGTGCGGCATAGCCGGCCATGACATCAATCAGCGCGGCGAAATCGAAGGCTCTGGCCTGATCGCCGTAGAGAACGGCATCAACATCAGCCAGAATGCCCGGCGTATGATAGGCGGCGCGGCCAAGCATGGCGCCGTCGACATGGTCGAGATGCGCGCGCGCCTCTTCAATCGACTGAATGCCGCCATTGATGCCGATGAATTGGTTCGGTTTTCTGGCCTTCAGGCGATAGACCCTGGAATAGTCGAGCGGCGGGATATCGCGGTTTTCCTTGGGACTCAGCCCCTCCAGCCACGCCTTGCGCGCATGCACCCAAAGCGCGTCGGCGCCGGCCGCGAACACCCCCTCCGCCAGCGCATCGAGCGCCGGTTCAGGATCCTGGTCGTCGACGCCGATGCGGCATTTGACGGTTACGGGAATTTTCACCGCCGCTTTCATCGCTGCGACGCAGTCGGCGACCAGATCAGGCACTTTCATCAGGCAGGCGCCGAACGTGCCGGACTGGACGCGGTCGGAGGGGCAGCCGACATTGAGGTTGATTTCATCATAACCGAAGGCTTCGCCAATGCGTGCCGCCTCGGCGAGTTTTCCCGGATCGGAGCCGCCAAGCTGCAATGCGACGGGATGTTCCGTGGCATCGAACCCCAGCAGCCGCTCACGCGCGCCATGGATGACCGCGTCGGCCACCACCATCTCGGTGTAGAGCAGCGCACGGCGCGTCAACTGGCGATGAAAGAACCGGCAGTGGCGGTCCGTCCAGTCCATCATCGGCGCCACGGCCACTCTATGCTCTTGATTTTTCAGCATTTTTTCTTTAACATCAATTCGTTAGTCGCAATCGCAGCTACGCCACTTTACGCCAAAATACGACCCTTTTCGCCACGTTTCGATCTCTCAGTGCACACGGAGCGCACAGGAAAAAATGGCCACCTACACAAAACTCTCGTCCGGCTCCTGGCGCGTCCAAGTCCGTCGCAAAGGTCGCTATGTCAGCGAGACCTTCCTGCGCCGAGACGACGCACGGCGCTGGGCAACCGAAACCGAGCGCCAAGTCGATCGCGGTGAGATGCCGACCAAGTCCCGCATAGCGCGCCTAAAAACTTTCGGCGACCTCATCGACCTTCATATCGACGACATGTGCGATGTAGGCAAGTCCCCTCGCCGCCCCAAGGCCGCGGCCCTCGATATGCTCCAAAGGCATCTGGGGAAGTGCGGCATCGCCGCCCTCGCGGCCCGAGGCAGCCTACGATGGCGCATTGATTGCGACCTACGCGCCTTGGGGGTGGCCTTAAGTCGCAAACTATTGGCTTCAGAAGTAGGACCTCGGGCTTCATTGACGCTGCGACCAACACCATATGCTGGTCTATAGCCCTCCAAAACGAGAGAAGCTTGCCCCGGCGGGTCGCACTGCCGTCGGCCGGCAAAGGCTATGACTAGGAACCTGGAAGCCATCATGCGTGAAAAAATCAGATTAACTTCGAGAGACGTCCCCCTCATTCAGCTGGGGGTCTATCAGTGCCGCTTCCCGGTGAGCGAAGACCCGTCAGTACCCGGCGGTTACCGTTTTTGTGCTGGGCCAACTTCGCCGGATCGCGTCTACTGCGATCACCACCACCACATTGTGACCGCCGTGGACCCTCGTCGACGACGCGCCGCTTAGGCTACGTTCTGGTGGGATGAGTCCTCCGCGCCATGGCAGCGGGCGTTGCTCCGTAGTCGATCATGTCGGCCCAAAAACTCTTTTGCAATTCGGCGACCCAATTTCAGCCAACGATGCGCGGCCTGTCAGACTTGACGACAGCTTCAGCGAAGTCGGGCACT
The DNA here is from genome assembly GCA_004791255.1 of bacterium M00.F.Ca.ET.205.01.1.1. Lineage (GTDB taxonomy): Bacteria > Pseudomonadota > Alphaproteobacteria > Rhizobiales > Rhizobiaceae > Mesorhizobium. The sequence goes on from SRUQ01000002.1 coordinate 91,973, forward strand.
TCCAGACCTTGGCGCATCTGGGGTATCAAGGGCCTGCTCGGCTCGTGGGGGCCATCTAGTAAAAGCGTTGCCCTCCGTAAGAACTAGCGTCCGCCCTCTCCGTGCTATAAATTGACTATCGACGCCGTCGACGCCGTCGACGCCCTAAGGCCGACCGCCATTTCAGCATGCCCAAGGACGTATGTGCCGCACATGGGCTCAAGCCACCCGCCCGCACATCCGTTGTGGATTGACCCGCGAGGAGGGATCAGCATGTCAGAAGAACGTCTCAACATAGGCCCCCTGCAACTTGGCGAAACGGCGCCCAATGTCGTGCTCGACGCGATTACCCGCGAAGGCAAGATCGCCATCGACGATTTCCGAGGCGAGAAACCAGTGCTGGTTGGGCTGTATCGAGGTCTCCATTGTCCTTTTTGCAGGCGCCAAATCGCCATGCTTTCGCAACTCGCCCCAGCCCTCAACGAGAAGGGCATCGAAAGTCTGACAGTGGTCAACACGCCCATCGAGCGTGCGCGCCTCTATCTGCGGTACCACCCGATGCTCGGCCTCGCGGCATCGGATCCTGAGCGGACTTCACACCGCGCCTTTGGATTGCCGAATATGCAGATCACCGAAGAAGAGAGCGCATGGCCTCAAAAGGTTTCGATGAGCGATGTGAAGTCGATGCGGGTCGATTTGCCGGGCGAGATGCCGGAGCCGATGGACCCGTTTGCGGCGCTCGAATATCTGAACAAGAAGGACGGCTACGATATCACGGAAGTGGATCAACAGATGATGGCCACCGGCGTTGGGCAGCTCGTCGGCCAGTTCTTGCTGGACCGCGATGGCGTCGTTCGCTGGACTTCCAACGAGGTACTCGATGGCGGCCTATTCGGCGCCCCGAACACTCGGGAACTGATGTCGGCAGCATCACGAATCGGAAGGTAAGGCGCAGCTTCGGTAGTGGGCTTGGCGCAGGACTGCGCGACGTTGCCGGCCGTCGCCTGATCGAGGAAGAAGCGGAGGCCCACACCTGACGTGGCTTCAACGCTCGTTTGGCAGGCGCCGCCGGTACTTCCATGGGTTCTTGCTTCCGGCGCCCTTGAGGGGTCTGCTTTGGGCAGCGCTAACGCACTCGCGGGTCATGCCGGTAATGCGCTTGTCGCGCGCTGGCTGCCAAGGCACGAGCTGGAAGCCGACACCGTCGTCAATCATGGCAAACCGCTCAGAGGCGAGATTAGCCGCTTCGACCCAGCCGGTCGCTGACATGCTCCCCAGTCTAAGCCCTCTCAAAGCTCAGCCTGCGCTCGGCCGCCATCATACGCCCGACGCGCGCGACTTCGGCCTGCTCGAACCGTTGAAGCAGGTCCTTTGACGCCCGGATACGTCCGTCGTCCAGGCGTGTGGCATGGCCCATGTCGGCGAGACTTTTGGCGACGTCTGTCCCTTGCGTCGCTGACTTCTCGACCCTGATTATCAGCGCAATTTGGCCCTCTGCGAAAGGATGGAGAAATGGACTTCAAGCCAGCGGTTGCTTCGCTTAGCCTGCCTCGACCTTCGCTATGACGCCATGTCCGACCGGCTCGACAGCCTGAACTTTTGAGACGAATGCACCTCGAATAATCGCTTATGACCTTCGAAAGAGTTTAGATGGTTCTGTCGGAGATTGTAACCACGCGTGTATTCCAACAGTTCTTTGAACTGTTCGTCGGTCCCGCCACCCGTTTGCCCTCGCTGTAGGAGATTTGACACGCACTCCTCGACAGGGAAATCGAGCCAGATGAGGGCTGTCACACGCGGCCTATTCGCTTGAACGAGTTCTTTCTCGGAGAATCGTAGAAATTCCTACGATGGCTGTCGCTAACAACTTCGAAAGGTTTTGCTCGCATCGTTAACTAGCATTCACGAATGGTTTGGCGGCTGGAATGCAAAGGGATCATTCCTTGCGACCGCATCCTCGATCGTTGGGTTGGATCGGCACCACTGCGCTGGCGATGGGTGGCAGCAACCAAAGCCTATTTCTTATCGCGGCGCTGTTCATCGGCCAAGGCGAGATTCCGGGGCAAGGAAGCGCCGCTGTCCCTTTGCTGATCCTAGGCGTGATCCTTAGCTGGGCGGCCGCACCAGCATGGACAGAGCTGGTGTTACTATGGCCCGACCGCGTGGGCGGCATCGCGGCGGCATGTTCAGAGGCATTCCGACCTTATAGCCCGGTTCTCTCTGGTTTGGCTGGGACATGCTACTGGTGGGGTTGGGTTCCAACCTGCGGCTTGACGGCACTGCTTTCGGCATCGGCAATACAACAATGGTATCTGCCGGATATTCCCGTCGAGTTCGTAGCATGCGCTTTGGTCGTGTCCTTCACCGCGGTCAATCTGTGCGGAATAAGGTGGGTTTCGCGGCTCGTCATTCCGATTGCAACGGCATCAGCGTTCCTCGCATTCGCGGCCTCACTCATTCCGATCCTTTCGGGCAACGTCGATTGGCGGCAGGCGACGACCTTCACCTTGACCTCGCCGTTTTCAGGCTGGTTCGGTGATTTGACATCGATAATGGCCGGCCTTTATTTGGTCGGATTTGCTGCCCCAGCGTTTGAAGCGGCGACATGCCATGTCGGCGAAACAGTTGATCCGAACCGCAACGTTCCTCGGGCCGTGTTGGCGAGCGCTGCCATGGCGGGCCTTTATTTCATAGTTCTCCCGGTGGTTTGGTTGGGTGCCTTGGGGCCTCAACGGCTGGGCGCAGACCTAGCTGTCGCTCTCGGGCCTGCCTTTGCCCCTCTACTGGGCAGTTTTGGCAAGGCAGCGGCAATCTGGTTCATGATGCTGAACATGTTCCATGGAACAATGCAGCCGCTGGCGGGAGCTTCTCGAACCTTGGCGCAGCTTAGCGAGGATGGGCTGCTGCCGCGATTTCTCGGCCGGCGTTCGGCGACGGACTGTCCATGGGCGGCGACCTTGCTGACTGCCTCAATGGCAATTCTGTTCCTTGTGATAGGCGATCCAATCTGGCTCATCGCGGCTGCAAATTTTACCTATTTGATCGGGATCTGCCTGCCGAATGTTGCGGCTTGGCTTTTGCGCCGCGACCATCCCGGGATCGACCGACCGTATCGAGCCCCGAGGGGAGCCATCGGGCTTGGTGTGATTGCCTCGGGGATATGGATGTTGGCCGCGCTGTTGGGTTTTCAGCAGTTCGGACTTCCTACGGTCATTGTCGGTCTCGTTATGGCCTATTCGGGGGCCGCCCTGTACGCATGGCGGGTGGTTGAAGATCGGCGCCACTTGGGCTTGCCGGCCTTCGGCCAGTCTCTGCATCTTAAGCTGACGGGCGCTATGCTGCTGGTTTTGGCCTTGGACGCCGCCGGCTACGTGATCGCTGTAAGCACCGTTTCCGGGGAACACCATGCACTGATAGCGGCGCTTGAGGACATCTTCGTGGCCGTGGCCATGTTGACCATCAGCGTCGGCTTGGTTCTACCAGGGATAATTGCACACTCGGCAACCGAGATCAGCGAAGCTGCCAGGCGCCTTACCTCGGGTACGCTACGCGACTTCACTCGCGCCATGGTCGCTCTTGGTCGGGGTGATCTTGGTGCGGCCCACGCCTCCGTCAACATCACGCCCGTCTCGGTTCATTCGAGAGACGAAATCGGTGAGATGGCGGAGAGCTTCAATCTAATGCAGCAAGAAGTTCTCCAAGCCGCACTGAGTCTCGATGACGCCAGAGACAACCTTTCCCTGGCGCGAAGCGAACTTGACGCTTCATATCAGAGCATTGTTCATCTCGCCCACCACGATGCGTTGACCGACCTGCCGAACCGGGTTGCATTTGCGCAACATCTAGCCTTGACCTTTGAACAGGCGGTTGCCAAGGGCGAGACCTTCGCGGTGTTTTGTATTGACCTGGACAATTTCAAAGAGGCCAACGACGTTTTCGGACATGCACTTGGGGACAAGCTTCTGCGGGAAGTGTCTGTGCGTTTCGCGGCGGCCGCAACCGGCTGCTTCCTGGCAAGAATCGGCGGCGACGAATTCACTTTGATTGCGACGGAATCCAATTCGGTACGTGGGCTTGATGGACTCGCTGGCAAGTTATTGGCCACGACCGACGATGTCTTTGACATTGAAGGCCAAAAGTTGCGCATCGGACTAAGTATCGGGATCGCTGTGTTCCCTAAAGACGGAAGCGATACTGGGACCCTTTTGTCCAATGCCGACGCCGCCCTTTACCGGGCCAAGGCGGATGGCCGTCTGACTGTCCGCTTTTTCGAACCGGAGATGGATCGCCATTTGCGCGAACGGCTAGCGCTGCAGCTTGATCTCCGCTCCGCGCTCGAACGCAACGAATTGACACTACACTATCAGCCGCAAGCCACCATCGATGGCGAGGTGTTCGGTTTTGAAGTTCTTCTGCGCTGGCATCACGAAACACTGGGCTTTATTCCTCCCAACGAGTTTATTCCGTTGGCTGAGAAAAATGGCTTGATCGTTTCGATCGGCGAATGGGTGCTGCGATGCGCGTGTCGCGAAGCTGCTGGGTGGTCCGCTCCCCTAAAGATTGCCGTCAACCTATCCCCCGTGCAATTCCAGCATGGGGATCTGGTCAGCCTTATTCACTCAATCCTCTTTGAAACTGGGCTCGCTCCTGCACGGCTGGAGCTTGAAATCACCGAAGGAGTCCTGATAAACGACCCGCCACGGGCCCAGTCGATCCTGCGTCGGCTGAAGAACCTCGGCGTCAGAATTGCCATGGACGACTTTGGGACCGGCTACGCTTCTCTATCTTCACTGCGGTCGTTTCCGTTCGACAAGATCAAGATAGATCGGAGTTTTATTGTTGATGCGAACGTCAACGGCCAGTCAGCGGCGATCGTTCGGGCGGTTATTGGGTTGGGGTCTGCGCTCAGCATGCCCGTTATAGCCGAAGGCGTCGAAACTGAAGCTCAGCGGTCGTTTCTTGCGCAAGAAGGATGTACCGAAATTCAGGGCTACCTGATTGGCTGGCCCGCACCGGTCGAGACCTTTTTCGACGTGACGGCGGGCGCCAAGCCCGCGCTTGTCCAGCGGGTTCCAAACCCCAAGCTCCATTCTGGAAAACTTGTAGAGATTCCCACTCGGTCTCAGAGCAAACGCTGAAGTCCGCAACGCGGGTAGGCCACGGCGCCGTTGTGGACCATTTACGCGCGACACGCGATGCGATAAGGCCGGGATCGATTGCAACCTGCAGAAAAATCCCGATAGGCTGGGTCGATGAACGGCGCGCGCATTCGCACTTTCGATCCAAGGCGAAGCTTGTAGCATGATGCTGGCAATCAAACTGAATCCCTAAACAGCGCACTCACCGCTGGCAATTACTTGCGCAATGTAAGCGCAGGAAGACGCCGGTCTCGACCTGGCGGGCCAGGAAACTGGCGGTTGGCACGACGACGTCGCAGCCGGAGCCGCCGAGGTGCTAACCGGCGTGCAATTCTGGCCAGGCAAGGGCTGTAACCGGCGTCGAAAATTGATCACCCCGTACCCTGCGCAGCCATTGAAGGCGGCGCGGGGAGAATCTGGGGTGTTGTGCGTGGAGACGATCGGAAGATACGGCGGCGGCGCCTGGTGCAGGGCGAGACGATCAGCGCGATCGCTGTCGTTCGGGGAATGGAGCGGTGTGTTCGGCGACGCCAAGATGACCACCGCACTGCTCGACCGGCTCACCCATCGCTGCGAGATCTTCGAATCCGGCAACGACAGCTATCGGTTCAAGAAGCGAAGCTCCTCCGGGTGGCTTAGGACCTGCAGAACTATTTCTACACGTGCGCGAACCGAAATCGTTGCCGCAGCCCTCTTACCCTGTAGGCGCGTCACCTCGCTCGCGACCTGGGAGAATTTTCCATGCTCTACGTCAAAAATATACCTGCCTGGGAACGCGCAGTACGCGTTGTCGCCGGCTTGGCTATGATCGCCTGCGGCCTATTCGGCCTCAAGGGGTTAGCGATCGGCTACCTGATCGCCGCCGTTGGCACCTCCACATTGCTAACGGGATTCGTCGGCTTCTGTCCCATGTGCGCCATGGTCGGCCGCCGCCTCGGCACCAAGAAGTAGGTGATCGCATGTATGCGTCGAAGTATGACCTCGCACTGATCGAGGCGGCTCGCGGTGGCGACAGGCAAGCCATTGTGAGTTTGTTAGCCGTTGCTCAGCCCAACATTCGACGCTATGCGCGGCGCAGCTGCAACGCGGCCGATGATGTCGATGACGTGGTGCAGGAAACATTGTGGCTGCTTCACCGCCGCGTCGGAACGCTGCGTGCATTGAGCTCAATATCCGGCTGGTTGGTCGCGGTGGTACGCCGCGAATGCCTGCGCATGGCCGCGCGCGTGATGGGGAAGCCGGTCAATCTGGATGAAGCATTGCTGGATGCGGCCAATGACGACCGGCTGACACATTTGCCACAGCACGAACTCCGACTCGACCTCTCGCGGGCAATTCAGTCGCTGCCCGAAAACTATCGCGAGGTGGTGCTGCTGCGCGATATCGAGGAAATGACGATCGATGACATCGCCGCCACGCTCAATCTCACTCGCGAGAGCGTCAAGGGCCGGCTGCGCCGCGCCCGGGCGCTGCTGCGCGAATACCTCTTGAATTAGGAGAAATCCGGTGAGCCTATCGTCCAAACCCTTGGCCAGGACGATGTTTGCAAGCAGTGGCCTTGTCGAACATCTGGGCCGCGGTGTCGTCGGCATCTGCGCCTTGAGTTACGCGATATCGATCTCGGCGCAACACCCAGTCTATTCGTTGGCCTTGGCTGGTGTGTCGCTGCTGGCTTTTCGCGGCTGCCCCATATGCTGGACCATCGGCTTTGTTGAGACAACGTACCGACAATTCAAGCGCCACAATTCGTAGAAAAGTTCCATACGTGAGTCGCGACAGGATCGCGTTGGAGCGAGCTACGCTGGACTCGCATCGTCGAGCCAACGTTCGCGCTCGCGATCCAGAACCTCGCCTGTCAACCGTTCTCCGGTCGGATTAGCTTGAGCAATCGGTGCCGTCGAGGTCTTGGCCTGTGCAAAATTAGGCAGTTTCCTAGTAACTTGTTGAGCATCCTCGGCACTAGCGCTACGATGTGAATCGTAGTCTGCGGGGATCGTTACTTGATGAATAGTACAATCCTGCCGAGTATATGCGGCGAAGCTAACGTCGAGCACACTCCCGTCTATCAGCCATATCTGGCCGGGAATGTATCAAGGTACGTCAACGATTGCCTGGATTCCGGATGGATCTCATCTCGCGGCGAATTCGTTCCAAGGTTTGAAGTTGCGTTCGCTGAATTTATCGGAGCGAACGAAGCCACAAGTGTCGCCAATGGAACCGTTGCAATTCACCTAGTCCTTGATGCCTTGGGAATAGGACCGGGCGATGAAGTGATTGTTCCTACATTGACTTACATCGCGACCGTGAACACGATTCTGCAGATCGGGGCAACGCCGGTCTTCGTGGATTCCGTCGGGAGCACGCTGCAGATGGACCCTGTGGCTGTCGAACTGGCCGTGACTTCGCGGACCAGGGCGATTATGGCCGTCCATCTCTACGGCCATCCTTGCGACCTGACGTCAATCGTCGCCACTTGCCGAAAACACGACCTTTTGCTGATTGAAGACTGCGCAGAGGCATTCGGTTCGAAATGGGAGGGGCGACATGTCGGGACGTTCGGCGACGCTGCGACCTTCAGCTTTTTCGGCAATAAAACGATCACTACCGGCGAGGGCGGCATGGTTGTGACGCGTGATCCAGAGATCATGAAACGGTGCCGCCGACTCAAAAATCAAGGGGTCTCATCCAACCGCGAGTATTGGCACGACATCCTGGCTTACAATTACCGGATGACGAACATCCAGGCAGCGATCGGGCTCGCCCAACTCGAAATGGCTGCCGATATCCTCACCATGAAGGCCAAGGTTGCGAATGCCTATCGTGTTGGATTGACTCGCCTCCCCCTACGCATGCACGACCCAGTGGGGAAAGTGACCCACTCCCATTGGATGTGCTCTGTGATTGTCGATCGGCCTCAAGATCGTGATCCGCTAAGGGCGTATCTGGCACAACAAGGGATAGAAACCCGCCCCTTTTTTACGCAAGCTCACACTATGCCTCATTGCCGAGTAGAGGGAGACTTCCCGGTTTCTGCGAGTTTGAGCGCCCGCGGCATCAACCTGCCAAGTTATCCCGGGTTGAGCCAGGAGCAGATCAGCAGGATTTGCGCTACGATCTGCTCTTTTTGGAGATAGCCTCTCCCGGATTCGATCCGGGCGCGGGTCCTCAAGGAATGAAGTGTGGATTATCCTATTAATGTACGGCAATTGTGCCAGAGCGGGCTCATGCTGGCGGACGGGCGCATCCTGTTGGACGCACCTGTAGAGCAGGCATTCGAATTCTCCGAAGAGAATTTTTTTACAATGGAGGGGGTCTTTTGAACCTCGCGCGCAGGCCGTTTGTAGAGGACTTCCAGAACCCAAGGAATCCTATTGCCTTCGTGCACATTCCCAAGACGGCAGGGTCAGCCTTCATCGAATACCTTGTTGCCAATATTGGCGATCAGTCGAAAGTGGCGCCGCCGTTTATGGGCGATATGACGGTCACACGAGACGAACGGAGTCCTTACCAATTGTACTGGGGGCATTACGACTACTTCCTGCTGAAGGGAACCGGCAGAAAATTCACTTTCATCACGTTCCTGCGGGACCCCTTGGCAAGGGCGATCTCCCAATGGAAGTCATGGTCAAACCCTGACAACCTCACAGAGGCTTGGTTGAACGTCATGGAGCCCTATCAGATCGAGGCGCTCCGTTTCGCTCAGACGGCAACGCTTGATGAGTTTGTCATGTCGCCGAATCTTTATATCGAGGGGCATATTAGAGACGTTCAGACCAGATATCTGGCGGACGCACCTGACAGGCCAGACATGCTCGATAGCGCAAAGCGCAACCTCGAGGCTGTCTTCCAATATTTCGGTATCGTTGAGCGATTTCAGGAGTCGATCGAGCTATTCCAGGCTAACTTCAGGAATAACGCTCTGCCATATTCTGTTCCTCCAGCTCGCGAAAACAGATCGAGGGAGGTCGACGCCAACCTTTCAGCCGCAGCGCTGGCCCGCCTCCGTTCGTTAAATTCGAATGATTTCGAGCTGTATGTCTTCGCCTGCAGGCTATTCGAAGAGCGGTATCGTAAGGTATTCGGCAATTGATCAAATCACCGCAAGAGCCGCATTGGACGTCAGGTCCGGGCCAGCAGTCAATGCCTCGCGTAATGTGGCTCTTGAACCACGGCGCAGCCCGCCGTTTCGAGATCCCGATGCTCAAGGCATGCGGCTTCAACGAGATCTTTCTTCCGAAAATCTATCCGGTGGACCCTAGTTTTCGAAGCGCCTCCGTTGACCGCTCCGAAGATCAAAACTTATCCATACCAGCCAGCGATCTTGCCGTTCTAAACGCTGCGGATTGGTATCGGAATCCGGGCCGCGATGCCTGGGCTGTGGCCAACCGTCATTTCTCCTTGCTGTTTTTCATTGTTCACACTGCGGAGGCGCTGGGTAGCATATCGGCTCACTTCGCCGGGGCAGCCATATGGCGCGCCTATGGGCTCGAGCAAACGAACAGCTACTCGAACATTCGAAAGCATTTCACCCAAGGGCTGAAAACCATAGAGAAGTTGGGGGACCGTTTCTGGTTCGGAGAAGCTTACAAAGGTCTGCATGCGGTGGAGGATGAACTCATCCAGAGGAAGGCCGTTTTTCTCCCGCTGGGCTTATCTTCGACCGACAGAAAGGAGGGGTGGACAGGTGCCGATCGTCGCATCTTGTTTGTTTGCCCGGACATCGGCTTCAACCCCTACTACCGATCGATCTACGAACAATTCAAACGCGATTTTGCCAGTTTCCCCCATGCGATCGGCGGGAGTCAGCCGATCGCTATTGAGGATCCGAGTGTACTGGGATTTGTCCCTGACGAGGTGCATGATCGCAACATGCGGGAAATGCGCGTTATGTTTTATCATTCGCGCGAACCACGTCACATTCACTATCACCCGTTTGAGGCGGTACGCTCCGGTATGCCATTGGTGTTCATGGCAGATGGTATGCTTGACAAATTTGGGGGCATTGGCCTTCCCGGCAGAGCTCGAACAGTGGATGAGGCAAAGGCCAAGATCCGCAAGGTGCTGCAGGGAGACGCTCGATTCATCGATGAAATTCGGGCGAGCCAGCATGTCCTTCTCCACGCTATGAGTCCGAATAACCTGGAGGAAACTTGGCGAGCAAATCTGACGCAGGTCGTCGAGCGCTTGAAGGCGACCAAAATGGAGCCGGTCAGGGTGCCGTCACGGAAAAAGCGAATAGCGATCATCCTGCCCATCGTCTATCGCGGAGGTACGCTTCGTGCCGCCAAGTTGCTCGCCGAAGCGATGGCGAATGGATCGGAGCAGGCTGGAGAGGCTGCAGAGGTCGTTTTGCTTCACCTCGATCTGCCCTCCGAATACTCACCGAAGGATTGGTCCGATTTATCGCCGTCGGTGAAGATCCGAACTTTCAATTGGATCATTTTGGACAAGGCCGAGGCAAGAACGGCGATGATGTTCGATGGTCACGCCGATTGGCAGCCAATCTACGAGAAATATCTGGTCGTCGACGACGGAGTGAATCAGCTCGGTGACTGTGATGTGTGGATAGTGATGTCCGACAGGTTGTCATTGCCACTGCTGCCTATGAGGCCGGTGATCCTGGTCGTCTTCGACTATTTGCAGCGTCACTATCAGATATCGGATCTTGAGGGACAGATTCTGTTGGCCAATCGGTTAGCAGACCATGTGATGGTGACGACGGATGTCACCCTGCAGGACGCTCTCCAATACGCAGGTGTCGATCCTCTGCGTGTCACCAAGGTGCCGATGCTCGTGCCCGAAAAGGGCACCGCCGCGCGGAATGACCACAGTGCTGAACCCACCCATTTCATTTGGACGACGAATTTGGCGGCACACAAGAACCATCGCCGCGCTCTTGCTGCACTGCAGCTTTATTACGAGGCCTACGACGGCAAGCTGAGTTGTCACGTGACAGGATTTGGCTCGAGTGAAATCCTCAAAAGCCAGTTGCCGCATCTTGATGGCCTGGGTCGTGTCGTTGCAGGCAGTCGCGCGCTTCGACAGCAAGTGAAATTTCTGGGTGAATTGTCGGACGAAGCATATCGGCGAGAACTCGCCTCATCCGCTTTCCTTTGGCACCCGACAGAACAAGACAACGGCACGTTCGCCGTTGTCGAGGCTGCTCACTACGGCGTTCCGGCTCTCTCCAGTGATTATCCCGCAATGCGCGAAATGGACCGTCAATTCCATCTCGGTCTAAGTTTCATGGACCGAGAAAATCCCGAGGACATGGCATTTCAGCTGCATGCGATGGAGCTCAGTGTAGCGGAGCGCAGGCATGCCGTGGCCTCCGAGGAGAAGCTCGCGAGTCAGAGCGTCGCACGCCTGGCGCCCAGCTACTGGCACGTTGTGCGCGAGTTTGTATGAAGACGTACGGCATATTCATTGCATACGCTCCCTCCATCGACATGAGGGCTGAGGGGCTGGGGCGTTATCTGGCTTCCTTTTTGAAGGCGGCTACAGATCGGGGCGATGCTCATTTCGCGATCCTTTGCCCGAGCTGGTCCCGGGACGCCGTGGTGGCACTTTGCGTGGAAGCCGGGATACGCCCTCAGACCTACAGCCTCGTGGGCCCCGACCAGACGCCGTTCCTGTATCGGGTCTATCGACTGCTGCAGCGCCGTCGCGAGACCAAGCCGCCGCGCAAGCGCTCTCGAGCGCTTCGCGACAGACTATATCCAGTGGCAGCCTCGCATGGCGAATGGCTGAAGGGCCGAATTGCGAGCACGCGAAGCTTCACCGCTTTTCTATCCTTTGTCGCGTATGGCGCGACCTTGGCAATTCCTATTGGCGCCGCTGTTTTCGGGATGCGACTGGTAAAGAGGCTCCGTGCCACCGCCAGCCAGGCGGTCAGACGGGCCTTGAGAACAGCTAATCGAGCTGTTGGTTCGATGGGCTCACTGTCGCTATCCACACTTCGCTTCAGGCTGTACGAAGGAATGCTGGAGCGTGAGTCTGCTCTAATGGTTCAAAACGGCAACAGACGGGGTGACATAAGCGCTTGGTATACACCAGCCGCCTTCTGGCCCCGAGTAGGCGATTTGAAGGCGCCAGTGCTAACCTGCGTACCTGATGTTGTTCTTGCGGAATTTCCTATAGGGTTTGCCAAGCTTGGCGGCGTTCCGATGCAGCATGCCTTCCGAACTGTGGCCAACACAATCCGTCGCAGCAAGAATTTCGTCACCTACAGTGACCATATCAAGCGCGGAATCCTCGTAGAGAAATTCGGAATCGATCCGAGTGCGATCCGGACCATACCTCACGCTCCGAACGACTTAAGTCGCCCGGTCTCAATTCGCGGCTTTCCTGACAACGAGGCGACGGGGCGGGCTTATGCCGAGATGCTTTTGCTCGCAGCCATTCGAAAAGCCAGCAACAAACGGTATGCAACCACCTTCAGCAATCCGAAGGTTCGGTTTCTATTCTATGCCAGTCAATTTCGTCCATCCAAGAACGTGATAACGCTCTTGCGGGCGTATGAATGGCTTCTCCGAAAGAGAGGCCTCGGACATAAACTTATTCTCACGGGCTTCAGTCACTACGAAAGCGTCAGCACTTTCATCGACCAGCATAATTTGCGATCGGATGTATTGTGCATCCACGGGCTGACAGAACCGGAACTGGCAGCCTGCTACAAGCTCGCGGATTTGGCCGTGAGTCCTAGCCTTTCCGAAGGCGGAATGCCCTTTACCTTCACAGAAGCAATGTCCGTGGGAACACCTGCGGTTCTGGCAGATATCGAAGTGACCCGCGAGGTGATAAAGGATCCAGCGCTACGAGAAGCGTCTCTTTTCGATCCTTATGACTGGCAGGCCTTGGGCCACAAGATAGAATGGGCCATTGAAAACCGCGCCAGTCTCTATCAACAACAGCGGAAATTCTACGACGATGTGCTGGCAAAGCGATCGTGGGCGAATGTCGTGGAAGAGCATCTGGATGTTCTCGACCGGTTGGCGGCCCGACAAATGGTGGCTGAAAAGTGATACCATCCCAAGAAGCCGGCATCTATTTTCTGGGCTTTGGCGGGCATGCGCGAAGTGTAGCCGACATTGCACTGGCCGCCGGCGTCAAAGACATGATCTTTGTGGATGCTCAAGCTCGACAGGGTGAGACCTTCGCCGGGTTTCCAACGCTTAATCTTTTGCCTGCCCCGCTGGCCGTTGGATGGAGCGTTTTCCCTGCAATGGGCGACAATCTCGGCCGGAGGGCGGCGTTCGAACTGCAAGATATATCGGTGAAACTGATATCGCCAACCGCCACCATCGGCATCTTGGCCCAGGTGGGAGTAGGAACGATGGTTGGTCACCATGCTCACCTGGGGCCAGCGGCTGTGGTGGGCTGCGGCGTCATCATAAACACTGGCGCAATAGTCGAGCATGAATGCCAGGTAGGCGACTTTTCTCACATATCCGTCAATGCAACGGTTGCTGGCCGCGCGCGCATCGGTTCGAACGTTTTCTTGGGGGCCGGAGCCACGGTCATCGATAAAGTATCAATCTGCGATAACGTAGTCGTCGGTGCTGGAGCAACGGTGGTCGATCACATCCTTGCGCCAGGCACATACGTCGGCACGCCTGCTCGTCCTGTCAGAAATCGGAGCAGCTAAGCGTTTGCGCGCGAGCCGCCTGAAGGTGTGAACTGCATGTCAAACCGCAATCTTCAGTTGGATAGCCTGCGCGGGATTGCGGCGGTTTGCGTGGTATTTCACCATTGCATTCATATAGCCGACGCCCATCTGGTGCCTCGCGTTTTGAACGTTCCGTTGACGGCGCTTTCGGGTGTCGACCTGGCTGGCAGAGCACTCCTCTCCGTCTTCGCCGGCGGGATGGCCGTGAACCTCTTTTTTATCTTGAGCGGGGCCGTTCTCATGGCGTCTCTGGACAGGGAAGCCACGTTTAGCGTCTGGACCGCGATCAGCTTCACGTTCCGCCGGATACTCAGAATCTATCCCGCCCTGATCGCGATGATTGCCGGGTTCGGGTTGCTAAGCTGGCTGTATCCACCAAGTCATTCTTCAGTGCCTTTCACCATTCGACAACTCATTGAAAACAGCTTTCTCATTACGAACCATGTGAATGGCGCGACGTGGACCTTGCAGTCCGAAATGCTGATGGTTCCGTTCATCCTGTTGACCGCGTTCGGCCGCGTGGTGTTCGGCAACATCGCCCCAGTATTATTTCTGTTTTGGGCGACAAGCTGTTTATTTCTCGGCGCGCCTTTTGCGCCGGAGCTCATGAACGTCGCCCTTCCATCTTTTGCATTGGGAATGCTCATTCCCGCTGTCACCATCACGCGCGGAAGGCTTCCGAACTGGGTCGTCTACGCCGCGCTTTTGGCGATGATCTGCATCCGATTTTTGTTTCCGGTTTCAGACATCAGGGCCCTGATGGCCGAATTGGGCCTTTCGTTTCTGGCTGTCGCGTTTCTGTTCCATGACGGGGAAAGAGATCACATTTTCAGCAAACCGGCGCTGACGGGCTTAGGGCGCATCAGCTATGGGATCTACCTCATCCACCCGGTTGTGTTGTCGGCGCTGCTGCCGCTTTTTGTTGCGGTGTCTGGCTGGGCGTGGATCGCCAAGAACTACGGCGTGTTCGGACTAATTTTTGGAACTGTCGTCACGGCGATAACGATGCCGTTGGCAGGACTCTCTGAGCGCTATGTGGAGCGCCCATTCATACGATTCGGCGAACTGATGTTCGGCAAGAAGAACAAAAACGCTGCTGTCGCGGCAGGCGTGCCCGAGCAGGCAGGCTCCGAGTTCCGAAACGCCGCGATGACACCGGGCGAATGATCCCATTCATTCCGCCCTCTCAATGAACTTGCACAAGGCGCCGTTAGCTGATCGGTTGCGCCTGCTCGCCAGTCGGGCGGAAAATCTGCGCGCACAAGCACGCACCATGCGCGAAGATCCGCAACACGGGGAGCGTTCCGCGGGCACGACCGCCAACCGCCCGTGCGCCAGGGCACGAACCTCCAACTCAAGCCGGGAACAGGTGGCTAACGCCGCAGCGCGTATATTTTCGCCATGCTTTCGCCGCCGATCGGCAAGGCCATGTCGTCGTCCAGAAGCCGCGTGATCCGGGCAAAGCCGGTGAATGCTTTTCTTGCTTCTTCCGCCGACATCTGGCCCGACAGGGCTGCCGAACAGCAGTTCAACGCGCATTGGTAAACCGGTCCGCGCCGACCCGTCGGCCATTTGCGCAGAAACACCATCGCCTCGGCGACGCTGTCTACTTCTTCCACAGGCTGACCTTGCCCGGGCAGAATCCGCACGGGCGTAAAGAAATGCAAGCGATCCATCGTCTTCCTCCCGAACGATCGCGGTGCAACCGAATCTTCCAAAACTCACAGCGGACGATTTGGTTCCCAAAAAAGTTGGATGTTTTAGAAAATGCAGAGGCTTGGCACAGTCGCCCTGTCAGGCGACCGACCGAGCACGAACTTAGCACGACTCAGAACGAATTCCGAGCAAATCCCGATGTCCATAGCCGATAGGCTCGATCCTCGTTGAATATCTTTAAGGCCAAAGCCGGCAAATCAGTCGGTTGCCCGTTCCCTTGCGGCAGGCGTAACCTCCGCGGTCAACGCGTGAGGGCGCGTTCTGCAAGAAGGGGACATTGCAATGACGATACAAGGCGCATCGCCTGACCTGTATAATGAAGACCTCGCCCCGGCCAAGGTTCGAAACTGGGGGCCATTCTCGATCTTCAACGTCTGGACATCGGACGTTCATAGCCTGTGGGGTTATTACCTCGCCGCCAGTCTCTTCCTGTTCTGCGGCGGCTTCGTCAATTTCATCATCGCCATCGGCATCGGTTCGCTGATCATCTATGCGCTGATGAACATGGTCGGCTACGCCGGGGTCAAGACCGGCGTGCCCTACCCCGTGCTCGCCCGCGCGTCCTTCGGCATATGGGGCGCCAACATACCGGCGCTGGTGCGCGCCATCGTCGCCTGCTTCTGGTACGGCGCACAGACCGCCGCTGCTTCCGGCGCCATCGTGGCGCTGCTGATCCGCTCGCAATGGTTCGCCGATTTCAACGCCAACACGCATTTCCTCGGCCATTCCGGACTCGAGGTGATCTGCTTCGTCGTCATCTGGGCGCTGCAGCTCCTGATCATCCAGAAAGGCATGGAGACGGTACGCCGCTTCCAGGATTGGGCCGGGCCAGCGGTGTGGGTGATGATGCTGCTGCTCGCCGTCTATCTCTGCGTCAAATCCGGAACCTTTGCCTTCACCAGCGACATCCCGATGGATGTGCTCCTGGAAAAGACCAAGGATGCCGGCGTGCCGGGAACGCCGGGCTCGTGGACCTCGCTGTTCGCGGTGGCTGCGATCTGGGTGACCTATTTCTCGGCGCTTTATCTCAATTTCTGCGATTTTGCCCGCTATGCACCGGACCAGGCGGCGCTGCGGAAAGGCAACATCTGGGGCCTGCCGGTCAACCTCATCCTGTTCTCGCTGGTCGCAGGCGTCACCACCATTGCCGCCTATGATGTCTACCACGAGGTGCTGCTGCACCCCGACCAGATCTCGGCCAAGTTCGACAGCTGGTTCCTGGCTGCCCTTGCCGCCCTGACCTTTGCGGTTGCGACGCTTGGCATCAACGTGGTGGCCAATTTCGTCTCGCCGGCCTTCGACTTCTCCAACGTCTTCCCGCGCCAGATCGACTTCAAGAAGGGCGGCTACATCGCGGCATTGATCGCGCTGGTGCTCTACCCCTTCGCGCCGTGGGAAGGCAGTGCGGCCTCCTTCGTCAACGTCATCGGCGCGACGATGGGGCCGATCTTCGGCGTCATGATGGTCGACTATTATCTGATCCGCAAAGGCGAGGTAGACGTCGAGGCGCTTTACCGCGAAGACGGCGAATTCCGTTTCCAGGGCGGCTGGCATGTCAACGCCTTCATCGCCGCCGGTATCGGCGCCATCTTCTCGTCGATCCTGCCGAACTTCACCAACTGGCTGCCGTCCTGGTGGGGCGTTTATGGCTGGTTCTTCGGCGTGGCGATTGCCGGCGTCATCTACTACGTGCTGCGTACGGCGGCCGTCGGCGCGGGGGCGAAGACGGCAAAGGCATAAAAGGGAATAAGGCAGTAGGGCAGTAAGGGAGTAGGGAAATAGGAGCCCTACTGCCCTACTGCCCTACTGCCCTACTGCCCTACTGCCCTACTGCCCTACTGCCCTACTGCCCTACTGCCCTACTGCCCTACTGCCCTACTGCCCTACTGCCCTACTGCCCTACTGCCCTACTGCCTACCATCTCGGCCAGCTTGCGCACCGTGTTCCAGTTGCGCGACGTGCCGATGCCCAGGCGCTTGTGACTGGCGGCCGCAAGCAGCCGCGAACCTGGCCTCTCGCGCGAGAAGACCAGCCATATGTCGCCGCCGACCAACTGCACCTTCTCGTCCTCGGCGGCGCAGGCTTGAAGCGCCGATAAGGCGTCTTCGGCGACCGGCTTGCGCATCACCCGCACGGCGACCTGGTCGCCGGTTTCCGCCGATTCGGCTGCGAATGGATTATGGCCCGCGAGGCTCACCCAATCTGCGGCGTCACGCACGATGATGTCGACGTGGCGGCCAAAGGCCTTTTCGAAGGCTGTTTCCAGCCGCTTTTCAAGCGCGCCAATCGAGGTCTTCCGGCACTCGAAGACCAGATTTCCTGTCGCCACCAGCGTGCGCGGATTCTGCAGACCGAGACCTTCAGCCATCACCTTGAGGTCGGACATGACGACCCGCCGCCCCTCTCCCAGGATGATGCTGTAGAGAAGGGCGACATAGGTCTGCATGGGTGCGGCCCGTGTGGCGGCGCCTAAACCAGGCGCGACTGCTCCACCGCCGCCTCGATGAAGCTGGCGAACAGCGGGTGCGGGTCGAGCGGCCGGCTTTTCAGTTCGGGGTGATACTGCACGCCGATGAACCAGGGATGGTCAGGATATTCGACGGTTTCGGGAAGTACGCCGTCCGGCGACATGCCGGCAAACACCAGGCCGCATTCCTCCAGCCGCTGCTTGTAGTCGATGTTGACCTCGTAGCGGTGGCGATGGCGCTCGGAAATCTGGGTGTCGCCATAGATTTCAGCGATCTTGGACCCCTTGGCGAGTTCCGCCTGATAGGCGCCGAGCCGCATGGTGCCGCCGAGATCGCCTGACGCCCTGCGCTTCTCCAGCATGTTGCCCTTCAGCCATTCGGTCATCAGGCCGACGACCGGCTCCTTGGTCGGGCCGAATTCGGTCGAGGATGCATGATCGACGCCGGCAAGCGACCGCGCAGCCTCGATGCAGGCCATCTGCATGCCGAAGCAGATGCCGAAATACGGTACCTTGCGCTCACGCGCGAATTTTGCCGCCAGGATCTTGCCTTCCGATCCGCGCTCGCCGAATCCGCCCGGAACCAGAATGCCATGCACCTTTTCCAGCCACGGTGCCGGGTCCTCCTTTTCGAAGATCTCCGATTCGATCCAGTCGAACTTGACCTTGACGTGGTTGGCGAGCCCGCCATGCGAGAGCGCCTCGATCAGCGATTTGTAGGCGTCCTTGAGGCCGGTATATTTGCCGACGATGGCGATGGTCACCTCGCCTTCGGGATTGTGGATGCGGTTGGACACCGCCTGCCACGGCTCCATACGAGGTTTCGGCGCCGGATCGATACCGAAGGCGGCCAGCACTTCCGAATCGAGCCCTTCCTTGTGATAGGCCATCGGCACATCGTAGATATGCGGCACGTCGAGCGCCTGGATGACAGCGCTTTCCCTGACATTGCAGAACAGCGACAGCTTTCTGCGCTCTTCCTTGGGAATGGCGCGGTCGGCGCGCACCAGCAGGATGTCGGGCGCAATGCCGATGCCACGCAGTTCCTTGACCGAATGCTGAGTCGGCTTCGTCTTCAATTCGCCGGCCGTCGGGATGTAAGGCATCAGCGTCAGATGGACATAGACGGCGTTGTTGCGCGGCAGGTCGTTGCCGAGTTGGCGAATCGCCTCGAGGAACGGCATCGCCTCGATATCGCCGACGGTGCCGCCGATCTCGCACAGCACGAAATCATAGTCGTCATTGCCGTCGAGGACGAAGTTCTTGATCTCGTCGGTGACGTGCGGGATGACCTGCACGGTTGCGCCGAGATAGTCGCCGCGCCGTTCGCGCTCGATGATGTTCTTGTAAATCCGGCCGGTGGTGATGTTGTCCTGCTGGTTGGCGGAACGGCCGGTGAAGCGCTCGTAGTGGCCAAGATCGAGGTCGGTCTCGGCGCCGTCATCGGTCACGAACACCTCGCCATGCTGGTAAGGCGACATCGTTCCGGGATCGACATTGAGATAGGGATCGAGTTTTTTGATGCGTGCGCGATAGCCTCGCGCCTGCAGGAGAGCCCCAAGGGCCGCTGCGGCTATGCCTTTTCCGAGTGAGGAAACCACGCCGCCTGTGATGAATACATATCGCGCCATGGGAGTCATCGCTTAACGCGGCCAGATTGATTCCGCCAGAGAAAAAACCACCGCGAAGGCTTTTTCCCAAGAAGGCGTCGAGGTCAGGAACAAGGCAAAACAAAAGGGCCGGCTGAGCCGGCCCTTTCGGCAGGATGCTGAAAACGTCAGATGATGACGACTTTGGTGCCGACTCTGACGCGGCTGTAGAGGTCCATGACGTGCTCGTTGATCATGCGGAAGCAGCCATTCGAAGCGCTGGTTCCAATCGACTGCGGCGCGATGGTGCCGTGGATGCGCAGATGCGTGTCCTTCTTGCCGTCATAGAGGTAGATGGCGCGGGCGCCGAGCGGGTTCTGACCGCCGCCGGCCATGCCGTCCTTGTACTGGCCATAGTGCTTCGGCTCGCGCTTCTGCATGTCGAGCGTCGGGATCCAACGAGGCCATTCCTGCTTGTCGCCGACAGCAACCGTGCCCTTGAACTGCAGTCCTTCACGGCCAACCGCAATGGCATAGCGGCGGGCGGTGGACGAGGATTCCACCAGATAGAGCCGGCGCGCGCTGGTGTCGATGACGATCGTCCCGGCATCGTAACCGCTGAACTCCACCTCTTGCGGGACGAATTCCGGCTTGACCTTGAAGGGTTTCTTGGCGTCCCGCTTGGCGAGCGTGGCGTCGAGCGCGCGGGTCTCCGGCAAATAGCTGATCGAGGATCCGGACGACGTGCCGCCAAACAGGCCGGCGAACAAACCACCGCTGCTGGTGTTTTGCTTCTGGCCAGCTGGAGCCTCGCTGCGCAACTCACCGGTGTTGCCGGTCAGCGCGACGTTCATCGCCTCGGCGGGAATCGGCTCGGCCGACTGGATGGGCTCGATCGGCGTCACCGGTTCGATGATCTTGGTGGTTTTCTTGCCCGGCTTGGCGTCAGCCACGTCGGTTGCGGGCGCGCTCTTGCCCTTCTTGGCCAGGAAGGCCTGGCGATCCGCGTCGGCCCTGGCTTTCGCCGCCTCGCGCATCGCCATCTTCCTGGCTTCGAGCGCCTTGGCCTTGGCGTCTTCCTTGTCGGCGACAATCTTGGCCTCGATCTTCTTGATCTGGGCGAGGTCGTCCGGCGTCGGGTTTTTCTTTTTCTTGAGAAGCTTCAACTGCGCCGCATCGCTCTTGACTGCGACGTTGATGGCGTCGGTTTTCTCTAACGACACCGATTGTTGAGCGGCCATAGTAGCCGGCATACCGGCAAAGGCCGGGGAACTCAGGCCGATTGCGGCGCAAAATCCCACGAAAATGAAGCTGCGAAGCTGCATGGCGAAGATCCGATCGTTCAATGCTTGTTGCCCACGGCGTCGCCCGGCGTCCCCCAAGGACACCGAAAATGCCGCGTGCAATCTATAGTCGAATAAGCGTGGTTGCCTCAAGCGCGGGGCCGCAACAGCCCCCGTCGAATCTTGGTGATTACGCCGCATTTGCCGCGACTGTTGTCAAACGACAACAGATCGCCCCTCAGGACAAGCCAGGACTACTGGTTCGGAACCTGCGGAGCCGCCGGGGCGGTCGTGGTGCCGTTGGTCGCCGGCGGCGTCGCGCCGGAGGCAGGCGCCGTGGCCGGGGGTGTGGTCGCGGCACCATTGCCGGACGGTGGCGTCGGCGCGGTGGTACCGGCGGGCGGTGTCGGGGCGGCCGTACCCGGCAACTGGTTGAGCACGCCCTTGCCGTCGGCGGGGACGCGGTCGAGAATGTCGATCGGCTTTTCGCCGTAGCGGGCAATGATCGACAATGTCAGCGATGTAACGAAGAAAGCCGCCGCCAGGATCGCCGTTGCCCGGGTCAACGCATTGGCCGCGCCGCGCGCGGTCATGAAGCCCGATCCGCCACCAATGCCAAGGCCGCCGCCTTCGGAGCGCTGCAACAGCACCACGCCGACAAGAGCGAGCACGACCATGAGATGAATGACGATCAGTACGGTTTGCATAGTTAATCCTGGCAAGGCCTTGCCCGGCCGCGGAGACGGCCGGTGAATTGGAGGCGGCTCAATACAATGCTTTCGCGGCATTTCCAAGCCCGTGGCCGGAATATGGGAAGCAACGTGTCCTTTACAACGATTCCCGGCGCGCAACGGCCGTTCCGCCGCCGCGCGAACTCATCATGATATGCTGCGATAGGCTTCCGCGATGCCCAGGAAGTCGGCCGCCTTAAGGCTGGCGCCGCCGACCAGCGCGCCGTCGACATTGCTGACGCCGAGCAGTTCGACCGCGTTGGAAGGTTTCACCGAGCCGCCATAGAGAATGCGCATCTTGGCCGCGGCGGCGCCGAGCTTCTCCGAAAGCTTTTCACGGATATGCGCGTGCGCCTCGGCCACATCGGCGGCGGTCGGCGTCAGGCCGGTGCCGATCGCCCAGACCGGCTCGTAGGCAATGATGGTGTTGGACGGGGTGGCGCTGGCCGGCACCGAACCGGCCACCTGGCGCGACAGCACGTCCAGCGTCGCGCTCGCTTCGCGCTCCTGCCGTGTCTCGCCGACGCAGACGATGGCCACCAGCCCGGCCCGCCAGGCGGCCGAGGCCTTTGCCTGGACCGTCGCATCGTCTTCGCCGGCCTGCTCGCGGCGTTCCGAATGGCCGACAATGACATGGCTGGCGCCGGCATCCTTCAGCATTTCCGCCGAGATGCAGCCGGTGTAGGCGCCGCTCTCCTTGGCGTGGCAATCCTCGCCGCCGGCATGGACCGGTGTGCGCGACAGAATTTCGGCGGCGTGGGCAAGCAGGGTCGCGGGAACGCAGACCAGCGCCTCGGTCTCCGCGTCGAGCCCGCTCATGAACCCGTTGCCGATCATCCTGAGCTCGTTAAGTGAGGCGCTGGTGCCGTTCATTTTCCAGTTGCCTGCGACGAGTGGGCGAATTCCAGGGGTCATGGGGCGGTTTTCTCCGGGCGACATTAAGCAGCGCCCTCACTACCAAAATCAGGCCACAAAGCAATCGACAGTGGGCCGGAAGGGCGCTATTGCGCATGTTTCAAACTCGGCGCATGCGAAATGCGCATAAATCGGAAGTAACCATGCTTGGTACATTGAGAAGCGCGGCGGGTACCTGGGTCGCGAAGTCATTGCTTTCGCTGCTGGTGGTCAGTTTCGCCGCCTGGGGCATTTCGGGCCGCCTGATGGGCGGCTTCGCCGGCCATGACGCCGTCATCACCGCGGGCGGTACCAAGGTTTCGATCAACGAATACCGCCTCGCTTATGAGCGCCAGCTCGCCGTGATGTCGCAGCAGTTCGGCCAGCGCCTCACCCATGAACAGGCAAAGGCGCTCGGCATCGACAACCAGGTGCTGGCGCAGCTTGTTTCGGGCGCTGTGCTAGACGAACAGGCACGCAAGCTCGGGCTCGGGTTCTCCAAGGACAAACTCGCTGAACTGACGCGCGAGGAACCCGCGTTCCGGGGGCCAGACGGCCAGTTCGATCGCAGGGTCTTCGAGGGGCGGCTTCGTGATCTGGGCATGCGACCGGAAGACTATTTGAAGAATAAGGCCCAGGTGGCGGTGCGCCAGCAGATCGTCGAGGCGGTTTCGGACGGCCTCAAGGCGCCGGACACTTTCTTCAAGGCAGTCGCGCTTTACCGCGGCGAGGACCGCACCGTCGACTATCTGACCTTGCCGAAGGCGCTGGTCGAGCCAATCGAGGCGCCGAGCGACAGCGTGCTGTCGGCCTATTTCGAGGCCAACAAGAAGACTTACGCCGCGCCCGAATATCGCAAATTCTCCTATGTCCGGCTCGAGCCCGTCGACATCATGGATACGACTTCGGTCACCGACCAACAGGTGAGCGACGACTACAACAAGAACAAGGCGCGCTATACCACGCCGGAGTTGCGCACCATCGAACAGCTCGTGTTCAAGTCGCCGGACGCGGCCAAGGCTGCATTCGATTCGCTGAAGGCCGGTGCCACCTTCGACAAGCTGGTCACGGCCGAAGGCAAGACACCGGCCGACACCCTGCTCGGCACGCTCGCCAAGGACAAGATCGCCGACAAGGCGGTCGCCGACGCCGCCTTCGCGCTTGGCGCCAATGAGGTCAGCCCTGTCGTGCAGGGCGCCTTTGGCGCGGTGCTGCTGCGCGTCACCGAGATCAAGCCGGAAGTGGTGAAGCCGCTGGCCGAAGTGTCCGACCAGATCCGCAAGGATTTGGCGCTCGGCGAGGCGAGCCGCATCCTACTGGATGTGCACGACAATTACGAGGACACCCGCGCTTCCGGCAGCTCGCTGGCCGACGCAGCGGCCAAACTCAAGCTCAAGGACATCACCGTCGACGCGATCGATCGCAGCGGCCTGCGGCCCGATGGTTCCGTCGTCAAGGACCTGCCGGAGTCACCTGCCCTGATCAAGGCCGCGTTCGATGCCGAGCCGAAAACCGAGAACGAGGCCCTGACTACGGCGGACAATGGCTTCATTTTCTACGAAGTGGCCTCCATCACGCCGGCCCGCGACCGCACGCTGGACGAAGTCCGCCAGAAAGTGGTCGCCGACTGGACCGCGGCGGAAACAGCAAAGCGGCTGACCGCCAAGGCTGAAGAGCTGGAAAAGCGGCTCAAGGCCGGCGCCACGCTCGATGTCATCGCCGGCGAACTCAAGCTGGAAAAGCAGACCAAGCGCGGCCTGAAGCGCGAGGCGGATGACGCCGATTTCGGCAAGGAAGGCGCTGCGGTGATGTTCGGCGTCGGCGAAGGCGGCTCCGGGCTGATCCCAGCCCCGACCGGTGACGCGCAGATCCTGTTCAAGGTCGCCGAAGTGTTCGAGCCGGCCGGCGCCGATGCCAGTTCGGTGGCGGACGACGCCCAGAAATCGTTCACCTCCGGCCTCTCGGACGACCTGCTCGACCAGTTGGTGGCGCAGTTGCAGACGCAGTACGACGTCCGCATCGACCAGGCCGCCGTTGCCCAAGCCTCGACACGATGAGCGCGCTGAAAACCCATATCGCCAAGGTCGCGACCGGCACCGCGCTTTCCTTCGAGGAGGCGCGCGAGGCCTTCGACATCATCATGTCTGGCGATGCGACGCCCGGCCAGATCGGGGGCTTCCTGATGGCGCTGCGCGTGCGCGGCGAGACGGTGGACGAGATTTCAGGCGCCGTCGCCACCATGCGCGCCAAGATGCTGCGCGTAGACGCACCTGACGGCGCCATCGACATCGTCGGCACCGGCGGCGACAATTCGCACTCGGTCAACATCTCGACGGCTTCCGCCTTCGTCATTGCCGGCAGCGGCGTGCCGGTCGCCAAGCATGGCAATCGCGGCCTGTCTTCGCTGACCGGCGCGGCCGATGTGCTGCTGGCGCTCGGCGTCAAGATCGACATCCCGCCGGAGACTATCGGCCACTGCATCCACGAAGCGGGCGTCGGCTTCATGTTCGCGCCGGCGCACCATCCGGCGATGAAGCATGTCGGTCCGGTCCGGGGCGAGCTTGGCACGCGCACCATCTTCAACCTGCTCGGACCGCTTTCCAACCCGGCCAGCGTGAAGCGGCAGATGGTTGGCGTGTTCATGCCGGAATGGATCGTGCCGGTCGCCGAAACGCTGAAGGCGCTCGGCACCGAGCATGCCTGGGTCGTGCATGGCGACGGCTATGACGAGATCACCACCACCGGGGAGACGCACGTCGCCGAACTGATCGGCGGCGAGATTCGCACCTTCACGCTGACCCCCGAGGCGGCTGGACTGGCACATCATAGCAAGGATGAGTTGCGCGGTGGCGACGCCGCCTACAATGCGCAGGCGATGCGCAACATGCTGGGCGGCGCTGCCGGCGCTTTCCGCGACACCGTTCTGATGAATGCCGGTGCCGGTCTGGTGGTCGCGGGTAAGGCGACGACGCTGGCCGACGGCATCGCGACGGCCGCGCAGGCCATCGACAGCGGCCGGGCTCTGCAAGTGCTCGACCGGCTGGTCGAGATTTCGAACGGATAGGCCGATGGCAGACATCCTGCGCAAGATCGAGACGTACAAGCGCGACGAGATCGCGTCGGCCAAGGCACGCGTGCCGCTGGCCGAGATCAAGGCGCGAGCCCGGGACAGCGAGGCGCCGCGCGGCTTCCTTGCGGCACTTAAGGCCAAACGCAGATCGGGGGGCTTCGCGCTGATCGCCGAGATCAAGAAGGCAAGCCCGTCGAAAGGCCTGATCCGTGCCGATTTCGATCCACCGGCCCTGGCCAAGGCCTACGCGCAAGGTGGCGCCGCCTGCCTTTCGGTGCTGACCGACGCGCCGTCCTTCCAGGGCGCGCCCGAGTTTCTCACCAAGGCGCGAGCCGCCGTGTCGCTGCCGGCGCTACGCAAGGATTTCCTGTTCGATCCCTACCAGGTCTACGAGGCGCGCGCCTGGGGTGCGGACGCCATTTTGATCATCATGGCCAGCGTCGATGACGCCATGGCCGGCGAACTCGAATCGACCGCGTTCGAGCTCGGCATGGATGCATTGATCGAAGTGCATGACGAAGCCGAGACGGAGCGCGCGCTGAAGCTGTCATCGCAATTGATCGGCATCAACAATCGCAATCTGCGGACATTCGAGACCACTCTCGAAACTTCGGAGCGACTGCGGGCGATGGTGCCGGGCGGTCATTTGCTGGTCAGCGAAAGCGGCATCTTCTCGCATGACGATTGCCTCAGGCTGCAAAAGAGCGATATCGGCACCTTCCTGGTCGGCGAGAGCCTGATGCGCCAGCAGGATGTGTCTGCGGCAACGCGCTCGCTGCTCACCGGCAAGGCGTCCGCCGAGGTGATTTGACGATGACAGGCGCCCTCACCCATCTTGGCGCGCAGGGCGAAGCCAATATGGTCGACGTCGGCGACAAGGCAGAGACGACGCGCACGGCGATCGCCGAGGGTTTTGTCTCGATGCAGCCCGAGACGCTGGCGGTGATCCTCGCAGGCAACGCCAAGAAGGGCGATGTGCTGGGCACGGCACGCATCGCCGGCATCATGGCGGCCAAGAAGACGCATGAGCTGATCCCGCTCTGCCATCCGCTGCTTTTGACCAAGGTTTCCGTCGACATCGAAGCCGATCATGCCCTGCCCGGCCTGAAAGTCACCGCACTGGCGCGCGTCACCGGCAAGACCGGCGTCGAGATGGAAGCGCTCACCGCCGCTTCGGTGGCCTGCCTGACCATCTATGACATGGCCAAGGCGGTGGACCGCGCCATGGTCATTTCCGGCATCCGGCTGGTCGAGAAAACCGGCGGCAAATCCGGCGATTACAAAGCGGGTGCATAGATGGCGCTGACCCCGGTCGCCGAGGCGCTCGAACGCCTGCTGGACGGTGCATCGCCACTGGCCAGCGAAAGCGTTCCCCTTTTCGATGCGGTGAATCGCGTACTGGCGGAGCCGGTCATCGCCCTGCGCACCCAGCCGCCCTTCAATGCCTCGGCCATGGACGGCTATGCCACGCGCGCCGTGGACATAGCTTCCGTGCCGGCGCGGCTTTCGGTGATCGGCATGGCGCCGGCCGGACGCGGCTTTGACGGCACGGTCGGCAAGGCGCAGGCGGTGCGCGTCTTCACCGGCGCGCCGCTTCCCGAGGGCGCCGACACCATCGTCATCCAGGAAAACGTCAGGGATCTCGGCAGCGGCGAAATCGAGGTGACCGAGCTCACCGCCCAGGGGCGCAACATCCGCCGCGTCGGCCTGGATTTCTCGAAGGGCGACGTGCTGCTGGAACAAGGCCGCCTGCTTGACCCGGCGGCTCTTTCGCTCGCGGCCTCCGCCAATCACCCGCGGGTCAGTGTCGTCAGACGGCCGCTTGTGGCCATAATCGCCACCGGCGACGAATTGCTGCCTCCGGGCAGCGAGCCCGGGCCGGACCAGATCATTTCATCGAACGCCTATGGCGTCGCGGCGGCGGCGCAGTCTGTCGGCGCCCGTGCGCTCGATCTCGGCATTGCCG
The DNA here is from genome assembly GCA_004791255.1 of bacterium M00.F.Ca.ET.205.01.1.1. Classification (GTDB taxonomy): domain Bacteria; phylum Pseudomonadota; class Alphaproteobacteria; order Rhizobiales; family Rhizobiaceae; genus Mesorhizobium. The sequence continues at coordinate 119,474 of SRUQ01000002.1, forward strand.
CCGACCGCAAGGACGCGATCGCGGCACTGGTCAGGAAAGCGGTCGCGGCCGGCGCCGATGTCATTGTCACCCTTGGCGGCGCCTCAGTCGGCGACCACGACCTGATCCATGACGTGCTGACCGGCGAAGGCATGATGCTCGGTTTCTGGAAGATCGCCATGCGACCCGGCAAGCCGCTGATGTTTGGACGGCTCGGCCCCATCAGATGCATAGGCCTGCCCGGCAATCCGGTGGCAAGCCTGGTCTGTTCGCAATTGTTCCTGAAACCGTTGCTGGCGCGGCTCGGCGGCCGCGCTTTCAAGCAGGACATCCGGCAGGCCCGGCTCAGCGCCGTCATGCAGGCCAATGATTTGCGCCAGGATTATGCGCGCGCGGTGGTCAAGGAAGAAGCCGGCATGTTGGTGGCGACGCCGTTCGGCATCCAGGATTCCTCGATGCTGAGGATGCTGGCCGACGCCAACGGGCTGATCGTGCGCGAGCCCTTCGCTTCGGCCGCCATCGCCGGAGACATCTGCAACGTGCTCATGTTGCGATGAAGATCAGGCGTCCAAACCACTAATCTTGTTAGAAAAAACGCCTTCTCTATTCCGCAAGCAGCGTTCGCGTCAGCGGATGTTCCGGATCGGCAAGCCCGTCGACGATGCTGAAATGATGCCGGTCCGGCTCGACCACCGTGCTGGTCATGGCGCCGAGGCCGGTCCAGATGTTGGCGAGCAGCGCATTCTGGCGCAGGAACTCCGCGCGCTCGCCGCCGCCGGCCCAGCAGGTGATGCGCGTGCGCGCCATCGGACGCAGCAGCGCAGGGCTTTCGGCCAGCGCCTCGGCTTCGTCGATCGCCAGCGTCGCGTTCATCCCGGTGCGCATGATCGGCCTGAGGTCATGCACGCCGGAGATTGAGACAACATTGCGCACGCGGCCAGCCACATCGGCCGCCAGAGGCGTCGTTGCAGTCACCATGCGGCTGGCGAGATGGCCGCCGGCGGAATGTCCGGTCAGAATCACCGGCCCGCCGACCATCGTCGCCGCCTTGCCGATCGCTGCCGCGATTTCCTGGCCAATGCCGGAAATTCTGATATCGGGACAAAGCGTGTAGGTCGGCATTGCCACGGCAAAGCCGCTGGCGACCGCGCCGTTGGCCAGATGCGACCAGAAGCTCTTGTCGAACGCCATCCAGTAGCCGCCATGGATGAACACGACGAGCCCCTTGGGCATGGCATCGGGAAGGAACAGATCGAGCCGGTTGCGCGGGCTGTCGCCATAGGCGATGTCCAGCTTGGCCCGGCCGGCGGCCGACAGACCGTCGCGAAAGGCCTGCGCCGGCTCGACCCATGCCGCCGGCCAGCGGTCGCTGCCGGCGATGTTGTCGCCGTTGGCGTAGGCATTGTCCCAATCGGCAACGCGATGTTCGAGCACCTGTACCCTCCCAGATGGCATTTCAGTCGAAAGGAATGGCCGCCGGCAAGGGCGACGTCAATGCTCCAGCCAAAAAACATTTTAGGCTTGAAACAAATTTCGACTGATGCGATCCTGTAGCCCGTTCAGCCATGGGCGTGAGGCAGATAGGGGCAGCCGCAAGATGCTTGGGCCATCAGCGCATATCGACACATTCACGCGTGATAACCTGCCGCCGCAGGATCAGTGGCCGGAGTTTTTGCTCGACGGCTTCGACTATCCGGAGCACATCAATGCCGGGGTCGAACTGACCGACAGGCTGGTCGAAAGAGGTTTCGGCGACCACACCGCGCTGATCGGCAATGGCCGCCGCCGCACCTACAAGGAACTGTCCGACTGGACCAATAGGCTCGCCCATGCGCTGGTCGAGAACTATGGTGTCAAGCCAGGCAACCGCGTGCTGATCCGTTCGGCCAACAATCCGGCCATGGTCGCCTGCTGGCTCGCCGCCACCAAGGTCGGCGCGGTGGTCGTCAACACGATGCCGATGCTGCGTGCCGGCGAACTCGCCAAGATCGTCGACAAGGCGGAAATCACAATCGCGCTTTGCGACACCAGGCTGATGGACGAGATGACCGCCTGTGCCAAAGGCAGTGCGTATCTCAAGCAGGTCATCGGCTTCGACGGCACCGCCAACCATGATGCCGAACTCGACCGCGCCGCCCTCGACAAGCCGGTCACCTTCACCGCGGTCAGCACAGGCCGCGACGATGTCGCCCTGCTCGGTTTCACCTCCGGCACCACCGGGGTGCCGAAGGCGACGATGCATTTCCACCGCGACCTGCTGATCATCGCCGATGCCTACGCCCGCGAAATCCTTCAGGTGACGCCGGACGACATTTTCGTCGGTTCGCCGCCGCTGGCCTTCACCTTCGGCCTTGGCGGGCTCGCCATCTTCCCGCTGCGCTTCGGTGCCGCGGCGACGCTGCTTGAGCAGGCGACACCGCCCAACATGATCCACATCATCGAGACCTACAGGGCGACCATTTCCTTCACCGCCCCCACAGCCTACCGGGCCATGCTGAAGGCGATGGATGAAGGTGCCGACCTCTCCTCGCTGCGCGTCGCGGTTTCGGCGGGCGAAACACTGCCCGCCCCGGTCTTCGCGGAATGGACCGAGAAGACCGGCAAGCCGATCCTCGACGGCATCGGCGCCACCGAAATGCTGCATATCTTCATTTCCAACCGCTTCGACGACATGAAGCCGGCCTCCACGGGCAAAGCCGTCGGCGGCTATCAGGCACGCATCGTCGATGACGAGATGCGGGAAGTGCCGCGCGGCTCCACCGGCAGGCTGGCGGTGCGCGGCCCGACCGGCTGCCGCTACATGGCCGATGCCAGGCAGAAGGAATATGTCCGCGACGGCTGGAACCTGACCGGCGACACCTTCACCCAGGACGCGGACGGCTTCTTCCACTTCGCCGCGCGCTCCGACGACATGATCGTCAGCGCCGGCTACAACATCGCCGGTCCCGAGGTTGAAGCGGCACTGCTCTCGCATCCCGACGTCGCCGAATGCGCGGTGATCGGCGCGCAGGACAGCGAGCGCGGCCAGATCGTCGAGGCGCATGTCGTGCTGGTGCAAGGCGTGGCGCCGGACGCGCTGACCGTCAAGCGCCTGCAGGACCACGTCAAGGCGACGATCGCACCGTACAAATATCCGCGTTCGGTGAAGTTCATCGATGCCTTGCCCAAAACCCAGACCGGAAAGATCCAGCGCTTCCGGCTGCGCGCGGAGAAAAGCAATTGAGCCAGCCCTACGATCCGGCGTCCGAGGGCGCGCAAATGTCGTTCAAGGAGCGGATGTCCTACAGCGACTATCTGCACCTGGAGAAGGTGCTCGACGCGCAGACGCCGCTGTCTTCGGCGCATGACGAGATGCTGTTCATCATCCAGCATCAGACGTCGGAACTGTGGATGAAGCTCGCTCTGCACGAGATCGGCGCCGCGATCCGCTCGATCCGCGCCGACCGCCTCGAGCCGAGCTTCAAGATGCTGTCGCGCGTCGCGCGCATCTTCGAACAGCTCAACAATGCCTGGGACGTGCTGCGCACGATGACGCCCAGCGAATACACCGAGTTTCGCGACGCGCTCGGCCAGTCCTCGGGCTTCCAGTCCTGGCAATACCGAGCCATCGAGTTCATGGCCGGCAACCGCAACCTCGCCATGCTCGGCCCGCACAAGCACCGGCCCGATCTCACGGACAGGCTGGAAGCGATCCTGGCCACGCCATCGCTCTATGACGAGGCGCTGCTGCTGTTGGCGCGTAACGGCTTCGACATCGGCGCCGACGCAAAGCGCACCGACTGGCGCGAGACGCGCAGCGAGAACGAAGAGGTGCTGGTCGCCTGGCAAACCGTCTACCGCGACCCGCAGCGCTACTGGATGCTCTACGAGTTGGCCGAGAAGCTGGTCGACTTCGAGGATTATTTCCGCCGCTGGCGTTTCAACCATGTCACCACGGTCGAGCGCATTATCGGCCTGAAGCGCGGCACCGGCGGCACCTCAGGCGCGTCCTACTTGAAGAAGATGCTGGAGGTCGTGCTGTTCCCCGAACTCTGGACGGTCCGGACCCGGCTCTGAACTCCTTGCTCTGGCGCAAATCCGGACGCAAGACCGCGTCGCGCTTTTTCCTGGAATCGCGCCGACTTCAGGTAACCGCGGTCTTCACCGCGAAGCGGGCGTCCTGCCAGGCGCCGGTGCGCAGGATATCCTCCAGCACGTCGACCGCCTGCCAGACATCCGCGTAGCCGACATAGAGCGGCGTGAAGCCGAAGCGGATGGTCGACGGCGCCCGGAAATCACCGATCACACCGCGCTCGATCAGTGCGCGCATAACCTGGTAGCCATGCGGGTGGAGGAACGACACCTGGCTGCCGCGCTGGCTGCCGTCGCGCGGGCTTTCCAGTTCGAGCCCATAGGCGCCGCATCTGGCTTCGACGAGCTGGATGAACAGGTCGGTCAGCGCGATGCTCTTCTTGCGCACCGCCGCCATGTCGACTTCGTTCCAGATATCGAGCGCCCCCTTGAGCGCCCGCATCGACAGCACCGGCTGCGTGCCGCACAGGAAGCGGCGGATGCCGCTGCCGACGGCAAAGCCCTGCTCGAAGGCGAAGGGCCGCGCGTGGCCCCACCAGCCGCTGAGTGGCTGGTGCACATCGCCGTGGTGGCGCTCGGCTGCGTAGATGAAGGCCGGCGAACCCGGGCCGCCATTGAGGTATTTGTAGGTGCAGCCGACGGCGAAGTCGGCATTGGCGCGGTCGAGTTCGACCGGCAGAGCGCCGGCCGTGTGGCAGAGATCCCAGATGATCAGCGCGCCGGCGTCATGCGCCTTGCGCGTCAGCGCCGCCATGTCGCGCAACTGGCCGGATTTGTAGTTGACGTGGTTGACCAGCATGACCGCGACGCTGTCGTCGATCAAATCCTCGATGGCAGGCGCGTCGACACCTTCCAGCCGCAGCCGCGTTCCCGGCCGCGTCGAGGCAACACCTTCGGCCATGTAGAGGTCGGTCGGGAAACTATCGCCCTCGGCAACGATGACCGAACGGTCCGGCCGCATGGCAAGTGCGGCGTGCAGCAGCTTGTAGATGTTGATCGAGGTCGTGTCGCAGACCACAGTCTGCCCGGCGGCGGCGCCGATCAGACGCCCAAGCTGGTCGCCGAGTTCAACCGGTATGTTGAACCAGCCGGCCGTGTTCCAGGCGCGGATAAGGTCCTGCGCCCATTCCTGCGTCGCGGCCTGCTGCAATTCGCTGAAGACGGCGGATGAAGCAGCGCCCAGCGAGTTGCCGTCGAGATAGATCACCCCCTGCGGCAGGACAAAGCGCTCGCGCATGGCACGCATCGGATCGGCGGCATCCATCGCTTCGATTGCCGCGAGATCGGGAATCCTGCTGCTCATGATCCGGTGGCCTTTCTTGAGACAAACGCGCTCAGCGGGGCCTGTCCCCCGAGCTGCTGGCGATCTTGAGCGGTCTTCCGGAGGCTGTCAAACATTATATATAATTTACTCGATGAAAGGCTTTGATATATAATGGGGCGGCCAGCGCTATCTGGTGCCAAACGGTCGGGTGAATGGATTGTGATGCCGGGTGATGAGCATTCCTCGAAGACGGAAGCGGCCTATCGGCTGCTCAGGCGCGATATTCTCGCCACTCGGCTGACACCTGCCGCGCCGCTGAAGTTGAGCACGCTGCGCGACACCTACGACATCGGCTGGACGCCGCTGCGCGAAGCGCTGTCGCGGCTGGAGGCCGAACGGCTTGTCACGGCCATCAGCAACCGTGGTTTCGCAGTCGCTCCCGTCTCGCGGGCCGAGCTTGAGGACCTAGCGCGGGCGCGGCTGGTGGTCGAACTGCCCTTGCTGGTGGAATCGATCGAGAAAGGCGGCCATGAATGGGAGGACGCGGTCGTTACCGCTCACTATCGCCTGTCGCGGTGCAAGTCCGTTCTCGACGACCCCTCGGACGAAGCGGTCGACGCCTGGTACGAAAAGCATGACGCCTTCCACGCGGCGCTGCTCAGCGCCGCGACATCCAGCTGGCTGCTGCGCTTCAACGCGATGATCTCCGATCAACTGTACCGCCACCACCGTTTCCTGGGCATGGCCCCGACACTGCGTGCGGCCGCCGGTCGCAAGGATGGACACCAGAAGGCCATGGAGGCGCTGCGCGATGCGGTGGCGATCGAGCACCATACAGCGCTGATGGAGGCAGCACTCGATCGCGACAGCGAGCGCGCGAAGACGCTGATGACCGCTCATATCGGCTATACGCTGCACGTCTATGTCCATAGCGAGCCGGGCGGCGCGACGGACGGGGCGCATGTCGGCGGACCGACAAGAAAGCGGCGGCGCGGCAAGGCATGAATCGGGCCGATGACGCAATCGTCGTTGGCATTTTGGCTTCGTTTCGTTCACGGCCCGGCGCGGCAATGGTGAAGGCTCCTGCCGCCTCAGATATCCTTGTCGGCGAGATGGATCAGAGGCTGATGCCAGCCTTCCCAGGGACCAATCCGCTGCCCATTTATCGAGGCAATTCAATGCGAAGGGCCACATCGTTGCCGGCAGGCTAGCGCCGGGGCGCGTCGCCTGCGACCGCCGGATTGTTTCAGCCGCCTTAATAAATTCACTAAACTTTAAACAGTTGCGGAACACAACTGGAACATATAGGGTTTGTTCTGGGTTTGTTTTTCTGATTCCGGTTCAGACCCGGTGTTCCAAGCCTTGGGGGCTGCCATGCTGACGCGCAAGCAACATGAACTCTTGATGTTCATCCATGAAAGGCTGAAGGAAAGCGGCATTCCGCCGTCCTTCGATGAGATGAAGGAAGCGCTCGACCTCGCTTCCAAGTCAGGCATCCATCGGCTGATCACGGCCCTGGAGGAGCGCGGCTTCATTCGCCGGCTGCCGAACCGGGCCCGGGCGCTGGAGGTTCTGCGCCTGCCGGATTCGATCGCGCCGGGCCTCAACGCGGCAAAGAAGTTCTCGCCCAGCGTCATCCAGGGCAGTCTTGGGCAGCCCAGTCTCGGGCAAGGCGGTCTTGGCCGGCAGATGAAGCCGGCGTCGCGCCTGCCCGCCGCCGGAAATGACGACGACGCCGTTTCCGCGGTGTCGATCCCGGTGATGGGGCGAATCGCCGCCGGCGTGCCGATCGACGCCATCCAGCACCAGACGCATTCGATCTCGGTGCCGCCCGATATGATCATGGGCGGCGAGCACTATGCGCTGGAGGTCAAGGGCGATTCGATGATCGAGGCCGGCATTTTCGATGGCGACACGGTCATCATCCGCAATGCCAATACCGCGAGCCCGGGGGAGATCGTCGTGGCACTGGTGGACGAAGAGGAAGCGACGCTGAAGCGCTTCCGCCGCAAGGGCGCCTCGATCGCGCTCGAAGCCGCCAATCCGGCCTATGAAACGCGTATTTTCGGACCCGACAGGGTCAAGGTACAGGGCAAGCTGGTCGGGCTGATCCGGCGCTACTGAGCGGGGGGTGTTTCTGGCTTTTCGGGTTTGCGGTAGGGCGGCATTCCCCTCGCCTCGCGTGAGAATTTTCGTTGCTCGTGCCAGGGTCGGTACGGCCTGTCGACGGAGAACTCGATCTCGGCCGGCGTCGTCGCCGACTGTTGGTCGAAGAAGATGGCGGCGCTTCCCTTACGGGCAAGCTGCCGCTTGGTGACGACGACAACCATCGGGTTGTGACAGGCATCGTAGCCGGTGGCGTCGTTGACGACGATCAGATTGGCATATCCGCAGGCCTTCCATGTATCCTTGCGGTCTTCGACATAGGCAACGATCGCGCCCGTGGGATGCCGGGCCATGCAGAGGCCGCCGAGGCAATAGAACGGCGCTCCCGCCGGCAGTTGCGCAGGATCGAAGATATCGAACTGCCCGTCCCCCGTGCCGAAAGCCTCCGGCAGGATGATTGTCTCGGATTTCAGCGCGCGTTTCCAATTGTCGACTGTGAACTCGTTCGGGCGGGCTCGGCTGACGGCGAGTTCGCCGCCCCCGATCGGCAGTGCCACCAGCCTGGCGTCCTCCGAGATCAGCACGTCGGGCGTGCGCGTATCGGAGACCGTCAGCAGGCCGAAAAGTGCGAAGGGTATGGCCGCGAGCCTGAGCCAGGTCGTTGCCATGGTCGCAATGACCAGGGCGATCGCCACCATCAGTACGGATTGCTGCGAGATCAGCCCGACCGCGTCGACCGGCGAACGCTCCGATATCCACGCCGATATGGCGATCATCGCCGTCAGGCCTTTGCCCATCAGGTAGAGAAATGGCCCGTCGAGGCCGAAGGGCATCATGACGGCGCTGAACACCGCAAGCAGCATGACAATCTCGACGAAGGGCATGACCGCCAGATTGGCGAACAGGCTGAGCGGCGAGACGCGCTGGAAATGCCAGATGGCGAAGAGCGCGGTGGCGCTGCCGGCAATGATGGAGGTCATCGCCAACCCGCCCGCCGCCAGCAGGACCCTGCGGGTCAGGAAACCGGCCAGGGATCGCTTTGGCGGCGGCGGTCTGGCCTTACCGGCGTGGTGATCGGCCCAGCTCGCATAGGCGCCGACCAACGCCGCGGTCGCCGCAAAGGACATCTGGAAACTCGGGCCGACCACTTCGTGTGGCGACACCGCGATAACGGCGATGGCCGAGATCGCCAGGTTGCGCATGGTCAGCGCCGCGCGGTCGAACAGGACCGCGATCAACATCACCGCCAGCATGATGAAGCTGCGCTCGGCGGCAACGACGACGCCGGAGATGACGAGATAGGCGGCGATCGAGAAAAGTGCGGCGGCGGCGGCGTATTTTTTCACCGGGCGGCGCGAGGAGAAGTCGGGGAACAGGGCGAAGGCGCCGCGCATCAGCATCATGATGGTGCCGGCGACCAACGCCATGTGCAGCCCGGAAATGGAAATAATGTGATAGATGCCGGTGCGCCGCATGGCCTCGTTGATTTCATCGGGAATGCCGGCGCGCACCCCGACCATCAGCGCCGCCGCGATCTCGCCCTCGGCGCCACCGACGCTGACCCTGATGCGGTCGGCGATGTCCTGCCTGGCGTTCTCTACCGACGACGAAAGGCGGGACCACAACGGTGCCTCATCGTCAGCGGCAACGATCTTTGGCGTTCCCATGAAGAAGCCGCTGCCGCCGAGGCCCGCGAAATAGCTGTCGAAGGAGAAATCGTAACTGTCTGGCCGCACCGGACCGGTCGGCGGCAACAGCCTGGCGTAGCCGCTCACCAGCGAACCGGCCTTCATCCCGGCCGGTATCTTGACGGCGGAAATACGAACCCGTTCCGGTGCATAGCGCAATTTCGGCCGGGCAGTCGACGTTACGTCGATGGTCAGCCGGATACGCCCCGTCTCCATCCGGTCCAGCGACACTACCCGGCCGGTGACCTGAGTGGCGATTTCCGAACCGAGCATCGGGGTGCCTGCACGCCAGGTCTCGATCTTGGCGGCGAGCAGGCCGAGGGCACACAGCAGCGCGGCCATCAGACACAGATGGGTTCTGGGCCAGGACCGCGAGACGATCGCACAGAGCGCCATCAGTACGACGCTGGCGATGGGTTGAACAAAACCAGGCTCGGCGGCCAGCGAGAAATAGACGGTGACGCCCGAAGCCAGGAATACCGGCACCAGCAGGAATGCGACGCCGCGATCAAGCTCCAGGGCGGCAGCGGAAGCCACGCTTGCCTGGATTCCCGGCCATGACAGACGGCTGAGATGGCTGCGCAGGCGAACGACCGCACTGGTTCTGGCCAGGCTTACCGGCGTGTTGATGCCTTCAGGTAAAAGCTGGTCGCCGGGGCGCAGCGTTGGCAGTGTTTCGGGCGCCGATGGCGCAGGGACAGGATTGGCAAACAGCGACCGCTCGCTGACGCCGATGACGGTGTCCTCGCTCTCCTCCGTGCCCCGGCCACGTCCAGCCATCGGGTCTGCCCCTTGCGCCCCAGACCCCCTATGCTACATGAACGCCACCCGCGCGAAAGTCCGCGCGTCCGCTTCCATTTCAGACGCTTCCCGAGAGTCCCATGTCCGACAAGGTCGTCACCCGTTTTGCCCCCTCGCCCACCGGCTATTTGCACATTGGCGGCGCGCGCACGGCGCTGTTCAACTGGCTCTATGCCAAGCACACCGACGGCACGATGCTGCTGCGCATCGAGGACACCGACCGCGAACGCTCGACGGATGCAGCCACCGCGGCCATCCTCGACGGGCTGACCTGGCTCGGCCTGTCATGGGATGGCGGCGCGGTGTCACAGTTCGAGCGCGCGCCGCGCCACCGTGAGGTGGCCGAGGAACTGGTTCGTATGGGCAAGGCCTATTACAGCTACGAGACGCCGGCGGAGCTCGAGGCGATGCGCGAAGCCGCACGGGCCAAGGGTCTGCCGCCGCGCTATGACGGTAGCTGGCGCGACCGGGACCCATCCGAGGCACCGGCCGGCGTAAAGGGCGCGATCCGCGTCAAGGCGCCGACCGAGGGCGAGACGGTGGTGCATGACCGCGTCCAGGGCGAAGTGCGCTTTCCCAACAAGGATCTCGACGATTTCATCATCCTGCGCTCGGACGGCAACCCGACCTACATGCATGCCGTCGTCGTCGACGACCATGACATGGGCGTCACCCACATAATCCGCGGCGACGACCACCTGACCAACGCCGCGCGCCAGACGGTCATCTACAACGCCATGGGTTGGGATGTGCCGTCGATGTCGCACATCCCGCTGATCCACGGCGCCGACGGCGCCAAGCTGTCGAAGCGGCATGGCGCGCTCGGCGTCGAGGCCTATCGGGCCATGGGCTACCTGCCGGAGGCGCTGCTCAACTACCTGGCCCGGCTCGGCTGGAGCCATGGCGACGACGAGATCATGTCGATCAAGGACATGGTCTCGTGGTTCGATATCGGCGACGTCAACAAGGGTGCCGCGCGTTTCGACTTCGCCAAACTCGAGTCGATCAACGGTGCACATATGCGCCGCATGGACGACGCCGAACTGTTCGACATCTTTGTCGACACCTTGCCCTATCTCGAAGGCGGCCCGGCGCTGGCCGCCCGTCTCGACGACAAGACCAGGGCGCAGCTTCTCGCCGCCATGCCGGGCCTCAAGGAGCGCGCCAAGACACTGGTCGAACTGGTCGACGGCGCGGGCTTCCTGTTTGCGGTGCGGCCTCTGCCGATCGATGAGAAGGCCGCGCTGCTGCTCAATGACGACGCGCGCAAGATCCTGCGCGGCGCTCACGATGCGCTCAAGGCGATTTCCGGCGACTGGACGGCGGCCTCGGCCGAGGCCGCGATCCGTGACGTTGCGCAGGTCGGCGGCCACAAGCTCGGCGCCGTCGCGCAGCCCTTGCGCGCGGCCTTGACCGGCAAGAGCACTTCGCCCGGCGTGTTCGACGTGCTTGCCGTGCTGGGCCGCGACGAAAGCCTGGCGCGCATAGCGGATCAAATCGATTAGGAGCAAACTGGCCCAAGAAGATTGGCATTGAAAGGCGCGTTTCGCAGTGCAACATTAGGCCTTGGCCCAATCTGGCACGCACCTCCTAAAATGCGGTCGCGAATACGCGCATTGCGGTGATTTCGACGTGTCGCTTTGCAGAATTTGCCGTTGCCGGCATGAGGAAACAAGAAGGAGTTTGCAATGACCGAAGCTGCGACAAAGATGGAGTTTGGCGGCAAAACCCAAGAGGCCACGGCAAAGCTGGAATTCGCCGGCAAGACGCACGAATTCAAGGTGCGCAGCGGCTCGGTCGGGCCTGACGTCATCGACATCGCCGCCCTCTACAGCACCACCGGCGCTTTCACCTACGATCCTGGCTTCACCTCGACGGCAAGCTGCGAGTCGGAGATCACCTTCATCGACGGCGATGCGGGCATTCTGTTGCACCGCGGCTATCCGATCGACCAGTTGGCCGAACACGGCGACTTCCTCGAAGTCTGCTACCTCCTGCTCTACGGCGAACTGCCGACCAAGGCGCAGAAGGACGATTTCGACTACCGCGTGACGCGCCACACCATGGTGCATGAGCAGATGTCGCGTTTCTTCACCGGCTTCCGCCGCGACGCGCACCCGATGGCCGTGATGTGCGGCGTGGTTGGCGCGCTGTCTGCCTTCTATCACGACTCGACCGACATCTCCGACCCGTACCAGCGCATGGTCGCCTCGATGCGGCTGATCGCCAAGATGCCCACGATCGCGGCGATGGCCTACAAATATCACATCGGCCAGCCCTTCATTTATCCGAAGAACGAACTGAACTTCGCCGCCAACTTCCTGCATATGTGCTTTGCCGTGCCGTGCGAGGAGTACAAGATCAATCCGGTGCTGGCGCGCGCCATGGAGCGCATCTTCATCCTGCATGCCGACCACGAGCAGAATGCGTCGACCTCGACGGTGCGTCTCGCCGGCTCCTCGGGCGCCAATCCGTTTGCCTGCATCGCCGCCGGCATCGCTTGCCTGTGGGGTCCGGCGCATGGCGGCGCCAATGAAGCGGCGCTGAACATGCTGGGCGAGATCGGCCATGTCGACCACATTCCGGAATTCATCGCCCGCGCCAAGGACAAGAACGATCCGTTCCGGCTGATGGGCTTCGGCCACCGCGTCTACAAGAACTACGATCCGCGCGCCAAGATCATGCAGAAGACGGCGCACGAGGTGTTGGGCGAACTCGGCATCAAGGACGATCCGCTGCTCGACATCGCCATGGAGCTCGAAAAGATCGCGCTGACCGACCCCTACTTTATCGAGAAGAAGCTCTATCCGAACGTCGATTTCTATTCCGGCATCACGCTGAAGGCGCTGGGCTTCCCCACCACCATGTTCACCGTGCTGTTCGCGGTCGCCCGCACCGTCGGCTGGATCGCGCAGTGGAAGGAAATGATCGAGGATCCGCGCCAGAAGATCGGCCGCCCGCGCCAGCTCTACACCGGCGCGCCGGAGCGCGATTACGTGCCGATCGCCAAAAGGTGATTTGAGCAAATAGCGAAATAGCGAGTAGCGAAATAGGGAAGATAAGCAGCGAACGGTGCCTGGCCCCTATTCGCTATTCGCTACTCCCTATTCGCTCTCCTGATGCACTCCATCACCACCTGCGCGGCGATGTCGCCCGACGGTTTTTCCGTCGTCATGCGCCGCGCGATCTCGACAAATCCATCCTTCTGCCAGGCGCGCATGCCTGTGTCGCCAAACAACGCTTCCAGCTGGCGGGCCAGATTGTTCGGCTTGACGAACTCGTTGTAGAATTCCGGGATCAGCGCCCGATCCGAGATCAAGTTGGGCAACAGCGCCGACCAAACGGAAACGAGATAGAGCGCCACAAGGCGCGCGACCGGGTCAACCCGATAGCAGGAGACCATCGGCACCCCGGAAAGCGCCAGTTCCAGCGAGACCGTGCCGGAGGCGATCAGCGCCGCGTCGGCCTTGCCGAAGGCCTGCCACTTGCGCTCGGGATCAAGGATGATCTCCGGCTTCTCATCCCACCTCGCAACCGCCGAGCGGACGATTTCGGCGACATGCGGCACCGTCGGCAGCAGCAGCCGAAGGCGGTGTCCGCGGCTGCGCAGCATCGCCACTGTCTGCCCGAACGGTTCCAGCAGCCGCCGCACCTCGCCGCGCCGTGAGCCGGGCAGGACGAGCAGTGTCTTTACGCGATCGGCAGCAAGATCGCGCGGCAGGCTTTGAGCCTTCGCAGCACCGAGCACGCCCGCGTCATGCGTCAGGCGATGCCCGACATAGGTACCGGGCGGACCGCCCAGGCGCTCAAGCTCCTTCACCTCGAAAGGCAGAATGCACAGGATGTGGTCGACATAGGGCTTCATTGCCGCCGCCCTGCCCGGCCGCCATGCCCAGACGCTGGGGCAGACGTAATGGACGATCGGGATCGACGGGTTGGCCGCGCGCACCTTCTTGGCCACGCGCAGCGAAAAGTCCGGGCTGTCGATAGTGATGAGGCAATCTGGCCGCGCGTCTGCGACGATCCCGGCCATCTGGCCGATCCGCCTGACAAGGCGCGGCAGGTCGCGCAGGATGGCGCTGAAGCCCATGAGCGCGATCTCGCCAGCATCGAACGGAGAGACCAGCCCCAGAGCCTGCAGATGGCGCCCGCCAAGGCCGACGAGTTGCACCTCGCGGCCCGTTGCCAGTCTGAGTGAACGCACGATATCGGCACCAAGCAGGTCGCCCGATTCCTCGCCGGCGACGATCGCGATCTTCAGCGCCCTGTCAGCCATGCACTGGCTCCGCCGCGGGCAGACCGACGATGAACAGGCCGAGCGCGTCGGCACGCGACAGGGTTTCGGGACCTTGCAGGATCAGCGAGCGCCCAGCCTCGACGGCAATCCCGGCAAGGCCGGCGGCATTGGCGGCTTCGACCGTCTGCGGGCCGATCGAAGGAAGATCCGCGCGCAGCTCCTGACCGGGCTTGGTGCATTTGACCAGCACGCCGCGGGTCTTGCCCGCTATCCGGCCGTGGCCGCGCAAAAGCCTGGCACGGTCGAGCAGGCCGGCGGTGCCCTCGATGCCCTCGAGCGCGATCGTGCGGCCGCCGACCGCGATCGCCGCCTGGCCGATATCCAGCGCTCCGATGGCCTTTGCCGCCGCAAGGCCGGCCTCGATATCGCGCCAGTCGGACTTTTGCGGCGCGGCCTTGGTCAAGACGCCTTCGGCGGCGGCGAGGTTCGGGACGATCTGGTGGGCACCCACGACCTTGATCCCACGCGCTTCGAAGGCCCGCGTCACGACCTTCAACAACCCATCGTCGCCGCGCGCCAGCGCCATGACAGCAACCGGGATCACCGCAAGCAGGCTGAAACTTGGCCGCAGATGCGTCAGTCTTGGCCGGCGCTTGATCTCTCCGGCAAGCACCAGATGCGTGATCCGGTTGCGTTTGAGCAACGGAATGAGCGACCCGATCTCCTCCAGGGCAAGGGTCTGATGCTCGTATCGGCGCAACTCGGACAGTTGGTCAGCCTCGCCTTCCATCAGGATGATGAACGGCGGATAGCCCTGCTCCGCCGAGCCAGCCGCGACTTCAACCGGGAGGCTGCCGCCGCCGGCAATGATGCCGACCCTGGCGCCGGGCGGGAGATGAATATCTGTCGCCGCTGTGTCAGCCTTCGTCATCGACATCGTCGCCATCGCCGCCCTTGAGCGACGGCACCGCATAGTGCCGCTTGCCGCGACTGGAGATGAAATCGACGATCTTCATAGCGGTCGGCGACGAGGCGAATTCCGCCTTGGCGAATTCTATGTTCTCACCGACGGTGCGCGAGCGATCGAAGATCGTCTTGTAGGCCTTGCGCAACAGGTGGATCTCGGACCGGGGCAAGCCGGAACGCTTGAGACCGACGATGTTGAGGCCGCGCAGGCTGGCGCGGTTGCCGACGGCAATGGCATAGGGAATGACGTCGCCGACGATCGCCGAACACCCGCCAAGAAAAGCGTTGTCGCCGACGCGCACGAATTGATGAACCGCGGTCAGGCCGCCGATATAGACGTTGTTGCCGATTTCGCAATGACCGCCCAGTGTGGCTCCGTTGGCGAAGGTGGCGTTGTTGCCGACCACGCAATCATGGGCGATATGGGCGTAGGCAAGGAAATTGCCATTGTCGCCGACCGTCGTTTCGCCGCGGCTGGAATCGGTGCCGAGGTGCATGGTGACGCCTTCGCGGATCGTACAATTGGCGCCGATGACCAAGGTGGTGCGACCGCCCTTGTGCTTGGTGTTCTGCGGCGGCGCACCCAATATAGCCATTGGATAGACCGTGGTGCCCGCGCCAATGGTGGTCGCGCCCAGCACCGAGACATGGCCAACCAGTTCGACGCCATCGCCGATCACGGCATCGGCGCTGATGTGGCAGAACGGCCCGATGCGGGCACCCTGGCCGATTTGAGCGCCCTCCTCCACCACGGAGGAAGGATGGATTGATGTCTTGATTTTCATAAGCATTCGATCGTCAGTCGCCGGTGACCATCATGGCCGAAATCTCGGCTTCGGCGGCTTTCGCACCGTCGACCAGAGCTTCACAAGCGAATTTGAGCAGGTTGCCGCGCTTCTTGATTTTCTTCACATGGATCTTCAACTGATCGCCGGGAACGACCGGTTTGCGGAACTTGGCGTTGTCGATGGTCAGGAAATAGACCAGCGACGGTTTTGCCGCGCCAAGGCTGCGGATGCAGATGGCGCCGGCCGTCTGCGCCATCGCCTCGACGATCAGCACACCGGGCATGACCGGCTGTTCGGGGAAATGGCCCTGAAAATGCGGCTCGTTTATGGTCACGTTCTTGATGCCGACAGCGGACTCCTCGCCATCGATGTCGACGATACGGTCGATCATCAGGAACGGATAGCGGTGCGGCAGGAGCTTCATGAGCCCCAATATGTCGACTGCTTCCAGCGTCGTCGCCGCGGTCATGTCAGCCATTGCCTCCCTCACCCTGTTTGCGGGTCCTGGCGAGCCTGCGCAGCATGGCTATCTCGCGCATGGCTTCCGCCATCGGCTGCGCCGGATAACCGCCCCAGATCTCGCCCGCGGGGACATTGCTCATGAATCCACTTCTGGCGGCAAGCTTGGCCCCTGTACCGATGGTCAGGTGATCCGCAAGCCCGACGCCACCGCCCATGGTGACATTGTCGCCGACGACCACGGACCCGGAGATACCCGAAAGCCCGGCCACTATGCAATTGCGGCCGATACGGACGTTATGGGCGATCTGCACGAGATTGTCGATCTTGCTGCCCTGGCCGATGATCGTGTCGGACATGGCTCCGCGATCGACGGTGGAATTGGAGCCGATCTCGACATCGTCCTGGATAATGACACGACCGATCTGCGGCACACGCTCCGGCCCCTTGGCGCCGCCAACAAAGCCAAACCCATCCTGGCCGATCCTGGCGCCGCCATGGATGATGACTCGGTTGCCGATCAGTGCATATTGGACGCTGGCGCCCGGGCCAATATAGCCGTCACGGCCAATCTGGCAGGACCGGCCGATGACGGCTTGAGGCGCGATGACGGTGCCGCTGCCTATGGACACTGCCGGGCCGATCACGGCGCCGGCTTCGACAATCGCGCCTTTCTCGACATGCGCGCTCGGATCGATATGGGCATGAGGTGAAATACCGGTTTCATCGGTCATCGGCCCCGGCGTGGCGGCTGTCGGAAACAGCAGTCGCCCAATCAGCGCGAAGGCCTGTTGCGGACGGGGATGAACCAGCACGGCTATGCCAGCCGGTGCCTTGTTGGCGAATTCCGCCGGGCACAGCACCGCGGCCGCGCGGAGCGACTGCATCAGCGCAAAATTGCGCTTGCCATCGACGAAAACGAGCGCGTTGTCGCCGCCCTCATTGGCCGGCGCGAGCATCTCGATGGACACGTCGGCAAGGTCGGAATCGACAAGCACCGAGCCGGTCAGATTCGCGACTTCGCCCGCCGTGTACCGGCGTGATGGCGCGAAGAACACCGGATCGGTCATTCCAAAAGCTATATCCAGCTAGGTCGGAACATTTCTCCCGGACCTCTGCGACCCGGGAGCATCGTTGGCCGCCGATCAGAAGCGGGTCGATATGCCGAAGTTGAATTCCTGCACGTCGTCTGACGCTTCCTTCCTGACGGGGATCGCATAGTCAATGCGGATCGGACCGAACGGCGACGCCCACATCAGGCCGACACCGACCGAAGCGCGCAGCTTCATGCCGGTTGAATCTGGGTTAACCAAGCCGGCGGGAATCTTGCTGCCGTAGAGCGTCGCCGCATCGGCGAACACCGCGCCGCGCACGCCAAAGCTCTCTGGAATGACCGGCAACGGGAACTGGGCTTCCGCAGAGGCATTGAAATAGGTGGTGCCGCCGAGGTGGTCACCTGCACCTTGGCTATCGACCGGGCCGATACCACCATAGGCAAAACCACGAATCATGCGGTCGGTGCTCTGGAAGTGATCGAACACACGCAGATCACCACCGCCATAACCTTGTACCGTACCGGCGCCAGCCGAAATGAGGCCAACAAGGTCGAACTGCTCAGACAGCGTCTGGTAGACGCTACCGCGTCCTGTGATCTTGACGAACTTGGCATCGCCGCCAAGGCCTGCGAAT
This sequence comes from bacterium M00.F.Ca.ET.205.01.1.1, assembly GCA_004791255.1. Lineage (GTDB taxonomy): Bacteria > Pseudomonadota > Alphaproteobacteria > Rhizobiales > Rhizobiaceae > Mesorhizobium. Next base: position 137,522 of record SRUQ01000002.1, read on the forward strand.
TCGGCCGTCGTAGTAGCGTAGATGCCTTCGTGGGGGTTCTTCATATCGTCGATGGTGTTGTAGATCAGCCCAAGGCTGACCGACGACTTGAGCCACGGGCTCTGCTCTATGCCGTTGAGGATGGCCGTGGAAACATTGCACTTCGCAGGATCATAAATGCCACCGGTCACGCAACCATCATCCAACTCGTATTTTTCTTGCGAGATGTTGTACGCGAGCTGGGTAGAGATGCTGTTGGTGATCGGCAGACCAAAGCGCACCGTCGCACCGATGGTGTCGCTGTTGTAGTGATCGTACTCTCTCGTCTGTTTGAAGACGTCGAAGCCGGCCGCGATGCGCCGTCCGAGGAAATACGGCTCCGTGAACGAAATGCTGTAGTCGCGTGAATTCTTGCCGCCACCGGCCGACAGCTTGATGAACTGGCCACGGCCGAGGAAGTTGCGCTCCGTGATCGATCCTTCGACGGAGGGACCAGCCGTATCGCCGCCGGTCGAATAGCCGGCACCGATCGAGAATTCGCCGGTCGATTTTTCAACCACATCGACTACCAGCACGACCTGGTCGGGCGCGGAGCCTGGCACCGTCGATACTTCGACTTTGTCAAAGTAATTCAGGTTTTCCAGGCGCTTCTTCGCGCGCTGGACGAGCACCTGGTTGAAGGCATCGCCTTCGCTGACGTCGAATTCACGTCGAATGACATAGTCACGCGTGCGATCGTTGCCGCGAATCTCGATGCGCTCGATGTAGGCCTTGGTGCCCTGGTCGACGGTGTAGACCACCGAGATCGTGTGGTTCTCGAAGTTGCGGTCGCCGCGCGGCGTCACCTGAGCGAAGGCATAGCCGGAGCCGGCCACTTTCTCGGTGAGCGCGATGATCGAATCTTCGACATCCTTGGCGTTGTAGACGTCACCCTTGCGGGTCTCGACCACCGAATCCAGCGACTTCGAGTCGACTTCCGGGATCGTGCTTTCGACGCTGATGTCGCCGAACGTGTAACGCTCGCCTTCCTGAACGGTGATGGTGACCGTGTATTTGTTCGTCGCATTGTCGAGCTCGCCGACAGCGGATACGACCTGGAAATCCGCATAGCCGTGATTGTAGTAGAAGCGGCGCAGCAGTTCCTGGTCGGCGCGCAGCTTGTCGTCATCATAGACGTCATCGCGCAGCACGAAAGAAAGCCAGGACGAGCGCTTGGTGTTGATCACGTCCGACAGGCGGCGGCTCGAATAGGCGGAGTTGCCGACGAAATTGATCGCTGCGATCTGCGTGCGGTCGCCCTCGGTAACCTTGAAAACCACGTTCACGCGGTTGTCGCCGAGTTCCATGATCTGGGTTGTCACGCCGGCGTCGTCGCGGCCGATGCGCCTGTAGGCAGCCTTGACTGCCTCGACGTCGGAATCGAGCGTCGCCTGCGAGAACGTGCCGCGCGGCTTCAGCTGAACGGCGGCGGCAAGGGCGTTGTCCTTGAGCTTCTTGTTGCCCTGGAACAGCACCTGGTTGACGACCTTGTATTCCGAAACCTTGACCACCAGCGTCGAACCGACCTGGTTGATCTGCACGTCCGAGAACAGCCCGGTGCCAAACAGCGCCTTGACGGCAGCGTCGACATCGGAGCTCGAGAAGGCCTTGCCCGGCTTGATGGTGATGTAATTGCGGATGGTATCGGCGTCGACGCGCTGGTTGCCGCTCACCTCAACCCTGCTGACGACAGCGGCTTCGGCCGCCGATGTGGCAACGAACTGCACTGCGAGCGCGCCTGGCACGACCAGAGCCGCGGACAAAGCCGCCGCGGACGCGGCGCTTAGAAACTTAGATGCTGCCTTCATCGGGCTTAATAACCTTTTCTCGTAGTCCCCACGGCGAGAAAACCGGACGTGCGGTAATTTCCCCTACCGTATTAACCGGATTTTCCCTACACGCAAGGCTTCTGGTTAATTTGTATTTACTTAACCCTGGTGCGTGGCTTTCGCGTCACTCATATCCCCGTGCATGGTAAACGGCGTCTCAACATCCACCATGCCAAAGCCAAATTCCTTCATGATTTCAGCACCCAAACAGATCGTTCCAGAATACGAAACCCATGAAGCACAAGACCAGGAGCAGACCGGCCCGATAGGCCATTTCCATCATCCGTTCCGACACCGGCCGGCGGATGACAGCCTCCACCCCGTAGAACAAGAGGTGGCCCCCGTCGAGGGGGGGAATCGGCAAAAGATTGAGAATGCCAATGCCCACGGACAACAGCGCGACAAGCTGCACCAGCCATTCGAAGCCCAGTTTGGCTGCCCGGCCGGCCATGTCGGCGATCTTCACCGGACCGCCTAGCTGGCATTTGTCCTCGCGCCCGACGACGAAACGCTGCAGGAACTGGCCGGTGCGCTGGATGACATGGCCGGTCTCCTCGACCGCCGCGGAAACCGCCCCGACCGGGGTGTAGGTGATGAGTCGGGGCTGGCCGAGTTCCTTGTTGTTGACGACACCAATCACCGCCACCTTGACCTTGTTGCCAAGCGCGTCTTCCTGCTCCATCAGCTGCGGCGTCGCGATCACGGTCACTTCCTTGCCGTCGCGCAACATGACGAAGGTGATGGCGTCGCCTGCCCGACCCGAAACCAGGCGCTGAACATCGCCAAAGGTTTCGACCTTGCTGCCGTCGACGCTGACAAATCGGTCGCCGGGCATGATTCCGGCCTTCGCCGCCGGGCTGTCCGCCGTCACCTCGGCCACCATGGGTTCGGCGACATAGCGGCCATAGGCGGAAAACAACACCGCGAACACGACGATCGCCAGCAGGAAATTGAACAGCGGCCCGGCGACAACCGTCGCCGCGCGCTTCCAGATCGGCTGGGTGTGAAAGGCGACCTTGCGCTCCTCCTCGCTCAGCGTTTCGATCTCTTCGGAACTCGGCTGGCTCGAGGTGACGCTCATGTCCCCGACGAATTTGACATAGCCGCCAAGCGGCACGGCGCAGAGTTTCCAGCGCGTGCCGTGGCTGTCGTTGAAGCCGAAAAGCTCGGGGCCGAAGCCGATCGAGAAGGCCTTGACCCCTATGCCGCACCAGCGGCCGACGAGGTAGTGGCCCATTTCGTGGACGAACACCACCACTGTCAGCACGAACAGGAAAGGCACCAGCGTGCCGAGGACAAAGCCCTCCGTGCTGAAAACCGCGTGAAGAATCTCGTTCAACTCAAGCCCTCAAAATTCTTCCACGGCACAGGTGCCGTGACTGTGACATCAATCCGGGCGAATCCAAGGCGCATCCGCGTCAGATCGTGGAACGACATTGCTCAAAGGGGAAACAGCCCCTGTGCCGGATGATCGGCGCCCGCCGAAATCCAGCCGATGACATATAAAGCGAGTGCCGCCGCGACAAGTCCGTCGACACGGTCCATAACGCCGCCATGGCCCGGGATGAGCGCGCCCGAATCCTTGCGGCCGTGGCGCCGCTTGATCCAGGACTCCAGAAGGTCGCCGGCCTGGGCGACGATCGAAAGCACCAGCGCCACCAAGCCAAGCAGCGCCAGATCGCCGGCGCCGGCGACGGCGGCCAGAATGAGCCCCGCCACAACGCCGCCGACCGCGCCGCCGAGTGCGCCGCTGCGGGTCTTGCCCGGTGAAATCGACGGAGCCAGCTTCGGACCGCCAATGGCACGGCCAACGAAATAAGCGAAAATGTCGGTCGCCCAGACCACGGCGAACAGGAACAGGATCGCGACGAGGCCGGCATGGTCGCCGTCACGCAGCAGCGCAAGGCAAAGGCCCGAAACGGCAGCATAGGCGAGGCCTGAGGCATCCCACTGCCCGGCCTCGCGCAACTGCGCGGCGATGGCCGTGACGGCGACGAGCCCGGCCAGGATCAGCCACAGCAATGATGCCGGCAGTCCGGCCACGAGAGCGCCGAGGAAAACCAGCAGCAGCACTTCAGGCAAAAAGCCCAGCGGCACCGCTTCGGCCGGGCGGGACATGCGCGCCCATTCGTAGAAGATCGCGGCCGAAATCACCGCTGAAAACAGGCGAAAGGGCAGACCGCCAAACCAGGTCAAGCCAAGGGTCGCGACGGCAAGCACGATCGCCGAAATGACGCGAAGCCTGAGATTGCTCATCCCGCGGCCGGTCGCGAAGCGACATCCTGCGACCCCAGCCCGCCGAAGCGGCGTTCGCGGCCGGCATATTCGCGCAAGGCCTCGGCAAGATGCTCGCGGCTGAAGTCGGGCCAGTAACACGGCAGGAAGACGAGTTCGCTATAGGCAGCCTGCCACAGCAGGAAATTCGACAGCCTGAGCTCGCCGCTGGTGCGGATGACCAATTCGGGATCTGGAATTCCTTGCGTGTCGAGAGCGCCGGCAAAGCTTTCGGCGGTGATAGCCTCGCTGTCCATCTCGCCGCGCGCCACGGCTTCGGCCAGTTTGCGCGCCGTGCGAACGATTTCATCGCGTCCGCCATAGTTGAAGGCGATCACAAGCGTCAGCGCCTCGTTGCGGGCGGTCAGAGTTTCCGCTTCCTCAAGCAGGCCCCTGATGTCGGCCTGCAGTCCTGTCCTGTCGCCGATGATCCTGACCCTGACGCCACTCTGGTGGAGTTCGGCCAGATCACGACGGATGAATATCTTCAGGAGGCCCATCAGGTCGCTGACCTCGGTCTTCGGCCGCGACCAGTTCTCCGACGAGAAGGCGTAGACGGTCAGGAAGGAGATGCCGAGGTCGGGCGCCGCGCGCACCGCCTTGCGCAAGGCCTCGACGCCGGCACGATGACCGGCGAGCCGGGGCAAGCCGCGCGCCTTCGCCCAGCGTCCATTTCCGTCCATGATGATCGCGACATGCGCGGGCGTAGCCATGGTCTCGCTTTCGGGTCAGCCGCCGCCGGACCCTAAACCTGCATGATTTCAGCTTCCTTGTCGGAAAGCAGACGGTCGATGGTGCTGATGGTCTCGTCGGTCAGTTTCTGGACCTGATCGGAGCGCTTGCGCTGATCGTCCTCGCTGATGTCGCCGTCCTTCTCCGCCTTTTTCAGGAAGTCCATGCCGTCACGGCGCACATGGCGCGCGGCGACGCGGGCGTTCTCGGCGTAGCCGTGCGAGATCTTGACCAGTTCCTTGCGGCGCTGTTCGTTGAGCTCGGGCAGCGGAATCCGCAGATTGGTGCCGTCGACGATCGGATTGAAGCCAAGGTTGGATTCGCGGATAGCACGGTCGACCGCGCCGACCATCGATTTGTCCCACACCGACACCGAAATCATGCGCGGCTCCGGCACGGTGACGTTGGCCACCTGGTTGATCGGCATAGTGGTGCCATAGGCCTGCACCTGGACCGCGTCGAGCAGGTTGCTGGAAGCGCGACCGGTCCGCAGCGAAGCCAGATCATGCCTGAATGCGGCAATCGCCCCATCCATGCGCCGCCTGAGATCGTCGTACTCACCACTCATCCTAGTCTCCTCGACCCGTATGACGCGGGTTCACTGCCTTCGGGGCAAGGCCCCGTGTTCGAGCCTGATCTTCGAAAAAACGGGTTGCCCCAGTTCGCGATCAGACCCCGGATCATTCGTCCGCGACGACCGTACAGCGGCCGCCGCCCCTCAGAATATCGCCGAAACCGCCCTTTTCGTGGATCGAATAGACGATTATCGGAATGTTGTTTTCGCGCGCAAGGGCAATCGCTGCCGTATCCATGATGGAAAGGCCGCGTTTTATGACTTCGGCATGGCTGATGCGCTCGAAACGCGTCGCATCCGGGTCCTTCTTCGGGTCGGCCGAATAGACACCGTCGACCTGGGTGCCCTTGAACAGCGCATCGGCGCCGATTTCGGCGGCGCGAAGCGCCGCGGCCGAATCAGTGGTGAAGAACGGATTGCCGGTGCCGCCGGCAAAGATCACCACCTTGCCCTGGTTCATGTAGGCGGTGGCCTGGCGCTGCGAGAAGCTCTCGCACAGTTCGGGCATGGCGATCGCGGAAAGCACCACGGCATCGACGCCGATCTTGTTCAGCGAGGTGCGCAGCGCCAGCGAATTGATGATTGTGGCGAGCATGCCCATGTGGTCGCCGGTGACACGGTCACCACCCTTGGAGGCAACGGCGACGCCGCGGAAGATGTTGCCGCCGCCGATGACGACGCCGACCTCGATGCCCAGAGCGCGCGCCTCGGCGATATCGGCGGCGATGCGGTCCACGACGGAAACGTCGATGCCGAAGTGCTGTTCGCCCATCAATGCTTCGCCCGACGCTTTCAGCAAGACACGTCGGTAGAGGGGCTTCACCGTCATCTGGTCCTCGTCATTTTGCATGGTGTATCCGGGCAAGCGATCACAAAAGACGCCATCCCCAAACACACGGTTCCGATACACGAAGGGCGCCGCGATGTCACGCGGCGCCCTTTCGCAATCGCGGCTGTTTCGCCGGCGGCCGATCAGTTGCTGGCGACGCTGACCGCCTCGCCTTCAATAAGCACCGGCGGCGCATAGCCGAAGGGCTTGTCGCCGGTTGCGACGCCGCCGGTGACCCGGCCCTGTATCTCGTTACCGAAATAGGAGTGGGGGAATGGCCGCGAAGTCCGGCTTACCGAATCCAGCCTTGCCCGGAGTTCGGCTGGGATCGGGAAATCGAGCGCACCCAGATTGTCATGCAACTGGCCAAGCTTCGTGGCGCCGAGAATGACGGAGGCGATGCCCGGCTGCGTGGCCACCCAGTTGAGGGCAATTTGCGGCATGCTGCGGTCGAGCTCGGCGGCGACCTTCTCCAGCTCCGCCACGATGGCCCAGTTCTGTTCGGTGAATTTCTGGAAACCCGGATGGGTGGTGTTGCGGAATCCGTCGAGCCGGCCAGCGTTGCCGGCCTGGGTCGGCCGGTACTTGCCGCTGAGCAGGCCGCTGGCCAGCGGGCTCCACACCATGATGCCGGCGCCATGGCGCGCGCCGAAGGGCACGAATTCATGCTCGATCGCACGCTCAGCGAGCGAATATTCGAGTTGCATGGCCGAAATCGGCTCATAGCCGCGCAGTTCGGCGATCGCCTGCGCCCGTCCCGCATACCAGGCAGGCACGTCGGACAGGCCGACATGGCGCACTTTGCCAGCGCGCACGAGGTCATCCAGCGTACGCATGACCTCCTCGGCAGGTGTCAGCCTGTCCCACACATGCATGAGATAAAGGTCGATATAGTCGGTCCCGAGCCGCTGCAACGAAGCATCGACAGCCCGCATGATGTTCTTGCGGCCGTTGCCGCCGGCGTTGGGATTGCCGGGATCCGTGTTCATGGTGAATTTGGTGGCGATCACGGCCTTGTCGCGCAGGCCACGCTCGGCCACGAAGTCGCCGAGCCACGTCTCGGCCGTGCCGTTGGTATAGAGGTCGGCCGTGTCGAAGAAATTGCCGCCCGCCTCGACATAGGCGTCGAACATGGCGCGGGCGGTCTCCCTGTCCGTCCCCCAGCCCCATTCGGTGCCGAAGGTCATCGTGCCCAAAGCCAACCGGCTTACCCGAAGGCCGCTGTTGCCGAGGGTGTAATAAGTCATCGTCATGGTGTCGTTCCAATCCTTGATATGATGGTGCCGGTCATTGGCCGGGCGTCGTCTTGACCCACGGGTTGCCGCGCTCATGCGTCATGCGGAATGTGAAGCCGTCCACTTTCCAGCCCGCAGCCGAACGGGTTAGATGATGTTCGTAGGTGCCCCAGACCTCCCAAAGCGGGTCGCCATTGCCTTCCATCCGGTTCCAGGCATAGCCGTTCGAAAGGACGGTCGCGGCATTGGCTTCGAGCACGACCTGATGGTTGGTGCGCAGATGCAGGCTGGTCTTGCTGCCCTTGAGATTGGCGGACCAGGCGCCGATCAGATCGTCCGAAGGAATGGTGGCGGCAGGCTGTCCGGAAAGGCTGCTGAAATCGGCGACAACCGTATCCGCGAAATAGCCGCGGGTCAGTTTCCAGTCCTGTGCATCAACGGCGCGGTCGATGGCATCCGCAATGCGGATGACGGCGCGCTCATCGGCCAGCGCGGCCTGCCCCGATGGTTCGGCCCCACCGGAATCGATCGGTGCCAGCGCAATGCCCGCCGCGAGTGTGACGTGTCTCAACGCGTCCATGTCTCTTCTCCTCAGTGAACCGCCGCGGTTGCTTTGTTGAGGACAATGTGGACCGGCTCGCCTTCGCCGATAAGATTGCATGATCTGCATGGACTATGCGATGCTATTCATGAATGGACCGAGACCTGCTCGCACATCTGCCCGTCATTGTCGCCGTGGCGCGCCGCGGCGGCTTTGCGCTTGCCGCCGCTGAACTTGGCATGAGCCCATCGGCGGTCAGCCATGCGGTGCGGCTGGTCGAAGAGCGCATCGGCCAGCCGCTGTTTGCGCGCACGACACGCAGTGTTTCCCTGACGGAGGCCGGCAAGGCGCTGGTGGAAACGGCGGCCCCTGCACTCCAGGATATCGCCGAGCGGATGGACCGCATCCGCGGCATCAAAGGCCGGCCCTCGGGGCTGCTCAGGATCAACGTTCCCACGATTGCTGTTCCATTGGCGGTGACGCCAGTGGTCGCCGCGATGGCAGAGCGCTATCCCGAAGTGAGAGTTGAATTGCTCACGGAGCAGGGTCTGGTCGACATCGTCGGCGGCGGTTTTGACGCCGGCATCAGGCTGGGCGAAATGATCGCGCAGGATATGGTCACGGTCCGGCTGACGCCGCCGTTCATGGCCGTTATCGTCGCCTCGCCCGGCTATATCGGACGGCACGGCCGTCCGGGCGGTGTGGCCGACCTCGCGAACCACCATTGCATCGGCTACCGGCTTGTCCGCAGCGGCGCGCTATATCGCTGGGATCTGAGGGAGGACGGCAAGGACGTCTCGGTGGAGACGCAAGGCACCGCCATCGTCACGGATTCGCTCGCTGCGATCGATCTCGCGCTGGCCGGGGTGGGCCTTGCCTATGTCTTCGAGCCGCTGGTGCGAGCCCACATCGCAGCCGGCCGGCTCGTGCAGATACTGCCGCAATCGGCAATCGAGGAGCCCGGCCTGTTTCTCTATTTCCCGCGCCGCGCCGCGATGGCGCCGAAGCTCAGGGCCTTCATCGACACCGCAAACGAAATCGGCCGGGCATCCCTGCGGATGTCCGGCCGAAAAACGCTATCGGATTAAGCAGTTACGCGGCTTACTTCTTCACGGCCGCCGCGACTTCCGCCGCGAAATCGGTCGTTTCCTTTTCAATGCCCTCACCGAGCGCAAAGCGCAGGTAAGCGGTGATCTTGGCCGGGGCGCCGATTTCCTTCTCGGCATCCTTCAGCGCCTGCTCGACGGTGATGTCGGGATTGAGCACGAAGGCCTGCTTCAGAAGCACGACTTCCTCGTAGAACTTGCGCAGGCGGCCATCGACCATCTTCTCGATGATCGCTTCCGGCTTGCCGGACTGGCGCGCCTGGTCGGCGAAGATCGCCTTCTCGCGCTCGACGGCGGCCGGGTCGATCTGCTCCGCGGTCAGCGCCAGCGGGTTGGTGGCGGCGACATGCATGGCGACCTGACGCGCAAACGCATTGGCTGCACGCTCATTGCCCGTGGTCTCGATGGCGACCAGCACACCGAGCTTGCCGAGGCCATCGGCAACCGCATTGTGGACATAGGTCGCAACCGCGCCATGCGGAACGGTGAGCTTGGCCGAACGGCGGAAGCCCAGGTTCTCACCAATGGTGCCGACCGCGTCCTTGATGGTGTCGGTAACCGACTTGTCCGAACCCGGATAATTCGCGGCAGCGACGGCCTCGGTGGTGCCGTAGGCCAGCGCGACCTTGGCAACGTGGGCGACGATTTCCTGGAAGGCGGCATTGCGGGCAACGAAGTCGGTTTCCGAGTTGACCTCGACGACCGCAGCCTCACGCACGCCGGAATCAACACCGATCAGGCCCTCGGCAGCAGTGCGGCCGGCCTTCTTGTCGGCCTTGGAGATGCCCTTCTTGCGCAGCCAGTCGACGGCCTCTTCCATGTTGCCGTTGGTCTCGTTCAACGCAGCCTTGCAGTCCATCATGCCCGCGCCGGTCAAGTCGCGGAGTTCTTTGACCTGTGCAGCCGAAATGCTCATTGTCGCCTCTTTGTTTTAAATGCACCGACGCACCATCGAATATCGATGATGCGTCTGTTTAGCGTGCCAAAATATGAGAAAGATGAAGGCCGTGAACCGGCCTTCGATTATCAAGCCTCGGGAGCTTCCGAAGCCGGGGCCGGATCGAGCGCGGGCTCGACCGGAGCTTCGACCGAAGCGCCGATATCAACGCCGAGCGCGCCCTGCTGGCGGGCGATGCCGTCGATAGCGGCCTTGGCGATCAGGTCGCAGTAGAGCTGGATGGCGCGTGCGGCGTCATCGTTGCCGGGGATCGGGAAGTCGATCTTGTCCGGATCGCAGTTCGAATCGATGATGGCGACGACCGGGATACCGAGGCGCTTGGCCTCGAGGATGGCGATCGCTTCCTTGTTAGTGTCGATCACGAACATCAGGTCTGGGGTCGAGCCCATGTCCTTGATGCCGCCGAGCGCCTTGTCGAGCTTCTCGCGCTCGCGGTCGAGGTTGAGGCGCTCTTTCTTGGTCAGGCCCTGGGCTTCGCCGGCCAGCATCTCGTCGAGCTTGCGCAGGCGCTGGATCGAGTTCGAGATCGTCTTCCAGTTGGTCAGCATGCCGCCGAGCCAACGCGAGTTGACGTAATACTGGGCCGAACGCTGCGCGGCATCGGCGACGATGTCAGACGCCTGGCGCTTGGTGCCGACGAACAGAACGCGGCCGCCCTTGGCGACGGTGTCGGAAACCTGCTTCAGCGCCTGGTGCAGCAAAGGCACCGTCTGCGAGAGGTCGATAATGTGGATGTTGTTGCGGGCGCCATAGATGTAAGGCGCCATCTTCGGGTTCCAGCGGTGGGTCTGGTGGCCGAAGTGAATACCAGCTTCCAAAAGCTGGCGCATGCTGAAATCAGGCAGAGCCATTCTCATTTCCTTTCCGGTTAGCCTCCACGGACACAGGCATTTTCGGACCGAGGTCCTCGAACGCCACCGGAGGTTTCAGCCGGATTTCTCCCGGGCAGACACCAAAGTCCGTGTGTGGAATGAGCGGCCATATAGAGGGGAAGTGCCACAAACGCAAGCGCTGTGGCATTTTACGGTTCAACGTGCGGCAATCAGCGCACCTGTGCCGATCATGGCGCTGCCGGCGACCCTGTTCATCAGTCGCATCCGCTTCGGCGTCCTGAACCAGCCCGACGCCCTTCCGGCAAGCGCTGCGTAAATGCCCATGGTCAGGATGTTGACGCTGATCACCACGGCAACCACGAGCAGGCCGTCGCCGAGGGTCATGGTGTCGAGGTTCAGGATCAGCGGCATGATCGAAGCGTGGAAAAGGATCGCTTTTGGATTGCCCAACGCCACGGATGCACCGAGCAGGAACGACCGCGACAGTCTTGCCTGCGGCGCTTCCGCCTGATCCGGCTGCGCGGCGGCGGCCCGCCACATCTTGAGGCCGAGGAAGACGAGATAAGCGGCGCCGGCATATTTCAGCAGCAGAAAGACCCATTCGAACGTCTGGGCCAGCGCCACCAGTCCGAGCAAGGCCAGAGTGACCAGCACCGCATCGCCGGCCGCGACGCCAACACCTGCTATGAAGGCACGCAGGAAGCCGCGCGACACGCCATTGGTGATAACCGTGAACATCGCCGGCCCCGGCGTCGCGGCGGCAAGCGTGACTGCGGCGCAATAGGCCAGAAATGCCGTCAACGTCATGGCCGGACCTTTCCCTTGTGCACCCTCACCCGCCGGAAGATCGCGACGATCTCCTCGCGGCTGCATTCGATTGCGCCAAGCCGTACCGCCCGGTCGCGCTCGAAGCCGGTTATGTCATAATGCGGCGCCGAAGTCTTGGGCGGCCCCTGATAGGACGAACGCTTGAGAGCGAGCCGGGCGGCGAAGCGGTGCAATTCGTCAGTGTCGTCGGCCAAGAGATGGCACCAGCGGTGGCCAACCCATTTCCAGATCGCCGCGTCTACATAGACCGCCATGAAAGGTGATCTGTCCGCCGGCTATTTCGTCGGGCAGGACTTTGTCTGGTCGAACAGCGACAGGTTGACCAGCTTGCCGGTCATCGAGAAGTCGCCATAGTCCATGACCAGATCGCGGGTGATGCCGTTTTCGTGCAGCTTGAAACTGATCCGGTATTCAGGCACCTCTTCACCATTCTTGGCGCTGTCGTCGAAATAGGCGATATCGACCGGCCAGTATTTTTCGGTGGCGAGCTTGGCCAGCGCCGGGGCTTCCGGGTCCGCCTTGTCGGCGTCGGTCTTCTTGCCAACGACAACGGTGGTGGTCATCACCTTGTTGGCATCCTCCGAACCGTCGAACAGGTTGGTCTGATAAAAGTTCTCACCCTTTTCGGCCTTGCCGATCAGTTCCACCAGATGCTGGGTCGGAAATTGGGTGGCCACGAGCTCGAGGCTGTTTTTCTCGGGCTTGTCGATATCGACCTTGAGACCCTTGATGTCCTTCGTGGCGACGCCCTTGACCTCCTTGTCGAGGTTCTGGTCGACGAAGGATTTGGTTACGAAGGAAAAGGTCTTGCCCTCGGCATCCTCAAAAGTTGTCGTCTGCTGGTCGGTCAACCTTGTATTCTCGTTGGTGACGATCTGCGTGACGAAACGGAATTTCACCGTATAGCCTTCGCAGGCCGAGCCATTGAATTCATAGACCATGCGGCCGGTGATGCCGGTGATACCGGAGCGGTCGGACGCCTTGTTGAGGGACAGATCATAAACCGCGCGATGCGCCTGCAGCGCCGGTACGGCGAAGGCAGGGCCGATGGAGAAAACCGCCGACAACAGGACGGCTTGGAATGCAAGGCGCGTTGCGCGCATGAGGTACTCCGATCGTCGCGGCTGATGGCAGCCCGCAGGGAAAGATGGTCCAGCTTAAAAAAAGTCGTGGCGGAAGCGAGGCAAAAATAGCAATTTCGGCCCGGCCAGCGCGTCGCCTTCCAGCAATAGGGAAAACCAATGAGTGAAACAATCGAAAAGCGGCTAATGGATCTCGGCGTCGCGATCCCAGCCGCCGCGGCACCGGCCGCCAACTACGTCCCCTATTGCAGGACCGGCAATCTGCTGTTCACCGCGGGGCAGTTGCCGCTCAAGGACGGCAAGCTGCAGGCGAGCGGCCTGCTTGGCCGCGTTGTCGACACCGCCGCCGGCAAGGAAGCCGCGAAATACTGTGCCATCAACATACTGGCGCAGGCCAAGGCCGCGCTTGGCGATCTGGAGAAAATCCAGCGCCTGGTGAAGATCACCGTTTTCGTTGCCTCGGCGCCTGACTACGTCGAGCAGCACCTGGTCGCCAACGGCGCCTCCGATTTCCTGGTAGCGGCGCTCGGCGAGCGCGGCAAGCATGCCCGCTCCGCCGTCGGGACGGCTTCGCTGCCACTCAATGCAGCGGTGGAAATCGAAGCGATCTTCGAAGTCGAGTGAGCCCGACATGACCGACCTTTCCTGGCTGATCGCCCGGCCCGTGGCCCATCGCGGCTTTCACGACATGAACAAGACGCGCTGGGAGAACACGCTGTCGGCTTTCGCCGCGGCAGCCGAGCGCGGCTATGCGATCGAATGCGACGTGCACCTGTCGTCCGATGGTGTTCCCATCATCATCCATGACGACAACCTCAAGCGACTGACCGGGCAGGACGGCTTCGTCTGGCAGCGCACGGCGGCCGAACTCACGGCGCTCAAGGTCGGCGGCACGCCGGACCATGTGCCGACGCTGCAGGCGGCGCTCGACCTGGTCGATGGCCGCGTGCCGATGGTGATCGAATTGAAAGGCATCCCCGGTCGCGACGACGGACTGGTGGCGCAAGTCGGCAAGATGCTCAAGCGCTACAAGGGCAAGGCGGCGATCATGTCGTTCGACCACTGGCTGATCCGCGATTTTGCCAGATATGCGCCGGGCATCCCGGGCGGCCTGACCGCCTACGGCAAGGACGTCGGGCTGATCGAAGCCCATTTCGCCATGCTGGCGCACGAGATCGCGTTCACCTCCTACGCGGCCGGCGACCTGCCGAACCGGTTCGTCAGCTTCGTGCGCGAAGAGCTCAAAATGCCAGTCATCACCTGGACCGTGCACGACCAGCCCGCTGTCGACCTGACCTTCAGATACGCCGACCAGATGACGTTCGAAGGGTTTGAACCCGAACACGTCAGAGTTGCCTGAAACGTGACTTGTAGCGGCCGGGATGGAGCTTAAATAAGCCTGATGGATCAGGGCGACGACGGTGATGGGCGAACGGCGAACGCGGACTATGCGATCCGCGCCGCCGCCGGTATCGGTGCCTTTACGCCAGACGAATGGAATGGTTTTGCCGGCACCACGCGCGACGATGCAGAAAGCGGTTACAACCCGCTCATTTCATTTGCGTTTCTGAGCGCGCTCGAAGATTCCGGCTGTGCCGTGCGGCGCACCGGCTGGCAGGGCCATCACCTGCGGCTGGAGACCGCGCAAGGCAGGCTGCTGGGCGCGATCCCCTGCTACCTCAAATCGCACAGCCAGGGCGAGTATGTGTTCGACCATGGCTGGTCGGATGCGTTCGAGCGTGCCGGCGGCAACTACTATCCCAAACTGCAATGCGCGGTGCCGTTCACGCCGGTCACCGGCCCTCGCCTTCTAGTCGGCAAAAGCGAGGATGCCGGCACGGTCAAGGCCAGGCTCGCCGCGGGACTGAAGGCGGTGACGGAGAAACTCGGCGTCTCTTCCGCCCATGTCACCTTCGCACAAGAGGACGATGTGGCAGTGCTCGAGGCGGCTGGGTTCCTGCACCGCACCGACCAGCAGTTCCATTTCTTCAATGAAGGTTTTTCGAGCTATGACGACTTCCTCGCCACGCTTGCCTCACGCAAGCGCAAGGCGATGAAGAAGGAGCGCCGCGAGGCGCTGGCCGACGGCATCTCGATCGACTGGCTGACCGGCAAGGACCTTACCGAACGCGTCTGGGATGACTTCTTCGCCTTCTACATGGACACCGGCAGCCGCAAATGGGGCCGGCCCTATCTCAACCGCCAGTTCTTCTCGCTGATCGGCGAGCGCATGGCCGACGACATCCTGCTGGTGATGGCCAAGCGCGGCGGACGCTACATCGCCGGGGCCATCAACTTCATCGGCTCGGACGCGCTCTATGGGCGCAACTGGGGTTGCATCGAGGACCATCCCTTCCTGCATTTCGAGGTCTGCTACCACCAGGCCATCGACTTCGCCATCGAGCGCAACCTGAAGGTGGTGGAGGCCGGCGCGCAAGGCGAACACAAGCTGGCGCGGGGCTACCGGCCGGTTGCCATGCATTCGGCGCATTACATCGCTCATCCCGGCTTGCGCAATGCCGTCGCCGACTACCTCAGACGCGAACGGCGCGAGGTGGAACGGATGGGCGAGTATCTGGAAGAACACACACCGTTTCGCAAAGGCACAGGCGACCCCTCCTGATCGCACCATCGCATTGTCTTGCCGCTCCGGGACAGCTTCGCTACACGAGATGGCGAGGCAAAAACCGGAGCGTTTGCTATGGCCGAAACCGCCTATGACACCGACAATATCTTCGCAAAAATCCTGCGTGGAGAAATTCCCTCGCACCGTATCTACGAAGACGAAGCAGTCGTGGCCTTCATGGATGTGATGCCGCAAGGACCGGGCCATACGCTGGTGGTGCCGAAGGTGCCATCGCGCAACCTGCTCGATGCCGATCCGGTGACATTCGGCCCGCTTTTCACCGTCGTCCAGAAAGTGGCTGTCGCCGTCCGAAGAGCATTTAACGCAGACGGTGTCACCGTCATGCAATTCAACGAACCGGCCTCGGGACAGACCGTGTATCATCTACATGTGCACGTCATCCCGCGCTTCGATGGGATAGCGCTGAAACCGCATACGGGCGCGATGGAAAAGCCCGAAGTGCTGGCAGAGAATGCCGGAAGGATACGGGCAGCGTTGGCCAGCTAGTTCTTCTCCTGGCTCAGCCGCTCAAACGCGGTGGGCCGGTTGGAGCCGTCAGAAAGGCGCTTGCGAATGGCATCGGCGCATCCGCCAGGCGTCAGCAGCGAGGTATCGACTTCCAGGTCATAGAGGCCTGGCAGAAGCACTTCTTCCTGCCACAGGCGCACGGGCGAAGGCACGGGATCGCCAGGCGAGGCGGTGACGTAGCCCCTGCCCGGCTCGCTGGCAGCGCGCCGTTCCATGACGACCTCGATCGGACAGCGAACGCCGACAAACAGGACCGGCAGGCCGGCAAGCCGTCGCGCGCAATCCGCCAGTATACCGAGCGGTTTCGAGTAAGCGTCGTGGTGGCCGACATCCACCACGACATTGAGCCCCAGCCGGGTATGGGCGGCGATCGACTCATAGAGCGCGGCATAGAAATGCCGCACCAAATCTTCGAGATCGGGGCGTTCACCGCCAGGACGCAGCCCTATTCCGGGGCGATAGCGCGGTGGCGTGATCTGCTCGTAGCTGTCGACACCCAGATTCATCCAGGGACCGTCGAAGCTGTCCTGAATGGCCCGGACAATGCTCGACTTTCCAGATCGAGGCGCGCCGTTGAGAATGATGATCTGGCCAGCCATCTGCCCCTCTGCCCGCTCCAATGAGAAAAGCCCCGTTTCCGGGGCTTTTCAACTTTTGTCGCAGCTAGTTCTTTCTCGGCAGTTGCGGTACCAGGCTGCGCTTGCCGCCGTCCTTGCCCTTGGGCTCCGGCTTCTGCGCGATGACCTTCTTGGGCGCCGCCTTTTTGGTCACCGCCTTGCGCGGCTTGGGCGCGTCTTCCGGCTCTTCCTTCTTCGGTTGCACCGGCGCCTCGTCGGCGAGCGATTCGAGCTTCAGGCCGGTTTCGCCGGTTTCCTTCTTCTCGACGGTGACGCGCACCGTGCCGCCCTTCTTGAGCTTGCCGAACAGCACTTCGTCGGCCAGCGGCTTCTTGATGTGCTCCTGGATGACGCGGCCGAGCGGTCGCGCGCCCATGCGCTCGTCATAGCCCTTGTCGGCCAGCCAGGCGATCGCGTCCGGCGACAGGTCGAAGGTCACGCCACGCTCGGAGAGCTGGGCCTCGAGCTGCATGACGAACTTCTGCACCACCTGATGGATGACCGGGACCGGCAGCGAGCCGAACGGGATGATCGCATCGAGACGGTTGCGGAACTCCGGCGTGAACAGCCGGTTGATCGCCTCGACATCGTCGCCTTCGCGCTTGGTCGACCCGAAGCCGATCGCCGCGCGCTGCGCATCCGATGCGCCCGCATTGGTGGTCATGATCAGGATGACATTGCGGAAGTCGATCTGCTTGCCGTTATGGTCGGTCAGCTTGCCGTGGTCCATTACCTGCAACAGGATGTTGAACAGGTCCGGATGCGCCTTCTCGACCTCGTCCAGCAACAGCACGCAGTGCGGATGCTGGTCGACGCCGTCGGTCAGCAGGCCGCCTTGGTCGAAGCCGACATAGCCGGGAGGCGCGCCGATCAGCCGTGAAACGGTGTGGCGTTCCATGTATTCCGACATGTCGAAGCGGATCAACTCGACGCCGAGCGAGGCGGCCAATTGCTTGGCCACTTCGGTCTTGCCGACGCCGGTCGGGCCCGAGAACAAATAGGAGCCGATCGGCTTTTCCGGCTCGCGCAGGCCGGCTCGCGCCAGCTTGATCGCCGAGGTCAGCGCGGTGATCGCCGTATCCTGACCGTAGACAACTCGCTTCAGCTCGACATCGAGCCCCTGCAGCACCTTCTCGTCGTCGGCAGAAACCGTCTTCGGCGGAATGCGGGCCATGGTGGCGATCGTGGCTTCGATCTCCCTGATGCCGATCGTCTTCTTGCGCTTGGCTTCCGGCACCAGCATCTGCGAGGCGCCGGTCTCGTCGATCACGTCGATCGCCTTGTCCGGCAGCTTGCGGTCGTTGATGTAGCGCGCCGACAATTCCACCGAAGCCTTGATCGCCTCGTTGGTGAACTTCACCTTGTGGAATTCCTCATAATAGGGCTTCAGGCCCTTCATGATCTCGATGGCGTCCTCGATGGTCGGCTCGTTGACGTCGATCTTCTGGAAGCGCCGCACCAGAGCGCGGTCCTTCTCGAAGAACTGGCGGAACTCCTTGTAGGTGGTCGAGCCGATGCAGCGGATGGCACCGGAAGACAGCGCCGGCTTCAGCAGGTTCGACGCATCCATGGCGCCGCCCGACGTCGCACCCGCCCCGATCACGGTATGGATCTCGTCGATGAACAGCACCGCGCCCGGATAATCCTCGAGCTCCTTGACGACCTGCTTCAGCCGCTCCTCGAAATCGCCGCGATAGCGCGTGCCGGCCAGAAGCGTGCCCATGTCGAGCGCGAAAATCGTGGCGTTGTGCAGCACTTCCGGAACGTCGCCTTCGACGATACGCTTGGCCAGGCCCTCGGCAATCGCCGTCTTGCCGACGCCGGGATCGCCGACATAGAGCGGATTGTTCTTGGAGCGGCGGCACAGCACCTGGATGGTGCGGTTGATCTCGGACTCGCGGCCGATCAGCGGATCGATCTTGCCGGCCTTGGCCTTGTTGTTGAGGTTGACGCAATAAGCCGTCAGTGCGTCCTGCTGTTGCTTCTTCTTGCCGCCTTCCTCCTGCGGCTCGGCGCCGTTCTGGCCGCCCTGCTCGTCATCGGCGCCACGCGGCGAGCGTGTCTCCGACGCGCCGGGACGCTTGGCGATGCCATGTGAGATGTAGTTGACCGCGTCGTAGCGGGTCATCTGCTGTTCCTGCAGGAAATAGGCGGCGTGGCTCTCGCGCTCGGCGAAGATGGCGACGAGCACGTTGGCGCCGGACACTTCCTCGCGGCCGGACGACTGGACATGGATCACGGCGCGCTGGATGACGCGCTGGAAGCCGGCGGTCGGCTTGGAATCCTCGTCGTAGCCGGTGACGAGATTGTCCAGCTCGGTGTCGATATAGGTCAGAACGGTGTGCTTGAGCTCGTCGAGATCGACGTTGCAGGCGCGCATGACGGCAGCCGCCTCGGTGTCGTCGATGAGCGCGAGCAGCAGATGTTCCAGGGTTGCATATTCATGGTGCCGCTCATTGGCGAGCGTCAGCGCCTGGTGAAGCGCCTTTTCCAGGCCTTGGGAGAAAGCCGGCATGTTACCTCACTTCTTCTCCATCACGCATTGCAGCGGATGCTGATTCTGTCGGGCGAAATCCATGACCTGAGACACTTTGGTCTCGGCCACCTCGAATGTATAGACCCCGCACTCGCCCACCCCATGATTGTGAACATGAAGCATGATGCGTGTGGCGGCTTCGCGGTCCTTCTGGAAAAAACGCTCCAGGACATGAACCACGAACTCCATGGGCGTGTAGTCGTCGTTGAGGATGAGGACCCGATAAAGGCTGGGCTTCTTCGTCTTGGTCTTGGTGCGCGTGATGACGGCTGTCCCGCGGCCGGCCCCATTGCCGTCGCCGTCGCCGTTTTGCATCCGCGCCACGTGTTGGGTGGCAGTCAAACCGATAGTCACGTAATCCTGCCTCTTTCGAATCCCCATGCGAGTTCGACATGTAGGTGTTCGATGGACGATTTTAAGCCCTTCTGGTTAGCTGACAATATGGCTAGGTGGCCAAACTTTACCGATTTTCACAATCGTGAGGGGGAGCCGGCGCCCGGGCCGGAAATTGACATGAAAAAACCCGGCCACGCTTGCGCGACCGGGTCTTGTCTAAGGGCCAGAGGGCCAGATTTCGGTACAGTCAGGCGAAATACTTCGCCTGAGTAAAATTACTTCGCCTTGGCAACGATCGATTCGAACGGCTTGTAGGCTTCCTTGGCGAGTTCGGCATATAGGTCGCCGATCTTGGTGGCCTCGGCAACGAACGCCTCGTAGGATTGCTTGGCGTAGTCGGACTGGACCTCGATGACCTTGTCGATCGACTTGGCCGAGACCAGCTTCTCGAACGCGGCGCTGCCGGCTTCGAAGCTCTTCTTGGTGTATTCGCCGGCTTCAGTGGCGATAGCCTGCGCACCCTTGGACAAAGAGGCGAAGCTCTTCAATCCAGTGTCGGCGAACTCTTTACCGTATTTCGAGAAGTCCTCATAGGTCTGGGTCATTTCAACGCTCCCTGGACGGTTGAAGCGCCCGGCCCGGGCGCCCTTGTGCAATGCACCTTAATATATTGTGCATTGCACAAAAAGTCAACAATTCAGCGACCTCCGCTGCTCACTGCACAGGCAACGGCTAAAATTCGAATAAAGGGAAGCTCAAACCACCGGAAAATGGTGAACGCGGCGGTTACCATAAACGGATTGGTAACGCTGCCCCGGTAGCTTGGACGAACGTGAGGCAGAATCCCTTTGCTGCCTCCAACGCAACGAGAAATTCCAAGGAAATACCAGTGCGTCAGGCGTTGTCGGGCATCGTTTCCAAATCCGCATCCCCTCTTAAAACGATGATGATCATTGCCATGGCGATGACGTTCGTTGTTGCGGATGCAGCCTCGTCGCTTGCCGCGCGGTCCGCGGCCATCGTGATCGATGCCAAGACGGGCAAGGTGCTCTATTCGGCGGACGCGGACGGCCGGCGCTACCCCGCCTCACTCACCAAGATGATGACGCTCTACCTGACCTTCGAAGCGCTGGCGAAGGGCAAGATCAACAGAAATTCGCCAGTCGTCTTCTCGCAGAAGGCGTCCGGCGAAGCGCCGACGAAACTCGGCGTGAAGCCGGGCGGCGCGGTCACGGTCGACACCGCCATCCTGTCGATCGTCACCAAGTCGGCCAACGACTCGGCGACCGCGCTCGGCGAGATGATCGGCGGCAACGAGACCAATTTCGCCCGCATGATGACCGCCAAGGCGCGGCAACTCGGCATGAACGGCACCGTCTTCCGTAACGCCAACGGCCTGCCCGATCCCGGCCAGTTCACCACCGCGCGCGACATGGCCACGCTCGGCATCGCGCTGCGCGAGCATTTCCCGCAATATTACGGCTACTTCGCGCAACGCTCGTTTCTGTACGGCCGCCAGCGCATCAACGGCCACAACCGCTTGCTCGGGCGCATCAAGGGCGTCGACGGCATCAAGACCGGCTACACCCGCGCTTCCGGCTTCAACCTCGTCTCGTCGGTTTCCGACGGCAACCGCCGCCTCGTCGCGGTGGTCATGGGCGGCACCTCGGGCGGCAGCCGCGACAACCAGATGGCGACGCTGATCAAAACCTATCTGCCGAGGGCCTCGACCCGTGGCGGTGGCGATCTGGTCGCCAAGGCCGACAGCGTCAACCCGATCAAGGCGCTGGCCAAGGTGCTGTTACCCAAGCATGACGCGCCGACCCCCGACGAAAAGCCGATGGCGGTGGCGGATGCCGAAACGGCAGATGCCGCCGTCGCCGACGCAGCAGCCTCCGACGCAGCCGCCGCCACCGATGACGCGGCCGTCGCCCAGGGCGATAGCGAGGACGAGGAGACGGCACAGGCCGAAGAGCCCAAGCTGGTGGTCCCGGCCAAGAAGGTGAAGACGGTTATCGTTGCCGCGCCCAAGGTCGCCACGGCCCAGGTCGTGACCGCCTATGCCGAGCCGGCGCCGGCACCGGTCGTCGACCCCGTCAAGACCGCATCGGTGCCCTCGGGCTGGGCCATCCAGGTCGCCTCTTCGCCCAGGCAGTCCGAGGCCCAGGCCTTGCTCGACAAGACCAGCAAGCTGGCGCCGAAGGCGCTGGCCGACGCGTCCGGTTTCACCGTCGCTTTCGACAAGGACGGCGTCACCTACTACCGCGCCCGCTTCGGCGGCTTCGATTCGAAGGCCGCGGCCTGGAAGGCGTGCACGGCTTTGAAGAAGAAGAACATCGAGTGCTACGCCGTCCAGCAGTAGGAGGCGTGGAAACATTTTCTCCCGGGAAATTTTTGCGTCGAAGGAGACTTAGTTGTGATTAGAGAGCAAGACGTCCTTGGCTTCGTTAATCCGCGCCGCCAGGAAAGACGTGCCGCCGATATCGGGGTGCAGGCGCTGCATCAGGCGGCGGTGCGCCTTGCGGACATCCGCCGCGGCGGCCCCCGCTTCAAGACCAAGGACCTTGTAGGCCTCCTCCTTAGTCATGGCGCCCGCACCTGGCGCAACACCCAGCCTTTCGCCACTGTCCGCCTCAGCGTCCTTGCGCCAGACGGGAAATCTGCCGTCAAGATACGTCTCTAGCAGTTGCCGGCTCTCCGGATCGCTGGAGAGTTCGCGGAAGAGCTGCAGCATCTCCGCACGTCCCATGGCGCCGAGCATCTTGCCTTCATGGCGCCCCGCCAGCACAAGGCCCTCGAGGCCCCCAGTGTTGTGATCAAGTTCCATTTCCAGCGCCGCAGTGCGCACCGTCGAGTGCTTTCCGGGCGCCGGCTTCACCGCTGGCCGTTTCATCCGCATCGAACCATACCAGGCGATTGCCGCGAGCAGAATCGCGCCGCCAATGCCCGCGCGCCCCACCAACAGCAAGGCGCCGCCGATCAGTGCCAGCATGAGCGGCCCCAAGCTCCTCAGGCTACCCGCCAACTTGTCCGGGTCGGCCTGTACGAAAGCAGTCGCCAGGGCCATGAGCACCAGCGCCAATGCGACAATAGCGATGATCACGCCGATCATGTCATCCCGCCCCTTGGGTGTCCGGGCCGGGCTGCCAACCTGCTCCCGAGCACCCGCACGCCGCCACTGGACCCCATTTCTGCGCCGGAATGATGGCCTCCGGCTGATCCACAACTTGCTGGCAATCGCTACCCGGTTCTGCCGGCGCGGCGTTGGCAAATGTGGAAACCGGGTGGCCCCTGTCGCTCATGATTTCCAAGATGTGGCCTTGCCGCGGCGCTTGCAAGACCAGGCGACGGCAAGATGGAGGGCCAGCGATCGCTCAGAGCAGGCCGAGATCGGCCAGTTCGCGCCGGAGCTTCGGCGGCATTTCAACGATGCCGGCCTTGCCTTTGCCGAGATCGGCCGGTGCGTCCGCAGGCTTCAGATAGCGCCAGCCCTGGAAGGCGCGGCGCGGCTGCCAATCGGTGCGCACGACCTGCGGGTTCAGCATCAGATGGCAACGGCCGATACCTTCGTCGTCGGTGAACGGCCGGATCTCAGTGATCAACTGGCGGCATTGCACACTGCCTTTGATCACCCAGTAGAGCGAGCCGCCGTCGGTGACTTCGTCGCCGCGCGTCGGCACCATGCGGGTGGTGTGCCAATGTTCAGCTGGATCGCCGGCACGACGCCGCTCATCGAGACGGAACTCGATCCATTCTTCGAGATCCTCGACGCTGTCGCAGCCGACGCAGAGTTTTAGGAGATTGAGGGCCATGCCCCAAGATTTAATCCGGCACGCGAAGGCGTCAACGGCCTGAACGAGTTCTCCACAGTGCCAGGCCCTGGCTCAGCACTCCACGACATTGACCGCGAGGCCGCCAAGGCTGGTTTCCTTGTACTTTTCGTTCATGTCGAGGCCAGTCTGGCGCATGGTTTCGATCGCGGCGTCGAGCGGCACGAAGTGGACGCCGTCGCCCTTGATCGCCAGCGAAGCAGCGGTCACCGCCTTGACGGCGCCGAGTGCGTTACGCTCGATGCAGGGCACCTGCACCAGGCCGCCGACCGGGTCGCAGGTCATGCCGAGATGGTGTTCGAGTGCGATCTCGGCGGCATTCTCGACCTGTTCGGGCGTGCCGCCCATGACAGCGCAGAGTCCGGCCGCGGCCATCGCCGACGCGGAACCGACCTCGCCCTGGCAGCCGACCTCGGCGCCCGAGATCGACGCATTGGTCTTGATGATGCCGCCGACGGCAGCCGCCGTCAGCAGGAAGTCGCGGATGCTCGGCTGGTCGGCTTCGGGATGGAAATGCAGCCAGTAGCGCAGCACGGCCGGCAGCGTGCCGGCAGCACCATTGGTCGGCGCGGTGACGACGCGCCCGCCGGCGGCGTTCTCTTCGTTGACGGCCATGGCGTAGATCGACAGCCAGTCATTGGCCAGCAGCGGGTTGGGACGATTCTGCTGCCATTGCTCCTGCAGCTTATCGTGGAGCTGCCTGGCGCGGCGGCGCACCTTCAGGCCGCCCGGCATGATGCCGTCCTGCGACAGGCCGCGGTCGATGCAGCCCTTCATCGCGCCCCAGATGGCGTCGAGACCGGCGTCGAGTTCCTCGCGCGCCATATGCGCTTCCTCGTTGACGCGTTTCATCTCCGCGATGGAGAGGCCGCTTTTTCCAGCCATCTTCAGCATCTCGACGGCGTTCTTGAAGGGGTACGGCACCTTCTTGCCTTCTGTCGTCACCGACCCCTTTGTCTTCATCCGCTGCAGCTCTTCCTCCGAAACGACGAAGCCGCCGCCGATCGAATAATAGATTCGCTTCAAGAGCAGCCGGCCGCCGGCGTCATTGGCGTAGAAGGCCATGCCGTTGGCGTGACCGGAGAGCGGCGTCTTCCTGTCGAGCACCAGGTCGCTGGCCGGATCGAAGCGGTATGAAGGATGGCCGGGCGGCGAGATCATCTTGTCGCCAGCGATTCGGGCGACGATGCCGTCCGCCTTGTCCGGGTCCACCGTCTGCGGCGTCTGGCCGGCAAGGCCGAGAATGACGGCGCGGTCGCTGCCATGGCCGATGCCGGTATAGGCGAGCGAGCCATGCAGGCTGGCGCCGATATGGGCAACCTTGGCGCCGGCCGGCCGCGGCCAGTCGTCACCCGCGATCTCGTCGAGAAACCGCCGAGCAGCCGTCATCGGCCCCATCGTGTGCGAACTCGACGGTCCGATGCCGATCTTGAACAGGTCGAAAACCGAAAGGAACACGCGCCGCTGTCTCCTGGGAGCTTGGTGAAAACCTACATATAGGAATTCTCATCATCTTTCCGCTGTTTTGAAGGCGGCGGCGCGGCACAAGCCGACCTTGTTTGCTCCGGCAGCGACATAGGTTGCTAGACCGTGATGGCGCGATTAATCTGCGCTGCGCGCCACGCTGGCGGCGTCAGAGTCTTGCTTGCCGCTGGCGGCGGGAGGAAGCCATGCTTGCATTGGATGCCAGACCGGAGCCGGTGGGTATCGTGCCTGCCCAGACGGCCATTGTCGTGGTCGACATGCAGAACGCCTTTGCTTCGGCAGGCGGGATGTTCGACCTGGCAGGGTTCGACATATCTGGTGCGGCGCCCGCCATTGAAGCCAACAAGCGCCTGCTTGCCGCCGCTCGCCACGCCGGCCTGACGGTGGTCTACCTCCAGATGTCGTACAAGCCCGACCTCAGCGATGCGGGAGATCCCTCCTCACCGAATTATCACAAGGAACTGGGGATGGTCTTGATGCGCGAACGCCCCGAGCTTCGCGGCAAGCTGCTGATCGACAACAGCTGGGATTGGCAGATCGTCGATGCGCTGAAACCCGAGCCAGGCGATCATGTCGTCCGCAAATCGCGCTACAGCGGATTTTGCAACACCGGACTGGAAGCATATTTGCGCGCCCGCAAAATCCGCCATCTGCTTTTCACCGGCGTTGCGACCAACGTCTGCGTCGACGCAACCGCGCGTGATGCCTATTTGCTGGAATTCTGGCCGATCCTGATCGAGGACGCGATGAACCATTCAGGCCCGGACTTCAACCGCCAGTCAACGCTCTGGAATTTCGAAAACGCGTTCGGATGGGTCGCCAGGACCGACATGGTGGTCGACACCTTGCGAATGGCGGCTGCCGCATCTTTGCCAGCGTAAGCCAACCGGCGAACCAGCCGCCTTGCTTGTGGTAAAAGGGGGCATGGGCGATTCCTTCCATCTTTCGGCGGCCGATCTCGCGGCGCTCGCTTTCTTCATCCTCGTCTGGGTGCTGCACACGCTCGCCTCCGACGGCAAGCTGGTCAGCCGCGTGTCACTGACGATGGCGATGAACACGCAGAGGGAGGCCTGGATGCGGACCATGGCGGAGCGCGAGATCCGCATCGTCGACACCGCCATCATGAGCGGACTGCAGCAAGGCACCGCCTTTTTCGCCTCCTCCTCGCTGATCGCGCTTGGTGGTTGCTTCGCCCTGCTTGGCGCTTCCGATCGAGTGCTGACTGTGCTGAGCGACCTGCCGCTGAGCGCGACTTCGTCACGTGCGGCCTTCCAGATGAAGGTCTTCGGCCTGGTGCTGATCCTGGCTTTCGCCTTCTTCAAATTCGGCTGGGCCTACCGGCTGTTCAACTACTGCTCGATCCTGATCGGCGCGGTGCCGATCCCGCATGGCGTTGCCTCGCGCAACCCGATCTCCGAAACGGCGGTGTGGCGTGCGACGCGTATGAACATGCTCGCCGGCAAGCATTTCAATTCCGGCCTGCGCGCCGTGTTCTTCTCGATCGGCTATCTCGGCTGGTTCGTCGATCCGGTGGTGTTCGTGCTGTCGACGCTGCTGTTGCTGGCCGTGCTGGTGCGGCGCCAGTTCTTCTCGGCGGCGAGACAGGCGGTGATCGGTCAGCCGCCCGGCGCCGGAAACGGCTCATCGATGCGGCCGGAAAGCCAGTAGGCGAAAAGCCCGATCCATTCGCGGATCGCCATCGTGGTTGCCTGCAGCGAGTCGGCTGGATTGTCGCGAAACAGGCCGACGCCTTCCCGTCCCGAAGTGCGATAGTCGACCGGCCAGGCAACGGTCACGAAACCGGCCTTGTCGAACAGCGCCTTGGCGCGCGGCATGTGAAAGGCCGATGTCACCAGCAGCCAGGTCTCGCCCGGCTTCGGCTCGACCAGGTTGCGGCTGAAGACGGCATTCTCGTAAGTGTTACGGGATTTGTCTTCGAGGATCAGCCGATCGGACGAAACGCCCAGCGCGCCGAGCAGGCGCGGCGCGGTGTCGGCATCGCCCTCGCCATCAAGGAAAAGCGAGCCATTGCCGCCGGACACGACCACTTTTGCTTGCGGGAAGCGCCGGGCGAGGATCGCGGTCTCGACCATGCGGTCGCCGCCGCTGTTCAGTTCGTAGCCGCCGCGCGCCAGATTGATGGCGCCTTCGAAGCCGCCGCCCAGCACGACGATGCCGTCGACTTTCTCCGGCAAAGGCGGCCTGGGGAAGCGCTCCTCCAGCGGATCGAGCATCATCGCACCGAGCGAGGTCCAGGCCGAAAGCGCGAGGATCACGAAGGCGAGCATGCTGCCCGTGACGGCCACTCGCCGGCGTCCGAACATCGCCGAAACCAGACCCGCCAAAAGCAGGAAGATCGCCAGGTTCAGCGGCTGGATGAAGAACCAGAATATCTTGGAAAGATAGAAGAACATTCCTCACCCCATTACAGCGCCGCACGTCCTTTGGACGTGCAAGGGACGCCGTAACGCTTTAACTTTTTGCGAGAAACCGCCTTACCACCACTTCTCCGGCTGGAACGTGCCGGCCGCCTGTTCGATGACGGCGGCGGTCTGGAACAGCGTCTCTTCCTCGAAGGGCCGGCCGATCAGCTGCAGGCCGAGCGGCAATCCCTTGGGATCGAGGCCGGCGGGCACGGCAATGCCCGGCAGGCCGGCCATGTTGACGGTGACCGTGAAGATGTCGTTGAGGTACATCTTGACCGGGTCAGCGGCCATGTCCTGGTCGGCGACGCCGAAGGCGGCGGACGGTGTCGCCGGGGTCAGGATGACGTCGACACCGGCGGCGAAGACGGTCTCGAAGTCGCGCTTGATCAGGGTGCGCACCTTCTGCGCCTGCAGGTAGTAGGCGTCGTAATAGCCGGCCGACAGCACATAGGTGCCGATCATGATGCGCCGCTTGACCTCGCGGCCGAAACCGGCGGCGCGGGTCTTCTCGTACATGTCGACGATGTCCTTGCCCGGTACGCGCAGGCCGTAGCGAACGCCGTCATAGCGCGCGAGGTTGGACGACGCCTCGGCGGGTGCCACGATGTAGTAGGCCGGCAGCGCGTATTTGGTGTGCGGCAGGGAGATGTCGACGATCTCCGCGCCGGCGTCCTTCAGCCAGGCAATGCCCTTCTGCCACAACGCTTCGATCTCGGCGGGCATGCCGTCGACGCGGTATTCCTTGGGAATGCCGACCTTCATGCCCTTGATCGGCTTGCCGATCGCCGCCTCGTAGTCCGGCACCGGCCGGTCGACCGACGTTGTGTCCTTCGGATCGACCGAGGCCATGGATTTCAGAAGGATCGCGGCGTCGCGCACGTCGCGCGCGATCGGTCCGGCCTGGTCGAGCGACGAGGCGAAGGCAACAATGCCCCAGCGTGAGCAGCGGCCATAGGTCGGCTTGATGCCCACCGTGCCGGTGAAGGCGGCCGGCTGGCGGATCGAGCCGCCGGTATCGGTCGCGGTGGCGCCGGCGCACAGGAAGGCCGAGACGGCGGTCGCCGAGCCGCCGGAAGAACCGCCGGGCACCAGTTGCGCATTGTCCAGGCTACGGGCGGTCTTCGTGCCACCGGCCGAGACGAACCCGCCATCGCCCTGATGCGTGGTCGGCATCACCACCGTGTCGAGGCGCAAACGCCGCCACGGGTTGATGACGGGTCCGTAGTGGGAGGTTTCGTTGGACGAGCCCATGGCGAACTCGTCCATGTTGAGCTTGCCCAGCATCACCGCGCCGTCCGCCCACAGGTTGGATGTGACGGTCGATTCATAGCGCGGCTTGAAGCCGTCCAGCACATGGCTGCAGGCCTGGGTGTGGACGCCGTCGGTGCCGAACAGGTCCTTGATGCCCAGCGGGATGCCTTCCAGCGCACCGCCCTCGCCCTTGGCCAGCCTGGCGTCCGACGCCTTGGCCATGTCGCGTGCCTTGTCGGCGGTTACCGCGACATAGGCATTGAGCGCCGGATTGGCGCGCTCGATCGCCTGGAGATAGGTCTCCGTCAGCTCCGCCGCGGTGATCTCCTTGCCGCGCAGCCTGGCGCGGGCCTGCGAAATCGTCAGTCGGGTAAGGTCGCTCATCAAAGGCTCTTTTCGTAAAACACCGACCACTCGGAATCGGGATAATCCAGCACCGGGCCGCAGCGTGAAAACCCGGCGCGCTCGTAAACGGTCCAGGCGGCGGGATGGCGATCGCCGGTCTCAAGGACCAGGCGTTTCAGCCCTTCGTGACGCGCCAGCGCCTCGACACGTTCGACGATCGAGGCGCCGATCTTTTGGCCACGATGCGTAGGCCGCGTATACATCCGCTTGACCTCGCCGATCTCGCCGCCATGGCGCTTCAGCGCCCCGCAACCGATGGCCAGGCCATCGTCGCGGGCGATGAAGACGGTTGTGTCCTGGCCCGCCATCTGTTCGACCGTCAGGTGATAGCAATGCTCCGGCGGCGTCAGTTCGAGCAGCGTCGCGTTGAGTTCGGCTACCAGCCCGCGCACGTCGTCCTGCAGCGGCGTCTCGATGGCGATCTCGATTGCCATCGGCCCGTTACTCCACGACCTTCGGCACGAGGAAGAAATTCTCGTCGGTCGCCGGCGCGTTGGCGACGATGTCGGCCGCCTTGTTGCCATCGGTGACGACGTCCATACGCTTCTTCATCTCCATCGGCGTCACCGAAGTCATCGGCTCGACGCCGGAAACATCGACCTCGTTCAGCTGCTCGACGAAGCCAAGTATGGCGTTCAGCTCGCCGGTCATGCGCTGGGCATCTTCCTCGCTCACCGCAATGCGGGCGAGACGCGCGACGCGCTTCACTGTCTTGACATCAACGGACATGTTTTTGCCTCGGGGAAAACCAGTTCGGGCTATAGCGACGAGACGCGCGGCGCGCAACATGCATCGTGCGGGGCGGCGAACCTTAAGCCACTGCGTCGAGCTGGTTCCTGGGGCGACGCAACGGGTTGGGCAACTCGAACAACCGCTTCTTCGACGAACACATGCCGCATGCGCCCTCGTCCTCCAGCGCGGCGAAGGCTCGCAATTCAGCCTTGGAACAGGTGGGCTCGAGCGGTTTATAAGCGAGATAGGCGTCCCACTTGTCGGACAGGCGGTATTTTGCCTTCTGCATCGGCAGATAGGCCAGCGGCGCGCATTTCCAGATCTGCCCGGCGTGAAGTTGCTTGCAGTGGCGAGCCGGGCAGATCTCCCAACTGGCGCGAGGATCGCCGTCCTCGAAAGGCAACATGGTATCGCCGAAGCCTTGGTAGCGCCGCGTCCAGTTCTTGTTGGACGGGCGGATATCGATACGCAGCCCGTGCTCCCGGCGCCACGCTTCAAGCAGTTCGAAAACCGGCTTCAGCCTCTCCCGATACTCCTCGGAGTCGTGATGAACCGAGATGCTTAGCTGGGCGTCGCGATCGGCGGCGAGAATTGCCGGCAAAGTCGGGTGACGGTGCAAGAAAAAGCCGTTGCTGACGATGTCTATCGTGGCCTCGGGCCAATGCCGCCGCACCAGCCCGACGAAGGCAGGCAGTTGCGGGTGAATGGTGGGCTCTCCGCCCAGGATCGTGAACCGCGAGACCGATACGCGTCGGGCCCACAGCCCCATCCAGCGGTCCGCCTCCTCCAGCGAGACGGTGCCGGAATGCGCGTGATTGGAGTAATGCGAGCAGCTTTCGCAGGACAGGTTGCAGCCATGCGCGACATGCAGTTCCAGTTTTGGGAACACTAGCCGTTCACCGCCAATGAGCGACCTTAAGCGCCGCAGCATCGTCATGGCAGGGCCACACCCTCGCACAGGTAATAGCTGCCGCTGTTGCCGCTCGCCTCGCCCTCGTCATCGACGGGGCGAACCGAGACGAGATCGATCTGCTTCGAGTTCATCTGCGTCACCGAAAGCACATCGGGAAAGACATAGCCCGGCTCCTGACAAATCGCCGTCACTGCCCAGCTTGGCGACGCCGTCGCCTTGCTGACCTGGACGAACTCGCAGTTGTATTCGACGCCCTGCAGCCCATGTGCCGAAAGAACGACATTGCCGGCGTCGATCAGCTTCTGCAGCGTATCTTTCCTGGCCTGCGCGCAAAGCTCCTCGGACTGAAGATAGACACCTTCGATGAAATCATCGGCTGTAAGCGCCGGTGACGCCGCGACAAACATAGACACACAAAGAGATTGCCGCAACGCCATGGTTTCATTCCGCTTTAGCTGCTTCTAGATCGTAATGGTCTCACCGATCTTCGGCAATGCCACCGTGACGCCGGATCCTTCCAGGCCAGCCTCGAATTTCTCGGCGGTCTGGTCGATCATCGGAAACGTGCCGAAATGGCAAGGGATGACGGTCTCGAACTGGAAGAAACGGCGGCAGGCCAGGGCTGCGACGGCGCCGCCCATGGTGAAGCGGTCGCCGATCGGCACGATGCCGATCTTGGGTTCGTGCAGCTCATTGATCAGCGCCATGTCGGAAAAGATGTCGGTATCACCCATGTGGTAGAGCGTCCTGTCGTCCGGGAAATGCAGGACGAGGCCGCCGGGATTGCCGAGATACACGTTCTTGCCGCCGTCTTCCCCGAACGAGGAGGAATGCAACGCCTGGACGAAGGTGGTGGTGAAACCGCCGCAATCGACCGTTCCGCCGATGTTGCCGGGATTGATCTTCTTGTCGCTGGCGCCCTTGCCGACCAGATACATGCAGATCTCGAAATTGGCGACCAGTTGCGCTCCGCTCTTGGCAAGCACTTCCAGCGCACCGCTGATGTGGTCGCTGTGCCCGTGCGTCAAAAGGACGTGCGTAATCCCCTCCGCGGGCCCTTCCCAACCGCCCGTCCAGGACGGATTGCCGATCAGATAGGGATCGATCAGGATTTTTGCGTCCGCGGTGTCGATGCGGAAGGCCGAATGGCCATACCAGGTCAGTTTCATTGAATGCATTCCTCGATTTTTGCGTCGCCGAAGGATAGAACGCCCACGGCCCTCAGATCAAAGGGTTACTGTGTCCGCCCTGCGTTTGACAAAACACGTGGCGGTGAAAACGCGAAGGACGAGCGTTGGGCATTATCACGATCGAGGAATTGCCGGCGCGGCTTACCGGCGGCAAGACGCTGGCGGGCCTCGACCTCGGCGACAAGACGATCGGCGTGGCTGTCTCCGATCGCGGTTTTTCCTTCGCGCATCCGCGACCGGTCATCATGCGACGGAAATTCACGCTCGATGCCGCCGCGCTGCTGGCCTTGCTGCAGAAGGAGAATGCCGGGGCGGTGGCAATCGGGCTGCCGATCAACATGGACGGCTCGGAGGGACCGCGCGCGCAGAAATCGCGTGCTTTCGTGCGCAACATGGCGCAACTGAGCGACTTGCCCTTCGTGCTCTGGGATGAGAGGCTATCGACCGTCGCGGCCGAACGGACGCTGATCGAGATGGACTTTTCACGCGCCAAGCGCGCGGGAAAGATCGATTCGGCGGCGGCCGCCTTTATTCTGCAGGGAGTTCTGGACCGGCTTCAGTCGCTCGCTGCAGCCGCTCGAACGGAACAGGACCCGTCCAGCGACGCCTGACCCAGCCGATGATTTCGCGGCGGCGGCGGAACGCCCACAGGGCCATCAGCAGAAACCCGTCGAATATGCAGGCGTTTGCCACCATCCCGGGAATGATCGCCGGGTCGATGCCCAGCATCTGACCATAGAGCTGGAAGAAAAAGTCGTGCATCTGCCGGGTGAGCATCGCGTAGCCGAAGCTCATGTCGTTGGCTGACAGATAGAACCAGCCCCAGAACAGCGCCATCGGGGCGGCCCACAATCCGAAGATATAGCGCATCAGCGGCCTCCCCGGGGGGTCGGGCCGGTGCGGCCAGATATCAGGGAAAGCAATGAATTGTGGGCGGCGGCCTTCGCCATGTTGTGCGCTTTGGCATGGAACTCGCCCTCGTCCGACACGACGACGCTACGCCGCTCTGCAAGCATTGCGACATAAGACGCCAGGAGCGCGGCCATTTGCACGGCAACAACCAGGAACAGGCCGTTGATGCCTTGCGCCGCGCCGCCGATCAGGATCAAGGACAGCACGCCGGAAGCGGAGATGAAGGCGATGCGGGCAACGCTGTCACCACCCGGATTGGCCGCATCGTTGATCAGCGTTTCGACAAAGGCCCAAAAGAACAGCACCGCCACGACAAGAAAGGCCGTCGCCAGCGATGCGACCACGACGATGTTTTCCAGGTTGACGAAGCGAGCACTCTCGATGGGCACGCCCAGCACGCCAAGTGCCGCCGCCACACCACGATTCCCATCGATGCACAGAACCGCCAGAAGGGCGAAGGCGATCGTCCAGTGCAAGGCCAGAAAAGAGGTCAATACCTGTCGCATCGTGATTCCTGCTTCGACAGGAACGACACTGGGCTTTGCCGCCCGCCACCGCAACGGAAACCATTTGTTAAGGTTAACGGCGAGCCGGACCGTATGGCGATCGACAGGCGTGCGCCGGAAACTCCAGACCTCAGTTCACCGGCGGATAAAGCGTGTCGATGATCATGCGCGCGTCATGGCGCGAATCGAGCATGCCGTAGGTGTTGCGCCACTGACCGGCCAGCCTCGTCTCGACGAAAGCGTCGGCGATCCGCCCTGCCCCCAGCCGGCGAAGCTCGGCAGCCGCCGCCGACAGCGCCAGCTGCTCGGTGAGCAGGCGTGCCGAGCCTTCGTCTGTCGCGGCAACTTGCATCGCCGCCTTCAAAACGCCGATCGTGCCACGTCCGCTAGCGCCCAGATCACGATCTATGCCGGCTAGCACCTCTTCGAACAGGCCAGGCGCACGGCCAAGCACGCGCAGCACATCGAGCGCCATGACATTGCCCGACCCTTCCCAGATCGCATTGACCGGGGCTTCGCGATAATAGCGCGCGAGCGGCGCTTCCTCGACATAGCCGTTGCCGCCGAGGCACTCCATCGCCTCATAGAGCAGCGGCGGCGCGATCTTGCAGACCCAGTATTTGACGACCGGCGTCATGGCGCGGGCAAACGCCGCCTCGCCGCGATCGCTCGCCGCCTCATCGAAGGAACGCGCCAGCCGGAATGACAGCGCGGTCGCCGCGGCAACATCGAGCGCCATGTCGGCCAGCACGCGCTGCATCAGTGGCTGCTCGATCAACGTCGAGCCGAACACCTGGCGGTGGCGGGCATGGTGAACGGCTTCGGCCAAGCCGGCACGCATGATCGCCGAGGACGCCACCGCGCAGTCGAGCCGCGTCAAGGTCACCATGTCCATAATCGTCTTCACGCCGGCTCCCGGCTCGCCGACCATCTCGCCGATGGCGTTGACGAACTCCACCTCGGAAGAGGCATTTGAGCGATTGCCGAGTTTGTCCTTCAGGCGCTGGAACCGAAAACCGTTGCCGGACCCGTCGCCGAGAACGCGCGGCACCAGAAAGCACGACAGCCCCTCGGGCGCCTGCGCCAGCACCAGGAAGGCGTCCGACATCGGCGCCGACATGAACCATTTGTGCCCGGTCAGCCGATAGAATCCGCTGCCGACGCGCTCGGCCCTGGTGACATTGGCGCGCACATCGGTGCCGCCTTGTTTCTCGGTCATGCCCATACCGAGCGTCAGCCCGGTCTTTTCGACCGGCGGCTTCTGGCTCTGGTCGTATTTGCGCGTCGTCACGCGCGGCGCCCATTCGCGGAACAGCTTCGGGCTGGCCATCAAGGCGGCCAGCGAAGCGCTTGTCATGGTGATCGGGCACAGGTGCCCCGTCTCGAGCTCGGCCGTCAGATAGAACCGGGCGGCGCGGACCTGATGGCGGCGGCCGATCTCGGCGTCGCCATTCTCCCACACCGAGGAGTGCAGCCCGTTGGCCACCGAACGGCGCATCAGGGCATGGTAGGCGGGATGGAATTCGACCTGGTCGATGCGCCGGCCCTGACGGTCATGGGTTCGAAGCTTCGGCGTCTCGACATTGGCTAGACGCGCCAGTTCCTGCGCCTCCTGCGTCAACACGAAACGGCCGAGCCCGTCGAGATCCTTGCGCACCGGATCGGAAAAGCGCTCGGCAAGCTGGATCAGCAACGGATCGCCTCGCCAGGCGTTGCCGCCCGTCAGCGGCGGCGGCTGGTTCGTCACGTCGTCGGTCACGCCCAATCCTTCTATCGGGAGAAAGTCAGAAGGCCTCGAATCCAGGGCCGTCGGCTAGATATAGCCCAAGCCGCACAAGACGCGCGACGAAAATACCGGGGAGAACGGCCGCAATCCAATGCCGGTGCTTGCAGACGCAAAATCCGCGCCCTATAGCAGCGCCTTGAGATGACCGACGCTTCGTCCCTGCCGCTTTATCCTCACCGCCATCTTCTGGGCATCAGCGATCTTTCGCCCGCCGACATCGAGCTTCTGCTCGACAGGGCGGATCGGGCCGTTGCGATCTCGCGGCAGTCCGAGAAGAAAACCTCGACATTGCGCGGCCGCACCCAAATCAACCTGTTCTACGAGGCCTCGACGCGCACGCAGTCGTCGTTCGAACTGGCCGGAAAACGCCTCGGCGCCGATGTCATGAACATGTCGGTGGCGAGTTCCTCGGTGAAGAAGGGCGAGACGCTCATCGACACCGCGATGACGCTCAACGCCATGCGGCCCGATATCTTGATCATCCGCCACCAGTCGGCGGGCGCCGCTGCCCTGCTGGCGCAGAAGGTCGGTTGCTCGGTGGTCAATGCCGGCGACGGCGCACATGAGCACCCGACGCAGGCGCTGCTCGACGCACTGACCATACGCCGCGCCAAGGGTCCGTTGTCGAAGCTGATCGTGGCGATCTGCGGCGACATCCTGCACTCGCGCGTGGCGCGCTCCAACATCATGCTCTTGAACGCGCTCGGCGCGCAGGTGCGGGTCGTCGCGCCTTCGACGCTGCTGCCCTCGGGCATCGACAGGATGGGCGTGATCGTTACCCGCTCGATGGCCGAAGGCCTCAAGGACGCCGACGTAGTGATGATGCTGCGCCTGCAGCGCGAGCGCATGGAAGGCGCCTTCGTGCCTTCGGTGCGCGAATATTTCCGCTACTACGGCCTCGATGCCGAGAAGTTGAGGGCGGCCAAGGACGACGCGCTGGTGATGCATCCGGGTCCAATGAACCGCGGCGTCGAGATCGCCTCGGAAATCGCCGACGGGCCGCAGAGCGTTATCCAGGAACAGGTCGAGATGGGCGTTGCCGTGCGCATGGCCGTGATGGAAGCGTTGCTCGACCCCCGCCGCAATCAAGAGGGCCGCAACCAGGAAGGGCGCGGCGCATGAGCATCACAGTCTTCGAGCGCGCCCGGATTGTCGACCCCTCGCGCGGCATCGACGAGACCGGCACCGTCATCGTCGACGGCAGGAAGATCGCCGCTGCCGGCAAAACGGCGCTGAACCAGGGCATCCCTGAGGGGG
Organism: bacterium M00.F.Ca.ET.205.01.1.1; assembly: GCA_004791255.1. Taxonomy (GTDB): domain Bacteria; phylum Pseudomonadota; class Alphaproteobacteria; order Rhizobiales; family Rhizobiaceae; genus Mesorhizobium. The sequence continues at coordinate 173,697 of SRUQ01000002.1, forward strand.
CAACGGTCATCGACTGCGCCGGCAAGGCGGTCATTCCGGGCCTGATCGACGGCCGCGTCTTCATAGGCGAACCGGGCGGCGAACATCGCGAGACGATCGCCTCGGCGAGCGTTGCCGCCGCCGCCGGCGGCGTCACCTCGATCGTCATGATGCCCGATACCGATCCGGTCATCGACAATGTCGCGCTGGTCGAGTTCGTGCTGCGCACCGCCAAGGACACGGCAAGCGTCAACATTTTTCCGGCCGCCGCCATCACCAAGGGGCTCGACGGCCGCGAGATGACCGAGTTCGGCCTGCTGCGCGAAGCCGGAGCCGTCGCCTTCACCGACGGCCGCCACACCATAGCGAGCGCTCTGGTGATGCGCCGCGCGCTGACCTATGCGCGCGATTTCGGCGCCACGATCGTGCATGAGACGCAGGATTCCGATCTCGCTTCGTCAGGGGTGATGAATGAGGGCCTCTACGCCAGTTGGCTCGGCCTTTCCGGCATTCCGCGCGAGGCCGAACTGATCCCGCTGGAGCGCGATCTCGCGCTGGCGCGTCTGACGCGCGGCTCCTACCATGCGGCGAAGATCTCGACAGCCATGGCGGCGACGGCTGTGGCGCGCGCGAAAGCCGACGGCGCTTCGGTGACCGCCGGCGTGTCGATCCACAATCTGTCGCTCAACGAAAACGACGTCGGCGAATACCGCACCTTCTTCCGGCTGACGCCGCCGCTGCGGGCCGAGGAGGACCGGCTGGCTGTCATCGAGGCGGTCAAGGACGGCACGGTCGACATTATCGTCTCCTCGCACGACCCGCAGGACGTGGACACCAAGCGCCTGCCCTTCGCCGACGCGGCGGCCGGCGCCATCGGCCTGGAGACGCTGCTGGGGGCCGCTTTGCGGCTATATCACAATGGCGATATCCCTCTGCTCAGGCTTGTCGAGACCCTGTCCACCGCGCCGGCAAGACTGTTCGGGCTGCCCGGCGGCACATTGAATCCCGGCGCGGTTGCCGATCTGGCTCTGGTCGATCTGGAAGAGCCGTGGATCGTCAGCGAGAGCGATATTCGCTCGCGCTCGAAGAACACCTGTTTCGAAGGCGCGCGCTTGCAAGGCAAGGTCTTGCAAACGCTGGTGGCGGGCCGCACAGTATTTTCGGCTTAAGCCCGGCCGGTCGCGAGTCTTCGCGGCAGCCAGTTCGGCAGTGGAGCCAACTAAAGTCCGCTGCCCAGGAGGCCTTTGCCGTGAGCTCGCATCATCGTTCCTGGCTGAAATCGATCTGGCATCGCCTGCGCCCCGCACCGGCATTCATCGTCCCAGGGGAATTCAATCGGAATTCCCGCAACGTCAGTTCGCTTATGCCGCCGGAGGATAGCGGTGCCTTGCTCCTGGAGAAGATGCAGCGGCATATCGGCTTGCAGACGCTTGCAAACAGCCGCCTCCTTGACTTCGGCTGCGGTGTCCGGTTCAGCCAGGCCATTCTCAATCGCGGGATTCCAATCCGCTCCTACACTGGCATCGACTGCTTCGCGGAAATGATCGACTTCCTGCGCGCCGCCGTGCGCGACCCCCGGTTCTCCTACGTCTTTCTGGACGCCCACCACCCAAGCTACAACCCGCAAGGGCGCCCGCTCTCCGGCCAGACATCTCTACCACTGCCCTTGCAAGCCTTCGACATCCTCTCGTTGTTTTCCGTGATCACCCACCAGAACCCCGCCGATGCAGCCTCCATCCTCACCATGCTGCGCCGCTATACGGCGGTCGGAGGCCACCTCTTCTTCACCTGTTTTCTGGATGAGGAGATTGCCGAATACGAGGACCGGAGCCCGGAGAACGACGGCGGCAGGTGCTTTTACAATCCCGACTTCCTGGCCCATCTGGTCGAAGGTTGCGGTTGGCGCGTAGTGAAGAGAGCGCCAAGCGAGGGCCCCCTGATCGGCCATTCGTTCGTCTGTGCCTTGGCTTGATCGCAGGCCGGGCGAATGACATAAGAAAACACGGGGGAAACAATGAACTACGGCGCCATCCTAGCACTTGTGTGCGGCTACCTGCTGGGCTCTATTCCGTTCGGCCTTCTGCTTACCCGTGCCGCCGGCCTCGGCGACGTGCGCAAGATCGGTTCCGGCAATATCGGCGCCACCAATGTGCTGCGCACCGGCAATAAGGGCCTCGCCGCCGCTACGCTTCTGCTCGACGCGCTGAAGGGCACCGCCGCGGTGCTGATAGCAGGCCATTTGGCGCCGGAACTCGCGCCCTGGGCGGGCTTTGGCGCATTCCTTGGCCATCTCTTCCCGGTCTGGCTCGGTTTCAAGGGCGGCAAGGGCGTCGCCACCTATCTCGGCGTGCTGATCGGGCTCGCCTGGCAGGTGGCGCTGATCTTCGCCCTCGTCTGGCTGGTGATGGCGTTCCTGTTCCGCTACTCCTCGCTGGCGGCGCTGACCGCCGCCGTAATCGTGCCGATCGCTCTATATTTCCTGAGCGCGCCACAAAACGCCGTCCTGTTCGTGGTGATGAGCATCATCGTCTTCATCAAGCACCGCGCAAACATTTCACGGCTGATCGCCGGCACCGAGGGCAAGATCGGAGCCAAGGGATGAGCGAACCCGCCGCCGGTCCGCGCCTCAGCGACCGGCAGCGGCTGAGCTGGCTGCGGCTGATCCGCACCCAGAATGTCGGCCCCGCCTCCTTTCGCGACCTGATCAACCGCTTCGGTTCGGCCGAAGTCGCGCTGGAAATGTTGCCGGAACTGATGATTTCGGGCGGCGCCAGCCGGATCGCGCGCATTCCTTCGATCGCCGAGGCCGAAGCCGAGATGGAGGCAGCCCGGCGCATGGGCGCCCGCTTCGTCGGCATTGGCGAGGCGGATTATCCGCAACTGCTCCGAAGCATCGACAATCCGCCGCCTTTGCTTGCGGTCAAGGGCAACGCCGCCGTGTTCCGCCTGCCGGCGGTCGCCATCGTCGGCGCCCGCAATGCCTCGCTGGCCGGCATCAAGATGGCGCGCATGCTGGCGACCGCACTTGGCGGCGAGGGTTACGCAATCGTCTCCGGCCTGGCGCGCGGCATCGACACGGCGGCGCATCAGGGCAGCCTCGCGACCGGCACGATCGGCGTGCTGGCTGGCGGCCTCGACCTGCCCTACCCGCCTGAGAATGCAGGCCTGTGCGAAGAGATCGCCGAGCGCGGCGCCATCATCTCGGAAATGCCGTTCGGTTGGCAGCCGCGCGCCCAGGACTTTCCGCGCCGCAACCGCCTTGTCGCGGGTGCGGCGCTAGGGCTGGTGGTGGTCGAGGCAGCGCAGCGCTCGGGCTCGCTGATCAGCGCCAGGCTTGCCGGCGAGATGGGCCGGCTGGTCTTCGCGGTGCCCGGTTCGCCGCTCGATCCCCGCGCCGCCGGCACTAACGGGCTGCTCAAGGACGGTGCGACGCTGGTCACAGAAGCGTCCGACGTCTCCAGGGCGATCGCGCCGCTGACCGGCATGCGGGCACCGGCGATGCCGCCATTCGAGGACCCGCCCGATTTTTCGAAAACACCACCGCCCGGCGAAAGCGACCGCGCGCGGGTGATGGAAGCACTCGGCCCGACACCGGTGGCGATCGACGAGATCATCCGCCACACTGGCCTGCACCCTGCCCAGGTCTTCATGGTGTTGTTGGAACTCGATCTGGCCGGCCGGCTGGAGCGACATGCGGGCGGCAATGTTTCGCTGGTGTTCGGAGAAGGCTGAAACCGGCCGTCAATGGCGGTTGCGACGCTTCTCCCCGGTCTCGGCGTAGTCCGGCGTGTTGGCTCCAAACAGGTCCTTCTCGACCGCCTTGCGCCATACCGCGTCGGCGTCTTGCGGAAGCATTGGCTCGGATCCCGTTTCGGCCTCCCGCGGGCGTCGCTGCGAACGCCGCTGGAGCCAGGCAGGCATCATCTCTTGAATGAGACTGGTGAATTGGGCCATGGCGAACTCCTTCCCTGTACCTGAATCGAGCCATGCGTCTGAACCGGGGACGGCAAGGGTCCAATCCGGCTCATCCAGGCAGCGCGGCCAGAGGGGCCGTGTTAGCCGACCCGTCTCGGCCCAGCCTGTCCAGCCAGGCCAGAACCTCGTCCACGCCAGCCAGCGCGTAAGGCGCCACGGTCGGTCCGCCCGGTTTTATGCGAACCGAAATGCCGTCCATCTCATTGACGGTCTCAAACCCGTTCTCGTCGGACGTATCGTCGCCGAGGAACACCGGGCGCCGCCCCCTGAAAGCCGGAGTTTGCATGAAGCGCCTGATGGCGGCGCCCTTCGCCGCCTCCAGCGGCATCAGTTCCACGCCAGCATTGCCAGCCAAAACCCGGTATCCCGCAGGCAGCTTGTCCAGTGCCTGTTCGACCAGTTGCGTTGCACGTTCGAGCAGGTGTGGGGCCGCGCGTGTATGAATGGCCAGGATTGGTCCCTTGCGTTCGATATAGACATCCACGCTGTCCAGTTCCGTTGCGATTTCGGTGGCTAGCGCTGCAATGTCGGCCGGCTCGACGGCCGCCTCGACCGGACCGTCACGCACCAACCTGTGTTCCAGGCCGTAGAGGCCCGCGGCGCGCAATTCGAGCGGCCGGAAGAGATGGTCAACGGCGGCGATCGATCGACCCGTGATGAAAGCCAGCGCTCCGTCCAGTTGAAGTTCGAGCTTTACCAGCAACTCGCGCAACCGGTCGCTGACGACCACCGCGTCGGGATGCGCGGCATGTTCGAGAAGCGTGCCGTCAATGTCCAGGAACAAGGCCCAGGGCCCTTGCGGGACGTCAGGTGGGAGCAGGTCGGAAACTTTTGCCATCATAACGCCGCCACCCGCTTGTGATCGAAGATGCTGATCAGTTTTCCGCCGGCGGCCGGAGGTGCCGCCATGGCGCGGTCAAGAGCATCACGCTTCCGCAGGCGGGCCGCGTCGAGAAGCATGCTGCCCGCCCAGCGATAGACATTGTTGTCGCGCACGATCTCGCGCATGCGCCGCATGCGCTGGCGTTGTTCATCTGAAGCCATGGTCAGGGCCTGCAGCAGCGCCTCGGCCATCATCGTCGCGTCGTAAGGGTTGACGATCAGTGACTCGAGCAGTTCCTTCGAAGCGCCGGCAAACATGCTGAGCATCAAGACGCCCTGCTCGTCGTCGCGGGCGGCAACGAACTCCTTGGCGACCAGGTTCATCCCGTCGTGCAGGCTGGTCACCATGCACACCTCCGCGGCACGGTAGATTTCGTAGACCTGCTCCTGCGAATGATGCTCGGCCACCATCAGCACAGGCGTGTAGCCGTCGCTGCCGTAACGCTCATTGATCTCGTCGGCGCAGCGCACGCATTCTTCGTAGAGTTGCTGGTAGGCCGGCAAGGTGCCACGGCTGGGTGCGGCGATCTGCAGGAGCGCCACCTTGCCGATCCATTGCGGATGCTGCTTGAGCAGCTCGTCAAGGGCGTGGAACCGGTCGAGAATGCCCTTCGTGTAGTCGAGCCGTTCGACACCGACGCATAGGCTGACATCGTCCGCCATGCCGAACTTTTCGCGAATCCGCGCCCGGCACTGCGCGACGTCAGGCAGTTTGCCAAGCTGCGCCGGCGGCCATTCTATGGAGATCGGATAGGCGTGGACCAGGCTGGTCTGGCCGCCATAGGAGATCGCCGAATCCTCGCGCTCGATCCTGCTCTCGAGGAAGCGGTCGACGCTTTCGACGAAGTTGTTGCAATGGAACTGCGTGTGGAAGCCGATGATGGAACTTCCGAGCAAGCCGTCGAGTATCTTCTCCCGCCATGGACAGATGCTGAAGACTTCCGAATTTGGCCAGGGGATGTGCCAGAAGGTGATGACGATTGCTTCCGGCAGACGCTCCCGGATCATCCGCGGCAAAAGGGCGAAGTGATAGTCCTGCACCAGAACGATCGGGCGTTCGTTGCGGGCCTCGGCAATGACGGTATCGGCGAACTTCCGGTTGACCGCCTCGTAGGTTTCCCAATCGGACGTGCGGAATATGGGCCGGGTGAAGGCGATGTGGCACAGCGGCCAAAGGCCCTCATTGGCAAAGCCCAGATAGTAACCCTGCTGTTCCTCGTCGGTCAGCCAGACGCGCCGCAGCGTATAGGACGGGTTGTCCGGCGGGACCTCTATACGGTCGTTCCGGTCGACGACGAGATGGTCGGCCGAGCCGCCGCCATAGGCTATCCACGTTCCACCGCAAGCGCGGGTGATCGGCTCCAGCGCGGAGACCAGGCCGCTGGCCGGCACGACCAGATCGATGCTGTCTCCCTCGAGATTGTGGATGTAGGGCTCACGATTGGAAACGACGATCACCTGCGCGTCCGGCAACTCTTTGGCCAGGATGCCGCGCAGCGTCTGCGGTGACCAGTTGACGAGAGATGCCTCGGGGGAGTGGCCATTCTTTTCGAACTCCCGCAACAAGGCGCGGACCGGCAACGGCTCGGAAGTGGCTGGTTCGCGCAGGCTTTGGCGTGCACGCATTACGGAAATAACCAAGGCGACAAACGAGATACACAGGCTGGCAAGAATGACGAACCACAAAGCGGAGGCGGAGTGGAAGAGGTCGAAACTGGTGTCTGGCATTTGAAATGAGCTGCTTTCGGCCGGGACGCGCCCTAAAGCAATTCCGGGAAAAATGTGAACGGTTTTCCGTCCGGAATTGCGTCAAAACAAAGAGTTAGGGCAATTCACCGGTTTCCGTGGAACCGGTGAATTGCTCTAGTGGGTGATTGTGCAACGCACACCACAGGGGATGGTTCCCAACTTCAGCTTCTCACGATCAGAGGCGCCAATCCCTCGTGGCGGTCGGCCAGGAACGCGCCGACACGGTCCCCTACCCGCTGGAACGTCAGATCGACTTCCGTGCCTGCCACGGCGAGATGGCGGATCACCAGATTGTCGATGCCGATCGGCAGCCGTGGCCGCGTGACGTGGATTTCGCCGGCCAGGCCGTCGATCCGAAGGCCGAGACAGGCTTGCATGAGCATGAAGGCGGAGCCCGCCGACCAGGCTTGCGGCAGGCAGGCGACAGGATAGGCGATTGGTGCCTCGCCGGGTGCGCGGGTGAAGCCGCAGAAAAGTTCAGGCAGCCGCATGTTGAAATGGACGGCGGACTCGAACGTACCGCTCATCAGCCGTACCACGCTGTCGCGGATGCCGTATCGCGCCAGGCCGGCCGCGCAGATCGCGGTGTCGTGCGGCCAGATGGAACCGTTGTGGTACGACATCGGATTGAAGAATATCGCATCGTCGGCCAGCGTTCTGAGGCCCCAGCCGGTATGGAACGAAGCCGACAGGAGTTGATCGGCGACGATGCGGGCGCGATCCGGATCGGCAAGGCCGACAAAGAGCAGATGGCCGGCATTGGAGGTGCGCACCTTGCAAGGCTGACCGTCGCCGTCGAGCGCCAGCGCGTAGTAGCCGAGATCCTCGATCCAGAACTGGCTTTCCACCCGTTGGCGGATCGCCTCGGCCCGCACCTCCCAGTCCTCGGCTCTTTCCGACTCGCCCCGCAAGCGGGCGAGTTTCGCCAAGCCCTGGAACGCCGCGAAAACATAGCCCTGCACCTCGACCAGCGCGATCGGTCCCTTCGGGATACGGCCATCGGCATGGAAGACGGAATCGAAACTGTCCTTCCAACCCTGGTTGGCGAGGCCCGATTCGGCGGCACGCCTGTAGGTGACGAAGCCCGTCGGCTGGCTTGCCGCCTCGATCCATTCGGCGGCCGCGCAGAGCGATGGCCACAGGCCATCGATGAAGGCCATATCGCCGGTGCGCTCCGCATAGGCGCAAGCAAGATGGATATAGAGCGGCGTGGTGTCGACGCCGCCATAGTAGCGGCCGAACGGCAGCTCGCTCAGCGCCGTCATCTCGCCCTTGCGGGTCTCGTGCATGATCTTGCCTGGCTGCGAATCGCTGAAGGGCGAGGTCTCGGTCGCCTGGTGCTGGGCAAGAAAGGCAAGCACACCGCGCGCCAGCCCGGGGTTGATCCAGAGCATCTGCAAGGCCGAGATCACCCCGTCGCGGCCAAACGCCGTCGAGAACCACGGTATGCCGGCATAGGGGTAAGGGCCGGTCGCCAGTTCCGTGGTGAGCAGCGCCACATCGGCTCGGGCCCGCTCGATCCAGTCGTTGAACACCCTGCCTGAACTGTGCAGCGTCGCGCCATGCCGGCGCTTGGCGCGCATGCCGAAGCGCGCGCGGGCGGCCGCGGCGCGAAACCGGTCGCGATTGGGAGCATCCGCCATCTCGCCGCCGACCTCGACATAGAGCGTTTTGCGGCTGCGTTTGGTGACGGCGATGAGGAAATCCGCCCGGTCGGCGGTCAATTGATCGGGTGTCTGAGAGAACGATATCGCCGACGTCCTCACGATCTTGTCCAGGCCTTCATAGCGCAGCAACACCGAATCCTGATCCACTTCGGCCGTGTGGGCGGTGCCGCGCTTGGCGCGGGTCGAACCGCGAACCTCGAACATGTCGCGAAAATCCGCGCCAAAGCGCAGCGAAAGCAGCACGGTCGAATGTTCCTGGCTGTAGTTGGAAAGCGTCAGGCGTTCATACAGACGGTCCTGCCACAACAGCCGGACGCGCTCGATGTGGATCGCGCCCTGTGGGATCGGCCGGCCGCCGGCGCTGTCGATCGGCAGATTGGTCAGATTGGTGGTGAAAAGGACATTGTCCTGGCTAAGCGAGGCGCCAAGCAGCGACGTCGAACGGCCGCCGACGACGAGGCGGAATTCGGACAGCACGCGCGTATCGTCGCGGAAAAAGCCATCACCGACGCCGCGTATGTCGCCATAGGCATCGGCGACCGCGAAACAGTCGCCATGCTTGAGGGCGAAGAGCCGGTGCGGCTCGCGGGGCGCGGTCTCATCCAGCGAGGCCAGGGCGATTGCTGGATCGAGCTTGCGTTCGTCGAGTTGGGTGATGCTCAAGAGGATTGTCCCGTGCTTGTTGCTCAACGGGTGCGGCGCGCTAAGACGCCTTGGCCCGCTGCCGGGCTTCGATCGCCCGGGAATAGGCCGCGACATAGTCCCGGGCCATGCGGTCGGCGGTAAAGCGCCGTTCGAAAACCGCTCTGATTTGCCGCCTGTCGAGTTGCAGGAGAGCCGGCATGGTGGCAACGGCGTCCTCTGTAGTCTCGACGACAAAACCGGTCACGCCGTGGTCGATGATTTCGGGCATGGCGCCACAACTCCAGGCCATGACGGGCGTTCCGCAGGCCATCGCCTCGATCACGGCAAGGCCGAACGGCTCAGGCCAGTCGATGGGGAACAGCAAGGCGGCGGCGTTGCCGAGAAACCTGCTCTTTTGATCTTCGCCGATCTCGCCGACGAATTCGATGCGATCGCCATCGATCAGCGGCTCGACGACTTCCTCGAAATAGGCCCGATCGCCGTCGCCCACCTTGGCCGCGAGCTTGAGTTTCAGGCCGGTACGCCGGGCGATTTCGATCGCCCTGTCCGGACGCTTGTCGCGCGACATCCTGCCGAGGAAGGCCAGATATCCGCCATCGGCGCCGGCTTCGAAATCGGGCTCATAAAGATCAAGCGGCAACCCGTGATGGATCGTCGCAAGCCAGTTGGCGGAGGCAAAGCGTGCTCGCTGGCTGCGCGAAATGGAGATCATCGGGAATTGGGGGAACCGGCCATAGGCCTGCGCGAGATCCGCGTAGTCCAGCCTGCCATGCGGTGTCGTCACCGTCCGCCCCGGCATTTCGCGAAAGAATGGGAAATGCAGGAAATGGCTGAGATGGAAATGGATGATATCGAAATCGTCGGCCCGCTTCCGCACCTCGTCGAGCATCGACAGATGCGCGGCGATCTCCGATTTCAATGGTCTGGGATCGAGACGAAGCGCCCGCTCGCGGCAGGCGACAAGCCTGGCGGAGGTTCTGGCATCGCCGCTGGCAAACAGCGTCACGTCGTGGCCGAGATCGACCAACGCCTCGACGAGATAGGAAATGATGCGTTCCGTGCCGCCGTAAAGCCTTGGCGGCACGGATTCGTACAGCGGCGCGACATGGGCGATTCTCACGAGCCGGCGTCCCCCAAAATGAACATCATGGATCGGAAATGCTTCAGCAGCAGGATCGTTCCTCAACGGCGCAAGATCGCCTTGAGAGCGCGGTGCCGATAGTTGACGTTGTCGCGTCCCGTCCTAATTCAGGCTTGGCGCCTTGCGTGTTGCGCGGCGCAGCACGACAGGAGGTTCCGTTGCAGCATCAGGAGGACATCGCGGCCCGGCGACTGGACATGGTCATCGAGCAATATGTCGAATCCAGAAAGCGACGCTACGGCTATGTGGCAACCGACCAGGCGTCCAGGGTGATCCGCAGGATCCTGAATCCTGACGTGTCCGACCACGAGTTGGACGACAGGGTGGCGGCCCTCGCCGTCAAGAACGGCCTGGCGGTCGTCTTCGACCGCGGTGTCAGGCAAACGGGTGCGGAAGCCGACCTGGATAGAAAGGAATCGACAATGCGCGCACCAACGGAAACGCAGGATGTCGTCGGCGCGGCCGATGCCATCCTCGCCCAGCCGGAGCCCATCTTGTCGATGGACGCGGCAATTGCATTGTTGCGCCAACGCACCGGCACCAAACGATCGGATGCCGATCTCGAGGGCCTGCTGACGAAGAAAGCGGCCGTCCTCGGCATTGACCTGTCGCGTGGTCCGCGTAGTCATTGAGTGGATCGACGCTGGAACTTGGTGAGCGCGATGGGATTCGAACCCATGACCTACTGATTAAAAGTCAGTTGCTCTACCGGCTGAGCTACGCGCTCCCGCGGGCTCGAAAAGGCCGCCCTCGAAATTGCGCGGAACATAGGGAGAGTGCCGCGACCGGTCAACCGGAAAAACAGCGTCCACAAGCCACGCTTTTCGAACAGCCTCACCTTGCCTTCGATCGACCGCATTGATCAAGAGGGGCACGGACACTGCTGGCCAGTCGACGGAGCTTTTGAGCCGCCACTGACACACCTGAGAACCATTACAAATCAGTAACTTGGCGGTTGACGAGGAACCATCGGCGAGATCACCCGTTAGCTCGCCACAAGGGATGTCAATAACCCTCTCCAAGGAGAAAGACCATGAACAAGGTCATAGCGGGTCTGCTGGCGACCACATTGTCAGCTTCGTTCGCGGTGGCGGTCGCAATGCCGGCCGATGCGGCACAGTCCTATATGCCGATGGCGGCAACGGTTTCGTCTGGCACGCAGACGGTGGACTACAAACCTTGGATGAAGCACCGCAATTTCCGCGGCAATCGCAATTTCAACCGGGGCGACGACGGCGCTTACTGGAACGGTCATCGTGGCTATCGCGAATACCGCCACGGCTATCGGCGCCACGGCGATTTCTGGTTCCCGCTGGCAGCTTTTGCGACCGGCGCTCTGATAACCGGCGCGATCGTCAACAGCGAGAACAACCGCGTCTATGAAGGCAATGCTCACGTGCAGTGGTGCTACGATCACTATCGGAGCTACCGGGCTTCGGACAACACCTTCCAGCCGAATTACGGGCCGCGGAAGGAGTGCCGCTCGCCCTACTAAGCTGGCTTAAACGCCAAACCACGGAGAGGCTCGCGTCGGCAACGGCGCGAGCCTTTTTTGACGCAGGATTTGTCAGCTGGCCCAGGTCACGTTTTTGAAGATGAGGTAAAGACCACCGCCTTCACCGCGCGGAGAACGATAGGCGCCAAGCGCGTTGCAGATTCGTACCATGGCTCCCGTCAAACCCCAGCCGAGCGCCTCCAGATCGCTGCTCATGTCCTTAACATAGCGATTCCGAAGGTCGTCGATGGCGTTTTCCTCGCCGAAGGAACGAACGCGCTTTGCGTCGACAAGGACGTCGCCAGGCAGGTTTGAATTCGCCCAACCCCACATCCAGTTGCCGGCGTTGGCACTTGTAGAGCCGGCAATCTGGATTTCGCTGACGACTTTGACGACCCCTTGGTCTGAGAACTGCATAACTCCAGTCGTCAGGTCGCAGTCATAGCGCGGCCAGTGGCCGAGGCGGAACTCCTTCTCCAGATGGGCATTCTTGGCGGTGAGCTGCTCGAAAGCCTCGTCGCGCCAACCTCCGTACCAGTCTGGCTGCATGCACCCTCCCCAAGTCGCAGAGATAATCGTTATGGCACGCTCAGCGTTCTGTGCACAGCGTCGCGCCAGCCTGCCAGCTTGGCCCAGCGCGTAGCGGGATCCATGTCCGGCTTGAAACGTCGGTCGAGAGCCCAGCTCTTGGCGAATTCTGCGGCCTTCGGCCAGACGCCCGCCTTCGACCCGGCGAGCCATGCGGCGCCAAGAGCGGTGGTCTCCAGGATGGTAGGCCGGTCGACCGGTGCGTCGAGGATGTCGGCTAGGCGCTGCATCGTCCAGTCGGAGGCGACCATGCCACCATCGACCCGAAGCACGGTCTTGGCTGACGTGCCCTTCCAGTCCTTGCGCATGGCGTCCAGCAGATCGCGCGTCTGGTAGGCGACGGATTCGAGTGCTGCGCGCGCGAACTCCGCCGGGCCGGAATTGCGGGTCAACCCGAAGATGGCGCCGCGCGCCTCGGCGTCCCAGTGCGGAGCGCCCAGCCCGACGAAAGCCGGCACCAGATAGACGTTCTGCGTCGGGTCGGCCTCGGCCGCCAGCTTGCCGCTGTGCTCGGCCTTGCCGATGACCTTGATGCCGTCACGCAGCCATTGCACGGCTGCACCCGCAATGAAGATCGAACCCTCCAGCGCATAGGTCGTCTTGCCGTTCAGCCGGTAGGCGATGGTGGTGAGCAGCCGGTTCTTCGAGCGCACCAGATCGGCTCCGGTGTTGAGCAGCGCAAAACAGCCGGTGCCGTAAGTGGATTTCATCATGCCCGGTTCGAAACAGGCCTGGCCGATGGTCGCCGCATGCTGGTCGCCGGCCACGCCAAGGATTTTTATCTCGGCGCCGAACAGGGTTTTTTCCGTGATTCCATAATCATCTGCGCAGTCTTTTACGTCAGGAAGTATTTTTGCCGGGATGCTGAGGATGGCCAAAAGCTCGTCGTCCCAGACATTCTTCTCGATGTTGTAGACCAGCGTCCGCGAGGCGTTGGTGGCGTCGGTGGCGTGGACCTTGCCGCCGGTCAGCCGCCAGATCAGAAAGCTGTCGATAGTGCCGGCGAGCAGTTCGCCCTTCTCGGCGCGTTTTCTGGCACCCTTCACCTTGTCCAGCATCCAGGCGATCTTGGTGCCAGAGAAATAGGGGTCGAGCAGTAGGCCGGTCTTGCGGGTGAATTTTTTCTCCAGGCCCTGCTTCTTGAGCTTTTGGCACAGCGGCGCCGTGCGGCGGTCCTGCCAGACGATGGCGTTGTGGATCGGCTTGCCGGTCGCCTTGTCCCAGATGACGACGGTCTCGCGCTGGTTGGTGATCCCGATAGCGGCGACCTCGGAGGCGTTCCGGCCCGCGGCTTTCAGCGCCGCCTTGACCGTCGTCAGCACGCTCGCCCAGATTTCTTCCGGATCGTGCTCGACCCAGCCCGAGGCCGGATAGTGCTGGGTGAATTCCTTCTGGCCGGTGCCGGCGACCTTCATGTCCTTGTCGAACAGGATCGCCCGGGTTGATGTCGTTCCCTGGTCGATCGCCAGCACAAAACCGCTCATTCCGATGTCCTCCGCCTCGATACGAACAGGGGAGACGGCAACGCGCCGCCTCCCCCAATCTCACACGGGCGCGAACGCCCGCATAGACAGTCTTACTTCTGCCAGCTCTTCACCAGTTCGTCGTAGTTGATGGTGATCGGCTTTTCCTTCTCGTTCTCGATCTTCAGCTGAGGCGCGAGATTGCCCTTCTTGACCGCGTCGGCGTTCCAGTAGGCAAGATCATGCTCTTCGGCCATCTTCGGGCCGATGTCGCCCTGGACGCCCGACTTTTCGATGCGGGTCATGACCTTTTCCTGCTCGCCGCAGAGCGAGTCCATCGCTTCCTGCGCCGTCTTGGCGCCGGACGAGGCATCGCCGATCGCCTGCCACCAGAGCTGTGCCAGCTTCGGATAGTCAGGCACGTTGGTGCCGGTCGGCGACCACTGGACGCGGGCCGGCGAGCGGTAGAACTCGATCAGACCACCGAGCTTCGGAGCCCGTTCGGTGAAGCTCTTGTCGTGGATCGTGCTCTCGCGGATGAAGGTCAGGCCGACATGGCTCTTCTTCACGTCCACGGTCTTCGAGGTGACGAACTGCGCGTAGAGCCAGGCGGCCTTGGCGCGGTCGGTCGGCGTCGACTTCATCAGCGTCCAGGAACCGACGTCCTGGTAGCCAAGCTTCATGCCGTCCTTCCAGTAGACACCATGCGGCGACGGAGCCATGCGCCACTTCGGCGTGCCGTCGTCGTTCATCACAGCCTTGGCGCCGGCGTCGACCATCGAAGCGGTGAAGGCGGTGTACCAGAAGATCTGCTGCGCGACCGCACCCTGCGCCGGCACCGGGCCGGATTCGGAGAAGGTCATGCCCTGCGCTTCGGCCGGAGCGTAGGCCTTCAGCCAGTCGAGGTACTTCTGGATCGAGTAGACCGCGGCCGGGCCGTTGGTGTCGCCGCCGCGCGCCGTGCAGGAGCCGACAGGACGCGAATTCTCGTCGACCTTGATGCCCCATTCGTCGACCGGCAGGCCGTTCGGAATGCCCTTGTCGCCGTTGCCGGCCATCGACAGCCAGGCGTCGGTGAACCGCCAGCCGAGCGACGGATCCTTTTTGCCGTAGTCCATGTGGCCATAGACCTTCTTGCCGTCGATCTCGCGGCCGGTGAAGAATTCGGCAATGTCCTCATAGGCCGACCAGTTGACCGGCACGCCGAGGTCGTAGCCATACTTGGCCTTGAAGTCGGCCTTGTTCTTCTCGTCGTTGAACCAGTCGTAGCGGAACCAGTAGAGGTTCGCGAACTGCTGGTCGGGCAGCTGGTAGAGCTTCTTGTCCGGAGCGGTGGTGAAGGAGGTGCCGATGAAATCCTTCAGGTCGAGGTTCGGGTTGGTGACATCCTTGCCGTCGCCCGCCATCCAGTCGGTCAGGTTGCGCACCTGCTGGTAGCGCCAGTGGGTGCCGATCAGGTCGGAATCGTTGACCCAGCCGTCATAGAGGTTCTGCCCGGTCTGCATCTGGGTCTGGATCTTCTCGACGACGTCGCCTTCCTGGATGACGTCATGCGTGACCTTGATGCCGGTGATGGCGGTAAAGGCCGGCGCCAGCACCTGCGATTCATACTGGTGGGTGGCGATGGTTTCGGACACAACCTTGATGTCCATGCCGGCGAAGGGTTTCGCGGCATCGATGAACCATTGCATTTCGGCTTCCTGTCCGGCGCGGTCGAGCGTCGAGAGCGGACCGATCTCCTTGTCCAGGAAGGCTTTGGCCTCGTCCATTCCGGCGTAGGCATTGCCAACCCCGAGCAACAGGACAAGGGCAGTCGTTGATGTTAAAAATTGCCGTCGCATTAGTTTCCTCCACAGTTTTAAGGTTTCAAGTGCGATCTGGAGCGGTCGCCGGCACGCGGCCGCTCCAACAGTTTCCCCCTCTATACGTAGCGGAACACGCCGATGGCGTAGACCACGGAGAGAGCGAGAGCCCACCACAGGTTGGGTCCGACAAGACCCAGCCAAGCGAGATGGATAAAGGCGCTGCCAAGCAGCGACAGGAAGAGACGGTCGCCGCGCGTCGTCTCGAAGCGCAGGATGCCGAGGCGCGGATTGCCGCCCGGCGAGGCGTATTCCCAGGCGGCCATGCCACACAGCAGCAGAACAATGGTGCCGAAGAAGGCGGCTGTCGGCCAGGTCCACGCCATCCAGGAGAGATCGAGATTCATGGTCACACCCTCCCCAGGGCGAAGCCCTTGGCGATGTAGTTGCGGACAAACCAGATGACGAGCGCGCCGGGGATCAGCGTCAGCACACCGGCGGCGGCAAGCAGCCCCCAGTCCATGCCGGCTGCCGAAACGGTGCGGGTCATGGTGGCGGCGATCGGCTTGGCGTCGGTCGTGGTCAGCGTGCGCGCGATCAGCAGTTCGACCCATGAGAACATGAAGCAGAAGAAGCAGGCGACGCCGATGCCGCTGGCGATCAACGGCATGAATATCCTGACGAAGAAGCGCGGGAAGGAATAGCCGTCGATATAGGCAGTCTCGTCGATCTCCTTCGGCACGCCCGACATGAAGCCTTCAAGGATCCACACCGCCAGCGGCACGTTGAACAGGCAGTGCGCCAGCGCCACGGCGATATGCGTGTCGATGAGGCCGAATGCCGAATAGAGCTGGAAGAACGGCAGCGCGAACACGGCCGGCGGCGCCATCCGGTTGGTCAGCAGCCAGAAGAACAGATGCTTGTCGCCGAGGAAGCGGTAGCGCGAGAAGGCGTAAGCCGCCGGCAGCGCCACCGATACCGAGATCACCATGTTCATCACCACATAGGTGATCGAGTTGATGTAGCCCGAATACCAGGAGGCGTCGGTGAAGATGGTGACGTAGTTGGCCAGCGTCGGCGCGTGCGGATAGAGCGTCAGCGAGGAGACGATCTCCGCATTGGTCTTAAAGCTCATGTTGATGAGCCAATAGATCGGCAGCAGGAGCACGACGATGTAAAGCGTCGGCACGATCCACCACCAGCGCGATTCCTCGCCGCGGCGGCGCATGCGCCTGTCTAGCTCGCTCTGCGACAGCGAACTTGCCAGCCGTTCCGAGGCGGCGGTGCCGTTTACCGCGTTGCGCTCGGTGCGTTCATTGGCGCCAGCCATATCAGCGCTCCGCGTCGTAGTTGGTCATCACGGTGTAGAACACCCATGACAACAACAGGATGATGAGGAAGTAGACCAGCGACATCGCGGCCGCCGGACCAAGGTCGAACTGGCCGAGCGCGGTCTTGACGAGGTCGATCGACAGGAACGTCGTCGAATTGCCCGGGCCGCCGCCGGTGACGACGAAAGGCTCGGTGTAGATCATGAAACTATCCATGAAGCGCAGCAGCACCGCGATCAGAAGCACGCGCTGCATCTTCGGCAGCTGGATATAGCGGAACACCGCCCAGCGCGAGGCGCCGTCGATCTTGGCCGCCTGGTAGAAGGCGTCCGGAATCGAGACCAGGCCGGCATAGCAGAGCAGCACGACGAGGCTGGTCCAGTGCCAGACATCCATGATGATGACCGTCACCCAGGCGTCGAACGGGTCCTGCACATAGTTGTAATCGATGCCGATGGCGTTGAGATAATAGCCGAGCAGGCCGATATCGTTGCGCCCGAACACCTGCCAGATGGTGCCGACGACGTTCCACGGGATCAGCAGAGGCAAGGCCATCAGCACCAGGCAGACCGGCACGCCCCAGCCCTTCTTGGGCATGTTGAGGGCGATGAAGATGCCGAGCGGCACCTCGATCGCCAGGATGATGAAGGAGAAGATGAGGTTGCGCACCATCGCTTCCCAGAAGCGGCTCGACGAGAGTAGTTCCTCGAACCACTCCGTGCCGGCCCAGAAGAAGACGTTGTTGCCGAACGTGTCCTGCACCGAATAGTTGACGACGGTCATCAGCGGGATGACAGCCGAGAAGGCGACCAGCACCAGCACCGGCAGCACCAGGAACCAGGCCTTGTTGTTCCAGGTCTTTTCCATCTATGCCCCCATCTCGACGCGCCAGGAATCGGCATAGATGTTGATGCCCGCCGGATCGAACAGCACCTTTGGTTCAGCCGGTACCGTCTCGTCCTCGCCGAGGACAGCAGCTATGTCGCGGCCTTCCAGTTTGGCGCGCACCACCTTGTGGCGGCCGAGATCCTCGATCTTGCTGATCGAGACAGCCATGCCGTCACGGCCAAGCCTGACATATTCGGGGCGGATGCCTAGTTCGACGGCTCCACTACCGGCCTTCGGCGCACCCGGCAATTCGATCCGCTGGGAGCCTAGCACCGCCGTCTTGCCCTCGACCGCGACAGGCATGACGTTCATGCCGGGCGAACCGATGAAGTAGCCGACAAAGGTATGGCGCGGACGCTCGAAGAGTTCGGCAGGCGTGCCGATCTGCACGATGCCGCCGTCATACATGACCACGACCTGGTCGGCGAAGGTCAGCGCCTCGGTCTGGTCGTGCGTGACATAGACCATGGTGTAGCCGAAGCGGCGGTGAAGCTGCTTCAGCTGCGAGCGCAGCACCCACTTCATATGCGGGTCGATGACCGTCAGCGGCTCGTCGAACAGGATGGCGTTGACATCGGAGCGCACCAGGCCACGGCCGAGCGAGATCTTCTGCTTCTGGTCGGCGGTCAGCCCCCTCGCCTTCTTCTTCGCCCAGGACGCCAGGTCGATCATGTCGAGCGTCTCGCGCACCTTGCGGTCGACATCGGCCTCCGGCACGCCGCGGTTGCGCAGCGGGAAGGCCAGATTGTCGTAGACGGTCATGGTGTCGTAGATGACCGGGAACTGGAACACCTGTGCGATGTTGCGTTCTTGCGTCGATAGCTTGGTCACATCCCTGCCGTTGAACAGCAACTGGCCATGCGAGGGGTGCAGCAGGCCCGATATGATGTTGAGCAGCGTGGTCTTGCCGCAACCGGATGGGCCGAGCAGCGCATAGGCGCCACCATCCTCGAAAGTGTGGTGCACTTCCCTGAGCGCGAAATCGGCATCCGTCCGCGGGTTCGGCAGATAGGAATGCCTGACATGATTGACGTCTATGCGCGCCATATCAGCTCTCCTATGCCGCCAGCTTCGGCGCGGTCACGGCGCGGCCGTGCTCGTCGAAGACCATGATGTGACGCGGATCTATGAACACTTCGACCACCGCATCGGTCTCGAAGTCCCTTATGCCATGGGTCAGCATGACCCAGCGCGCGTCGGCGAAATCGAGATGGATGAAACTCTCCGACCCGGTGATCTCGGTGATGGTAACCTTGGCCCGCACCGGCACCGCCGAAGCATTGGGCCGATCGAGCGACAAATGATGCGGCTGGAAGCCGATCGTGTAGTTGCCGTCGGCGATTCCGACGAGTTCGGCCGGCACCGGCAGCTTGACCCCACCCTCGAGCAGGAAATCGGCGCCCTTCTTGGCCAGCACGATAGTATTGAGCGGCGGATCGGCAAAGGTCCTGGCCGTGACCAGGTCGACCGGCTTGCGGAACACATCGATGGTCGGGCCGAACTGGGTGATGCGGCCCTCCGACAAGGTCGCCGTGTTGCCGCCGAGCAGCAGCGCCTCGTGCGGCTCTGTCGTGGCGTAGACGAAGATGGTGCCGGCGGCGGCGAATATCCTCGGCAGTTCGGCGCGCAGTTCTTCGCGCAGTTTGTAGTCCAGATTGGCGAGCGGCTCGTCGAGCAGAACAAGGCTGGCGTTCTTGACGATGGCGCGCGCCAGCGCCGTGCGCTGTTGCTGGCCGCCCGACAGGCTGAGCGGCGTGCGGTCGAGATAGGGCGTCAATTTGAGAAGTGCTGCGGCTTCCCGCACCTGGCTGTCGATCTTGGCATGCTCGGCGCCGGCCACGCGTAGCGGCGAGGCGATGTTCTCATAAACGGTCATCGCCGGGTAGTTGATGAACTGCTGGTAGACCATCGCGATCTTGCGCTTCTGCACCGGCGTGCCGGTGACATCCTTGCCGTCGAACCAGACCGAACCGGAGGTCGGCACATCGAGACCGGCCATCAGCCGCATCAGGCTGGTCTTGCCCGAGAGCGTCGGCCCGAGCAGCACGTTGAGCGAGCCGTGCTGAAGCGTCAGCGACAGGTCGCGTATATGCTCGGCAGCGCCGACCGTCTTGGTGACGTTCCTCAGTTCCAGCATGATGCCTCCTCCCGGGCTTTCTGCATCAATCGCCTTCCCTATTCCGCAGCCGCGACATGGCGCCGGCTTATGCCGCGCATGAACTCATCCAGCGCCGCCGCCTGTTCCCGGCTGAAATGCAGGCCGCGCTTGGTGCGACGCCACAATACATCCTGCGCCGTCACTGCCCATTCGTTTTCAACGAGATAGCGCACTTCGGCCTCATAAAGGTCGGCGCCGAAATTGCGGCCGAGATCGGCATACGCCTTGGCAAGGCCAAGCAGCGTCTGCGCCCGCGTGCCGTAGAGCCGGGTCAGCCGGCGGGCGAGCCGCTGGTCGAGGAAGGGATAGGCGCTTTTCAGCTTCGCTACCTGCGCATCAAAACCGGTGGCCGGAAAATCGCCGCCCGGCAACGCCGCGTTGGCGGTCCATGGCTTGCCGCGCTTGCCGAGAAAACCCTCGATCTTCTCGAGCATGGATTCGGCCAGGCGGCGATAGGTGGTGATCTTGCCACCGAAGGCATTGACGATCGGCGCGGCGCCCTCGCCGCCCTCGGCCTTCAGCACATAGTCGCGCGTCGCCTCCTGCGCCTTCGAGGCGCCGTCATCATAGAGCGGACGCACGGCCGAATAGGTCCAGACAATGTCGGAGCGCTTCACGGCTATCGCGAAATATTCGCTGGCCGCAGCGCAGAGATAGTCGATCTCGGTGTCGCTGATCTTCACGTCATGCGGATCGCCGGGATAATCCCGGTCGGTGGTGCCGATCAGCGTGAACTCATCCTCATAGGGGATGGCGAAGATGATGCGGCCATCCTTGTTCTGGAAGAAGTAGGCGCGCGGATCGTCAAACTTCTTGGGGATGACGATGTGGCTGCCCTGCACGAGGCGGACATTGTGCACGTCGTTCTGGCCGACGACGCCGGACAGCACGTGATCGACCCACGGACCAGCGGCATTGACCAGCAGCCGCGCCTTGATCTCCTCGGCCTCGCCGGTCTGCAGATCCTCGATATTGATCGTCCACAGGCCGTTTTCGCGGCGCGCGCCGACAACTTTGGTACGGGTGCGGATCGTCGCGCCCCTGTCGGCCGCGTCACGTGCGTTGAGCGCCACCAGCCGGGCGTCGTTGACCCAGCCATCCGAATATTCGAAGGCCTTCCTGAACAATGGCTTCAAGGGCTTGGCGGCAGGATCGCTGGCCATGTCCAGCGTCTTCGTCGCAGGCAGCAATTTGCGCCCGCCAATATGGTCGTACAGGAACAGGCCAAGCCTGATCAGCCAGGCCGGGCGCAGCCCCTTGGCATAGGGCAGCACGAAGCGCATCGGCCAGATGATGTGCGGAGCGTTCTTCCACAGAACCTCGCGCTCCATCAACGCCTCACGCACCAGGCGGAATTCATAGAATTCGAGGTAGCGCAAGCCACCGTGGATCAATTTGGTCGAGCCGGAGGAGGTTCCGCTGGCGAGATCGTTCATTTCAGCCAGAAAGACCGAAAACCCGCGCCCAACGGCATCGCGGGCAATGCCGCAGCCGTTGATACCGCCGCCGATGACGAAAATGTCACGGATACGAGATGCGTCCACTTATTCCTCCACGATTTCGCATTGCACCATTTTGGGTCTTTTGCGAAACCATGGCGGAATAAATTCGAACTCATAACGAATGTCAAACGAAATATCACAAGCCTGTGAGACAAGTGTGAAGTCGCTCAGCCGGCCGATGTTTCGATCAGTTGAACCTCGGCCTCCTGGCAGATTTTGCGCACCGATGGAATGTCGCAGCGATCAGTGATGAAGGTGTTGACCTGCGACAGATGGCCGATGCGCACCGGCGCCGTGCGCTCGAATTTGGTCTGATCCGAAACCAGGATGACGTGCCTGGCATTGGCGATGATGGCTTGCGCCACCTTGACCTCGCGAAAATCGAAGTCGAGCAAGGCGCCGTCATGGTCGATGGCGGAGGCGCCGATCACAGCATAGTCGACCTTGAACTGCCTTATAAAATCGACCGCCGCTTCGCCGACAACGCCGCCGTCCGAACCCCGCACCACGCCGCCCGCGATCACCACTTCGATCTCAGGATAGATGCGCATCCTATTGGCAACGTTGATGTTATTGGTGATGACCATGAGGCCGGTATGATCGAGCAACGCCTTGCTGACCGACTCGGTCGTGGTGCCGATATTGATGAACAGGGAGGCATTGTCGGGGATCAGTGCTGCTGCCGCCCGGCCGATCGCCTCCTTCTCGTCGGCGGCGATCTTGCGCCTTGCCTCATACTCCAGGTTTTCGATGCCGGACGGGAACAAGGCACCGCCATGGATGCGCGAAAGCAACCTCTGGTCACAGAGGTCGTTGAGATCCTTGCGTATGGTCTGCGGCGTCACATTGAAATGCGTGGCCAGATCGTCGACCAGCACTCGGCCGTTGTCCTTCGCCATCTGGATGATTTCGGCGTGGCGCGGCGACAGATACATCAGGCAAGCTCCCGCTTTCGTTTTTCTTGCTTATAGCTGAAAACGAAACCAATGAAAAGGGATAAGCCGGCTAATGAAAACCGCCTGATTGCAAAGGCGAAGCCGGCGCAATCCCAAAACGGTGGGGATCAGGCCATGGCACGCGCGATTTCGGTGATGACGGTGTAAGCCGCATCGACATCTCCGGCCGTCGCCTCGAACTGGCCGACCTGGAAGCGGATCGCCACCCGCCCGTCGACCCTGGTCTGCGTCAGGTAGATACGACCGTCGTCGTTGATCGCATTGACCAGACGCAGATTGTGCTCGTCCGCATCGGCGCCGCCGGCCGGCTTGTGCCGGAACGAGAACAGCGACAGCATCGGCTGACTGACGATCTCGAAGTCCGCTTCGCCTGCCAGCCGCGCGGCCAGTCCCTCGCTCCAGGCGACATGGTTGCGGATCATCGTGCGCAGATTCTCCAGCCCATGGGCGCGCAGCAGGAACCACAGTTTCAGGGCGCGGAAGCGCCGGCCGAGCGGCACCGACCATTCGGAATAATTGATGATGCCGTCATGGCCATGGGTCTTCAGATAATCCGGCTTGATGGCCAGCGTCCTGACATGGCTTTCAGGGTCGCGCAGGAACTGGATCGAGCAGTCGAACTGCGCGCCCAGCCATTTATGCGGATTGAAGACGACCGAATCAGCCCCTTCAACGCCGGTCCAGAAATGCCGGTACTCAGGGCAGATCATTGCCGACCCCGCCCAGGCGGCATCGACATGCAAATATAGCCCGTGCCGCTTCGCTACCGCTGCAACGGCGGCGATATCGTCAGTGCCGCCGGTGCTGGTGCCGCCGACGCAAGCGATGATCCCGGCCGGCAGCAGCCCAGCTTGCTTGTCGGCAATGATCGCCGCTTCAAGGGCTGCCGTGTCCATGGCGCGAAAACGGCCACTGACGGGGATGCGCACGAGATTGTCCTCGCCGATACCCGATACCCAGATAGCCCGGTCGATCGAGGTGTGCACCTGGTCCGAGGAATAGATCCGCAACCGCCCCTGCCCGGCCAGGCCTTGTCTGTTGCCTTGCCAGTCGAGCGCGCGCTCGCGCATGGTCAGCACCGCGTTGAGCGTCGCCGACGAGGCAGAATCCTGGATCACGCCGGAGAATCCGTCCGGCAGGCCGAGCGCCTGGCGCATCCAGTCGACAGTGCGCGTCTCGAGTTCGGTCGCGGCGGGCGATGTCTGCCAGAGCATGCATTGCGCGGCCATCGCCGACACCAGATATTCCGCCACCACGGAAACCGGCGCCGCATTGGCCGGGAAATAGGCGAAGAAGCGCGGATGCTGCCAATGCGTCATCCCCGGCACGATCTTGGCTTCGAAATCGGCGAAGATCCTGTCCATCGGTTCGGCGTCTTCGGGTGGCGAAGCCTCGATGCTGCGGAAGATTTCGCCAGGCGCAACCGCCGGCCGCACAGGCAGGCCGCGCAGCGTGGCGCGGTAATCGGCACCCCAGTCAGCGGCGCGCCGCGACCAGTCACGGAACTCATCGTTGTTCATGCATCCTCCAAAACCGCGCATGGTGTCGCCGGCCAAAACGGCACTTTCATTAACACGTTAATTATATCAGGACAACCGGAGTCGCAGGCCACCTACCCCGGAAAGTCCGGCAGGCTGGCAAACGCCGTCTTCAGCGCATTCGACCAACCCTCGGAAATGGTGCGGTAATATGGATCATCGTAGCCGATCCGCTTTTTCAGCCCGACCTGGAAGGCGTCGTTTTCCAGGTAGAGCAGATCGAGCGGCAAGCCGACCGACAGGTTGGACTTGAGCGTCGAATCGAACGACACCAGAAGCAGCTTCACCGTCTCGGCCAGGCTCATCGTCCGCTCATAGGCGCGGATGATGATCGGCTTGCCGTATTTGGTCTCGCCGATCTGGAAGAACGGCGTGTCGTCGGTCGATTCGATGAAATTGCCTTCAGGATAGATCATGAACAGGCGCGGCGGGCTGCCCTTGATCTGGCCGCCCAGGATGAAGGAGGCGTTGAAATAGGAATCGGCCTTCTCGCCGGCGGGCGTGGATTGCGCGATGACCTCTTTTACCGTGTCGCCGACCAATCGGACCGTCTGGTACATGGAAGGCGTTTCGAGCAGCTTCTCATGACGGTCGTTCACCGCCTTGGTGCGCTCATCGAGCAGGCTGACCACGGCCTGGGTCGTCGCCAGATTGCCGGCCGACATCAACACGATGACGCGTTCGCCGGGCTGTTCCCAGACATGCATCTTCTTGAAGGTGGAGATCGAATCCATGCCTGCATTGGTGCGCGTGTCCGACATGAACACGAGCCCACGATCGATCTTGAGGCCGACACAATAGGTCATGATGGCTCTTCCGGCAGCGAATCCTTAGAGCAGGATGCCGAAAAATATGAAGCGGTTTTCGGACGACATCATGCTCTATCTCTTTGACCCGGATCCGGATTTCAGGTCGGTTGGACCTGAAATCATCCGGTTCTGGCCGATTACTGCTCGACCCTGACCGTCACGGCAAGCTTCTCTTGCGCCTGGCCAAGCAGAATCCCTGAAACGGGCGAGGCATCGCGATAGTCGCGCCCGATGGCTATTCTCACATAGCGCTCATCAGGAGAGATACCGTTGGCGGGATCGAAGGCAACCCAGCCGAGGCCCGGAACATGCGCTTCTGCCCAGGCATGGCTTGCCGCCTGCTCGACGGCGGCGTCCATCATCAGATAGCCGCTGATATAGCGGGCCGGGAAGCCCATGGCACGCGCAGTAGCGGCGAATATATGGCTGTGGTCCTGGCAGACCCCGGTCTTGAGCGCCAGGGCCTCTTCCGCCGGCGTCGCCGCATTGGTGATGCCGGGCGTATAAGCGACACGCTCACCGATGACCGCCATCAGCCGGTGCAGCCTTTCAATGTCGCTGCCCTTGCCCGCGGCCTCGGCGAGGTCGCGGATGCCATTGCCGATCGTGGTCAAGGGCGTTTCCTGCGTGAACAGCCAGAGCGGCGCGAACCCCTGATGCGGTCCGCTCACGCCCGACGTATCGCGCGTGAGCACCTCGCCCGACGCCTCGAGGGTGACCGTGTTGTGGCCGCCTTCGATGCTGACAAGGCGCGTGTCGTTACCAAAATGGTCGGCAAAACGGACTTCTTCGCGCGCGCCATCGATCTTGATCGTCCACGCGGACACCGTCTGTGTCTGTCCGCTCAGCGGCAGCAGCCTCAGCCGCTGCAGCAGATACTGCACCGGTGCGTCGTAGCTGTATTCGGTCCGATGGGTGATCTTGAGCCGCATGGCTATCTTCCGTTTGTGCGCATGACCTTATCCGAAAACCGGTAGCCGATTTACGGGATCATGCTCAATAGAACCGGTAGTCCTGCGCGATCTCGTCGCCGAGCCTGGTGTTGTCGCGGATGAAGCCGGCCAGGAATTCGTGCAGGCCGGTGTCAAAAATATCCTTGATCGACCCTGACCGCAGCATCGCCTGCGTCTTCTCCGCCGTCGCATGGCAGGCTTGGCGCTCGCCATAGTCGTCGCCGAGGAATTTGAGGTGCTCGGCCAGGAAGCGATAGCAGAAGGTCAGCGATCTGGGCATGCGGACGTTGAGGATCAGGTAGTCGGCGATGTTGGTCGGCTTGTAGTCGGCGTCATAGACCCAGCGGTAGGAGCGATGCGCCGACACCGAACGCAGGATCGATTCCCACTGGTAATTGTCGAGGGTCGAGCCGACCCAGGAGATCGACGGCAACAGCACATAGTATTTGACATCGAGGATGCGCGCGGTGTTGTCGGCGCGTTCGACATAGGTGCCGAGCTGTGAGAAATCGAAGATCTCGTTGCGCAGCATGGTGCCGTAGAACGAGCCGCGGATCAGCGCCGTTTCGCGCTTGATCGCGTCAAGCACGCTCGGCAGGTCGCGCTCGTCGATCGGCTTGGCCAGAATGCGCTTCAGCGCCATCCAGGCCTCGTTGATGCTTTCCCAGGTCTCCCGGGTCAGTGCGGTGCGCACCATGCGGGCATTGTTGCGGGCCGTCTCGATCGACGCCATCGTGCTTGACGGGTTCGAGGTATCGCGCAGCAGGAAGTCGGCGACGTTGGCGGCGGTGTAGTCGTCATATTTCTGGGTGAAGGCGACGTCCGAGCCGGCGCTGAGCAGCACCGAATTCCACTCTTCCGAAGCGCTCTGCGTGCGGGTCAGCGCCATGCGCAGGCCGGCATCGACCAGCCGCGCCATGTTTTCGGCCCGCTCGATGTAGCGGTTCATCCAGTAGAGCCCGTTGGCGGTGCGGCCGAGAAGCATATCAATGTGCCCTGATGAGCGAATAGCGAGTAGCGAATAGCGAGTAGGGAAGAATGCGTCTCATGACTGCTGCGTCCCCCTGCTCACCTTAGTCATCCAGCACCCAAGTATCCTTGGTCCCGCCGCCTTGGGAAGAATTGACGACGAGCGATCCCTCTTTGAGCGCAACGCGCGTCAGGCCGCCTGGCACGATCTGGATGCGATCGGAGACCAGCACGTAAGGCCTGAGGTCGACGTGGCGGGGCGCGAGGCCTTTTTCGGTCAGGATCGGACAGGTCGACAGCGCCAGCGTCGGCTGGGCAATGTAGTTCGAGGGCTTCGCCTGCAGCTTCTTGGCGAAATCCTGGCATTCTTTCTTGGTCGCCGCCGGCCCAACCAGCATGCCGTAGCCGCCCGAGCCGTGCACTTCCTTGATCACGAGTTCGTGGATGTGCTCAAGCACGTATTTCAGGCTGTCGGCTTCAGAGCAGCGCCAGGTCGGGATGTTGCCCAGGATCGCCTTGCGGCCGGTGTAGAATTCGACGATCTCGGGCATGTAGGAATAGATCGCCTTGTCGTCGGCGATGCCGGTGCCTGGCGCATTGGCGATGGTGATGTTGCCGGCGCGGTAGACATCCATGATGCCGGGCACGCCAAGCGCCGAATCGGGCCGGAAGGTCAGCGGATCGAGGAAGGCATCGTCCACCCGGCGGTAAAGCACGTCGATCTGCTTGTAGCCTTCGGTCGTGCGCATCGCGACATGGCCATCGACTACGCGCAAATCCTCGCCCTCGACCAATTGCACGCCCATCTGGTCGGCAAGGAAGGCGTGTTCGAAATAGGCGGAGTTGTAGCTGCCGGGCGTCAAGACGGCGATGGTCGGCGCGCCCTTGGTGCGCTGCGGCCGCACCGCCGCCAATGACTGCCGCAAAAGCTGCGGGTAGTTCTCCACCGGCCGCACCTTGATCTTCTGGAACAGCTCGGGGAAGAGCTGCATCATCGTCTCGCGATTTTCCAGCATGTAGGAAACGCCGGACGGCGTGCGCGCATTGTCCTCCAGCACGTAGAACTCATCTTCGCTGATGCGCACGATGTCGACACCGATGATGTGGGTGTAGACACCAGCCGGCGGCCGGACTCCGATCATCTCGGGCAGGAAAGCCTCGTTCCTGGCAATCAATTCCCTGGGAACGCGGCCGGCGCGCAGGATTTCCTGACGATGGTAGATATCGTCGAGGAAGGCGTTCAGCGCTTGCACGCGCTGTTCGATGCCTTGCGTGAGCCGCCGCCACTCATTGCCGGAAATGATGCGTGGAACGATGTCGAACGGGATCAGCCGCTCGGAGGCTTCCTGCTCGCCATAGACGGCAAAGGTAATGCCGGTCTTGCGAAAGACGCGTTCGGCGTCCTGCATCTTCTCGGTGAGCCTGGCTGGATCCTGCTCCTTCAGCCAGCGGTCATAAGCCGAATATGGTCGTCTAAGTCCGGAAACCTCCGGAAGCATCTCATCGAACGCTGCCAATCGCATACTCCCCTGTGACGCCATTTCACTGGCGTCGCCGGAGAAAATCAAGCGCAATCGGTGATTTGGAGCAAGCGGACGATGAGTATCTTGTGCCTGCCTAAAATTGGGGCAGCTGAAGTATGACGGCGATCAGGCTTTGCCTCATGGCCGGGCAAGCGCGGTGCCCGGCTAAAAGGCGCGGAACGTGACGACGGTGAAGGTGTCCTTGATACCGGGCAGAATCTGCACCTTCTCATTGACGAAATGGCCGACGTCTTCCTCGTCGTCGACATAGAATTTGGCGAGCAGATCGTAATTGCCGGCGGTGGAGTAGATTTCCGAGGCGATCTCGGCATCGGCAAGCGCGCTGGCAACCTCATAGGATTTGCCGAGCTCGCATTTTATCTGTACGAAAAACGCCTTCATGGCTTCGTCCCGCTAAACGTCCACGTCCAAGCGGCCCTTCTGGCAGACTGGAGGCGGGCTTTCAAGCGCTGGAACCATACTTAGCCGGTCCGAGCCACTGCCACGGCATCGCACAGTTCCGCCACCGGCATGCCGCGCTTGAACAGCCCTGCCGCCGATCACCTCCCGCGGGTTTACTCACGCTCTCCTCGGATTCACGATGCGCGTCCCGGCCAAAGCAAGCTTAAGCATAGGGAATCCGCCAAAGCGAGGCGAATATTCGCTGCCGCTGAAACCGCAAGGCGCTCTCGCGCGTATGTTAGAATACCTGCCGAACAGCTTTCCCAAGGCGGCATTCGAGCGACAACGGAGACTTGCCATGCGCCGCACGCTTTTTGCATTCGCGTTGGTTCCGCTCATGCTGGCGTCCCAGGCGTTTGCCGGAGACGCCGAAATCAGGGCGGGCCAGGCGGTTATCGACGGCCAGCTCAAGGCTCTCATCGCCAATGACGGCGCCAAGGCCTATAGTTTCGCCGCTCCGAACGTGAAGCAAATCTTCCCGACCGTCGATGCCTTCATGAATATGGTGACCAACGGTTACCCGCCGGTGCGCAAGCCACAGACCTATTCCTTCGGCAAGGTCGAGCAGACGGGTCCGGGGTCTATCGTCCAGCAGGTGTTGATCGTCGGCCCTGACGGCAAGGACTACGAGGCGGTCTACACGCTGCAGCAACAACCCGACGGCACGTTCCAGATCACCGGCTGCAGCCTGCGCGCGTCGAACTCGCTCAGCACCTGAAACCGCCGCAGCGCCGAGCGTTGCAACGCAGGAGCGCTACAACGCCGGGATATCACCCCTTGCCCAGCCTTCGCTGATCTCGGCCCCGCGCGCCTCGAAGCTACCGGCCTCGATCGCGGCGCGGATATCCTGCATCAGCTTCTGATAGTAGGACAGGTTGTTCCAGGTCAGCAGCATGGCGCCGAGCGCCTCCTGCGAGCGCACGAGATGATGGAGATAGGCGCGCGAATAGTCGCGCGCGGCCGGGCAGTCGCTTTCCTCATCGAGCGGGCGCGGATCGTCGGCGTGGCGGGCATTGCGCAGGTTGACCTTGCCGCGCTTGGTATAGGCCAGCCCATGACGGCCGGCGCGCGTCGGCATCACACAGTCGAACATATCGATGCCGCGCGCCACCGATTTCAGGATATCGTCGGGCGTGCCGACGCCCATGAGATAGCGCGGTCTGTCCGCCGGCAGCTCCGGGCAGGTGATGTCGAGCATGTCGAGCATCACCGCTTGCGGTTCGCCGACCGCAAGCCCGCCAACCGCATAGCCCTTGAGGTCCATCGCGCTCAGCGCCTGTGCCGAACGCACGCGCAGGGCTGGATTGTCGCCGCCTTGCACTATGCCGAACATCGCCTTGCCCGGCTGGTCGCCAAATGCGGTTCTGCAGCGCTCGGCCCAGCGCAGCGACAGCTCCATGGCGCGCTCGATCTCCTTCAACGGGGCCGGCAGCGCCGTGCATTCGTCGAGCTGCATCTGGATGTCGGAATCGAGCAGCCCCTGGATCTCGATCGAGCGCTCCGGCGACATTTCGTAAGGCGCGCCATCGATATGTGAGCGGAAGGTGACGCCCTTTTCGGTCAGTTTTCTCAGCTTCGACAGCGACATCACCTGGAAGCCGCCGCTGTCGGTCAGGATCGGCTGCGGCCAACGAGCGAATTCGTGCAAGCCACCGAGCCTGGCGACACGCTCGGCGCCGGGGCGCAACATCAGATGGTAGGTGTTGCCGAGGATGATGTCGGCGCCGACGCCCCGCACCTGGTCCATATACATGGCCTTGACCGTGCCGCCGGTTCCGACCGGCATGAAGGCGGGCGTGCGGATTTCGCCACGCGGCATGTCGATCAGGCCGCGCCGCGCCTTGCCGTCGGCGGCGAGGACCTTGAAGGTGAACGTCTCAGCCATTGAATTCCTTGTCATGGACCGGCGCATCGGGCGCCTGCCTGTCGAGCGACTGGCGGTATTGAATGCAGCCGCGCATGAATTTGGGCCAGGGCGGCACTGCGATTGATGGCGCGGTCTTCTCCGGCAGCAGATCCCAGAGATCGGGATGATGCCAGCAGAGGTCATGGCCTGACGTGTCGCGGTGGGCGCGAATGGCGGCGCGCAGCTTTTTCACTTCCGTAATCAGGCTTTCACGGTCAAGGGTCTGCAGGTCATCGTCCATCGCTGATCTCCGCCCGATAAAGCAGGCTTGCGTCTCCATAGGAATAGAACCGGTAGCGGTTCGCAATGGCATGCGCATAGGCCGCACGCATCGTGTCGAGGCCACTGAAGGCCGAAACCAGCATGAACAGGGTCGAGCGCGGCAGATGGAAATTGGTCATCAGCATGTCGGCGGTGCGAAACCGATAGCCGGGCGTGATGAAGATATCGGTCGGCCCGGACCATGCCGGCACAGTCCCGTCTTCACGCGCCGCGCTCTCCAGTAGCCGCAGCGAGGTCGTGCCGACGGCGATGATGCGCCCGCCCCTCGCTCTGGCCGCGTTCAGCGCGTCGGCCGTTTCCCGGCTGACCGAACCGATCTCGGCATGCATCTTGTGGTCGGCGGTGTCATCCGCCTTGACGGGTAGGAACGTGCCGGCGCCGACATGCAGCGTGACGAAGTGGCGTTCGACACCCCTGGCGTCGAGCGCGGCAAACAGGTCCGGCGTGAAATGCAGACCGGCCGTCGGCGCCGCCACGGCGCCCTCCTCCCTGGCATAGATGGTCTGGTAATCCGCACGGTCGCGCTCGTCGTCATCACGCTTCGAGGCGATGTAAGGCGGCAGCGGAATATGGCCGACGGCATGCAGCGCCTCGTCGAGGAACGGTCCCGACAGGTCGAAGCCGAGCAGCGCCTCGCCGCCCTCGCCCTTCGTGATCACCGTGGCGTCGAGCTGGCCGAGGAAACAGGAATTGCCGTCATGGCCGAAATGGATGCGGTCGCCGGCGGCGATGCGCTTGCCCGGCCGCATGAAGGCGAGCCAACGGTCCGGCGCCACGCGCATATGCAGCGTGGCCTCGACTTGGGCCTGCGCTTCGCCGCGCCGCCGGATGCCTTTGAGCTGCGCCGGAATGACCCTGGTATCGTTGAAGACCAGCACGTCGCCGGCCCGGAGCAAAGAAGGCAGGTCGCGAACGATCTGGTCCTCGAGCTCTTCGCCCGACTTGACGACCAGCATCCTGGCGCTGTCGCGCGGTTCGGCCGGGCGAAGCGCAATGCGCTCCTCCGGCAGGTCGAAGTCAAAAAGATCGACACGCATCAGTAGAGCCTGATGAGCAGCGCTCCGGCCAACAGCAGCACGGCACCGGCGATGCGGCCGAGCGAGATTTCTCGAACCGCGACACCGAGAAAGCCGGCGCGGTCGATGAGCATGCCGGCCAGCAGCTGGCCAGCCACGAGAAACGCCATCAGCGCGGCAGCACCGATGCGCGGCGTCAGGATGGTGGAGAGCGTGACATAGAAGCCGCCGAGCATGCCGCCGGCTACGAACAGCCAGGGCGTCGGGGCCTTCCAGTCGAGCGAGATGCCTTGCAGCTTCACTACTGAAACGGAGATGATGCCAAGCACGACCGCACCCGACAGGAAGGAGAACGCGGCCGCGGCGACCGGGAGACCCAGGCCGCGCGCCAGCTGCGAATTGATCGGCGCCTGGATGGCGATGAAGGCGCCGGACAGTATGCCGAGCAGGGACCAGACAACGCCTATCATCGTCGTTTCGCCTTACTTGACGTCTGCCGCGACCTTGAGCGACACGATCTTGTCGGGATCCTGCACCGGCTCGCCGCGCTTGATCTTGTCGACATTGTCCATGCCTTCGATCACCTGGCCCCAGACCGTGTACTGGCGGTTGAGGAAGGCGGCATCGTCGAAGCAGATGAAGAACTGCGAGTTGGCCGAATTCGGGTTCTGCGCACGGGCCATCGAGCAGGTGCCGCGGGCGTGATTGGCATTGGAGAATTCAGCCTTCAGGTCCGGCTTGTCGGAACCGCCCATGCCCGCGCGAGAAGGCGCGAAACTCGGCTTCGAGGAATTGCCGAACTTGACGTCGCCGGTCTGCGCCATGAAGCCTTCGATGACGCGATGGAAGACGACGCCGTCATAGGCGCCTTCGCGGGCCAGTTCCTTGATGCGGGCGACGTGGCCGGGGGCCAGGTCGGGAAACAGTTCGATGACGACCTTGCCCTTGGTCGTTTCCATGATGAGCGCGTTTTCGCGGTCCTTGATTTCGGCCATGTCAGATATTCCTTCTTGAAAAAATAGAGTTATTTGTCGGCGGCGATGCGCACTTTGATCATCTGGTCGGGATCGGTCACGGTGCCGTTGTCGGCCTCGTCGCCCTTCTTGATCCTGTCCACCAGATCCATGCCGCTGACGACATTGCCGACGATGGTGTACTGGCCATCGAGCGGCGGCGCCGGCGCGAACATGATAAAGAACTGCGAATTGGCGGAGTTCGGGTCCTGCGAGCGGGCCATGCCGACCACGCCGCGCTTATAATGCTCGGTCTGTGAGAATTCGGCCGGCAGGTCGGGAAGATCGGAACCGCCGGTGCCGACGGCCTGGGCGCTGAAACCCTTCTTGATGTTGCCGAACTTGACGTCGCCGGTCTGCGCCATGAAGCCGTCGATGACGCGATGGAAAGCGACATTGTCATAAGCGCCCTGGCGAACCAGCTTCTTGATCTGCGCGACATGCTTGGGCGCCAGGTCGGGGCGGAGCGCGATGGTGACGTCGCCGTCCTTCAGCGTGATGATCATGGTGTTTTCGGGATCGGCGGCATAGGCCGAGACCGATGCGGTCACGAGACCGGCAAGCACGACGAGGAACGAGGCAAGCTTTTTCAGCTGCATGATCTTCTCCAGGAAATTTTTGTTGGGTGCATGTCGTTGCCCCAAAACCGGGATCCACCTTTGGGCGACATACACTATTTCGCGAATTTGGCTTTGAGCGCACCGGCAACGGCGACCGGCACAAAGGGGCGGATGTCGCCGCCCATTGAAGCTATCTGGCGCACAAGTGTGGCGGTAATGGTGCGCACCGAGGGGCTGGCGGGCAGAAAAACCGTCTGCAACTCCGGCGCCATGGTCTCGTTCATGCCGGCCATCTGCATCTCATAGTCGAGATCGGTGCCGTCGCGCAGGCCGCGGATCATGATCGAGGCGCCCTGTTTCCTGGCGGCATCGATGACCAGACCGTCAAAGGCGACGACCTTGATGCGGGCGCCGTCGCGGCCGAACTCGGCCTTGGTCGCGGCCTCGATCAGCGCCACGCGCTCCTCGAAGGAAAACAGCGGCTTCTTGCCCGGATGGATGCCGATCGCCGCGTAGACGATGTCGGCCACGGCCAGCGATGCCTTCAGCACGTCGAGATGGCCGTTGGTCAGCGGGTCGAAGGAGCCGGCATAAAGGGCGGTGCGTTCGGTCATGCCGGTGCTTCTAGCGGGCGCGTCGGCGGAAGGCAAATCCCATTAATGCGATGGCCGTGAACCTTTTCCGCCACATGAACGACAGATGAACACGCTGATCACGAAGCCTTCACGCAGCGTTCACTAGGTTGCACCTTAATAAGATGAAACCAAAGTCCCATCTATTCGTTATAAGGCGCAGGAGAACACGCATATGCTGATCTACATGCTCGCCACCGCAATGACCGTCGCCATGCTGATCGCCACTGTATTCGGGCTGCATCAGGAGGCCCAGCGGGTCCGCATCAAGGCCAACACCAAACGCTTCGAAGGCTTTGGCCCGCGCAAGCCGTACCGTCACTACTGAACCAAATTCGTCTGGACTTGCTGCCGCGCCGGCCGATGGGCCGGCGTTGTTATGTCAAAACCTGGTTGACGCCTTATTCAGCGCTATCCGAACCGGTGTCGGTCGCGGCAGCGGACTCGGCGCCGCCCTCGCCATTCTCTTCGCTTTCCTCGTCCGACTGCGGCTCCGAAATCCGCTCGACCGAAACCACCTTCTCACCCTCAGCCGTGTTGAAGATGGTCACGCCCTTGGTGGCGCGGCTTGCGAAGCGGATGCCGTTGACCGGCACACGGATGACGGTGCCGCCATCCGAAACCAGCATGATCTGATCGTCATTGCCAACCGGGAAGGTCGCCACCAAACGGCCGATCTCTGCCACCTTCGAGACGTCGGTGGCGCGGATGCCCTTGCCACCGCGCCCGGTCAGGCGGAAATCGTAGGACGACGAGCGCTTGCCGTAGCCATATTCGGTTACCGTCAGCACGTATTTCTCATGCGCCTTGAGGAACTCGTAGCGCTCCTCGGTAAGCTCCGTCTCCTCGCCGACCTCTTCATTGGTCAGCGCGATCTCTTCCTCTTCGCCGGCCGCGATACCGGCGGCAAGCCGCCGTTCTGCCGCCGCACGCTTGAGATAGGCGGCGCGTTCAGCCGGTGGCGCATCGACATTCTCGATCACCGACATGGAGATGATCCGGTCTGTCTCGGCCATGGTTATGCCACGCACGCCGACGGAATTACGGCTCTGGAAGACGCGCACGTCGCCGACGGAGAAGCGGATGCACTGGCCGGAACTGGCGGTCAGAAGCACGTCGTCATTGTCGGTGCAGGTCTCGACGCCGAGGATCTCGTCGCCTTCCTCCTCCAGCTTCATGGCGATCTTGCCGTTGCGGTTGACCTGGACGAAGTCGGAGAGCTTGTTGCGGCGCACCGTGCCGCGCGTGGTGGCGAACATCACATCGAGCTCGCCCCAGCTTGTCTCGTCCTCGGGCAGCGGCATGATGGTGGTGATGCGCTCGCCCTGCTCCAGCGGCAGCATGTTGATCAGCGCCTTGCCGCGTGACTGCGGATTGCCGATCGGCAGCCGCCAGACCTTTTCCTTGTAGACGATGCCGCGCGAGGAGAAGAACAGCACCGGTGTGTGGGTGTTGGCCACGAACAGCCGGGTGACGAAATCCTCTTCCTTGGTCGACATGCCGGAGCGGCCCTTGCCGCCACGGCGCTGCGCCCGGTAGAGCGACAGCGGCACGCGCTTGATGTAGCCGGAATGGCTCACCGTCACGACCATGTCCTCGCGCTGGATCAGGTCCTCGTCTTCCATGTCCGCGCCGCCGTCGGTCAGTTCGGTGCGGCGTGGCGTGCCGAACTCGTCGCGCACGGCAACGAGTTCGTCCTTGACGATCTGCTGGACGCGAGCTCGGGACGAAAGAATATCAAGATAATCAATGATTTCGGCGCCGATCGTGTTCAACTCGTCGGCAATCTCGTCGCGGCCGAGCGCGGTCAGGCGCTGCAGGCGCAGTTCGAGGATGGCGCGCGCCTGTTCCTCGGAAAGATTGTAGGTGCCGTCCTCGTTGATGCGGTGGCGCGGATCGTCGATCAGCAGGATCAGCGATTCGACGTCGCCGGACGGCCAGCGCCGCTCCATCAACTGCTCGCGCGCCGTCTGCGGATCGGGCGCCGTGCGGATAAGCTTGATGATCTCGTCGATATTGGCGACGGCGATGGCCAGGCCGACCAACACATGGGCGCGGTCACGCGCCTTGCGCAGCAGGAATTTCGTCCGCCTGGTGACCACCTCCTCGCGGAAGGTGACGAACGCCTTCAGCATGTCGGTCAGCGTCAGCAGTTCCGGCTTGCCGCCGTTGAGCGCCACCATGTTGGCGCCGAAGGAGGTCTGCAGCGGCGTGAAGCGGTAAAGCTGGTTGAGGATGACGTCGGCGACGGCGTCGCGCTTCAATTCGATGACGACGCGGTAGCCCTGGCGGTCGCTTTCGTCGCGGATGTCGGAGATGCCCTCGATGCGCTTGTCGCGCACCAACTCGGCCATCTTCTCGATCATCGAAGCCTTGTTCACCTGGTAGGGAACTTCGGTGATGATGATCGATTCACGGTCGTTGGCGCGCTGCTCGATATTGACCTTGCCGCGCATGACGATGGAGCCACGACCGGTCGAATAGGCGCTGTAAATGCCGGAGCGGCCAAGCACGATGGCGCCGGTCGGGAAATCCGGACCCGGAATGATCTCCATCAGCGCCGGCAAATCGATTGCCGGATTGTCGATGATGGCGATCGCGCCATTGCAGACTTCGCCGAGATTGTGCGGCGGGATGTTGGTGGCCATGCCGACGGCGATGCCGCCCGAGCCGTTGACCAGAAGATTGGGGAAGCGCGCCGGCAGCACTTTCGGTTCGCTGCCGGAGGCGTCGTACGTGTCCTGGAAATCGACGGTTTCCTTGTCGATGTCCTCCAGCAGTTCATGCGCGACCTTGGTCAGCCTGGATTCGGTGTAGCGCATCGCCGCCGGCGGATCGCCGTCGATGGAACCGAAATTGCCCTGCCCGTCGATCAGCGGCACGCGCAGCGACCAGTCCTGCGCCATGCGCACCAAGGCGTCATAGATCGAGGCGTCGCCATGCGGATGGTATTTACCCATCACGTCGGCGACCGGGCGTGCCGACTTCACATATTTGCGGTTCCAGTGGTAGCCGCTCTCGTGAGCGGCAAAGAGAATGCGGCGGTGCACGGGCTTCAAGCCGTCGCGCACATCCGGCAGCGCACGGCTGACGATCACGCTCATGGCGTAATCGAGATAGGAGCGCTGCATCTCCTCGATAATGGATATCGGCTCGATGCCGGTGGGGCCGCCGTCGGCGCCGCGCGGTGTCTTCTGGTCGGTCAAATCGGATCACAATCTAATCAGGAATCACTCGCTGCTTATATAGGAAGCAAGGCCGAAACTCCAATGTCCGCGGCACTTTTCCAGTGTCATTTTTGGTGGTAATTTCAAATGGATACCACTGATTGCGACGATATGGCCAAGGTGCACTTCCGCATCCTCGCAGCAATGGCTGGGCACAGCGTGTTTTTCGAGCGAGGGCGGCGGGCGTGACGATTTGGACCTCGTGGCTGCCGTTCCGCTCGCTGAGAGGCTGGACATCGGGGGATATCAACGGCGACCTCGTCGCCGGCCTGACACTGGCGGCGATCGCCATTCCCGAACAGATGGCGACGGCCCGGCTCGGCGGCTTTGCTCCCGAGACCGGCTTCTTCGCTTTCGTCGCCGGCTCGCTGGTGTTTGCCCTGTTGGGCGCCAACCGCCACCTGTCGGCAGGCGCGGATTCGACCATCACGCCGCTGTTCGCCGGAAGCCTTGGGCTGCTTGCCGCCACCGGCTCGCCGCACTACCTGGCGCTGGCCGCCATGCTCGCGCTGATGGTCGGGCTGATCGTAACGCTCAGCGGCGTCTTTCGCCTTGGCTGGGTCGCCGACCTGTTGTCGGTGCCGGTCACGACGGGTTTCCTGGCCGGCATCGCTGTCCATATCATCGTTTCGCAATTGCCGGGCCTGCTCGGCCTGCCTTCCGAAAGCGGCGAGACAATGCGGCGCATCGGTGAAATCACCGCCAATCTGCACCTCACCAATCCCTGGAGCCTCGCGCTTGGCCTCAGCGTGTTCGCGATCGTGTTCTTTTCGGAGCGGATCAGCGCCCGCATTCCCGGCGCGTTGATCGGCCTTGTGCTTGCCACCTTGGCGGTTGCCACGTTCGGCCTCAGGGATCGCGGCGTCGAGGTGCTGGGCGCCTTGCCGAACGGCCTGCCGCGTGCCCACCTGCCGGAGGCCGGCCTCGCCGATGTGCAGGCGCTCATTCCCTTGGCGTTGCTGATCGCCATTGTCGTCATGGTGCAGACTGCCGCCACCTCGCGCTCCTTCGCCGCGCAGCAGGACGACGCACCCGACATCGACCGCGATTTCATCGGCGTCGGCGCCGGCAGCATCGCGTCGGGCCTGTTCGGCGCCTTCGCCGTCAATGCCAGTCCGCCGCGCACGGCAATCGTCTCGCAATCGGGCGGCCGCTCGCAACTCTCGGGCATGATTGCCGCGGCCATCGTGCTGGCGCTCGGCGCCTTTGGCGGCGGCCTGCTTGCCGATGTCCCGCAGGCGGCCCTTGCCGGTGTCCTGCTCTTCGTTGCCCAGCACATTCTGCGCTGGAAGGTGTTTGCCAATGTCTACCGGCAGGCGCCGATCGAATTCGCGCTGATCCTGATCACCATGGCGGCCATAGTCGTGCTGCCGATCGAAACCGGCGTCGCGAGCGGCATCGGGCTTTCCCTTCTGCATGGTGTATGGAGCGCGACGCGCACACAGCCCATCGCCTTGAGCCAGGTGCCCGGCACGTCGGTCTGGTGGCCGCCGACCAGCGGCAATAGCGGCGAGCAGGTACCAGGCGTCCTGGTCGCGGCCTTCCAGGCGCCGCTCTCCTTCGTCAACGCCGACCGCTTCAAGCGCGGCTTTAGCGATCTGGTCGACAGTACGGGCAGCGACGTTGAGCTGGTCGTTCTGGAGGCCAGTAACATTGTCGAGATCGACTACACCGCCGCCCAGGCTTTGATCGAAACCATCGCGCATTGCCGCCAGTCGGGCGCAATTTTCGCGATTGCTCGCATGGAATCGGTGCGCGCGCAGGCGGCACTGGCCCGTTTCGGCATCCTCGATCTCGTCGGCACGCAGCGGATCTTTCACAGCGTCGATGCCGCGATCAGGGCCCTTGGTCCCGAGCAGCAGCAACAGCAGGACGAAGCCAAATGATGACCCAGCGGGAACCATTGCTGAACCCGGTCGCCGTCAGCGATCTCAGGCCGACGCAGATCACCGTCGGCATGCGGGAAGTCGGCTTGAAGCGCCAGATGATCCGCGCGCAAAGCGCCAGGAAGACAGGCACGTTTCTAGGCAGCCACATGGTCCCCGTCGTGCTGGGGCCGAAGAAGCGCAACTACGTCACCGACCATCACCATCTCGCCCGCGCCCTGCTCGAGGAAGGCATCGAGGACGTTCTCGTCACGGTGATCAGTGACCTCTCGGGGCTCGACAAGGACGCCTTCTTCGTCGTGCTCGATAACAGAGGCTGGATGCACCCGTTCGATGAGAACGGCAAGCGCCGGGACTATGACGCCATCCCCAAAACCATGGCCGGGCTTGCCGACGATCCCTATCGAAGCATGGCGGGCGAACTGCGCCGGCAAGGCGGTTTCGCCAAGGACACGACGCCGTTCAGCGAATTCTTGTGGGCGGATTTCTTGCGCCGCCGCATCGAACCCGGCGTGGCGGCGAAGAACTTCGACAAGGCTATGAAAGAGGCGCTGAGCCTGGCCAAGGGCAAGGACGCGAACTATTTGCCCGGCTGGTGCGGGCCGACGGCGGACTGAGCCAGCTTTGGGCCGCCCGATCTCCGGGCGCGATAATTGCCCGGCGTCTCGCCCATCACACGCCTAAACCGGCGGTTGAAAGTCGACAGATCGTTGAAGCCGGCCTCGAAGGCAATCGCCGAGATCGCTTCATCCGAGAGGCGCAGCCGCACCGCCGCCCGGTGCAACCGCGTCTTGAGCAGGAACTGATAGGGCGTCATGCCCGCCACTTGCCGGAAGATGCGCAGGAAATGATAGGGACTGGTCGCCGTCCCGTCCGCCAGCGCTGACAGAGAAATCGGTTCGTCGGCATTGAGTTCGATGCGCCGGACCGCTTCCGCCACCCGTTGCTGATCGCGGCGGCTCGGCGCGCGCCTGACTTGGGCCACGTCGGATGCTGCAGCCACGGCAGCGCCGGCGATGCGCAGCCCCAATTCCTCGAACGCGCCCGCGTCAGCCATTTCGCGCGCCGCTTCCACTTCGGTCAACAACGGCGCCAGGACCGGCAAGGGCGGCAGGAGCGGCGCGCCAAAAGCCAATTTTCTGGCGGCCGGCACATCGGCCACGACCCGTTCCATATAGGCCGGCCCGAAATGGAAGGAGAGGCAACGATCGCCACTGCCATGCTCATGCCCACATTCGTAGCAGGCACCCGGATTGCCGAGCAGAATGGCGCCTGGCGCCAGCATCGCCGTGCCCTGTCGGGTGCGATAGCGGAACGTGCCCGTGGTCACCGCAGCGACGCAGAAGCCGCGATGTTCTTCCTCGAACGGCTTGTCTCCTGCTGCAGCGGTGCAGATCACGTCTGACACCTGCCAATCATGCCCGGAAGCGAGAGTTTTCTGCGTGGTTATCATGGCGGAAAGATAGCAATTTTTCCCAAGCGAAGAACCCTGTCATGCTCCTATTGCTCGGCCTCTCCTGACAAACGAGGCAGCAGCAATGACCGATCCCTTTACCGAGGCCCTGCACAGCGACGGCCCCAATCCAGACCTGACCGAAAAATCGCACCTCTACGGGCGCTTCGTCGGCGCTTGGACGTTCGACGCCTCGCGCTATCTCGACGACGGCACCGTGCTTACCGGGCGCGGCGAGGTGCATTTCGGCTGGGTGCTGGAAGGCCGCGCCGTCCAGGACGTCTGGATCCTGCCCGCACGCGATGCCGGCCCCTCGCCATCTCTGGGGCCATGGACCTTCTACGGCACGACGCTCAGGGTCTACGATCCCGGCGCGGACGCCTGGCACATTTTCTGGAGCGATCCGCGCAACCAGTATTTCAGCCGCCAGCTCGGCCGCGCAGAAGGCGATACGATCGTGCAGGTCGGCGCCGACGGCACCGGCGCCTCCGTACGTTGGAGCTTTTCGCGGATCACCGACAATTCCTTCCGGTGGCTCGGTGAGCGCTCGCACGACAATGGCGTCTCCTGGCGCATGGAGGTCGAGTTCCTGGCGCGCCGAACGACTATAGATTGACGCCTCAACAGCCTGAAACGATGGAGAAAATCATGTTCGATCACATCTCGATCGGCGTCCGCGACACCGCCGCTTCCAAACGCTTCTACGATGCCGCGCTGCAGCCGCTCGGCTATAGCTGTCTCAGCCAGTCGCCGGGCTCACTGGGCTATGGCGCGGGGGCCGTCGCGCTTTGGGTGAACGAGGCGGTGCGGCCGGTACCGGCGGACCAGAAATCCGGGCTACATTTCTGCTTCGCAGCGCCGACGCGAGCCAGCGTCGACGCCTTCCATGCCGGCGCCTTGCGCGAAGGCGGCAGCGACAATGGCGCACCGGGCCTGCGCGCAGACTATGGCGAAAACTACTATGCCGCCTTCGTCATCGACCCGGACGGCTACCGGCTCGAGGCCTATTGCGGCGCTGGCTAAGCCTACCGAAGGTCTTTCGGAGTCCTGACAGTTCCCACCGGCCGGGCTTTGCTCTACCAATGTCATGGTGCGGGCCTGGCCCGGTGGGAGGGTCAGCGATGCCGAGTTTCGACAGCCTGTTCAACGCCTTCGTCACCATTCTCGTGACCATCGATCCGCCCGGCCTGGCGCCGCTGTTCCTGGCGGTGACGCGCGGCATGAACCGCGAGGAACGCCAGCAGGTCTCGGTACGCGCCTCGGTCATCGGCTTCCTGGTGATGGCGCTGTTCGCGGTTGCCGGCGCCTCGATCCTGTCGGTGTTCGGCATCACACTGCCGGCCTTCCGCGTCGCCGGCGGCTTTTTGCTGTTCTTCATCGCCTTCGAGATGGTGTTCGAGCGCCGGCAGGACCGCAAGGAGAAGATCGGCGACGTCGCCATCACCAAGGATATGATCCACAACATCGCCGCCTTCCCGCTGGCGATCCCGCTGATCGCCGGCCCGGGCGCGATTTCGGCGACTGTGCTGCTCTCCGGTTCGTTTCAGGGCTTTGCCGCGCAGGCAGCACTGGTCGGCATCATCTTCGTCTGCCTTGCCATCACCTATCTGGTGTTCGTGCTGTCGGAACGCATCGACCGCATCCTCGGCCAGACCGGCCGCTCGATCCTGACGCGCCTGCTCGGCGTGATCCTGGCGGCACTGGCCGTGCAGTTCGTCGCGGACGGCATCAAGGCGCTGATGGCGAGTTGAGCAGTATCCCTACTGCCCTACTGCCCTACTGCCCTACTGCCCTACTGCCCTACTGCCCTCACTTCGCCGCCGTATCGATCACTTCGAAATCATGCGTAATCACGGCCGTCTTGGCCATCATCGCCGAGGCCGAGCAGTATTTTTCGATAGAAAGATCGATCGCGCGTTTCACCTTGTCGCGCGACAGCGCGCGGCCCTTGACGGTGAAATGCATGTGGATCCGTGTGAACACCTTCGGGTCGGTCTCGGCCCGGTCGGCGTCGAGTTCGACGACGCAGTCCTCGACCGCCTCGCGGCCCTTTTCGAGGATATGGACGACATCATAGGCGGAGCAACCGCCTGTGCCGATCAGCACCAGTTCCATCGGGCTTGGCCCCGGCGTCTTGCCTTCAGGGCTGGAGGCCGTGCCCAGCACCAGCTTGTGACCGCTGCCGGACTCGCCGACGAAAGTGCGCTCCTCGACCCATTTTACCCGTGCCTTCATCGCCCTGTCCTTTCAGTCCGCTGACCCAAATCAACAACGCAAAACCCCGAAAGTCCATGCGGGACCCTCGGGGCATATCAATCACGCGGCGTCAGCCGTTTGGTATTGCTTTCGATCAGAACGGAATTTCGTCGTCCAGCTCGCGCGAAGAACCGCCGCCACCGCCGCCGCTCCTGGAACCGCCACCGCCGCCGCCGCCGCCGCGGCTGAAGCCTTCATTGGGGCCGGACTGGCCGAAATCGGAACCGCGGCTGCTGCCACCACCGGAATAACCGCCGACCTGGCCGCCCTCACCCTGGCCGCGCGCGTCGAGCATCTGCAGCTCGCCGCGGAATTTCTGCAGCACGACTTCCGTCGTATATTTGTCGGCACCGGTCTGGTCCTGCCATTTGCGCGTCTGCAGCTGGCCCTCGACATAAACCTTCATGCCCTTCTTCAGATACTGCTCGGCCACCTTGGCGAGCTGGTCGTTGAAGATGACGACGTTATGCCACTCGGTCTTTTCCTTGCGCTCGCCGGAATTCTTATCGCGCCAGCTTTCCGAGGTGGCGATGCGGATGTTGACGACCGGCTCACCCGAATTCAGGCGGCGGATTTCCGGGTCCGCACCGAGGTTGCCGACCAGAATGACCTTGTTGACGCTACCCGCCATCGTACTTCTCCGCGCTCATCCGAAACAAATTTTTGTCGCAGCACCTTACAGGCTGCGCACAATCCTCGCCTGCAGTGGCTGGCTTTTCCCACAAGGTTTTTGTTCTCTTTTCGTTCCTATATGCATCGCTGCTCATTGTCAAGGAATGGCAACAATGCGGCAGCGAACCAGCTTCCGTCATATGGGTTCGAAAAGACTGCTTGCCAAATCAATAAGCGCAGACTTATGCTTTTGGCCATGATCGAAGCCGAGATTTTCCGCGCCCTTGCCGACCCGACGCGCCGTGCCGTCTTCGAGCGGCTGGCGACCGGCGAAATGACGGTGTCGCAATTGCGTACCGGCATGACGGTGTCGCAGCCGGCGGTGTCGCAGCATCTGGCGGTACTGCGCGGTGCCGGCCTGGTGGTCGAACGCCGGGCGGGCCGTAACGCCTATTACCGCGCCGATCCGGAAGGGCTTACTCCTTTGCTCGGCTGGATCGATCGCTACCGGACCTTCTGGCCGGAGCGCATCGAAAGACTGAAGACGGTTTTGAAGGACATGGATCAATGACGGACAAAACGGAGTCGGGCGGAGCAATCGGCGAAAGCAAGGCCTGCGATGCAATCGAGTTCGAATGCGAACTCGCCGAACCGCCGGAAAAGGTGTGGCGGGCACTGACGGTACCTGAACTGCTTACCGCCTGGATGATGCCAAACGACATCGTGCCGGAGACCGGCGGCAGGTTCGCCTTTGCCGGGCCGGACGCACCGATCGAATGCGAGATCCTTGATGCCGAGCCCGAGAGGCTGCTGCGCTATTCCTGGCGCGAGCGCTCCCGGCCCGACGATCCCGCGCGGCAGGAGCCACTCGACAGCACCGTCACCTTCACGCTTGCCCGCACCGTTTCCGGCGGCACGCATCTGCGCATCGTCCATGACGGCTTTGCCTGCAGGGCGTTGCCCGCTGTTGCCATGGCGAGCTCCGGCTGCCGGCTTTCGATGGGGGTGCGCCGGTTCGAAAACCCCGTCGCCGCCAACGCGCCGCTGCTGATGTTGCGCGCGGCCTGACGTAGAACAAGGGAGAAAAACATGAGCGGTGTTGCCAGTCTGGTGCCGATGGTGATCGAGCAATCGAGCCGCGGCGAGCGTGCCTTCGACATTTTCTCGCGGCTGCTGCGCGAGCGGATCATCTTCATCAATG
This sequence comes from bacterium M00.F.Ca.ET.205.01.1.1, assembly GCA_004791255.1. Lineage (GTDB taxonomy): Bacteria > Pseudomonadota > Alphaproteobacteria > Rhizobiales > Rhizobiaceae > Mesorhizobium. The sequence goes on from SRUQ01000002.1 coordinate 218,216, forward strand.
GCGAGATCAACGACGACATCTCGGCGCTGGTCTGCGCCCAGCTTCTGTCGCTGGAATCGGACAATCCCGACAAGGAGATTTCGCTATACATCAACTCGCCGGGCGGAGTGGTGACCAGCGGCTTCGCCATATACGACACGATGCAGTATATTAGCCCCCCGGTGTCGACCGTGTGCATGGGCTTTGCCGCTTCGATGGCGTCGTTCCTGCTGATGGCGGGCACGCCGGGGCGCCGCATCGCGCTGCCGAACGCCACCATCCTGCTGCATCAGCCGCTCGGTGGTTTCCAGGGCCAGGCCTCCGACATCCAGCGCCATGCCGAGCGCATCGGCCAGACGAAACGGCACATGACCGAGCTTTATGCACAGCATTGCGGCCGCACCTATGAGGAGGTCGAACGTACGCTGGACCGCGACCATTTCATGACCGCGCGGGAAGCCCAGGCTTGGGGCATCGTCGATCATGTCTACGACACCCGCAAAAAGGCGGCGTGAAATCATGGATCGGTCGCTGTCCAAGATTTGAGCATACCGGTCTGGTCGTGTCGGTCCTGCGTCCCTATAAACAGGGGATGACCGACACCCCTCCGTCCAGATCGTTTCGCGGCGTCATCGCTGCAGCGGTGCTCGCCCTTGCCGGCCTTGCAAGCGGGACGGCACTCGCCGGGGGCAGTTCCACGTCCGCCCAGACAACCAGCACCTTGCCCGGCGTGACCGGCGAGTACCGCATCGCCAAGCCGGCGCCGCAGCCCGAACCGGACGAGGCTTTCCCCACGAACGGCAACGGCCAGTTCAAGATCGGCGATACGGATGTCAGGATTTCCGGCAGCATCACCGTCGACATGGGCGCGGGCGGGATCAAGCCACCAAACCATTGATACAGCCACGCGATGGCTCGCCTAAATTGCCCGAAGGCAAATCCGCCCGGCATTGGATCGGCTCCGCCAAAAGAATAGCCCCGCCGTGCTTGCGCAAACGGACGGGGCTTTGTGGATATCGAACCCACTTTTCGCCGGGAATGTTTTACCGGCTTTTGATTTCGGATGCTTCGCGGCGTTCAGCCGACGATCCGACTCGTGGTCTCTAATTCTTGGGGATTCGGCAGGTCACGGTTTGTCGAGCGACGCAAACGCCTGCTCCTGGCACTTATGCCTGCCGCGGCTCCAGTGACAACTGAAGCCCTTGGGGACTATCCGGTGGCGTCATGCTCCGCTCCTTGGTCCGTTGCGTCATTGTCGTCCCGAAGCGCTGATCGCGAACGCCTGCGGCGTCTCGCAGACCGCCTGTGGGCGGCGAGGCCATCGAAAGACAGCCGGCTTCGATTGACTTGCGGACACTGCGCCCCTGATTCGGCGACGTCAACCTTCAATAGCCGATTGCGGGAAAATGTGATCGGACAGATCGTTCCAACGGATAACCCGCCGGCCTGGCACAACGCTTTTGTCAGGAGCGTGTTCGGCCTTTGTTCTTTCCGCTTGCCCGTTCGCGCGAAAGGCGGTTAAACGGCTTGGTCGAGAATTGTGGCGTCTCTCGACGCAGCGGCAAAAATACATACATAGGGGATGGCCGGGGAAACCCGCCGATACCACAAATTCCAGATCCGAGGCGGCGACCGGCCATGGCCGACCATAAATTCCTTTCCATTCGCGGGGCTCGCGAACACAATCTGAAGAATGTCGATCTCGATCTGCCGCGTGACAGCCTGATCGTGATGACCGGCCTGTCGGGTTCCGGCAAGTCGTCGCTCGCCTTCGACACCATCTATGCCGAAGGCCAGCGCCGCTATGTCGAGAGCCTCTCGGCCTACGCCCGGCAATTCCTCGAAATGATGCAGAAGCCCGACGTCGACCAGATCGACGGCCTGTCGCCGGCCATTTCCATCGAACAGAAGACGACGTCGAAGAACCCGCGCTCGACGGTCGGCACCGTTACCGAAATATACGATTACATGCGGCTGCTGTTCGCGCGCGTCGGGGTGCCCTATTCGCCGGCCACCGGCCTGCCGATCGAAAGCCAGACGGTCAGCCAGATGGTCGACCGCGTGCTGGCCGTCGAGGAAGGCAGCCGCCTGTTCCTGCTGGCACCGATCGTGCGCGGCCGCAAGGGCGAGTATCGCAAGGAACTCTTGGAGCTGCAGAAGAAGGGGTTTCAGCGCGTCAAGGTCGACGGCGTCTTCTACGAGATCGCAGACGTGCCGGCGCTGGACAAGAAGTACAAGCACGATATCGACGTCGTCGTCGACCGCATCGTCGTGCGCGGCGACCTGGCCACGCGTCTCGCCGATTCCATCGAAACGGCGCTGAAGCTCGCCGAAGGATTGGCCGTGGCCGAATTCGCCGACAGGCCGCTCGATGCCAGCCAGACCGGCGAGGATTCGGTCAACAAGTCGAAGAACGAGACGCATGAGCGCATCCTGTTCTCCGAAAAATTCGCCTGCCCGGTTTCCGGCTTCACCATTCCGGAGATCGAGCCCAGGCTGTTCTCGTTCAACAACCCGTTCGGCGCCTGCCCGACCTGCGATGGTCTGGGCAGCCAGCGCGCCATCGACGGCAATCTCGTCGTGCCCGACGCGAACGTCTCGCTGCGCGACGGCGCCGTCAGCCCGTGGGCGAAATCGACCTCGCCCTATTACTCGCAGACGCTGGAAGCGCTGGGCAAGGTCTATGGCTTCAAGCTTGGCGACAAGTTCAAGGACCTGTCCGCGGATGCCCAGGACGCGATTCTGCGCGGCACAGGCGAACGAGAGATCACCTTCCAGTATGATGACGGGCTGCGCTCCTACAAGACTACCAAGACCTTCGAGGGCGTCATCCCCAATCTCGAGCGCCGCTGGAAGGAAACAGAGTCCGCCTGGATGCGCGAGGAGATCGAGCGCTTCATGTCGGCGACGCCCTGCCCGGTCTGCAAGGGTTATCGGCTCAAGCCGGAAGCACTGGCGGTGAAGATCGGCGGCAAGCACATTGGCGAGGTCACCGAACAGTCGATCCGCAACGCCGACAAATGGTTCACGGATCTCCCCGCCCAGCTCAACGACAAGCAGAACGAGATCGCTGTCCGGGTGCTGAAGGAAATCCGCGAGCGGCTGCGCTTCCTCAACGATGTCGGCCTTGACTACCTCACTCTGTCGCGCAATTCCGGCACGCTGTCGGGCGGCGAGAGCCAGCGCATCCGGCTGGCCTCGCAGATCGGCTCCGGCCTCACCGGCGTGCTCTATGTGCTGGACGAGCCGTCGATCGGCCTGCACCAGCGCGACAATACGCGGCTGCTCGATACGCTGAAGCATCTGCGCGACATCGGCAACACGGTGATCGTCGTCGAGCATGACGAGGATGCCATCCTGCATGCCGACTATGTCGTCGACATGGGGCCGGCCGCCGGCATCCATGGCGGCGAGATCATCGCCCAAGGCACGCCGCAGCAGGTGATGGCCAATCCCAATTCGATCACCGGCCAATATCTGTCGGGCGTGCTGGAGGTGGCGACACCCGCCATTCGCCGTGAAGCGAAGAAGAACCGGCGGCTGAAAATCGTCGGCGCGCGCGGCAACAATCTGAAGAACGTCACCGCCGAAATCCCGCTCGGCACCTTCACCGCCGTTACCGGCGTGTCGGGCGGCGGCAAGTCGACCTTTCTGATCGAGACGCTGTTCAAGGCGGCTTCGCGCCGTATCATGGGTTCGCGCGAGCATCCGGCCGAGCACGACCGCATCGAGGGGCTCGAATTCCTCGACAAGGTCATCGACATCGACCAATCGCCGATCGGCCGCACGCCGCGTTCCAACCCGGCCACCTACACCGGCGCCTTCACGCCGATCCGCGACTGGTTCGCCGGCCTGCCCGAGGCCAAGGCGCGCGGCTATCAGCCGGGGCGCTTCTCCTTCAACGTCAAGGGCGGCCGCTGTGAGGCCTGCCAGGGCGACGGCGTCATCAAGATCGAGATGCACTTCCTGCCCGACGTCTACGTCACCTGCGACGTCTGCCACGGTAAGCGCTATAACAGGGAGACGCTCGACGTGCTGTTCAAGGGCAAGTCGATCGCCGACGTGCTCGATATGACGGTGGAGGAAGGCGTCGATTTCTTCGCCGCCGTGCCCGGCGTCCGCGACAAGCTTGAGACGCTGAATCAGGTCGGCCTCGGCTATATCCATATCGGCCAGCAGGCGACGACACTGTCGGGTGGCGAGGCGCAGCGCATCAAGCTTGCCAAGGAACTGTCGCGCAAGGCGACCGGCAAGACGCTCTACATCCTGGATGAGCCGACGACCGGTCTGCATTTCCACGATGTGGCGAAGTTGCTCGAAGTGCTGCATGAGCTGGTCGACCAGGGCAACACGGTGGTGGTCATCGAGCACAATCTGGAAGTGATCAAGACCGCCGACTGGGTGCTCGACCTCGGCCCCGAAGGCGGCGACGGCGGCGGCGAACTGGTCGCGTCCGGCACGCCGGAGGCGATCGTGAGGGAAAAGCGCAGCTACACCGGCCAGTTCCTCAAGGAGCTTCTGGAGCGGCGCCCCGGAGGCAAGCGCGAAGCGGCGGAGTGATGGATAAGGATGGTCTGATCACGGTCCAAAGCCGCTTCGGCGTGACCGAAACCATGGACCGCCTTGCTGATGCGATAAAAGGCGCTGGCCCGCTCGTAGTTGCGCGCATCGATCACGCGACCGGCTCGGGCGCGCGTTGACCATGCGACCGGCTCGCCGTGAAGATCTCGCCGCAATCGTCTCACTGACTACGGCCGCCTACGCCCCCTACATAGCCTTGCTCGGCGCGCCGCCGATCCCGGTCACCGAAGACTATGCGCCACGGATCGAACGCGGTGAAATCTGGCTGCTGGAGACCGACGGCGCGCTGGCTGGGTTGATCGTGCTGGAACGGCATCCCGATCATGCCATGATCTTCAGCGTCGCCGTCGCGCCGGTCTTCCAGGACAGGAAGCTCGGCATTAAGCTGCTCAATTTCGCCAACGAACAGGCGCGCACGTGGCAGGTGCCCGAGGTGCGGCTCTACACCAGTTCGCGGATGGAGCGGAACATCGCGCTCTACACCGCCTATGGTTTTCGAGAAACGGGTCGCCGGCCCAATCCATACCGGCCAGGGTGGACCGTAGTCGACATGGCGAAGGCGATGTAGATGCCGGCCGCAAGCCCTATGGAAAACAAACTGACCTTCGGTGGCGTTGTCCGCTCATCGCACGCTTACGGCGCCGACTATTTGTCCGAGTTCCAACGCATCCTGCTGCACCATGTGAAGCCAGGCACGCGAGCCTATCTGGAATGGGGCGCGGGCCACACGACGCTGGCGATCCTTGATATGACGGACCAGCTCGCCATCGACGATCTCTTTTCGATCGACGACAGCCAGCCCTTCCTCGATCAACTCCTGCCGCAACTGCCAAAGTGGAGCGGTTTCCATCCGGTCTGCGTCGACCTCAAGGGGCCCATGCTCGGCGACCGCGATCCGGAACTCAACTATTCGACCTGGCCACTCGGCCTGAAGCGCAAATTCGACTTCATCTTCATCGACGGCCGGCGTCGCATGGAATGCGCGTTGATGGCGACGCTGCTGTGTCATGCCGAGACGATCGTGACGTTGCACGACTATCGCCGTGCACGCTATCAACCGGTGAAGGCGCTCTACGATATCGTCGAGGACGGAAATCAGTTTCGCGTCATGCAACTGCGGAAAGACCTTTACCCTTCGGGAACCCCGACAATTTTTCCCACGGGCTGGTCGCGGCCCACCTGATCGAAATTGCCGGCTGCGGATCAATTGACCAACGCAATACCCTGACGACAAAACATATTGGAGGAGAAGTCCATGAGCACTTCAGGAACAATCCGCTCGGGCATGGGCGGCTGGACTTTCGAGCCTTGGGACACATCCTTTTATCCGGACAGACTGTCGAAGGCCAAGCAACTGCAATATGCCAGCCGGCAGGTGCCGAGCATCGAGGTCAACGGCACCTACTATTCCAGCTTCAAGGAGCCGACCTTCGTCAAATGGGCTGGTGAGGCGCCGGACGGTTTCGTCTATTCGCTGAAAGGCAACCGCTTCGTAACCAACCGCCGCGTGCTGGGCGAAGCCGGTGAATCGATGATGCGCTTTCTCGGCTCCGGCGTTGCCGCGCTAGGCGAGAAGCTCGGGCCGATCCTGTGGCAGTTCGCACCGACGAAGAAGTTCGATCCGGATGATTTCGAAGCCTTCCTCAAGCTCCTGCCGGAGAAGCAGGACGGCGTCGCGCTTCGCCACGCGCTCGAGGTACGCAACGACAGTTTCATCGTGCCGGAATTCGCCGCGCTCGCGCGCAAATACAAGGCGACGATCGTCTATGCCGACCATGCCAAATATCCCGATATCGCCGATGTCACCGGCGATTTCGTCTATGCGCGGCTGCAGACCGGCAGTGACGACAATCCCGACTGCTACACGCCCAAGGGGCTTGACGACTGGGCGGCACGTGCAAAAACCTGGGCGCAAGGTAAGCAGCCGGCCGACCTGCGGCGCGCCGATCCGGCGACGGATGCGCCGGCCAAACCACGCGACGTATTCCTGTACTTCATCACCGAGGGCAAGGCGCGCGCGCCGTTCGGCGCCATAGCGCTGATGAAGCGGGTGGCCGGCTGACCGGCACCTGCCGCGCCGGCCATGCGAATGACGGTCATCTTCGGCGCCGTCGTAACCTTATCGACACTTCCTTGCTGCATGAATGCGGCAACGCCATGCCGCAGGGCTGGAGCCGCCGCCGGCAGGGAACGAGGGCATGTCGCTCGACTATACTATACTTCACTTCTGCTGGCCGTCGGTTTCTCGGCCGCCTGCCTGAGCCTGACATTGTTTGGCATGTGGTTGACCGCTCGTTCGGAGCGGTTCCTGCTCACATTGGCGGTCAGCCTGCTGTTCGTTGTCGGCGATATCTTTGTCTACGACGCATATATCGACATGCCGGGGCGGCTGCTCGGCATCGCGACGCTGATCCTCTTGCTGATTGGTTTTTCAGCCATGTTGGGTGCTGCCTATCAGTTCAGAACCGGCGGCTCACCGGTGAGGCTTACGCTGGTTGGCTGCATGTCGCTGCTGGTGACGCTGCCTCCCATGGCCCTGGGCTATGACGGTCTTGGCTTCATGTTCGAAAACCTGTTCGCGGCCTTGCTCCTGTTCGCGACAGCGTTCGAATACTGGAGAGGCCGCGACGAGGCCCCTGCCCTGACTATCGGCATCACTGCGCTCTATTCGGCCACGGCCACCTCCTTTGCTCTCTGCGCCATGGTCCTTGCCTGGGATGGAAAGATGATCCTGGGCCACGCGCCCAGTAACTGGGCCGAAGAACTGAGCCTGATTATCGTCATTGCAAGCATGACCGGCATAGGCGCTCTGTCGCTGGCGTTGAACCAGGGACGCCTGGCGAGGCACCATCGCCGCAATGCCTTGACCGATCCGTTGACCGGCCTGCTCAACCGCCGCGCGCTGTTCGACATGCATGGCAACGCGCCGGTCGGCACGTTCACGGCCGTGGTCGTGTTCGACCTCGACAGCTTCAAGGCGATCAACGACGAATTCGGCCATGCCGCCGGCGACGAAGTACTCAGGGTATTCGCCCGGGAGCTCGCCGCCAATCTTCGCCCGACCGACATTGCCGCGCGCATGGGCGGCGAGGAATTCGCACTGGTGCTGAAGCGGACCTTGCCCGAAACGGTGGAAACGACGGCCGAGACTGTCCGAACCGCTTTTGCCGCGCGCCGCATCGAGACCGAAAGCGGTTCGCTGACCTGCACGGTCAGCGCCGGCTTTGCCTTCGGCACCAAGGAAGGGCTCAGCTTCGACAAGGTGCTCAGCGCCGCCGACAAGGCGCTCTACGATGCCAAGCGCGGTGGCCGCAACCGCGTCACCGCCTCTCCATTGCGGCGCGTGAGCTGAACAGGCGGCTCTTACGCCGCCATGACGATTTCATTGAAGGTATCGAGGTCGACGTAGAAGACCTTGGTGATCTCCTCGATCAGGTCATCATACTCACAGCCCTGGGACCTCAGGATGTTGATGGCGGCAATGATATCGACGCGCTCGATGAGCCGCCTTTTCTGGTAGTCCTCGACGTAACGTTCCATGGCCGTTCCTTAGCCTGTGTGCCCAAACGCGTTGAACGACAGAGATCGCAGGGAGGAGGCTAGGAATGCTTGCTTGCGTGGGCCTTACCCGACGTTCGCCAGCGCTCCTCGATCTGCGAAAACCAGACTGATACGGAAGCGGCCGACTCACAAAGCCAACAAAAGACTAGCACGCAGCACTTGGCTGACCAGAGATGCGGCGGCAGGACTGGAGAAATATTGGACTTGCCAAGGACTTCGGATCGTCGTGCGAAGTCCAGCGCCGATTCTAGACCGTCAGGAACTTCCTCACATCAGCGCGGTCCAAATCTTGCGCCGGTCCGGTATGGACGATCTGGCCGCGGTCCATGATGTTGACCTCGTCGGCGAGTTCGCGACAGAAATCGAGATATTGTTCGACCAAAAGCACGGCGATACCGGCCTGGTCTCGCAAATAGCGGATAGCGTGACCAATATCCTTGATGATCGATGGCTGGATGCCTTCGGTCGGCTCGTCGAGCACCAGCAGCTTTGGCCGCATCACCAGGGCCCTGCCGATGGCGAGCTGCTGCTGCTGACCGCCGGAAAGGTCGCCGCCGCGCCGGCCGAGCATCTGCTTCAGCACCGGGAACAGTTCGAAAACATGGGCGGGTACGTTGCGGTCGGCGCGCTTCAGCGGCGCGAAGCCCGATTCGAGATTCTCCCGCACGGTGAGCAGCGGGAAGATCTCCCTGCCTTGCGGCACGAATGCGATGCCCGACCGGGCGCGGTCATACGCCGCGCTCCGGTCGAGCGCCTTCCCCTCGAAGGCAACGCTTCCGCTCGTCAGCCGGTGGTGGCCGACGATCGATCTCATCAAACTGGTCTTGCCGACGCCGTTGCGGCCGAGCACGCAGGTGATCTTGCCCGCACCCGCTTTCAGCGAAACGCCGCGCAGCGCCTGGGCGGCGCCGTAGTGGAGCGTGGCATTGGAAACTTCGAGCATGTCAGCGCCTTCTCCAGAACCGGAGAAGGGACAGATCGAAGCGATGGAATTGAACCCGCCAGATCATGCTCATCTCCCCAGGTAGACTTCGACGACGCGCTCGTCGGCCGAAACGAAATCGAGCGTGCCTTCGGACAGCACCGAGCCTTCATGCAGGCAGGTGACCTTGACGCCGAGCTCGCGCACGAAATGCATGTCGTGCTCGACGACGATCACCGAATGATCGCGCGCTATATCCCTGAGCAGCCGGGCGGTCTCCTCGGTCTCGGCATCGGTCATGCCGGCAACCGGTTCATCGACCAGAAGCAGTTTCGGGTCCTGCGCCAGCAGCATGCCGATCTCGAGCCACTGTTTCTGTCCATGGCTGAGACTGGCCGCCAGTTCGCCGCGCCTGTCGCCGAGCCGGATGATGCCGAGAATGTCGTCGATCCGGCGCGTCTCGGCGGCGGAACGGCGATGGAACAGCGCCGGGAAGATCGAGCGCGGCCCCTTTAGTGCCAGCATCAGGTTCTCCTCGATCGTGTGGCTTTCGAACACGGTCGGCTTCTGGAATTTGCGGCCGATGCCCATCATGGCGATCTCGGCCTCGTCGTGCCTGGTGAGATCGACCTGGCCGTCGAAGAACACCTCGCCCTCGTCGGGCCGCGTCTTGCCGGTGACGATGTCCATGATCGTCGTCTTGCCGGCGCCGTTGGGGCCGATGATGGCGCGCATCTCGCCTTTGTCGAGCACTAGCGACAGATTGTTGATGGCGCGAAAACCGTCGAAGGAGACCGAGACGCCGTCGAGATACAGGATGGTGTTGCTCTTGGACATATCCGTCACTCCGCCGGCTGCGGTTCGGGGCCAGACGACAGCCATTCGCCCGGAGTTCTCGCGGCTGCCCGCACGACCTTCGGTTGCGCGACTTCGGGATCCGTACCGGCCTTCTCGGCCAGCGATGCAGCCCTCAACGCCCTGGCGTTGCCGCGCCAGGAATCCCACATGCCGACAATGCCCTTGGGCAGGAACAAAGTGACGGCGACGAACAGGCCGCCGAGTGCGAACAGCCAGAACTCCGGCAGCACGCCGGTGAACCAGGATTTGCCGGCGTTGACCAGCAAAGCGCCGACGATCGGGCCGACAATCGTGCCGCGCCCGCCGACGGCGGCCCAGATCACCACCTCGATCGAATTGGACGGTTCGAACTCGCCCGGATTGATGATGCCGACCTGCGGCACGTAGAGCGCGCCGGCAATGCCGGCCATGACGGCCGACACGGTGAAGGCGAAGAGCTTGACGTTTTCGGCCCGCCAACCGAGGAAGCGCGTGCGGCTCTCGGCGTCGCGCACGGCCATTAGGAGCTTGCCGTATTTGGAGCCGACGATCGCCCAGGTGACGAAGACCGCGAGCGCCAGCGTCACCGCGCTGGCCGCGAATAGAGACGAGCGGGTCGCGTCGGCCTGCACATTGAAGCCCAGAATATCCTTGAAATCGGTCAGGCCGTTGTTGCCGCCGAAACCCATGTCGTTGCGGAAGAAGGCGAGCAGCAGCGCATAGGTCATCGCCTGGGTGATGATGGAGAGGTAGACGCCGGTGACGCGGCTGCGGAAGGCGAACCAGCCGAAGATGAAGGCGAGCAGGCCAGGCACCGCGAGCACCATCAGACCGGCGAACCAGAAATGGTCGAAGCCATACCAGAACCAGGGCAATTCCTTGTAGTTCAGGAACACCATGAAATCCGGCAGGACCGGATTGCCGTAGACGCCGCGCGAACCGATCTGGCGCATCAGATACATGCCCATCGCATAGCCGCCGAGCGCGAAGAAGGCGCCGTGGCCGAGCGAGAGGATGCCGCAATAGCCCCAGACCAGGTCGAGCGCCAAAGCGAGCAGCGCGTAGCAGAGGTACTTTCCGGTCAGCGCCACGATATAGGACGGGATATAGAAAGCGCTCGCCGGCGCAACGGCCAGGTTGAGCAGCGGCACGATGATGGCCGCCGCCAGCAGGATGAAAATCGTGATGGCGATGCGGCGGTCCGCGCCTTTTGCGAAGAAGCGTCCTGACATCATGCTTCCACCGCCCTGCCCTTGAGCGCGAAAAGGCCGCGTGGGCGCTTCTGGATGAACAGGATGATCAGCACCAGCACGACGATCTTGCCAAGCACGGCACCGGCATAGGGCTCGAGGAACTTGTTGACGATGCCGAGCGAAAAGGCGCCGACCAGCGTGCCCCAGAGATTGCCGACGCCGCCGAAGACGACCACCATGAAGCTGTCGATGATGTAGCTGCGGCCGAGATTGGGCGAGACGTTGTCGATCTGGCTGAGCGCGACGCCGGCTATGCCGGCAATGCCCGAGCCCAGCGCGAAGGTCAGCGCGTCGACCCAGGGCGTCTTGATGCCCATCGAGGCGGCCATGCGCCGGTTGGCGGTGACGGCGCGCATCTGCAGGCCCCAGGGCGTGCGTTTCATCACATAGAGCAGCACGGCAAAGACGCTGAGCGCGAAAACCAGGATCCAGAGGCGATTCCAGGTGATCGCCAGCTGACCGATGTCGAACGAACCCGACATCCAGGAGGGATTGCCGACCTCCTGGTTTGTCGGCCCGAAGATCGAGCGCACCGCCTGCTGCAGGACCAGCGACACGCCCCAGGTGGCAAGCAGTGTTTCCAGCGGCCGGCCATAGAGGAAGCGGATGATGCCGCGCTCGATGACGAAGCCGACGAAGCCCGCAACGAGAAAGGCCAGCGGCAAGGCGATGACCAGCGACCAGTCGAACAGGCCGGGGAACGATGTGCGGATCACCTGCTGGACGACGAAGGTGGTGTAGGCGCCAAGCATGACCATCTCGCCATGCGCCATGTTGATGACGCCCATGACACCGAAGGTGATGGCGAGACCGATCGCGGCAAGAAGCAGCACCGAGCCCAGCGAAATGCCGTACCAGATGTTCTGGCCGGCATCCCAGAATGCCAATGTCGAGTTGATGTTGGCGATTGCGGCTGTCGCCGCTTGCTTGACCGCATCCGAGGCGTTCGCTTCAACGGAAGTCAGCAACGAAACCGCGTCACGGTCGCCGCGCGCGCCGATCAGCTGGATTGCCGCCAGCTTGTCGGCTTCGGGCCGATCCGAAACGAGAACCGACGCGGCGCGAGCCTGTTCGAGCAAAGCCTTCACGCTAGGGACTGTCTCATTGGCGATCGCCGTGTCGAGTGGCTCTATATTGGCCGCGTCGGGCGTCTTGAACATGGTGCCGGCGGCGGCAAGGCGCACGGCCGGATCCTTGGCGCCGAGCGTCAGCGTGCCAAGCGCATCGCGGATGACGCGGCGCAGCGTGTTGTTGACCTTGATCTTGGTAATATCGTCCTTGGCCGCTTCGCCCGCTGCTTCGCCGCTCAGCGGATCGAAAAGCTGGACGCTTTCGCCGACTTCCTTGCCGACAAGCACCAGGGAATCGGCCTTACGAACATAGAGAGCGCCGTCAGCGAGCGCAGCCAGCGGCCGCTCGACCAGGGGGTCACCGGTGGCCGCCAGTTCATGGACAACGGCTCCGGTCTCCGAAAAACCCTTGGCGGTCGCGAATTTGGCGATGATGCCGCGCAGATCGGCTTCGCCTGCCCGCGACAACGACAACGTCGCCAGCAGGAACAGCAGTGCCAGGCCTATCATGCGGAACAGCTTCATCGGCTTCAGGTGTCTCCCAAAAGGTTGATTTCGCGCCCGGGCGGACTGGAGGAGGTCCGCCCGGAGCGCTTGCGGTCATGGATCGAGCCGTTGCGTGCCCGATCCGGTCAGACCGGGCCACGGACCTAAATGTCCGGGCCGGGGCCATGGACCTGAAGGGTCCAGGGCCGGGAGGATCAGTTCGTTCCCTTGCCGCCGCACTTGCCGCTGGCGACATTGAAGTTGCCGCACGACAGAGGCTTGCGCCAATCGGAGATCAGGTCCTTGGAATCAGGCAGGTAGTCGGACCATTCGTCGCCCATCACCAGGCCCGGCGTGCGCGACACGGTCTCGAACTGGCCGTCGGCCTGGATTTCGCCGATCAGCACCGGCTTGGTGATGTGATGGTTCGGCATCATCGTCGAATAGCCGCCGGTCAGGTTCGGCACCGAGACGCCGACCATGGCGTCGATGACCTTGTCCGGATCGGTGGTGCCGGCCTTCTCGACAGCCTTCACCCACATGTTGAAGCCGATATAGTGGGCTTCCATCGGGTCGTTGGTGGTGCGCTTGTCGTTCTTGATGAACTTGTGCCAGTCGGCGATGAACTTCTTGTTCTCGGGCGTGTCGATGCTCTCGAAATAGTTCCAGGCGGCGAGATGGCCGACCAGCGGCGCGGTGTCGAGACCGGCAAGTTCTTCCTCGCCGACCGAGAAGGCCATGACCGGGATGTCCTCGGCCTTGATGCCCTGGTTGCCGAGTTCCTTGTAGAACGGCACGTTGGCATCACCGTTGACGGTCGAGACGACAGCGGTCTTCTTGCCGGCCGAGCCGAACTTCTTGATCGCCGAGACTTCGGTCTGCCAGTCGGAGAAACCGAACGGCGTGTAGTTGACCATGATGTCCTCGGCCGCCACGCCCTTGGCCTTCAGGTAGGCCTCGAGGATCTTGTTGGTGGTGCGCGGATAGACATAGTCGGTGCCTTCCAGCACCCAGCGCTTCACCGAGCCGCCATCCTCGCTCATCAAATAGTCGACGGCCGGAATGGCCTGCTGGTTCGGGGCAGCACCCGTATAGAACACGTTGCGCTCGCTCTCCTCGCCTTCATACTGGACGGGGTAGAAAAGGATGTTGTCGAGTTCGGAGAACACCGGCAGCACCGACTTGCGCGACACAGAGGTCCAGCAGCCAAACACCGCCGCGACCTTATCCTTGGAAATCAGCTCGCGCGCCTTTTCGGCGAACAGCGGCCAATTGGAGGCGGGATCGACGACGACCGCCTCGAGCTTCTTGCCGAGCAGGCCGCCCTTGGCGTTCTGCTCGTCGATGAGCATCAGCATGGCGTCCTTCAGAGTGGTTTCCGAAATCGCCATGGTTCCTGACAGCGAATGGAGGATGCCGACCTTGATCGTATCGTCCGCGGCCCTGGCGGGTGCGGACATCATCAAGCCGGCAGCGACCACACTCGCCGAAAAAATCTTTGTTATTGTCGAAAAATTACCCCTCATACCGAAGACTCCCAAGCTGGTTGATTGCACCGCGATGATACGAAGCAACCGCCGTGCCAATCGGCAATGCCAGCGCGACACGGCGAAATACACCAACGTTATCATTCGCTTACCGGGAACAGCGCTCAGACCGGCGGTGACTGGTTAGCACTTGGTTGAGAAAAAATTGCGCAGCGCACCATGCTATTGCCTAATTTCTGTCCATATTGCAAAAGTGCCTAAGTTTTGATCTGTCGCCTTCGCCCCACGGATCGCGCGTTGCGGCATCGAGTTGAAATAGGGCAAGCTGCAGCCTCAACCGAGCAAGGTCATGGCATCCAGTACTTCCCGCATTCTCCTCGGCATATTGTTTTTGGTGGTGGCGACCGGCGGCGCCCGCGCCGACTTCAGCGACGGCAAGATGCCCGACGGCAGCTATCATTGCGAAGTCTACCTGCTCGGCCTGTTCCTCGATCTGGGCGAGATCACCATCAAGGGCAATGCCTACAGCGGCCCGGCCAATTTCGGGATGCCCCAGCAGGCTTACAACTACCAGATGGATGCCAACGGCGTGATATCTTGGCTCGGCCCGCTCGGCGGCTACACGACCGGCGGCAACGCGATCTCGCTGACCCAGGCAACACTGGACGGCCAGAGCCCGCCCTCATTCGACATCATCATGAAGCAGCCTGACGGCGCCTTTACCGCTTCGACCTGCACGAAGAACTGACGCCGGCCGCCACGGGCGATCGGGACGATCAGCCCAAGTCCGATCGCCAGACAAAAAGGCGCGGAACCGTTGCGGCTCCGCGCCAGCAGGCAGCCGGGAGGTCAGATGGTCTTGGCCGTCATCTGCGCGGCGATGTAGTCGGCCTGGCGGATCGCCAGCGAGACGATGGTGAGCGTCGGGTTTTCCGCCGCACCCGTCGTGAACTGGCTGCCGTCCGACACGAACAGGTTTTTGATGTCGTGCGACTGGCCATGCTTGTTGACGACGCCGTCTTCAGCCTTCTCGCTCATCCGGTTGGTGCCGAGATTGTGGGTCGAGGGATAGGGCGGCGTCGGGAAGGTGCGCGTGGCGCCGACAGCGTCGTAAAGTGCCGTCGCCTGCTTGTAGGCATGGTTGCGCATCGCCGTATCGTTGGGATGGTCGTCGAAATGCACGTCGGCGATCGGCATGCCGTGCGCGTCCTTTTCGTCCTTGTGCAGCGTGATGCGGTTCTCCTCGCGCGGCATATCCTCGCCGACGATCCACAGCCCGGCCATATGGTCGTAATGGTCGAGCGCCGTGGTGAAGGAACGGCCCCAGCCGCCCGGATTGAGGAAGGCGGCCATGAAGGGAAGGCCGAGCGAAAGCGTCTCGAACTCATAGCCACCGACGAAGCCGCGTGACGGATCGTGCCGCGCCTCGTCGCGGATGATGCCGGCCATGGTGGTGCCGCGATACATGTGCACCGGCTTGTCGAAGATGGCGTAGACCGAGCCGGTGGTGTGGCGCATGTAGTTCTTGCCGACCTGGCCGGACGAATTGGCAAGCCCGTGCGGGAATTTGCTCGATTCCGAATTCAGCAGCAGGCGCGGGCTCTCGATCGAGTTGCCGGCTACGGCGACGATACGGGCCTTCTGCTCCAGCAGCTTGCCGTCCTTGTCGGCATAGACCACCCCGGTCACCTTGCCCGAGGCGTCATGGTTGATCTTGATCACCATGGAATTGGGCCTGACTTCGAGATGCCCCGTCGCCTCGCCCTTGGGGATTTCCGTGTAGAGCGTCGACCATTTGGCGCCCCATTTGCAGCCCTGGAAGCAGAAGCCGGTCTGCTGGCAGGAGTTGCGGTCGTCACGCTGGACCGAGTTGATGGCCATGTTGCCAGTGTGGCATTCCTTGTAACCGAGCTTGTCGGCGCCGGCCTTCAACACCTTGAAATTGTTGTTCCCCGGCAACCGAGGCCAGTCATTGGTGCCGGTGACGCCCATCTTCGCCTCGGCCTTGGCATAGTACGGTTCCATTTCGGCTGATGTCACCGGCCAGTCCAGAAGATTGGCGCCCTCCAGCTTGCCGTAGGTGGAAAGCGTCTTGAACTCGTGCTCCTGGAAGCGGAGCGAAGCGCCCGCCCAGTGCGTGGTCGAGCCCCCGACCGATTTGACGATCCAGGCCGGCAGGTTGGGAAAGTCCTTCGCCACCCGCCAGTCGCCGGAGGTGGTGCGCTTGTCGGTCCAGGCGAGCTGGGCAAAGGAATCCCACTCGTCGTTGATGAAGTCCTCATATTCGTGCCGAGCGCCCGCCTCCAGGATGACGACATCGATGCCCTTCTGGGCGAGTTCATTGCCAAGCGTGCCGCCGCCGGCGCCCGAGCCGATGATGACGACCACGCCGTCGTTTTTCAGATCAAATGGTGCTGCCATGGTTTCCTCCCATGAAATTGGTCAAAAAAGCGGTTGCGGACAGAGCGGCTCAGAGCCACTCGATGTCGCCGAAACCGCGCGCGATGTAGCCGCCCTTGGAGTAGGATTCGCCCTCGTAGCCGAAGATCGGCCAGACCTCCTTCTGGTTGTAGAGGCTGACCACCAGGCCGCCGCGGACCGCCTGGAAGAACGGCGATTTCTCGATCTCCCGTAGCAGCGCGACGCGTTCCTCTTCCCAGCCGAGCCCGCGATAGCCGCCAGCGCCTGCCTTCTTGTCGAGATCGGCGATACCGTTTTCGATGAGGTCCTTGTGGGCGGCATCCTTGCCGGCCTGTTCGTCGTGCCCTTTGACGGCAATGGCGTAATATTTGTCGGGAACCTGATCGTGCGGATAGATGTCGCGCGCTACCTGGATCAGCGTCGCCATGGTCTCGGGCTTGAGCGCCGCCGTCTCCAGTCCCCAGGCATTTTCGGGGCTGATGACGGCACTGCCGGAGATGACCAGCAGCGCCCCGATGCCGCCGCGTTTGAGGAGTTCGCGCCGGGAAATCCCGGGCTTTGCGTCATAGATCGTGACCATAATTTCCTCCCTGCTTGCTGATTGCATCCCACGGGATGCGTTGGCTGGCGCCGCGCCTGGAGCGCGGCCGGTTGTTCCCTACTGGAAGCGTCCTCCCCGCTGCAGGACCTCGATCTTGTAGCCATCGGGGTCCTCAATGAAGAAAAAGCGGGCGATGAGCGAACCGTCGCGGTTGAATTCGACGATCTTCTTGGGGCTGAGACCGAGCGCGCCGAGCCGATCATGTTCGCTGTCGAGATCGGTGACCGAGACCGCGAGGTGGCCATAGCCGTCGCCGAGCGCATAAGGCTCCTGCCGCCCCTTGTTGACGGTCAGCTCAACCTCGAACGGGGTGTCGGCATTGCTGAGATAGATCAGCGTAAAGCTCTCGAAATCGAGCCGCTGGGCAACCTCCAGGCCGAAGGCCTTGCCGTAGAAATCGACGGAACGGGCCTCATCGAGCACCCGGATCATGGTGTGGATCGCCTTCGCCAATGCAAACTCCGCAACTCGGTTGTTTCATCGGCGATTATGAGCGGCGCGCGCAAAAGGTGGTGGCAGCCGATTACCACGCATATGCTTCGAGAATCGGTAAGTGTCGCGGAAATACGAAAGTCCGATTGCTGTTTTCGGCTCCGGGACCGAAGATGCGGTCGCAGGCAGTGCTGAAAGGCGTCGGCGGGTTCGCTGATGCCCAAAATCAACAAGAATGGGAGGTTACTATGTGCAGAGTCTTTGCCGGGCAGGATCCCGAAGGCTACCGACAGATCAACCGGTCGATTCGCATCGACGGACACTCGACCAGCATCCAGCTCGAGGCCACGTTCTGGGCGCTGCTCGACGAGATTGCCGAGAGCCAGAACCTGACGACGCCGAAATTCATCTCCAAGCTCTATGACGAGGCGATCGAGATCAACGGCCAGATTCCGAACTTCGCCTCGATGTTGCGCACCACCTGCGCGCTCTATCTGCGCGGGCACAGGCCGTCGATGGAGGATCAGGTGGCGCTTAAGCGGGAAGCCGCGTAGCGCCTCAATCCTCTACGGCGACCTCAAGCGCCAGCCGGGCCATGTCGGCGAAAAGCGCCTGGCGTTCGCCATAGTCGGTCAGTTCACCGGTTTCGATGTTGTCGACCACCGTGCAAACCGACAGCGCACGAGCCCCGAAATGGCTGGCGATGCGATAAAGCGCGCTGGTTTCCATGTCGACGGCCAGGGCTCCGGATGCCTGTGCTTCGACGAAACGGCCGCGCCCCTGCGGGTGATGAAAGATGTCGCTGCAGATCGTCAGGCCGGCATGGTGGTCGATGCCAAGTTCGCTGGCCTTGACCAGGGCGCGGGCAAACAGCGCCGGATCCGGGCTGGCGACGGCTCCGTAAAGGCCGGAAACCTGGCCGCTCTGGGCACTCTCCGCCTGAGCCGATCGCGAGATGACGAGGCTGCGCAGTTTGACCGCGGCGGCCAGACTGCCGCAGGTGCCAGTGCGGATCAAGGTCCGTGCTCCGTAGTGGTCAAGCAACTCATGCGCATAGATCAGAAAAGATGGCACACCGATGCCTGTCGCCTGGATGCTGACCGGCCTGCCACGGAACAGACCGGTAAAACCGAGGGCGCCACGGCGGCGATTGATGCAGCGCGGCGCCTCGAGAAAGGTCCGTGCCATCCATTCAGCGCGCTCCGCATCGCCCGGCAGCAGCACCGTGTCGGCGTAATCACCCTTGTCTGCTTCGATATGTGCCGTCAAAAGCTGCTCCCCCAAGCGCGCCGTGTCGCCCGCAATCATGGCGAGGTCACGGCGCAACGCAAGGGGACGTCAAGGTCGTCTCGTAATTCCTACGCAATTCCGGACGGAAAACCGCTACGCACTTTCCTGCTAAGCCTCCAGCATATCCTTGACGATGGTGGCGAGTTGCTTGAGCGAGAACGGCTTGGGCAGGAAGCCGAAATGCGCTTCCGCCGGCAGATTCCTGGCGAAGGCGTCCTCGGCATAGCCGGATACGAAGACAAACTTGATGTCCGGTTGGCGCTTGCGCAATTCGCCAAGCAGCGTCGGACCGTCCATCTCGGGCATCACCACGTCCGAAACGACGATGTCGACCTTGCCGCCGAGCGCTTCGAACACTTCCAGCGCCTCGACGCCGGAAGACGCCTCGTGCACGGTGTAACCACGCGAGGTCAGCGCCCGCACACCGCCCATGCGTACCGCATCCTCGTCCTCGACCAGAAGTACCGTGGCCGATCCAGAGAGGTCCTTGGCCGTGTCGGCCGGTTTCACCGGCGCCGCGACAGGCGCCTCTCCCGGCCCGGCCGCCTTCTTGGCCTCGGCGATATGGCGCGGCAGGAAGATGCGGAAAACAGTACCCTTGCCGACTTCCGAATCGCAGAAGATGAAGCCGCCGGTCTGCTTGATGATGCCGTACACCATGGACAGGCCGAGACCGGTGCCCTTGCCGACTTCCTTGGTGGTGAAGAACGGTTCGAATATTTTCTTCAACACGTCCGGTGCGATGCCGCTGCCTGTGTCCTCGACCTCGACCACCACATAATCCGCCGCCGCCAGTTCGCGGTAGGGGAAGGCCTTGCACTCCTCGGCGGTCACGTTGCGGGTGCGCACGGTGAGATCGCCACCCGCCGGCATCGCATCGCGCGCATTGACCGCCAGATTGACCACCACCTGCTCGAACTGGCCGATATCGACCTTGACCGGCCACAGGTCGCGGCCATGGTCGATCTTCAGCTTGATGTCGTTGCCGACCAGGCGCGCCAGCAGCATCCGGAGATCGGCGAGCACGTCGGTGAGGTTGAGCACCTCCGGCCGCAGCGTCTGCTTGCGTGAGAAAGCCAGCAACTGCCGCACCAGCGAGGCCGCCCGGTTGGCGTTCTGCTTGATGTTCATGATGTCGGGGAAGGACGGATCCGACGGCCGGTGGTTGGTCAAAAGCAGGTCCGACGCCATGATGATGGCGGTCAGCACATTGTTGAAGTCGTGGGCGATGCCGCCGGCGAGCTGGCCGACCGCCTGCATCTTCTGGCTCTGCGCCATCTGCCCTTCGAGCGCCTTCTGCTCGGTCGTTTCGACGGCATAGACGATGGCCGATTCCTCGGCGCCCTCGCCGCCGGTGCCGTCGGCGACGGCATTGACGTAGAAACGGATGTGCCGGTCCTCGTTGCCGGGCAGCAGCGTGTCGATCGGCTCGATGTCGGCCTGGCGCTGCCTTGCCTTTTCGAAAGCGCCGGCGAAAGCCGGCCGGTCGCGTTCGTGGATGACCGTGTCGAGCCGCACGCGGCGGTCGACCGCGTCGCGATCGACAACCGAGGCAAACAGCGACAGGAACGGCGCATTGGTGCGCAGGATACGTCCGCTGGCGTCGACGCCGGCGATCGCCATCGGCGTCGAATTGAAGAAGCGAGTGAAGCGCACTTCCGAAGCACGCAGATCGGCCGAGGCATCCTCGCCTTGCGTCCGGTTGAGCACGATGGTGCGGGTCGGGCCGTTGGTGCCTTCGCGGCTGGCCGAAACACGGTGCATGAAGCGCACCGGCAACGCCTCGCCCGTCATCGTGGTCAGATCAAGGTCGATGACCGCGTTGCGCGTGGTGCCGGGGTCGGCCTTGACCGAACGCACCAGCGCCATGCCGTCGCCGGCAACGATATCCGGCAAGGCCACGGCGCCGGGCGTGAAGCTGGCCAGGTCGATGCCCAGCCATTCGGCGAGCGTGGCGTTGATATAGGTGACGCGGCCATCCTGGTCGGCGGAAAAGAAGCCGGCGGGCGCGTGGTCGAGATGGTCGATCGCCTTCTGCAGGTCGAGGAAGAAGCGCTCCTGTTCGGCCCGCTCCTGCGAAATGTCGGCAAGCTGCCAGGCCAGCATCGGCAGCCGCTGCCCGGGAACGTTGAACGTGCGGGCACGGGCCCGATACCAGCGGGCACCAGGTTCAGCGCCGGGCCTGATGGACTGAGCCAACCGGAACTCGCCAT
The DNA here is from genome assembly GCA_004791255.1 of bacterium M00.F.Ca.ET.205.01.1.1. GTDB lineage: Bacteria > Pseudomonadota > Alphaproteobacteria > Rhizobiales > Rhizobiaceae > Mesorhizobium. The sequence continues at coordinate 239,349 of SRUQ01000002.1, forward strand.
CGCCTGGCTGACCGTCGCGCAGGCCGGACGCCAGCCGGTAGATGGTCACCGATGCTTCCGGCACATCCGACAGCAACCCCTCAACCGTCTTCAGGTCGGCCGCCGAGGATGCTCCCGTCATGTCGGCATAGGCGCGGTTGGCATAGACAACACGGCCCTTGGTGTCGGTGACCAGGAGCCCCTGCGCCATCGAATCGACAAATGCCTTCGACAGGTCGTCGCCGGTCGAGCGCGGCGTGATCTGGACAAAACCGATCGCGGTCGCGAACAGGAAACCAACGCCGATCATCGCCAGCACGCCGAGCATGCCAAGCAGGAAGGGGTCGCCGAGACGTTCGCGGAACAGTCCGAAGACGATCGCGGCCCCGGTCAGGACGGCAATGAAGATGACGAGCCGGGTGACCGCGCCCGGTCGCGTATTCTGGTCGACGATCGGTACCGGATAGAAATCGCCGCGCGCTTCCTTGGCCATGTGCCCCCTGCTCGTGAAGTCCGGTGTTGCGACACTCGCCCCAAATGTGCCGACACCCACCCCTGTCGGGTTGAATCATATTCTCCTGGTCCGGAAAAGACCCGGGCGGCAAATGTCAGATAAAAATGATGCTGGCGGTGTTTCAAGCTGTTCACGAAGCGTGAAAGGTAACTTGCGGTGGCCCGCCGCAACGGTCTAGTGTCGCGTCTCTTTCCAAAACCGATCGGGGGACACCAATGCAGTGGCTGGATAGCGTAGCGGGTCCCGGTTATGCCGCAGCGCTGCTGTGGACCTTCGCAGCGCTGATCCTGCTGGTCATCGTTCTCGTCATCATCAGGCTCGTTCGCAACCTGACATTCGGCACGTTTGTCGCCGGCGGCAGGAACCGCAAGACGCGGCTTGCCGTCATGGACGCCACCGCCGTCGACAGCCACCGCCGGCTGGTGCTGGTGCGCCGCGACGATATCGAACATCTGCTTCTGATCGGCGGTCCGACCGATGTCGTGGTAGAGCGCGACATCAGGCTTGCGGCACCGCGCCGTCCAGCGCTCACCGGCGATGGCGGCTTGCAGCCCGTGTCAGCCGCTGCGGCTCCGGCGGCAAAACAACGGCCGCCTCAGCCGGCTCCCGCGCCGGCAAGACAGGCGCCAGCGCCGCTGCCGGTCAATGCCGCGCCGCCTGCCCGCCAGCGCCCGGCGGCGCCACCACCGACCCCCGCGCCAAAACCGGCGGCGCAAACCTATCAGTCGACCAATATCACTCCACTGCCTTCCTACGGCTCCGCCAATGCCAATGTCGTAAGGCATGCGCCGCCACCTCCGCCCAGGCAGGACAGCATCGACGATGAGTTGATGAGGGATCTGGAGGATTCGCTCGACCAGCCCCACTCAGGCGGGCCGGTGGGCAAACCAGCTGCCAAGGCGCCACCGTCGCTCGATGACGAAATGACCAGGCTTCTCGGCGAACTTTCCAGCCAGAAGAGATAACTGGAACCCGCCCTGAGACCAGAACACAAGCCTGGCCGAGGTCTTGAACCGCTTTCGGCATATCTGGCGCAAACAGCGAGCGGTAACAAAAATGGCCGAAAACCCGGCCATTTTTAGATTAATATCGCTGTAGACGACCTTGCGAAATGGACGCCGGCCAGCACATCAATCGTCGCGATAAACCTTCTCGCGGCGCTCGTGCCGTTCCTGCGCTTCGATCGACAAGGTCGCGATCGGGCGGGCATCGAGCCGCTTCAACGCGATCGGCTCGCCGGTTTCCTCGCAATAGCCATAAGTGCCTTCGTCGATGCGCTGCAAGGCGGAATCGATCTTGGAAATGAGTTTCCGCTGACGGTCCCGGGCCCTGAGTTCGATGGCGCGATCGGTTTCCGAAGAGGCGCGGTCGGCCAGATCGGGGTGGTTGGCGTTTTCCTGCTGCAGGATTTCGAGGGTTTCGCGCGCTTCGCGCAATATGTCGTTTTTCCAGGTGACGAGCTTCGAGCGGAAGTAGGATTTCTGCCGCTCGTTCATGAACGGCTCGTCTTCGGAGGGTACGTAATCGGCGGTAACGGCATCGTTCATTCGACTCACCCAAACAGCCCCAAATTTGGCGCCTATATATTCGCCGTCGCACGCCTGCACAAGCGCAAACGGCCATCGAGCCACGCAATTGTTAATCCGCGGCGGACAAGCAGCCGCAAGCCCATGCGCAGCAAGGCCATCGCCGAATTCGTGCGTGATTTCCTATGTTTCAAACATACCGGCCATTGTGCGGCCGGGCTTTCTTGTGGCTAATCCTGTTGCGCCTTTGGCAAACTTGAACGCGCAGACGAACGGGGGCCTGGTGAGCAGACTATATCTGTTGCGGCATGCAAAGGCCGGGTGGGCGCTTCCCGGCGTGCGCGACTTCGACCGTCCCCTCGACGCTTCGGGTATTGCCGATGCGGAACTGATGGGAACGGCCATGCGCGCCCGCGACTATGTCCCCGATCTCACACTTTGCTCCAACGCAAAGCGGGCGCGCCAGACGCTGGAGGGGCTTGCCGGCCAGACGGATACGGGCCGGGTGCTGTTCTTCGACACGCTCTACAGCGCGGATGCCGCCGGCTATCTGGACATGATTCGCGGCAATGGCGGCGCCGGCTCGCTGCTGGTGATCGGCCACAACCCGATGACGGAAGACCTCGCAATGGCGGTCTCGGGCGACGGCGACGCCTCCTCCAGGGCGACGCTCAACTACGGCTTTCCGACCTCGGGCCTGGCGGTCATCCGTTTCGACGGCCCTCTGGCGGCGGCCGCCCTCGGCGCCGGCTACCTCGAAGCGTTCCTCACGCCGGCCGATCTCTGACACCATTTCAAACCGGACCGGCAGCGCCTATATCGGACCTGTCGCAGTTCCGAGAGACACCTATTGGCATCATCGCTGACCACTTTCACCGACGAGGCGAGAATTGCGCTCGACACGCTGTCGGGCCGCGCCACAGGGCTTTTTTCTCCATCGCTGCGGCTGGGTGTTACCGGCCTTTCGCGCGCCGGCAAGACAGTCTTCATCTCCGCTTTGGTCCACAATCTCATCCATGGTGGCCGGCTGCCGCTGTTCGAGGCACAGAAATCCGGACGCATCGCCCGCGCCTTCCTCGAGGAACAGCCGGACGACGCCGTGCCGCGCTTCCAGTACGAGGACCACATCGCGGCATTGGTCAACGACCGCATCTGGCCCGAATCGACACGCGCCATTTCCGAGCTGCGGCTGACCATCGAATATGAATCGGCCTCCGGCTGGAGCCGCATGTTCTCCTCCGGCAGATTGTCGGTCGACATCGTCGACTACCCCGGCGAATGGCTGCTCGACCTGCCGCTGCTGGGCAAATCCTTTGCCGATTTTTCGCGCGAAGCCCTCGAAATGGCCGTTTTGCCGGTGCGCCAGGAGCTTTCGCAGGCTTGGCGCACGCTGTCGACGACGGTCGACCCGAACGCCGATGCCGACGAGATGACGGCGCGGCGCCTGGCCGAAAGCTTCGCCGCCTATCTCAAGGCCTGCAAGCTCGACGAGCGGGCGCTTTCGACCTTGCCGCCGGGCCGCTTCCTGATGCCGGGCGACCTTGAAGGCTCGCCCGCTTTGACCTTCGCGCCGCTGCCGAAGTTGAGCGCCAGGCGCCCGCGCAACGGTTCGCTGCACGCCATGATGGAGAGACGCTACGAGGCCTACAAGACCCATGTCGTCAAACCCTTCTTCCGCGAACACATCACCCGTCTCGACCGCCAGATCGTGCTGATCGACGCCATGCAGGCATTGAATGCCGGCCATGGCGCGATGGCCGACCTGGAGCGCGCGGTGACCGAGATCCTCGCCTGTTTCCGGCCCGGCCGCGGCAGCTTCCTCACCGATCTGTTCTCGCGACGCATCGACCGCATCCTGATCGCGGCGACCAAGGCCGATCATCTGCACCATGAAAGCCACGACCGGCTGCAGGCGATCGTGCGGCGGCTGGCCGACCGCGCGGTGGCACGGGCGAATTTCACCGGCGCCGATGTCGACGTGGCCGCGATGGCGGCGATGCGCGCTACGCGGGAAGGCACGGTCAGGCAAGGCCGCGAGACATTGCCCGTCATCATCGGCACACCGCTCGCCGGCGAAACGATCAACGGCGAAACCTTCGACGGAAAGACCGAAACAGCCATATTTCCCGGTGACTTGCCGGAAAAGATCGATGCTGTCTTCGAGGCTCCTGAACCGGGTTCCCAGCAAGACAATGCCGACCCGGCAATCCGCTTCGTCCGCTTCCGCCCGCCAAAACTCGAACGCACGGCCGAGGGCATGACGCTGTCGCTGCCGCATATCAGGCTCGACCGCGCGTTGCAGTTCCTGATCGGAGACCATCTGGCATGACCGCGCCCCGCAAGCCGGCGGCCTTCCGCATCGAGCCGGAGGCAGCACCAAGGCAACAGCCAGTATCGCCGAGCGGACAGGACGAGGCTCCGCCGGCGCGCAGGCCGCGCTCGCAGAAGAGCGATATCGCCACCGTCATACCGGCGCAGGTCGACGTCTTCGACGAGCCCGATATCGCGGTGGCCGAACCGCCGCCGGTGATCGCCCGAAGAAGACGATCGCTGCTCGGCAGCATCTTCTTCGGCGCGTTCGGCGTGCTGGTCTCGCTGGCCATCGGCCTGTGGACCGATCAGCTCATTCGCGATCTGTTTGCCCGTGCCGAATGGCTGGGCTGGCTGGCGGCCGGCATGGCTGTCATCGCCGTGCTGGCGCTGCTGGTGATCCTGATCCGCGAATTCCTCGCCATCGCCCGGCTCGCCGAGGTCGAAAAGCTGCAGAAACGGGCACTCGACGCGATCGCGCGCGACGATCCCAAGGCGGCGCGCTCGGTCGTCGACGAGCTGTCGGCCTTTGTCGCGGCCAAGCCCGAGACCGCTTCCGGCCGGCGGGCGCTCGCCGAACTGCGCGGCGAGATCATCGACGGCGCCAACCTTGTGCGACTGGCCGAAGCGGAGATTCTCGGCCCCCTCGACGCCAGGGCAAAAGCGATGATCCTCGATGCCGCCAAGCGCGTGTCGCTGGTGACGGCGGTCAGTCCCCGTGCGCTCGTCGATGTCGCCTATGTCGTCTTCGAGGCCGGACGCCTCATCCGCCGCCTGTCGGAACTTTATGGCGGGCGGCCGGGAACGCTGGGCTTTTTCCGCCTGGCGCGCAGCGTTCTGGCACATCTGGCGGTCACCGGTTCGATCGCCGTGGGCGACAGTTTTGTGCAGCAGATCGTCGGCCACGGCCTGGCCGCGCGGCTGTCGGCGAAACTTGGCGAGGGCGTCGTCAACGGCATGATGACGGCGCGGATCGGCATTGCCGCGATGGAGACTGCGCGGCCCCTGCCCTTCAGCGCCGCAAGGCGTCCGGGACTGGGCGACTTCCTCGCCGCGCTGACATCGTTCGCAAGCAAGAAGGACAGCGAAAACACGCCGCCTGCCAAGTGAACGACGGCCCGAAAGTGACGAAGCATTAACCAATCTTGTTCATGGTCACACTGGTCTCAAAACAGCCTCGTTGTTGCCGGGTGTCGTCGATGAAAAGCGTAATTCTGTCCAGCGTGCTCACCCTGGCGGCCGCGATAACCGCAATCGTCGGCATTGCCGGACAGGCGTCCGCCGCGGAGCCGGACAAGCAGTTCTTCCAGTCGGCGGAAGGCAAATGGGTCGGCCCGGGTGAGATCGTCGCCGGCAAGTACAAGGGCACGAAGTTCAACTGCAGCTTCACCGGCTCTACGCCCGACGGCAAGATGGGCATGACGCTCGACGGCGGCTGCCGGGTCGGCGTGTTCACCCAGCCGATGTCGGCCAAGATCGAACGCAAGGGCCGGGACTACAAGGGGGCCTTCATGGGCGGCGCTGCGGGCGCCGGTCTCGACATTATCGGCGGCAACGTGGTCGATCCCCGAAAGGTGGTCTTCACCATCAACCGCAACCAGTTGCGCGGCGTCATGCAGGCGCGCATTCCCGACGACAATTCGATGACGGTGACGATTGCCGTGCGCGTCCAGGATCAGCTGGTGCCGGTGATCGGCATGAGCCTGAAGCGGGTCGACACGGTCGAAGTCGGCTCCATCGCGCCGAACTGAGCGCGTCCCTACACTCCAAAAACAAAGAGGCGGCAGCCCATCGCTACCGCCTCCCTTGAAAAGCAGTCGAACCGGGCGTCAGCCCTTGATCGCCGCGGTCACCTCGTCATACGCCTTGCAGGCGTCGGCCAGGGTGGTGGTGCCCTGATACTTGGTCGTCACCGCCTGGACCTTGGCCGTCAGATCAGCCGCCTTGGACGGATCCTTGGTGATCGCCTCCTGCAGCGCGGCAGCCATGTCCTGCGCCTTCTTGGTCGCGATCTCGGCCGTGCACTCAGGCGCCTTCGAACAAGCGGAACCGGCAAGCACCGCCAGGCCGACGGCAACGAGCAAAAACTTCTTCATGTCAGTCATCTCCTCAAAAGGGCGCCACTTGATCGTCGCTCACCCTCAGGCCTAAGCCGAGCGTGCTCTAACTCTCGATTGTGGCAAGATGCAACGCGGTCCCGATCTAAAGTTGTGTAACGTGCCTGCAACAATGCCCGCGCCTGATTCGGGCTGTTCGATCCGCGCCGAAGCTCCTATCCTTCTGGCCAGGCGCAAATGCCGAAAATCAGAATCGATTTTCGGGCCGGATCATGCGCAAAATCAAAGTGCTACGGCGTCCCAGCGCATCAGAATCCGCTGACCGTCATGGTCCCGACCGCACAGGCTGTGGTCCTCGAACGAACGGAACGGTGGGAATGGCGGTAGAGACATCGGGCAGCGATCTCATTCAGGTGGTGGCGCTGCTTGCCGCGGGGGTCGTCGCCGTCCCCATCTTCAAGCGCATGGGTCTCGGCTCGATTCTGGGCTACCTGGCCGCCGGCGTGGTGATCGGCCCGTTCGGCATCGGCGTGTTTTCCGAATCGGGCGCCATCCTGCATGTCGCCGAACTCGGCGTCGTCATGTTCCTGTTCATCATCGGGCTGGAAATGCAGCCGTCGCGGCTCTGGGGCTTGCGGCGCGAGATTTTTGGGCTCGGCGCGCTGCAGGTCGGGGTCTGCGCGGTCCTTTTGACCGGCGTGGGCATGGCCGGAGGGTTTCCGATCGCGCAATCCTTCGTCGCCGGCGCCGGCTTCGTGCTGACCTCGACGGCGATCGTCATGCAGCTTCTCGAGGAACGCGGCGAAATCGCCTCGCCCAAGGGCCAGCGCATCGTCTCCATCCTGCTCCTGGAGGATCTGGCGATCGTACCGCTGCTGGCCCTGATCGCGTTCCTGGCGCCGGGCGGCGCCGACACCAGCCTGTCGGAGCGGTTGACCGAAGTCGGCATGGGGCTTGGCGCGATCGTCGGCCTGGTGCTGGCCGGACGCTACCTGCTCAATCCCTTCTTCCGCATCCTGGCTGATGCGCGTGCCCGCGAGGTGATGACGGCCGCTGCCCTTCTGGTCGTGCTCGGGTCGGCGCTCGCCATGCAGTTGAGCGGCCTGTCGATGGCGATGGGCGCGTTCCTCGCCGGCGTGCTCTTGTCCGAATCGACCTTCCGCCATCAGCTCGAAGCCGACATCGAACCGTTCCGCGGCATCCTGCTCGGCCTGTTCTTCCTTGCCGTCGGCATGTCGCTCGACCTGCATGTGGTGGTGCAGAACTGGCGGCTGATCGCCGTCTATGTCGTCGCCTACATGGTGATGAAGGCGCTCGGCATCTATATCGTCGCCCGCATCCTGAAGTCAGGCCACCGGGAGGCGCTGGAGCGCGCCGTGTTCATGGCGCAAGGCGGCGAATTCGCCTTCGTCCTCTATTCCGCCGCCGCTGCCGTCGGCATCATCGATGGCCAGGCCAATGCGACGCTGACCGCCATCGTCATCATCTCCATGGTGCTGACGCCGCTGGCGATCATCGCGCTGCGGTATGTCACGCCACGCGACGAGCAATCGCTGGAGGGTGTCGATGTCGCCGAAGGCCTGACCGGCAGCGTGCTGGTCATCGGCTTCGGCCGTTTCGGCCAGATCGCCAGCCAGCCATTGCTGCTGCGCGGCATCGATGTCTCGATCATCGACAATGATGTCGAAATGATCCAGGCCGCCGCCGATTTTGGCTTCAAGGTCTATTATGGCGACGGCACGCGGCTGGACATCCTGCACGCGGCAGGCGCCGGGCGGGCACGCGCCGTGCTGATCTGCGTCGACAAGCCAGAGGCCGCCGTGCGCATCGCCGGACTGGTCAAGGCCGAGTTTCCCTTGCTGACCGTGCTGGCGCGCGCCTTCGACCGTGGCACGGCGCTGCAGCTTATCCGCACCGGCGTCGATTTTCAGCTGCGCGAAACCTTCGAATCGGCGCTCGTCTTTGGCGGTTCGACCCTGGAAGCGCTGGGTGTAGATCCGGAAGACGTCGCCGAGGTGATCGAGGACGTCCGCCGCCGCGACACCGCGCGCTTCGAAACGCAGCTTGCCGAGGGCATCCGCTCCGGACAGCGCTTCCTGAAGGGCAATGTCGGAACGCCGATCCCGACACCGCTCTCTACGCCACGCCGCCCCGGCCAGGCGCTCAATGAGGAGACGGCCGGCGTCCTGCACAAATCCGAGCCGGCGGACTGAACAAGGAAACATGATGGTATTGGACAACAGAGCGCTTGCGGTGATCAAATTCTGGCGCGATGCCGGCGAGGATGCGTGGTTCGAGAAGAACGACGCCTTCGATGCCGACTTCCGCAACCGCTTCCTGGACCTGCACTACGCCGCCGCGCGGCGTGAGTGCGACGACTGGTCGGATCATGCCGAGGGCGCGTTGGCGCTGATGATCCTGCTCGACCAGTTCCCGCGAAACTGCTTTCGCGGCACCGGCCACATGTACGCGACCGACCAGCTGGCCAAGCATTTCGCCAAGAAAGCGGTCACTGCCGGCCATGACCTGGCTCTGGAACCGAACGTCCGTGTGTTCCTCTATTTGCCGTTCGAACATTCGGAAAACCTTGCCGACCAGGTCATATCGGTCGAACTGCACACCGCCAAAGCCGAGTTCAACCTGAAATACGCGCTGGAACACCGCGACATCATCCAGCGCTTTGGCCGGTTTCCGCACCGCAACAAGATGCTCGGGCGCGAAACGACAGCTGAGGAAAAGGCATTCCTGGATGAAGGCGGGTTTTCCGGCTGACGTCCGCCGGCCTACTGGTCAGGTCTATCGCTGCCACCAGTCGCGGCCGGATGGCAGCCGCTCGATGCCGGCCGCATCGACCGAGCCCAGGCGATCCCCGATATTTCGACCGCCGACGGCAAGATCCGGCGCGATCTCGGCCAGCGGTGCCAGCACGAAGGCGCGTTCCAGCATGCGCGGATGCGGCACTTCGAGGCCGGTTTCGTGGATAACGCTGTCGCCGAACACCAGGATGTCTATGTCGATCAGGCGTGGCCCCCAGCGCTCTTCGCGCACGCGCTTCAGCCTGCGTTCGGCATCGAGGCAGAGATCGAGCAATGCGCGCGGAGAGAGCCGTGTCGACAGTTCGGCGGCGGCGTTGAGAAAATCCGGCTGGTCGAGCTTGCCCCAGGGCGGCGTCCGGTACAGCGAGGAAACGGCGGCCACATCAGTATCGGGATCGGCGTCGAGCAGGCGCAGCGCGGCCCCCATCGACTTCGCCGGATCGCCGAGGTTGCCGCCAAGGCTGAGGTAAACGGTGTTACTCTGGCCAGACAACGGTCACCTCGACGTAATCGAGCACGCCGGGCACCGGCGCATTCGGCTTGCGCACGGTGATCTCGGCCTTCCGGATCTGGGGAAAGCGCTCCGTGAGTGCTTTTGCAACTTCCAGGGCCAAAGCCTCGATCAGGAAGCGCCGGTGTCCGGTGATGATCTCCTCGATCACGGTAAATGCAACGCCGTAGTTGACGGTTTCCCCGATGGCGTCATCGACAAGCGCGCGGCCTGGTTCGACGGTGAGCGAGGCATCGACATAGAAGCGCTGGCCGAGCGCCTCTTCCTCGTCCAGCACACCGTGCCGGGCAAAGAAGGCGCAATTCTTCATGCGGATGACATACATGGCTCAGTGTTCCGATCTGCCGGTTTGTCGCGCCAGCATAGCATCCGCCACCGCCAGCGCGTCCACGTTGATTGCGACATCGTGGACGCGAAACAGGTCGGCGCCGTTGAGCCGCAGGATGACACTTGTCGCCGCCGTTCCCGCCGCCCGGTCGGCTGCATCGCGGCCGGTCACGGTGCCGATGAAGCGCTTGCGCGAGGTGCCGGCCATCAGCGGAAAGCCGAGGGCGCCGAGTTCGGAGAACCGCGCCATCAGGTCGAGGTTTTCCTCGGCCGTCTCCTTGGCGAAGCCGAAGCCCGGATCAAGCACGATCTGATCGTCGGCGACGCCGCAGCGGCGGGCGATGTCCAGTGACTTTTCGAGGAATGCGAACTGGTCCGAAATCACGTCGGGCAATTTCTGGCGATCCCTGCCGGTATGCATGATGATCAACCCGGCGCCGGTTTCAGCCGCGACCCGGGCAATGTCGGGCTCGCGCTGCAGGCCCCAGACATCGTTGACGATATGCGCGCCGGCAGCGACGGCCAGCCGGGCGGTCTCGGCACGGTAGGTGTCGACCGAAATCAGCGCCTCGCCGGAATTCGCCAGCGCTTCGATGACCGGAAGGATACGCGCCTGCTCCTCACCGGCCGTGGTCGCGGAAGCGCCCGGCCTAGTCGATTCGCCGCCGATGTCGACCACCAGGGCGCCTTCGGCCAGCATACGGCGCGCCTGAGCAAGCGCCTTTTCAGGAGCATCGAACAAGCCGCCATCGGAAAAGGAGTCGGGCGTGATGTTGAGGATGCCGACCACCACGGCCTTGCCGCCAAGGTCGAGATGGCGTCCATGCGCCAGTCGCCATCGCCTCGCCGTCATTACCCATCAACCATGTGTGATCCGCACCAGATCAATTCCGTTGCGCCGGCAACGGCCGTAAAGCATGGTAGGCCAAGAGGCAACATGATGAAACGATCCCTGCTTTGCGCACTGCTGCTTGCCGTCACCGCCGTTCCGGCTGATGCGGCCAATCTGGTGAAGACATACAGCTATTTCGCCATTGGCGGCAGAACGCTGGAAGACATCGAGCAGCAGCTCTCCAAACGCGGGCCGCAGGTGAAGAGCACGGGCTCGCGCCACCCGGGCGCCACCCAGATGGCTTTCACCACACGCATCAGCTACGCAGCGCAGTCCGGATCCTGCCGGATCGCCGATGCCGCCGTGACCGCCAAGGTCAAGGTGATCCTTCCCGAATGGCGCCGGCCGCGCAAGGCGGACCCGGATGTGCGGCTGTTCTGGGACACGCTGTCGGCCGACATCAAGCGCCATGAGGAGCGCCATGTCGAGATCGCCAAAAACCATGCCCGCGAGCTGGAAGATGCGCTGAAGGCGAGCTATCCGCAAAAGACCTGCGAGGCGGCGAAAGCCAAGGCCGCGGAGATCACCGCCGCCGTGTTGGCCAGACACGACCGCGCCCAGGTGCAGTTCGATCGTGTCGAAAGCGTCAACTTCGAGAGCCGTATCCTGCGGCTGCTGCGCTATCGCATCCAGCGCATCGAGAATGGCCATTTGCGGCCTCCGGCCTGAGTTTTTGTCGCCCCGCGCGACTGCGCGGCGACAAGCCAACCGGGTCGAAGCGTAGTGCCAGCTTCGAAAAATTTTCGAGCACCGGTCGAAATCGGCCTATACGGGACGACATATCCAAGGTCGGAAAGGGCACGGCCTTCGATATCAGGCACCACGACCGATCGCGCCGCGGCCCCACCAACAAAGCCCCATCGGTGAACCCGGCAGCATAAGCATATGGATGAAAGATATGGACCAGGCTGTCGACAAGCAGGCCATGACGGCTGAAAACGCGCCGCTGAGCGAAAGCGAAAAGAACGCCATAATCGGTGGCGTCCTGTTGTCGATGCTTCTGGCCGCACTCGACCAGACCATCGTCGCGCCGGCCATGCCGACCATCGCACGGGCGCTCGGCCATGCCGAATACCTGCCCTGGATCGTTACCGGCTATCTGTTGACCGCAACCGCCATGGCGCCGCTCTACGGCAAGCTTTCCGACGTCTATGGCCGCCGGCCGACGGTTTACGCGGCTATCCTCATTTTCCTCGCCGGCTCGCTGGTCAGCGCCATGGCCCCCAATATGTTCGTGCTGATCGTCGGCCGCGCCATCCAGGGCGCCGGCGGCGGCGGCTTGTTCGCGTTGGCGCAAACCGTGATCGGCGACCTCGTGCCGCCGCGTGAGCGGGCACGCTACGCGGCCTGGATCGCCGGCACATGGGCGGTCGCCAGCATCGCCGGGCCATTGCTCGGCGGCACTTTCGCCGAACATCTGCACTGGTCGCTGATCTTCTGGATCAACATCCCGCTCGGCATTGTCGCGATGGCCATCATCAACAAGCCGCTGCGCAAACTGCCGGTTGCGGCAAGGCAGCATCGCATCGACGGCCTTGGCGCGCTGCTTTTAATCGCGGCCACGGCCTTGCTGCTTCTGGCCCTGAACTGGGGCGGCAGCGAATACGCCTGGCTGTCGCCCGAGATCCTTGGGCTGCTCGCCAGTTCGGCCATCATCTGGGGTGCCTTTGCGCTACGGTTGCTGCGCGCTTCGGAGCCGCTGATTTCGCTCGAAGTGCTCTCCAATCCGATTGTTCTTGCCGGCACGCTCTCCTTGTTCCTCCTGCAAGCCGCCAATATCGGCCTGTCGGTTTACCTGCCTGTCTATCTCCAGTCGGTTATCGGCCTGTCGGCAAGCGCATCCGGCACCGCCCTGCTGGGGCTCATGCTGGGCACCGTCGCCGGCGCGACATTCAGCGGCCGCACCATTCCGCGCTTCGTCCACTACAAGCGGATCGCCATGGTCGGCGTGGCCTTTGCCGTGCTGTGCCTCGGCATCCTCAGCCTGGTGGCCGGGCATGCATCGCTGCTGGTTGTCGAAATCCTGACGACGTGCATCGGGCTTGGCAGCGGGACCACTTTCCCGGTCGCCACGGTGTCGGTCCAGAACGCTGTCGATCCCAAGCATCTCGGTGTCGCTACCGGGGTGATGACGTTTCTGCGCTCGCTGGGCAGCGCGCTCGGCGTGGCAATCCTCGGCGCGGTCGCCCTGGGCAACGGCCTGCCGCTGGCCGGCGAAGGCGCCCGGACAACTGGCGTCGCGACGGACGCTGCCGCGTTCGGCATGATCTTCGCCGCCGCGGTGGTGATGCTGATACTGGCGCTGCTGACGCTCAGCCTGATGCCGGAAAAGCCGCTGCGTGGCCGCTCCGAGGCGCCCGTGCTTGCCGAATGATGCGACGAGTCAGGAGCTTTCGACCACGCCAAGCTTCTTCTGCAGGCTGGTCGACGAGGTTGTGTACTGGAAGACGATCCGCTCGCCCGGGCTGACGATGCGCTTGGCGGCCTGCGCCATCAGCGCCACTTCGTGGAAGCCCGACAGGATCAGCTTCAGCTTGCCGGGATACCAGTTGATGTCGCCGACCGCGAAGATGCCGGGCACCGAGCTTTGGAATTTCTCGGTATCGACCGGGATGAGGTTCTCGTGAAGATTGAGCCCCCACTCCGCGATCGGCCCGAGTTTCATGGTCAGGCCGAAGAACGGCAGCATGCGCGTACAGGGCACCTCGACGTCGCCGCCCGGGCCACCCTTGATGACAGCCGATGACAGATGGCCGTCGGCGCCGGTCAGCCCGGTCACCTGGCCGACCTTGAATTCCAGCTCTTTCATCTCCTGCATGGCATACATTTTGTTGACGCTGTCGGGGGCGGCGCGGAATTCGGGCCGCCGGTGAACCAGCGTCACGCTCTTCGCCACCGGCTGCAGGTTCAGCGTCCAGTCGAGCGCTGAGTCCCCGCCGCCGACGATGACAAGGTCGTGGCCGCGAAAGTCCTCCATCCGGCGCACCGAATAGAAGACGCTCTTGCCCTCATAGGGCTCGATGCCGGGGATCGGTGGCCGTTTCGGCTGGAAGGAGCCGCCGCCGGCGGCGATCACCACCACCTTGGCCTCGAACACCTCGTTTTCGTCGGTGATGACGCGAAAGCTGCCATCCTCCAGCTTTTCCAGGCTGGAAACCATGCGGTTATAGGTGAAATCAGGCTTGAATGGCGCAATCTGCTCGAGCAGCTTGTCGACCAGGCCTTGCGCCGAGATCGAAGGCCAACCAGGAATGTCGTAGATCGGCTTTTCCGGATAGAGTTCCGCGCATTGACCGCCAGGCTTGTCGAGAATGTCGATCAGGTGGCACTTCATGTCGAACAGGCCGAGTTCGAACACGGCAAACAAGCCGACCGGCCCTGCCCCGACAATAAGTACGTCTGTTCTGGTGGTACCGGTCATGATGCGCCTCGCTGCGAAAGACCAGCCGAGACTGCATGACCATTGGCCCGCTGCCAAGCGTCAGCCGGAAAAATCGCCGCTGCCGGTTCAGCCCTTGAGTTTCAGCCCTGGCGTTCAGGCACGCGCACGACCAGACCGTCGAGCGCGTCGCGCACCTTGACCTGGCACGACAGGCGTGAATTCGGCTGGACCTCGTAGGCGAAGTCCAGCATGTCCTCCTCCATCGCTTCCGGCTCGCCGACCTCCGCCGTCCACGCCTCGTCGACATAGACATGGCAGGTCGCGCAGGCGCAGGCGCCGCCGCACTCGGCCTCGATGCCGGGCACGGCGTTGCGAATGGCGTTCTCCATGACCGTCGAGCCGTTTTCGGCATCCACGTCGAAATGTGTGCCGTCATGGGCGATGAAGGTCAGCTTGGTCATTTGTCACCTGAAGGGAGTTTCCGCCGAGATAATCACTCCAGCGGACAAGTCAACTGCCGCGCGAAAGCGCCGCACTGTGACGTTTTTCCGAAAGCCTCGCCTAACGGTTGATGGCGGCGATGAAATCGCGCACTTCGTCGATCAGCTTGCCGAGCTGCTTGAGCGTCTGGTTGTCTTCCGGCTGCCGTTCGATCTCGGTGGCGCAATCGGCGATCGCAAAGGCGCCGATGCCGCGCGCCGACCCTTTCAGCCCGTGGGCCAGGAGCAGCCGGTCCTTGACGTCGGCATCGACTATTCTGTCGCGCACCGACAGCGCCTGCTGTACAAAGAGTGCCAGCACCTCCTGCTCCAGGCTGCGGTCACCCATCGTCTGCCGGGCGAGGTGTGCCAAATCGACCGGCCGGGACCGCCTGGTTCCCGACACGTCGCCCCCGGGCATTGAGAAGGCAATGCCGCTTTCGCCACGCATGAACTCGAACTCCATTTTCTTCGGCCGCCTGAAAAACTAGGCGATTCCAGTGGACAGCGGGTTAATGAATGGCCGGGAAAAATGTTGCGAAAGCGGCGCCTGAATCACGGTTCTGTTAACCTTATATTTAAAGTTTTACGTATCCCGCGGAATGCATGTTTTCTTTACCCCCCTGTGTCATTACGATACGAGGGTCCATTTTCAGCCTCCTGCGCGGGGGTACGAAAAACACAATTATAAGCCCGCGGCAGCTAGTACAGGGTAGCGAAGGCATGGCGAAGAAACCAACGACGACGACGAGAAATCTCGACAGCGATGTCGCCAGGGAACTGGAAAAAGCGCTCGACTTCGATCTCAGCGGCGACGCCGGCAGCGGCGACCTCGACATCGCCGCTTCGATGGAAGATCTGGAAGCACAGATATCCCAGGCCGCCGACGAGTTGGCCCGTGAGGGACGCGGCCCGCAGCCGGCGCCCGTCGTTAATCAGGCCCAGCCCGCGGCGAAGGCCAAGCCCGCCGAACTGCGCCCCGTGGAAACACGCAATGGCGGCCAGCCTGCCGGCTTCGCGCCTGCCAATGACGACCGCCAGAAGGATTATAAAACGCTCCTGCACAGCCTCAACAGGCGTGCCTCCAACACGATCTACTGGGTCGTCGCCTTTGTCTCGCTGGCCTGGATCGCCGGCGCCGGCGGGTTGGCCAACCTGCTTTTCGGATCGAGCATCTGGAGCATCCGCACGCTCGACCAGTTCTTTGCCCGCCCCGAGCTGATCGGCCTGGCAGTCGCGGCAATCGTGCCCGTCACCCTGTTCTGGGCCTTCGCGGCGATGATCCGCCGTGCCCAGGACATGCGCATCGCAGCGCAGTCGATGACCGAGGTGGCGTTCCGCTTGACCGAACCTGAGAACATGGCCCAGGACCGCGTCATGATGATCGGCCAGGCCGTGCGCCGCGAAGTGGCGGCCATGGGCGAAGGCATCGAACGCACGCTTGCCCGCGCCGTCGAACTGGAAACGCTGGTGCACAGCGAAGTCAACCAGATCGAGCGCTCCTATTCGGAAAACGAAACCCGCATCCGTTCGCTTGTCGACGGGCTCGGCAGCGAGCGCGAGGCGGTCGTCTCCCACGCGGAACGGGTCCGCGCCTCGATTTCCGGCGCGCATGAAACGCTGCGTGATGAAATCGGCGCCGCCAGCGACATCATCCGCGATAGCATCCTCAACGCTTCGACAAAGCTGTCGATGACCATCACCAATTCCGGCGACACGCTGATCGACCGCATCAACGAAAGCTCGATGTCGATCTTCGATTCGGTTGAAGGCCGGCTCGACAACATCACCGACCGGCTGTCGACCTCGGGCGAAGCCTTCGCCAGCCTGCTCGATACGCGCATCGCCAAGCTGACGGACACCACGGACGGCCTGACCCGGTCGTTGACCGACCTGCTCGACGACCGCACCACCGGCATGGTGTCGCTGCTGGGCGGCGCAGCGCGTACCCTCAATTCCGAGTTCGAGGCCAGCCTCAACGGCATTGAGCGCACGCTGGCCGAACGCGGCCAGGCACTGATCAGCGAATTCCAGACCCGCGCCGAAGCGCTGGACACCGGCACGCAGAAGCTCAACGCCGCACTCGAGGCACGTGCCCGCCAGATCAACGAGACGCTGGTCGAGCGTGCGCGCGAAATCGCCCACACCTTCGCCGAGAGCAAGGACACGCTGGCCGCGATGATCGATCAGGGCAAGACCCAGATCGGCGCCGACATGGCCGACATCGTCAACTCGACCTCCTCCATGCTGGAGGCCCGCGCCAGCGACTTCGCCGGACGCATGGAGGCGGCGCGTCATGTCGTCTCGCGTTCCTTCGACAGCGACATCCAGCGGCTTGCCGATGCCCGCGTCGGCATCGAGGAAGCCGTCGAAAACCACAGCCGCAAGCTCTCCGAGAGCCGCGAGCGCATGGCTGCCGCCATGCAGGCGGATCTGGCGAAATTCGCCGAAGGCCGCGCCGGCATCGATGCCGCGGTGACCAACCAGGTGCAGAAGCTGGCCGAAGGCCGCGGCCTGATTGCGCGGGCGCTCGAAGAAGATCTGCGCAAGGTCAACGAATCGCGCGCCGCCATCGACGCCTCGCTCGGCAGCCACCTCGAAAGGCTGGAAGAAGGCCGCAACCGGCTCTCCCTGGCCCTCAATGAAGACTCCGGAAAACTCGTGCAAGCCCGTACCATCATTGATGAAATGGTCTCCGGGCATGTGGGCAAGCTGGCCGAAGGCCGCAACATCCTCTCGCGTGCCCTGGAGGCAGATCTCGGCAAACTGTCCGACAGCCGCGCCAGCATTGACGGGCTCGTCGCCGGCCAGGTCGAGAAAATCGCCGAGGGCCGGGCGGTGCTCGCCAAGGCGCTCGAAAACGACATCGTCGGCATCAAGAGCCTGATCGAGGCGCATTCGACGAAACTGGCGGAAGACCGCAGCGAGCTCGGCCGTGCGCTGGAGAGCGATCTTTCCGGCATACGGGGCCTGATCGACGGCCATTCGGGCCGGCTGGCGGAAGACCGCAGCCTGCTGTCGCAGACGCTTGAAGCCGACCTCGCCAAGCTGGCCGAGAGCCGCTCGAGCATCGACGGGCTCGTCGCCGGCCAGGTCGAGAAACTGGCCGAGGGCCGCGACATTCTAAAGCGCGCGCTGGAATCCGACCTCAACACGATCAAGGGTGTGATATCGAGCCAGTCGGAAAGGCTGGCCGAGGACCGTGGACAGCTTTCGCGCGTCCTGGAAGCTGACCTGCAGAATGTGAACAGCGTCATCGCCGATCACATGAACAAGCTCGTCCAGGATCGCTCGACCCTGTCGAAAGCGCTCGAGGACGATCTTGCCAAGCTGGCCGAGAGCCGTTCCAGCATCGACGGGCTGGTCGCCGGCCAGGTCGAAAAGCTGTCGGAAGGCCGCGATATCCTGCGCCGTGCGCTGGAAGCCGACCTCAATGCGGTCCGGAACACCGTTGCCGACCAGTCGCAGAAACTGGTCGACGATCGCGCCCAGTTCGCCCTTGCGCTCGAAGCCGATCTCGAAACCGTCAACGGTCTCGTCAACAGCCATTCTGACCGGCTCGCCCAGGAGCGTTCGACGCTGTCGAGGGCGCTCGAGGCCGACCTCGAAGCCGTGGCTGGGCATGCGAACAGCCATAAGGAGCGACTGTCCGAGGAGCGCTCGACCCTGTCGAGAGCTCTGGAGGCCGACCTCATGACGGTCAGCGGCCATGTCAACAATCATGCGGCTGGTCTTGTCCAGGAGCGTTCGACCCTGTCCAGGGCACTTGAGGACGATCTTGCCAAGCTGGCCGAAAGCCGTTCAAGCATCGACGGACTGGTCGCCGGTCAGGTCGAGAAGCTTGCCGAAGGCCGCGATGTCCTCAAGCGCGCGCTGGAAGCCGATCTTGCCAAGCTGGCCGAAAGCCGGTCGAGCATCGATGGTCTGGTCGCCGGTCAGGTCGAGAAGCTTGCCGAAGGCCGCGATGTCCTCAAGCGCGCGCTGGAAGCCGATCTTGCCAAGCTGGCCGAAAGCCGGTCGAGCATCGATGGTCTGGTCGCCGGCCAGGTGGAGAAACTGGCCGAAGGCCGCGATATCCTGAAGCGCGCGCTGGAAGCCGACCTGCAAAGGTTGACCGAAAGCCGCGGCGATATCGACGACATCATCGCCGGACATGTCGGCAAGCTGGCCGAAGGCCGCAACATGCTTAGCCGTGCGCTGGAAGACGATCTCGGCAAGCTTGCCGAGACCCGCAACGACGTCGACCGCTCGCTGTCGGGCCACATCGACCAGATCGCCGCCAGGAGCACCGACATTTCGGCAGCGATCGCCGCCGATGTCGAGAAGATCGAGCAGGCGTTCAGCCGCCAGACCGGCATTATCGAAGAGCGTGCCGGCACCATGGAGCGGGCGCTGTCGACCGGCGTTGAGAACGTGCGCAGCGTGCTTGAGAAGAGCGCGGTGTTCGTTGCCGGTGCGTTGCGCGAAAAGGTCCTGGAAGTCACCAGCGCCCTGCATGAGCAGGCCGGCGCAGCGTTCAGCGACGCTGACCGCAGGATCGCCGAGCGCGCCGAACAGACCTCGGCCGCCCTTCTGACAAGGGCCGAAGACATCGCCCGCACCTTCGAAGAGGCCGATCGTCGCCTCCACGCCCGTGTGGAAGATACGTCAAGTGCCCTTATTGCCCGCGCGGACGATACCTCCAGCACGCTGCTGGCCCGCGCCCAGGAAACCGCCGACCAGTTGAGCGCCCGTGCTAGCGAGATTGCCGGCACCTTCGACGCGGCCGACCAGAAGCTGGTCGCTCGTGCGGTCGAAACGGCGCAGTCGCTGGCCGCCCGTGCCGGCGACATCCTGCGCAACTTCGAGAGCGCCGACCAGCGGCTCGGCGTGCGCATCGGCGAATCCGCCGAAGCGCTGGCCGCACGCGCGTCGGATCTCGGCCGCATCTTCGATGCCGCCGACCAGCAGTTGGTCGCGCGAATTGCCGAAGGCTCGGATGCGCTGTCGAGCCGGGCCTCCGAAATCGGCCGCATCTTCGAGGAGGCCGACCAGCGTCTGGTTTCGCGTATCGCCAACAGCACCTCGACGATCGGCGAGCATGCCGAGACCATTGTCGGCGCTTTTGCCAGCACCGAGCAGAGGGTTGCCGACCGTGCGCGCCAGACCGGCCAGGAACTGGCCGTGCATGCTCGCGAGATCGAGCAGGCGCTTACCGGCGCCGACGAACGTCTTGCATCGAGCGCGGCGGCCGCGGCCGCCCGTGTCGAAGAGCAGATCTCCGGTGTCGAGAACCGCCTCGCCTACACCACCGAGACAATGGGCCAGAGGCTCAACGAGCAGGTCTCGAGTGCCGAGGCACAACTCGTATCGCGCGCCAATGTGATTGCCGAGACCTTCACCGCTGTCGGCCAGCACATCGGCCAGAGCACCAACGACGCCGCCAAGACGATCGGCGCCAACACCCGCGAGCTCAACACCATGCTCGCGGCGCGGTCGGCCGAGATGTCGAAGATCCTCGACGAAACGGCTCGTCCGCTGGTCGAGCGCTTCGCCCAGGGTGGTTCGGAACTGCAAAAGAGCATGGAGGAGGTCACCGAACGCGCCACCGAGAAGCTGCGCAACGAGAATGTCGCGCTGGTCAATGCGCTCGCCAGCCGCACCGCCGAGACATTGTCGGCGGTCGAAGGCGCCCGCTCGTCGCTGTCCGACAGCGTCGCGGACCTCATCGGCCGTATGACCAAGTCCAGTTCGCAGCTCGGTCAGCTGATCGAGCAGGCGGCGGTCAATCTCGGCCAGGTCGACGAACGCCTGACCGGCAGCACGCAGAGCTTCGCGGCCACCACGGAGAAGGCGGCGCAGACCTTCGCCAGCTCGGCACGGCTGGTCGATTCGAACACGACGAGGCTGACGGAGCTGTCGTCCTCGACCTTGCGTGAAGTCGCTTCGATCGCCACCAAATTCGACGAACACAGCCGCCTGCTCGCCGGTGCTTCGGACCTGTTGAGCTCGGCCCAGAGCAACCTCGAACACACGCTCGAAAGGCAGTCGTCGCTCGAGGATCTCGCCGTCGGCCTGGTCAAGAAGTCGGAAGACCTCGAACGCGTCATGCGCTCGTTCGAGAACCTGGTTGGCCAGACGCTGCAGAATGCCGAGGGCAAGACGCTGGAATCGGCCGACAAGATCCGCAACGCCATCACCGATGTCGTCGACTCGGCGACCAAGCGCTTCGCCGATGCGACGGAGGAGATGCGCCGCACCGCCAGCTCGATCAAGAGCGAACTCGACCTCACCCGGGCCGAGCTCAAGAAGGGCGTCATCGAAATGCCGGAAGAGGCCAAGGAATCGACCTCGGCCATCCGCCGCGCCGTTTCCGAGCAGATCAACGCCTTGAAGGAGCTGTCGGACATCGTTGCGAAATCCGGCCGCGGCGGCGATACCTCCGAGGCGCGCCCGCTGCGCCCGGCCCCGCAGGCGCCTGCTGCCGCACGCCCGGCCGAGCCGCCGCGTCGTGCGCCGGCACCGCAGCCGGATCTGCGCACGCCGCAGCCGCCCCTGGGCGGCGCCGGCCTGCGCGGCACGCTCGACCTGGAGCGCCCGGCCGAGGCGGCACCCCGCCAGCGTGCCGACGCCAGTGCCCGCACGCCGCAAGGCGGCTGGGTGCGCGACCTGTTGAGCGCGGCGTCGAACGAAGGCGACCTCAGGCCGACGGCGCCCGCGCAGCCGGCGGAAGCACCGCGCGCGGCCCCTGCCCAGCGTTCGCCGCTGCATGTGGTGGAGTCGCTCAACTCGCTATCCGTCGATATCGCCCGGGCCATCGACCACGATGCTTCGATCGAGTTGTGGAACCGCTACCGGAGCGGCGAGCGCGACGTGTTCACGCGCCGCCTCTACACGTTGAAGGGCCAGCAGACCTTCGACGAAATCCGCCGCAAATATCAGGCGGAGGCCGAGTTCCGCGCCGCCGTCGACCGCTACTGCGACGACTTCGAGAAGCTGCTCAAGGATGTCTCGCGCAACGACCGCGACAACATCATGGCGCAGACCTATCTGACGTCGGACACCGGCAAGGTCTACACCATGCTGGCCCACGCCAGCGGCCGCCTGCATTAAGCCAGGCATTGACCAGGCGGGGCCATCGCCCCGCCTGTGACTGCCCAAAAACCTCCGGAATGCACTGAACCCGATTACACCGGCTGTTGCGATCCGATGAAATCGGCAATCATATTCGACTGCGAGTTTCTCTGCCTTGAGGAATCGCAACGCAGATTCTGGTGCGCGGCCAACGATCCCGACCCCGTCATCGCGCAGATTGGTGCGGTCAGGCTTGGGCTGGAAGACGACTTTCCCCTGCTCGGTACACACAAGGCCTATGTCAGGCCCATCGACCGATTTGGTGAGAGATACACGCTCGACCCGTTCTTCACCGAACTGACCGGCATCACCGAAAACAACATCGAGGCCGAGGGGGTCGGGCTGGGAGAAGCCCTTGCCGACGTCGATCGTTTTTCCGAGGGGGCGCGATTCTGGTCCTGGGGCAAGGACGAACTGAATATGATCGCCATCAGCTGCTATGTCGCAGGCATTCCGCCCTCGATCCCGGCCACCCGGTTTGACAACGCCGTCAAGCTGCTGATCGCTGCCGGGATGCCGATAGAGGATCTGGCGAAGACTCCGAGCAACAAGCTCGCGGACTATTATGGCGTCGACCACTCGCCGCTGCAGGGGCATGACGCGCTCGATGATGCGCTGTCTGTGACCTACACCCTGCAGCACCTAATGAAGGCCGGCAAATTGCGGCCGGATGTCTTCGAGCGCCTGTAACTTGAAAGAGTCTGACGGGGTTCCGGCGCGCCTGGCGCTCAGATCACCGAATCGGTCCAGCGCACGATATCCTTGGCGGCCTGGCCGAACGCGCTGTCCAGCCCATTGACGTAGGCCGCATTGCCGCTGCCGGACACCGGCGCCCTGGCGGTGAAGCTCTTGGAAGCCTTCACCTCGCCATTGCGGTCGTTGAGCAGGCGCACGAACAGATCGACCTCGGCGTGTTCGCCGCCGTCGACGCGCACTTCGAACGAACGGATCTCGACGATCACCTGGTAGTCGATCGCCAGGCCCTCGCCCGGCTTGCCGACCCCGGCAAAACTGCCCGAGCGCTGGAATGTCTCGGCCAGCCGCGCCTGCACGATCAGCGGCAGCCGGTCGGCCCATTGCGCGCCCTTGAGATACTGGATCGAGCGGTCGGAAGGCTTGATGACGATGTTCTGGCTGTCCAGCGCCTTGAGCGCCGAAGGCTGGGCGATGAGGATCTGGCGGCGGCTGTGGCCATGCGCGTCGACCGAGGGGGCCGACAGCTCGAAGGTATCAAGCGGCGCGGGTCCGCCACCAGGCAGCGCCGCGCAGCTGGCGAGGGCCAGGCCAAGCAAGGCCACGCCCGATCTGAACACAATCGACTTCACGCGCGATCCCTGCTGTCCCCGGCCCCGTTATCCGTCGATGGTAAAAACAAACCCGCCCTGCAATGACTGTTTCTGGGGCGAGCCGCAGACGAAGTCAACGCCGCGCCCTGCCGTTGAACTGCCGAACCTCGCCGTCGCCTCCCGAAAGAATGCGCTGCGGATTGCGGCTGAGATCGGTCACCGCCTCCTCGATGCGGCTGATCGAACGGCGGCTGTCCTGCACCAGCGCCTCGACATTCGACAGGCCCTGGCCCGAGAAGCGCGCGAGATTGTCGGTGATGACGCCCAGCCGCGCATTCAGCGTGTCGGCCACCTGCTTGAACGACTTCAGCGTATTCCTGGCGTCGGCCATCAGGCCATCGGCCTGCCCCGAGCCGAGCAGCGTATCTACCTTGGCGAGGATGCCGTCGACGCGCACGGAAGCGTCGTTGAGGCGTTGCGCCAGTTGCTTGGCATCCTTGATCGTCTCGTCGATGTCGTCGGCCCTGTTGGCGATCTTGTCGGTCACTTCAGCAATGTCGGCGGCGGCCTTGTTGGCGCTTTCGCTGGCCTTCTGGATGTTGGCGAGTGCCGTGCGCACCTGTGCCGGGTCGATGCCGTCGAGCAGGCCATCGACCTTGGTCAGCGTGCCTTGCGTCTGCTTGGCGAAATCGTTGACGGAGCCGACAGCGGTATCGACGTTCTTGATCACGCCGTCGAGTTGTTTCGACGTTTCCTTGAGGTTCGCGGTCACCGTGTCGACATTGGCCACGATGCTCTTGATCTTGTCCTTGTCGACGGCATTGAGCAGACCTTCCGCCGCCTTCAGAGTGCCGTCGAGCTTGCCCGACACGCCCTTCAATTCGTCTGACAGCGCACTGACGCTGGACAGGAACTTGTCGATGCCGTCGGAATTCTTGGCCAGCGCATCGGAGAATGTCTGCACGTTCTGCACGGTCTTCGTCAGTGGTCCGCGGACATCCCTGGTAAAACCCTCGAGGTCCGAAAGCACCTTGTCGGCGCGGGTGAAGATGTCCTGTGCTGTCTGCAGCAGGTTGGTCACCGCCGAAGGGTTGGCGACGATCTCGGCGACCTTGCCTTCCTTTTCGGCCTGATCGAGGAGTTTCACCTCCTTGGGATCGGCGCCTTTGAGCTCGATATTGGCCTGCCCGGTGAGGCCGGCAAGGCCGATATCGGCCTGCGTCGACTTGGTGATCGGTGTTTGCCGGTCAATCTCGGTGTCGGCGATGGCCACTGTCGGATTGTCGACATCGATATAGACGCGCTTGACGTCACCGACCTTGACGCCGTTGAACAGCACGAAGCTGCCGCGGCCGAGCCCCGAGGCCGAGCCTGGAATGCGCACACGCAGCAAGGTCGTCTCGCCCTTGTCGCCGATCGCCGCCGTCCAGTAGACGAAACCGAATGCCGCCAGGATCGCTACCAGCGTGAAGATACCGACAATGACGTAGTTGGCTCGGGTTTCCATTGCCTCACTTATGGCTATGCGCGCGCTGCAAGATCAAGTTGCCGCGCACGTTTTCCGCGGAAATAGGATTTCACCCATGGCTCCTCGCTCTTCAGCATGTCGTCGATGGTGCCTTCTACCAGCACCTTCTTGTTGCCAAGCACCGCCACCCGGTCGCAAGCGGTGAACAGCGTGTCGAGATCATGGGTCACCATGTAGACGGTCAGATCCATCGTATCGCGCAGCTTGACGACCAATTGGTCGAACTCCGCCGCGCTGATCGGGTCGAGACCCGAGGTCGGCTCGTCGAGGAAGACGATATCGGGGTCGAGTGCGAGCGCCCGGGCCAGAGCCGCTCGCTTGATCATGCCGCCCGACAGTTCCGACGGAAATTTCTGCGCCGCGTCCGGCGGCAGCCCGACCAGCTCGATCTTGAGCAATGCCAGTTCATCCATCAGCTTTCGCGGCAGGTCGAGATATTCACGCATCGGCACCTGGACGTTTTCCAGCACGGTCAGCGCCGAAAACAGCGCGCCATGCTGGAACAGCACGCCAAGGCGCATGTCGATGCGCAGCCGCTCCGCATCGCTCGCCTTTTCGACATCGACGCCGAACAGCTTGATCGTGCCCGATTGCTTGCGCGTCAGGCCAAGGATGGTGCGCAACAGAACCGATTTGCCGGCACCGGAGGCGCCGACAAAGCCGAGAATTTGGCCTCGCCTGATGTCGAGCGACAACTTGTCGAGGATACGCTTGTCGCCGAAGGATACGGTGATGTCATGTGCCGAAAGGACGATGTCGCCCTCATCCGCATCAGCGGCGACCGCCTTTGGTTTTGTCTTGCCGAACAACGCCATCTCAGAACTCGATCGCTGCGTAGAAGATGGCGAACAGTCCATCGAGGATGATGACGACGAAGATCGACTTCACCACGGAAGCGGTCACGTGCTGGCCGAGCGACTCAGCGCTGCCGCCGACCTTCATGCCTTCCACCGAGGCGATGGTGCCGATGATCATGGCCATGAACGGTGCCTTGATCAGGCCGGCGAAAATGGTGCTGAGGTCGATGGCGACGCGCAGCCGATCGATAAAGGCGGCCGGCGCGATGTCGGAATAGAGCCAGGCGGCCACGATACCGCCGCCGAGCGCGGCGAAATTGGCGATGATGGTGAGGCATGGCAAGGCGATCACCAGCGCCACCAGCCGCGGGAAGACCAGGACGCCGATCGGGTTCAGCCCGATGACCTTCAGCGCGTCGACTTCCTCGCGCATCTTCATCGAGCCGATCTCGGCGGTGATCGCACTGCCCGAGCGGCCGGCGATCATGATCGCCGTCATCAGCACGCCGAGCTCGCGCAGGATGAGCACGCCCACGAGGTCGACGACGAAGATATCGGCGCCGAAATAGCTGAGCTGGTAGGCGCCCTGCTGGGCAACGATGGCGCCGACGATCGCCGACATCAGCACCACCACCGGGATGGCGCCGACGCCCATGCGATCGATTTGGTTGAAGATCGCCGCCGGGTTGACGGCATGGCCGCGGCCAAGCTTCATCTGCGCGCCGCGGATGGTGGCGCCGAGGATGTTCATCGAGGCGAGGAAATCGTCGCGCATCTCGTAGACGCGCCGGCCGACGGCCTCCAGGGCGCGAATGACGATGTTGGGCGGCCTGGTTGGCCCCGATTCAGGTTCGCGCCGGACGGCCTCGCCCACCGCGTCGAGCAATATAGAAGCGATCTCGCTCTGGCCCTGCAGCCTGACCTCGATACCCTTTTTCTCGAAGGCGCTGACCAGCCGGTCGATCAGCCACGCACCGGCCGTGTCGATCTTCTCGATATGCGAAAGATCGAGCGCCAAAGTCTTGAAACCGCTGCGCTTTTCGATCCTGCGCATCTCGGCGTCGATTTCGGCGACGGTGCGCGTCGTCCAGATTCCGGAGAAGGCGCAACCAAGAACGCCCGCCTCTTCGCCAACCGCCACGCGCGGTTGGTGGTCAGCCTCCGAGGCGGCGGTGCCGCTTGCGTCGCGCTTGCCGATGGTCAACATGGCGTCCTGTTTAGCCTGATGGGTCCGACCTTGTCGATTTGCCGACAACCCTTCTCGCACAGCCGGAGCAGAAAAATATGGCGCGTGTCATTTCGGTTGAGGCTGAGCGTTTTCCAATCGCCGGCACCTTCACCATCTCGCGCGGCTCCAAGACCGAAGCCGAGGTTGTCACCTGTACGATCCAGGATGGTGGACATATCGGTCGTGGCGAATGCGTGCCCTACAAACGCTATGGCGAGACCATGGAGGGTGTGCGCGGCGCAATAGAGGCGATGCGCGAGCGGATTGCGGGCGGAATTGATCGGAACGCGCTGCTCACCGCCATGCCGGCCGGCGCCGCGCGCAACGCTGTGGACTGTGCCCTCTGGGATCTTGAGGCAAAGATCAGCGGGATGCCTGTTGCATCCAGTATTTGCGCGGCTCGATTGAACCCGCTCGAAACCGCCTACACGCTGTCACTGGGCGAGCCGGAGCCAATGGCGGCACAGGCGCGCGCCAACGCGGCGCGGCCGCTGCTCAAGGTCAAGATCGGCGGCGACAACGACATCGCCCGCATCCGCGCCGTCCGGCAGGCAGCGCCCGTCAGCCGCATCATCCTCGACGCCAACGAGGGCTGGACCGACGACAACATCGTCGCCAACCTCGCCTTCGCCGCCGAACAAGGCATCGCGCTGATCGAACAGCCATTGCCGGCCGGTCGTGACGAGATCCTGCGCCATATCGGCCATCCCGTGCCGATCTGCGCCGATGAGAGCGTGCACGAGGCCGGCAATCTTGCTTCGCTTATCGGCCTCTACGACGCCGTCAACATCAAGCTCGACAAATCCGGCGGGCTGACGGCGGCGCTCGTGCTGCGCGATCGTGCCCGCGAACTGGGCTTCGGCATCATGGTCGGCTGCATGGTCGGCACGTCGCTGGCCATGGCGCCGGCGGTGCTGCTCGCGCAAGGCGCCGATTTTGTCGACCTGGACGGCCCACTGCTGCTTGCGCGCGACCGCGAGCCCGGTCTTGTCTACCAGGGTTCGCTCGTCTCACCCCCGGACCGGGCGCTGTGGGGCTGAGCGCGCGGCAAACCCGATCAGCACCAGGCCGACAATCGCGATCGGGATCATCACCAGGAAGCCATCGACGCCGAGACGGTTGTAGAGTGGACCGGAAGCCAGCGTGACCGTGGCCATGAAGAAGCCGTTGAAGAAATAAGCGATGCCTTGCGCGGCACCCGTTCGCTCTTCGGAGACGGTCTCGCCGATCATTTTCTGCAAGCCGATCAGCACCATCGCAACAGACACCGAATGCAGCGACTGCACGGCGAAGAAACCGGCCACGCCAAAGCCGAGCGGCCATACCAGCGGAAAGGCGATCCAGCGTACGATCGATCCGATGCCGGCGATCAGCATCACCCTGACGACGGGCACGGAGGCAAACATACGATTGAAAAACAAGAACATGCAGACTTCTGAGACCACGCCCCAGGCCCATAGCAGCCCGACCACGGAATCACTGATGCCGATCGATTTCCAGTAGATGGAGACGAAGCCGTAGAGGAAGGCATGGCTGGCGGTGATGATGCCGACGCCAAGGGTGAAGTAGAGGAAATAGGCGTTGAACAGGCTCGGCGCCGCGTGCTGGATTTCCGTGGCCGACAGCGGCGAGGCCTTGCGCGGCCGGCCCATGCGCGGCGCCAGCAGTCCTGCGACGAGCGACGCGCCGAGAGCCAGGAATATGATCACCGGGACGACTCCAGGACCGGTAGCCGCCAGGATGAAGCCGCCGGCGACATTGGCCAGGAAATAACAGATCGAACCCCATTTGCGCATGCTGGTGTAGTTCGAGCCAAAGCGGCGCACGCCTGAAAGCGCCAGCGAATCGGCAATCGGCGAATGCGGCGTCCAGACAATGGTCAGCGCCAGCGAAACCGCCAGCACCATCGCGTAAGTCGGCGTCAGGAAATAGCCCGCCGACAGGAACAGCGAAGCCGCTACGAGCGCGACATAGACATCGGCGCGGTCCCTGGCCCGATCGGCGATCGCGGTCAGCAGCGGCGTCGTCACCACGCGCAGGAACATGGGCGCCGCCAGGATGACGGCGATCTGCTCGGCGTGAAAACCCTTGGCCTGCAGCCAGAGCGGAAAATAGGGCAGATGCGTGCCCAGCGATACGAACAGCGTGCCGAAGATCAGGCTCATGCGCAGTTCGAAATGGCGCGGTTTGACGAGTTGTTCGGGCGAGAGCGGCGGCAGCGACATGAATCGATCCAATGACGCGGCCAACCAGGAATTGCAAGCAGCGCGAAGTGATCCTTAACATGCGGGAAATCAGGGCGGAACCGGCTGGACCAGTCGATTTGCAGATGAATGACAGCTGGCTTCGGTATCCAGGCCGCCGCTTCCGTGTCAGGCCGCCTGCACCGCCCTGTCCTCGATGAGCATCGGGATGAAGGGTTCGTCCGGCGCATCGGGCAGGACATGGGCCCAGGTCAGGATCTCCATGCGGCCGTCGAAATGTTCGACGACAGCGGTGCAGCTTTCCACCCAATCACCGGTGTTGATGTATTGCACATCGCCATAGCTTTCGATCGCCGCATGGTGGATGTGGCCGCAGATGACGCCGTCGACATGCGAACGCCGCGCCTCTTCGCTGAGCACGGTCTGGAACGAACCGATGAAGTTGACCGCCTTCTTGACCTTGACCTTGGCCCAGGACGAAAACGACCAGTAAGGCAGGCCGAGCAATTGGCGCAGCCGCGTGATCACCCGGTTGACCTGCATGGCCGCGTCATAGGCATGATCGCCGAGATAGGCGAGCCAGCGCTGGTTGTGGACGACGGTATCGAACTGGTCGCCATGGATGACCAGCAGGCGCCTGCCGTCGGCGGTTTCGTGGATGGCGCGGTCGGCAACGACGATGCCGCCGAAATGCACGCCCTGGAACTGGCGGGCGAATTCATCGTGATTGCCGGCGATGTAGGTGATCGAGGCGCCCTTGCGCGCCTTGCGCAGCAGTTTCTGCACCACGTCATTGTGGCTTTGCGGCCAGTGCCAGCTGCGCCGCAGGCGCCAGCCATCGACGATATCGCCGACCAGATAGATGATGTCGGCGTCGTGATGCCTGAGGAAATCGATCAGAAAATCAGCCTTCGCCGCCTTCGACCCAAGATGGATGTCGGAGAGGAACATGCTGCGGAACGTGCGGGGCTCTGACATTCGCTGCGTTTGTCACCGTTGCCTTTGCGACAGCCTATGCGCCGATTCATGCAACAACCGTATGACGGTTGCGATTGGTCCAGCCCAGGCGCTAGCCTGTCGGCAACGGACAGGAGAAATCATCATGGATCTCGGTATCAGTGGAAAGAAGGCCATTGTCTGCGCCTCCAGTAAGGGGCTTGGAAAAGGCTGCGCCATGGCGCTGGCCGAGGCCGGCTGCGACATCGTCGTCAACGGGCGCAACGCCGAACTGGTGGCCAGGACCGCCGCGGAACTGCGCCAGCGCTATCACGTAACGGTCCGGGAAGTCGTCGGCGACGTCTCGAGGCCCGAGGTGCAGAAGGCGCTGCTCGCCGCCTGCCCCGAACCTGACATCCTGGTCAACAACAATGGCGGCCCGCCGCTTCGCGATTTCCGCGAGCTCGACCGCACCAAGATCCTCGAAGGCGTCACCCAGAACATGGTCACGCCGATCGAACTGGTGCAGGCCGTCATCGACGGCATGGCGGCGCGCGGCTTCGGCCGCATCGTCAACATAACCTCGCTGTCGGTCTATGTCCCCATCCCCGGCCTCGACCTGTCGTCAGGGGCACGCGCCGGCCTGACCTCGTTCCTTGCCGGCGTGGCGCGCACGGTGATCGACCGCAACGTGACCATCAACAGCCTGCTCCCCGGCAAGCTCGACACCGACCGCCTGCGTGGCCCGCATGAGGCGGGAAGCGTCGAAGACCCCGCAGCGGCAGCCGCGCGCAAGACCCGCATCAGCGCCGACGTTCCGGCCAAGCGGCTTGGCACGCCGGAGGAATTCGGCCAGATCTGCGCCTTCCTATGCTCGGTCCATGCCGGCTACCTGACCGGGCAGAACATTCCGGTGGATGGCGGCCTCTACGTCAGCGCCTTTTGATCGACATACTTACGGAGCGACGAGCCCGCCTCGCAAGAAACCTGCGCAAGCATTTGATAAGTCGTGTGTTTCTGTGTGTAGTCGTGGAAAGTTGCCGACGCGTCATTTAGCGTCGCGAAAAGGCTAGACCACATGCTAAAAGGACCTCGAAGCAGGTTTCGAGGGAGCGGCCGCATGGAAGGCGAGAACAAGAAAACGGCGCGTTCGGACCTCGACGAGGCCGCGCTCTACTTCCACAAGCATCCGATTCCGGGAAAGCTCGAGATCCAGGCGACCAAGCCGCTGGGCAACCAGCGCGACCTGGCGCTGGCCTATTCGCCCGGCGTCGCCGCGCCTTGCCTTGAAATACGCGACGATCCGGCAACGGCCGCCGACTATACGGCGCGCGCCAATCTGGTGGGCGTCGTTTCCAACGGATCGGCGGTGCTCGGCCTCGGCAATATCGGACCGCTTGCCTCCAAGCCGGTGATGGAAGGCAAGGCGGTGCTGTTCAAGAAATTCGCCGGCATCGACGTCTTCGACATCGAGATCGACGCACCTGAGATCGAGCGCATGGTCGAGACGGTCGCGGCGCTCGAGCCGACCTTCGGCGGCATCAACCTGGAAGACATCAAGGCGCCCGAGTGCTTCGAGGTCGAGGAGCAGTTGAAGGCCCGCATGGGCATCCCGGTCTTCCACGACGACCAGCATGGCACCGCCATCATCGTCGCTGCTGCCGTGCTCAACGGGCTGGAATTCGCTGGCAAGACCATTTCGGACATCAAGATCGTCACGTCAGGCGCCGGTGCGGCGGCACTTGCCTGCCTCAACCTCCTGGTCTCGCTCGGCGCCAAGGTCGAGAACATCTGGGTCACCGACCGTTTCGGCGTTGCCTACAAGGGCCGCACCGACGAAATGGACCGCTGGAAAGACCCCTATGTGAAGGACACCGAGGCGCGCACGCTGGCCGACGTCATTCCCGGCGCCGACGTCTTCCTCGGCCTTTCAGCTGCCGGCGTGCTGAAACCGGAACTGCTCCAGCACATGGCGCCAAAGCCGCTGATCCTGGCGCTGGCCAATCCCAATCCGGAGATCATGCCGGAAGTGGCAAGGGCGGCCAGGCCGGACGCGATGATCTGCACCGGCCGGTCGGATTTTCCCAATCAAGTCAACAATGTGCTTTGCTTCCCTTACATCTTCCGTGGCGCACTGGACTGTGGCGCCAGCGCCATCAACGAGGAGATGAAGATGGCGGCGGTGCGGGCCATTGCCGCCCTTGCCCGCGAAGAACCGTCCGATGTCGCCGCGCGCGCCTATTCCGGCGAGACGCCAGTGTTCGGACCCGAGTTCCTGATCCCCTCGCCCTTCGATCCACGCCTCATCCTGCGCATCGCGCCCGCGGTCGCCAAGGCGGCCTGCGATACCGGTGTGGCGACGCGGCCGATCGCCGACTTCGCCGCCTATATCGACAAGCTCAACCGCTTCGTCTTCCGCTCCGGCCTGGTGATGAAGCCGGTATTCTCGTCCGCCAAGGCCTCGAGTGCCAAACGCGTCATCTATGCCGACGGCGAGGATGAGCGCGTGCTGCGCGCTGCCCAGGTGGTGCTGGAGGAAGGCATCGCCGAACCGATCCTGATCGGCCGCCCGCATGTCATCGAAGTCCGGCTGAAGCGCTACGGGCTGCGCATCAAGCCCGGGGTCGATTTCGGCCTGATCAATCCGGAAGAGGATCCGCGCTACCGCCACTATGTCGATCTCCTGATCGAGCTTGCCGGCCGGCGTGGCGTGACCACGGAAGCGGCGCGCACCATGGTGCGCACCGACAATACCGTGATTGCGGCGCTGGCGCTGAAGCGCGGCGACGCCGACGCCATGGTCTGCGGCCTCGAGGGCCGTTTCGAGCGGCATCTGCGCAACGTCACGCTGATCATCGGCCCGCGCGCGGGCATCAAGGACCGCGACCTGTCGACGCTGTCCATGCTGATCTCGCAGCGCGGTATTATCTTCCTCACCGACACGCATGTGTCGGTCGACCCGACGGCGGAAGAGATCGCCGAGATGACGGTGCTGGCGGCGGAAGAGATCCATCGTTTCGGCATCGAGCCTAAAGCTGCACTGCTGTCGCATTCGGATTTCGGTTCGCGCGATTCGCCGAGCGCGCTGAAGATGCGGCAGGCGGCGGCGATCCTGGCGCGTATCGCACCGGAGTTGCAGTGCGACGGCGAAATGCATGCCGATTCCGCGTTGTCGGAGCATCTGCGCCAGCGCGTCTATCCGCACTCACGGCTGAAGGGCGAAGCCAATCTGCTGGTCTTCCCCAACCTCGATTCGGCCAACATCACGCTGACGGCGCTGCGCGCCATGATGGACGCGCTGCATGTCGGGCCGATTCTGCTCGGCACCGACAAGCCGGCGCACATACTGACGCCCTCGGTGACCTCGCGCGGCGTGGTCAACATGACGGCGCTGGCGGTGGTCGAGGCGGCGCACAAGGCGCAGGCTGTCGTCGATCTGGGCTGAGCGCGAAATTCGCGGTAAACTGCAGTTAACCGCGAACACGGTAGCCTTGCGGCCAATCAGGCGGAGTTGGGTGAATGACAAGCGGAGGGTGGAAGCAGTGGCATGCCGCCGTGCTGCTCGGCCTTCTGCTTGCCGGCGCCACGGCCACCGAGCCGCAGGCCGCGTCGCGGGTTTGCCGCCAGCTTGAAGCCGACCTTGCTTCCGCCTCGCGCGGCGGCGGTGGCGGCCCGGCCCTGGTGCGGAGATACGACGTCGCGATCGACAGGCAGCGCGAACAGATTTCCAAGGCGCGGGGCCAGGCAAACAGCGCCGGCTGCGGTTTTTCGCTGTTTGCCCGCAACGTCAATCAATGCGCCGGGCTCAACGCCACCATCCAACGCATGAACGCCAATCTCGACAGCCTGCAGGCCAAGCGTTCCCGGCTCGCCGGGGGCGGCGGCTCGCGCCGCGATCGTGGACGGATACTCGCGGCACTTGATGCCAATGGCTGCCGTGACGACGACAACGAGCCGCCACGCCGCGCACCGCTGCAGGAAGAAAGCCGCGAAGACGGCACTACAAACCTGTTCGACCAGCTTTTCGGCGGCGACGACAGGGAACCCGACACGCTGGACCAGTCTGACGACCCTGGCGAGGAAAGCAATGTCAGCCGCGTGCTCAACCAGCCCAGCGTCCCGGACTTTCCGAATGTCGGCGGGGAATTCCACACCACCTGCGTGCGCACCTGCGACGGCTATTTCTTCCCGATGTCGAACTCGGCCTCATCAGGCGATTTCGAGCGCGACCAGAAGAATTGCGAATCGAGCTGCCCCGGCACCGAGATGCAGGTTTTCTACTCGCGCGGCATGGACGACGATTCGGCCAACATGACCTCATCGGTCACTGGCCGGCCCTACAGCGAACTGTCGACCGCTTACCTCTACAAGCAATCAAACATGCCGCGGCCGCCGGCCTGCGGCTGCAATGCCGCGCAGAATTTCCAGATCATTGGCGGCAACCCGCCAAGCGAGCAGCAATCCCAGCCGCAAACGGAACCCGCGCCGTTCATTCCGGTGCCAGCTTCCAAGCCCGACCCTGCCGCCGACCCCGAAACCCTGGCCAATGCAGCGGGCGGGCTCGACCGAGACACCATCAAGCGGCTTGCGGTGAAACCGGTAACATCGCCGGTCTCGGCGCTGCCGCCGGAACAGCGCAAGGTCAGGGTCGTCGGGCCATCGTTCCTTCCCGACCCATCAGCGGCAATAATTCTGCAAGCTCCGGCCCCGAAGGCAGTCCGGTAAGGGCTGATCTCAGCGGCATGAACAGCGCCTTCCCCTTGCGGCCGGTCGCTTCCCTCACCTTGCCCGTCCATTCCTTCCAGACGGTGGTGCTCCACGGCTCTTCCGGCAGTTGGTCGAAGGCCTGGCGCAGAAACTCGCGGTCGTCGTGGGAAAATTCCGGCTTTTCCTGCGGCCCTTCGCGCAGGATGCGCCACCAGCCGACCGCATCGGCCAGCCTGTCGAGATTGCCGCGCACCGCCAGCCAGAACGGTTCGGCGTGGTCGCCCGAGATGCCGAGCACCATCAGCCGGTCCTGGGCTTCCGAGAACGGCATATGGTGCAGCAGGGCCCGGTTGAGCACGAACAGCTCGGCCGGATCGAACTTGGCCGCGGATTTGGAGGTGGCCGCCGGATCGAAATGGCCGGCAAGCGCGCCGAGGTCGTGCGCTGCCGTGACATTCTCCGACGTGCCGACCAGGACGGCGAGCGAAGCCACCGCCATCGGCTCGATGCCGTCCTCGCGCAGGCTCTCGATGGAGAGTGCGCCGGTGCGTTTCGACAGCCCCTCACCCGATGCCGTGGTCAGCAGATTGTGGTGGCCGAAGACGGGCGGCTCGGCGCCCAGCGCCCGGAAAAGCGCGATCTGCACGCCGGTGTTGGTGACATGGTCGTCGCCGCGGATGACATGGCTGACGCCCATCTCGATGTCGTCGACGACCGACGGCAGCGTGTAGAGATAGGTGCCGTCCTCGCGCACCAGGACCGGGTCGGACAGCGAGGCGAGATCGACGGTTTCCTCGCCGCGCACCAGATCGTTCCAGTGGATGTCGGTGCGTTCCGGCTGCTGCGGATCGCTGGTGAAATTTGGCAGCAGGAAGCGCCAGTGGGGCCGGCGGCCATCGGCCTGGTATTCGGCGATCTGTTCGTGTGTCAACGTCAGCGCCTCGCGGCCGTAGACCGGCGGCAGGCCACGGGTGCGGCGCACCTTGCGCCGGAGGTCCAGTTCCTCCGGCGTTTCGTAGCAGGCATAGAGTACGCCAGCCGCCTTCAGCCGCTCGACCGCCGCGTCATAGATCTCGAAGCGCCGCGACTGGTATTCGGTGGCATCCGGGAAAATCCCCAGCCAATGCAAATCGTAGAGGATGGCGTCGGCGAATTCCTGCTTCGAGCGGGCGATATCGGTGTCGTCAAAGCGCTGGATGAAGCGTCCCTTGTTGTTCATGGCGAACAGCCAGTTGAACAGAGCGGTGCGCGCATTGCCGATATGAATGCGGCCGGTCGGCGACGGGGCGAAACGAACGGTAACTGTCATGAGCGGGGCGTACCGGATGCTTTCGTGGTTGACAAGACGCGCCCCCGCGCCGGTCGGCAGACATAAAGCATTGCGAATGCAATGAAAAGACCAGCTTAGGAGGTAGGCCGGCGCCGAACCCTCGGCGGAACAGTGGGCAGGGCCGCGTCCAGGGGGTGCGGCCCGCAGTTCGGTCAGATCACCAGGCCTTTGGTCAATTCCAGCGCCTGGCGCTCGAACAGGCGGCGATAGATGCCGCCCTGCAGCCGGATCAGCTCGTCATGCGAGCCTTCCTCGGCAATGCGGCCGCGATCGAAGACCAGCAGCCGGTCGAGCGCCCTGACCGTCGAAAGCCGGTGCGCGATGACCAGCGTGGTGCGGCCGACCATCAGCCGCTCCATCGCTTGCTGGATCAGCACCTCCGATTCCGAATCGAGGCTCGATGTCGCCTCGTCCAGGATCAGGATACGCGCATCGGCAAGGAAGGCGCGCGCGATCGCCACACGCTGGCGCTCGCCGCCTGACAGTTTGACGCCGCGCTCGCCGACCAGCGTGCCGTAGCCTTTCGGCAGGTTCACGATGAAGTCGTGCGCGCTGGCAAGCTTCGCGGCATGCTCGATCTCGGCCTGGGTCGCATCAGGCCGGGCATAGGCGATGTTCTCGGCCAGCGAGCGGTGGAACAGGATCGGTTCCTGCTGGACGATGGCGATCTGCCCGCGCAGCGACGCCTGTGCCACCTGCGAGATGTCCTGACCGTCGACCAGGATCTCCCCCGCATTCACGTCATAAAGCCGCTGGATCAGCTTGACGAAAGTCGTCTTGCCCGAACCCGAATGGCCGACGAGCCCGACGCGTTCGCCCGGCGCGATATCGACCGAGAAATCGCGATAGAGCGGCGACCGGTGGTTGCCGTAGTGGAAGGTGACGGCGTCGAAGGCGATGTGTCCCCGCGTGATCCTGATCGGTCCGGCACCAGGCCGGTCCTCGATGCCGAGCGGTTCGGACTGGAAATCGACCAGTTCCTCCATGTCGTTGATCGAACGCTGCAGGTTGCGGATATGCGTGCCGATATCCCGCAGATATCCCTGCAGCACGAAGAATGAGGTCAGCACGAAGGCGACGTCGCCGGCGGTTGCCTGCCCCCATGACCAGAGCATCAGCGCCAGGCCGATCACCGCCGCCCGCATCACCAGCAGCAGCACCCCTTGCGTGCTGCCGTTGATGGTGCCACGCACCCAGGTGCGCCGAGTGCGCGCGCGCCACTTGGTTACGACCCTGGCAAGCCGCCTCTCCTCGCGCTCCTCGGCGCCAAATCCCTTGACCACGGCGTTGCAGCTGACCGCATCGGCCAGCGAACCGCCGAGACGCGTGTCCCAGGTATTGGCGAGCCTTGCCGCCGGCGCGACATAGCCGAGCGACAGCGTTGCCGTCACCATGATGAACAGCATGGACCCAGCGGCAACGACCGCGCCCATCAGCGGCCAGAACCAGCCCAGCAGCAACGTGGAGCCGACAAGCATGACGACCGACGGCAGCAGCGCGATCAGGATCGTGTCGTTGAGCAGGTCAAGCGCCCACATGCCGCGCGTCACCTTCCGCACCGTCGAGCCGGCAAAGGAATTGGCATGCCAGTCGGTGGAGAAACGCTGGACACGATGGAAGGCGTCCGCGGCGATGTCGGCCATCATCTTCAGCGTCAATTCGACGATTCCCATGAAGGCCAGATTGCGCAACACCACCCCTGTCAGCGCCAGCGCCATCAGGATTGAAAACGCCGCCATCGCCGCATTCCAGGCAATGGCGTCCGCGCCGGCGCTGCTGGCCACGGCATCGACCAGCCGGCCGGAATAGAGCGGCGTCAGCACGTCGGCCAACGTCGACAGCAGGAAGCCGGCCATGATCAGCGAAACCCGCCAAGGCTGGCGCCGCCAGTGGCCGAAGGTGAAGCCGAGAACGCTGCGAAACGCGTCCGCGCGCAAATCGATCTGAAAACGAGCCATGAAGTCATTCGGGCGCAAACGAGCCCGATCCCAATAAGGTCGAAAATTGAAAAAACCGCGCTTGGGCTGATCGCCCTGGAATGCGGAGGTTCGGCTATGGTTGATCATCCGCCCACAGGCGGCGACCGGCAGCGGCAAAGGCCCCTTCTGCGTCCGGTATGGCTCCGACATGTCGGAACCCCGGCGCAGACCTAGGCCTCGCGGCCTCGCATAACGATGTCAAATCCTGGCATTCGGTCCTCCCTAAAGGGAATCGCGGAGAAGCTCTTATAGGGACGCATCGATCGCTCGCCAAGGCAAGCCATGGCCAAAAGCGCTTCTGGTCCAGCCGATGAGGCGATTTTGCAACAGTCGTGGCTTGAGCCAGAACAGGACAAATGGCCGCTCACGGCACCACGAGGTAGGCCTTCTGATCGGCGATGGTGATCGACATATCGGTGCCGGAATTGAAATCGACATAGTCCATCTCCATCCCGTCGCTGAACACGACGCCGCCTTTGCTCAGCCGTGACGACACGGTCAGCGGCCGGTCGCGGGTGATAACGCCGTGAACCAGGGATACGCCGGTCGTGTTGCTGGGAAACGGCTCGCGCACCGAGAAGAACAGCTGCTCGCCTTCGCGGTCGTAGCCTTGCGGCGGCACGACGGGCACGGCCTTGTCGCCATAGGCGGCGGCGAGCCCGGCGGCGCCCGCCATGACCGATCGCAGCCAGCCGGTCGAGCCGGCCCCGGTCGAAATGATGATGCCGCTCGACGATTGGCGTTCCGTCGTGCCGTTGTAGCTCAGATCGTAGCGGGCCGAGACATGCGTCCTGGCGCCGACGAACAGGTCGTTGAAGGCGATCAGCCGCCGCCCGTCATTGGAGCGCGCTTCGGCCATCACCACCGCCTGGCGCCGCGCCTTGCCGGAAATGGTCAAGCCGAGCACTTTTTCGGTATCCTCGGCGCGCCACGGCAGCAAAGCGCCGTCGAAAAGCGCCGGATTCGGATTGATGCCGATCAGCGGCTGGTGCGGCAGGTATTTCGCGGTGTTGGAGACCAGCCCGTCCTGGCCGAGCGCGATCACCACATCGGCGCCGAATTCGAACTGCGGCACCAGTTCGCGATCGAGCCGCAATTGCTTGAGGCCGGCGGGGAGCGAACCCATCACCTGGTCAAGCGCTTGATGATAGGTATCGTGCGCCGATTTGACCGGGTCGAAATCCATGCCTGCCTGCTTGAGATAGAAACGGGCCTGGCCTTGCGTGTTGAAGCGCGCGGTCAGTTCCTCGAGCTCGGTCTTGCGGGTGACGACGATCACCCGGTCGATCGGCCTGTCGGTCTGCTCCCCGGCCACTCGAGCTCGCCTTTCAGGTCCCGGTCTTGGGCGCCGCAAGCTGGCTCAGCGCACTGGTCAGCATGTCAGGCGTGATCGACAGATTGCTCACCGCCCCACCCTTTTCCGCCCAGGCCTTGAAGGCCATCGCCGTCAGCACGTTGGCGGGCGCCGACGAATAGACTGTGAGTTCGAGCTGCTGCGCCTTGGCTTCCGCCTCCGCCAAAGTCAGCTTGTTGCGGGCTTCAGTGTCGACAAGCAGCTTGTTGCGTTCGGCAAGCTCGATTTCGGTCGCCAGTTCGCTCTGCTTGATCTCGCGCTCCTTCTCGACCGCATGCGCCCGCCGCGCATAGATCGCCTCGTCGGCCTGCCGCTGCAACGCCTCGCGATATTCGGTCTGCAGCGCGGCGCGGATTTCGGGCGTCGGCTGGACCGAGGTGATGTGCACCTCCTCGATCGACAGTCCGGCCGCCGTCGCGATCGGATCGCCGCGCAGCAATTCGGCCAGATTGCCGCCGAGCTTTGTCACTTCGGCCAGCGCCTGTTCCAGCGTCATGCTCGACACCACGGCGCGTGCGCGGCTCTGTATGGCCAGCACCAGGCGCTCGGCGATCTTCTCGCGGCCGTCGCCGACGACGTCGGAACGGCTGAGCTTGGCGCTGAAATCGAAGCCTTCCGCCGCCTTGAGCGGATCGATGATGCGGTAGCTGACCGAGCCCTGGATCGCCAGGTCCTGAAAATTCGCCGTCGTCTCGGTGAAGATGAACGGGTTGTCGAGCGAGGTCACCGGCACCATGGCGATGGTCGTGCCTAACGTGCCGTACCAGAAGCTGATGCCGCGGCCCTGCTCCCGTATCGTGCCGTTCTTGAAACGGACGATGTGATAATCAGGCGTTCCCTTGAAATAGCTGACGAACATCTACGCCCCCCGAGGCTCCCTAAAGCAACCGACGCGCTATCCGCGATCCCTAAAGCGGTTGGTGATGGGATAGCGGCGGTCGCGGCCGAAATTCTTCCTGGTGATCTTCACGCCGGGTGCGGCCTGCCGGCGCTTGTATTCGGCGATGTAGAGCAGATGTTCGATGCGCGTCACCGTCGCCCGGTCATGGCCGCGCGCGACGATGTCGTCGACGCCCATCTCGTTTTCGACCAGGCATTCCAGGATATCGTCAAGCACCGGATAGGGCGGCAGCGAATCCTGGTCGGTCTGGTTCTCGCGCAGTTCCGCCGACGGCGCCTTGTCGATGATGTTGTTCGGGATGACCTCGCCGGAAGGCCCGAGCGCGCCCGGCGGCACATGGTTGTTGCGCCAGCGCGACAGCGCGTAGACCTGCATCTTGTAGAGGTCCTTGATCGGGTTGAAGCCGCCATTCATGTCGCCGTAGAGGGTGGCGTAGCCGACCGACATCTCGCTCTTGTTGCCCGTGGTGACGACCATCGAGCCGAACTTGTTGGAGATCGCCATCAGGATGGTGCCGCGCGCGCGGCTCTGCAGGTTCTCTTCGGTGATGCCTTCCTTGGTGCCCTCGAACAGCTGCGTCAGCGCGTGCAGGAACCCTTCGACCGGCTCGAAGATCGGCACGATGTCGTAGCGGCAGCCGAGCGCGCGGGCGCAATCCTCGGCGTCCTTCAGCGAATCCTTCGAGGTGTAGCGATAGGGCATCATGACCGCGCGCAGCCGCTCCTCACCCAGCGCATCGACGGCAAGGGCCGCGCAGATCGCCGAATCGATGCCGCCGGACAGGCCGAGCACGACGTTCTTGAAGCCGTTCTTGTTGACGTAGTCGCGCAGGCCGAGCATGCAGGCGCGGTAGTCCGCTTCCTCGCGCTCGGGGATCTTCGACATCGGCCCTTCCGTGCAGACCCAGCCAGCATCCGCTCGCTTCCAGGTGGTGACATCGACCGCCTCCTCGAACTGGCTCATCTGGAAAGCCAGAGTTTTGTCAGCACCGATGGCAAACGAGGCGCCGTCGAAGATCAGTTCGTCCTGGCCGCCAAGCTGGTTGGCATAGACCATCGGAAGGCCGCATTCGATGACCTGGCGGATGACGACCTGGTGGCGGACGTCGATCTTGGCGCGGTAATAGGGCGAACCGTTCGGCACCAGCAGGATTTCCGCACCGCTCTCGGCCAGCGTCTCGCAGATGGCGACCTCGCCCCAGATGTCCTCGCAGATCGGAATTCCGATCCGCACGCCGCGGAAATTGACCGGCCCCTGGATCTCGGGCCCGGCCTGGAAGACGCGCTTCTCGTCGAATTCGCCATAGTTGGGCAGGTCGAGCTTGTAGCGCTCGGCGATGATCTTGCCGCCATCGGCGAAAACGATCGAATTGTGGGTGCCGGTCTTGCGCTTCAGCGGCGTTCCGATGATGACGCCGGGGCCGCCATCCGATGTATCGGCGGCGAAGTCCTGTGCCGCCTTTTCGCAGGCTCTCAGGAAGGCCGGCTTCAGCACCAGATCCTCCGGCGGATAGCCGGCCAGGAAAAGCTCGGTGTAGAGCACCAGATCGGCGCCCTGGCGGGCGGCATCCGCCCTCGCCTCCCGCGCCTTGGCAAGATTGCCGGCGACGTCGCCGACGGTCGGGTTGAGCTGGGCAACGGCGATGCGCAGGATGTCGGGCTTCTTGGTCATGCCTGCTGACTTAGCGCGGCAAAATTGCCCCGGCAATGGCGTTCGTTTGGACCAATTCAGTCGTCGCCCATATAGTCGCGTAGCGACTGTGGGGAATGATTTTCGCCGATCGACATCGCCAGGATGCGCGAGATGTGCCGGCGCGGCAGGCCGGTGTCCTTCACCCATTGGTTGATCTGGGTCTGTATCTTGTCGAGGTCGCGCTTCGAGGTCGGGGTTTCGGCAATGTCGAGGCCGGCGTCGCGAAGGGCCGCCGCCATGTCCGCTGATATGACGAAGGCATCCCAGCCCAGCCAGCGCAGGAAATACTGGCCGGTATTGCCGCCGAGCCGGCTGCCATGCTTGCCCAGATAAGCCATCAGCCCGACCTGGTCGTCGGCGGGCCAATCGGCGAGGAACTGGCCGAAACCATGATGTTCCTTTGAAACACGCTCGACGAAGGCAGCGTTGTCGCGAACGGATTTGATCTTCTGCGGGTTGCGCACGATGCGCTGGTCGGACGCCAGATCGTGCCAGAAATCGTCGGGTTGGAACACCAGCCGCTTCGGCTCGAAGCGCAGGAACGCCTCTTCGAAACCCGGCCATTTCTGCTCGATGACGCGCCAAACGAAACCAGCGGCAAAGACGCGCTCGGCCATGGTCGAAAGAATGCGGTCATCGCTGATGTCGGCCACCGCCGCATTGTCCGGCATCGGCCCAAGCAGGGAGGTCAGTTCCTCCTCGCCACCCTTGCGTTTTGCCGCGCGCAGGCGAATTTTCTGAAAATCGGCCATCTGCCCCTCAATCCTCGCCGCAAATGTAACACTTCCCGTGCCAGCCGACAGCCTCTACCTCTATCGCCAGCTACGACCACGGAGACAGGCTATGAACAAGACGATCGAGGATCTGGCAAACCGCTGGCTGAAGCGAAGACCGGACGGACTGAGCCTGCTCGAGAGCCGGGTGCTGCAAAGCACCATCGAGCGCACCACCATTTCCAGGGACACCAACAAGGCCGTCGCCTTCCACCAGACATTTGGCGACCGGCTGGCCGATACGATCGCCCGCATCGGCGGCTCGTGGTCGTTCATCCTCGGCTTCATCAGCTTCCTGGTGGTCTGGACAGCGGGCAACGTCTGGCTGTTGTCGCGTGATGCGTTCGACCCCTACCCCTTCATCTTCCTCAACCTTGTGCTGTCGATGGTGGCTGCCCTGCAGGCGCCGGTGATCATGATGGCCCAGAACCGCCAGACGGAACGCGACCGCATCGACGCCGCCCATGATTACGAGGTCAACCTCAAGGCCGAGATCGAGATCATGGCGCTGCATGAAAAGCTGGACGAACTGCGACACGGCCAAATGCTCGGCATGCGCGACGAGATCGTGAAGCTGGCCGAGATGGTCAAGCGTATCGACGAAAGGCTGT
Organism: bacterium M00.F.Ca.ET.205.01.1.1; assembly: GCA_004791255.1. GTDB lineage: Bacteria > Pseudomonadota > Alphaproteobacteria > Rhizobiales > Rhizobiaceae > Mesorhizobium. Next base: position 282,581 of record SRUQ01000002.1, read on the forward strand.
CGCAGTTGCAGTCACCGTCATGACCGAGGCGATCCATCATTTTATCGAACAGTATGGGCTGCTCGCCGTCTTTCTCGGCTGCGTGGCCGAAGGCGAAAGCGCCGCCATCCTCGGTGGCTTCTTTGCCCATCAGCATGTTTTCGTGCTGTGGCACGCCTTTGTCGCGGCCTCGCTCGGCGCCTTTGTCGGCGACACCTTCTTCTTCATCCTTGGCAGAAGCTTTGCCGATCATCGCTATGTCGTCAGCTTGCGCCGGCGACCTGGTTTTCGACGCGCCTACCGGCTGCTCAACACCCACCCCGACATTTTCGTGCTGTCCAACCGCTATGTCTACGGGATGCGCCTGGTCGGCGGCATCGCCGCCGGCCTTTCCACCATACCGGTGCCGCGCTTCATCGTCCTCAACGCCATTTCATCGGCGGTGTGGGCCACGCTGTTCGGCACGATCGGCTATGTCTTTGGAATGGGCGCCGAACATTTCATCGGCCAGGCCTTGCTGCGCCACGAGCGCCTGCTGGTCGGGCTCGGCATCGGCGTAGCCGTCGCCGTGCTTGCGTGGTTCATCGCCCGCCATATCGCCAAGCGGGAGCGGGGACGAGAGCAGTGATCGCCGGGATCAGATCGGAAAGCCGGTGATCCGCTCGATCAAGGCGATGCCCCAGACGCCGGCAACGATGACCACCGAAATCAGCACCGCCAGCGAACCGCAGTCCTTGGCCAGTTGGATGTCGACATTGAACTCGCGGCTGAAGGCGTCGCATGCCGCCTCGATGCCGGTGTTCAGCACCTCGACCATGATCAGGAGCAGCACCGCGCCGAGCAGCAAGGCATAGCCGCGCCATGACACCGAGACGAACCAGCCGGCCGGCAAGGCGAGCGCCAGAAGCATGAGCTCCTGCTGGAAGGCTTTCTCGTGGGCCGCCAGCTTGCGAAACGCCCGCACCGAATTGATAAAAGCATCGATCAGTCGCTGCATGCCCAATCCTCACCCGAGTCACCGGCACGGGATAAAGCAACGGCCCGATCAAGGGAATAAGGCGGCTCGCCCAAAATTCATTCAGCGACGGGTATCGATGGTGTCGATTTTTCAAATTGCGGCAGCCCATCGTCGATCGAATAGTAATCGCCCTTGTCACCGACGAAGATGTGGCAGTCGCCCCGCAGATCGGTCGGTGGATCGAACGACCCTGCCATGACCGAAACATAATCTTGATCGCGCGGCTTCCAGAACAGCACCGACCCGCATGTCTTGCAGAACCCGCGCTTGGCGAAGGATGACGCCTCGTACCAAGTAATGCTTTCCTCGCCATCGACGGCGATATCCGCGTCGGCAACATTGGTCGCCGCATAAAAATGCCCGCTCTGCTTCCTGCACTGCGAGCAATGGCAATAGACGACACCGCGCAACGCGCCCCGCGTCCTGTATCGAACTGCTCCGCACAGGCATGAGCCCTGATGAATGTCACGCACTTCGTGTCTCCTCTATGACGCCGGGCCTGATACAGCCATCAACATTCCAGCTTTGCGGCCGCCACGCGCAAGCAATTGCGACATCTGTTGTTGCGGCAAATCCGAAGTTCAGTTCTCATTTTTAGCAGATCAGTACCCGAATTTGCATACAAGGCAGCCAAGTCGGCATTGCCTCACAGTGCTGATACTCTGGTTGGACGTTCTTACAGCCTGAGGTAGCGAAAACCGACATGAGTTCTGCGAATTAAGGAAACTTTAGCGCTACTGCATTTATGGTGGGTGCAAGCGAAGGTCGCGTGTGGGGACGCGCCTCTTCGCATGTTGAGCTCGAATGGGTAGCGCTCCCCGCGTTGGCGATGATGGATATGCGCGAATCTCACGCGCGTTCCAAGGGGAAGAGTGAACAGACCATGCAGCCGGCGGCCACCCAGACCGAACGTAACACCGACATTGCCAGCACCGTAGTCGCCACCATGCGCCAGCTTGGCGTGCTCGGCCTGCCGCGCAACTACGAGATCTTCTACGAGGCTTTGAGCGGCTCCAATCGCGAACTCAGCCTTGCCGTCGTGTCGCTGAGCAGCCGGCCGACGCAGGACGAGCTCGACCAGATCGGACGTACCTTCTTTGCACAGAACCATGGCTCAGGCATCGTCGAGCATGCCAGGGACGTGATCGCCAAGGAACTCGAGGACATCGCTTCTCTGTTGAGGAGCGAACGCAGCCATATCGAGAAATACGGCAAAATTCTCGACGAGACATCGAGCGGGCTGGGCAGAAACAGCCTGCTCTCGCAGGACATCCTGCAAAAGATCGCCAGTGCCATGGCGGTTGCCACCAATTCGACGATCGATCATGGCCGGCAGATTGCCTCGACGCTCAACGACAAGACGGCAGAGCTGGAAAGCGTCAAGTCGAAGCTCGAGGAATATAAGCGGCTGGCCGACACCGACCCGTTGACCCAGATCTGGAACCGCCGCGCCTTCGACAAGGAAATCACCAGGATCTACAACAGCAACAAGGGAATCCTGTTCAACGCGCTGATCCTCGCCGACATCGATCGCTTCAAGGACATCAACGACAGGTACGGGCACCCGGTCGGCGACAAGATCATCCAGATCATCGCCGATATCTTCCAGACCGGCACGCGCGGCGACCTGTTCGTCGCCCGTACCGGCGGCGAGGAGTTCGCGCTGATCGTCGAGGGCGCCAGCGAGGACGCCACCTACGAGATCGCCGAGCGCATTCGCGCCCTGATCGAGCAGACGCCGTTCACCAGCAGCCAGACCGGCATGAACTACGGTACCGTCACTGTCTCCATGGGCATTTGCATGGCATCCGAGGCCGATGGTCCCGAGGATCTCTATACCAAGGCCGACCGGGCGCTCTATCGCTCGAAGGTCAGCGGCCGCAACCGCGTCACCAAGCACTCCATGATGGCCGGCCGCGCCGGCAAGAGCTGGCTGCTCTACAAGAAGGATTGAGCCGGCCGGAAGCGAAAAAGGCCCAGGATTTCTCCAGGGCCTTCGCTTCAGTCCATTCGCACCAGTGCTGTCTCAGCCGTTGACGGCCTGCCTGTGCTGCACCGGATGGTTTTTCTTGAGCAAATCCGACACCAGGAACGCCAGTTCGATCGCCTGGTCGGCGTTCAGGCGCGGGTCGCAATGGGTGTGGTAGCGGTCCTGCAGTTCCTCGGCGGTGATGGCGCGCGCGCCACCGGTGCATTCGGTGACGTTCTTGCCAGTCATCTCGACATGGATGCCGCCGGGATGCGTGCCTTCGGCGCGGTGCACCTCGAAGAAGGTCTGCACCTCCTTCAGGATGCGGTCGAACGGCCGCGTCTTGTAGCCGGCGGCCTCGATGGTGTTGCCATGCATCGGGTCCGATGACCACACGACGCTGCGGCCTTCCTTCTGCACCGCTCGCACCAGCTTCGGCAGGTGGTCGGCGACCTTGTCCGAACCAAAGCGGGCGATCAGCGTCAGCCGGCCCGGCTCGTTTTCCGGGTTGAGCAGGTCGATCAGCTCCAGCAAGCCGTCAGCCGTCAGCGACGGGCCGCATTTCAGGCCGAGCGGGTTCTTGATGCCGCTGCAATATTCGACATGCGCATGGTCGGGCTGGCGGGTGCGGTCGCCGATCCAGATCATGTGACCCGAGGTGGCGTACCAGTCGCCGGACGTCGAGTCGACGCGGGTCAGCGCCTCTTCATAGCCGAGCAGCAGCGCCTCGTGGCTGGTGTAGAAATCGGTCTCGCGCAGTGCGTAGTTGGTTTCCGAAGTGATGCCGACGGCCTTCATGAAGTCCATCGTCTCGGTGATGCGGTTGGCCAGCGACTCGTATTTCTCGCCCTGCGGGCTGTCGGACACGAAGCCGAGCATCCAGCTATGCACGTTCTCCAGGTTGGCATAGCCGCCCTGCGCGAAGGCGCGCAAAAGGTTGAGGGTGGCCGCCGACTGGCGATAGGCCATCTCCTGGCGGGCGGGATCGGGAATGCGCGACTTCTGATCGAACTCGATGCCGTTGATGATGTCGCCACGATAGCTCGGCAGCGTGACGTCGCCCTTGGTCTCATTGTCGGACGAACGCGGCTTGGCGAACTGGCCGGCGACGCGGCCGACCTTCACCACCGGCTGCGCGCCAGCGAAAGTCAACACCACCGACATCTGCAGGAAGACGCGGAAGAAGTCGCGGATGTTGTCGGCGCCATGTTCGGCGAAGCTTTCGGCGCAATCACCGCCCTGGAGCAGGAAGGCCTCACCGGCAGCGACGGCAGCCAGTTGTTTCTTCAGCTTGCGAGCCTCGCCGGCAAAGACCAGCGGCGGAAAGGTGGCGAGCTGAGCCTCGGTGTTCTTCAACGCGGTAAGGTCCGGATAGGCAGGAACCTGCTTGATCGGCTTTGCTCTCCACGAATTCGGCGACCATTTCGTCATCGCTGCACCAACGCTCTTTCCGAGCAATTCCGGGAAAAAGTGAACGGGTTTTCCGTCAGGAATTGCGTCAAACAAACAAGCGGGCTCCCTCGCCCGCACCATCAGCCCCTATATGGGCTGGCGGCTCCATACACGAAGCCGATTTCCTATTCTAGACCGGAATTTCAGCGCTGGCGAATGAGTTGACGCACCGAAGACGGTCTGGAACGTGATGCTAGGCCACCAGCTTCGCCAGTTGCGTCATGACCACAGCCGAGCCCGCCAGCCGTTTTTCGGCATTCGGCCAATCGCGGATGAAGACGACGCTGTGGTCGGGCCGGATCTTGGCCAACGAACCCTGCTCGCCGATGAACTTGACCAGCCCGACCGGGTTGGGGAACTCGCGCTTGCGGAAATGGATGACGACCCCCTTCGGCCCGGCATCGAGTTTCTCGACATTGGCCCTGCGGCACAGCGCCTTGATGAAGACGATCTTGAGCAGATGCTTCACTTCCTCCGGCAGCGGGCCGAAGCGGTCGATCAGTTCGGCGCCGAAAGCATCGATCTCCTCGGTATTTTCGAGGTCGCCGAGGCGGCGGTAGAGCGCCAGCCTGAGTTGCAGGTCGGGCACATAGCCTTCCGGGATCATCACCGCCGTGCCGACCGCGATCTGCGGCGACCAGCCGCCGTCCAGCACTTCGCCGGAATCCTTCACCTCAGCCACCGCTTCCTCCAGCATCTGCTGGTAGAGCTCGAAGCCGACCTCCTTAATGTGGCCGGACTGTTCCTCGCCCAAAAGATTGCCAGCACCCCTGATGTCGAGGTCGTGGCTGGCGAGCTGGAAACCGGCGCCGAGCGTGTCCAGCGACTGCAGCACCTTCAGCCGGCGTTCGGCGGTGTCGGTCAGCTTGCGGTTGGCCGGCAGCGTGAACAGTGCATAGGCGCGCACCTTCGAGCGGCCGACGCGGCCGCGCAACTGGTAGAGCTGCGACAGGCCGAACATGTCTGCGCGGTGGATGATCAGCGTGTTGGCGGTCGGAATGTCGAGACCGGATTCGACGATGGTGGTCGACAGAAGCACATCGTACTGGCCGTCGTAGAAGGCGTTCATAATGTCGTCGAGCTCGCCGGGCGGCATCTGGCCATGGGCCACAGCCACTTTCAGCTCCGGCACCGATTCCTTCAGGAAATCATGGATTTCGGCCAAATCGCTGATGCGCGGAACGACATAGAAAGAGTGCCCGCCGCGATAGCGCTCGCGCAGCAGCGTCTCGCGGATGACCAGCGGATCGAAGGGAGAGATGAAGGTGCGCACCGCCATGCGGTCGACCGGCGGCGTGGCGATCAGCGACAGTTCGCGCACGCCGGTCAACGCAAGTTGCAGCGTGCGCGGGATCGGCGTCGCCGACAGGGTCAGCACATGCACGTCGGATTTCAGATCCTTAAGCCGCTCCTTGTGCTTGACGCCGAAATGCTGCTCCTCGTCGATGATCAGCAGGCCGAGGCCCTTGAACGAGATCGCCGAGCCCAGCAGCGCATGGGTGCCGATGACGATATCGACCGTGCCCTCGGCGATGCCCTTCTTGGTCTCGGCCAGTTCCTTGGCACCAACCAGCCGCGAGGCCTGCGCGACACGGATCGGCAGGCCGGAAAAGCGCTGCGAAAAGGTCTTGAAATGCTGGCGCGAGAGAAGCGTCGTCGGCACAACGACCGCGACCTGAAACCCTTCCATGGCGGCGATGAAGGCGGCGCGCAGCGCCACTTCCGTCTTGCCGAAACCGACATCGCCGCAGATCAGCCTGTCCATCGGCTTGCCGGCGCCGAGATCGTCCATGACGGAATCGATCGCGCCCTGCTGGTCGTCGGTTTCCTCATAGGGGAAGCGCGCGGCGAATTCGCCATAGAGCCCATCGGCCGGCACCATGGCGGGTGCCGAGCGCATCTGCCGCTCGGCCGCGATGCGGATCAGTTGCCCGGCCATATCGAGCAGGCGTTTCTTCAGCCGCGCTTTGCGCGACTGCCACGCGCCGCCGCCCAGCTTGTCGAGCGTCGCCTCGGCTGTATCAGAGCCGTAGCGCGACAGAAGCTCGATGTTCTCCACCGGCAGGAACAGCCGGTCGTCGCCGGCATAGTGGATTTCCAGGCAGTCATGCGGCGCACCGACCGCCTCGATGGTACGCAAGCCAATGAAGCGGCCGATGCCGTGGTCGGCGTGGACGACGATGTCGCCGGCCGACAGGGCCGAGGCCTCCGCAATGAAGTCGGACGCGCGCTTCTTGCGCTTCGAGCGCCGGATAAGCCGGTCGCCGAGAATGTCCTGTTCGGCGACGACGACCAGTTTTTCGGTCTCGAAGCCGGATTCCAGCGGCAGCACGGCCAGGGCCGCCTGCCCCGGTTCGAGCTTTTCCGCCTCGGCCAGCGTCGCCACCGGCACGAGATTGCCGAGATGATGCTCGGCCAGGATCTGGCCAAGCCGGTCGAGCGAGCCTTCGGTCCAGCCGGCGATGACGACGCGTCGGCGGGCGGCGCGCTCGTCAGCGATGTGTCTTACGACAACATCGAAAACGTTGATGTTGGGATCGGCGCGCTCCTCGGCAAAGCTGCGGCCATGGCGCGAACCGGCATGGAAGACCTTCTTGGCTCCGACATCGGGCGCGTCGAAGACAGTGAAGTTGATGTCTTCACGCGGGCCGAGAGCAGCGCTGAGATTGTCAGGTGAGAGATAGAGCAGGTCCGGCGCCACCGGCTTATAGGGCACGGCGTCCTTCAGCGCGCCTTCGGCCTGCTTCCTGCGCGCCTCGTAGTGATCGACGATCAGCGTATGGCGCTCGGCCAGCGCCTCATGCGCCAGATGGTCGAAAACCACAGGCACGTCAGGCAGATAGTCGAAGACCGTCTCCAGCCGCTCATAGAAGAAGGGCAGCCAGTGCTCCATGCCGGCGAAGCGCCGGCCTTCGCTGACCGCCGCGTAAAGCCCGTCGTCGCGCGACGGCGCGCCGAACGCCTCGATATAGGCGCGGCGGAAGCGGCTGATCGTCTCCGGCGTCAGCGCCACTTCGCTCATCGCCTGCAAGGCCATCGATTTACGCTGGCCGGTGGTGCGTTGAGTGGCCACGTCGAAGACGCGAATCGATTCCAGCGTGTCGCCGAAGAAGTCGAGCCGCAGCGCTTCTGTCCAGCCGGGCGCGAACAGATCGAGGATGCCGCCGCGCACCGCGAACTCGCCAATGCCGCGCACCGTCGGCACCCGCTCGAAGCCTGACGTTTCCAGCCGCGCGATCAGCACGTTCATGTCGATCTGGTTGCCGGGCCTAGCGTGGAAGGTCTGCGCCTCGATCAGATCGGCCGGCGGAATGCGCTGCAGGAGTGCGTTGGCGGTCGTAAGGATGACGGCGCGGTGCGGCTTTGCAGCCAGCGCGATCATCGCCGACAGCGCATCCAGCCGCTTGGCGGCAGCATCCGATCCGGGCGAGACCCGGTCGTAGGGCAAACAATCCCAGGCAGGCAGTTCCAGCACCGGGAGGCCGGGCGCGGCGAAGGCCAACGCCTCGGTGATAACAGGCAGTCGCTGGCCGTCGCGCGCCACGAACAGCACCGGCTTGTCGGGCGCGATCTCGAGCGCGGTCTGGACCAGCGCAAAGGCTTCGTAGCCATCGGCGACACCGTCGACGATGAACTGGCCGGCGCGGCCCTTCGGCAGGCCGATGGTGGGAATGAGGGTCATGTGCGTGTGTTTTTCAAAATGTCATGGTCCGGCGCGACGCCAGGATTTTCTGCAGGACGGCACAATCTATATCCGCCGGCACCGGGCGTTCACCCGTGATCAGCGGCAGGAATTCGGTGTCGGGAATGTCGAGGAGCCTCTCATATTGGTCGATTTCCTCACCGGTCAAGGCGCCAATCTCGGCATCGGCGAAGCTGCCGAGGATGAGATCCATCTCGCGCATGCCCCGGTGCCAGGAGCGGAACAAGAGCTTGCGGCGCCTGATATCGAGCCCCTCGCTTGATCGTTTTGTCCCGGTCATCGTACCGCATCCTCACTTGCTGCGGCGCGTATAGCGTGGATAGAAGGGGCTGTCAGCCTTGCGCTGAAGCCGTCGCGACATAAGCTGACATCATGCGTCCTTCCATCCTCGATCCGCTGTTCGTCCCGATCACCTCGCTTGCCGGCGTCGGGCCGAAGGTCGGCGCGCTGATCGAGAAGGTCGTTGCCGCCGATCTCGGCGACCGCGCGGCGCGCGCCGGCGACCTGCTGTTCGTGCTGCCGCACACCGTCATCGACCGCCGCAGCCGGCCGGGCATTGCAGGTTCGGCCGAAGGCGCCATCGTCACGCTCGAGGTGCGCATCGACCGCCATCAGCCGCCGCCACGCGGCAATAGGTCGGTGCCCTACCGGGTCTACGCCCATGACGACACCGGCGAGATCGGCCTGACCTTTTTCCATGCCCATGCCTCATATCTCGAAAAGGCAATGCCGGTGGGCGAGCATGTCGTGGTCTCGGGCCGCATGGAATGGTTCAACGGCCGGCCGACCATGGTGCATCCCGACCATATCGCGCTCGCCAGCGATGCCGAAAACCTGCCGCTGGTCGAGCCGGTCTATCCGCTGACCGCCGGCCTGTCGGGCAAAGTGCTGCGCCGGGCGATCGGCCAGGCGCTCGGCCGGTTGCCGGAATTTCCGGAATGGCAGGACGCCGCCTTCATGCGCCGGCACACCTTCCCCGGCTTTGGCGACGCGCTCGCCCGCATCCACAATCCGGCCGATCCGATCGATGTCTCGGTCGATGGCGCGGCATGGCGGCGGCTGGCCTATGACGAGTTGCTCGCCGGCCAGGTGTCGCTGGCGCTGGTGCGGGCCAAGGTGCGCCGCCTTTCGGGCCGGCCCCTTATCGGCGATGGCCGCATCGTCGAGAAACTGCGCGCCGCCCTTCCCTATTCGCTCACTCCAAGTCAGGAATTCGCGCTGGCCGAGATCAATGCCGACCTCGCCGATCCCGAACGCATGCTGCGGTTGCTGCAGGGCGATGTCGGCTCGGGCAAGACCGTGGTGGCGCTCCTTGCCATGGCCCGTGCCGTCGAAGCCGGCGGTCAGGCGGCGTTGATGGCGCCGACCGAAATCCTGGCGCGCCAGCATCTGGCGACGATCGCGCCGCTGGCCGCCAAGATCGGCCTGCGCGTAGCCATCCTCACCGGTCGAGAAAAGGGCCGCGAGCGCACCGAGACACTGGCCGGACTGGCCAGCGGCGAGATCGACATCGTCGTCGGCACCCATGCGCTTTTCCAGGAAACAGTGACCTACCACGACCTGGTGCTCGCCGTCGTCGACGAGCAGCACCGTTTCGGCGTCCACCAGCGGCTTGCCATCACCGCCAAGGGCGATGCACCCGACATGCTGGTGATGACGGCGACGCCCATCCCGCGCACGCTGGTCCTGACCGCCTTCGGCGACATGGATGTCTCGAAGCTGACGGAGAAGCCGGCCGGGCGGCAGCCGATCCGCACCGTCACGCTGCCGCTGGAGCGGCTCGACGAATTGGTCGGCCGGATGCTCGACGCCGTTGCCGAAGGCCAGAAAATCTACTGGATCTGCCCGCTGGTCGAGGAATCCGAAGAGATCAAGCTGATGTCGGCCGAGGACCGCTTTGCCTCGCTGAAACCACTGTTCGGCGACCGCATCGGCCTCGTCCACGGCCGCATGAAGGGCGCAGAGAAGGACGAGGCGATGCGCGCCTTCAAGCAAAGCGAGACGCGCATCCTGATTGCCACCACCGTCATCGAGGTCGGCGTCGACGTGCCGGACGCGACGATCATGGTCATCGAGCATGCCGAACGCTTCGGCTTGGCCCAGTTGCACCAGTTGCGCGGCCGGGTCGGCCGCGGCAACAAACCATCCTCCTGCGTGCTGCTCTACAAGGACCCGCTCGGCGAGACGGCAAAGCGTAGGCTGTCGGTGATGCGCGAGACCGAGGACGGCTTTTTGATCGCCGAAGAGGATTTAAAACTGCGCGGCGAAGGCGAGTTGCTCGGCACCCGCCAGTCCGGCACGCCGGGTTTTCAGGTGGCGCGCATCGAGGCGCATGCCGACCTGCTCGAGGCCGCGCGCGACGATGCGCGTCTGGTTCTGTCGCGCGACCCGGAACTGCAATCCGAGCGCGGCGAAGCGCTACGGCTGTTGCTTTATTTGTTCGGCCGCGACGAGGCGGTGCGGCTCCTGCGCGCCGGGTGAATCCCGAGCTGCGGATTGGCGATCGTACCGTTGAGCGGCTCGCCATTCACAATCAGCACATCGGCCTTGATCTCCGGCGCCACCAGCCCGGCCGACACGATCAGCTTGGCACCGTCCTCTATGGTCATGTCGAGCATGACGATATCGGACTTCAGCACATACATCAGGAAACCGGTGGTCGGGTTCGGCGTGCAGGGCATGAATACGGCAATCAACGGATCGCCTTCCTGGTCGAGCTTCTGGTTGATCTCCGTTTCCTTCTCGCCGGCGACGAAAACCAGCGACCACACGCCCTTGCGGGGATATTCGACCAGTCCGACCTGGCGGAACATGTCGCCCCGGTTCGATAGCACGGTCTCGAAAATCTGCTTCAACGACCCATAGATGCCGCGCACCAGTGGCATGCGGCCAAGCAGGCGCTCGCCGAAATTGACGATGGCGCGGCCGACGATGTTGGCCGTCATGAAGCCGATCAGCGTGATCAGGATCAGCGCCACGATCAGCCCGAAACCGGGGACCGGGAACGGCAAATAGGTGTCGGGGCTGTAGCGCGCCGGAATATAGGGTTTTACCCAGGAATCGACCCAACCGATGAACGACCAGGCGATATAGGCGGTGATTGCCAGCGGCGCACAGACGACGAAGCCCGTGAGGAAATAGTTCCTCAGCCGGGTCATGCCAGAGGTCTTCAGGGCGTCGGACATGGTTCACCGGGGCGCGGGTTGCAGCGCAACATTAGTGAAGCGGACGACGCTTTGGAACTGCGAAGTTTTTAAAAGGCTCTCGCTAGGCGGCAGCCTCCATTGGCACGATCTTCTCAAGTTCCGGCGCTATTTTCCTCGCTTCGGTCTCCAACTCGTAGGCCTTCTGGAAATTCATCCAGAACTCGGGCGTGGTGTTAAAGAACCTGGCGAGGCGAAGGGCGGTGTCGGGTGTCAGCCCAACTTCTTCCTTGACGATACGCTCGATCCGGGTGCGCGGAAGATTGAGCTTCTTGGCAAGCGCGCCGGCACTCATGTCGAGCGGCACAAGATACTCCTCGCGCAGGAATTCTCCGGGGTGGATCGGGCGTGCAAACTTGGGCATGGCTCAGGACCTCAACGGGTTAGGGCAAGTGCCCTCAATGGTAGTCTACGATCTCCGCCTCTTCGGCACCGGCAGCGGTCCATCTGAAGCAGATGCGCCACTGATCGTTGATACGTATCGAATATTGCCCGGCACGATCGGCTTTTAGCGCCTCAAGGTGGTTTCCTGGTGGTGACCGAAGGTCATTCAATTGGACGGCATTGTCGATTGCCCGAAGCCGGCGCTCTGCACGAGCGATCAAATCCGACGGAAATCCTTTCGGTGCCCCGCGGCGACCGCCTCCACCGTCTTGCCTCTGAACGAGACGATCAAGAGCCTTCTCCGCTATCTGTATCATACATTGATACAAAATCAGGCGCAAGAGGCGCGTATCATTGATTGATACAATCCGGCGTATCGCTAAGTCGCCCTACTCCACCGTAACCGACTTCGCCAGGTTGCGCGGCTGGTCGACGTCGGTGCCCATGAAGACGGCGGCGAAATAGGCCAGCATCTGGATCGGCAGGGCATAGATGATCGGCGAGATGATCTCCGGCACGTCGGGAAGGATGATCGTCTCCATCGTCTTCACGCTCGCCTGCGCAGCACCCTTGGCGTCGGTGATCAGGATGATCTTGCCGCCGCGTGCAGCGACCTCCTGCATGTTAGACACGGTTTTCTCGAAGATGCGGTCATGCGGGGCGATGACGATGACCGGCATGTTCTCGTCGATCAGCGCGATCGGGCCATGCTTCAATTCGCCCGCGGCATAGCCCTCGGCGTGGATATAGGAGATTTCCTTGAGCTTCAGCGCGCCTTCCATGGCCAGCGGGAAATTGGTGTCGCGGCCGAGATAGAGCACATCGGAATAGCGCGAGATTTCGCGCGCGATCCGCTCGATCTGGTCTTCGAGCTTCAGCACCTGGTTGGCATAGCGTGGCGCCTCCGACAAAGCCCGCACCAGCGCCTTTTCCTCCTGCGCCGAAATCGTGCCGCGCGCCACGCCGGCCCGCACGGCGAGCGAAGCCAGCACCGAAAGCTGGCAGGTGAAAGCCTTGGTCGAGGCGACGCCGATCTCCGGTCCTGCCAGCGTCGGCAGCACGACGTCGGATTCGCGCGCCATGGTCGATTCGCGCACATTGACGACGGCGCCAATCTTCATGCCGGCCTTGCGGCAATAGCGCAGCGAGGCCAGCGTGTCGGCGGTTTCGCCAGATTGCGAGATGAAGAAGGCGGCGTCGTCCGCCGATAGCGGCATTTCGCGATAGCGGAATTCCGAGGCGACATCGATGTCGACCGGCAGCCGCGCGTAGCGCTCGAACCAGTATTTGCTGATCAGGCCGGCGAGATAGGCCGTGCCGCAGGCCGAAATCGCCAGCCGGTTGATGGCGGCGAAATCGAACGGCAGGTCGAGTGGCTTGGAGACGCCGGAAACGAAATCGACATAATGCGCCAGCGTGTGCGAGATCACCTCGGGCTGTTCATGGATTTCCTTCTCCATGAAATGGCGGCGGTTGCCCTTGTCGACCATGAAGCTGGTCGACAGCGACTGCTGGCGCTTGCGCTCGACCTCTTTGCCGTCGATGTCGAAGATGGCGACGCCGTTGCGGCGCACGACCGCCCAGTCGCCGTCCTCGAGATAGGTGATCGAATTGGTGAACGGGGCGAGCGCGATGGCGTCCGAGCCCAGGAACATCTCGCCGTCGCCATGGCCAACGGCCAGCGGCGGACCGTTGCGGGCGCCGACGATCAGGTCCTCATCACCTTTGAACATGATGGCCAGCGCAAAAGCGCCTTCGAGGCGTTTCAGCGCCTTGTGCGCCGCATCGACCGGCTTCAGCCCGGCGGCCAGTTCGCGCGCCACCAGATGGGCGACGACCTCGGTGTCGGTCTGTGACAAGAAGGAATAGCCGTCGCGGATCAACTCGTCGCGCAGTTCGGCGAAATTCTCGATGATGCCGTTGTGGACGATGGCGACGCCATTGGAAAAATGCGGATGCGCGTTCGTCTCGTTGGGCACGCCATGGGTTGCCCAGCGCGTGTGGCCGATGCCGATGGTGCCGTCGAGCGGCTCGTCCTTGAGCCGGCGTTCGAGGTTGATCAGCTTGCCTTCGGCGCGCCGGCGGCCAAGCTCGCCGCGCTCGATGGTGGCGACGCCGGCCGAGTCATAGCCGCGATATTCCAGCCGCTTCAGCGCGTCGACGATGAGCGGCGCAACCTGCGAGTGGCCGACAATTCCAACGATACCGCACATGCAGACAGCCCCCAATTGCCCATGGAAAACCAGCGCTATTTAGGGATGGCCGGCCTGCCGTGAAAGTCACATTGCATTTCGTCCGCTGTAACGGACGTTTTCGCACGCATGCACCATGACAGGCCGCTCTTGCAATCCGGTTAGTGCAATTGCTCGGGTTTTGGGGGTCGGCTTTACTTTTTCTTCGCCGCCGCAGCCGAGGCAAAGCGCTCGCGCAGTTCCTTGCCCTTGCCAGGAATGGTCTTCTGGCGGGCGCGGCCGAAGGCCAGCGCGTCCTCGGGCACGCTTTCGGTGATGACGCTGCCCGATGCGATGTAGCCGCCCTTGCCGATCGTGACCGGCGCCACCAGCGAGGAGTTTGAACCGACAAACGCGCCCTCGCCGATGTCGGTGAAGAATTTCGAATAGCCATCATAGTTGCAGGTGATAGTGCCGGCGCCGATGTTGGCCCCGGCGCCGATGCGCGCGTCGCCGATATAGGTCAAGTGGTTGACCTTGGCGCCTTCCTCGACGACAGCCTGCTTGACCTCGCAGAAATTGCCGACTTTTGCCTTGGTCCTGAGGTCGGCGCCCGGCCGCAGCCGCGCGAACGGCCCGACATCGCAATTGGTCGCGATGACAGCGCCCTCAATGTGGCTGAAAGCATGGATTTTCGCGCCCGAAGCAACCTTGACGCCCGTCCCGAACCAGACATTAGGTTCCACAAGCGTGTCGGCGCCAATCTCGGTGTCGTGCGAGAAATACACCGTTTCCGGCGCAATCAGCGTCACCCCCGACAGCATCGCCTCACGGCGGCGGCGCGTCTGCCAGATGGCTTCCGCCTCGGCGAGTTCGGCGCGGTTGTTGATGCCGAGAGCGCTCTCGAAGCTCGCTTCGGTGGCGACGACGTCCAGGCCCTGGGCGCCGGCGATCTCGACGATGTCGGTCAGATAATATTCGCCCTTGGCGTTCTTGTTGCCGACCGCATCGAGCAGTTTCAGCGCATGTTTGCCGGCCACCGCCATCATGCCGGCATTGCAGAAGGTGATCTTCTTCTCGGCCTCGGAACAGTCCTTCTCCTCGCGGATTGCGACCAGCTTGCCGGCCCTTTCGATCAGCCGGCCATAGCCGGTTGGGTTGGCTGTGCGGAAACCGATGACCACGACGGCCGCACCGTCCGCCAGTTTGCCGCGCGCAGCGGCAAGCGCCTCCGCGTCGATCAGCGGCGTGTCGCCGAACATCACGAGGACGTCGTCGTAACCCATTGATATCGCTTCGCGTGCGGCAAGCACGGCATGCGCGGTGCCGAGGCGCCTTTCCTGCACGAACAACTCCGCGGCCGGCGCGAATTTTGCCGCCGCCTTACGCATGTCGTCGGCGCCATGGCCGATCACCAGCGCCAGCCCGCTGGCGCCCGCAGCCTCCGCCGCCTTCACCACATGGGCAACCATCGGCAGGCCGGCGATCTGGTGCAGCACCTTCGGCAGTGCGCTCTTCATGCGCGTGCCTTCGCCGGCGGCGAGGATGACGGACAGGCAGGATCTCTGGCTCATGGATGGACAACCGTATGAAAAGGGTGGGAATCAAATCATGCTAACAGCGGCGCGATGCTGCACCAATGCGGTTAAATTCCGATGGCCGAGGCGGTTGTCTCCCAATCAGGCGAGTGTTGGTCTTGCAGAAAGTTTCGGGGATAGTGGCACTGGCATGCCCTGAAAAGGACACTGTAGATGTTGAACCGTGACCTGTATGCTCTTCCTGCGTTCATAATTTTTCTTTGCATATTGATCTGTCCGGACATCGCCCGGGCTGACTACTCCACCCCACATGCCGAGGTGGTTTGCCAACCCGGCCACAATGTCGCATTGGTTCGCTTTACAATGACGGCGGACGAAGAGCCAATCGTATATCGTCAACTACCGACCAGCGCCGACCAGGGACTATCGGCGGCGCCGACTCTCGGCCAATCGAATTGCACCATGGCCAATGGCTGGACGCTCCGCCTTCGCGACGGGCAGAAGCAAGCCTTTGGCTATGGCATGGGCGGTGGCGATCCGCCGGCCTTCTTCAGCCTCTGGATTGCAAAGCGAAAAATTCTATCGCGTAAACAATGGAAGTCCGGCTTCGGGGTGGACGAAGCCCCCTGGCTGATCGGTCTTGTCATTCGGCCGGATCGGCTGAGCTATTGCTATGCAGCCCATAGCTACGCCGCGCCTGACAATGGGGTGATCACCTGCCGAGACGAGGCATTCCAGCTAATTCGCCACGAGATTGATCGCGTCGAGTATGGGACATCAGGTCGCCGTCCGCCGGTCGGAACCATACTGCTGGCGCGTGGTACGTCAGAGCCGCGTCTCTGCCGAAAACTCCTGCGCCTTCGGCCAAAAGGATTTCAGGGTGTCGGCACCACCGTCAACGACACCGCCAACGTCTTCCCAGTGGAGACTGCGGGGCAAGATATCAACATTGCAACGGTCGAAGTGTCCCCCGGCGTGCGTCGCAAGCTTGTCCGTTGGAGCGGGATCAATCATTATTTCGACGGCGACCTTATGCTGCTGGCCCCGGTCACGGCCGACCCTTCGAAAATCCTAAAAGAGAGCATGCTTGACGACGATGGGGACAAGTTCCCGGCTGACAAATTGCCATCGGGATGGAGCGTGATAGCCGGAAGCATGCCGGGGCTGTATCCGGATGTGAGTTGGCGCTACGTCCACTTCGATACGCAGTGGATCGATGGAAAGCTCTATTTGCTGGCCCAAGCAACCAATCTGCAACAGCGCCCTACCGCTATCCTCGTCCAGCCTCTCGCCAATGGATTCAAAAGCGTCTGCGTTTTTCAGCGAGTCGAGCCAAACTTCTGACAGCAATCACAAGGGGTGCTACCCCAGCCGCCCCAGCACCGGGAAATTCTCCAGCAGCCAATAGGACACCGTCTGCACGCCGCCGGTCAGGAAGAACACGCCGGCAACCACCAGCAGCGCGCCGATCGCCTTTTCGACGCGGCCGAGATGGACACGGAATTTGCCGAGGAAGCGCATGAAGGCGCCGGAGAACAGGGCCGCGACCAGGAACGGGATGCCGAGGCCGAGCGAATAGGCGGCGAGCAGCAATGCGCCCTCGCCGACCGTCTCGCGGCCGCCGGCCAGCGTCAGGATCGGTCCCAGCACCGGGCCGATGCAGGGCGTCCAACCAAAGGCGAAAGCCAGGCCCATGACGTAGGCGGCGACGGCGCTGGCCGGCTTGCCCTGCGACTGGAAGCGCGCCTCGCGCGACAGCAGCGGGATGCGCAGGATGCCGAGGAAATTCAGGCCCATCAGGATGATCAGCACGCCGGCGCCCATCGCCAGCGGCTCCTGCCAGACGCGCAGCAGCCGACCGATGGTCGAGGCGCCGGCGCCGAGCGCCACGAACACGGTGGAGAAGCCGAGCACGAAGGCGAGCGAGGAATAGAGCAACGCACCGCGCGTGCCCTCGCGTGCCGTCACGCCCGCATTGCCGCGGAAATCATCGACCGACACGCCGGCCATGTAGCAGAGATAGGGCGGCACCAGCGGCAGCACGCAAGGCGACAGGAACGAGAGGGCTCCCGCCCCGACCGCGCTGACATAGCCGATATCCAATGCCATTCCAAAGCTCCGACCGCTCTGGCAACGATATAGCGGCACGCGGACCTGCCCGCCAATCACCATCATGTGGCAAGTCATCGCGGTCCGGGAAGAAATCACCTGCCCATGGCGTTGACACAAGGAGGCCGCGATTTCCCGCGCGTCTCCAGAAATCAGGGAGATCTCCATGAAAACCATGACCGTAGCGCTGGCCGCGCTCCTGCTCGGCACGACCGCTTCCTTTGCCGCCGAGGCATGGAAGGAAGCCGAAGTCGGCGGCACCAAGATCTACACCGACGCCAAAGGCATGACGCTCTACAGCTATGACAAGGACGAGAAGGGCAAGACCAACTGCTATGACAAATGCGCCACCAACTGGCCGCCGCTTAAGGCCGAAGCCGGCGCCAAGGCGGATGACGAATGGAGCGTTGTCGATCGCACTGACGGAACCAAGATGTGGGCCTATGACGGCAAGCCGGTCTACACCTTCATCAAGGACAAGAAGGCTGGCGACATGAGCGGTGACGGTGTCGCCGGCGTCTGGCACGTCGTCAAGGCCGACTGAATTCTCCCGATCCGGAGAGTTCCGTTTGAAGCGGGTCTCCCCCTGGCCGCCGGGCATTCCGTGGTCCGGCGGCCTGCCTGTCGTGGCGTCGAGCCGGCGCGTTGCTCGCCCGCCTCGGACGGCAACGAATTGAGCCGCTTCCGATTATCCCGGACCGCTGCCGGCTCATTCGAAAAATGTGATTTTCTCCATACACTCTAAGAGTGTATTGCTGCCGGCATCCCTGCAATTTGGCCGCTTCCCCTTGACCGGATGCAAAAGCGCGGCCATGTGAGCGACGAACAGATCGAGATTTCGTCGCGCGTTGCGGAGTTCTTCCGCCGCCCACAGCTGATATGAGACCTCATGGACGTCGTCGTCGTCGAATCGCCGGCCAAGGCGAAGACAATCAACAAATACCTCGGCAGGAACTACAAGGTTCTGGCCTCGTTCGGCCACGTCCGCGATTTGCCGGCCAAGGATGGCTCGGTGCGCCCGGATGAGGACTTCGCCATGTCCTGGGCGGTGGATACCGCCTCGGGCAAGCGCCTCACCGACATCGCCAATGCGGTCAAGGATGCCGACGGCCTAATCCTCGCCACCGACCCGGATCGCGAAGGCGAAGCCATCTCCTGGCATGTGCTCGAGGTTCTGAAGCAGAAGCGCGCGCTGAAGGACAAGCCGGTCAGCCGCGTCGTCTTCAACGCCATCACCAAGTCGTCGGTGCTGGAAGCGATGGCCAATCCGCGCCAGATCGACGTGCCGCTGGTCGATGCCTATCTCGCCCGCCGGGCGCTCGACTATCTCGTCGGTTTCACGCTCTCGCCGGTGCTGTGGCGCAAGCTGCCCGGCGCCCGCTCGGCCGGCCGCGTCCAGTCGGTGGCGCTACGCCTGGTCTGCGACCGCGAATCCGAGATCGAGCGCTTCATCCGCGAGGAATACTGGCAGATCGCGGCCATCCTCGGCACACCGCGCAACGAGAGTTTTGAAGCGCGCCTGACCGCTTTCGAGCGCAAGAAGCTGCAAAAACTCGACATCTCCAACAAGGCGCAGGCCGACGACATCAAGGCGATGCTCGACGGCGCTGCCTTCAAGGCGCTGTCGGTCGAAGCCAAGCCGACCAAGCGCAACCCAGGCCCGCCCTTCACCACCTCGACGCTGCAGCAGGCCGCCTCTTCCGGGCTCGGCTTCTCGGCGACGCGCACCATGCAGGTGGCGCAGCGGCTCTATGAGGGCATGGACATTGGCGGCGAGACCGCCGGCCTGATCACCTACATGCGAACCGACGGCGTGCAGATGGCGCCGGAGGCGATCGACGCCGCCCGCGATGCGATCACCAAGGAGTTCGGGCCCAAATACCTGCCGGAAAAGCCGCGCTTTTACACGACCAAGGCCAAGAACGCCCAGGAAGCGCACGAAGCCATCCGCCCGACCGATTTCATGCGCACCCCGGCTTCGGTGCGGCAATATCTCGATGCCGACCAGGCGCGGCTCTATGAACTGATCTGGAAGCGCGCCATCGCCAGCCAGATGCAGCCGGCCGAAATCGAGCGCACCACGGTCGAGATCGAGGCGGTCAACGGCGCCCGCACCGCCGAGTTGCGCGCTGTCGGCTCGGTCGTCCGCTTCGACGGCTTCATTGCTGCATACACCGACCAGAAGGACGACGACGCCGAAGACGAGGAAAACCGCCGCCTGCCGGAGATCCGCGCCGGCGAGCAACTTGCGCGCCAGGCCATCAACGCCACCCAGCACACCACCGAGCCGCCGCCGCGCTACTCCGAGGCGTCGCTGATCAAGAAGCTGGAAGAACTCGGCATCGGCCGCCCGTCGACCTATACGGCAATCCTGAAGACGCTCGAGGATCGCGACTACGTCACCATCGACAAGCGCCGGCTGGTGCCGCAGGCAAAAGGCCGGCTGTTGTCGGCTTTCCTGGAAAGTTTCTTCGAGCGCTATGTCGAATACGACTTCACCGCCTCGCTCGAGGAAAAGCTCGATGAGATCTCCGACGGCAAGCTCGCCTGGAAGGACGTGCTGCGCGACTTCTGGAAGGATTTTTCAGGCGCCGTCGCCGACATCAAGGAGCTGCGCGTCACCGACGTGCTCGACGCGCTGAACGAGGAACTGGCGCCGCTGGTGTTTCCGGCGCGCGAGGACGGCTCCAACCCGCGTATCTGCCCGAAATGCGGCTCAGGCAATTTGTCGCTCAAGCTCGGCAAGTTCGGCGCCTTTGTTGGCTGCTCGAACTATCCCGAATGCTCCTACACCCGCCAGCTCGGCGACGCCGCCAACCCCAATGGCGAGAATGGCGGCGGCGAGGACGGCACCAGGCTGCTTGGCAAGGATCCCTACACGGCCGAAGAGATCACGCTGCGTTCCGGCCGTTTCGGCCCCTATATCCAGCGCGGCGACGGCAAGGAAGCAAAGCGCTCCAGCCTGCCGAAGGGCTGGACGCCCGAGTCGATCGACCACGAGAAGGCGCTGGCATTGCTGTCGCTGCCGCGCGACGTCGGCAAACATCCCGAAAGCGGCAAGATGATCTCGGCCGGGCTCGGCCGCTACGGTCCCTTCGTGCTGCATGACGGCACCTACGCCAATGTCGACAGCATAGAGGACGTGTTCTCGATCGGCCTCAACCGCGCCGTCACGGTGATTGCCGAGAAGCAGGCAAAGGGCAAGGGCGGCCGCAATGGCGGCACGCCGGCAGCGCTCAAGGAGCTGGGCGACCATCCCGACGGTGGCGGCAAGATCGTCGTGCGCGACGGCAAGTACGGGCCTTACGTCAATTTCGGCAAGGTCAACGCCACGCTGCCCAAGGGCAAGGATCCGCAATCGGTGACGATCGAGGAGGCGCTGGCGCTGATTGCCGAGAGAGAGGCCAAGAGTGGTGGCGGCAAGAAGCCGTTCCGCAAGGCAGCGGCGGCCAAGGCGCCCGCTGCAAAGAAAACGGCGGCCAAAAAACCGGCTTCGAAGAAGCCGGCCGCGAAGAAAAAGGGATAGGACGGCGTGGCGCGCAAGATCTCCGGACGAAGCCACGGCGATCCGCGCACCGCCGACACCAGGGCCAAGGTCAAGGACGACTACCGGCCCTCGCGTGACGAGATCCTGCGCTATATCGCCGAAAACCCCGACCGCGCCGGAAAGCGCGACATCGCCAAGGCGTTCGCGCTGCGCGGCGACGACCGCATCTGGCTGAAGGACATTTTGCGCGATCTGCAGGATGAAGGCATCCTGACCAGGGAGCGCAAGCGGCTGGCCCGCGTCGGCGCCCTGCCCCATGTCGCCATACTCGACATTTTTGGCCGCGACGGCGACGGCATTTTGCTGGCGCACCCGACCGAGGCCGTCGGCCCGGGCGAACCGCCAGTCGTCTCGATCCGCGTCTCGCGCGGCGGCAATGGCCCGGCACCGGGCATTGGTGACCGGGTGCTGGCCAAGACGTTTCCGACCGACGATCCGTCAGGCCCGGCCTACACCGGGCGGGTGATGAAGATTTTCGAGAAGCGGAACGATGCCGTGCTCGGTGTCTTTCGCATTCTGCAGGACGGCAGCTTCCGCATCGAGCCGGTGGAACGCCGCCAGCCCGAACTGATCGTCGACAAGGAATTCCAGAACGGTGCCAAGAACGGCGATCTGGTCGAGGTCGAACCGGCGCGCGCCTCCCGCTACGGGCTGCCGCGCGCCAAGGTGCTCAACGTGCTGGGCTCGCTGACCAGCGAGAAGGCGGTCTCGATGATCGCCATTCACGCCCACGACATTCCGCATATCTTTCCCGCCGACGTCATAGCCGAATCCGAAGCGATGAAGCCGGCGACGCTTGCTCACCGCGAGGACTGGCGCGACCTGCCGCTGGTGACCATCGATCCGGCCGATGCCAAGGACCATGACGATGCGGTGTTCGCCACGACGGATCCGGACGAGAAGAACCCCGGCGGCGTCATAGCCACCGTGGCCATCGCCGACGTCGCCGCCTATGTGCGCCATGGCACAGCGCTCGACCGTGAGGCGCTGAAGCGCGGCAATTCGGTCTATTTCCCGGACCGCGTCGTGCCGATGCTGCCCGAACGCATCTCCAATGATCTCTGTTCGCTGCGCGAAGGCCAGGACCGCCCGGCGCTTGCCGTGCGCATGACTTTTTCGGCCGACGGCCACAAGATCAGGCATTCCTTCCACCGCGTGATGATCAAGTCGGCGGCCAAGCTCGCCTATCCGCAGGCACAGGCGGCCATTGACGGAGCGCCGGACGACAAGACCGGCCCGATCCTCGACACGGTGCTGAAACCGCTATGGGATGCCTATGCGATCCTGAAGCGGGGTCGCGATGGCCGCCAGCCGCTGGAACTCGACCTGCCGGAACGCAAGATCATGCTCAAGCCCGACGGCACCGTCGACCGCGTCGTCGTGCCGGAACGGCTCGACGCCCACAAGCTGGTCGAAGAATTCATGATCCAGGCCAATGTCGCCGCCGCCGAGACGCTGGAAGCGAAGAAGCAGGCGCTGGTGTTCCGTATCCATGATGCGCCGTCGCTGGCCAAGCAGGAATCGCTGCGCGAATTCCTGCAGACGCTCGGTCTTTCACTGGCGCGCGGCGCGCAGATGCGGCCAAGCCAGTTCAACGGGATACTGGAGCGCGTGCGCGGCGCCGACAACGAGGCCCTGGTCAATGAGGTGGTGCTGCGCTCGCAGAGCCAGGCCGAATATTCGCCTGTGAATATCGGCCATTTCGGCCTCAATTTGAAGCGCTACGCGCATTTCACCTCGCCGATCCGCCGCTACGCCGACCTGATCGTGCATCGCGGGCTGATTGCCGCGCTCGGCCTCGGCCCGGGCGGGCTGACGCAGGACGAGGAAGCGAGGCTCGAAGACGTCTCGGAATTGATCTCCGCCACGGAACGGCGCGCCATGGCGGCCGAGCGCGACACGGTCGACCGGCTGATATCAGCCTATCTCGCCGAGCGGATCGACGACCGCTTCGACGCCCGCATTTCCGGCGTCACCAAATCGGGACTATTTGTCCAATTGCCGCAGTATGGCGCGGATGGTTTTATCCCGGTGTCAACACTGGGTGGCGACTACTATATATACGACGAAACGGCCCGCTCGCTCTACGGAGAACGCTCGGGCAAGGGCTATCAGCTGGCGGACCGCGTCGAGGTCCGTCTCGTCGAGGTGGCGCCGATGGCAGGTGCGATGCGCTTCGAGATGTTGACCGACCCGAAGCCTTTGCCAGGCTCCAAAAGGTCGTTTCTCAAGGCTAAAGGCCGCGCCCGTGCGTCACAATCGCGCTCCGGCCCGCGCGGCAGGAGACGATGATGGCAAGAGGCATGGAAGAACAGATTTTCGGCGGCGAGCTCCATTCGGGCCGCGCTGCGCGCCCGCTGTGGACGGCGATGAAGCGTGGCATGCTTGGCCGCTGCCCGCATTGCGGCGAAGGCAAGCTGTTTCGCGGCTTCACCAAGACCGTCGAAACCTGCGCGGTCTGCGGCGAGGAAATTCATCACCATCGCGCCGATGATCTGCCCGCCTATCTGGTGATCGTCATCGTCGGCCACATCGTGCTCGGCGCCTTCATGGGCATCGAGGCGACCTCGACGCTCTCCACCTGGCAGCACATCGCCATCTGGGTGCCGCTAACCATCCTGTTGTCGGTCGCGCTGCTGCAGCCGGTAAAGGGCGCCGTCATCGGCCTGCAATGGGCCTTCTATATGCACGGCTTCAGCGGCGAAAAGGATGAGCTAGAGCTCCATCCCGGCGCCTGAGACGGCCGCTGGCGCAACGTGCAATCGCTAAGGCCACTTTCGCATGCAAGAAGTTTCCGCTAGGTCCAGCGCATGGAAGCAATGACCAAGGCGGACGTCGACAAGCTCGACAAGGGTCTTGCCGCGCATGGCGGTCGGCCCTTGCGTCCGCGTGACGCCGCGACCCTGATCCTACTCGACCGCAAGGGCGATGACGTCCTGGTGCTGATGGGCCGCCGCCATGCCGGCCATGCATTCATGCCGGGCAAATTCGTCTTTCCCGGCGGTCGCACGGACCCGGCCGACAGTCGCATCCCGACGGCGACCGCCCTGCAACCGGAGCAGGAGGCAAAGCTCACCGCCGGTCCAGGCCGCACCAGCGCGGCGCGCGCTCGCGCCATCGCCCTGTCGGCCATCCGCGAGACCTATGAGGAAGCCGGCCTGCTGCTTGGCCGCAAGGGCGCCTTTGTCACCACAAGGCGCGACTGGCAGGGTTTCGTCGACCATGGCGTGACCCCGTCGCTGGAAGCGCTGCGCTTCATCGCGCGCGCCATCACGCCACCCAACCGGGTCCGCCGCTTCGACACCCGCTTCTTCTGCGCCTGGCGCGACGACGTCGCCATGGAATTGCCCGATGGCGGCCCGACCAACGAGCTGGAGGAACTGGTCTGGCTGCCGCTTGCCAAGGCAAAGCAGGCTGACATACCCGACATCACCCGGATGATTCTGGAGGAGTTGGAAAAGCGGCTCGCCAATGATCCATTGCTGCGGCCGGGCAGCCCTGTCCCCTTCTACCGGCTGGTGCGTAACCGCTTCACCCGCGAAATTCTGTAGAGTATTCAAGGTTCCATGACGGTCGATACCCAACCGCAGGGCGACGAACGCGTACATTGGCTGCCGATGGTGGCGGCGATTTCGTCGATCAGCGTCGTCGGCATCGCCATCGGCCTCGGCATGCCGCTGCTCAGCGTCATCCTGGAAACGCGGGGCCATTCGGCATCGATGATCGGCCTCAACACGGCGGTGGCCGGCCTGGCTTCGATCGCCGGCGCACCGCTCGCCACGCCGCTTGCCATGCGCTTCGGCGTCGCCTGGACCATGCTTGGCATGATCCTGCTCGGCGCGCTGGCCTTTGTCGGTTTCCATTTCGCGCCCGATTTCTGGATGTGGTTTCCGCTGCGCGTCGTGCTGCACATCGCGCTGACAGTGCTGTTCATCCTGTCGGAATTCTGGATCAGCACCTCGGCGCCGCCACACCGGCGCGGCCTCGTGCTTGGTATCTACGCCACGGTCTTGTCGCTCGGCTTTGCCGCCGGACCGTGGCTGTTCGCGCATCTCGGCAGCTCAGGCTTCCGGCCGTTCGGCGTCATCATCGCGCTGGTGACCCTGGCCGCCATACCGGTGCTTGCCGCGCGCAACGAGAGCCCCGCCATTGTCGTCGACGGCGAAACGAGCAACTTCCTGCGCTACATCTGGCTGGTGCCGACCGCGACCTTTGCTGTGCTGGTGTTTGGCGCGGTCGAGACCGGCGGTTTCGCGCTCTTTCCGGTCTATGGCAACCGTATCGGCTATTCCGAAGCCGACGCCGCCTTGCTCTTGACCATGATCGGTCTCGGCAATGTGCTGCTGCAGATCCCGATCGGCATGATCAGCGACCGCGTGTCGGATCGACGCTATCTGCTTCTGGCCTGCGCCGCCGTCGGGCTTGTCGGCACGGTCTTCATGCCGCATCTGGCCGGCAACTGGCACCTGATGGCAGGACTGCTGTTTGTGTGGGGCGGCGTGGTCGCGGCCATGTATACGATCGGCCTTGCCCATCTCGGCTCGCAGCTTTCCGGCCACGAACTGGCCTCCGCCAATGCCGCCTTCGTGCTGTGCTACGGCGTCGGCATGGTGCTTGGTCCGCAAGCGATCGGCATCGGCATGGACGCGTTCGGGCCTTCCGGCTTCGGCTGGTCGCTCGGCCTGTTCTTCGCCGCCTACATCGTCCTTGTCGGCGTCAGGCTCGTCCGCAAGATTCTTTAGTCGATACCGTTCGCCAACTCTCCTTTCCCTGTCGGCCGGTGACAGCCTGCTGACAGAACCGTGTCAGCAGGCCCGAGCTATAAGGTGGTCCCAGCACGATGAAGAGAGGATATCCGATGATCGATAGCGGCTTCGAGACCACGTCCCTGCGCATGACGCTCCTGCTGCTCGTGACGTTCCAGGCGCCGGTGGCCGATGTCGACCGAATCATGGACGCGGTGGTGGCGATCACCCCGCTCGGCACGGGCAAATATGACCGCAATGCCTACCAATCGGCGCATGGCATCGAGCGCTACAGACCGCTTGACGGCGCCGCGGCCGGCGCCGAGACCGAATTGCGTCGCCGCCCAGGCACTGTCGAGGTGTCGTTCGAACTGCCCGACGACCAGGCGCTCGCGGCACGCGTCGTCGAGGCGATTTTCCAGGCGCACTCCTATCAGGAGCCGGTGATCCGTATTCAGCCGATTCTTGCCAGCCGCTCCAAGGGGCTCGAAGACCAGGCCAACCCGAATCGCTGGTGGAACACGACAGGCGATTGGAAGAAAACCATCGTCCTGGTGGCAGAGCCGGTATGATTGCCGGCCGCGGCCGGCTTCGGCTGCGCTTGCAGGGACCGATAGTGCATCAGTTTGAAATCTGCCCCAGCTATTGCCGCACAAGATGCAGGCGGCCTTTCTCGATTGAACTCGTGCCCTTAGGCGCGAAGAAACACCTCCATCTGTATCTCTCGTAGGTCTCGAACTTCATATGGGGAATGATCGTTCGATAGAACGTCATTAAATGCTCGCAGAGATGGTAGCGGTCATCGGGGGAGGCTTGGACACGCGCTCTAGGGATAAACCACTCCGGCTCTTGCGGCTCGTTCATATATGCAGGACGGGGCAGCCTGACGTAGTAGCCGTCTTTCGTCTCCCTGACCTCGCGAGGGTCTATCGGATGGCAATCTTTGTTGCCGCAGCAATCAGATTGCATAACCGGGTCTTTCTTGCCGGTGTACCAATCGTGGGCGTCCGCGTCGCCAGATAGGACCAGCCACGCCATCACGATCCATCTTCTTGGCTGTCCCATGACATCCCTCGCATTCCCGGATAAGAATATATTAGCGAGGTCTAATTGTCATCCGGCAGCTCGCGCCGGCCATTTGAACGGCGATCTTCATACTGATGCACTACCCAAGGAGCGCCGGGCTTGACTTTCCGGCGGTGTTCTTTATGTGTCGCGCCAAGTTTCCCGCGTCCGGGTGTTTTCCCGTGCTCCAGCGGCTAAAACCCCACAAACACTAACGGACTGATATCATGGCCAAAGCCGCAAACATCAAGATCAAGCTTCTGTCGACCGCCGACACCGGTTTCTTCTACGTGACCAGCAAGAACAGCCGTACCAAGACCGACAAGCTGTCGTTCCGCAAGTACGATCCGGTCGCCAAGAAGCACGTCGAGTTCAAGGAAACCAAGATCAAGTAATCTGGTTTTCCAGGAATACGAAAAACGCCGCCCACCGGGCGGCGTTTTTCGTTGAATAGCCTTGGTCAGCCGATGCGGTTGCCGCTCGCCGGATCGAAGATATGCAGCGCCGCCGGATCGGCCGACAGTCGCACGGACTCACCCGGCTTCACGCCGGCTCGACCCATGGCGAACACGCAGAGCTGCTGGCTGGCCAACTTGACATAGAATTGCGTCGACAGGCCAAGCGGCTCCACCACGCCCACCTCGCCTCGCAACGCACCGTCCTCGGCAAGCCTGATATGCTCGGGCCGCAAGCCCAGGGTTATCTGGTCGTCGTCCTTCAGCGGCAGGCCATCCGGCAGCCGCAGCTTCTGACCATCGGAAAGCACGGCATCCACCTTGCCGCCCTTCTCGACCGTTGCCGGCAGGAAGTTCATGCCCGGTGAGCCGATGAAACCGGCGACGAAGATGTTGGCCGGCCGGTCGTAGAGATCGAGCGGCGCGCCGACCTGCTGCACATAGCCGTCATGCATCACGACGATGCGGTCGGCCATGGTCATGGCCTCGATCTGGTCGTGGGTGACGTAGACCGAAGTGGTCTTCAACTGCTGGTGCAGTGCCTTGATCTCGGCGCGCATATGCACCCGCAGCTTGGCGTCGAGGTTCGAAAGCGGCTCGTCGAACAGGAATACCTTGGGATCGCGCACGATAGCGCGGCCCATGGCGACGCGCTGGCGCTGGCCGCCGGACAATTGCCTGGGCAGGCGCTGCAGGAAAGTGTCGAGGCCGAGCCGCTTGGCCGCACCGTCGACGCGCGCGTCGATCGCCGGCTTGCCGGCTTTTTTCAGCATCAGGCTGAAGCCCATATTCTTCGACACATCCATATGCGGATAGAGTGCATAGGACTGGAACACCATGGCGATGTCCCGGTCCTTGGGAGCGACGTCGTTGACCAGCCGTTCGCCGATATGGATCTCGCCGTCCGAAACCTCTTCCAGCCCCGCGATCATGCGCAGCAATGTCGACTTGCCGCAGCCCGAGGGGCCGACCAGGACGACGAATTCGCCATCGGCAATCTCAAGGTCGACCGCATGCAGCACGCGCACGGCGCCATAGTCTTTGCGGACTTTTTCAAGCGTGACGGAGGCCATCGATTATCCCTTCACGGCGCCGGCGGTGAGACCGGTGACGAGATAGCGTTGCAGGAAGGCGAAGAAGATGCAGACCGGGATGAGCGCCAGAATGGACGCGGCCATCATCTGCCCCCAGTCGACAGCGAACTTGCCGATGAAGGTGAGCAGGCCGACGGCAAAGGTCTTCTGGTCGTCGCTCGAGATGAGCATCAGCGCGAACAGAAGCTCGCTCCAGGCGGCGGTGAAGACGAAGCCGAGTGTGGCGCCCATGCCGGGCAGCGTCAGCGGCACGATCACCCGGCGCATCGCCTGCGCGCGCGTGCAGCCGTCGATCATCGCCGCCTCCTCCAGGTCCTTCGGGATGCCGTCGAAGAAGGACTGCATGAGGAAGGTGGCGAAGGCGGTGTTGAAGGCGGTGTAGATGATGATCAGCCCGGTCAGGCTGTTGATCAGGCCGATCTCTCCCATCACGCGGTAGATCGGCGGAATGACCATCACCAGCGGAAAGGTCTGGGTCAAAAGCAGCATCAGCGCCAGTGCCGCCTTGCCACGGAAGGTGAAGCGCGACATGGCATAGCCGGCGAGCGTCGCGATCACCGTCACCAGGGCCGCCGTCGACACCGAGACGATGACGCTGTTGAGGAAATAGCGCGGGAAATCGGTCGCCTCGAGCACCGTGAGGAAGTTCTGCAGCGTCATCTGCGAGGGCCAGAAGGTGATGCCTTCGGAATAGAGCAACCGTTCCGGCGTCACCGAGATCTTCAACGTCCAGAAGATCGGGAACAGCGCGAAGACCACATAGGCCGCGATCGCGGCGTAGAGGCCAAGACCGCCGAAGAAGCGCGCCGAGGTTGAGCGTCCCGCGATCATCAGACGTGCCTCACGAGTGAGCGGCGGATGGCGATCAGGGCGATCGCATAGGCGATGAGCAGGACCAGCAACAGCACGGCCACCGCCGAGGCATAGCCCTTGTCCAGCGACTTGAAGGCGCTGACATAGATGTAGACCGGCACCGTATTGGTGGAGCCGGCCGGTCCCCCCTCGGTCATGACGAAGATCAGGTCGGCGAAGGTGGCGATCCAGATGGTGCGCAGCATGACGGTGATGGCGATGGTTGGAGCCAGGAACGGCAGCGTCACCTTGGTGAAGCGCTGCCAGGGCGAAGCGCCGTCGATGGCTGCAGCCTCATGCAGTTCCGACGGGATCGATTTCAGCGCCGCCAGCAATGTGATGGCAAAGAAGGGGATGCCGAACCAGACATTGGCGATGATCGGCCCCCACATCGCGGTCGAAGGATCGGAGAGCACATTGGTCGGCTCCGCCTTCAGGCCAAGGGCGAAAAGCCAGTGCGGCAGTGGTCCGACAATCGGGTTGAACAGCCACGCCCAGGTGAGACCGGACAGGAAGGACGGCACCGCCCAAGGCAGGAACACCAGGGCCTGCACCACCTTGCGGCCCCGAAACGGCTTGTCGAGCAGCAGCGCCAGGCCGAGACCGAGGAAGAACTGGAAGAACAGGCTTGCGACGGTCCACCAGGCCGTGTTGACCAGCGCCTGGCCCAGCACCTGATCCGACAGCATGGCCTGATACTGGCCGAGCCCGACATATTCAGACTTGAAGGCCGAGAATTTTCGGAAGGAGTAGCTGATGCCGATGACCAGCGGCACGAGCAGCACCACGACCAGAAGCACGATCGCCGGGCTGAGATAAAGCCAGGGCTCGACCGTCGCATAGGAAAGCCGCTTCTTGCGCGGCCTGCCGGCGGATCGGATTTCGGACACGGCATAGGTCATACGGTACTCACGGTGGAAGGTGGATGCCGGCGTGGCAACAGCATCCTTCTCCCCGTTCACGGGGAGAAGATGCCGGCAGGCAGATGAGGGGCAGCGCTGAGTTGGCAGAACCTGGCGCCGACCCTCATCCGTCACTTCGTGACACCTTCTCCCCGTAAACGGGGAGAAGGTGGACCTGCGCTTACTTCTTGTTCTTCGCCAGCCAGTCCTGCTGTTCCTTGGTCAGGAACGCAGCCCATGCGTCGGCCGCCTCCTTGGCCGTCTTCTGGCCAAGCAGCACTTCCTGGAAATTCTTGATCGCCACCTGATCGACGAAATTACCGAGGTTTTCCAGATGTGTCGGCGGCGTCACCATTTCATATTTCGAGCTGTCGCTGAGTTCGGTGAACCAGCCCTTGAACTGCTCGGTCTTGAAATGGGCATCCTGGTCGGCGCCATTGTGGATCGGCACCACGCCGACTTCCTTGGCCCATTCGAGATTGTCCTTGGGCGACAAAAGCGTCGCCATCAGCTTCCAGGCGTCGTCCTTGTTCTTGGAGTTGGCAAACATCGCCCAGCCGGCATAGCCGAGCGTCGGGTATGACTTACCGCTTGGGCCGACCGGCAGAGGCGCCACGGCGAAATCGTCGGCGCTCATCTTGTCGGCGATGCCGAGCAGCGCGTCCGGATCCTGGTTGAGCATGGCGCAGGTGCCGGAATAGAAGCCGGTCACAGTTTCATTAAAGCCCCAGCTCACCGCATCCTTCGGCGCCAGGCCGTCCTTGTACATGTCGGCCAGCATCTGCAGGCCCTTGACCGAGCCTTCGTCATTGATGGTCGAGGTGCCATCCTCGTTGAAGTAGCCGCCCTTGCCGGCGGCGATGTTCATGAACATGTGCATGCCGTTGAAGGCGCCAGGTCCGCCGCGCAGGCAGTAGCCGTATTTGCCGGGAATGGCGGAGATCTTCTTGGAATCGGCGACGAACTCGTCGAGCGTCGCCGGAGGGCCGTCGAGCCCGGCTTGCTTGAACAGCTTCTTGTTCCAGAACAGCGCGTTCACATAGTAGCCGTAGGGGATCATGAACTGGGTGTTGTTGACGGTCGAGCCGAACTGCTTGGCGCGGTCGCCGAGCGTCTTGGCGTCGTCCCATTTGGCCATATAGGGGCCGAGATCCTCGAGCTGGGCATTGTTGGCGTAAAGGCCCATCCAGCGTTCCGGCATCTCGACCACGTCGGGTGTGTCGCCGGCCTGCACCATGGTCAGGAATTTTTCGAAAGCCTGCCCCCAGGGCAGCGAGACCAGTTCGACCTTGACGCCTGGATTGGCCGCCTCGAACTCGGCGATCTGCTTCTTCAGGAACTCGGTGCGCGGCGGGCTGGTAATCACCTCGACCATCTTGAGGGTCGTATCGGCCATGGCGTAGCCGGCTGTTATTGCCAGCCCAGCGACGGTGGCAAGCATGACGGTCAGTTTTTTCATCTTCAAGACTCCCATTTTGAAGCGGCTTGTTATTTTCTGGCTTTTTCGAAGGCCTGGGCCACATCGGCCCACAGGTCCTCGACATTTTCCAATCCGACATTGAAGCGGATGGTTCGGGGGCTGACGCCGAAGCGCGCCATCGAATTCAGTCCCGGCGTCTGTTCCAGCGACGCCTTGGCCGGCACGACCAGGCTTTCATGTCCGCCCCAGCTGACGCCGATGCGGAAATATTTCAGCGCGTCGACAAAGACCGGGATGTCGATGTCGTCGGTCACCTCGAAGGAGAACAATCCTGCGTAACCAGCAAGTGTCGCCTTGCCAGGATGGTTCGAATAGGCGGGATGGTTGACGCGCTCGACATTGGCGTGCGCCTTCAGACGCTCGGCGATGGTCAGGCCGCTCTTCATATGGTGCGGCAGCCGCAGCGGCAGCGTGCGCAAGCCACGTAGCAACAGCCACGCCTCGAAAGGTGACAGCTTGCCGCCGAGATAGGAATAAGTCTGCTCATTGATGTGTTTGATATGGGCTGCGGAACCGGCGACCACGCCGGCGACTGTGTCGCTGTGGCCGCCGAGATATTTCGAGGCCGAGTGCAGCACCAGATCGACGCCATGCGCGATCGGCTTCTGGAACACCGGCGTCGCCCAGGAATTGTCGATCGTGGTGATGATGCCCTGTTCTTTCGCCAGCCGGGTCAAATGCGGCAAGTCCTGCAGCTCGAACATCATCGAGGTCGGGCTTTCGAGATAGAGCAGTTTGGCGCCGGGAAGAGCGGCCGCCACCGCATCCGGGTCGGAGCCGTCGACATAGTCGACCTTGATGTTCAGCCGCGGCAAAAGCCGCTCAAACAGCCGGTAGGCATCGCCATAGCAATGGCGCACCGCAAGGAT
Organism: bacterium M00.F.Ca.ET.205.01.1.1; assembly: GCA_004791255.1. Lineage (GTDB taxonomy): Bacteria > Pseudomonadota > Alphaproteobacteria > Rhizobiales > Rhizobiaceae > Mesorhizobium. The sequence goes on from SRUQ01000002.1 coordinate 315,116, forward strand.
GCGCTCGCCGGCGCCGACGAAGGCAAGCACTGTGGCGCTGATTGCCGCCATGCCGCTGGAAAAGGCGCGCGCGGCTTCCGCACCCTCGAGTGCCGCCACCCTCGCCTCGAACTCCATCACCGTCGGATTGTCGCCGCGCGAATAGATCGGCTGTTTTCTTTTGCCGGCAAACGTATCGGCCATTTCGGCATAGCTGCCGAAGGTGAACAGCGAGGTCTGGTAGATCGGCGGCACCACGGCGCCACCCGGAAACGGCTCGTCATGCGCCAGCAGTGTCGCCGCCTCGGCGAGATAGTCTTCATCGAAACCGGTTGGGTGCTCGTTCATGTCTGGCTCGAAAGCTTGAGGTTGGCCGCACCGCGCTTCAAATCGTCCTCGACCGTGGCGATGAGCTTCAGCGCCTCGCCCCTGGCGCCTTCAGGGTCGCGTGCGGCGATGCGTTCAAAGATGGTGCGGTGATAGGGGAAGCTGGCGTGGCCGAAATCGCGAACGCCGAGCGGATGCTCCCAGAAGCGATGGAACAATTCGTGCATGGCGGCGATGATCTGCTCGAACAGCGGATTGCCCGAGACGCGGTAGATGGCCTGGTGGAACTCCCAGTCCTCCTCCGAGGACATGCCGTCGCGGGTGCGGAATGCCTGCTCCATAATGTCGAGCTTGCGCTCGATTTCGGCAATGTCGGCCCGGCTTGCGCGCTCGGCGCACAGAGCGGCGGCTTCGGCTTCCAGCGCGCGGCGGATTTCCAGCGTCTGCATCAGGCTGGTGAAGTCGCTGCCGCCGGCAAGCGTCAGCGGCAAGTGCAGCATATCTGGTGAGACGGCAGCCTTGAGATAGGTGCCTGAGCCTTGCCGGCGCTCGACCAGGCCGAGCCCTTCCCAGCGCGTCAAGGCCTCGCGCACGGTGTTGCGGCTGACCTTCAGACGTTCAGCGAGGATGCGCTCGGTCGGCAGCCGCTCACCGGGTTGCAAGGCCTCGGCGCGCACAAAGCTCACCAATGCCTTCAGTACCGCGTCGTCGCGCGCGGTCGTCTGGATTGGTGGCAGGCTGTTCTGGTCCACGCTCTCTCCAAGTGGTCCAATGGTCCAACCAATTTCTGCACGGACGGAGAGACGTGTCAACAGCCGAAACGAGGTCGGGCCGAATGGCGCGGTATGGCGCCATTCGGTCCGGTCAGCTTAACCGTGGATTCGCACCGGCCTGGCGGCCGCGCGAGCGTCCCGCCAGCGCGCGAACATCTCCTCGCGAACCCGCCTCGAACCCGCGAGTCGCCCTTTTGCTTCCGCCAGCACGGAGGGCGAAGCCTGCGCGGGCGTGCCCGACTGGAACGGAGGTGCCGGGGCATATTCGAGCGAGAGCTGCACGGTTTCGGCCTCTGCCTGCCCGAGCAGCCTGGCGACCAAAGCGAGACCAAAATCGATCCCCGAAGTGACGCCGCCGGCGGTTATCAGCTTTCCATCCTCGACAATTCGCTCATCGACCGGAATGGCGCCGAACTCGGTGAGGAAGTCGTGCGCGTACCAATGCGTCGTCGCCCGCTTGCCTTGGAGCAGTCCGGCGGCGCCGAGCACCAGGGCGCCGCTGCACACCGAGGTGACGTAGCGTGCCTGCGCTGCCCGTGCCCGCACGAAATCGAGGACGGCCTCGTCCTCCAGCAGCGCGTTGACGCCCCCGCCGCCTGGTATGCACAGCACATCGAGCGGAGGACAATCGTCGAAAGTCGCCGTCGGATTGAGCGACAGCCGCGTCGACGACATCACCGGATTGCGATCCTTCCAGATCAATTCCACCTCGGCGCCCTGCGCCGAGGCCAGGACCTCGTAAGGGCCGGTGAGATCGAGCTGCTGGACATTGGGGAAGACGAGGATGCCGAAACGAAGGGTCATGGAATAATCTCCGCAGGTTGACTCCAGCCAATCTACGGCATCATGATTTGGCCCGAATGCCAATCACCCCTCGTTTCAAGCCAGATCAAAAATGCGCCATATCGAAATCCTTGCCTATCCCGACATTCAGCTCCTCGATGTCAGCGGGCCGCTCCAGGTTTTCGCCAGCGCAAACGACTTCCTGGCGCAGGCGGGCAAACCTGTTGCCTATGAGGCGATAGTCGTGGCCGCCTCCCCGCGGATCAGAACGTCCGCCGGCCTCGTGCTCGAGACCGCGCCGCTGCCGCCGCACGGATCGGAGATCGACACGCTGATCGTGCCGGGCGGATGGGGCGTCAACGCTACCTGCGAGGATCCCAAACTCGTCCAATGGGTGATCGGCCGCTCGCGCGACGCCACGCGTACGGCATCGGTTTGCAGCGGTGCCTTCTTGCTGGCGACCGCAGGACTGCTCAACGGTCGGCGCGCGGTTACCCATTGGGGACGCTGCGCGGAGTTCGCGCAGCGCTTTCCGGCGGTCCGCCTCGAACCCGATCCGATCTTCATCCGCGACGGCAATGTCTGGACATCCGCGGGCGTGACCGCAGGCATAGATCTCGCGCTTTCCTTCCTCGAGGCCGACCTTGGCCGGCGCGTGGCTCTCGCCGTGGCGCGCCAACTGGTTGTCTTCCTGAAACGCCCCGGCGGGCAGGCGCAGTTCAGCCAGACGCTGAAGCTGCAGGAAGGCGACGAGCGCTTCGACCGGCTGCATGGCTGGATCCAGGACAATCTGGATGGCGACCTTTCGCTGCCGAACCTGGCCGAACGCGCCAATATGAGCCCACGCAGCTTCTCCAGGCACTACCGAGAGGCAACCGGCCGCACCCCTGCCCGCGCGATCGAGGAGATCCGGATCGAGGCGGCGCGCGGGATGCTGGAACGGGGCCAGGCAGTCAACCAGACGGCGCGCCGCTGCGGCTTCGGCTCGGAAGAAACGATGCGGCGCGGCTTTCTACGCGTCCTCGGCACAAACCCGCGCGATTATCGCGAACGCTTCTGACGCAAGAACTGCGACCGCACGGTTCCAGAACGCGAAAACCCCGGCCCATCCGAGGTTAGGCGCGAAGTCTTGACGTGATGTTGGATTAAAGGGGGCCGGTCGGCGTTTGGCAGCGGTACGAGGAGGCCACTATGTGCCAGCGCCGGCCGGCCGACCCCACGGACCCAGGAGATGCGGCGGACCTGAGCATCATGGGGTATTCTTGTGTTCGACCCGGCTGTCTACCCTCGTGCCGGTGTCGTTTGGTACTTGCACATTTGCGCAAGAGCTTATGAAAATCAACAGTTTCTTAACCAAGCCTGCCGAATCGCTTGGATTAAGGTAAACGGGTAACCCTGTTGGGCCTGCTGAAAAATCGGGGCTGGAAGCGTCAGGCGGCCTTGGCGACAACGCGGTTGCGGCCGCCGCTCTTGGCTTCATAGAGCGCCAGATCGGCACGCTTCATCAGCGCGGCCACCGTGTCCACGCCCTTGAGCACCGACGACACGCCGACACTCACCGTGACCTCGATGGCCTTGCCGTCGGAACCGATAGCAAAGGGCATTTGCGCGATCTCGGCGCGAATGCGTTCGGCTACCTTCTCGGCCACCACGCCATCGGTATCCGGCATGACGACGACGAACTCCTCGCCGCCGAAGCGGCAAGCAAGATCGATGCCGCGCACATTCTTGCGCAGCCGCCGGGCGAATTCGCGCAGCACCTCGTCGCCGCCATCATGGCCATGTGTGTCGTTGATCGACTTGAAGCGGTCGAGATCGGTGATCATCACCGACAGCGGCCGGCGCCGCGCCACGGCGCGGTCGAACAGGGTCTGCAGATGGCTGTCGAGATAGCGGCGGTTGTGCAGCCCGGTCAGGCCGTCCGTGACAGCCATCTCTATGGTCTGGGTGACGCTGGCGCGCAACTGGTCGTTGTAGCGTTTGCGGCGCACCTGGGTGCGCAGCCGGGCCGTCAGCTCCTGCTGGTCGATTGGCCGCATCAGATAGTCGTTGATGCCGAGCTCGAGGCCACGGATGATGCGCTCCTCTTCGCCTTCCTCGGCCAGAAGGATGATCGGCACGAAGCGGGTGCGATCGAGCGAGCGCAGCTGCGAGCAAAGCCGCAGCGGATCGAAATCGGCGAAGCCCGTCGAGATCATCACACATTCATAGGAGGTCTCGGCCGCCTGGAAGAAGCCGGCATGCGGATCGCCGACGACGTCGAGATCGGCGCTATCGCGCAGCATCTTCTTAACGCGCTCGACCGACGATTTGCGCTCGTCGATCAGAAGCACCTTCGGCGTCGTCTCTTCAGTCGCGAAATTGCGGCTCAGAAGTTCTTCAATGCCGATGTTGCGCGTGGTCGAGGCCCGCAGCCGCAACTCATCGGTCAGCGACTTCAGCCGGACTAGGCTCTTGACGCGCGTCATCAGTTGCAGGTCGTTGACCGGCTTGGTCAGGAAATCGTCGGCGCCGGCCTGCAGCCCGCGCACACGGTCGGAGACCTGGTCGAGCGCGGTGATCATCACCACGGGGATGTGCGACGTCGCCGGATCGCTTTTCAACCGCCGGCAGACCTCGAAGCCATCCATCTCGGGCATCATGACGTCGAGCAGCACGACATCGACCTTGCCGTTCTCGCAGGTCTCGATGGCGTCCGGCCCGTTGGTCGCGGTCAGCACCTCGAAATATTCGGCCAGAAGCCGGACCTCCAGCAGCCTGACATTGGCAGGGATGTCGTCGACGACGAGGATCCGCGCGGTCATTTCACAAGGCTCCGGCATTGGCGAAAAGGGACATCAGGCGTCGCCCAGGTAGGATTTGATGGTTTCGATGAAGCGCGGCACCGAGATCGGCTTGGAGATATAGGCCTCGCAACCGCCCTGGCGGATGCGTTCCTCATCGCCCTTCATGGCGAATGCGGTGACCGCGATGACCGGGATGACGTGCAGATCGTCATCCTCCTTCAGCCATTTGGTCACTTCGAGGCCCGAGACTTCGGGCAGCTGGATGTCCATCAGGATGAGATCCGGCCGGTGCTGGCGCGCCAGGTCGAGCGCTTCCAGACCGTTGCGCGTGCGGACCGTCTCGTAGCCGCTTGCTTCGATGAGGTCCCTGAAGAGCTTCATGTTGAGCTCATTGTCCTCGACGATCATGACCTTCTTAGGCATCGATATCCCGTCCCGGCCGTCCCTCCGCTCGAAGGCGGCCGTCATGCGTTCTACCCGAACGCACCAAACCCTGGTTCACTCTACGGCAATATGATTGACGAAACGCAAACCAGCGGTGCGAAAAGCTGTACGGCCTCCACCACGGACGCCAGGCTGAAGGACTTGCCGCAAGCGACGCTTGCCATTACTGCGGAAGAGACTCAAAATTCCGCATATCCCGAAAGGTAATGATGGCAAACGCAGCGTCAATGCGCGAGGAGGCGGAAACCATTGCGGTGAAGGCTCTGGGCTTCGTCGCCGCCGATCCGGAACTGCTGCCGCGCTTCCTGGCAATCACCGGCATCGAGGCGCATTCGATCCGCAAGGCCGCCGGCGAACCGGGGTTCCTGGCTGGCGTACTGCAGTTCATCCTCGCCCACGAGCCGACATTACTGCGCTTTGCCGAGGAAACCGGCACGCCGCCGGCAGCCGTGGGCAAGGCGTTGCGGGCACTGCCTCTGGGCGACGACAATCACGAGCATTCCATATGAGCGATGATCCCGAGACGGCGCGGCAGATCGCCGAACTGGCGGCCGACGACCGGCCGCTGCTGGTGCTCGACGTCGACGATGTCGTGCTCGAATTCATCCGGCCGTTCCCGCGTTTCCTCGAAGCGCGCGGCTATGGCCTGACGCTGGCTTCCTTCCGGCTGACCGGAAACATCGCCGAGACGGCGAGCGGCCGCCTGATCGAACAGGCGGAAGTCACCACGCTTCTCGGCGATTTCTTCGACGCGCAAGCCGATTGGCAGAGCATCACGGAGGGCGCAGCGCAAGCCCTGGCAGGGTTCGGCGACCGGGCGGAAATCATCCTTTTGACCGCCATGCCGCACAGGCACCGCGCCGCACGGCGCTCGCATCTCGACGCGCTGGGGCTAAACTATCCGCTGCTGACCACCGAGATGGCCAAGGGTCCGGCTGTGGCCAAGCTGCGCGGCAAGAGCGGACGGCCTGTGGTCTTCGTTGACGACCAGCCGCACAATCTCACATCGGTGCGGGAATCGGTCGCCGACGCCGGCCTGTTCCATCTGATGGCCGACAATTCGCTGCGCGCATTCCTGCCGCCGGTATCAGAAGATATCGCCGTCGTGCAGGACTGGCACGAAGCCGCGCCAAGGATTGCGAACGCTCTGGGCTCTAAATCATAGAGCGGTTCAGCATCCCAGAGAAATGCCGAACCGCTCCAACTCTCTGTTTTATAAACATATCGTCCAATCGCTGCGCGTCTTGGACGATATGCATCGGCGCTCAGGGGGTCAGCTTCGCCCCTGCTCCGCTATTGGCGTCTCCGCCACCGTTTCCGCTGTCGTCGTCCGCGCCATCATTATCGTCGACGCTGTCGTCCACCGCCGGGTCGGCCGGCTTCAGCATGACGCCATTGACCGTCACCGATCCGTCGGACTTGACGTTGACCACCCATTCCAGCTTCCCGTCCGGCAGCGTCTTGGCAAAACCCTTCACCATCAGCGCGACAGGCACGTACTGCCCGACCTCGGGCTCCGACTTTGCCGCCTCCTGCAGATTGGTGACGATCTTGTCGAAACCGCCGACATCGACGGTCAGATTTGCGTCGGGCTTCTCGGGATTCGAGCCGGGGAACGTCATCTCGCCTTCGAGCGCGATCTCCATATCCTTGTTCTTCACCGTGCTGTGGCCGATGACGACTTTCGGTGTCTTGGCCATGAAGTCGGCGGTCAACTGATCGCCGAACTCGGCCGACAGCGGCGGTTTCTTGTTGAGATCAAAGGCCTCGATCGACTTCCTCGCCATTGTGTCGAGATCGATGTTGGCGCCGCCGAAATTCAGGTCGATATCGGTCGGCAACAGCGAAACGGTCCAGCTCGGCAGAAGCTGCTGCGGCACGGTCAGGCCCGTGGCCTTGATGCCGTAGTTGACGGTGCCGCTCTGGGCGACGCCGTCCATGCCGAAGGCGGTGCTGAGCTGGGTGGCGCCGAAGGTGCCGACAGGGCTCTCGACGGCGAAATCCTTGAACCCATAGGTTCCGTCGATGCGCTGCCAGACCGGAAGGGCAGCCAGCAGAAGCGACTTCAGCTGCGCCTGGTTGGCCTTCAGCGTGTTTTCGTCCTCATTGGCCACGGCAAATGCCAGGAGGTCGAGCAGAGGCTTCGATTGCAGACCCTTGCCGCTGGCCTCCACCGACAATTCCGGCGACTTGATGGTGACCGGAAAATTCAGCCCGTTTTCGGCATCGTTGAATTTAATCGCCTCGACGAAGCTCGAAATCTTCTGCGACATCGTGAAATCGACACCGCCATTGGCCGCCTTGGTGCCGGTCACGGTCGCGGTGCCGGCGCCAGTGCTTAGCTCGATGTTCTGCTTGGCGTCTTGCGACGTCATCGTCATCGCGCCCAACGAACTGGTGGCGCTGGTGAAGGCCGCGAGTTTCGGATCGTAGACGCCGCTGCCCTTGCCGTCCTTGATCGAAAACTGAGTGCTCTGCTTTCCCTCAGGCCCGTTGAATTCGAAGGATCCGCCTTGCGAAAAATCCGTCGACACATCCCAAGACCCGTCGCTGCGCGGCTTGACCAGGAAGGCGTAGGGCGCCAAGTCGAATTTCACCAGTTTCTGGTCGGGCAGAGCCGAGACAAGCGCCTTCAAATCAACCGATATCTTATAAGCATCGCCCTCGGCCGAAACCTTGATCACGCCTTTGTCGATTGCCTGCTTGCCGACATAGCGCGACAGGTCGTCGGACAGTTGCTTGGCTCCGGGCCCATCGACGGTCTGGGCGAAAGCGGGCGCGCTCAGCAGAAGCGCTGTGAAGGCAACCGGCAACACATGTCTCACGAGAACTCTCCGTTGGTCCGAAAAGGCAAAACGTTCGTGCTTCTGGTAGGCAAATACCATCACAACGGCAAGACGAATACTGTCAGGCAACGAGCTAAAGCATCAGCCGCATCAGCGGCCGGCCTGCCTTGCGTTCGACCAGCCTCTCGAAACCGGCTTTCTCGAACACCCGCGACGAACCGACGAACAGCCCGATCGAGCGCGAATCGCGCGACAGGTCGATCGGACAAGCCTCGACCATCCGCGCGCCGCCCCTGCGGGCGAAATCGATGCCGCCTTCGACGAGGCGGTGCGTGATTCCCTTGCCCCGTGCCTTGGTGCGGATGAAGAAGCAGGAAATCGCCCAGACATTTGGATCGGCGGCGTCGGCGGGATCGACCGGCGCCGAGCCTCGGCCGGAATTGTTCCATTCGGGCACGTCGGCGCGCGGCCCGATCTGCATCCAGCCGACGGCCTTGCCATCCTCGAAGGCGAGCAGGCCCGGCGGCGGGCCGGCTTCGATGCGCGCCTTGATGTGGTCCTTGTTGCGTTCGCGGCTGCTTTCGCGGCGCAGCGCCGGGGCCAGTCGGAAATGCGTGCACCAGCAACCGTAGCAGGCGCCCTGCTTGCCGAAGAGGTCCTCAAAATCAGGCCAGAGCTCGGGCGCCAGCGGTGCGATGGTCGTGCTCATGCGTTCTCCCCAGGCCAAGCTTGTCGCTGGCCCTGCACTATCGTACCATTGGGTTTGTTCTCTTTATGTTCGCAGCAATGGCGGCTCCTGTCAACAATCCCGATCACGGTTTCTGCCGCGACTGCCTGGCTTTTCAGCGCAGCGATGCCAGGCGCTGCGAGCGCTGCGGCAGCCCGCGCCTTGCCCGTCATCCCGAGCTTTATCGGCTCAGCATCGCCCACATCGACTGCGATGCCTTCTATGCCGCGATCGAGAAACGCGACAACCCGGCATTGAAAGACAAACCGCTGATCGTCGGCGGCGGCAAGCGCGGCGTCGTCTCCACCGCCTGCTACATCGCCCGCATCAAGGGCGTGCGCTCGGCCATGCCGATGTTCAAGGCACTCGAGGCCTGTCCCGAGGCGGTGGTGATCGCGCCCAACATGGAAAAATACGTGCGTGTCGGCCGCGAGGTGCGCGCCATGATGCAGGCGCTGACGCCGCTGGTCGAGCCGCTGTCGATCGACGAGGCGTTTCTCGACCTGGCCGGCACCGAGCGGCTGCACGGCCTGCCTCCGGCCGTGGTGCTGGCGCGCTTCGCGATGGCAGTCGAAAAGGAGATCGGCATCACCGTTTCATCAGGCCTGTCCTACTGCAAGTTCCTGGCCAAGGTGGCGTCGGACTTCCGCAAGCCGCGCGGTTTCTCGGTGATCGGCGAGGCGGAGGCCGTCGGCTTCCTGGCAACGCAGCCGGTGACCATGATCTGGGGTGTCGGCAAGGCGTTCAACGCCACGCTCGAACAGGATGGCATCCGCACCATCGGCCAACTCCAGAAGATGGACCGCGGCGACCTGATGCGCCGCTATGGCGTGATGGGCGACAGGCTCTACCGGCTTTCGCGCGGCGAGGATGTCCGCCGCGTCGATCCCGATCAGGATGCCAAGAGCGTGTCGGCCGAAACCACGTTCGACACAGACATCGCCTCGCTGGACGAGCTGGTCTCGGTGTTGCGGGGGCTTTCCGAAAAAGTCTCGGCGCGGCTGAAGAAATCCGGCATCGCCGGGCGCACCGTGGTGCTGAAGCTGAAGAGCCAGGATTTCAAGCTGCGCACCCGCAACCGCCAGCTCGGCGACCCGACCCGGCTCGCCGACCGCATCTTCTCGACCGGTGTCGAGCTGTTGCGGCGGGAAACCGATGGCACCAAATACCGGCTCATCGGCATCGGCGTCAGCGATCTCTCCGACGACGACAAGGCCGACCCGCCCGATCTCGTCGACGTCCAGTCACGCAAGCGCGCCATGGCCGAGGGAGCCATAGACGCATTGCGCGACAAATTCGGCCGCAAGGCGGTTGAGACCGGCTACACCTTCGGCAAGGGCCGTGACGCCCATCCGCCGGAGCCACTTGAGGATTGAGGGACCCGCTCAGGTGCGGGTCAGGTCGATGCGGCTCGTCACCACGTTTTTGCCGGTTTTGGGGTCGGTGTCGGTCACCGTCAGCCGGATGCCGTTCTCGCCCCTCTTTTCGACCGTCATGCGAGCCTTGCGGTCACCGTTCACATCCTTGGCCCAGCCAATGCCGAGGTTGATCGCGCTGCCGGAGCGGCTGCCGCTCAGGCTTGCCGGGCCAGTGCGGGAACCGTTGTAGACGCCGCTGTATCTGGCTCCGCTCACTTTCAGGTCGGCGCTGATCGCACGTGTCACCACCACGAGACCACGGCAGTTGCCGTCGAGCGACAGCGAGGTCGAGGTGGCATTCGACTTGAAAGTACAGGACACGTTCACCGTCGGCGACTGGGTGGTGACCTTGACGATACCCTTGCCGGCGAAATCGCCCCTGAACGACTGAAGGAATTTGGTCTCGTCGGCATGCGCCGCGCTTGCGCCAAGCATCAGGCCGCCGGCCAACGCGAATAGCGCCAATGTTCTCATCGTAGCTCTCCCGGTCGATTTTGGAAAACACGCGGTCTTGCGTAACGCCGACTCTCGGAATTCAACGCCCGTTCTGCTTGCAGGTTCCGCCCGTGATGTGACCGTTTTATAACCCTGCTTGCGAACTGGCCCAGAAGAATGGAGCAGCTAGCGGTTGCGGCAAAAGCCGCCGCCTGCGACATAGCCGACATGGCACCCGCCCCTTCGATCCCCAAGGCTGCGTTCTGGATGGCGCTGTCGATCACGTCGTTCCTGGCGATGTCGGTCGCCGGCCGCGCCACGACTGCCGAACTCAACGTCTTCCAGGTGCTGGAACTGCGCTCTGTGATCGGCTTCTTCATCCTCTTGCCGCTTGTCATGGCGACAGGCGGGCTTGCCGCGATGCGCACCGAGCGGGCGCTCGCCCATATCGCGCGTAATCTCGTCCACTATACCGGCCAAGCGGCCTGGCTCTACGCGCTGACTCTGATCCCGCTGGCGGTGCTGATCTCGATCGAATTCACCACGCCGATCTGGACGGCGATCCTGGCGGTCACGTTTCTTGGCGAAAGGCTGAGCCGGCCCCGGCTCGCGGCGATCGTGCTCGGGCTGATCGGCGTCATCGTCATCGTGCGCCCAGGCGTCGGCTCGGCCGATGTGGGCCATGTGGTCGTGCTCGGCGCGGCGGTCTGTTTCGGCGTGTCGCTGGTGCTGGTCAAATCGCTGACGCGCACCGACAGCGTGGTGCGCATCATCTTCTGGATGCTGATTATCCAGTCCGCGGTCGGCCTTATCCCGGCTCTCTACGAATGGCGCAACCCGTCGCTTGCCCTGTGGCCGTGGATCGTGCTGATCGGATTTACCGGCATGTCATCGCATTTCTGCCTGGCGCGCGCACTGGCTTACGCCGACGCGACCGTCATCTCACCGATGGATTTCCTGCGCGTGCCCTTGTCGGCGCTGGTCGGATGGCTGCTCTACAAGGAGCAGATCGACGCCTTCACCGCCGGCGGCGCGCTGCTGATCCTGATGGGCAACCTGCTCAATCTGCAGCGCAAATCGGTAAAACCGGCGGAAGTGGCAGCATCGTAAGCGGGCGGCGTCGGCAGTTCGGCCGCCGCCCCTCGCTCATTGATCCGTTATGCCGAGCTTAGCCTTGACGAGGTCGTTGACCGCCTGCGGGTTTGCCTTGCCGCCGGTCGCCTTCATCACCTGGCCGACGAACCAGCCGGCCATGCTCGGCTTGGCGCGCGCCTGTTCGGCCTTGTCAGGGTTGGCGGCGATCACCTCGTCGACGGCCTTCTCGATGGCGCCGGTGTCGGTGACCTGCTTCATGCCGCGGCTTTCGACCAGCTGGCGCGGATCGCCGCCCTCGTTCCAGACGATCTCGAACAGGTCCTTGGCGATCTTGCCTGATATGGTGCCGTCCTTGATCAGATCGATGACCGCGCCGAGCTGATCGGGCGAAACCGGAGCATCTTCAATGCCCTTGCCGGCCTTGTTCAATTGCCCGAGCAGGTCATTGATGACCCAGTTGGCGGCGAGCTTGCCGTCGCGGCCCGCAGCCACCTTCTCGAAATAGTCGGCGATCGGCTTTTCCGACACCAGGATCGAGGCATCGTAAGTCGACAGGCCGAGCGAGGCGATCAGTCGCGCCTTCTTGTCGTCGGGCAGTTCCGGCAATTTGCTGGCCAGCGCATCGACATAGGCCTGGTCGAATTCCAGCGGCAGCAGATCGGGATCGGGGAAATAGCGGTAGTCGTGCGCCTCTTCCTTGGTGCGCATCGAACGCGTCTCGCCCTTGACGGCGTCGAACAGCCGCGTCTCCTGGTCGATCTTGCCACCATCCTCGAGGATGGCGATCTGCCGGCGCGCCTCGTACTCGATAGCCTGGCCGATGAAGCGGATCGAGTTGACGTTCTTGATCTCGCAGCGCGTACCGAATTCACCGCCCGGCTTGCGCACCGAGACGTTGACGTCGGCGCGCATCGAGCCTTCGTCCATGTTGCCGTCGCAGGTGCCGAGATAGCGCACGATGGTGCGCAGCTTGGTGACATAGGCCTTGGCCTCGTCGGCCGAGCGCATGTCAGGCTTCGACACGATCTCCATCAAGGCGACGCCCGAGCGGTTGAGATCGACATAGGACATGGTCGGATGCTGGTCGTGCATCGACTTGCCGGCGTCCTGCTCCAGATGCAGGCGCTCGATGCCGACCTCGATGTCCTCGAACTCGCCCTGCCGGTCGGGACCGACCGAGACGATCACGGTGCCCTCGCCGACGATCGGCTGCTTGAACTGCGAAATCTGGTAGCCCTGCGGCAGGTCGGGGTAGAAATAGTTTTTCCGGTCGAAGACCGATTTGTGGTTGATCTGCGCCTTCAGGCCGAGGCCGGTGCGGATCGCCTGCTTGACGCATTCCTCGTTGATGACGGGCAGCATGCCCGGCATTGCCGCGTCGACAAGGCTGACATTGTTGTTGGGCGCGGCGCCAAAAGTGGTCGAGGCGCCGGAAAACAGCTTTGCCTCCGACGTCACCTGCGCATGGACCTCAAGCCCGATGATGATTTCCCAGTCGCCAGTGGCGCCGGGGATCAGGCGTTTCGCGTCGGGTGTGCGGGTATCGATGAGGGACATGATGGCCTGCGAATTGGAACTGCTGAATATGCGCGAATGCATATTTTGATGTGCAACTTCGCTAGTGCAAACCGCTTCGCGAAACAAGCGCAAAGCCGCAGACTGGCCTTTTCGGCCGCCTTCGCTTATACCCCACTCATCCCAATGGAGAGTGGGTGTCCACTTACGCTCAGTCCCGGTAAGGCCCTGGCCTCGTAGCGAGGCAGGGCAGAAAACCTGAAACCCCGTGCCGCGAAGCTTCGCGGCGGCGGTATTTTTCGTTTTCCCGGAAAACTCCCACATGGATATTTCGCGCACTGAACAGCGCATTTTGCACCTGCTCGCGCAGGGCGGGCGCATCGAGATCGAAAAGAACCAGAAAAAGCGGATCGCCTCCGTCAAATGCCTGACCCGCGACGGTTGGCATTACCCCGGCGTCGATCTCGACCTGTTTCGAAAATTGAAACGCAAGAAGGCGGTTTCGTCGTCGGATGGCGGCCCCTACCGCATCACCCGGCGCGGGCTCGCACTCGTGCGTTCCGAACTCGACAACCGATAGCACATGGTTCCGCCGGCCGGTTTTCCGGTCGGCGATTCCCTGACCGCTCAGGCGGTAGCGATGTAGGCGCGGATTTCCTCGGCCTCGCGCTCGACATCCTCGATGCGGCGCTTGACGACGTCGCCGATGGACACGATGCCGTCGAGCAGGCCGTCCTTTTCCACCGGCAGATGGCGGAAGCGGCCCCGGGTCATGATCTCCATCACCTCGTTGACAGTGTGGTTCTCATTGCAGATCTTAACCTTCGGCGTCATCGCCGAACGCACGGCGATATCGAGCGCGGCGGCGCCTTCCCTGGCGAGAACCCGCACGATGTCGCGCTCCGAAAGAATGCCGACGATCTTGTGGTCGCCATTGGTGATGACCAGTGCGCCGATCTTGTGTTCAGTCAGGATGCGAATGGCTTCGCTAAGCTTTTCGTTCGGCCCGAGCGTCAATACGTCATGGCCTTTTCTCTCGAGAATTGCCTTAACCGTCATGGCGTCCTCCTCTACTTCGCCTGCCGGTCCTGACCTGACCGGCTTTCGCGTAAGAGTGAACATGGTGCGCCGTGATGGGTTGCATTTCAAGTGTGATGGTCGGCGGTTTCCCACTCGGCCGGCTGCCATCGCCTGTCGAACCAGCGCAGGCCGACGAAGCCGGCGACAAAGCCCCCAATATGGGCCTCCCAGGCAATCTGGCCGTCTATTCCAGGTGCAAAACCGAGAAGGCCGGTGGCGAGGTTGATGATCATCCACACGGCAAGGAAGATGACGACGCCGCGCAGGCGAAGAACGACGGCGATCGGCAGCACCGGGCCGGCGAACGCGGCCTTGCCCGCCGAGCGATCGGTGCGGAAGCCAAAGCGCGCCGCCGCTCCCATCATGCCCGATATGGCGCCGGAAGCACCGACCAGCGGTGCCTCGCCATAGGGATGCACGGCCCAGAAAAGCACCACCGAGGCCAATCCCGTGGCGGCGAAAAACAACGCGAACCAGAGCCCGCCGAGGCGATTGGCCAGAGGCGAGCCGAAGGCCGCGAGCCAGACCATGTTGATGGCGATATGGGCGAAGCCGCCATGCATGAAGGCATAGGTGAAGGGGCGGGTGAACAGGAACCAGTCGAAGCCGTATTGGCCGGTGTAGAGCACGGGAATGAACGCGCCGTCATAGAGCAATGTGAGCTGCTGCTCCTCGCTCAGCACATATTGCTGCAACAGATAGACCGCGACGCATATGCCGATCACCGCCAGCACTATCGGCGGCAGGTTGAACACCGGCTCACGGCGCGGTTGCGGCTCGCGATCTGTCTGTTCGATGTCCGAAGGGTTTTCCGGTTCGCTCATTCACAACAGTCCAGGGATTCGAAGGGCGAGCTTTAGAGCAAGCACGCTCAAGTTGGAACAATTCTGTTTCCCGAACGACGAGCGACCCGCCTCGGCGCCGCTCTCATCACCGGCACCTTGGGCTCCGACAAGAGCCGGCTGCCGCGCGCGCTTTTTGGACTTGAGGCGCTCGCCGAAGGCGGCTTCGAACTCGACGGCAAGACCTGGTTTCGAACGGGCCGAGGCAGTCGGGGGAACGGGCGATGCTCGGGCCTGACTGCGGACCAAGGTACCCAAACAAGGATAACCAAACAGGGAATCAAGCGCGAATCGCGGCCGCGCGAATCAAAAAAGAAGCCGTCCAAGGTTTCCCTTGGACGGCCGGTCGAGCCCCCTGCTCCCCTAAAACCTTTGACTGAAGTGCTGCCGATCGTCGCGAAACGACCGTTTTGGAGTGGTTTTTGTGTGCCATAGGGCTCGCGCCGGCGCAACGTAAACCACTTGTTAACCTTAACGGCCCCGACCCGTGAACAAGTGTTAACGACGCTGGCACGCTTCCTGCTCCGCAACGCATGTAGGTCATCGGAGGGCGCCCTTCTGTTCCCCGATGGGACATCAGACGACAGAATGCGCGGAGCATTTAGCATGAACCAGAACGGATCGATCACGCTGTTCCATTATTGGAACCGCCTGCGTGACGGACGCCCTGCCCCGAAGCGCTCGGAAGTCGAGCCGGCCGACATCAAGTCGCTGCTGGCCGATACGTTCATCCTGGAACGGGACACGCGCGGGCAGGCCGTTTTCCGCCTCGCCGGCACCAGGCTTTGCGCCTGCTATGGCCGCGAGCTCAAGGGCTTTTCCTTCCCCTCGCTATGGCGCGAGAAGGACCAGCGCCTGGTCTCCAAGCTGATCCACGGCGTGTTCGACCAGAAATCGGTCGTGCTGATCACCTACGAGGGGTTCAGCCGCAATGGCCGCTCCAATCAGTTCGAACTGCTCGCCCTGCCGCTTGATGGCGGTGTCGAGAACCCGCGCTGCCTGGGCGTGATCAGTGCCGCGGAGAAGCCATTCTGGCTGGGGGCGGACCCGATCACCGACGCGTTGATCGATTCGATCCGCGTCATCGATCCGGAGAAAGAGCTGCTCGGCAACCGTCCGGCGATCGAGGTTCCCTCGCTCGTCCCCGACGAGCTCGAGGCGCCCGAAACGATCTCGGCGCTGGGCCGCGCGCGCCGCATCCGCCACCTCGTCGTCTTTGACGGCGGGCGCGAGGAATAGTTGATGAAACCACAGTCTTGGCGGCCCGTTTTTTCCCTTTGTTAACCCGATTTGTTGTACTTCTCCAACGAAGTCCTTCGCATCGACGCGAGGGAATACCAAACGGGGTGTAGGCAGTCATGAGGTCAGCGGCGGTCGACTACGCGCCGTCCCAAGCTGAAAGGCGTAACTTTCAGCGCGTCCGGGTGAAGATATACGGGCGCTTCATGCTGGAGGACCGTACCGAACACCCTTGCCAGGTCGTCGACATGTCACCTGGTAACGTCGCGTTGCGCACCGACCGCATCGGCATGCCCGGCGAGAAGGTCATTGCCTATATCGACCACATCGGCCGCATTGAAGGCGTCGTCACGCGTACATTGCAGGACGGCTTCGCGATGACGGTGATCGCGTCCGACCGCAAGAAGGACAAGCTTGCCGCGCAGCTGACCTGGCTTGCCAACAAGCACGAGCTCGACCTGCCGGAAGATCGCCGCCACGAACGCGTCGCGCCGCGCAACCCGACCAGCGTGCTGCAGCTCACTGACGGCCGCCAGTACCAGTGCCGCATCATCGACCTGTCGCTTTCGGGCGCTGCCATCGAAATCGACGTCAAGCCGGCGATCGGCGTCCAGGTCATGCTCGGCACCATGCGGGGACAGATCGTGCGCCATTTCGAAGATGGCGTGGCCATCGAATTCGCGGTCATTCAGCGTCCAGAATCCCTCGATTCGGAATTCAACACGCCGCGCTCCTGACCAGCGCCGCCAGCCAGGCGTCATCGAACCGGCCCTTCGCGGCCGGTTTTTTGTTTTCGCGCGTGACGGGTTTTGCCCTTGATCGATCGCCGTTGGCGACGTCCGGATCGGCTTGACGCCGGGCCAAAGTATGATAGCGCTGCAACAAATCAATACTAAAATGATTCAAATTTTATGTTTATTCTACAGGCGTTTTACTCAATATCTACTTCGCGCTTTTGCGTCAAATAAATCCTCATGTGGCAATGTCTCCTTGGAACGGGGAGACAAGAACAATGAAAAAAACCAGGGGCAAGCTGTTGCTGGCAGCAATGGCGCTGCAGCTTTCCGCATGGGGATCAGCATATGCCGCGGGACCGGCCTATATGCACACCGGCGGACGCACCACACAGCCTGTCGGCCATTATGAATTCTGCCAGCGTATCCCTGGCGAGTGCAACGAGAAGACCGCCAAGGGGCTGCCCGTCGACCTGAGCCGCAAGCTCTGGGCGACGATCGTCAACATCAACAATTCGGTCAACACCCGCATCAGGCCGCGCACCGACATGGAAAACTACGGTGCCGAGGAATACTGGGCCTATCCCGACAACGGTTATGGCGATTGCGAGGACTACGCGCTGGAGAAGCGCCGCGAACTGATGGATGCCGGCGTGCCGGCCGGCGACCTGTTGATGACCGTAGCGCGCCAGCCGAACGGCGACGGCCACGCCGTGCTGACCGTGCGCACCAGCCTGGGCGAGTTCATCCTCGACAATCTGGAGACCAAGGTGCTGGCCTGGACGGACACCAACTACACCTATCTCAAGCGTCAATCGACGGAGAACTCCGGCGCTTGGGTGACGATCAACGACGGCCGCTCCGACGCGGTCGCCAGCGTCCGCTAGGACACAACGAGAAACCCGGTCGAGTCCCCACCCTCCCCGTCCCCAACGACCGGGTCAAAGGAGCCGGCCCCTGTCCCCGGGCCGGCTCCGCCATTTCTGAGGATGCCCCAAAAATATCGGCGACAAAGGTCGAGTTGATGTCCGCCAAATTTTGAAGTATTGGAAGCTGGTGGAGAGGGTCTATTTGGGCCGCTTGGTAACCTTTGTTTGGCTGCTGTACAGATGCTGATCATAGATCATCATCCATCACTGAAATACTGCGGAGTGGCGCTGTCGATGGGCGCTGTCTCGTGCGAGGGTATGTCCCTTCCGAATGAGGGGCAATCGCTGATCGATTGCTGCACATCCGCTTCATGTTGGTGAAGCAAAAGCTTCATGTCGATGAAGCAAAAGGATGTGTGAGATGAGCGGATCAAGCAGACTAGCAAAATTCAGAACCGCGCAAGCCGACAAGCAAAATTGGCAATGCTTCTACTGCGGCTTCCCGATGTGGGAAGGAGACCTTGCTCTGCCATCAGAGCATCGTCGACTCCCCATTGGATTGCTCGACCGTTTCCTCTGCACCGCTGAACACCTTGAGCCAAAAATGAACGGCGGCAAAAACAGACCCGACAACCTCGTTGCTGCATGCAGATTTTGCAATCAGACCCGACACAAGATGCGAGATGTGTTGTCGCCTGCGGCTTACCAGCAGCACGTCCGAAGGCGAATACGAGCCAGGAAATGGCATCCGATTGAGTGTCATCGTTTGTTTGGATGACGCCATATCAGCCCCCGCCGGATGGTTGCTGCCGCTAAGACTATGGACGAAATCAGCCGCGTGCCCGCGATCCTGCTTCCCAGTGGCTTTGATCGCTGCAAATATCAGCAATCGAAGCTACCTCTGGATCACGGCGATGTTGGAAATCCCGGAAGATCGATGCGAGCGCCATCGCCTGTTCAAGGCCATCGACGATGCCTTCAAGGCCGGCGATTTTGATGGTCTTGGCAAGGCCCTAGGCGGCTCGCCTCGCTGGTTCGACGAGCGCATGCCGTTCGAACTCGGTCTCGGGCATCCGCTGGAGTACGCGATCTATTGGAGCCCGATCGGCTTCATCACGACCTTGCTGGATGCCGGCTCGGATCCGAACTATCGCGATCACGGCGGGTTTCCAGCCATCATTGCGGCGCTGTCCACCGAGCGGGCCGACAGGCTGGACATCGTACGGGTGCTGCTCGATGGTGGCGCCGACCCCGATATGCGGGGCGTGAACGACTGGACGCCGCTTCACTATGCGGTGCTCATCCGCAGCGTCGACGCGATCCGCCTGCTTTTGTCGGCGGGCGCCGACCCGACACTCGAAACCCGTATCGATGACTACAGGACTGCCATCGAGCACGCCGAAATCGCCGGCTTTGACGCCGGCGCCTCATTGCTGCGCGATGCGGCGGCCAGACGCGGTTCCAACGAACAGTGAATTGGCACGGATTGGCCAGGCAGATCTCAGACCTTCTTCAGCCCCGCCTTGAAGCGCTTGCCGTTGGCAACGTAATGCGCGGCCGAGCCGCGCAGTCTTTCGACCGCCGCATCGTCGAGCATCCTGATTGCCTTGGCGGGCGAGCCGACGATCAGCGAATTGTCCGGAAATTCCTTGCCTTCGGTGACCAGCGCACCGGCACCGACCAGCGAATTCCTGCCGATCCTGGCGCCGTTCAAGACAATGGCACCCATGCCGATCAGGCTGTTGTCGCCGATCGTGCAGCCATGCAGCATGGCGCGGTGGCCGATGGTGCAGCCCCCTCCTATCGTCAGGGGAAAGCCGGGATCGGTGTGCATCACCGTATGCTCTTGCACATTGGTGTCGGCGCCGATGACAACGGGCTCATTGTCGCCGCGGATGACCACGCCAAACCAGAAGCCGGCATTGCGGCCGATGCTGATGTTGCCGATCAGCGTCGCGTCGGGGGCGATCCAGTTGGTATCCGCGTCAGCAAAGCTGGGGGCTTTTCCATCGATAGCATAAAGCGGCATTCCTGAATCTCCGAATCGTCTCAGGCTGGAAGGCCGGAGCCTAGGAGACGGACCACCCACGAAGCAATGGCAAGCACGACAACGCCAAGTGCCAGCGACCAGGCGATCGCGGTACAGCCGCAGGACAACAGCGCCACCATGGAAATGCGACGCTGGCGTTGGGCATCGAGGGCATCGTTGAGCAGCATGAAGGGGCCGGCGCCCGCCGTCGCGGCCAGCGAGCGCAGCACATGCGATGGCGAGACATAAGGTTCGACGAAGGCCACCTTGCGGCCCGAGAGCAGTTCCATCATCGAGCCGACCAGACCGCACGTCGTCAGCCCGACGACAAAAGCGAACAGCGTGAGTTCCAGCGAGGCCATCTTAACCCTCCATTTACCATGAAATCGCACAGTCGTTCAGGAAGGGCTGCAAAAGCCATGCCGCCGATCTGTGCCATCCAGAGACACTCGAAGAACGGGCGGCGGCTGATATCCGAGGACCGAGATGAAACAGGCAGCGACCGCCGACGGCCCCGACATCACCGTGGTCGATTCCAGGCTGATGAAGCGGGTGTTCTACGCCTTTGCCGCGCTTGCCCTGCTGTCGGTCGCGATCAGCCTGGGCGGCAAATGGCTCGGCCGTTCGATCGCCATGGGCGGGTACACAGACGACGCGACGGTGCGCAAGGTGGTGATCGGCAACAATGTCATTGCCGTGCCGGCCAATTTCATCCGCTTCGACCAGGCGCGGCACGACGGCACCGCCTCACGCCTCGACCTCTATCTTCGCTATCCCCAGATGGATGGGTATAGCCAAGCGGCCCGCGACGATTTCAACCATATGGGCCAGGCCAGGAACATTCTCTTCCTGACTTTCGAGCCGCAGATGATGTCGCGCGACATGAGCGGGCGTTTCGCGCCGATCTACAGCGCGTTGATCGTGCAGCCGGGCACCGCGGGCCCGAGCGGCACGACGTTTTATGGTTTCAACGAGAAGTCAGGCTATCTCAACGAGGTTCTGGTCGTCGCAAACCGGCCCGGCAAGGACCCGTTCGTGGCCCGCTGCCTGAGCGGTCCGAGCGCGGAGCAATCGCTGGCGCCTTGCGAGCGCGACATTCAGGTCGGCGAGGATCTCAGCCTGACCTACCGCTTCCCCAGGGAGTTTCTTGGCGATTGGCAGGCGCTCGACGCGGCGATCGCGGCGGAAGCCTCGCGGATCCTGAAGAAGGGGCGCTGAGCATCGGAACGTAGAAAGCCAATCGGACCGTTTCAGGCAGGTCCGATCGGCGGCAGATGCTGGATCAGGCCAGGTCGATGTCGAGGATCGCCATCGAGAA
Source organism: bacterium M00.F.Ca.ET.205.01.1.1 (assembly GCA_004791255.1). Classification (GTDB taxonomy): domain Bacteria; phylum Pseudomonadota; class Alphaproteobacteria; order Rhizobiales; family Rhizobiaceae; genus Mesorhizobium. Next base: position 336,295 of record SRUQ01000002.1, read on the forward strand.
ATTGTAGTCGCCGTCATCCTCGTCCTTGAAGACGATGCCGAGGAATTCGTCGCCTACATAGACTTCGGCCGAATCTTCCTTGCGCGGCCGGGCCTTGACCTCGAGCTTGGGGTTCTGGAAGACGCGCTTGAAATAGGCGTCCAGCTTTCTGATTTCGTCCGGCTTCAAAAGTCTTCTCCGATCATCGGGCTTGCTCGTTTGAACGGCGCTTCTGACACGTCGACAATGGCGATGTAAAGGCAAGCCGACCGTATTGCACGGCAATCGGCCGCCGGCGAGGGCAATCGCCGTGGCAAGAATCAGATGTCGAAGCTGACCACCTGGTCCATCGTCTGCGAAGGCAGAAGCTGGTCCATCTGGCGGGAGGGCTGGTCGCAGCCGGTTTCGCCGACGACGCGGGCCGGCACGCCCGCAACCGTCTTGTTGTGCGGCACCGGCGACAGCACCACCGAGCCGGCGGCGATCTTCGAGCAATGACCGATTTCGATGTTGCCAAGGATCTTGGCGCCGGCGCCGATCAGCACGCCACGGCGGATCTTGGGATGACGGTCGCCGCCGGCCTTGCCGGTGCCGCCAAGCGTCACGCCATGCAGGATCGACACATCGTCCTCAATGACCGCGGTCTCACCGACGACGAGGCCGGTGGCGTGGTCGATGAAGATACCCTTGCCAATGCGGGCGGCCGGATTGATGTCGGTCTGGAACACCGCGGACGAGCGGCTCTGCAGGTAGAGCGCGAAATCCTTGCGACCCTGGATCCACAGCCAGTGCGCCAGCCTGTGCGTCTGGATGGCATGAAAACCCTTGAAGTAGAGCACCGGCATGATGAAGCGATCGCAGGCCGGGTCGCGGTCGTAATAGGCCTGGATGTCGACGCGCACGGTCGTCGGCCATTCCTTGTCGTCGGCCAGCATCGACTTGAAGGTCTGGCGGATGAGGTCGGAACCGATATCCTGGTGCGCCAGCCGCTCGGCGATGCGGTGGATGACGGCCTCTTCCAGGCTCTCCTGGTTGAGGATCGTCGAATAGAGGAAGGCCGCGAGCAGCGGGTCGCGGTTGACCGCTTCCATCGCCTCGTCGCGGATCGAGCGCCAGATCGGATCGACCGGCTGCAGCGTGCTGTGGCGGGAAATGCTGATGCTGTTCATCGACGTCTCGTCCTGCGTCCTGCCGGCTTGCCTGTTTTCTGGCCGCACATATAAGCCAGTTCATAGCATGATTGAACTCAATTTTCCTTAGTGCATTGTCAAATGGATTTGGTTCACGGGAATTCAAGCAACGATGGCAAACGAACCCTTGATCGACGATGCCCTGAAAAACGAGCTGTCGGCGCTCTATCGAGCCGGGGAGCGACACTATCACGGGCTCGCTCATATCGAGGCCATGCTGGCGTTGGCCGAGGACTATCGCGGAGCACTCGGCGATCCCGAGGCCGTCGAGGCGGCGATCTGGTTTCACGATGCCATCTACGACAGCCGGGCCAAGGACAATGAGGCGCGAAGCGCTGCCCTCGCCTCGGAAAAACTCGGCGGCCGTATTGATGCCGGGCGGCTCGGCCGCATCCACGCGATGATCCTCGCCACCGCCACCCACCAATTGCCCGATTTCACCAACGACGGGTTCATCAGGGATGCCGCGCTGTTCCTCGACATGGACCTGTCGATCCTGGGCGCCGCGCCTGACGCCTTCGACGCCTACGAACGCGCGGTTCGCCTGGAATATGGCTGGGTGGAGGAGGCGATGTGGCGGGCTGGTCGCGGCGCGGTCCTGAACGGTTTCCTTACCCGCCCGCACATCTTCCACACCGAGGAATTCCGCCTGCGGTTGGAGCCGCAGGCGCGGCTGAACCTGGCCCGGTCGCTGGAGGCGCTTGCTACGGACAAGGGCTGATCAGGTAAAGGCGCCTATCGTTGACGCCATGGCAACCAGGACGCCAAAGCCTGCCGCCACCGAAAGGCCGTTGAGAATGATCCCCAGCAGGCCGAGCGCGCGATTGTCGTTCGAACGCACCAGCGCCATGAAGCCGAAGACGAGGCCGGTGATATGCGCCAAAGGCGCAGCCAACAGAAACACGGCCATGAAAAACCACGTGGCGCCGTCTTGGACCAGCTGAGATGCGTTGCTCGGCATCGCCACCAAGATGGTGATGGCAAGCATCCCGGCCGCAAATGCGCACAGCGCCAGGACCACGGAGCGTTTGCCAAATCTGCCCTGCACGACCGCACCCGGCGCGTCTGCGGTTCTTCCCCACTGTGCCACTGTCGCCTACCCCCTGCCGCCCGCTCAGAGCGGGTTTTCGGTATAAAACTCCAGCACCCGCTGCTTGAGGGTCTTGTCCCCGACCGCAAGCATATGATCGCGGCCCTCGATATGAAAGGCCCAGGCATCGGGCATGAGCGCCGCGAGCTCGTCTGGCGAGCCGCCAATGTCATCCGTCGTGCCGACCGCGACCAGCGTCGGCTGGGCGATGCGGGCGATATCGCCCTCGCTCAGCAGTTCCCGCGAGGTGGCGATGCAGGCGGCGAGCGCCCGGCGGTCGCTGCGGGTCTGGTCGGCGAAGGCGCGAAACGAGCGGCCGCGCGGATGGGTGGTCGTCGCCGGGTCGTCGGCAAGAAGAGCCGCGGCGATCGGATCCCAGTCACCGACGCCGTCGATCATGCCGATGCCGAGGCCGCCGAAGACCAGCGTCGCCACCTTGTCGGGATCCGACAGCGCCAGAAACGCCGCTATGCGCGCGCCCATCGAATAGCCCATGACATGGGCCCGCCCGATGCCGAGATGGTCGAGCAAGGCGGCGGCGTCAGAAGCCATCCTGGCCGGCGTGTAGTCGGCCTCGTCATAGCTTTTCGACGATGAGCCATGGCCGCGATTGTCGAAGGCTATGGCGCGGTAGCCGGCATCGTTCAGCGTCTTGAACCAGCCGGGCGACACCCAATTGACATAGTGGCTTGAGGCAAAGCCATGGATCATCAGCACCGGGTCACCCTCTCCCGATGCCGGCTGGCGGTCGAGAAAGGCAAGATCGAAGCCATCATGGGAGAAGAACTGCATCGGCGATTCCACTTCGGCGCTCAGCCGCCGCCATTTGGCGCGTCACCATTGTCCGCCGGCGGCACGCCGGGACCGGAGACGGTGCCGATGGCCGGATGGCGCAACAGGTCGCCATATTCGATGCCATTCGCGGTGGCGGTGCCGGCCTTGAGCTCGAGCACGAAACGCACGGGCACGCCGGGTGAAATGACGGCTTCCGATTGCGGTTCACCCTGCTTGATCGCCCGAATCTTGCCGTCCTGGCCGATGAAGATCAGGTCGAGGGGCATCGGCGTGTTCTTCATCCAGAAGCCGACCTGCTGCTGGATCGGGAAGACGAACAGCATGCCATGGTCGTCAGCCATGTCCTGGCGATACATCAGGCCGGCCTCCCGCTCCATATCGGTGTCGGCGACTTCGATGGAAAAGGAGCGATCGCCGCCTTTTGTCACCACGACCAGCCGTGCCGGGTCGACCGGGAGAACCATTGCCCGGCTGTCGGCCGAGGTTGGCTGCTGGGAATAAAAGAAGGCGCCCGCGGCGACAATTGCAGCAATCAAGGCGCACAGCGCACCCGCCGCCAGCCAGTTCCTGTGAACCATGCAAAATCCTCGGCCGGGAAATCGTCCTAGTGCGAAACCGGCAAGGTGCCCATATCAGGGTGAATTTCGGCAGCCATAAGGCCCTTGTCGCCGCGCCCGAAACGAACCAGCACGACCTGCCCGGGCCGAAGCTCGGTGATGCCATAGCGGCGCAAGGTCTCCATGTGGACGAAAATGTCCTCGGTACCCTCGCCACGGGTCAGGAAGCCGAATCCCTTGGTGCGGTTGAACCACTTCACCAGGGCGCGTTCGAGACCGCTCTCCGGCGTCACCGAAACATGCGTGCGCTGCTCCTGCATTTCAGCTGGATGAACCGCGGTGGTGACATCCATGGAGAGCACCCGGAAGGCCTGCAGCCCGCGATCACCCTGCCTGACAAGGCAAACCACGCGCGCACCTTCCAGAGCAGTCTGGAAACCGTCGCGCCGAAGACATGTCACATGGAGGAGGATATCGCCCGAAACGCCGTCATCCGGGAGGATGAAGCCGTAGCCCTTGGCCACATCGAACCATTTTATGGCGCCGGCTATTTCGGTCAGGTCAGCGGCATCGCCGCCTTCGTCTCGCTGCAGGGCGTCGGCAAGGGTTCCGGCCCGCCCCGTCAAAGAGGCCTTTTCCCCCATAAGAACGCCCCCTTTGTTTCAAGAACACCGCAACTGATTCTTGACACCAGATTAACACCGCGGCTTCCGGTGAGTGCAAGACCTGACGTGCCTTTTTTCACGGTTCATTCGACGAATACCGGGTTTGTTCTTTGCCGGCACTGTCCGCCGCCCGGCGATTGCCCTTTGGCCACCCCGCCCCTATGTTGCGCCGCAACCCAACATGTCGAGGAAAAACACATGCGCTATCTGCACACCATGGTTCGCGTCGCCGATGTCGATGCCTCGCTCGATTTCTACTGCAACAAGCTCGGCCTCAAGGAAGTGCGCCGCTACGAAAGCGAGCAAGGCCGCTTCACGCTGATCTTCCTCGCTGCCTCCGAGGACGAGCAGAGCGGCATCGCCGACAAGGCGCCGCTGGTCGAGTTGACCTACAATTGGGACCCGGAAGATTACAAAGGCGGCCGCAATTTCGGCCACCTCGCTTATGAGGTCGACGACATCTACGCCACCTGCCAGCACTTGATGGACAAGGGCGTCATCATCAACCGGCCGCCACGCGACGGCAACATGGCCTTCATCCGGTCACCGGACGGCATCTCGATCGAGCTTCTGCAGAAGGGCCCGGCCAAGGCCAAGGCCGAACCCTGGGCCTCGATGGCAAACACCGGAAGCTGGTAAAAACCCGCCCGGCATCGGACGGGCAGTGCCCGGCGCCTCTGGCGTTCCACGGGACGGCGCCTATCTATCAGGCTTGTCGCGGCCGCTGTGCGGCGTCCGCGTCGCCACGCTAACGGGCATTCGCCCGCGGAGATCCATTCATGCCGACCAGCCATGCCGATGTCGCCACGGAGCATGCCAGCCGCTACCTGCAGCAGCTCTGCAAGCACTGGGCTCACAAATTTCCCGTCGAATTCGATCCGCACCACGGCACGATCGACCTGACGTCGATGGGACGCACCGTCATGGATGCCGATGCGGCGGCGCTGCACATTACGGTATCGACCGAAGAAGGCGGATCGCTGGAGCGCCTGGAAAGCGTCGTCGCCGATCACATCAAGCGCTTTGCCTTCCGCGAAGAGCTTAGCTTCGAGTGGAAGCAGGCCGCAGCATAGGCCCAGGGATTTTCAACCCTCGGCCTCCTTGCCCATCTCGAGCAGCGCCAGCACCGAGCGCCAGTTGCGCGCGGTGCCCGGCACTTTGAGGACACGCGGAATGAGATTGGCAAACACCGATTTGCCGAGCCCGTCCGGCGCGCTGAGGTAGAGCACGTCGCCCTTGACCTCGAACCGCTCGGGGCCGGTGCATTTTTCGGCCAGCCGCGCCACCTCGTCGGCGGTCGGTTCGCGCTCCAGCGCATAGGCGTGGAGCTTCGTGTGGTCGGCGGCCGCTTCGGGATAGGGATTTTCGCTGAGCAGCCGTTCGAACCATGCGAGGTCGCGCACCATGATGCGCGAATGAAAGCCCCATTTCTTCTCGAACGCCGCCTCGATCTGTTTGGTCAGCGCGGCCGCGTCCCCCGTCATGGCGCGGAACACCGCATTGCCGCTCTGCACATAGGTGGCGACGCCGGAAAAACCGAGATCCTCGAAGAACGAGCGCAGTTCCGCCATTTTGACGATGCGGTTGCCGCCGACATTGATGCCGGAAAACAGGGCGATGAACGTCTTTGCGCGCTCGCTCATATGATGAACCCCGCCAGGGTCTCGTTGTCGGTGATGTCCTGATACTGGACGCCCTCGGCTTCGAAGTTCGCTTTCAGCAGGTCGAAATTGCGGCGGTCCTTGGTCTCGATGCCGATCAGCACGGAACCGAAATTGCGCGCCGATTTCTTCAAATATTCGAAGCGGGCGATGTCGTCGTCGGGACCCAGCATTTCGAGGAAATCGCGCAGCGCGCCCGGCCGCTGCGGAAAGCGGATGATGAAGTATTTTTTCAGGCCCTCGAAGCGCAGCGCCCGCTCCTTCACGTCAGGCAGCCGCTCGAAGTCGAAATTGCCGCCTGAAACCACCGCCACGATGGTCTTACCGCGGATTTCCTTCTTCGAGAAATCCTTCAGCGCATCAATGGTCAGCGCCCCGGCCGGCTCCAGCACCACGCCTTCGATGTTGAGCATCTCGATCATCGTCGCGCACAGCCGGTTTTCCGGGATCAGGCGCACGGTGTCGGCGGGAAAATCCTTGAGATGCCGCAAGGGCTCGCGGCCGATCTCGGCAACCGCCGCGCCGTCGACGAAATTGTCGACCTTGGCGAGCTTCAGCCGCTTTCCCGCCGCCAAGCTGTCGCGCAGGCTCGGCGCGCCGGCGGGCTCGCAAAAGACGAAGCGGGCCTCGCGGCGCTGATCGGCGAAGTAATGGGTGACGCCGGCGGCGAGCCCACCGCCGCCAACCGGCAACATGACGATGTCGGGCATGCGCGCGCCCGGCATCTGATCTGCGATTTCATAGGCGACGGTCGCCTGCCCCTCGATGATGTCCTTGTGGTCGAAGGGCGGCACCATGTGGGCGCCGGTGCTTTCGGTGAACTCGAAGGCGGCGCGGTAGCAATCGTCGAAGAAATCGCCGACCAGCCTGATCTCGACGAAGTCGCCGCCGAACAGCCGGGTCTTGTCGATCTTCTGCTGCGGTGTGGTCACCGGCATGAAAACCACGCCCTTCTTGCCGAAATGGCGGCAGACGAAGGCAAAGCCCTGGGCGTGATTGCCGGCCGAGGCGCAGACGAACAGTTCGGCTTGGTTGCCCTCGCCAAGCGCCTTGCGGAAGAAATTGAAGGCGCCGCGGATCTTGTAGGACCGCACCGGGCTCAAATCCTCTCGTTTCAAAAGCACCCGCGCCCCGGTTTTCTTCGACAGATAGTCGTTTTCCTGCAGGGGCGTTTCCGGAAAGATCTTGCGGATCGCTGCGGCGGCGACAGCGACACGGGAAGAGAAACTGTTCATCGGAAACCACCTTGTACCGCATCGTCGGCGGATCTGACCTGGATTGGCGACACGCTATCGCATATCCCCGACGATGAAGCCATTGCGCACCCGTTTGCGCCTCGCCGCAACGAGCAATCACGGAATCGCGGCAAGCACTTGCAGGGATTTGTTCATGTCGGGCGTCGCCTGCCTGATATTCCGGCTGCTCTGCTGGACCTCCGCGGTGACGGCATTCTGGCTTTTGCGCAACAGTGTCCTGGCCGTCGCCGGACGCCGACCACATTTCGGCTGGAGGCGACTTACTTCTGCCGCACTTGGGCTGTCGGGGAGGTCCCGGGGGCAATCAGCCTTGGGCCGCAGTGGGCCTTGGCCGGAATGGAATTTCAGACGTGGCGTTGAAGAAGACAGTTGCCCTTGCCCTTGCCCTGCTCGTCGCGGGCTGCGCCGGCCAGCAGACGCAGGAGTTGCTCGGCAGCGCCGTCGTCGCCACGCCGGTGACGGAAATTTCGGGCAATCACTCGATCTTCATCGCCACGACGCGCAAGAAATCGGACGATCCGAACAAGGTATTCGACGGCGAACGCTCGGCCACGCTGAACTACGCCCGCGTCAGCGTCACCGTGCCGGGCATCCACGAGACCGGTCAGATCGAGCGCCGCTCGCGTGGCAGCTCAAATGACCCGGCCAAATACTTCATGGCTTCCGAAGTCGTCGGCTACGACGCACAGCCGAAATTCTCCTCGGCGCTCAACACCGATATCGCGGCGCGCGGCGGCCGCGTCATGGTCTTCGTCCACGGCTACAACACCGGCTTCGACGACGCGGTCTACCGCCTGACCCAGATCGTCCACGATTCCGGCTATCCCGGCACGCCAGTGCTGTTTTCCTGGGCCTCTGGCGCCAAGACCACCGACTACGTCTATGACAAGGAAAGTGCGAGTGCCGCACGCGACCAGCTCGAAGTGACCTTGCGCATGCTTGAGCAGTCCGGCGCGCGGCGCATCGACATTGTCGCGCATTCGATGGGAACCTGGGTGACGATGGAAACGCTGCGCCAGATGGCCATCAGCGGCGACCGTAATTTGGGCGGCAAGCTGGGCGACGTGGTGCTGGCGTCGCCCGACATCGATGTCGACGTGTTCAAGAGCCAGATGCGCCGCTACGGCAAACCCGACAAGCCGTTTATCCTGCTGTTGTCGGACGACGACCGTGCGCTGAGGCTTTCCGGCCTGATCGCCGGTTCGCGGCCGCGTGTCGGCGACTACAAGGATGCCGCCGATCTCGCCACCTACGGCGTGACCGTCGTCGACCTCTCCAAGGTCAAGGGATCGGACAGCTTCAACCATACGAAATTCGCCGACAATCCCGAGCTGGTGAAGATGATCGGACAGCGGCTGCGCGAGGACGATGGATTTGCCAGTGACCGTGACGTGACGGACCGCATCGGCCAGCTCGGACAATAGGTGCGTTGCCGCGGGTGTCGTCGTGCGTGGACGGCAATGCGGCGGCATCGGACCACTTTGTACTGGACCGCGCCCTGCTCTGGCTTTATCGGAAGAGACAGCGACGTCATGCATTTGACGTCCCCCGTTTCGGGAGCCGGCGCGTGAGCGTGCGTTTGAAGAGTTCCGTCGTTCTCGCGCTTGCGTTGCTCGTTGCCGGCTGCGCCGGGCGGAACACCCATGATCTGCTCAACAAGACGGCAGTCACGGTCGCCGCGTCCGACATCGCGGCCACTCACGAGATTTTCGTTGCCACGACCCGCCAGAAGGCAACCAAAGACCCGCGACAGGTCTTCGATGGCGACCGCTCGCTGACGACCAGCTTCGCCCGCGTCGACGTTACCGTTCCGAAGACCCATCAGGTCGGCCAGATCGAGCGCGCCAAGGGGTCCGCCAACAGCAACCCGGCCAAGGATTTCACCGCCAAGGACGTCACCTACTACGAGGGCGCGCCGCAATTCGCCAAGGCGGTCGGCGCCGATATCGCCATGCGCGGCGACCGCGCGCTGGTGTTCGTGCACGGCTTCAACAACGGCTTCGACGACGGCATCTACCGGCTGACGCAGATCGCCCACGACACCAAATATCCGGGCACGCCGGTGCTGTTCTCATGGGCGTCGAGCGCCAAGACGACGGGTTATATCTACGATAAGGACAGTTCCACCGCCGCGCGCGACGATCTAGAGGCCACGCTCAGGATGCTGTCCAAGACGCGTGTGAAGAGTATCGACATCATCGCCCATTCGATGGGGACCTGGCTGACGATGGAGGCGCTGCGCCAGCTCGCCATCACCGGCGACCGTGACCTCGGCGGCAAGCTCGGCTACGTCATCCTCGCTTCGCCCGATATCGATGTCGACATCTTCAAGAAGCAGATGATCCGCTACGGCAAGCCTGACAAGCCGTTCGCGATCCTGCTTTCGGGTGACGACCGCGCCCTCAAGCTTTCGTCCCTTATTTCAGGCGACAAGCCGCGCGTCGGCGACTATGGCAATGCCGCCGACCTTGCCAGCTATGGCGTATCGGTGGTCGACCTTACTCAGGCCAAGGGCGGCGACGGCCTCAACCACGCCAAATTCGCCGACAATCCAATCCTGGTGCAGCTGCTGGGCAACCGCTTGCGGGCGCCGGCCGGACTGGCTTCGGACGAACCCGATGCCAACCAGCTCAACAATCTCGGCCAAGGCCTCGGCAAGGCGGTCGGCTCTGTCGCCGAGATCGTCATCACCACGCCGTTCAAGGTACTGACGATAGCGACAGGTGGTTGAAACGGCGGCGCCGCCGGCTTCAGCTCAAACGAACAGTTCAACCTTCTGGAAGGTCGTCACGTCGATCAGCCCGACATCCGAAATCCTAAGTTCGGGAATGACGACCAGCGCCAAGAGCGAGTGCTGCATGTAGGCATTGTTGAGCGAACACCCCATCTTGCGCATCGCCTCGGTCAGTTGCTCGGCTTTGGCCGCGACGATTTCGGCGCGCTCATCCGACATCAGGCCGGCGATCGGCATTTCAACCAGCGCCAGTTCCTTGCCCTTGGAAAACAGCACGACGCCGCCGCCGACCTCGCCAAGCCGGTTCACCGCCAGCGCCATGTCCTGCTTGTTGGTACCGACACAGATGATGTGGTGGGAATCATGCGCCACGCTCGAAGCCATGGCGCAATCGGCCATATAACCGAAGCCGGAAACGAAGGCGTTGGTGACGCCGCCCGTTCCCTTGTGGCGCTCAACCAGGGCGATCTGGCAGACGTCGTTGCGGCGATCCATGGCGACCAGCCCGTCCTCGACCGGAAGGTCGGCCTCGAGCGCCCGCGTCGGCGCCTGGTTCTCGATGACGCCGATGATCCTGACGCGCACTTCGTTGGCCCCCTTGGGTGCGGCAATGTCGAAATCCGCGGCCTTGAGTTTCTTGCCCAGCTTGACCGTGTTCTTCGCCGTCTTCGGATAGTCGTAGGCCGGGATATCGATGTCGAGCTTGCCGCCCTTGGCCAGCCTGACGCCGCGTGCATAAACCTCGTCGACGGTCATCCCGGCGAGATCCGACACGATCAACAGGTCGGCAAGCCGCCCCGGCGCGATCGAACCGATCTCGCGCTCCAGTTTGAAATGCTGGGCGGTGTTGATCGTCGCCATCTGGATCGCGGTCACCGGCTTCAGCCCCTGGCTGATTGCGTGACGCACCACGCGGTCCATATGACCTTCATGAACCAGCGTGCCGGAATGGCTGTCGTCGGTGCACAGGATGAAGTTGCGCGGATCGATGCCACCTTCTGTCACCGCCTTGATCTGGGAAGCGACATCATACCAGGCCGAGCCCAGCCGCAGCATTGCCTTCATGCCCTGACGCACGCGGGCTATCGCGTCCTCGGCGCGGGTGCCCTCATGGTCGTCCTCGGGGCCGCCGGCGACATAACCGTGGAACGGCAGGCCGAGATCGCGCGAGGCATAGTGGCCGCCGACCGTCTTGCCGGCTCTCACCGTCGCGGCGATCTCGCCAGACATGACCGGATCGTTGGCGACGACGCCGGGAAAATTCATCACCTCGCCAAGGCCGATGATGTTTTCCCACGTCATGGCCTCGGCGACATCGGCAACCGTCAGCTCGGCGCCGGCATGCTCCAGCCCAGGCGCCGAGGGCACGCAGGACGGCATCTGCACATGCACGTTGATGGGCATGGCGACAGCCTCGTCATGCATCAGGCGAACACCCGGCAGGCCCAGCACATTGGCGATCTCATGCGGGTCGATGAACATCGACGTCGTGCCGTGCGGGATGACGGCACGGCAAAACTCGGTCACCGTCACCATGCCGCTCTCGACATGCATATGCGCGTCGCAAAGGCCCGGCACGAGATAGCGCCCGCCGACATCGACCACCTTGGTGCTTTGGCCGATGGCGTGGCCGGCATTCGGCCCGCAATAGGCAAAGCGCCCGCCCGATATGGCGATGTCGGTGCCGGCGATAATTTCGCCGGAATGGACGTTGACCCAGCGTCCGTTGCGGATGACGAGGTCGGCGGGCTTCCTGCCCATGGCGACATCGACCAGATCCGTCGCCATCTCGGTCCATGGTTTCGGTTTGGTGGCGCTGGCGGGCGGCTTAGCGGGCATGAAAGACTCCTGTTTGCCCGACTGTGCCAAGCCCGCGGCACTTTGACCAGCGAGGAAGCGTGGATTCGGCTGGGGATGCCGGGAATGAGGATAGCAGCACTTGTTAAGCGACTTCCGGGCTATCCGAAGCGGTTCGCGGAAATCTGATTCCGTTTTGCGGCAAATCAGGTTACGTTCGCATGGGATTTTCTGAATCGACGTTCGGGGAGTTCGATGCGTCGACTGCTGTTGGCAAGTGCCGGTTTCCTGACCGCCTTGGCCGTGCCGGCTCTCGCAGCCGACCCGGCGGCCGAGATGCCGATGACGGCGCCCGGCTTCGACTGGACCGGCTACTATGCCGGCCTGCAGGGCGGATATGGCTGGGGCCCATCCGACATATCCGGCGATGATGGCGGAGTCTTTTCGGTCTCGCCCGATGTCTCGGGCGGCTTCGTCGGCGGCCATGTTGCGGGGCTTTGGCAGTTCGACCAGGCCGTGCTCGGTGCCGAGGCCGAACTCAACTATTCCTCGATCGATGGCACGGCCGATATCGGCCCCGGAAACACGTTCGGCACCGACATCAAGTGGTTCGGGTCTCTCAACGCCAAGGCCGGTTACGCGAAGGACCGCTTTCTGGTCTACGGCACAGGCGGCATCGCCTTCGCCGGCATCGAAACCTCGCAAGACGTGGGCACGAGTTTCTCCAGCACGCAAACCAGCACTGGCTGGACCGTGGGCGCCGGCGTCGACTATGCACTCACCGACCAGTTCGTCGTCGGCGCGCAGTACCGCTACTATGATTTCGGCTCCGAGCACTTTGACGGATCGGACGGCTTCACCGACCGCGACCAGAGCGTCAAGCTCAACACTGTCGGCGTCAATCTGAGCTACAAATTCTGATCATTTTCAACGCAGGCCAACTCCGGGCAGTTCTTTCCTGCGCGAGACGTCATCAACGATTTCGATGAAATGGGGCGGCCGGCGTCCCCAGTGGGCGGGGGAATGGGTTGGGCCTGGTAGACGCCGGCCTCGGCGGATCAGATCCACCGTGCAAACACCCTACCCTTTGCCTGCAGTGCACTGAATTCCGCGATCGCACCAGTATCGCTGTGCCGGCTTGTCTGGGTTGCGATTCATCACGCTCAAGATCACGGCTTGACGGCCTGTGTCTGGCGTCTGAAAAGGGCTGGCCTGCGGACGTGGCGGAATTGGTAGACGCAAGGGGCGTTGGCAAAGGGGTCGGGAGCGGACCTGGCATCTGTGGGACGTCGGGCTAGCTGTCAAGAACCGATGACACCCAGACTTTTGCGAACCGTTCGTTGAGTTTTCCAAAGTCCTGCTTGGTAACATGCAATCCGTCCAACCACACTGTTTTCAAAGACGGGATTTCGTATAGCGCTGCCAGAGTTCCCGCAGCGGTAAAGGTTGTTTGGCCTTCGGGACCACCAATGGACAAATATTCAAGGTTCGGGAGCTGTGCCAGAATCTTGAGATCGTGCTCAACGATATCCGTTGACCATATGTCGAGCCGACGGAGCTGCGACATCGTGCAGATCGCCTGTAGCCCAACCGCCGTGATGTCTGTGGTGCCAAGCTCCAAAGCCGTGATTGCCTTCGAATGCGAGACCATCCGCGCAAAATCGTCGGAGAACCTTGACCCCTCGAAGTCCAGTTCGGTCAGCGAGGGATTGCCGAGGAGCGCTGCAAGGGATTCTTCCGTAATGCGCGCCCCATGCGCGGTGAGTTTTCTGACAATTGGAAGCTGTGCAATTTGGAACAGATCACTGCTGCTTACGCCCCACTGACAGCTAAACTCCTCAAGAGCTTCGGCCGTTCTAAAACCGTCCAAGCGACCGGCCCGAGAAATACCCAGCAAATGAAGTGCCCTAAGGTTAGGAAGTTGCACGATAGAATTGACCGCCGCGCGCGTGATGTCGCACCAAATCTGGATGCGATATACAGACCGGATCCCCTTCAGTTTACCGGCATCAGCTTTCGCAAACAGCTTGTTCCATCGAATGTAGACCTCATCGTAGTGAGGATTGGCCGCAAGCTGAGCCGTGTGATCGTCTGTCAGGAACTCGTCACTTCCTGTCCCAAGCGTGTCTAAGCTGAACTTCATCAGGATACGCCTCCGTGAAGGTGCTGCCAACGTCCGCAAAGGGTCGGGATCAGACGCTAATTTATGAGTTCACGACCTTAGTCCGTACTGCTGCTCTCGGCCGCTTCATTTTCGATGGCCACGCGCTGAACCACCTCGGGGGACACATGCATGATGGTAATATCGAAAGCCCGATAAGCCTCATCTGGCGTGATGTCGCGTTCGATTTCCGCGTTCGTCATGCCGTCCTTCAGTTGCTCGTTGCGCAGTTTGGTCAGGATTGTTCCAAGCCCATGGTGATGGCCGAAACTCGGCGCGATGTATTCGCCTGAGGGCGTCCAGCCGCCGAAGTGCATCGCAACATGCACATCGTGGAGTTCCTCCGGATCAGACGCGCTAATCCTGACTAGCTCTTTGATGAGTTCCTCAATTGCAGCTTTGGTCATGTATGCGGTTACGCCCATGACATCCAATCGCAGCGCCAAGCTGTGCGGTCCGGCCGACATCTTTTTCGCTGTTTTTTTCGTTGGTCGCCTAGCCATGCTTGAATTGCCTCCGTGCCGTGATGCGTTCGATCCAATGGGAAGCATGGTGCGGGCGGCGGGACTTGAACCCGCATGGCCGAGGCCTCCGGATTTTAAGTCCGGTGTGTATACCAATTTCACCACGCCCGCAGTGCCCGCACATGTACGCGTGGTGTGGGATTTTGCAAAGAGCAAGGGAGCAGGCTCGCACACTTGATTGATTAGGAAATATCGTGGGGATTTCCCACGCATGTGGGAGAAAACCGGACTTCACCATCAGCTCGAAGTCCCGGTTTTCCAGACTGTTGAGCGGGAAGCACCGCAGAAAAAGGGACTTAAAATCCCTCGATCTCTGATCGTACGGGTTCGATTCCAGTCGTCCGCATCACATTGATTTTGTTACTTTATTCTTCATCCATCAGAACGGTCGGATACCCTGACCAGGTACAGCAAGGGTAGCCGGCAGGGTAGACAAGGACGGTTGCAGGAGGTCGGTGTGTTGGATTTTGACGAGGTGGTCGACCGCGGCGAAGCTCATCCACGGAAAGGACGTCAGCGTTCGTCGTCTCGGGGACGTTGTTCGCTAGCCACTGATCCAGGAAATTGATGCCGCGAGTGCTCATTCGGCGACAAGCTCGATCCGTTCGTACGGTTCGCTTTCATCGCTATATATTAGCCCTCGCTTGACGAAGTCGCGGACTACTCCAGAATCATGGTTATGGCCAGGGACTTCAACATAGGCGATGAGGTCGCCATAACCGCCATTGTACGCGGCCGCGTTACCGAGGATCGCGTCAGCGTGACGATCCCGTCCTATAGCTTTCCGTACTCCATCGTCGACCGTACTTTAAAAGCGCAGATCGGCCAGCACATCGAGCTCACAGGTAGCGTCATTATGGTTGACGACGGGAAGGTCACGGTTAGCTTCGGAGGCCCGCGCGTGACGGTGGACGTCAATGTACTCGGCCTGGTGGCCTCCTATGTCCGTCCAAAACGGCAGACCCCGTTGTTCGACAAACCGACGTAAACAGCCCTCACCTGCGGAGGCTCCGGTTGAAATTTCATTCCAGCTTTTTGATCCGCCCTTTGTCGAGACGAAATATCCCCTCGGCTCCGCCTTGGCGCTCGAAATCACTTTGAATTTCATCCCACGTGCCGAGATATTGGCCGCAATCTGTGCAGCTGATCGCGGTTAAGGGCTGGGCATCCTTCGGAATCCTGAGGCGTATAGTACCGCAATAGGGGCACTCCAGCTGGTGGTTCAGGTACTCGGCCGCCATCTCACTTCCAATGCGTGTCCCTATTGCGACTATCATACCAGCAATGGGCGAAAGCAAGGTGATTAGACCTCCGCCACGCCTCACGGGGGTACGCGCACCGAACAACGAGACATCAGAGGCCTTCCATGATCGCCGCTTCGTCGACTTCCGCTTCCATCGTGTCGGCCAGGGGTTTCAGTGCACGCCTGTTGCTTCGCCGTCGAAGCCCTGCAGCCAAGCCCCGCCAGAAGGGCGGCACGGCGCGCTCTCTGCCGTCCTTGCGCGCGTGGACGCCGCACATCCACGCATAGGTGATGCGCTCCTGATCCTTTTTGACAACTGGAGCGTGAGGCAAAAGCGCTCAAAGATAGAGGATGACCAAGCACCGCGTCAGCGTCGCGGATGGGAACTCTAGCCCGCCGCCCCATTCACGGCAGCGGCGGGCGCCCTCCAGAGGGATGAAGGGCGGTAGCCCGAAGCGTTGGAACCCCAGGCAACTCTGTGAACACGTGTGAAGCGGGCAAAGGTTCCATAGCTATTTCGAACGTTCGTTACGGGCCTGAGCCTGTTCCTCCGCAGCATGGATCAGAAGTTCATGATGGGGGCTGGTGATCGGCGTGGTGGGAACGTCCGGCCTTTTTTGTGGTCTTGTTGCTCTTGGAGCAAAGACGCTTAGCGGCGCTGGCCCGCACTCGCAAAACCGCGATGCAATTAGCATACGCTTAATTAGGTCCGAGAAATTTTAACCGTTCATTGACCGCGCTGTCCTATTTTGGAACAGCGCGGTCAATCCCAACCGGACTGCGCGGGCGGCCCCGACAACCAGCCCCCCGCCGCACTGTCGGGGCCGCCACCTTACTTGCATAAGATACCAGCAATGGTTGAATCAACAGTTACCTAACGTGCTTTCCAGTGCGTCTTCGCAGTCGTAAGACTTTGTTTGTTTTGAACGAGGGGATTCACACATTCCGCGGCGCCACAGGCGGGGGCCAGGGCGCGTGCGTTGCGTTCGTCGCTGAGCCGGATTAGCCGCTCCCGCGCCTTTGCCTGCCGTTCGGCAAGGTATCGCTCCAATATGGTCTGCTTCTCTGCCTCACGGGCCAGCCGGTACAACTCGGGCAGTGGTTGCCGGTCGACGGGCTTTTTTTCTTCATGCACCATTTGGGATCGCGATAACTCCAAGGATCAATTCCGACGAGATCCGAGCCGTCGAACCAGCATGAAACGTTCAGCTTCGGGAAGTGCAGCACCCTTCGCCTTCGAGCTTCGGGTGGCAGGCCACAAGGCTCACCCCTGCATCGGATAAAGCTTCAAATGCTGGATCAAGATAATCGTCTTGGCATCGACGATGCGGCCGTCGGCAATGCCGGCCAGCGCTTCGTCCAGCGGCATTTCGAGCACCTCGATGTCCTCGCCCTCTTCCGGGGCGCCGCCGCCGGCGGAGATGCGGTCGGCGGGGGAATAGCGCGCGATGAAGAACCATAGCCGCTCGGTGACGCTGCCGGGGCTCATATAGGGCGAAAACAGCCGCTCGATCCTGTTCAGCCGGTAGCCGAGTTCTTCCTCGGCCTCCTTGCGGATAGCGGTTTCGGGATCGTTTTCGTCGAGCAGTCCGGCGCAGGCCTCGATCAGCGGGTCGCGATGGCCGGTGACGTAGGCGGGGTAGCGGAACTGGCGCACCAGAAGCACGGTCGAGCGCTGCGGGTCGTAAGGCAGGATGACAGCGCCGTCGCCGCGATCATAGGTCTGGCGAATCTGGGTTTCCCACTGGCCGTCGCGGCGGCGATAGTCGAGCACGGTCTTCTTCAGCACCGCCCAGTCGTCGGACAGAACTTCTTCCGAACGGATGCGGATACGGTCTTCCATAGGTGTCTCCACTCGCTGATAGCGCAGGCGTAGCTGGGAAGCGTTGGCCGCGCAATCGGGTCAGCGATTGGTCCAGCCTCGCGTTTCACCGCCTCGTGTGTGGTATGGACCATGCCCATGACCTAAATAGCGCGCATCCCAGCGGGAGTTTGCTTAATGACGACATCGCTTTTCCAGCCGATCACGCTCGACGGCCTCACCTTCCCCAACCGCATCGCCGTGGCGCCGATGTGCCAGTATTCGGCCGATGATGGCTGTGCCAGCGACTGGCATCTCTACCACTGGATGAACCTTGCAATGTCCGGCGCGGGCATGGTCACGGTCGAGATGACCGATGTCGAGCGGCGCGGCCGCATCACGCATGGCTGCCTCGGCCTTTATTCCGAGGACAATGAAGCGGCCGCCCGGCGGACGCTGGACGCAGCCCGGCGCGTCGCCGCGCCCGGCACCAAATTCGGCACGCAGCTTGCCCATGCCGGCCGCAAGGCCTCCAATCGCAAGCCCTGGGAAGGTGGCGGGCCGCTTCAGCCCAGCGAAGACCCCTGGCAGACCATCTCGGCCTCTGCCATCGCCTACGATACCGGCTGGAACGTGCCGCACGCCCTGGCGGATGAGGAGGTTCCGCAGCTCATCGAGCGCTTCGTCGAGGCGGCCAGGCGGGCCGAACGCGCCGGCTTCGACTTCATCGAACTGCACGCCGCGCATGGCTACCTGATCTTCCAGTTCCTGTCGCCGCTGTCCAACCAGCGCACCGATCGCTGGGGCGGTTCGCTGGAAAACCGCATGCGGCTGGTGGTCGAGATCGCCAAGGCGGTGCGGAAGGCAGTTCCAAACCTGATGCTCGGCACAAGACTGTCGGTGACGGACTGGGTCGATGGCGGCTTCGGCGTCGAGGACGCGATCGAAGTGGCGAAGGCGCTGAAGGCGGAGGGCGTCGCCTATCTCTGCTGCTCCAGCGGTGGCAATTCGCCGTTGCAGAAATTGCCCACCGGCCCCGGCTACCAGGTGCATCTGGCGGAGGCCGTACGCAAGGGCGCCGATATTCCGACCCGCGCGGTCGGCCTGATCGACGACCCGAAGCAGGCGGAGGCGATCCTTGCCGAGGGCCGCGCCGACATGGTGGCGCTGGCGCGCGCCTTCCTGGCCGATCCGCGCTGGGGCTGGCGCGCGGCCGCCACGTTCAGCGAAAAAATCCATCCGGCGCCGCAGCTTGCCCGCTCGGTGACGACGATGCAGCACTGGATGAAGGCGGCAGGCTGATCGGGCCCTCTCCGATACCGGCATAGCGACGCCGGTATCGGCCCTCTGTCAGGCCAGCTTGCCACAGCTTCGCTTCAATTTTCTCCGCGAACTGTTACCTTGGGTGGGGCTGCGGCGGGCGCGGCCGGGCTTGGGAGGAAATCATGTCGTTCAGGACAGTTTTGCCGGCTGCCGCATTGATTACCGTGGCCGGACTTTGGATCGGCGCATCGACACCGGCCAGCGCGCAATATTGCGAGGGTACAGTGCACGGCCTGTCCGGGCGCTACAATCTGGCGACCGGCAGCGGCTTTCTCGCGGTACGGGCAAGGCCGAATTCGTCGTCGCGGATGATCGGCCAGCTGTTCAATGGCGATCACGTCGAGATCTTCGACCGGCGCGGCAACTGGTACCAGGTCGAGATTGGCGGCTCGACCGGCTGGGCCAATGCGCGCTGGCTGCGCAACGACTGCGGTTACTGAGGCTGATTCGAAAGTCGCTCCGGGCAGTCTGAGACGTTTGGGCGCAGGCCGACGGTCACGTTTGCAACCAAATTGGCTGCTTTGCGTTGCGGCCATGATGGACAACAAGCCTTTTGAAACGCCAGTCGTGGTCGAACTCGGCCACGTCGGCAAATATCGCCATATCCGCTCGACCCAGGAGGCGGCGGAATGCCTGATGACGGTATGGCCGCTCAATCGTGGCCCCCGTCATCGTGACGCCCTCGACACTTGCCTCAAAGTGCTGGAAGGTTATCGTTCGACGGCGGATGCCCGCCGGGCGCTTATCGAAGCCGCAAGGGAATCGGAAGTGCTGGTGCCCGAAGACAAGCTGCCAGACGACCGACTGCCCGACGACCGGCTGCATTGAGCAGTCGGACCTTTCAACCGGAGGTTTTCATGGCGAAGCTGACCTACAAGATCGTCGAGCATGACAATGGCTGGGCCTACAAGGTCGGCGCGACCTTCTCGGAGACATTTCCCACCCGCCAGGACGCCTTGCGCGCTGCCGAGATCGCGTCAGCCGAACAGCAGGTCGCCGGGTCCACCGACGGTATCCAGTACGAGGATGCCGATGGCAAATGGCACGAAGAACTGGCCGATGGCCGTGACCGGCCGCAAACCGAAGTCTCCGACTGATCAGCCAGCAAAAGCGCGCGCCGCGATGCGCTTGATGAAGGCGACGACCCGTTCGGGTTCGACGAATTGCGGCATGTGACCGAGGCCCTCGACCGGCTCGCAATCGAGCCCGCTGATCTTGTCCCGCATCGGCTCGCCATGGATGCCCATGCCGATGACGCGGTCGGCGCTGCCGAACAAAATCCCGGCCGGCATGGCGATCTCACCATAGCGTCGCTCGATGCGAGCCAGATCCTGTTCGACGGCCACGACATCGGTCGACGTCGCGTAGTAATGCCTGGGCCTCAGGCCGAGCCATCCACCTCCGCCGGTCATGTAGTCGTCGGGCACGGGTTGTGGCGCGAAGATGAATTGCATCGTCGGCTGTGCGTATTTCAGGCTTGCCGGTATCGCCAGCGAGTAGGCCAGCACCCAGCGCAACAGGCGCGAGGGAATGTAGAGCAGATCGAATCTCTGGCGCGCCCCGGTCTCCAGATGCGTCAACGGCGCCAAAAGCGCGATACCCGAAATCGAGCCGGGATGTTCCAGGGCCAGGGTCAGCGTGATGGCGCCGCCGAGCGAGTGACCGACGACCAACGGCCTGTCCAGCCCCAGTTCCTCGATAAAGCGCCGCACGATCCCGGCCTGCTCGGGCAAGCGGCCCATCGCTCCCCTCGCCCGCACCGAATAGCCAGAACCCGGACGATCGAGCGCGACCAGCCTGTAGCCGGGGCCGAAACGGCCGAACACGGTGTGACGGAAATGGTGGAGCTGGGCGCCAAGCCCGTGCACGAAGACGATGGGCCGCCCTTCCCCGACATCGACATAATGGATGCGGTTGCCGTCGATCTCGATGAACTTTCCGACCGGCGGAACCAGCCTTTGCGCCTTCGCCGCGATCCAGAACGTCGCCGCGAGCAGACAGGCGACCGCAAGGACCGCAAGCAGGGCAATGGCGCCAAGCAGCCACAGCAGAATCGACACCAACATTCTTTATCCTCGACAGAGCCGCGGCACCTTACCCCTGCGCAATGCCGCCGCAAGACCACATCAGGCGGCATTGCCGCAGGCGCCTTACCGCGCTATCTCAAGCGACCCCGTCCTGCCGGAGCCTTCCATGCCTGAAATCGTTACAGCCGCCATGCTGGTCATCGGCGATGAGATCCTGTCCGGCCGCACCAAGGACAAAAACATCGGCCACCTCGCCGACATCATGACGGCGATCGGCATCGACCTGAAGGAGGTGCGTATCGTTCCCGACGAGGAAGACGAGATTGTCGCCGCGGTCAACGCGGTGCGCGCGCGCTACACCTATGTGTTCACCACGGGCGGCATCGGCCCGACCCATGACGATATAACGGCCGATTCCATTTCCAAGGCCTTCGGCGTGCCTTGCGAATACGATGCCAAGGCCTATGCGCTGCTGGAGGCCAGCTATGCCGCGCGCGACCTCGAATACACTGAGGCGCGCAAGCGCATGGCGCGGATGCCGCGCGGCGCCGACGCAATCGACAATCCGGTGTCGGTCGCGCCTGGTTTCCGCATCGGCAACGTGCATGTCATGGCCGGCGTGCCGGCGATCTTCCAGGCCATGCTCGACAATGTCGTGCCGACGCTGAGGGCCGGAACGAAGATGTTGTCGGCGACGGTGCACTGCCCGTTCGGTGAAGGCCTGGTCGGCGGACCGCTGGCCGACATCCAGAAAGCCCATCCCGACACCATCATCGGCTCCTACCCGAAATATGGCGACGGCAAGTTCTGGACCGAACTGGTGGTTCGCGCCCGCAGCCAGGACGCGCTGGACGCCGCGCGCGCCGATGTCGAAGCCATGGTGGCCGGTTTCGCCAAGAGTGCGCGCTGATCCGCGCCCCGGCCGGAACCAAGCACGGCATTGCGACGTTTCCTTCAGGCGAGTTCCGTTGCTCGCAAAATGAGGGATTTCATGCGCTTCAAGACAATCGTTGCCATTCTGCAGAACGAGCAGGACGCCGAGCGCGTGCTCGACTGCGCCATTCCGCTTGCCAGCCGCTTTGAAAGCCACCTGATCGGCATCCATGCCGAAGCGCTTCCGGTGCCCTACACTTCGGCTACCGGCTTTCCGGACACCGAATTCCTGCAAGTGTCGGCCGACATGAACCGGGAACGCGCCGAGAAGCTGCAGGCCGCCTTTCTCAGGCGTGTCGAGGATTCCGGACTGTCGTTCGAATGGCGCAGCCTGGAGAGCTTTTCCGGCGACAGCGCGCTGAGCGGCATTTCGAGCGTCCGTGCCGCCGATTTGATCATCGCGGCGCAACGCGATACCGGTGGCGACCCGAGTGCCGATGTCGACACACTGGTCTATGATGCCGGCCGGCCGGTACTTGTGGTGCCGCATAACGGGCCGCTGCTCACCACATTCAGGCGTGTGCTGCTCGCCTGGAATGGCAGCAAGGAAGCCGCGCGCGCCGCCTTCGATGCGTTACCCTTCATCATCGAAGCCGAGAAAACGGACATTTTGGTCATCGATCCACCCGAAACGCTCGACGAGAGCCCCGAGGCGGCGGGCGCCGAAATCGCCTCCGCTTTGTCACGCCACGGCGCCACGGTCAGCGTCTCGGTGCAGAAATCGGGGGGCGCCTCGGTCGATGAGATGATCCAGACCAGAATCGCCGAGAGCGGCGCCGACCTTTTGGTGCTTGGCGCCTACAGCCACTCGTGGCTGCGCCAGCTGCTGTTCGGCGGGGTGACACGCTCGGTGCTGCGCACCGTGCCGGTGGCGGCTTTCCTGTCGCGATAAGTCCACAGCGATCGCTTCCCGCCACCTTGCCAAGGGCGGGGTTTTCCAGTTAATTCCGCGCGCATTCCCCTGTTTTCTTGCGCGCGGTGGCCGCGTGCTGCGGAGTGCGCGAAAAATGTCCCTTCCCGAAAAAGCCTTCCCGGTCTCCTGGGACCAGTTCCACCGCGACGCCCGCGCGCTTGCCTGGCGGCTTGCGGGCGCCAACAAGGACCAGTGGAAAGCCATCGTCTGCATCACGCGCGGCGGGCTGGTGCCTGCCGCCATCATCTCGCGCGAACTCGGGATCCGCATCATCGAGACGGTCTGCGTGGCCTCCTATCACGATTATACCAGCCAGGGTCAGTTGCAGGTGCTGAAGGAGATCACGCCAGCGCTGCTCGCCGACGACGGCGCCGGCGTGCTGATCATCGACGACCTGACCGACACCGGCAAGACGGCTGGCATCGTGCGAGCCATGATGCCGAAGGCGCACTTCGCCACCGTCTACGCCAAGCCGAAAGGCCGGCCTCTGGTCGATACTTTCATCACCGAAGTCAGCCAAGACACCTGGATCTATTTTCCCTGGGACATGGGCTTCACCTACCAGAAACCGATCGCTGACGACCACGCTGGCTGATTCGAAATTCGCCGTCTCTTTCGGATGACGCGCCGCCAGCGGTGACTTTTGCTTCCCTGGATGGATCCGCGAAGCAAGATATCCTGTGAAATCGACCTTTGTTGGCGGAAATCGGCCGTCCCAACCAAAGTTTTTACTTTTATTGCCGACAATTGGCCGTAAGATTCGTGAGACGGCAAACGATTCTGGAGGCTGGGGCTAGCTTCTCCGATGTTGACGAGGCCAACGACGCATAACCATCTGGCCGAAAGGGTCCGGCGACTCTTCGGCACCGCGCCGTGCCGCCTGCAGGTTGCCGCCTTGCCCTGGCGCGAGACCGAGGGTGGTGTCGAGATCATGCTGATCACCAGCCGCGATACCGGTCGATGGGTGTTGCCGAAGGGCTGGCCAGAAGCCCGCGAACCGCTTTGCGAGGCGGCGGCGCGCGAGGCCGGCGAGGAGGCCGGATTGCGCGGGACGGTCTCGCACCTGGAAGCTGGCCGCTATTTCTATGCCAAGGCGCTGGCCTCGGGCGAGGAAGTGCCGTGCGAGGTGCTGGTGTTTCCGCTGCATGTCGAAAAGATCGCCGACCGGTGGAAGGAAAAGCGCTCCCGAACCCGCAAATGGGTCAATTCCAGCGAAGCGGTGCGCATGATCAACGAACCCGATCTTTGCCAGATCATCGCCTATTTCTGCGCCGACCCGCACCGGTTTCCGTGATCGAGCGCCCTGCGCTTGTATCGCGGCAGACTCACAACCATACGATGTGGCGGATGAATGGTTTGATAATTATTCTCTGCTAGGAATTGGCCAACCTGGCGTTTCATCGATGGCGAATCCTTTAGACTCACCCCAGCAAGATCCCGGCGAGCCGCAGCGCGAGCATCGTCCACGCGTGCTCAAGGGCGGGTCCATAATCACCGGGATTCAAAACTCCGAAATCGCCGTTACGCTGCGCAACCAACATGCTGGCGGCGCCGAATTGAAAATACCGCTGGAGGCGCGTGTCCCCGACCGTTTCCTTCTTTATGTACCGCTCGACGGCATCGCCTATCGCTGCGAGGTCCGCTGGCGCCGGAACGACCGGATCGGCGTGCAGTTCACCGGCACCGAGCCGAAGCCGAAGCTGCATTACGGCTGAACCACCGCTTGCCAGTCTGCAAGGTGCATAACCCCGACGAAGGTCTCCTGCCCGTCGGCGGTTCGCCAACCCGCCACCCGAAACTGCAATTTCTATCCCCGTTATCCACATGTGTGACACACAAGATGTTGGGGTCACAAAAGCTACGCAAACGAATCCTTGACGGTTCGAAACGAGTCGCCTTTTATAGGCCATGCGCTCCTGTTGAGAGCGCGACCGGAAAGTTCTGAGCCCGGTCTTTTTTCCCGGATTATGTGCGTTTTGCCCGCATTTCCGCCTGTTTACGAGGCCGGCGGAAGCGTTGGGATTGTGGGGTGGTGGGGCGACGAAAGGGAGAATTGTCGGACTGGAATAAATTGTCTGTTAACACTATATTTAGTGTTTGCAGGCAGGTTCGGCGCTAGATAATGTGAAATTCCCTCCCGTGAGGGAATCGAAAAAATCAGATTTGAGGGACCCGCGGATTTCATCGGCGCGTTGGATTGTGGCTTCGTAAGGAGTTCGACCCGCAAGAGCCGAGGGGAGACCGCGACATGGACAGCCGGCCGTTTTCGAACGCCGGCAGACGGCGGGCTTGCGCGTTCGCATTGGGGGCAGAAATTCCCCGACGAAAGCGCTATATATAGACAAAAGGACAGGACAAATGCGCATCGAGCGTCGCTTCACCAAGCCAGGGCAATCTGCTTATGCGGAGATCGAATTCCGCAAGGCGCTTTCCGAGATCAAGAATCCGGATGGCTCGGTGGTGTTCCGCTTGGACAATATCGACGTGCCGGCGCAGTTCTCCCAGGTCGCCGCCGACATCCTGGCGCAGAAGTATTTCCGCAAAGCCGGCGTGCCCGCGCGGCTGAAGAAGGTCGAGGAGAACGACGTCCCCTCCTTCCTGTGGCGTTCCGTCGCCGACGAAGCCGAACTTGCCAAGCTGCCCGAAGCTGAACGCTACGGTTCCGAGGCCGACGCCCGCCAGGTCTTCGACCGGCTGGCCGGCACCTGGACCTATTGGGGCTGGAAGGGCGGCTACTTCAAGTCGGAAGACGATGCCCGCGCTTTCCGCGATGAGCTTGCCTATATGCTGGCCACCCAGCGCGTGGCGCCGAACTCGCCGCAATGGTTCAACACCGGCCTGCACTGGGCCTATGGCATCGATGGCCCGAGCCAGGGCCACTTCTATGTCGACCCCTTCACCGGCAAGCTGACCAAGTCGAAGTCCTCCTACGAGCATCCGCAGCCGCATGCCTGCTTCATCCAGGGCGTGCAGGACGACCTCGTCAACGAAGGCGGCATCATGGACCTCTGGGTGCGTGAAGCGCGCCTGTTCAAATACGGCTCGGGCACCGGCTCGAACTTCTCGTTCCTGCGCGGCGAAGGCGAAAAGCTGTCCGGCGGCGGACGCTCGTCCGGCCTGATGAGCTTCCTCAAGATCGGCGACCGCGCCGCGGGCGCCATCAAGTCGGGCGGCACGACGCGCCGCGCCGCCAAGATGGTCATCGTCGATGCCGACCATCCCGATATCGAGGAATTCATCGACTGGAAGGTCAATGAAGAGCAAAAGGTCGCCTCGCTGGTGACCGGCTCCAAGATCGTCAAGAAGCACCTCGAACTTATCATGAAGGCCTGCGTCAACTGCGAAGGCCATGACGACGATTGCTTCGACCCGGCCATCAACACCGCGCTGAAGCGCGAGATCAAGGCGGCCAAGAAGTCGGCGGTGCCGGAGAACTACATCTACCGCGTCATCCAGTTCGCCAAGCAGGGCTACACTTCGATGTCGTTCAAGACCTACGACACCGACTGGGATTCGGATGCCTACCTCACCGTTTCCGGCCAGAACTCCAACAATTCGGTGTCGCTGAAGGACAATTTCCTGCGCGCCGTCGAGGACGATGGCGACTGGCACCTGACCGCCCGCAAGGACGGCAAGGTCTTGAAGACGCTGAAGGCCAGGGACCTCTGGGAAAAGATCGGCTACGCCGCCTGGGCATCCGCGGATCCCGGCCTGCATTTCAACACGACGATGAACGACTGGCACACCTGCGCGTCCGCCGGTGCGATCCGGGCCTCCAACCCGTGCTCGGAATACATGTTCCTCGACGACACGGCCTGCAACCTCGCCTCGATTAATCTGCTCCCTTACCGCAATACCGACGGCACCATCGATATCGCTGCCTATGAGCACACGGTGCGGCTGTGGACCGTCGTTCTCGAAATCTCGGTGATGATGGCGCAGTTCCCGTCGAAGGAGATCGCCAAGCTCTCCTACGACTACCGCACGCTCGGTCTCGGCTACGCCAACATCGGCGGCCTGCTGATGACCTCGGGCATTTCCTATGACTCGGACGAGGGCCGCGCCATCTGCGCCGCGCTCACCGCTGTCATGACCGGCATTGCCTACGCCACCTCGGCAGAGATGGCTTCCGAGCTCGGCGCCTTCCCCGATTACGACCGCAACGCACAAAACATGCTGCGCGTCATGCGCAACCATCGCCGCGCTGCTTACGGGGACAAGGACGGCTACGAGAAGCTCGCCGTCAATCCGGTGCCGCTGGTCGCTGCCGATTTGAAGCAGCAGGACCTGGCGACCCACGCCAAGGCAGCCTGGGACCGCGCCATCGAGCTTGGCGAGGAGCATGGCTACCGCAACGCGCAGGCCACCGTCATCGCGCCGACCGGCACGATCGGCCTGGTCATGGATTGCGACACCACCGGCATCGAGCCCGACTTCGCCCTGGTGAAGTTCAAGAAGCTGGCCGGCGGCGGCTATTTCAAGATCATCAACCGCGCCGTGCCGGAAGCGCTGCGCACGCTCGGCTATTCCGAAGCCCAGATCGGCGAGATGGAGGCCTATGCGGTCGGCCACGGCAACCTCAACCAGGCGCCGGCCATCAACCCCGGCTCGCTCAAGGCCAAGGGCTTCACCGACGACAAGATCGCGGCGCTCAACGCCGCGCTGAAGTCGGCCTTCGACATCAAGTTCGTCTTCAACCAGTGGACGCTGGGTGCCGACTGGGTGAAGGAGACGTTTGGCTTCACCGACGAGCAGCTCAACGATTTCTCGTTCGAGATGCTGCCGGCGCTGGGCTTCTCCCGCAAGGACATCGAGGCCGCCAACATCCATGTCTGCGGTGCGATGACGCTGGAAGGCGCGCCCTTCCTGAAGGCCGAACACCTGGCGGTGTTCGACTGCGCCAGCCCCTGCGGCAAGATCGGCAAGCGCTCGCTGTCCATCAACAGCCACATCCAGATGATGGCGGCGGCACAGCCCTTCATCTCGGGCGCCATCTCCAAGACCATCAACATGCCCAACGACGCGACGGTGGAGGACGCCAAGAGCGCCTACATGCTGTCGTGGAAGCTGGCGCTGAAGGCCAACGCGCTCTACCGCGACGGCTCGAAGCTGTCGCAGCCGCTCAATGCCTCGCTGCTCGCCGATGGCGAGGAGGACGAGGACGATGCGGTCGAGCAGCTGATCCAAGCACCGGCCGCCGCGCGTGCGGCGCAGATCACCGAGCGCATCGTCGAGCGCATCATTGAGCGCGTGTCGCGCGAGCAGGAAAAGCTGCCCGGCCGCCGCAAGGGCTACACCCAGAAGGCCAAGATCGGTGGCAACACCATCTTCCTGCGCACCGGCGAATATGACGATGGCCGCCTCGGCGAGATCTTCATCGACATGAACAAGGAGGGTGCCACTCTGCGTGGCCTTCTCAACAACTTCGCCATCGCCATCTCGCTCGGCCTGCAATACGGCGTGCCGCTCGACGAATATGTGCACGCCTTCACCTTCACCAAGTTCGAGCCGGCCGGCATGGTCATCGGCAACGATGCCATCAAGAGCGCGACCTCGATCCTCGACTACGTGTTCCGCGAGCTGGCCATCTCCTATCTCGGCCGCAACGACCTCGCCCATGTCGACCAGTCGGACTTTTCCAACACCGCGCTTGGCCGCGGCATCAGCGAAGGCAAGACCGACGCCGTCTCCAAGGGCCTGACGCGTGGTTCGCCGGTGAAGCTGGTGTCGCGGGCGGCGACCAGCGAGCCGAAGGGCTTTGCCGGCGGCGGGGCCCCTGCCCGCTCGGCGCCGACGGCCTTCTCCGGCTCCAACGTGCTGGCGCTGAAGCCGGCCAGCGACGAGGCGATCGCCTACAAGCGCGACTATGAGGAGCGGGCCAAGGAACTGGCCGAGGACATCGCCTTTGAGGAAGCGTCCGACGCTGCATCCGTAGCTTCGGACGCCACGGCGGCTCTGTTCACCGACGCCGCAGCCAACGAAGCCGCCGAAGCCAAGAAACTCGCCGCCGACCGCCGCGCCAAGTCACTGCTGCAAGGCTACACCGGCAATTCCTGCTCCGAGTGCCAGAATTTTACCATGGTGCGGAACGGGACCTGTGAGAAGTGCGATACGTGCGGTGCCACGAGCGGGTGCAGCTGAGGTCTTGCCTAGGTGGTGCCACACTCAAAGTTGTGTGCCTGAAAGCCAATGTTGTGTACCTGGATGGTGCAACACCCAAAGTATGGAAGCCAATGTTGTGTATTTGGAGCGGCCAAACGGCCGCTTCTCACAAGCGTAAGGCCAAGACGTAGCCGACCGCGCAGGAAACGTGCCCCCTCTGGCCCGTGCTCCGGCGATGAAGGCCCAGGCACGTCGGCTGGGCCTTTTTCTCTGAACCCCGCGATTTGGGAACCGAATCCGCTAGCCCGCCCACGCGGCTAGACTTGGTCAGAAATTGCTCATCGAGATGTTGACCCCCGATCAGATTGAGACTTTGCTCGGCGCCGAGGCTCGGAAGAGAGTCGAAAGGAAGCGGCGCGGCGGAGACAGTGCCGACAAGGGGGCTGCCTACGAGCGCGAATACGCCCTGATGCGTATCGTTCAGCTAGCTGGGGAATGTCTGATGTCGAACGACGACGGGACAGGAATTCGCCTGCAAGCACAAGCGCTTTGCTTCATCGATGATTTTCTCGTCCATCGTCCGGACCGCTCGATCTTCTCGCAGCTGAAAGATAAGCTGAGCCAAGGTTGGGTTGGTCTGGACGAAGATTGCCGCTCACAGCGTTCGTGCAACGAAGCAGCCGGTATCACTGGGTCCATCGAGATCGTTGTTTCCAGAGCTAACGTGGCCGCTGGACTAGACGAAAGCCGCCCAGATGACCTAGGCGACGTGGGCGTGATTCATTTCGAGCCCCCTTTTCCGGGCTACTATGAAGCGGTACGCGTTATGCTGGAACCATTTGACACCCCCAACGCAAGGAGGGACAGTCGCGGCCACATCCTGGCAGCCTGGGAAGACCTTGGTCGCGATGCGACGCTTGCCCAGATACTGCAGCGCGCAAGCAATTTCTCATCAGGGACCCTTCGGACACTTGAGCCGGAATTTCCGCTTGCCGAGGACATTCGCAATGTTCTCGATCAGATACCCGACTTTGACTACCGGATCCGCTCGAGAACGTTCATCTATGACTTTTCCGCTGGGCGAGGCCATGTTCCCTATGAATGCGGCACTAAACGGTGGAAATATTTCGAGAACCGATTGAAGCTTTCTCCGCCATCAGATTTCCTTGAGTTCTTCGCACTGATGAGGGACACGCAATGACGAGTCGTAGGCGATATCTCGGCGTAGCTACGAACGACGTCATCGAGCCGCTTGCAGCGCTGATGGAGGCGAGCACACCGCCCGCTGCCTACCGAGACGCGTTGCAGCACCTAGGCGACTGCCTCGCGAACCGGATGTCACAATCTGTCGACCTCAAGGGCAAAGTCGTTTTGGTCGTCGCTGGGGTGGAGGACGTCGACTCATTGGGAAGCGGATTTATCGAGGTCATGGCTAAGGCGGGCGCGGATGTCCGACTAACTTGCTTGTGGATGGACCGTAAGACGTTAAAGGTCCCGTATCGCGAGGAAGTCGCTAATATCATTCAGGAGTACATGGACCCCATCCCCCCACACGTCGACCACTTCGTAGTTCTGAAGAGCATCGTTTCTAGTTCGTGCACCATCCGGACAAGCCTTCTGAGAATGCTTGACGAGACAGATCCGGGGCGTATCCACGTCGCATCGCCAGTGATGCTCAAGGGCGCGCGGAAGCGGCTCGAGGCTGAGTTTCCTGCTTCGGTTGGAGACAAGTTTGAGTACTGGATTCTAGCCGTAGATGCGCAAGCGGATGAGAATGGTAACGTCATCCCAGGTATCGGCGGCAGTGTCTATCAGCGGATGGGGTTTGACAGCCAGGATGACAAAAACTTTTATATGCCTGCGCTGGTCGCGGACCGGATTGTCAGCCGTCGAAAGCCTAGCGATCAGCCTTCGTTGTAGAATCTGAAGCACATACAAATCGTATCCCATGTCGAAAACGGTTTGTCGGCGCGGGAAGTCTCTCGGCTCCATTTCGGTCACTGCCAGCCATGCAGGCCATCAGGTAAGACGAACTGCGGGCGGGAAAACATTTCCCGAACCCGCTGAATTCCTATGAGAGCGATTCAAGTGCAGCGTGAACCCGGTCGGCAAGGCTTTCAGCTCCGGATGCGGCAATCCAGCTTTGCCAGGCCACGTGCGTTGCTCTGCCTTCCGCCAGGCGACCGGCGAACAAACCTTGAGCCACGGCCCTTGGCAAGGCTACAGCATCGTAGAACTCAAAATCCCTGGTCCAGCGTACGGCCGCAATCCAGTCGGCTTTCTCGAGATTGTGTGGCTTGAGCGATATTCGGGGAAAAGGTCCATCCGTGCCAAGCATGCGCGACTTTACCTCGATCTTTCCGTATAACGGCGAGATGACATCGCTTCCGCGATTGTTGCCTCCAACCACTTCTCCGTCGGTAGCAATGGCCACAACTAGCTCCGCAAGGAGCTGATGACTAATGCTGTCGTAGCGCTTGATGCAGTTCGCCGTTCTCAAGATGCTGTACATCTCCGCGGCGTCCTGGTGGGCATACTTCGCTTTCACTGGCTGCTCCGTGTAACCTCTTGGGCAGTCGAGCTACTAGTCGAGGATTGCGCCAAGCTATCCGCATCCCTGCCGTTACCTCCCGTGTCGCGTCCGAAGTGCCCGAAACGCGCTCGAGCAAATGAGTATTAACGTACGCTTCTATCGTTGATTGCACCACATCGGGAAGTTAGGAAGACGGATGCTTGAAAAGGAGAATTTGCTTTGGCCGACGAGACTTTCAATCTGATCGAACTGACCGCCGACATCGTTTCCGCCTACGTCAGTAAGAACGCGGTACCGGTGGCTTCTATGCCGGAACTGATTTCCATCGTGAATTCGTCACTCTCGAAAATTGGCCAGCCGATAGAACCCGAGAAGCCGGCCCAAGATCCAGCAGTCAATCCGAAGAGGTCAGTGTTTCCTGACTACATTATTTGCCTCGAGGACGGAAAGAAATTCAAATCCCTGAAGCGTCATCTCGGCGTCCACTACGGACTGACTCCGGATGAATACCGCGAGAAGTGGGGATTACGGGCGGACTACCCTATGGTAGCGCCGAACTATTCGGCTTCGCGGTCGGAATTAGCCAAGTCTATGGGTCTTGGTCGGAAGGCCCCTGCCAAGGCTGCAAAAAAGTCGGCACGGCAGAAGGCTCGCCAATAGCTTGAGATTTGAGGCGACTGAGAGAGGACATCGATGGAAAGGGCTTCACGCTTATTTGCCGCAGCTTTCCGCAGTTTTGCGCTAGCCGCCCTCCTTCCCGTGACGGTGGCTCGCGCCGATTGGCAATTCACCAGATGGGGGCAGTCGCCAGACGAGGTTTTGAAATCGAGCAAGATCGCATTGAGCCAATCGACGCCGGAGGACCAAGCTGGGCATGCTATCCCGCTAATCCGCGGCGCCGCGCTTCTGAATGGCATCTACGCCGCTCCGGAATTCAGGGCCCCGGTCTGGCTATACTTTGCCGACAACAAGTTAAGCGGTGTCTACCTTGAGATTGCCGATGGCGAAACCGCTTCGCTCATCGGAGGCCGACTTTCGAATCAATACGGAGCGCCAGCCGAGAAGAACGATGGCTCCCAAGGTGACTGCAAGTATTCAGCCAAGACATGGAACGACGCGGACCGAGGAAACCGGGTGCATTTCTCGTGGGACGTTTGCGACAGCGGCTTCCATAATTTCGTACTGATCTACACCCCGATCGAACAACCAGACAGCGGACTCTAGAACAACGATCAAGCCGAAGCAGCCGCCGGCATCGCCATCTACGGCCGCTTCCAGGGCTTCAGCTGCCTGATGTCGCTGATGCACGATGCGTCAAGCAGCATAGCTTTACGTCAAACCTCAAAGAGAAGATGGCGACTGTTTCCTCCCTTGGACTCGGAACACGGCAACTGAGTAATCGGCCTGCCCTGACGGCGGCCGTTTACGGATGACGTCGACCAAGTTCTCGATGTGATCGCTGCCTCCACCTCGATCAACCAGATCAAGGACCATCAGAGCGCAGAACCTCACGCTTGTCCGCTGATAGGAAACCGTCTGAAGGCCAAACTCGTCGACCAATTGTGCGAGGGTCAGATGCGTGTGGGTCTTCTTCAGCTCGGCGACGGTTTTCACTCCTGCCTGCTGGAAGTGAACATCCGCCCGCCCGTGCGCTATGCCCGGAACTTCGCGCTGTGCGCATTCCTTCAGTGGCGTGCCCTGCAGGAATCCGAAATAGTCGCGGTGGAGGTCGCTTTCGACGGGAGGCTCCTTGCGGCTGAGGTTGAAGAGGTAATCGACGCCGGACACCGCTGCGGGTGTCTGGTTTTCCCGAGACGACACGAAAAGCAGCGTGTAGTACAGGATAAGCAGGAAGAACCGGGCTGCGGCTCCCTGATAGTCTGGATTTCCGAACAGCTTCGAATGCAGGACCTCAAGGATTCTGATCGTGACCGGATCGGTATAAAGGAGAAAGTCCGCCGACATGGAAGCCGCTAGAACCTTGGCCGCCTGCCCTCTCAGTGCGAGTGGAACGTGATCTTCCGACAGGATTTCGGCGGCGGTCGCTGCGGCGGCCACCGCCTCAATAGGGTTTCGCCGGAGACTTGCCTCCATTGCATGTTGGATTTGTGTCCTCATCCCCGCAATCGCGGCAGCAGAGCCCTCTTGGGGATTATCCTCGAGCCACTGGTCAAGACAAGCGAGGCGCGAGCGCTCTTCCCGCATCGCTGCGACGATCCGCGGCCGGACCACTGCTTCCACGCCACCGTCAGCAGACCTCTTCAGGATCAGCTTGCTCGCGCAGAACACGCGCGCAAGCTCGTCTTCGATGACCCGAGCGGCATCAAGCCAGGCTTTTTTCAGCAGGCTCAAGTCTAGCGCGGCGAGCCGCGCGCCTAGCTCTGACCAAAAAATGCCTTCCATGATGGACGAGCCCAACCAGCTAGTCCGATCGATCCGACGGTTCGACGGCATCAGGATCGCCATGTACTCGAAAGCGGACGTCCTAATCGACGCGAGCCGATCCTGAAGTCCCTGGCTGTGGTTCCCCTGTTGGAAATCCAGGAGCACGTCGAGGCAGGATGAGTAAAGCGCGGCATCGTATCTCACTTCTGCCGCAGCCATCGCCTGCTTCATTCGCTGGCTCGCCTTTGACAGGGACGAGATCGCTGTTTCGCGGTTGCCGTCACCGAGTGCGTCTGCGATATGAAGCAGTCCCAGCGCAACCAACGCCTCGTCCTCGGCTTCCGGCACATCGAGAAGCAATTCCAGCTGCCTGTAGAGATCGGCATCGGATACATGGGCGAGGACTACGCCCTGGATCCGCGCGACATGGCGCAAGTAATCGCCCTCGTCATCTGCGGTCACATCAAGCAAGTGAGACTGCAGGGCGCGAAGCAGCGCCGGGCGGCCTTGAGCGACAAACATCGCGCCAAGCAGGGCGTGAGATCTCGTGCCAGAATAACGGGATCTATCGGCAGACTGGGCGATGAAAGCCCTCAGAAGGGACCGCGCGAATCTGTCACTAAGCGGGACTGTCGGTAGCAGCCTTACCGTTTCGGCCATGACTCCGGGATCGGCCGTATGAGCGACCAGGTCTGTGGCAGCTGACGCGCCGTCACCCGTTCCTGCTCTTCCAAGCGCCTGGAAGAACTCTACCGCTTCCGGCATGTCTACTATGTCCGCAGCGGCACGTGAAAGCGCATCGGCCGACAGGCTGCGTAGGTCTAGCGGCTCGCCGCGGCGGCAGGCATCCACGAAGCGACGGGCAAGTTCATCCATGTCCATTCTATCCTAGAAAAGCTCGGCACTCCCGATAGCTTCCCTACGGTGACTGAAATCCACCACGGCGTCGAGTTCGGGTCGTTTGACCGCGCCCACGATGACCTGGACTCCCGGCATTTCCGCCACCACTTCGCCTACGGCGCGGACGAGCTGGGAGAAGTCCTTGGCGCTCATTTCTGGCGCGGCGGGGGAATCCAGCACCAGCATTCCTGGATGACGGCCGAACCCGCGGGCCTGAGCGACCTTCAGTGTGGCCAGGGAAGCGGCCAGCCGCATGCGAAGATTCTCACCCACGTTCAGGCCGCCAAACGTATTGTCCGTGCCTCCCTGGCGGATATCCATGCGGTGGGGTTTGAAGGAAAGCGTCTCGAGGTTAGCCACTCCGAATTTTTCGGCGAGCTTGAAGGTTTCGCCTTCGACGTCTTTCATGATTGCAGCCTGCATGTCCTCCATCATTCGTTTGGTAAGGTCGGTCGCGGCCTCTAGGATCCGTTGGGTAGCTAAATCGGCATCGCTGATCGTTTCCTGGTCATCGCCCTCCCGCTGAAGTTCCTCCAGACGGCCCTCGATGACCGCGATATCGAGTGCCAACTGGCTCGAAACGTCCTCCTTCGACAGCTGACGTTCCGTCTCCTTTAGAAGACGCAATGCCTTTTCCCGAATTGCCTCTGCGTCTGTAAGTGACTTCTCCCCCTTCGCCATCGCTGCTGAGGCAGATTTCCACGCTGCGTCGGCATCCTTCGCCGCTGTCTCCATCGCGGTCAGATTTGCCGCATCGTCATCGTCACCATGCACCTCGCTGCTCCCGCAGAGGCCACAGGCTTCGGCTTCGACTGCCTCGAACCTACCGGGCTGGAAGCCGCTCTCGCACGCGGGGCAGCAGACAGGCCTAAGCTTTCTGAACACATAGCCAGCCGCCGCCTCGTCCTTGGCCTGCTGCAGCAATCTTCTCGTCTCGGTATGGACAGCTGCGGCATTCATCGCGCGAGTGCGCAGCTGTTCGAGACTGTTTCTCGTCCCTGTGACGGCTGCCTGGGCGGTGGCGACTTCGCCATCGAGGCGGTCGAGGTCGAGCCTCAACCCGGACCTGTCCGGCAGCTTCGCCGCCTCGCCTTTCTTCTTCGCCAGCAGATCAGTTAGTTCTTTGAGGCGCGCGGCGATTCGGGATTTCTCGGCCGTCGATGCTCGCCGCTTCCTGTCGGATACGTCCTTGGTCCGTTTGAGCGCGCTCGCCAAGGCCGTGTAGGTCGAGACCCAGGGAAGTCCAATGAACATCTGGATGAGTCTCAGAGGAAGGCCGTCCTCCATGTTCTCGCCGAAAATCGCCTTGCTGGGACCCGTGATGAAAAGGGCCGCTGACATGGCTGGCCATCCATGCTCTACGACTGACCCGCTCGCGGACTTGTACGCATGGAACCGTTCGAATCCGAGTTCTTCCATGAAGAGGTCCGCCACAGCACCAGTGAGCCCCTCACCTGCGGAACCCGAGTAGAGTGCAACCTCGGCAGTCCCGTCCCTACGCATAAGCAACGCCTTGCCCTGCTTTTCATCCGTCTCGCCTACTTCCTTGAGGATGCGAACCTCGTACTGCACGTCGTCGATGCTGAATCCGACGCTGGCGGAATCGATCCAACTCCAGATGTCTTTCTTTATTCGGCCTGGGAATCTGCCTTGGAGCGCGGCACGGACCAACAGCAGGATGCTCGACTTGCCTTTCGAGTTCCCCTCTGAAAGCAACGCCCATAGGCCCGGGCCCAATCCGGACCACTCGAACAGGAATCTGTCCTCCGATCGAAGTGTCTTCTTCTGGCCTTCGATCCTTATCGATGTAGCGGTGACCGTACGCGCCCGCGGCAGGATAGGCTGCGCCCGAACACCGAACTCCTCAAGCACGTTGGAGACGGCCTCAGCAGTCGCGCCCGCGTCTTCCGCGATCCTTCCAAGCCATTGGGCCGTTCCGGTCGGCAGGTTGTCCTCGCTCATGCTTTCGCTCCCGTAGTGCCAGCGATTCTGCGCAGCACGCGTTCCTTAATGGAGGGGATCGCCTCACCGAACGGCGTGCCGGCATACTCCTCCTCGGCGTAGTGGATGTCCTTCAGCGCGGTTCCGCTCTTGTTCTGGGCGACCTTGAGTGCCCGAGTGGTTTGGCGCTCATACCAGGCCAGGCCAGGCTGCTCCGACAGCGCCTCTGCGAGGAAGTTCCGGGCCAGTGGACCTGTAAGATATTCGTACATGTAGCCGCCGTTCGGCAGCTTGCGCCTCATCGACTTCGCGAGGCCGCGGAAACCCAGTATTGCAAGCGACGTCTGTAGGTCGTCGTAGGCGCCGCGACGCCAACGAACCATCTTCACCAAACGGAGGTCTGGCTCTTCCTCCCGCAAAATTTCGGCAGCTGCGTCGAACAGCGTACCGTCTCCGGTGGACTTGTGCAGGTCCAGTAACTGCTCGGCTAGGTAGTCCGGGTAGCGCAGCCAGAAGTCGATCGCGAGTGCGCGCTTCTCGCCGAGAAAAACTCGGTCCCAGCCGTCCTGTGGCGTCTCCATTGGAATGCTGCCGCGCACGAGAATGAACAGCAGCCGCAACGCGTCTCTGAACGCGTGGCCGACTTCTTCGCGAGGATCAGTCGGACCGGCCTGTTCTTCCTGCATGCTCCCCCCTCGACGAAACGAGCCGCCGCAATTCTGCTGCGAATGTCGCCAATCGACCTTCGGCGCTGATCTGAACCAGTTCGTTCAGGCCGCTGCGGCTCGAAAAGTGGCCTTCGTCATAAGCGCAGATCGGAATCTGCCTGTTATCCCTGAAGCGCCTGTCCGGTCCCCCATTCCGGTTGGGGTGTAGCCACGTATGCCCCACCACCCTCGCATCGGATGGAACCCGTCCGTCTTCAACGAACCTTGTGCTCTGGACATCCAATTGAAGCTCACCGTATTCGACCGCGCCAACCTTTGCATTGTCCACGACCAGAATCCGATCAGGGAAGAAGTGAAGCACCTGCTTTCCTACAGGGATAGATGGAACGTCGATGTTCGACTTCACGACGCCCGGGCTGGAGAGAGCCAGCCGGATGTTGCTGCGATTTTGGATCCGCGTCGCGCCGCCGTTGCGCTTCCAATTGCGATCGTTTCCCTCGGCTGCGACGTGCCATATAGAATCTGTTCCGATCAGGCGTTCAAACGACGCAACAAACCCTTGATATCGCTCCAAAACGTCGGGTTCAAAGTCGTATAGAAGGACAACCGAACGCCGGATTTTGTCCAAGTAGGAGCCGACAATCATGGCAAACACGGTGAGAACAACACCACCCGCAGCAATGGATTTGAGACTTGCCAGGAGCAAAACCGCGACAACCAACGCTCCGACTATGAAGGCAACCATACTTAGACGGATTCTGGAATGTTTGCCGTTAATTTCGGCTAGGAGGGACGCCGCTGACTCCGGAACCATATCGAGTACGGAACCGCTCTCGATCTCATGCATCGCGACTTCATCGTGGTGATGGCGTGGAGTCGGCCCCGGTAGGCTGCTCATGGAAACCGGCACTGACTTTC
Source organism: bacterium M00.F.Ca.ET.205.01.1.1 (assembly GCA_004791255.1). Taxonomy (GTDB): domain Bacteria; phylum Pseudomonadota; class Alphaproteobacteria; order Rhizobiales; family Rhizobiaceae; genus Mesorhizobium. Next base: position 374,391 of record SRUQ01000002.1, read on the forward strand.
GAACAGGCCGAACCGAAGGCAAAGTGGCTCGGTAGTAGAAGCCATTTCTTCCAGCATGGATGTAGTTGCCGCGAGGTCCGCTTCCGACCCTGAGTCCCGGTATGCCTACTGACGCTCCGATTCCGGATTTCGACAAATTAAAACGGAACGGTCCGACTGAAACCGATTTTCGAATATAGAATCTCACGATACGCCCCCCCGGCACTCGTTCCTAATAGCATTGACTTCTAACTGTTTAGCCAAAGATCCTTCAACTGATATTCCGGATCGACTATATGGCTCGCATTCGATTTTTGTTGTTCTCCAATTTTTCTCCCCAGTCCACCCAGGGGTGCTGTGGGCTAGCAAGGAGTTTTCTCCAGACCTCGCCTGACTCAGCTGCATTCGCACCCTTGGGAATGTCGACAAGAAAAGGCATAGATCATTCTGCGGCAGGGCACTCCAGCACGACTGGAACACGGCTTTGCACTGCGTGACCGCAGAAAAGCGCGATCTAGATCGCTTATCAAAGCCGATTTAAGAGAAAACCAATGACCTGCCAGTAGGCGTGTCCCGAAAGGAACAACGCTTGGCCCATGTCACCTACGCTATCGGGGATGTTCACGGCCGTGCCGATCTTCTCGAATCCTTGCTAGCCGCGATCGCAGAAGATGCAGATGCGTCCGGTGCCGAACCTCGAGTGCTGTTCCTCGGCGATATCGTCGACCGCGGTCCCTGCAGCCGTGAAGCGATGGATCTCGTTTGCGACACCCTCGCCCGGTGGCCGCGGTCACGGCTGATCCGGGGCAACCACGACGCCTACTTCCTAGACTTCATGACCGCCGACCAGGTTGACGAGGATAGGTTCGGGAGATGGCTGCGGCGGATCGGCGGCTACCAGACTATGGAGTCCTATGGCCTCCTGTCTGCTGGCAGCATCCGGGACGCAGCCGACAGGTTTCGAGCAGACCACGCTAGCCACCTGCAGGCGCTGAAAGATGCCTCACCGATCGTCGTCGACGATCGCTTCGCTTATGTTCACGCAGGAATCGATCCGTCCCGTCCCGTCGGCGACCAGGACCCAAAGGACCTGATGATGATCCGGGACAGGTTCCTCGATCATGAGGGGCAGCTGTCGCACATCATCGTGCACGGCCACACCCCGACGTCGGACAGCATGCCGGACTCGAGGCCATACCGGATCGCCATAGACACGGGTGCCTATGCCTCCGGCAGACTGACCTGCCTAGCGATATCCGCCGATGAACGGAACCTTCACTTCCTGTTTGCTACGGCTTCGGGCGGAAGCATCAAGGTCACGCGGGACAGGCAGACGAATGACCGATTTTATCCAGCTGAAAGCGAAATATCCGGACCTCATTCCGACGACGATGACATTCCAATGCGGTGTCGGGTGGGAACGGGTTCTGGATCAATATTTCGGTGAGATAGCCCAGGCGTTACCTGCGGGCACTCGACTGAACCTCGATCGGGTTTACGAGAAATACGGGAGTTTGAGGATCGACGCTACGGCAGCGGGCACCGTTACTCCCGAGATCCGCCTGGCATTGGACAAGTCGGAGATTCTCGCGGATTCGCGCTCCTGCCGATTTTGCGAGGCTTGCGGCAAGCCGGGAAGTCTTCGCAACAAGCGAATGTTATACGTCGCATGTGCAGACCATGCTGACGGAGCGGCGGCCCTGCCGCCAGATGAGGGCGGGATCAGACTGGACGGAATTGCCTACGAATACGATGAAGAGGCCGACGATCTGGTCGTTGTCGAAGTGGATGGGGAAGTCGACTAGAGCCATTCGGACTGTTGGCATCGCCTCGAGAGGCATCCGACCTTTCGGCCCGTCTGCAACGCGACCGACAAATCGGCTCTTCCACCGATCGCAACCGCAACCGTTCGCTGAATCCTATCTGTGGCTGAAAACCGATTGACGTCTCGGGCGCTACCGGTGACCGTTCTAATAGTCGTCAGTGTCGAATGCTCACGAGGATTCGTTACGACCTCGTCGTGGCACGACGTTTTTTGAACTTTAGGCGGGAATTTGGAGTTCCCCGTGCCTATGGCATCATCGCCACCACTCGCATCACCGATGATCGGATGCTTAAGCTGTTCGCAGAAGCGACCGACCGCGAGATGAGGCTTGGCGACCTGTCTGCGCGCGCTAAGGTCCAGACGGTTGAGGCGTTCATCAGCTATCTGACCAAGCAAGCTCGAGCTATCGCAAAGGGGCGGGCCGTGCTTTTGACCTGACTGACCAGCATTCTGGCACAGCTTACGTACTCAGAACCATGACCAGGGCAGTATCTCGCTTCAACACGGGTCCGCTGCTGACAAGGTCCATGTGATCGATCCGCTTGATTAAATCCCGGAAGCTTGGCAGGTATGGACGACTTTCCTGCTGCTTGGGATCAGATCACGTCCTTCGAACATGCGCACCATCGGCGGCAGTAATGGCACCGCTTGCAGCTCTGACCGAACTCGATGTGCTCGGCCTACGGGTCCGGAACGGTTAGTAGCTCCTGGCCCCCGGGGCGGGACCCTGGGTTTAGCATTGCTGCTTCCTGATGAACCGCATGTGAGGTATTTACTCGACCTGCGGAAGTTCGCCAATCCCCATCTTCCAGTAGGCACTCGTGACCACATTCCTGCTTAAACTGAATTGTGAACTTCATCTTGGCGGCGCGGTTCCTCGACCAGTCGAGGCAGCGCAGTGGGAGGGAGTACGAGTGATAATGCCGCATCCGTCGCGCATTTCTGGTGGCCCGGGAAGCCACGTGTCGAATGGAGATACATTAGTCGTGTGGGCACACGAAGACCCCAATTTTGGCAGCGGGTTGGGTCTGACGGCAGAAGGGGTGGCTCATGACGTCGGACGGGGAGCAGATGGCACGACAGCAACTTTAACAGGTGTTCGCCTATTGAAACCACACTTTCAGCTTCGGGGTCGCGCGGAGATAGACACTGGCAGTCGGGTGATAGACCATTTGCGGCGCCTCCGTCACCTGCGAACATACGAACTAGAAAGCGAAGAGCTTGCCGAATTCAGGCGCGTCGTGAACGACTTCATTGGACGACAGGAGGCGCTACTTTCCTCAATTAAGACGCAATACATGACCGATGAAGAAAAGGCATTGGAGCTGGATCGGGCGACGATACTCGATGGTTTTCAGCGGCGTTTCACGAAGCAAGAGGCGCGGCCAGAGCAGTACAAATTTCGCGCTGATCTCCTTAGGCTCTATGGCAAGTGCCTCTTGACAAACTGCCGCGTGGAGGCAGTCTTGCAAGCCGCTCACATCATCCCCTTCTCAGAGAGCGTGAGCTATCGCAATGATACGAGCAACGGTCTCATTCTCCGCGCCGACATCCATGCGCTGTTTGACAAATTCCTTATAGCCATTCACCCGCTGCGGAACGAAGTGGTCGTAGCGCCAGTACTTTGCGGGACGACATACGAAAAGCTTGCAGGACGCGCGGTCAAACACCGAGCGGCTGTCGACTTCGTTAGATACCACTACACGTTCTTCCGGGCGGCATTCCAACAGGGCTGAACTTCGAGGCAATTAGGCCCGTCCTTGCCCGGCGGCTCGACTCGCAAATCCATTCCACGGATTACAACTGCCTGCAAGCTGCCGCATATTCGTCACTTGCCAATTCCCATTTCGGCCATATCCGAGGAGCCAGAGAGCGTCCGCTACTCTGTTGCCACAAGCTGCCGATCTGCAACCGACCCCACAATGGTGGGGGGCAGGCCCGCAAAGCCTGAATAGCAATCAGGCTGCCCCGCGGCACACCGTCTCTTCCTTGAGCGATCGGACAGGCAGAGGCCGAAGGAGTCGCCTTCGGGCTTGGTTAGATCGATCCACTCTGGCCAATCCTGCGGCTTCGGGACCACTATCTGGCGATCTTGAGACGGCCCGATGCCGGATCCCGTGCCGTCGTCAGCATGGTGAAGTCGGGCGGCTCACTGTCCGTACCGTCCCACCGGATTCCGGCGATGCATATGAGGGTTGTCGACCAGCAGCGTCTCAGATGCCGCCCGGGCTGGCGGAAGCGGATCGTGTTCACCGCTCTGGTGCTGTTCATCGAACGCCTTCAACAGGGCCAAGGACTCCGCAAATGCCATGGGCCCGTTAACTACCGGACTCTCGTTTATAGCGATTGCCACCCTTCGGTGACGTTCTTCCAGATAGGCTTCTTCGCGTAACTTCATTCGCGCGCGAACTTCCGCCATTAGCTGCCGCGCATTGCTCATCTGCTGCCCTGTCCCATATCGTGATCGTCAAGTATATTGAGCATGGAAAGATGAATACCCGGTTGCCGGGGGCCGCTGCTGAGTCAGCTCGCATGGACTGTTCGTGAAACGGATTTAAGAGAAAACCAATGACCGGCGGGTAGGCGTGTCCCGAATGGAACGACGCTTGCCCCATATTACCTACGCCATCGGTGCCGTTCACGGCCGTGCCGATCTCCTGGAATCCTTGCTAGCCTCGATCGCAGGAGATGCAGATGCGTCCGGAGCCGAACCTCGAGCACTGTTCCTTGGCGATATCAGCTGCGGTTGGGTCGGTGCCTCAGGAACGTCGCCCATGCGGCCAATTGCGGTCAGCGACGGCAATCCCTGAAGGCAACAAATGATAGGAACAGAACGCCTTCTTTCGTGTCCTCCCAGCGCAGTTGATCTTCCTGCTCAGGCAGCAGCTTTCTCTCTAACATCACGGTTCATCGGTGGTCTGCAGGATGACACACTCGTGGTCCATGAAATTAGTTCGTGCTTGCGAGCCGACCTGCATTGCGCTTGCCGGATGTCCGGCATGGTGCGACGATCGCGGCGTTCGCCTATATAGGGGGCAACCTTTCAATCAGACGCCGAGCAAACTCACGTGGACAACTTGCAGATTATCGACCTTGGTGAATGGGCCGAGGATGATTTCTCTGGACGGTGCGCACGTGCGGGCATGACCCGCAACAAGTCGCGACAGGACCGGACCGGATGGGACTATATCGTCGAATTTCGCGCGCGCGCGATTAAAGGCATTCCCGCCGACTTGCAGCCGGTCGACATGTCGGCGCGCGCTCAAGTGAAGTCGAAGGAAAAGGGTAAGCCGTTCGTCGATCTGAAGCTCAGCAATGTACTACGCTTTGCCAAGGATCCTATGCCGTGTTTCCTGGTCCTGTACCAGGCCACTGATGGCGGGGAGCCGGTGCGGATTTTCGCGCGACACTTCTGGACCGACGAAATCGCGCTGGCGCTTCGCCGAGCGCGCAAGGCCCATGGCGAGGGTCGCGAGGATCTGCACAAGCTCACCGTGCGTTACAGTTTCTCGGACACCGACGAGCATACGGGCGACCTGATCACCTGGATGGACTCGATCGTGTCCGGCAGATCCCGTTACGCCGAGGAAAAGCAGGCGCTTGTGCGCTCGCTCGGGTTCGAGGATGGTGGTATCCACGGCAGCCTGAGCTTCGCGGCCGAGGATCTCCAAGCGCTGATCGACCATCAGATCGGCCTCCGCGAAGAAGCACCTCCGGTCACCGTCACGATCAAGCAGCGGCGCTTCGGGATCGACGCGAAGACGCCGCTCTTCTCCGGCATGCCCGACATCGCGCATCTTCGGTCGCATCCGGTGCCGGCGCGCGTCCGAGTCAGACACCCCGAGGGCGCCGATATCTGGCTCGACGGCAAACTGTTCCTCCCGGCAGTGCCTGCGCCTCAGGAATTGATGAAACTGCGGGTGGTAGCGGACTTTCTTGAGATCGTCGTTACCGGTAGCAACAAGGGCAAGCTGACCTTCGATCTCGATCCCGACCGCAAGCGCGGCCTTACCTCGCATCGTGCCCTGATTGAAATCATGCGACTCGCCGCAGAGGGGCCACTCAAGCTAATGGTGGCGAGCGAGGGCTATCCGAACATTCTGACCCAGGTCGAGTTGCCTGGGATCGAGGTGGATGATGCGCTTCAACAATTCTCGAATGTGATCGCCTGCTTTGAGAAGGCCAGCGCCGGCGTCCTCCCACCCGACCTCGCCGTGTCAAAACGGGATATCGACATCGCCTGGAATGCCATCGTCGACTTCAATGGCATGGTCGCCGGCACCGACTTCAGCGGCGCCTTCGAGTTGACGGAAGCGCTAAAAGACAAAGTGTCAGTGCCTACTGCCACCTTCTTCTTCGACTATGTCGAGGTCGGGGACTTTGTGTTCGGCGCGGTGGTCCGGCGCGCGGTCGAAGAATTCGAGCTCAAGGGAACAACCGGGCGAATTTCACTCGGCTCAGCCAAAGTCGTCGAGGCGCTGGTGCGTCGTGCCAGCGGCCAGAAGATCTTTGCCGAGCTCTACGAGCTCTACCGCCAAGCGTTCGAGCCCGAGAAGAAGATGGCGTTCGAGATGTTTGGCGGCAGCTACCGAGGTTTGCTGAACATGAGCGGCAAGAGCGCGGTAGCGAACGCTCCTGCCAAGTCCGATGGTGTCGACTTGCACCGCCAATCGGCCGCAGAATAGCGTGCATAGAGGTCGGTGCCGATCGTTTTCACGAACACGCGCTCGGTACTGAACCGTTCCGGTTCAAAAGACGAAGCGCGACGCCATGAACCTGGCCACTATTCTCGCTCTCAGCCATCTCGTGGCGGAACGGGGGGAAAGGCAGTCGGCGAACTCGCCGAGCGTGTGGAATTGCCGCGCTGCGGGGGACAGTGAAATACCATGCAGGGCGATGGTGAAAATCCGACCCGCACCGCGCCCTTGCCGTTCTGTGGCTCGAAGGGGCGACTGTTTCGCGCAATGTGAGTTGAAATGCGCAATGAACTTCATCGAGATATTCTCTTGAATATTGACATCCTCAGCACGCCGTTGGATCACTTGCTCTTCCGAGCGCCGGAGTGCACGCATGTCCGAAAAGAGGGAGAAATTCGTGAAGCTTGCCGAGGGTAGGACCCAGGCGGCTTTGGAGGCTGTCCGGAAAATCGGGAATCTTTCGAACCGGAGAGCCTACGAATTTGATGAGAGTGATGTGAAGAAAATTGTCAGGGCGCTTCGCGATGCAGCGTCAGATCTCGAACGGAAGTTCGGATCCACGTCGGCAGCCGAGAAGGATGTCTTCAAGCTATAGGGGTCTGTGCGATGAGCTTCGAACGCCTGACAATCCAGGACGATAAGTTTCTGATCAACCGCCTGATCGGTCAAGCGCCGCGAAATACGCTTGTCCGAGAGTTCTTCATGAACGCGCAGGAAAGTGCGGCACTGGCGCCCGAAGGTCATCGAACTGTGCATATCTACCCGTCGTTGGTCGGAGGTGTTCGGAAGTTGACGTTCTGGAACACCGGACCGGGAATGGATTCCGGGCAACTTCGGACGGCTACCAACATCTCTGCCTCGATCAACAAACAGATGTCGCTGAGTGAAAATTTCGGCATAGGCGCCAAGGTGTCCGGCCTGACAGTCTCGCCCGCAGGAATCCGCTATCGCTCCTGCAAGGCAGGCGTGGTTCACGAGGTTACAATAGGATTCGACGATGAAGCGGATACGTTTGTTCGATTTGCCTTCGAGGTCGAGGGGCGGCAGGAGACCGTCTTCGATGTCACCGAGGCGGTGCGGAAGACAGCCGATCTCTCACACGACTGGACGGAAGTCGTGCTCATGGGCGAGGACGACCTGCATGACACGGTGTCGGAGCCGATCGGCAGAGGAATCCGTGTCGATCGCAGCTATGTCGCAACACAGATCTTTCGGCGGTTCGCGGAGTTTCGTCCGGGGGTCAAAGTGACTTTGGACGTCGCCATGACAAAAGGAGGCGGCCGGGATGAAACAGGAAGGACTCGCACCCTTAAAACGCTGCAAGACGTGATCCCGCAACTTCCGAACGCTGAAACTGTCACCTGTCCTGAGACAGGTGTAAAAATTCAGTATGTGCACGACCCGAAGCACGCCAATTACAGCCACTCTATCAGCGCACTCAACAACCCAGCGACTTCATCGACGTCGTTCTGCTCACTTGTACATAAGGGTGAGCGATACGATTTCCGCACCGGACCGAAATGGTCGGCTATTGCCCCAAATTATGGGATACCTTTCGGCTCCACCGTCCTTACGGTCGAGATATACTTACCGGAGAATGCTGCTCTTCCAAACCAATATCGTGACGCCGTCACCTCCGTCGAGGCGAGAAATCCGATTGCGACCGACGACTATGCCGTGATGGTCCGCGAGCTGATGCCCGAATGGGTGAAAGACGTGATCAGAAAGGCGCACCCTCCGAGGGACGAGAACCTCGACGATCTGCAGAAAGACCTTCAGAAGCTACTTGACGAGTTCCGCTTACCGACCTCGACCTACGTGAAGTCGCTCAACACTCCCCAGCGCACCGAGGATAGTGATGTCGGTCTCGACGAGGCTCGCGCGGCTGACATCGATTCGATCGACGACGAGGAGGATCGCTTCCTTCGCGGCGAACGGAGGTCCGGCCAGAGGGCGACGGAGAAGAAGATCCGGAAGGCCCCAGAGGGCGCGAAGCTTTCCAAGGAGGCGCAGGCACTTGAGCGTGTCCCTACGATCGAGATACTGGACGATGCTGCGGAGATCGACGGGAAGCAGATGAAGGGTCGTGCCGGCCGCTTTTATAAGGATGCGCAGACGCTTTTCATCAACGGCCTTTATTCCGCGGTCGACAGGATGACTTCGGAGCTAGAAGTACACTTCGCAGGGCAAGCAGAAGGCGAGGCGCTTCGCAGCATCATCCTCAGGGCGGCACAGCGATCTATGGCATTTCGCGTGGGCAAAGCTACCTGCTACGCGATTAGCAAACGGTTGGTTGATGGATGGTCACTCGAAGATCTCGAAAGGGCGACCTCCCCCGAGTCACTATCTCTAGCGGCGGATGACTATCGTCAGAGTATCACTGCGGCACGGAAGTGGATCAGCGCCGAGCTCAAGGCGCATGGATTTGCCGCGGCGGAGCCAGAGCCGGCGTAGGGGACCCTATTTCGACCATTGCCGACCTTAAGCTAGTGGTCAAAAGCGGCCTTCGCAGAGGCTGACCGGCTTTTCCAAGCACATTGAGGCGCATGTTCGTGACGAGCAAGGCCGCTCCAAACGGTCGTTTGGAACTGCGTCGTCCGTTGAAAGAGCCGTTCTAAAGGCCCAGCGCCTTTCTGAAAGTGAGCTCTTCCACGAAATGTATGTGGCCGCCATTCTCGCGAAGCTTCCGGGCTTCAATGATCTTGGTGCCCTGATGGCTGTGGAGCCAATCGCGCGAAGCGATGGCAGCTATGATCAGATAGTCGGTGCTGCGAGACACGCTCCTGGAGACCAGCCCTCCCCGTTCCACGATCCATCCCTCGATAACCTTTCTAGGCCCGAGACTGAAGGCACCCGTCACTACGAATCCTGCGTTCTCGAACACCAACATGCTCGCGTCTCTCAGGACGCCGTCTATGGATGGCGTGTTCCCGTACGTTGGCAACCCGGTGTCTGCGCAGCTGTCGCCAACCAATCGAACTATCCATCCGCCGATGTCTTCCTCTTCCTCCATCGACAGATGCCCGTCCGATATCGCCCTGACAGCTACTGCCTTCAAAGCCGCAATCCTGGAGTCATCGAAGAGGTGAACATTCCGGTCGACGCGGTCGATCAGCTTCTCGACCTCCTTGATTTTCAGGCGATTGTCGCAGGCGATCCCGGCACAGAAGCCGAAGAACCTGTTGCAGCAATCATTTGGGCTGCTCTCGGAAAATGGTCTCAGGCGATAGTCCACGATTCCGGAGATAATCCCGAAAATCTCCCCGTGGTAATCACTGTATGTGGTGTCCAAGTCCTGGATAAGATCGGCGGCGTCGGCGTCTCCAAAAAGCTGGAGGAACTGCTCAGCTTCTGCGCGGATCGAAGCGACCTCCAAGCTCTCAATGGATTCGCTGGCAAGAACCCCTTCAAGAAAACCCAGCCAGTATGCCTCGACCTTCCGACGGTTGCTCTTGGCTTTTATTCGCCCGAGCTCAGATCCGCCGTACTTCAACTCTACCATCATCCCCTCCCTGAACAGCAGTTGAAACATATTGGCGACTGGTCCTCGGCGCAATGACATCAGTTCATAAGACCTGACTTGTCTCCGGATAGACATCGGGAAAGGCGACAGCATTCAGCCCGACCTGAACTCGCGCGAGCCAAGTCGTACCCTTTGCCATCGACGATGCGCAAAGGAACGACAATTGTGCAAGACACCTGCGGCCGGCTATGGCGTGCTCAGGAACCGGAACAGGTAGTTCGCGGCTCGATCGCAGACAAGGTCGATGATGGTCTTCATCGATCTGGACCCGGTCCCCACCTGATGGCCACGAAAATGAACTGACAGCGTACGCGGCCTGGCCGTGGGGGCTTCGACGAACGCACAGCAAGCGAATGGCTCAGCGGTCCGAAGCCGACGGAATCGGACCTGACAAACATGCCGGATATACGACCCGCAGCGAGAACTGAACGCCCGATCGGCCGCCTAAACCACAGCCCATGCAGCAAGGGACAGACGCCCAATGTCTGCCACGGCGAGCCCCTGAAGCGAAAGCCCGGGCGTATCTTCCGCCTTAGGTGATACTGTCACCTTGAGTGAGCTGATCTTCCCGTCCATGAACGTGAAGGCGTGGTTGCCTGTAACCTCGAACCCGCGTTTGTCCCCGGTTCCAATCACCGTCGTCCAACCCACGGCTACGCGTTGACCACGGCTGTCCATCTTGCTCTTCGTCGTTGGCCGCCCTGTCGCAAGTGTCCGCATGCGATTGACCTTCGTATCCACGACGCCGAGCGCGATCTCAGCAGCGAGAGCCGATGCCGGCTTCGAAGAGCCATCACCGACTAACGTTAGCGGCATCCCGCAGGCGGAAACTCGATTTTTGTAGAGGACGTGGATCGCATTCTTGCCCTTGTAGGTGCCGCTTACGGGCGGTGCGCCCGCAAACTCGAATACCCCCTCGTCATCCCAGAGGTCGACCAGCTTCTCGACAGCATCTTGTTGTCCGTTGCGCAGTTCCCGGATGTACTCAAAGTAGCGTGTGACCACGTCGTGTGGGTCGAATGTCATTTCCTGTACCATATTCCTCTCCTTCCTCAGTGTTGAAGGCAGCCGACGGCCTGGCGATCGGGTAGCCAGCAGCGTGGGTCGGCGGCGAAAAGCCGGCCGGTCTTGGCGAACGCGACAGCTCGGCAACCACCGCAGCGGGACCGCACCACGCAGGAATTGCAGCGGCCCTCAAGATTGTCTCGGTCCTGGAGCGAACGAATGATCGGGGACGTGCTCCAGATCGAGGAAAACGAGGCCTGCCGGACGTTTCCGACCGCAACTGGGAGTAAGACGCAGGGAAGCACAGTGCCATTCGCGGTAATACACCCCTGCCCACGACCAGCTTGGCAGCCAATGAAGCCCGGCATTTCGGCGACCTCGTCGTCAACAAGAATTTGCTGAGCAAGATGGCTGACGATTTCGAGCCGGCCTTTATAGTGGGCCTTCAGCCGGCTAGTCGTTTCGATCACAAAGCGCCACTCGTCATCGGTAAGATCCAGCGAGTCTGTCCCGCGACCGGTAGGCACGTAGCGCGAGAAGTTCAGACGCTGAACGTCGAAGCCAGCGAGACGCTCGACGAACGCTTCGAGGTGATCCACGTTAAGCCGGTTGATCGTGCAGCAGACATGCACGCGCAAGCCGACTTGGCTGGCCGTTGCGATGCTGATCAGCACCCGATCGAAAAGTCCGGGCCAGAGGCGTAAAGCATCGTGGGCGTGCGGGAGACCGTCGAGGCTCACCTGAAGCCGATTCAGGCCGAGATCGGCAAGCTTGCGGGCGACGCACTCGGGCAGCTTCGCCCCGTTGCTGGCCACGCCAACCGACATCCCGCTTAATTTCGCATGCGCGATGATCTCGAATAGGTCGCGACGTATAAGAGGCTCGCCGCCGGAGATACCGAAGTCGACCACACCGGCCGCCGCAAGCTGATCAATCAGGTCGATGACCTCCGGAGTTGCGAGTTCGTCCGATTTTCGCTTCGCCGAATTGGACGAGCAATGTAGGCAGCGGGCGGTGCATGCGTCAGTGGCGAGCCACACCATATGGAAAGGCATGTCAGGTCGGAATCCGCCGCCTGTCGTCAGGTCACTGCGCATGGACCGGCTCCACAATGCCGCGGGTCACGAGCTTGTCGAGGAACTCAGTCAATGCGCCGTGAACAGCGACGCGATCGCTATCAAGCGCGCCGGCCAACTCGTCTTCGATCTCGTTAACACTGCGCAACCCATCACAGAGGTGGAAAACGAGCACGCCAGTTGGCGGCACCAGGTGCATCTCGTCGGTTCGAGAGTTGTAAAAGAGATGACCATCCTTCCGCGGCCGCGCCACGCACCATTCAGTGGGCTGCAGGACAGTGTCGGGTTCGACCTTTTTCATAGCGGCCTCCTTAAATCGGCAAGCCTTCGCCGGCGGCTATGCCGGCGGCCTCGTCAATTTGCATGGTGTTGACCCAGCAGTGCGGGTCGCCGGCGAGCGGGTCGCCGTCGCTATATGCATAAGCGACGGCTCGGCAGCCACCACATGTCTTTAAGTGGCTGCACGTTCCGCAATTGCCGCTGACGTGGCCCTGTCGATCACGAAACTGGGCCAGCAGGAGCGAGCGATCCCAGAGGTTTCGGAAGCCGTCCCGCGGGATGTTGCCGATCGTAGTTGGAAGAAATACACAGGGCGTGACCGTTCCATCGGGCATAATGCGCGCGATCAATCGTCCGGCGCCGCATCCGACGTATTTCCGCTGCTCTTCCTCCGTGACCAGGAGGCCAACGCGGCAGTCATGCCACATGATGTCAAGGCGGCCCTTGTACTTTTCCCGAGCATCGACCCATTCGCGCAGAACGGAGTGAAGCTGATCGGGCGCGAGCGCGAGGGCGCGCGTCCCGCGGCCTGCCGGCACATACTCGGAGAGATTGACCGCATCCGCTCCGAGCTTCTCCGCCAACGCGATAACGTCGTGACCATGCTTCCAGTTGATCTGGGTTGGCGTGAAGCCGACGACGACCCGTACATCGCGAGCGATGAGCCGCTCGATGGCGCCCACTGCCTTGTCGAAACAGCCGGGAAGTTGCCGAAAATAATCGTGTGTCGCGGGATCGTGGCTGTCGAGGCTGATGGTGACGCTCTTGACACCAAGTTCCTTTAGGAGGTCCGCGTTCCGATCGTTGATGCACGAGCCGTTGCTGCCGACGTTGACATTGAGCCCGCGTCTAACCGCGTGCCCGACAAGCTCGTGCCAATGCCGGTGCATGAGGGGCTCTCCACCGGAAAAAGCCAGCACTAGCACCCCGGCATCCGCCAACTGGTCGATGAGGTCGAGGGCATCCGGCAGCGGCAATTCACGCGACGGGACCTCGGGTCCGGACGCCGAATAGCAATGGAGACAGCGAGCATTGCAGTGGTGGGTTATTTCCCACGCGACATAGAGCGGAGCCGCGAATTCGGTCACCGCAGGCTGATTCATTCCCACCTGGGCCCTCCTGTCTAGATCAGGTTTGTCAAATCCTCATAGGTTTCGATTTCCACGCCCTCAACGAGAAGTGTCCGCCACTCTCGAAGCAGATTCTGCATCTGCGGGTCGTCTCGAACGCGGGCTTCGTCACTCCGGAACGCCTCGATTGTTTCATATTCGATTACTTCAATGAAACAGCGAGGATCATCGATGTTTCGGAGCAGTCTCACCCGAACACCCGACAGTGACTCATAGAAGGGGATCGCTTGCTTTAGAAAAGCGGCGAGTTCGCTGTCGTCCCCAGTTCGAGTCCTTATCCTGAGATGCAGTGTGCGCTTCGTGATAGCCTCCCATTCTGAGCGCGCTTCATGAAACCATCGTCCGCCTGTGAGGAACTTGATCTAGATCAACCTGATCTGGTCTGTTTGTGACGGCTCATCACACGCTGATGTGGGTCCGCTCTCAGATTCCGCTCGGACGTTGTTTTCGCGACAAAGCGGGAGCCAGCGCGACTTCGTACATATCTCACTTCTCGAAGGTGGGCAGCGGGAGAGCCAGTGGCTTGAATAACATCACATCATTCGCCACGGACGAAAGCAGAGGTGAACCGTTGAGCGGCACCTTTCCCAGCCGCGAATCCAAGGGGTCGTCGCCTGCTTTGTGCGGCTCCGGCGCCGACAGGATAGCCATAAATTGAAACCAAGAACGGCCAGGAGACTTGGAACAGCACAGGCAGGACTCTCAGTGAGAAGAGATAGCTCGTTCCGCGGGCCAACTTCTTGCGCCATCCGTCTTTCCCCAATACGAATGCGGAAACTGGAGTTTCATACATTGAGCGAACAAGCTGATCGCCGGAACGTGGACCTGATAGGACTGACCGCCGATATTGTTTCAGCGTTTGTCCAAAACAACGCTGTGCCAGTGGCTGGTCTGCCGGATCTAATATCGTCTGTGAACGCCACTCTTAGAAATCTCGGTCGGCCGGACATCGTTGAACAGCCGCCACTAACACCAGCGGTCAATCCGAAAAGATCGGTGTTTCCCGATTACATCGTCTGCCTAGAGGATGGAAAAAAGTTCAAGTCGCTGAAGCGGCACCTCAGGACGGACTTTGGGCTCACCGCTGACGAATACCGCGCGAAATGGGGGCTCCCGCGTGATTATCCAATGGTGGCTCCGAGCTATTCCGCAACCCGCTCTGTGCTCGCAAAATCATCGGGCCTGGGCCGCAAACCATCGGCACGTGTCAAGAAATCGACGCCGAAGCGAAAGGCGAAAGCTTAACTACTTCGCCAGTTCTGCGGTTGTTACAGTCCTCCTCTAGTGCCGCGACAAGCTTTCTGTCTGGAAGTTCGGTCTGTTGCCGGGTTGAACTGCCGAGTCCACGCACAGGCTCGCCGGATGTCTCCAAACTGTTGCCGTCGTGTGCCCTTGTGTGGCTGCATGTTCCGGTGATGCAAGTTCCTGCGCATGTCAGGGCTCCGCGTGATCTGGTTTGCGCCGGCGCAAAGATCGCGCGGCATTTGTCGGCTACAGATGGCCGTGATCGTTTCGACATGGGCTCAGGAACAGTAGGTCCAATTCTTCAGCACAGATTTGGAAAACCGCTCCTGCCCGCAAACGGGGGCTCGCAAATGGAACACCGAGAGCACGATAGGCACGGCCTCCATGAGGATGCCTTTGCAATGTTTTTGGGGACGCTCTTCGTCGCACTCGGCACGGTGATCTACGCCAAAGCGACGCTTCTGGTCGGCGGAATGGCCGGAATGGCCCTTCTACTGCAATACGCCACCGGCATGCAGTTCTGGGTAGCATTTTCTCTTATCAACCTGCCCTTTTACTATCTCGCGATCAGGCGAATGGGCTGGCGTTTCACAGTCAGGACGTTTCTCGCCGTCAGCCTCGTTTCCCTGTTGTCACGATTATCGGCACGCTGGGTCGAATTTTCCCTACTAGATCCCACCTACGCAGCCGTGGTGGGCGGTGGCCTGTGCGGGACGGGGCTTTTGATTCTATTTCGCCACCGTACTGGTCTTGGCGGCATCAATATCCTGGCCATCTTTCTCCAGGAGACCTTGGGGATTAGGGCTGGCTACTTCCAGCTTGCCGTTGATCTCGGAATCCTCGGCGCCGCCTTGTTCGTCCTGACACCCGATCATCTGGTGCTGTCGATCCTTGGTGCGGCAATCGTCAACATGATCATTGCCATCAATCACAAGCCTGATCGCTATCTTGGCGTCACCTAAGGTTCGGAGGGGCAGATCGCTGGCGAACGACACGGCCAAACGACGTCATTAAGCACGTGTTGGGCGTAAGCCAGCGTGAGGCGCCCTCACTTCGCATCAAGTCCCGACCGAAGCACCGCATTGCCGTCGGACGGAAGCGGCGGTAGGCATTGGGGACTCTGACGCGCAATTCATGCAACCTCTGTCTTCGTTTCGCTCATCGGCGACCAACGCGACAGCAGTCGTTCCGCTGCCGTAAGCGGATTGGATACGATCTCGGACAGGTCCATTTCTCGTGCAAGCCCCGCAGAGAATTCGCGGAACGGCAATAAGTTGATGAGGGGAATACCTATCAGGACGGGAACGGATAGCTCAAGCGCCCTGGCGATCAGCGATCTAAAACCGCCGCCTTCGACCTCGGTCTTTCCGAATTTGCAGAGGACCAGCAAGGCGGTCTGGCTTGACAACTGCGCTTCGGCAACC
Source organism: bacterium M00.F.Ca.ET.205.01.1.1 (assembly GCA_004791255.1). Lineage (GTDB taxonomy): Bacteria > Pseudomonadota > Alphaproteobacteria > Rhizobiales > Rhizobiaceae > Mesorhizobium. The sequence goes on from SRUQ01000002.1 coordinate 390,574, forward strand.
GTGCAGGCGCGGAGCAGCCGATCGGTGTTCAAAACGCAGCCTCGTGCTTGAGGACCTCGATCATCTGATATCGCATGAAGCTCACCTGTGGCGAGGTCCCGAAGATACATGTCGCATTTCAGGCGACCTGGGTTCGGCTCACTATGCTGGATGAGGCCGGCCAGTCGCATACCTTGCTCGGCCGCGGCAGCGGTGAATTCCTGCAAAAAAGCTTCGAACTTGGGACCGTCTGAATAAACGATCGCGGTGACTGGGTAACCAAGGCGGTCGATCTGCATGCGAGAGTTTCCTTCCGTAAGAATTTGCGTCAGTTAACATCGAACCGCGGCTGGTCGAACGGAAGCACTTCGAGGGGCGTACCAACTTCGACGGGCGTTGATGCGCCGGGCACAACGGCAACCGCATCCGCGAATGCCAACGGCATCATTCTGTGCGATCCGTCCGGCCCGCTGCGATGTGCGGTCAATCGACCCTGGTCGACTTTCAAGCGGACCGGCAGCAGTTCCGTGCGATCCGGCTTGCGGGGATGTGTGAAGTTTATCTCGGCCGTGATGCGGTTCGCTGGAGCTTGACCGAGAAGGGCTTTCATCATCGGGCGCACGAAGGCGAGCGCGCCAAACGCTGCAGCTTGTGGGTTGCCGGGTAGTCCTATGAAATACGCGCCTGCAAGCGTGCCGAAAGCCAGCGGCTTTCCGGGCTTCATCGCCACCTTGACGATGTCGAGGCCACCCCCGGCACGTACGACGGCATTGCGCACATGATCTTCTTCGCCGACCGACATACCAGCGGTGACGATGACGAGGTCGGCCGCTCCCGCGATGCTTTCGAGCGCTTGCGCGATGGCAGTCAGGTCATCACGAACGGTTAGGGAGGTGACATGCGCGCTCGGCGCCGCCAGCAGCGCGCCAAGCATGGGCCCGTTGCTGTCGTAAACGGCGCCAAGCGGAAGCGGTTCGCCTGCATTGCGAAGCTCGCTTCCGGTCGCGAGAACCGCGACCTGCAAGGGACGGGCAACCGAAACCGTCGCAATACCAAGCGCGCTTAGCAGCGCAACTTCTGTCCAGCCGATGACGCGGCCTGGCCGAAGGATAGCCGTGCCCTTTGCTACGTCCTCGCCAACCCGTCGAATGTGGCAACCAGCTTCGACGTCAAGCCCGAACTGCACGTGATCGCCCCTGCAGGTTGCGTGCTCCTGCATGACGACGGTATCCGCTCCGTCTGGCAATGGGGCACCAGTCATGACGCGATGGGCTGTCCCCGGCGTCAACAGGTCCGGTTTGTCGCCTGCGCGCGTGCGACCGGACAAAGGGAGGACCAGCGGCACGCCCGTCTCGCCCGAAAGACGGACGGCATATCCATCCATCGCCGCCTGATTGAACGCAGGAAGGGGGCGCGGAGCTTCGATCGTCGCGGCCAGGACGCGTCCTACTGCACGAGCCAACGGCACGTCTTCCTGTCTGTTGAGCGGTTCAGCAAGTGCGACGGCAACGGCTCGAGCGGTCTCAAACGACATTATCTGCGCGTCTGAGCGGAAGCAGTCGTTGCGCAGGGCACCCATCGTCAGGAAGCCTTCACCGCCGGCAGGGACTTTTCGAGAATTGCGCGCATGGCCGCGAGGCCGGGATCTTCCGCTCGGTTCATGAGACCGATGAGCTGCGTCCAATGATCGTCCGATGCGGTGTCCAGGAAATTGCGAACGGCCGAGCCGACGATCTCGGCTGGCAAGCGACCGGACGCATCAGCAGCCGCAGCCAAACGGGTCAACAAGGCGGGCTCGTCGAACGCCGAGACAAGACCCATCGCAACTCTAGGATCTTCCAGGGAGGCTATGAGGTTTCCGAGCATTGCGCCGTCCTCACTGCACTAACGGCGAAGATGAACCGTCGATATCGATTCCCCTGATATCCGCCTGACCGACAAGCAGAGAGACGTATTGAGCCGTCGCTTGCCGATTGACGTGCTCGGTCAAGTAGGCGGCGATGCGCTCCCGAACGACGTCAAACGGGAGTTGGCGGCCGTCGATCCTTCGCGACAGGCGAATGAGGTGGACGCCGTAGCGTGTCTCCACCGGAGGAGAGATGTCACCGGGGGCGAGTTGAATCAGGGCGGCTTCGAATTCCGGCGTCGTGTCCCCCGGCCCGATCTGGCCGAGGCTGCCGCCAAGCGCTCCCGATGGGCAATCCGAACAGTCCTGCGCCAGCGCTGCGAAACGCTCCGGTGCGCTTGCCAGCGCCGATCTGAGCGACAGCGCCTTTTCTCGCGCCGCGGCGAAAGCTTCGTCTTCATCGCGACGGGCGCCGATGAGGATGTGATCGGCTTCGTAGAGCGATGGCGTCACGAAGCGGCGAAGGTTGTTCTCGTAGAAGCGACGCAGCATCTCCTCGTCCGCTTCCGGCACACGGACTTCGCGTTCGATGAGGCCGCGCACTAGCGCATCCTCATCGGTCTCCCGGCGTCCGTCCTGGTCGGTCCTTTGCTCCGTGGCGATATCGAGACGCCGTGCTTCCTGTAGGAGCAATTCGCGAATGATCAGCGCGCGCGTCGCCGCTTTCCAGCCCTCACCTGGATTGCGAGCGGGAAAGTTCTGCACTTCGGCGGCGATCGCCTTACGCGAGATCGTCACACCATTGACCGTTACTGGGGGCATCGCCACGCGCTCGCGCGATGGAGTCGTGTCGGGCGTCGCCGGTCGGTGCTCGTGCGGATGTTCGCAGGACGGTGCGCGGCTGGCCGCGTGATCGATGATAAGAGCGGTCATGACTTACTCCGCAGGCTGGGGTGCAGGAATTGCAATAGGCCGCACCGGCGCAGGCGACGGGACAGTTGACACAGGCGCAGGCGATCGGCGGGTCGCCAGGCGAGTGCGCACCACCTGGTAGCCGGGGCGACCGAGATACCAGACCGGAGCACTCCAGACGTGGACCAGCCTCGTGAACGGGAAGACGAGGAAGATGGTCATACCCAACAGGAGATGCGCCTTGAAGATCGGGTTGACGTCGGCGACATAGGCTGCGGCCGCCGGCTGCAAGGTGAGAATTCCCTGAGCCCAGTTCATGAATTTCACCATCTCGTGGCCATCCATATGACCGAGCGAGACGAAGATGGTGGAAAGGCCAAGAGTGAGTTGCAGCCAGAGCAGCAACAGAATGGCGATGTCGCCGGGAGCGGACGTATTGCGAATGCGGGCATCGAACAGCCGACGATGGGCGAGAAGCGCGATGCCAACGAAGCAGGCAACGCCGGCGATGCCGCCGACGGTGATGGCGAGGCCCTGCTTGAAACTGTGAGAGATGCCGAGCGCGTCAAACACCCAGATCGGCGTCAACAGGCCGACGAAATGCCCGCCGAAGATCGCCAGGATACCCACATGGAAGAGATTGGAACCCCAGCGGAGCTGCCGCCGTCGCAGAAGCTGGGAGGAACCTGTCTTCCAGGTATACTGCTCGCGGTCGAAACGGATCAGGCTCCCAAGCAGGAAGACGGTCAGGCAGAAATAGGGATACCAGCCAAAGAGCACGTCGTTGATTGCGTTGGACATAGCTAGCCTCCCGGTCAGGCCACGTTGTGCCGCGCGTCGCGGTTCGCCGCGCGCATCTGGATTCTCAGCCGATCGACGGAGCAGCCGTCGGTCGCATTTCCTGGACCGAAAGTGACGGCGGCTTCTTCCCAGGCGGCATCGATGGAAGCCAGGTCGTCGGGCTCGTCATTGATCTCGACCGTGCCGGCGACCACAGCGGTTTCGTTTATGATCGAGAGCGCGGCCGTGAACACAGCGGCATAACCTCCGGTCCGCTGGGCCAGCCTTTCCTCAAGCAGCGAGAAAATATGGGCGGTTTCCTTGAGCAGGCCACGCGCCTCCTCGAGCGGGCGAGCGGACAGAAACTCAAGGAAAAGCGGGATGAAATCGGGCAACTCGTTTGCCGCGATAAGAAGTCCGCCGCGTTGATAGTGCTCGAGCAGATCGACCATCGCCTGTCCACGGTCACGGCTTTCGCCGTGGATGTGCTCGAAGAGATGCAGCGAGTGGCGACGGGTCTTGTCGAACAACTCCACATAGCGCTCCTGGAGATCGTACAGATCCAATGTGCCCAGATCGGCAAGCAGAGGGCGCAGTTGCTCCCTTGCTTCGACCGATATCAGCCCCTCGGCCTCGATCGCCGCGGTAATTTCCGGGATTGCCGAGGAAAGGTCCTCCGTCGGATAGGCTAGGAGCGCCGAGAGCGCTCTGAACGTCCTGTTCGAGATCGGGTCGCTCATCACGCGATCTCCATCGGGTTGGTTGGTCGCTTGGTCTGCTTGGTGCCAAAGAGGTTCGTCTCCGTGGAGCCGCTCGAGCAGCCGTTTCCGAAGGAGAAGCCGCAGGAGCCGCGCATGTCCTGAGCGTCTTCACTCCATTCGCGGTGTGCCGTCGGGATGACGAACCGGTCCTCGTAGTTCGCGATCGCCATCACCTTGTACATTTCATCAATAGCCGTGCCCGTCAGGCCGACCCGCGCCGCGATCGACTCGTCGAGGCGACCGTCGATCGTCTTTGCCCGCATGTAGCTGCGCATCGCGAGCATGCGTTCGAGTGCAAGAGCGACAGGCTCCTCCTTGCCCGCGGTGAGCAGATTGGCGAGATACTGGAGCGGGATGCGCAGGCTGCGCACATCGGGCATGTCGCCGTCGACGCCCATCTTGCCTGCCGCGGCCGCTGATTGGATGGGCGACAGCGGCGGCACGTACCAGACCATCGGCAGGGTGCGGTATTCCGGGTGCAGCGGAAAGGCGATTTTCCACTCCATCGCCATCTTCCAGACGGGCGACAATTTGGCTGCTTCCAGCCAGTTGTCGGGAATCCCATCAGCCCGGGCCTGGGCGAGAACGGCCGGGTCGTTCGGATTGAGGAAAACGTCGAGCTGCGCCTGATAGAGGTCCTTTTCATCGGGAGTGCTGGCGGCCGCCTCGATACGGTCCGCATCGTAGAGGATCACCCCGAGATAGCGGATGCGCCCGACGCAGGTTTCCGAACAGACCGTCGGCTGCCCCGCCTCGATGCGGGGGTAGCAGAAGATGCACTTCTCCGATTTGCCGGACGACCAGTTGTAGTAGATCTTCTTGTAGGGGCAGCCGGAGACGCACATGCGCCAGCCACGGCATTTGTCCTGGTCGATCAGGACGATCCCGTCCTCCTCTCGTTTATAGATCGCTCCCGATGGGCATACCGCCGCGCAGGTCGGGTTGAGGCAATGCTCGCACAATCGCGGCAGATACATCATGAACGTGTTTTCGAACTGACCATAGATGTCCTTCTGGACACCCTCGAAATTTACGTCCTTCGAACGCTTCTCGAACTCGCCGCCGAGGATCTCCTCCCAGTTCGGCCCCCACTCGATCTTTTCCATCCGCTCGCCGGTGATCGCCGAACGCGGGCGGGCCGTGGGGAAAGCTTTCGATTCCTTCGCCGTATGCAGGTGCTGGTAGTCGAAGGTGAACGGCTCGTAGTAGTCGTCAATCTCCGGCAGGTCGGGGTTGGCGAAGATGTTGGCAAGGATGCGCCATTTGGCGCCCATCTTAGGCTCGATGCGGCCATTCTTCTTGCGCCGCCATCCCCCGTTCCATTTCTTCTGGTTCTCCCATTCCTTGGGATAGCCGACGCCAGGCTTGGTCTCGACATTGTTGAACCAGGCGTATTCGACGCCTTCCCTGTTGGTCCAGACGTTCTTGCAGGTGACGGAGCAGGTGTGGCACCCGATGCATTTATCGAGGTTCAGCACCATCGCGATCTGAGCGCGGATTTTCATTCTGCAGCCTCCTTCGGCGCTTCGGATGCGAGCGGCCCTTCGAGCCAATCGACATTGGCCATCTTGCGGACGACAATGAATTCGTCGCGGTTTGAGCCCACGGTGCCGTAATAGTTGAAGCCGTAGGACTGCTGGGCGTAGCCGCCGATCATGTGGGTAGGTTTCAGCACCGTTCGGGTGACCGAGTTGTGGATGCCGCCGCGGTGGCCGGTCATCTCCGATCCCGGCGTGTTCACGATCTTTTCCTGGGCGTGATACATCATCATCATGCCGGGCTTGACCCGCTGGGAGACGACGGCACGTGCGGTGAGCGCGCCGTTGATGTTGAAGACCTCGACCCAGTCATTGTCGACCAGGCCGGCCGTCTTGGCGTCGGTCTCCGAGATCCACACCACCGGGCCGCCGCGGTTGAGCGTCAGCATCAGAAGATTGTCCGAATAGGTGGAATGGATGCCCCACTTCTGATGGGGCGTGATGAAGTTGAGGACGATTTCCTTGTGCCCGTTGGGACGGACGTCCTTGATACCCGGGATCGTCTTGAGATCGACTGGCGGCTTCCAGGTGACGAGCCCCTCGCCGAAGGCCCTCATCCACAGGTGATCCTGGTAGAGCTGCTGGCGGCCGGTCAACGTCCGCCACGGGATCAATTCGTGGACGTTGGTGTAGCCGGCGTTGTAACAGACCTTCTCGCTTTCGATGCCGGACCATGTCGGCGAAGAGATGATCTTGCGCGGCTGGGCCTGGATATCGCGGAAGCGGATCTTCTCGTCTTCCTTCGGCAAGGCAAGGTGTGCATGCTCGCGGCCGGTGATCTCCGACAAGGCTTCCCAGGCCTTGATCGCGACCTCGCCATTCGTCTCCGGCGCAAGCATGAGAATGACCTCGGCGGCGTCGATGTCGGTCTCGATCTTCGGCAAGCCCTTGGCCGCGCCTTCGATATGGACGCCGTTAAGCGCTCCGAGCGCCTCGACTTCGTGCTTGGTGTTCCATGCGATGCCTTTGCCCCCGTTGCCGACTTTCGCCATCAGCGGCCCCAGCGCAGTGAACTGGGCGTAGAGATTGGGGTAATCGCGGGTGACAACTGTCACCGACGGCATTGTCTTGCCCGGAAGTGGCTCGACTTCGCCGAGCTTCCAGTCCTTCACGTCGAGGGCCTGGGCCATCTCGGCCGGGCTGTCATGCTGGATCGGAGTGAGAACCACATCCTGCTCAACGCCTAACACCTCCTGGGATACTTCCGAGAAGGCTTTGGCGAGGCTCTTGTAAATCTCCCAGTCGGAGCGCGACTCCCAGGCAGGATCCACCGCCGCCGACAGCGGATGGATGAACGGATGCATGTCGGACGTGTTGAGGTCGTTCTTCTCGTACCAGGTGGCCGTTGGCAGCACGATATCGGAGTAGACACAGGTGGTCGACATGCGGAAATCGAGCGTGACCAGGAGGTCGAGCTTCCCCTGCGGCGCCGTCTCGTGCCAGACGACTTCGGTGTTGCGGACCGCCCCTTCCGGGCCGAGGTCCTTGCCCATCACGCCGTGGGTAGTGCCGAGCAAATGCTTGAGGAAGTATTCGTGACCCTTGCCTGATGAGCCGAGGAGATTCGAGCGCCAGACGAACATGTTGCGCGGCCAGTTGGCGGGATCGTCGGGATCATGGCAGGAAAGTTCCAGTTCACCGGATTTCAGCGCGTTGACGACATAGTCCTTCGGCTCAAGGCCGGCGGCTTTGGCCTTGGCGGCGATCGTCAGCGGATTCTGCTTCAGCTGAGGCGCCGAGGGCAACCAACCCATACGTTCAGCGCGCACATTGTAATCGATGAAACTCTTGTTCCAATCGCCTTCGGGCGCGGTCGGAGACAGTATTTCAGCAGCCGTCAGGGTCTCATAGCGCCACTGGTCGGTCTGCGCATAGAAGAAGGACGTCGAGTTCATGTGCCGGGGTGGCCGGCTCCAGTCGAGCCCGAACGCAAGCGGTGTCCAGCCTGTCTGCGGGCGGAGTTTTTCCTGTCCCACATAATGTGACCAGCCCCCGCCCGATTGGCCGATGGCGCCGCAGAAAACCAGGAGATTGATGATCCCCCGGTAGGTCATGTCCATGTGGTACCAGTGGTTCACACCAGCGCCGAGGATCACCATCGAACGGCCGTTGGTTTTCTCCGCGTTGGTGGCAAATTCACGGGCAACCGTGATGATCGCATCGCGCTTTACCCCGGTAATGCGCTCCGCCCAGGCGGGCGTGAACGGCACGTCCTCGTCATAGCTCTTGGCCGCGTGATCGCCGCCAAAGCCACGATCGAGACCATAATTGGCCATCATCAGGTCGTGCACGGTGGCAACTGCCACCTTGGAGCCATCGCTCAGCTTGATCCGCCGGATCGGAAGATTGCGCGTGAGGATCTCACCGTGATCGGTCGAGACAAAATGCTCGGTCGCGCGACCGCCGAAGTAGGGGAAATCGACAGCTGCAATCTCGGCTTTCTTGCCAGCAAGCGTCAGCCTGAGCCGAATGTCTTGGCCACTGCCGTCCTTTTCCTCAAGATTCCATTTGGCGCCCTCGCCCCAGCGATAGCCTATCGAACCGCGCGGCGAGACGAGTGCATCGGTGGCCTCGTCGATCGCGACCGTTTTCCATTCCGGATTGTTGCTCTCGCCCAAACCGCCAGCGATCTCCGAGGTCCGCAGGAGCCGTTCGGGAACGAGCCGGCCGTCGCGTTCTGTCAGGCGAACCAGGAACGGCAGGTCGGTGTATTTGCGGGCGTAGTCGTCGAAATACGGAACCGTGCGATCGAGGTAATATTCGCGAAGAATGACGTGGCCCATGGCCAATGCCAGCGCGGCGTCGGTCCCCTGCTTCGGGTTGAGCCAGATATCGGCGAACTTGGTCGCCTCGGCGTAGTCCGGGCTGACGACCGCGCTCTTGGTGCCCTTGTAGCGAACTTCGGTATAAAAATGTGCATCGGGCGTGCGCGTCTGCGGCACGTTGGAACCCCAGACGATGATGAAGCCGGCATTGTACCAGTCGGCGCTTTCAGGAACGTCGGTCTGCTCGCCCCAGGTCTGGGGGCTTGCGGGCGGCAGATCGCAATACCAGTCGTAGAATGACATGCACACGCCGCCCATCAACGACAGGTAGCGCGAGCCCGCCGCGTACGAGACCATCGACATGGCCGGGATCGGCGAGAAGCCGATGACACGGTCGGGACCATGTGCCTTTACCGTATAGGCATTGGCCGCCGCGATGAGTTCGTTCACCTCGTCCCAGGTGGCGCGCACGAAGCCACCGTGGCCGCGGATGGAGATGTAGGATTGCCGCTTGTCAGCATCCTTGACGATCGAGGCCCATGCGGCAACGGGCGGCATCGTGGAACGAGCGGCCCGCCACAGCTTCAATAGCCGACCGCGGATCATCGGGTATTTCACCCGCGCGCCGGAATAGAGGTACCAGCTATAGGAGGCACCACGCGCGCAGCCGCGCGGTTCATGGTTAGGGAGATCGGGCCGCGTGCGTGGATAGTCGGTCTGCTGTGTCTCCCAGGTGACGATGCCGCCTTTGACGTAAATCTTCCACGAGCAGGAGCCGGTGCAGTTCACGCCATGGGTGGAGCGCACGATCTTGTCGTGCTGCCAGCGCTTGCGGTAGCCGTCCTCCCAAGAGCGATCCTCAATGGTGACGATGCCGTGGCCGTCGGAGAAACTGTCGACGGTCTTGCGGAAGAAGGTTAGCCGGTCGAGAAAATGCGACATTGCTCTTGCCTCTGATTATTCGGCTGCGGCCGGTTGGACGGACGCGCCGCGCTTGGCACGCTCGATGTCGTGGAGAAGGCCGCCCTTGCGGGTGTAGACGGCCCAAGTGATGACGAGGCAGCTGACGTAGAACATCAAGAACCCCCAGAGCGCGGCGCTCGGCCCGCCCGTCAAGGCGATCGAGCTGCCATAGCTCTTCGGGATGAAGAAGGCGCCGAAGGCTGCGATCGCTGACGTAAAGCCGGTGATGGCGGCGGACTCCTTCTCCGCCTGCCGACGGCGCGTCTCTGCATCTGCCGTGGGCATCAAGCGGCCCATCTCCTTGGCCATGATCACCGGGATCATCTGGAAGGTGGAGGCATTGCCGACACCGGTGGCGAAGAACAGCAGCAGGAAGGCGGCGAAGAAGCCAAGGAATGCACCAGGTTGATCCTTGATGCCGATGAACCACAAAACCCCTGCTGCACCCGCGATCATTAGGACGAAGACCCAGAAGGTGACGCGCGCGCCGCCATATTTGTCTGCCAGCCACCCGGTACCCGAGCGCGACAGGGCGCCGACAAGCGGGCCGAGAAAGGCGAACTGAAGTGCGTTGACGTCTGGGAACAACATTTTCGTGAGCAGCGGGAATCCGGCCGAATAGCCAATGAAAGACCCAAAAGTTCCAGTGTAGAGCCAGCACATGATCCAATTGTGCCGGCGCTGGAAGATCACAGCCTGCTCGGTGAAGGATGCCTTGGCCGAAGCGATGTCGTTCATGCCGAACCAGGCCGCAAAAGCCGAGATCGCGATAAACGGCACGAATACGAAGCCGGCATTCTGCAGCCACAAGGGCGCCTCGCCCGTCGGCCCCTTGACCATGGCCGGATCGCCACCGAACCAGCCGAATATCCCGGCGGTGATTGCGAGCGGCACGACGAACTGGACGACGCTGACGCCGAGATTGCCAAGGCCAGCGTTAAGCGCAAGCGCATTTCCTTTTTCCGCCTTCGGGAAGAAGAAGGAGATGTTGGCCATGGAAGAGGCAAAGTTGCCGCCGCCTAAGCCGCAAAGCAACGCAAGCATCAACAGCACGACATAGGGCGTGTCAGGATTCTGCACTGCATAGCCGATCCCAACCGCCGGGATGAGGAGCGACCATGTCGTTAGGGTCGTCCAGAGCCTGCCGCCAAAGATTGGCACCATGAAGGAATAGAAGATGCGCAGCGTCGCGCCCGAGATTCCCGGCAGAGCTGCAAGCCAGAAGAGCTGGTCGGTGGTGAAGGTGAAGCCGACGAGCGGCAGCTTGGCGACGACGACGGACCATACCTGCCAGATGGCAAAAGAAAGGAGAAGTGCCGGGATCGAAAGCCATAGGTTACGCCTGGCGATCTGGCGGCCGCTTTCAGCCCAGAATACCTTGTCCTCCGGACGCCAGTCGGTGAGAGCACCGCCTGATCGGGCCCCTATTGCGGGTTTGGGCATGCCCTGCATCTCGGGGAATGGCGGGAGCTTGGCGAGGGCTTCGCCAGCGACCCCGCGTTCCATCTGGCGGATGGCGACGTGCATCCACAGGAGCGCACCAGTGACCAGCACAAAGAGCGCCATGAAGCAGCTTGTCCACAGGCCGGTGAGGTCAAGCAGCAAACCGAACAGGATCGGCAGCACGAAGCCGCCCAAGCCGCCGATCATCCCTACGAGGCCGCCGACCGAGCCCACATGCTCGGGATAGTAGACCGGGATGTGCTTGTAGACCGCAGCCTTGCCGAGAGCCATGAAGAAGCCCAGCACAAAGATCGTGATGACGAAGCCGACGAGACTCATCTCCAGGTGGAAGGACGTCGCACCCTTGAGTCCGTGGACCACGTAGTCGGTCGGCGGATAGGACAGGATGAAGGTCGCCACGACCGAGACCAGAAAGGTCCAGTAGAGCACGCGCCGCGCGCCAAAGCTGTCCGACAGGTGTCCGCCATAGGCCCGAAAGAGGCTCGCCGGCACCGAGAAGGAGGCCGCAATCATGCCAGCCGTCTTGATGTCGAGACCGTAGACGTTGATGAGATATTGCGGCAGCCAGAGCGCGAGCGCGACAAAGGCGCCGAACACAAAGAAATAGTAGAGCGCGAAGCGCCAGATCTGCACATTCTTCAGGGGTTCAAGTTCGAGCCAGGCGCTTTTCGGCCTGATGCCGGACCGCCGACGTTCGACGATTACGGGGTCGTCCTCCGTCGTGAGCCAGAAGATGACGGCCATGACGACGAGGGCTGCTGCCCAGAATTGTGCGACGACCTGCCATCCAAAGGCGACGAGCACGAAGGGAGCGAGGAATTTGGTGACCGCTGCACCGACATTGCCGGCACCAAAGATGCCAAGCGCTGTGCCTTGCCTTTCCGGCGGGAACCACCGCGACACATAGGCAACTCCAACTGCAAAAGAGCCGCCGGCCATGCCAACGCCAAGCGCGGCTACGAGCATTTGCGGATAAGTTTGGGCATAAGACAGCAGAAAGGTCGCGGCGGCGGCGGCGAGCATGTTCGCTGTAAAGACGATCCGACCGCCATAACGGTCGGTCCAGATCCCCAGCACAACCCTCAAGAGAGAGCCCGTAAGAATTGGTGTGCCGACAAGCAAGCCGAATTGTGTTTCGCTGAGGCCGAGCTCCTGGCGCATGCGAATGCCGATGATGGAGAAGATGGTCCATACGGCGAAGCAGACCGTGAACGCTGCCGTGCTCGCACCCAGGATTTGACTGGACTTCGGATACACAGTCGTTTGCATCGGCGACGGCCCCTTCGACAGTTGGTCCATAGAAGCGGAATCGTCCCGCCCGAAGCCAAAATGGCCAACCTGGCGCCTTGCGACCTTGATCTAGGTCAAAGACTGCTGTGACTTCTGTCACGAATGATGCGGTGGTGTGGGAGAGCCGCGATCGAGGGGACAATCCGTTGCATGGAATGACGGGTGAGGAAGTGGCACCGGAAGCGCTGCGGCTGTTTCGGGCGCTGTCCGTAGCCATGCGCACCGACCTGCTACGAAACGCCGTGGTGCACAGTGTAGCCTCAGGCACCGTTTTGTTCGAGCAAGGCGATGTGCCGACCTTCCAACTGATCGTGCTGGCAGGATCCGTGCAATTGTTTGGACGATCAGCCGACGGTCGAGAAGTGCTGATCGAGGCCGTTCGGGCCCAAGACCTCGTTATCCCTGCCGCTGTCTTGACCGGAGCGCCCTATCTCATGCAGGCCCGGGTGCCTGAGCCTTCGCGCCTTCTGTTGATTCATGCGGCGGCGTTTCGCGCGGCCGTGGAGACGAACCCTCTGCTGGCACAGGCGGTGATCGGAAGCCTCGCACAACAGTTTCGACGCATGGTTCGGCAGATCAAGAGCCTCAAGTTAAGGACCGCGATACAGCGTGTCGGATGTTACCTCTTGGCCCTGTCACAGAGGCAACGCACTCCAGACAAAGCGGCCCTACCGTTTGAGAAGATGCTGATTGCCTCCGAACTTGGTATAACTCGAGAATCCTTTTCGCGTGCACTGTCCAGCCTGAGCAACTCAGGCATTCAAGTCCATGGCCAAATTGTCTTGATTCATGACGCTCCTCGGCTAGCCGCCGAATGCGGGTACGACCCCGTTACCGACGGGCCAGATACCGATGACTTCGTAGTCTGATTGACCGAAATCGCGGCAATCACTGCTTTTGGTTGATCCAAGTCAACGCCTGTCCGTCACTCTTGCCGTCACCTCAACCAGTTGAGGAAGGAGAACTGGTGTGCCAACGGAAAGCTCGACGATCACCATCCTAGTGTTGGATGTCTTTGCCTTCCTGGCTGTGCTGGCCTACGCCTCTTTCGAATCGCGTCATAAGTCACGCAAACAGCGCCGTGCGCTGATCCACACGGATTTGGACGAGAGACCTCGCCAGAATTCAATCAAGCCGAAAGCCTGAAGCGCCAAACATGAGATGGCGACCCGTTATCAGGGGAACCTTGAGGATAGGTCCTTGCTCATCAAAGTCCTGGATCGGCGGCCCTGCAACGTACGGATGCATCTTCAGCATGGTCTGCCAGATGGTGGGAAAGTCCGCACCTTGGCTGCGCGTAAAGTTGCACTCCCTGACAAGCCTGGAAACGACATCGGCCATTGGGGGCGACCTCTTCGATAAACTGCTGAATCTTCGAAGACACTTTGATCTCGGCCACCCGCATTGATCTCGATCAAATGGGCCGACATTTCTCGCCGCGCGGCCTAACTTCACTCGCGTCTTTGATGCGCATCAAGGACGCGAGTGGCATCGGCTGCCATTGTGTCGGCGATGAAGCGAAGCTCCATCCTATCGAAAAAACTCGAGATTGCAGGCGAAACATGACCACGGACAGCAACGGCATTCTTTCCACACGCACTGGATTTCGCTTCGAAGTGCGCCGCGCAAGGCCCGAAGACGAGCCTGCTTTGGCAGAGTTCTTTACCCATGTGACGCCCGATGACCTGCGGTTTCGCTTTCTCGGCGGACTGAAGGCGGTTTCGCATGAGCGGCTCGTGGCAATGACGCGCTCCGATGATGCCCGGATACACAACTTCCTTGCCTTTTCGGTCAACGGATTGCTGATCGCGGTTGCGATGTTGGCATGCGATCAGCCTCGCCGGCACGGAGAAGTCGCGATCTGCACTCGTGAAGACCACAAGCACCTGGGCGTCAGCTGGGAGTTGCTCTCATACGTCGCGAAATATGCCGATGAGTTGGGCCTCGACGCCATCGAGTCGATCGAGAGCCGCGAAAACCGCGCCGCGATCGAACTCGAGCGCGACATGGGCTTCACTGTGACGGCCTACCCCGATGATCCGGCGCTTGTTCTGGTTCGGCGACAGCTCGGTTGCACAGCATCTTGAAGCAGCGGCCAGCAGAACCGCCGTGGAGTTGTGGATGGACATGGGACCGCTCTGCAACCGGCGCGATCGGCGGACATCAGAGGCGGCCCCCAGTTTCTACAAAACGTTGTGTTCTTTGCGCTGGAGCAAAGAGGCGGCTGATCTCCTAGATAAGTAGACAATCGTAATCATGTTTGTTGGTTCACTGGGTTCCGGGATATGTCGGAACCCGTTTCGTTGCCGATCCGGTAAAATATCAGCCGAAGGCAAAGATCGTCGCCGTCGATAGCAAGGGAGCAGTCAATGTCTCGTCAGTTGATCTTATTTTCATCAATCACAGCTCTGCTGGTGACCGCTTCAGGAGCTTGCGCGCTGGAATATCCCATTGGCGAACCTAAACTGATGAGCGGCATGGAGGTTGCCGCCGTCTATCTGCAGCCGATCGAGATGGAGCCAGCTCACATCATGAGACCCGCGGCCGATTCCGATATGCATCTGGAAGCCGATATCCATGCCACGCGTGACAATGCCAATGGCTTTGCCGAAGGCGATTGGATCCCCAACCTTAGAATCGAATATGTGCTGACCAAGCTCGATGGGAATCAGAAGGTGGGCGGCGTTTTCATGCCCATGGTCGCCAGCGACGGTCCGCATTATGGCGACAACGTGAAGCTGATGGGACCAGGCAAATACAGCCTTCAGTTTAGTATTGCCTCGGAAGGGCCTGGCGCGTCCTCGCATTTCGGAAGACATGTCGACAAGGAGACGGGTGTCGGAGCGTGGCCCGAGACCTTTCACGTCGAATACGAATTCACCTATGCCGGCGTCGGCAAGAAGGGCGGTTACTAGACCTAGGTCAGCTGCCACTTCGAAATTTGTATTAGCTCATTCTGCATTGCCACCTTCCGGCCTCCTTGCGCGCAACGCAGAGCGGCAAAACAGGACGGACAGCCGAAAATGACCCTTTTCCCCCCTCCGACGCCGGTCGCCATCGCGGTCTGCCTTCTGGCAAACGCGCATCCGGCAGCCGCTGATGAAGATCCGACCTTTATCATCGAGCTCAGCGACGGCGCGATCGCGCCGCGATCGATCGAGGTGCCGGCCAACGCGCGCTTCAAACTGGAGCTTCGCAATACCGGCTCCAGTCCTGTCGAGTTCGAAAGCGTTGAGCTGCGCAAGGAGAAGGTGCTGGGACCCGGCGTGACATCCTTCGTCGTCATCCGGCGTCTCAATCCCGGCGAGTATCGCTTCTTCGACGATTTTCATCCCGGCATGCCGCCCGCCATGCTCATCGCCAAGGAGCCTGCGATCCAATGACCGCTCTCTTCGGACAGGTCGCCTTCGTGGTTTGGCGCGAGAGCATGGAGGCACTTCTGGTCGTCGGCATCCTGCAGGGATGGCTGACGCATCACGCTAGCGCGAGAGCCACAACCGGACGATATTTCCTTTGGGCCGGCGTCGCCGCCGGCGTCGCCGGGGCCGCACTTCTGGCTTTGGTCATCCTGTCCTTGGCGAGCCTACTCGAAGGAGACCGAGAAGATTATTTTCAGATCGCCATGGCCGGCCTGGCCGCCTTGCTCATACTGCAGATGGTCGTCTGGATGCACAGGCAAGGCAGAGGGCTGAAGCAGGAACTTGAACGCGGCGCAGAGCGCGCGCTGACCGGCCGCAACTGGTTGGGTCTTTTCTTCCTGGCTGCTGTCGCCGTGATGCGGGAAGGCAGTGAAACGGTTGTTTTCCTCTACGGCCTTTTGGCATCGGCGAGCGAAACGACACTGCCCGGGACCCTTGCGGCCGTCGTGGCGGGGTTTGCTTTTGCGGCCGCGTTCTATTGGCTGATTCAAGTGGCCGCCAGGCGCTTCCCCTGGTCCATATTCTTCCGCGCCACGGAAATCCTTCTGTTGGCGCTGGCCGCATCATTATTGATGGCTGCTCTTGACCGCGCCATGGCGCTGGAACTCATCCCGCCGCTCTCCGGATCTCTTTGGGACACGTCCTGGCTTCTGGACGATACGGGCAGGCTTGGCGGCATTGTTGCCGCCATGACAGGCTATCGCGCCCGGCCCGAACTGATGACGGCCCTGGTTTACGCGCTCTACTGGATCGCCGCCGTCGCACTGCTGCGATCAGCGCGGCCGCATCCCGCAGAACGCGCACCATGACGATACGGGTCGCGCCGCAACGACACGTTCAGCCCCTCCCGCCGAGCGACGTCTGGCAGAGGCTCGGGGATTGGCTGCAGCGCAATCAACAGTCGATCCGGATCGCACAATGGTCCGTCGTGCTGATCTACGCCATCCTGCTCGTCGTTCCCGTCTTCCTGCCTCTTCCGGACGACATGGCCTATTTGTGGAGCAATTTCACCCGCTTTGCGCAGTTTGCCTTCTGGGGTGTCTGGTGGCCGCTCGTGCTCTTGAGCACCGCGCTGGTCGGGCGGATGTGGTGCGGCATTCTCTGTCCGGAAGGAGCGATAACCGAATTCGTCAGCGGACGTGGACTTGGGAGAGCGATCCCGCGCTGGATGATGTGGCCCGGCTGGCCCACGATCGCCTTCGCCTGCACAACGTTGTACGGCCAGATGACGAGCGTCTACCAGTACCCCCGTCCAACGCTCCTGATTCTCGGCGGCTCGACGTTGGCGGCCGCCGTGATCGGCTATCTCTACGGGCGCAACAAGCGCGTGTGGTGCCGCTATCTCTGTCCGGTCAGCGGTGTCTTTGGCCTACTGGCTAAGCTGGCTCCGCTGCATTTCCGTGTAGATCCGCCGCTCTGGCAACAGTCCCAGCTCTCCGGGGTCAAGCCCGGGGCTGTCAACTGCGCGCCGCTGGTGCCGTTCCGGACCATGCGCGGTGCCGCCGACTGTCACATGTGCGGACGGTGCAGCGGTTTTCGCGGGGCAATCCGTCTGGCTCGCCGTTCGCCGAACCATGAGATTGTTCATGTTGCCGGGAACGCGGCCAAACCTTGGGAGACGATACTGATCGTCTTTGGCCTTATGGGTTTGGCCGTTGGCGCATTTCAATGGTCTGTCAGTCCTTGGTTCGTTGCCGCCAAGCAGTGGATAGCGGAGCGGCTGGTCGATAGCGGGGTGATCTGGCCGCTCGAAGCCACGGCGCCTTGGTGGATGCTCACCGACTATCCTCAGAGGAGCGATGTGATGACGCTCCTCGACGGGGCGCTGCTCGTCGGCTACGTGCTTGCGACGGCTATCGCCTGCGGCACGTTGACTACATCGATGCTGGCACTTGCCACACGTAGCCTTGGTCCCTGGCAGCCGGCCCGACTTCATCACCTTGCCCAAGCACTGATACCCTTGGCCGGCGCTGGGGTCTTTCTCGGCCTGTCCGCGCTAACGGTCAGCCAGCTTCGTTCGGACGGCATCGAACTTCCATTCGTCGACCCCCTGCGCGCCACGATGCTTACGCTGGCGACTATCTGGTCCGGAGTGCTTTGTTGGCAGGTGACAGGTCTCTACAACCGGGAACCTGGCCGACGAGTGCTCGCGATATTCTTCGTCGGGTTGGCCATGATCGTCACCGACGTCGGCTGGCTTCTGCTTTTCTGGATCTGGTAAGCCGGCATCATCTCACATATCCGGCATGAGCACTCTACGAAAGGCCACCAGAAACAGACCGAAGGCGATAACCCACAAGGTGCTTGAAAGGCTGGTTAAAGCGGCGCCATAGCTGGGCAGCAAGTCGACCAGAAGGCGCGACAGGCAGCAAATCGTCATCGCTACGAACGCGCCGTTCGCCGGAACCGAAGACGCGAAGGGGCGGCGGCTGTGTTTGCGGATCATGCTCGCCATGATGGCGAGGGCCATCGTGCCGATGGCGCCGATCGTCCATGCATGAACGGCAACCGCCTGCCCCAGGCTCGCCGGCGCGAAAATGTGGATCGCCAGAAGTCCGAAACCCACGATGATCCAGCCATATCCTATGTGAAGGGCAAGAACCGTCGCCGAGGCCGCGCTTCGCCAGCCATTCCATTGGGCGGCTCGCATCGTCTGGCCGCACGCGGCGAGCGCGCTGGCAAGGCCGGTGAGTTGTGTCTGCGGCGCAACGACCCACAAACCAAGGGCGCATGCCGCGACAGTCGCCGCCGCGCACTCCAAAACGGCAGAACGGTTGACGGAAATCCGACCCCCCGCGCTCTCGACATAGGCCACCGTCAAAGCCGGGACGACGCGTCCTCCGATGATCATGACGAGGCCGACGATCGAAGCCAAGGCTAGCCGCAGTGCAAATTCTACTTGGTAGGACGCTGCTGCGAGCGTGTTGCCACCGCAAAAGACAAGCAGCAGAAACAGTATCTTCAGGTTGCGGCGGTCGCGGCTCGCGATCACCCGTCCCGCCGCGATCAAGAGGAGCGTCAGCACCAGAAGCGCAGAGAGGGCAAGCCCGGCCGAATGCGACAGAAACAGGAAAGTCCCCCGGCTGCACAGCCATAGAGCAACCAGCAGACGCGTGGTAACTGGCGATACTGCGCGTCGTCCTGTCCATCGGGGCAGCGCCGTCAACAGAAAGCCAGTCAAAATGGCTGGAACCATCCCGAAAAGAAGCACGTCGCGATGCCAATCGCCGGGAGATATCCCGGTCGGGCCGATGGCCTGTATTCCGAACGCTGATGGCAGCCAGACCGCCGCGCCTACGATCGCGTCCAGCCCCGCGATTAGAAAAAATGGCCGAAACGGCGCCGACATCTGCCTCTGCTTCGCGTCGAAAGCAAGCGCACTCCCGTCGGCAGCCATGCAACAATTCCTCCACGGGGGATGACTGACACGACGTCCTCGTGCCGCTTCTCAACTCGCAAGATCGGCGGTCGGAAAAAACTCAATCCGAAGGCAATACAGTCGATGATCGATCTCCGTGTTTGCTCCAGCGCAAACAGGCGGCAAAATGGTCGATTATAGTCAAAAACAATTTTCGAGACCGGGTCGGCCGACTGGAAAGGCGCTGCGTCTGTTCGCGTTGCGAACGGCCGCGAAAAGTCTGCCCTAGCAGCGAAGAAGATATGAAACAGAACGTTCCATTGAGTAGTATTGACGACGGCTCCCGGCGCTTTGCCGACATGGCGGTTGTCGGCCGGCTGGCAAACTTGATCAAGGGCGCCCAGCTAGATTGTGAGTGCCGTTTTAAGCTCGACGAGACGCTGGCGCGATTTGCGGCTCTGGAAATCCGACGAACTGCCCGCGAACATCTTGCCAATGCCCGCAGTCAACGCGAACGCATCGAAGCCATTCTCTTCTTCCTGCAGGACCTCGATGAAATGGGCGCTGCCGAACGGGATCGCAGCGTCTACATGGATCTCGCACTCCTGTTTGACGATATCGCGAGCACCGCAAAGGAGGGTGCATTTTCGATGCGGCAACTCAGTTTATCTTCGGTGCAGACCGGGCCATAGGCGATCAGCCGCAAGAGCTGGTGAAGGCTGCAGGCGGCCCTGCCGACCCGGTTCCGCCGATCGCGGTCCAAACAGAGCCCGCGAAACTCAACACATTTCACAAAGGAGAAATCGCGTGAAGAAATGCATGATGCCAACAGTTGCCATGGTCCTCTTCGCCGCACCGGCGCTTGCCACAGGAATGCATTCCGGCACTGAGGGCGGCCATGAAATGATGACTATCGGTCAGCCGGGCATGGCTGCCAAAGCAGCCCGTACCATCAGGATAAGCATGATCGAGAATGAAGATGGATCGATGGCGTTCGATCCGGTTTCAGTCACCGTAAAAAGAGGCGAGACAGTGCGTCTCGCCTTCACCAATCAAGGCGAATACGACCACGAGTTTGTCATGGACACGCATGAGCAGGTGATGGAGCATAAGGCCGGGATGGAGAGGCTTCCCGACATGGAACACGCCGACCTCAATGCGATCCGCATCGGCCCCCAAGGAAAAGGCGAGATCGTCTGGGCCTTCACAAGCGTCGGCAAGTTCGAGTTTGCCTGCCTGATACCGGGTCATTATGAGCTTGGAATGAAGGGGGCCCTCACGGTCACTGCCAACTGAGTCTTGAGGTGACCAGATCGGTCGATCGGCGTGTGCGGCCTCTTTTCGTAGAGCTCGACATCACTGCGCAGGTTGAGGTCTTCCTATCTCGATCAGCCATTCTGGTGGCCCCGGTCTAAGGCAAACCCAGATGTGTTCGCCAGCAAAGAACGCTTCGAACTGACGCCTGAGTCTATCAGGATCAGGATCAAAATCGAGAACGACCACGAATGTCTGACCGGGTTTGAGTCCGTCAAACATTGACAATACAGCGGACTGCTTCCTTTCAGGTGGAAGTTTCCGTACGTCATATGTCGCGCCTTTCGACGTCTGCAAATTCATTTCTGTCCTTGCACGTTTAGCCAATCCATCAGGATGATCACGCGGCTGCGACTTTCTTTTCGCCCCAACGCGTGAGCTTGTCGCCCGGGTCGACGCCCGCCCAGCCAACCAGCCGGGCAGCCATCTCGACCACCATTTCCTCAATCGAGGCCAGCTTGACATAGAACGGCGGTACCGGCGGTGCGATGACTGCACCCATCCGTGCGAGTCTCAGCATCGCGTCGAGGTGCCCTTCATGGAGCGGCGCCTCGCGAGGCACCACGACCAGCCGGCGCTTTTCCTTCAGGACGACATCGGCGGCCCTGGTGAGAAGGTTGTCGCCTAAACCGTGTGCCATAGCCGCCAAGGTCCGCATCGAACAGGGAACGACGATCATGCCATCCGTTCTGAAAGAGCCGCTGGCGATGGGTGCGGCCAGGTCCTGATAGGAATATGCGTGGTTGGCGACAGACGTCAGTTGGGCAAGGCCGTCGACGCCGAGCTCATGAGCGACGGCCAATCGCGCGCCCTTGGAGACGACGAGATGCGTCTCCACCCCGGCCCTGACCAGTTGACGTATGGTCTCCAGCGCGAGCACGGAGCCGGATGCACCTGTGACACCGATTATCAGCCGTTTGGTCATTGTTGCCCCTGCGCGGTCGTCTGCGAAAAAAACCCGTTCCATCGTTGGGATACCTGCTCCTCGATATCGGCTGACATCGTCAGCTCCCTTCCCCATTCGCGAGAGGTCTCGGATCCAATCTTGCGCGTCGCATCGAGCCCGATCTTTCCTCCAAGTCCTTCGAGCGGTGACGCGAAATCGAGCTGATCGATAGGGGTCCGATCCACCTGCATCAGATCGCGCGAAGGATCCATTCGGGTGGCGACCGCCCACATCACGTCCGGCCATGATCGAATGTCGATGTCGTCATCAACCACGACGATCATCTTGGTCATCGAGAACTGCGGCAGCAGGGACCAGAACCCCATCATCACGCGCCTGGCCTGTCCAGCATATTTCTTGGCGATCGAGATGACCGCAATCCTGTAGGAGCAGGCTTCGGGTGGAAGCCACACGTCGATGATTTCCGGTATTTGTTGGCGCAGGAGCGGCTTGTACACATCGAGCAGTGCCTCGCCGAGAACCGAGGGCTCGTCGGGCGCGCGCCCGGTGAACGTGGTCAGGTAATTTGCCCCGTCGCGAACGCGAACACGCTTGAGCTTGAACACAGGATATCGTTCCGGCGCGTTGTAGTATCCGGTGTGATCGCCGAAAGGGCCCTCCAGCGCATCTTCTGTTGAAGAGACGGCACCTTCAAGCACGATTTCCGCACTGGTTGGCACGTGAAGCATGATGCTCTTGCAGGGCGCCAATCCGACTCGGCGGTTGTTGATCATCCCGGACAGTGCCAGCTCCGACACACCTTCAGGCGCCGGCATCACCGAGGCGATCAACGTCGCGGGATCTGCCCCGATGACGACCGCCACGGGCATCTCGAGACCCCTCGCCTGCCACATGCGATGGTGGGCTGCTCCGCCTCGCATGGGCAGCCATCTTATGATCGCACGATCACGGGCTAGCACCTGCATCCGGTATATGCCCAGATTGTATGTACTCGGGTCGTCCTCGCCAGGCGGGCGAGTAATGACCACTGGCCATGTTATGAGGGGGCCGGCGTCTCCCGGCCAACAAGTCTGGACGGGAAGAAGCGAAAAATCCGGATCGGCGTCTCGCCACTCTCTAGGCGGGGAGACGATCTTCGGCCGCGCCACGAGTGCACCGCGCGCAGCAGGCAACATCTGTCGGGCCTGACGAAGGTTCTGTGGGGCCTGAGGCGATCTCATCCACGCAAGGAGCGCGCCGAGGGTTTCTAGACCGTGAAGGTCAGTGCCAAGGCCCCAGGCTACACGTTCCCGGGTGCCGAAAAGATTTGCGACGACGGGAAAGGCTGACCTGACGCCGCGATCGTCGACAGGCGCCGTAAGGCGGAGCGCCGGGCCTTTCGAGGCAATCACCCGCTTGTGTATCTCGGTCAGTTCGAGCCGTGTCGAAACAGGCACACCAACCTCACGAAGCTGCCCGTTCCGATCAAGGAACGAAAGGAATGAGCCGAGATCTGAAAACAGGGGAAGGCAACGGTGATGCATGGCGAAATCCGGCTCGACCGGATCGTCGGGCGAACAATTTTGCCATCAGGGCTGACGAAGAACTTTGCGCTAGCGCAAAGAGCAAACGATCCGTCCCCGCTATTTTCCCCTCTCACATCATTTCCGAGGAAGGCGATCGAGGCAAAAGGATTTCACATGGCAGGCAATCTCATGAGCGAAACTGTCGAAGCTTGGCGGTCCGTAATTTCCCTTCTCGCGGATCGCCGGCAGAGCAGGGCAGCGACAAGAGAATTTTGGGCAATGGGTTTGGATGAGTGCACAGGCATCTTGAATGACATCGGTCTGTCGCGAAGCGAATTCGACGAAGCCATGCGGCTACCTTACGCTTCGCAAGACCTTCTTTCTTCCGCGATGCGTTCGATTGACATCGATCCTGACAGCTTTCAATCGCTGCAAGCCGCGCACCGTTTCATGTCACGCATCTGCATCACCTGCCAGCATCGCCGCCAGTGTCATGGCCACCTGGCCGCCTTCGATTTCGAAAGTCACTATCAGGATTTCTGTCCCAACAGTGTGAATTTCGCGGACTTGCAGGCAGACGGACGCAGCCAGTCGATAGCCGGAAAGACCTGCGGAACGATCTCATGTGGATAGGATGTACTGAATGGTGACGATTAGCACGGAACCGAGATTGCCGGCGGTCGTTCGCCATCTTTTCCCGGCCTTCGCCGGCTTGCCACTCGGGCCGCTGCTCACGCTGTCCTTGCGCTCTTTGGCCGGGCGACAGCCTCGATTGTTCGACCGCTTGGGCGAACATCGAACAGCTTGCTATTTCATCGACCCGGTCGACCTCGGCTTCGCATTTACCGTCGTACCGGACGCAGAGCGTTCGATCGTTCGTGTCGTCAGGAAAAGTGAGGCCGCGACATCAAGCGTCCAGATCAGAGGACCTATTCTGACACTGTTGAGCCTGCTCGACGGCACGCTTGATGGCGATGCGCTCTTCTTCAGCCGGATCATCTCGATCAGCGGCCGCACGGAGGCGGTGCTCGCGCTGAGGAACACGATCGAGGATGCCGAGCTTCGCCCGGCGGATCTGCTCGGCTTGCGCGGCGCACTGGCTCGTCTTGTCGATACGGGAATTCTTGGTGCGCTGGGTGTCGCGCGCCAAATGGCTGATCGAAATTCCAGACGCGAGGCGCCAGAGGCATGACAAGCGGACGCATGGAACTTGTCTGCCCGGCCGGAACCCCCGCTACGCTGAGGGCAGCCGTCCAGGCGGGTGCGGATGCGGTGTATTGCGGATTTCGCGATGAAACGAATGCCCGGAATTTTCCGGGACTCAACTTCTCCGGGGAAGAACTGGCCGAGGGCGTCCGCTTCGCGCATGACCACGGCAGCAAGGTTCTCGTCGCCATCAACACATTCGCGCGCGTCAACGATGTCGGCCTCTGGAAAAAGGCAGCGGACACGGCGGCCGAATGCGGCGCAAATGCCATCATCGCGGCGGACATAGCCGTCCTTGATCACGTCGCCAAGAACCATAAACAAATTCGTCTTCATCTGTCGGTACAGGCTGCGGCAGCAACGCCGGAAGCAATCCGATTCTATGCGGATAGCTTCGGCATCCGTCGCGTCGTCCTGCCGCGTGTGCTTTCGGTCCAGGAGATCGCGGCGCTCAATCGTGCCATCGACGTGGAAACGGAAGCATTCGTGTTCGGCGGCCTTTGCGTGATGATCGAAGGCCGATGCTATCTCTCTTCATACGCGACGGGAAAATCGCCAAATCTGAATGGCGTCTGTTCGCCACCCGAAATGGTGAGTTACGACGACGAGCCGAACGGCACGGCGGCACGGCTTTCAGGGTTCACGATCGACCGCTACGAGCCAGGCGAGCCAGTGGGCTACCCCACCTTGTGCAAGGGCAAATTCAAGGCCGGCGGCAAGACCTCCTATTTGTTCGAGGATCCCGTCACCCTGAACGCCGGCGGGATGATTGCCGGGCTGAAAGCCGCCGGCGTAACCGCCTTGAAGATCGAAGGACGCCAGCGTGGCAAAGGTTACGTGACGGAAGTGGTCCGTGCCTTCCGGAAGGCCGTTGACGCCGTCGAGCAAGGTGGCGACGCGATCGAAATCGATCGGATTCTTGCTGGCCAGTCGGAAGGTTCCCGGCAGACAGCAGGAGCGTATAGCAAGAAGTGGAGATAGGACTTTGTCCGCAATTGCGTTGACGCTTGGGCCGGTCTTCTTCCACTGGTCGCCCGACCGCCTCTCGGATTTCTACCGCAGGATAGCAGACGAGGCTCCGATAGACCGTGTCCATGTCGGCGAAGTCGTATGCGGCAAGCGGATGCCGTTTTCCGATCCTGTATGGCCTGAGATCATCGAACGCCTTGAGCGCGCCGGAAAGGAAGTGGTGCTGTCCACGCTGGCAGCACCGGCGACCGTTCGGGAACGCAGAAGCATCGAGGACCTCTGCGGCGACGAGCGGCTGGTCGAAATCAACGATGTCACCGCCCTGCCGTCACGCTCCGGCAAGCCCTTCGTGACCGGTCCTTTCCTGAACGTTTATAATGAAGCTTCCGCGCGGTTCCTCATCCAGCGCGGTGCCACAACGATATGCCCGCCGGTGGAATTGTCGCTCGCCGCCGTCGGCGCCATGGCCGGCGCATGTCGCGAGGCAGAATTCGAGATCTTCGCCTTTGGCCGGCTGCCGCTCGCGCTCTCCGGCCGATGCTACCACGCGCGCATCCATGGCCTTCACAAGGATTCGTGCCAGTTTACCTGTGAGAAGGACCCGGACGGTCTTGCCGTAGACACGCTCGACGATCAGCAGTTCCTCGCGATCAATGGCGTTCAGACGCTCTCCAACCAAGTGCAGGCCTTCTGCCCCGCACCTGCGGATCTCACCTCCAGAGGCGTCCGGCGCATCCGCCTTTCTCCGCACACATGCGACATGATCGAGGTGTCGAGGACCTATAGAGCGCTTGTCGACGAGGCGGAGGATCCCAAGGCTGCTCGCTTCATCCTCTCGTGCCTCGATCTGCCCGGCACGCTCGTCGATGGATACGCCCATGCCAAACCCGGATGGCAGGCGACCGCTTCGATCTGAAGATGGATCTCGAACGGAAAAAAAATGACCCAGATTGCAATCGTTACGGTGTCAGACCGTGCAAGCCGCGGCGACTATGAAGATCTTGGCGGGCCTGCCATCGAGCGCTGGCTTCGACGTGTCGTAGCATCGCCTTGCGTCTTCATCCGTCGCTTAGTCCCCGACGGCGTGGAAAGTGTCCGGAATGTGCTCATCGAGCTTTGCGACCAATGCGGCGTTGATCTTATCCTGACGACGGGAGGGACCGGTCCATCTCCGAGGGATCTTACCCCAGAGGCAATGCAACAAGTCATCACCAAGGAACTTCCCGGTTTTGGCGAACTCATGCGGCAGGCCAGCTTGCGGCAAGTCCGCACAGCCATTCTTTCACGTCAGACTGCGGGAGTGCGCGGCCGTTCGCTGATCATAAACCTGCCAGGCAAGCCGGCTTCGATCGACGTATGCCTGAACGCCGTCTTTCCTGCCGTGCCTTACTGTCTCGAACTGATCGGCGCAGCGCCAATCATACCCGAGCGATGTTCGGATGATCTCGCATCGACAGCGCCTTTTGATTAGGAGCTGTGGAGAATCACCTGATCCATAGGATCGTAGCTGCGAGGGGCGACAACGTGAGAATTCCCGCCTGTTTTCTCAAGCGAGTTGCGACGCGTCGGACCTGTTTGAGCTTTAAGAAGCAACATTCGACCAGGGTGGCTTGGCGTAGCGCGGCGTCTTTGTTCATTGAGCCAAATGCCCTGAACTCAGCCGCGCCGCACGCACCTAGGCTTCCCGCTGGGAAGCCAATGGCGGCAGCTTGCTGATCTGCTCCTCTTTGTTCCAGCGCAAAGACGCGGACCTTTATCTGGGCAATTCATGGTCCAACGGTTGGCACTATTTCGTCCTCGTGACGGTGCGTCGCGGCGAATGGGCTCGCTCTGAGTTTCAAAGCCGTTGTGTTGAAAATGCATGGAGCTTCGTCATGAACACCCAACTCTCAGGTCCAGATTTATGGGAACGCACCGTCGGCGAAATAGCCGCTACGCTGCCCGGCGCCACCGCCGTTTTCCGCAAATTCAAGATCGACTTCTGCTGCAACGGCGATCTCACCCTCGATGGCGCCGCGCACCGGCGCGGAGTCGATCCCAACGAGCTTGAGCGCGCGTTGGAGGCGCTTGGTACCGACACCTCGGGGACAGCGGCGCCGGCTGCGATGGACAGCGACGAACTGATCAACCACATCGAAGCCTGCTACCACGAGGCGCACCGGCGCGCTCTGCCCGAGCTCATCGCCCTGTCGCGTAAGGTTGAGGCGGTGCATCGCGAACATCCGAAGGTGCCGGCCGGCCTTTCGGATGCGTTACGGCAGATGCAGAGCGAACTGGAGCAACACATGGCCAAGGAAGAGGCCATTCTGTTTCCAGCAATGCGGCAGTGGGGCAAAGGCAAGTTCGACATCCCGATTTCGGAACTGCGGCACGAGCACGACGACCAGGGCACCTTGCTTCGGCTCCTCGAAAGCCTCACCGACGACTTCGCCACGCCCGACGGAGCCTGCCGCTCCTGGCAGGCGCTCTACGTCGGCACGGCTCAGTTTGCCGAAGACCTGATGGAACACATCCACCTGGAGAACAACATCCTGTTCCCGCGGTTCGCGGCAACGGAGAGCCGGGCCTAGCCGCCTAACGTCGACGACGATTGCAGCTATGCGGATCGCCTAGCGAATCCTCGACTGTGGGCTTGGCGCTGGGTGACGTAGCCACTGTTGTCGTCAACACCAACTCACTATGGACCGACGCGCCTTTCCAGCTCGTCCAACCTGTCCCTGATGTCGTTGGCATCGGCCAGGTTGCTCAAGTCAGCTTGCAGTGCGCTGTGAGAACGTCGTTCTGAAGGCCTACTACTTCGATCCGCGCCGCCCTCGAATGTCCGTTACGCCGCCAAGGCTGCTTTGACCTCACGGTACCGGCGGGCGTTTTCGAGTTCGGCGGGGTGGATATTCGGCTTGCCCATGTATCTGCCTCGAGTCATTCGTTGCACGATGGCGACCGCCTCTTTCAGCCGACGGCAAATCTCGGCGAACTCTGCTCGCATCGCAGGAAAAGGCGAGTTCTCAAGATCGCTCCTGCATAACGACTTCAGACACAAATGGTTCAGGGACTAAGGTCCGGGAAGCACGTGAAATGTGGTCGGGATCGTCATTTACCTGGGTGATCGACCCCTAGCTTTCGGTCCAAAGCTCTTCGCCGTGCCGCTATCCTCGTTTTGGGCGCGTGATCGATTGGCATACCCCTGCCCTCGCAGCTATCCCACGACGTATTCGCGAAACTTCAAGGGATCTGCCCTGCTTACCGATTGATGTAGGCCGGCATCGGCGGTGAAAAAGCATGGGAGAGAACCGCCTGGAAAGCACGGAGGCAATCCAAGCTTTGGAATGAGAGCAGTGTTGCTGGAGCGTAGACGTATTTGCATGACTATTGTCCTTCAGCTCACTGCAGCGAGAATGCGTTCGGGTACCAGCGGCAAATCTGTCAGTTCGGTGCCCAGAGCGTCATTGACGGCGTTGACCACAGCCGCCGCAACCGGAATTGTCGCGATCTCTCCGACGGCTTTGGCGCCGAAGGGGCCGGTCGGCTCACCCTCTTCGATGAGCAGGACTCGCATCGGCGGCATCTCGGACGCGTTGACCAAGGTGTAGCGGCTGAAGCTATCGCCACGCATCCGGCCAGTGACGCGGTCGATCGCGACGTCTTCGTAGAGCGCATAACCGATACCGATCTGGATACCCCCGTGGATTTGACCCTCCACCAGCATCGGGTTGATCGCTCGACCGACGTCATGGGCGGCAAGATAATCCGTTACCCGCACGCGGCCTGTGAGCCTGTCGACCTCCACTTCCGCAAAATGCGCCGCGTATGAGCCAGGATTGGCCTGGGCGCGATAGATTTCGGTCGCCGCGGGCAGCTCTTCCCCCCGTGCGGCTAGGCGAGCAGCGAGATCGGAGAGCGCCAGGCCCGAGCCGTCCGGGCGGCGCACTGCGCCCGCCTCGAGCCGCAAACCACTGGCTTCTGTATTCAACTCCAGGACCGCAGCAGCCCGGATCGCTTCCGCGAGCGCGATGCCTGCACGTCGGATTGCTTCGCCGCAGATATAGGTCATGCGACTGGCCCGTGTGCCGAGATCATATGGACAGCTATCGGTGTCGGCGGGAACGATGGCAATGTCGCAAGCCCTAAGACCCAACGTCTCGCCTGCGATCTGCGCAAGCGTCGTGTCGGCCCCGCAGCCGAGGTCGTGGAGCGCGCAGACAAGTTCCGCTCGGCCGTCGGGCAGGAGCCGCAGCGTCGCCGTAGTCTCCTCGTGGAAACCGGGATAGCAGCCGTTGATGTGTGTGGCCGAGGCTACCCCTGCCCCTCGCCGCCACCGCCCACGCCCGGCATCCGCCCTCCGGCGCCCCTGCCAGCCGAATGCATCGGCCCCGCGTATCAGACATTCTCTCCCCCGAGCGTTGCCGACGTTGAGCCCCTGCCAAGGTTCAATCGCGTTAGGCTCGATCAGATTCCTCAGCCGCATCTCCACCGGATCCACCCCCAGCCGCCGCGCGGATATGTCAAGCGTGATCTCGGCTATCGTGTGGATCTGGGGGGACCCGTAACCGCGAAAAGCGCCTGCCGGGACGGTGTTGGTGTAGACTGCGCGGCCCGTGTAGCGCTCGGCGGGAACGTCATAAAGCCGAACCAGCCTTTGAAGCATCGAACTGGGAAGATAGTTGCCGCCGGTGCAATAAGCGCCGATGTCCACCAGCGTCTCGGTGTCGCGCGCCAGGATTCGGCCGTCGGAGCTAAGCGCGATCCGCATCCGGCCGACGACGCTCGACCGCGTGCGGGTCGCTGTGAAGGTTTCATGCCGGTCGTAGCGGATCATCACAGGCCGCCCCAGCGCCAGCGCGAAGAACGCGCACAGCGGATCGAGAATCGGCTCGGCCTTGCCGCCGAAGGAGCCGCCGATGGGGGTCTTCACGACGCGTATCTGATCCTGTGGCACTCCCAATGCCTGGACGACGACAGCCTGCACGGCAAAAACGCTCTGACACGGTGAAAGGATCAGGATTCGGCCGTCGGGTTCAGGTTTGGCAATGCAGGCGTGAGGTTCAATGGCACAGTGATGGCTGCGCGGCATCGTGACATGTGTTTCCACCACCAGGTCAGCCGCAGCAAATCCCGCATCAAGATCGCCATGCGTGAAGCTTTCGTCGGCCACGGGGTTCATGAAAGCGGGAATGCCATCGTCCCGCATCACTGGCCCGGCGTGAACGAGCGCGGCTTCAGGATCAAATATAGCGGGGAGATCTACGTATTCGACTACGACTAGCCGTGCCGCGTGCCGCGCGATCTCCTCCGTCTCCGCAACCACAGCCGCAACCCGGTCGCCAATATGGCGCACCACCGGCGGGAACATCCGCTCGTCCGCCAGCGCCTCCTGTCCGGCGAACCAGATCGAGCTGTTGTAGTATCGTGAGGGCGTGTTTTCATGCCAGAAGACTGCGTGTACGCCCTCTACCGCCAGTGCGGCCGTGGCATCGATAGAGGCGACGCGGGCATGAGCACGTGGGCTCAGAACGAGCGCGCCGTGCAGCGATCCTTCGACATGCAAATCGGCCGTGAAGCGCAATGCGCCCGTGACCTTTGCCACACCGTCAACGAGCGGCACGCGACGGGAAATCTGATTCATCCCGCCGCTTCCTCGAAGAGCCGATCACGCGGGCTCAGCCCCATGGCCTGCGCAATTAGGTCGAGTCCCAACCCTGCGACCGCGCGGCGTTTGTGGAGTTGCGAATTCCGGCCGGGAATGGCCGTGTCGACCTCGTCGATCAACGCCGCAATGAAGTCGCGCAACGTGGCGGCCCCGAGCTTACGGCCCGCGAGCGCCACCTCTGCCCGGTGTAGTCTGCTAGAAACGGGACCAAGCGCTCCAGCTGCGACCCGCACGACGCCGAAATGGTTGCTCTGAAACTCCGCCAGCAGTGCGAGATTGAGGCGCGAGATGGTCATGTCCTGCCGAGATCCGAGTTTGACGAAGGCGCTTCGCGGCAGAAGGCCACGCTCTGGCAAGATCACTTCCGTAATCAGATGACCGGAGTTTGGAAGGTATTCGCACAGCGCGGCCTCGTATTGTGTCCCGTCGTGTTTGAGCAACGCCAGTCTTGTTCCCGCGGCGACCAACACGGGCATCAAGTCAGCGGCTGGGGCGGCATTAGCGATGTTGCCACCGATGGTGGCCCGGTTGCGGATCTGGACCGACCCGCACTGTGCGGCAGCCTCGCATAGGGCCGGAATCCGCACTCGCAGCCTGCAATCCGCGGCAAGCGCTGCGACAGTGGTGGCACCTCCGATACGAACATCCGTGCCATCCGTGGAAATGAAGGCCATGCCCGCCACGCGCGCGAGATCAATGAGCAGTCCGGTTTCAGGGAGCGGACGGCCCGCGATCAGCATATCCGTCCCTCCGGCGACGAAATGCACCGGCCCCGCTTCCGCGGCGAGCGTCGCCCGCAACTCGGCCATATCGACAGGCGCTGAGACCGCGAGCGCATTCATCGCTCTGCCCCCTGGCGCGCGGCAGCTGCGGTAGCGACCGCCTGCACGATGGTCTCGAAGCCGGTGCAGCGGCAGATATTGCCTGCCAGTGCATGGCGGATTTCGGCTTCGCCTGGGCTGGGATTGGCATGCAAGAGTCCCTCGGCTGCCAGCACCATCCCCGGCGTGCAATATCCGCACTGCACTGCACCCATCTTCAAGAAGGCCTGCTGCAGATCGTTGACGCCGCTCCCACAGAGTCCCTCGATGGTGGTGATTTCGCGCCCTGTGGCTTGAAAGGCGAGCATCAGGCAGGAATCAACCGGCTGGCCATCCAGCAGCACCGTGCAGGCGCCACACTCGCCTTCGCAACAGCCTTCCTTGACACCCGTCAGGCCAAGGACGTCGCGAAGAAACCCGCTCAATCGGGAGATTGGCGAAATCTCCGTCTCGATCGCCTGACCGTTAACCTTCAGCGACATTCTCATGGCGAGGAACCATCCTCGCCTTTGATGTTTCGAAGGTTAGCTAGGCGGCGGCCAGACCAGTCGGTGGCGACGAAAAAGAATGCTTGCAAAGTGCTGCCGGACGTTGGGCTGGTCATCAGCTGCCGCAGCAACAATCGCAGCCAGACGATTGCGGTCTGCTGATTTCGACGCGCCAGACCTCCGGCCCTCGCTCAAGGTATTCCCAAGCGAATACGCCGGGATATCTGGCCTCGATCTGATAGTGCAGAGGTCGTGGGTCGTGATCGTTGACGATGATGAAAGAAGAACCCTCGGCCAACGCGGTCGCCACCCCGAAGATTCGCGGGTGACGATCTATCGGGGCGATGGTCCGCACGTCGATCAAGAGTGTCGATGCAAGTTCTGGGTCTGCCATGTCGATTGAATTCCCGGCCGCCAGAAACGTTGGAGCCAGGAGACGGCGGCGATGGTCGATCCCGGTGCGAAAATCTACCCCGTGGTCAGCCAGCCTATTTGTCGAAACGCAAACAATTCCGAGAATCCTGGAGGGACTGGGAAATTGCCGCTTGTTGACATTTTCCAAAGAGCCGTACGGGCGAACGGCTAGTATGACTGACGTTCCGTCCGTCCTGAGAAAATAGGAGATGCCCGTCCTTCCTCATTATACCAGCGACCCAACGGCTCCGCGTTCTCGCCCGCAAGTGGGGTCCAGGTACCTATGCCGACTGGGTGGCGACTTCCTAAAGGTGAGCCAGTATCGCTTCATCTCCACATCCCCTTCTGCCGATTGGCGTGTTGGCACTGCCGTTGCCACACCACCATCACGAGAAAGGACGAGCCTATTCTCGATTATCTCGCAGTCTTGCGGGAGGAGATTCACTTGGTAACCGATCGTGGCAGAGCCGCCTGACAATGCGGGCAACTAGACTTGTTCCTTTGCCGCCTATCCGCGCTCCCCGATTTTAAGACTTGACGTGCGTCCATAGAACGTCTTGCGAAAGAACATACGCGTCTACGCCATCGAGGCGTCGGACCGCACCGGCAATTGTCTCCACGTCCATCAAGCTGAAGGCGGTCGACAGCGCATCCGCAATCGTGGCAGTCAGCGCGACGACGCTCAGGCTCGCATAGCGTTGTGGAGTGGATCCGGTTCGCGGATCAATAATATGGGTAAACCGGCCGTCTTCATCGAACTGAAAGCCGGCCGGGCTCGAGGTGGCGACGGCGCTGTCCGTCAGCGGTAAGACTTTCAGAATCGAATCGGAATTAGAGGGATCAGTTATGCCAATGCGCCAAGGCCGGTCCTCCAGCGCCGATCCGATCGCACGGCTTTCGCCCATGTCGACGAGCGCGTGCTCAACGCCGCCGGCACGCAGCAGATCGACAACCTTATCCGTTACGTAACCTTGCGCGATGCCGTTGAGCGTGAGCGCCGACCCGGCCACGGGCAATTCGATGCGGTCTTCCGAATAGGCCATCTTGTCAAAGCCGACCCGATCAAGTGCCTCCTGTATGACCTGACGCGAGGGCCCGGCGGCAGTGGCTCGGGGATCGGAAAAGTGACGTTGATACGCGATCCACAATGGCTGAACCGTAGGATCGAAGGCGCGCTCGGTGAGACGCCAGACGTCTTTGCAACAACCAAGGATTTCGACGAGATCCGTTGCTGGCGAGACCAGGAATCCTTGGCGATTCAGTCTCGTAAGGTCCGAATCCTCGCGATAGAGGCTGAAAATCCTTTCCAAGCGGCGGACTTCGGCGGCAACTTGGTCAACGAGCCTCAAGGCCAAGGCTCGGTCGGGATGGTTGATGAGCAGCGTTGCCTGGGCGCCCATAGCTTCTCCGCGCCACGAGACGGCCGACGGTGTCGCCAGAGCTTTGCGAGCGAGCGGAAGCAGCGCCATTCCAGCAGCAGCAGCGGTTATGCCAATGAACCGACGGCGAGACATATGGGAGATCATAGCGCCCTCAATTTGCGTTGTCGGGATCAAGCGATTGCGGGCCCGAGCTGCCATAGGAAGCCGTCTCGGACTCCTGCCCCAGAACGTAACCGCGCGGCAGGTCGGCGAAGTCCAAGACCTGACCGCCATGCTCATTGGCAAAAGCCCGGGCGGATTCGCTGGAGGAGAAAGGCACCGCTTCCGCCGTTCCCATGCCACCTTTCCTGTCACTGCCGATGACGAAAAATGCGTCCTTGGCATTCACCCAGTTGTTGATGCCTGGATTATCCCAGTTGGGTGCCTTCGCCATGTCGGACACGTAGATCGCCCGAATGTCCTTGGGTTCCTCTGGCAGCATGGTAAAGGCGATCGTGTCGCGGGCCGAGGAGAACCAGATGGGCTCGTCGTACTTGGCAAGGATAACCTGCCCTTTCGGGCCTGGATGTTCGAGGATGTTCATGCCGCAATAGCGGCCCATCGCATCTTCGGTCATGGCGAACGGCGCCGGCGTCTTGTCCGGGCCGCGCTGACAGCCGGCTATGGCTATGAGGCTTCCGGCGAGGAGTGTCAGTCCCAAGCGCATCCTCACAGCTCCCTCCTCGAAAATATGAAAGCGGCGGCCGCCATCGGCGCCACCGTCCACGCTGCTAATGCCGCCACGAGCGAAAAAGAACCGAGCGCGACACTCTGGACGGTTCCAGCCATGCCGGATGCCGAACTGATGTCGGCAGTACCCATGAGGTTCAGCAGCCTGTACGCATCGGTCGGATTGAGAAGAAGCAGTGCATTTAGCATGCCGGCAGTCACGAATCGCCCCTGATCTGCTACCAGCAATCCCAGCAACCCCATGTCGTAGATCAGCACGAACAGGAGCCAGATGCCGATCGCGATCCCACTCGCGGTTCCGTGGTCGCGTGAGACCGCGCTGACCAGATAGCCGATCGCCACGAACACGGCTCCGAGCAGCACCGACGAGGCCGTCATTGTTGCGAAGGCGAACCAACTGGCGCCGCCGATCGACTTTCCAGTCGCCGCCAGCGCAATCGCGGCAACGCCATACCCAATGAGGGTCGCAAATGCCAGGATCGCAAGATGGCCAAGGAACTTGCCGAGAAGCACTTGCCAACGCCGGACGGGATAGCTCAGCAGCAACGTCATCGTGCCGCGCTCGATCTCGCCGACAATCGCATCATGGGAGATCAGTAAGGCGATGAGCGGAACGATGAATATGGTGAGACTGGCCAGGCTCACCACGACCACGTCAAGAGCGCCGGCCCCGACATTGCCAGTTGGCGCACTGCCGAGAAACGTCAAGGTTAGCGCGAGCGCCGCCAACAGTGCTGTCGCTGCCACCACCCAGCGGTTTCGCAGCCCTTCGCGGATTTCCTTGACGGCCAGAAGCGCGATCGTACTCATGCTGATGGTCTCCCGCCGAGGAAATGGGCATAAAGTTCATCGAGGCCGGGCGGCACCATCTCGATGTCGTCGAACGGCACGTCGGCGCCAGCTGTCCGGCGCAGGAACGCGATCTTGCTATCGGGGGACGCGTCCAATTCGATAGTATGGCCGTTCACCTGTCGGAGATCCGGCCGATTTCCCATCCAGTCCCTGATGCGCTGGACGCCGCCGTCGGTAGCCCTCATCCGAATGACCGTCGGCAGGCGAGCGATCCGCCGCAATTCGTCGAGCGACCCGTCCGCGATCTTCTTGCCTTCGTTCATTATAATGACGCGCGTGGCGTTTCCTTCGAGTTCGTTGAGGGCGTGCGACGACAGAAGGATCGTTGTCCCCGCATCCCGCATTTCACGCACGATCCGATAGAATTGCTGGCGCAGTTCTGGATCGAGGCCGGTGGTCGGCTCGTCCAGCAGAAGAACCCGCGGCGTTCCGATCAGCGCTTGCGCCAATCCCAGCCGCTGCCGCATGCCCTTCGAGTAAGTTCCAATGCGTCGGTCCGCAGCATGCGCAAGACCGATTCGATCCATCAGCTCGTTCACGGAACGCGGGCTCTCGCCCTTCAATCCAACGTAGAAACGAAGCATTTCGCGGCCGGTCAGAACCAGATTGAACGAAACGTTCTCCGGCAGATAGCCAAGATGTCTGCGAACGGCGGAATTTCCGGCTGACGTATCCTGCCCCAGCACGGTTACGGAACCTGATGTGGGGCGGCTCAGCCCAAGCATGAGCTTGATCAGGGTCGTCTTGCCCGCACCGTTGTGCCCAACGAGGGCGACGGTCTCAGCATCAC
The DNA here is from genome assembly GCA_004791255.1 of bacterium M00.F.Ca.ET.205.01.1.1. Lineage (GTDB taxonomy): Bacteria > Pseudomonadota > Alphaproteobacteria > Rhizobiales > Rhizobiaceae > Mesorhizobium. The sequence goes on from SRUQ01000002.1 coordinate 426,673, forward strand.
TCAGTGCGAATGAAACTTCATCGACGGCCCTGACTCTGCCAAAGTGCTTGGCAACGGAGTTCAATTGAATGTTGACGCTCATTGGCTCTCCTCCGTGTCGGCCGGCTTCATCAGTGGATGGCTGTCGACGACGCCGCCGGGAAAGACTGCGGGAAATCGGGTCTGCGCCCAGCGGATCACCTGCACCGCAGGGCTATTGACGAGAACCTTCGCCGCCGGCGCTGTCCACAGGACCTTGTCGATCATATCGTTCGGCCGGTAGGAGTTGTCGCCGATGCCGTCGCCGTTCAGGTCGAAAGCCGGGTTGTCGCTCCAGTAGTTACCTCGGCCGCCGCTCGACCAATCGAGGTAGCGCGTACCGACATATTTCACCTGGTTTCGATTGCGGATGAAGGCGTTACCGGCCATCTCGTTGCCTTCCGAACCGGCCGTAAAATGCACGCCGATCTCGCAACCCTCGAATCGATTGCCGCGAAAGCGGTTCTTGTTTGCATTATAGATGAACACGCATTTCTCGGGGCCTAGGCGGGTAATGGCCCCTGTCGCAGTCACCACCCCGTCCGCGTCGCCCGCAGGAAGTCCGTCCGTGTCGGCGAAACGCTGTCCGTTGCTCGCCCATCTGCCGATCGGCTGCCTTCGGCCGCGGACCACGTTGCCGCTTATTTCTGAGCCATTGGCATAATTGAACAGCAGCCCGTTATCGCGGTCGCCGTCGGACAAATTGCCCGTGACCCGCAGCCTGCTGGAATACATGATGGCGTAGCCAACGACATTGCCGACTGAAACGTTGTCGCTGATCACGCTGTCGTTTGTGTACATGTAATGAATGGCGAACCGCACATCGTGGAAGATGTTCGCGCTGAATTCATTGTGTTTGCTGGCAGTCGCGAAAATGCCATCGCGTCCAAAGCTGATCTGGTTGCCCACGACCTTGGCGCCAGGCGCGTTCCAGACGGAGACGCCATTTCCAGCCTGGTTCGTCCGCCCTGTGCGCATGCCCTCTATGCGGTTGCCCCTAGCGACGGCGCCCGCAGCGCCATGGAGATATATTCCGTAGAGGTTGCCGAGGATCGCGTTTCCCTCGACGATCGCGCCCTTGGCGGTCTCTTTCACGAACACGCCGGCGTCCATCGCATCCAAGTTGGATCCGGAACCGACAATCTCCAAACCGCGCACCGCAGCATTCGCTGTCTCCACGGTGATAACGCTTCCCTGGCCATCACCTTCGACGATTGCTCCTGCCTGGCCTTGCAGCGTCACCCGTTTGGTGATGGAGACCGGACCACGGTGCCTGCCGGTTGCCAGCAACAGCACGTCGCCGGGCGCGGCGGCATCGAGGATCGTTTGAAGGGGCGTCTCATCGGCCGGCACGGCGATTTCCGCCGCACCGGCATTGCTACCGGGAATGGCGACAAGAAACGCCGCCATTCCCAAAGTTGCGAGGGTGGCCAATCGAGCCATGCCGTCACGCGGCCTGCGGCTCGACGAACATGCGGCCCTGCATCTCCATGTGCATGGCATGACAGAACCAGGAGCAGTAATACCAGTAGACGCCTGCCCGGTCGGCCGTAAACGTCACCGAAGCTGTCGCCTGGGACGCAACCTCCATGTTGATCCCGTAGTTGACGATGGCGAAGCCATGGGTGAGGTCTTCCACCTCATCGATGTTGGTGACGTAGACCGTGACCTCGTCGCCTTGCTTGACGGAGAAGCTCTCAAGTCCGAACGCCGGTGCAGCCGACGTCATGTAAACGCGAACCTTGTTCCCGTCGCGGATGACTTCGCTATCCGCGAGCAGGTCGATGCCGTCAGCAGCTGCCTGTTTTACGGCGTCAGCGAAGAACGCGTCCGCTCGATCCCATGCGCTGACGGGATTTATTTTCGACCGGTGGACCAAGGTTGCGTCATGCGGTTCGGCAAAGCTTGGCCCGTCATGGACGAGCGCCATGGTATCGCCCGAGATATCGATGAGCTGGTCGTTCTCCGGCTTAAGCGGGCCAACGTTGAGGAATCGATCCTTGGAGAACTTGTTGAGGGAGATGAGCCATTTCCCGTCCGCCTCCTTGGTCTGTCCCATCGAGGAATGGTTGTGGCCGGGCTGATAATGGACGTCGAGCTTCTGACGGATCGGATCGACCTTCTCGCCGGCGAAGGAGCGCCTGGCGTCGTCGATATTCCATTTGCAGATCTGGCTGTCGATGAACAGGGTGGTGTAGGCATTGCCTCGGCCATCGAAAGCTGTGTGCAACGGTCCAAGACCGAGCTGGGGTTCCGCCACGACGGCATCGCGCGGCTGGATCTTGTCGTCGAAGAGGTCGTCGAACTTGCGCACATCGAAAACCGTGCAGGTGGGCGACAGCTTGCCGTTGGCCACCACATGGATTCCATCTGGCGCGGTATTGATGCCATGCGGGCTGTTCGGGACGGGAACGTAGCGGGTGTAGGGCGAACCGTGGCGTCCGTCGATGACCGGCACGCCGCCGATTTCCTTGAAATCACCCTTGGCGACGGCTTGCTCGATGCGCTTGAGATTGAAGATGACGACCCAATCCTGCTCTTTCGCCATCGTCTCGGCCAAATTGACGCCTTCTTCGGAATTGTAGCAGGTGGCATAACAATATTTGCCCTGGTAGTCGGCATCGACGTTGTCGAGATTGCCGTCGACCATCACCTGCCATGCGACCTTCATTGTCTCCCCGTCAACGGCGGTGAAGATGGCGTGGTACTTCGTCTTGTCGTCGAGGACCTTGCCGTCGTTCGGGATCGGCACCCGGTCCTCGCCATTGCAGAACACGTAGCCTGTCTTCGGATATTTCTGGACGCGCAGACCGTGCACGGTGTGCTGGTTCGGCAGCTGGATGATCTTGTCGCATTTCATCACGTCGAGGCGGATGCGGGCTACACGCGTATTGGCCTTGTCGTTCGCGAACAGGTAGCGGCCGTCATAGGTGCCGTCCGTAAACGAGAGGTGCGGGTGATGAAGATCGCCGTTGAGGTAGATGCCGCCCTTGTCCTTCAGGAATTCCTTGGTTTCCGGCAGCAGCCCTTCGGTCAGCACCTTGCGGCTTTCGTTGGTCAGGCCCCATCCGGTCGCGCTGCAGCGGTTGAAGACGGGGATTCGCATCAGTTCGCGCATCGAAGGCGCGCCGACAATGCGGACTTCGCCGCTTTGGCCGCTCGAAAAGAACACATAATATTCGTCGAGCTCGCCTGGCATGACCTCGAACTTTTGCCCTCCCGTCGCAGCGCTCTGTGCCGCCGCCGGCGACACCATGCTCCCGCCCAATGTCAGCGTGCCGCCAATGCCCGACGCGCCGGCGGCCGCCACGATTGCTGACGTACCCAGCAGCTGGCGCCTGCTCAGGGTTCTCTTGCGGTCTTCTTCCGACATATTCCGTCTCCTTCTGGTTGAGTCTTAGGTCGTTGAACTGGGAACCGGGCTGCTTTGCTCGATTGGCTTGCCTTTGAAGGCGATCACTGGCTTGGCCGGCCCCTTGCCCCGGCTCGACGGTGACGCGAGCGCCTCGAATTTTTCGCGCTTTAGCCGCACCTGGATCATGTGCGGGCAGCGATGGTCGTCGTGGTAGAGTTCCTGGCAATGCATGCAGTAGATGCATTCGTTGACGTTGATCTGCCCCTCGGGATGGATCGCCTGAACGGGACATTCCTTGGCGCAGCGCTGGCAGGGCGAGCCGCAGTCGGGATAGCGCTTCAGCCATTCGAACATGCGGATGCGCCCTGGGATGGCGAGCGCGGCGCCGAGCGGGCAGAGATAGCGGCAGTAGAAGCGTTCGATGAACAGGCCGGCGACGAGAAGCGCCAGCGCGAAGATCACGAACGGCCATTCGCGGGCGAACTTCAGGATGATCGCGGTTTTGAACGGCTCGACCTCGGCGTAGGTCTCGGCCATTCCCGCCGAATAGAGCGAAAGGCCGAAGAGGCCGAGGAAGATGATGTACTTGATTGGCCACAGCCGCTCGTGCAGGCCGAAGGGCAACGTGATCTGGGGTACTTTCAGCCACTGCGCCAGATTATTGGTCAGCTCCTGGAGCGCGCCGAACGGACAAAGCCAGCCGCAAAACGGCCCACGGCCCCAAAAGAGCAGCCCGGCCGCAACGGCACCCCAAAGGATGAAGATGAGAGGTGCAGACAGAAAGAATTCCCAGCTGAAGCCGCTGATCAACGAGTTGAAAAACGTCAGCACATTGACCACGGAGAGCTGGGCATTGGCGTACCATCCAAGCCAGACCAGTGTGAAAAGGAGATAGCCGCGTCGCACCCAACCGAACAGGCGTGGCCGCCGAACCAGCCAGTTCTGGAAGAAGAAGATGGCGGTAAGGACAAGGAGCGCGGCCACGGTGATGGCGACCGAAACTGTGTCCATCCTCCAAATTTTCATCCAGAGCGGTTCCTGGTCGGGGAAAGTCGCGCCTGGCTCTTCAGCCGACGCAGGTGTTGGCGCGGCCGCTTCCGAAACCGATTTGACGGCCTCCTGCACCGGTGGCTCTTCGATCGCCAGGTAACGGTCGGGAAGAGCATAGCCGACATTGAACGGAAGGACTGCCTTGTCCCGCGCACCATAGCTGCGCTGGGCTAGCAACTGCAGTTCCCAAGGCTGTGTGAGATCGAGCGAAAATTCATCCGGTACGGAAAACAATGCAATTTCGCGCAGGCTCGGCGCGCCCTTCGCCGCCAGGTCGCCGAGCCTCGTGTGATTTCGATCGCGGAACCGGACGCCTTGGCCGTCTTGCAGCAGTTCGATCCGGTCAAAAATCCCGCCCCGCACATAGCCTGAACCCTTGAAGGAATAAGCGCCGTCACCGGCAACAATGATCGCCTGCTGCCCGGGCTTGAGCTTCTTTTGCAGCCGCTCGTAACCGGCATCTCCCAGAAGGCTGCGACCGATCGTCGGCACGCTGACCGCAGCCACATACAAGTCGACGAAGCGATCGCCTGGATTGGCTGTCTCGGGCTTGGCGGACGCTTCTGGATGGCCGGCTTGAGCAAAAGCGTCGGAGACCTCGCCGACGGTGAGGCGGAGGCTGCGAATTGAGCCATCGCCGAGGAGCGAAGCCCAATCGCGGATTTCAGACTTGGACAGATCCGGTTTCTTGATCACGACTTGGGCGACTGGCGTCGCAGTCGAACTGGCTGCACCAAGACGGTTGCTCCGGATCAGTTTGACGGCGGAGCGGACGACGCTGTCGCTCATCACCAGAACTGTCACGGTGGCACCGCTGACGATGTCGACCTGCGGGAGTTGTTCTGCCCCTGCAGCGACGCGGCTGAGGTCCTTGCCGATCAATGAGTTGAGTGCCGCGACGACCTTTGCCTGCGGTATGCCTATGAGGACGATCGGTTCCTTGTGCTCGACCAGCTTGATCCCGCGGATAATCCCCGCGGCATCAATGCCGACAAGGATCCTGATCGGTTTTCCCGAATATCCAACCGCGCTGGAAAAGTCGGTGTTGAGGTAGGCGTACCCGATTTTTCGGGTTCCCGAGTAGATTGGCGCCAGCGGCGGGACGCCTTCGAATTCCCCGTATCGATCGCCACCCTGGATCAGCTCCCCCGGCTTCGTGGTTGCCAAGTAGTCCTTGAGTGTTCCGGCATGGGTGGGTGCCGACCAGACAGCTAGGATTGCCAGGGTTGCAATTGCCCACGCAGCAAGACGGCGCCAGTTCCTCGAGAGTCGTAAGGAAGCGGTTGACGTATATCGTTTGGAAATGCTCCCCGGCATCGGCTTCCTTCATTACGTTCTCAAGCTGGGAGCTAGCTGGTTTCGTCCGCCAGCGGCCTCTGGCGTGTGTGTCGGCGGTTTTGGACGAGAGTTCTTTGACGCAGCGCAAATAACTTCCAGGCAGTCGGCCTAGTGTTGAAAAAAACTGGCATCGGAGAGAGTCATGTCTCGTTTGCAAGCAGAGCCGGCGGCGCCGGTCAGGTCTATGGCCGAACTTCTGGCAATCGCATTCGCGATGGAGAAAGAATCTGCGGAAAGGTACGCGGAACTGGCACAGCGAATGCGCGATAAGGGTCAGGCGAGATTGGCCGAGGTCTTCGAGCGCCTGGTCAAGGAGGAAACGGGCCATATCGAAAACGTCACTCGCTGGTCCCGACAATCCAGTGGCAATGATCCGGATCTGAGGCAGCTCCGATGGACGCCGAAAGGTGTTTTCGATGACGAGAACACGGCCGTGGTCTCGCCGGAACTTGTGGACCCTTACCATTCGTTTGCGATGGCAGTGAGAAACGAAGAGCGCGCTTTTGCCTTTTGGTCCTATGTAGCTTCGAACGCACCCTCAACGGAGATCCGATCCGCTGCCGAGCAGATGGCCAGAGAGGAACTGGAACATGCCCGTGTTCTGCGGATCGAACGCCGGCGTGCATTCTCTTCGCGTCGTGAGGCCCACGCGACATTAGCCGGCGCTGGCGATCTCGCCACCATGGAAGAACTGGTCGCGATCCGATTGAAAGCATTTGCGGCGTTTCGCGGGGAACATGACAGGACCGTGCTTAGCGATCTGGCGGCAGAGGCACGAGAGCTCGCGCAACAACTCACTGCCAGTCCGCTTGGAACGAACACGTCAATCAGCGACCGATCGCCGGAATCCTTGGATGCTCTCTGCGAGCTGCTGGCCGAATCCTACCTCAACGCGGGGGAAAGCCTTCCCCTCCAGGCCGACCGCGACCGAGCTCAAATCCTAGCAACGACTGCCATCAAGCGCTTGGCTACTTTGAGATATCTCGACGAACAGCCGATATGATTGGTGGCGCGATCAGTGTGTGGGTTCAACACCGCAATTCGCCAATTGCCTGCTCCAATGTGATACGAATTCCGGATTCGTCATACCAAGCGATGTCGACGCCATTCCGTTTCTTTGGATACGGTGCGGTCCAGGTTAGCGCGTCAAGAAGGCGCTTTGTTCGGCTGCCGCGCACGTAATTTGGGTTGAACGAGCATCCCGCCAAACAGGGCCGCGTAGCCGAGGAAGGCCGCCACCCACAACATCGCCGATATGTGGAGGAGCATTGCTTGCGCAGGTAGGAACGCGGCGCCGATGCGCATGACGGCCGCAAGCACGATCGCGACAAAGACCACGCGTGTGCCAACGTTCGCCTGCAAATCGCGCCCTGTGTGCCCAAGCGTGGCTCGGGTCATGACGGCGAGCGTCATGCATGCCACCGCTCCTACGCTGAACGCGTGAATGCCCGCCGCGGAAGGGACAGTCTCCGGCAGGACGACGGCAAGTCCGGCGAGCAGAAAACCGATCGGCACAAAGGCAAACGCGACGTGCAGGATCACCACCAGCGGATCACGCAGCGTGCGATCACCCGCCCAGCGCACAAGCCGGATAGCGTTGAGAGCCGATCCGGCGATCAGCATTGCGCCTGTCGCGCTACTTTCAGGAACGAAGGCCCAAGCCGCCAATGCGGCCGCGGACAGCGCGATCGTTGCTACGTCGAAATGGCTGAACGGGGCCGGCAGGCGTCCCTGATTTTCGCGAGCCAACCAATTCCGGGTGAAACTGGGAACGATGCGTCCGCCTATGATCATGATGAGAGCGACGGCAGCCCCGAGGCCGAGCCGGCGGCTGATGTCCGAGACGCCCTGGTAGTGTGCTTCGACATGAAACATCACGTTGGCCGCCAGAAGCACGGCGACCGGCAACAGCACCTTGAGGTTCCGCCAGTTTCGGCCCGCGATGATTTCGGTCGCGGCGGCGGCCGCTACCGCCAGGAGAAAGGCGCAATCGACTGCGGCTCCGACGAGCCAGCCGGTCTGCACCGAAAAGAACACCGCAACCCGCCCCGCAAGCCACAGCAGGACGAGCGCCAGTAGCGGCAGGCCTTGCACCGGCAGACGTCCGGTCCAATTCGGAATAGCGGTCAGCAGGAATCCCGTGACGATCGCCGCGAGATAGCCAAACAGCATCTCGTGGACATGCCAGTCTACGGGCAGGAAGGCGCTCGAGGTTTCGAGCCGACCATAAAACAACGGCAGCCACAACAGGATCGCCCCTCCGGCATACAGCGAGCCGAGCAGGAAGAACGGCCGGAAACCGTAGGAAAGAACCGCCGGATAAGCGCCAGGCCGGGTGCGAGGAATTGCCATCTTATGCACTTTTCAAAGAGGACCCCCAGGCGGACTGATGTCCGTCCGGAGGATCCCGCTGGTTTTCTGAATGCTGCCTTCAATTGCCCGCTGGAACTTCAGCCAATAGGGTTTCGAACACTTTCTTCGCCTTCCCTGACTGCTTGACCGCGGCTGCCTTCGCCAGATTGACCGGCTTGCCGACCACAATCAACGCCACCATGCCCATCCCATAATGAGGCGCGCACTTCACGCCGTAGACACCTTCCTTGTCGAGTGTAACGGTGATTTGTTCGCCCGGCTTGCCCTTGAAAGTCTTCGCGCCGTCCGGGATCATGCCGTTGATCGTCTCGGCATCGTGGCCCTTATCGGTTGGCACGAACGTGACAGTGTCACCAGGCGCTGCCTGGACAAAGTCAGGCTGGAAGACCATCACGCCTTTCTCGCCCTTGTTGAGCATCTGGACCTGATGGTCGGCGGCCTGCGCCACTCCAGCCAACACCGACGCCGCGAGCGCGGCGGCGATTACGATTGCATTTCTCATGATCTTACCTTTCTGGTCAATTATGCTCGACGGCGTTTACCGCTGTGGCTTTTCTAAGCTGTGTCCGGCCTGAGAACTTTGCTGCAGCGCAAACAAAGTTGGGAAATGAGGAAAAAGGCCGCGGTGTGTGCCACTTGCCGCCCGTCGGTGGCCTATGACATTGTGTGGCTCGACAGATACGGAATGCCTTTCATGGTCACAGTAAAGTTTCGGAAGGGGCGCTGCAGTTGAGCCGCCTCGATCGCTCATTGATTGCCGGGCTATCTGCCTTTCAGGGTATGGCCCCCACGGATCTCGACTACATAATCGGTCAAGCCCGGTCGTTACGGATTGCCAAGGACCAACCCGTGTTCGAGCAGGAGCAGGAAGCTCATTCGTTCTTCTTGCTGCTCGACGGCCATGTCCGTGTCATCAAGACAACGCCTGATGGCCAAGAGGTGACGGTGCGCTACATTAGCCCCGGCGAACTAATGGGCATTGCTCACGCGCTGGGCCGCACTACCTATCCGGCCAGTGCGATCGCCGCCATCGATTGCGTGCTTCTTGCCTGGCCAGGTCACTTGTGGCCAAAATTCGCAAACGCCTTCCCCAATTTTGGCGCCAACACATATAAGACCGTAGGCAGCAGGTTGCAGGACGCTCACACGCGCGTCGTCGAGATGTCCACCGAACAGGTGGATCAACGAGTCGCCCATGCGCTGCTTAAGCTGGTCAAGCAGACGGGCCGGAAGACCGATGAAGGAATAATGATCGACTTCCCGATCTCACGGCAGGACATTGCCGAGATGACAGGAACGACGCTGCACACGGTGAGCCGGCTGCTCTCATCTTGGGAGGAGAAGGGGCTCGTCAAAAGCGGACGCGAGAAGGTGACCGTGGTTGAACCTCACCGCCTGCTTGTGCTGGCTGAAGGGCGGACTGGGAAGAATTAATCCGCTCGGGTTCGCTCGATAGCGGCATCTAGATCCAAACGAAGTGATTCCTCGCTTAGCCCGTGCTCGCGCGCCGCCTCGGAAATGGTGTGGAACGGAGCAATAGGGCAGCCGACGCAAAGCATACCGTGCTGTAGAACGACGCGGATGGTTGCCGGCCACTCGCGCATGATTGCGTCCATCGTAACATCGTCACTGTATCGAGGTTTCATGCCTTTTGTCCGCGTTTGCTATGCGAATATCATGCTACCGTCTTACAAGATGATCGTTGCGCAGGAACAAAGAGGAAGATGACTAGTCCCCGCAGCCTGCTGCAGGACGGACGGGGCGGAGAGCCTAGTGAGTCGCATGAAAGGCCGATCTCCCAGGTGGTCGAATGGACATTGCGATCACTCTGAGCCTCTACCTGAGCAGAGGCTCTCCTCGAGGATTGGTTTGACGTGAATGGTGTCTTCCCCGCGGCTGAAAGCGACTGCAAGGCGGAAGCTGTGAGCAATGCGCAGCGCCCGGGCCATGAACAGCGCTGCGGGTTCAGGCGGGCAAACGCGGTTCACGGTGGCTCGAAACAGCGTCAGCCAGCGCCGGAAATGCGCCTCACCGAGGCCCGATATTGTCAGATGCGGCGGCAGCGGCCGGCCCTCATAGCGGGAGGTTCGCAGCAGCGTCGCGGACCAGAAGTCGCACATCTTCGCCAAATGATGCGGCCATGCCTCAGGTGGAATCGCGGCGTTGAAGATCGGGCCGAGGAGGTGATCGCGACGAATTTCTTCGTAAAAGCCGTGCACGACCCGGTGGATCATCTTCTCATCAAGCACGCTCGACAACGGCATGCCGTCGACGACGATCGTTGGCTTGTTTCGTTGCTTTCCGTTCATGCATTGCTTCCTGTTTCGACCAAGCCAAGACGGCGCTTGGCGTCGGCATTCATCATCTCGGGCGTCCACGGTGGTTCGTAGGTGAGCCGGATCTCGACGTTGTGGATTCCGGTTACGATCCAAGCCGCCGACTGTACAGCGTCCTTGAGATAGCCCGTGGCCGGACATGCTCGGGTTGTGGTCGTCATTTCGATGTGCGCCGTCCCGTCCTGCCCCACCGAAACCTGGTAGATCAGTCCGAGATCGACGACATTTTCTCCAAGCTCGGGATCAATGACCATGCGCAGCGCTTCTCGCACACCAGCCGCCAGTATCTCGTCCTCTTCGTCGCTCACGACCGTCGCCCTCCCGGTCCACCAGAGCGGACAACGATGCGATAGTGCCCTTCCGGTTCGAAGGCGCCGCGCCAGCGGTGGCCTCGCGCCTGTAGTTCCTCGAACAGAAACACCGGTTCACGTGGCAGCAGCACGGCTATGGTTTGGCCGGCCGTCAAGGATTCGACTCCTTCCAAGGCCTTGACCATAGGTTCCGGTGGCTCGAGGTCGCGGTTGTCAAGTTCCATGACTGGCTCAGGCCAGTCGTCTCCACTGGCAGAGCGCGAGGATAGTTCGGTTTGTTCCGGCGTTGGTGGCACAGCATTGGCGGGCGTGAAGATCACTTCCCAATCGCCGTTGCCAATTTCACGGGCCGAAGGCTCGAACCCCCTCGCGCCAAGCACCTGGAACAGGGGAAACGGTTTGAAGGAAGCGAGCAAGCGCAGGCTTTGACCGGGAGCGAGCGCCGCCACTGCCTCCATGATGGCGGTGAAGGGTTCGCCGCCTTCGCGAAGGATCGGTCGAACGTCAAGGTCGTAATGCGGGGAATTCATTTGAATCTCCTCTGTATCTAACGCCAGGAAGGCAGGAAAAGACGCGGGCGCGATGCCCCCTCAGGCAGGCGTAGGCCAGCTGCAACATTGACAAGGCGGCGCGCTAGAACGAGTTCCACGACGATTGCCGCGGTGGCAAACAACGTCACAGCCGTCGCTATCCGGAACAGGACCGCCACCTCGGCCAGAAGCGCGCCGGTGCCGGCCAGCACGCCGACGTAATAGAGTGCGAACCAGAACCTGTCGCGCGTTTCGACGACAAGATCCTGGACGCGTGGCGTCGGTTTCGTGCCCATCACCGGTCCGTAGCATTCGAGCCAGGTAAGGAACGGCACGATCTTGTAGAGTTGTGAAAGCCCCAGCCCCGTCAGCCAGCCGAAGGCGACGAGATAGACAGTCGCGCCTACATGCTGCGCAAGCGTTCCGCTCGCAAATAGCGCGAGCAGAAGCAGAACCGAAAGATAGAGGGCCGCGAAAGCGCCGATCGCCGACCTGCTGTTCAGCTCGATCTTGCGTCGCTTGCGGTTGCGGTAAAAAAACACGAGATCGACGCCGTAGATGACGGTCGCCACGAGCCCCAGTAAGCCGGCGAGAACGGTGGGCAACATGATTGTCCCCGAAAGAACCTCCAACGGTTCTGCCAGAACGATCAGGCCTAAGGCTGCCGCCCCAGTCCATAACACCAAATGGCCCGTGGTGCGTTCACTGTCCGGGGAAAGCATGAACATCGGCAGCAAGCGGTAGCTGACACCGATTGCCGTAAAGCCGAGCCAGCCGCCCAGACCGACCGTCACATGGATAGGAAGAGCCAGTGTTCGCAGGTCGAAATCCGCCCATCCTGGCGCCTGGCCTGAAAGCACAAATGCAAACGAAGCACCCAATGCGGCGGTGACTGCGACGCAGGCGAGTCCTCCGGCCACGAAACGTGCGGGCAGTTGCAAGCTAGACGGCCGGACGCTCCACAACGTCCGCCCGAGCACCCATACGATCAACGAGAAACCAGCCGGAAGGAAGAGGCCCCCCAGTGCAAGAAAGGGGATCTTTGGGTCGATCACGCCTGAAAGCTGGAGGAAACCGGCGAGCAAGCAGAACAGCCCGACAAGCAAACAGATCAACGCCGGCAAAGCCAGGGACTCGTCGCGAAGGGGCTGCGCAACGAGCACTGGTACGAACTGGAGCAACGCCCCGCACATCAACAGACTGAGCCAGCCGATTGTAATCATGTGGACGATCACAAGCGTTTCCGGAGCCTCCACGCCAACGGTCGGAAAACCGTAACCGGCAATCATCATCGCTTGTGCCGCGATCAAGAAAGCTAGCGCGGCAGCAAAGTATGCCATTGTCCAGCGAGAGAGGGCTGAACCGTTCATCGCCGGTCATCGATATGATGAAGATATGCGCAAGTGTCGGACATAGCAGAACTCATCGCAATCGCTGCAACGGGCATAGCGCCAAGAGTGAGCAGCGGATTTCTCTTCTACACGAAGGCCATCACGACAATGCCACCCAAGACAATTAAGGCGAGCCCAGCGATCAGCATGGGCAGCAATGAATTGCCTGCCTTTGCGCCGCTTGCTGCTTCAGTGCTGAATACAAGGCTTGGCCACTCGTCGATCACTTCTTGCCTCTCATTCTCGAATTTCATTTTTGTCTCACTTTGCTTGATTTCACGGTCCCTGAAGTTCCAGTGAAAGACGTCCCCATTTTGCTCATTGGCCGATGGCCTTTCCCAGCAGCAGGCATTTCGAGATCATCGTCTGATTGGCCAGCTGCGGGGATCTCTATCCAGCGTTCCACTTTGCCCTCTGGGCATTCCTGGACGACCGGGAAGTACAGCGTTTCCCCCACCTTGAGATCAGGAGTCAGATAGCCGCGAAAGACGAACTCGTCATATTCGTCATCGCCAAGATTTCCGCCGCTCCAGACTATCTCTTTCACGCCGTCGTTCGTCGGCTTGCCGTAATAGTCGTAGGACTTGGCATAGGCGGCCTTAATCTTTTCCAGCTTCCATCCGGCCTTCGGCTGCGGCTTGACTGCGATGACGCCTTCGGGGACCTGGACCCGCACCGTATTAGTGGGCGTGCCTTCGCAGCCGTGCGGGACACGCAACACCGCCTTGTAGGCGGACGCCACCGATGCCTCCCCTATTCTAACGCGACATGGGCAAACGCGGTCCCGGTTGCAAAAGCGCAAACCGCGCTCGCCACGATCATTTTCTGCAACAATGGTTTTCTCCTTCTTTCCGAAATCCCTATCGCTGCATTGAGCGGACTTCGCTTCGGCACTTTACCTTGAGAATGCTGACATGCCTGGCGTCGTGACGGCAGCAGCGCCAATCGCAACTCCGAAGAGGGCCTCGCGTCGCGTGGACACGTCAGTCTCCAATCTCGATCATCGTCGATGGACAGAACTACGGGAGATGAAGCGTCGGCTCTTTGCGCTCGCGCAAATTGAATCGCGATGCGTTCATTGCTCGGGGCTGGTCACTGGACCCTCGGGAGTGTGACCTCCAATGCCTGGAAATGGATTCTGCTTGCGTCAGAGCAAAGAACGATCCGAATGCAGCAGTAAAGTTGAGCTAGCCGTGAAACGCGTGGTTCGGAAATCCGTGGCGATCCTGACAGATGCAGAACTGTGGTGACCAAAGCCCACCCTTTGCCGATGGAGCCTGACGATCCGCTGCTCGAATTAGAAGGCTTGCGACAACATGCGGGACAAGGGTCTAGCAGGGATTCCTTCTGGAGGTTTGGATGATTTCGGTTAGATGGGCGAATGGTGCGCCTGAGATCGATGCCGCGGTGGCCGCTCGAGCGATGAAGTTCGCTGTCGAGTATTTCATGAGGCAGATGCAGCGTGGTAGCATCAAGGGGCGGGTTGAGCGTGGGGTTGGCGAGGACGAGGCCAGATACCGCCTATCCTTCCGCTATCATGATCGGGAGTTGACGATGATTGTCGGTCCAGGCGGCGAGATCATCAGCCAGGAGCTGATCATGGCGGCGCCGAAGTTTCGGTGGAAGCGGACCTGAACTCCGCGCAGCATCATTTGGGGCACCCGACGAATGCATGAAATGGTCTGCCGGTTGGCGGCGATCGAATTGCTGCCGAAACTCAGGACACCGTTTGACCCGAACTGAGTGGCAGGTCGGCGGGCCGACATACTAGCTACTAGGGGGAACAGTGAAGCAATTGGCAATTTGGTCCATCGTGGCTAAGCTTTTTGCCCGGAATCAGCTCGCCGTCTCCTTGGAACAGCAGTTGGTTGCTGACCGTGACTTCAATCAAGCGAATTTCGTTCTCGCGGACAGCGCAGAGCTGGTCTTGCCAGCCGCGTTTGACATGTTCGCAAATCAGCTCCTGCGGCGAGGCCCAGTGGTATCTCGAAAATTGTTCCTGGGGCGGCAAGCTGGACCGCGACAACCACGGAATCCCATGCGAGTCACTCTGTTAATAGTGCGCCGCTGAGCAGCGAACCAGGCAACCTGCAGCAATCAACTCAGCGAGCCGTATTGACATTGGATGGCGACGGGGGCGCTTGGCATCCAGCCGATTCAGCTCGATCCCCCGACCTACCAGTTCCTAGGGGAACGGGTGGCCGCCCTTTAGCATGTTCTGGAACAGTATTCGGCTGACTTCAGCCAAAGCCCTCGATGGACAAACTGCCGCAACGATTTTCCTGCCGCCGGTGCTATCTTGCCGGCATTTCGGATCCCTGGACGATCAAGATGACGATGCATCAGGACGTTCACAGCGTCGGTATTCCCGTACTTTGCCAGTCTTGCCAGGCACGGCACCGCGGCGTTTGCGGCGCGCTGGATCCGGATCAGCTGGTCGGACTGTCCAAGACCTCGTCGAAGCACAGGATCGAACCCGGGATAGAACTGATAGGCGACGCCGAGACCGTCGACAGCTATTCGAACGTGCTTTCCGGCGTCGTGAAGCTGACGAAGAGCCTTTCGGACGGACGCCAGCAGATTGTCGGCCTCCAGTTCGCACCCGATTTTCTGGGAAGGCCCTTCAAGGCAGAAAGCGCGACCAACGCCGAAGCGGCAACGGCCGTTTCCCTATGCTCGTTTCCGAAGGCGATCATCGAACGAATGATGAGGGATTCGCCGGAGCTCGAGCGCCGCCTGCTCAGGCAAACGTTGAACGAACTCGACGAAGCACGCGATTGGATGGTGACGCTGGGACGTAAGACCGCTGCGGAAAAGGTGGCGAGCTTTCTCCTGATGATCGCCGGAAACATCGATCCCACGGCTGATTCGGCCGCCGGATCGACGACTTTCGACCTGCCGCTGACACGCGCCGACATCGCCGATTTCCTTGGGCTGACGATTGAGACGGTAAGCCGTCAGCTGACCAGGCTGCGCAAGGATGGCGTGATCCGGATTGAGAACAGTCGGCATGTGACGGTGGACAGTTTGAGCCGGCTGAATCGATGCTCGGGCACCTAGTCCGCGTCGACAATCCCGATCATCGGCAAGACATGCTCGCGTTCAAACGCGACATGTCGGCGCACGCTTTCGAAGAAGCCACGCAGCATGAAGCCGACGGCTTCGGCATTCTTGACCGTCTCGCCACGGCCAATCGCCAGCAAAATTTCGGTCACCTCGCCCGCAAAGCATTCGTCTTCGACGTGTTCGGCGCGCAATCGCCGGGCTGAGGCAAGGTTGGCATTGCTGCCGGCTGCAGCGACCTCATAAGCGGGAAAGATGATCCTCTCTTCATATTGATGAATGCTGCGCAACAACGGGACGATCGCGTTGGCTGTGCCGAGGCACTTGAGGCGATCGACGCCTGGTAAGGAGTCGGCGATTTTTTCCAGGGCATCACAGAGCTTCAGCTTTTCCCTATGGGCGCTCTTCATAACCGCGCCTCGGGTCGCCTCGCCGCCTGGCGGGCCAGCTAATGTCGAATTTTCAAGACCTGCTTCAAACAGCGATGATCCTCGTTCTCTCGCTCCGTTCAATGGCAGCCTCCCGATATTTGCATGATTGACGCTGCCTAATCCAAAAGCACGAGGCTTTGACATGGATCAAGGCAGTGGCGTGTCGGCTGCCGAATTGGTGTCCCTGCGGATTGGTGTCCGCGCGTCCAAATTCGCGGTCGGAGACAAGTTGGCCGCCGAATTCATGCCAACGTTGGGATGGCGATGGAAGGCCTGCCATCCCAATGTTTCAGCTTTATGCCCCGAATGCGTGTGACGTCCTTAGCAATCGGGAACGGTATCCAGTTGATTACTTACCCGCGCAAGCATGTTGAGCTTCAGCCTACCGTTGTGCTTGCCAGGCAGCGGCGATCGCAGAGCCTCCGCGTAATCAAAGTCCACTCCGGTGAGGGCACTGTAAATCGCCAGGCCGACAGCCCGTGCCATTACGGGCGGCAGAGCGTTGCCGATTTGACGTTTTTGCGGGTGTTGCGTGCCGCAGAATAGCCAGTCGTCAGGAAAACCTTGAAGCCGGGCGCCCATTTTCATCGTGAATTGGAAAGGCGCATCTTTCGGATGGTTCGCCGAGGGGGCGCTCTTTGCGATTCCCAAGGGATTGATCCCGAGAGCCAGCCATTTCTCAAGGCCCAGTTTGGCACTGAACGCCAGCCTTCCGGATTGCTCGGACCCACCGAGGATTGTCGGGCCGATCTTGTTCGCCGTGCTCCTGGCCCACTCCTCCGCGCCTTCCCATCCGTTTGCGGCTACGAGATCGATTAGAGCTTCGCCGACGGTCGTTCTCCATTCGGGGAATCTCGGCGGCATACGGAAGCGGCCGATGGGAACATCCCGAAATCCCACGAACGCTACCCTTGGCCGATTTTGAGCCAATCCGTAGTCGCTGCCAAAGAAGCTGAATACCTGCGTGTCGTAACCAAGCTCCTTGAACTTCCGATGAAGTTCCGCACGATAAGCTGAGTTTGCCCTGAAGGCGAACCCCTCGACGTTTTCGAAGAAAAAGGCTTTTGGAGCGACCTCGGCGACAATCCGCACAGCTTCCATAAAGAGATCGCGGTCATCCGCGTGGCCCCTCTGCAAGCCCATGCTTGAGTGAGGCTGGCAAGGGACGCCGCCGGCGACCAGGTCGATTTTTCCGCGGTAGGAAGTAAAATCCACTTTTGCAATGTCGCCCTGCCGGACAGGACCGAGCGCCCGGTTGGCCTTCAGGGTCGCGACCGCATTCTTGTTTTGCTCGTAGATGCAGACGGCGTCGAAACCGGCGGCGTGGAGTCCGAGCGCTTGGCCTCCCGCGCCAGCGCAGATCTCAATCGAGCTGAGCCTATAGGGTGGGTCGATCGCCGTTTTTGCGGCTGCGGCAGGCAATTTCCTATGCTTCAACTGCTCTTTAGAAATACCATTGTCGTTGAAAAGCCAGATCACGCTTTCCACCACAGCGCGGTCGACGAAGTCGTGGCTGGTGTCGTATGGGTTGCCGCTGTCCGGATCGACCGACTGGAATTCCCCAATGGCGAGGCTCTTCAGGCTGTCGTGCGCGCGAGCAAGCCAAACAGCCTCGTCGGAATTGCCCTGGTAGTTGTATTCCCATGGGGCCGGCAGCGCTGCTGCATCGAAAAGCAACTCAAAGCGCGCAAGGCAAACGCCAGCTTCCTGCATTAAGGAAGAGCGCTTTGCGACCAAAGATTCGCGTGTGCAGGTATCGTCGTAACCGTCGTTGTAGAAATCAACGAGTGCTTGCGCGAACGGCAAAAACTGCCCGCCGAAGGATTCGACTTCCGACTGCGCTTTCGTCTCCGCCGCTGAACGCAGCGCCTTCCGGCGTCGGAGTTCCTGCTCGACACCAGGGTCCTTTGCATCGTTGACATGGCGGCGCCTGATTGCCGCCACGTCGTTTGAGTGCACGAAACTTCCTAGCGCGATCCTTTCAACGACTTCGTCCCTGACAGCTGTCGGGGCCGCGACCAGGGCTTTGACGGTGGCGAAGGAAACGGTCGCCTTCATGATCGTCTCGCGATGAGTTCCTAGGGCCTCGGTGAATTTCAGATAGGTTCGGAGATCGCTTCTATTCAGGCCGCACTCGGAAACGAGAAACGCCTTTAGCTTGGATTCCGGCAGTTCGTTGCGAGCGGCGTCGAGCTCCGACGCGATATCGAGAAACGCTTTAGTCATCGCCTTCTGGCGGGCGCGTACTCGCTCCTTGATTGCGTGCAGCCTTTCGCTCTGGGTATCAGCTGGCGCCACCTTGGCGCCTTCCGACCGGTCGGCCACGTTTTCGTATGACTGAGTTTCGTTGAAGTCCACTTTGCTCTCCCCGGTTGCAAGCGGACTTGTGGATGCCAATCCCCTTCGGCGGCATCAAAAACGTCGATAAAATTTGAAGGACTGATCGATTTTATCGAGAGCCGTCAAATAATCCGAGAGTGTTCTTCGCCCGGTTTCCCACTGGCTTCATTTGGGCCCGTGCATCTTGTCTTGCCGGATAACGAACTACTCATCGCGCCTCCTGTCGAACCATATGTTCTCTCAATCAACTACGGGTCCGTAGCTCAGCTGCCATGACAGGACCCGACTCGCAACTCAATCTTCCAGAACGTCCGTTGTTTCCAGAGGCCCGCCTTTCGTAAGAAGGCCTTTCGCAATAGGCGACGATCCGGCGCGCTCAAGGGTGACTTTGAACACACGCCGATTGTCGCGGACCGTCTGGGGGCCGTTCTGCGCCGCCGCCGCGAGAAGGTCATCAAACCGTTCGCGGGCTTCGCGCGCGTTCCAGACTTTGGTCCGCTTGCCCGATGCTGCCTGACCGCGGGGAGCACGCCCCATTCACAAACCTCCTGCCGTCCAGATCATTAACGGATTGCCGGTGACTCTCAAATATGAGTTCCGCACCTTAACACCACGGACAGTTTCTGTGAGCCCTCGATCGACAATGTACGTGCTCGACACGAACGTGCTGAGCGCGTTGGCCCACAAGCGGCCTAATCCCAAGGTCGTCGACTGGGTTGGCAATCTTCGCGCCCCTATCGCCATTCCCTTCAGCGCGGTATTTGAAATACAGAGGGGAATTTCCATGCTCAAGCCTAAGGATGCACCACGAGCCGCCAGCCTTGCGAAATGGTTGAAATCATTGCTCGAGTCCGATGTGGTATTTCTTGCGATGGATGCCCCAGTTGCCCAACTCTATGCAGACATGACGCTGATCCCTGCTCTGCAGGACCTTTGGGTCCCTTGCAGGAACGCCAAGAAGCCAGGGCAAGACCTAGCGATCGCAGCAACCGCAATCGCCCACCGCGCCGTTGTCGCCTCTATGAATACTAAGGACTTTGTCCGTATCGACCGCTATTTCCGTCTCCGCGGCTTGTTCAACCCCGACTGTGGTAAGTGGGATATTCCCCTTGCAAGTGCCCGGAGGTCATCGGGTCCGCAGACTCATGAAAGGGAGCATCAGCGGTGGCACCATCGCCCCCTTCCCCGGCAACCAAGCAGGCTCTTTCCTGTGTGCCCTCGGTTTCCATTTTCCCTAGCGTCGCGGGCAACAACCGAGAACTTGGCAGTCATATGATGACAACCGCAGAAATCAATGCCGGACCCTTCTTTTCGTTTGATCGAAGCGCCGATTTCTCTGAGCTCGCGTCATGAGACGGTCGGGGCACGGAATCCAATTAAGTGCGACCGACTTGGTCGGCCATCTGAATTGCCGCCATCTCACGAGCCTAGACTTGGCAGTCGCTCAGGGCATGCTTGCCAAGCCAGCTTCTTACGATCCCTTTCTTGAAATCCTTCGGGAACGAGGTGCGCTTCACGAGCAAGCGTATATCGACCATCTGAAGAATTCTGGCCTCGACGCAGTGCGCATTGAAGGCGTCGACATCACGGTGGCCGCCGCCGGACAGACACTCGATGCAATGCGCGCCGGAACGCCTGTCATCATCCAAGGAGCCCTGTTGAACGGACGGTGGAGCGGCCGAACAGATGTGCTTTTCCGCGTTGAGACGCCATCAGCGCTTGGATCCTGGTCCTATGAGGCAGTCGACACCAAGTTGGCTCGCGAGACAAAGGGGGGTACCGTCCTCCAGCTTTGTCTCTATTCCGATCTGCTCGCCGACGCTCAGGGGCTGGCACCTGAACTCATGCACGTGGTTCCGCCATGGGCGGATTTTAGGCCACAGCAGTATCGCTTCGCCGACTACGGCGCGTTCTATCGCAGGGCTAAATCCGGGCTTGAGCTGACTGTCGATTCAGCGACCGGCTCCGACACCTATCCCGACCCCAACAGTCATTGCGACGTTTGTCGCTGGAGCACGCAATGCGACAAGCAACGTCGAGTTGACGATCACCTCTGTCTCGTTGCCGGGATATCCAAGGTGCAGATCAACGAGCTGAAAACCCGCGGCGTCGGCGCGATGGAATCGCTAGCCGCCATGCTCCTGCCCTTGCAGTGGAAGCCCGAGCGCGGCTCGGCTCATTCCTACGAGCGCATCCGCGAGCAAGCACGGTTGCAGGTGGAGGCGAGAGCTAGCGGCAACCTCGGTTTCGAGCTCCTTCCTGTCGAAGCAGGTTTCGGACTGTCGTGCCTTCCGGAACCCTCGGACGGAGATATCTTCCTTGACCTCGAAGGCGATCCGTTCGTCGGCGAGCACGGACTTGAGTATCTCTTTGGATATCATTTCAAAAATGAAGCGGGCGAATGGAGTTACGTCGGGGACTGGGCTTTCTCCCGCACTGACGAAAAGCTCGCATTCGAAGCCTTCATCGACTTCACAACCAAGCGTCGGGAGACGTATCCGGAACTGCACGTCTACCACTACGCACCCTATGAGCCTGGGGCTCTGAAACGGCTGATGGGCCGCTACGCAACGCGTGAAGAAGAATTCGACAACATGCTGCGGTCGAAGCTGTTCGTCGATCTTTACGGCGTTGTCCGCAACGGCCTTCGCGCCAGCGTTGAAAGCTATTCGATCAAGAGACTGGAAGCGTTTTATGGATTTACGCGCGAAACAGCTCTTCAGGACGCAAACGTTGCATTGCTGAGTCTCCAGTCAAGCCTGGAACTCGGACACCCCGACAAAATTCGCGAACAAGACCGATCGGTGGTCGAGAGCTACAACCGCGACGACTGCGTATCGACGCAGTTTCTCCGTGACTGGCTGGAAATGCTCCGCTCAGGCGTGATCGCTGCCGGTGAAAATATTGCCCGACCTCAGCCCGGCGACGAAGTAGCGAGCGAGAACGTCACGGCATGGCTCGCAAAGATCGGTCCGCTGATTGAAAAGCTGACCGCGGACGTTCCAGCCGATCCGGAGGAGCGTGACGCCGAGCAGCACGCGCGATGGATACTAGCCAACATTCTCGATTGGCATCGGCGCGAAGCAAAGGCGACGTGGTGGGAGTTCTTTCGCCTTCGCGATCTGTCGGCCGAAGAGCTGATGGAGGAACGCAGCGGCCTTGCGGGCCTCACGTTCGTCGGCGAAGTACCCGGAGTCGGAAAGCTGCCGACGCACCGCTATTCATTCATCCCTCAGGAAACAGACATCCGCGTCGAAGACGATCTGCACAACGTCGGCGGCGACAAGATAGGATCCGCCGTTGCAGTATCGCAGCAGAACCGTACGATCGACGTCAAGAAGACAGGCAAGTCCGTCGATGTTCATCCCCAGGCGATCTACGGCTCGAAGAATTTCGGCTCTGACGAACAGGCCAATTCCCTCGTCCGCATCGGCGAATACGTGGCGGACCGCGGCTTAACTGGAGACGGGCCATATTGCGCGGCGCGCGATCTGCTGCTGCGCCTAGCACCGCGTCTGCGGGGTGAGCCGATCAAGACCGATAAGGAGACAACCTTGGCGGCAGCGATGCGGGTCGCCACCCTGTTGGATGGCGGCGTGTTCCCCATTCAAGGCCCCCCGGGCACCGGGAAATCGTTCACTGGCGCGCGGATGATCTGCACGCTTGTTGGCGAAGGCAAGACTGTTGGGATCACCGCAAACAGCCACAAGGTCATCAGGAATTTGATCGACAAGGTGGTCGAGGCGGCCGACGAACTAGGCGTCGACCTGACATGCATCGTGAAGCCGAAAGAGGTGGAATCCAATCAGCACCGCTTGGTCTTCGCGAAGAACAATGCCGACGTCTATGGGGCATTGAGCGGACCATGCAAGGTCGCCGGGGGGACGAGCTTCCTCTGGTCACGGGCGGATGCGTTTGAATCCATCGACGTTCTCGTCGTGGACGAAGCGGCTCAGATGTCTCTCGCAAATGTGCTGGCTGTTTCGCAGGCAGCCCATACGGTTGTTCTGCTTGGCGATCCCCAACAGCTGGATCAACCGATGCAGGGAAGTCACCCGGACGGAACCGACGTGTCGGCGCTGGATCACATTCTCGCCGGCGGGAAAACGATCGCAGCCGGGCAAGGGCTGTTTCTCGAAGAGACCTGGCGGCTCCACCCCGATATATGCGCTTTCACATCGGAGCTGTTCTATGAGGGCAAGCTGAAATCAAAGGACGGCCTTGACGGCCAGATCGTATCAAGCGGTCCGATACAAGGGTCCGGCATGCGGCACATCCCGGTCAGTCACAGCGGAAATCAGAACTCCTCCCCGGAAGAGGCTGTCGTCATCCGCGACCTTGTGAACCACATCATGCAGTCGAAAACGCGTTGGATTGATCGGCACGGGAAAGAAGATGCAGTCACATCGGATGATATTCTGATCATCACTCCTTACAACGCGCAGGTCTTTGAAATTCAGCAGCACCTTCCCAGCGCCAGAGTCGGTACCGTGGACAAGTTTCAGGGCCAGGAGGCGCCGATTGCGATTTATTCGATGGCGACTTCAACTCACGCAGATGCCCCGCGAGGCATGGAGTTCCTTTACAGCCTGAATCGCTTCAACGTTGCGACGTCACGGGCCAAATGCCTGTCGATTCTCGTGGCTTCACCCCAGGTGTTCGAAGCGGAATGCAGGACGCCACGACAGATACAGCTTGCCAATGCGTTCTGCCGATATCTCGAGATGTGCTCGTTGATTCAGTTGCCGACGTCACAGCAGAATTGAATGCCTGCCCCGCCGATGAGCTCTCTGCTCGCTGTGCCAGCATTCCCGGCTCCGGCCTGAGTCTTTGCAGCGCAAACGCCCGGATAGCTTTCCCGCCAGCGGACCCGCCAATATGCATGCGTGCAATCCTGTCGGCGAACAGCATTGCTGTTCCCTGCTGGGGATGGGATTTCTCGTTGACGGCTGTGTTTCGTTGGTCCAAGCGAAGCTTTCAAGATGGCGAGGATGCGGACGGCGAATGAGATCAGCTATCGTCTTGGAACTGGTACCCGATGCGTCGTTCATGGTCTTCGGCGTTCAGCGGTCTCTCGGAGCCTCGAGCTCTTCTCGAATATTTTATTGGGCTCGAACTCCCGATGGAAGGATTGTTTCAGGATACGACGCCGATGGCCGAAATTCGGTACAGGGGATCCTTGCTGATTTAGAGCATCGTACAGCAGTCAGCGAGATAATGGACATCGTCGAAACGATGGCGCTGGACGACACAGTCATGGCAGTCGGAGGTGGTGAGACCCCGGTAAAGTACTTCGCTGTCGACTCAGATGGCGACGTGCAGAAGTTCGCCTCGCTCGATGCGCTTGTTGAGACTGTCTCTCCAAGCAGTGGAATTCACCCCTGAGGCTTGTCGACGACGGGCGTTCTCCACCATGATCTGGGATATGTTCTTCAGCCCTAGCTCGATGCACTCAATGATGCCATGATGTTCAAGGTCTAGACAGCTGCCGACGCCATGCTCGTCCTCGAATTCAAGCATGGCTTCGCAACAAGCCTCAATTCGTCGCCACGACTGACTCATGGGGGCATCTGCCTCCTCGAAGAAGCGAGATCGCACCGCGATCCAGCGCCTCAAACCCACCAGATCACCGCACATCACGAAACGCTCGAGTAATTTCAGCGTAGCCTGCTGAATATCCTTGTGATCCGGTGCCATATCCACTCTCGTTCCAAGCCATCAACATGGGAGAGGGAACCGGTGCAACCGACAAGTCAGAAAACTGTTCAACCCATCGTCAGCCCATCGTGGACAACGAACTGAGATCAACCGAATCCTTGCGGAGGGAGGGCTGGCCCGGACATTCTGGACTTACTCGCTCGGCCCCGCTGAGGAAGCCCATATCGGCGATCCGAATTGCAGCTAACCCTTTGCGTCGAAAGAAATCCTCCCGCATCATTGTATCAGGTTTGCTTTGGAAGGGTGCGTACTGGGACGAGGGGAAATGGTGCAACAACATGACGACATGGAGCAAGCGAGTTCGGAGACGGTAGATTGCCAGGTACGCCACCTCTTCCGGCGGTACTCTTCGACAACCCGTCTCGCTGGCCTGCTCGACCTGCTGGATGGATCGGCCTATTTCGAAGAGCCGGCGACTTTTTGGTCAATTTTCCATCAAGTCTGGTCGAGCTGCGATGCCACGTGGGAACATGGAAGAAGGGCCATCCAGCAATTGGAGAGGGCTGGCCATTGTGGAGAGTTCCTAGGATGCGAGGATAAGAAATTCTATTCCGCCCTACCGGAGCAAGTGAAGGTCTATCGAGGCTGTTCGCGCGCCCGCGTCAAAGGAATGTCTTGGACAACAGACATGGCGGTGGCGGAAGATTTTGCGCAGGGTCATCGGGGGATACAAGTGCCCCGTCCCGTGCTGGCGAAGGCGGTCATTTACAAAGGTGACATCCTTACAGTTTCGTCGCATCGGGGAGAGGCAGAGGTGTTGCTCAACCCCAACGCGCTGGCAGGCCTCTCGGTACGCCCATTCGCCAAACGGGCTTAGGCCAATGCCGGCGGAGCGATCAAGTCATTGCGGCCCGCGAGCACGCAGACGGCCTCAGCAAGCAGCGTACATGATTGGCATTGAGCATGCGTGCGCGGGCGCCGTTTCTATGCATGCTTGAAATAGCTGCGAGCTTCAAATCTTGGACGCGAGCACTTCCACTGCCATCGTCCCAAGGTCCTCTCCAATTCTTGAATGCGCCCTCGCCCACAGCCGCCGTAACAGGGTTTCCGGCACCATCTCGTCGAATTTCGCTGTCCGAAGGTTCTCCACGAAACCCGCGATCGATTGAATGTCCGGCGGCCGCTCGACAACCTGTCGAAGGATTGCGGCAGCTTCATCGGGCATCGTCTCGATGACCGTGACGCCGACGTCGAAAACCAAGCATTCCAGGCCCGCTGAAACCAGAGCGAAGGCCAAAGCCGAATTCGCGTCCGTGCCTTTCCACGTGAGGATATGGGTGTCCTTGCCTGCCTGCAGGAATCGCGATTCATCCAGCCCCAACAGTTTGTAAGCCGCCCTTCCCTGCTCAAGGAAATCGGCCGCGGCCGAATCGAGATAGGCAGGGATTTCTATCGACGATAGGACTGCCCGCATCTCGGCCGCGAGCCGGTCGTGAATCGGTTCGTTCATAAGGGCATCGAATTTCGGGATCTTCCCGGATCGATGCCGTTCGACTTCGATCACTTTTCCCCGATCGTCCACTGCAATGATGCGCCACCGCTGGCCCGCGAACGAAATTACTGCGCCGACTCCCACTGCATTGGAGATTGGGATCGTCCCCAGCGTGCGTCCTCCGGAGACCAGCCGCCATTCCTCATCCGTGGGGAAAATGGCATAGAAATCACGCGCGCTCGTGAGGCGTTCCCCGACCTCGCCAAGCATGATCGTCCCGTCTGACGCCTGCTCGATCAGCCTTTGTTCCGGCGAGGCCATCGCCCGGAGGAGTTCGACGTAGTCACTCTTGCCGAGTTCGGACAACGGCCCGGCGCCGCATAGCAATCGGAACAACCGGTCAGCACGCGCGCCACCTTCCTGGACAATCACTGAAAGCGTCTGGTGAAGCACCACCGTTGCGGTAGCGCTGTCCGTCGACGGGGGCTCGATGAACCGTTCAATCAGCAGACGGACTGAGGCGGTCGCCCGCACTGTCTCCAACCTCAGCCGATCTAGAGGATCGGAATCCGCAGTAAGACTTCGCTCGCGCACATAGACCCGGAGAACGGCCGGGATGCCACGCCGGCGTCCGCTGCGCCCAAGCCTCTGGCGCAGCGACGCCAACGACCGCGGCGCACCAATCTGTGCCACCGATTTAACGGAGCCGATATCAATCCCGAGTTCGAGCGTCGTCGTCGCAACGCCCGTCGTCGGAAGGTCGCCTTTCTTCAACCGACTCTCCAACTCCTCTCGAAGTTCTTTGGACAAACTACCGTGATGCGGGAAGAATTCGTTCGGCACGCCAGCTTTGTCAGACCGAGTGCGGAGTCGGTCCGCCAATGCCTCGACACGTTTTCTCGAGCCAGCGAAAGCAAGGTTGTTGGACCCCCGCAAGTTCACGAAGATATGGTCGGCAATCAGGTCCAGGGCGGTTGGCGGCCCTTCGTCGCTCTCAAGGCCATCAGCGTCTTCGACCTCCTCGGGATCGGCATACGCCCTGACCTGAAGACGAAGCTCCGGTGAATCGGCTGTGGATTCCACGATTAGGACAGAGGAAGGGTTCTCAGGCCGGAGCCAGCGCGCGGCGACGGCAAGGTCGCCGATCGTCGCCGAGAGGCCGACACGCCGAGCGGGCTTCGCAGCCAAATCATCCAGCCGACGGAGAAGGCTCGCGAGGTGCAGCCCCCGAGGTCCGTTGAGGAAGGCATGCAATTCATCGATGACAATGAAGTCCAGCGAAGCCAACATGGCCTTCGCGTCGCCCGGACGACGGAGCAGCATTGCCTCAATGGATTCCGGAGTGATCAGGACGAGACCGCGCGGATCGCGCCTCGCTCGCTGCTTCGCGGACTGCGGAGCGTCTCCATGCCAGCGGACTACGTCGATCTCCATCCGCTCGCATAGGTCATCGAGGCGGCGGAACTGATCGTTGATGAGGGCCTTCAGCGGGCTGACGTACAGGACTGAAAAGCCGCGTTCTTTCCGATTAGCAACCTTCGTGAGGATCGGCAGGAAAGCGGCTTCTGTCTTTCCGGCTGCAGTAGCGGCAGCGACCAGGATGTCGTTTTCGCCGTTCAAGATCGCGGCGATTGCCTTGTCCTGGACGTCACGCAGTTCCTCCCACTTCCGTTCCCAAATCCAGCGCCGGATCGTCTCATGAAGCTGGTCGAAGCCGGAACGTTCCTCAGAGCCTGATGCTGGCAAGGTTCTCATCCCCGCCCTGGGCGCTGTCTTCGCTTTCTTCGGCTGATGGGTTCTCGACGTCGGGCGCGACGTCGACCCGCCCGAGAAGGCTTTCCCATCCCGTTCCAGGGTTCTGATCAAGAATCGCCAAGAACTGGACAAACGCTTTGATCGTGTTGCGAGGCGTCCTGAAATAAGCCTCGCCGACGTGTTTGCTGCAATGTTCCATGAACGCGGGAAGCGCCTCATCCGGGACCAGATACTTCGCCGGATCGCCATGGGCGAACACAGACCGGATATTGGACAAGAGAATAAGCAGGTCCTCGGGCGTAAGGCTCTGCAAACGAAGCACAGGGCCGGACAGGTCGACGAGACCGTTCGTCGCGAAGGCGTTCTCCGCAAGGCGCGACTGTAGTGCAGCGTAACTGTAAAGGCCCCGGCGAGTGTCCATAAGGAATTCGGGGGTGCCACCGAACACGAAGCCGATGCCGCCGAAATTCCCCTGAAGGACGTCGTTGAGCATGCGCAGAATTTGCTCAAAGTTCTGGTTGCGCGCCTGCGCGCTCTGGAGCTTGTACAAGTTCACCATTTCATCGAAGACAACGAGCAGGCCAGCGTACCCGGCGAGCTTGACGAATGCCGCGAGCAATTTCAGCGCGTCATAAATGTCATTGTCATCGATGATGGTCCTGACGCCCAGCGCCTGCCTTGCTTCTGTCTTCGTTGAATACTCGCCGCGCAACCACCGTAGCGCTGATGTCTTGAGGACCTCGTCCCCCTCCTCGCTGCCTCGCCAGTAGGCTTTTAACACGGTCGCATAGTCATAGCCGCCGACCTCCTCCTGAAGATGGGCTAGGCGTTCGTCTATGACGCGCTCGACAGGGACGCTTTTCCTTCCCGCTTCGTTCATGCAGTCAGTCACGAAACGCTCGACAACGCTCGGCAGCGCGCCTCCCTCGGGCTTCGTCCTGGTAGCCACGTTCCGGACAGCCTCGGCATAGAGTCCCCTCGCCTGGCCGGCGGACGCATGAATCCTGCGATCGGGCCCAAGGTCGGCATGGATGGTCACGCATTTCCGTTCGAGCGCTATCAAGCGCACGAGATTCAGGAAGAATGTCTTCCCCGCCCCGTACTCGCCGATGACGAATCGGATCGCCGCACCGCCATCTGACAGACGGTCAATATCCCGGACCAGGGCTCCCACTTCCGCAGCCCTTCCGACCTGCACGTGGCGAAGTCCCGTCTTTGGGACGACGCCGGCGGCAAGCGCCTGGAGGATGACGTCTCGGTCGCGCGACTTGATGGTCGTTCCTGTTGTCATCTTTCCGCTCCCGCCCCTTGCAGTTCTACCCGGACATGTTCAACGACCACAATGTGATCCTCTCCTTCGAGGATCGGTTCGTCGAACTTGTCGAAGCCCCATTCATTTATCGTTTCGATCGCGCCGTCCGGCAACAGCCGCAGTTTCCGCGCCACGTCTTCGAATGCGTCACGGCCTAGCTCTCCGGCTCCAAGAAGGCAGGAAAGCAGTTCGGAATGAGCCGCATCAAGTCCTTCAAACCTCGAGTCTCCTCGCGGGGTCGCCTCCATCGGGGCCGGAGGCGGAGAAAACGGCTCGTCTTCGACAAAGATGCCTGCGAGAAGTTGGGAAACCGCTGACGTCTCCGACTTTATCCGTTCGAGCCGCGCAACGTCGATCAGTATGCCGGATGCTTTGGCTGCCGAGGCTTCGAAGGGAATGGGAACACCGCCCGTCCGTATTTCCGGTGTGACGGCTATGGGCTCGTCCAGAACCACCGAACCGCGATGAAGCGCGGAATATAGATCCTCCACTGGATACCCAAGCGTTTTGTATAACCGCTCGAGAAACTTCACCTCGTCCGGAGCGGCATGCCCATCCGCGAGCACCGCCGACGTGGCCGATCTAATCGCGCTGTCGCGCGCCTCGGCTTTAACACTGCGCAACCTCTGCATAGCAGATTGCCGGGCGGGCGCATCCTTCAGCAGCGTGCTCGCATAAGCCATCAGCCTGGCGCGCTCAATTCCGCCGAGGCCGGGAACAGACCGAATGTCGCTCTTGATCGATTCGAATTCACTAGTCTCGATCTTCCCGTCTGAAGCGGCCGCAAGCGCCGCGACTTCGACCATGGCCCTGGCAGAAGCGTAGCTTGGACCCTCGCTATCGACCGGCGCCCCGTCTTTCGCCTTAAACAGTAGGACATAACCGTCGGCGTCGAGATTCCGGGCTCCATATCTCCGATCTGGCTCCAACCCTACATCAAGTTTGTCCATGAAGGCTCCGACTTGATTGCAGAACCCGGACGGAAGTTTGCCTTTCGGTGGGGTCTCCACTCCCAATGCCTTCGCCAGTTGACCTACTCTGACCCCCGCAATGTTGCGGCCTCCGAAAAGATGTTCGACGCGCTCGAGCACGGCGCTGCCCATTACCGAAGGTGACGTCAACAACTCCTTCGGCAACAGGAAGGCGGCCTCGATCGTGCCTTTCGCCTCTGGACTTTTCCCCAGCAGGCGGCTGTACGAGGCGAGTTCATCAGTGCACGCGTTTAGGAGATTCCGCAGGCCTTCGAGGGGTGCGGAAATCGCGGCGATGTCGGGGAGCGGCCCGGTCTCGCTGTCGGACAGGTCAAGCCTGCATTCGAAGCCGCCGCTCGCCGCATGATATTCGATCTTGAGCTTAGTTTTCGGCGGATTGACCTTCAGTCCTTGCGGATAGCGGGATGCGAACCGCATTTGCCAGAGCTCGGCTAGCTCGTCGAAACATCTCGTCGCAGGCGTTCGCGGATAAGTGTCGGGAAGTGACAAGACCCAGAGGAGTGCGTCCGTGCCGTCAAAGAAAGCCGCAGAAGCAAGTTTGCGCCCTAGATGGAGCCTGACGGACAACGGCATCTCGTATCCGTTCCTGAGATCGGGCGAGAGTGCCGGGCGGGAGATTTCCGGGCCCTTGACGAGCACCGCAACGTCAAGGAATTTCGACGCGTAGTTCTTGAACGAATGATTTTCGCCGTGGAGGGCAAGGAGGCGCCTGACCTCCGCGATCAATACAGGCGTCTCGTCTTTGGCGGCGTCCACGAACAGGCGACGCTCAAGGCCGTAGAAAAACAAAAAGACATATCCTATGCCGATCCTCGGATCGTTCCTTCCGCCCGCAAGCCAGTCGAGATAAGTCCGCCTGGCGATCGGTGGAATGTTCGAATATGACGGCCAATAAGGTAGGAGGCTGCCCGATAGATCGCTGCCCGACGGGGCGACCGTGCACGACGGATCCACGAGGCAATTGGTTCCGCGGTCCGAACTCGTTCCAGTGAAGGCTCCGCCGAGATAAAACATGCCAGCGTCGATGGTCATTCCGCCCACCCGCACGCTCTCGCCGGACGGAATCCATCGGGCGGGAGTCCTAATCGCAGAGAGCCTGTCGCTAATTGGCGCCGACGGCCCTGGCAAAGGCCGGTCCCATTGGTCTGGGCCTCCGGTGAATCTTGGATCGGGGTTAATTCGAGGATCGATCCACGGCTCTCTGGCTCGGGCCTGAGGTGGATCTTCGGCGAAGCTGCTACGCGTTGCGGCGAACTCGCGCAGCTGGGCTGGCTGAACGCTCCGTTCCTTATTCTTTACGGCGCGGTAGAAAAACCAGGCGACCAACGCCACGCCCGCAAGCACCCACCCCATCGTCGCCCCCGGCTTGCTTTGGATGTTCTTTCCCCGAATAATTGCATATTCGGAAGCTCCGCGACAAATTCTTTGCCAGCCACTGAAGCATTTCCAGCGGTCGACGTCAGTGTCATTCGTGCCCGTTCGGCGATCCAAGCGTCTGGAGGCCTTGTGCCGCGGCAGGAACACCCTTAGTGGCATGAACTTAGCCGTGTTTTGACACGGACGGGTTAGCCGAGCTTTTCCCACAGCATATGGCGAAAAGTGCGGTTTTGGCGCATTGTGGTCGGCGCATCGAGGGCGGCAATGGACCATCGTGTCCGACTTAAGCGACGGCGCGAAGCAAGGTCGGCGACGCGACGTTCGCGACTGCTTTCAAAGGGAAGCGGACGTTGGACTGCGGCAGCTGCACTCGCTGTTGCTGGCATTGCGGGATATTCCGGGTGGAGCTTCGTCTCAAGAAATAGTCCGGAAATCATTTCTTACGCGCAGGGCAAAGCTTCCTCGGATCAAGAGGATTTGGTCGGCCGTGCTTCCGTCATCGACGGTGACACAATCGAAATCCATGGCAAGCGCATCCGCTTCAATGGCATCGACGCGCCCGAGTCGTCTCAAACCTGTACAGACGGGAATGGCAAGGCATACCTATGCGGCGCAAAGGCCGCCGAGGCGGTGGACCAATTTCTGGCCGCTTCGTCTCCCACCCGATGCGTATTCGTCGCCCGTGACCGCTACAGCCGTTTCGTCGGGAACTGCTTCCGGGCGGACGGAGAAAGCGTTCAGGCTGCGCTCGTCAGGGATGGCTGGGCTCTTGACTGGCCGCGTTACAGCAAAGGCGCGTACGCCGAACTGCAGGAAACAGCAAAGGCCGAAGGCAAAGGGATATGGATCGGCGCGTTTGAACGTCCGTGGGAATGGAGGGCGGATCGCCGGAATGGCAAGGCTGCAACCGCGCCGATCGTACCGCTTGTCGGCGTCTCGTCCGATTCTGACGGATGCAACGTCAAAGGCAATATCAATTCGTCGGGCGAACACATCTATCACGTGCCCGGCCAGGAGCACTACGACAGGACCCAAATCACGCTGAGCAAGGGCGAGCGATGGTTTTGTTCGGAGGCCGAAGCACTGGCTGCAGGGTGGCGACCCGCCCTTCGCTGATCGTCGAAACCGTCTAACCCGTGCTGCAGTTGCCTCACTGAATCTTCGCGCCGATTTCCGTTGTCGAAGGCGAATTGCGTTTCCTGACCCGGATCTCTATCCGACGCCGCGATTTCACGTCACCTGCTTGGGTTCCGTTGGTCAGGGTGTCGTCGGGAAGGATCAGTTGGGCCCCCGACATGGGCAGAATGGTAACCGCCTGGAGAGATGGTACGCTCTTCAGGACTTTGGCTACGGCAATCGCACGCGCTAACCCCAGACCCGCATTGTCCGCAGGGTGCAGCACGCCGACGGGGGCAGTGCCGCCAAGTACGTCTTGAAGCTCGGCATCAAGGTTTGATCCAAGACGCGAGATCTTCTGCTCATCGGTGTGCCCGATGACCTCCACGACGTCCACCGCATATTTCGCGGCGATGTCCGCAATCTGTCCAGCAGTGTTTTCTCGCAAGGCCGCGTCAAAGCTCGGGCTGAGTTCCGCGCTACCTGACTTGAAGAAGTATCCGTTCGTTTCGCTGAGGCTGATAATCGGCGGCCATTCGTGGGGCTTTGCGTTGCCTTCAGATTCCTTAGCCTTGCGGATTACCTCAAGAAGTTGCTCTTCCGGCGTCAGCTTCGAGGGTGAGACGACTACCTTGTCTCGGAGCACTTTGATCGCCGGGGCAAGCTTTTCGATGTCGTTGGCAGTCAGCCCGGAATCCCGGAGCCGTCCTGCCATGGGCACAACTTCTTCGAGAGTGAGACCGGTCTCCAATATCTGGTCCACCTTCGTTTTTGCGAGTTCCAGTTCCCGCCATTCCTTTTCGAGTTCGTCGCTACCAGCAACTGTCTTTCGGAAGACCTCGAGCTTTTCTTCGAGCAGAGCGTTGGAGGCCTCCTGCTTTTGAAGTTCAACCTCGACCGCCAGCTTGTCCGCTTTGATGTGTTCGGACGTGGACCGCTCTCTCGCAATGATCGCACCCGCTGCCAACAAGAGGCAGAAGACGAGCAACAGCATGGACTCGGCCATGGTGAGACCGAGAATAAGGCCGCGGCCATAGCCTCTCTGCTCGCTTGAGACGGACGTTCCCTGAGTGCTCAACGACGGTTCCACCACCGCTTGCTGTCAGATTCACTCTCGACAGATTTATTCACGGGGGAAATTGCATCCCCTGCCGCTTCGGGCGCATCCTGGCCGTTTGGCTGCGGCGCTTGAACTTCGACAGGGGGGGCCAAAGCAACTATGTCGTCGAGAAGCGGAGTCGACCCCAAGCCGTCGGTGAAATGGTGAACACCGTTTGCCCCCCCTGAAGCGCCATCGGATAGAGGTTCGAATACACTGGGCTTAGAGCCTGCGCGCGTTTCGATGAGCATCCTTTCAAGCAACTTCTGCATGTCCGCATTCTGTTGTTGGACATGGCGAGCGAGGCTGTCTGTGCTACGCTGCACGTGAGCGGACGCCTCTACCGACTTCTCCATAATCTGAAGCGATTTCCCAGTTGTCTCCAACATCTTCGCGGCGGCGGTCGTGATCAGGTCGATGCGGTGCGCCTGATCCTTGCTAAGGGCCTCGGTTCTGGCGCCGTAGTCGACGACAATTTTGCCGAGCTCCCTGACAAGCGGACCGAGTTCGTTCTTCAGGACGGCTTCGGGTACCATGACTGCTTCGAGTTTCCTGGTCACCGCGTCTACCTGGCTTCCGAGTTGAAAGGTTGAGCTGGCCATGCCACTATTGGCCTTCTCGAACACGTCGCCGGAGCTGTCGACCTTTTCCGCAATTTCGGCGAGCTTGGATGCGATCTGACCAAAGCTGGCGTCGATCGCGGCACTGAGTTTTGCCGACGCATCCTGAACTGGTTTGATGGCTTCGTTCGCCATCTTTTCCAAAGCGTCCCTCAACTGCTCGCCAGTATCATCGGCATGCCTGACGATCTCGTCGAACCCCTCGCTGATCATCTGGTTGCTCACCCGACGGAAATCGGCGAATTCGCGTGTGGCGCTTTCCATCTCCGAGCGCACGCGCCGCGTCATGGTTGCCAACTCGTGGCGCGTCGCCCTCTCGACATCGAGAACGTCACGCCGCGTCTGGTTGTAAAGGATGCGGAGAGCGATTCCGAAGATCGTGGACGTGATCGCGATGCCGAAGTTCCGGATGACGTCGTCTGTCGAAGACACTGAGGTGAATTGATATAGGGAAACGCCCAGGCTCGACAGCGTAAACAGGAAGCCCATGTAGTAGAGGTTGTCGCCGGTCTGCTCTTCGTGAAGCCGAATCCTCCCCGAAAACCAGGACAGCGACAAATACCCGATCATAAGCATGATCGGGACCGTCATGGAAACGAACGGATTCACCCCCCACAGCTTCGAGACCGCGATGAAGATGCAACCGGTGAGGGTAAACGCGGCGAAGGCGTAGAGCGGCAGGTTCCGGAGAAGACCAGTCGAAAATTCTTGGCCGACTGTGTGACGGTTCAATTCATTCCCTCCAGTCGTGGCGACGGCAGAAAGTTGCCGCGATTCTCCAAGACCCACTTAGCCCAGAACTCCAGATGATCGCGCCCGTCAAAGGGCTTGGCCGCGCGATCGACATACCAGATCGCGACGTCGACCCCGTCCAGCGTCGTCCGGTATTTGGCGTTCGCTGGACTGTTCAGATACGCTTCGTAGCTGACCCCTGACTTGTACTGCGAGTACAGCCTCGTGTGTTCGATCATGTCGGAGGCGACGATCAACTGCTTCGCAGCACCGGGTTTTGAAAACTTGTCGAAAACCGCGAGCTTGATTTCCTGAATGGCCGCCATGATCGGTGACTGATTGCCGGATTGGCCATTAGGGATGCTCTTCGAAACCTTCTCCAACGGCTTGTTGAAGGCCTCTTCCCACTGGCGCTGGCGTCTGGTGGGATTGTTAGTCCATTGATCGACAGTGGAGCCGTCGCCGGGATTGCAGCCGTCAAACATCGTGACGAGTTCGCCCGGGTTCTCGGTAAGGCCGAAAATCTCCAGCAGTCCGCCGACCGGAATCGCCGACACCCTCTTTTGGAACCTGTTCTTGATGTCGAGCAGCGTCGTGTCGGAAATCGGATCGGTCGTATCGACGAGGAACACGTTTACTGCAACAGGGCCGTCAAGCGGACACAAGGTTTCCTTGGCCAGCTTCGTTTGGGAACTGGCCTTCGCATAAAGGTATCCCAATCCACCGATCAATGCTCCGGAGAGGACGAGCAAACATATGCCGGCCATAACAGTGCCCAATCGGCCCGGCTTGCGGCTTTTTCTTCTTCTCGTCCTAGCCATTGGGAGCCGTCTCCGGATGCAGCTTGTCCAGTTCGCGGTACTGGTCGATGCCGTCGTCGCACACTGCAGCGATTTTTCTGATCTGGTCGGATAGGTCTGCCTGTGCCTTGCGTATGGATTCGGCGACGTCCTTGTCCGTCAATTCGCTCTCGCCTGCTTTCGTGGGCGGGATGCGTTCCAGCTTGTATGCGCCATCGAAGTACTTCGGAGCTGCTTCCGTTCGCGCCTTGGCATTAGCTTCCCGATAACGCTTGAGCAGCACGTTCGCGGTCCGCTCGAGCTGCTCCTGGTACTGGACAAACAAGGAGAGCAGCTTCGCCCGATGGGCGATGATCGCATTGTGGTCCCGGCGGCGGCCGCTGAGGTCCCTTATGATTTCGTCGACCTTCTCATTGTGGTCGTCTCGTACGCCGAGCAGCTCTTCAATGAGGTCTTCCTGACGGGTCGCGTAAGTCGTGCGCGCCGAGAGCAGCCTTTTGTACACTGCCGCATATCCGAGATATGGGTCTTTCAGGTACCAGCCGTCGATGAAGGCAAAGATCGAAAACATCAGGCCGATGCCGAAGAGCAGCCAGGATTTGATGTCCACGAGTCCGAGCGGATCATGCCGGATTCTATCCATAACGATAGGTCCAGCATCTTCGAGAATGCTCCCGGCTACCTCTCGATAATGGGCAAGTCCAAGATTCAGCGTGACGGCTAGGGCAGCATAGCCACCGATGGAAAGGTATCCGAGAAACTTCAGGAACAGGGACCGGTGGACGGTGAGGCTGACGCAAAACAGGGCGAAAACCAAAGCGATCCCGATATTGAGGAACGAGAAGCTCATGGCCTCGGTAACGCCCCCGACAATTCCCATATCGCTTCCCTTCGCGAGGAAGACGCCGTTCATGATCGCCTCGACGAGAAAGAGGAAGAACAGGAACGACACCTTGAAGAACCATACGTGGCCCTCCGACAGCCGCGGCGCGCGCGTGATCCCGTGCCGCCTGCGGAAATCGGCATAGTCTTCTTCGGCAGCGTTCAGTGCCCGTCGCAAACCATGGAGTTCGTTGCGTCCCCTGACGACTTCCGCCTTGAAGTTGGAAACGCCTTCGGCGTTTGCTTTGTGGATGTCGGAAAACTGTCCCTCGAAGTCCAGGCCGCCGAGCCTGCTGGCGAACGAATGGAGCTGGTCTTCCAGGTTGTTGTACGCGGTGTTCCTGGTGTCCTGGACCTTGCTGACGATCGCCAGTTCGACGTCATCAAGTGATTTCGAGCTCTTCGAGGGCTGGTCGGCTGCACCGCGGGCTTGCCCTTCTTCCGCGAGCTTCATGTCTCGTGCGACTCTGTCCACGTCCAAGTTTGGAAATATTTCAGTCGTGACCACAAAGTCATGGCTCGTCTCGCGGACCTTTTCCAAGATCCGGTTGAGCCCATCAAACGCCTTCGTCAACTCTTTACCCCTTGCCCACTTTCCCATGGTCAGCCCGTGCGAGACCTCTTAAGCAAAGAAACGCACGCGGACAACAATAATGACTATCTATACGGTTGCGGCAGAGGAGGACCACAGAATGCCACCCGTTTGCAGATCGAAACGGCTACGCGGATGACCAGGGATTGTTTTAGGAAATGTCGCCCTGAGGCGATTGTCGGTACCTCCCTCGCGCTTGATAGCCGGGAACAATTTTGAGAAAGAATTGGCCTGTAACACTGAACCATATGCATCATGCCCTCCCGACCCTACCAATCGAAAAGAATCGATGAACTCGAACGCATTTTCAAAGAGATGCGATCCGATGGACCTACGCTCGAGCTGTTGTGGCGAGAACTAGAGCACCGATCGACGCATCGAGCCGGGCAGCTCCAGAGAAATGTGGCAGCAGCCCGTAAAGTGGTCGGACGAGCAAAGTCCGGTCGGACGCCTGATTGGCGCGACGCCATGCAAACGCAATTGCAGCTCACCGGAACTGACCTCGCATCTTCGCAGTGTGTAACGAGGAATCCGGGGTCACTTCCCAACCGCATGTGTGATACCAACGTATCCGGGGTGGACGTCGTCCGTCAGGCGGAAATGAACGACAGGTTTGGGATGCTTGATCGCGGCGAAATGGACAGGCTTGGCAATATCTACGAGCAGCTCCGACTAAAACTTCTGGATTTGACCAAGAAAAATCGGATGCTGAATTACACGATCAGCGCCCGTTCAAAACGCCAGCTGCAAATCGTCGATGAGGTTCTTGAGGAAGCATACTCGAAACTCGTCGACGACGATGGTTCGTTCAGGATTGCCCATCTCGATGAGCCCGAGGGCTTTCCGCCAGAAGAAAAGACCGAAGAGTTTGTTGACGCGTTGGAACACGCAAAGGTTTCCGACATCGATTACCTGACCGCGCTGGATAATTTGGTCGCTAGCGCAACCGACGACGAAATGACTGTCGAGCGGCTCGATAGAACCCTTCGCGACCGCGTGCGTACCCAACTTGGACTCCCCCCTCGACCAAAGCGCGCGGACGTCAATCGCAACGAACATGCGCGTTCGCTCGGCATAGACCCCAATCCCGAGCTTCAACCGGCGGGCACGAAGAAGACGCACTCCGACCGCTTTCTCCAGACGTTGAAATATCCTGACGAGCTCGAGGCCTTAATGGAGAAAATTTCCGCTGAGGCCCGGCTCGCCGAACAGGAAGCGGGCCTGTCCACGCTCTTTTTGGCTTTCGGTTTCCTGGAATGGTACGACAGCGACGCCTCCGACAAGCCAATCTACGCGCCCCTCCTCCTTCTCCCTGTCAAGATCGAACGGCAGAAGGTGCGAGGAAAGCACGTCTACGAGGTGGCGGCCCGCGAAGGCGCGGCGGAAACCAACATTAGCCTTCAGAAATTCCTGGAGACAAAATTTGGCAGAGACCTTCCAGATTTCGGCGACGCCGATGACGGGGGATCCGTCGAGAGCTATCTGGCCAAGGTCGAGGCAAGCATCGAAGGATTGAAAAGATGGCGAGTTCGGCGCTGGCTAGTCCTCGGCCATTTCGCCTTCAGCCGCATAGCAATCTACGAGGACACTAAGCCGGAGAAGTGGCAGAACCACCCTGCCGCACATCCACTTGTCGGCTCGCTCCTCAGCGGCTTCGAGCAGGGCGCCGACGGTGACGGGCCCTCGTTCCATTCTCCCGAAGATTACCCTATCGACGATCCGGAGATCGAGAAGTCCGCCCCGATCCTGATCCAGGACGCCGACGCCTCGCAACACAGCGCCCTGGTAGACGTGATGCGGCAAAAGAATTTGGTGATCCAAGGGCCACCGGGGACCGGGAAGTCCCAGACCATCACGAACATCATCGCGAATGCCCTGGCTGCTGGGAAGACCGTGCTTTTCCTGGCCGAGAAACAGGCAGCCCTCGACGTTGTCAAACGGCGGCTCGACAAGTCCGGAGTTGGCGAGTTCTGCCTGGAGCTGCACTCCGACAGATCGTCTCCCAAAGCTGTGGTCCAAAGCCTCGCCCGCCGATACGAAATCGGCGTCGGGCGATCCGCTAGGGCAGCTACGGCACAGGAGGACACGACGTGGGCCTTCGCACGGGCCCAAATCTCTGAGTATCTGAACGAGCTGCACTCCGAAGCCGACGATGGAGCGACTCCGTTCGAACTGATTTGGAAGTCGATCCGAGGACGTTCGGTAAATGCCGATCTTGGCGACTTTTTCAACGACGTCCATATGCCGGACGATCTGCTGGGCGATCCACG
This sequence comes from bacterium M00.F.Ca.ET.205.01.1.1, assembly GCA_004791255.1. Lineage (GTDB taxonomy): Bacteria > Pseudomonadota > Alphaproteobacteria > Rhizobiales > Rhizobiaceae > Mesorhizobium. The sequence continues at coordinate 465,906 of SRUQ01000002.1, forward strand.
CAACCTGCGGGACGTCAGAGGTAAATTAGAGATCTTCGCGGCGAGCGCGCAGGCGTTCCTTGATTCCTATGGACACCCGTCGGCATCACCATGGAGTGTGACCCCTCCGGGCCACCTGCCAGCGTACGAGCGCGATCAGTTTCTCGTGGCGATCCAAAGCCTTCGCGATGCGGCGGCGGAATTGGCGAAATTCATGGATCGCCATGAGGGTCTCGGCATCATTTCCGGCGAAGACGGAGATGCGGTTTCGGCCGCCGACAAGATCATCCCGGAGCCGTCGAGCCCTTCGAGGATAGCCACGATTGCCGCCATCGATCTCGATGGCCTGCAGCATGGATTGTCCCTTCAATCCTCGTACCTTTCGGCAGTTCAAGCAGTCGACGACTTGCCGTCAGCTGGAGATCTCGACGCGCCGACTCTTGATACGGCCCGTGCGATCGTCTCAGCGCTGCCTTCTCAAGACCTTGCCGAGCTTAGCCCCGTCGGCCTGCGGGCCCATGCCTACCGCACGATACACCGGAACAAGGGCTTTCTCGGCGCGCTTGAATCGATGGGCCAGGCAATGGAACTGCTAGGCTTGGGAGGGTCCGCCCCCGTTCACGCTCTCGACGCTGTTGCGGCAGCTCTCGAGGTTACCGAGAGCGCTCACCCTGAGCATCTGCAATGGGTCGGCGCTGTCCAGATTGATACCTCTATTTTCGGCCTGCTATTTGATCAATGGAACGCGCTTGCTCGCGAAGAGCTGGAACTTCGCCAGGCGGCGAGAGGGTTCACCGAACCCAAATGGCCGGATGCACGGGAGCTTGACGAAGCCGGCGCTACATTGCGAAAGACCGGGATCGGCAGGCTCTTCAGCGCAATACGCGGAGACGTCAAAGCCGCGAGCGCAATGTTGGAGCGGCTCCGGTTTCCGGCAGAACCGAACTCCGTCGACATGCTTGTCCGAATCTCCAAACATGTCCGGTCGGTCGAGGCGTTCGCGTCCCATCGCGACGCGGAAGCCGCGATTGGCAAAGCCTGGGCAGGGGTGGCAACGCCGTTCGTGGCTATCGATCAAGGGATCAAGCTGCGCGAAGCCTTGGAGCACAAGCTCACGGGGCTTCCCAACGGAAACAACGTTGCCAAAGCCATAGTCGGATTGACCGCAGGTTCTATCTCCGCATTCGCAGAGCTTTCGCGAACGGCAGATCTCTATAGAGCCGGACGCGCACGGTTCGATGAATTGATTGACGGGCACCCGATCGGGGACGCCGCGGAACAGTGCACAAAGGATCTGGAGACCTTTGAACGTGTTCTCGGACTGGACCCGGATGACCGGCTCTCGTCTTCCACGCTTTCGCTTTCGACCCTTGCCGAGATCGATGCCGCCAGGACACGGTTGTCGCAAGCGCTGATCGCGGTCGGCAGATCTCCATTCGCCGTCGCGGTGCGCTCGCTGGCGCCTGACAACGACGGGGTGTCGCAAACTGAAGACGCCATAGGATATGTGCGATCGGTCAAGTCGGCGCGACTGCCCGGACCGATCCTTGAAGGACTTCTCTCCGCGGATGGCCGGGCATGGCGCGACCGCCTTCGCGAGATGGCGGGGTCCTATGACCGCGCTACAGGCCAGCTCAGCCACTCGGCGAAGCGTGTTGATGGATTCGGTATTCGTGGCATGGGCGCCTTCGATCTGCGGTCCATGATCCCGCATCTTGAAAGCCTCCTGGAACATAGAGAAGAACTTTCGGAGTTCATCTCCCTCCGCAGTTCCCGAGCCGAACTCGAGGGAGCAGGTCTCGTCGAATTCCTTTTCAAGACAGATGGGCTGCTGGTCCCGCCTTCGAGGCTTCCGGCCGTATTTGACGCGGTCGTGTCCCGACTTCGAGCCCAAGGTGCCCGGCGTTTCTCTTCGTCGCTGGCTAACCGGACTGGCAACGAACTTGATGCGAAACGAAAGACGTTTGCCGAACGTGACAGGCAGAAGATCCTTGGCGATCGCGAGACTGTCCGGGCGCGTTTGCTCACAAGGCAGCCGCCGAACGGCCTCCGCAACGGATCGGTGAAGACATGGACGCAAATGAGCCTCCTAGCGAACGAGTTTCCGAAACAGAAACGCTTCACGCCAGTTCGCGGCCTAATGGGAAGGGCTGGCGAAGCTGTCAGGGCCCTGAAGCCCTGTTTCATGATGTCACCCCTCTCGCTTTCAAAGTTTCTCCCGCAAGGCCGATTTGAATTTGACCTGCTCGTCATTGACGAGGCGTCCCAGATGAAGCCGGAAGACGCGTTGGGCGCCATGTTGCGTGCGCGCCAGATCGTAGTGGTCGGCGACCCGAAACAGCTTCCGCCGACGAGCTTTTTTGAACGGTCGAGCGACAATCCGGCCACTGACGACGAAGACGCCGACGAGATCGACGACGAGTCGATCCTTGAACGGTGCCAGAAGGTATTCGGTGAGGTCAGGCGCCTGAAATGGCATTATCGCAGCCGTTGCGAGAGCCTGATCCGGTTTTCAAACGACAACTTTTACGAGGGCAGCCTCGTCACGTTCCCTGCCGCAAAACCTGGCTCTTTCTCTATCGACCTGCTTCGCGTCAATGGGGAATACAAGGCTAGGCGGAATGTCGCCGAAGCGGAGCGCGTCGCTGAAGAAGCGATAGAGTTCATGCGGCATTTCTCGGACAGCGATGAGGATTCGCTTCCCACCTTGGGTATTGTCGCGCTCAACACGGACCAGAGAGACCTCATTGAGGAAACCCTGCGACGGATGTCGGGCGATGACGAACTCGTCGAGACATATAGGGAGAAAGCCGGGAAGAAGGGGGAACCTTTGTTCGTGAAGAACTTGGAGAACGTTCAGGGCGACGAACGCGACTTCATCTTCATATCAATGACCTACGGCAAGGAAGCCGGTGCGACTGTCATGCGGCAGCGCTTCGGCCCGATTAACAGCAAGCAGGGTCATCGTCGTCTCAACGTACTATTTTCCCGGGCCCGGATCCGCATTGGTCTTTTCGCTTCGTTTGGCTCCGAAGACGTCAAACCGGCGGAAACCAGCAAAGAGGGCGTCCATGTTTTGAAGCGATATCTCGAATATGCCGAATCCGAGGGACGTGCTGCGGTCCAGCTGATTGGCGGAGAGGCAGACAGTGAATTTGAAACCGAGGTGGGCAACCGTCTTCGCGCTCGTGGCCATTCCGTAGACATGCAGGTTGGAGTTTCCGGATTCAAGATAGACTTGGGAATACGACATCCGGACCACCCGGAAATGTTCCTCGCAGGCATTGAATGCGACGGCGCGCAGTATCATTCGAGCAAGAGTGCGCGCGACCGCGACAGGTTGCGCGAGGAGGTTCTGCGGGGCCTGGGCTGGAATGTCCTTCGGGTCTGGTCGACCGATTGGTTTGATAACCCGGACGCTCAGACTGAGAAACTCCTTAAGCGGCTTGAGGAGCTGCGGACTAAGCCAATATCGGCGTTTCAGGACTATCGACTTGGCCCCACATATTTGCCAGCGATCGAGGTCGCGATCGCGGAGCAGTCAGAAACAGAAACCGACGATGACATCGATGGCCAAGCCCTATTTGACTCCATAGCGGAGCACGCGATTTCCGACGTGCAGGCCGAAACCGAAGACGGCTTCGACCTGTTTGAGGGGAGCGGTAACTTGACCGTAGACCAAGCGTATGAAGCCTTGGCGGCATTCAGGGAAAAGGTCATCCGACCATCGGCCTCGAATTGGGAGCCGCATCGCTCCATTCTTCGCGAAGCCATGATCGAAACGTTCGTCCGCCAAAGGATTACCGATCCCGAGGACTGGTTCACTCGCGTCCCGCACTACCAGAGGTCCGGTACCGACCCGGTTGAAAAGAGGCTGTACCTGGATCGCATCTGCAGCGTCATCGATCGCATCGGCGCGTCGGTCGGGCAGAAGCCCGCGGTGCAACCCTTTTCCTCCTCCCCGGCGATATCACGCGACGTGAAGGTTGCGACCTCCCAGCCACCAGTCATTCAAATGCCAGGGCTCTATATCGTCGCCGACTTCGGCGTCGCCGGGCTGACGCCGGATCGTGATCGCTTTTATGAGGCAAGCTATCGTCCGACGCTTCGACGGCTGATTGCGCATGTCATCCAGACGGAAGGTCCGCTGTACGGCGATATTCTCGCCATCCGGATCGCGAGGGCACATGGCATGGAGCGGACGGGTTCAACCATACAGAAGATGGTGACCGATGCCGTAGACCCGCGCTTTCCCCGATCTCGTGAGGAGGAGCGGGACGTGTTCTGGCCGGAAGGATCAGCCACGGATCGCCCGGTGCCCTTCCGGGTTTCGGCGGACGGAAGCCGATCCCATGGCGACACGCCGCTCGCCGAACTTGCTAGCTTGGCGGCGCCGTATTTGCGCGTCAGGCTCTCCGATGATCAGATCACAGAAAAGCTCGCGGAGCAGTTCGACTTACAGCGCGTGAGGGCGGCCACTCGAACGCGATTTGGATTGGCGATCGCGATCGCCAAAATATCCGCCCAGCATAAGCCCTGACAGCGCACGGCGGTCTGCGCCGCGTTGTTCATCAGACGTCCGGCGGCAGCCGGGAGGTTCATGTGATCCGGCCGGAAGATGTGCCTTCCTGGCTAAGCACACGCCGCTGCCGGAGCTTGCGAAGCGGCTCCGATGCGAGGCCTGGCCTCCATGCCTCCCAGGGCATGGAGACGGAAGGCATCGTCCCGGTCTTCCCCGGCGAGACACGGCGGAGCGTGATCTATCAGCGAAGCGACGCGATTTCGGTGCCGATCAAAGCAGGACTCGGCCCACCGAATCCGGTTGACGGCGATATCCAATCTGATCCACGGGAGGCGGTAGACGCCGCCGTCCGTATCGCCGTCAGCAGCCCCCCGCGATGAAGTCCCGGTACCTGCTCGCGCAGGCAAGTTCGCTCGGATCAATTTTCGGCCTGCCGAGGTAGGTTCCTTTAGACATCTTCTGGACGAAAGGATGGTCGAGGTTCAGCAGCGCCCCGCGCCCATGAATTCCCTCAGTCGCGGCTGCCTCTTCCGCGGCCGTCTTGATCTCTGCGAATTTCTTCCTCAGATCCGGAAAGCGGGATCGGGCGAGCGCGTCTTTGTTGTTCTTGAGACGAACCAGCAGCACATCGACGAATCCGTACATCAAAGCTCGCCCGAGCGCGTCCAGTCTTTCCTCGTCGTCCAAACGGTCATTCTCGACGCCTGCAATCCCTACGGCCTGCTCCATTTCCCCCTCCCCTGTAGAAGTTAAGTCTGGTCCACCGTGATGATAGGCACAAGGCCGCCGTCACACGGACTTCTTGCGCCGCTCTTGCGGGAGTTTCTACATGGCTGCCGGCTGGTATGGTGCCTGCGTAGGGACAGACCTGAATGCAGCTTGGCGTCGCCGTATTCTTCGTTGCCAGACTAACTTGAACCGTCGCCAGCGTTTTTGGACTCAGATCGCATTTTTTCGCGCATAAGTTGCTGAAATTGGCCTCGAACCGCCAAAATCGTCGGTTTTGCATGCGCACAACCGCTTATGGTTGACTGGCGTGCCGACCGTTTTTGCTCCGATTTCGGCAGCAATCTCGTGCCGTCAGTTCGCAGGCTTCCATTTTTGCGGAAGTTGTTGCCTCGAATGAAGAATCCTCGGATACGACTGCCCAATGAATGATCCGAGGATTCTCATGACACGGCCAGAAGCAATGGCATCAGGCGGCCCGCTTGCCACGCCAATTACAGTCGACGAGAAGGTGTACTGGGTCGCCAGGTCGCGCCGAGGAATCCTGAAACGCTTGTTTCTGACTCAACAAGACGCCGCTGTTGCAGCGAGCAATGACGACAGCGAAGTAGTTGAAATCGAAAGGATCGCAGGCGAGGATTCCCGCGCGATCTTGAGACTGGTATTGGACGGGCAAACGATCCTTCTCGCCTGCAATCCTTTAACTGGCAAGGTAGCCAACTTAGGGATTCCTGAATCAGACGAGTCGAAAATACCTCTACCTGAACCCGATAATCTTAGTGCCCGGAAACCTTAGCCAGAATTTCCTGCGCCCGTTTATCCATCCTAGCTACCTTCACGAAAACAGGGTGGCTGCGGTCGACGAGACTCCCCGCTCCGTTGTCTTTCTCGTATTCCGTGGCCCATGACAGCCAAGCTGCATGATCTTCGATGCGCTTGTCGAACTCCTGATGTCCCGCCTCGGCTGATTGGCTGCGGGCCCGCCCTAGGAAATGAGCCGCGAAGCCGACCATGCCCATCTCGCGCGCGGTTTGGACAGCTCCCATAAGCTGGTCGATCCTAAGTATCATGGGAGGCTGCCCGGCCATCATGTCCTTGGCGCCGAGCTTGATGTCTAAGGAACCATCAGAGCTCGCTGGAATCTCGTCAGCTTCGCGGATCATGCTAACTGCGGCTTCCATCAGAGCCGAGTGATTTCCCTCAGGTGGCGCGCAGTTTGGGCTAACCAGCATGCGTCCAGGGCTCGCTACCATCGTACGCGGTTCAATCATTGGCCTGGCCCTCGGTTTCGCAGAGGCTGTCGCGGCTCCCTACTCTGTCCGGCGAACCCCCAAAGAAGAATGGTTCATCGCTCCCACCACCGGCGCAAGAAGAATCGACAGTTCGCGGGAGCGGGAGTGAGCTGCGGGGTCGATCAGACTAGACACGTCCTCCGCCGAAAGCGTTTTCTTCCGGAGTAAGGACTCGGCGATGCTTTCGAGTTCGCTCCGCCTCTCTTCAACGAGCGTCTTCGCGCGACGGAATTCCGCGGCAAGGACGTTTTCCACCCGGGCCTGCAGGCCGCCGTTCATGTGCAGCGTCACGAGCAGTTCCTCCTCGCTTGCCCCCGACAGGAACGTGAAGCCTGCACCCAGCCCGTAAGCGGCTTCCACCTGCAGGGCGGTCACTGTGGCGATGTGAAGGTCAGAGCCTTTCCTTCCCCCTCCTCCAGCTGACCTCGAACTGAACACGACCTCCTCGGCAGCCAGTCCTGCAAGCGCGACGGCGATCCGGCCGAGAAAGCCTGCCTTGGTCCGCTCCGGAAAGACCTGCTCGTCGAAAAGCGCCCCGCCTCCGCGTTGCGTGGACTCGCCTGACGAGTCGAAGGCGTCGATGATCTCTACGCTCCTGAAATCGCCGACGCCCAGCGTGAGGCCGACGACCACGTGACCGGCCTCGTGGATCGCGTTTCGCCACAGCATGGCTTCAGGAAGAGGTACCAGCTCGGGCAACTCGGCGAGCAAGTCCGCGGTTTCGAGGTCGCGCCGCGCACGGCGCGCACGGCGACGGGCCTGCCGAGCAAGCTGCTCCAGAGCTGCCCCTGTCCAGCCGTTCGTGCGAGCGGCGACGGAAGTCAGGTCCAGAGCAGACGATGCCTCGGCCAGATGCCAGCCGAGAATTCCTTGTCGTCCCGCCATGTCCGGCAGCGGAATGATCACATGCCTGTCGAGGCGGCCCGGACGGCTCAGCGCCGCATCCAGCATATGGGGAAAGTTGGTCGCCCCAACCACGACGACGCCTTCTCGGCCACCGGATCCATCAAGGCATTCCAGCAGGCCATTGACGACCTCGCGGCTGTACTGTGCGTTGTGCCCGGAGAAGGTCGTCCTGTCTCCAACGGAATCGATTTCGTCAATGAACACGATCGAGGGCGCGTTCTTCATACCTTCTGTGAACGCGCCTCTCATGGCCTTCAAAAGATCTCCCAGGTGGCCCATTGCCTGCCAGCGCGCCAGCGAACCCAACACAAGATGGACTCCGCAGGTTCGCGCTAGAGCCGCGGCAAACATCGTCTTGCCCGACCCCGGCGGCCCGCTGAGCAGGATTCCCCTGTCGACTTCCGACCACCCGATCTTGCCTGCGCGCCAGTCCTTCAAGTCGACGGCAAGCTCCCTTCCCCAGTCGGCAGCGGCGCCCAGTCCATGGAGATCGTCCAGTGTCGGTCCCTGTACTAAGCTCGACTTTGGAGCGGTCAGAGTAGCGCGAGCCGCTTGCAGGACCTTGTCCAGTGCCCTGCCCTTGCGCCAGATCGCCGCCAGAACATGCAGCGGGACCGTCGCCAGGAATGAGGCGTCCTCGTCGGACAGGATCTGACCGCGACAGAAACGGGCGGCCGCCTTGAGATATCGGGGCTGAATGGCCGGAAGCACCAGCACGGCATCTGCAACCGCGTCGACGTTTTCCGCGAGAAGGTCGCGGGAATGCGTGACGACGATAATGCGGTCGTTGGAACCCGCGATCCCGAGGAGGTCGAATCGTTCGGGCTTTTTCCGGCCCTCAGGTTTGACCGTCATGACGAGCGTCCGTTCGCGATCGTACACGCTTCTGCTGATGAGCGATTCCCCCTGGGCCGGGAATTTGCACGCGCCCTCGTAAATCTCCACGTCCTCTTCCCCCGGTGCGATCAGGACGATCACGGCCGGTCCTCCCGACAGGAAGTCCCGTTGATGCCGGAGTGCACGCATTACCGAGCAATAAGCGGCGAACCGCGTTGCGTTCGAGGCGAGCTTGATGCTCAGCGCTTTCGACATGCGTTTCATTGGATGTCCTGACTTGATAGTTCCTGGCGCTCAGCGGCGCAGCAGCGATGGTGTTCGGAAGCCGCATTCAGCCGCGAATGCGGCGAACGGCGGTCTCGGGTCCGATCCTGGCCTCATCGAGATCGATCTCGACGAAACGTCGCAGGACCAGCGACGAAAGCCCTGCTATCGGGACCGTCTCATGGAAGGCGGTCAGGCATTCGGCGACGGTGAGGGAGCCGTGCTCGTCCAATGCCGCCAGCACGCGGATCCGGTCGCCCAGCGGACAGTGCCAGCGGGCGTACCGAAGCAGGTCCATGGAATTGGCCAGCCTGTGCCCTGCAAGGATCGTCGATTGGACTTCATATCGATAGCCCGCCTCAGCGGCGGCATCCTCGATCCATGGCTCCAAACGACCGCTTTCCGGCACCGCATCGGCGATCGAAGTCCCCTCCTCCCTGACAACAAGGAAATCCGGAACGTGGCTGTAACCCGGTCGATGCAGGACGAGCGGGAGGCATGACCATTCGGCGACCTCCGGATCGACATCGAGCAGGCATCCGAGGTATCGCGCGCTCTGGTTCTTGAACAGAGGCGCGCCGACGCAACGAACGGTTCCACGTGGATGAAAATGAAGACGCGCGGCATCGGCGCGGACTGACACGAGCTGGTCGGTTTCGATTTCAGGGTGGGCGGTCACGGGACGCTCCTACGCATACGCAAGAATGATCGGCCGCTGCTAGGTGCAGCGTCGGTGCGCGATCAGCGTATGAGGAGCGATGCCTGTTTCATGGTGGCGGGAACAAATATAGAACGAAATAGAAGGCGTCAACTGCCCGCTCTCGGGGCATGCTGGCAGCGTCCAGACGACGGTGAATCAACGAAACAAGTGACAGCAAGTCCTCAGCGTCCTCCTTCGACATCATTCAGTCTAAGCGTGCATCGTCCTGGTTTCCCTTATGGGCGACTTGTGCGACAGCGGGCGTTCGCTTCCGTGAGATCGGATACCGATGGGACAGTTCGATTTCTCGTGCGAGATCGGCCGAGAATTCTCGAATGGTATGAGGTTAATGAGGGGAACACCGATCAAGACTGGAACGGAAAGATCGAGTGCCCTTGGCCGTTGCTGACGGTCGGCGGCTTATGAGCTAAGCTGCGGACATGACCACCCGCTTCCGAGCCGATCCAGTGCTACCCCGTGAGGTTCTTGACTTGGCAACGCGTCTGGGGGCGAGAGGCAGTGTCTCCGGTTCCTCGGTGACGCTGACGCAGTCGGGGACGATGCGTGACCAGCCGACGGCGCATCCGATGCGGTTCTCCGCGCGCCAAACCACAAGTCTGCGGCGTTGCGAATTTGAATGGCGGGCGTCGACCGGACCATTTGGCTGCATTTCTGTTGTAGACGCACTGAAAGGCGAAGGCGCCGAGATAGATGTGCGAATCTTTCACCTCTTCCGCGTTGCCAGCGCAAAAGGCGGGACAGCGCTCTTGAAGGGCGAGATCATGCGGTACCTGGCGGAACTCGCCTGGGCGCCCGATGCGATACTTGGTAATCCTTCGCTCGATTGGACCGTAGTCGATAGCCAAGTTCTGCGAGTAAGAGCGGACAATGGCGATGCCAGCGGCGAAGTCGAGTTACGGCTGGACGAGAGCGGCCGCATCGCATCCGTCATTGCGAAGGATCGTCCGCGCAAGGAGGGCGATGTCTTTGTCGAGCGGCCCTGGCTTGGCCAATTCTTCGACTACAAGGAGTTCCAGGGACGGTTGCTGCCGACCCTGGGTGAAGTCGGCTGGGTCCTGGACGGACAAACCTTCGTCGCTTGGCGGGGAAACCTCCTGAGCTGGGCGATCGCCTGAACCGCGACTCAGTCCTATATCACCCGACACCTTGGAAATGGGTCTCGCATGTTTAAGATCGGCGAAGAGGCCGAGCATCTCGGGAATGTCCTGCGTTGGTCCGCAGATGTCACCGGCAAGCAGCCCGACTGTCGAAAATCCGCTGGGTATTGAGGGAAAGGGACAGCCTCGCCGTCCGATTGAGGTTCGGCATTCCTACTGGTTGAAGAAAAGCACTGCCGCGATCGCGATCGAGACGAGGATCGCGGATGCTGCCCCCGTGCGTTGGAGGACGCCGATGCGGTAGAGCAGCAGCGCGAAGCCGACGATGATCGGCGCAGTGACGGAAAGGCCAATTTGAGCGCTGCTCATTGCTGACTCCATGGGCTGACGGCGTTCACCGAAATCCTGCAGATTTTCATGCGCGCTTCCTTGCGCAAGCGCAAAGAAGCCGCGCGAGCGCATGCGTAAGAGGCGACATGGACATAATGGTTTCGACTGCGCCGGACGAAGAATCTCTGGATGCCGGTGATTTCCTACTCTGGATATTGGTGTGGAGCGAACTGGCCGCATTCGGCGTCATGCTTATCGCCTTCATGGTCACCAGCATCGTGCAGGCGGACGAGTTCGCAGCAGCGCGACAGCATCTCGATCCATCGATTGCCGCGCTAAACACGGCGGTTCTCCTCACCAGCGGCTGGCAGGCTGCGCGCGCGGCCCGGCCGGGTGTGCCACGAAAGGGGTCGCGCAGTGCCCTCATCTTGGCGGCCCTGCTCGGCTTTCTGTTCGTCGCAGTCAAGCTGTTTGAATACAGCGGGGAAGTCGGGCACGCCAGCGATGAGGGCTATGGAGCGTTCTTCGAGCTGTACTTTCTCCTCACCGGATTTCACCTCCTGCACGTGCTCTTCGGCGCGTTCGTGTTGCTCCTGGTCAGTTGGCGGGCGGAACGGTCGAACGTGCTTCTCATCACCACGCTCTGGCACGTGTTCGATCTGATCTGGATCGTCATGTTCCCGCTCGTCTATCTGGCGTGACCGGCATGGCTCGCGGCGCCCGCAAGCAGCTTCTGCGTTCCTGGCTCTCGCTTCTTGCACTCACTAGCGCAAGCGCCCTGGCGGTGCGCTTCGCTAGTAATGCGGCGGGGCTGGCGCTCGTCCTCAGTTTTGCGACGTTCAAGGGCCGCCTCGTGGTCCTGCATTTCATGGGCCTGCGAGAAGACATAACAATGCGCCGCGCCCTCATTGGCTGGTGCATGATCCTCACCGTTGCCGCGGCGGCTAAGACCATCCTCGCCGCGGCAGCCGCCGCCGGCTGAGCCATTTGTTTGTCAAATCGCAAAGAAGACTTCTCTCGGGATCTTAGAAGGTTCCGATCCGGCGCGGCCGGTGTGCGGGATGAATCGGTTCGGGCCATTCCGTGCTGGCGGGACTCTGACTGGAAAGGATCGGTGATGGCAGAACGCCTCACAAAAACGGGAGCTCGAAACGTCTTCTACGGCGGCTCGCTCTTCTTCTTCGCAATCTTTGTAGGGCTCACAGCCCATAGTCATTTTTACATGCGCACCACCTCGACCGACGAGTCGACGCTGACGGCCTCAGTCGCGCGTGGCAAGCACATCTGGGAGAAGAACTCCTGCATCAACTGTCACACGATCCTTGGTGAAGGGGCCTATTTCGCGCCTGAACTCGGCAATGTGTGGAAGCGCTTCGGCGGCGCGACGGATCCTGCAGGAGCCCGCGAAACGTTCAAGGCCTGGATGGCTGCCCAGCCCTCGGGGATCGAGGGGCGCCGGCAGATGCCGCAGTTCAACTTGGGTGACCAGGAGCTGAACGACCTCGCCGACTTCCTTGAGTGGACGAGCCGCATCAAAACGCAGAACTGGCCGCCAAACGATGCGGGCTGACGCCTTAGGAGAGAGAGATGAAATATAAAACGCAAAAGGTCGCTATGACCTATTTCTACGGCGCGCTTGTCCTGTTCCTGGCGCAACTCGCCTTCGGCGTGCTTGCAGGCACCGTCTATGTCATGCCCAATACGCTGTCCGTGATCTTGCCGTTCAACATCATAAGGATGATTCATACGAACGCTCTTATCGTATGGCTGCTGATGGGCTTCATGGGCGCAACCTACTACCTGCTGCCCGAGGAGACCGAGACCGAGCTGTTCAGTCCTAAGTTGGCCATCGTTCAGTTCTGGACCTTCTTCATTGCGGCGGGGATAACCGTCGTCGGCTACATGTTCAAAATCCACGAGGGACGCGAGTTTCTCGAACAGCCCTTCGCCATCAAGGTGGGTATCGTTCTCGTCGTTCTGATGTTCCTGTTCAACATCACTATGACGGCACTCAAGGGCCGCAAAACCACGATCACAAATATCCTGCTGTTCGGTCTCTGGGCGCTGGCGATTTTCTTCCTGTTCTCCTTCTACAACCCCTCCAACCTCGCGCTCGACAAGATGTACTGGTGGTATGTCATCCATCTCTGGGTGGAAGGCGTATGGGAATTGATTCTGGCATCGATACTCGCCTTCCTCATGATCAAGCTCAACGGCATCGATCGCGAGGTGGTCGAGAAGTGGCTCTACGTGATCGTCGGTCTGGCATTGTTCTCGGGTATCCTTGGCACCGGCCATCACTATTACTGGATCGGCGCACCCAGTTATTGGCAGTGGATCGGCTCACTCTTCTCGACGCTTGAGGTAGCCCCCTTCTTCTCGATGGTGGTTTTCACGTTCCGCATGACGTGGAAGGCAGGACGCAATCACCCCAACAAGGCGGCCCTCTTGTGGTCCATCGGCTGCTCCGTCATGGCGTTCTTCGGCGCAGGCGTCTGGGGCTTCCTGCATACGCTGTCTTGGGTGAACTATTACACTCATGGCACCCAGGTGACGGCCGCCCACGGGCATCTCGCCTTCTTCGGCGCGTATGTAATGCTCAACCTGGCGATGATGGCTTATGCCATTCCCGAGATCCGCGGTCGCGCGCCCTACAACCAATGGCTCTCGATAGTCAGCTTCTGGATGATGGTCACGGCCATGTCGGTCATGACCTTCGCCCTGACATTCGCAGGCGTTGTCCAGGTCCATCTCCAGCGCGTGCTGGGCGAGAGCTACATGGACGTGCAGGACCAACTCGCTCTCTTTTATTGGGTCCGCCTCGGCTCCGGCGTCTTCGTGGTCATCTCGGCGCTGATGTTCACCTGGGCGGTGCTGGTGCCCGGACGCGAGCGCAGCGAGAAGCCGGCTCGCGTCTTGCAAGCCGCCGAGTAACGACAAATGCGTGGCCCGGAACCGCCCGGGCCACGCGCCTGACAATTGCGCCCTCCTCGGAGTTCCCCATGACCATCGCTTTGCCGAATATCCGCCCCGTTCCGGACAGGGCCGCCTACTACAGCCCGTCGGGCAACGAGTGCCGCCTGTTCGAACACGCCTGGGCGCGTCGGCTGCCGCTGCTGCTCAAAGGTCCAACGGGCTGCGGCAAGACCCGGTTCGTCAGTCACATGGCCGCAAGGCTCGGCCTGCCGCTTTCGACCGTATCCTGCCACGACGACCTCGCAGCAGCCGATCTCACCGGGCGCTATTTGCTGATGGGCGGTGATACGGTGTGGGTCGACGGGCCACTTACCCGTGCCGTGCGCCAGGGCGGCATCTGCTACCTCGATGAGATCGTTGAGGCGCGCAAGGACGTCGCCGTGGTATTGCATCCTCTTACTGACGACCGCCGAATCCTGCCCCTGGAGCGCACTGGCGAGCAACTGGTCGCTCCGGCCAGCTTCATGCTCGTCGTGTCCTACAATCCCGGCTACCAGAATCTGCTGAAGAGCCTGAAGCCGAGCACCCGCCAGCGTTTCATCGCCATCGAATTCGACTTCCTGCCCAAGGCTGAGGAGATCACCGTCGTTTCCGCTGAAAGCGGACTCGCCGAAGGGCAGGTGGCGCCGTTGGTTGAGCTCGCGCGGCGGATCCGCGCCCTCAAGGGCCATGATATCGAGGAGGGCGCGTCGACCCGCTTGCTTGTCTATTGCGCAAGCCTCGTTGACGCCGGCGTGCCCGTGCGGGAGGCAGTGCTCGCTGCGCTGATCGAGCCGCTGACGGACGAACCGGATGTGAAGACGGCTCTGATCGAGCTTGCCGGCTCCCTGATCCGTTGACGCAGAACCATGCTTGATTTTCTTGAGTTTGAAGAGACGGTGGGTCGCGCCTGGCACCGTTTCATCGGCCGAGCGCACACATGGCCCCGCCACCCTAACCATGCGGCACGGCTGGCTGACATGCTGCCGGTGCTTGCGGTCTGTTTCCGCGGCTTCGGGGGCGAGGCTGCGGTTCAGATCGTCGCAATGCGCGGCAGGACCTCCGGCCATCGGCTCGGTTGGCGGCAGCGCATCGGGCTAGGCGAGGAAAAGCTTTCCCAGCCGGCGCGTGACTGTTCGTCGCTGATGCTGCCGGGGTCGATCGACTTCTTTCCTGACCGAGACCTCAATCGCGACATGTATGTTTGGCTGGTCGCCTACATGGCGGTGATGCCTCTCGATCCAATCGAGGTGCTCGACCCGCTGCAGCGCGATCTCGCCGCGCTCGCGCGCGCCGAAGAAACGGTGGCTCGCGTGCTGATGAACTTTCCGGGACTGCAGCGGCGCTACCGTAGGCTCGCGGCCGAAACGCTGACAGTGCGTCGCCGTGGCCCCCTTCCTTCAGTCGAGGCACAGGTCGAGGGTCGGATCACGTGTCTTCTCCGAAAGGGCGCCCAGGAACCCGGCCGAGTGCAGTCGGTCATCTTTCCGCATCGCGCCCCTGCCGGCTACCTGCCGATGCTTCCCAGTCCACTGTGGCCCGACGCGCTGCTGAGGCCCGAGACGGCGCCGCACCGCGGCGACGACGAGCCGGTGGCCAGCAGTAGCGAGGTCGCAGGCGCGGAGCCAGGGCGCCAGCTCGCCGTTCGCGAGAATCAGGACGACCGCAAGGAGGACCGCAGTCCCTTCATCCTCAACCGCTTCGAAAAGATCCTCGCCATGGCGGAGATGGTCAATGTCGACCGCCCTGCCGATGATAGCGATGACCACGATGCCAAGGCCGCGGAAGATCTCGACGACATGACGCTGGGCGAACGCAAGGGCAGACCAGCATCGCGCTTCCGCTTCGACCTCGACCTGCCGCCGGAGGCGCTGGACCGGACGCCACTGACGGCAGAACGAACCTATCCGGAATGGGACTTCCGCTCAGGCACCTATCTTCCGGACCACTGCCGGGTGCTGGTTTGGCCCGCTTCCGAACTCGGCTCTGCCGAGACGCCGGATGACGAGACAAGGCGCCTGATCCGCCGCGTCCGCCGACAATTCGAGGTGCTCAGGCCGCGTCATGAGATGCTGCGGGCCCAGCTTGACGGTGCCGATCTCGACCTCGACGCTGTCGTGCGTGCTCGCACCGACCTGGCCGCTGGCGGACAAGGCAGCGACCGCATCCACCTGATGAGTCGCCCGCAGGCGCATGACCTCGCCGTTACCATTCTCGTCGATGTCTCGCTGTCAACCGATGCATGGTTCGACGATCACCGGGTGCTCGATGTCGAGAAGGAGGCGCTCCTGATCCTGGCGAACGGGCTGGCTGCCTGCGGGGACAACCACTCGATCCTGACGTTCACGTCACGGCGGCGCGATTGGGTGCGCATTGAAACGGTGAAGGCTTTCAACGAGCCAATGAGCTCGCTGGTGGAGGCCCGCATCGCCGCCTTGAAGCCGGGCTACTATACGCGTATCGGGGCGGCTGTCCGGCATGCGACCGCGGAGCTGGCCAAGCAGCCCAACCGCAAGAAGCTGCTGCTTGTGCTGACTGATGGAAAGCCCAATGACATCGATCACTATGAAGGTCGGTTCGCGCTGGAAGATAGCCGCCGCGCCGTCATCGAGGCGCGCCGCAGCGGCCTTGGCGTCTTCGGCGTGACGGTCGACCGGGAGGCCAAATCCTACGTTCCGGCGCTGTTCGGGCAGAACGGCTACGCAGTAGTCGGCAACATTGCAAAGCTTCCGGCCGCGCTTCCCGCCATCTACCGCAGTCTTGCAGGTTAGAGTTGGGGCTGCGGGCTCAAAATGTCCGGCGCCACGGCACCGGACATTTTTGGGTGGTCCGTGCGGTTCGGCGGATTACGCCGCCTTGCTGTGTGTGCGGTTCGACTGCTCTATATAGGCATCGAAAGCCGCTGCGACCGCCCTGATGACGAAGCGATGGTTCTGGCTGACGCGGACCACGCCGTCCCTGACGTCGAGCACGCCGTCGCGCTCGAGTTCCGCCAGCTTGTCATTGCCGCCGAGAAGTTGTGACGGCTCGAAGCCGTAAGTCTTGCAGATCGCCGGGATGTCGGCGCCGAAATCGCACATCAGTCGCTCGATGATCTCGGCTCGCACCCTGTCCTCTTCGGTCAGCCGGTAACCCTTGACCGTCGCCAGACGCCCGGAGGTGATCTGCTGGGCGTAGAGGCCCGGCGCGACCTCGTTCTGCACATAGCCTTTTTTCATGCGGCCGATTGCCGAAGCGCCGAAGCCTATCAACGTATCGCAATTGTCGGTGGTATAGCCTTGGAAGTTGCGTCTCAACCTGCCCGCTTCCTGCGCCTGCACGAGGTCGTCTCCGGGCAGCGCGAAGTGGTCGAGGCCGATCTGCCTGTAGCCTGCGGCAACCAACGTCTCGGCAATCGCTCCGGCCTGCTCGTTGCGCGCAACCGCATCCGGTAGGACGGTTTCATCAATCATCCGCTGGTGCTTCTTGAACGTTGGAATGTGCGCGTAGCCGAACACGGCGAAGCGATCCGGCAGCATGGCGATTGCCGCATTGGCCGTATCGACGCAAGACCGCACCGTCTGGTGTGGCAGGCCATAGATCAGATCGAAATTAATGCCGCCGACACCGGCACTGCGGAGACGGTCGGCGGCCTCGGCCGTCTGCTTCTCGCTCTGGATGCGGTTGATGGCCTTCTGCACCACCGGATCGAAGCTCTGGACGCCGAGACTCGCGCGGCTGACACCTGCGGCACCTAGGGCATGGGCCATCTCGGCCGTAAGCCCGCGCGGGTCGATCTCAACGGCGACCCCGGTCATGTCGGAGAAAGCGAAGTGCTTCCGCATGAGTGCCATCAGCGCAAGGAACTCAGCCGGGGAAATGATGGTCGGCGTGCCGCCGCCGAAATGCACTTCGCCCACCGGCAAGCGGTCGGGAACTCGCGTGGCAACCATGCTGATTTCCTCGCGCAGCACGCTAAGATAGTCGAGGATTGGGCGGTCCTGTCGCGTTATCGTCGTATGGCAGCCGCAATACCAGCACATCGACCGACAGAACGGAATGTGCAGATATAGCGAGACGGGATCGCTTGGTGGCAAGTTGTCGAGCCAGTCTCGATACGCATCGGCGTCAACCGCAACGGAGAACCGCGGCGCTGTTGGGTAGCTGGTGTAGCGCGGTAGGCGTGCTTCGCCATATTTGGCCAGAATTGAAGTCTGCAACGGAGTTCTCCTGACAATTTATGCTGGCCACTCCTAGCCGTAGTCAGGTCGCTGTTCTTTGTTCTATGCCAAATCCGCGCCAAACATTGCGCTAGGGGTGCCGTCACCGGTGAACGCCTCGGACTGCAGCTTGTCTCCTTCCGCTTATGACGCTATCTGTGAATTATGGCGGAAAGCACCGACTATCACAAAGACTTAACTGCGGCACTCGCCTTTGTCTTTGGCGCGATCGTGATGGTCGCCAGCATCAGTTCGTTGTTGCTGACTCTTTTAGCCATCGCCGGCATCCATCTCATTTGATCTTTTGGTGCGGACGGGCGCGTGCGTTGACGGGCGCGAAGGCTGCTGTTGTCGGCCATTGACCGCTTATCCCGTCCCGAATGCACTGAAAGGCCCTTCAGGAGAGACTCGAAATTCCGTGCGCACGACACGGGCCTGACCGAGCGAAAGCACTTCTTGATAATGCCTGCCTGAACTGCAATCCTGCCGGCAAGGCGGCTTGCATCGAATAATTGTTATCTCCGAGGAGGCATCGACTTGGTCACGCAGCTAACCTCAAGCGAACGCCAATACTCGGCAGTGATACTTCTTCTCGTCGGATTGATGGGCTTGACGATGGCCGCGCTCGGCAAATCTGACCCGATCGGCGTGCACGGTGTCATCGTCATGCTGTTCAGCGGCGCGCTCCTCTATCTGGTGCTGTCGGCCTTCTACGCGCCAGAACCTCAGGTAGACCGGCGGGCCAGCTACTATGACGATCCGATCAAGGTAGGCATCGCGTTGTCGATGGCCTGGGCCGTGTTCGGGATGTTCATGGGGGTTTGGATCGCCGCCCAGCTCGCGTGGCCGAATCTCGCCTTCGATGCAGCCTGGTCGACCTTTGGGCGGATGCGGCCGACCCACACGACCGGCGTGATCTTCGGATTCGGCGGCAACGCTCTCATCGCCACTTCCTTCCATGTCGTCCAGCGGACCTCGCGAGCCCGGCTGGCAGGCCAGATCAGTCCTTGGTTCGTCCTCTTTGGATTCAACCTTTTTTGCGTGATTGCGGTCACCGGCTACTTCATGGGAGTGACACAGTCGAAGGAGTATGCCGAGCCAGAATGGTACGCTGACCTGTGGCTGGTCATCGTTTGGGTGACCTATTTTCTGCTCTATGTCCGCACGCTCGCGCGGCGCAAGGAGCCACACATATACGTCGCCAACTGGTACTATATGGCCTTCATAGTGGTCGTAGCGGTCCTGCACATCGTCAACAACCTAGCCGTGCCCGTCTCGCTCGGGCATGCCAAGAGCTACACCATCTGGTCAGGCGTACAGGACGCAATGGTCCAGTGGTGGTACGGCCACAACGCCGTTGCTTTCTTTCTCACGGCCGGCTTCCTGGGCATGATGTATTACTACCTGCCGAAGCGTGCAGGACGGCCGATCTTCTCCTACAGGCTGTCGATTCTCAGCTTCTGGGGCATCACATTCTTCTACATGTGGGCAGGCTCCCACCACCTTCACTATACGGCCCTGCCGCACTGGGTGCAGAATCTGGGAATGACGTTTTCCGTCATGCTTCTGGTTCCTTCCTGGGCCTCCGCTGGAAATGCCCTGCTTACCCTGAACGGTGCCTGGCACAAAGTTCGCGACGACGCGACGCTGCGCTTCATGATGGTTGCCGCCGTTTTCTACGGGCTTTCGACTTTCGAAGGCTCCTTCCTGGCTATTCGTCCGGTCAATTCGTTGTCGCACTATACGGACTGGACCGTTGGCCATGTGCATGCTGGAGCGCTCGGCTGGGTGGCGCTGATCACCTTTGGGTCGCTCTACACACTGGTACCCGCGCTCTGGAAGCGGGAGCAGATGTATTCCGCCGCGCTGGTCGAGGTTCATTTCTGGCTCGCGCTGGCGGGCACGCTCATCTACGTCTTTGCGATGTGGAACTCGGGCATCATACAGGGCCTCATGTGGCGCACTTATACGGCGGACGGCTCCCTGGCTTATTCATTCGTCGATTCATTGGTGGCGATGTATCCCTACTACATCGCGCGTGCCTTCGGCGGTCTTCTGTTTCTGCTTGGCACGATGGTAGGCTGTTACAACATGTGGATGACCGCAACGGCTGCGCCGTTCATGACAGAAAGACAAGCTGATCTTCCCGATCCCGGGACTGCCTCCGGCATTGCCCCGAGCCCGGCGGAGTGACGCGATATGCCTGAACTGTTCCATCGAAAGATCGAGCGGACGGCCGTCGGATTCCTTCTGGCCATCATCGCCGCCGCCAGCGTCGGCGGCATTGTCGAAATCGCGCCTCTGTTCACCATTCACGAGACGGTCGAAGATGCACCCGACATGCGTCTGTATACGCCGCTCGAGGTGGCGGGCCGCGACATTTACGTTCGCGAAGGCTGCTATGCGTGCCACAGCCAGATGATCCGTACTCTGAGCGACGAGGTCGACCGCTACGGGCCGTACTCGCTTGCTGTGGAATCGAAGTACGACCACCCCATGCTATGGGGATCAAAGCGCACAGGTCCGGACCTGGCGCGCATCGGCGGCAAATACTCCGACATCTGGCACGTGACCCATCTTTCAAATCCTCGCGCGGTAGTTCCGGAATCCAACATGCCGGCTTACGCATTCCTGGCGCGCACGCCATTGGAGGTGGACGATCTGGGCTTGCATCTTGCGACTCTGAGGGAAGTCGGCGTGCCTTACACCGACGACATGATCAACAACGCCGCGAGAGATGCCTTCGGACAGGCAACTCCCGATACCGATTTTGCCGCAGGCGTGACGAAGCGCTATGGCGACAAGACGCAGGTAAGTGCTTTCGACGGTGTCACGACCGAGGTGACCGAGATGGATGCGTTGATTGCATACCTGCAGGTGCTCGGGCGACTGACGGATGCCGCCTACAAACAAACCGCGGCGCCGGAAAAGGCACCCGACACGCAGAACTGACGAAACTGACAGGGAACGCATCATGGAGATGAACCACGACACGCTCGTCGCGTTTTCGAAGAGTTGGGGGTTGTTCTACCTGATCGCATTCGCCATCGGCGTATGCGTTTATACGTTCTGGCCGTCGAACAAGAAACGGTTTCGTGAGGCCAAGAAGGACATTCTCGATCGGGACGACACGCCATGGCAGTAGAGGAAGTTGATCCCCTAACCGGTCGCGTGACGACCGGCCATGAATGGAATGGCATCAAAGAACTTGACACCCCGGTGCCGAGGGGCGTGCTGATCTTCTTGATCGTCACGCACATCTTTGCTGTGATCTGGTGGTTCGTGATGCCCACATGGCCTCTCGGGACGACCTACACCAAGGGCTTGCTCGACACCGATCAGCGCAAGATCGTCGAAGAGAAGCTTGTTGAAGCGAATGCGGCGAGAGCGCCGTGGGTCGACGCGATCGAAAAATCAAGCTTTGACGAGATCCTGGCAAATCCTCAGCTCATGGAGGTTGTCAAAGAAACGGGCCATCGGCTTTTCGGCGACAACTGCGCGGCCTGCCACGGCCGCGATGGCAAGGGTGGCAAGAATTATCCCGATCTGACGGACCACGACTGGATATGGGGCGGTGGACCGGAAACGATCGCGGAGACAATGCGGATCGGCGTCAATTCCAGCAATCCGCAAAGCCGGGTATCGCAGATGCCTTCATTCGGGCGAGATGAGATGTTGGACCCTTTGCAGGTCAGGAACGTAGCCGCCTACGTGCACTCACTCAGCACCCCCTCGGATTCCACGCCCGATAGTATCGCCACGATAGAGGCGGGCCGACAGGTCTTCCTCGCAACTTGTGCCGCCTGCCATGGCGAAGATGCCAAAGGCAAAAAGGACATGGGAGCGCCAAATCTGACCGACCAATACTGGATCTATGGTGGGGACCTGGAAACGATCGTCACGACTGTCCATGGTGGCCGCCAGGGACACATGCCCACATGGGACGAGCGCTTGACCCCGGCCGAGATCAAGATTCTTGCGCTCTATGTCTATCAGCTCGGCGTCGAGAACCCCTGACGGGATGAACATGAAGGAACCATCTGGACAGAAGCGTTCACGCATTTCGCTGCTTCTATGGCTGCTGATTCCGGCCGCAACGCTGCTGTTTTGTGGGGCGAACGCGCACCTGATCTATGTGGCGTTCGCGTCGCAGCCGGAATGCGTAAGCCATCTGAAAGCGCCGGACCCAAGTACGGGTCGATTCAGGGCGGCGAATTCTGACTGCTGACAGCAACGGACGCAATCGTGAGGTAGAAACATGAGCGATGCCAACAAGCCCTACGGATTGCTGAACCAACTGTCAGGCATCGAGGAGACTCGCAATCCCGAGCGTCAGCGTCACTTGCCGGCGAGCACGGCATTTGCCTGGCTCGCAGCGGGCTGGCGTGACCTCAAGGTCGCGCCAGGACTGAGCCTCGCCTATGGGCTGTCGGTCTTCATCGTTTCCATCGTTTCCGTCTGGACAATGTTCGTTCTTGGTTGGGACTATATTCTATTCCCGGCCCTCGCCGGCTTCATGATCGTGGCGCCAGCAGTAGCGGTCGGGCTCTACGCGAAGAGCCGAGCCATCGAAGAGGGCGAAGTGCCGACGCTGGGTGGGATGCTGCGCGTCAAGCCCAGTGCCGGCGCCCAGATCTTCTTCACCGGGGTTCTCCTTTGCCTGCTCATGCTTTTATGGATGCGCGCGGCAGTCTTGCTCTATGCGCTGTTCTTCGGCGTGCGGCCATTTCCTGGGTTGGATCATATAGTGGGAATGCTTTTCACGACCCCGATAGGCCTCGCCATGCTTGTCGTCGGAACACTCGTCGGCGGGCTGTTCGCCGCCTTCGGCTTCGCAATCAGCGTCTTTTCCGTCCCCATGCTGCTCGACCAACGCACCGACGCGCTCACGGCAATGGCGTCCAGCATGGCCATCGTTTGGAACAATCTCCAACCAATGATCATGTGGGGAGCCGTCGTGCTTGCCCTGTTCGCGTTGAGCGTGGCAACGGCCCTGGTCGGGCTGATCGTCATCTTCCCCCTGCTTGGCCATGCTACCTGGCATGCGTATAAGGCCATGCGTTGAGGATAGGCTAAGCGATGTCCTGCTGCTCGCCCGCCGACGTAAGGCTCGAAATCGAAGTCGCGCGCTCGGTCGCGTCGGAGGAACTCTTCTTCGCCAGCCGCGATCTCGGCGACGGGACGCGTCAGACAGACCTTTCGGTACCCGGCATGCACTGCGGGGCGTGCATTGCGGCCGTCGAAAAGAAGCTGTCGGCGCTCGATGGTGTAGCGAACGCGCGCGTTAATCTATCCACAAGGCGAGTCGCCGTCCGGTGGCGCCCGGTTGACGGCGCCGCTCCGGACCTGATCGGCACGTTGGGAAAGATCGGCTACCCGGCGCACCTGTTTTCTTTCGACGCAGACGCAAAGGACCCGGAACTGTCGCGCCTGCTCAAGGCGCTGGCCGTGGCGGGATTCTGCGCCATGAACATCATGCTGTTGTCGGTGTCCGTCTGGTCCGGCGCCACCGGGCAAACACGGCAAGCGTTCCATTTCCTCTCGGCGGCTCTGGCGCTTCCGGCTATCCTGTATTCCGGCCGCATCTTCTATCTGTCGGCGTGGTCGGCACTGCGACACCTCCGGACGAACATGGATGTGCCAATCTCAATCGGCGTGACGCTCGCTTTCGCTCTTAGCCTCTACGATACCATGCATGGCGCGCCGTACGCCTATTTCGACGCAGCGACGACCCTCCTGTTCTTCCTTCTGATCGGGCGCACACTCGATCATATGATGCGCGAGAAGGCGCGATCCGCAGTCGCTGGACTTGCCCGGCTTGCGCCCATCGGGGCCACAGTCGTTGAGACGGATGGAACGAGACGTTACGTCGCGACGACGATGATCGAACCCGGGACGACCCTCTTCATCGCTCCCGGGGATCGAATCCCGGTCGATGGGGTCGTGGAGACCGGAAACTCCGAGCTCGACTGCTCTCTGGTTTCGGGCGAAAGCGCGCCTTTTGCGGCGTCAGCGGGGACCGCGCTCCGGGCTGGCCTGATGAACCTCACTGGCCCGCTCACGATGAAGGCTACCGCGCGAGCGGAAGACTCTTTCCTGGCCGAAATGGTCCGGATGATGGAAGCTGCCGAAGGCGGACGGGCTAGTTACCGCCGGCTGGCGGATCGCGCTGCTGCGCTCTATTCGCCTGTCGTCCATACGATCGCCCTGCTATCTTTGGTCGGCTGGCTCTTCGCCTCCGGTGACTGGCATCGCTCGATAGCCGTCGCCATCTCTGTTCTCATCGTAACATGCCCCTGCGCGCTCGGTCTTGCCGTTCCCATTGTTCAAGTCGTTGCCGCGCGGTGCCTCTTTGAGCTGGGTATCATGGTGAAGGATGGCTCCGCACTCGAGCGTCTTGCCGAGGCTGACACCGTCCTGTTCGACAAGACCGGAGTGCTCACTCTCGGAAAGCCGGTCCTGGCCAATGCAGCCGAGATCGCGCCAGCTGCCCTTGGCATTGCCGCCGCCATCGCAGTCGGGTCCCGACACCCATCTGCCACGGCGATCGCGGCTGCCGGAGTGGGCCGGCCGGCACAGCCCTTTGCTTTCGACGACGTAAAGGAGATCCCGGGCCTTGGCCTGGAAGCCTGGGCACAAGGCGCCGTCTATCGTCTTGGTCGCCATGATTGGGCGACTGGCCACAGTGCGCAAGATGAACAAAACTCAGCATCGGTCACTGTATTGACGAAAGACGGGGAGTGGCTGGCGACGTTCTTGATCGAGGACGATATCCGCCCTGGTGCAGAACAGGTAGTCCGCGCTCTCAAAAGTGCCGGATTGCAAGTGGGTATCGTTTCTGGCGACCGGCGGCAGCCGGTACAGATGCTGGCGAGGCGGTTTGACATCGACCAAGTCGAGGCCGAGCTGCTTCCGGCCGGAAAACTCGTCCGCATCGAAGAGCTTGCTGGTTGCGGCAGCCGGGTC
This sequence comes from bacterium M00.F.Ca.ET.205.01.1.1, assembly GCA_004791255.1. GTDB lineage: Bacteria > Pseudomonadota > Alphaproteobacteria > Rhizobiales > Rhizobiaceae > Mesorhizobium. The sequence goes on from SRUQ01000002.1 coordinate 490,700, forward strand.
CTGATGGTCGGAGACGGGTTGAACGATGGGCCAGCGCTGGCCGCCGCCCACGTCTCCATGGCGCCAAGCACGGCAGTCGACATTGGCCGAAACGCTGCAGACTTCGTTTTCCTTGCCGAGAGTCTTTCGGCCGTGACTCAGGCTCTCGGTATCTCAAAAAGGGCGGGGAAATTGATCCGGCAGAATTTTGCGCTTGCCGTCGCCTATAACGCCTTGGCGGTGCCGATAGCCGTTGCGGGCTACGTGACCCCGCTCTTGGCAGCTCTCGCAATGTCGATGTCGTCGCTGCTGGTGGTGGCGAATGCAATGCGACTGCGGCCCAATGTTCCAACCGCGCCCGTGACGCGCCCTCGCCTCTCGACGTCAATGCACGTGGCTGCTGGTCGATGAATTACCTCGTCGTCCTCGTCCCGGTCGCCATTCTACTGGGGTTAGCCGGGCTTGCCGCTTTCCTTTGGTCCCTGCGGGCTGGGCAGTACGAAGATTTGGATGGCGCGGCGGAACGAATCCTCCACGACGATGAGGACAGGCCATAGGGTGAAACCAGGCGCTCGCCGGTGAGGTTGCCGCCCTCGGCATCAAGGTGACCTTGGTCGAACCGGCGGGCTTCGCCACCGAGTGGGCTGTCCTTCCCGCGGCAATAGGCGACTGCCCACAAAGCGGGAGGCATAATTGCCAAGGCAACGTTGCGGACCTCATCCGGACGCTCCCGCTTCACTTCATCGAGTGATCGAGCTGCCATAGTTCACGCAGCAGCCGTCGACCTCTGCGGTCCGCCGCAGAAAAAAGGTCACGCCGCGGCTTCGCTAACCGTCGGCACGCACGCCGCATCGGCGCTGCACTCGTCTGCGAGATAGCTGATCAGCGCATCCATGCAGGGGAAGTTGTCACAGCAGATCAACGTCGCTTCGCGCTCCGCCGATGGTCAGCATCGACAGAGCGAAGGCGCGACCCGGTCAATGCGATCTCGGCGAAGCAGGCAGTATCGCAAAGGGCATCTAGAGATTTAGCCTGCATTCCCTGAAGAACCCGGCGTTCGGGCAGAATTCGGCGAGGCTGGCAAGATCGCTGCCACGTTCCAGCCAATCGCGGCAGTCGCGGTGGAAAGAGCAGCCCAGGCACGTGTTTCGCGCATCCGCCATCACCGTTCCGCCGCATTTGCGAGCCGCCACGATCGGATCGACGCGCATCCGCTCCATGACAAGGTCCATGAGCGCGAATTGCCGCCAAACCCTCTCAGACTGCGACCATTGTCGTTGACCAGACCGCATGATGATCTTCCCCTGCCGGAGCGACCGCTTGTCCCCACTCTATCCGCGAACGTCCCGCAGTTCGATGTGTCGCGTCGCCGCGCCCTCGAGAGCCGGCGTGCTGCGCCCATCCGTCTGGCCCAACATTACTCGCAAGAAGACACCGCCTGCAGACGCGGACGCCTGGGACGGGGTGCCCGGAAAGTTCGATGCCCATTTCAGTGGTAAACCCGGCGATGGCGAGTGATCTGGCGCCCCATCCCTTACCACGCCCAGCACCAATAGGGCCAAGTGGACCGCCGCCGTCCAACGGGCAACGGTAGCCGGAACGGCCCGCCACGCCGATTTCGATACTCTCGACGAATGGATGCCGTCGCTCTCGTCTTAGTAGACACAACCGCCTCGCGGAAGCTTGATGTCGCCGACCACACCTGATGGATTTTCCGAGTGCCGTCACACCTATCGTAGGAATTCCTGGGCATCTGGATGTCTGCGCCCCTTGAAACCTCCTGACAGAGCAAGACGACGATAACAAAAATGGTCGAAATCGCCCGCGTTGCCGCCGCCAACAACGCCGAATGGTGTGAATAATTGCTACTGGATACGGCTCACAACCTGTGCAATCACACAGTTTGCCAGCGCACGCGGTGATTGACATATTGAGGTAGGAGGCGCGTGAGGAGAAACTCTCAAAATGGCAGACAAGCGACTCATGAAGGCAAGCGACATCCCTGCCTTCGTGGACAGAGTGATCATGGCCGGCTGTGACATCTGTGCCATTGGCCATTTCAACTATTGCCTGGGCGACCTCGAGGAAATGGTGGCGGCGGATGACGAACTCCTGCGCATAGGCGAAGAATTTGGCGATCGCGATTTTCTGCAACCTGAGATCGTCGCCTACTTGCGAACCATCGGGCGGTACATAGACCCCGGCTCGTTGGCATCGCATTGGTCGGAGAACGGAAAAGCGCAGTAGGCGCTTCTCTACCCTGGCTTCCCCCGTCGAGCCTACGACCAACTTCACGGCATTGATCATTCGCGGCCGCCCGCCAGCTTCCCGCATAGATGGTCTGGAACCCAAGCCTGGAGCAGCCGTCACGCATCCCGTCAAGCGCTGACGCGCGCAGTCCGCAAGGGCGTGAGCGAAGCGTCCCTTGCGGAAGAGCACGACTGCGCTAGGGACCGACCAGCGTCGAGGCCCGCGCAGCGACCTAACTCCCCGCGAAAGGATTCCTTGCATCGGTTCGAGGCCCAGGCCTGAAACATAACCGCTCTCCGAGGAGTCGCGGCTCATTTCTTCCTTGTGTCGCCATCGCGCTGCGGGCTGGTAGAACAAGCTCTTTTGCTGTTCAGAACGCGGACCAGCCCGCGCAGCATGCCGAAGAAGGTGATGGCCCAAGCCGACAGGGCGATGTAGAGGAAGGCGCGCGGCAGCGGCGTGAGGAAACCGAATTCCATGGCGTGGTCCATCTGCCAGGTAGAAGCGGCATACATGCCGAGCGGAAACACGGCACCCCAGTAGAGCGGGTCGTAGCGGAACGGAAAGCGTTCGTAGCCGTAGCGCCAGATCGCCAGCAGAAGGAGCATGGGAATCCACCAGGTCCCCGTCGCCCAGTAGAAGACGGTGAATCCTTTCAGGAAAGGCAACAGCGACATCAGGTAGGGCGCGTGCGGGGCGTTCAGGATCAGCAGCGAGCCGGCCAACGTCGAGATGGCCATCGCCCCCATGTTGATCCAGTAAGGCGGCGCCAAGTCGCCCGGCGAAAAACGAAAGAAGGCATAGCGGTAGAAGATCAGCGACATCATCCAGATGTAGAGCATGCCGCCCCACAGCCACATCGACAGGGCCACGAGGTTGAGCTCGAGCCGGAAGGGCTGGTCGATGCGTGCCGCCAGCAGCGCGCTGGATACCGACAGCGCCTGCGTCGCCACCACCGCCAACAGCCAGCCGCCGTTGATGCCCTCGTCGAGAGTCGGCTTCTCGCGCCGAACGGTGAAGGCGGTGAAAATCGTGTAGGTCAGGCACACCCAGAGCAGGATGGCCAGCATCCACAGGGCCTTACCGACGACGATGTTCTCGCGCAGCACCATGAACTGGCTGGCGAGGATGCCGGTGCCGGCCACCGTGGTGAAGTAACCCGGCCCGGTCAGGTGGGCGACCATATCGCCGAAGAAGCGACGCGGATAGTGCCAGGCCCGCAAGGCGTACAATACGCACAAAACGGCATATTGCCCGATATTGAGATAGAACAGACCGAGCGCAATCGTGTCGTGCTGCATCATGAAGGCCGCCAGCGAGATGATGCCTGTGGCCATGACCAGTCCGAAATAGGCGGGCGACATCTCGGCAAGGCCTGAAAACACTTCTCCCGCCTGCTCGGCTCGGCCGCTGGCCGTCATGGCTTCCTCGCCCACCGCGGCCCCGCCGCGCAGGCATCGGCCAAGGCGTCGCCCTCCCCGCCGGGACATGTCGGAAATGTGCCGCAAGCGCCGTTTGGACAAAGCGCGTCGCCTCCACAAACTATAAGATAAGCATCGGCAGACTGGAAAACCCGCTTGCCGGATAGATGGCAATTGTAGGTTGCCGTCCAAGCGGCAACGCGATCTTGTCAGTCCGCTTCAGCAATTCCTCCATGACGACGCGCAGTTCCAGTCGGGCCAGAAGCGCGCCCGGACAGACATGGATGCCGCGGCCATAGAGGAGGTTTTGCGTGGCATCGCGATCGACGCGGAATTCGTCGGAGTTGCCAAAGACCGCTTCGTCGCGGTCGGCCGACGCCCACATGAGAGTAATCCGCTCGCCGGCTGCAATCCTGCGTCCGCCGATTTCGACCGGCATGGTCGTCACCCGCCGGTTGGAAATGAGCGGCGCGTGTATCCGCAGTATCTCGTCGATGGCGGCGGGCAGCAGGTGCAAATTCTCTCGAAGCTGCTGCTGCACCTGCGGGTTTTCCGCAACATAGTGGCCCAGAATCCCCACGCAAGCGGTTATCGTGCCCAGTTCGCCGACCGTCCAATTACGCAGGATGCTTACGATCTCCTCGTGGTTCAGCGGCCTGTCCCCGATCTTTTGCCGGAGCAAATTCGTCGTGATGTCATCTGGCGCATCCGCACCGGCCTCACGCCGCGCATCCAGTAATTCGCTGATATAGCCGTCGAACTCGAGCGCGATGGCAGCCATTGCGCTCGAGTCTCTGACCAAGGTGGCCTCGTGGTTCTTGCGGACCCACAGAAGCAACGGCTCATGCAGACTTGCAGGCCAGCCGAGAAAAGCGCACTGGATATGGACTGCGAATAGCTGGGCAAGCTGCGTCACCAGATCGATTTCCACGCCCCTTTCCAGGCCGGACACGAGATTGGCTGAGATCGTCCGGCAAAGCGGTTCGAAACCTTCCACGCGCTCGGGCCTGAATTGGCGCTCGATCAGCCGCCGGTATGCCGTGTGCTGGGGCGGGTCCATGCCGCTTGGCACCGACAGATGGCTGGAAACGACGCTGCTGAACGTATGGTGATCGTCCAGTGCCTGCACCACGTCCTCATGCCGGAACAGTGACCAGCCAAGATAGTCGCTATACGCCACCGGGCAACGGCGGCGCATGACGTCATAGGCTTTGATCTGGTTGGAAAGGACTTGACCGGATCGGGGGTCCCAATCCGGATGGGGCTTGTCCGGCGTCGAATTCATGGCAATTCCCTGAAAGCTTCCCTGCACCGCAAGCCACGGCCACAGGGCACAGTTCTAAAATGCAGGGTTCTGCTAACCCAGAGCGAGCAGAAGGTATTTGACCGGGATCAAACCCATCGCCCCATATGTATCCTGGGGGCAAGTCACATTGGCAGCCGGCTCCACGCCAGAGCATTCCGCGCTGCCGTGCCAGATTCAAATCTATGGCCGGAGCTACGGATTGCGAATACGGTCGATGACCTCTCTCTCTGGACCACGCGAAGAACCGGCCGCATGGAACGCCTCGTTCGGGATACATAAATGCCAATCGACTATGCGTGAGAGTTGGATAACGTGGGCAGTTCCGCGGTATTCGGTAGCAACAGCCACTAGATTCGACGTCGCGGATCGTGCACCCGGGCGATGATGGGGAGCGAACATGAAGGGGGACATTCATGATTGGGCCGAATGGAAGTCTGTCAACGCGCACAAGATGAAGCATCCAGCTGATTTCGAACAAAGGTTTGTGGACCTAATCCTCGCCAAGGTTCCTGGGCTAGATCCTGACGACGTCTCCGCGCAGTACGAGTTCGTTGACGATACTGGACGACATAGACGCATCGACTTCGCGATCAGGAACGCAGCCAAGGGTTACGATCTGATGATCGAACTGGATGGAGCATCGAAAGACACAGACACTTTGAAGTGGAGAAGGCTTATCCCGCTCGCTCCGGTCATACAAGATATAGGGCCGTCGTCCTGAAGTCGTTGGCCTAGTGCGGGTTGACATTTTGTCGTTCCGTGGGATACATTGAACCTCAACGAATTACAAATGAGGTCAATGATGGCGACTGAAGACAAAACGCAGGTTTCCCTTCGGGTTCCTGCAGCTATGCTTGCCGACTTCGAACGTATTGCCACTGCTCTTGACCGGGACCGGACTTGGGTGATGCTGCGCGCTTTTCGAGTCTACCTCGATGGCGAGGGCGGGCATCTGCTCGATGAGATGAAGGGGATCGAAGAGCTCGATGCAGGTCAGGTAGTGGATTTCGACGAGGTCATGGACAAGGCTGACGCCATCATTGCGGCAGCCCGCAACTCCCGCCAAGCCAAGGTGGGCTGATGTCGCGACGCATGGCAGGTATGTCTCCGAAGGCGGAGGCAAAGTTCCTGAACGGCATCGCCTACATTGCTGAGCGCAATCCTTCGGCGGCCGAAAAGATTGTCGCGAAGATGAGAAGCCTGCGCGAACGCCTCGTCGATTTCCCCGACAGTGGCGTTCGCGGCGAGATCCCCGGAACCCGGCGCATGGTGCTCAATCCGTTCGTGCTGACTGTCCGTCAGGGCAAGAGCGGCATAGAGATCGCGGCCGTGCGCCACGCCAAACAGAAGGATGCATACGCACCTTCCGAGCTCCTTGGCGAAGATCCCGAAGAGGCAGAGGTCCCGTCTAGTCCGAAGAGGTAGGGGTGCCTCAGTGGGTGTCGAACACGAACGCCGTCCGGCGCTTGGCGAGCACAGGCCGCTGCGGCTTCTTGCGCGTGTATTGCTCTCGCTCAGGTGGGTAATCTTGGTTCAGCAGCAGCTTGGCGTACTTGAGCGGCACGTCGGCCAGCCGGGCGCGCAGATACGCATCCTCGCGCCCCTCCTCGTCCTGTCCGCGGACCGCCTCCTTGAGTTCGCCGAAGATCGGCCGCTTTCCGGTGATGTCCCAAGAGGTTCCGGCACCAACCTTGACACCAATACCGAGCAGCCGCTCGAAGGATGATCGGTAGTGCCTGCGGCGGTTGAAGCGGAAGACGAATTCCTGCAGGTAGACGTCCGCGTGCTTCTTGCGTAGCCCATGCGCCGCAAAGTGGGTGCCTGTGGTTGGCGAACCGCTGAAAATCATATCGGGCTGCTGTTCGTGCGACCCGAATGACATTCACGCCAGCAAAGACATGAGAATTTCCGGCTTTGGCTCTGAGTGCGAATCCCATATGGACCGAGTGAAGTACTAACCGGGAATTATTTCAGTTGAAGAACGATGCCTCTTCCACAATTCCAGAGATCGTGTTGGTTACTGACGAGGACGTGCCGAGTGATTGCGCGCTCTATGCCATAATCCTCGGAGGACAGTGTGTCGGATACATCGTTGTCGGCCCTGAAAGGGGAAGAGCTTGTGACGGCGAGTCTCGCGGAAGCTCTCGAATTCGCCAGCAGGATCACGCGCACAAAAGGTTTTGGCCGCTGAGCGATGCTTGATGGTGCGCGGCGTTGGCCAACTCGCTTGGACTGATTACCCCCTTAGCGGTGAAGAGGCTAACCGAAGGATGGTCTAGCCTAAACAGGCTGCCGCGCCCGTGCTGCTGCTCGATCTGCTGCCCTGCCTCAAGGACTGATCTCAGCCGGGCGTACTCCGATTGCACTCCTGGATCAGTCGATCTTGAAAGCTTTCGATAAGCATGGAACATCGCAGCGAGCGATGTCATGTCTCCCATCGCCTCTGCAAGCTGCATTGATGAAAGGAAATCCCTTTCAGAGATGCGATCGATCACAGTGTTAGTCGTATCCATTGCTCGAACTCCAGTGAAATGGGTCGACCAGAAGCACCGCCCTTAAGTAGCTTGAGAGGGCAGATCGCACGACACAAGCCGGTCAAAGGTCGAGTTTATGAACAATTGCCTGAGATCTGAACAATTTTACCAGTCCTGTTCATTATATCGCAGGACCTTCCGCGTTAATGCCGCATTCCCCGACGAACGCCGGGCACAGAGGACTGAACGAGAATGAGAATGATGTGCATATCGATAGCTGTGCGGGAAGTCCGCGAAGCTCAGGGCTGAGGCCCCCGGTATGTTCCGCCGGGGATTCAAATCCGGCTTTTCGACCCTTCCCAGATCGATGGATGACGTGGCGGTTACCCGCAACGGCACGTGTGAACGAGTCCGCGACCGAAAGGTCGGCTTCGTTCCCGGCTGCTGTCCGAAACCTTCGCGTCTCCTGCTCGGCCTATAGATGCATTTCATCGCCTGTCGGCGATGCGCTGCAATTGTCGCAAGGGAAACGAAAATGCGCTGCCACAACCTTCTGCTCGCCGAAGCCTTGAACACGTCTGTCCGCGCGTTCAGCTTCCGTTCTGACGCGCTCGCCAACCATAAGGTGGCCGAGATCCGCAGCTCGTCCGGAGGGTGGTCTATACCGATGCCGCTCCACGTGACTGGGGCCGGGACGCCCCTGCGGTAGATGTAGAGGACAGCGTCGCCAACCGTGTGCCGCGACCGAGGAAGCGCGGCTCCAAGGTAGGCGCCGTGGTCGATCCGTTCCGTCGCAGGAGCATTTGGTTCGAAAGCGATCTGGAAGAGGCCGCACTTGTAGTCCTCCTCACCCTTGTCGAAACCTTGGAGATCCGTGAACAGCAGAAGGCGGAGTACATCCAACACGGCAAGAAGCGAAAACACTACTTCGACTTCGTCCAGCGACAGGCCTCAGGCAGGGTCGCCTACGCGGTCAAGTACGAGGAGGACGTGGATGACGACCTTCTAGAGACACTTCGGCTTATCTCTGAGCAACAGGGCGATCGGTTCGCCGACGAGTTCCGGATCCTGACCGAGAAGGACCTGACGCTGACGCAGATCGAGAACGCCAAGGACATCCTGGCGTACGCGTCTGACTTTGACTTCGAAGGCCAGGCGATCGTGACCGCCGCCCTGTACAGGCTTCCGGCGCGAGTCCTGCTCTCCGACGTCGTCCGCGAAACAGGCCTGGGCGAACGCGGACGGCGCGCCACCGTGGCCCTGATTCAGAAAGGACTCCTGAAGGTTCCAGCAAACGTCCGGTTGGCCGATAACGCCGTCCTCGTCAATCGCGCAGTACGGGAAGGGCGCCGTTAATTCAATCCTTACGGGAACCCCATAAAGCCGAAGGAAAACAAGAGAATGGAGGGGTACGTGAACCTGATGAATCCAGCGGCGTTGGCGGGAGGCCACGAAAGATCTCACTTGTTCGGCCGCCACGACAGGCTAGTCATCGACGGGCAGTCCTTCAGGGTCGAACGCAAGGTCAAGGACTCGCACGTGTTGCAGCCAGTCACTGGCGACTTGATCGCCGAGGACTTCTTTGTCGTGAAGACGGACAAGGAGATCAACGGGCTGATCCGCTCGAAGCGAATCCGTATCGACGAAGGCCACTATTCGAAGGCCCTCGGCATCCTACGGGTGCGGTTCGACGACTCCGACCTCAGCGACCTTTCGGAAGAGGATCTGAGGACGGTCGCCTGGAAGAAGGAATGGTGCGTTCGTTTTCTGGACGCCGCGGTGAATGTCGAACGGCACTGGCGCCCGCGCCGCACAGTTGACGACTGCGCGCGTTTCATTGAGGAGAACGCGGACCGCATGGATCGCTGGTATCTCGACACATTCGGAGAGCGGCGGCGGCCGGGCCGGCGACTCCCTGGCGAGGTGCGGAAGGCGTTCGATTACCCAAGTCCTCCCGCGTTAAAGAAGTGGCTTGCGAAGTTCATCGCCGGGAACTGCCGCATGGACAGCTTCCGTCCTCGGTATTCGAACTGCGGAAACCGCAGCCAGCTCGATCAGCGCGTTGCCGCAGTGATCGCGGTCGAAGTCCAAAAGTTCGCTAGCATCCTCCAACCCAAGATGGCGGACATCTGTGAGAACGTTGAGCTGGCCCTCTACGAAATTAACAAAACGCTGCCGCAGCACCAGCACGTCTACGCCAGCCCCAACGCCGTTCGCCGCAGGATTCATGCGCTTGACCCCTTCATGGTCGACGCCGGCCGCGAGGACAGCGACTACGCTCTTCGGAAGTACACTCCGGTCGGTAAGGGACTCTCGATCACGACGGCGTTGGGCCGAGTCGAGATGGACGACTGGGAAGTCGACCTCCACACGCTCATCGAGCGCTCCGCAATCTGGAAGGCCTTGACGCCCGAGCAACGAAAGCTCGTGCCCCGCGTCCGGATGGCGTTTACGGCAGGCATCTGCTGCGCGTCTCGATGCATCGTCGGCTTCAACCTCTCCATCAACAGCCCCTCGACTGCCACGACGAAGCCCGCGCTCAGGTCGGTAATGGTCGACAAGACCGAATTAGCGGCTGCGGCGGGAGCGCAGGCCTCTTGGCATATGCATGGCCGCCCCACCTACGTGGCGACTGACGGAGGACCGGCGTACGGCAGAGAATTCGATGACGCAGCGATGCGCGCCAACGTCAGTCGTGTGATCCCCGAGCAAGACCCTCGCATGCGCGGCACGGTCGAAGCCTTTTTCCGCTACATGAAGCGCCTTTGCCGCTACTTCGCCGGACGGGCGTTCGCTAACGTTGTCGAACGGGGAGACTATCCGGCGGAACAGCTCGCGGCGCTGACGGTCGGAGAATTCTACAAGACCGTCATCGTATTCATCGTCGACTACTACCATCTCCGCCCCCACCGTGGCCTGGAGGGCCGGACGCCGTACGGCAAATGGATGGAGCTTGAAAAGGGTGGCCTGCCGCCTGCCCCTTCCGAGCAACAGCTGGCCGTTGCCTTCGGGCTGCGGCGCAAAGACCGCAGCATCAGCAAGCACGGCGTCGAATTCCTGGGGATTTCATACAACTCGCTGGAACTCGCCCGCCTCTACGCTCTCTTGGGTCAGAAGAAGGTCGACGTCATCGTCGAGCCTGAGGACCTCGGCTGCGTATTCGTCCGGATTCCCAAGCAGTTCAGGGGGCGGATCAAAGAAGTCCCCGAAGACCATGCCTTCCTCACGGTTCCCAGCGTGGATGGCACAGGCAACGGGAAGACGCTCGCTGAAACGCTCCTGGCGAAGCGAGCTGTGCGCGAGTTCGTTAAGGCCGAACAGCAAGCCGGCCGAACAATCCGCATCGATGCCCATCGGCACTTCCTAGATCTGGCCGAAAACGTCCGCAAGAGGGCCGCCATCGCGACCCACGAAATCACGGAAAAGACGATGGACCTGATCGAGGCTCGGATCGCGTTCTCCGGCAGGGCAGGACTTGGGTCTGTTGAACATGCGGCCGAGGAACCCGAGGGCGACGGTTTGGGTACAGTCGTCGCGCTCTCGACGCGACGCCGTCTCGATGCCGGGCAGAAGTCCCTCCCGTCTCCCGGGTCGCCCCTCGAAGAAAGTTCACCAAAGCCGACGCCATTCGGCGGAAGCATGAACCTCTATGATGGAGAAGACGAATGACGCGTCAACTTGCCGATCAAGGACTCCGCGCAGACCACGAGCGTGCCGACGGTACGCTCCCGACGGGCTGGAACGATGCCATGTCCGACGACGACTTCCTCGACACGATTTCAGACCGCCTCACCGAGAAGGAGAAGCGCGTCAAGGAAGTGCTGGAACGCGCGAAAAGTGTGTACGTGCGGTGCGGACGGGACAACGTCGCCAAAGGCATCCTCTCCCGCTTCGTGACGATGATGCTGGCGAAGAAAAACCTACGGCGCGATGACGGCCGAATCCTGTTCGTGACCGGCGAAAGCGGCGCAGGAAAGACCACTTTGGTGGATCGGATGCTTGAGGAAAACCCCACGCTAGCTCCGATCCAGAAATCGTATGGGACCATCGAACCCGTGATCTCACTCACGCTGATGGGGCCGTCGACCCTCAAGTTCCTGGGTTTGAATATCCTGCAAAAAGCTGGATACAAGATCACCCGCAAGTACGAACAGGGCGAAGTGTGGGACATCCTTCCCGAGCAGTTGCACCTGCGAAAAGTCCTCCTCATTCACATCGACGAGACGCAGCACCTGCTGAAACTTACCGAATCCGACAGGGAGCGAGACTCCGTCAGAAAGGCGCTCAAAGGCGTCATGAACTACAAGCCCTGGCCTGTCAGCTTCGTCATGTCCGGGATGCCAAGCATCACATCTCTGGCCAAGCTCGACGAGCAGATCGAGCGGCGCGCACGGCACCTTCACCTTCCGGATGTTGTTCTTCCGGAAGAGCGCATCCTTATCCTTAATGTCGTGGCCGCTATGTGCGAAGCGGCCGGGCTGAACTCCACCAAGGTTTTGGAAAGCGACCTCCCGGACAGAGTCGCGCATGCGGCCAGGTATAGGTACGGACGCATCGCTCAGGTGATCCTCGCCGCGATTGAGCAGGCGGCGTCGAAAAACGCTGCGGCTCTGACGCGCGACCATTTCGCCCTCGCCTATATCGAGCATTCGCAGGCCCGGGGACATGACGAAATGAACCCCTTCCTCGTGGATGACTGGATGCGTTTGGAGCCTGGTCTGTTCATGATCGAGGAGTACTGATCGTGAGGACCAACGGGCGGGCGCTGGAGCCGCTTGCGTTTGCCTATCAGCTCGAGGAGCAGGAGCCGGCAGCGGGATTCGCGTCCCGCCTCGCCGCTCTGAACGGCCGTTCCCTCAGGGATCTCTTGCGCGACATGTGCATCCAACAACGGAGTCTCGATAAAGGCATTGCGTCTGCCGTACGTGCCATTGCAACGCTTGGGCGCGCAGACCCTGAAAAGCTGCTGAAGTACACGCCAGTCCCCAAGAGTGGGAAGCTCTACGAGGTAGCTGACGAGACGTTCGTCCGGCTTGCGATCAACCGGACGTATTTCCGGTTCTGCGCCCACTGCGTGCGAGAAGATATGGACCGCTACGATGGTCCATTGTTCAGCAGGCCATGGCTCCGGCTTGAATGGACCCTCTCTCATTTTCGTTCCTGTAGCCGCCACGAGATCTATCTAACGGCGACGAAGCCGATCCGAACACCCTTCGCTCCTTTCGATTTCAGCGACACGATTCGCACGTTGATGCCGAGCCTTTCGCAAGTGGCGGATGCGGCCGCTGCCTCGGGTGCATCCCCTTTCCAGGCATGGCTTCAGGATCGGCTCCGCGGAGTGCGGTCGCCGGAGAACTGGCTCGATGACCTACCGCTGTACGTGGCGGCACCATTCTGCGAGGCCCTTGGCGTTTCCTCGCTGCATGAGCCGAAAGTCAAGGTCGCGCAGTTCATTGCCTCCGACTGGGCCGCGGCCGCCGACGAAGGATTCCGCATCGCCAGCGCCGGTGAGGAATCTCTTCGCACGTTTCTCGGAAGGCTCAACGACGCGCAGTCTTCGATGCGCGGTTTCTGGGGTCCGCGCGACACCTACGGCTATGCATACGGGCTGCTCCAAAAGACGGTGGACGATCCGGCCTACGCCAAGCTGCGTGACGTCGTGCGCCACTTCGCCCTGGAAACCATGCCAATCGAACCGGGGACCCACGTGCTCGGAGAACCAGCGGGCGACCGCAAGGTCCACACGGTTCGCACCGCGGCCCGTGACTCCGGCGTGCATGCCCTCACCATCCGTCGGCTTTTCAAACGGATGGGCGTCGACGACGCGGGAGAGCGATCCGGGGTCATGGACCATCGCATCCTCGTCAAGTCCGGCGAGGTCCATCGCGTCGTTTCGGAGCTCAAGGATGCGATCACCGCTCCGGAGGTCGAGAAGCTTCTCGGCGTTCCACGCCTTCACCTGACGGCGTTGGTCGCTGGCGGGTACCTTTCCGCGTTGGCAGGCACAGGCTCTCGAAGGAATGCAAAGCGGCGTTTCTCGACAGAAGGTGTCGAGCAGCTTCGGTTCCACCTTTTCGACGGCGCCTGCGAAGTTTCAGAGCCAACCAAGCGCCAGCTCGATGTTATCGGCGCGCGGCGTGCGTCCTCCTGCAGCATTCCAGACCTTCTCGACATGGTCTTCACGGGGAAGCTGAGTTGGAAAGGCAGGCTCGTTGGCAGGACGGACTACATGGCTCTGCTGCTGGACGCCGACGAGGTAACGCGGATCGTGCGTTCGCGCGAAACGCGCACCAACCTTACGAAGGAGGAGACAGAAGCTTTCTTGCCTGGAACTCATGACACCGTCGTGAACGCTTTGATCGCGTCGGACTACCTGACGCTGGTTGAGGAATTCAGCCCTGACGCGAGGCGGATGATCCCGGTCGTTTCAAGCGAGAGCGCGGAGGCGTTCAGGAGGCGCTTCGTTTCGCTCGGCGAGCTCTGCCAGAAAACTCGCATGCACCATAAGCAGGTCCGCGCCCTTCTCCGGCTGGCCGGAATCATGCCGACGCTGCTCCCGGAAACGGTCGGGGCGTTCTTCTTTAACAGGCAGTCGGTCGAGCATTTCGAGGCCGACAATCGGGGCGCTTGGGCCTACGACAAGGCATCAGTTCTGAAAATGATTAGGAACGAGAAGGGGGAAGCGCGGAGGGCTGCTCCTTCTGCCGTTACCCCAAGAAAAGCGACGTCAGGTCCGGGGGGTTCCTAGTGCTCGCCCGCAGCGAACAACCGTAGGTGACGGTCAGAGGCGGCAGGGATCCGCACTTAAAAGGACAATGTAGGAAACAGTTCACATAACATGCAGCGTTACCATTGACGGCGTTGCATACGAGTACGAGGAAGCTGACGATCTGGTTGTTGTTGAGCGAAAGAACGCCGGATATGATCGCGATGACGAACCAACGGAGAATGATGCTTGAACGGCGTTGTAGAGGCTGAAAACAAAGGGGGGCTGGCACCCGTAGGTCCAACCCCCATATCTGTGTCCACCGGGGATTTGACTGCTAATGCAGAAATGGAACCCGACAGCGCATGCGAAACTTATAAGCTAGCTGATCACTTTCTGCAAGGCCCAAATTCCTTGCCGACCGCAGCCTTGGAGAAACTCAAGAAAACCATATCGCCTGCCCGTATGAAACGCTACCTCGATTTGGCCGACGGCGACCTGCGATTAGCGGTACGCTTGCATACGTGGAATGCTGCGGTCGCTGGTTCGCTTCTGCCAACGTTGCACATCGCAGAGATCACGATTCGGAACGTTGCGATGAGAAGGCTCGCGGGCAAATATGGTAGGCAGTGGTACCGCAGCACCGATCTCCTCGATTATCGATTGGGAAAGTCGAACCTTGCCCAACAGTTGACGGACGCATATCAGAGCGAGATCGATAAGGGACGCCGAGGCGACCTATCCGACTATATCACCAGCGAACTGACTTTCGGTTTCTGGGTGAACGTTTTCACGAAGAAATTCCATCCGCATCTATGGAAAGCCGAACTCCACACGATAGTGGCGGGGTTCCCGAGAGAGAAGAATATCGATCACCTTCACGATGGAGTGGAGTTCGTCCGCACGTTCAGAAATAACGTAGCCCACCATAAGGACCTGATATGCAAGCCGGTGGTGGAGAACTACGAGAGAACGTTGGACGTCATCGGAATGCTATGCGCCAAGACGCGAGATGCAGCAGGCAAGACTTCGGCATTTCGCCGCGTCTGGGCATGCGCCCCCGTACCTCATGATCGGCTCGCAATCCAGAATTAGCTTGAGTTGCAGCAATGCTCGTGACTTCCGAGGGAACCGCGACCGGGAACACCATCGGTATCTTGTTAAAGGAAGACCTTCGCGCACGACATTAGCAGAGCGATGTCTTCACTTGCACGCGATGCCGCACAACGCTGATGTTTTGATCCTTGCTTAATCCGCCCTGATCCTGCGCAGGCAGTTCGGGAGGCAGTAGCATGAAGCGCAGAAAGAACGCGGACTTCCTTGAAGGCCGAGACTTAACGGCAGAGTTAGTCGGCGACGAGGGGTTCCGGCGCTGCCCGAACTATGTTGTCCACTTCCGGCGCCTGCCGCATCACGAAGTGGGTATTCCGCCCTTCTGGGAGCTTCACGTCCAGAACTCCCTGAACGCCTATACGGTCAACGTCGGCATTCCGGCCGACGAACTGGACTTTGTCATCCAGCGTCTGCCCGAACCCTCTCCGGAGAAAGAAGGGGTCGTGTTCGTGCGTGCGCGAGACGAAGTGATCCTTCCGGAAGGCATCAGGCGGCTCTGCGGGGAAACACTCCTCCCGTTCCTGATCTACAAGGTCGTATCCGCTCCGCTAGGATCACCTTTCAAGAATGGTCAGCGCTATAACGACGCCGACCTGACACGTCCGATCGCGCCGACCGAAGCAGACAAGGTGGCTAACGAGAGACGAAAGCAAATTCTCCTGGATAGGTTTGCCCAGGAGACAGAGCAAGGCTACTCGCCCTCCCCGCGGTTCTGACCCGGCTATCCGGAACCCTCCTTTTCCCGGCGGCTGCTTTTCGCGGCGGCTGTCGGCGCTGCGGCGCTCATTACGGAGACATCGACCAATCTTCCCGCCCGCCAATGCTTGACATCAGGTAGTGAATCCTTGAGTGCCGGCTGTGGCGCGGATCGCGCTTACCAGCGCGGCGGCAAAGTTTCGGAAGCTGCTAGCTGCCGAAGCCGAAGCCAATGGAAGGAGCAAGAGCTTGTCCGCGAATCATTCCGACGACATTGACCCGGAGATCGAGGAACGTCCGGTTGACAGCAGTGACGATGGCGAGATCGTCGAGCAGTGGAAAGACGGCGGGCATTTTGCTTACGTGGTGATTCCGGCAAGGACGAGGACGCGACACACCGTAGATGGCGACCTGGCCGACGCTTACAGGGCGCTCGAAGAGTTCAATTCCGGCAAGCCAGAATGAGCCGCGGCATATGCCTCGGCATTGCGGATGCGGTCCGGGTTCATCAGCCCTTTTGCGCGCAGATCCACGAAGACAGGGCCGTCGAGCTTCAGGAGAGCGCCCTCGCCCCATTCCGCCTCAATGGCCAGCCCCTTCTTTGCGACTTCCTGCCATCGCGCAAACTTCGCCCTGACATCCTCCGATGCCGAGGTGGCCAGGTCCGAGAAGTTACCTTTTAGGACGTTGGCCATCATCCTGACGCTGCCGGATCGTTCGAGCCCGTCGAGGACGAAAAGCTTCTCATCCTCGGTCAACCTGCAGAAATGCCGCTTCTCGTTTTCCATCGCCGTCACCTTTGTGCTCCTGTTTGAAGGAAGGGTCAGGCGCCGGCTTGCTGGCGTCAATCGGTGCCACGATTCTTTCTAGCTTCGTCCCAGGCCAAGACGTGAGGGCGTTTAGCGATGAGGAAGAAGCCTGAGCGGTGGAACCTCGCAACAGGTGTCGAAGACGCCGTTTCAGTCCGGAAAAACCTTAGGCAGGCATCGTCAACGCTTCCTGCCCCCAACTTGCTTTCTGGCATTACTTTGAGCCGCCCGGAACCCTCCGGGAGGAGCCGGAAAACTCTTACGAGGACTAGAGAGGTGCCGACGCTTGGTTTTGAAAGCCGAAAACGACCACGGAAAAACCTCGACAGGCACTTCAGGATACAACTTTGGGTGTGCCAGGTACCTAACTTTGGGTGTGGAATATCTTCCTAAAAAATATGCCTGCAATTTCAATTAGATCCGATGGGGTCAGGATACAACTTTGGCTCTCGCACCACTAGGCAGGCGACTATGGTCGCCTGCCTAATTTGAAAGGAAGGGCATGAGAGGCAGGGACACGATCCGACTCTCGTCCGTAGCCGACAAACGCCGCAGTTTGAAGCGGCTTCAGAAATACCTGTCCTCCGCACCAAAATTAGAATTTCTGCTCGCAATATATTCGATTCAAAAAATACAAAACCCTAGAAACAGTGCCCCATCGTTCTTCGCAGATTTGCCAAATGAGGTCCGAACAACCGACCGCCATTCCGAATTTTACTTTCATCCATGGTTCCTGGAAACACTCGCCAATGAATTGTTGGCAGCTCCTTGGGAGCCAAAAAAACGTGACGGATTCATAAGAACTCTAAATCTGCGCAGTTTCAGTGCGTTCGCTACAGCCTACAACTTGCTAAATAGAGCTGAAAACGCCTCCGACGGCCCAGTGTTACGTCGCGTTGGCGTTCTTTCACAGCTTAACAGGCTAGCAAAACGTCAATTTGAGTGGCAAAGACGCTTTGCCACCGTGTCACGAATGGCACGGTATCACTCGATTTACAGAACTGACAGATCGAGAATTTACTTCAAAGAAAAATATGACATCGAGTTCGACGTGTTCACAAAGACGGCGTTCGCTATCTACGCGATGCTATTGAAGCAATCAACGATACGGACGGATATAGAATCAAAAAAAATAGGAATTGACCAAAACGACGTTCTTAAGACAATTGGCATATTGTCCGTATCCATCGAGGAAGCGCACGGTGCGGTACGAAGACTTCGGCAAGGCTACGACCATATCGCTTATGCACCAAGCATCTTTCGCGTTTCGCCGCTTGTAACATTTCTTCAGGAGGGAGTGGGGTACGTGATGACTCCCTTTCCAGACCTTCTTTTCTATAGAATAACAGAAGGATTGTTCTACGACTTTGTAGACAACCCAGATCTCAGGAATGACTTTTCTGCAAATCTCGAGTCATATATAAGCGATGTCATCGAAAAAAGGGCTGAAAAATACGGAGTGAGCGGCAATATAACCTATGGGCGCACTGCCGAGAAGACGCCAGACATTCTGGTGTCCGAGACGAATAGCGTTATCGCTGCCATCGAGATAAAAGGGCGTCGGCAAAATGCGACTATCCGCTTTGGTGAAAATCCTACGAAGGATTTTGCCGAGGCATACGAGGATTTATCCAAAGGTGTTTTTCAACTTTGGAAATATCTTGCCGACAGCTCCAAAGGTTTGATCCCCGGTGAGTTCGCTGCATCAGAGGACACGATCCTAGGCGTATGCACTTTGGATAATTGGATTGAATCGGCTTTCGGCACCGAAGCCGACGTTTGCGCGATGGCACACAGAAAGGCCGATGCGCACGTTCGAGGAATCCCACCGGAGTATCGCAAACATGTTCCGATATTTAGTTTGAGCGATATGGAGTTTGTACTGTCGCGAAGTGACGTCGAGACCCTCATAGATATTATGCGAGCCGCAACCACTGATGAATATCGTGGGTGGCTCCTAGCTTCGATATTTTCGTCCAAATTTCCATCACGTAGCGCTGTCGAAGATGCGCTTCCATTTGGGGATGTTAACAAAAATGTCCCATGGTGGACGACCCTCGACCCGGACCTTCGTTGACGCTCCCCGACGATGATGCTGAGGCGTGCCCCTCGCAGACTTTTCCGCATCGGCCGCGCCCGGACTATGGCGCGAACTACCATGCCTGCTTCGTGCTCGACCCGGATGGGTATAATGTCGAGGCGATGATCAACGAACCCTCCGCTTCGTCATCCTAGGGCGTAGCAAGGAGCGAAGCGACGCGCGCAGACCCTAGGATCCATGCCGCGATATCGAAGCGTTGCAGCGGTCCAGAATTAAGCACGGCCGCATTTTTCGGCTTAAGTCGCGGCATGGATCCTCGGGTCAAGCCCGAGGATGACGAAGCGCGAGATGGCCTTCACCGAGCATCTCGACCAGCGCCTGTCGCAGGGTGTAGCCGACTACCCCTATGGCAACACCCTTAACGTCTGCTCGTCAAACAGCGGCTCGTCCTGCCCGATGCGGATGAACAGGACTTTCCGCCCCGCCGGCACCTCGAAATACTGGATGCCGTCAGGCATTTCGCCCCAGTCGCCGCAGGGCGGCTCGGGAACCTCGTCGGGGTCGGCCTTCGCTGTCAGTTCCTTGGCGTAGGCAGCGTCAGGGCTGAATGTGTAGCGCTTGATGCCTGAGGGAACCGTTCCCTCCGTGTAGGGCGCCAGCACGCAGCGGGCGCTGACGGTCTTGTCGGTCTTTTCCAGGAACAGCTGCTGCACGGCAGCCTCGGCGGTTTCGCCTGGTTTGATGTCGAACACCTCGACCAGCGGATCGGCTGCGCCGCCATCGCTGTATTTGATGGCGAGCGCGTTACCCACGAATTCGAAATGGATCTGGCGGAAGCCGAAATCGCAACGCTGCACCCAGGCGGCGAGGCCGACGGTCTTGTCGGCGAGTTTTTCCCAGACGCATTTGTCGATGGGCGGGCGCGACGGCGCGGGCTCGTCCGCGCGTGCCACGGCGGATATCGCCACAGAGGCGAACAGGGCGCAGGTCCAGATTGCCGATTTCGTGGCGTTAGTCATCGCTGCATCCTGTCAGTGTGAAAGCATCCCAGGCCGAGCCATCGGGATTGGCGTTGGCGAAATCGGCCCATTCGGTGAAAGCGGCACCAAAACCGGGCAGCAGCAGGCCTTTCGGCGCCGGTGTCGCCTCGCGGGAGTTCAGCTGCTCGGCGCCGCCCCCGGTCAGGGCATAGACCTGCCCGTCCCATATCAGGCAGAGCCCGGTGCCGTCCTCGAGGCCGGCCTCGCGATCATCATCCGTGCAGGTGTGGCGGATGGTGCCGAGCGGAAAGGCATTCTTGCCGTTGGTCCAGGTGATGTCGGATGGAAGGCTGATCTTCGTATGCGGCACGGCCAACGAAAACACTTCGGTGGTCAGGGCCGCCGGCTCGTTCTGCATCGGCCGGAACTGCAGCACCGCGCCGGAGCGCGGCTCGCGATAGGTGGCATGGCTCAGCAGGCATTCCTTTGCGCTCGCCGCCTCCACCAGGCCGAGCAAGCCGAGCAGCAGGATGCCTGATTTGCGGATGAACATCAGACCGTCTCTCCCCCCTTAAAAACCGATGACCTGGACAATTGCCACGGCATTCGCCCGACAACGGGCCTCAGATCAGCCCGACCAGCCAGGCGGCGGCGCCGAGAAAGCCCAGGGAACAAACCCACAGCAGCCAGAGCCCGCGCACCCTGCATTCGAGCACTGCCGAGCCAGGATTGGCGGGGTCGTAGTGCACGTCGACCTTGCTGCCTTCGGCATAGCGCCTGGCCTGGCCGCTGACGAGGCCAGGCAGCGAAGCCGTCACATTGGCGCCGAAGGTTACACGGTCGGCGCTGTAGCGCTGGCCGGCGACGCCATAGCTGTAGACGATGCGCGATCGAAAGACGGTGCGCCAGCGAAAGCTGCCATAGCCGCGGATCGCCTGCAGACCTGAGGCATCGATGCGGCCGGTAGCGACCGGCCATTGCGCCGCTTGCCTAGCAAGCGCCTTCTGGGCGAAGCCCATGCGCAGGACGAACAGCCCCATTAAAAACAGCAGCGCCGCTGCCCCGAGGTTCTGCGGCTCGGGCAGATGCGGCCTGATCGCCTCCAGGATACCGCCGACGGAAAACACCAGCACCAGCGCGCCGATCACCAGCCCTGCCGACAGCTTGACCATGAATTTGAAGGCGCCTTCGGGAAAGGTGCGTTCGATCACCGCCTTGCTCGGATCGGCTGGATTGTAGAAAACAGTCACCTCGGCGCCGCGCGGAAACTGCGCAAGGGTTTCGGTGACTTCAAAATTTCCCAAATTCTCCTTCACACTGTAGCGCGAGCCGCGAAATACCTTGCCGCCCACCTTGTATTCGAAGGTGATCGCCGGGAAGTTGCGGATTTCGGTGGTGTCATTGCTGTCCGAGCCGACGCCCGAGACTCTCACCTCTCGTGCCTCGACGCGCGACGAGATGATCTTTCCCGGCGTCGGCAGCCAGTGGCTGAGGGCCTGCACCTCCCGCCATTTCACGAAGGTGATGAACGACAACATGGCGGCGACCGCGCAGGCAAATCCGACAAGCAGAAATTGAAGCTCCAACTCGTCCCCCCGACGACCAAGAGTGCAGCAACCCGAATATAGACATCAAGGCGACGGTAAAGTCTTGTCTATTCGCGAAACACCCATCTATTCGCAAAACACCGGGCTGGGCTCGCGCGGCGCGTCACGCGATCCCCGTATTTTCACCCCTTTCCTTGGCAAGTCAGCGAGCGCCTGGCGTACGTTCACACAACGAAGCGTCCCCGCCAACAAAGCTGTGACTAAGCTCCGCCATCCAGCCGTGTTTCACACGCCTGCCTGACAAGCCCCTGTAGACTGCGCCCGTGCGCTCGGGCCAGAATCAGCCTGGCGTGTGGGGTGGGGCGTCATGGCGACGTACAAAGCACAGGTCCTGGATGGGTTCGACTGGTGGCGCGATGAATTGCGCGCCGCCTGGGCGAGCTTTGTTCCCGGGGCCAAGCAGGCAAAGTCATCGGACTGCAGCATCGGCATCGCCGATGACGGCATTCGCGTGCATGCGGCGGGCACTCCCGAGTTCCAGTCGCGGCCGCTGGAACAGGATGCGACCACGGACGAGATCGCAGCACTGCTGCGTTCCGGCCGCAGGCATCCCACTGTCGCCATCCGGATCGACAGCACCCTTGCCCTGAAGCGGCAGCTCGGCGCGCGGCGGCTGCCGGTGCGGCAGGCCCGCGACATGGCCGAGCTCGACCTGATGGCTTCGACGCCGATCGATCCGTCGCAGGTGCATATCGTCTTTGCCGGCGACGCTGATGGCGGCTGTTCCTATTTCGTGGTCAAGAAGAAGACCCTGGCGCCGGCGCTCGACGCCATCCGCCAGGTCGGCGGCAGTCTCGGCTCGCTGGCCATCACGGAGGCCGAGCGGTCAATGCCTGCCGATCCGCTGAGCCGCTCAGCGATCTGGCCTCCCCGGCCCCGCGACCGCTTCGCGCGGCGCGCCTGGATCGCGGCGTTCGCCAGCGTGCTTGTCGGGCTTGGCGCCACCTATGGCCATGCGCAATGGCGCAGCTGGCAGGCCGCCGGCGTGCTCGACGAGCAGATCGACATTGCCCAGGTTCAGGCCAGGAAGGCGCGGGCCGCGCTGCAAAAACGCCAGACCGAGCTCGAGCAGACGGAAAAACTCCGCGCCGAGAAGAAGACCGCCGTCTCGGTGGTGCGCATCCTGGCCGAACTGACGCGGCTCTTGCCCGACAGCGCCTGGGTGAGCGACCTGAATTCGCGCGGCAACCAGCTGACGATCACCGGCTTTGCGACCTCCGCCGCCGACCTGATCCAGCCCATCGATGCCTCGCCGCTGTTTTCGGCGCCGGAATTCTCCTCGCCGGTCACCAGGGTGCCCGGGCAGACCGGCGAGCGTTTCACCATCACGGCGAAGATCGGGGATTCCTGAGCGATGCTGACGGCCATCCTCAACAGCCGCCTGCTGCTCCGCCGCTCGCTGGCCGTGGCGATCGCGGGTCTATGTGCATTGCTGGCCGGCTGGCTGCTCTTTGCCGCACTCGGCAGCGTCGCATCGGCCAGATCAGACATCGACGACAAACGCGCCACGCTCGGCCAGATCGATGCGGTGGTGGCGCTGGCCAAGACCATGGAAGCCTCGGCGCCGCCGCCCGCCGCCAGCGGCAGAGGCGAGTTCCTGTCCGGCGACAGCGAGGCGATCATTCGCGGCGGCCTGCAAACCCGGTTGAATGCGATTGCCACCTCGAACAAGGTGGTGGTGCTTTCGGCCGGCAACGCGCCCGCGCTCAACGAGAATGGCGTCGCCTATCTCGGCCTGCGCGCCAATGTTTCGGGCACGCTGGAAGGCGTCCACGGCTTCATGCTCAGTCTCGAAACGACACTGCCGGTCCTCTTCATCCGCGAAACCACGCTCAGAGTAACCAACGTCGCCCCTTCCGAAGCGCCGAATGTCGAACCGGAGATTTTCGCCGAAGTGCTGTTCTACGGCGCGCTGCCGTCGGGCATTGCGGCGGCGCCTGGGGCAACGCCGTGATCAGGCTCGTGGCAGCACTCGGTCTTGGCGTGACAGCCGCCGCGCTCGCCTTGGCGAATCTGGCGCTGTACGACACACCGGTCGACATTTCACCGACAAAGGGTTCGGCGCAGCGCAGCGTTCGCGAGGCGCCGGACGCGGCCACGGGCCTGCCGGCGACGGCCGATGCCAGTGGGTTCGCCGAGACATTCGCGCGTCCATTGTTCACCCCGACGCGGCGCAAATTCGTGCCGGTTGCCGACGGAGACCCACAGGCGCCGGTGGCGTCGGATCCTGTCGCGCCGGCGCAGCCTGTGGCGAGCGCTCCGCCTGGCGCCGCGCCGGCGCTGCTCGGTGTCAGCATCAACGGCGCCGGCGCAAGAGTGCTGCTCCAAGCCGCGGGCGCGGACAAGGCCAGCTGGTACGGCAGCGGCGAAACCGTCGACGGCTGGAAGGTTGCGGGCGTCGAAAAGGATGCCGCGACCCTGGAACGGGACGGCAAGTCGGCCCGTGTCCTGCTCTATCCGCCAGTGGTACAGCCCCCTCCTCCTCCCGGAGGCGGCGATGGCCTCTGATCCTACCGACGACGGAAATGAAGGCTTCGGCCTGGTGGCCGTGCTGGTCTTCATGCTGATCGTTTCGGCTGTAGTCGCGCCCTTCGCGCTGACCGCCAGAACCCGGCTGATGATCGCCGGCAATGAGATGGAGCATGAGCGGCTGTCGATGGTCGCCGACGGCCTGGTCAATGTCGTGGCCAGCGAGCTGTTCGACGGCTCGGCCGCGCAGAAGCTGCCGCAGAATGCTGAGCCGGCACGCTGCCATTCCGGCCAGTTCAGCTTCGACCTCACTGTCCAGGACCACAGCGGCCTGATCGATCTCAACGCCGCCAGCGATCAGTTGCTGACGCAAGGCGTGGCATCCTTCGGCTTTCCTCCGCAGATGGCCGAAGAGATCGCCAAGGCCATCGTCACATTCAGGGGTCCGCCCAACGCCTTTGCCGCCGGCACCCAGCCACAATCCTCGCTCGGTCCGCGGCAAAACAAATTCGCGCCGTTCGAATCGGTGTCGGAACTGCAGGAGTTTTCCGCGCTTGCCTCGATACCGCTCCGCGATCTCTACGGCGCGTTCACCGTCGACCTCAAGCAAGGCTCGATCGTTCTGGCCAAGGCGCCGAAACGGCTTCGCACCCTCGTCACCGGCACATCGCCAAATGGTCAGCAAGACGGCCAACAGGAGAACAGTGGCGGCACGGTTTATACGATCGAGGTCACGGCCAGGCGCGACGGGTCGGGCATCACCGGCCAGGCCGGGATGGTGGTCGAAAAATCAGCCCTCATCGACACCGGCTTCAGGCGGGTCTCGAGCATGCCGGCCGCGGAAATCGGCGCCGCCGGATCCACGGCATCGGTGCCTACCATCGCCTGCGACAGGCTGTTCGGCAGCGCCGTGGCGCAGATATTGGCGCGGTGGAGCTAGACCATGAACGCCGCGCTGCAGACCTCCCGCATCGAAGCCTTCCTCGCCTTTTTGGAGGGCGAAAGGATCCTGACCGCGCACAGCGCGCAACGCGCCATGGGGGCGGCCCGGACATCGGGACATCCGTTCGATACGGTTATGACGGAACTTGGCCTGATCGGCGAACAGGAACTCGCCAACAACCTGTGCCGCTTCCTCGACGTGCCTGTTCTGGCCGAGGTCCCGGAACAGCTGAGCCCGCAGATGCTTGCCAGCGTGCCGCTGTCTTATCTGAGGGAAAATGCGGTCCTGCCGCTGGAGATGGACGAGCGCCAGCTGGTGGTGGCGGTGGCGGATCCCTTTTCGTCGGCGACCATCGATGCGCTCGCCTTTCACTGGGAAAGGACGCCGTCGCTGCGCGTCCTGCCGCGACGCATGATCGGCGAATGCATCGACCGGCTTGAGCGGTCGGCGGCGGAGGCCGTGTCGCTTGAAGCCGGCAGTGCCGGTCCCTCGGATTTCGGCTCCGACGACCTCGAGCGGCTGAAGGATTTCGCGCGCGAGGCGCCGATCGTGCGCTTCGTCGCCGACACCATCCACCGCGCCGTCGATGCCAAGGCAACCGACATCCATATCGAGCCGCTCGAAGACCATGTGCGCATCCGCTTCCGCAATGACGGCATGCTCTCCGTCGTCGACACGGCGCCGTCGGCGATGCTGTCGGGCGTGTCGACGCGCATCAAGATCCTGTCGCGGCTCAACATCGCCGAACGGCGGCTGCCGCAGGACGGGCGCATGCGCATCGCCGTGCGCGGACGCGATGTCGACCTTCGCGTCTCGGTCATACCCTCCATCCACGGCGAGGCGATCGTGCTTCGCATTCTCGATCGCGCCGGCGTCGAATTGCGGCTGGAGAAACTGGGCTTCGACGACGCAGCGCAGGCCAAGATCAGGCAGATGTCGCAGGCCGCGAACGGCATCGTGCTGGTCACCGGCCCGACCGGCAGCGGCAAGACGACGACGCTCTATTCGATCCTGGCCGAGCGCTCCCGGCCTGATGTCAAGGTCTTCACCGTCGAAGACCCGGTCGAGTACCGGATGGCCGGCATCACGCAGCTGCAGGTCAACCCGGCGATCGACCTCGATTTCGCCACAGCGCTGCGTTCGATCCTGCGCCAGGATCCCGACATCATCCTGCTCGGCGAAATCCGCGACCGCGAGACGGCGCAGATCGCCATCCAGGCGGCGCTGACCGGCCATCTGGTGTTCTCGACGCTGCACACCAACAGCGCCGCCGGCGCGCTGACCCGCCTGCGCGACATGGGCGTCGACGGCTACCTGCTCGGCGCGACGATCCGCGGCGTCATCGCGCAACGGCTGCTGCGGCGCGTCTGCCCCGCCTGCCGGGGTGCCGCCGGCGCGGTTGCTTCCTGCAAGAACTGCAGCGGCTCCGGCTATAGCGGGCGCACGGTGACCTACGAGATGCTGCAAGTGTCGCCGCGCATCGCGACCCTCATCGACGAAGGCGCCAGCGAACTGGAAATCACCAAGGCGGCTTCCGAAGCCGACCTGACGCCGATGGCCGCGCATGCAGCGACGCTGGTGCAACGCCAGGTCACCACGCTCGAAGAAGTCCGGCGCGTCATCGATCTCGATGGGGGCGGCTGATGCCGGCATTCGCCTATCGCGCCTATCTCGCCGACGGGACCAGGGAGAACGGCCTTGTCGAGGCGGCGACCAAGCAGGATGCCGCCCGCAAGCTCGCCCAGCTGGGCCGCCGCTCCTACCACCTGGCGCCGGCAAGCGAGGACAAGGCCCGGATCGGCCTGCCCCGCAAGGCCAGCTTCACGCTGACGCGGCGTGTCGACCTGAGCCGGCTGTTTGCCGAGCTGTCCGTGCTGCTCAACGCCGGCTTCACCATCGACCGCGCCATGAGCGCGGTCATTTCGGGCGAAGGCAATGCCGCCAGGCGCCAGCAACTGCAGACGGTGCTCGACCTCACCACCGGCGGGCGCTCGATCGCGGATGCGTTCATGACCTTGCCCGGCATCACGCCCGATGTCGCCGCCTTACTTGCCAGCGGCGAGCGCAGCGGCAAGATGGCCTATATATGCCAGCGCCTGGCCGACACGTTCGAAGCCAGGGCGAAGCGCCGGGCCTCGATCATCGAGGCGCTGACCTATCCGGCATTCCTGCTGGTGGTGATGAGCGGAGCCATGGTCATCCTGGCGACGGTTCTGGTGCCCGCACTCGAGCCGATCTTCGAGGGCTCGTCCGCGCGCAAACCCCTGACCATGCGCATGCTTTCGGCTTTCGGCAGCGTCTTCAACGATTACCCCTTCGTCTTCCCGCTGATCGCCCTGCTGGCGCTGCTCGCCTATCTCGTCCTGTCCAGGTCGGTTGCTGCAAAAAGCGTCATTTCGCGCTGGCTCCTGAAGACGCCGCTGGTCGGCTCGCTGATCACCAACGCGGTGCTTGCCCGCTATCTCGAGACGCTTTCCCTGCTCCTGGGCAATGGCGTCACCATGAGCGAAGCGTTGCGGCTGGCAACCAATGTTTCGCAGCAGAGCTCCTTGAAGGCGAGCTTCACCGCCATCGAAGAAGAAGTGGCAAACGGCGCGCGGCTGCACAACGCCGCGGCCAATGCCGGCCTGTTCGACAATGCCACGCTGTCGCTGATCTCGCTCGGCGACGACGCCAACGCGCTTCCCGTCGTGCTCGACCGCGCCGGCAAGATGCTGCAGTCAGCGCTAACCCGGCGGATCGACACGCTGCTGAAGCTTTTGACGCCGGCCATGACGATTTCGCTCGGCTTTCTCGTCGGCAGCCTGGTCGTCTCGGTGATGACGACGATCCTCAGCATCAACGATCTGGCGCTGCAATGAGGGCTCTCGACGCAGCGCCGCTCGAGGAGGATGCCGCCGCCGGCTTCACCTTGATCGAGATGCTGGTGGTGCTGGCGATCATCGCCATCGTTGCCACTATTGCCGCGCCCGGCATCGTCCAGAGATACCGATCGCAAAGCATCGAAACCCTGTCGAGCGAGATCATGGCCCGGCTTCGCATGTCGCGCACGCTGGCGATCGCCACGGCAACACCGCAGCAGATCGTCGTCGATACCGGCGGCCGCACGATCCGGTTCGGCGACCGGCCCGTGCTCGATCTGCCGCAGGATGTGAAGATGACCATCACCACCGGCCGGGAAACTGTGGCGGACGGACGCCTGGCGGCTTTGACGTTTCTTCCCGATGGCAGTTCGTCAGGCATGGAGATCGATCTGCAGCGCACCGGACAGGCAGCCCATATCGAGGTGAACTGGCTGACCGGGCTCGCCAGCCGAAGGGCCAAGCCATGACGCCGGCGAACAGCGAAGACGGCTTCTCGATCCTCGAAATGATCGTCGCCATGACCATTCTCGCTCTGGTGCTCGGCATTGCCAGCCAGACGATCGTGCTCGCCAGCCGCAGCATCGTGAAGGCGCGGGAACAGGTGGAGGCGGCGCGCAAGGTGCGCGCGATCATGGCGCAATACGATGCCGACGCCGAAAGCGGTGGAACCGCCGGTCTCGATGCCGTCGCCAAATCCGGCTGGATGGTCAAGGTTCAGCCGATGGGCGACGCGAAAGCAAAGATCACCGCCATCGTCATCGAAAAGAGCAGCACTTCTGGGGCAAACCAGTCGTTCCTCACCTTCATGCCTGTCCGGCAGCAGACCCGGCCATGATGTCACGGCCGGTTCCGCAACGCTCCGCGATCGAGGGATTTGCGCTCATCGATGTGCTGGTGGGGCTTGCCATTCTGGGGGTAATTTCGGCCCTGATGGTCGCCTTTCTCGGGCAGGCGCGAACGATGGTGCGCATCGAGAACGCCAGCCAGATGCAGATGGAGGTGGATGCCGCGACGCGCTTTCTCGAAGCCACGCTCGGCAATGCCGAGGCCCTGCCCCTGACCCAGTCGACACCCGACGACGTGATCTATTTCAGCGGCGCGGCCGATCGGCTGCAGTTCAACGGCATCATGGCGATCGGCTTCGGTTCGTCCGCGCTCCGGCAGGTCTCGATCCTGCCCACCGGCGATGGGCGCCTGGCCATCGTCCAGCAACCGCGCCGCGGCGGCGGCGCCGGCGTTCCCGAAGAGCGCAGCGTGCCGCTGATCGGCGGCGTCACCGGCGTGCGTTTCGAATATCTCGATGGCGAGAAGGGATCCTGGTCGGCGGACTGGAAGCTCAACCGGCGGCTGCCGGCCGCCATCCGCTTCAGGATCTCCGTCGCCAGGGACGGCGCGGCCTACACGTCCGACGGCTTTGCACGTCTGAGCCTGGCAGGCCAGCAGGCGGGCAACTGACGCGGCCGGCTTCCGACAGCATCAATTGGTGACGTCCTGGTCCTCGCCGGTTCCGTCCGGCTTGCCGTCGCGGCCAAGGGTGCGGATGACGACGCCGCTGGCATCGGCTTTCAGCTCGTACGCATAGGGCTTGCCCCAGGGGTCGTTGAGGCCGCTGGTCGTCTTGAGATACGGACCGTTCCAGCGCGTGTCGCCGGCTGGCGCCGTCACCAGCGCCTTCAACCCCTCGTCATCAGACGGATACTTGGCATTGTCGACATAATAGAGTTCGAGCGCGCTCTCGATGTTCTTGATCTGCGCCTTGGCCGCACTCGTCCGGGCCGAGCCGAGATACCGCAGAACCTGCGGCGCGACCAGCGTCGCGATCAAGGCGATGATGGCGAGCACCACCAGGAGCTCGACCAGGGTGAAACCGGCCTCGCCTTCGCTATCCCGCTTGGTTTCGGCCCGGCCGAAGAGACGGAAAATCTGCATCACAGCATCCCCAAATTCAGTCCGACAAAGTGTTCGAGCGCCCAGCTGCAGCCGAGCCCCAGCGCAATGAACGGTCCGAACGGCACGCGCGTGCGCGCCGCCGCCGGTCCCGCGGCCACGACCTGTCCGCCGATGAACAGCAGGGCCGCGGCACTGGCGATGAACAACAGCAGCGGCAACAGTAGCGGGCTGATCCACAAGGCCGCCGCCGCCAGCATCTTGACGTCGCCGAGGCCGAGACCAATCCGGCCGGTGAGCAGGAAATGGCCGCGCCGCAGCGCCCAGAGAAGCGCCAGCGTCAACGCGGCGATGAGCACCTGCATGGCCGTATTGTCGCGCTGGGCGACCAGCTGAAAGCCGAGCCCGCCGGCGGCCAAAGCCAGATTGAGCGCATCGGGAATGACCATGCGCCTGAAGTCGACGACTGATATGGCGACAAGAATGGCCGCCAGGACCAGGCCGGCAACAATCAGGATCGCGACATCCGTCTGCATGGTCAGTAGGCCAGTCTCTTAAGGTCCTGTTGCACAGGCGTGCCGCCGCGCCGCTTCTGGATCGGCGTTTGCAGGCTGATCTTGCCGCGGAATTCCTCCGTGACCTCACGCGCTTCGCTGATGTCGCGCACGACACGCGGGCGGATGAAGATGATCAGCTCGGTGCGCCCGATACTGTCCGTCTTCTGCTTGAAGGCGTTGCCCAGGATCGGGATGTCGCCAAGGATCGGCACCTGCGTGCGGTCGACATTGTTGCGCGACTGGATGAGGCCGCCCAGCGCCAGGCTCTCGCCGTCATTGACCAGCACGCGGGTCTGGATCTTGCGCTGCTGGATGGTCGGCGAATCGATACCGGAGCTGGTCGTCTTGGTCACGTTGGAGACCTCCTGCTGGATGTCGAGCATGACGCGGCCGGCATTGTTGATGCGCGGCGTCACCGTCAGGATGACGCCGGTGTCCTTCATCTCGACGGAGACGACCGGCGAGCTGCCCAGGGTCTGGTCCACCACCTGCCGTGTGGCGATCGGCACCTGGTCGCCGACCTGCAAGATCGCTTTCTGGTTGTTGAGCGCCATGATGGTCGGCGCCGAGATGACATTGACGTCGGTGATGCTGGAGAGCGCGTTCAGCGTCACCTGGATATTGTCGGTTGCGTAGCTCCAGTTGAAGCCGGGGAGTGCCGCCGCGGCAACGCCTTTGGCCACGTCGGTCACCGAGATCTTCATGCCGCCATTCTCGAAGAACCAGCGCAGGCCGTATTTCAAATCGTCGTTGAGCGTCACTTCGGCGATGACGGCTTCCAGCATGACCTGCGTCGGCAGCACGTCGACCTTGGCCAGGATCTGCTCGATGCGCTCATAGTCGCGCGCCGTGGTCTGGATCAGCAGCGCATTGTTCTCGACATCGGCGACGACGCTGGCGTGCGGCTTCGGCTGCCCGTCGGCCGCCACTTCCTGCATCGGCGACGGCCCGGTCAAGGGCGCCGGCGTGACCCCGTCGGACTGCATGGTGATCGGCGTCTGGTCGGGCGAGACATTGGAGCCGGCCGAACTGCCCTCGGTCTTGACCGGCGTGCCCAGCACCGAGCTCAGCACCTCGGCCAGTTCCTTGGCCGGCCGGTTCTGGATCTGGTAGACGAAAAGCTGGTCCTCATTGGTCTCGGCCAGCCTGTCCAGCTTGGCGATCCAGCTCGCGGCGCGGCTGAGATAGGCGGGGCGCGAGGTGATGACCAGCACCGAGTTCAGGCGGTCGTTGGGAATGAACTGGATGAGCTTGGCGCCAGGGCCTTCCTTGGTGCCGAAGATCGAATCCAGCTCCGAGGCCACCGCCGACGGCTTGGAGGCCTTGAGCGGATGCAGCGCCACCGACATGCCGCGCATCCAGTCGACGTCGAACACCGACACCGCCTCGCGGATGGCGTCGAGATCGTTGTTGTTGCCGGCGACGGTGATCAGGTTGCGCGTCGAATCGACCCGCAGCACCGAGCCTTGCCGCGTGATCGGCTCGAGGATGGTCTTCATCTCGTCGGCGGCGATGTATTGCAGCTGCAGCACCTGCACCTTGACGCCGGGGCCGGACGGCGAGACCGAGGGCACGCTGACCGAAGGTGTGCTCGACAGCGTCTCCGACAGCGGCACGATCTGATAGGTGCCGCCGCGTTTGACGATGCCGGCGCCGTTCACCGCCAGCGCCGATTCCAGTATGTCCGACAGCGCATCCTTCGACACCGGCTTCGACGTCTGCAAGGTGACGGTGCCCTGGACGCGCGGATCGACGACATAGTTGACATGCAAGGCATCGCCCAGCACCGCCTTGGCAGCCTGCGCCACCGGCGCGTTGACGAGGTTGAGCTCATACTGGCCGCCGCCATTGTCGGTGACCTGGGTGACGGGAGCGGCCGACGACACGAACTGGCCCGAACCCTGATATTGCGCGCCGTTGAAGCGCTGCGCCTGGTCACTGGCCGAGGTGACGGCGGCAGGCCCGGTATATCCCGCCCGCAACGGCGAGTTCTTGGAGTGCAGGCTCTCGACGGTCTCGGTGAAAAAGTCCTTGCCGGGCGTGGCACTGCAGCCGGCAACGACCAGCAGCGCACACAACACAACGCGATGACTCGGCTTGGGCCACATCCACCCGATTCCCCCAGGGGTTTCAGTCTAGGGCTTCTTGCAAGCGGATGTCGGTATTGATGGGCGGATTGGAGGGACTATCCACAGGGTTGGTGGGGAAACCGCAGTGCATGGCCTATCGTCATCTCGGAGCCGCCTCGCCCGAAATTGCGAGCAATATTCGGCAAATTGGTGCACTGTTGCCGGAATTCGAAATTCATCCGGGTTTTATTTTACAATAGTAATTCCCGCGTCAATTAGAATCCTTCTCGCATTATGGATATCTTTTGAAGGAACCCGCCATATCCATCCTCCTACTCCAAGTCCGACGAGCTCACCGAAGTCGTTTTTATTTATGAACTCCTTGAGACTAATTCCATTAACGTCGCGATCAAGGTGTCGATCGGAAATAAAATTTACTTCAAACACGTCTCTAATATTGACGTCTAGATGTCGATTATTTGGCATTTCTCGCAATACAGGCCCAAACATTAAGGACTGCTCACGCGCGAAAGTAGGGGCGCCATAGAGCGACTTAGTAGGGATATCATAACGCGAGGACACACTCCCTCGAGCGAACGCCCGAGGTCCCCAGAAGTAGGGCATCTCATAACCAATTCCATATACAGGTTGGATTCGATCCGTTAAAATGGAGATCACGCTCTCATATGTGTGACCAATATTTTCGACGGCTGCAACATCGATATGAACCTCAAAGCGTTGGAACTCTTTGATGGCGCAGCCAATCTCAATCGCAAAATCTGATAGGGTATTTTCATTTCGTTTCCAAAGATAATTGAGAGACTGCCAATCTCTTTTTTTTAAAACGTCGCGACTAACAAAATTCTTATACAAGTAGTCTTTGCTTGCGTCTCTATCTGCAACCGAGGCTATATCTGGGATCGATCCGATTAAATCTGAGATTTCATTAAAGATCTCTTGCGCACCCGTAATATTAAAATTAGCCATCCATTCGTAAAATACCAGAGATCTCACTATATTTTCTTCAGTATAATTATGAAGCATGGGACAGACTACCCTCCAAAAAGAATTACGGTGACAGTGCACTATTTGCCTGCTGTCGCCTGCCGCGCTTCCCCGGTTTTACGACCCTCCCGGTCTGTTCGGCAATCCGGTTTTGAAACGCCTCGCCGCCAACCGGCCTTCCGACGCTCTCGGCTTTGCGCAGCGCGTCGAAAGCCGCGACATCCGTCTCGATCAGGTCGAACAACCCCGCCGGCGACGGCAGCCGGTCGTTCATCGGCTCCAGATTGGTGACACCGTCAGGTTCGCCCGTCAGATGTGCCCGGGCGCTCGACCAGGGCCAGTCCGCGGCCTGCTTCACCAGCCCGGCGCGCACAGGATTGAGCCCGACATAGCGTGTCCGGTTTTCTTCTGCCGGGCATGGATGATGCCCGCATAAGCGCGATGAACCTTGGCTAGCGCTCGCCGGAGGCCGTCGGCGTCGGTCGGCGTCAGGATCAAGTGCACGTGGTTCGGCATCAGGCACCATGCCCAGATGCCGACATCGGCAGCGCGGCAATGCTCCACCAGCAGGCTCTTGTAGAGCGCGTAGTCTTCAGGTGTGAAAAACACCGTGGCGCGCCCATTGCCGCGTTGCGTGACGTGGTGCGGCAGGCCGGGAACGACAATGCGGGCAAGGCGGGACATCGTGATTGCGCCGAGATGATGTGCTTCGGCGGCGACGGTAGCGGCTAATTAGTGCACTGTCACCGTAATTCGATAGCGCCTAATTAGTGCACACGGTCACCGTAATTCCGAAGGGAAAGTTACTAGCTTTCCGGAACCACTCGTTGTTCGATCCATCTCGACAACGATGTCGACATAACCTGACCAGTCCAGATGGCGTTGAGTTAGTGTAACATGACGCCCCTCAAATTCGTGCCCCTCGCTCACCACGACCCCAATCCAACGCTTTGGTCCGGACCGTTCAAGCTTCATCTTGAAAGCGGCTGGGACCTCTCCTCGCTTACCTGAGATGAGCCACCCGTACCCATAAACTGGCTTTACTTCCACAACCCGCAACGTGTCCATGTCGGCAGCGTAAACCTCTTCATGCTTTTGGAATCAGCGTCCTTCATCGGAGGGAGCGTGTTACAAGAGTATTTCGCCGATTTCCAGAATATATCCATATATCAATATAGCGTGAACTTTATTCATAGATCATGCTCGGCGTCCTTCCCCCTTTAATTATTTTAGTGGCACATATGAGCCGATAAAGCTTGATTGATTGGTGTATTCCATCACGTTGGCATTGCCATATATACCGGCCTTCACAAAACTCGCTGAGCTTCCTGGAGGCGCCACAACAAACCCTGCTACCGGTTGTCCAAGCATGGCCGGAGTATGCTTACCAACGACATTGCCCTGATATACTGAGAGTGTCATGTCAGAGACATCGCCGAGTCTTGCAAAGAAAGTATCTGGATGCACGCCATTGACGAACGATGCTGGTGGCTCAGGCGTCAAGTGGATCATTGTATCAGGATGATAGCCCTTGAACAGGCTGCCAATGGTTGGAATTTCTGGAGCGGCAGCCGTCGAAACTGGCGTCATGCCTGCCGCCCCAAATCCCGCAGCGCCGAGCAAGTTGGCGCCTTGCTTCATGCCAAGGGCTTCTGAGGTGTTCGCGGGCGCGTATGAACCGATATCGACTTTTCCTCCGGTAGCAAACGACACAAACCCTGATATTGAATTGTAAGCGCCGGCGAGATGGCTGCCGTAAAAGCTAGCAAAACTGAATTTTTCACCTTTTTTTAACTGAGGTCCAAGATCTTGAGCGATCTGCAATCTGTCCTGAGCATCCAAAGTAAGCTGATGGCTTAATTCTTTGGATTCTCCGCTCGTTTTGTCATTTATTCCCAGAGTTTTCCCCGTGACTGAGTCAACTTTGGTCTCGCCCGCATCTTGATGCCCATTGGGATCGCTTCTATTGACCGGGTCGTTCTGCGCATAGGCGTACCGGTTGGTGCCAACGCCGGGCAGCGTCGGATTCCAGTCATCCGGCGAGATGAAGCGCCCCAGCACCGGATCCATATACCGTGCATTGAGATAGAGCAGGCCGGTCTCGGCATCGAAGCGCTCGCCGATGTAGCCCTTTTGCGTCTGGAAGCCGGTGTTGAGCTGTTCGCCATAGGTCGCATAGGTGGTGCCTTCCACCACGGTGCCCGACATGTCGGTGACAAGCCGCACCGAGGCCAGATGCTCGCGGTGCAGGAAGTATTTTGTCGTGCCGACCACCTTGATGTCGGGATGCGGGTAGCGGGTGTAGATCTCCGCCCCCGGCGTCGCCGGATTGATCTCGACCGAAGCGTCGGGATAGAGCGTGGTGGCGAAGGTCGAGGTCTTCTTGGCGCGAGCGCCGTCCGGTCCATAGGCAAGGTTGACGGTGTTGGCGGCGAGGCTGACCGTCTTCAGCCGGTTCGCCTCGTCCCAGGTGAGCGTGCGGCTGCCGTCTGAGGTGAGGTTGCCATTGGCGTCATAGGCCATGGCATTGGCGCCAACCGTGATTGGCGCAGGCGGACGCGCGGCGCTCGCCGCGGGATAGACGTAAGTGCCGGCAACGCGGGTGCGCGAGACCATGTTGTCGTTGGCGGCATAGACGAAGGTTTCGTCGAGCGTGTTGTCGCCGAGATTGTCCGCCGAGATCAGCCGGTCGGCATTGTCATAGACATAGTTCCAGCTGCCGGGCGCGGACGCGCCGACAATGTTGGTGATGCGGCCGAGAGCGTCGCGCGTGTACTGCCGGTCCAATATCGTGACGGCGCCAAGCGCGGTGGTGATGCGCGTCAACCAGCGCCGCGTCGGAATTACGGTGACAGTGCACTATTTGCCTGCTGTCGCCTGCCGCGCTTCCCCGGTTTTACGACTCTTCCGGTTTGTTCAGCGATCCGGTTTTGAAACGCCTCGCCGCCAACCGGCCTTCCGACGCTCTCGGCTTTGCGCAGCGCGTCGAAAGCCGCGACATCCGTCTCGATCAGGTCGAACAACCCCGCCGGCGACGGCAGCCGGTCGTTCATCGGCTCCAGATTGGTGACACCATCGTT
>SRUQ01000002.1:527049-777114 GCA_004791255.1 bacterium M00.F.Ca.ET.205.01.1.1
CAACCGGCCTTCCGACGCTCTCGGCTTTGCGCAGCGCGTCGAAAGCCGCGACATCCGTCTCGATCAGGTCGAACAACCCCGCCGGCGACGGCAGCCGGTCGTTCATCGGCTCCAGATTGGTGACACCATCAGGTTCGCCCGTCAGATGTGCCCGGGCGCTCGACCAGGGCCAGTCCGCCGCCTGCTTCACGAGTCCGGCGCGTACCGGATTGAGCCCGACATAGCGCACCGCCGACAGAAGGTGATCCTCATCCATGGCAACAGTGCCGAAGCGGCCTTGCCAGAAGTGTCCGGTTTTCTTCTGCCGGGCATGGATGATGCCCGCATAAGCGCGATGAACCTTGGCTAGCGCTCGCCGGAGGCCGTCGGGGTCGGCCGGCGTCAGGATGAGATGTACGTGGTTCGGCATCAGGCACCATGCCCAGATGCGGACATCGGCGGCGCGGCAATGCTCGACCAGCAGGCTCTTGCAGAGCGCGTAATCGTCCGACGTGAAAAATACCGTGGCGCGCCCATTGCCGCGTTGCGTGACGTGGTGCGGCAGGCCGGGAACGACAATGCGGGCAAGGCGAGCCATTGGGATTGCCGAGGGGACGTGGTTCGGCGGCGACGATAGCGGCCAATTAGTGCACTGTCACCGTAATTCCGCGCAATTCAAAACTACAATTTCCAAGACATTATTTCATTTAGCGTCAATCCAGTAATAGATAAATAATTTCCAAGGTCCATAAAATTGTGACTGCGTGTGTCGCAATACTCGAAGTTTGAATCAAAATTTATCTCAACCACAGCGTATATAATTTTCCCAAAAATCTCCCAATCGCTTACATTGCAAATAAGCGTTCCATTCTTTGAGAAAATCCCAATGCTAAATCGCATTCTCCAGCCGTATTTTATCCTAATGTCAAATGTCAATCTAACGTCAATTTCAGTGAGAAATTTATTTCCGCGCCAAGTTAAATATCCGCTATCTTTATTCGATGAAACATTTTTTAGATCTAAGCTTTCAAAATAATCTTTAGTCATGGATGAAATAATTTTGACATCGGATCCATCTGGTGTTTCGCGGCTAGGAAAATTTTCGTCATGGTTATAAAGGTATCCGGTCCGATCCTTCCATCGGCCGACATCTTCAATAATGTTGTGAAGCTGATGCTCCTCTATGGAGCTCATTGCCGCGGATAGTGGCATCGCCTGCTGGAAACGCCGCGCCATGAACGTGGCCTCCGCCTGGAATCGATCTATATTGCTTTCCCTTATTGCAGGCTCATCGAAAATATCCTTATAACTAGTATATTTAAGCTTTGAGAATGCTCCTTGCCGATTATCAATCGAGCGAAAAAGTACCTCAAGATTTTGTCTAACCAACTTTCTAAGGTTAGCGTCCACCATATCTATCTATACTCCTAGAGTGCAAGCGCAGCTATTCCAGCAGCTATAGCCCCAAGCAAAGCGAGACATTGCGATTGAGCCGAGGGGAGTGGTTCGGCGGCGACGGTTGCGACCAACTAGGTGCACCGACGCCGCAATTCGATGCCCAAGCGTCGATGGCAACAATAGTGGATAACTGGTGCACAGTTACCGCAATCCAAGTCACCACCACATATCTTACTTTAAATTCAAAATATATTTCAACTCACCTTGTTTTTTGTCGTTTCGCATGCCTAAGAATTTGTTCGATGTCTTGTTCGCACCCATGGCGCTTCGCTTTCGACAGTATCTCAGCCTCTATGGCCTCCGGCTCCTCGAACGCAGATATTTTCGCTGGAACATTGTGAAATATGTCAGCAACAATCTGTGCCTCCTCCAAGCTGGCGCTGGCTCGCATTTCAACCAGCGCAACCCCCAGCACATACAAGATCTCAGCATAGCGTTTTGGCGAAATAGTGTTTTCCATTCCCATGACCATCGTCCGTTCATGATTGACAGCAGCGTAGCGCTAGGTATCGGTTCTATTTGCGAATTACGGTGACAGTGCACTATTTGCCTGCTGTCGCCTGCCGCGCTTTCCCGGTTTTACGACCCTCCCGGTCTGTTCGGCGATCCGGCCCTGAAACGCCTCGCCGCCAACCGGCCCGCCGACGCTCTCGGCTTTGCGCAGTGCGTCGAAAGCCGCGACATCCGTCTCGATCAGGTCGAACAGCCCCGCCGGCGATGGCAGCCGGTCCTGCATCGGCTTCAGATCCGTGACACCGTCGGGTTCGCCCGTCAGATGTGCCCGGGCGCTCGACCAGGGCCAGTCCGCGGCCTGCTTCACCAGCCCGGCGCGCACAGGATTGAGCCCGACATAGCGCACCGCCGACAGAAGGTGATCCTCATCCATGGCAACAGTGCCGAAGCGGCCTTGCCAGAAGTGTCCGGTTTTCTTCTGCCGGGCATGGATGATGCCCGCATAAGCGCGATGAACCTTGGCTAGCGCTCGCCGGAGGCCGTCGGGGTCGGCCGGCGTCAGGATGAGATGTACGTGGTTCGGCATCAGGCACCATGCCCAGATGCGGACATCGGCGGCGCGGCAATGCTCGACCAGCAGGCTCTTGTAGAGCGCGTAATCGTCCGACGTGAAAAATACCGTGGCGCCCATTGCCGCGTTGCGTGACGTGGTGCGGCAGGCCGGGAACGACAATGCGGGCAAGGCGAGACATTGGGATTGCCGAGGGGACGTGGTTCGGCGGCGACGATAGCGGCCAATTAGTGCACTGTCACCGTAAATCCTTAACGAAGTTACCCAAAACGAATGCAACAACTACATCAAAGCGCTGGATATAAGCCAACCTAAATGCGAAATGCTCCATGTCCTCAAGTCAATTTTTTGTCTGCAGTTAAAATGACATAGATAAAACTATCTCTCTGGCCTCACTTAGTTCATCGGCCAATATATTGACATCATCACTTATGCCCACATAGGTTACGAATACAATGTCCCTGCCGTTTGATAGGTACCATGCACTCAGCAATTTGTCGGCTGCTTCTGACAAAACGCCCGCGTAAGTCATTCCGCTTTTACTTCCGGAAAAAATATTTTTAATGTCTATTGAGTTTCTTTGGCAGAATTCGATTGTAAATGACTTAACGTCGCCCAGATTTATGTTCGGCATTTCGCCGCTACGATATTTTGCAATTGAAAATTGGACAGCGCTAGCGCCGGATGCCTTAGACATGGTCGGCGGCGACCCATCTGGGAGGCTTGCGGTTATATCTTGCCATCCATTAGGTGCGTCAAACGTGATGCCGTA
Source organism: bacterium M00.F.Ca.ET.205.01.1.1 (assembly GCA_004791255.1). Lineage (GTDB taxonomy): Bacteria > Pseudomonadota > Alphaproteobacteria > Rhizobiales > Rhizobiaceae > Mesorhizobium. The sequence goes on from SRUQ01000002.1 coordinate 530,283, forward strand.
GAATTCCACAATCATTGCGCCTCCGTTGTATCTGATGAATTACCAGAGGCGTCACCGCCTTCAGGTTTGTTCTGGTTGTCATCTTTTAAGTGTCCCGTATGTGGATCATATTCTAATTTATACGCGAGCTCTTGCCGGAATTACCGTGACAGTGCACTATTTGCCTGCCGTCGCCTGCCGCGCTTCCCCGGTTTTACGACCCTCCCGGTTTGTTCGGCAATCCAGTCCTGAAACGCACCGCCCCCCGCTACCCGCCGATCCCTAATCCGCGTCGGCCATCATCTGCCGCCCGCCGCCGCCGGCCCAGGCGCGCCATTGCCGCTCGTCGCCGTGGAAGACGTTGAGGTCGATGCGGCCGGTCACGCCGTGCGAGAGGCCGGAACCCGAATACTGCCAGAACAGCCATTTGCGGTCGGGGTAGACCTTTGAGGGATGTCGCGCCACGGCGCGCAGCCAGAATGGATAGTCCGGGAATTCGCCGCGCAGATTGTCGCGGTAGAAGTCGGGCGAGGTGTAGATGATCGGACGCTGGCCGTAGTGACGCTCCAGCTTGTCCATGAATACCTGCATCTTCTCCAGCACTTTTTCGCGCGACGGGCGCCGCTTGCAGGAGGAGTCGCCGTTCCACTCGACGTCGATGACCGGCGGCAGCGCGCCGTCGACCCTGGGCACGTTGCGGATGAACCAGTCGGCCTGTTCGCCGGCGGTGCGGCACCAGTAGAAGAAGTGATAGGCGCCGCGCTTCAGCCCGGCGGCATCGGCGTTGCGCCAGTTTTTCATAAACATCGGGTCGAGATGGTCGCCGCCATCGGTCGCCTTGATGTAGGCGAAGTTGGCGCCCTGGGCGCGCAGCTTGTCCCAGTTCACATTGCCTTGCCAGCGCGACACGTCGACACCGTGCACGGCAAGATGGCGCGGCGAGGAGCGGCCGAAATTGATCGGCTTGGCGTCGCGAAAACCATAGCGTGTGACGGGTCCGGCGAGCATGGCGGGGGCTGCCCGCGACAACAGCTTCGGCGGCGACACCAAAGCGGCCTCCTCGACCGGCGGCTCGACATTGCCGGGCAAGTCAGGCGCCGGGAATGCAACCGTTTCCTCTTCCGCCAGGCCGAAGGGTTGGGCGGGCTCGTCCACCGGCGCGGCATCGGCCAGCTTGCGCGCATTGCCCGGCCTGGCCATCGGCACGGAGGCGATCGGCGCGCTCGGCCGCACCACCGAGCTGGTGGTCTCGTTCGACGGCTTCTGCATGTCGAGCGCGTCCATGCCCGATGTCGACGAGCAGCCGGCAAGGCACAGCGATGCGAAGACGAAACTGACGATGCCCGGTAGCCGCATCTGGACCTGTACTCGAAACACAACAGACCGGTGGCGACAGCCAGCGGACAACAGAGACAGTTATGAACGAGAAATTACCAATAAAGTTTGAATCAAGTTCTTAAGCATGTTTTTGCGGGCTGTCGGTCGGCCTCCCCGGCGCGAGGTCGTGCGGGCGCGCCTGTTGTTCCACCGCAATGGCAAGCGAACCGCGCGAGCCTGGATCGGCTTGGGCAATTGCGGACGCAAAGCCGCTGCGCACTTTTGCTGGAATTGCTTTAGCCGCCCGTCCTGAACACCCCGATCATCGGCCCCAGATTCCAGTAGTCGTCGTTGCGGCCGATGGCCGGCGCCAGCAGGCTCGAGATCGTGCCGTCGAGAAACAGCGCATTGTCGCAGCCGAGCGCATCGCGAAACAGGCGGGCGAATTCGTGGAACGTCACCGTGCCGTTCGAGATGGCGAAGACAACGACGCCATCCCCGCGCACGCCGACACCGTCACGGGTCTTGCGCGAGGTCCTGTCGGGCTGGAATTTCGGATGCAGCTGGCCGTCGATCACCAGCATCGGTCCCGATTGCGTCGCATAGTCGGACGCTGGCCGCTTCCTGACGAAATCGCTGGTCGCGCGCACCGCGGCCTTGCCGCCGCTGAGGTAGAAGATGCCGTTCGGCTGCAGCGAGAAATTCCCGGTGCCCGAGCCGGTCTTGACGGTGGCCATTTCCTGGCCGCGCTCGACATAGAGGCCGACCGGCGCGAGGTCGGGATGATACATGCCGGCATTGATGGCAAACAGCATGGTGCGGCCGGCCGCGCGCTGGGCGTTGTCGAGATTGTGCAGCGACTGAAATGGTTTGCCGGTAGCATCCTTCCAGAACAGCTCGATCGAATAGCGCTTCGGATCGACCTCGCAGACCAGAAAGCTGCCCGCCTCGAAGACAAAATCCCGGCATGGCGGCAGCGATGCGAGCCACTGGCCGAGCCCCATGCCTACCGCTGCCACCGAAGGCAGCGCCGCCTTGACCAGTGCGAGGAGCAAGGGGGCCGATTGCAGAAAGGTCAAGAAATCCATGCGCGGCCCTGCATTGGGGATCGCACCGCCCGCCGTCACGACGAGACGTCTGCTCGCGGAAGGAGGACCATGCGGCCGAGGTCGAAATGAGGCGATGCCGATGCGAGAGGATGGGCGGGATTACTTGACCGAACTGACCAGCCGCTCGTCGCCGCCCAGGATCGAGACCCAATGGCCGGTGTTGTCGCTCGCCTGTCTTTTCAGGTAGCGATAGCCCGTCTGGTTCCAGGGGCGGACGCTGTCGGTGAGATTGTCGAGGATGAAGTCGCCCTTGTCGGTCCGCACCGTCAGCACGGCATGGCCTTCGCCGTCCGGCTTGCGCACCACCGTCATCAGCAGATTGGCCACGGCGACGCCGGCGGCCTGGAGCTCGCGCTGCTTTTCAAGCGCATAGTCCTCGCAATCGCCGAAACCATTGTCCGGATAGGCCCACCATTCGTCCTTGCCGTAATTGTCCATGTCGCTCATCGGCTTGACGTGCGTGTTGACCGACTGGTTCACCGCCGAAATCTGCCGCAGCAGCTTGCCGGTCATGTGTTCGGGCACATTATCGGGCGAGCGGACAGAGCATTCGGCAACATGGATCTTGCAGAAATCATAGTGGCCGATCGGCTGCGAAGTCTGGCCGCCGATGGTCATGGAAAGCTGCGCCGCATCAGCGGCACCCGCCGCCGAACACGCCATCACCAGGGCAACAGCAAGCCCCAACCCCCTCGCCTCGCAACGCCAACCCATCGAGGATGCCATGCCGCCCCGCCCATCTGTTTTGTTAACAGAACGTTAAGGGCGGAGTTTGCCGGAAGTCAATCAACGCCATCGATCACATCTGTGGCGGGCGAATCATGCCCGCGCGGGGTTGCGCCCGGGCAACACTGCAGCCGACGAACTTAGGCGAGCCATCCCATCGCCAGGCCCAGCAGCAGGACGACGCCGAGCAGTCCGCGATAAATGACGAAGGGCCAGGCGGAGAAGCGTTCCAGCACACGCATCAGGCCCCAGATGGCGAAGAAGGCCGAGATCGAGGCCACGACCAGGCCAACGGCGAGGATCGACCAGCCATGCGCGTCGAGCTGCGCCTTGTGCAGTTCCCACAGCTCCTTCAGACCCGCGAGCGCGATGGCCGGCAGTCCGAGCAGGAATGAGAAGCGCGCCGCCTCCTCCCGCTTGAAACCGAGACCAAGTGCGGCCGTCAGGGTCGAGCCGGAACGCGAGACGCCGGGGATCAGCGCGCCGATCTGCGCGAGGCCGACAAGCAGCGCATCGGCCAGCGAGGCTTCCGCAACAGTGCGACGGTGGCGGGCAAACATTTCGGCCAGGGCGAGCAGGAGCGCCATGGCGATGCAGGCCCAGGCAATGACGCCGAGGCTGCGCAACGGCGAATTGCAGGCGTTGAGCGCACCGGACAAGGCCACGCCGGCGATGACGATCGGGATCGTCGCCAAGACGATCCAGAGCGCCAGCCGAAAATGCCGGTCGCCGAAATCGCGCCGCGTGACAGCATCCAGCGAGCCGAACACGATGTCCCGGACGTCGCTCCAGAAATAACTGATCACCGCGGCCAGTGCGGCAAGCTGCATGGCGGCGGAAAAGGCCGAGCCGGGATCCTGCCAGCCAAGCACCGCCGGCACGATGCGCATATGCGCCGTCGACGAGATCGGCAGCAATTCGGTGATGCCTTGAACGATGCCGAGAAATGCCACCTTGGCATAACCCAGGCCGACAAAGCCGGTGTCCAGTCCCTGCGTGCAGATGTCGGTCATCCCAGTCCTTTTCCCGGTGCGACGTGAACCGTTATTCGAAAAGCCCCTCAAGGAGAGGCTTAACCGCGCGATACCGGGAATCCAACTCACGGATTTGTAAGGTGACGCTAATCCTGCTTGACAACAGGCGTGGTCATATTATTCTCCACTAATCTTACACTGTAAGGCAAATCGGAGGAGGACCACCATGTCGACCGCCGCCCTGTCGGAGCTGGAGCCAGTAGTGCCGCCGGAACTGCACGTTCCCGCAATCGCGATCGAAGAGGTCTCGCATGATCTGAGCCGCGCCATCGAGCGCGCCGAGGTCGCCGCCTGGCTGGACCTCTATGACGCGGCGCCCGCGGACTTCGCCGCGCGACACGGTCTGTCCATCGCTCGCGATGGCGATCTCGTCTGGACCATTTGCACGACGATCCCGTTCATCCATTTCAACTGCGTGAAGAACATCGGCGTCGACGGTCCGGCCTCGGAGGCCCAGGTCGATGCACTGCTGACGCATTATCGCGCGGCCGGCATTCTGCGGCCGTGGTTCTATACCAGCCCGCACACCGAGCCGTCGCGGTTGAGATGCTGGCTGGAGGCCCGAGGACTGCAGCATCAGAGCGGCTGGGAACGCATCTTCCGCGACGCGACGCCGCTGTCGGCCGAACCGTTGTTCCAGGTGGACGGTGTATCGGTCGAGGAAGTCACACCCAAGACTGCCGCGCAATGGGCAGGCTTCATCGACAGCCAGTACAGGCTTCCCACCTCGCCCTGGCTCACGGCGCTGGTCGGCCGCAGGGGCTGGCATCACTACATGCTGAAACGGGACGGCGCGGTAATTGCCGTGCGCTCATTGTTCATCGGCGCCGACGGCGCCGCCTGGAGCGGCATCGACGCGCCGGTGCCGGGGATCATGGCGCCGAGTTTCGATCTCGACGCCATGCTTGGCGAAAGGCTGGTGCGCGATGGCATTGCCGCCGGCGCGAAACTGTTCGTCGCCGATATCGAGGCGCCGCACCCGGAACGCGATGGCCCGGCCTACCGCAACTATGCGCGGCTCGGCTTCAGCATTGCTTATTTGCGCAGCCATTACAGCTACATGCCGGCCTATTCGAGCTGAGTCGCGTCTGTTTTCCCTGCGCAATTCAGCGGGTCAGCCATTGCCTGAGGCAGCTTCTCGCCACGACATGCGCCGGGGGTAGCATCGGCTGATCGGCACGGGAATCGTCGACAGCCTTGTCGCGAGCCCTTTCCAGCAACATGCGAAGCTCGGTCGGGCGCACGCGGTCGCGCTCCATCACAAGCATGACCATCGGGTCGTTCAAAAGCTCGTCCAGCGTGTTGATGCGCTCGCTCATCCGTCGCCTCCTCGATGCCTTCCCGCGCAGCATAAATAGGGAGACAATGATGGCCCGCCAATGACGCTTTGCCGGCTATCTCGTGAATCAAAGATGAAATTATTGTGCAGGCCTGCGTCGAAATGAGTCAGGCCAAATTGGTCAAGGCGGCGGCGCGCCTTCATATTGCGGCAGCCCGTCATCGAGCACCAACCAAGGCTGCTTCGAAGCGGTGAAAATGTGCATCTGCGGCCTGAAGCCCGTGGGATCATCAAGCGAGCCGGTGGTGATGCCGATGATGCCGGCGGAATCGCGCCGCGAGAACATCGTCGTGCCGCAACTCGGGCAAAACCCGCGCTTGAGATCTGGCGAGGTGTTCACGGTCGCCAGGGGCCCCTCGATCGTCACCTCGTCGATGCGAAACAACACGCGCGCATTGAAGGCCGCGCCGATCGCCTTCTGGCAAAGCCGGCAATGGCAAATGCGTTCGTTGATGGGGGCCGCGTCGGCACGGTAACGCACCGCGCCGCACAGGCACCCGCCCTGATGTTTAGCCATGACTGTAATCCATGATGAGGAGAGTGTACCGCCAAGGTAATGACGGCACCGATTGGGTCAATTGAAAAGCTTTGATACAATTTCATCGATTACCGTGATGCGGCGAGATTTTGGCCATGACGCAAGACATCGAGACCATCGGCATTGCGGATCTGTTCGGGCCAGCCTCGTCCGGCCGCGACCGCGCCGACGCCAGCATCATGGCCGCCGCCGCGGGGATAGGCTTCATGGCGGTTCGGGACTTTCCCGGCGACGACTGGCTGACGCCGGAGAAGCGAGCGCAGTTGCTGCGCATCTTTTCACTGCCCGACGCCGAGAAGCAGAAATTGCTGCGCTGGAATTTCGACCGCACCAGGAAGAACGTTTATCGCGGCTGGTTCCCGCTGCAGCCGACGGCCATTTCCTACAAGGAAGGCATCGACATGGGACCAGATCTCGCCGATCCGGCGGACGTACCGGTCTCCGGCGATCCGCTGTGCGAGCCGACACCCTTGCCAAGCGAAGATGTCCTGCCCGGCTGGCGCGCGGCGGCGGCAGATTACTACCGCGCCATGGGGACGGTCGGCAACGCGCTGATGCGGTCGATTGCGCGCGGCCTTGGCCTGCCGGAAACGATCTTCGACAGCTATTTCGACAACGGCGTCTCGACGCTGCGCCTGATCCGTTATCCCTTGCGCGACGCCAACAGCGGCGTCGATCTGAGCGGGCCGGAATTTGCCGTCGTCCACAAAGGCGAGACGCGCACCATCATCGGGCGCGAGCATGCCGATTCCGGCTTCGTCACCTTGCTGGCGCAGGATGGCGTCGAGGGCCTGCAGGCAAAGAATCTGGCTGGCGATTGGATCGACGTGCCGCCTGCCGACGGCACGCTGGCAGTCAATTTCGGCCAATTGCTGGAACGCTGGACCGGCGGACGTGTCCGGGCGACGCGACACCGGGTGATTGCCCCGAAGACGGCGCGGTTCTCGATCCCTTTCTTCTACGAACCACGCGTCGACGCCGAGATCGCGCCATTGCCGTTGAGCGGCGCCGAGGCCTTCGAGCCGTTCCTCTACGGCGACTACCTCTGGGAGTCGGCGACGAATTTCGTCGAGATGAGCGGCATCAAGCATCTGAGGCAGCCGCGCCGCGCCAAGGCTTCATAAAGCGAACCGCCGGCGATCTGGTCAGGGACCGCCGGCCGGGATTTGGTCAGGAGGTGTGGCATCATCCGATCCACAACTCCTGGCAGTCATTGTGCTTCGCTGACCAACTCGTCCCAGGTCTTGACCTTGGTCTCGCCGTTGAGGAACGGCAGTGCCACAGCCGTCAGTTCCGGGGCGAAGAAGGTGTCGTAATGGGTGCGGTTGGGCAGGATGGCCAACCGGTTCTGCGACAGGTTCTCGCGCATCCAGCCGGCGTCCTTCAGGCCGCCGCCGAGCATCTGGTAGAACTTGATCTCATGCTCGGGCTTGTACATGTCGCTGTCGCCATAGGCGAGCATGACCGGCATCTTCAGCTTGGCCACGTCGGCGGAGTAGTCAAAGTCCTTGCGCATGAAGTTGCCGAGCGTGTCGAGCAGTTTTGGGAAATCCTGCGGCCGCGGCGCCACGGCGACGTAGGACTTGTACATCGGCGTGTCCTTCATGAATTCCGCCGCCGCCGCGCTCACCTGCGCCTGCTGCGGGCGCATCTCGTCGTAGAAGCCGTTGCTGGCATAGCCGGCCGACACCAGCACCAGCCGGCGCACCGTCTCGGGATGCTGCACGGCCATACGGAAGGCAACGCCGCCGCCCAGCGAATAGCCCATGGCGTCGACCTTCTCGTAACCGAGCGCCTTGACGATAGCAGCCATGTCGTCGCCCATCGCCTCCAGTCCGAACGGACGCTCGCCAAGCGCGGTGCGGCCATGTCCCTGCAGGTCCACGACGATAACGCTGCGGTTTTCGGCGAGCTTCGGCAGGATCGGCGCGAACATGTCAGACGTGCCGAGGCCACCATGCAAAAGCAGCATCGGTTCGCCCTTGCCGTAGACGGCGTAATAGTAGTTCAGCCCGTCTATCGGCAGCAGGCCGGATTTGACGTTAGGCATTGCGTTGGTTTCGGTCGTCATGGCTGGCTTTGTCTCCTCTGCATTGGTTGGGCCGGGTGCTGCCCACAAGGCTGCAACCGAGGCAAGAATGGCGAAAAAATTTGATCTGGACATGTCGTCTCCTCCGGCTCTGCTCCAAGGACGAGCGAGCACTGCGCGGGCCGACATGGTTCCGCGAAAAATTTGCCCGGGCACGATCGGCCGGCCGTTGTCCCGTCGATAGAAGAATGCTCTTCAGTGGCGCTTGGCTTGCACCAGATAGGCGTCGATCTCTGTCTCGCCGAGCCATTTGGCCGCTTCCAGCCGGTGCAGGCCTTCGACAAGGATATGGCGCTTGCCGTCATGGCGGACCTGGATCGGCGTCTTCATGCCGTTCTCCAATATGTCTTCGGCGAGATGGCGTACGGTCTCGGGATGCAGCGTCTTCTTGCGCGCTGTCGGCACATAGATGTCGTCGACCTTGACCCGTTGGACTCTAAGCATTTCGATTCCTCGCGGCGAACACCCTCGTTTGGATAAGCTGTTTGCCTGGCAAGGCCAAGGGCGGCGCAAGGCGGGCGACGCTGGCCTGATCGTTTCCATTTGACGGTTGGCTGGTAGCCGGTCGAAATGGCGGCCTCACTGTTTCTGGGTTTCATGATCAAGCTGCCGACCGAATTTCCCGATTTCGGACTGACGCCCGAGCAGCGCCGGCACGCGGTGCGCGGCCACTATTATGAATGGCCCGGCATGGATGGAGAGCGCGGCGAGATCTGGTGCTACAGCGACCGCTTTTCCTATCGCGCCGGCGAAATGGTGACGCTGCATGTCAGTTCGACGGCGCCGTCCCTAGGCATGACGATCGTTCGTGACGGTGGCACAGAAACGAAAGTGTTCGAGAGGTCGGGCATCGCGGCGCGCTGGCAGGACACGCCGGACCAATGCTCTGTCGAAGGCTGCGGTTGGGAAGCCTCCTTCGATTTCCGCGTTGGGACGGACTGGCCGTCCGGCGCCTATCTGATAACGCTGACCGCGGACGGTCGCGACGGCAAGCCGATCCAGAGCCACCACATTTTCATCGTCTCTCCCCAACCCGGCAGGAAACCCGGCCGTGTGCTGCAGGTGGCGGCGACGGGCACCTGGCTCGCCTACAACACCTGGGGTGGCTCCAACCACTACCAGGGCATCACCGGGCTGGATCGAAACCAGTATTCGCCGATCGTATCGACACAGCGCCCCTGGTGCCGTGGCTTCGTCACGCTGCCCAAGGACGCGCCGCGCGTGCCGTTGGAAGTCGCGGTGCCGCCGAAGACGATACCGCGCTATCCGCACATGGAATGGGCGCTCGCCACCGGCCATTCCAAGAAATACGCCTCATCGGGCTGGGCGAGTTACGACAGCCATTTTTTCCGTTTCGCCGAGCGGGCCGGCTATACCGTCGACCTCGCCAGCCAGCACGATTTGCATGTCTCGCCTGAGATTCTCGATGGCTATGACTGCGTGGTTTTCGTCGGCCACGACGAGTACTGGACCTGGGAGATGCGCGACGCCGTCGACTTCTATGTCGAACGCGGCGGCCATGCGGCGCGCTTTGCCGGCAACTTCATGTGGCAGACCAGGCTGGAGGACGAGGGCCGCCGGCAGGTCTGCTACAAATACCGCGCTCGCGCCGAAGATCCGGCGTATCGCGGCGGCGATGTCAGCCGCGCCACCAACTCCTGGGAAGCGCCGGAGATCGGCAGGCCGGGTTCGGCGACATTCGGGCTCAACGCCACGCGTGGCGTCTATGCCGGCTGGGGCGGCTGCGCGCCGCGCGGCGTGCGCGGTTTTCCGGTCTATCGGCCCGAGCACTGGGCGTTCGCCGGCACCGGCATCTACTATGGCGACCTGCTCGGCGCCGACAGCCATGTCTATGGCTATGAGGTGGACGGGCTCGATTTCGAAATTCGCGGCGGCCTGCCCTACCCCACCGCCACCAGCGGCGCGCCTGACGGCTTGCAGGTACTCGCGGTCGGCATGGCCAGCCAGGTCGAGGAAAGCGCCGATATCCCGATCGAGGACCAGTTCCTCACCGACGAGGATGGCCGCTTCACCGCCGAGACGCTGTTCGGGGAGCCGAGCGACGCGAACCTCGAAAAGGTCAAACGCGGCAGCGGCATGATCGCTAATTTCCCGCGCGGCAAGGGCGAGGTGTTCCACGCCGGAAGCTGCGAATGGGTTGCCGGCCTGCTAAGACAGGACCCGATGGTCGAGCGCGTCACCCGAAATGTCCTCGATCGCTATCTCGGAAAGTCCTGACATGTCGAAAGTCCAGACCGCCGCTGCCGATGCCGACACCCGCCGGCCATCGCATCTGTTTTATCTGTCCAGCCTGCGCCGGCCGCTCGTCGACCGCGCCGAGGGCATCTATTTCTGGACGCAGGACGGCCGCCGCTTCATCGACGGATCGAGCGGGCCGATGGTGGCCAATATCGGCCATTCCAACCGCAATGTGCTCGACGCCATGAAGCGGCAGATGGACAAGACCACTTTTGCCTACCGGCTGCATTTCGAAAACGAGCCGGCCGAGGAACTGGCGCGGGAACTGGCGGGAAAGCTGCCTGAAGGCATGGACCGTATCTTCTTCGTCTCGGGCGGCTCCGAGGCAACGGAATCCTGCATCAAGCTGGCGCGGCAATGGGCTGTCGCAACCGGCCAGCCCAAGCGCTGGAAAGTGATCACGCGCTTTCCCTCCTATCATGGCGGCACGCTGGGTTCGCTGTCGGTCACCGGCGACGATGCCCTGGCCGAGACTTTTGCGCCGATGATGCAGGTGATGCCGACCGTGCCGGCGCCGATCGCGTGGCGCGACCGCGACAACCTTTCGATGGAACAGCGCGGCATCCGCTATGCCGACATGCTGGAGGAGAAGATCCTGACCGAAGGCCCGGAGACCGTGCTTGCCTTCATCATGGAGCCGATCGGCGGAGCGGCTACGTCGGCTCTCGTGGCGCCCGACAGCTATTATGCGCGCATCCGCGAAATCTGCGACCGCTCCGGCATCCTGCTCATCCATGACGAAGTGATGAGCGGCGCCGGCCGCACGGGCAAATTCCTTGGCGGCGACCACTGGAACTGCAAGCCCGACATCGTCGCGCTGTCGAAGGGGCTGGGCTCCGGCTACGCACCGCTCGGCGCGCTGGCGGCGCCGATGCGGCTGGTCGAGCCATTGCTGGCGTCCGGCGGCTTCCAGCATGGCCACACCTATGCCGGCAATCCGCTCGCCTGCGCCGCCGGCCTTGCCGTGCTCGGCGAAATGGACCGGCTCGACCTGATCGCCAATGCGGCAGCCATGGGCGACGTACTGATGGACGGATTGAAGGGACTGGCGAAACGATTTCCGTTCATCGCCGACGTGCGCGGCAAGGGCCTGCTCACCGGCGCCGAGATGGTTGCCGATCCCGAGACACTGCGGCCAATCGACCAGGGCAGGAAAGCCACCCAGCGCCTGCTCGACCTTGCCTACGAGCGCGGGCTGATCATCTACGGCCGCAAGGTCAAGGGCGGTGTCGACGGCGACAATTTCATGGTCGCGCCCCCGATGATCGTCACCAGCGAACAGCTCGGCGAGATCATCTCCATCATCGGCGATTCGCTGGAGGTTCTGGCCTCCGAACTCGACCTGCCGATCGAAGGCCGGGAGTAAAGGAATGGCGCCGCGAAAAGTCATCATCACCTGCGCCGTCACCGGTTCGGTGCACACGCCGTCGATGTCGCCCTATCTGCCGGTGACGCCGGACCAGATCGCGACGGATGCGATCGCGGCCGCCGAAGCCGGCGCCTCGATCCTGCATCTGCACGCCCGCGACCCCAGGGATGGCCGGCCGACCGCCGACCCTGACGTGTTCATGCAGTTCCTGCCGCGCATCAAGCAGGCAACCGATGCAGTCATCAACATCACCACCGGTGGTTCGTCGCTGATGACGCTCGACCAGCGATTGGCCGCGCCGCTCAGGGCGGAGCCCGAAATGTGCTCGCTCAACATGGGTTCAATGAATTTCGGGCTGTTTCCGATGCTCGACAAGCCGCGGGAATGGCAGCACGAATGGGAGCCGAAGCTGCTCGAAGCCACGCGCGACACCATCTTCAAGAACACCTTCGCCGACATTGAGGGGGTCCTAGAGCGGCTTGGTAAGGGCTGCGGTACCCGCTTCGAGTTCGAATGCTACGATGTCGGCCACCTCTATTCGCTGGCGCATTTCCGCGACCGGGGCCTCGTATCCGGACCGCTGTTCATCCAGTTCGTGCTCGGCATTCTGGGCGGTATCGGCGCCGACCCGGACAATCTCATCCATATGAAAAGGATTGCCGACAAGCTGTTCGGCGACAGTTACCAGTTCTCGGTACTGGCCGCCGGCCGCCATCAGATGCCGCTGATCTCGATCGCCGCCGCCATGGGCGGCAATGTCCGCGTCGGGCTGGAAGACAGTCTCTATGATGGGCGGCAGCTGACGAAATCCAATGCCGACCAGGTGCGCAGGATCCGAGCTATTCTCGACGGGCTGTCGCTGGACGTTGCAACGCCGTCCGAGGCACGTGAGATGCTGGCGCTGAAGGGTGGCGACCGGGTGGCTTTCTAGAAGCGAGGGAGGAGACTGATATGGAAAGGGTTCTCGTTTCCGCCTGCCTGCTCGGCAGCCATGTCCGCTATAACGGCTCCTATCGCCTGAACGACCATCCCGTCCTGACACGCTGGCAGGCGGAAGGTCGGGTCGTGCAAATCTGTCCGGAGGTTGCCGCGGGCTTCTCCACGCCGCGTCCAGCCGCAGAAATTCACGGCACAGCCGGCTCTGTGCTCCACGGCCAAGGTCAAGTGGTCGAGCAGACGGGAAGCGATGTGACCGCACTTTATCTCGAAGCCGGGCAGCTTGCGCTCGAACTCGCTCGAGAAACTGGATGCCGCTATGCCGTTCTTACCGACGGCAGTCCGTCCTGCGGCAGCAGCTTCGTTTTTGATGGTAGTTTTTCAGGCAAGCGCGTTGCCGGTCGCGGCACCACCACCGCTTTATTGGAAGCCAATGGCATTCGCGTCTTCTCGGAAGACAATATCGGCGACCTTGACGATCTCCTGACCAAGCCCGGCTCAGCCGAAAACGCGGCCTGATCCATGGCAGACGAGATCCAGCCCGACACCAGCGATACCGTCATCCGCCACGGCACAATCGACGACGCCGAAACCATCCATGCAGCGCTTCTCAAACTCGGCACCCACATCGGCGCCCATCAGGAGATCACGTCGACTGTCGATGATCTCCGAAGTTATGGCTTTGGCGAAAAACCTGCCTTCTCCACCCTGATCGCCGAAGTCGGTGGCGAATTCGCCGGACTTTGTCTGCACTTCCCGATCTTTTCCACCTGGATGGGGCGGCCCGGCGTGTATGTGCAGGACCTCTATGTCGAGGACCGCTTTCGCGGCCGCAAGATCGGCGAGCGCCTGTTGCGACGGGTGGCGGCCGAGTGCCGCAGGGATGGCGGTGTCTATCTCAGGCTGTCCGTCGACACCGACAATGAGAGCGCCAAGGCTTTTTACGAGAGGCTGGGCATCGCCTGGTCGAATTACGAGCAGACGCAGAAGATCATGGGCGACGCCTTTTTTGCCTTTGCCGACGCGCCGGGAAATGGGGAACAGGAATGAAAGCCTTCTATGCGCAGGAACAGAAGCGCCACGACCCCAAGGCCTTTCTCTCCAGTGGCGCGGCGCAGCCCAATCCGGAAAAACCGGAGCGCGTCGAGAGATTGTTAGCCGGCGCAATATATGCCGGCTGCACCATCGAAAGACCGGGGAATCATGGGCTTGGCCCGGTTGCTGCCGTGCATACGCCCGAATATCTCGACTTCCTCGAACATATTTTCCAGCGCTGGCAGCGGATCGAAGGCGCCTCGGCGGAGGTGATCCCCAACATCCACCCAATCGCACGCGGCGGATCCTATCCGGCCTCCGCCGTCGGCCAGGCCGGCTACCACATGGCCGATACGGCTTGTCCCATCTCGGGCGAAACCTGGCAAAGCGCGCTATGGAGCGCCTGGAGCGCGGTCGAGGCGGCTGAAACCGTCATGGCCGGTGCCCCGGCAGCATATGCACTTTGCCGGCCGCCAGGCCACCATGCCTTTGCCGATGTCGCCGGCGGCTTCTGTTTCATCAACAATTCAGCCGTTGCGGCCCAGCTTCTGCGCAGGCAGGCGGCGCGCGTGGCGATCCTCGACGTCGACCTGCACCACGGCAACGGCACGCAAGGCATTTTCTATGCCCGGCCCGACGTGCTCACCGTCTCGCTGCATGCCGATCCGGTGCGCTTCTATCCGTTCTTCTGGGGCCATGCCGACGAACGCGGCGAAGGTCCGGGCCTCGGCTACAATTTCAACCTGCCATTGCCGCGCAAATCCGCGGACGCGGCGTTTCTGGAAGCGCTTGGCGTGGCGTTCCAGCGCATCCGCGCCTTTTCGCCTGATGCCCTGGTCGTCGCGCTCGGCCTCGACGCGTTCGAGGGCGATCCGTTCGGCGGGCTTTCAGTGACGACGCCAGGCTTCTCGCGCATCGGCGAGGCGATCGCCGCGCTTGGCCTGCCGACCGTCATCGTCCAGGAAGGCGGCTATCTCTGCGACGCGCTCAGCGACAACCTCACCGCATTCCTCACCGGCTTCGGCGGCAAGGCGCGGTAAGCGCTTAGTCTAAGGTCAGGACCGTTGCTGCCTGAGCATGGCGATGACGCGATGCACGCTCTCCAGCGTCTCGTCGATCTCGGCTGACGTGTTGTAGTGCGCGATGCCGATGCGCACGACACCCTGCTCGGCCGGAATGCCGAGTTGATGGACGATCTCCCAGGCGTAGTTATGGCCGGACCACAGGAAGATGTTTTCGGCGTTCATCTGCCGCACGATCGTCTCCGGTACGATGCCGTCGACGGTGAACGACACGGTCGGCACACGTTCATGGATGCGCGCGGGGTCGGTGATGCCGTAGATCGTCAGCCCAGAAATATCGGACAGGCCGTCGATCAGCCGCTGCGCCAACGGGTTTTCGTAGGCGATGGATACGTCGAATGCCCTGGCTATCTTCGCGCGTCGCGACCCGCCCTCGCCGGCTGCCGCGCCAAGGCCGGCAAAATAGTCGACGGCAGCGGTAAGGCCGGCCATCAACTCGATCTGCGGCGTGCCGAGTTCGAACCGTTCCGGCAACCCATTCGACGAACAGCGGCATTTGTACGCTTTCAGACCGTCGATGAGATCGCGCCGGCCCCAGAGGATGCCCATATGCGGGCCGAAGAATTTGTAGGCCGAGCAGATCAGGAAGTCGCAGCCGATATCCTGCACATCGACCAGGCCATGCGGCGCGAACTGCACGGCGTCGACATAGACCAGCGCGCCGGCTTGTTTTGCGAGATGTGTCAGGGCCTTAACACGATTGATCGAACCAGTAAGATTGCTGGCATAGTTCAACGCCACCAGCCTTGTCCTGGCGGACAACAGCCCGGCCAGTGTCGCCTCTTCGATCTGCCAGGTCTTTTCGTCGAACGGCAGCCAGCGCACGACGAGGCCAAGATCCTCCGCCAGTTGCAGCCAGGGCGAGACATTGCCCTCATGATCCATACGGGTGAGGATGATCTCGTCGCCTGATTTCAGCGTGCGGCCGAGGGTGCGCGACATGTGATAGGTCAGCGTCGTCATGTTGGCGCCGATGATGATTTCCTCGGCAGTTGTGGCGCCGAGAAAATCCGCCATTGCCGCGTGCGCTTCGTCGACGACAGCTTGAGCGGCAATCGTCGTTTCGAAGAAACCACCCAGATTGGCGTTAGTGGTCAGCAGGCAGTGCGCCACCGCATCGGCGACCGCCTGCGGGACCTGCGTGCCGGCGGGGTTGTCGAGATAGATACGGCGGCGGCCCTTGTCGGTGAGAGCAAGTGCCGGAAATTTCGCCCGCACCTCGTCAATCTGAAATGTCATTGGTCCCTCCCCGTACTGCTGTGCCTGCTCAAGGACACGGATTGCCGTTGCGCTGATGGATGGCATCAACCGCCTTCTGCATCTCCTCGGTCCAGGCAATTTCCGCCGAGGACAGCGCCATATCGAGCTGCGCGACACTGGTGGCGCCGACGATGTTCGAGGTGACGAAGGGCCGGCTCGATACATAGGCATTGGCGAACAAGGCCGGCTCCAGGCCGAAGGAGCGCGCCAGTTCATTGTATTCCAGCAGCACCTCGGCGGCATTCGGCGTCTCGTAGCGCTGGCCGCGGTTGAACAGCTGCGAGCGCGAGCCCTGCGGGCGCGCGCCATGGTCGTATTTGCCGGTCAGATAGCCCTGCGCCAGCGGCGAATAGGCGAGCAACGACACCTCTTCGCGTTCGCAGACTTCAGCGAGGTTCACCTCGAAGGTGCGATTGACGAGATTGTAGGCGTTCTGGATCGAAGCAACGCGCGGACCGGCGCCTTTGTCTGCTTCGGCAAGGTAGCGCATCGTACCCCAGGAGCTCTCGTTCGAGAGGCCAAAGTGACGAATCTTGCCCAGCCTCACCAGGTCCTCAAAGACAGCAAGCGTTTCGGCGATGGGCGTTTCATTGGACGGTGCGCCTTCCGCATCGGCGCGCCGCCCCACTGCTCCGACACGCGTCGGGTTGGCCCCCCAGGGAATGTCGCGTTCGGGCCAATGAATCTGGTAGAGATCGAGATAGTCGGTTCCGAGCTTGGCCAATGACTTGTCGATGGCATCGAAAATATCGGCGCGCACCAATTGCGAGGGCCTGTCACCGCGAAACCAGGTGTTGGCGGTGCGGCCGACAACCTTGGAGGCGAGGATCACCTTGTCGCGATTGCCCTTGGCCTTCATCCAGCTGCCGATGATCTTTTCGGTCCGTCCTTGCGTCTCCGCCTTGGGCGGGATCGAGTAGAGCTCCGCGGTGTCGATGAAATTGACGCCGCGCGAGAAGGCCAGGTCCATCTGGGCGTGCCCCTCAGCCTCGGTGTTCTGCTGCCCCCAGGTCATCGAGCCCAGGCAAATCTGGGTAACAAGAAGGTCGGTCCGGCCAAGACGGCGTTTATGCATGGAATTCTGCTCCGGAGGGAAGACGGCGCGGCTGCGCGGGAGGGAAGTCCATATCCTACAGGAAAGCCGGGCTGCTCTCCAACCCTTGGCACAGCGACTTTTACGTGAATGACGGTGTTTACCGCCGCGCGCCGGCCAAAGCGCGGCGCTTGGCCTCGTCGATCAGCATGTTTGCCACCTGCATGCGGATCATGGCGCGCTGGCGCAGATGCGGGGCGACACGGTCCGGATGGTTGGCAAAGGCGAAGCTGCGGCGCATGCGGCCCAGGTCGGCATTGCCCTTCGGCTGGTCCAGTCCCAGTTCGACCGCGATCGACTCAGGATCGATCGGCGGCAATTTTTCCTCGGGCTTTGGCTCTTCGCCCGACAGAGCCAGCTTGGCGTGCTCCAGCAGGGCGGCGAATTCAGCCGCCAGATCGCCAGCCTCACGGTACTCGCTGGCCGAAACCTTGATGCGGCCGGAATGGAGTTCATCGGCAACGGAGAGGTAGTCGAACGGGATGGACGGACGAGCGCCGGTCTCTTCGCCCTCGATTCCATCACCCTTGTCGGAGGCAACGAAGAGGTCGTCGAGCAACGAAGCGAAATCGCGCTTGGCGCTGGTAGCGATGTCAGCCTCCCCTTGCTCGACTATGCAGGTTACCCCAGCATAGGACCGGGCTCGTTAAAAATACATGCCATCTATCTCTGGGAATTTAGCCTTCGCAGGGATTGCCGCCGAGGATCTTTGCCCCAAACAAAAAGCCGGACTGCACTTTCATGCAGCCCGGAATTCGCCAGGAGTGGCGAGGAAAAACCGGCCATGTGCCAGCACCAGGCATACGGTCCGTGCGAGGCAGAAGTTTCACTCGGTTGCCAAAAAATATGAAAATGATCGGCACATGGCAGCCATGCAAATGCTGCACTGCACAATCGTCACGATTCACCTATATTAGCAGATGTGGAGGACCAACCAGGAGCCTTGAATCATATGGGTTTCTTCACGGAAATGTTTGCCAGGCCTCGCCCGCAGGAGCATCTGCGCTACCGCGCGGCACTCGCGCTGCTCCACTCCATGAGCAATACCGACCGCGCCGACATCGGCATCAAGCCAGCCGATTTTCCACGCATCGCCCGCGAAATGTCCGTCCGATAACAGCTGACCGGCGCTATCCCGGTCAGGACCGGGATAGCCTGGATGGCGAAATCCCTCAGCGCGATCCCAGGAATGTCGACTTGCCCAGCGGCACGCCATTGTGGCGCAGGATGTCGTAGGCGGTGGTGAGGTGGAAATAGAAATTGGGCATGGCCACATGCAGGAGATACTGCATGCCCGGCAGGGTGGTTTCACGCCCACCGAGCTTCAACTCGATCGTCTTGTCGTCGGAGCCGTCGATGTCGCCGGCCGAGAAGGTCGCCAGATGCGCCAGCGTCTTGGCGATCCTCGCCTCCAGATCGGCAAAGCTTGCTTCATTGTCTTCGTATCTCGGCACTTCGCGGCCGGCGAGCCTTGACGGCGCGCCCTTGGCGTGGTCGGTGGCGATCTGCACCTGCCTGGTCAGCGCGAACATGTCAGGCGCCAGCCGTGCCGTCAGGAACACCTGCGGGTCGATCTTACGGTCAAGCGCATTCTGTTCCGCCGTCGCCAGCACGTTTGAAAGTGCTTTCAGCCTGGTGGCAAACACAGGCACTGAGGCCTCGAACATCGATATGGTCATATCAAATCTCCCGTCTGGCCGGAATGCCAACGGCGGCACGTAGCGCTTTCACACACGATTCTTCAAGTAACGGCAGCAACGCGTCACCACGCCGCCGCAATCGCTGTGGTAGAATCTTTGTTACCAGGCGGAGATTCTCGATGAAACGCGTCTTTCTTGCAGCGACTGCCCTTCTGTCTCTTGCCATGTCTGGCCAGACCGTTCAGGCCGACGACACACCCGAAGCGCCCTATGTCGACGATCGGTCGAGCGCCGAGGCGGTCATCCAGTCACTTTACAGCGCCATCAATCGCCATGAGTTCACCCGTGCCTGGGGCTACTATGGTGAAACCAAGCCGGCCAAGGATTTCGACGCGTTCGTCAAGGGCTATGACGGCACCGACAAGGTCGAAGTCGCGACCGGCGCGGTGTCTGACGACGGTGCCGCCGGCAGCATTTTCTACAGCGTCCCTGTCGCCATCCGCGCCACGGACAAGTCTGGCGAAGAGAAGGTTTTCGCCGGCTGCTACACATTGCGCCAGGTGAATGCCCAGAACCAGGCAGCGCCGCCCTTCGATCCGATCCACATCGAAAAAGGCGCGCTGAAACCCTCCACCGCCGATTTCGAGGAGGCCGTGCCGGCAAGCTGCGGCGACGGACCGCCGCCGCCGAAGAAGGACACGGCGCTGGAGCAAGCCAAGAAAGCCTTTCTGGCGACCTATGGCAGCCAGTGCGACAAGCAATTCCTGGCCGACGATCCCGAGGTATTTTCGATCAAATACAAGGACAAGGATGCGCAGCCCGGCGATGCCGAAAAAGAAACGCGCCTGTTCCACTTCTCATGCTCGGCGGCCGCCTACAATGAAAGTTCGGTCTACTACATGACTGACGGACTGTCGGAAGTGCAGCAATTGCAGTTCGCCGAACCCAAGATGGATATCCGCTACGAGAAAAATGACAGCGATGGCAAATTGCTGGGCATGAGCATCGTCGGCTTTGATACGACAGGCTGGGCCGTCAATTCCGACTATGACCCGGACACCCACACAATCACCACCTTCAACAAATGGCGAGGCGTCGGCGATGCATCCGACGCGGGCACCTATCTGTTCCGCGATGGTGATTTTTCATTGGTGCAGTACGACGTCGATGCGTCCTATGACGGCGAGGAAAATCCGCAGACGGTTGTCGATTACAACACGGCGCCCTGAGCGGCAGACGGGTTGAGCCGGCGCTTGATCAGGGCGCCTTCGACAGCATCCAGTTCAGCGTGCCACGCCAGTCGACCATGCGGATCGGCGTGCCATGCGTGCCGGTCTCGAAGCGGACGAAATGGGTTGGATAGGGGTAGGCTTTCGATTTGGCGATGATAGAGCGGAAGAAGGCTTCCTGGTCCGCCACGGGAAAGACCACGTCGTGGCTGCCCTGGCCGAAAAACACCGGCACATGGCGCCGGAAGGCCGGGCTGGCGAGAAAGCTGTCGTCCCACAACGAGCCGAGCAGCAACAGCCCGTCGAGTCGCCGGCCGGTGTCGTTGCGGGCAGCGAGCTTCCAGCACAGCGCACCGCCCATCGAGCCGCAGGCGACGAAGATCTTCGCCGTCGGCGACTGTTCGGCATAGTGATCGATCAGGGCTGCGACCTGCGCCGCGCCCTTGTCGCCGAAATCGGTGAAATCCGGGCTGAGATAGAGGCCGCCATTGCCGGCCATCAGATTCTTAAGGCGGTTGAAGTTGCCGCCGAAGGTGAAGTCGTCGACCCCTTGCTTGCGGCTGCCGCCCTGCCCGTGCAGGTAAAGCACAATGATGCCGGCGCCCTGCGTCTTGCCGACCGCGATGTGCCTGACGTCGCCGACATCGGTTTTCAGCAGCAGGTCCTGCTGAACCTTGCGGACCCCCGTATCGGTGTATTGCGCATGAACACGCTTTTCCGGCACCTCGTCGCGCTGGTTGATGTCGCGCATTTCGCGATAGTCGATGACCGTGTAAGCGCCATTGCTGTCGGATGACAGCGTTGCCGGATAGGCGAAGAGATCATCCTTGAAGGGTTTTAGCTCGAGAGCATTGGCGTGACCGGCAACGCAAAGAACAAATGTTGCGGCCAGAAGCGCGTGGAGAGGAGAAAGGGAACGAATAGCCATGCCGCAGGCATGCGTAATTCGGCGCGGGTTTGTCAATCCTGCAGCACGCCGCCCGCCCCTTCGAGCGCCTCGCGCGTGTCGACATCGACGAACGCGCCTTCGCCGATCTCGACATCGATGACATCGAGCCCACCAGATTCGACCAGATGGCGCGCGCCGGTGTCGCCTTCGAGATGAGCGATCGCGGCAAACAGCGCCCGCGGCAACAGCACCGGGTTGCCGCGCTTGCCCTGATGCGATGCGCGGACAACCGAAGAGCCTCCAGCCTTGCGGAAGGCCGCGATCAGCCTGTCGAGATCGGCCGGTGATACACCGGGCATGTCGCCAAGCACAATCATCGCTCCGGCGGCATCGGCCGCAACCCGGGCGATGCCCGCCCTCAGCGAGGAAGACAGGCCCTCGGCAAAATCCGGATTGTCGGCGAAAATCATGTCGAGACCGGACAACGCGGCGTGTACCCGCTCGCGCTGATGGCCGGTGACGACGATGGTGTGCGCCGCCTTCGAGGCGACGGCACGTTCGGCGGCGCGACGCACCAGCGGCTTGCCGTCGAACAGCGCCATGAGCTTGTTCGGCCCTCCCATGCGGCTGGAGCGGCCGGCGGCCAGGAGCACGATGTCGACCTTTGGTTCAACCCGTGCCGGTGCTGGTTCGCGCGGCTGCGGCCGCGTCGGGATTTCCATCAGCAGGCCGCCAACGCCCATGCCGGCAATGTCGCCCGCCGTCACGTCGAGACCAGCGATCAACCGGTCCAGCACCCAGTCGAAACCGTTTTCCCTGGGGCTGCGGGCGCAGCCCGGCGCGCCGATGATGCGCTTGCCGTCCAGCGTGCCCAGCACCAGAAGATTGCCGGGATCGACCGGCATGCCGGCGCGGATCAGCGTCCCGCCGGCCGCCTCGATAGCGGCTGGAACGACATCGGCGAAATCGCTCATGGCCGAAGCCCCGAAGATCACCACCATATCGTTGTCGCGTGCCAGCGCGGCTGCCGCCTGCGCCACCGCTGCGCTCTCATGCGGCGTGCGCCGCTCCGCCGCCACCCGGCCGCCCGAACGTGCCAGCCGGGCCTCGGTGACGCGCAAAGTCTTGTCGAGCACGCTCGGTTTGATACCTGGCAAGACCGTCTGGATGACGCCGACAGTGACTGGCCGGTAGGCGTTGACGGCAAAAATCTCGCCACTGGCGCAGATTTTCGCCACCTGGTCGACCAGGGCCGATCCGACCGCGAACGGAATGATCTTCACCGTCGCCACCATCTGACCTGTCTCGACCGGCGCATGTTGCGCCAACGTGGCGATGGTGATGGCCGGATCGACGGCGTTGATGGCATCGATCATCCCGGCGTCGACCGTGAAGATGCCGGCGGTTTCGGCATGGAGATTGACGCGGCCGGTCGCGGCGGGTTTCGCCTGGATGTTGCGATGGCTCATCGCGGCGGCGATAGTCGCGGCCGCGGCATCCTCGCCGAGATCATCGGAGGCCAGCACCGCCGCCACGACCTCGGTTATGCCGGCCGCCTTCAGCGCCGCGATGTCGTCCCGGCCGAGCCGATGCGCCTTGCGCAATCGCCGCTCGCCGGCGGTCATCGCATGCGCCAGCACCGCGCCTTCGGCCTGATCGATTGGAACGGAGCCGAATTTCACGCCACCGCGCCCTTTGCTTCGAGGCCGCGCGAGCGGAAGGCATGGATCGTCTGCGCCAGAATGGCGACGGCGATCTCCGCCGGGCTCGCCGCGCCGATGTCCAGCCCGATCGGTGCGTGAATCCGGGCAACCTGATCAGCGCTCGCGCCCAGCGCCAGCAGCCGCTCAACGCGCTTGGCGTGGGTTTTCCTGCTGCCAAGCGCGCCTATATAGAAGCAGTTGGCGTCGAGTGCCGCCTTCAGCGCGAAATCGTCGATCTTCGGGTCATGCGTGACGGCGGCAAGCGCGGTGTAGCTGTCGAGCGGCTGGCGCTGCAGCACATCTTGCGGCCATTCGGCATGCAAGGCGACGTCGGGAAAGCGGTCCGGCGTGGCGAAAGCGGTGCGCGGATCGATGATCTCCAGGGGATAGCCTGATATCCTGGCCATCGGCGCCAGCGCCTGGCTGATATGGACGGCGCCGATCACCACGAGGCGCGGCTGCGGCAGATGCGCGTTGAGGAAGAAGGTCCGCCCTTCCGCCTCGACGGAACCGGAATTTCCCGACCGGAAAGCCTTCGCGATCGCGGCTCCCAGATCGCCGGCGACCTGATCGCCTTCGCGCACGATGCGGTCGCGGCCATCACCGAGATCGGTGACGAGGATCGCCGCGCGGCGGGCGCGACGCTCGGCATTGAGCGTCTTTAGCGCGTACGGATCCATTGTCAGCCCAGCCGCTCTACATAGACTCTTATGCGCCCGCCGCAGGACAGCCCGACCTGCCAGGCCGTCTCGTCGGCGACGCCGAACTCCAGCATCTTTGCCTTCCCTGAATCAATGACATCGATCGCCTCGGTCACCACCGCGCCCTCGACGCAGCCGCCCGAGACCGAGCCGTGGAAATTGCCCTCGGCGTCGATCACCAGATGGCTGCCGACCGGACGCGGCGCCGAACCCCATGTCTCGACCACGGTCGCGATGGCGACATCTTTGCCGTCCGTCATCCAGTCTTCCGCGATGATCAGCGGATCGCGGGCCTCGTCGAGGTAAATGCTGTCGCTCATCGTTGCTTCTCTCAGAGTCTGTTTTTCCAGACAAACCGGAAAAACTTAAAACATATGGTCATGCGGCGTGTTTCGCGCCAGCCTCGATCCATCGCCGCGGATCGACGGCATGTTCGGGTTTCCTGTCCAGCGACGCGCAGAGGTCGGCGAGCGCGTCGAGATTGTGCACCGCGCGGAATTCGTCGACATGCGGCAGCATCGCCTTGACGCCACGGGCGCGCGCCTGGAAGCCGTCGAAGCGCAACAGGGGGTTCAGCCAGATCAGCCGCCGGCAGGATTTGTGCAGGCGCTCCATTTCCTCCGACAGGCCGTCGACATCGTCGCGCTCGAGCCCGTCGGTGATCAAAAGCACCACCGCTCCCTGCCCCAGCACGCGGCGCGACCATATCCGGTTGAACTCGGCCAGCGTATCGCCGATCCGCGTGCCGCCGGACCAGTCCTTGACCGCCGCCGAACAGTCGGCAAGGGCTGCATCGGGGTCGCGATGGCGCATCTGGCGGGTCAGGTTGGTCAGCCTGGTGCCGAAGACGAAAGTGTGCACACGCCGGCGCTTTTCGGTCAACGCATGCAGGAAATGCAGGAAGATGCGCGTGTACTGGCTCATCGAGCCGGAAATGTCGGCAAGTACCACCAGCGGCGGATGAACTTCGCGCGGTGAGCGGAATTTCGGCAGGATCAGTTCACCGCCGGTGCGGGCGGCCGCGCGCATCATGGCGCGCGGATCGATGCGGCGGCCATGCGCGTCGGCCTTGAAGCGGCGTGTGCGGACCATATCGAAGGGCAGCCGGAGCTCGGCTATCGCCTTTTTGGCGTCAGCCATCTCGGCGGCGCTCATCTGCGCGAAATCCTTGCCCCGCAGCACTTCATTGCCCGAGAAGGTGAAGCGCGCATCGACCTCGATCTCGGGGATTTCCTGCGCCGGCTGGTTCTTCCGGTGGCCCTCGAACATCGCCTGGGTTACCCTGTTCTCGGCGGCGCGCGGCTTTTGCTTTTCCCTGGCGTCGGGCGCCACCGGAGAAAACATCGCCAGCATCTTTTCGATCAGTTCGCGCGATTTCCAGAACAGCCGGAAGGCCTCGTCGAAGGTGGCGTGGTCCTCATGACGCGACACCAGCACGGCATGCAGGGTCCAGTAGAAATCGTCGCGCGAGCCGATCCCGGCGGCAAGCACCGCCTCGATGGCGTCCTTGACCGAGGCCGGCCCGACCCGCATGCCGGATTTGCGCAAGGCGCGGGCGAAATAGACAATGTTGTCGGCGAGCCGCCCATCCGCGGTCGCTTCCCTGGGTTCGACGCGAGGCGCGGCCACGGCGCTACTCCGCCGCCGAAAGCTCGGCCTTCACCTCATTGAGGATGCGCCGGCCTTCACCCTGCTCGATGCGGGCAATGTCGTCCTGGTATTTCAGCAAGACGCCGATCGTGTCGGAGATGGTTTCCGGGTCGAGCGCGACCTTGTCCAGTTCGGTCAGCGCGCCGGCCCAGTCGATGGTCTCGGCAACGCCCGGCATCTTGAACAGCTCGACCTGGCGCAGCTTCTGGATGAAGGACACCACCTCGGCCGAAAGCCGGCTGTTGGCCTGCGGCACCTTGCGGCGAACGATCTCCAGCTCGCGCTCGGCATTGGGATAGTCGACCCAATGATAGAGACAGCGCCGCTTCAGCGCGTCGTGGATCTCGCGGGTGCGGTTGGTGGTGATGATGACGATCGGCGGTTCTTCCGCCTTGATGGTGCCGAGTTCGGGCACCGTCACCTGATAGTCGGACAGGATTTCGAGCAGGAAGGCTTCGAAGGCTTCGTCGGTGCGGTCGAGCTCGTCAATGAGGAAGACCGGAGCAGCACCCGTCTTGCCGGTCAGCGCATCGAGCACCGGACGGCGGATCAGATATTTTTCAGAGAAAACGTTGCGCTCCATGTCGGTGCGGTCGACCTTGCCGGCCGCCTCCTCCATGCGGATCTCGATCATCTGCGCGGCATAGTTCCACTCGTAGACGGCGGACGAAATGTCGAGCCCTTCATAGCATTGCAAGCGGATCAGCCGGCGGCCAAGCGCCTGCGCCAGCACCTTGGCGATCTCGGTCTTGCCGACGCCCGCCTCGCCCTCGAGGAACAGCGGCCGCTTCATGCGCAACGACAGGAAAAGCACGGTCGCCAGCGACCGGTCCGCGACATAGTCCGCACCAGTCAGGAGATCGAGCGTTTCGTCGATCGTCCGCGGCACGGCTCGCGGTTTCAGGTCGCTCATTCGTTCTCCGCGGGTGCCGCAGCCCCACTATCCAGAATGTGGTAGGCGCGGGCATGATAGATCAGCGGCCGCAAATTATCGCCCATGCGCAGGCCTGTCACCTTGCCAAAAAGCACACGATGGGTGGCCAGGTCCTTGGTGTCGATCAGTTCGCAGTCGAACACGGCGAGCGCGCCCTTCAGCGTCGGCGCGCCGGTGGAAATCACGTCCCATTCGCCGAGCGCGAAGCGCTCTTCGACCGGCAGGCCGGTCATGCCGGAAAAACCGATGGACAGCGGCTCCTGGTGCGAAGCCAGCGTGTTGAGGGCAAACCGGCCATTCTTCACGAACGGCTCATTCTTGGGATTTTCGCGGTTAAGGCAGACCAGAATGGTCGGCGGCGTATCCGACACCGAGCAGGCCGCGATCACCGTCGCGCCGCGCTTGCCCGCCGGCCCGTCGGTGGTGACCACATGGACGTGGCCGGCAAAATGGCTCATCGCGTCGCGATAGGCCTGCGGCCCAATGTCATTCTTCTTCAGCACCTGAGATTTTCCACAGCCAGAACCCTGTCGCTATATATGGCTAGATATGACATGCCACAAGCGAAGTGCCTGATCGACATCCGTTAAATTCGCGTGTTGCACCAAAGCCGGGCAGCCTTTAGGTCTTGGCGGACATGGCGCCCGGACCCATCCGGCCCGGCTTGGAGGATGTCTTCGACAGGATGCGACCCGGGGCAACGATATCCGCCATGGTAGCCTGGCTGCTCCTGGCCGGCACCGCTGGCGCCCAGACGCTCACGGTCGGCGTCGCCGCACCGCTCTCGGGACCATCCGCTCTCCTCGGCAGGCAGATCGAGGCGGGCTCCAGCCTGGCGGCGGCAGCCGACGGCGTCGAGCTCAAACCCGTCGATGATGCCTGCACCGCCGATGGCGGTGCGGCGGCGGCAAGGGAATTTGCCACGGCCAAGGTCAACATCGTCATCGGTTTTCTCTGCACCGATGCGATCGAGGCTGCCCTGCCGATCCTGAAGGACGCCAATATTCCTGTCATCACCGTCGGCGTACGCACCGAAAGCCTGACCGACCGCCGCGCCAAGACGGGCTGGCCGGTCTATCGGCTCGGACCGCGCGGCGATGATGAGCGCAACGCCGTCGCCGCCACCCTCACCCGTCTGTGGCAGAACGAATTGTTCGCCATCATCGATGATGGCACCATCTATGGCCGCGAGATGGCCGAGACGTTGCGGGCGGCGGCAGAGCAGGCGGCGCTGAAGCCTGTCTTCGTCGATACGTTCCGGCCGCAGCTCGACAACCAGATCGGGCTGGTCGGCCGCTTGAAGAAGGCCGGCGCCACGCATGTTTTTGCCGGCGGCGACGGCGACGATATCGCCATCATGGGCCGCGATGCCGGCCAGCTCGATGCCGGCATCGTCTTTGCCGGCGGCGAAAACCTGCGAACACCGCCCGGTGATGTGCCCTATGCCGCGGGTACACTGATGATCGCGCCGCCGGAATGGGCCGATATCGCCACGCCCAAGGTGCTGCAGGACTTTGCCGATCGGAAGATCGTGCCGGGCGGCTATGCGCTGCCGGCCTATGCAGCGGTCGAGATCGCCAAGGCGGCGACAGCGGAAGCGGCAAACGCAAGCAAGCCACTTGCCGACGTGCTGACCGGGCATGATTTTGCCACGGCAATCGGGACGGTTCGCTTCGACGCCAAGGGCGACCTCGCCCAGAGCCCTTATCGCGTCTTCCGCTTCGATGGCACCCGCTTCGTGCCACTGGAAAGCAACTGATGTTCCGCACCGGCCCGCGCAACCTGATCACGGACGTTGCCGGCCTCAGCGTCGGCAATGCTTCCGACGCCAGGCTGAAATCCGGCGTGACGGCAATCCTGTGCGAGGAACCCGCCGTGGCCGGTGTCCAGATCCTGGGCGGTGCGCCCGGCACCCGCGAGACGGACCTGCTCGAGCCGCACAACTCGATCGAAACGGTGCACGCCGTGGTGCTTTCGGGCGGTTCGGCTTTCGGCCTCGACGCCGCATCGGGCGTACAGGCGGCGCTACGCGAGCGCGGCATCGGTGTCGAGGTCGGCGGCTTTCGCGTGCCGATCGTGCCGGCGGCGATCCTGTTCGACCTGCGCAATGGCGGCGACAAGGACTGGGGCCGCTATCCGCCCTATCGCGACCTCGGTTATGAGGCGGTACAATCGGCCGTCGCCGATTTTTTGCTCGGCACGGCCGGCGCCGGCACCGGCGCGCTGACATCGGGTCTGAAGGGCGGTCTCGGCTCGGCATCGACGCTCATGGACAATGGCATCACCATCGGTGCGCTGGCCGCCGTCAACCCGACCGGCTCGGTGACCATCAGCCGAAGCCGCCATTTCTGGGCGGCCCCGTTCGAGATCGGCGATGAATTCGGCGGGCTCGGCTACCCCTCGCCTATGCCGGACGACGCAAAACGAATTTTGCTGAAATATCGCGACAAGCATATCGGCGGCCAGATGGCGACCGGCGGCAACACCACGATCGCCGTCATCGCCACCGACGCCGTTCTGACCAAGGCGGCGGCCAAGCGCCTGGCGATTTGTGCCCACGATGGCTTCGTGCGCGCCATCTGGCCGACGCACACGCCGGCCGACGGCGATCTGGTTTTCGCGCTGGCGACCGGGAAAAGCGGTATCCAGCTCGACCCCGACGCGGCAATCGACCTCTATGCCGCGGCAGGCGCCACCATGGCGCGCGCCATCAGCCGCGGCGTTTTTGCGGCGACGCCCTCGGAGAACGATCTGTTTCCGGTCTGGGCGTCGCGCTGACGATGTGCCGGTCAGGTAGGATCGGACTTCTCTTCCTCGAAGGTGACCGCGACGTCGGAATTGGCCGACAGCCAGACCTTTTCGTCGACTTCGCCGACAAGGCTGAGGGGTATGTAGTGGTGATGCCCCCTGTGCTTGCCCATGCCGCTGTCGGCCTTGGTCAGCTTGATGCGCTGGCCGTCGACCTTGTCGACGGTGCCGACATGCACGCCATCGGCGCCGACGACTTCCATATGTTCACGAATTTTACTGGTGTCGGTCATGGTGGTTCTCCATTGGGCGGTTCTCCCTTGGACTGCCGACAATAACTGCTGACACCGCGATTGGATGCATTGCGTTTGCTTGGCAGGACGTTTGCTTTCCCGACAGGGCGACGCCGACGCATCGCCATGATAGAAAATGGCCGGATCTTGGTCGGCTCGGCGGAAACCCCATGCGAATCCTGCTTCTGTTTGCGATTTCCCTGTGTGCGCAGTTTTGCGCTGTTATCACCGCCAGTGCCGGTGATGTCGCCGAGCTCGAAATCCTCGGCTTCAGCAAGGACGGCGGCGTCTTTGCGTTCGAGGAATATGGCGTGCAGGACGGGTCGGGATTTCCCTATGCCAACCGCTACTACATCGACACCAGCGACGACAGCTTTCTCAAGGGAACGCCGATCCGCGTCCGTCTCGACGACGAGAACGCCACGCTCGACGCGGCGCGCGTAAAAGCCCGGCAGAACGGCGAAGCGATCGTCAAACAGGCCGAACTGAGCGCGAACAAAGGCATCACCGCCGGTTTCAACCCGGTGACGGAGCTATCGGCCGATCCGCACCGGATGGCGGTCAATCCACGGCCGATCTTCTCTCCGGTCGACCCGCCGCTCGAGTTCCGGCTCGACGAAATCGGCATGAACAACACCGAGGGCTGCGAGAGCCAGGGCGAGATCAACGGCTTCCGGCTGCTGCGCATAGAGGCGCAGGATGGCGGTGCAACCAGGCTGCTGCATGAGGACAAGTCGATCCCCAAGAGCCGGGGCTGCCCGAACGGCTACCGCATTGGAGCGGTGCAGACCTTCTCGATGGACAGCCTCAGCGCCTATGCCGTCCTCATCGCCGTGCGCCAATACGGCTTCGAAGGGCCGGACTTTCGCTGGATCGCTGTGACCGGCCGCCTGTGACACCGATCGGTCAACCCGCCAGGCGCAATCGGGTGCTGAGCCGCCTTCGCCGCGCCATGCCGACACCTCGCACGGCGCTGCTGGGCGCTCTGCTGTGGGCCGTCATCATGGGTGCCAGCGCGCTCATCAACCTGTCGCTGGACGATTGGGCGGTGCCGGAGAAAATCCGCATCGTGTCGCTGCTGTTTGCGGGCGGCGCGGCAATTGCCTTCCCGATTGGCCTGTTTGCGGCGCGGCTGTTCTCGCTCGAAAGGGGCTGTGAAGTCGCCTTCGCCGCGGCGATCGTATGCCTCGCCGCCGCGACGGTCTGCATGACCGCCGTGATGTTCGCCCTGCAATACCGGTCATACTATGCCGAATGGCATGCACCCCTCTTCACCCTTACCTGGGGCTTCCAGCTCGCCTTCACGATGGCGGTGGCCTTCTACCAGTTCGTGGTGCTGGGCATCCGGCTTTATTTTCCGCTTGGTTTCATTGCCCTGCTTGGCGCGAGCCTCTGGTTTGCGCGCCAGCAGCGTTGAGCATTTTGTCTGCCTCTGTTAGGAGGCGGGCTAACCTGGAG
This sequence comes from bacterium M00.F.Ca.ET.205.01.1.1, assembly GCA_004791255.1. Lineage (GTDB taxonomy): Bacteria > Pseudomonadota > Alphaproteobacteria > Rhizobiales > Rhizobiaceae > Mesorhizobium. Next base: position 560,693 of record SRUQ01000002.1, read on the forward strand.
CGGTTCAGCGTTTGATAGTATCGCCGACCCGCTCTGACTCTTTCTTTTTTGCGATTCCGGGCGGAAAACCGCTGCGCACCTTTCCAGGAATTGCTCTAGACACATCAGGATTGACCGATGATCCCTCGCTATTCCCGGCCCGAAATGGTCGCCATCTGGTCGCCCGAAACCCGGTTCCGCATCTGGTTCGAGATCGAGGCGCATGCCTGCGACGCGCTGGCCGAACTCGGCGTCATCCCGAAAGAGGCGGCGAAGACCATCTGGGAAAAGGGCGGTGCCGCGACATTCGACGTCGAGAAGATCGATGCGATCGAGCGTGTCACCAAGCATGACGTCATCGCCTTCCTCACCCATCTGGCCGAATTCGTCGGCCCCGACGCGCGCTTCATCCACCAGGGCATGACCTCTTCCGACGTGCTCGACACCTGTTTTGCGGTGCAGCTCACCCGCGCCAGCGACATCCTGCTCGCCGATCTCGACGCGCTGCTTGCGGCGCTGAAGCGCCGAGCCTTCGAGCACAAGGACACCGTCACCATCGGCCGCAGCCATGGCATCCACGCCGAACCGACGACATTCGGCGTCAAGCTGGCGCAGGCCTATGCCGAATTTGCGCGCTGCCGCGAACGGCTGGTGCATGCGCGCGAGGACATCGCCACCTGCGCCATTTCAGGCGCGGTCGGCACCTTCGCCAACATCGAGCCTTATGTCGAAGAGCATGTGGCGGCCAAGCTCGGACTGAAGCCGGAGCCGGTGTCGACGCAGGTCATTCCGCGCGACCGCCATGCCATGTTCTTCGCCACGCTCGGCGTCATCGCCTCGTCGGTCGAACGGCTGGCGACCGAAGTCCGTCACCTGCAGCGCACCGAGGTGCTGGAAGCGGAAGAGTATTTTTCGCCGGGACAAAAGGGGTCGTCGGCGATGCCGCACAAGCGCAACCCGGTGCTGACCGAAAACCTTACCGGCCTTGCCCGCATGGTGCGGTCGATGGCGCTGCCGGCGATGGAGAACGTGGCGCTCTGGCACGAGCGCGACATCTCGCACTCCTCGGTCGAACGCATGATCGGCCCGGATGCAACGGTGACGCTCGACTTCGCGCTGTCGCGACTGACCGGCGTCATCGACAAGCTGCTCGTCTATCCCGACAACATGCTGAAGAACATGAACAAGTTCCGCGGGCTTGTGCATTCGCAGCGCGTGCTGCTGGCACTGACGCAGGCCGGCGTGTCGCGCGAGGACGCCTACCGGCTGGTGCAACGCAACGCCATGAAGGTGTGGGAGCACGGCGCTGATTTCCTTGAGGAATTGCTGGCCGACGAAGATGTGACGACCGCCCTGCCCGAAGCCGAAATCCGCGAGAAATTCGACCTCGGCTATCACACCAAGCATGTCGACACGATTTTCAAGCGGGTGTTCGGGAAGGCTTGATCTTTCCTTCTCCCCGTTCACGGGGAGAAGGAAGCTATGCTACCACCCAATCACGCCTTGCCGGGAACGGTCCTGATCACCGTGCCCCAGGGATCCTCGCGGACCGTTTCACTGGCAACATTGTCCGAACGCATCTCAACCCAGGCCAGGCCCGAGCGGGCCGGATCGCGGCGGCCGGCGCCGGCGCTCTGCCAGGCGTTGGCGCCGATGTGGTGGTGATAGTGGCCCGACGACAGGAACACCGCCTGCCCGCCATACTTGGCTACGGTGTCGAAGCCGAATTCCTGGTTCCACCAGGCCTCGGCGTCTTCCGGCCTGCCGACGCGCAGATGGACGTGGCCGACAATGCTGTTTTCAGGGGCGCCCTGCCAGCCGGCATCTCCGGCCGGCACGCTGGCGACCACCGCCGGAATGTTCATCCGCTCGGTCGCCATGGCGATCTTGTCGCCGTTCCACTTCCACTCCTGCGGCTGGCGATCGGCATAGATTTCGATGCCATTGCCCTCGGGATCGGTCAGATACAGCGCCTCGCTGACCAGATGATCTGACGCGCCCTCGATCCGGATCTGGTTGGCGGCGGCATGGCCGATCCAGCGGCCGAGATCGGCACGCGAAGGCAGCAGGAATGCGGTGTGGAACAGGCCGGCGCTACGCGGATCGTCCGGCTTGGCCGAAGCATCCGATTCCAGCACCAGCAGCGGGCGGTTGGCGGCGCCGAGCGTAATCGCGCCATCGGCACGGCTCAGTTCCTGCAGGCCGACAACGGCACGATAATAGGCGGCGAGGCTCTCGGCGTCGCGCGCCTTCAGGCCGACGCGCGAAACGCTGACCGGCGTGGTCGCGGCAAAAGGCAATTCACTCATGGCAGTCTCCGTTCGTGCCGCGCCCTTTGGCCAATCGAGGGGCCTGCGCCGGCAAATGACTTGCGTCGTTTCAGTCCCAAATCCAGGCCTGACACGGCTGTTCTCTTCTCACGATAGATCGTCCATCACCATCGTTCACACAAGACGCAAAGAATCGAACACGTTGTTCACAATTGCGACGCGCCCCCATCCGTCGAGACGGTTGCACGAAGCAAAGCCGCTCGCTATTTGAGCGCGATGAAGGTCAAAGACGCAGATATCCTCATTATTCCCGGCTACACCAATTCCGGACCGGAGCACTGGCAGACCCGCTGGCAGGCGAAGCTGTCGACCGCGCGGCGCGTCGAACAGGCGGAGTGGTCGAAACCGGTACGCGAGGACTGGACGGCGAGCGTGGCCACTGCGGTCAACGAAGCCGAGCGACCGGTGGTTCTGGTCGCGCATTCGCTGGGGGTCGCGGCGGCGGTGCAGGCCATCCCGCAATTCCGCAAGCCGGTCGCAGGCGCGTTCTTCGTGGCGCCGCCCGATGTCGCCAACGCCGAGATAAGGCCGAGGCACCTGATGACTTTCGGCCCCTATCCGCGCGAGCCCCTGCCCTTTCCCTCGATCGTGATCGCCAGCCGCAACGACCCGTTCTGCGCCTTCGATGTCGCCGAGGACATTGCGGGAGCATGGGGATCGCTGTTCATCGATGCCGGCGAAACCGGCCATCTAAGCGAGGATTCGGGCTTCGGACCCTGGCCCGAGGGGTCGATGACCTTCGCCAAATTCCTGACCGACCTGAAGGCCTGAGCGCGTCAGGCGCCGATCGAAGCCTTGATGTCTTTCAGCAAACTCTTGGCGCCCAGCGAAATCAGCGAATGTTCCGATCCGGTGGCGAGCAAGCGATAGCCCATCGAGACGACGCGGCCGGCAATAGCCGGTTCGATGACGTAGATCGCGGCATGCTTGCCGGCCTTGCGGGTGCGCTCGGCGATCGAAGCGACGGTTTCCATCATGCTTTCCAGCGTCGAATTGATGGTCGCACCGTTGGACCAGGCGATCGAGAAATCCGACGGCCCGAGGAAGATGCCGTCGATGCCTGGCGTGTCGAGGATGCCGTCGAGCGCGTCGAGCGCGGCACGCGTCTCGACCATGGCGAAAGCCATGGTGCGATCGTTAGTGTCGCGCAGCCATTCGGCATAGTCGCCCTTGCCGTGGCGCGGAAACGCATAGGTCGGACCCCAGGAGCGCTCGCCCAGCGGCGGATACTTCATTGCGGCTGCAAACAGCCTGGCGTCCGCCACCGAATTGACCATCGGCGCAATAACCGCCTCCGCGCCGAAATCGAGCGCCCGGCTGGCCATGTCGAAACGGCCGACGGGGATGCGCACCAGCGCAGGCTTGCCGGTGGCGAGCACGGGGGCAAGACCACGCAACACGCTGTCTTCGTGATGCCCACCATGCTGCATGTCGAGCGTCACGGCATCGAAGCCCTGCCTGGCCACGATCTCGACGGTCAAGGCGTCCGGCACGCCCGACCAGGCGGTGACCAGCGTTTCGTCGGCGGCGAGGCGGGACTTGAGCGACATCTAATCTCTTTCCTTGTTAACATCGCATCGGCCCGAAAATCGGATCGATTTTCGGAAAGCACGATGCGAAAACGCTAATAGCGTTAGAGCGTACTTTGCGCGTCCAAAAGGACGCACGTCGCTCTAATGCAGTTTCAGCCGGAAACCGCGGCAAAGGCAAAGAAAAACCGCCCGGGCTAGCCAGGCGGTCGATTGGTCCAGCCATTCTTCGTCGCAGGGTCTGTCGCAAAACCGTGGGACACTTTTGCGGAACCTGCTTTGGCCCGGATCAGGTGTTCTTAATCTGCTCGATTGCGTCCGCCATCAATTCGTCCATGGTGCGGCGGATCTGGTGATCGGACTGGGCGACGCCGGCGGCGTCGAAATCCTTGCGGATCTTGCGGAAGACGTCGTGGTCGCCGGCTTCCTCGATGTCGGCGACAACCACTTCCTTGGCATAGGCGTCGGCATCGGCGCCTGACTTTCCGAGCTTTTCGGCGGCCCACAGGCCGAGCGCCTTGTTGCGGCGGGCCGAGGCCTTGAACCGAAGCTCCTCGTCGAATGCGAATTTGCGCTCGAAGCCTTCTTCGCGGTCTTTCATGCTGCTCATGGCGTCCCTCCGGGTCAAATCCGATTCGTTGGCAGGTGAATATGTGTTGCCGAAGCACAAACCAAAAGGTCGCGGGCCGGTCAATACGCTTCATCGTATGCTGCGCTGCGGCATTTCAGTCTCTAAACCGGTTGATTGCAAGGATTTGCCGATTGAGCAAACGATGTGATTGGGATAGACCCGGCATTGAACCCCAACCGTCGCCGCACTAATTTAGGCAGACGGACAGGAACTGGTCGCTTGCCGCCTGCCCGCAAATCCAGAGAAAAAATCAGATGAAAAATCGCCGCCGCATTTATGAAGGCAAGGCCAAGATCCTCTATGAGGGACCGGAGCCGGGCACGTTGATCCAGTTCTTCAAGGACGACGCCACCGCTTTCAACAAGAAGAAGCACGAAGTGGTTGACGGCAAGGGCGTGCTCAACAACCGCATTTCCGAGCACATCTTCAACCACTTGAACCGCATGGGCATCCCGACCCACTTCATCCGCCGGCTCAACATGCGCGAGCAGCTGATCAAGGAAGTCGAGATCATCCCGCTCGAAGTGGTGGTGCGCAACGTCGCCGCCGGCTCGCTGTCGAAGCGCCTCGGCATCGATGAAGGCACCGTCCTGCCGCGCTCGATCATTGAATTCTATTACAAGGCCGACGCGCTCGACGACCCGATGGTGTCGGAAGAGCACATCACCGCCTTCGGCTGGGCGAGCCCGCAGGAGATCGACGACATCATGGCGCTAGCCATCCGCGTCAACGACTTCCTGTCCGGCCTGTTCATGGGCGTCGGCATCCAGCTCGTCGACTTCAAGATCGAATGCGGCCGCCTGTTCGAGGGCGACATGATGCGCATCGTCGTCGCCGACGAGATTTCGCCCGATTCGTGCCGGCTGTGGGACGTGGCGACGCAGGACAAGCTCGACAAGGACCGCTTCCGCCGCGACATGGGCGGCCTCGTCGAAGCCTATCAGGAAGTTGCCCGCCGCCTCGGCATCATGAATGAGAACGAGCCTGTGCGCCCCACCGGCCCGGTGCTGGTCGCCTCGACCGATGGCCTCAAAGGCAAGCCGCACTGACAGCGGCTTGCGATCCAAGAAATTCGAACAGGAGCATGTCCAGCGTGATCAAGGCCCGCATTACCGTCACCCTCAAGAACGGCGTGCTCGACCCGCAAGGCAAGGCGATCGAACACGCGCTGTCGGGGCTGGGCTTCGACGGCGTCGGCCAGGTGCGCCAGGGCAAGGTGTTCGACGTCGAACTCGCCGGGACCGACAAGGCCAAGGCCGAGGCCGACCTCAAGACCATGTGCGACAAGCTGCTGGCGAACACGGTGATCGAGAACTTCGCGGTGGAGATCGCCTGATATGAAATCCGCCGTCGTCCTCCTGCCTGGCCTCAACCGCGACCGCGACATGATCGCGGCGCTGACCAAGATTTCCGGGCAGGCGCCGGCAACCGTCTGGCAGACCGACACTGAAATTCCCGATGTCGACCTGATCGCCATTCCCGGCGGCTTTTCCTTCGGCGACTATCTGCGCTGCGGCGCCATTGCGGCGCGCATGCCGGTCATGCGGGCGGTGGCCGAAAAGGCCGCCAAGGGCGTCATGGTCATCGGCGTCTGCAACGGCTTCCAGATCCTGGTCGAGGCCGGCCTGCTGCCGGGCGCCCTGATGCGCAACTCTTCGCTGAAATTCGTCTGCCGGCAGGTGAAGCTCGAGATCAGCAACGCCAACACCATGTTCACCCGCCGCTACCAGCCGGGCCAGATCATCCGCTCGCCGGTGGCGCACCATGACGGCAACTACTTTGCCGATGCCGAGACGCTTGCCAGGATCGAGGGCGAAGGCCAGGTCGTGTTCCGCTATGCCGAGGGCACCAATCCCAACGGTTCGATCAACGACATCGCCGGCATCATCAGCGAGCGCGGCAATGTGCTCGGGCTGATGCCGCATCCCGAAAACTTGATCGAAGCGGCCCATGGCGGCAGCGACGGCCGGGCTCTGTTCGAAGGCGCTCTCGGCATCGCCGCCTGATATTTCTCGAAAAAAATTCCTCCCGAACGCGCGAGCGGCCTGAGCATGAGACTGACGATTGCCCGCCTTGTTCTCCTGGCTGCCGCAGGTGCGGCATTGGCGTCCTGCCAGTCCAGTCCGAAATCCGCGCCGGTGCCTTCGGGCAAAAGCGCTTCGTTGCTGGCCATGGAACAGGTGGCGATATCAGCGCACAAATGCTGGATCGCCAGCAAGGATCCGGCCTTCAAATCCTACCAGATGGCCAATGAACTGAATTCGTTCAGCGGCACGCCGCGCTTCCTGCTGGTGCCGGCCAAGCACTATGGCGGCAAGCCGTTGCTGGTGGTGCAGGCGCAAGGCGGTTCGAGCCGCGTCGACGTGTTCGGTCCGCTGACGAACGATCCGCTCGGCGCCCGCATCGGTTCGGATATCGCCCGCTGGCAGGCCGGCAACCCCTCCTGCACGGCTGCGGGGTAAGCTTGCGATGGGCCGGCTCCCGCAGGTAGCGGGACTGGCCGTCGGGGTGATCGCCCTTGTCCTGCAGTTCGCGATCACCATACCCGCATCGATGGAAGCCGGCCGCAACCTGCCTGGCTCCATCATCTTCCTATTCAGCTACTTCACCATCCTGACCAATATCGGCGCGGTGCTCGTCCACGCCTCGCTGCTGTCTTCCACCGGCTACGCCTGGCTGCCTGCCTTCGCCGGGCCGCGCATGCGGGCGGGGGTCGCGGTTTCGATCACCATGGTGTCGATCATCTATATCACAGTGCTGGCCGGGCTCGTGCAGATGCAGGGCCTGTTCCTGCTCTGCGACGTGCTGCTGCACTATGTGATGCCGGCGCTGTTCGTGCTGTGGTGGCTGGTGACCGGCGCCGATGGGTCAACGCGCTGGAGCGACATCTCCTGGTGGATGGTCTATCCGCTCAGCTATCTGGCCTATGTCCTGGTGCGCGCGCCAATCGCCGGCGAAGTGCCCTACCCGTTCCTCGACGTGGCGAAGAACGGCGCGGCCAGCGTCGCCTGGTCGGCGCTGGTCACGACCGGGCTGTTCGTCGTGCTGTGCGTGATCGCCGTATTCGTCGACCATGGCGTCGCCCGGTTGCGGAAATCGCCTCTCCCAACGAGGTAGGAACAGCAGATCGGGGCAGGATCAGTCCCAGAACGGCCTGATGCCTTCGCGGTGGGCGTCGCAGCGCGTGACACCGATATCCTTGAGCTGCTCGTCCGTCATCTCCAGCAGCACCAATCGGCTGCGGCGGCGCTCCAGCAAATGGTCGAGCCAGCGCGCCAGCGACGTGATAACGCGCACCCAGCGGCTGACAAAGCCGCGCTGCACTGATGGACGCTGGGACCGCACCTGAAAATCGGGGGTTGCGTGGAGAATTGTCTCGATTGTATCCATTTTTCTTCTGCCAAAAGCTTCGAATTGCACCGTTTCTGATGCAATTCTCATATGTATTGACTCATTGTGCGGCACAATATAGAAAATTGTCACCATGACAAATTGGCTCCCCGACCTCGCCGCCGGCACCGGTCCGCTCTATCAGCGGCTTGCCGACACCATCGAGTCCGACATCGACAAGGGCGTCATCGGCGCCGGAGCGAAGCTGCCGCCGCAGCGCGACCTCGCCTACGACATCGGCGCAACCGTCGGCACCGTCGGCCGGGCCTACCAGCTGCTGCGCGAGCGCGGGCTGGTCAGCGGCGAGGTCGGGCGTGGCACCTATGTCCTCGGCCATCGTGCCGATGGCGTTAAGCCCGACGCTCCCGATGTCGGCGTGGAAGGCACGCGCCACGTCGATGCGCCCAAAGGCAAGTTGCGTTTCGACAGCACGGCGGCGCCGGACACCGACCAGGGCACCATCGTCGCCGACGTCCTGTCGCGCGTGGCACAAGACCATCCGCATGAGATTTCCAGCTACACGCGCGATTTTCCCCAACGCTGGTATGAGGCCGGCGCCCGCTGGCTGTCGCGCAATTCATTTCGACCAGCCGCCGACGCCATTGTGCCGACGCTTGGCACCCATGCCGCGGTGATAGCGGCGATCGCGGCACTGACAACGCCCGGCGATTATGTTGCCTTCGAGCACCTCACCTACTCGCAGATTTCGCGCAGCGCCGGCCTGATCGGTCGCCGCACAGCACTTGTGGCATCGGATCAAGAAGGCATCGATCCTGACGACTTCGAGCGTGTCTGTGCGCAGAAGCATCCAAAAATGATGTTCCTGATGCCGGCGGTCCAGAACCCGACGCTGACGATCCTGCCGGCAGAGCGACGCCAGGCCATCGCCCGGATCGCGCGCGAATACAATGTCGTGCTCATCGAGGACGACCTCTATGGCGGGCTGACCGACGAGGCCACGCCGCTACTGGCCGAATATGCGCCCGAGCGCACCATCGTTGCCGGCGGCCTGTCGAAATCGGTTGCCGCCGGGGTTCGCGGCGGCTGGCTGTCTTGCCCGCCCGCCTATCGCCATCGCATCCGCGTCGCCCACAAGATGATGACCGGCGGCATGCCGTTCCTGCTGGCCGAGGTGAATGCCCGGCTGGTGCTGTCCGGCCAGGCGAGCGACATCCGCAAGCGCAGCATCGCCGAAATCGGCGCCCGCATCGCCATCGTACGGCAGACTTTGGCCGGCTTCGACTTCAAATCGAATGACAGGGTGCCCTTCGTCTGGCTCACTTTGCCCGATCCCTGGCTTTCCGGCACCTTCAAGAACGCCTGTCTGGAACATGGCGTGCTGATCGACGACGAGGACGAGTTCAAGGCCGGGCGCTCCGAACAGGTGTTCCATGGCGTGCGTTTCGGCGTTTCGCAGCCGAGGCAGCGCGGGGATGTCGCCGAAGGCGTCGCGGTGATCCGGCGGCTGCTCGAAGAAGGCCGTGCCGGTTACGACAGCTTTTCCTGAGCCGCGAGGACCCTCGCCTGGGAATGCGCGACATTGCCTTGTGGCTTTGTCCTGTTTTCGAGCGTTTTTCGTCATTCCATGGGTGTATCGGCCTGCCGGCTTGCGATAAGAGGGGACTCAAAATCCCAGCTCCCACGGATAAAAATCGCTGCCCATGACCATTTCCAATTCCGTGCCGATCACCCCGGAACTCATCGCCGCGCACGGGCTGAAGCCCGACGAATACCAGCGCATCCTCGACCTTGTCGGACGCGAACCGAGCTTCACCGAACTCGGCATCTTCTCGGCGATGTGGAACGAGCACTGCTCCTATAAATCCTCGAAGAAATGGCTGCGCACGCTGCCGACCACCGGTCCGCAGGTCATCCAGGGCCCGGGCGAGAATGCCGGCGTGGTCGACATCGGCGATGGCGACTGCGTCGTCTTCAAGATGGAAAGCCACAACCACCCCTCTTTCATCGAGCCCTACCAGGGTGCCGCGACCGGCGTCGGCGGCATTTTGCGCGACGTCTTCACCATGGGCGCACGGCCGATCGCCGCCATGAACGCGCTACGCTTCGGTGCGCCCGACCATGCCAAGACCCGTCATCTGGTCGCCGGCGTCGTTTCCGGCGTCGGCGGCTACGGCAACGCCTTCGGCGTGCCGACAGTTGGCGGCGAGGTCAATTTCGACGCCCGCTACAACGGCAACATCCTGGTCAACGCGTTTGCGGCGGGCCTGGCCAAGACCAATGCCATCTTCCTGTCCGAGGCCAAGGGCGTTGGCCTGCCGGTTGTCTATCTCGGCGCCAAGACCGGCCGCGACGGCGTCGGCGGCGCCACCATGGCCTCGGCCGAATTCGACGACAAGATCGACGAGAAGCGCCCGACCGTGCAGGTCGGCGACCCCTTCACCGAAAAATGCCTGCTGGAAGCCAGCCTCGAACTGATGGCCTCGGGCGCGGTCATCGCTATACAGGACATGGGCGCGGCCGGCCTCACCTGCTCCGCCGTCGAGATGGGCGCCAAGGGCGACCTCGGCATCGAGCTCGACCTCGACAAGGTGCCGGTGCGCGAAGAGCGCATGAGCGCCTATGAGATGATGCTGTCGGAAAGCCAGGAGCGCATGCTGATGGTGCTGCGCCCCGAAAAAGAGAAGGAAGCCGAGGCGATCTTCCACAAATGGGGGCTCGACTTCGCCATCGTCGGCAAGACCACCGACGATCTGCGCTTCCGCGTGCTGCACCAGGGTGACCAGGTCGCCGACCTGCCGATCAAGGATCTCGGCGACAAGGCGCCGGAATATGACCGCCCCTGGATCGAGCCGAAGAAGCCGGCGCCGCTTGCCGCCAATGACGTGCCGCAGGCCGATGTCGCCGATGCGCTGCTGAAGCTGCTCGGCGGACCCGACCTTTCGTCGCGGCGCTGGGTGTGGGAACAGTACGACACGCTGATCCAGGGCAATTCGCTGCAGCTTCCCGGTGGCGACGCAGGCGTGGTGCGGGTCGAGGGCCATCCGACCAAGGCGCTGGCCTTTTCCTCCGACGTGACGCCGCGTTATTGCGAGGCCGACCCCTATGAAGGCGGCAAGCAGGCGGTGGCCGAATGCTGGCGCAACCTGACCGCCACCGGCGCGCTGCCGCTGGCCGCCACCGACAATCTCAATTTCGGCAACCCCGAGCGGCCCGAAATCATGGGCCAGCTGATAGGCGCGGTGAAGGGCATCGGCGACGCCTGCCGGGCGCTCGGCTTCCCGATCGTGTCGGGCAATGTCTCGCTCTACAACGAGACCAATGGCCAGGGGATCCTGCCGACACCGACCATCGGCGGCGTCGGTTTGATCGACGACTGGTCGAAAATGGTGCGGACCGGCTTTGCGGCGCAAGGCCAGATGATCCTGCTCGTCGGCGCACCCGCCTCCTGGGGCACGCATCTCGGGCAGTCGGTCTATATGCGCGATATCCACAGCCGTGCCGACGGCCCGCCGCCGCCGGTCGACCTCGCGCATGAGAAGCGCGTCGGCGACCATGTGCGCGCGCTGATCGCGTCCGGCATCGTCACGGCGGCGCACGACGTCTCCGATGGCGGCATTGCGGTGGCGCTGGCCGAAATGGCGATGGCGTCCGGCATCGGCGCGACCGTTCCCGGGCTTGTCGGCACCGATCCGATCCCGGTCTGGTTCGGCGAGGACCAGGGCCGCTATCTCCTGACGCTGTCGATCGATCCGCATGGCGAGGCGTGGGATGCCATCCGCAAGCAGCAGGGCGAACTCGGTATCTTCGCGCCGTGGGTCGGCTCGACCGGCGGCAACACGCTGAAGCTTGGCGATGCCAGGGCGATCCCGGTCAGCGACCTGAGCGCCGCCCACGAAGGCTGGTTCCCCCGCTTCATGGACCAGGCCAGTTGACGAGAGCATGATCCCGAAAAGTGGAAACCGGTTTTCGGAAAAGATCCTGCTCAATCATAAGAAACTGGCTGTCAGAGCGCTGCTTGCAGTCGTTTTCTGGCCGTCGCTGTTCTTCTTCTGGTGCCTCGGCCCGTTCGTCTTCTTCCTGCTGTCGACGACGTCGAGCGAGGTCTGCCCGCGCCTGGAAACGCGCACAGATTTTCTTGCCGCGGCCAACGGCACGCTGCCGACGCTCGCCCTGCAGAACCTGATCTATGCGGTTCCGATCGTCTGCCTGGTACTTTGGAACCGGCTTCTACCGGAGCCGGCGCGGGCAAGACGTATCATCACCTGCATCAAGCTTTTCATTGCCGCGGCCGTCATCGGCGCGCTGTGGGAATACGGCTCTTCGCTTGTCTGCGACGGCTACGGCCAGCAGTTCTTCTCGCCGGCGTGGCAGATGAGCAGCTACCTGCCGATCGCCAATTTGGTGCTCAACATCCCGCTCTATGTGCTGGTCTTCAGCCTCGGCCGCGCCTTTTCGATGCGCGAGGATGATCCCGCGAACGATGCAATCCATCCGGACGGGATGACCTCGTAAACCCAATCGGCCTGGCTGTGGACGGAACCGCTTCAATCCCGACCGGAAAGGCTTTAGGTTTAGGCGACTCTCATCGCACGGGCGGCCACGCCGCCGCCCGCCCGAAACAGGAATTCCCTCATGGCAATGGACGCCCACGACATCGAAAAACTGATCAAGGACGGCATCCCCGACGCCAGGGTGACGATCCGCGATCTTGCCGGCGACGGCGACCACTACGCGGCCGAAGTCGTAGCCGAGAGCTTTCGCGGCAAGAGCCGCGTCCAGCAGCACCAGATGGTCTACGACGCGCTAAAGGGCAATATGGGCGGCGTGCTGCACGCCCTTGCCCTGCAGACCAGCGTTCCCGACTGAGATAGTTCGCCAAATCGCCAGCGAAATGGTGGCAGCGTAGCCGCTTGGCCCAATTGGGCCTATCCTTTGCGCCATTTCGGCCGTCTCGCGGCTAATGTCTTGTTTCGGGCAACCTATGGGTTTATTTGAAGGATATGCTTCGAGCCTGACTCCCACAGGCATGAAAGGATATTCCATGAGCGGCATCAACGACTACATCGACAACGAAGTGAAGGGCAACGACGTCGTCCTTTTCATGAAGGGCACGCCCGGCTTCCCGCAGTGCGGTTTTTCCGGCCAGGTCGTCCAGATCCTCGACTATATCGGCGCCGACTACAAAGGCGTGAACGTGCTGGACTCGGCTGAGTTGCGCCAGGGCATCAAGGAATATTCCAACTGGCCAACGATCCCGCAGCTCTACGTCAAGGGCGAATTCGTCGGCGGTTGCGACATCGTGCGCGAGATGTTCCAGGCCGGTGAGTTGCAGGATTTTCTCGTCGAAAAGGGCGTCGGCGTCAAAGGCGCCGCCTGACTTCGGTTTGTGCATCTCGATATCGAGATGCACGCAACACCGAGGCAGCCCCACCTCGGCAACTATGTCCTGGCAGCCGGGACCGAGACGAGCCAATGCGCCGCCCGCCGGCGCATTTTCGTTTGAGAGATCGGACTTGCCGTGGATCAGCAATCAAAAGCGCCGCAGTTGGCAATCAAACTGCCTATTCCGCGCTGGGAGTTCATAGCGCTGTGCGCGGCGCTGATGGCTCTGAATTCGCTGGCCATCGACATCATGCTGCCGGCGCTGCAGCAGATCGGCGCCTCGCTTGGCGTGGAGAACGAGAACCACCGCCAATATGTGATCACCGCCTATATCCTCGGCTTCGGTGGCGGACAGCTCTTCTTCGGTCCGGTCTCGGACCGCTTCGGGCGCCGCTCGCCACTTGTCGCAGGCCTGATCATTTATGTGGCAGCAGCCGCCGCGGCCGCCATTGCGCCAAGCTTTGAAACGCTTCTCCTATGCCGGGCCGTACAGGGCGTCGGCGCCGCCGCGACCCGCGTCATCGCGGTCTCGATCGTGCGCGACACTTTCGAGGGCCGGCGCATGGCCGAAGTGATGTCGCTGATCTTCATGGTGTTCATGGCCATTCCGGTCGTGGCGCCCGGGATCGGCCAGTTCATCATGCTGTTCGCGACCTGGCACTGGATTTTCGTCACCATGGCGGTCGGCGCGCTGATCGTCTCGGCGTGGTCGCTGCTGCGTCTGCCCGAAACGCTGCACTCGGAATATCGCCGGCCACTGACGGTCTCCTCCATCGTCGGCGGCTTCCGCATCGTGCTCACCAACCGCATCGCGCTCTGCTATGCCTTTGCCAGCACCTTCATTTTCGGCGCCATGTTCGGCTTCATCGCCTCGGCGCAGCAAATCTACGTCAATATCTTCAACGTCGGTGAGTTGTTCCCGGTCATCTTCGCCGGCGTCGCCGGCGTGCTCGCCTTCTCCAACTTTCTCAATGCGCGGCTGGTCGGCCGCATCGGCATGCGCCGCCTGTCGCAAGGCGCGCTGCTGCTGTTTCTGGTCATCAGCCTGGCCTGGCTGGTGGTTTCGTTGGAAATGAAGATGCCGCTCTGGCTGTTCGTGACCTTCTTTGCCGGCGCCATGCTGCCATTTGGCTGCCTCGGCGCGAATTTCAACGCGCTCGCCATGGAGCCGCTCGGCCAACTGGCCGGCACGGCATCGTCCATTCTCGGCTTCATGCAGACTTTTCTTGGCGGCATTCTGGGCACGCTGATCGGCCAGGCCTTCAACGGTACGGTGACGCCGCTTGCCGCCGGCTTCTGCACCGTCTCGGTCGCGGCGCTGCTGATGATCCTCATTGCCGAGCGCGGCAAAATGTTCCAGCCGCAGAACGCACCCGTTTCAGGGCACGTCACCGACCTGCACTGAATTGTCGTTTGCGGGCAGCTTCAGGATGAGCCTTGAAGCGTTGACGTGAAGCGGGGAGAAAGCATCTCCCCCGCGATCGCTCCGCCCATGCCGTCCGTAAAGGGCAAAGGCAGAGCCTCGTCGAGTGCCTTGAGGATGGAGGCCACGAAAGCCTGGCTGAGCTGGGAATCAGTTCCCAGGTCGGAATGGGTGGCACGAGGCTTGCCGATCAGCGTGCCGTTGCGGCGAAGTGAGAACCGCAGCGTCAAGGACATGCCCGCGGTTCCGGGCGGCGGCTTCCAGCACGCGTAGATGGCGTCCGACATCTCCTTGATCGTGTCGATGGGATCGGTGCTGTGGCAGGGCCGCTCTTGCGAGAACGCCCCGTCGCTGCTCGCAAACAAGACGACGGCAAGAGCCGCCGCAAGAATTGCGAACCGACGTTTCATTCGAGAGCCTCCGCCAGAGAACACCGAGTCTCGACCGCACGACCCGGCGGTTCAAGCCACAGGACTTGATCCTATTGCGCCCACAGCTCCCGGCGCAATTCCTGCCAGCTTTCCTTGTCGGGCGCGACCAGCAGACCGCCGCCGACATGCGACGGCAAATAGGCGGTGCCATCGAAACGCGCGGCATGGCCGCCGGCTTCGGCATGGATCAGCACGCCGGCGAGATGGTCCCACGGCATCAGCTTGTTGTAGACGACGAAATGGCCATGGCCGCTCGCCAGCAAGCGATATTCATGGGCGGCGCAGCGATAGTTGAACTGCGACAGTGTCTTGGTCTGGTTGCAGGCCAGGCGCGTGCGGTCGGGCTCGCCCATATATTGCCAGGAGACCGCGCCGGTCATTTGCGAGATGGGTGCGCTCGCGGCAACCCGAACTGCCTCCAGGCTGCCATGCGCATGGCGGATATGGCTGCCCGCCCCCTTCGCGCCGATCAGCCAGTCCTTGCCTACCGGGTCATGGATGATGCCGGCGACCGTCTCGCCCTTGACCACGACGCCAAGCATGACGCCGAACAACGGCACGCCGGAGGCGAAATTGAAGGTGCCGTCGACCGGGTCGATGACGAAGGCAAGATCGGCATCGCCCAGGCCGTCGAGCAGTGCCGGATTGTCGGAACAGGCTTCCTCACCGACAACCATGGCCGAGGGATAGCGCTGGCGCAGCCTGGCGGTGATCAGCCGCTCGGCGTTGACATCCGCCTCGGTCACCAGATCCGCGGCGGAGGTCTTCTGCCTGACGTCGCCATCGCCCAGCCGGCGAAAGCGGGGCATGATCTCGGTGTCGGCCGCTTCGGCGAGCAAACGCGCCAGCCAGTCGATCGCGTTGTCGTCAAATGTCATCGGAAGCGTCTTGTCCTGTGATGGGGGATTGGTTCAGAGCGGCGAAGTCGAACAGGTTTCTATCGAGCAGATGCGACGGCCTGGTGTTGGACAGCGCGCGGATCATCGTGTCCTTGCGGCTGGGCATGCGCTTTTCGATGTCCTCCAGCATCGCCTTCATGGCGTTGCGCTGCAGGCCTTCCTGGCTGCCGCAAAGATCGCAGGGAATGATCGGAAAGCGCATGGCGTCGGCGAATTTTTCGAGATCGGTCTCAGCGCAATAGGCGAGCGGGCGAAGCACCATGACGTCGCCATCGTCATTGAGCAGTTTCGGCGGCATGGCGGCGAGACGGCCGCCATGGAACAGATTCATGAAGAAGGTTTCGAGAATGTCCTCGCGATGGTGGCCGAGCACCAGCGCCGAACAGCCCTCCTCGCGCGCGATGCGGTAGAGGTGGCCGCGCCGCAGCCGCGAGCAGAGCGAGCAATAGGTGCTGCCTTGCGGCAACTTGTCGGTGACGATCGAATAGGTGTCCCGGTATTCGATGCGGTGGGCAATGCCGTTGGCATCGAGATAGTCGGGCAGGATGTGCTTGGGGAAGTTGGGCTGGCCCTGGTCCAGATTGCAGGCGAGCAGTTCGACCGGCAGCAGGCCGCGCCATTTGAGATCGAGCAACAGGGCCAGCAGGCCGTAGGAATCCTTGCCGCCCGACAGCGCCACCAGCCAGCGCTCGCCCGGTCTCACCATGGAAAAATCGTCGATCGCCTGGCGCGTCAGCCTGAGCAGCCGCTTGCGCAGTTTGTTGAATTCGACCGAGGACGGGACGTCGGCGAACAGCGGATGAAACCCGCCTTCGGTTTCGTCGCCGGCCGGCTCAATTGATTTGGCGTCTGGCAGCATGTTCATGGCGCTGTGCCCCACGGTCCCTCTTGCGCCCGGATTATCGTATCGGTCCCAAAATCGAAATCGAATTCTGCGAGGCGACATGCACTGGGCGACAAACAAAAAGGCCGCCCCGAGGGCGGCCTTCCGATAGTCTTGCTGAACGCGCCGCTTAGCGCGAGTAGAATTCGACGACCAGGTTCGGTTCCATCTGCACGGCGAACGGAACGTCCGCCAGGCCGGGGATGCGCGAGAAGGTCGCGACCATCTTGTTGTGATCGGCTTCGATGTAGTCCGGCACGTCGCGCTCGGCGAGACCGACCGACTCAAGAACGATGACCAGCTGCTTCGACTTTTCGCGCACTTCGACGACGTCGCCCGGCTTGCAGCGGTACGAGCCGATGTTGACGCGCTTGCCGTTGACGTTGACGTGGCCATGGTTGACGAACTGGCGGGCGGCGAAAATGGTCGGCACGAACTTGGCGCGGTAGACGACCGCGTCCAAGCGCGACTCGAGCAGGCCGATCAGGTTCTCCGAGGTGTCGCCCTTGCGGCGGTCGGCCTCTTCATAGACCTTGCGGAACTGCTTTTCCGAAACGTCGCCATAGTGACCCTTCAGCTTCTGCTTGGCGCGCAGCTGCAGGCCGAAGTCGGAAAGCTTTCCCTTGCGGCGCTGGCCGTGCTGGCCGGGGCCGTATTCACGCTTGTTGACCGGGGACTTCGGGCGGCCCCAGATGTTTTCGCCGAGACGGCGGTCGATCTTGTATTTCGCGGATTCGCGCTTGCTCATCGCATTCCCTTTTCAAAAACAACACACCCGGGACCCTCATGGTCCGGGTGAAGGAAACGCGCCCTCCTCTGGCCTCCGTTTTCGAGACCTGACAGGGTTTTCCCACGCAACGCGGCGGAAAACCCACGGGACACGTCAGTTCAAACAAGATCGGAAAGACCAAGCCGACCAACCTTGCGCATACAAAACAAACACCGGACATCGCTGCCCGGCGTTGGCGGGGTGGTTAAACCGAGATTTAACCGGTGTCAAGCTTGTGAGTGGCGCGGCCGCGGGCAACCCGATAGCGTTTCGATGCCGGATGTGGCGGCAGGTCACGCCAACGGCATCAGGACTGGAGCCAGAGGAGCCCAATTCGCATGAAGAAGTTCTTCCTTACCTTGGCAGGCGCGGCGGTACTCGCAGGGTCGATGGCGGTGGCGCCGGAACCGGCGATGGCGCGACACTGGCACGGACACAAGCAGGTCTGCCGCATCATCGTGAAGAAAAGAGTGGTGTGGCGGCACGGCCATCGCAAGGTGATCGTGACAAAGGTGCGCCGCTGCCACCGCTGGTAAGGCGGTCCCCAACCGGCAATACCAAGGGCCAGCGATTTGTCGCCGGCCCTTTTTCATTCAGTCCTTGGATTTCTTCTCGGGCAGCCCCTTGCGCCTGGTCTCGGCGAACTCCTCGAGCTGCTTTTCACTCATCGATTCATACATGCTTTTGGAGGCGCCTTTGAGTTCGCTCTTTTTCGTCTCGCCGCGCTTGGCGGAGAGCGCGGCGCCGGCGGCTTTCTGCTGGGCTTTCGAGGTGGCAGGCATGGCGGGTTCTCCTTTGCTGTCAGGAGAAACGCCGCGCCTCGGCGGCAGTTCCAGCGCCAGCGGCTCGGTTCCCGGTCCGCTTGGGGCCAGCCCATCAGGCGACCGGCCTTGGCGACTTTCGCTGGTAGCCTTCCCGTGTCCGGAACCCCGGTGTAGGACGGCTGGATGAAATCGCTAACCGATCCCTCACAGGCTCTCGCCACAGGCCTGGCGAAAATCCGCACCGAATTCCATGTGCCGGATGGATTTCCGGCTGATGTCATGGCCGCGGCGGAGGTGGCGGTCAGACGTGTGCCCAACCGGCATGCCGATCGAACTGATATGCCCTTCGTCACCCTCGATCCGGCGACCTCCACCGATCTTGACCAGGCGTTCTCGATCGAGGCGAGCGGCGGCGATCTTCTGCTGCACTATGCCATTGCCGACGTGGCCTGGTTCGTCGAGGACGGCGACGCTATAGATCACGAAGCCTGGACGCGAGGCGAGACGCTTTACCTGCCGGACGGCAAGGCCGGGCTCTACCCGCCGGTGATTGCCGAAGGCGCCGCGAGCCTGTTGCCGGATGGACCGCGCCCATCTGTCATCTTCACGGTACGGGTCGCGCCCGACGGTGCGGTGAAGCTGGACGGCGCGGAGCGGTCAATCATTCAAAGCCGCGCGAAGCTCGCCTATGACAGCGTGCAGGCCTCCGACGTTCCGGCCGGCTTCGCGGAACTGGCGCGGCGCATGGCGGCGAACGAAGAACGTCGCGGCGCTTCCCGCGTCGACCCACCCGAGCAGGAGGTCGAAAGGCTGGCCGATGGCACATTCCGGCTTGCGTTCAGACCGTTGCTGCAATCCGAGCAGGACAATGCAGCACTCTCGCTGGCCGCCAATATGGCGATTGCCGACGCCATGCTGGCGCATCATACCGGCTTGTTCCGGGTGATGTCGGACCCCGATGCCTTCAAGGTGCAAAGACTGCGCAACGCGGCGCAGGCTCTCGGACTGTCCTGGCCGGCCTCCACCAGCTTGCGCGATTATCAGCGGACCCTCGACCCGAGCAACAAGCAGCAGGCGGCACTGATGCTGGAAATCCGCCATGCAAACAACGGCGCGTCTTATCAACCCTACAAGGATGGCGTTGTCCCCTGGCATGGGGCATTGGCTGCGACCTATGCCCATGCAACCGCGCCACTCAGACGACTGGCCGATCGCTATGTCGTGCGCTGCGCACTGGCGATCGCCAGCGGCCAGCCCGTGCCCCAGGCCGTCACCGACGCGTTCGCTGGATTGCCGAAGGTGATGGGGCGTGCAGATGCCCGCGCTTCGCAGATCAACCACGCAGCCATCGATCTTGCCGAGGCGGTCATGCTCAGGGGACGCGAGGGTGAAACGTTCAAGGCCGTCGTCACCGACTTCGTCGACCATGGCGTGCGCGTTCAGCTTGCCGACATGGCTGTCGTTGCCAACGTAAAAGCCACCGGGCTCAAACAAGGTGACGATCTGACGCTAAGGCTAGCGTCGGCCGACCCGGATCAACGCAGCATCGTCTTCGAGCCCGCGTGAACGGCGGACATTTCCGTCACAGTCTGGCGCACGGTCAGTCCAAAGCCCTGCATCAGGCGGCTGACGGCGAAATCCGCCTTGCCTGAGGTGAAGACCGCGATGTCGGGTTCGCTTTGCGGGCTCAAGCCATCGATTGGCGGCAGCAGCGAAAGGGCGCGGCGGGCGATCGCCTCCGCCGGATCGATCCAGTCGACCGGCCAGGGTGCCGTCTTGCGCATGCGGTTGGCCAGGAACGGGTAGTGCGTGCAGGCGAGCACGACGATATCGGTGCGCATCCCGTCCCGTTCGATGAAGCAAGGCGCGATCTCGGCACGCACGACCTCCTCGTCGACGAAGCCCTCGCGCATATAGATCTCGGCCAGTCCGGCCAGCCTGTCGCTGCCGACCAGGCGGACGTGGCATTTCTGCGCCCATTTGCTGATCAGGTCGCGGGTGTACTGGCGCTTGACGGTGCCAGGCGTCGCCAGCACCGAAACCAGCCCGGAGCGCGTGCGCTCCGCCGCCGGCTTGATCGCCGGCACCATGCCGACAAAGGGATGCTGAGGAAATCTTTCGCGCAGCGCATCGATCACCAGCGTCGAGGCGGTGTTGCAGGCGATGACCGAAATGGACGGCGCAAAACGGTCGAGCAATCTGGCGAACAAGTCGAGAATATGCGCTCTCAGCGCCGGTTCCTCCCAGGCGCCATAGGGGAAGGCGGCATCGTCGGCGACATAGATGAAACGCCTGTCGGGCATCAGCACGCGCGCCTCGCGCAGCACGGTGAGCCCGCCGACGCCGGAATCGAACATCAGGATCGGCCGCTCAGTCATTGTCGGTTCCCTTGCCGCCCAGTGGCGGCGTGTCGGTATCGTCGCCATTGGCGTCGGGCGCCTGGCGACCCGCTTCCACCTTGCGAGCCCGCGCGACGGCCGCCGGCAAACGCCTGGGATCGTCGCCCGGGGAACCATCGCCGCGCGGCATCGCCGGCGAAAACCTGTCAATCGACGAGATGATGCCGCGCAGCACCTTGAGCTCCGGCTCCGCAAAGCCAGGGCGCGTCAGCACGGCGCGCAGATTGTCGACCATTTTCGGCTTCTTCGGCGCCGGCCGGAAATAGCCGCGCGCCTCAAGCGCGCCTTCCAGATAGGCGAAGAGGCCGTGCAATTCCTCCTTGCTGGCCGGCTTCATGTCCGGGCCGGAGAAATTGGTCCTGGTTTCATCCTCGAGCCCGGATTTCATCCACTCATAGGACATCAGCAGCGCGGCCTGGGCGATGTTGAGCGAGGAGAAATCGGGATCGACCGGAAAGGTGACGATCTCGTCGGCGAGGCCGACCTCGTCATTGTAGAGGCCGAAGCGTTCGCGGCCGAACAGGATGCCGGTGCGCTGCCCCTTCGTGTGACGGGCACGCAGCACCCTGCCCGCCTCGACCGGCCCACGCACGGACTTGAAACCATCGCGCTGCCTGGCCGTGGTGGCGAAAACGAAATTCAAATCGGCAAGCGCCGATGCCAGGTCGTCGAACACCTTCACCGCATCGATGACATGGTCGGCACGGCTGGCGGCGGCGCGCGCCTTCTCGCTCGGCCAGCCGTCACGGGGATTGACCAGGCGCAGCTCGACCAAGCCGAAATTGGCCATGGCGCGGGCGACCATGCCGATGTTCTCGCCAAGCTGCGGCTCGACGAGGATAATGGCCGGACCTGCGGCGCTGGTGCTATCTGGATCTTTGGTGTCGGGCATGATTTGTCAATGAACTGCTGTTTGCGGCATTTCAGCGTCCCCTGCCATATTCGGCCGCGAAA
Organism: bacterium M00.F.Ca.ET.205.01.1.1; assembly: GCA_004791255.1. Taxonomy (GTDB): domain Bacteria; phylum Pseudomonadota; class Alphaproteobacteria; order Rhizobiales; family Rhizobiaceae; genus Mesorhizobium. Next base: position 582,417 of record SRUQ01000002.1, read on the forward strand.
ATGAAGCATTCGCAAATGAGGCGGCCATCGGCTCCAATTCGTGACCGATCGGCGTTTGCGCGGCCAAAAGCGCTTTGATATACGGGCGCATCCCCGGCTACACGCCACACCGGCATGGCCGTTCCATCAGAAGCAACGAGGCATTCTTTCCATGGCGAAGATCAAGGTGGCGAACCCGGTCGTCGAACTCGACGGCGACGAGATGACCCGCATCATCTGGCAGTTCATCAAGGACAAGCTGATCCACCCTTATCTCGACCTCACGCTCGACTATTACGACCTCGGCGTCGAGCACCGCGACGCAACCAACGACCAGGTGACCATCGATTCGGCCAACGCCATCAAGAAATACGGCGTCGGCGTGAAATGCGCGACCATCACCCCCGACGAGCAGCGCGTCGAGGAATTCAAGCTGAAGAAGATGTGGAAGTCGCCGAACGGCACCATCCGCAACATCCTCGGCGGCACCATCTTCCGCGAACCGATCATCATGAAGAACGTGCCGCGGCTGGTGCCCGGCTGGACCAAGCCGATCATCGTCGGCCGCCATGCCTTCGGCGACCAATACCGCGCCACCGACTTCCGTTTCCCCGGCAAGGGCAAGCTGACGATCAAGTTCGTCGGCGAGGACGGCCAGGTGATCGAGCATGACGTGTTCGACGCGCCCGGCGCCGGCGTCGCCATGGCCATGTACAATCTCGACGAGTCGATCCGCGAATTCGCCCGCGCCTCGCTGAACTACGGCCTGCTGCGCAACTATCCGGTCTATCTGTCGACCAAGAACACCATCCTCAAGGCCTATGACGGCCGCTTCAAGGACATCTTCCAGGAAGTCTACGAGGCCGAATTCGAGGCCGAATTCAAGTCGAAGAAGCTGTGGTACGAGCACCGCCTGATCGACGACATGGTGGCCTCCAGCCTGAAATGGTCGGGCGGCTATGTCTGGGCCTGCAAGAACTATGACGGCGACGTGCAGTCCGACACGGTGGCGCAAGGGTTCGGCTCGCTCGGCCTGATGACCTCGGTGCTGATGACGCCGGACGGCAAGACGGTGGAAGCCGAAGCCGCGCACGGCACGGTCACCCGCCACTACCGCCAGCATCAGAAGGGCGAGGAAACCTCGACCAATTCGATCGCCTCGATTTTCGCCTGGACGCGTGGCCTGGCGCACCGCGCCAAGCTCGACGACCACGCCGAATTGAAGCGCTTCGCCGAGACGCTGGAAAAGGTCTGCATCCAGACGGTGGAATCCGGCTTCATGACCAAGGACCTCTCGCTCCTGATCGGCCCCGACCAGCCCTGGCTGTCGACCACCGGCTTCCTCGACAAGATCGACGAGAATCTGCAGAAGGCGATGGCGTAACCTCGATTTCTCGAATGCCGAAGGCTCCGAAAGGAGCCTTCGCTTTTTTGTGAGACGACGCAAGCGAAGAGCCGATTTATGTCCAAGCCAATTCTCTATGGTGCCGATTATAGCGTCTACGTTCGCATCGCGCGGATGGCGCTGGAGGAGAAAGGCGTCGGCTACGAACTCGTGCCGCTCGACATCTTCGCCGCCGACGGCATCCCCGCCTGGTACCTCGAACACCACCCGTTCGGCCGCATCCCGGCCTTCGAGCATGACGGGTTTCGGCTCTTCGAGACAAATGCGATTACGCGCTATGTCGACGAGGCTTTCGACGGGCCGGCGCTGCAGCCCGCCGACGCGCGCGGTCGAGCCAGGATGGGCCAGATGACAGGCATGCTCGACGCCTATGGGTACCGCGCCATGGTCTGGGACGTCGCCGTCGAGCGGCTGGAAAAGGCTGAGCCGGATGAGGCGTTGATCGCCAACGGGCTGCGCCAGGCCGAAACGGTGCTCAGGGTGCTCACCTCACTCAAAGTTTCTGGGCCGTGGCTGCTCGGCGAGCAACTCACGCTGGCCGACCTTCATGCGGCGCCGATCATCGGCTATTTCCTGAAAGTTGCGGAAGGGCAGAAGCTGCTGGCCGCGTTCGCTGATATGCAGGCCTGGTGGGACCGGATCGCAAGTCGTTCGGGCCTGGCGATGGGCTGACAGGGATTTGGGTGCACTCATGGCTGACCTTTCTCGCCAGGACGCACTCACCGTTGCCAGAATAGTCAGGGTCAACCACGCCGGCGAGTTCGGCGCGATCAGAATCTATTCGGCACAGATTCTTGTCGCAAAGCGTTTTTGGCCAGACTGCGTGCCGTCCTTGTTGGAGATGCTCGGGCATGAGCGCAATCATTGCGCGATGTTCCGCGCCGCCATGCCGACGCGGCGGTCGCGACCATGCCGGATAATGCAGTTCTGGAGCTGGGGCGGCTGGCTGCTGGGCTTTCTGACCGCCCTGCTCGGCCCGCAAGGTATCTGGGCCTGTACGGCGGCGGTCGAAGGCGCGGTCCATCGCCATCTGGACGAACAGCTTTTCTTTCTGGCCAACCGTGATCGCGAACTGCACGGCGTCATCCTTGATATCCGCGAGGAAGAGCTTGCGCATCTCAATCACGCCGAAGAACAGCTGAAGTCGCCCGGCCCGGGGCTGAACCTTCTGCGGTCGCTGATTTCAATTGCCACCGACGTCTTGATCTGGCTGTCGACCTGGGGCGATTCCAGCAGAATGACACGTGCGCTGAAGGTGGCAAAGCAGGGTTAGGCGAGCCTAAAGACCGATCGCCGGCCGGGTGACCATCAGCCAGAGGATGGCAAGCACGGCGGCGAAGGCCGGAAAGCCGCAAGCAAACCAGATGCGAAACAGGCGTTTTTCTTCTGCTGGCAGCGGCGCATTTTCGCTTGCTGCCTGCCGCGCCAGGTTGCGGATGCGAATCTGAATCCAGACCACCGGCAGCCAGAACAGGCCGGTCACGACATAAAGCAGCAAGGACAGCACGACCCAGCCTTCGGAGAGCGGCCAGCCTATTGCCCGTGCCAGCAGCAAGCCGGTGCTCGGCTGCACGATGACGGCGGTTGCCGTGAAGACGGTGTCGGCGATGACGACGGTGCCGGCGACATGGGCGACGATCTCGGGCCGGCCGGTGCGCTGCGCCATGAGCATGAAGAAGGCGATGCCGACCCCGGTGCCGAACAGCACCGTGGCGCCGATCACATGCAGCCAGCGCAGAATATCGGCCCAGAGGATCATCGCTCGTCCAGTATCGCCAGAGCTATAAGAACCAGGCAAAGCGCGGGCACGGTCTTGACCAGCGGCCCAAGCGGATCGAGCCAGAGATCGGCAGCAACACGGTCGCTGCCGCGAGGTAGAAGACGGTGATGGCCATCATCCCGATCAGCGCCCCCGCCGCGAGCGACCGCACCAGCACCGCGGCGCCGACCAGCATGTCGGCCACGCTTCCCCCAAGAACCGCTGTGCGCGCCAAGTTCGGCGACAGGCCATGCGAGACGAGAATGTCTGCGGCTGCGTCCCACCTGACAAAGCCGACAATGCCGGATGCGAGCCAGAACACCGACAGGACGCCAAACACGAGCGGTTTCAGCAGCCACAGGCGCGCGAACCACCGCTCCTGGACATGCGCCGGCATAGCCGCCAGTGTCGCTTCGAGCGGCTGTAGCGGGTGGCCGGCAATCGCGGTCCAGGCCGTCGCATCGCCGGTGACACCCCGTTCCAGCGCGGCAAGTGCGGCACTTCGCAAGGGGGAGCGCCAGCCGAGCAGACCGAGCCCGTCAGCCACCAGGCCGGCAGCCCTGCCGAAGATCGCCGGCACCGCCACAACAGGTCTTTCGGCCAGGCCGAGCCAGGCGCGAAACGCAAGCAGAACGGCGGAAAGCGGTCTCGCCCGCTCCTCGACGAGGTCGATGACCTGCCCGCCTTCCAACTGTCCGGCAACCGCGCGCGACACCGCTTCAGCAATCTCCGCCACCGATACGGTCTGGACCGGCCGGTCCGCGAACACCGCCGGAATAAACCCCGGTACCGCCGCAAGCGCGCGCAGCAGTGCTGTTCCGCCATAGGCGGAGGGCGCGATGACCAGACCGGGCCGCAGGATCGTCCAGTCAAGCGACGAGATCGCAATGGCAGCGTCGCCCTCCGCCTTGGTGCGGAAGAAAGCACTCTCGGAAGCAAGGTCGGCGCCAATGGCTGATATCTGTACCAGCCGGCGCACGCCGGCCTCTTCGCAGCCGGTGACGAGTGCCGCGATCGATCCGCGGTGTATGGCGTCCAACTGGTCGCGCGGGCCGTCCTGCAGGGCGCCGGCAGCATTCACCACTGCTTCGACGCCGGCAAGCAAGGGCAGCCAGTCCGCTGCTGCCAGCAGACACGCCATGTCGGCCGCGATCCATTGGACATCGGGCTTGCGCCGCCGCGCCGGGCCGACGTCGCGACCGAGCCCGAGAAGGTCATGGCCGTCCTCGACCAAGCGTCCGAGGACGGCTTCTCCGATCAGTCCATAGCCGCCAAGAACGAGGACCTTCATCGCGTCAGGCGGCTTCGAGCGCCGCCTTCACCGCCGCGATCGCGTCACTGGCCTTCGAAGCGTCGGGGCCACCGGCCTGCGCCATATCGGGGCGGCCGCCGCCGCCCTGCCCGCCCAATGCAGCGGAGGCGACGCGCACCAGGTCCACAGCGCTGAAGCGGCCGACAAGGTCATCGGTGACGGCAACGACGACGCTTGCCTTGTTGTCCTCGCCGGCGCCGACGAAGACGACAACGCCGGAGCCGAGCGAGCTCTTGCCGGCATCGGCGAGCGGCTTCAGATCCTTCGGCGAGACACCGGAGACCGACTTACCGAGGAAGCCGACGCCCGCGACCGTCTCATTCTCCGACGCCGCACCCGCCGCCGAGCCGCCGCCCAGCGCCAGCTTCTTGCGCGCTTCGCTCAGCTCCTTTTCGAGCTTCTTGCGCTCTTCGAGCAAGGTTTCGACGCGCGCCGGCACGTCCGCCGGCGAGATCTTCAGCGTGGCGGCCGTCGCCTTCAGCCGCCGATCCTGCTCGTCCAGATGCCTGCGCGCCGCCTCGCCCGTCAAGGCTTCGATGCGGCGCACGCCAGCGGCGACCGCACCGTCCGAGACGATACGCACAAGGCCGATATCGCCGGTCGACCGGACATGGGTGCCGCCGCAAAGCTCGACCGAGTAGGGCCGGTTGGCCTTGGCGCCATGCAAGCCGGTGCCCATCGACACGACACGCACCTCATCGCCATACTTCTCGCCGAACAGCGCCATGGCGCCTTCGGCAATGGCGTCGTCGACCGACATCAGGCGCGTGGCGACCGGGCTGTTCTGCACGACGATTTCGTTCGCCATGCGCTCGACCTCCTCGAGCTCTTCCGCCGAGATCGGCTTGTTGTGCGATATGTCGAAGCGCAGGCGCTCGGGCGCCACCAGCGAGCCCTTCTGCGCGACATGGGTGCCCAGCACCTCGCGCAGCGCCTCGTGGATCAGGTGCGTCGCCGAATGGTTGGCGCGCAGCCTGGTGCGCCTGTAGTGATCGACCTTGAGCTCGACGGGTGCACCCGGCTTGACCGTGCCGCTCGCTACCTTGCCGAGATGCACAAACAGCCCGTCAGCCTTCTTCTGCGTGTCGGAGATTTCGATCGAGAACCCCTCACCCGAAATGACGCCGGTGTCGCCCATCTGGCCGCCGGATTCGCCATAGAACGGCGTCTGGTTGACGACGACCGCCACCGTATCGCCCATGCCGGCGCTGTCGACGGTCTTGCCGTCCTTGATCAGCGCCTGGACGAGGCCTTCGGCCTGTTCGGTCTCATAGCCGAGAAATTCGGTCGCGCCGGTCTTCTCGCGCACCGCGAACCAGACCGTCTCGGTCGCGGCCTCGCCGGAGCCGGCCCAATGCTTGCGCGCCTCGGCCTTCTGCCGCTCCATCGCATTGGTGAAGCCGGCAAGATCGACCGAGATGCTGCGCTGGCGAAGCGCGTCCTGCGTCAAGTCGAGCGGGAAGCCATAAGTGTCGTAGAGCTTGAAGGCGGTCTCGCCATCCAGCATGTCGCCGCCATGGAGCGTTTCCGTCGCCTCCGAGAGCAGGCCGAGACCGCGCACCAGCGTCTTGCGGAATCTGGTTTCCTCAAGCTTCAGCGTCTCTGATATCAGTTGCTCGCCGCGTACGAGTTCGGGATAGGCTTGGCCCATCTCGCGCACCAGCGCCGGCACCAGTTTCCACATCAACGGCTCCTTGGCGCCGAGCAGCTGCGCATGGCGCATGGCGCGGCGCATGATGCGGCGCAGCACGTAGCCGCGGCCTTCATTGGAGGGCAGCACGCCATCGGCCACCAGGAAGGACGACGAACGCAGATGATCCGCGATGACGCGGAAGGACGCGACTGTCTCCTTGTCGGGACCATGCCCGAGCGCGGAGGATGCGGCGTCGATCAGATGACGGAACAGATCGGTTTCGAAGACGCTTTCCACCCCTTGCAGGATGGAGGCCATGCGCTCCAGACCCATGCCGGTGTCGATCGACGGGCGCGGCAGGTCTATGCGCTCTTCCTTGGTGACCTGCTCATACTGCATGAACACCAGGTTCCAGAATTCGAGGAACCGGTCGCCGTCTTCCTCCGGGCTGCCGGGCGGGCCGCCCCAGATATGCTCACCACGGTCGATGAAGATTTCCGAGCACGGCCCGCATGGGCCGGTGTCGCCCATCGCCCAGAAATTGTCCGAGGTCGGGATGCGGATGATGCGGTCGTCGGAGAAGCCGGCGATCTTCTTCCAGTAGCCGGCCGCTTCGTCATCGGTGTGATAGACGGTGACCAGCAACTTGTCCTTCTTCAGCCCGAACTCCCTGGTGATCAGGTTCCAGGCAAGCTCGATGGCGCGCTCCTTGAAATAGTCGCCGAACGAGAAATTGCCGAGCATCTCGAAGAAGGTCAGGTGGCGCGCGGTGTAGCCGACATTGTCGAGATCGTTGTGCTTGCCGCCGGCGCGAACGCTCTTCTGGGCGGTGGTGGCACGCGAATAGGACCGCTTCTCCAAACCGGTGAAGACGTTCTTGAACTGCACCATGCCGGCATTGGTGAACATCAGTGTCGGATCGTTGCGCGGCACGAGCGGGCTCGAGGCCACGACCTCGTGGCCTTCCTTGCGGAAATAGTCGAGGAATGTCGACCGGATCTCGTTCACGCCACTCATGACTGCTGCCTTTTCCAGGAAAACCGCCGGCAACCCGGCGGAAATGGGCTTTCGTATTTCAGAAGGTGGATTGGCCTTTTAGCGGTAGCTCTTGACCCTGTCCAGAAACACGGAATTGGGCCAATTCGCTTAAAGCGCGTCGCGTTGAAACGGATTCATACGACGCGCTTCAAGTTTTTGTTTTCATGCATGTCGTTCTCCCAAAACCGAGGCCACTTTTGGGCGACATGCATTGGTCCGTCAGCGCTTGAACGGGCCGCAAACAAAAACCGCCGGCCCGAAGGCCGGCGGTTTGAACTCGGTACTACAGAACTCGGTTACTTAAGCCAGGGATAATGGACCGCGATTATGGCCGAACTCCGGCGAACGGCTCACATCGCGCCGGCTTCATCCTCGAAACCGTCATCGCCACCCTCGGAGCCACCGTTTTCGAGGAATTTCTCGGCGATCAGCCCGGCATTCTGGCGCAGCGCCAGTTCGATCTCGCGCGCCGTGTCGGGATTGTCGCGCAGGAACAGCTTGGCATTTTCGCGGCCCTGGCCGAGACGCTGCGAATTGTAGGAGAACCAGGCGCCCGACTTCTCGACCACGCCGGCCTTGACGCCGAGATCGACCAGTTCGCCGGTCTTGGACACGCCCTCGCCATACATGATGTCGAACTCGACCACCTTGAAGGGCGGCGCCAGCTTGTTCTTGACCACCTTGACGCGGGTCTGGTTGCCGACGACCTCGTCGCGGTCCTTGACCGAGCCGATGCGGCGGATGTCGAGACGTACCGAGGCGTAGAACTTCAGTGCGTTGCCGCCGGTGGTGGTTTCGGGCGAACCGAACATGACGCCGATCTTCATGCGGATCTGGTTGATGAAGATGACCATGGTGTTGGAGCGCGAGATCGAGGCGGTCAGCTTGCGCAGCGCCTGGCTCATCAAACGTGCCTGAAGACCGGGCAGCGAATCGCCCATCTCGCCCTCGATTTCGGCGCGCGGCGTCAGCGCCGCCACCGAATCGACCACCAGCACGTCGATGGCGCCCGAGCGCACCAGCGTGTCGCAGATTTCCAGCGCCTGTTCGCCGGTGTCGGGCTGCGAGATCAGCAGATTTTCGAGGTCGACGCCGAGCTTGCGGGCATAGACCGGGTCGAGCGCGTGCTCGGCATCGACGAAGGCGCAGATGCCGCCCTTCTTCTGGGCTTCGGCCACCGTATGGAGCGCCAGCGTCGTCTTGCCCGAGCTTTCCGGCCCGTAGATTTCGATGATGCGGCCGCGCGGCAGGCCGCCGACGCCGAGCGCGATGTCGAGGCCGAGCGAACCGGTCGGCACGGTTTCGATCTCGACGACCTGCTCGTTGGCGCCAAGCCGCATGATCGAGCCCTTGCCGAAAGCCCGCTCAATTTGCGACAGCGCCGCATCCAGAGCCTTTGATTTGTCCACTGCCTTGTCCTCTACAAGCCGCAAAGAATTCTGAGCCATGATACATCACCCCTTGGTCGTCAATGAAGGCCGGACAATCCGTAATCCCTGATGATTTGTACCTTTTTTGTTCTCATTTGGCAAGAGGCACCAACTCTCTGAGAAACAATCGATATTCTGGTTTGTTCTTTTTTCGTACCAGGACTCTGAGCAGCAACGCATCTCGCATTGGGCCAGCCGGCGCCCTTGTCCCGGTCCGCCGAATCGCTGCCTCGCATGCGAAGCTCTGCCGCGCATCTCGCGCTTGTGCGGGACTGCCAACAAAGGTCATATCGCCGGCATGACGAAATCCGCAAGAATTCTGGCGCTGGGCGGCGCTCATATCGACCGGCGAGGCCAGGTTTCGGGCGCTTATGTGCCGGCGGCTTCCAATCCGGGCACGATGCGTGAGGATGTCGGCGGCGGCGTCTTCAACGCCCTGCGCACCACGGTGCGGCGCGGCGTATCGGCCTCCCTGCTTTCGGTGCGCGGTGGCGATGCCGCCGCCGACACCGTATCGCGGGCGATCGCGGACGCGGGCATCGCCGACCTGTCGGCGGTCTTCCTCGACCGCACGACGCCGAGCTACACGGCGCTGATCGACCGCGAGGGCGAGTTGATCGTCGGCTTTGCCGACATGGCGCTCTACGAGCTGGCGTTCCCGAAGCAGGTCAGGCGCTCCAAGGTGCGAGAGCTGGTCGCTGCCCACGACGCCATTTTCTGCGACGCCAACCTGCCGTCAACGGCGCTGGAGCGGCTGGTCGCGCTCGCTGCCGGCAGGCCGGTTTTCGCCATTGCCATTTCCCCGGCCAAGATCGTTCGCCTGCTGCCGGTGCTGCACGGCCTGGCTCTGCTGTTCATGAACCGGCGCGAAGCTCTCGCGCTTAGCGGCCTGGAAGCCACGGCATCGGCGCAGGATGTGGTGACGGGCCTCAGGCAGGCCGGACTTCGCAGCGGCGTCGTAACGGCGGGCGATGGCCCGGTCCTCGGCTTCGATGAGGCCGCCATCTTTACCATCGCACCGCCGCCGTCCAGAAAAGTCGCCGATGTCACCGGGGCCGGCGATGCGCTGGCTGGTGCTACGGTCGCGGCACTTCTGCATGGCATGCCCCTGCGTGCCGCCTTGCGCGAGGGGGTTGCCGCGGCGACGCTCGCCATCGAAAGCGCCGACGCCATTCCCGATTTCACCGCGGCGCGCTTCGCCGAAGCCCTGGCCCTTGTGCCGGAGGCGCAGGAAGTGGCATGAGACCGGCAGATTCATAGCGCCGCAGTGTTGCCGGCCAATGGATGCGCCGCACCGCGAATTGGAGATCGAGATGACGCCAGAAACCGCCCGCCCCTTCATCGATGTCCATCCGCCAGTAGCCAGGGCGCTGGCCGAGAGGCGACCGGTGGTGGCGCTGGAAAGCACCATCATCACCCACGGCATGCCCTACCCCGACAATGGCGCCATGGCGGCCGCCGTCGAGAAAATCATCGCTGACGGCGGCGCGGTGCCGGCGACGATCGCCGTGGTATCAGGCCGCATCAAGATTGGCCTTTCCGATGGCGAGCGCGAATCACTGGCGATGACCGGCGATGCTATGAAATTGTCGCGCGCCGATCTCGGCTTTGCCGTCGCGCAAGGCCGTACCGGCGGCACCACCGTCGCCGCCACCATGATCGCGGCTGACATGGTCGGCATAAAAGTGTTCGCCACCGGCGGCATTGGCGGCGTGCACAAGGGCGCGGAAAAGAGCTTTGACATTTCCGCCGACCTCGACGAACTGGCGCGCACGCCGGTCATCGTCGTCTCGGCCGGCGCCAAGGCGATCCTCGATATCGAAAAGACGCTGGAAGTGCTGGAAACGCGTGGCGTGCCTGTCGTCGGCCATGGCTGCGAGACGATGCCGGCCTTCTGGTCCAGGCAGTCGCCGTTCCGCGCGCCGCTGACCTTGCAAGGCCCGGAACACATCGCGCATTTCTACCGGACGCGGCAGGCGCTGGGCCTCGGCGGCGGCATGCTGATTGCCAATCCGGTGCCTGAGAACGATGAAATCCCTACCGCGGAGATGGCCGGCTATATCGAGGCCGCGCAGAAGGCAGCCGAAGCGCTCAACGTCACCGGCAAGGCGGTGACGCCGTTCCTGTTGGGAAAGATCCTCGAACTGACCGGTGGACGGAGCTTGAAGACCAATATCGCGCTGGTCGAGAACAATGCACGGCTGGCGGCGAGGATTGCGAAGGCGCTGTAGGTCGGCGGCCGCTACTTCCCCGCCCGCCGACCCGCCTCATACGCGCGGCGTGCCCATACCGTCATCTCGTCGGGGTCGTCGAAGGCGCTGTCGGGAGTGCTCCAATAGGGCATTGCCACCAGCTTGCCATGGCGCGAGCCGGTATAGGTCCACTGGCTGCAGCCGGCGGCTTCGAAATCGGGAATAGTCTCTTCGTCCGCCTTGAGCATCAGTTCACCGCGCACGACGACCGCGACGATGACGCCATCGAAATAGATGCCCTTGCCGCCGAACAGTTTGCGGATCGAGACCGGGCCGAGGCCCTCGAAGAGTTCGGCTATGCGTTCATTGTCCATGCCGGGATCATGTCATCACGGTCCAGCCTTGTCATCGGCGCAACCAAAACCATGCTGACAGGTTGAAAGAGGATCGATCGGAGTCTCCCACCATGCCTGTGCTGCTTAAGGGCTCATGCCGCTGCAACGCCGTCCGCTTCGAGGTGGAAAGCCATACGCCGGTGCCGTTCATGCTCTGCTATTGCTCGATCTGCCGCAAGCAGCAGGGCGGCGGCGGCTTCGCCATCAATCTCGGCGCCGACTACGGGACGTTGAATATCAGGGGCAAGCGGAGCCTTAGCATCTACCGGGCGAGCATCGAGAACGATGAGCATCCCCGCTGCGATATCTCGACCGGCGAGCGCAATTTCTGCCGCAAATGCGGCTCGGCGCTGTGGCTCTACGACCCAACCTGGCCTGAGCTGGTGCACCCCTTCGCCTCGGCGATCGACAGCGACCTGCCGAAGCCGCCGGAGAAGGTGCATCTGATGCTGAAATACAAGGCGAACTGGGTCGAGCCCGAAATTGGCAAGAACGACAAGACGTTCGACGTGTACCCCGAGGAGTCGATCGCCGACTGGCACAAGCGGACTGGAATGTGGGTGGAGTAGCACTCTTCGCTAGGTGCGGCGCCAACATTTGAGAGGCCGGCGCTGCCCCTCATCCGTCACTTCGGCCGTTCGTCATTCGAAAAGCCAAGCGATTGGCTTTTCGCCCGCTGCGCGGACCATTCCTCACCTCCCCGTGAACGGGGCGAAGGAAGATCAGGCCGAGGCGCGCGCGTCGGCCAGCGCCTTGAGGTCGGCGGGCTTCAGTTCGACGGACTCACCGCAGCCGCAAGCCGAACTCTGGTTCGGGTTGTTGAAGGTGAACCCGGTGCGCAGTGTCGTCTGCTCGAAATCCATCTCAGTCCCGAACAGGAAGAGGGCAGCCTCCGGCGCGACATAGACATGGGCGCCATCGCGCTCGATGTGATCGTCCTTGGTGTTGGGCTCGGTCACCAGGTCGACCGTGTATTCCATGCCGGCGCAGCCGCCCTTCTTGATGCCGAGGCGGATGCCATGCGCGTTGTCGCGCGTGGCGACGATCTCGCGCACCCGGTCGGCGGCCTTTTCGGTCATCGTGATGACGGCAAAGCGTCTCATTTTCTTCCTTCTCCATTCCATGCAGGTTCAAGGCCTGCCGAATGATTCCTCACCTAAAATGGTGAAGTTTTACCACTGGCGCAAGTGCGCCAGGTTCAACGTCAATACCAGCCGACGGCGACCTGCGCCTCTTCCGACATGCGATCCGGGGTCCACGGCGGATCGAAGGTCATGTTGACCTCGACGCCCGAGACGCCTTCGACGGCTCCCACGGCATTTTCCACCCAGCCGGGCATTTCGCCGGCCACCGGGCAGCCCGGTGCGGTCAGCGTCATGTCGATCTTGACCGAGCGGTCGTCCTCGATGTCGATCTTGTAGACGAGGCCGAGCTCGTAGATGTCGGCGGGAATTTCCGGGTCGTAGACCGTCTTCAGCGCCGAGACGATGTCGTCGGTCAGCCGCGCCAGCTCGTCGGCGGGGATCGCCGAGGCCGAGACGATGCCATTCGCAGCCGTTTCCGGCGCGGTCTCTGTGGTTGTGCTCACATCATCCATGGTCGTTACCCGAAGAACTTGCGCGCTTTTTCAAGCGCCTCGGCCAAAGCGTCGACTTCGGCCCTGGTATTATACATGCCGAACGATGCCCTGCATGTGGAGGTTACGCCAAAGCGTTTCAACAGCGGCTGGGCGCAATGGGTGCCGGCCCGGACCGCCACGCCCTGCCTGTCGATCACCATCGACACGTCATGGGCATGAATGCCCTGCAGTTCGAAGGAGATGATTGCGCCCTTGCCGGGTGCGTCGCCGAAGATGCGCAGCGAGTTGATGGCGCGCAGCCGCTCGTGCGCGTAACTCTTCAAGTCTTGCTCGTGTGCGGCGATGCGCTCGCGACCGACCTTTTCCATATAGTCGAGCGCCGCACCCAGCCCGATCGCCTGCACGATCGGCGGCGTGCCGGCCTCGAAGCGGTGCGGCGGCTCGTTGTAGGTGACGATGTCCTCCGTCACTTCCTCGATCATCTCGCCGCCGCCCATGAAGGGGCGCATGCCGGCGAGTATGTCCTTCTTGCCGTAGAGAACGCCGATGCCCGAGGGGCCATAGACCTTGTGGCCGGTGAAAACGAAGAAATCGCAGTCGAGATCCTGCACATCGATCGGCATATGCACAGCGCTCTGGCTGCCGTCGACGAGCACCGGAATGCCACGCGCATGCGCGATGCGCACGATCTCCTTGATTGGCGTTACCGTACCCAGCGCATTCGACATCTGGGTGATGGCGACGAGCTTGGTGCGCGATGTCAGCCGCTTTTCGAACTCCTCGATGTGGAAGGCGCCGAGATCGTCGACCGGCACCCAGACCAGCTTGGCGCCCTGCCTCTCGCGGATGAAATGCCAGGGCACGATGTTGGAGTGGTGCTCCATGATCGACAGCACGATCTCGTCACCCTCGCCGATGTTGGGCATGCCGTAGCCATAGGCGACCGTGTTGATTGCCGACGTCGTGTTCGAGGTGAAGACAATGTTGTCGGTGCTCGGTGCATTGAGGAAGCGGCGCACCGTCTCACGCGCCTTCTCATAGGCGTCGGTCGCGGCGTTGGAGAGGAAATGCAGGCCGCGATGGACGTTGGCGTATTCCTGGGAATAGGCGTGCTGGATGGTGTCGAGCACCACCTGCGGCTTCTGCGCCGAGGCGCCGTTGTCGAGATAGACCAGCGGCTTGCCGTAGACTTCGCGCGACAGAATGGGGAAATCGCGGCGGATCGCCTCGACGTCGTAAGGTGCGGTTTCGATCTTCTGGTCCATCACAAGCTCTCTTGAGGCACCGCCTCACTCCGTCACGCACCCCTCATCCGTCTCGGCGCTGCGCGCCGATCCACCTTCTCCCACAAGGGGAGAAGGAAGGGCGCCTCTTCCGTCTCCCCTTGTGGGAGAAGGTGGCCGCGAAGCGGTCGGATGAGGGGTAGCTTAGCCTAGCCCCATCCAATTACCCGTGCGTCAAAAACCACTCGTCGAGCCGCGCTTCCAGCGCTTCGACGATCGCCTCGTCATCCAGTTCCTCGATCACCTCGGCGACGAACGCCTTGACCAGCAGGCCGCGCGCGCTCTTCTCGTCGACGCCGCGCGCCATCAGGTAAAACAGGTGGTCGTGGTCGATCTCTGTGACCGTCGCGCCATGGCCGCAGACGACGTCGTCGGCGAAGATCTCAAGTTCCGGCTTGGTCGAGAACTCGCCGTCATCGGACAGAAGCAGCGTGTTGCAAGCCATCTTGGCGTTGGTCTTCTGCGCATATTGATGGACGTTGATGCGGCCCTGGAAGACGCCGCGCGCCTTGCCCGTCACCACGTTGCGGATGACCTCAGTCGATGTCGTGTGCGGCACGGCGTGGTCGAGCACCATGGTCACGTCGGTGTGGGTATCGCCGGCCAGAAGGTTGATGCCGCGCAGCTTGAAGTCGGCGCCTTCGCCCGTCGTCTTGACCATGACCTCCTGGCGAACGAGCTTGCCGCCGGCGTTCATGATGAACAGCGCAAGCTTGGCGTTCTTGCCGATATGGGCCTTGAACTGCGCCAGGTGCGTGGCCGTAGCCGGCTGCTCCTGCACGATCAGCCAGGTCACCTCGGCGCCTTCGCCGAGCACGAGTTGGCTGACCGAGCTGACCAATGCTGCGCCCTCGCCCGCCTGGCGCTCGACAATGACCGCCTTGGCGCCGGCGCCGACGCGCACCGGCAGGCGCACATGGGTCTGGCCGCCGGCCTGCAGATTCTGCAGTTCGATCGGCTTTTCCAGTTCGGTGCCGTCGGCAATGTCGACGAAATAGCCGTCGGCGACGAAGGCTGTGTTCAGCGCGCCGATGGCGTCGTCGCTGCCATAGGGGTCGAGACCCGGCGCGATGCTGCCGTCGGTCAGCTTCTCCGACAGGCGCTGGAAGGTGACGCCTTGGACAGCCGGCATCTTCGCCTCGGACTTGCCGTTCAGGACCGGCAGCACCGCAGAACCGTCGATGACAGGCGCAATCGCCCTGGCCATGGCGGCGGGATCGAAATCCGGAATCGAATTCAACAGCCGGCGCAGGTCGGTATAGTGCCAGGATTCGACGCGCCTCGTCGGCAGGCCGTGCTTGACCGCCTCGATGGCATCGTCGCGCTTCAGCATCACCGCGCCGTCGCCCGGCAGCAGCGACAGCCGTTCACCGAACGCGTCGATCAACGCTGTCTCGGCGGGTGTGCGCTGCGGTTGTGTGTGCATGTTCATCAGTCTTGCCCCAGACATGTCACGCGGCTTCGCCGATCACGCCGGCATAGCCGTTGGCCTCGAGGTCGAGCGCAAGCGACTTGTCGCCGGACTTGATGACCTGGCCCTTGTAGAGCACGTGCACGCTGTCGGGCACGATGTGCTCGAGCAGGCGCTGGTAGTGGGTGATGACCAGGAATGCCCGGTCCGGCGAACGCAGCGCGTTGACGCCGTCCGACACGATCTTCAGCGCATCGATGTCGAGGCCGGAATCGGTCTCGTCGAGCACGCAGAGTTTCGGCTCCAGCAGCTTCATCTGCAGGATCTCGGCGCGCTTCTTCTCGCCGCCGGAAAAGCCGACATTGAGCGGCCGCTTCAGCATCGCCATGTCCATGCTGAGCGAGCCGGCGGCTTCCTTCACCCGCTTCAGGAATTCCGGAATTTTCAGCGGTTCCTCGCCGCGCGCCTTGCGCTGCTCGTTCATCGCCACTTTCAGGAATTCCATCGTCGCCACGCCCGGTATCTCCATCGGATACTGGAAGGCGAGGAAGATGCCTGACGTGGCGCGTTCGGCCGGATCCATTTCGAGGATCGACTGACCGTTATAGAGGATGTCGCCCTCGGTGACCTCATAGTCCTCGCGGCCGGCGAGGATGTAGGACAGCGTCGACTTGCCGGAGCCGTTCGGGCCCATGATGGCGGCGACTTCACCGGCTTTCACCGTCAGGTTCAAGCCGCGGATGATCTCGGTACCGTCATCGACGATGCGGGCATGCAGGTTCTTGATCTCAAGCATTCTTTTGTTTCCTGAAATATCTGTCCGGTCAGCCGACCGAGCCCTCAAGCGAAATCCCGATCAGCTTCTGCGCTTCGACGGCAAACTCCATCGGCAGCTGCTGGATGACATCCTTGACGAAGCCGTTGACGATCAGCGCGATCGCCTCTTCCTCGGAGATGCCGCGCTGCATGACGTAGAACTTCTGGTCCTCGGAAATTTTCGAGGTCGTCGCCTCGTGCTCGAACTGCGCGGTCGAGTTCTTGGCTTCCATGTAGGGCACGGTGTGCGCGCCGCACTGGTCGCCGATCAGCAGCGAGTCGCAGTTGGTGAAGTTGCGGGCGTTGGTTGCCTTGCGATGCGCCGAGACCTGGCCGCGATAGGTGTTCTGCGAGAAGCCGGCGGCGATGCCTTTGGAGATGATGCGGCTCGACGTGTTCTTGCCGAGATGGATCATCTTGGTGCCGCTGTCGACCTGCTGGTAGCCGTTCGACACCGCGATCGAATAGAACTCGCCTTGGGAATCGTCGCCGCGCAGGATGCAGCTCGGATACTTCCAGGTGATCGCCGAACCGGTCTCGACCTGCGTCCACGAGATCTTCGAGCGGTCGCCACGACAGTCGCCGCGCTTGGTGACGAAGTTGTAGATGCCACCCTTGCCCTCGGCGTCGCCGGGGTACCAGTTCTGCACGGTCGAGTATTTGATCTCGGCGTCGTCGAGCGCCACCAGTTCGACGACTGCGGCATGCAGTTGGTTCTCGTCGCGCTGCGGCGCCGTGCAGCCTTCGAGATAGGAGACGTAGGCCCCCTCTTCGGCGATGATCAGCGTGCGCTCGAACTGGCCGGTGTTCTTCTCGTTCATGCGGAAATAGGTCGACAGTTCCATCGGGCAGCGCACGCCCTTGGGCACGAAGACGAAGGAACCGTCGGTGAAGACGGCCGAATTCAGCGTGGCGTAGAAATTGTCCGACGTCGGCACCACCGAGCCCAGATATTTCTGCACCAGTTCAGGATGCTCGCGGATGGCTTCCGAGATCGAGCAGAAGATGACGCCGGCCTGCGCCAGTTCCTTCTTGAAGGTGGTGACGACGGAAACGGAATCGAACACCGCGTCGACGGCGACACGGCCCGACTTGTAGACATTGTCGCTGACTTCCTCGAGTTCGGAGGCGTCGGTCTTCTGCACCCCGGCGAGGATTTCCTGTTCCTTCAGCGGAATGCCGAGCTTCTCGTAGACCTTCAGCAGCTCGGGATCGACATCGCTGAGCGAGGTCGGGCCGGGCGTGCTCTTCGGTGCCGCGTAATAGTAGATGTCCTGGAAATCGATCTTGGGATAGTCGACGCGCGCCCAGGTCGGCTCGTCCAGCGTCAGCCAGCGACGATAGGCTTCCAGGCGCCATTCCAGCATCCAGGACGGCTCGTCCTTCTTGGCCGAAATGAAACGGATGATGTCTTCGCTCAGGCCCTTGGGAGCCTTGTCGACCGCGATTTCAGTCTCGAATCCATATTTGTATTGGTCGACATCGATCTTTCGGACTCGATCGATCGTCTCCTGCACAGCAGGCATAAGCGTTCTCCATCCACGCCGGGGTCAAGGCCCGACAGTTTTCAAACTATGGCACCACCGAATGAACGCCCAGGCAGCGTTCGCGGCAGCGTAAGTTCCATATAGTGCGCTTCGACCGGAAATTCACCCGGCCAACATGAAACGCACGGCTCTACCAGGCCGAATGGCCCAAATTGCTCTAGCACCGGATCTTCCCGGTCCGATGCTCCCAACCGCTACGCGGCTTCACCTTTGCGCACCCGGCGCGCGGCAATTCCTGCCAGCGCGATGCGAAACAGTTCGATCTCCCCCGCGCTTGTCGACGGTCCTACCGACACGCGCAGGGCGCCCAGGCTGTCGCCATATCCCATCGCCTTCAGCACATGGCTCGGCCCGACCTTGCCCGACGAACAGGCGGAACCAGCCGACAGCGCCACGCCGGCCAGATCGAAGGCGATCTGCGCCGTCTCGGCCTTGACGCCGGGAATAGCGAAGAATGTCGTGTTGGCAAGCCTCGGCGCGCCTGTTCCAAAGATTTCCACGTCCGGAACCAGCATTTTGACCGTTGTTTCGACCTCGTCGCGACGCAGGCGCACGGCCTCGATGGTCACCAGCCCGTTGACTGCTTCCCGTGCGGCCGCGCCAAAACCGGCAATGCCGGGCAGGTTCTCGGTGCCGCCGCGATGGCCCTTTTCCTGGCCGCCGCCATTGATCAGGGGCCTCGGCATCATCAGGTCGGACGCAGCGACAATGGCGCCGACGCCCTTCGGGCCGCCGATCTTGTGCGACGACAGAAACAGATTGTCGGCGTATCCCGCCGCCATATCGATCGGAACGCGGCCCGCGGCCTGGACGGCATCGACGACGAGAACCCCGCCCGCCGCCTTGACGATTGCGGCGACGCGATCAAGGGGCTGGATGACGCCGGTCTCGTTGTTGGCGGCATGGATCGCCACCAGCGGCAGGCCCTCGGCCTTGTCATGGCCGCCGAGCGCGGCCATCAAGGCGGCGAGATCGACGATCCCATCGGCATCGACGCCAATCCGCGTCACCTGCGCTGCCGGAAAGCGTCCGCCATTCAGCAGGCAGGGATGATCGGCCTCGCAGACATAGAGCCGGCTCATGCGAATGGCGCCGCGCCCCATCTGCCAGTCCGGCGTTAAAAGCGTCGAGGCACCCTCGGTCGCACCAGAGGTGAAGACGACATGTTCGGGCTTGCCGTTGACCAGCGTGGCCACGTCGCGCCTGGCATTGTCGACCAGCCGCCGCGCGGCGCGCCCCTCGGCATGGACCGACGACGGGTTGGCCGCATCGAACGCCGCGACCATGGCCTCGCGAGCCGCTGCAAGCAGCGGCGCACTGGCATTATAGTCGAGATAGGCGCGTATTGCGGCCATTTTCGTCCAGTTCGTCCCGTCAGAAGCCATTCCGCCGACGTATGGCGTTATTTCCTTGAAATTCCAAGGCAAGCCGTCCTATTTACGCGGCTTGCGGCGAGGGCGGCCGAGCGACTGCGTTTCGGCTACCCAGTTTTGAACAATTCTAAACTAGCTTCTATGAAGACGCTCGCCCTGCGTCAAGGTCTGTGGAAGCCGGGGCCAGAGGAAGCGTTGTTCCGGTCGCCGCGCATTTGTAAGTCACGTGGAGTATTTCATGCCTGAGGTCATTTTCACCGGTCCTGCCGGCCGCCTGGAGGGTCGCTACCAGCCCTCGAAGGAAAAGAGCGCGCCGATTGCCATCGTCCTGCATCCGCACCCGCAGTTCGGCGGTACGATGAACAACAAGATCGTCTATGACCTCTTCTACATGTTCCAGAAGCGCGATTTCACCACGCTTCGCTTCAATTTCCGCGGCATCGGCCGCAGCCAGGGCGAATTCGATCACGGCACCGGCGAGTTGTCGGATGCGGCTGCCGCCCTCGACTGGGTGCAGTCGTTGCATCCGGATTCCAAGAGCTGCTGGGTCGCCGGCTATTCGTTCGGCTCGTGGATCGGCATGCAGCTTCTGATGCGCCGGCCGGAGATCGAGGGCTTCATTTCGGTCGCTCCGCAGCCCAACACCTATGATTTCTCCTTCCTGGCCCCCTGCCCGTCCTCTGGCCTGATTATCCATGGCGATGCCGACAAGGTAGCGCCGCCCAAGGATGTGCAGGGCCTGGTCGACAAGCTGCACACGCAGAAGGGCATCACCATCACCCAGAAGACCTTGCCCGGCGCCAACCACTTCTTCGCCAACGACTCCGAGCTTCTGCTCGAGGAATGCGCCGACTATCTCGACCGCCGGCTGGCTGGCGAATTGTCGGATCCGAGGCCGAAGCGGCTGAGATAGCCACAACGAAGGACATCGGCATGTACGAGCCGCCTCATTTTCAGGAAACGCGGCCTGAGGTGCTGCATGGGCTGATCCGGTCGCATCCGCTCGGCATGCTGATTTCGAACGGGCCAGAGGGCCCGGTCGCCAATGCCATTCCGTTCCTGCTCGACGCGGCAGTGTCCCCAAATGGGATGCTGCGCGCCCATCTGGCCAAGGCCAACCCGCAATGGAAGCTCATTGCGGAAAACCCGTCCTCGCCGGTGCTTATCGTCTTCCAGGGCACGGACGCCTATGTGACGCCGTCCTGGTACGAGACCAAGCGCGAGACCGGCAAGGTGGTGCCGACCTGGAACTACGCCATCGTGCAGGTTCGCGGCACGGCAAAGGTGATCGACGACCAGGACTGGCTGGCGCGGCAGATCGCCGACCTGACCCTGTCCCAGGAAGGCACGCGCCAGGCGCCCTGGGCGGTGACCGATGCGCCGGCGCCGTTCATCCAGTCGCAGATCAAGGGCATCATCGGGCTCGAAATCGAGATCAGCGAGATTCACGGCAAGTGGAAGGTCAGCCAGAACCGCCCCGTAGCCGACCGCGTCGGCGTCGCGCGGGGGCTCGAGAGCGAAGCGACCAGTTCGGCCGACATGGTCCGCCTGGTGAGATCCTACGGCGGACTGGACGGCAACTGATCCCGAGAACGCAGGCTATCTTTCCGGGGCAATCAGCCGGAACGACGCCTTGCGGACCGGCAATCCCGACCGTGCCGGGCGGAAGATGAAGCCGAGCCGGGCAAAGACCAGCCCGCATGCCAACGCGAAGGCGCAACCGAGACCGAAGCCGGCGACCGTGTCACTGGGATAGTGGGCGCCGACGAACACCCGGGTCGAGGCGATGCAGGCGGTGACCGCCAAAGCGATGTACCAGCGCCGTGGAAACAAAAGCAGCAGGACGCCGAAGACGGCGCCCATCGTCGTGGCGTGGCCGGAGGGAAAACCGGCGAAGCGCGCATCGAAGGCAAACGGATGCAGCGCCAGAACGCCGAAATCCTGGAAATAGAGCGGCCGGGCGCGGCCAATGGCATATTTCAGCACATTGACCAGAAGGCCAGACAGGCCGACGGCACTCAGCATCAGGGTTGCCAAGCATGTCCAGTTGTAGACCAGCATCAATGACCGCCGCGAAAGGCTGCGCCAATCGGTCAGATTGGCCGCGACGAGCAGCAGCGCCGGCGGAACAAGATACCAGCCGCCAAGACCGAACTGCGTAAGAAAATCGGCCAGACGGACGAAGCCCGGCGACCACTGGTCGCGAAGCATCCCCGCCGGCGTGTCGAGGCGAACAAACGCCGCCGCCGCCAGCAAGGCCCAGACCAGGCCCCAGACCGGCCAAGGGATTTTGGAATAGGATGCGGGGCGAACGGCAAAACGCCGTCTCACGATCTGCATCGTGTCGCGAAAATTGTCGACCGACCGGCGTACCACCGCGACGAGCGTGCCGGATACGGAAGGGCGCGGTTTCACGAGCATTGAGAACTCGATCCCGTCATCGAAATCATTGCGCGATACGGTAAAGGCCGAGGGACATTTTGTCTCCCGACGAATAGTTGAGCCCGTCGATTTGCGTGAGGCGGGTCGCCGACTTGCCCTGACCGGCCAGCAGGCCGTTCAGTTTCTGCTCGTCGCCGACCGGCGCCAGCCCCAATGCGCAGGCGGGATCGGCAAGCAGATGGCTGGCCACGCCACCGACATCGGTCAGGACCGTTTTCGTACCCACCAGGAACACCAGGCTCGGCTCCTGGAACTCGGCCGACGCCAGCACGGTGTTTTCGCAGAATCTGTTGGCCAGCACGGCAGCCTTGATCGCCGGACCCAGCCACATCGGCTTCAGCGATGGCGCGATGACCCCGAACAGCAACGCATAGGTGATGCCGGCGCAGATGGCGATGGCGCCGATGCGGCGCAGCGGCACCTGCAACTGCCTGGAGAAAGCGAGATAGCCGGCACCGAGTGCGGCCGCCGCGGCCGGAATGCTCCACCAGGAGAAAGAGCCGTTGAGATAGACCGGCGCCCCGATGCAGACCGCCGCCAGGCCAAGGCTGACCACGACCAGGCCAAAGGCGGTCGCCCACCACAGCCATTGCTGCCAGCGCCTCAGCGGTGCGTTCGCCTCCTGCGCCGGCAATGTCAGCAGCCAGCCGATCAGCAGCGCCATGCCGGGATAGGCGGGCAGAACATAGTGCGGCAGCTTGGTCGGGATGAGTTCGAACACCAGCCAGAACGGTATGTACCAGGCCAGGCAGAAGCGCAGCCGCGGATCGTCGCGCAGCCGGTTGAGGGCCCGCAGCCCGGCGCCGACCGCGATGAGGCCGAACGGCCACATGAACAGCGAATAGGTCAGCATGTAGAAGCCGGGCGGCAGACCGTGCGATTCCTCGCCGGAAGCAACCTTGTTCAGCATGTCCTTGCCGACGGACTGCTGCAGGAAATCGCCATGCGTCTTTAAGGTGATCAAGGCAAGCCAGGGCAGCACGATCAGCACGACGAGCAGCAGGCCGCGCCCTGCCCTGAGCTTCGACAGCCAGCGCCCGTCGCGCTCGAAGGCGAACAGAACCGCAATGGTAAGCGCCGACAGCAGCGGCGCGACCGGCCCCTTGATGAGGATCGCGGCACCTTGCGCTATCCAGAATATCCACCAGAGATGGCTGGCGACCGGTTCGTCGCGGCGCGACGCCAGGTAGATCTGTGCCAGGGCGCCTTGCGCGGCCACGCAGCAGGCCAGCAGCATCGCGTCCGTCTTGGCGTCGCGGCCTTCGAAGGCAGTGGCGAAGATCGCCGCCATTACCAGGCCGGCGGCGATGCCGGTGTTAGCGCCAAAAAGATTGGTCCCCGTCCAGGCGATCGCCAGGACCGCAATGGCAATGCCGAGCGCCGAGACAGTTCGGTAGACCCAGATCGGCGCTTCGGCGCCCTTGCCGCTCAGCGTCACGGCCGCCGACTGCAGCCAGTAGATGCCGATCGGCTTCTGGTAGCGCGAGGTCTGCTGGAAGCGGATATCGACATAGTCGCCGCTTTCGACCATCTGCTTGGTGGCCTGCACGAAGCGCGGCTCGTCGCGGTCGAGCGGCGGCATGGATGCCAGGCCTGACACCGTCATCACCAAGCTGAACAGGAAGAGAAGAATGTAGTTCCTGTTTAGCGCCATGTCGGGGCCTCTCGAAGCATTTGTTGGCAAGGGCTGCTCAATCGACCTTGCCCATCGCCGCCTTGCGCTCATTGGCGATCAACCAGAGATTCCTGACATAGATGAACATGCCCATGGCCTGGCCGACAATGAACACCGGATCCTGACGCTGAATGGCATAGATCAGAAGCAGGCCGCCGCCGAACAGCGAAAGGAACCAGAAGGCGACCGGTACGACGCTGCGCCTGGCCTTTTCGGAAGCGAGCCACTGTACGACGAAGCGCATGGTGAAGAAGAACTGGGCAATGAAGCCGAGCAGCACCCACGCATCGAATTGCTCGATGAAGACCCGGTGAAGCCAGGCCGCCAGTTCCGGAGGCACGTTAACCAAGGCTGATTTCCTTCACTTTCGGCATCCTGCGGCGCCTGCGCCGCAGCCACCAGACGCCGCCGAGATCGAGTGCGCCTTGCAGGCCGCGGTCGAATATCCCGTAATTCGACTTGCCGTGGCGGCGCGAGCGGTCGACGACATCGCAATGCACGACGCGGTAGCCCTCCTGGATGACCAGCGCCGGGACGAAGCGATGGGTGCCGTCGAAGAACGGCAATTTGCGCAGGATGTCGGCATGGACGGCCTTCAGGCCGCAGCCGGTGTCGCGCGTCTCGTCGTGCAGGACGGCATTTCTCAGCCAGTTGGCGAAACGCGATGCAAGCTGCTTGATCTTGCTGTCGCGGCGTTTGAGACGCTGCCCCTGCGCCGCGCCGAAATCGGGGCCGGCCTGGCGCAGCGCGTCGACGAGTGCCGGAATGTACCGCGGATCGTTCTGGCCGTCGCCGTCGATGGTGGCGACGATGCTTCCCCGCGCCGCCCAGGCGCCCGACCGCACCGAAAGGCTCTGCCCAGCGGATTTCTCGTGCCGCAATTCGCGCAGCGGAAACGGGCGGCGTGCTGCCTGCTCGGCCAGCACCGCAGCGGTCTCGTCGGTCGAGCCGTCGTTGACGATGATCAATTCGAACCCACGCCCGGCCATCGCTGCCTCGATCTCATCGATCAACGGCGGCAGGTTTGCCGCCTCGTTCCTGCAAGCAATGACGATGGATATCAATGCGTCCGGCATGTCGCGTGGGGGCTCTGTCGTCTTATTGGGCATTCGATGGATGCCGTGCGGTGCCGTTCGAGGTCGTGGGCCGTGGGAACCTTGTGGCGCGGCGCCTCATTACGCCAGCCGAAACGATGAAGCAAGCGTACGGGATGTCATCCGCGCGGCCCGCAAAACCGGATTCCACTTTTGCTGATCGCGAATTCCTGGTTGAAGCGCGATCGGGCGCAAAACCGGATTCCACTTTTGCTGATCGCGCTTGGATGCTAAACGCGCGCGTTCATGGACTTACGCACCGGTCGGACCGGCGCTTTCGGGAAAGAAAACATGCCTGCCTTCAAATCCGATTTCCTGCGCACGATGAGCGAGCGCGGTTTCATCCACCAGATTTCGGATGAGACCGGCCTCGACCAGCTTTTCGCCAAGGAAACGGTCACCGCCTATGTCGGCTATGACGCCACCGCGACCAGCCTGCATATCGGCAACCTGATTTCGGCGACCATGCTCTACTGGCTGCAGGAGACCGGGCACCGGCCGATCGCGCTGATGGGCGGCGGCACCTCGATGATCGGCGATCCTTCCTTCCGCGACGACCAGCGCAGCCTTTTGACGCCCGAGGCGATCGCCACCAACATCGAAGGCATCAAGCGGATCTTCGGCCGCATCCTGCGCTTCGGCGACGGCCCGAGCGACGCGATCATGGTCAACAATGCCGACTGGCTGATGAAGCTCAACTATGTCGAGTTCCTGCGCGACGTCGGCCGCCATTTCTCGGTCAATCGCATGCTGACCTTCGACAGCGTCAAGCTCAGGCTCGACCGCGAGCAGTCGCTGTCATTCCTCGAATTCAACTACATGATCCTGCAGGGCTATGATTTCGTCGAGCTCAGCCGGCGCCAGGGCTGCCGCCTGCAGATGGGCGGCTCGGACCAGTGGGGCAACATCATCAATGGCGTCGATCTCGGGCATCGCATGGGCACGCCGCAGCTCTATGCGCTGACCACGCCGCTTTTGACGACATCGTCCGGCGCCAAGATGGGCAAGTCGGCGAAGGGCGCGGTGTGGCTCAACGGCGACCTCTTCTCGCCCTATGATTTCTGGCAGTACTGGCGCAACACCGAGGACGCCGACGTCGTGCGCTTCCTGAAGATTTTTACCCGCCTGCCCCTCGACGAGATCGCCCGGCTGGCCGCGCTTGGCGGCTCCGAGATCAACGAGGCCAAGAAGATCCTGGCGACCGAAACGACCGCGATCGTCCACGGCCGCGATGCGGCAAATCAGGCCGAGGAAACCGCGCGCAAGACCTTCGAGGAAGGCGCGCTCGCCGAAACGCTGCCGACCGTCGAGATCGAAACGGCGAAGCTCGAGGTCGGCGTCGGTATCCTGTCGCTGCTGGTCAGCGCCGGGCTCGCCGCCTCCAACGGCGAGGCGCGGCGGCATGTCCAGGGCGGCGCCGTGCGCCTCAACGATCAGCCGGTCGGCGACGACCGCAGGCTGGTATCGCTTCAGGATTTGAGTCCGGAAAACGTCGCAAAGCTTTCACTGGGCAGGAAAAAACATATCCTGGTGAAGCCTGCTTGAGGCGCCTCACCGATACTCGAAGATCGACCTGAATATCCCAGGCGCGATCACCGAGAGCGGGTTGATATCGAGCACCGGCTTGTTGGCATTGCCCCGCAGCCGGTAGGTCACGCCGATCAGGCCGCGATCGCGGCCATTGCCGAGCAGCGCGCCAACGATGGGCAGTTCGCCGAAGATGCGGTTGAGGCCGTAGACGGGCATGAAGGTGCCGGTCATGTCCATATTGTTGTTCTGGTCGTAGAGAATGCCCTGGAAGGTCGTGCCGATGCGTGGGCCGCGCAGCACGCCGTTGGCCAGCTTGAGGTAGCCGCTGCCCTTTTCGATTTCGGCATAGCCGCGCTCGAACTTGACCCTGGACGTGTCGAGTTTGCCTTTGACCGCCTGGTTGAGGCTGCGGCTGTCGCCGGCCGGAGTGGTCGAAACGATGGACGCCAGTTTCGGCTCGTTGACGATGAAGAAGTCGGTCGTATCGACCTTGCCTTTCATCGGCCCGTCGGCGGCACCGGCGAGCGCCAGCATGATCGAGCCGCCCTCCATATGCTCGTAGACGTTTAGGAAGCGCAATATCGCCCCGGCATCGGCCGACTTGACGTTGAGGGAGCGCTGGCCCCCACCCGTCGTGTTGCTGATCGCGATCGCCGCGCCCGAACTTGCCGTGGCGCTGACTTTCAGGCCGTTCACTCTCGAACCGGCCGCGCTGTAGTCGAGCTTGAGATTGGACAGTTGCTCGTCGTGGAAACCGGTCAGTTGATCGATATCGGCGCTGACGGAAATGTTGTCGGACCCTGTCGTCTTGGTTGCCGTGTCGACGTCCGAGGTAAACTGCTTGATGAGCGAGCGGGCATCCAGCGCATTGCCATTGATGTCGACCGCATAGCCTCTGCCCGAGCGTTTCACCGAGACGGCGACATCGTCACCCCTGTTCAGGGTGACCTTGCTAAATTTCGCCGACGACAGCGCGCCGTTGACCAGCGCAACGTTGCCGTCGATGGAGAAGGTCTTGCCGTCGAGATTGAAATCGGACAGCGTCGTGGTGTCGCCTGACTTGGTCATGACGAATGTGACATTGGCGGGTATGCCGGCCCCCTTGCTCCACCCCGCCCAGGGAATATCCAGCCTGGCGTTGGTCAGGTCGGCCGAGACGTTCTGGTCGCCGTCGCCACTCTTGTCGATCGCGACCTTTATGGTCCCGGCAAGCAATGGCGATAGCCCCGGCATGGCCGCCGCGCGGATCTTGTCGTCGAGCACCAGGGCCACTTTGCGGCTGCGCGCCGGTCCGCCATCTTCCAGCGGTTCGACAAGGTCGAGTTCGGCCGGAATGCCGTTCAGCGATGCCTTTGCTGATATGACAGCCTTTTCGGGGTCGATGGTGACCGAACCGTCGGCATCGCTCACCGTCTGGCCCTCGAAGGGCTTGGCCAGAGACAGGCCCGTGTAGTCGAGCGATACCAGCCAGTCGAGCTTCGAGGTGTCGACCCCGGATTGCAGCGGAATGTCCGCCTTGACGTGACCGGTGACGTTGCCGGACAGGTCGTCGGGCAGGAAGCCGACATGGCGCATGGCATTGATCGGTTCGTAGGAGGCAAGTTCGGCGACCGCCGGTGCCTCGCCGGCCACGTCGATGTCCAGCGAGCCGACCACCGGAGGATGGTTGGCCGCCTTGACCGTCAGCGTGCCGTTGCTGGCCGCCACGGTGCGGCCGCTGGCCATGAAGACGGTGCCCGAGGACAGCGAAATGTCGACATCATTGCCGTGGAAGGCAACGACGCCGACCGCGTCGCGGATGGGCGGGATGCGGCCGGCCGTGTCGAAACGCGAGCCTTCGATCTGGAAGCGGCCGAACACCTCGTCGGCGGACAGCGGCACGCCGTTGCCCATGCGCCCGGGCACCACCTGGTACTGGAGATTGGCTTCGACGACACGGCCGCCAAACAGATTGTCGAGCACCCAGAGCCGGGCATTGCGCGCCGAAAACCACGGCCACAGTTGCTTGACGTGGGACACAGGCATGTCATGGACGTTGAAGGCAACCGAAACACCCGGCGCCTTGCCCTCGACGAACTCCACAGTTGCCGTGCCGAGCGCCTCGCCGCCGGTGCCGGACCGGAGCGCGATCTGTTCGGCGACGAGCTTGTGGCTCTGTGTGCGATAGACGCCGGCGACGCGGGAAAGGAAGGTGAGCGCTGGCTCGGGCGATTCCGATGGCGCCAGCGTGGAGCCGTCGCTGGTCAGGTCATAACGATAGGCAGGCTCCTCACCAGAAACGCCTGGCTTGGGACCGATGGAGCCGGCGAAATCAAAGGTCGAGCGGCCGGTCTTCAGCAACAGCCTGTCGACTTGGACTTTGTTGCTGCCGTAGAGAAGCGTCGCATTGAGATCGACGTCGGCCGGCAGCACCCCGCGCGTTCCGAGGTCCAGCGCCGATCCCGTGGACGACAAGGCTGCCGTCAGCCGCGATGCGGTGTCGCCGGCGCCTTGGGATCCATTGAGCTTCAGTGTGAGCACACCCATCTTGCCACCGTCGGCGGTAGCCGCGCCGGCACTTTCAGCGACATCAACGGTGGCATTGAGCGAGGTCACGCGCCGGGTCGCGGCATCGCGCGCCGCGGATGCGGCTAGCGTCACCGCCTTGCCGTCGACATCGGCCCGCGATGAGAGCTCGAGGCCATTTGGCCCTGATTGCACGACCTTGGCGTCAGCGACGGTGATCGACTTGACCATGCCGGTCCCGGGCAGAACGAATTCCACATTGTGAAGATCGATGCGCTGCAGGGACTCTTCGCGGATTCCATCAAGCGCGTGGTTGATGTTGCTGAACAGCGCATCCGACAATTTTTCGGGATCGATCAAACCATCTTCATTGCGCAGTTGCGCGGTCCAGTCGCCGCCCGACGGCATCGCTGCCGTGACGATGCGCGCGTCGGAAATCCTGGCGCTGGTCAGCCGCACCTCGCCCCGAAGCAAGGGCACGAGGCGGATGCCGAAGCGCACCCTTCCGGCGTCGGCCATCGGCTTGCCGTCGCCGGTCTTGAGGCTGACGTCGCTCACCTGCAGCGCAACGAAGCTGGAACTGTCGAGCGTAATGCGGGCGGGTCCGACCGAAACGTTGACGTCGACGCCGGCAAGCTTCTCGATTGCCGCCTCCGCCTCCGTGCGAAGCCGATCGGAGCCTATGCCGGAGACGCCGACGAGGTAGATGGCCACCGCTGCCAACAGCACGAGCGCGACGGCGCCGGCAAACAGCCGCGCAACGATGCGAAAGCCGCGTCCGACCGATGCTTGACCCAGCGGCGGAACGCGGCACGCGGACGGCAGTGCGCCCAGGTCGGCGATCTCGTCGCGCCTGAACCTGATCTTTTCGTGCTGCGGTTGCTCCTGATCCACGCAATCTTCCGTTGTACAAACTCGCTCGTGGACGAATCCCCGTTCGACACTATATCGCTGTGGCTTCGCGCGTAACCTCAAACAAGGGCATCGATATGGCTGACCTCGACGTAGGCGATCTTGCACCGCAATTCGACCTGCCACGGGATGGCGGCGGTTCGCTCAGCCTCGCCGCGTTCACCGGCAAACCGGTTGTCCTCTATTTCTACCCGCAGGACGACACCACAAGTTGCACCGCCGAGGCAATCAGCTTCTCGCAGCTGAAACCGGAGTTCGAGAAGGCCGGCGCCGTCGTGATCGGCCTGTCACCCGACAGCGCCAAGAAGCACGACAAGTTCAAGTCGAAATACAGCCTCGCCATCGACCTGGCCGCCGACGAGGAGCGCAAGGTCATCGAAGCCTACCATCTGTGGGTCGAGAAGACCATGTATGGCCGCAATTACATGGGCGTCGAACGGGCAACGTTCCTGATCGGCACGGACGGCCGGATCGCCAAGGTCTGGCGCAAGGTCCGCGTCAAGGGCCATGCCGAAGAGGTGCTGGACGCCGTCCGCGCCCTTTGAGCGATCGCAGTCTGGCGTTCTTACTCGGCGACCGATGTTTCCGTCTTCGGCCGCGTCCGCCAGGATTTCGAAAGATGGTTCGCGCGATCGGCCAGCAAGGCGAGGTGGCCGCGCAAGCCGCGCGCGCCGGTCACCGATGTGAGCGTGACCGATTGCGTGGCGAAGCGCCGCTTGAAATCCTCGCCGCCGCAGAGAAAATCTACCATGGCCAAACCGTGGTCGAGCGACCACCTGATATAGTCCACCATCAGCACCATGCCCGGCGATGCGCGCTCGTATTCGGGATCGTAGGTGGTGATGAAGGCCATCATCCTGCCGTGCTGCTCGAAATTGATCGAGACGGCGACGATTGTATCGTCAAGTTCCAGCACGAAGATGCGCAACAGTTCGAGTTCGGCCAGCACCGAAACAAGCGCGGCGAGAACCGGGGAGCCGTGGTCGAACAGGTCCGAGACGCGGCCATGCCTGGCGAGCCAGAGGCGCTTCAGCGCGGCGACGCGCAAGAGCGCCGGCTCGCGCGATTCGTCCGCATCCAACAGGCGGAAACGCAATGTACCGCTTTCTTCCATGAACTTGCGGCCACGGCGGTAGTTCTGCCGGGTTTTCTTGGATTGCGTCTCGAACCAATCCGCCCCACGCGGCCAGAACCCCGCCACACGATAGCTGATTTCAGTGCGGTGGTTGGGCCGAAGCGCCTTGCCATGGCGTGAGGCCGGGTCCAGCAAGGTGCGGAACCCGGCATCCGGCAGCAGACGGTTCAGATAGACGAGGTCGAAGCCGCCGCCCTCGAGCATATACTGCCAGAGCTGGCTGAGCACTTGCGGATCACTGCCGGGGGCGACCAACGCATCGCCATAATCACTATGATTCTTCGCGGCCCATTCGAGCACGCGAATGCCGGAGCGCTTGATGGTAGCGAGCGCCACAACGCCATCGAGACGGTCGCCGTTCCAGGCCAGTCCTATCCTGAGTGTGCGCCGCTCCTGATGCGGGGTCGTCCGCCACCAGGCGGCGATCCACGCGGGGTGCTGAAAGACAAGCCCGCCAGCTCGCCGCCAAAGCGCGCTCCAGGCCGGGGTGACCTCGGCCAGGCGTTCCGCCGATGTCACGACTTCAAAGGTGCGGGTCCGCAGGATCCCGAGCACCATGGGAGCGTTCATGACGGTGTCCCTTCCGATGATCTCGAGGTCCGTGGCTTTCCAGGCCGAAGGCGCCTGGCAATGTGCCCCCACATCCGCTTCAGCGGCATGACATAGAGGCCGGCGAGCGACTGGTAGTCGCGCACATCGCGATCGACCAGTCCGAACTTGAAGTCCTCGTCGGGCTTGGGCACGCACAACGTGCCGAAGAACCGATCCCAGAACGAGAAGAGCAGCCCGAAATTCTTGTCGTAGTGGAGCGGGTCGGTGCTGTGATGCAGCTGGTGCCAATGAGGACACAAGATCACGTTGTTGAGCGGGCCAAACGAGATCTTGAAATGCGTGTGCCTGACAAAATCCATCATCAGGATGTTGCGCATGACATAGACGTTGACGCCAAACACCGTCAGTTCGACAAGGTTCAGCGAAACCAGCGACCAGATGCCGAAGCAGATGCCCACGACGACGCCGTCCCAGGCCCGGTTCATCAATTCGTCGAGCGGGTGAACCCTGTCCTTGGTGATGCCGACCATCACCTCGGCCGAGTGATGCACCTTGTGCAGTTCCCAGAGCAGCGGATAGCGATGCTGGGCGACGTGATAGAGATAGTAGGAGATATCGTAGGCGAGCAGCATGGTGATGGTGAAGATCAGCACCGTCACTGGCCCGGCTGGTCCCTCGATCAGAGGCGCCTGGAGATGGAACAGTGTCGACAACAGCCAGTTGGTTGCGTAGCCCACCGCCGTGATGAAGACGATTCCGGCGGGCAGCATCAGGAAAGGCATCAGGGCCTTCTTCGTTACCCAGAACAAAAGGTCGGCCTTCGCCGAGGGATGGGTGATGACCTCATGCGGGATGGCGAACTCGAAAAACTCCTTCCAGCTCTTTTCGTCGACCGCACGCCAATAGGCGACGAGCGCGCTGACAAAGGCGGTCGACAGCAAAAGCCCGGTTGCCAGCAGACTGGCGCCCGAGATCTTGTCGAGAATCTTCCCAACCAAATCGCCCAGCATTCCCTAGACCGTCATCTTCCAACGAGACTCCACCAAACGCTATTTGGTATATTCGAAAACCATCAAGTAAATGCAATCAAACAGAGTTAAGGGAACCTTGACCTCGATGGCGCCCGATGCTCGTGGCAGATACATCGATGCGGGAAGCCGACTACCCGTCTGATGAACGAACTTTTACAAGGCCCCGCTCACGCACCTCGTCCCCAACGGCTCTCGCCGCGATTGTCATGCAACCTTTTGCCCGTGACGCGCGCATTCGTTACCGCACATTCAATCCGGCAAGGCTTTGTTAACCCTAACAAGGTGTAATCAAGCTCTTCGTGGTGTCGTCAACGAAAGCTTGGTCCCGTGAACGCAACCGGTCAGTCAGCGGTCTTCGGCAGGCGCAAGGAACCCCATACGGTCATCATCGCCCGGGGCAACGAAATCAGGCACTTTACGGTCCGCCCCTGGCTTGCCGCGTTTCTCGGTTCGGCGCTGGCGGCTATCGCCATCGGCTATCTTCTGGCTACCTCCTATCTCGTGCTGCGCGATGATTTGATCGGTGCGACCACGGCGCGCCAGGCGCGCATGCAGCAGGCTTACGAAGACCGCATTTCCGCCCTTCGCGCACAAGTCGACCGCATCACCAGCCGGCAATTGCTCGACCAGCAATTGATGGAAACCAAGGTGAGCGAATTGCTGGAACGCCAGACGCAGCTCAGCCAGCGCCACGGCCGCCTCGGCCCGCTGCTGGAGCGCGCCGAGAATGAAGTTGGAACACCGCCCGCAGAGGCCTCTCCCGCGGCGGCGAAGCCCGATCAGCACGCCGAAATGACCGGAAGCATTGGTCAGGCCACGCAAACCTATACCGTCGCGAGCCTCGGCGCCGGCGACACAAAGCCGTTCTCGCTGTGGTCGACCCGCTCCGACCCGCTGCCGGACGATTCAGCCGCCGACCGCGCCGACAGGCTGTTCGTGTCGATCAACCAGTCGCTGAAAACGATCGAGAGCGAACAGCTTACCCGTATCACCGCGCTCGCCGACAATGCCTACAAGAGTGCCGACGCCATCACGCAGGCGCTCGAAGCGGCCGGGTTGCCGGTCGACAGCGATCTCGGCAAGAGCGATGTCGGCGGCCCCCTGGTGCCCCTCGACAGTTCGATGATGTTCGACAGCAAGGTCAAGGAACTCGACGAGGCGCTGGACACGCTCGATCAGATCAAGAAGGAAGCGCGCCAGTTGCCGCTGACCAATCCGGCGCCTGGCCATTCCGTCACCAGCCCATTCGGCGTGCGCACCGATCCCTTGCTCGGCACCGCAGCTATGCATACGGGAATGGACTTCAGGGCGCCGATCGGCATGGCGGCCAAAGTTACCGCAGCTGGCGTCGTCACCAAGGCCGGCTGGAACGGCGGCTATGGCCGCATGGTCGAGGTCGATCACGGCAATGGTTTTGCCACGCGTTACGGGCACCTCAGCGAGATTGATGTGACGGTGGGCGAAAAAGTCGATGCCGGCGCCATCATCGGCAAGACCGGCAGCAGCGGACGCTCGACCGGCCCGCATCTGCACTACGAAGTCCGCCACAATGGCGAAGCGATCGATCCCCTGCGTTTCCTGACCGTCGGCAGGAAAGTCGCGCAGTATCTCTAGCGGAAGCCACCGCGCCGCCTGCGCTGACTGATCCGCAACCACGGGTCCCGACCACCGCAGACGGCTCCCTTTCGAGGCCCTGCCCGACCCGCCATGGATGCGTGCGACCCCATCCGCGATGGCAGAGACCACTCGCACGCCATCCTTCTTGCCTGTTGATGACTTGCCAGCGGCCGTCCAGATCCGTTGACTCTAATGAAGTTGTAGGATGATATGTATATCCATACTCGCTAGCATCAGGTACAGGATGACGGTTCACGGCATCACCTCACCGGTTCTCGACGCGCTGCAAAGCATCGTCGGCAAGGACGGCGTCCTCACGGATGCCGCTGGCATGGCCGGATATCTCGGTGACTGGTCGGGGGACTATCGTGGCGCCGCGCTTGCGGTGCTAAGGCCCGGCTCGGTTGCCGAAGTGCAGGCGCTGGTGCGGGGTTGCGGTTCGCTCGGGCTCGGCATCATTCCGCAAGGCGGCAACACCGGCCTGGTCGCAGGCGCGATCGACAGCAATGGAAGCGGCACGGTAATCGTCAGCCTTGAGCGGCTGAACGCTATCCGTCTGGTCGACGCCGACAATTTCATCCTGCAGGCCGATGCCGGCTGTGTGCTGCAGGCGATCAAGGATACGGCAGAAGAGAAGGATTGCTTGTTTCCGCTGGCGCTTGGCGCGCAAGGGAGCTGCCGGATCGGCGGCAACGCCGCGACCAATGCCGGCGGCGTCAACGTGCTGCGCTACGGCATGGCGCGCGACCTGATCCTCGGGCTGGAAGTCGTGCTTGCCGACGGCGAATTGTGGAACGGCTTTTGCGGCCTGCGCAAGAACAACAGCGGCTACGACCTGAAGCAGCTCTTCATCGGCGCGGAAGGAACACTCGGCATCATTACCGGCGTCGAGGTCAAGCTGTTCCCGAAACCGGCACGCGTCGAAACCGCCTACATCGGCGTTGCGTCTTTCGAGGCGGCAATCGCACTGTTTCGCCAGGCGCGGCGCGACTGTTCGGATCTGGTCTCAGCCTTCGAGATCATCGGCGCCGAGTGCATTGAGCTAGCGCGTCTGGTCAATTCCGAGATGATCGCGCCAGTGGCAGCACCCGTCCAGGTGCTGATCGAACTCTCCTCCAGCGCGCTCGTCGACCTCAATGCCGTATTGGTCGGTTTCCTCGCCGGGGCGATGGAGAAGGGCCTTGTTGGCGAGGCGGTTCTGGCTGCCAGCGGCGCGCAGGCGAAGAGCTTCTGGTCCATCCGCGAAGGGCTGGTCGAGGGCCAGGCGAAACGCGGCTATCACGTGCGCACCGATCTTTCTGTGCGCATCTCGGACATCCCTGCCCTGATCGAACGCGCCCGGCGCTTTGTAAAGGCCGAGCATCCCGGCTGGACCCCGTTGGCCTATGGCCACGCCGGCGACGGCAACATCCATTTCAACGTGCTGCCGCCACTCGGCCTCCCTGACGCAGAGGCTCGCGCCAGGGGCTCCGGCATCACGGAAGGGCTTTACGACATCACGACCTGCCTCGGCGGCTCGATCAGCGCCGAGCACGGCATCGGCCGCAGTCGCAGCCGGGAATTCTGGAGCGGCCTGTCGCCTGTCCACAGGCGGCTGGTCTCGGCCTTGAAGAACGCTCTCGACCCTAAGGGCTTGATGAATCCCGGTTGCCTGCTGCCTTCGACGGAGACGACACCATGAAGCAAAGACTGGCCGCTATCGGCACCGTGGAGACGCTGCCACATCGGGTTGCCGCCTTCATGAGCCGCGAGATCGAATCCGGTGAGCTCAGCCCCGGCGCGCGCCTCCCAACAGAGCAGGAGCTGTCTGAAAAATTCGGCGTCAGCCGCAATGTGGTGCGCGAGGCGATCGCCCAGCTGCGGGCCGATGGCATGATCGAGGCGCGGCAAGGCATCGGCGCATTCGTGCTGGCGCCGCAGCAGCGGGCCTCGATCCGCATCGACCGCGAGGCGCTGAAAGACACAAACAACATGGAGCGGCTGTTCGAGCTGCGCTGCATATTGGAGGCCGAATCGGCCGCACTTGCCGCGGCACGCCGTAGCCAGGAGCATCTTGACGCGATCAAGACGGCGCTCGACCGCATGGGCGGCGAGGAGCGCTGGGAGGACGGCAGCATCGACGCCGACCTGCTGTTCCATCGCGAGATCGCGCGGGCGACCGGCAACAGCTACATCCACACCTTCATTTCCTTCGTCTGCGAGCAGATCCGCCAGTCGATCCACTATGCCCGCCTGACCAACCCGCTGCATGACCTGGTCGAGGTCAATGTCGGCGAGCATGTGCGCATCTACGAAGCACTGGTGGCTGGAGACCCTGCCGCGGCGGAAGCGGCGATGCGGGCCCACATCATCGGCGCCGCCAACCGAGTCGGCGTCAGACTGCCGCTGGCGCGCGGCGAACGCGCCGACGGAGGAAGATGACCGTGTCGATTGCCAGCCTGAGCCGCATTTCCGACGTCTGCCTGCTGGTCGCCGACATCGAGCGGACCGTCGAATTCTATGTCGAAAAGCTCGGTTTCCACCTGCGCCGCCGCGCCGAGGGTTTTGCCGATTTCCATGGCCAGGGCGTCACATTGGCCGCCTGGGAGCTCGATCACATCAACCGGCATACAGGCGTGTCGAATCTGAAATCGCCGCGCCATGCGCACAAGGTCTGCGTCGCCGTGCTGCTCGATAGTCCTGATGAGATCGACCAACTGCATGCGGAACTCAGCGCCAAAGGCGTGCCCTTCCATGGCCCGCCCGAAAACCACGTCTGGAACGCGCGCTGCGCCTATTTCACCGACCCGGACGACACGCTCTGGGAACTCTACGCCTGGCTCGACGGCGGCCCTGGCGACTACCACGACGAACAGCCGTAGACGACGCCGCGCCGTGGGAGCGGCGCTCTGAAAGAAACAAGAAATCTGCAACAGGAGCGAAAAATGAGTGGGAACCAGGATTTCAGTCTGAACCGCCGCACTTTCGTCAAAGGCGGCCTCACCGCAGTCGCCGCGGCATCGGCCGGCGTGCAACTCGTGCTGACGCCGGGCGCCAGGGCCGCCGGCAAGGTCGTCATCCAGTATGACTGGCTGATGTCCAACGGCCAGATCGGCGACATCGCCGCCGTCGCCAACGGCTATTTCAAGGACGCTGGCCTGGAGGTCGAATTCAGCCCGGGCGGCCCCAACGCATCGACCGTGCCGCCGGTGATTTCGGGCGCCGCACAGCTCGGACAGTTTTCGGAGACGCCGCAGCTTTACGCGGCACGCGCCAGCGGCGTGCCGGTCAAGATCATCGCCTGCGGCTTCCGCACCGGCCCTTATGCGCTGACCTCCAAGGCCACCAAGCCGATCAAGGGCGTGGCCGACCTCAAGGGCAAGAAGATCGGCATCCAGCCGACGGCGCGCTTCGTCATGGACGAGATCCTGTCGAAGAACGGCATCGATCCATCCGAGGTGACGATCGTCAATGTCGGTTTCGACAAGGGACCGCTGGTGCGCGGCGATGTCGACGCCATCGGCGGCTGGATCACCAACACGCAGGCGCTGAGCGTCGTCGGCGACGACCGCACCGACCTTCTGGTGCGCGACCTCGGCCTTGCCTCTTATGCCGATGTCTATTTCGCCACCGACGCGGCGATCGAAAAGGATCCGGAGACACTGGCGAAATTCATCGGCGCCGTCGCCAAGGGCTGGGGCTGGGTGCACGCCAACCCGCACGAGGCAGTGAAGAAGATGGTTGCCGCCTATCCCGAAATGGACCTCGGCTGGGAAGAAAAGACTGTCAATCTGGTGCTGAAGCTTTCCTTCGACGGCGCAACCGCCAAGGACGGCTGGGGCACCTTCGATCCCGCCTCGATCGAGGAGCAGCTGGCACTGCTCGACAAGGTCGGCCAGTACCCGAACGGCCGACCCGCGGCGGCGGATGTCTACACCACGAAGATCCTGGAACTATCGGCCGCCGACCGTCCCAAGCTCGACGCGCCCGCGGCCTAGAGCATGATCCCAAAAAAGTAGGAACCGGTTTTTGGAAAAGATGATGCTCCAACAAAGAATTAGATCGGCATGACGATTAAACGAAACGGCATGCTGATCTAATGACGAACGCGATTGAAGCAAGCCGGCTGGATGTCGGCTATGGCGGCCGGCAAGTGGCCGTCAAAGTGCTTTCCGGCCTCGACCTTACGGTCAAGACCGGCTCCTTCCTGTCGATTCTTGGACCGTCCGGATGCGGCAAGTCGACCTTGCTGCGCGTGGTCGCCGACCTGCTCGATCCGCTTGGCGGCACGATCAGCGTTCTGGGCGACACGCCGCACGCGGTGCGTTCCCGACGCGACGTGGGTTTCGTCTTTCAGGATTCGACCCTGCTGCCCTGGCGCACCGTGCGCGACAATGTGCGCCTGCCGTTAGGCGTCGGGCAAGGCAGCCTGACGCGCAAGATCGAAGACCGCAGCGAGGAATTGCTGGACCTGATGGGGCTTGGCGGCTTCGGTGGGCGTCTCCCACACCAGCTTTCCGGCGGCCAGCGCCAGCGCGTGGCGATCGCCAGGGCGCTGCTCGGGCAGCCGAAACTGCTGCTGATGGACGAGCCGTTCGGGGCGCTCGACGAAATCACCCGCGACCGGCTCAATGACGAGCTTCTCAATCTGTGGCGGCGCACCGGCACGACGATCCTTTTCGTCACCCATTCGATCGCCGAAGCCGCCTATCTCGGCGAACGGGTCATCGTCCTTGCCGCCAATCCCGGCAGGCTGGTCAAGGACCTCGACATGCGGCCGCTCAAACAGGACGGCAACCGCTGCACGCGCGAAGATCCCGCCATCGTCGCTGCCATGGCCGAACTGCGCACCGCGCTGGAGCGCGCATCATGAGGCAGGGGCCGCTGTCTCCACAATTGTCGGTCGCCCTGCCCGTTCTCGGTGCCGCGTCGATCCTGCTCACCTGGCAGTTCCTGCTGCCTTTGCTCGGGGTGCCGGCCTACATCGTGCCGACGCCGACGGCCATAGCAGCGGTCTTCCAGCGGAATTTCGCCCTGCTCCTCGACAATCTCAGGCCCACGCTGATCGAGGCGCTGGCCGGCTTCGTCATCGGCAATGCGGCGGCCGTGCTGCTTGCCGTGCTGTTCGTGCACAATCGCGTGCTGCAGGCGGCCTATTTTCCGATCGTGCTGTTCTTCAACACCATTCCGATCCTGGCGCTGTCGCCGATCATCATCCTGATCTTCGGGCTCGGCATGACGCCCAAGATCGTCATCGCAGCGGTGATCTGTTTCTTTCCGACGCTGGTGAACATGATCCGCGGCCTGGATTCGGCCAGCGATAATGAACACGAGCTGTTCCGGGTTCTGTCGGCGACGCGCTCCGAAATCTTCTGGAGCCTGCGCCTGCCGCGCGCTCTGCCGATGCTGTTCTCATCGCTCAGGATCGCGTCAGCCACCGCCGTCATCGGCGCCATTGTCGGCGAATGGATCGGCTCGGACAAGGGGCTCGGAGCGCTGATCATCCAGGCAAGCTTCAACTACCAGTCGGACCGCCTCTACGCTGCGATCGTGCTGTCGTCGGGCCTGTCGATCGCCCTGTTCTGCGCGGTCGTGCTGGTTGAACGCCGGACCATCAAGTACTGACCGTCCGCTGCCGGCCGGCACGACGAGATTGCTGCCCGAAGGCAGGGATTTTCGGATGGTGCCGCCGTCATCAGCCGGATTTCTTGTACAGCAGCAATTCAGGCCGGTACTCAAAATGCATGGTGTCGTAGTGATACCAACGCCCACCCCAAATGAAGCCGTTTTTCTCAAACAGCTCTACAATTTGCAGGGGGATTCGATTCTTGAACGGAATGTGTGCGTTGGGGTGGGAGTTATCCCTGTTGTTGTACCAGTAGTCGGAAAAGCCGACATTGATATCGAACGCCGCACCGAAAGAATGAACGCTCAATCGATGCGTGCCGGCGATGGGCCGCCATACGAAACCGCCTCCTGGCTTGAGCCCGTAGCGGCTTAGCTGCGCCGGCATGGCCTCAAGCGCGTCGGATACCTTTCTCAGCCGGTCATCGATGCCGAAAACCTTGGTGACCTGCACAGTCTTCTTGCCGAGTTTCGGCAGCCATTTGACGTTGGCGATGTGCTTGCCCACCTCCCCGGCGCTTGCTCCGTAGAGCTTCTCGAAGAAGGCTTCGTTGCGGATACGACCCGGATCGAAATCCTCCGCCGGGACCAGGTCGCCCGCGCTTGCCGGGGGATAGACGAAGTGAAACATGTCTTCGATGTCGGGCGTCTCCAGCAGCGCCTCGGCGTCGCGCGTCTTGCCATCGTCCCACACCATTGTGGTGCCGTCGGTCCAGGTCAGGATATTACCCGAGATGGTGAAACGTCCGGGATACGCCTTGAGCAACGCCGCCTTGGCCGCCGGCTGGTCGACGCCATCGCCCGCATGGGCGACGCACGCGGCACTGCAGACTGCCAACACAATCAGCAGGCGCGGCAGCAAGTGCCCTGGATGGTCGATCATTGTCATGCCTCCCAAGGTTGCCACGCCCGTGCAAGGCAACTCCCCTGTCTACGGCTATTTTGTCGAGGCCCTCGGCGATCATGCAGATACGTCGATCATTGATACGGCCGCGTCTGCTGTCTGGGCAACGACTTCCAAACCAGCAGAGATACAGCGGGGCCAACAGGCGTTGATCGCAACGATTATTTGGTGGGCGATGACGGGCTCGAACCGCCGACATCTTCGGTGTAAACGAAGCGCTCTACCAACTGAGCTAATCGCCCGCTCCGGGCCGGACCTTTAAGCGGTCGGGACAGGCTTCGCAAGGCCCAATGAGCGTGAGATGCCCCGGTTACGGGCCGTATTTGCGAACAAAACGCCGGCTGTCAAAAAACCTTCTCCAGTTTGCTGTTATGATGGTTTCGTGCGCTTGACACCCGGTGGCGAACCCCTTATCCAGCGCCCCAACGACGAACACGGCTGACACGTGCTCGTCAATGCGCGGGTGTAGCTCAGTTGGTTAGAGTGCCGGCCTGTCACGCCGGAGGTCGCGGGTTCGAGCCCCGTCACTCGCGCCATTTCTCTCAAGGGATATCAAGCCCTTGGCTTAGGAGAAATGTCGACGAAATTGTCAAAAATGTATTTTTGCAAGATGCGATTCGGAACCTTTTAAATTCCGAGTTCGATCCTCGTGTATCGACCTACCAACATGATCGGATGCCCGAATGAGAGTTGCTTGCCTGCAACTCGGAAAGTCGGTCCCCAGCCCGTTCTTAGCTTCCGCGTTGACAGATATCCTCCCTTGGCTTGACGTTTCCGCCAGGCGAACCGCTTGAATAGGGCTTGCGCATCCGCCTAAAAAAACGCTTGATTCACCCCTGAAATAAAATCTGGCCTGAGATAATTTGGCTACCTTGAGATGCAGCCTGAACGACCCGGAGGACTTACAGTGTCAATCGCCCCAACCGCTTCGATGCGCACGGTGTTCACAGCAATGAGCTTCGTCGGCCTTACAATGGTCG
Organism: bacterium M00.F.Ca.ET.205.01.1.1; assembly: GCA_004791255.1. Classification (GTDB taxonomy): domain Bacteria; phylum Pseudomonadota; class Alphaproteobacteria; order Rhizobiales; family Rhizobiaceae; genus Mesorhizobium. The sequence goes on from SRUQ01000002.1 coordinate 623,550, forward strand.
CGTCCACTCTCTTTCCCGCCACGGCTTCCGCTGATCGGCTTCAGCGGTGTGCAAGGGAGGGCGGCATTTGCCGGCTGCCATATCCGGCTGAAGTCGTTTTCGGCGCCCAGGGCCGTACCACATCCCGCTTTTTCGACCGCAACGCGGTGCCATGCTCAAATCGCGTTTTTGGCGACCCTGCGCCTGGCCGGGCAAAGGCGTGCTACATCGTGCTGCGCGACCGCAATGAATCATCCGATGACGATTACGATGAGCCGCCTCGCCGCGAGAGATGGGTGCCTTGTGCCGATGAAGGCGAGTTCTGTGACTTCTATGGCCGCAAGGTGGTCAGATACGGGGCGCGCGGCCGGTTCACGCAAGACGTGTTCCGCAATGGCGTCCAATGCGACAATGATTCCTTCGGCGATCCTGCACCCGACGCCGGAAAGCGCTGCTACGTCAAGCAGTAGCTCCTTCCCCGGGGGCGTCGGAATAGAGGCCCGGCGCAACAGAAGGCTATGCGCCGGGCTCAGCCCCTTGCCAGCAGCGCCTCGACCTCCTTCAGCGTCGGCATGGACGGCGCTGTGCCGGGACGGGTCACGGAAATGCCGGCGACGGCGCAGGCAAAGCGCATGGCCTCCAGGGGCTCCATCCCTCGCGACAATGCGGCGGCCAGCCCGCCGTTGAAGGCATCCCCTGCCCCCGTTGTTTCGACCACCGGGCCGGAACTGATGGCGGGAACGTGCTCGGAGCGATCCTTCGAATGCAAAAGCGCGCCTTTGTCGCCGAGCGTGACAATAACCGTGCCGACGCCCTTTTCGAGCAGCTTTCCGGCAGCAACGCGCGCATCGTCGACCGAGGAGACCTTTACTCCGGTCAATTCCTCCGTCTCCGTCTCGTTGGGCGTGAGATAGTCGCAAAGCGCATAGATCCGATCCGGCAGCGTTGCCGCCGGCGCCGGGTTGAGGATGGTCGTCACCCCCGCCCCGCGCGCGATCTCCAGCGCCCGCATCGCGGCCTCGATCGGCTGTTCGAGCTGGGTTACGAAGACGCCGGCGCCGCGGATCAGCCCGGCATTGGCTTCGATGTCAGCAGGCGAGATCAGCATTGCGGCACCGGGGCTGACGATGATGGCATTGTTGCCGCTGCCCTCCTCGACGAAAATGTAGGCGGCGCCCGTATAACTCTCCGGCGTGTCGATAACGGCGCTTTTCACGCCGGCATCCCTCCAGGTCTGCCTGGCCATATCGGCGAAGGCATCGAGGCCGAGCCGGGTCAGGAAGGTGGTGTCGGCGCCGAGCTTGCCGGCCGCCACTGCCTGGTTCGATCCCTTGCCGCCAGGCCCCAGCTTGAACGAATTGCCCAGGATCGTCTCGCCCAGGCGCGGCTGGCGGTCGGCGCGATAGGCCGTATCGGCGACGAAGACACCAAGGATGACGATCGGCTTGCCCGTGACCATGCCGCTATTCCGCATCCGGCGGCACGACGCCCTTGCGGAAGGCGAAGCAGCCGTAGAAGCGGCGCTCGCCGGTCTGGATGACGCAGTAGGCCTGCTTGGCACGCTCATAGAAGGCATAGCGCTCGACGGAAATCATCGGCCAGGCCTTGCCTTCGGCCGCATCGATCTCCTTTTGCACTTCTTTCTGCACCGGCGGAATCTCGTCCGGCTTGCCGACGATTTCCATCCGCGCGGCGGCATCGTCGACGAATGTGTCCAGCGGGTAAAGGGAGAGCACTGCCTTGACCACCTCGGCGGCCGATGCATCGACGCGCAGCAGCTTGCCGTGCACGGTTTGCTTCGCCACCGAATCGGACGGGAAGTTGGTGTCGGCGATGATCAGGTCGTCGCCGTGGCCCATTGCCCGCAATGCCTGGAGCACGTCGGCATTGAGCAGCGGATTGATCCCTTTGAGCATGAATTCCTCGTGAAGTCCGGTTGAGATCAGAGACGCGTGCCGGTCTCTGCGTCGAAGAGGTGGAGATGCTCGAGCCTGGGCCTGAGCTTGAGCGTATCGCCGGGCTTGAAGTCGTGGCGCTCGCGAAACAGCGCCACCATCTCGCCGTCGCCGAAACGCAGGAAGACCAGCGTTTCCGAACCGGTCGGCTCAACCACCGAAATCTTCGCCGGCACGCCGTCGGGATGGATTTCGAGATGTTCGGGGCGCACGCCATAGACAACGGCGCGCCCGTCTTCCACGCCGCTGTTCGGAGCGACGGGAAAAACCGTTCCGGCAATCTCGACGCCGCCCTTGCGCGCCACGCCCTTGAGCAGGTTCATCGACGGCGAGCCGATGAAGCCGGCGACGAACAGGTTGGCCGGCCGGTCGAACAATTCCAGCGGCGCGCCGACCTGCTCGATGCGGCCGTCCCGCATCACCACGATCTTGTCGGCCATGGTCATGGCCTCGATCTGGTCGTGGGTGACGTAGATGGTGGTGGTCTTCAGCCGCTGGTGCAGTTCCTTGATCTCGGTGCGCATCTGCACGCGCAGCTTGGCGTCGAGATTGCTGAGCGGCTCGTCGAACAGAAACACTTGCGGGTTGCGCACGATGGCGCGGCCCATGGCGACGCGCTGGCGCTGGCCGCCCGAAAGCTGGCGGGGATAGCGCTTGAGATACGGGTTGAGGTCGAGGATATCGGCGGCGCGTTTGACCCGCTCGGCGACCACGGCCGGATCGGTCTTTCGCAGCTTGAGCGCGAAGGCCATGTTCTGCTCGACGGTCTTATGCGGATAGAGTGCATAGTTCTGGAAGACCATTGCGATGTCGCGTTTGGCCGGCGGCAGATGATTGACGACGCGCTCGCCGATGGCGATCGTACCAGCCGAGACCGTCTCCAGCCCAGCCACCATCCTGAGCAGCGTGGACTTGCCGCAGCCCGAAGGGCCGACCAGCACCACGAACTGGCCATCGGCGATATCGACGCTGACCTCGTGCAGAACCTGGACAGTTCCAAACGCCTTGGCCACCTTGCTGATCGCGACTTGCGCCATCGTTCCCCCTATCGTTGCGGTGAAGCTAGCCAACGCAAACGGCGAGGGCAAGTCGGTCTCTTATAGATAAAAATCCATTCTCGTTGACACGGCATCCGGTTGCGAGAATAGTGGTGTTTGCCAATCCGAATGCCGGACCTTCACCGGGAGAACGGAGCTCCGGGCGACGCAGGGTGGGGTCCCACGTCCCCGACTATCGAGGAGAACCGCTGACGTTTCGGCGTCCGAAAAATTGGCATTTCAAATTCAAGGTTCTGGGAGGAATGGTAGATGAGAGTCGGTCTTTACGATAAACTGGTCCGTGCGGGCGCCACACGGCGCGACCTGTTGAAGGGTGCGGCCAGCATGGCCGCGATTGCCGCCGCGTCCGGCGTCGGGCTCGGCGCGCTGACAAGGCCGGCCTCGGCCGCGAGTGAACTGCGCGCGAAGATCCTGCAGATCCCCGGTGTCGGCAAGGGCCAGCCGACCGATGCCGACTTCCAGAAAGTCGGCGAGCTCTGCCTCGAGGCGACCAAGGCCAACGTCAAGGAAGGCGAATTCGCCGGCGTCGAGCTCACCTTCATGGGCCTCAACAACCAGAACCTGCACAATGTTCTGTTCCGCGGCTTCCTGAAGCCTTGGGAAGCCTATACGGGCGCCAAGATCAGCTGGATCGACCTGGCGCAGGCCGATTACAACGCCCGCCTGCAGCAGTCGATCGCCACCGGCACCGTCGACTTCGACATCATCGAGATGGGCGCGCCGTTCGAGGGCGATGTCTGCGGCAAGGGCCTGACCTCCGAAATGCCCGACTGGGTCAAAAAGCAGATCGATTTCGACGATCTCGTCAACTATCTGAAGCCGCCGGTCGGCACCTGGGACGGCAAGCAATATCGCGTGACGATTGACGGCGACGCACACAACTTCAACTACCGCACCGACGTGTTCGCCGATGCCGACCTCGCCAAACAGTGGAAGGACGGCGGCGGTGAAGGCGAATGGGGCGTGCCGAAGACCTGGCAGCAGGTGCAGGCCGTGACCAAATTCCTCAAGGGCAAGAAGTTCAAGGGCCAGGACGTCTATGGCTATCTTGACGCGCCCAAGCCATGGGGCGGTTTCGGCTTCTATTTCCTCGGCAGCCGCGCCTCCGCCTATGCCAAGCATCCCGACGACAAGGCCTGGCTGTTCGACGCCGACACGATGAAGCCGCGCATCAACAACCCGGCCTGGGTGCGCGCCATCCAGGACGTGATCGACGCGCTGCCGTCCGAGCCGGCGGACCAGATCAACGCCGACCCGAACACCACCGGCTTCCAGCAGTTCCTGGCCGGCACCGGGTCGATGATCCCCTGGTGGGGCGACATCGGCTCGAACGTCAAGACCAACGATTCCTCGGTCATCGGCGACGTCACCGGCTTCTCGATCCTGCCGGGGTCCGACGACGTCTACAATTCCAAGACCGGCAAGTGGGAAAAGCTCGCCGGCGGCCCGAACTATTCGCCGAACTGCGCCTATCTCGGCTGGGGCGTCTATGTCATGGCGCGTGTCGACAAGGACGAGAAGAAGCAAAAGGCGGCATGGTCCGCCGCCGCCCATCTCGGCGGCAAGGACCTGTCGATCTGGACGGCAATGTATCCGTCGGGCTTCCAGCCCTACCGCAACTCGCATTTCGACATTCCGGAATGGGTGGCGGCAGGCTACGACGAGGCCTTCATCACCTCGTATCTGAAGTCGGAAGGCGACAGCTACAACCATCCGAACGCGGCAATCGAGCCACGCATCCCCGGCATCTTCCAGTATTACAGCGCCGCCGAGGACATTCTGGCCAACACCTTCGCCGGCAAGATGAAGGCGCAGGAAGGCGCCGACGCCATTGCCGCGGCCTGGGAGAAGCTGACCGACCAGATCGGCCGCGACAAGCAGGTCAAGCTCTACAAGGCTTCGCTCGGCATGTAGGCTGGTTTGTGTAACATGTGGTCCGGCGGCATATGCCGCCGGACCACAATTGACGTTTTATTGCTGAATGGGCGAGATTTGTGGCTGACCAGACTTCGACCGCTAACCAGTGGCCGGCAGACGCCGCCCCCTACGATCTGATTTCGCCGGCCCGCAAACGGCTTGGCTGGGCATTGATGGCCGCAGCCACGCTCGGCCTGCTGGCAACGATCCTTGTTCAGATCCTCTACAAGAGCGAAGTCGACACGGTCGGCTTCGAAACCTGGCGTCCCGTCGTCTACGCCTATGTGCTGTGGGGCGTTGCGCTCGGCATCGGCCAGGTGCTGACGCGCGGCGAGGACGGCCAGCGGGCGCTGTTCCTGCTGCCGGCGCTGCTGTTCACCATCGCCATGGTGATCTTCCCAACCCTGTTTGGTTTCTACATCGCGCTGACCGACTGGAACCTGAGTTCGTTCTCGGGCCGCAAGTTCAACGGGCTCGACAATTTCTGGCAGATGGTCGGCGACCCCTACTACCGCAACGCGCTGTTCAACATGGTGCTCTACGTGCTGGCGGTGCTGGTCGAATATGTCATCGCCTTCGGCCTGGCGCTGCTGCTCAACGCGCAGATCCGGGCGCGCAAATTCTTCCGCGTCGTCTTCCTGATGCCACTAATGCTGTCGCCCGTCGCCGTGTCGTGGATGGTCGGCAAATCGCTGATGGAATACCGCTTCGGACCTGCGGCAACGCTGGCGCGCCATCTCGGCTGGGACAATCCCGCCTTCTTCTCCGATCCGATCATCGCGCGCATCTCGATCATGGTGCTCGACGCCTGGACGTTCATTCCGTTCATGATGATCATGCTGCTGGCCGGCCTGCAGGCGATGTCGCGCGAGGTGCTGGAGGCGGCGCGCGTCGATGGCGCCACCGCCTGGCAGACATTCTGGCAGGTCACTTTCCCGCTGATGCTGCCGGTCTCGGTGACTGCGGTGGTGCTGCGCATCATCTTCAAGCTCAAGCTTGCCGACATCATCATCACGGTGACATCGGGCGGTCCGGGCGGCGCCACCGATTCCGTTTCCAGCTTCATCTACCGCGAATACCGCGACCGCTCGAATGTCGGCTACGGCACCATGCTGGCGATGGCCTATCTCGTCATCATCGTCGTGTTCGTGACCTGGCTCTTGAAGCTCGCCAACCGCTTCGTGCGCAACGTCAACTGAGTGGCCGGGATCATGAGCGTTCAGACCACCAACTACACCGTTTCCGAGATCCGTTCTCCCGCGAGCTTCATCACCAGCCGCGTGTTCATCTATGGGGCGCTTGTCTTCTGGGCCTTCATCTGCCTGTTCCCGATCTACTGGACGATAACGACCTCGTTCAAATCGGCGGTCGACGTCACGCAGGGCCACCTGATCCCGTTTGTCGACTTCCAGCCGGACTGGAAGGGCTGGCGTTCGCTCGGCCTTTCGCCGGACTCGATCTTCCAGACCTCCACCGTGCGCGACGAGTTCTTCAAGCGCTTCATGAACTCGGTCATCACCTCGGTCGGCGCGTCCAGCCTCGCCATCATCATCGGTAGCCTCGCCGCCTACGGCCTGACACGCTACCGATACAAGTTCGCCTGGTTCAAGAACGAAGACATCTCGTTCTTCTTCCTGTCGCAGCTCATCCTGCCGCCGGTGGTGCTCGCCTTGCCCTTCCTGGTGCTCTACCGGGAAGTCGGGCTGCTCGACACACGCATCGGGCTGATCCTGCTCTACACGCTGATGGTGCTGCCGATCGTCATCTGGATCATGCGCGACCAGTTCAACTCCATTCCGGTCGAACTCGAGGAAGCAGCCCTTGTCGACGGCCTGTCGATCTGGGGCGCCTTCTTCCGCATCGTCATGCCAATCGCGCTGCCGGGCATGGTCGCCGCCTTCATCCTGGCGATGGTGCTGTGCTGGAACGAGTACTTCTTCGCCGCCCTTTTGACCTCGACCGACGCCAAGACCATTCCCGTGATGGTGGCAAGCCAGACCGGTTCGCAAGGCATCAATTGGTGGTCGATGGCGGCCCTTGCCACGGCGGCAATCGCGCCGCTTGCCGTCATCGGCATCGCGCTCGAACGCTATCTGATCATGGGCATGACGGCGGGCGCGGTGAAGTAGATATGGCCGGCCAGTATTGGTTCGCACGCAACATCCGTGTCGGTTATGTCGGCCGCGACCGTTACGGCAAGGGCGTCATGCCGATCGTCTGGCAGGGGCGAGCCGTCATCGCCGGCTTCGTGCTGGCGATGCTGTCGGGCGGGCTGATCATGCTGCTGATGGGGCTGTTCACCCGATTTTTTCCGCTCGGCATTGCGATCTTCGTTATTCTGGCGATAGCCGGCGGCGGCACCTTCATCTGGGCGGTGGCCACCAAGAGCGATCCGGACAAGTCCATCGCCGATTACCGGGCGGAGCGGGCGAGGACCATGGGTTAGCTCTTCAGGATCGCGCGCAGGTGATCCATGATCATGGCGACGCCCTGTCGCCCAAGTTCCGCCGATGCGTCCTTGGCGCTTGCCGTGTACCAGCCAGTGTTGTCGGCGAAGTGAGCGGCCTCCACCGCTTCCGGGCATAGCGCCAGCATCAAAGACGTTTCGCCGATACCTGCATGGTCGAAAGGGTACTTGCCATTCATGGCAGCCGGCATCAGCGGATGCACTTGCACCCAGTTGAAGAAATTTTCGCCGGCGGCGTGGCCGGAATAATAGTCGGCCATCGCTTGCGCGCCCCACCAACCTTCGCCGCGATCCTTCTCGAGGAAGCGGAAGATCGCCTGGCGACCGGCGGTCTTGAAGGCAAGGTCGGTCGGCATGCCGGCGGCGAAATTCTCGGTCTGGTGATGGATGATGGCGTGGATGTTGCGAAAGCCGATGCGCAGCAGGCTGTAGAACAGCTCCTCGCCGAACGACGCCAGCGCGGTGCCGCCGACCTGAACCGAGCCACTGCCCTCGGGTGCGGCCACCGCATAGCTTGCCGCACCATAGTAGAAGGGGGGCAGGATGACGACGTCCCTCTCCTTCTCGAAGATCTCCAGCGTCTTGATAACGGCCAGCGTGTCCATGCCGACGGCCATGTGCTCGCCATGGTATTCGAGCACGCCGAGCGGCAGCACGACGGGCCAATTCTGCGCAATCGCCTGGCGGATCTGGTGCGGCAGCATCAGCTCGTAACGCATGGCACTACTCCATGTTGGTGTGGCGGGCGCGCATGGCTTGCGGCGACGCCGCGGTCAATTCCCTGAGGTTCAGCACCATAACCTCGAACAGCAGGAACAGCGCGCCTTCGAACACCGAGCCCATCGGCAGGACCGAAGTCTTCTGTGCGCCCTGATCGTTGGCCATGGTCTGCGCCGGGATCAGCAGCGTGAAATCGGCAAGCGGTGCGGCGCTGCCGCCCTCCTGGGCGGTGAGGAGCAGGACGGTCGCGCCGGCCTCGCGCGCCACGCGCATCAAGGTGAGCACGGTGGACGTCTCGCCAGGCCCGGAACTGACTAGGAAGACATCGCCCTGCGCCACGGGCGGCGTGGTCATGTCGCCGACCACCGAAACCGGCAGGCCGAGATGATAGAGCCGCATGGCGAAGCCCTTCAGCTGCAGGGCCTCGCGGCCGCAGCCATAGACGACAATCTGTCTGGCACCCGCCAGCATCGCGCAGGCGGCGTCTATCCGGTCGCCGTTTACACGCGCCAGCACCGCGCCAAGCTCGTCCAGGGCGGTTTTGAACATCTGCGCGCCGGAGTTGCTCACGGCTGCGCCGCCGCGGTAACCGAGGATGACTGGCAATTCCTGGTCACGTCTTTCACCCGAACAGCTTGTTTTTGTTCATGCTACCACCGCCAAAATCAGTGTCCAACAACCTCGACGCTTTTGCTGTGCCGCCGGCATGATAGTGTCATGTCAGACAAATCAGCCTTGGGAAAACGGCAGGACATGAAGACACGGCATTTCGACCGCATCGGCAATGGCGGCATCACTTTCACCGAGCTCGGCTTCGGCACGGCACCGCTCGGCAATCTCTACCGCGCCGTCTCCGACGAGGATGCCAATGCGACGCTCGAGGCCGCCTGGGCGACCGGCTGCCGCTACTACGACACAGCACCGCTCTACGGGCTTGGCCTGTCGGAAACGCGCCTCAACCCGTTCCTGCGCTCCCGGAAGCGCGACGACTACGTGCTGTCGAGCAAGGTCGGCCGCATCATGCGCGCCTGCCCACCAGAGCAGCGTACCGGCATCGGCAAGTTCTTCGACACGCCGTCGCGCAAGGAGGTTTACGACTACAGCTATGACGGCGTCATGCGCTCGTTCGAGGCCTCGCTGGAGCGGCTTGGCGTCGACCGCATCGACATCCTGTTCGTGCATGATGTCGACATCTTCACCCATGGCAGCAAGGAAGCGTCCGACCAGCGCATCAAGGAGTTCATGCGCTCCGGCTATTACGGACTGCTCTCGCTGCGCGACCAGGGTGTGATCAAGGCCTTCGGCGGCGGCATCAACGAATGGCCGGTGGCGCAGACGCTGGCCGAGCGCGGCGACTTCGACCTCTTCCTGCTCGCCGGGCGCTACACGCTGCTGGAACAGGAGGCGCTGCAGTCTTTCCTGCCGCTCTGCCAGAAGCGCGGCATCGGCATCGTTCTCGGCGGGCCTTACAATTCCGGCATCCTGGCGACGGGACCGAAGCCGGGCGCCTACTACAACTACTCGGAAGCGCCGCAAGATGTGCTCGACCGCGTGGCGCGCATCGAGAGCGTCTGCAAGCGCCATGGCGTGCGCCTGATCGAAGCCGCCTTGCAGTTCCCGCTGCTGCACCCCTCGGTCGTCTCGATCATCCCCGGCGGCCAGCGGCCTGAAGAAGTCGAGAGCAACCTCTCCCTGCTCGACGGCGGCGTATCTCCAGCGCTTTGGGTCGAGCTGAAAAACGAAGGCCTGATGCGGGCGGACGCGCCGACCGGATAGCTGCCGTCGGCCTCGGCAACCCGATAAAGAAAAAGCCGGGCAAGCCCGGCTTTTCCCGTTTTTGAAAAATGAAAAAGGGCGCTTAGTTGACGGCGTCCTTGAGGCCCTTGCCGGCCGAAAACTTCGGCACGGTGCGCGCCGGGATCTTTACTTCGGCGCCGGTCTGGGGGTTGCGGCCGGTGGACGCCGCACGCTTCGACACGGTGAAATTGCCAAAGCCGACAAGCCGGATATCGCCGCCCTTCTTCAGTTCGCCGGTGATGACGGAAAACACAGCATCGACCGCCGACTGCGCGTCACCCTTCGAAATGCTCGCGGCGTCGGCGACAGCGGACACCAGTTCGTTCTTGTTCATAAAAATTCCCTTCCATGAGAAAACCGGAACTCACGACTCATCCGGCAGGAAAGGGACTTTAGAAAGAAGCGTTCCCGCAACCAAGTCGAAAAGCGGGAAAAAAATCGGAAAAAGCCCGGAATTCCGGGGTTTTTCACATGAAAAAGCCGGGCGCGAGGCCCGGCTTTCTGTTTGTGCACTGCAACTTTAGCATTTACTAATGCGCAAGCGACTTTCCGGCATCGTCCGCCGTGTCGGGCGCGGCCGGCGCATTGACCGGCTCGACCCACTCGATCGGCTCCGGCATACGCACAAGCGCATGGCGCAACACTTCGCCGACCCGCGAGACCGGAATGATTTCCATGCCGTTCTTCACGTTGTCCGGTATCTCCGCCAGGTCCTTGGCGTTGTCTTCCGGGATCAGCACCTTCTTGATGCCACCGCGCAGCGCGGCCAGCAGCTTCTCCTTGAGGCCGCCGATCGCCAGCACCCTGCCGCGCAGCGTGATCTCGCCTGTCATCGCGACATCCGCCTTGATCGGAATGCCGGTCAGCACAGAGATGATCGCGGTCGCCATCGCCACACCGGCCGACGGCCCGTCCTTGGGTGTGGCGCCTTCCGGCACGTGGACGTGGATGTCGCGCTTGTCGAACAGCGGCGGCTCGATGCCGAAATCGATGGCGCGCGAGCGGACATAGGAGGCCGCCGCCGAGATCGATTCCTTCATCACGTCGCGCAGATTGCCGGTCACCGTCATGCGGCCCTTGCCGGGCATCATGACGCCTTCGACCGTCAGCAACTCGCCGCCGACTTCCGTCCAGGCAAGCCCGGTAACGACACCGACCTGATCATCGGCCTCGACCTGACCGAAGCGGAAGCGCTGAACACCGAGATAGTCGGCGAGATTGTCCGCCGTGATCTTCACCGTCTTCTTCTTCGTCTTCAGGATCTCGGTCACGGCCTTGCGGCCGAGCTTCATCAGCTCGCGCTCCAGGCTTCTGACGCCCGCTTCACGGGTGTAAGTCTGGATGATGGCTCGGATCGCGTCGTCGCCGACGGAGAACTCCTTCGGCTGCAGGGCGTGGTCGCGCACCACCTTGGGCATCAAGTGCCGCTTGGCGATTTCGATCTTCTCATCCTCGGTGTAGCCGGCGATACGGATGATCTCCATGCGGTCCATCAGGGGCGCAGGGATGTTCAGCGTGTTCGCCGTCGTCACGAACATCACGCTCGACAGGTCGTATTCGACCTCGAGGTAATGGTCCATGAACGTCGCGTTCTGCTCGGGATCGAGCACCTCGAGCAAGGCCGATGACGGGTCGCCGCGGAAGTCCTGGCCCATCTTGTCGATCTCATCGAGCAGGAAGAGCGGGTTGGACTTCTTCGCCTTCTTCATCGACTGGATGACCTTGCCGGGCATCGAGCCGATATAGGTGCGGCGGTGACCGCGGATCTCGGCCTCGTCGCGCACGCCGCCGAGCGCCATGCGGATGAACTCGCGGCCGGTCGCCTTGGCGATCGACTTGCCAAGCGAGGTCTTGCCGACGCCGGGAGGGCCGACGAGGCACAGGATCGGCCCCTTCAGCTTCTTCTGGCGGCTCTGCACGGCGAGGTACTCGACGATGCGGTCCTTGACCTTGTCGAGGCCGAAATGATCGGTGTCGAGCACGTTCTGCGCAAACGCCAGGTCCTGCTTGACCTTGGAGTTCTTGCCCCACGGGATCGACAGCAGCCAGTCGAGGTAGTTGCGCACGACGGTCGATTCAGCCGACATCGGCGACATCGTCCTGAGCTTCTTCAATTCGGCTTCCGCCTTTTCGCGGGCCTCCTTGGAGAGCTTGGTCTTCTTGATGCGCGCCTCGATCTCGGCGGCCTCGTCGCGGCCGTCCTCGCCTTCGCCGAGCTCCTTCTGGATCGCCTTCATCTGCTCGTTGAGGTAGTATTCGCGCTGCGTCTTCTCCATCTGGCGCTTGACGCGCGAGCGGATCCGCTTCTCCACCTGCAGGACGGAGATTTCGGCCTCCATGAAGCCCATCGCCTTTTCCAGCCGCTCCTTGACGGAGAGCGTGGCCAGCATTTCCTGCTTTTCGGGGATCTTGATGGCGAGATGCGAGGCCACCGTGTCGGCGAGCTTGGAGTAGTCGTCGATCTGGCTGGCAGCGCCCACCACTTCGGGCGAGATCTTCTTGTTCAGCTTGACGTAGTTTTCGAAGTCGGTGACGACCGAACGGGCCAGCGCCTCGACCTCGACCTCTTCCTCTTCCGGCTCGACCAGCGCCGTGGCGCGGGCTTCGTGGAAGTCGGGACGGTCGGTGAACGACACGATTTTGGCACGCGAAGCGCCTTCGACCAGTACCTTGACGGTTCCGTCGGGCAGCTTCAGCAATTGCAGCACATTGGCGAGCGTGCCGATGTCGAAGATGGAATCGGGCTCAGGATCGTCGTCGGCGGCATTCATCTGGGTGGCAAGCAGGATCTGCTTTTCCTGACCCATCACCTCTTCCAGCGCCTTGATCGACTTTTCACGCCCGACGAAGAGCGGAACGATCATGTGCGGGAACACCACGATGTCGCGCAGCGGGAGGACTGCGAAGACGCCGTCGCTGGGAGCCTTGGATATTTTGGCCATTGTCCAACCTTTCATGTCGCGGCCGCCAGTCGGCCAACCGCGAATCTCATATTAACGACCGGGGATCGTTCCGCCTACCACCGTTTGTGACGGGAGTTTTACAGCACAGAATTCGGCACCACGGCCTTCCTCCGTTAGGTGGATGCAAGCGAGGCAAAGATCAAGGGTCAACATGGTCCACAAATCCGCTCCGCAACGAGGCAACGAGCCCATCACAGCAAAACGGCGCCACTGGGGCGCCGTTCCATACAAATATAGGGGTCAGGGCCATATCAGGCGCTGACATTGCCCTTCTTTTCCTTCTGCTCGGAATAGATGTAGAGCGGCCGGGCGCTGCCGGTCACCACCTCTTCCGAAATCACCACCTCGCGCACGCCTTCGAGCGCGGGCAGTTCGAACATGGTGTCGAGCAGGATCGCCTCCATGATCGAGCGCAGGCCGCGCGCGCCGGTCTTGCGCTCGATGGCGCGCTTGGCGATCGCCGACAATGCGTTCTCATGGAAGGTCAGGTCGACACTCTCCATCTCGAACAGGCGCTGGTACTGCTTGACCAGCGCGTTCTTCGGCTCGGTCAGGATCTGGATCAGCGCCGGCTCGTCAAGGTCTTCCAGCGTCGCCAGGACCGGCAGACGGCCGACGAATTCCGGGATCAGGCCGAACTTCAGCAGATCCTCGGGCTCGACCTGGCGGAAGATGTCGCCGGTGCGGCGATCCTCGGGCGATGCGACAGTGGCGCCGAAGCCGATCGAGGTCTTGCGGCCGCGATCCGAGATGATCTTGTCCAGCCCGGCGAAAGCGCCGCCGCAGATGAACAGGATGTTGGCGGTGTCGACCTGCAGGAATTCCTGCTGCGGATGCTTCCTGCCGCCCTGCGGCGGCACGGAGGCGACCGTGCCTTCCATGATCTTCAGCAACGCCTGCTGCACGCCCTCGCCCGACACGTCGCGGGTGATGGACGGATTGTCGGACTTGCGCGAAATCTTGTCGATTTCGTCGATGTAGACGATGCCGCGCTGGGCGCGCTCGACATTGTAGTCGGCCGACTGCAGGAGCTTCAGGATGATGTTTTCGACGTCCTCGCCGACGTAACCGGCTTCGGTCAGCGTCGTGGCATCGGCCATCGTGAAGGGAACGTCGATGATACGGGCCAGCGTCTGCGCCAGCAGCGTCTTGCCGCAGCCGGTCGGGCCGATCAGCAGGATGTTGGACTTGGCCAGCTCGACATCGTTGTTCTTGCCGGCGTGCGCGAGGCGCTTGTAGTGGTTGTGGACGGCCACCGACAGCACGCGCTTGGCGTAAGGCTGGCCGATAACGTAGTCGTCGAGAACCTTGAGGATCTCCTGCGGGGTCGGCACGCCCTCGCGCGACTTCACCATCGAGGTCTTGTTCTCCTCGCGGATGATGTCCATGCAGAGTTCGACGCACTCGTCGCAGATGAAGACCGTCGGACCGGCGATCAGCTTGCGCACCTCGTGCTGGCTCTTGCCGCAAAACGAGCAATAAAGCGTGTTCTTGGAGTCACCGCTGTTGTTGCCGACCTTGCTCATTTTCATGTCCTTTCATGGCCGCCCGCCGATGGTCTGGCTGAAAGGGCGCATACTCTATTTATCGCGGGAATTCGCCGCCGCCAGTGTCCCGGCTCCCGCAACGTATTCCGTACGAAACACAAATCAGAAAACGTGGCAATGATTCGCAGCTTCCCCACGCAAAGCTAAGCCGTCGAAAATCAACATAGCCTTAACGTAGGCAATCCTGACCCCCGAGGGAACAGCCAATTGTGGCCGAAATGCCGCAAGACGCGCCAAAAGCGCGTGATGCCGCCATTCAACTGCCAACAAGCCTTTATGCCACCGCCCCTTCGGCCGGCTCGCGCGACGAAATGACCTTGTCGATGAGGCCGAAATCCTTGGCTTCGTCGGCGGTCATGAAATGGTCGCGGTCGAGCGTCCGTTCGATCTCCTCGTAGGTCTTGCCGGTGTGCTTGACATAGACCTCGTTGAGGCGGCGCTTCAGCTTGACGATATCCATGGCGTGGCGCTCGATGTCGGAGGCCTGGCCCTGGAAACCGCCGGAAGGCTGGTGAACCATGATGCGGGCGTTCGGCGTGGCAAAGCGCATGTCCTTGTGGCCGGCGGTCAGCAGCAGCGACCCCATCGAGGCCGCCTGGCCGATGCAGAGCGTCGACACGGCCGGCTTGATGAACTGCATGGTGTCGTAGATCGCCATGCCCGAGGTGACGACGCCGCCCGGCGAGTTGATGTAGAGGTTGATTTCCTTCTTCGGGTTCTCGGCTTCGAGGAACAGGAGCTGCGCGCAGACCAGCGTCGCCATGCCATCCTCGACCGGACCGGTGATGAAAATGATACGCTCCTTCAGGAGGCGCGAGAAAATGTCGTAGGCCCGCTCGCCGCGATTGGTCTGCTCGACCACCATCGGAACGAGGTTCATGTAGGTTTCGACGGGGTTCTTCATCAGTTATCTCTTGTCTCGCGGTGGGATTTCCGGCGCCGGACAGGCTGGCAGCTCGGGCAGAATCGGTTCTGGATCGTTAGGATGTAAATAGGATGCCGGCTCATCCTTGTGCAAGGCCGACCCGTCCTAGCCATCTGGGTAAGTCGAATCAAGGTTATCCGGCAAGATTCGCGGCGGCGGCCGCCTCTGCCGGCCTGAATGGCGGGCCAATCCAGGCCAGGTAGGAGTTTCTTAACTGCTTCACTTAACGAAATGCGCCGAAACCGCTTTCCTCCGCAACCGCTTCCCCTACAATCCAACGTTGAACTTGTGCCTATGGTTCAACAGGGGGAGTGTCATGCCAGGGAAAACCGCATGCTTCGCCATTGCCGGGCTGACCATGCTCGGGTCGATTTCACAAACGGCGGCCGGCGGCCGCGCCGTCGAGTGCTACGAGCCCGTCCGCACACCTGATGTCTATGACACGGTCTACGAAGACGTCATGGTCAGCCCGCCCGGCCAGCAGGTCGTCGACTATGACCCGCCGATCTACGGCACCCGCGAGCGCGTGGTGATGACGGTGCCGGCACGGGTTCAGTATGAGGTGGTGCCTGCAATCACCCGAACCGTCTACCACACCGTCAGGGTCGACGGCGGCGGTTACTCCTGGGAATGGCGCGTCATCCATGGCCGCAAGGTGCTGTGCAAGGTCTGGCACAGAGCGCGCTACGAGCGCGTCGCCGAGACGGTGGTGATCCAGCCGGAGCGCACGCGACGCGTCGTCATCCCGGCGCAGTATGACCGCATCGCCGAAGAGGTGCTGGTGCGGCCGGAGCAAAGGCGGATCATCGATGTTCCCGCCTCCTACCAGACCGTCGCGCGGCGCGTGCTGGTGCGTGAAGGCTCATCCAGTTGGCGGCGCGTGCATATTCCCCGGCACTGCCAGGATTAGGGCTACTCCGCCTCCGCTCGCAGCCATTTTTTCAACCCGGCGACATCGCCGTCGCCAATGGCCTTCGCCGTGCGCCGGCCGACTGCCGCGCCGAATTTGTAGCCGTGGCCGGAGCAGGCAGAGACGACCAGGCACTTGCCTGCCTCGTGTGCCAGGAACTTCTCGTCATCGGTGAAGGTGTAGGCGCAGGTGACGACTTCGGTCACCTTGTATTCCTCGATACGGGCGATCGGAGGGGAAAACAGGTTGCGGATCGCCTCGCCCTCGCCCGGCACCGGCTCCCGGTTCCAGTCGGCGTCGCTGGTCGGCACCTTGTGTAGGCCCGAGCCGAACTTCATGCCCGTACCACGGGTCAGCGGGATCATGTAGCCGTCGGTCTTGCCGCCGACATCGAGGATGACGGGGGCGGCCTCCCATACGGCCTTGAGATCGGCCGGCGGCTCGACATAGGCGAGCGCGGTGCGATAGGTCTTCAACTCGCCGCCCAGTTCCGGGAACAGTTTCAGCACCCAGGCGCCGGCGGCGACGACGATGCGGTCGGCCCGCATGGTCTCGCCGGATTGAAGCGTGACGTGGCCGGCTTCGGCATCGATACCGGTCACCTTGCTGTGCTCGTAGACATTGGCGCCGTTGGCGCGCAGCCATTTGGCCAGTCCAGCCGCGATCTTGCGGCAATGCAGCGCGCCGCCCTCGGTCGAAAAATAGGCATAGCGGAATGTGCCCGTTTCAAGGAACGGCCAGCGCTGGACCGCGGCGTCCGGCTCCAGCAGTTCGAACGGGAAATTCCCCTCCTCCAGGCCCTCGCGGTATTCCTCGGCCTCGTCGCCCGGCTCGCGCGACACGCAGAGAAAACCCCGGGGATCGAGATGGTTTTCGCCGAGATCGGCCCACATCTCGTCCCAGGCCTGGTAGGCCTCGCTGATCAGCCGACCGTAACCGGTCCCGGCCCGGTAGGCGCGGCGGATGATGCGATGATGGTCGCCGGATGCCGCCAGCGGATTGGGGATCGGTCCCTGCTCGACGATCGAGACGCTGTGCCCGGCCTTGACCAGCGACCAGGCCGTGGAAAGACCTGCAATACCCGCGCCGACAACGATCACATTCATCCGTTCAGACCTTCCCAAACCGCAGCGGCTGGCTCAATTCATCGACAACAGCGCGCCAACATACGGTCTGGAACCGGGCTGGCAAGCCGCGCTAATGGTCTGGCATGACCAAATCCACGCCGCCTTACCTCGCCTTTGATCCAGCCACCCGCCGGCTCAAGCTCGACCCGCACGAACCGGCCTTCTTCCTCGACCCGTACGAGACCTACGGCTTCCTGCACGTCGCATCGAATGCGTTCTTCTGGGAGGAATTCGGCTTCTGGTGTTTTGGCGGCTTTGACGATGTCAACAGATTGCTGCGCGACCGCCGCTTCGGGCGCCAGAACCCGGCCGGCGTTCCCGACAGCCGCGGCGTCGGCCAGGACAGAAGCCATCTCAAGGCATTCGACGGTATCGAGGCCAATTCGATGCTGGAGTTGGAGCCGCCGGTGCACACGCGGCTCAGGACGCTGGTCAACCGGGCCTTCGTCTCGCGCCAGGTCGAGCGGCTGCGGCCGCGCGTCGAGGCACTCGCCAACGAATTGATCGACCGTCTCGAGCCCGGAAAAGCCGTCGACCTGTTGCCTGCCTTCGCCTCTCCCCTGCCGATCACCATCATCGCCGAAATGCTCGGCGTGCCGGTGGAGATGGGTCCGCAACTGCTCGACTGGTCGCACCGGATGGTCGCCATGTACACGCTTGGCCGCACGCGAGAGACCGAGGAGACGGCCAACCGCGCGGCCAGTGAATTTGCCGATTTCCTGCGCGGCTATGTCGCCGAGCGACGCAACAGACCCGGCGATGACCTCTTGTCGCTGCTGATTTCGGCTCAGGAGGACGGGCAAAAACTATCCGAGGACGAACTGGTTTCATCCGCCATCCTGCTGCTCAATGCCGGCCACGAGGCTACCGTTCACCAGACCGGCAATGCGGTGCGCTCGATCCTGGCGCAAGGCGGCGACCCCCGCCGCTTTTTCACCTCGCCCGAGGCGACCGCGGCGACAGTCGAGGAATGCCTGCGTTTCGACGCGCCGCTGCACATGTTCATGCGCTATGCCTATCAGGAGACCGAAATCGCGCCGGGCATCGTCGTCCAGCCCGGCCAGACGATCGGCCTTCTGCTTGGCATGGCCAATCACGATCCGCGCGCCTTTGCCGACCCGCAGGCCTTCCGCCCTGAACGCACCGACCAGAAGAACGTCTCCTTCGGCGCCGGCATTCATTTCTGCATCGGCGCGCCGCTGGCTCGGCTCGAATTGCAGGTGTCGCTGAAAACCTTGTTCGAGCGACACCCAAAGCTGCATCTTGCCGAACAGCCTCGCTTCCGCGACACTTACCACTTCCATGGGCTGGAAACGCTCGCCGTCGGCATCTGACGACCGCGAGCCTGGGGCTTCGCGATGAGACTGTTTTCGATACGGGCGACGCTGTTTGCCCTGACGCTGGCATTGACGCCGTCGGGCATGGCGGCGGCCCAGCAGCAGCCGGAAAACATCCCTTGGGAAAACAGCGCGGCGATCGCCCAGAAGATGGCGCCGGTTCTGCTGAAGCGGCAGACCGGGTCGAAGGATTTCCCCCCGACATCCTTTGCGGTTGAGATTGATCTCAATCTCGACGGCTTTCCGGAGATTTTTGCCTATCGCTATGCGCCGGACTGCGATGGCATTCATTGCGGCAACTTCCTGTTCGTGCTGGAAGGCGACAGCTATCACGAGGTTCTCGGCGATATTCCCGGCGCAAGGCTGGTGGCGCAGGACAAGATCGGGCTCAGCGCCTTTAAGCGAAACGGCTTTCTGGAAATCCAGTCGGACAAGATGACGATCGCCTGGGATGGAGCACGCTATGTCGATGCGTCTGCGTTTCCAGCCTCGTCTCTCGACGGCGCCGCCTTTGTCGAGGCCTGCCAGAACAACAGGTCCGGCCAGCAAGCGGACAGCGCGCCGGCCGCCTGCCAATGCCAGTTCAACCGGTTCCAGCAGATCGACCTCAAACAGGCCGATCTCGACAGCTATGCGGCCTCGCTGGGCGAAAATTTCGAATACCCCACCGGCGAAAAGGGCGAAGCCTGGGTCGTGCTGTCGAAAATCGCCGAGGATGTCGTGACCGGTTGCGACGTCGCCATCGGCAAAAGCCAATGGCCGCCGGCCTATTTCGATCATGGCGACCAGCCGCAGCAAAAGCTCGACTTCGATAGCTTTCTCGACGCCTGCCCGGCGCAGGATTTCATCCTGACCAACCACAAGACCGGCTCGCCCGATCGTGCGCTCACCCTTTGCGGCTGCCTTGCCCGCGAAATCCCGACCTATGGCGCAAGCCAGGAAGGGCTCGACCTTCTGGCGCAGTACTACCGCGACGAAATTTCGGACGCCGAAGTCGAGGCGCAGGACGCCGACCTGCTGACGGCGCACGACAAGGCGTCGGAAGCCTGCCTCAGCCAGTTCCCGGGGAAATGATCAAAGCTTGATCACATACTCCTTGCGAGTTGTTTCAAGCACTTCCCAGCTGCCCTTGAAGCCCGGTCTCAGCACGAAGCTGTCGCCGGCCCTGACGGTGCGCGCGTCGCCGCCGTCCTCGGCGATCACCGAAACGCCGGACAGGATGTGGCAGAACTCCCACTCGTCATAGACGATACGCCACTTGCCCGGGGTCGATTCCCAGATTCCGGCATAGAGGCCACCGTCGCGCTCCTCGACATTCCAGGTGCGGAATTTCGGATCGCCCGAGATCAGGCGATCCGCCGCCGGTGCGCCATGTTCGGCGTCGACAGTGTCGGCGCCGATGCTGAGAAACTTCGGCTCAGCCATGGCTATCAAACCTTGGCGAGTGCCTGTTCGAGATCGGCGACGATGTCGGTGACATCCTCGATGCCGATGGAAAGCCGCACGGTATCCGGGCCGGCGCCGGCCTTGACCTTCTGTTCGTCGGATAGCTGGCGGTGCGTCGTCGAGGCCGGATGGATGACCAGCGACTTGGTGTCGCCGACATTGGCCAGATGCGAGAACAGTTCCAGCGCCTCGACGAATTTGACACCGGCCTCGTAGCCGCCCTTGAGGCCGAAGGTGAACACAGCGCCGGCGCCAAGTGGAGAGTACTTCTTCTGCAGCGCGTTGTTCTTGTCGCTGGGCAGGCCGGGATAGTTCACCGAGGCGACCTTCGGGTGGTTGGACAGCCAGCCGGCGACGGTGACCGCGTTGTCGCAGTGGCGCTGCATCCTGAGCGGCAAGGTTTCCAGGCCGGTCAGGATGAGGAAGGCGTTGAACGGCGAGATCGCCGGGCCGAGGTCGCGCAGGCCGAGCACGCGCGCGGCGATGGCGAAGGCGAAATTGCCGAAGGTCTCGTGCAGGACGAGGCCGCCATATTCGGGGCGCGGTTCCGACAGCATCGGGTATTTGCCCGACTTCGACCAGTCAAAGGTGCCGCCGTCGACGATAACGCCGCCGATCGAATTGCCGTGGCCGCCGATGAACTTGGTCAGCGAATGCACGACGATGTCGGCGCCGTGCTCGATCGGCCGGATCAGATAGGGCGACGCCAGCGTGTTGTCGACGATCAGCGGCAGGCCGTGCTTGCGCGCGACCTCGCCGATCTTCTCGATGTCGACGAAAGTACCGCCCGGATTGGCGAGGCTTTCGATGAAAATCGCCTTGGTCCTGTCGTCGATCTGGCTCTCGAAAGTCGAGATGTCGTTGGTATCTGCCCAGCGCACCTGCCAGCCATAGTTCTTGAAGGCATGGCCGAACTGGTTGATCGAACCGCCATAGAGCTTGTTGGCGGCGACGAAATTGCCGCCCGGCTGCATCAGATTGTGGAACACGATGACCTGCGCGGCATGGCCGGAGGCGACCGCGAGTGCTGCCGTGCCGCCCTCGAGCGCGGCGACGCGCTCTTCTAGCACGGCCTGCGTCGGGTTCATGATGCGGGTGTAGATGTTGCCGAAGGCCTTCAGCCCGAACAGCGAGGCAGCGTGATCGGCATCGTCGAAGACGAAGGAGGTGGTCTGATAAATCGGCGTGGCGCGCGCACCGGTCGCCGGATCGGGTTTGGCGCCGGCATGGACGGCGAGTGTGTTGAAACCGGGCGTACGGGTCACGGAAACCTCCCTCAAAGAACTTTCTGAAATTCGCCGGGCATTCTTGGCGAAGCCCGGCCCCGAAAGCAAAGAAGAAAATACCTTTCGGCGCAGTACATTCGGTCGGGCGCTGGGAAAAAGCGGCGTTTGCCGGAATTTTTTTCCGCCCATGCGTTTCGTCTATTTCTGACGGACGCCGAAGCTCTGGAAACCCTGGCGCATCAGCGGCTTCTTCGACGACAGCACGCCGGAATTGACACCGGTCCAGCCAATCTCGCCGGACAGCTTGCCATATTCGATCTTGGGGCAGCGGTTCATCACAACCTTGATGCCGGCTGCCTCGGCGCGCGCTGCAGCCTCGTCATGGCGCACGCCAAGCTGCATCCAGATCACCTTCGGCAGGGGATCGAGACGCAACACCTCGTCGACGATGCCCAGCACCGCCGACGGCGCGCGAAAGATATCGACCATGTCGATCGGTTCGGGGATGTCCGCCAGGCGGGCATAGGTCATCCGGCCAAGGATTTCCTTGCCGGCCTGGCCGGGGTTGATCGGAAACACCGAAAACCCCTTGGCCAGAAGATATTTCAACACGAAATAGCTCGGCCGCACGTCGTTGGCCGACGCGCCGACGATGGCGATCGTCTTCACCGAATTGAGGATGCCACCGATGTAGGCGTTGTCGTAGCTATCGTGGTTCATGCGTCGTCCTCATATAGCGCTTCGGTCAGAAAGCCATCCGGATCGCTGCAGAAATCACGCATCATGCGGAAATGGTCCGTCTCTCGAAAATCGGTCGGGTCGAGCCCGAATCGGCTGATGCGGAACAGCCGCGCGCCGGGACAAGCCATCAGCAGCGGCGAATGCGTCGCCATGATCACTTGCGCGGTGCCGGACTGGTCCATGCGCCGCAGCATCTTCAAAAGCTCGATCTGGCGCGATGGCGAGAGCGCGCTTTCCGGCTCGTCGAGGATGTAGATGCCTTGCCTGCGGCAGCGCTCCTCGAAGAAGCGGATAAATCCTTCGCCATGCGACCATGACAGAAAATCAGGCGGCGTCCCGCCGGATTCCCTGGCCGCCTCGTCTAGGTAGCGGGCAACGGAATAGAAGGATTCGGCGCGGAAGAACCAACCGGCGGTAACCTTCGGCAGCCAATGACAACGAAAATTGTCAGCTAGCGCGGAACCGCTCTTGTCGATGGCACGGGAATGGTCGACGGGCATGTAGCCCTTGCCGCCGCCAGCTTCGTCGTAACCGGCCAGCGCGCCAATGGCTTCCAGCAGCGTCGATTTGCCGGTGCCGTTCTCGCCAACGATGATGGTGATCGGGGTGGTGAATTCGAGTTCGAACTCGCGGCCGCGAAACAGCGGCAGGTTCCACGGATATTTTTCCCAATCCGCTACCCGCGCGGGCTCGAGTAGGATGCGCTTGAGATAGGGCGCTTTCAGCCGCGTCAGTTGCTTGCGGTACGCCATCAGCCAGGCAGCGAGATCGTGCCGTCTTCGGCGATCGGAAAGGCCGGGTTGTGCGCGACCTCCCAGACATGACCGTCGGCATCGGCGAAATAGCCGTACCAGCCGCCCCAGAAGGCGCGGCCGGCCGGCTTGACGATCCTGCCGCCGGCCTGCTCAGCCATGGCAAGGACTTCGTCGACCTCAGCATCGGAACGGGTGTTGTAGGCGAGATAGACCGCCGACGGCGCCTTGGCGAAGGCAATGCCGGAATCCTCCTCGGCACTGGCGCGTGGAAACAGTCCGAGAATGGCGCCGCCCATCTGGAAGAAGGCGACACCATCAGTAATTCCGGCGTGGCGCTTCAGGCCCATGGCCTCATAGAAACGCACGGCGCGGTCGAGATCGTCGGTGGCGACGGTGATGATGGAGATGCGCGGTTCCATGGCTGCTATTCCCTGCTAGTCGTCTGTCCATTCCGGCTTGCGCTTGCCGATGAAGGCGCCGATGCCTTCCTCCGCGTCGCGCGCCAGCATGTTCTCGACCATGACGCGGCCGGTATGGGCATAGGCGTCCGCCAGCCCCATTTCGGCCTGCGCGTAAAAGGCTTCCTTGCCGGTCTTCACCACCAAAGATGATTTGGATGCAATGGTTTGCGCGTATTTGGTGACAATCTGATTCAGGTACTCGCGCGGCACGACGCGGTTGACGAGGCCGAATTCCTTGGCGGTTGCCGCATCGATCGTCTCGCCTGTCAGAAGCATTTCCATCGCATGCTTGCGCGAGACATTGCGCGACAGGGCCACCATCGGCGTCGAGCAGAACAGGCCGATGTTGACGCCCGGCGTGCAGAAGGTCGCCTCATGCGAAGCGATCGCCAGGTCGCAACTCGCGACAAGCTGCAGGCCGGCGGCGGTGGCGAGGCCATCGACTTCGGCGATGATCGGCACGGGATGGCGCACGATCGCCTGCATCAGGGATGCGCAGACCGCGAAGGTCTTTTCGAAGAAAGCACGGCCGCGGTCGGCACCCGCACGGCTGGCGGTCATCTCCTTCAGATCGTGACCGGCGCAGAACACTTTGCCCGACGCCGCCAGGATGATGACGCGCACCGATCTGTCCGATTTCGCGCGCTCGAGTTCCGCGCTCAGCGCCGCCATCGTCGCCAGCGACAGGGCATTGGCGGGCGGGCTGGCGAGCGTCAGACGAAGCACGCCCTTGTCCAGGCTGGCAAGAACAGGGCCTTCGGCGACTGCCGGCTTGATGGCGACGATTTCAGCCACTTTTCAACCTCTTTATCCGCTTGGCTTCGCAGCCTATGGAGCAAAAGAACTAGCATGCTGCCAATTGAAGAACAGCCGCGAGGCGTGTTTTCTCGAAATGACAACGTTGGTCCAGGTGCCTCGCCCGGGTCTCCGCTCCTGATATAGGAACCGCTCATGCCCGCCCAAAGCAATCTGAAGCCCCTGATGAGAACGGCGGAAGTCAATGCGCTGCTGGCAAGCGTCTATCCGCAGCTCAACGATCAGTTCGCTTTCTATCAAGCAATCGACGTATTTCCCGGCGGCTGCACCGTCCGGCTCAACGCGGACGAGCGGCATCTGCGTCCTGGTGGAACGGTGTCCGGTCCGTCGCTGTTCACGCTGGCCGACATTGGCGGCTATGTCTGCGTGCTCAGCCATGCCGGGCCGGACGCGCTTTCAGTTACCACCAATCTCAACATCAACTTCATGCGCAAGGCTGAGGCCGGGCCGATCGACGGCCATTGCCGCATCCTGAAGCTTGGAAAGAGCCTGATGGTGTTCGACATCGACATCGTCGCCGGCCCCGAAGGGCAGACAGTGGCGCATGCGACAGGCACCTATTCGATCCCGCCGAAGCGATCGCAGTGATTGAACTCCCAACATGATGTGTATATATGTGCGCATAGGTGATTTTGATCGAGCGTGACAGTCGCAAGATATTGAAGCGCCTCAAGGAGGACGGGTTTGAGCTGATTTCGATACGGGGCTCGCACCACAAACTCCGGAAAGGCGAGATCGTTTTGATTGTCCCACATCCAGAAAAAGACCTGCCAACCGGCACTGCCCGCGCAATCGCCAAGCAGGCTGGCTGGATAGATGGGCCAACCCGCACTACCGGAGACCCACGATGAAGAGCTATTTCGCTTTGGTCGAAAAGGAGCCCGACAGTGCATTCGGCATTCGCTTTCCGGACATTCCCGGCTGCTTTTCAGCCGCGGACGCGGCGGAAGATATCGTGCCCAAAGCGGTTGAGGCCTTGCAATTGTGGGCCGAGGACATGCCTGTCCCGGAACCATCCCGCCACGAAGAGATTGTCGCCCTCCCCGAGATACGCGATGCTCTAGCCGAAGGCGGCTACCTGGTTTCCGTACCACTTATCGACAATGACAGTGCGGTCGTTAGAGCCAACGTGACTTTCGAGCGTGGAGTTTTGCGGGCTATCGACGCCGCCGCGCGACAGCGTGGCATCACCCGATCGGCATTCCTTTCAAGCGCGGCTCGCAAGGAGATCGAGGCAAAACACTGAGTTTGCCCCGCGACGCAGCAGGAGACCCATGTGGTAAAATAATACCTTTTATCTAAGCCACTATTTTCATTATATTATTCTCGACAGCAGGCTTTTCGCTTGCCTTGACGCCTTCCCCGCCCTCCCCTATAAGCCCTCCCGAAGCAGCGGCTCGCAAAGGCCGCCGTTTTGTTATTGGCGATGGCATCAGCCTTCCGCCAATCCAAGCAACAAGAAACGCCTTCTCCGGAAGGTCAAACAGAAAGCAGCAAATCCATGGCAACCTTTTCGCAGAAGCCTGCGGATGTGGTGAAGAAGTGGGTGCTGATCGACGCCGAGGGTCTCGTCGTTGGTCGTCTCGCCACCGTCATCGCCAATCATCTTCGCGGCAAGCACAAGCCGACCTTCACCCCGCATGTCGACGACGGCGACAACGTCATCGTCATCAATGCCGACAAGGTGGTGTTCACCGGCAAGAAGTTCACCGACAAGGTCTACTACTGGCACACCGGCCACCCCGGCGGCATCAAGGAGCGCACCGCGCGCCAGCTGCTCGAGGGCCGTTTCCCCGAGCGTGTCGTCGAGAAGGCCGTTGAGCGCATGGTCCCGCGTGGCCCGCTCGGCCGTCGCCAGATGAAGAACCTGCGCGTCTATGCAGGCGCGGAGCATCCGCATGTCGCCCAGCAGCCCGAGATTCTCGACGTGGCCAAGCTGAATTCCAAGAACAAGAAGGTCGCATAAGATGGCTGAGCTTTCCTCGCTCGCAGAACTGGGTGCTGCCACCGGCAACACGAACACGCAGGCCGCGGCCCCCGTCCACGTCCAGAAGCTCGACAAGTCGGGCCGCGCCTATGCCACCGGCAAGCGCAAGAACGCCATTGCGCGCGTCTGGGTGAAGCCGGGTTCCGGCAAGATCGTCGTCAACGACAAGGAATTCGCGACCTATTTCGCGCGTCCCGTCCTGCAGATGATCCTCAACCAGCCGATCATCGCCTCCAACCGTTCGGGCCAGTACGACATCGTCGCCACTGTCGTCGGCGGCGGCCTCTCCGGCCAGGCGGGTGCCGTTCGTCACGGCATCTCCAAGGCGCTGACCTACTACGAGCCGGCGCTGCGCGCTGTGCTCAAGAAGGGTGGCTTCCTGACCCGCGACAGCCGCGTCGTCGAACGCAAGAAGTACGGCAAGGCGAAGGCCCGCCGCTCCTTCCAGTTCTCGAAGCGCTAAGCGTTTCGGAACTTACCGACATCGAAAAGGCCGCCTCCGGGCGGCCTTTTTGCATGGTGCGGTCTCATCGGGCGAAATGATCGGCGTCGCGGATGAAGAAGACGCAGAGCGCTGCACCGCCATGCCATGGATCGTGCCGAGCGCCAGGGCCGAACCAGGAGAGACGCCAGCCCGCGACAACGAGGCCGCGATGTCGGTCGAATCAATTGATGCTGGCGGTCGCGCCAGGCTCGGTGCGTTCGCCCTTCCCGGCATAAGGCACGCGGTAGCCATTCGCCGCCAGCCAATCGATTGCCGCTTTCGGCTCGTCTGTCTGGATGATGGTGGCGCCGCAGTCGGCCCAGAAGCCCCAGGCTTCGCGCGGCAGGCTGGCCTTGACCGCCAGTTCATCGCCCCTGCCGCCGGCCAGGAAGCCGCCCGGCTTGTTGACGATGGCATAGGTGTCGGCCCAGATATGCCAGTTGCCGCGCACCGCGGCGGCGCGCATGCGCGTGCTGAACAGCGGCCCGCCAGTGTCGGTCAGCTTTTCGGCGCCCGCGCGCCAGTTGATCAGTTCGATCGCGCCTGGCGCGAAAGCATGGTCGACCGTCTCGGCGAAGCCGGCATCATGCACCGCATCGTCGGCGACGATCGGCATGAACTGGAAGCCGCCGCCGATCGCCGCCATCGCGGCCTTCACCGTGGTGATCCTGTTCTGGTTCCACAGATTCTCCTTGACGATGACCTGATCGGCCATGCCGAGGTCGCGGGCAATCGCGATCATGCCGGCAAGGTCGCCGACCTCCAGCTTGTTGTCGAGGTTGATGAGGATCCTGTCCCGGGTTGCCGTCAGCATCTCGCGCAATGTCGAGACCGTCTCGCTGGTGACGGCATGGGTGCCTTCGATCACCAGCCGGCAGGCCTTCAGCTCGGCCAGCGTGTACTTGAGCACCTCGCCCTTGCAGGTCGTGGTGCGGTCGAGCCAGCTGTCATGCATGACGACGAACTCGCCATCCTTCGAGCGCCGGATATCGACCTCGACGATTTCGGCCCCCATGGCGATCGAGCCTTCCACGGCAGCGATGGAATTTTCCGCGTAGAGCGTCTTGCCGGCCTGCATGCTGCCGGCACGGTGCGCGGCGACCATGACGTGGTCGCGCCACTGGTTGGCATGTTCGAAGCGGTCGAGGATCTGCCTGGCGCGCGTTTCCTGTGCGCTTGCCGAACCGAAGAACGCCATCAGCGCGACGCAGGGGAGAAGGCTCTGCCAGAGGGTTCGCATCGAGAATCGCTCCGTTCCGGATTGGGCCGGAATAGGCGATGCCCGTGACGGCCACGTGAACGAAGCCGGCTAGCGGTTGACTGCTGCAGGCATCCGTCAGATGCGTTTCCACAACCGGTGGGCCCAGGCCATTGCCGGCATTTCAACGAAGCGTCAGGTAATGATCTCGGCAAGGTCCAGGCCAATATCGGACCGCTCCGGGCCAGTTCGTGCCGCGTCCCTGCAATGGAATCATGCTGAAACCAGCCGAGCGAAACGGACCGGTGCGAAGCGAGCGACCTGGTCCGGCCGGCCGGTTCAGCGTTCTGAGATAGCCGCTGGCGAGGACGAAGCCGGAAAGGACGAAAAAGAAATCGACGAAAAGGTAGGACGAGCCGACGAAAGCACTTTGCGAGATCATCGAGCCGGTCGGAAAATGAAACAGCGCCACCAGAAGCGCGCAGATGCCGCGCCACGAATCGAGAACCAGGAAGCGTTCGCCCGCTACCGCTCCGGCATGGCTCGACACCACGGCATGGGACGGATTAAGAAACGCGGTCTGCGTCATGCGATCCAAATCCTGTCTTGCCGTGGCACCCCGGGCGGCGCCGTTTTGTCTCCCCAAGCTGTGACTGGCATCTTCAATGCCGGTTCTGTAGTTGTTGCACCCCGATGAAAACCGAGGACCAGTAATGGCGACCAAGAACATCGACCACGCCTTCACCGCCCGTTCCAAAACGGGCGCCGCGTTCGAGCCGACCTATTCCGGCGCGCTGTCTTTCATGCGGCGCAAATACACCAAGGACGTGAAAGGCGCGGACGCAGTCGTGTGGGGCATTCCGTTCGATGCCGCCGTCACCAACCGGCCGGGCGCGCGCTTCGGGCCGCAGGCGATCCGCCGTGCCTCGGCGATCCTTGACAACGACCCGCAATATCCGTTTTCGCGCGACCTGTTCGAGCATCTGGCCGTCGTCGACTACGGCGATTGCCTGCTCGATTCGGGCAATCACCAGAAGACGCCTGGCGCGATCGAACGCGAAGCGGCGAAAATCCTGAAATCGGGCGCCTTTCTGCTGACGCTGGGCGGCGATCATTTCGTCACCTGGCCGCTGCTGAAGGCGCATGCCGCCATCCATGGTCCGCTCGCTTTGGTGCAGTTCGACGCGCACCAGGACACCTGGCCCGATGACGGCAAGCGCATCGACCACGGGTCCTTCGTCGGCCGCGCCGTGAGGGAGGGGATCATCGATCCCGACCGTTCGATCCAGATCGGCATCCGCACCCATGCGCCCGACACGTTCGGCATCAAGATCCTGCACGGTCACGAAATCGAGGAGATGCGGGCGTCCGACATCGCCTACGCCATCGTCGACCGCACCGGCGGCAAGAAGACGTACCTCACCTTCGATATCGACTGCCTCGACCCCGCCTATGCGCCCGGCACCGGAACGCCGGTCGCCGGCGGGCCATCCTCGGCGAAGATCCTGTCGACGCTGCGCCAGCTCAATCAGATCGATATTGTCGGCGCTGACGTGGTGGAGGTTGCGCCGGCCTATGATCACGCCGATATAACGGCGATTGCGGGCTCTATGGTGGCCATGCAGTATCTCGGCCTGCTGGCCGAGCGGAAGGCGCGACAGGAAGAGCTGAACAACGGCAACCACAATGGTGCCGCGGCCAATCACGGCCAAGGCATATAGGTTTGGAATATCAGGGACTTTGACCAGGCAATGAAACCGAAAATCTTCATCGACGGCGAACACGGCACCACCGGCCTGCAGATCCGGGCGCTGCTTGCCGAGCGCGGCGACCTCGAGATCATCTCGATCCCGATCGAGCGCCGCAAGGAAACGACGGCGCGCGCCGAATTCCTCAACGCCGCCGATGTCGCGATTCTTTGCCTTCCGGACGATGCCGCCAAGGAGAGCGTATCGCTCATCGCCAACGACACCACCAAGGTCATCGATGCCTCGACCGCGCATCGCGTCGCCGCGGGCTGGGAATATGGCTTCGCCGAAATGGACAAGGAGCAGGCGAAGAAGATTGCCTCGGCCAAGCGCGTCGCCAATCCGGGCTGCTGGCCGCAAGGGCCGATCGCGACGCTGCGGCCGCTGGTCACCGCCGGGCTGCTGCCGGCGGATTTCCCGATCGCGGTCAACGGCATTACGGGCTATTCGGGCGGCGGACGCCCGATGATCGAGGATTATGTCGCCAAGGGCGAGGACGCCTCGGAATTCCTGCCATATGGCCTCACCCTCCAGCACAAGCACGTGCCGGAACTCAGGGCCTATGCGAAACTGTCGCATGATCCGATCATGCAGCCGGCGGTCGGCAATTTCGCGCAAGGCATGATCACCGTGGTGCCGCTGCAGCTCGGCGGCCTCGACCATGTGCCGACGGGTGCGGAGCTTCATGCGGCCCTCGCCGATCATTTCGCCGCCATCAAGGGCGGCGTGGTCGAAGTGGCGCCCTATGCGCATCTGGAGCGGGTCCCGGAGGTCAATCCGGAGATCTACAACGGCACCAATCGCATGAAGGTCTATGTCTTTGCCAACGACGAGCGTGCGCAGGCGCTGCTGCTGGCGGTCTACGACAATCTCGGCAAGGGTGCCTCGGGCGCCGCCGTCCAGAACCTGGACCTGATGCTCGGCCTTTGACGGACGCACCGGCATTTCCAGGGCGCTGGCAGGTCAGCGCGCCTGAACTCATTGCCGAAACATTCTCGAGCCGCATCTGGAAGGTGCGGCGCGAGGAGGCTCGCCGGCGGTGATCAAGGCGCTCAACGATGGCGGTACGGGCGAGTCTCGGGATCTACTCGACAAAGGCGCCGGTAACAGCCTGTTGCCATGATGGGTTAGTGGAGGCGGCAATCGGCGCCCTCCGCCACTCGGTCGCTTCAGGCCGAATTCGTCGGCGACAAAACCACGACGCCGTCGAACGAATTCTGGATGTGACCGGCCAAGCTCAGCGTCCGACGGCAGTCTCGTTCGGCAAGGGATAGGCGCCCTTCGTGCCGCGCCAGTGGGCTGCGGCAAACCCCAACAGGATGAGCGCAAAGCCCTGATGGGTCAGCGCCATGTGCAGCGGCACATGCATCAACAGCGTGCCGATGCCGATCGAAGCTTGCACCACAACCAGGGCGAACAGCAGCGTCGCGCGGCGCGCGTGCGTCGAGCCGGGCAACCGCCGGCGCGTGGCGATCATGTGCCACAAGGCCACTACAAACACCGTATAAGCGCCGAGCCGATGCACGAACTGCACCGTCTTCGGGCTTTCGAAGAAATTGCGCCATGCCGGTTCGAGGATCAGCAGGTCGCCGGGGATGATCCTGCCATCCATCAGCGGCCAAGTGTTGTAGCTCAAGCCGGCATCGAGCCCGGCGACAAGGCCACCGAGATAGATCTGGACCAGCGCCAGAAACACGATGAAACCGGCCAGCCGCTGGGTCGAGCGATCGGCGGCGGGTTCGGAGTGCGGTGCCAAACCACGCGCGACGACCATGGTGGCGGTAAAGATCAGCGCCGCCAGCGTCAGATGGGTGGCGAGCCGGTACTGGCTGACGGAGACGCGGTCGACCAGGCCGGAGGCGACCATCCACCAGCCGATGGCGCCCTGAAGGCCGCCGAGAAGCAGAATGCCGACCAGCTTCGGCCCCAGTCCACGCTCGATGCGGCGCGTCGCCCAGAAGACCAGCAGCGGCAAGGCAAAGACCATACCGACACTGCGCGCCAGGAGACGATGTACCCACTCCCACCAGAAGATCGACTTGAAGGCTTCAAGGCTCATGCCCTTGTTGAGCTCGGTATATTGCGGGATCTGCTGATAGCGCTGGAATTCCTCCTGCCACTCGGCGTCGCTGAGCGGCGGAATGACGCCATGGATCGGCTGCCATTCGGTGATCGACAGGCCGGACTCGGTCAACCGCGTGGCGCCGCCGACCAGCACCAGCGCGAACAGCACCAGGAGCACGGCATAGAGCCAGCCGCGAACCAACGCCCGGTTGTGCAGGTCGCGGTCGCGGGCCTGGTAGAGCGTGGCATTGGTGATGGCGGCCATGGATTTATCCCGGCAGAGTGAAAGTCGCGGATTGGTGGACCATCACCTTCCTGCTGGCAAGACCGGACGGCGCGGCACGCCGTCGCGCCCGATGTCCCGGGTTGCGCGCGTGTTGCGTTCGGCCTAGAGCGGACCACGATGTGGATCCGAAAAGTCCGCTGCTTTTCGGCATCATGCTCCAAGCGGTACCAATAAACGAGACCGAGCCCAACGAGACCGAGCCATGTCCATTCGCCTGAAGAAGCTGATCGGAATGTTCCTGCTGGTGGCGCTGGTCATCATCTATGCCCTGGTCGCCTCGATCTTCGCCGTCGCGCGGCTGTCGGAGTCGGGCCCGTTGGTGCAATTCCTGTTCTTCCTGGTGAGTGGCGTGTTCTGGGTGCTGCCGGCAATGGGCATCATCAAATGGCTGATGCTGGAGCCCAGGGCAAAGCGCTGAACCGGATTTTACTTCGGCCCGAAAGCGCGGCCACGAAGCCGTCAGATGGTCACCACCATCTTTCCGGCATTGGCGAGCGGTGTCGTCAGGCCCGACAGCATGGTGCGGATATGGGCAATGCTCTGGTAGCGGCCGTTGACCGAGATGCGCGGCAGAGCGTGCAGGAAGCCGGCGTGCTCGGCACGCAGCACGCCATGGCGCGTGGTCACGGCTGAGGTGTAGCCGGCGTCTCGGACAAAGCCGACTTCACGGCAGCCGACGGCGCTTGCATAGCCGTAGGGATAGGCAAAGTGGTGCGGCTCCTCGCCCAATTCGGCGCGCAGCATGTCCTTCACATCGCCAATTTCGTGACGCGCATCGGCCTCGGCGAGCCGCTTCAGATTGCTGTGGTTGACCGTATGGGCGCCGATCGTCACCAGCGGATGCGCGGCGATGGTGCGGATTTCGGACCAGTTCATCAGCGTCCTGAGGCGCGGCCCGCCCGCGTCGACGCCGTTCGCGCGGGCCAGTTCGCGCAATACGGAGCGCAGATCCTCCTCGCGTATCTCGGTGGTGAGATAGGTGTGCAGCCGGGCGATGGCCTGATGCTTCCTGGCCGGCGTCGTGCAATCGATCGTCGTCTGGCCGCCAGGCGTCGCCAGCGTCAGCCGATCACGAGCATTGACGATGTCCTCGACCAAGTCCCACCACAGATCGGCGGTGCCGTTGATCAGTCCGGGCGCGACATAGATGGTGATCGGCGCGCCGTGCTTTTCCAGCACCGGCAGTGCCTCGGTCATGTTGTCGCGATAGGCGTCGTCGGCGGTGATGGTTGCAAACTGGCCGCCCTTGCCGCCCGCCTTGATGCGCTCCACCGCCTCGTCCATCGAGACGAAGGCATAGCCATTCGCCTTCATGTCGGCGATCATCGCTTCAAGGAAACCCGGCGCGATGGTGAGATGCCGGTTGACGCTGTCGGGCTTTTCAGGATTGGCCGTCACGCGGTGCAGCATGAGGATGGCGCCGATACCGCCGACGAACGGCTTGACCAGCGGTGCGATGCCGGTGTAACGGGCGACGTTGAGCGCCAGCTTCCGGATTGCCTCCCCGCCGTCGATCATTCATTCACCTTTTGCGCCTAGGCTGATCCAAGCACGGAATACGCCAAAGCGAACCCCCAAATCGGCATCAGTACCCCCTAAGGATTGAGGTATGGTTGACGCAGCAGCGTCATTTGACGGCAATCGGCTCGCGACATCCGAAGCCTCGCCATGGCCTCTTCGAAAAGATTCGACGGGACTGTCGACGTCCGTTGCTTCCATCGATGGGCTGGCGTCCTATGCGCAGTTCTGTCGCTCCGCGCTGTTCGCGCCGGCGCAGAGCGCGGCCTGGGTCCTGAACTGGGCCGCGGAAGTCAAGCCGGACGTGCTGGTAGGAACGCTCAGCCAAGACGGCAAGATGGTCTTCGCCCTGGCGCTGGAAGTCTGCCGCCGCGGGCCATTCCGTGTCGCGCGCTTCCTGGGCGGACGCCATGCGAATGGCAATTTCGTCGCCGCCGATCCGCAATGGCTGGCCAAGGCGGATAGCGGCGCCATCCGCACGCTGTTGGCGGCCATCGCCAAGGCCCGCCCCGACATCGATCTCATCGCGCTTGAACGCCTGCTGCCCGACATCGACGGCGTGGCCAACCCACTGGCCTTGTTCGACCATTTTGACAGCCCCAACCCGTCGTTGGCAGTCGACCTCGCTGGCGGTTTTGAGGCGCTGCTGTCGCGTGCCAGCGGCAAGCGCAAGCGCAAGAAGCACCGCTCACAGACGCGCAAATTCGAGGCCGTCGGCAGCCATCGACGTATCGAGGCGCGCACCGCCGAAGAGGTCAGCAAGCTGCTCGACGCGTTTTTCGGGATGAAGGAATTCCGCTTCCGCAAGATGGGCATCG
The DNA here is from genome assembly GCA_004791255.1 of bacterium M00.F.Ca.ET.205.01.1.1. Classification (GTDB taxonomy): domain Bacteria; phylum Pseudomonadota; class Alphaproteobacteria; order Rhizobiales; family Rhizobiaceae; genus Mesorhizobium. The sequence continues at coordinate 657,800 of SRUQ01000002.1, forward strand.
CCAACGTCTTCGGTGACGATCAGGTGCGCGCCTTCTTCCGCGCCCTGTTCACCGGCGCACTTGCCGAGGACAAGCCCGGCTTCCTGCTGCATGGGCTGGAAGTTGCCGGCAGGCTGCGCGCCGTCACCGGATCAAGCGTGTCCGGCAAACGCCTGATCTGCGAGTTCGGGGCGATCGCCGAGGACGATCTGGCCAATACCAGCCCCGGCGACTTCCTGTTCTTCGACAACATCCAGGAGGCCTGCCAGGTGGGTTTCGACGTCTATGACTTCTCCGTCGGCGACGAGCTCTACAAGCGGCTGTGGTGCGATATGGAAACGCAGCATTTCGAGGTGCTGGTACCCTTGACGCTGAAGGGTCGCATGCTGGCGCTGGTGGAGCGGTTGGGCACGCGGCTGAAGGCCTTCGTCAAGAACAACCCGACGATCTGGACGCTGACCAAGACGCTGCGCCGCAAGACCGCCGGGCAGGCAGTGCCGGCGGCTGGCGAGGACGAAAGTTAGGCCTCCAGGGATCGCGGTGAGCACCATGAAGCCGATCATCCGCATGCTGTCGCTTGGGGAATTGACCGATCTCATCGACTGGGCGGCCGCCGAGGGCTGGAACCCCGGCCTTGAAGACGCGGCCATGTTCCAGGCAGCAGATCCGGAGGGGTTCATCGGCGCCTTTGTCGGCAACGAAATGGCCGCCGCGATCTCGGCGGTGGCCTATGGGGACGATTTTGGTTTCATCGGTCTCTACATCTGCCGTCCGGAAATGCGCGGAAAAGGGTACGGCAAGGCGGTGTGGGCCGCGGGCATGGCGAGGCTGGCCGGGCGCACAATCGGGCTCGATGGCGTCGCGGAGCAGCGGGCCAACTACGAGAGCAAGGGCTTCAAGCCTATCTACGAGACCATCCGCTACAGCGGGCGCCCGATGGGCCTCACCATCGGCGCCAAGCGGTCTCGGATCGTGACCGCGCAACTGGTGCCCGACATCATCAGATATGACGCGCTTTGCTTTCCCGCGCCGCGACGCTCTTTCATGATGGGATGGCTGAAGCCCCCTCACCATGCCCTGGCAGTGGTCTCATCGCAGGGAACGACTGGCTACGCGGTGGTGCGCCCCTGCCGCAGCGGCTTCAAGGTCGGGCCGCTCTTCGCCGACGACACCGAGACCGCGCTGACATTGCTCCTGGACCTGGCGGGCGCGTGCGAGGGCGGCGACCTTCACATCGACGTCCCGGCCACCAAGGTGGATTTCATCGAGGCGCTCGATGCGGCAGGCTTCTCGCCGACCTTCGCCACCACCCGCATGCACAAAGGCCCGCTTCCGGCGCTCGCTGCCAACAGGATCTTCGGCACGACGACGCTGGAACTGGGGTAGGCCAGGCGTGGCTCTGGTCAGATATTCCTTCAGGCCGCCGAGCGCCGTCCGGGCACCGGAGTTCCAGGCGGCTCATGGCCGAGCGGCGTCACCAGCGTCAGGTTGGGATAACCGCTCTCGATCAGCTTGACCGCGGCCTGCGTCACCGCGTCATCTGCTTCCAGCATGGACAGGAACACCTCGGTTGCCTCGCCACCCAGGCGGCTGATGCCTTGCGCGTCGGCGGGCCCGCATTCGACCACCACCAGGTCGTAGGCCGTCGTCAGCGATTGCATGATGATCGGCAGCCGGTCGGCGGCGCGCATGGCGCGGACCGGATCGGCGGTGCCGACGGGTATCACATGGCAATCGGAATAGAGATCGGCATGGATGACGTCGCTGAACTGGGCCTGCGAGGCAAGCAGATCGGTGATGCCGGGGAAAAGCCCGCTGTCCAGCATCGGCCGCGAGGCAGCGCCCGAAGCGGTAAGATCGAGCAGCAACACGCGCAAGCCAGCGTCGGAAACCTCGCGTGCCACCAGGATCGCCGACGCGGCCGCCTCGTCGCCTTCCGGCGAAACGAAAATGGCGCGCGCCGCACCGCCTGCAATCAATCTTTCGGCTGCTTTCTCGATGTCGATCTCACCCAGCACTGAAGGCCGCGGCCTGGCTTCGACCACCGGTTCGACCTCCTCGGCAGGTTCAGCATCTGGAACCGGTTCAGCCCAGGCGGCAGGTTGCACCCGCGGGGCGATAGACGGATCCACCGCCATCGCCGGTTCGGCCGCATCCGCGACCCGGTAGTCGGGCTCTGGAACCGTCACCTGTTCCGCAGGAGCGACCGGCATCGCCACCTCATCGATGGGTTCCAAACGAGCCCCCCTGGCCGGGCGCATGGCGCGACCCGAGAAGAGCTCGCGCAGCAGTGTGAACACCGACATGAGCAGCAGCGAAGCGGCAAAGGCCGCGCCGACGATCGGCCCGATCTTGGGGAAGTAGGCCTCGGTCGGCACCACGGCGCCTGAGGTGATACGGGCGTCCACCGGGACATAGTTGCGGTCCTGGCGGGAGGCCGCCTCGCGGTAGTTGGTCAGGTAGAGTTCGAGCTGCTGGCGCTTGGCGGCGGCGTCGCGCTGCAGGGCGTCGAGATCGACCTGCTGTTCGCCGGCCTGTGCCGAGGCCGCCTTCAGCGTGTTGACGTCGGCGACAAGCTGGGCCTCGCGCGCCTTGGCGGCATCGGCCTGCATCGCCAGGCCCTTCATGATCTTCTGGGCCTCGCTGCGGATCTGCGCGTCGAGATCGGCCAGTTGCGATTTCGCCGCGCGAACCCGCGGGTGGTTGCCGAGCAATGTCGTCGACAGGTCGGCGATGTTGGAGCGCAACTCGACCTGCCGCTCGCGCAGGCGCTGGATAAGGTCGGACGACAGCACCTCAGGCAGCGAATCCAGCGAGCCGCCGTTCTGCAGCGCCTTGCGCACGCTCTCAGCGGTGCCTTCGGCAGCGGCCCGGTTGGCGCGCACCCGCGACAATTCCGTCGTCAGTTCGGCCAGTTGCTGTGTAGCGAGGACCGAGTTGTTGCCGCCCATCAAAAGGTCGGACTGGGAGCGGTAAGCGGCGACCTTCGCCTCGGCGTCCCTCACCTGCTTCTGCAGGTCTGCGATCTCGGGGGCCAGGAAGTCGGCGGCCGCGGTGTTCGATTCGAGCTTGGCTGCCCCCTGGCCCGCTATATAGGCGGCGGCAATGGCATCTGGAATGGCGGCCGCGAGCTTGGCATCCTCCGAGGAGAATTCGATGGCGATGATGCGTGTCTTTTCAACGCCGTAGACGTTGAGCTTCTCGCGCATCTTCTTCAGGACGCGCTCGTCGACCGGAATGTCCATCGGGTCGTTCTTCAGCCCGACCAGGACCAGCAGCCGGTTCAGGGCCGACATGTCGACCGTCTCGTCGAATTCGTGCAGTCGCGACAGGTTTAGCTTCTGCGCCACCTGCTTGAGGATCTCGTTGGACGAGATGATCTGAACCTGGGTGGCGACGCCCTGCTCGTCGAGGATCGGCTTGTCGCTGTCGGGGTTGGTACTGGCAGGCCGCGTGTAGACGGATTCACGCGGACTGATCTCCACCTGCGTCTCCGCTTTGTAGTGCTTGGTGGCCAGCGACGCGAGCGCGAACGCCAGCCCCGTCACCACCAGGACGACGACCACAATCCGCAGCCAGTTCCTCGCGAGACTGGCGAAGAGCTGCCTGAGATCTACATCGACATCTGCGGCCGCGGACTGAACGGACATGCATCCCTACTCCGAATACGGGGTCGCATGCACCGTAAACAACTATGGTAACTCAGCCGTTAAGACCACGGTAAGCTTCTGTTAGGGGTTTACTGGCCGTCGACAAGCAAATGTGAGTGAACCGCAAAACTCTTCTCGGACGACGTCCCACAGGCACGATCCTTTACCGGCCATTAACCCTAACAGGATGATAACGGGCCTCGATCTCAGATGTTTGCCGCGCCGTCGTGGCGGCCAGCCGAAGGTATGTGTCCGGTCATGAAAAGCACTGCTTCCCTCTTTCGCGCGCTGCTTGCCGTATCCATGCTCGCCGGCTGTTCCAGCTATCGGCCGACGCCGGCTGCCTTCCACGAGGTGCTTGATCAACCCTATCGCCTCGGCGCTGGCGACCGCGTCCGGGTCACCGTGTTCGAGCAGGAAGGGCTGACCAACACCTACAGCGTCGACCAATCCGGCTACCTCTCCTTCCCGCTGGTCGGCGCCATACCGGCCCGTGGCCACACCGCCCAGCAGATGGAGAAAGAAATCGCCGACAAATTGCGCCAGGGCTATCTGCGCGACCCCGACGTCTCCGTCGAGATCGACCGCTACCGGCCGATCTTCGTCATGGGCGAAGTCGGCGCCGCGGGCCAGTATTCCTATGTCCCGGGACTGACGGTGCAGAAGGCCATCGCCATCGCCGGCGGTTTCTCTGCGCGCGCCAACCAGGAGAGCGTCGACATCACCCGCGACATCAACGGCAAGGTGATGACCGGCCGCGTGGTCACTTCAGACCCGCTGCTGCCTGGAGATACCGTCTACGTGCGCGAACGCCTGTTCTGACAGACAGCACGTGGCGAACAAGCTCAGGATCGTCCATTGCTTTCGTTCACCTGTCGGAGGAATTTTTCGGCACGTGCGCGACCTGACTGAGGCGCAGGTCGCCGCCGGCCATTCGGTCGGCATTGTCTGCGATTCGACCACGGGCGGCGAACTCGAGGAACACCTGTTTGCACAGATGAAGGACACGCTGGCGCTTAGCATCCATCGTACGCCGATGCAGCGCCATGTCGGGCCGGGCGATCTCGCCTCGGCTTGGCGCACCTACAGGATAATCAAGGAATTGCGGCCGGACGTGCTGCATGGGCATGGCGCCAAGGGTGGCGCCTATGCCCGTCTGTTCGGCTCATTGTTGCGGGTATCTAGGTCTCGCGTAGCCCGCCTTTATTCGCCGCATGGCGGCTCACTCCACTATGACGAGAACACGGCCACCGGAAAACTGTTCTTCGCGCTCGAACGCTTGATGGCCCGCTTCACCGACTGTCTGCTGTTCGTCTCCGATTATGAGCGGCGCACCTATCGCAGGAAGGTCGGCGAGCCGCCGGTTGCGAACGCGCTGGTCTACAACGGATTGAGGGCCGCCGAATTCGAGCCGGTGGCCACCAGGTCCGACGGGGCGGATCTGCTCTACATCGGCATGATGCGCGACCTCAAGGGCCCAGACATCTTCATCGATGCGCTGGCCGCGGCCGGTCCCCGGCTCGGCCGGGCGTTGCGAGCAATCATGGTTGGCGACGGCGACGACCTGCCGCGCTATCGCGCACAGGTCAAACGGCTCGGCCTCGAGGACCATGTCCGCTTCCTGCCGCCGATGCCGGCCCGGGAGGCCTTTGCGCTGGCGGCGCTTGTCGTCGTTCCCTCCCGGGCCGAAGCGATGCCCTATACCGTGCTGGAGACGCTTGCCGCGGGCAAACCGATGATTGCCACGGCAGTCGGCGGCATACCGGAGATTTTCGGACCAGGCTCCCCAGCCCTGACCCGGCCCGATCCGGCCGAGCTGGCCGACAAGATCAGCCAGGCGCTGGCCAATCCAGCCGCCTATCGGTACTTGATGCCCGACGGCGCCAGCCTCGAGGCGCGCTTTGGCGCCGATGTAATGGCCGCAGAGATCGAGAAAGCTTATTTCGCCGCGCTCGACAAGTAGTCCAAGCCATTCCAAAGCCGCGCGTTGTTTCAAGGGTTTCTTAGCTCTCTTTTGCTATTTCCTCGGGGGAAGCTTGCGGACGGTTCCATGGACGAGATCGACCCCGCGCATCGCTTTTCAGCAGATGCGGTGCGTAAATTTGACACCCCGACCGATGGCGCCGCGCCCGGCGGCATGAACGATGTCGCCCGCCAGGTCGCTTCGCAATACCGGCGCGATACGATGTCGCCGATCATGGTCAGCGGCGTCCTGCGCATGATCGAATTCGCGGTGCTGTTCCTGTCCGGGCTATGCGTCTATTTCTACTATGTCGGCTTCTTCAACTATCTCGCCTGGCAATACCCGCTGACGATCGCGTCCGCGTCGTTCCTCGCCGTGGTGCTGCTCGACGTCAGCGACTGCTACCAGGTCGTCTCGCTGATGCGGCCGATCGCCAATCTTGGCCGCATCTTCGTGGTGTGGGCCGGCACCTTCGCCCTGATGGCATTGACGGCTTTCGCCGTGAAGATTTCAGAAGACTATTCGCGCCTGTTCTTCGGCACCTGGTTCGTGTTCGGCTTCGTTCTCATCTTCGGCCTCAGACTGGTGATGTCGAAGCTGATCCGGCGCTGGGCGCGCGATGGCCGCATGGAGAGGCGCGCCGTCATCGTCGGCGGCGGCAAAGCCGCGGAAGTGCTGATCCGCTCGGTGGAGAAGCAGCCCTACAACGACATCCGCATCTGCGGCATTTTCGACGACCGCGGCGACAAGCGCTCGCCGCCCATCGTGGCCGGCTATCCCAAGCTCGGCACCATTTCGGAGCTGATCGAGTTTGCCCGTATCGCGCGCATCGACATGCTGATCGTGTCGCTGCCGCTAACCGCCGAATCGCGCGTGCTGCAACTGCTGAAGAAGCTGTGGGTGCTGCCGGTCGACATCCGGCTGTCGGCGCATTCGAACGCGCTGCAGTTTCGCCCGCGCTCCTATTCCTACATCGGCTCGGTGCCGATGCTCGACATTTTCGACAGGCCGATCAACGACTGGGATTCGGTTGCCAAGCGCGCCTTCGACATCGTCTTCAGCCTCATCGGCATCGTGGTGTTCTCGCCGGTGATGCTGGCGACCGCCATCGCCATCAAGCTCGACAGCAAGGGTCCGGTCCTGTTCAAGCAGAAGCGGCACGGCTTCAACAACGAGATCATCGAGGTCTACAAGTTCCGTTCCATGTACACCGACAGGTCCGACCCGACCGCCAAGCAGACAGTGACCAAGAACGATCCCCGCGTCACCCGGGTCGGGCGCATCATCCGCAAGACCTCGATTGACGAACTGCCGCAATTCTTCAACTCTTTGTTCGGCTCGCTGTCGCTGATCGGTCCGCGTCCGCACGCCATTGCCGCGCAGTCACACAACCTGCTCTACAACGAGGTGGTCGACGGCTATTTCGCCCGCCACAAGGTCAAGCCCGGCGTCACCGGCTGGGCGCAGATCAACGGTTGGCGCGGCGAGATGGACACCAATGAGAAGATCCGAATGCGGACCGAATACGACCTCTACTACATCGAGAACTGGTCGCTGCTGTTCGATTTGCGGATCCTGTTCCTGACGCCGATCCGGCTGCTCAACACGGAAAACGCCTATTGAGCGCGATCAGCCATGATCTGCCGCGCGCGGCAATCAACGCCAAGCTGACCGCACTGATTTCCTCCGCTGCGGTCGGGCTCGGCATTCTGCTGTCCGGCTTCGTCATCAGCGAGCCCGCGCCCTACGAACTCTACATGGCCGGGCTGATCGCGGTCTGGGCGCTTTTCGGCCTCAGGATATCGCGCGCGGCGACGCCGCTGCTGGTGCTTCTGGTGACGATGAACATCGGCGGCATGATCTCGATGACGCAGATGTCGGACCTCGCCAACACACCGCTCTATCTGGCCGTGTCGCTGTTCCTGGCCTTCAGCGCGGTGTTTTTCGCCTCGGTCACCGCCGTGCAACCCAGCCTCTACCGGCTGATCTTCATCGCCTATGTGATCTCGGCGGTGATGACGTCGCTGCTCGGCATAGCGGGCTATTTCCATGTCTTCCCCGGCGCCGAGATGTTCACCAAATATGACCGTGCCGCCGGCGCCTTCCAGGATCCGAACGTGTTCGGGCCGTTCCTTGTGCTGCCCGGCATCTATCTGCTCTACCTCTTGCTGACCAGCCCGGTGACGCGCATGCCGTTGCTGGCTGCACCGCTGCTTATCATTTCGTCGGGCATCTTCTTCTCCTTCTCGCGCGGCGCCTGGGGCATGTTCGCCGTGTCGGCGGTCCTGCTCACCGGCTGCCTGTTCCTGCAGAGCAACAGCGGCAAATTCCGGCTGCGGGTCGTGATCATGACGGTCGCGGCGCTGTCGCTGCTGACGATCGCCATGATCGTCATCCTGCAACTGCCCGGGGTGGCGGAGATGTTTTCCAACCGCGCCCATCTCGAACAGAGCTACGACACCGCTCGCCTTGGCCGTTTCGCCCGCTACACGATCGGCTTCCAGATGGCGATGGAGCACCCGTTCGGTATCGGCCCGCTGGTGTTTGGCACGATCTTCGGTGAGGACACGCATGACATCTGGCTGAAAATGCTGATGGATTATGGCTGGCTCGGCTTCGTCTCGTTCGTGACGCTCGTCGTGTGGACGATATCGGCGGGATTCCGCATCCTTTTGCGCGACCGGCCGTGGCAGCCCTATCTGTTGTGCGCCTATGTCGCCTTCATCGGCAATATCGGGCTCGGCACCTTCATCGACATCGACCACTGGCGCCACATGTATCTGCTGCTTGGGCTGGTCTGGGGCGCAATCGCGCTGGAATACCGCCATCAGCGGCAGTTGCTGCCGATCACGGCGGGAAGGTGAAAACCATCGCGTCTTGAAGGTCTGGCTGATCTGGCCGAGCACCCGGCCAAGGCGGACTTCGGGGGAAAGTCCTATTTCAAATGGTCGGAGTGGCCGGATTCGAACCGACGACCCCTTGACCCCCAGTCAAGTGCGCTACCGGGCTGCGCTACACTCCGGACCGGTCGCGATGTATCTTGATAACCCCGCTCGGGTCAACCGAATTCGGCGACGATCGCGCATGTAGATTCCAGATGCCGGCGGGCCTTGCGGTGCCGATGTCTGTGGCTATCTCTGGCACACATCGACCCATTCCGCACCGACGAGATCGGCCATGCGCTGTGGCGCGATGCGCATCGCCGCATTGGTTGCGCCGGCTGCCGGGACGACCTCTTCGAAGATCCGTAGCGATTCGTCGCAATAGATCGGCAGCGGCGCGGGCAGACCGAACGGGCAGACGCCGCCCGGCGGATGGCTCGTTGCTGCGACAACTTCCGCGGCGTCCAGCATGCGCGGCTTGCCGGCGAACCGGTCCTTGAATTTGCGGTTGTCCAGCCTGGCGATGCCAGAGGTCACCACCAGCATGGTCTTGTCGCCGACGCGCAGGCAGATCGTCTTGGCAATCTGCGCCGGCAATACGCCATGCGCCTCGGCGGCCAGCGCCACTGTCGCCGAACTCACTTCGGTCACGATGACATCGATGTCGGGGGCGTGGCTGGCGAAGAAAGCGCGAACTGATTCCAGGCTCATGTCGAAAACTCGCGGTTCAAAATCGATGGCGCGGCCAATCCGGCCGAAGCGACCATAAACACGCGCCAGCGGCACACCGGCAAGCTGCCACGGAAGAACAAAAACCCGCCAAGGTCCATCCCCGGCGGGTTTTTGACTGTGTCCCCGACGCTGGCGTTACAGTGCGGGGCGACCTTGCGCGGCCTGCGCCTGCACGGTCGAGCCGATCAGGGTCTCCTGCGGAAGCCGAAGCGCGGACGCAATACGACGCAGCTTCGACGGATCCGCGGACCTGCCGCTCTCGATGTCCTCGATCTCTTCGATCGACAGACCGCACGTCAGGGAAAGTTCCTCCACACTGTATCCCCGGGTTTCCCGGATGGTTCTGAGGGCGCTATGGCCCTGCCCGACTTCGCTGGCAACCAGGTCCGAGAGGGGCGCGTTCTTTGCACTGTGGGGCATTTGGCAACTCCGTTAGCTGAAAGAGTTTGATAAAATGGTGTTGCCTGAGACGGGCGGGACCATGCCCGCTCGGCGACCATTTGCCAAGTCCCAAACCGACCGTCACGGCATCGTGAAGCGAGCGCCTGTGCGGCCATTCCGTTCACACGCGGGGATCAAATTGTTTTGAACGTCGGAGGGCCCTTTTGCCCGACAGTTCCGGCCCGCCCGTTCGTTATCCAGACGTCGCTGGCTAACCACAGGCTTTCGGTCGGCTCGCCCCGGAAGGATTGCTCCAATGAGCGTGAAGATATTCATCGTCGTGCTCGGCACGATTTCCACCTTCTCCATCGCCGGCCTAGGTGCCGTTCGAGCGGCGGACACGCTGCGCTTGCGAGGCACGGTGGTCAGTTCCGACGCGTCCCTGCTGACGGTGAAGGACCGACAGGGCGGCACGGATGCGGGGGCGATGGCACGCTGAATGCAGACCGCGTCGTAGTCGGCAATAACGGCGTGGTTCCGCCGATGTAGACCAGCGGACGCAACCTCGACATTCCACCTTCCTGCGCTCACAGGCGGTGTGCGCCGAGCCAGGCGCGTGCTGTATGTGAGCCCAGACACACTCCGGAAACAAAAATCTACAATCGAGAAAAACTGACGAAAAAATTCGGGAGCGTAATCCCAGGCGCGGCGGTCGGGTTATCGACCCGATCTATATCTGCCCGCTAAACAAGGAGACGATCCATGAAGAAGTCCCTCATCTCGGCCCTCGGGCTTGCAGCTGCAATCGCTTTCACGGTGCCGGTGATCGGCGCGACGAGCGCAGAGGCGGCTCCGGCGGCAAAGCATCATCGTCATCATCATCATCATCGCTACCACTATCGCCACCATTACCGCCATCATCACCACGTGAAGAAGGCTTACTGAGCATATCGACTGCCAACGAGAAGACCGGCCTTGGCTTCTTGTTCAAGGCCGGTCTTCTCTTGTTTTTGAGTGGCCGTGGCGGCTGTTTGACCGGATCGCCCGCCACCAGTGAGCGCCGGACCCGCAGGCAATCTTTTCGAACCGGGCATGAACCTTTCCTTCAGGGGCCGCACTAAGCCGGCATGGACGCCAGCAAGGCGATCCCGAACCCAAAGGACGCCGGCATGGCGATCCTCAAATCCAACAGAAGGAAACGCTCACATGACCAATATCTCGACCTTCAAGCGCCTGTCACTTGCCGCGGCCATCGTCGTCTCGGCCCTCGGCTCGATTTCCGTGCCGAGCTCGGCTTTCGCCAACGGCACACTTCCGAGCGGCACCGGCGGCTCGGTTTGCAAAGGCGTCACGGACTGCCTGTTGTTGAATCTCGACTGCAAAGGCAAATACATCGACGGCACCGATTCCAGCGGCACGGTCTACGGCAAGTGCACCCAGACCTCCCAGGTCGCGCCGCGGGCCAAGATCAAGCTGGCCAAGTAAATCGTCCGAAGATACGGAAACGGCGGCCGGCCCGAAGGGCGAGCCGCCATTTTCTGTCTATCTTTTGTCGAAAGCAGGCGGGATTCTCAGCGCCGGCTGAACAGCAGGCTGGCAACGAGACCGACCACCACGAGCCCGACAGCGGCGGCGACCGCCGGATGGTCCCGTGCCGACTTTTCGATCACCCTGCCCTGTTTGCGGATTGTCGGCATGGCATCCCGCAGGCGCCCAGCAAGATCCGAATAGGTATCGAGTGCGGCATCGCGGCCGTCTTCATAGTAAGCGCCGCCCCGCCTGGACATCGCCTTGCGCAACGCTGCGAGTTCCCTCGAGAGAACCGCGACCTGCTTTTCGAGGTCGACGTCCGAAAGGGTCGAAAACAATGCCATCATGCGTTTCCTTGTCTCAGCAAGAAGGTCTTGCAAGATGAAACTCTTGCAGAAGGAAACGTAACGCCTCACCCGAAGGCGAGTTCCGGTTTCGAGGCTTCAAACCGTTTCGCGCGGCAGTCAGCGCACCTGGTCGAGCAGGCGCTTGCACTCCAAGAGGTCGAACAGCGCCTCCTGCAGCAGCGCACGGTTGTCGCGTGACAGTTTCGAGGCGTCTGGCTGGACCGGCCCTTCCTCGTCGCTCTTGCCCAGGCCGAAAAACCGGCGGCTGGGCTTGACCCGCGGCTGGCCGACAAGTTCGTCATCGGTGCCACGTGGCTGCGCCGCCGGCGTCAGCGGCACCTGCTCGGCCTGCCTTCGCTGCGAAATCGCCTCGACGGCGGCCATGTCGCCATTGCCGATGGCGACAAGGAAATGATTGCCGTTCTCGCGCAGCAGCTTCTGCACGCCCTTGATCGTGTAGCCCTGGTCATAGAGCATGTGGCGGATGCCCTTGATCAGTTCGACATCCTGCGGGCGATAGTAGCGGCGGCCGCCGCCACGCTTCATCGGCTTGATCTGGTTGAAACGCGTTTCCCAGAAGCGCAGCACATGCTGCGGCAGGTCGAGGTCTTCGGCGACCTCGCTGATGGTGCGAAAGGCGTCAGGGCTCTTGTCCATGGGCGAAATCCTCACGCTGGAGCATGATCCCGGGACATGGGAACCGGTCTTCGAACGGGATCCCTGCAATAACAGAGAAGCTCATTCCGTTAGCGCGGAATGGATCACGCGGAACACCAATCCGGCCATGTTGCCGAATCGGGTCTTATTTCAGCGGTTTGTGGAGCAATATTCAAGCCCGGCTTCATCACGGAGCCGGTTTTCAACCACATAGATCGGTTGACCGTTTCTATTTGCCGCCCTTGGCCTTGCCGCTCTGGTGCGAGCGCAGGATGCGGCTCTTGAGCACGTTCGACGACTTGAAGGTCATCACCCTGCGCGGCAGGATCGGCACCTCTTCGCCAGTCTTGGGATTGCGTCCGATGCGTTCGTTCTTGGAGCGGACGTGGAAGGTCGCGAAAGACGACAGCTTCACGGTCTCGCCACGGACAATCGCCTCGCAGATCTCGTCCAGCACCGCCTCGACGAGTTCGGCCGATTCAGTGCGCGACAGGCCTACCTTGCGGTAAACAGCTTCAGCAAGGTCGGCACGCGTAAGTGTCTTTCCCCCCATGCGTCCGTCCCATCAGTTCAAAACATAAAATCGGCACAACAACGGCAGAGCCTAAGTAATTGATCCGGCAAGGTCAAGGACCGATCCGGAGCGTTTGGCGCTTACCAGCGAACCAGAACCGCGCCCCAGGTGAAGCCGCCGCCCATGGCTTCCAGCAGCACGAGGTCGCCCTTCTTGATGCGGCCGTCGGCGACGGCCACCGAAAGCGCCAGCGGCACGGAAGCAGCCGAGGTGTTACCGTGCAAATCGACGGTCACCACCACCTTTTGCTCGGCAATCCCGAGCTTCTTGGCCGAAGCGTCAATAATTCGTTTATTGGCCTGGTGCGGCACGAACCAGTCGAGGTCGTCGGCGGTGATGCCTGCCTGGGCGAACGTCGCCTCGATGACGTCGGTGATCATGCCTACCGCGTGCTTGAACACTTCACGGCCTTCCATCCTGAGATGTCCGACGGTTCCGGTCGTCGAAGGTCCGCCGTCGACGAACAGCTTGTCCTTGTGGACGCCGTCGGAGCGCAGGCTCATCGCCAGCACGCCACGGTCATCGACACTGCCGTTCCCCTCGCCCGCCTCGAGGACAAGGGCGCCGGCGCCGTCGCCGAACAAAACGCAGGTCGAGCGGTCGCTCCAGTCGAGGATGCGCGAGAAGGTTTCCGCACCGATTACCAGCACGCGCTTGGCCAGGCCGCCTCTGATGTAGAGATCGGCTGTGGTGACGGCGTAGACGAAACCCGAGCACACCGCCTGCATGTCGAAGGCAAAGCCGTGATGCATGCCGAGTCGGTTCTGAATTTCGACGGCGGTGGCGGGGAAAGTGTTGTTGGGCGTCGAGGTTGCCAGCACGATCAGGTCGATGTCGGCGGGCGTCAGGCCCGCATCGGCAAGCGCCGCGCGCGCCGCCGCTTCGCCCAGCGAGGCGGTCGTCTCGTCGTCGGAGGCGATATGGCGCTGGCGGATGCCGGTACGCTGGACGATCCACTCATCCGAGGTTTCGACCATGCCTTCGAAATCGGCATTCTTCATGATGCGGCGGGGCAGCGCGGCGCCCATGCCGCGCACGACTGATCTGATCAAAGCTCTTTCCTATTCCTTTGCGTCGCTGACGACGTCGGATTTCCGAGATGTCTGGGCATGCGGATTGCGCGCATGGAACAAGTCCAGGTCGGCCTCGATGCGGTCGAGCAGATTGTTGCGCACCATATCATATCCGAGTTCGATCGCCGCGGCGAAACCATCGGAATCCGCGCCACCGTGGCTCTTCACTACAATGCCGTTCAACCCCAGGAAGACGCCGCCATTGGAGCGGCCGACGTCCATTTTCTCGCGCAAGCGGTCGAAGGCGCCCTTGGCGAAGAGATAGCCGATCCTCGCCATCAGCGTCCGGCTCATCGCAGCGCGCAAATAGCCGCCGATCTGGCGTACCGTGCCTTCCGCCGTCTTCAGCGCGATGTTGCCGGCAAAGCCCTCCGTGACGACGACGTCGACCACGCCCTTGCCGATATCGTCGCCCTCGACGAAACCGTGATAATTCATCGAGGCCATATTGGCCTCGCGCAGCATGCGCCCGGCCTCCTTGACCTCTTCCTGGCCCTTGATCTCCTCGACGCCGACATTGAGTAGGCCGACGCTCGGCCGTGAAACGCCGAACACCGAGCGCGCCATGCCGGTGCCCAGAATGGCGAAATCGATGAGCTGGTGTGCATCGGCGCCGATGGTGGCGCCGACATCCAGCACCACGCTCTCGCCGCGCAATGTCGGCCAAAGCGCTGCGATCGCGGGCCTGTCGATGGTGGCCATGGTGCGCAGGCAGAATTTCGACATCGCCATAAGCGCGCCGGTGTTGCCGGCGGACACGCAGGCGTCCGCGGCGCCCGACTTGACCGCTTCGACGGCCTTCCACATCGACGACTTCCAGCGGCCATGGCGCAGCGCCTGGCTCGGCTTGTCGTCCATCCTCACCGCAATCTCGCAGTGGAAGAACTCGCTCACCTCGGCCAGTTTGGGAAACTTGGCGAGTTCCGGACGCACCAGCTCCTCGCGCCCGTAGATGACGAAGCGGATGTCGGGACGGCGGGTGGCGACCATCATGAGCGCCGGAATGACCACGGCTGGTCCGTGATCGCCGCCCATGGCATCGATGGAAATCCTGATCACGCGGTATTTATCTCACGGTTATGCGGCAGGTCGCTTTAGTGGTCGCGAAGGTTCGGCGAAAATAGCGGTTTTGGGTTTTCGCACAACCGACTTTTCCGTCGCGGGCGAGGTTTTCAGGATTTTCCCAGCAAGGATCGCAGTTTTTGCTGAAATTCATTCTCTGCCGGTTCAGTGTCGCCGCCGGTATCCAGCGACGCGCCCGACTTGCGCGGATAGGGATCGATCGCCAGCCCGAAGAACTGTTCGGCGAGCGCACCGACATCGATGGTATCGCCGGAGAACGTTTCAGGGCTGTCTGGCCCGTCGGCATCGAGCAGAATCTCGCCGCCGCCTTCGAACCCCTGCCGTCCAAGCTTGGACTCCTCCGGCAGGAACAACGCCTCGAACTGCTCGTCGATATGGGCGGCGACCGGTTCGAGCGTGACGATGCAAGCCTGGTTGATGTCGGCCTCGACGCGGCCCGAAACCTTTACGCCGTTGCGCTTCCACGGCGTCACCAGAAGCTCGGCACGATAGGCTTCGACCGAAAGCAGCTCATGCTCACCGGCAAGGGCCGCGCGCTGCGTGGCATCGGCCTCGATCTTCACCGGCAGGCCTTTGTGCGGCAGGCGGGCGACGTTGGCGACGAAGGATACCGGGCTTTGCGGATCGGCGTGTTTCATTGATCAGCCTCCACCGGCGACGGAAACGTTACCGCGCCGGCAACAATCGATTCGGACGGCTGCCCGGCAAGGTGGTTGCGGGCCTCGGTCACATAGTCAGCCAGGCGCGAGGCTTCCGGCCACGACACGGCATCGGGCCGGACATTGCGCGTGAGCGCGGCGGTCAGCCCTTCGTGGTCGTTGCGCCCCAACGCGTCATCATAGGCGGCAGTGCGGCCGTAAAACATCTTCGCCAGCTTTTTCATACGCTTGGGCACGCCGACATCACCGATGCCCAGTTCCCGCAGCGAATGGTCGACGTCGAGGAAGAACTCGTCGATCAGCACCTGCGCGACCTCTTGCGCCGCACCATCCCCGCCGCGCAGCCGGTGCTGGAGCAGGAACATATGCAGCGAAAGCATCTCGAAACGGCCGAGCGGCGTGTCCGGCACATTCCAGTGGGAATAAAATACGGTCTGCCGCGCCGCCGCCACGATTTGTGCGTACAGCGCGTCGGTGATGGCGCGGTTGGCGTGGCGTTCGCGGCCAAAAAGGCGTTGGAACATGGGGATGGTCTCCGGGGACCGTTTGTTGAATTGGCCTTGTTGCATCGGCAAGCAAGCTGGTTTACCGGTTTTGCGGCCCAGCGCAAGTTGCGGCGATATAATGGAGAATTGTTGTTGCGCGCGCTGAATTTCAAGTCGACCTTCACTTCCCGACCCGTTGGCAGGCCCGCCAACGCGATCTCGCTGCTGGCTATCGTAGCGGCGCTCTCGGCATGCCACACCAACAAGATGATCGGTGACCTGAGCCCCAGCGAGACGCTGACGCAAGGGTATGTCATCGACCAGCAGGCAGTCGATTCCGTGCCGGTCGGTTCCAGCCGCGAGCAGGTGCTTCTGGCGCTTGGCACGCCGTCGACCACGGCGACCTTCGACAATGAGGCGTTCTACTACATTTCGCAGACACGCAAGCGCTACGTCGCCTTCGACAAGCCGCATCTCGTCGACCAGAAAGTGCTGGCGGTCTATTTCGGCGCGGACAGCCGCGTCACCCAGATCGCCAATTACGGCCTCAAGGACGGCAAGGTCTTCGACTTCATCTCGCGCACCACGCCGACCGGCGGCAAGGACCAGAACTTCCTCAGCCAGATCATCAACGGCGCCAGCAAGCTGGCGCCCGGCATTCCCGGCGGCGGCACCCCCTGACCTCTCAAATTCTGCTCTTCCTCGCGAAAAGCAGCATCGTCTCAGGCGACCAAAAACCCGTGGGAGCGATCTCGCGGGTTTTTGTTATGGCCAACATAACGCATGTCGCCCAAAAATGACCTCGGTTTTGGGACGACCACATGCATGAAAACAGAGACCTGAAGCGCGTCGGCTGAACCCGTTTCGGCGCGACGCTTTGGGCCTCGCATGCCGCGACGAATCGAAAGCGAGCTTGCAGTCAACGCCTCAGGAACAAAAGAGCCCGCGGGGATCGCTCCCCGCGGGCTTTGCTTTTCCTGGTTTCCTGGCCGGCGTCAGCCGTGCGCGAGCACGGCCAGCAGCAGCAGGGCGACGATGTTGGTGATCTTGATCGCCGGATTGACGGCCGGGCCGGCGGTGTCCTTGTAGGGATCGCCGACCGTGTCGCCGGTCACCGAGGCCTTGTGCGCCTCGGAGCCCTTGAGGTGCTTGACGCCGTCCTTGTCGACGAAACCGTCCTCGAAGGACTTCTTGGCGTTGTCCCAGGCGCCGCCACCCGAAGTCATCGAGATAGCGACGAACAGGCCGTTGACGATAACGCCGAGCAGCGAGGCGCCGAGGGCCGCGAAAGCCGAAGCCTTCGAGCCGGAGATCAGCAGCACGCCGAAATAGACGACCAGCGGCGCCAAGACCGGCAGCAGTGAGGGGATGATCATTTCCCGGATCGCCGCTTTGGTCAGGAGGTCGACCGCGCGCGCGTAGTTCGGCTTCGAGGTGCCAGCCATGATGCCTGGATTCTCGCGAAACTGCTTGCGCACTTCCTCGACGATGGCCCCCGCCGCGCGGCCGACCGCCGTCATGGCGATGCCGCCGAACAGGTACGGGATGAGGCCGCCGAAGATCAGGCCGGCGACGACATAGGGATTGGAAAGATCGAAGGAGATCTCGCCCATGCCCTGGAAGTAGGGATATTTGTCGCCATTGGCGGCAAAGAACCTGAGATCGTTCGAATAGGCCGCGAACAGCACCAGCGCGCCGAGGCCGGCCGAACCGATGGCGTAGCCCTTGGTCACGGCCTTGGTGGTGTTGCCGACCGCGTCGAGCGCGTCGGTGGAGTGGCGCACTTCCTTGGGCAGGCCGGCCATTTCGGCAATGCCGCCGGCATTGTCGGTAACCGGGCCGAAGGCGTCGAGCGCGACGATCATGCCGGCCAGGCCGAGCATTGTGGTGACCGCGATCGCCGTGCCGAAGAGACCGCCGAGCTGATAGGTGGCGATGATGCCGCCGACGATGACGATGGCCGGCAGCGCCGTCGATTCCAGCGAAACCGCGAGGCCCTGGATGACGTTGGTGCCGTGGCCGGTCACCGACGCCTGGGCGATCGAGTTGACCGGGCGCTTGTTGGTGCCGGTGTAGTATTCGGTGATCACCACGATCAAACCGGTCACCACAAGGCCGATCAGGCCGCAGATGAACAGGTTCTTGCCGGTGATGACGATGCCGGCAACGGTGCCGACCTCGCCCCAGCCGATCGTCGCCGAAGTGGCAACGCCGAGGCCGACGATCGACAAGAGGCCGGTGACGATCAGGCCTTTGTAGAGAGCGCCCATGATCGAGCCGTTCGAGCCGAGCTTGACGAAGAAGGTACCGACGATCGAAGTCAGGATGCAGGCGCCGCAGATGGCGAGCGGATAGAGCATCGCCGAGCCGAGCACGGCCGTGCCGCCGAAGAAGATGGAGCCGAGAACCATGGTGGCGACGACGGTCACCGCATAGGTCTCGAACAGGTCGGCGGCCATGCCGGCGCAGTCGCCGACATTGTCGCCGACATTGTCGGCGATGGTGGCCGGGTTGCGCGGATCATCTTCCGGAATGCCGGCTTCGACCTTGCCGACCAGATCGCCGCCGACATCAGCACCCTTGGTGAAGATTCCGCCGCCGAGACGGGCGAAGATCGAGATCAGCGAGGCGCCGAAACCGAGCGCGACCAGCGAGTCGATGACGGCGCGGTCATTCGGCTGAAGGCCCAGCGGGCCGGTGAGGATGAGGTAGTAGATCGAGACGCCGAGCAGTGCGAGGCCGGCCACCAGCATGCCGGTGATGGCGCCCGACTTGAAGGCGATGTCGAGGCCAGCGGCGAGGCTGTTGGAGGCTGCCTGCGCGGTGCGCACATTGGCGCGCACCGAAACGTGCATGCCGATGAAACCGGCCGCGCCCGAGAGCACGGCGCCGATCAGGAAGCCGATCGCGGCGGTGATCGACAGCAGCCACCAGGCGAGCAACAGCACGAGCACGCCGACAATGGCGATGGTGGTGTACTGGCGCGCCAGGTAGGCTTGCGCGCCTTCGCGGATGGCGGCGGAGATTTCCTGCATGCGTGCATTGCCCTGATCGGACGCTAGGACCGAACGTGTCGCCCAGATGGCGTAGAGGACAGAAAGCAAGCCGCAGGCGATGACGGCGTAAAGTGTGGTCATTGCCGAATTTTCCTCGATTGTTGGCCCAAAAGAACCCCTCCCTGGGCCGTTGGAACGGGAATGCATGCCGCGCACGGAATCCACCCCTTGGCTTCGGTGTATGCGAAACAGGGCCGCGAACGTCAAGATATTGTTCGGTTTTTGCCCGGCTTTCGCCCAAAAGACAAAAGCCGTGGCGGCACTGCCGACACAGGCTCTGATTTAGATCGATTGAAATGACGCAAGGGAATATACTGACGAGGCCGCTGGCCTCCCCCTAGAGGACTACTGCGCCTCGCGCCCCATTCGTCGCGCCGCATAGCGCTCGATCGCGGAAAGCCCGTCGTAGATCAGCACGGCAAGCGCCGCGACGATCAGGCCGCCCTGCAGGATGAAGGCGAGATTGTTGGACAACAGGCCGGCGATGATGACCTCGCCCAGCGTCTTGGCGGCCACGGTCGAGCCGATGGTGGCGGTGGCCAGGCTGATCACCACCGACAGCCTGATGCCGCCGAGGATGATCGGCGCGCTGAGCGGCAGCTCGACCTTGGTGAGCCTTTGCCAGCCGGTCATGCCGGCGCCGCGCGCCGCCTCGACGACATTGGCGGGCAATGTCGTCAGTCCGGTCAGCGCGTTCTCGAAGATCGGCAGCAGGCCATAGAGAAATAGCGCGATCAGCGTCGGCTTTTCGCCGAAGCCGACCGCCGGCACGGCGAGCGCCAGCACCGCCACCGGCGGAAAGGTCTGGCCGATATTGACCAGGCTGCGCGACAGCGGCAGGAACTCGGCGCCCGCCGGCCTGGTGACCAGGATTGCCAATGCCACCGCGACGATGGTGGCCGCGATCGTCGCGACCAGCACGGTGCGCAGGTGCAGCAGCGTCAGCGTCAGCAGGCTGCCCTGGTTATAGATCGCCGGCGCGTTGTTTTCGGTTAGTGGCTTCAACAGCGGCTCGAACCAGCCCGGACTGGTGACGAACGCCACCAGCAGCACCACCAGCGCAAGCCTGAGCAGCGAAGGCAGCCAGGCTTTCATGCCGGCCTCGCGGCACGTTTGACCAGCCCTTCCACCGTGACGCGGCCGAGCGGCTTGCCGTCGGCGCCTTTCACCGGCAGCGCCAGCCGGCCCGACCAGAGAAGCTCGGCCAGCGCGTCGCGCTGGCTGGCATCACCTGAGATCGCCTCGCCTTGCGCCGAGCCCTGCTCCACCGCGTCGCGCACCCGTCCAAGCGACAGCAGCCGGAACGGCCTTTCGCTGGCCCCGACCAGCGTCTCGACGAAGCCGCTGGCTGGCCTCGCCAGGATCTCGGCCGGCTTGGCGTATTGCACCAGCCTGCCGGCATCCATGACGGCGATCTTGTCGCCCATATGCACCGCCTCCTCCATGTCGTGGGTGACGAGGATGATGGTGGTGCCGAAGCGCTTCTGGATCGCCAGCAGATCCTCCTGCGCCTTGGTGCGGATGATCGGGTCGAGCGCGCCGAACGGCTCATCCATCAACAGCACATTGGGCTCGGCGGCGAGCGCACGGGCCACGCCGACGCGCTGCTGCTGGCCGCCGGAGAGTTCGTGCGGATAACGCGGCCCGAATTCCTGGGGATCGAGCTGGTAGAGCGTCATCAACTCGTCGACGCGGGCCTTGATACGGGCCTTGTCCCAGCCGAGCAGCACCGGCACGGTGGCGATGTTCTGCGCTACCGTGCGGTGCGGAAATAGGCCGTGGCCCTGGATGGCATAGCCGATGCTGCGGCGCAGCTCGTAACCGGGCACCGAGCGATTGTCGGCGCCGTCGAGCTTGATGATACCTGATGTCGGCTCGACCAGCCGGTTGATCATGCGCAAAAGCGTCGTCTTGCCGGACCCCGACGTGCCGACAATGACGGCGACGGTACGTGGCTCGATGACCATCGACACGTTGTCGACCACGGTGGTCGCATCGTAGCGCTTGGTAATGCCTTCGATCTCGATCATGCCGTTTCAACCCTGCGCCTGGTGGCAGTCATTTCGATTACCGCGTCGAGGATGATGGCGGCGGCGAAGGCAAGTGCGACGGTCGGCACCGCGCCGAGCAGCACCAGATCCATCGCCGTCTGGCCGACGCCCTGGAACACGAACACGCCGAAGCCGCCGCCGCCGATCAGCGCGGCAATGGTGGCAAGGCCGATATTCTGCACCAGCACGATGCGGATGCCGGTGAGGATCACCGGCAAGGCCAGCGGAAACTCGACGCCGAACAGGCGCTGCCGGTCGGTCATGCCCATGCCGCGCGCGGCATCGTTGGCCGCGCGGGGTACACCAGCCAGCCCGACCACTGTGTTGGCCACGACCGGCAGCAGCGAATAGAGGAAAAGCGCCACGAAGGCAGGCGCCGTGCCGATGCCCCTGATGCCGAGCGCGGCAGCGCCCGGCACGTGGACGGCGATCCAGCCGAGCGGCGCGATCAGCAGACCGAACAGCGCGATCGAGGGAATGGTCTGGATGATGTTGAGCACGTTGAGCACGCCCGCCCGCAATTTTTCAACGCGATGACACAGGATGCCGAGCGGCAGGCCGACAATCACGGCCGCGGCCAGTGAACCGAGCGCCAGGGTGATGTGCTTGGCACCCTCGGCCCAGAAACTGTCGGCGCGGTTGGTGTATTCCTTGAGGATCGAAAGGCTGTCCCATCGCCCGGAAATCAGCAGCAGCCCGATGGCAACAGCGGCCACGACAAGCACGCCGACACGCGCCCGGGGCGAGAGGTCAAACCTGGTCAACACGTCGGCCAGCAAAAGCGTGAAAGCGAAGATGAGAATCCAGAAACCGGACGCCGGCGAGACCCGCACGAAGGTGTTGCCGGCAGGCGTGAGAAACGTGCCGGCGACGCCGATCAGCAGCGCCAGTGCGGCAAGCGCCACCACGCCGGCGGCAAGGCGCAGCACCAGCGGCGTCCTCAACAACGCGATGAGCGCTGCCACGATCACGATCGCCAGAAGCAGCGGTCCTGATGTCGCCGGCAGCGCTTCGAGGATCGAGCGTGCCTGGCCGGGAACGATGCGGTTGGCGCGGAACGTGGCAAAAGGAGCGGCGAAAGCCGCATAGGCGGCGATCGCGGCGATGACGACGCCGAGCTTGTCGAAGCGCGGGGTCATGAGGCGAGTTTGCGCGAGCCGCGTCACTTTTTGAAGCTGACTACTTCAAAAACCCGTTCTTCTTCAAAAAGTCCTCGGCGACGCCCTTGACCGGTTCGCCACCAACCTGGACCCGGCCGTTGAGTTCCTGCAGCGTGACCAGGTCGAGCTTGGCGAAGACCGGCTTCAGCAGCGTCTCGATCTCGGGATAATCTTTCAGCACCGCGTCACGGATGATCGGCGCCGGCTGGTAGACCGGCTGCACACCCTTGTCGTCGTCGAGCACGACGAGGCCCGAAGGCGCGATACCGCCATCGGTGCCGTAGACCATGGCGGCATTGGCGCCGCTGGTCTGGTTGGCGGCCGCGCCAATCGTCGCTGCGGTATCGCCGCCAGAAAGCGTTATCAGTTGCTCCGGCTTCAGCTGGAAACCGTAAGTGGTCTGGAAGGCCGGAAGGGCCGCCGCCGAATTAACGAATTCGGCGGAAGCCGCCAGCACCACCTGGCCGCCGCCCGCGACATATTTGCCGAAGTCGGAGAGCGTGGCGAGCTTGTTGGTCTCGGCCACTTCCTTGCGCAACGCGATCGCCCAGGTGTTGTTGGCCGGCGCCGGCGACAGCCAGACGATCTTGTTGGCGTCGTAGTCGAGTTTCTTGGCCGTGTCATAGGCCTTGGCGGCGTCCTTCCATACGGGGTCGTCGGCCTTCTCGAAGAAGAAGGCGGCGTTGCCGGTGTATTCGGGATAGATGTCGATCTCGCCAGCGGTGATCGCCTTGCGCACAACCGGCGTGCCGCCGAGCTGGATACGGTCCGTGGTCTTGATGTTGTTGGCGTTCAGCACCAGCTGGATGATGTTGCCGAGCACGCCGCCTTCGGTGTCGATCTTGGAGGAGACGACCACCTGGGCGCTGGCGGAAGCAACCGTGATGCCGAGCGCCAACGCCGCGCTGGCCAGAACCTTGACTGAAAACATCGTGAAAATCCCTTGCTATGAACCGGAATGCGGCGACCGCATATGAGCATGGCTTCAACGCCCCGTCGGGGCACACGGTTTCATAACAACAGGCAGAGGCGCAATAATTTTGTTTCGGCGCGGCAAGTGCAACCGAAGCAATCCTGACAGCATCATGCCAGATCAGCTGTTGCTGATATCAGGCTTCGACCTTGCGCGAACTGGTCAGCCTGAGCGCGCCGAGCGCTACGAAGCAGAGAACTGTGACCGGGAAGATCATCCAGTTGAGCATCTCCCAGCCCCAGGCGTTGTAGACCATGCCCGACATCAGCGACGCGCAGGCAACGGAGCCGAACAGGACGAAGTCGTGGAAGCCTTGCACCTTCCCCTTTTCGGAAGGGTGATAACTTGCGGCGACCATCGCCGTGGCGCCGATGAAGCCGAAGTTCCAGCCGAGGCCAAGCAGGATCAGCGCCATCCAGAACTGCCATAGCGCCAGGCCCGACAGCGCAACGATGGCGCACCCGATGAGCAGGACCAGGCCCGCGGCAACGATGCGTTCAGCGCCGAAGCGATGGATCAGCGAGCCGGTGAAGAAGCTCGGCGCGAACATCGCCATGACGTGCCAGGAGATGCCGAGCGTCGCGTCGTTCTCCGACAGGCCGCAACCGACCATAGCGAGCGGTGCGCCAGTCATGACGAAGCTCATCAGCGCGTAGCTGCCGACCGCGCAGAACAGCGCGGCGACAAAGCGCGGCCTGGTGACGATTTCGGCCAGGGGTCTGGCATCGCTGCCGGCGACTTCCATCCTGCCCGTCGCCTTCGCCGGCAGGCGCAGGAACGACAGGATAATGGCGCCGACCGCAGCCAGCGGCAGAATGGAGGCGAAGGAACCGGCAAACATCACTGGCGCGAACAATTCGCGGGTGAAGATGACGATCTGCGGCCCGAGAACGGCGGTGACGATGCCGCCGGCCAGCACGAAGGAGATGGCGCGCGCCTTGAATTCCGCCGGAGCATTGTCGGCGGCGGCGAAGCGGAACTGCTGGACGAAGGCGCCGCCAACACCGATCACCAGCAGCGCGAACGCGAACAGCCAGAAACTGGAGTGGAAAAGCGCAAGCGTAGCGACCAGGCCGCCCAGCGCGGTAACGACGGTTCCGGTCATGAAGCCGCCGCGCTGGCCCAGCCGGCGGATAATGGCAGCCGCCGGCAGGGCGCCGAGCGCCACGCCCAGATTGAAGCCGGTGATTGGCGCCGTGGCCAGCGATTTGTCTGGGCCGAGCAGATACTGGCCGGCCAGCGCGCCCATGGAGATGGCGATGGGCGCCGCCGAGCCGATGATTGCCTGCGAGGCAGCCAGGATCAGCGCGGTGCGCCGCGCCTCCCTGCCTGCCGCGACGGCGATTGCCGTCATGATGCGTCCTTGCCGCGTCCCTCGCCGCGCACCCGGCGGGAAACGCGATCGAGCACGGCATTGACCAGCTTCGGTTCGTCTTCCTCGTAGAAGGCCTTGGCGATATCGACATATTCGGAAACGATGACCGCCACCGGCACGTCCTCGCGCTTCATAAGCTCATAGACGCCGGCGCGCAGGATGGCGCGCAGCGTCGAGTCGAGCCGCGACAGCGGCCAGTCATCGGTCAGCGACTGGCGGATGACCGGATCGATGGTCTTCTGGTTCTCGACGACACCGGTGAGGATGGCGCGGAACCATTGCGCGTCCGCCTCGCGATAGAGCGCGCCGTCGACTTCCTTGCCGAGACGGAACGCCTCGTATTCGGCGGTGATCTCGAAGACGCCGCTGCCGGCGACATCCATCTGGTAGAGCGCCTGCACGGCGGCGAGACGGGCAGCGCCGCGCTTGTTGGCGTGGCGTGCTGCCGGCTGGCCGGTCGAGGCGGGATCGCTCACGATTGCGCTCCAAGCTGCTGTTTCAGCGCGATCATGGTCAGCGCCGCACGCGCCGCGAAGCCGCCCTTGTCGCCTTCCGAACGCTTGGCGCGCGTCCAGGCCTGGGCATCGTTCTCCGTGGTGAGGATGCCGTTGCCGATGCACACCGCTTCCTGCACCGACAGGTCCATCAGCGCGCGGCTGGATTCATTGGCGACAATGTCGAAGTGATAGGTGTCGCCGCGGACGATGGTGCCGAGCGCGACAAAGCCGTCATAATGCGTGCCGCCTTCGCCGGCGCCGTCCAGCGCGAAGGTGATGACGGCCGGAATTTCGAGCGAACCGGGAACGGTGACGACGTCATAGGAGGCGCCGGCTTCGTCCAGCGCATTGGTGGCGCCGTCGAGCAAGGCGTCCGCCAGGTCGTCATGGAACCGCGCTTCGATGATGAGCAGGTGCGCCTTCGTCTTGGGACGGATGAACGCCTTGCCGTGTTGGGATGTGCCAGCCATTAATGTCTCCGGGGTCGCCGGTGACTTAGGCCGAAGCCGGGTTGATCGCAAGCGGAAGATTGCCGGAGGCCGAAGCACCGCCTTCAACTTGTCCCGAACGGGTCAGACGCCAGTGGCTTGGCGATAGCGGCGCACAGTATCGCGAAGGCGATCATTCACCGACTGCGGGTTGATCAGTGCCTCGACGAAAACCCTGCGATCGTTGGCCGAAATATCGAGACGCCCCGTATCCTCGCTGACCGGCATTTCCGCCTGCATCGACCCTGGTTTGTCCTTGATCATCAAAGCCCTTCTTTCGCCGCCTCGACCAGACGCGCGGCATAGCGGGCCATGGTGTCGATCTCGAGGTTGACGCGGTCGCCGGCCTGGCGCCCGCCCCAGGTGGTCACTGTGAGCGAATGATGGATCAAGAGCACATCGAAGCGGGCGCCTTCTACCTTGTTGACGGTGAGCGAGGTGCCATCGAGCGCGACGGAGCCTTTCGGCGCGATGAACTTCGCCAGATGGCGCGGCGCTTCCAGCGTGAAACGCACGGCGTCGCCCTCATCCTTGCGCTCGACAATCTCGGCTGTGCCGTCGACATGGCCCGAGACGATGTGGCCGCCGAGTTCGTCGCCGATCTTCAGCGCCCGCTCCAGGTTGATCTTCGTACCCGATTTCCAGCCCGCCGCCGTCGTCAGCCGCAACGCCTCTTCCCAGGCCTCGACTTCGAACCAGCGCGCGTTCGAGCCATGGTCGGGCAGCGCCGTCACCGTCAGGCAGACGCCACCGCAGGAAATCGAGGCGCCGATGGCGATCGTCTCGGGGTCATAGGCGGTGTCGATGCGCAAGCCGACACCTTCGCTCAGCGGTTTTACGGCAGCGACGGTGCCGATATCGGTGACTATTCCTGTGAACATCAGATATCCCTTATCCACTCGGCGTAGGTGTCTTCGCCAAACCGCATCTCGCGCAGCTTGCGAAATCCCGCCGGGATATGGTCTGCGTCGATGGGCGATGCAATGCCGTCATCGCCGATCGCTTCCGGTCCCTGAAACAGCACGATACGGTCGACCAGCCCTTCGTTCAGGAAGGCGCGCGCCACCTTGGCGCCGCCCTCGACCAGCACGCTTGCCATGCCGAGCGCGGCCAGATCCTCGAGCAACTCTGGCAGCGCCACGCCACCTTCATAAGTTTCCGTGCCGATGAAGTGCACGCCGGCGCGCTCCAGCGTGGCCCGCCGCAACGGATCGGCCTCAAGGCAAGCAGCGACATAAAGCGGCACGCGATCAACGCCCGAAACCAGGTTCGAGCTTTCCGGCAGCCTGATCTGGCGGTCCAGCACGATGCGCGCCGGCGACCGGTTCTCCAGCCCCGGCAGGCGTACCGTCAGCGCCGGGTCGTCTTCCAGCGCCGTGCCGATGCCGATCAGGATGGCGTCGGCCTCGGCTCGGATCAGGTAGACTTCGCGTCGCGCCGTCTCACCTGTTATCGCGACCTGCCCGCCACCTGCCTTGCCGATCTTGCCATCGCTGGAAAGCGCAAGTTTCAGAATCACTTCCGGGCGCTTTCTGAGCGATCGAATCAAATAGCCGGCCATCTGCTCGGAGGCTTCGCTTGCCAGCACCTTCTCGACCACGTCGATGCCAGCGGCGCGCAGGATGGCGTAGCCTTGTCCGGAGACGCGCGGGTCGGGATCGCTTGCCGCGCCGACGACCCGCGCTATGCCGGCATTGACCAGCGCGTTGGCGCAAGGCGGCGTGCGGCCATGATGGGCGCACGGCTCCAGGGTGACATAGGCGGTGGCGCCACGCGCCAGTTCGCCGGCCTCGACCAGCGCCTCGGTCTCGGCGTGCGGCCGGCCGCCGACGGCGGTGACGCCGGTACCGACAATCATCGGGCCCGAACCATCGTCGCGCACGATCAGCGTGCCGACCGAGGGATTGGTGGAGGTCCTGCCGGCATTCCTGCGCGACAGCCGCAAGGCCGCGGCCATGAAACGGCGGTCAAGGGCCGCCTGCCCGGCCTCGCTGCGTCGTGGTCCCGCCATGATCAGCCGGCTTCCTCTTCGCCCTTGTCTTCGTCGCCCTTCAGTTCGCCGAGCAGTTCATGGAAATCCTTGGCCTCGCGGAAATTGCGGTAGACCGAGGCGAAGCGGACATAGGCGACGTCGTCGAGCGACTTCAACGCATCCATGACCAGCCGGCCGACCTCGCCCGAGGCCACTTCCGTCTCGCCGGAGCTTTCCAGCTGGCGCACGATGCCCGTCACCGCCCGGTCGATCCGCTCGGGATCGACATTGCGCTTGCGCACCGCGATCTCGACCGAGCGCAGGAGCTTGTCGCGGTCGAACGGCACTTTGCGGCCCGACTTCTTGACCACCACGAGGTCACGCAGTTGCACGCGCTCGAAGGTGGTGAAACGGCCGCCGCAATCGGGGCAGACGCGCCGCCTGCGGATCGCCGCGCCGTCCTCGGCGGGGCGCGAATCCTTCACCTGCGTATCTTCGGACTGGCAATAGGGACAGCGCATGGGAAGCCTTGGGTTTGCGAATCTGGTGAAGCGAAAGGCTTAGAGCCTTTCCGGTGCGGATTGAAGCGTTCCGTTCTTCGATAGCTTGTGGCCTCAGAGATAGCGAGGCGCGAGGAAGATTGCCAGCGCGGCAACCAGCCAGACGGCGATACCCCCGGCAACGGCCAGGCGATAGTCAACCTTGTCGATAAACAGCCAGCAGGCGCCGAGGAAGGCGAGATAGGCGGGAATCGTCTTCATGCCGGCCAGGCACGCATCGCGAAAGCCACCCGTTTCGCCCTTGGCGCCGACGGCAAGCAACGCGATGACAGCGAAGGTCGGCGCCAGTGGCAGGATCCCGGGCAGAACGTTACCTCGCTTGGACGCCCAGGCGATCAGCGCCGTCACCAGCCCGCCGATCACGCCTTTCCAGACGACATCCATTCGATGGGCCTCTCAAGAATCCGCCGAACGTCGCTTCACGGCGCGACGTCCTTGGTCGGGAAACCACATGATTGGCCGAGGTTGCGATAGGCCTTGGTGAAACCCTCCATCGGTATGCTGGCGACGGCCTGCTTGCCAAAGACAACATCGAGCGAAGTGACTTGGCGCATGGCGCGCAGCAGAGCGAGACTGGTCTTGAGCTGGTTGTCGACCATCCAGGTGGGACGGCCATTGACGGCGTCGTTGGAGTCGATGGTGGCGGAAACCTTGACGCCGGGATCGCCAAAGGTCGCGGCGATCTTCTTGCCGGTCGGCAGGTCCCGGTTATCGACACTGATCATGATGGCGGGGTAGGCGTCCGGCGGCAAGGCGTCGCCATTCGAGATCGAAAGCGTCAGCGTTCCCGAATTGCCACTGGCATCGAAAAACGCGGTCGAAGCGGCGCAGGTCTTGCGCGCATCCTGGCCGGTATCGAGCGTATCGACGATGGTGGTCCACCTGCCGAAGGTGCTGGTGGCCGGCAGGTCAGCAGCCGGCTGCGTCTGCGCTACGCCGGCAGAGCCGAACGCAGCCCAAACAGCGAGCGAGCCGAGCCCGATCAAAACGGAAAAACGGAAAGGGCGCATCATCAGGTCTCCGGTTCGAAGCGCCGCCCGTTCAACGGGCGGCGCGCTGCCGGCGGATAAAGATGACGCGAGGCCCGCGGTCAACCGAGATAGGGATAGAGCGGGAACCGATCGGTCAGCGCCACCACCTTGGCCTTGACCGCTGCCTCGACCGCCGCGTTGCCTTCGTCGGAATTGGCCACTTTCAGCCCGTCCAGCACCTCGGCAATCAGCTTGCCGATCTCGCGGAACTCGGCCTGGCCGAAGCCGCGCGTGGTGCCGGCCGGGGTCCCTAGCCGCACGCCCGAGGTGACGAAGGGCTTTTCCGGGTCGAACGGGATACCGTTCTTGTTGCAGGTTATGTTGGCGCGGCCAAGAGCCGCCTCGGCGCGCTTGCCGGTCGCGTTCTTGGGACGCAGGTCGACCAGCATCAGATGGTTGTCGGTGCCGCCCGAGACGATGTCGAGGCCCGTCTCCTGCAGGCTGGAGGCCAGCGCCTTGGCGTTGGCGGCGACGCTTTCGGCGTAGAGCTTGAAGCTCGGCTTCAGCGCCTCGCCGAAGGCGACAGCCTTGGCGGCGATGACATGCATCAGCGGGCCGCCCTGCAGGCCGGGGAACACCGCCGAATTCATCTTCTTGGCGATGTCCTCGTCGTTGCAAAGGATCATGCCGCCGCGCGGGCCGCGCAGCGACTTGTGCGTCGTCGTGGTCACGACATGAGCATGCGGCAGCGGCGACGGATGCACGCCACCGGCGACGAGGCCTGCGATGTGAGCCATGTCGACCATGAGGTAGGCGCCCACCGCATCGGCGATCTCGCGGAAACGCTTCCAGTCCCAGATGCGCGAATAGGCGGTGCCGCCGGCCAGGATCAGCTTCGGCTTGGTCTCATGCGCGGTCTTCTCGATCGCGTCCATGTCGAGCAGATGATCTTCCTTGCGCACGCCATAGGAGACGACCTTGAACCATTTGCCGCTCATGTTGACGGGCGAGCCGTGGGTCAGGT
This sequence comes from bacterium M00.F.Ca.ET.205.01.1.1, assembly GCA_004791255.1. Lineage (GTDB taxonomy): Bacteria > Pseudomonadota > Alphaproteobacteria > Rhizobiales > Rhizobiaceae > Mesorhizobium. Next base: position 687,922 of record SRUQ01000002.1, read on the forward strand.
GACCACCGGAATTGAGGTCGAGGCCCATGAACGTATCGCCCGGCTGCAAGAGCGCCAGGAACACGGCCTGGTTCATCTGGCTGCCGGAGTTGGGCTGGACATTGGCGAAGTTGCAGCCGAACAGCTTCTTGGCCCGCTCGATGGCCAATTCCTCGGCCACGTCGACGAACTGGCAGCCGCCATAGTAGCGCTTGCCCGGATAGCCCTCGGCATATTTGTTGGTCATGATCGAGCCCTGCGCCTCGAGCACGGCGCGCGAGACGATGTTTTCCGAGGCGATCAATTCGATCTCGTGGCGCTGACGGCCGAGTTCGTTGCGGATGGCGCCGAAGATTTCCGGATCGGCATCTTCCAGCGTTGTTTCGAAGAAGGATTCGAATTTGTTCGACGCCGCCGCTGCAGTTGCCATGGCCTGAAAATCCTCCGGTTTGGGATAACTATCCACACATATCGCGATCCCAAAAAGCGCTGCTCGCTTTTGGGCGACATGCATTGGCGCGCCATTAACACAGTTGTTTTGACCTCGCCACGTTTGCGGCGCGAAATTTGCTGGCCGGATTGCGCCAACGGATCGTGGCGGACCGCTATTTCCTGTCGCGGCGCTGTTTCAGCAAGGCCTCGGTCAAGGTGATCTCGGAAAACAGCGCGCGCATCGTATGATCGTTGATCTTCTGGCTGCGGAACATGGCGCGTAGCGCGGCGCGCTCGGCCTCGATGCCGGCGGTCCTGAGTTCGAGCTCCAGCCGGCCGGCTTCGCGGGCCTCGGCGCGGGCCTCGTCGGCCTCGTCCGAAGCAGCGATGCGGCGCCGGTAGCCAGCTACGATGCTGTCGGCGATGGCCAGCCGGGCGTCGACCGCCTCGCCCTCGCCTGCCTCGTTGGCGATGCTTTCGATCCTGGCGATTGCCGCATTGGCCGCGCCGACACGCGCCCAGCGTTCCTCCGCCGCTGCCGGATCCTCACCCGGCTCGACCAGCCCGCGCGCGATCCTGTGCAAGGCAAAGCTGGCGATGATCAGCGAACAGATGATCACGCCGGCGGCAAGGAAGATCACGACATCGCGGGCCGGAAACGGCGAGCCGTCCTGCAGCGCCAGCGGCAGCGACAGGATGCCGGCCAATGTGATGGCGCCGCGCACGCCAGCGACCGATCCGGCGAGGCGGACGCGAAATCCGAACCGTTCGGCCTCGCGCTTGCCGAGCCGGGCGGCGAGTGCGGCTGCGATGTCGCCGATCCAGATCCAGAGGAAGCGCAGGGCGATCAGGCAAAGCGTCAGCAAAAGCACGGTCAGCACCGGCTCCAGCAACCAGTGCCGACTGGACAGTTCCGGGGGCACCTTGCGGATGATGTCGGGCAGTTGCAGGCCGAGCAAGATGAAGAGAGCACCGTTGAAGACGAAGGTGAGCGTCGCCCACAGCGACAAGCTCTGCATGCGCGCCGACACGCCGAGGTAGCGGTACATGCCGGAGACGCCGGTCAGAAGGCCGGCAGTGACCGCCGCCAGGATGCCCGAGGCGCCGATATGTTCGGCGCTCAGATAGGCGACGAAAGGCAGCAGGATCATGACCAGAACCTGCGCCTCGGCCGGCACACCGCCGATCCGGTTGAGTATCTGCAGCGCCTTGGCGGCGATGAACAAGGCCACCACGCCGGCGACGATGCCGGCGGCAACCGCGTAGAGGAAGCTGAGCGAGGCGGCGGCGAAAGAGAAGCTGCCGGTCAATGCCGCCGCCACCGCAAAGCGGAACATGACTAGGCCCGACGCGTCGTTGAGCAGCGACTCGCCCTCCAATATATGCATCAGTCGGGACGGAACCACATTCCTGTCGACGATCGAGGACACCGCCACCGCGTCGGTCGGCGACAACACCGCGGCCAGCGCGAAAGCGACGACCAGCGGGATGCTCGGCACCAGCCAGTGCAAGGCATAGCCGAAGCCGACGATAGTGAAGAAGACGAGCCCTATGGCAAGGTCGAGGATGGGACCGCGCAAGGCGACGAGTTCGCGCTTCGGCGCCGCGAAGGCATCGCCGAACAGAAGCGGTGGGATAAACACCAGCAGGAACAGTTCCGGATCGATCTCGACATGCAGGCCCCGCGCCGGCCAGGCAAGAGCCGCGCCGATGGCGATCTGCAGCACTGGCAGCGGCACCACCCGCACCAGCCGCACCAACGCGCCGGACAGTGCTACGAAGACGAGCACGACGAGGATGAAGACGGCGACTTCCATGCTGCGATTCCGCTGTTTGGCGGACCATGCGCAATCGCCGGCCCCACGTCCAGCCAAGCCTCGTGACGGCGTGGCAACGACCATTCGCCGGCGGCGTGTCATGCGGAGCGGGCTGGTTCGGGACAAGCGAGGACACGACAGCATCAACCTTCCGATAGCACGAGGTTGACAGTGGTTTTTGCCGGCCGACAGCCTTGCAGCGCCCGGCGCAAGCTCGGTGCCGTCAACCGCGCGCAGGCAGTGGCCAGACTGGTGAACCAGCGGCTGATTTGACGCGTACCCCACGCAATAAAAAAGCCGCCTCAAGGGCGGCCTTTTTATTCTGAATATCAATTACTTACAGCGACGACGTAATCTGCAACTCGCTGGCGCCGTCGAGCGCGTAGACGTCGTCGCGGAACTGGACGACGCCAGGTCCGGTCGACCAGGCCGAGAGATAGAGGAAATGGACCGGGACCGGATTGGTGACCGGCACCGGCGTATTCTCGCCAGTCTTGATGGTCGCCTCGAAATGCTGGCGGTCCCAGCCGGGCGTATCGCGCAGGATCCAGGTGACGAGGTCGCGCACATTCTGCACGCGCACGCAGCCCGAGGAATCGAAGCGCATCATCTTGCCGAACAGGCTCTGCTGCGGCGTGTCGTGCATGTAGACGCCGTCGGGGCTCGGGAAGTTGATCTTGACCGAGGCCATGGCGTTGCCGGAGCCCGGGTCCTGGCGGAAGCGGTACTTCGCGGCATCGTCCGTCGACCAGTCGACGTTCATCGGATCGACTTCGCTGCCATCCGGCGCGAACAGGCGGATATGGCTGTTCTTCAGATAGTCGGGATCCTTGCGCATCAGCGGAATGATGTCCTTGCGCACGATCGAGACCGGAGCGTTCCAGTAGGGATTGACGATGATCTCGTTGATCTTGGAATTGACGATCGGCGTCTGGCGGTCGATCTTGCCGACGATCGCGGTGTGGCGAAGCACGACGCGGTCGTTCTCGACTGCTTCGATCTGCGCCGCCGGAATGTCGACCAGCACGTAACGGCTGCCGAGCGTGCCCGCCTTCTCCTTCAGCCGCTGCAGATTGGTCTGCAACTGGCCGAGCCGGACCTGCGCCGAAACGTTCATCGCGGCATAGGTGTACTTGCCCATCGCGCCGTCAGCGGGCAGGCCGTGGCGCAGCTGGAAGCGCTTGACCGCCGAGTCGACATAGGAATCGAAGGCTGTCGAAATGCCGGCGCTCTGCGACAGGTCGCCGGAGACCATCAGGCGCTTGCGCAACGGCACCACATCGGGATCGTCGACGCCGAGCTGCAGCTTCTTGCTGTCCGGCACTTGCTGCCAGCCGCCCTGCCCGGCGATGTTCTGGTACTGCGCCACCGCCTGTTCGGTAAAGGCGACGGTCTGAAGGCTGAAGATCGGCAGCGTCGAGGCCACCTTGCCGCCCTCGCTGGCGCGGGCGTCGAACTGGTCGTCCCAATTGCCGCGGGCCGAGGATTTCAGGATGTCACCGATCACGTCCTGCGCATTGGCGCCGCCCGCGACCATGGCGGCTGCGAGCGCGGAGGCTCCGGAAAGGAAAAAACGGCGGCTGGTTCTCATGGACGTTCCAGACATTCTTGTAGCATTCGATCAAGGGGCGATCTGCCCGCACTCTAGAGTTGGCAATCTTAACAATTAGCCAACCATGTCCGCATCAGGCCGGCCACAAACGCGTGAGGCACGGTACGGTTCCGGGTGAACGCGTGGCCTGGACCACAGCATCACCGGCATTCTCGGTTTCATTGGAATATGGCGGCAACGTGGCCTTGGCCCGCGATTTGGCTCGGGCGACGCAGCGAAATGAAAGTCCCGTGCTTTTTCGGTATCGCCTGCCGGTATGGAGACGGCCACCCCTCAGGGGTTTGGCTTTTTGGCCTCCAGTTCCGAACAGCGCTGCAAGACCTGGTACTCCGGATAGCGCAGTATCTTGTTGTCCTCGAGTTTGAGCAGCAGGGCTCGTCTCTTCTCGACACTGTTCTCATCGTCGGAGCAGGTCATGTCCAGGACGACGGCATCCAGGCCCTTGAGCTTCTGAACCTTGTCGAGCGTGCATCCGACTTCCCACATTTCCACGGACTTGTCGGTAAACGTCACCCTGGAATCGTTATTGTCGCACGGGCTGCTGCCTTCCGTGGCGAAGGAATCCTTCCACCACTCTTCGGCGAAGGCCGTTTGCGGCGCCAGCAAAAGCAGCACCGCCACAGAACAGATTTTGATGCGGCTGCCTCGGCCCATGATACCCCCCTTGGTGCTGTGAACACTAAGCATTGTCGGGGCAAAAGCATAGCGGGCCGGAAGGCATGGCCTCTTCAAGGCGGCGCGCCAGCACTCTGCCGACCGTCCTCTGAGCTGCCGGGGCAGTCCGCGATCAGAAAAAAGGCCGGTGCTTTCGGCACCGGCCCTGACTGGAGGTCGCTGTCCTTGCCGCGCTTCTGTGGCGCGGCTTCTGATTTTGGCCGTGGCTTACATGCGGTAGGCGATGGTGTCGTTCCAGAAGCGGTCGAGGCGCTGCAGGGCGCGGTTCATCTGCGTGAACTCGTCGGTGTTGATTCCGCCGACCTGTTCGATCGAGCCGACATGACGCTCGTAGAGACCGGCGACCACTTCGGCCACGTCGTTGCCCTTCGGCGTGAGCGAAACGCGAACCGAACGGCGGTCGATGCGCGAGCGCTGGTGGTTGATGAAGCCGAGGTCGACCAGCTTCTTCAGATTGTAGGAGACGTTCGAGCCGAGATAGTAGCCGCGCGAGCGCAACTCGCCGGCGGTCAGCTCCGAATTGCCGATGTTGAAGAGCAGCAGCGCCTGGATGGCATTGATGTCGGAACGGCCGTTGCGGTCGAATTCGTCCTTGATCACGTCAAGCAGGCGGCGGTGCAGGCGCTCGACCAGCTGCAGCGATTCCATGTACAGGGAACGGATTGCCTCGCGGCGATCGTCGGAAACGTTGGCGGTCTTCGCCGCCGGACGCGAATTGATCATTGTCTTTGCCTCTCGTTTGTCGCCCTGGTGATTTTTTGTTTTTCACCTTGATCGCGACACTATCGAATACTCATAAAATTCGACTTAAACGCTAGGGCTAACAAGAGCTTACCGGTAAGAGGTTTCGAAAGAGGCTTAACGAACGGTCTCCCGCGTAAGGATAATTAACCTAAAGATTTAGCCAACGCATTCCGGGGCAAATCAGGGAGCTTTGCGCCACTGCCAACCTATGGCCGCGCCGAGCGCTTCTGCAGATAGATGACGACGCGGAAGACGATGTAGAGCAGCGCCACCGCCGTATGCGAGACGATGATCAGCGGGCGGTGACCGAAAAGCTCGGGAAAACCGGCATACATCACAATCTCGGTCACGGCGCATATGAACCAGATCACCGGGCCCCAGGAGGCCAGCATCCACAGGCCGGCGGCGGCGAACGGGAAGAACACGGCGAGCATCACCGCCGCCACCTGCCAATGCACGGGCATCAGGTCGAAGCGCCACAAGGAGCCGGGATAAAAGCCGATCAGCCTGATCCAGTACAGGATGCCGAACAGCAGGCAATAGCCCGATATGACCCGCTGGAACCAGGCAAAGATCACCTCGACCGTCGAGGGTTGAAGCACGACGCGCCTCGATGTCACCTCGCCCATAGCTGGAGCTCCCGTTCATCGAGCGAGGCAAAATAGGCGTCGACATCGGCATTGCTGACCGCGTCCAGCGTCGCCGGCCGCCATTGCGGCCTGGACCCCTTGTCGATGATGGCGGCGCGGATGCCTTCATAGAAATCGTGGCCGGCAAGCATCCGGTTGAGGATGCGGAATTCCATCTTCATGCAGGCATCCATCGGCAAGGTCAGGCCGGCGCTGATCTGGCGCCAAGCGACGCGCAGGCTGGTCGGCGAGCGCGTCAGGATCGTGGCCAGCGTCTTTTCCGCGAAAGCATCGGAACCTGCCGCCCGGTCCAGACTGTGGATGACGTCGGCCAGCGAGGGCTGCGCGAAATGGCGAGCGATCGCCTCCAGCACCGGCCTGTCGGTCTCGCGCCTGGCCTGAACGAAGAAGCCACGCAACACCGATTCCGGATCGCCGGTCAGCACCAGCCGATCCAGGAAACCGGCCTGGTCTTCTGCTTTTATGGTGTGGGTGGCCAGCCCCGACCACAGCGCGTCACCATAGCGAATGCGGTTGCCGGTCAGCGCCAGATACATACCGAACGAGCCGCCAAGGTCGGGCAGCAGATGGCTGGCGCCGACATCCGGGAAAAAGCCGATGCCGACCTCCGGCATGGCAAACTGGGCATTCTCGGTCATCACCCGGTGCGATCCATGAAAGGAAATGCCGACGCCGCCGCCCATGACAATGCCGTCGATCAGCGCCAGATAGGGTTTTTTGTAGCCATTGATGCGGGCGTTGAGCCGATATTCATCGGCGAAGAACTCGACCGGCGGCTTGCCGGCCCGGCCAGTCTCGTAAACGTGCAATATGTCGCCACCGGCCGAAAACGCCCTGCCCTCGGCCTTGATGACCACGACATCGACACCGGGTTCCTGCTCCCAAGCGGTCAGCGCCTTGTCCAGCGCCTTGATCATGCGGTGCGTCAAGGCGTTCAGCGCCTGTGGCCGCGTCAGTGTGACGACACCTGCCCGGCCCAGTCGTTCGAAGCGGATCTCGTCGTCGCCGCCAAAATCCATCGCCAGAGAATCCCTCCCCCGCGCCTGCGGGACTGAAGTGCTAAAGGCGGCGCATGAGTGCGTCAATGCCAAGGGCGCCCGCGCGGCCTGTGGTTCGAAACGGCCACCGGTGTTAGAACTTGTTCCGCAAGGCCAGAAAACAGCCGGAAAGCGGATCGAGGTCGTGCCACGACATTACGCACGCAAGACCTCGAAGGAACGTTGTTCATGGCTCGATTTTTGCTCCTTGCGTTGATGGCAATCGATCTGATCGGCATTTGCCTGGCCGCCCATCCCGCCTTGGCGGCTGACGTCACCAAGCTCTACCAGTCGCAGACCATTGTCAGCGGCAAGGGAGAAGAACGCCGCGAGGCCGGCTTCAAGGCCTGTCTCGACGCGGTTCTGGTCCGGGTGTCCGGCGACCAGCGCCTGCCGGCGAAACCGGAGATGGCGGCGCTGCGCGACAAGGCGGGCGGTTTCGTCGCCAGCTTCAGCTATCGCGATCGTCTGCAAGGCGTTCCCAACCATGACGAACAAGGCACCTATGACAGGCCGCATAATCTCTATTGCCACTACGCGCCTGCGATGATCGACCAGGTTCTGGCTTCGCTGGGCAGCAAGCCATGGCTGGCCGAGCGGCCACGGTTGGCGGTGTTTCTGGCAAACGAACGCGCCGCCAGGCATTTCGTGCTCGACGCCGATGGCGACAGCGGCGCGGCGATGCGCGAATCCTTCGGCAATGCCGCGACCCCGCTCGCCATGCAGGTGGCGTTTCCCACCGCGGCGCAGCTGTCGCAATCCGGGCTGGACGACCGGACGCTGCGCGATGCCGAGATGGCGGCATTGGACGCCGCCGCGAAGAAAGCCGGCGCCGATCAGGCACTGGCCGGCAGCCTGGTCTGGAGCGAAAAGGAACTCGGCTGGATCGCCGACTGGCGGCTGGCGACCGGCGGCAAAACCTATCGCTGGCAGGTACGCGGCGTCGGTTTCGACGAAGCGTTCCGTGTCGCTATGCGCGGCGCGGCACAGATCCTGTCGGGCAACGGGCAGCCGCAATAGAGTTCGGTTGAACGTTGGCACAATCGTGTCGCATTGGTCTGCGGCAAGGGCTCGTGGTAAAAGCCGGCCAAACGAGAGTTTTGGCGATGAACAGATTCACCCCCGCAAAACCAGCCGGCGCCCGTAGCGTCGATGAGATCACCGGCAGCCGGCGCTTGCGCCGTATGCGCAAGGCCGACTGGTCGCGCCGCCTGGTGCAGGAAAACCGGCTTTCGGTCGACGACCTGATCTGGCCGATCTTCGTCGTCGACGGCAAGAATATCCGCGAACCGATCGCCGCCATGCCCGGCGTGTTCCGCCTGTCGCTCGATCTCGCCGTCAAGGAGGCGGAACGGGCGGCAAAGCTCGGCATTCCAGCCCTTGCCACCTTCCCCAATGTCGACATGTCGCTACGCGACCAGACCGGCTCGCACATCCTCGATCCGCAAAACGTCATCAACCGCGCCACCCGCGCGATAAAGGACGCGGTGCCTGAGATCGGCATCATCACCGATGCCGCGCTCGACCCTTTCACCAGCCACGGCCATGATGGCATCCTGCGCGACGGCATCATCGTCAACGACGAGACGGTGGAACAGGTCGCGGCAGCGGCGGTCATCCAGGCCGCGGCCGGCGCAGACATCATCGCGCCGTCCGACATGATGGACGGCCGCATCGGCGCCATCCGCGACGCGCTCGACGCCAATGGTTTCCAGGACGTGGCGATCATGTCCTACGCGACGAAGTTCGCCTCGGCCTTCTACGGTCCGTATCGCGAGGCGGTCGGCACGGCAGGCCTGCTCAAGGGCGACAAGAAGACCTACTACCTCGACCATGCCAATTCCGACGAGGCGGTGCGCGAGGCCGAACAGGACATCGCCGAGGGCGCCGACATGCTGATGGTCAAGCCCGGCCTGCCCTATCTCGACATCATCCGCAGGCTGAAGGACGAGTTCCAGATGCCGACCTTCGCCTACCAGGTGTCGGGCGAATATTCGATGATCAAGGCGGCCGCCGCGAATGGCTGGATCGACGGCGAAAAGGCGATGCTGGAATCGCTTCTGGCCTTCAAGCGCGCCGGCTGCGACGGCATCTTGACTTATTTCGCGCCTGAATTGGCGGAGATGCTGCGGGGTTAAACGCCTCACCGATAATCTCGGGCCTGTTTCAGCACCCGCGCGGCGCGTCGATATTGTTCGTCCTCATAAATACCGCTTGCAATTCGCAATCAGTTTGACTACCCCATAGTCGATTGCAAATACAACCGGTCTGGAGGCACTTATGTCAAAGCTGCGTGTCAACGCTTTCACCTTGTCGCTCGACGGTTACGGCGCTGGTCCCGATCAGAGCCTGGACAACCCGCTCGGCGTGGGTGGCGAAGATCTCCACAAATGGATGACCAAGACCCGCTCGTTCTACCGGATGATCGGTAAGGAAGGCGGGACAACGGATACGGATGACGATTTTGCCGTGCGCAGCTTCGACAATCTCGGCGCATGGATCCTCGGCCGCAACATGTTCGCGCCGAGTCGCGGCGACTGGCCGGACGACAGCTGGAAAGGCTGGTGGGGCCCTAACCCGCCCTATCATGTGCCGACTTTCATCCTGACGCATCACAAGCGCGCGCCGATCGAGATGGAAGGCGGCACGACCTTTTTCTTCGTTACCGATGGCATCCATTCCGCGCTCGAACAAGCCAAAGAGGCGGCCGGCGGCAAGGACGTGCGCGTCGGCGGCGGCGTCTCGACTCTGCGGCAGTATCTGCAGGAGAAGCTCATCGACGAGATGCATCTGGCGGTCTCGCCACTCCTGCTCGGCTCGGGCGAGCACCTCTTCGCTGGCCTCGACATGCTGAAGCTGGGCTATCGCTGTACCGGGCAAGTAGCGACCGCTGATGCAACGCATGTGATGATCGGGCGGGCGTAAGCTCTTTCTCCCCGTTCACGGGGAGAAATGCGCGGCAGGGCAATGAGGGGCAGCGCTGCCGGTTGAAAGTTGCCGATGAGCCTCTGATGGCGAATTGGGGGGCAATCGCCCACGCTGGCGCCGCCCCTCACCTCCCCGTGAAACGGGGAGAAGGAAGAGTAGTCAATACTTCTCCGGCACATAAAGCTCGCGTGGCAGCACCTGGCGTTCGTATTCCGGGTTGAAGACACGCTCGGGCAGCGTGATTTCCTCATGTGGCACGTCTTCGTACGGCATCTGCTTGAGCAGGTGGTCGATGCAGTTCAGCCGCGCCCGCTTCTTGTCGTTGCCCTCGACGATGAACCAGGGCGCTTCCGGAATGTTGGTGCGGGCGAAGGTCTCTTCCTTGGCCTTGGTGTAGTGTTCCCAGCGCACGCGCGACTGCAGGTCCATCGGCGACAGCTTCCACTGCTTCATCGGATCGTGGATGCGCATCATGAAGCGCATCTGCTGTTCCTCGTCGGTGATCGAGAACCAGTATTTCACCAGTGTGATGCCGGAGCGCACCAGCATGCGCTCGAACTCCGGCACGTCGTGGAAGAATTCCTCGACCTGATCGGGGCCGGCAAAACCCATCACCCGCTCGACGCCTGAGCGGTTGTACCAGGAGCGGTCGAGCAGCACGATCTCGCCGCCGGCCGGCAGGTGCGGCACATAGCGCTGGAAATACCATTGCGACTTTTCGCGCTCGGTCGGCGCCGGAAGCGCCACGACACGGCAGATGCGCGGGTTGAGCCGCTGGGTGATGCGCTTGATGACGCCGCCCTTGCCGGCGGAATCGCGGCCTTCGAAAATCACCACGAGCTTCTTCTTGTGGTAGGCGACCCAGGATTGCAGCTTGATCAGTTCGGACTGCAACGCGATCAGGTCGCGAAAATACTGGACGCGGTCGATCGATGGCGGATGGGCGTTCTTGTAGATCTTGGCGATCTCCAGCGACAGCGCCGGTTCCGACATTTCGAGTTCGTAGTCCTCGTCCAGCGTGTCGGCGAGTTCCGCTTCCAGCCAGTCCCTGGCTCCGGCCTTGGGTTTGGATTCGTCCATCTCGTATTGCTCCACCTGCAAGCTGCCGCCCGTCGGCAACGACCGGGCGGCCGCGTTCGGGGAACGCCCTGAGCCGACTAGATATAGGCTGGCAATGACGGTTTTATTGCAGCCTGGACGGCACGCTGTTTTCGCATGGGGCGACAAGCTCTGCGAATTGTCATACAAATGCACAGGGCTCGTCCGGGCTTCCCTCCCCAATGCAATTGCGAGGACTGACATGGAATACCGCACCCTTGGCCGTTCCGGCCTGAAGGTTTCGACCCTGACCATGGGCACCATGACCTTCGGCGGCGCCGGGCCGTTTGCCGCCGTCGGCAAGACCGATCTGGCCGAGGCAAAGCGCATGATCGACATGTGCATCGATGCCGGCGTCAACCTCATCGACACCGCCAATGTCTATTCGAACGGGATTTCGGAAGAAATCATCGGCGAGGCGCTCGGCGGCAAGCGCAAGGACGACGTCCTGATCGCCTCCAAGGCGCGCATGCGCATCGGCCGCGGCCCTAACGACGAAGGCCTGTCGCGCCATCATTTGATCCGCGAATGCGAGAAGAGCCTGAAGCGGCTGAAGACCGACGTCATCGACATCTACTTCCTGCACGAATGGGACGGGGTGACGCCACTCGAGGAAACGATGGCCGCACTCGACACGCTGGTTGGTCAAGGTAAGGTCCGCTATGTCGGCTGCTCCAACTATTCCGGCTGGCAGGTGATGAAGGCGCTCGCCATCAGCGACAGAAGCCACCAGCCACGCTTTATCACCCAGCAGATCCACTACACGCTGGAAGCTCGCGAAGCCGAATACGAATTGCTGCCGATCTCGGTCGATCAGGGACTGGGCGTGCTGGTATGGAGCCCGCTGGCAGGCGGCTTGCTGTCCGGCAAATATCATCGCGACAGCCCCACGGCACGCCAGGTCGGCGGCTGGTCCGAGCCGCCTATCCGCGACGAGGACCGGCTGTGGCGGATCGTCGATCAGCTCGTCGACATCGGCAAGGCACGTGGCGTGTCGGCGGCGCAAATCGCGCTCGCCTGGCTGCTTGGCCGGCCGGCCGTCAGTTCGCTGGTGATCGGCGGGCGCAACGAAGCCCAGTTCAAGGACAATCTCGCCGCCGCCAGCCTGGTGTTGAGTGCGGAAGAACGCGGGCGCCTCGACGCGGCCAGCCGCCCGCCCCTGCTCTACCCCTACTGGCACCAGCAATTGACCGCCAGGGACCGGTTCAGCACCGCCGACCTCGTCATCGACCGCAGCGGTATCTGACGGAACGTATCGCTGGGGAATCCGCTACCGCGACTAGCCGGTAATGCAGCGCCAGACCTCGGCGTCCGGTTTGATCTGGCCGCTGAGCACAAAGTATTTATAGAGGACGAGCAGCGAGATCGCCTGCTCGGCCTGCTCGTCGGCGAAAGTCCGGCAATAGGCGTTCGCCGCCGCGGCGATGCGCTCGGCCTGTTCGGGATGCCGCTCGAAATACGCCACACGCTCGGCAAGATTGGAGAAATCCGTTTCAAGCGGCACGTAGTGGACGTTCGGCTCGAGCCGGCTTTCAGCAAACCATGTCTCGTATGTCGGCGGCGGCATCAGGCAGAGCGACTTCGAACTGAGAATCCATTTGAGGTTGGTGGCAACGTCGTTGCCTTCGAGCGAGACGATGTAGCGGTAACGCTGGTGCTGGCTGATGCTGAGGAAGGGCTTGCTGTATTCGGCCGGTGCGTTCGGCTTATGCGAGCCGACATCGCAGAACGGCAGGTCGCGTACGGCTTTCAGGAATCTTCTCCGTATCGGATTGTTGAGGTCGCCGCGCCACACCACTGCGGGAAGCTTGTCGGCAAACGAAATCTTGTCGGCCGGCATCTGGAAATGACGGAACTTGTCGAGCTTCATAATGACCGCATTGCTGTCGCCTGCACGGATCGGCCGATCCTTGACGATTGACGGCACCTTCGGCACGTCGCGGACGTCGCCGAACTCCAGATCGATCAGCAATCCAGGGTCGAAGTAGCGGGCGAACTCCTTCAGGTCGTAGTAGTACATGGTCGGCGTGAAGGGCAACTTGCTGACGGGCACGGCATCGGCGCTCGGCGCAAAGGCGTCCTCCAGCTTGTTGTAGAAATTCAGCCGACGACGCGCGACGTCATCCGAAAGCCTGGCCTTTGCGAGGCGGGCCGCCAGCCTGCTGCGAAACAGCGCCTGTGGCGCGACATCGCGCACGACGTTCCTTGCATAATAGAAAACCTTTGCCGCGGTCCGCGAAATGGTGGCCATCAGTCCACTTCATCAAAACAATCAGGCAGCTCTCACTATGCTGGCGCCCGGCCCTCCTACACCATCGCGCCGCGCATCTTGCAAGCCCCCACCAACGCTGGCCAACGGACTGGGCTGCACCGCCATGCATTCACATTTGCCGCCGGGCAGAGCCGAAAACGTCTGCAGGCGTCGCGGGTAGATAGTCCTACCCGACGCGCGGATCACGCGGCGACGACGGCAAAGCCCCTGGCACGCAAGCCCCTCCGGTCGTCATGCAGGGACGTCACCAGCCGCTCGCGGCTGCCACCTATATGCGCCGACAACAGGCGCGATGCCTCATCGGCATCGCCGACCCGCACCGCGGCCAGGATCGCATGATGTTCAGCCCAGGCACGATGAAGCGCCGTCTCGTCGCGAACCTCCAGCCAGCGGGCACGCGAAAGCCGCGTCATCGCGTCACGAACCGCGCGGAACAGGAATTCGTTGCCGGAAAGCCGCGCCAGTTCGATGTGAAAATCCATGCCGACGCGATGCCATTCCTCGCGCGGGGTGGTGTCATCACATGAGGCGAGCATTGCCTCGATGACATCAATGCCGCTCCTGTCGTCGAGCCGGCATGTCAGCCGCAGGGCCGCGACCTCGACCGCCTCGCGGTAGACGGCGATCTGCTCGAGTTCGGCGAGATTGATGGGCGAGACCGTCCAGCCGCGCCCGTCCCTGCCGACAAGACCCTCGGTCTCGAGCCGCAGGAGCGCCGCTCTGACCGGCGTGCGCGAGGCGCCGAAACGGCTTTCGATCCAGCGCTCGGTCAGCCTCTCCCCGGGGCCGATCTCAAGGCCAAGGATCATCTCGCGGAGCTGCCGTTCGACATTCTGCATCTGCGACATCGCGTTTCCTTGTTCAGAGCCAGATTGACAGCGGCCGGGTTGAAGTTCATGACGGATGCCAGCTTGGTATCCCAACTTGGTATCCACGGCAATCCAGTTTGCGAACAGACAGAAGATCGAGCAGGCATAGGCATGACAAGGGACGGCATGGAGCAGAGCGGCTACAACATCCACTGGCGGCGCAATCTCGCCGTCTGCTTCGCCGGCTCGTTCAGCACGCTGATCGCCATGACGCTGCTGTTGCCGTTCCTGCCGCTCTATGTCGAGCAGTTGGGCGCGCAGGGCCATGCGGCGATCGTGCAGTGGTCCGGCATCGCCTATGGCGCAACCTTCTTCGCGGCGGCGCTGGTCGCGCCGCTGTGGGGACGGCTCGGCGACCGCTATGGCCGCAAGCTGATGCTGGTGCGCGCCTCCTTCGGCATGGCGATCTGCATGTCGCTGACCGGCATGGTCGAGACGGTCTGGCAACTGGTGCTGCTGCGGCTTTTGATCGGCTTTGCCGGCGGCTATTCTTCCGGCTCGACCATACTGGTGGCCATGCAGACGCCCAAGGACCGCTCCGGCTGGGCGCTCGGCGTCCTGGCGGCGGGGATCACGGCGGGCTCGCTGGTCGGCCCCTTGCTCGGCGGCGCGCTGCCGCCGGTCATCGGCATCCGCGCGACTTTCCTGCTATCCGGAGGCGTCATCTTCCTCGCCTTCCTGGCAACGACGTTCCTGATCAAGGAGAACCAGCGCCCGCAAACGGCCAAGGCCGCATCGGCGGCGAACCCGAAGAGCGGCTGGTCGCAGATCCCCGACAAGCGCCCTGTCGTCGCCATGCTGACGACGGGCATGCTGCTCGCCTTCGCCACCATGTCGATCGAGCCGATCATCACCGTCTATGTGCAGCAGCTCATCGAGGATCAGAGCCGGGTGACGCTGGTCGCCGGCGTGGTGATGTCTGCGGCAGCGCTTGGCGCCATCCTGTCGGCATCATGGCTGGGCAAACTTGCCGACCGCGTCGGCCACTGGAATGTCGTGGTCGGCGCGCTGGCCGTTTCGGCAGTTCTGCTCGTCCCGCAGGCCTTCGTCACCGATGGCTGGCAACTGATCGGACTGCGCTTCCTGATGGGCCTGGCGCTCGGCGGTCTGCTGCCCTGCATCACCAGCGTCATCAGGCACAATGTTCCCGACGGCGTCGGCGGCAACGTGCTTGGACTGTCGATCTCGGCGCAATATGTCGGACAGGTCGCCGGGCCGCTGGCTGGGGGATTTGTCGGCGGCCATTTCGGCATGCCGGCGGTGTTTCTGGGCACATCGGTGCTTATGGCGCTCGGTGCCGTCTACAACTGGATTGTCCAGTCGCGGCGGGCACGGCATATGCTCCTGGAAGCGGGTGAGTCCTGACGGGCTTGTCGGCTCGACCAAAGCATGGAGTATCTCCGATGAGCCTCGCCGGGCAACCATCAAACGGCGGCAGCCGTATCCTCGTGCTGGCAGGCGGTCTTGCCGGCGCCGCCGGCGTGGCGCTGTCGGCCGCCGCTGCTCATCTTGGCGGCGCCTTCACCGGCACGGCGGCATCCTTCCTGCTTATGCACGCGCCGGTCTTCCTTGCCGTCGGCCTGATTGGTACGACCCGCCTGCTACGGTTCGCAAGCCTTGTCCTGCTCACCGGGCTGCTGCTGTTTTGCGGCGATCTTCTCGCGCGCGACTTCCTTGGCTCGAAACTGTTTCCAATGTCGGCTCCGATCGGCGGCACGCTGCTGATCGCCGGCTGGCTGGCCATAGCGGGTTCCGCTTTCGTGAGCCCTCGCCGCCCCTGAGCCAAAGATCAGCCCCGGCGCGCACGCCGGAAGATGAGGTCGCGATTTCGGGCGGCCTGCGCCTTCGGCCGCCCCTCCGGCCGGTTCGCGGCCTGCGAGATGCCCCAATAATTGCGGTAGATGTCTTCGAACAGATGGTTGACGGGATGCATGACCTTCTCCTTTTCCTTCAAGGGCGATTCAAGATTTTCACCCATATTGGATCGATTCAAAGATAGGCGCTCAATCCCTGATGTCAAGCAAATTATTGAATCGATCCAAGTGTGGGTTAGCATCAAACCGACACCTATGTTAGAGAGCACTTCGGTAATGTCGGCCGAGGCGAGTGAGGATATCTTGGATCGAACCACAAAACCGGTGAGGCTGGCAGATGTCGCCAAGGCGGCGGGCGTATCGCACGGCACCGCTTCGAACGTCTTCAGCCATCCCGAAATCGTGCGTGAAGAAGTGCGCGAGCGGGTCAAGGCAACGGCCGAGGCGATGGGCTATGCCGGCCCCGACCCCAAGGGCCGCCTGCTGCGCGCCGGCAAGGTCAACGCCATTGGCGTCGCCACCGCCGAGCCCCTCTCCTATTTTTTCGACGATCCTTTCGCCCGGGTGATGATGGCTGGCATCTCGCAGGCCTGCGACGCGACCGGAGCCGGGATCTCGCTGGTCTCGGCCGCAAACAACGAACAGCTCGCCTGGAATATCCAGAGCGCCCTGGTCGACGGCTTCATCGTTTTCTGCATTGAGGGCGGCTCGCGCTTGGTGGAGTTGGCGCGTGAACGCAAACTGCCCTTCGTCGCGCTGGACCTGGATTCGGAGGAAGGGTCGGTTGCTGCGATCGGCATCGACAATGTCGCCGGCGCCAGCCTTGCAGCACGTCATCTCACCGATCTCGGACATCGCCGCTTCGCCGTGCTGGCGCTGCCATTTGCCGATGACAGGACGGGCTTCGTTTCACCCGAACAGGTGCGCACGGCACTCTATGCCGGAACGCGCGACCGGCTCACCGGCTATTTCAACGAACTTTCGCGCGTTGGCGTCGACACCTCCAGCGTCCCCGTCTACGAGACGGCCAACGATGCCGCGAGCACCAGGGCAGCACTCGAGGCGATCTTCGCTGCCGGCGAGCCGCCCACGGCCATCCTGGCAATGTCCGACAGAATGGCGCTGATAGCGCTCGAATGGCTTGCCGCGCGCAACCTCAAGGTTCCCAAGGACGTATCCGTCGTCGGCTTCGACGGCGTCCCGGAAGCAGCCGCTTGCGAACCGCCTTTGACCACGATCGCGCAGCCGATCGCGGAGATGGCACGCCTGGCCGTCAAGGCTATCCTTGAAAATGACGGCAGCACCAGCCGGCAGCAATTGCCCGTCGAACTGACCGTGCGGGCGTCCTCGGCGCCACCACCCGGCTGAGCGCGTCATCGATTGGCTTTGGCCGCCATGGCGGAGATGCCGAACGGCGCGTGAACAGGCGCGGCTTCCTTCTTGGCCGCCGGAACTTTCCGCGAGCCGCCGATGGCGGACTGCCATTCCAGATAGAAGGCGAGCGCGAACTGCATGGCGATGCCGGCGGCGAGCAGCAGGCTGTCATAGGCAAGGCCGCCAGGATTGATCAGCTTCATCACCTGGGCGACCATGGCGATCACCGTTCCGGCGATGAAAACCGGCAGCGAACGCTTGCCGAGTATCGCCAGAGGATGGTCGAGGCTGGTGCGGAACAGGCTGGAGACCGCCGGCAAGGCGACGACGAGGTAACTGACCGCCAGAATATGCAGCAGCCGCGGCAGCGACAGGAAAGTCTTGTCGAAGCCGGTCAGCACCACTGGCAGGTTAAACCATGTCACCCGTCCCCACAGCGGGCTGTGCACCCATACAAGCGCCGCCAGCACATAGGCCGCGGCCGCGCCGACCAGCCAGCGATTGACCGGTATGGTGCCACCGCGCCTGACATGCAGCATGGCCGCCAGGCCGATGTTGAACAGGAACTGCCAGGACAGAGGGTTGAGGAACCAGACGCCGGGTTCGGGATAGTTGGGCGGGGCGATCTGCCAGATGCCGGCGACGAGCCACAGCAGGCCGGACACGACTAGCGCCGCGACGGGCCTGTAGCTGATGAACAGGACGAAGGCCGGCGCCAGGAGAAGCAGCACGGCGTAGACCGGCAGGATGTTGTTGTAGCCGAGCTGGTGGCCGAGCGTGACGATGCCGACGAGCACTTCCGGCGTGTTTTTCATCAGCGGTTCGATGTTGATCAGCTTCAGCAATTCCGGGCGATGACCGAACACCGCCGCAGCGCAGAACAGGGCCATCACCACCATCGTCGTGACGATATGGGCGATGTAGAGCACCCCTGCCCGCCGCCACATCTTCAATGTCGCGAGCAGGCGGCCTCCCGGCCGGAACTTCGCGCCATAGGCGAGCGCGACCGAAATGCCTGAAATCAGCACGAATGCCTCGGCCGCATCCGAGAAGCCGAAATTCTTGTAGGTGAGCGCCTCAAATGCCGTGCCCGGCACATGGTCGACGAAGATGGTCAGCAGTGCGAGCGCGCGCAGCACATCGATGCGCGTATCGCGCTCGGGTGAAACTGGGGTGGTCATCGACAAAAGGCCTCAAAGCTGGTTGTTCATACCCAGCAATGCGACCCCCGGCGCACCGCTTCGATTCCTCCGCTCAGGAGTGTATCGGCGCAGAAACGGACTGAAATGCGCCTGGTTCAATCAACTTTCGCGGAGCGTGAAAATATTGCGTTTTGAAGCCGGCAAATTCAGCGAAACCTCATATAATCAAAAGGATGCGGGATGAGCGCGGCAAGCGTTGAAATCGGCGCGTTGCGGCGGGATCTGGCCTTCCCCTACCGCTTCCTCGCATCCGCCGTGGCCAGCGACGAATGCCTGTTCCTGCTGCATGGATCGGGTGTCGACGAGACGACCATGGTGCCGCTGGCAAGGCAGATCGCGCCGCAGGCCTGCCTGATATCAGCGCGTGGCCGCATCGCCCAGGAGGACGGCTTCCGCTGGTTCGAGCGGGTCACGCCAACCCGTTTCGGGCAGCAAAGCATCCTTGCCGAGACAGCCGCCTTCGCGCAATTCGTGACCGAGGTCACGAAACTGCACCAGATCAATCCCGGGCGCACGACCTTCCTCGGCTATTCGAACGGCGCCAATCTGGTTTCCAGCCTGATGCTGCTCCATCCCGGCCTGATCAGGCGGGCGGCATTGCTGCGGGCGATGCCGGTGCTGGACGAGGCGCCGGCGGCCGACCTCAGAGGCGTCAAGACGCTGATCATCGCCGGTGCCGCCGATGAGACGTACGGCCCCTTCGCGCCGGCACTGGTGACACTGCTCAGCCAGCGCGGCGCCGAGGTCGATGCGCGCATCGTTGCCTCGGGCCATGAGATTGGCGTCCCCGATGCCGCAATCGTCAGGCAATGGCTGCCGGGATCGGCGGCTGCGTAGCAGAGCCTACCCTCGTCCCATCCTGTTCCAGGCATCGAGCCCGGCGATCTTGTAGGCCTCGGCCAGCGTCGGGTAGTTGAAAGTGTTGTTGACGAAGAAGTCCACCGTGCCGCCAAGGTTGATAACCGCCTGGCCGATATGGATCAGTTCGGTGGCGCCTTCGCCGACGATGTGGGCGCCGAGCAGCCGGCGCGTCTCGATCGAAAACAGCAGCTTCAGGAAGCCGGTGTTGACACCCATGATGTGGCCGCGCGAGGTCTCGCGGAAACGCGCCACACCAATCTCGTAGGCAGCCCCGCTCTCGCGCACCTGTTCCTCGGACTGGCCGACGGTCGATATCTCCGGCACCGCGTAGATGCCATAAGGGAAGGTTTCCGGCGGCGGCGGCAACGCCACGCCGAAGGCATGGCAAGCGGCGACCCTGCCCTGCTCCATCGAGGTCGAGGCGAGGCTCGGAAAGCCGATGACGTCGCCCGCGGCATAGATGTTTGGCACGCTGGTCTGGAAGGTCTGTGGGTCGACCTTTATGCGACCCCTCGAGTCGGCGTCGATGCCGACCACGTCGAGGCCAAGGCTGCCGACATTGCCGGTGCGCCCGGCGGCATAGAGCACGACCTCGGAGCGGATGGTTCGACCGTCTGCGAGTTCCACTTCGGCGGCTTCCGGCCTGGAGCGGATTTCCTTCACCGCGCTACCCAGCCTTATCGTCATGCCGCGGTCGCGCATCTGGTGGATGAAATCGTCGACAATCTCGCGGTCGACGAAATCGAGGATGGAGTTGCGCGGCTCGACCAGCGTCACCGGCACGTCGAGCGCGGAAAAGATCGTCGCATATTCGACGCCGATCACGCCGGCGCCGATGACGGTCAGCGTGCGCGGCAGGCGGTCGAGTTCCAGCATCTCGTCGCTGTCGAAGACGCGAGTCTTGTCGAAAGGGACGTCGCGCGGCCGATGCGGCCTGGTGCCGACGGCGATCAGCGCATTGGCGAAGCCGACTTCGCTGTAGTCGCCATTGTCCGCCGTCAGGCTGACCCTGTTGGGGCCGAGAAACTTCACCGCCGCGCGCGCGCTCTTGACCGTATTGCGCATGAACTGGTGCTGCAGCACCTCGACCTCGTGGTCGAGCGTCTTGTGCAGCCGCTCGACAAGGTCGCCGACCGAAATGTCCTGCTTGACCCGGTAGCCGCGCCCGTAGAAGCCGCGCTCGCGCCAGCCGGAGAGGTTGAGCACCGTTTCGCGCAGCGTCTTGGAGGGAATGGTGCCGGTGTGCACCGAGACGCCGCCGAGGCGTCGGCCCCGGTCGACCACCAGCACCGATTTGCCGAGCTTGGCCGACTGCACCGCGGCGCGGCGGCCGGAAGGGCCGCTGCCGATAACCAGCATGTCGTAGTCCATATATCCCCGTCCCCTCGGCGTCTTGTTGCGCCGCAACAAACTAACGCCATCCACAACGCAAATTCAACCGGTTCAGAGTGCCATCCCGCTTGGCTGCGTCTTTGCGCGCCTGCGAAGGGTTCGATCTTGATTCCGCCATCAGCCTTCACCATTTCTGGTGAGGTGGGCGCAGGCTAAGCAGGCCCCTGTTACGAGGAAATGACATGAACGCGCGCGTTCTCGACGGTGAAATCATCAACACCCGGCTCGACGATGTCAGGGCTTACGAAGGCGTGCGCACACGGCGCATCCTGGCCGTCGTGCTCGACTATATCATCGTCGCCTTGCTCACCATTCCGTTCGCCATTCTGGTGTTCTTCCTCGGCCTGCTGACGCTCGGGCTGGGCTGGATGCTGTTCGGCATGCTGGTGCCGGCCGTCGCCATCCTCTACATCTGGAACACGCTGGGCAGCGCCGACCAGGCCACGACCGGCATGAAGATGATGGGCATCCGCCTTGACCGTCTTGATGGCAGGCCGATCGACGGCCTGACCGCCGTGGTCCATTCGGTGCTGTTCTGGGCCGGCAACGCATCCTGTCGCCGCTGGTGCTGCTGGTGACCTTGTTCTCGGACCGCAAGCGCACGCTGCATGACCTGCTGCTCGGCACGGTGGTCAGCCGCACCGACCGCTGAGGGCATTTCAGCAGGCATCGCCATCGCTTCGGCGCAAATGTGAGGTGTCCGCCCGGTCGCGCCTTCACAATCCTGTTGAATTTTTCGCCGGCCGGGCCAAAGGTAGAGCGATTCGCAGGAGTGTTTCCAAGGCTAGATGACGCAGCACCCGACCCAGTCGCCGCAGTTCTTCCTGACCGCGCCGTCGCCGTGCCCCTATCTCGACGGCCAGTTCGAGCGCAAGGTGTTCACGCATCTGGTCGGCGACAAGGCGTCGGAGATGAACGACCTCCTGACGCAAGGCGGTTTCCGCCGCTCGCAGAACATCGCCTACCGACCGGCCTGCGAGACCTGCCGCGCCTGTGTCTCGGTGCGCATCCTCGCCCAGGAATTCGTCGCCAGCCGCAACATGAAGCGTGTGCTGCAGCACAATTCCGACCTCGTCGGCGCCATGCACAATGCCGAGCCCTCGACCGAACAATATTCGCTGTTCCGCGGCTATCTCGATGCCCGCCACCGCCGCGGCGGCATGTCCGACATGACGGTGCTGGACTATGCCATGATGGTCGAGGACACCCATGTCGACACCAAGGTGATCGAGTACCGCCGGCGCGGTCCCGACACCTTCATCACCGGCAAGGGCCAGGGCGAATTGATTGCGGTGGCGCTCACCGACAAGATGGCCGACGGCCTGTCGATGGTTTATTCCTACTTCAATCCCGAGTTCGAGGACCGTTCGCTCGGCACCTTCATGATCCTCGACCATATCGCCCGCGCCAAGGCGATGGGACTGCCCCATGTCTACCTCGGCTACTGGGTCAACGGCTCGCGCAAGATGAATTATAAGATGCGCTTCATGCCGCAGGAGCATCTCGGCCCGAAAGGCTGGGAGCGCTACATCAACGAAGCGGTCTGACGCCAAGTTTTTCGACCATCCACCTCAAGCTGTTTCAAGGCGGGAGACGCTGGTCTTTCAGCCGTTTGGCTGGAAAGTGCGCGCCTGCCTGCATTCATTGCGAAAGCTGCTCATGTCCTCTCACAACGACCACCAGAAAGGCCTTCTCATAACCGCCATCGGTGGATTGACCTTGACCGTCGACATTCCGCTGATCCGCCTTGCCGATGGCGGGGCCTGGACGATCCTTCTGCTGCGCACCGGCACCACCTTCGTCGCGTCCCTGATCATCTGGGCCGTGTGGCGTTCGCTGAGCGACAAGGCGCCCCGGCTGGTCCCCGGCCGGCTGGGGCTCGTCGTCGCCACGCTCTACGGGCTCGGCTCGATCGCCTTCATCACCGGCGTCTACAACACCTCGACCGCGAATCTCGTCTTCATCCTGGCCTTCACCACCATGTTCTCGGCCTTGCTGTCGTGGCTGGTCCTCAAGGAGAGGCCGCGGCCGCTGACGCTCGCCGCGATGGCGCTGATGATCGTCGGCGTCGCAATCATCGTCGGCAGTTCGGTCGGCAGCGGGCACCTGTTCGGTGACCTGATGGCGGTATGCTCCGCTTTGGCGATCGCCATGGCCATCACCATCTCGCGCGCCAGCGGCGAGGATATGGGCTTCACGGCGCTGGTCGGCGTCGCCCTGCCGTTCGCGGTCGCGGTCTTCATGGTTTCCAGGGTCGGCTTCCACGTCAACGCGCCATGGTGGATCATCTTCAACGGCGCCGTGATCATGCCGATCTCGTTCTTCTGCCTCGCCAACGGCCCGAAATACATATCGGGACCGGAAGTGGCGATGTTCTATCTGCTCGAAACGGTGCTGGCGCCCGTCTGGGTGTGGATGATCTTCGCCGAGACGCCGACCCGCGACAGCCTGATCGGCGGCGCCATCCTCATCGTCACGCTGATCGCGCATTCCCTGTGGCAGTTGCATGAGGGGCGTAAGCGGCGGGCAACGCTTGCGGTCGTTCACCCGGCATAGGGCATCGCGCAGAAGCGCTCGGCGTGTCTGAAATTTTTCAGGCGCTGGCCTTCTTCGCCGCGACGGGCTCCGACAGACCCTCGATCTGGGCATTGGCCTCGATTTCGGCCGCCGAGCCGGCGGCCATCTCGTCGGCCAGTTCCACTTCGCGCAGCCATTCGCGCCATATCGCGACCAGCAGCGCCATCAGCACCGGGCCGATGAAGAGGCCGAGGAAACCCATGGTCTTGACGCCGCCGATCAGGCCGAAAAACGTCGGCAGGAAGGGCAGTTTTATCGGTCCGCCGACGAGCTTCGGACGCAGCGTCTTGTCGACGATGAACAGTTCGACGGCGCCCCACAGGAACAGCGCCAGCCCTGCCATCGGCGAGCCGCTGGCGGCGAGGTAGATCGAGACCAGTGTGAACGACAAAGGCGCGCCGCCGGGGATCAGCGCCATGATGCCGGTAAGCGCGCCGAGCGTCACCGGCGACGGCACACCCGCCAGCCAGTAGGCGACCCCCAGCACCACCCCCTCGCCGATGGCGATGATGGTCATGCCGGTCACGGTCGAGGAAATGGTCGCCGGCACGACGCGCGAAATCCGCTCCCAGCGGGTCGGCAGGATGCGCTCGCCAAGGTGGTCGACCTGGCCGGCGAAATGCTCGCCGTCGCGATAGGCGAAGAACAGCGCGATCATCATGAACAGCAGCGTCAGGAAAAGGCTGAAGGCGCTGCCCCCGGCGGCCAGCGCACCACGATAGATGCTGCCGATATTGGCTCCGCTGACCAGCTGGATCAGTTCGCCGATGCCGCCCGGATGACCGAAATTGGTCATCCATTGCTCGTTCAGCCAGTCGCCGACGATAGGCATGGTGGCAATCCAGTGTGGGGTGACGGCGCCGTGCCGGTTGGTTTCGATCGCCCAGCCGACCCATTCGCGCACCTCGTTGATGGCGTAGGTGCCGGCGAGCGCGATCGGTATCACCAGGAAGGCCAGGATGAAGAGGATAGCGAAGGTGGCCGCTATGGTGCGGTTGCCACCGACGCCGGCAAGCAGCCGCCGGTAGAGCGGCCAGCTGGCAAAGGCGATGACGAGCGCGGCCAGCACCGGAAACAGGAAGCCATGGAAGAAATAGACGCCGGCGGCGACGATCAGCACCAGCAGCCAGCGCGCCGCCGACAGCGGCGGAATGACAGCGGCCCTGAGCGGCGTCGACAGGCCGAACAGGCGCTGTGCCGGTTTCTGGATCTTTGCTTCCTTCAAACGCACAGTTCTCCCCGGCTCATCCGGCCAGTCATGCGCTGATATAGTGCAGCAATCGTGACGATAGTCCAAATAGTGATGGTGAAGCTGCTGATCTCCCCCTTCGTGGGGGAGATCAGCAGCTTCACCCAAACTTGCCCGTCCGCGGAAAACCTTTCGGTACCATGCGGCCTGCCGATGCCCTGGCGCCGATCCATTCAGCCAGTTCCTCGCGCGACCTGACAAAGGTGCGGTCGGCCGAATCCTGCCAGGAAAGGCCGGTCTCCAGCGTGAACGGCTTCAGGTCGAGAAGGCCGCCATCCTTGTATTTCTGCAGCCGAACGCCCTTGCCACGGCCGAGTTCCGGAATCTCGGACAGCGGGAAGACCAGCATCTTGCGGTTCTCGCCGACGATAGCGAGATGATCGCCGCTGACCGGGATGCAGCGCTTGGCTTCATCCGGCGCCTTGACGTTCATCACCTGCTTGCCCTTGCGGGTGTTGGCGACGACCTCCTCCTCCGGCACGACGAAGCCATTGGCGTCGTATGAGGCCAGCAGCAACTTGCGCTTCGGATCGTGGACGAAGGCGGTGACGATATCCTGGTCATTGTCCATGTCGACGATGATGCGGATCGGCTCGCCATGGCCGCGCCCGCCGGGCAGCCGGTCGGCGCCGATGGTGTAGAACTTGCCGCCCGTCGTGAACACCAGGATTTTGTCGGTGGTCTGCGCATGGAAGGCGAGCTTGAGGCTGTCGCCTTCCTTGAAGGTCAGGGTAGAATGATCGGTCAGGTGACCCTTCATCGCCCGCAGCCACCCCTTTTCCGAAACAACCACCGTGACCGGCTCGCGCTCGATCATGGCGTGGGCGATATCGGTCAGGTCGTGCTCCGGCGCGTCGGCGAACTGGGTGCGGCGCTTGCCGAGTTCGGTCTCGGGACCGAACTTGTCGCGGATGTTGGCGACTTCCCACTTGATCGTCGCCCATTGCTTGTCGTTTGACGCAAGCAGCGCCTCGATCTGCTTCTTCTCGGCGCTCAGGCCGTCGAATTCCTTGCGGATTTCGAACTCTTCCAGCTTGCGCAAGGCGCGCAGCCGCATGTTGAGGATGGCTTCGGCCTGGGTGTCGGTGAGCGACCAGCGGGCCATCATCACCTGTTTGGGCTCATCCTCCTCGCGGATGATCCTGATCACCTCGTCGATGTTGAGGTAGGCGATCAGGTAGCCGGCGAGGATCTCGAGCCGCTTCTCGATCTCGCCGAGGCGGTGTTTGGAGCGGCGGATCAGCACGTCGCGGCGATGGTCGAGCCATTCCAGCAGCACGCCCTTCAGCGACAGCACGTTCGGCACCTTGCCCCGCGACAGCACATTCATGTTGAGCGGGAAGCGGCTCTCGAGCTCGGTCAGCTTGAACAGCGATTCCATCAGGATGCCGGGATCGACGGTGCGGCTCTTCGGCACCAGCACGACACGGACGTCCTCTGCGCTCTCGTCGCGGATATCCTCCAGCAACGGCAATTTGCGCGCCATCAAGAGCTCGGCGATCTTCTCGATCAGCCGTGCCTTCTGCACGCCATAGGGGATTTCGGTGACGACGATGCTCCAGGTGCCCCTGCCCTGGTCCTCCTGGTGCCACTTCGACCGAACACGGAAGCCGCCGCGCCCGGTCTCGTAGGCCTCCAGGATCGACGCGCGGCTGTCGACGATGATGCCGCCGGTCGGGAAATCCGGGCCTTGTACGAAATCCATCAGCCTGGCCACCGGCGCATCGCGATGCTCGATCAGGTGCAGTGCGGCATCGCAAAGCTCGGCGGCGTTGTGCGGCGGGATCGAGGTCGCCATGCCGACCGCGATGCCGGACGAACCGTTGGCGAGCAGGTTCGGGAAGGCGCCGGGCAGAACGATCGGCTCCTCGTCCTCTTCATTGTAGGTCGGCCGATAGTCGACGGCATCCTCGGTAATTCCGGCAAGCAGCTCGGTTGCCACATCGGTCATGCGCGCTTCGGTGTAGCGCATGGCAGCGGCGTTATCGCCGTCGATGTTGCCGAAATTGCCCTGCCCGTCGACCAGCGGATAGCGCATTGAAAAATCCTGCGCCAGCCGCACCAGGGCGTCATAGATCGACTGGTCGCCATGCGGGTGGAACTTACCCATCACCTCGCCGACAATACGGGCGCATTTGGCAAAACCCTGATCGGGATTGAGCCTGAGCAGCCGCATGGCATGCATGATGCGGCGATGGACCGGCTTCAGCCCGTCGCGAACATCGGGCAGCGCCCGGTGCATGATGGTCGACAGCGCATAGGCAAGATAGCGCTCTTCCAGCGCCTTCTTCAGATCGACCGGTTCAATATGATCGCCGCCACCATCTTCAGGCGGCGGTAAAAGCCTTTTTCCCATGGGCTGGGACTATCCGAGCGGGTGATTCGCGGCAAGAGGCGCACGCCTTGCGGGTCCGCGGCCGCCTTGTTGTGCAACATGAAACTGGAAGGGGCAGTTCGCCGGCCAACATCAATCTGTTACATGCCGGTTCTATTGCCAAGCCCGACGACACTTTGGCCGGCCAGATCTTCATGACAAATTCACCGCTATCGATGATGACGTTGGGATCGGGTTTGCCTTTCACCTCGATTTTTGACCATTGTGGCGGGAGACGCCTTTTTCCCGTCCAGTTCGTCACGGAATGGTGATGGCGCAACGAATTGAAAAACAATTTTCCAAAACACTCTCAGGGAACTTCGCGATGACAATCAAACGTTCTACCCTTCAGAAACTCGCTTTTTCGACCTTCCTGCTGACGCTGCCGCTCAACGCGGCTCTCGCCCAGGACGCAGCGGTTGCCGACCGGCTGAAGGCAGCACTTGCCGCCCAGGGCGTCGACATTTCCTGGACCGGCGTGACCGGTGACAACACCAGCATGGTGCTGCAGGGGGTGGCCATCAAGCCGGCCGCTGAAAAGGAAGCTCTCCCGATCGGCGACGTCAAGCTCGAGAACGTAACCGAAGCCAATGGCGGTTATGACATCGGCACCGTTTCGACCACAGCCTTCGAACACAGCAAGGACGGCGTCACCCTCGATCTCAGCCCCTTCATCATCCACGACATGACGGTTCCGGCCGAGGGCGCCGCCAACCCGCTCGGCTCGCTGATGATGTACAAGTCGGCCGAACTGTCGAACATGACGGTCAAGGTTGCCGACAAGACGGCCTTCTCGATGGACGGGCTTGCTATCGAGATCACCCCTCCCGCCGACGGCAAGGCGATGGAATTCACCGGCACGACGGAAAAATTCACGGCTGACCTGTCGCTGGTCGATGATCCGAAGTCCAAGGAGGTCATCAACGCGCTCGGTTACCAGAACATCTCGGGTAATCTCGAGATGGCCGGCACCTGGCAGCCATCTGACGGCAAGATGGAACTGTCGAAATACGATATCTCCGTCGAGAATGCCGGTACGCTCGGCATGACCTTCGACCTCGGCGGCTATACGATGGACTTCATCAAGTCGCTGCAGGAGATGCAGAAGAAGATGGCCGCACAGCCTGCAGGCGCCGACAATTCGGCACAGGGCATGGCCATGCTCGGCCTGTTGCAGCAGCTTTCGTTCAACAGCGCCTCGATCCGCTTCGACGACGATTCGCTGACCGGCAAGGTGCTGGAATATGTCGGCAAGCAGCAGGGCATGTCGGCCAAGGACGTTGCCAACCAGGCCAAGGCGATCGTGCCGTTCGGCATGGCTCAGCTCAACAATCCGGAGCTGACGGCTCAAGTGACGGCCGCGGTCAGCAAGTATCTCGACGACCCGAAGAGCCTTGAAGTCTCGGCCGAGCCGCCGGCATCGGTGCCGTTCGCGCTGATCATGGCAGGCGCCATGTCCAACCCGCTCGACCTGCCGAAGACGCTCGGCGTTGCCGTCAAGGCGAACGAAGACTGATCGAGCGATCTCAGAATACAAAAAAGCCCGGCAGCGATGCCGGGCTTTTTCATGGGATTTTCTTATCGAAAGAATCAGTTCCAGCGGTTTCTTCAACCGCAGACTGAACCCGGCGATCAGGCGTCCTTCTTGGTCGGCGCGACGCGCAGTGCCAGTTCGCGAAGCTGTTGCGGGCTCGCTTCCGAGGGCGCGTTCATCAACAGATCGTAGGCCTGCTGGTTCATCGGGAACATGGTGATCTCGCGCAGGTTCTTGGCGCCGACGAGCAGCATGACGACACGATCGACGCCGGCGGCCATGCCGCCATGCGGCGGGGCGCCATACTGGAAGGCGCGGTAGAGACCGCCGAAGCGTTCCTCGACCGTGGCGCGGTCGAGCCCGACCGTCTCGAACGCCTTGACCATGGTTTCGGGCAGATGGTTGCGGATACCGCCCGAGGCGATCTCGAAGCCGTTGCAGACCATATCGTACTGGAAGGCCTTGATGCCGAGCAGATCGTCGCCGTTCAGCGCATCGATGCCACCCTGCGGCATCGAGAACGGGTTGTGAGCGAAGTCGATCTTCTTCTCGTCCTCGTTCCATTCGAAGAAGGGGAAGTCGACGATCCAGCACAGTTCGAAGCGCTCGCGGTCGACAAGGTTCAGCTCTTCGCCGGCACGCGTGCGCGCGGCACCGGCGAAAGAGACGAATTTCTTCGGGTCGCCGGCGACGAAGAAGGCGGCGTCGCCATCGGCCAGGCCGAGTTGCTGGCGGATCGCTTCGGTGCGCTCCTCGCCGATGTTCTTGGCCAGCGGACCGGCGCCTTCCAGCTTGTCACCCTCCTTGCGCCAGAAGATGTAGCCCAGCCCCGGCTGGCCCTCGCCCTGCGCCCAGGAGTTCATGCGGTCGCAGAAGGCGCGGCTGCCGCCGGTCTTGGCGGGAATGCCCCACACCTCGGCCTTGGCGTCGTTGGCGAGGATGTTGGCGAAGACCTTGAAGCCGGAATCGCGGAAATGGTCGGAGACGGCCTGCATCTCGATAGGGTTGCGCAGATCGGGCTTGTCGGAGCCATATTTGCGCATGGCAACGTCATAGGGGATGCGCTGGAATTTCTGCGTCACCGGCTTGCCGTTGGCGAAGGTCTCGAACACCCCGCGCATGACCGGCTCCATGGTCGACAGCACGTCGTCCTGTTCAACGAAGCTCATCTCCAGGTCGAGCTGATAGAATTCTCCCGGCAAACGGTCGGCGCGCGGATCCTCATCGCGGAAGCAGGGCGCAATCTGGAAATAGCGATCGAAGCCCGACACCATGATCAGCTGCTTGTACTGCTGCGGCGCCTGCGGCAGGGCGTAGAAGGTGCCGGGATGGATGCGCGACGGGACCAGGAAGTCGCGCGCCCCTTCCGGCGACGAGGCGGTCAGGATCGGTGTCGAGAATTCGGTGAAGCCGACCTCGCCCATGCGCTTGCGCATCTCGGCGATGATTTTCGTGCGCGCGACGATGTTCTTGTGCAGCGTCTCGCGGCGCAGGTCGAGGAAGCGGTATTTCAGCCTGATGTCCTCGGGATAGTCCGGCTCTCCGAACACCGGCAGCGGCAATTCCTTGGCAGCCGAAAGCACCTCGATCTCGCGGGCAAAAATCTCGATCTCGCCGGTCGGCAGGTTGGCGTTCGTGGTCTCAGGCAAGCGTGCCTTGACGTCGCCGTCGACGCGGATGACCCACTCGCCGCGCACTGTCTCGGCGACCTTGAAAGCCGGCGAATCGGGGTCGGCGACGATCTGGGTCAGGCCGTAGTGGTCACGCAGGTCGATGAACAGTAACCCGCCATGGTCGCGCACCCGATGCACCCAGCCCGACAGGCGAACGGAATTGCCGACGTCGGCCTTCCTCAACTGGGCACAGGTATGGCTGCGGTAACGATGCATGGTCATGTCAGAATTCCGGGGTGCTCTGGTTGCGGGCCGAAGCGTCACGGCCCGGCCTGAAAATTTGCGCGAAAAGCGCATGGGAGGCCGGATTTGTCAAGGCAAGCAGCGTCGGGCATCGTCGGCCAGTTTTGGCCGCATGATGAATGGTGCTTACCCTTCACCAGCGGTAGCTTCGCGTTAAGCGGGGGACAATTCCATGCAAAGCACCAGGCAGGGGCCACCACTGGCACGCCAGGCGCACGCTCGCATCGTGGAAATCCTCAAGGCGGCTCGCACCAACGACTGGGATCAATTCAAAACGCTGTCGGACGGCGATCTCAGCAATGAGGAATCGATGCGGGGGCAGTTCAACGCCTCGCGGCTGATCGTCGACTTTGACCGGATCGACGTGGGGCAGTTCAGCGTCGGGGTCAATCCCGATGGGTTCCGTCTCATTGTAGGTCAGTTGGCCCCGCTCGACGACAAACGACAACGGGTGGTGCTGACCGTCTACAGCAAGGAGCTCGACGACGGGCCATTCATAAGCGTGTGGACCTTTCATGAAGGCCTGGACCTGTCCTCGCTGTAATTCGTCGGCAATTGACGCTGGCATTGGCCATGGCGATGGTTCAAGAAGGGATCACACGACACGTGATCGCCTGTTCATGTCCTCCATCCGCCCGCTGATCCCGCTCCTTCTCGCCGCCGGCATCCTGCTTGGCGGCAATGGGCTGCAGAGCACGCTGATCGCGTTGCGCGGCGCGCAGGAAGGGTTTTCGCCTTCCGACATCGGCCTGATGGGCACATTCTATTTCGCCGGCTTCCTGCTCGGCTGCCTCGCCATCACCCGCATCATGAAGGCGGTCGGCCATGTCAGGGCGTTTTCGGCCTTGGCCGCAATCGCCTCGGCCGGCACCTTGCTGCTGGTGCTGGTTCCCAATCCGGTGATGTGGTGCGCAGTGCGTTTTGCCGGCGGCTTCTGCTTTGCCGGGCTGTTCACCATCGTGGAAAGCTGGCTGAATTCCGGCGTCAGCAACCACGACCGCGCCCGCGTGCTGGCAATCTACCGGATGGTCGACACCGGTTCGGTGACATCGGCCCAGTTCCTGATCCCGGTCTTCGGCGCCGGTGGCTTCACCATCTTCGCCATCATGTCGATCATGATCACACTATCGCTGGTGCCGGTCTCGCTCGGCGACCGTTCCAACCCGACGCCGCCCGAAGACGTCAAGCTCGACCTCGCGCGCGTCTGGCGCATTTCACCGCTCGGCTGCTTCGGCTGCATTGCCGTCGGCGTCACCAACAGCGCGTTTCGTACCTTGTCGCCGGTCTATGCCGAACAGATCGGCATGTCGGTGGCCGATGTCGTGACCTTCGTCAGCGTCGGCATCTTCGGCGGTGCCATCATCCAGTACCCGCTCGGTTACCTCTCCGACCGCTGGGACCGGCGCCGGGTGCTGTTGATGACGACCTGCTGCGCCTTGGTTTCGGCGCTGGCGCTGGTGTTCATCGCCGGCAGCAGCGCGCTGCTCAACTTCGTCATCATCTTCATCTTCGGCTGCTTCGCCATGCCGCTCTATTCACTGTCGGCGGCGCATTCCAACGACCGAGCCGGCAAGGGCGAGTTCGTGCTGATCAATGCCGCCTTGATGCTGTTCTATTCCTTCGGCGCCATTGGCGGGCCGTTCGCGGCCTCCACCGCCATGCAGTATTTCGGGCCGAGCGCGCTGTTCGTGTTCAGCGCCACGGTCTATGCGATCTTCATCGCCGTCATTCTCTACCGCATGCAGGCGCGCTCCGGCGTGCCGGCGGGCAAGCGTAGCCGATTCATCGCCCTGTTGCGCACGTCGACCGTTTTTGCCCGGCTGGCCAGAAGAAATAGCGATTCCGACGATCACGAGGGGTCATGACGGCTGCGCCAAAGCTTGACGAAAGCGCCGCCGGCTGAAATCTAGGAAGACCGCACTCCTGCCAAAAGCGATTTGATGCACGTCATCACCACCCAGAAAGAACTCGAGACCGTTCTCGCCGCTTTCGAAAAGTCGGAATTCGTCACCGTCGACACCGAATTCATTCGCGAAACGACCTTCTGGCCAATCCTGTGCCTGATCCAGATGGCGGCGCCCGGCGTAACCGCGCTGATCGATCCGCTGTCGCCGGACATCGATCTGGCACCGTTCTTCAAGCTGATGGCCAATGAGGCGGTGGTCAAAGTCTTCCACGCGGCGCGCCAGGACATCGAAATCATCGTCCATCTCGGCGATCTCGTTCCGCATCCGGTGTTCGACACGCAGGTGGCGGCAATGGTCTGCGGCTTCGGCGACAGCGTCTCCTACGATCAGTTGGTGCAGCGCGTCACCGGGGCACGGCTCGACAAGTCCTCGCGCTTCACCGACTGGCGCCACCGGCCGCTGTCCGACAAGCAGCTCGATTATGCGCTGGCCGACGTCACCCACCTGATCGAGGTTTACCAGCACCTCAGTGCCGAATTGGAACGGGAGAAACGCGGCCACTGGCTGAACGAGGAAATGGACGTTCTGACCTCGCGCGAGACCTATGATCCGCATCCCGAGGACGCCTGGAAGCGGCTGAAGATGCGGCTGCGCAAGCCGCAGGAGCTGGCGATCGTGCAGGCCGTGGCGGCATGGCGCGAACGCGAGGCGCGCGAGCGCGACGTGCCGCGCGGCCGCGTGCTGAAGGACGATGCGATTTACGAGATTGCGCAGCAAGGCCCGCGCGATGCGGCCGCCCTTGCCAAGCTGCGCACCACGCCCAAGGGCTGGGAACGGTCGTCGACGGCGACCGCGCTGCTCGGCGCGGTCAACTTGGCGCTGGCCCTGCCCAAGGAACAGATGCCGAAACTGCCGAAGAACTTCCAGCCGCCCGAAGGCTCGAGCGCGGCGGCGGAACTCTTGAAAGTGCTGCTGAGGATCGTCGCCGAAAAACAGGGTGTCGCCTCGAAGGTGCTCGCCTCGAGCGACGACATCGACCGCATTGCCGCCGAAGGCGAAGCGGCCGATGTGCCGGCCCTGCAGGGATGGCGGCGCGCCGTGTTCGGCGAACAGGCGCTGAAGCTGGTGCGCGGCGAGATCGGCATCAAATTCGACAAGCGCAAGATCGCGGTGTTCGATTTGTAGCGCTGGCGCTGCTCCCACCCCGCTCCGCTATGCGGAGCGACCCTCCCCACAAAGGGGAGGGTAAATCCTGCTCAAACCGCCCCAAGCAGATGCAGCGCGAACCAGATCCAGGCCAGCGCCAGCACGACCGCGCCGACGAAGAAAGCGCGCCGGCGCAGCATCAGCCTGTTGCTGGTCAGGTGTATCCAGGCGTGGACATAGCGCGACGCGACGAACACCCACATCAGCGCCAGTGTCAGATAGTTGACGCCGTTGGTCTGATGCAGCGCCAGGCACAGCACATAGAATAGCACCGGCAACTCGAACTGGTTGATCAGATTGTTGGCGACGGTGATGCTGGAAGCCGGCTCTGTCGAGCGCACCTTGTACTGACCGGCCTTGGCTTCGCCCGACTTGACCGCGAAATACCTGCGCCTGCTCATGACGCCGTAGACGATGTAGATCAGCAGCACATGCGCAAGAACGGGCCAGAAGATCGCGCTCTGGTTCATGACATTTCCCCTGCCCGGCCGGGCGTTATGTGCTGGATCAAGCCTGGCGTTTCTGGCCCGCCAGCCAGAAGGCGGCGATGACGATTACCGGGACGGCAAGCAGCGCGAATTTGGTGACGATCAGCGCCGAGGCGAAAGCGAGCGAATCCGGATTGGCGGACAGGAAGTCGGAGAGCAGCCGCGCCACAGCCAGGTTCTGCGCATAGTCGGCGAGCGTGTAGGGCAGCACCAGAATCAACGCCAGGATCGACTGCATCTGGCCCGGCAACCTGCGAAACCCTTGCAGCCGCCGCCCGGTGGCCAGGATCAGACTGACCAGCGTCACCGACAGCAGCGCCGGGAAAAAGAGGTCGAAAGTCAGATAGTGCCAGACCAGGACGATCTCGCCTCCGCGCCGGCCAAGCGCCGTCAGCCAAGCCATGCCTTGATCGGGCGTGAAGCCCAAATAGCGGATGTCGAGCGACGGCAGGCCGCCGCTCAGCTGACGGAAATAGAAGAATTCCATTGCCGTCATGGCGATGAAGACCGCCGCCGACAGGAAACAAAGTGCCGCCGCGTGGCGTGACAGCCGCAGGATCGTCGCCGTCAGGCTCCGCCCGAGCCCGTATTGCTCAGGCTCCGCCGGGATAATTCGGGCTTTCGCGGGTAATCGTGACGTCATGGGCGTGGCTTTCACGAAGTCCTGCGTTGGAAATGCGCACAAACGTGGCACGTTCCCGGAAATCGGCAAGATCGCGGCCACCGACATAACCCATAGCGGCTTTCAGGCCGCCTGCAAGCTGGTGCAGCACGCCAGACACAGGTCCTTTGTAGGGGACCTGGCCTTCAATGCCTTCCGGCACCAGTTTCAGCGTGTCGCGCACCTCGGCCTGGAAGTAGCGATCGGCCGAGCCGCGCGCCATGGCGCCGACCGAGCCCATGCCCCGATAGGCCTTGAAGGAGCGGCCCTGGTGCAGATAGACCTCGCCCGGGCTTTCATCGGTTCCGGCAAGCAGCGAACCGATCATGGCGGCACTGGCGCCGGCGGCCAGCGCCTTGGCCAGATCGCCGGAATATTTGATGCCGCCATCGGCGATCACCGAAGCGCCGGTTTTGTGGGCGGTCTCGACCGCCGACATGATGGCCGAAAGCTGCGGCACGCCGACACCAGCCACGATTCGCGTCGTGCAGATGGAACCCGGGCCAATGCCGACCTTGACCGCATCGGCGCCGGCATCTATCAGCGCCCGCGTGCCTTCGGCAGTGGCGACATTGCCAGCCAGGATGCGCACCGAGTTGGAAAGTTTCTTCGCCCGCGTCACCGCGTCCAGCACGCGCTGCGAGTGGCCATGCGCGGTGTCGATGACCAGAAGATCGACGCCGGCATCGATCAGCCGTTCGGCGCGCTCGAAACCGTCATCGCCGACACTGGTGGCGGCGGCCGCGCGCAGGCGGCCCTGCGCGTCCTTGGTGGCGTGCGGGTTGAGCTGCGACTTCTCGATGTCCTTGACCGTGATCAGCCCGACGCAATTGCCCTGCTTGTCGACGACGACAAGCTTTTCGATGCGGTGCTGGTGCAGAAGCCGCTTGGCTTCCTCCTGGTCGACATTCTCCTTGACCGTGATCAAGTTCTCACGGGTCATCAATTCGTAGACCTTCTGCGCCGGATCGGAGGCAAAGCGCACGTCGCGGTTGGTCAGGATGCCGACAAGCCGGCCGACCTTGTGGCCGCCGGCGCCGCCATTCTCGACCACTGGAATGCCCGAAATGCCATTGGTGCGCATCAGCGACAGCGCGTCGGCGAGCGTGGCGTCGGGGCCGATGGTGACCGGATTGACCACCATGCCGGATTCGAATTTCTTGACCTGCCGCACCTGCTCGGCCTGCTCGGCCGGCGAGAAATTGCGGTGGATGACGCCAATGCCGCCGGCCTGCGCCATGGCGATGGCGAGTCTGGCCTCGGTCACGGTGTCCATCGCCGCCGACAGGATCGGCACGTTAAGGTCGATGTCGCCGGCGATCCTGGTGCGGATGTCGGTCTGGCCGGGCATGACTTCGGAATGACCGGGCTGCAGCAGCACGTCGTCAAAGGTCAGCGCCAGTGCGCCGGTGGATGTTTCGATGATCTTTGCCATGGCCAGCCCTTCAGAATGCGGAAAAAGCGCTGGACCGGAATGGACAGCGCCGACTCTCATCTTCCCTTTCAGGATTGGCGCTGGCTGGTAACACGTCGCGATGACGTTGAAAAGACGATGATTGCATGTCACCGCAAAGTGTTGGGGTTGCCTCGATAGCCGCTACCAAGGATTGCGGTCGCACAAACGTGACAGCAAATTAATGCGACATCTGCCCAAAGGCATGATAACCGCCCGTTGTATCGGCTTGCCCCCAGCCGGGACGTAACTTTTGACCAAGTCGGGCACGCTCGTGAATCGCACCATTCCGCTCATCCTGGCGGTCGCACTTTTCATGGAAAACATGGACTCGACCGTCATTGCGACGTCGCTGCCGGCGATCGCCGTCGACATCCATACCAGCCCGATCGCGCTCAAACTGGCTTTGACGGCCTATCTGGTGTCGCTGGCGATCTTCATTCCGATCAGCGGCTGGATGGCGGACCGCTTCGGCGCCAAGACTATCTTTCGCGCCGCGATCGCGGTGTTCATCGCCGGCTCGGTCGCTTGCGCCTTCTCCGGCTCGCTGCCGGCTTTCGTGGTGTCACGCTTCCTGCAAGGCATTGGCGGCGCGATGATGACGCCGGTCGGGCGCCTTGTGCTGGTGCGCGCCACGCCGAAGAGCGAACTCGTCGCCGCCATGTCCTGGCTGACGGTTCCAGCGCTGGTCGGGCCGCTGGTCGGCCCGCCGATCGGCGGTTTCATCACCACCTACTTCACCTGGCACTGGATTTTCCTGATCAACGTGCCGATCGGGCTGATCGGCATCTGGCTCGCCACGCGCTTCCTGCCGCGGACCGAACCGATGGAAACGCCTCCGCTCGATTTCATCGGCTTCGCGCTGAGCGGGCTCGCGGCATCCGGCGTGGTGTTCGGCCTGTCGGTGGTCAGCCTGCCCTATCTGCCGCCGGCGGCCGGTTTCATCAGCGTGGGTGTCGGACTGGTCTCGGGCGCGCTCTACCTGATGCATGCGCGGCGCGCCGAAAATCCGCTGCTGGCGCTGGAACTGTTCCGCGATCAGGTGTTCCGCTCCTCCGTGCTCGGCGGCTCGCTGTTTCGCATCGGCATCGGTGCTGTGCCGTTCCTGCTGCCGCTGATGTTCCAGATCGGCTTCGGGCTGACACCCTTCCAGTCGGGCATGATCACCTTCGTCTCGGCGATCGGCGCCATCGGCATGAAATTCGTCACGGCGCTGATCTTTCGCGTCGCCGGCTTCCGCCGCGTGCTGATCGTCGGCTCCCTGGTCGCCGCGGCATCGATCGCCATCTACGGCCTGTTCACGCCCGACACGCCCTACCTCCTGATGCTCGCCGTGCTTCTGGTCGGCGGCTTCATCCGCTCGATGTTCTTCACCGGCGTCAACGCGCTTTCCTATGCCGAGGTTTCGGCCG
This sequence comes from bacterium M00.F.Ca.ET.205.01.1.1, assembly GCA_004791255.1. Classification (GTDB taxonomy): domain Bacteria; phylum Pseudomonadota; class Alphaproteobacteria; order Rhizobiales; family Rhizobiaceae; genus Mesorhizobium. The sequence goes on from SRUQ01000002.1 coordinate 725,455, forward strand.
AGGACACCAGCAAGGCGACGCCGATCACGGCGGTCTTCCAGCAACTGTCGATCGCGCTCGGCGTGGCGGTTGCCGGCGGCATACTGGAAGTGTCGACCAGCGTTCACGGCGGGCCGCTGACGCTGGCCGATTTTCACACCGCGTTTTTCGTCGTCGCCGCGATCTCGGCCGTCGCATCGCTATCCTTCATGCGGCTGGCGCCCGATGCCGGCAATGCCGTGTCGGGCCATGGCCGGCTGACGACGCCAAAGGAGCTGGAACCGGTGGGTACGGCGGGGAAGTGAGCCTTCTTTCCTTCCCCTCCTTGTGGCGGAAGGTGGATCGGCGCGCAGCGCCGAGGCGGATGAGGGGTGTTCCAACGGAGTGAGACGTCGGCGTTCCCTGGAACACCCCTCATCCGTCGCCTTCGGCGACACCACCCGGGGACGAGCCACTCGTCTCGTCCCGTCCTCCGGACCCCGCAAGGGGAGAAGGAAGAACTCGCCCTCTGAAGTCTTTCGCCAGCAAATAAAGCTCCACCGACTCGTCGCGAGACGCCGGCGGCTTGACGTGGTGCACCGAGCGGAAATTCTTCTTGAGCATCGACAGCAGCTCGTTTTCGGCGCCGCCCTGGAAGGTTTTGGCGAGGAAATGCCCGCCGGGCTTCAGCACCGAAATTGCGAAGTCGGCGGCCACCTCGCACAGATGCATGGTGCGGATGTGGTCGGTGCGGCGGTGGCCCGTGGTGGGCGCCGCCATGTCGGACAGCACGACGTCGGGATCGCCACCCAGCGCCTCGGAGAGCTTTTGCGGTGCTGCCGGATCGAGGAAGTCCAGCAGCAGAACCGGCGCGCCCGGCACGGCATCCATTTCGAGGTAATCGATGCCGACGACATGCGGATTGTCCGCCGTCGATTTCGTGCGGGCGGCTGCAACCTGGCACCAGCCGCCGGGCGCGGCGCCGAGATCGATCACCTTCATTCCAGGCTTCAGCAGATGGTGCTTGTCATCGATCTCGATCAGCTTGTAGGCGGCGCGGGAGCGGTAGCCATCCGCCTTGGAGCGCTGCACGTAGGGATCGTTGATGTGGCGCTGCAGCCAGCGGCGCGACGATTCCTTGAGCCCGCTCTTCTTCTTGATCCGCGTCTTCAGCACGCGGATGCCGGCAGACCCTGGTTTTTCCGGTTTCTTGGTCATTTTCCGAGTTTTCTCGCTCGCCGGGTTGTGGCCATTTTTCGGCGGCTGCGCGTTTCGTGAACGGCTTCCCCCACTCCGTCCCGGCTTTGCAGCCCCACCTCTACCCCGCCGATCGGGGAGTCCGAAGGACGGGCGAGACCCGCGGCTCGCCCCGGCAAGGTGTCGAGCGAAGCTCGACGGAGTGGGGGTCGACTGCTCAGCAAAGCAACCCGGGCACTTTTCGAGATCATGCCCTGCCACGCCCATCGTTGCGCCAGACGCCGTCATCGGTCATCAGCTCACTCAATATTCCCTCGCGCAGGCCACGGTCGGCGACGCGCAGCCGCTCCGACGGCCACACCGCGCGGATCGCTTCGAGGATAGCACAGCCGGCCAGCACCAGATCGGCGCGATCGGCGCCGATGCAAGGGTTGGCGCAGCGCTGCTGGAAATCCCAGCCGACCAGTTTTTCGACCATGCGGTCGACGCTGTCGCGGTCCATCCATAGCCCGTCGACCCGACGGCGGTCATAGCGTTCGAGGTCAAGATGAACGCCGGCCAGCGTCGTCACCGTGCCCGAAGTGCCCAGCAGATGGAAATTCGGGCTCGCCTTGAGGTGGCTCAGCCGGTCGCGGCCATCGAATCTGGCCAGGCGCCCGGCGACGTCGTCGACCATGGCGCCGAAAATTTCGCGCGTCACCGTGCGGCCGCCGAAACGTTCGGCGAGCGAGACGACGCCGACCGGAAGCGACGTCCACGATACGATATGATTGGCGAGCCGCGGCGAGCGGCGGCCGGTGAGATCGATCAGCGCGATCTCGGAGGAGCCGCCGCCGATATCGAACAGCACGACGCCTTGCGTGTCGCGCTCGACGAGCGAGCCGCAGCCGGACACCGCCAGCCGCGCCTCGGTCTGGCGGTCGATGATCTCGAGCTTCAGACCCGCCTCGCGTTCGACCCGTTCCAGGAACTCGACGCCGTTCGCCGCCGAGCGGCAGGCCTCGGTGGCGATCAATCGCGCCTTCCTGATCTTGCGGCTGCGCAGTTTGTCGCCGCAGATCTTCAGCGCCTCGACGGCGCGGTCCATGGCCGGCTGCCCGAGCCGGCCGCTGGCGGTAAGCCCCTCGCCCAGCCGCACGATGCGCGAAAAGGCATCGATGACGCGGAACTGGCCATGACGTGTCGGCACGGCGACGAGCAGCCGGCAATTGTTGGTGCCGAGGTCGAGTGCCGCAAACACCGGAAGCTCGTGCACTGGCGGCCTGCGAACACCCGGCTCAGGGCGTGGCGCCGGAGCAGCGGGCGGAACAACCATAGCCGCGGGTTGGCTTGGCTGCGCCGCGGGGGCAGCGCCTTTGCCCGGCGCCGGCGGCCTGTTGTCCTGGGGATGCGCTTCGTCACGCGCAAAAACCTTGCGACCGCGCCTTCGCTTGCGCCGCTTCTTGGGCTTGCCTTTCTGGTTATGGCTCGCGTCGCCCGCCTGCCCGTTGGCGGAGCGTGGCTCCGACGGGCGGCGTTGCTGCCAGCTCCCCGAGCCCGACGGCCCTGGGGAAGCGCTGAACGCGCCCACCTCCGGCGCGCCAGCGCCGGTGTCGCGGTCTTCCACTGTCGTTCCTTCCAGCACCGCGCGAACCGATGACGGACGCAGCAGGCGCTTCAGTGTTTTAAGTTGCCGCCAGACTAACAGTGCCGCGCCCGATCACCAAGAGCGCGAGGCGCGAATTTTGCCGGCTGGGCAGGCGAAACCGCCTCGATGGCCGCGCTGCGTAATCTATAGGCAAGCCTGGATTGCTAGCGCTGCGGCATGGAAGATCAGGTTTCGAAGCCGATGTCGCCACCGCTTGCCCTGCCTTTCGGCCGCGCTCACGATGACGCCGCATCAGGCGCGACAAGTGTTCCCGGTTGAATAGCCGGCTTCAATGAGGCATTTCTGAAATGAACGGAGCAATCCGGAGCGACGGGCCTACCATCACCAACAGAAAAGGACGCGGACGGGCAACGCATGGCGGTCGGGCAATGAACTGGAGACGCTATTTCTGGCCGGTCGTCGGCATCGCGGCGGTGATTTTCTCGCTGCTGCTTCTCTGGCACGAATTGCGCGGCATTTCGATCGATGATGTCTGGGGCGGCCTCGCCGCCATTCCAACCCGCGGCTGGATCCTGGCGGGCTTGAGTTCAGTCATCGCCTATGCCGCGCTCGCCGGTTACGACCACATCGCGCTGTTGCATATCGGCAAAAAAGTGTCGTGGCTGTTCGTCACTTTGTGCTCCTTCACCACCTACGCGCTGTCGCACAACATCGGCGGCTCGGTCTTCTCCGGCGCCGTGATCCGCTACCGCGCCTATGGCACGAGAGGCCTGACCGGCCAGGATGTCGGCGTGCTGGTAGCGATCTGCTGGATCACTTTTGTCTTGTCGACGATCCTGGCGGGCGGCCTCGTGCTGGTTTTCGAGCCGCAGATTCTCGACCGGTTTTCCGGCATTGCCCATCACGGCCTGTTCGAGGCGGCCGGCATCGCGATGCTGATCCTTGTGGCCGCCTATATATTCGGCAGTTGGCTGCATCTGCGCCCGCTCAAGATCGCCAGCTTTCAGCTGCACTATCCGGCGCTGCCGATCGTGGCGCGGCAATTGCTGATCGGCCCGATCGAACTGCTGGCCGCGGCCGCGATTATCTTCTTCGCCCTGCCCGCGACCCACAATCCCGGCTATTTCGTCGTGCTGGGCGTGTTCCTCGTTTCCTTCGCGATCGCCCAGATCTCCCATGCACCCGGTGGACTCGGCGTGTTCGAAGTGGTGTTCCTCGCCGGGCTGTCAGATATGGATCCGGTTGGCGTGCTGGCGGCGCTGCTGGTGTTCCGGCTGTTTTACCTCATCATCCCGCTGATTCTCGGGCTGGGCGTGGTGCTGTTCTTCGAACGCTCGCAATTCGGCCGCAGCGGGAGCTGAGGCGCAGGATCAGATGCGCGTGAACCGCCTATGTGCCTCGCAATGATCTCCGAGCTTGGGGCATTCGGATAGTTGCTGGTGTGTGCGCTTTAATCCGGTGCCACTTCGCCAGCCAGCCAGTTCAGGCAGGTCGTCAAGCCAACTCTTCTCTGGCATCAAGGTTTCGCCAGCTTGCGGCACAGCCTCGGTGGCATTCTGAATGAGCCAGTCCACCCACTTCCGATAGACAGCCGGGTCCAGTTGGGGCGGGAGCACCTTGGCCTTGGCCAGCATGCGTTTGCGGAAACTAACTTGCCTGCGGAGTTTGGTCGTCGTGAACTTGATTGCCTTGCCTTGGTATTCAACCGTCCAACGTCCATCCCCGTGGCTGGCGAGCCCGTCGATGGCGAAACCCGCATCAACCGGTCTGTCCCGCCAGGGAAGCTCGATGGCATTCCTCCTCAGATCGAGTGCCCATCGCCTGTAGCTGGCCCCCGTGCGCTGGGGCGGCAGCACACCTGCCTGTTCGAGCATCTTCCTGCGGAAGGTGGGCTGCTTCTTGAGCTGGCCGGTCGTCAACTCGATGCGATGCCCGCGAAATTCGACGTGCCACCGGATCCGCCCATTGCCGAAATACTTCACCAGCCTGTCGATGAGGAACTCGTCATCGGAAAGCATCACGCATCCCTGCTTGATGCTTTCGAGAATGTACTGGCTATCGGTGGGCATTACGCAGCCTCGTGCAGGAATCTTCACCAAGCTTAGCCAGTGGCACGCACCAGCGGCCACCAATCATTTTTGCTCCGGCAATCTCGCCGACAGGCGCCGCAATCCCGCGTTCCGGATGCCGCACCTTCGAAGCTCCTCAAGGATGAAACTGGCTGGGGAACCTGGATTCGAACCAGGACTAACGGAGTCAGAGTCCGTGGGTCTACCGTTAACCTATTCCCCAGCAGGCGCGGTCGGGTGAACAATCGCGCGGGCGAGCGGGCAAGCCGCTGTGAGCGCTGCCTTGTAGCCGCCAGTGGAAAATAGTCAAGCCCGCTCTGTGGTTCAATCGCTACGAATCTATTCGCGGCGACGTCCCCATGTTCCGCTAAAGCACGTCGCGTCGAAGCGGATTCATGGGACGCGCTTCAGGTCTTTGTTTTCATGCATGTCGTCGTCCCAAACCGAGGTCCATTTTTGGGCGACCTGCATCAGCCCCAGCTATCACGAAGACGCTTGAGCAGCGTTCGGCTTCGCTTTCTTTGGCGGCCTTCCCGGCGGGCTGGCTGATGCCTCCGTCTTGGGAAGCACGGGCTCGTCGCCCTCGATGACCAAGCGAGCGCGGCTCACCACCTTGTCGGCGTTGGCCAGGGCGACATAGACATCGGTGATCAGGTTCGGAAGTGCGGCCGCATCGATCGAGTTTGCTTCCACATAGGCTGCAATGATGTCCGTGGTCATCGAAAGGATGGTCATTCCCGGATTTTCGGACGAGACATTTCCGGGCGACGTGAGCGATTCAGCCAATGCTGCGTGATGCGCGATATTGTCCAAGCCGTTTTCCAGGCCTGTCGCCTGCAGGGGCACGGCTTCGGCCAGCGCCGTTCCATAGACGCCGTCAAACGACAGCGCCCCCATCGTCGCCTCCAGGGAAAGCCCGCTTGCCGGCCTGAGCGCGGCGAGGAAACGATTGTGGTAGCCAGCGATCGCCTCGGCAACGCCGGGTTCGTAGCCGTTGATGATCCTGCGCGCGCCGATCGCATCATTGGTGTGGGCGTTGAAATAACGTGCCAGCGTGTGGGGACCGTGCGCGTCGCTTCGAAACCAGCCCTGCACCATGCCGACGAACATGACTGCTGCGGCATAGTCGAGCCTTAGGGCGAGGTCCGGCGACTGGACCAGGTCAGCACCGACGTAATCGCCGGCCTTCTTGTAGTTGGCCTTGTGCGTAAGCTGAACGTAGCCTCGCCCGTAGTAGGGATAGTAGCTGAGATGCGTCTTTCGCCATTGTTCCGGAAGCCAGTAGGCCTCGCGTACGGGCACCATCTGTCTGGCGGTTTCGTGAAAAGTCGTGGCAAACATGTATCCGAGCCAGCGCTGGTCGGCGCCAGGCATACGGATTTCCCACTGATCCAGCACCGCCGACATTCCGTTGACTTGGTCCTGGTTGAGGCTGCCGAACAGGGACCGGATGCTGCTGAAGAAGAAAGGACGATCGAAACTCATTTTTTCTCTCCCATTGCGCCTGTAACGAGACCTTCGCGCGTAGCCCGGGCTGGCCGGAGTTCAGCGCGCCATCGACCTCAAATCCTGCAAGGGACAGCGCAAACGCTCGTGCAGGCCGATGCAAGGACAGCCAACCACTCAATGCCCTGAAAATAGTCCGCCCCTGCCCCCAGTCACAAATCTTGGAAACCCGCTCGACTACGCCATGCTGCTGTATTTCTTTGCAATTTTATGAAAATATCTCGCATTTCGGCTAACCTTGACGGCAGCCGAACCAACATAGCCATATATTGCGAGCAGTTAAATTATAGCACTCAAAAATACCTATAAACTCACCTTGACCTCCAAGCAAGGGCACCCTCTTTACTTGGAGGCGAAACTCGCTGCCCTGGTTGTCAGATCAATGCGGACCTGACGTCCCGAACCCGATGTTGCGTTAATAGCGACCATCATCACGTTCCGGCGAGCAGAGCGTGGCGTTTGCCAAGCTAAGACATTCATCAAATGCCAAACAAGGCCCCGGGAGGTGCTTTGCGGCCGCCTGAAGAAGCGCGGCGAGAGCGAGGCGCTACCGGGGCTGCAGGCAAGGCTCGCCATGGCGATGCTCAAGGCGGACGTGCCGATCAGCTCGTCATGCCTGTGCCGGACAAGCGTGCAGTCAGCGCCAAGCTGCTGTCATTGACACGCCGCTGACTGGCGGCGTCTGTCTGCGCTACCTCAGCCACTTCTCATAATCCGACACCAACAAGTGCACCGGCGCGACATCCTCGTCGATGTTGGAGAAGCGGCCGATCGGCTCGCGGAAGACGTTGTCGGTGAGATCATCGTTGACGGTCGAGACTTCGCCGATCAGCACGTCCTTGCCTTCGGCCCAGAAGGCGTGCCAGACGCCGGGCAGCAGCGTGACGCTCTGGCCCGGATCGAGCTTCAGGAGCCCGCCGGCGGGCAGCCTGTGGATGGTGCCGTCGACAGGCACCGACACTTCGGCCTTGGGATCGATGCCGCCGTCGCGGTCATGCATGAACAGTTCCAGCACCAGTTTGCCACCGCCGCGGTTGATGATGTCCTCGGCCTTGATGTTGTGGCGGTGCATCGGCGACAGCTGGTCCTTGCGCGAGATCATGATCTTCTCGGCATAGAGCATGCCCATTCCCTTCTTCATGTCCTCGTAGCGGCCGTTGCGCACGGTGAACAGGAACAGGCCGAGGTCCTTGAACTTCTCCTGGCCGTAATCGGTAATGTCCCAGCCGAGCCGCGAAGTGTAGATGGCCGAGGAATCGACCTGACGCGCCTTCATTTCCTCCGGCGACCAATAGGCGAAGGGCGGCATGATGTAGCCGAACGAGCGGATGAAAGCGTCGGCTTCGCGGATAATGTCGTTGATGGCGGAGCGTTTCATGATCGTGTTCCTCGTGTCGACCTGGTCGACAGATCGCATAGCCGAAGCCTGATCCGGTGTCGATCCGTCTTGGGGTCCACCAGGCGCTGCTGGCGCATGGACCACAGATCAGCTCCGCTGGCCACGTGACATCATGCGCTTTCGAGGCCATAAACCCTGCACATTTCCAGGGGTGACCGACGATGCCGACCATCCATGATCTCGATACGCCGTCGATCCTGATCGACGCCGCCCGCGCCGAAGCCAACATTGCCCGCGCCCAGGCGCATGCGGACAGGAACGGGCTGACGCTCAGGCCACATATCAAGACCCACAAACTGCCCTACTGGGCAAAGAAGCAGATGGCGGCCGGCGCCGTCGGCATCACCTGCCAGAAGATCGGTGAGGCCGAGGTGATGGCCGATGCCGGGCTCGATGATATTTTTCTGCCCTACAACATCCTTGGCCGCGCCAAGCTGGAGCGGCTTCTGGCGCTGCATGGCCGGGTTGCCCTTTCGGTGACGGCGGACAGCAAGGAAACGCTGGAGGGGCTGGCCGCGACCTTCACCGATGCCGGCCACAGACTGCCGGTGCTGGTCGAATGCGATACCGGCATGGGCCGCTGCGGCGTGCAGACGGCCGACGAAGCGCTGGCATTGGCGAAAATCATCGACCAGGCGAAGGGCCTCGCCTTTGGCGGATTGATGACCTACCCGGCCGCCGGCCGTGCGGCGGAGGCGGAGGCATGGCTTGCCGGCGCCAAGCAGATGCTGGCCGCCGCGGGCCTCGCCTGCGAGCGCATCTCCAGCGGCGGCACGCCTGACATGTGGCGATCGAGCGACCACAACGTCGTCACCGAATACCGACCGGGCACCTACATCTACCTCGACCGCTATCAGGTCGCCAAAGGCGTTGGCGGCCTCGACGACTGCGCGCTGACGGTGCTGTCGACCGTGGTCAGCCATCCGACACCAACGCGCGCCATCCTCGATGCCGGCAGCAAGGCGCTGTCCTCGGACACGCTGGGACTGAAGGATTTCGGCGAATTGCTCGGCCTGCCCGGCGCGCGGGTCACCGGCCTCAGCGAAGAACATGGCACCGTCACACTGTCCGACGGCGCCGACCTTCGCATCGGCGAGCGCGTGCGCGTGGTGCCCGATCATTGCTGTGTGGTGACGAACCTGTTCGACCAGGTGCATCTGATCGACGGCGACAAGGTGCTGGAGACGTTGCCGGTGGCGGCAAGGGGTCGGATGGGTTGAGGCTCGCCAGAGTTTGACTGGCTACCAGGAGAGCTTACTGCCGCTCCGCCTGCCTCGCCGCAACCCTGCGCATCGCCGTCACCCGGCGGCGGAAAATCTCCGTGCGCATCGCCATCAGGTGCAACGCGAAGAACAGCACAGTGAAGCCGAGCGCCATCGCCAGCAGCGGCCACAGCATCGAGGGGTCGATGGTCGAGCCGCCCATGCGGAACACCGAGGCCGGCTGGTGCAGCGTGTTCCACCAGTCAACTGAGAATTTGATGATCGGGATGTTGATGAAGCCGACCAGCGTGATGATGGCGGCGGCCCAGGCGGCGCGGCTGGCATCGTCGAGCGCACGGGTCAGCGCGATGATACCGAGATACATCAGGAACAGCACGAACACTGAGGTCAGCCGCGCGTCCCACACCCACCAGGTGCCCCACATTGGCTTGCCCCAGATCGAACCGGTGATGAGCGCCAATGCGGTGAAGACGGCACCTATGGGGGCTGCGGATTTCAGCGCGACATCGGCGAGCGGATGGCGCCACACCAGCGTGCCGAACGCCGCGACCGCCATCAGCGTGTAGCACATCATGGCGAGCCAGGCGAAAGGCACGTGGATGTACATGATGCGCACCGTGATGCCTTGCTGGAAATCCTCCGGCGCGACGAAGCTCATATAGAGCCCGACGGCGAGGATCAGCGCCGCTATTGTCGCCAGCCAAGGCACCAGCCTGTCGGCCAGCGCCACGAAGCGTGTCGGGTTGGCAAGGTCGGCCCAGCCGTTCAGGCGTGAGGTGGTATCGCTCATGCGGCCTTAAATAAACCGACCGCGTGTTTGGAGCAATCGAGTGCTGGTGTCGCAGGTCGAATCTTCCCTTCTCCCTCTTGAGGGAGAAGGGAAGACCAGCTCTCAGGCAGCCTCGCCCTGAACGGAGCGGCTGAGGCGGCGGACTTCCTCGTCGTTGAGCAGGCCGCCGGCGCGCAGCAGGCTGGCGAAGCGGCCGTTGCGCAGCGACAATTCGGCGAAGCCGCCCATTTCGACCACCCTGCCCTTGTCCATGAATACGACCAGATCGGCGTCGCGAACGGTGGTCAGACGGTGGGCGATGATGAAGGTCGTGCGGTCGCGGCGCAACTCGTCGATCGCTTCCTTGACGCGGTCTTCGGTCTCGACGTCGAGCGCGCTGGTCGCCTCGTCGAGCACCAGGATCGGTGCGTCCTTCAGCACGGCACGGGCAATGGCGATGCGCTGGCGTTCGCCGCCGGACAGCTGGCCGCCACGTTCGCCGACCACCGTGTCGTAGCCATTGCTCTTGGCCAAGATGAAGTCCCGGGCGGCCGCCGCATTGGCCGCGGCGTGAACCTCGTCGTAGGTCGCATCGGCACGGCCGACGCGGATGTTGTCCTCGATGGAGCGATTGAGCAGGCCGGCGTCCTGGAACACGGTGGCGATCGAATGGCGCAGCGACTTGCGGGTCACCGTGCGGGTGTCGATGCCGTCGATCAGGATACGGCCGCTGGACGGCGTGAAGACGCGCTGCAGCATGTTGATGAGCGTGGTCTTGCCGGCGCCGGTCGGACCGACAATGGCGACCGTCTGGCCGGCCTGGACCTCGAAGGAAACGTCGCTGACGCCCTGCCCCGAATTTGCGAACTCGAAGCCGACATTCTCGAAACGAACATGGCCGGTGACGTTGGTGAGATCGCGCAAGCCGTCCGGCTCGGCAGCATCGGCGGCCGAGTCCTCGAGCTTATAGAAGTCCTCGAGCTTGGCGCGGGCTTCTGAAATCTGGTTGGCGAAAGCCGACATCTGGTCGAGCCGCGAGATCAGCAGCGCGGCGAAGCCGGTAAAGGCGATGACGTCGCCGACACGCAGCTGGCCATGGGTAACCAGATACGCGCCGATCAGCAGCACGACCATCATCGAGATGGTCGACGACAGGCGGTTGAGCGCATTGGCGATGGCCCACCAGTCAAGCACGGGGTTCTGGGCATCGAGCAGGTTCTTGACATAGCGGCGCAGCGTATCGGCCTCGTGGCCGAGCCGGTTGTAGCTCTGCAGCACGGCGACGTTGCTGACGGAGTCAGTCACATGCGCGAAGACCTGGTGGTAGTGGCGCTCGACGGCGGCCTGGCCTGCCTTGGTGCGCCTCATCACCAGGCGGCCGATGCCCACATAGAGCACGCCGAGCCCGAGCAGGACCAGCGACATACGCACGTCCATGCTAAGCGCCGTCGGCACCAGAAGGACAAGCGCCACAGCCGTGGACAGATGCTGACGCATGAATTCGAGCCAAAGGCTGAACAGGGTCTCGACGGCACGCAGCAACGTGTGCAGCGCATTCGAGGTGCCGCGCTGGTGGTGCCAGGCGAGCGGCATTGTGATCACGCGCTCGAACGACTGGCACAGCACCTCGCTGCGCCGGGCGTGTGCAAAGCGGTCGGCACCGCGCGCCACCAGCACGAAAGCGATGACGTTGAACGCGCCAAGGCCCGCCCACATGGCAAGCGTTGAGAAAACCGAGCCATGCGCGGAAATCGCGTCGATCACCCGGCCGAACAGGATCGGCTCCAAGATGGCGATGGCAGCAAGGGCGACGTTGGCTGCACAAATCAGCGCTACGCGCTTCTTGTCGGTCGCGAGATAACCCAAAGCTCGCCAGTAGATTTGCAGAAGTGACACTTCAGCTACTCCGCCATACATTCATCGGGCACTGCTAAATTGTGCACTGCACCATTTCCTGACACGTATCGGTTAACGCGTCGCAAAACAATGCCCGTCTATCGCTTCCGTTCCCATTTGGCGAACAAAAGATGACGACGATGCGAAATCTGACGTGATGACCTAACGGTTTGAGATAAAAGGTGAAATGTCAGCCTTGCGGCAAAATCATGGCAGCCGGTGTGCGCTGCCACATTTTTAATCACCGCCAGCTGGCTTAGCGCTCCCTGACACAGCGAACCGGCGTCAACGCGGAGAGCGCACAAATAGACACAAGACTAGGTCGAGCGCCCAAGGGGGCGCTCGACATATGGACTAACCGCCTGATCTTACTCAGGTATCCTGACCACGACCTCGGCCTTTTCACCGGCTTTCGGTGTGAAGGCAGCGGACTTCGTCTTGGAACCATTGACTTCAAGCGAGATCGACTTCGTCTTTTTGTCGCGAATGACGCGAAGCTTGACCTCGGCATCCAGCATCTTGAGCGTGGCCGCGTAACCATCCCAGTGGCTGGGCAGCCTCGGCTTGAACGTGATCTGCTTGCCGCGCCGCTCGATGCCGAGAATGCCCTCCACCGCCGCGCGGTACAGCCAGCCGGCCGAGCCCGTATACCAGGTCCAGCCACCACGGCCGCCCTTGTTGCCTGTGGCATGGCCGTCGCCGGCATAGATATCGGCGGCAACCACATAGGGTTCGACGCGGTAGAGTTCGGCCGAGGCCGCGTCTGTCGCATGGTTGACGGGGTTCAGCATCGAGAAACAGCGGTAGGCTTCGTCGGTCTGCCCCATTTCGGCAAGCGCGATAACGAACCAGGTCGCCGCATGGGTGTATTGGCCGCCATTTTCGCGCACGCCGGGCGGATAGCTCTTGATGTAGCCCGGATCCTTCTCCGTCTTCGAGAAGGGCGGCGTGAACAGCTTGACGATCTTGAACTCGTCGTCGACGAGCAGCTTCGTCGCCTGCTGCATGGCCGTCGTCGACCGTGCCGGGTCGCCCTCACCCGAGAGCACGCTCCAGGACTGGGCGATGGAGTCGATCTTGCACTCCTGCGACGTGCGCGAGCCCAGCGGGGTGCCGTCGTCGAAGCTGCCGCGCCGGTACCATTCGCCGTCCCACGCCGTGCTTTCGAGCGCGCGCTTCAACACATCGGCATGCTTTGCCCAGGCCTGCGCGCGCTTGGCGTCGCCCTCGGTCTTGGCGACGGCGGCAAAGTCGCCCAGCGTCTTCAACAGGAACCAGCCAAGCCAGACGCTCTCGCCCTTGCCGTGTTCGCCGACGCGGTTCATGCCGTCGTTCCAGTCGCCGCCCAGGATCAGCGGCAGCCCGGCCGAGCTGCTGCGCGCAATGGCAAGGTCGAGTGCGCGCGCGCAATGGTCGTAGAGGGACGCCGTCTTTTTCAATGTCTCCGGCGTGAAGAAGGCGTCATGCTCGCCCTCGCCCAGCGCCTGGCCATCGATGAACGGCAGTTGCTCCTTCAGGATGGTTGCGTCGCCTGTCACCGTGAGATAGCGCACCGTGGCGTGGGCGAGCCACACCACGTCATCGGAGATCAGCGTGCGCACGCCCGCTCCGGTGCGCGGCAGCCACCAGTGCTGCACGTCGCCTTCCGGGAACTGCCGGCGCGCCGCGTTGAGGATCTGGTCGCGCGCCAGTTTGGGCTCATGCGCCAGCAGGGCCAGCGTGTCCTGCAACTGGTCGCGGAAGCCGAAAGCGCCGCTGGCCTGGTAGAAGGCCGAGCGAGCGCGGATGCGGCAGGCAAGGCTCTGATAGGGCAGCCAGTGGTTGACCATGGCGTCGAGCGCCTTGTCGGGCGTCTCGACCTGGATGGTGTCGAGGAAGCCGCGCCAGTCGCGCTCATTGTCAGCCAGCCGCTTGTCGAAATCCTTGCCGCGATGCTTCTGCACCAGGGCGCTCGCCTCTTCGGTGGAGTCGGCATCGCCGAGCAGCCAGAGCAGCGTCACGTCGCCGCCGGCCGGGATGTCGATGTCGCGGGCGATCGCCGCGCAGGGATCGTCTCCGGCCTCGACGCGGCCTGAGAGCGCAGCGCCACTCAGCACCGCCTGCGGCAGCTCGCTGGTGCCGTGCCGGCCGAGGAACTCGAAGCGATCCGTCGTCACCGAATGCACGCCGCCATCCGCGGCGAGGAAGGCGACGCGCTCACTGAAATCGAGCCCATAGGGGTTTTGCGCCAGCAGCGCACCGGTGGCCGCGTCGCGCGAGGGGACGATGGTCGCGGCCGTGCGCGACCGATGCCCGCCGAGCACCCATTCGGCATAGGCATAAATGCGCAGCCGCGCCGGCACCGGGCCGGCATTCTGGATGCGCAACCTCGAAATCTTCACCGGGTCGACCGGGTCGACGACATGGGTCAGGTCCATCGACAAGGGCCCACGCTTCGAGCGGAAGGTCGAGAAGCCCTGGCCGTGCCAGGTCTCGTAGGTCATCGAGGCATCGCGCACCACGGCGGCGATAGGCGAGAATGCCCTGCCGCTGGCATGGTCGTAGATATAGATGCCCTCGCCCGGCCGGTTCGAGACCGGGTCGTTCGACCATGGCGTCAGCTGATAGTCGCGGCTGTTGCGGCTCCAGGTGAAGGCAGCACCTTCGGCAGAGGTATGGAAGCCGAACGAGGCATTGGAAATGACGTTGATCCATGGCTGGGGCGTGGTGCTCTGGCCGGCGAGGCGTACGACATAGTGCCGCCCGTCACCTTCGAAGCCGCCAAACCCGTTCCATTGGCTGAGCCCGGTTCCGTCGGCGCGGCCCTCCCCTGGCGCCAGCCAGGCAACTGCCTGGGGCGCCACGGGCAACGCCGCCTGCGGCGCGGCATCGCGCGACTGCAAAGCAGCTGCCTCGGCGCGCTCGATCTGATCGAAGATAGTGCCGTTGCGCGTATGCAGGACCACCCGCGCGACCGCCAGCAGCGTCTTGTAGGTGACCTCGTCCATCAGGTCGCGGCGCACGGCGAAGATGTGCTGGCGCGGCCCGAGTTCCTTGCCGCGCAAGCGGCTGTTTTCGCACAGGGATTCGACCGCGCGCTGCAGGTCCTGGACATAGGATGAGGCCTGCTCGTTGACGACGACGAAGTCGATCATCATGCCACGGGTGCGCATATACTCCTGGAAACGCAGCGCCTGGGCGACGATTTCGAGGTCGGCGACGTCGCCGATCCTGACGAGAAAGATCGGGAAATCGCCCGAAATGCTGGTCGGCCACAGGCTGGACTGCTTGCCCAGTCCCGAGGCGATGGCCTCGGCCGGCAAGCGCAGGAACGGATCGGGATAGATCAGGTAGCGCGCCAGTTTCTGCACATTGGCGGCATCGGTCAGGCTGAGACCGAGATGCCGCGTCTGCACCTGGCTGCGGGTCCAAGCGAGCATGGCCTGGCGGGCAAAGCTCTCCTGATGGTCAAGCCGGTTCATCGCCTCCTCAAGCTCGGCGCGGTTGGCCCCGACGACGGTCCAGAAGGTCAGCGAGATCTTCTTGTTGGCGGGCACGCGCACCTGGCGGCGCAGCGAGGCGATCGGATCGAGCGTAAAGCCGGAATGGCCGCCGAGCCTCGCGCCGGAATCGAAGGCGGCTGCCTCGGCGATCGTTCGGCCACGGCCAATGAAGGCGCGCCTGTCGGTCTCGGCTTCGGCATCGCGCGCCGGGCCGGACGGGTCGGTGACGAAGTGCACCAGGGCGACATCGGGCTCGCTGGTCTCGCGCTTGCGCCGGGTCGCGAAGATCGCGCCATTGTTGGCGGCGATTTCGGTTTCCACGAACATCTTCGAGAAAGCCGGATGCGCGTTGTCGGAGGCTTCAGAGCCCAGCACCAGCTCGGCGAACGACGTTACCTCGATGTGGCGGTCGGTCGAGCCCTCGTTGAAGAGGGTCACGCGCCGGCCCTCGCCATTGCCTTCCGAGACGACGATGCATTCGACCTCGGAGCGCAGCGTGCCGACCGATTTGACGAAGCTCGCCTTGTCGTCGGAGAACAGGGTCTGCGCCTTCTCCTCGGCAGCTCGCTTCGGTTCCGTGGTGGCCGACCACCAGTCGCCGCTGCTGGCGTCGCGCAGAAAGATGTAGGAGCCGAGCCGGTCCTCGACCGGATCCGGCTGCCAGCGCGTGACGGAAAGATCGCCCCAACGGCTGTAGCCCGAGCCGGTCGCGGTGACCATCACCGAATAGCGGCCGTTCGACATCACATTGGTCGAACGCAGCGCCCGCTGTGGGTCGAGTACGATGCGAGTGTCCGGGCTTTCGGTCTCCGTCTCGTCCTTGGCGCGCTCGTCGGCCTCGGTCCTGACGGTCGCGGTCGGGATGTCGCGCGGCGCCCTCTCCTGCAGCAGAAGCTCGGCCGATTCGATGACCGGATCGCTGTGAAAGCGGTCGCGCATCCGGCCTTCGAAGATGGCGTCGGCGACCGCCACGATCGACATGCCGGAATGGTGCGCCATGTAGTTCTGAACCACGGAATGATTGGTGCCTTCGGGCACGCGCTGCGGCGTGAAGTCGACCGCGTCGTAATAGCCATGGCGGCCAAGCGCGCCGATCTCGCGCAGGCGCGCAAGGTTCTGCACGGCTTCACGCGGGTTGAACTGCGCCGCCAACACGGTGGCGTAAGGCGCGATCACCGTGTTCTGGCCGAGGCCGCGCTTCAGGCCGAGGCCGGGGACGCCGAAATTGGTGTACTGGTAGGTCAGTTCGCGGTCGCGGGCATTGTAGGCTGCTTCCGAAATGCCCCACGGCACGTTCTTCTGGCGACCATACTGGATCTGGCGCTTGATGATCAGCTTGCTGGTCTGGTTGAGAATTGAGCCTTGCGGCTCCTTCATCACCAGCGGCGGCATCAGATATTCGAACATCGAGCCGGACCAGGACATCAATGCGCCCTGGAAGCCGATCTCGACGATCGGGCGGCCAAGCCGGAACCAGTGCTCGGTCGGCAGGTCGCCCTTGGCGATGGCGAACAGGCTGGTCAGACGCGCCTCTGAGGCGAGAAGATCGTAGCAGCTTTCATCGAGCTGATGTTCCTCGACCCGGTAGCCGATCGACAAAAGCTTGCGCTCCGGCCGCATCAGGAAGGCGAACTCCATCTCGAAGGCGTAGCGGCGCGTGCGCTCGCGCAAGGTCAAGAGCTTGGCGCGCAACGCTTCGACGGCGTTGTCGTCGCTGTGGGCATCGTGCACATGCGCTTCGCAGGTCGCTTCCAGCCTCGCCGCCCAGTCGACGATGACATCGCTTTGCGGCGATGCCGCCTCGGTGTGGATGGCGGTGGCGAGCTTGCGGATTTCGCCGGCCAGCACCGCCAAATTGATGGTGCGGATCGAGGCCATTTCCGGCTGCGCCTTGATCGTGTCGACCGCGCGCCGCATGCCGTCGAGGCGATCGACCAGGCGCTGGCGCAACGGCCGCAACTGGCGGCGGTCATCAGGTAGATCATCAAGACTTTCGCTGAGGATGGTCACAGTGTCGAGGATGCCCTCGAAATCACCCTGGAGATGAACGGAAGGCGCCTCGGCCCATTCGGCACAGGCCGCCGCCACCGCCACCAGATGGCCGGCGAGATTGCCGCTATCGACTGCCGAGATGTAAAGCGGATAGAGCGGCTTCAGCGTCGTGGTGTCATACCAGTTGAAGAGATGGCCGCGGCTGCGCGGCATGCTCTCGATGGTCGACATAGTGGCGTCGATGCGGGTGATGGCATCGGACAGGCTGATCCAGCCGAAATCGCGGGCCGAAACGACCGACAGCAGATAGACGCCGATGTTGGTCGGCGAGGTGCGCGGCGCCACCACCGGCGCCGGGCTTTCCTGGAAATTGTCGGGCGGCAGGTTGTGATGCTCTGCCGTCACGAAGGTTTCGAAATAATGCCAGGTGCGCCTTGCCACGGTGCGCAGCGCGTGGATATCGGCCTGCGAGATACGCAGCCGGTCCTCGGTTTCGGCTGAGCGGCTGATCCAACTGGCGATCGCCGGCGAACCGATCCAGAACAGGGCGAAGAAGAAAGCGACGAAGGCGCCGGTGGAATCGGCCAGCACCGGGATGGCGAGGCCGACAAAACCGACGATCACGGCGCCATACATCATGCCGTAGTAGGAGCCGACATCGTTGTCGCCCGCCTTGTGCGCCTGCGAGGCGGTGCGCCATTCCAAAAGGTTCTGCCGGCTGACGAACAGCCGGTAGAGCGTGCGCACGATGGCGTCGCCCATCATCCACGCATTGTGCGCCATCAGCACGATCTTCAGCGCCACCATGGCGGTGCCGAAAGCGACGTCGCGCGCCAGCGCCGAGAAATGGCCGCGCGGCGTCTGGTCGCCGCTCTTGGGCAGGATGGCGTTGACGACATCGAAGGTCGGGGCCATGAAAAGGCTGAGGATCAGCAGAGCCTGCCATTGCGCGGCCTGCGTGAAGGGCAGCAATGTCCAGCCGGCGATCGCAGCCATCACCCAGAAGGTCGGCGTCAGCGAGCGGCGCAGATTGTCCACCATCTTCCAGCGCGACAGCGCCGGAACGCCGGAACGCGGATTGAAGATGTAGCCCAAAAGCTGCCAGTCGCCACGCGCCCAGCGGTGATGGCGCGAAGCATCGACCGAGTAGCGGGTCGGATAGTCCTCGACCAGCTCGACGTCGGTGACCAGCGCCGCGCGCGCCAGCGCGCCTTCGAGCAGATCGTGGCTGAGGATGGTGTTTTCCTCGATGCGGCCCTGCAAGGCGGCTTCAAAGGCATCGACATGATAGAGGCCCTTGCCGGTGAAGGAACCGTCGCTGAACACGTCCTGGTAGAGATCCGAGACGGCGAACACGTAGGGGTCGAGGCCGCGATTGGCCGAGAAGACACGCTGGAAGAACGATGCTTCGTCGCCTGATGTCAGCGAGGCGGTGATGCGCGGCTGCAGGATCGTGTAGCCCGACGTGACGACGCGTTTGGCGGCATCGAAATGCGGGCGGTTCAAGGGATGGCAGAGCTTGCCGACCAGGGTCGCGACCGCGTCGCGGGTGGTGCGCGTGTCGGCGTCGAGCGTCATCACATGGACGACGTTTTCCGGCAGCGGTACTTCGAGCGGCAGGAAGGTGGTGTCGCTGTCGCCGCGCAGCAAAAGATCAAGCTCGTGCAGCTTGCCGCGCTTGCGCTCCCAGCCCATCCAGCAGCCCTGCGCGGCGTTGTAGAGCCGGCGCCGGTGCAGGATGTAGAAGCGCGGAGCGCCTTCCGAGGGATAGCGGGCGTTGAGGCGGGCGATCTCGGCGCGGGCATAGTCGAGGATTTCGGTATCGGCGGCATCGATCTCGGTCTTGCTGTCGGGCCAGTCCGACAGCAGCGCGAAGTGGATCTCGTCAGCCAGATTGGCCAGATAATGCACCTCGATGTTGCGGATATTCTCCTCGACATCATCGCGCGAGCCGATCAGCGATGGCACGACAACCAGGGTGCGCGCCTCGGCCGGCACGCCATGCCGGTAATCGTAGCCGATGAGGCGCGTCGGCTTGAGGAACAGCGAAACCACGGTGTTGAAGAAGGCCAGCGCGCCTTCGCTCGCCGGCACGGCGAACAGGGCCAGCATCAGGACTATCGACGGCACCGACAGGCCGAGATTGGCGAGCGCATTGCCGGAGACGATGAGGAGCAACGCGGTCAGCGCAAAGACCGGCAGGACGATACCCAGCCATCCGGTCTTGGTGAAGGTGCGCTTGACCGTCTGGCTGACGGTCGGCCGATAGCCGATCTCCTTTTCCAGCTCCAGCCGGCGCGGACCGACGACAAAGAAACCGACATCGGTATGGGCCGATGCCGCTGCAGCGGCATCGGGGCCTGCCTCCGCATTCTCGGCGGCCACCTGATCGGCCAGTTCGATGGCCTTTTCGGCGACGCGGTACTCCGAAAGATCGGAGCGGCGCGCCAACTCCTCGATCGCGGTGCGGTACTGGTCGCGCGAGAAAAAGTCGAGCGCGGCGAAATCGGTGCGCTCGCGCAGCACCGTGTCGATGCGGCTGACGCCTTCGAACCATACCGTCCAGTCGACGTCGTTGATGAGACGCAGGCCGCGGACGATATTGCCAGTCGTGACATTGCCGCTGGACAGCGTCTGATGCTCGGAAATGATGATTTCCTCGGCATCGGAGCCGGTCTTTTCCAGTTCGCCTTCCAGCCACTCCAGCGCCTTGCCGGCGTTCTGCGATCCGTCGCGCAAGCGATAGAGCAGTTGCGTGGCAAAGGTGGTGTCGTGCGCATGGGCGCTGAAATGGGCGAGGATCGCCTGCCGGTCCGGGTTGTCGTCGGTCGCCAACACCTTGTCGGCCACATCGTTGGCGATCTGGCGCATCTGGCGGGTGCGATTGACCCTGACTGCCAGGCGGCGAAGGTTCTCGATGAGGACGAAGCGCAGCAGCGAGGGCAGCGCCCAGAGTTCGCCGATCTTCAGCGGCTCGACCGACTGGAAGCCCTGGACGATGGACTTGAACATGGTCGCCGAGACCGAGCTGTCGGAATGCGCGACATAAGTCCAGGCCAGCGCCAGCGCGCGCGGCACGGTGCCGCCATTTGGCAGTTTCAACGTCGGCAATTGCCGGTAGAAGCGGCGCGGCAGGTCGCGCTTGACCTGAAAAATGGTTTCCTCGATCAGATAGTTGTTGTCGAGCAGCCATTGCGCGGCCGGCGTGATGGTCTCGCCCCGCGCCTGCGCGGCATTGGTCGACCGGTAGACTTCAAGGATCTTCTTGGCGCTGTCGCGGATGCGGGCCTGGAAGTCGAATGGTATCAGGCCGAACAAATCCGTCAGATCGCCATTGGCCAGGCTTTCGCCAAGCTGCCGAAGCCGTTCCTCCGGCAGGAAGATGGATCGTATCGGCTCTTCCGTAATGGCCGGGAAGCTCGCGCTTGTCTTCTCGATCTGGGCAGGATTCGTCTGAATATTCATTGAAAATTCCGTATGCGGGCGGGTCGCGGCGTCACCGCCACGGCAATGGCCCTAAAACCGGTTCAAATGCAATTGGTTGCATCAACCCCTATGCCGAAAGTTTGTTTCCGCACCACGACAGGGCGTCCTCTTTCGACCAAACTCAAAGACGAGCGCCCCACGCTCCCGTCAGGATCGACCGACGGAGAGGATTCGGGCTTTTTCGTGATGCCGCCTCTAGCTTACGCTATATTTCGCCGGCATCGCGATCATGTTTGGAAACAGGCGGTAACCGTTGGCGCGAAATGCGTCAGTCCGCGGCGGCGATCCGGATCACGAACAGTGTCGCATACTCAGCGGGTTCAACCCGCAGGGCCAAGGCCTCAGGCCCGAGCAGCAGCGTGTCGAGCGGTCCGAGGCGAATGGACCCGGCACCGGAAAAAACGACTTCGCCCTTGTGACAGAGGATGAGGGTTGAACCCTCCTTGGTCGCGATTTCCATTGGGGTCGAAATCGCCAGGTGCTCGACCTGATGCAGCATGCGGCCGCGGCGGGTCATGACGTTGAGATCGGTGATCGGACCGGCAATCAGCGCCGCACTCGTCGGGAGGTCGGCTGGAAAGGAAAACGGCTGCGAAGACGCCGTCAGCCGCGCCGGCGGCTGGCCGGCGACATCGAGCACGATCCCCTCGCCCTCCAGCACCGACAGCGTACGGTCGATGCCGGCAAAGCTGGAGAACGGCCCGCCGCCCTCGACGCGGGCCATGGAGACGCGCCAGTCGAAATTGTCGAGCCCGGCGCCGTCGGGCGAGACGACGACCTCGGTCGTCGTGCCGCCGCCGTTCTTCCACGGCATGACGCGGTAGTCGGCGGCACGAAGGATGCGCATGGTGTTACGCCAGTATGCCGGGCAGGTTGAGCTGATGCTCCTTGGCGCAGGCTATGGCGATGTCGTAGCCGGCATCCGCATGACGCATGACGCCCGTCGCCGGATCGTTCCAGAGCACGCGTTCCAGGCGCCTGGCCGCGTCAGCGGTGCCATCGGCGACGATGACCATGCCGGAATGTTGCGAAAAGCCCATGCCGACGCCGCCGCCATGGTGCAACGACACCCAGGTGGCGCCGGACGCCGTGTTGAGCAGCGCATTGAGCAATGGCCAGTCGGACACGGCGTCGGAACCGTCCTTCATCGCTTCCGTCTCGCGGTTCGGCGAGGCAACGGAACCGGAATCGAGATGGTCGCGGCCGATGACGACCGGCGCCTTCAGCTCGCCCTTGGCCACCATCTCGTTGAAGGCGAGGCCGAGCCGGTGGCGGTCGCCGAGGCCGACCCAGCAGATGCGCGCCGGCAGGCCCTGGAACGAGATGCGCTCGCGCGCCATGTCGAGCCAGTTGTGCAGGTGGGTGTTGCCCGGCGTGAGCTCGCGCACCTTGGCGTCGGTCTTGTAGATATCCTCCGGATCGCCCGAGAGGGCGGCCCAACGGAACGGCCCGATGCCACGGCAGAACAGCGGGCGGATATAGGCAGGCACGAAACCGGGGAAGGCAAAGGCGTTTTCAAACCCTTCGTCCTTGGCGACCTGGCGGATGTTGTTGCCATAGTCGAGC
The DNA here is from genome assembly GCA_004791255.1 of bacterium M00.F.Ca.ET.205.01.1.1. Lineage (GTDB taxonomy): Bacteria > Pseudomonadota > Alphaproteobacteria > Rhizobiales > Rhizobiaceae > Mesorhizobium. Next base: position 747,586 of record SRUQ01000002.1, read on the forward strand.
GTCGGCACGCCAGCGTTCCAGAACGCCACCATCGCCTCGACGTGCTCGCGCATGGAAGCGCGGGCCGCCTTCTCGACCGCCTTAGGATCGCTGACGCGCTTTTCGCGCCACTCAGCCATTGTCCAGCCCTTCGGCAGATAGCCGTTGATCGGGTCGTGCGCCGAGGTCTGGTCGGTGACCATGTCGGGGCGGATGCCGCGCCGGAACATTTCGGGCACGATCTCGGCGGCATTGCCGAGCAGGCCGACCGACTTCGCCTCGCCGGCCTTGGTCCAGCGCTCGATCAGTTCCATCGCTTCGTCGAGCGTCTCGGCCTTCTCGTCGACGTAACGGGTGCGCAGGCGGAAATCGATCGAGTCGGGATTACATTCGATCGCCAGGCAGCAGGCGCCGGCCATGACGGCCGCCAGCGGCTGGGCGCCGCCCATGCCGCCGAGTCCGCCGGTCAGGATCCACTTACCCTTGAGATTGCCGCCATAGTGCTGGCGGCCAGCCTCGACGAAGGTCTCGTAAGTGCCCTGGACGATGCCTTGCGTGCCGATATAGATCCAGGAACCAGCCGTCATCTGGCCGTACATCATCAGGCCCTTCTTATCGAGCTCGTTGAACTTCTCCCAGGTCGCCCAATGCGGCACGAGGTTGGAATTGGCGATCAGCACGCGCGGGGCGTTGGGGTGGGTCTTGAAGACACCGACCGGCTTGCCGGATTGCACCATCAGCGTCTCGTCCTCACCGAGGGTCTTGAGCGAGGCGACGATACGATCGAAATCGTTCCAGGTGCGCGCCGCCCGGCCGATGCCGCCATAAACGACCAGTTCGTTCGGGTTCTCGGCGACTTCAGGGTCGAGGTTGTTCATCAGCATTCGCAGCGGCGCTTCGGTTGTCCAATAGCGGGCATTGAGCTTGTCACCGCGGGGGCTGCGGACTTCACGAATGTTGTGGCGGGGATCGGTCATGTCGTCATTCCCTTCAAAATGGAGGCGCGGCGAGGCGTCAGCGCTCAGCCCATGAAATCGCGGTTTCGAGGATGGTCTTCAGCGTGGCCCGGATCGGCGCGGCATAGGTGGGGTCATAAGGCACCGGCCAGTTCTCCGGTGAGCCCTTTTCCGCCGGCTCGCGCATGTAGCCGCGGTTGGAAAGCTCCATCTGCAGCGCATGGACGCCGTTCTGCGGCTGGCCGAAGCTGCGGGTGATCCAACCACCCTTGAAACGGCCATTGACCACCCAGCTTTCGCCTGTGCCGGCCAGTATTGCGGCTACCTTTTCCTGCAGCACCGGATCGGTGCTCTTGCCGTCATTGGTGCCAAGATTGAACACCGGCAGCGTGCCTTCGAACAGGCGCGGCAGGACCGAGCGGATCGAGTGGCAATCGTAGAGCACTATTCTTTCGTGCATGCCGCGCAGCCGGTCGATCTCGGCCTGCAACGCGGCATGATACGGCACGAAATAAGTCTCGCGGCGCTGGTCGACCTCGGACGGGGTCGGCTCATCCCCCATGCGATAGATCGGGTCGCCGTCGAAAGTGTCGGTGGGGCACAGGCTGGTCGTTGCCTGGCCGGGATAGAGCGAAACGCCTGATGGGTCGCGGTTGACATCGATGACGGTGCGCGAGATCGCGGTATGGACAATTGTCGCACCGAGATCCCTGGCGAAATCATAGAGCTTGTCGATCCCCCAGTCGCAGTCGCGGCGGCCGAGCCATTGCGAGACCAGACGGTTGTCGAGGCCGGCGAGATCGATGCCGGTGTGCGGGATCGACACCAGCAGCGGTGCAGTGCCTCGGCTGACGGTGAGCCAGGATGGCGTAGCCATCATGCAGCCCCCGCAACAGAGGGCAGCGCTATCGCGCTCGCCGCATTCACGGCGGCGCCGCTGCGCACCATGGCGATGGCCTTTTCCATGTCGGGGTGGAAATGGCGGTCGTTGTCGAGATGCGGCACCTCGGCCCGGACCAGCTTGCGCACGGCTTCGAGCGCGGCACTGGAGGCGAGAGGCTGATGGAAGTCGCAGCCCTGCGCGGCGGCGAGCAATTCGATGCCAATCACCGCAGTGGCATTCTCCACCATGCCGATCAGCCGGCGCGCGCCGTGCGCGGCCATCGAAACATGGTCTTCCTGGTTGGCCGAGGTCGGGATCGAATCGACACTTGCCGGATAGGCTCTCTGCTTGTTTTCGGAAACAAGGGCAGCCGCCGTCACCTGTGGGATCATGAAACCGGAATTCAGGCCGGGCTTCGGCGTCAGGAAGGCCGGCATGCCCGACAGCGCCGGATCGACCAGCATGGCGATGCGGCGTTCCGACAGCGAGCCGATCTCGCAGACCGCGAGCGCGATCATGTCGGCAGCGAAAGCCACCGGCTCGGCGTGGAAATTGCCGCCCGACAGGGCCGTGTCGTCCTCGGCGAAGATCAGCGGATTGTCGGTGACGCCGTTGGCCTCCGTGCCGAGCGTGTCGGCCGCCTTGCGCAGCACGTCGAGGGCGGCGCCCATCACCTGCGGCTGGCAGCGCAGGCAGTACGGGTCCTGCACGCGCTCGTCGCCGACACGGTGCGATTCACGGATGGCGCTGCCGGCCATCAGATTGCGCAGCGCATCCGCCGTCTCGATCTGCCCGCGATGTTTGCGCAACTGATGGATGCGCGGATCGAAAGGCGCGTCCGAGCCCTTGGCCGCGTCGGTCGACAGTGCACCGGCAACCAGCGCCGACTGATAGAGCACTTCGGCCTCGAACAGGCCGGCGAGCGCGAAAGCCGTCGAGAACTGGGTGCCGTTGAGCAGCGCCAGGCCTTCCTTGGCGCCGAGCGTGACCGGCTCCAGCCCGTGCGAGACGAAGGCGACCTTGGCCGGGAAGCGGCCATGCGGCGTGAAGCATTCGCCGACACCGATCATGACGGCCGTCATGTGAGACAGCGGGGCAAGGTCGCCGGAAGCGCCGACCGAGCCTTGGGCCGGCACCACTGGGATGACGTCATTGGCCAGCATCGCTTCCAGCAAGTCGATGGTCTGCGGCCGAACGCCTGAGGCGCCCTGCGCCAGGCTCGCGAGCTTCAGCGCCATCATCAGCCGAACGACGGCGACCGGCATCGGCTCGCCGACGCCTGCGGCATGGGAGAGCACGATGTTGCGCTGCAAGGTCTCGAGATCCTCGGCGGGAATGCGCACGCTGGCCAGCTTGCCGAAACCGGTGTTGATGCCATAGACCGGCTCGCCCTTGGCGACGATGCGCGCCACGGCCTCGGCGCTCGCCCTGATCTTTGGCCGGCAGGCATCGTCAAGCCTGGGAACGGCGCCCCGATAGATAGCGCGCCAGTCGGCAAGCGTCGCGTTGCCGGGTTTCAGTACGAGTTCGGTCATTGTCCTCTCCAGATGCGGGCGTGCAGCGGGTTGAAACCCATGCGGTAGACAAGTTCGGCGGGTCGCTCGATGTTCCAGATCGCCAGATCGGCGGATTTTCCGGTCTCCAGCGTGCCCGTCCCTTCCAGCAATCCCAGCGCACGTGCCGCCTCGCGGGTGACCCCGGCGAGGCATTCATCGACCGTCATGGCGAACAGCGTCGCCGCCATGTTCATGGTCAGAAGCAGCGAGGTCAGCGGCGAGGTGCCGGGATTGTTGTCGGTGGCTACCGCCATCCTGACACCATGCTGGCGGAACAGGTCCACCGGCGGCTTCTTTGTTTCACGGATGAAGTAGTAGGCGCCGGGCAGGATCGTCGCCACGGTGCCCGCTTTGGCCATCGCCGCGGCGCCCGCATCGTCGCTGTATTCGAGGTGATCGGCGGACAGCGCTCCGTAGCGGGCGGCAAGTTCGGCGCCGTGCAGGTTGGACAGCTGGTCGGCATGAAGCTTTACCGGCAGGCCGAGCGCCTTGGCCTTGTCGAAGACACGCGCCATCTGCTCCGGCGAAAAAGCGATGCCTTCGCAAAAACCGTCGACGGCATCGGCCAGGCCTTCGGCGGCTACCGCCGGCAGGATGGTTCCGGCGACGAGGTCGATGAAGGCGTCCTTGTCGCCCTTGGCTTCGGGCGGCAGCGCATGGGCGGCCAGACAGGTCGTGCGGATTGTCACCGGCCGTTCGCCGCCCAGCCGGCGGGCAGCACGCAGCGACTTTTTCTCATTGTCGAGATCGAGGCCGTAACCGGACTTGACCTCGACCGTAGTGACCCCCTCGGCCATCAGCGTATCGAGGCGCGGCAGGGTCTGGGCCACCAGTTCGTCCTCGCTGGCGGCACGCAGCGCCCTGACCGAGGAGACAATGCCGCCGCCGGCCCTGGCGACCTCCTCATAGGTGGCGCCGGCCAGCCGCATCTCGAATTCGTTGGCGCGGTTGCCGGCATGGATAAGATGGGTGTGGCAATCGATCAGTCCGGGCGTGATCCAGCGGCCACCGCAGTCGATGGTTTCACCCTGGGCGAGCGCCGCCGGCATGTCGGCCTCGGCGCCGGCATAGGCGATCAGCCCGTCTCGCGCCGCGACCGCGCCCTTCTCGACGATACCCAGTCCGGCCGCACTCTCGGCCATTGTCGCCAGGCGCGCATTGCGCCAAAGGCGAAGCCCTCCTGCCCTGCTCTGTCCAGCCATCATCTTTTCCGTTTGATTGGATGGCGATTATGTATATACATATTAAGACGCACTGCAAGTGCTATTGTTATCGACGAACCGGATTCGGAGACGAGCGTGACGACAATCTTCGCGGAACAGGCGCTGCTGCCGGGAGGCTGGCAGAGCAATGTACGGATCGCCACGAGCGGGGGCCTGATTTCGGCGATCGAGGCCGGCATGACCGCGCAAGCCGGCGACGAGCGCCATGACATCGTGCTGCCCGGCATGCCCAATCTACACAGCCACGCCTTTCAGCGCGGCATGGCTGGCCTCGCCGAATTGCGCGGCCCCTCCGCCGACAGCTTCTGGAGCTGGCGCGAGGTGATGTACCGTTTCGCCCTGTCAATGACGCCGGATCAAGTCGAGGCGGTCGCCGCACAGCTCTATGTCGAGATGCTCGAGGCGGGTTTTTCACGGGTCGGCGAATTCCACTATCTGCACCACGACCGCGAAGGAAAGCCCTACGCCAATCTCGCCGAGATGGCCGAACGGATCGCCGCCGCCGCCGGCCAGACGGGGATTGGCCTGACGCTACTGCCAGTGTTCTATGCGCATTCCTCCTTCGGCGGCGCGGCGCCGAATGATGGCCAGCGCCGTTTCATCAACGATGTGGACAGGTTCTCGCGGCTTGTTGAGAAGTCTAGCGAATGCGTTCGCACTTTGAATCAAGCCGTCGTCGGCGTGGCGCCGCACAGTCTGCGCGCCGCGACGGTCGAGGAACTGCGGGAGGTCACGGCACTTGCGCCCGATGGGCCGATCCACATCCACCTCGCCGAGCAGGTCAAGGAGGTCGATGACTGCATTGCCTGGTCGGGTGCGCGTCCGGTCGAATTCCTGCTTGGCCATGCCAAGGTCGACAGACGCTGGTGCCTGATCCATGCCACCCATATGACCGATGCGGAAACGGTGGCGATGGCCAAAAGCGGCGCGATCGCCGGACTGTGCCCGATCACCGAGGCCAATCTCGGCGACGGCACTTTTGCCGCGCCGCTGTTCATCGAGCATGGCGGCCGCTTCGGTGTCGGTTCGGATTCCAACGTGCTGATCGGCCTGCCGGACGAACTCAGGCAGCTCGAGTATTCGCAGCGCCTCGCCCACCGGGCCCGCAATGTGCTGGCCGTCGCCGGCGGTTCGACCGGCCGCGCGCTGTTCGATGCCGCGGTCGACGGCGGCAGCGTCGCGCTTGGTGCCGGCTTGTCCGGGATCGCCGTCGGAGCATCCGCCGACTTCGTCTCGCTCGACGCCGGCAATGCATCGCTTGCCGGCAAGGGCGGCGACGCAATCCTCGACGCCTGGATCTTCGCCAAAGGCACGACGGTCGACTGCGTCTGGGTGCATGGCCGCAAGCAGGTCAGCGGCGGCAAGCATGCAAGGCGCGATGCCATCGCGGCGCGCTTCCGCGATGTCATGACCGCGCTTTCGGCCGGTTAAACAGGGAATGGCCATGAGCACTGTCGAGACAATGGAACCGGAAAGCAGCGAGACTGTCTCGCTGCACCAGCGCATCCTGTCCGATATCAGCGAGAAAATCCTGTCCGGCGCCTGGGCGCCCGGCCACCGCATTCCGTTCGAGCACGAACTGACGGCGCAATACGGCTGCTCACGCATGACGGTGAACAAGGCCCTGTCGCAACTCGCCAAGGCCGGGCTGATCGAGCGGCGACGTCGTTCCGGCAGTTTCGTGCGGCAACCGCAATCGCAAGCAGCGGTGCTGGAGATCCACGACATCAGGATCGAGGTCGAGGCGCTCGGCCTGCCCTATCGCTATGAAAGGCTGGAGCGCCTGAAGCGGCGCAGCAACGGGGATGACCGGTCACTGCTTGGCCTTTCCGCCTCAGGTGCGGTGCTGGCGCTGGAGTGCCTGCATTTCGCCGGCGAGCGGCCGTTCGCGATCGAGCAGCGGCTGATCAATCTTTCCGCCGTGCCGGAAGCCAATGACGAGGCGTTTCTGGAAATCGCGCCAGGCCCCTGGCTGATCGGCCGCGTGCCATGGAGCGAGGCCGAGCACCGCATCCGCGCCATGGCCGCCGACGAGAATATCGCCGATGCGCTGGATATCGACACCGGCGCGCCGTGCCTGGTGGTCGAGCGCCGCACCTGGAGCGCGGAGCACCCGGTGACGCACGTGCGCTTTATCTATCCGGCGGAAAGTCACACTCTGGTGGCGCGGTTCACGCCTTCGCAGGGATAGCGCCTCTCCTTCTCCCTCAAGGGGAGAAGGGAAAGTCGGCGCCTTAAATCGCCGCCGTGATAATGATCTCGACCAGATATTCCGGGCCGGCGAGCTTGGCTTCACCGGTGGCGCGGGCTGGGGTGTGGCCCTGCGGCACCCACTTGTCCCACTCCGAATTCATTTCGGCGAAGGTGCTCATGTCGGCCAGCCAGATGATGGCCTGCAGGATATTGGTCTTGTCGGTGCCGGCCTCAGCCAGCAATTCATCGATGGCCTTGAGGATATCGCGAGTCTGCGAAGCGACGTTGCCGCCGGGCTCACCGACCTGGCCGGCCAGATAGACGGTGTTGCCATGGATGACGATCTGGCTCATGCGCGGGCCGACATCGATGCGACGAATGCTCATTGCGGGGTTCCTTCCTTTGTGGTTGCGCCTCTTTAGAGTCCATGCCGGCTCCGGGCAAGGCCGGCGAGACGAAACCAATTGAGCCAATTGTCTGGCCTCAACACCTTTGCATACACGGCGAGTTGACCGGCCGTGACACAATTGCGCCTGACGGTCGTGTTGACTAATGTAATAACATCACATATCGACGAAGCCTCTCGATTTCACGGATTGCCCGGAACGTCCGATGACAAATGCCTGCCTGACCTTCCGTGACCTGACGCTGGGCTATGGCAGCCACCCGGCGATCCATCACCTCGACGGCACGATCCGCAAGGGCTCGCTGACGGCGGTGGTCGGCGCCAACGGCTCGGGCAAGTCGACGCTGATGAAAGGTATTGTCGGCGTGCTGAAACCGATGGCCGGCACGGTGACCCGAGCGGCCGGCGTGCGCACCGCCTATCTGCCGCAGCAGTCGGAACTTGACCGCAGCTTTCCGGCCCGCGTCGTCGACCTGGTGTCGCTCGGCCTGTGGCCGAAACGCGGGCTGCTCGGCCGCTACACCAAGGAAGATCGCGAGGCCGTCAGCCAGGCACTGATGGCCGTCGGCCTCGGTGGTTTCGAAACGCGCCCGATCGACACGCTGTCGGGCGGCCAGTTGCAGCGCACGTTGTTTGCCCGCGTGCTGTTGCAGGATGCCGACCTGATCCTGCTCGACGAACCCTTCAACGCCGTCGACGCCAAGACGGTGGGCGATCTGATCGCCCTGATCAAGCACTGGCATGGCGAGGAACGCACCATCATGGTCGTCGTCCACGACCTCGACCTCGTGCGGCAGAATTTTCCCGAGACGCTGCTCCTGGCCCGCCAGCCGGTCGCCTGGGGCGAGACCAGGGAGACGCTGAAGCCGGAAAACCTGTTGCGAGCGCGCCGCTTCCATGAGGCCTGGGAAGAGAACGCGCCCTGGTGCGAACCCGACAGCCACGATCATGATCATCGTCATGGGCACGATCACGACCATGGCCATGCACACGGGCATCACGATCACGACCATCATCACGGCGCCGGACCGAGGGCCGCCTGATGGATACGCTGTACGGTCTTTTCATCGCACCATTCGCCGATTTCGGCTTCATGCAGCGCGCCCTGTTCGGCTCGCTGATGCTGTCACTTGGTGCCTGCCCTATCGGCGTGTTCCTGATGCTGCGGCGCATGAGCCTGTCGGGCGACGCCATGGCGCATGCCATCCTGCCGGGTGCTGCCGCCGGCTTCCTGTTCTACGGCCTCGAAATCCTGCCGATGACCATTGGCGGCCTGATCGCCGGCATCATCGTCGCGCTCGGCGCCGGCGCCGTCTCGCGTTTCACCATCCAGCGCGAGGACGCCTCGATGGCTGCCTTCTATCTCATTTCACTGGCCATCGGCGTGCTGATGGTGTCGATCCGCGGCTCCAGCGTCGATCTCATGCATGTGCTGTTCGGCACCGTGCTGGCACTCAACAATGAAGCGCTGACGCTGATCGGCGGCATCGTGGTGCTGACGCTGGTCAGCCTCACCATCTTCTGGCGCGCACTGGTCGCTGAATGCCTCGATCCGCTGTTCCTGCGTTCGGTCAGCCGGCTCGGCAGTCCGGTGCATTTCATCTTCCTCGGCCTCGTCGTGCTCAATCTCGTTGGCGGCTTCCAGGCACTCGGCACGCTGCTTTCGGTCGGGCTGATGATGTTGCCGGCCGCCGCCGCCCGCTTCTGGACGGTGCGCGTCGGGCCGATGTGCGTGCTGGCGGTGCTGATCGGCTTTGCCTCCTGCATCGCCGGGCTGCTGTTGTCCTACCACGCATCGCTGCCGTCGGGCCCGGCCGTCATCCTGTCGGCGGGCGTCGTTTATTTCGCCTCGATCCTGTTCGGGACGCGCGGCGTGCTGCGTGCCCGCATTGTCCATCACCGTCACCGGACGGCCTGATCCCTAAAAGGAGACCCGCATATGTTGGAATCGATCCGCGCCGCGCTGACGATGAGCGTTATAACATTAACCGCCTTCTGCGCGTCGACGGCCTTCGCGGCGCCGCTGAAAGTGGTGGCGAGCTTCACGGTCATTGCCGATTTCGCCAAAAACGTTGGTGGCGACCGCGTTAACATCACCACCATCGTCGGGCCCGATGGCGACGCCCATGTCTACGAGCCGAGCCCGGCCGATGCGGTGGACATGGCCAAGGCCGACATTGTGCTGGTCAACGGTCTGCATTTCGAAGGTTTTTTGCAGCGGCTGGTCGATGCCAGCGCCACCAATGCCTCGATCGTTACCTTGACCAAGGGGGTGACGCCGATCGACTTCAAACCCGAATTCGCCGACGCCGATGCAGCCGAGGGCACCGGCGGCGGCAAGACGGTCACCGATCCGCATGCCTTCCAGTCGATCGCCAACGCCAGGATCTATGTCAGGAATATCGCCGAGGCGTTCTGCTCCGCCGACAGCGAGGGCTGCGTCTCCTACCAGACCAATGCCGCCGCCTACACCAAGAAGCTCGATGCGCTGGAAGGCGAAGTGAGGGCGGCCATCCAGTCGATCCCGGAGGCAAAGCGCGTCGTCATCACATCGCATGACGCCTTCGGCTATTTCGAGCACGAATACGGCCTCACCTTCCTTGCTCCGCAAGGCATCTCGACCGATTCCGAACCCTCGGCCGCCGATGTGGCCAAGCTGGTCGAGCAGGTGAAGCAGGACAAAGCGGCGGCGATCTTCGTGGAAAACATCACCAACCCGCGCCTGATCGAGCAAATCGCCAGCGAGACCGGCATCAAGGTCGGCGGCACGCTCTACTCGGATGCGCTGTCGCAGCCCGATGGCCCCGGCTCGACCTATATCGATATGATGCACAACAACATCCGTCAGATCAAAGGCGCCATTCTCGGCAGTTGATTGACCGAGACCGTTCGTCCAGCCGGGTTGGCCCTGCTGGATTTTCCACCGGAAATGTCTATTTGGGCTATGATATCGATCCACGCATAGATGCGGATCGACCGCGGATCGAAAGCCGGCATTGCCATGACAGATTTTACGCCCTTTCAGTCACTGTTCGGCGGCGCCCTCGTCGGCCTGTCGGCGGTGCTTTTGATGGCGTTTCATGGCCGCATTGCCGGAATGACCGGCATCCTGAGTGGTGTTATTCCACCGCTTTCGCCTGACTGGCAGTGGCGTGCCGCCTTTCTCGCCGGCGCTGTCGTGGCGCCGCTGCTGGTCATCGCCGTTGGTGGTCCGATCGCGTTCCACGTCCCGGTCTCGACGCTTGCCCTTGTCGGCGGCGGCTTCCTCGTCGGCATTGGCGTCTATTTCGGGGGCGGCTGCCCCAGCGGTCACGGCATTTGCGGCCTGGCGCGCCTGTCGCCGCGCTCGGTCGTCGCCGTCGCGACCTTCATGATCACCGCGTTTGCAACCGTCTTCATCATTCGTCATGTGATTGGAGGCTGAGGCCGTGAACAAGCTCGCTTCGGCCTTTCTGATCGGCGGGGTTTTCGGCCTCGGCATCGCCATTTCCGGCATGATCAACCCGGCCAAGGTGCTGAACTTCTTCGATGTCGCCGGCACTTGGGACCCGAGCCTGATCTTTGTCATGGGCGGCGGCCTGGCTGTCGCCTTTGTCGGCTACCGCCTGGTGTTCGGCTGGCGCAAGGCGCCGGTGTTCGAAGCCGTCTTCGCGCCTCGCACCAGGCTCACCATCGACGGACAGTTTGTCGGCGGCGCCGCTGTCTTCGGTATCGGCTGGGGCATTGCCGGCTTCTGCCCTGGCGCCGCCATTCCGGCGCTTGGGCTCGGTCATTCGACGACACCGATCTTCGTTGCGGCGGTGATCGCCGGCATCGTCGTGGGGCGTTTCGCCAAGGCACGGCTCCTGCGTCCCGCGGCAGCGTAGGAATTCGCGGTTGCCGGCCACGCCAGGGAGTGGCAAGACTGCCGCCAAACCCAGATTGCGAGGACACCATGGAATACCGCGAAATCAGTGAAGACTATTCGGTCTCCGGCCAGATCCAGCCCGAAGACGTCGCCACCATCAAGCAAGCCGGTTTCAGGAGCGTCATCTGCAACCGGCCCGACGACGAGCAGCCCGGGCAGCCTTCCGCAAATACGCTGAAGGCCGCAGTCGAGGCCGCCGGCCTCGCCTTCCGCTATATCCCGGTCATCAGCGGCCAGATCACCGCCGAGAATGTCGAGAATCAGGCAGGGGCGCTGAATGAGCTTGAAGGACCGGTGTTTGCCTACTGCCGCTCGGGCGCGCGCTGCACCAATCTTTATGGGCTGATCCAGCAGCAGAAGGGCTGACGCCGCTCCGAATGCTTCGCGCAACAACAGCGAGCGCGGCCGCATGTGCTGCCGGCTCGGTGCGAGCCAACCCGACAATTATCTGCTAGTCTGACGCGCCATCAAACGGACAGTGGGTGGAAGCAATGCTGGAAACCGACAAGTTGTTCGCCGGCTCTATTCCGGAAAACTACGACCGCTACATGGTGCCGTTGATCTTCGAGCCATACGCCGCGGATCTTGCAAGACGAGCGGCGTCCCTTTCACCGAGCGCCGTTCTGGAGATCGCCGCCGGCACCGGGGTTGTCACCCGTGCCCTGGCGCCAAAGCTGTCTTCGAGCGCAAGCTATGTGGTCACCGATCTCAACCAGCCGATGCTTGACTATGCCGCTTCGCGGCAAGCTCCCGACAGGCGCATCACATGGCGCCAGGCTGATGCCATGGCGCTGCCGTTTGAAGATGCGACCTTCGATCTCGTCTGCTGCCAGTTCGGCGCGATGTTCTTTCCCGACCGGCCGCATGCCTATGGCGAAGCAAGGCGGGTTTTGAAACCCGGTGGCCGTTTCCTGTTCAACGTGTGGGATCGCATCGAAGAGAATGTCTTCGCCGACGACGTGACCAATGCTCTTGCGAGTATTTTTCCCAACGATCCGCCGCGCTTCCTGGCCCGCACGCCGCACGGCTACCACGACAAGGACCTGATCCGCAGGGACCTGGAGGACGCGGGTTTCTCGCGTGTGGCGATCGAGACGAGAGCCGAACAAAGCCGCGCATCCTCGCCGCGCCTGCCGGCCGTTGCCTATTGCCAGGGAACTGTCCTTCGCAGCGAAATCGAGGCCAGAGAGGCGGGAAAGCTGGAAGCGGCAACCGACTACGCCGCATCAGCGATTGCAGAACGACACGGCAGCGGCGCGGTTGCCGCCAAAATCCAGGCGCATGTCATCACGGCTGAAGTCTAGGCTTGGCGCCCTCTTCATATCGGCAGCGCGCCGGTCTCCTTCAGCGTCTCCAGCACGATGGCCGTCTTCACATGCTGGACCGATTCGTGCGGCAGCAGCACGCCGTTGACGAATTCCGACAGCGATTTCAGATCGGGCGTCACCACCTTCAAGATGTAGTCCATCTCGCCGGTCAGCGCGTGCGCCTCCTGCACTTCGGGCAGCCGCTCCACCAGTTCGCCGAAGCGGCGGGCATTGTCGCGGTTGTGGGTGGCCAAGGTCACCGAAATCACGTTGACCAGCGAAAAGCCCAGCCGGTCGCGGTCGAGCACGGCGCGATAGCCCTTGATGAAACCGTCCTCCTCCAGCCGCTGGCGGCGACGCGAGCATTGCGAGGCTGACAGGTTCACCCGCTCCGAAAGGTCGTTGTTGGTGAGCCGCGCATCGCCCTGCAAAAGCGCCAGTATCTTGCGGTCAAATTGATCCAGGCGCGCATCATTCATGATTTTTGTTCCAGTCATGCACAATCTTCGCACATAAAGAGCATTTCAAGCGGTTGAATGCAAGCACCGTGCGGCGGCTTCGGGCTATCATCCTTCAAACTGGCCGAACCCGGCCGTGACAGCTTTGGAGGATAGCCATGGGTCCCTTCCCGCACGACGCGCCGCTCGCAAAAATCAGCAAGGCCAACCCCGCCGGCACCGACGGGTTCGAATTCGTCGAGTTCGCGCATCCGGATCCCGCCAAGCTCGCCGAGTTGTTCGCCCGCATGGGCTATGTCGCGGTTGCCAGGCATCGATCGAAAGACATCACCGTCTGGCGGCAGGGTGACATCAATTATGTGGTCAATGCCGAGCCCGGCTCGCACGCGATGAAGTTCGTCGACAAGCACGGTCCTTGCGCCGCCTCGATGGCGTGGCGGGTGGTCGATGCCAGGCATGCGTTTGACCACGCCGTCGCCAAGGGTGCCACTCCCTATGAAGGCGGCGACAAGGCGCTCGACGTGCCGGCCATTGTCGGCATTGGCGGCTCGCTCCTCTATTTCATCGAAGCCTATGGCGAGAAGGGCTCGGCCTATGACGCCGAGTTCGAATGGCTGGGCGAGCGCGACCCCAAGCCGGAAGGCGTCGGCTTCTATTTCCTCGACCACCTCACCCACAATGTCTATCGCGGCAACATGGACAAGTGGTGGGACTTTTACCGCGACCTGTTCGGCTTCAAGCAGATCCATTTCTTCGACATCGACGGCAAGATCACCGGCCTGGTCAGCCGCGCCATCACCTCGCCCTGCGGCAAAATTCGCATTCCGCTCAACGAATCCAAGGACGAGACCAGCCAGATCGCCGAGTATCTGAAGAAATACAATGGCGAGGGCATCCAGCACATCGCGGTGGGCACCGACGCTATCTACGAAGCCACCGACAAGCTTGCGGCAAACGGGCTGAAGTTCATGCCCGGCCCACCCGACACCTATTATGAAATGTCGCACGAACGCGTGCACGACCATGACGAGCCGATCGAGCGGATGAAGAAGCACGGCATCCTCATCGATGGCGAAGGCGTCGTCGACGGCGGCATGACCAAGATCCTGCTGCAGATCTTCTCGAAAACCGTGATCGGCCCGATCTTCTTCGAGTTCATCCAGAGGAAGGGCGATGAAGGTTTTGGCGAGGGCAATTTCCGCGCACTGTTCGAATCGATCGAGCAGGATCAGATCAAGCGCGGCGTGCTGAAGGTGGACGGCAAGGCGGCGTAACGTCTGCAGGGCGCCGAGCGGCTATAACCCCAGCCGTTCGACCTCGGCTTTCCTGAGCTTGATGTCGTAGTCGAGCAAAAACTCATCCAGTTGCGGCGGCGCGACAGAGGTGCCGGACAGCATGGCGTGCACCTGACCGCGGTGATGGATGTCGTGCAGGAAGACATGGGCGAGGATGTCGCCGATCCGTTCCGGGATCATGCCGTCTTCACGCCGATCGGTGACGACGCGGCGGTCGAGGTCGGCTTCCGACAGGCCATCGCAGAAGTCGACCAGCCTGCAGTCGAAATCGGACTGCGCACCTGCGAGGCCCAAGACATCGTCGAACGGCACGAACCCGTCATAGGCGGCGGCACCCAGGCCGCCATCGGTCAGGAAATCGAGATAGAGATAATCGACCGCGAGGATGTGGTTGAGCGTTTCCCTGATCGACGGAAAGAAGCTGGCGCGCTCGGCCTCGAACTCGCCGGGCTCAAGCCGCAGCACGGCGCGGTAGAGCCGGTCGTTCGACCAGCAGCTGTTGCGCGCCATGCGGCGCAGATGCTCTAGCAAGGTCATGGCCTGTTGATCAGGCCGATGCCCGCCGCCATCAGCGCGAAACCGGCCAACACCACCAGCAGCAGCGTGTTCATGCGCCGCCGCATGGCTTGCGTTTCCTCGTCCCGCGCCACCTTCATATTGGTGATGGTGTGGAACATCATTGCCTTGCGCGGACAGCCGCTGCGGTTGGCGAGATCCGGCGAGCGCGCCTCGATGCGATAGCTCAGCCGGATAGCCATGGTGAAGACCACCAGAAGGGCGATCGCCCAAAGCCCAAACAGCACATAGGGTGCTTCGCCCGGCATCCCCTCACCTCCTAGGAATTGCTCTAGTATTTCTCGACCTTCTGCTCGATGGCGCCGAAGATCGAATGGCCTGATTTGTCCTTCATCTCGATGCGCACCGTGTCGCCGAAGCGCAGGAAGGGCGTTTTCGGTTCGCCTGAGGCAATGGTCTCGATCATGCGCAGTTCGGCGATGCAGGAATAGCCGGCACCACCCGCCGCCACCGGCTTGCCCGGCCCGCCGTCGAGCTTGTTGGAGACGGTGCCGGAGCCGATGATGGTGCCGGCGGCAAGCGGCCTGGTTTTTGCGGCATGGACGATCAGCGCCGGGAAATCGAAGGTCATGTCGATGCCGGCATTGGCGCGGCCGAACGGCTTGCCGTTGAGATCGGCAAGCAGCGGCAGGCTGACCTTGCCGCCGTCCCAGGCGTCACCCAGTTCGTCCGGTGTCACCGCCACCGGGGAGAAAGCCGAAGACGGTTTTGACTGGAAGAAGCCGAATCCCTTGGCGAGTTCCGGCCCGGTGATGGCGCGCAGCGTCACGTCGTTGACCAGCATGACGAGACGAATCGCCTCCCTTGCCGCATCGACACCGGCCCCCATCGCCACGTCGTCGACGATGACGGCCACCTCGGCCTCCATATCGATGCCAAAAGCTTCGTTGGCCATGCGGATCGGATCACGCGGCGGAATGAAGGCGTCGGAACCGCCCTGGTAGATCAGCGGGTCGGTCCAGAAGCTGGCCGGCATCTCGGCGCCGCGCGCCTTCCGCACCAGTTCGACATGGTTCACATAGGCCGAACCGTCAGCCCATTGGTAGGCGCGCGGCAGCGGCGAATGGGCGTCATGCTCGTGGAAGCGCGCCGAGGGAACGGCATTGCTCTCCAGTGATTCCGCTATCGTCGCCAGATGCGGCGAGAGCCTGCGCCAGTCATCGAGCGCCGCCTGCAGCGTCGGCGCCAGGAAAGAGGCGTCGGTGAACCGCGTCAGATCGCGCGAGACCACGACCAGCTTCCCGTCGCGCGTCCCGTTCTTCAATGTGGCAAGTTTCATCAGTCCTCCCAATCGTTATTCGTAATATTTGCCGGCATAGATAATGCTGGCCGCCGCT
The DNA here is from genome assembly GCA_004791255.1 of bacterium M00.F.Ca.ET.205.01.1.1. Taxonomy (GTDB): domain Bacteria; phylum Pseudomonadota; class Alphaproteobacteria; order Rhizobiales; family Rhizobiaceae; genus Mesorhizobium. The sequence goes on from SRUQ01000002.1 coordinate 763,662, forward strand.
TTCCACGGATTCTCGCTTGCAAGGAACGCCTGATTTAGACGCAGCTTGTCCGAGACACAGGCGACGGCTGATTCAAGAAAGGTGGCTATCGAGTTGTTTTTCCAGCCGTTCCAGCTTGAGTAAGGTCCTGGCGGACTTGATGCTTCCTTGCGATCCGCCTCCTCGCGGTCCGCTCTCAGCCCGTCCAGGAATTCCAAGAAAGTGTGCAGATCCCGAACATCATCGAGAAGCAATCGAAGGATTGCCGAGGACTGTATCTCGGATGCCCGCAGATTCTCCCAATGCGCATCGCTCATGTCTGGACTCCGATTGCCACAGGAAAGCTGTTGCGGGCGATCGTCAAGCCACCAACTCAAGTTTTCCCGTCAATGGCGACCCGACCGGTCACGACCAGTCGCCTTCCGGCGTGCCATTAAAACGCTTCTTCAGGTCGGCCCAGCAGTCGATGTAATTGTCCTGCCTTGTTTCAAGCTCAGCGCCGTAGCGAGTCAGCATCTGCGGAAAGCGGGTCTCGAACATGAAGGCCATGGTGTTGTCGAGCTTGACCGGCTTCAGCTGGGTGCGCGAGGCCTTTTCGAATCCAGGGGCGTCGGGGCCATGAGCCAGCATCAGATTGTGCAGGCTGATGCCGCCGGGGACAAACCCCTCTTCCTTGGCATCGTACTGGCCGTGGATGAGGCCCATGAACTCGCTCATGATGTTGCGGTGATACCAGGGTGGCCGGAACGTGTCCTCGGCCACCAACCAGCGCGGCGGGAAGATGACGAAGTCGATGTTGGCGGTGCCCTCCTCGCCACTCGGCGCCGTCAGCACCGTGAAGATCGATGGGTCGGGGTGGTCAAACAGGATGGAGCCGACCGGCGAAAACGTCGCCAGATCATATTTGTAGGGGGCGTAATTGCCGTGCCATGCTACCACGTCGAGCGGCGAATGGCCGATCTCGGTAACATGGAAATTGCCGCACCATTTCACCGTCAGCCGGCACGGCGTCTCCTTCTCCTCGAACCAGGCGCAAGGCGTCTTGAAATCGCGCGGATTGGCCAGGCAATTGGCGCCGATCGGGCCGCGGTCCGGCATGGTCAGCTTGGCGCCATAGTTTTCGCAGACATAGCCGCGCACCTCCTTGTCGGCGAGTTCGACCTTGAACACGAGCCCGCGCGGCAGCACGGCGATCTCGCCGGGCCTGAGCTCGATGACGCCCATTTCGGTGACGAAGCGCAAAGCGCCGACCTGCGGCACGACGAGCAACTCGCCATCGGCATTGAAGAAATGATCGTCAACCATCGAGCGGTTGGCGACATAGACATGTGCCGCCATGCCGCTCTGCCCGAGCACGTCGCCAGCGGTGGTTATGCTGCGCATGCCGGCGATGAAGTCGGTCGGCTCATCAGGCATTGGTACCGGGTTCCAGCGATATTGGCCGAGCGCCAGCTCATGGTCGCCGACATTGGGCGCGGTCTTCCACAAGGGATAGCTGGCAGGCTTGAACCGCCCGGTATGCTTGACACTCGGGCGGATGCGGTAGAGCCAGGAGCGCTCATTGGTGCCGCGTGGCGCGGTGAAGGGCGAGCCGGAAAGCTGCTCGGCATAGAGGCCGTAGGCCGGTCGCTGCGGCGAGTTGCGCCCTTGTGGCAACGAGCCGGACAGCGTCTCGGTCTCGAAATCATTGCCGAAGCCCGGCATGTAGGAAAACGCCATCCGATCCTCCCTGATCCCAGTTCCAAGCTGCTGTGGCGCGGCATCCCGGGATGTTGACGAAACTGGTTTCATTTGTAACCATTGAAAATGTAACTATCAACGGCTGAGGCCGCCTCCACGGGTGCGCGCATGGAAATCCTCGAACTTGAAAGCTTTCTGCCCTACCGGCTCTACCGGCTCGCCGATGCGGTCAGCCGCGAATTCTCGAAGATTTACAAGGATCGCCACGGCCTGACGCGGCCGGAATGGCGTACGCTCTCGGGCCTCGGCCAGCGCGGCACGATGACGGCGACGGAGCTCGGCGAACAATCAGCCATGCACAAGACCAAGGTGTCCCGGGCGGTGGCGGAACTCGAGCGGCGGCGCTGGCTGACGCGCACGCCCGACGAGAACGACCGCCGGGTCGAGCACTTGGCGCTGACCAAGGCAGGGCTCGCCGCCTACAGCGAAATGGTGCCGCTGGCGAAGGCTTTTGAGAGGGAGTTGCTGGCGAGGCTTAGCGCGGAGGAACGGGTGGCGATTGTCGGTGGCGTGGCGGCGCTGGAGGGAGCTCTATGAGCTTCGCAATGAATCAACGCCGTCCAATCCTTCGTCATTCTAGGGCGGAGCAAGGAGCGAAGCGACGCGCGCAGACCCTAGAATCCATGCCGTTACCTCAGCCACGAATGCAATGGTCCCTAATAGCTGCTGGCGATGGCGTCAGGTAAGGATCGCAGCATGACAGGCCACGTCTCCATGACCGCAAGTCAAAAAGGCGGCACGGTGTCACCAATGACCTTGCTCGTCGGATGCCCGAGCACAAGGCCGGCCAAGGCTCCAGCTTCACCAGCCGCTACGGTGTGCAGCGTTTGGTCTGGTACGAGGAGTATTTGGACATCACTGACGCCATTCAGCGTGAGACGTCATTGAAGCGCTGGCCACGCCAATGGAAAGTTGAATTGATCGAGAAAACCAATCCGGAATGGTTCGAGCTGTTTCGCGGAATTGGCTGGTAAGCGTTTTGCACCGTGGCGGCTCTCAACCGTCACGGCATGGATTCTAGGGTCTGCGCGCGTCGCTTCGCTCCTTGCTCCGCCCTAGAATGACGAAGGGCAGGACAGAGGCGGCGAGAAGGAACTCGGCGTCTCCTACCAATCCATCACCACCTTGCCCGAACTGCCGCTGCGCATCGCGTCAAAGCCCGTCTGGAAATCGTCGATGCCGATGCGATGCGTGATCAGCCCGCTGACATCCAGCGGGCCCTGCACCAGAGCGATCATCTTGTACCAGGTCTCGAACATCTCGCGGCCATAGATGCCTTTGAGATGCAGCATCTTGAAGATGACCTTGTTCCAGTCGATCTCGAAGCCCGTCGGCGCGATGCCGAGGATGGCGATCTTGCCGCCATTGTTCATGGTGTCGATCATGTCGCGGAAGGCGGGCGCGGCACCCGACATCTCCAGCCCGACGTCGAATCCCTCGGTCATGCCGAGCGCCGGCATGACATCGCGCAGCTTTTCCTTCGATGCATCGACGACGTGCTGGACGCCCAACTTGCGCGCCAGGTCAAGCCGAACCGGGTTGATGTCGGTGATGACGACCTTTCTCGCACCGACGCATTGCGCGACCAGCGCGCCCATGATGCCGATCGGTCCGGCGCCGGTGACCAGCACATCCTCGCCGACCAGATCGAAGGACAGCGCGGTGTGGACGGCATTGCCCAGGGGATCGAAGATCGCCGCGATCTCGTCGGGCACATCGTCGGGGATCGGCACGACATTGTGCTGCGGGATCGCCAGATATTCGCCGAAGGCGCCCGGGCGGTTGACGCCGACGCCGAGCGTATTGCGGCAGAGATGCCCCCGCCCGGCGCGGCAGTTGCGGCAGTGACCACAGACGATGTGACCCTCGCCCGAGACGCGCTGGCCGACCTTATATTCGGTGACCGCGGCGCCGAAATCGGCGACCGTGCCGACGAATTCATGGCCGGTCACCATCGGCACCGGCACCGTCTTCTGCGCCCACTGGTCCCAGTTGTAGATGTGCACGTCCGTGCCGCAGATGGCTGACTTCCTGACCTTGATAAGCACGTCGTTGGGGCCGATCTCCGGCACCGGCACCTCTTCCATCCAGATGCCCGGTTCGGCCTTGGCCTTCACCAGCGCCTTCATCATGTTCGACATTCTTCTGTCCCTTGAATCTCTTGATCCGGAATCGCTTTTCGATGCCGACCGCTCAGGAAATTACGCCCAACTCCTTGCCAACCGCACCAAATGCCTCCACCGCGCGGTCGATGTCGGCGCTGGAATGAGCGGCCGACATCTGCGTACGGATCCGCGCCTGGCCCTTCGGCACCACCGGGAAGGAGAAGCCGATGACATAGATGCCGCGCTTCAGCATGCGCGCCGCCATCTCCTGCGCCAAGCTCGCGTCGCCCAGCATCACCGGGATGATCGGGTGGTCGGCTCCGGCCAGCGTGAAGCCGAGCTTGCCCATCTGCGACCTGAACCGATCCGCATTGGCATAGAGGCGCTCGCGCAAGGCGTCGCCATTGCGGATCAACTCGAACACCTTGATCGAGGCGCCGGCGATCGCCGGCATCAGCGTGTTGGAGAAGAGATAGGGCCGCGAGCGCTGGCGCAGCCAGTCGACCACCTGGCTCTTGCCCGACGTATAGCCGCCGGAAGCACCGCCCAGCGCCTTGCCGAGCGTGCCGGTGATGATGTCCACCCTGCCCTCGACTCCGCAATGCTCGGCCGAACCGCGGCCGTTCCTGCCGACGAAACCGACGGCATGGCTGTCGTCGACCATCACCATGGCATCGTATTTCTCGGCGAGATCGCAGACCCCTTTCAGATTGGCGATGATGCCGTCCATGGAGAAGACGCCGTCGGTGGCGATCAGCCTGAAGCGGCAATCCTTCGCTTCCTTCAGCCGCGCCTCCAGATCGGCCATGTCGTTGTTGGCGTAGCGGAAGCGCTTGGCCTTCGACAGCCTGACGCCGTCAATGATCGAGGCATGGTTCAGTGCATCGGAGATGATGGCGTCCTCCTCGCCAAGCAGCGTCTCGAACAGGCCGCCATTGGCGTCGAAGCAGGAGCCGTAGAGGATGGTGTCGTCCATGCCGAGGAAGGATGAAATTGTGGATTCGAGCTGCTTGTGCTCCTCCTGCGTGCCACAGATGAAGCGCACCGAGGCCATGCCATAGCCGTAGCGGTCGAGCGCGTGTTTGGCCGCCTCGCGCAGGTCCTCGCTATCGGCGAGGCCGAGATAGTTGTTGGCGCAGAAATTCAGCACCGTGTCACCGCCGACCTCGATCCGCGCCGACTGCATCGAGGTTATCACCCGCTCCGACTTGTAGAGCCCGGCCGACCGCAACCCGGCAAGCTCGCTGTCGATGTGGGAGAGAAATGCTGTACTCATGACCGGGCCCCGTTTGACATGGGCCGACTGTCGTCCCGCCGGCGCGAAAAATCCATCGCAAAAACGACCGGATCGGGGGCCCGGCTGTCACAGCCGGGCAATGTCCGGGCGGTCGCCACCGCTGGGATTCCGCGGGCGCGGCGTGAGGATGCTCAAATGCCGCCATCAGGCGAAAGGACCCGATAACCATCCCATGATCTTTTCGTGATCGCGGGCCCCGTCCACCCCTTGATTTCCGGACCTGTTAACATTTACCGGCCCATGGTCCTCGCAACAAGAATCAGTTGGCGAGAGGGCCGCCCCCGAAAATGTCTCAGCAGCCGGTGCAAACCGTTTCAGGCAAGCTCATACTGCTGATCAAGGCCGGCTATTGGCTGGCGCTGCTGATCATCGCCGCCATGGTAGTGGCTTCCTTCGTCCTGCTGCAGCAGATGATGGCCACCCAGCAGCACAACCACACCTTGCTCGATATCGTCAGCACGCAAAAGACGCTGTCGCAGCGCATCGTCTTCCTTGCCGGCGCGACGGGTTCCGCTTCACGCGACAAGCAGCTGGCGCTGGTCAGCGCACTCAAGCAGGCGACCGCGGAGTTCGAGACGAACTATGATCTGCTGTTGAAGCAGACTGGCGCCGACCCGATGTCGCCGGCCAAGCTCGACCCGAAATCGATCGAGAACGTGCTCTTCGCCAAGCCATTCCACCTCGATTATTTCTCGGTCGGGCTGATCGCCAATGGCGAACGCCTGATATCAGCTTTCGAATCCCAGCTCACCCTTGGCGGCGAACACGGCTACAAGGGCGGCTCCGAGCGCGTCAATCTCGACGCTTCCGTCGCCAACGCGACCTTGTCGGGCTTCGCCGCGCTTGGCCAGCGCATCAGCGCCGACGCCGACGAGCGCTTCGAGAAGCTGCTCGACCTGCATCGTACGCTGTTCTACGCCACGATCGGCGTCATCGTGCTGGTGGCGCTGTTCATCTTCCGGCCGATGTCCAACGCGATCCTGCGCAAGACGCGCGAACTCGTCGACGCGCGCAACTCGATGGCTTTCATAGCCGTTCATGACGGGCTGACCGGCCTGCACAACCGCACCTTCCTGACCGACCATTTCGACACGCTGATCAAGGGCGCGCACCGGCGGCGCGAACGCCTGGCGGTGATCCAGCTCGATCTCGACCGGTTCAAGCAGATCAACGATACGCTCGGCCACGCCGCCGGCGACTATGTGCTGGTCGTCACGGCCCAGCGCATGCGCGATTCCTGCCGGGCCTCGGACCTTTGCGTGCGTCTCGGCGGCGATGAATTCGTCATGATCCTCAACGGCGCCGGCGGCACCGAAGACATCAACATGCTGGCGCGGCGTATCCTGGCGTACATCAACGAGCCGATCATCTTCCAGGGCACGACCATTCTTCCGGGCGCAAGCGGCGGCATCGCCGTCTATCCGATCGATGCCGACAATGCGCAGGACCTGCTCGTCCATGCAGATCTGGCGCTTTACTCCGCCAAGAAATTGGGCGGCGGCAACTTCTCGTTCTTCTCCGAGGAATTGCGCCGCGAACTGGACTACCGCAAACAGCTCGAGCACGACATCAAGATCGCCATCTCCGACAAGGCGTTCCAGGTCTATTTCCAGCCGCAGGTTTCGCTGACCAACGGCGCCATCAGCGGCGTCGAGGCCCTGGTGCGCTGGAACCATCCCGAGCGCGGCATGATCTCGCCGGGCGAATTCATTCCGGTTGCCGAGAAATGCGGCTTCATGCCCGACATCGGCCGCATCGTCATCACCAAGGCAATCACCGAAGCAGCCGAATGGAACCGCGCCGGGATCGCTTTCGGGCGGCTCGCCGTAAACGTTTCGGGCACCGAACTGCGCGAGCCCGACTTCGATACCTTCCTGTTCGGCGCATTGAACAAGGCCGGGCTGCCACCACAGAAATTGTCGCTGGAAATCGTCGAATCCGTCATTCTCGACGACGAGAAGACGGGGATCGCGGCGAAACTGCGGCAGATCAGGGCCGCCGGCGTGCATCTGGAACTCGATGATTTCGGCACCGGCTATGCATCGCTCAGCCACGTCAACCCCAACGAGATCGACCGGCTGAAGATCGATCGCCGCTTTGTCCAGAACATCCATGAGAATGGCGACAACTCCAAGATCGTGCGCGCCATCACCGAACTAGCCCGGGGGCTGGGCATCTCGATCGTGGCCGAGGGCGCCGAAACCGAAGCGGAGCTCGATTCGCTGATGGCTATCGGTTGCGACCAGGTGCAGGGCTATTCGATCGCTTTCCCGATGCCGCAGGAAAAGGCCCGCGAATGGCTGTCGGCGCGCATGCCGAAGAAGGCCAGGCTGACGGTGCTGCGGGGAAGCTTGGCATAGGCATCGCGGGCCAGCCTTGACAAGCCTTCGCCGAAATGGCGGCCTGTCATGATCGCAAACCGGTGCAGAGCGTCGACTATCTGGTCAGCGAGATCGACCACCTGCTCGGCTATGGCCGCTTCGTCAAGCCAGGCAAATTGATCCTGCTGATGCATGACGAGATGTTCCAGGATGCCTTTGACGGTAAGTCGAAACTGACCCAGCTGATCACCGCGCAGAAGGCGCGCCGCTATGCCTTTGGGGCCATCGAGGGCTATGACGACTAGTGCTGTTCACCGTTTCACGGAAACGCCGGACCACTCTATCTCTTTGTTTTCATGCAATTCCCAAGGGGCAAGCGCTATGCGCTTTGCGGTTCGCGCGGAATGTCTCAAGCGCCGACATTCGCACGCAGCGCTGCCAGAACCTTTGCGAATTCGGCCAGGCGCTCATCCGATAGTCCGACCCGCAACCGCTTGTCGAAGGCGAGCGCGGCCTGGCGCAACGTCTCGAACAATGCTTCGCCGGCCTCGGTCAGCGACACCTGATGAACCCGGCGATTCTCCGGATCACGGCGGCGCGTCAGCAATCCCTGAGCCTCCATCGCATTGAGATGGTGGGTAAGCGTTGCGCCCTGAATGCCGATCATATCGGCGAGTTCGCGTTGATTGGCCTGCTCACTCGACTTGACAGAAAGCAAGGTCAGCCACACCGGCAAGGTCCCGCCCGCCTCGACCAAGGCGGCATCGAAGGCCTGCGCGACAAATTTTGCCGTTCGGCCGAGGTTCATGCCGACGGGCGGGCGTTCAAAAGGACTCATGGTCTGACCGTAGGCCCTTTCCGGCGCGGCTGGAAACGATCGCCTCAATATATTGACATCTAATCATTTGATATCTAATTATCATGAACGGCGGATCGAAAGAGGAAATCCGATCATGCAATATGTCTACATCGTCGTCATCGGCCTTCATGTCATGGCGGGCGTGTTCTGGGCTGGCACCACCATCACGCTTGCCCGCGATCCCGAGATCAAGGCGGAACGCTTCATCCACCCGCAGATGGGCGCGGCCGGCATGGTTTTCCTGACCGGAGCGCTGCTCTGGTACTTCTTCCACGGTGCTTATTTCGGTTCGACGGAAATGGTGCTGGCGCTTGGCATCCTGGCCGCCTTCGCCGCCGCGGGAGTGCTCGGCGCCATGGTCCGCAAGCCGAGCAGGCTGCTTGCCGGAGCGAATGCGCAAATCGAAACGCAGTTGCGCGCCAGGATGGCAACGGGTGAACGCATCGCAGCCTGGCTGCTGGTCGTCACGGTGCTGTGCATGGCGATCGCCAGGATGGTCTGAGCGCGACGACAATCATCGATGATCGTGCGTTGCCTGGCAGCCAGCCAACAACGTGCGGGCGCGCGGACAGAGCCGACGTACACGGGCTCTCGTACAAGGTTCGGCCGCGCGCCACCATATTTCAGACGCCGGTGATCTCTCTGCGAGACCACCAAGATAGAGGATTGTCGCGACAAGCTGCGGTTCTGCAGCGTCAGGTGCTTGAGCTGGTAAGGCTGGAGAAGCTGACCGTTTCTGGTCTTCGTGTTCCTACTGATTCAATTTGTGCTAATGAGCGGCCAAACGCGCCGCGCCTGAAGAACCGCTGCGCTCTTGCAACCCACACGCTCGCCGCCAGGAGCCCTCCAGCGGCAGCAAGGAGCCGCCCATGACCGACGCCAAGAACCTTACCCAGCTCGGCAAGTACGTCGAGACGCCACAGAGCCCTGAACAGGCGGTCCTGGAGACCGTGCCCTTCCAGCGTGGCGACGGCCCGCCGGCGATCGTGCGCTTCGCCTGCCCGGAATTCACCTCCCTTTGCCCGGTCACCGGCCAGCCCGACTTCGCCCACATCGTCATCGACTATGCACCCGATGCGGCTCTGGTGGAATCGAAGTCGCTGAAGCTGTTCATGACCTCTTTCCGCAACCATGGCGCCTTCCATGAGGATTGCACGGTGATGATCGGCCGCCGCATCGTGGCTGCGACCACGCCGCTATGGTTGCGCATAGGCGGCTATTGGTATCCGCGCGGCGGCATTCCGATCGATGTGTTCTGGCAGACCGGTGCGCCGCCGGAAGGCGCCTGGCTACCGGACACCGGCGTTGCGCCCTACCGCGGGCGCGGCTGAACGGGCTTCAGCCATTGTCGGCGCCCGCCTGGCAGAGCCTGGTAGCCAGGAAAGGGAGGACCGCGTCGCGATAACGCGGCCGGTCGTAGCGCAGCAAGTCGACATGCCCTGCCCCTTCGAACCAGACCAGTTGTGAACCGGCGGCCGCATCCTGCAATGACACCACCTGCCAGCGATCGATGAACGGATCGGTGCTGCCCGCGAGCAGCATCAGCGGACGGTCGATCTTGCCAAGGCGATCGACCGGCCTGACGCCGTCGGCGCTCAATCCGAGACGAAGCGGCATCTGTGCCAGCAGCACGTCGGCCTGCAGCCCGCGCAGAACGTTGAACGGCATGCGCCACGCTGTTGCCTCGCGTAGCGTCGCGTAAAGCTGCTCCAGCACGTAGGCATCGGCAGGCGCTTGCGGCTCGGCAAAGACAAGGGCGGCGGCACCTAATGACGAGCCTACGGCTCCAATCTTCTGACCGCGAAAACGTTGTCTGGCAAAGGCAACAATGCGGGCGGCGTCCTGCCCTTCGGCATAGCCGAAGCCTTGAACGGCGCCGCCGCTCTCGCCGTGCCCGGACAGGTCGAACAAGACGACGGAATAGCCGGCGTCGAACAAAAGCTTCGCCCTTTGCACTAGGGCCAGCTTGTTGGAACCGCGCCCGTGCAGAAGTACGATCGCGCCGCAACTGCCCTTTCGATCAGCCACCCAACCGACGAGCTCGGGCGCGCCGGCCTGATTAAGCGCGACACGTTCGACCGCCAGATCGGCCGGTGGCGTCAGCCTTTGCAGGGGTTCGCGCGCGATCAGCATCGTGCCGATGCGCCAGTCGACAGCACAGGCGGCAACGCCAAGGGCGGCCAGCGTGACCGCGAGCCACGAGCGAAGCGTCATTGCCGATCACCTGGAAGCGATCTCATCGGCGGCTCACTCGCACTGATACTGGCTGAGTGCCCACTCGCCGGTCACCGACAGAAGGTCCGATACCTTCCATTCGCCGTCGACCTTTTTGAATTTCCACTCGAGGCGATGAGGGTTGCCAGTGATGACGAAGGCGACGATGACCTTGGCCTGGTCGCCGTTTATTGCTTCAAGCGTCTTCAGGCTGTTGTCGATTTCGGCCTTGTCGTAGTCGGCATTGTCGAGCGCCATATTGGGGTCGAGGCATTCGCCCTGCCCGGATTTGCGCAGCGCGTCGCTCTTGTCGAGCACGGTTTTCGCCGGATCGGTGAAATGGCTGCGCTGTGATGGATCGACTTCCAGCCCGACCTGATCGTAGAACGGCCGCACCACTGCTGTCGGTGACCCCGGCTGGACGGGTGCGGGAGGCCCGTTGGGTGGCCATGCGACCGGCGGTGTTGCCGGTTCCACTGCCCCGCCCGGCGCATTTGCGGGCGGCACCCCGATGCCGGCCGGCGCGGTGCCAGCCGAGGCATTTGCCGGCGGCGCGCCCAACAGGCCTTGCGCGTCCGCTGTGCCCAACCCTGCCAGCAAGCATAAAGTCACCAACGCCAAAAGACGGCAGCGGGCCATGGCATCACTCCAGGGTTTCAATCTGTCATGCCCTCAAGCTGGCCGAACGTCCAGCCATTGGTCATTGACCCCTGATTGCAAGATGCTGAATTTGATGAAGCGAACAACCCCGAAGCGCCTCCACTGCAGCGCTTCGCGCGGTCACCCGCGCGAAGCTGGGCGATCCGCAGTTATTTCAGCGGAGTGGTCGGCGGATTGGGACCATCGCTGGTGTTGCCGTTGATCTCGTTGGTGCCGTAGGAAGAAATCACACCCCCGTTGGCTGCCACCGTCCCGGTGACATTGCCCGCGACCGTCGAGTTACCCACACGCAGGACCGTATTCGGCCCATCAGCCCGAAGGCCACCATTCGCTCCATTGTTGGCTGCGATGACGCGGTCAAGCATGATGTTGATTGCTGCGCCCCCGGCCGTATTGAACAAGCTGACGCCCGAGTTGGTATTGCCGGACACGTTGCTGTTCACGACGGTTATGTTCATCCCACCGCTGCTGCCGGAGCCGTCGGCCTTCACCCCGGCAAGATTGTTGTTCTCGATCGAAGAGTTTTCGATCACCACCTTCGCGGATCCGGCGCCGGTCGGCTGGACATGGATACCGTCATTGTTGCCGGTGATCGTGGTGTTGTTGACATAGAGCTCAGCTGCCCCCGACGGAGCGAAGTTGATACCCATGCCATTCGGCGCGGCAGCAACGTTGTCGCGAATGACGCAATCCTCGATAAACAAGGCGGCGCCGGCAAGAAACCGAACCCCGTTGGAACCAAGCCCACCCGTCGCGCTATCAATATCCAGGCCGCGAAGAACGATGACGTCAGTCGCCGCCGCATTGACGATGATGCCGTTCACCCCCGAGTTCAACACACCTGCCTCGACATCCTCGCAGGCGATGGTGATTGATTTGGTGATTGTCACCGCACCGAAGGCACCCGGATCGATGCAGTTGATTTCGCCGCCGGCGGCGGTCTTCGAGATGGCGCCGGCGAAGGTCTTGCAAGGCGCGGTGCGGCTGCAGGGATTGACGTCATCGCCGACGCCTGAAACCCATGTGCGGGTCGCCTGAGCGGAAGCTGGCGTAGCGAACACCGCCATCGCCAGGGCGAGAAGCAGCGAAGATAACAGGTAGCTTAAAATTTTCATGATCATTCCCCCTAAGTAGAACAAGATATTCGTTCACAACCAAGCGGCCGAAATCTAGCGCTTTGCCCCGCTAAAAGCAACGCGACGTTAAAGCCGGATCGCCAGTTTGTATTTCTCGTGTGAGCGGCGATCCGTCAGGCGACGCGGCCGCCGACTTATCTTTGTTACATTACGTTCACACAATATTCGAAGTGCTTGTGGTTGCATGCCCTCAAGCTGGCCCCGAAGCGCCTCCACTGCAGCGCTTCGCGCGGTCACCCGCGCGAAGCTGGGCGATCCGCAGTTATTTCAGCGGAGTGGTCGGCGGATTGGGACCATCGCTGGTGTTGCCGTTGATCTCGTTGGTGCCGTAGGAAGAAATCACACCCCCGTTGGCTGCCACCGTCCCGGTGACATTGCCCGCGACCGTCGAGTTACCCACACGCAGGACCGTATTCGGCCCATCAGCCCGAAGGCCACCATTCGCTCCATTGTTGGCTGCGATGACGCGGTCAAGCATGATGTTGATTGCTGCGCCCCCGGCCGTATTGAACAAGCTGACGCCCGAGTTGGAATTGCCGGACACGTTGCTGTTCACGACGGTTATGTTCATCCCACCGCTGCTGCCGGAGCCGTCGGCCTTCACCCCGGCAAGATTGTTGTTCTCGATCGAAGAGTTTTCGATCACCACCTTCGCGGATCCGGCGCCGGTCGGCTGGACATGGATACCGTCATTGTTGCCGGTGATCGTGGTGTTGTTGACATAGAGCTCAGCTGCCCCCGACGGAGCGAAGTTGATACCCATGCCATTCGGCGCGGCAGCAACGTTGTCGCGAATGACGCAATCCTCGATAAACAAGGCGGCGCCGGCAAGAAACCGAACCCCGTTGGAACCAAGCCCACCCGTCGCGCTATCAATATCCAGGCCGCGCAGAACGATAACGTCAGTCGCCGCCGCATTGACGACGATGCCGTTCACCAATGAATTCAACACGCCAGCCTCGACGTCCTCGCAGGCGATGGTGATTGATTTGGTGATGGTCACCGTACCGAAGCCACCCGGATCGATGCAGTTGATTTCGCCGCCGGCGGCGGTCTTCGAGATGGCGCCGGCGAAGGTCTTGCAAGGCGCGGTGCGGCTGCAGGGATTGACGTCATCGCCGACGCCTGAAACCCATGTGCGA
>SRUQ01000002.1:777209-870560 GCA_004791255.1 bacterium M00.F.Ca.ET.205.01.1.1
GAAGCCACCCGGATCGATGCAGTTGATTTCGCCGCCGGCGGCGGTCTTCGAGATGGCGCCGGCGAAGGTCTTGCAAGGCGCGGTGCGGCTGCAGGGATTGACGTCATCGCCGACGCCTGAAACCCATGTGCGAGTCGCCTGAGCGGAAGCTGGCGTAGCGAACACCGCCATCGCCAGGGCGAGAAGCAGCGAAGACAACAGGTAGCTTAAAATTTTCATGATCATCCCCCTAAGTAGAACAAGATATTCGTTCACAACCAAGGGACCGAAATCTAGCGCTTTGCCCCGCTAAAAGCAACGCGACGTTAAAACAGGATCGCAAGTTTGTATTTCTCGTGTGAGCGGCGATCCGTCAGGCGACGCGGCCGCCGACTTATCTTTGTTACATTACGTTCACACAATATTCGAAGTGCTTGGCGTTCCTCGAAATTTAGCAATTTTCACGCCGCGGATAGCTGTTAGCCGCATAAATCCCCTGATGCGGCGACACCACCACTCCAACGGCAAGGACCCGACCAAATCACTCCGGGTCCTGGCCCGCCATGCATTCGAGCTGGCTTAGCGTCCAGTCGCTGGTCTTCGAAGCGATGTCGGATACCCTCCATTTGCCGTCGACCTTCGTCAGCGACCAGTGCATTTCGCGTTGCGCACCGTCGCCTTCCGGAAGAAGGCTGAAGTTCGCCACCACTTGTGCGCTATCGCCGTCCACCGCCTCGGACAGTTTCAGAGTTTTCGACACGGTTTTCTGATCGAAATCCTGCGCATCGAGCCCCGGATCGAAATCGATACAGGCGACCTGGTCCGGATTCTTCTTCATCGCCTGGTCGTTCAGATCGAACAGTTTCGTGACCGGCTCGGTGAACCGGTCACGGTATTGTGCGTCGGCCTCGAACTTGACCTGCGGAACATAGAAGAACTTCACGGCGTCGGATGCCGGGCCGGCGAAGGCAGCCCCAGGCATGGCCAGCGACAGGGTGGCAACGAGCACTGTCCGTCTCATGCAGAATCTCCGGCTGTCGATGGCTTGAAGCTATCAATACCACCGATCCTGCATATCGACTTTTTTGCAACTCATGAAGTCCTGCAATGCCTTGTTTTCAGCCTTCCAGCCAGACGTTCTGGAGATCCATCTCGAAGGTCTGGTGGACGCCGTAGTTCTTCACCTTCTTGTTCGTATGGCTGTAGAGCTTCTGCCAGAACGGCTGGATGATGACGCCGGAATCCTGCAGGATCTGTTCGACGTCCTTCATCACCTCCTTGCGCTTGGCAACGTCGATCAGCGACAGCGCCTGCTTCAGCTTGGCGTCGAAATCCGGATTGGAATAAGCCGATTCGTTCCAGGCCTCGCCGGTGCGATATCCCAGCGCCAGCACCTGGACGCCGAGCGGGCGCATATACCAGATGGTCATCGAATAGGGATATTTCGTCCAGTCGTTCCAAAAGGTCGAGCCCGGCAACACCGTGCGCTTCACCTTGATGCCGGCATCGCGCAGTTGCCCGGCGATCGCGTCGCCGGTGTTCTTCTGCCAATCGTCCTCGACGGTGATCAGCTCATGCTCAAAGTCGGCCTGTCCCGCGTCGGCCATCAGTTTCTTGGCGCCGGCGGCATCCCGCGTCTTTTTGGGAAGCGGGTAATATTCCGGGTGGATCGGGCTGACATGGTGGTTTTCACCAGCCGTGCCTCGGCCGGCATAGCCCAGTTCGAGAACCGCATTGTTGTCGACGGCCATCTGCAGCGCGTTGCGCACGCGCTGGTCGTCATAAGGCTTGTGCGTGATGTTGGTGCGGGCAACCAGCGTGGTCGCGGTCGCGACCTCCGACTTCTCCAGCCCCATCTTGTCGAGGATGTCGATGAAGTCGGCGGGCGACTCGAAATTGAGATCGATCTCGCCGGAATCGAAGGCATTCACGGTGGCGTTGAAATCGGTGCCGTAGTCGATGAACTCCACGCTGTCGAGCGGCGCCTCTCCGCCCCACCACTTGCCGTTCTCGCGACGCTTGACGACCGCCTTCTGGCCGACATCGTAAGAGACCAGCTCGAACGGTCCGGTGCCGATCGGCTTCTTGATCGGATCGGCGCCATCGGCATCGAAATTGCGGTGCACGACGAGCGCCGGATAGTCGGTGAAGTTCGGGATCAGCGAAATGTCAGGCTCACTGAGCTTCAGCTTGACGGTGTTGTCGTCGACCTTGGTGATCGCACCGTCCCTGGCTTTGCCGGACTTGGCGTCGATCAGTGCGCCGACGCGCGCGGCCATGGAGTTGCCGGAGGCGCCTTTGTCGCACCAGCGCGTCAGATTGAAGACCACATCATCGGCGTTGAAGGCATCGCCATTGTTCCACATCACGCCCTTGCGCACGTGCAGCGTATATTCGGTGGCGTCGTCATTGATGTCCCAGCTTTCCAGCAGGACCGGCTCGAAGGTAAACTGTCTGGTATAGCGCACCAGCGGTTCGAGCCAGGAGCGGGTGATGTTTGCCATCTCCACCCAGTCGTAGGTGCGCGGATCCTTCTGCGCCTTCACCGACATCGCGACATGCAGCGTTCCGCCCTTCTTCGGCTCCTCGGCCAAAGCTTGCGTCGGCGCGGCAAGGCCGATCATGCCGTAGGCAACAGCCGTCGATGCGCCGAAGGCGCTTGCCAGCGCCAGGAACTCGCGACGATCCATGCGGCCTGCCCGTGTCTCTGCCGCCATCGCTTCGATGGCCGCCGGAACGCGGTCGCCATTGCTTCTGAAAAGCGTCATGTCTTCCTCCCTTGCTGGTTCGTTCAGGTCTGCGCCTGTCGTCTTTTTTAACTAGCGCTGTCGGGCTTTTTAACTAGCGCTGTCGCGTTCTTTAGCTAACGCTGTCGGGCAATTTTTCCTCGCGCCGCGCGATCAAATCCTTGAGACCGTCGGCGATGCCCTCGTCGAGCTTCGGCTCCTCATAGTCGGCGAGCATGTTGCGCGCCTTCTCGCGGCCGCGCGTATCGTGATCCTTCGCGCCTTCGGCCTTCCACTGCTCGAACGAGTTGAAATCCATGATGCTCGGCATGAAGAAAGCCTTCTCGAAATGCTCGAGCGTGTGCCGGGTGCCGAGGAAATGGCCCTGCGGGCCTACCTCGCGGATCGCCGCCATGGCGTCCTTGAAATCGTCAAACGGCAGGCCGCCGGCATATTTGTACCAGCCGACAAGTTGCTCGCAGTCGGTGGCGAACTTCGAATAGCCGCAGGTAAGGCCCGCCTCCAGCCAGCCGGCCGAGTGCCAGATGTAGTTGGCGCCGGCGAGGATGGCGGCATGCATCAGCATGTTGGCCTCGTAGCCCGCCTGAGCATCGTTGAGCTTCGAGCCGACATGGAACCCAGACGTGCGCCATGGCAGTTTGTATTTCCGCGCCAGCGCGCCCATCAGATACATCATCTGGGCAGCCTCCGGCGTGCCGCCCATGGGGGCGCCGGTCTTCATGTCGACCGTGACCATGAATTGGCCGTAGAGTTGCGGCGAGCCCGGACGGATGAGCTGGGTGAAGGCCACACCCGCGAGTGCCTCGGCATTGACCTGCGCGACCGCGCCGACGGCGGAAGCCGAGGTGGAGGCGCCGCACAGCGCGAACGGCGCCAGGATCAGCGGCTGGTTATGGCGCGCATAGACCCGCATAGCATCCAGCATGGTGGCGTCCCAGACCAGCGGCGAATTGCAATTGGTGATCGCCACCAGCACCGGATTGTCGCGCACGAACTCCTCGCCGAACACGATGCCGGCCATTGCCATCGTGTCTTCCGCCCGCTCCTTGGATGTCACGATGCCCATGAACGGCTTGTCGGAATGTTTTAGCGCCGAATGGATGATGTGCAGGTGCCGCTTCGGCACCGGGATTTCCATAGGCTCGCAAATGATCGAGCTCGAGGAATGCAGCGCCGGCGCCATGTAGGCGAGCTTGTGGAAATTGTTGAGGTCGGCAAGCGTGCCGTAGCGCCTGTTGTTGTCGAGGTCGCGCACATAGGGCGCGCCGTACATAGGCACGAAGATGGAATTCTTGCCGCCGACACGGACCGTGCGTTCGGGATTGCGCGCATTGAGCGTGAACTCCGGCGGAACCTTCGCCACGAGTTCCATCAGCAATGCGCGGTCGATGCGCACGCGCGTCTCCCGGACATCGGCGCCGGCAGCCTTCCACATGGCGATAGCCTCGTCGTCACGGAATTCGCAGCCCACCTCCTCGAGGATCTTGAGCGACTCCTCGTGGATCAGTTCCACCGCCTCGTCCGGAACCATCTGGTAGACCGGGATGTTGCGGACCAGCGTCGGGAACGAGGCAATCGGCGCGCCCCTCATCGCCTTGCGCCCGAGGCGACCGCCGCCCCGGCGGTGAGCAGTGTCGGTCAATTCAGCGGCCGGCGCGTTCATGGAGCCTCCTTGCTTGGGTTACCGCCAAGTTAGCGAGATGAAATATGGCTGTGACGCTGGAAAATCCTGATCTCTTGTATAAGCTGCGCTTATGCGAAGCCTGCGCCATCTCCTGCCCTCGGCCGGCAGCCTGATTGTCTTCGAAGCGGCAGGCCGCCTGTCGAGCTTCACGGCCGCCGGGCGCGAGCTCGGCATGACCCAGGCCGCCGTCTCCTACGCCGTGCGCGGGCTGGAGGAACAGCTCGGCGCCAAGCTGTTCCAGCGCCGCCACCGCCAGGTCAGTCTGACGGAAGCCGGCCAGCGCTTTCACGCCGACGTTTCGCTTGGGCTGTCGCACATCCGCAAGTCGGCGGAGGACCTGCGCCTGCAGGCAACCGGCGGCCATGTGACGCTAGCCGCCTCGACTGCCTTCGGCTCGTTCTGGATGATGCCGCGCCTGCAGCAATTCCGCGACGAACTGCCGGGCATCGACTTGCGCATCCAGACCGCCGATCGCGATCTCGACATCATCGCCGAGGGCATCCCGCTCGCCGTGCGCGGGGGAGAACCGCGCGACTGGGCTGATTATCATTCGCTGCCGCTCGCCGACGAGGAGATCTTCCCGGTTGCTGGCGCCAGCTATGTGGCGAAGTTCGGCTTGCCCGAGACAGTCGGGGACCTCGCCAAGCACCGGCTCATCCATCTCGAGGAGCCCTATCGCGAGGCGGCGAGCTGGGAGGAGTGGTTTCAGTCGGCCGGCGCCAATTTCGGCGATGCCGGACGCGGCCTGCGCATCAACGATTACGCGCTGGTGATCCAGGCGGTCATGGAGGGGCAAGGCATCGCGCTCGGCTGGCGCCACCTTGCCGAACGGCTGCTGGCCACCGGCCTGCTGGTGCCGGTGACCGACCATGTGATGAGGACCGGCACAGCCTTCTACGTCATCTGGCCGAAGAACCGCGACCTCAGCGACAATGCGCGCAAGGTCAGGGATTGGCTGGTGGCGCAGGCGTGAGAACTTCGCTTACGGCTCAGAAACATGGTTGCATCCAAAGAATCGCTCTATCAGTGGTAGACATTCCAGGCTAGGAATTGTCTGTCGGATGGGGGAAGACGATGATCGCCAAACTCGCAGGGCATGTCGGCGTTGCTGTATTCGGGCTAATTTCTTTTGCGCTGGTTGTTCTGGCTGTAATAATCATCGACCGCCTAACCGGCTTTAACATTTTTTCATTCAGCTTCTGGGTAATTATACCCGCCGGCGCTCTGTTCACGGGGGCCGCTGCGGCATCCGGTTACTATTTCGGCAGCCTGTTTTTTCAAACCCGTCCTACCTGGTTCCTTCTCGTTCAAATTCTCATTGTGACCGCCGCGGCACAATTGATCATCTACTATGGCGAATATCGCTCGTTGGTTCTCAACGACGGCACAATGGCTTCCGATGTCATTGGCTTCCGGGACTACCTCGACACATATCTGAGGTCGATGCATCTACGAGCTGGGCGGGGCGCGCATATCGACACGGGAGAAGTTGGCGACTTCGGCTATTGGCTCGCTGTGATAGATTTCGTTGGTTTCATTGTCGGCGGAATATCCGTCTATCTCATCCTACAGAACTATCCGAGCTGCTGGAAATGCAATCGATACCTGAGGAAACTTACCAAGCTAGGCCAGATGTTTCCAGATCACGCTGAATTTGGCAGATATTACGATACTCTTTTTCAGCACCCTGTCGACAGCGAGCATTTCGCGGATTTGATGAAAAGCAATCCTAAGATTCGCAAGCCGTCTTTGGACACGGTGATGATAGGATCGGATCTTCTGGGCTGTACTCATTGCAAGACACAGCTCCTCACTCAGAAGGTTCAGATCCTGGGCAAAAAAGGTTGGAACGATATTCCGAAACTCACCCGGCACGTTCGGCTACCTGATGGTGTCGATCTGCGGCCAGTAGTCAAACCTGCCTGATTTGGATAACTGCATTCTGATGTGGGCTGGTGCAATTGGCCTATCCGCACCCGTCTCGAATCCGCCTATAGTCACCTCATGCCCATCCGCCAGCTTTCAGAAACGATGATCAACCAGATCGCCGCCGGCGAGGTTATCGAGCGTCCGGCGAGCGTGGTGAAGGAACTGGTCGAGAATGCGCTGGACGCCGGCGCGTCGCGCGTCGAGGTCGCCACGTCAGGCGGTGGGCTGAACCTGATCCGCGTCACCGACGACGGCTCCGGCATTCCCGAACAGGAGCTGGCGCTGGCGATCGCGCGCCATTGCACGTCGAAGCTCTCCGAGGATATTCACGATATACGCTCGCTCGGCTTTCGCGGCGAAGCTTTGCCATCGATCGGTTCGGTGTCGCGGCTTTCGATCCGCTCGCGCACCGCCTCTGGCGACAGTGCCGCCGAAATCGGCATCGAGGGCGGCCGCGTTTCCGCCGTCAGGCCGGCAGCGGCCAACCGCGGCACTACGGTGGAAGTGCGCGACCTGTTCTTCGCCACGCCGGCGCGGCTCAAATTCATGAAGGGCGAACGGGCGGAGAGTTCGGCAACCAGCGATGTGGTCAAGCGCATCGCCATCGCTTTCCCCGCCGTGCGCTTCACGCTCTCCGGCACGGATCGCACGACACTGGAACTGCCGGCGACCGACGACAGCGCCGAAGGCAGCCTGCGCCGCGTCGCCCAAGTGATGGGCGCCGAATTTCCGGACAATTCCATTGCCATCGATGCCAGCCGCGAAGGCGTGCATCTGACCGGCCACGTCTCGATCCCTTCCTTCACCCGTGCCAACGCGCTGCAGCAATATGCCTATGTCAACGGCCGTCCGGTGCGCGACAAGCTGATCGCCGGGGCGATCCGCGGCGCCTTCGCAGATGTCCTGCCGCGCGACCGCCATGCGGTGACCGTGCTGTTCCTGACGCTCGACCCGGCCATCGTCGACGTCAACGTCCATCCGGCCAAGGCCGATGTGCGTTTCCGCGATCCCGGCCTGGTGCGCGGGCTGATCGTCGGCGCCATCCGACAGGCGCTTGCCGATGCCGGCATCCGCGCCGCCACCTCGGGTGCGGCCGGCATGATGGCGGCGTTCCGGCCGGGCAGCCAATCCTATGCGCATCCCGGCCCGGCCAACGGCCATCGCAGCTACGACGCGGCCTATCGTGCTTCGGGCTCCGCCGGCTTCGATCCCGCGCGTTCACCGCAGCGGCCGCTCGACATGCAATTCGACGGCTCCGGTTTTGAACGCGCTGGCAGAAGACCTGACGGGTTTGGCGAAAATGAACAGGCGGCGTTCGATGCAGGCCCGCTTGCCAGCGCCGATGCGCGCGCAGGACAGAGCGAAGCCGCCGAGACGCTGCTTGGCACACTGCTGGGGGCGGCCCGCGCTCAGGTGCATGAGAATTACATCGTCGCCCAGACCAGGGATTCGCTCGTCATCGTCGACCAGCATGCCGCGCATGAGCGGCTCGTCTATGAGGCACTGAAGAATGCCCTGCATTCGCGCGCGGTGCCTTCGCAGATGCTGCTTCTGCCGGAGATTATCGACCTGCCGGAGGATGACGCTGAACGGCTGGCGCTGCATTCGGAAACCCTGGCCAGGTTCGGGCTCGGCATCGAACGCTTCGGCCCAGGCGCGGTCGCTGTGCGCGAGACGCCATCGATGCTCGGCGAGACCAATGTCCAGCAACTGGTGCGCGACCTTGCCGACGAGATCGCCGACAACGACACGGTCGAGACCCTGAAGGAGCGCTTGGACAAGATCGCCGCCACCATGGCTTGCCATGGTTCGGTGCGCTCCGGCCGGCTGCTCAAGGCCGAGGAGATGAACGCGCTGCTGCGCCAGATGGAGGCGACGCCGGGCTCCGGCACCTGCAACCACGGCCGGCCGACCTATATCGAGCTGAAGCTCGCCGACATCGAGCGGCTGTTCGGGCGGCGATGAGCCAGCGCCTGATGCCCCGCTTCATTTTCTCTTGCGATATTTCTTTGCCTTGGGGCTGAAGGCATAGTCTTCCGTATGGCCGGCGCCGCCACCGCTAAAATTCACGGAAATGACGTCCTTGCCTCCCTCGACCCACTTCTCGACGTTCAGATAGATTGATGTCATCAGCATTCCGGCACTGCATGCGTCGTCATCCTTGAAGGCGATCTCCTGAACGACTTTCCCGCTGCGCTTCTTGATGACCTGCAATTTCGTCATGCAAAAGCCGGCGCTGGTGTCGGCGTAGACGCCGGCAAACCTGTCAAGAGCCGTCTGCGCCCAGAAGGGGATTTCAACGATTCCGTCGATCTTGACCTCGCCGTTGTCGTCGAAGCTCGCGACCTTCTTGAGGGTGACTGGATATTTATCGGCGCCCTTGCTCCAGGTTCCCGTCACCCCGTTTTCGTTCCTGTCGAGGGAAAACGGGCATCCTTTGGTGTCGATGGGCTTTTTGTTTGATCCTACCCTGAGCACCTGGTTGAATTCCTTGTCGTCCGCAATCTCGCAGAACGAGAGCCTTGAACCGTCGACCTTGCCGTAGATGGCAATGGGAACCTGCCTGGCGTCGTAGAAGTAGCTTCCCTCGACATTTATGCCGCTGCCGAAGCTGCCATAAGTCTGCAGGGATAGATGGACCGGGTTTGGCCCGATGAACCCCTCATAGTTTTCCACATGATACCAGCCTGCAACGGCTTTGCCGCTCAACAACAGCAGGCAGAAAACCGCGGCTACGAAGCCTCTTCCCATCCCGATCCCCTCCTATCAAGCAGGATCAACATAGCTTGCCTCGCACCCGCATCACAGGGGCTGTCGGCAGAGGGAAAAGACTTTATCGAAGCGCGTCGGTAAACGACCTCAACTTTTTGATTTACCGCTTCAAATTCACCACGATGACGCCGCCCAGCGCCAGCGCGCCGCCGAGGATGCCGAGCAGGCTCGGCACTTCGCCCAACCAGAAGAAGCCGATCAGGGCGGACATGGGCGAAACCAGATAAAGGAAGTTCGAGGCCCGCGCCGCCGGCAGGCGCGAGAGCGCGGTTGCCCAGGCGGCGTAGGCGATCATGCTCGGCACGATGCCGAGGAAGATGACGGCGCCGAGACCGGCGGTGTCGGCAACCGCCGCCTGCGATAAAGCGGCAGGCAGGAACGGCGACAGGCAAAGCGCGCCGAGCACCATGTTGGAGGCGGCGATTGTCAGCGGATGGTGGCGGGCAAACAGCGGCTTCTGCACGATCGTGTTGACGGCCGAGCACAGCGCCGACCCCAGCACCAGCAGCGCACCGGCGTTGAAATGCAGGCCATTCCCGTCGGCGACCGCAATGATGCCTATGCCGGCGAAGGAGATGGCGGTGCCGATCCAGGCCATGCCGGAAAACCGCTCGCCGAGCAGCGCCATCGCCATGATGGCGGTGAAGATCGGGCTGACATTGATGATGAAGCCGGCGGCACCGGCCGAAACCGTCAGTTCGCCGAAATTGAGCATTGCGGTGTAGAGCGCCACGAAGATGGCGCCGCCAAAGGCAAAGCGCCACAGCTCGTCCAGGCGCGGCAGGGCTGGCCGCCTGACCGCGAGGAAGATCGCCGCCGGCACGGCGGCAATGGCAAAGCGCAGCGCGCCGAGTTCGAGTGGCCCGAAGGCGGCAAGACCGGCGCGGATTGCCGGAAAGGCCGAGGCCCAGCCGATAACCGTCAGCGCGACGGCGATCGCCGCCGGGGTATCCATCCGCTGTGTCGGATTCGACGTGGTGGTCATCGAGCTCATTTCACTTTCCTCGTTTTCCTGCATCCCCAGGCCAACAAAACGACTTTCCGGGGTCGTTGACAAACGATCAAATCGAGAGCCACCTGTGAGCATGGATCACAGCTCGGACAGCATCCTGCCGCTCGAAACCTTGCGCGCCTTCGATGCGGCGGCGCGTACGGGAAGCTTTTCGGCCGCCGCCGACAGGCTCAATCTCACCCATGGCGCCGTCAGCCGGCAGATCGCCAAGCTGGAGGGCTGGCTGGGGCTCAAGGTGTTCGAGCGCAATGCGCGCGGCGTCACGCTGACCAGCGAGGGCAACCGTCTGCATCTGCGGACTACGGAGGCCTTTGCGCTGATCTCGGTCAATTCGGACCGGTGGATCGAACCGCGCGGCACTGCCGTGGTGCGGCTGGCCTCGATCCCTTCGGTCAGCGGCTTGTGGCTGATGCCGCGCATGGCGGCGCTCGAGAACGACCCGACGCGCCTGCGCATCGTGCTCGACGTCGACAACCGCCAAGCCGACCTGGCCGACGAAGGTATCGACCTTTCGGTGCGCTGCGGCCGCGGCCGCATCCCGGGCCGCGTCTCGGTGCAATTGTTCGAGGAGTATCTGTTTCCGATCGCCTCGCCGGGCCTTGCGCAAGAGATCGGCAGTGGCGACCCGGCCCGGCTGCTCAAATTCCCGCTGATCAACGATAGCGACGCGTCGGGCTGGCGCGCCTGGTTCGCGGCGCATGACATGGACTATCGCCCGCGCCCGCAGGACCGCCGATTCGAGGACTATAATCTGGTGCTCGACGCCGCCGCCTACGGCCTTGGCATCGCTTTGGCGCGGCCGCCGCTCACCGAGCACCAGATCCAGTCGGGGCGCATCGTCGCTGTCGACGAGCGCCTGGCGCTCAATCCCGTTTCCTACTGGCTGGACCGGCCCGTCGGAAAGCCGCGAGCGGCCGCCGCCGATCTTGCCAGACGGATTGCTGAACAGGCGGGGCTGGCGACGGACAGGCTTGACGCATTCCTGCAGGACGATTGACCCTCGAGAGGCCGGTCAGCGGAACAGGAGCAGCAGGACGGTCGTAAAAGCGGCCGAGAGCAGAGCGGTGACGATCGACATCATCCAGAGCGGCGTCTGCCCGGAATCGGATCTCGGCGCATGACCGCGCGGAGCGGCCGAAACACGCGGCCGATGCGCGTTGGAATTGGCCGCAACCAGCACCGTCGCAGGCGCAATGGAAGGGGAGAATGACGATGGCGGCGGGTTTGCCGCGACCTTCGCCGTGCTGTCCACGGCCGCCGGCTGAGGTGGAACAAAGCCGCGCGGGCCTCGATCTGCATCCGCCGTCTGCCTGCCTGTCGGAGCAGTTGGCCGGGCAGCACCGGTGCCGGCATCCGGTTCCATGACGGCTCGATAGGCGTTTTCGATCTCGGTCGAGGACAGGCGCTGGGATGGCTGCGCGGGCGGCTGCGGCAAGGAGCCGTTCAACGCCTGTGCTGCGAACTGCGCTGGTGGCACAGTAGATGGTGCCGGCGGCTGGACGAGCGCCTTGACCAGCGCGACGGTCGCCGGATCGGCCTTTGCCGATGGCACCGGCTGCGGTGTCAGGGCCTCTTTCAGCAGCGATGTCAGGCGGGGGGAATTGATATCCATGCAGGCTCCGGAAACTTGATGCCGGTCAAAGGATATCCCATGAGCATTGCGTCAAGCTTGACCTTGCCTGCGATTTGTGGCGATTGAATCCCATGAACCTCGGCACCACCGCATGATGAACCGTTTCGAAGGCCCTGGCGGCAAAGAAGCCCGTATCCGCTATCTCGACGGCGACTTCCAGGTGACGAGCCCCGGCGCGTTCGTGCGCTGCGCGGTGACCGGCGAAAGCATTCCGCTCGACGAGTTGAAATACTGGAGCGTCGCCAGGCAAGAGCCCTATATCAACGCCACCGCTTCGCTGCGCCGCGAGATCGAGACACATCCGGACTTGCGCAAGCGGGGCTAACCTTTGAGCCTGCGCTGCCGCCAGGCATCCAGCGTCTCATCGATAATCCGTTCGGGAACATGCTCGAGTTCGAACACGGTATCGATTTCCAGCACGTCGAGCCCGTCGAGAAAATCCTGCGATGCGCCATGGCGCAGCCTAGCGGCGTCCTTGGCGGTGGTGATCAGGCCAAGCCCCTCGGCGCGCGCGGTCGCCGCCAGTTCGGCGAGTTCGTCCTCGGCATAGAAATGATGATCCGGAAACGGCCGCGCCAAGACCACCTCGCCGCCGGCCTGCCGCAGTGTGTCGAAGAATTTCTCGGGATGGCCGATGCCGGCGAAGGCCAGGTAGCGCTTGCCGGCGAAGCGCTCGCTGCCGCCCGACTCGGTGCGGGCCTCGAAGATCGGCCGGCCGGCGCGCGCCGCCTGGCGGACGACGGCGTCGGCGGCGGTGCCCTCGCCCATTTTCAACAAGCCGCTGGTGAAGACCAGCTGGTCGACGACCTTGGCCCGCAGCGGCCCGCCCGGAATAACGCGGCCATTGCCGATGCCATAGCGAGCGTCGACGACGACCAGCGCATAGTCGATATGAATGCGCGCGCTCTGGAACCCGTCATCCATGATCAGGAAGTCGCAGCCGTGCCTTTCCATGAGCAGGCGGGCGCCGGCGGCACGGTTCGGCGTCACCGCCACCGGCGCGTGTTCGGCCAGAAGCAGCGGCTCGTCGCCGACATGCCTTGCGCTGTCATGATGGGCATCGACGATATGCGGCTCGGCGAAGGAGCCGCCATGGCCGCGCGACAGGAAGCCGGGATTGAGCTGCATGCGCCTGGCTTGTCTGGCCATCGCGATCGCCACCGGCGTCTTGCCGGTGCCGCCGACGGTGAAGTTGCCGATGCACAGCACCGGCGCCTCGATCTTCTCGCGCCGCGCCCGCCGCATGCCGCGGCCGGCGGCCAGGGCATAGACGGCTGACAGCGGCGACAGCGCGAAGACACGCCAGTCCGGTTCTTCCCACCAGAATGGCGGCGCTTCGGAGGCCAACTCAGCGCCCGTTCGCGCCCTTCAGGCGCGCCTTGATCACCAGCGGCTGGATGTAGGGTTCAAGCGACTTCAGCGTGCGCGCCAGCGCGCCACGCATTTCGTCGACGGTGGCCGCGCCCGCCGCCATCATCTCGTGGCGGGCGACCTCGTTGGTGAGAAGGAAGTTGACGGCGCCAGCCAGCATGTCGCGGTCGCGCACCAGCTTGGCGCCGCCGCTGTCGAGCAGGCGCTGATAGGCCTCGCGAAAATTCTGCACGTTGCGGCCGGCAAGAACGGCCGTCTCGAGCATGGCCGGTTCGAGCGGGTTCTGGCCGCCCTCGGACGTCAGCGAGCGGCCAACGAAGGCGATTTCGGTCAGCCGGAGATAAAGCCCCATCTCGCCGATCGTATCACCGAGCAGGATGTCGGTATCGCTCCCGATTCGGTCACCCTTGCTGCGCCGCGCGACCTTCAGGCCCATTCCGGAAATCTGCGCGGCCAGCGCCTCGGCGCGATCGGGATGGCGCGGAACGACGATCGTCAGCAGGCCGTGGTGACGCTTATGCAACGATGCATGGACCTCCGCCGCGACCACCTCCTCGCCGTCATGGGTCGAGATCGCCGCCCAGGTCGGCCGGCCGCCGATCTGCCGCTGCAAGGTGGCCAGTGCCCGTTCGTCGACCGGCGGTGGATTGGTGTCGACCTTGAGGTTGCCTGAGACAGTAACAGGCCGCGCGCCGAGCGCGAGGAAGCGCTCGCCATCGACGTCGGACTGGGCAACGACATGGGCAAGGTTCTCGAAGAGCGCCTCGGCGAGGTTGGCGCGCTTCTTCCACGATGTGAAGGAACGGTCGGACAGCCTGCCATTGACCAGAACCTGCGGCACGTGGCGTGCGCCAAGCTCAAGGATGGTCATCGGCCAGATCTCTGATTCGGCGATGATGGCCAGGTCCGGGCGCCAGTGATCGAGGAACCGGCTGACCGCCGGCTTGAGGTCGAGCGGCACATATTGGTGGATGATGCGGTCGCCGAGCCGCTCGTCGGCGACCTGCGCCGACGTCACCGTGCCGGTGGTCAGCACGATGTTGACGCCATAGTCGAGAATGCTTTCGACAAGCGGCACGACGGCTATGGTTTCGCCGACGCTCGCGGCATGAATCCAGATCATCGGCCCGTCGGGGCGCGGCCGGCCGGCGACGCCATAGCGCTCGCGGCGGCGGCTGCGATCTTCCTTGCCGCGCGAGGTGCGCCAGGCGACATAAGGTCCAACCAGCGGATAGGCCGCGGCGCCCGCAAAACGGTATGCCGACAGCATCGTGCGCGCCCAGCGGCCACTCATCGCGAACCGTCCACGAGGCGATAGGCCTCGGCGGTCGCGGCGTTGAGGGCCGCCGTGACTTCCTGGCGCTTGCGCTCCATTTCGGCTTCGTCGGCGTCCGCCGCCACCAAGATCGGCATGCCGATGGCCACGGCGGAACGGCCAAATGGCAGGTTGATGGTGGTCTTGTCCCAGCTCTTTTCCAGCACCTTTCGGCGGCTGGTGGCGATGGCGACCGGCAATAGCGGCCGGCCAGAGAGGCGCGCCAGGAGAATGATGCCCAGCCCAGCGTCGCGTGGCGTGCCGTGCGGAATGTCGGCGATCATGGCGACGTTCTTGCCTGATGCCAGCGACTTTTTGAGGGCGATGAGCGCCTTGGCTCCACCCTTGTCGAGATGCCTGGCATTCTCGCGGCCGCCGGACCCGCGCACCGCCTCGATGCCGAATTTCTCCAACATCAACGCGTTGAGCTCGGCATCGGCGCTGCGCGACACCATGGCGACCAACGGCTTGCCCTTGGGATAATAGGCCGGCGTCAAAAGATGCTGGCCATGCCACAGCGCGATGATGCCGGGTTCCAGTTCGGCGTAGACGTCGCTCGAAAAGCGTGCCGATCCGGCGACCAGGGGGCTGGTTATGTGAACCAGCCGCACGAACTGGGCGAGCAGGCTGGCAATGGCATTCTTGACGAATCGCGACTGCGCCAGCGGTTCGCGAACCTTGCGCCAGAAAGACTTGGTCGCACGCTTGCCGCCCTTGCCCGCCGGCGCGGCTTCGCTCGCTGGCCCTTTCGCCAGATCGTGGTCCATCGAAGTCAACCGACAGCCTTGTTGTCGGGGTCCAGCAACCGGTGCAGGTGCACGACGAAATAACGCATATGGGCATTGTCCACGCTGGCCTGCGCCTTGGCCTTCCATGCCGTGTGCGCGGACTGATAATCGGGATAGATGCCGACGATGTCGAGTCCATCGAGATCGCGGAATTCAGTGCCGCCGAGCTTCTCGAGTTCGCCGCCGAACACCAGATGCAAAAGCTGTTTCTTTCCGTCTTCCGCGGCCATGTCGGTCCTTCACATATCGTGAGTTTGTGACAGGTCTAGACCAAAGCCGGCGACTTTGGAACCTGTGAAAGCGCTTTCACTCCTCAAGCCCGGCGATCACGCCGGCAAGGACGGCAAGCAACGCGCCGCTGCCAGCGGCCAGGGTACCATGACGGATCACTTCGCCGGCATAGCGAGGCGGCCGGCCATGGCGGTCGATGAGTTCGCCGCCGGCCTCGCGCAGGATGAGATCGGCGGCGGCTATGTCCCAATCATGTGCATTGGGCTTGACGAAGGTCGCGTCGAGCTGGCCATTGGCGATCATCGCCAGCCGGTAGGCGAGCGAAGGATAATAAGGCGCTCGGTTCAGCCGCGACTGCCAGTGCGCCGGCACCATGTCGATCATCGACTTAAGTCCCGAGATCGTCGCCAATTCGCTGGGTTCGCGTACCGCAATGCGCGTACCGTTGCGGAAGGCGCCCTCGCCGGGTAGCGCCCAATACGTTTCCTGCATCGCCGGACATTCGAGCACGCCAGCCAGCGTGCGGCCGTCCTCGACCACGGCGACGCTGACGCACCAGCTGCGCTGCCCTTCGAGGAAGCCGCGGGTGCCGTCGATGGGATCGACGACGAAGGTGCGGCGCGCCGAAAGCCTGACCGGATCGTCGGCCGTCTCTTCCGACAGCCAGCCATAATCCGGCCGCGCCGCCAGCAGCGTGCGCTGCAGATAGGCGTCCGCCGCGTGGTCGGCCTCGCTGACCGGCGAGGTGCCGCCCTTCATCCACACCTGCGGATTTTTGCCGAAATAACGCATGGCGATCACGCCCGCCTCGCGGGCGGCCTCGCGCAAAACGGCCAGGTCCTCGGCGGCTCCGGCCGATATGACGGGTTCAGGCACCGGCAAGGGTCATGCCTTCAATCAGCAGCGTCGGAGCCGCGGTGCCGAAATTGCGGTCGAGATCGCTCGCCGGCACCATGTTGAGGAACATGGTTTTCAGGTTCGAGGCGATGGTGACTTCGGCGACCGGATAGGCGAGCTCGCCATTCTCGATCCAGAAGCCGGACGCGCCGCGGCTGTATTCGCCCGTCAACATATCGACGCCCTGGCCAAAGACTTCGGTGACGTAGAAGCCTGACTTCAGCGATCCGATCAGATCCTGCGGCGAGCGTTCGCCAGGTTCGATGGCCAGATTGGTCGACGACGGCGAAACGGAGGAGCCGCCGCGCGCGCCCCGCCCGTTGGTGACCAGGCCCAGTTCCCGCGCCGCCGAGGTCGACAGGAACCAGTGGTTCAGCACGCCTTTCTCGACCATCAGCAGTTTCTCGCCCTCGATGCCTTCGCCATCGAACGGACGCGAAGCCTGGCCGCGGCGCCTGAGCGGCTCGTCGGTGACGGTGATCGATGACGCCGCGACCTGCTTGCCCATCATGTCGCGTAGGAACGAGGTCTTGCGCGCCACGGCGGCGCCGTTGATGGCGCCGGCGAGATGGCCGGCAATGCCGCGCGCGACGCGGGGGTCGAATACCACATCGATCGGTCCGGTCGCCGCCTTGCGCGCGCCGAGGCGCCGCACGGCGCGCTCGCCGGCCTTGCGGCCGATGTCCTCGGGCGCGTCGAGATCGGCCAAATGCTGATGCGAGGAGAAATCATAGTCGCGCTCCATGCCGGTCCCCTCGCCGGCGATGACGGAGGCCGAGCGCGAGAAGCGCGAGGCGACGTACTGGCCGAGAAAGCCGTGCGAAGTGGCCAGCACCAGCCCGCCGAGACCGGCGCTGGCATTGCTGCCCGACGAATTGGTGACGCCCTTCACGGCAAGCGCAGCGGCTTCCGCCGCAAGTGCTGCCTCCTTCAACTGATCGGCCGTCACCTCTGTCGCGTCGAAGAGGTCGAGATCGCGCGTTCGCGTGGCAAGCAGTGCCGGATCGGCGAGGCCCTGATAGGGATCCTCCGGCGACACCCTGGCCATCGCCACGGCCCGCTCGGCCAGCACCAGGGGATCGGACGCGGCGGTGGCCGAGACGCTCGCCACACGGTTGCCGACAAAGACGCGCAGCGAAACGTCCTCGGCCTCCGACGCTTCGGTGCTCTCGACCTTGCCGAGCCGCACCGATACGCCGGTCGAGCGGCCACGCACGGCCACTGCGTCGGCGGCATCGGCGCCGGCCTTTCTGGCTGCCTCGACCAGAGCCGCGACGCGATCGGTCAATTTGCCTGCGTCTGATGTATCGGCCATGCACTCGATCCTGTTCTTCAACCCTGTCGGGAAGGGCAGATGCTGCCGCACCATCTATTGTTCCACTGCCGCTTGTGCAATGGCAGAAGGGCAATCAGGATGCCGCGATCCCAAATCGCCTTCGAAGCGGCCGCAGGAGCGGCCGTACCATTCTTCGTCTATCGGAGCCTCGCCATGACACCTTTCCACCTCGCCTTCCCAGTCCGGGATCTCCAGGAAACACGCATTTTCTATGGCGAGGTTCTGGGCTGCGCCATCGGCCGGTCATCGTCCACCTGGGTCGATTTCGACCTCTATGGCCACCAGATGTCGGCGCATTTGCGGCCCCAGGCGACCGTTGCCGCAAATGATGGCAAGGTTGACGGGATCGCGGTACCGATCCCGCATTTCGGCGCGGTGCTTTTGATGGACGACTGGGAACGGCTTGCCGCGCGGCTGGAAGCGCGCACCGACATAGACTGGCTGGAGCGGCCGATGGTGCGTTTCAAGGGCGAACCCGGCGAGCAGGCAACGCTCTTTATCCGAGATCCCTCGGGTAACGCCCTGGAATTCAAGGGCTTTCGTTCACTGGAACAGGTTTTCGCGCATTGACATAGAGCCCGCCTGGGAGCCGACGGCGGTTCAATATTGCGCAATCGGCGTCCAGATCACGTCCTCGATCTTCTGGGCACCCGTTGCCAGCATCGCCAGCCGGTCGAAGCCGACCGCGATGCCGCTGGCCGGCGGCATGATGGCAAGGGCCGCCAGAAAATCCTCGTCGAGCGGATAGCGTTCGCCGTAGATGCGTTCCTTCTCGTCCATCTCGATGATGAAACGCCGACGCTGCTCGTCGGCGTCGGTCAGTTCGCCGAAGCCGTTGGCAAGCTCGACGCCGCAGCAATACAGCTCGAAACGCTCGGCGACGCGCGGGTCCCTGGCACTCGGCCGGGCCAGGGCCGCCTCGGCAACGGGGTATTCGCAAAGAATGGTCGCCCGTCCCTGCCCGAGGAGCGGCTCGACCTTTTCCACCATCACGCGGCTGAACAGGTCGCCCCAGTTGTCGTCAGGCGCGGTGCGCAGGCCGGCCTGGGTCAAGGCCGCGAACAGGGCGTCGCGGTCCGTGCCGCCGTCGGCGGCCACGGTGGCGAGCAAATCGATGCCGGCGTGGCGGGTAAAGGCGTCCGCCACCGACAGCCTTTCCGGCTCGGCAAAGGGGTCGCAGTCGCGGCCCCGGAAGGAGAAGCGCGTGGTTCCTGCTCTTGTCGCCGCCAGCGCCAGCAAGGCCGCGCAATCCTGCATCAAGCTCTCATAGTCCTCACCGACCCGGTACCATTCGAGCATGGTGAATTCGGGATGGTGCAAGGGGCCGCGTTCGCGGTTGCGGTAGACCGGGCCGAAGGAGAAGATCTTGCTTTCTCCTGCGGCAAGCAGCTTCTTGCAGGCGAATTCCGGCGAGGTGTGCAGATAAAGCGGCTCGCGCTGCCCGTCCGGCCTGACCGCCTCGGTGGCAAAGGCCGCCAGATGCGCCTCATTGCCGGGCGAGACCTGCAGGGCCGATGCCTGCACCTCGATGAAATCGCGGCGGCCGAACCAGTCGCGCAAGGCGGCGGCAAGGCCGTTGCGCAGCATCAGGCGCGGTCGGCGGTCGGCATGGACATGCGGCGTCCACCAGGGCGAAGCCGCGGTCATCGATGCGCTTCGGTTCGCTGAGGGGGCTGGCGGTTCGAGCCAAGATGCGCTAGGCCCGCATCCAGCGCCGCACAAGCCGGCAAACGCCAGTCAACTCTCGCAGGATAAAAAACCGTGGTGAAAGTCATCGCCAGTTCGCTCCGCAAAGGCAATGTCGTCGACAAGGACGGCAAGCTTTATGTGATCCTCTTTGCCGAAAACATCCATCCGGGCAAGGGCACGCCGGTCACGCAGCTCGACATGCGCCGCATCGGCGACGGGGTGAAGGTTTCGGAGCGCTACCGCACCACCGAACAGGTGGAACGCGCCTATGTCGAGGAACGTGAACACACCTTCCTCTATGCCGACGGCGAAGGCTATCACTTCATGAACCCGGAAACCTATGACCAGGTGGCGGTGACGGAAGGCGTGGTCGGCGACGCCGCGCCCTATCTGCAGGAGGGCATGCCGGTGCAGGTGTCGCAGTTCAACGGCATCGCGATCGCGCTGGTGCTGCCGCAGCGCGCCACCTTCGAAGTGGTCGATACCGAGCCGACGACCAAGGGCCAGACGGCGTCGTCTTCCTACAAGCCGGCCGTGCTTTCGAACGGCGTGCGCACTGCCGTGCCGCCGCACATCGCCCCCGGTACCCGCGTGGTGGTGATGACCGCTGATGGGTCGTATGTGGAGCGTGCGAAGGACTGAGGACCATCCCGTCCTCCTACCTACACAAGCCTGGCGACTCGCCGCCAGGAAATCATCGCCCCTGTTGAACATGCCCGCCTCACTCTTACCATCGGTCCGGATTATGCGTTAGAAAGCGCAACTCACTGGGCGGCGGGGAATGCGGATCAAGATCGTCGGAACCGGGCGCGCGGTGCCCGCTCAATGCTTGACGTCAAGTAGTCTCGACGAGCGGCTGGGCCTTGGCCAGGGGCAGCTAGAGGCCGCCACCGGTGTCGTGGAACGCTATGTCTGCGAGACCGAATCGCAGGTCGATCTGGCCTGTGCGGCGGCGCGCCTGGCGCTGGCTGATGCAGAGGTCGAGCCCGGCGCCGTCGATCTTGTGATTGGCGGATGCGGTGTGCCCTACCAGCCGCTGCCTTCGACGGCCCCGCTGGTGATGCAGCGCCTTGGGCTGGCCGACGGATCGGCCGCGGCCTTCGACGTCAACAGCACCTGCCTTGGCTTTCTCACCGCCTTCGAAACCGCCGCCCGCATGATCGAGGCCGGCCAATGCCAGACGGCGCTTGTGTTCTCGTCGGAGGTCGCCTCGCGCGCCCTGCCCTGGAAAGAACAACCCGAGATCGCCGCTTTGTTCGGCGATGGGGCCGCGGCCGCGGTGCTGCGCAAATCAGCATCTGGAGAGGGCGAAGTGGCGGCCACGCTGATGCGAACTTTTCCGTCGGCCTATGACGCCTGCGGCATTGGCGCCGGCGGCACTCGCTTCGACTTCCACCACCAGCCGGAGGAGTTCTCCCGCCATGCCTTGTTCCATATGAACGGCAAGGAGTTGTTCCGGGTGACCTCGCGCCACTTCAACGGCTTCGTCGGCGAGCTTTTGCGCCGGGCCGGCTGGCAGCCGGGGGATGTCGACCTCGTGGTGCCTCACCAGGCGAGCCCGTTCGCGCTGGCCCATATGGCGCGGCAAACCGGCTTTGCGATGGAAAGGCTGGTCGACATTGCGGCGCATTACGGCAACCAGATCGCGGCCTCCATTCCCTTCGCGCTCGATATCGCGCGCAAGCAGGGTCGCGTCGAACCAGGTGCCAGGGTGCTGTTCCTCGGCACCTCGGCCGGCGTCTCCTTTGGCGGCATGGCGCTGGTGGCATGAGCATGAAGCGCGTGCTCGTCACCGGCGCCAGCGGCTTCCTTGGCGGCCATGTTGTGGCGCGGCTGGCGGTTTCTGGCGTGCCGGCATTGGCGCAAGGCCGCGACGCCAGGCGATGCGAGGCGCTCGAAGCTGCGGGGTATGCGGTGGCGAGGCTTGACCTGTCGCGCCCGTTCGATGCCTCGCTCCATCCCTGGCTTGGCGAGGTCGACGCGATCATCCACTGCGCGGCGCTTTCGGCGCCGTTTGGCTGGCTGGCGGATTTCGAGGCTGCCAATGTGACCGCGACGCAAAACCTGGTGGCCTTCGCCCACCGGCAAGGGCTGCGCCGCTTCGTTCATATCTCCAGCCCTTCGGTCGGTTTTGCCTTTCGCGACCAGCTCGGCATCACCGAAGACAGTCCCCTGCCCGCGCCGGTCAATCACTATGCCCGCACCAAGCAGCAAGGCGAGAAAATCGTGCTGGCGGCGCCCGACATCGGCCCGGTTGTGCTCAGGCCGCGCGGCATCTACGGCGCCGGCGACCGGGCGCTGCTGCCGCGCCTGCTGCAAGCAGCGCGGCAGCGAGCGCTGCCGCTGTTTCGCGACGGCAAAGCGCGCATCGACCTTACCCATGTCGACGATGTCGTCGACGCGGTGCTGGCGGCGCTTGATGCCGGCAGCGTGGCCGAGCGCCAGGTGTTCAATATCTCCAGCGGCGAAGTGCTGCCGGTGCGCCGCATCGCCGAACAGGCCTGTGCGCGCGCCGGCGTCAAGGCACGCTGGCGCAAGATGCCGCTTGGCCCGGCCATGCTGGCGGCAGGCCTGATGGAAACGGTGGCGGTGCGCCTGCCGGGCCGGCCCGAACCGCCGGTGACCCGCTACGGTCTCGGCCTCTTCGCTTACGCGCAGAGCCTCGACATCGCCAAGGCCAGGGATATTCTCGGCTGGACGCCGAAAGTGTCCTTCGACGAGGGGCTGGATCGCACCTTCGCAGAGGCTGGCGAAGCTTCAGGCGCAAGAGTTGGGGCAACAGCTTGAAAATCGCCTTCGCCAACAGCGCCTGGGTCGGCGCCGCCGAAAGGCTGATCCTGCGCGGCGGCGGCTGGCAGAAAATCCGGCTGCGCGTCCGCTACGGGCTGATCATTCACCCCCAGGCCGGTCCGGTGCTGATCGATACCGGTTACACGCCTGATGTGACCACAGGCGCCGGACGCGGCACGATGCTGCGCCTCTATGGCGCGGTGCTCAGGCCGGAATTGGTCGAGGCCGAGCAGCCCGTGCCGGTGCTGGCGCGTTTTGCCCTGACGCCGCGCGATGTCGGCACTGTCATTGTCACGCATTTTCACGCCGACCATATCTCCGGCCTGTCGCTGTTTGCCAATGCGCGCTTCATCGCCAGCGATGCCGCCTGGTTGCGGCTGAAGGCGCGGACCGCCCGGCAGAATCTACGCCATGGCGTGTTCACCGAGCTTTTCCCCGCCGATTTCGAGGCCAGGCTCGACGGGCTGTCGACGATGAAACAGGTCCCGCCGCGCGGCGACATCCCCGGCGGGGCCGATCTGTTCGGCGACGGCAGCGTGATCGCGGTCGATCTGCCGGGCCATGCCGACGGCCAGTTCGGGCTGTTGTTCCCCGAGATGGATCGATGGCTGCTTTATGCCGTCGATGTGCAATGGCTGTTCAAGGCACTGGTCGAGAACCGCACGCCGGGCTACCCGGCGCGGCTCTTGGCCGAGGATTTCGCCGCCATCGATCGAACCAGCGCAATGCTGCGCCGCTTCCTGGCGGCCGGCGGCGAGGTGATGTTCTGTCACGATCCGGAGCCGACGCCATACGATCTAGAGCCAGCGGCCGGATGACCGGGCTCGGCGAAGCGATCCGCTCGTTTGCGCTCACTCTGTGGGTGTCACGCAGGAGCCGTGAAAACTTCGAGCGCTGGCAGGCGCGCGCCCTGCGGCGCTGGCTCGACCGCGACCTGCCGCTGGCGCCGTTCTATGGCAAGGCGCCGAGCCATCTCGGCGATCTGCCGGTGACCGACAAGGCGTTGCTGATGGCGAATTTCGAACGCTTCAATAGTGCCGGCGTTTCGGCCAGGGACGCGTGGGCGGCGGCAACCGGCGACGGCCGCCTTGGCGCGCTGACCGTCGGCGCCAGCACCGGCACCTCGGGCAATCGCGGCCTGTTCGTCATTTCCGAAACCGAGAAGTACCGCTGGCTCGGAACCATCCTGGCGAAAACGATTCCCGACCTGCTGTGGCGCCGACAGCGCGTGGCGGTGATCCTGCCGCAGAATACCGGCCTTTATGACAGCGCCCGCCAATCGAGCCGCCTCGACCTGCGCTTCTACGACCTGACGCTGGGGCCGGAGCATTGGCGCCCAGCCCTCGAGGCGTTCGCGCCGACGGTGATCATCGCCCCACCCAAGATTTTGCGGCATTTCGCGACCGAACGTTTCGGGCTTTCGCCGTTGCGTGTTTTCAGCGCCGCCGAGACGCTCGATCCAGTCGATCGTCCTGTCATCGAAGCGTTCTTCGGACGCCGGCTCGACCAGATCTACATGGCGACCGAGGGGTTGTTCGCGGTCACCTGCCGGCATGGCGGCCTGCACCTGGCCGAGGATTCCATCTTCTTCGAATTTGAACCCGCCGGCGACGGCCTGGTGACGCCGCTGGTTACCGCTTTCCGCCGCCAGACCCAGATCATGGCGCGCTACCGGATGAATGATCTGCTGCGCCTGTCGGCCGCGCCATGCCGTTGCGGCTCGCCGCTGCGTACGGTTGTTGAAATCGTCGGCCGCATGGACGATGCCTTCCGTTTTGTCTCGTCTCAGGGACCAGTCCTGATCACCCCCGATATCCTGCGCAATGCAGTGCTGAAGGCGGATCGGCGCATCGACGACTTCCGCCTGATCCAGACGGCGCCTGATAGGGTCGAGTTGCGCCTCAACCTTGAACTCCCGGACGATGCCGCGCAGGCCGCCCTGGAGGCGGTGCGGGTGCTGCTCGCCTTGCGCCAGGCAACCGCCGAGGTCGAACCGGTGCGCTCGCCCATGCCGCTGGAAATCGGCCGCAAGCTGCGCCGTGTCGAATGCCGGCTGCCCGCGGAGACAACCCAGTGAGCCGACCCTCGGTCGCAGCCACCAATCAGGACCCGCAAGCGGACCGGGTCGAAAACGATCCGCGCAAGGTCGAGGCTTTCGCGGAACTCTTCAATGCGATGCCGGTGCGCGACCTCATCGCCAACCTGACCGTCCGCGTCGAGCCGTTCGAGATTGCCGGCCGCGCCTTTCCGCTGACGCTCAACGATGCTGCAGAGGCGCCGAACTGCTACATCTGTTGCCCCTCCAGCGCCTATATCGACTATGCGATCGACGAGACCCGCAACTTCGCTTCGAATCCCTTTCTGCAAAAGGCGATCCGGGCGCTTGTCGGCCTCTGTGCGCCGCTGGTGAATGCGAGCGGTCTCGATCATCAGGTGCAGGTCAACAACTGGCTCTATTCAACCAATCCGGTGCCGCTGCTCGACCGCGCCTCCATCAAGGTGATGCGCGCGGATTTGACAACACGACTTCCCGATCGCGCCATCGTCATCCGCTCGCTGAACGAGATTGCAGATCCCGCGACCATCGCGGCACTCAAGGCGGAGGGATTTCGCATGCTCGCAGCGCGCCAGGTCTACATCTTCGCCGACCGCACCGCCGCACCGCCGATGACGCGCGACATGAAACGCGACCGCGCCCGGCTGCGCGCGACACCGCTGCGTGTCGTCGGCGATGCCGATTTCACGGAGGCCGACTATGTCAGGAGCCAGGAGCTCTACGACATGCTCTACCTCAGGAAATACACGCCGCTCAATCCGCACTACACGGCGCGCTATATCGGCGAGATGCACCGGCGCGGTATCTTGCAGCTTGCCGGCTTGCGGGACGAGGCTGGGCAACTCGTTGCCGTCACCGGGCTGTTCGAGAACGGAGCGACGCTGACCCAGCCGATCGTCGGCTACGACACCGGCCTGCCGGTCAGCGACGGCCTCTACCGAATGGCGATGGCGATGGCGCAGGACCACGCTACGGCGCGCGGCCTGTTCTTCAACATGAGCGCCGGCGCGGCTGATTTCAAACGCCGGCGCGGCGCCGTTCCGGCCATCGAGTACAACGCCTGCTATGTCCAGCATTTGCCACTCCGCCAGCGCCTCGCTGTGCGGACAATGGAATATGTGCTGGCGTGGATCGGCATACCGCTGCTTCGGAGATTCGAATTGTGAGCAAGTCCGCGCGGAAAGACTTTTGGCAGGCGGTGGCGCTGTCAGCCGATGTCGGCACCAAGCCACGGCGGATCCTGTTCGAGGGCTCGCCGGTTGTGCTGTTCCGTTCGGACAAGGGCATCGCGGCGCTGTTTGACCGCTGCGTGCACCGCCTGGTCGAACTGTCGACCGGCAAGGTCGTCAATGGCGAGATCGAGTGCCCCTATCATGGCTGGCGCTACGATGGCCAAGGCCTCTGCACCGCCATTCCCGGTCATGTCGGCGACATGCCCCGCTACCGCGTGCGCCGCTACGGCGCCATCGAACGCGATGGCGTCGTCTTCGTCGCGGCGGGAACGCCGGAGGGCGAGCCGTATCTCCACTGCATGCAGGGCCAGGATGTGATCGTGCGGCGCGTGCGTTCGTCGACGCAATCGACCGTGGTGGACGCGGCCGAAAACATCCTCGACGCCACCCATACGCATTTCACGCACAAGGGGCTGCTGCGCGGCCTGAGTGCCAGGCGGCATCTGGTGCGGGTCGAGGTGAACGGCGGCGAAGGCTGGGTCGAGGCCTGCTACACCGGCGAGGAGCGCCAGCAAGGGCTGATCAGCCGGCTGCTGGAGGGCGAACGGACGAAAACCATCGGCCGCTTCCGCCATCCCGGCATCGCCGAACTGGAATATTGGGGCAAGGATGGATTGGCACTGGCCACGACGTTCCATCTGCGCCAGGCAGGTGAAGACACCGTCGAGGGCGTCGGCTGGCTCATCGGCCCGCGCCAAGGCTGGCTCGGCCATCTCAAGGCGCTCGCCTTCAAGCCGCTCTTCAACATCGCTTTGGCGCAGGACCGCAAGGTGCTGAAATCGGCAAGCGACAATGCCCGCCATCCACCGCATGCCGCGGCCGCGATCGGGCCGCTGGATTTCCTGCGCCGCGACATCGCGGCCATCATGGCCGGCGAAATGCCGCCTGCCGCGGCAACGCCACGTGTGCATCAGATCGAGCTTTGAAGCGGTCCGTTCCACTCGATGTCGCGCGTCGAGGCGGCTTGCAGGCTGATGCGCTGGCGCAGCGCCGTCCCGGCGATCTCGGCCAGCGCCCGCCACTGTGCTCTTTTGGGCGCGGGGTCGTCCGGCCAATCGAGCAGTTCGTCGGCATTGCGCATCGCATGGCGGAAGTGTCCTACCCGGCCGGATCGCATGGCCGCGGCCAAGCCGTAGATCCACATGGCAAGCCGCACCGTCTGAGGCCGGTCGATGTCCGGCTTCACTTCGCCACCACCCAGCAGAGCAGCCGTGAAGGCCTGCGGATCGCGGAAGAAATGCAGGCCGCTGACGGCGCGGGGATTGCACTCCAGCGGCAGCACGGAGCCGTCCTCTTGCCGCATCAGGTCGAAAGAGATCTGGCCGGTCCAGCCGGTGCCGGCGACGAAGGCCTCGACGAAATGGCGGGCGGCGGCATCCTCGACCCGCTCGAACCAGATGCCGGCGCCCTTGCCGGCGCGGTAGCGTGAACGATAGAGCGCCAGCGCCTTGAGCTTGCCGTCATTGGCCAGCGCATAGGCGCTGATTTCATCGCCGGCGACGAAATGTTGCGCCACCCATGGCGCCGCTGCCGAAGGCCTGATGGCATCGAGGACTGTGGGCGACGGTCGCAACAGCACATGGTTGGCAAAACGCGACCAGACCGGCTTGAACACCAGCGCTCCCGCATGGCCGCGCACGGCTTCGATGTCGTCGCCGGACTGCAGCAGCGTCGTTTCCGGCACGGCAAGGCCGAGACTTTGCGCCAGGCGGATGAACGCATGCTTGTCGTGAACCCGGGTCAGCAATTCCATATCCGGCGCGAACAGGCGTGCCGGCACGGTCCCGTCACGCCATAGCTGTCCGAGGTGGAAAACCTCTTCGCAGGTCGGGATAACCAGGTCGACCCCCTCACTGCGAATGAGAGCTTCCACCGCCCGGGCATAGGCCTGCGGCGCAAAACGCGGCGGCGGCAGGCGGTGATAGGAAGCGCAGGCGGCACTCGCCGCGGCGATCGGGCGGGCCGGGCTGTCAGCCAAGATCACCCGCAGACCGGCGCCGTGCAGCAGGCGCGCCAAATGCAGCGCCACCGGAGCCCGAGCACCCGTAACGAGCACCGTGCCGGCGCGCATCAGATCAGGATCAAGGTCGCAGGCATTGGCCGCCCCAAGGCTCAGTCCACACCGCGCTTGCCGCGCTTAAGCCTGGCGGCGCCGGAGCGCGCCTCCAGCGCCTTCTCCACCTGACGCTTCAGCTCATCCTTGATGTCGGCGGTCTCGTTCATCAGCGCGTCGATCTTCATGAAATCGAGCACGCGGAATTTCGACACCGCCGGACGGACAAGGATGTCGGGCCGGCTCTGCTTCAGCTTGTTGGCGATGATCGACTGCATCATCAGCTGGGTCGCGCCGAACATCAGGTCGACCGAAGTCGGCTGCTTGCGGTCGGCCTCTTCCGGCGCGCCGACCACATCGACGCCGATGATGATGTCGGCGTCCTTCTCGATCAGGTCGAAGGGAACGGGATTGTAGATGCCACCGTCGATGAGCAGCCGGCCGTCGCGCACCACCGGGCGGAACACGGCCGGTATGGCCGCCGACGCAGCCAGCGCCGAATGCAGGTCGCCATCGGCGAACACCGCCAGCTTGTGGCCGAAATAATCGGTCGCCGTCACCTTAAGCGGGATCTTCAACTCGGCGAAGGTTTCGGGAATGGCTTCGGGCAGGAACGCCTTCAGGATGCGCTCGACATTGAACTGGCTGACGCGGATGCCGTTTTGCATGGCTTCGGCAATCGTGCCGGGCCTCGCCCGCCACATGCGGCTTGCCACCTCGGCGCGGCGGCCAAGGATCGAGCGGGCATAGTCATGGATGTCCTTGCCGGTCATGCCGGAGGCCATGCCTGCGCCCATGATGGCGCCGATCGAGGAGCCGGCGATCGTCACCGGCCGGATGCCCAACTCGTCCAGCGCCTCGATGACATGGATATGCGCCAGTCCGCGCGCGCCGCCGCCGCCAAAGGCAATGCCGAAGGTCGGGCTCATCCCTTGCCGGCTCCGGCCAGTGCCGGGCCGATGACGAGGATGGCGGGTTCGGTCGACAAGAGCTTCCTGGCCGCCGCCTTGACTTGGTCGAGCGTCACCGCGTTGATGTAGCCGGTGCGGCGCTGCATGTAATCGATGCCGAGATCGTCGAGTTGCAGTTCGACCAGCGTCGTGGCGATGGCGCTGGAGGAATCCAGATTGTTGATGGCGTAGGCGCCGATCAGATATTTCTTGGTCGCCGCCAGTTCCGCCTCGGTCGGGCCATCCTCGGCCAATTGCTTGACCACGTCGCGCACGATGCCAAGCGTCTCGGCCGCGCGGTCCGAGCGCGTTCCGGTGGTGACGATCAACGCATCGGCATGGTCGTGGTTGACCAGCGAGGAATTGACGCTGTAGGCCAGCCCGCGCTTTTCGCGCACCTCCTGGAACAGGCGCGAGGTGAAGGTGCCGCCGCCGAGTATCTCGTTCATCAGCACGGCGGGAAAGAAATCAGCCGATTTGCGCTTCACCCCGGGCCAGGCGAGCTGAAGCGAGGTTTGCGGCAGGTCGTAGTTTACCTCGACATGCTGGGCGAGCTTCGGTTCGATATCGGGCACAGGGGCGAGCGCCTGGTCCTGCGGCAGGTCGCCGAACACCATGTCCAGCTTCTTCTTCAGCGTTTCGGCGTCGATCGCGCCGACGACGGCGACATGCAGGCCGGCACGGGCGAAAACCGCCTTGTGCAAAGCCTTCAAATCATCCGGCGTGATAGCGGCGATGCTTTGCCTGGTGCCCTGGTCGGAGCGCGAATAAGGATGGTCGCCGTAAAGCGCGCGCGCCCATTTGTTTTGCGCAATCGTGTCGGGATCGTTTTCGCCGGCGATGATGCCGGACAGAATTTGCCCGCGGATGCGATCGATCGGCGCCTGGTCGAAGCGGGGCTGGTTGACGGCCAGCCGCAGCAGGTCGAATGCCTCGTCGCGCTGCTCGCCCAGCATGCGCATGGAACCGTAGATGCCATCGCGGCTCTCCTCGAAGCCCATCTCCGCGCCGGCATCGTCAAGCCGCACCTGGAAGGCATCGCTGTCGAGGGTCCCAGCACCTTCGTCGAACAGGCCGGTCATCAGGTTGGCGAGCCCCTCCTTGCCCGGCGGGTCCTGAGTCGAGCCGCCGCCGAAGACGAAGCGGATGGCGACAACCGGCACCGAATAATCCTCCACCAGCCAGGCGGTGACGCCTTTCGATGAGGTCACCTGCTGGATGTCCATGGCGCGAGCGGACAGCACCGGCAGGAGTAGGAAGAACAGGGCAAAGCAAAGGGTGGCGAATGTGCGATAGACCATTCCCTCCCCCCTCGCGGCGGCGGCAGGAAAAGCGCTCAATCGGTCGAGAACCAGGGTCATGATCAATTCCCCGCCTGTTGCTGCGGCAGGAGATAGCCTGTCGTCGACCGGGCGAGCACCAGATACTTCGCTGCGGCGGCCTTGACCTCGTCGGCGGTGACCTTGCGGACACGGTCCGGCCATTGCTCGATGTCCTGCACCGTGCCACCGGTGGCGAGTTCGGCGCCGTAGATGTTGGCCATCGAATCCTGCTTGTCGCGGGCGAAGATCATCGAGCGCACATAGCGGTCCTTGGCCTTTTCCAGTTCGTTGTCG
Organism: bacterium M00.F.Ca.ET.205.01.1.1; assembly: GCA_004791255.1. Taxonomy (GTDB): domain Bacteria; phylum Pseudomonadota; class Alphaproteobacteria; order Rhizobiales; family Rhizobiaceae; genus Mesorhizobium. Next base: position 807,290 of record SRUQ01000002.1, read on the forward strand.
GTGACGCCATCCCTGGCGATGCGCACCACCTCGGCATCGACAGCCGCCTCGACGTCGGCGAGCTTGGCGTCGCCGCGCGGCGCGCCGTAGACAGTGAAGTTGGTGTCGTCGAGCATGGTGCCCTGGAAATAGGCGCCGGCATTGGACGCGATGCCCTGCTTGACCACCAGTTCCTGATAGAGCCGGCTGCGGTTGCCGCCGCCGAGGATTTCCGCCAGCAGGTCGAGCGCCTCGGCCTCGCCGGGCTTGCCGGTATGGTAGGACGGCACCACCCATTGCGTCGAGAAATTCGGCACGCTGACGCGGGCATCCGACAGCGTCACCGTGCGCCGCGTGTTCTGTTCCGGCTCGACCGGGCGGATGCGCGGCGGCAGATCGGGACCGCGCGCCACCTTGCCGTAGGTCTTCTCGGCCATCGCCTTGACGGCATTCGGTTCGACATCGCCGGCCACGATCAGCACGGCGTTGTTGGGGCGGTAGTATTTATCGTAGAAGGCGACGGCGTCGGTGCGGTTCAGCTGCTCCATCTCCTGCATCCAGCCGATGACCGGAATGCGGTAGGGTTGGTTCTGCCACAGCGTCGCATCGACTTCCTCGTCGAGCACGGCTTCCGGACTGTTGTCGATGCGCGAGCGCCGCTCTTCCAGGATGACGTCGCGCTCGGTCTTGATGACATCGTCGGTGAGGATGAGGTTGCGCATGCGGTCGGCCTCGAAGCTCATCATCAGTTCGAGCGCCGATGGCGCCACCGTCTCGTGGAAGGCGGTGTAGTCGTATGAGGTGAAGGCGTTGTTGGAACCGCCTATGTCGGAGACGGCGCGGTCGAACTCGCCCGCGGCGTGATTGCTCGTCGCCTTGAACATCAGATGTTCGAAGAAATGGGCGATGCCGGATTTGCCGGGCGGCTCGTCGGCGCTGCCGATCTTGTACCAGACCATGTGGGTGACGATCGGCGCGCGATGATCGGGGATGACGACCACCTCCATGCCGTTCTCGAGCAGGAAATCCGTCACCTTGAACTCGTTCGCCTTGCCGTCCTTGGACGCAGTTTCGGCCAGCATTGGGCCGGTTACAGCAAATACCAGCGCGCCTGCAAGGAGCCCTGTGCGCAGCCGTCTGGTGCTGGATTTCATCAAATGCTCCGGTTCCGGTTGCGTGACGATAGGCAAGCTTGCCCGCCAAGGCAAAGTGAATCGCCGGCCATGTTGCCGGCAAACGCGGCGGCAAAGAGGCCGGCCGGGGTGCGTCGTATCAGGCGGCCTCGATGAAGCGGATGACGGTCTCGCCATAGTTGCGCTCGTCGAGCACGGAAAAGCCGGGTCCAGGCTCGAACAATGCTGCCGCGGCCTCCTCGACCACGCACAAAGCACCGGGGCGCAGCCAGCCGCCGGCCCTGGCCGACTGCAGGGCCCGCTCGCCAAGACCCTTGCCATAGGGCGGGTCGGCAAAAACCAGGCCGAACGGCGCCAACGTGCCCGCATCGCCAAGCCCCGCGGCATCGCGGCGAAAGATCTTGGTGCGGCCGGTCAGGCCGAAAGCTTCGACATTGTCGCGGATCAGGCCGCGGCCTTCCGCCGACTCCTCGATGAAGACGCCATAGGACGCGCCGCGCGACAGCGCTTCCAGGCCGAGGGCGCCGGTGCCGGCGAACAGGTCGAGCACGCGAGCGCCCTGCAGCCGGTCAGCAAAGCGGTGCGCCAGCACATTGAAGACCGCCTCGCGGGTGCGATCGGTCGTCGGGCGGATGGCGCTGCTGCGGGGCGTCGCCAGCGGACGCCCGCGAAACTCACCACCAACGATCCTCATTTCGTCCTGGGACCCTTGGGGCCGCCGCGCGGCCGCTCGCCACCACCGTCCGGACGCTCGCCACGCGGCTTGCCGAACGGTTTTGCACCGCCTGGCTTGCCGGCGGGCTTGCCATAGGACGGCTTGAACGACGCCTTGCGCGCCTTGTTCTCGGCCGCCTTGGCAGCATCCGCCTCCGCCCTGCCCTTGCCGATCGGCCGGGCTCCCGGCGCCATCCAGACATTGGCCTTGCGCTGGCCGGGCGGCTCGATCGGGCGCTGCTCGCGCTCGGATTTCTTGCCGCCGCCACGCGGTTTGTCACCGAAGCCGCCGCGCGGCTTGTCGCCAAAATTGCCACGCGGCTTATCGCCAAAGCCGCCACGTTCGGGCCTTGGGCCGCGATCGCCAAAGCTCTTCTCCGGCCTCTCGCCTCTGTCGGGACTTGTCGACAGTTTGCCCAGCGCTTCGTCGCGGCTGCCCTCGCGGCGCTTGCGGTTCTTGATCAGCCCGCCCTCGCCGATCGGACGGCGATCGACTCCATCGCGCGCAAATTTCGGCCGCTCGGGCTCCGGCTCGCGGGTCTCGGTGCGGCGCACCGGCTTGTTGGAAAACGGCTTGGTGATCTCGGCGTCGAAATTGGCGCCGGACTCCTCGACCAGGCGTTCGCCAAGCTGATCGCGCAGCACCCGACCCTTGACCTCCAGCACGTGGCCTTCCGGCAGGTCCTCGAGCTGGAACGGGCCGTAGGAGATGCGGATCAGCCGCGTCACGTCGAGGCCGAGCGCGCCGAGGATGTTCCTGACCTCGCGGTTCTTGCCTTCGCGCAGGCCGATCGTCAGCCAGGCATTCGAGCCCTGCTCGCGGTCGAGGCTGGCCTCGATGGCACCGTAGAAGACGCCATCGACGGCGATGCCCTCGCGCAGGCCGGCAAGCGCGCTTTCCTCGACCTTGCCGTGAACGCGCACGCGGTAGCGGCGCAGCCAGCCGGTCGCCGGCAGTTCGAGCACCCGCGACAGGCCGCCATCATTGGTGAGCAGCAGCAGGCCCTCGGTGTTGATGTCGAGCCGGCCGATGGTCATCAGCCGTGGCAATTCGGCGGGCAGCACGTCGAAGACGGTCTTGCGGCCCTCGGGATCGCGGTTGGTGGTGACGACGCCGGCCGGTTTGTGGAAAAGGAACAGACGCGTGCGTTCGATCGGCGGAATTTCCATGCCGTCGAGATGAATGATGTCACCGGGCATCACATTGAAGGCTGGTGAGGCCAGCGCCCGGCCATTGACCTTGACGCGGCCGGCCGCGATCAGTTCCTCGGCGTCGCGGCGCGAGGCAAGGCCGGCGCGTGCCAGCCGCTTGGCGATCCGCTCGCCGGCTTCCTCGGTTGCCTCCGCCGGCCGCGGCCGCGGCTTGAAGCCGCCCGACGCGCCCTGGGGACGATCGCCGAAATCACGCTTGGGTCTGTCGCCGCCGAAGTCACGCTTGGGGCGATCCGCGAAGTCACGTTTCGGGCGGTCACTGAAATCGCGCTTGGGACGGTCGAAACGCCTTTCGCCGCCTTCGGCAGCTGCCGCAGCCGGACGATCGCCGCGCGGGGCATAGGGCTTGCGCGGACCTTCGCGCTTTTCATAGGGCTTGCGCTCGCCTCCGGCCGCCATTGGGCGGTCGCCACGCGGCGCGTAGGGCTTGCGCGGGCCTTCGCGCTTCTCATAGGGCTTGCGTTCGCCCTCGGCAGCCATCGGGCGGTCGCCACGCGGCGCGTATGGCTTGCGGGGCCCTTCGCGTTTCTCGTAAGGCTTGCGCTCGCCTTCTGCAGCCATCGGGCGGTCGCCGCGTGGTGCATAGGGCTTGCGCGGGCCTTCGCGCTTCTCGTAGGGCTTGCCCTCGGAACGCGGCCCCTTGCTGAAGGGCTTTTCGCCACTCTTGAAGTCACGTTTCGGCCGCTCACCCTCGGTGGCCATCGGCCTGTTACCGCGCGGTGCGTAGGGTTTCTTGGCGCCGAAGGATGGCTTGCCACCCCTGTCGCCTCGCGGACCCGCAGTCTTGCCTGGGCCTTTTTGGCCTGGCCCTTTTGCGCGGGGGGATTTCCTGTCGTTGTCGTCCATGTGGCCTTTGTCCGTTTGCGCTGCTACAGCGTGGCGCATCCCAGGGACGCGCAACGAACGCTGTAGCACTTTTGATTTGGCGCATGATCATTTCCGAAAACCGTACCCGATTTTCGAGGTTATGCGCTCAATAACAGGATCACTGTCGGGTGGCGAGGAGATAAATCGGAATGGAGACCGCGTGAAGCGACCCGATTTCATGGCCATGGCGCTGAAGGAGGCCGAAGCGGCAGCCTTGCGCGGCGAAGTGCCGGTCGGCGCCGTCATCGCCAGCGGCGACGCCATAGTCGCCAGCGCCGGCAACCGCACCCGCGAGCTTGCCGACCCGACCGCGCATGCCGAGATGCTGGCGATCCGTGAAGCCTGCCAAAAACTCTCGAGCGAGCGGCTGACCGGCCACGACCTCTACGTGACACTGGAGCCCTGCGCCATGTGCGCAGGCGCCATCTCCTTCGCGCGGCTGCGGCGGCTGTATTTCGGCGCGGCCGACGAGAAGGGCGGCGCGGTGGTCAACGGCGTGCGCTTCTTCGCCTCGCCAACATGCCACCACACGCCGGATGTCTATCCGGGCATGAGCGAGACCGAAGCGGCCCTGCTGCTGAAGGATTTTTTCCGCGAACGGCGCGAACCTTAGCCGTCACTAAAAGGGAAATTAGATCAGAGGGACGGCAGCCAGTCGAACCAGCCGCTGCCCTTCTTGCCTTCCGCCTCTTTCTTCAGGCGGCGTTCCTTCTTGTACTCGTCCTCGCCGAGTTCGCCCTGCGGCGCGGCGTCCGATGCGACACGGTAACCCAGCGGCGGTTCGCTCAGATATTTGCGTGTGTTGGGATCGCCCTGCTTGCTGTCGGCAAGTCGGCGCTGGATTTCAGCGGCGCGGCCCTTGTCCGAATCGGCGGGCGACCAACGCGGCGGATGGCTCGAGCCAGACTCGTCCATCGCCTTCTTGACCGAAGCCGGATCGGTCTGCACATCTTCGACGATCTCCGACTGGTAGGCCGGATCATTCTGGTGGGCGGTGGCGTCGGCGCGCAGGCGGGCGCGGCGCTGCTCGGGCGATTCGGGCCATTCGGCGCTGGCCGTCTCGATGCTGTCCTGCGGCGCCGGCAGCGCTTCCTTCTGGCCCGGTGCCGGTTTCACCAATGTGGGGCGCGGCCTGTAATCGATCCGTTCCTTATGCTTCGGCGCGATGGAAAAGGCGCTACTGAGATCGCCAGCCAGCTGTTCGCCGGCTGTCTTGTCGGTGCCGTAGGTCGGGGAGCCAACGCAGCCGGCCAGAGCAAGGCCCGATGCGAAAAGCGGCGCCAGCAGCGCAAGGCGCGCATTATATCTCTCGGTCATGCCAAAAAGTCCCACTATAGACAGCCTCTCGATTGCCACCGGCGGTATGTCCGGTCCCCATCGTCCAAGCACTTGCGACGGAAATCCGGCGACAATTTGTCTGCCGGAGTTTCGCGTATTTACCTCAACCGCTCGTTAAGGGCAACGCGCGGGCGGCTTTCGCCCGCGCGGCGTGGCATTTGTGCACCGATGCCGCATCCCGGTCTATCAAAGCCGGCCGGCCGCCTTCAGCTCATGGAGCACGGCGGCATCGCGGGCCGAGACATCGGGGAATTCCGTATCTTGCCCGACATCGGCCGTGTAGCGCCAGGAGCGCGCGCATTTGACCAGGCCGCGATCCTCGGCTTTCTCGACCACCACGGCAACGCCCTTGACGTCGTCGAGCGTGAAGGCCCCTGCCGGCGCCTGGCCATGTGCAATGACCAGATCGCTGGTGATCGCCATCTCGGCCATGTCGACGTCCGCTATCGCCGCTTCGAGCGCCGCATCGTTGATGGTGACGACCGGCACCGCCTCAAGCGAGGAACCGATGACCTTCTGGGCACGTGCGATTTCGAGCGCACCGGTGACGACCCGGCGCACCTGGCGCACCCGGCGCCATTTCTCCGCCAGCGGCTCATTCTTCCAGTTCGCCGGGATATCAGGGAACTGGTCGAGATGCACAGATACCGCATCGGGATGGCGGTCGAGCCAGGCCTCTTCCATGGTGAAAGGCAGCATCGGCGCCAGCCACTTCACCAGACAGTCGAAGAGATGGCGCACCACTTGCACCGAGGCCTTGCGCTTCACGCTCGACGGCGCGTCGCAGTAGAGCGCGTCCTTGCGGATGTCAAAATAGAAGGCCGACAACTCGACCACCATGAAATCGATAAGCGCGCGGGTGATGCGCTTGAACTCGAAGGCATCGTAGCCCTGGCGCACCACTTCATCGAGCTCGGCCAGCCGATGCAGCATCAGCCGCTCGAGTTCCGGCATGCCCTCCAGCGGCACCTCTTCGCCATCATCATGGGCGAGCGTGCCCAGCATCCAGCGAATGGTGTTCCTGAGCTTGCGGTAGGCATCGATGTTGGTCTGCAGCACATTCTTGCCGAGCCGCTGGTCTTCCCAATAATCCGTCGTCACCACCCACAGCCGCAGGATATCGGCGCCGGACTGCTTGATGACGTCCTGCGGCACGACGGTGTTGCCGAGCGACTTCGACATCTTGCGGCCGTCCTCGTCCATGGTGAAGCCATGGGTGACGACGGTTTCGTAAGGCGCCCTGCCCCTGGTGCCGCAGCTTTCGAGCAGCGAGGAATGGAACCAGCCGCGATGCTGGTCGGAGCCTTCGAAATAAACATCGGCCGGCCATTTCAGGTCGGGGCGGTCTTCCAGCGTGAAGACATGCGTCGAACCCGAATCAAACCAGACATCGAGAATGTCCATTACCTGCTTCCATCGGGATGCATCGTGATTGCCGAGGAAACGCTCCTTGGCGCCGGCGGCGAACCAGGCGTCGGCGCCTTCCTTCTCGAACGCGTCCATGATGCGCTGGTTGACGGCTTCGTCCTTCAGCACATTGCCGTCCTCGTCGGCGAAGACGGCGATCGGCACGCCCCAGGCCCGCTGGCGCGACAGCACCCAGTCAGGGCGCTCCTCGATCATGGCGCGGATGCGGTTCTGGCCGGCGGCCGGCACGAAGCGCGTGTCGTCGATGGCCTTCAGCGCGCGGCTGCGCAGTGTTGTGCCATCGCCAAGGTCCTTATCCATATAGACGAACCATTGCGGCGTGTTGCGGAAGATGACCGGCTTCTTCGAGCGCCAGGAATGCGGATAGCTGTGCTTCAGCCGACCGCGCGCGAAGAGCGCGTTGCGCTTGATCAGCTCATCGATGACCGCCGGGTTGGCGTTGCCCTTCTTGCCGTTGTCGTCAATGACGCGTGCGGCCCCACCCTCGCGATCCGGGCCGAAACCGGGTGCGTCCTTGGTGAAGAAACCGGCATCGTCGACGGTGAAGGGGATTGCGGTATCGATGCCGCGCGCACGCAACTCGGGCGCGGCATCCATCCAGGCGTCGAAATCCTCGCGGCCGTGGCCAGGCGCGGTGTGGACGAAGCCGGTGCCGGCATCGTCGGTGACGTGATCGCCGGCAACCATAGGCACCGGGAATTCATAACCACCGCCCAGCCCCTTGAAGGGATGCGAAAGCACAAGACTTCCAAGCTGTTCGGCGCTGATGCCATGAAGCCGCTTCAAGGTGATCTTGGCCTTGGCCTGGCTTTCCTCGGCCAGGGCGTCGGCAAAGATCAGCTTCTCGCCGGGCTGCGGTCCGAACGCATTCTCGGCCGCCGTTACTTCATAGAGGCCATAGGTGACGCGGGGCGAATAGCTGACGGCGCGATTGCCGGGGATGGTCCACGGCGTCGTCGTCCAGATGACGACATGGGCGTCGAGCAGGTCCAGCGACTTTCCGCTCAGGTCCGGGTTGAGTTCGGTGGGCTGTCCATCCACCACGCTGGCGACGGCGAGATTGGCGACCGGAAACTTCGCCCAGATCGTGTCCGACTCATAATCCTGGTATTCGATCTCGGCCTCGGCGAGCGCGGTACGCTCGACGACGCTCCACATTACCGGCTTGGAGCCGCGATAGAGCTGGCCGGACAGGGCGAATTTCAACAGTTCGCCGGCGATGCGCGCCTCGGCATGGAAAGCCATCGTCGTATAGGGATTCTTGAAGTCGCCGATGACACCGAGGCGCTGGAACTCAGCGCCCTGCACGGAGATCCAGTGCGCGGCGAATTCACGGCATTCCTTGCGGAATTCGTTGACCGGCACCTCGTCCTTGTTCTTGCCCTTGGCGCGATACTGTTCCTCGATCTTCCATTCGATCGGCAGACCGTGGCAATCCCAGCCCGGCACGTAATTGGCGTTGTAGCCGCGCATCTGGAAGGAGCGGTTGATGACGTCCTTGAGGATCTTGTTCAGCGCATGGCCGATATGGATGTTGCCGTTGGCGTAGGGCGGGCCGTCATGCAGCACGTATTTCTCACGGCCGGCGGCGTCGTCGCGCAGCTTGCGGTAGAGATCCATGTCCTGCCAGCGCTTGACCAGCACCGGCTCCTTCTCCGGCAAGCCGGCCCGCATCGGGAACTCCGTCTGCGGCAGGTAAAGCGTCTTTGAATAGTCGATCGTTTCAACAGTGTCGGTCATTGATCTGCCATCTGCGTAGCCCGTCGGCACAAAAGCCCGGCGTTGAATTCTTTGCTTGACGCATATCGTTTCCCAAAACCGGACCCACTTTTGGGCGATATGCGTCGATGTTCTGGAAAAAGCGCGAGGGCGCGCGCGAAGCTCCCGGCGGCTCCGGCGGCGCTCAGGCCTCCCGGAACACCGGGCCAGTAATTCGTATCGCGATCGCGAAAAGGCGCGAAAAGCTCATCATGGCGTGGGCTTTTAGCGGAGATGAGCGCAGGAATAAAGCGTCTCTCGTTGGATTCGCTTACATCTTGAAATCGAAGCGGTAGGTGGTCGATACGCCAACCATGAACTGGTTGCGGTCGCCGCGCTCCCTGACCAGGCTGGAATCGGCCGCCGGTCCCATCAGGCGCGAATATTCGCCAAACAGGCTGGCGGTCATCGGCTCGGTCACTTTCCAGGTTATTGCGCCGCCAAGGCCGGTCGATTTCAGGCCGCCGCCGGGATTGTACTCACTCAGTCCTGAAGCGGCGGCTTCCTGCGCATTGACGCCGTAATAGGCGTCGAAATAGTTGGCCGAGGCAAACGACACGCGCGGCCCGCCCGAAATCCTGACCGTCGGCGTCACGTCGTAGAAAGCATCGGCGGCGATGTCGGCGACAAAGCCGTTATGGGCGCGGATGCCGTGCCGCAACTCGGCGCGCGCACGCATCCAGTCCGTCGGATAGAATTCGAAGAAGCCGCCGACCTCGCCGCCCCAGCGAACCGGGTCGAGGCCCTTGAGTTCGTCGGCGTCGCCGTCGTCGCGCGAGAACAGGAACTTGCCGGTCAGGCCGGCGCGAACGCCGCCATCGTCGATCAGCGCCAGTGAAATGTTGTCGTTGCGCGAGGTGAAGCGGGCCGCGGGCCCAGCCTTGCCCAACGAGATGATGGGCTGGGCGCTAAGCATGTATTCCTTGCCGCCCTCGAAATTCGGCGCCACAAGGCCGGTGGCGCCCACCGTCAGGTACCAGTCTCCGGACAGCCAGCCAAACGCGCCGTCCCCGGCCTCAGCCGCGCCCGACGTGCAAAGCAGGATGGTGGCCAAGGCTGCTGAAATCTTACCGACCGGACTCATAGCCACTCCACTAACACGATACAAACGTCGACCGGCGACAGCTTTGACGAGGCTGTGGTAAAATTTGATTTAACGCAGAGATATCCGGCATCGCTCCGTCGGCCTGGCGCTGAAAAAGGACGACCTGGCCCGGTTCTGCCGTTGACTAAAAAGCCATGGCGGCGTCGAGCTGTGAAAGCGGCTTGACGCCGGCCAGCAGTGCCCTCGCCTCGGCTTCGTCACGCTTCATCTGCACGACCAACGCGTCGAGCCCGTCGAACTTGATCTCGCTGCGCAGGAAGCCGAAGAACGATACCTGGCAGATCTCGCCATAGAGATCGCCGGAGAAATCGAAGACGAAGGTTTCCAGGAGCGGCGCGCCGTTGTCGTCGACGGTCGGCCGGCGGCCGAAGCTGGCAACACCGTCATGCAGCGTGCCGTCGGCGCGCCGGAAGCGGACGGCATAGATGCCTTCCCTCAGGGCGGCTTCCGGCGAAAGCCTCATGTTGGCGGTCGGAAAACCAAGGGTGCGTCCAAGTCGCTGGCCGCCCATCACTTCGCTTTCCACGGTGAAGCGGTAGCCGAGCAGGCCAGCGGCCTCGGTCACCTTGCCGTCGCTGAGCAAGGCGCGGATACGGCTCGACGAGACCACTTCGGCGCCTTCGTCGCGAAACGCATCGACCAGCGTGACGCCGAAACCATGGCGCCCGCCGGCCGCCATCAGATAGGCCGGCCCGCCCTGCCGGTCCTTGCCAAAATGAAAGTCGAACCCGGTCACCGCGTGGGTGATACCGAGCGTCTTCTCCAGCACGTCGGTCACGAACGCTTCCGCCGACAGTGCGGCGAAGTCACGTGTGAACGGCTGCTCGACAAGTGCCGCAAAGCCAAGCAGCGACAGGAGCCGCGCCTTCATCGGCGGTGGCGTCAGCACGAACAAGGGCATGTCGGGCCTGAAGATCTTGCGCGGGTGCGGCTCGAAACTCAGCACCAGGGCCGGCACGCCACGGCGGGCGGCCTCCGTCAGAGCGCGATCGAGCACAGCCTGATGCCCGCGATGGACGCCGTCGAAATTGCCGATCGCCACCACGCCGCCGCGCAGACGGGCAGGCAGAGGCGCGGTTGCCGAAAGATGCTCGAAGGCTTGCATCGTCACCTACCGCAGCCTGGGAATGACGGCCACCGGACGATAGCCGTGCTTTTCAAGGAAGGCCTTGAGCCTTACCGGATCCGGTTGCAAGGCATCGCCATAGTCGCGGGCATGGATGCCGCCCGAGACATACAGAACGTCGAAGCCGTTGTCGGCCGCGCCCTTCACGTCGGTCATCATGCCGTCGCCGATGGCCAGCACCTGCGAACGTTCGACCGGCCGACCGAGACAACAGGCCACCTCCTTCATGGCGACATCATAGATTGGCGCATAGGGCTTTCCGGCGATCAGCGTGCGACCGCCAAGCTGCGCGTAGTCACGCGCCAGAGCGCCGGCGCACCAGATGATGCGTTCGCCGCGCTCCACCATGATGTCGGGATTGGCGCAGATGAATGGCAGGTTCCTGGCGCGCAGCCGCTGCAGCAGCTCTGCATAATCCTCCGGCTTCTCCACTTCATCGTCGAAAAAGCCGGTGCAGACGACACCGGCTGCCTCGAACTCCTCGACCAGCTCGACATCGAGGCCTTCGTAGAGGGTAAGATCGCGGTCGGCACCGATGTGGAATATCTTTCGCGGGCCTTCCGCGATGAGGTCGCGGGTCACGTCACCCGAGGTGACGACACTGTTATAGGCCGATGGAGGAACGCCGATCGCATTCATCTGGGTCACGACGTCCGCGCTGCGGCGCGGCGAATTGGTGATCAGGACAACCGGAATGGCGGCCGCGCGCGCAGCCGCCAGCGCCGCCGCGGCCGCGGGAAAATGCCTCTCGCCATTGTGCACAACGCCCCAGACATCGCACAGAATTGCCGCATAGGCCTTCGACACGTCTTCGAGCGAGCCGATGATGTCAGGCGAAGCCGCCATGCCGTATCCTTCGTCCATGATCGTTGCGATGCCGCGGCCGACGGTTCGCCGCAGCCGGTTCGGATTATCCGAACCGGCCCACCCTGTCACCAGCTTTCGCCTCACCGTCGGCGACGGATTGATGCGAAGAACCACCTGGCACCCGACTGGCGGCCATCCAATTGGTTAGCGATTGGTGAAATGCGAACCCAGCAATCGAGCGGTTTCACAAACCCGTCCTTCAGCGTTTTGTGAAAAGCTGGCGCCAATCGAGAATCCGCCGGCGGGGGCCGCTGCAAGACATGCATGAACTCTGGCGTCAGTTCCGCCGCGACAGGCGCGGCAACTATGCTCTTATGACTGTTGTCGCCATGGTGCCTCTGATGGGCAGCCTGGCGCTGGCGGTCGACTTCACGGAGATGAGCCGCGAAAAGCAGACGGTGATGAACGCGCTCGACGCCGCCAACTTCGCCACGGCGCGCCGGCTGACGGAAGGCGCGACCGACGACCAGTTGAGAGCCTATGCGCTCGACTTCTTCAACGCCAATCTGAACGACGTCGATCCCGCCAACGCAACGCTTAACGTCACCCTGCCCAGCAACGCCACCGGCGGCGGCCTGCTCACAATGACCGCGCAGCTTGCCTACAAGCCCTATTTCTATCCCGCCTTTGCCCAGTTCGTCGGCAAGTCGGCAACCGATGCCAACCACAATCTCAACTTCGACCTCACCTCTCAGGTGCGGTTGAAGAACACGCTGGAAGTTGCCCTGGTGCTCGACAATTCGGGATCGATGACCACGCTCGGCACGGGCTCGGGACAAAAGCGCATCGATCTTCTCAAGACTGCGTCCAAACAGCTGGTCGACACGCTGGCCCTGCAGGCGGCAATGATCAAGCAGGTCGACAAGCCGGTGCAATTCGGCCTGGTGCCGTTTGCCGCTTCGGTCAATGTCGGCGCCGGCAATGGCAATGCGTCCTGGATGGACACGGAGGGCCTGTCGCCGGTGTCGAACGAGAATTTCGACTGGTCGACATTAAACGCGGCCAACAAATACGCCCAGCAGACCAACGGCATCTGGTACAAGCGCGGCACCGGCTGGGGCACGGCGGAAGGCCAGATGCTGACCCGGTTCTCGCTCTACCGCGACATGCAGGTCGTCACCAACCACGAGCGTATCGTCAACAGCAAGCGGGTCGTTTGCGACGAATACAACTCGAACAACACCTGCAGACGCAGCCACGACGAATATGACTATACCGATACCTACGGTCCGTTCGCCAGTTGGCAGGGCTGCGTCGAGGCCCGGCCCTATCCCTACAGTGTCAACGACGCCGCGCCATCCGGCGGCTCGGCGAACACCGGCATTGGCATCGGCGATCCGGCGACGATGTTCGTGCCCATGTTCGCCCCCGACGAGCCGGGCAATCATTGGAAACTCACGCAGGATCCGGACGAAGCAGCACCCGTGACCTATGGCGCCGTCAACAGCTGGTGGAATGACGATCCTTCGAGCAATACCGGTCAGTCACGGCTGCGCAACATGGCCAAATATCTCCAGCCGCGGCCGATCGATGCGCCGGCACTGCCCACCGGCAACGGCCCGAACTATAGCTGCACCACCGGCGCGATCACGCCGCTGACCGACGTCAGCGTCGCCGATGGACAAACAGCGATCAAGGCCGCGATCGACCTGATGCAGCCGAATGGCGGCACCAATGTTCCCGAGGGCCTGGCGTGGGGCTGGCGGGTGGTTTCAAGCGGCGAACCGTTCACGCAAGGGCGCGCGGAAACCGAAAAGGGCAACGACAAGGTGGTGATCGTGCTGACCGACGGCGCCAACACTTATTACACGCCGTCCTCGCTGGGCTATTCAGATCCCGCCAATTCGAAATCGACCTATGCGTCGTACGGTTATCTCAACCCCGGCTACAACGGCACCTCTGTCGGCCGCCTGTTCATGGGAACGTCGGCCGCCATCGGCCAGTTCGACTATTCGAACGGCAACTACACCAATGCGCTCAATGAGCAGATGGCCACGCTTTGCAACAACGCCAAGGCGGCCAACATCATGGTGATGACGGTGGCGCTCGACCTGTCGACGACCAAGACCTCCGACAAACTGGCAATCGACGCGCTGAAGTCCTGCTCATCGGACTCGCGCTTCCGCAAGGACCCGACCGATCCGAGCAAGCCAGCGAAGCTGTTCTGGAATGCGACCGGCGCCACCCTGTCGAACGATTTCAAGGAAATCGGCAACGAACTGTCGAACCTGCGCGTCGTCGGCTGATCCAGGCGGCACTGCCCGCTGGCGCAACGGCATGCGCGGTCATGCCCTTGCAGGTGCCCGCCGGCAAAGGCATAGGTTGGCCGCTCGCGGGATTGCGCATGCTTCGCGGCACACCGGGGGACTGAACATATGCCCGAAACCGCCAACCATTTCGCCTTCGCGCTGGTCTGCCTGGGCATGGTGCTGACGCCAGGCCCCAACATGATCTACCTGATCTCGCGCTCGCTATCGCAAGGGCCGAAGGCCGGGCTGATATCGCTTGGCGGGGTGGCGGTCGGCTTTCTGTTCTATGTGCTGTCAGCAGCGTTCGGCATCACCGCGCTGCTGCTCGCTGTGCCTTTCGCCTACGATGCGCTGCGCTTTGCCGGCGTGCTCTATCTCTTGTGGCTTGCCTGGCAAGCGGTGAAGCCCGGCGGACGCTCGCCGTTCCAGGTTCGTGAATTGCCGAAGGACCGGCCACGCAAGCTGTTCGCGATGGGGTTGATGACCAACCTGCTCAATCCGAAGGTGGCGGTGCTCTATTTGTCGTTGCTGCCGCAATTCATCAGTATCGACAAAGGCCATGTGCTGTCGCAGCTCCTGGTGCTCGGCGCGACACAGATTTCGATCAGCCTCACCGTCAACGCCATCATCGCGGTGACCGCCGGCTCGATCGCCGCCTTCCTCGCCGGCCGGCCACTGTGGCTGGTGATCCAGCGCTGGATGATGGGAACAGTGCTGGCGGCGCTGGCGCTGAAGATGGCGACCGAAGCGCAGCGCTAATTCCCTACATCGGCCGGCGTTCGGGCCGGATCTGGGCCGGCTCGACAACCTTGCGGTAGAGATGCCAGGTGGCGTGGCCAAGGATCGGCATGACGACCGCGAGGCCTGCAAACAACGGGATCGAGCCGACGACCAGAAGCACGGCGACCAGCAATCCCCACAAGGCCATCTGCAGCGGGTTTGCCATCACCGCCCGGGCCGAGGTTTCGATGGCCGAGACGGCGCCGACGTCGCGGTCGAGCAGCAGCGGGAAGGCGACAACGGTTGTGGCGAGGACCACCACGGCAAAGACCAGCCCGGCCGCATTGCCGAGCACAATCAATGTCCAACCCTTGCTGGTCGTCAGCACATCGCGGACAAAGGCTCCGATCGAAGCCGGCGGCTCATTGCCGAACAGGCTGGTGTAGATCGATTGCGCGGTGAACAGCCACAACAGGAACAGCGCAAACAGCATGATGCCGATGACGGCGATCGACGGCAGCGCCGGGGAACGGCGCACGTCCAGCGCGTGCCGCCAGTCCGTGTTCATGCCGAGTTCGCGCCGGCGGCTGATCTCATAGAGTCCGATCGCGGCAAACGGGCCGACAAGGGCAAAGCCCGACATCAAGGGATAGACAAGGTGGATGGCGTTCGAGCCCGAGGTCCACCGTGTCAGGATCAGGCCGACGATCGGGTAGATCAGGCACAGGAATACGTAATGCGAGGGCTTGGCCCAGAAATCGTCGGCGCCGAGCCTGAGCGCGTCCCGCAAATCCGCCGTGGTGATGTGGCGCACGTTGGGCTGCACATGCATCCCGTGCGCGTCCGCCATGACATGAAAGCCGGCCATAACCTTCCTCCCGTGTGTCGGGGACGGTCACCGCCTGGGTGGCCGCCCGTGGCTGCCACTTCGAGTAGAGGCGATATCCTAGTCGATTTGGCAGCGTTTGTCGCCAAGTCATGGATTGGGGACTGTCCGGTTGAATTTCGCGCGGTTGGGAACCAGACGTTGGGGCCGCGCGGCGCAATACATTTTTGGCGCCGCACGGCCATGTACCGGAACGAAGCTAGGCAGCGAAGCGATCGATCACTTCGACCAGAGGGACGTGACCAAGGCAGGCGCCCGAACCAGCGGGCTTTTCGCCATCCTCGACAGCCAGGGCATATCGCACGTCCGGATCGGCTTCGATGCGGCGGCGCAACGCGGCCAGCCTGGGATAGGCAGGTCCGTCGACCGCCTGGTGAAACTCCGCCCAGCGCGCCACACCGATCAGTGTGGTGTCAGCCAGCGTCAGCCGATCGCCGACCAGAAAATCCGTATCGACGATCATCGCTTCAAGACGATCATGGCGCTCGGCAACGGCCCTGCGACCGAAGTCGCGCAAGGTCGCCTTCAGCGCAGGCTCCCCCGCCTCCATTTCAAGTGCCACCCAGAGCGGACTGAAAGCCGCAGTGAAACCGGTGTTCACGAAGGCCATCAACTGATGCATGCGACCGGCTTCCGGCGAGCGCGGGTCGAAGCTTACACGGCGATGCGTGTCGCGGGCCTCGAGCCAGGCAGCGATGGCCATGGTCTCGGTAAGCACACGGCCTTCGTCGGCGATCAGAACCGGCGTTTCCTGACGGCCGTTGATCTTGGCACAGGCATCGTTCTTCATGTCGGCGAGCATATCGACGCGACATAGGCGATAAGGCTGTCCGACGCGTTCAAAGGCGGCGACGAGCCCCATCGAGCTTCCCGCCGGGAAGCCATAGAGAAGGATAGGTTCCATTTCTTGTCTCTCTCATCATTCAGGGATCACGCCGCGCAGCGAAACTTGACCCTAAACGCTCCTCGCCCCATGTAAATTACGCACAATTCTGTAACCAGGACCCGCCCATGAAAGACGTCGTCTCACGCTGCCCGATCGAAGAGACCATGCGCGTGCTCAGCGGCCGCTGGCCCACCTTGCTGCTCTATTATCTGAAGGATGGGACCAAACGGTTCGGCGACTTGAAGCGCGACAATCCCACCGTGTCGCACCGCATTCTGGCGCTGGAGCTGCGCAAGCTGGAAGACGCCGGTATCGTGCGGCGAACGGCGCGCGCCGGCTATCCGCTGCGCGTCGACTACGATCTCACCGCCCCAGGTCGCAAGCTTTTGCCGCTCATTGACGCGCTGGGTTCCTGGTGGGAACGGACCGAAGACGACCGGACTGGCCAAGTCTCACCGATGCCGGAAACCTATCCCCGAACCGCGGTCGGCTAAGATCAAGCAGAGACGCCAAGGGAATTTCATCTCGTTGCGCAGGCGATTTTGCCGCCTTGCCCGGCAAAAGCCATGATCGCCGTTATGTCAGGCAGCATGATGCTGACCGATACCGACAATCGCCCGCCGGCAATGAACAGGCGCAAACTGATCACGATCGCCGGCCTCGCCGCCTTGACCGCACTTGCCGCCTGCAGCACCGTGTCGGTGCCGACCGGCGAAGGTGCGGGCGTCTCGTCTTCCGCCACCGGCATGCTGGCCGGCTTGCGCGCCGCGGCCGGGCGCGGCCCGCTGACGCCGGATACCCAGCTTGAGCAGGCGGCGTTGCAACAGGCCGGCTACATGGCGTCGCGGGAGCGCATGAGCCACACCACTGGGTGGGGCAAGGATTTCGCCTCGCGCATGAAGGACAATGGCGTGCGCGGTGCCGCGGCCGAGAACATCGCCGAGGGCCGCTTCGACCAGCAGAAACTGTTCGACATCTGGATGCATTCGCAGGGCCACCGGCGCAACATACTCGATCCGGATTTCGGCCGCTTCGGGCTCGCCTATGTCCGCGACGGACGCGACCCGAACCTGCGCTACTGGTCGTTGGTTCTCGGCAGGTAGCGTACCCCTAAGGCCGATTCGGCAATGGGCTAGCACCAACCGGCGCGACATTCCTGGTCCACCCACGCGACAGGCACGTTGCCTGCCGCCGGCTCAGTCCATATGCGCGGCCGGCGCGCCGCCGGGCGGCGCCGTCTTCGGCTTGCGCAGCAGGAAGACGAACGGGATCGCTGCCAGCGTCATCATCATCAGGATTTTGAAGTCGTTGACGTAGGAGATCATCATCGCCTGGAGATTGACCATGCGATCGACCTCCGACAGCGCCATCGGCTCGCCGCCTGCGGCCGCCGGCGAGACCGCCCAGAGATTGGGATTGAACGGGTTGATGAAGGCTGAAAGCTCGGCGTGGTTGATCTGCGTGTTGCGCACCAGGAGCACCGTCACGACGGACACGCCGATCGACGAGCCAAGATTGCGCACCAGGCTGAACAGCGCGGTTGCATCGGTGCGGTAGCGCGCGTCGAGCGTGGCGAAGGCCACCGTCGACAGCGGCACGAACACCATTCCCATGCCCAGGCCCTGGATCACACCCGAGGTGATGATCAACCAGTTGTCCATCTGCGGGGTGAAGCTGGCCATGGTATAGAGCGACTGCGCGGTCAGCAGGAAGCCGATGACGACGAGAATCCTGGCATCGATCTTTCCCATGATGCGGCCGACGACGAGCATCGAGATCATCGTGCCGATACCGCGCGGGCCTATGACGATACCGATGGTGATGGTCGGATAGCCGAAGATGGTCGACAGCATCGGCGGCAGCAGCGACATCGAGGCCAGGATGAGCACACCCATGACGAAGATGAACGCCAGCCCGGTCACGAAGTTGCGGTCGAGGAAGATCTTGGGATCGATAAAGGGATGCTCCGCCGTCATGGTGTGAATGATGAACACCCAGAAACCGGTGATGGCCAAGCCGAGTTCGATCCATATCTCGACCGAGGAAAACCAATCGACCTCGCCGCCACGGTCCAGCAGCAGCTGCAGTGCGCCGACGCCGAGCGATATCATGGCAAAGCCGAAGAAATCGAAGCTGCGCACCCGCCGGGCAATGGCCGGCAGATAGGCCGCCATGCCAAGGAAAGCGACGATGCCGACCGGCAGGTTGATGAAGAACACCCAGCGCCAGTTGAAATTGTCGGTCAGCCAGCCGCCAAGCGTCGGGCCCAGGATCGGTCCCAGCATGATGCCGGCGCCCCAGATTGCCATCGCCTGGCCGTGACGCTCCTTGGGATTGATGTCGAGAAGGAAGGTCTGCGACAGCGGCACGATCGCGGCACCGAACACGCCTTGCATCAGCCGGAACAGCACAATGGTTTCAAGGCTCCATGCCAGGCCGCACAGCATGGAGAAGATGGTGAAGCCGACGACGGCCGTCAGGAACAGCTCCTTGCGGCCGAAGCGGTCGGCGAGCCAGCCGGTGACCGGCGTCATGATGGCGGCGGCCACGATGTAGGAGGTGAGCACCCAGTTGATGTTGTCCGGAGAGGCGCCGAGATCGCCCGCCATGGTCGGCAGCGCGACGTTGGCGATCGTGGTGTCGAGCGCCTGCATGATCGTCGCCAGCATCAGCGCGACCGTGATCAGGCCGCGATGCGGCACCTCTTTGAAGGGTTCTGGCGTGCTCATGATGCGGAACTTCCAGCAGGTAACAAAACCGTGTAAACTGGGTTTCCGGGCGGCAATGCCTTCCGTTGAGAGACCCTCGTCGCGGTGGGACGCGATTTGTCGATGTGGGGGTTACATCGACTGAAAGTCTCTAATGAGCGGAGGCCTGCCGCCCGGAAACCTGAGGACCGAAGGGCCCGTGTCGAAGGTTTCAGCTTTCGATCAAGCCGCGACGCGGCCAAACCCAAACGCTGATTCCTTCCACTCCTCCCGTCGGACCAATCCCGTGTCATTGGCATCCACTCGCATGGTCCCGGCGAGCTTCAGCCAACTTTATTGCGCGGCCTCGCCGGCGGTGGCGTGGCCGAATATGCTTGGAAAGCCGCGTGCAACGCCGGTATCGACGGAGACGGAGGCGCTCATGCCGGTGCGCAGCGCCATTTTGGCGTCGGGATCTGCCAGTTCCAGGCGCACGGGAATGCGCTGCGTGACCTTGACCCAGTTGCCGGTGGCGTTCTGCGCGGGCAGCAGCGAGAACTCGGCACCGGTTCCCGCGCCGATCGCCTTGACGGTCGCCTCGAAGGTCTTGCCCGGATAGGTGTCGACCACGATCTCGGCCTTCTGGCCCGGCTTCATGTTGGTGAGCTGCGTTTCCTTGAAATTGGCATCGATCCAGGTATCGCCGGTCTCGACCAGCGAGAACAGCGGCGTGCCGGAACCGACATACTGGCCGACCTTGAACGACGACGCCTGGCTTATGACGCCATCGGCGGGCGCCTTGACCGTGGTCTGCGCCAGGTCGTAGGCGGCCTTGTCGCGCGCGGCGAGCGCGGCCATCACGGTCGGGTGCTTGTCGGTTTCGATGTTGGGGTTGCCCCCAAGTGCTGCCTTGGCGCTGACGATGCCCTGTTCGGCAACGGCAAGCTGCTGCTTTGCCTTGTCGAGATCGTTCCTAGCCTGGTCGAGCGAGGATTTGGCATTGATCCCCTTCTGGGCAAGGTCGGCGGCGCGGTCATATTGCGACTGTGCGTAGTCGACCTCGCTGGTGTCCGACTTCTGCTGGGCCTGCGCCTGGCTGTAGGCAGCGCGCAGCTGCTCGACATTGAGACGCGCCGCAGCGACGGCCGCGTCGGCCTGGGCGAGCGCGATCCGGTAGGGCTCGGCGTCGATGGCGAATAGAAGATCGCCCTGCTTCACCGCCTGATTGTCCGATATGTCGACCTGGACGATGCGGCCGGCCGTATCGGAGGCGATGGACACCTTGGCCTGCTGCAGGTTGGCGTTCTCGGTCTCCTGATAGCGGCCGCCGCTGACCCAGACATAGCTGCCGCCGGCTAGCAAGGCGAGCGGCAGGGCGACCATCAGAAGGAAACGTCCGGTGCGGCGCTTCTTCTTCGGCGCCACCAGCACCGGCTGCGGTGCGGGTGCCATAGCAACAGGGGCTGCCGCTGGCTGCGCCGGGGCTTCCATTTCCAGCTTGGCGACGTTGTCGTCTATCTTGGCTGCCGCGTTCATGCTGCTGTGCCTTCCGTATTCTTGATTTTTTCAAGCGAGGACGCCTCGCCATCCGTCAAATTCCGCACGATCGCGTCCAATACCTGGATCAGCACGCGCCGGTCCTCCGGCGAGACGCCGATGAGCGATTCCTCATAGACCTCACCGGCAAGGCTCTTGACGTCGGCATAGGCCGCGTTGGCCTTCTCGGTCGGGAAGATCATGCGCACGCGCCGGTCGGCCGCATCGGCGCGGCGTTCGATCCAGCCGCCCTCCTCCATCCGGTCGACCAGGCGCGAGACGCTGATCGGCTCGATTTCGAGCAGTTCGGCCAGCCGCGCCTGGGTGACGCCGGCCTCCTTGGCGACCCGCACCATCAGCCGCCACTGCGCCGAAGACAGGCCGAGCCCGCTGGCGCGCGCCTCGAAGCGCTTGCGCATCAGGCGCTGCACGTCGTGGATCAAAAATCCCAACCTATCGATGCCGTCGGAAACCATGAGCGATATATATAATAAGCGTGCTTACTATTCAAGACACCGCATTGCGCCAGAAGCCGGCAAACGTGCATGACAGACTTGCGATGTCGTCATGGTTAGCAATGGATGAATGTCGTCAGCATGATCGACATCGAGCTATCCAGCGCCCGTCGATGCGCCATCTGGTCACGCGGCAAAACTGACTGCCGCGGCGATTTGGGCAATGATGCTCTGGCGAAAGCGTCACCCGCCGGAAATCTCACGGCTTTCCTATCCGCTGGCGCCATTCGGCCCGTCCATGTTACAGGCGAGTCAGGATCGGGGGATCGACGAAATGCTGACGCTTTACGCGCTCAAGCCGGCTTTCCAGGGCAGACTGCGGCCGCTGGTCAACCAGTTGGCGGCAATGGGTGTCACTGCCAACAGCATAACGATACTGGCTGCGCTGCTGTCGATCGCGGCCGGGACCGCCATCGCAGCCCTCCCCGGCTGGCGGCTGCTGCTGCTCCTCATTCCCGTGGTGCTTTTCGCTCGCATGGCGCTCAACGCCATGGATGGCATGCTGGCGCGGGAGCATGGGCAGGCCTCGACGCTCGGCATGTATCTGAACGAGGTCTGCGATGTCGTCGCCGACCTCGCCCTGATTCTCCCCTTTGCCGCCTTTGCACATTTTCGCCCGTGGGGTGTCGTCGCCTTTGCCATGGCCGCCATGGTGACCGAGTTTGCCGGCGTGCTCGGTATCGCCGCCGGGATCGGACGAAACTATGCCGGGCCACTCGGCAAGAGTGACAGAGCGCTGGCGCTCGGCATCGTCGCCGTGCTGTGCGCCGCCGGGCTCTTGCCTGCCGCGGTCGCGCCGTTTGTGTTTCCGGCCTTGGCTACGCTTTCACTGCTGACCGCCATAAACCGGATACGCGCCGGTCTTATTGGCGGCGCGAGTTGAGCATCGAGGCTCGCCATGGCGCCAGGGGGACAGACAATGAAGCATGAACCGATCGCCGCCACCCCGGCGCAAACCTTTGCGCGGCAGGCGCAGGAGCACACTTTCAAAAGCCATGATGGCACCGAGATCTTCTACCGCTTCTGGCCGGCCGTTTCGGCAGATGCCAAGGGCGCGGTCGTGCTCTTCCATCGCGGCCATGAGCATGGCGGGCGCATGGCGCACCTGGTCGACGAATTGCGCATGCCCGACCACGCCTTCTATGCCTGGGATGCCCGAGGCAACGGCCGCTCCGCCGGCGAGCGCGGCTATGCCCCTTCCTTCGCAGCACTGGTGCACGACATCGACTGCTTCATGACCGAGATCGCCGGCAGGGATGGCTTTCGCGCCCAGGATACCGCCCTGATCGCGCAGTCGTTCGGGGCGGTACTTGCCGCCGCATGGGTGCACGATTATGCGCCGAAACTGCGCGCCATGGTGCTCGCCTCGCCCGCCTTTTCGGTCAAGCTCTACGTCCCCTTCGCCAAGGAAGGCATCGCGCTCTGGCAGAAGATCAAGGGCCGCTTCTTCGTCAATTCCTACGTCAAGGCCAAGTTCCTGACCCACGATCCCCTGCGGATCGCCTCCTTCGAAAGCGATCCGCTGATCACGCGGCCGATTGCCTCGAACATCCTTGTCGAGCTCTACGAGCACGCGGCGCGCATCGTTGCCGACGCCCGCGCCATCACCGTGCCGACGCAACTGCTTTTGTCGGGCAGCGACTGGGTGGTGCGCCATGGCCCGCAGCATGAATTCTTCGTCAATCTTGGCAGTCGCATCAAGGAGCGCCACGTGTTGCCGGGCTTCTTCCACGATACGCTGGGCGAACGCGACCGCGCCAAGGCGCTCGACCTGGTGCGGCCGTTCCTCGAAGGACAAGCCGCGACGCCGGCCGCCGCCGCCGACCTCAAGCAGGCCGATATTGCCGGCTATACGCGCGACGAGGCCGACAGGCTCGCCTCGCCGCTCGACCTCCTTTCGCCCAAGGGCCTCTACTGGGCAATGAGTCGGGCTTCCATACGCTTCGGCAGTTGGTTTTCGCGCGGCATGAAGATCGGCGTCGGCACCGGCTTCGATTCCGGCTCGACCCTGGACTACGTCTACGAGGACGAGGCGCGCGGCCTCGGCCCGATCGGCCGCATCGTCGACCGCGTCTTCCTCGACGCCATCGGCTGGCGCGGCATCCGCCAGCGCAAGCTCAACCTCGAAGAGCTTATCGGGTCGTCCCTCGCGAGGCTCAAGGCTGCCGGGCGCCCCGCGCATATCCTCGACATTGCAGCCGGCCACGGCCGATATGTCCTCGACGCGATCGGCAACAGCCAGGAGCCGCCGGCCAGCGTTCGCCTGCGCGACTATTCGGACATCAACGTCGAGCGCGGCCGCAGGCTGATCGCAGAGCGGCAATTGCCGGCAAGCGTCTCGTTTGACCTCGCTGACGCTTTCGATGGCGACGGGCTCGCCGCACTCGATCCCGCGCCGGATCTCGCCATCGTCTCCGGCCTTTACGAGCTCTTCCCGGACAATGCGTTGATTGCCCGCTCGCTCGGTGGCCTTGCCCGCGCCATGCAGCCGGGCAGCCTGCTGATCTACACCAATCAGCCCTGGCACCCGCAGCTCGAAATGATCGCGCGCAGCCTGACGTCGCATCGCGGCGGCCAGGCCTGGGTGATGCGGCGGCGCACGCAAGGCGAGATGGACCAATTGGTCGAGGCCGCCGGCTTCGAAAAGCTCGACCAGCGCATCGACCAATGGGGCATCTTCACCGTCTCGCTCGCGCGGCGTCTCTAGGAGCCGCCCGCCGCATGCAGACCAGTGCCGAGCCACTCGCAGCCCCCCAATCCACCGAGCCCTATAGTCGGGTCATCGTCAGGGCTGCGCTTTGGCTGGCCTTCCTCGCGCCGTTCTTCTACTCGACCTACGGCTTCGCCAACTGGCTGGCTTCGACGCGCGGCCATGTCGGCAGCATCGTGTTCTCCTGGGAGCACTCGGTGCCGTTCGTCGCCTGGACGATCGTGCCTTACTGGTCGATCAACCTGTTCTACGGCCTGTCGCTGCTGCTCAACGACAGCCGCCAAGGGGTCGACCGGTTGGCCGGCCGGTATCTCACGGCGCAGATCGTCGCCGTCGCCTGCTTCATCCTGTTTCCGCTTGCCGCGACCTTCGTGCGGCCCGCGACGACCGGCCTGCCGGGCTTCCTGTTTGCCGTGCTCGGCGGTTTCGACAAGCCGTTCAACCAGGCGCCGTCGCTGCATATCGCGCTCTTGGTGATCATCTGGGATCACTGGCGCCAACGCCTTGCCGGCCCACTGCTGGTGCTCTGGCACGTCTGGTGCTTCCTAATCGGCGCCTCGGTGCTGACGACGTGGCAGCATCACTTCATCGACATCCCGACCGGGGCGCTGCTCGGGTTTTTCGCCCTGTGGCTGTTTCCCGCCAAGGGCGAATTGCCGTTCGCCGGCTTTCGCCTGACCGGGAACAGCAAGGCCCGGCGGCTTTCGCTCTCCTACGCGCTGGGCGCTGCGCTGACGCTGGCCGGGGCCGTCATCGGCGCTTTCTTTTCCGCTATCGCGCTGTTGCTGCTATGGCCCTCTCTGGCGCTGGCCATCGTCGCCTTCGCCTATGCCGGCGCCGGCGCCAAGGTGTTCCAGAAGACGACGGACGGCCATGTGTCGCTGGCAAGCCGCGTCCTGCTCTGGCCCTATCGGCTGGGCGCAAGGCTGAATGTCCTGGCGTGGACGCGCCAGCTGCCGCCGGTCGTGGCGGTCACCGATGGCGTCTTCCTCGGGCGTTTTCCCGCGGCTGGCGAAGCCAACAGTTTCGGCACGGTGATCGATCTCGCCGCCGAACTGGAGCGGCCACGCGGCGCCAACGGCCGCTGGGTGAGCCTGCCGATGATCGACCTGCTGCAGCCGCCACCGGAGCTGCTCGACAAGGCGGTGGCGGCGATCGAGCCGGCGCGCCGGCAAGGCACAGTGCTCGTCTGCTGCGCGCTCGGCTTCCAGCGCAGCGCCACCGTCATCGCCGAATGGCTGGTTGCTTCCGGCCGTTCGCACACACCAGTGCAAGCGCGGAAGAAGCTCGCCGCATCCGGACGGCCGGTGCATTTCCAGAGCGGTGACCCCGCATGACGGATAGCGCCTATCAGGAACGGACCGGCCGCTTCGCCGCCACTCTGATCAGGCAGGCCGCGTGGCCGGCCGCGGTCGTGGCGTTTTGCGACGGCGCCGCGCCGCTGGTTGCTTCGTCGCGCGGCGCGCTCCACGCGCCATTCGCCGTCCTTGCGCTGTTCGTCGCGGCCGCAAGCGCCGTCGCGGTACTTGGACTTTCAGCCCTTCTCCTGTTCGACGCGCTGCTGTTCCGGCTGTTGGCGAGCCATGACGACGACGCCTCGGGAGGTGCGGCGGTCGACGATCTCCTGGCACGCATGCGGCTGAAGCCTGCAGCGCCAACGCCCCGGCCGCTTGATGACCGCATCGCCGGGACGCGCCGGCTGCTTGCCCGGCAGCGCGTGGCCCTTGCCATATTCGTGGTCGCCTTCCTTGCGGCCGGATTCTGGATGCCGCGATGAGCAAGCTTGCACTGAAGACCTACACCTTGTTGCAGACGGTGACCTCCGTCAGCCTGTCGGCGATGGCCTGGGCGGTGACCGGCGTGCGCCCGATCTGGAGCGGCAGCCAGCCTTCGGAGCGGCAGCGCATCTATTTCGCCAACCACACCAGCCATGGCGACTTCATCCTCTTGTCGGCATGCCTGAGTGAAAGGGAGCGTGCCATCACCCACGCGATCGCCGCAGCCGAATATTGGGGCAAGTCGCGACTACGTCGCTTCATCGCCGAGGACATGCTGTCTTCCGTGCTGATCAGCCGGCAATGGACGAGCGAGGAGCAGAACCCGATCTCCATCATGCTGTCGGTTCTTGATCAGGGCCACTCGCTGATCCTGTTTCCCGAGGGCACCCGCAACATGAGCGACGAGCCGCTGCTGCCCTTCCGTTCCGGCCTCTACAATCTGTCGATGGCGCGGCCGGATGTCGAACTTATTCCCTGCTGGATAGAGAACATGTCGCGTGTGCTGCCCAAGGGCCAGTTCCTGCCGGTGCCGCTGCTCTGCCGCATCGTCTTCGGCACACCGGTCGCGGTGGCGCCAGGCGAGGATCGCCGGGCCTTCCTTGACCGCGCCCATGATGCGCTGCAGGCGCTCAATCCCCGCCCCGCACGAGACGATTGATGCGCCACGAAATCAGCATATTGATCATCGGCCTCTTCGTCGTGCTGACCACTGCCAGCATCGTTGCCGCCACGCTTTCGGCGCGCGCGCCCAAGCCGTTGAGCGTGACGCTGATCAATCTTACGCAGCGCATCAATGCCTGGTGGGTGATGGTGGCACTGATGACGGTCGCCTTCTTCTTCGGCCGCTACGGCATGACCATCCTGTTCGCGCTGATCTCGTTTGCGGCGCTGCGCGAATTCGTGACGCTGACCCACAGCCGCCGCAGCGACCATTGGGTGCTGCTTGGCATGTTTGGCATCATCATACCGTTCCAGTACTGGCTGGTGTGGACCGCCTGGTACGGCCTCTTCGTGATCTTCATTCCGGTCTATTGCTTCCTTTTGATGCCGGCCATCACGGCGCTGCATGGCGACACCGAACGGTTTCTGGAGCGCATCGCGGCGCAGCAATGGGCGGTGATGATCTCGGTCTATTGCGTCAGCCATGTGCCAGCCCTGCTGACGCTCGACGTGCCGGGTTTCCAGGGCCGCAACCTCTTGCTCATCGCCTTCCTGATCATCGTCGTGCAGGGCAGCGACGTGCTGCAGTATATTTTCGGCAAGCTGTTCGGAAAACACCGGTTCTCGCCGACCGTATCGCCGTCGAAGACCTGGGAAGGCCTGATTGGCGGACTGGTCGCCTCGAGCCTGCTCGGTGCGCTGCTGTCGTTCATCACGCCGTTCACGCCGCTGCAGGCCTCCGCCGTGGCCTTCATCGCCTGCACGATGGGGTTCCTCGGCGGTCTCGTCGCCTCGGCGATCAAGCGCGACCAGGGCGTCAAGGACTGGGGCCATCTGATCGAGGGCCATGGTGGGATGCTGGACCGCACCGACAGCCTGGTCTTCGCCGCGCCGATCTTCTTCCACATCGTGCGCTACTTCTGGACGGTGTGACCGGCGGACGCCGATCAGAGGCGATTGCGGATCAGCATGGTGACGACGAAGAAGGCGCCGAGCGAACTGGTGATGATGCCGATCGGCAGTTCCTGCGGCGGCAGCAAGGTCCGGGCCAACAGGTCGCTGGCAAGCAGCAGCACCGCGCCGAACAGCGCGCAGCTTGCGATCAGGCGCAAATGCAAAGGCCCGGCCAGCGGCCGCGACAGATGCGGGATCATCAAGCCGACGAAACCGATGACGCCGGCGATGGAGACGAGGATCGCGGTTGAAAAGGCGGCGACGAGAAACGTCACCTTGCGCATGCGCGCCACGGGAACGCCGAGGCTCTCGGCGGCGTTTTCGCCGGCCAGCAAGGCATCGAACCAGCGGTGGTTCCACAGCGCATAGGCAAGGATGGTGCCCGCGCCCAGCGCCCCCAGCCCGATATTGTCCCAGCGCGCCAGGCCGAGGCCGCCCATCGTCCAGAACAGCACCGAATGCGCGGCGCGCTGGTCGCCGGCAAAGACCAGATAGTTGGTCACCGCCGTGAACAGGAACGAGACGGCAAGGCCAGCCAGGATCAGCCGTTCAGGGCCCCGCCCTTTCACCCGCGTCACCAGCACCAGAACGATGCAGGCCGCCAGTATGCCGCCGGTGAAGGCCGCGACCGGCAACGTCCAGATGCCAAAGCTGTCGCCGAACACGGTGATGACGGAGACAGCACCCGCGGCAGCGCCCGAGGACAGGCCGAACAGGAACGGATCGGCAAGGTCGTTGCGCGTAACCGTCTGCAACAGCGCGCCGACGACGCCAAGGCCGGCGCCGACGCAGATGGCCAGGATGGTGCGCGGCAGCCTAAGGTCGACGATGATCTTGCCGACCGGCCCGGACACGTCGTGGCCCGGCATGCCGATCGCATGACCAAGCGAGGCAATGACGTCGGTCAGCGGTATGACCGTCGAACCATAGGCGATCGACAGCAGCGCGAGCGCGATGATTGCCACCGCGCCCGCCATCATGGCCAATGCGAATGCCGGGGATCGCAAGCTCAGAACGCTTCCGGATGCATCGCCTTGGCGATCTTTTCGACCGCCTCGATGTTGGCCGGCCCGGGCGTCAGTTCGGCGTAGCGCAGGGCGACGAAGCGCTCGTTCTTGACCGCATCCGTCTCCTTCATCGCCGGATGCGCCTTCAGGAAATCGAGCAGCTTCTTGTAGCCGCCGCCATCCTGGTAATCGAGCAGGATGAGGAATTGCGGGTTGCGCGAGGCCACCGTCTCCCAATCCGTGTTGCCCCAGCTGGTGTCCATGTCGGCCATGATGTTGTCGCCGCCGGCGGCGGAAATCATGGCGCTGGGAATGGCGAACTTGCCTGCGGTAAACGGCTTGTCCTCGCCGGAGTCGTAGAGGAACACCCGTGTACCCTTGCGGTCGCCGACCTTGGCGGTGATCTCGGCGAGCTCTGCCTTCCAGCCGGTGACGAGTTTGTCGGCCTCGGGCTCCTTGCCGAAGATCTTGCCCAGCTTCTCGACGTCGCCATAGAGCAGGTCCATCGAGGCGGCGGGCCGGTTCTTGTCGAGATGGACGCAGCTTTCGGTCAGCACCAAGGTCTTGATGCCATGCGGGGCGAGTGTGTCGGGCGTCACCTCGCCGCCCGGCTTCATTCCGTAATACCAGCCGGCGAAGAAGAAATCGGGCTCGACGGCAACGAGGTTCTCAAGCGTCGGGTATTTGGGCGCCAATTCCGGGATCGAGCCCTGCTCGGCCTTGAATTCGGGGCCGACCTTGTACCATCCGGTGATGCCGGTGAGGCCGACGATCGATGGCTGCAGCTTCAGCGCGAACGCCATCTCCGCCATATCGAGATCATGGATGACGGCGCGCTTCGGCGGCGCATCGAAAGTCAGCGGCTTGCCGCAGCTGTCGACTGTGACCGGAAAGGCGAAGGCGGTCGAGGCCAGCAGTGAGAGGGCAAGCGACAAGGCAAGGCGTTTCACTGAAATAGCTCCTTGGTGGGAAGGGATCGATGAGGAAATGGCGTCGGTCAGGATGGCTTCGGTCAGGATGGCGGGCCGGCACGGTTCGGGACCTCGAACACCGTCAGCTCACGGTCCTCGGTCGGATGGCGCAGCCGCAACACGTCGACGCCGAAAATATCGCGGACCAGTTGTTGGGTGAGCGCCTCGCGCGGTGGCGCCAGCGCATGCAGGCGCGCATTGTTCATCACCGCGACCCTGGTGGCAAAAGGCGCCACCAGAGCCAGATCGTGCAGCACCGCGATCACGGTCATGCCGAACCCGGCCACCAGTTCGAGCAGGTCGCCGCGGGCGCGCGGGTCGAGATGGTTGGTCGGCTCGTCGAGGAACAGGATTTTCGGCTCCTGCGCGATGGCGCGGGCAAGTTGGGCGCGCTGGCGTTCGCCGCCGGAGAGAGAGCCGATGGTTCGGCCAAGCAGCGGCAGCAGACCGGTCCGGCGCAGCGCGTCGACGACGATGTCGCGCTCGTCGCTGCGACGTCTGCGGCCGGCATGCGGCACCCGGCCAAGCTCGACATAGTCGATCACCGCCAACCGGGGATCGGGTTGATCGGTCTGGCCAACCACGGCGATATGCAATGCGCGCTCGGCGATGGAGATCCTGTCCAGCCGGCGCCCGGTAAACTTCACCTCGCCCGAGCTTGGCCGCAACGTGCCCGACAGCATGCGCAGCAGTGTCGTCTTGCCGGCGCCGTTGGGACCGATGATGGCCAGGCGGTCGCCCGTCGCCACGGAAAGGCTGACGGCGCGCACCAAAGACTGGCCCTCCGCCACCGCGCCGAGATCGTTGGCCTCGAGAAGCGGCGCCGTCATGGCAAGCTCCCTGCCGGACCGGCCGGAATGCGGGCCAGCGTCTTGCCCGCCAGACCCGCCGGACGCTGGCCGGAATTGCACCAGCCGTCGGCGAGCGAGGCATAGAGCTTGGCAAACCGTACGAGATCGCCGGGATCGGCCTGCGCGTCGATGGAGCCGAAGAGATAGGCGGCTTTGCGTTGCGCCTGGAAAGCCACCGTTAACGGCCGCGAGCAGTCCGCCATGCAGGCCACGCCCTCGACGGCAAAGCCTTGCGCCACCGCCGGCTCATGATGGGCCGACAGGCGGGAACGCAGCTCGGCGCACAGGCTTTCCCCCGACCTTGTCCCGGTCGGGACGTCGCGGCAAAGCGTGCACACGATGATGCGGTGAATGCGATCGATGGCGCCGTCCAACTTTCCGTCTTTCTCGATAGGCGACGGAAGGATGCTGGCGCGTCGGTCGACAAGACCGACTTCCACGTCTCCTCCCGGCACACCCCGTCCGGTCAACTCTGTCGATGGCAGGTCTCCTGGCTCGCGGGTCTCAGCGCCATCCTGCCTTCCCAGCCTTGCCGGCCAGTGGCATTTCGGATTTTGCTCACCGCTTACAGTTGCGGGGGCAGCCACGGCTTCGACCCCTATGGGCCTTACCGTGTTCCCTTTTCACCCCGAGCCTTTCGGCACGGGGACCATCGTGCGCCACCGTAGTTTTGCGCAGGGCACATCGCAACCATTCTTTTCGACCGCGGATGTCGTGATGGGAGCGCCTGGAGCCAACTGCAGTTGTCAAAAAAGGTCACGCGACATCTCTGTATGTCATGTAATAACAGAACAAATAAAGACAATCGGTTGCGACTGTCAATCCCCTCTCACGACCATTTCCAATCTGCCTGTGAAGGTCTCCAAATACAGGAAGAGCGGGGTTCGCGTGAACCCCGCCCTGGAAAGCATGGCCTGCGGAAGAACCTACTTGCCCATCATCTGCTTGGCATTCTCAGCCGTGATCGCGGTCGTGTCGACGGTCACCGTCGTGTCCACCGAAGTCGCGCAGTCGAGCAGGATTTTCTTCGACATCTCGATCGCCTCCTTGGCACCGGTCGGGTAGGTGAAGGTCGCGGCCCAGTCGCCCTTGGCGACTGCCTCGATGCCGCCTGCCGGTCCGGGCAAGCCGTCGGTGCCGATGATCTTGACGTCCTTGCCGGCGCCCTTGGCGGCGAGCAGCGCGCCGGCGGCCATCATGTCGTTGGAGGCGTAGAGCACCTTGATGTCGGGATGCGCCTGCAGCATGGCGGCAAAGGCGGTCTGGGCTTTGTCCGGCACCCAGTCGGCGGCCTGCTCGGCCACGACCTGGATCTTGGCGTTTTCCTTGACGCCGTCCTTGAACCCGTTCAGCCGCTCAACCGCGGGCGTCGAGCTCGGCAGACCTTCCAGCACCGCCGTCTCGCCGCCATCCGGCAGCAGGGTCTTGGCCGTGTATTTGCCGGCTTCGAGCGCGATCTTGTAATTGTCGCCGCCGATGAAGGCGGTGTAGTCCTTGCCGGGGTCGCCGACCGTCTTGCGGTCGAGTTCGATGACCGGGATGCCGGCATCCATGGCGCGCTTCACCGCCGGCGTCAGCGGTGCGGCCTCGAAGGGCGAGATCAGCAGCAGATCGACCTTCTGGGTGATGAAATTGTCGACCTGCGAGGTCTGCGTATTGACGTTGCCGGCACCGTCGGCGATCTGCAGCGTGAAGCCCGGCACTTCCTTGGCCGCCGCCGTAAGCTCGTCATTGACATGCTGGCGATAGGGCTCGGCATTGTTCGCCTGCGAAAAGCCGATGATGAACTGGCCGTCCTTGGCGCAGGCCTTGACCATCGGATCGGCAGCATAGGCCGTTCCCGCAATGCACAGGCCGGCGCCGGCCAGAAGCACTGCCTTGAGGGTCGATCCTCTTGCAATCGTTTTCATACTCACTCTCCTCCTCGTCAGGCCGGGCCTGACCTTGGTTTGACTTCCACTCTTGCCGTCTTCCTCCTGTTTGTTGATGCATGTCGTTGTCGCAAAACCGATGTCACTTTTGCGCGACATGCATTTTTGTTGGTGCATGTCGTCATCGCAAAACCGATGTCACTTTTGCGCGACATGCACTAACGACCCAACCCCTCGCGACGGCGAACGAGGGATTGAAGCACTGCCGCCAGCACGATGATCGCGGCGGTCGCGAGCAACTGCATGGCAGGGGTGATGTTGTTGAGCTGAAGGATGTTGGCGAGCGCTCCGAGCATGATGGTGCCGGCAACGGTGCCGACCATCGAGCCGGCGCCGCCGAACAGGCTGGTGCCGCCAATGACTACGGCCGCGATTGCGGTCAGCTCATAGCCCATGCCGTCATTGGCGCTGCCGAAATTGAACTGGCCGGCATGAACGATGCCTGCGAGCGCGGCGGCAAAACCGGTGATGGCGTAGACCGAGATCTTCACCATCGACACCGGCACGCCGGAAATACGCGCAGCGCGTTCATTGCCGCCGACGGCAAAGACATAGCGGCCGAAGCGCGTGGTGTTGAGCACGATGGTGGCGATCGCGGCAAAGACGACGAAGACCAGGGTCGCGACCGGCACGGTGTTGTTGAACAGCCGCTCGCCCAGCACCGCAAACACCGGCGGCGCCAGGCCTGGCCCCTCGCCATAGGAAATGTTGATATACTGGTTGCCCGAGACGACCAGGGCCAGGCCGCGCGCGGCCTGCAGGCCGGCCAGCGTGACGATGAACGGCTCCAGCCGGAAGCGGGTGGAGATGGTGCCCTGGATGGCGCCGAAGACGATGCCCATGACCAGCACGGCAAGGATGGTCGGGATGAGGCCGAAGCCGCCCGAAATCATCATCGATGCAGTGACGACGCTGGAGAGGCCAAGCACTGCGCCGACCGACAGGTCGATGCCGGCGGTGATGATGACGAAGGTCATGCCGATGGCGATGATGCCGGTCTCCGACACGGCACGCACGATGTTGGCGATGTTGTCGGGGTCGAGGAACAGTATCTCGCCATGCCGGCGCGGCGAGAAGATGATGCCGCCGATCGCCACCACGACGAGACCGATCAGGCTCTGGAAGCGCACCACCAGAGCCAGCGGATCGCGACGCACGGGGGCGGCGGCCACCGGGCCGCTTGCCTCCAAAATCTTCTGTTCAGACATCAGGCCTCCCTGCCATTTGCCGCGGCAAGCACCGTGTGCTCGTCAACGCCGCCGATGAATTCCGCCACATTGCGCCCCTGGCGCAGCACCACGATCCGGTCGCAAAGGCCGATCAGTTCCGGCATCTCGCTGGAGGCGACCAGGATGCCGAGCCCTTGCGCCGCCAACTGCCGCAGCCGCGCATAGATCTCGCCCTTGGCGCCGACATCGACGCCGCGCGTCGGTTCGTCGAGCAGCAGCAGTCTTGGGTTGCCGAGGATCTCCTTGGCCAGCACGACCTTCTGCTGGTTGCCGCCCGACAGCGCGCCGACCGCTATGTCGGGATTCTTCGGCCTGATGTCGAACTGGCCGAACGACTGCTTGAGCGCATCCGCCTGGCGGCGCGGCGACATCAGGCCGGCGGGCGAGATGCGCCGGATCACCGACATGACCAGGTTGAGGCCGACCGCCATTCTGAGCATCAGGCCGCTGCCGCGGCGGTCGTCGGTGACGAAGGCGATGCCGGCGTCGCGTGCCGCGCTGATGGAGGAAAGCTTGACCGGTTTCCCCTCGACCGCGACATCGCCCTCCCAATGGCCGGCAAGGCCGGTGCCGTAGAGGGCGGAAAGCAGTTCGGTACGCCCTGCCCCCATGATGCCGGCCAGCCCGACGATCTCGCCTTGCCTGACCTCGAGCGAAATGCCGCTCGGCGGCTGCCAGCCGGCGCTCTCGCGGGCCAGCCTGAAGCTGGCATCCTTCAGGCTGAGCAATGTCTTGCCAGCGCCTTTTGCGCGCTGGGGATAAAGCTCATCCAGCGGCCGCCCAACCAGGAGGCGCACCAGCTCGGACTGCGGCGCATGCGGCTCGGTCACGCCGGCGACCCGGCCGTCGCGCATCACCGTCACGCGGTCGGCGATCTCGGGCACTTCCTCCAGCCGGTGCGAGATGTAGACGATGCCGACGCCGGTCGCGGCAAGCTTGCGCATGATGTCGAACAGCCGTTCCACCTCGCCGACGGTGAGTGCGGCGGTCGGTTCGTCCATGATCAGTACGCGCGAGGCGTAGGACAGCGCCTTGACGATCGCCACCACCTGGCGCTGGCCGATCGAGAGGTCGGCGACCAGCCGTGCGGGATCAATGGCAAGTTCAATCGCTTCCAGCCGCTTCTTCGCCTCGCGGCGCATGGCCGGTACGTCGAGCAACCCGCCCGGCCGCATCAACTCGCGGCCGAGAAAGAGGTTTGCCGCGACGTCGAGCGACGGCACGAGATCGAGCTCCTGGAAGATGGTGGCAATGCCTGCAGTCTGCGCTTCGCGCGGGTTGTTTAAGTGCACTGTCTTGCCGTCGATGCGGATCTCACCCTCGTCCGGCGTGTAGACGCCTGACAAGAGGTTCATCAGCGTCGACTTGCCGGCACCGTTCTCGCCCAGCAGCGCGTGGACCTCGCCGGCATTCAGGTCGAAGTCGACGCCGCGCAGCGCCTGCACGCCGCCGAAGCGTTTGACCGCGCCGGTAACCGAAAGCAGCGGCGCGTTCATGCCGGCCTCGCACAGGATTGACGCACCTGGAGCCGTGCCTGGAGCCGAACGGCATGGGGCTCGGCGTGGCTGGAGGCAATGCGCGCGCTGAGCAGCGCCGCCGCCTGGCGCCCGATCTCGGTACAGGGCTGTTCGACCAGCGTCAGCCTCGGTTCAAAGCAGTCCGCCCATTCGAAATCGTCGAAGCCGACAAGCGACAGGTCGCGCGGGATCGAAAGACCCTTTTCGCTTACGGCGCGGACTGCCCCGATGGTGGCCATATTGTTGCCGGTGACCAGTGCGGTGGGCGGCACGGGCAGCGACAGGATCGCATGCGTCGATGCCGTGGCGCTCGCCGTGTCGACATTGTCCGGCGAGACATAGTGCGGCAGGCATTCAAGTCCATTGGCCGATAGCGAGGCTCGAAACGCCTCGATGCGTTCGCGCGTTGTGGCAAGACCCGGCTGGCCGGCAATGTAGCCGATGCGCTTGTGGCCGAAGGACGCGACATGGTCGATGAGCGCATGCATCGCCGTCTCGTTCTCGACGCCGATCTGGTCGAAGCGGTCATCGGCGAAGCGGTCGATCAGGACACAGGGCAGTTTCTTGTCGGCGAGATAGTCGATCGCGCGCTGCGGTGCGCCGGACGGTGCCAGGATCACCCCGTCGACGCGACGCTGGTGGAAGGCGCGCACTACCTGCAGCTCGCGGTCGGGGTCTTCCTGCGTATCGGAGAGGAATACCATCAGCCCGAGCCGTGCACATTCGGCTTCGACGGCGCAGATGATGTCGGTGAAATAGGGATTGGAGATGGCCGAGATGGCAAGGCCGACGCTGTTGGTCGAGGCGACTTTCAGCGACCGCGCCAGTTCATTGGGCTGATAGCCCAGGGCAGCGATCACATCGTTGATGCGTTGCGCCTTCTCCGGCGAGACAAAGCGGGTGCGGTTGATGACATGCGAGACGGTCGAAACCGACACGCCGGCGCGACGCGCGACCTCAGCCATTGTCGGCATGGCAGCTCAAATCGAGTGCTGGCAAGCGCTCCTCCCAGATGATGCGTTCCCGGTCCGCTCTTATCGGCGTTGGCAGATTTCATAGCGCCATCGAAACGTTTGCGCAATCGCTTCGATGATCATTTTCTGTCAAGTTTGCGCGCTGCGCAATTTCGATCAAATTGGCAGCGCAGGGACACGACACAATGATCCGGCCAATGCGAAAAGGAACCTAATGAACCCGACCGAGAAAGCGCTGTGGTTCGTCGAAAGCCATCTGCCGGATGCGATTTCGCTCGACGATGTCGCGCAAAGCAGCGGCGTCTCACGCTTTCATGTGACGCGCGCCTTCGGCGCCGCCACCGGCCGTTCGGTGATGGGCTATATGCGCTCGCGCCGGCTGACCGAGGCGGCGCGCAAGCTGGCGGGTGGGGCGCCCGACATTCTCTCGGTCGCGCTCGACGCCGGCTACAACTCGCATGAGGCTTTCACCCGCGCCTTCCGCGATCAGTTCGGCAGCACGCCGGAACTGGTGCGCGCGCAAGGCTCGACCCAAAACCTCGACCTCGTGGAGCCAATCCTGATGGACAGTTCACTGCTCACCACACTCCCGCCGCCGCGCTTCGAAACCAGCCGTCCTTTCCTCATTGCCGGGCTCGGCGAGCGCTACAGCTGTGAATCAAGCGCGGCCATTCCGATGCTGTGGAAGCGCTTCGGTCCTTACATCGGCAACATTCCGGGCGAGACCGGCGACGTCGCCTACGGCGTCTGCGTCAACGGCGACGATGCCGGCAATTTCGACTACATAGCGGGCGTGGAAGTGTCGGACTTTTCCGACCTGCCCAAGGAGTTTTTCCGGGTACGCGTGCCGCCGCAGAAATACGCCGTGTTTTCGCATCGCGAGCACATCTCGACCATCCGCCGGACGGTCAACACGATCTGGAACAAATGGCTGCCAATCTCCGGCCACGAGATCGCAGATGCGCCCGAGTTCGAGCGCTACGGCCCCGAATTCGACCCACGCAGCGGCGATGGCGGGCTGGAAGTCTGGATCCCGGTCAAGGCGTAGCGGTTCATGCCATCGGCAGCGCTTGCCAGCGCTCGACAATCCTGTCGCCCGAAAACACCGCGATCGAGCCGAACTGCTGCAGTACGGCCTCACTCTGCGTCGGGCGCAGGAAGGCGTAGTCGCCGGGCTTCACATTCGCA
Organism: bacterium M00.F.Ca.ET.205.01.1.1; assembly: GCA_004791255.1. GTDB lineage: Bacteria > Pseudomonadota > Alphaproteobacteria > Rhizobiales > Rhizobiaceae > Mesorhizobium. The sequence continues at coordinate 844,066 of SRUQ01000002.1, forward strand.
CCGGTGGGCAGGCTCATGAACTGCTGGTTGGAGGACAGGCCGATCAGGCTATTCGTCTTCATGCCTTCGGGAAACACCGGTTCGGCCATCCACTTGCCGCCATAGAGATAACAGCCCTTGCGCGGGAACAGACCGAGCGCCTGCAGCATGCGGGAGAAGCCCGCCGAACCTGGCAGTTGCGCCTCGATCTGCTTCAGGATCGGCGTGGCGATGAAGGCCGCAGGCTGAAAGCCTGCAAGGCCTGACGTATCGAAATCGCTAGGCAGCACGAAGGCCGAGCCCATCGACACTTCATTAGCAACGCCGCCGTGATGAAGCAGCGCCGTCTTGCTGCCGCCGATGTTCAGGATGCGACGCTGGTCGGCGCCGAGGTATTCGACAAAGGCGGCGGCCAGCTCCGATGCTTTGGCCAAGGCCCTGGCAGGTCCGCCGAACAGGCCCGGAATGTGCGGCGCATGCGCCTCATAGGCCATGACGCCTTCGCAACGCAGTCCTTTGTGGGCCGGCAGAAGAGCCAATGCGCCTGACAGCTCCTGCGGCGAGGCGAATCCGCCGCGATGCAGCCCGACATCAATCTCGAACGCGATGCGCAGGCCGAGGCCGAGTTCAGCCGCCAGGGCGCCATATTCCGCCAGCCTCTCCTGGCTGTCGATCAGCCAGCAGACACGCGACCAGTCGGCCGCGCCTTTGGACAGCACGGACCTCGCGGCACCGACCGGCATCGGCTTGCCATAGAGAAGGTCGGCATCGGGAAATGCCTTCAGCACCGCCTCGCTGACCGGTGGGTGGAAGGTCATGAAGCGCACCGTGCCGAGCGCCTTGCCGATATGCGCGAGCAGCGGCAGGCAGGCGAGTGACTTGTCGACCAGCCGCACGGCAAGGCCCGGCGCCAGCCTCTTCTTCACCAGTGCGATGTTGCCATCCAGCCTGTCGAGGTCTAGCACGAGGCTCGGCTGGAAGATGCCGGCGGCCCGCAGCGCGCCAGACAGGCCGGCGAAATAGGCACTCATTGGTCGAGGCCGAACAGGCCGGCCATGTAGGGCGACACGAATCGATTTTGCGGATCGATGTCGCGCCGCACGGCCATAGCATCCTCCCAGCGCGGGTAGAGTCTTTTGAAGTCAGTCGCTTTGAGGCTGTGCATCTTGCCCCAGTGCGGCCGCCCGCCACAGCGGCGAAAGATCGGCTCTGCCGCACGCATGAACGGCAAGGGATCACTTGCCGCGTCATGATGGATGGCAATCGAGCAGGTCGGCCTGTTATAGAATGGCGAAAGCCAGAATTCGTCGGGCGCGACGCTGCGCACCTCCATCGGGAAATAGACTTCCGGGAAGCGCTGCTCGGTCAGTTCGATGATCTCGGCCAGCGCCTTCGGTCCCTCCTCGAAGGGCAGGTGATATTCCATCTCGTTGAATTTCGTCTGGCGGTCGCTGACGTAGACGTTGAGCCAGTCCTGCACATAGTCCTCGGCCGGCACTTTTTTCACCGCGCCCTTGATCAGCGCGCGGCGCAGCGAGGGCACCCAGCGCAAAACGGTGCTCAGCTTGCGCAGTGTCGCCAGCCCTGCCTCGTCGTCCTCTGTCGGCCTTGCCGTGGTCGCCGCATCCGACAGATCGCTGGCGATGAACTGGGCGTAGCCGGAAAACGGGATGTAGTAGAATTCGGCCGAGCGGTGCGCAGCCATCATGGTCTCGAAATCTCGCAGCATATCGGCGATCGGCAAAACCCATTTGCGGCGGCGCAGCCGATAGCTCGGGATGTTGTTCAGCGTCACTTCAGTCAGCACACCGAAAGCGCCGAGCGCGACGCCCATCGCATGGATCATGTCCTGATGCGCTGCCCGACTGAATTCTCGTATCCGGCCTAGCCCGTCGACGATCTGCACGGTCTCGAGCTGTGTATGATAGGCGCCAAGCCTGGAGCCCGAGCCGTGCGTGGCGGTGCCCAGCGCGCCACCGATCGCCTGGTGGTCGATGTCGCCCATATTGGGCAGGCCCTGGCCGATGCCTTGCAGGATGTGCATCAGCGCGCCGAGCCGCGTGCCTGCCCTCACCCGCGCGCGGCTGTTCGCCGCGTCGTGTGAGACCAGCCCCTCGATCTTCTCCAGGGAAACGATCGTCCCTTGCGAGGCCACCAGTGGCGTAAAGGAATGGCCGGCGCCGGCGACGCGCACCGGACCGGGCGCGTTACGCACGAGATCGCCGAGCTCGCCGGCATCGGCCGGGCTGGCCATCAGCCGCGGCGCGGCCTGGACAAAGCCCGACCAGTTGCTCCAGGCGTTCGCCATAGCGTCCTCCGCTCAGGCTCGAATACGGCGCCGTGCCGCCAGCACGAAGACGCCGAGCAATGCGACGCTGGCCAGCGCGCTTGCCGCGGCGAATTCCGGCACCGGCCGGAAATTCCCGCTGTCGATCAGCAGCGAAGCGGCAACCGGGCCGATGGCGAGGCCGAAGAGCTGCGCGGCCGGCACCAGAAGCACTGCGTTGCGCGTCTCATCGGCGATGATCGCCAGGCGGATCTGGTAGGGCACGACGAAGAGCAGGATGAAGCCCATCAACAGTGCGACCGCCCAGAAGACGCTGAGCCCAGGCCCCGTCGAGAGCAGCGCCGAGCTGACAGCTGCGATGATGCCTATGACGGTGATGGCAAGGCGATAGTCGATGCGGGCTTCAGAAACGGTCGCGATCATTGCGCCCGACACCTGGGCCGCGAGGCTTGCGGAGACCATCACGCCGATCGTGCGCCCGTCTATGCCGAACTGCGCGCCGAGCGGTTCGAGAAAGGCCCAGACGGCGCCGAAGAACATGAAGTAGCAGAAGATCGAAAGCAGCGCGGTGATCGCCGGCACGGTGAGCACATTGGCGAAATGCTCTTCCTTCGGCAGGTCGGCATAGTCATCCGGCACGGTCCAGGCGGCGGCCAGCGACAGCAGGCAGACGACACCAAGCGCGATGAAGCCGCCGGCCGAGCCGGCCACCGGCACGGCATACAGCGCAAGCAGCAGCGCCAGGGCGCATTGCGCCAGCGTCTGCAGCGTGACGAAATAGCCGCCGATGCGCTCGGCGCGCCGCGAGCGGGCAATCAACTCCGTGGCGACCGCGACCAGCCCGCCCTCGGCAAGGCCGGCGACGGCGCGGGCCGTGATCAGCATGTTGGCGGTGACGGCGTAGGCCGTGCAGAAATTGGCAAGCGCCAGGAGGACAAGAAGCAGCGTGCTTTTCCAGCGCATGTTGCGCGCCGGCAGGAGCATCGCGACGACGGCGGAGCCGATGGCGATCGCAATCATCTCGGCGGTGGCGACCAGTGCCAGTTCGTCGCCGGTGACATGGCCTTCCGTATAAAGTGCACCGAGCAGCACCGGCTGCAGCCCGAGGATGAGCAGCCCGACCGAGCCGATCCATAGTGCCGAGGCCAGTTGCAGGCCGGTCGGATTGCCGACCAGCCAATCGCCCTCTTCCAAATGTCCGACAGTGCCTGCTGTCACCAGGTGCCCTCCCTTGCAGCCCGATCGAAAAGCTGACAAGTTGTCAGCATTCCACGAATGCTGATACTTGATCATGTTTCTTGTCAACCCGTGAATTCGCAGTTCCCACGAGAGATCGGTGCATGACGCAAGCTAGGCGAACGGCGACGGAACCGCGGCGCAGGCCCAAGCAGGAGCGCAGCCGCGAGCGCATCGACGCCATCCTTGCCACGACGATGCGGCTGATCGGCGAAAAGGGCATCGATGCGGTGACGATGAAGGAGGTCGGCGCGCTGGCCGGCGGGCCGATCGCCACCGTCTATCACTACTTCCCCAGCAAGTCGGCGATCCTGGCGATGCTCTATGAGCGCTTTTCAGAGGAAAGCCGCGCGCGCTTCGGCGCGATCATCGCCGAAATCCGGGGACTGGGGGACGTGACCACAGCCGCGGACCGCCTTCTCGACGACTACTACAGCCGTGTCGCGGCTGACCCGGCCATTCAGGACCTGCAGAACGCCATCCAGGCCGACAAGGCGCTGCAGCATCTCGACATCGCCGAGACGCGGCATCAGGCGAAGATATTTTGCGACCATGTCGGTCCGATGCTTCAGACGGAGCAGCGCGAGGCGTTCGCACGCGTGGTCTTTCTCATTTTCCAGCTTGCCGGTGGCGTCGTCCGGCTGGCGTTGACGCAAGACGAGGAAGAAGGCCAGCGCACGATCGAGGACTACCGCTCGATCATCCACACACAGTTGCGGGTGTTTTTGCAGAGCGGTCGGGTGGCATGAATATCTGAGGCCCCGGAATATACGTTCCGATCAGCTTGTTCTCGCCTCGCGCCGTGCCGCTGCCATCGGCGACGCACTGCGCTTTGCGCGTGGGCGGCCACCGGCAAACCGGGCGTTTTCCGGCTCAGCATGGCGGCGGGAAAAATTTCGCGCGTTCGAGCCCTTGCGCGCGCCTTGACTCTCGAAAGCCACGCGCCTATTTCAGCGCCACGTTAGCACTCGCCCTTGGTGAGTGCTAACTCATATGTCCGGCTTCGCCGGATGGAGGAACTGTTTCTCACCGTTCTCATCGAGGAAGAAAAAATGGCAAAGTCGAAGTTCCGCCCGCTTCATGACCGCGTGGTCGTTCGCCGGGTCGAATCCGAATCCAAGACCGCCGGCGGGATCATCATCCCGGATACGGCTAAGGAAAAGCCGCAGGAAGGCGAGATCATCGCCGTCGGCTCCGGCGCTCGCGACGAAGCTGGCAAGCTGGTCCCCCTGGACGTCAAGGCTGGCGACCGCATCCTGTTCGGCAAGTGGTCGGGCACCGAAGTCAAGCTCAATGGCGAAGACCTTCTGATCATGAAGGAATCCGACATCATGGGCATCATCGGCTGATTATCGGCCTCACCTTCAACTTGAATTTTCGGGCTCGATCCGAGCCCCTGCCAGGAGCTAAAACATGGCTGCCAAAGACGTAAAATTCTCCCGTGATGCCCGCGAGCGCATGCTGCGCGGCGTCAACATCCTCGCCGACGCGGTGAAGGTCACGCTCGGCCCCAAGGGCCGCAACGTCGTCATCGACAAGTCGTTCGGCGCCCCGCGCATCACCAAGGACGGCGTCACCGTCGCCAAGGAAATCGAGCTTGAGGACAAGTTCGAAAACATGGGCGCGCAGATGGTCCGCGAAGTTGCTTCGAAGACCAACGACATCGCCGGCGACGGCACCACGACCGCGACCGTTCTGGCGCAGTCGATCGTCCAGGAAGGCCACAAGTCGGTTGCCGCCGGCATGAACCCGATGGACCTGAAGCGCGGCATCGATCTGGCCGTCACCGAAGTCGTCGCGGCGCTCGGCAAGGCTGCCAAGAAGATCAAGACCTCCGAGGAAGTCGCCCAGGTCGGCACGATCTCGGCCAATGGCGACGAGTCGGTCGGCAAGATGATCGCGGAAGCGATGCAGAAGGTCGGCAACGAAGGCGTCATCACGGTTGAAGAAGCCAAGACCGCCGAGACCGAGCTGGAAGTCGTCGAAGGCATGCAGTTCGACCGCGGCTACCTCTCGCCCTACTTCGTCACCAACGCCGACAAGATGGTTGCCGATCTCGAGGACGCCTACATCCTCCTCCACGAGAAGAAGCTCTCCAACCTGCAGGCAATGCTGCCGGTTCTCGAAGCCGTCGTGCAGACCTCGAAGCCGCTGCTCATCATCTCGGAAGACGTCGAAGGCGAGGCTCTGGCCACGCTGGTCGTCAACAAGCTGCGTGGTGGCCTGAAGATCGCCGCCGTCAAGGCGCCGGGCTTCGGTGATCGCCGCAAGGCCATGCTGGAAGACATCGCCATCCTCACCGGTGGCCAGGTCATCTCCGAAGACCTCGGCATCAAGCTCGAGAACGTCGGCCTCAACATGCTCGGCCGCGCCAAGAAGGTGTCGATCTCCAAGGAGAACACCACCATCGTCGACGGCGCTGGCAAGAAGGCCGAGATCCAGGGCCGCGTTGCCCAGATCAAGCAGCAGATCGAAGAGACCACTTCGGACTACGACAAGGAAAAGCTGCAGGAACGACTGGCGAAGCTCGCCGGCGGCGTTGCGGTGATCCGCGTCGGCGGTGCGACCGAGATCGAAGTCAAGGAAAAGAAGGACCGCGTTGACGACGCCCTCAACGCGACCCGCGCGGCCGTGGAAGAAGGCATCGTTGCTGGCGGTGGCGTTGCGCTGTTGCGCGCTTCGGCCAACATCAAGGCTGCCGGCGCCAATGCCGATCAGGCCGCTGGTATCAACATCGTGCGCCGCGCACTGCAGGCTCCGGCCCGCCAGATCGCTGCGAACGCCGGTGCGGAAGCATCGATCGTTGCCGGCAAGATCCTTGAGAACAAGGGCGCGACCTTCGGCTACAACGCCCAGAGCGGCGAATATGGCGACATGATCGCCATGGGCATCGTCGATCCGGTCAAGGTCGTGCGTACGGCTCTGCAGGATGCGGCCTCGGTCGCCGGTCTGCTCGTCACCACCGAAGCCATGATCGCGGAGGCTCCCAAGAAGGAGTCGGCTGGCGGCGGCATGCCTGGCGGCATGGGCGGCGGCGGCATGGGCGGCATGGGCGGCATGGACTTCTAATCCAGGCGCTCTCAGCCTTCAGATACGGAAAGGGCGCCGAAAGGCGCCCTTTTCATTGGATCGTTCGACGATCACATGGCCAGCGTGCGAGCCGCTCAAATGGCAGTCTCCGCCTGCTGCGCGACCTTGCCTGCGAGCACCGCCTGCTCGATTAGCGCAGCCACCTCATCAGCGACTGCAGTAAGCGGCGAGCGGTCGCGGGTGGCGCGGGCAATCACCATCAGGCCTTCCAGCGAAGACTCAACCAGCAGCGCCAGCGCCTGCGCGCGGCGTTCGGCCACCCCTGCCCTGACAAAAGCCTGCCGCAGCAGGCCGATCCACTGCTCGAATGCGGAGCGGCAGATATCCGCTAGGTCAGGCACATCGCTGGGCGCGTCGAGCACGACCGGTGCGACCGGGCAGCCAAGCGAAAACTCGTTCTCCTCCAGCATGCGGGCGACCGACTGGTAGATGTGGTGGACGGCAACCGCCGGATCGCTTTCCGCCGCCAGCGCCGCGCCCAGCCGCTCGGTCACCTCGGCCACGCTGGCACGCGTCACCTCGATAACCAGTTGGTCCTTTCCGCCCGGGAAATGGAAATAAAGCGAGCCTCGGGGTGCTGCGCTGGTACTCAGAATGTCGTTCAGCGATGTGCCGTGATAGCCGCGCTGCCGCAAGAGCAGTGCCGTCGCCTCGATCATCCGGGTGCGTGTGTCCGTCGCCATGTCAACCTCTGTCAGGAGTGCGCATTATAGGGCTTGCCCAGAATATGACAATCGGTCTACATAATATGTAAATCGGTCTACATATTATGGGAATGGTCATGCGGAACTACAGGCTGCAGGAACGGGGCGAAGGGATCGACAGGCTAGCGTTGCGGGAGGATGCGGTGCCGCAACCGAGCCCGTACCAAATCCTGGTGCGGGTGCGCGCCACCTCGCTCAACCGCCGCGACACAATGATTCTCAACGGCACCTATCCGCTGCCACCTCGCCCCGGCGTCATCCCGCTGAGCGATGGCGCCGGCGAGGTGGTGGCTGTCGGCGACGCCGTCAGGCGCTTCGCTGTCGGCGATCGCGTCACCGGCAGCTATTTCGCGCGCTGGATCGATGGCCGCTTGCATCCAGGCGTGATCGACCAGCTCGGCTGCACGCTGGACGGCATGCTCGGCGAATATGCGCTGCTTGACGAGCAATGGGCGGCGCGGCTGCCCGACCATCTCTCATGGCATGAGGCGGCAACCTTTACCTGCGCCGGACTGACCGCCTGGAGCGCGTTGACAGGAGGGGCGGAGATTCCAAAACCCGGCCAATGGGTTCTGACCATCGGCTCAGGCGGAGTTGCATTGTTCGCGCTGCAGTTTGCCAAACTCATGGGCTGCCGCGTCGCCGCCGTCACCTCGCGCGGCGAGAAGGCCGACAGGCTCCGCGCGCTGGGCGCCGACCTGGTCATCGCCACCCCCGTGACACCAGAATGGGGCATGAAACTGCGCGAGGCGACAGGCGGGATCGACCTGGTCGTCGAGACAGGAGGCCCGGCGACTTTCCCGCAATCGCTGATCGCCAGCGCACTCTATGGGCGCATCGTGCTGCTTACCGTGCAGGACCAGAAAGGCAGATCGGTCGAGATTCCGGGCGCAGTCTATCAGCGTAGTCTTGCCACCATCAGCCGCGTCTTCGTCGGCAGCCGCAACGGGCTGGAGGCGATGCTTGCCGCCGTCGCCACGCATCGGCTGAAGCCGGTCATCGACAGGGTCTTCCCGTTCGCCGAGGCGCATGAGGCCTACCGCCATTTCCAACAGGGCGACGTCTTCGGGAAGGTCGTCATCGACGGCGCGTGACTACCGCATTTCCGCAAACCAGAGAGGAGTATCAGCATGACAATCCGTGAAGCTTCAGCCCGATGGCAAGGCACCCTCAAGGAAGGATCTGGCCGGTTGCGGGTGGGTAGCGGCGTGTTCGAGGGCGCCTACTCCTTCCCGTCCCGCTTCGAGAACGGTCCGGGCACCAATCCGGAGGAACTGATCGCGGCTGCCCATGCCGGCTGCTTCTCGATGGCGCTCACCGCCGTCCTTGGCGGCGAAGGCCACACACCCGAAGAAATCCATACGATCGCCAAGGTCCATCTCGGCGCCACGGCGGCGGGTCCGACCATCACCCGTATCGAATTGGAGACCCAAGCAAGCATCGCAAGGCTGGCCGCAGAGGATTTTGAACGGCTGGCGCAAAAGGCCAAGGCGACTTGTCTCGTCTCGCGTGCTTTGGCCGGAGTCGCCACGATCACGCTGACTGCGAAGCTCGTCGACGCCGCTACCGATCACTGACGAAAGGAGTTCATCCAGTGACCAAAGAATTCATCATGGACATCGCTGCCGCAAAGCGCTCCGGCGAAACGGCCGAAATCATGCGGCGCTACAACGACGTGTTCCAGCGCCATGATCCATCCGCGCTGGACGAACTGGTGGCACAGAATTGCGTGATTGAGAACACCACGCCGGCGCCGGACGGCGCCCGCCACGCCGGCAAGGCCGCCTGCGTCGAATTGTGGTCGGCGATCGCCACTGGGCCCGGCACACGCTTCGACATTGAAGAGACTTTCGTTGCCGGCGACCGCGCCACGATCCGCTGGCGCTACTGGATAGCCGACGGCGATTCATTGCGCGGCGTCAATTTGATGCGCGTCGCGGACGGGCGGATCGTTGAGGCGATGGGGTATGTGAAGGGGTAGCGCCTCCACCAATTGCAGGGAAGGCGGATGGCGCTTCTCCACCCGGAACTGTGTAGAATGCGGGAGCGGATTGGCACTGGCTGAACCGCTCCCGTGACGTCTGCGCGATAACCTGTTCGCGGCGGAGCCCGAGGGCGACGATGGGCCGCCTGGTTCCTGACGTGCCATCAACACCGCAATTGACTAAACCTTAGGCAGTTTCACCAACAAAATCAGCAGCTTCCATCAAGCCATTCGATCCGGGTGCAAATTTGTCGGACAATATTTTTTAACACATTCGAGACTACTAAAGAGCAAGGGCACGGCGAAGTTTGCTCCAAAGTGCGGCGTCTCGGATAACCATCGATGCGATTTTTCCGGCGATTTTTGCAGAACCGCGACGGCAACGTGCTGATCATCTCGGCGCTCGTCATACCGCTGCTGCTCGGCATGGCAGCCCTGGTGACCGAATATGGCGGCGCGCTGGTCGAGCGTGCGGACAACCAGCGCATTGCCGACCTGTCGGCCTACGCGGGCGCACTCGCCTATAACAAGAACAAGTCCACCAACCAGATGACCGCAACGGCGCTGAGCGTGGCGGTGCTCAACGGCGTTCCGGCGGCCAACGTGCAGGTCGGCCTTGTCGCCTCCCCCAAGACGACCGGCGTCAGCGCCGTTTCGGTGTCGATCAACACCTATAAAACCCTGCTTCTGGCACGAGTTCTGAGCGATCGGGAGCAATTGCAGATTTACGCCAATTCCGTGGCGGAGGTTGGCGCCCAGCCGCAGACACCCGGATGCATGCTGGCGCTCGACGGCACCCAGACCGGCATCACGCTGAGCGGCGGCGTGTCTATCTCGGCGCCGAAATGCACCGTTTCCTCCAACAACACGGTGACTGTCCCCTGCGGCACCAGCATTTCGGCGCTCGGCCTCAACTACAATTCCTCCGCGGCCCCGAGCCAACCCTGCAACGGCATTACCGGTCCCGGCGGGACGGCCGCGGTGATCACCAAGACATCGACCCCCGATCCGCTGGCCGGCAATTCGGCGGTCGCGGCCGCGGTGGCGCGTATTGCGACGGTAGCCGCGCTTTCGACTGCAACCGCGCCAACAGCACCAACCACTCCCAACGGCAACAACATCGACTTCGGCTGGAACCCAGGTTCCACCCAAGGCCAAGCGAACTCGCTCGGCTGCACCGCCAGTTGGGCATCGTCGTCATCGACCTGGACGCTGGACTGCGGCAGCAAGACGATCGTCAACATCGGCACCTTGACGATCGGCGGCGGCATCAATCTCAACTTCGCCACTTCGGGCGCCGCTACGACCACTTACAATTTCGCCGGCGACCTCACGACCAGCGCCACCACCAATTTCGGTCCGGGCACCTATAATTTCGCCAAGACCCTGACCACGGCGGGCACCACGACTTTCGGTGCCGGCACCTACAATTTCGGCAAGCAGGTGACGACAGCCGGAACCACTGCCTTCGGCGCCGGCACATTCAACTTCACCAAGGGGCTGACTACTTCATACGGCACCACCACCTTCGGCGCCGGCACATTCAAGATCGGCCGCAGCGACAATGCCTGCAACGGAGGCGGACAGGTCAGCCTCTGCAACGCCTCCAGCCTGACCTTCGCCGGGCCGAGCACCTTCGAACTTCCCGGCGGCTACAACAACACTGGCGGCGCCACGCTCACCTTCGGCTCCGGCTCGACCAATTCCTACAAGATCGGCCCCGGCAGCAATGGCGACGCCATCACGCTCGGCGGCGGCTCCACGACCATCATGGCCGACGCAACCGGGGCCAGCAGCGTCTTCCAGGTGATCGGCAATGTGAATGGCGGCGGTGGCGGCAGTTGCTTCGTTGTACCGGCCGCGGCGCAACACGACATCGAAGGCAACTTCATCGGCTCGGGCGCCATCCTGCTCGGCGCGGGCGTCTATACGGTGGATGGCTATTTCGCACTCGGCGGCAATGGCGGCGGCAGCGCCACCTGCAATGGCAGCACCTTCAGCGTCAGCGGCGCCAACGTGACCCTGGTGCTCTCCGGCAAGACCAAATCCAGTTCGGGAAGCTGCAACGGCTACGTCTTCTGCGTCGCGGCCGGCTACAGCAACATCGTGCTCACGGCGCCCCAGACCGGTGCGACGGCAAAGCTCGCGGTCATCGGCCCGACATCGAGTTCCAACACCGGCGGCGCTACCTTCGCCGAAGGCGGTTCGAATGCCCAGATTTCGGGTGCGTTCTACTTTCCATACGGACCGATCACCATGAATGGCGGATCGAGCGTACTGGGCTCGACAACCGATACTAGCAAGTGCCTGCAGATGATCGGCTCGCTCATCACGCTTTCGGGTGGTACCGCGGCCGCGTCGGAATGCATCTCCGCCTCCAGCAGCAGCGCCAGCAGCAAGGTAAGTCTCGTCCAATGAGAACGCGGTCTCGCCCCGATCATCGCAAATGCGCCAACCGGCTTTCGTCGTTCGCGGCCTTCCTGCGGCGCGAGAAAGCCGGCGTATCGGCGGTGGAATTCGCGCTGGTCAGCCCGGTCCTGCTGCTCATCCTTGCCGGAACCGTCGATATAGGCGGCTCGCTGAAGGCGAAATTCGAGTTGAGTTCCGCAGTCTCGGCCGGTTCCAATTACGCCTTGCTCAATGGCGACAAGGTCACTTCGTCAGGTGGCAGCGCGCTGGCCAACAACATCATGACGGTGGTCGCCAGCGGTCTTAGCGGCAATGGCGGCGGTGTTCAGGTGGTCATCAACAACGGCACGTCGGTTGCCTATGACGCCAACACATCCACCGCGACGCAAACCGGTCCGGCCGCCAATGCGGACCTGTGTTACTGCACGGGCAGTTCGGGCGCGGTGGCCTGGAGCACGCCGGTGACATGCGGCAATGTCTGCAGCACAGGCACGATTGCAGGGAAATTCGTGGCGATCACGGCAAGCAAGCCCTATGCCCCACTTTTTGGCGGCTTTGGCATTGTCAAAAACGGCAACGTCACCGTCCAGTCGACGGTGCAGCCACAATGAGCCGCTGGCGGTCATTCCTGCGCAACAGATCCGGCTCCAATGCCGTGGAGTTCGCGCTCCTGTCGGTGCCGGTGCTGTTGATGCTGATGGGCACGTTCGAGTTTGGCCGCCTGTACTGGGCACAGCACGTGCTGAATGAGATCGCCGCGGCAGGGGCGCGCTGCATGGGCGTGCTGCAGAGCGGGTGCACGCAGAACGGCGCCTACAGCGCCACCAGTGCGATCAGCTATATCAGCAGTCGGGCGGCAACCGACGGCATCATCCTCGCCAATGCCAACATCACCATCAACAACAACACCACCTGTTCGGGCCTGTCCGGCTTTTCGAGCGTCCAGGTTTCCTACACTTTCGCGACCGTGATGCCGGCCTTCCTCGCCTCGCTGGCGAATGGCCCGAACCTCAGGGCTCAGGCCTGCTTTCCCAACCAGGGGGCTTAGAGCTGTCCACCGTTTCGCGGAAACGGCGAACCGCTCTAGCTCTTTGTTTTGACGCAATTCCCAACGGAAAGCGCCACGCGCTTTTTCCGGGAAAACCGTCTCTATCGATCCGCCAGCGCCAGCTTGGCGCCGAGCATGACGAAGGCGCCGGCGAAGGTGCGGCGCATCCAGGTCAGCACCATCGGCCGTGACACCACCTGGCTGCGGATCGAGGCGGCAAAGACGCCATAGCCGACGAAAACCACGAAGGTCAAAAGCATGAAGACGGTGCTGAGTTCCAACATTTTCGACAGCGCATTGGGTTCGGTGGTGCTGACGAATTGCGGCAGGAAGGCGAAGAAGAAGATCGACAGTTTCGGATTGAGCACGTTGACGAGGATGCCGGTGGCGATCACCTTGCCGGCCGAGCGCGGCGCGACATTTTCCTCGACGCTCAGTCCACCCTTCTCCTTCAGCGTGTTCCAGGCCATGTAGAGCAGATAGGCGACGCCAAGATATTTCAGCGTCTCGAAGGCAACCGCGCTGGTGTGCAGGAGTGCTGCGAGGCCGGTGATAGCGGCGGCCATATGCGGGATGATGCCCAGCGTGCAGCCGAAGGCGGCAATGATCGAGGCGCGCACGCCGCGCGAAAGGCCGGCACTCAGCGTGTAGAGAACGCCGGTACCGGGCGAAGCGACGACGATCAACGACGTCAACAGGAATTCGATGCTCACGATTTTTCCTCCACGGCCCTGCCCGGCGGCAAGGTAGCCAGCAAGGCCGCATCGCACAAGCTAGCCGGAGGCGGAGTTCACACGACAGGCAGGCCGTGCGCCTCGCGCGCCATCAGGCAGTCGGCGCCGCCGGGCATACAGGCGCGGCAGACATCCGGGCGCAACTCATAGATGCCGCATGCGGTTGCCTTGCCGACCGTGCCGACAAGCGCCGAGCAGCGCTCGCCCTCGCAGCGCATGCCGGACAGGTCGGCCGCCACGTAGGCGTCCGGGATGCTGTCCAGTTGGGCATCCTCCTCGGTGGAAAAGCGCGGCCACTCGGCCGAATAGGAACAACAGGCGCCGCAACTCTGGCAATCGAAGGCCGCGGGCAAGCCACGCGCTGCCGGCGGCTCAGGATTGCGATCCGTGTCTTGCCGCAAGGCTGCTATTTCTTCTTCCTGGATTTGGCCTTCGCCGGCTCCGCGGGAGCGGCGAAGAGGTCTGTCGCGGCGGGTTCGCCCGGCTTCTTCGCGGCGGGGCTGGCCTTGGCCGGGCTGGCGGCGGCAGGCGGCGCTGCCGCCTGAGGCTTGGAAGAGAATTTTATGGCCATGTCAGTCCTCGTTGCCGGAGCGCGACGGCGGGCGCGGATTGCGCAAGCGGCCGATCAGCGCGGAAACCGCTGTGATATTCATTTCCTCCGGCGACCACATCCCGGCCGCCTCGATGTGGTGCGGTCCAAGTTCGCGATGCGTGCTGCCGCTGTAGGCGGCGTCCTGATGCGTTGTCTGCTGGCGCGTCTTGGGATCTTCTCGGACATACTCGATCAGGTAGTTCGGACATTCGGCACGACTGCGCACGGCGATCCGCACCTGCGCATCGCCAAAGGCGCGCTTGCAGCGTTCCAGACGTTCAAGCACGCGCCTGACATATTCGACCGGCTTGTCCAGGCCATCGACGACATCGGCGATAGTGGCATCACCGGCGATCTGGACTGGCGGCACACGTTTGGTTGCCATCAGCGTTTTCCGACTCGTTTTGGCGATGCCAGGAGCGCGGCAGCCATCTCGTCAGCCTCTTTTTCCAAGCGCAGTTCGCGCAAGCGTGCGGTCTTGGCTTCTCGCGCCTCGCTGACGGCATCGCGCTCCGACATCAAGCGGTTGAGCGACATGGACTGGGTTTGCGTCTTGCTGAACAGCGAAACGGCCTGGTCCACGGCTGTCTTGGAATGGGCGGTCAAATTTTTCTCCTGTCAGGTGCCCGACGCCGAACAGGCGAGACGGGATCCTCGTCAGTACCGCGCACAGATCGGCACGGCAGCGAATTCAAATTACGGAGCGTCCCTTTAGCACGTTCCGGCCGGCGTGCAGCGCACTTTTGATCGAAAGTGACGCAAAATGAAAAAAGCCTGATACCGCCTGACCTTTCGTTGGGGGGTGCCGCACACTCAAGCGATCTCAGCGGACCATGCTCGTTGGCTGTTGGAAGAGCCGGGCTGGGAAGAGATTGCCGGCAAGCGCGGATTGCCGGTCGACTGTATCCCTGGGTCGTGGCCTCGCCGGCCGATCGCATCAGAAGGCGGAGATAGAATTTTTCACTTTGGCGGGAACCATTCTGCCGGCCGGCGGTTATGTCCGTGTCGTCAGCAATTCATGAGCAATCGAGGAAGGTTGACGGCAAAAGGACGCCTCCCGCACTGTCAAAGGTGCGAGGGGCGTTCTTGTATGCGCTTTGTGCTGGGCACCTTGTGAGACTGAAAGGTGTGGGATCCGAAGTGCCTGGGATGCTCCGGCCCTACTCGTCGGGACCTGGCTCCGGCCACGCCTCCCTTGCGGCCTCGGCATACCAATGGCGCATCGCCGGGGTTGCCAGAACCGCGTCGACATAGGCCTTGGTGTCGGGCGCAAGATCACCGCCATAGGTGTCGAAGCGAGTAACGACCGGCGCGTACATGGCGTCGGCGGCGGTGAAATGGCCAAACAGGAACGGGCCACCCTTGCCGTATTCCTGGCGGCACTCACGCCACAGCGCCTCGATGCGCGCCCGCTGCGCCTCGCCTTCGGCGTCGAGCGGCCTGTGCGCCTTGGGCCGGCGCAGATTCATTGGCCAGCCATAGCGGACCTCGCGAAAACCGGAATGCATCTCGGTCGCAGCCGAGCGGGCCAGCGCGCGGGCGCCGATATCGGCCGGCCATAGCTTCTTTTCAGGAAACAGGTCGGCGAGATACTCAAGGATCGCAAGCGTCTCCCAGACGATCCTGCCTCCTCCGTTCGGTGGCTTGTGATACAAGACCGGAACCTGGCCTGTCGGCGAAACCTTGGCCAGATTGGCCGCGGTCTCGGGCGTGCGCAGCCGCACAAAACCCTCCTCGAACGGGATCTCCAGATGCTTCATCGCCACCCAGGGCCTGAGCGACCATGAAGAGAAGCATTTGTTGCCGATATAGAGCGTGAATTCCACCATCTGTTCCCCCGCGGTTCTGCTCCGGGTCTCCAAGCGGTGCACCCTAGCTGTTCAGCCTCGGCACCGAAAGCGCTTCATTTGCGTGCAGCAGCAGCGGTATTGGAACCTAAGCAATACTGGTTCGTTTGCTCCCGCGAACAAAACCCAGGAGATGCGGACATGGTGAACAAGGATCAGGTTGCGGGCGTCGTCAAGCAGGTTAAGGGCTCAGTCAAGGAAGCCGCCGGCAAAGCGACCGGCGACAGGCAGACCCAGGCCTCCGGCATGGCCGACAGAGCCGCCGGCAAGGTGCAGAAGGCCTATGGCGACGTGAAGGATAAGGTCAGGAAAGCCCTCTGATTGGCGTCGAAAAGGCCGCCACGAGCGGCCTTTTTCACATCTTAAACAGCTTCGTGAAAGCGTTGGTGAACTTAACGCCGCCATGATCGTCGCTGGCTTCGCCCAGCGCCACGTCCATGCCGTCACCGGTGACACGCACCAGCGCGAAGCCGCCCATATAAGCCGCCTTCGGCTTGAACAGATCGAGACCGTCGCGCTGGTAGATCATCGATACTTCGTGCCGATGACCGTGAAAGACAGCAATCACATTGTAGCCCTTCAGCGCCGCCAGCAATGTGTGGCGGTCGTCCTCGCTCCACCAGTGCGGCGCCCCCGAGCCATCGTCGTCGAAGGCCCTTTTGGCCGGATCCCATTTCTCCGTCGAAAAGGTATCCCAGCCATAGTGCTGAAACAGGATGACGGGACGGCCGTCCGCCGCATAGGTGGCCAGGTCCTGCTTCAGCCAGGGCAAGGCGCTCAAGGCGCCATGACCGGTGTCGCCGGCGAAACGATGGGTCTGGACCAGGTGCAGGCCGCCCCAGTCCCATGAGTAGCAGTCGGTGTCGACGTCGTAGCTGGTGGCGGGAACCGGCGGCTTGAAGAACACGCCAGCGCGATGATTGACCTCGACATAGTCGCGCATCTCCCGCCGGTACCAGTCGGCGTGGTGCGGTGGGCCGTTCTGGTCGAGGTCGTGATTGCCAAGTCCGACATAGACCGGAACATGCACGCGGTCAGGCCCCATGCCTTGCTGGTAACGCTGGCTGAACTGCAGGAGTTGCGTGCCCTCGCTGGGCTCGGTGATCTGGCCGCCACCATCGTCGGTAATGTCGCCGCCGACGACGAGGCCGAGCGGCGTGCCGATGCGGCTTCCGGCGGAGCGAAGCCCGGTGGAGACGCCGTTGATTTCGGCCGGCCATGTCCCCTCGCCAATCCCGTTCAGCGCCGCGACATTGCGCAGCAAGGCGGCATCGGTCTTGCCTTCCTGCTGGCAATTCGGGCTGAGGCCGCTCGCCATGCGGCAGGCATGGACATCGGCGATGAACAGGAATGTGGCGTCGATGGGCTGGATACGCTGCCCGGTCTGGGCAAGGGTCGGGCGCGCAAGCGTGCCGAACGCGACCAACCCCGCAGCCTGGGTCAGCAAGCCGCGGCGGGACATCGAAACCGAAGAAAAACAATTCATCATGCGCCGGAATTCAGCACAGGCGTTGTCCGGTCGTCCAGCTTCCCTTGCACCGATGTCGACATGGTGCCCTGGGCCTGTCGCCGCTATGATGAAGGCACCAGCGCGGAATCGGTGAACGGTTACGAGACGATCAAGCCATTGGCCGAGTAGCAATCGGCAGAGCCGCCAGACAGTCTCGCAACACGGTGGCGTCCTGCGCTGTCTTGGCCATCGACATGGCGCCGGAATAGGTAGCGATCGCGAGCGCCGCGAAACGCAGGGGATCCGTGCCTTGCTCCCTGCCCCCCCGCTGGTCGGCCATGACCTTGCCGGCGATCGCCTGGCGCCAGGCCGCAAAGATGCCGGCAAGGGCGACACGGAAATCCGGATCGGCGAGTGACAGTTCATGCGCCAGATTGTTGAGCGGGCAGCCGCGCACGTAACCCTGCCGTTCCAGTTCCGCCGCCACGGCCTCGAACACAGATCGCACCCCCTCGCGCGCGGACGCAGCCGCCAGCACCGGCGCGATCCATGTCTCCTCAACCGCCGCCGCCACGCGCTCATCGATGACCGCCAGCGCCAGCGCCTTCTTCGTGGGGAAATGGTGATGCAACGCGCCGCCGCTGACACGTGCCGCTGCCATCAGGTCGCCAAGGCTGGAAGCGTGGTAGCCGCGGGTCTGAAACGACTCCTCGGCGACATCGAGCACCTTCTTGCGCATGCCTTCGGGGTCGTTGATGCGTTTTCGCGGCCGCGAGCCTGATCGAGTGGTCGTCTCTGCTGACATTGCCAACAATAGCATATTGACAAAACAGGACAACCGGTCTGTTTATAAACAGGATGATCACCCTGTTTACGGAGTCTGCCTCATGACCCTGCTCCCGAACACTACAGCGGGCACTGTCGTACTCGCCTCGCCTGTAGTCGAATTGCGGCAGTACACATTGAAGCCCGGCAGGCGTGAAGCGCTTATCGAGGTCTTCGACGGCAAGCTGGTCGAAGGCCAGGAGGTGACCGGGATGACCATCATTGGCCAGTTTCGCGACCTTGACCGGCCCGACATGTTCATCTGGCTGCGTGGCTTCGACAGCATGGGCACACGCAAGGATTCCCTGACCGCCTTCTACGGCGGCCCCATCTGGGCGGCGCACCGCGATGCGGCCAATGCGACAATGATCGATAGCGACGATGTGCTGCTGCTGAAGCCAGCATGGCGGGGTGCCGCTTTTGACCTCTCAGGCGCGGAGCGCGCCGGCTTGGCCACTGGGGAAATGCCAATTCGAAACAAGCCGCTACCCGGCATCGTTGTCATCCGGATTCACCATTTGCGACCTGGATCGGAAGCCAACTTCGCCAATCGCTTCGAGACCGAGGCGGCGCCGATGATGGCAGCATCCGGAGCACGCCTCTTCGCCGCTTTTGTCTCGGAACATGCCGAAAACAGCTTTCCGCGCCTGCCGCTACGGGCGAGTGAGAACGTCTTTGTCAGCGTCACGGGCTTTGACAGCGCGGAAGCGCATACACGCCACGAGGCCGCGCTTGCCGGCTCCCCCGCTTGGCAGGTCTTTCTGCAAGGTAGCCAACAGGACCTGAGACAACCAACGGAGACATTGCGGCTCTCACCAACCTCCCGTTCCCTGCTCGGGCGATGGCCAATGTCCGCTTGACCGGCGTAGTCATGTCGCGGCTGTGCGTGCTGCCTGGGGGCTAGGGGGATCCGAATGTCTTGCCTATGGCTCCGGCGACAAAGGCCGGGTCCTCCCAATGCGGGTTGTGACCACACGCCTCGGCACGCATCAGGCTCGCGTCCACCAGCGAGCGGGACAGCACTTGCTGATGCGCCTCGCCGAACAGCGGGTCGCACGCGCCGGCGATGATCAGCGTTTGCGTCCGCACTGCTTGTGCCGCACCGGTCAGGTCAGCCCGGCAAATTTCTTCCAGGATGGCGCCCCATCGTCCTGCGGGCATTGCCGATGCGTCTTTCGCCATCCCAGCGAGGAAGTCCCTGGGCACGACCGGCAAGCAGGCATGCCACCAGGCATAGAACGGGTCGGCCGGCGATATCGGATCGCGCAGAGCCCGAACGCCGGCGATCAGTGGATGATCCGGCGCGAAATCGGGCTTCAACGTTCCCGCCATGACCACCAGCCCCCCGATGAGGTCATCGTGTCGTGCAGCCAGCGCAATAGCCACCATGGCGCCCAGCGAATGGCCAACGACAACAGGCCGATCGAGCTGCAAACGCCGGATCAACTCCGCAATATCACCGGCGAAGTCGGCGATGCTGCAGCCTCGGCCCACCTGCGAGGCGCCATGGCCACGCAGATCCGGCATGATCAGCCGCCTGCCGGCCAGATGCGGCGCCAGCAGTGAAAAGCTGCGGCTGGTGTCGGTGAAGCCGTGCACCAGAAGCAGCGGCGGTTCGGCGCCTGCCAATTCGACATAGGCGATGTCGAGGCTGCCAACATCGACGCATTGCTTGCGGCCGGCCCAGGCGTCCTGTACCTCGCCGTGCTGCTTCGGCATGGCGCTCGATACTCTCACAGACCGAGCTTCTGCTTGACCGCGTCGAGGCCAGGCTTGCCGTCGAAGGTGGTGACGCCGGCCAGCCACGCATCGAGGCGATCCTTATGCAAGGCGATCGACTTCAGCGCCCCGTCCTCCGGCTTCATGCCGTCATTGATGAGGTAACCCATACCGACATTTTCCATGTCGATGTCGAAGGCGAGGTTCTTTAGGAACTGCGCGACATTCGGGCATTCCTGCAGATAGCCCTTGCGCGCCTGCGTCGTCACGGTCGCGGCGCCGAAATTCGGGCCGAAGAACTTGTCGCCGCCGGTCAGGTACTTGAAGTCGTACATCGTGTTCATCGGATGCGGCGCCCAGCCCTGGAAAACGATGAACTGCTTTTCCTTGATCTCGTAACCGACCTCGGAGAGCATGCCGGCTTCACTGGATTCGACGACCTGCCACCCATCGAGGCTAAAGGCGGGATCGGCGATGGCGTCCATCATCAACTGGTTGGAGCCGGGTTCGATGCCGTACATCTTCTTGCCGAACTTGTCGGCGAATTTATGCAGGTCGGATATGTCCTTGACGCCGGCCTCCCAGACATAGGTCGGCACCGCGAAAGTGTATTTGGCGCCGACAAGATTGACGCGCACATTCTCGACCGATCCATCTTTTTTGTAGGGCTCGTAATAGGTGACCATCGCCGGGTCCCAGTAGCCCAGGAACAGGTCGAGATCCCTGTTCTTCATACCCTCATAGATGACATTGATCCCCAGCACCTGGCTCTGCGGCTGGTAGCCGAGTGCCTGCAGCAGGACGTTGGCCACGCCCGTGGTGAAGGCGAGATCGTTCCAGCCGGGCTCGGCCATGCGGACGGCCCTGCACTGCTCGGCTTCAGCCGCCTGGGCCGCATGGGAAGCCAGGAGCAGTCCGGTCAGGCAAGCGCCCTTTGCAATTATGCGAAACATTTCGGTTCTCCTCATTATCACATTTTGACCAATTGGTCTTTTTATTGTCCCATGGGTCAATTGTTGATCTGAGCGGACGGAAATGTCAACGTGGATTCGCAACACCGTGGATCAATCCCGTGAAACTCAAGCGTCTCAGTGACATACGCCGCAAGGAACTCAGGCAGGCCGCCTTCGCCGTGCTGGAGCGTGAGGGCATTGCTGGCGCCACGCTGGAGAAAGTGGCGGCTCACGCTGGCGCCTCCAAGGGCATCGTGCTGCACTATTTCCGCAACAAGCAGGAGTTGTTCGAGCACGCGATGCGCGAGGCCAATGCCGTTCTATGCGATGCGGTGGTTGCGCGGCTGCGCAGGGCACGAACGCCAATCGACCGCCTGGACGCGGTCATCGAAGGCAATTTCGAGGCGCATCTGTTCCTGCCGCCTCTATGCCATGCTTGGCTGTCGCTCTGCGCCGAGGTGCCGCGCGACGAGAAGCTCGCGCGCATCCAGAAGGTGATCCATGCGCGGATGCGATCCAACGTGCTGTCCGGCCTGCGCGGCCTTACCTCCCCCAGCGAAGCCGAGGACATCGCGCTTGGCGTCACCGCGCTGATCGACGGGCTATGGCTTCGGCTCGGTCTGCAACCGGGCAGCGTCTCGCGCGAACAGGCGATCCGCCAGGTCAAGGATTTCGTCGCAGGGCGGCTTGCACTGCGCCAGTCCACGCCCATCGGCCTGGCCTCGGCCATACGGCGTGGTGAAGCTTAGTCCCTACCCTCGTCCTCCAGGTTGCGGAAGCCAAGCGCCTCGACCTCGGCAAGGATCTGCTCACGGATCCAGCGATGCGGCACCTCGTCGTCGTGGCGGGCGTGCCAGTACATCCTGACTTCAGGCACCGCAATGCCGAGCGGCGGCTCGTAGAGCACGATCGACAGGCCCCTGGCCGCGGAGGCCGCGAATTGCCTGGGAACTGCGGCGATGTAGTTTCCCCCGGCTACCGCAAGTGCAACGGCCTGGAAATGCGGCAGGGCAAGGCTCACTCGGCGCTTTCGCCCGATCCGATCGAGCGCCTCGTCGGTGGAGCCCGACATCGAACCGTCGATGGAACGAAGAACATGCGGCAGTTCGCAGAAAAGGTCGATCGGCAGACGACCCCCTTCCGCTATCTCGGCCTGCCTGATCGCGCCGTTGTCCCGTGCAGCAATGATCACGAAGGGCGAGTGGAACAGCGGCGTGCTGGAGATCCAGTCGGCAACCTCCAGCGGACGTTCGAGCGCGGTATCGATTTCATCCTCCTGCAGCAGCTTCGAAACGTCGCCGCGCGCGCTGTCCAGGAAGCGCAGCGACACGCCGGGTGCCAGCGCCGCGATGCGCGCTGCGAAGGGTGGCATCAGCAGCATGGAAAAGAAATCGGCACCCATGAAGGTGAAGGTCCGTTCCAGCTTGGCCGGGTCGAAGTCGGTCGCCGGCTGGAAGGCGCGCTCGATCTCGCGCAGCGCCGCGCGCACCGGCTCCGCCAGGCTCTCGGCGCGCGGCGTCGGCACCATGTCGTTGCCGCGCCGCACGAAGAGTTGGTCGTTGAGCACGTGGCGCAGGCGGTTGAGGGCTGCGCTCACCGCTGGCTGGCTGAGGCCGATCTGCTCGCCGGCGCGCGTGACGCTCTTCTCGCGCAGAAGGGCGTCGAGCACCCTGACCAGGTTGAGATCCAGCGCATTCAAATTCATCGTATCAATTCGCCCCATACGATCATTCGATTTCCATTGCCCGCCCATCCTTGATTAGGTCGTACCGAAGCCGCTTCGCCGGCCCCCAACGAAGGAAGAGCAACTATGACAATGATCAACAGGACCATCGCAGGCAAGGAACTCCTCTGGTTCAACAATACGCTCGTCGCCATCCAGGTCTCGTCGGCTGACGGCGAGGACGGCATCTGCGTCATCGAGCACCGCCTGCCCCATGGCGATTCCCCGCCGCTGCACGTGCATCGGAACGAAGACGAGGTGTTTCACATTCTCGAAGGCCGGATGCGTTTCCAGATCAACGGTCATGAGCGGATCGTCGGTGCCGGCGAAACGGTCATCGCGCCGAAAGGCCTGCCGCATACGTTCAAGGTCGAATCCCCGGAAGGCGCGCGTACGCTCACCGTCACCCGCGGCTCGGATTTCGAGACGATGGTTCGCCTGGCGAGCCGCGCCGCCAAGGGGCCTGAGCTGCCGCCGCTGGCTCAGCCGACGCCGGAGATGGTCGAAGGGCTGACAAGACTGTGCGCCGAGAACGGCATCGATATTGTCGGACCGCCGATGGGGTGAGAAGCACGCGCCTTCTCCCCTTGTGGGAGTAGGTGAAGGCGCTCCCTTCAACCGATTTGCATCATTTGCGCCCGCAATCTCCGCTTGAAGCCATTTGTGCAACGCGATAGGCCCTTGCGCAAATCTACAGTCCGGAGAGTTCCCGTGAGCGCTGAAATGTCCAGAACCGAAACCGACACATTCGGTCCCATCGAGGTCGCCGCCGACCGCTACTGGGGCGCGCAGGCGCAGCGTTCCCTCGGCAACTTCAAGATCGGCTGGGAAAAGCAGCCGGCGTCGATCGTACGTGCGCTCGGCATCGTCAAGCGCGCGGCGGCCGAGGCCAATATGGAGCTGAAGCGGCTCGATCCGGCAATCGGCAAGGCGATCATCGAAGCCGCGCAGGAAGTCATCGACGGCAAGCTCAACGACCATTTCCCGCTGGTGGTCTGGCAGACCGGCTCGGGCACGCAGTCCAACATGAACGCCAACGAGGTGATCTCGAACCGGGCGATCGAGCTCCTTGGCGGCGTCATGGGCTCGAAGAAGCCGGTGCATCCCAACGATCACGTCAATATGAGCCAGTCGTCGAACGACACCTATCCGACGGCCATGCACATCGCCTGCGCCGAGCGCATCGTGCACGACCTGCTGCCGGCGCTGAAGCACCTGCACAAGGCGTTGGACGCCAAGGCCAAGGCCTTCGACCACATCATCAAGATCGGCCGCACCCACACGCAGGACGCAACGCCCCTCACCCTTGGCCAGGAATTTTCGGGCTATGCGGCGCAGGTCGCCTCCTCAATCAAGCGCATCGAGATGACGCTGCCCGGCCTGCAGGAACTGGCGCAGGGCGGCACCGCCGTCGGTACCGGCCTCAACGCGCCCGTCGGCTTTGCTGAAAAGGTAGCGGACCGCATTGCCGCGATTACGGGCATCGCCTTCGTCACCGCACCGAACAAGTTCGAAGCGCTGGCGGCCCACGATTCCATGGTGTTCTCGCACGGCGCCATCAACGCGGCGGCGGCGGCGCTGTTCAAGATTGCCAACGACATCCGCTTCCTCGGTTCGGGCCCGCGCTCGGGACTGGGCGAACTGTCGCTGCCGGAGAATGAGCCGGGCTCCTCGATCATGCCGGGCAAGGTCAACCCGACGCAGTGCGAGGCGCTGACGCAGGTCTGCGTGCAGGTGTTCGGCAACAATGCCGCACTCACCTTCGCCGGCAGCCAGGGCCATTTCGAGCTCAACGTCTACAACCCGCTGATGGCCTACAATTTCCTCCAGTCGGTGCAGTTGCTGGCGGACGCTTCCGTTTCCTTCACCGACAATTGCGTCGTCGGCATCGAGGCGCGGGAGGACAACATCAAAGCCGCACTCGACCGCTCGCTGATGCTGGTGACGGCTCTCGCGCCGACCATCGGCTACGACAATGCCGCCAAGATCGCCAAGACGGCGCACAAGAATGGCACGACGCTGCGCGAGGAAACGCTTGCCACCGGACTGGTCAGCGAAGCCGATTATGACCGGCTGGTGCGGCCGGAAGATATGACGCATCCGGGATAAGCCGGGAAAATGCCCAGCGGCGTCCCAGGAAACGGCGCGTAGCGCTTTCCCAAGAAATTGCATCGGCCTGAAACCTGGCGTTTTTGAGGGGGAGAATTTGCTCCTGCCGCCGCGCCAGGCGACACGAATTTCGCGCCTATTCGCCCATCGCCAGAATATGGAGCCTGTGAACAATGTGTCGCCGGATAGGCGGCTTTGGTGAACAGTCGGCATCGTCTATCTGACTGCTTATTCAAACCCATTCGGAGACCTGCCAATGTCCACCAACACTTCGCTCGCCGGCAACGGCGCCACATCCAACAGCTCTGCAACGATCCTGCTCGGCCGCATCCTGCTTGCCGTCATCTTCCTGCTTTCCGGCTTCGGCAAGCTCACCGCCATTTCCGGCACGGCAGCGTATTTCGGCGGAATCGGCCTGCCGGTGCCGACCGTGACCGCCGTCGTCGTCGGCCTGATCGAGCTGCTCGGCGGCCTTGCTATTCTGGTCGGCTTCCAGACGCGTATCGCTGCCTGGGTGCTCGCTATCTTCACGATCGCCACCGGTTTGGTCGCTCACACCGGCTGGGCCGACCAGATGCAGATGATCCAGTTCCTCAAGAACCTGGCCATAACCGGCGGCTTCATCCTGCTCGCCTCTTCCGGCGCCGGCGCCTATTCGATCGACGCCAAGCGCGGCTGATCCCCTTCCTCCCAGGCCTAAAACGAAGGCGGCGCGGAATTTTCCGCGCCGCTTTTTCGTTGTCGATTTACAGGCATATACTGCATCGGTTACCGGCGTGACCCCATTGGGGCGCCGGCAAGGGAGGTGGCCTATGTTCCGCAACGCACTGCTTCTCGGCTCGCGGCTCCTGTTCGCGGCGCTGTTCGTGCCGTCAGGCTTCCAGGCGCTTGCTGACATCGCCGGCACGACGGCCTATTTCGCCGGCCTCGGCCTGCCGCTGCCATCGCTTGCCTCCTGGGGCACGGGCCTGTTCGAGCTGGTCGCAGGGCTCTCGATCCTCGTCGGCTTCCAGACCAGAATCATGGCATTGCTGCTTGCCGCCTTCTGCATCGCGGCCGGCTTTATCGGCCATTACGGCCAGGGCGCCGACGATGCGACGCTCGCTTTCCTGCACCAGCAGATGCTGATGAAGGACATCGCCATTGCGGGCGGTTTTCTGGCTCTTGCGATGGCCGGCGCGGGTACGCTTTCGGCCGACGGACGTAGCACTGTAATGCGAACGTCGGTACATGACAGCAATCAGAAATAGCAGTCTTTTTTCCCCGGGAAGAGAGGCGCGACAAGATACTCGACTCTCAAGTCATGATCTGGTCACCTGTCAACACTTGCGCGGGAGCTAAGAGTCGTGGCTACAACATATCCTCCGAACATGAAGGCTGCCGCACATCGCCATTTGGCTGCGGCAAAACTGTTGGAAAATACCCATCGGAGAGATGTGCCGCTCGACTTCTGCGCAAAGGTGGCGTCGCTCCGGCATTTGTGTAGCTGTGCGATTCTTCTGTCGTCGACGCTTTAGCTGGGCGTAGTGGTTCTGCTATTAGTCTAGCGAAATCGCATCCGCTGGGTTGAATCCAACACTGCCAATCGTGCTAGGCCGTGAACCCATAAATCTGCTAGGCGGACAGCTTACCAGAGTCCGCTATGCACCTTTAGCGACCAAATTCAGCCGCGCAGCTAAATGCCCGCGATGGGCCAATAGCGGACATCCGCTGCCTCGCATCTGGTCACGATCAAGGGGTAAAGAACGCCGACGAGTTGGGAGCTCAGCCCTTCTTGAACTCGAATAGTTCGATGACGTTGCCCGA
>SRUQ01000030.1 GCA_004791255.1 bacterium M00.F.Ca.ET.205.01.1.1
ACCATCAGCCAAATGAGCGATGATCCGCTCATCAGCCTGCCGGCAGTGGCGCGCTGATCAATTCCGGCCCATGCCGGAGAGCACGGCGACCAATGCCGTCAGCTACACCACTCCAGTGGGCACGATCAAATCAGTTGCCGAAACTCATCGCAGGTGACGGTCTGGTGGCAATTTGGGCACATCTTGTGTCTCGTCGCCAGTAAACACGGATGCCCGGCAGGAGCTGAGCTCGCTGCCGGCGGAAATCGTAGAGCGCCAGCGACGCATTCTGATCTTTCGTCAGGCAGTCGACCGCCTTGGCATACGCCTCGGCCTCCATCTCGATCGACCTGAACCGGTATCTTGTGCGCCATCCGGACGATCTGGGAAAGCTTGGCCGGGCCGGCGCCTTCCCAGGCGCACGGGAAGCGCGACGACCCATGTGGACCTTGGATTTCACTCCGCACTTACGCTGCTTTGGCCTTGTCAGCAGCCTGAGCATAAAGCGTGCTCAGCTTTCAGGCCGAGCACTCTTCCAGTGTTGACAGCATCTGTCGTCATTCAGGATCGCCCCATTTTCGCATGCCGCTTGCAGCTTTCAGGCTGTTGTCAGCCAGGGCCGCCATAAAGGGTCTCGTTAAACAATTCAGGAGGCCGTTCCAATGATCAATCAGTTTGCGAGACTTTTTCGAGGACCAGGTATGCAGGCTTGTTTCGGGACAAAGAACTTTCTGGCGGCAACCACCGCGATGACGACGGTATTCCTGCCGGCTGTGTCTCTCGGGGTGGGTCTGGTAGCATTTCCAACTGGAGAAGCGTTGGCCGACGACCCGATTTCGATCCCGCTGGAGTATGTCGGGGAAGGCCATGACCGCCTGGGCATCTGGGCCAAGATCAACAATGGCAACGCGCAGCGATACGTATTCGACACGGGCTCGGACCAGCTCAACACGCAGATCGGGTCAGAGGTGACCGGGGTCCGCCCGATTGCCGACACGCCTTACGTATATACGTACGGGGACGGAACGTATGGTAATAAGCTTCAGAACGTGGAAATTGATAAATTTACATATGTCGATCCAGATCAAAAGATAACAATCGACGGGCCGTCTGTAAGCGATAAGAAATACCGGGCTGCTCGCATTCTCGATTTTGTCTATACCCATGCGTATTGCAAGGACAACAATCTTAAGTGCACGCCGGGATCCGTGACGGATGGACTTAAAGATATGTATGGTCAGGATCTCCAAGAACCTTATCACGCCGATAAGGAGCAGCGGGCGAAAATGACCGCTGGCAAGATGGCAGACGAAGGCGGCGATTTCGCAGGTACATTCGGGGCCGGCGATTTTCTTGGCAAGACAAGTGTCTGGGGCATGATGGGCAGTGTCACCAGGTCTGGCTACGTGGTCTCCGCCAATGTGAATCCGGATTCCGAGAGCGACCAAACGCCTGGCTGTTCCCCCTGCACGATTGTCAACCTCAATCCAAGCCTCCGGGCCCAATATACTAATGCCATGCCATGGGGAGAACCCGAGGAAAAAGATCAGGATTCTTATCAGAATTTTCCTGGCTCTGGCGCCAATGCCTCGACCGAATACGAAGGCAGCTACAATCTGCAGTACACGGTTAAGGATGGAGCCCCACCAATCACCGACCCCAACAAGACCGCGGTATTGCTCGACACCGGCACACCGGGCGGTGGCAGTCTGGAGATCAGTGATGCGATGCTGAAGCAATTTCAGGATGCGGGCGTCAAACTTAAAAATGTTCGGAGAAATGAGCAACGCGAGATCGTAAGCGCATCGGGCAACATCCCGAGCGTTACAATCGCAGGAACGGATGGCGATCCGGTAAGGCTGGACAATATCGACTTCACCTACACCAGCGGCACGACGGAACAACCCAATGACCAGACCAGTTTTGTTGCCGGTCTTGACTTCTTCAAAAACAGATCGGTCATTTTCGATCTGGAGAAGAAGTATACCGCTTATACGTCACATTTCGTCACTGCCAGCAACTTCTCTACCGATTCATCCGCACCCGAAGGGACCGGTCTGAGCAGGATAACGACGAGCATGGGGAATGAGGGCGGGTTCGGCATAGCGGGTGTCGTCTCCGGCTCCGGATCGCTGACGCTTGATACAAAGACGGTGGTCCGGATGACGAATGTCAACACCTACACCGGCGAGACGAATATTGCTCAGGATGCCTATCTCTCGCTTGCGGGGCTCGGCAACATCCAACGGTCAGCGAAAGTCGTTGCAGACGGCACGTTCGATATCTCCGAACATGGAAATGGCAGCGACTATTGGGGAATCTCCGACGCCTACAACGATGCCCGTATTCGTAGCCTGAGTGGCAGCGGAACGGTCGAGCTGGGCAAGCGTACCCTGGTGCTAACGGATTCGAACGACACGTTCGCCGGCAGCATCAACGACCTCGACGTTGATAACAATAATATGGGCGGCAAACTATTCGTTGCCGGTGGCGTGCAAACGCTGAGCGGAAAGAACAATTTTTCCGGCATGACGACGGTCGGTTCCGGCGCGGGATTGCTGCTTGCCGATACAGGTGTGCTTTCCCATGATGCGACCACGTCCGGCTTTCTCGGGAATGACGGGCAGATCGGGGGCACGGCTATCGCAAACAGCGGCGGTGTCGTCGCAGGCGGCGGCACCTACGGTGCGGTCACCATTTCCGAGGGCGGCACGGTCGCTCCTGGCAGTGCGACCGATCCGAGCAGGATCGTCACCACACTGACTGTCACGGGCGATTTCGCGCAGCAGTCCGGATCGATCTATCAGGTCGACCTCGCAAGGTCGTCCGATCTCATCGATGTTGGCGTAGTAGCGGCGATCGACAGCGGCGCGCAGATCGAGCTGCTGCGGCAGGGAACGCTATCGGTCGATGCCCGATATACTCTGCTCTCCGCAGCAGGCGGCGTAAGCGGCACCTATGGCGGGCTGACGGGGGCTCTGGCGACAGACGCGACGCCCTTCGTCGATTTCCAGCTCGTCTACGATGCCAACAATGTCTATCTCGATATCAGCCGCACATCGACGGCGTTTGCCGATGTAGCCAGCACCTTCAATCAACGCTCGGTCGCCGCAGCGGCTCAGGCGCTTGGAAGCGGTAATCCGATCCAGGACAACATCCTGTTCCTGACGGCGCCGGAAGCCCGCAACGCTTTCGATATGCTATCAGGCGAGGTTCATGCTTCCATTCATAGCGGCCTCATCGAGGACAGTCATTCTGTACGCGATGCCGCGAGCGAACGGATCCGTGCGGCGTTCGACGGCGTCGGTGCCTCCAGCGTTCCGGTGATGACTTATGGGCTGGGTGGTCTGGAACTGGCCCCGGCAACGAGTGAGAATTTCGCCGTATGGGGCCGTGGCTTCGGCGCCTGGGGTCATCTCGACAGCGACGGCAATGCCGCCGGTCTCGATCACTCGACAGGCGGCTTTCTGGCTGGCGGTGACGCGGCTGTCGGCGAAAGCTGGCGGCTCGGCCTCATCAGCGGCTACAGCCATACCTCCTTGGAGGCGGACAATCGCGCGTCGTCGGGCTCGAGCGAGAATTACCATCTCGGTCTTTTTGCCGGCACGCAGAACGGCAATCTCGGTTTTCGTTCCGGCCTTGCCTATACCTGGCACAGCATCGAGACCGGCAGGTCCGTGGTCTTTCCAGGCTTCGCCGACAGCCTTTCGGCCGATTACGACGCCGGCACGTTCCAGGCCTTTGGCGAGCTCGGCTACCGTATCAATACGGCTTCGGCTCCCTTCGAGCCCTACGCTAATCTCGCTTATGTGAATTTTGACGCCGATGGCTTCACCGAGAAGGGCGGCGCAGCCGCCTTGTCGAGCGGGGATCGCTCGAGCGACACGGCGTTTACCACGCTAGGTCTGCGTGCGTCGACGGTACTGACCCTCGGCACCGTGACTGCTACCGCGCGCGGCGGTCTTGGCTGGCGCCACGCCTTCGGCGACGTCAGGCCGGATACCGCTCTTGCCTTTGCTGGCGGTTCCTCCTTCGCCATCGAGGGCGTGCCGATCGCAAAGAACGCAGCTCTGCTCGAAGCTGGGCTGGACGTAAACATCACCGAGAACGCGACGTTCGGCATCGCCTATCAGGGACAGATCGCCTCGGATGCCCAGACACACGGGTTCAGCGCCAAGCTCGGCGTCCGTTTCTAAATCACCCGCAAAAGAGATTGGTTATGAAGTCAGTGAGTGCATTTTCTTTTACCGTCGTTCTCGGCTCAGCGACGGTGATGTCTGGGTCCGCCGCGCGAACGGACGATGCCTGCTACAACAAGGCACAAAGCCTATGATGACGCAATGTTCAATCGACGACGTGAAGCCAGTCGATGACGAGCTCGACAAGCTCTACAAGGAGATGGAGACCCGGCTCAGAGAGTCCCGGCGCATGTCCAGGAACTGGTCGAGACCGCGAGGGACTACAACGCCACCTCGGAGAACACGCGCGACGCCTACCCCAAGGATTGGCGGCATTTTTTTGCTCCTGGTGCCGGCGCGCTGGCTTCGATCCCCTGCCTCCGGGCTCGAAGGTGATCGGGCTCAATATCAGCGCCTGTGCCTCGGGCACCGCCGCCGGCGATCCGAAGCGTGGCGCCCCTGCCCTTTCGGTTGCGACCATCGAGCGGCGGCTCTCCGGCCTCGCCTGGAACTTTACCCAGCGCGGCCGGCCGTTGGACCGCGCGGAGCGGCATATCTATAAGGTTCTTGCCGGCATTCGCCGCAAGCACGCAAAGCCACCGCGGCAGAAAGAGGCGGTCCTGGCGACGATCTGCTGGCGATGATCGCCACGCTCGGCCACGACCTCAGGGCCTGCGCGACCGCGCTATTTTGCTCCTGGGCTGTGGCGGCGGCCTGCGGCGCTCCGAGATCGTCGGTCTCGACGTCATGCGCGACGACAACAGCGATGGCGCCAGCTGGATCGAGATTTTTGACGGCAAGGGCTGCTGGTCACCCTGCGCGGCAAGACCGGCTGGCGCGAGGTCGAGGTCGGCCGCGGCTCCAGCGACCACACCTACCCCGTAGTCGCGCTCGAGAGCTGGATCCGCTTTGGCCGCATCGCACGTGGACCCCTGTTCCGCCGCATCTTCAAGGACAACAAGACCGTCGACGTCGAACGGCTCTCCGACAAGCACGTCGCCGCCTGGTCAAGCAGGTGACGATCGCCGCCGGCGTCCCCTCCGATCTCCCGGAAGGGTAACGGGCGCTGCTGTTCTCGGGCCACTCGCTGCGCGCCGGACTTGCCTCGTCGGCCGACGTCGAGGAGCGTTACGTGCAGAAGCAGCTCGGCCATGCCTCGGCCGAGATGACCCGCAAATATCAGCGGAGGCGCGGCAGATTCCGGACCAACCTCACCAAGGCGTCCGGGCTCTGAGAAACCCCTCCCCTCCCTCGGTTGGTCGCTAGGTCGTGGGGGTCAGGTTCTTTGAGTGATGACAACACCTCGTCGAGCGCAGCGAACGCTGCGTCCAGACTGTCGGCGGCCGACGCTTCGTAGTCAGGGCATGATCATCAGCTGTGCAATGGCCGACGAATTCATTGTTGAGTTTTTCCATCCGCTGTCTGGTTCGAGCGACCTGTTCTGGGAGCGCACGCAGAGCGTTGACGACCTCGCCCAATTGCGACCGGGCTGCGGCGGCGATGTCGAAGATGTCGCGCGGGTTGGCTTCCGAAATCCCCGGTAATAGACCTTTTTGGCGATGATTTCCGGGATGGTCTCGAGCCGCACGGTCCTGCCTTCCACCACGCGGGTCTAGAACGGCTTCGTTGTTAGCGCTCCGGCAACGATGAAGTCGATTTCGCCAACGTCTTCGAAGGCGAATTTCTGGAACCGAAGCCCGTCGCCCAAATAGTCGGACGGCATCGTTTCAAAGTGCTGGTGGCTTTTGGATGGTCGATGACCGAGCAATTGAGGGTCGTCGAGGAAAATATCGATGTCGTGGCTTTCGCGATGGCCGATCTGGATCATCATAGCCGTTCCGCCGCCAAATGACCATTCAAAGTCGTAGCCCCGGCATTCCCGCGAAGCTGGCCGATCAGGTCGATATAATACGAAAAAGCCGCCGCCATTCGGACGGGCGTCGGCTATCATGTCCAGCCATTACGCGGCGAGCGGATAGCTTTCGCCGGACCAGGCAGAGAACTTGGCGGCAAAAGCCTTCATCTCGTCGACCGCGAATGTGGTGCGCGGTTGCGAACTCGACTTGCTGGGCGAGAGGGACCTCGCCGAGAAAGGCGCTGACATGAGCGGGATGCTGCTTGGCCAAATCGAGATCCGCAAAGCAATCGGCCAGCGCCGCGTCGTCCAGCTGTACGCTGCAGGGCGCGTTCACGGTCGTCAAGACGGATGCCAAATGCTTGCTCATAATGGCCGCAAGGTAATCGTTTCGGGTCGGAGACACAAGTTGCCGCCTCCTTCGCCGTAGAGTGGCCCGATACAATCACGATCGATATTGCCACCTCTTATCGATAGTGATCGCATAG
Source organism: bacterium M00.F.Ca.ET.205.01.1.1 (assembly GCA_004791255.1). GTDB lineage: Bacteria > Pseudomonadota > Alphaproteobacteria > Rhizobiales > Rhizobiaceae > Mesorhizobium. Next base: position 6,501 of record SRUQ01000030.1, read on the forward strand.
TTCCCTGATTCGACTCTCAACCGCTCATATCAAGCGATTACTTCCATGTATCTGCTGCGCTAGCCCGTCCTGGCCTTGGAGTGTCGCTCCTCACCTCCTCCACCACTCACCAGCCCGATGGCAGTATCGCCCGCCAGCAGCTTCTCCTTGCTGAGCAGCGCGGCAACCTCAATCGCCTCGAAATCGGGCAAATCCCGCAGTGTGTCGAGGCCGAAGTGCAACAGGAAGGTCTTGGTCGTGACGTAGGTGTAAGGCGTGCCAAATTCAGCGGGCAGGCAGACGTTGACCCACACTTAGAGCATTGAGGCACTCGAGCCGCCCTCAGGCGGTGCCTCAAAAGCTCGCGGGCCAGATCGCCTCGGTTCGGAGACAGACAGGCTCAAGATATCCACGCCAGAGACGGCGAGCTGGAGCGTATGCTCGGCATTGCGAAGAAGAACATGTTGGCCTTTGCCGGGCGCCAGGCAGGACCGTCGCACGACCTGGCAATGCCAAGAGTTCGCACGGCGTTGTCTCCGACGATGCTGGCAGATGTTCTGCAATGACTGGCAACACATGGACGCACCAGAGCGGAACCAGAAACGATCGAATTTCGCCCATAAGACTCGGCGAAACAGAACACCCCAGCGTAACAGGTCGCCGGCCGACGCGACCAGGTCAAGCAAGGGTTGGTAAGACCAGCTATTGGCCTGCTGGCTTGCAGCGGTCACCTCACGCTGGAATGCTGGATTGCGGCGCAAAAACTCCCATGCCCTTTCGCGCGGCGTCATACCAGTGGTGCAGTCATATGATCGTTCATCCCGCCCATCAGCCTCGACCGCGCCAGTCACGAGAACTGCAGGCACGACTGTGCCCCCTTGCCCGCCCCCACGGACGTCCAAACATCATGCAATTTGGCAAAGCACCGGCGCCGAAGCCACCCGACCTCGATGACGCCATTTCGTCGAAGCATGTGTCGTCGGCACTGTGCAGGGCAGAAGCAGGCTGTCGGTCCCGCGCAGCGACAGCAAGCGCGGCCTGAGCATGCGAAGGGGGTCGCTTTGATAGGAGTGCCCGGCTGGGTTCCGTTCAGGACGTTCCCTGAAGACCTGGTGGCGTGGCGGTGGCTTCGACGCTGGTTGTGGGCAGGTTGTCGTAGCCGGGTGCTATAAGCTTAGTCATCTAGGTCTCCTGGGGGAAATTTCCGCCATTGGAGGCTAAGTTTCACGCTATGCCAGCCCGTATTGTACAGGTGAAGCCGACTGGTCAGTGGACCGCAAAACGAACGGCGCGCCGCTTCTCTTTGGTGATGCTCGCGCCGCGCTTTCTTCGCGGACGGTATGGAGATGAAGCGCGGCATGCCCCTGTAGCAGCCGATTTCACAACCAGACTTGCGCCCGAACGCCCCTTTTGCTGCGGCATACCAATGCGTGGCGTCAGGAAGACTTCGTCGACCATTAGCCGTCTCGCTGAGATACTACCGAGCCCGAGCTCCCCTATCCTAGACCCTCGTATCGCATATCGACGGCCCCACATCAGCCCAAGTTGCGATGGGGACCAGCCCCATGCGTTCGCCCGAATGCAGCTTCCTGGCTTGATCGACAGCAATCAAGGGGACGGTGCAGGCCAAGATTGCGGCAGGGCTTGGGCAACCATCAGGTCGCCCAAGGGGTGCCCCACCCTTCTCGTCAGAACTCAGCTGCTTCCAGCTGGCGGCTGAAACTCACAGGCGCAGCCAGCTTGGTCTCTAACCGCATCGATCGCATCATGGTGTCTGCCATGAAGATCGTGCCCACTGGAGTGGTGTAGCTGACGGCATTGGTCGCCGTGCTCTCCGGCATGGGCCGGAATTGATCAGCGCGCCACTGCCGGCAGGCTGATGAGCGGATCATCGCTCATTTGGCTGATGGT
>SRUQ01000031.1 GCA_004791255.1 bacterium M00.F.Ca.ET.205.01.1.1
TGCGACCAGGACGGCATTGAGGCGAGCATCATGACTGTGTTTTCGCTAACTGCTTCAGACATTGCCGAGACGATTGCGCGAAAATTTTCATCCACTGGAACGCGACGGATAGTATATCCGAAATACCGTTCATATTTCTCGAATGTGGGATAGCCCGTCTGCGGAATGACTATTTCTGGTCTGGCGATGTCAGGCCGTCTTTCTTTGGCGTTCGCTAGAGCAGCGGCAGTAGCGAGAAAGAGACTCTCAGAACCGCCACTGGTGATGGCCCCGATTGCATCCTTTCCAGCGTGGAACAAACTAAGCGCCATCTGTATTAGATCGCGTTCAAATTTAACCACGGTAGGGTAGTTGTTGCCCTTCGTAAAAAAGGCAAAGTGAGCGGCCTTGGCAACTTCGAATGTGCCGTCATCAAGCAGGAGCCCGCGGTCATTCAGCCAACGATCTGGGAACGTCGAGCGCGGGTCTGCATCTTGTGAACGCAGATGCTCTAGTTCTTGTTCGATCTCGTCCCGAGTCATGCCACTCTGGGGAAACGAGTAGCCAATAGCGGCTTCATATGGTGTGGCTGGCATGTTGTTTACTCCTCTATGAGCGCTATAATAAGGCTTTGTTTTCGGCTCTGTTTGAAAAAGATCTGCGCATACAACCTCTGCCATGGTGGCCCGCTGGATGTAGGGCCGCTGCGCGAAGGAGCGCCTGGCTGACGCCATGCTCAAGCGCGAGGGGTAGCCGCTCCTGTTCGAATGGCTCAAAAACCTTCGCGCAGGCATCAAGGTAAAGAGACTCATCGACATCGCGAAGCCGTGGCGTCACCACCCGCGACGTCAAATCCGAGATTTGGGCGGTGTCGACCAAAGGATCGCGTCCGCCAGCGCCAGAATACTGAACGCTCATCATGTCGCCCCAAACGACGGTGTCGTCGGTGAGAACAAGCCAGACACTAAGCGAAGATGCCGGAACGCGAAGCAACGTGAACCCAGGCGTTATCGGTTCTCCACCATAGATGAAGCCCTCCTGCACTGCGCCAAGCCTGATGGACGCTTGGTCGTCATAGAAAAAAGCGCCGTTGCCAGGCGCGAGGAGGACGTCTTTGATCTGCACTTTGTATTGCTCGATTCATTTAGAGCCTTGGCGGGCGGACGCACCTCCACCCGCTGCCCGCCAAGTATGCGCCACCTAGCATTGAGTTCGCCAATATAAAGTCTAAGGTGGTGACATCGCGTTTTGAGATGGCCGGCTTGTCGTTAAAGAACGCCGTCGCCCTAAGAATCCACTTTTCCAGATCGACGTCGAGCGGAGCGGCGATGCCGCGAGTATCCGCGACCTTGAGGACTTTGTGCCACCGGACCAGAAGGCGGGAGCACGGCGACGGCTGTGGCATCTATTGCCCAGGCGGGTAGCAAGGGTGCTCGTTCTGGTTCGCGTTGCGGCTTGAAGGGAATGCCTAGTAGACCTCACGCCGCCATACTTCATCGAACTCCCATCCTTGCCATCCACAGCGGATGAGCTCGTCGGCACGTTCGTAAATGAACTCGGCCCTGTCGGCTTGCCACGCAATTCCACACACTGGGTCCCCCGCAGAGCTGACCCGTGCGACGAGGCTCATTGTTCGTCTGAAAGGTCGATCCGAGCAGTGCGACAGCACGTAGGCGCAGTTCACATTTGGTCTTGTACTTGCCAAGGCCGAGTTGGTTCCGGGTGTCTCATTCATGCTCTCAGCCCAGACTTCGTGCTGAGCGGTAAGGTAACAGACATGAGCGCGGCTATGGTGATCGGGTCGACGCTTCCTGGCACCAGCGTGATGGCCCGCAACGCTGAGGCTTCCTCAAATCAATGTTTTAACCACTCGTGCGGTGTTCTGCTCGGGGGCACTTTGCTTATTCTGACGTCGATACCGCCCGACGCGATCAGTCGAGCGTCACGGCCCGTCTGTATGAGACCGGTCCCGCTCCTGTTCATCCAACAAGTTGCGGCATCGTGAACTCGCTCTGGCCGCATCATCCCTCGGTTGGCCACTGTGCCAGCCGCGCCCGAACGTCGGCGACGCGAAGTTGCGGAAGACGCGCTGAGGCGACGATAGCGAGCGCAGAGCCGTACCTGCGCCTTCCAGGCGACCGGACCCTCAGGGCCTCGCTAACCTTGGCGGGATAGCGGTAAGTCCATGCTGCTTCGACCAAGGCGCGGCGGGCGCGTCGATTGCCGACGAGTGTAAGGCTCGATGCGGCCCGTGTCGCCGGTCGAACGCTCCCCCGGAACCAGGCCGAGGAAGGCCATCAACTGTGCCGGTGTATCGAAGCGGCGCACATCTCCGATCTCGGCCGCGAAGATCACTGCCACCAGGAATGAGGCGCCGTGCATCGCCTGATAGGCCCTCGACGACGACCCGCGCCGTTGACCAGTTCGGCACGATGGCGCTCACCTGCCCGTCCAGGCGGCGTAGCCGCTGAACCGCGCCCGGTCGATTTTCTCCTGGAACACGATCTGCTGCGCCGTATGCTCGAAGCTCTGGCGGGCAAGCCCAGCGTCGGTGCGCCAATGTCCAATGACCGCCGTCCTCATAGATCCGGCCATGGCACAGGAGGAAAGAAAGCAGCTGCTGGCGTTTGCGGCGCAGGTCGTCTGCCGCTGCTTCCCGGGCCCGGATCAGATCGCGGACAGCCTCGTGGACTATGTCCGGCACCCACACTTCGGTCAGTTCGCCCGCCCGATGCAGCCGCGCCAGAGTGACCGCGTCCCGTCGGTTGGTTTTGACGCGCTCGCCCGACAGCTTCGGAATCAGGGCGGGCGCAACACCATGCAGTCGTGACCAAGATCGCGGACCTGACGGTAAAGTCCGTAACCAGTCGGCCCGGCCTCGAAGCAGACGTGCAGTCGATCGTACCTTTTTCTCAGCTTTTTGATCGTCCGCTCTATCGCTGCCGGCCTCGCCGACGAACCGGACCTCGCCCGTGCGGCCGCCCTCCGCGATCGCCGCCGCATGCTTCTTCTGGTCTACATCAAACGCGACAAATGCTTCGCTATGCTCTCCCATGGCTCGTCCTCCGTGCGTGAGGATCGGCTCGACGTACCGAGCAACCCTCGTCTCTTAATCGCGCGAAAGGGCGGGCCACCGATCTCAGGCCTCGGAACATGACGTCTAGAGTGTCGGAGTAGCGGTCATCTCTTTCAAATAGCGAGCCACATCACCGTGAGTTGCGACCCAAACGTCAGAGCGACTCGTTATATGGGCAATCAACTCCTCAAGAATGAACATGCGCGATCGGTGGCCGATCACATGAGGATGCATCGTAAGCAGGAAGAGGCCCCCCTCTCCCCAAGCCTGGTCAAATTCCCGCCTGAAGACATCGAGTACTGCCATTGGTGACATCTGCGGTCGCAGCGCAGATTGCAGATCCATATTGAAATAGACGCCGTCGTCGCGGATCCATTCCACCGGAAGTTCAATGATACCGGTAGGCACACCGTCTCCCAGCAACTCGTACGGATCGTCGTCGGCCATGAGAGAAGAGTCGTAAATCAAACCGAGTTCCTGTGCGATCTGCAGCGTGTGTTGCGAAAAGTCCCACGATGGCGTACGCATTCCCAAGGGGCGCTGACCAGAAACTCTTTCCAGTGTATCAGCCGCCCTGCACTGAAGCTCCCGCTCAACCTCGTGAGCAAGAATGCTGTTGAACTCGTGGATCCAACCGTGGATGCCTATTTCATGTCCATCTCCCACGATGCGACGTGCTTCATCTTCATGCAAAAGAGCGGATACAGCAGGGATGAAGAATGTAGCGGAAATTCCATTCCGTTTCAGTGTGTTCAAGATACGGGGCACACCAACCCGCGAGCCATATTCGCCCGCCGATAGGCGGCCGATGGAATTTCCTCCAAGAACCAGTTCAGAAGTTTCGTGATCGCAGTCGAACGATAGTGCCACCGCACAGCGCGCGCCTCCCTTCCAACTGGCAGGCTTTAGCGAGCGCCCTGCGCGCACCTTTCCAACTCTTTGCCGCCAGGTTTCCTCACACCATCCCCAGGGTTCCACTGTATCTCCTTTATCCGAAGTTCGCAGTAATCTATGAGCTGTGCAGGCAATCTGCCTCCATTCCCCCACTCGCGCACACAATGTGATATAGAACAGGATTGTTTTGGGTGCAGGCACGCCAAGCCGTTTAGCAATCAACTAGAAATGCGATTAGTTCTTGGTCACGGTTCTTGCTCCGGCTGCTTTGCATTAAATTCGTCGGGTATATGACCGTGGATGTGATCCCACCGCCGGACTCGTCTCCACCCATCGAGCTCCCTCCCGTCTTATGTTTTACCAGGGTGACTCTAGACTTCGCTCCACTGCAAAGCAGCAGGATCTTTGCAACCTTTTGAATACGGCGCTGTGGCAAGGAGGCTTCGATCATTTTCGGAGGGTTGCAGTGTTCAAAGGCCGTCAGTCGGCACAGTCGAGTTTTGGTTCAGAGAGCAGCGCGACCTGCCGGCGGTCAAGTGCTTCTTCAGAAAGGCGCTGGAGCGTCATGGCCGACCGCCGACTACGAGGCGAGCGTTTCCTGCGACATCACAAATCGCTTGCAGGATCCGCTTGGCGCCGGTTGAAGCCGATCTGCGTCCGCCGGAGCCAGTATTTGAACAATCTGATCGAGCAGGACCATCGGTGGATCAAGCGCCAAGGCCGGCCGATGCTCGGCTTCAAATCAACGGCCGCCACCTCCACCATCCTTTCCGGCATCTTGCGCAAGCGACAGGCGAGGTATGCCTTCAATCCGAATCCGTCCTGGGCCGAGCAGTTCGAATCCTCGCCGCCTGATTGACCTTGCATTAGGCTTCTCTGCGCCGCTATTCAGCCATTGCAACAAAACCGCCTTTTGTGGTCTTCGAGCTTTGGAGCTTGGCCAGCTCCGCATAGGGGATATGGCATCGGATCGAATGTCCGGGCTGTGCCTCGGCTAATGGCGGCTCCTGCTCTTCGCAGATCGCTCCGATCTTGCGCGGGCAGCGTGTGTGAAACACGCAGCCCGACGGCGGATGGGTAGCGCTGGGGATCTCACCGTCAAGACGAATGCGTGACATCTCGGTGTGATCGAGCTTGGGCACGGCCGACAGCAGCGCTTCGGTATAGGGATGGTGCGGGCCGGAGAAAACTTTTTCGGATGGTCCAATCTCCATGATGCGGCCGAGATAGAGCACGGCGATCTTGTCGGAGAGGTAACGCACAACGCCAAGGTCATGCGAGATAAAGATGTAGCTGACGTCTTCTTTCGACTGCAGGTCGGCAAGCAAATTGAGGATCGCCGCCTGCACCGATACGTCGAGCGCCGAGGTCGGCTCGTCGCAGACGACGATCCGCGGGTCGCCGGCGAAGGCGCGCGCGATGGCGACACGCTGTTTCAGTCCGCCCGACAGCTGGCGCGGCTTGACGGTCAGATGTCGGTCGGTCAGCCGCACCGAACGGACGAGATCGTTGAGGCGAGCCTCCAGCGCCTTGCCGGAGAGGCCCGCCAGCCGCTTCAGCGCGCGGCCGATCAGATACCGGACCGAATGCGAGCGGTTGAGTGCGGAGTCCGGATTCTGGAAGACGATCTGCATTGCCTTGATCTGGTCGTCGCTGCGGTTCTCCAGCCTAGGCGCCAGCGGCTTGCCCTCCAGCTCGATCGTGCCGCCTTCGTCCGGTGACACCAGGCCGAGCAGCAGCCTGGCGAAGGTCGTCTTGCCGCTGCCGGATTCGCCGACTAGCCCGAGCGTCTCGCCTGATCGCAGCGTGAGTGATACGTCCTTCACCGCCCGTAGGGCGTTACCATAGGTCTTGTTCAGCCCGGCGACGCGCAGCACCGGCACAGCTGTCGCCTTCGGCGCAAGCGGTGCCACATCCCTCTGCGTCGCGCGCGGCAAGGATTGCGCCTGCTCGTGATAGTGACAGCGCGACAGCCGAACGCCTCGATCGTCACTCAGGTTGTAGAGCGGCGGCAATTCGCTGCGGCAGCGGTCGGTTGCGAGCGCGCAGCGGTCGGCAAAGGCGCAACCCTTGATGTCAACCCCGATGCCGGGCAAGAAGCCCGGAATGGTGTCAAGGCGGCCCTGATGCTTGCGCTGGCCCCCGCGCGGCAGGCAGCGCAAGAGTGCTACGGTATAGGGATGACGCGGATCGCTGAACACGACCTCCGTCGGTCCTTCCTCGACCAGCATGCCGGCATAGAGTACGCCGACGCGGTCGCACATGTTGGAGACGACGGCGAGGTTGTGGCTGATGAACAGGATCGAGGCCGACAGTTCCTGCCTGAGCTGCGCGATCAGGTCGAGCACTTCGGCTTCCACCGTCGCATCGAGGCCCGTCGTCGGCTCGTCGAGGATCAGCATCGTCGGATCGTTGGCCAGCGCCATGGCTATCGCCACGCGTTGCTGCATTCCGCCGGAAAGCTGGTGCGGATAACGCTGCATGACGCCGCCCGGATCGGAGATGCGTACCCGGTTCAGCATGGCGATTGCCTTGTCGATGGCCGCCTGTCCCGTTATGCCGCCGAGTTCAAAAATTTCGGTCAGTTGCCGGCCGACACGGATCGACGGGTTCAGCGCCTTGCCCGGATCCTGGTAGACCATCGAGACACTCTCGGCGCGGGCCCGCCTGAGCGCCTCGGCATCCAGGTTCATCACGTCCTGGCCGTCGAGCGAGATGGCGCCGCCTGTGATCGAGCCGTTTCTCGGCAGATAGCGCACGACGGTGAGCGCCACCGTGGATTTGCCGCAGCCGGACTCGCCGACCAGTCCATAGGCTTCGCCCTGGCCGATGGTGAGGCTGAGGTTGCGGAGCACGGCGCGGTTGCGGCCGGCAACACGGTAGGCCACCGACAGATCGTTGAGTTCGAGCGCGTTTTTGGCCTTGGCGGAACTAGTCATTGAGCGCTCCATGAACGCCGTCGGCCGCCAGGTTGACGCCGATCACCAGGGAGGCGATGGCCAGCGCGTCGAACAGCACCGTCCACCAGAAGCCGCCGCTGATCATGCCGTAATTGTTGGAGATCGAGAGCCCCCAGTCGGGCGAGGGCGGCTGGATCCCGAACCCCAAGAAGCTGAGCGTAGCGACCGCGAAAACCGAGTAGCCGAGGCGCATGGTAGTTTCGACCAGGATCGGCGGGATGACGTTCGGCAGGATCTCGACGAACATCGTATGCAGGGCACTTTCATGTCGAAGCTGTGCCGCCGCGACATAGTCGAGTTCGCGCTCGGCCAGCACGGCGGAGCGCACGGTGCGCGCGATGATTGGAGCGAAGCTGAGGCCAATGACGACGATAACCATCGTCTTGGAGGTGCCGAGCGCCACGATGGCCAGCAGCGCTACGATGACCCCGGGGATCGCCATGAAGGCTTCGAGAAGGCGGCTGACGACATCGTCGACGAGACCGCGAAAATAGCCGGTGAACAGGCCGAGCGCGGTGCCGGCCACGGTCGCCAGCAGTGTCGCCAGCGGCGCAACGGTCAGAATGTCGCGCGAGCCGACGATGACGCGGGAGTAGACATCGCGGCCGATCTGGTCGGTACCGAACCAGTGTTCGGAAGACGGTGGCGCAAGCGCGTTGATGATGTCGGTTGCCAGTGGGTCGTAGGGGACGAAATGCTCGCCGAACAGCGCGCAGGAGATCCAGAACAGGACGATGGCGAAGCCGGTGAGGAAAGTAGCAGACCGCAGCAGCGAAAAGAACACGTCCGCCATCAAGCCGCGCCTGCCTGTATCATCGGGCGTCGGCATGCTCGTGTCGGTGATGGTCATTGGTCTGTCTCCAGCCGAATTCGCGGATTGAGCACGCAGTAGAGAAAGTCGGCGGCCAGGGTGGCGATCGCATAGACGATGCCGATAGTCAGGGTGCCGGCTTCGAGGATCGGAAAATCCTTGCCCCGCGCCGCGGTAAAGATCAGCGAGCCGATGCCCTGGTAGCGGAACAGCGTCTCGATCACCACCAGGCCGCCGATGAGATAGCCGGTCTGGGTGGCGATGACGGTGATGGTCGGCAGCAGCGCATTGCGCAGGACATGGCGCCAGATCACCGTTCGCCACGGCAGGCCCTTGAGCACCGCTGTTCGTGTATAGTCGGCATCGAGTGCCTCGATCATGCCGGAGCGCGCCATGCGGGCGATGTAGCCGAACAGCACCAGGAACAGCGGCAGCGAAGGCAGGATCAGGTAATAGAGTTGGGTGAACAAGCCGGCATCCCGCGGCCATGCGGCCGAAATCGGCAGCCAGCGCAGCCAGACCCCGAAAATCAGGATCAGGATGATGCCGGTGACGAATTCGGGCAGCACCGTCACCGACAGGCCGCC
>SRUQ01000032.1 GCA_004791255.1 bacterium M00.F.Ca.ET.205.01.1.1
CTTCCGGGGAGGGCGCGCGATTGTAGAGCGGAGGACATCACGATGCGTGCAAACAACAAACGTTGCGGCAGCCGACAGGCTGGCGCAGACAGTGGCGGGCGCACCGGCGCCAGCCTTTATCAGGAAATCACCGACCGCATCATTGCCGAACTGGAGCGCGGCACCGTGCCATGGGTCAAGCCGTGGGGCAGGGCAAGGACAGGCCTCGGCCTGCCGCGGAATGCGGCCACCCAGCGCCGATATTCCGGCATCAATATCCTGATCCTGTGGGGCGCGGTCATCGAGCGTGGTTTCCCCAGCCAGAACTGGCTCACCTTCCGGCAGGCGCTTTCGCTTGGCGGCAATGTCAGAAAGGGCGAGCACGGCACCACCATCGTTCACGCTGACCGCTTTGTTCCCAAGAACGAAAAGCAACGCGCCGACACCGATGGCGACGAACCGCAGGCGGTGCCCTTCCTGAAGCGCTTCACCGTCTTCAATGTCGCGCAGTGCGATAATCTGCCCGAACATCTTTACGACGCCGGCGAGCCTCTGCCTGAGCGCGAGATGGTCCCGCAGGCCGAGGCGCTCATTCATGCAACCGGCGCTGATTTTCGCATCGGCGGCGAGCGCGCCTTCTACATGCCCGGCAGCGACACCATACAGGTGCCGCCGCAGCCGGCTTTCTTCCACCAGATCGACTATTACCGGACCTGCTTTCACGAGTTAGGTTTCATCGCAAGTGTCCTTCTTGCTTCGGCACCTGCAGCAGGGAGGGCATGACGATGGCTTCTCTGAACCGAGCAGATGTTTATGCCCGCATAACTGAAGAGATTATCGCTGCCATCGAAGCCGGTGCCGGCGAGTATGTGATGCCCTGGCATCATGATGGAACGGCGACGGCGCGGCCGACCAACGTCGCATCCGGCAAGGCCTACCGTGGCGTGAACACGCTTGCCTTGTGGGCCGCGGCGCATAGCGCTGGATATCCTACCGGTCTCTGGGGAACGTATCGCCAATGGCAGGCTCTTGGCGCCCAGGTGCGCAAAGGTGAGAAGTCCACAACCGTTGTCTTCTGGGGGCAGATCGGCGGCAAGTCTGACGAGGATAGCGACGATGATTCCAGCGATGGTGAGCGTCGACGTCTATTCGCCCGCGGTTATTCGGTGTTCAACTGCGCACAGGTCGATGGTTATGAGCCAGAACCGGCGGTTGCTCGATCAGAAGAAGAACGCATCGCGCACGCCGACGCCTTTTATGCGAACCTTGGCATCAATACCGTGTACGGGGGCAACGAAGCCTACTATTTGCCTTCGGCTGATCGGGTGCATGTGCCAGTTTTCAGCTCATTCCGCGACGTTGCATCTCATTACAGCGTGCTTTTCCATGAAGGTCTTCACGCCACGGGGGCGAAGCACAGGCTTGACCGTGATCTCTCAGGAAGGTTCGGCTCCGAAGCCTATGCCATGGAAGAGATAATTGCAGACGCTGGAGCAGCCATGGTTCTCGCCGATCTATCGATATCGGCACGGCCACGGCCGGATCACGCCGCCTACATCTCCAGTTGGTTGAAGGTCCTTCGCGCCGATACCTCCGCCATCTTCACGGCCTCGAGCAAGGCTCAGGCGGCTGTGGACTGGATGCATGCGCAACAGCCCTGCAAGCAGATCAGCGCGGTAGCGGCCTGACAGGCATCACAGCGGCAGGTGCCAACGGCGCCCGCCGCTGCAAGGAAGTCAGTTTGTCTTCAGCGGTCCTTGCGCGAAGAAGGAGCGCGAGATTTTCGCTCGCCAGCTTTCGCTTTTCCTCGCTGTGCCGCCGCGCTTCGGAGCGAAGCAGCGCAATCTCGGCCTCCATTTCCAACACCCTGGTCGCGAGGTCTCTGGATGGTCCCGGTGCCTGCACGGCAGCCTCGATCTCGTCGAGGATGTCGCGATGTGTCGTATAGAGCGGATTTCGGCTTTTCGCTGCCTCCCGCGCGACTGAAGCGGGGTTGATCCTCACGATCCGCCCCTGATGGTCCGGATGACGGCCCTCGCCACGAACCAGTCGGGCCAGCGCCGCACGATAGGCGCGCGCCGCCGACAAGGCGGAAGGCGAGCGTGGCTCAGCCATCATGTTCTCCAATCTTGGTCAGGACATTGTCACATTGTTCGATTGCCTCGGTGAGAACCGCGGCCGTCATCGCGTTGGCTGCAGGAAGCAACGCCTGGTTCCGCGCTCGACGGTCCTGCCAGTAAGGCGCATGCTGCGGCTCGATCACCATATTCGCGCAACTTAGGCAGACAGCTGGACTCCGGCCTGCCTCGCTGGGCCCGACCTCGCCACCGCAGCGACTGGTTTCCGGCTGGAACACACACCAGCCGTAATCGCAGGCGTGGATGCGCAGGTCGGTCTCGGCAAGGACAAATTCGATGTAATCCTGACGCACCTGCTCGCCCGCGCGCCCCCGGAACCGGGCGTTGCCCGCGACGATGCGTTCACCCATGCGACCGGCAAGTCGATCACTGACCAGCATTCGTTCCAATGCAGTGGCTGTTTCGGCGCGGTTTTCATGATCGACGAGTTGCCAAAGATCGAAGTCGCTGCCGACATAGCCGCGTGCGGTCATAGCGACCGATGCGTGCTTGTAGTGCCCCGCAAGGCCAAGAAGCTGCGACCGGTCCTTTCGGGCGATAAAGCGCGCAAACGTCTTGCGGAACTGGTGACTGCTGAATGCCCAGGGCTTTCCCTCATGCATGGGCACGCCGACGTGGCGGGCAAAATCGTTGATCCGACAGCCGATATGCATCTGGGTGACCGGGACGATCTCGCCGTACTGGGTATTTTTGACGAGGAAGAGTTCACGCCTTCCGGAAGCTTCGCGCAGCGGTGCACTCAGTTGCTCAAGCAAACTCACCGCTTTCACCACGGGGTCGGGAGCAATCCAGCGCTCCGGCCGTCCGCCATGCTGATCGACTGTCTTGAACAGTCGCGCGACAATGTAGGCTTGTTCGACGCCGGTCTCACCGATGGGGTGGAACTCGATGGCGCCGACCTCCGTCGAGAGGATTTCGCTCACGCGCATGCCGACGAAGCCGGCAATGATGATATAGCAGGCCTCCGCGAGATGCGTAGCAGCGTGGCGGACCGCATACGCGCCGGACAGTGCTTCACCTGTAGGGCCTTTCAGGTCGGCACGACGCAATGCCTTGCGAACATGGTGGGAGGCTTGCCTATTCGGTCCTCGGGTTAACCCGAACGCCCGCGCCTCGCGTCGGATCGTCTCCGCTTTCACGATCGTTGAACCATGGTCCTCCACCCATTGCAGAGCGGTATTCAGCAGGGAGATCGCAATGGCATCAGGAATGAACGGGATCGCGCCGCGCGTCGCGGGCGTCAGGCCTGCCGCTTCATAGGTCGTCTCCTGCGGCAGAGGATCGATCAACGGGGCGTCATCAAGCTTGGCTCGCTGTCGATAGAGATCCTTCAGCACCACCATGTAGTTGACGATGGTGTTCGCGGTGATGGGCTTTCCCCGGTATCCCATTCGTGTCAGCAGCCAGGCCCGCAGCCGCTCCACGGCCCCGGCATCAATGCTGCTGAACGTCTCCAGTCCGTCGAGCGCCATCCACCTGATCATGGTTTTCAGGGTGATGGCTTTGCTATGCACCGACGCTGGTGACAGCCGCTTGCGACCGGCAGGTGGGTTCACGGTCATCGACCACAAAAACTGCTTCGCCGTTTCATGGAGAGCACGCCACGCGTCTTCACTGATGACAGCTCCCTCCGGCAAGGCTACCGCCCAGCTCATTTTGTTCTGGTCGGCGCGCCGACCGGCGGTCCGGATGTCGAGCAACCATTCATCATCGCCGAACCGGCTCCATTGCGAGAGCGGAGCTTCGGACCATTCGGCGAGAACAGGTTTTCGAGCAGGTCGCGTCTTCATTCGATCACCGGCAGAGCTGGTGCCGCTTTCATGGACGCGGCCAAGTGAAGCTCCGGCGAGAAGCGCGGCAGGATATCGTGCTCGAGGATCTCCAGTTTTGGCGCATAGAGAAGCCGCCAGCGGTCCGGAGCCAGCGTTTGGCGCGCCGCGACAAGGGCATCGCGCGTCGATAACAACCGTGTCAGAACATCCGGATCGAGAGGGATCACTGCATTTGGACAAGTGAAGCAGCCCAGCCAGGCCGTGCATAGCCGGCCAGTTTTCTGACCTTCTCCGATGCCCGCCAGCGGATCCTTGCAGATGAAGCCGGCAGCCGTGGCATACTCGGTATCGACTGCCGGTGCGGCGTCGCTTTCATCCTCATCGTCGGTACCACGAACAGCTTCGACGAAGCGCACTTGCAGGTCACCGATAATACGTTCCTGGGCCCTTCGTACAATCGGCCGATCGATATAGCGCTGCGTTGTATCCGGAGTGGCGTGGTTGGCGAGGATCTGGGTCTTCAGGATGTCGTGCCCGAGCGCCTCGTGCGCGAGAGTGAGCCCCGTGGTTCGCAATGCAGCCAATGTCAGTTCGAGCGGTGCGCCCTTCTCGTCGACGAGACCGTGGCGTTGTGCGAAGAATCTGACGTGTTTGCTCATCAAGTAGTCGGGGATCAGCTTGATCGTACGCGCGCCGCTTATGGTCGCGACCAGAAAGAGCCGCTCACGATCCTGCGACGGAACATATGGGAGCAATGGCGCAGTCATCTCCAGCACCTGGTCAACCAAGTTTGGCACCGACAGGCTCTTGTCGCGTAGGAAGCTTCGACGCTGCACGCGGTTGGAGCGACCTTTCGACCATGTCATCACCTCCCGGCCATCGAGAAGCAGATGATCGCCCATGCAGTCCCGCCGGAGTTCGCGCAGCGCCTCGGGATTCGCATAGCTCTGCGCCCCGATCGCAATCATGTACGGGATCAGCGTTTCGGGCAGGGTATGAAGATAGCTGGCGAGCTTCTGGTTTCCGCCATGCCTGAGAGAGGCGAAGTGCAGCCGCCAGCGTCCGGCGCCTCGCTCCAATGCAACCTTTGTCCGAGGAACCAATCCGCCGTAATGCTCGACGATGACAGCGAGCATCACCCCGAGATCGTCGAGATCGAGCCGGCTGAGATCCCGTTCCTGCGCGATGGCCTCGCGATCGACCCGTGAGAGCAGCGTCTTCCCGGCCTGGAAGGTTGACCAGATCGCTTCGATGTCTTTGCGAGCCGCGGACAAGACGGCTTCCATTTCCGACCGGCTCAGCGCTTCGCGGGGGCGCGTCTCTGCATTCTTGCGGGGAAAGGCGTTAAACGGGATTTCCAGATCGGAGGCGACGAGTTCGGGCCGATTGCGTTTCAGCCAGCGAACCATCTGCTTGAGCACGGACCAGGTCCCGTGACGCGAAGTCTTCGTCCAAGATTTCGTGTCCAGCCAGGCAATGTAGGCCCTCAGCACCGCCGTATTGACATGCTGCATCGACGTGATGGTGGGATTTTGTTCGCCGAGGAACACAAACCATCGACGAAGCGCATGGAAGGCGCTTTCGCGTGTCGCCGGACTATGACCGGCATGATGGTGGCGGAAGGCAAGCGCGATTTCGGCGCCAACCCTTGGTGTCGTGCCAAAAGTCGAGAAGTCGAAGTTGCTTTCCGGCCGACCTTCGGGATCGAGGAAGTTGACTACCAAAGAGCTAGGCACGCCCGTGAGCGGTATAGGTGATGGATCGAGCCGATAGTCCTTGCGTTGCCGCTTCATTGTAGAAGAGCCCCGTAAAGTTCGTCGACGGAGGATTCTACCAGTGTCAGGTCTGTCGCCAGGACGCGCAGATAGATCGCCGTCGTAGAGAGATCGGCATGTCCCATGACCACCTGAAGGGTGAGAAGTGGATTGAGGTTCGGCTCGTCCTGCGCCCGCCGTTGCAGGAACCGGAGCATCGCTGTCGCAAAGGTATGCCGCAGCGCGTGGAAGCTTGCCGTTACACCTGCTGTCCCAGCCGCCGCGGCGAACATTGCACCGACGCGGCGAGCACTGATCCCGCGACCAGCTTCCGTCAGAAAGACAGCATCTGCTTCCGCGTAGTCGGCGTTCCGCAATTTGGCCCGTCGAACGATGACGGCTCGCTCTTCGCGTACATAAGCGAGCGTGCGATCGATCAGGGGCAATGGCGGATAAACCGTCCGCGTTTTGCCGCCCTTCGTGGCTTCAATCTTGACGGCGACCAGAGCATCCAGGCTGGACCGTGGAAGTGCGCGCAGTCTCAATCCTGCTACCTCCATCCGGCGCATTCCAGTTGTGACAGCCCATTCGATGATCAGACGGTCGCGCGCCCCCAGGCCAGCCATCACGCGCCGCAATGCGACCGGCGATAGCGGTTTGGGCAGCGCCGATGTTTGTCGGATCGTCAGCTCATTGGCGAGCTGTCGTCCACCGGAGGCATCAACATGAGCGAGGAATCCCTGCGGCTGACGTCGCGACAGCGCGAGTTCGCTCGTGCTGAACGGTACATTATCGGTGAGACCCGCAGCAACGCACCATCGATAGAACAGGGCCAATGTTCTGAGGCGACCGTTGGCGGTGCTGCGGGCATACGCCCGTCCGGTGTGATCGCTTGGGCGAAAGAGCATCCGATCTCGGTACGCGGCGATCTCCGCGACCCCGACCTCATTCCAGATCCACTCATTGGCTTCGAGGGTCTGCCACCAGTCATAAAGGGCTTCACCATAGGTGCGCCATGTCTGCCGGCTGCGTGTTCGTCCTCTCACGAGAGCAACGTGCAGCAACCAGGCACAGGCCGGTTCAACTAGCCGCATCTCTCGGTCGAGAAGCATCGGCACGCCAGGGAATGACGTGCCGTTCGGCGCAAACTCATCCGTCGTGAACAACAGCTCGGCCAAGGGGGTCTCCAATTCGGGCGACCCGCCTTTTGCGGGGGCAGGCCCTCGGGCCCGCCCCCGCAAAAGGCGGAGCAGCGTCTCATGAATAAGAACTGTCCTGATTCCCCATCAGGGAGATGACAGAAAGGACGCATTGGAGGTGTGACCTAACACGAGCTTGG
>SRUQ01000033.1 GCA_004791255.1 bacterium M00.F.Ca.ET.205.01.1.1
CCAAGCCTTGACCCTCCAGCGCGTTCCAAAGTCCAGTCTCAGCTGCGGTGAAAAAGACGCCTCACACCTGCCTGACCGAACGCTCAGCGGCGCTCGAACCACAAGGCTCATGAATAGGACGGGCTAGGCGTGCGAACCCAAAATCAGGCTATAGCCCTTTTGGGGTCCGAAGGGTCCTCAATTCTCTGAGAAGCTTTTTGATCCCCTTGTGCTCGGGCCATTCGATCGCGCGCTTTGTATCGAGCGTTGACTGGATGCCGAGATCTTCTGTTCCGCCGGCTCGGGCGATGCAGCCGTATAGTTCCAGTCCGCGCCGGTGATCATAGTCTATGGGTGCTCGAGCGGGTGTTTCGTCGCTGACGAGCTAGTCGTGCGGTTATATAGTTTCCGAGGATGGCCCGCTTGCATACCTGCCTGCCGGTAATCTCTAACCCTTGACTTAGGGCGATGGCTATCGGTTATGCGGCTTGAAAGCGAAGAGGTGGACCCTTCGTCGAGCGCCGGTACGATATGGAGTGCTGCTCCGGGCTAATACCCATCCAGACAGAGCGGAACCTTCTATCACGTCAGACGCTCGGACAATTGCCAAAACCCGATTTCCTGGGAACTGAATTGTGCTCGCCACCGGGTCCATTTTGCCGGCGCGTCTGTGGTGCAGGCCCCGATCAGCCTGACCAATGGCACAGGAACTGCCTGCTTCTATGACCGAGCACTGCGAATTTGTCAGCTGGCGAACAATTCCTTGTAGCCGCTCGTCACCATCCAGTTCGCACGGTCGAGATGACTACGAAGCGCCTTCCTGGCGCGCTCCGGTTCAAGTGCCGGATCAATGCCGAGGATCAGTTGGGCCATTTCCTCTTCGGGCGCCTCATCGGCTGCGGCGTCCAGGAGCCTCATATAGATGGTAAAGTGCGCCCTGTCGTAGGCGGTAAGACGGTCAGACCAAGGGACTTCGTCGAGCAGTGTTGAGCTTTGAGTCCTATCTGTTCCCGTTGATCGATTCATGTCTGCCGCGAACCTCGCATGTTGATCGCTGGATCCAAGGCAGAATATCCCAAAATGGGATAATCCGAAACGGGGATTAGTCGCTGAGCCGGTCTCTACCTGACCGGTTCACCTAAATGCCCAAATCTCTTCGATCTCCCCGCCACCAGCGGTTTCTGGCCCAGTTGATCTCACTGCGCAATGTCAAAGGGCTGACGCAGGCGCAGGTGGCTGAGAAGCTTGGTCGTCCGCAATCTTTCGTGGCGAAATATGAGGGTGGCGAGCGGCGTCTCGATATCATTGAGTTTCTCGACGTAACTGCGGCCCTCGATGCTGATCCGTGTGAGATTCTGTTGAGCCTGCGCACGTAGTGGGCGCCCGCGCCCATCACCGCGCGTGCCGTGTGCCGGTGGGTCGAGCCCCGCTTTTCTTGGCTCTGGCGTCTCGACCATTCCGCTGCGCCTCCTAGCGCGTCGTTAGACTCTCGCAATTCGCTCTATTTGTGCCTTTCCCAGCAGGTGGCGCCGCATCCTTCTAGGCCCGCCGCGGCGTCCCGCAACCCTTAGCCAGCTGTGAGCTTTCAGTAGGTTGTCCATCCGGCCCTTCGGATGCGGTGCGGCTCAGACGGCGGACCCGTTCCTGTCATGATTCGCCGACGCACCCATTCCTGGGAAGCAGCCATTGGCGAGCGGAGGACAAAATGATGAGACAGCGAAGCGCTGGGCCATCCGCGCTGTGGTGATACGTCGATGCATGGTGTTACGCGACTTCGTTGCTTGAAGCGAAGCGACCGCACCGCCCATTTCGTCAACTGGCGAACAAATCCTTGTAGCCGCTCGTCACCACCCAGTTTGCACGGTCGAGATGACTGCGAAGAACGTTGCGTGCGCGCTCAGGTTCGCGTGCCGGATCAATGCCGAGGATCACTTTGGCCATTTCCTCTTCAGTGGCGTTGTCTGCCGAGGCGTCCAGGAGCCTCATATAGGTTGTAAAGTGGTCCTTGTCGTAGGCTGTAATGCGGTCCGACCAGGGGACCTCGTCGGCGAACGGCGTGTTCGATCTGGGCTGCAACATCGCTAATTCTATCTCCGGCCAATGGACCCGCGAAGCCCTGTGCCTGCTAAATGTGGATTACATATTATAGTTGATAAACTCAAGCCGCCTGATCCGCTGGCTTGCGTGCATGGATATGCGCAAGTTGGTCGGACGGAATGTGCAGAGGATCAGGCAAAGGAAGCGCCTGACGCAGGAGCAGCTTGCGGAGATTTCCGGGTTCAGTCAGCAGTACATCAGCGGCTTGGAGAAAGGCCGAAGAAATCCGACAATTATCACGATCTATGAACTGGCATTGGCCCTCGGCGTCAGCCACATGGATCTGGTTCGGCCCGACAAACAGGGCTGATGCACCCGCCCTCCAAGTAGCTGGCGGCCTGATGGCGCGCGCCGGGTGCTTGTGAACCCACGCTTTTCTTAGGTCCCCCGGCAGCCCCTGCCATTTAGCTCGCCCTCGCGCGGGCGCATCCTATTGGACAGTCGGACGCTGCGTTTTTGTCAGCTTTTCCTGGGACGTGGGGTGGTCGGCATTCCCTTTTAGGCCCGCCGCGGCCTGCCGCAATCTTCGCTCTCGCTTCAGGTCCTTCTCTTGTTTACGGTCCTTCGGATGCGGTCCGCCTCTTTCAGCGGGCCTAATCGCTTTCTGTTGCCCGCCCCACGGGGACAGGCACGCGAGACTAGTATGGAGCGTTGCGGTTAGCGCGCGAACAGCAAAGGAACCGAAAAAACAGGCAACTGTCGCAGTATGGCTGAACCAGCCATCGTGTCGGCATCTAGGAGCCGCGTGTTCGCCTTGCGCTGACACGAAGCTCAGACATGACGTCCGGGAGACGATGCTGGCAAATAGTCTGGCTGAAGCATTCCACCCACAATACCAAAGCCCGTCCCGATTCAAAGCGCTTCTGAGCACTCCATCTCAGGCGCGGGGCCAGCTGGCCAGTTCACCTTCTTGGTCCGCCGGAAGAGAGCCCCGCCCTCTCGACAATCGGCTTCATGAGGTCTCGCCCTGCAGTGTCGACCGTAAAAAAGGGCGCGCGAGGCGCCCTTCATTTAAACCGGCAGTCGGGAAGCAGACTTCACTCTGATATTCAAAAGCGGTAGGTGACACCTGCGCCTATCAGCCAGGGATCGAGCTCCGCCTTCCCCGTCAGCTTCGCGCCGGCCACCGTGACGTCGAAGTCCGGCTTCAGGAAAAGCTTCTTCACGTCGAAGTTGAGGCCCCAGTGCTGGTCCACCATGTAGTCGAATCCGACCTGCAGCGCCGTGCCGAACGTGTTCTTCACCTTGAGAGCATCAGCGCTGCCAGTGTCCTGGTTGTAGAAGATCGTGTAGTTCACGCCGGCGCCGACATAAGGCTTGAACGCGCCGAGATCGGTAAAATGGTACTGCAACGTGAGCGTCGGCGGCAGCAGCCAAACTTTGCCGACGTTGCCCAACCCTCCGATCGTCCCTTGGCCCGCGATGTTGGCATAAGTGGTACCGAGTATGAGTTCGGCGGCGATGTTGTCGGTGAAGAAATACGAGATATCGAGTTCCGGCGTCACCGTGTCCGAATACGAAAGACCGGAGCCGGGAAGCGTATCAACGTAGCCCAGATCTTTCGTAACGACGCCCAACGCCCGCAGGCGGACCTGCCAAGGGATTGGCGCTTCGGTGACCGAGGCTCCCGTCTCCGCCAGGACGGTCTCTGCTTGCGCAGGCTCCGCGGCGACGGCCTGCTGTCCCACCATGATCAGGGCCACCGCCGCTGCTGTTGCCCGCGCTACGCCCATTCGCGTTCTCGCCATGAGATTCACTCCTTGATGTTCAGAAAGGATGCACTGCACTATTTCGTCTCCTGCTCGAATGAATTGTTGATGGACCTCAAATGCCCCACTTGCGTTGCAACGCGTTCCGCCGTCTCCGGAAAGTGATCGTTGAAGCCGATTGCGCTGCGGAGAAAATTGGTGCCTAGACTGATGAATGCGGCTTGCTCCCGATTGTCCTCGCCGCAGCCGTGCCCGCCTGCGCTGGCCTCGTAGAAGTAAGCGGGATAGCCAAGAGCCTGCAGTTTTGCGGCCATCTTGCGCGCATGGCCCGGATGGACGCGGTCGTCGCGTTTCGTGGTGGCGATCAGGATAGGCGGATAGGGCTGTCCCGGCGCTGCGGCGTGATAGGCGGAGATTTCCTTCAGGAAAGCCCAATCGTGAACCTTGTCCGGATCGCCATATTCGTCGATCCAGCTCGCGCCCGCCAAGAGCTTGGTGTAGCGACGCATGTCGATAAGCGGTGCTGTGCAGAACAGAGCCCCGAAATGCTCAGGATAGCGGGTCAGCATGTTTGCGATCAGCAGGCCGCCATTTGAGCCACCCTCGGCGGCAATCCGCCTCGGCAGGGTGATGCCCCTTCGCACGAGGTCGGCGGCAACGGCGGCGAAATCGTCATGGGCGAGACGCTTGCCCTCCCTGCGCCCGGCTTCGTGCCAGCGGGTGCCGAACTCGCCGCCGCCGCGGATGTTCGCCTCGACACACGTGCCGCCGCGCTCGAGCCACAGCTTGCCCAGAGGGGAGTTGTAGTAGGGCAGGAGTGATACGCCGAACCCGCCATAAGCGGAAAGGTGAATCGGAGCATCTCCGTTCCCGTTCGCCGGACCAACCTGCGTATAGGGGATCAGTTCATGATCGATAGAGACTGCCTCGTGGCGCGTGACCACCAGTCCGGATGCATCGAAATTCTCCGGGCTGCGCTTCAGGATTGCTGAAGCGCTGAGAGACGGCGCGGCATTCAGATCGAACAGCAAGAGCTGCGGCGGCGTGATCGGATCCTGAGCACAGATCAGGACCTCTCCATTGGTCTCGTGAACTGCCGCATCGAATGACCAGACGTCGACACTACCTTCGGCGGGCAGGGTGTTCAGGACTCGGCGCGTCCATTCCTGGTGGCTGGGAGTGAACATCTCGAAACGCGGTGCGAGATTGACGAGGTAAGAGATAATGAGCTTCCCGTCATTCCAGAAGAATGACTGCATGGAGCGCCTTTCCCCTGGTTGAAACAGGGTCTCAAAACGGCGTCCGCCAGCGAGGAAAGAGGAAAGCGAGATGACGATCAGCGCGTCGGCGGGATGGGTGGTGCCTCCCACCGTCCAGGGCTTGCGCGGCCTTACCGCCAGCCAGTCGCCGAAGACCCGCCACGACGCGTCGCGAGGAAGATCGATCTGCCTCCTCGGCCCGCTCCTATCGCCGATCCAACTGATCTTCTCGAAGAAGGCCGGCTGCTCGATGAACCAAAGGCGCTCGCTGCGGCCGGTGCGGTCCGAATGACCAGACACTTGGAAGCTTTCGAACCCGGCCTCGAAGATTGCCGGCGTGGTGAGGGGATCCGCGTCACGCTTCCACAGTCGAACGGTGCGCGCATAGCCGGAGCGGGTGGCCATGCCATTACCAAGCGCACTGGAAAGCAGAAGCGTGTCAGGGTCCAGCCAATTAACGTAGCCTTTGGCCTCGGGGAGGTTGAAGCCGTCGGCGACAAAGCTCAGAGAGATCAGGTCGAATTCGCGATGCACGACCGCGTCGCTGCCGCCGCGCGACAGGCGCAGAACGGCTCTTTCCCGTCTCTCCGGCTCGATGGACGCGCCGTCCCAGATCCAGTCCTCTCCGTCGCTAGCCGCGAGAGCATCCAGATCGAGCAGTAGCTCCCATTGGGGATCCGCCTTCATGTAGGCGGCAAGGGTGGTCCGGCGCCACAGTCCGCGTGGATTACCGTCATCTCGCCAGTAATTGTAGAGGTACTGACTACGGCGCGCGATCAGGGGAAGATTGTCGCGATTGTCGAAAATGGCTGTCAGAGCCGCGCGGTCGCGCTCGAATTGCGCTCCACCGAAGTGCTTCAGGGTCTTTGCCGATTGGCCGGCGGCCCAGGCAAGTGCCCGCTCGCCCTCTACATCTTCAAGCCAGACATAGGGATCGTCGTCGGGAGCATCCAGCGTTGGACGGACATCAAATGCGTTCATGTCCGGACAGCCTTCAGAAAGAAGGGATAGAGGCTTCCGTTTGATCGGGAACGCTTAGTGTTGGTAGCGGCGCCCACATGTTCGAAAAGCGTGATCATTGATGAGTTCTTCCAGTCGGTGCGGCATCGCAGTGCTTTTGCGCATAGGGACCGCAATTGTCGTGCCAACTGGGAAAATCGTTTCGGAACAATGCGATCGCTCTGGAAGCGTTGTGTCACATGTCCGACATCGTCGAGAATCCGACAACGAGTGCTCCTCCTAATCACCGGATCAACCTCCGGCGCCAGGCGGTGACACCGTGCAGAACTCGAGCAGTGAAGCTCATTGGTGAACCTGGTTGACGCCCAACATCTTCGCTCTGGAGCGCTTCACGCACACGGATTCATGGCGGTCGTGCCCCGCTGAGTGGTGTAGCTCGGCGGTAGCGAAGCCGCTCGCGAGCGCGCCCTCAACAGCGCCGTAGCGAGCGAGCGGCGTAGCGGTGGTCATCGATGTTCTTCGGTAGGGTTGGGTTGC
>SRUQ01000034.1 GCA_004791255.1 bacterium M00.F.Ca.ET.205.01.1.1
GCACTACTTTGGCAGATTTTTATTGGCGGGCGAGTTTTTGGAATTCCCAAGAGAGAGTTTGCGTGATTCATGGGAGGTCGGCTTGTGGAGGGCCGATCAATGGATGTGGACTGGCAAGCCGATCTCGAGCACTGGCTTCAACCGTTTTTGGCAGGTCTTTCGCATCCAGCTCGGCGCCGGATGTGTCCGCTGTACATTGCTGGTCTGATCGGGCCGGGCGACCGTAAGAGCGTACAACCGATGGCCGCGCGAGCGGGCGATGTCGGCACGATCAGCTTCATCATTTTGTCGCGGCAGGGGTTTGGGACAGCGCTCCGCTCGAGGCCGCCCTGCTGAAGAAGGCAGATCGCCTGGTCGGCGATGAGGCGGGTTTTCTCGTCATTGACGACACAGCGTTACCGAAGAAGGGACAACATTCGGTTGGTGTCGCGCCTCAATACGCTTCGTCGCTTGGCAAGACGTCCAACTGCCAGTCGCTAGTGTCGGTGACCCTGGCCTCACGCGAAGTGCCGGTGATGGTGGGCCTTCGGCTCTTCCTGCCCGACACCTGGACGAATGATCCCGAGCGGATGGTGCGGGCGCGAGTCCCGAAGGATCGACAGGTCGCTCTGACAAAGCCGGAGATCGCCATCGAAGAGATCGATCGTGTCATCGCCTCCGGCGCGCGTTTCGGCTGCGTGCTTGCCGACGCGGGCTACGGGTCGAGCAGCTCTTTTCGTCAGGCTTTGAGTGAGCGCAGTCTGCTGTGGGCTGTAGGACTATCGCGACGCTAAAACGTCTATCCGGCCGATGTTGATCTGATCTTCCCGGTCGCGACCACCGGCAGGCGCCGCCAATATCACATCCCGGACCAGCCGCCGGTCTCTGCCGAGGTGATGCTGTCTGGTGAGAGATGGCACAAGATAAGCTGGCGGCGCGGCACTAAAGGTCGGCTGACATGCTTGTTTGCGGCTCGCCCTGTCCGCGTTGCGGATGGTCATAAGCACCGGATGCTCGACAATCGCATGCAATGCATGCCAGGCGAGGAGGTCTGGCTCGTCGGCGAACGCCGGTCGACTGGCGAGCAAAAATACTATGTGTCGAACTTACCGGCCGATGCGAGCCGCAAGATGCTCGCCGCCACGATCAAGGCGAGGTGGGTCTGTGAGCAGGCACATCAGCAATTGAAGGAGGAACTCGGCCTCGACCACTTCGAAGGCCGATCATGGACTGGATTACATCGATACGCCTTGATGACCATGATCGCCTACGCCTTTCTCCAAGCCCGCCGCCTCAAAGCAGCGGGACGGAAAAAAAAGAGTCGACGGACCACCGCCACAACCGAGCATGCCAGCTGTTAGAAGCCATTCTCGACCTCTTCACGCGGCCGCCACCTCGCAGATGTCCTCACTGTGAGAAGCTGCTCGCAGACGCCATCAAACATAAACTGCCAAAGTAGTGCTAGATGTGGATCGTCCGCAGTCAGGTCAAGCTGAGCGGCGTAGCAGACAACCGTTCGCAACCGGTGTCGGTGACAATAAATGGCTCGCCCAAGCACAACTCCGTCGTCACGTCGCCTACTTCTTTGACAGCCCAATAGGAAACCAAGAAGAAAGTCATGTTTCGCTCAAACACATGGCGGTCGCTTTCCATGATGCGCAGGGTGTCGAGCCAAGTGGGGGGGTAACCGATCCCCGTGCCGTAGCCACTATGGGCTCCCGGCTTGTACAGCTCAAACTGCTTGAGGACGCGATTGATCTCACGGGCCGCGTCTGCCGTAGAAACGCCCGGTCGTATCATAGAAACTGCAGCTTCTTGAGCTTGGATAAGTTCGTCGAACGTCTGTTGAACTTTCGCCGTCGGCTCGCCACCAACCCACCTTGTCTGTACACCGACTGCATGATACCTGTGACGTGAGCCGCCGGGTTCGATTGTCACTGCCTCATTTGGCAGTATGCGGCGGTCCACGGCGTGGCCATGGGTCCATGAAAGCAAGCGGGGTCCACTAGCGAACGGAGGAACGATTGCCGGCACGTGACCGCCCGCCCTGAACATGCCGGTGAGGGCTGCAGCAAGAACCTCCGTTTCGAGCACGCCCGGACGTAGCGCATCGAACGCGCCTGCGTAAGCGGCATCGAGTACTTTTCCCGCTTCCCGCATGCAGACCACCTCAGCGTCTGATTTGCGAATCCTCAGTTCAGTTATCAAGTCAGAAGCGTCGACCAACGAAGGCAACGCTTCGTTCAGCCGTTTATGGTAGAAAGGCAAAAGAGCGTGCGTTTTTAGCTCGATGCCTATGCGCTTACCATTCCCTAAGACGCCCCGTTCTCGAAGCAAATCGACAGTGATCGCAATTGGGTCGTTCGCGGAATCATCCTTCCAGGTCCGAACGTCGCCAACGTATGGCAGTCCCCGGACCATATGTTCATCGGCGGTACGAACAAATACCGTAATCTCTGGATTATCGGCAGTCAGTATCGCAGTCTGGTAGATCCAGTAGCCTGTCTGCTCGTAACCAAAGAGGTAAAACATGCTTTCTTGATGAAATATCAGGAGAGCGTCGAGCTTTTCCTCGACTAACCGCTTGCGCACGGCATCAATCCGCCGGCTGTACTCGCCATTCGTGAACGGCAGCGGCATACCAATCATCGACGAGGTCTCTTCCGGTACAAATCTTGTCATTGAGTTCTCCCATAGTAGACCATAAGCTCCAGTATCCGCGTGCGAAAGAGAGGATAAGAGGTCCTCCGCCACTGAGAAAGCCAGCTAGCGCTGTCTGGTGATAATACTCACCGCCAATGACGCGTTCCGAGCATGGGGTTGTCTGCTGAAAGCGCCGCCGGGCGGCCTTATTTAAGCCTCGCCGGATTGAGGCGCCCGCGCGCCCGGAGTATCGGAGAATGGCGCGCGTTAGCGGAAGCTTCGCTGCTTTCACCGCTTGCGTCTGGTACGACTCGTCGGGAAGCCAGATGCAGCCTGCAACCGTGTTCTGTTTGCTCGTCATCTGCTCTCTGGCCTATGTCGTGTACCGCTGCACCAAGAAGTTGGTCGACGGCTGATACTATCGACGTTACCGCTGCCTCAGATCCGCAGCGCGGTCTGCTTGGAACTTTTCGATAGCCGGTCGGACGCCAAGCACACTTGCAGCCGACCATCATCTCTCCGGTGCGGTCAATCGACTCAGGAAATGCGGAATAGAAAGGCGGGCCAGCGAGGGCGCGAATTGGCGTGGCCCACAGCACCAAGTTCAGTTCGGGCTTTGCTGTCCTGTAGAAGGATTTCCAAAAGCCCACCTGTTGCACGTGTCCTCCCGGTGGCTCACACTGCTCGTCGATAGATCCAGAGCTGTGCGGGAGGAACGTTGCGGACGACGAGATCGTAGTGCGAAACGATGTAACGTTCGCGTATTTTGTGAACCGGTGACAGAAGTCTGTAGGTAATTTGGATACGACCGTCAGGATTGGCATAAGGGTACCCTTTTCAACGGGTTAATGGTGTCAAATTGCCTGACTTTCTCGTAGCAATGCGATCTTACTGCCAGTCAAGACCGGCAGATCTTGATTCAAGTATAACGTCTTTTGGACGTCGCTATTTATTTCGATAATTCCAAGGTCTACGGCTTTTATGGCAGCGATTGTTCTGCTAGCAGCATTCAATTTTTTCTTGACGTGTTTTATATGGAAATTGACTGCATTCACAGATATATCCAAAATCTTCCCTATTCCCACGACGTTTTACCTCTCGCTGCCCATGAAATACACTCAATCTCTCTTAGCGAAAGTCTAGGCAACTCCCCGACGCCGCTCGAATTCTCCAACTTAGCGACCTTTAGGTGAAAATGAAACGCCGCAAGCTGCAAGTAGATGACGGTTCTATTTTGAAGTTCGCGGTCGCAGGGTTGAGCAAAGCTCATAATCGCAAAGCTGCCATGGGGGCCGTGCAACGGAACGCGGATGCCTGTTCCTAACCCGAACGTCGCAGCCTCATCGAAAACGCGCCGTTCGTCTTCAGTCGTGCTTGCGTCCTTGCACACGTCACTCCATCGAAAGGCGGCCGCCCGCTTTCGACTCGTCTTGATGATGGGGTCTATCCTGTCGTAGCCCATTTTGAAACAGCGCTTCTGCCATTCATCAGGATAGTTCAGCAAAACCGGCGGATCGCGTCGGTCCGACTTTAACAATCTTTGGTCGGGTGTAAGAGAGCCATAGGCGATCCAAGGGCAATTAAAATTCATGGCAAAAGTAGCCAACAGGTCGAACAACTGGTCGGTTTGCGCAACACCATCAGCAAGGGCGAGAAATCGGGCGAACTCGACCGCAAACGCCTCCTCGGCTGCCTTGGGGAAATGGACCGACGAGATCAAAGAAAATTGGTCGGACACGCTCGGTGCCAGACCTCGAATTTGAGAGATCGCAGTTATCCGCGGGCGCTCCATGGTCTTTTCTCCGCTGCCATTTGCGCTGGATGTTGTCGCTGGTGCACAGGTGCACAGAACTGCCGGCTGTAAGCCCGCAGCTTTGCGGCCGTCGTTGACAGGCCGGCCTCATCAAAGCTCTATAACATGACCGCAATGCATAATGTTATTTTAAGTTAAGTGTATGCAGCGCGAAGATTTACCAAAAATTTAATATTGCAACAAATGCGTAATGTCTACAATATTCCTCGGTTTTCTTCGAGGACCATATCCCCGCGCTTTCTTCATACTACGTCACATACTACGCCAATTGGCCGGCATGCCACCAAACTGCTTAAAAAAATGATGTCGAAACTCGCACCGTCCTCGAATGGCATGCGCAAGTAGACGTACAGATCGGCTCATGTGCTTGCCTGGATTGTTCTCGCGGTGCGCTTTGAGAGGAAGACTCACAAATGAAGCGCACCGGCCATCGATCGGATCGACCAATGGGTCGCGCATCGCTGGGCGTGGAGCGACGTGGAGGGTCTGCTGGACGAAGCCCGGCCAGGCAGGCCCCGGACGATCGATGACGACGGGTCGCCGCCATGATCGAGCGGACGACGCGATCCTTGAGGAAGCGGCGCCTCCACTTGCCGACCGTATGCTCATGCACCCCCAGCTCAGCCGCGACGGCCTTGCTGGGAATGCCGTCGGCGCAACGAAGAATGATCCGGCACCGCTCGGACATGGATCGCGCCACCCGCTGCCGACGCACCTGTCGTTCCAGATACTCGCGCTCTTCCCGCCCCAGAACCAGAGGCGCCGTCGGTCGGCCTGTCGCGTTCGCTATCGCTGCACTCTCCATCGAATAGGCGCACAGCTTACAATGTAATGAACTTCAGTTCCAGATGACTAGTTAGTT
>SRUQ01000035.1 GCA_004791255.1 bacterium M00.F.Ca.ET.205.01.1.1
AGGAAGTCGCCGAGAAAACCCAAGCCGTTTATGCCGAGTTGGATGTTGCCAAGAGAGAACTCGCTTCAATGAAGAATTTAGGATGATGCGCACATTCACCACCCGTGACGGCTCCATTTGGATGCCGCCGTACCTGACCTCCATCGATAGCAAATCTGCATCGGCTGCTGCCGTTGTTTCAAGGTCTGCTCGCGCGATGTCATGCATCTTCACGGCGTTGATGATTCGGGTGAAATCCTCGCCCCTGCGATGACGAGGACGACGATTTCGACGGCAAGCTCAATCGCATGATCATGGTTGTCGATGATGCCGGCCGCTGCATAGGCTGCGGAGCCTGCGGCCGCGTCTGCCCCAAGAACTGCCAGACGCATGTTGCGGCCGACGAGCTCGCAACATGATCTGGCGAAAACCAGGGGAGCGGCGTGCACTTCATCTTTTTGTCGGCTCGTGGGGCTGGTCCTGTGCAGCAATGCGTCGATGGTTTACTTCGCTTTGGATTCGCTCCGTGTGGCAGTCGTCACGACGCTGGCCTGTTCGCTGCTGCTTCAGGCCGGCTACTTCGGCCGCGTGCTCTTTCTGATCTGGCAGTCCTCTAGCCGCGCTCGTGGAACTCGCCACAGGGGCCAGCATGCCGATGGTTACAGGAAAGCTCGGGTACCAGTCGTCTGACTCTGATCAACTGCGGAATGCAATTTTCAGCTGTGTCCCGGCTTGGTCGAATGCCCAGCATGTGCTGCTGCTTTGATGCGCGGATGACAGGATCAGTGCTCAGACCCACACCAATTTTGGTCACCCTCTGATGACTGAGCTGATCGTATAGGGAATCTGTGTTCGGCTAACACGCGACCATACCCCTGGGCTGACCGGTGCGTAGCAGGTTCAGGTACTTTTTTGCTGGAGATAGCATGCTGGAAAAATTCGAACGTTATCCGCTCACCTTTGGACCCACGCCGATCGAGAGGCTCGACCGCCTCGGCAAGCATCTGGGCGACAAGGTGGAAATCTACGTCAAACGCGAGGACTGCAACTCCGGTCTCGCGTTCGGCGGAAACAAGCTGCGCAAGCTCGAATACATTGTGCCTGACGCGATCGCGTCAGATGCCGATACGCTCGTCACAATCGGTGGCGTGCAGTCCAACCATACGCGCATGGTCGCTGCGGTCGCCGCCAAGATCGGCATGAAATGCCTCCTGGTCCAGGAGAGCTGGGTCCCACATGATGATGCTGTCTACGACCGGGTCGGCAATATTCTCTTGAGCCGCATCATGGGGGCAGAGGTGCGCCTGGTTGACGAGGGCTTTGACATCGGCATCCGCCGCAGCTGGGAAAAGGCACTTTATGAAGTCAAGGCAAGGGGCGGCAGGCCATATGCGATACCTGCCGGCGCCTCTGTCCACAAATACGGCGGCCTGGGCTATGTGGGGTTCGCTGAGGAGGTGCGTGCCCAGGAAGAGCAGCTTGGGTTTGCCTTCGACTATATCGTCGTCTGTACGGTGACTGGTTCAACCCACGGCGGCATGCTCGTCGGGTTCGCCAAGGATGGTCGACAGCGCAACGTGATCGGTATCGATGCCTCCGCCATGCCCGCCAAGACCAAGGCGCAGGTGCTTGGCATCGCCCAAAATACAGCGAAGCTCGTCCACCTCGGAGCGGAAATTGTCGAGGCAGACGTGGTGTTGTTCATGGACTACGCGTACCCGGGTTATGGCGTTCCATCGGAGGAAACCAAAGAGGCAATCCGTTTGTGCGCGCGGCTCGAGGGCATGATTACGGACCCCGTTTACGAGGGCAAATCGATGCAAGGGATGATCGACCTCGTCCAGAGGGGCTTCTTTCCACAGGGATCGAGGGTCCTCTACGCACATCTAGGCGGCGCGCCGGCGATCAACGGGTACGGCTACACCTTTCGCAACGGCTGACGTTCGGCAGTCTGCGATTCCGCGGTCGCGCTCGAACGTGGGTAGGTAGCGTCGTTCGAGCGCTTGGCTGGAGAAGTGGAGGCAGCGACGGGCATCCACTAATTGGTACCATTACGTGCTGTCGGGGCTCAACGCCACGCGCATTGAGCGCATGCCGCCGTTGGCAACCGCGAGGCGAATTTTGACTCCGGGGCAAGAATCCACACGCGGCGGTGGCGGCACGAGGACCAAGCCGGCGAGTTCGCGCTTTCGAACTGGCGCCAAACTGCCACTGCTCGAGGACCGAGGCCAGTCTAATCACAGGCGAGCCGTCCAAGCTCTCAAGAGTGATAGGGCGAAACCCGACAGCGGCAGAAGACATGTCGGGTTCACGACAATCGGCCGCATTTGGCCTCGTGGAGAATTTCAAAGCATTTCCCGCCGCTTACCGGAGCTGAGGGAATTGGCACCTCCGTTGCAGCTTGATGTGCGGCAACACGGTGAGAGCTTCGCTGAAGCAAGCCAGAGGGAGCGATGCCCTCGAGACCGTGTCCGATTTTGACTGGAAAATATTCCGCGACAAAAGAGACGAAAGGTGTGGAATGACTTTGGACACCAAGATGGAACTGCGTATGGGGTCCCCGGCTCCTGCGATCAAAGTGGAGAACTGGCTGCGTGGCGAGCCCCTCACGAACTTTCGGCCCGGCAAGGTCTACCTCGTTGAGTTTTGGGCGACTTGGTGCGGACCATGTGTCGACGCCATGCCCGATTTGATCGAACTGCAGGAGAAATATGAAGGCAGCGGATTTGAGGCGGTCGGAGTTGCCGCCTGCGAACAGGGTCCTACCGCAGACGAGGCGCGGACCAACGTGGATGCCTGGCTGACCGAGAAGTTCCCGAATCTGAATTATCGTATCGGGTTCGATTACATTGGCGAAATGAACAAGCTCTGGCTGGATCCCAGCTCTTCGATTGGGATTCCCACCTCGTTCGTGGTCGACCGCGACGGCCACATCGCTTTTATCGGCCACCCGGCGGAACTCGATGACGTTTTGCCGAAAGTCCTTAACGGCAGCTGGCGCAGCAGCTATGAAGCGAAAGCCGCCGATGCAAAGCGCATCGCGCATAACCAACTTGCAGCGCGCGAAATGTCGCTTACCGGGCCGATATACGCCAAACTTGAGCCGGCGATGCAGGCCGAGGATTGGACGGCGGCGCTCTTGGCCATCGAAGAAGGCCTCGCCTTGATGCCAGACTCTTGTGAGTTCCGGCAGATTCATGCGGATCTTCTGCTTCACAAGCTGCGCGACATCAAGACCGGCATGCCGGTCATGCGAGAATTGGTCGAGGACGCGATCGACAAAACGTCCGACGCGGTGTCGTGGATGGCCTTGGCCCTCAACCAACTCTTCGATCCCACGATGGACAATTCCCATCTTCCGCGCGCGGAGCGCTTTGCGATGGGCAACGAGCTCTCGGAACAGATACTGGCACTCAATCCCCCGAACGGCGATGGCCCGTTTAAATACCTCCGGTACCTCCCGGTAGCTCAGTATTATTACGAGAGCGGCAACAAAGATCGCGCAATCGAGTTGATCGAGGTGGCACTGAAATCGGTGGACCGGCTGGGGCCAATTCCGGACCACACCAAACAGTACTATCTTACCCCATTGCTCGAAGCACTGGCCAACTACACGGGTGAGCCTGCCTGTCACGCGGATCTTTGTGTGGCTCCGCAAAAGAAGGCACCCGAAACTCAAAACGCAGTCACTTCCTGAGCAAGAATCGCGAAGGGACTGACAATTGGAATTGAACACTGGCCAATCCGCCCATCGAAGCTCTCTTCGCAGCAAGTATGTCGATGCAGCAGGCGGCGGCTTGCGGAAGGTTGGATTTCAATTGCGTTGACCACCGGTCGGATCGCGGCGCAGACGATGTGCGCCGCGAATTCGCGCCGCAGGTCTCGCACTCGTGGACATGTCGAGGTCGGCCACGGGGCACTCTTGGGGTTGGCCCGCCCAAGCCATTCGTCGGCCACGCAAGCGGACCCGGAGTGGGCATCGCAGGAAAAGGAAATCGTACCTCGAAGACGAAGACTGAAATGACGAACAACGAAATTCCTCCGGTTGGCCCTGCTGTCAACAATGACGACGAGGCCCTTGCTTCCCCGTTCGTCAAATGCCTCCTGCGGCTCATTCGTACTCAGGATTCCTTCGGCTTATGGGAAGGCCATTCGGATGCCGAGCTGCTGGCCGAGTTCATCATCACCAAGC
>SRUQ01000036.1 GCA_004791255.1 bacterium M00.F.Ca.ET.205.01.1.1
GGCCGCAGCGACAGTGAAGGACCCGAGCGGGCAGCTTTTTTGTGAGCGAAGCGGCGCGAGGAAGCCGCCGCAGGCGGCGGGGAAAAAAGCTGATGGCGCGAGGGTTTCGGGCGGCCGGACCCGCCCATAGGTCGACAAGCCAGCCGCAGGGATGGTCCTTGGAGAGAGCATGGAGACCGCTCGCCAAGTGCGGTCTGTCAGCCAAGCAGGACGCCGGGATGAAACGGCCTGCAAAGATGCTGCGCCCTTATGCCGGATCGAGATCGTGCCAGCGGGTCGGGCGCCAGAGCAGACATCCGGCATGGTGCGATCTATGAAAGCAGGGCTCGCCAGCGGGAATTTGATACGCGAGGGGGCCAAAGTAAGGCTGGATGAGAAGCCGGTGCTACCTGCAGGTCCAGTGTCATGTGGCGGCGCTCGGGAAACCGCTACGCAATGTAACGCGCTCTTATGAGGCGAACAGACCGGCCCCAAAACCGATCGACCGGTGGTCGGCGCGAAACGCGTCATGCCTGTCCGAAAGCTGACAGTGGCAGAAGACGCATGTCGGGTTCCGCACAATTGACCATGCTGGATTTGTGAGGTTTTCAGGGAGAGCCATGCGTTCACTTCCCAGTGAGCTTTGGCACGGCATTTGCTCTTGATGTGGCAACACGGATCGAAGGTTGACTGCATGCACAAGCGCGAGATGAGCAATGCTCTCCTTTCCTGGAGGCTTGGCAGCAGATTCGATTTGACGTTGCGAGGAGCTTCAGCCGCTCGCGGCGGAAGTGATCTCAAATCTGAAGGCACCGTTGGGGCCGCAGCCATCAAACACATCTTTCTCTTTTTCGCAGCTCGTCTTCAACGCGATGCGGACTTCTTCGCGTCGACGGCGGCCGAAGGTGGAGAAGGGGCTCGACTTGCAAAAAGGAGTTGTCAATGACGTCTTACGTTCGCACCAACAGCCCGGCGCAGGTGCGCTCACTGTCCACCTTTGGCAAGCATCTGCAAAGGAGCGTGCTGACGGCGACGCTGCTTGCCGCGGCTTCGACGGGAAGTGAAGCGCAGCCCTATGTTCGTGCTGACGGCAGCACGACTGACGACTTGGAAGCGGCGCGAGCAAGTTGGCGTCATGACGCCGAATTCAATGGAAATGTGGGGCTCGCAGCCATCAACGCGGATGCCGCGTATGCGTTGGGTTCCACCGGGGAGGGGGCCAGAGCTCCTCGCCTGCCCTCGTCCGTCTTGACGAGTGCCCGCTTACAGCCTACCTCACTATCGCGTTAGCACTCGTCCATCGCGAGTGCTAACAAAAACCCCTCAACAGCGCACCAGGGAAAAATCCGAAAATGGCAAAGTCGAAGTTCCGCCCGCTGCATGACCGCGTGGTCGTTCGCCGGGTCGAATCCGAATCCAAGACCGCTGGCGGGATCATCATCCCCGACACGGCAAAGGAAAAGCCGCAGGAAGGCGAGATCATCGCTGTCGGCTTCGGCGCTCGTGACGAAGCTGGCAAGCTGGTCCCGCTGGACGTCAAGGCCGGCGACCGCATCCTGTTCAGCAAGTGGTCGGGCACGGAAGTCAAGCTCAATGGCGAAGACCTTCTGATCATGAAGGAATCCGACATCATGGGCATCATCGGCTCATATCAGGCCCTTTCGTCAACTGAATTCCCGGGCTCGATTGAAGCCCCTGCCAGGAGCTAAAAATGGCTGCCAAAGACGTAAAATTCTCCCGCGATGCCCGCGAGCGCATGCTGCGCGGTGTCAACATCCTCGCTGACGCGGTGAAGGTCACGCTCGGCCCCAAGGGCCGCAACGTGGTCATCGACAAGTCGTTCGGCGCCCCGCGCATCACCAAGGACGGCGTCACCGTCGCCAAGGAAATCGAGCTTGAGGACAAGTTCGAAAACATGGGCGCGCAGATGGTCCGCGAAGTTGCTTCGAAGACCAACGACATCGCTGGCGACGGCACCACGACCGCGACCGTTCTGGCGCAGTCGATCGTCCAGGAAGGCCACAAGGCCGTTGCCGCCGGCATGAACCCGATGGACCTGAAGCGCGGCATCGACCTCGCGGTAACCGACGTCGTTGCGACCCTGATCAAGAACGCCAAGAAGATCAAGACCTCCGAAGAGGTTGCCCAGGTCGGCACCATCGCCGGCAACGGCGATGCTTCGGTCGGCAAGATGATCGCCGAAGCGATGCAGAAGGTCGGCAACGAAGGCGTCATCACGGTTGAGGAAGCCAAGACCGCCGAGACCGAACTCGAAGTCGTCGAAGGCATGCAGTTCGACCGCGGCTACCTCTCGCCCTACTTCGTCACCAACGCCGACAAGATGGTTGCCGAGCTCGAGGACGTCTACATCCTCCTGCACGAGAAGAAGCTGTCCAACCTCCAGGCCATGCTGCCGGTTCTCGAAGCCGTCGTGCAGACCTCGAAGCCGCTGCTCATCATCTCGGAAGACGTCGAAGGCGAGGCTCTGGCCACGCTGGTCGTCAACAAGCTGCGTGGCGGCCTGAAGATCGCCGCCGTCAAGGCGCCGGGCTTCGGTGATCGCCGCAAGGCCATGCTGGAAGACATCGCCATCCTCACCGGTGGCCAGGTCATCTCGGAAGACCTCGGCATCAAGCTCGAGAACGTCGGCCTCAACATGCTCGGCCGCGCCAAGAAGGTGTCGATCTCCAAGGAGAACACCACCATCGTCGACGGCGCCGGCAAGAAGGCCGAGATCCAGGGCCGCGTTGCCCAGATCAAGCAGCAGATCGAAGAGACCACTTCGGACTACGACAAGGAGAAGCTGCAGGAACGTCTGGCGAAGCTCGCCGGCGGCGTTGCGGTGATCCGCGTCGGCGGTGCGACGGAAGTCGAAGTCAAGGAAAAGAAGGACCGCGTCGATGACGCCCTCAACGCGACCCGCGCGGCCGTCGAAGAAGGCATCGTTGCTGGTGGTGGCGTCGCGCTGCTGCGCGCTTCGGCCAACATCAAGGCCACCGGCGTCAATGCCGACCAGGCCGCCGGCATCAACATCGTGCGTCGTGCGCTTCAGGCTCCGGCCCGCCAGATCGCGGCCAACGCCGGTGCGGAAGCATCGATCGTTGCCGGCAAGATCCTTGAGAACAAGGGCGCGACCTTCGGCTACAACGCCCAGACCGGCGAGTATGGCGACATGATCGCCATGGGTATCGTCGATCCGGTCAAGGTTGTCCGTACGGCTCTTCAGGACGCGGCCTCGGTCGCCGGCCTGCTGGTCACCACCGAAGCCATGATCGCGGAGGCTCCGAAGAAGGAGTCGGCTGGCGGCGGCATGCCTGGCGGCATGGGCGGCGGCGGCATGGGCGGCATGGGCGGCATGGATTTCTAATCCAGCTCTGGCAGCTTTCGCAACGAGAGGGCGGCATCAATGCCGCCCTCTTTTTTTGCGAACCTCGGTCCGATGAACGATCGACGCCAACGCCGGCCATCGGCGTTAGGGCAACCTCAAAAGAACTGTCGAGTTGGTTGCGCGCGGCTTTGCGTCATCAGAGGCGCAAGGCGGTCGCGTGTGAGGATTGCGCGCTCCCATAGGCGGTTTCGGCATGTGCCTCGCCTTCGACATCGACATTGCGGCCAAGCAGGAAATCGGCGGCTTTCGAGGCATGGCTTGCGGCGCGGAAGATGGCGCGGTTGTCCTCGCGCAAAACCGTCAGCCATGAGCCGATGTAGTCGGCATGGCGCACGCTCGGCTCGATGCCGAGACTGCTGCAGATGAAGGCTGATGCGATTTCGGCGACCAGTTCCTCGCGCGCATAGGTGTTGGACCCGAAGGAGCCGGACAGGTCGCGCGCGAGTCGCCTCGGGTGGCCGGTCCAGTGTCCAAGCTCGTGTTAGGTCACACCTCCAATGCGTCCTTTCTGTCATCTCCCTGATGGGGAATCAGGACAGTTCTTATTCATGAGACGCTGCTCCGCCTTTTGCGGGGGCGGGCCCGAGGGCCTGCCCC
>SRUQ01000037.1 GCA_004791255.1 bacterium M00.F.Ca.ET.205.01.1.1
CACGGCGCGACGCACGCGTGGATCCTTGAACGGATCGGAATCGCAGCGCATGTGGAACTGCGAGTGCGAGGCCGTCTTCACGCTGTCGATATTGACGTTCGGGTTGTTGAGTAGGCTAACGCCGGCCGCCGCCGAAAGTGAGATGACATCGACCTCACCGCCAAGCAGCGCCAGGATAGCCGATTGATCATCGGAGAAGAATATGAACTCGATGCGCTCCGGCAGCACCTTGTCGCCCCAGTAATTTTCGTTGCGAACGAAGGAGGCGCCGACCTTGGACGTGTATTTCTCCAGCTTGAACGGCCCGGTACCGTCGAAGCTCTTCTCGTAGTCGCCCTTATAGCTCGCCGGGATGATAATGGCATTGTAGTTGTCCGACGACACCATGTAGGGGAAGTTGCCGTTCGGCGCGTCGAGGTGGAACTCGACCGTATAGTCATCAACCTTCTTTGTCGCGCCCTTCTGCAATAGGCCGCGGAACACCGACAGCGCGTTGGATGAATTGGCCGGATCGGCGAGACGGTCGATGCTGGCCACGACGTCGTCGGCCTTCATCTCGCCGCCGCTGTGGAATTTCACGCCCTTCCGCAGCTTGAAGGTCCACATCGTGCCGGTGTCGTTCGGCTTCCAGCTTTCAGCCAACGCCGGCTGCAGCACGAGGTCCGAACCGGCGATGCAGAGGTATTCTCCGACCTGCCCTAATAGCACAAAGCTACCTCCGTCGGAGATAGTCACAGGATCGATCGTCGCCGCCGGCATGTCGCCGGCGACGCGAATGGTGGCGCCAGGCGAGCCCTGCGCGCGAGCGAGCGAGGGCATGCCACTGAAGCCCGCGACCGTGGCTATGCCGCTCAGCAGCGGCAGCGACAGGCCGAGCAGGCTGCCATGGCGGATAAAGTCGCGGCGGCTGACCCGGCCATCAACGAGGCCGTCAACCAGGTGGTTTTCGAGCGGGGAGTGGTTGCGCCTGATTTGATCAAGAGTGCGATAGTTCTTGCTCATGTGTTATATCCTCCCCGACGTTTCTCTGATTGACGCCGAAAATCCACGTCCCATTGATTTAGTCATGGCATTTCCTTTCTTGGTGTTCTTCCCATCATCGCTACGAGCGATTGACTTCGCCTAAGGCTGCAAGCCGACGTCGCCCTTCGTCATCCGAATGAGCCTCGACAGTGTCTGACGAAGCACCTAGCGGTCGCAAAACAGCACAGCGCCCTCCACGCCAGCCCAGTTCCCCCGTTAATAGCCGCGCCCCAGATCCACGACATTCATCAGTGCCTCTCCCTTGATGAAACGATCGAGATTATCCGCGAAGATGGAGAACACTCGATCCTCATAATTCGTCGGACTTCCCGCCAGATGCGGTGTGACGATCACGTTTGGCATGTCCCAAAGCGGGTTGTCCTCGGGCAGCGGCTCCTTCTCGAATACGTCAAGCATTGCACCTGCGATCGCGCCGGTCCGCAGCGCCTTGATGAGTTCGGCCTCCACCACAACGCTGCCTCGAGCGATATTGATTTAGAAACGCATGGGGCCTGATGAGCCCGATCTCGGCTGCTTCGATGGCACCCGCCGTCTCCGGCGTTCCCGGTAGTGCCAAGACAACGAAATCGCAAAGAGGCAGCAGATCCTCGAGTGCGTCGGAGGCGAACAGCCGGTCGACACCCTCGACTGGCAAAGAGATGTCCCGCTTTGAACCAACCACCGTCATACCCGCACTCTTGGCGCGCCGGGCGATGGTCGCTCCAATCGATCCCAATCCGACGACGCCAAGTGTCTTTTCTGCCAGCGGCGCTACAAATCGTGGGCTCCATTGCCGATCATTCTGCTCCCGCAGAAATCGCCGGAAATCCCAATGCAGCATCGTCACGCCGGCCATCACATGATCGGCAATGACATCGCCGTGGATGCCGCGTGCATTGGTAACCATTAGCTCTCCCACTCTATCGCGAATGGGAAAGATGGTATCAATTCCAGCGTTGGCGCACTGGAACCAGCGCAGCTTCTTCGCCTTGTCGAAGACCTCCACGGGAAAGCGGGCGCCAAGCAGCGCATCCGCCTCGCCTATGTACCGTTCCAGCCGGTCGGAGTCGGGCGCCACTAAGGTGCGCACCTGCGGAAAACGCTCTTTGATAAGTCGCGCATAAGATTCGGCGGCATAGTCGTTGAGGACAATAGTAAGTTCTGGGGTTTCAACAGCCATGGTTGTGATCCCTAGATTGCGACGCTAGCCACCGCAGAGGGTGTACCGATCGAAAGGTGCCTGAGGCGGCCTCAGGCTTGCACGAACATCATCTTGCGAGGCTCACAACGCTTGACCTCCCCAGCGACCGCACGGCCGCACTCGCCATATCTGAGCTGCAGCGTCTCCCGGCACCATCGTCATTCCTCCTGCTTCTGCGCCCTTCGCCTCCTTGGTCCAAAGCAATTGCCTCAGCCATCGACCCCGAACTATGGTCACCGATGCATCGGACACTCCAATATTTTTTTTGCCTTACGCCCATCTCGTTTTGAGATAAGCGCAAATTTCTGGACCGCCGCGCAAAACTTTTGACTAGAGAGCCATGGTCGAGTCCGTCCTATTCGCGAGCGACCTGGTTCTTTGCCCCTGGGCGTTCTGTCACGAAGGCGTGAGGATCTGTTGCAACCTTTTGATTACCGGCGCTGTGCAGGAGCCTCCGGTCACCGTCGCTTGGGCTCATGCCCTCTCACAGCAAGGCATTCTTCAAATCCTCTTTTCTCAAGAATCATATGCACCCCTGACCATCCGAGCGAGGCGCATCAGCGTCATGTCGAGCCGGGTCATCGAACATCCACGTCCACAAGCCGACAAAGACTGAGGAACGAGGAAGTCATTCTTCATGGCTCGGGCGACAGGGTCGTAGGCGGTGAAGTGCTTGACAGCCCTGCCGGAGGCGAGGTCGACGAAGACGGTGTCGAGGTCTGTTCGGGCATGGTGGGCTTGAGGCCCTTGGGCAGGCGCGTTGCATGACGATCGAGGCCGATCAGGCGGAAGCGGCGGCCGCCGGGCTTTCGGCGGAATGTCGGGACCGGCGTGACGAGGCCGCTGGCCATGAGGCTGCGGCCGACCTCGAGGCGGAGACGGCAATTTCCTCCCGCCTCAACGGCAGGCGAGCTTCTTCTTGCCCCACATCGAGTTGTCAGCGCGAAGCTCTTCGACGCTCTGCGTCAGCGCTGCGCTCCATTGCGGCAGGCGTGGCAGTCGCGGCCACCGTGAGAAGGGTTCGGCCGCTTCGCCCAGCGGTAAGAGTGAGGCGCGTGAGACACCCACCGCGCTCGCTGCCGCATCCGCCGAGAGACCAGCCGGCGTGCGGCAGTCCACCGCCCGACCGCATCCATGCGTATCGCGGCTTCGTTCGAAAGCGATTACGCCGCAAGCCGTGATGTCGAGCTCCGGCTCTGGTAACATGGCGCGGCAGGCCAACAGCCTGGATCGGGGGTTCTCCTGAAACTGCTTGGGTTCTCTAATGAATCAAGGGCGGCCGCTCGCTTGTGAGTTTTTTCGACCCTTTCGGGTGCCTGGATTCTCTTCGTGCTCACGTGGCACTTGATGGGATAAGCAGGGTATGGAGCGGCTTGGCAGACGGCCGATTTGGGTCGGCCGCATGCTACACAATCTGGCGCCGTCATCCACTCCCTCCCTCGGGCGTCGCTCCGCTCGGGAGCTCGTTTCGGCCTCCTGTCTCGTTCGTCCTCGATTCCGCTATGCGGCCTTGAATAAGGGGAGGGAACGAGGCCGTCGTCAGCCCCCATCTTCTTCGGCGTGACTGTCATTTGCCGCCTGCCCAAGTCTTAGGTCGCCGTTTGTTCCAAGGTCTGGCTTCTTCCAGATCTCGTGCGATACGGAC
>SRUQ01000038.1 GCA_004791255.1 bacterium M00.F.Ca.ET.205.01.1.1
GCCGACAGATCCGTCAGGTCGCCAAATTGCACTACTATCCGCAGGGGTCAGACTGGAAGGAGATGATCGCTTGGAGATCGCACCAGGTGCAT
The DNA here is from genome assembly GCA_004791255.1 of bacterium M00.F.Ca.ET.205.01.1.1. Taxonomy (GTDB): domain Bacteria; phylum Pseudomonadota; class Alphaproteobacteria; order Rhizobiales; family Rhizobiaceae; genus Mesorhizobium. Next base: position 93 of record SRUQ01000038.1, read on the forward strand.
CGACAGGCAATCGAGGCGCTTGCGTCAGGAGAATAATCTCCCGAGGCTGAGTTTCGGAGGCATCGACATTCTCTGTGCCAGTGCCGGCATTTTTCCGCAGACCAAGCTGGTCGACCTCGATCCTGCCGAATGGGACCGTGTCATGGCGACCAACCTTAAGAGCGCCTTTCTCTCGTCAAGCCCTGCATCCTATCTATTTCGAGAAGGCGGCCAACGAGTTCCATGACAAACGCGGCGCCCAACCAGCTTCGGCAGACCGGCTTCACCTATTTGAAGGTGATCGGCTGGTTCGTTTTATCTCTCCACCATCCCTCGATGGCGCTCGCCTCATCCGGCTGCGACAATCGTCCGGGTTAAGGGCGAGGCTGCCATCGGGCAAGTAGACCAAGCCCGCAGGCGGCCCTATCTTCAGATCTCCGCGCCTTATCAGGGCGTGAAGGATGTCGAGAACAGTGTGCGTGGCATTTTGCGCGGCTTCGGGCTCAGGGTCGGCAAGACAACACCGCGCGACTTTGCTTGCCACATCCGTGAGCTGGTGGCTGGCCATCCGAACCTGAAAGACGGTGGCCACGGTGCTGCTTGCTGGCACGCCGTGCTACTGCGCGAGTTCCAGGCTCTAGAGAAAAGGTTCGCGCGCTGGTACGCCTTGATGCCACACTAGGCGGTTGATGTCGATGCCGGGAGTCGGTCCGATCGTGCCGCTCACTTATGCCGCTGCCATCGACGACCTCGGGCGCTTTCGCTCGTCGAAGCGGGTGGGCGCGCATTTCGGCCTGACTGCGAAGAGGTATCAATCCGGCGAGACCGACTACACTGCCGCATCAGCAAGATAGGATGCCGCAGTGCGCACGGCGCACTACGATCACATCATGCTGGTGAAGCCCGTCAGGGCTGCACGGAGCTGAAAAGCTGAGCGATGCGGATCGCCCGGCGGGCCGTGATGAAGAAGGCCAAGGTGGCGCTGGCGCGCAAGCTTGCGGTGATCCTGCACCGCAAGCTTGCCGATGGAACTGTCTTCAACGAGGCGGCCACGACGGTGACCGCAGCCGCCTGAGAAATTCGGGCGGGTTCACGACACCAGGACCTCCCGAAGCGAGGTCCCTTTGCCGGGACGATGGCTCAGGTCAGACCGCAACAGCCTTCGTGGCATCTCGATCACACGTCACTAGACTGGTCCGCCTTATCCTCTTCAAACCATCAGGTGGCGGTCGCGCACCGACCCCGTACAGAAGCAAGACCCAGCAACTGGACGACGCAAAAAGGGGTTGACCTGTCGAGGCCCGTACAGAAGGGGCTGTTACGATTCGGCAAATGTGGCAGGGTGGCGAATCACTTGCTGTGGCGAGGCATTGCCACGGCATGTTTGCCGGCCACAACATAGCAAGCGCTGCGGAAAAAACGACGTTGAGCCAAGATTCTGTCGTATGTTAGAGTAAGTGGTATGAACAAGCTAGACCGAATGGACTACCGATTCTGGATGTGCTCCAAGAAAACGGCCGACTCCCAATAAAGGTCCTTGCCGACAGGGTCGGCATTTCCGTTTCGCCGTGTTGGCAGAGGGTAAAAAAACTCGAAAAAGATGGAATTATCCGTCGTTACATCGCGGAAATAGCGATCGAAAAATTACAAAGTATTCAGGGTGTTTTGTCTAAAGTAGTCCTGTCAAGACAAAATCGAGACGCATTGGAGTTTTTCGAACGTCACGTGTGTGCCATTCCCGAAGTCGCAGAGTGTTATGAAGTAGTGGGGCATTTTGACTACCATATCAAATTTGTTGTTTCTTCAATTGACCGTTATACCGAGATCGTAGAAAGATTTCTGACCCCTGGATTTGGCGTTGAAAGGTATTTTACCGACATAGTGAGTCGGGTTGCCAAAGAGGATCGGGCTATCCAACTGCGCCGTTTTGGATAATCAATGTGCTGTAGTTTCGATCGCCCTTGCCGCTTCATCGAAGCGTTGCTTTGGATTGTGCGGACAGGAAGTCCGTAGCGCGACCTTCCAGCCTTCTTCGGGAGCTGGAACACCGTTTTCAAGCGCTACCGCGACTGGGTCAGAGCTGATGTCTTCATTCGGCTTTACGAGGCCTGTTCGGATGAACCGGGCATGGAACACGCCATGGTTGATGCCACCATCGTCAAGGTCACCGCCATGGACAGGGCGCAAAAGGGGGACTCAAAGCCACGCCATAGGCCGCTCCAACATGACAACCAAAATCCTGGCACTCTCCGATGCACTTGGCAATCTTGTGCGCTTTGTTCTTTTGCCCGGCCAACGGTTCGACACCGTGGGTGTCGCACCGCTCATCGATGGTGTCTGTTTCGGCGGCTTGGGCCGACAAAGCCTTCGACAGCAACACCATCATTGCCTTGAATGAGCGCGGCGCCAAGATCATTATTTCACAGCATTCACGTCGTACTTTTCCCCTGCCGCTCGACAAGGCACTCTACTAGTGGCGCCACTTGATTGAGAACTTCTTCGCCAAACTCAAGGAATTCAAGCGTATTGCTATGCGAGCCTACAAAACCGACCAGAGCTTCGCAGCCTTCATCAATCTCGCAGCCGCCGTCATAAACTCACGCTGACGCTCAACAAGCCTTAGTTTCCGTCCACAGTGTGCTGCAGCAAGCAGAAGGAGGTTCGATGGTGAACTGACAACATGCTGAGAAGCTGCGTAAAAGATGAAGGTAGGCCCCTCGGGATCGGCTTTCAGGAGCGGGTCTCAGGCCAGCCCAAGCTGCTGTGGTAGAAGAGCCATGATGTTTGATGACTGGGCAGACAGTGGACGCGTATTGGGGGCATGAGCCGGATGCAGGCTTTTGGGCGGAACTGCAGGAACCAGCTTCCTGATGCCAAGGGAGAAGCACAGGCGGCAAACCACCGTGAGGCGAGAGTACCGATGCAGGAAGCTGGGACGGACCGACCCGTAGTAGTGACGAAGGTCCCGTAAGTGGGCTGGAGCGAAGGAGTCGGTTCAGGTGGTCGTATTTTTCGGAACAACTGGAAACAGGATGACGACGGCGACCATGACAGACAAGCCGTTTAGCGGCTGGCCTACAAAGCGTTCAGATCCTCGAAAGGCGGAGCTGGAGTGGATGGGCAGACAATCGAGGCATTCGAAGCCGATCTGGAGGGGAACATCTACAAGATCAAGATTTCAGGATCACACGCTCAGGCACACGTATTTCATCTCTGTATAATCATCGATTCCGTATTTTGACCCTTCGCGGCCAAGGCCAGATTGCTTGATGCCACCAAAAGGCGCAACTTCCGTGGAGATCAGCCCA
>SRUQ01000039.1 GCA_004791255.1 bacterium M00.F.Ca.ET.205.01.1.1
CTGCGGGCAAGCCCCTTGCCGGTCAGTTCGCGGTGCATGGTCTTGATGATGTCGCCGCGTTCGCCGGTGCGGCGCAGCGTGGCTTCGAGCTCATCGTCGAGGCGCCAGGAGCCAGCGCCGACCTCCGCGGCCAGACCCATCCGCTCGAGCTTGCGCAGCCGTCCCTGGTGCAGCGTCTGGCGAATGGCGTCGGGACCGCCCGGCGAGACCAGGCCGTCATCATCACGCATGCTGAGCAGCCGACGGTCGATGCTGGTGAAGCGTTCCTGCTCCATTTCCCGGCGCAGGCGAAGCTCAATCTCGCGGTCGGTTCGCGGACCGAGATCGAGGCTGACCAGCTCGGCCGCCCGCTCGCGGATGCCAGATGAGATATATTCGCGCGCGATGACCAGGTTCTCGCCACGGTCGTCCCTGCCACGGACGATGATGTGGCTGTGCGGGTGGCCGGTGTTGAAATGATCGACCGCGACCCAGTCGAGCTTCGTGCCGAGGTCTTCCTGCATCTGCGCCATGAGCCGCCGCGTCAGCGCCTTGAGGTCGTCGTACTCGATGCCGTCTTCGGCAGCGACGATGAAGCGGAACTGATGGCGGTCGCCGTCCGCGCGATCGATGAACGCCTTGCCGTCGACGCGGCCGCTGTCGGCGCCGTAGAGCTCGCCAGGTTCACCTTCGCGGGTGACCCCGCGCGCTGAAGATAGCGTAGATGGGCACGCGCCCCGTCCGCGCCCTTGCCGGCGAGCTTGACGACCCGCGCCTTGACGATCACCCGGCGCTGGCGGAAGGCGGCATACCGGTCGCGCGATTTCAGCAGTGCGGCGGCCGCCCCGCCGCGCCCTGTCCGGCTTCCTGTGAAGCGACCACCGCGTTGCGGCCGGCCGCCAGCCCGGTTGATCGCCGCACGAACCTGGCCGGCATAGCGTTTGCCGGCCTTCGAGCCGCGCGACCCGATTTTGCCGAGCTTCGGCCTGAACTCGTCATCCTTAATGCGAGCCTCCCAGACATATCAAGCAAAATCAGACACTTACACGTCAAACCCTCTTGGCACCGGCGGCAGCCTCCCGGAAAAACGATGTGCAGACAAAGATTTAACCGCCTCCTGGAGGCGGTACCTTTATCTTGCCTTCCGCGCCCAGCCCCGCCAGACGCGCCCCCGTCCGCCATGGCTAACGCACCGGCTCCTTCGGCTGCGCGCCGTCCTTGCCGAGCGGCACGAAGAGATCGCCGTTTCGCACGCCTGAGTGAACACCGTCATGAATGAAGAACAGCGACCGTCCGAGAGGAGCGATTTGCGCCTTTGGAGCGACAGATTGGCTTTCGAACGCCTCGATGTCGGCCGCCGAAACTCCGGCCGCCTTGAGTTGGTCGAGGTACTCGACGGTCTCTTCTGGCAGCGGTTTGCCACGCTTCAAATGCTCGTCGTAGCGCTCGGGACCGGCATTGTAGGCGCCAAACAGGCCAGGAAATCCGAAGCGGTCATACATGGCACTGAGATAGGCCGTGCCGGCCAGGATATTGTCGCGCGGATCGTGGGGGTTAGGCCCAAGGCCGTGTTCGACCCGCATCTCTTCATAGGTGCCGGGCATCACCTGCATGAGGCCCATGGCGCCAGCGGGGGAGGTGATGGGGCGGCCGCCGCGCATTGTCTTGCCGCCGCTTTCGGCAGCCATGACGGCATAGATCCAGGCTTGGGGAATATGGAAGCGCCGGCTTGCTTCCGATACCAACGTCTGCCACTTTCGCAGCTGCGGACTTTGGGAGATGGCGACCGGCTCAGCGCCGGTCGAGGCGGAACAGGCGCATGGCGCAATGGCGATCATGCCCAACAAGAGGAGGGTCACTCGGTCCATAGTGGTACGAGCCTCCCGATGACATTTTGAGTGGGAACAGGCCCGAAATAGCGGCTGTCGAAGGAGCGGTTTTTGTCGCTGCCGAGCAGGAAAACCTCGTTATCCCCGAGCGCTCGGCAGCCGTTCCACCATGGCAAAGGTCGGCCTTCGGCGTCGATTTTGAGCCGGCGCGCGACGATGTCGCCGCCGATGATGATGGCGTCATTGAAGGCGCAGACATTATCGTCCGGCAGCGCTGCAAGACGTTTTGCCAGCGGCACATTGCGAGGCAGATAGCTGCGCTCGGCGGCGAGATACGCCGCGTATTCAGGCGGGCGCACGAGCACGAGATCGCCACGCGCCAGCGCTCCCGCAGCGATGCGGTAAAGGCCGATCGGCGCGCTGGCCGAGGCGTTCCAGACCAGCCAAGGGGTGGGCTTTCCCAGCGCCGTGAAGCCCAAAAGACCGAGACCGGCCGCGGCCAAGGCGACCGTCTTACGGGCTCGAACACGCCTCAGGCGGCTGCCGATCAGATGGATGGAAGGGCGCCGCCTCATGAACGGCCTCCCGTGCCGCCCTGGCCGGAACCGGCCTTGCCATCGCCGGCGATGGAGTGCTGCGGGTTTCCTTTCGACCAATGGTCGAGTTCGTCGATGTGATAGCGGACATAGCGGCCGTGCTTGCGGAATTTCGGGCCGCCGCCCTTGAGCCGCATCTTTTCGAGCGTGCGCTGGGAGAGCCCGATATAGAAGGCGGCTTGGGCTGTGCTGAGAAACGGGCTGCCCTTTTTCGCGCGGGCCGCGCGTTCGTTTTCGTCTTCCATGATGATCCTCGTTTCGCTTCGGACAAGCGAGGGCGAGGATGGGCGAGGGAGATCGTCTCGGGGACGGGCGAAGAGTCGGGGGAGAGTTTTCGCCGCCCTTTAGGGCGGACGGGGTTTGGGTGGAACTCCTGGGATGAGCCCCGCGCCGGGGCTGCGGCGCGAGGCTCTTATCTCGGCCGGTCAGTCGGCCGGGTTCCAGATGATGGCGTAGGTGTCGTGATCGTCCTGGCCGGCGGCTCGGCCGAGATTGGCGTAGAGCTTGCGCGGTCCGAACTCCGGCGCTGCAATCGACAGGCTCACATAATCCTTGCCGGAAGTCTCGCCGGTGCGGATCCAGCCAGCGCCGACTTCGACCCCTTGCGTAAGCACCCGGAAGTCGGGATGGTTATCGGCGCTCTTGGCCTGGTTGGGGACGATATCGATGTCGGCGCGGACGCTGAGCGTCTTGAGCTGGCCCTTGTAGGCGCCGTTTTCCTGCTTGTTGACGTAACCGATCGCGGTCATTTCGAAGTCTCCTTTTGTGGTTTCGCCGGGGACCATCCCCTGCGATGGCGCACCGTAATGGGCGCGTCAGGGCCGCCTGAATCCGACAGGGCCGCAGCGACAGTGAAGGACCCGAGCGGGCAGCTTTTTTGTGAGCGAAGCGGCGCGAGGAAGCCGCCGCAGGCGGCGGGGAAAAAAGCTGATGGCGCGAGGGTTTCGGGCGGCCGGACCCGCCCA
>SRUQ01000003.1:0-74022 GCA_004791255.1 bacterium M00.F.Ca.ET.205.01.1.1
ATGGCGGGTGTGGCTCGCGAGACGTGGTGGCAGGGCTGGCTTAGACAACCGAATCCTACGCCAAATCAATCGCTTAGGCTACATCCGCCAACCTCTCAGACGGGTCGTCGTGCATAAGACGGGCTAGGAAGAGCGAATTTCGCGTTTCCGTTCAGGCGAACATTCCCCACATCAGGCCAGCCGCAGCCCTCGCCGGATTCCGAAGCCTTCCTACGTGCTGTGGCGCCCGAGTAACAACCAACAAGGCACAGGAATGAAAATTACTTCGAAATTCCCCAGGGTGGATGGGTCCGATCGGCTCAGGGTTTACCTTGAAAAGGAGGATGAAGAGGCGCCACGGTGCGAGCCTAAACATCTCGTCCCGATAATCATTCACGGCTACATCGACAGCGTTAGCGGAGACAATGGCGTCGCGACAGGAATGTCCATCATGGTCACAAAGGTTGAGGCCGATTGGGAGGCAGAGCCATCGAGCTGGGAAGTCGAGCTGTCGCGCGGATCGGCGAAGCGCCACTAGCCGCCGCCCTGTCAGCGTCGGCGCGGCTAATCGACCACTACGAGATCGCGGTTACAGCAGAATCCCAGGACGCGGCAGCGCCTGGCAGACCCCATACGATTCGTCGAGGCGTCGCCGATCCCCAGACCTGCCCTCAGAACAACCTCGCCAATACTATAGGACAAGCCAAATTCGCTCATCGCAAGGCATAGCAGCCACTCCTACTTGACCCACGAAGCTGGCGCGCTGGGTGCCGGCAGAAACAATTTGAAAGTAGGAGCAGTTTATGGATGTCCTTGGTCTAGCGCTTCATCTTGTTGAAGGGATGCCTAAAAAGGTGCAGTCCAACTCGCTTGCCGTCCGAGCCTACCTTGGTGGTGAGGCGCTGGCTGTGGCGGTGGATCAAACAAGAAAAATCGACAATAAAGAAAAAATTGTTGGTATATTCGTCGTCACGGAAGGATCTGGAGCATATGTGGATAGCGCCGTACGCTTCTATACGCCAGCAGAAACACTAAAGACTTACGTTTATGAGAATTATTTTCATGGATGTTTGGACATGGAGGACGCGATTTTCACCTTCGAACAAAATCACGAGGGGGTCGAGTTTTTCACGATCTAAGTCGCGGAAGAGCGACCGGGTTGATGGACAATGTTCTCAGCTACCTCGGAGCGAGAGCCCTAAACCCGCGTCCGATGCTGCTTGACAATGACTGGCGCAAGATCAAGCGCTCGAGAAGGAAATGGTCATCATCCAGGGGGGGTGCTCCACCGCCGAAGGGCTTGGCGAGGGAGAAGGCCGAATGCTCAGGCCACGCTTGGTCGGCCGCGTAGGGTTCCCAAAGAGCGAGAAAAGCTTCGCCGCGCGTCGCTGAAGGAGTTCATGAAGAAACCGTAGGCGGCCGGCACCTCAAGTGGGGAAAATGCTGTGATCTAAAACTTGGCCTGTTGCGGAAATCACCGCGGGTCACCAAAAGGGTTACAGGGGCGGCCGATACAACCGCCCCCAGCCTGCCCGTGCCAGCTAGATCGAAATGGTCTGCGGCGCTTTCTCACGGGTGAGGACACCGCAGGCCCCACCTAGCGATCCCGACATGTGGTTGGTCTCGTCACGCCGCCTGCAAACGACGGCTTTTCCCAAGAGGTTTTGCTCTCTGTGCGTTCTTTTTTTCGAACTGCAACTTCGGCTCTCTTCGCAGTAGGTGCTGCTTGTTCTCATCCAGCTGGCGCGTCCGCTGGTACGGTTGAGTGGCACCAATGGTCTTACAACTGCATGAAGGATCATACGGACCCGTATGGCACAGTTCTAAATCCGGCTAATTGTTGGGCCAGTATTTGTGATGGCGTCAAGCATAGCGACCCATACGGATTGGGTGACAGCTGCTTGTCTGTCTTTGAGTTTATCAGGGAAGGACGGCATCTTACAGGCGTTCACGTAGAGGACTTGTGCGAACCTAGGCCGACTGAAATAGCGGTCGACGGCAAGCGAATTGATCCGCTGCCCGACGAGGAGCAGATTGATGCCGTACGCCAGGGAAAACACATCATCCGCCGCGTGCAGGTCGTGGATGGCCATACTGCGAGGACGTGGATATAGAGGCCGATCTGTCAGGCGCAGACTACGTATATAAGCAGCTGCTAAAGATGAGTAAGAAGTTCCTCGGCGATTAAGTACACCCTCTACCAGCGCGGACAGTTGCTCGTGCAGTCGCCAGTTCCGCTTCGACATTAGCAATTGTTCGCCTGAAATAGTTGGAGACACTCTCCCCCAGAATGCCTATGAATTAGGCTCATGCGTGTATTGGCTGGGCAGCCAAGCATGAGGGGGGGACTAATTGGCCTTATCGCCGCTTGATTTGATATCTGCGCGACCGTGGCATCGTGCAGTTTTCACGACTTACGCATTGAGCCTCTCATTCTTCGAGGCCGTGCTGCTTGACGCGCTTGTGCGTGGCGGTGGGCGGGAAGCGCTCATTCTGGCGGACATCGAGGGGGTAAGGGCAGGGCTTAGCGAGCAAGGTGCGCGACGGGTGGGCCGAGACTATGAGGTCGAGCCAATATCCGTCACCTCGGGCGTTTTCCACCCTAAACTTTCCGCGTTGGTCGCTGACGACGAATGTCACCTGCTGGTAGGCTCAGGAAACCTGACCTTCAACGGCTGGGGAGGCAACCTCGAGGTCGTCGAGCACCTGCATCCGGGCTTTGCGGCCGACGCGATCGATGACGCCGCGGACTTCTTCGAACTGCTGGCTCTCGCCGACAACATCCGGCACGGCGCCGCCGATCTTTGCCAGGCCGTCGCCAACGACCTCCGGAAGTCGACGCGCGGGCGGGCACGCAACGGCGACATCCGCCTCTTCCACAGTCTGGACGGGGCGATATCGGGCAAGATCGCCGAAGCGGTCGATGGCTTGGGCGGAGCGACGAGGCTGGTGGCGGCAGCGCCGTTCTGGGATAGCGGAAAGGCGATAAGCCGCCTCTGCGAAGCCATCGGCCTCGATCACGTTTTCATTCACGCGCACAGTGGCGGCACGGTCCAGGGCAAGATCGGGTCAAACTGGCCATCCCAGACAAGCGTCGAAGTCCGCGCGGTCGAACTTGAGGTCCTGAAGGAGGAAAAGCCCCGCAAGCTCCACGCGAAGGCCTTCGAGATCATATGCAGGCGGGGTCGGCTGCTCGTCTCTGGCAGTCCCAATGCCTCGACCGCTGCCCTGGGTGCGGGACGCAACGTCGAAGCCTGCGTTGCCCGGATGCAGCGGAACCGCACGGTTGGCTGGACATACGTTCCTTCGTCGCCGCCGCAGCCGATGGACCCAGTCGACGATGCCGACGACGGAAGCGCGGCGATCGGCATCTTGCGGGCGGTTCTGGAAGGCGACCACATCTCCGGCCAAGTGATTTCGCCCGCAATGACGGGGGCGGCATCGGTCTGCCAGGTCACCGCGGAAGGGCCTCGCAAGCTGGACGACGTCGACCTTGCGGCCGATGGTTCGTTCACCGCCAGCGCGCCTGGACTGGAGGTCCAGTCATGGAAGGGCGGCCGGCTGGTGGTGCGCGTCGAGGCTTCCGATGGATCGGTTGCTGAAGGCTTCGTTTCGCTTGCCGCGTTCACCGAGATGACACGTCGCGCCGGACCGCTCGGACCGCGCCTGCTGGCTATCCTGGCGGGGACTGAGACGCCTGCTGACGTTGCAGCCATGATGAGCTGGTTCCACGAGGACCCCCGCAGAATGACGCAGGCGGCGATGCCGATCGGCGGTGGCAGTGCCGGAGAGCGAGCGTCACAGGAGGATCTGACGGTTGCGGTTTCTGACCTGCGCCTAGTTCGCACCTCGGTGCCGGGAGCGGACCGGCCGAGTGCTGGCGGGGCTGGCTGGGTTCGCTTCATGGGATATGTCTTCGCCGCGCTGCGGGAGAAGCGCGGCCCCTTGGAACAAGTCGGGGCAGTGCGAAATGCCGACAGCGAAGAGGAAGGCGACGTCATCACGGAAGAGGTCCAGGCCGTCGACCGGGCCGTCGACCATTCATTGGCCGTGTTCGAGCAGTTCCTCGACAAGATGCTTTCTCCCGGACTGGCCGAGCTTCATGCTTTCCGGGCGTTGGACCTGACGCAGTATATCTGCGAACGGCTTCAGCCGGACCAGCAGCGGGCAAAGGGGTGGCTCCAGCGGCTGCTCGATGCGTTGACCAGGATTGAAATTCCCGATGACAGGCGCGAACTGGTTTCCGCAGTCGTTCTCACTCTCGTCGGGACGCGTATCGACGAGAACGACCTGCGCGCCGCCCGGTCGAGGCTCGTTGGCATACGAGCTGATCTTCATGGCGACTGCCCGTCGCCCGAACTCGCGCGCGGCTTTCATTCCGTGCTGCCCCAGAGCGCGGCTTTCCCGGAACTGTGGGACCGGGTGCGGAGGATCCGCACTTATCGCGAGCAGGCCAGGTACTACCTCGACGCGCTTGCTGCGGGACATCCCGCCGACGGATACGGGGAGCTCGCGCTGGCCGCAAAGGACGAGTTCGCCACCATGGCCGATGCCTTCAAGTCAGAGCGGTCGAGAAAGAAGATCGACGTCATGAAGCAATGGTCGGAGGCATGCCCGAAATGCCATCGCACGCTGCCGAAGATCGAAGTAGGCAAACTGCGCTCGACAGCGGTAGCGACAGCCAGGAACTGCTGCGGCCATGTCCTGATCTGGCCGGAGGAGGCTGAACATGGCTGAAACTTCCCTGGCCGACATGACCGCGGCCGCAAGCGCGGCTGATGGCCCCGTCTTCGTGCCTCCGACCTCACCCCGACTCGGCGGCGTCGATCCTCTAGGCCTGCGGCAGACGAACTTCGACCTGATGGACCAGGTTCTTCCGGGTCTGAACAATGTCGCCCGCCACATCCGGCCTTTCGTGATCGTCGCCTGGGCTTGGCGCCGGGTGCGACATCTCGCGGAAAAGCAGGAAGCCGGGGACATCAAGGTCGATCTCCTGCTCGATTTCGTGGACCGCATCGAAGTGATCTACGCGTGGTCCCAGTTTCTTCTGGACCCCAATTCGGATTTGCCTGGCCGTCAGGTTCTCGGGCCACTCGTGCGTGAGACCAGCTACCAGTTCAGCGGTCCAGCATGGAAGAAGCGGCGGGAAGAGCGTCGCTATTCCACGGCATTCACGGCGCCCGTGAACTATGGGCCGGGGCTGAAGTCGCTCGGCTGGGTCGAGCAGCATCCTGTCCATCTGGGAATATTGGTGCCGACTGCCGCCGCCGCGCCTGCGCTTGACGCGTTCGAGGCACTTATTGCGGACCGGCTCGATCATCCTGCCTTCCATCGCCTCGGCAGCGTCAGCGTCAGTTCGGACGAAGCCATGGACTGGGCCGCTGCATGGTCGTTCAGAACGGTCACTGACGCCGAGAAGGAAGCCGCCGCCAGCATGCTGTTCGGACCGTCGGCTCCCACGGTCAGGAAAAATGGAGGCAGGCTCATGCTGGAGGCGGTCGCTGATGCCGCCTCTACTGAAGTCGACCGCATTCGCGGCACGATGGCCGGAGCGCCTTCGACCTTCAATCCGCCTGCTGACCTGGAAGAAACGGTGGCAAGATGGCGGCAGCTGCAGGTCCGCCAACTGTTCCGGCTGACGTTGGAAACGCTCTTCGCCTGGATCCTGCGCCAGCTCGACGATCGGTCAAAGACGACCGAGGAGCTTGTCGCGGCGTTTCTCGAAGAAGCCGCGATCGACCCTGCCAAGAGCACCGCGGAAACGTGGCTGGAACCTGAACACCTTTCCGGAGTCGGACCGACTGGCTTGATGAATCGCATAACCGAGGTTCTGGCCGACGCTTCGCGCGCTGGTCTCGCTGCCGTCATCGTCGACGGGCTGGCCTTCTCCATAGCCAACGCGCCACTCGCCGGAGAGAATTTCGACCGACAGGACCGGCTGCCGCTGTTTCGTGCCAAGCGCGAAGCCGCAGCTTGGGAAGACGCTCCCGCGAAGGAGTTCGCGCGCCATGTTCTGGAGACTTGGGTGCTGGCCCAGCACGTGTACTGGTCGGTCGGACGGGGACTGGCGGATGCAAGGGCGCGCGGCAGGTTTATCCTCCGCCTCAAGGTCGTGATGGACGAGGGCGGCTGGACATTGGCGCCGGGGGTGCCAAGTGCCTTCACGCCCCGGCCGACCCCTGACAGACTTCAGACAGCTCTCAGCCTAGCGACCGAATGCGACCTGCTATAACCCATGATTCTTTCGCAGATTAGGCAGCCCAGGCCGTCCCCGCTGCGGAAGTGAAAGGGGGACTTCGGCTTCGGCGAGACACCACAGGACTAAACGCACATGGGTAGCATCTCCAAATCAGACGAACTCATCGAGACGCAGACTATATCTCTGCGACTAGCGGTTGGCGCCCTTGGGGAACGGGACAATGCTGGATGGTGGCAGTCGGGCTTCATGTCGACGACGAGTTCTGCGTTTCTTATGCCGGTGTTTGGGTCGAAGTCGTGGCAGACACGGTACGAAGGCGTTGTAGAGTCCGCGAGGCGTGTGCATGACGAGCGCATAGGTGTCGGGCGTGCCTTTCACCCCTTTCGCCTCCCAGAAAACATGGAGCAAAGGCTCTTCGACCGGGTGCAAACGATGCGTCAAGAGTTGGTGGACGAAACCATTTCCGCCGACAAGGCCAGAGCTACGCTCGAACGGCTCGCGGAACACGCGGTCACGGCGAGATCAGGCCCGGCATTGGTGGGGGCGGCTGCGATGCTTGACGAGCCGGGTTGGATAGCAGAGCTCGCGTCGTTGTATCTTGCAGCGTTCTCCGCGGGTGTTCAGTGTTTCCCTTATTTCACTGGCGCACGATGAATAATGTGCCGAAGTATACAACTCAACTCCAGGCGGGGCTAGGCATTGTGCCTGAGACCTTGAAGCTGCTTGCAGTGTGGGAACCCAACATGACAGGCAACGATTTGGTCAAGACTGCCCTGGCCACAGGCGATTTTCCTGGCATGACGGCTCGCCGTCTGCGAAATCTGATTTTAGAGGCCTTTCGTCCAAGGTATTTGGTCGACAGCGCTATGCCCGCCCGGCTGCTGAAAGCTGTTTCCGGAACCATACCCAGGGAAGACTTCCGCTCACTCTGCTTCCTGTTCACCTGCCGAGCAAACATGGTCCTCGCTGACTTCGTCCGTGAAGTTTATTGGCCTGCTTACTCCTCAGGTGGAAGGTCGATTTCAAAGGCGGACTCGCTACGATTTGTCTCCTCGGCCGTGTCGGATGGGCGAACTACAAGCCGATGGTCCGAGTCTACAGTCATTCGCGTTGCAAGATACCTCTTGGGCGCGTGCGCCGATTTCGGCCTGCTTGGGCCTATGAAGGGTGGCGCAAGGGCCCTCAGCACATTTCGCATCACGCCAAATGTCGTTTCTGTCCTGGCTCATGATCTCCATTTTCGGGGGATTGGTGACAACGCGCTGCTCCGCAATACTGATTGGACGCTGTTTGGGCTTGAGCCGGAAGATGCATTGGGCGAGCTGAAACGCCTATCCTTGCGCGGTGAACTGATCGTGCAGTCGGCGGGAGGTATCACGCAGGTGTCGTGGAAACATAAGTCAATGGAGGAACTTGCCAATGTCCTCTCTGAAGGCTGACTTCGACGAGTTAATCCGCCGGGTTGAGGCAGGCCGAGAATTCGCGCATGCGAGCTTCGAGCCGATCTTCTATCTGGTCTTTCACCCGAACCAACTCCTCGAGGTGAAGCAACTCATGCCCGCTTGGACGTCCAAGTTGGCCAATGCGGGCTGGCAGGTCGAGACTTTTTCCATCGCCGAGCACATAGCCGACATCCTTGCTACGGCGCCGCTCCGCAAGGTCTGGCTTGAGGCCGACCGCAAGGATCCCCTTTCTTGGGGACGGACCAACACTGCGCTTGCCAACGCTCTCAATGCCCAGGGGCGCCTCCAGTCGCGGTTGGAGGAGCGGCTCAACGCCCTGCAGGGCCAGCCGTCAACCATCATGCTGGTGACGGATATTCAGGCACTTCACCCATATCTGCGAATTGGGGCGATCGAGGCGCAACTTCAGGGCAAATTCCACATCCCCACAGTCTTCCTTTATCCAGGCACTCGAACAGGAAAGACGAGGCTGAGGTTTCTCGGCTTCTATCCCGAAGACGGCAACTATCGATCCGTGCACGTCGGCGGCTGACACAAGAAGACATTTGACAGGAAACGCTATGCCTCAGATCCGCACCCTCTTCGATACAGGCAAGGACATCCATCGCACCATCGAGAAGGTTATCACCTATCAGGCCTCCCAAGAGCAGCGCCTGCAGGCGGAGATCTCTGAATACATCGTCACTGAAAGCATAGAGCAGCAGCTGGAGCAGCTCTTGGAAAAGATGCAGGCAGCGATGGAAGCCGGCTCCAGCCACGAGATCGGCGTGTGGGTTTCCGGCTTCTATGGTTCGGGCAAGAGCTCCTTCACGAAGTACTTCGGCCTGGCCTTTGATGAACGTGTCGCGATAGGCGGAAAACCCTTTCTGCGGTACCTGCAAGACAGGCTCCATCGCCCGACAACCAAAGCCCTGCTATCGAAGCTCGTGGCGAGTTTCCCGGCCGCGGTCGTCATGCTCGACCTAGCGAGCGAGCAGATCGCGGGCGCTTCCCTGGCGGAGGTTTCCACCGTCCTCTACTACAAAGTCCTCCAATATGCCGGCTATTCCCGGAACCTCAAAGTCGCCGCTCTTGAACGCCGACTCCGTAAGGAAGGCCGATATTCGGAGTTTGAGCAGGCGTTCAGCGACGAAACCGGCGAGGAATGGGCCAACTACAGGAACGATGAGTTGGTTGTGGACAGCGTCGTTCCTCGGATCGCCCACAAGCTGTACCCCAACCTCTTCCGCACGGAGCAGACATTCACCACTGCCACCAGCGATACCATCTATCTGATGGACGACCGAGTTCAGGAGATGATCGACGTCGTGCGCGAAGCGTCGGGAAAAGAACACATCATCTTCGTTATCGACGAAATTGGCCAGTACGTAGGCAGCCAGCAGACCAAGATCCTCGATCTGCAAGGCCTAGCCCAGAACCTGAAGGACCTGGGTGGCGGAAAGGTGTGGATTGTCGGCACGGCGCAGCAGACACTAACCGAAGACGACCCCAGAGCGGCGATCAACTCGCCCGAGCTTTACAAGCTGAAGGATCGCTTCCCCATCACGGTCGCGCTTGAGTCGAGCGACATTAAAGAAATCTGCATACGTCGCCTCCTGGGTAAGTCTTCAGCAGGTACAACAGAGCTTGGCGTCCTATTTGACCGCCATGGGCAGGCACTCCGCCAGCATACCAAGCTGATAGATGCCAAGTTCTATGACTCCGGCTTCGATCGAGAAACCTTCACGAACCTCTACCCCTTCCTGCCGGCCCATTTCGACATTTTAATGCACTTGCTCGGCGCCCTTGCCAAGTCGACCGGCGGCATCGGTCTCCGATCGGCGATCAAAGTCATCCAAGACATCCTGGTCGAGGGAGCCGGGTCGCTGAAGCCCGTGGCGGACCGAGAAGTCGGATGGCTCGCCACTACGGTAACGCTCTACGATGCTCTGGACAAGGACATCCGGCGTGCCTTCCCGTCGGTCCACCAAGCCGTCGAGAAGGTCCTCATTCGCTTTTCCGATGACGAGTTTTCCCAGGGTGTGGGCAAGACCGTCGCAATTCTCCAGATACTCAGCAATCTGCCGGTGACGATGGAAAACGTCGCCGCGCTGATGCAGCCTGCGATCGCCGCCGCTTCATTGGCGGACAAGGTAAAGGAGGCAGTAGACCGGCTGCTCAAAGACCCTATCGTCCCCCTGGGTGAGAAGGACGGCTCGCTCCGGTTTTTCAGCGAGAAACTAAACGACGTGGAGCAGGAACGGGCCCAGCTTGTTCCTCGCTCGCCCGATCTTCGGCGAGTCTTCAACGAGGCCCTAAAAGAGATATTCGAGCCGCTACCTAGTGTCAGGCTCCACGGATCGTTGTCGGTGACAACGGGGCTCAAACATCTGTCCGGCGGCCAGCAAACCTCCCTGGCCGGGGAACGGGAAACGGTCCAGACCGCCGTGTCGTTCGCTGATCCGACCGACTACGATGGAGAAAAAGGGCGCCTCACTAACGAGTCACGACACAAGTCGTC
Organism: bacterium M00.F.Ca.ET.205.01.1.1; assembly: GCA_004791255.1. GTDB lineage: Bacteria > Pseudomonadota > Alphaproteobacteria > Rhizobiales > Rhizobiaceae > Mesorhizobium. Next base: position 10,142 of record SRUQ01000003.1, read on the forward strand.
TGAAAGCTTGATCTACCTGCTTGCCAGACGATCCCATGAGGCCGACGACCTTGTCGCGGAAATTTGCCGCTGCCAACGCATCGCCGAATTGCACCGGCACGACCCAGATCAGGAGGTCAAAGAATACTGCCAAAGCCAGATCGATCGCGCGTCTCGTTTGACCTCTGAGCTTGCCCAAAAAGTCATTCGCGGGCTAACGAATGGATCCTTTGTATTTCGCGGTAAGGTGACGGCGGTAGACAGTCTTGACCCGTCCCTTGTCCCTGCATGCAAGAAGCATTTGGCGGAAGTGGCGGAGCGCGTGTTCGACCGTTATCAGGAAGCACCTGAGCGCGTCGGGACGGATCTCGCGGAAAAATTCCTCCGTCTGCCGAACCTGAGGGCGGTCACATCGCAGATCGACCCTCTTGGCTTGGTCCATGTCATAGGCGGCAATCCAACCATCAAGACCGATCATAAGGGCCTCGTCAGCATCAAGGACTACATCGAGCGAAACGGCACGGTGGAAGGTAAGAAGCTGCTGGATGTCTTCTCAGATGCGCCCTTCGGCTGGTCACCTGACACCGTTCGCTACATGGTCGCCGCCCTCCTTATCGCAGGCGAGATGAAGTTGAAGGTTTCGGGCCGAGAAGTCACGGTGACAGGCCAGCAGGCCATAGAGGCGCTTAAGACCAATAATATGTTCAAGTCTGTCGGCGTGGCGTTGCGCAACGATCGACCCTCGATGGACGTTCTGGCTCGGGCTGCGCAGCGCCTGACCGACCTCTCCGGCGAGTCGGTTGTTCCGCTCGAGGAAGACATCGGCAAGGCAGCCCAGAAGCTCCTTCCATCACTGCAACATAAGCTTGCTCCACTAGAGGAACGGCTTCTGGCACTTGGCCTGGCCGGAGTGGAGACGGCGCGATCGGCAAACCGGCAGATAACCGACATGCTGCTCTCCGACGCTTCGGACGCCCCACAACGGTTCGGCGCGGAACAGTCGCCGCTTTATGAGGGATTGAAATGGGCCCTAGCCGCCAAGCTGGCCTTCGACCAAGGCATTGTGGAGACGATCAAGTCTCTTCGTGAACTGGAGCGCGGTATCGACGAGCTGCCTGGAACCGGCATCCCGAAAGAGCTTCGCGATGCAGCCCGCGAGGACCTTGATACCGTCGCTGACATGTTGGCTCAGGATGATTTCTTCAAGCGCAAGGCCGACCTCAGCACCCGCAGAACCGCCATCGAGGCCCGCGTGGCCGACGCGGTCAAAGCGATGAAGGCCTCTCAGGAGGCCCGCATCCGAGCCGCCGAGAACGAATTGTCTCTGCTCCCCGAATGGTTCGACCTAACCGCTGAGGAGCAATCCGGAACGCTTGCGGACATTCAGGCGCTGGCCATCGCGGCCAGTCCGGATATCATCGGGCTCAAACGGCTCGTGTCACGGCAATTCGATATTGACAGCGTTATTGCTGAGACAAAGGCCAAGGTCATTCAAGAAGGGAAGTCCCGCCGCCAGGCCGCGAAGTCCGCTTCTTTCCAGCAAGGTGGCTCGTCTAGTTTCCGGGAAAAAGGGCTGATGCAGGTGACTGTTCCTGCGCGCATTGCGACCTTAGCTGAGTTGGATGATTTGATTAGAGCCTTGTCTGACCTGCGTCGCGAAATAGCGGAAAACGAAATCGACCTTGTTGTCGCGAAGGACGGACCTCATGGCCTTTGACGACAAGACACGCGGTCGGTTGCAGCGCTTCGTGACCGATGCGCGATCCGTCCTCTTTGGCGAGTTCGCGCAGCAGTTCCAACAGGACTATGGCCTCGATCCACAGTCGGGCACGGTCGCCAGCCTTGACAGCCTTGGGCACCTGGATGACCGGCGGCTAGAAACGGCGCGTATCCTGCGCGAGATCCTAGACCACTATCTCGCCTCCTCGCCCGAACGGGGCGAGGATGCCCGCAAGGTCGCCCTTGACCGGATGGTGCGTGAGCAGGCCTTCACCACGCTGAACCGGCTCGTTGCGCTGCGGATGATGGAGGCTCGTGGGCTGCTCATCGAGTCTGTCGCCAAAGGCTATCAGTCCAAGGGCTTCCAGCTCTACCAGCGCGTCGCGAGCACGGCGCTCGGTGAAACCGGTGACGCCTACCGCGTGTTTCTGATAAGCCTGTTCGACAACTACCGGGCCGAACTCCCCGCCCTTTTCGACCGATACGCACCAACGGGCCGCCTTTTCCCTCGGGAGCCCGCATTTCTTGCGCTGCTTGAGCTGATTAACGCCACGGATATCGAGCCGCTGTGGGGCGAGGATGAGACGATCGGCTGGATCTACCAGTATTTCAATTCGAAGGAAGAGCGCAAAGCAATGCGCGAGGCGTCCCAGGCACCCCGCAGCAGCCGGGAGCTCGCCGTCCGCAACCAGTTCTTCACGCCGCGCTATGTCGTGGAGTTTCTGGTCGACAACACGCTAGGACGGCTCTGGTTCAATTGGACGGGTGGCCGGACCTCGCTGCGCGATCGCTGCCAGTATCTGCTGATAAAGCAGGATGAGGCACCCGTGCCGCTCCGCCGTCTGCGCGACCCTCGCACGATCAAGCTGCTTGATCCGGCCTGCGGCTCGATGCATTTCGGGCTTTATGCGTTCGACCTGTTCCAGGAAATCTACCTCGAGGCCTGGGATTGGGAAGAGGCGCATGGCCCAGGCGCGCTGGATACCGAGAGTGGCGGCGATTTTGATCTCGGGCCGCTGAGCCGGACTTATGCGGATAAGGACGCCTTCCTACGCGACGTGCCGCGGCTGATCATCGAGCGAAACATCTATGGCGTCGATATCGACCCGCGGGCGGCGCAGATCGCCTCGCTGGCGCTTTGGCTGCGCGCGCAGCGGGCTTGGCACGATGCGGGGGTCCGAGCGCAGGACCGGCCGCAGATCGGTCGGGGTCAGGTCGTTGCCGCCGTGGCGCCCCCGGCCGAGGTGGACCTGCGCAAACGACTCATGGATGAGCTCGACCCCCTAGATGCCGAACTTTTCGAGCAGACGCTGTTCATGCTCAAGGGCCTACCCGAGCTTGGTGCGCTGCTGCAGGTCGAAAAGGAACTGCCCGCGCTGATCCGCATGGTCTTTGGGGAGCATGGCGCCCTGTTCCGCTCCGAGGATATGGCGCAGTGGCAGAAGGCCGAGGCTCGACTGCGGGAGGCGCTGATCGACTATGCTCGCGCGGCACGATCCACATATCAGGGGCGACTTTTCGTCGAAGATGCCCTTCAGGGTTTACGGCTAGTCGACCACTGCCGAGAGGTGTTTGACGTGGTAGTGATGAACCCTCCATTCGGTGCATTGTCGGAAGGGACAAAGACACAATTGGCCAAAGCGTATCCGCGAAGCAAAAACGACTTACTGGCAATCTTTGTCGAACGCGGCTTGGCACTACTGCGGCCGGCCGGCCGGCTTGGCGCGATTACTTCACGTACCTGTTTCTTCCTCTCCAGTTTCCAGAAATGGCGTGAAGAGGTGCTGTTAGGGGTCGGCCGCCCGGAGGTCATGGCCGATTTAGGCCTTGGGGTAATGGATGACGCTCTTGTTGAAGCTGCCGCGTACGTGTTGGAGAAATAGTGGTGACGACGTTTCTTCGCTTACTGGCCGATCCAGACAAAGCAGGCAACTTGCTTGCAAGCTGCATTTCCCTGCGTCTTGGCGTCGACGATGAACGTGTTTTCGAGGTAGAGCCCTCGGCGTTTAAGAAAGTCCCAGGCGCTCCTTTCGCCTACTGGGCGAGCGAGAAGGTACGATCTGTTTTCAAGACCATTCCGGCATTTGAATCGAGCGGCCGATCTGCGCGACAGGGACTGGCCACCGCTGAAGACTTCCGATTCTTACGTTTGTCCTGGGAGGTCAAAGAGGGAGTTGAGCGGTGGGTAGGGTTTGCGAAGGGAGGCTCCTACACTCCATTCTACGCAGATATATACCTTTGCGTAAATTGGATGAATGGCGGAGCCGAGCTCAGGGTTTTTGCGGGCAGCGTAATTAGAAACCCAGATTACTATCTTCGCCCAGGCATAACTTGGTCGCTTAGAACCAAAAGCCGGTTGTCGATGAGGGCTTTGCCAAAAGACTGCATATATTCCCACAAAGGACCTGCCGCATTTCTTGAATGCGACGCGTCGGAAGAGATCCTGGCGCTCATATCGATTTCATCTAGCTCATCGTTCTACAGTCTAGTCGAGCTCCAACTCGCGGCTGCGGACCTTCGCGCTGGTGGTGCGGCTCACTCATTTGAAGTCGGCGTGATACAGAAAACGCCCGCTCCCTATCTAGGTAATGAAGAAAAAGTATTGCTCGCCGCATTGGCTCGCAGGGCGTGGTCACTGAGGCGCACCCTCGACACCATCGAAGAAACGTCCCACGCCTTCCACTTGCCGGCCGCTCTGCGCAGCCGCCTGGGTGACTACGACCCGCCCGCAATCGACGTTGAGTTGTCGGGACTGCAGGCCGAGATCGACGCCATCGCGTTCGACCTCTACGGATTTGACGAAGCGGATCGCGCCGCAGCGTTAAGGTCAGCCGGCATGGTTGACGAGGATGTCAGTGACGGAGCCGAGGCCCCAGACGACAGCGAAGACAATGGCAGCGCGACCCCTCTCGACCAGACAGCCGGCTTGTTGAGCTGGGCGGTCGGCGTGGCCTTCGGCCGCTTCGATTGGCGTCTGGCAACTGGCGAGCGTGCCCCACCGCCCGAGCCGGAACCCTTCGACCCACTGCCTGCGAAAAGCCCTGGCATGTTGCCTGATGGTGCGGCATCGTTCCACAGCCATGTCGGAATTCTGGTGGACGACCAGGGCCACCCGCATGATCTACTCCGGCTTAGCGAAGAAGTTCTCGCGCGCGTCGACGCTCCGGTGCCGGCCGACATACGCTCTTGGCTGCAACGCGATTTCTTCCCCCTCCACCTGAAGCAATACAGCAAAAGCCGCCGCAAGGCCCCGATTTACTGGCCGCTCTCGACCGCATCGGGGGATTACACCCTCTGGCTCTACTACCCTAGCCTGACTGCCCAGACGCTCTACACAGCCGTTAACGATTTCATCGAAGGACCCAATGGAAAGCTGAGCCAGGTCCGCAGAGACATAGCCAGCCTTCGTGACAAGGGCAGTGCCCGCTCGCGTGACGACGACCGGGTGTTGGAGACGCTACAGTCCCTAGAGCTCGAACTGAGTGAGTTGCGTGATCTGGTGTTGCAAATCGCCCCGACCTATTGCCCGAACCATGACGACGGCGTCCAGATCACTGCTGCGCCGCTGTGGGAGCTGTTTCGCAACAAGCCGTTGCAGAAGGTGCTGAAAGAGACCTGGGCCAAGCTGAAGAAGGGTGACTACGACTGGGCGCATCTGGCTATGGCTTATTGGCCCGAGCGCGTGCGCGAGAAGTGCAAGACCGACAAGTCGCTCGCCATCGCCCACGATCTGGAGCACCTCTACGTCGAACCAAAACCCAAGGCCCGCGGTAAGAAGAATATCAACTCATGACAATTGCAGGCTTTATTCGAGAAGAAATTTTCCTCCCCCGGTTGAGGAAGGCTTCGGTCCTGGTGGTCTACGATCCGGGCAGACGGTACCGCGAAATCTGCGAATCGTTGGCTGATGAAGGCACCGCGGTCATTGATGCCAGCACAAGCAGCATCGAGGCGCGGGAGGCCGCCATGCTGGCGCTGGCCTCGCTGGGGCAGCCAGGGCGATCGAGAACCCTCTTAGTGTACGTGCCTGCCAAATGCCCGGTCACCGACGAGGAACGGCAAACGGATCCCTACGCGGTCTACGCAGCCTGCGGAGCCATTTTCCCTGATGGAGATGGCGACGGGTATGAGAGCATCTGTCTAAAAGCCAAACCCGATCAGGCTACAGAGATTCGCCGGATGTTCGCTGAGAACTCTTCTCCGTCATTCGCGCTGATCGACAATGTCGGCGGAGGTCTTTCCTGGCCCACACTCAGGACACATCTGCACGCGGAGTCCGCACGCGAGATCATTCTTGCTCTCCTCGTACCAACCCCAAAGCAGGTGGAGGCAATGAGGACGGGCGACGGATGGGCACCCGAGGCAAGAGCCCTACTGGAGAAGTCGTTGGGCCTCAAGTTGATGACAAAGGCCAAGACTCTTTCGCCGATAGCCGACGAACTATGGCGCTTCCTGCTTTTCAGCGAGTTCGCCTTCGACCTTCCCGTTGCGCTGCCTGGCGCTCTGTCCAACGTCCCGAAGGCCACAGAGGCGGCCCGCCCCCTGGTAGAGCATCTTTGCGACACTCTTCGCAACGGCGCTTCGAGCCGGAACGAATACATCGCCCGCGCCGAGGCGGTGGAGGACGATCTAAATCTGCCGGAGGTCTGCACGGGCATTGTCGACCTGGGCATGCGTGACACGTTCCCCTTCGAAGAGCGGACTTTCCTGGCGGGCGCTGTGAATGCGCTCGTCACCGAGGACATCGACGGTGCCAAGGGTATTGTCTCCCGCCATGCCAGCTCTGTGTGGAGAAGCAAGGGCGAGAGCCAGGCACAATGGGGGTTGATCGAGACCGGCCTCAGGCTGGTTGAGGGATGTGAAGATGCTGACCGCGAACTGGCGGAGAACGCCCGCAGTCTCGACATGCTGATAGGCCATTATTCGACATCGCTGCGGGAAGTTGACCGACTGCATCGGGAGTTCGAGCAGGCTGTTGCAGACTACATACCCTCAGACGCCTCTCTTTCGGCCGCGGTAGATCATTGCCGCAGGCGGTACGCGAAACTGATTGAGAAGGTGCAATCGCTATTTTCCAGACAAATCGAGACGAGTGGCTGGCCCCCGCCGGGGCGCTTATCCAACCGTGATGTCTTCGACACCGTGGTCGAGCCGATGCTCAAAGAAAGCGGCCGCAGGGTGGCTCTGATCATGGTGGACGCGCTGCGATACGAGCTCGGCGTTGCCCTACACAAACAGTTGGCGGAGACTGAGCAAGCCGAGATCAAGGCTGTTTGCGCGCAACTTCCCACCGTCACGCCGGTCGGCATGGCCTCGCTTCTGCCAGGCGCGGGCACGGGGCTTCGGCTGGTTAAGGATGGAGACGGGTTTTACGTTGCCCTCAATGAAAGCAAGATGGCTTCAGTGGCCAACCGCATGGAGGTGATGCGCGCCCGCTTCGGTGACAGGTTTAGGGAAACACAACTGAGCGCGTTCATCAGGTCCAAAGGCGAGCTGCCGAAATCAGTCGAACTCCTCGTGCTTCGCACCGTCGACATTGATACCCACCTAGAGAATGCCCCGTCGGAGACGCTCACGACGCTCAACCTCATCCATCAGTCCCTTAAGGCCATCCGCCAAGCGGTGCACAAGCTCAAGAATGAGCATTTCTCGGATGTGATCGTCGCTACCGACCATGGCTTCATGCTGAATGCTCATGCCGAGGCTGGCGACGTCTGCTCGAAGCCTCCGGGCTCGTGGACCGTAGTCCATGAGCGCGCCCTTCTGGGCGAGGGCCAATCAGATGCCGCCAACTTTGTTCTCCCAGCCGAAAAGGCGGGCGTACGGGGAGACTTTGCCAAATTGGGGGGGCCAAGGAGTCTGGCGCCTTACCGGAAGGGATTACTCTATTTCCACGGGGGTGCATCGCTTCAGGAGGCAGTGGTTCCCTTGATCACTATCCGCCTCAAGCAGGTCAAGCAGCCACGGATCGCTGCGGCCAAGGTCGTGCTGTCTTACAAGAACGGCGCGAAGCGGGTCACCACACGGCTGCCGGTGGTCGACCTGGCGGTCGAAGGCGAGAACATGTTCTCGCTGGACGAGACCTTCGAGATACTCCTTGAGGCACATGACAAGAAGGGAGAGGTCGTTGGAGAAGCGAAGCGAGGTGGTCTTGCCGACGTCGCGACTGGCATCATTACAGCCAAGCCTGGTGTCAAGATCCAGGTTACGGTCAAGATGGCAATGGAGTTCGAAGGTAAGTTCGTCCTGAAGGCACTCAATCCGGTGACGTTGGCGCAGTATGCCTCGCTCGAACTGGAGACCGACTATGCAGTCTGACTATGTGATGGATGCCTTAGACACGAAGCTGAACGATGCCTTCGACGGAAAGGTCGTCCGCAAGGATCTCTTACACCGCATCAAGAAAGGCACGAATATCCCCACTTTCGTGCTCGAATTCCTGCTGGCTCGATACTGCGCCAGCAATGAGCCGGCGGAGATCCAGGCGGGTATGGAGGCCGTCCTTTCCACGCTCCAGGAAAATTACGTCCGTCCTGATGAGGCTAATGCTGCGCAGTCTCGCGTGGCAAGGACAGGCAAGCACAAATTCATCGACAAAGTGCACGTCCGCTACGTCGAAAAGGAAAAGCGCCATTGGGCGGCCATGGAGAATTTCGCCTCACAACGAATTGCCATTGGCGAGAAATTCTACAGGGACAACGATCGTCTCCTCGAAGGTGGTATCTGGGCCGAGGTGGTAATCGCTCACAATGATATCGACGCCGACGCTTATGCCTTTTATGTCGAAGATCTGCGGCCCGTTCAGCTAAGTCGGTTTGATTTCGCATCCTACGGCGAGGCGAAGAAAGCGTTCACTCGGGACGAGTGGATCGATGCGGTCCTCCGTTCGGTCGGCCTTGAGCCATCGAAGCTTTCGCATCGGGTAAAGCTGCATTTTATTGCTAGGCTTGCCCCGTTGGTAGAGCCGAATTTCAACTTCATTGAGCTCGGTCCCCGGGGTACGGGAAAGTCGTATTTCTTCAGCGAGTTCTCACCTTACTCCACGCTCATCAGCGGCGGACAGGCGACCAAGTCGGTTCTCTTTTACAACAACGCCCGGCACAAGATCGGGCTCGTGGGCTTTTGGGACACCGTTGCGTTCGATGAGGTGGGCGGGATCAAGATCAAGGATCCGGACACGATCCAGATCATGAAGGACTTCATGGCCAATGGCCGGTTCTCGCGCGGCGTGGAAGTGATCGCCGACGCCAGTTTGGCGTTTGTCGGCAACATCGACATGTCGATTGAGCAGATCGTCAACTCGACGGAGTACGACTTGTTCCAGCCTTTGCCCGAGCAATTTGACCTGGCCGTCATGGACCGCTTCGCCTGTTACCTGCCAGGCTGGGAAATGCCCAAGAACAGCAGCGCTTTTTTGACCGGGAGGTTCGGCCTTATCACCGACTACCTCGCCGAAGCCTTCCATTATCAGCTCAAGCACAGCAACCGCTACGAGGAGGTCAGCAAACGGGTAAAGCTGGGATCGGCTGTCGAGGGCCGTGACGAAAAGGGGATCAAAAAGACGCTTTGTGCGCTGCTTAAGATCCTTCACCCGACCGACAGCCCGACAGATGAGGAATTCGACGAGTACGTGGCTTACGCGGTCGAATGTCGTCGTCGCGTGAAGGAGCAAATGAACAAGCGCAAGCCGGACGACGAATTTGCAAAGATTGAATTGTCATTCGTTGACCGCAACGGCAAGGAGGTCGTCGTCCATTGCCCCGAAAGCATCGGTGCGTCCGCGACGCTAGAACCCGCCCGGCGCCGGGCTCGACCGAATGCCGACGCGGTGATTGACCAGCAAGAGTTCGCGCAGAAACCCGAGCACTCACCGGCTCCACCAGCCGAAATCCCCACGCGTTCTCAGGAAGAGGAAAGCCCCTCCGAACGGCACTACACGATTGCGTATGGTGATACGGGACATTCCTACGACACGATTTTCGGTCCCTACCTGCCTGGTGCAAAATCGGTGGTTGTGGAGGACCCATATCTCCGCATGCCACACCAGATCGCCAACTTTGTGCGGTTCTGCGAGACCGTGGTCAAGGCCGACACAGTCAGGAGTATCACTCTGATTACTTCCTATGATGACCAGACCGACATGGCGGGGCTGCAGTCCAAGCTTGAGGAATTAAAGCAGAGCTTGCTGGAGTACGACGTGGCACTAAAGATCAGTCTGAACGAAAAGATGCACGACCGGGAGGTCAAACTTGACAACGGCTGGACGATCAAAATCGGGCGTGGTCTGGATTTCTATCAAAAACCTGAGGGCTGGTATGCTATCGGCGCGACCGACGTCAGCTTGAGACGCTGCCTGGAGACGAAAGTCGACGTGTTCCGGGGCCCTCTGCAGCAATAGGAAATAATGGCAGGGGATCTTTGGCGCCGCACTACTCTTCGGCGGGGTCGGTCGTTTGGAAACTAACTCCCTGAATCCAGCGGGCTCGTTTACTCCGGCGTTCGTGCATGGCCAGGAACAGCGATCGTCCGCTGTTGACCAGAGCAAGTGCGTTGCTGGCAAACAGCGGTGACACGCGAAGCCACGCTGTCCAGCGCGGCTCACCGCGCACCTTCTCGATGAGTCCCATGCCTGAGGGCGGGTTGTAAATAGGGATCTGCCTGCCGCGGTAGGAACGAAACTTCAGCGATCCATGTTCGTCGCGTGCTTGTACGTCTCTGACCGTTGCCCCAATGCGCCGGCGGTCCGAATTCGATCCATAGATCGTCAATTCATAAGCTTCGCCGGCCCGGCTCTCTGGATAAGTCGCCACGCCGGCCAGCGTCAGTTGGGTTGTGATCCGGTATAGAGGGGCGTCATCATCTAAATCCCAAGCATACTGGGGCTGATAAATCTCGGGTTCGATGCGAGTTTCGACGCTTGCCTCGCAATGGTCCACTTTGATGGCAAGATGCGCGTGTTCGTCTTCGGGCTGACGCTTCCTCCTGTAGGGCATCGGATAATCCACCTGTCGAGATCGCGTGATCGATCATAATCCTGATATAGTCCTCTTGAAGGCGGAAGCTTTGATTGAGGCGCGCCAGACGGCATTCGCACGTTCGGCAAGACAGGGCGGCAAAAGCAGATTGCGACAGGGCCGCCCAGCAGAGGCATGGGCGCTGCTACGCTGCCGCTTTAGGTGCGGAGAATAATTCACTCCGATCAATGTCCGCATTCGAGGAAAAATCAAAGATTCTGTTGATCTCGCTCCCATTCCACCTGAAACGGAAGTGGGCGCCTTGAGTTGCCTTCTCGACCAACACCTCGGATGTAAAGACGCAGACGAAGTCATGACCGGGAAGCTCGGTCATGTGGTGGACGATACCCTGCGCACCATTCTCGAATAACTCCTTCCCGAGCAGACGTCGGGCCTTTTGTGAGGTATCCGCCGGCAGGCCGCGCAGATCTACGAACTCGCCTTTGATGCGATGCGAGAGCATTCGCATATCGACACCGCATGCAAGCTCGTCCGTTTGCGAAAGAAATTGCTCGCGCCGCAGAACGGCGCGAGCGAGTGCCGCCCTTTCATCGACGGCGAGTTCCATGACCGAGTAGGGGGCCGGAAGAAAGTAGCTTCCTTCCGGCATCGGGTAAGAGAAGGGAGCATGGTTCCAATTCTGCAAGCGCGTTGATCCCGAGTCTGACGAAATGTCGCCACCTGTGATGCGCGACTTCGCCGTCAGTCTAGGATTTGTCACCGCCTCGAGTTCGGCCGCGAATGCTTGCATCTCGCGACCTCCGAACCGTTCGTAGATATCGATGGTAGGATATTTCGACGGGATCAATCGCCGATACAGTCCTTCAATCGGGATCTTGGGATGCACTGGAAGTTATCCTCCGCGCTGAGCGTCGACATATTGTCGGACTCTAATGATTTCACTCAATTTTCCGGTCATCATAACTTCAAGAACTGACGCCCCTTCGAAATGTCTATTGGGTTTTCTGATCCATCCTACAGCCTGCTCTTCCGAGTCTAAGAGTATCCGCAGTGCCTTATAGATAGATCCGAGATGGGAAATTCTTTCCTCAGTGTCTGCGGAAACATCGCCTCCATCCTTCCGCCAGCGGAAGTACGTAGATCGAGCGGGAGAGCCAAGAAGTTTCATTTGCTGTTCTGTTGTCAGGTTCCAGATTTCGGCCAGGATGAAGAAGAAGCTTAGCGGGGTGGGTGTCTGAGAGTTGGGTGCGGGAGCGTTGTCGGGTTTGGATTTTGCATGGGTTTCCATCGTCTCCTCAAAGTGTCAAATCGGACTTGATTTGTCAGATCGGTCCGATTAGGGTCAGTCTCAGAACGGACTGAGTCTGGAGTATCCGTCTCTAATGGGATGTCGTCAAGTCTTGAGGCGCCAATTGGCGCACTCGGAAAGGAACCCTTATGGCTACCTCAGTGGAAGGCGGGTCGGTGCGGCAGGGCCGCGACCTCTTTGAAATCGAAATCGGAGATCATGATTTTGAGTTCACACCCATGCAATTTGCGGACGCGGCTGTGACCGGAGCTCAGGTCGCCATGGCGGCCGGGAAGCATCCAGTCGAGGACTTTGTCGTGCTCCGGCACCTCAAGTCTGGCGAACTTGAAACTTTGCGTCCCACCGAGACTTCCGATCTGGGCAAGAACGGCGTCAACCGGTTCTTCGTCGTTAGAGGCGGGAAGAGCAACCGCTTCTTCGTCGAGGGCCTGTCAATGGAGTGGCCGCGCGACCAACTGCTGGCGTGGCAGATCAAGTTCCTGGTTGGTGCAGGCGAAGAGAAGTCGCTGGTGATGGAACGCGACGGTGCCGATCATGTATTCGAAGACTCCGATGAGGTGGACGTCGGCGGGAGCGAAGTGGAGCGATTTAAGCTCCGCAAGCGCAAAAAGACCGTCACCGTCATCTACGGCACCGACAGGGAATTCGAGCTCGAACGGCGTATCTACACCACCGAGGAGTTGATGGGGGTGTTCGGCGTGCCCGAGGGTTACCGGCTCGACCTTATCGGCTCGGACGGCACGTTCCACGAGATGGCTCCAGGTGAGCGCCTGAAGATTCGCGAGGGCATGGAGTTTGGTTCGCACCCGCCGGTCGGACAGTCGTCATGACACCGCAGTCGGGTATAGCCGCGCTTCGGCGGGTCAACCGGTTCGCGGAGCTCTGGGACGACGTTGGCGGTCCCCTGGTGTTTCTCCCGGCAATGAAAGTCTTCCACGGTGGCAAGGAGGTCGCCGTGGACTGTCTGTTGGCTCCTCGGGCGCACACCAGCTACACCACACGGCTTTTCCTGTCCCAGCCTTTTTCCGACCGCGGGCAGAACTGGACCGTCCACCAGATCATGGGGCGCGCATGGCACACAATGTCGTATCAAAACGTGCCGGCGTCGCTGCCTTGGACAGAAATTCTTGCCAACCATCTGGCGGTGCTGCGATGAAAATCCTCGTAAAGATCTCCGGCGGTCTGCTGGATCGGGTTCGCGAGGACCTCCTGAGGCCCCACCCCTTCGCGCATGAGCGTGTAGGCTTCCTGACGGCAGGTGTGGCCGCCTGTCGCGACGGCCTGCTGTTGCTGATCCGAGGCTATTTGCCGGTCGATGATGGGGACTACGAGCCTTCCCGGGCTGTCGGTGCACGTATAGGGTCAAACGCGATGCGGAAGGCCGTCCAGGCCGCGTATCGCCCTCAGTCGAGCCTCCTCCACGTGCACACCCACGGCGGGCGTGGCGTACCACGCTTCAGCGGCGTCGATCTAGAGAGTGCCAAGGACTTCGTTCCAGCCTTTTTCCAAACGGTGGCGAAAATGCCCCACGGGTTGCTCGTCTTGAGCGACGACGCCGCAGCCGGAAATCTGTGGCTGGATCACTCAAAATCCGTCCCGATCAACAGGTTTTTTCGTGTCGGGCGATCGCTCACTGATCAATGGAGGTCGGACTATGAGCTGGCTTGACCGTCAGTCGTTTCTCGGCGCCCAAAGCGAACGTCGGCTGGGCGAAACCACCATTGGTTTGGCGGGTTGCGGCGGTGGAAACTCGCACGTTGCTCAACAATTGGCTCACGCAGGTGTCGGCCGGTTCGTATTAGTCGATGACGATCTGATCACGCTGAGCAACCTGAACCGTTTGATCGGTGGCACGTGGATCGACATCCAGAGAGGCACGGCGAAGGTCGAGATCATGAGGCGCATGATCCTGGCGATTAATCCTCGGGCCCGTGTTAAAGTCTACCGGTCGAAGTGGCAGTTGGCCGGCGAGGCGCTGAGCACCTGTGACGTTATTGTCGGCGGGCTCGACAGCGTCAGGTCGAAGGATGAGCTCGACGCTTTCTGTAGGCGACTGGTCATTCCGTACATTGACCAAGGGATGGATGTGCATCACCTCGGCGACACGGGTGGCTATCTGGTTGCGGGACAGGTCGTCCTGTCACAACCCGGAAGCCCCTGCCTTCGCTGTCTTGGGATCGTAACCGAGGGCGCATTGGCTGAGGAAGCTCGGAACTACGGTGCTGCCGGTGGGCGTCCGCAGGTCGTTTGGCCAAATGGTGTGCTCGCATCCCTGGCCGTAGGCTTGGCCGTTCAACTCGTTGCCCCTTGGCAGAGGCGGCAGCGGCTCGGAGCATATCTCTCACACGACGGGAATACCGGGAAGGTTGTCGAGGCGCCGCGGTTCATGCGCCAGTCAGAACTCGTATGCTCACATTATCCGCCGCCCGCCGTCGGCGACATGACTTTCGACATTCGAAAGTTCAGGGTAGCAGCGGCGGACGGGAAGCTGCGGGCTAAACACTGGGCGTCGAGGCTGTTCGGGATGTTGAGATCCAGGCTGCTGCGTCGCAGTGCAGCTGAGCGTTCGTCACAGACGCGCATCTGACAGGCGGTAGGCGCAACCTCGCTGGCAGCTTTGCGCCCAAACTTGCCGTTCCGAGGGCCTTACGCTTCTCCACGCGCACTCGGTGGCGTCTCCATCGAGGCTGTCGCACAGCAACTCCCACGGGCAGGCACCTGCCGCGCGACGAAATCGTCTCTCACCGCGACGGATACGTGTCCCTCGCCGAGCGGCGCCGTTCAGCGTTCGTTGTTGTCATCCTCATATCCGGAATAGTCATCTTCCGGCGCATAATATTCGGAAGCGTCGTAGACTTGCGTTTTCTTGTAGCGATCGCTCAAGCCAACCACCGCGAGACGCGACAGGCCGTTTATCTTGAGCCCGCACGCAACGCATTCGAACCGGCCAGGCAGAAATTCCTGGGTTTCGGTGATCTCGCCGTCGCTCAGCCGTTGCTGAGGCTCGGAGACCGGTTCGCCCCAAACGAGTGCCTGGGAGGTGCAGGCGGGACAATCGACGCGATGGCCGGCATGGCGCGTGGCCCAGACCGCTGCCTGTGTGACCAGTGTGTCGCGCTCTTCGCTGGGCTTGGCGAGCCAGACCTTTTTGTGGGCATCGACTTCGCCCTTCACCGCCTTCGCGCTTTCGTCGACTGCGGCGGCGATCAATTTCGTCGCGACATTCGCCTCATCCTTCCCGAGGAAATCCTCAAGCGTCGCACCCATCGAGGCGAGGAGAATCTCACAGGTTTGGTAGAAGCGCGGCTGCCAGGACGATCCCTTTACGCCGTCGAAGGCAAGCTCGCCGGAATGAAGCTCGGCGTTACGGCGACCCGTGTGCTGGACGCCGAAGCTTTCATGCTCTTTGGCGAAGTCCCGGAGGATGGCAGTGAGCCGCTTGAAGACCTCGCTGACGGCGATCGATTTTGGCGCGAACCGCTCCTCCGTGGGCGTGAAACCCAGCGCGTGATACAAGCTCGACCAGCTCTTGTCGGTGTCCGCGATCAGGGCGGGACTGACATTGGCGAGCGCGGCGCGGGCGAGAAATTCCAGCGCAAGGCTGGACCACAGGGCATATTCCCAGTCGTCGCTGTCGAATCCGCTCATATGCTGGATGTAGCGCTCTGCCTTGAGATAGAGCGCGTCCGGATCGCATGAGGCCGGCGTCGCGCCGGGTGAAATCGACTTCTTCAATGCAGCGCCTCGAAATACACGCGCTCGATCGCCCGGCTTTCGCGTCCTGGAAGGATCGGGGAGCGGGCATGCAGCATCCGCCAATTGTCGATCAGGAGCGTGTCGTGAGTTTGGGCCAGCGACAGCGCGGTCGGTATGCGTGTCGAAAGCCACTCGCGAACACGGAGGTCGGCGACTTCGCCAATCCTGCTCGCCGGTTTCAGGAAGACCTCGTCCCAGCGAATCCGAACGACATCTTCGACAGGCTCGCAGAGGCGGAGGAGCGAAACGCTCCCGTTGCGCGGTCGGCGCGGTTTGAAGATGGCACGAGCCAGAATGTCGAGGGTGACGGCGTCGATGAGATCGTGCCCGTCGATCATGAGCGTCGGCACATCGGCATAGCCGGTGATGCAACGCAAAAGGAGGTAGCGCGGCGGCGTGCGCCAGTGGGCGAGATCCGAATGGAACGGGAAATGATCGAGGCCGTAAATGCCACTATAGCTGTTGGGCGCAGCCTCGGTCCGCGGCACGAGCGTCTGGACGAGTCCATTTTCCCACGGGACCAGAGGCTTGCCGAAATGCTCTGCGATCTCGACGATGCTGTGCTTCGCCCGGTAATTGGCAAAAAACTTGTAGCCAGTCTTCCTGATTTCATCATTTATTTTTTGTGGCATGCTTGGCTCGTGTCTGGCGCAACGCAACATCTTTAAGTCATCTGTACTCCCCATTCCCCGCTTCGATGGTGTAGGGGTCGGGGGATCAGACTTGCAATTTGCAGCACTTTTAATGCAGGTCGGTGCTTCACCTTCACCATAAGATTCATCATCCCCGCCAATCAACTGGTATCGGGACGAGTTCATGCCGTAGGGCTAAGGATGGGGACTAAGTTGCATGCATGTGGCAATCGACGACACATACGGTCCAGAGGCGATTACCCCAACGAAATACGTCACAGGTGCCAGACGAACCTACGTCGCCGTCGAATTTCCCGACGCTCAAGTTGCTTACATACGGCAAAATATCCGGGATTGTGTAACGTGGCTGGAGGCAAAACTGGGCACCTCTCTCTTAGAGTTCCATTTTAGCGAAATCTATAATCGGCGTGGCGCTTGGAAATCGTGCCTGAACGGCGAGAATCTGCGTGTCGTCAGCTTTTTCGCGGAGCTATATCAGCTCCATCGATGGCGAGTGCATGTCCAGACCGTAGATGAGCGCACATTTTCGGATCATAACGTCGATCCTGCAGGCATCGCCGACGGAATTGACCTGTGTGAACGAGACGGTCAAGCTTTGTTTCTTCTGCTTTTGAAGGTAAGAGACGTGTTACCGCCGCCCCCTGAGCGCATCGTGATGCGGATCGATGCTGGTAGATCCAAACCGGGTTCCTTGCTTGCACCGAGGATTTTCCGCCGCTGGGCAGGCCTGTACGATGGCAGATATGAATTCTCGCATGCCGACCCGCTGATACAGGTAGCAGACTTCCTTGCCTTCTCCATCAATCGCAGCACGCACTTAGCCACTAAGCCAACCATCACCAAAATTGACCAAGAGTTTCTGGATATGGTCGGCAATATGGAAATCCGATCCAGCGATATCATTCGGGTAGGGTCCACGATTGCCTCGATTAGGCAAGACCTCGACATGGCGCATTCTGAAGACCGGATCGCCAAAGGACTCGAGAATCCCGAGTAGGGGCGTTGCTGCGTTTCGAGTGGGGAGCGGACAGGCCGCTTTAGTTATATCGACATCAGCTTCGCGTCAGAAGCGGGCTAATCCCGGGATCATGTTGTCCCCTTGCACTGCTTCCACCACGACGAGTATCACCATGTCGGGCGGCACCAACGGCAAGTTAGTTTAGGGGTGAAGCGTGGACGAGCGATTTCGGCAAATGGCGGAAAGCCTTCACCCATCATTTGAACGTCTGATGGCGATGGAGCCGCTTCGGGGCTCAGCGCCCAGCCGGGCGACTACTCCCAAAAGCGGCATCTATCTTTTCAGCGAGGGTAGCAAGTATCTCTACGTAGGACGCTCAAACCGGATTGCCGAGCGGTACCGACTCCATTGTGGGCCATCGGCCAAAGAAAATCAGGCTTCCTTCGCGTGGAAGCTCACCGCTGAAGTTATGGAACACAAGGCCACTTATCGGAAGGGCGAAGGGCGCAAGGACAAAATCCTCATCCCGGAATTTGCGGATGCATTCCGGCTCGCCAAGGAGCGCATACGCGCAATGGAATACAGGTTTGTCGAGGAAGCCGACCAGACCAGACAAGCCTTGCTTGAAGCCTATGTCTGCATCGCACTGGGGACGCCGTATAATGACTTCGACACCCACTAGTGACGTGTCAATGGTTCGGTTGTACCGATTCCTCAATGCTGAATTTGGCCTCCGATCGCTCGTTGACAAGCGCCTGCGCGTCGGTCGGATCGAGGAGCTGAACGACGATTTCGAGTTCATCGGCGTGGCCACCGACGTTCGGCAGGAGCGAATAGCCCTGCGCCACACGCGAAGGCAATTGAGCGCGGGCAACGGCGTCCTATGCATGAGCAAAGGGTGGGAAAGTCCCCTGATGTGGGCGCACTATGGCGACAGTCACAAAGGGATGGCGTTGGGTTTCGACGTGCCCGCCAAGCTTTATCCGGCTGTGGAATACGTCGAGAAGCGTCCTTCCCGCGAGGAGATGGGCCTCGATGGTGTAGACAACATGTCTGAAGCCACCATGGAACGACTCATCAAGATGAAGGCCAAGGGCTGGGAATACGAGCAGGAACACCGCGCATTCGTGGGCCTGTCCGACGGTATCCTCCTGCACGGAACCGAGCACTTCTTTGTGGACTTTGGGCCTCAGCTCGTCCTGAAAGAAGTCATCGTGGGCTCCCGTTTCAAGACGCAGCGCTCCGAGGTGATGCGCCTGGTCGATCCCAGGGTAGACGTGTTCATGGCACGCGGGGATTTCGAAGACTTCAAGGTCGTGCGCCAGCAAATGGAGAGCATGTGGCCCTAAGGCCTCTGCTCTTAGCTTCGTCCAGCTCGGGCGTGAATGGCCGAGTGACCGCTCTGGGCCAGAAACGGCCATCGAGAGAGGGGAGCGCCAATGTCCGCAATGAGGTCGGAACCGGACCCGGTCATCGAGCGCTGCCCGGCGGCTTACCGACCTCAATCCCGGAAACCGGACAGTCCATTCCGGGCCCCTTTAAACCATTCCGATGCTGTGACGTTGGCAGCGGCACGGTTGAAATTTCGGCCCAGGTTAGCCGGTCGATCGCTATCGATTGGTCTTGGCCAGGCATCGAAGAGTTTCTGACATGGCTCGGGTCGGTGAGACAACCTCGACGAAAAGCATAAGGATTGTGAAGTGGCCTTTCTGTCCCACTCCTAAGGTGGGCCCCTGAAATGGTTCAATTCTTACACCCCGGCTAGGGGCACCATTTTTCTCCAACCGCCGAAGTGCCGTGCCGCGCCCGGCGGATCGATTGAGCACCCACCGGCTAAACTCAGCGCCGTCTCAGCAGGCTCTTCATGCGGTTGCGCAGCAGGCGGGCCATGTTGCGGGTCTCGCGGTAGAGGTGGAGCTGCGAGGCGGCCTGGCGGGCGAGGCGGTCGGCGCCGGGCGTCAGCCCGATCACCAGCGTACCCATCGGCTTGCGCTCGCTCCACAGGCGGCTCATCACCGGATGGTCCGGCACCGCGCAGGAATCGGTCATCATGATGTTGGGGTCGTCGAGGTGCTGCCTGGTCACCTCGATCATCAGCAGCGTGCCCGGCGAATGGCTGGCCAGCGTCTCGTCATAGGCCGTCTTCCAGGTGTAGGCGACGCCGGCTTCGACGAAGACGATCAGGCAGGCGATGGTGCGGCCGTCGAGCGTCAGCGAATGGATGCGGCACATGTCCTGTTCGGCCAGCCTGTGCACGGCTTCGCGGGCGAAGGCGGCGCGGTAGCGGTCGATCGCCATGGCGGTTCGCTCGCGGCCTTTCCATCCGGACGCTTCCAGCGTCAGGAAGCTTTCGATGGCGTGACGGATCTCGTCCGGCGTGCGCGCCACGACATGCTCCAGCCTGCCGAGGTCGCCGAGACGTCGCTTCAGGCGGCGGAACTCGCGATAATGGTGCGAGCGCAGCGAAGCCTTCAGATAGTCGTCGCCCTCGGCCTCGCTTTCGAGCAAGGGACGCCGGATCTGGCCTGTTGTGACCAGCATCAGGCCGCGCGTCTCGGCCACCGTGCCGACCAGGCTCGCCACCGGGCCGTCTAGCCTGATGTCGGGCAGGACCAGCACCTTAGGCAGCTTCAAATGCGGGCGCGACAGCATCGCGAAGAAATCCTCGACGACGCCGACCGGATCGTCGCGGTCGATCAGCGGCGTGCCGAGCGGGCCGAACGGGCTCGACCAGGTGCGCATGACCGGCACTCCGAGCGGCACTACCGGCCGTTCGACCGAGATCGGCACCAGGAGACGCAGCCGGTTGCGGTATTCATCGCCGTCGCGAATGACGGCCAGCCGCACCTCGCGGTCTTCCAGCCGTGGCATGGCCGGCGCCAGGAAGCGCGGGTTGAAGAAGACATTGGGCTCTATCGTGCGGGCGCAGAGGTAGTCCAGTTCCTCGACGAGGTCGAAGCCGGCCGATGCCGGGTAGATGGCCAGTTTCCG
Organism: bacterium M00.F.Ca.ET.205.01.1.1; assembly: GCA_004791255.1. GTDB lineage: Bacteria > Pseudomonadota > Alphaproteobacteria > Rhizobiales > Rhizobiaceae > Mesorhizobium. Next base: position 30,482 of record SRUQ01000003.1, read on the forward strand.
CTCGGGCCGGTTGTTGGCAAGGATCTCGATATGGGCAGGGTCAGCATCACGCGCCAGTCCGGCAAGGCCTGATACCATGGCGCCGGCGGTGCCGCCGCTGGTTTCCTCGATCAAGGGGATGGCAGCCATCAGGCGGCTCCTTTGGCGGGTATGAAGATCGCCATGACGATGCCGAGCTTGCGCCAGACGGTGAAGGACAGCGCGCTGGCCTCGAAGATCATGGCAAAGGCAGTGGCCATCGCTGCGCCCCACAGGCCGAAAAACGGTATCAGCAGCACGTTGAGGCCGATGTTGAAGGCCAGCGTCATGGCGTAGACAGCGGCGCAGATGTTCTGGTTGCCGCTCATGGTGAGCAGGCTTTCGCACGGGCCGACGGCGGCGCGGGCGACGACGCCGAAGACCAACAGGAACAGCAGCGGGTAGCCCGAGGTGAATTCAGGGCCGAACAGCACCAGCATCGGTTCGCCAAGCGCCAGCACCAGAAAGGCCATCAGCAGCGACGGCCAGAAGGTCCAGGAAACGGTCTCGCGGGCGAAGGCGGCAAGCTTTTGCGGCTCGCCATGGGTGAACTGGGCATAGCGCTGGGCAACGCCGGCCTTGACGGCGAAATAGACGAAATGCACCAGCGCCAGCGTCTTCACCGTGGCGAAATAGACGGCGACGTCGTTGGGGTTCATGTAGGCGCCGACCATCAGCACGTCAGCGTTGGTGAGCAGGAAGAAGAAGCTTTCGACCAGGAAGATAGGCAGCGACACGATGAACCATTGCGCGAAATGCACCTTCATCGGGCCGGCCGGGATCCTCTGTTCCATGCGCTGGGTGATGCCGATGAGCTGACCGAGCGTGGTGACGTAGGTGGCGGCGATCGAGGCGAAGATCGCGGTTTTGGCATCGGCGGCGTAGCCGGCGAAAAGCATCAGCGCCATGAACAGCAAGATCAGCACCGGCCGCACCAGATAGGTCGGCGACAGCGCGAACAGCGCCCATGAATTGGCGCGCGCCAGCCCCTGCAGCAGGTCCGACATGGCAATCATCGGCAGGCAGATGACGCCGAGGATGAACGGCACCACGTAGTAATTTTCGATCCACGGCGCGGCCAGCCAGACGCCGAGGCCGCCAAGCCCGGCGATGATGGTGGAGGCGATCAGCACGAACAGGCGGCTGGCGACGACGATGCCGCGCAATTCGTCCATCAGGCCGCGTTCGCGGTATTCGGGAATGAAGCGGATGACCGACGTGTGGAAGCCGAGGCAGGCGAGATTGCCGACGATGACCATCGTCACCCAGACCAGCACGAAGATGCCGTATTCGAACGAGCCCATCCAGCGGGCCATCAGCACCTGGCTGACGAAGGCGATGACGGCGCTGACGATGCGGATGGAGAAGGCGATCACCGACATGCGGCCGGCCTCGCCGCGCTCGTCGGCGGTGAACAGCAAGGCGTCTATGCGGTCAAGCAGGGGCCCCAAGCGCAGCGCCAAGCGCTGCGGCAAGAACCGCCCGGCAGTCGTGGCCGCGGAAAAGCGCACCCAGATAACTCTCCGTTTCCCGCCTCTTTTCAGGCTTTGGTGTACCCAAAACACCTTAAGAAACGGTTGGGTGAGGGGTGGCCGCAGCGGGCGAAAAGTCCCCTCGTGCCGCGGGTGGAGATTGCCGCTCACCGTCGCGCCGCTATATCTTCAAGTCAGGAGGCCCCAATGACCCGGATCAGGGCGATGACGAAAGACGATCTCGCGGCAGTGTCGCACCTGCTCGGCCAATCCTGGCGGCGGACCTATTCGCCGATCATGGGAGAGCAAGCCACGACAAGGCTCTCCGATGACAAGCATGCGCCCGAGAAGCTGGCGGCGGAACTCGCGGACGACAACAAGATGTCCTTTGTCGCCGAGCGTGCCGACGGCATGATCGCCGGCTATGCGCTTGCCGTGATGGACAGCCGGGGCGACGTCATGCTCGACCGGCTCCACATCGAGCCCGGGGCTTTCGGGTCGGGGCTCGCCGCCGACCTCTTGCACGCCGTGCTTGCCGCGCATGCGGGGATACCCAGCATCGCGCTCGAGGTGATCGAGGGCAACGACCGGGCCATCGCCTTCTACCGCAAGCATGGTTTCGAGATGGTCGAACGCCGGCCGGCCGCACATGGGGTGGGCGGCCACGCCTCGCTGATCATGCGCCGGCTGCTGCCGAGGGCCTGATGAAAGCGTAGTCGGTCGGCCGCGCTGCCGGTCGCGATCAGATTTGTGCTTGCCGGCGTCTGTTGGCAACAAAGCCCGCACCGCTGGACGCAACCCGCCCCGGCCCTATAATTTCGCGGGTGCTGATTTCCGGAGACAGAAGTATGAGCCTCGGCAAACAAAAACTCGGCAGCCAAGGGCTTGAAGTGTCGGCGCTCGGCCTCGGCTGCATGGGCATGAGCCAGTCTTACGGTCCGGCCGACGAGGCGGAATCGATCGCCACGCTGCACCGGGCGATCGAGCTTGGCTGCACCTTCCTCGATACGGCCGAAGTCTATGGGCCATTCATCAACGAGGAATTGCTCGGCCGGGCGCTGAAAGGCCGGCGCGAGCAGGTGACGATCGCCACCAAGTTCGGCTTCCTGATCAAGGACGGCAAGCAGGCCGGCACCGGGCGCGACAGCCGGCCCGAGCATATCAAGGAGGCGGTGGACGGCTCGCTCAAGCGGCTCGCCACCGACCATATCGACCTCCTCTACCAGCACCGCGTCGATCCTGATGTGCCGATGGAAGATGTCGCCGGCGCGGTCGGCGAACTGGTGGCCGAGGGCAAGGTGCGCTTCTTCGGTCTGTCGGAAGCGGGCCAGGCCAACATCCGCCGCGCGCATGCCGCGCATCCGGTGTCGGCGCTGCAGAGCGAATATTCGCTGTGGGAGCGCAACCTCGAGCCGGAAATCATTCCGCTGCTGAAGGAACTCGGCATCGGCCTGGTGCCGTTCGCACCGCTCGGGCGTGGTTTCCTCGCCGGCGACGTCAGGCGCGCCGAGGACTATCCGGAAGGCGATTTCCGGCGTGGCGACCCGCGCTACCAGGGCGAGAATTTCGATGCCAATGTCGCGGCTGCGGCCGCGGTGCGCGACGTGGCCGCTGCAAAGGGGGGCAAGCCCGGTCAGATTGCCATCGCCTGGCTGCTGCACAAAGGGCCGGAGTTCGGCATCGACATCGTGCCGATCCCCGGCACCAAGCGCCGGACCTATCTGGAGGAGAATGTCGCTGCGGCCACTATCAGGCTCGATGCCACGGAGATGCTGGGGCTCGACATGGCGCTGACCAAGGTTTCCGGGTCGCGCTACAATGAGCGGACGATGTCGATGGTGGATCGATAGGCGGAACGCCATCCCGCCAAGCAGCACCCACCTCTCAAGCCGAACTGCGCAGCATCAGCTCCGCGTTGAGCAGGATGCGCGCCTTGCCTTGCTTGGCCGCCGAGGAATTTTCGTCCAGCCGCTCCAGCAACAGCTCGATGGAAAGCCGGCCGATCTCGTTGTAGTTCTGCGCCACGGTGGTGATCGGCGGGCAGGCGTAGCGCGACAAGGGATGGTCGTCGTGCCCGGCGACCCTGAGGTCGCAGTCGGCGCCGTGGCCGACCTTGAGGCCGAGTTGATAGGCCGCCCCGATGACGCCGAAGGCGACGCGGTCGTTGGCGCACAGCACGGTTCTGGTCGGGAAGCCGCCGGCCTTCAGGATGCGCGTCGCTTCGTCAAAGCCGAACTTCTCGAAGTCCCAGGACCTGTTGTCCTCGACCGGCACGATGCTGGGCGTCAGCCTGAACTGCCGCATGGCCTCGACATAGGCGTCCTGCCTGGCCGAGGCGTTGTTGTTGACCAGGGGCATGGCGAAATAGCAGGGCGGTTCGCCCGACCGGCAGAGATAATCGACGATCAGCCTGAAACTCTGCCGGTTGTCGGTGCCGACGAAGGAGGAGGTCTCGTCGAGCGGTGAGTCGACATAGATCAGCGGGATGCTCGATCCGAGTTCGGCCAGGATCCGGTGGTGCGACTGAACGCCGAGCGGCGCGATGATGGCGCCGGCGATATTCATCGACCGGAACGTCTGGATCGCCTGGTCCTCCATTTCGGCGCGACCGTCAGAGGAGAGCACGAAGGCCAGGAAGCCGGCCTCGTTGGCAATCGATTCGATGCGGCGCGTCAGCGCCATGTAGAACGGGTCGGTCGAGTTGGGGATGATGACGCCCAGGATGTTGCTGCGGCGGCGGTTGAGGTTGACCGCGAACATGCTCGGCCGGAAATCGGATTTCTTCAGCGCCGCCTCGATGGCGCTGCGCGTGTTGCGGCGGACGGAATTGGGGTCGTTGAAATATTTGGAGACCGTGGTGCGAGACAGGCCGACGAAATCCGAGAAATCCTCCATCGTCCTTATCGTCTTTGCCATCTGCCGCCCCTTTCGATCGTCCCCGCCACTTCTCTACGTGAGTCACCTTCGTGCGGAAAGCTGCAAGGTCGCTGCTGCACTAGAGCCAGTTTGCCGGCTCCTGCGGCGGCGGTGCACTCCGTTCATGGCTCCGCGCAAAACTGCACCTTCATCGTCGCTGGATCGCCGCTGGTCTTGGCGAAGAATGGCAGCATGTCGGCTAGCGGCAATCGATGGCTGACCAGCCGCGCCATGGTGCCGTCGTCGCTCCTGAGGATGTCGAGCGCCTGCGGAATGTTGTGGTTCAGCGAATGGGAGCCGACCAGCCTGATCTGACGGCGGAAGATCTCGAACGGCGCGACCGCGATCCTGGCATCGGGCGCACAAACGCCGAAGACGAGGGCGGTGCCGCCGTCGGCGGTAAAGCCGATCATGCCCTCGGCCACTCTGGCGACGCCGGTGGCGTCGGCCACGAAATCGAAAGAGCGGGCGTTCGCGGCAAGTTCCTGCGATCCGGATATGAAGGGCTGCAGCCCGAGGGTCTCGGCGAACGCGAGCCGCTGCTCGCTGATGTCGGCGACCGCGACGCCGGCGACCCCCTTGGCCTTCAGCGACAGCGCCAGCAGCAAGCCGATCGGCCCGGCGCCGAAGACCAGCGCGGTGGCGGGCACGCGCCCGCCCGCGCCGACGCCGGCAGCGCCGAGGCCGTTCAGCACGCAGGCGAGTGGTTCGGCCAACGCCGCGGTGGCGAAGCCGAGTTCGCCGATGTCGTGCAAATGATCGACGGCCACGAGGCTGAACTCGGCGAAGCCACCATCCTCGGTCACGCCATAGGCTTTGAGCGAAGCGCACAGATTGGCGAGACCCTTCCTGCAACTGGCGCAATGGCCGCAAGATATGTTGGGGTCGACGGCAACCCGGTCGCCGGGCTTTACCGCGGTGACGTCTCCGGCGACCGCCTCGACGACACCGGCATATTCATGGCCGGGAACGAGGGGGAACGCGCCCTCGCCATAGCGGCCATGCAGCACCTCGATGTCGGTGTGGCACAGACCGGCCGCGCGGACCCGCAGCAGCGCGTGCCCCGGCGCGATGTCAGGCAAATCCAGCTCCGCCATGCCGGCAATGCCCGCGCCGGAAAATCGGATGGCCTTCATTGTGCTCTCCCTGCGGTGGGTTGCCGATTTCTCAGCTCATCCAGTTGCCGCCATCGACATTGTAGGTTTGGGCCAGGATGTAGTCGCTGTCGGACGAGGCGAGGAAGACGGCGAGCCCGGCAATGTCCTCGGGCCGCGCGAAGCGGCCGATCGGCACGGACTTCGCCACCGCCGCCTTCTTCTCGCCGGCCTTCAGTCCCTCCCAGCGGGCGAAGTGGGCGTCGACGACTTCCCAATGTTCGCCATCGACGACCCCTGGGGCGATGGCGTTGACGTTGATGCCGTGCTTGACCAGCGCAAGTGCCGCCGATTGCGTCGCCGAAATGATCGCCGCCTTGGAGGCACAGTAAAGCATGACCAATGCCTCGCCGCGGCGTCCGGCCTGGCTCGCCATGTTGATGATCTTGCCGCCCCGGCCGCGCTTGATCATCACATTGGCCACCGCCTTCATCATGAACAGCGGGCCCTTGAGATTGATGTCGAAGACGCGGTCGTAGCTGGCCTCGGTGATGTCCGTTACCGGCGCCATGTCGAAGATCGCCGCATTGTTGACAAGGATGTCGATGCCGCCGAATTCGCTGTCGACCTTGGCCACGACCTTGTCGATCGCGTCGATGTCGGTGACGTCGAGGTGAACGGCGCTGGCCGCCGGCCCGATCGCGGCGGCGGCACTCGTTGCGCGGCCGATATCGATGTCGGCAATCACCACGCGAGCCCCTTCGCGCACATAGGCTTGCGCAAAGCCGAGGCCGATGCCGCGCGCGCCGCCGGTGATGAGGGCAATCTTGTTGTCGAGCTTCATGTCCAACTTTCCAAAATTTCAAAAACGATATCCGAGCCGCGAGGCAGCAACCAGCGGCCCCGGCTTTGCGCTGAACGCACGGACCCGCTTTTGCTCTTGCGGGATCCGTGCATCCTCCGGGCCTGCTGCAACGGGAGGTTTTTGCAGGCCGGGATGGCCAGGGGCGGCACGCTCCACTCCTGGCTTGGACCTTGGACGCAATTCCGGACGGAAAACCGCTACACACTTTTCCTGGAATTGCTCTGGGCAGGGCTACTTGATGTAGCCCGCTTCCGTCATCGTGTGCTCGACCTCGGTCTGGGCGCCGGCGAGCACATCGTCGACTGACTTCTGGCCGGTGACGGCGGCTGCGATCGCCTGACCGACCTCCGTGCCGATGCCCTGGAACTCAGGGATGGCGACGAACTGGATGCCGGTATAGGGAACCGGATCCTTGGTCTGCTTGGTCGGATCGGCGGATTCGATCGCGGAAAGCACCGTCGCGGCGAAGGGTGCGGCCTTCTGGTAGTCGGCGCTGGCATAGGTGGACTTGCGCGTTCCCGGAGGTGCCGCCACCCAGCCTTCGGTCTCGCCGACGCGCTGGACATAGGCTTTCGAGGTCGCCCATTTGACGAAGGACTTCGCCGCGTCCGCCTTGGTGGAGGAGGCCGGGATGGCGAGGCTCCAGGCCCAGCCCCAGGCCGAGCCGTTGGGCGTCACCGCCACCGGCGCCTTGGTGAAGGCAACCTTGTCGGCGACCTTGCTTTGCTTGGGATCATAGACGCGGCCGGCAGCCGAAGTGGCGTCGATCCACATGGCGCAATGGCCGGAAGCGAACAACGTCTGGTTCTCGTTGAAGCCGTTGGAGCTGATGCCCGGAGGTCCATCCTTCTTCATGGTGTCGACATACCAGCCGATCGCCTTCTTCCACTCCGGTGAATTGAGCTGCGGCTTCCAGTCCATGTCGAACCAGCGGCCGCCGAACGTGTTCACCAGCGTGCCGAGGAAGGCCATGTTCTCGCCCCAGCCCGGCTTGCCGCGCAGGCACAGGCCGTACTGCTCCTTCGACTTGTCGGTGAGCTTGTCGGCGAATTCCGTGATCTGGTCGTAGGTCGGCTGCTCCGGCATCTTCAGGCCGGCGGCGTCGAACAGGTCCTTGCGGTAGAGCGTGAACGAGCTCTCGGCATAGAACGGCACGGCATAGAGCTTGCCGTCGACGGTGAGACCGCTGCGCACCGGCGCGATCAGGTCGTCATAGTCATAGTCGTCGCCGAGATCGTTGAGCGACGTCAGCCAGCCGGCCTTGCCCCAGATCGGCGTTTCGTAGCCACCGATGGTGAGCACGTCGAACTGGCCGCCCTTGGTGGCGATGTCGGTGGTGACGCGCTCGCGCAGCACGTTTTCCTCCAGCACCACCCAGTTGACCTTGTTGCCGGTCGCCTTCTCCCATTCCGGAGACAGCTTCTGCATGATGATCATGTCGCCATTGTTGACCGTGGCGACCGTGATTTCCGTGGCGACCGCAGCGCTTGCCGCGATTGCGGAAGCGGCGGCCGATGCGGCGAGAATTCCAATAAGCTTACCCGTTGGCATTTCGTCTCCTCCTTTACGAATGCGCATGTGTAAGTGAACATGCGTACATATTTTATTGCGCTACTGGAATGGCGAGTCAAGCGCCTGATTGCCGGAGTTTGGGACCGAGCCATTGGGTGAAGCACGCAGAATCGCCGATCTGCGCCCTCCTGAAGCCAGCGCGCGTATCAAATTAAATATACGCATGTGCAGTTTTTGTTGACTTCGCTTTCGTGCCGATCTACCTCGGTTGCGACTGGCAGCGCCGTGACCGCGCCGGCCAGCAGGGGAGAAGAGGAATTTCAGGAATGAGCCATCGAGGGGAAATCGCTTCCGAATCCGCCGGTCCGTCGATTGTCGCCGGCGAGATCCTGGTCGAGATCATGGCGACCGAGCCGGGCCTGGGCTTTCTCGAGCCGCTGGCGCTTATGGGTCCCTATCCGAGCGGTGCCCCGGCCATCTTCATCGACCAGGTGGCGCGGCTCGGCGGCGGCGCCGGCATCATCGGCTGTGTCGGCGGCGACGATTTCGGCACCATCAACCTGGAACGGCTGAGGCGCGACGGCGTCGACGTCTCGGCGGTCTCGGTCAGCGACCGCTACCCGACAGGCAGCGCCTTCGTCCGCTACCGGCCGGATGGCGGCCGCGATTTCGTCTACAACATCGCTGAATCAGCCGCCGGACAGATCCGCCTCACGCCGGAGGCGCGGCAACTGGCCGACAAGGCTGGCCATCTGCACGTCATGGGCTCGACCCTGTCGATACCGGGATTGAAGGAGATCGTCGCCCATGCCGTCAAAGCGGTGCGGGCGCGCGGCGGCTCGACATCCTTCGATCCGAACGTGCGCAAGGAATTGATCGACGGCGCCGACGGCGCGCAATTTTCCGCGCTGGTCGACGATGCCGACCTCCTGCTACCCTCCGGCGATGAACTGCTTGCCACGGCCGGCGTCGACGACGAGACACAGGCGGTGGCGGCGCTGATGGCAAGAGGCGTCGGCGAGATTGTGCTGAAGCGGGGCGCTGCCGGCTCGACCCGTTTCGCCGCCGACGGCAGCAGGATGGACTGCGCCGGCTTCCTGGTCGAGGAAGTGGATCCGACCGGGGCCGGCGACTGTTTCGGCGCCACCTATCTGACCTGCCGGCGCAGGGGCATGGAACCCGCCAAGGCGCTGTTCTATGCCAATGCCGCCGGTGCCCGCAACGTCACCCGGCGCGGGCCCATGGAAGGCCTTGCCGGGTTCGACGTGCTTGACGATTTCATCGCCGGGACGGCGCGAGCACGATGATGACAAATCCGCTCTCGGGTCTCGCTGCCGCGCGGCGCAAAGCAACCCCCTACGGCATCACCTCGATCTGCTCGGCGCATCCGCTGGTCATCCAGGCGGCGATCCGGCGCGCCGTGCGGGACGGGCGAGGCAGCCTGCTGATCGAGGCCACCTGCAACCAGGTCAACCAGGTCGGCGGCTACACCGGGATGACGCCCGACCTGTTCGTCGCCTTCGTCAAGGAGATCGCCAGCCGGGAAGGGCTCGAGGCCTCGCGCATCATCTTCGGCGGCGACCATCTCGGGCCAAACCCGTGGCGCGGCGAGCCGGCGGCACAGGCGATGAACAAGGCCGAGGCCATGGTCACGGCCTATGTCTGGGCCGGCTTCAGCAAGATCCATCTCGACGCCTCGATGGGCTGTGCCGGCGAGCCCGCCGCACTGGACGACGAGACGATCGCGATGCGCGCGGCGCGGCTTGCCAAGGCGGCCGAGAAGGCGGCGCGCGAAAGGGGCGGCGCGTTGCCGCTCTACATCATCGGCACCGAGGTTCCTGTGCCCGGCGGCGCCGACCATGCGCTGAGCGACCTCAAGCCCACCGAAGCCGCCGCGGCGCGGCGCACGATCGAGGTGCATCGCGAGATCTTTGCCCGCGAGGGCCTCGCGGAAGCCTTTGGCCGCGTCATCGCCGTGGTGGTGCAGCCGGGCGTCGAATTCGGCAGCGAGAACGTCATCGCCTATCGGCCCGAGGCGTCGAAGCCGCTGACCGCGCTGCTCGACCAGGAACCGTCCCTCGTCTACGAGGCGCACTCCACCGACTATCAGAGCCGGGCGGCGCTAACGGCGCTGGTCGCCAACGGTTTTCCGATCCTCAAGGTCGGGCCCGGCCTGACATTTGCGTTGCGCGAGGCGCTTTATGGGCTCGACCTGATCGCGTCTGAAATGGTCACCGGCTATGGCGAGCGGTCGCTTGCCCGCGCCATGGAGCGCGTGATGCTGGCGTCAACAGGGCATTGGCGCGGCCACTATCACGGCGACGAGACGAGCCTTCATCTGCGGCGGCACTACAGCTACAGCGACCGCATCCGCTATTATTGGAGCACCCCCGCGGCAAGCGTCGCGGTTGGGCGGCTGCGCGAGGCGCTCACCGGCATCGTCATTCCCGAGACAGTGATGCGGCAGTTCCTGCCGATGCTGCCAGTCGAGCTCGGACCGGCCGGCGATCCAGACGCTATTCTGCTTGCGGCGGTCGATCAGGTGCTGGCGGATTATGAGGCGGCGTGCCTGGGGGCATGAGCCGAGGCTGGTTGCCGCAGCTGACTGCAACTGTTGAAGAGGCTGCATTCGCGGGCTTTTGGCGAAGCCAATCGCGGCTGTCAGCGATGCCCCTTATCCGCCCTTCGGGCACCTTCTCCCCGTAAAACGGGGAGAAGGAAAAAGTGCGCCTTACGCGAACGCGCCGTGGCAGTGCTTGTATTTCTTGCCGGAACCGCAGGGGCAGGCCTCGTTGCGGCCGACCTTGCCCCAGGTCGCCTGGTTGTTCGGGTCGCGGTCCTCGGGGGCAACGACGGTGTTGCTCTCCTGGCGAATCAGGAGCGCCGTGTCGCCGCCACCCTGGAAATCATCCTCGCCGGTGGTGCCGTCGATGTGGCTGCCAAACATGTCGGGCGCTTCCGGCGGAGGAGCTTCGGCGGCCTGGCGGACCAGTTCGACGCGCATCAGCTGCGCGGTGACGGCCTGGCGCAGATTGCCGAGCATTGCCTGGAACAGCTCGAACGCCTCGCCCTTGTATTCCTGCAGCGGATCGCGCTGGGCGTAGCCGCGGAAGCCGACCACCGAGCGCAGATGGTCGAGATTGACGATGTGCTCGCGCCACAGATGGTCGAGCGTCTGCAGCACCACGGAGCGCTCGACATAGGTCATCACTTCGGGGCCGAAACGGTCGGCGCGCTCCTTGGCGGCGGCCTCGGCGGCGGCGGCGATGCGATCGCGGATATCGTCCTCGGCGATGCCTTCTTCCTTGGCCCAATCCTCGACCGGAAGGTCGAGATTGAGGAACTCGGCGACCTCGGCCTTGAGGCCGGCGACATCCCACTGCTCGGCATAGGCGTTTTCGGGAATAGCCTTGGCGACGATCTCGTCGATGACGCCTTCGCGCATCTCGGCAATGGTTTCCGAGAGCCCTTCGCCGTCCATAAGTTCGATGCGCTGCTCGAACACCACCTTGCGCTGGTCGTTGGAGACGTCGTCATACTTCAACAGGTTCTTGCGGATGTCGAAGTTGCGCGCCTCGACCTTCTTCTGCGCCTTTTCCAACGCCTTGTTGATCCAGGGATGGATGATCGCCTCGTCTTCCTTGAGGCCGAGCTTCTGCAGCATGCCGTCCATGCGCTCGGAGCCGAAGATGCGCATCAGATCGTCCTGCAGCGACAGGAAGAATTTCGAGCGGCCGGGGTCGCCCTGGCGGCCGGAACGGCCACGAAGCTGGTTGTCGATACGTCGCGATTCGTGGCGCTCGGTGGCGAGCACGTAAAGGCCGCCGGCGGCCAGCGCCTTTTCCTTCAGGCGCTCGATGTCGGCATTGATCGCCTTTTCCCGCGCCTCGCGCTCGGGCCCCTCGGGCATGTCGCCGAGTTCCTCGGCGATGCGCATCTCGGCGTTGCCGCCAAGCTTGATGTCTGTGCCGCGGCCGGCCATGTTGGTGGCGATGGTGATGGCGCCGGGCTTGCCGGCCTGGGCGACGATGGCCGCCTCTCGCTCGTGGTGGCGGGCGTTCAGAACCTCGAAATCCTTGAAGCCTTCCTTGCGCAGGCGCTCGGCCAGTTGCTCCGACTTCTCGATCGAGGTGGTGCCGACCAGCGTCGGCTGGCCCTTGGCGCTCGCCTCGCGGATCTCCTTGACGATCGCCTTGTACTTCTCCTCGACCGTCCGGTAGACCTCGTCGTCCTCGTCCTTGCGGATGACCGGCAGGTTGGTCGGGATCTCGGTGACTTCGAGGCCGTAGATGTTGCCGAACTCCTCGGCCTCGGTCAGCGCCGTACCGGTCATGCCGGAAAGCTTCTTGTAGAGGCGGAAATAGTTCTGGAAGGTGACGGAGGCCAGCGTCTGGTTCTCCGGCTGGATCGCGACATGCTCCTTGGCTTCCAGCGCCTGGTGCAGGCCTTCCGAATAGCGGCGGCCGGGCATCATGCGGCCGGTGAACTCGTCGATGATGACGATCTCGTCGTTGCGAACGATATAGTCCTTGTCGCGCTGGAACAGCCGGTGCGCCTTCAGCGCGTTGTTGACGTGGTGGACGATGGCGACGTTCTCGACGTCGTAGAGCGACTCGCCCTTGAGCAGGTCGGCATCGCGCAGCATGTTCTCGAGCTTCTCGGTGCCTTCCTCGGTGAAGATCGAGGTCTTCTGCTTCTCGTCGATCTCGTAGTCCTGCGGCTGCAGCTTGATGATGAAGGTGTCGATGGTGTTGTACATTTCCGAACGGTCCTCGAGCGGACCGGAAATGATCAGCGGCGTGCGCGCCTCGTCGACAAGGATGGAATCGACCTCGTCGACGATCGCGTAATTGTGGCCGCGCTGCACCATCTGGGCGCGCTCGTACTTCATGTTGTCGCGCAGGTAGTCGAAGCCGAGTTCGTTGTTGGTGGCGTAGGTGACGTCGGACGCGTAGGCGATACGGCGCTCCTCGTCGGACAGGCCGTGGACGATGACGCCGACGGTGAGGCCGAGGAATTTATAGACGCGGCCCATCCATTCGGAGTCACGCGTTGCCAGGTAGTCGTTGACGGTGACGACATGGACGCCGTTGCCGGCGAGTGCGTTGAGATAGACCGGCAGCGTGGCGACCAGGGTCTTGCCCTCGCCGGTGCGCATCTCGGCGATGCCGCCATTGTGCAGCACCATGCCGCCGATCAGCTGGACGTCGAAGGGGCGCATGCCGAGCACGCGGCGTGCCGCCTCGCGCGCGGTGGCGAAGGCCGGAATCAACAGGTCGTCAAGGCTGGCGCCGTTGGCGATGTCCTGGCGGAATTTCTGCGTGCGCCCGGCGAGATCGGCGTCGGAGAGCGCCCGCATCTCGTTTTCCATGGCATTGATCGCCTCGACACGGGGCCGGGTCGATTTGACCCGGCGGTCGTTGGAGGAGCCGAAAACCTTACGGGCGAGACCGCCGAGACTGACCATCCAATGGCCCTTTCGATAGAATTCTCAATCTTGAGACAGGCGCCGGCCGGCCCCATCACATCCGCGTGAACGCACCGCCTGAATGCGGGCAAACACAAAGAGCGCCCGGAAAACGGTTCTGGACGCAAAGTCGTTGGACAGATAAGAGGGGGCTCAACTGATGTCAACGCCGCGCTGGCCCTGCCGGTCGCGCCAAATTCCGCCACAATCTGGCTGATCTGGAAGCCATTCCTCTCTGTAATCCTTGACCGGAGTCATTTTCATGTCCTTGTTGTTCCGCCGCGCGTCGCTCGCCAGCCTTGGCCTGGCCTTCGGCTTGTCGGCCCTGTCCCTGTCGCCGCTGATGGCGCAGCAGACCGCTCCCGCTCCGGCTGATGCCGCGGCGCCGGCGGCCAAGCCGGTCGATCCGAATACCGTGATCGCCACGGTCAACGGCCAGCCCTTAACCGAAGCCGATCTGGTGCTTGCCGAAGGCGAGCTGTCGCAGCAGTTCGCGCAGCTGCCTCCGGAACAGCGCCGTGCCGCTGCGCTGTCGGCCGCGATCGAGATCCGCGTCATGGCCGCCAAGGCCGTGACCGACGGCCTCGACAAGGATCCAGACTTCCAGCGCCGCATGGCCTTCCTGCAGCAGCGCGCCCTGCATGGCGAGATGGTCGAGAAGGGTGTCGTCAACAAGGTCACCGATGCCGAGGTGCGCGCCCGCTACGACCAGGAAATCGCCAACACGCCGCCGGTCAATGAGGTGCACGCCCGTCACATCCTCGTGAAGACGAAGGAAGAAGCCGAGGCGATCATCAAGCAGCTCGACGGTGGCGCCGATTTCCAGAAGCTCGCCAACGAGCATACCAGCGACCCGAGCGGCAAGACCAATGGCGGCGACCTGGGCTGGTTCGGACCCGGCCAGATGGTGCCGGAGTTCGACAAGGCGGCCTTCGCGCTCGAAGTCGGCAAGTACACCAAGCAGCCGGTCCAGTCGCAGTTCGGCTGGCATGTCATCAAGCTCGAGGACAAGCGCGCCAAGCAGCCGCCGGCGTTCGACGACGTCAAGGACCAGGCCAAGCAGGCGGTCATCCGCGATAAATATTTCGCTTTGGTCAAGTCGCTGCGTGCCGGCGCCAAGGTCGAGATTCCCGACGCCAACCTGAAGAAGGCCGTCGACACGCTGGAAAGCGCCAAGTAAGGCCAGACTCCGGCAAGAAGGGGCGCGGTGAGTTTTACTCGCCGCGCCCCTTTTTTTGATCAGCGCGCTTCTATGCCGCGCAAGAGATAGCCGACCATGCGGCGCAGCGTGGCCTCGTCCTCGTCGAGCTGGTTGGTCAAGAGATGCCTCCAGGCGTAGGAGGCCACGAGATCGGCGACCAGCGCCGCATCGATGCCGGCGGCAATCTCGCCCCTTGCCCTGGCGCGCTCGATGATCTCGCCGGTGTGCGACCGGCGACCGGCGGCATAGCCGGCAAGGGCGAGCGCAGCGCTTTCGTCCGATTGCGCCTCGGCGATCAGCGACCTGAACACGCTGCCCGACGATGTCTCGCGCCAATGGAAGAACAGGTTCTTCAGGAAGCCGACGAGATCGTCGTCCAGCTTTCCGGTGTCGGGGACTTCAACGCGCTTGCCGCGCTGGTAGACTTCGAGCAGCAGCGCGGCCTTGCTTGGCCACCAGCGATAGATCGTCGGCTTGCCGGCCCGTGCGCGCCGCGCCACCGCCTCGATGGAGAAGCCGGCATAGCCGGCCTCGACCAGCACCGCTTCGGCGGCCTCCAGAATCGCGTCAGCACTCTGGGGATTGCGCCGCGCGCCGATCGATTTGCGGGCCGTCTCCGCTGCTTCGGCCATTGCTGTCGTCCTCGCCAATCCGTTCGCCGGCAATCATACCGAAGCTGGTGGTGAAACGAAACGGCCCGTTCTTCGATTGGGCCGTGGCATCACGGCCGGCTGCCGCGAATGGCATTCATTGCATGGCTTGCGAGGTTTCCGACTCGATGCGCCAGCCATCCTCAGTCTTGACCAGACCAAGCGTGACGCGCGCCTTGCCGGTCAGCCGCGCCGCCGACTTGTCCTTCGGCTCATAATCGTAGCGCATGGCGAAGATGGCGTCGGCGCGGTTCTCGCCTCGCGGCGTGACCTCCAGGCTGCCGGGTTCGAGGCCGAGCGACCAGGAGGCCCATTGCGCGAACCAGTCGCTCTTCACCTTGATGATGGCATCGGCGTCGTAGCTGGTGCCGAAAATGGTGGCGGAGGGGCCATAGAGGCGCTTGACTGTCTGCGCCATCGCCCTGGTGTCCGGGGCCAGATAATCCTGGCGCAGGAAGGTCTCGATCGATCCCTTGTCGTCGCCCACCGAACGTTCAAGCGTCGCGACTTGCGCGGGCGCCGGCTCGGCGGCCGGCTTGGGCTCGGCGACAGGCCCGTCGCCGGGCACGAATTCAAAGCGTTCGAGCAGGGAGCCCTGTTCCCACGGGCGCTGGCTCTCGCGCGTTTGCGAGACGACGTCGCGGCGCACCGCGATCATCATGTCGTTGATGCTCTGGCCGGGTTCGGCGATGTGCCGCAGCAGTGCGGTGGCAAAAGGCGAATTGCGGCCGCTGCCGTCCATGGCGACGGCGCCAGGTGCTGTCGAGAAGGCGATAAAGGAGCCGCGCGTCGAATCGAACTGCGCCAGCCCCGCCAGCGCCGCCGCCGAGCGGGAACTGGCGGTGCGGCTCAGGCTGCGGGCAAACGGGTTGTTGCGGCAGGCATCGAGGAACACCAGGCTGACCTTGGTCTGCTGTTCCATGATGTCGAGCACTTCATCGATCGGCACGGCCTCGAGCTGAAGCTTTACCGGCATGTCCAATCTGGCATCGACCGGCACGATGTAGTTGCGCCCGTCGACCTGAAGGCCGTGGCCGGCATAGTAGAACAGCCCGACGCCGGCGCTTTGCAAGGCGTCGGAAAACTCGCCGATCTTGCGCTCCAGGTCGCGCTTGCCGAGATCATTGCCCTCGATGACCTCGAAGCCGATCGAGCGCAGCTTGTCGGCAATGTCGAGCGCGTCGTTGACTGGGTTGGCCAATGTGCCGGCCTCGGCGTAGGTGCCGTTGCCGATCACGAGCGCCACGCGCCGCTCCGGCTGGGCGTCGGCGCTCAGCAGCAGAAGTCCCAGAAATGCCCATGCGAGGATCGCAAGCCTGCCCATGCGCCGGATCATAGCGCCAGAGCCCGGGGCGACGCCAACAGATTTGAATTGCAAGCTTAATCGCGACTTGGCCGCAGCCCTTGCGGGAGCGACGAAAACGCCCTTGCGCCAGCGCGTCGTATCGGGCAAACCGGCCTTCCCTTGCGATTTTCCCGCCCGAGGTCTCCATGTCCACGACGATTTCACCGCTTGCGCCGAAGAAATACCCCAAGATGCCCGTCATCGAAGGAGTGCGCATCGCCACCGCCGAAGCCGGGATCAAGTACAAGAACCGCACCGATCTGCTCGCCATGGTGTTCGACGAAGGCACCGCGGTCGCCGGCGTGTTCACCAAGTCGAAATGCCCTTCCGCGCCGGTTGATTTCTGCCGGCAGAACCTCGCCGCCGGCAAGGCGCGGGTGCTGGTCGTCAATTCCGGCAATGCCAATGCCTTCACCGGCAAGAAGGGCCGCGAGTCCACCGCGCTGACCGGAACGGCGACGGCGAAGGCGGCCGGCTGCACGGCGGGCGAGGTCTTTCTGGCTTCGACCGGCGTCATCGGCGAGCCGCTCGACACAACCAAGTTCAGCCATCTCCTCGCCGGCCTGGTCGGCGACGGCAAGCCGGACCTGTGGACCGAGGCGGCAAAGGCGATCATGACCACCGACACCTATCCGAAGGTGGCGACGCAGACGGTCAAGCTCGGCGATGCCGATGTCACCATCAACGGCATTGCCAAGGGCGCCGGCATGATCGCGCCCGACATGGCGACGATGCTGTCCTTCATCGCCACAGACGCGCCGATCGCGGCAGCGGTGCTGCAGGATCTTCTGTCGCGCGGCACCGCCAAGACCTTCAACGCGGTCACTGTCGACAGCGACACGTCGACCAGCGACACGCTGCTGATCTTCGCCACCGGCAAGGCGGCGAAGCGTGGCGCGCCTGAAATCACCGATGCCAAGGACGCCCGTCTTAGCGCGTTCCGCAGGGGGCTCGGCAAGGTGCTGAAATCGCTGGCGCTGCAAGTGGTGCGCGACGGCGAGGGCGCCCGCAAGCAGGTCGAAGTCTCCGTCACCGGCGCGAAGTCGGCCCGTTCAGCCAAGCGCATCGCGCTGTCGATCGCCAATTCGCCGCTGGTCAAGACGGCGGTCGCCGGCGAGGACGCCAATTGGGGCCGCGTCGTCATGGCCGTCGGCAAGGCCGGCGAGCCGGCCGACCGCGACAGGCTGTCGATCTGGTTCGGCGACAACCGGCTGGCGCATGAGGGCGAGCGCGACCCGACCTATTCGGAAGAAAAGACCTCGGCCTACATGAAACGCGACGACATTCGCATCCGCGCCGATATCGGCATCGGCCGCGGCAAGGCGACGGTGTGGACCTGCGACCTCACCAAGGAATATGTCGCCATCAATGGCGACTACCGGAGCTGACCGACTTGGCGTCCAGACATCCAGCCAGCATGCTGGCGACGGTACGCCGCTACGAAGCGGCCGGGTTCCGCGCCTGGCCGGCGGCGGCTGTTCACTATGACGGCACATGGGTGGTGCGGCTGACGGCCGGGCATCCTGCCAAGCGGCTGAATTCGGTCAATCCGCTCGATCCAGGCGACACCCAGCACATCGCCGAGCGCATCGGCCGCGCCAGCCGCCGCTTCGACGCCTATGGCCGGCCGCTGACTTTCCGCATGTCGCCGCTGTCGGGGCTGGACCTTTCCAGGCATCTCGACAGCCAGGGCTGGAGCATCTTCGATGAATCGGTGGTGATGCGGCTGCCGCTGGCGGATGCCCAGCTCGCCGCCGCCATGGACCAGATTCCGCTCAAGGACATCAGCCGCTTCATCGGCGCCTCGATCAAGGTGAGCGGTTCGGATGCGGCGCTGCGGCCCGGCCTGTCCGAGATCATCGGCGCCATCCAGCCCGAGGCGGGGCTGTTCGCGCTCGAGGATGGCGGCGAGCCGCTGGCAACGCTGATCTGCGTGCATGACGGCGATCTCGCCGGACTGTTCGAGGTCGCCACCGAAAAGTCGGTGCGCAACCAGGGCCATGGCCGCAACCTCATCCTGTCGGCGCTGAAATGGGCGCGGCTGCGCGGTGCGCGGGAAGCCTGGCTGCAGGTCGAGGCCGGCAATCTGCCGGCGCTGGCGCTCTACCGGTCGCTGGGCTTCGAGGAAATCTATCGCTACCACTATCGCCGGCCGCCCGGCGCATGAGCGAGGCCAACCTGTCCGGCAAGCGCCTGCTTCTGGTCGCTGCCTGCGCGCTGGTCGATGCCGACGGCCGCGTGCTTTTGGCGCAGCGGCCGCCGGGCAAGCAGCTTGCCGGCCTGTGGGAATTTCCCGGCGGCAAGGTCGAGCCCGGCGAGACGCCGGAACAGTGCATCATCCGGGAACTGCATGAGGAGATCGGCATCGAGACGGAAATCCCATGTCTCGCGCCACTGACCTTCGCCAGCCATTCCTATGACGATTTCCATCTCCTGATGCCGCTCTTCGTCTGCCGCCGCTTTCGTGGCATTGCCCAACCCAGGGAAGGCCAGGCGCTGAAATGGGTGCGGCCGAAGCAGATGCGCGACTATCCGATGCCGCCGGCCGACGCACCGCTGATCCCGTTCCTCATCGATCTTCTGTAGCCCTGTTTCTGCAGGCTCGCTTTCTGCAAGCACTGGGGCCAGTGTTAATGGAAGATTTATCTTGCCGTGAAAAATTGAGATATCGCAGGTTCGCCGGGGAGCGACAGCATGAGCCTTGAGAGGGATTGGGACGCGATCCGGCCGGACCGCGGCTTTCGTGCCGCCGATGCGGGCATGGGCGTGCTGCGCATCGCGCTGCTGTTCGGTTCGGCCGCGGTGGCGCTTGCCTTGATCGCGACGCCTTATCTCGACAGTGAGACGCGCCAGCAATCGGCGCGCGACTATTTTCCCGGCGGCCTCGACATGACGGCGACCGGCTCGATCAGCCATCGCGGCACGTACACGGTGCGCCGCAGCGTACTGCAGCCGCAGCCCGATTCGATCTGCATCATCCGATCGGACGGCAGCAACAGCGGTGACTGCTGACTTGGTTAAGACTTTTTCAGGCGGGCAGTTGTTTCACCGCCCATTAAGCCTTTCCCGTTAACCTTTCTTAACAGATCGGCGGTAGGGTTCTGGCGAGGGGTATCGAGATCATGGAAACAGTACTGCGCTTTCTAAAGGACGAGGACGGCGCCACGGCTGTCGAATACGCTTTGATTGTCTGCGTGCTGTCGCTGACGATCATCGGCGGTATCGGTCAGGTCTTCAATTCGCTGACCTGGCTGTTCAGCGACAACACCAGCCGGCTTGCGAACGCCTTTGCGCCCTCGCCCTGACCCGGAGGTCAAAGGTCCATCTCCCCAGAGCTTTGTTTTGACGCAATTCCCTAGGGACAGGGGTACGCTTTTCCTGGGAAGACCGTTTCACATTTTTCCTGGAATTGCCCTAGGGATTCTCCAGTATCGTCTTCAGCGAAACCTTGGCCGAACCCGGCTTCAAGGGTTTTTGCTGGGAAGCATCGGGCGCCCAGCCGGACATCCAGACGATGGAGAAACTCGCCCGGATCCGCCCGTCCGGATCGGAAAAGCGCTCGGCATAAATCTGCGCGGCGCGGGCAAACAGGCTGCGCGTGCCCGGTCGGCGGCTGCGGTCGGCCAGAGCGCTGGTCTCGCCGGTGGCGCGCAGGTCGGCCATCAGGCTGAACAGGTTGGCATAGCGCACCGTCACCGTCTCGACATCGGCGACCGGCAGGGCGAAACCGGCGCGTTGCAGAAGCGCGCCGGCATCTCGCACGTCGGTGAACGGAATGACGCGTGGGCTGGCGCCGCCGTAAAGCTCGGTCTCAGCCGCAAGCAGGCTTTCGCGCAACTCGCCGAGCGTGCCGGCTCCAGCGAAGGCGCCGAGGAAAAGCCCGTCGGGCCGCAGCGCCCGGCGGATTTGGACCAGCATGCCGGGAATATCGTTCATTGCCTGCAGCGACAGGAGCGAGACCGCCAGGTCGAGGCTCTCCGGCGCGAAGGGAACGGTCTCCAGCGGCGCGATCAGGCCGGCGGCGCCGCCCAGAAAAGCCGCGTCGGCCTCGACGCGGACGATTTCGGCGGCCTTGCCGCTGGCAGCGAGCACATCCACTGCTGCCGGCGTCTGGCAAAACAGCGCCGCCGCCTTGCCGAAGCTGCGCTCGACCGCACCCAGGCGGTCGGCAAGATCCTCGGCGCTTCGCCGCATCAGGAAATCCGCGCCGTCGACCGGGTCGATAACCGCACGCCGCTTGTGCGCCAGCCAGAGATCGGTATCCATTATGGGCTGCACGGGCGGGTCCTTGTTTGTCCACGCCCTGGCATAGCTGGTATCCCTGGCGCGGAGGACCAACCACGTGGCCGATCCGATGTTCAAGATCAAGTCCATCGAGATCAGGAACCTCACCCGATCGGCTCTCGGCTGGCCGGCGGGCATCCTGTTTCCGCCGGTCTGCGCCGGCTGCCGCCGGCATGTGTCGCAACCCGGCGTGCTGTGCGGCGCCTGCTGGCCGAAGCTGCGGCTCCTGGAACGGCCGTGGTGCCCGGTGATGGGCACGCCGTTCACTCATAGCATGGGCGAGGGCTTTCTGTCGGCCGAGGCGATCGCCGATCCGCCGCCGTTCGAGCGTGCGCGAGCGGCCGTCGCCTATTCCGGCATCGCCCGCCAGATGGTGCAGGGGCTGAAGTATCAGGACCGCACCGATCTCGCGCCATGGATGGCGCGCTGGATGCTGCGCGCGGGTGCCGATCTCATCGCCGAGGCGGATGTTGTGGTGCCGGTGCCGCTGCACTGGCGCCGCTTCTTCAGGCGGCGGTTCAACCAGTCGGCGGAGCTGGCAAGGGCGGTCTCGGAACTCAGCGGCCTATCCTTCGCGCCGTCCGCGATGCGCCGTGTGAAACTCACCCGCCAGCAGGTCGGGCTGGAACGCAAGGAGCGCGAGGAAAACGTGCGGGCTGCCTTTCGCGTGCCCGCTGAGGCGGAAATCGAGATCGCCGGCCGCCGGGTGCTGTTGATCGACGATGTCTACACCACGGGCGCCACCGTCCGTGCAGCCAGCAAGGCGTTGAAAAGAGGTGGTGCGGCCGCCGTCGACGTGCTGACCTTTGCCCGCGTGCTGCCGGGGGACTTTCGGGCGGACGAGTCCGCGCCTATATAAGTCGGCAACAGAGAACGGAAATCGTCATGGTCGATGTCACCATCTACACCCGCATGATGTGCGGCTATTGCACAGCGGCCAAGCGGCTGCTCGAGCGCAAGGGCGTCGCCTTCACGGAGCATGACGCGTCGTTTTCGCCGGAGCTGCGCCAGGAAATGATGTCGCGCGCCCACGGCCGTACGACCTTTCCGCAGATTTTCATCGGCGACACCCATGTTGGCGGCTGCGACGACCTCCACGAGCTGGAGGCGCAAGGCCGGCTGGACAGACTGCTCGCCAATGGCGCGAAGATTTGAGGATATGACGATGGGTGTTTTCAAGGCCGCCGCAGTCCAGATGCGTTCGGGCGAAAGCCCGGAGCGCAACGCCGTCGATCTCGAGCGGCTGGTGCGCGAAGCAGCCGGGCTGGGCGCAACCTACATCCAGACGCCTGAGATGACCGGCGCGCTGATCCGCGACAAGGAGGCGCGCGCCGCTTCCTTCACCTCTGAAGACAAGGACATCATCGTCGCCACCGCGCGCAAGCTGGCCAGGGACCTTGGCATCTTCCTGCATATAGGCTCGACCGCCATCCTGCGTGCCGACGGCAAGCTCGCCAACCGGGCGCTGCTGTTCGGCCCGGACGGCGCCACGCTTGCCACCTATGACAAGATCCATATGTTCGACGTCGATCTCGACAATGGCGAGAGCTGGCGCGAATCCGCCGCCTACGAACCGGGCACCGAAGCCGTCGTTGCCGAGGTCGCGGGCGCCAGACTGGGCTTTGCGGTCTGCTACGATTTGCGGTTCCCGCAATTGTTCCGTGCCGAGGCAATGGCCGGCGCCGATCTTCTGACCGTGCCCGCCGCCTTTACCCGCCAGACCGGCGAGGCGCACTGGCACGTGCTTTTGCGGGCGCGCGCCATCGAGAATGGCGCTTATGTCGTTGCCGCCGCGCAGGGGGGCCTGCATGAGGATGGCCGCGAGACCTATGGCCATTCGCTGATCGTGGATCCCTGGGGCCGCATCATCGCCGAGGCCGCGCATGACGAACCTGGGGTGATCATCGCCGAGATCGACCCGGCGCAGTCGCTTGCGGCGCGCAGGAAAATCCCCAACTTGAAAAATGCGCGGGAATTCACTGTCAACGCCGACGCGAGCGTGGCGCCGCCCCTCAGAGGCGCTGCATCTTGATCCGCTTTTCCCTGATCTGCGAACACGAGCACGAATTCGAGGGCTGGTTTCGCAGCAATGACGATTTCGACACGCAGAAGAAGCGTGGCTTCGTCGACTGTCCGAGCTGCGGTTCGCACAAGGTCGAGAAGGCGCTGATGGCGCCCGCCGTGTCGACGGCGCGCAAGCAGGAAACCATAGCGCTCGCCATGGGCGAGGCTCAGAAGCAGGCGCTGGCGCAGTTGAAGGCGATGGCCGAGAAAGTGCGCGAGAATGCCGACTATGTCGGCGACAAGTTCGCCGAGGAAGCGCGCAAGATCCATTTCGGCGAGACCGATGCGCGCGGCATCTATGGCGAGGCGACGCTGGAAGAAGCCAAGAGCCTGGCCGAGGACGGCGTCGAGTTCATGCCGATCCCAAGTTTTCCGGACGAGCGGAACTGAGCGGTCAGCTCACGCTTTCGATCAGTTTGCCAAGCAGAAGAGAGAGCGCTTCCCGTTCGGCAGGCGCCAGTCCAGAGAGAATCTCGTGTTCGTTGGCCACATGCGCGGTAACCGCCTCGTCGATTAGCGCAAGGCCTTTTGCGGTCAGTTGGACGACGACGCCGCGCCGGTCGCTGGGGTGAGGGGCGCGTTCGATCCATCCGGCTTTCTCCAGGCGGTCGAGCCGGGCGGTCATGGCGCCTGACGTGACCATCGTGGCTTCATAGAGCGCCGTCGGCGTCAGTGCGTGGGGTTTCCCGGAGCGGCGCAGCGTCGCCAGCACGTCAAATTCGCCGGATTGCAGGCCGAAGCGGGCGAACAGCGGCGCAAGGCGCTCGCGCGCGATCAGCGAGGCCGCTTCGTTGAGGCGCCCTATGACCGCCATAGGAGAGACGTCCAGATCCGGCCGCTCCCTGTTCCACTGCTCGATCGCCTTTGCCGCGCGGTCCATGAGTTTCACCTCAGATGTGTCTCAACATCAAATATCTTGACGTTAAGAATCTTTGCATTATCTTACCTCGGAAAATAGTGGCGGCCAAGCGCCGGCAACGATTGACGGGATGATTCGATGAAATTTCTTTGGGACTCGGCGCTCGGCCTGCTGGTCGTCACCGGCGGCCTGCTCGGCCTGACGCTACCGTTCGGCAAGCTGGCGACCGCGGCCGGCGTGCCGGCCATGGTCTGGGCCTTCGTCATCTCGCTCGGCGCAGGTGGCGTGCTGCTCGTCTCCCTGCTGCTGCATGGCCAGCGCGTCCGGCTCACCGGACACAAATTGCGCTATTTCTTCGTCACCGCGGCGGTGTCATATGCCGTGCCGAACCTTTTGATGTTCTCGGCCATACCGCATCTGGGCGCCGGCTACACCGGCATCATGTTCACGCTGTCGCCTGTCGTCACGCTGGTGTTCTCGATCCTGCTCGGTGTGCGGCGCCCCAACATGCTGGGTGTCGTCGGCATCGCCGTCGGTTTCGTCGGCGCGGTCATGGTGGCGGTGACACGCGGCGAGGCCGGCCAGCCGGCGGACTTCTTCTGGGTGGCGATGGGCTTGCTGATTCCGGTCAGCCTTGCCGTCGGCAACATCTACCGCACCGTCGACTGGCCGCAAGGCACCGGCCCGATCGAGCTTGCCGTCGGCAGCCATCTGGCGTCGGCCACGCTGCTGCTTGCCGGCATCCTGGCGCTGTTCGGCGCCGGGGCTTTCGCGCCACTTGGCGGTGTGCCGCTGGTGGTCGTGGCGCAGGTCGCGTCGGCGTCGGCGATGTTTGCCTTCTTCTTCCGGCTGCAGGCGGTCGGCGGCCCGGTCTATCTCAGCCAGATCGGCTATGTGGCGGCGGCGGTGGGGCTGTTTGCCGGCACGATCTTCCTCGGCGAGCACTACCGGCTGCTGACCTGGGTCGGCGCCATCATCATCACCCTCGGCGTGTTCGTCACCACCAAGGCGCAAAGCCGGAAGGCGTAATTAATCCGGGCCGGTTAAGACGGGGTTGCGTCGAAGACTTTCCGCAGAGTTGGCGGCGCGACATTTCGCCAGGCCGCGCGCAATGCGCTGCGGAATGTCTGTTCGTCGCAGGCGTCGAGCGTGATCGACGTCCAGCCCTTGCGGCCCCAGCCGCCGGGCACAGGCTTGAAAACCAACGGTTCAGCCGCCGTCATCATCTCTTGCTGGTCGCGGTCGAGATTGACGACGGCACGGTCGGCTTCGGGCAGCGACATGAAGATGCGGTTGCGGACCCGGAAGTCGGCCTTGCCGAAATGCGATTTCTCGACCGCTTCGGGGAGGTCGAGCGCCAACTGTCGGGCCTTCACACCATCCACGGCCAGCTTCGCCCTCAGACCGATGCCTTTTCCGCCAGCACCATGTAGTTGACGTCCATGTCCTTCGACCGTTGCCAGCGGTCGGCCAGCGGATGGTAGATGACACCGGTGCGGTCGATGATGGTGAGGCCGGCGCCGCCGAGCGCCTTTTCCAGTTCCTCCGGGCGCACCAGCTTGCCGAACTGGTGGGTGCCGCGCGGCAGCCAGCGCAGCACGTATTCGGCGCCGATGATGGCCAGGCCAAGCGCTTTCAGCGTGCGGTTGATGGTGGCGACGAACATGATACCGCCGGGCCGCACCATATGGCCGCATTTGGCGACGAACAGGTCGATGTCGGCGACGTGCTCGACCACCTCCATGTTGAGGATGACGTCAAATGTCTCGCCGGCGTCGGCAAGGTCTTCCGCCGTGGTGGCGCGGTAATCCACGCTGACGCCGCCTTCCGCCGCATGCAGCTTCGCCACTTCGATGTTGGTCGCCGAAGCGTCGGCGCCGACGACTTCGGCGCCAAGCCGCGCCATCGGCTCGCACAAAAGGCCGCCGCCGCAGCCGATGTCGAGAAAGCGCAGGCCTTCGAAAGGCCGCGCCGCGCGCGGGTCGCGGCCGAAGCGCGCCGCCACCTGGTCGCGGATATAGGCAAGCCGGACGGGGTTGAACTTGTGCAGCGGCCGAAACTTGCCGTTCGGGTTCCACCATTCGGCGGCAAGGGCGGAAAAGCGTTCCACCTCTCCGGCATCGATCGTCGATCGTCGGGGTTCTGGCATCGGTTGGTCTCCTCGAGCGTTAGGAAGTCGGGCGTGAGGCAACGAATGTCAAGGCAGCATTTTCCTCTGCTGACAGGGTGATGCCTTCTGTCAGGGCATGTCAGCTGCCGGGCGCCCCGGTGAAACACAATCGTCCCGGCGAGCGAAGGAAAAGGCATTGCCTTGGGTGGAAGGAGCGGATGATGACGCGAGCGATGGCTTCGATCCTTTGGCGCCGGCTGGATCTGGATGGCCACGACGCCTGCATGCTTTCGCAGATCGATGGCGGCTACTGTCTCAAGGGACAGGCCGTCTTTGTGCAGGACGGCGAGCCATGTTGCCTCGCCTACGAGGCGATCTGCGATGCCGGCTGGCGCACACGATCGGCACGGGTCGACGGTTTTCTCGGGACGCGCGGGCTGCACTATGCGGTGGAGCGCGATTCCGGCGACCGATGGACGCTGAACGGCGAACCGCAGCACGGCGTTGCCGGCCTCGTCGACGTCGATCTCGGCTTCACGCCGGCGTCGAACCTGCTGGCGATCCGCCGGTTCGGCCTCGCCATCGGCGCGGCCACGCTCGCCCCGGCCGCCTACCTGACCTTCCCTGAACTCGCACTGATGCGCCTCGAACAGACTTATCGCCGCCTCGACACGACCCGCTACGCATATACCGCGGCCATGTTCGGCTATGACGAGGTTCTCGATGTCTCGCCGCACGGCTTCGTTGTCGATTATCCCGGTCTGTGGAGAGCCGCGGCGCGATCAGGCTGAAGCCACCAACCCGCCAAAATCCCGACCCCAATCGTTCTTGCGCGCCCCTCGCTTGCGAAACCTTGTTCATTTGGCTAAGGAGGCCGCGCATTCAGTGGCCGGCGTCAGCCGGGCGCTCCCGTTCGCTTTCGGCTTCAGGCCGGCTTCAGTCAAAGGCATTTCGCTTCCATGGCGCGCATCGTGATGAAATTCGGCGGAACATCCGTCGCCGACATCGCCCGCATCCGCAATGTGGCGCGTCACGTCAAACGCGAGGTCGACGCCGGCCACGAGGTGGCGGTGGTGGTTTCGGCGATGTCCGGCAAGACCAACGAACTGGTTGCCTGGACGCGTGAGGCCTCGCCGATGCACGATGCGCGCGAATATGACGCCGTCGTCGCCTCCGGCGAACAGGTCACGGCCGGACTGCTGGCGATCACCTTGCAGAATATGGGCGTGCATGCGCGCTCCTGGCAGGGTTGGCAGATCCCGATCAAGACCGACAACGCGCATGGCGCGGCGCGCATCCTCGATATTGACGGTGCGTTCCTGATCAAGCGTTTCGGCGAGGGCCAGGTGGCCGTCATTGCCGGCTTCCAGGGCATCGGACCTGACAACCGCATCGCCACGCTCGGCCGCGGCGGCTCCGACACCAGCGCGGTGGCCATCGCGGCGGCGGTCAAGGCCGACCGCTGCGATATCTACACCGACGTCGATGGGGTCTACACCACGGATCCGCGCATCGAGCCGAAGGCGCGGCGGCTGGGCAAGATTTCGTTCGAGGAAATGCTCGAAATGGCCTCGCTCGGCGCCAAGGTGCTGCAGGTGCGCTCGGTCGAGCTTGCCATGGTGCACAGGGTGCGTACCTTCGTGCGGTCGTCCTTCGACGATCCCGATGCGCCCGGAATGGGGGATTTGCTCAATCCCCCGGGAACGCTTATTTGCGACGAGGAAGAGATCGTGGAACAGCAGGTCGTCACCGGAATTGCCTACGCCAAGGACGAGGCGCAGATTTCGCTGCGCCGCGTCGGCGATCGCCCCGGCGTTGCCGCCGGCATCTTCGGGCCGCTGGCCGAGGCCAACATCAATGTCGACATGATCGTCCAGAACATCTCCGAGGACGGCAAGTTCACCGACATGACCTTTACGGTGCCGTCCGGAGACGTCGACAAGGCGCTGGCGGTGCTCGAGCGGCTGAAGCCCGAGGTCGGCTACGATGTCGTGCAGTCGGAAGCCGGCATGTCGAAGGTTTCGGTCATCGGCATCGGCATGAGGAGCCACGCCGGCGTTGCCGCCACCGCCTTCAAGGCGCTGGCCGACAAGGCGATCAACATCCGCGCCATCACCACCTCCGAGATCAAGATTTCGATACTGATCGACGGTCCGTATACGGAACTCGCGGTTCGCACTTTGCATTCCGTCTACGGTCTGGATAAGCAGTAGCAAGACTGAATCAGTTGTTGCGCACTTGCCGGGCGCGGCGGAAACTGCGCCGGCTAGAAGTCTATTGGAGAAGAAGCCGCGATGCGTGACACGGCCAGTGGCCCGCGCGTTCTGCTGAAACGGCTCCGCGAGCTCATGCAGGAGCCGCTGGAGCCGCAGGATCGGCTCGACCGCATCGTGCGCGACATCGCCTCCAACATGGTCGCCGAAGTCTGCTCGCTCTATGTGCTGCGCGCCGACTCGGTGCTCGAGCTCTACGCCACCGAAGGTCTGAACCCGAAAGCCGTCCACTTGGCGCAATTGAGGCTCGGACAGGGCCTGGTCGGCACCATCGCCGCCAGCGCGCGGCCGCTCAACCTCTCCAACGCGCAGGAGCATCCGGCTTTCGCCTATCTGCCGGAGACCGGAGAAGAGATCTACAACTCCTTCCTCGGCGTGCCGGTGCTGCGGGCAGGGCGCACGCTGGGCGTCCTAGTCGTCCAGAACAAGACCATGCGCCATTATCGCGAGGACGAGGTCGAGGCGCTGGAGACCACCGCCATGGTCATCGCCGAGATGATCGCCACCGGCGACCTGGCGCGGCTGACCCGGCCCGGCCTCGAACTTGACCTGCGCCGTCCCGTCAGCTTCACCGGCCTGTCCTTCAACGACGGCGTCGGGCTCGGCCATGTCGTGCTGCACGAGCCGCGCATCGTCGTCACCAACCTGTTCAACGAGGACAGCGAGGAGGAAGTGCGGCGGCTCGAAGCCTCGCTCGGCTCGCTCAGGCTGTCGATCGACGACATGCTGGAACGCCGCGACGTCGCCTTCGAGGGCGAACACCGCCAGGTTCTGGAAGCCTATCGCATGTTCGCTAACGACCGCGGCTGGGTGCGGCGCCTGGACGAGGCGATCCGCAACGGCCTGACGGCGGAAGCAGCGGTGGAAAAGGTGCAGAGCGACATGCGCGCTCGCATGCTGCACATGACCGACCCCTATCTGCGCGAGCGGATGAGCGATTTCGACGACCTCGCCAACCGGCTGCTGCGCCAGCTGATGGGGCGCGGGCCGGAGGATGTCGCGGCCTCGCTGCCGAAGGACGCCATCATCGTCGCCCGTTCGATGGGGGCAGCCGAACTGCTGGACTATCCTCGCGACAAATTGCGCGGGCTGGTGCTCGAGGATGGCGCGGCCACCAGCCACGTCGTCATCGTCGCTCGTGCCATGGGCATCCCGGTTGCCGGCCAGATGAAGGGCGCCGTTTCCATGGCGGAAAACGGCGACGCCATCATCGTCGATGGCGAGGAAGGCTTCATCCACCTTCGCCCGCAGTCCGATCTCGAAGCCGCCTATGCCGAAAAGGTGCGGTTCCGCGCGCGCCGGCAGGAGGTGTATCGGGAACTGCGCAAGAAGCCTTCGACGACCAGGGATGGTGTCGCGGTCGACCTGCTGATGAATGCCGGGCTTGCCGTCGACCTGCCGCAACTGGCCGAGTCCGGGGCGGCCGGCATCGGCCTGTTCCGCACCGAACTGCAATTCATGGTCGCCTCGACCTTTCCGCGCGCCGAGGCGCAAGAGAAACTCTACCGCGACGTGCTCGAGGCGGCACGCGGCAAGCCGGTCACCTTCCGCACCATCGACATCGGCGGCGACAAGGTACTGCCCTATTTCAAGGGCGCCATCCAGGAAGAGAATCCGGCGCTCGGCTGGCGGGCGATCCGCCTGACACTCGACCGGCCGGGCTTGTTGCGCACCCAGATCCGCGCTCTGCTGAAGGCCTGCGGCGGGCGTGAGCTGAAGCTGATGCTGCCGATGGTGACGGAGCTCGGCGAGATCGCCCAGGCGCGTGAGATCATCGACCGCGAGGTGCGGCATCTCTCGCGCTTTGCCCACCATTTGCCGACCAGCCTCAAGCTCGGAGCCATGCTTGAAGTGCCGTCGCTGCTGTTCCAGCTCGACGAATTGATGAAGGCGGTCGACTTCGTCTCGGTCGGT
This sequence comes from bacterium M00.F.Ca.ET.205.01.1.1, assembly GCA_004791255.1. Classification (GTDB taxonomy): domain Bacteria; phylum Pseudomonadota; class Alphaproteobacteria; order Rhizobiales; family Rhizobiaceae; genus Mesorhizobium. Next base: position 60,526 of record SRUQ01000003.1, read on the forward strand.
TCGAACGATTTGTTCCAGTTCGTCATGGCGGTCGACCGCGGCAATACGCAACTGGCCAACCGCTTCGACACGCTGTCGGCGCCGTTCCTGCGTGTCTTGAAGCAGATCGCCGATGCTGGCGTCCGCAACCACACGCCAGTCACACTGTGCGGCGAACTCGCCGGCAAGCCGATCTCGGCGATGGCGCTGATTGGTCTCGGCTTCCGCTCGATCTCGATGTCGCCGGCTTCTATTGGTCCGGTCAAGGCGATGCTGACGGAATTGCCCTTGGACGAGTTGAAGGCGTTCTTCGACGACAATTTGATGGCGCCGACGCAAGGGATGCCGATGCGGGCGCTGCTGCAGGCCTTTGCCGACGATCGCTCGATCCCATTGTAGCTGCCTCGCCATGATCAACCTGCCCCGTGACCGCATGGATCAAGTCGTCAAGCGTTTCGAGATGCTCGAAGCGCAGATGTCGGCCGGGCCGGCGCCGGACGCCTATGTGAAAATGGCGTCGGAATATGCCGAGTTGCAGGACATGGTGGCCAAGGTCCGGGAACTGCGCGCGGCCGAGCAGGAGCAGGCGGACCTCGAGGCGATGCTTGCCGACAAGGGCACCGACGCCGAGATGCGAGGGCTCGCCGAGGCCGATTTGCCTGGCGTCGAGGATCGTATCGAGGCGCTGCAGAAGGACATCCAGATCCTGCTGTTGCCGCGGGATGCCGCCGACGACAAGAACGCCATCCTCGAAATCCGCGCCGGCACCGGCGGCGACGAGGCGGCACTCTTCGCCGGCGACCTGTTTCGCATGTATGAGCGCTATGCCGCCGAGCGCGGCTGGCGCTTCGAGACGGTTTCGGCCAGCGACGGCGATGCCGGCGGCTTCAAGGAAATCATCGCCACGATTTCCGGCAAGGGCGTTTTTGCCCATCTGAAGTTCGAATCCGGCGTGCATCGCGTGCAGCGCGTGCCGGCGACCGAGGCCAGCGGGCGCATCCATACCTCCGCGGCGACGGTGGCGGTGCTGCCGGAGGCCGAGGAGGTCGACATCGACATCCGGGCCGAAGACATCCGCATCGACACGATGCGCGCCTCGGGCTCCGGCGGCCAGCACGTCAACACCACCGATTCGGCGGTGCGCATCACCCATCTGCCGACCGGCATCATGGTGGTGCAGGCGGAGAAGTCGCAGCACCAGAACCGCGCGAAGGCCATGCAGATCCTGCGGGCCCGGCTCTATGACATGGAGCGCAGCAAGGCCGACGAGGAGCGCTCGGAATCGCGCAAATCGCAGGTCGGCTCCGGCGACCGCTCGGAGCGCATCCGCACCTACAATTTTCCCCAAGGGCGCCTCACCGACCATCGCATCAACCTGACGCTGTACAAGCTCGACCGGGTGATGATGGGCGAACTCGACGAAGTGGTCGATGCGCTGATCGCCGACCATCAGTCGAAGCTGCTTGCCGATATCGGGCTTGATGGCTGAGCTTCTGCCCGAGGCGCTGGGGCCGCTGCTGCGCGAAGCACGGGCCAGGCTTGCCGCCGCCGGCATCGACGATCCCGCACTCGATGCCCGACTGATCGTCGAACATTTTTCCGGCACGACGCGCACGCAGGCCATTGCCGACCCCGAACACAAGGTGGAGGCCGACGTGCTTGGCCGGATCGATGCCGCCTTGAGGCGGCGCGCCGGCGGCGAGCCGGTGCACCGCATTCTCGGCCATCGGGAATTCTACGGCCTGCGCCTGTCGCTGTCGCCGGAAACGCTGGAACCACGGCCGGATACCGAAACGCTGGTCGAGGCGGTGCTGCCTTTCGTCAAGGCGACCGTGGCGCGGGAAGGCGCATGCCGCATCCTTGATCTGGGCACCGGCACCGGCGCCATCGCGCTGGCCTTGCTCAGCGCCGTGCCTGGGGCGATCGCCACCGGCGTCGACATTTCCGCCGGTGCGCTGGCGACCGCGAGCCGCAATGCCGCACAACTCGGGCTTGGCGGCCGGTTCACCGCGCTCCAGTCGGACTGGTTCGAAAAAGTTTCCCGCCGGTACCATGTAATTGCCGCAAACCCTCCCTATATACCCACTCGAGACATTGGAAATCTGCAGGACGAGGTCCGCGATTTCGACCCGCGTCTGGCCCTTGATGGTGGCGCGGATGGGCTGAATCCCTACAGGATCATCGCCGCCGAGGCGGCCGGGTTTCTGGAAGCCGAAAGCAGGATTGCGGTCGAGATCGGCCACACGCAACGCAGCGAGGTCAGCGATATATTCGGTGCCGCCGGTTACACGGCTGCCGGGATGTTTATCGACCTCGGCGGAAACGACAGGGTTATTGTCTTTCAACGGGGAAAGCCTTGACGCAGTGCGAAAAAACCGCTTGGCAATGCCGGGGAATGCGGCTAGGGTCGCCTTAACCGGATGAGACGAAGCAGGCAGTGCTCTTAGCGATTCGGTTTTCCTTGGAAATAGCTGCCTTCTTGCGCAAACGACGCCCAAGCTTCGTGCGGGAATCGTCCGGCAAGTGATGTAACCGGAACAGGATGGCACGTGGCGCCAACGCAATCGATGCGGGCGAACGCCGGTGAAGAAACGAAACGGCTGGCTGCATGAGCGCCTCCGTTCGTGAAGAGTTTTTCGAAAATTCAATATGAAGAGAGTCGAATGAGGCCACAACAGCAGAACAGGCGCATGCGCGGTCGCAACAACAATGGCGGCGGCGGCGGCAATAACAATAACAACAACAACCGCAAGGGGCCAAATCCCCTGACGCGCAACTACGAGAGCAACGGCCCGGACGTGAAGATCCGTGGATCGGCTCAGCAGATCGCCGAAAAATACGCCACCTTGGCTCGTGATGCGCAAAGCTCCGGGGATCGGGTCATGGCGGAGAACTATCTCCAGCACGCCGAACACTACAATCGCATCATTGCCGCCGCACAAGCGCAGATGCCGATCCAGAACGTCCAGCAGAATCGAGACGATTTCGACGATGACGGCGACGAGGATCGCGACGAGTTCGATAATGCCGGCAACACCGGCAATTCGAGTTCCGAGACACAAGTGCCGGTCGTCAACCATGGCGCCGGTCCGCAGCCGGTCATCGAAGGCATGCCGGCCGAGGTCGCGCTGAACCGGGAGGGCCGCGACAACAATGGCGGACGGGACAATAGCGGGCGCAACAATGGCGGGCGCGACAATGGCGGGCGCCATCGCGATCGTCGCCACAGTGGCGGCTACGGCCAGAATGGCCAGCGCGGCGACTATGGCTCGTCCTCCGAACAGGGCGGCCAACAGCAGCGCAACGATGCGACCGAACAGGCCGAGGCCACTTCATCGGGCGAACCCGTAGCGCCGCCCGAACAGGCGCCGCTGTTCCAGAATCTGTCGCCGGCCGGTCTTGCCGCCCAGGCAGAACTCAACGAGGCGGCGGCCGAGCAGGGTGGTGCCCGTCGGCCCCGTCGCCCGCGCCGCCCGCGCGCCAATGCCGAGCAGCAGGTCGAGGCCAGCAGCGCCGACCAGGTTGAGGCCAGCAGCGGGAATGCCGATGCCGGCGAGGTGGCGGCGGCCCCGGTCGATAATGGCAACGCCGAACCGGTGATTGCCGACATCGACAATTGAGCGAACGGCGCTTCAAGACATTGAACGGCGGAGAGAAATCTCCGCCGTTTTCGTTTTTGCGCGGCTATGGAATATTATGTCGTTGCCGATATCGAGACGTCTTGAGGGTTCAGGCGCTGCGCACCATATCTGCCTCAGTGGACCCGGCTCAAATGAGCGGGTCCGTCACCGCAATCGGATCCGGTGCCGCAAAGCGGGCCGGTGATGGAAGGAGACAGATATGAATCTTGAGAAATACTCCGAGCGCGTGCGCGGCTTCATCCAGTCCGCCCAGACTATGGCGCTCTCGCGTAATCACCAGCAATTCACCCCTGAACATATACTGAAGGTGCTCGTCGATGACGAGGAGGGCCTGGCCGCATCGCTGATCGAGCGTGCCGGCGGCGCTGTCCGCGACGTGAAGCTCGGCGTCGAATCGGCACTTGAGGCGATGCCCCGCGTGGAGGGTGGTAACGGCCAGCTCTATCTGGCGCAGCCACTTGCAAAGGTGTTTTCAACCGCCGAAGAACTGGCCAAGAAGGCCGGCGACAGTTTCGTCACCGTCGAGCGGCTGCTGCAGGCGCTGGCGATGGAGAAGTCGGCCAAATCAGCCGACGTACTGGCCAAGGCTGGCGTCACCGCGCAGGCGCTGAACCAGGTCATCAACGATGTCCGCAAGGGCCGCACCGCCGATTCGGCCAATGCCGAGCAGGGCTACGACGCGCTGAAGAAGTATGCGCGCGACCTGACCGCGGATGCGCGTGCCGGCAAGCTGGACCCCGTAATTGGCCGTGACGACGAGATCCGCCGCACCATCCAGGTGCTGTCGCGCCGCACCAAGAACAATCCCGTGCTGATCGGCGAGCCGGGCGTCGGCAAGACGGCGATCGCCGAAGGCCTGGCGCTGCGCATCGTCAATGGCGACGTGCCGGAATCGCTGAAGGACAAGCAGTTGATGGCGCTCGACATGGGCGCGCTGATTGCCGGCGCCAAATATCGCGGCGAATTCGAGGAGCGGCTGAAGGCCGTGCTCAACGAAGTGACCTCGGCCAACGGCAGCATCATCCTGTTCATCGACGAGATGCACACGCTGGTCGGCGCCGGCAAGGCCGATGGCGCGATGGATGCCTCGAACCTGTTGAAGCCGGCGCTGGCGCGCGGCGAACTTCACTGCGTCGGCGCGACCACGCTCGACGAATACCGCAAGCATGTCGAGAAGGATGCGGCGCTCGCCCGGCGTTTCCAGCCCGTCTTCGTCGAGGAGCCGACGGTGGAAGACACCGTTTCGATCCTGCGCGGCCTGAAGGAGAAATACGAGCAGCACCACAAGGTGCGTATCTCCGATTCGGCGCTGGTGGCGGCGGCGACGCTGTCCAACCGCTACATTGCCGACCGCTTCCTGCCGGACAAGGCGATCGACCTCGTCGACGAAGCCGCCTCGCGGCTGAGGATGCAGGTCGATTCCAAGCCCGAAGCGCTCGACGAGATCGACCGCCGCATCATGCAGCTCAAGATCGAGCGCGAGGCGCTCAAGGTCGAGACCGACGACGCCTCGAAGGACCGGCTGGCTCGCCTCGAGAAGGAACTCGCTGGCCTGGAAGAGGAATCGACCGAGATCACTTCGAAATGGCAGGCTGAGAAGCAAAAACTCGGTCTGGCCGCCGACCTGAAGAAGCAGCTTGACGAAGCCCGCAACGAACTGGCCATTGCCCAGCGCAAGGGCGAGTTCCAGCGCGCCGGCGAGCTTGCCTATGGCAAGATCCCCGAGCTGGAAAAGCAGCTGAAAGAGGCTGAAGCCCAGGACGGCAAGGCCGGCATGGTCGAAGAAGTGGTGACCCCCGACCACGTCGCCCATATCGTCTCGCGCTGGACCGGCATTCCGGTCGACAAGATGCTGCAAGGCGAGCGCGACAAGCTGCTGCGCATGGAAGACGAGATCGGCAAGCGCGTCGTCGGCCAGGGCGAAGCGGTGCAGGCGGTTTCCAAGGCCGTCCGGCGTGCCCGTGCCGGCCTGCAGGATCCAAACCGGCCGATCGGGTCGTTCATGTTCCTCGGGCCGACGGGCGTCGGCAAGACCGAACTGACCAAGGCGCTGGCGAACTTCCTGTTCGACGATGAGAACGCGCTGGTGCGCATCGACATGTCGGAGTTCATGGAGAAGCACTCGGTCGCCCGGCTGATCGGCGCGCCTCCCGGCTATGTCGGCTACGAGGAAGGCGGCACGCTCACTGAAGCGGTGCGGCGCCGGCCCTATCAGGTCGTGCTGTTCGACGAGATCGAGAAGGCGCATCCCGACGTATTCAACGTGCTCTTGCAGGTGCTCGATGACGGCCGCCTGACCGATGGGCAGGGCCGCACGGTCGACTTCCGCAACACGCTGATCATCATGACGTCGAACCTCGGCGCCGAATATCTGGTCAATCTTGGCGAGGACCAGGATGTCGATGCCGTGCGCGACGAGGTGATGAGCGTCGTCAAGGCTTCGTTCCGGCCGGAGTTCCTCAACCGCGTCGACGAGGTGATCCTGTTCCACCGGCTGCGCCGGCAGGATATGGGCCGCATCGTCGAGATCCAGCTCAAGCGGCTGGAAAACCTGCTCGTCGATCGCAAGATCACGCTGTCGCTGGACCAGGAAGCGATCGACTGGCTGGCGGCCAAGGGCTACGACCCGGCCTATGGCGCGCGGCCGTTGAAGCGGGTGATGCAGAAGGACCTGCAGGATCCGCTGGCCGAGAAAATTCTGCTCGGCGAAATCCTTGACGGCTCGACCGTGAAGGTGTCAGCCGGTTCCGACCGCCTGAATTTCCGCTCCAAGCCGACGGTTGTCGCCACCGAAGCGGCAGCCTGATACCAGACGCCGCGCGTCCATTCGGGCGCGCGGCGTTTTCACGCAATTGGCGGGGGGGCCGGGTGACACTCGACGATTACAACGACTTCTGCGCCTCGCTGCCCGCGACGACGCATGTCGTCCAATGGGGTGGGGCTCATGTCTGGAAGGTGGGCACCAAGGTGTTCGCCATTGGCGGCTGGGATGCGGCCAAGCAACTCTTCGTCACCTTCAAATGCTCCGACATTGCCTATGATGTGCTGAAAGAGCAGCCGGGCTTGCGGCCAGCACCTTATCTTGCCTCGCGCGGCATGAAATGGATCCAGCGTCAGACAAGCCAGAGCATGGATGATGCTGCCTTGAAGGACTATCTGCGCGAGAGCCATCGCCTTGTCGCCTTGAAGCTGACCAAGCAAGCGCGCAAGGAATTGGGGCTTGCCGAAGCGCGCTGATATTCCTCAAGGCGCCGGAAAACTGCCATCTTCATGCCCGGTTCATATTGGAACCTTATGGTCGGGCAAGTGGTTTGCTGGCGAAGGGTTCGCCTTGCGGGATACTGCCCGGCGGCGGCAAACACGGACCGGAGAGTTTTGGCCACCATGTTGCGGACGATCTTCACCCTTTCGGCACTCGCAGCCGGACTGGCGTTTTCCAATGCTATGGCCGCGCCAACGCAGGACCACGCGCCTCGAATTGCCCGCGCCGCCCATAGCCGCGGCATCCAGATCGCCCAGGACGGCAATCTTGACGTCTATTACGACGCCAGGGGCAATCGCGTCATCGTCGACGCCGATACCGGCAAGGTGATCGCCATCCAGCCGCCGCAGACGCGGCTCGACCGGCGCGCGCTGCGCCGCGATGCCCGCCTGCGCGAGCTTGGCCGCGTGCCCGCCGACGACGACCGCTACTATCTCGACGATCCGGAAGACATGGCGCGGTTCCGCCGCAAGCAGTTGGAAGAGGAGGGCCGGGTCATCCCGCCGCCGGCGGCCGAGGAATACGATCCCTATGGCGACAATTCCGTGGACGCCTATCCGCCGGCGCCGCAGGACGACAATTACGACAACACCTATCCGGATGCCCCGCAGCCGGCCAAGCCGAACACCATCAAGCGGCAGCCGCTGAATGAGGCCTCGATAGATCCGGCCCAGCCCACCACGCAGACGGCGCCGGACGATCAGGCCGCCCTGCCGCCAAAGGCTGGCGGCAGGACCACGATCGATCCATCGCTTTCGCTGGGCGCTCGGCAGGACGTCGCTGCGCTGCAGGTGCTGCTCGATCGCGGCGGCGCCTCGCCCGGCGTCATCGACGGGCGGTTCGGATCCAATGTCGACAAGGCAATCGCAGCCTACAACCAGATCAATGGCAGCAATCTGCGGTCGACCGACGCAGTCGGTATCCAGGCAGCTTTGGCGCAATCCGGCGGCGATGCCTTCGCCAACTACACCATCACGGCGGAAGACGCGGCCGGTCCGTATGTCGCCTCGATCCCGGAAGACTACAGCCAGAAGGCACAGCTCGACCGCATGGGCTTCACCTCGGTCACCGAGGCGTTGGCGGAGCGCTTCCACATGGACGAGAACTACCTCAAGGCGCTCAATCCGGACGCCAACTTCAATCGTCCCGGCACGATTATCAAGGTCGCCAATTTCGGTAGGCTGGTGTCGACGCCGGTCGCCCGCATCGTCGCCGACAAGGGCAAGAAGGAAGTCTTCGCCTATGATGCGTCCGACAAGCTGGTCGCTGCCTATCCGGCGACCATCGGCTCCTCCGACACGCCATCGCCCACCGGCATCCATGCCGTGTCGCGTATCGCGCTCGATCCGAACTACACCTACAATCCCAGCATCAATTTCAAGCAGGGCCAGAACGACAAGGTGCTGACCATTCCGCCCGGCCCGAATGGACCTGTCGGCTCGGTGTGGATCGCGTTGGACAAACCGACCTACGGCATCCACGGCACGCCGGAGCCTTCGAAGATCGGCAAGACCGAAAGCCATGGCTGCGTGCGCCTGACGAATTGGGATGCGCGCGAACTGGCCAAGCTGGTGTCGCCGGGCGTGCCGGTGGAGTTCGTCGAGCAGAGCGCTGATATTCAGTGAGGTCGGCCCGAACTCAATCTCAACGGGCCCGGAACGCTCAACCGATCATCCTGCGCACCCACGTCGCACTTGGCGTTGCCGCGTAGACAAGCTGCACCACCAGGATGAATGCGACGCTGAGCAGCGGGTTGAGCAGGCAAAGTGCCGCGCCGACCGCCCACAGGATCTGCGCCTTGACGATGCGCAGATAGACGGTGTGTCTGGTTTCATCATCGACACCTTCCGCCAGAAAGCCGTTTGTCTCGGCATAGCGCCAGCTGGCGAATAGCGTGATGCCGAGCATCAGCAGGTTGAGCCAGTAGACGAGCACCGCGGTTCTGAATTCGAGGAAGTCGGCCAGAAAATCGGTCGAGAACGGCAGCAAGGCGATAAAGGCGAGAAAGCACAGGTTCAGCGTCGCCAGCCGCCTGTCGGATTTGGCGATCAGGCCATGTTGCGCCTGTTGGCCGAACCAGAAGATGGTCAGGGTCAGGAAGGAGAGCGCATAGGTCAGGAAGCGCGGCGCCAGTGCGGCGATCGCGGCCAGCAGATCATATTCGGAATGGATCCCCTCGTGTGCCGGCACCCTGATCTCGAGAACGATCAGGGTGAGTGCGATGGCGAAGACGCCATCGGTGATGCCGACGACGCGGCCGCGCCCCTCCGCCGATGCTTCGAGTGGACGCTTCATCGGTCTCTCCCCCTATGGTTTCCTTGAAGCTTAGCATGGCTGCCGCTGTTTGCACCCGCGTGGCCGGGCACCTGCCAGTGTGGCCAGGCACGCAGCATGGCTGGTTTCAACGAGGGCGAGGGCTGGCTGGTTGTTGCCGCCGCGCCGGCGGTCTATGCAGTCGGCATGCATTCACCTGCCGAAGCCGCTGCCCCGCTGCCGAACACCAACGGTACGTTCTGTCCGCAAGCGCAGCGGCGATTCGTATTGATCGCGGCGATCCTGGCGTCGGCGCTCGGCTTCATCGACGGTTCGATCCTGGCCATCGCCATGCCGGCGATCCGCGTCGATCTCGGCGCCAGCCTGGCGCAGGCGCAGTGGATTTCCAACGCCTATGCGCTGACGCTGTCGGCGCTCATCCTTGCCGGGGGCGCTGCCGGCGACCGGTTCGGCCTGCGCCGCGCCTTCGTGGCCGGCATCGCGCTGTTCATTGCCGCCTCGCTTGCCTGTGCGCTGGCGCCGAACGCGACTGTGCTGATCGCGTTTCGAGCCATCCAGGGCATCGGTGCCGCGATCATGGTGCCGGGCAGCCTCGCCATCATCGCCAAGGCCTATCCGAAAAAGGAGCGCGGCCGCGCCATCGGCATCTGGGCGGCGGCCTCGGCGCTGACGACCGCGCTTGGCCCGGTGCTGGGCGGGCTTGTGCTTTCGGCTTTCAGCGACGGCATCTGGCGAGCGATCTTCGCAGTCAACCTGCCTCTTGGCCTGCTCTCGATCTATCTTCTGTTGATCAAAATTCCGGCCGACGCGCCGACGGACCACCGCAGCCTTGATCTCGGCGGCGCGGGGCTGGCGACATTGGCCTTCGGCGCGCTCGCCTATGGGCTGACCTCGATGAGCGCCAGCGGGGAGAGGCACATGGCGGGACCGAGCATTGCCGCCGGCCTTGTGCTGCTCGTCGCCTTCATCCTTTTCGAACGGCGGCAGCGCGAGCCGATGATCGATCTCAGCCTGTTCCGGATACGCGCCTTCGCCGGCGCCAATCTGGCGACCTTCTTCCTCTATTTCGCGCTCTCGGCCAATCTGTTCTACCTGCCGATGCTGCTGATTGCCGGCTGGGGGCTGAGCACGGCCGAGGTCGGTTTCATCTTCCTGCCCCTGTCGGCGTCGATCGGGCTCTTGTCGGGGCTCGTCGGCCGATGGTCGGACCGCATAGGGCCGCGCTTCCCGATCGCCGCGGGCAGCCTGGTGGTGGCTTTCGCCTTTGCCGGGCTGGCGCTGCTCGCCCATGCCGGCATCCATCATTTCTGGACCGGGACGTTTCCATTGATGGCGCTGATGGGGCTCGGCATGGCCTTGGTGGTGTCGCCGCTGTCGACGGCTGTCATGACCTCGGTCGAGGACAACGACACGGGCGCGGCTTCCGGCATCAACAACGCCGTTTCGCGCATAGGCGGCCTGGTCGCGGTGGCGGCGATGGGGTCGCTCGCGGCCTGGGTCTATTCAACTGTTCTCGACACCAGCGTCAGGCCTGGCATTCCAGGTTTTGGCGAACCGGTATCGACAGGTCTGCCGCCCGAACTGGAAGCAACCAGGCTTGCCGCCAGCGACGCTGCTTTTTCGGTCCTATCCCTGACGACCGCCCTGCTTTGCCTGCTTGCCGCAATCATCGCCTGGATGACGGTTTCCGGCCAGAAGCTGCCATGGGCGCGGCAAGCAGACAACAGGCCGACCTGATTCACCAACGACCGGTTCGGGGCGAAGAGCCTAAAGCGCGTCGTGTCGAAACGGAAACATGCGACGCGCTTTAGGTCCTTGTTTTCATGCATGTCGTCGTCCCAAAACCGAGGATCACATTTGGGCGACACGTATCAACCCTCGATCTTGGCGCTCGCGACCTTCAGCGAATCGCTGTCCTCCTGCTTCAACAGGTCGTCGATGCGCTCACGCTCGCGCTTGAAGGCGACCAGGTCGTCGCCCTTCAAGACCTTGCCGACCGGCAAGCGCACGCGCATCGAATCGACCTTGGTGCCGTTGACGATCAGCTCGTAGTGAAGGTGCGGTCCGGTGGAGAGACCGGTCTGGCCGAGATACCCGATGGTCTGGCCCTGGCGGACGCGCACGCCGACGTCGATGCCCTTCGCGAAAGCGCTCTGGTGATTGTAGGAGGTCTCGTAGCCATTGGCATGGCGGATAATGATCTGCTTGCCATAGCCGCCGGCCCAGCCGGCCTTCTCGACGACACCGTTGCCGGCGGCAATGATCGGCGTGCCGATGGGGGCCGCCCAATCCGTGCCGGTGTGCATGCGCACATAGCCCAGAATCGGATGCTTGCGTGCGCCGAAGCCGGAGGTGAAGCGGCCGTTCGGCAAGGGATTGCGCAGCAGGAACTGTTTGGCGCTGCTGCCGTTCTCGTCGAAATAATCCGTGCCGCCGTCCTGCATCTGGAAACGGTAGAAGTTGCGCGTCTGTCCGCCGAAGGTCGCCGAGACGTAGAGAAGTTCTGAATCGTCGGAGGTCTGGTCGTCGCCATCCGGCTGCGAGAACAGGACTTCAAGGCGATCGGCGGGATTGAGCCTGGACTGGAAGTCGACATCGGACGCCAGCAGCTTGATCAGCCGCTGCGTCATCGCCTTCGACATGCCGTAAGAGTAGGCAGCGCGGTAGATGCCGTCATAGATGTTGGGCAGGTTGCCGCGCACCACCACGGGAGCGGACGAATCATCGAACGCGGTCAGCAATTCGGGATTGGGCTCGGGCTCCTGCGCCGGCACATACTGGCCGCGATCGTCGAGCGCGATGGTGACGATATGCGTGGTCTTGTCGTAGACGCTGGTGCGCACCACCTTGGCGGCGTCGCCATGCACCTCGAGCCCGACGCGCAGCACGGTTCCGGCTTTCAGGGCCGGGGCATTCAGCAATTTGCCAATCGCCTCGGCCATGCCGGTGGCATCGACACCCGTGTAGCCCGAATCGGCGAAGGCTTCGGATATGTCGAGGTCCTTGGTGAAGGGAATGATTTCCTCGGCGAAGGCTGGCGCCTGGTCATCTGTAGTGGCGCGTGGCGCCACCGACACATTTTCCGGCACGATCTTCACATCATAAGAGCCAGCTATGCTCTGGCTAAGCTGATCACCGAAACGCTGTGGGTCAACATAATGCAGCGAAGCGACCTGGACAGCGCCGTCGCTGAGGTCGCTGCCGGCCTCGCGCACCACCTTTTCCACCTCATCGGCGGAAAGGTCGCTCTTTTCGTCGAAGGACGCCGTCTCGATCGGGAAATCGACCGTCTTCAGGCTCATTTCGCTTTCGACCTTGGTGCCATAGATCTGGCCAGGGGCGGTGGCAGCGACAGCAGGTTGAGCCGATGCATTGTCGCCATCGTCGCCGAACACCTGCATCGGGTCGAAGGGCGGGTAGGCCCGGTTGGTCGTGTGGCCGGCAGCCAGCGCCATCTTGATCTGCACGAAAGGCATCGTGTGGATAACGTCGCGGTCGCCGACCTTGGTGACCATCGACACTTCCATGCGGCGGCGGTCCTTGGCCTTGGCGATCTGGCGTGGCGCCACCAGCCTGGTGGTCTTGGCCACCTCGCCAGAATCGCCATTGCTGGCAAGGCCGATCAGCTCGGCGATTTCGGGTGGCGTTGCCAACTGCTGGCGCCCGTCAAGCGCGGCAAACAAGGCTACGCCCATCAGCACGCTCGAGGTCACGCCGGTCAGAAAGGTTCCCGAAAGCCAGCGTGCAGAGACCTCGCGCCGATCGGGCGGGCCGCTGCGGCCATCCGCGATCAGCGGCGGCTCATTGCCGAGTTCGGCTATGACATCTTCCGTGTCTGGCATCCAGAAAGGCTGCTTCTTCCCCGGGCGGAACGGCTTGTCGTTTTTGTTGTGGCCATGACATTTGCCTGTCACGGCAGGTGAAGTCAACGAAGCCTGAGCCCCGGTCGAATTCCCCCTCGCATGCGTCTCTTATAGAGCGCTCTATAAGGAAGGGCGGCGCGCCTTGTCCGCAAGGCTCATCGCTCGCTCTTATAAAGGCCCCAGAAGAAGGCGCCGTGCGACTGGCACGGCCCCTGTTTGGTCGGCTTTGGTGTCGAACGGCAATGCGGCGGCAATAGGGCTCCTTCATGGCACCCCATTCGCGATGCCCATCTTCCCCAGGGGCAGTCGGCCATCCACAGCCGGCTCCGAAATTTCTGTCGCAAAAAGTTCAAAAACTTTGCGAAGGTGTGTTGACAGTTTTGGTAGGTGGCGACTATATACGCCTCACCAACGAGGGCGGCGCGCCGCTGGCGACGAAGAAGTTCGCTTCTAAGACTGCCCTCTGCGAAATTCAAGA
>SRUQ01000003.1:76622-81622 GCA_004791255.1 bacterium M00.F.Ca.ET.205.01.1.1
AAGGGTCGTGATTTGTCGCAGGGGACGCTCAATCCCTTGCATATGATGGGTTTGCCTAACCGCGCCCTCGAACCGATCTCGAGAAGCTGGTCTTTTTGTGCCAATGACATCGAGCGAAATCCCGCACAGGATTTCGCTCAGGCGACAATCCTTTGGGATTGCGCGGACGCCAACCTCGCAAGGGGAGGGCTGAAGCGACAATCCTTCGGATTGCGCAGGTGGGCATTGGCAATGAGAACGATCAAGTGTCTTAAGGGCAATTGGTGGATGCCTTGGCATGCACAGGCGATGAAGGACGTGATACGCTGCGATAAGCTACGGGGAGGTGCGAATACCCTTTGATCCGTAGATTTCCGAATGGGGAAACCCACCTAAGGTACTTGGAAAATCAGAGTAGCAGGGCGACTTGCTACTGTGGTTTCCAAGTATCGCTAATAGGTAACTTACCCTGAATACATAGGGGTAAAGTGGCGAACGCGGGGAACTGAAACATCTAAGTACCCGTAGGAAAGGACATCAACCGAGACTCCGGAAGTAGTGGCGAGCGAACCCGGACCAGGCCAGTGGCGATTGAGAGACAAGCGGAACCTTCTGGAAAGTAGGGCCATAGTGGGTGACAGCCCCGTACGCGTAATGCAATCAATCGTCCTCGAGTAAGGCGGGACACGTGAAATCCTGTCTGAAATTGGGGGGACCACCCTCCAAGCCTAAGTACTCGTGCATGACCGATAGCGAACTAGTACCGTGAGGGAAAGGTGAAAAGCACCCCGACAAGGGGAGTGAAAGAGTACCTGAAACCGATTGCCTACAAACAGTGGGAGCCCGCAAGGGTGACCACGTACCTTTTGTATAATGGGTCAGCGACTTAGTGTGACGAGCAAGCTTAAACCGATAGGTGTAGGCGCAGCGAAAGCGAGTCTGAACAGGGCGTTCAGTTCGTCGCATTAGACCCGAAACCGAGTGATCTAGCCATGAGCAGGTTGAAGGTAAGGTAACACTTACTGGAGGACCGAACCCATAACTGTTGCAATAGTTCGGGATGACTTGTGGCTAGGGGTGAAAGGCCAATCAAACTCGGAAATAGCTGGTTCTCCGCGAAATCTATTTAGGTAGAGCGTCGACCGAATACCCCAGGGGGTAGAGCACTGGATGGGCTAGGGGTCCTCACCGGATTACCAAACCTAACCAAACTCCGAATACCTGGGAGTACTAGTCGGCAGACACACGGCGGGTGCTAACGTCCGTCGTGAAAAGGGAAACAACCCTGACCTACAGCTAAGGTCCCCAAGTTATGGCTAAGTGGGAAAGGATGTGAGGATCCCAAAACAACCAGGATGTTGGCTTAGAAGCAGCCATCATTTAAAGAAAGCGTAACAGCTCACTGGTCTAAATAAGGGTCTTTGCGCCGAAAATGTAACGGGGCTAAAGCCATACACCGAAGCTTAGGGTTCGTAGCAATACGAGCGGTAGCGGAGCGTTCTGTAAGCTGATGAAGCCATACCCGTGAGGGGTGGTGGAGGTATCAGAAGTGCGAATGCTGACATGAGTAACGTAAGGGGAGTGAGAGACTCCCCCGCCGAAAGACCAAGGGTTCCTGCTTAAAGCTAATCTGAGCAGGGTTAGCCGGCCCCTAAGACGAGGCGGAAACGCGTAGTCGATGGGAACCACGTTAATATTCGTGGGCCTGGAGGTAGTGACGGATCGCACAAGTTGTCCAATCTTATCGGATTGAACGGGCAGCGGAGCGGTTCCAGGAAATAGCTCCTCCTTATAGACCGTACCCGAAACCGACACTGGTGGTCAGGTAGAGTATACCAAGGCGCTTGAGAGAACTATGCTGAAGGAACTCGGCAAATTGCACGCGTAACTTCGGAAGAAGCGTGACCCTTTTCTGCGCAAGCAGAGGAGGGTGGCACAGACCAGGGGGTAGCGACTGTTTATCAAAAACACAGGGCTCTGCGAAGTCGCAAGACGACGTATAGGGTCTGACGCCTGCCCGGTGCTGGAAGGTTAAGAGGAGGGGTGCAAGCTCTGAATCGAAGCCCCAGTAAACGGCGGCCGTAACTATAACGGTCCTAAGGTAGCGAAATTCCTTGTCGGGTAAGTTCCGACCTGCACGAATGGCGTAACGACTTCCCCGCTGTCTCCAGCATAGACTCAGTGAAATTGAATTCCCCGTGAAGATGCGGGGTTCCTGCGGTTAGACGGAAAGACCCCGTGCACCTTTACTATAGCTTTACATTGGCATTCGTAGTGGCATGTGTAGGATAGGTGGTAGGCTTTGAAACCTGGGCGCCAGCTCAGGTGGAGCCACCCTTGAAATACCACCCTTATTACTATGGATGTCTAACCGCGGCCCGTTATCCGGGTCCGGGACAATGTATGGTGGGTAGTTTGACTGGGGCGGTCGCCTCCTAAAGAGTAACGGAGGCGCGCGATGGTGGGCTCAGAACGGTCGGAAATCGTTCGCTGAGTGCAATGGCATAAGCCTGCCTGACTGCGAGACTGACAAGTCGAGCAGAGACGAAAGTCGGTCATAGTGATCCGGTGGTCCCGCGTGGAAGGGCCATCGCTCAACGGATAAAAGGTACGCCGGGGATAACAGGCTGATGACCCCCAAGAGTCCATATCGACGGGGTTGTTTGGCACCTCGATGTCGACTCATCGCATCCTGGGGCTGGAGCAGGTCCCAAGGGTATGGCTGTTCGCCATTTAAAGCGGTACGTGAGTTGGGTTCAGAACGTCGTGAGACAGTTCGGTCCCTATCTGCCGTGGGTGTAGGAATATTGAAAGGATCTGTCCCTAGTACGAGAGGACCGGGATGGACGGATCTCTGGTGGACCTGTTGTGGCGCCAGCCGCATAGCAGGGTAGCTATATCCGGACGGGATAACCGCTGAAGGCATCTAAGCGGGAAACCCACCTTAAAACGAGTATTCCCTGAGAACCGTGGAAGACGACCACGTTGATAGGCCGGGTGTGGAAGAGCGGCAACGCTTGAAGCTTACCGGTACTAATAGTTCGATCGGCTTGATCGTTCTCATTCCTTATGCCCATCTGACAAAGTCAGATGGTCTGTTCTCACTCACGCTTGTTCCGCCCTGACGGGCGGCGCTACGTGGGTGCGGCGCAAAAGCGCCGACGGTCGGTCGACCTTGCGAAGCTTCGCTTCGAAGGCGCCAGGCTAAAAGAACTCCAAAGGCACAAAAACAGCTTCTCGAATAACGTGCGTTTTGCCGACCTGGTGGTTATGGCGGAGCGGCTGCACCCGATCCCATTCCGAACTCGGCCGTGAAACGCTCCAGCGCTGATGGTACTTCGTCTCAAGACGCGGGAGAGTAGGTCGCTGCCAGGTCTGCTAAATGCACGTTCAATCTCACATCCAGGTCAAATCGATCCGGATGGAGAGGAATCTTCTCTCTACGAACAGGCCCGCCAACGGGAACACGGGCCGCGAAAGCGGCCCTTTCATTTGGTGGTGAAAAATATCGCAATTGCCCATCGGGCGATTGCAGAATTAAGCAAGCAAACGCTTGCCTAGTTCGGCAAGCAAACGCGCTTGCATTGGGTTGACGCGGGGTGGAGCAGCCCGGTAGCTCGTCAGGCTCATAACCTGAAGGTCACAGGTTCAAATCCTGTCCCCGCAACCAGATGCAAAAACGCCCGCCTCGTGCGGGCGTTTTTGTATCTCGCGCTGTGGTGGCCGGCCGATTTGAGCTGGCATCAGGGGCCCGCTAGGAGGCCAAGCCGACGACGCGGGACAAACAACCCAAATCCTGTCCCCGCAACCAACCTTCCAACTTCTCAAAACGGCCCGCTTCACACGGGCCGTTTGCGTTGGAGGGATACGATCGGCGCTCGACCGTCGATCCGAATCAGTCCCCCGTAAACCCAAAGCCCACGACGCGGGACAAACCCCAAAGCATCACACCCCAATCCAAACCAGCAAAGACGGCCCGCATGGATCACACCACGCGGGCCGTTTCGCGTTGCGGGGTCCGCTGGGCGCCCCGGCCCGCTCACGAAGATCAGGCCGGCCACACCGCTGGTCGCAAGCAGACAAGGCTGACGTAGCGACACAAAAATACCTCTCTCCGATGCCGAATCATTCCGCCCGCATCCGCGCCTGGTGCAGTGTTCGCGTTGCCGGAGGACGTCAAAAAGAGTGCAAAAACGCGTGCCGAGATTGCTTCGTAAGCAAACACGACATGAATTTAGTCGGTTGGGTTTAACTCAGCCGGCTTCTGCTTCTCTGGCTTCTCGCAAAATGGCAAGCGCGCAGATATTGAGATCGCTCCGTATCGCGATCTTGGATCGGGCGCCGGCGTCTTGATCTGCGTTTTATCCCTGCCGAATCGGCGAGGGCTGATTCTCTCCGCGAATCGCAAGGCGGAAACCCGCCGGCCGAATCAGCCGAGGCTGCTAATTATTGCTATCTATTGCTATACCTGTCGTTCGGCGCCATATTTTCCCCAGGAGGTTGCCATGCCCAACTACGCTTTGAACGACCACTATGAACGCTTCATCAGGAAGCAGCTCGAATCAGGCCGCTACAACAATGCCAGCGAGGTCGTCCGTGCCGGACTGCGCATGCTCGAGGATTTCGAGGCGGAGCGGGAGAAATGGCTGCGCGAGGAAATCCCGTCGCGCCTGGTCGAGATCCAGCAGGATCCGACAAGGGGAATTCCCGCCGAAACGGTGTTTTCCCGGCTGGAAGCCCGGCATCGCGCCCGGCAGGCGAAAGCCAAATAGCGGATGCAATACCGGATTGTCTTCCATGCGAAGGCGCAAGCTGAGCTCGAACAGCTCTATGACGACATAGCCGAACGTGCGTCGCCGGCGATCGCCTGGAATTTCGTGGTGGGTATCCGCGATCATTGTCTGGGCTTGTCGACATTTCCACAGCGCGGCACCGAGCGGGTGGAGATCATGCCCGGGCTGCGGATCATCGGCTATCGCCGCGCCGCCAGCATTGCATTCGCCGTCGATGGCGACCGTGTC
>SRUQ01000003.1:86622-851988 GCA_004791255.1 bacterium M00.F.Ca.ET.205.01.1.1
TAGGCTTTGAAACCTGGGCGCCAGCTCAGGTGGAGCCACCCTTGAAATACCACCCTTATTACTATGGATGTCTAACCGCGGCCCGTTATCCGGGTCCGGGACAATGTATGGTGGGTAGTTTGACTGGGGCGGTCGCCTCCTAAAGAGTAACGGAGGCGCGCGATGGTGGGCTCAGAACGGTCGGAAATCGTTCGCTGAGTGCAATGGCATAAGCCTGCCTGACTGCGAGACTGACAAGTCGAGCAGAGACGAAAGTCGGTCATAGTGATCCGGTGGTCCCGCGTGGAAGGGCCATCGCTCAACGGATAAAAGGTACGCCGGGGATAACAGGCTGATGACCCCCAAGAGTCCATATCGACGGGGTTGTTTGGCACCTCGATGTCGACTCATCGCATCCTGGGGCTGGAGCAGGTCCCAAGGGTATGGCTGTTCGCCATTTAAAGCGGTACGTGAGTTGGGTTCAGAACGTCGTGAGACAGTTCGGTCCCTATCTGCCGTGGGTGTAGGAATATTGAAAGGATCTGTCCCTAGTACGAGAGGACCGGGATGGACGGATCTCTGGTGGACCTGTTGTGGCGCCAGCCGCATAGCAGGGTAGCTATATCCGGACGGGATAACCGCTGAAGGCATCTAAGCGGGAAACCCACCTTAAAACGAGTATTCCCTGAGAACCGTGGAAGACGACCACGTTGATAGGCCGGGTGTGGAAGAGCGGCAACGCTTGAAGCTTACCGGTACTAATAGTTCGATCGGCTTGATCGTTCTCATTCCTTATGCCCATCTGACAAAGTCAGATGGTCTGTTCTCACTCACGCTTGTTCCGCCCTGACGGGCGGCGCTACGTGGGTGCGGCGCAAAAGCGCCGACGGTCGGTCGACCTTGCGAAGCTTCGCTTCGAAGGCGCCAGGCTAAAAGAACTCCAAAGGCACAAAAACAGCTTCTCGAATAACGTGCGTTTTGCCGACCTGGTGGTTATGGCGGAGCGGCTGCACCCGATCCCATTCCGAACTCGGCCGTGAAACGCTCCAGCGCTGATGGTACTTCGTCTCAAGACGCGGGAGAGTAGGTCGCTGCCAGGTCTGCTAAATGCACGTTCAATCTCACATCCAGGTCAAATCGATCCGGATGGAGAGGAATCTTCTCTCTACGAACAGGCCCGCCAACGGGAACACGGGCCGCGAAAGCGGCCCTTTCATTTGGTGGTGAAAAATATCGCAATTGCCCATCGGGCGATTGCAGAATTAAGCAAGCAAACGCTTGCCTAGTTCGGCAAGCAAACGCGCTTGCCTTGGGTTGACGCGGGGTGGAGCAGCCCGGTAGCTCGTCAGGCTCATAACCTGAAGGTCACAGGTTCAAATCCTGTCCCCGCAACCAGATGCAAAAACGCCCGCCTCGTGCGGGCGTTTTTGTATCTCGCGCTGTGGTGGCCGGCCGATTTGAGCTGGCATCAGGGGCCCGCTAGGAGGCCAAGCCGACGACGCGGGACAAACAACCCAAATCCTGTCCCCGCAACCAACCTTCCAACTTCTCAAAACGGCCCGCTTCACACGGGCCGTTTGCGTTGGAGGGATACGATCGGCGCTCGACCGTCGATCCGAATCAGTCCCCCGTAAACCCAAAGCCCACGACGCGGGACAAACCCCAAAGCATCACACCCCAATCCACATTCTTCATATCTCAAAACGGCCCGCCTCGAGCGGGCCGTTTGCGTTTTGAGGAGGCTAGAACAGCCTTTCGCAATGTAAGCGTTGCCGACGCTTGAGGCGACCGCGCTGCTAGGTCCAGTTCCCTATGTCCGCCCTGCTCCGACGAGGCGGTTGCCGAGGAGTGAGCCCGGCGGTATCGCTCTACGGTGAAATCATCAGGGCGATGGCGCCCTACATCGGCGGACCGCAGGCACGCAGTTGACCAAATCCTCACCGTCCCCGTTCGGCAGTTACGACTACGTCGTCGTTGGCGCAGGTTCCGCCGGCTGCGTGCTTGCCAACCGGCTCTCCGCCGATCCCCACAACCGGGTGCTGCTCATCGAAGCCGGCGGCAGCGACCGGTATCACTGGGTCAATATCCCGATCGGCTACCTCTTCTGCATGGGCAACCCACGCACCGACTGGATGATGAAGACCGAGCCGGAAGCCGGCCTCAACGGACGCAGCCTCAACTATCCGCGCGGCAAGGTGCTCGGCGGCTGCTCATCGATCAACGGCATGATCTACATGCGCGGCCAGGCGGCCGACTATGATGGCTGGCGCCAGGCCGGCAATGCCGGCTGGGGCTGGGACGACGTGCTGCCTTACTTCCTCAAATCGGAAGATTATCATGGCGGCAAGGCCGCCATGCATGGCAGCGGCGGCGAATGGCGGGTCGAACGGCAACGCCTGTCATGGCCGATCCTCGACGCTTTCCGCGATGCCGCGGTCGAACTCGGCATCCCCTACACTGACGACTTCAATACCGGCACCAATGAGGGCTCGGGCTATTTCGAAGTCAACCAGCGCAACGGCGTGCGCTGGAACACATCGAAGGCGTTTCTGCGCGGCATTGCGAGGCGCAAGAATCTGCGTGTCGTGCTCGGCGCGGAGACGGAACGGCTTACCTTCGACGGCCGACGTGTCACCGGGCTGGTGTTCCGCCATGATGACCGGCTGCATCATGTCCGCGCCGGGCAAACGATCCTAGCGGCCGGCGCCATCAACTCGCCAAAGATCCTCGAACTCTCGGGCGTCGGCCGGCCGCACCTGCTCTCAGGGATCGGCGTGGACGTGCATCATGCCTTGCCGGGCGTCGGAGAGAATTTGCAGGACCATCTGCAAATCCGCACCGTCTTCAAGGTGTCGAATGCGGCGACGCTTAACCAGCGCTACCACAATCTGGTCAGCCGCGCGTCGATGGGGCTGGAATACGTGTTGAAGCGCAGCGGACCGTTGTCGATGGCGCCGAGCCAGCTCGGCATCTTCGCCAGGAGCGATCCGCGCCTTGCGACACCCGACCTCGAATACCATGTGCAGCCGCTGAGCACGGACCGGCTGGGCGAGCCGCTGCATCGCTTCCCGGCGGTGACGGTATCGGTCTGCAATCTGCGCCCGGAAAGCCGGGGCAGCGTGCATATGGGGTCGTCCGCTGCGCGCGAGGCGGCAAAGATCCGGCCGAACTATCTCTCCACCGCGGGAGATCGCAGCGTCGCCGTCGCTTCGCTTCGTCATGTCCGCAGCCTGATGAAGGCACAGGCGGTAGCGCGTTACGCGCCGGAAGAAATGCTGCCCGGCACGCAATACGATAGCGACGAAGACCTGATCCGCAAGGCCGGCGATATCGGCACGACGATCTTCCATCCGGTCGGCACCTGCAAGATGGGTTCCGACAGCATGGCGGTGGTCGATGACCGGCTGCGCGTTCACGGGCTCGACGGGCTGCGCGTCGTCGATGCCTCGATCATGCCCACCATCGTGTCGGGCAACACCAACTCGCCGGTGGTGATGATCGCGGAGAAGGCGGCCGAGATGATCCTGCAGGATTGCCGCTGATGGGCTTAGACGCTGAGGCCGCGCGACCGTCTTTTCTCGGCTGATACCAGCAGGTCGACAAAGGCGCGCACCTTGGCGGGCCGGAAGCGGGCCGGCGGAAACACCGCGTGGATGCCGCCGGTCGGCAAGGTCCAGTCGGCGAATATCCGGACCAGCCGGCCAGCCGCGATATCCTCGTCGACCGCATAGTCGGGGAATATGCCGAGGCCGATGCCGGCGAGCACACAGGCATAGACCGCCGGGCTCTTGTCGCAGATGACGACGGGATTGAGCTCGGTCAGCACCGTCTCGCCGTCCCGGGAAAACAGCCATTGGCCGATGCCGCGCAGCTGAGCGTTGCCGACCCAGGCCAGCGATCGCGCCTGGCGCGGGTTCGCGTCCGCAGGCAGGGTCGCGGCCAAGGCGGGGCTCGCCACCACGACCTGCCCTATGGTTCCCAGGCGCCGCGCCTGGTTGGAGGAATCGGTGAGCCAGCCGACCCGGATGCCGAGATCGATCTGTTCATCGACCAGATTGCTGACGGCGTCGTCGAAGATCGCCTCGACGCGCATATGCGGATAGGCGCTGAGATAGCTGGCCATGACCGGCGCCACCATCCTGGTGCCGTAGTCGAGCGGCGCCGTCAGCCGCAACGTGCCGGCCGGTTCGGCGGCCCCGTGTGAAATCTCGCCATAGGCGGCCTCCGCTTCGCGCAGGATGATGACCGCGCGGTCATAGAAGAGGCGACCTTCCTCCGTCGGTGTGACGCGCCGTGTCGTGCGCCGCATCAGCGTCGCGCCAAGTTCCTCCTCGAGCTTGCCGAGCTGGTGGCTGACCACCGCCTTGGCGACGCCGAGCCTGTCGGCCGCCGCGGTGAACGAACCGGTTTCCATCACCGTCGTGAAGTAGACGAGGCGGTTGAGGTTCAGCAGCTCGGCCAATGGATCGCCTTTGTCTGATTTGATCAGACAGTTTGTATTATTGTTGCCTATTTATCGCAAGATCGCCGACTGCCACATACCACCCAGCCTATTCGCGGGCACACGGCGCCAAAGGACGAGCGGCAATCATGAGCAATTCAGACGTGACTTATCTTTTCGATCCGCTCTGCGGCTGGTGCTATGGCGCCACCCCGATGCTGGAGAAATTGTCGGCCAGCGGCCTGCATGTCGAACTGTTGCCGACCGGCTTGTTTTCCGGCGCCGGCGCGCGGCCGATGGACGAAGGGTTCGCCGCCCATGCCTGGGCGAATGACCTTCGCATAGAGCGCCTGACCGGACAGCCCTTTACGCAGGCCTATCAGCACAACGTTCTCAATGTTCGCGGCACTCTTCTGGATTCGCATGCCGCCACGCTCGCCATCAGCGCCGCCGGCCTGGAAGACCCCAACCGCCGGCTCACCGCGCTCAAAGCTATCCAGCAGGCGCGCTATGTCGATGGCCGCGATATCGTGACCGTCGAAGGCGTGGCTGCGGTTCTTGCCGAGAGCGGCATGGCGGATGCCGCGGCACTGCTGAAGGCGCCGACGGAAGGGCTGATGACGGCTCACAGGGAGCTCGTCGGCAGAGGCCGTGCGCTGTTCCAGCGCCTGCATGCCAATGGCGTGCCTTCGCTGGCGGTCATCCGCAACGACGCGCCCCGGCTGATCGGCTCGAACGCACTGTTCGGCAGCTTCGACAATCTCGTTGCCCATATCGCGGCGGCCTGATCCTCCCCACCCACCAGACCCCCAACAGGAAACGGAAGAAGACATGGCTAAAGTTGCTCTCATTGGCGCCTCGGGCGCCGTCGGTTCGCGTTTGCTCAAGGAACTGTCCGACCGCGGCCACACGGTCACCGGCATCGCCCGCAGCCCGGAAAAGATAGCGGCGCTGCCCGGCGTGACCGCCAAGAAGGGCGACGTCTTCGACCGGCAAGGCCTCGCAGACCTGATCCGCGGCCACGATGTGGTGATCAGCTCGGTGCATTTCCTGGACAGCGATCCCGAGACGCTGATCGCGGCAGTGCGCGACTCCGGCGTGAAGCGTTATCTCGTCGTCGGCGGTGCGGGCAGCCTTGAAGTCGCACCCGGCAAGCGTCTGGTCGACACGCCGGAATTTCCCGCGATCTACAAGGGCGAAGCGCAGAAAGGCGCTGATTTCCTCGACAGGCTGAAGACGGTCGGCGACCTCGACTGGACCTTCTTGTCGCCGTCGGCCCTGTTCGTCCCGGGTGAGCGCACCGGCAAATACCGTATCGGCAAGGACGCGCTTCTGGCCTCGGACAAGGGCAGCAGCATTTCCTTCGAGGACTATGCCATCGTCATGGTCGACGAGATCGAGAAGCCGGCGCATATCAGGCAGCGCTTCACCGTCGGCTACTGATCAGGGACTTCGGCGCCGGCGGCGAAATGGGAATTGGCGTATCGGTGCTTCGGTACCGGTGCTGCTTCCCTATCGTCGCCGGCACGCCTAACTCTTTGTTTTGACGCAACTCCCTGGGGAAAGCGACGCGCTTTTGCCGGGACCGCTTCACACTTTTCCTGGAATTGCTCTAATGTCCTCAACCTTGTGAGGGGACTGGTCATGGAGCAAAGCCGGCTGACGAAGAAGGAGCGGCATCAGCTCATCCTGTCGGAAGTGCGCCGCTCCGCGTCGATCCGTATTTCCAGGCTCGCCACGCGGCTCGGCGTCGCCGGCGAGACCATCCGTCGCGACCTCATCGAGCTTGGCGACGCAGGACTGCTCAACCGGACCTATGGCGGGGCGACGATCTCGCTGGTGACGTCCGAACCGGTCATTGCCGAGCGCCGCCAGACCATGATCGAGGAGCGCGCACGGATCGGACGCGGCGCGGCCGGCCTGATCGCGAACGGCCAGATCGTGATGATCGACGGCGGCTCGACCACCTACGAGGTGGCGCGCAGCCTCTCGCAGATGAGGCGCGACCTGACGGTGATCACCAATTCGATCGGCGTTGCCTCGGTGACCGGGGCCAACCCGAGCTTCAGGGTCATCCTGTGTCCCGGCACCTATGACAGCCGGGAAGCCAGCGTGCTTGGCGAGGACACGGTCGCGTTCGTCAGGCGCTACAATGCCGATATGGCCGTCATCGGCGCGTCGAGCCTTTCGGTGGACGGGCCAAGCGACATGATCCCGGGCTCTGTCGCGGTCAAGCGGGCAATGATCGCGCGCGCGCTGTCGACCGCGCTGGTGGTGACCAACGACAAGTTCGGCCGCAACAGCCTCGAACGCGTCTGCGGGCTTGACGATCTCTCCAGCATCGTCACCGACCGCGAGCCGCAGCCGGCACTGCGGGCTGTCATCGAAAAGGCTGGACCGAAACTCCACATCTTTAGCGGCGACTGACGGTGCGCCCGTCAGTGTGTCCGGCTCAGGCCGGGAACAGGAAGGCCGAAGCTGGATCGAAAAAGATGCGCTGGCCTGACGCGGAAGGGTCGGCGGGTTCGGCCGCGTCCGAGGTTGGCCTGACGTCGATCTCGTCGCCGCCCGCCGTGCGCGCCACGACGCGCCGGCGGTCGCCGAAGAAAGCGGTGTCGACGATGTCGACGGCAAGTGCGACGCTTGCCGGTCCCGGCGTCAGGCTCAACGCTTCCGGACGCACCATCAGCCGGACCTTCTGGCCCTTGTCGAACGGTCTCGTCGCCTTCAGGCCGGTCAGGATCGAGCCGTCGGCCAGGCGCACGGTCGCCGCGCTGGCGGCGGTTTCCAGATGTTCGGCGGGCAGGAAATTCGAATTGCCGATGAAGCCGGCAACGAACTCGCTGGCCGGCCGGAGATAAAGATCCTCACCGGTGCCGATCTGTTCGATGCGCCCTTCCTTGAACAAAGCGATGCGGTCCGAAAGATGCAGCGCCTCCTCCTGGTCGTGGGTGACATAGAGGATAGTGACGCCGGTCTCGCGGTGGATGCGGCGGATTTCGGCCTGGATTTCCTGGCGCAGCTTCTTGTCGAGCGCCGACAGCGGCTCGTCCATCAGCAGGATCGGCGGATCGTAGGCGAGCGCCCGAGCCAGCGCCACGCGCTGCTGCTGGCCGCCCGACAGCGCGCCTGGATAGCGGTCGGCGAAGTTTTCGAGGCGCACCAGCGCCAGCATGTCGGCGACCTTGCGCTTCACCTCGGCATCCGGCCGGCGGCGCACGCGCAGCGGGAAGGCGACGTTCTCGGCGACGCTCAGATGCGGAAACAGCGTGTAGCGCTGGAAGACCATGCCGATGTTGCGCTTGTGCGACGGCACCGACAGCAGCGATTTTTCCTCCAGCAGCACGTCGCCGGAACTCGGATCCTGGAAACCGGCGATGGCGTAGAGCGTCGTCGACTTGCCGGAGCCCGACGGCCCGAGGAAAGTCAGGAACTCGCCTTTTGGCACGTCGATGGTGACGTCGTGGACGGCGACGAAGGCGCCGAACGTCTTTCTCACCGCGCGTATGGACAGGAATGGCTGGGTCATCTGGATAGTTTTCTGCGAAGGAGTGCGGTCACGATCATCAGGCACAGAGTGAGGCCGACAAGCAGGCTGGAGGCGGCGGCGACGACCGGGCTCAGGTCGGCGCGCAGGCTGCCCCAGATCTTGACCGGCAAGGTCTGCAAGGTCGGGCTCGCCATGAAGATCGCCACCACGACCTCGTCCCAGGAGGCGAGGAAGGCGAAGATGGCGGCCGAGAAGATGCCGATCCTGATCGATGGCAAGGTGATCTTGAGCCGTGCCTGCAGCGGGCTGGCGCCGCAGACGATGGCCGCGTCCTCGATGGATTTGTCGAAGCCCTCGAGCGCGGCGGTGATCGGAATGATGGCGAAGGGCAGCGCCAGGATGGTGTGGGCGATGACGAAGCCGATCGTGGTGCCGGCCAAGCCGATGCGTAGGAAGAAGGCATAGATGGCGATAGCGAACACGACCACCGGCAGCACCATGGGCGTCAACAGCAGCCCGCGCAGGAGCTGCCGTCCGCGAAACTCGCCGCGGACCAGGGCGAAGGAGGCGAACAGGCCGATGACCACGGCGAGGATGGCGGCCATGGCGGCAATCCTGGCGCTGGTCAGCGCAGCGTCGATCCAGGTCGGATCGGCAAACAGCTGCTCGTACCATTTCAGCGTCCAGCCGGGCGGCGGAAAGGCCAGCCAGCGCGACGAGCCGAACGACAACAGCACGATGAAGACCACCGGCAGCAGCAGGAAAGCCGCGACCGCGGCCGTGAAGCCGACAAGCGCCACGCGCAGCCATCCAAGCCGTTCGTAATCGAGCAGCATGTCAGAGCCCTCCGCCGGGGCGCCCGGCGCCGACTAGGCGAAGCTGGATCGCGTAGAGCGCCATGGTCACGACGAGCAGGACGAAGGCGGCAGCGCTGCCGAGCCCCCAGTTGAGCAGCGACTGCACCGTCTGGGCGATCATTTCGGCCAGCATCATGTTGGAGGTGCCTCCAAGCAGCGCGGGCGTGACGAAATAGCCAAGCGACATGACGAAGACCATCAGGCCGCCCGCGGCGATGCCGGGAAGCGACAGCGGCAGCAGGATGCGGCGGAAGGCCTGGAACGGGCCTGCGCCGCAAAGGGCTGCGGCGCGCAGCGTCATCGGGTCGATGGCGCGCAAGGTGCCGACCAGCGGCAGTATCATGAAGGGCAGCATGATATAAACCATGCCGATGGTGACGCCGGCCAGATTGTTGATCAGCGGCAGCGGCTCGTGGATGATGCCGAGCCCCATCAGCGCCCTGTTGATCACGCCAGTACGCTGCAACAGCACCATCCAGGCATAGGTGCGGGTAAGAAGATTGGTCCACATCGACAGGATGATGATGCCGAAGACGATAGAGCCGATGGCAGGCGGCATGATCGCCAGCATCCAGGCGACGGGGAAGGCCACCAGGATGGTGACGGCGGTGACGACTGCGGCGACCAGGAAGGTGTTGAGGAACACACGCACATAGGTACCGCTGCCGAACAGCGCGGCGTAGTTCTGCAAGCCCGGCTCGGGGTCGGTGACGCTGCGCAGCAGCAAGGCGACCACCGGCACGATGAAGAACAGCCCGACCAGGAGCAGGGCCGGCACCGCGCCGCCGCTGCCGGCCGGCAGGCCGGCAAAAGACTGGCGTTTGAAAGCCGTCATGAAACGTCCCTTTCAAGCGGGGCGCATTGCAGCGCCCCGCTCTTTTCGTGGCGTTACTTGGTCTGCCAGGCGTACCAGCGCGTGGCGATCTCGTCGCGATGCTCGGCCCAGTAGTTCATGTCGAGGTTGATCTGGCCATCGACATGGGCGTCGGGCAGGCCCTTGACGACGTCGGCGGGCATCTCGGCCTTGGCCTTGGTGTTGATTGGCGCGTAGCCGCTCGCCTCGGCGAATTTCGCCTGGCCGGTCGGACTGGTGGCGGCGGCCAGGAACTTCATTGCGCTGTCCTTGTTCTTGGCGCCCTTCGGCACCACGAGCACGTCGGCGGCGGTGAGGTTCTGGTTCCAGGAAACGCCGACGTCGGTGCCGTCCTGCTGCAGGGCAAAGACACGGCCGTTCCAGAGCTGGCCGAATGCCGCCTCGCCGGACGCGATCAGCTGCTGCGACTCGGCGCCACCGCCCCACCAGACGATGTCGGACTTGATGGTGTCGAGCTTCTTGAAGGCGCGGTCGAGGTCGAGCGGATAGAGCTTGTCCGCCGGCACGCCGTCAGCCAGCAGCGCGATCTCGATCACGCCCGGCGCCGACCATTTGTAGAAGGTCCGCTTGCCGGGAAACTTCTTGGTGTCGAACATGTCTGCCCAGCTTGCGGGTTCGCCCGAGACGGAGCCCTTGTTCCAGGCCAGCACGAAGGAATAGTAGAAGCTGCCGACCGCGTGGTCGTTGCTGAAGCGCGGGTCGAGATCGGCCTTGGGCACGACCGCGAAGTCGATCGGCTCCAGCAGGCCATCCTTGGCGGCCTTGATGGCGAAGTCCATCTCGACGTCGACGACGTCCCAGGTGACATTCTTGGCATCGACCATGGCCTTGAGCTTGCCGTAGTCGGTCGGCCCGTCCTGCAGTACCTTGATGCCGGAGCTGGCTTCGAACGGTGCCGCCCAGGACTTGGTCTGTGCTTCCTGCGTGGTGCCGCCCCAGCTGGTGAACGCCATTTCATCGGCGTGCGCGGCGGTTGCCGCCAGAAGCCCGGCCAAAATGCCGGTCAAAATCAGTTTCATGTCATTCTCCTCTGTTGGTCTGTTTTATCGTTGTCGTTTTGCAGTGGCCCTTAGCCACGCGCTCCTCAGCGCATGACAAAGGGATCGGGGATCGGCTCGTCAGACGTCTTGATCCAGACGGATTTCGAGCGCGTGTAGTCTCTGATGGCATCGAGCCCGCCCTCGCGGCCGAGGCCTGACAGGCCGTAGCCGCCGAAAGGAACGAGCGGCGACACGGCCCGGTAGGTATTGACCCAGACCACGCCGGCATGGATGTCGCGCGCCATGCGGTGCGCCTTGCCGAGGTTCGAGGTGAAGACGCCGGAAGCCAGGCCGAAAGGCGTGTCGTTGGCGAACGCCAGCGCCTGCGCCTCGGTATCGAAGGCAAGCACACTGAGCACCGGCCCGAACAGCTCCTCGCGCACGCAGGGCAGGTCGGCGCTGCCGGCATCGATGATGGTGGGCGTGTAGTAGAAGCCGGGGCCGCCGGGGCGTGCGCCGCCGGTGACCAGCCTGCCGCCCTTGGCCAGGCTTTCGGCGACGATCTTCTCGATCCAGTCGCGCTGGCGTTGCGTGGCAAGCGGACCCATTTCGGTGGCGGCATCCTGCGGATCGCCGATGCGGATCGCTTCGGCCTTGCGCTTCAGCCGGGCGAGGAATTCGTCCTTCACCGACCGCTCGACCAGCAGCAGCGAGCCGGCGACGCAGCTTTGGCCGGTCGCGGCGAAAATGCCGGCGACGACCGCGTTGGCAGCGCTGTCGAGATCGGCGTCAGCGAAGACGACGACCGGGCTTTTGCCGCCGAGTTCCAGCGTCGTGTAGGCAAGGTTCTCCGCCGTGTTCCTGACGATGGCGCGCGCCGTCGACGGGCCGCCGGTGAAGGCGACGCGCGAGACCAGCGGATGGCTGGTCAGGCGCCGGCCGCAGTCCTGGCCGAAGCCGGTGAGGATGTTGACGGTGCCGGCGGGGAAGCCGGCCTCACGGACGAGTTCGGCAAAGGCAAGCAGCGGCGCTGGGCCATCCTCGGATGCCTTGAGCACGACTGTGCAGCCGGCGGCGAGAGCCGGGCCAAGCTTGACGGCCGAGAGGAAGAGCTGCGAATTCCACGGCACGACGGCGGCAACGACGCCGATCGGCTCGCGGCGGATGGTGACGTCGAGATCCGGCTTGTCGATCGGCACATGCGCGCCTTCGTGCTTGTCGGCGAGCCCGCCATAGTAGCGGTAGTAGTCACCGACATAGGCGATCTGGGCGCGGGTCTCGCGGATGATCTTGCCGGTGTCGCGTGTCTCGAGTTCGGCCAGGCGGCCGGCATTGGCGACGACGAGGTCGCCGAGCTTGACCAGCAGTTTGCCGCGCGCGGTGGCCGTCATCGTCCGCCATGCGCCTGAGTTCAACGCGCGGTGCGCGGCCTCGACGGCGCGGTCGACATCGGCTTCCGTCGCCGCCGGCATCTTCGCCCACAGCGCGCCGGTCGACGGATCGACGCTGTCGAAGGTCGCGGATGGCTCGTCGAAGCTGCCGTCGATGAAGTTCCTGAACAAAGCGTCGGTCATGGTCTTGGCGTTGGTCATGGTCTCGGCGTTGGTTATGAGCTCGCGATCAGAGGAAGGCCGGCATCACCCGGTCGATGAACAGTTGCAGCGATTTCATCTTGCGCTCGTGCGGAAGCCCGCTGTCGATCCAGATCGAGTACTGGTCGTAGCCGAGCGCCTCATAGGCCTTCAGCCGGGCAATGACCTCGTCGGCCTCGCCGATCACCAGGTTCTGGCGGATCTTGTCGGGCGCGTATTGCGGCATGGCCGCGATCTCATCCGGCGTCAGCGGCTCCAATATGCCCTGATGCACTGGCTTCTTGTTCTGGAACCAGGCGCCGAACTGGCAGTAGAAGGTCGACAGATCCTGGCTGAGGCGTTCTGTATCGGCGGCGTCCTCGGCGACGAATGTGTGCATCAAAAGCATGATTTCCGGCCGCTCGACCTCGTGATGCGCGGCGCAAGCGGTGTTGAAGCGCTGCATCAGGCTCGTCACCTCATCGTCGCCGGAAGCCAGCGGCGTCACCTGGACCTTGCAGCCATTGGCGACGGCGAAGTCGTGCGAGTTGGGATCGCGCGCCGCCACCCAGATCGGCGGATAGGGCTTTTGCACGGGCTTGGGCGAGGATGTCGTGGGCGGGAATTGCCAGAACTCGCCGGAGAGTTCGAAGTCGCCGTCCCACAGGCCGCGGATCGCCGGCACCATCTCGCGCATGCGCTGGCCGGCGCCCCAGGCGTCGAGCCCGGGGAAGACGCGCTGGTATTCATAGCTGTAGGCGCCGCGCGCGATGCCTATGTCGAGCCGGCCACCGCTGATGACGTCGGCCATCGCCGCTTCGCCGGCAAGCTTGATCGGGTGCCAGAATGGCGCGATCACCGTTCCGGTGCCGAGGCGGATGCGGCTCGTCCTGGCGGCGAGGTAGGCGATGTTGATGAACGGGTTGGGGGAGATGGTGAATTCCATGCCGTGATGCTCGCCGATCCAGGCCGTCTCGAAGCCGGCCCGTTCGGCCATCAGGACCAGCTCTTCAAGCTCGGTCACAAGCTCGGAATGCGGCTTGGCCAGATCCGACCGTTCCATATGCACGAAGAGCGAGAATTTCATTCCTGGTCACCTGTGTTGACGTCGGCGACGGCTGCCCTCGCGAGCGGCCTGACCTCGCCTTCGGTCTCATTGCCGACATAGACGCCGAAAGCGTCCTGCGAGCATTCCTTGGCATAGCGGGCAAGCATAGAGCGGATCGCCGGATCGACGATCTTCAATGTCCCGATCGCGTCGATGTCGACCAACCGGACACCGCGATCGCTGGAGGCGGGCACGTCGAAGGTGCCGCGATAGTAGACATGCGAGCGCGAGGGGCTTCCCGCATCGTCCCAAACGGCGAAGAGGAAGCCGAGCTGGGCCTCGATGGCCTTTGCCGCCAGCAGCCCCTTGAGGCTTTTGCCGTTGCCGGCCGAGCCCAGCCCCCGGCCGCGCGGCAGTTCGAAGCCATCGGCCGTTTCAAGGAACAGGACCCGGCCGCCATTCTCGAGGATTGCGCCGACATCGGTGTCGGGCGGCGCGGCGGCCAGCGCCTCCTGGCTGAGGCCAGGCGCGATATAGGCGCCACGGCAATAGCCGAGCGGCTGTGAGGAATTATGCTCGAAATCGCGGACGCGGCCAATCAGGATCGAATGATCGCCGGCATCGACCAGCCGCTCCATGTCGCAGTCGAAGCATGCGACCGAGCCGTCCAGCACCGGGCTGCCGGTGCGTCCCGGCCGCCAGGCCACGGAGGCGAACTTGTCGGCCGCTTTCGAAGCGAAGATGCCGGACGCGGCCTTCTGGCCCTCGTTGAGGATGTTGATGGCGAAGCTCTTCGAGGTGGCGAAGATCGGGTGGCCGAGCGCCTTGTGGGCGATGCAGACCAGCACCAGCGGCGGATCGAGCGACACGGAGGTGAAGGAGTTGGCGGTGAAGCCGCGAGGCTCGCCTTCCGGCCCGATCGTGGTGACGATGGTGACGCCGGTGAGGAAGGAGCCCAGCGCACGGCGGAACTCGCCGCTGTCGAAACCCGCGCCGGCTTCCACCGCGCTGCCCTGCGCCGCCGTTGCGTCTTCGCCGAGGAAGCCGGCGATATGGCGCGTGGTAAGATCAGGAGCGGCAACCGCCATCATATGCCGCTCGCCGGCAAGCACGGTGCAGCGGCCATGTGGGGCGAGGCGCGCCATGGCGGCCGACATTGCGGGCGAGGAATTCCTGTCCTCGGATCCGGTGATGAACAGGGCTGGCACGGCCAGCGTCTGCAACCGCTCTGCGTGGTCGCCGTCGGCGCGGGCGAACAGACGATAGGTGCGGGCATAGCCTTCCGGGTCGACCGCGCTGAGCGCGGACGCCGTCTTCTGCGCCGCCGACTCGAGTTCGGCTGGCACCGGATCGCCGAACCAGCGGGCAATCGTCTGTGCCGCGCCGGCCGCATCACCATGGCCATTGAGGGCCGCGGCGCGCTGGCGAACGGCCTCGGCCATCTCCGGCGGGCGCCGGAACACGGCGCTCATCGAGACAATGCGGCGGACGCGCTCGGGTGCACGCAGCGCCAGCTCCTGGGCGACGAGCGCGCCCATCGAGTGACCGACGACGGACACCTTGTCGAGGCCGAGATGATCGAGCAGGCGAATGGCCTGATCGGCATAGTCGGCCAGTTCCGGGTTTGGCGGCGGCAGCGGCGACTGGCCATGGCCGAGCATGTCGATGGCGATGATGTCGAAGCGGCCGGCCATCTGTTCGATCTGCGGCTGCCAGATCGCGGCGTTCATGCCGACGCCGTGAATGAAGAGCACCGGCGCGCCCGAACCGGCGCGGAGGAAGCCGGTGCCGTCAGGCGCCGTCCCCTGTCTGGCCCATGCCGATGCGGGAACGTCAGCCATGCAGGTCGCCAAGCTCCTTGAGGTCCTGGTAGCGGTCGCCGATGCGGTGATGGGGGCGGCCGCCGATCGAAGCGCCAAGCGCCACCACCAACTCGTCAGGCGCAGGCGCGTCGCCGATCTGGAAATGCACGGTCAGGTAATGCGAGCGACGTCCTTCGTCGTTCTTGTCCATTAGTGGGATCATGATCGGCGTGTTCGGTCCGCCACGCAAATTGGTGAAGGCAAGATAGGTCTTGGCGCCGACGGCGCGGCGGTAGTGATTGCCGAAATGCAGCGTGTGGATCAGCGCCGAAGCGTGCTCGACCTCCCCCGAGGTGCCGCAGATGGCGGCCTTGCCATAACCCTCGATCGCTTCACCCGAACCGGCGATGGCGATGATCTCGCGGGTCAAGAGTTCGCCCAGAACAGGGGCGCAGGCGCGGATTTCCGGCGACAGGTCTTCGGTGAAGCCGCGCCCGGCCCAGGGGTTCGTCAGCACCGCGGCGACGCCGATTAGTCGCAGCGGCCGGGGTGCCGCCTTGCCCCCTTCGATCAGCGTGTTCTCGGTGTAAGTGACAATCTTGCGGATGGCAGGCTGCATGGAATCCTCGGTCGGCGGCGTCATATCATCTTATGGTATACCATGGTATGGAGCGCCAAGGACCTTGTCAACCGCTCATGGAATCTGTTTTCGTGTGCGGCGCAGGAGACAGGACATGACAGACGACACGCTTCGCATCGACCGCAGCGCCAAGACCTTGAGGACGCTTGCGCTGGAGCGCATGCGCGAGGCGATCATGGATTTTCATTTCCAGCCCGGCGAAAGGCTGGTCGAGCGTCCGCTCTGCGACCAGCTTGGCGTAAGCCGCTCGGTCGTGCGGGAGGTACTGCGGCAGTTGGAGGCCGAAGGTCTGGTGCAGATGATTCCGGGGCACGGACCGGCGGTGGCCCGGCCGGATCTCGGCCGCACCGATGAGATTTATGAGCTAAGGGCGCTGCTCGAAGGCATCGCGGCACGCGCCTGCGCCCTCTCGGCGACCGGCGAGCAACTGGCAAGGCTGGAAGGTGCGCTCATGGACCTGTTCGAAGCGTGGGCTTCCGGCGAGCCGCCGGCGGTGATGCGGGCGACGACGAAATTCTACGAGGCGCTGTTCGAGGCCGCCGACAAGCGCGTTGCCTGGGAGATCGTCAGCGGCTTGAATGTCCGCATCAACCAGCTCCGCTCGATGACCATCGCCTCGGTCAACCGGCGCGCGCCGGCGATTGCCGAGATGAATGCGATCATGGATGCCATCCGGGCACGCAAGCCCGACGAAGCGGAAGCGGCGGCGCGCAGGCATGTCGAATCCGCCTGGCAGATCGCCCGCACCGCGCTGCGGCCGCCGGCCGCCTGAAGCTGGCTATGCCTTGAATTCCATCTTCAGCCACCTTGTGATGGCGCCGAAGTCGATCGGCTTCGTGGTGTCGACGTCGAAGAGTGGGCCGCGCCGCAGCGGCTCGGCGCGCTTGGCGAGTTCGATCAGCTCGGGGATATAGGCTGCACCGGGATGGCCGGCGAGGCGCTGGTCGAGCCGGGCGCCATAGCGCTCGGCCAGCACCGCGCCGGGCGCATGGCACCAGATTTCAGCGGTCTGCTCGACGCCGGCGTTTCTGAGATGATCCTCCAGGACCTTTCGCGGCTGAAAGCCGAACCAGGCGTCGACGACAAAGGTGCTGCCGACGGGGGCTTCGCCGACGAGCGACCAGATCGCCTTGTAGCTGGCGCGGCCGAGCGTGCGGTTGAACTCGCGGTCGGCGCCGCCGAGCACTTCGAGGAAAGGGTTCTTCACCGTGTCGAGCGTCAGCAACGGCCAGCCCATGCGGTCGGCGATGCCGCGCGAGACAGTGCTCTTGCCGCTGGCCGGAATGCCGTTGACGAGCACGGCGCGCTTGGGTTGGGCAGGGGGTGCAATCGTCGGTATCGCTTCCTGCCCTGCCAGCGCCTGCAGGCCGGCGCCGATCACGCCGGCATCGTCTCCAAGTTGCGCCGGCTCGACCCGGCACTGATACCAGGGCGCCAGGGCCGGCGCGCGGCCGAGTGCGGCATGCGCCGCCCGGCCGAGGCCGCCCCCAAGCAGAATGAGGTTGGGATCAAGCACGGCAACGGCGGTGTCTATCGCCGCGCGCAGGGGAACCGCCCAGGCGTCCAGTATGGCGCGCGCCTGGATGTCGCCTTCGGCGTCGCGGGCGAAGAGCTGATCGATCGAAATGTCCGGACCGAGCCCGGTCCGCGCGATATGGCGGCCGAGCGCGGTGCCGGAACTGGTGGTTTCGACGCAGCCGCGCCGGCCGCAGGCGCAGATCTCGCCATTGACGTCGACGCCGATGTGGCCGAGCTGGCCTGCCGTTGCCCGGCCGCGCATGATACGCCGGTCCTGAGCCATGGCGCCGCCAACGCCGGTGCCGATGGTGAACATGGCGATGTCGCTATCGCCCCGGCCGGCGCCGACAGCCATCTCGGCGGCCAGCGCCATGTTGCAGTCATTGTCGATGATGACAGGCTTGCCCGTCATGTCTTCCAGGCGCCGCGCCAGCGCAACCGAGGCGAGGTCGACATAGCCGCCCGAGAGCACCGCGCCGCGCCGCGCGTCGACGCGACCGGGGACGCCGACGCCGATGGCTTTCACATCAGGTGTGTCGAGAAGGCGCACCATGTCGGCGACTCGACCGAGGACCAGCTCCGGGTCGGGCGCGCTTTTTTCGGAAACACGCTTGAGGATTTCACCGTTGCCGGAGATGCGGGCGGCACGCAGATTTGTGCCGCCGATGTCGATTCCTATGCTGAGAGGCATGACGTCCTGCAAGTGCCAGTGATCAGAGCAATCGGAAAGTTTACGCGGCTTTCTGCCGGTAGTGTCCGATCACGGCCTGGATCTCCCGCAACCGCGGCACTGCGATGGTCTTAAGCCTTTCGCGCTGAATGTCACGATCGAGCGAGATGCAGTCCTTCCACAGCGACCGCCCGGCAATGACGCCCGAGGCGCCGTTTTGCATGGCGATCTCGACCTGGCCGAGGAAGGTGGCGTGGTTGACGCCGGCCGAAAGCACCGCCCATGGCACCTCGCCGGCCATCTCAGTGATGTTGGCGCAGGCCTCGGGCGTGCCGGGGTAGGGCAGCTTCAACACCTTGGCTCCGCATTCCAGCGAGATCCGGGTGCCCTCCTCGACCAGCGAGGGGGTTCTGGCCGCGTAGTCCTCGGCGCTTTCCCCTTCGAGCTGATAGGTCAGGAACTCGACGACCAGCAGCAGGTCCTCCTGCCCGAAGTCGGCGATGCACTGGCGCAGGATGGCGATGTTGTGTTCGTTGGCTTGCGGCTTGTCGGCCCGCAGATACACCATGATCTTGCCGCCGGTGCCGCCCAGTTCGCGCACCCGGCGCGCGTCGATGTCGGGAACCAGCCGCGACAGCCGGTAGCCTTCGGGCGAGATATCGAAGCCGGAGGCGTCGAGGCCGATGAGCAGCGCCGTATCGCGGTTAAGCACGCCCTCGTCGACAATTCGCGGCACCGCGCAGAGCGGGTCGAGCAGCACGCAGGATGCGGCACTTGCCAGGTAGCGCGTGATGTCGGCCTTGGTGTCGCCAAGCATGTCGTTGGTGATCCTGGCCTGTTCGGCTGGATCCGACGCCAGCAAGGTGCGCATGCCGCCGCGCTGGTCACAGGCGATGGCCACCATGGCCCCATCCTCGCCGCAAATCTGCTGGTAGCCGCGCCGCTCCGCGGTGGTCATCTTGGTCATGGTCTTCCGTCCGCTGTTGGCGCCCTCTCGCCGAGGACGTGGATCCGTGGGAACCCGAATGTTTAGTTTTCCTGCCTGCGGCAGGGCGATCTGTGCCGCCTTGCCGCGCCGCCGGCTGCTCGAAAAAGCTGCCCCCAGCGCCGTGGCCTCAAGTTGCGAGTTCGCCAGATTTGCGCGATAACTCCCGTCGGCGTATGCGTGTGTAACACGTTGCTGAAAGGAATTGCAAGCTGTCTGTCCCTCCCATCCAGGACGCGACCGCATCGCGCACGATGCTGCATACGGTCGCCAAGCTGCACTACGAGGCGGAGATGTCGCAGGTCGACATCGCGCGCCAGCTCGGCGTCTCCACCGCGACGATCTCGCGCCTGCTGCAGCGGGCGCGCGCGGAAGGGATCGTGCGGATCGAGGTTGTCGACCTTTTGACGCCGGAAGATATCACCAGGCAGCTGGTGGATCGGTTGAAACTGCGCGACGCGGCAGTGGTCGAGACGCCGGCGGCAGGGACGCTGGCGGCGCTCGCGGCACCGCTTGGCGGGCTGCTCAGGCAGGCGCAGCTTGTGGCGGGCTCCGTGGTCGCCATCGGCTGGGGGCGCGCCGTGCGCGAGGTGATCCGCGCCGGCCTGCCGCGCATGCCGGGCGTCCTCACCGTTGCCGCCACCGGCGGCATGCAGCAGCATGCCGCGCACTTCCAGATCAACGAGTTCGTGCGGCTTGCCGCCGAGGAGTTCGGCGGGACACCGCATTTCATCCACGCGCCCTATCTGCCGTCCAGCGAACTGCGTGAGGTCTTCCTGCGCGACACCGCCATCCGCGATGCCGTTGCGTTGTGGGACAAGACCGATGTCGCGATCGTCGGCATCGGCTTGCCGCATGCCATCAATCCGCCAGAGGCAAGTGCCGCCACGCCGAGCGAGCAGGCGCTGGTCCACGCGGCCGGCGATGTGCTTCGCCACTACTTCGACGCCGAGGGCGCCATGATCGGCTGGGAGGGCGAGAGCCGGATGATCGCCATGTCGCCAGCGCAGCTTCGCGCCGTGCCGCTGGTCATCGGCGTTGCCGCCTCACCGGAAAAGGCGACGGCGATCATCGGCGCCGCCCGCGCCCGGCTGATCAATGCGCTGATAACCGATACAAAGACGGCACAAGCCATCCTCGAGGCTCTGCCGGCGCGATAGGGCCGTATGCGGCGGCGCACCTGACGGCCACCAGTGGCCATGCCGCGAAACCGGTTGTGTCGCCGGGGCGTCGGGACAATAGTCCGTCGAGGGGCTCCTAATGGAGCAGTCGGATGTAGTGCGGAGCAGGAAGCCGGCGCCGCGAACTCGGAAAAACCGAGTTGCAATTTCTTTCTGCAAAGTGTTACATGGTTCGAGCCTGGTGCGTACGCACACCGGACGGCGTGGTTGCCTTGATCTTGCGGAGGCGAGGGAACAGGGCCACGGCCATTGTGCCGGTCACTCAGACCGGCTGACCTATCGACTGGAGGGCGCTTTGGAGGAAAGCTGCCCCGTGACAAGCAAACAGGCGTTCCCGGCCGCAGGCATCCGTCCCCTGAACGGATGACGGCCATTCAATGTCACTTGCAACGGCAGATCTGCCAACAATGAGGAGGATGTCATGAAGAAGATTGTTGCCGCGCTCGCGGCGCTTGCCGTCAGCGCTTCGGTGCTGATCGCGCCCGCCCAGGCGCAGGACAAGAAATACACCATTGCGCTCGTTCCGGGCCTCACCACCGACGGTTTCTACATCACCATGCGCAAGGGCGCCCAGGCGGCAGCCGACGCGCTTGGCGTGAACCTGGTTTTCCAGGGCGCGCCGGACTTCAATCCGGTCACCCAGGTGCCGGTGCTCGACGCGGTTATCGCCAAGAAGCCGGACGCGATCCTGATCGCGCCGACCGACAAGGTTCAGCTGGTCGAGCCGCTGCGCAAGGCCAATGATGCCGGCATTCCGGTCGTAACCGTCGACACTTTCATCGGCAGCGGCGTCTACCAGACCGGCGCCGGAGATGCCGATTTCCCGTTGGCTTACATTGCTTCGGACAATGTGCTGGGTGGAGAGATCGCCGCACGGGCGCTGGCCACCGCCATCGGCGACAAGGGCAAGGTCTATGTCTCGAACGTCAAGCCGGGCATCTCGACCACCGACCAGCGTGAAGAGGGTTTCAAGAAGGAGATGGCCAAGCATACGGGCATCACCGTGCTGGAAACCCAGTTCAACGATGACGACGCCAACAAGGCGGCCTCGCAGCTGCAGGCGGTGTTCGCGCGCAATCCCGATCTGGTCGGCGTGTTCGGCGCCAATCTGTTCTCGGCTCTGGGCGCGGCCAACGGCGTCAAGCAGGCCGGACAGACGGGCACCGTCAAGGTGGTTGCCTTCGACGCGCCGACCAGCATCGTCGACAACATCAACACCGGCCTCGTCGACGTGGCGATCGCGCAGCATCCGGCCGAGATCGGCTACTATGGCGTCGTTTCGGCCTATGCCCACCTGACCGGCCATTCGATCCCGGTCACGATCGGCACCGGCTTCACGATCATGGACAAGTCCAACATCGCGGATCCGAACATCTCGAAGTATCTCTACTCCGAGTAAGCCCAACGCGCTTCGCCTCCTCACGGGTTCGCCGGGGGGGAGGCCAGCGCCTGGCCCCGGCTGATCGGGGCCTTGTTCGAACGAGCCGCGCCGCGGAGCACTCATGACCTCGACATCCCAAGCAAAGCCGGCCGAGCAGCATGTCGCTCCTCAGGCAGATCACGGCGATCCGGCCAGGGGCCTGATCGCACGCATCGCCGATGGGCGCGCCTGGCTGTTCCTCGCCGGTCTCCTCATCTGTTTCGAGATCTGGTCGAGGCTCGCCTTCGGCGTGACTTTCGTGCTCAACCCGTTCAACCTGCAGTCCATCGCGATCTTCGCCGTGGCGCCGCTGCTCTTGGCGACCGGGCAGACCTTCGTCATCATTTCGGGCGGCATCGACCTGTCGCTCGGCTTCATCATGGGGCTCGCCGCCGTCATCGCCGCGCATGCGACCAACATGGCGGGCGCCGCCATTCCGCTGCCGCTGGCCATGCTGGCCGGCATGCTCGCCGCTGTCATCGTCGCCGGCGTGCCGGGCATCATCAATGGCCTGCTGATCTCGCGGCTCAAGGTGCCACCCTTCATTGGCACGCTCGGCATGTTCGGCGTGGCGCGGGGCGCCGCCTTCCTGCTTGCCGGCGGCACCACGGTTCCGGTGCAGAATTCCTGGTTCGCGCTGCTCGGCAACGGCAAGTTCTACGGCATTCCCTATCTGGTGCTGATCACCGCCGTCTTCGTCATCGTCATGCACTATCTGCTCAGCCAGACCCGGTTCGGCCAGCACAACTACGCCATCGGCGCCAATGTGCAGGCGGCGCGCCGCGCCGGCATCGACATCAAGGGCCATATCTTGCGGCTCTATGTGCTGTCGGCGATGTGCGCCGGCCTTGGCGGCGCGCTCTATGCCGCGCGCTTCACCGCCGGTGCCGCGCAGGCCGGCGAGCCGCTGCTGCTCGACAGCGTCGCGGCCGTCGTCATCGGCGGCGCCAGCCTGTTCGGCGGCTCGGGCACGATCCTGGGCACCGTCGCCGGCGCGCTGGTGATCGCGGTCATCCAGTACGGGCTGGTCTTCGTCAATGTCGAGCCGTTCTGGCAGTTCATGGCGGTTGGCGTCGTCATCATCATTTCAGTGCTCATAGACCAGGCGCAGCGCCGGTTCAGTGGAGGCCGCCAGGATGAATAGCACCGACCAGAACACCCCCCTGCTCGAAGTCCGCAACCTGTCCAAGCATTTCGGTGCCGTGCGTGCGCTCAGCGATTTCTCCATGGCCGTGCGGCCGGGCGAAGTGGTGGCGCTTGCCGGCGACAATGGCGCCGGCAAGACGACGCTGATCAAGGCGATCTCGGGCGTGTTCCAGCCGACGGGCGGCGAAATCCTGCTCAGGGGCCAGCCGGTGGCTTTCGCAACGCCGCAGGAGGCGCGCGAAAGGGGCATCGAGACGATCTACCAGGATCTGGCGCTCGCCGACAATCTGTCGATCGGCGCCAACATCTTCCTGGGCCGCGAACCGATGCGCAAGGCGTTTGGCCTCCTGCCTGTGCTCGACCGCAAGGCCATGGCCGAGGCGGCCAGGGAGACGATGAAGCGGCTGGACTTCCACGTCAGCCGGCTCGAGGCCCCGGTCAGCAATTTCTCCGGCGGCCAGCGCCAGGCCGTCGCCATCGGCCGCGCCGTCTACTGGGATGCGCAGATCCTGATCATGGACGAACCGACCGCCGCACTTGGAGTGCCGGAGCAGCGCAAGGTGATTTCGCTGATCCACCAGCTCAAGGCACAAGGACGCGGCGTGATCTTCATCTCGCACAATCTGCAGGACATCTTCGCGGTCTCGGACCGCATTGTGGTGCTGCGGCGCGGCGTCCAGGCTGGCGAGCGCAAGATCTCCGAGACCAACCATGACGAGGTCGTCAAGCTGATGGTCGGCGGCTAAGGTGTGCTGATATTCAGGTGAGGCCGGCCTGCAAATGGCTGATACCTGCGCTTCCCCCGTTCCACTGCGTCGCAGTAGAACTGAGCTCACGTACGAAAAGTACGCTCCGCTCCGGCTCTCGGCATCAACCCAGTTTGGTCGCTTCGCGCCTGTCTTCGACTCCGGCTCGGCCTGACCTGAATCTCAAGACACCTTAGGCGCTCATTTTCCTCAGGCGGCATCGCGGTTGGTCAGCGCGATGTGGCAGCAGCCGGAGCCGTGACCCGATGTCCAGGTGACGTTGTCGAAACGCACGCCGGTCGCCTCGAACAGGCCACGGTCGAAGGCGCTGGCGATGCGGCAGAGCGTGGCGAGTTTCTCGTCGCCGACGCCGGCCTCGACCCAGGCGTCCTTCAGTGGGCAGCGTTTGACCTTGAAGGCGATACGGTCATCGCTGCGTTCGACGTCGGTCGGATACATCAGGCCGCCGTCAGGACTGACGGCGAGAAATGCCTCGCCGATGGCGCGCGCGTCATTGGCGCCGAAGCCGGCGAAGGCAGCTCCCGCCACTTCCTTGCCGCGCTGTTCGATGGCGCGGATCATGACCGCTTCGGCCCTTTCGGCGCCCAGCTCTCCGGTCAGTTCATCGAGGAACAATCGGTAGAGATCGGCGCGGTTGCGGAAGGCGGCATCGAGTTCGCGCGACAGTTTCTCGGCTCTGGCTTGCGGGTCGGTCATGATGCGTCCTGCATGGTTCTGTCCAATCTTGGCGCGGCCGCCACCAGCGCCTTGCCGATGGCCGATTGCGGCGAGTCGATAACGGCTCGAGCATTACCGCTCTCGGCGATCCGCCCGGCATCGAGAAGGACGATGCGGTGGGCGACGGCCCTGATCACGCCGAGATCATGTGAAATGAAGAGATAGGCGATCCGTTGCTTGCGTTGCAGGTCGAGCAGAAGCTCGAGGATCTGTCCGCGCACCGAGACATCGAGCGCCGACACTGCTTCGTCGAGCACGATCAGCGACGGTTTGGTGGCGATGGCGCGGGCGATCGCGATGCGCTGGCGCTGGCCACCGGAGATTTCGTGGATGGCGCGCGACGCGAGATCGACCGGCAGCCCGACACGCTCCAGCAATTCGGCGATGCGGTGCGGGCGCTCGGTACGGGAGGCGATGCCGTGGATGCGCAAGGGATCGTCAAGCACGCGCGCCACCGTGGCACGCGGGTTGAAGGCGGCGAGCGGATCCTGGAACACCATCTGAAGGCGGGCGCGATGGGCTCGCAGTGCCGAGCCGGCCAGCGCCAGGAAATCATTGCCTTCGAACTCGATGCGGCCGGCATCAGGCTCGATCAGCCGCAGCACCAGCCGCGCGATCGTCGACTTGCCGCTGCCGGAGGGGCCCGCGAGCGCCAGCGTCTCGCCTGGATCGATCGCGAAAGAGACGTCGTGGACGGCGGCAACGGTCTCGCCGCCGCGATTGTAGCGTCTGGTGAGATTGGAGACCGCAAGCAGGCTCATCTGCGCAGCCCGCTTCGGTCCAGCAGCGGTTCGGCATCGAGGCCGATATGGGCATCGAGCAGCGCGCGCGTGTAGGCCTGGGTCGGGGCGTCAACAATTTGCCCCGTCGTGCCAAGCTCGACCAGTGTGCCATGCCGGAAAACAGCGATGCGCTCGGCGAGTTCGGCGGCGAGCGCGATGTCATGGCTGATGAACAGCAGTGTCATACCGTCCTCGGCCACCAGGCGCTGGATCAGTGCAACGATCTCGGCCTGCACGATGGTGTCGAGGGCGCTGGTCGCCTCGTCGGCGATCAGCAGTTTCGGCCCGGCCGCGATCGCGGCGGCAATCGCCACGCGCTGCTTCTGGCCGCCGGAGAGCTGGTGCGGGAAAGCGCTGAGGGCCGAGTCCGGGTCGGGCAGGCGGACGCGTTCGAGCAGGGTTTTGGCCTTGGCATAGGACTGGGACCAGGTGAAGCCGAGATGCGTGCGCGCGACTTCGGCGATCTGCTTGCCGATGGTCATGACGGGGTCGAGGCTGGCGGATGGGTCCTGGAAGACGAAGCCGATGTCGCGGCCGAGGAGGGGGAGTTCGGTTTCGGTAATCGCGGATGGTTGGCGTTCCGTCACACCCCCCTCTGTCCTGCCGGACATCTCCCCCGCAAGGGGGGAGATTGGCAGTTTCGCCGACCGCTCTTCTTTAGCAATGTCGGTGATTGGCGAAAGCGGAGATGAGAGCATGATCTCCCCCCTTGCGGGGGAGATGTCCGGCAGGACAGAGGGGGGTGCCTTGGCGCCCAACGCTGGCTGCGATCGCAAATACCAAGCGATGCCTCCGTCAACCTTGGCTCCTCTCGGCAACAGCCCGGCAATCGCCAGCGCCAGCGTGCTTTTTCCCGAGCCGCTTTCGCCGATGATGGCCAACCGCTCCCCGGCGACAACGTCGAGGCTGACACTCTTCAGCGCCGCCACCTCGCTCTTATCGCGCCGGTAGCTCACCGAAAGATCCCTGATCGACACCAGCGCGGTCACGACAGGCCCCTACGCACGGCTGTCGTCTCGACGATGCCTTCACCGGCCAAGTAGACGCCGAGCACCGTCAGCACCAGTGCGATGCCCGGGACGATCGACAGGAAGGGTGCGGTGCGCAAGACAGTGCGGCCTTCGGCGATCATGCCGCCCCAGGTGACGCGGTTCGGGTCGGCGAGCCCGAGAAAGGACAGTGCGGCCTCGGTGAGGATCGCGGCGGCGACGATCACCGATGACAGCGCCAGCACCGGCGGCAAGGCATTGGGCAGCACCTCTCGAAAAGCGATCGCCAGCGGATGCATGCCGATGACGCGGGCGTTGGCGACATAGTCGCGTTCGCGGATGGAGAGCACTTCGGCGCGCGC
This sequence comes from bacterium M00.F.Ca.ET.205.01.1.1, assembly GCA_004791255.1. GTDB lineage: Bacteria > Pseudomonadota > Alphaproteobacteria > Rhizobiales > Rhizobiaceae > Mesorhizobium. Next base: position 112,842 of record SRUQ01000003.1, read on the forward strand.
CACGCGTGCCGGCCCCGTCCATGTGCCGAGCGCTATCGCCACGACGACGACGCCGAGCGAAGGACCAACCACGCTGACGAAGGCCAGCGCCAGCAGGAAGCTCGGCACGGTCTGGAAGGCATCGGTGATGCGCATCAGCACCTCGTCGGTGAGGCCGCCGGTAAAGCCGGCCAGCGTGCCGATCACCGCACCGACGGCAAGCGCGGCGGCTGCTGCTGCCAGCCCGACGGCAAGTGAGGTGCGGGCGCCGTGGAAAAGCTCGGTCAGCACGTCGCGGCCGAGCCGGTCGGTGCCGAGCGGCAGCGACCAGTCCTGGAAGGGCGGCAACAGCGCCGGCCCGGCGATCGATTGCGGATCGCCAGGGAACAGCAGTCCTGCCGACACCGCCATGGCGAACAGCGCCGCCAGGATGAGCGCGCCGGCGACTGCTTCCGGCCTGCGCAGGAACCGATGCAACGCGCTCATGCGCCGGCCTCGCTGGCGCCGACGCGCGGATCCAGGAAGACATAGGCGATGTCGACGGCGAGGTTGATGAAGATGACGAGGACGGCGCTGACGAGGATGATGCCGAGCAGCAAGGGCGTGTCGCGGGCGGCCACTGCTTCCTGCGCCAGCCGGCCAAGGCCGGGTACGGAAAAAACGCTCTCGATGACGACGCTGCCGCCCAGCATCTGCGCCGATTGCAGGCCGAGCATGGTGACCAGCGGCAACAGAGCATTGCGGGCGACATGGGCAAGCACGATGCGCCGGCGCGAAAGCCCTCGGGCGCGTGCGGCCAGCACAAAATCCTGGCGCCAGGCCTCGGCCATGCCGGCGCGCATCATGCGCAGATAGAGCGCCAGATAGATGAAGCCGAGGGCGGAAACCGGCAGGACGAGATGGGTGGCGATGTCGGCGGCGCGGTCGAGGCCGGCCTTGTCCGACGCCAAGGTCTCGATGCCACCGATCGGCAGCCAGCGCAGGTCGACGGCAAAGATGACGATCAACACCAGGCCAAGCCAGAAACCTGGCACGGCATAGAGCGCCAGCGAGCCGATCGACACGAACCGGTCGCGGGCACTGCCGGGCCTGGCGCCGGCATAGATGCCGAGCGCTGAACCGAGCCCGAAGGACAGCGCGGTGGCGCTGACCATCAACAGCAGCGTGTTGGGCAGCCGCTCGAGGATGACGTCGCGGATTGGCCGGGAGAAGGTCACCGACTGGCCGAGATCGAGATGCAGCAGCGCCCAGAGATAGTTGGCGAGCCGCGTCAGCTCCGACTGGTCGAGCCCCCAGCGATGGCGCAGCAGTTCGATCATGCCGGCATCGCCGCCGGTGGAGACGATATAGGCGTCGACGGCATCGCCTGGGGCGGCTTCAAGGAGGAGGAAAGTGCCAATAATGACGATAAGGAGCACGAAGATGCTGCCGACGAGTCGGTGGCGGAGGAGAGTGAGGGCGCGGGTCATGACGATGGGACGCCGCTTGTAAACTTCTGACGCCGCGCTCTACGGCGCCCCCCTCTGTCCTGCCGGACATCTCCCCCACGAGGGGGGAGATCAGCTGTCATCGCGGCTTTCGCCAATTTCCAAGATTGCTGAGAAAAGCGAGACGCGGAAGTCGCCAATCTCCCCCCTTGTGGGGGAGATGTCCGGCTGGACAGAGGGGGGCGCGAAGGAACTCTCATTCTCCGAATCTGAGCACCCCAATCTTCGATCCGCAAGTGCGGGATCAGCCCGCCAAATACGTGTCCGCCCAGTTGGACACCGCCCAGCGCGGATTGTTGGCGATGTTCCCAACCGCGTCGCGCGCAACGGAAACAAAACTCCATTCGGCGACGTTGATCAGCGGCAGGTCGGCCGCCACTTCCTTCTGGAACTCCTTGTAGAGTTCGGTACGGGCCGATGTGTCGAGCGTCTCGGAAGCCTTGGCGATCAGTGCGTCGAGCGCGTCGTTCTTGTAGCCGCCCTGGTTGGAGAAGGGGACGCCGTCCGGTATGCCGCTCTGCACCAGGATGGTGGTCGAGATCGCCGGGTCGCCGCGGAACACTGGCGGGCCGACGGCGAGGTCGAAGGCGTGGTCGGTGTAGACCGCCTTGATGTGGGCGGCCGAGTCGTTGTTGACCAGCTGCGCGTCGATGCCGATTGCGGCCAGCGCCTGGCGCAGATAGTCGCCGAACTGCTTGGTCTCGTTGAAATAGGGCGCCGGCAAGAGCTTCAGCGAGAAGCGATTGCCGTCGGCGCCTTTCTTATAGCCGGCTTCGTCGAGCAGCGCATTGGCCTTGGCGACGTCGAACGCATAGGTCGGCACGTCGGCGGTGTAGAATTGCGGATCGTTCTTCGGCACCGGGCCGGTGGCCGTTGCGGCATAGCCGAGGAACACGGTCTTGACGACGAAATCCTTATCGATGGCATGCGCGATCGCCTGGCGCACTTTCACATCGGCGAGTTCCTTGCGGCGGTGGTTGATCTCGACGACGAGCTGATAGGTCAGCCCCTCATAGCCCTTGGTGATGACCTTCAGGCCAGGAACCTTGGAAATGCGGTCGAGGTCGGCCAGCGGCACGGCGGAGAAAGCCGCGAGCTGGATTTCTTCCGCCTCCAGCGCGCTGGCGGCCGAGGTGCGGTCAGGCAGCACCTGGTAGATGATCTCGTCGAGATAGGGCTCATCCTTGCCCCAGTAATCCGAGTTCCTGGTCAGCCGGTAATACTGGCCGGCCTTGTACTCGCCGAACTTGAACGGCCCGGTCCCGATTGGCGCGGTGTTGGCCGGATTGTCCTCGATCTTGCCGACTTCATAGATGTGCTTCGGCACCACGCTCGACAGCGCCGGCAGCGCGTTGCGGATCAGCTGGAACGGGGTCGGCTTGGCGAATTTGAACACGGCGGTCAGATCGTCCGGGGTGTCGACCGTGCTGAGGTCCTTGAACACGGTGCGGCCGAGGTTTTGCAGCGGCTTCCAGATCTGCAGTGCCGAGAAGGCGACGTCGGCGGAGGTGAACGGCTTGCCGTCATGCCATTTGACGCCTTCGCGCAGCTTGAAGGTCACGGAGAGCCCGTCGGCAGTTCCTTCCCAGCCTACCGCCAGCCGCGGCGCAAGCCCGTCCTTGCCGTCGAAGGAGGCCTCGGCCAGCGTCTCGACGATCTTGCTGGAGATAAAGAAGACGCCGTTGGAGGCGACGATCGCCGGGTTTAGATTGCGCGGCTCGGAATCGGCGGCGAGCACCAGGCGGCCGCCCTTCTTCGGTGTCTGCGCCAAGCCCAATGTCGGCATCGCCGTGGAGGCCAGCAGCATTGCCGAGCCGGCAAGCATCGTGCGCCTGGAAATCGTGAAACCTGACATGATCGAATTACCTCCTCTGCGCGACCCGGCGGGCGCACGCCAACCCCTCGATGCCGACAAGCCCGCCAGCATCCTGCGGGCGATTATGAGCCTTGGCGAGGGTTTCGCCAGAGACGGAATTGGCGCATCCTGGCTTGGCTTTGAAATTTTCGTCCGCTGGACCAGTTTGAGCGGAGCAGTCCAATGCTGCTATTCTGGTAGGACCAGATCGATTAAAAACGCCTGCTATGACGCGATGGCGAGTTTGGCGCGGGTTGTTTTGCCTATTTCTGGATAGACCAGCGGTGGCAAAATGATGCAGATTTGATCCATGGCCAAGGGATCGCAGCGAAACAGCTGCGGTCCGAGGCAATTCAGGGAGAGAAAGATGAACGTGGCTCCGGGCAAGAGTGCCGTCGGCAATATCCCGTTCGACCAGGCAAGGGTCGACCGGCTGATGGAGGAAGCCGGCATCGACGTGCTGCTGGCGACCTCCAAGCACAATACGCAGTATCTGCTGGGCGGCTACAAGTTCATCTTCTTCGCCGCCATGGATGCGATCGGCCACAGCCGCTACCTGCCTGTCGTCGTCTACGAGAAGGGCGGGCCGGATCACGCCGCCTATATCGGTAACCGCATGGAGGGCGCCGAGCATCAGAACAACCCGTTCTGGACGCCGACGCTGCATGCCACCTGCTGGGGCACGCTCGATGCCGCCAACCTCGCGGTCGAGCATGTCAGAAAGATCGGCAAGGACGGCGCCCGCATCGGCATCGAGCCCGGCTTCCTGCCGTCGGACGCCTATGCGCTGATCCGCAAGGCGCTGCCGGACGCCAGACTGATCGATGCGACCGATATGCTGGAGCGCATGCGCGCCATCAAGACCGATGCCGAGCTCGAAAAGCTGCGCACCGCTTCCGAGCTGATCACCGATTCCATGCTGGCGACCATCGCCTGGGCGCACGAAGGCACGACCAAGAGCGACATCATCGAGCAGCTTCGGCGCGAAGAGACCAATCGCGGCGCGCATTTCGAATATTGCCTGCTGACGCTGGGCTCCAGCCACAACCGCGCCGCCTCGCCGCAGGCGTGGAAGATGGGCGAAGTGCTGTCGATCGATTCCGGCGGCAATTATCACGGCTATATCGGCGACCTCTGCCGCATGGGCATTCTGGGCGAGCCGGATGCTGAGCTAGAGGATCTGCTGGCCGAAGTGGAGACGGTGCAGCAGGCTGCATTCTCGAAGGTGAAGGCCGGCATGCTGGGCGGCGACATGATTTCGCATGCCGAGGGCGTGCTGAAGTCATCGGAGGTCGCGGCCTACACGGATTTCTTCGCCCACGGCATGGGCCTGATCACGCATGAGGCGCCGTTCCTGATGACCAACCATCCGGTGGCCTATGAAGGCACCTATGCGGCCAAGCCCTTGGAGAAGAACATGGTGCTGTCGGTCGAGACGACCATGCTTCACCCGACGCGCGGCTTCATCAAGCTTGAGGACACGCTGGCGGTGACGGAGACTGGCTATGTGATGTTTGGGGAGCGCGGGCGGGGTTGGAACAGGGGTGGCGCTTTGTAGGACGTGGGTTGGCGCTGTCCCTCATCTGTCTGCCGGCGTTCGTCGTTCGAAAAGCCAAGCGATTGGCTTTCCGTCCCCGGACCACTCCTCACTCCCCGTAGAACGGGGAGAAGAAAGCAGTTGCAGCGCCGGCTATCGAGCGTCTTTCTCCCCGTCACCATACGGGGAGAAATGTCCGGCAGGACAATGAGGGGCGGCGCTGTCCCAGACTAGAAAAAGTTCATCACTGCTCGGCCGGGATCAGCCTGAAATCCGGCAATTCGCGCAACGCCAGTTCCGGCCCGGCCGGCGAATAGACGACGAAGAGTTGCATCGGTCCGTTACCGGTGTTGAGCGTCGAATGGAAGCGGCTTTCCGGCACATAGATGGTGCAGCCGGGGCCGACCTTCGCCACCACCGGTTTACCTTGCTCGTCCTCGACCATCTGCTCGCCATGGCCAGAGATGACGAAGATGATTTCTTCCGCGCCCGGATGGTTGTGACGCGTGTGGCCCTTGCCTGAGGGCAGGTCGACGACGCCGCCGGAAAAGCGGCTTGCGCCATTCACCTCGGGCGCCACCGTCAACGCCAGCCTGCCCCAGTCGAAACCGAAGGCGCTGACGTCCTTCGGGTAGACAAACACCTTGCTCTTGTCGCTCATCGTCTCATCCCTTCTTTTTCTTCGCAGGCGCCTTCTGGTCGTGAAGCGTCACCGCCTTGAATTCCGCCGTCTGCCTGGCGATTGCGGCCTCCGCCGGCAGCCGTTCCATCGAGCTTGCGCCATAGAAGCCATGCAGGCCCTTGCATCGATCGAGGATGTAGCGGGCGTCGTCCGGCATCGAGATCGGTCCGCCATGGCAAAGCAGGATGACATCCTTGCGCACCGAGCGCGCTGCTCCTGAAATGGCGTCGATGGCAACGACGCAGTCGTCGAGCGACTTGGCCGAGGTGGCGCCGATCGAGCCCCCCGTGGTCACGCCCATATGCGCGACAATGATGTCGGCGCCGGCCTTGGTCATGGCGCGCGCCTCTTCGGGGTTGAAGACATAGGGCGTGGTCAGAAGATCGAGCTTGTGCGCCTCGGCGATCATGTCGACCTCGAGCCCAAACCCCATGCCCGTCTCCTCGAAACTCTGCCGCATCTGGCCGTCGAACAGGCCGATGGTCGGAAAATTCTGCACGCCGGAAAAGCCCATCGTCTTCAGTTCGGCCAAGAGCAGCGGCATGATGACGAAGGGGTCGGTGCCGTTGACCCCAGCCAGCACCGGCGTCTTCTTGACCACCGGCAGCACCTCATAGGCCATTTCCTTGACGATCTCGTTGGCGTTGCCATAGGCGAGCAGGCCGGCGGCCGAGCCGCGCCCGGCCATGCGGTAGCGGCCGGAATTGTAGATGATGATGAGGTCGATGCCGCCGGCTTCCTCGGCCTTGGCCGACAGGCCGGTGCCCGCGCCGCCGCCGACGATAGGGACGCCCTTGTCGATCATTCCCCTGAACTTCTTCAATATGTCCTTGCGCGGTATTGCCGGCATCTCTGGTGTCTCACTGTCTGGCGATGTCATGAAAGGCCGCGACGGCGGCCCTGGCGAATTCGGGGTCGTTGATGTGCAGTGGCAGCCGCGTCAGGCGCCGCCTGCCAGAAGGCTTGATGGTGCGCTCGATCGCTTCGAACAGGACGGCGTCGGCTTCCGGGTCGAAGAAGGCGCCGCCTTCGATGTCGAGCGCGGAGACCCCCTTTTCCGGAATGAGAAAATGCACCGGCCCCTCGCAATGAGCGAGCCTGGTGCCGATCCATTCGCCGATCGCGCTGCATTCCTGCGCCGTCGTGCGCATCAGCGTGACGTTCGGGTTGTGCTCGTAAAACAGCCGGCCGCGATAGCGCTCTGGAATGGTCGATGGGGCCCAGAAATTCACCATGTCGAGAGCGCCGACCGAGCCGACATAGGGCAGGCTAGTGCGGGCGATGGCGCCGAGGCGATCCTGCGTGGCCGGCAGCACGCCGCCGAACAGCAGGTCGCAGACCTCGGTCGTAGTGATGTCGATGATGCCTGATAGCAGGCCACTGTCGGCGAGTTTCTCCATGCTGCGACCGCCGGTGCCGGTGGCGTGGAATACCATGCAGTCATAGGTGGAACGGAGCTGATCGGCGATTGCGGTCACGCAAGGCGTGGTGACGCCGAACATGGTGAGCCCGAGCGCCGGCTTGCCGGTGGCAGTCGGCGCCGGCTTTGCGGCCATGCCGGCGATGGCCTGCGCTGCATTGTGCAGCACCGTGCGGGAGAGCCGGTTCAGTCCCGCCATGTCGGTCACCGAGGGCATCATGATGATGTCGGAGACGTCGACATAGGGTGCTGTGTCGCCGGAGGCGAGCGTCGAGACCATGATCTTGGGTAGGCCGAGCGGCAATACGCGCATGCCCGCGGTGATGATCGAGGTGCCGCCACCGCCGCCGATGCCGATAATGCCGGCAATGTCGTTTCGGGACTGGATGAAGCTGGTGAAGGCGGTGCCCATGGCCGAGACCGCCGCGCCGCGATCATTGCCGCCAAGCACGGCGCCACTGCCGCCAGGATGATGGCCGGCAACTTCTTTCGCCGTGATGTCGACGGGGATGGTTGCGTCGCGCGTGCCTACGTCGACGCGGGCGACAGCGGCGCCCGTCGCGACAATCGCATCGGCCAGGAAGGCCAGCTCCTCGCCCTTGGTATCGGCGGTACCCACCACATAGATGCGGTTCATGGTCGTCCCCCTTCGCCGGTCGGCTCGAGGGCGGCGATGTTCGATGTGCGAGGGCTGGGGGCGCCATGGAGCGTCAACATAATCACTCCGACAACTGGAGGGGTCATTGCAATTTTTTGAGACGAGCGTATCATATTGGCATGAATGTCTCACGTCAACAAGCCGCAGCGAACGACGACACCGGTGAGAGAGCCGAGCGCGGACCCAGGGCGCGCACCAAGCGGCTGATGTTGGAGACGGCGACAAGGCTGATGCAGGCGGGCGTCACGCCGTCGGTCAGCGAGGTCGCGGAAGCGGCGCAAGTATCCCGAGCCACCGCCTATCGGTACTTTCCGAGCCAGGCGGCGCTGGTGCAGGCCGTGGTCGACGAGGGGCTGGGACCGATCCTTACCTGGAAGTCCGACGCCGCCGATGCCGAACGCCGGGTCGCCGACCTGTTCGATACGGCGATGCCGCGAATTGAGGCCTTCGAGGCGACATTCAAGGCGGCGCTGAAATTGTCGCTCGACCAGTGGGCGCAGCGCCAGGCCGGCACGCTTGGCGGCGAGCCGGCCTTCACGCGCGGCCATCGCGTCGACTTGCTGAAGCAGGCGATCGCCCCGCTGAAGGGGCGGTTGCCGCAGCGCGATTTCGCCCGGCTGGCGCAGGCGCTGTCCATGATGTTCGGCGTCGAGGTGCTGATCGTGCTCAAGGATATCTGGGGCCTGGACAGCCGCCGGACGCGGTCGGTGGCGCAATGGGCGGCCGGAGCGCTTGTGCGCGCGGCGATTGCGGAATCGAGCGATGGCGGAGGTGGCGCGGGTTCGTCAATGGCAGCGAAATAGCGGGAATCTGGTTCGACCAGATTTGCGTGCCAACTATTAAACTTTATCGCCGCCGTGACGGTCAGACAAGGCCTTTCCATATCATTGAGTAGGAAAATGATGATAAAACAGGCAGATAAAGCTGCAATTCGATCGTGGCGATCTGTTCTGGCGCCCAAGAAAGGGCTTGACGTCGATGCAGGATTGGTAATACCAGATCAGAAAAGAAAAGTGGATCGGAAGTGAGGGTTCGGATCCATTTTTCGGCAGGGCGAGGAGGATCATACTGATGGCGCGTGTTCCGTCCGCACGAGGTGGCGCATCGTGACGCAGACGTCGCCTCGCGCCAGTGCCGGCAAGGGGATTGCGTTGCGCCTCGATGGGCTCAGCAAGGCCTATGGATCCGTGCGCGCCATCAACGACCTGAGCTTCGCCGTCGACGAAGGCCGCTTCTTCGTACTCTTCGGGCCGAGCTCGGTTGGCAAGACCACGACGCTGCGCACTATCGCCGGCCTCGTCCGGGCCGACTCCGGCACGCTTGAGATCGGCGGCCGCGACATGACCCATGCGCCGATCGGCGGCCGCGGCATCTCGATGGTCTTCCAGTCTTTCGCGCTTTACCCCCACCTCACGGTCTATGACAATCTCGCCTATCCGCTGCGCGAGGAGAAAGCCGCGCACGCCGAGATCGACAAGCGGGTGAAAGAGACCGCCGAGATCCTGAAACTGACACACCGCCTGAAGGCCAAGCCGGCAACCCTGTCCGGCGGAGAGCAGCAGCGCGTCGCGCTCGGCCGCTCCCTGATCCGCCGGCCAAAGATTCTTCTCCTTGATGAACCGCTCACCAATCTCGACGCCAAGCTTCGGCACGAGACGCGCGCCGAGCTGAAGCGGCTGCACCGCCAGTTCGGCATGACCGTGATCTATGCCACGCCCGACGAGCTCGAGGCTCTCTCGATGGGCGAGGTGATCGCCGTCATGCGCGATGGCGGCATCGTCCAGATCGGCACGCCGGACGAGCTTTACGAGCAGCCGATCCATACCTATGTCGCCAGCAAGATCGGCTCGCCGCACATGAATCTGTTCACGGCCTCGGTGCGCGCCGACACCAGGTCTTTCGACACGCCGCTCGGGACTCTGGTTCCGGCGGCGGCGCCAAAGACTGCCGATGCCGGCGAGGCCGCGCTGATCGGCATTCGCCCGAGCGACATTCGGCTCGCCGCCAAGGGCGAAGCCGGGGTTGCCTCGAAGGTGCATCTGGTCGAACCGCTCGGCGACATCACGATCGTCTCGGTCGTGGCCGGCGGCGAGATGTTGCGCATGGTGCTGCCGGAAGCGATCGCCGCCAGCATCAGGACCGGCGATTCGGCATCGATCGCCATCGATAACAGGAAAATCCACGTCTTCCGCGCCGCGAGCGGCCAGGCAATGACCTGACGCGAACGGCGAGAAGCAATCCGGTTAACCAAGGGAGGAAACGCGAATGCCGGCGATGACCAAAGTGAAAGGGCTAGCGACAGCCGCAAGCTTCGCTGCCACGCTACTGGTGGGAGGCGTGACCTATGCCTCTGCCGAAGAAGTGACGTTGACGATGGCGGTGCCGGATTGGCCCCCGACCCGCATTATGAAGAAGTTCTTCGACGAGCAGTACAAGCCCAAGTCTGGCAATACCGTGAAGCTCGATGTCGACTTCATTCCGTGGCCGGATTTCTACACCCGCGTCAACGCCTCATTGACCTCGGGCGAAAAGAAGTACAACTTCATCGTGTCGGACTCGCAATGGCTGGGCGCCTTCGTCGAAGGCGGCTACTTCCGCAAGATCAACGATCTCATCGATGCCGACCCGGAACTGAAGGCGACGATGGAGTCGATGCATCCCGCCGTGCTCAACGCCTACTCGACCTATCCCAACAGCACGCCGAACTACTACGGCTTCCCGCAGTTCCCGGACGTGCTGGTCACCTACGGCCGCAAGGACGTGCTCTGCAACGTCGACGAGCAGACCGCCTTCAAGGCGAAGTACAATGAGAAGCTGCCCTGCACCGGCGAAGAAATCGACGCCATGGACTGGAACACGTTCGAGCATGTCGGCGAATTCTTCCAGCGCAAGAAGGGCGACAAGCTCGCCGGCCAGGTGCTGGATGACGATTTCTACGGCATCGCCTATCAGGCAGGCAAAGGCTACGACTTCTCGACGAGCTCGGTCCACACGTTCGTCTGGCAGCATGGCGGCGGCATCTGGGATGAAACCAAGGCCCCGACCGGACATGCCGAAGGCGTTGTAAACTCCCCGAAGTCCATCGAGGGCATGGAGCATTTCCTCAAATTGCTGAAGTTCATGCCGCCGGTGGTCAAGACCGGCACCATGGACATCTTCGTCTCGGACCAGTTGTTCCGTGAAGGCAAGGTGGCCATGAACATCGACTGGATCGGTCTCGCCGAAGCCTCGCTCGATCCCAAGACGTCGAAGGTTGCCGACAAGCTGGTGTTCGGATTGGCGCCAGGCCTGCGCGGCGCCGACGGCAAGGTGAATCGTACGTCACAGATCGGCGGACAGCCTTTCGTTCTCACCACCTGGACGACGCCTGAGCAAATCAAGGAAGCGGTAGGCTTCGTGAAGTGGTGGCTCTCGCCTGATATCCAGCACCAGTTCGCCGCCGGCGGCGGCCAGTCCGCGATCAAGTCGGTCTACAGCGATCCGAAGTATGCGAGCTATCGTCCGTGGGACCGCGCCTGGGCGAACTCGCTCGACTGGCAGAAGGACATGTGGCACGTGCCGCAGTTCTTCGAACTGCTCACCGAGCAGCAGGACCAGTACGACCTAGCCATCACTGGCAAGCAAGACGCCAAGACCACCCTGGATAACATCGCCAAGTTCCAGGAGGACCTCCTGAAGAACGATGGCCTTATCCAGTAACCTTCCGACATAGCTGCGGGGAGCGGCAAAAGCCGCTTCCCGTCATTGCCACGTCAGGCGCTCCATATTTCGGACTCCCATGACCGCTGTTTCAAGCACGCTGCCGACACCACGCTTTACCACGGTTGTTGCCCACAACTGGAAACTCGCCATCGCTGTCGCTGTCGTCGTGTCGGCCGTATCAATGGCGGGCTTGCCGGCGGCTGTCTCCTTCTGGGTGGTGGGCGCCACGGCGGCGTTGGTCGCGGCCGCATTTACCGTCAACGCGTATCGCCGCCACTACTTCGGCGCCTTGCTGGTCGCTCCGGCAATCGCCGTTCTGTTTGTGATGAATATCTTCCCCCTGCTGTGGTCGCTGGGCCTTTCGTTCTTCGCCTACCAGGCAAACCAGCAGACGATCCGCTTCGTCGGACTCGGGAACTACGTCCGGATCCTTACCAACGATCTCGCTGCTCACGCGACTTGGGGCGCGCTGATCAATACCGCCATGTTCGTCGTGTTCACCGTCTCCGCGCAGATGATCGTCGGCTTTCTGCTGGCCATCCTGTTCGCCAAGCAATTTCCGCTGCGCAAGTATTTGTTGATCCTGGTGCTGACACCGATGATGCTTTCGGTTGTCGCCTCTGGCGTGTTCTTCACCTACTACTATGACCCGACATTCGGGATTCTCAGCTACGTCATCAATTCCATCTCCGGCAACCAGTTCATCCTGATGAGCAACAAAGTCGGTGCCGTGGCGGGAATCGTTTTCGCCGACGCATGGATGTGGTCGCCCTTCGTCATGCTCCTTGTGCTGGCGGGCCTCGTCTCGGTGCCGAAATACCTTTACGAGGCCGCTGCCATCGACCGTATTTCCAGCTGGCGGCAATTCTGGATGATCACCTTCCCCTACATCCGCGGCCTTCTGATGTTGGCCCTTCTCTTCCGCACCATCGAGGCATTCAAGCTGGCGGATCTCGTCATCCTCCTCACCAAGGGCGGCAATGACACACTGACGATCTCCTATCACTTGATCCGCATCGCCAACGAGCAGAACAAGACGAGTGAGGGCGCGGCGATCTCCTATCTGATGCTGTTCATGGTGATCGTTCTCACCAACCTCTACCTGTACCTCGCAAACCGCCGTACGCAGGGAGCATAACCCGTGGCCGAATCGATATTGGGAAAGCTCGGCTTCCGCAGGGCCAGTGGAGTAGACGAGGCCGGCTGGGGGCGGACGCTCGCCGTGGCCGTCGTCGCCTTTATCTATTTTCTGCCGGTGCTGTTCATCATATTCACCGCCTTCAAACCGCAGGGCGACGCGCTCCTGGTGCCTCCGACGCTGTCGCCCACGTCGCTGTTCGGCTTGATTCCGGACCATTTTGTGTTCAAGCCCACGCTCGAAAATTTTGGGTCCGTCTTTTCCCGCTCGATGACGCCGGACGGTGCCCCGGAAGCGACAGGATTCGACCGTTATTTCTTCAACTCGATCTTCATCGCCTCGGCGTCGGTGCTGCTGGCGCTGGTCATCGGCACCCTGGCGGCCTTCGGCTTCTCGCGCTATCCGCTGAAAGGCAATGACACCTACCTGTTCATCATCCTGACCACGCGCATGCTGCCGGCGATTGTGGTGATCATTCCGGTGATCCTGATGTTCCGCGTGGTGGGCCTGTCGGGCTCGTATCTCGGCATCATCATGCTCTACACCGCCTTCAACCTGGCCTTCACCATCTGGATGATGAAGAGCTTCTTCGATGAATTGTCGCCAGACGTCGAGGATGCCGCCCGCATCGACGGATCGTCCGGAATGCGGGTGTTCTTCAAGATTTGCCTGCCCCAGGTCATTGCCGGGCTCGCCGCCACGTTCGTGTTCGGCCTGATCCTCACCTGGAACGAGTTCCTCTTCGCCCTGTTGCTCTCGGGGCCCGACACGAGGACGGTCCCGGTCGCCATGAACCAGGCCGTGTCGTCGGGTGGACGCGGCACCGACTGGACTTTGCTTGCCGCCATCGAAACCCTGTTCCTCGTCCCAGTCTTCCTGGTCACCTTCTTCTTGCAAAACCATCTGTTGCGCGGCGTTACCTTCGGCACGGTGAAGCGCTGAGATGTCAACCATCGAACTCCGCAAAGTCACCAAGCGCTTCGGCTCCTTCACCGCGGTCAAGGACGTTGACCTGTCGGTAGCCGCCGGTGAGGTCGTCTGCCTTCTCGGCCCGTCCGGCTGTGGCAAGACGACGACCTTGCGCGTCATCGCCGGGCTGGAAAGGGTCACTGACGGCGAGGTCGTCGTCGCCGGCAAGGTGATGAACAACCTGCCGCCCGAAAAGCGCGACATCGCCATGGTGTTCCAGTTCTACGCGCTCTACCCGTCGGCATCGGTCGCCGAGAACATCGCCTTCCCGCTCTATCACGACGGCATTTCCGGGGCTGAGCGGACTGCCCGCGTCAACCGAGTCGCCGCGATCCTCCACTTGGAGCACGTTCTCGACCGGCTGCCGAACCAGATATCCGAGGGCGAAAAGCAGCGCGCCGCCATGGCCCGCGCCATCGTCCGCGACCCCAATTGCTTCCTCTTCGACGAGCCCCTGTCGCGTCTCGATGTCGAACTGCGCCAGACCATGCGTGGCCAGATCAAGGAAGTGCTGCAGGGCCTCTCCAAAGCGACCGTGATCGTGACCCATGACCAGCTCGAAGCGCTCACCATGGCCAACCGCATCGCCATCATGAAGGACGGCCTGATCGAGCAAGTCGGCTCACCGCACGAGGTATTTGCCAAGCCCGCCAATGCTTTCGTGGCGAGCTTCATCGGCACGCCGCAGATGAATCTTCTCGAGGCCGACCTCAAGACCTTCGCCGATGGCACGGCGGACATGACCGTGGCCGGCATTAGTCTGGCGATCCGCACGGACGCAGCGGTCGCGCGCCTGCAGCCTGGCAAGGTGACGATCGGTGTCCGCCCCCGCGCCTTCACCCCGACCGACACGGGGGACCGTGGCACCATCTCCGCCCGGGCCGAGCTCATCGAGCCCATGGGCGCCGAAACCCTTATTCATGCCCGCACGGCGGCAGGCGCCGACATCCGCGTCGTGGTGACGAGAAGCCAGCGGGTAAAGGTCGGCGAGGCGCTGAATCTACGCCCCGATCCCAGGCAAACCCATGTCTTCGATGGCGCCGGAAAGGCGGTGCGGTCATGAGCGACAGTTCTTCCGGCATGAGCCGAGCCGGCGCGTTCTGCCTCGAGGTCTTCATCATTGGCCTCGGCGTCATGGCGCTGGTGCTGATCTTCCAACCCTTTTCCATCGGCCTGTACGCGATCGGCAGCGGTCTCGTAGTGCTTGCCGGGCTCATCAACAACCTGCTGCCGTTGGCCCAGCCGGGCGTCAAGGTGCGCAGTGTGGTGACCGTAGCGCTGGTCGTGGCGCTGGTCTTCTGCATTGCGCTGCTGGTTGCGATCACCGCGGCGCATCTCTACGGCGTCTTCTTCCTCAATCCACCGGACCCCAACACTCTCGCCGGCAAGGCGCAGCTCGCCACGCCGCCTTTCTATAAGCAGGTTTTCGTGTGGGAAATCGCCGCTGCGGCGGTGATTCTCGCGCTGGTCGTCACCGCTCTCAACAAGACAGCGCGATGATCAGCAGCTGACGCTATCCGGCAGGTCGCGCTCGCGCCGGTCCGCGACGGTCGGTGTGCGTCGCCCTCTCAACTCTCACGCCGTCATCCTCCGGCTTGACCGGAGGACCCGATGCCGAGATCAAGGACCGCGTCGGCCGCGCCGCCAGGACGCTGCTGATCGAACATCTGCTCGACCGCAAGACCGATCGTCTGTCCGGCGACGAAATGCAGCGCGTTTCCATCGGCCGCGCCATCGTGCGCAAGCCGCGCGTGTTCCTGATGGACGAGCCGCTGTCGGCGCTCGATGCCAAATTGCGCGAAGCGCTGCGCACGGAACTCAAGAACCTGCAAATGCAGCTCGGCGCCACTTTCCTGTGCGTCACCCACGACCAGATCGAGGCGATGTCGATGGGCAACAAGGTTGGCGTCTTGAACCATGGCCGCATCGTACAGATCGGCACGCCGCATTGAGATCTACAACAATCCGCACGACACCTATGTGGCGAGCTTCGTCGGCTCGCCGCCCATGAACCTCATCGACGGCAAGCTGGTCAATGGCCGCGCGGTGATGGCGCCGCTGAATTTCGAACTGCCCTTTTCAGGGGGAGCCAAGGCGGGCGGTGCGACCGACGGTCGCCCGCTCGTCTTCGGCATCCGTCCCGAGGACGTCTATCTGGAGAGCGGCGCGCCGGTCGAGGCGCGCGTCCATGACGTCGAGAACCACGGCGTCGAGAAGATCCTGACGCTACGCGTCGGCGACACCACGCTGCGTGCGACCGTGCCGGCCAGGACCGACGTTGCCATCGAGCAGCCGGTGCGCTTTGTCTGGAACCCCGACAGGGTGGTGCTGTTCGACAAGGGCAGCGGCATCAATCTGCGCCACGCATCATAGAGCCTGGTTCGTCCCGATGGAATCGGGGTGAGGCCCAACCTTTGTTAGAGCGTGATCTTTTCCGAAAACGGCTTCCACTTTTCGGGGTCATGCCGCTATTTCGGCAGGTAGGTCTCATAAGGCGTGTCGTTGATCAGCAGGATGACGCACTCCGTATCCGACAGGCAGGCGTCGTCGTGCATCTCATTAGCCTTCTGGGTCCAGTAGGATCCCGCAGGGAGCTCGACTTTGGTCGCTTCGCCGCCTTCCATCTGCCAGTGCGCCCACAGGCCCTGGATGACAATGGCACGATAGTCGGCGGTGTGGGCATGGACCGGCGCGCGCCAGTTGCCGGGAACTTTCAGCAACGTGCCGGCGGGACCTTCTGCGCGCTTGCCCCATAGCGGGCCGAGGCGCTGCGGCTGGTCCTGCGCTTCGGCGGCGTAAGGGATCTTAGCGGCCGGCAGATAGCTGTCTTCGAGTGCGAATGCCCGTCCGGGAATGACGTACAGGACGGCAAATGCAAGCAGTGCGAAACGATTGGCCATGGGAGTTCCTCCGTGGGCCAGATTACTTGCTTGAAGTTGGCGGGGAATGACGCTGCGTCCAAAAGACCTGGCAATTCCTCCAGCCGGGAAGGATTGGAAGTACGACCACCGGGCGTCAGGGCAGGTCGTCGCCGGCACCAATGTTGCGCAGATGGCTCGGCGCCACGCCCATGACCCGCTTGAAGGCGCGGCTGAAGGATGCCTCCGAATCATAGCCAAGTTTGGCCGCTGCCACCGATACCCTCATGCCGTCTCGGACCAGCCATTGCCGCGCCTGGTGCATGCGCACACGCAGCACATACTTGGCCGGGGTCTCGCCGACCACGGTGGCGAAACGCTGCGCAAAGGCGGAGCGCGAGGCTCCCATCATCCGCGCCAGCGCCTCGACCGTCCATTCGCGATCCGGCTGCAGGTGGATGGTTGCCAGCACCTTGCCGATGTCCGGATTGCGGACGGCGGCGATCCATCCGGTGGCATCGCCGCAGCCATTCTCGACCCAGGAGCGGATGATGGTGGCGGCTAGCACGTCCGCAAGGCGGGCAAGGATGCCGCCGGAGCCGACCCGATCCATCGTCACCTCGCCGGCCATCGCATCGAGCAGGTGCTGGATGCCGGGCGCATTCGCCATCAGCTTACGCGCCTGCATCAGGTCGGGCATCATGTCGAGCAACGGGTGCGAGCCGTCGAGATTGAAATGCATGCTGCCGCAAAACAGCAAGGTCTTGGGGCCGCCACACCCATTGGAGACGTCATAGATGTTCTCGCACACCGGCTCGATCGTGTAGCGGCCGATCGGCACGGGAGGCACGCCTGGCGCGCTGGCCAGCACATGCTCGTCGCCGCGTGGGATCAGCAGTGCGTCGCCGACGGAAAGCTCGATCCACTCCCTGGCCGGCGAGAACAGCCAGCAGCCTTGCTGGCCGATGAAATGAAACCGCGCCGCTTTTTGTACCGGGAAGGAAACGGCCCAGGGCTCGCCCAGCACGCAACGGCCGTAGTCGACGCCGTCGAGCCGCAATCCGCGCAGCATGTCGGTCAACGGATCGCCAGATGTCGGCAGTGCGATTTTGGACGAATTGTAATTCATTTCGGTGTTTATAGCATGGAAACGCCAGCCGGTCACTCCCTATGTTGCAGTGCAGCCAGATGCTGCGCTGCAAACAGATTGGAGACTGACCATGGCCGAACCCGCGACAGGCGTCCTCGACGCCGCCCTTCTGAACCCCGACGAATCCGCCGAACGCACCGAGCCGGCCTGGGGTGCGGTTATCTCGCTGGCGCTTGGCGTCTTCGGACTCGTGACCGCTGAATTCCTGCCCGCCAGCCTGCTGACGCCGATGGCGCGCGATCTTGGCGTCAGCGAAGGCGTGGCCGGACAGGCGGTGACGGCGACCGCGATCGTCGGGGCGATTGCCGCGCCCACCATGGCCATCATCACAAGGCGCATGGACCGCAGGCTGGTGATGTGGATGCTGACCATGTTCCTCATCCTGTCCAATCTCTTGGCCACCTTTGCCTCATCGCTGACCGTGCTTCTCATTGCCCGCGTCGTGCTCGGCGTGGCGTTGGGCGGCTTCTGGGCGATGTCGGCGGCGATGGCGCTGCGGCTGGTGCCGATGCGGCTTATGCCGCGCGCCATGTCGATCATCCTGACCGGCGTTTCGCTGGCCACCGTCACCGCGGCCCCGGTCGGCGCCTATGTCGGCGACATCTGGGGCTGGCGCACGGCCTTCATGATCGCGACCATCGTCGGCGCGCTGGCGCTGCTGGTGCAACTGGCGACCATCCCGAAGCTGCCGCCAGTCGGCGTGGCGAGCTTCCGCACCTTGCTCGAGGTGCTGGAGCGGCCGTCGATCAGGGTGGCGCTGCTGGTCGTGCTGCTGGTCGCGTCGGGACATTTTGCCGGCTTCACCTATGTCCGTCCCTTCCTCGAAAAGGTGCCGGTGCTCGATATCGAGACAATCTCGCTGGTGCTGCTGGCCTATGGCATAGGCGGCTTCTTCGGTAACATCGCCGGCGGCATCCTGGCTGAACGCAACCTCAAGGCCGCCGTCGCGCTGGCGCCTCTGCTGATCGCGCTGGCGGCTGCCTCGATGCTGGTTTTCGGCGCCTCGCCTATGATCGCCGCCGCCGCTGTCGCGGCCTGGGGCTTTGCCTTCGGCGCGGTGCCGGTCGGGCTCCAGAGCTGGCTGGTGCGGGCCGCTCCCGACCAGGCCGAGAGCGCGGGCGGACTGATGGTGGCGACCTTCCAGGTGGCGATCGCACTGGGCGCCGTCTTTGGCGGGGTGCTGGTCGACCATGCCGGCGTGGCCAGCGCCTTCGCCTATTGCGGCGCGGCGACGTTGCTGGCGGCTGCAGTGGTGTTCCTGCTCGGCCCGAAGCGGGCCGAATAGTCAGCACCGGCAGTGTTGAGCATCGGCCCGGGGACCATCATGGTTTTCGGGCCTTGCCGTTGTAAAGACGGTGACAGGGCGACCTTGCCGCAGTGGCAGCTTCCTTTGTAAAGCATCGGCTTTCTTCCTTGCGTCCGGCAGGGGTGCAAAACCACCTGCGCCGGGTTAAGTCTCTGCAAGCCATGCATTGGCTTCTGTCCCAAGGACGTTCAAGACATCCGGAGTGCGACATCGAAATGCAATCCATCAGAGATCATCTGGAAACCATCCTTTCGCGCCTTGCCGCCCGCGCCGGCGACGAACGCGTGTTCATGAAGGTCTATGCCGAAGCCGCGCGAGCCGCGGCTGATGCCTGCGATGGCCGTCGCCGAACCGGCGTAACGCTCGGTCCGCTCGACGGCACCATCGTTTCGATCAAGGACCTGTTCGATGTCGCCGGCGAGCCAACCACGGCCGGCTCGCTGATGCGCAAGACCGCTGCGCCCGCTTTGCGCGACGCCGCCATTGTCCGCCGGCTGCGCCAAGCGGGCGCGGTCATCATCGGCAAGACCAACATGACCGAATTCGCCTTCACCGCGATCGGCGACAACATGCATTACGGCACACCAGGCAATGCGGCGGACGCCAGCCGCATTCCCGGCGGTTCTTCCTCAGGCGCCGGTGTCTCTGTCGGTGAAGGAACGAGCGACATTTCGATCGGCTCGGACACGGGCGGGTCGATCCGGATTCCGGCGGCCCTCAATGGCGTCGCCGGTTTCAAGCCGACGGCGCGGCGCGTGCCCCTGTCGGGCGCTTTTCCGCTGTCGGCAACGCTGGACTCGGTTGGGCCACTTGCCCGAACCGTCGCCCATTGTGCTGCCGCCGACGCCGTGATGGCAGGCGAGTCACCGGCCGAGCTGATGCCGCTCTCCCTTTCAGGGCTTCGCGTTGGTGTTCCGCGCGGCGTTCTTTTCACTGAGACGGAAAGCGAGGTTGCCGCAGCATTCGAGCGATGCCTCGGCAAGATAGGCCAGGCCGGGGCAGGGATCGCGGAGCTGTCGATCGACGACATGATCGCGGAGCTGCGCGCCGCCACCAAACGCGGTTCGATCGCCGCCATGGAAGGCGCCGAAGTGCATGCCGACTGGCTGGCGACAGGAGCATCCACGCCCGTCGACCCGCATGTCAGCGGGCCTTTGTCGCGAGCGGCACTGCTGCCGACGCCGGTCTACATCAGGGTATTGCGCCGCCGTGCCGCACTCGTCGCGGCCATGGATGAGCGGCTGGCGGCATTCGATATCCTGGCCTTGCCGACCACGCCGTTGACGGCGCCGACCATTGTTTCCATGGCAGAAGACGCCGAACTGCGCGACCGTACCGAAGGCCTGCTGCTGCGCAACACGCAGGTCGCCAACCAGTTCGACCTCTCCGCGATTACGCTGCCGATGCCGGGCACGTCGCTGCCCGCCGGCTTGATGCTGGTGGCGCGCAATGGTCACGACCGTCGTCTGCTGCGGATAGCGGCTGAAGTGGAGAGGCTGCTCTGACGAGCAGTGTGCCCCTCGGCAATCAGTGCGCCGCGCAGCGCTTGCGCTCGGCTTTGTCAGAGGCGCGTTCGATATGCGTAACGACCAGCATGGGCGGCTCGTTCGGCTCACCGCGATGCTGGATCGATCCTCTGACGACGAGCTTTCCCGCCTGGAGCTTGTCGGAAGTATCGGGTGCGGCTCTGTCTTGCAGCGGCAATTCGGTGGTGTTGAGTGCCACGCCTTTGATGAGCTTGCCGGTGGCCAGATCGAGCGCATTGCCTGACGGGCAGGGGTCCCTGATGCAGACGATCCCATTGCTGCAATAGACGTAATCGCTGCTTTGCGCCGCCGCGAGCGAGGGCAACGCCGCGATCGAACATGCGGCAAAACCAAGAAATGCGAAGCGAAAAGCGGACATGGTTCGCAGCGTCGCGGAGAATTGGGGCGAAAGCACGATCCGCTATATGTCGAGCGGAAACCGCTGCCGGTAATGATCGACCACTTCCGGATTGCGCAGGTTGACCGGCAGTTTATTGGCCAGCACCAGCAAGGCTTCCCCCGCCGCGCCGACGCCCATGCGCATCATCGATTCCTCGGTAATCCCTGCCATATGCGGGGTGATGATGACATTGTCGAAGGCGAAATAGGGATGGTTTGGCGGCAGCGGCTGCGTGGAAAACACGTCGAGTGCGGCACCGCCGATGCGGCGTTCCCGCAAGGCGTCGATCAGCGCGTCATCGTCGACGACCGGCCCGCGCGACACGTTGATCAGCAGCGCGGTGGGCTTCATGCGGGCGATGCGCTCGCGGCTGATCAGGCCTCGCGTTTCCGGCGTCAGCGGGCAGCAGAGCACGATGATGTCGCTCTGATCGACCAGGGCGTCGATCGACAGGAAGCCGACCTTGTCCGGCGCCGGCTGCATGCTGCGCGTCGTTGCCACCACTTTCAGGTCGAAACCGTGCGCCGCGATATGGCCGACAGCCTGACCAACGGCGCCGAGGCCGACAATGCCGATGGTCTTGCCGGCAAGCTCGATGTTGGCGTTGGCGTGCTCGCGGCCGGCAAGCCAGCCCTTGGCGCGCAGGTCGCGGTCGACCCTGCGGAACTGCCGCAGCAGGGCGAGCGCGGTGAACATCACATGCTCGGCGACCGACCGGGCATTGACCGCTGGTACGTTGGCGACCAGCACGCCGGCCGCGAGAGCTGCTTCCATCGGGATCATGTCGAGCCCGGCGCCATGGCGAATCGCGGCTCTCAGCTTCCAGGCGGCCTCGAACAGTGCCGGCGGCAGCGGCGCGCGCACGATGACGATGTCGGCGTCCTTCGCCTCCCTGGTCAAGGTGGTGGCATCGAGCGCCGAAGCGATGACGAGTTCACCGGCACCGGCAAGCTTGGCCGAGGCGCGGGGGTGCAGCGTGTGTGTCGACAGGATCTTTGGCACGGTCTGGGGCATATCAGGCCTTTTCGAGCGCCGGGTTCCCAGACGCGCCCCCCTTGCTGCCCTCGATCAGGCCCTTCCAGTAGCTCTCGGCGCCTTGCAGATGGGCGCTCATCAGCGCCTGGGCGAGATTGCCGTCGCGGCGCAGCAGCGCCTCGTAGATCTGCACGTGCTCGGCATGCGAGCGCACGCTGCGTTCCGGGTCGTTGAAATAGATCGGCAGGCGCTGCTCGCCCATCAGGTAGTAGACACTGCAGATGTTGTGGAAGACGCCGTTCTTGGTGGCGCGCACGATCTCCAGGTGAAACTCGCGGTCCTCCTTGGCAAGGCCTTCGCCGGCGGCGATGCGCTCCTCCGAGGCCTTCAGGATCTCGCGCAGCCGCTCGAAGTTCTCCTCGGTGGCGCGCGAGCAGGCGAGTTCGGCCGCCTTGATTTCGTGGATCTTGCGCAGCTCGACCGTCTCGTAGATCTGCAAGGGATCGAGCGGCAGGCCCGCGCGCGCGAACAGCGCCAGCGCCTCGACGCTGGCCTGCTTGGTATCGATATAGATGCCTGACTTTGCGCGGCGTTCGACGATGCGCATGGCTTCGAGGATTGCGAGCGCCTCGCGGATCTGGCCGCGGCTGACGCCGAAATGCTCGGCCAGTTCGCGCTCCGACGGCGTGCGGCCGCTCTCCTTGTCCGAGTGGGAGAACAGATAGGCGGCTAGCTCGGCGAGAAGGTTCTTTTCTTTCATCGTCAACCGCGTTGCGCGTGCGCCTCCAGGAACCGCTCCGAAATCGTGAATCCCAGACCCGGCTTTTCGGGGATCGCTATCATACCGTCCTTGGCTTCGACAGTCTCTTCGGCGAGATCGTGGATCATCGGGTTGGCGCCGAGCGAGTATTCGACGGTGAAACTCGACGGCGAGGCGGCGCAGACATGCAGCCCGGCGAAGAAGCAGGGTGCGCCGGCCCAAAGGTGCGGCGCAAAGCGCAGGTTGAAGGCGCTGGCGATGGTGCCGATCTTCATCGCCTCGCTGATGCCGCCGCAGAAGGCGGGATCTGGCTGGAAGATGTCGGCCGCCTTGAGCAAGGCGAGGTCGCGGAAGGCATAGCGCGTCGCTTCGCTTTCGCCGGTCGCGATTGGAACGGCGCCGGAGGCGCGCACTTCCGCCATGCCCGGCTTGTCGTCGGCAATGACCGGCTCTTCGAACCAGGCGAGGTCGAGGTCGTCGACGAGGTGGATGAAGCGCTTGGCCTCCGCCACCGTATAGGTGCCATGGGCATCGACCATCAGTTCGACATCGGGGCCGAGCGCCTGGCGTGCGGCGCGCACGCGGGCGGCGGAAATGTGCGCGGCGCCATCCATGGCGCCGACCCGCATCTTCAGCGCCTTGAAACCACCCCTGGCGATGTAGGACTTCAACTGCTCGCCGATGGCGTCGGCGGCGGCCCAGCCACCTGAGGCGTATGCCTGCATGCGATCGACTTTACGGCCGCCGAGCAGCCGCCAGACCGGCTGCCCCAGCGATTTGCCGAGGATGTCCCAGAGCGCGATGTCGACGGCGCTGATGGCGGCGACGCTCATGCCGCGCCGCGCCAGCTGCGGCATGGCATGGCCGGCGCGGGCCGCGCTGTCGTGGCGCACGCCGTTGTAGAGCATCTCCCAGATGATGCCGATATCGGCCGGGTCGCGGCCGACCAGTTGCGGCGCGACCTCATGGTTCAGCATGTGGACGAGGGCGCCGTAGCTCCCGGCGCTGCCGGCGGCGTTCTTGCCTTCGCCCCAGCCGACCAGCCCGTCATCGGTCTCGATGCGCAGGATGGCGGCGTCAAAGGTCGTCACCTGGCCGAAGTCGCTGCGGTGTTGCTTCGCGGCTTCGATCGGGACGCGGACCCACCAGGCTTGGACGGTCTTGATGCGCATGGTCTTCCCCGGCCCCGCCGCCGGTCAGGGCGGAAGGGCGAATTCCCAGTCGACTACTTGATCAGCGGCAGCAACGTTTCGGCGGTGATGCGCATCTGGTCGGTGTAGAATTTCTCGGTCAGCACGCTGGAGCCGTGGTCCTGGATGAACTTCAGCTGCTCGGGCGAGATGTCGACCGGGTGGCGCTCGACCATTTCGGGATAGGGCGCGGCCGGCGTGCGGTCGACGGGGGCGACAAACTCGTTGGTCAGCGCGCCGTCGTAGCCGACTTCTTTCAAGGTGGCGACGATCTTTGGCCAGTCGATCTGGCCGAGGCCGGCGGCAAAGCGGTTGTTGTCGGCGACATGGAAGTCGAACAGGCGCTTTCCGACCTTACGGATGGCGTCGTAGACGTTAAATTCCTCCATGTGGATGTGGTAAGCGTCGAGGCAGACGCCGCATTCGGGGCTGACAGCGTCGGCCAGCGCGAGCGCCTGGGCGCCGCGGTTGAACAGATAGGTCTCGAAGCGGTTCAGCGGCTCGACGGCGATCTTGACGCCGACCTTCTTGGCGTGGGTGAAGCATTCGCGGGTCGCGTCGACGACCCACGTCCATTCCTCTTCCTCGGTACCGTCGGGCACCACCTTGCCGACGGTCGCCGGAACCAGCGTGATGATCTCGCCGTCGAGTTCGCTGACCATGGTCAGCACGTCCTTGACGTATTGCACGGAGCGCTCGCGCTGGCCTTGGTCCTTGGCGGCGAGGTTGCGTTCGCCCAGCATCAGCGTCACCGAGCCCCAGCAGCGGATGCCGTGCTCCTTCAGCAGCGCCCGCGTCTCCTTGGTCTTGTATTGCTGGGGTTCGCCGGAGATCTCGATCGACTCATAGCCGAATTTCTTGATGCGCTTGAGCGTCGTCTCCAGTGGTTCCGCGCGCATCCAATTGTGCGTCGAAAGATGCATGGTCTGTCCTTCCCCAATTCGTCCGTGTGGCTCGCCTGCGGCATACATCGCCAAAAGGCGACGCAAGGGTTCCTCCCCAACGCGTCCCCAGCCATTTCTCGCAAACTGGTTCGACCAATTGGGCTTTAAGCGAGGTCTACAGCAAATTCTGTTGGACGGCAAGAAGCGTGGCAACGCAACTTCTTGTATGGATTATTTGGTTGATTATATTGGCATATATTCACTTTAAGCGAGAATGTGCGCGGCCCCGCGGGAACGCTGCGAGGCTTGACCAAACCTGCATATTTGGTAATACCAGAATGGCGGAGCGCTCAAGCAGCCGTTGAGAAAAGACCAAAGTGGCTGGCCCTGCTTTCATCAGGCGCTATGCTCGGTCTCGAGAATAATGAGGAAGGATGCCGATGCCGACGACAATGAAGGGTCCCGGACTGTTTCTGGCGCAGTTCGCGGGCGATGCCGCGCCGTTCAATTCACTGGCCTCGATCACCAAATGGGCCGGCGGCCTCGGCTACAAGGGCGTGCAGATCCCGACCTGGGACAGCCGCCTGTTCGATCTCAAGAAGGCGGCGACTTCCAAGGCCTATTGCGACGAGGTGAAGGGCATCTGTGCCGATGCCGGCGTCGAGATCACCGAACTGTCGACGCACCTGCAGGGGCAGTTGGTGGCGGTGCACCCCGCCTATGACGCGCAGATGGATGGCTTCGCGCCGCCATCGGTGCACAACAATCCCAAGGCGCGGCAGAAATGGGCGGTCGAGCAGATGGAGTTCGGCGCCAAGGCGTCGCGCAATCTCGGGCTGAATGCTTCGGTGTCATTCACCGGCTCGCTGGCTTTTCCTTACCTCTACCCCTTCCCGCAGCGGCCCGCCGGACTGATCGAGGAAGCATTCGGTGAACTCGGCAAACGCTGGAAGCCGATCCTCGATGTCTACGAGGACAATGGTGTCGATGTCGGCTACGAGATCCATCCTTCCGAGGACGTGTTCGACGGCGCGACCTTCGAGATGTTCCTCGACGCGGTCGGCGGCCATAAGCGCTGCAACATCAACTACGACCCGTCGCACTTCCTCTTGCAGCAGCTCGACTATCTCGAATTCATCGACATCTACCACGAGCGCATCAAGGCCTTCCACGTCAAGGACGCCGAGTTCAACCCGACCGGGCGCCAGGGCGTCTATTCCGGCTATCAGAGCTGGACCAACCGCGCCGGCCGCTTCCGTTCGCTGGGCGACGGGCAGGTGGATTTCGGCGGCATCTTCTCCAAGCTGACGCAGCACAACTATGATTCCTGGGCGGTGCTGGAATGGGAGTGCTGCCTGAAGCATCCGGAAGACGGCGCGGCGGAGGGAGCACCCTTCATCGAACACCACATCATCCGGGTGACGGAGAAGGCATTCGACGATTTCGCCGCCGGCACCACGGACAAGAAGCTACTGCGCGCGATGATGGGCATCTAACGCGGCTTCCCTCCCTCTAGGGGAGGGGCAATTTCACACGAGGAGAGAAAATGGTCGGCGCATCGAAGTCGGAAACGGGAGGCGGCCCGATCCGCTATGGCATGGTCGGCGGGGGGCAAGGCGCCTTCATTGGCGCGGTGCATCGGATCGCAGCGCGCCTGGACAATGACTTCGTGCTGGTCGCCGGTGCGCTGTCGGCGAATGCCGAGCGTGCCAAGGCTTCTGCCGCCGAGCTCGGGCTCGATCCGGCGCGCAGCTATGGTTCCTACGCCGAGATGGCCAAGGCCGAGGCCAAGCGGCCCGACGGCATCGAGGCAGTGGCCATCGTCACCCCCAACAATGTGCACGTGCCGGCGGCCAAGGCTTTTCTTGAAGCCGGCATTCACGTCATCTGCGACAAGCCGCTGGCGACGACGCTGGCCGAGGCGAAAAAGCTTGCGGCGATCGTCGAGAAGACCGGCAAGGTGTTCGTGCTGACCCACAACTACACCGCCTATCCGATGGTGCGGCAGGCGCGCGAAATGGTGGCCAAGGGCGTGCTTGGCGATATCCGCATCGTGCAATCGGAATATCCGCAGGACTGGCTGACCGAGGATCTTGCCGCTACCGGCCAGAAGCAGGCGGCGTGGCGGAGCGATCCCAAGCAAGCGGGCGCCGGCGGCGCGCTGGGCGACATCGGCACGCATGCCTATAATCTGGCGCGCTTCGTCTCGGGACTGGAGCTCGATTCACTGTCGGCGGACCTTGACGCTTTCGTCCCGGGCCGGCTGCTCGACGACAATGTAAACGTCATGCTGCGCTTCAAGGCGCAGGGCAAGACGCATCCGGCCAAGGGCATGATCTGGGCAAGCCAGGTGGCGCCCGGGCACGAGAATGGGCTGAAGCTGCGCATCTATGGCTCGAAGGGCGGCCTGGAATGGGTGCAGGCCGACCCGAACTATCTCTGGTACGCGCCGTTCGGCCAGCCCAAGCAGCTGATCACCCGCAACGGCGCCGGCGCGCTGCCGGTGGCAGGTCGCGTCAGCCGCGTGCCGCCGGGCCATCCCGAGGGCTATCTCGAAGGCTTCGCCAACATCTACCAGGAGGCCGCGCGCGCCATCCGCGCCGCGCGCAAGAAGGGCGGTAAGCCGGCCAAAGATGTTGTCTTCCCGACCATCGAGGACGGCGTCGAGGGCATGGCCTTCATCGAAGCCTGCGTGAAGTCTTCGAAAAAGAATGGGGCGTGGACGAAGCTTTGACCGGGGCACTGATCTTCAGGTGATGCCGGCCTGCAAATGGCAGTTTCCTGCGCTTCCGGTGCTCACGTACGAAAAGTACGCTCCGCTCCGGTTCTCGGAATCTGCCATTTTTCGGCTCGGCCTGACCTGAAGCTCAGCACCCCGGCGGAGCAAAACTGGGGAGGGGGCGTCGATGAAAATCGGCATGTGCATGTTCTTGTGGACGACGGCGGTGTCGAAGAAGCACGAGAAGCTGCTTCGCGACATCAAGGCGACGGGCTTCGACGGCGTCGAGATACCGATTTTCGCGGGCGTGCCGGACGACTACAAAAGGCTCGGCGACCTGCTGGATCGCATCGGGCTGGAGCGCACGGCTGTGTCGGCGATGGGCGATCCGGCGATGAACCTGATCTCGGCCGATGTGGCGACGCGCAAGGCCGGTGTCGAGTACATGAAATGGGCCATCGACTGCGCCGACGCGCTTGGCGCCAACAGGCTGAGCGGACCGTTGCATTCGACGCTCGGCGCCTTTTCCGGCTCAGGGCCGACAGCCGCCGAGAAGAAGCGCTCGGTCGCCTCGCAGCGCGCCATTGGCGACCATGCCGGCAAGAAGGGCGTCACCATCGGGCTCGAGGCGCTGAACCGCTTCGAATGCTATCTTCTCAACACGATGGCCGACCTGTCGGAGCATGTCGACGCCATTGACCGGCCGCATATCAAGGCGATGTACGATACCTTCCATGCCAATATCGAGGAAGCGGACCCGATCCGCGCCTACACGAAGCATCGCGGCAATATCGTGCACATCCATATATCGGAGAACGACCGCGGCGTGCCGGGGCGCGGCAACATTCCGTGGAAGGAGACGTTTTCCGCCATCCGCAAGAGCGGTTACGACGACTGGCTGACGATCGAGGCGTTCGGCCGTTCACTGAAGGATCTGGCGGCGGCGACCAAGGTGTGGCGCGATTTTTCCGAGACGCCTGAGGCGGTGTACCGGGAGGGGTACAAGCATATCAGGAGCGGGTGGAAGGGGGCGGCTTAGACTCCTCCCGTCGTCATCCTCGGGTCTGCGCTGCTTCGCTCCCGCTCCGCCCGTGGATGACGAAGATCCGGTCCGCACCGCCACCAAGGCGTCGTGCTGACTACCCCTGCTCGGCCTGCAGCCTGTTGTAATCATGGATCGTCCGGCTCAGCCGGCGACGCAGGAAATTGGAGATGTTGTCGAAGATGAAGACGACGAGCAGCGTCAGCAGCACCATGTAGAAGACATTGGCCCAGTTGGAATTGGTGCGCATGGCTTCCCACAGTTTCAGGCCGATACCGCCGGCGCCGACGGCGCCGATGATGGTGGCGCCGCGGGTGTTGGATTCCCACTGGTAGAGCGTCTGGCTGATGAATACCGGCACCACTTCCGGCAGCACGCCGTAACGTTGCACCAGGAGGCCGTTGGCGCCGGTCGAGACGACGCCCTCGCGCGGCTTGTCGTCGATGTTCTCCAGCGCCTCTGAATAGGTTTTGCCGAGCGTGCCGATCTCGGTGAAGAAGATCGCCGCACTGCCCGCCAATGGACCAGGGCCGAAGGCGCGGGTGAAGAATAGCGCCCAGATCAGCATGTCGACCGAGCGCATGAAGTCGAAGAAGCGCTTCAGCACCTGGCTCAGCACTCCGCTCGGAGTGATGTTGCGGGCGGCGAAAAAGGCCAGCGGGAAGGCGACGATGCCGCCGAGCAGCGTGCCAAGGAACGCCATGACGATGGTCTGCAAGAGCTTCGTCCAGACATCGCCATGCTGCCACTGGGCGTTGTTCCAGATGTTGTCGCCGGCAAGTGCGAGGTTCGAGGTGCCGGGTTTCAGTTCCGGCCCCGACCAGATCAGCGACATCACCTCGCCTGCCGATTTGCCGAAGAAGGGCGAGCGGGTGTCGAAGACGAAATTCGCCCAGCCAAGGAAGCGCTTGCGGACTTTCACCCGATCGACGGTGACGCGCACTTCGCCGACGAAGCCCATCTTGGCGACGACTTCGTCGTCATGCGCGGTGATCCAGTCCGGCACCGGGCCCGATATAACCGGCTTGCCGCTGATCAGCGACACAGGCACGGTCAGGCCATTGGCCATGATCGTCGCCTCCGTCTTGTCGAAGATAACTGATTTGGCCGGCCCGTCGATCAGCACGGTAAACCTGCCGTCGCGATCCTTGATCACCCAGTCGGGATTAGGGTTTTCGCCAAGCGCGGAGAAGCGCGGATATTTCGGCGTGATCTCTGGCTGATCAAGGCGGAATTCCGGCTGCAGATCATAGCTGATCCACTGCGACAGGAAGAGCGGCAGGCGCTCCCAATGCGATTCCCGCAGCACCTGCGGCAGGCTGAAGAACCACATGGCATAGGCGAGGTAGAATACGGTGCCCAGAAGCAGGAGCAACGGGCCGAAGCGTTTATAAGCCGGCCGCCGGAACACCTGGGGATAGCGTTCCTCGATCGCGCTGATCTCACTTGATGTCATGACAGTCATATCAAGCGCTCATCACGAAGGCCTGTTCGCCGACCAGTCTACGGCGCAGCCAGGCGGAGAACTGGTCGACGATGAAGATGGTGGTGAACAGCAGCAGCACCAGCGCCAGCGTCTTGGCGCCGAAGCCGCGCGAGATGGAGAGCTTCAGCTCCTCGCCGATGCCGCCGCCGCCGACTGCGCCCATGATGGTCGAGATGCGCACGTTGATCTCGATCCTGAGCAGCGTGTAGGACATGAAATTGGGCAGCACCTGCGGCAGGGCGGCAAAGCGAACCCTTTCGAACCAGTTGGCGCCGACCGCGCGCAGGCCTTCCTCGGCCCGCATGTCGATGTTCTCATTGATCTCGTAGAACAGCTTGCCGAGCGCGCCGATCGAATGCAGGCCGATGGCGATGATGGCGGCGACCGGGCCGATCGAGACAATGGCGGCGAACAGGCCGGCGATGACGATCTCAGGGAAGGCGCGCAGCAGTTCCATGAAGCGCTTGACGACGAGCCGCAGCAGCGGGTGCGGTGTCAGGTTGCGCGCCGCGATGAAGGAAAACGGCACGGCGAAGACGAGGCCGATGAAGGTCGAGACCAGGGCCACGTTGACCGTGGTCAGCATCAGTTCGAAATATTCGGGAATGTAGAAGCCGCCCCAGACATAGACACGGCCGAGGGGGAAATTGAATTCCTGGTTGCCGGTGTCATGTGGCGAGACGATGTCGAACAGAGCCCGCCAGACATCGTTCCAGTCCTTGGGGATCAGCCAGCTCAGGAAATCCAGGATGTGCGGCAGCCGGTCGAAGAAATGGCCAGCATTGGCTTCGTCGGCGAACCACATGCTGGCAAACATCGCCACCAGCAGCAGGGCGACGCCGAGAACCGTATAGAAGCGGCGCAGCGACGTCTGGCGTCGCCAGGCATCGGCCATCTGGTGGGGAGCGCCGGGAGGGGCTGTCACGGAAAGGGTCATGATCGCACATGCAAGAAGGGCGGCGTTCTTTCGACGCCGCCCTTCCTGATTTCGCCGTTAGCCGCCGATGGCTGCCTTACGGGCTTCGACGATGACGTTGTAGAAGTCGGGCTTGACCGGAACATAGCCGGTGAAATCGCCGCCCTCGACGCCTTCGAAGCAGGCCTTGTCCTTCTTGGGCAGGTCGGTGAAGAAGGCGGTCAGCTTGGCGGTCATGTCGTTGCCGAGCGCGGTGCGCACGACGAGCGGGCCGTTCGGGATCAGGCCAGAGCGCCAGACCTCGACGAAGTCGTTGGGGTCGACGGCACCCTTGGCGACTTCCTTGTGGAAGGTGCCGGAGGAGTAGCCGTTCTTGAAATCGCCGATGCCGGAGGAATCATCCACCGCAACGTCGACCTTGCCGTCGCGTACGGCGAGAACGTTGTTCTCATGGCCGCCGTTGAACTGGGTCGAAGCGAAGAAGGTCTCGTTGGACATGCCGGTGGTCTTCGGAATCTGGGTCAGCGGGATCAGATAGCCGGAGGTCGAATCCGGATCGGCATAGCCGAGCTTCTTGCCCTTGGCCGACTTGATGTCGGTGATGCCCGAGGACTTCAGCGCCAGGCCGATCGAGTAATAGCCGGTGGCGCCGTCGGTCTGCTGGGTGGTGAGGATCGGGGTAACGGCCTTCGGGTCCTTCAGGGCAACGCTGGCATAGCCGGAAGCGCCGAGTTCGGCGAAGTCGAGCGTACCGCCAAGCAGGCCCTGGATGACGCCGTCATAGTCGGCCGCGGGGAACAGCGACACCTTCTCGAAACCGAATTCGGTCTTCAGGTGGTCGGCGAGGCACTGGTAGTTGCGCAGCCGATCGGCTTCGTTCTCGCCGCCGAGGATGCCGACGCGGAATTCCTTCATGTCGGCCGAATGAGCGGCGCTGGTGGCCATTGCGAGCACCGAAACGGCGCTCAAAACCATCTTCCTGAACATTTGATGTCTCTCCTGTAAGTTCCGGCCCCGCGCCGGCGGCGTTCTTGATTTCGGCAGGTGCCCTTGACGCGGGCGGACGATCCAGGCGGCTTTATTGGCCCATGATCTCTTGGACAAAACGGTTCCCGTTCGTCCGTTTCGGGATCATGGGCTCAATACCCGGGAAATGCGGGTTCGAGCGGTCCGGCGGATGCGGCGATCTTTGGCTTGAAGGCAACGCTGGTCGAGGTGATGGCCTCGGAGATCTCGGCGCCGTTGGCGTCGGCGCCATAGACGAGGCGCACCGCCTCCCGGTTGAGCGCTTCCGGCGGGCCGTCGAAGACGACCTTGCCGGCGGCCATGCCGATGATGCGGTTGCAATAGGTCCGGGCGGTATCCAGTGTGTGGAGATTGGTGACGACGGTGATGCCCTCGCGCAGATTGATGTCCTGCAGGGAATCCATCACCACCTTGGCGTTGAGCGGGTCGAGCGAGGCGATCGGCTCGTCGGCGAGGATTACCCTGGGCTGCTGCATCATGGCGCGGGCAATGGCGACGCGCTGCTGCTGGCCGCCCGACAGAGTGCCGGCGGGCTGCAGTGCGGTGCGGGCGATGTCGAGCCGTTCAAGCGCCGCAACCGCCTCGGCGCATTCGGCGCGGGTGAACATGCCGAACAGGTTGGAGATGGTCGAACGATGGTTCAACTTGCCCAGCAGCACATTGGTCAGCACATCGAGCCGCGGCACCAGGTTGAACTGCTGGAAGATCATGGCGCAGTCGCGCTGCCAGCGCCGCAGCGGCGAGCCGCGCAACTGGGAGACCTCGGCGCCGTCAAAAAAAATCGACCCCTGGCTGGGGTCGATGAGACGATTGATCATGCGAAGCAGGGTCGATTTGCCGGCGCCCGAACGGTCGATGATACCCACCATCTGACCTTGCGGGATCGAGATGTTGACATCGGCGACGGCAGTGTTCTTGCCAAATCGTCGGGTTACACCGCGAATTTCGAGCGTGGCAGAGGCTGCTGACATGGCAGGTTCCCGTCCGGACCATTGATCGTCGGACAATCGCCTATCGCACCCACATGAACCTGCCGTGTCGCGGGTATGTCAGTTTTGTTACGCTCCACAGGCGCGGGAACCGGCGCCTTGCGGGTCGTCAGCCGAGCACCAGCAATTCCTCGAAGTGCTTCATGTCGCGGAAGGCGCAGAAGGCGGGCGGCCTGATCTCGATCACCGGGGCCTCCCGGCTGAAAAGCGCGAGGCTCTCGTCGAACAGCGCCCGCCAAGCGGCGGCCCTGTCATCGGCAAGACGCTGGATCTGATAGGCGAAGGTGATGTGGAAGACATATGTGTCGTGATCGGGATGGCGGTAGCCGAACGGCATCGCCAGCGCATCACGCCATGCGCTCATGATGCGCACATCCTCGTCGGTCGCGCCGACGACGGTCAGGCCGGTCGGCACGACTTCCACCACCTTGATGTTGAACGGGCCGGCGCCCTGGAAACCCTTCAGGCGTTCCAGATAGAGGCGGGTCATGGCGTCGATGCTGGTGTCGAGCGGCACGTCCTGCGGCCAGTAGGGCAGGCGGCGGCGGTACTCGATGATACCCTGGAACAAGGTCATATGCAGGCTGGAGACCGGCGTGAAGGCGAGGCGATCGGCATCCGGCATCGCCAGCATCCGCTCGCGCACGGCAAGCACAACCGCCCCGGAAGGCGAACCGCCGACCAGATGGCTGACGACGGTGTTGCCGGGCTCGAGGAGGAAATTGCCCGATGCGTCGTAGCGGGTGCCGAGATGCGCCGGTTTGGCTGGATTGGAGCCGGCAAAGAATCCGGCGAGGGCGGGTTTGACGGTGTCGAACATAGCGATCTCCCTGGGAAGATGGCCTCCTGTCCGAGTCCTGTGTCAGAGATATGAAACTCGCACACCCCTGACGATGATGTGAAGGACTATCCCGCGTATTTCTCCAGAAACGCCTCCGCCGACAACTCGCGAAAATCATCGAGTGACGCACGCAGCCTGGCATGGTCCCAGTCCCACCAGGCCAGCGCCTGGTAGCGCTCGGCGGTGCGGCGGTCGAAGCGTTCGCGGATCGGCTTGGCCGGCACGCCGCCAACGATGGTGTAGGGAGCGACATCCCTGGACACGACCGCGCCGGCACCAACCGCTGCGCCATCGCCGACGGTGACGCCGGGCAGGATGGTCGAGCCGTGGCCGAGCCAGGTGTCGTGGCCGATGGTGACGCGCTTGGCGCGGCGCTGGGCGAAGAATTCGCTCTCATGCTCGGCGTCATCCCAATAGTCCGATGCGCGGTAGGTGAAGTGGTGCAGTGTCGGCCGCCAGGTCGGATGGTTGGTGGCGTTGAGGCGCACGCTTGCCGCGATGTTGGCAAACTTGCCGATCGTCGCGCACCAGACGGCGCAGTCCTGCATCATGTAGGAATAGTCGCCGAGCTCGCTCTCCGAAACCCGGCTGCGGTCGGCGATCTCGGTCCATCGGCCAAGCGTCGAGTTGTCAACCTCCGCCGTCGGGTGGACCAGCGGCGTTTCCGACAATTTTCTGGTCATGCGGCACGTTTTCCCGGGGCGAAAGCGGTGACGTCGATGATGCGGTCGGCCACCGCCTCGCGCACGTCATGGTCATGGAAGATGCCGAGCAGGGCGACGCCCGCCGCCTTCTTGGCGGCGATGAGTTCGATCACCACGTCGCGGTTCCTGGCGTCGAGCGAGGCGGTCGGCTCGTCGAGCAGCAAGATCGGGTGCCCAGTGATGAAGCCGCGCGCGATGTTGACGCGCTGCTGCTCGCCGCCGGAGAAGGTCGCCGGCGGCAAAGCCCAGAGTTTTTCCGGCAGGTTGAGCTGAGCCAGCAAGGCGCGGGCCTTGCCTCTGGCTGCCTCGCGCTCCTCGCCGCGTTCGACCAGCGGTTCGGCTACGACGTCAAGCGCCGAAACGCGCGGCACGGTGCGCAGGAACTGGCTGACATAGCCGATCGTTTGCCGGCGTACGGCCAGCACGGTGCGTGGGCTGGCATTGGCGAGATCGATCAGGCCGCCGTCATGCGTGACGATGATCTGGCCGTCGTCGACGGCATAATTGCCATAGAGCATCTTCAGGATCGAACTCTTGCCGGCACCGGACGGGCCGCCGAGGACGGTGCATTCACCGGCTTTGATCGAGAAGGAAACACCGGCGACGACAGGCAATTTGATGCCCTCGCGCAGGTGCATGGTGAAGCTCTTGGCGACGTCGGAAACAACGAGGGGCGTCGGCATGGTCACACCTGGAGGATCGAGGAAACGAGAAGCTGCGTGTAGGGCGCGCGCGGATCGTCGAGCACACGGTCGGTGAGGCCGCTTTCGACCACGCGGCCGTCCTTCATCACCATCATGCGCTGTGACAGAAGCCGCGCCACGGCAAGGTCGTGGGTGACGACGATGGCGGCGAGGCCAAGATCGGTGACGAGGCCGCGCAGCAGATCGAGCAGGCGCGCCTGCACCGAGACGTCGAGGCCGCCCGTGGGTTCGTCCATGAACACCAGCCGTGGCCCGGTGACGAGATTGCGGGCGATCTGCAGGCGCTGGCGCATGCCGCCGGAAAAGGCGCGGGGTTCGTCGTCGATGCGGTCCTGCTCGATCTCGACGCGTGACAGCCAGTCGACGGCGGTGGCGCGGATCTTGCCATAGTTGCGGTCGCCGACCGCCATCAGCCGTTCGCCGACATTGGCGCCGGCCGACACGGTCATGCGCAGGCCGTCGGCCGGGTTCTGGTGGACAAAACCCCAGTCGGTGCGCATCAAGAAGCGGCGTTCGGCCTCGCTCATGCGGTAGAGCTCGCGGAACTGGCCGTCGCGCATGCGGTAGCTGGCGGTGCCGGAGGAGGGCAAAAGCCGCGTCGACAGGCAGTTGAGCAGCGTCGTCTTGCCGGAGCCGGACTCGCCGACGACAGCCAGCACTTCACCCGGCCACAGGTCGAAGGAGACGTTGTCGCAGCCGACGCGCGAACCGTAGAATTTGGAGAGCGCCGAGACGCGCAGCAGCGGTTCGTCGGTCATTGTGCCGGCTCCATCATCTCAGGGGCAAGGTGGCCGCGATGGCCTTCTTCACGCCGCTTCTCGCAGTGGTCGGTGTCCGAGCAGACGAACATGTGGCCGCCATGGTCGTCGAGGATGACCTCGTCGAGATAGACATTCTCGGCCGCGCACAGCGCGCAGGGCTGGTCGAAGGTCTGCACCTCGAACGGATGGTCCTCGAAGTCGAGGCTGACGACATCGGTAAAGGGCGGCACCGCGTAGATGCGCTTCTCGCGGCCGGCGCCGAACAGCTGCAAAGCCGGCGAGCGGTGCATCTTGGGATTGTCGAATTTTGGCGTCGGCGAGGGGTCCATCACATAGCGGCCCTCGACTTTCACCGGATAGGCATAGGTGGTGGCGATGCGGCCGTGCTTGGCGATGTCCTCATAGAGCTTCACATGCATGAGGCCGTATTCCTCCAGCGCATGCATCTTGCGCGTTTCGGTCTCGCGCGGTTCGAGGAAGCGCAGCGGTTCGGGGATTGGCACCTGGTAGACCAGCACTTGGCCCGCAGTGAGCGGATGCTCGGGAATGCGGTGGCGGGTCTGGATGATGGTCGCGGTGGCCGTGTCAGTGGTGACGGCGACATTGGCGACCTTCTTGAAGAAAGCGCGGATCGACACCGCGTTGGTTGTGTCGTCGGCGCCCTGGTCGATGACCTTCAGCACATCATCGGGGCCGATGATCGAGGCGGTGACCTGGACGCCGCCGGTGCCCCAGCCATATGGCATCGGCATTTCGCGCGAGGCAAAGGGCACCTGGTAGCCGGGGATGGCGATGCCCTTGAGGATGGCGCGGCGGATCATCCGCTTGGTCTGTTCGTCGAGATAGGCGAAGTTGTATGTGGCGATGTCGTTCATGGCGATCACATCCGCTCCGTGCTATTGAATTGGCTTCCAGGACGCGGAAACGGGGGGCGAATTCAGATGAACTCGACTGGATGGATGCATCTCGGAGTTCTGTTGCTGGCGTTTCTCGGCGTGGTTGCGTTTGTCCTTCGAAGAATGGTTCTCCCGGCACCTATGGAAGGCCCGCGCGGCGAGAATATTGGTGGCAGCAGCGGCTACAACGGAGGGCATGGCGGCCATTCCGGCGATGGTGGCCATGGGGGCGGCGGGCACTGAATTCATTGCACCGCCTCCAATCCCTTGGCATAGCGCGCCAGCCGCCCGGTGAGCGTGCCGTTGTGCAGTTCGAACATGTGGTTGTCGTCGTCGTAGAAATAGATCGAGCGGCCTTCGCCCTCGATGCGCGGCCGCGGCGGGCGCATGTCTAGGCCAAGCCTGGCGACGCTCGGCGTAGCGGTCGAAATCGGCGTCATCGATCTTGAAGGCGATGTGGTT
The DNA here is from genome assembly GCA_004791255.1 of bacterium M00.F.Ca.ET.205.01.1.1. Classification (GTDB taxonomy): domain Bacteria; phylum Pseudomonadota; class Alphaproteobacteria; order Rhizobiales; family Rhizobiaceae; genus Mesorhizobium. Next base: position 149,864 of record SRUQ01000003.1, read on the forward strand.
GTAGCTGCGCTCCGGCAGCGCCTCGCCTTCCATGAAGGCGATCCAGATGTCACCGATCAGGAAGAATTTTTCGCGCGACAGCGAGAACTGCTCGGCATCGCTGGCATAGACCTCGCGGGCGTCGAACACACCCTCGAGGATGGCGCTCATCCGGTCGAGGTCGCGGACGATGAAGGTCATGTGGGAGAGGCCTTCGATCATTCCGCGGCCTCCCGCTTTTCTTCCGCCTTCAAAGGATTTTCGCGGGCCTCATATTCGGCGCGCATGCGGCGCACGAGGTCGAGCTCGGCCTGGAAGTCGACATAGTGCGGCAGCTTCAGGTGCTCGACGAAGCCGGTCGCCTGGACATTGTCGGAATGCGAGATGACGAACTCCTCGTCCTGAGCGGCCGCAACCACATCCTCGCCGAGTTCCGTCGCGCGCAGCGCCCGGTCGCAAAGCGCCATGGCCATCGCCTTGCGCTCGCTCTGGCCGAAGACCAGACCGTAGCCACGGGTGAATTGCGGCGGCGCCTTGGCCGAACCCTTGAACTGGTTGACCATCTGGCATTCGGTGACACGGACAGTGCCGAGTGGGACGGCAAAGGGCAGTTCCGGCACATCGAGTTCCAACTCGACCTCGCCAATGCGGATCTCGCCGACGAAGGGGTGGTTACGGGCATAGCCGCGCTGCGTGGAATAGCCGAGCGCGAGGAGAAAACCCTCGTCGCCGCGCGACAGCGCCTGCAGGCGGATGTCGCGCGCCATCGGGAATTCCAGCGGCTCGCGGGTGATGTCGCCGGGAACATGGTCCTGAGGCATCTCGCCATCCGGTTCGATCAGGCCTTCGCGGGCGAGGATCGCCGAGACGCGCGGCATGGCCTGCGCTTCGCTCTCGCGCTGCAGGGGTTCGGCAACATCGGCGCCGGCGGCAAGCTCGGGATCGAGCAGCCGGTGGGTGTAGTCGAAGGTCGGCCCGAGAAGTTGGCCGCCGGGCAGGTCCTTGTAGGTCGCCGAGACGCGCCGCTCGACCTGCATTGCGCCGGTGTCGATCGGCCTGGTGTAGCCGAAGCGCGGCAGCGTGGTGCGGTAGGCTCGCACCAGGAAAATCGCCTCGATCATGTCGCCGCGCGCCTGGACGATGGCGAGGGCTGCGAGTTCACGGTCGTAGAGCGAGCCTTCACTCATCACCCGGTCGACACCGAGCGCCAGCTGTTCGACGATCTGGTCCAGCCGCAGTGCGGGCACCGAACGGTCGCCGCGCCGGCGGTCGGCCAGCAGGCTGTGGGCATTGGCAATCGCGGCCTCGCCGCCTTTCACCGCGACATACATTTACGCCTCCATCGTCTTGATACGCGTCGTACGCGGCAGGCAGGCTATGCCTTCCGATGTGGCGAGGATGATGTCGACGCCGCGCGGAAAGCGCTTGTTGTTCTGCTTCCACTGCTCGACGAAATGGCGCGGCATCTGTGCCGGCGCGATCGTGGCGCTGGTTTCGATGCCGGGTCCTTCGAGCAGCAGGAGGGCGCCCGAAGCGAGATCGCCGACCTGCAGGATCAGCGTGGTCGAGCGGTCGGGATAGTCCTGCGTGCCTTGCGCAAAGCCGTCGAGCGCCATCATCTCGGCCGGCGTGGCGATAAAGGCGAAATGCGAGTCGGCCGGCGTGTTGGCGAGCGGCGCGCCGGAGTGAAAGCCGAGCCATGATACGACCGGGGTGGAAGCGTGCAGGGCCGGGTCGAGCCAGAGCGGCGTGTCGTTGTCGCACAGCGCAAGCGCGATGGCGCCTGATGTGGCAGAAAGCGGCGCAGGCGGGCGGGCGAAGCCGGCTACGGGCTGCAGGCTGCCCGGCCGCGCCATGGCGTCCATGACGGCGCGGAACACGGCCTGGGCGTTGAAGACCGGATCGGCGAAGCCGCCCTCGATCGATTGCGCTGCGATATCCATCAGTCTTCTCCGCGAACCATGGTGAAGAAATCCACCTTCGTGGCCGCCGTCTCGGCGCGGCGTCTTTCCTGGGCGGCTGACAGGGCCGACCGCAGCGGCGCGATCAGCCTTGTTTCGACCTCGGCGCGGCGGGCGGGGTCCTGCCAGAGTGCATCGGCTATTGCCGCCAGTTTTGCTTTCTGCTTGTCGCGGCCAAGCGCGTAGCAATGGCCGACCTGTCCGGAAGGCAGCCGGATCGTGGCCCGTGTGACGGTCGCCTCGCCGACATTGAACGGCGCGCCGCCGCCGCCGATGCGGCCGCGCAGCGTCACCAGGCCGGTTTCGGGACCGCGCAGCAGTTCGGCTTCCGCAGGCAGGGCGGCCTCGTTCCAGAGCCGGACGATGTCGTCGCCGCTCGATTGCGCCAAGGTCGCCATGGCAGCTTTGCGCTCGGCCTGGTCGCGGGCTTCCTGTCCTCGCATCGCCAACATTCCTCTTCGCTAAATTTGTCTATTGATATAGACAACTATACAAATTATACATACTACGTAGCGCGAGTCCATGACGGGTGGATGACAAGCGTTGAAGGCTGACAGGCTGGGGCAATTCATGATCGGGCAGACTGACAGCATCGAGCGGCGCAGCGGCGTTTCGCTGTGGCGGCAGATCGCCGACAAGATCTTGCAGGCGATCGCCAGCGGCGATTTCGCCGAGAATGCGGCGCTGCCGCCGGAGATGGCGCTGGCCGAGCGCTATGGCGTCAACCGCCACACAGTACGTAGCGCCATTGCGGCCCTTGTGCAGGAAGGCGTGCTGCGGGCCGAGCAGGGTCGTGGCACCTTCGTGTTATCGCGTAAGCGCCTGTCCTACCCGATTGGCGCGCGCACGCGCTTCTCGACAGGCCTGCAGGCACAGACATCGGAACGGCACATCGTGCTGCTCGCCTCATCCGTCGAGCCGGCCAGTCAGCGCGTCGCCGAGGGGCTTGGCCTTGCCAGGGGCGCCGCGGTGATCCGGCTGGAGACGCGCGGCGAGGCCGACGGCCGGCCGGTGTCGCGCGCCGCCAGTTGGTTCGATGCCAACCGCTTTGCCGGCATCGATGCGGCGATGGCCGAGACCGGTTCGATCACCGCGTCGCTGGCGCGTTTCGGCATAGACGATTATCTCAGGCAGTCGACGGTTCTCTCAGCGCGCCACGCCGATGCCGCCGACCTTGCCGACCTCGATCTGCAGCCCGGCGCCATCGTGCTGGTCACGGTCGCCGTCAACGTCACGCCGGATGGGCAGCCGATCCAGTTTTCGGAATCGCGCTTTCCTGCGGAGCGGGTAGAGTTGAAGTTGTCGGCGCTGTAGGGAGGCCGGCCTCATACGAGACCGTGATTTTTCTCGGTCTCGCTCATTTGTCAGCGGCTTGGCGTTCGAGGACCGCCCGACCTGCGCGCGCCGTCGTCAGTTCGAGCCGGGTTCACCGCCTGCCATGTTATGACCCCACCTCGATCACGGCCTTGATCAAACCGGATTTCTCATGCGCCCAGCGCGCGAGGTCGCCTGGCGTACCGTCGAGCGTGGTGCGGTGGGTGACGAGCTTGGACAGCGGCACCGCGCCGTTGCGGATCGACGCGGCGACGTGGTCGAAATCGGCACGCAAGGCGTTGCGGCTGCCGACCAGCGTCATCTCGCGCTTGTGGAATTCGGGATCGGAAAAGACGATGTCGTCCTTGACCACGCTGACCAGGACAAGCGTGCCGCCATGCGCGACATGGGCAAAGGCCGACTGCACCGACCGGGTGTTGCCGGTGGCGTCGAAGACCACGTCGAAACCCTCGCCCGATGTCGCGTCCCTGACCAGGTCGGGTACTGCACCGCGCGAGCCGTCGAGGGTCTGGAAGCCAAGTTCATTCGCGGCGAAATCCAGCCGCTCGCTGCTCATGTCGAGCAGGCTGACCTCGAGGCCGGCGATGCGGGCGAAGATCGCGGTGCCAAGTCCGATCGGCCCGGCGCCGATCACCAGGGCGCGGACGCCAAGCTCGGCGCGTGCGCGGCGCACTGCATGCGCGCCAATGGCCAGGAATTCGACCGCGGCGGCGTCCGCCAGCGACAGGCCATCTGTCGGGTAGAGATTTTCAGCCGGGACAAGAATCTGTTCGCACATGGCGCCGTCGCGGTGGACGCCGAGCACCTCGATCCTGACGCAGCAATTCGGTTTGCCATGCCGGCAGGCGATGCATTCGCCGCAAGCCAGATAGGGGTTGATGACGACCGGCTCGCCGACGGCAAGTGCTACGCCTTCGCCTGTCTCCACGACGGTACCCGAGACTTCGTGGCCCATGATGCGGGGATAGGCGAGGAACGGGTGCTTGCCTTCGAAGATGTGATAGTCTGTGCCGCAGATGCCGACATGGCTGACCGCGACCAGCGCCCAGCCGGGAGGCGGCGAACCGGGCGCGGGACGGTCTTCAAGGACAAGGTCGCCGGGCGAGCGGCAGACGACGGCTTTCATGCTTCGATCCAGTCGGGTTCATGAGCTCGCCGGCGCTGTCTCGATGACGGGCCGGCGATCGATTTCAAGGGGTGGCTACTTGCCGCCGCGGCGGCGCAGTCCGTCGAAATAGACGATGACGATGATCAGCACGCCGGTGATGATGCGCTGCCAGAAGGCGTTGACGTTCAAAAGATTGGCGCCGTTGTTGATGGTGGCGAGAATGAAGGCGCCAAGCAGCGGCCCGTGCACCGAACCGACCGCGCCGAACAGCGAGGTGCCGCCGATGACCGACGAAGCGATCGCCTGCAATTCCCAGCCCTCGGCCTGGGTCGGGTTGCCGATGCCGATGCGCGAGGCCAGCAGCACGCCGACGAAGGCCGCGCAGAGACCCGATAGCGTGTAGGCCATGTAGATGGTGCGCTGGACGTTGACACCGGACAGGCGCGAGGCCTCGGCGTTGGAGCCGACCGAAAAGAGATAACGGCCCCAGCGGCTGTGATGAAGGAAGACATAGGCCGGAATGCCGACCAGGATGACCATCCAGAACAGATTGGGGACGCCGAGGAAGGAGTTGCGCGAGAACTCCTGGAAGGCATCGTTGTTGATCGAGATCGAATTGCCGTTGGTCATCAGAAGGCCGATGCCGCGCAGCGACGTCAGCGTCGCCAGCGTGATGATGAAGGGCGGCAGGCCCATCTTGACAATGCCGAAGCCATGGAAGAGGCCGATGGCGACGCCGACAAGCAAAGTGATCAGGATAGCGAGGAACACCGGGATGCCGGCATTGATCAGCATTGCGGCAATGACAGTGGCGAAGCCGACGACCGCGCCGACGGAAAGATCGATGCCGCCGGTGATGATGACGAAGGTCTGGCCGACTGCCAGGATGGCGATCATCGAGCCCTGGCGCAGAAGGTTCGAGATGTTGTTGGCCGAGGCGAAGCTAGATGTCGACAGCGACAGGATGACCCACAGCAGCACCAGCAGCGCCAGCAGCGTCAGCCCGAACAGGGCATTGTAGTTGCGCTTCGGTTTCTCGGCGGGGATAGCCTCGGTGCTCATATTTTTCCTCCCAGCTTTTCTTGTTTCTCGGCGAGCGCCTGTGTGAGGATTTCCTCGTGATCGGCGGTGCGGAACCCATGCGTCGCCACCAGCTTGCCGCGGCGGAACACGTGCAACGTGTCGGCAAGTTCATAGACCTCGGGCAAATAGGACGAGATCAGGATGATGCCGGCGCCCTTCGACAAGAGCGCGCTGAACAGGCGGTAGATTTCAGCCTTGGTGCCGACGTCGACGCCGACCGTCGGTTCGTCGAAGATGAACAGCTTGGCGCCATGCGCCAGCCATTTGCCGATGACGATCTTCTGCTGGTTGCCGCCGGACAGGCTGGAGGCCAGCGCATTGCGGGTCGGCGTCTTGATCCTGAGATCGGCGATCTGGCGGTCGGCCTGGGTCTTCTCCTGCGTACCGGAGATCAGGAGATTGCTCGAGATGCGCTTGTAAATCGGCAGGTTGAGATTGAACCCGACCGGAAGGTTGAGGCACAGGCCCTGGTCGCGGCGGCTTTCCGGCGCCAGCGCCATGCCAAGCTTGATCGCGTCATGCTCGGAATTGATCTGGACGTCCTTGCCCTCCCACTGAACCTGGCCGGCCGATTTGCGATGGCGGCCGTAGAGGGTGGTGACGAACTCGCTACGGCCGGCGCCGATCAGTCCGTAAAGCCCGACGATCTCGCCGGCGCGGACCGTCATCGAGATGTTTTCGAAGCCCTTGCCCGAAAGGTTCTTCGCCTCGATGATCGCGGCACCCGGGGTGAAGTGCTCCTTGTGGTAGATCTGCTCGATCGAGCGGTTGATCATCAGCTTGACCAGTTCGGCGTCGTTGGTCTCGGCGATGTTCCTGGTGCCGACCAGTGTGCCGTCACGTAGCACGGAAACGCGGTCGGCGAGTTCGAACACTTCCTCCATGCGATGGCTGATGTAGATGATGGTGACCCCTTCGCCCTTGAGGCGGCGGATCAGCTTGAACAGCTGGTCGGCCTCCTTGCGGGTGAGGTAGGCGGTCGGCTCGTCGAAGATGAGGAATTTGGTGCCGCGCACTGTGGCACGGGCGGCGGCGATCAACTGCTGCTGGCCGATGGTGAGGTCGCCAAGCGTGACATGCGCTGGTAGGTCGAAGCCGAGATCGTCGATGATCTTCTGCGCTTCCTTGACCATGGCGCGCTGCTGCAGGATGCCGAAGCGGGAGTTCTCCTCGCCGAGGAACATGTTGGCGGCGACGGTCAGGTGGCGGCAAAGCACGACCTCCTGGTGAACGGCGTTGATGCCGAGCGCCATCGCTTCATGCGGAGTCGCCAACGCGGCCGGCTTGCCCTCCCAGACGACATCGCCCGAAGTGCGTGGCATGACGCCGGTCAGGAGCTTGATCAGGGTGGATTTGCCGGCGCCGTTCTCGCCGACGATGGCGTGGATTTCAGCTGCCTTGAAAGCCAGGGTGACCGGCTTCAGCGCATGGGTGCCCGGATATTTCTTCTCGAGGCCGCGCAGTTCGAGGATCGTCCTTCCGGGCTCCAGCACGGGGGCGGGATGCAGGTCTTGCGCCATCGATGTCATGACAATCCTCCCAGATTGGCCTCCAGATCGGCCTCATGATTTGGCACGCGGCGAGGTTTCTAAAACGCCCGCAGCGGCAGCCTAGCCCAAGCTGGCGGATTTCCAAGCGATATGCCTGTCGTTTCCGGGGCACGAGGCCCCGGAAACTGTTTGCCTGCGCCGATGCCTAGTTGAGCTTCGGGTTGAGAAGTGCGTCGATCTTCGGGTCCTTCATGTTGGCCTTGGTGACCAGGTTGGCGCCGGTGTCGACATTGGCCTCGACCTTCTCGCCCTTCGATGCGGCGAGCGCGGTCTTGATGCCATCGTAGCCCATCCGGTACGGGTCCTGGACGACGAGGCCGGAAATGACGCCGTCATTCAAGAACTTGATCAGCTTCTCGTCGCTGTCGAAACCGATCAGGCCAACCTTGCCGGCAAGCTTGTTCTCGGCGATCGCCTGACCGACGCCCTGCGCCATGATCAGGTTGGAAGCGAAGATGCCCTTCAGGTCCGGATTGGCGGTGATCAGGTCGGTGGCGATGTTGAGGCCGGTGGTGGCCTGGCCGTCGGCATATTTGTCGGCGATCAGTTCGAGGCCCGGATATTTGGCCTTGAGCTGTTCCTTGAAGCCCTGGGCGCGCTGTTCGAGCGAGCCGGCGCCGGGCAGTGCGGTGATCAGGGCAACCTTGCCCTCGACCTTGCCGCCATTGGCTTCGCCGATGGCCGCCGCAAGACCGTCAGCGGCGACGCGGCCGCCCTGAACGTTGTCGGTGGTCAGGAAGGAGGTGAAGGCCTTGGAGTCGGCGCCGGAATCGATGCCGATGACCTTGACCTTGGCTGCGGCCTCGTCGATCGGCTTGCCGAGCGCCTTGGCTTCGGTCGGGGCGATGACGACGGCGGCCGGGTTGCCGGCAACGGCGTTCTCGAGGATGGAAATCTGGCCGTTGACGTCGGTTTCAGCCTGGGCGCCGAGCTCCGGCACGTTGACGCCGAGGTCCTTGCCTGCCTTGCGGGCGCCTGCCAGCACGATCTGCCAGTAGAAGGACGTGGTGTCCTTGACGATGATCGGAATGGTCACGTCCGCCGCCGAAACCGGCGCCGAATGCATGACGCCAGCGAGCATCGATGCTGCTGCCAATGCCATCACGGCGCGGCGGTTGAGAATGCTGGTCACGAATTTCATGAGGGTTCCTCCCTAAGTCGCCCGGTGAACGTTACGGAAGCTCCATTCGGATAGGCGTGGCCCAAACAGAACTTTATCAATAAAAAACAGTTACAGCTTTTTGATAGTGCATCGACCCGGCCGATGCAAGCGGTGTTTCACGCTTGCCTTGTCGTGGTCTGGCAGATCCAGCGCGCCGCTCCCTCCCTAGCTGACGAACGCTTCCGTTCCGTTCCCTAAATGGATGGAATATTAATTCCATCACCGAGTCAATATGGAACGTTCATTCTTTTTCTAGATCGCGCGATTGTGAAGCCGGTACTCGCCTCACGCCAACTCCTGCACCACGGTGTAGGGGCGGTACCTGGCGTATTCCGTCTCGGGTATAGCGATGTCTAGCAGGTCGAGATTGCGCGTCAGGTTCGCCAGCTTCGCGGTGCCGGTGAGCACCGTGGCGACCGCTGGCTCCTGCAACGGAAACTGGAACGCGGCGGCAGCCAAGGGATAGCCGCCCTCGGCGGCGATCTTCTCCATCGCGTCGACCCGGTGAAGGATATCCGCACTGGCTGGCGCATAGTCGAAATGCGCGCCTGTCACTGGGCCCGTCGCCAGAATGCCTGAGTTGAAGACGCCGCCGATGACCAGCGACGTCTGCCGCGCCCGGCACAGCGGCAGCAGTTCCGCTTCGGCGCTTCTGTCGAGCAGCGAATAACGGCTGGCGAGCAGGATGCAATCGAGCGGCGCCCGGCGCATGACGTCGAGACAGATCGGGACTTCGTTGACGCCGAGCCCATAGGCGGAAATGACGCCGGAGCTTTTCAGCTCTTCGAGCGCCTTGAGGCCGCCGTCCATGAACTGGCGAAAATGCAGCTTGGTCTTCTCGACGCCGTGCGTGTAGGCGCCGATGTCGTGAACGAACAGGATATCGATCTTGTTCAGCCCAAGCCGCGCATAGCTGAAATCCACGGACCGCATGATGCCGTCATAGGAATAGTCGTAGTCGAGCGCGAAGGGTAGCGGATCGACATAGGAGTGATCGGGAACTTGGTCTTCCGGCACCGGGCGAAACAGGCGGCCGACCTTGGTCGACAGCACGTAGGAATCGCGCGGCTTGTAGCGCAGGAAATCGCCGAAGCGCCGCTCCGACAGGCCAAAGCCGTAGAAGGGCGCGGTGTCGAAATAGCGCAAGCCCGCCTCCCAGGCGCCCTGCAGCGTCTCCATCGCGGCCTCGCGCGAACAGGCCCGGTAGAGGCCGCCCAGCGCGGCACCGCCGAAACTGACCTCGGTAACCTCCAGCGCTGTCTGACCGATGCGGCGCTTGTCCATGCACAACCTCCCCGTTCCCGGCCGTTGTCCGGCCCGGCAAGTTTACAAAATATACGTTAAATCTAGAGCGTCGCGCCGAGATGCCAGGGCACGAACTCGTTGTCACCGTAGCCAAAATCCTCGCTCTTGGTCTTGCGGCCGGAAGCCGTCTCGACGATCAGTTCGAAGATCTCGCGGCCCATGCCGGCAATGGTCTTTTCGCCCGAGGCGATGACGCCGCAATTGACGTCCATGTCCTCTTCCATCTGGTGATACATGGTCGAGTTGGTGGCGATCTTTATCGACGGCGTCGGCCGGCAGCCGAAGCAGGACCCGCGCCCGGTGGTGAAGACGATGATGTTGGCGCCGCCCGCCACCTGGCCGGTGGCCGAGACCGGGTCGTAGCCGGGCGTGTCCATGAACACCAGTCCGCTGCCGGTGACCTTCTCGGCATAGCCGAACACGCCGTTGAGCGGCGTCTGGCCGCCCTTGGCGACCGCGCCCAGCGACTTTTCCAGAATGGTGGTCAGGCCGCCGCGCTTGTTGCCGGGCGAGGGGTTGTTGTCGATCGAGGCGCCGTGCTTGGCGACATGCTCCTCCCACCACTTGACGAACCCGTCGAGCTTCTGGGCAATCTCCGGTGTCGCCGCGCGATAGGCGAGCAGGTGCTCGGCGCCGTAGATTTCCGTGGTCTCGGACAGAATGCCGATGCCGCCGACGCCGGCAAGGATGTCGACCGCGGCGCCCAGCGCCGGATTGGCTGTTATGCCCGACATGCCGTCGGAACCGCCGCATTGCAGGCCGACGACGATTTCGCTGACCGGGATCGGTTCACGCTTCAACTGGCCGACTTCCTCGGCGATCTCGGCCAGCACGCCGAGCGCCTTTTCCACCGATTTGCGCGAGCCGCCGGCGTCCTGGATGTTGAAATGGCGTTTGCCGGCGGCCACACCCTTCTGGCCGTAGAGCGTGAGCTGGTTGACCTCGCAGCCGAGGCCGACCATCAGCGCGCCGCCGAAATTCGGGTGGCGGGCATAGCCGGCGAGCGTGCGGTGCAGCACCATCATGCCGTCGCCGGTGCCGCTCATGCCGCAGCCCTGGCCGTGCACGATCGGCACGAACCCGTCTATGCCGGGATATTTCGGCAGCAGCGTGCGGTTCGCCGCGTCGGCGATGGAATGGCAGACGGTGGCCGAGCAGTTGACGCTGGCGATGATGCCGATGAAGTTGCGCGTGCCGGCGCGGCCATCGGCGCGGCGGTAACCCATGAAGGTGCGGGCGCGGTCCGCCTCCGTCGCATGCTCCGCCTCGCTTGGCGGCACCACCGGCAGGCGTCCGGCCTCGAACACCAGATTGTGCGAATGGACATGCTCGCCCGGCGCGATGTCCTGCGTGGCGCGGCCGATCGCCTGGGCGTACTTCACCACGGCTTCGCCGGTGGCGATCGGCTTGATCGCCACCTTGTGGCCGGGGTCGATGACCGCGGCGGCGACGGCGCCGCCGGGCAGCGCGGTACCGATTTCGATACGGCCGTTGGCGACGGCGACGTTGTCGGCTGGGGACAGAAGAATGCTGTTGGAGACGTTCACGGCCGGTTTCCTGGGTGATCCTGGGATGCGCGGGCGGATTGACACGCGCCGGTTAAGAGTTAATGTCTTTTATCGTGAAAAAACATTTTTGCGTCAATTGTTTTTTCCGGCGGCTCCACATGCCCCTTGGGGTTTGGATCCCGCAAACAGTTGGCCGGGCATGGTCCTGACGAAGCGATTCCCGCTTTTCAGGGTCATGGGAACGTCATATTGCGCTTCAAGCCGGCCGTCGCAAGCGCCGTCGTGCAATGGGTCTGGGGATGTCGAAGAGCAACAACGTCTACAAGGATGCCTATAACAGGTGCCTCAGGCTGCTCGACGAAACGCGCAGTCTGCCTTCGGAGCCGGAACTGGGCACACTGCTCGGCGTCAGCCGCACCACCGTGCGCAGCATCCTTTCGCGTATGGAAGAGACCGGGCTGATCGCCTGGAACAAGCGCGCCAAGACGGTGCTGCGCGATCCGGCGCTTCAGGATTTTTTCCCCGAGGAAGAGACCGATACGCTGGCCGAGATCATCGAGCGGTCGTTCATGCGCCGGCTGCTCGCCGGCGGCGCCGAAGCCGGCATGCAGATCAACGAGCTCGAACTGGCGCGCGAGATCGGCGTCGGCACCACCAGCGTGCGCGAATTCCTGATCCGCTTCTCGCGCTTCGGCCTGATCGAGAAGCGCCGCAACAGCCATTGGGTGCTGAAGGGTTTTACGCGCGCCTTTGCACTCGAACTGACAGAAATCCGCGAAATGTTCGAACTGCGCTCGGCGGCTGCCTTCGCAGCGCTGCCGCAGGACAGCCCGGTCTGGGCCGATCTCGACCAGCTAGAGGACGAACACCAGCTGCTGGCAAGGGAGATTAACACGCGCTTCAACGCATTTTCCGAGCTTGACGAACGGTTTCACCGGCTGATCCACCGCGCCTCGCACAACCGCTTCATCGTCGATTTTTACGACGTCATCGCCATGATCTTCCACTACCACTATCAGTGGAACAAGGCGCAGGAGCGAGAGCGCAACGCGGTCGCGATCGGCGAACATCTGGCCTATATAGCGGCGCTGAAATCGCGTGACCTCGGCAAGGTCGATGCCGCCTGCCGCAAGCATTTGAAGTCGGCGCGCCAGACGCTCCTGACCTCAATCCCAGAAAGCCGGCAACCGTCCCGCACCTGATCGCGCCGCGTTGCCGCAGCATCGATTTGGCGATTTTCGGCCTCCCGTTGGCGTGATAGATATCCTTCCGGTAGCTTGGTGAGGCGGATCGTTTGAAGAGCCGGAGGACACGGTGGAGCCTGCCGGCCGCGCTTGTCGCGGCCTGTCTTCTGTTGCTCCAGTCGTCGCTTGGCGCGTTCGCCCTCGGCACCGGTCCGAACGCGGCGCAGCTCGACTCCTTCGGCAATGTCATCTGTACCCGCGACGGCGCCACCCAGCTTCCCGGCGGCGACCAGCACCCGACCCACCTGCCGGCGTGTTGCGTGCTTGGCTGCAGCATGTTTGCTTCGGCCTATGCGCCGCCGCCCGATGCCGGACTGTCACCGGCCAGCCTTTCCTTTGAAACGCTGGCCTTCGTCTTTCCGGCGGTCACGCATCTCGACTTCGCGCGCGAACGGTCTCCGTCGAATCCGCGCGCGCCGCCGCTGGCGGCTTGAGCCTGCTTGCCCGGCGGAACCTTTCGCGGGCGCATCCATCCAAGACAAAATTGCATCGCGGCCGCAACGGCGCGATCGTCACTCCATGGAGCAACCATGTCCTATTCTCCCTTTACCCCCGCGCATTCCATGCCGGGCCGCGCCAACTCCGTCCCGCGCGGCTTCGCCTCCTGGTTCGGCATCGTCGTGCTGGCTCTTGTCCTCATGCTTGCCGGCGCCCGGACCGTCCTGGCGCACGAATTCAAGGTCGGAGATCTCGAAATCGAGCATCCCTGGTCGCGCGCCACGCCGGCCGGCGCCAAGGTGGCGGGCGGCTATTTCACCATCACCAACGAGGGCAGCGCGGCGGACCGGCTGCTGTCGATTTCTTCGGATGTCTCCGAAAAAGCAGAATTGCATGAGATGGGCGTCAAGGACGGCGTCATGACCATGCGGCCGGTCGTCGGCGGGCTGGAAATCCCGGCCGGCGGCAAGGTGGCGCTGGCGCCTGGCGGCTATCACCTGATGTTCATGGGCCTGAAGCGGCAACCCAAGCAGGGCGAAAAATTCGCCGCCACGCTGACCTTCGAAAAGGCCGGCACCGTCACCATCGAGTTCGCCGTCGAAGGTATGGGCGAGATGGGCGGCACGGACGACCACGCCAATTGATCACCAAGCCACGAATTTTGAAGATCAGAGGGACCATCATGAACAAGTATCTTTTGTCGGCCGGCGCGTTTCTTGTCCTGGGGACAGGTGCCGCCTTCGCGCACATCACGCTCGAAACCCAGGAGGCGCCCGTCGGCTCGACCTACAAGGCAGTCCTGCGCGTGCCGCATGGCTGCGACGGCAAGGCGACAACCGCCCTACGCGTGCAGATTCCGGAAGGGGTGATCGCGGTGAAGCCGATGCCGAAGCCGGGCTGGACGCTGCAGGCCAAGAAAGGCAAGTATGAGAAATCCTACCAGCTCTACGGCCAGGCGGTGACCGATGGCGTCAAGGAACTCGACTGGAGTGGCGGCAGCCTGCCGGATGAATTCTATGACGAGTTCGTCTTCCGCGCGACGCTGACGGCGGATCTGCCGGTCGGCCAGAAGCTCTATTTCCCCGTGGTGCAGGAATGCGGCGATGCCGCCGAGCGCTGGATCGAGATACCGGCCGCTGGGCAGGATGAAGACGCGCTGGAGAACCCGGCGCCCGGCATCCAGCTCACGCCGAAGAAATGATGTCTCGGCGGCGCGCTCTTTGCGCAAAGCGCGCCGCTAATTCGATGGCGATGATATGAACACGATGTTTCTGCTTCAGAAGACTGTCATGGCCGGCCGGCGTGTCGGCTGGGCCGCAGGAATGCTTCTCGCCATGATCATGGCGCTCGTCGTCATGGCCTCGACAAACCAGGCCTTTGCCCATGCGGCGCTGATCAAGGCCGACCCGCCCGACGGCTCGGTGCTGGCGCAGGCTCCGGCGCAATTCGCCCTGACCTTCAGCGAGCCGGTCTCGCCACTGGTGCTGACGCTGGTGAAACCGGACGGCACGCCAGTTGCGCTGACATCCTTCCGCCTCAGCGACCAGACGCTCGAGATCGACGACCCCCAGCCTCTCAAGTCCGGCACGCATGTGCTGAGTTGGCGCGTCATATCGGCCGACGGCCATCCGGTCGGGGGCTCCCTGCTGTTTTCCATCGGCGCGCCAAGCGCGCCGCCAGCCGTGTCCGAAGCCGTCGACTGGCAACAGCGGGCGGCGATCTGGATCGGCAAGGTCCTTCTCTATGTGGGCCTTTTCCTCGGCGTTGGCGGTGCCTTCGCCCTTGCCTGGCTGGCTGGCGGCGGCCGCGCCGGCCAGCGCCTCGTCACGGTGGCGATCCTGTGCGGGCTGGTCGCGACGCCTCTTTCCCTCGGCTTCCAGGGGCTGGATGCGCTCGGTGCGCCGCTCTCCCATCTGGCGCAGCCGGTCATCTGGCGGACGGCGCTCGGCACTAGTTTCGGCTCGACGGTGCTGATCGCCCTCGTCGCGCTGGGCCTCGGCCTGCTCTCGCTGGCCGGGCCACGCGCGGCGGCTAGGCCCTTGGCGCTGGCCGGGCTGGCCGGTGTGGGCGCGGCACTTGCCGCCAGCGGCCATGCAAGTGCCGCCGAGCCGCAATGGCTGACGGGGCCGATCGTCTTCCTGCACGGCGCTGGCATCGCTTTCTGGGCCGGTGCCTTGGCGCCGCTCGGCCTGGCGCTGAAGGGGCGATCGGCGGAAGCCGCACCGTTCCTGCGGCGGTTTTCCCGCCTGATCCTGCCTGTGGTGACGATGCTTGCCGCGGCCGGAGTGGTGCTGGCCGTCATCCAGGTGCAGACGCCGGCGGCACTGGTCGGCACCGCTTATGGCCGGCTGCTGCTGGTCAAGCTTGGGCTGCTGGTTCTCCTGTTCACGCTGGCCGGTGTCAACCGCTGGAGGCTGACCGCCTCGGCCGAGGCCGGGGCGACGGAGGTGCAGCGCCGGCTCGCCCGCTCGATCGGCGCCGAAATGCTGATCGTACTGGCGATTTTCGGGATTGCCGCCGGCTGGCGCTTCACGCCGCCGCCACGAGCGCTGGCGATCGCGGCGGCGCAGCCGGTTTCGGTCCACATCCACGCGCTGCAGGCGATGGCCGATCTCAGCATCACACCCGGCCATGCCGGGCCGGTCGTCGCCTCGATGATCATCATGACCGGCGATTTCGGCCCGCTCGACGCCAAGGAAGTGACGCTGGTGCTGTCCAAGCCCGATTCCGGCATCGAGCCCTTGAAGCGTGTGGCGACCAAACCCGGCGACGGCAGTTGGCGCGTCGACAACCTCGTCATCCCGGTTCCCGGCCGCTGGACGGTGCGCATCGACATATTGGTCTCGGACTTCGAGATGGTGAAGATCGAGGCGCCATTGGACATCAGGCCGTAACGGCGGATGTGATATCATTGTCCAGCAGGCTGCGCTTGCAGCCTGGAGCAACACAAATCGGCGAGGCGGTTGACGCGGCGCGAAACGCCCGTCAATCATCCGCGCAAAACGCGGCCTCAACAAACGATCCGAAAGCAGGGAAGAAACGATGGAAAAAGCCGAAATCGGCCTGATCGGCCTTGGCACGATGGGCTCCAATCTGGCGCTCAACATCGCCGAGCACGGACACCGCATCGCCGTCTTCAACCGCACCCGGGCGCGCACCGACGCCTTTGTCGAGAATGCCGGCGCGCTGAAGGACATGGTCGTGCCTTGCTACAGCCTGGAGGAGCTTGCCGCTGCGATCCGGCCGCCGCGCCCGATCATCATCATGGTGCTGGCCGGCAAGCCGGTCGACGAACAGATCGCAGCGCTGCGCGGCGTGCTGTCCGACAACGACATCGTCATCGATGCCGGCAACGCCAATTTCCGCGACACGATGCGGCGTTTCTCAGAGCTTTCCGGCTCCGGCCTGACCTTCATCGGCATGGGCGTGTCCGGCGGTGAGGAGGGTGCGCGGCATGGGCCGTCGATCATGGTCGGCGGCACGGAAGACTCCTGGAAGCGGGTCGAAAAAGTGCTGACCGCCATCTCAGCCAAGTTCAAGGACGAGCCCTGTGCGGCCTGGCTCGGCACCGACGGCGCCGGCCATTTCGTCAAGACCATCCACAACGGCATCGAATATGCCGACATGCAGATGATCGCCGAGATCTACGGCATCCTGCGCGACGGCCTGGGCATGGGGCCGAAGGAAATCGGCAAGGTCTTCGAGCAGTGGAACCAGGGAAGGCTCAACTCATATCTGATCGAGATCACCGCCAAGGTGCTGGCCGCCGACGATGCCAAGACCGGCAAGCCGGTGGTCGACATCATCCTCGACCGCGCCGGCCAGAAAGGCACCGGCAAATGGTCGGTCATCGAGGCGCAGCAGCTTGGCATTCCGGCGACCGCGATCGAGGCCGCGGTGGCGGCGCGCGTGCTGTCGTCGATCAAGGACGAGCGCCAGGCGGCGGAAAAGGCCTATGGCAATATCGGCGTGACGAAGATTTCCGGCGACAAGGACGCGCTGCTGAAAGACCTTGAACTGGCGCTGTTCGCCGGCAAGATCGCGGCTTACGCGCAAGGCTTCGCGGTGATGAGCGGCGCGTCGAAGGAGTTCAACTGGAACCTGCCGATGCCGACCATCGCCAAGATTTGGCGGGCCGGCTGCATCATCCGCTCGCAGATGCTGGACACCATGGCTGAGGCCTTCGGTTCGGGTGGCGCATCGACCAACCTTCTGATGGCACCGGCCTTCATCGCCATGATGAAGGAGGCGCATCCATCGCTGCGCCGCATCGTTGCCAGGGCTTCCGAGGCCGGAGCGCCGGTGCCGGCGCTGTCTTCCGCGCTGGCCTATTTCGACAGCTACAGGCAGGGCCGCGGGACCTCGAACCTGATCCAGGCGCAGCGCGATTTCTTCGGCGCTCATGGCTTCGAGCGCATCGGCGAGCAGGGGGCGTTCCATGGACCATGGGGCAGCGGCGCCACCGGCTAGAGGCAGGTGAGGTCGGCCTGCAAATGGTTGCAACCTGCGCTTCCGGTGCTCATGTACTTTAAGTGCGCTCCGCTCCGGTTCTCGGTATCAACCATTTTCGACTCGGCCTGACCCGACTCTTAAGTCGCGCCAATCAACCCCGATAGGCCAGGACCTCGCCCGGCACGCCGCACGACTGCAGCGACCCGGGTGCTGCGCCGCCGATCCAGCCCAGCACGGAGCGGGCGAGTTCGGAGCCGGCCAGCCGAAAGTTCTCGTTGACGACAAGCAATTCCGGTCGGAACAGGTGCAGCAGGTCCGACGACTGCTTGGACACCACGTCGACGTCGCGGCCGAGCTTCAGGCCGGCATCTTCGATGCCGGCGACGATGGCCAGCGTCGCGGCCGCGGCGCTGCTGACAAAGCCATCCGGCCTGATATCGCGGCGCATCACCTGCGCGGTACGGCTCCTGATCTGCTCGATCGTATGGTCGATCGACACCGTGTTGAACGGGATTTCGCTGGCGCCGACCTCGCTCAGCGCATCGGCGAAACCGTTCAGCGTGTGGTCATAATAGGTCAGCCCCGGCGGCGGCGACAGAAGTGCCAGTCTGCGCCGGCCCATGCCCGACAACCGGCGCACCGCTTCCGCCGCGAAAGCATAGTTGTCGAAATCATAATAGGGGTGGACGAGCCCCATGTCGGTGCGGCCATGCGTTGCAAAAGGCATGCCGTGCTCCAGCATGTAGCGGGCGCGGGGATCGTTGGGCTGGGTGCGCGAGATGATGACGCCGTCGGCCGAGCCGGTCTCGACCAGATAGCGCACCGGATCCAGCGGATCCTGCGAGCGCGAATAGGGAGTGACGATCAGGTGATAGGGCGTGTCGGCCAGCACTTCCGAAACGCCATAGATGATATCCGAGACGAAGCTCATGATCTCGCGATCGGTGTTGAGCACGAGGCTGATGACATTGGTCCTGCCGGTGCGCAGGCGCACGCCTGCACGGTTCGGCCGGTAGCCGATCTGCTTGGCGACGAGTTGGACGCGGCGCCTGGTTTCGGCGCCGATCTCCGGGGCATCCTTCAGGGCGCGCGACACGGTGGTGACGCCGAGCCCGGTCATGAAGGCAAGCGTCTTCAGCGTCGGCCGCCCTTGCGCCGCCGCCTCGTCATTGTTTTCCGAACGCCGTCTGTCCATTCGTCCCGCCCGTCAGGCGCATAGCAGCCACCGGGCAGGTCGGCAATCGCCACGATTTGCGGCGCGTCATGATTTCAAGCCCGGAGAGGCTTCAATATACTGAAACGTTACAGGTTGCCAATCTCGTTCGCCTGTTGCCGACTATGGCGGGGGACAGGCGGTTGTGAATTCACCCAGGAATTCAAGGCGGAACGCCGTCTTGCGATCTTTTTGCCGGCTGCCATGAGCAGCGTGCCTGTTTTGCGCTGCGGTTGCTCATATTGCGGCGCACAACGAATGGGAGGCGACATATTTTGTTCGCGGCTCGAAAAAATCTCGAAGGGTCTTCATGCATGGGGTTGCACCATCAGCCCAATTGCCGTATCGAAAATCTGTAACGTTTCAGATTTCTGGGAGGAAGCCGAAATGCGATACAGACTTTTGACCGCTGCGTTGGCAGCAACGGCCGCGCTGCAGTTCGCCGCCCCGGCCACTGCCGCGGACCTCGAAGTTATTCACTGGTGGACATCCAAGGGCGAGTCGGCTGCGGTCTCGCAGTTCGCCAAGGCCTTCGACAATGACGGTCACGGCGACAAGTGGGTGGACAGCGCCATCGCTCTCGGCGAAACCGCCCGCTCGACCGTCATGCAGC
The DNA here is from genome assembly GCA_004791255.1 of bacterium M00.F.Ca.ET.205.01.1.1. GTDB lineage: Bacteria > Pseudomonadota > Alphaproteobacteria > Rhizobiales > Rhizobiaceae > Mesorhizobium. The sequence goes on from SRUQ01000003.1 coordinate 168,815, forward strand.
GCGTGCTCGGCGGCGATCCGCCCGGTGCCGCTCAGTTCAATCCCGGTCGCCAGTACGAGGAACTGATTTCGGGCGGCAAGCTGCTCGACCTCACCGATGTCGCGACCGCCGGCAAGTGGGGTGATGTCATTCGCCCGAAGGCGATCGGCAGCGCCTGTCTCGTTGACGGCCATTGGTGGTGCGTGCCGGTCAACATCCACTCGAACTACTGGGCCTGGTACTCCAAGCCGGTGTTCGAGAAAGCCGGCGTGCCGGAACCGAAGAGCATGGCCGACTTCATCGCGGCGGCGCCGAAGATAAAGGCGGCCGGTTTCATTCCCTTCGCCATCGGCGGCGACGGAAACGGCTGGCAGATTCAGCTGCTCTTCCAGGACATGGTCACCGAGGCACTCGGTATCGCCAAGCGCGACGAGATGTATACGAAGAAGAGCGCCGAAATCGCCGGCGGCCCGGAGATGAAAGGCGTCTTCACGCAGTTGAGGGCCCTGAAGCAGTTAACCGACAATGGCTATGCCAATCGCAACTGGAACGACACCACCAATCTGGTGATCACCGGCAAGGCCGGACTCCAGGTAATGGGCGACTGGGCGCGCGGCGAATTCGCGGCCGCCGGCATGACCGGCGTCAAGGATTTCGGCTGCATGATCGGCCTCAACGAGGACAAGCCGGTGGTCAGCACCGACGGCGACATCATCGTGTTCTTCAAACAGAACAATCCAGATGTCGAAGCCGCGCAGAAGCGTCTCGCGGCGCTGCTGATCAGCCCTGAGGTCCAGGTTGCGTTCAACAACGCCAAGGGTTCGATGCCCGTGCGTGCCGACGTCGACATGTCTACGGCCGATCCGTGCATGCAGAAGTCGCTGAAAGCAGTGGACAATCCGGCCAACATCGTCACCGCGACGAACCGGTTCATCACCGAGAACACCAATCAGCAGCTCAACGAGCTGGTCGGGCAGTACTTCGCGGACGACTCCATGACCGCCGAGGACGCCACGGCGAAGTTCGCGACCATCATCGGCAATTCGGACTAGCAACGACCAGTACCTGGAGGCGCCGCCCTTGAGGCGGCGCCTTCACTCCTGTCCCAAGGCCCGAGAGGACTCCTCTCTATCGGCGACGGTCGCCACATCGGCCTGGGACCGGTGGTTCGTGCAACGTTGAGTTTCGCGCCGGCGTGTCGGTGGAAGCGGAGAAAAACGGACGATGCAGAAGAGCTGGAGACGCAGATTTCATTTGCCCGCCGTCATCGGGACGATACCGATGATCCTCGTTGCCGTCGGCGTGTTCGTGATCGGTATCGGCTTCTCGGTGCTATGGTCTTTCACCAGCTCCAAGCTTTTCCCCACCTATGATTTTGTCGGCCTGGCGCAGTACAGGCGACTTTGGGCCGATAGCCGCTGGCTCGTCTCGGTCAACAACATCTGGTTCTTCGGGCTGATGTCCATCACCTGTAATATGGTGTTCGGCTACCTGCTTGCGGTCTTCATGGACCAGCGCATCCGCCAGGAGGACCTGTTCCGGTCGATATTCCTCTACCCGTTCGCCATGTCGCTGATCGTCACCGGCCTCGTCTGGCAGTGGGTGCTCGATCCCAATCTCGGCCTGCAGGAGGCACTGCGCAACTTGGGCTGGTCGAGCTTCAGTTTCGCTCCGCTGGTCGATGCCAACACCGCGATCTATGCGCTGGTGGTGGCGGGCATCTGGCAGGGCTCGGGCGTGACGATGGCGATCCTGCTTGCCGGGCTGCGCGGCGTCGACGAGGAGATCTGGAAGGCGGCGAAGGTCGACGGCATCCCGACGTGGCGCACGCATCTTTCCATCGTGGCGCCAATGATGAAGGGCGCCTTCGCCACTGCCTTCGTTCTCCAGTGCGTGAGCGTCGTGCGCGTCTACGACCTGGTCATTGCCATGACCGGCGGCGGTCCCGGCATCGCTACGTCGATGCCGGCGGTCTACGTCATCCAGCTCATCACCGTCCGGCAGAATGTCGGCCAAGGCATGGCAGCGGCAACGATGATGCTGCTGCCGGTGCTGGTCGTGCTGGCTTTCAGCGGCATTGTGATCTGGCGGCGAAATCGCCTGGGAGGAGCGGAGGCATGACCGCAGCTCAGATCACCGCAACGCAGCCTATTCAGAACGCGCTGGACCAGGCCGCCGCGGGGCCCTACGGGGCGAAACCGCGACACGTGTCGGCCGGCCGCATCGGCCTTTATGCGTTCCTGATCGTTGCGGCTCTCTTCTTCCTGATCCCGGTCTACATCATGATCGTCACATCGCTGAAGGGGATGCCGGAGATCAGGCTCGGACACCTGTTCAACCTTCCGGGCGAGCCGACCTTTCAACCTTGGCTCGACGCCTGGTTGCATGCCTGTACCGGCCGCGATTGCAACGGTCTCAGTCCAGGTTTCTACAATTCGGTGAAGATCACCTTGCCCAGCGTCGCGATCTCGATCATCTGCGCGTCGATCAATGGCTACGCGCTGACCTTCTGGCCATACAAGGGCGCCAACCTTCTGTTCGGACTGCTCGTGTTCGGCGCCTTCGTGCCGTATCAGGTCGTGATCTATCCCCTGATCATCGGACTGAGCTCGGTCGGGCTGTTCGCGACCCTGCCTGGCATCATCATCGTCCACACCATCTTCGGCATGCCCATCCTGACGCTGCTGTTCCGCAATTTCTATGCGGCACTGCCGGTCGAGCTGTTCAAGGCGGCGCGCGTCGACGGGGCGGGTTTCTGGCGCATCTTCTTCCATATCATGCTGCCGATGTCGGTGCCGATCACCGTCGTCGCCATCATCCTGCAAGTGACCGGCATCTGGAATGACTTCCTGTTCGGCGTCGTGTTCGCCGGGCGCTCCAACTGGCCGATGACGGTGCAGCTCAACAACATCGTCAACACCACGACCGGCGTCAGGGAATACAACGTCAACATGGCGGCCACTATTCTGACGGCGGCGGTGCCGTTGCTCATCTATTTCATCTCCGGAAGATGGTTCGTGCGCGGCATCGCCGCCGGCGCGGTGAAAGGCTAGTGGACATGGCTGAGAACGGCACCAGCGTTTCGATCCAGGACCTGTCGCTGAGCTTCGGCGCGGTCCCGGTGCTGCACACGCTCAACCTCGATGTCGCCGAAGGCGAATTCATCGTGCTGCTCGGCCCTTCCGGCTGCGGCAAGTCGACCTTGCTCAACTGCGTCGCCGGTCTGCTCGACATTTCGGAAGGCCGCATCTTCATCAAGGGCAAGAACGTCACCTGGGAAGAACCCAAGGATCGCGGCATCGGCATGGTGTTCCAGTCCTATGCGCTCTATCCGCAGATGACGGTGGAGAAGAACCTTTCCTTCGGACTGCGCGTTGCCGGCATCCCGAAGGACGAGATCGCCAAGCGCATCGCGCGCGCCGCCGAAATCCTGCAGATCGAGCCGCTTTTGCAGCGCAAGCCAGCCGCACTTTCGGGCGGCCAGCGCCAGCGCGTGGCGATCGGGCGGGCGCTGGTGCGCGACGTCGATGTCTTCCTGTTCGACGAGCCGCTGTCCAATCTCGACGCCAAGCTGCGCTCGGAACTGCGCGTCGAAATCAAGCTCCTGCACCGCAAGCTGCAGAACACCATGATCTACGTCACGCATGACCAGATCGAGGCGATGACGCTGGCCGACCGCATTGCGGTGATGAAGGGGGGCGTCATCCAGCAGCTCGACGCGCCGCAGACCATCTACAACCGCCCGGTCAACCGCTTCGTCGCCGGCTTCCTCGGCTCGCCGGCGATGAATTTTATTGAGGGGCAGCTGGAGGGCGGCACGCCGGCGGCCTTCAAGACAGGCGACGTATCCATATCGCTCGACCGCTACGCCTTCGACGGCGCGGTCAATGGCAGTGGCGCTTGCGTGTTGGGCATCCGGCCAGAGCATGTTGTCTTTGGCGAGGCGGCAAATTCGATGCCGTTCGCCACCGATGCCGCCGTCGAGATTGTCGAGCCGATGGGCTCCGATACGCTGGTGTGGACGAAGCTCGGAGGCCGCAATTTCTCGTTCCGTGTCGAGGCGGAAAAGACCCTGCGCAATGGCGATCCGGTCCGGATCGGCTTTGATCCTGCCCGCGCCTCGCTCTTCGACGCTCAATCCGGCAACCGTATGTAGATCTCAAGCACCATCCTCCCCCGAGACCATCCCCCAAGCAGAACGGACAGAGACGATGAACTGGTCATTCCAACTTTACAGCGCCCGCAATTTCCAACCCTGGGAAGGCGTGCTCGAGACGCTGGGCAAGCTCGGCTATACCCAGGTCGAAGGCTTTGGCGGCGTCTATGACGATCCCAAGGCTTTTCGCGCCGAACTCGACAAGAACGGCCTTGCCATGCCGACCGGACATTTTTCCATCGATGCGCTGGAGACTGATTTCGACGGTGTGCGCAGGATCGCCGATACGCTCGGCGTCAAGCTGCTGATCTGCCCCTATCTCATGCCCGATGCCCGGCCGAACGATGCTGCCGGCTGGCGCGGGTTCGGCGAGCGTCTGGCCAAGGTCGGCGAGACCGCCGAGAAGGCCGGCTACGGTTTTGCCTGGCACAACCATGATTTCGAGTTCAAGGCACTCGCCGACGGCTCGTTGCCGCAGGATCACATCCTGTCGTCCGCGCCCGGCATCGGCTGGGAGATGGACGTCGCCTGGGTGGTGCGCGGCGGCGCCGATCCGCTGCCCTGGATCGAAAAACACGGCAAGCGCATCGTCGCCGTCCACGTCAAGGACATGGCCAAGCCGGGCGAGGGGCTCGACGAGGACGGCTGGTCGGATGTCGGCCACGGCGTCATCGACTGGGCCGGCCTGATCGAGGCGCTGCGGGCCAAGAGCGCCGCCAAATATTTCGTCATGGAACAGGATAACCCGAACGACATCGAGCGCTTCGCTCGCCGTTCGATCGCATCCGTCAAGGCTTACTAGGAACAATCACAATGGCAAAGAAGCTGGGTATTGGCGTTATCGGCTGCGGTAACATCTCGAAGGCGTATTTCTCGCTGGCGCCGCTGTTTCGCGGCATCGAGATGCGCGCCTGCGCGGACATCAACATGGATGCGGCCAAGGCAAGGGCGAAGGAATTCAAGCTGCGCGCCGAGACCGTCGAGGACCTGCTCAAGGCCGACGACATCGATATCATCGTCAACCTGACGATCCCGGCCGTGCACTATGAAGTGTCGAAACGGGTGCTCGACGCCGGCAAGCATGTCTATTCGGAAAAGCCCTTCGTGCTGTCGCTCAAGGAGGGCCAGGACCTCAAGGCGCGGGCCGAAAAGAAGGGTCTGCGCATCGGTTCGGCGCCCGACACTTTTCTCGGCGGGGCGCATCAGCTGGTGCGCGAACTGATCGACGGGGGAAAGCTCGGCAAGATCACCAGCGGCACCTGCCATGTCATGGGGCACGGTATGGAGCACTGGCACCCCAATCCGGATTTCTTCTTCCAGCCGGGCGCCGGGCCGGTGCTCGACATCGGGCCGTACTACGTCACCAACCTGATCCAGCTGCTCGGGCCGGTGAAGCAGGTCGCGGCCTTCGCGACGACGCCAGCCAAGGAGCGCACCATTAGCTCAAAGCCGCGTGCGGGCGAAAAGATCCCGGTCAACACGCCGACGACCATCCACGGCCTGCTGGAGTTCGAGAACGGCGCCGTGATCACGCTCAACACCAGCTGGGATGTCTGGGCACACGGCCATGCGCCGATGGAACTCTACGGCGAGGCCGGTACGGTGTTCGTGCCCGATCCGAACTTCTTCGGTGGCGACGTGCGCTTCACCGAGGAGGGCAAGCCGGTCAAGAAATTGCCCAAGTGGAAGCATCCGTTCGGCGTTCCCAACGAAATGCACGGCCAGGGCATGATGGCCAACTACCGCACATCAGGCCTCGCCGACATGGCGCTGGCGATCGCCGAGGGGCGTCCGCACCGCTGTTCCATGGAACTGGCGCTGCATGCGGTCGACGTCATGACCAGCATCCTGCGTTCGGGCGAGACCGGCAAGTTCGTCGCCATGCAGACGACCTGCGAGCGGCCTGCGGCACTCGGTGTCGAGGAGGCCAAGGCGCTGCTGGCGAAGAAGAAATAGCCTGGATTATCGATAATTCTGATTTACCCTCTCCCCGTGGCATTGGGGAGAGGGTAAAGGGTTGGGGCGCAGGGCCGGTTCACCGCTTTGGCGATGACGGCCCCGGCTTCATTCAGATTCGAGGATTTCCCCATGCCCTATGTGCCCGCCGAGAACCGTTACGCGAACATGATCTACAACCGCTGCGGACGGTCCGGCTTGAAACTGCCGGCGATCTCGCTTGGGCTGTGGCACAATTTCGGCAACGATACGCCGCACAGGACCAAGCAGGCGATCGTGCGCAAGGCGTTCGACCTCGGCATCACGCATTTCGACCTCGCCAACAATTACGGACCGCCGCCCGGGTCGGCCGAGACCGCCTTCGGTGAGATCATGCGCACCGATTTCGCCGCCTACCGCGACGAGCTGATCATTTCGACCAAGGCCGGCTACGAGATGTGGGCAGGCCCGTATGGCGAATGGGGCAGCCGCAAATATGTTCTGGCCAGCCTCGACCAGAGCCTGAAGCGGATGGGGCTCGATTATGTCGATATCTTCTATTCGCACCGCTTCGATCCCGACACGCCGCTGGAAGAAACCATGGGCGCGCTCGACCATGCGGTGCGCTCGGGCAAAGCGCTCTATGCCGGCATCTCGTCCTACAACTCGCAGCGCACGCGCGAAGCTGCCGACATCCTCAAACAGCTCGGCACGCCATGCATCATCCACCAGCCGAGCTATTCGATGCTGAACCGCTGGGTCGAGGAAGACGGACTGCTCGACACGCTCGAAGGGATTGGCGTCGGCTCGATCGTGTTCTCGCCATTGGCGCAAGGCATGCTGACAGACAAATATCTCGGCGGTATTCCCGACGGCAGCCGCGCCTCACAGGGCAAGTCGCTGCGGCCAGCCTTCATCAACGACAAGGCCATTGCCAACATCAAGGCGCTGAACGCCATCGCCGGCAAGCGTGGCCAGACGCTGGCGCAGATGGCGCTAGCCTGGGTTCTGCGCAGGGGCAAGGTGACCTCGGCGCTGATCGGCGCCAGCCGGCCGGAACAGGTCGAGGACTGCGTCGGTGCGCTCAGGGTGCTCGATTTCAGCGATGCCGAACTGGCGGAGATCGACAGCTACGCGCGGGAATCCGACATCAACCTGTGGGCGGCTTCGGCCGAGCGCAAAGGACCGCCGAGGAAGTAACATGGAATGAACAAAGCAAAACGGCGGGATCGCTCCCGCCGTTTTGCTTTTCCTGACGATCCGGCTTCAGGGCGTTTTGGGCTTCTGCGCAGTGCCCAATCCCGGCTTCGGCTTTTCCGGAGCCGGAGCCTTGGTCTTCATCTTCTCATCGATCCAGCCGGTGTAGTTGGCGAGCCGCGTGTAGATGCCGAAGGCGTCCTTATGGCCGCAGGCGGCACTGCCGTCCGCCGGCCCTTCGCCCCAGGAGACGACGCCGACCTGGACCGGGCCGCCGGCGCCGGTCATGAACAGGGGCCCGCCGCTGTCGCCATTGCAGGCATCACGCACGCCGCTGGTGGTGCCGGCGCAGATCATGTTTGATGTCAGCGGGTCGGTCATGTCGGCGGCGATCGCATTGGCGGCGGCATCGATGCCCTTTTCCGAATAGCGCATGCGATGCGACAGATCGCCGAGGGCGGCCTTCAAATCATGGGCATAGATGGCCTTGATGCCGCTGTTGCAGGCGCTGTTCGGCTGCAGATCGAGATCAGCCACCATCAGCGCGGTCGGAAACGTGCCGTCCTGCATCTTGCCCCAGCCGGTGACGGTGGTCTTGCCGGTATCCGGGGTCACGTCATGGGTGAGCTTGATGGTCGGCGCGTCCGCCGCGTCGGCGAGCCGCAGCAGGCCGAGATCGTTGTCGAGCGTCTGCTCGCTGTAGCCCTCGTTGACGATGACCTCCACCACCTTGTGGCGCTTGCCCTCGCTGAGATCGGTGGCCCCGGTCAGCACAGTGACCGAATCAGGCGAGATCGGCTCACCCTTGTCGTGGAGGCAGTGCGCCGCCGTCAGTACCCATTGCGGAGCGATCAGGCTGCCGCCGCAGAATTGTGCATTGGCCTGCGAGGCCGGGTTCTCATCCAGCCGGTTGGTGGTGAGCAGCGCGACCTGGAACGGATAGGCGCCCTTTTCGGCCTGGTTGCCGCCATAGACGCGGTCGGCGCCGTCGGGGTTTTCCGCCGCGGCCTTGGCCCTGGCATCGGCCACACGCTGCATCGGCGATACGGCGGCCTCCGGCCTGACCGCGGCTTCGTCCGCCTGGCCTGTGTTGACTGCTGTGATGGCGGCGGCGATGCCAAGCAGCGACGCGGCGACGATTGGCTTGAGCCGGCTTTTAATATGCACCTGAAACCTCCTGAAACGATCTTGCCCCTGCGGTTTGGCATACGGGCGTCGTGCAAGGAGGTCGTGCCGGCCTGGCGATCCGGAGGCGTGCCGAACTCAATCGGCGCGCGATCGGTCACAAAACCGAATCCCACTTTTGCTAACCGTGCCCGCGAGCAGAACCCGCCCGGAAATCCTATAGCCCCCCACGGGCTACGTGGAAGCGATTTGTCATTGCCAATCTAGGATTATTTTAGGCAGTATACCTTCGTGGGATTTTTTTGGCGGGGGCCCTGAAATGACCGCCTAGAACAACGATCGGGGGAAATGCCGGGGGTCAAAATCATTTTTCGGCGTCACCACGATCTCGACAATATTTCTGTATTTTGATCCAGTCCTTGCTGACTTTTGGGAGAGTCTCACCATGACAAAACTGACAAACACCATCTTGGCTTCCGCATTGCTTTCCACCGCAATGTGGGTTGTTCCGGCATTCGCCGCCGACCCTGGTTCCGCCAGTGCCGGCAATGGCGAAAGCATGCGCGACGTGACTTCCGGCGACTTCAAGGCCGGTCGGGCAAAGCCGATCACGACGCCGAAGCTTACTGACGAAGACAGCCGCGCCGCGCCGATCACCGACGAGAAAACGGCTGTCAAATCCTATGCCATCGTCGGACGTTCCGCCGATGGCAAGGAGATCAAGATCGAGCCGAGCGAAGCGCTGCGTGAGCTCATCATCAAGGAACTGAATGCGCCGGCCAATGGCGCCGAAGGGGGGCCGCGCAAGACCGAGGATCCCGATCTCGGCGAAGGCGAAGCCGGCCGCCAGGTTTTCGGCGCCGACGATCGCGAACAGGTCAAGAACACCAAGACCTACCCGTTCTCGGCAATCGGCTATCTCGAAGCCAAATCGGCGAAGACGGGCAGCTATGGCAGCTGCTCGGCAACGCTGATCGGCCCGCGCACGGTGCTCACAGCGGCGCACTGCCTTTACAGCCATGAGGACAAGGACTGGCTCTCCGAATATCTGTTCGTGCCAGGTCTAAACGGCAGCACTGCCGATGACGCCCCGTTCGGCGCCTTCGCCTATGAAAGCGCCTATGTGCTGCAGGGCTTCATCGACAACTACCAGGGTTACTATGGTTCGGTCATCCCGTGGGATCTCGGCATCATCACGCTCAAGCAGGATGTCGGCACCAACCTCGGCTGGCTGGGCTACGCCAACTATGACGATCTCGGCGACTTCACCGCCAACCTCGTCGGCTATCCCGGCGACAAGCCGATGGGCACGATGTGGAAGGCGAGCTGCGAAGTGCATGCCGAAAACATCGCTCCGGAGTATTTCCAGTATGACTGCGATACATTCCCGGGGTCGAGCGGCAGTTCGGTCTATGCCTATGACACCAAGTCCAAGCAGCGCATCATCACCGGCGTCAACGTGGCGGAAAGCCCCGACGCGAACACCGCCGTGCGCCTGAACGCCGCCAACATCCAGTGGATCAACAGCCTCTATAAATGAGTGCTGCCCACGGTCGCGGCGCGTGCCGCGGCAGAGAAACAAAAAACCGGCGGCGGGACGTTCCCGCCGCCGGGTTTTTATGCGGTGGCGTGCACGGCTGGGGCCGTTCACTTGCGCCAGCCCCCCGCCACGATTACGCTTGGTCATCCAAGGGGTTGGGCGTCGAGGGGTGGGATATGGCAAGGCCAGGAATCTTCGCAATGAGGGCAATGGCTGCCGCTTCCCTGCTGGCGGCGTTGATGCTGTCGACATCTCTTACCGGTACCGGCCAGGCCTTCGCCAACGGAGGCAATTCGCAACCTGCCGGCGCCTGGGCCGAGCGTGTGCAGGTCCTCTACCAGAGCCGGTCGCGTTCGGTGCTGCGCAGGATGGTGCGGGTGTGGGATTTCCATCCGGAAAAAAATCTCGACTTCACCTGGGAGCCGGCCGCTGGCCAGTCTCCCGACCAGACGATCGCCGAAGACGGCACCGTCAACGGCAAGGGCCGCCTGGTCTGGCGCGTGCGCGGCTCTGCGAACTATGACCCGAAGACCGTCTATTCCAGTTATTTTGGCGACGTCAGGAACGGCCGGCCGGATGGGCAAGGGCGGCTCGAGCTTCGTTCGGGCGAGGTCTTCGACGGGCTGTGGCTTGAGGGAGAACTCAACGGAAAGGGCATCCATATCGATGCCGAGGGTAACCGCTATGAAGGCCAGTTCGTCGCTGGCATCCCGAATGGCGAAGGTCGGCTCATGTCGAAGACCGGCGAAATATTCGCCGGCTCATTTGTCGACGGGCTGAAGAACGGCAAGGGCGAGAGCCGGCTCGCCGGTGGCACGGTCTATCAATCGCAATGGGTGATGGGCAAGGAGGTCGGGGGCTCGCGTCCAGACGTGCTGGCCGATGCCCGGGTCGGCGGACTTCTCAACGCGCAGACCGGCGGCGGCGACGCTGACAAGGTCGAGATCGGCGTCGTTGTCGACCAGCGCATGACGCAGCAGTCCGACATGCAGTACCAGCACCTGGTGCGCGACGAGGACATCGCCATCTATCCGCAGGAAAACAACTACAACGATGCCTGGAACGGCACCGGGCAGATCTCCACCAGCAATGTGTATGAAGGGCCGAACTGGGAAGACACGCCGGCCTTTGCCGAAGTCGATTTGAAGACGACGGACCAGTCGAAGTTCAAGCTCGACAGCCTGGAAATGAAGGTCGCCGCCAGCGACGCCTACCGCAAGCCGATGCTGTCGATATCGGAACATTTCGGCTGCATTGGCTTCCGCCCGGATTTCTCGGTCATGAACAGCGGCTGGGGCGAAGCCAAGGACATGAAGATGTCGATCCAGTTCACCACGGTCGACGAAGAGGGCAACCCGACCGGCCAGCCGAGTCGCATGTTCACCAAGGACATTGGCGGTTTCGGCGACGGCGTCGACGTGTCGATCAAGAGTGTGCTCGACGAAGCCGGCGTCGATACCGCGAGCCTGGAGACCGGGCGTTTTCCCTGTCCCTCCGTCGATAGTCTCAATGTCTGCCGCAGCCAGCTCACCAACAAGATCAAGTTCGGCGAGGTCGGCGACTATCTCGGCAATTTCAACCAGGCCATGACGCTGAACGCGATCGGCAAGTTCGACTATTCCTGGGCCGACGACGAAGGCAATATCACCCAGCAGAGCGAACCGTTCCGCGCCCAGATGACCATGGCGGTGTTCGAAGTTCCCGAATCGATGGCCGAATGCGGCGATGGCGGCGGCGGCACGCCGGAGGCGATGCGCTACCAGAACATCGAGTTTCCGATCGGCAAGCACGACTACACGATCGCCATGCCGGTGCGCGGCAACAAGAACATCAGCGCCTACACGGCGCGGCTGAAAATGTGGTCGGCAATGTCGTCCATCCATCGCTTCAGCATCGCCGCGCATTTCGCCGATGGCAGCGTGCGCGAGAGCAAGCCGGTGACCTTCTTCTATTTCCGGCCGAAGCAGTCGCTGTTCGAGACCAAGACCGAGCCGGCGGCGTGTTATCTGCCGCGCGGCATGGCCGGCTGCGGCTGAGATGTGCCGATATTCAGGTGATGTCGGTCTGCAAGTGGCAGCTTCCTGCGCTTCCGGCCTTCGCCGGCCGAAGCACTTATGAATGGCGCGGCGTTTAATAAATAAGGCTGCGGTCGGCGTAGGCCGGTGCTCGCGTACTTCAAATACGCTCCGCTCGTCGCAAGGGCCCCGGTATCAACCGTTTTCGACTCGGCCTGACCTACACATTCTGATCCGGAGGAATGGTTATTTCCGGCCCATCTCGAAATAGTTGGGCAGGGGAATGAGCCGGGCGAAGATCGTGCCCTGGGGAAAGACGCGCAGTTCCAGCATCGATCCGGACGAGCGTTCCGCCTTCTGGTCAAATAGGAAATTACCGAGCGAATAGATCTCCGCCACATCGCCGCCGCCGAGCGGCACGATTGCGTCGCTCGACACATGCGGATGGCCGCCGACGATGGCCGATACGCCGCGCAATCGCATCTGGTCGGCGAGCATTTCTTCGCGCGCCGACGGCTCGGTCTTGTATTCGCGGCCCCAATGGACGAAGGCGACCACCGGCCGTTCGGCATTTTCGTGCAGCAGGCGGTCGAGCAGGGCTGGCGTGAGCAGGTCGGTGTTCTTCGAGCCGTTGGTGTCGATGTCGGTCAGGCCGACCAGGTCGAGATCGGCGAGCGCCAGCGTCTCGCCCTGGGCGACATGGGGGATGCCGGCTTCGTCCAGCGCCCGCAGCGTCTCGGCATAGCCGGACGGGCCGAGATCGTAGGCATGGTTGTTGGCGAGGCTGACGCCGGCGACATGCAGCCGCTTCAGCATGTCACAGGCCAGGCCCTCCGGCATTGCCAGCGTCATGTCGTCGATCGCCTCCGGCACGTTGGGCAGGATGACGCCTTCGAGATTGACGATCAGCGGCCGCGAGTTGGTCAGCGACAGGATGCTGTCGACGATGCGATCGGCAACACCGTCGCGGACCAAAATCTTCTTCATGGCGCGACCGAAATTCACGTCACCGGCGAGATAATAGATCCGGTCCTTCGGCCGTGCCGGGTTGTTGAAACCGGGGCCGAAGGCGCCGAAGAGCGCCACGACATAGCTGGTGGTGCGCTCGACATAGTCCGATGTGTGTTCCTGCGAATTTTCGTTGGCGACGGCCAGCGGCTGGGCGCCGAACAATTCGCGCTGCAGCCTGGTCTGGATGTAGAGCGCCCCGACGGAATCGGCATGGTCGGGCTGGCGCAGCGTTGCGATGCCGTCGAGCGAGCCCGCGGCCAGCATGTTCAGCGACTGCTGGTCGAAACGGCGGGAATCATGCTGCGGCAGATAGTGCGAGAAGTCGGTGGATTCGACGATCAGCGTGTCCTGGTCAACGATGGGTTTCAGCGCCTCGGCAAGCCTGTCCCAGTCGCTGCGCCGCGCCTTCACCGACATTGCGACGGCTACGATTTTCGCTTCGGGGAAATAGTGGTGGAGGAAGGGCAGCATGGCGCGCACGCCATGCTCCTTGTCGAACAGGCAGGACTCCTCGACCATGTCGCCGTTCTTCTCCAGAAGCCGCACGGCATCGGTGTCGGCCTTCACCGGACCAAGCACGGTATCGAAGCCGCGCAGCGTGGTGGCGTAGAGCTTGTGCGTTTTGTGGAAATGATCCGGCGACAGGATGACGATGCGCTTGTAGCGGAAGCCGGACGCTGCATGAAAACCCAACGCCACCAGATCGGCAGCCAGAAGATGATGCGGGACGGTGATGCCGGTCAGCCGCTGGTTGGAAGGCGGGATAGCGGCGACGCTGGCAACGGCGTTCTTGAACAGCGTGGCGTCGTCGTAGAAGGGCGGAAAATTTTCGGTGCCGGGCGGGCAGACGACAGGGGCGGCCTGGCCAGTTCCAACGATAATCAGGGACGCGAGGACGATCAGCAGGCGCGCGATCACGGCTCGGCCAACACGATGTTCTCCACGCCGCCGACATAATAATACGGCTTCTGCTTCGACGCGGTCAGCCGCACCACTTCGCGCGAGATGAAATCGGCAAGGCCGAACAGGGTGACGCCGCCATCCGATGTCCTTGCCTTGCCGCGCAGGCCCTCGAGGATCGAATATGTGAAGACGCCATGGCCGAGCTCGGGCAGTTCGGCGGCGGTGTTGTTGGCGGCGGTGGCCGAGAAGACGACGATGCGCGCGTCCTGCGCGTCCTTCTCCAGGCGCGGGTTGAAGGCGTTGGCGGCATGGCAGGTGTCGAGCAGCATGAAGCGCATGCCCTTGGCTCGTTCGACCGATTTCTGGATGTCCGACCAGTCGACAAGCGAGGAGCGCTTCCAGCGGTCGGGATCCTGTTTGCGGCCGTCGGTCGGGATGAAATAATAGTCCTCGTCGATGTTGATGCCGTGGCCGGCGACGAACACGATGGTGGTGTCGTGTTCGCCGGGTCTGTCGAGGAAATCGGCGAGCTGGTCGTCGATCGTATGCGAGTCGGGCTCCATGATGTTGTCGGCACTGGCGACCGTGTAGGTCTGCTGCGCCTTGCCGAGGTTTTCGTCCAGCGCTTCACGATTGACCAGCACCAGCGTCTCCATCGACGAGAACAGCGGCGCCGATTTCTGCGCGATCACCCTGAGGAATTCGGTGGCGTCGTCGACGGGGTAGCGCAGGTCGCAGGCGCGGCCGGAACAGGCATCGGCCAGGAACGGATATTTGTCGACGCCGATGACGGCGACATAGAGCTTGCCCTTGGCCTCGGCCTTCTTTTCGGTCTTCTTCGCCAGCGCCGTCACGCTGCGCTCGGTCAGGTAGCCATATTCGTTGGTGCCGGTGATGCGGATGGTGTTTTCGCCGTCCTCCACCGGTATCTCGACGATGGTGCTGTTGCCTTCCACCGAACGCGTGGTGACGTCCCCGACATTGCGGCTGTTCGACAGGATCGAGAAGCCGGCGACGTCGGTGCCGGTTTCCCTGGCGCCCGATATCTCGACGGCGACGTAACCGTCGCGGACCTTGCTCTGGTCTTCTGCGACGCGGATGCCGAACTCCGGCGGCTTGCGCTGCAAAAGCTTCTGCAACTCATTGTCGACGCCCGGCCGCATCTCCTTGACCGCCTGCTTGGCGCTGCGCAGGATGATGGCGCGGCGCACCATTTCCGGGCTCCAGAGATATTTCTTCAGCTGGCCGGCGCGGATGAAGCGGCCTTCGTGGTCGCGGCCCTGGTTGACCTGCCAGCCGATCAGCTTGTCGCCTTCGTCGGACGAGTAGTAGTAGCCCTGCGGCATCCAGGCGATCCATTGCGAGCCGGCAAAGAACATCGACACGATCAGCTCATGCGTCTTCAGGTTCCACAGCCTGAGCGTCTGGTCGGCGCTGCCGGTAACCAGCAGGCCGGCCTTCTCGGAGGCGACCATGGCGTTGATCTCGCCGGTGTGGCCGGTGAATTCGCCAGACAGTTTCGCGGTCGCGGTGCGGTATTCCAGCAGCGTGCCGTCATTGCCGCCGGTGATCAGGCCAAGGCCGTTGTCGATCAGCGTGTAGGCAGAGTGCGCAAAGCCGTTGGTGGCATCGTTCTCGATCGAGCGCACCACTTTGCCCTCATGGGCGATCTCCAGAACGGCGTTTTCCAACGCGTCCTTGCCGCCTTCCCTGGCGTGCAACGACCACTGGCCATCGGTCACGGTGGCGCGGGCAAACGAACCCGCTTCCGCCAGCGGTTGCGGATTCTCGAAGAAACGTTCGGTGGCCGGCAATGCCAGCGTCTTGTCCAGCGCGCCGAGTTGCTCCGGGCAGGCAACGCGCTCCGGGCACGGGTTGGCATTGCCCCAGGCGATGATGCCGTTCGCCGCATCGATGCCGACCCCGGTCACCGGCTCGCCCACCCCTTGCAGCAGTGCCTTGCGCTCGCCGGTCGCCGGGTCCCAGACCTGGATGGCGTTGCGTGTGCCGCCGGCGGTCGCCACCAGCGAGCCATCGGCGTTGGCGGTGCTGGCATAGACCGTGCCGTCATGGCCGGCATAGTCGAGCACCTTGTCGCCGGTATCGGTGTTCCAGACGATGGAACGATGCTTGTCGGCGCAGCGATAGCCGCAGGACGCGACCAGTCTCGATCCCTTGGCGAAGGTTAGCGAGCCGATGAGGAAATCTTGCTTCGGCAGGGCGCGCGCCAGCGTGCCGTCGGCCGCGCGCCAGAGCTGGACCTGCCCATCCTTGCTGCCGGTGGCAAACAGGCTGCCGTCCTGCGAGACGGCCAGCGCCATGACGCTGATGTTGCGCAGCGCTTCCGCTTCGGCTGGCAAGGCGATCTCCTCGCCCTTCGACAGGTCCCAGAGCCGGATGCCGTTATCGGTGGTGGTCGCTGCCAATCGGGTTCCGCCGGCCGCGAAAGCCAGCTTGTCTATGTGCCAGGAATCGGCGTCCAGCTTCTTGTCCAGCGTCCACCCGGTTGCGGATTTGTCGTCCAGCTTCCAGAGATAGACGACACCATCGGCGCCACCGGAGGCAAGCGTCTTGCCATCGGGTGAAAAGGCGAGGTCATAGGTCGCGTAATCGGCGGCCTTGAGCACGGCCTTGATCTTGCCGGTGGCGAAATCGAACAGCCTGATATCGCCATAGGGCGGCTTGTCGCCGAGGCTGGCGCCGAAATAGCCCCCGGCGGCAATCGTCTTGCCATCCGGCGAGACCGCGACGGCGAAAATCTTGCCGTCGCTGCCATTGCCCAGATAGCCGCGAATGGTGCGCAGCGCCACACCGCTCTGCCAGTCCCAGATGCGGATGGTCTTGTCGTTGGAGGCCGAGACGAGGTCCTCGCCATCGGGGGTGAAGGCAAGGTCGGTGACCTGCGCGCTGTGGCCGCCGGTGTCGAGATCGAGGTGGAAATCCGGGGCGTCCTCGGCGCGGGCCACCGAAGCTGCCGTCAGCGCGCCGGCCATGGCCAGCCAGCGGCAGGCGCGCATGAGGCGGGAGCTGATTGCGGGTTTCTCCATGGCTATTTGGCTTCGGCCGCCGGTTGTCCGTTGCGCACATAAGCCTCGATCGCGGTGGCGAAGGTCGGCGAACCCGCCTTGCGCTGCTTGTCGACATAGCCGCTGAAGTAGCTCCAGAAGGAAACAGCATAGTCGCGGAAATAGGCATCGGTCACTTTGTGCGAGCACAGATCGCCGTCGACGCAGAAGGACAGGCGGTTGAGGAAGTAGACGATACGGTCGAAATTCTCAGCGAAATCGGCAAGCGGCATGTCGCCGCCAGCGGCGGTCATCGCCTCGATGCCGATGCGCTGCCGAAACACCTGCTCCTCGGTCGGCGAGGGATTGGCGCTGAGCAGATTGTCGTATTTGGCGTTGAGGGCCGAGAGGCGATCTTTCAGCGCACGCTGCGCCTGCTGGTAATCCTTGTTCTCCCAGAGCTCGACCAGTGACATGGTCTGCTCGACGCGCTTCTGCTCCTGGTTGGCGAGGAACTGGTAGACCGAAAACATCAAGGTGAAGATGATGGCGAAACGCACCGCCATGCCCGACCAGGCGTAGACCAGCATGCGCCAGTCGCGATCGGTGAAGGGATTGCTCTCCTTCTTGATCTCGTGACTGCTTTGCCAGGGGAAACCTTCCGTGGTTTCAGCCAAGGGCTGCTTTGCCGCCGCCGGCTTTGCCGGCGCGGCTACGGCTGTTTGCTTGGGCGCCCCTGCCGGCTTCTTCATTTGCAGCTGTCCAGTTCAATGGTGGCGGAGGGATCCAGCACGACGCCCGGCGCCTCCAGCTGCTTCTTCAGGCACGCCAGCTGCGGCCGCGAAACAATGAACTGCATGTCCGGCTCCGCCGGCGCCTTGTTGGGCGACGGCAAGGCCTCGACGATGCCGCGCGAGGCGCAGCTCGAGAGATCGACGACGATCGCGTCGCTGCTGGCTTTGGCGATCTGGTCGTACTGGTCGAGAAAGCAGGTCGCCAGTTCCGAATTGATGACCACCTGCTTGGCGCAGAGGCCGCAATCCTGCGCCGATGCGTTGGCAATCAGCAACATGCCGCCGGCAAGACCTGCAACCGTTGCGCGCCAGGAAAATACAGACTTCTTCACAATCAATCCTATCCGCTTCATCCGGCCCTCATGCCCCGAGGCTGCGGCCGGCAATGTTCTCATATCGCGCCAATCGCGCAAGGGCCGTGAGGCTCCGCCTGTGCCCGCTCAGGCGCGCGGCACTGTCTCCATCGGGAAGATCATCACCGCGCCCTTCGGCCCGCTCTTGTCGGCCAGCCGCATCACCGAGCGGGTTGCCGGCGCCATGCCGATGTCGGTCAGCATGTCTGAAAAGCTGGCGGAGCCGATGCCGCGTGTCATCGTGGCGACGCCGTCCTGCGCCAGGAAGCTCAGATCTTCCTTCTCGCTCTCTGGCGGCGCTTCCGTCAGCACCGCGATCATCCGCTCCATGCCGAAGGAGGTGTCGGTGAAGGCCAGCAGCCCTTCCTCGAGAGTGGCCTGCGGCGCAAGACGTTCGGCAACGATGTGGGTGATCGAATAGTCGCTGCCGACATAGAGCACGTTGATGTCGACCAACTGATCCGAGCTGTTCTTGGCCAGCACATGCACTTCATCGCCGGGCGAGACGCGCGGCACCACCGAAGCCTGCAGCGGTTCGAGCCCGTCCTTGTCGCGGCGCTTGACCTGGAACTGGACGTCGACGTCCTCGGGCTTGTAGTCCGAGGCCACCGCCAGCCGCGACAGGCCGGTGGCCCGGAAGATGGTGCGCAGGTTCCTGGTTGCGGCATCGACCAGCTTCTGGCGGTCGTCCATATGGATGATGATCAGCGGCGGCTTGCTGCCGTCCTTCAAGGTGACGTCGCCGGACGCCGGCAGGAACCACAGCGCCGGCTTGTCCGATGCATCCTTGGCGGCGCCGGCGATAGCGTTTTCACGCATCACCGCGAAGCGCAGCTCGGCGCTCTTGCCGGGATCGACCAGTTCGATATTGAAGCCGGTGTCCTTGGTCGTGGCCAGTTCATCGAGAACCGCGTTGACCAGCGCGGTCTCCTTCTCGAGCCCCTTGGCCGCTGCCGGCCGTGCCACGGCGAGCTTGTAGTCGACGGCGATCTCGGCCACCCGCGCATAGGCGTTGGCGGGAATATCGGCCACTTTGAGCGCCGGCTTCTTGTCGAATTCGACTGGTTTGACGCGGCTTTCGAGGTTCTTTGCCGACGCCACTTCGAGATAGCCGACGGCATCCGACAGCGACGACAGCGCCGAGGGCAGGATGGCGAGCTTGCTGCCCGGCGTGAGGCGATGCAGCAGGCCGGCGCCGATCGTCGCCTCGCCATCCTTGATGGCGATGGGCCACTGCATCACCGCGTCCGTCTTGTCGGTCCCGAAGACGCGCGCGTCGAGTTCGCCGTCGAACAGCGGCGTCGGCCTTGTGCGGCTGTCGGCCGAATATTGCTGCAGCACGGCCTGGCCGAGCTGGCGATAGGTGATGTTGGGGTTTTCGGCGAGCTTCGACAGGATGGTGAAGGTGAACAGGCCGAAGCGCGGCGCATCCGTCGTGCCCTTGGGCAGCGGCATTTCCGGTGTCGTCTCCACCGTCTGCGCGGCATAGAAGGCGACCAGCTTGCCCTTGGTGATCGGCTCGCCGCCGGTCGGCGTCAGGTTGAAGGCGGGCTTGCGCGCGCCATTCTCGTCCAGACCACGCGACGCGCCTGCGACCGTATCCTCATAGGTCTTGATGGCGGAGGCCCTGGCGGCCTCGTCGCCGCCGACCAGGTCGGCGAACTCGACCTTGCGCTCCAGCTCGTCGTCGACTTCGACGGCGCGCGTCGCGGTGCCGGAATGGCAGCAGTCGAACACCGCCCAGACGAAGGCACCCTTGTTTCTGATGGCATCGAGCGCCTCGCCGATTTCGTTGTCGACCAATGCGTTCGGCACGCCAGCGTCGCGGTTGACCCACTTTTCGATGTCGACCGGCAGGAAAATCTCGTCGAGGCCGTCGGTCTCGTCGCCCTTGACCCTTTCGGGTTGCTGGGCGCCGTGGCCGGACAGATGCAGGTAGACGAAATCGTCGCGCTGAACCTTGGCGGCGAGGTCGGCGAGTGCCGCCTTGATCGCCGCATGGGTCGGCAGGCCCTTGGCCCCGGGGACGTCCTTGGCCAGCAGCGTGACATTCTCAGGTGAAAACCGCACCGGGTCGGGCACGTTCTTCAGGAGATATTCGTGCACGAGGCCGGCATCGTTCTTCGGTCCGATCAGCCAGTTCCGTTGCGGCAGCGCCGGATATTCGGTGCAGGCGACCAGCAACGCATGATAGGTGCGCGAGGCAGCCAGCGCGCGGAATGACACCGTGCCGGCTGCCATCAGCGCCGACGTGCCGACAAGCAGCGTCCGGCGTGTCAATTTGATCATGATTGCTTCCCCAAGCCCGATCGAATTTCCCAAGCGAGGCAACCCTCGTCGAGAATTTTGTCAGTATTTTGAATGTGCCCGAGCAGTCCAACCGGTGCAACCCGGCGATCGCAACACTGATGAAGATCACGGAAACAGTGGCAAAGCCGCGGGTTCGTCGCTATTTCAGGGGACTGAAGCCGTTCGCATGCGCAAATGACATGCAGACGGCGCAACGAACGGAAGCAGAATCATGGCGGCAAGGGACGTGCTGACGAAGAATCAGTTGTGCGTGCTCGAGAAACTCGAGGCCGCCAGCGGGCCGCTCAGCGCTTATACATTGCTCGACCAACTGCGTGAGAGGGGTTTCCGTGCGCCGCTGCAGGTTTATCGGGCGCTCGACACGCTGGTGAAGTCAGGCTTCGTGCATCGGCTGGAAAGCCTAAACTCCTTCGTCGCCTGCGCCGAGCCGCACGACCACAGCCATTCGATGACCGCCTTCGCCATCTGCGACACATGCGGGCAGGTGACGGAAATGTCCGACCATGATGTCGACCACCGGCTGAACGAATGGGTCGGCTCGACCGGCTTCGCCGCCAAGAAGGCGGTGATCGAGTTTCGCGGGACGTGTGCCAAGTGCCGGGCTGAGGCTGCCTAAGGTGCGCTGATATTCAGGTGATGCCGGCCTGCAAACGGCCGCTCCCTGCGCTTCCGGTGCTCACGTACTTAAAGTACGCTCCGCTCCGGTTCTCGGTATCAGCCTTTTTCGGCTCGGCCTGACCTGAATCTCAACGCACCTTGAGTCGGTGCCAGGCTAATGCGCCTCGTCCCAGTTGTTGGCCGCCCGCGCGTCAACGTGGAGCGGCACCGACATCGACACCGCCGGCATCGCCGCGTTTTCCATGACATGGCGCACCACGGGGATCGTTGTCTCGACTTCCGCTTCGACCGTCTCGAAGATCAGTTCGTCGTGCACCTGCAGCAGCATGCGGGCCGACAGCTTCGCCTTGTCCAGCGCCTCTTCCATGCGCACCATGGCGCGGCGGATGATGTCGGCGGCGGTGCCTTGCAGGCGTGCGTTGATCGAGGCGCGCTCGTTGAACGCGCGGATCGAAGGATTGGAAGACCTGATATCAGGATAGTGGATGCGGCGACCGAAGATGGTTTCTACGAAGCCGTGCTCACGGGCATAGGCTTTGGTCTCCTCGATATAGTCGCGGATGCCAGGAAAACGCTCGAAATATTTCTTGATGTAGTTGCTGGCTTCCTCGCGCGGGATCGACAGCTGGTTGGCGAGGCCGAAGGCCGAGATGCCGTAGATGATGCCGAAATTGATCGCCTTGGCGCGGCGGCGAATCTCCGACGGCATGCCCTCCACAGGCACGTTGAACATTTCGGAGGCGGTGATGGCGTGGATGTCCGCTCCGTCGGCAAAAGCCTGCCGCAGTTGCGGGATTTCGGCGACATGGGCAAGCACGCGCAGCTCGATCTGGCTGTAATCGGCCGAGACCAGCTTGTTGCCCTTGTCGGCGATGAAGGCGGTCCTGATCTTGCGGCCCTCGGCGGTGCGCACCGGAATGTTCTGCAGGTTGGGATCGGAGGATGACAGACGCCCCGTCGTCGTAGCGGCCAGCGCATAAGATGTGTGGACGCGCTTCGTGTCGGGATGGATGAAGCCGGGCAGCGCGTCTGTGTAGGTCGATTTCAGCTTGGTCAACTGGCGCCAGTCGACGATCTTGCGCGGCAGTTCGTGGCCTTCGGCGGCGAGGTCTTCGAGGAGTTGCGCCGAGGTCGACCATTGCCCGGTCTTGGTCTTCGAGCCCCCAGGCAGCCCCATGCGGCCGAACAGGATGTCGCCGAGCTGCTTGGGCGAGCCAATATTGATGCGCTCGCCGATGAGTTGGTAGATTTCCTCTTCCAGCCGGGCGGCGCCTTGGGCCAGTTCGCCCGATAGCCTGGACAGGATCTGCCTGTCGACCGAGATGCCGCGCTGCTCCATGCGCGCCAGCACCGGTACCAGCGGCCGTTCCAGCCGCTCATAGACCGACACCAGGCCCTTGGCGGCGAGTCGCGGCTTCAGCAGCAGCCAGAGCCGCAGCGTCACATCGGCGTCCTCGGCCGCGTGGGCGGTCGCCCTGTCGAGGTCGACCTGGTCGAAGCCGACCGAGTTCTTGCCCGAGCCGGTCGCGTCCTTGAGCTGCAGCGGGCTGTGGCCGAGCCATTTCTCGGCAAGCGCATCCATGCCGTGGCCATGCGGGGTGCCGGCATCGAGCACATAGGAGATCAGCATGGTGTCGTCGAACGGCGCGACATCGACGCCGTAGCGGCTCATGATCACGAGGTCGTATTTCAGGTTCTGCGCGATCTTCAGGACGGATTTGTCCTCGAGCAGCGGCTTCAATATGGCCAGCGCCTCACGCAGCGGGATCTGGTTGTCGAGCATTCCGCCGCCGAGCAGGTCGCCAGTGCCGCTCTTGTGGGTGAACGGCACATAGGCGGCGCGACCCGGCGCGATGGCCAGCGACAGGCCGATGAGCTCGGCCTGCATCGGGTCGGATGACGTCGCTCTGACGTCGAGGGCGACAATGCCGGCCTCCTGCGCCTCGGCGACCCAGGCCTTCAGCGTCGCGACATCGCGGATGCAGTGATAGGCCGAAATATCGATCTTGGCTGAAGTCGCGCCTTCCAGCCGCAGGGCGGACAGCAGGGAAGGGGTGTCGCCTTGCTTTGGCGTCTCCACCGCTCCCTCGGTCTCGCCGGTGCCGGCCGCATTTCGGGCGACGGGCGGCGCTCCGGCGCCGACATCAGGGCCGTGTGCTGCGTCGGCGCGCTCGACGATGACGGCGACAGCCTGGATGTCGCCGGCCTCCGTGCTGGTCGCTTCCGCCACGCGCCGGGTCAGCGAGGTGAATTCCATGGTCTTGAGGAAGCCGATCAGCTTCGGGCCGTCCGGCGCGTGCAGGACGAAATCATCCAGCCCTTCCGCCACCGGCACGTCGTTCTTCAACGTCACCAGCTGGCGCGAAATGCGGGCCTTTTCGGTGTTGGCGATGATCGATTCGCGCCTCTTGTCCTGCTTGATCTCTGAGGCGCGGGCCAGCAGCGCGTCGAGATCGCCGAACTGCTCGAGCAATTGCGCCGCCGTCTTCGGCCCGATGCCAGGCACGCCCGGAACATTGTCGACGGAATCTCCGGTCAGCGCCTGCAGGTCGACCATCTTTCCCGGTGGCACACCCCATTTCTCGATTACCTCGGGAATGCCGATCTGGCGATCCTTCATCGGATCGTACATGCCGACCGTGTCGCCGACGAGCTGCATCAGGTCCTTGTCGGAGGAGATGATGGTCGTGTCGCCGCCGGCCTCGCAGGCCAGCCGGCAATAGGTGGCGATGAGATCGTCGGCTTCAAAACCTTCCATTTCGATGCAGGGCAGGTTGAATGCCCTGGTCGCCTGGCGGATCAGGCCGAATTGCGGGATGAGATCCTCCGGCGGGGCCGAACGGTTGGCCTTGTATTCGGGATAGAGGTCATTGCGGAAGGTTTTCGAGGAATAGTCAAAGATGACGGCGAAATGCGTCGGCACGATGCCGACATCGGTGTTGCGGGCATCCTGCATCAGCTTCCACAGCATGTTGCAGAAACCCGACACGGCGCCGACCGGCAGGCCGTCCGACTTGCGGGTCAGCGGCGGCAATGCGTGATAGGCACGGAAGATGTAGCCGGAGCCGTCGATGAGGAAGAGATGATCGCCTTTTTTCATGCCGGCAGGGATAGCGCGGCGCGATGGCTTGGTCCATGCCAAAGGCATGGCCAGGTACAGGTTCCGTCAACACCCTGACAATTCCTGGCGGGGCAGGCCCGCTCACGGGCATGTTACAAAAGTGTAACGTTGGTGCCCTTGAATCGCCATGTTCCGAGACCCAAATACACGGCATCGGCAATTTTCGCCGAAGTCCGGAGCAAGGCCCGTCCCCCGCCTATCCCGGACACCTGCGGCAGCCTATCCCCCCTCTCCGGGCTGCCGCATCGTTTCGAGTAGAGGCCGCCGTGGTTCCCCCTCCACCACGGCGGTCTTTTTTTGCCTTGGAGCAGGCGCTTGCCGGCGTGGTCCAATCGTCCCGGGCTTTTCGTTTTCCCGCTCTGCCTTTACGGTTCGGGCACTGAATCGAAAGGCTTGCAAATGTCCGCAGTTTCCCCCGTTCTCGACCGCCTCGACAAGAACCTCGACCAGAGCCTGGAACGCCTGTTCGGCCTGCTCCGGATCAAGTCGATCTCCACCGACCCTGCCTACAGCGACGACTGCCGCAAGGCGGCGGAATGGCTGGTGGCGGAGCTCAAGCTGATCGGCTTCGACGCCAGCGTGCGCGATACGCCTGGACACCCGATGGTGGTAGCCCATCATGAAGGGCCGGCGGGCGCGCCGCATGTGCTGTTCTACGGCCACTACGACGTGCAGCCGGTCGATCCGATCGAATTGTGGGAAAACGACCCGTTCGCGCCCGCCGTCAAGGAGATCGCGCCCGGCCACAAGGTCATCACCGGCCGCGGCTCGGCCGACGACAAGGGACAATTGATGACCTTCGTCGAGGCATGCCGGGCCTGGAAACAGGTGCATGGCGATCTGCCCTGCCGCGTCACCATCCTGTTCGAGGGCGAGGAAGAGTCCGGATCGCCGTCGCTGAAGCCGTTCCTCGAGGCCAACGCCGCCGAGCTCAGCACCGATTTCGCGCTGGTCTGCGACACAGGCATGTGGGACCGCGAGACGCCGTCCATCTGCGTCTCGCTGCGCGGCCTGGTCGGCGAGGAGGTCACGATCAAGGCCGCCGACCGCGACCTGCATTCGGGCCTCTATGGCGGCGCTGCCGCCAACCCGATCCGCATCCTGGCCAAGGTGCTGGCCGATATCCACGACAAGGACGGCCATGTCACCATTCCCGGCTTCTATGACGGCGTCGAGGAAACGCCGACGCAGGTGCTGAAATCCTGGGAGACGCTGGGTGAAACGGCGGAGACCTTTCTTGGCCCCATCGGCCTGTCGATCCCGTCGGGCGAAAAGGGTCGCTCGGTGCTGGAACTAACCTGGGCGCGGCCGACGGCGGAGTTCAACGGCATCATCGGCGGGTACACGGGCAAGGGCTTCAAGACGGTGATTGCAGCGGAGGCCTCGGCCAAGCTCTCGTTCCGCCTCGTCCACAAGCAGGATCCCGACAAGATCCGGGCGGCCTTCCAGCAATTCGTCAAGGAGCGCATTCCGGCCGACTGTTCGGTCGAATTCCATCCGCATGGCGGGTCGCCGGCGATCCAGCTCTCCTACGACTCGCCGTTCCTGGCCAAGGCCAAGGACGCGCTGTCCGACGAATGGGAGAAACAGGCCGTCACCACCGGCAGCGGCGGCTCGATCCCGGTGGTCGGCGATTTCCAGACCTATCTCGGCATCGAATCGCTGCTGGTCGGCTTCGGCCTCGACGACGACCGCATCCATTCGCCGAACGAGAAATACGAGCTGAGCTCCTTCCACAAGGGCCAGCGCTCCTGGGCGCGCATTCTCGACGCGCTAACCCGCTAGGGCGGAAAAGACGTTTTCTTGTTGATTTTTCACCGGATCGCGGCGAGGACGGGTAACGCCGCGACCGGAGAAGACAATGGCCGACATCCGCTTCCACAAGAATGACCTGCCCGACCTGTCGCACTACAATGTCGACGCGGTGGCCATCGATACCGAGACGCTGGGGCTGAACCCGCACCGCGACCGGCTGTGCGTGGTGCAAATTTCGCCCGGCGACGGCAGCGCCGACGTCATCCAGATCGCGCAGGGACAGAAGAAGGCGCCGAACCTGGTCAGCCTGCTCAGGAACCGCGGCATATCAAAGCTGTTTCATTTCGGCCGTTTCGATCTTGCCGTCCTCTACAACGCCTTTGGGGTGATGCCCGAGCCGGTGTTCTGCACCAAGATCGCGTCGCGGTTGACCCGCACCTATACCGACCGCCACGGGCTGAAGGACATCTGCTTCGAACTGCTCGGCGTTGGCCTGTCCAAGGCGCAGCAATCGTCGGATTGGGCGGCCGAGACGCTGTCGCCGGAACAGCTCGAATATGCCGCTTCCGACGTACTCTATCTGCACCGGTTGCGCGAGGTGCTGGCGGCGCGCCTGGCGCGCGAGGGGCGGACAAAGGAGGCCGATGCCTGCTTCCGCTTCCTGCCGACCCGCGCCAAACTCGATTTGCTGGGCTGGGCCGAAGAGGATATCTTCGCCCATAGCTGATGGCGGTGTGGCATTGGCGCCTCAACGGCCGTCAGGGAACCAGACGCATGCGGACGCGTTCTGACGGCTCGAAGAGGGGATGACATGACCGACCGAAAGCCGATATCGACGGCGCCGACCGATGGCTCCAAGGTCTCCGTTACCTGGAAGGACAGCGACGGCGTCCTCAACGAATCCATCGCGCAATATCGCGATGAGGGCTGGTGGGTCTATATCGACAGCCACACGCAAAAGAAGGTCGAACCGACCAGCTGGCGGCCCGCTGCCAGCGACGATGACGACCAATGAGCGCACCGCTGGCGAGCCCGACTGCTTTCGAATAGCCTGAAGCCGTTGATATCAAGGCCGATTCGGAGCCACAGCTCCGCCTCGCTTTTTTGCTCGGAGGAAATCACTATGGGTGTCGAAAGCCTGCTCGTCTTCATCATCATCGGTGCCATCGCCGGCTGGCTCGCCGGTCTCATCGTTTCCGGCTTCGGCTTCGGCCTGATCGGCAACATCATCGTCGGCATCGTCGGCGCCTTCATCGCCGGCTGGCTGTTCCCGCGGATCGGTTTTTCCATCGGCGGCGGCATTCTCGGCTCCATCATCCACGCCACGATCGGCGCCATCATCCTGCTGGTGCTGGTCAAGGTGCTGAGGCGAGCCTGAGGCTCGATATTGAACGGAGCGCGCCATGAACCAGAACCGACTCTATTTCATCATTGGCGCGCTCGTCGTCGCGGTCATCGTGCTGGGCGCTTACGTCTATCACGAGCAGACCAAGCCGAAGGGCGTCGAGCTCAAGATCGACGACAAGGGCATTTCGATCCAGCAGAACTGAACTGCTGTCTATCGGCAGGTGGGGGAGTGTCACCTGCTTGTCCTCCCTGCAAGGAACAACCGGGCTTTTAGAAAATCCTAAGGAATTTCAAAAGTCTGCATAAACCCTGCTTTAACGCGCCCTTAAGGGTAAGCGCTTGTTTTTATTGCATGCCGTTACCGGTCGCCGCACTCAAAGGTCAAGCCAACAGTGGCGACCACCCCTCCAACCCTCATGGTAGCGCTGCAAGCTTTCCGCTCAGGCGCTGGATCTTGGCCGCATTTCGCCAAAGGGGACCATTTCACCGCCCCTGTAACCGCTTGAGCTCAGCCTACTTAAAAAGGGCATCCGTTCGCCGCTCATACGATATCGAGTCCCCAGGAGGGATCCCGTCAACACAGCGCTGCAACTGTGTTCATCTGATGAGGGGGGTCTCGAGCGAGGTTTGCAGCTTCAAAGCCGGTCCCCGCAACCAATTTCATCATAAATCAATAACCGTCCCGGTCTAACCGGGGCGGTTTTTGCGTTTTGAATTCGGGTATGCCTTGACCGCTCCAATCGGTGGGCTGGTCCGGGAGCGGCCCGCAGGCTGTGGAAGCGTGGCGAAGGCCTTGAACAGCACGTGGAGTTCGCGCCGATAGTCTGGATCGATGCTTGCGATCGCTTGGCGCGCAACACGAGACATGGTGCTCGGCGCCCAGATTCGCCCCTGAGCATCGAGCGAAAAAATCAGTGTTCGGTTGGAAAACGCGCGTGTGTTGCCTAGGTGCCCTGAGGACTCGCCTCGATTATAGCGCTGCAGCTTGAGCAGCCCGACCAGTTGCAGTTCTCTCTTTTCCAGCATTTCGAGGATTATTTCGCGATTTCCGAGGAGCCGCGCACCGCTTATCTCCCAGACATGCTCGCCCCGCCCACCTTCGGCGCCCCATGCCTCAGCCTGGAACGCGAGGCGTTGCCCCCGCGACCAGCTGCGCGGGATAGCGTCGTCGGGAGTGAGCGCCAGCGCGTCGCGAACCCAGGCCGCAGGGCGAGGACGCTGATGCGCGGATGTCGCCGCATAGGGATCTTGGCGGTCGAACTTGCGCTCGCTGTGCTGATCGCGCTCGATCCACGCACGTACTGAGTGTCCGTCGTCCCCGAAGAGACGGCTGACCTCATCCTGGTCGTCGGGAAGCCACCGGGCGGAAGGTTCCTCGGCGAGCACCGCCATGACGATGTTGCGAGCGTCCCGCGCGTTGGCGAGCACGCTTCGCATCGCAACGTCTAAGTCGTTGGTGATCGACCAGTGTCCGGCAACGGGCATCCAGTCGCCCGTTAGGTGCTTCTCGTCGACGCCGAGTAACGGCGCTAACAGCCGATAATCGTCTGCCGGCCTGCTGCGTTCACCGGGGTCGGGAATCGCCAGCGCTAATTCGCTCGGCAGGTCGAGCGGAAACAGATCGGTGGCGTCGGCAAGCCAAAGACCGTCAGGCCTGGTATTTTGATATT
Source organism: bacterium M00.F.Ca.ET.205.01.1.1 (assembly GCA_004791255.1). GTDB lineage: Bacteria > Pseudomonadota > Alphaproteobacteria > Rhizobiales > Rhizobiaceae > Mesorhizobium. The sequence continues at coordinate 197,649 of SRUQ01000003.1, forward strand.
CCGCGAGAAACGCATCCCAGGCATCGCCACCCCAGTCCTGGCCGGTCACAACCCGAGTTGCGAGCATCTCGCCGGCGGCCAGCATCAGGCCATGCCAACCGAGATAACCGCCATATCGGTCACGATTGGGAACATAGCCCGATGACCAAGGCGCGTCATGGCTCGCGCTGCGCGGGCACTCGTTCATTCCGGAGACTTTGGCGTCCCAGAGCCGGACCCACTTGTGGATGAGATCCTCGACCTCCCACCCCGCGCAACCGAAAACCCGGCACAACCGTTCGACTTGATATTTGATGAAATCGTAGTCGAAGTAGAAATCATCCTTCGGCCGCGGCGACGTTTTGGGACGCTGGATATATCGCTTCTCGCCGTAGTCAGTCTTCGACTCATATGGGAATGGCGAGCGATTGGCCTTGTCCAGGCGTGCGAGGAGTGCGGCGCGGTCCGCGCCGCTTTCAATAGCCGGCGCGATCCGCCGAAGCGCGTCGATTGCCGTCGCACGCATCACGACATGCGGGAAATCACTAGAAAAGGCGACCTTCTCGAGCAGCGTGCGGTAGTTGATAACTGCTGATGGCGCGTCGCGCGCGATACGCGCGAGCGCTATCAAGAGCCAGAGCCGCGCATGCAATGGGTAGAAGGGCAACTTAGCGTCGCAGAAGGGCAGTGCTTGGTTATGGTCGAATCGGCGGACCAACCCGTCAATTACGTCGAAGCGGCCGACTATGGCGAGACGGCGCACCGCATGCGCTGCGCGCCAGCGCGCGACGGCTTCGGGCTGGCCAAGCCGCGCCCACAACAACCCGACGACTGCGTCTTCGACGTCTGCCGGCGCTGCGAACCGCGTATTCCAGGGGCCATCCCCGACTTCTGTCGGCAAGGTCTCATTGCTGAGCGCGAGGAAGCGTTCGAGGCCTTCGCCCAGCGCTTCGCTGCTGGCTGATGGCGCCATTTGTGCCGCCAGCGCCAGCCACGCATTGCCGCCAAGACCTTCGGTATTCGAGCCTAGCGCCGAGACGACACGCTCGACGAGCTGCGCGCGATCGGCATTGAAGTCGCGGATCAGGCCCCGCCAGCCGCCCCACGCGTCAACGCTCGAGTTTGCTAGCTCGCGAGGGTGCTTTTCGGCGAGCCGGAGCGCCAGCCCAGGCAGCGCAGCATGCAACGCGGGCGACTCTTCGCTCCACGCCGCGACAAGATCGTCCAGCGCGTTCACCTTATCAGCGAGGCTGGCCACACTGGATTCGACAACGGCCCGAACAAACTCGAGCCGCGCGGCAGGCGTGGTCGAGTGGGCTGCAATATCGATAAGTGTCCTGACCGGCCAGCGTTGCCCATAAGGTCCGACCTCCTCACTCAGGATTGCTCGGTCGATTGCATCAGGCCCGCCAAACGGCGCGGGATAGGGGCTCGGCTTTCTAGGCTCCCTAACTGAAGCGCGTGGTGGGGATGACGGTTCCTCCTTTCTTCGCGCGGCAACTGCATCGATCCGCAAACGTAACGGAGCGTCCGGCGGAAGATACTGCTCGGCAAGTGTGCGCAAGCGGGCAATCGTCATAGACGATGGCGACAGCTGGTCGCTGCGGTCGATCTCCTCAACGAGGACGTCGAATAACCAATGAAGCTGATCTGCCGGCATCTGAGCGACCGCCTCCGCGGCGAAATCGCTCACATGCCAGGTCCAGGTCTCAAGCGGTTCGGCCAGACCGAGGACGGCGGTGGCGAGGTCTGCAGGAAACTTGCCATTACGCACGAGCACGGTAAGCGCCGGACCGAGCGATAGGCCAAGTCGAGCCACATCGCGATCGTCCAGCCTCGCCACAGTCGCGAGGGTGGCTAGTCCGGCGGTGGGGACCATAGTCGCGGCATATTCGATCCAAGGGAATTTGCTGTCCTCAGACTGGTTGAGTTCAAGAATGCGTGCAAGCGCGTGGCTTGCAGCTGGACTGAGTTCGGCTCCGGTATAGTGGCCGCTGATCTCGAGCAGGTGATTGGCGCGGTCGAAATCGTCCGACCCGATCGCTTCGGCGAGGTCAAGTGCGCGCCGGGAATATACTGCTGCTTCCTCGGTTCCCATCCGCCATACCGCCCGAGCAAGCCGACCATAGGCCGACACGCGGCTTGTGACGTCAGTGTCGAGAAGGATACGTTTCTCGATTTCGCCGGCCAGGCGAAGCGCAGGAATGTGGCACGACGGAGTGCGCGACAAGCGCGCCACCACCTCTGTCAGGTCCGGAATGAAGAGCCCCGGTGCGCTCGCGAGCCAGTCGACGAGCACATCTGCGATTCCGCGGTCGATCAGCCCCAAGGCGTCGGCGGTCGTGAATATCACGCGAAATCCGACCCGAGCCAGATATGCTTTGCCATCCCGATAGGGGTAATCGCTGGCCTCGTGCACATTCCTCGCCAAAGCGTCGAAACTGGCATGCACCATCGCCTCGCGGCTACGCTCGCCAGGCGGACGCAGGATGTGGGCGACCATTTGTGCGTAGGCGACCAATGGCTCGATACGACGGTCGAGTGTGCGTGAATAGTCGTCTCGCTGCTTAGTATCGAGACCAGTTCGCCTGCGACGGCGACGTGTTCCGTCATGAGGCAAATTCGCGAGCTTGCTCTTCAGAACCCGGGCAAACGTTGCCGGTCCCTTAGCCTGGGCACTCCTAGGGACAAGCGCGAGAAGCTCGCTCGGCGCCATATCCATCAGCGTTGCCCGGCTGCCGCGTATCGCAGCGCGCACGCCAGCCGCCAACACCGCAACTTCCGCCGAGCGATCGACCGGCCAGTAGCTTGAGTAGTTGTAGATGTTGGGAGGAGCCAAACCAGCGCCATCGAGAATTGTGAGCGCTTCGGCCTCCATGTCGAGCGCAAAGGCGCGTGCGGCCGCCCGAATGCTGGCAATGGCAAACGCTTCAGACTTTCCCTTGACGGCGCCGGCAGCGGCGAACCTTTTGATCAGCTTGCGGTCATAGGCGGGGTCGTCGGTGCTTGAATGGCGAAGCGCTGCCGCCCAGAGCGCGCGCGATGGCAGCCGGCAGCGTGTCAGGCGCTCGGCGATGCGTGCAGCCGGCGAATATGCCGAGACGCGATGCCGCTCAAACAGGTCTAACAGGTCGTCAAATTTGCTAAACGCTTCAGCGTCGCCGCGGCCAGCAAAGAAGCGCGCGACGCGGATGTCATTTCCCGCAAGCATCTCGACATAGGCGAAGCCGACATCGTCCCAGTCGCGGGAGACGGAGTTCGGATCGAAGCTTAATCTTCGCCGCGGCTGAGCAGCCCAATTGTGCCAATCGATTGAGCGCCGCGCATGGCGGCGTGCTTCGCCCATATCTCCTGCGAAGGCGTTGGTGAGAGCAAGCGCAGCATGCTTGCCGCCGGGCCAGCCGACCGATGTTGCCGCCAACCGACGCAACACCTCTGCATCGCCAGCAACCGCGGCGAGATCGGGATGCTCGTAGAGAAAGCGGTCCGAACGTTCGTGGCCGGCTGCGACCAGCGATGCCTCGAGCAGTAGGCGCACCAGATCATCGCGCCGCCCGAGTTCTGCCGTCAAGGCGAGCGCGGCGGTGATGCGAGCGAGCCGTATGTCGCGTGCGCTCACCTGCGATGCGCCTGGTGGCACGCGGCTGTCAAAAGCGAGCGCGATCAGCTGGTCGGCATAGCGTAGCGCTGTGAGCAACGCGGGAAGCGCGCGCGCAGCGTAATTGGAAACTGACTGACGTGCCTGCAGCGTTGCGACGACTTTGACGGTGTCGGGCCCGCTCGGCCCGTAGCTGTTTCGGATCAGCGTCTCGGTCGGCTCGTCGCGGAACATCAGTCCATACGGAGTGCGCTCTAGCAATGGGGCTAGATCGGTCGCGAAGCTTTCGACCTGCTCAAGGGTAAGGCCGTACGCTGCGGCGAGCTCGTCGATTGGCACCGGCGGCGCAAGCAGCGCTAGCCCCGCAAGTAACAGATCGATTTCGCCGCTGCTCGCGCCCCGTCCGATCGCCGTCCGACGCGCATCATCAAGCCGTTTTGCAAGGAGCGCGTCGAGAACGTCTTTGGCCGGTTCGTCATCGTTTCCCGGCATCAAGTGCGGATCATAGGGCCGCCCGGCGTCGAGCAGAGTGTCGAGGCAGCGAGGGTTGCGTCCCGAACGCGACAGTAATGCCGCCACCTCATCTGGGTGCGCATCTGGGGCGCGCGCCTTGATCAGCGCCTGTGCCTCCGTTTCGGTGAAGGGTGGGATCGGAAAGGCGCGATAGGCATTGTCTCCCACCGCGACCGCGAGGCGTTCGGTACGGCAAGAAGCGATGACCCGCACGCCCTCGATCGGATCAACGCTGAGGCTGCGCAACAGCGCATGCGCAAAGCACTGGGTTCCGAACTCCTTCGCCGCAAGCCCAGCATGATCGATCGCATCGAGCACGAGTGTGACTACAGCCCCGGTAAACCCCTGGCGCGCAGTTGCAGCCGCCTGTTCTAACCGCCGCCGAAAGCCGCGAAGCAAGCTGGTTACATCAGCGATAGGCAGCAGGACGTCGCAGAGCCCTTGGCCGGCGAGCAGATTGGCCAGATGGACGAGCGTGCGCTCCGGGCGATGCCGGCCGTCGGCGAGGTCACGCCATCGGCCGGCGCCGAAGCCGTCGAAGAGAACGACAGGACCATCGGCGGCCAGGCACTCGGCAATGCCTTGCATAATGACTGTCTTGCCCATGCCGCCCGTCGCGTGCAGCACGAGCGGCAGACCCGGCGTGCGGGCATGCGCGACAATCGTATCGAGCACCGAACGTGCGATAACCGTTCGGACCTCGGGGAACGCGTCCGGCGTCGGATAGAGACGCTCTTCATGATCGACGTCGAGCTCGGCAAGCACGGCGACCCGGTCAACACGCTTGTCGGTCTCACTTCCCGGACCCGCCTTGATGCGGATGAGATTGCGCAGTTTAAGAAGGCGTTTCTCGGCATCCGGGTCGCTGGGCTCGCTCCACGATGCGAGCAGCGCTGCGGTACCGCGCTCGGCATTGCTTAGCGATCCCAGCGTGCCGGACAACGACAAGCGTTCGAGTAGCTGGTGGGTGGGATGCGGGTACGCCTCGAGAGCCGCGGCGATTTGCTCCTGCTGGCGACCGATGTCGCCGAGACGCGCTTCCCCCTCACGCACGGCAGCTATCGCGGTGGCAAGGTTGGGATGGATCGGGCGATTGGTGGCGTAAACATAGCGTACCACTGCTGCAACATGATCTTCACCGTGTCGGGCGCGCAGCTCTTTGTCGGCTTCGGCGAACTTAGTGAGCGTGCTGGCGAGGTCGGCCGCGCGCACTGGCTTGTCGGCGCTTGCTATCGAGTATTTGAACTGGATGACTTCGACTCGGCTGGCCCGCGCTGTGTCACTCGCGCCGAAATAGCGAACGAGATCGGCGATCTCGACGGCACCGGTGCCCAACTCGGCCTCATCGCGCTCGTCAAAGCCTTCGAGGGTGATTGCAACGAGCTCGGTGTGGGGGAGGAGAAGCTCGAGCGCCGAGCGTGCCGCCCAGGCCTCGTGGAAGGCATGGCCGGCCTTGGACGCACGAACCTTGTCGATCTTGATTTGGTCTTCGCTCGGAACGACCGTCGACACCGTCTACCCCTCTTGGCGCATGCTCGCCCCAGTTATGCATATTCTTGGAAGATAGTTGCAGAATAGCGGTTTAGCGGGAAAGCGAATTCAACCTTCTCTCAAGACAGCCGATGGACGGCAAGCGCTCGCTGACGACACTTCGAAGGCTGTCGGTCCGGAGTCGGCCTTATTCCAATCGCTAAAGAGACGACTTAGCGCGCCTTTAAAGGTAAGTGATTGTTTTTGTTATCGGCCGTTAAATCGCTCGCTGTCAGTTGCTGAGCGAGACCAGTTAGCCAAAAAAAAGTGGATTCGAAGTGGTAGCGGGAGACCGCTACATCGCAACACCCACTATCGAAGAGGCGTTCTTCTGCTATCGGAGGCACGCGGCTTAGTCCAAATTTTCCAATTTCGGGGACAGAGGTTAACCGATGCTGTCTGAAGGCAGCAGAGCTCACAGGTTCGAATCCTGTCGGGTGCGCCGCGCCGGGTGATGATGAGAACTACGTCTACGCTATAGCTCTCGAAATTTACGGCTGGACCCCAGCCACAAACGACCGGTGAGGAGCGCCAGCAGATATGCGGTTTTAGCAGTTGGTCGAACAACCCTCCGCCACTGAACGGCAGCTCCCGACCTCATGTCGGTCATTCAGCTGCTCGTGAGCAGTCGCTGAAAGCTGCCAATCCTCTTGACTTCGCCTCTGGCACAGTTGGAGCCGAGAGCGGCATGTTCGCTTCTAATGACATGCTGCGTTCTCCTTGGGCCTCTCCGCTCCCATTTAGTTGTGACACGCTTCGGTCAACTGCAGACGCGAAATAGCCTGACTGCGCATCTGCCGCCTAAATTCAACACTTTCATGTTAGCTCAGCTTAGGAGCCGGTGTGATTAGGCACAATTTTCTGTAATGCTCGGCAAGACTGCATCGCATCGATGGGGGTAAGATGTTGGACGACGAAAACCGCCGCCTCATAATGGATCGGCTTGGCGGGGCGGTGGATGATCTCGTAGCGGACTTGTACTCAGACACCGCAGGCGGTGTCAGTGTGGTGCAGGAAGCCGAGATCACGTCGCGATTGTGCCAGCGCCTGGAAGACAGGCTGGATAACTCGCCGGCAGGAGAATATGTCTTTCGAGTAATAGCCCAGTCATTGCCGGATCGTGGCCCAAACTCGATGGAAAAGCTTTTTGGCGCCGACCTTTTCCTGTCGATCTCGCTCGATGGGGCTGACGGCTTTGACAAAGGCATTTTTATCCAGGCGAAGTATGACCGCAACATCAACCGCACCGAACTGAAAGATGCTTGCCGCCGTATGGAGGCAATAGCAGAACGCCAAGGCGTTTACGTCTGGGTGTATGAACCTGATGGCGTCAAAGTGCTGTCATCGCACCAGGTGAGTCAGATGAAGCAAAACTCTCTCACCGGAATCCAACCACGGACGATGACCGGTTTCACTGGGCGCATCTTGGATTGTTATGCGGGCAGTCGAGCCTGGGGAATTCCGTCTACTGGAGACCGGCGCAAATTGGTCGCTGAGCGCCTACTTGAAGCGAGAGCGAGCAATCTCCTGGACATCAAACTGAAAAAAGATCGAGGCTAACGACCGAAACGCCCGGACGGATAAACACCATGCTTGTCGATATCTTTGCTCGCCGATACGAAGGAGTTCAGCTTCGTGCAGCGTTTGAGGAGCGGGACAGTCGCCTGCTTGTCCAATCGTTCCGTATCCTGGCGGAGGACCTGGCGCCTTATTACCTGGATGGCCAGGAGAACCCTGCATCCGTCATTTTCTGGACGACGCTTGAAAGCAGCCTGTCACGCGAACTTGGCATGAAAGAGCTTTCCCAACACTGGTCGTCCTATACCACCGACGGGCGATTTCAGACGTTCAAAAATACCCTGCTTTCGGTCTGCGAGAAGTGGCTGACCCAGCCCCCTGCCGGTTCACCAGATACCCACTTAAAAGAGCGCTTGAGCCTCATCGAACTTGGCTTCCGCGCCAAGGAAACCGAAATTGCAGCAATGAATGCGAGGGATATATCGGATGGCGAGAAGCTACTTGCCTCGCTCACCCGCCCGGGACTGAGAGTGTCTGGAAATCCAGAAGACGGTGCCCGCGCTCGACGCGCTATGCGCACAAAGGCATTTCAGACCGCTGTAGACGAATTGAACACTCGCTTCCGCCAAGCCAGATATCCTTTGAATTACCATAACGGCTTCATTCAGATAGTGACCGACGATCTGGTGCAGATCGAGGTTGAGACCCCCTTTTGGTCTCTCCTGGCAGCCCGACAATGGCAAAACGTTGATATCGACATGAAAGAGGCGCTCGACCTCCGCGACAGTGACGGGAGGGATCCTGCTTTTTATGCGGCACGAGCGTTGGAAAGCACCATCAAAATCATCTCCGACACCAAAGGATGGACGCACGGAAAAGAGAGGGGTGCCCACAATTATATTGATAACCTCTGCTCTAAGACAAATGCCTTCATAGCCCCTTGGGAAGGCGCCTCGATCAAAGACTTCTTCACCCACGTTCGAAATCCATTCGGGCATGGGGCCGGTAGCTCAACCATGCCGTCGCTGACGAGACCACAAACAGAATGGGCAATCGAGTTCAGTATGAGCTGGATAAAGAACCTAGTCCGGCGCATGTAGTGGTGCTTGTCGGCTTCCGTATCTCCGCAATTGGCGCTTTCCTGAAAGGAAACCAAGCGGCGGCTCTCAGGCAATGACGCCTATTGCTTCAACGGCAGACATGGGGGCGCGCTGCTGTCAGACTACAGCACATATTCCAACGTCGCCTTTTGCACGGATGCCGTCCAATACCGGACAGTCTCCTTCCCACCCCTTCATAGACATTGCCAAAGTCCAATCGGACCAGCAGCTCTCAGGAAGCTTCAGCCGCATCCGCAACGACTGAAATGCCGGTGTATAGTTCCCGTTCAAAAGCCTCCACGCGACTTCTGCGCGCAGGGGGAAAATCAACAAATCGATCATAAGCGATTCGAACGTTCTCACCGCCGGACGCCGTCGTTTCTACACCCGTTCGCGCACCCGCCGTCCTTCGTACTATGCATAGGGGTACGTCCGGCGGCGATAGCGTAGTATGAAGGGCAGTCGGCGTAATTTGGCGCGCCGCGCCCGGGTGATGATGAGAACTACGTCTACGCTATAGCCCTCCCTTAAGTCGGTTTGAATCCCGCTCTCTCCGCCAAATGCCATTGAAATATCTGGATAATTTGTATTCTTATTGGTCATCTATACAAATTTGCGCACAAACATGAAGAGCGTCTAGATGACCACCCTGAAGGACCGGCTCAGTGCTCTCAGACAACAAGAGCGCGAATTCTTAAGAACGGCCAATCACGATCTGACGGCCGGGTCAATGTACCTTACTCACATGTTTATCTTGGGGGCAGGACAGCGCACCCTTTCGCAGTCGCGCGGGTTTCGGAAGATGATCGAAGGCAGGAACTTCCCATCAGCGACGATCCTTCTACGAACTCAGATCGACACAGCAATGCGCATTCACGCTCTGCCCCTTATTCATGATCGCGAGAACAGCATGAGACGGCTGATGGGCAATGAGGTCCAATTCGACAGACTGACGACATTGGAGGGTGGAAAGCAGGTGCGCCTCACAGACGCCCACCTCAGGAAGCACCTCTCGGCGCAATACCCTTGGATAGACAAGGTCTACACCGAAACGTCTGACTTCGTTCATTTATCGTTCCGCCATCTCTGGACCGCCATTGCCCGCGTGGATGAAAACACCAGGACGGCTCATTTCATGCTGTCGGGTATAGATGCAAAGCGAAACGAAGCGGACTATTTCGAGGTCTGCGACGCCTTTTTCGAAGTTTCGAGGATCATCTACCGAATGCTTCGCTCGTCGTGGGGTTTGGCACGACCGCCGGTTGGTTAAAGATGTTCCATCGCAGTTTGCACTCCCTTCTATATATGATAATGTTCTTTATCATATATAGCGGGGACTGTAATGGTGAAGAGCGTCAGAAGGAGTGATCCACGGGAATCTGAACAGGATGTCGGAACCGAGCCTGGGCAGTACCAACCGATTTTGCCTTCTACGGCTTCGTTGTTGGGTCGAGGTGTAATGCGTCGCGTGATCGAAGCCGCTGTCGAAACGCTAGTTCCTGTAGCAGGGGCTGGAATAACTGAACTCTACCGACACTCGCATCCGTCGCTGGCGGATCGCATCCGCCAGCAATGGGAAAGACGCATTACTCGAAGCCTGAGCCGCATGGGCAGCACACTCGAAGCCCATGAGATCGTGCTGCGTGATCTGCAGAGCTTCGTTATCTCTAAGGCGAACTACGAACATGCCAGTAGAGCAGGCCTGCTGTCTTTCTTTCATACCGGAATGTGGGGCCATTTGCGCAAGATCGCCGATGGCAAAGGTGATTCCGCCACGATGGACGCGCTATCGGCTGGCCTTCAAGAGAGCGACGAAGAGGTGGAATTGATCATCGCGAGCCTGACAGCGGCTCGCGACATGATGCTCGATCAGCCAGAAAATATCGCATTTTCCCACAGGCTAGATAATGTTCTGTACGGACCAGTTGGGAAGATGGGCATTCGATATGACATCGAACGCATTTTGCAAGGTGATCCAACCAGTCGCCGTACTCAAGACGATGCAGCATCGCTCTGCAATCGCATCGAACAGTTTAATAAAAACGTTGCCGCCTTGGCGTTTGAGAGGCGCCCGTGAATTCGAATGTAGCGGTACGAGAAGGCGCCTCGCTTCCAACCATTATTGCGGTAGCTGACGAGCGGGCTCGCTTCCGTTTCCTTGAATTCTTCGCTGCTAACATTCGAAACCCAAACACGCGGCGAGCCTACGCGCGTGCTGCAGAGGAGTTTCTTGGTTGGTGCAGCGGCCGAGCCGTTGTCTCGCTCAACGAGATTCACGCCATTCATGTAACAGGTTGGATCGAGGAGCGTGGCCAAACGCTCTCGGCTCCTTCCGTTAAACAAGGACTCGCCGCTATCCGACATCTCTTCGACTGGCTAGTTACCGGTCAGATTATGTCCTCCAATCCCGCGGCTTCAGTCCGCGGTCCTTCGCACAGCGTGAAGCGCGGTAAGACCGCGATACTTTCAGCTGCAGAAGCAAGATTGCTCCTCGATAGTATCGATGTGGCGATTGAGATTGGCCTGCGGGATCGGGCTCTGATCGGATTGATGGTCTACGCGTTTGGCCGCATCGGCGCCGCTTTGCGTATGAGAGTTGAGGACGTCTACATCCAGGATCGACGTTTATGGGTTCGGCTGCACGAAAAGGGCGGTAAGCGTCACGAGATGCCCTGCCACCACAATCTCGAAACGTATCTGCATGAGTACATCGGTCAACTCGGGCTCGCGGCGAAGCCGAAATCGCCATTGTTTCGAACCATAAGTCGCAAAACAAAACGGCTTTCTGAGACGCCCCTTTCTCAGGCGGAGGCATATCAAATGATCGCGCGTCGCGCCGAAGCCGCAGGCATCGCGACCAAGGTCGGCAATCATAGTTTCCGCGCGACGGGCATCACCGCCTACTTGAAGAACGGCGGCTCGCTCGAGAATGCAGCCGTCATGGCAAATCACAGCTCGACGCGGACGACGCAGCTCTACGATCGACGGCCGGACGATGTGACCTTGGACGAGGTCGAGCGGGTGATGATCTAATTGCGTTCCCGCTTTGTTCTCGCAACGATGGCCGACTAGTGGTAAAGTGCGCACGATCGTTGTGGATGCCGCGGTGAAAACCTTTAACGGCTTCTGGCGTTAAACTAGGATCGGTGAATAGTGGGGGTTTCTTGTCCAGCGCGAAACAAATATTGGCAATGTTGAAAAGCCGTTCCGAGGGGGACGACGAGCTTTTCTTTTCGATTGCCCTTCAGGTTGCGGCAGCTGAAGCACGGCAGGGGCATCGCACCATGGCCGAAGATATGCGCGCCGAGGTAGAGAAGGCTCGCGCGTCTCGTCGGCGCCAGGTCGTCGAGCCCATCGCCATTGGCGCTCCTCGAGGCGAACTCCAAGGCCTGCTCGAGCTCCGACCGGTCCATCTAAGGCTGAAAGACGTCGTGCTCGACACGTTGTTGGTCAAAATCATCTCCGATGTAGTGAGGCAGCAGCGCCGGCGCGACTGGCTTAGAGAGCATGGGAAAAAGCCGAGCCGTCGGCTGTTGTTCGTCGGCCCGCCAGGTTCAGGCAAAACCATGACGGCGGAAGCCACCGCGGGTGAACTGAGTCTACCCTTGTTTGTTATTCGTCTGGAGCAGCTGATATCGCGGTACATGGGCGACACCGCAGCCAAGCTCCGTCTTGTCTTCGACCAATGCTTCAAACACCGAGGTGTTTATCTCTTCGACGAATTCGACGCGCTTGGCGCGCATCGGACATCCGTCAACGACGTTGCGGAAATGCGCCGGGTTCTAAATTCCTTCCTGCAGTTCATGGAAGAGGATGCGCCGACCGATAGCCTCATCATCTGCGCAACCAACCATCCAGGCTTGTTGGATCGCGCTTTGCTAAGGCGGTATGATCAGGTTCTGGAATTTCGGCCCCCGACCGCTGCGGAAATTAAGGACCTATTGGTGCGAAGCCTGCGTCCAATGAAGGCTGGGCGGCTTGCCTGGGGTGCGATCCTTAAGGAAGCTGTGGAGCTCAGCCAGGCCGAGCTTGTAAGAGCGGCAGACGACGCCGTGAAAACGGCAATCCTCGACGAGCGCAACAACATCACCACGGACGATTTGTTGCTGCGGTTGCAAGAGCGGCGGCGGATGCGGCTCGCTTTCCTTGATGCGCCAAAAACCTAAGACATGGCCAGCCGCTTCACCCTTCCGCATATCGATATTTCACGCTTGTCCGAACCCGCGGACTACACCGGTGAAGGGTCGGGGCGTTCTAACACAGTTCGCGAGCGCGATGCTCACGGGGCACTTTTGCAGCGGGAGTTCGCCGCCGCTGTTGCGATGATCGATGCGCAGCGCGCGGTTGATGAGCGGCTGCCTGCTGCGCAAGGGGGCTATATCGAGGTTGCGTTGAAGCGCGGTACCGACCCAGATGGCCTTGAACGCAAGAAGCTCAATGTCCGTCCTGGGGCAGTAAGGGATGAGCCTGCGGAACGGGTTGTCGCTCTCTACGTCCCAGATCAAGCGCGCGCTGCGCTTACGGCCATATTGGACGACTACCGGCACGGTCAGCTGAGCGAAAAGGGTAACCCTCCAAACAAAGCCTTGGTCGAATCCATTGAAGCCTTTCGCCTCGCGCGGCTGGAAACGCTTTGGACAGATGAGGCGCCTATTCCGACGGAACCCCAGCACCAAATGTGGTGGTCCGTCTGGGTTCCTCGAGACAAAGAGGCAGAGCTTGAGGAGCTCGTTCAACGCTTGGGATTGAGAGCGGCAGGTCAAGATCGTCGCCTAAAGTTTCCTGAGGCGGCAGTCGTGCCGGTCTATGCGGACCGTGCTGCGATCGAGCTGATGATGTTTGCCACAGGCATTTTGCTCGAGCTGAGGCGCGCTACGGACAGCCCGGCGGTGTATCTCGATGAGACGGCTGACAAACAAGCTTTGCGTGCTGAAGAGTTGGCCGGAAGAATCGAGTGGCCCGGCGCCGATGTTCCATCGGTATGCGTCTTGGATACGGGAGTGAACCGCGCGCATGTTTTGCTCGAGCCTGTTTTAGCAGGCGAGGATCTCCACGCTATCGAAGGTGACTGGGGGACCGACGACCATCATGACCATGGTACCGCGATGGCAGGCATGGCAGCCCATGGCGATCTGACTGCGGCGCTCGGTGATAAAGAAAAGCGTGTGTTAATCCACCGAATCGAGTCGGTGAAGATGCTTCCACCGGACGGTGCTGATCCAAACGATCCGAGTTCATACGGTTCGATCACCCAGGCTGCCGTCTCGCTTCCAGAAATACGGCAGCCGGAGCGCAAGCGCGTTTTTTGCATGGCTGTGACAAATGACGGTGTATCTGGCGCTCGCCCGTCGACGTGGAGTTCAGCCATCGATCAAGCCGCTGCTGCCTCGATGCCGGGCGACGATGAGAATTCCCCGCGTCGTTTGTTCGTGGTCTCAATCGGAAACACGGCAGCTTTTATGCAAATGGCGGATTGGCGTGGATACGACGCATACCCGGCGGAGGATCCTGCGCAAGCATGGAACGCCATTACAGTCGGCGGCTATACCGACCTCGATCAGATCAAAGGCAAGGGGTACGAAGATTGGAGCTGCTTCGCCGCGGTGGGCGAGTTGAGTCCCTATAGCCGTACAAGTGTGGGCTGGGCGCCGCGACGAGGCCCTATCAAGCCGGAACTTGTGCTTGAGGCTGGCAATCGCGCAATCAGCCCGAGCCGTCGCGAGGTGATTACGCTCGATTCTCTCGGCCTGCTGACGACCGGCCGCGAGCTCGATCGTTTTCCGCTCGTCGCTTTCCAGGCTACCAGCGCAGCAACAGCCGAAGCGGCTCGGATGGCAGCTCGTTTGTCAGCAACGTTCCCGGATCGCTGGCCTGAGACCATCAGGGCTTTGATGATCCATAGCGCAGAATACACCGCGCCAATGAGTGCGGCATTTGCAGCTGAGCCCCAATTGCGCAACCGTTATCAAATTGCGCGCAGGTTCGGATATGGCGTGCCCGACTTTGATCGCGCCGCCGCGTCCGCAAGAGACCACCTGGCGCTCATCGCCCAAGCAGAAATACAGCCCTATCGGCTCAAGGGCAGGCGCTACAAGGAGTGCCACTATTACCGCCTGCCATTGCCAGACGCCGTGCTTGAGCAACTGGGCAACGAGTTGGTGAGTCTTAAGATCACCCTCTCTTATTTCGTAGACCCGAGTCCGGGATTTTCGGCCAATGTTGATCCCTTGAGGTATCAATCCTTCGGACTTAGGTTCGATTTGCGCCGGCGCGGAGAGACCGTCACTAACTTCAAAAAGCGAGTGAACGTCGCCGAGCGTGAAGGCGCGAACGGCGCGCCGATCCACCCAGACGACAACGGCTGGCTTCTCGGTCCCGACAGCATGTCGGCGGGCTCATTGCATTGCGACACTTGGACCGGGCCAGCAGTGAACTTGCTCGGACGAGACATGCTTTGTATCAAACCGGTGGGAGGCTGGTGGCGTGACCGCGCGGCAGCTGACATTGTTAGCCGCAAAACGCGATATGCAATGGTCGTGACGTTGAAAGCGCCTCGAACCGACATCGACCTCTATACCCCCATATCGATCCGAATTAAGCCGCCGATTGAGGTAGAAGGCACAGTCCCGATTCCGACCTAGCGCCGAATTCACCCAATTGTCCCAATCGGTGAAGAACCGATATTCTGGACGCCTACGACAAACTGGGGGAGGAGCAGCTGCGATCCCAACCAAGTTGACTGGTTCGGCCATCGCCTTCGAGCTCAACCCGTGCTGCAACAACACATCTCAGTCGTCTTCGATGGTCACTATTCCGCGCAACATCTCGACAATCGCCGGGTCATCCCATGTTGCTTCGCGCTCGATGAGGCGGACGGCAAGGCTGGCATTGATCGGCTCAGGTAAGTTGCTCGCGATCACATGGAATCGCAGCGCACCCACAAAGGTCACTTCGTTCGTTACGATCAAGGCGCTGTCGTCCCAAGACCGCCGTGGATGATAGTCCTCGCACATGATAGACGCGGCTTTGTCACCCACTTCAGGTCGGTCGGCCCAGTAGAAACCCGTCGGGTCGCGTGGTTCGGGGGGTGAGCCAAAATTATTAAATAGGTGCGGGGAAATGCGAAGACCATCGTGTGGGCTAGGAGGCTTAGGAGGGCCTGGCAGAGAAGGAATTCCGATCTGTCGATACGCATCGGCTCGATCACCGGCAATCCAAGCGTCGCCTTCGAGTCTCGCTTCAATTCGAAGCCCTTTGGCCGCAACTCCGCTTTCGTTGGTAATTTTGTATGGCACGTCGACTACGAGCGCGGCCCTGCGCACTAGCGTATGCAGGCGTTCGAAATACTTCGCAGCGCCTTGCTTGAACTCCTCATATTTTTTGAGATAGCGATCGATCGTATCGGATGACAGCCCGTAGCCCATCATTTCTTCGATATTGCTGCTACGTCGCAGAGAGGCTCGAGGATAGGCGGCCAGAATGGCATCCATCTTGCGGATGATTGCTTCCGGATCGAGAGGCGGCAATATCGGCACGATGCCTTCAAAGCTCTCTCGTCCCTCGCCGATGGTAACGACGATCTTCGGATGACGTTCGCGAGCTGCGCGCTCGAGCTGCTCGATCTTGCGGTCCTTGTCCGAACGCTCTGGCGGTAGCAGCCAGGCTTCTACTGGCTTGAGCGTCTTTACGGACATGGCACGGGCACTGATACGCGGTCCCCGGTCATGTGAGAACACGATCGCATCTTCGCCATGGACGGCGGCATGCGCCACGATCTGATCGTCCGATTTGGCTAGGTCCAGCTGCGGAAACCGTGCCTCATCGATCCTGGTGTGCGCGGCAACTTTCAACCAAACGCTTGGCCGGCCCGACCTCAACTCAAGCGCCATAGTATCAAGTTCCATGGCTTCGTCGATCAATGCTAGCGCGGCGCGAGAGCGATCGCGTCGCCGCTCATTGGTCCCGACCTTGAAGGTTTCGAGCTCCTTGATGACGGGCGCTGTGACGATGATGTCGACACGGCTGGCCTGCGGGAAGGTATTCCCCCAAGGGATATCCTTCAAATCCCGCATTTGAATGAATGCGTTGGTATCGACAAAAATAGGGATAATCGTCATGGCAGACTCCAGTCTAATTCGTGGAGCGCTTGATGTCTGCTGACTTCGAGGGCTTCACAAATGCCGCACCATTCGAAGTGCTCCCCGTTGCTTGCGAAGACGCTTTACCTGCCAAACCAACTGCTAAGCAGAGTCTGTGGAATGGAAAGCCTTCACCCGCTACGTGACCGTCTACCATCTTGCGCATCTGCATCCAACACGCACTGGCTGGTTCCGCCAAGCCTACATCGAGTCGCAAAGCTGCTACCGGACGAAGCTTCTCTTGACCACCGGTGCAAACTGAAGGCCAAGATTCTTGATCTAGCGAACGCCATCCGCCACTCGCTGTAGTCGCTCGGCATCTGCCTAAGCAAGGTCGGACGAGCGGCGTTCGATCAGGCGGTGCGCGCCGCGGTGGCGGACGATCCGCTGTCGGTCGAGCCGATGGGAGCCATGCGGACGGCGCGCGCCGCTGTGGAAACAGTGCCGCCGACTGCACGATGTCATCGTGAGGATCGTGGCACGCAGCGAGCTCTGCCGACGCTTCATGGTGATCCCCGGCGTCGGCCCGGTGACGGCGCTCTCGTTCATGACAGCGATCGACGATCCGTCGTGCTTCGGCCGGTCGCGTGACGTCGCGGCCTACTTCGGGCTGACGTCGCGGCGCTGGCAGTCGGGCACGTCGATCGACATTCAGGGACGCATCTCCAAAGCTGGCGACGCCGATGTGCGGCGCGCGCTGTACGAGGCAGCGTCTGCGCTGATGACGCGCTTCCGCGGCCGGGACAAGGTCAAGAGCTGGGGCCAGCAACTCGCCAAGCGCTCCTGTCATCGCAAGGCCTGTGTCGCGGTGGCGCGCAAGCTGGCGGTGATCATGCACGCCATGTGGAGCGACCGCACGTTCTACGTCGGTGATGTGACGGCGACTGAAACCGAGGCCGCGCAACGCACCCACACCAAGGACCGGCGTCTGCTGGGAGCGCATCGATGAGCGGCGCGACGGAACTTGAAACGCATGGCGGCGGCACGCTGACTGGCGCCATCTGACACATAGGAATCCGCCCCGGCGGATGAGGACCGATGCAGTCCGACAACGACGGTACGCACGTTATCTTGCCTTCGGCCGCGCCGATCGGAAGCCGGCCGGACCGCGCTCGATTGCCTGCGACGCTGCTCCGTCAGTGCGGTGGAAAAGTACGCCGCGACGGCTCGAGCGCTGCAACGCTGCAGCCCAAACATCCCGTCGCAGAGCGCGGAGGACTGCTCGTCGCATCGGAACTCGACGCCAAAACGCGGGATCGTAGCCTGGAGAACAAATTCGTATATTATCGTGGCATTGAGGAGAAACGACGATGGAAAGAAAGTCTCGCAAAATACGACCGATTAAGACGGCAAGATAAAGCAAGCTTGCGCTTGCGCCTCGCTTTGCTCGGTAAGTTGTTGTCTGCACATTGTTTTCGTCTGCGAAAACGGAGCTCTTTTAGGCCTGTGAGATGTGTGAGCGATGGCGGCATTGCTGACAACACACTAGTGGTGCTCGCAAATCCGCCATGCCGCCGCAATGTGCGATCCGCTGTTTCCACGCCACAACCTGTCTTTGCACGCCTGAGCGCGATGAGCGTTTGAAGGGCCTTGCGGAGCGTCAATCCGCCACCGATCCTGCCGGCATGGTGGATCGCAACGACAGAGACTTCCGCATCAGGCCGGGACGCGTGCGAAGTCGCGGGGCTCGCGTCAATCCGCACTCGCTGCCCTTCGCGACGCAAGTGAAGATCGCCGTCCGCAAGGCCGGCGGCAGTCGGGGCGAGATCGGTGGTTCGGCAGGGAGCAAAGGCGGCGGCCGGTTCAACACCAGGGGACGCGGAGCCGGCATTGCCGCAGGCCTGTTAAGGGAAGGTGGTGGCTTGGGCCGGGAAGGGGGTGGCAGCCGCTTCCGGGCACGGCGGGTGATGGTCAAGGCTCGCGTGGTCAAGTTCGTGTCCCAGCGTGGAGCCCGCGGTCCTAAGCTGCGTGGCGTCTCAGCCCGGGCGGTCGATGCGCATCTGCGCTACCTGGAGCGAGACGGGGTGGCGCGTGACGGCGAGAAGGGCAGGGTCTATTCCACACTTGAGGATGGCCGCGACAGTGACGAGGGCAGGGCGTTCGTCGAGCGCTGTCGTGGCGACCGGCATCAGTTCCGCTTCATCGTCGCGCCAGAGGATGCCGCCGAGATGGAGGACCTGCGCTCCTTCACCCGCGATCTCATGCGACAGATCGAAAGCGATCTTGGAACCGGGCTCGACTGGATCGCCGTCGACCACCACAACACGGGTCATCCTCATACCCATATCCTGGTGCGCGGCGTCACCGATCAGGGCAAGGTGCTCAACATCGCCGGCGACTATATCGCCAAAGGCATCCGCCATCGCGCCGGCGAACTGGTGACGCTGGAGCTCGGCCCGCAGACCGAGATCGACATTGCCCAGAAGCTGAGAGCCGAAGTGGAAGCAGAACGGCTGACCCGCCTCGATCGGATGCTGCTGGCCGAACAGGAAGAGCGGGGCATCGTCGACCTCAGGCCTGGCGCAAGCGAGAGCTACGGGCTGCGCGCCAACCGGCATCTGCTGATCGATCGGGCAAAGCGTCTGGAACATTATGGCCTCGCCTCAGTGACCGAGCCCGGACGCTGGATGGTTGCCGATAATGCCGAGCACGTCCTGCGCGATCTCGGCACGCGCAACGACATCATCAAGACCATTCATCAGGCACTCGCCGACCATGGCATCGCCGAGGAGCGCGGCCCCAGCCAGTATGTCACCCACGGCAAGGACATCACCGAGCCGGTAATAGGGCGAGTGCTGGCCAAGGGGCTCGCCGCGGACGGACTTGATGGCGGGCTCTATGTCGTCATCGATGGTGTCGACGGTCGCACCCATCATGTCGACACCGGAGAAGACACGAAGCTTGACGAGGTCAGGCGCGGCCATATCATCGCTCTTGAGCCGATTTCGACAAAGGCTGAACCGCGCGCGGCCGATCTCAACATCCAAAACCTGGCGGCCGCGCACGATGGCGTTTACCGGCCGAGCGAGCACCTCAACGCAACACGGTCGCGGATTGAGCGCATCAACGGCGATCCCGACGCCTTCGTCCGTTCCCATGTGCGTCGGCTCGAAGCGTTGCGGCGAGCGGGCATCGTCGAGCGGATCGATGCCGACCGCTGGCAGATACCCAAGGACTTCACCGAGCAAGGTGCCGCCTATGACGCTCGCAACCGGGGCCGGGATTTTACTATCCGAACGCTCTCCTTCCTCGACCTCGACAACCAGGTGGCGAGCGATGGCGCGACCTGGCTTGACCGGGAACTGGCTTCGGCAAACCGGACACCGCTGGCACAAGTTGGGTTTGGCCGAGAAGTCAGTGACGCCGTGGACCGACGCCGGCAGAGTCTGGTCGACATGGGCCATGCCACGCGCCTCGACGACGGGCGCATCCGAGCGTCAAAGAACCTGCTGCAACGGCTCGAACAGACCGAAGTCGCCCGCGTCGGCCGTGTGATGGCGGCCGAGCGCGGGCTGAGCTTTGTGAAGGCTCAGACTGGTGAGCACGTCAGCGGCCGGCTGGTCGGAGCGGCTAATCTCGCCTCCGGCCGTTTTGCCATGATAGACGACGGAGTCGGCTTCCAGCTCGTGCCTTGGCAGCCAGCACTCGAAAAGCGCATCGGCCAGCACATTGCTGGCATGGCCCGTGACAGCGGCAGTATCGAGTGGAGCTTCGGCAGAAAGCGCGGAATGGGACTTTGAACGTCGCGGGCTACCTTACCGGAGAGGCGTTCGCACTCCCGAAAAGCTGACAAGAAATTAGATCAATCTATGGGCGTTGTGAGATGTGTGATGGGCAGAATTTTCGTTATCGGTAACGGCGGAAGCGGCAAAACTTGGCTGGCCGAGCGACTCGCCGAAAGACTTCACGTGCCATCGGTACATCTTGACGATTTACATTGGCTGCCGAATTTTGCCGGGGAGCGTCCGCGAGATGAGCGTGATCGTCTGGTGGCAGTGGCCGCCGATGATAGCTTATGGGTAATGGAGGGAATATACGGGTCGATCCTCAAGCAGGTGCTCCCGCGTGTGACAACCCTCATCTGGCTCGATCTCCCTGTCGAGGAGTGCGTGTCAAATCTCCTACAGCGAGGGCAAACCGGTGGCGGGACCGACGAACAGTTCAAAGAACTGCTGGAATACACGCGTGGTTACAATCTCCGACAGAATCACCTGAACTCTTTCGAAGGTCACAAGCGACTATTCCAGATGCATCCGTCTCAAAAGTTCAGACTGTCGAGCCGGTCGGACATGGCGTCATTTTTAGCGAAGGTCGAGGCAGGCTAACCGAAGCAACCGCTGGCTTGAAGTCCGATTCTCCATCCTTTCGCAGAGCGCCAAATTGCGCTGATAATCAGGGTCGAGAAGTCAGCGACGCATGGGACAGGCGTGGCCAAAGTCTCGTCGACATGGGCCATGCCACAGGCTTGGACGACGGACGTATCCGGGCGTCAGAGGGATGCATATGCGCCGCTTCACTCGCCTGACCAACGGCTCTCAAAGAAGGTGGAAGCTCACGCCAACGCGGTCGCGCTCCACTTCATGTATTACAACTTCGTCCGCATTCATAAGACGCTTCGTGTGACTCCGGCTATGGCCGCCGGCGTCACTGACAAGCTTTGGGAAATCGCGGACATCGTTGCGCTGATTGAAGCCAAAGAGGCTGAAAAGCCGGTTGTGCGCGGACCCTACAAAAAACGCGCCGAAGGCTTAGCTTAAGAAAAAGCCGATAGCGTCTCAATTTAGAAGAACGGGCGAGGCGCGCAATGAGCGAAACTTTCCAGTCATTTATGGGCGTCGTCGGAATCCCGACCATAGGCGCTATCTTTTTTTGGGGAATTGGAATCTTCGTCAGGAATTTGCCATTTGGCGTGCGCATCCTGATACTTGTCTTTGCCGCCGTGCTGAGCCTGCCTGGTCTCTTCGCCCTCTATCTTCTGGCGATCTTTTCATCGCTAGGGCATACCTAACGGGCTTGCGATAAACGCCAGCGGAATTTCAAACTGGCCCACTACCGACTGCAAGAGAGATTCGCTAAGGCGTCGTGAAGGGTGTAGGATGCTTTGTCGTCCGCACCCGACCGAGGCAAGCGGACGCTTGAAAGCTAAGCTGCTTTCGCCCCAACCGAGGGATGAAAGCGTCATGCCTTTCTCAAAATTCGCTACTCTGTTCACGTCGGAAGACCTTAACCTTCTCCAGAAGGTCTTCGATCAGCTTTGCCAGGAACGTCGTCTGGCGCTTAAGGATCGGGATCAGAGGGAAGATCTCGCCCGCGAAGTTATGGTGGCTTTCGAGGCTGGCTTTGTCGACGAAAGCGAACTGCGGCGGGCGATTTCGAAGCGCCGCAAGACGCATGCGTGAAGCTTTAGGCGCGAGGGGCGTCAGCCCCTTCCGGTGGTAGTTGTGAGCCGCTCGACGGTCGCGACGATAGCCTTGGCCAGGGCTTCGGCTTCTGCAAGGAGCGTAGGCCCATTGAGGCCATTTACCGCCTCCTCACTGGGAAGTACGCCTGGCGGGCAATGCTCCTCAATCGTGGCTCTGACCAGCCTGAGGGCGGCCCTCTCTTCCTGATCGTTCTTCATACCTCTCAAACATTCAATTCATCTAAAATGTTCCGGATAGGCATCTCGTGCCTTTCAACCGAGTTCGGTTGCGTGATGCGTCTCAAGTTCGTCCCGCCGTTGATCTCGGCGCAAGACACCCGGACGTTGTCAGGTCTTGTCCCTGTCGGACGGATATCCGATGGCAGCATCCCGTTGCCTGGTGTACGTTTCGGAACGTGGCAAGTCGTCGGCGAACTGAATCCAGGGCAGCTTCATTAGCCAGAAGCCGTGGGCTTGAGGTTCAAAACGTTCGGGATGATCCATGAAACCTATGGTCACCCAGATTTCATTCTTGAGACCTTCATCGGTATAACTGATGGAAGACCCGCATTCGGCGCAGAACGTTCGGAGGACCCCGGATGTTTTGCTAAAGGACTTGGGCGCTCCACTGATAATCCGGACCTGGTCATGTCGGTAGCCGATCCAGATTGTCAGGGGACTGCCAAGAGCTTTCCTACAATCGTCATCGTGGTCGTAGTTGATCCAGAACGGCTCGCCTTCCATTTCCGCGACAATCGAACCGCAAAAACATGAACCCCGCTCAAGACGATGCGTCATTTTGAAACCTGATTTTGCGCGATGAAGACAGTCCCTGTTCCGAGTGCTCTAGCTGCGCATACCGTTACCGAGTTACGCGTCCGACAAGGACGAGGCGCAGACCGAGCAGCACAATCAAGCAGCCAGCGACGCGCTGATGCCACAGTTGCACCTTTGGCCTCTGGGCTATCCATGCCCCGAGCGACCCTGATGCCAATGCATAGATTGCTAGGATGATCAGACCGGTAAGCTTCTGCGTTGTTCCAAGCACCAACAACTGCAAATTGACGTGGCCGTGAGCGGGATCCACGAACTGAGGCAGAAACGCTACCATGAAGGTCATCGACCACGGATTCAGAAGATTCGCGATCATTCCCTCTTTCGCGGCCGCCAGAGGTAGAATCTTATCGGATCTGGGGGTGTAGGCCATGGGCTCCGCAAAAAACATTCGAACGCCAAGCCAGATTAGGTAAACGGCACCACCCCACTGTAACGCCTTGAATGCCAGAGGAGAGGCAAGAACAAGGGAAGAAACGCCGAATGCTAGGAGCGGCAGCTGCACGATTCCAGCGCCGGCCGTCATCCCAAGCACGGTAAACAGTGCCACCGCTCGTCCCTGTCCGATGCCGCGCGCAGTAACCAGCATATTGTCGGGCCCTGGCGGGATCTGCAGCAAACTCACCGTCCCTAAAAAAGCTATCCACAACTGCAGATTAATAGCACCCTCCCTGATCCACTTGATGCAGAATGGTCGGCGGAGGCCCGATCATCGCCCTTTCAGCGCCTTGGCTTCGAGCTCCAAAGTCCCGCGGTCGTTCCCATGCCTGGCGATCAGCTCCCGCACCTGCACCGGCGTGATGCCGACTTTCTGGGCGAAATAAGCAACCTCATAATCGTTATCGGCTGACACCTGGTCGCGGTCACGGAAGTCACGTTTGTTCTTGTCGTCTGCCATCTTCTTCCTCCTGTCAGATGCGTGCCAACGTGGGTCGTGTCACTTTGTTGCATGACCCAACCGGTTTCTGGGCTTTCGGAACTATTTTAGCGCAAGCTGATTGAATCGCCTTCTTGCGAGTCGGTGAGTATGCGTCTGAAGTTCGTTCCGCCCTTAATGCCGACCTTGGTGGAGCAGCCGCCCGAGGGTGACGGATGGATTCACGAGGTAAAGTTCGACGGCTACCGCTCGCAGCTCATCATCGACGAGGACGGCACCCGTATTTACACGCGCAACGGTCTCGACTGGACGTCCAAGTATCGCGACCTGGTCGCGGAAGCCGCGCACCTTGGGGCTGAAAGCGCCATCGTCGACGGCGAAATCATTGTGGTGAACGATGCCGGGCTTTCCGATTTCGGGGCGTTGCGCAAGGCAATCACGCGTCGCCAGCACGACCTCTATTTCGTCGCGTTCGACCTGCTGCACCTTAACGGTCATGATCTGCGCGACATGGCGCTGGAGGAGCGTCGAGAGATCCTGGCAGGGATGATCGAGCCGGGGCGGCGGATCCAGTTCAGCGAGTCGCTGCCGGGCGATGCCAAGGCCATTTTTCACCTGGTCGACCAGGCTGGCCTTGAAGGTGTGGTATCGAAGCGCCGGGACAGCAAATACCGCAGCGGGCCGTCGACTGCCTGGTTGAAGGCGAAGTGCTACGAGGTCGATGAGTTTGACCTACTAGGCGTCGAGCGTGAGGCGGGAAAGCCGGCCTTTGCGCTACTGGCCGACCGCGCCAGCGGCCGCTATGTCGGTTCCGCCTTCATCAACTCCAGCCGCGCCATTCGCGAACACTTGTGGAAGCGTGTCCAGGAGCACGTTGGAGAGGCGCCCAAGGGCATGCAGCGGCCGGCGACGCAATGGGTCAAGCCGGGCATCGTCGGGCGCGTAAAGCATCTGCGCGGCGAGGAGGATCTTCGCCACGCTTCGCTGCAGGATTTCTGGGAGGAAGATTAGAGATTAGGGGGAGGGAATGGGGACGTTGGTGCTGTATCGGGTCGAGGTGATGACCGGTACGTCGGTTGTGTCGACCATCCTTATCATGGCCGATTTGCCATTCAAGGCGGCAGAGGCTCATGTCGGCCAGCCAGTTACCTTCAGGCGCAACCAAGAGAATTGGCTCCGCGTCACGGATACAAGGGCTGAGGAACGAACCTTCGCCTACGTTGTTCGTAGCCAAACCTTGCTTTCGCCAAACGCCGGTATGATAGTCGCCTTAGGGGCATGCACTGGAAGTGAGATGGCGGGCGAGTACCTGAACCACCAGTTGGAGTGCCCTTATTGCGGCACTATACGCCTCAGGATTCCGAAGGACGCCCAGCCGTCAACCGAGATCAACTGCTCAGATTGCGGCCAGTATCTCGGCACGTGGGATGAAATTCAAAGTGATTTCGAGCGCCAGGGCGGAGCCCAGGGGATATTTCGTCTAGAAAAAGGGCGGATCAAGAAGCTGGACTGAAAATCAACGGAAGCCTCCGCAGGCTCGCGCTACATCGGTTTGCCGAACAAGGCGCGGACGTTAATTCTTCCGCCGGGTTTCTCAATTGCATGACGGTCAGCCGAAGCCCGGAAGCAGCCCCTCGGTCGGCAAGCGGGAACCTAATAGCTGTGCTGAAATTAGGGCTGCATGAGCACGCGCGGGATCAATTTCCTTCATCAGTGGATCCAGAACAACGTTCCGGAAACAGCGAGGGCGGACGCCGTTTCGATCCACGACCTAACCCACAAGCTGTTCTCAGATGCGAAGGCTATCGGCATACAGCGTGACGAGATCGACGACGAAGTTGAGAGCCTCTATCGCACTCTGGTCGATTGGATTGTACATTTCCAGGATCCGGGTTTGCAGGAGTAAACCGGTCATGCGTTCCGGTAGCTTCGATCAGCGCAACGATGTCCACAATCTCCCAAGCTTGTCGAAGCTGAAACCCGGCTGTGCGCGGCCCGTACAAAAAGCGCGAGAAAGTTGCTAGCGTTTATGCCGCGCCGCGAAACCATACAGCAAATGGCAGAGCGCCACGTCCGTGAAGGCGAGGCGCTGATAGCTCGCCAGCGCCGCCTCATCGACAAGCTGGCTAGGGACGGCCACCCGACCGACGACGCCCAGGAGTTCCTGCGGAACTTCCTGAAGACGCAGGCAGAGCACATCGCTCATTTGCAGCGTATATTAAATTCAAACTGGCCCTACCTGCGTTCCCGTTCTATGCTGACGTCATAGAAATCTGCTAGGCTACGGCAATGAGTGATGCCCTTTTGGCCTTGCTGGAGCAGCATGTGCTCCTAGGCGAGCGCCACATTGCTCGCCAGCGCGAGATTGTCGCCGATTTCCAAGATAGGGGTTTCCGGGCGGACCTGGCCGAGGAGCTTTTGGAGCTGTTCGAGGAGATGCAGCTTCTACACATCGCTCACCGGGATCGCCTTCGAAAGTAGTCCTCTGCCTAGTTCATCGCCATCAAAGGTAACGCTCGCCGTCGACCCGGTGCTCGAAGCAGAACCAATGCGGGTTCTGACGCGGTCGGGCAAAACCGAACCCGGCATGTTTCTCACATCCCTCGTGCTCGCAGACATGGCCCAGCACGCTGACGCGCTCGCGCTGCGCCGGCGTCATTCCATCGGCAAGCCTGCTGGGTTCGTCGCTCATGCCGAACAGATTCCACAAGACGGCTTGACGGGCAAGGAATTTGTTCCTTTTCTGTTCTCATGGCGCACGACCCGATCGACACGCTGGGCAAGGCGACCCGGCACAATATGCTTGTTAAAGTGGAATGCAGTTGCGGCAATGTCCGCTACTGCAGGTCGGCCGATCTTATGATGGTATACGGCGGCGGCGCCGACCCGTTGTCCCTGAAGTTCGACTGCACCCGTTGCAAGCCGCAAGTGACGATCACGCTCCTGGAGGTCCATCCGGAGCACCTTCCGAAGCGCCTGATGATCCACAAACCTGTAAAAGTGGGTGGGAAGATCACCTGGTACACAGAGAGGTTCAAAGGATGACCGATCGCCTCACGGTCCGGTTCGCCTACCAGCACGGCTGGCAGGCCGTCGAGAACAACCGCGCGATCGAGACATTCGACAGCAAGGTCGAGGCCTTCGCCTATGTGCGTGCCAGGGGTGCCCGAGTCTGGCTGACCTGGGGCAGAACGGTCATAGCCGGCCAGACCGTGCCGTTCGATTTCGCTGCGCAGTTCCAGCAAGACGACGTCGGCCGGATCATAAAGGTGCTGCATGGCCCGTCGGCCAACACATGGTTCTGGACGTGCTATGATGGTGGGGCACGCGGAACCGTTAAAACTAAGCCGCAAGCGGTGGCCAGTGTCGAGGCGGCCTACACCCAGCGCATCGTGAGGGCGGGTCATATCGATCGGTGACCGACGCCGAAACTACTGCCAAGTGAAGTTGCGCGGAGGTGCCAAGTGATTTTGCGCGCTACAATTAGCCGTGTCTGGGCGTAAATCGATACTTCCATTGACGACACAGAGGGTGCCCTAGAGCCAACATTTGGTGGTTTGCGGCCGCCACCATCATCGTCTCAAGTCCAGACGTCACGGTCGCCGCAATCTGACCCCCGGTCGATTGCCGTTTGTGAATTCTACGCCCTCTGTCTCAAGGACGGCACGAATCTTTTCTTGGGTTTCGGCGGATACTACGGGAGTGCGCTCACCGTCGCTCTCACAGCGCTTTATTGTCGGAATAGAGACATCAGCCCGACGGGCAAGCTCCGCTTGTGAGAGACCGATCAAAGCCCGGGCCGCCCGCATCTGTCCCGCAGTTACCAATTCTTGTTGATCCCTTTAGATCATTCCGTTATGATCCAAAGGTATCAAAGATACCCTTGGGCCTGTTATGGTCCAAGATGCGGCTAGACGTGGTGTTAGCGCACCTCGCCTAGCCTGACCAAACCTAAGCTTCAGGGAGCTCGGATCATGGCTGATTCCGACACTAGCACGACTTTGCCCCTCGTCACCCGCAGGAGCGTACTTGCGCGAACAGCAATTGCAATGGCGGGATCGCAGTCAAAAGCGCTCGCCGACAACGTTTTTGCAAGGCCCCAGTCGGATGATCCTGCGTTGGCGGCGTGGCGCAAATGGCAAGCGGCTTACAAAGAGACCGAACGATTAAATCGTGAGCAGCAGCGCTTGGAGCGGAAGCTCGCAGTGGCTGTTGGCTTTCCCAATGTGATGATCGAGCTGTCCGACGGTAAGGCAGTCACGCTGCATTCACTTGATGCGCTTCGCGATATGCTTCGTGTCGGTTCTATCGACCTCGCAGTTGGCGCCAAGGCCGAGGCCGATCTGCTAGCTCATCAGGCACGCTGGGATGCCTCAGACCGTGCGATTGGCTACTCTGCCACAATCCGCGCTGAAAGTGAGGCGGCCGATAGGGCGGGGACGTTGCTCCACGCGTTGTCAGAAACGCCAGCGATCTCTCTTGCCGGTATAGCCGCAAAGCTCGATGCCATACTCAAAGAAGGTCAGTCGTCGAAGGATGATGCCGAGCTTCCCTGGCCGCAAATCCGTTCGGCCTTGAAAGACATCGGTCGGATCAGCGAGCAGACAGAGAAAAGCTGACTGCACAGGGAGGTCCCGACCAACAGCAACAGCCTGACGAGTCTTGCGAGAGCAGTCTGCCGCAGCTTTGGTGCGGCCTACTTCATGGAGGTCAGGATATTTGGTAAGTTTGACGGCGGGAGATCGACGGGATCGGGTCTCCGCGCCGACCACAAGATCGGAGCAGAAAGGGATACAAGAGCGTACACAACGGCCATGCGCCATTTGAGAGATTTCGACGATGCTTGTCCTGACGTCGTAACCGCGCGTCACAAACTGGGCATGAGCGATGAAAAAAACTCGGATAGTGATGGGGTCTAGAGCGGCCACCGAGACACCACTTCGGCTCGACGATCTGCCGATGTTCGCGACCGACCAGGAACTCGCCCAGGCGATCGTCGGCCGCGAGAATGCGGAAAGATGGATGCGCGATCGACTGCCGACCCTGTCTAGCAGGCCCGGTTTCCCGGCGGTTGACGATTTTCATGGCGGTCGGCCTGTAGCCCTCGTACGCCGCTTCTACGAAGGTTACCTTGGCATCGCCCAATCGCCGTTAGCGGCGCCTGGTAGAGCGGACGCAAGTGAATGGAAGACGAAGAGCAGATCAAGGCACCAGGCCTGAAGTGGATCAAGCGCGCCAACAACAGGACACCCTTTTGGGTCGCCGACGAAACTGGCGTAAAGAACGGCTATGTGCCGAAAACGGTGAACCTATACTATCTCGCCGATCAGCCCGAAATGCTGAAGGCAAAGTGCGAGTCCCTGCAGGCAGAAATGCTTCTTTGGCGCACTGGCTACCGTGCCGATCCCCTGAAGTTCAATGGCTCGATCAAGTCGCTGCTCACGATCTATGAGACACATCCGCGCAGTACCTATCGGAAGCTGCGGCCTGGGTCGCTCCGGCCCTACAATCACTACCTGAAAAACCTGAAAGGCCACATCGGCAGCGTCCGTATCGATGAAACTACCGGCGTCGATCTCATGGATTGGCACGATGTTTGGTCGGAGAATGGCCGATACCTTGCCGCCGCCACCACGGCACGCGCAGTGCTGTTCGCCGCGGTTAGCTTCGGAATCATGATGCGATTGGAAGGTTGTTCGGCCCTCGCCAGCGTCATGCGCGAGACGGCCAAGACGTTGCCGCACCCGAAGCCGCGCAACCAGTCTGCCTCGGTACAGCAGATCATTGCTGCACGTGCGGCGGCTCACAGAAATGGCCGGCCATCATCGGCGCTAGCCTATGCGCTGAGCTTCGAGACCGTTTTGCGACTTTGGGATGTTATCGGGCAATGGTGGCCGATCGAGATGGGCGGCATTTCAGAGACCCTTGACGGCGATAGAGATCTGAAATGGTTCGGTCTGCGATGGGAAGACATCGACGCTGACCTAGTGCTGCACTACACGCCATCCAAAACGGCGGACAGCTCAGGCGCCAGCATTTCCTATTCACTGAAAAAGGCACCGATGGTGATGGAAGAGCTTCAGCACTGGGCGGCCGAGAAGCGGAAAGGTCCCATGATTGTTTCGGAAGAAACAGGTCTGCCGTGGCGCACTTCGATTTTCTCGCAGCGCTGGACGGTCGACAGGAAGGCGGCGGGCTTGCCGGCGACCTTGTGGGCTCGCGATTTGCGCGCCTCTGGGATCACTGAAGGCAGGGCGTCCGGCGCCAAGCTGGACGATGCCAGCAAGGTTGCCGGACATACCGCGACCAAAACCACCGAAAGATACGACCGGGCTGTCTTGGAAGCCGCCGATCGATTTGCTGAGGCCCGGCTTAAGCGACGTGAACAGAGCGGTAACAGCAGCGGTAACGGACGGTAACGGCACGCTGGCAAGCAATTGATTATTAATCGCTTTGATTTTTTCCGATTTAACGCGCCCTTAAACCGCCGCATCTACCCTTCAACCCGAACGCCATAGGCATCGGGATATCAAGCGCAGCGCATGGCGAACCGCAGGGACAACCGCATCGAACCGAGTTTCGAGGGATCGCCACGGGCGAGATCCCAGGCGGGCCTGTCGGTGAGCGAGGAGGATCGCGTCGTGCCGAGCAACCGCAAAGCCTCCGCCAAACGCAAATCGTCGAAGGCGAAATCATCGCGCGGCGGGCGCGGCAGAAGCCGGCGCGGCCTGTTCGGTGTACTCGGCCGCATGTTCTACTGGTGTTTCGTGCTGGCGATCTGGGGCGGCATCGCTGTCGCCGGCGTCGTCGTCTACTACGGCGCCAAGATGCCGGCGGCAACGACCTGGTCGATCCCCGACCGTGCGCCCAACATCAAGATCGTCTCGGCCGATGGCCAGTTGCTGGCCAATCGCGGCATGAGCGGCGGCGAGGCGGTCGGCCTGCATGAAATGTCGCCCTATATTCCGGCAGCCGTCATTGCCATCGAGGACCGCCGTTTCTACTCGCATTTCGGTATCGACCCGATCGGCCTGTCGCGTGCCATGGTCACCAATCTGGTCGGGCGCCACTTCTCGCAGGGCGGTTCGACGCTGACCCAGCAATTGGCGAAAAACCTGTTCCTGAAGCCCGACCGCACGCTGGAGCGCAAGGTGCAGGAGGTGCTGCTGTCGCTGTGGCTGGAGCACAAGCATACCAAGGACCAGATCCTCGAAATGTACCTCAACCGGGTCTATTTCGGCTCCGGCGCCTATGGCGTCGAGGCGGCCTCGCGGCGTTATTTCGGCAAGAGCGCGCGCGACGTCACCCTGTCGGAGGCGGCGTTGCTCGCCGGCCTGTTGAAGGCGCCGTCGCGGCTGTCGCCGGCGCGCGACCCCAAGGCCGCCGAGGAGCGTTCGCAACTGGTGCTGGCCGCCATGCGCGAGGAAGGCAAGATCAGCGAGAAGGAATTGAAGACGGCGCTGAGCGCACCGGCGACGCGCTCGCCATCCTATTGGACCGGCTCGGAGAACTATGTCGCCGACACGATCATGGAAGAGCTGCCCGACCTGATCGGCGACGTGCGCGGCGACATCGTCATCGACTCTACCGTCGACCTGACGCTGCAGAAGCTCGCCGAGCAGTCGATCCGCAAGCTGATCGACGACAGCGGCAAGAAGCTCAACGTCACCCAGGGCGCGCTGGTGTCCATCGACGATTCCGGCGCGGTGCGCGCCATGGTCGGTGGCTACGACTATTCGACCAGCCAGTTCGACCGTGCCTCGGAAGCGCGCCGCCAGCCGGGCTCGGCGTTCAAGCCGTTCGTCTACATGGCGGCGCTCGAAGCCGGCCGCACGCCCGACAGCATCCGCAACGACGCGCCGATCAAGATCGGCAACTGGACGCCGGATAATTACGGCGGCAAGTATTTCGGTAAGGTGACGCTGGCCACCGCGCTGGCGAAGTCGCTGAACTCGGTGGCGGCGCAGCTGGCCATGGAGGTCGGGCCGAACGCGGTGGTCGAGGCGGCGCACCGCATGGGCATCCAGTCGGAGCTGCAAGCCAACACCTCGATCGCGCTCGGCACCTCGGAGGTGACGCCGCTGGAGCTGACCTCGGCCTATGTGCCCTTCGCCAATGGCGGCTACAAACCCGACATCCATTTCATCCGCCGCGTGACATCAGCCGACGGCAAGGTGCTCTATGACAGCGGTGGCAGCGGCAGTGCACCGCGCGTGATCAAGCCCGAGATCGTCGGCATGATGAATTCGATGATGACCGGCACGGTCGAGGTCGGCACCGCCAAGAAGGCGGCTTTCGCCTGGCCGTCGGCCGGCAAGACCGGTACCAGCCAGAATTCGCGCGACGCCTGGTTCGTCGGCTACACCGCCAACCTGACCACCGGCGTGTGGTTCGGCAATGATGACGGCACCGCGATGAAGAAGGTCACCGGCGGCGCGCTGCCGGCGCAGGCCTGGCATGAATTCATGGTCGCCGCGCATGAGGGTGTGCCGGTGCGGCCGCTACCCGGCACCTGGAAGTCGACGCCGGCCGACACGATCGTGCCTGACGAGATACCCTCAGCCAACAACAACCAGCCGCCGCCGGTCCCATCCCAGTCGGTCGGTCAGCAGGCGCCGGCGACGCAGGCCGCGACGCCCGTGGCCGCAGCGCCCGCACTGGCCCGTCCGGTGCGTCCAGCCCAGACCGTCGATGCCGATGGTCTCGACATGCCGGCGGACGGCGGCGCCACCGCGTCGATCAAGCATCCAGTGCCGCCGGGCAATGTCGGCGGTCCGCTGAAGAAGAAGCAGACCTCGATCCTGGATATCCTTGGCGGGGGCTGAACGGGTAGACGCAGCGGGCCCTGCTTCTATTTCGCCTTTGGTTGGTCGCGGCCGAGCAGCTTGCTGTCGAAGGTCAGTTTATCGCTGTGGATCTTGCCGCCGCTGACGGTGAGGTGCTTGGCGCAGGACAGCGCCCCCGACGACTTTGTCATCAGATCGTACATAAGCAGTGCCTGGCGTTCGTCGCCGAAGGCGGCGATCATGCGTATGCCGGTCACATCCTGAGACAGTTTTGTCAGGCCCTTCAGATAGGGCTCCTTGCCGGTCGACTGCTGCATCGGTCCGTCAAAGACGACATCCTCGGCGACGAAGGATGCTGCCTTTTCGAGATCGTGGCCCGTCCATGCCTTGGTGAAGGCGGTGGCGATATCGAGTGGTGCTGTCTGTGTCATGGCTCCTGTCCTGACTGGCTGGTAGAGCCCCACGCCCGTATCTTTCGCGTGTCGAACCAACGGCGTGCCGGCTGGGCGGTTCCCTATGCAAGGGCGCATGGTGACATTTCGGCCTCTCGCCACCTCGGCGGTGTTCAGCTACATGTCCAGCCCGGAGACCGCGACATGCCTGAACTCGACACCAGAAAAACCATCGTGCTGACCGGTGCCAGCCGCGGCATCGGCCATGCCACCGTCAAGCGCTTCTCGCGCGAGGGCTGGCGCGTCATCACCTGTTCGCGTCAGGCTTTCGCCGAGGATTGCCCGTGGCCGGCCGGTCCGGAAGACCACATCAAGGTCGATCTCGCCGACCAGGAAGATGTTGGGATCGCCGTCTCGGAGATTCGCCACCGGCTCGAAGCGCATGGCGGCCAGTTGAATGCACTGGTCAACAATGCCGGCATTTCGCCCAAGCTCAAGAACGGCAATAGCCGCATGAATTCGATCGACACGCCGATGCATGTCTGGCGCGATGTGTTTCAGGTCAATTTCTTCGCGCCGATCATGCTGGCGCGCGGCCTGTTCAAGGAATTGGCGGCGGCCAAGGGCTCGATCGTCAACGTCACTTCGATCGCCGGCACACGCGTGCATCCGTTCGCCGGCACCGCCTATGCGACGTCGAAGGCCGCACTCGGCTCGCTGACGCGCGAGATGGCGCATGATTTCGGCCCGCACGGTATCCGCGTCAATGCCATCGCGCCGGGTGAGATCGACACCGCGATCCTGTCGCCGGGCACGGACAAGATCGTGGAGACCATCCCGCTGAGAAGGCTGGGCACCACGGCCGAAGTCGCCGATATCATCTTCTTCCTGTGCTCCGGGCAGGCGTCCTATGTCACCGGCTCGGAAATCCACATCAATGGTGGCCAGCACGTTTGAACCGGTTGATTTCAGGTCGAGAATTGCTCATCCGGCTATGGTGAGAACAGCCTTGCCGCTGATGCTGCGTTGGCGCAGTGCGTCCAGGGCCTGGGCGATGTCCGTCCACGGCACGGTCAAGGCAATACGAGTCTCCAGCCGGCCGGCGGCGACCAGAGCAAGCAGCGAGGCGATATCAGCGCCGATGCCTGACCCGGACGTGTAGTAGGCGAAAGTCTGCAGCCTCGCCCCTTCGTGGCCCGGAACGAACTGGCGGAATCCGACCGGCGTGAGTTCGCCACTGCTTGAACCGAACATGACGATGATCCCGCCGGGGGCGACGCGGTCGATCGCGTGTGCGAGGCTTTTGCCGCCGACCGACTCGGTGATCAACGAGAACGGTCCCTTGGCCAACTCGATCGACTCGACAATCTGCTTGGCTCCCAGCCCGCGAAGATCCTCGTCGTGACGGGCGGCCGCGACAGCGGTCACGACCCCGCCCTCCAGATGGGCGAGTTGGACCTGGAAACGGCCAACCGCGCCGCTTGCACCGGTGATCAGGACCTGCTGGCCAGTGAGGTCACTGCCGTGACGCAACGTCCTCAGCGCCGTCGTGCCCGCTACCGGAAGCGTGGCCGCGGAGGCGAAGCTGACGCCGTCCGGCAGGATGGCGAGACGGTCGGTTGAAACGGCGACACGTTCGGCCCAGCCGCCCTGATCGACCAAGGCCGCAACCCGTGTGCCTACGGCCGGGCCAGAACCATCGGCCGCTGCCCGCTCGACAATTCCGACGATGTCCTGGCCGGGTACAAAGCCGTCCGGACGGATGGCGAGCAGGCGCAGTTCGCCGCGGTTCAACGAGGTGGCGTGGACCGAGACAAGTGCTTCGTTCGCGAGGGGCCGGGGTTCATCGAATTCGGCGAGCCTCAGGCCGGAGGCACTGTCTGAAGACGTGACGAGGGCGAGCATGGTCTTACCTTCCTGCCGGG
This sequence comes from bacterium M00.F.Ca.ET.205.01.1.1, assembly GCA_004791255.1. Taxonomy (GTDB): domain Bacteria; phylum Pseudomonadota; class Alphaproteobacteria; order Rhizobiales; family Rhizobiaceae; genus Mesorhizobium. Next base: position 232,240 of record SRUQ01000003.1, read on the forward strand.
CTGTGGGCGCCAGCTTCTCCTGGAAAGCGCGGCGGCACCGCGATCAACCCAGGCCTGCCGCACAACCTGGAACCTATCGGCTTTCCAGCTTGAAGAATTTAGCTATGATGGCTTTGAATCGCTAAAAGACGTCAATCATGCGACAACCTCTCCGCTACCCATGGCTCGATTTCGATGTCGACGAAGTGCTTGCGCCGGCCATCGCCGTGCGCGTCGACGTTACCGAGACCAGAGCCGAGGTCCCCGCCCATTGGCATCGCAAAGCCCAGATCGTTTTCACGCTCGGCGGCGGCGTCACATGCCGCGTGCCAAGCGGCCTGTGGATGGTGCCGCCGCATTGCGGCGTGTGGATTCCCGGCGGCATGGAACACAGCAACATCGCGACCGCCAATGCCCGGATTTTCTTCGTCTACATCGAGCCGGGAGCCGCCGAACTGCCGGACCGGTGCTGCACGCTTTGGATCTCGCCGCTGTTGCGCGAGCTGATCATCGAGCTGTCCGACAGCGTGCAGGACGACCAGGCGAGGGACGAGCTCTTGACCAGGGCCCTGCTTAGCGAGCTGCCGCGCATGCCGGTCCAGCAGCTGCACCTGCCGATCTCATCCGAGCTGCGCCTGGGGAAGATCGCGGAAGCGTTGGCGCAAGACCCTGCCGACCGCAGCACATTGGCGGAGTGGGCCAACCGCGTCGCGCTCAGCGAAAGCAGTCTCGCCCGCCTCGTCGTCAAGGAGACTGGCTTGAGCTTCGGGCGCTGGCGCCAGCAATTGCACCTGATCGTGGCTATTCGAGAATTGGCCTCGGGCGCGACCGTGCAACAGGTCTCCGGCGATCTTGGCTATGCCTCGGTGACGGCCTTCATCACCATGTTCAAGAAGGCGCTTGGCAAGCCCCCGGCAAAATACCTTGGCAGCATCGCGCAGAATGGCGGCTCTGCATTCGTGGCGTGACCAACGCCCGCGGTGATCGGGCTCAGGCAGCGGACGGTTCGGCCGCGTCCGGCTTGGGCCCGAGCACCTCTTCGACGATGCCTCGGGCGATCTCGCGTTCGCCCATGATCACCGTATCGGCGCCGAGCCCCTTCAGATGCTCGACCTCGGCATCGGAATGGGCGCGGGCGACGACGCTGATGGCGGGATTGGCGGCGCGCGCCCGCAGCACGATCTGGCCGGCTTCGAAGGCATTGGGGATGGCGAGGATCAGCCGCTTTGCACCTTCAGGATTGGCGGCGGCGAAGACTTCGGCATTGGCCGCGTTGCCGGCGACGGCTTCGATGCCGTCGGCTTTCAGTCTCGCCAGCGTCTTGTCGGCATCCTCGATGGCGAGAAAGGGCAGGGCGGCCTGTTTCAGCGCGGCGCCGACGAGGCTGCCGACCCGGCCGTAGCCGATAAGGATGGTGTGGTTGGCAAGACCTGTCTTCGGCGGCGGACCGTCTTCGGCTTTCGCCGTTGCCGCAACCGAGGCCACCTGGCCGGGTTCAGTCGCAGGACCGACCAGCCTGGTTTCCGCCGGTGGCGTCGCCTTGGCGGCGCGGGCTTCGAGCCATGGCTTCATCCAGTCGATGATGAGGAACATTAGCGGGTTAAGCACGATCGACAGGATGGCGCCGGCAAGGATGAGATCGCGACCCTGTTCCGGCAGCAGTTTCAGGCCGACGCCGAGTTCGGCCAGGATGAAGGAGAATTCGCCGATCTGGGCAAGGCTCGCCGAAATCATCAGTGCCGTGGCTATGGGATAGCCGAAGGCGACGACGATGATGAAGGCCGCCAGCGATTTGCCGATAACGATGATGGCGAGCGTCGCCAGGATCGGCAGGCCGTTGCTGAACAGACTGAACGGATCGAACAGCATGCCGACCGAGACGAAGAACAGCACCGAAAAGGCATCGCGCAGCGGCAGCGATTCTTCCGCCGCGCGGTGGCTGAGCTCGGATTCGCTCATGATCATGCCGGCGAAGAAGGCGCCGAGCGCCAGCGACACGCCGAAGAGTTTTGCCGCACCGAAGGCGACACCGAGCGCGATGGCGAGCACCGACAGCCGGAACAGTTCGCGCGAGCCGGTGTGAGCGACATAGTGCAGGATCCAGGGGATGACCCGGCGGCCGACGACGAGCATAACGACGACGAAGGCGGCGACCTTGGCCAGCGTGATGCCGACGACACCCCAGATGCCGTAGCTGGCCGGCAGCGCCAGCAGGCCGCTGGCGTGGGTGTCGGTCTGTTCCTGGCCGCCCAGCACGCCGGCGAGCGCGGGCAACAGCACCAGCGCCAGCACCATGGCCAGATCCTCGACGATCAGCCAGCCGACGGCGATGCGGCCGCGTTCGGTCTCGATCAGGCGGCGTTCCTGCAAGGCGCGCAGCAGCACCACGGTCGAGGCGACCGACAGCGCTAGGCCGAACACCACACCCGCGCCCATCGACCAGCCGAGCATCCAGGCCAAGCCGACGCCGAGCAGCGTGGCAAAGCCGATCTGAACGACGGCGCCGGGCACCGCGATGGCGCGGACCGACAGCAGGTCCTTCAGCGAGAAATGCAGCCCGACGCCGAACATCAGGAGGATGACGCCGATTTCGGCCAGTTCGGTGGCAAGGCCGGCATCGGCGACAAAGCCGGGCGTGTTCGGCCCGACCAGCACGCCGGCTACGAGATAGCCGACCAGCGGCGGAATGCGGAAACGGTTGGCGAGGGCGCCGAAGACGAAAGCCAGCCCCAGACCGGCGACGATGGTGGCGATAAGGGGCGTGTCATGCGGCATTGTCTATGGAGCGCCTTTCAAACCAGAGATGTTGGATATGCGTCGCCCGAAGCCGCCGCCTGGTTGCAATATGGTGGAGGGGGTGTCGGAGATGCAACCCGCAGAGCCGCGAAATCGGGACGTCGCGGCAAATACTCGACCGGCGGCCATGAAGCCGCCGGCGATGCGTGTCCGACTCGACGGGGACAAGCGGCCTATAGTCAGGCTGCCTGCAACAAAGCCTCGATCTCGAATAGGGCGCGGTTGGTCAGCGTCTTGGGAATTTCACCCGCCACCTTGGCCTCGACTTCCTTGTGCAGCTTCTTGCGCATGGTGCCGAGCACCACTGGCGGGGCGACAAGCACGATGCTGTCGAACTTGCCGCTATGGGCGAGCTTGTAGAGCCGGGCGGCAATCTCGTCGGCGAAGCGTTCCTTGCCGATGCGGTGCCAGTCGGTATCCTCGACCGCGCTGCGGTGCACGGACGGACCATCATTGTATCGGCCGGGGCTATCTGTTCCCTGTTCGCGCGTGGGCGGGTTTTCCTGTTCCATCACCTGCACGACTTCAAGGTTGGGAAATTTGCTGTCGCCGGCATTTTTGAGGAAGAGCGCTTTTTCGCCATCGGCCACCAGGACCCAGGTATTATGCTTCAACTTGATCGCGTTCATGAATGCGCTCCTTCTTGAGGTATGGGTATGTCGGGAACGCGTTTCAGCCCGGCAACGTTCCAACGCCACGGCGAACTGAAAGCTTCGCTAAATCCGCGGTTTGCCGACGGATGGCTTTAATCTACTGAATTGGTAGAAATTAGAAAAAACTGTTTTGCGGGATGGCGTGCCGGCGGTTAAAAAGCCCCTGAAATCAAGGCCCGCTCCAGCACTTTGACTCCGTCCAATGCGTGGGCGTGGAATATTTTTCTCCTGCCTTTCGCGGTTGCGAAAAAGCGATTGCCTGCCATCACAGGATGCGCGAGTGCTTTGCTTCTGGTTTTGCGCGCACGGGCGTAAAACTGCCAAACTGTTCCCGGATTGCTTTGTCATGACGCAGGCCAATGCCAAGCTCAACGCCTTTCCCGTCTTCATGCGGGTCGAGGGCGAAGCCGTGGCCATCGTCGGCGGTGGCGACGAGGCCTTGGCCAAGGCGCGGCTGATCGCCCAGTCGAGTGCCGCATTGCGCGTCATCGCGCAGGACGCCGCGCCGGAACTGCTCACCTTCCTGTCGCAAAACGGCGCCGCCCACATTGCCGCCGCTTATGATCCGGCGCAGATCGAAGGCGCGATCCTGGTGTTTGCCGCCAGTGGCGACGAGGCTCTCGACCGCCGTGTGGCGGCGGATGCCCGCCGGTTGGGCATTCCGGTCAATGCCGTCGACCGACCGGAGCTATGCGATTTCTTCACCCCGGCGCTGGTCAACCGCGCGCCCGTCGCCATTGCCATCGGCACCGAAGGCGCTGGCCCGGTGCTTGCCCAGATGCTGCGCAGCCGGATCGACCAGATGCTGTCGCCGTCGCTGGGGTCGCTGGCGGTGCTGGGTGCCTCCTTGCGCGGCGCGGTCGAGAAGTTGTTGCCCAGGGGCAATGCCCGCCGCCGTTTCTGGGGCGGTTTCTTCCAGGGCGCTCCGGCGCGTGCCGTTGAGGCCGGTTCGCTCTCGCAGGCGCATGAGGCTGCAGTCGACCTGTTGCTGTCGAGTGCTCCGGCCTCGGGTCACATCGCCCTGGTCGGCGCGGGCCCCGGCGCCGAGGATCTTTTGACGCTGCGCGCGCATCGCCTTCTGATGGAAGCCGATGTCATCGTGTATGACGCGCTGGTGCCGGAGGCGGTCGTCGCCATGGGGCGCCGCGACGCCGAGCGCCTGCCGGTTGGAAAACGCAAGGGCTGCCACACCAAGAGCCAGGCCGAAATCAACGCGCTGCTGGTCGAACTCGGCCGCGAGGGCAAGCGCGTTGTGCGGCTGAAGTCGGGCGATCCGCTGGTGTTCGGCCGCGCCGGCGAGGAGATGGCGGCACTGCGCGACGCCGGCATTGCCTATGAGGTGGTTCCGGGCGTCACCGCGGCCTTTGCCGCCGCCGCCGATTTCGAACTGCCGCTGACGCTGCGCGGCGTGTCTTCCTCGATGGTGTTCACCACCGGCCACGATCTCAAGGGCAATTCATTGCCCGACTGGGCCAAGCTCGCCATTTCCGGCGCCACGGTTGCCGTCTATATGGGCCGCTCGGTGGCGGCCGAGGTCGCTGGCCGGCTGATCGAGGCCGGGCTGTCGCCGGACACGGCTGTCGCCGTGGTCGAGAATGCCAGCCTTGGCAATCGCCGCCGCTTCCACGGCACGCTGGCTGACCTGCCGTCGCTGGAAGCGCGCGCCGATCTGTCGGGTCCGGTCATGACCATCATCGGCGACGCCGTCGCCGGCGCCAATTTCGAGCGGTCCGAGCCGCTTGCGGCACACCGGCATGAAGATGCCCTGGCTGCCGCTGAAGGAGTTCAGCCATGAAGATACTGACCGCCAACCGCCTCAGCGACGGCATTGCCGTCTGGTACGCCGATGGCGGCTGGGCCGAGACGGTGGGCCAGGCCGACCTAGCCCATGACAAGGCGGCCGAGGATCGCCTGGAGGCGATTGGCGCCAAGGCCTACGCCAACAATGAAGTGGTCGACGTCAACCTCATCGATGCTGAAGTCGTTGACGGCGTCGTCGAGCCGGTGCGGTTGCGCGAGAAAATCCGCGCCGCCGGCCCGACCATCCGCAACGATCTCGGCAAGCAGGCTGCCCAGGCGGCCTGACAAGACAACCAGGCCAAGCACCCGGCCAAGACACCAAGTATGGGCGGACGCGCCCTGAAAGACGAAGCATGTACCGTTACGATGAGTTCGACCACGATTTTGTCCAGGCCCGCGTCGCCGAGTTCAGCGACCAGGTGCAGCGCCGGCTGTCCGGCGAGATATCAGAGGACCAGTTCCGTCCGCTACGGCTGATGAACGGCGTCTACCTGCAGCTGCATGCGTACATGCTGCGCATCGCCGTGCCCTATGGCACGCTGAACAGCAAGCAGGTGCGCATGCTTGGCCATATCGCCCGCAAATACGACAAGGGCTACGGCCACTTCACCACACGCCAGAACATCCAGTTCAACTGGCCGGCCCTGTCGGACATTCCGGCAATCCTAGCCGACCTGGCGAGCGTGGAGATGCATGCCATCCAGACCAGCGGCAACTGCATCCGCAACGTCACCGCCGATCATTTCGCCGGCGCCGCCGCCGACGAGGTCGCCGATCCGCGCCCCTATGCGGAGATCCTGCGCCAGTGGTCGTCGGTGCATCCGGAATTCTCGTTCCTGCCCAGAAAATTCAAGATCGCGGTGACCGGGGCCGAGCGCGACCGCGCCGCCATCCAGACCCACGACATCGGCCTGCACCTGAAGAAGAATGCCGCCGGCGAGCTTGGCTTTGCCGTCTATATCGGCGGCGGCCAGGGCCGCACGCCGATGGTGGCGCGCAAGATCCGCGACTTCCTGCCGGAAGCCGACCTTCTGTCCTACTGCACGGCGATCCTGCGCGTTTACAACCTCTATGGCCGCCGCGACAACAAGTACAAGGCGCGCATCAAGATCCTGGTGCACGAGACGGGCGTCGAGGAAATCACCCGCCAGGTAGAGGCCGAGTGGCAGGAGTTGAAGGACGCCGAGCTGAAGCTGCCGGATGCCGACATCAGGGCCATCGAGGCCTATTTCGCGCCGCCGGCGCTGGGCGATCGGCCGGAAGGCGACCAGGCGGTCAAGCTGGCGCGGCTCGGTTCCAAGGGTTTTTCGGATTGGCTCGACCAGAATGTGGTGACGCATCGCCACCCCGATTACGCCGCGGTGACGATCTCGCTCAAGGGTATCGGCGAGGTGCCCGGCGATGCGACCGACAGCCAGATGGAAGCGGTCGCCGACATCGCCGCGAAATACGCCTTCGACGAGCTGCGCGTCAGCCATGAGCAGAACCTGATCCTGCCGCATGTGGCGCGCGCCGATCTGAAGGCGGTCTATGACTCGCTGGTCGACATCGAGCTGGCGACGGCCAATTCCAACTTGATCTCGGATATCATCTCGTGCCCGGGCCTCGACTATTGCGCGCTGGCGACGGCGCGCTCGATCCCGATCGCGCAGGAAATCTCGCTTCGCTTCGCCTCGCTGGAGCGGCAGCGCGAGATCGGCGAACTCAAGCTGAAGATCTCCGGCTGCATCAATGCCTGCGGCCACCACCATGTCGGCCATATCGGCATCCTCGGTGTCGAGAAGAAGGGCTCAGAGCTCTATCAGGTGACGCTGGGCGGTTCGGCCGACGAGAACACGTCGGTCGGCGAGATCATCGGCCGCGGCTTTTCGTCGGAGGAGATCACCGACGCCATCGAGCAGATCGTCGACACCTATCTCGGCCTTCGGCTCAATCCTCAGGAAAAGTTCATCGACGCCTACCGCCGAGTCGGTCCCGCGCCGTTCAAGGAGGCGCTCTATGCTGGCGAAGCCAAGGCCGCTTGATCACATCGTCGACGTCGATGACGGCGCCGCCGCCAAGGCGGCGGGGTTCGATGCGTTGTATGGTCACCTCAGTCCGCTCGAGATCATCGAGAGGTCGGCGAACGAACTATTCCGTGACGAGGTCGCCGCGGTCTCGTCCTTCGGCGCGGATTCGGCCGTTCTGCTGCACATGATCGCCAAGGTCGACCGGTCGATGCCGGTGATCTTCCTCGATACCGGCAAGCATTTCGAGGAGACGCTCGGCTACCGCGACGCGCTCGTCGCCGACTTCGGCCTGACCAATATCCAGGTGATCAAGCCCGAGGAGGCAGCGCTCGACCGGGTCGATCCGACGGGCAATCTGCACCAGAGCGACACCGATGCCTGCTGCAATGTGCGCAAGGTCGAGCCGCTGGCGCGTGGCGTGGCGCCCTTCCGCGCCTGGTTCACCGGACGCAAGCGCTTCCAGGCCTCGACGCGGGCAGCGCTGCCGGTGTTCGAGGCGGTCGGTCCGCGCATCCGCATCAATCCGCTGGCGCGCTGGACGACGTCGGATCAGGCGGACTACATGCGCGCGCATGCGCTGCGCGAAAATCCGCTGGTTGCCTATGGCTATCTGTCGATCGGCTGCTTTCCCTGCACGCAGCCGGTGCAGCCCGGCGAGGATGCGCGCAGCGGCCGCTGGGCCGGCCACGCCAAGACCGAGTGCGGCATCCATCTGTCGGGCCTGGAAGTGTCGCTGACCGACGCATCACTATAGGGCGGGTTGATATTCAGGTGAGGCCGGCCTGCAAATGGCTGATACCTGCGCTTCCGGTGCTCACGTACTTCTAGTACGCTCCCCTCCGGTTCTCGGAAGCCACCATTTTCGGCGCGGCCTGACCTGAATCTCAACGCACCCTGAGCTTCTTTGAATTTTGGGAATTTCTGATGACTGAATCGACGACACCGGAGACCCGGCTCTGGACCCCGGAGGGTTTTCGCGAGGACGAGTGGGCTCACGCCGAAAGCGCCGATGCGCTGTCCGGCAATGGACGCTTCATCCTGCCGTTGCAGGCGTTCCTCGGCCTTGATGCGGAGGTGCGGCGCTCGGCAAAGGAACGGCTCGGCGTCGTGCTGCAGCCCGGCGACCAGCTTGAGAAGATCGCCGACCTGCTCGACCAACTGTCGCTGGTGGCGCTGGCATTCCCCGCCTTCAGCGACGGCCGCTCCTTCTCCAAGGGCGAGCTGCTGCGTGGCCGATATCACTTCGAGGGCGCGGTGCGCGCAACCGGGCAGGTGCTGGTCGACCAGTTGCCGCATATGTTGCGGCTCGGCTTCGACGAGTTCGAGATTTCCAATCCGGTGCTGTTGAAGCGGCTCGAGGAAGGCCGCACCGGTGGTCTCGGGCTCTATTATCAGCCGGCTGCCGTGCCGGAGCCGAACGGGCCGAAATACTCCTGGCGGCGCAACCGCGCCGGCTGACGCAACGGCAATTCTGCGGTACCTTTACATCTGATGTGATCAGGCCCTCTCTTGGCTGTTCGAACGGAAATATCCGTCGGATGATCGGGGAGGATCTTCATGCGCTACGATTATGTCATTGCCGGCGGCGGCTCCGCCGGCTGCACGCTTGCGGCGCGCCTCTCCGAAGATCCCTCGAAAACAGTTTGCCTGATCGAAGCAGGCGGCGCCGGCAAGGATTTGCTGATCCGTGCGCCGGCTGGCGTCATCGCGCTGCTGCCGGGCCGGCCGAAGATCAACAACTGGGCCTTCGAGACGGTGCCGCAGCCGGGGCTGGGTGGCCGCAAGGGTTATCAGCCACGCGGCAAGGCGCTGGGCGGCTCCAGTGCCATCAACGCCATGCTCTACGTCCGCGGGCATCGCGGCGACTATGACGAATGGGCCGATCTCGGCTGCGACGGCTGGTCATGGGACGAGGTGCTGCCCTATTTCCGGCGCACCGAAGGCAACCAGCGTGGCGCGGACGCCTTGCATGGCGAGGACGGGCCGTTGCGGGTCGCCGAGCAGCAGGAGCCGCGCCCCATCGCCCATGCCTTCCTCGAGGCCTGCGGCGAGAACCAGGTCCGCCGCAACGGCGATTTCAACGGGCCGGAGCAGGAAGGGGCAGGGCTTTACCAGGTCACGCAATTCTGGGGCGAGGGCCGCAATGGTGAGCGCTGCTCGGCGGCAGCCGCCTATCTGCACCCGGCGATGAGCCGGCCGAACCTCACCGTCGTCACCGGAGCCCATGCCACCGGCATCGTCCTTGACGGCAAGCGGGCGACCGGCGTTCGCTATCGCAAGGGCAACAGCAAGGCGGTTGCGCAAGCCGGGCGCGAGGTCATCGTCTGCGGCGGCGCCTTCGGTTCGCCACAGCTGCTGTTGCTGTCGGGTATTGGCCCGGCCGCGGAGCTTGCCGTGCACGGCATTCCAGTCGCCCATGAACTGCCCGGGGTCGGCAAGAACCTGCAGGACCATCTCGATTTCATCATGGGCTGGACATCGAAGGACGCCGACATGATGGGCATCGGCGTGCGCGGCCTGCCTGCCCTGCTGCGGCACATGTTGCGCTGGCGCAGGGATGGCGGCGGCATGATCGCCACGCCCTATGCGGAAGGCGGCGCCTTCCTCAAATCCGACCCGGCGATCGACCGGCCCGACCTGCAACTGCACTTCTGCATTGCCATCGTGGACGATCACGGCCGCAAGTTGCATATGGGCTACGGCTTTTCCTGCCATGTCTGCGTGCTCAGGCCGCATGCGCGCGGCGAGGTCGGGCTGTCGAGCGCGGATCCGTTGGCGCCACCGCGCATCGATCCACGCTTCCTGTCCGACGAACGCGACGCCGACGTGCTGCTCAAGGGGGTCAGGATGATGCGCGGCATATTGGAGGCGCCGGCTCTGGCCAAATACCGCCACAAGGAGATCTACACGGCCGGCGTTTCAAGCGATGCGGAACTGATGGCCCACATAAGGGCCCGCGCCGACACGATCTATCACCCTGTCGGCACCTGCAAGATGGGCGTCGACGACATGGCAGTGGTCGATCCACAGTTGCGTGTACGCGGCATGCAAGGCTTGCGCGTCGTCGATGCTTCGGTGATGCCGAGGCTGATCGGCGGCAACACCAATGCGCCGACCATCATGATCGCCGAAAAGGCAGCCGACATGATCAAGGGGGTTGCCTGACTTCGGTTCTGGTCGAACCAATGGATCCATTTCGGGTGGTGGAAGGGGGCGACTTGGCTTCAATAGCTAAGAACTGGTCTTACCAATGGAGCGATTTGCGCTTTTCCTTTCGCCGTCCTGCCCTTAGGATAGGTTTATTATTTCCCAGCTCGAAATAAATAGCCGCAAGGGAGGAACCGGAATGGCTGGCAAGAAGATATTGATGCTCGTTGGCGAGTTCAGCGAGGAATACGAGATTTTCGTTTTCGAACAGGCGATGCATGCCGTCGGCCACACCGTACATGTCGTGTGCCCGGACAAGAAGGCGGGGGACGTGCTGAAGACGTCGCTGCACGATTTCGAAGGCCATCAGACCTACACCGAAAAACCCGGCCACGATTACATCCTCAACAAGACGTTTTCCGAGGTGGATCCGGCACCTTACGATGCCATCTACGCGGCTGGCGGGCGCGGGCCGGAATACATCCGTATCGACAAGCGGGTGCAGGCGCTTGTGCGGCACTTCCATGAGACGGGCAAGCCGATCTTCACCATCTGCCACGGCGTGCAGATCCTGATCGCCGTCGACGGCGTGGTGCGGGGCAGGGAAGTGGCGGCACTGCATTATTGCGAGCCGGAAGTGACACTGGCCGGCGGCATATACATCGACGTCGCGCCGACCGGTGCCCATGTCGACGGCAATCTGGTTTCGGCCAAGGGATGGCCCGGCCTGTCCAACTTCATTCGCGAATGTTTGAAGGTCTTGGGCACTGAAATCCGCCATGGCGAAATTCTGATGCGCGACGAGCGCCAGGCGGCCTGACCAGGGATTTGAAAGGCCAGCCGTGCCCATGGCGCGGCGGTTTTTCTCGTTGTTTAACGCAATTTTGAACGGAAAACCGTTTCACACTTTTCCTGGAATTGCTCTACGCCGCCAGCCGTGCTTCGCGAAACGATACCAGTTTCCGGCGGTTCTCGTCCCAAAGGGCGAGCTTCACGCAGCGCAGGCTCTCGAGAAGCGTGACGCGGCCTATGCCGCGCAGTTCCGGGTAATCCCGCAGCACTTCCTGCAGCCGGTAGCCCGGAACCTTGGCGGAGAGGTGATGGACGTGATGCACGCCGATGTTGCCGGTGAACCAGTTCAGCACCGGCGGCAGGTCGTAATAGGATGATCCGTGCAGGGCGGCACGCTGGAATTCCCACTCCTCATCCTTCGCCCATTCGGTCTCCTCGAACTGGTGCTGGACGTAGAAAAGCCAGACGCCGGCCGAGCCGGCGAGGATGACGATCGGCAGATGGACAATCAGGAACGCACTGGGACCGACGGCCCAGATGAGCAGGGCGGCTGCCAGCGCAATGGCGAGATTGGTGGTCATGGACGACACCCAGGGTGTCAGGCCGCCGCGCATCATGCCGATCGGCAGCCTTTGCGAAAAGATGAACAGCCAGATCGGCCCGAGGCCGAACATCACCAGCGGGTGACGGTAGAGGCGATAGGCCAGGCGGCCGCGCCAGGACATCCGCCGGTATTCGGCCACTGTCAGCGTCCGGATGTCGCCCATGCCGCGCTCGTCGAGATTGCCGGCGCTGGCATGATGCACGGCGTGGGCACGCCGCCAGCAATCGTAGGGCGTCAGCGTCAGAACGCCGAGCGCACGGCCGATCCAGTCATCTGCATGGCGATTGGCGAAGAACGAGCCATGGCCGCAATCGTGCTGGATCATGAAGATACGCACCAGGAACCCGGCCGCCGGAAGGATCAGGATCAGTCCCCACCAATGGCCATAGGCATAGGCAGCCGAGGACAAGGCCCAGAGCACGGTGAACGGAATAAGCGTGATAGCGAGTTCGAGCGTGCTGCGCCGCCTGTCTGGCTTCTTGTAGCGCGCCAGGATTTTAAGCCAGGCACGCTTGCTGTTGGCGGCCGTCTCGGGAGAAATCATGTTCATCAGAAACCATAGGCGGAGCCACATTGCCCCCGCAAGGTGTCAATCACACGAAATTACTGTGTGTAAATGTCGCGCGATGGGGCCGAGGCTCGGCAGGCTGGATCGCCGGCCTATCGGCGCCTGCCGCCGCCGATATTGGTTTCCATGCCGTCGAGGCGGTCGAGTTGGTCCCTGAAGCGGTTGGGAATGTCCTTGTCGACGCGAAAGGCGGGCAAGGTGCGCAGAACGCGCGTTGTTGCCTCGCTGCCGAGCTGGCGCCTGATTTCGGCGGCGAGCTTTTCTGCCTTCTCAGCTTTGTTGCGGGTCTTCATTTCAGAAATCCTGTGTCGGCTTCGAAACTCCTCCAGCAGGTGAATGGTTCCTCCATTGCTCGATCGCGGCAAGCAAAGCCGGTGATTACGGTAAAATTTGAATTAAAATCGAGGCATGCGGACTGGTTCCCGTTCGGCCCGGCGGGTGGTCTCCACTGTCGCTTACCCCTTGATTTTTGGTCGCCAAACCTCGATATCGGGCTCAAATCCACACCATTCGAGATGACGGGAAACGGCGATGAGCGACCAGGCAAAAGACGAACGCGCGCCCGATGAAGTCGAGGCGACCGAGGCCAATGCCGAGCGCACGGAAGGCAGCATCGACGGCGACTACGAGGCGCTCGTGCGGCTCTTGAAGGAAAATGAAGAGCTGAAGGACCGGGCGCTGCGCGTCGCGGCCGAAATGGAGAACCTGCGCCGCCGCACCGCGCGCGACGTTCACGACGCGCGCACCTATGCGGTCGCCAATTTCGCCCGCGACATGCTGTCGGTGTCGGACAATCTGCGCCGCGCCCTCGACGCCATCCCCGCCGAGGCCAAGGCATCGGGCGATGCCGGGTTCAAGGCGCTGATCGAGGGCGTCGACCTGACCGAGCGCGCCATGCTGTCGGCGCTGGAGCGGCACGGGGTCAAGAAGCTGACGCCGGAAGGCGAGAAGTTCGACCCCAATTTCCACCAGGCGATGTTCGAAGTGCCCAATCCGGATGTGCCGGCCAACACCGTGGTCCAGGTCGTGCAGCCCGGCTATTCGATCGGCGAACGCGTGCTGCGCCCGGCCATGGTCGGCGTCGCCAAGGGGGGGCCGAAACTTGCCGCCGCCGAAGCGCCGGTCGAGCCGGGGCCGGTCAACGAGCAGGCCGAGAAGGATGCGTAGTAGTTAGGGGAGTAAGGGAGTAAGGCAGTAGGGGAATAGGGGAACACGGCCGTACCAATTCGACCGGTTCGTGCTATTTTGGTCCCTACTGCCCTACTGCCCTACTGCCCTACTGCCCTACTCCCCTACTCCCCTACTCCCCTACTCCCCTACTGCCTTACCCCATGAATCCCATCGCGCTTCTCGACTATGCCGGTGTCGCCGTGTTCGCGGCGACCGGGGCTTTGGCTGCTTCGCGCAAGCAGCTCGACATTATCGGCTTCCTGTTCCTGGCCAGCGTCACCGGCATTGGCGGCGGCACGTTCCGCGACCTTATCCTCAACGTCCCGGTATTCTGGGTGGCGAACCGCGACTATGTGCTGATCTGCGCCGTGGTGGCGGTGGTGGTGTTCTTCACCGCGCACCGGGTCGAATCCCGCTACAAGCTGCTGCTCTGGCTCGACGCCATCGGCCTTGCAGCCTTTTCGGTGATGGGCGCGGCCAAGGGGCTGGCGATCACCGGCTCACCGGCGGTGTCGGTGATAACAGGCATGCTGACGGCGACCTTCGGCGGCATATTGCGCGATCTGCTCGCTGGCGAACCTTCGGTGCTGCTTCGACCCGAGATCTATGTGACCGCTGCCCTCGTGGGCGCTGCCGTATTCACGGCTGGCGACGTTGCCGGGCTGCCGCCGCTGGTCTCCGGCCTTGCGGGCTTTCTGGCCGCGTTCGTCGTGCGCGGCGGCGCGCTCAAATTCGGCTGGACGTTTGCGTCCTACAAGAGCCGGCCCGGCCGGCGGCCGGAAGATATTCCGTGAGGGAAGAAGGGAATAGCGAGTAGGGAATAGCGAATAGGGTTGTCCGGGATAGCTCCCACCACATTCTATTCGCAATTCGCTATTCGCTTTACGCCGCGAAACGCTGGCCCTCTCCGCCATAATAATTGACGTAGCGGGCGCCGATCTCCTTGACCGGCATCACCACGAACACGTCGACGGTCGAGAATTCGCGGTCGATGACGCAGCCGTCGCCGATGCGCGCGCCGACTCTGAGATAGCCCTTGACCAAGGGCGGCATCGCGGCGATCGCCGCCTTGGCGTTGACCGCCTCGATCGGCATCAGGTCCATCGAGCAATAGCGCCCGGCAACCGCGCGCACGTCCCAAGCCGAATTCGTCCGGCAGTGGTGGGCGAGATAGGTGAGCGCTTCGGCGTGCGCCGCCGGCACGGTGCCGGGAAAAGATGCGCAGCCGGTCATCACGCCGATGCCGTAATGATTGATGTAGGCCCAGATGCCTTGCCACAGCGCCTCGATGGTGCGCTTCGAACGATATTCGGGCAACACGCAGGAACGGCCAAGCTCTAGAAAACGCTGGCCGGGATGACGGGCGATAAGCTTGGTCAGCTCGAATTCGCCCTCGGAATAGAAGCCGCCGGCGGCGGCCGCGATTTCTTGCCGCAGCAGCCGGTAGGTGCCGACGATGCGGCGATGTTCGGGGCCGGACAGCGATGTGTCGAACACAAGCAGGTGATCGCAATGCGGATCGAACCGGTCGGCATCACGGCGATCCTGCGCCTGGAACAGGTCTTTCCTGGCGCCAAGCTCGTCATAGAACACCCGGTAGCGCACTTCCTGCGCGGCCGCGATTTCGGACTCGTTGCGGGCAAGCCGCACTTCGAGGTTGCCGATACGGCCTAGCGCTGCGCCCTTTGTGACGGAATCGACGTTACGCCCGGCAAGCAAGGCGCTGCTGGCGTTCGGCCGAGTGTCACATTCCGGCATAACTGTATGCACGAGTGATTCTCCTTCGAGCCATCCCTCTTGGCACGGGGATACGGTGTAGGTGCAACAGGATTGTGACAGTACCGTGATACGGTCTCGCGGGCAATACTTCGTCGGCTGGCGAAAACGGTCAACCGGCTATGTTGCGCAAGGAGATGGGGCCGCGCGGGGAGAAAAAAGCTCAGGCGGCGACCTGTCCCTCGACCGCGTTGACCAGCGCTTCGGGGTCGAGCGGCTTGGTGACGAAGCCGCTCGCGCCGTGGGCGAGCACCGCATGCCGGGTCTTTTCCTGGCTGTCGGCCGACAGCACCATGATCGGCACCGGCGGCACCGCGGTTTCCTCCTCATGGCGGCGGATAGCGGCAATGGCATCCAGCCCGTCCATGACCGGCATGTGCAGGTCCATCAGCACCACGTCGAAACGGTGCTTATGCCCGGCGCCGGTGACGGCCTCGACCGCCGCCTTGCCATTGCCGACCACCTGGACGCGGTGGCCCGCCTTCAGCAGCGTGGCGCGCGCGAGCATGGCGTTGATGTCATTGTCTTCGGCAATCAGCACCGACAGGCCGTGCTGGCGGCGGCCGCCGGCGCGATTTGCCAGTGTGCGGCGCTTTTCCGGCCGTACCGGGGCAAGTGCGGTCGCCTGGCTGCTGAGAAGCACACGCAGAAGCGTTCCGCCACGCACCGGCCTGGCCAGGAAGGTCGCGTAGCCGCTGGCGCGGAATTCGCCGAGCATGCCGCGGTCGGTCGGCGCGATCAGTGTAATGGCCTCGCAGTCGGAAAAGCCGCTTTGGCGCAGCCGATTGAGCAATCGCCCGTCGCCCTCTTCCATGGCCGCGTCGACCAGAAGCGCGTCGCAGCCGTTGGCAAAGGACGCGGCCTGGGCCACGGTGGTGGCAATGCTGGCCGCGCCGCCATTGGCGCGGATGGTGCGGGCGATGGCGTCGGCCTCGACGGCATTTTTCGACAGGATGACGGCGCATTTGCCCGAAAGCGCATTCTGCCGGCCCTGCGGCGGCTCGGTGGCCGCTGTGGCCGGAATCTCGAAGACGAATTCCGATCCCTGGCCGAGCCGGCTGGATACGGAAATCGAGCCGCCCATGGCGGCAACCAGCCGCTTGGAGATGGCAAGGCCGAGGCCGGCCCCGCCATGCGTGCGCGTCGAGGTGCCGTCGGCCTGCTCGAACTCCTCGAAAATGCGCTCCATGTCCTCTTCGCGCAGACCCGGACCGGTATCGGCGATGGTGAAGCATATGCGGTCCGTGGTTTCGGTGCGGACGCGCGCGATGCTGAGCAGCACGCCACCGCTGTGGGTGAACTTGATTGCGTTGCCGATCAGGTTGAGCAGCACCTGCCTGACCCGGCCGGGATCCGCGGTGATCAATTGCGGCACGTCGGGTTCGACGTGGCAGCCGAGGCCGATATCCTTGGCGAAGGCGCGCGCGGCCAGAAGCTCGATGATGTTGTCGGCGATCTCGCGCACCGACATCGCCTGCGGTTCGGGATCGAAGCGTCCCGCCTCGATCTTGGAATAGTCGAGCAGGTCCTCGATCAGGGCCAGCAAGGCGCTGGCCGAGGTCGAGACGGCGCTAACATAGGTCTGTTGTTCCGGCGACAGGCTGGTATCGGCAAGCAGCCTCGCCATGCCCATGATGCCATTCATGGGCGTGCGGATCTCATGGCTGACGGTGGCGAGGAAGCGCGATTTGGCCTGGCTTGCGTATTCGGCCCGCTCGCGGGCGGTGATCAGCGAGGATTCAGCCCGCTTGCGGGCGGTGATGTCGCGGGCGATGGCGCGATGCGAAACGGCGCCGCTGTCCTTGTCGCGCACCGACAGTTCGATCCACGAAAACCAGCGCTGGCCGCTCGGTGCGCGGATGGCGACATCCGTGGAGCTCAGGCAGTCATGGTCGGAGAAGGCGGCATCGGGCACGATGCCCACCTCGATGCCTAGCTCCGCCAGCGTCTTGCCGGCAAGGTTGCGCGGATCGACTTCTACCAGATTCGCGAAAACCTGGTTGGCATAAACGATGTAGCCGTCGCGGTCGCGATGGATGACGAGGTCGCCAAGCGCGTCGATCAGGCCGCGAAAGCGCTCTTCGCTTTCCTGCATCTCCCACATGCGATCGGCAAGCGTCTCGATCTCGGCGCGGCTGCGGGCGGTGGTCTCGTCGAGCAACGCCGAACTGCGGTGCTCGCTTCGTCTGGCGCGCAGATGCAGGGCAAGGCCGGCAAGACCGGTTGCCAGCAAGGCGAGGCTGATGAAGAGCGGCGCGCCGGTCAGATGCGCCAGGCCGGCCAGCACCACGACGGCAACGAAGGTCAGGAGCGGCAGGCTCTCACGCCTGGCGCGCCGCGGTTTCGGTTCAGGCACCAGCGGCGGCGCGGCGACGAACAACCGCGCCGCCGGCGCGGTGGCCGCATCGTCGTCATCACTTCCCAGTTCTCGGATGCCGGATTCCGCGATCATGCGAAATCCTTGCCAGACAGAGATTATGGAAGGCTGCGCCCGATCGTTCGAATTTTAGCGGACTGGCCGTTTTTTGCCCGGTCTGCCGCGGTTCCTGCCGCCGACACGGCAATGCTTCGGCTGCCTATGGCCGGCTGGCCGGGCTCACATGTCCACGACGACGCGACCGCGGATCTTGCCGTCGACAATGTCATGGGCGGCATCGATGATGCCGTCGAAGCCGATGGATTTGGACAGGCTGGCGAGCTTCCGCAAATCGAGGTCGGCGGCGATGCGGCGCCAGGCTTCGAGGCGCACCGCCTTCGGCGCCATCACCGAATCGATGCCGAGCAGCGACACGCCGCGCAGGATAAAGGGGGCCACGCTCGACGGCAGGTCCATGCCACCGGCCAGGCCACAGGCGGCGACAGCGCCGCCATAGGAGGTCATCGACAGCACGTTGGCCAGCGTGTGGCTGCCGACCGAATCGACGCCGCCGGCCCAGCGTTCCTTGGCGAGCGGCTTGGCGGGCTGGCTGAGTTCGTCGCGCGATATCACTTCGGCGGCGCCGAGATCGATCAAATAGGGGCTTTCGGCATTGCGCCCGGTCGAGGCGATGACATGGTAGCCGAGGCTGGACAGGAGGGAGACTGCGACCGAGCCGACGCCGCCGGCGGCGCCCGTCACCACCACCGGGCCGCGGTCGGGCAGGATGCCGTGCCGCTCCAGCGCCATCACGCTGAGCATGGCGGTGTAGCCGGCGGTGCCGACCGCCATCGCGTCATGCGCGCTGATACCCTGGGGAAGCGGCACCAGCCAGTCGCCGTTGACACGGGCGCGTCCGGCAAAGGCGCCGAAATGGGTCTCGCCGACGCCCCAGCCGTTGAGGATGACCTTGTCTCCAACGCGCCAGTCAGCATGGGAAGAAGACAGCACCGTTCCGGCGAAATCGATGCCCGGCACCAGCGGCCAGCGGCGGATAACCGGCGCCTTGCCCGTAATGGCAAGCCCGTCCTTGTAGTTCACCGTCGTCGCTTCGACCGCGACGGTGACATCGCCTTCCATCAGGTCGGCCTCGGTCAACTCGGTTACCGCCACCGACTGCTTCTTTTCGGCATCGCGCGAAACGAGGATGGCTTTAAAGGTTTCGGGCATCGTTTTTCTCCGCGGGCTTGCTTGGCGGCGCCGACTGTGCGGCGCTGGCCGCGCGGGGTCAATCGCCGGGTCGATCGTTTGACGGTTCGGGCCGGCGCCGCCAGCCGAACAGTTCGTCGAGGACGACAAGGGCCGCGCCGACCGAAATGAAGGCGTCGGCGAGGTTGAATACCGCGAAGGACCAGACCGGCGTGTGGAAGAGGATATAGTCGATGACATGGCCGTAGACGGCACGGTCGATCAGATTGCCGAGCGCACCGCCGATGATCAGCGCAAAGCCGGTGCGGGCGATCACGTGGCCTGGTGGCGTGCGCGTGGCGAGATAGAGCACGAAGGCAACGACCAGGACGGCGATGACCACCAGGCCGGTGTCGCCGAAGGACTCGAACATCGAGAAGGCGATGCCGGTGTTGTAGGTGCGAAACAGCGCCAGGAACGGCGCCAGATCGAGTTTCTCCTGAAAGGCGAGACCCGTTTCGACCAGATGTTTTATCCACTGGTCGAGCGCGAGGGCCGCGAGGACGAGCAGGGCATAGGGCGACCAGGATTTCACGATTGGCTAAGCCTCATTGGGAGTCCGTGGCAGGGTCCAGCCTCAACGCGCCGCGCCGGATCTCGAACAGCATGACGCCGGTGGCGACAGCGAGGTTGAGGGAATCGGCACGGCCGGCCTGCGGGATCCTGAGCAGCCTGTCGCAACTTGCCGCCAGGCTTTCCGGCAGGCCCTGCTGCTCGTTGCCCATCATCAGCAGCACCGGCCCGCGGGAAAAATCGACCGAGCGGTAGTCGACCGCGCCTTTCAGGTGCGTGCCGGCGACGAGGCCCGAAAAGCCGCCGCGCCAGGCCAGAAACGCCTCAGTCGTTGCCTTGGCCACCGGCACGGCGAAGATCGAGCCCATGGTGGCGCGCACCGTTTCCACTGAAAACGGATCGGTGGTGTCGCCGACCAGGATGACGCCCTTGGCTCCGACGGCATCGACGGTGCGGATGACGGTGCCGAGATTGCCGGGGTCGCGCACCCGGTCGAGCGCCACCCAGACATCGCCATTGTCGGCACGGATGTCCCGCAGCGACAGGAATTTCTGCGAGAAGACGCCGACCACCATTTGCGGATTGTCGCGGCGGGTGATGGCGACGAGCACCTTTTCCGAGACTTCGAGCACGGTGCCGCCTGCTGCAACCGTGCGCGCGGCGACCTTCTCCACCGCCGGGTTGCCGCGTCCGGCCTTGGCGAAGACCAGGGTCCTGATCTGCCAGCCGAGGTCGAGCGCGTCGATGACCAGCTTCAGCCCCTCGGCCATGAAAGCGTTCTGCTGGTCGCGGAATTTCTTCAGGGCGAGCGCCTTGATGTCCTTGACCAGCGGGTTGGCGAGGCTGGTGACCTCTTTCACCTGGCCAGGTGCGCCGACGTGTCGCTCGTTCATTCAGGCTATCCAGCGCGAAAACAGTGAGGTCGAAAGCGCCCGGCTGGCGGACTTTTCACGGATGATCAGTTCGCCCGATTCGACCCTGCCACCCATGCCGGCGAAGGTATCGCGCATGAGGGCATGGATGGCGAAGAAGGAGGCGCGGATCGAATAGGCGGTCAGCACCACGGCGAGCGGCTTCGGCGTCAGGATCGAGCGGCAGAGATCGGTCAGCGCAGGCAGGTCCTCGAACAATTGCCAGACCTCGCCCTTGGGTCCGCGGCCATAGGCCGGCGGGTCGAAGAGCACGATATCATAGCGGCTGCCGCGGCGCTCTTCGCGTTCGGCGAATTTCACCGCGTCCTCGACGATCCAGCGAATCGGCTTGTTTCCCAAGCCTGATATCTCCTGGTTTTCGCGGGCCCAGCCGATCGCCTTCTTCGAGGCATCAACATGGGTGACCTCGGCGCCCGCGCGGGCTGCCACCAGAGACGCGAGCCCGGTGTAGCCGAACAGGTTCAGCACCTTGACCGGGCGTTTGGCCGCGGCGATCAGCCCGGCCATATGGTCCCAGTGCGAGGCCTGCTCCGGAAAGACGCCGACATGGCGAAACGAGGTGAAACGGCCGAGATAGTCGATGCCGTCATGCTTCATCGGCCAGGTCTCGCCGAGCGGCGTCTTGGGAAAGCGCCAGCGGCCAATCCCCTCCTCGTCGGTGTCGCCGGTGAAGATGGCGTCGGCGCGGTCCCAATCCTTGGCCGGCAGGGCCTTTTGCCAGATCGCCTGGCCCTCGGGCCGCACGATCCGGTAGGGGCCGTATTGTTCGAGTTTTTGCCCGGCGCCGCTGTCGAGCAGCGCATAATCGTCGTTGGGGGCGACTTCCAGGATTACCGGAAGTTGCTCGGCGGGCAGGGCGCCGTCGCGGCGAGCAAGATTGCGCGGCGCGGATTTCGGTTCGGCGCGATCGTTCGGCTTCACGTCCCGCTGTTCACGCGGCCTCGCATCGGGTCGCGCGGCTCCCCGTTGCTCGTGCGGGCGCGTCTCACCGCTTCCACCCTTCGCGGGCGGGCGGCTGTCGCGGCGTTTGTCGCGAAAAGACTTCAAGCAGGAGCATCTCCGAGCGGCGTGGCCGCTTTTGGCATGAGGACAGCGGCGGCGCAACAAGCGATGGCGAGCGGGTCAATTGGCGGAGCCTGGAAACGCTCGCCTTTGAAACAGTGCGGGGTGTTGCGGCATCGTGCTTGTTTTTTCACGCGTTTCGTTTATGAGGCCGCCATTGTTGTTTCTGGTATCGGAGCGAAAGATGACGATCATCTTCACCGCGCACCCCTTGAGGGTTCCGGCGTAAGCCAGCATCGTGCTGACTGCCGCCGGTCGAACGGATGCCTGATGGCGTCCGGTTTCTGAACCCGTATCCAGAAGTGTTCCATCATGGGCAAATCGACCGGGAGCTCAGGCTCCTCTTTGCCGCGCGTTGTCGCGACGGCGCATATCCAGCATTGTTTTTCACCGCGCACCTGGATCGAGGGTGCCGCACTTCAACAACTGACGACCGTCGCGGCCTTGCCCGGCGTCGTCTCCGTTGCGGCCTTTCCGGACCTGCATCCGGGAAAATATGGTCCGACCGGAATTGCCGTGCTGTCGGAGCGGCTGCATCCGCAACTCATCGGCAACGATATCGGCTGCGGCATGTCGCTGTTCGAGCTCGATCTGCCGTTGCGCAAACTGAAGGTCGACAAGGCCGTCGACTGCCTGCGCCGGATCGAGGCGGAGGATATCGATCCCCATGCGGCGCTCGCTGCTTCGGACCTGGCGCAGGATCTCTACCCGAACGCGTTAGGGACGATCGGCGGCGGCAATCATTTCTGCGAGCTGCAGGCGGTCGATGAGACGATCGGCGCCTCAGGCGAAAGCCTGTTCGATCGCCAGAAGCTCTATCTGCTGGTGCATTCCGGCTCGCGCGGGCTTGGCGCCTTTGTCTTCGGGCAGATGCTCGACCTCGAGCGAGCGGTTACCGAAGGGCTTGATCCGGAGTCCGCCGAGGGCCGGCATTGGCGCCGTCAGCATGATGTCTGCGTCACCTGGGCATCGCTCAATCGCAGGCTGATCGCGGAGCGCGCGGCAAGCGCCTTGCGCAGCGACGTCAGGCTGGTGGCCGACGTGCCGCACAATCTTGTCCGCGACCGGGCCGGTGGCTTCGTTCATCACAAGGGGTCGGCCGCGGTGCGGATGGGGGATGTCGCCCCGATCGCCGGTTCGCGCGCCAGCCTAAGCTATGTCGTGCGCGCGCTCGACGGGACGGGTCCATCGCTGGGCGGTATTTCGCATGGCGCCGGCCGCAAATACGACCGCGCCACCATGCACGGCCGCGCCGGGCGCAACAGGTCCGAGCGCGACGCCTTGTTGAAAAACGCGTGGGGCGGGCAGTTGATCTGCGACGATCGCAACCTGGTCATCGAGGAAGCGGCTTCCGCCTACAAGGATGCCGGGCAAGTGGTGCAAGACCTAGCCGATGCCGGCCTGGTGGTGGCGCTCGCAGCGATGAAACCGCTGGTGACCTACAAGAAGGCGATAGATGGCCCGCCCGACCGGACACGCAGCAAACCGACCCGCGACCGCGAGGGAAGGAGGGATCGCCATGCCCGCGATTGATCTTCTCGTCACCTCCGGCTGCGGTCCGGCCAAATGCCGCGTCGCGTTGATGGCGCTGGTCGGCATCATCGAAGCCGAGGCCGGTCGGCGCGGCTGTGCCATCGATGTCGCATTCGGCCACCGGCCGGACCGGCACGGCGCCAAATCGGCGCTGCTCTCGCTTGAAGGCGCGAACGCCGCCGCGTTGACGCGGGAGTATTGCGGCACCGTCAAATTCGTCTTCAAGAGCCCGGTGCGCCCGGGCCACAGACGCCAGAACTGGTTTGTCGGCGTGAAGACGGTGGATCTGGCGGCGGCAGCCCCTGCCGAGGCGTCCATCGCGGTGTCGGATGTGCGGTTCGAAACCCTGCGCGCGGGCGGCCCCGGCGGACAGCATCAGAACACCACCGACAGCGCGGTGCGCGCGGTCCATTTGCCCACAGGCATCGTGGTCACGGCGCGCGACGAGCGCTCCCAGCACCGCAACAAGGCGATCGCGCTGCGGCGGCTTGAGGCGATGCTGCGGGTTCTCGCCGATCGCGAGGCCGAACAGTCGAAGGTGGAAATCTTCATCGCCAACAAGGCGCTGGAGCGCGGCAACGAGGTCAAGGTGTTTCGCCTCTGAGCCGGGTTGGAACCGGCGCGGCAGCGGTCCGGGCGTGTGCGACCGTTCTAGCTTCCTGCCGCGCCGGGTTCTATCGTGGCGGTCATGTCCCGTTCCGAACGCCTGCTCGACCTTATCCAGTGCCTGCGCCGGCATCGCCGGCCGGTGAGCGGGCACGTGCTGGCGGATGAACTGGGGATTTCGATCCGTACGCTCTACCGCGACATCGCCACGCTGCAGGGCCAAGGCGCGCCTATCGAGGGTGAGGCAGGGTTGGGCTATGTGCTCAAGCCCGGCTTCATGCTGCCGCCCCTGATGTTCAGCGACGAGGAGATCGAGGCGGTGGTGCTCGGCTCGCGCTGGGTGGCCAAGCAGCCGGATATCAGGCTTTCGGCGGCGGCCGTCAACGCGCTCGCCAAGATCGCGGCGGTGCTGCCTGACGATCTGCGTGAGGATCTCGACGCGACCACGCTGCTGGTCGGGCCGCCGGCGATGGCTGTCGAAAGCATCGACCTCGGTCTGGTGCGGCAGGCGATCCGCAACGAGCGCAAGCTCGACTTTTCCTATCGCGACGCCGGTGGCGCCGGCTCGCGGCGCATCGTCTGGCCGTTCGCGATTGGCTTCTTCGACAAGGTGCGGGTGGTGGTGGCCTGGTGCGAGACGCGGCAGGATTTCCGGCATTTTCGCGCCGATCGCATAGCCGGGCTCACGGCAACCGACATACGCTATCCGCGTCGTCGCCAGGCGCTGCTGAAGGAATGGCGGGCGACGCTCGACCAGCCGCGCGGTTCGTAAAGGCTACTGCCAGAATCTGACAGTACCGCATTCTATGTTCGGCCGATCGAAACGCCGAACCCCTGGAGAGAGCAGACATGACAACCCCGAATTTCGTCATCCTCTATGTCGACCAGCCGCTGCAGAGCGGCGACTTCTATAGCGCGCTGCTTGGCAGGGAACCGGTCGAGAGCGCGCCGACCTTCGTGCTGTTCGTGCTCGATGGCGGCTTCAAGCTCGGGCTGTGGTCGCGGCATACGGTGGAGCCAGCCGCGGCAGCAGCCGGCGGCGGCGCTGAACTGGTCTTCGCACTGGCGACGCCGGACGCTGTCGATGCCACCCACGCCGACTGGGCGAAGCGCGGGTTGAAGATTCTGCAGAGCCCAACCGACATGGATTTCGGCCGCACCTTCGTTGCGCTCGATCCCGACAATCATCGCCTGCGTGTCTATTGGCTGTCCGATGCGGAACAGGCCAATGGAGGCCAGAAATGAGCGGGTATTGGATCGCGGTCGCCTCGGCGCAACATGTCCGGCGCGGCCGCGAGGCCGGCTTCATGCAGGTCAACCATGGCAAGGCGGCGCCGTTGCGTCGCGTCAAGCCCGGCGACGGCATCGTCTATTACTCGCCGTCCACCATCCTTGGTGAGAAGGATGGGCTGCAGGCCTTCACCGCCATCGGCGCCGTGCGAGAGGGTGAACCGTATCAAGGCGACATGGGTGGCGGCTTCACGCCATCCCGCAGGGATGTCGACTGGGCGGCGGCTGAAGAGGCGCCGATCAAGCCGCTGCTCGACCGGCTGGACTTCACCGCCGGCAAGTCGAACTGGGGCTATCAACTGCGCTTTGGCCTGTTCGCGATCAGCGAAGGCGATTTTTCGCTGATCGCCGAAGCGATGGGCGCCAAATTGGCTGTGGCGGCGAGCTAGCCCTTGAGCGCGTTATAGACGGCAATGCCGGCGGCAAGGTCCTCGAGGGCCGCGCCGACCGATTTGAACAGCGTGATCTCGTCGGCGCTCTGGCGACCCTTCTTCTGGCCGCGCGCCAGTTCGTGCAGGTCGGCGATGATGGCGTCCGGCTTCAGCACGCCTGACGCCAGCGGAATGACGATGTCGCCGGCCTCCTTGGTGGCGCCGGCGCGGGTGTCGACATAGACGCGGGCGCGCCGGATGGCATCGTCGTCGCTTTCGCGCATGGTCGGGGTAAAGCCGCCGACCATGTCGACATGCGCGCCGGGCTTCAGGCGGGCGCCCTTGATCAGCGGCTCGGTGGAGATGGTCGCCGATGAAACGATATCGGCCTGGCCGAGTTCGGCATCGAGGTCGTCGGCCGCTGTTGCGTCAAGGCCTTCGCCGCGCAGCTCAGCCGCGACTTTCTCGGCATTGGCCAAGGTGCGATTCCAGATGCGGATGGTCTTGATCGGCCGCACGGCGCAATGCGCCTTGACCAGGAAGCGCGACAGCGCGCCGGCGCCGATCACCAGCAGCCGCGAAGCATCTTCACGTGCCAGATAGGAGGCGGCCAGCGCGGAAGCGCAGGCGGTGCGCCACTGGGTCAGGCGCTGGCCGTCGATCAGCGCTTCGGGTTCGCCCGTGGCGCCGTCGAGCAGGAGATAGAGCCCCATCACCGCCGGCTTGCCGATGGCGTTGTTGTCGGGCGAGACGGTGACGATCTTGACGCCGATATGGCCGCCCGCGGACGTGCCGGCAGCATTGAAATCGGTCCATGCCGGCATCAAAAGCAAGGTAGAAGCCGCGCCATCGGGCCGCTCGACCGGATGATGGTGCCTTACCGGCTGCACCGCGCCCTCGCGGAATGCGGTGCGCAGCGTCTCCACCAGACCGGAAAAACTCAGCGCCCGGTCGACCGCGGCGGCATCGATCATTCTCATGGTGCAACTCTCGCTATCATCCGATGTCTGGCATGCCCCGTCGGGCCATGCCGGTCAAGCGATGATCGAGAGATCAGCTCGCGGCTGCCAGCGTGGCGGCCCAGGCTTTCACCGCCGCCAGATCGGGCAGCTTCACATGGGTGTTCTTTCTCAAAATATCCGTGGGCTGGGTCACGTCGGGCGTCCACATGATCGACGGGATTTCAGTCTTGGCGGCAATAGCGATCAGGTCCAGCAGCTTTGCCCAGACATAGGCGTGGATCTGGACGTGATCCTGGACGTTGAGCCCATAGCCGGTGCCGAGACTGTACATGCCGGCGTCGCCGCTGCCATGTTTCATGGACACGGGGACAACGATATCCTCGCCGGCGTTCAGCCTTGCCTTGAGGATGTCGAAGACGCCGTTATTGGCCTTTGGTGACAATTCCATCGTGTCGATACCGACATATTGCGGATGGCCCCGGCCAAGCGACGGTCCACTCGGACTTGCCATGCCGCCGCCATTCAGCGGCTGGCCGCGCGCGACGAATTGATTGCCTGAATTGGCGCCCCACAGATAGGAAGTGGTCTTGCCCCAGGTCGGCCAGACCGTATCGGCGTCGGTGCCCGTCCACCAATTGTCGGGCAGTTTCGGTACTTTGTTGAAAGAAATGGTCCCCGCCATGTTCCACTCCCAGGATTACCGCCCGGACGCATGCCCGGGCCGGCATGCCTAGAGTATGTTACATTAGTGCGAAGGCAAATACCCGTCGTCCTCTTGGTGATTATTAGGCCGGCGCAAGAACCGGGTCCTCTTTTACAGGCTTATGCTTTTCAGATCCTGCGAGGGCGATGCCTCAGTTGGTCGGCTTCGGCAGCACAGGGGCCTGCGATGCCGCGGGCGCACGGTTGACCGCCTGGCGCAGGTTCTCGGCCTCAACGCCGCGCTGACGCGCCAGCTTGCGGTAGCGGCCCTGCTTGACCCAGGTTGCCATGCTGCCGACGACCATGCCGATGGCAAGCGCCAGGAACAGGAAGATGAACAGCGGCCAGTTCAGCGTCAGCGCCGGATTGCCGGGATTGAACGGGTCCAGCGTGAAGGCGACCAGTTCGCGGTTGGCGACGGCCAGCGCGATCAGGATGACCGCGAGCGGCACGAACACCACGATGAGTACGAAGCGATTGAACATGTTGTTTTCCGTCGGATACTGGCGCGTCAACTCTTTGTTTTTACGCCTACTTCCCTCCGTTCAGCCTTTCGCGCAATTCCTTGCCGGTCTTGAAGAACGGCACCCATTTCTCCTCGACCTCAACGGATTCACCGGTGCGCGGGTTGCGGCCGGTGCGGGCGGGACGGTTTTTCACCGAAAAGGCGCCGAAGCCGCGCAACTCGACCCGGTTTCCCTCGGCGAGAGCGTCAGTGATCTCGTCGAAGATCGCGCCGACGATGTTTTCGACGTCGCGCAGGAAAAGATGCGGATTGCGCGTGGCAATAATCTGCACAAGTTCGGACTTGATCATGAGAGAGGTCCCCGTGAAAGCAGTTCGGTCAAAATTATGAAGATGATTTTATTTGCTTTTTTTGCTTGTACCAAACGGCATCTCAAGGGTGCCAGACGGAAACGAGACCGTCAAGAAACAAGCGGTCGACGCCGAGTTGATGGACGATGTCACCGCTGTAGTCCGGCAGGCCGAGCGCGCTGCCGATCGTCTGCGCCATCGCCTTCGACAACAGGAAGCCGCCGCGCCGTTCGGTGTCTTTCCATTCGATCACCTTGAGCTTGGCATCGACGCCCTTGGTCGCCAGCCAGTCGACGGCTTCAGTCTCGCCGCCGACGGCGTCGATCAGCCCGTTGGCGACACCCTGCCGGCCGGTGAAGATCGAACCGTCGGCGAGCGCCAGCGCCTGCTCGTGCGTCATCTTGCGGCGCTCGGCAACGATGCCGACGAACCAGTCGTAGCTGTCGAGGATGAGTTTGCGGACCATGGCACGCTCGTCGTCATTGGTCGGCTTGAACGGCGAGGGTGAGGCCTTGAGCGGTGAGGATTTCACCTCCTCCAGCTTGACGCCGAGCTTGTCCATCAGGCCGCTGACATCGGGATACTGGATCAGCACGCCGATGGAACCGACGATCGAGGTCTTGCGGGCGACGATATGGTCGGCAGCACTTGCGATCATGTAGCCCGCCGATGCGGCAAGCGTGCCGACTTCGGCCACGACAGGCTTGTCGGCGGCAACCTTGCGTACCTCCTCATAGATCGATTCACCGCCGACCGTGGTACCGCCCGGCGAATCGACGGCCAGGATCACGCCCTTGACTGTCGGCGACTTGCGGATGGTCTCCAGCCGCTTGATCAGTTCCTCGTCCTCGGTGATGGTGCCTTCGATCCGGACCTTGGCGATATGGTCGACGGCGGTGCCGCCGAAATCGTCGTTATACAGCCAGGCTGAAAGCGCAATCACCCCAAGCGCCACGATGCCGATGGCCGCAACGCGCCAGAATGTCAGCTTGCGACGCAAGCGGCGGCGGTCGATCAGGTCGTCGGCTCTCATTGCCATGGTCAGCCTCACAATCAGCGGGAAGAAACGCTTTTAGACCATGATGTCCCTGTCTGGAAGCAGTTCCGTCTTGCGCGTGGCGCGGCAATCCGCGCACAGCCAAGCAAGCCGCTAAAGCGCGTCGCGTTGAAACGGATTCATGCGACGCGCTTTGGGCCTTTTTTTATGCATGTCGTTGTCCCAAAACCGAGAGTACTTTTGGGCGACATGCATTGGTGGCCATCATGCGCGCCGGCCCCGATTGCGGGCACGTTTGCCATGCTGTCGGTTTCGTGACTGGTGCGTGAAACCGGCGCGCGGTAAGAGCAACAGCCGGTGGTTGATGAAAAATGTACGCCGCGCGTCCATTTCTGCTATGAAGCAGCGGCGGCTGTGTCGATGCGATCTTCATCCACGCGGCGGCAACAGTCACATTTTTGCGGTTTTCGTCGGCTTGTGCTTGCTTGAATGCGCCGACGTCCCACCTATAGGCGGTGCTCCGGGCGGGCAGGGGTTATAGAAGAAAGCAGTTATGTTAGCGCGAACGAGTGAAGCGACCAGCACCGAGGCGGCGTTGGCTCCTCCGGCGGACGGCCGGACGAGGGGGGACGCGTTCGACCTTGCGCAGCGCCATTCGCGCCGCGTGCGTGTGCTCAAATTCGCCGTGCCGCTTCTTGCGGCGCTGATCGCAGTCGCCTTTCCGCTCTACTCCTATCTCGCGGCACCCGTCTCCGTCGCAGTCCAGGCGGAAGGCACCGCCTATTCCAACGGCAAGCTGGTGATGGCCAATCCCAAGCTAAACGGCTTCACCAAGCAGAAGCTGCCCTATTCCATGACGGCGTTGCGCGCCATTCAGGATGTGAACTCGCAAGGCATCATCGAACTCGAAGGCATCGACGCCAAGGTGCCGGTCGGCACCGACAATGTCGCGGCGGTCAAGGCCTCGCATGGCACCTATGATCGCGACGGCAACACGATGAAACTGAACAGCGACGTCACGATCACCACAACCGACGGCTTGCAAGCCAGCTTCAAATCGGTCTTCCTCGACATGGGCAAAGGCACTATGAAGACGGACGATCCCGTCGACGTCAGCCGGGGCGGATCACAAATCACCGCGAACTCCATGTCGGTCCAGGACAATGGCAAGGTTCTGGTGTTCGAGAACAAAGTGCGCGTCAACATCGATCCCGCCAGTCTGAAGGCGGCAGAGGCAAAGAGCGGAGAATCGAATGCGTCCCAGTAAGTCGACACGGCTCGTTGCCGCGGCTTCGGCCTTGCTGCTGCTGGGCATGGCGCCGTCCTGGGCCCAGTCCAGCGCCGAGAGCATGTCCGGGCTCAAATTGTCGGGCGATCAGCCAATCCAGATCGAAAGTGACAAGCTTGAGGTTCGCCAGGCCGAGAGCATGGCGGTGTTCATTGGCAACGTCACCGTCACGCAAGGGCCAACGCTGCTCAAGGCCGGCAAGATGACGGTCTATTATGTCAAGGATCCCAATGCCGCCAAGGGCGCGGCCGCCGGCGCGTCGGCGATGACCGGTTCGGCCAACATCGACCATCTGGTGGTTGAAAACAAAGTCTACATCAAATCCGAAGACCAGATCGCCACCGGCGACAGCGGCAATTTCGATATGAAGAGCCAGGTGCTGGTGCTCGAGGGCAACGAGGTCGTCCTGTCGCAGGGCCCCAACATTCTCAAGGGCTGCAAGCTGACAGTCCAGATGAAAAGCGGCCTGGCTCAGGTCAAAGGTTGTCCGCGTGTCATCATGTCAATGACGCCACCGCCGAAGTCGGGAGCGCCGAAGAACTAATGGCCAGCATGTCGTCGCTGACGGCACGTCTTCCCGGACGGGCCGCCGGCAAGCTTTCGGCACCGGCCACTGTCGACAAGGCGAAGTTCAAGGGAACCTTGATCGCCAAGGGCCTAACCAAGAGCTACAAGGGCCGCAAGGTCGTCAGCGGCGTCACGCTTGGCGTGCGCGCCGGCGAGGCCGTCGGGCTGCTAGGCCCCAACGGCGCCGGCAAGACGACCTGTTTCT
The DNA here is from genome assembly GCA_004791255.1 of bacterium M00.F.Ca.ET.205.01.1.1. Classification (GTDB taxonomy): domain Bacteria; phylum Pseudomonadota; class Alphaproteobacteria; order Rhizobiales; family Rhizobiaceae; genus Mesorhizobium. The sequence goes on from SRUQ01000003.1 coordinate 262,982, forward strand.
ACATGGTCACCGGCCTTGTGCCGGTCGACGAGGGCACGATCGAGATCGACGGCTTCGACGTCACCTCTATGCCGATGTATCGCCGTGCCCGCCTCGGCATCGGCTACCTGCCTCAGGAAGCGTCGATTTTCCGGGGCCTCAATGTCGAGCAGAACATCCGCGCCGTGCTGGAAGTGGTCGAAAAGGACCGCAAGGTCCGTGAGCGCAACCTGGACGAATTGCTCGAGGAATTCCACATCAGCCATTTGCGCAAGGCGCCATCCATGTCGCTGTCCGGCGGCGAGCGGCGGCGGCTGGAGATTGCCCGCGCCCTGGCGACACGTCCGGCTTATATGCTGCTCGACGAACCTTTCGCCGGCATTGACCCGATCGCGGTGGCCGACATCCAGCAACTGGTTCGTCACCTGACGGCACGGGGTATCGGCGTGCTCATCACCGACCACAATGTGCGCGAGACGCTCGGCCTTATCGACCGTGCCTACATCATCCATGCCGGCCAGGTACTGACGCATGGCCGTGCCGACGAAGTGGTGGCAAACCCCGATGTTCGCCGGCTTTACCTCGGCGAGGGTTTTACGCTCTGAGCGTGAAATTTGTTTCCTGACACGATTTTTGCGGTTCACCAGGCCCTTTTTCGTCGATTTTGCTCCGGGATAACGCTCCGGTAAGCGAGTTTTGCTACCGTTTCCCTTGACAAGCAAAAGCTGGGCCAGTTTCTATGGCCAGTTGCTAAAATTTGTTTCCGGCAGTCCGGATGCGTAGACGAGGCGTTTGAAACCGAACCATGGCGTTGGCGGCCAAACTACAGCTACGACAGTCGCAGTCGCTGGTGATGACGCCGCAACTGATGCAGTCGATTCGGCTGCTGCAGTTCACCCATGTCGAGCTCGAGCACTTCATCGACGAGGAGATCGAACGCAATCCGCTTCTGGAGCGCGCCGAGCCGCAGGAGGATGCCGCCAGCGAGCAGGCGCAGAAGACCGAGGCGGAGCCTCAGGCTGCCGCCGATGGCGATTGGTTCGACAACGAGGCGGGATGGAGCGCCGAGGCGATCTCGGACAAGCTCGACACGTCACTGGAAAACCTCTTTCCGGACGATCCGGGCACCAGCGAGCGGCTTGGACCCGACCTGACGGCGCAATGGAAATCGGCTTCCGGCAATGGCGGCGGCTCAGCGGAAGGGTTTGATGCCGGCGATATGGCGGCGACGACGATCACGCTGCGTGACCATGTCGGCGAGCAGATCGCGCTCGCCTTCGCCGAGCCCGCGGCGCGGCTGATCGCCGGTGAACTCGCCGACGGCCTCGATGAGACCGGCTATGTCAGGGCCGACATGGCCGAGATCGCGGCGCGCCTGGGCACCGACGAGGCCGCCGTGGGCAAGGTGCTGGCCGTATGCCAGACCTTCGAGCCGGCCGGCCTGTTCGCCCGCGATCTTGCCGAATGCCTGTCGCTGCAGCTTGCCGTGCGCGACCGGCTCGATCCGGCGATGCAGGCGCTCGTCGCCAATCTTGAACTCCTGGCGCGTCGCGATTTTCACGCGTTGAAGCGGATCTGCGGCGTCGACGAGGAGGACCTGCTCGACATGCTGGCCGAAATCCGGGCGCTCGACCCGCGCCCGGGCATGGCGTTTTCAGGCGGCGCCAGCGACGCTGTCATCGCCGATGTCGAGGTGCGCGCGGCCAATGACGGCAGCTGGACCGTTGAGCTCAATGCCGAGACGCTGCCGCGCGTGCTGGTCGACCACGTCTATTTCGCCCAGGTATCGCCGCAAACCAAGAATCAGGCGGAGAAGGATTTCCTGGCCGAGTGCCTGCAGAACGCCAACTGGCTGACGCGCAGCCTCGATCAGCGGGCAAAGACGATCCTCAAGGTGGCTTCCGAGATCGTGCGCCAGCAGGATGCCTTCCTCGTCCATGGCGTGCGCCAGCTGAAGCCGCTCAACCTGCGCACCGTGGCGGACGCCATCGGCATGCACGAATCGACCGTCAGCCGGGTCACCGCCAACAAATACATGCTCACCCCGCGCGGTGTGTTCGAGCTGCGTTATTTCTTCACCGCCTCGATCGCGGCGTCGGGTGGCGGCGATGCGCATTCCTCGGAAGCGGTGCGGGACCGGATCAAACAGCTGATCGACGAGGAAAAACCCGTCGATGTCCTGTCCGACGACGCGATCGTCGACATGTTGCGCGAGAGCGGTGTCGACATCGCCAGGCGCACCGTCGCTAAGTATCGGGAAGGCATGAACATTCCATCCTCGGTGCAGCGTCGGCGCGAGAAACGGGCGCTCGCCAGCGCCGGCCGCTAGCTCCCAGGGCTTTCCACAACTTTCGAGCTTGATTGACAAGCCGCGGTGAAGTGGCTAGAAGCCCGCCCGCATGAGACGGGCTCGATGCCCGCCAGCGGATGGTCCGTCACGACAATGGCCTCGGATGGTCAAGAAGGCGGCTTGTGATCAACCGGAAAGTTCGGATTTAATCGGCGCGAGTGGCGCCGCAAAGCTTGTGCGCACGGACCACGAGTATAAACTCGGGCCAGTTTGAAGCCTGAGCAAGGAAGGTCAGTTTTCAGATGAGTCTGCGCATTTCGGGAAAGCACATGGATATCGGCGATGCGTTTCGTGCGCGCATCAACGACCGGGTCGGCGAGGCGATCGGCAAATATTTCGATCGCGGCTTCGTGGGACACGTCACAGTCATCAAATCGGGCTCGCGCTATTCGGCGGATTGCATGATCCGGCTGGATTCCGGCGCGTCGCTGCAGGCGACGGGCGATGCCCAGGATCCGACGCTGGCCTTCGAGGCTGCGGCCGATCGGCTGGAGACCCGGCTCAGGCGCTACAAGCGCCGGCTGAAATCGCACAGTTCAAGCAGCGGCAACGGCGAGCCGACCGACATCGCCTATACGGTGATGGCGCCGCTTGCCGATGACGACGAGGACATCGCGGAGGACTTCGCGCCGGCCATCGTCGCCGAATCGACCATGACGCTGAAGACCATGTCGGTGGCTTCGGCGGTCATCGAACTCGATACCAAGGACAGTCCGGTCTTCGTCTTCCGCAACGCCGGAACCGACCATCTCAACATCGTCTATCGCCGGCCCGACGGAAATATCGGCTGGATCGACCCTTCCACGACCAAGGTCGCACAGGGATAAACGCCGGCCGCACGAGGGGTGGGGACTGGCGACGGCAGGCGAACAAGGGATTTTCAAGCATGGATCTGAGCGATCTTATCAACGTTCCGGCGATATTGCCGGCGTTGAAGGCGAACTCCAAGAAGCAGCTTCTGCAATTGCTGTCGGAGCGGGCGGCGGCGATTTCCGGCATTCCGGAGCGGGAGGTGTTCGACACCATCCTGCAGCGCGAGCGGCTGGGCTCGACCGGCGTCGGCAACGGCATCGCCATCCCGCACGGCAAGCTTGCCGGCGTCAAGCGCATCGCCGGCGTCTTCGCCCGGCTGGAGACGCCGGTCGATTTCGAGGCGCTGGACGATCAGCCGGTCGACCTGGTGTTCCTGCTTCTGGCGCCTGAAGGGGCGGGCGCCGACCACTTGAAGGCGCTGTCGCGCATCGCGCGGGTGCTGCGCGACGCCGACACGGTCGCCAAGATCAGGGGAACGCGCGACGCGGTGGCCATCCACGCGCTGCTTTCGGATACGCAGGCCTCGCACGCGGCCTGAAGTTTTTGGATTGAAGCTTTTGAGGGCCGCCATGAGCGGCCCTTTCCAAATTCGGACCAGGGCCAACCGACGGCGACCGAGGTCAGCGGTTCGCGACCGAGGTCAGCGACGCGCGACCGTGGTCAGCGAATCGCTACCGGATCAGTGAATGGCGACCGTGGTCAGGTCGTTCTCCAGCGCGCCGGCCAGTGCGCGGTCACGCGCATCGGAGAGCAGGATCGGCTGACCGTTGGCGGCAAACAGCGCCCACAGCACCATGCCGGGGGCGATTTCGCCGATGTTGGGGAAACGGCCGAGCAGATCGTCGCTGGTGACCTTGCGCAGATAGGCGACCGAGCCCTCGCCGAGATGGGCGAATTCACCGCTGGTCATGGTGATATTTTCGTCAGTTCTGGTCATTTCAAGCCTCCTTGGCGCGAGACGCCGCCCTTGTTTAGGGCAGTGGGGCCATCCCGCATGAGAGCCATCAGCGAAGATCAGTCTTTCACCGATATGTTTATTTTCCGTACCAGCCGTTCGGACTCCGGCCGATCGAGGTCGATCGACAGAAGGCCGTTCTTCAAATCCGCCGCGATCACCCGCATGCCGTCGGCCAGCACGAAACAGCGCTGGAACTGGCGCGCGGCGATGCCGCGATGAAGAAATTCGCGCTCGGTGTCGTCGGTCTGACGGCCGCGCACGACCAACTGGTTTTCCTCCGTTGTCACATCGAGATCGCTTTCGGCGAAGCCGGCGACGGCGAGAGTGATGCGCAGCCTTTCGGCCTTGCCGTCGGCGCCGCTGAGGCGTTCGATGTTGTAGGGAGGGTAGCTGTCACCGGACTTCGCCAAGCGCTCCAGGGTCTTTTCCATGGCGTCGAAACCAAGGAGAAGCGGGCTGGAGAAAGGCGTCATTCGGCTCATGTTACAGTGTCCTCTCAAGAGCGACATAAACTGGAAAAACCCAGATGGCATTTTTCCCGGTGCTCTTGATATGGTCCGCTCGGCGGCCAAGTTCAAGCCATCACAAGAGCCGGATGATTTCGGGTCAAGTCGACCTGAAATCTGAATCCGGCTCTTCATCAAAAAGATAGAGCATGATGTCGTCCGAAAACCGCTTCACACTTTTCGGCATCATGCTCTAGACCCGCCCAAAAAGACCAGGTCGTGGACTCACAGGAATGATCGACATGGCGCTTGAAACGGCGGCGAGATGCAAGGAGAAGCGCTGGCATCGGGACTGTTCCCGGCCGGGTGGCTCCGCAGCTCGCAGCCGGCTCGGTGTCCTCCTCATGTTCGATCGGGCCTGCGGGCGCACGGCCAGCCAAACAAGGAATTGAAATGCCCCAACCACGCAAGATCATCATCGACACGGATCCCGGCCAGGACGATGCCGTCGCCATATTGCTGGCGCTCGGCAGCGCCGAACTGGACATCGTCGGCATCTCCGCCGTCGCCGGCAACGTGCCGCTGAACCTTACCGAAAAGAACGCCCGCAAGATCTGCGAACTGGCCGGCCGGCCTGAGATCAAGGTCTATGCTGGCGCCATCCGGCCGCTCGCCCGCCAGCTCGTCACCGCCGAGGAAGTGCATGGCAAGACCGGCCTCAACGGGCCGCAGCTGCCGGAGCCGACGATGAAGCTGCAGGAGCAGTATGCGGTCGACTTCATCGTCGAGACGCTGATGAAGGAAGAGAGCGGCACGATTACGCTGTGCCCGCTCGGGCCGCTGACCAACATCGCGCTGGCGCTGATCCGCGAGCCGCGCATCGCGCCGCGCATCAAGGAAATCGTGCTGATGGGCGGTGGCTTTTTCGAGGGCGGCAATGTCACGCCGGCCGCCGAATTCAACATCTATGTCGATCCGCAGGCCGCCGACGTGGTGTTCAAGTCCGGCATCCCGATCGTCATGATGCCGCTCGACGTCACCCACAAGGCGCTGACCACCGCCAAGCGCACCAAGGCCTTCCGCGACCTGGGCACCAAGGTCGGCACCGCCACCGCCGAGATGCTGGAATTCTTCGAGCGCTACGACGAAGGCAAATACGGCACCGACGGCGGCCCGCTGCACGACCCCTGCGTCATCGCCTATCTCTTGAAGCCGGAGCTGTTCAAGGGCCGCCTCTGCAACGTCACCGTCGAGACGGCCTCGGAGCTGACCATGGGCATGACCGTGATCGACTGGTGGGGTGTCACCCCCAGGGAAAAGAACGCCATGGTGATGCGCGACATCGACCATGACGGCTTCTTCGCGCTGCTGGTGGAAAGGCTGGGGCGGCTTTAAGGCCGCTCAACTCTCCAGCAGCCGATAGGTTTCAGCGCCATTCTTGCGCTGCTGGCGTTCGACCGAGACTTGCGAGCCGACGGCCAACAGTTCGCCGGCTTTGCCATTGACGAACACTATCGCGCCGGTCCGGGCGAGGCGGATTCCGTAGAGATATGGGTAGCCGCTGGCGTCCACCCCTTGTCTGGTCGACGTGACGCCGACGAAGTTGACCACTACGCCGGTGTCCCGCTCGATGCCGGTGATCGGACTGCTCTGTCGCGCCAAAACGGCGGCTATCGGCAGACCGCAGATGACGATGATCAAGCCTATCTGAACGATGCCCTTGAGATCCCCAGGTGAGATCATCAGGGCAAGGGACAGGCGCGCTTTTGCCAGCAGGCTCATTGCGCAAACCGATAGAAAACCAAGCCATTCTCACGCGTGACGTGCTCGACACTGACGTGTGAGCCGATCAGATGCGGGCGTTCATCTTCAATGAGGACGGCCGATCCGTCATCGAGTGCAAGCACATAGACGATGTTGTGCTGTTTCCATTGGGCACTCTTGATCGTTGCATCGACGGCGTCGACAGATCGGATCGGGGTTGCGTCGTTGGCCCATTGGTTTGCCGCCAACATGAACATGATCGCGAATGCGCCGCTGAAGAAGATTACGCCAGGCGCGTTCCTCTTCAAATCATCCCAAGTTGAAAAGACAGTCATGAATCCCTCAATACGGATTCATGTGGTGGCGAGTAAATAGTCTTTCAATCAGCTGCGGGTCCACGACACTGCAATCTTTCGCGGAGCCGCCTCTTGGCTCCTGCGGTTACTTCGAACGCGAGAACGCGAGCCACAGGCCGCCGCCGACCATGAAGCTGCCGCTGATCCTGGACAGGAGCTTGACGCGGCTGGCCGACAGCATTCGGCCGGCGCGGCCGGCAGCCAATGCATAGGTCGAGTCCGACATGGCGGCGAAGATCATGGCGGTGAGGCCCATGACGACGATCTGCAGCGAGTAATTGCCTTGCGGCGCGATGAACTGCGGGAAGAAGGCGCCGAAGAAAATCAGCGTCTTTGGATTGCTCAGCGCCACCAGCAGGCCCTGCAGGAAGAAGCCGCCGCGCGGTTTCCGGGCCGTTCCGTCAGCGTTCAGCGTGCCCTTGGAGCGAAACATCTGCACGCCCATCCAGATCAGGTAGGCGGCGCCGATCAGCCGCACCCATTCGAACCAGTGGCCCATGCCCGAGATCAGCGTGTTGAGGCCGATGCCGACGATGGCGATCATGACAGCGAGGCCCGCCTGCGTGCCGGCGACATTGGCAAGGCCGGCGCGGGTGCCGTGTCGGATGCTGTTGGCGATGATCAGCGTGACCGTCGGCCCGGGCACCAGGATGATAACGATGCAGGCAAGAACATAGGCGGCGTAGAGTTCCAGCGACATGATTTCTCCCTCGGGCGCCACCGGCGCGGGCGGCTTCAGGCAATCAATGCATGACGGCAGGGATGATGCAAGCCGGCGCCAAAATCGCGGTCGGTGGCCGGTTCAGGCGCCCGCCGGCCATGGCAGCGTCGCCTCATAGGCCGCCGCCGCCTTAAGCACGGCGAGGTCGCCGCGCGGCCGTCCGATCAACTGCATACCCATCGGCCGCCCCTTGGCGTCGAAGCCGACCGGCACGTTCACCGCCGGGCAGCCGCCCAGCGTGGCGAAGGCGGAAACCTGCATCCAGCGGTGATAGCTGTCCATCGCCCGTCCGGCGACCTCGCGCGGCCAGTGCGTGCCGACCTCGAAGGGGAAGACCTGCGCGGTCGGCAGCGCGATGAGTTCGAAGCGGTCGAAGATCGACAACAGCATCCGATGCCACGAGGTGCGGACGACCGAGGCGGCGCGGATTTGCGGCGCCGTGAGCCGCATCGCGTTCTCCACCTCCCAGATGGCTTCCGGCTTCAGCAGGCCGCGTTTTGCGGGATCGTCGTAATGCACCTTCAGGGCGCAGCCGCTGCTCGCCTGGCGCAACGTCACGAAGGCCTGCCACAGCGCCTCGAAATCGAAATCCGGCAGCAGTGGCTCGGCCACGAAGGATGCATTCGCCAAGCGGCCGAGTGACGCTTCACACAGACCTGATATGCCGGGCTCGATCGGCAGATGGCCGCCGAGATCGCCGAGCCAGGCGATGCGGCCGCCGGTCGCCGCCATGCCAAGCCCTTCGAGGAAGGAGCCCGGTTTCTCATAGGACAAGGGCGCTTGCGGATGATAGCCGGCCTGCACATCGAGCAGCAGCGCCATATCCCTGACGTTGCGGCCCATCGGCCCCTCGACGCCCATCTGTGCGTGAAAGACCTCGAGGTCCGGTCCGCCGGGGACAAGCCCCTGCGAGGGACGAAAACCGTAGACATTGTTCCAGCCTGCGGGATTGCGCAGCGAGCCGCCGAAATCGCTGCCGTCGGCGACAGGCACCATGTCGAGCGCCAGCGCCACAGCGGCACCGCCGCTCGAGCCACCCGCAGTGAGCGCCGGATCGAAGGCGTTGAGCGTCGGGCCGAACACGGGGTTGTAGGTGTTGGAACCAAGCCCGAATTCGGGAACGTTGGTCTTGCCGATGATGATGGCGCCGGCCCTGCGGATGCGTTCGACGAAGAAATCGTCTTCCTGCGGCACGAAATTGGCGAAGATCGGTGAGCCGAACGAGGTTTTCAGGCTCTTGGTCAAGGCAAGATCCTTGATGGCGATCGGCAGGCCGAACAGCGAGCCGGTTTCCTCGCCCTTCGGCCTGATATCCGCCGCGTCGGCTTCGCGCAGGATATCCGCGCGATCGCGCAACGAGACGATGGCGTTGACCAGCGGATTAACCGTCTCGATGCGGTCGAGGAATGCCGTCACCACCTCGCGTACCGAAAGCTCGCCGCGCCGGATTGCCTCAGTCAGCGCGATGGCCGACTGGCGGCAGATGTCGCCGGCCGGCGGTACGGCATGTTTCGTCTGGGGGCGCATCATCTCAAGGGGTTTCCCGCAGGGCCTTGTCGACATCGGCAGCGAGCGGGATCGCCGGCTGGGCGCCCGGCTTGAGGCAGGCCAGCGAGCCGGCGGCGCCGGCGCGGGCAAGCGCCTTGTCGAGCGTCAGGCCGGACGACAGACCGGCGGCAAAATAGCCGCAGAAGGTGTCGCCGGCGCCGACGGTGTCGACAGGGGTGATCTTCATGGCCGGAACGGTCAGGAAATCGCTCGGCGTCGCCGCCATCACGCCGTCGCCGCCGAGCGTGACGACGATGATGCGGCCGGTCTTTGCCGCGAAGTCGCGCATGCGTGCGGCGCGGTCGCGGCCGTTCAGCGACAGCGCCTCGCCATAGAGGTCGAACTCGGTCTCGTTGGCGATGGCATAGTCGGCCTTGCCGAGGAAGGCGGTTGCCGCGCCGTTGAAGGGGGCCGTGTTGAGCACGGTGACGGCGCCGGCCGCCCGCGCCTGGTCGAGTGCCGCATCGACGGTTGCCAGCGGAATCTCGTGCTGCAGGAGCACGACATCGCCCTTCTTCAGCATCGCCTTGGAGAGGTCGCCGGGCAACACGGACGCGTTGGCGCCAGGCACCACCGCAATGATGTTCTCGCCATCGTCGCCGACCATGATCAGCGCCGTTCCCGTCGAGGCAAAGGTCTCGGCGATGCCGGACAGGTCGACCTTGCCGTCGCGCAGCAGCGCCAATGCGTCGGCGGCGAAGCTGTCCTTGCCGACGGCACCTACCATGCGCACCGATGCACCGGCGCGTGCGGCGGCAAGCGCCTGGTTGGCGCCCTTGCCGCCGGGCGCGGTGACGAAACTTGAGCCGCTCACCGTTTCGCCGGGGCTCGGCAAGCGGTCGACATTGGCGATGAGGTCGAGGTTGATCGAGCCGACGACGATAATCAAGCGAGGCCTCCTGCCAGCACCGGCCGGAAAATCAGGATCGACTTTCGGAAAGCACGATGTTGATTGAACAAGTTGGGGTTCGTTTGCGCATCGAAATGGATGCGCGTCACCCCAGTCGGGCGGAAGCTACAGCTTCATGCCGCGACTTTCCAGACCATGCCGGTATCAAAGCCGATCTGGCGCGTCATTCGCAGCGCACGGTGACCGTGCCTTGGTAGTTGCCGGCGGGAAAGATGCCGCTCGACTTGGTGGCGGTGAGGTCGATTTGCATGGGGTGACTGCCGTTGATGACCCGCTGCGGCACGCTGCCGTTGTTGTCGACCCCTGAGCCGTCGAGGCGGAAGACCGAGTCGAAGGCCACATTGGTGCCGCCGCCACTCGGCGCGGACGAGAATGCGGCGGGCGCCGGCGCTGAAACGGAATAGCAGTCGAGCAAATTGAGCACCGAGCACAGCAGCGAGTTTGCCACGATGGTGGCGCTCGCGCTCGATCCTCCGGCCTGCTTGGACCCGAGCACGTTGATGGCGGGATTTGCCTTCATCGTCCCCGACGCCCCGACCGTGATGGTACAGGTGCCGATGATCGCCGCTTGCACCGGCAGGCAGAAGCCGGCAAGTGCCGCCGTCGCAACCAGCGCGCGCCTATTTCCTCTTCTTTTTCTTGCCATCGCCATTTCCGGTCCTGATGCTCCAGCCTTCGTTGGCCCATCCGGGTGATGCGACCGTTGGAGCGGGCGCGCTGGTGGCCACGCTCGCCGTCTGGCCGTCGGCGCCGAGGCCCATTTTGAGGAGCTTCAGCTCCAGTTGCAGGCGCTCGACCTCAAGCTCGTAGAGGCGGCTGCAATCGACGCGCTTGGGCGTTCGCCCGATCGGGATCACCACGCGGCCGTAGGTGGCGACGTCATTGTTCGACTGGTTGTTGCCCCTGATGACGCCGAGATCGACATAGGCGCCGGAACCGGAGACAGCCGAACGGCAGGTGGTGCCGTCCGCGGCGTGGACCTCGTCCTGGCCCTGGGGCAAGGTAACGCCAGGCAAGTTGAAGCCGCTCTCATTCTGGTTGAGATTGTAGACATCCTCGGCCATCACCGGAATGACCCCCGCCCATGCCGCCGCGAGCGCTGATATCAGGACTTGCGGTGCCCAAAAAACTTTCCGCATATCTGTGCCCTTATCTGCGTCTGTTGGTTGGGAAAGGGGATGCTCTCGGTACAGATACGCACTTTACGCTCGGTGGCGCCGCCGAAGGGCACGACCACGAGAACGGGACGGGAGGCCTGGGAACCCAGTTGGAAGACGCTCGGAGAGATTCTGGCGTCTACCGGCTGAAAATCCTGGTCGTAGACGTGGATTTCCACCTTGATCTTCCGGTCGTAAGGATTGGCGGGGAATACGCGGACGGCGAAGACATCGGTGAAGCTGTTGACCTCGCCTCGCATCGGCGACATCGACTGAGCTCCGGCGGCAACCGGCGTCACGGCGACAGTCAGTGCCATCGTCAAGGTTCGAGCAGATATCAAGGACCCCTCCTTTGCTGAAGGCTATTCGCAGCGCAGCGTTACCGTTGCCTGATAGTTGCCGGACGCGAAGCGGTTGCTGCCTCCCTTGGTGCCGGCCAGATGGACCGAGACGAGGTCGGCGCCGGGCGTGCTGATTGCAGTAGCCGAGCCGGTCTCCGTGATCGTATGGGCGCCGCTGCTCGAATAGGTTGGTGTCCAGGTGGTGGCCGTGACGTCGGCGGCCGGCACCGTCGTGGTGGTGACGGGATCGACGCTCAGCGACACGCCTCCGGTTGTCGTCAGCGTGACGGTTCCGGCAGAGCCGCCGCTGTTGTGGGAACTGAGGGATTGCAAATCCGCGCTGGCCGTCATCGTGCCGTTGGTGGCGATGACCAGCGTGCAAGTCGCCGTAATCGTGCCATTGAAAATGACATTTTGCGTCGTGGCAAACGCGGCCTGATCGATGCAGACAAGCAGGACAGCAGCGGCGGCCGTGCGAAAAAGCTTCATCAAACCCTCCTGTCAGGCCGGTTGTTGCGGCGCGACGTGAGAGCATGTTTGGTTCATCGTAGTTAATTTTCAGTTACGCAACACATATTGCGCAATATACGCGAAATCGAATTCGGCATATCTACAGGTTGTGCCTGGTTGTAGTTTGATCAGTTTTCAATTTTACATATTATACTTTTGCATGCGGGATTTCCGGGTTTCCGAGAACGGAACATCAAAAAAACGATATTTTACGACGACACTTGCCCAGCTTCCCAGCCCAGTATGGCGCGCTTGCGGGTCAGGCCCCAGTGATAGCCGGTGAGGTCGCCTGATTTGCCGATGGCGCGGTGGCAGGGCACCACGAAGGAGAGCGGGTTGGCGCCATTGGCGGCGCCCACGGCACGGCTGGCGCTCGGCGCGCCGATGCTGGCGGCGATCGAGGAGTAGGTGCGCGCCTTGCCCATCGGAATCTCAAGCAGTGCCTCCCAGACGCGAACCTGGAAATCGGTGCCGATCATGACGACATGCAGCGGCTGGTCCGGCCGCCACAGCGTCTGATCGAAGATGCGCGCCGCATAGGGGCCGGTTGCGGCCATGTCCTCGACATAGGCTGCGTTCGGCCAGCGGCCGGACATGTCGGCGAAGGCGGCGCGCTCCTCGCCCTGGTCGCAGAAGGCGAGTCCGGCGAGGCCGCGGTCGGTGACCATGATCAGAGCAGTGCCGAAGGGCGAGGCGTGGTAGCCATAGCGTATGCTGAGGCCGGCGCCGCGGGTCTTGTAGTCGCCGGGCGACATCGCCTCATGGGTGACGAACAAATCATGCAGCCGGCCGGGGCCGGACATGCCCAGCTCGAACGAGGTTTCGAGCAGCGGCATGCCGGAATCGAGCAGCCGGCGCGCATGGTCCAACGTCACCGCCTGCAGGAAGGCCTTGGGCGACAGGCCGGCCCAGCGGGTGAAGAGTTTTTGCAGGCCGGTCGGGGTCTCGCCGACCTCTTCGGCCAGTTCTTCCAGGGATGGCTGGTCGCGATAGTCGAGACTGATCTTCTCGATGGCGCGGCGCACGATCTCATAGTCGCTGCCTTCGGGTGTGATGTCCTTCTTCAGGACTGCTGTGTGCGTGCTCATGGAACGGTCTCCTTGGGTCGGAATATCGCCCCTTGGGGCGCCGATCGCCACCCGAAACTTGCCTTCCTGCGCGGCACACCCAGATAGACCTTGGGCTTTTTTGGCTAGGGAGTCGCCAATGGCTGGCGAGAAAGTGCATCTGACCGGGGAAAAGGAAACCTTGCTGCTAACGCTCTACGGCAAGGCGATGGAGAGCCGGCTGCCCGATACGCTGCTCGGGGACCATTTCGCCGACGAGGCGGTGCGCAAGATCGACTATGATTTTTCCAGGCTCAAGGTCGACGGCAATCTCGGCATCGGCCTGGCGATCAGGGCAAAGACGCTGGACGTTCTCGTCGAGGACTTTCTCGCTAGAAATCCCGACGCCATCGTGCTGCATCTGGGGTGCGGACTCGACACGCGCGTCTTCCGGGTCGATCCGCCTTCGGGCGTGGACTGGTTCGACGTGGACTATCCCGAAGTGATCGACCTCCGGCGCAAGCTCTATCCGTCGCGCGACAATTACCATCTGATCGGCTCGTCGGTGATCGAACCGGACTGGCTGGCTGCAGTGCCGCGAAACCGACCGGCCATGGTGGTGGCGGAAGGGTTGACGCCCTATCTGCCGGCGCAAGAGGGGCCACGCCTGTTTGCGCGGCTTGTCTCGCACCTGGCCAGCGGCGAGTTGATGTTCGACGCCTACAGCGGTTTCGGCCTGAAACTGCTCCGTCTCAATCCGTCGTTCCGCGCGACCGGCGCCGAGGTGCACTGGGCGATCGAGGACCCGCACGAGTTGGAGCGGGCTATTCCGAAGCTGCGCTTCGTCGGCGACATCTCGGCCTACAAGCCGGAGCATGCGGCCCGCATGGGGTGGTCGGCGAAGCTTTTCGTCCTGATGTGGCTATACATTCCCGCACTGCGCAAGATCGGCCGGCTTCTGCGCTACCGGTTCTGAAGCGGTCTGTTCTTTGCGACGCAGTTCGCAAGCGCTACGCGCTTGTCCCGGGAGAACCGCTTCACTTTCCTGGAATTGCTTCAGCGCGTCTTGGCGGTCGCCAGCGCCCGCGAGAAGGCGGTGGCGAAGCTCTCGCGGGAATCCGGGTCGAGGAAGCCGCCGATCGCCACGTTCTGGCCCTGCGCTTCAACCGCCATCCCGGTGATGCCGATCTCGGCATGGCGGGCGACGGAAAAGCGGGCCCAGAAAGGGTTAAAGCGATGCGCTTCCGACTTTCCCGACGGGGCGGTCTTGCGGATGTCGAGGCTGGTGCGGGAGACCGAAACTTCCTCGCGGGCGCGGGCGGCGCGGTAGTTGGCGCGGAAGGCGATATAGACGGCAATGATATCCAGCCCGAAGAAGCCGAACACCGGCCAGGCGCCGCGCGACAGGAAGATTGCGCCGGTCACAGCCCAGCCGAACAGAAGCGCGCCCATCAGCACGGTGAAGCCTTTCTTGCCCAGCGAGCGGTGCGGGGTGAGCAGGGCGCGGAAGAAGGGCTCATCGGCCTGGAACGAGGCGTTTGTGTCGCTCATGGCGGGATATTATAGGAAGGAAATGGCAAGCCCCAAGTCCAAAGATTCGGCCACCGTTAAAAGCGAACTGTCGCCCGGCCGGCGCGACGGCTCGAACGCCAAGCCGCGCCCCAGACCCGTCCGGTCGCGGTCGCTTTACAGCCCAGCCGAGGTGCATGAAATCTTCCGGCGTTTTTCCGTCCAGCGGCAGGAGCCCAAGGGCGAACTCGAACATGTCAACGCCTTCACCTTGCTGGTGGCGGTGGTGCTTTCGGCGCAGGCGACGGACGCCGGCGTCAACAAGGCGACGCGGGCGCTGTTCAAGGCCGCCGATACGCCCCAGAAGATGCTGGCGCTGGGCGAGGCCAAGGTTGGTGAATTCATCCGGACCATCGGGCTCTGGCGCAACAAGGCCAAGAACGTCATCGCGCTGTCGCAGGCGCTGATCCGCGACCATGGCGGCGCGGTGCCTGACGATCGCGATGAACTGGTGAAGCTGCCCGGGGTTGGCCGCAAGACCGCCAATGTCGTGCTCAACATGGCCTTCGGCCAGCACACGATGGCGGTCGACACGCATATTTTACGCATCGGCAACCGGCTCGGCCTGGCGCCCGGCAAGACGCCGGAGGAGGTCGAGCAAGGGCTTTTGAAGATCATCCCCGACGAGTTCATGCGCCATGCCCATCACTGGTTGATCCTGCATGGCCGCTATGTCTGCAAGGCGCGCAAGCCCGATTGCCCGGCTTGCGTCATCGCCGATATCTGCAAGTCCGCGGAGAAGACCACGAGCATACCGGCTCCGCTGGTGCCGATCGCTCCGCTCGAAGCTGATATCTCCGGGGATCAGTAGCCGTAGCCGCGCGCCATCGCCGCCGCGAAGACCGGGATGAGCAGGAAGACGGCGGCTTCGGCGCGGACATAGGTTTTCACCGAGGCGAGTTCGGCCGCGGGCACGGCGAAGGCGGGATTGGAGCCGGCCTGCCTATTCCAGGAAATGAAGCGGACCGTGGGGATGATCGACAGCAGGCCGACGATGCCGAAGGCTGCCATCTTGGCCCAGAATACCCAGTTGTAGATGTAGAACTCCCAGCCCTTCAGGCCATAGAAGACACGGCCGATCCCGACGATGATGATCAGCGCGGCAATGATGCCGTAATGGCGGTCGATGCCGGCAAGGCGCTTGAGCGTGGCGGCAGGCAAGTCGTTACGGATGAGGACGAACTCGGCGCCGATGATTCCCGCCAGGGAGAACACCAGGAGATGATGCACGATTGCCAGCACGAGATCTGTGGTGTCCATGCTCTCTCCCTGGGTTTGGCAGCACCAGTTCGCGTGAAAAAGCGGTCGCCACGGCAGATGCTGAATCGGTTGCCGGGAAGATAACGGACGGGATTCTCATAGCCAAGTCCGTAGCCGGCCAAAGGCGGGGATTGACGCGGGGTGCTCGGCCCCGAGGGCTGCCACAGGACACCCTGGATGGCCGGGGGCATCGTTCTGGCCCTTGCACCCCGGCTGCGATTTGCTAAGCGCGGGCACCACCAGCGAGGCCGGCCATGACCAATCGACAAGCGACGACTGCCCCTGTCATCGAGACGCAGCGAACCATCCTGCGGGCGCATCGGCTGGATGATTTCGACGCCTATGTCACGATGTGGTCCGATGCCGGAGTCACCCGCTTCATCGGCGGCAAGCCGCGCACGCGCGAGGAAAGCTGGATGCGGTTCCTGCGCCATGCCGGCCTGTGGTCGCTGCTCGGCTATGGTTTCTGGGCCATCGAGGAGAAGGCGACAGGCCGTTTCATCGGCGAGGCCGGCTTTCACGATCTGAAGCGCGACATGGAGCCGTCGATCGAAGGCATTCCGGAGGCCGGCTGGGCCTTGGCGCCAACCGTCCATGGAGCGGGCTTCGCCACCGAGGTCGTCGGCCGTGTGCTGGCCTGGGGCGAAGAGACACTCGGGCGTGCCAGGACCGTCTGCATCATCGATCCGCAGAATACCGCTTCGCTGAACGTCGCGACGAAGTGCGGCTACTCCGAGGTCACGCGGCTCCTGTATCACGACAAGCCGACCATCCTGCTGGAACGGCTGCCCTGAACGGCGTCATCGACTGGACATAGCTGCTCTGCTAAATATCGCCCATCGAGCGAGGGGGATGATCGATGCATGCATTCAAGACGACAGTCATGGCGTTCTGCTGGGCGGTGCTGACGCTCATGCTGATGGTGCGGCTGGCGGCGGCCGACGCAACGGTGCCGACCGCCGATATCGAGGGCGCCGCCGACAATCAACTGGCCAAGCGCTACGAAGGCTCCTTCATCGTCTCCTACGAAAAGCTTGCCTTCACCGATTTCAGCCTACCGCTGTCGCCGTTGAAGCCGAGTGCCGATCCGGAGGCGCGCGACACGATGAACAATCGCGTTTTCGCGCCGGACAAGAAGGCCGAGGTGGAAGGTGCCCTGACCCGCATCGCCTATGTGTTGCCGGCGGAGCGCTCGCCGCTTGAGGTGCTGCGCAATTATCAGGATGTGATCAAGGCGGCCGGCGGGGAAATCCTGTTCGAATGCAAGAAGGAAGAATGCGGCGGCGCTGCCGACCGCTCGTCGAGCGGCGGCGGCGGCGACATGAGCCTGACGATGTACTTCTTCCATGAGAGCGATCTCAAGGACGCGGCCTTTTCCAACGGCGCCTGCGCGCTGACCTCCGGCATCAACGACCAGCGCTATTTCTCCGCCAAGGTGCCGCAGGATGGCGGCGACGCCTATGTCGCCGTGCAGACCTACTCGCTGACCAACGATCTCTACTGCAAGGAACTCAACGGCCGTACCATTGCCGTCGTCCAGGTGCTGGAACCCAAGGCGCGCGACAAGAAGATGGTGGTCGTCGAGGCGGCCAAGATGGCGGATTCGCTGTCCGCCACCGGCAGCATTTCGCTTTACGGCATCTTCTTCGACACCGACAAGGCCGACATCAAGCCGGAGTCCGAGCCGACGCTGAAGGAGATTTCGACGCTGCTGGCCAACGATCCCAAGATGGCGGTGATCGTTGTCGGCCACACCGACAATCAGGGCGCCTTCGACTACAATCTCGACCTGTCATCGCGGCGGGCGCAAGCAGTCAAGGCAGCGCTGGTGACGAAATACGGCATCGATGGCTCGCGGCTGACGGCGGCCGGAGCCGGCATGATGGCGCCCGTCGCCAGCAATGACGACGAAGCCGGCCGCGCCAAGAACCGCCGGGTGGTTCTGGTCAAGCTCAACTGAGCCTGCGATCCAAGAGCCGGAGGCTTTGGGTGATATTCATCAACCGGCCTTGCGGCGCAGTTTCCGCCCCAGATTTGCCCACGGATCGGTGGTGCCGCCCCGCCCGTGCAGCACCGTCGAAGCGTCGAAAGGCTGCGGCCTGGCGATCGCATAGCCCTGCGCGTAGTCGACGCCGATCTTCTTCAGGGCGGCGATGATGCCGTCGCTTTCGACGAACTCGGCGATGGTGCGCTTGCCCATAACCTTGCCGATGTGATGGATCATCTCGACCATGGCGCGGTCGATGCGGTCGTCGAGCATGTCCTTGACGAAGCTGCCGTCGATCTTGAGATAGTCGACCGGCAGGTGCTTCAGATAGGCGAAGGACGACATGCCCGAGCCGAAATCGTCGAGCGCGAAACGGCAACCCAACCCGCGCAGGTCGGCAATGAAGCGCATGGCATTGGTGAGATCGGCGATGGCGCTGGTTTCGGTGATCTCCAGGCAGATCATGGCGGGCGAAATGCCATGGAGGAGGAACTGCTCGCGCAGGAAGCCGAGGAATGTCTCGTCGCCGAACGTCGCTCCGGAAAGATTGATGGCGCATGTGGCGATCGGCGGTGTGCGCGGATCGGCTTGCCGCGTGGCCAGGATGCCCAAGGTGTTTCGCACCACCCAGCGGTCGATCGAAGGCATCAGGCCGTAGCGCTCGGCCGCGGGTATGAAGCTCTGCGGGGTGACGAAGCTGCCGTCTTCGTCGGTCAGCCGCAACAGGATCTCGACATGCGCGCCGGCCTCGGCGAGGTCGTCGTTGAGCGGCCAGATCTCCTGGGCGTGAAGCCTGAAGCGATCTTGCTCCAGCGCGGCGTGCAGGCGCTGAACCCAGGCCATCTCGCCGAAACGCTCACGCAAGGCCATGTCGCCGTCGCTGTGAATCTGGACGCGGTTACGCCCTTTCTCCTTGGCCAGGTAGCAGGCGACGTCGGCGGCACGCAGTGTTTCCTCGATCGTCACCTGCGCATCGGCGATCTGCACCATGCCTATGCTGACGGTGGTGTTGAAGGGCCGACCGTCCCAGGTGAAATGCAGGTCTTGCACGGCCGCGCGCAGCCGTTCCGCGATGTCGGCGGCATCGCAGGCTTCACAATCGATCGCCAGCACGCCGAATTCGTCCCCGCCCAGCCGGGCCAGGACATCGTCAGATCGCAGTTCGTTAGTCAGCAGTGCGGAAATCTGGCGCAGCAAATGGTCGCCCGCGGCATGGCCACAGGTATCGTTGACCAGTTTGAACTGATCGAGATCGAGATACATCAGGGCGTGCTGCCTGGGCCGTCCCTGCAATTCGACGATCGTCCTTTCCAGCCGGCTTTCGAAAGCGCGCCGGTTGGCGAGCCCGGTCAACGCATCATGCGATGCCTGCCACGAGAGCCGCTCGATGTAATCCTCTTCCCGCGTCATGTCGTGGAAGGCGAGCACCGCCCCGACGACCTCACCGGAAACGAGTAGCGGCGCGCCGGTCAGCGCCACGGGAACGACGGAGCCGTCCGGCCGCTGCAGCAATTGCGGACGGGCGCTGGAACGAAGCGGTTCACCAGCCAGCAGACGCTCGATCAGTCTGGGCTCTTCGATGCTGGTGTCCTTGTCAACGAGGCGGAACAGCGACGCGATCGGCCTGCCCCTGGCGGTGCCGAACGGGCAAGCCAGCAGCTTTTCGGCGACGGCGTTCATATAGTCCAGGCGCCCGTCGGGGCCGGCACCGATCACAGCCTGGCCAATCGAAGCCAGGGTGATCTGGGCACGCTCACGCTCGGCATTGAGCGCCAGCTGGAAGGCCTGACGTTGCGCCAGGAGCTTGCGCGTGCGCCACACGGCAAGGAGGATCAACAACGCAGCGGTAACGAGATTGGCAAAGGTGAGCAGCATCCGAATGAAGCGCGATCCCTCGCCGAGGCTGTCCGAAAAGGCTTTGGACAGCGGAGTGATCTGACGATCGAGCTGGTGGATCCGCGTCTTCCAGTCGCTGATCTCGGTCGAGGATGCCGGCCCGTTGCCCAGCGCCTCATGCATGGTGTCGCCGAGCCGCTGGATTGCGAGGATCATCGCATCGGCCGCCGTCCAGTGCCGGATAGCGGTATCGAGATAACTGAAGCCCCGGAAGTTCTGGAACAGCCAGATCAATCCCGGGACGTCGTCGGCATGATTTCCGCCACCCAGGAAGCCCGCCCGCGCCGCTATGGTGTCGGGCTCGGACTGCTCGAGGGCGAGACGGGCTGACCGATCGGCCAGCGGAACCGCGATCGCTTCACGATATTCGTTGAAGAACTGCTCATCACCGGTGTCGGCATAGAGGCTCAGGAAATAAATGGCGTGCTTTTGCCCCTTCGACCATTGGCTTTCGCCACCGACATAGGCGCGAACCGCCGACAGGGTATAGAGGCTGAGGCTGGCAACCAATGCCTGGACGAGGACGACGGCGACGAACGGCCATACGAGCCCGAGAAGGCGAGAACCCGCGTCCGTCGATGACAGTCTCATCGAATTCATGGACTTGCCATGGCCCTGTCGGTGCGTCTGTCCGGCTGTTTCATCCTTTGGTTGAGACCATGTTATTCTCTCACGTCGCTGGCGACAACAATCCGGTTATCATGGCGGACTTAACAGCAAATAAATACTTCCATTACCTATGAATGTGGTCCTTGTCGTAAGTGATCGAATATTACGCTACGTCAAGCAGCTGCTTCAAGTTGAAGTTGTATTCGTGGTCTATCGGCGCCCTTGCCGGGCAACAGCAGGACCTAAATTAGGGCCGAGCCTCCACTGCGAGGCTCGCCTGTTCGAGAACAGAGGCATCGTCGCCGAAGGCCCGAGTGGCGCGGGCCGCCGCCTCGAGCAGCGGGCGCTTCATCCGCTGGAGAAACGCCGCGTCGACACGCGCGCTCGGGCCGGCCAGCGTCAGCGCGCCGACCAGGATGCGACCGGGCCCGAACACCGGCGCCGAGATGCCTGACGTTTGGGGATCGCGGTCGCCGAGCGACAAATAGGTGCAGGTTTTGCGGATCGTCTCGTAGGGCTCACCCGGCTGGCCGGAGAATGCGGCGAGGACGCGGCCTCCGGAGCCCGACAGCAAGGGCAGCACGTCGCCCTCGCGGATGGTGTAGCGGATCGGGTGCTTGGATTCGACCCGGTACAGGCAGGTGCGCACATCTCCCGAGCGAACGTAGAAGGCAACGCTCTCCCAGCTTCGCTCGGAGAGATCGCGCATGATCGGCAGGAGGATATCCATCGCCACGACCGATCGCTGATAGAGCGCGCCAAGGCGGAACGTGGCCGGACCGACGCGGTAGCGCCCGTCCTCGAGGCGCTCCAGCAATTGCCCGCGCAGCAGCGAGTTCGCCAGCCGCAGAATCGTGCTCTTGTAGAGGCCGGTGCGGGCCGCGATCTCAGCCAGGCCGAGGGACCGGTCGGCGACGGTGAATGCACTGAGAATGGCGATGGCGCGGTCGAGTGCGGCAACCCCTTCGGCTGATGTCGGGCTGGAGGATGTGTCTGTCATGGTCGGTGATTTCGTTGGCGGTGAGTGCAGTTTTGTCTCGCCGATTTCGTTCTGTCCAGCAGAATGCCATTCCCGTTGACAGAACTTGGTAACATCTGCTTGAACTCGTTTACGGGTCTGGAGTCAGGCGCGTTTTGGCAGGCACCGGAGGAGGTGTCGTGATCTGGAGGAATCCCATGCTGAACAGACGCAGATTCTTGATGAGCACAGCCGCGGCAGGCGCTGCCGGTCTTGCGGGGCTTCATCTCTCTCCCGCCTTCGCCGAGGGCGCGCCGCAGATCCAGGTCTTTGTGCCGGCGGCACCCGGCGGCGGCTGGGACCAGACGGCGCGCACCATGGACCAGGTGCTGCGGTCCGAGAAGCTCATCTCGGGCTCGCAGATAACCAATGTCGGCGGCGCAGGCGGTACGGTCGGGCTGCCGCAGTTCATCAATCAATGGAACGGCAAGGGCAATTCGCTGATGGTTGCCGGCATGGTCATGGTCGGCGCCATCATCGCCAACAAGGCCGCCAACAATCTCACACAGGTGACGCCGATCGCCCGCCTGACCGGTGAATTCGAGGCGCTGGTGGTGCCGGCCGATTCTCCGTTCAAGACCGCCGCCGATTTCGTCGCCGCGCTCAAAGCCGATCCGACCAAGGTTCCCGTCGCCGGCGGCTCCGCCGGTGGTTCCGACCACATCCTGTTCGGACTGATCGCCAAGACGGCCGGCGTTCCGGCTACGAACCTTTCCTATGTGCCGTTTGCCGGCGGCGGCGAGGCGCTGTCGGCGTTGCTCGGCAACCAGGTTGCTGCCGGCATTTCCGGCTTTGGCGAGTTCTCCGAGCAGATCAAGGCGGGCGCGCTCCGGCTGCTGGCAATCTCCGCCGACAAGCGCCAGGAGGGCATCGAAGCGCCGACGTTGAAGGAAGCCGGCATCGACGTCGAACTGTTCAACTGGCGCGGCGTGTTCGCACCTCCCGGCGTTTCCGATGCCGACAAGGCGGCGATGATCACGCTGGTCGAGACCATGGCAAAGAGCGACGCGTGGGCAGCCGAATGCAAGAATCGCAACTGGACGCCCATCCTGCTCACTGGCGACGACTATGCCAAGTTCCTCACCGAGGACACGGCCCGCATCGAAGCGATCCTGAAGGATCTTGGGCTCGCCTGATTTTCCCCAGGGGGACGGCGCGAGCCGTCCCTCATTTTTCAATTCCAGCCGGTCGCGGGGGTGTGCGATCGGTCAAAGGCTGAAGGTAGGTGAAAGCTGGCTGGTGCCGGCTGTGTTGGCCAACCATACCGGGAGGACATTCATGAGCACCATCAACCAGCCGGCGGCGCCGTGGCGTCTTGCCGTGCCGGAATTGCTGATCGGCATCGGCCTTCTGGCCTGCGCCGGGGCCGTCGCCTGGCAGACGCTGGCGATCCCGGTGTCGCCGCTTTATTCCAAGGTTGGCCCGACCGTTTTCCCCTACATCACCATGGCCGGCATGGTCGTGCTTTCCCTGCTCTTGATCCTGGCGGCCTTGCGGGGCGGCTGGCAGCCGGAAGAGGAAAAGGAAACGCCGACCGATTGGAAGGCGATGGGCTTCGTCGTCGCCGGCCTTGTCGCCAATCTGGCGCTCATCCAGCCGCTCGGCTTCACCGCCGCGTCCGTCATCATGTTCGTTCTCGTCTGCTATGGCTTCGGCAGCCGGCACACGCTGCGCGATGCGCTCACCGGCCTCATCCTGGCGCTGGCCGCCTATTTTGGCTTCGCCAGGGCGCTCGGCGTCAACATCGGCGCCGGGTTCATCGAGAACCAGCTGAACACGGTGATCGATGCATTCACCAGCACGCTCGGAGGCTGATGATGGAAACGCTCGGCCATCTCGCCCACGGCTTCTCGGTCGCCTTCACCCCGGTCAACCTGATGTGGTGCCTGCTCGGCACCACGCTCGGCACCGCCATCGGCGTGCTGCCGGGCCTTGGCCCGGCGCTCACCATCGCGCTGCTTCTGCCGATCACCTACCAGGTGGCGCCGGAGGCTTCGTTTATCCTGTTCGCCGGCATCTACTACGGCGCCATGTATGGCGGCTCGACGACGTCGATCCTGCTCAACACGCCGGGCGAGAGCGCCACCATCGTCACCGCGCTGGAGGGCAACAAGATGGCCCGTTCAGGGCGCGGCGGTGCGGCCCTTGCCACCTCGGCGATCGGTTCCTTCGTCGCCGGCACCATCGGCACGCTGGGCGTCGCCTTCCTGGCACCGGTGGTGGTCAAGTTCGCGCTGGCCTTCGGTCCGGCGGAATATTTTTCGCTGATGGTGCTGGCTTTCATCACGGTCTCGGCCGTGCTCGGCTCGTCGTCGGTGCGGGGGCTGACCAGCCTGTTTGCCGGCTTCGTCATCGGCATGATCGGCGTCGACCTGCAGACCGGCCAACCGCGCTTCACCTTCGGCATGACCGAACTGCTCGACGGCGTCGACGTCATCATCGCCGCGGTCGGTCTGTTCGCCGTCGGCGAGACGCTCTACATGGCCTCGCGCCGCTATGCCGGCAAGGACGAGATCGTGCCGCTGAAAGGCTCGCTCTACATGACGGCGGCCGAATGGGGACGGTCATGGAAAGCCTGGCTGCGGGGTGCGGCGATCGGCTTCCCGATAGGCGCCATGCCGGCCGGCGGCGCTGAAATCCCCACCTTCCTGTCCTATGCAATCGAGAAGAAGCTGTCGAAGCACAAGCAGGAGTTCGGCACGGTCGGCGCCATCGAGGGCGTCGCCGGCCCGGAAGCCGCCAACAATGCCTCCGCCGCCGGCGTGCTGGTGCCGATGCTGACGCTTGGCCTGCCGACCTCGGCGACGGCGGCGATCATGCTGTCGGCATTCCAGAGCTACGGCATCAATCCCGGACCGCTGCTTCTGACGACGCAGGCCAACCTGGTCTGGGGGCTGATCGCTAGCCTGTTCATCGCCAACGTCATCCTGGTCATCCTCAATTTGCCGCTGATCGGCCTGTGGGTGCGGCTGCTGAAGATCCCGGCGCCGCAGCTCTACGCCGGCATCCTGGTGTTCGCCACTGTCGGCACCTATGGCATCTCGCAGTCGCCGATCGACCTCGTCATCCTCTATCTGCTGGGGGCGGCCGGCTTCCTGATGCGGCGTTTCGATTTCCCGACCGCGCCGGTCATTATCGGCATGATCCTGGGGCCGCTCGCCGAAACCCAGTTCCGCCGGGCGATGACCATCTCGAACGGCGACTGGTCGGTGTTCTACACACACAAGCTGTCGCTGACGCTGCTGACGCTCGCCTTCATCGGTCTCGCCGGCCCGCATATCTGGGCCTTCATCGTGCATCGCCGGCGGCGCGGACCGGAGCATGTGCCGGGCGATGCCTGAGCGATTTGAAAGATATGACTGACCTGCTTTCCGGTATCCGTGTGCTCGACCTGACCAATGTCCTGGCCGGGCCCTATTGCGCCTATCAGCTGGCGCTGCTCGGCGCCGACGTGATCAAGGTCGAGGCGCCGCAGGGCGGCGACCTCGCGCGCCAGCTCGGCGGTTCGCCAAAGCTGAACCAGGCCGGCATGGGTGCCTCGTTCCTGGCCCAGAACGCCGGCAAACGATCTGTTGTGCTCGACCTCAAGCAGGAAACCGACCGCGAGCGCTTTCTCGATCTGGTCGCCAGCGCCGACGTGCTGGTGGAAAATTTTCGGCCCGGCGTGATGGATCGGCTGGGCCTCGGCTACCAGGCACTGAAGGCGGTGCGGCCGGCCCTCGTCTATTGCGCGATTTCGGGTTTCGGGCAGACCGGACCGATGCGCGACAACCCCGCCTACGACCAGATCATCCAGGGCCTGTCGGGCATCATGAGCATAACCGGCACGCCGGAGACGGCGCCGCTGCGGGTCGGCTATCCCGTTGCCGACACGCTGGGCGGACTGGTCGGCGCCTTTGCCATTGCCTCGGCCCTGGTCCGGCAAAAGACATCAGGCGAGGGCGCCTTCCTCGACGTGTCGATGCTCGAATGCACGCTCTCGGCTCTTGGCTGGCCGGTTTCCAACTACCTCTCAGCAGGTGTCGATCCCCGGCGATGGGCAACGAGAACATGACGGCGGCACCCTCCGGCGCCTTCCGCACCGGTGAAGGCCTGCTCAACATCGCCGCCAACAAGCAGGAGCAGTTCGTGGCGCTGTGCCGGGAGATCGGTCGCCCGGAACTGGCGTCGGACCCGCGCTTTGCCGAGCGCGAGACGCGCAAGAAGAACCGCGCCGCGCTCAAGGTTGAGATCGAGGATGCGATGGCGGACGCTCCGGCGGCGGCTTGGGAAGAAAAACTGAACCGGGCCGGCGTGCCGGCCGGCCGGGTGCTGACAATTCCCCAGGTGCTGACCGAACCGCAGGTGCTCGAACGCCAGGTGACGGCGCATTTCGACGATATGCCTGATATGGACAGGCGGCTGACCGTTCTGCGTGGCGGATTCATGGTCGATGGCGAAGCGCCCCTGCCGACGCTGCCGCCGCCGGCACTTGGCGAGCATATGGACGAGGTTTTCGCCGGCTTGCCACGACGCGCCAAGGCACTGATATGAGCGGGCCCGGGAAGAAAACCGGCCGCGAACGCGGCGAGGAATGGTGGCAGACCGCCATCATCGAGATGAGCCCGGGCGTGATCCGGCTGCGTGGCTACGAGATCCGGGACCTGATCGGCCGGGTCAGCTTCCCGGCTGTCATTTGGCTGATGCTGCGCGGCGAACTGCCCAGCGAGGATCAGGCGGCGCTGCTCGGCACTGCGCTCGGTGCCGCCGTGGATCACGGGCCGCAGGCGCCCTCGATCGCCATCGCGCGCATGGCGGCAACCTGCGGCGTCGGCATCAACAGCGCCATGGCCTCGGCCATCAACGTGCTCGGCGACGTGCATGGCGGCGCCGGCGAACAGGCGCTCTCCTTCTATGGGGAGATCGCTGTGGCACTCGAGGGCGGTTCGGCCCTGGAGGAAGCGATCTCGACACGGCTCGACCGGTTCTTTGCCGAAGAGAAAGGCTACGTGCCAGGTCTCGGCCACCGCTTCCATCCCGTCGACCCACGCGCGCCACGCCTGCTGGAGCTGACCCGCGAATTTGCCGCGCGCGGTGTCGTCAATGGACGGTTCGCCGACATCGCCGAGGCTGTCGAGGCGGAGGTCGCGCGGCGCAAGGGGAAAAAGATACCGCTGAACATCGACGGCGCCACCGCGGTCATCTATGGCGAGCTTGGCTTTCCGCCGCCGCTGACGCGCGGGCTCTTCGTGCTGTCGCGCTCGGTCGGCATACTGGCGCATGCCTGGGAGCAGTCGCAACAGGCGGACCGCAACAAGGGGCCGCTGCCGCGCGAATGGCTGTGGGCCTATAACGGAGTGCCTGTGCGGCGATTTCCGGAAGGGGATGACAGCGACTGATGAGACTTATGCCGGCTCGGCCGGCGTCGGTTGCGGCAGCATCAAGGTCTTGACCAGCGTCGACAGGTCGGGTTCGTCGATGAGGGTTGCCGCCTCGGCCGGCGTCAGCCAGGCCCGTTGCCGCCGTTTGGCCTCCTGCCAGTCAGCCAGTTCCTCGGTTACTTCAAGCAGATAGACGACGACATCGACCCGGACGAAGCGGTTCGCCAACCGCTTCCAGTAGGAGTAGGTGCCTGCCGGTTCCTTCAGCGTCTTGCCGAGGACGCCGGCTTCTTCCTGCGCCTCGATGGTGGCCGCCCTGCGGCCGCTCTTGCCCTTCATCGGCCAACCCTTGGGCACGATGAAGCGCCTGGTGGTTCTCGATGTGACCAGCATCACCTCGATGTCGCCGCGCGCGCTCAGCCGAAAGGGTATGGCCGCCACCTGGCGGATGCTTTCACCCTTCTTGGCCTTGCGCACGGCCTTTTTCTTGGTTGCTGCCATCGATCGAAAATCCAGTCGGTGCAGTGCCCCATAGCGTGATGCCGCGCCTTTGCAAACCCAAACTGACGCAGAGGTACCCACAGGGTTCCTACCATGTAAGTCGGCTAAATAAAAGGAAAGCGCTGGTCTATTAGCGACAGTTGCTCAAAACCGTCGTACCGACGATCTGAGTCCGGCAACTCGGCTTGAACTGCGGCACGACCGGCGGCGGCTGCTGCACGATCACGCGATCCTGCGCGCGGAACTGCTGTTGCTGCTGCTGAAACTGCTGCCGCTGCAATCGATTCTGCAGTGTCTGCAAGTCGTTCTGCTGGATCAAAGCGTCGCGGTTGGCGGGATTGAGCGCCTGCGCGGAAGCAGGCAGGCCGATGCCCGCCAGCATTGCGCCAGCCAGCACTGCCGATGCAAAAACCGTCCATGGCCGAGGTGCCGACATCCGCTCATTCTCGTAGAGACCAAACATCCCCTAGATATAGGGCGATTGTGCCCATATGCCATGGCAAAGGCGCCGATCGCCGCAAAGACGACATCTGGCTCTTGCACTTGCACCCCGTGGGGAATTCTCCAACAAGGCGTGGGAGATCTAAGGCCGCTTCGTGGTGGCGGAGAATTTACCCGGCAGCCCAGCATTGTACTTGACGGAAGCGCTCGATTCGCCGCTCTATCGGGTCGGCGCCGGGCTCGAGCTCAATGGCGTGAATGGCGTCGGCATGGCCGTCAGGTACAATGGCGCCTTCGGGAAATCGGTCAAACAGAACGCCGTCAGCGCGTCTCTCAAGGTCAGCTTCCAGCTGGCTCGGGACGGAGCGGGCAAAAGGGGTCGTTATGAGGAAATACGCGTATCTGGTGGCGATGCTGGGGGCAGCCTGCGTCGCCAGCCTGCCGGCCCTGGCGGCGCAAACCAAGGGCGACAAGGTGGCAGCGGCACCCGCTGCCGATGCGCCGACACTCCCCGGCGGCGCTTCGGCCTTGTCCGAAACCCATGGCGACTGGACGGTCAATTGCCAGATCGCCGGCACGAACAAGACATGCAGCCTGTCGCATCAGCAGTTCAACAAGCAGAGCAACCAGCGCCTGCTGGCTATCGAACTGTCGAGCAAGACCGGCGAGGACGCCACGGGCACGCTCGCGCTACCCTTCGGCCTGGCGCTCGCCAAGGGGGTCAATCTGACCATCGACGACCAAAAACTGGACGGCAGCCTGCAGTTCAACACCTGCCAGGTGGTCGGCTGCCTGGTGCCGGTGGCTTTCGACGCCAATGTGACACCTCTGCTCAAGTCGGGCACCACCTTGAAGATCGATGCCTTTGCCGCCGACACCGGGCAAGCGGTGAGCTTTTCCATTCCGCTCAACGGCTTCGGCGGGGCGCTTGCGCGAACGGCGGAGCTTCTGGCCAATTGACGGTTTTGGTGAGGTGTTGGCGGTGGATGCCCCGCCAACCCAGGCAGCGTTAAACGACGATCGTCTTCAACCGCTCGGCGATCAGGGCGGCGAGCCGCGCCGCCACCTCGTCCTTGCTCATTTCGGGCCATTCCTCGACGCCCGTCTTCGAGACGATCCGCACCCGGTTGCGATCGCCACCCATGACGCCTGACGGGCCAATGCCGCTTTCCTGCGACACATCGTTGGCGACGATGAAATCGGCGCCCTTCCTGGCAAGCTTGGCTTCGGCATTGCGCAGGAGGTCGTGGGTCTCGGCGGCGAAGCCGACAACCAGCGTCGGCCGCTGCTTGTGATGGCCGATGCCCGCGAGGATGTCGGGGTTCTCGACCATGCGCAACACCGGCGGTCCTTCGCCGGCGACTTTCTTGATCTTCTCGCCGGCTGAAGCCTCTGTGCGCCAGTCGGCGACGGCGGCGACGAACACGGCGGCATCGGCCGGCAGGAGTTGTTCTACCGCGTCACGCATTTCCTGCGCCCGTTCGACATGGATGGTCTTGACGCCAGAGGGATCGGCAACGCCGACCGGCCCGGAGACGAGGCGCACATCGGCGCCGAGCCTGGCCAGGGCCGCCGCGATGGCGTGGCCCTGCTTGCCCGACGAACGGTTGGCGATGTAGCGCACCGGGTCGATCGGTTCGTGCGTAGGGCCTGACGTGACGATGATCCTGCGGCCGGCCAGCGGCTTCGCCCGGGTGTCGAGCATCGCCTCGATGGCCGCCGCGATCTCCAGCGGCTCGGCCATGCGGCCTTCGCCGGCCTCGTTGCTCTCGGCCATCTCGCCCTTGGTGGGGCCGACGAAGCTGATGCCATCCTTGGCCAGCGCCGCGCGGTTGCGGCGCGTCGCGGCATGCGACCACATCCTGGGGTTCATCGCCGGCGCCATCAGCACCGGCTTGTCGGTTGCCAGCAGCACGGTGGACGCCAGATCATTGGCATGGCCGTTGGCGAGCTTGGCCATCAGGTCGGCGGTGGCGGGCGCCACCACCAGGAGTTCGGCCTCGCGCGACAGCCTGATATGGCCGACATCGTGCTCGTCATTGCGGTCGAACAGTTCGGTGAAGACATGGTCGGCCGAAAGCGCGCCGATCGACAGGGGGGTGACGAATTCCTGCGCCGCCGTGGTCATCACCACCCGCACGGCGGCACCGCGTTCGCGCAGCCGGCGGATGAGGTCGAGCGCCTTGTAGGCAGCGATGCCGCCGCCGATGACGAGCAGGATGCGCTTGTTGGCAAGCGAGCCGCGCGGCAAGCTCTTGCCGGCAGGGGCGGCGGCCGGGATCGCCCCGCTGTGCGAGCCGGCGAGTTCCTGAAGGGTCCTCTCGATCTGATCGAGGCGGCCAATTGGCCCGGTCTGGCTATCAACCGCGGCCCGGATCATCACTCGAGCCTGCTCTTCCATGGAGCGGTCGTTTTCCGCTGCCAGTCGACGCAGCAGTTCCTTCACCTCATCGTCAAGGTTGCGGATCGTGATGCTTGCCATGTGATTGCACCCTGCTAGCCGTATCTGACAGCAATGATAGCAATGCAATCAGACTGCTGCAAGCAGACCGATTCTGGATCTCAAAGGAGCTTCCAGGCGATGGAGACCAGCGTCAGCGCGATCACCCACAGCGCCACGCGGCCGGAGCGGCTATAGCGGGCCTCGGCCTTGCCGATGGCACGTGCCGTGGTCTCGTCGAAGCGCAGGCCGTGCTCGGCCATCAGGTCGATCTCGCGCGACAACCTGTCGGTGCGCGCGGCAAGCTCGGGCGCCTGGCGGGCCAGCGTCAGCAGCGCCTTCGCGCCGTCGCGCGCATCCAACATCATGCCGCGGGGTCCGAGGTTGCCGGCAATCCAGCCGCCGACCACCGGCTCGGCGGTCTTCCACATGTTGAAGGCCGGATCGAGCGTGCGCGCCACGCCTTCGACCACCACCATGGTCTTCTGCAAGAGGATCAGTTCGGGCCGCGTCGCCATGTCGAAGAGCTCCGTCACCTCGAACAGCAGCGTCAGCAGCTTGGCCATCGAGATTGTCTCGGCCGGCTGGCCATGGATCGGCTCGCCGATCGCCCGGATCGCCTGCGCGAAGGCAGCGACATTGTGCTGGCGCGGCACGTAGCCGGCCTCGAAATGCACCTCGGCGACGCGCAGATAGTCGCGGGTGATGAAGCCGTAAAGGATCTCGGCAAGGAAGCGGCGCTCCTTCTTCCCAAGCCGTCCGGCGATGCCGAGGTCGACGGCGACGATGGTGCCGTTCGCTTCGACGAACAAATTGCCCGGATGCATGTCGGCGTGGAAAAAGCCATCGCGCAGCGTATGGCGCAGGAACGACTGGATGAGGTTGGCGGCGATCGCCTTCAGATCGTGGCCGGCGGCCTCGAGCCCGGCGATATCGTTCATCTTGACGCCGTCGACCCACTCCATGGTCAGCACGTCGCGGCCGGTGCGTTCCCAGTCGACGGATGGCACGCGAAAGCCGGGATCGTCTCTGGTGTTTTCGCCGAGTTCCGAGAGTGCCGCCGCCTCCAGGCGCAGGTCCATCTCGATCCTGGTGGTCTGCGCCAGCGTCTCGGTCACCTCGACAGGGCGGAGCCGGCGGGATGAGGGGATGTATTTCTCCTGTAGCCGGGCGGCGAGGAAATAGCTTTCGAGATCCTGGAAGAAGTGGCGGCGCACGCCCGGCCGGATGACCTTCACCGCGACCTTGGTGGCGGCGGCGTCATGCACGGTTTCGGCGGC
This sequence comes from bacterium M00.F.Ca.ET.205.01.1.1, assembly GCA_004791255.1. Classification (GTDB taxonomy): domain Bacteria; phylum Pseudomonadota; class Alphaproteobacteria; order Rhizobiales; family Rhizobiaceae; genus Mesorhizobium. The sequence continues at coordinate 294,242 of SRUQ01000003.1, forward strand.
GTGGACCTGGGCGATGGAGGCGGCCGCGACGGGGTCCCCGAATTGCACATAGAGGTCGCCCACCTTGCGACCCAGCGAGGCTTCGACGGCAGCGATTGCCTCGGCCCTGGGGAAGGTGTGCATCTTGTCCTGCAGCATGGCGAGGTCGAGCGCCATGTCGTTGCCGACGACGTCGGGCCGTGTCGCCAGGAACTGGCCGAGCTTGACATAGGATGGCCCGAGCCGCATGACCGCTTTCGCCAGCCGGTCGCTGCGCTCATAGGCGAGCGCGCGGCGGCGGGTGAACAGCCGCGCCAGCTGCCAGCCGAATTTCGGCAGGCCGGAGAGTTCCTCGCCGGGCAGGGCAGCGACGACGCCCTCGCGCACCAGCACCCAGCCGGCCCGTACAAGCCGAAATCCCGCACTGATGGTGCTCATGGCCGCATCCCTGTCGGTTCTTTGAACCGAGACAGGCCGCATCGAGAATGGGAAATGCCGTGCAGCTTCAAAGCTTCCAGCCCGAATGCAGCGCGGCGATGCCGCCGGAATAGTTGCGGAAGGAGACGCGATCGAAGCCCGCGCGGGTGATCATGGAAGCAAAATTCTGCTGATTGGGGAATTTGGCGATCGATTCGACGAGGTAGGAATAGGGCTCGCCGTCACCAGTGACCATCTTGCCGATCCTGGGAATGGCGTTGAAGGACCACGCTTCGTAGACCTTGTCGAGCAGCGGCATCTCGACTTCGGAAAATTCGAGGCAGAGGAACCGGCCACCCGGCTTCAAAACGCGAAACGCTTCGCTCAGCGCGACATCGATGCGCGGCACGTTGCGAATGCCGAAAGCGATGGTGTAGGCGTCGAAGGTGGCGTCAGGGAAAGGCAGTTCCTCGGCATTGGCCTCGACGAAATCGGTGTTGCCGGACAGGCCTTTCTTTTCAGCCCGGTCGCGGCCGACGCTGAGCATCGAGCCGTTAATGTCGAGCGCGGTGGCATGGGCGTTGCCGTGGCTGGCGTCAACGATGCGGAAGGCGATGTCGCCGGTGCCGCCGGCAACATCGAGCACGCGCCAGCCGGCCCGCTTCGGCGGATTGAGCCATGTCACCATGGCATCCTTCCACAGCCGGTGCAGGCCGCCCGACATCAGATCGTTCATCACGTCGTAGCGATTGGCGACCTTGTGGAAAACATCGTTGACCAGCGACTGCTTCTGGCCTTCCCCGACACGCCTGAAACCATAGGAGGTTTCCATGCCGCCCGCGGCCGTGGTTCTCTCAACTGACATTTTTTTGATCCGTCATAAAACCGGCGGGACCATAGCCGATCGATGTTGCGGGCGCTATTGTTTAAGGCGCGGTGTTCGGCCGCGCTTCCAGGTGGTGGGTTTTCAAGACCTGGACTGACAGACGGGATGTTTGAATGCCTTTGAAAGCGGAATTGCACTGCCACATCGAAGGGGCAGCGGCGCCGGAACTCGTCATCCGCCAGGCGCAGAAATACGGCAGGGATACCTCGCCCTATATCCAGAACGGGTCGTTCGTCTGGCACGATTTCACCTCGTTCCTGGCCGCCTACGACTTTTCCGCCGACCTGTTCCGCACCGAGGAGGATTATGCCCGGCTGGCAGACCACTACCTGACCAGCCTTGCCCGCGACGGTGCCATCTACTCCGAGGTCTTCACCTCGCCGGACCATGCAACGAAGGCCGGCCTGTCGCCCAAGGCCTATACGGACGCGCTTGGCGAAGGCATGGCCCGCGCCAAGGCCAAGACCGGCATCGAAGGCCGCATGATCGTCACCGGGGTGCGCCATGTCGGCGTCGAATCGATCGAGCAGGCGGCGCGTTTCGCGGCGCGCTGCGGTCATCCGCTGGTCACCGGCTTCGGCGTCGCCGGCGACGAGCGTATGGGCGAGATGGAGGACTATGTCAGGGCTTTCGAGATCGCGCGCGAGGCCGGGCTCGGCATCACCATCCATGCCGGCGAGCTGACAGGCTGGGAGACGGTCAAGGCGGCCCTCGACCACATCCGCCCGTCGCGCATCGGCCACGGCGTGCGTGCCATCGAAAACCCCGATCTTGTCCGCCGCATCGCCGACGAGGGCGTGGTGCTGGAATGCTGCCCGGGCTCCAACATCGCGCTCAAGGTGTTCGACAGTTTTGCCGACCATCCGTTTCCGGCCCTGCAGGCGGCCGGCTGCAAGGTGACGCTCAACTCCGACGACCCGCCCTATTTCTGGACCTCGCTGAAGCGCGAATACGACATCGCCGCCGAGCATTTCTCGATGAACGAGAAGGTGCTCGCAGCCGTCACCAGAACGGCCATCGAGGCCGCTTTCGTCGACAGGAAGACCAAGGCGGCACTTCTTGCCCGGCTGAACGGCACTGCGCGGTGATCGCTTCACCGACGATTTCTGGCGACAAAACTGTGGTCGGCGCCGGCCAAGCGGTTCCTTGGCCGGCGCATTGCCGCTAGGGTTCATCCAAGCAGCTTGAAGCGCAGCACGCCCGGAAGGGCGATGCGCGCTTTCAGGCGACCCGCATCAGGAGAACACCATGAAGGGCGTCACCGTCGTCGACCATCCGCTTGTCCAGCACAAGCTGACCATCATGCGCAAGAAGGAGACCTCGACGGCCGGCTTCCGGCGGCTGCTGCGCGAGATATCGCTGCTGCTCGGCTATGAGGTGACCCGCAACCTCGAACTGACCACCACCACCATCGAGACCCCGATCGAGGAGATGGAGGCGCCGACGCTGGAAGGCAAGAAGCTGGTGTTCGCCTCGGTGCTGCGCGCCGGTAACGGCTTGCTCGAAGGGCTGCTCGACCTCGTGCCGGCGGCCCGCGTCGCCCATATCGGCCTCTACCGCGACCATGAAACGCTGGAGGCGGTGGAATATTTCTTCAAGGCGCCGAGCGATCTCGCCGACCGCCTGGTCATCGTCGTCGATCCGATGCTGGCGACCGCCAATTCGGCGATCGCGGCCATCGATAAGCTTAAGGGGCGCGGTGCCACCAACATCCGGTTCCTGTGCCTATTGGCGGCGCCCGAAGGCATTGAGCGCTTCATCAAGGCGCATCCCGACGTTCCGGTGTTCACCGCTTCGATCGACCGCCAGCTCAACGAGAAGGGCTATATCATGCCCGGCCTCGGCGATGCCGGCGACCGCATGTACGGGACGAAGTAGTACCAGAACGCCTGGTATGATTTACCGGATGTTTACGCAAAGGCGCGGTATTTCCCGGCGTTAAAGCGGCAAACACCATAGCGGGCTTAAAGGATCGGCTTCACAAAGGCCGATCCATGCTGCGCAAACTCGTCATTCTCAGTGTCTTTGCCGGGACGTCGGCGTCGATCCCGATCGTCTACCAGTCTAACCCGCAGATGATCGAAAACCTGTTGAAATCAACGGTCACGGCCAAGCCCGACTCCGAAGCTCAGGCCCAGCCGGACGTCAACCTCGCCTCGGTTCCAGACAAGCCGGCGCCGCCGCTGCCGACCGGCCGCAAGGTCGTCGTCACGGCGGACGGGCGCGGCCATTTTTCGTCGACCTTCAAGCTCAATGGCCGTCAGGTCGACGGCATGATCGATACCGGCGCGACGCTGGTCGCCGTCAACACCTCGACGGCGCGCAGGATCGGGCTATCGCTGAACCCTTCCGACTTCAACCGTGAGGTCAACACTGCCAACGGCACCATCAAGGCGGCCGTGGTGATGATCGACCGGCTGCAGATCGGCAGCATCACCGTCAACGACGTCCAAGCCATCGTGCTCGACGACAAGGCGCTGCGCACCAATCTGATCGGGATGAGCTTCCTCAACCGGCTCGGCAAATTCCAGGCCGAGAACGGCACCTTGCTGCTCGCCCAATAGTTTCGATCAGCCGCGCGGCAGAATCCGCCTGATGACCGACTTGTCGGCGGGCGGCTTCGAAGCGCCGATCGCATAGGCCGAAAGCACAGCCGCCGCCGCCGCCTCGGCATCGGATGGCGAACGGGCATGGACCAGTGCCAGCGGCTCGCCGGCGTGGATTTCGGCGCCCACCGGCAGCAGCCTTGTGATGCCGACCGCCGGGTCGACCTTGTCTTCAGGCCGGGTGCGGCCGCCGCCCAGGCCGACCACGGCGAGGCCGATGTCGCGGGTGGCGATACCGGTGACGAAGCCGTTTGCCGTCGCCTTGACCGCGAATTCCGTCGCTGCCTTCGGCAGATATTTTTCCGGCTTCTCGATGAAATCGGCCGGGCCGCCGAGCACCGCCACCATGCGCGCGAAGGTGGCGGCGGCGCGGCCGCTGGAAAGCGTCTCGGCGGCGCGGCGCATGCCGTCGAGGTTCGACTGCACCAGCCCCGCCGCCTGCAGCATTTCGGCGGCCAGCGCCAGGGTGACATCCTCCAGCCGGCGGTCACGCAGGCGGCCGGTGAGGAAATCGACGGCGTTGCGCACCTCGACCGCGTTGCCGGCGGCGGACGCCAGCGGCTCGTTCATGCCGGTGATCAGCGCCGAGACCTTAAGCCCGGCGCCGCTGGCAACCTCGACCAGGCTGTTGGCGAGCGCGGTGGCGTCGCGCGATTTTTCCATGAAGGCGCCATTGCCGACCTTGACGTCGAGCACCAGCGACTGCAGGCCGGCCGCCAGCTTCTTCGACAGGATCGAGGCGGTGATCAGCGGCACCGATTCGACCGTGCCGGTGACGTCGCGGATGGCATAGAGCCTGCGGTCGGCGGGGGCGAGGTCCGATGTCTGGCCGATAATGGCGCAGCCCGCTTCGAGCACCGCCTTGCGAAACAGCGCGATGTCGGGCTGGCTGACATAGCCTGATATTGCATCCATCTTGTCCAGCGTGCCGCCGGTGTGGCCAAGGCCGCGGCCCGATATCATCGGCACACAGGCGCCGCACGCAGCGACGATCGGCGCCAGCATGAGAGAAACATTGTCGCCGACGCCGCCCGTCGAATGCTTGTCGGTGACCGGGCCAGGCAGGTCGGACCAGTCGAGCACATCGCCGGAATCGCGCATGGCGATGGTCAGCGCCACCGCCTCCTCGCGGCTCATGCCGTTGAAGAACACGGCCATGGCGAAGGCCCCGATCTGACCGTCGGTCACGCTGCCCGAGGTCACGCCGTCGACAAAGGCGGCGATCTCCAGCGCCGACAGCCTGTGGCCATCGCGCTTGCTTCGGATGAATTCCTGCGGAAGCATCAGTGCTCCGACAGTCCGTCGCGGAACACGCGCTGCAGGATCGTCGCCAGCCGCGCGCCGCCGATCGGCGCCATGTCCTTGGTCTCCTGGTGCGAAAGCTCGGCCCCGGTCATGCCGGCGGCGAGGTTGGTGATGACCGAGCAGGCGGCGACACGCAGGCCGAGGAAGCGTGCCAGGATGACCTCGGGCACGGTCGACATGCCGACAGCATTGGCGCCCATGACGCGGGCCATGCGGATTTCGGCCGGCGTCTCGAAGCATGGACCGGAGAACCACATGTAGACGCCCTTGTGCAGCGCAGTGCCGGTCGCCTTCGCCGCGTCCTCGATCGCCTTGCGGATGCCGGCGTCATAGGCCTCGGTCAGGCCGACGAAGCGGCGGTCGCTCGGTTCACCGATCAGCGGATTGGTGCCGGAAAAATTGATGTGGTCGGTGAGCAGCATCACCGAACCCGGTCCCATCTCCGGATCGACCGAGCCGGCCGCGTTAGTGAGGATGAGCTTGGTGATGCCGATACCGGCAAGCACCTCCAGGACCGGCCGCATCGCGGCCGCATCGCCATGTTCGTAGTAGTGGGCGCGGCCCGACAGCATCAGCACCGGTGTGCCGGCAAACAGGCCGGCCACGACCTCGCCGGCATGGCCGCTGACGCCGCTTCTGGGGAAGCCGGGCAGGTCCGCATAGGAGATGCGGACCGGGTTCTCGACCTGGCCGACCAGCCCGCCGAGACCGGAACCCAGCACGAGGGCCGTGGTCGGCGCCAGGCCGTCGAGGCGTTCTATGAGATGGTCGAGAGCTTCCTTCATTTCAGTATGTCCCCGCGAAAGCCGTAGGGCAGCATGTCGCCCATGGTCACGGTTTCGGCCACGCCGGTATTGTCGCAGAGATACAGCTTGGTTTCGGGTCGGCAGAATTCGGCGAGCCGTTGGCGGCAACCGCCGCAAGGCGAGCATTTTGCCATGCGTTCGGCGATGACAGCGATTTCCACGATTTTGCCGCCGCCGTCCATGATGTAGTGGCCAAGCGCTGTGGTCTCGGCGCACCAGCCTTCCGGATAGGAGGCGATCTCGATGTTGGCGCCGGTAAAGACGCGGCCGTCCTCGGTGCGCAGTGCCGCGCCCACCGGGAATTTCGAATAGGGCGCATAGGCCTTGGCCATGGCGGCCTTGGCCGCTTCGAACAAATCATGCGACATTCAGCAGTTCTCTCCAACGATCTTGTCTAAATGCGGGTGTTCGCCTCCGCCGTCTCAGCGTTCCTTGACATAGGGGACGCCGCCGGCGCGCGGCGGGATCGCCTTGCCGATGAAGCCGGCAAGCAGGATGACGGTGAGGACGTAGGGCAGGGCTTGCATGAACTGCACCGGCACCTTGCCGATGATCGGCAGCGGCGAGCCTTGCAGGCGGATCGCGGCGGCATCGAGGAAGCCGAACAGCAGGCAGGCAAACATGGCGTTGACCGGCTTCCATTTGGCAAAGATCAGTGCGGCGAGCGCGATGTAGCCCTTGCCGGCGGTCATATCCTTCACGAAGCCGCCATTCTGCACCATCGACAGATAGGCGCCGGCAACGCCGGTGAGGATGCCTGTGCAGATCAGGGCGCGGTAGCGCAGCCATGCGACCGAGATGCCGGCGGTGTCGACGGCGGCCGGATTCTCGCCGACGGCGCGCAGCCTGAGGCCGAAGCGGGTGCGAAACAGCACCCACCAGGTGAAGGGCACCATCAGGAAGGCGATATAGACCAGTATGGAGTGGCCGGAGATCAGCTCGGCGTAGATCGGGCCGATGATCGGAACGTCCCTCATCGCCTCGGCGCCTGGCCAGATGATCGCCTCGAACCGCTCACCCGGCTGCAGCGCCGGCGTGCGCCCGCCCTGCTGGAACCAGGCCTGGCCGAGGATGATGGTCGAGCCGGCGGCAACGAAGTTGATTGCCACGCCGGAAACGATCTGGTTACCGCGATGGGTGATCGAGGCAAATCCATGCACCATCGCGAAGGCGACCGAGATCAGGATCGCCATGCCGAGACCGAGAAAGGCCGAATGAAAGACCGAGGCGGCGGCCGCGCCGGCGAAGGCGCCGACCAGCATCTTGCCTTCGAGGCCGATGTCGAAGATGCCGGCGCGTTCCGAATAGAGGCCGGCGAGGCAAGCGAGCAGCAGCGGCACCGAGAGGCGGATGGTCGAGTCCAATGTCTGGACGATTGCGTTGAACACGTCCATCTCAGGCACCCTTTCCCTTGACCGCTTCCATGCCGACCGACCTCGGGCTGAACGAGGCGAACAGCGCCTGGATGTAAGGCCTGAACATGTGTTCGAGCGCGCCGGCGAACAGGATGACCAGACCCTGGATGATGACGATCATGTCGCGGGAAATCGCCGGCATCTCGAAGGCGAGCTCGGCGCCGCCCTGATAGAGCATGCCGAACAGGATGGCCGCCAGCACGATGCCGACCGGGTGCAGGCGGCCCATCAGCGCCACGGCGATGCCGACGAACCCGGCGCCCGAGACGAAGTCGATCGCGACATTGTGCTGATCGCCCATGACCGGATTGAGCGCCATCATGCCGGCCAGTGCACCCGAGGTCATCATCGCGGTGATGATGATGCGAGTCTCCGAAATGCCGGCATAGCGGGCCGCCTTCGGGCTGTGGCCGTAGGTGCGCATCTCATAGCCGAGCTTGGTGCGCCAGATCAGCAGCCAGACCAGGAAAGCCATGACCAGCGCCAGCAGGAAGGTGACGTTGAGCGGCGCCGAGCGGATCTTGGCGCCGAACAGTTCGATGATCCAGTTGAGCTTCGGCAATTCCGCGCCGGCGAAGAAGTTGCGCGTCTGCGGCGCTTGCGACCCCACGGGCTTCAACGGGCCGACCAGCAGGAAGACCATGATCGACGCGGCGATGAAGTTGAACATGATCGTGGTGATGACGATGTGCGAGCCGCGCTTGGCCTGCAGGTAGGCCGGGATCAGCGCCCACAACGCCCCGACGAGCGCGGAAGCAACGATGGCCAGAGGAAAGGTCAGCCACCACGGGAATACGCTGTCGAAGGAAAGACAGGCGATGGCGATGCCGAGGCCGGCGATGTAGGCCTGTCCCTCGGTGCCGATGTTGAACAGGCCGCAATGCGCCGCTACCGCCACCGAAAGCCCAGTGAAGATGAAGGTGGTGGCGTAGAAGAGGGTGAAGGCGATGCCCGTTCCCTTGCCGAAGGCGCCCTCGACAAGAATGATCGCGGCGCGGAACGGATTTTCGCCGACCAGAAGCACGACGAAGCCGGCAACGATGAAGGCCACCGACAGATTGATCAGCGGGATCAGCCCATAGTCGGCCCAGGCCGGCAATTTGGCGTAAGGCGTGCTCATTGCGCGGCCTCCTGGCGCTCGACGCCGGCCATCAACAGGCCAAGCTCGCCCTCGGTCGCTTCAGGGCCGCGCTCGCCGACGATGCGGCCGGCAAACATCACCAGGATGCGGTCGGACAGCGAGCGGATCTCGTCGAGTTCGACCGATACCACCAGCACGGCCTTGCCCTGGTCGCGCATGGCAATCAGGCGCTTGTGGATGAATTCGATGGCACCGACATCGACGCCGCGCGTCGGCTGGCCGACGATGAGCACGCCAGGGTCCTGTTCCATCTCACGCGCGAGCACGATCTTCTGCTGGTTGCCGCCGGAGAAATTGGCGGTCTTCAGGCGCGGATTGCCGGGACGGATGTCGTACTTCTCGATCTTGTCCTTGGCATCGGCCATGATGGCGTCGACGTTGAGGAACGGACCCTTCAAATAACGCGGGTCGCCGTGATAGCCGAGGATGGAATTCTCGTTTTCCTCGAAGGCCAGCACCAGCCCGACATGGTGGCGGTCCTCCGGCACGTGAGCCAGCCCGCGGTCGCGCAATTCGCCGGGATCGGCCTTGCCGGTGAGATCGATGGGCTTGCCGTCGAGCATCACGGAGCCGGAAACGGCATGCCTGATGCCGGAGATCGCCTCGAGCAGTTCGGACTGGCCATTGCCGGCGACACCGGCGATACCGACGATCTCGCCGGCGCGGACGTCGAAGGAGACATCGTCAACCATGGTAACGCCACGGGAATCCCTGACCGTCAGGTTCTTGACCGCGAGCTTGACGGCGCCGGCTTCGGCCTCGCCCTTCTCGACCCTGAGCAGCACGCGCCGCCCGACCATCAATTCGGCCAGTTCCTCGACAGTGGTTTGCCTGGTTTCCCTGGTCGCCACCATCGTGCCCTGGCGCATGACGGACACCGTGTCGGTGATGGCCATGATCTCGCGCAGCTTGTGGGTGATCAGCACCACCGTCTTTCCCTGCTCCTTCAACTGTTTGAGGATGCGGAAGAGATGGTCGGCCTCGGCCGGCGTCAGCACGCCCGTCGGTTCGTCAAGGATCAGGATCTCGGCGCCGCGATAAAGCGCTTTCAGGATTTCGACGCGCTGCTGCAGGCCGACCGGCAGTTCCTCGATGATGGCGTCGGGGTCGACTTCCAGCCCGTATTCGCGCTCCAGCCGATCCAGTTCCGAGCGAGCCTTGGCGATGCTGCTCTTCAGAAGCGCGTCGTTTTCGGCGCCGAGGATGATGTTTTCCAGCACCGTGAAATTGTCGACCAGCATGAAATGCTGGTGCACCATGCCGATGCCGAGCGCGATCGCGTCGTTTGGCGTCTTGATCGATGCCGGCTGGCCGCCGACGCGGATCTCGCCGCTGTCGGCCTGGTAGAAGCCGTAGAGGATCGACATCAGCGTCGATTTGCCGGCGCCGTTCTCGCCGACGATGCCGTGGATGGTGCCGCGCGCGATGTCCAGATTGATGTCGCGATTGGCGCGCACGGCGCCGAAACTCTTGTTGATGCCGATCAGTTCGATTGCGGCTTGCGCCATGCAGCCTGTCCCACTCTTATTTTTTTATCGCTTGGTCAAAACGCCTAGCATGACGCTCCGCCCATGCCAATTGGCCGGAGCCTGCTGCACTCTCGACAAATCCCTTGGCGCTTGTCAATTTCGAACGTGGCCGAAGCCCTCACATTCGCTAATATGGCGAAGCCGCGCGATACAGCGGTGACAGACCCAAGGACTTTGGAATGATCATGCCCGCCGACCGGCTGACAACGCTGGAAATCCGCGCTGCCGAGCAGGAGAAGACGATCGAGGAACTGTCAGGTCAGATCTCCGAGCAGTGGAAGGTGATCGAGCGGATGCAGCGCAAGCTCGACGCGCTGACCGACCGCTTCCTGGCGCTCGAGGAGCAGGCAGCGCCCGACGTGCCCACAACCAAGCCGCCGCACTGGTGAGGACGAGGGGAGGGCGCACATCATGGCCAGTGAAAGCGACCGCATCGCAAGGGCCGGCGACTATGTGCTCGGCCTGATGAATGACGCCGAGCGCGAACGGGCCGAGCGCGACCTTGAGATCGACCCCGCCTTTCGCGACGCGGTGGTGCAGCTTGCCGAACGCATGCATGTCTTCGACCGGGCCGAGAAGCCAAGCGGTTTGCCGGACAATCACTGGCAGTTGGTAACGCAGCGGCTCTCTGAATTGCCGCAAATGCGCAGTGCTGGCCTTGGTGGCGATGCTGCCAGACCGGGAACGGTGATCCGGGGGCTGGAGCGCCGCCCTTACGGCGTCGGCGTGCATTCGCTCGGAGGCCGGCGCGGCGTTGCCGTCGCCATGGCGCTCGTGGTGGCTTTCGCGCTGGGGTATCTTGCCGGGCGATTATAGCCGGCGCGACATCAAAAGCATCGACCCGCCGTCTTGTTCGAAGGTCTCGGCTGCAGTCCAGCCGAGCGTCTCGTAGAAGCGGCGCGCTTCCCAGGTGTAGAGATAAAGCCTCGTTGCACCGGCCATTTTGGCATGCGCTTCGACAGCTCTGAGCAGCGCGCTGCCGACACCCTTTCCCCGATAGGCCGGATTCACGACAAGCCCGGCAAGCCACGGCGTCACGTCATGCGCCGGGCCGATCTCGTTGCGCACGAACAGGCAGCTTCCGACAGGTGAACCTGCAAGCCGAGCCACGAAGGCCGCCTCGAACCCATCGCCGCCGAGCAGGTGGTGAAGCCCGGCCATGTCTTCTCTGATCGTTCGATCCGTCCCTTCGAAGAATGCCGCAAGGCGCAGTTTCGCTATGGCCTCGACGTCATGCTCCGCCATTGCTTCGATGATTGGTTGCATCATGCTCGCTCAAAACAAAACCGCCGGGCTTGCGCCCGGCGGTCGACAAAACTTGGTTCAGCTGCCGATCAATAAGGGCAGGCGTTGTCGGTGGTGTAGTCGTGCACCGTGATCGTGCCGGCGATGATGTCGGCCTTGGCCTTTTCGACGGCGGCTTTCATTTCGTCGGTAACCAGGGCCTTGTTGTTGTCGTCCATGGCGTAGTCGACGCCGCCTTCCTTGAGGCCGAGATTTTGCACGCCACCTTTGAAGGTGCCGTTCTTGCCGTCCATGAAGGCGTTGTAGACGGCGACGTCGACGCGCTTCATCATCGAGGTCAGCACCTTGCCGGGCTGCAGGCCGTTCTGGTTGGAATCGACGCCGATGCCGAGCTTGCCGGCATCAGCCGCCGCCTGCAGCACGCCGACGCCGGTGCCGCCGGCCGCGGCGTAGACCACGTCGGAGCCCTGGTCGATCTGCGTCTTGGCGATCTCGCCGCCCTTTGCCGGGTCGTTCCAGGCAGCCGGCGTGTCGCCGGTCATGTTCTGGATCACGTCCGTCGCACCGGCGGCCTTGGCGCCGCCGACATAGCCGCATTCGAACTTGCGGATCAGCGGAATGTCCATGCCGCCGATGAAGGAGACCTTCTTGGACTTCGAGGCCATCCCGGCCAGGATGCCGACGAGATAGGAGCCTTCATTCTCCTTGAACACCAGCGAGCGGACATTGGGCATGTCGACGGCGTCGTCGATGATGGCGAAGTTCAGGTCGGGATAATCTTTTGCGACCGCTTTGAGGGCGTCCTCCCAGGCAAAGCCGGCCATGACGATCGGGTTGCGGCCGTCCTCGGCGAAGCGGCGCAGCGCCTGCTCGCGCTGCGAGGCGTTGGACACTTCGAACTCCACATAGGCGACGCCGGTCTCGGTCTTGAATTTTTCGGCGCCGTGGAAGGCCGCTTCGTTGAAGGATTTGTCGAACTTGCCGCCCAGATCGTAGAGGATGGCCGGCTGCACATCCGCGGCGAAAGCCGGAAGAACCATTGCGGTTGCGGCCAGGAGGCCGAGAACGATACGTTTCATGTGATCCACACCCTGTCGGTTATTTTTTCCGTTACGCCCCGCCTGCCTGCCCGGTTCTCCGGCAGGCACGCGACGTCAGCCAGGAGTGTATTCCCCTCCCGCTCCGCGGCAATCTGGCACGGCCCGAAACAAAATTCACGCGGAATTTTGACCTTTTGGAAAAGCATGGCGCGGGCAGGGCGTGGCACAGCTTGATCCTTGCGCCGGAGGGTTCAGGCGGCGGTTGCCGCCGGCATGGCGCAGGCGATGCCGGTGCCCTTGAGGTTGCAATAGCCTTGCGGGTTTTTCGCCAGATACTGCTGGTGGTCCGCCTCGGCGAAATAGAATGCGGGCGCCGGCGCGATCTCGGTGGTGATCTTGCCGTGGCCGACACCGCGCAACGACCCATCATAGGCGTCGCGAGAGGCGATCGCCGCCTCGTATTGCGCCTCATCGAGGGTGTAAATCGCCGAACGGTAGACAGTGCCGACATCATTGCCCTGACGCATGCCTTGCGTCGGGTCGTGGCTTTCCCAGAACAGTTTCAGAAGCCCGGCATAGGAAATGATCGCCGGGTCATAAACGACGAGCACGATTTCGGCGTGGCCGGTAAGCCCGGTGCAGGTCTCCTGGTAGGTCGGATTGGGCGTGATGCCGCCGGCATAACCGACGGCCGTGACCCAGACCCCCTCGACCTGCCAGAACAGCCGCTCCGCGCCCCAGAAGCAGCCGAGCCCGAACAGCGCCGTCTGCAATCCTTCAGGATAAGGCCCCTTGAGGGGTCGCTTCGAAACGTAGTGTCTCGCGGCCGTCGCTATCGCCTTGGCGCGGCCCGGCAGCGCCTCGGAAGGCTTCGGCAGATGGAGCTTCTTGTTCAGCATATCGCTGAGGAAAAACATGCAAGGGTCCTCTATGGGCTGGCTATGCCGAACACGGGGCATCGGCGGCAACGCCTCATGGCGAGGCGAACTGCCCTGTTTGCCGCCGACGACGGTAGCCGATGGCGTAGAGCAGGAAGGCAAGCGCGGCGAACACGGCAAAGCCCGGCTGGTTGAGCACCCAGGCGATGACGACGTCCCATGCCAGCGGACTGATCTTGGTGCGCACGAAGGTTTCGAAGCCGGCCCGCGTGTCCGGCGAAACGGCCAGCCAGCTGGTGTTGAGCGGGGTCAGCACAAGCGTCGAGGCGGCCACCGTGCGCGTCGTGTCGAGCACCGCCATGATGACGGAAATCGACAGCGCGATCATTGCCGCAAGGCGAAAGATGAAGCGAAACATGAAAAACCTCTCCCCAGCCGGATATCGAAGCTCCTCCCAAGGGCCCCGGCGCGTATCCCGACACGAGAGATAGAATGCGCATGGCTGGATCGCAATCGCGATACGCGAATTTGAAGTCGCGAGCCTTCCTATCCCAAGGGTTTGCGCCTGCGCCTGTGGACGAGCCAGACGGCGAGAATGCCGCCGCCAATGCCGCCGACCACCAGCCCGGCAAGGCCGATGAGCGCGGCAAAATACCCGCAGGCGCCTTCAAAGCAGCTCATGCTGGTGACGTCGGCAATCACCGAGCCGGCGGCGAAGCCGGCGACCGCGCCGACCACCGCGCCAAGGATGATGCCGAGCAAAGCGGCGGCGATCGAGACGAACATCGAGGGGCTTTCGGTTGCCGGGCCGGCATAGACATGTTCCGCGCCCGAGCCTCGCCGCAACAAATAGATGCAAAGCACCCCGATGGCAATTTCGATGCCGGTGACAAGCAGCGCCTGGGCCGAGAAGACGAAATCCGGCACTGCAAGCACATAGGCTTGCCTGAACACCACCCAGATAATGGTGGCGACCTGCCAGATGATGAAGTGGCGCGGAAACCTTGACGAGCGGCCGAAGGCGAGGCCGAGCAGATAGAGCCCCCACAGGATGGTGATGACGTCGACGGCGAGCCCGCCATAGATGAGATAGAAGACCCTCTCCGGCAGGCCTTGCTCGCCGAACATCGGCAAGGCCACGACCAGACCATAGACCGACCACGCCATGACGAAGATGAGCCAGCCCACCGGGACGTAGGACAGCCCGCTGTCCGGTTGCCTGACCGGTGTCTGTCCGTTGCTTGATGTCATATCAGGACGATGCCCCCGCAAAGCCTCTTTCACTCGACAGGTGAGTTGGAGCGAAGTCAAGCAGGTCTCGCCCGGCAGCGCTGCCTGTGCACATCATTCGGCTGCGGCCGGGCCGAAGACGAGGCATTTGCGGGAGGGAAAACCACTCCATGGCCGGCAAAGCGAATAGACTGTCGTTATGGCTTGGCATTCGCCGCCGGATCGACTAGATGAGCCCCGCGCCTGTTGCTTCGACGGCTCAGGTGCCGGGGAAGAGCGTTCGCTGGTTGGCGGCGCTCATGGCGCGGAGGTTCCGCGCGAAAACCCCAAAGGGAGATGTCCCCAACCCGCACGGCAAAACCGGCCGCCGCGACATACAAGGACGGAGAGGTGGCCGAGTGGTTGAAGGCGCACGCCTGGAAAGTGTGTTTACGGGAGACCGTAACGCGGGTTCGAATCCCGCTCTCTCCGCCAGTTTTTACAAATGGCCGTTAGCTGGCTGAATTCGTCCGCTGTTTGCGAAAGCGACAACGATTGGAGCCGCAAAATTCGCCACAGCTGTACCGAGCCGCCTTTCGGCAGCGGATGGTCATGCTTGGTGAGCCGGACTTATCCCGGAATAGGGCAGGCGGACGGCGCGCAGACGGCGGTGACGGCGGACAATTTCTCGCGCTTCACCAAGGCCGGCTTTTCATAAGTCTTGCGCATCTGGAATCCCCCTTTAGTTCAGACGATCGAAGAGTTCCCGTTGGAGCGGTCCTTGTCAAGGGAGTGCTGAAGTTCGACCAGTCATGGGTGGTGGACCGGGCATTGATGTAGTCGCCCAGGGAACCCTGCCCACGGCCGTCGCAGCGAGGCGTCTGCTGTCACGAGGCCGGCCTTGCCGGCGTGCCGGAACGGCGATCGCTCCAGTCCAAAACCTTTATGAAATTCCTATTTCTTTGCGTCCCGCCTCGTCTCGAACCTTTATGGCGATCGGGTCCATATTCCGCATAACAAAAATTCGAGCGCCGTTGCGATGAAAGCGACGGCGGGTTCGTGGCTTTGCCAGTGCATCGATGCAGGGCGCAAAGTACAAATGCAGAAAAGGAAAAGGAACAATGGACATTGTTGTTCTAGCACTTGGGGTTTTGTTTTTCGCCCTGTCCTGCGCCTACGTCAGAGCCTGCGACAGAATTTGAGCGGAAGGACCGAAACCGTGCTTGTCGATCATATCCTCGGTGGCGGCGTCACCTTGCTCCTGCTCGCCTACCTCACCTACGCCCTCATCCGCCCAGAACGTTTCTGAGCGGGGCCAGAAAGCACCATCATGACCATAAATGGCTGGATACAGATCCTTCTCTATTGCGGGATCCTGGTTTTGCTCGTGAAGCCACTCGGCGGCTACATGTTCCGTGTCTTCAACGGCGACCGCACCCTGCTCTCGCCGGTGCTGGTTCCGATCGAGCACGGCCTCTACCGCCTCGCCGGCACCAGCGAGCGGGAGGAGCAGCACTGGGCCGCCTACACCGTGGCGCTGCTTTTGTTCAACCTCGCCGGTTTCCTGGTGCTCTACGCGCTGCAGCGGCTGCAGGGTGGGCTGCCCTACAATCCGGCGGGGATGACCGCCGTCGAGCCGGGGCTGGCCTTCAACACCGCCGCCAGTTTCGTCACCAACACCAACTGGCAGAATTATGGCGGCGAGAGCACGATGTCCTATCTCGTGCAGATGGCCGGCCTCACCGTCCAGAACTTCGTCTCGGCGGCCACCGGCATCGCCATCGCCGTCGCGCTGATCCGTGGCTTTGCCCGCGCTTCGGGCAAATCGATCGGCAATTTCTGGGTCGATATGACCCGCTGCACGCTCTACGTGCTCTTGCCGCTCTGCATCGTGCTGACGCTGGTGTTCGTCTGGCTGGGCATGCCGCAGACGCTCGGACCTTATGTCGACGCCACCACGCTCGAAGGCGCCAAGCAGACGCTGGCGCTCGGCCCGGTCGCCTCGCAGGTGGCCATCAAGATGCTCGGCACCAATGGTGGCGGCTTCTTCAACGCCAACGCCGCGCATCCGTTCGAGAACCCCGATGCGATCTCCAACCTGATCCAGATGCTGGCGATCTTCGCGCTGGGCGCGGCGCTGACCAACGTCTTCGGCCGCATGGTCGGCAACCAGCGCCAGGGCTGGGCGGTGCTCGCCGCCATGGGCGTGCTGTTCATCGCCGGCGTCGCCGTCTGCTACTGGGCGGAAGCAGCGGGCAATCCGCTGGTGCATGCCCTGGGCATCGACGGCGGCAACATGGAGGGCAAGGAGACCCGCTTCGGCATCGCCTTGTCGGCGCTGTTCGCGGTCATCACCACGGCCGCTTCCTGTGGCGCGGTCAACGCCATGCATGACTCGTTCACGGCACTTGGCGGCATGATCCCGATCATCAACATGCAGCTCGGCGAGGTCATTGTCGGCGGCGTCGGCGCGGGCTTCTACGGCATGCTGATGTTCATCCTGATCGCCGTCTTCGTTGCCGGCCTGATGGTCGGCCGCACGCCCGAATATCTCGGCAAGAAGATCGAGGCCAAGGAGGTCAAGATGGCGATGCTGGCGATCCTGTGCCTGCCGCTGGCGATGCTGGTGTTCACGGCCATCGCGGTGGTGCTGCCAAGCGCGGTGGCATCGATCGCCAATGGCGGGCCGCACGGCTTCTCGGAAATCCTCTACGCCTATACCTCGGCGGCGGCCAACAACGGCTCGGCCTTCGGCGGCCTTACCGGCAACACGCCCTGGTACAACATCACCATCGGTATCGGCATGCTGATGGGCCGCTTCCTGGTCATCATCCCGGCGCTCGCCATTGCCGGTTCGCTGGCGGCGAAGAAGACCGTCCCGGCATCGGCCGGCACCTTCCCGACGGACGGCCCGCTGTTCGTCGGGCTGCTGGTCGGCGTCATCGTCATCGTCGGCGGCTTGACCTTCTTCCCGGCGCTGGCCGTCGGGCCGATCATCGAGCACCTGGCCATGATCCACGGGCAGACCTTCTGAGACTGATATGCCCTGGGTCAACGCCATGCTCCGCAAGGCCTCACCGCCAGCCGGCAAGGAGGGGGAGGCAAAGCCGCCTCCGTTCCCGAGCGTGTCCACCTTCTTCGGCATTGCCGCAGTCATGATCGTGATCTGGCTGCTGGTCTACGGCCCACCCTTTTCGGCATCGGATCGACCGGCGCCGCCTAACAACAGCGAAGCTGGAGCTTCAAAATGAGCCAGTCAAAATCAGCCAGCATCCTGGATGCCGGCATTCTCGTGCCCGCCATCGGCGGCGCCTTCCGCAAGCTCAATCCGCGCACGCTGGCCCGCAACCCGGTGATGTTCGTCGTCGCCGTCGTCTCGGCGCTGACATCAGTGCTGTTCGCCAGGGACCTGATCACCGGCGGTGGCGATCTGCGCTTCACCCTGCAGATCATCATCTGGCTGTGGTTCACCGTGCTGTTCGCCAATTTCGCCGAGGCGGTCGCCGAAGGGCGTGGCAAGGCGCAGGCCGATTCGCTGCGTAAGGCGCGCACTGAGACCCAGGCCAAGCTCCTGACCGGCGAAGACCGCATCAAGTTCAAGCTGGTGCCCGGCACCAGCCTTAAGGTCGGCGACATCGTTCTCGTCGAGGCCGGCGACATCATCCCGTCCGACGGCGAGGTGGTGGAGGGCGTCGCCTCGGTCAACGAAGCGGCCATCACGGGCGAATCCGCGCCGGTCATCCGCGAATCCGGCGGCGACCGTTCGGCGGTCACCGGCGGCACGCAGGTGCTGTCCGACTGGATCCGCGTGCGCATCACCGCCGCCGCCGGCCACACGTTCCTCGACCGCATGATCTCGCTGGTCGAGGGCGCCGAGCGTCAGAAGACGCCGAACGAAATCGCGCTCAACATCCTGCTCGTCGGCATGACGCTGATCTTTGTTTTGGCCACCGCGACGATCCCGAGCTTTGCCTCCTATTCGGGCGGCTATATCTCGGTCACCGTGCTGGTGGCGCTGTTCGTGACGCTGATCCCGACCACCATTGGGGCGCTGCTGTCGGCCATCGGCATCGCCGGCATGGACCGCCTGGTGCGCTTCAATGTGCTCGCCATGTCGGGCCGTGCGGTCGAAGCCGCCGGCGACGTCGACACGCTTTTGCTCGACAAGACCGGCACCATCACGCTCGGCAACCGCCAGGCGACCGAATTTCGTCCGGTCAAGGGCGTCACCGAGCAGGAACTGGCCGATGCGGCGCAGTTGGCCTCGCTTGCCGACGAGACGCCGGAAGGCCGCTCGATCGTCGTGCTGGCCAAGGAGAAATACGCTATCCGCGCCCGCGACATGGCGACCTTGCACGCCACCTTCGTGCCGTTTACCGCGCAGACCCGCATGAGCGGTGTCGACATAGACGGCTCCTCGGTGCGCAAGGGCGCGGTCGATTCCGTGCTTGCCCATGTCAATCAGTCGACGGTTGCCGCCCACGGCACGCGGCCGGGCAGCGACACGGTGCGCGACCTGCAGGCGATCGCCGACGAAGTGGCGAAGTCCGGCGGCACGCCGCTGGCGGTCGAGCGCGACGGGCGCCTGCTCGGCATCGTTCACCTCAAGGACATCGTCAAGGGCGGCATCCGCGAGCGTTTCGCCGAACTGCGCAAGATGGGCATCCGCACGGTGATGATCACCGGTGACAACCCGATGACGGCGGCGGCGATCGCGGCCGAAGCCGGCGTCGACGACTTCCTCGCCCAGGCGACGCCTGAGGACAAGCTGAAGCTGATCCGCGACGAGCAGGCCAAGGGCAAGCTGGTCGCCATGTGCGGCGACGGCACCAACGATGCGCCGGCCCTTGCCCAGGCCGATGTCGGCGTCGCCATGAACACCGGTACGGTGGCCGCGCGTGAAGCGGGCAACATGGTGGACCTGGATTCCGACCCGACCAAGCTGATCGAGATCGTCGAGATCGGCAAGGCGCTCTTGATGACGCGCGGTTCGCTGACCACCTTCTCGATCGCCAACGACGTCGCCAAGTATTTCGCCATCATCCCGGCGATGTTCGCCGTGTTCTACGTCGCGCCCGGGCAGACCACCGGCCCGCTGCAGGCGCTCAACGTCATGCACCTAGCGACGCCGCAGAGCGCCATCCTGTCGGCCATCATCTTCAACGCGCTGATCATCATCGCGCTGATCCCGCTGTCGCTGCGCGGCGTCAAATACCGGGCGATCGGCGCCGGCGCGCTGCTCAGCCGCAACCTGCTCGTCTACGGCCTCGGCGGCATCATCGTGCCGTTCGTCGGCATCAAGCTAATCGACATGGCCATCACGGCCCTCGGCCTTGCATAAGGGATCATTCCGATGCTCAAGCAAATCAGACCAGCGATCATCATGATCGTCTTCTTTACCGCCCTGACCGGCCTCGCCTATCCCTTGGGGATGACCGGCATCGCCCAGGCGCTGTTCCCCAAGCAGGCCAATGGCAGCCTGATCGAGAAGGACGGCAAGGTGATCGGCTCCGCGTTGATCGGCCAAGCCTTCGCCAGCGACAAGTATTTCCATGGCCGGTTGTCGGCCGCCGGCAATGGCTACGACGCGACCTCCTCCGGCGGATCGAACCTCGGCCCGACCAATTCGAAGCTGATCGACCGCATCAAGGGCGATGTGCAAAAACTGAAGGCAGAAAATCCGAACGCGCCGGTTCCTGCCGACCTCGTCACCACGTCGGGCAGCGGGCTTGATCCTGACATCAGCCCGGAGGCCGCCTACTTCCAGGTTTCGCGCGTCGCCAAGGCCAGGGGCTTCGACGAAGCCAAGGTCAAGACACTGGTCGACAGCCAGATCGAGGAGCGGGAACTGGGCGTGCTTGGCGCGCCGGTGGTCAGTGTGCTGGCCCTCAATATGGCGCTCGACGCCGCGAAATAGTGGACGGTGGGGCGCGGGGATCGACAGTATCCCCGGCGCCATCCATGATCGGATCTTGATGCCTGACGACAGAAGCAACGACAACAGGCCTTCCCCGGACGCGCTGCTCGAGCATGCCGAGCGGGAGGGGCGCGGCCGTCTGCGCATATTCCTCGGTGCGGCGCCCGGGGTCGGCAAAACCTACGAGATGCTGATGTCGGGCCGCGCCAGGCTGGCCGATGGCGTCGATGTGGTGATCGGCGTCGTCGAGACGCACGGCCGCAAGGAAACGCAGGCGCTGGTCGAGGGCTATGAGGTCATTCCCCGCCGCCAGGTCGACTACCGGGGGCGCAGCCTCGACGAGATGGATATCGATGCCATCCTGGCGCGCCGTCCGGCGCTGGTGCTGGTCGACGAACTTGCCCACACCAACGCGCCCGGCAGCCGCCACCCCAAGCGCTATCTCGATGTCCAGGAAATCCTGGCGCGCGGGATCGATGTCTATACGACGCTCAACATCCAGCATGTCGAAAGCCTGAACGATGTCGTCGCCCAGATCACGCGGGTCAGGGTGCGCGAGACGGTTCCCGATTCCGTCATCGACCAGGCCGATGACGTCGAGATCATCGACCTTACGCCGGACGACCTGATCAAGCGGCTGGAAGAGGGCAAGGTCTACTTCCCCAACACCGCGCAGCGCGCCATCGAGAACTATTTCTCGTCGGGCAATCTGACGGCGCTGCGCGAACTGGCGCTGCGCCGTACCGCCCAGCGCGTCGACGAGCAGCTGCTCAACCACATGCAGTCGCACGCCATCCAGGGCCCGTGGGCGGCAGGCGAAAGGGTGCTCGTCTGCCTTGACGCGCGTCCGGGCGGGGCGGCGCGTGTGCGCTATGCCCGCAGGCTGGCGGACCGGCTGCGCGCGCCCTGGACGGCGCTGCATGTCGACACGCCTCGGTCGGCCGCCATGACGGAGGAGGATAAGGACCGGCTGGCGGCGCATCTGCGGCTTGCCGAACAACTCGGCGCCGAGGTCACGACCATTCCGGGCCAGAACGTCGCGCAGGACATCGTTCGCCATGCGACGGCCAACAACTTCACCCACATCGTCGTCGGCAGGCCGACCCGGTCGCGCTGGCGCGAATTGATCGAGGGGTCGCTTACCTATGATCTGATCCGCAACGCCGGCGACATCAGCGTCCATGTCATCTCGGGAACCGAGCGGAACACGGAGACGCCGGCTAGGCGGGTCAAGGCAGCGGCCGAACAGAAGCAGTTCCCGGCCTGGCCCTACCTGCTCGCCACCGCCTATGTCGCCGGTTCGCTGGCGATCACGATGGCCCTCGACCAGTTTCTCGACGTCCGCAACCTAGCGATCGTCTTCCTCTTGGCGGTGCTGACATCGGCGGTGGCCGGCGGCCTGTGGCCGGCGCTCTATGCCTGTTTGCTCAGCGCGCTTGCCTTCAACTATTTCTTCCTCGAGCCCCGCTACACGCTGACGATCCGGGATCCGGAGAGCATCGTGGCACTCGCCGTCTTCCTTGCCGTTGCGGTGATTGCCAGCAATCTCACCGCACGCGTGCAGCGGCAGGCTGCCGCCGCGCGCTCGCGGGCGCGGGCCACCGAGGATATCTACCTGTTCTCCAAGAAGCTCGCCGGGGCCGGCACGCTCGACGACGTGCTGTGGGCCACCGCCTTCCAGATCGCCTCGATGCTGAAACTGCGCGTGGTGCTGCTTTTGCCCGAGGATGGCACCATCACCGTCAAGGCCGGCTACCCGCCCGATGACACTCTGGCCGAGGCCGACATCGCCGCAGCGCGCTGGGCATGGGAGCACGACCGTGCCGCCGGCCGTGGCGCCGACACGCTGCCGGGGGCAAAACGGCTCTATCTGCCGTTGCGCACCGCGCGCACCGCGGTGGGCGTCGTCGGCCTCGACAATGACAAGCAAGGTCCGCTGCTGACGCCGGAGCAGCAGCGCCTGCTCGATGCGCTGGCCGACCAGGCGGCGGTCGCCATCGAACGCATCCAGCTGGTCGCCGACGTTGATCGAGCCAAGCTGGCGGCGGAAGCCGACCGGCTGCGCTCGGCGCTGCTAACCTCGATTTCGCATGATCTGAAGACGCCGCTGGCGGCCATCATGGGGGCGGCCGGCACGCTCAGGGAATTCGCGCCCGATCTGCCCGAACAGGACAGGACGGAGCTGTTGTCGACGGTGCTCGACGAGTCCGAGCGGCTCAACCGTTTCATCGCCAACCTGCTCGACATGACCAAGATCGAGTCCGGCGCGATGGAACCGAACTATGCCTTCCACTATGTCGGCGACATTGTCGGCACCGCGCTCAACCGCGCCCGCAAGATCACCAGGGAGCACAAGATCGAGGTAGACATTCCGCCTGACTTGCCGATGCTGCGGCTCGATCCCGTGCTGTTCGAGCAGGTTCTGTTCAACCTTCTCGATAATGCCTCGAAATATTCGCCGCCGGGGTCGACGATCCGCATCCAGGCATGGACCGACAATGGCAGCGTGATGCTGCAGGTCATGGATGAGGGACCGGGCATTCCGGCGCAGGATCTGGAACGTGTCTTCGACACCTTCTACCGGGTGCGCAAGGGCGACCAGGTAAGGGCCGGCACCGGGCTCGGCCTGTCGATCTGCCGCGGCTTCATCGAGGCGATGGGCGGCACGATCTCGGCCGCCAACCGCACCGACCGCCCCGGCGCCGCCTTCAACATCAGGATGCCGGTGCCGGCCGAAATGCCCGAGATCGACAATGGCGGCGACGAACCCAGCGTGGACCAACAGGGATGACCAACTCGAATGTCCGCATACTGGTTGTCGATGACGAGCCGCCGATCCGCAAGCTGCTGCGGGTCGGCCTGGTCAGCCAGGGCTATGCGGTGAGCGAGGCTCCGAACGCCAAGGTGGCGATCGAGTTGATGGAGGCGGAAAAGCCCGATCTGGTGCTGCTCGATCTCGGCCTGCCCGGCATGGACGGCCATGAGCTGCTGCGCAAATGGCGCGACGACGGTATGGATATTCCAGTCGTCATTCTCTCCAGCCGCACCGACGAGATCGGCATCGTCAGGGCGCTGGAACTTGGCGCCGACGACTATGTCACCAAGCCGTTCGGCATGAACGAACTGGTGGCCCGCATTCGCGTCGCGCTACGGCACAAATTCCAGCAGCAAGGCGAGAAGCCGGTCTTCCAGAGCGGCGAGCTCAGCGTCGACCTGGTCAAGCGCATCGTCAAGGTCGAGGGCAAGGAGGTAAAGCTCTCGCCGAAGGAGTACGACATCCTGCGCATCATGGTCCAGCACGCCGGCAAGGTGCTGACCCACCACTTCATCCTCAAGCAGATCTGGGGCGATTCCACCGACGTGCAGTATCTCAGGGTCTATGTCCGCCAGCTCCGGCAGAAGATCGAAAAGACCCCCGACCAGCCGCGCTACATCACCACCGAGACCGGTGTCGGCTATCGCCTGCGGGTCGAGTGAGCCGGGCTGTTCGAACCTTCGTCAGCCCACAGCTTCCAGCGGCTGATTCGTAGCCGCCGATGTCCGCAGAGCGGCGAGACAGCCAAGTATGCCGAGCGGCACGAAGGCGAGAAACAGCCAGCTCGCGACGTTGGCTGCCGCGTCGTGGGTCAACCCTTCCGAAAAACCGCTGGCATTGGCGACGATGCCGGCAAGGGCGGCGCCTACGGCATAGCCGATGCGCTGCATGGTCGGCACCGCGGCCGAGGCGATGGTCTGCTCATCGTTCTGCGCGGAGGCGACGATGACGCGGGTCAGGAACGGCCAGGCGATGCCGAAGCCACCACCCTGCAACAACGCGCAGACCAGAATCAGCGGGATCGAGCCCAGGGGTATGGTGTAGGCAAAGCCGGCGCCGCCGGCCGCGATCATCAGCGCGCCGCTGACGATGATCAGCCGCTCGCGCCGCGGCGGCGCATTGGCGACCAGGATCGACAGGATCGACCAGGCGATCGATTCGGCGGCGATGATGTAGCCGGTGGTCAATAGCGGAATGTCGTGCAGGCTGGTCAAAAGCAGCGGCCCGTAGACGCCGAAGGAACAGGTGGCGATGGAGAACGCCGCGACCATGGTCATGCCGGCGCCGACCGGCGTGCGCCAGGAGAACAGCCGCGCCGGAAACAGGCGCGAGCGCGGCTTCAGCGCGTCGACGTAGAAGAACAGCGCGAGTCCGGCGAGGCCGAGCACGATCAACAGCGACGAGCGCAACAGGGCGATTTCGACGCCGGCCGAGGCGATCAGCACCACGGCGACGGCAAGGCAGCCAAGGGCTGTATATGGAAAGGGCGGCGCCTTGCCGGCGCTGGTGCTTGGCCTTGTCGCTTCCGGCGTGTCGAGCACGATGAAGCTTGCCAACGCCATGGCTGTGCCGCCGAAAGTGAAAACACCGAAGGCCCAGCGCCATGACAAAAGCTCGGTCATGATCGCGCCCAGCAGCGGGCCGCTGAACGCAGCGACGCCCCAGATCGCCGACATGATGCCGAAAAGCTGCGGCCAGATGGCGCGCGCAAACAGCCGTTCGACCGAGACGAAGGCCAGCGACACCAGCGAGCCGCCGCCAAGTCCTTCGATCAGCCGGCCGGCCAGGAACAATTGCATGGACGGCGAGGTGGCGCAGATCAGTGCACCAGTCGCGTAAAGCATAGCCGCAACCACCATGTTGGTGCGCAGCGCCACATAGCTCACCAGCCGTCCGGCCGCAGCGCCGGCGACGATGGCGCCGAGCTCATAGATCGCCAGCGACCAGCCGACGAGCTGTACGCCGGCCAGCTCACCGACCATGGCGGGCATGACGGTCGCCACCATCGTCTCATTGGTGGCGTGCAGCAGGATGCCGAGGCTGATGAAGCAGAAGCGCGCCAGATCGCCGCTCGCCCACAATGCGCGCCAGTCGACCCTGTTGCTGGTGATTTCAGTCATTCTTTCAACCCTGCCTTTGCATATCCCGATGCCGTCGCATGGCGCCAGAAGCCAGTGAGGATTTCCGGCGGGGCCATGGGCGTAGACAGCGCCGTGTCTCGGCACTGCTTCACGCAGGAAGGGCTTCTAAAACCTCAAGTATGGTTGAGTTCAAGCGGCTTTCTGTGGAAATGCAAACATTCGCGATTGGCCGAGGCCTCTCGGCTTCGTCATCCACGGGCGGAGCAGCCGCTTGCTGATCAGTTCTCGGTGCTGCGGAGCTGGAACTGGCTGACGCCGATGGCGAGGTTGATGCCGGTCTGGGTCTGCAGGCTGAGCGGCTGCAGGGTGAAGGCCTGCGAAGAGCCGCCGACCAGGAGATTGGCGCCGGCGCCGACGGCCGCCGTCACTTCGGCGCTGGCGCCGATATAGTCGCCGGCGAGCGCGCCCGGCGCGTAGATGTTCTTCAGTGGCGTCAGCACCAGCCAGCGCATCACCGTCTGCTTGGTTGTGCCGATGTCGAGGCCGTATTTGTTGACGGCGCCGAAATAAGCCTCCGGCGCGAAGGTCTTGTCGGCCGGGGTGAAGGTACAGCTCAAATCCTTGCTCGAGCCGAAGATGAAGCCGGTGCCGCCACCGATGGCGCAGTCAAGCCTGCCGAGCTCGACGCCCTGGTCCTGCGCCCACGCCGCGGTGGCGGCAAGCATGGTGGCGATCGCGGCAGCGACGATGGCTGTCTTCGGCATGGGCTCCCTCAAAATCAAACGGCGCGGAACCATCCTATCCGGTTCCGCGCCGCAGGGTAGGGGCCTTGGAGCCGAAGCTCCAAACCGCTTATTTGAGCGAGTGGATCAGCTGCAGCGAGGTCACGGCCACGGCGAGATTGACGCCGGTCTGCGCCTGCACGCTGAGCGGCTGCAGCACGAAGGCGCTGTCCAGCCCGCCGACCAGCAGGTTGGCGCCGCCGCCGGTCACGACGCTTGCCTCGGCGTTGACGCCATAGTAGCTGCCGGCAAGGTCGCCCTCGTCACGGTCGCGCGTCGCGGCCAGCACGGCCCAGACCATCTGGCCCTGATGCGTCTGGCCGAGGTCGACGCCGATCTTGGAGATGACGCCGGTGTAAATCTCGGTCGGTCCGTGATGGTAGGGACGGAAGGCGCAGGACACGCCCTTGTTGGACGCGACGATGTAGGAGGTGCCGCCGTCGATGGTGCAGTCGAGCGTGCCGAGCTGCAGCTTGCCGGCGCTGGCCGGAGCGGCGGCGAATGCCGTCACGACGAGGGCAGCGGCGCAGGCGAGTTTCTTGATCATGGGAGGTCCTTTCGTATTTGCCTGTAGACAACGGCTTGAATGACCAGACCGTTCCGCCGAAAACTTGGCGCGAACAAGGCAAAGATTAACCTGGTGTTACCGGGGTTAACGCGCGGTTGCCGGATTGGCGGCGGCATGCGTCGCCGCGTGTCCCTTCGGACAAGCAACCACGCGGTGCCAGTCTGAACTGGCCTGCCGAAAGCGACGTCAACTTACGCGGGCGAGGCCGTCCTTGGCCGGCTGGTAGGTGGGGTCGAGGCGCGCGGCTTCGTGGTAGGCTTTCGCCGCCTTCGCCTTGTCGCCGCGCCGCTCGTAGATCAGCGCCTGGTTGGCCCAGGCCTCGGCGTTCTTGCCGTCGAGCTTGATGGCCATGTTGAAGTCGGAGAAGGCATTGTCCTCGTCGCCCGTCGCCAGGTAGGAAAGGCCACGGCCGTTGTAGGGCTCGGCGGCGTCGGGCGCCAGCGAGATGGCGGTCGAGAAGTCCTCGATGGCGAATTTGTGCTGGCCCTGGCTCTGATAGATCAGGCCGCGATTGTGGTAGGCGCGCGCATCGGTGGTGTCGAGCTGGATCGCCTTCTGGAAGTCGTTGAAAGCATCCTGGGTGCGGCCCGCCTTGCGGTAGAGATTGCCGCGGCCGATATAGGCAGCGTCATAATTGCCGTTGATCTGGATCGAGCGGTTGTAATCGGCAAGGGCGGCTTCCTGGTTGCCAAGGAAACGCTGGATGAGGGCCCGGTTCGAATAGGCCTGGTAGAAATTCGGATTGAGCTGAACGGCCTGGTTGAAGTCCTTGAGCGCCGCCTGGTACTGGCCGCCGCGGCCATAGGCCGAGCCGCGCACATTATAGCCTTCCGGATCCTGGGGATTGCGCTGGATGACCGCCGACAGCGAGGAGATGTTCTCGCTTGACCCTTGCGCCTTGTCGATGTTGTTGAACTCGCCGGTCGGGGCCGATGTCTGGCAGCCGGCAAGCGCCAGGCCGGAAAGCAGGGCTGCCGTCAGGGCAAAGCCACGCAGTGTGGTTTTGCGCTCCACGCTGATTGCGTTCATGTCTGCCCTGTCCTCACTTGCGCCGCGTCAGGTCCGGGTCCCCCCTCCGGGCCGGTCAAAGTTCTATCGTAAAGTGCCGGAGCCTACCGATGGGCGCCTGTCGCTCTAAACAAAAAGGTGGCGGCGATTCCGCATCGCGCCACCCCTTGGTATCCTTCGAAAAGGACGAAATATTGGCGTATCAGCGCGGCGGACGCGCTGCACCGGCAGCACCACCGGCAGCGACCGGACGCGGCGTCATCGGCAGCAGGCCTTCGCGCTGGGCGCGCTTGCGGGCCAGCTTGCGGGCGCGGCGAACGGCTTCGGCCTTTTCACGGGCGCGCTTCTCGGAAGGCTTCTCGTAATGGCCACGCATCTTCATTTCCCGGAAAATGCCTTCGCGCTGCATCTTCTTCTTCAGCGCGCGAAGCGCCTGATCAACGTTGTTGTCGCGGACGAGTACCTGCACGGGCAATCCTGTCTTTCGGGTTTGATATCAACAGGCAAGCGGCCATAGCCACGAGCCTCCGCGGCGGTCGACACCACGAATTGGGGCGGCTGATAGCAGAATCAGGCCGCGCTGTCCACTGTCGAAATGAATGCAAGCGGCCAAATCGCTACGGCCGCCCGGAGATAAGCCGTCAACTATGCCGTGGCCAGATGCAGCCGCTCGAAATCCTCGAAGAACTCGCCGTAGTCGCAGGTGATCTCCTCGCCGGCTGATATGTCGCGGGTCGCGGTCGCGCCGCCATACTGCGAAAAATCCGTGTTCGGCGTCGCCGAATGGTTCATGAAGCGGCCATTGTCGACTTCGTAGACCATGAAACCGGGCTTGTCCGGGCTCGGATAGGCGTAGCGGTCGAGCAGTTCCTTCAGGGGCGGCGAGGCCGTCTCATATTTGTCCATCGGGATCAGCCGGTCGAAGTCCGGCTCAAGGCGCCAGATCGAGGCGCCTTTCCTGATCGGCTCGGCGGCGAACATGCCGACGCCCTCGATTGCGCTCGCGGCCACATAGGTTCGGATCAGCATCATGGTTCCAGGACCTGTTTCGGCTAGAAGACAGTTTCGATGGGAAACGGAATCGCCAAATCGCGCCGAAAAAGCAAGGCCGGCGCGCTGTGTCAAAGCGGCGAACAGGATTGTTCGCCGCAAAAAGCCTTCACGTCCGGTTGATCGACACGCCGCCGTCGGCAAACAGCGCGGTTCCGGTGGTGAAGCTCGACGCGTCGGAGGCCAGGTAGAGCGCCGAGCGGGCGATCTCCTCCGGCTCGGCGACACGCTTCAATGCATGCAGGTTTTCGACGAAAGTCCGCGATTCCGGTGTCTTGAACGTCGCCGCGGGCGTATCGGTGCCGCCCGGCAGGAGCGCATTGACGCGAATGGCCTTCGGGCCGTACTCGGCGGCAAGCACTTGCGTCAATCCGATCAACCCGGCCTTGCTGGCCGCATAGCTGGTCATGCCAGGCATGCCGACAGTGTGGCCAACAAAGGTCGAGGTGAAGATCAGCG
This sequence comes from bacterium M00.F.Ca.ET.205.01.1.1, assembly GCA_004791255.1. Classification (GTDB taxonomy): domain Bacteria; phylum Pseudomonadota; class Alphaproteobacteria; order Rhizobiales; family Rhizobiaceae; genus Mesorhizobium. The sequence continues at coordinate 323,378 of SRUQ01000003.1, forward strand.
AGCCGCCGCCGCGCTCGACCATCGCCGGCACCTGGTATTTCGCGCCGAGAAACGCGCTGGTGAGGTTGGTGTCGAGCGTCTCGCGCCATCCCTGCAGCGACAGTTCGGAAATCGATCCCATCTGGCCGACGGCGCCGACATTGTTGAAGGCGATGTCGAGCCCGCCGAATTTTTCGACCGCGAGATCGACGAGTGCTTTCGCATAGGCTTCGTCACGGACATCGCCGGCAAGGGCGACAGCTGTTCCATCGGCATCCGCGATCTCGGCGACGAGCGTATCAAGCTCGGCCTGGCGGCGGGCTGCGACGATGATCCTGGCGCCTTCCTCGGCGAAGAGTTTTGCCGTGGCACGGCCGATGCCGGAGCTGGCGCCGGTGACGATTGCGACCTTGTTGGTGAGTGCGAACATGGCTGGCGTCCTTCTGTCGGTCCTGTCTGGCCGACTGATGCCGGCCACGAGCCCCATCGATCGCAGGTCACGCCTTCCCGCGACACCCGATACCTGCGCACCTGGATCTTGCCGTTTCGTCTTGAGCTGATCGGGCGAATTATTGCCGCAACAGCCACCCCAGACGATCGAGCGAGAATGCGTAGCTGATCACGATGAGCAGAGCGATGACGATGCCTGCAGTCGCGTGGCCGTTCAGATAGAACCCGGCCGCGCCGCCGAACAGGATGACGAGTTCCAGCACCAGCCGCACCGCGCCCGGAACGGGAACCGGTGTGCGGCCCGAGCGGCTTGGGTCATTGAGCACTGCGAAGGTGCCCCACAGCACAGCCGCAATGGCCGGCAAGGCCAAAGCGAGGACCCAGCGCCACCATTCCTGGGACAGGCCCAGGCCTGCTATGCCGAGGCCGAGCAAGGCGGCAAGTTCCAGCAGGAAGCGCAACGTCATATTCCACCAGGCACTACCCAAATCATCCTCCTCGAGTCTGGCGACGGGCAATGTGGCGGAAGGCTGCCATGAGGGCCAGACAGGAAGCACTTTTTTCGTCGTGGCGCAAAACGGCAAGCACCGTCGCAAACAGTGCAAGGGTGGCAGTGCTGTTTCGCTAGTGATACACCACGCACGCCGGGGAGAGAGACCGTCGGCGGCAAATCCGCGAGACCTGTTGGCGCGAGGCTGGACCGTGAAGAAATACTCTGTATTCGCCATCGCCCGCGAAGCTATGCGCGGCCACAAGGGCTGGGAGGAACAGTGGTCCTCGCCGGAGCCGAAGAAGGAATACGACGTCATCATCGTCGGCGCCGGCGGCCATGGCCTGGCAACCGCCTATTACCTGGCCACCGAGCACGGCATCACCAATGTCGCGGTGCTGGAAAAGGGCTGGCTCGGCGGCGGCAACACCGGCCGCAACACCACCATCATCCGCTCCAACTATCTCTATGACGAAAGCGCCGGGATTTACGACCATGCGTTGAAGCTGTGGGATGGGCTCTCCCAGGAGCTCAACTACAACGTCATGTATTCGGCGCGCGGCGTCATGATGCTGGCGCACAATGTCCACGACATCCAGGTGCTGAAACGCCACGTCCACGCCAACCGGCTGAACGGCATCGACAATGAATGGCTGTCGCCGGAACAGGCGAAGGAATTCTGCCCGCCGCTCAACATCTCGAAAGAAGCGCGCTATCCCGTCGTCGGCGCTGCGCTGCAGCGCCGCGGCGGCACGGCGCGCCATGACGCGGTCGCCTGGGGATATGCGCGCGGCGCCTCGGCGCGCGGCGTCCACATCATCCAGAATTGCGAGGTCACCGGCGTCAAGCGGGCGGCCAATGGCGCTGTCATGGGCGTCGAGACGTCGCGCGGCTTCATCGGCGCCAAGAAGGTCGGCGTCGTCGCCGCCGGCCACTCCTCGGTCATCATGAACATGGCCGGCGTGCGCATGCCGCTCGAAAGCTACCCGCTGCAGGCGCTGGTGTCGGAGCCGGTCAAGCCGGTGGTGCCTTGCGTGATCATGTCGAACACCGTGCACGCCTATATCTCGCAGTCCGACAAGGGCGAGCTGGTGATCGGCGCCGGCACCGACCAGTATGTCTCCTATTCGCAGACCGGCGGCCTGCACATCTTGCAGCACACGCTCGATGCGATCTGCGAGATGTTCCCGATCTTCACGCGCATGAAGATGCTGCGCTCGTGGGGCGGCATCGTCGACGTCACGCCCGACCGTTCGCCGATCCTGGCCAAGACGCCGGTTCCCGGCCTCTACGTCAATTGCGGCTGGGGCACGGGCGGCTTCAAGGCAACGCCGGGTTCCGGCAACGTCTTCGCACACACCATTGCCAGGGACGATCCGCACCCGATCAACGCGCCTTTCACCATCGAGCGCTTCCGCACCGGCCGCCTCATCGACGAGGCGGCGGCGGCGGCGGTGGCGCACTGACGACGGCCGAGAGGCTTCGCGATCAACCGGCCATCGGCCACGGCGAATTGTAGGAACGAAAAAAATGCTTCTCATCCGCTGCCCCTATTGCGAGGAAGAGCGCCCTGAACTCGAATTCCGCAACGCCGGCGAAGCGCACATTGCGCGCTCGGCGAATATGGCGGGCGAGAGCGACGACGATTTCGAAAAGTTCTTCTTCATCCGCTCGAACCCCAAGGGCATCATCTATGAGCGCTGGCGCCACATGCATGGTTGCGCGCGCTTCTTCAACGCGGTGCGTGACACCGTCACCGACAAGTTCGTCATGACCTACAAGGCCGGCGAGCCGAAACCGTCCAAGCTGCCCAAGAACTCCAACGAAGTGGTTGCCAAATGAGCGGCGCGTTCCGTATTCCCGCCGCCGGCCGCCTCAAGCAGGCCAAGACAGCACGCTTCAGCTTCGACGGGCAGTCCTATGCCGGCGTCGAGGGCGACACGCTGGCGTCAGCGCTGCTTGCCAATGGCGTCCATCTGGTCGGCCGCTCGTTCAAGTACCACCGGCCGCGGGGCGTGCTGTCGGCCGGCGCGGAGGAGCCCAACGCACTGGTGCAGATTGTGCGCGACGATGCGCGCAAGACGCCGAACGTGCGGGCGACCGTGCAGGAACTCTATGACGGGCTGGCCGCCAATTCGCAGAACCGCTGGCCATCGCTGTCCTTCGATGTCAGCGCGGTCAACGATCTGGCCTCGCCGCTGTTTTCGGCCGGGTTCTACTACAAGACCTTCATGTGGCCGAAGGCGGCCTGGAAGAGCCTTTACGAGCCCAAGATCCGCGAAGCTGCCGGCCTTGGCATCTCGCCGGACAGGCCGGACCCCGACCATTATTCCTCGCGCTATGCGCATTGCGACGTGCTGGTGCTGGGCGGCGGCGCTGCAGGCATCGCGGCGGCATTGGCCGCGGCCGAGACCGGCGTAAGCGTCATCCTCGCCGACGAACAGGCCAAGTTCGGCGGCAGCCTGCGTTTCGAAAGCGGCGCCATGATCGATGGCCAGGACGGTTTTGCCTGGGCTCAAGCCGCGGTGGCCAAGCTCGCCGCCATGGGCAATGTCCGCGTGCTCTCGCGCACGACCGCCTTTGGTTATTACGCGCAGAATTTCGTCGGCCTCGTCGAGCGCGTCAGCGATCACCTGAAAGCCCCCGGCCACGACCTGCCGCGCGAGCGGCTGTGGCAGGTGAGGGCCAAGCGCGTGATGCTGGCCTCCGGCGCCATCGAGCGCCACATGGTGTTCGCCAACAACGACCGGCCGGGCATCATGCTGGCAGGCGCGGCGCGCACCTATCTCAACCAGTATGGCGTGGCGGTCGGCAGGAATGTCGGCGTCTACACCGCCAATGATTCCGCCTACGCCGCGGCGATCGACCTGAAGAAAGCCGGCGTCAATGTCGCCGCGATCGTCGACCTGCGCGACAACCCGACCGGACCGGTGATCGACGAGGCGAGGGCGCTCGGCATCGAGATCAATTTCGGCCGCGCGGTGATCCGCGCCGGCGGCAAGTTGCGGGTGTCGTCGATGACCGTGCAGCCGAAGAATGGCGGCGGCGAGCGCACCATTCCCGTCGACGCGATCCTGATGTCGGCAGGCTGGACACCGTCGGTGCATCTGTTCTCGCAATCGCGCGGCAAGGTCGCCTTCAACGACGAGACCAAGCGCTTCGTGCCCGGCACATATGCGCAGGACTGCGTCTCGGTCGGCGCCTGCAACGGCACTGACGGCCTGTCGGCGACACTGGACGAAGCCTATGCGGCGGGTGCCAAGGCGGCCAAGGATGCCGGCGCGAAGGATGCCAGTACCAAGACGGGCAAGGGCGCCAAGCCGAAGGTCGACGCCTCGGAAAGCTGGTCGCGCGGCATGCTGGGCGCAGCCCCCGGCGCCGGTCCGGACACGACCGTCAAGGCCTTCGTCGACTTCCAGAACGACGTCACCGCCAAGGACATCCGCCAGGCGGTGCATGAGGGCATGCGTTCGATCGAGCACGTCAAGCGCTTCACCACCAACGGCATGGCGACCGACCAGGGCAAGACCTCCAACATGCATGGTCTGGCGATTGCGGCGGAGACGCTGGGCAAGCCGATCCCGGAGGTCGGCCTCACCACCTTCCGCGCTCCCTATACGCCGGTCACTTTCGGCGCGATCGTCAGCCATGCGCGCGGGCCGTTGTTCGACCCGACCCGCAAAACCGCGATCCATCCCTGGGCCGAAGCGCAGGGCGCCGTGTTCGAGGATGTCGGCCAGTGGAAGCGCGCCTGGTATTTCCCCAAGGCCGGCGAAGACATGCACAAGGCGGTCGACCGCGAATGCGTCGCGGTGCGCAACAAGGCCGGGCTGTTCGATGCCTCGACGCTGGGCAAGATCGAGGTGGTCGGGCCGGATGCGGCCAAGTTCATGGAACTGCTCTACACCAATCCGTGGGAGAAGCTGGAGCCGGGCCGCTGCCGCTATGGCATTATGCTGCGCGAGGACGGCTTCATCTATGATGACGGTGTCGTTGGCCGCCTAGCGCCGGACCGCTTCCATGTGACGACGACGACCGGCGGCGCGCCGCGCGTCATGAACCACATGGAGGATTATCTCCAGACCGAGTTCCCGCATCTCAATGTCTGGCTGACCTCGATCACCGAACAATGGGCCGTCATCGCCGTTCAGGGACCGAAGTCGCGCGACATCATCGCGCCGCTGGTGGAAGGCATCGACATGTCGGACGAGGCGCTGCCGCATATGTCGGTGCGCGAAGGCAAGATCTGCGGCGTGCCGACCCGGCTGTTCCGCATGTCGTTCACCGGCGAGCGTGGCTTCGAGGTCAACGTGCCGGCCGATTACGGCCAGGCCGTCTGGGAAGCGCTGTGGGCCGAAGGCCAGAAGCACGGCGCCACCGCCTACGGCACCGAATCCATGCACGTGCTGCGCGCCGAAAAAGGCTACATCATCGTCGGCCAGGATACGGACGGCACGGTGACTCCCAACGATGCCGGTCTCGACTGGGCGGTCGGCAAGAAGAAGGCCGATTTTGTCGGCATCCGCGGCTTGATGCGGCCGGACCTTGTCGCCAAGGGCCGCAAACAGCTGGTCGGCCTGAAGACCAAGGACCCGAAAGTGGTGCTGGAAGAGGGCGCACAGATCGTCGAGGATCCCAAGCAGCCGATCCCGATGAAGATGATCGGCCATGTCACCTCGAGCTACTGGTCGGAAAATTGCGGTCGCTCCATCGCGCTGGCGCTGGTCACCGGCGGCCGTGACCGGATGGGCGACACGCTCTACGTGCCAATGCCGAACGGGGTGATCGAAGTGGAGGTTACCGGCATGGTGTTCTTCGACGAAACAGGAGGCCGCCTCAATGGCTAAGGCTGCTGCAAAGACCGCCGCGACGGCTTCGTCATCGGCCGAGCGGCGTCCGGCATTGGCCGGGCGTTCCACTTCGGCGACCGGCGTCAAGGTCGAGGTGCTGCCGCCGGCAGAGCGCATGTCGCTGCGGGCGCCGGAGGCTTCGCTTGCCGCGCTTTCGAAGGCGCTCGGCGTGACCTTGCCGAAGGCGCCGAAAACATCCGCGTCGAAGGCCGGGCGCACCGCGCTGTGGCTTGGTCCGGACGAATGGCTTGTCATCGACGAGGCCGGCAAGGATCCGCTCGCCGATTGCGCAGGGGTTTCCGCGCTGCATTCGTCGGTCGGCGTCTCGCACCGCAACATCGCGATTTCAGTCGCCGGTCCGGCGGCCGAAGCCGCGATCAATTCGGGCTGCCCGCAGGACCTGTCGCTCGTGGCGTTCCCGGTGGGCGCTGGCTCGCGCACGATTCTCGGCAAGGTCGAGATCGTGCTCCTGCGCACGGCGGAGGATGCCTTCCGGGTCGAGTGCTGGCGTTCCTTCTCGGACTATGTCTTTACTTTCCTGTCCGAGGGCGCTCGCGACGCCGCTGGCTGATCCCGGAACGTTTGCCGCTCGCATCCGTTGTGCGGGCGACAGACCGAGGGAGAATGCCGATGCCGTCGAAATCCGCGCCGAAATCGCCTGGCAAAGCGACAGCGAAGTCCGAGGCCGTACGTTCGCTAGAGCATGAACGGCATCACGGGGCCGACGCCGAAGATGAACTCGAGGAGGGCCTCGAGGACACGTTTCCGGCCAGCGATCCGGTGTCGATCACCGGGTCGGCCATTCCCGGCGCACCGGCCAAGCCCGGCAAGGCCAAGCGCGTTCCCGGACGCAAGGCCCGCAAACCCTGAATCCTGAAATTTTGGTCGAGAGGCATCTTCCCAAGCCCTCTCCGAATGCGGTATTCAAAGCGCTTTGGAGAGGAAAAATGCCGACAAGAGCCATTGTCTGGGGCGAGAACGTCCACGAACAGACCAACGCCGCCGTGCGCGACCTCTATCCGCTTGGCATGCACGGTACGATTGCCGCCGCGCTGAACCAGGACAAGGGCATCGAGGCGACCACCGCCACCCTGCAGGAGCCCGAGCACGGGTTGAGCGAAAGCCGCCTGGCCGCCACCGACGTGCTCCTGTGGTGGGGCCATGCCGCCCATGGCGAGGTCAAGGACGAGATCGTCGAGCGCGTGCAGAAGCGGGTCTGGGAAGGCATGGGGCTGATCGTGCTCCATTCCGGTCACTACTCGAAGATATTCAAGCGGCTGATGGGTACGCCCTGTTCGCTGAAATGGCGCGAGGCGGGCGAGCGCGAGCGGGTCTGGGCGATCAACCGCAGCCATCCCATCGCGCAAGGCATCGGCGAGTGTCTGGAGATCGGCGAAACGGAAATGTACGGCGAGCCCTTCGCGGTGCCGGAGCCGCTGGAGACGGTGTTCGTCTCCTGGTACGAGGGTGGCGAGGTGTTCCGCTCCGGGCTGACCTATCAGCGCGGCGCCGGCCGCATCTTCTACTTCTCGCCGGGCCACGAGACCTATCCGATCTACCACAATGAGGGCGTGCAGCAGGTGCTGCGCAACGCCGTGCACTGGGCACACAACCCGGCGCCGGCCTGGTCGGGCATCACCAACGCGCCAAACGTGCCGACGGACAAGGCCAAGGAGAAGATCGTGCAAAAGGGCCTGCGCCTGCATGCCGATGGCGACAAGGGGTTGAGCTGATGCATCGCCTACTTTTGCTCGGCACCGGTTGGATCGCGGGGCATCATATCGAAGAGTTCGGCGGGATTGCGGGCTGCAGCATCGTCGCCTGCGTCGATCACCTGCCGGGCCGCGCGGCGGCGTTCGCCGCCGCCAACAAGATAGGCAATTTCTTCGAAAGCCTCGAGGCGGCGATCGCCTGGGGCCAGTTCGATGCCGCCATCAACGCGACGCCGGACGGCGTCCACAAGGCGACGACGTTGGCCCTGCTTGCCGCCGGGAAACATGTGTTTTGCGAAAAGCCGTTGGCGCCGAACCATGCCGATGCGCTTGCGATGACCGAAGCCGCCGAGGCGGCCGGGCTCGTCAACATGGTCAACCTGACCTATCGCAACTCACCGGTGATCCAGGAGGCGCGGCGCATGGTGCAGGCCGGCGAGATCGGCGAGCTGCGCCATGTCGAGGCCAGCTACCGGCAAAGCTGGCTGGTCAGCAAGTCCTGGGGCGATTGGCGAACCGAGGACAAATGGCTGTGGCGCCTGTCGAGCCGGCACGGTTCGACAGGTGTCTTGGGCGATGTCGGGATCCACATCCTCGACTTCGCCACCTATGGCGCGGCCCAGGATATCGTCAGCCTGCATGCCGATCTGGTGACTTTTCCAAAGGCGGAGGGTGACCGCATCGGCGACTATGTTCTCGACGCCAATGACAGCATGGCGATGACGGCGCGGCTCAAATCCGGGGCGCTGGCCACCATCGTGGCCAGCCGCTACACGACCGGCCACGGCAACGATCTGTCGCTGGCCCTGCACGGCACCAAGGGCGCCATCAAGGCGGAGACCGACGGCAAGGCCTCAAACCTGTCCGCCTGCCTTGGTGCGGATGTCGACGCGCAACACTGGCGCAAATTGCCGCTTCCGGCTGTCAAGCGCAACGCGCTGCGTTTCGCCGAAGCACTCGATAGCGGGAAGAACGGCGATCCATCCTTCCGTCGCGCCGCTGACATGCAGAGGCTGATCGACGCGGCTTTCGAGAGTTCGGCAGCCAGGCTGCCCGTCTCCATCGGCTGATGGATCCTTCTGGCCGGCTTGTGCCGGCCAGAACTGACTTTCTATTCTCAGAACGCGCTGGGCACGATCCACGGATTGATGCTGATGCCAAGGCGCGGATTTTCAGCGCTTTTTTCCGTGCTGGCCTGCTTCTCGACCGAACCGGTCGAAGCGCAATCGAGCTTCACATTGGTCTTGGTGTCGACGCAGGCTGCGGCCGGGGCGTGCTTGACCGGGTGGGTGGCGCTGGCAGCAAAAGCCGAGCCCGAGAGGGCCACTACGGCGGCGAGGGTGAGGAGGGTCTTTTTCATGGTCAGTCTCCGGTTTAACGGGTGAATTGTTTTCGTACATGTACGATGCAACGTACATATACGTCCGGAGGTTCGTGTCTTCAAGTCGAAACCGTACGTGTACGGTAATATTTTCTTAACCAAGAAATTCGCCCCGATTGGGAAGGACACCGAGGACGTATGGAAACGAAAGAGCTGGCTCAGCAGTTGGCCGGCGTGTCGCTCAGCGGCGGCACGTCCTGCGTGCTGAGTGTGGCAAGCGTGAAATCGCACATGCGCTTCACGAAAGCCTGCGGGTCGCCGAAGGGGTAGAAGGGAAAGGTGATCAGCAGCGAGATCGTGCCATGGCCGACCGCCCACAGCATGGTGGCTATGGCGCGCGGGTCGCCCTGCAACTTGCCGGCGGCGACGCAGGCCTCGACCCTGCTGATCAGCACCTTCATTGCCGGATTGCCTTGTTCCATGTCCTCATAGGAGCGGCCTTCCGGCAGCTTGGTCTTTTCGGTCATGAAGACGGTGCGATATTCATTGGGATTGCCAAGGCCGAAGGCGGCATATTCCGTCATCACCGCCTGCAAGGCCTCGATCGGATCGTCGGAAGGATGCTCCTCGATGCGGCGGGCCAGCGTCTCGAACGCGTCTTCGGCCAGGGCAAACAGGATGTCCTGCTTGTCGGCGAAGTAGGAATAGACCGACATCGGAGCATAGCCGACGCGCTTGGCCAGCTTGCGGATGGTGAGGCCGTCATAGCCTTCTTCCTGCACGAGCTTGTGGGCTGCCTCGACAAGCTCGGAACGCAGTTCGGCTTTCTGTTTCTCGCGGCGTGTCTGGACGCTCGGCGGCAAAATCTTGGGCCTTCGGTTGGGTTTGTGTCTGACTAAATTATATACGCTGTACGAAAACGGACAAGAGCCCTGCAGGTTCCCAAGCGGCAGGTGTCAGACTGGGCCGACACCGCCGCGCGCCTTCGGCGGCAAAGCGCTTCGCGGCGCCGCGGCCAAATCCGCCGGCAGCACCCGTGATCAGCACCGTTGCTCCGTCAAAACGGCCCATCATGCCCCCCACTACGGCTCGGTGTCGATCAGTTCGACGGCAAGATGCGAAAGCAGTTTTACCGCCTCGCCATAGGTCCTGGCCTTTTCGGGATTGGAGGCGTTGCCGTCCAGCGCGCGCTTGTAGACACCCTGGCAGATGGCGGCCAGGCGGAAGAAGGAGAAGGCCAGGAAGAACGTCCAGTCGCCGATGCCGGTGAGCCCGCGCCGCCGGCAATAGGCAGCGACGTAATCTTCTTCCAACGGCAGACCGAGCGCCCGGCGATCGATGCCGCCCAAGCCGCGAAAACCGGACGCATGCGGCAAGCGCCATTGCATGCACTGATAGGCGATATCGGCGAAGGGGTGGCCTGATGTCGACAGTTCCCAATCGAGCACCGCCTGCACGATCGGCTTGTCATGAGCAAACATCAGATTGTCCAGCCGGTAGTCGCCATGGACCAGCGATATCAGGCCATCGTCAGCGGGCTTATGCGTTTCCAGCCAGGCGATCAGCCTGTCCATGTCGGCGATGGCGCGGGTTTCCGACGCCCGGTACTGGGTCGTCCAGCGCGCTAGCTGGCGCTCGAAATAGTTGCCCGGCCGGCCGTAGTCGGCCAGGCCGACGGCCTCGATATCGACATCGTGCAGGGCGGCAAGCGTGCCGTTCATCGCGTCATAGATGGCGGCGCGCTCTTCGGCGCCTGACGCTTCCGGCAGTGCCGGATCCCAGAAGATGCGGCCGTCGAGAAACTCCATGACATAGAACATGCGGCCGATCGGCGTCGCTTCCCCGGAAAGATGCAGCATTCGCGGCACCGGCACGGCGGTGCCGGCAAGTGCTGCCATCACCCTGAATTCACGGTCGACCTGGTGCGCCGATTTCAGCAGTTGCCCCGGCGGCTTGGCACGCAGCACATAGCGGCCGCTGGCAGCCGTCACCAGATAGGTCGGGTTGGATTGGCCGGATTTGAACTTTTCGATGGATCGCAGCCCGGAAAAACCGGGAATATGCGCTTCGAGATAGGGCGAAAGCGCTGTCTCGTCGAGCGCGTTGGCGTCGCTCATGCGGTCTCGGGCTGGCGCTCGATCAAGGTCAGCGTAAGCCAGCGGGCGGTCAGCGCGGGTTTCTTCGAGCCCTCGATCTCGATTGTCACGTCATGGGCGGTCTGCACCCAGCCCGATGGTCTGACCTTGACGTCGGCCAGCACGAAACGGGTGCGGATGCGCGCGCCGGTCTTCACCGGGGCGAGGAAGCGCAGCGAATCGAAGCCGTGGTTGACACCCATCTTGCCGTTTTCCAGCGGCGGCATGGTCTCGAAGGTCATGGCCGACAACAGCGACAGCGACAGGAAGCCATGCGCGATGGTGCCGCCGAACGGCGTTTCGCGCTTGGCCCGGTCCGGGTCGCAGTGGATGAATTGGTGATCGTCGGTGGCGTCGGCGAACTGGTCGATCATGCGCTGTGTGACCACGCGCCAGGGCGAGACGCCGACTTCCTTGCCGACGCTGGCCACAAGCACATCGAGACTGATCGGTTCCACGCGGATGTCCTCCAGTTTCACCTCCGGCTTCCGCGGCCGGAAAATGTCATTCCTTGAACAAGGTTAGCCCATGCTGCACCGACTGTCCGCCATCGATCGGCAGGATGGCGCCGGTGACGTAGCTGCCTGCACGGCTGCACAAATAGAGGGTTGCGCCGGCAATGTCATCCGGGGCGCCGATACGGCCGATCGGAACATGACCGCCGACGTGCCTCGCCTGTTCGCCGGTGCCGGTGGCGAAGGCCGTCATCCGGCTCTGGAAGGGGCCAGGGGCAAAGGCATTGACGGTGATGCGACGACCGGCGAGCTCCAGCGCCAGGGTGCGCGTCAGATGGTGAACCGCGGCCTTCGAGGCGGTGTAGGAATAGGCGTCGTCGGCCAGCGGCTGCGTGCCCATCACCGAACCCAGATTGATCACCCGGGCCGGATCGGCGTCGCTGGCGGCGGCATCGAGCAGCGGCAGCAATTCGCGCGTCAGATGGAAGACGGCGGTGACATTGACGCCCAGCACCTTGGCCCAGGCGTGATAGGGAAAGCTTTCCAGCGGCGCGCCCCAGGAAATGCCGGCATTGTTGATCAGTATATGCAGCCGGTCGGTCCGCGTCTTGACCTCGCCGACGAGGGCGGCAATGCCGACCTCGCTGGAGACGTCGCCGGTAAAGCCTTCGGCCCGGCCGGGAGCGCCAAGCCCGTTCAACTCATCGGCGACCTTGATGCAATCTTCGCCCTTGCGCGAGGCGATCATCACCGTTGCGCCGGCGTTGACGAGGGCCGTGGCCGCCATGCGGCCGATGCCGGTGGCGCCGCCCGTCACCAGCGCGGTCTTGCCGACGACCGAAAACAGCTCGTCCAGATAGCCCATCCCAATCCTCCGCGCCCTGCCTCGACACGCGCGCACGCTACAGTTCGCGTTGACAAGGCTATCCGAAGTACGGTCATCCTTGCCACTGACAAAATGCCCCGCCTGCATGAAGGGTTAGCGACCGATGACGGAGATGAATCTCGGCATGACCGAGCGGCTGAAGCCGATCCATGCGCGCGTCGCTGCCATGGTGCGCGATGAGATCATGCCACTCGACAGGGAATTCCTGGGCGAGGTCGGCAAGGAAGGCGACCGCTGGGTCTACAGCAAGCGCCAGACCGAGATTCTCGAAGGGCTGAAAAGGACCGCCCGGGAACGCGGCCTGTGGAATTTCTGGCTGACCGGCTCGGAACGCGGCTATGGCCTCTCAACCGTCGAATACGCCTATCTGGCCGAGGAAATGGGCAAGGCGCATCTCGGCGCGGAAACCTTCAACTGCTCGGCGCCCGACACCGGCAATATGGAGGTGCTGGAGCGCTACGGTTCGGCCGAGCACAAGAAGACGTGGCTCGAGCCGCTGCTGGATGGACAAATCCGCTCGGCCTACCTGATGACCGAGCCTGATGTCGCCTCCTCCGATGCCACCAACATAGCGATGCGCTGCGAACGGCATGGCGACGACTATGTGCTGAACGGCGAGAAATGGTGGGCATCGGGTGCTGGCGATCCGCGCTGCGCCATCTACATCGTCATGGTCCGGACCGGCGGCGAGGAAGAGCCCCGGCATCGCCGCCATTCGATGATCCTGGTGCCATCGGACACCAAAGGCGTGAGCAAGCTTCGCCCGATGCAGGTCTATGGCGACGACGACGCACCGCATGGCCATATGCACCTTCGCTTCGACGATGTGCGGGTCCCGGCGTCGAACCTGATCCTCGGCGAGGGCAGAGGGTTCGAGATCGCGCAAGGGCGGCTCGGTCCCGGCCGCATCCATCATTGCATGCGCGCCATCGGCCAGGCCGAGATGGCGCTGGAGATGCTATGCCGGCGTTCGGTGCGCCGCGAAGCCTTCGGCCAGAAACTGGCCAAGCTCGGCGCCAATTTCGACATCATCGCCGAATGCCGCATGGAGATCGAGATGGCCCGTCTGCTCTGCCTCAAGGCGGCATGGATGATCGACCAGGGCGATGCGCGCGCCGCGGCCTCCTGGATCAGCCAGATCAAGGTGATCGCACCGCGCGTCGCACTCAAGGTCACCGACGAGGCGGTGCAGATGTTCGGGGCCCAGGGCATCAGCCAGGATACGCCGCTCTCCCGCGCGTGGACGCATCTGCGGACCTTGCGGCTCGCCGACGGGCCGGATGCCGTGCACCGGCGGCAGGTGGCGCGGACGGAATTGAAGAAGTATACGCAGGAAAAAAATCTGAGCGCCGGGCATCGTCCCGCTCCGACAGTTCCAGGCAAGGAGTATTGCCAATGCCCATCCCCACCGAAATGAAGGCGTTGCTGCTTGTCGGCGACGGCTACACCAAGACGCCGAGCGGCAGCGCGCTGGAGGCGATGGAGCCCTATCTGCAGCCGGGCAGCGTCGCGGTACCGGCGCCTGGCTCTAGCCAGGTGCTGGTCAAGGTCAGCCTGGCCTCGATCAATCCGTCCGACGTCGCCTTCATCAAGGGACAATACGGGCAGCCGCGCGTGCAAGGCCGGCCGGCCGGTTTCGAAGGCGTCGGCACCGTCATGGCCGGCGGAGACGATCCCTACGCCAAAAGCCTGGTCGGCAAGCGCATTGCCTTCGCCACCGGGCTGTCGAACTGGGGGGCCTGGGCTGAGTACGCCGTTGCCGAGGCGGCGGCCTGCATCCCGCTGCTCGACACGGTTCGCGATGAAGACGGCGCGGCGATGATCGTCAATCCGCTGACCGCGATCGCCATGTTCGACATCGTCAAGCAGGAGGGCGAAAAGGCCTTCATCATGACCGCGGGCGCCAGCCAGCTCTGCAAGCTGATCATCGGCCTGGCCAGGGAGGAAGGGTTTCGGCCTATCGTCACGGTGCGCCGCGACGAGCAGATCGCGCTGCTGAAGGAGATGGGGGCTGCCCATGTGCTCAACGAGAAGGCGCCGGATTTCGAGGCCACGCTGCGCGAGGTGATGAAGGCAGAACAACCGCGCATCTTCCTCGATGCGGTCACCGGGCCGCTGGCTTCGGCGATCTTCAATGCGATGCCGAAGCGCTCGCGCTGGATCATCTACGGGCGCCTCGATCCCGACGCCACCATCATCCGCGAGCCCGGCCAGCTGATCTTCCAGCACAAGCATATCGAAGGCTTCTGGCTGAGCGAATGGATGCGGCAATCCAAGGATCGCCGCGGCCCGGCGGTCCTGGAGGCGCAGAAGCGCTTTTCCGACGGACGCTGGTCGACCGACGTGACGGCGGTCATCCCGCTGGCCGAGGCCATGGCGCGGGTGCCGGCGGAACTGGCCAAGCCAAACGGCAAGGTGTTCATCCGGCCGTAGCATCTTTCGAGGCGCCGAAGGTCCATGCGAACCGATGGTCTGGCTCGCGCAGGTCGCGAAAATCACAGGCCCGCTGTCCACCGGCCTTGCCGGACCGTGGCTTCGCCCATCAAACCCCCTATGCCGCGCCGCTTTGTCCGTGATATGCCGCCGCCATCGAATGCCGGGACGACGCTGGGCCGACGCGCCTTTCGTTATGGCGTGCGGAGTGTTTTGATGACGATTTCCAAGCCGGTTTTCGACCGTGTGGGGCTGGGTGTGTGGATCGGGGCATTCCTGGTCGTTCTCGGCCTGATGCTATGGTCGCCCGATGCGCGAACGGTGACGCTGGCCTACCGGTACGGCAGCGAGTCATTCCTCAACGGCCGGCCGCTGTACAATATCCAGTCGGAGATGGGCTATCTCTACGCGCCCGCTTTTGCCGCGCTTTATGTTCCGGTGCTGAAACTCGGTCCGCAGCTGGGCGGCCTGGTGTGGCACATGCTGGGCTTTGCCGCGCTGACCTTCGCGGCGATGCGGCAGGTGCGCAAACTCGGCGGCGGGGAATTGACGTGGCTGCTTTCCTTCGGCCTCTTCCTTGCCTTGCCGATGGCGCTGGGCGCGATCCGCAACGGCCAGGCGACGATCCTCCTGAGCGGCGCCTGCTGGCTTCTGACGCTATCGGCCCTGGAAGGGCGGCGCGCCGAAACCTTCTTCTGGGCTTCGGTCGCCATCATCGCCAAGCCGACCGCGATCATCATGCTGCTGCTGGCCGGCGCGCTGCGGCCCCGGCTGATACCGGTGGTGGTGCTGGCGGTGCTGTTCGTGCTGGCCATACCGTATGCCTTCGCACCTGCCGGCTATGTCACCGACCAGTATCGCGTTTTCGCGCAGATGCTGACCTCGATGGCCGTCGACAAGTCCGGCCATTTTGTCCCCACCGATTTCACGGCGCCCTTCACCTCGGCGGGACTGCCCCTTCCCGAGTTCGTGGCCACGATCGTGCGTATCGTAGCGGCAGCGCTCACGCTTTCGGCGGTCATCTGGTTCGACCGCAAGCTCGAACCTGGAATGGCGGGACTGGCGATCTTCCTGACGGCCACCTTCTACATGTGCGTCCTCAATCCGCGCGTCGAACCCAACACCTATGCCATGATCGCCGTGCCCGCCGGCCTCGCTATCGCCACACTGTGGCGGGAGGAGCGTGGCGGCGTCCTGGCCTCGGTGCTGTCGACGACTTTGTTCCTCACAGGTCTGACCGGCATCGAGCGCCACATGCACGACTTCCTCTACCCCTGGTTCCGGCCGATCGCGGTCACCTTTGTCGCCTGCCTCCTGATGGCGTGGTTCTGGGGCCGGGCCGGACAAAAGGTGATGAATGCCGGGCCTGTCGCCCATGGCTGAGCCGCACCAGACACTCGATATCGTCGCGCCGTTCTTCAACGAGGCGCAATCGGCGGCGGCTTTTGCAGCCTTGCTCGACCAGCTTGAGAAAGCGGTGTCGCGCCGCTTCGGCATGACCGTCCACAAAATCCTGATCGACGATGGCAGCCGCGACGATAGCGCCGAGCGATTTGCGCAGGTGCTGTCGGGATCGTGGGAGATCGTGCGCCTCAGCCGCAATTTCGGCAAGGAAGTCGCCGTGCTTGCCGGCCTCGACCAGTCGCGTGGCGACATGGTGCTGATCATGGATTCGGATCTGCAGCATTCCATGGACATCAGCCTAAGGATGATTACCGAACTGGTCGAAGATCCGGGGATCGACGTCGTCTATGCGCAGAACGACCGGCGTGAGGCGAGTTGGCGGCGCAGCCAGATGGCGCGGCTTTTCTACAGCCTGATCAACAGCAGCCAGCGTTTCGACATTCCCGAAAATGCCGGCGACTTTCGCGTCATGCGCGGTACCGTGGCGCGCGCGCTGACCAGCCTGCGCGACAAGCGGCGCTTCAACAAGGGCCTGTTCGCCTGGGCCGGCTTTCACCAGAAGGCCATACCCTATTCGCCGGAGGATCGCGTCAGCGGCACCTCGAAATGGAGCCGGCTCAACCTCATCGCCTTTTCGCTGGAAGGGTTCACCTCGTTCTCCGTCATCCCACTGCGCCTGATCAGCCTCAGCGGGTTGCTGGCGGCGCTGGCGGGCGCCATCTACGGCGCCAAGGTGTTCTTCGAGGTGCTGTTCTACGGCATCGCGGTCCCCGGCTATCCCAGTCTGCTGGTGGCGGTGGTGCTGCTTGGCGGCCTCAACCTGACCCTTCTTGGCCTGATCGGCGAATATGTCTGGGTCACGCTCTCGGAAAGCAAGGACCGGCCGGTCTATATCGTGCGCGACGTCGTGCGCAGTGGTGCCTCCGACAAGCCGGCACCCGGCACGCGGCGGACATGACGCGGCGCATCCGCCTGATCGCCGACGATTACGGCCTGGCGCCCGGCGTCTCGACGGCGATCCTGGACCTCCTCGAGCGTGGCCGCCTGACCGGCACCGGGTGCATGACCGGCTTTCCGGAATGGGCCGATGAGGCGGCGCGCATAAGACCGCTGTGCGGCCGCGTCGCGGTCGGGCTGCATCTGACCTTGACCGACCAGCCGGCCGTCACCGGCCGCTCGAGCCTGGCGCCGGAAGGCCGGCTGCCGCCGCTCGGCTCGCTGGCCTTGCCTATCCTGCGCGGCCGCACCGACGAGCGCGATGTCCACGCCGAACTCGACGCGCAATACGGCCGTTTCGTCGAGGCGCTGGGGCGCGGTCCGGATTTCATCGACGGCCATCAGCACGTGCACTTCCTGCCTGTGGTGCGCAAATGGCTGCTGGCGCGTGTTGCCGAGGCCGGCAGCCCCGCGCTGCGGGGCGCGCCGGCGCTGGCCGGCAGCGGGGCTTCGGTATCGAAGGTCGCGGCGATCGCCGCCCTGGCCGCTGGCTTCAACCGGGCCATGCAGCGCGCCGGTTTCACCGTCTTCAAGCCGCTCGCCGGCATCTATGACTGGCGCCAACCCGACAGGTTCGCTGCCGTGTTGCAGGCCGCCGTCGAGACCTTGCCGGAGCAGGGGCTGTTCATGTGCCATCCCGGCCATGTCGACGAGACCTTGCGGGCGCGCGACCCGATGCAAAGCGTGCGCGAAACCGAATTCGCGGTCCTTGCCTCGGATACGTTCGGCGCAAGTCTGGATCGGGCCGGTGTCGCCATCATGGGTGCCAGGGGATGAGCGGCGCCGACCAGCCCCGGCGTTCGACCGGCAGCAAGATCGTCCGCTTCGCTCTTGTCGGGCTGGTGAACACGGCCATCGACCTTGCCGGCTTCTTCGTGCTGCTCAAGCTTGGGGTGTCGCCGCTGCCGGCCAACATCACCTCCTGGTTCATCGCCGTCATCTTCTCTTTCGTGGCGAACGGGTTCTGGTCGTTCGAGCGCGATCCCACCATCCGGCTGCACGATGCCTTCCTTCGCTTCGTCTCGCTGGGGGCGCTGATTTCGCTGGGGGTTTCCAGCCTGTCGATTGCGCTGTTCGCAGGCATTGCCGGCGTGTGGCCGGCAAAGGTCGGCGGCGTGGTGGTGGCAGCGGTGCTGAATTTCCTCGCCGCGCGCTGGTCGATCGAAGGCCGGCTGCTGAAATAACTATCTTGCGAAACTTCGCTGTTCCACGAAGTTGCGAGCGGAAAACCGTGGCCCACTTTTCCGGCTCGACATTGGTGTAGCAGGCTTCAGCGCAGTTCTTCCATCTCGCGGATGCGCCGGGCGCCGTCGGGCTCGAGTTGCCGGGTGACGGCGCCGATCAGCGTTTCGGCGACGACGAAAAGCGCCGCCGAAGAGTCCCACGCGGACGGCACCGCGGTTCGCCCGGCGATGACATGGCGGGCGAAGCGGGCGATCGGCGACAGCCACTGGTCGGTGAACAGCACGATCTGCACGCCGCGCTGGTGCGCCTTCTCGGCGAAGCGGACGAGGCTGTCCTGGTAGCGCCGGATGTCGAAGATCACCAGCACGTCGCGTTTGCCCATGTCGATCAGCCTGTCGCGCCACATGCTTTCCTGGCCGGCAAGGTGGATGACGTCAGGCTGGATGATGGCGAGGTGGGCGGCCATGTAGCGTGCCAGCGGATCGGTGAAGCGGCCGCCGATCAGGAAGGTCTTGCCGCGCCGTTCGGCAAGCCGGGTCGCGATATCGGCAAGCTGCCTGTCCGACAGATGCCTGAAGGTCTCGCGCATATTATCGAGCGTCGCCTCCAGCATCGGCGACGCGGTGCCGCCGCCAGGCGAGGGCGGATTGAGCGTGCGTATCGCCGGCGATTGCAGTTGCGCGGCCAGTTCATCCTGCAGGCTCGACTGGAATTCCGGATAGTTCTGGAAGCCGAGCCGGGCGACGAAACGCAGGATCGTCGGCGAGGAGACGCCGGCTGCGGCCGAGAATTCGGCAACCGTCTTCAGGCCGATCATGGGGTAGCTGGCGATCAGGGTCTGGGCCGCGCGCCGTTCTCCCGCCGGCATGCTGCCGATGCGGTCGGCGATCAGTTCGGCAATGCTGGAAATCATGGTTTTCCCCCACTCATCGGCCTTATCCAAGGTCTTTTCCGAGATCGCATTTGACAAAGCCGGGCAAACTGTATGAAATCATCCACAGGGACGCAATGAGACAAAATACGTAACATACGATACAGCGCTCCCGGGGAACGGCAGGACTATGAAGACAGCGCGGCCCGCCAGCCTTGCATCGTCTGAAACCGTCGGGGTGACCAACCCGGGCGGATCGAGCCCTTTTGTGCTGACCTGCGACCACGCCTCCAATTTCCTGCCGGCCGAATTCGGTACGCTCGGTCTTGCCGCCGAGGACCTGTCCCGCCACATCGCCTGGGATCCCGGCGCGCTGCCGGTGGCGTTGCGCATGGCACAGGCGCTTGATGCGACGCTGGTCGAAACCCGTATTTCCCGTCTCGTCATCGACTGCAACCGCCCACTCGACGCGCCCGATCTGGTGCCGCCGGTCAGCGAGACCACGGCCATTCCGGGCAACGCCGGCCTTTCCGACAAACAGCGCGCCGAACGGATCGCCCTGTCATGGCAGCCCTTCCATGCCGCCATCGAGCGCATTGTCGAGGACAGGCTGGCGCGCGGGCAGGAGACCCGGCTGGTGTCGGTGCATTCCTTCACGCCGGTCTACAAGGGCCGCAACCGGCCCTGGCACATCGGCATCATCCATGATGAGGATCGTCGCCTGGCGGCGCCGCTGATCGGAGCGCTGCAGCGGCTTGCCGGCGTGACCGTCGGCGTCAACGAACCCTATTCGCCTGCCGACCGCGTCTATTTCACGCTGGAACGGCATGCGCGTTCGCGCGGGCTGCCTTGCGCGATGATCGAAATCCGCAACGATGAAATCTCCGGCGAGACCGGGCAGCGGAAATGGGCGGATCTGCTCACAGGCATTTTTTCTAATCTGGAGCCCGAGGAGGCCAGGGGCTCCCGACAAAGCGTAATGGGAAAGTCAGTACAATCGGCCAGCTAAGAAATTAAAAGGGGACTTCAAATGGCAGACTACACGGAAGTCGACAAGCACGAGGACTTAAAGGTCCTTCACGGAATGGGCTATGCCCAGGAACTGTCACGAAGCATGAGCCGCTTCTCGAACTTTGCGATCTCATTCTCGATCATCTGCATTCTTTCAGGCGGCATCAATTCTTTCGCACAGGCGACCTCGTCGATCGGCGGCGCGGGCGCGGGCATCGGCTGGATCGTCGGCTGTGCCGTGTCTGGGTTCTTTGCCCTTGCCATGGCGCAGATCGCCTCGGCATTCCCGACCGCCGGCGGCCTCTATCACTGGTCGTCGATCCTTGGAAACCGCTTCACCGGCTGGCTGACCGCTTGGCTCAACCTGCTCGGCCTGATCACTGTGCTGGGCGCCATCAACATCGGCACTGCCTTCTTCTTCGTCGGGACCTTCGGCGCGGCTTTCGGCATTACCGGCACCCCGGGCGAGATCGTAGGGTTCGTCACCGCCATCACCGTTCTGCAGGCGCTGCTCAATCACTTCGGCATCAAGCTCACGGCGATGCTGACCGATGCTTCAGGCTTCCTTATCCTGGGCGCGACGGCGGTATTGATCGTGGCTTGCCTGGTGTTTGCGCCTGCAATCGACATAACGCGACTGTGGACGTTCACCAACTATTCCGGTGACGCGGGCGGCGGTGTCTTCCCGCAATCCGACTCGATGAGCTATCTGTTCCTGCTTTGCCTGCTGCTGCCGGTCTACACAATCACCGGCTATGATGCGTCGGCACATACGTCCGAAGAGACCGTCAAGGCAGCACACTCGGTTCCTCGGGCAATCGTTTCGTCCGTGCTCTGGTCGTCGCTGATCGGCTGGGTCATGCTGTGCGCAATCGTGCTCGCCATCCCGGATCTGGCAGCCGGCGCCAAGCAGGGCTGGACCGTATTCTTCGCGACGATGGATGCTATCCTCCCGGGCTGGCTGAAGGAACTGCTCTATTTGGCTATCCTGATCTCGCAGTTCCTCTGTGGTCTCGCCACGGTGACGTCGGCTTCGCGCATGTTGTTTGCGTTCTCACGCGATGGCGGCATGCCGGTTGGATCTTCGTCGCTCGCCAAGGTCAACCCAACCTGGCGCACGCCGGTCAACGCCATCTGGACCGCTGCGATCCTTGAGATCATCTATGTCTTTCTTGCCCAGTTCATCTCGATCGGCGGCACCAACATTTACACCATCGTCGTCAACTCGACCCTGGTGTTCCTGTTCCTGTCGTTCACGATCCCGATCGTGCTGGGCATGATGACTTTCGGAACGGCGAAATGGCCGACACCGGGCCCGTGGAATCTCGGTGCCGGCCTGTTCAAGCTGTTTTGCGCGCTGTCGGTCGTCGGCATGGCGATCATCTTCTACATTGCCATCCAGCCGCCGAACGACAAGGTGCTCTACATCACCATTGGCTTCATCGTGCTGACCGCCGTGCTCTGGTTCGGTTTCGAGAGTCGCCGCTTCCAGGGTCCGCCGATCGGCGATCAGATCGCCAAGCGCCAGGCTGCCATCGCGGCTGCAGAACTGGCCATCGGCGAGACCGCCCACTGATCCGTCGCCTCCTAGCCATGGCCGGCCTCGCGCCGGCCATGGCTTCGTTTCATCCCTCACAACGACCAAGCGCTGGAGTGCCAAAGGAATGGCCGGAAATTTCTCGTTCGATCAGTTGAAGAAAGCGGTCTCCAGCGGCGAGATCGACACGGTGCTCGCCTGCATCGTCGACATGCAGGGGCGGCTGGCGGGAAAGCGTTTCCTGGCCCAGTACTTCGTCGATTCCGCCCATGACGAGACGCATGGCTGCAACTATCTGATGGCCTGCGATATCGATATGGAGCCGGTGCCCGGCTACAAGGCGGCAAGCTGGTCGAAGGGCTATGGCGATTTCGTCATGAAGCCGGACCTGGCCACGCTGCGGCGCATTCCATGGCTGGAAAAGACGGCACTGGTGATCTGCGACGTGCTGGATCACCACACGCATGACGACCTGCCGCATTCGCCGCGCGCCATCCTGAAAAAGCAGGTCAAGCGGCTCTCCGAGCGTGGCTATATCGGCTATTTCGCCTCCGAGCTCGAATTCTATCTGTTCAACGAGACCTACGATTCCGCCCGCAAGAAGCACTGGCAAGGCCTCGATACCGCCTCGCCCTATATCGGCGACTACCAGATCGGCATCACCACCAAGGAAGAAGGCGTCATGCGCCGGCTTCGCAACGAGATGGAAGCCGCCGGTATCCCGATCGAGAACTCCAAGGGCGAATGGGGACCGGGCCAGGAAGAGATCAATGTGCGCTATGCCGAGGCGCTCGACATGGCCGACCGCCACGTCATCCTGAAGAACGGCGCCAAGGAGATTGCCGAGTCCGAAGGCAAGGCCATCTCCTTCATGTCCAAGTACAATTACGGTCTCGCCGGCAACTCCAGCCACATCCACAATTCGCTGTGGAGCGCCGACGGCAAGACGCCTTTGTTCTTCGACAAGAAGGCGGACTGGACACTGTCGACGCTCGGCCAGCAATGGGCGGCAGGACAGTTGAAGTATGCCAAGGAGTTCACCTGGTTCCTGGCGCCCTACATCAACTCCTACAAGCGTTTCCAGGCCGGTACCTTCGCGCCGACCAAGATCATGTGGAGCGAGGACAACCGCACCGCCGGCTTCCGCCTGTGCGGCGAGGGCACCAAGGGCATCCGCATGGAGTGCCGCATCGGCGGCGCCGATCTTAACCCGTATCTCGCCTTCGCGGCGCTGATCGCCGCCGGTCTCGCCGGCATCGATGAGAAGCTTGAACTGCAGAAGCCGTTCGTCGGCGACGCCTACCAGGCCTCGCGCCTGCCCGAGATTCCGAAGACGCTGCGCGACGCGACCGAGACGCTGGCGAAGTCGAAGATGCTGAAGCAGGCGCTCGGCGAGGATGTGCTGGAGCACTACGTGCATACGGCAAAGTGGGAACAGTTCGAATACGACCGCCGGATCACGGATTGGGAACTGCACAGAGGGTTCGAGCGGTACTAGGGATGGATTGGGACAAGCGCCATCGCAGCTACAACCTTTCGGCGGCAGACTGGGTGGCGCTTGCTCCAAACGAACTGGATATCGATGCTGTCGGTCTTTGGCAGGTCATTCCTGTCGGCCGTCATGAATTTGGTCTTGATGGCGAAGACCTTGCGACGTTCACCAGGACGGCTCTGAAGGGCCTACTGGCGAGGGGAGCAATCCCGATAACCGGTCGGGACAAGAGCTGGGTCGCGGAACACAAGTATGGGACAGGACCGGAAGAGATAATCGAGACTGTCGTGAAAGTCTGGCTGTCGAAAGATATGCGCGATCCGGACGTCGGAGACGTCTGGTTTGGCACGACAGCTGTGTTGGAAGAATGAAGTTCAGGAGCGTCTAATTGGAAACGGTCAAACTCAAATCCCCCATCGATGGCTCGATCTATGCCGAGCGTCCGATCGCCACCGACCAGGCGGTCAATGCCGCGGTCGAGCGTGCCAAGGCGGCGCAGGAGAAATGGGCTGAGACGCCGATCGTCGAGCGCGGCAAGTACATGCTGGCGATGCTTGAAGCGCTGGTCGCGATGACTGACGAGATCGTGCCTGAGATCGCCTGGCAGATGGGTCGTCCGGTGCGCTATGGCGGCGAGTTCGGCGGCGTCAAGGAACGCACCAACTATATGGTCGAGATCGCCGAGCAGGCACTGAAATCGGTGCCGGCTTCAAACCCCAAGGATGGTTTCCGCCGCTATGTGAAGAAGGATCCGCTCGGCGTGGTCATGGTGATCGCGCCGTGGAATTATCCTTATCTGACCGCCGTCAACACCATCGTGCCGGCGCTGATGGCCGGCAACACCGTCATCCTCAAGCACGCCGCGCAGACGCTGCTGGTCGGCGAGCGCTTCGCCCACGCTTTCGAGAAGGCTGGCCTGCCCAAGGGCGTGTTCCAGAACATCGTGCTGAACCACGCCCAGACAGAGAAATTGCTGGGCTCGGGCAAGATCGACCATGTCAATTTCACCGGCTCGGTCGGCGGCGGCCGCGCCATCGAGAAGGCGGCGGCCGGCACCTTCATGACGCTCGGCCTCGAGCTCGGCGGCAAGGATCCGGCCTATGTGCTGCCTGACGCCAAGATGGACCATGCGGTGGCCAATCTGGTCGACGGCGCCTTCTTCAATTCCGGCCAATGCTGCTGCGGCATCGAGCGCGTCTATGTGCATGAGAAGGTCTATGACGAGTTCGTCGAGGGCTTCGTCGCCGAGACGAAGAACTATGTCGTCGGCAATCCGCTGGAGCAGGCGACGACGATGGGGCCGATGGCGCAGGCGCGCTTCGCCGACCTGATCCGCGAGCAGAAGGCCGAGGCGCTGCGCAAGGGCGCCAAGGCGCATATCAACATGAAAGTGGCCAACGACAAGGCCGGGTCGCCCTATCTGGCGCCGGAAGTGCTGACTGAAGTCGACCACCAGATGAGCGTCATGCGCGAGGAAAGCTTCGGCCCGATCGTCGGCATCATGAAGGTGCGCAACGACGAGGAGGCGATTGCGCTGATGAACGACAGCCCCTACGGGCTGACCGCTTCGATCTGGACGCGCGACACCGAGCATGCGGTGGCGATCGGCAACCGTGTCGAGACCGGCACGGTGTTCATGAACCGCTGCGACTATCTCGATCCGGCGCTGGTCTGGACCGGCGTCAAGGATACCGGCAAGGGCGTTGCCCTGTCGGCGCTCGGCTATGACAATCTGACCAGGCCGAAATCCTTCCACCTTCGTGAAGCCATCTGATCGTTCGAAAGACAAAAAATGTCCAAGCTCATCTCCAAATGGAACTACCCCACCACCGTCCGCTTCGGCGCCGGCCGCATCAAGGAACTGCCCGAAGTGCTCGCCGCGACGGGCATCAAGCGGCCGCTGTTCGTCACCGATCCGGGACTGGCGAAACTGCCGGTCGTCGCCTCGACGCTGAAGGTTCTCGACGACGCCAAGATCCCTTACGGCGTCTTCTCGGAGGTGAGGCCGAACCCTGTCGAGTCCAACCTCACCGCCGGCATCGCGGTGTTCAAGAAGGGCAAGCATGACGGCGTCATCGCCTTCGGCGGCGGCTCGGCGCTCGACCTCGGCAAGCTGGTCGCCTTCCAGGCCGGCCAGACGCGGCCGGTGTGGGATTTCGAGGATGTCGGCGACTGGTGGACGCGCGCCAATTCGGACGCGATCGCGCCGATCATCGCGGTGCCGACCACCGCCGGTACCGGGTCTGAAGTCGGCCGCGCCGGCGTCATCACCAATGAGGAGACCCACACCAAGAAGGTCATCTTCCATCCGAAGCTTTTGCCGGCGATCGTCATCGCCGATCCGGAGCTGTCGGTCGGCATGCCGGGCTTCATCACCGCCGGCACCGGCATGGACGCGCTCGCCCACTGCCTGGAGGCCTATTGCGCCCCAGGCTATCATCCGATGGCCGACGGCATCGCCGTTGAAGGCATCAGGCTGGTGTTCGAGAACCTGCCCAAGGCCTTCGCCAACGGCAAGGATCTGGTCGCCCGCGCCCACATGATGAGCGCCGCCGCCATGGGCGCCACCGCCTTCCAGAAGGGGTTAGGGGCCATCCATTCGCTGTCGCATCCGATCGGTGCGCTCTACGACACCCATCACGGCATGACCAATGCGGTGTTCATGCCCTATGTGCTCGCCTTCAACCGTGACTCCATCGAGGAGCGCATCGGCCGGCTCGCCGCCTATTGCGGTATCAAGGGCGGCTTCGACGGCTTCGCCAAGTCGATCATCAAGCTGCGCAAGGAATTGAAGGTGCCGCATGCGCTGCCCGGCCTGATCAAGGGGCTCGACATGGACAAGAAGCGCAAGGGGCTGATCGCCGACATGGCCGTGGTCGATCCGACCGCCGGCGGCAACCCGGTCAAGCTGACCAAGAAGGCGGCGTTGACCTTGCTCGAAAACGCCATCGCAGGCACCGTTTGAGGCGCTTTGTGCGCATAAAATTGATCTGAAAATGGGGTATGAAAACAAGGGGAGAGGGCACAGGGCAAGGCTAAAACTAGTTAGCCGGAAAAAGAGTCGCGAAGCGATTGCTACATCCGGTTAAAAAGAGTTTACTTTTTCGTACTGCGAGCAGCCGGTTTCATAAAGCTTTCATCTGGCTGTCACATGAAAACGATACCGCATCGCAGGCGTCCAACGGCGTCAGTTCAACGGAGAGAACACATGTTCAAATTTACGGGGAAGGTGCTTTCCCTTTCGGCCGCGACCCTGATGGTGTCGTCGGTGATTTCGTCCGCGGCTTCGCTGGACGATCTCGTCAAGGCCGCCAAGGCCGAAGGCCAGCTCACCACCATCGCGCTGCCGCATGACTGGTGCGGCTACGGCGCCGTCATCGACGGCTTCAAGGCGAAGTATCCGGGGATCACCGTCAATGAACTCAACCCCGATGCCGGTTCCGGCGACGAGGTCGAGGCGATCAAGGCCAACAAGGACAATAAGGGCCCGCAGGCCCCCGACGTCATCGACGTTGGCCTGTCTTTCGGCCCGACCGCCAAGAAGGATGGCCTGATCCAAGCTTACAAGGTGTCGACTTGGGACTCGATCCCCGACAGCGCCAAGGATGCCGACGGCTTCTGGACCGGCGACTATTACGGTGTGCTCTCCTTCCTGGTGAACAAGGATCTGGTCAAGGAAGCACCGGCTGACTGGGCGGACCTGCTCAAGGCCGACTATGCCAACACCGTCGCGCTGGCCGGTGACCCGCGCGCCTCGAACCAGGCCATCCAGGCCGTCTACGCCGCCGGCCTTTCCGGTGGCGCGGCCGCTGGCGAAGCCGCCGGCACCGCCGGCCTCGACTTCTTCAAGAAGCTCAATGCCGCCGGCAATTTCGTGCCGGTGATCGGCAAGCCGGCGACGCTCGCCCAGGGCCAGACCCCGATCCTGGTCACTTGGGACTACAACGCGCTTGCTGGCCGCGACACGCTGAAGGGCAACCCGCCGGTCGACGTCGTCGTGCCGAAGACCGGCGTCGTCGCCGGTGTCTACGTGCAGGCGATCAGCGCCTTCGCGCCGCACCCGAATGCCGCCAAGCTTTGGCTGGAGTATCTCTACTCCGACGAAGGCCAGATCGGTTGGCTGAAGGGCTATTGCCACCCGATCCGCTTTAACGATCTTGCAAAGAACGGCAAGCTCCCGGCGGAGGTAATGGCCAAGCTGCCGCCGGCCGAGGCTTACACTGCCGCAGTGTTCCCGACGCTCGATGAGCAGGGCAAAGCGAAGGAAGCCATCACCAAGAACTGGGATGCCGTCGTCGGCGCCAACGTCAAGTAGACTTGAAGTCCACCGGGCGGTCGCGAGGCCGCCCGGCTTTTCCTCGAAGACGGTAGCCGGCGCATGACCGACCTCTCGCTTTCCGATCAGACCATGGCGGGAAAGGCCGCGCCTCCCGCCGAAGTGCGCAGCCTCAGGCTGCCGACGCAATGGCTCGGCGTCGCGCCATTCTTCATATTTGCCATCATGTTCCTGATCCTGCCCACGCTCTATCTGATGCTGGGCGCATTCCAGAACGATGCCGGCGAATTCACGTTCGAAAACATAGCGGCACTGGCGCAGCCATCGATTGTTGCCGCCTACTGGATCTCGCTCAAGGTCAGCCTTGCCTCAGCGCTGATCGGCGCCTTCGCCGGCCTGGCTATTGCCATCGCCATCGTGCGCGGCGGCCTGCCGGAGTGGATACGCTCGGCAACGCTGACCTTTTCCGGCGTTGCTTCCAATTTCGCTGGCGTGCCGCTGGCCTTCGCCTTTCTCGCCACGCTCGGACGACTCGGCCTCGCCACGGTGCTGCTCAACACTGTGTTCGGCCTCAACATCTACGCGCACGGCTTCAACATCCTGTCGTTCTGGGGGCTGACGCTGACCTATGTCTATTTCCAGATTCCGCTGATGGTGGTTATCATCACGCCGGCGATCGACGGCTTGAAAAAGGAATGGGGCGAGGCCGCCGCGACGCTCGGCGCCACCCAGGCGCAGTACTGGCGTATGGTGGTCATCCCTGTGATCTGGCCGAGCTTCCTCGGCACCGTCATCCTGCTCTTCGCCAATGCCTTCGGCGCCATCGCCACCGCCTATGCGCTGACCGGCTCCTCACTCAACATCGTGCCGATCCTGCTCTATGCGCAGATCCGCGGCGACGTGCTGCACAATGCTCATCTCGGCTACGCAATCGCCTTCGGCATGATCGTCATCACCGGGCTGGCCAATGTCTTCTACATCTGGTTCCGGACCCGTTCGGAGAGGTGGCTGAAATGAAGTCCGGCAAATTCTGGGCCTGGGTCGTCTTCGCGCTGGGTGCGGCCTATTTCTTCATTCCACTGATCGCGACGGTGGAATTTTCCATGCGCATGCGGCGCGGCGCCTATTCCTTTGATGCTTACCAGATCGTACTTGGCGACCCTCGTTTTCAGGCGACCTTTGGCTACTCGGTGCTCGCCGCCTTCTTCACCATCATTCTCGGCGTGCTGATCGTGGTGCCGGCCGCCTACTGGATCCGGCTGCGCCTGCCGCAATTGCGGCCGATCGTCGAATTCATCACGTTGCTGCCGCTGGTCATCCCAGCCATTGTCATCGTCTTCGGCTACATCAGAATGTATGGCTCGAATTCACCGCTGCCGTTCTTGGCGACCGACATGGGTACCAATGCCTTGCTGGTCATCGGCTATGCGATGCTGGCGCTGCCCTACATGTATCGCGCAGTCGACACCGGCCTTCGCACCATCGACGTGCGGACGCTGACCGAAGCGGCGCAGATCCTTGGCGCCGGTTGGGGCACGATCATTGGTCGAGTGATCTTGCCTAATGTGCTGATCGCGGTGTTGTCGGGCGCCTTCCTCACCTTTGCCATCGTCATTGGCGAATTCACCATGGCCAGCTTGCTCAACCGGCCTGCCTTCGGCCCCTATCTGCAGAACGTCGGCGCCAACCGCGCTTATGAGCCGGCAGCGCTTGCTATCATAGCCTTCGCCATCACCTGGGGCTGTATGTCGCTGATCCAGATTCTGTCCCGCTTCGCGCCGAAATCGGCAAATCGACCGAACTGAAAGTCAAAGCCATGGCCGACCCATTCCTCTCCATCCAGCACGTTCGCAAATCCTTTGGCGCGACCACCGTCGTGGAGGATTTCAATCTCGACGTCGAACCGGGTGAATTCGTCTCGTTCCTCGGCCCGTCGGGATGCGGCAAGACGACGGTGCTGCGCATGGTCGCCGGCTTCGAAGAGCCGAGCGCCGGCAAGATCGTCGTCGCTGGCAAGGACATTACGCGGCTCAAGCCCAACCAGCGCAATGTCGGCATGGTGTTCCAGGCCTATGCGCTGTTCCCGAACCTGACCGTGGCGCAGAACATCGGCTTCGGCCTGAAGGTCGCAGGCATGCCCAGGGCGGACATCGATGCCCGGGTCGCCGAGATGCTGGGCATCATCAAGCTGCCGCAGATGGCGGACCGCTATCCCTATCAGCTTTCCGGCGGCCAGCAGCAGCGCATCGCGCTGGCGCGCGCCATTGCGCCGAAGCCGAAGCTGCTTCTGCTCGACGAACCGCTGTCGGCGCTTGATGCCAAGGTGCGCGTGTCGCTGCGCGAGGAAATCCGTTCCATCCAGAAGAAGCTCGGCATCACCACCATCTTCGTCACCCATGACCAGGAAGAGGCGCTGTCGATCTCCGACCGCATCGCGGTGATGTATGGCGGCAAGGCCGAGCAGGTCGGCACGCCGTTCGAGATCTACAACAGGCCGGCGACGAAGTTCGTGGCCAATTTCGTCGGCACGCTCAATGTGCTCGAGGGCACCGTGACCGACGCCGCTTCAGGTACGGTGCGTGTCAATTCGCAAGAGGTCGCGCTCAAGGGCAAGCTCAACGGTTCCAAGTCCGGCGATACGCTGTCGCTGGCTCTGCGGCCCGAGGCGATTTCGCTCGGCCGCCAGCCGGGCCGCGACTCCAGCCTTTCGGGCGAGATATCCGAGGTGCATTTCCTCGGCTCGGTGATCCGGGTTCGCGTCGGCATCGGCGGCAACACGGTGTCGCTCGACACCTTCAACAATTCGGCCACGCCGCCGCCCGCGGTTGGCGAGAAGGCGGAGATTTCCTTCTCGTCGGGCGACATGCTGGTCCTTCATTGAAGGGTAAGAGCCCAGCGGGCGCCGGCCTCATGCCGGCGCAATGAAGGCATCGCCGCTCTACCCATAGATCGAAAGCTTTTTCGCGCAGCCGTCTCTCCTGGGGCAGACTGACGGTCTTGTCGCCGAGCCCTGTCGCCAGGGCTGCGACTTTGAGCGCCTGGCGCGCGCCGGCTGATAAGTTGGAAACATCCTTCGCCTCGGCCGACCTTGGCCATAGGGATCGTCGAGGACCATATGGCCCTCGAGCAGCATCTGGCTATTGCCGACGCGGCGCACGAAGGGCGATTCGTACGGGCCGATGAGGATCATGCCGGCCCGGTAGGCCAGCAGGCAAGTTCCGCGACTTCTGCCAGGGGGCTTGAGTTCGATGGCCAATCGACCGCATCCTTCAACACTATTCGCGCCGGCAATCCCGTTTCACGGACATAAAGCCCATGGCTCTTTTCGAACTCACCCTTGTCCTGCTTTTGACCGCCGTCGCGCTGACGGCGCTGTCGCGGCGACTGGAGATTCCCTATCCGTCGCTGTTGGCCCTGGCCGGGGTCGCGATCGCCTTCGTGCCGGGCGCACCGACCATCGAGATCGACCCTGAACTGGCGCTGGCGCTGTTCATCGCGCCGGTGCTGCTCGATGCTGCCTATGACACCTCGCTGCGTGACCTGAAGCGCTACCGGCTGTCGCTGGTGCTGCTGGCGCTCGGTGCCGTTATCTTCACCACTGTCGTCGTTGCCTTCGTCGGCTGGAAAATGGCGGGTCTGCCGATCGCGGCGGCGATCGCGCTCGGCGCCATCGTTGCCCCGCCGGACGCGGTGGCGGCGAGCGCCGTGCTTGGCCAGTTCAAGGTGCCGCACCGCCTCACTGCCATCCTGCAAGGCGAGAGCCTGCTCAACGACGCCACAGCACTGCTGATCTATCGGATCGCGGTTTCGGCCGCCATCGGTTCGGTGCTGCTGAAGGACGCGGTGCCGGTCATCCTCCTGTCGACGATCGGCAGCGTTGTCGCCGGCTATGTGTTCGGCCGCTTCTCGCTATTGACGCTGACGCGCATCGAGGATGCGGCAAGCAGCACCGTGGTGCAGTTCGCCGGGACCTTCGCCGTCTGGATCATCGCCGACAAACTCGGCCTTTCAGCCATCATCACCATCGTCGTCTATGCCATCACGATTGCGCGCCGGGCGCCACGCCGGATGTCGGCCAGACGGCGCGTCAGCACCTATTCCGTCTGGGAATCGGCGGTCTTCGTGCTCAACGTGCTCGCCTTCGTGTTGATGGGCCTGCAGGCACGGTCGATCGTCGGCCGGCTTTCCGGCGACGGGCAAGGCGACGCCTTTCTCTTCGCCGCAACGGTGCTGGCCGTCGTCATCGTGGCGCGCCTCGCCTGGGTGCTGGGTTATGTCGCTGTCATAAAACGGTTTGCCGACTTCAGCAGCGAGGAGCGAAGGCGAGATGCACCGACGTTTCGCGGCGCCGTGCTCGTCGGCTGGTGCGGCATGCGGGGGCTGGTGACGCTGGTGGTGGCCATTGCGCTGCCCGCCAATTTCCCTGGCCGCGACCCGATCGTGCTCGCCGCCTTCGCGGTGGTTCTCGGCACGCTGGTGCTGCAAGGCATGAGCTTGAAGCCGCTGCTGCGTCTGCTCAACTTCGAACAGGATACGACGATAGACCGCGAGGTGGCCCAGGCCAGGGTTGCCGTGATGCAGGCGGCCCTTGACGTGTTGAGCCGCAAGACGTCGGCCGCGGCGGCCGTCGTGCGCGAGCAGTATGAGGCTCAGCGCGTGATCGCGGAAAATCCGGAGGATGCACAGGCGGCAACCGAATATGACCGGCTGCGCCTCTACGCCATCAACCGCCAGCGCGACACGCTGGAGGAATTGCGCCGCGACGGCACGATCGGCGACGAGGCGTATCACCGGCTGGAGGAAGAGATCGACTGGTCGGAACTGGCGGCGTCGCCAGCCGGGCGGTTCCAGCCGCTGACGACCGACTAAAGCAGCTTCTGGCCCAAGCCGCCCCCATTTGCCTGCACATTGCAACCAACTTGCCGAACCGCTACTGCCAACGTTGAAATTGAGCCGATTAATCAATGAAGCTGGTCAGCTACAACATCCAGTACGGGTTCGGCGGCGACGGCCGCTACGATCTTTCGCGCGCCGCGCGCGTCGTTGCCGGCGCCGACATCATCGCACTGCAGGAGGTCGAGCGGCACTGGCAGCGCAGCAATTTCGACGACCAGCCCGAGATCCTCTCCGGCCTGCTGCCTGACTATCACTGGGTCTACGGGCCGGCTTTCGACATGGATGCCAGTGAGCGGCGCGACGGCCGTCTGGTCAACCGGCGCCGGCAGTTCGGCACCATGGTGCTGTCGAAGCTGCCGATCGTCTGGTCGCGGCTGCATGCGCTGCCGATGCGCCGCACCTTGCGGCCGCTCAACACGCGCAATGCGGCACTCGAATGCATGATCCGCACGCCGGCCGGGCCGGTGCGGGTGCTGTCGCTGCATCTCGCCCACATCGCGGCCGAAGAGCGGCTGGAGCAGATCGACTATCTCCTGGCCGAGCATCGCCGCGCGCCTTCCGAAGGCGGTCCGTGGAGCGGCATCGATGACGAGCCCTCGCGCAACTGGACCAGTGGCGAAGCCGAGCCGGAAAATCCGCTGGCGGCGATCTGGATGGGCGATTTCAACATGGAGTCGGGCAGCGCCGAATACCGCCGCATCGTCGGCAGCACGCCCTATCATCGCGGGGCAGCCTATCTCGACGGCTTCGTCGACGCGGCCGCCATCGCCAGCGAGCCGGCCGCGGATTTCCATACGCATGTGAAGATCATCGACGGCAAGGTGGCAAACCGCCGGCTCGACCATTGCTTCGTCGGCGGCATGTTCGCCGGGCGTGTACGCTCGGTCGGGTCAGATATCGGCGAGGTGGCGTCCGATCACTTCCCGGTGCGGGTCGAGATCGATCTCGAGACGCCCTTCACCTTGGGAGGCCGGTGAGCCTGAAATGACGCTTTTCGTCTTCTTCGCGGTGCTTGCCGCTGCCGCCATGCACGCGATCTGGAACGCGCTGGTCAAGGTGCATCTCGACCGCTTCCTGTCGATCACGCTGATGACGCTCGGCATGGGTTTTGCCGCGCTGCTGGTGCTGCCTTTCGTCGAGGTGCCGAAGGCGGAGGTGTGGCCTTTCATCATCGCTTCGGTGGTCTTTCACATGGGCTACCGCACCTTCCTCATCGGCGCCTACCAGGCCGGCGATTTCGCCCAGACTTATCCGCTGGCGCGTGGCACGGCGCCGCTGCTGGCGGCGCTCGGCGGCATCGTGGTGGTCCAGGAAGTGCCGGCGCCGTTCGCCATTCTCGGCATCCTTTTGTTGTCGGCGGGCACGCTGGTGATGTCGTTCCGTGGCGGCGCGCATCTGGAGAAGCTCAACCTGCGCGCCGTGGGCTTCGCACTAGGCACATCGATCTTCATCGCCAGCTACACGCTTTCGGATGGCAGCGGCGCGCGGCTGGCGACAACGGCGCAGAGCTATGCCGCCTGGCTGTTCGTCTGCGATGCGGCATGGGCGCTGCTGCTGTGCGTGATGTTCCGCGGGCCGCGGTCGCTGCCTGTCCTGGCGCGCGACTGGAAGGCGGGGCTGTTCACCGGCGTGCTCAGCGGCGCCGCCTACTGGATCGTGATGTGGGCGATGACCAAGGCGCCGATCGCCTCGGTGGCGTCGCTGCGCGAGACCTCGATCCTGTTTGCCATGATGATCTCGGTCTTCGCGCTCGGCGAGAAGATGACGGGCTGGCGCGGCGCCGCCGCGCTCAGCATCGTCGCCGGCGTCGTCGCGCTGCGGCTTGGGTAGCTGCCGTCAACCGAGCACCCGTCATCACCTGGCCGCGCCGTCCCGGACTGAAGCGGATGACGACGATGATGCAGACGGCGATCACGCCGGCGAACAGCGCCAGTAGCCGTAGCTGCCGGGCTCACTTTTTCATAAGCTCGAGATCGAAGACCATCAATCCATCCGTTCCGCCTTCCAGGGCGCCGACGAGCCGCGCGCCGGCGCGCTGGTGCGCCTCGTGCACCAGATACGCATCGCGCGCCGCTGCATCGCGAAAATCGATGGTGAACCCATGGCTGAAGCCGCGTGCGAACGGCTCCGGACTGACATTGGCGCTGAACTGAACGGTGTCCATGCCGTCGATGACCTGCCGCAGCGCCTCGAGGTCGGCGTGGATCGCTTTGCGTTCGCCATCGGGAACATCGCTGCGAAACCTGACGAAAACACAGTGGCGGATCATCTTCTTGCTCCTAGGCGGCCCGATTTCCAGAAAATACTGTCGGCGGCAGCGGCTCGCGGCCGAGAATGAGGTCGGCACCTTTTTCGCCGACCATGATGGTTGGCGCATTGGTGTTGGAAGAGGGGACGCGCGGCATGACCGATGCATCGCAGACCCGCAGGCCCTCTATGCCGCGCAGCCTGAGGTCGGCTGTCACCACCGCCATCTCGTCATGGCCCATGCGGCAGGTGCCGACCGGATGGTGGTCCGTCTTGGAGGTGCGGCAGGCATAGTCGATCAGCTCGTCGTCGCTGGCGAGCGAGGGGCCGGGCAGCACTTCGCGCAGCACGTAAGGGGCAAGCGCTTTCTGCCGCATGATCTCGCGCGCCAGCCGCAACCCCTTGAGCGACATGGCGCGGTCATAGGGGTCGGACCAGTAGTTCGGGTCGATGAGCGGATGGTCGGCCGGGTCGCCGCTCTTCAGCCGCACCGTGCCGCGCGAGCGTGGCCGCAGGAAGGCCGAGTTCAAAGTGACGCCGGGGTTTTTCAGCTTCTCGACGCCGGCCTCGATGCCGGAGCCCAGGCCGAGATGGAACTGGATGTCGGGCGAAGCGGCGGTCGGGTCGGCGTACCAGAAGCCGCCTGTCTCGAACAGGCTGGAGGCGACCGGCCCCTTCTTCAACAGCAGATACTGCAGGCCTGCCCAGGCCGTGCGGTGCAGCTTGGCATAATTGTCGTAGGTGTGGTCGCCGGTGCATTCGGCGATGACGAAGAGGTCGAGATGATCCTGCATGTTGGAGCCGACGCCGGGCAGGTCGTGGACCGGCGCCACGCCGACCGACTTCAGGTGATCGGCCGGGCCGATGCCAGACTGCATCAACAGCTTCGGCGAGCCGATGGAGCCTGATGAGACGATCACCTCGCGCTCGGCGCGCAGGATCTTCTTCTCGCCGCCCGGCCTGTCGACGACTTCGACACCGATGGCGCGGCCTTTCTCGACGACGATGCGTGTGACCAGCACGTCGGTCCTGACGGTAAGGTTCTTGCGGGCGCGGATCGGCTTCAAATAGGCGACCGAGGCGGAGGAGCGCCGCGCGTCCTTCTGGGTGAGCTGGTAATAGCCGACGCCTTCTTGGGCAGCGCCGTTGAAATCCGGATTGAAGGGAATGCCCATCTCCTGGCCGGCGCGGAAATAGGCCTCGCAGATCGGCAGCGGCGAGATCGGGTTGGAGACGCCGAGCGGGCCCTGGTCGCCGTGAAAATCATTGGCGAAGCGCTGGTTGTTCTCGGCGCGCTTGAAATAGGGCAGCACGTCGCGGTAGCCCCAGCCGGCCAGGCCTTCCTCCTTCTCCCAGGCGTCATAGTCGCGCGCATTGCCGCGCGTGTAGATCTGGGCGTTGATGGAGGAGCCGCCGCCGACCACCTTGGCCTGCGTGTACCAGAAGACGCGGTCGTTCATGTGCTTCTGCGGCACCGTCGACCAGCCCCAGGAGGCAATGCCTTTGGTCATTTTGGCGAAACCGGCCGGCATGTGGATCAGCGGATGCCAGTCCTTGCCGCCGGCCTCGAGCAGCAGCACCGAATTGCCGGGGTCTTCGCTCAGCCGGTTGGCCAGAACGCAGCCGGCCGGACCGGCGCCCACGATGATGTAGTCGGTCATTGTCTCATCCATTCACAGCCGCGGCACCGAGAGCGCGCCGTCGACATTGATGATCGAACCTGTCGAAAAGCCGAGCTTGCCGGCGGCGAGTGTCGCCACCACCGCGCCGATGTCGGTTGCCTCGCCCCAGCGCTTTGCCGGCACCAGGCCGCCGTCGATCAACGCATCGTATTTGGCTGACACACCTGCCGTCATGTCGGTGCGGATGATGCCCGGCCGGACCTCGAACACGCCGATCTGTTCGGGAGCGAGCCGCAGCGCAAGGGTCTTCACCCACATGGAAAGGCCGGCCTTCGACACGCAATATTCGGAGCGTTCAGGCGACGCCATTTCGGCGCTGACCGAGGTGATGGTGATGATCGACCTGGCATGATCGCCCGGCGCGGCGATCATCGCCTTGGCGACGGCCTGGCTGAGAAACACGGTGCCGCGCAGGTTGATGCCCAGCGCGCGGTCGAAATTCTCCGGCCTCAGCTCCAGCAGGTCGCCACGCAGCATGGCGCCGACGCCGGCATTGTTGACCAGACAGTCGATGCGGCCGAAGGCGCGCATGGCCGTATCGACGAGGGCTGCGTGAGCGTCGAGATCGGAGATGTCGCAGCTGACGTAGGCGAACTTCGCGCCGCGCGCCGTGACGTTCTGGGCGAGCCCATCGACGGGTTTGTCGGCAAGATCGGCGACCAGGATGTCGAATCCAGCATCGGCCAACGCCTCGGCACAGGCCAGCCCGATGCCGCGCGCGCCGCCGGTGACGATGGCGACCGGCCGCGTCATGCCGCCAGCTCCGTCTTGCGGATATGTTCGGCAACGCGCAGCGCCTGTGCGGCGATCGACAGCGCCGGATTGACGGCGGCCGAGTTCGGCAGGAAACCGGCGTCGACGACGAACAGGTTCTGGTGGTCGAAGGCGCGGCAGAACGGGTCGAGCGGCGATGTCGCCGGATCGTCGCCCATCTTGACCGTGCCGCACTGGTGCGACGGGGTGCGCTTGTCGAAGGGGCGCGACAGCACCAGGGGATAGCCGCAGGCGCGGAAGTGCTCGCGCATCACCTTGGTCAGCCCGTCGAGCGACTGCATGTTGGAGCGCCGCCACTGCATGACGATGTCCTTGCCGTCGACCATGATGCGGCTTTCGGGATCGGGCAGGTCCTCGCACATCAGGTACCAGTCGACGGCATGGCCGGCCATGTAATCGAGCGCGAATTTCGGCACTGATTTCACATTCGCCTTCAGCATGTTGCCGTCGATCTTGCCGAGCAGTTGGACGTTGCCGAGCGGTTTGCCGCCTTTGCCGTCGGAGAGATAGTAGTCGTTCAGCATCAGCGTCTTCTGGTAGACGGAATCGTTTCTGCGGCGCGGATCGATCGCCAGCATGGCGCTGGAATTGTGGTTCATGAAATTGCGGCCGACCTGGTCCGAGCGGTTGGCAAGGCCCTTGCCGCCTCCCTTGCCGTTGGCGGGCGAGGGCGAGCGCAGCAGGATGACGGCGGAGTTGACCGCGCCGGCAGACAGGATCACCAGCTTCGGCGACAGTTTCTTTGCCTCGCCATTCTGCCGGTAGTGGATGGTCGATATGGTCTTGCCGTCGGGCGATGTCTCGAGATACTCGACATAACAGCCGGTTTCGAGCCGGATGTTCTCGTCTTTGAGCGCCGCCGCCAGCGGTGCCGTCTGGGCGTCCATCTTGCCCTGACCGGTGTTGGGAAACGCGTCCCAGCCGGTTCGGCCCTCCTTCAGCCAGGTCTCGATGTCGACGCCGAGCGGCAGGGAGGCGGGATGCAGGCCGAGCCCCTTGAGTTCGGCGCGGGCGCGCGCGATCGGCGCCTCGTCGGGCACCGGCTTGTAGGCATAGGGGATCGAGTGGAACGGCTCGGTCGGGTCTTCACCCAGCGTACCGCGCACGCGAAACAGTTGCTCCGCCTTCGAATACCAGGGCTCGAATTCCTCGTAGGAAAACGGCCAGGCGGGCGACACCCCGCCAAAGTGCTCCATGGCGGAAAAGTCTTCCTTGCGGTAGCGGATCAGCACCGCGCCGAAGAATTTCGAATTGCCGCCGACATAGTAGTAATTGCCGGGGTTGAATGCAGTCCCGTCGGCCTCGCGCCACATCTCCTTTGGCCGATAATGACCGTCGACGAAGATAGAGCGGGTGTCGCGGGCATGCGGTGTCGCCGGCAAGGGCTCGCCGCGCTCCAGGATCAGGATCGAGGCGCCGCTGCCGGCCAGACCGGAGGCGATCGTGGCGCCGCCGATGCCGGAGCCGATGATGACGATATCCGGGTTTGTCATAGTCTAAAGGTCTTTGTTTTGATGCATGTCGGCGCCCCGGCACCGGGGCCACTTTGGGCGACATGCATCAGCGAATGCGGTTCTCGGTCGCCGGATCGAAGAACACCGCCTTGGTCAGGTTGAAGGCGAGCGGCGTGCTGGTGCCCGGCTGGATGTTGGCGTCGGCGCGCAGCCGCGCCACCACGCCCTTTCCGCCGAGATTGGTTACGGCGAAGGTGTCGGAGCCGGCCGGCTCGACCACCTCGATGTGCAGGTCGGCGGTGGCGATGTTCGAGGCGTTGCGCTCGGCACCCTCCGGATCGGTCAGCGATTCGGGCCGCACACCGAAGATGATCGGCTTGCCCTGGAATGCCGACAGGCCGGCAGGCGCGTTGGCCATCGGCAGGGAGATCGGCTCACGCGCTTCGCGCTGCAGCACGACGGACAGCGCGTTGCCCGATGTGGCGACGGTCGCCGGGATCAGGTTCATCGCCGGCGACCCCATGAAGTCGGCGACGAACAGATTGCTGGGGTTGTTGTAGATCTCGGCCGGCGTCCCGAACTGCTGCACCTCGCCATCGCGCATGACGGCGATCTTGGTGGCCAGCGTCATCGCCTCGATCTGGTCGTGGGTGACGTAGACGATGGTTGTGCCTGTGGTGGCGTGCAGGCGCTTGATCTCGATGCGCATGTCGACGCGCAGCTTGGCGTCGAGGTTGGACAAAGGCTCGTCGAACAGGAACAGTTTGGGGTCGCGCACCAGCGCCCGGCCCATGGCGACGCGCTGGCGCTGGCCGCCCGAAAGCTGGCTCGGCTTGCGCTGCAGCAGGTGGCCGATCTGCAGCACCTTCGCCACCTTGTCGATCGCCTTCTGGCGCTCGTCGGCGGGCACGCCGCGCATCTCCATACCGAAGGAGATGTTCCCGGCAACCGTCATGTTCGGGTAGAGGGCATAGCTCTGGAAGACCATGGCGATGTCGCGCTTGGAGGGGTGCAGATCGTTGACGGCGCGTCCATCGATGCGGATCTCGCCCGAGGTGATCGTCTCCAGCCCGGCAATGGTGTTGAGCAGCGTGGACTTGCCGCAGCCGGATGGACCGACCAGCACCAGGAAGCCGCCCTTTTCCAGTTCGACATCGATCCCTTTCAGGATCTCGATCTGGCCGAAACGCTTGCGCAGACCATCAATTTCCAGAAAAGCCATTGGATTATCCTTTGACGGCGCCGGCCATCAGGCCACGCACGAAATAGCGGCCGGCGAGCACATAGACGAGAAGGGTGGGGAGGGCGGCGATCATCGCCGCCGCCATGTTGACGTTGTATTCGACGACGCCGGTCGAGGTGTTGACGACATTGTTGAGCGCCACCGTCATCGGCATCGAATCGCCGGTGCCGGCGTAGGCCGAGGCGAACAAGAAGTCGTTCCAGATGTTGGTGAACTGGTAGATGACTGTGACGACGAAGATCGGCATCGAATTCGGCAGCATGATGCGGCGGAAGATCTGGAAGAAGGAGGCGCCATCGACCTGCGCGGCCTTCACCAGTTCGGTCGGGAACGCCTCGTAGTAGTTGCGGAAGAACAGCGTGGTGAAGCCGATGCCGTAGACGACGTGGACGAACACGAGATTGACTGTCGAATTGCCGAGCCCAAGGCTGGTTCCGATCGAGTTCTGCAGCGTCACGCCGAAGCGACCGACGCTGCCCAGGATCGTCGCCATCGGCAACAGCACCGACTGGAACGGAATGAAGCAGGCGAACAGCATCAGCCCGAACACCAGCGTCGCCCCGCGAAACCGCCATTTGGTCAGCACATAGCCGTTCAAGGCGCCAAGCAGGGTCGAGATGATGACGGCCGGCACCACCATCTTGATGGAGTTCCAGAAATAGCCCTTGATGCCGGCGCAGGTGAGCCCGACGCAGGTCTCGCCCCAGGCCTTCAGCCATGGATCGAAGGTCGGCGCCTTGGGCAGCGAAAGCATGTTGCCGTTCTGGATCTCGTCCATGGTCTTGAACGAGGTCACCAGCATGACGAACAGCGGCATCAGGTAGAACAGCGCGAACAGCGCCAAAAGCCCGTAGATGACGATGCGGTTGACGAGTTTGACGTTCATGCCGCCGGAGGCCTGCCGGGAAGCGGTGGGGCGGGCGGGCGTGGCCACAGTGCTCATCGCGGCTTCTCCCGCAGTTCCGAATAGAGATAAGGCACGATGATGGCGACGATGGTCATCAGCATGATCACCGCACTGGCCGAACCGACGGCCATTTCGTTGCGCTTGAAAGTGTATTCGTACATGAAATTCGAGGGCAGCCAGGCCGAGCCACCGGGGCCGCCGCTGGTTAGCGCGACCACCAAGTCATAGGACTTGATGGCGAGGTGCGCGAGCACGATGAAGGCCGACAGGAAGATGGGCCGCAGCAGCGGAATGACGATGCGGCGGTAGAGCTGGAAAGTGGTGGCGCCGTCGATCTGCGCCGCCTTCATGATCTCGCCGTCGATGCCGCGCAGGCCGGCCAGGAACATCGCCATGATGAAGCCGGAAGCCTGCCAGACGCCGGCGATGACCACCGTATAGATGACGAAATCCTTGTTCTTGATCCAGTCGAAATGGAAGCTCGTCCAGCCCCACTGGTGCAAGGTCTGTTCGAGGCCGAGGCCGGGATCGAGGAACCATTTCCAGGCGACGCCGGTGACGATGAAGGACAGCGCCATCGGGTAGAGATAGATCGGGCGCAGCACGCCTTCGCCGCGGATCTTCTGGTCGAGCAGGATGGCCAGGAACAGGCCGAGCGCCAGGCAGATCAAGATGTAGAGAAAGCCGAAAATGCCCATATTGGTGATCGACGTGTACCAGCTCGATGGCGGGTCGGTATCGAAGGTCCAGCCCCACAGTCGCTGATAGGCGCGCGAGCCTGATATCACATAGGACGGGAAGGTCTTGGAATTGGTGAAGGACAGATAGATCGTCCACAGGATGAAGCCGTA
The DNA here is from genome assembly GCA_004791255.1 of bacterium M00.F.Ca.ET.205.01.1.1. Taxonomy (GTDB): domain Bacteria; phylum Pseudomonadota; class Alphaproteobacteria; order Rhizobiales; family Rhizobiaceae; genus Mesorhizobium. Next base: position 364,915 of record SRUQ01000003.1, read on the forward strand.
GACGAAGACGATGGTGATGGCGAAGCTCGGCGCCAGGACGAGCTTGGGCAAGGCATCCTGCAGGCGCGAACGCACCGAGGCGCGCGGTCTGGCGTGCTCCGGCGTCAGCTTGATCTGGCTTGTCGCTACCGTGCTCATGGGGCTCCTCCCGTCGACGCGGGCCATGCGGCTCCGCGATCGGAACCTTCCCCGCCGGAGCGGGGAAGGTATTTTCGTGTGTGTCGCTTACTTGGCGTCGTCGATCGCCTTGACCAGTTCGGTCACGGCTTCGTCCGAGGTCTTGATCTGACCGTGGACGAACTTAGACACGACGTCCTTGTAGGCGTTGGCGACCGCCGGAGGCGCGCCATAGCCCTGGGCCAGCGAGCCGAACAGCGTGCCCCCGTCATTGGCTGCCTTCAGGTCGGCGATGCCCTTCTTGCCGCAAGCGTCGAAGTCGGTGTCCGGAACGTCGGTACGGGCCGGAACCGAACCCTTCACCACGTTGAAGGCCGACTGGAAGCTCTTCGACAGGGTGGCGGTGGCCAACGCGACCTGGGCGGCCTTGCGGTCGTCCGGAACGTTGAACATGCCGAACATGTCGGAGTTGTAGATCACGGAGCCGTCGGTGCCCGGGAAACGATAGCACAGGAAGTCCGTGCCCGGGGTCTTGTTGGCGGCGTGGAACTCGCCCTTGGCCCAGTCACCCATGACCTGCACCAGAGCGTCGCCCTTGATGACCATGGCGGTGGCAAGGTTCCAGTCGCGGCCCGAGAAGTTCGGGTCGACATAGGTGACCAGCTTGGCCAGATTGTCGAACGACTTCTTCATCGTGTCGGACTTGAGCGAAGCGTCGTCGAGGTCGTTGAAGGCCTTCTTGTAGAACTCAGGTCCGCCGGTCGACAGCACGACCGAGTCGAACATGGTGGCTTCCTGCCAGTTCTGGCCGCCAAGAGCGAGCGGGATCACGCCGGCCGCCTTGGCCTTGTCGAGCAGGGCAATGAAGTCGTCGAAGGTCTTCGGCTCGGCACCGCCGATCTTGTCCATGACGGCCTTGTTGATCCACAGCCAGTTGACCGAGTGGACGTTGACCGGAGCCGCGACCCACTTGCCTTCATAGACCGAGAACTTCTGCAGGGCCGCCGGAACCGACTTGTCCCAGCCTTCCTTCTTGGCGGTCTCGGTCAGGTCGCCCATGACGCCGGCCGCCGCATAGTCGAGCACGGTGTAGCCGAGCATCTGCGAGGCGGTCGGGTAGTTGCCTGCCGCGACCATCGCCTTCAGCGCGGTCATGGCGGCGTCGCCGCCGCCGCCGGCCACCGGCACGTCCTTCCAGGCATAGCCTTCCTTGGCCAGGTCGCCCTTGAGGACGTTGAGAGCAGCCGCTTCGCCGCCCGACGTCCACCAATGCAGCATCTGCACTTCCTTGACGTCCTCCGCATGGGCCGTGAAAGCCAGGCCTGATGCGAGAGCCGTTCCGATAAGCAGTTTGCGCAACATGTACTTCCTCCCTTGTTGCATGCACATAACCGGCGGATGTCCGCCGGGGTTTCCCAACTCAGCCGACCCACCAACCGGTGCGCTGGCCGCGATGAAACTGGATAGTCTTTTCCTCGGTATAGTCCTCGACGGCGCGTTTGCCGAGTTCGCGTCCAAGACCGGACTGCTTGTAGCCGCCGAAAGGCAGTTCGGGGTAACCTTCCATGAACGTGTTCACCCAGACCGTTCCCGAACGCACACCCCGCGCCACCGACATGCAGGTGTCGATGTTGGCGCTCCACACTCCCGCAGACAGACCATAGGGCGTGTTGTTGGCGATGTGCAACGCCTTTTCAATCGTTTCAAAAGTCAGCACCGAGAGCACCGGGCCGAACACTTCCTCGCGGGCAATGGCCATGTCCTGAGTGACGCCGCGGATGATGGTCGGATCGAGGTATTGGCCGGCATTGGAAGCCAGTTGCTTGCCGCCGCTGAAGACGTTGCTGCCTTCGCTCGCCGCCGCTGTAACGTAGTCTGTTACCTTGGCCAGATGGTCGGAGGAAATCATCGCACCGACCTTGGTGCCGGCCTCGAGCGGATCGCCAACCGTCACCTTGGCGGTGAGTGCCTTGACGGCCGCGAGAAAATCGTCGGCGATCGCCTCGTGCACGATCAGCCGGCTGCCGGCATTGCAGCATTCGCCGGCGTTGAAGAAGCCGCCGAACACCGCGGCGTCGGCGGCGGCTTCGAGGTCGGCGTCGGGGAAGACGATCTGGCCGTTCTTGCCGCCGAGTTCCATCGAGACCTTTTTCAGCGAATTCGAGGCCGAGGCCATTGTCATCTTGCCGACCCGGGTGGAACCGGTGAAGGACACCATCTCGACCAGGGGGTGACTGACCATCGGCGCGCCGACATCGGCGCCGAGGCCGGCCAGGATGTTGACGACGCCCGCCGGCAGGCCGGCCTGCATCAGGATGTCACCCAGAACGAAGGTCGAGGCCGAGGTCATCTCGCTCGGCTTGACCACCACCGTGCAGCCTGCGGCGAGCGCGAAGGGTAGCTTCTGGCTGACGATCAGGAAGGGGAAATTCCATGGCGTGATCAGCGAGACGACGCCGATCGGCTCGCGCAGCACGACACCCAGCATGGCATCGCCGAGGTTGGCGTAGCTTTCGCCATGCAGCGTGCGGGCAAGTGAAGCGGCATAGCGCCAGATGTCGACGGCGCCGCCGATCTCGCCGCGCGCCTGGGCGATCGGCTTGCCGGATTCCAGCGCGTCGAGCCGGGCGATATCCTCCAGCCGCGTCTCGATGAGGTCGGCCGCCTTGAAGAGGATCGCGGCGCGCTCGGAAGCCTTCATGCGCGGCCATGGGCCGGTCTCGAAAGCTTTGTGCGCGGCCTGCACCGCGGCCTCCACTTCCGCCGCACCGGCCTGGGCGTAGCGCGAAACGGCAAAACCGTGGCCGGGGCTGCTGCGTTCAAGCGTGCGGCCGTCACGGGCATCGACATGCCTGCCGTCGATCAAGAGCTTGTAGGCTTTCGGCGCCGCGGAGGCCTCGGCCGGCATGGAAATCTTGAGGGGTGCGTTCATCGGATTTCCACTCTGCTCTAGGATCGCGAAAACACTGGCTTCTGCTTGGCTTTGAAGGCGCCGACGCCGGCCTTGAGGTCGCTGGTCAGCGCAATGAAGCCACTGGCCAATGCTTCCGTGGCGGCGGCACTTTCCTCGCTCTCGGCAACCGCGATCATCAGCTTGGCGGCTTCGGTCGCCAGCGGCCCGCGCTCGGCGATCTTTTCCGCCCAGGCCTTGGCTTCTTCGAATGCCTTGCCGGTGTCGACGACACGGTCGACCACGCCCAAGGCAAGCGCTTCGGGGGCAACAAAAATCTCGCCGCCAAGCGCCATGCGCCGCACGGTTTGCACGCCGAAGCGGCGTACCGCGCGTTGCGTGCCGGACCAGCCGGGAACGACGCCGATGGAGGTCTCGGGAAAGCCGAGCTTGACCTGGGTTTCGGCGACGCGGAAATCACAGGCCGTGGCCAGTTCCAGCCCGCCGCCCAGCGCGTGGCCGGAGAGCACGGCGATGGTCGGCTGCCGCAGGCGCGCCAGCCGGTCGAAGACGCGGTGGCCGTAGCGCACCCATTGCACCTGGAAATCGGCGGCGCTTAATTGTGCCCAGGCCTCGACGTCGCCGCCGGCGCAGAACCCCTTGCCCTCACCACGGACGAGCACGACGCGCACGCCCTCGGCCAGTTCGGCCCCATCGAGTGCCGTTTCGAGCGCGCGCAGCATTGGAATGTCCAGCGCATTGAATTTCTCCGGCCGGCGCAGCGTGACGATGCCGATGGCGCCGTCCTGCTCGAAGGTGACGAGGGGCTCAGCCATGCGCGCCTCCAAGGCAGGCGCCGCCGTTGAGCGACAGACCGATCGGCTGATTCTGATAGAGTGCTTGCGGGGTCGTCTTGAGGTTCTTGGCGACGCAAAGCGGAATCTCCGACTGCGCCATGATATCGCGCTGCAGGTCGACGCCGGGCGCGAGTTCGGTGACGACCAGCCCTTCCGGCGTCAGCTTCATCACGCAGCGCTCGGTGACGTAGGTGATGTCCTGGCCTTGCGCTACGGCCCGCTTGCCCGAAAACGAGATGTGCTCGACCTCCGCGACGATCTTCTTCACCTTGCCTTCCGCGTCGATGCGGATGCCGCCATCGGCCAGCGAGAGCTTGGCGCCGGCATTGAAGAAGCCGGAGAAGACGATCTTCTTCGCCCGCGACGTGATGTCGACGAAACCGCCGGCGCCTGCGGTGACATGCGGCCGCGCCGAAAGCCTGGAGACGTTGACGGAGCCATGGCGGTCGATCTGCAGGAAAGAAAGCAGCGAAGCGTCGAAGCCGCCGGCCTGGAAGTAGATGAACTGGTGCGGCGAGGGCATGATCGCTTCGGCATTGGAGGCACAGCCGAATTTGAAGTCGAGCAGCGGCACGCCGCCGACCGCGCCTTGCTCGATCACCCAGGTGACCTTGCCGTGCTGGCCCTCCTCGAGCAGGATGCGCGGCACGTTGGCCGAGATGCCGAAGCCGATGTTGACGGCCATGCCGTCGCGCAATTCCATGGCGACGCGACGCGCGATCACCTTCTGGATGTTCATCTCGGGCGTCCGGAAAGAGGATAGCGGCCGGAAGATTTCGCCAGAGATTGCCGGGTCGTAGGTCGTGAGCGTCGTCTGCAACTGGTCCGGTGCGACGACGATATGGTCGACCAGCACGCCGGGAACGCGCACGTCATGCGGCTTCAGCGTGCCGTTCTCGACCACGCGCTTGACCTGCGCGATGACGATGCCGCCATTGTTGCGGGCGGCGAGCGCCTGTTCGAGGCCGCCGAGATAGGCGCCTTCGTGCTCATAGGTCAGGTTACCGCGCTCGTCCGCCGTGGTGGCGCGGATGATCGAGACATGCGGCACGATCGAGCGGAAATAAAGCCATTCCTCGCCGTCGAACCGCTGCACCGAAACGATCGGCTCGCTCGCCGCCGCATTCATGGCGCAGCCCTGGTGGCGCGGATCGGCGAAGGTGTCGAGGCCGACCTTGGTCAGCACGCCCGGCCGCTTGGCGGCGGCTTCGCGATGCATGTCGAACAGAATGCCCGAGGGGACGTTGTAGGCGGCGACCGAATTGTCGCCGATCATCTTCCAGATCTGCGGCGGCTCGGCGGAGGAAGGGCCGGACGGATAGGAACCGCAGAGCGTGCGCTTCAACAGGCCGGGCTTGGCCAAATGGTCGATGCCCTTGATGCCGTACATGTCGCCGGCGGCGATCGGATGCAGCGTGGTGATGTTCTTCGGATGGCCTTCAGCGTCAAAGCGCTCTCCGATCGCGGCAAGCACGGCGTCAGGGCAGCCCAGGCCGCTCGACGAGGACACCGAAACGACCATGCCGTCCTTGATCAGGCTGGCGGCTTGCGCCGATGAAACGACCTTGCTCAATTCATGCTCCCGAGTTTCGGGTCGATCTTGATGACCTTGCCGGAACTGGCCGATTGCAATGCCGCCTCGGCTGCCGTTAGCGACCAGATGCCGTCCTCGCCGGTGGCCGAAGGCTGGCCGTCGCCACGGATGGCGGCATGGAACTGGCGCAGCGACCTGACGTAGAGGCCCTCGCGGTCGAAGCTCAGCTCTTCCTCGCCGGACGCGGTGCGCAGCAGCACGGACCCGACCGGCTTCTGCGTCATCACATTGGTGGCAAGCAGCGAGCCTTCAGATCCATGCACCTCGAAGCCGGTGCCGGCGAATCTGGTGGTGAAGCCCTCATGCGATTGCGCGATGAGGCCCGACTTGAAGCGCCAGACGCACATGGCGCCATCTTCCAGGCCGCGGCCGGCCATGCCTGCCGATTGCGTGAATGCCGAGACCTCGACCGGATCGTCGCCGAGCACGAAGCGCAGCGTGTCGGCGTCATGCACGGTGATGTCGAGTACCACGCCGCCGCCGGCGTCCGGCCTGGCGATGCGCCAGCCCTGCAGGCTTTCAGGCAGGTAGACCGAGTGGAAGACCCGGGCGGCGATCGGCCTGCCGATGCGGCCGGCGGCAATCGCCTCACGCATGGCGCGATGGGCGCCGGCGTTGCGCAGATGGTGGTTGGTGCCGAGCACGACGCCGGCCGCCCTGGCTGCGTCGACCATCCGGCGCGCATCGGCGCTGTTCAGCGCCAGCGGCTTTTCGCACAGCACATGCTTGCCGGCCTCGATCGCGGCCAGCGCCTGTTCGAGATGCAGTTGGTTGGTGGTCGAGATGTAGACGGCGTCGACACCGGCATCGAGCAGGTCGCCCACTGTCGAGACCCCTAGCGGAATGCCGTTCTCCCCGGCATAGGCCTTGGCGCGCTCAGGGTTGGAACTCATCACCGCCGCGATCTCGGCGTCCCCTTGCGCGCGGATGGCATCGATCACGAACTGCCTGGCGACCGTGCTTGCGCCGATCAGTCCCCACCTCACGGTCATGCTGCACCTTTCTTTCCGGCGCGGCGGTCGGGACCGCAGCTTTCCCTGACGACGAGATTGACGGCGCCGACATGGTCCTCGGCACGAGTGGTGCGCGACTGGATCATTTTCAGCATGACATGGGCGGCGCGCTCGCCCAGTCCTGGCGTGTCCACCGCTACGCTGGTCAAGGCCGGCGTGTAATGTTCGGCCTCGACCACGTCGTCGAAACCGACGACGGCGAAGTCGGAGCCCGGCTCAAGTCCACGCTTGCGCAGCGCCAGCATGACGCCGAAGGCGACGGCATCGTTGAAACAGAGCGCCGCGGTCGGCGGTTCGGCAAGGGCCAAAGCGGTTTCGAGGCAGCCGATGCCGCCCTTGCGGCTGGTTTCACCCTCGACGACCAGCCTGTCGGCGGGCGCGATGCCGAGTGTTTCACACGCCTCGCGAAAGCCGCCGAGACGCTCCTGATAGACCACCAGGTCGGACGAGCCGCCGAAGAAGGCCAGGCGGCGATGCCCCTTGCCGATCAGATGGGCGGTGGCGAGATACGCGCCGCGATGATTGTCCGGCACGATCGCCGGAATGCGGCTCTCGGGCAGACGGCGCATGGCAAAGACGATCGGCACGCCGGCAGTCTCGATGCGGCGGAAGGCGCCTGGCGTGGTGCCGCGCGCCGGCGAGACGATGAGGCCGGCGACACCCTGTTCCATCAGCGATTTCAGCACCTCTTCCTGACGCACCGGATTTTCCGCCGTGTTGGCGATGAAGGGGACGATGCCGGCCGACTGGAAGACGCGCTCCATGCCGACGGCGAGTTCTGCGAAGAAGGGATTGGTGAGATCGTTGATGACCATGCCGATGACGTTGGAATGGGCCTTGCGCAGATTGGCGGCGCCGCGGTTGTAGACATAGCCGACATCCTCGATCGCCTTGCGCACCTTGAGCGCGGTTTCAGGCCGGATCAGCCCGCTGCCCTGGAGCACGAGCGACACCGTCGATTTGGACACGCCCGCCTCGCGGGCGATGTCGAAGATCGTCGCCTTGGCCCGACTGGCCATCCCGGATGCATCCTCCCAATTTCCATAAAATCTTTTGGAACGTTCTAAACACTGCTTCGACTATGAGTCAATCGAGAACTTTTCTGAATCCGAAAGATTGATCGGATGCGACCGCACGGCCCACTTCGTAAGGCTTCCTGTGCCGCGATGCAGCATTCGCCTTTGAATGAGGCCTGATTCCCAAAGCTTCTTGATTTATTGGAACGTTCCATTTATAGGCACGGCGAAGGGAGAGGTCCATGGACATTGTCTTGCCTGCCGAGGGTGGCCAAAGCGCCCGCTACGCGCTGGTCGGCGCGCCGGTACAGCCGGTGATCGGAGCGCGGTTTTCGCGCATCGCCTATGCTGCCGCCCATGTCGTTGCCGACCCTCTTGCGATGACCGATCCGTGGTCCCGGCCAGCCGTCGACTGGGACAAGACGATGGCGTTCCGGCATCATTTGTGGCGGCTTGGTTTCCGCATCGCCGAGGCAATGGACACTTCGCAGCGCGGCATGGGTTTCGACTGGACAAGCGCGAAGGAATTGATCCGGCGCTCGATCGCCGAAGCGCGCACTGTCGCGGGCGCCGACCTCGCCTCCGGCGCCGGAACGGACCATCTGGCGCCGGCATCGGCCAGAACGCTCGACGATGTTGTCGCGGCCTATGAAGAGCAGTTCGCTTTCATCGAAGGGCAGGGCGGCAAGGCGATCATGATGGCGAGCCGTGCGCTGGCGGCGGTGGCGAAGGGGCCGGATGACTACGCCCTGGTCTACGACCGCATTCTGAGCCAGGCCTCCGGAAAGGTCATCCTGCACTGGCTGGGCGACATGTTCGATCCGGCCTTGAAGGGCTATTGGGGCAGCGGCGATTTCGAAGCCGCACTCGATACGGTGGTCGCCATCATCGAGCGCCATGCCGGCAAGGTCGAAGGCATAAAGATATCCCTGCTCGATGCCGGCAGGGAGGTCGCGCTCAGGGACCGGTTGCCGGATGGGGTGGTGATGTTCACCGGCGACGACTTCAACTATCCCGAACTGATCGCGGGCGATGGCCGGAAACATTCGCACGCGCTGCTCGGTATTTTCGACGCCATCGCGCCCGCCGCCAACGCCGCCTTGACGAAACTGGGCGCTGGTGATCGCGCCGGCTATGACGCGCTGATGGCACCGACCGTGCCGCTGTCGCGAAAAATCTTCGAGGCGCCGACCGAATATTACAAGGCCGGCATTGTCTTCATGGCCTGGCTGAACGGGCACCAGGACCACTTCACGATGGTCGGCGGCATGCAATCGGCGCGCGGCATTTGCCACTACGCCGACATCTTCCGCCTCGCCGACCAGGCAGGGTTGCTGGCTGATCCGGAGCTTGCGGTGTCCAGGATGAAGAGCCTCTGTACCGTCGCCGGCGTCTGAGCGACGCGAATTGCGCCAAGGGTCCCTCCGCGAGAATGGCGCGGCCAAAGCGCGGATTATGGCGCGGATCGTTCGATAGGCCGTGGGAATGGCGCCAGCAGATGACGGTCAATTGAGCTATCAGCCCTACGGGAATGGCTGGAAAGGGACGCCTGTCCGCCGGGGCGGGAAATCGACGAGGAAAGCGAGACAGATGGAAGCGCGTAAGGCCGGACTTCCGCGATCACACCATAGGCTGACGCGACCATCCAGTTCACAATACTACTATAAGTGGTCGATTCCTCCAGGGATGTAGCCGCTCCAAAGGCCCACCGCAGGTCGCTCCCGTGGTGGGTCTTTTTAATTTGAACTGCGCGATCGACGACTGGGAGGTCCGTCAGCGCTTCACCTTCGGTGTGATCTCTTCTATCCGCACCTTGTCGCCAATCTCTTTGGCCAGCGCGAGCGCCTTTTCCTTGTCCTTGGTCGTAAGCACCGAGCGCCAGTGCGGTTTCTCGAAGACGCTCACGACGTAGGTTGTTGCTGCTTTATCTGCCATATCGCTAATATAGCAGGCGATGACAGGGCCGCCTAGCGAAGGTGGTCCAGAGAGGTCGTTCTCCGTGCTGGGGCTTCTCCAGGCTCCCAACGCGGTAGTCCTGACGCTTATAGGCTCACGCATGGAACGCCCTCGCAACTCGAATTTGATTCGATATCGCGGGGTCGCCTCGTTCCGTTAGCAATTGCTGAAATACCTTGTCGCGATTCAGCATTCGCACTAAACTGACCCTTCTCGCATCTTGCCACGCCCGCCAACTAGATACAGGGGTGCCCAATGCGCGACGTTTTGCTTCTCACACTGCTGTTGCTTGTGCACATGCCGATGACATCGCATGCCGCCGCCATTCACGACGCAGCCGTGAAGGGTGATCTCGCGGCGATTTCGGCGGCGCTCGATGCAGGTGCCGGCGTTGACGAGAGCGATGGGAAAGCGACACCGCTCTATCTTGCGGTGAGGGGTGGGCATTTTGCGGCGGCAAAACTGCTCATTGAACGCGGTGCCGACGTCAACGCCGCTCCGACGCCGCTTCTGGGTCCTGCCCTCATGCTGGCTTTGGCAAAACGCAGGATCGATTTGATCAAGCTATTGCTGGACGCGGGCGCAGATCCAAATTCGCACCGCGCCCGCGAAAACGCCCTGCACATCGCCGTCAGATCCGGTTGCCTCGATTGCGTGAAGGCACTGGTCGAGGCCGGCGCTGACGTGAATGCGAAGACAAAGGACGGCAAGACACCGCTCCATCTGGCAAAATTCACGGGGCAACGCGAAGTCGCTGACTATCTCATGTCGCACGGCGTTGTCTTGCCGACACCAGCTCCGATCTCGATGAAGTTGGCTACTGCCGATGTCGAGAAAGGCCGAACCTACTTCACCCACCTGTGTGCCGGTTGCCACTCCGCCGAGCCCCAGGGAGGGACCAAGCAGGGGCCGAACTTGTGGAGCGTCGTCGGCCGCGACAAGGCATCCCTGGCAAATATGCGTTACTCCGAAACCTTGCTTGGCTGGGAAGGCGTGTGGACGTACGAGGACCTGAACAGATATCTCTTCGGGCCTATGCTTACCACGCCGGGCGTTTACATGGAGATGCCTGGTGTTCCGGACGAGACTGAACGAATAGACGTAATCGCCTACTTGCGCACACTTAGTGACAAGCCGATCCCGCTGCCCTAAGTCGACCAATCTCTCGGGCCTGCGTTAGCTAATTTGCTAGCCGCCTTTGGGGTGCGTCATCGCCTCGATGCTCACTGGCGCCGTTCTGCTGGCAGCCGGCGCGCTCGGCATGTCGGCCAAGACGCTCGACAAGGTCTATGGCCACCACGTGGATTTCCAGAAGAAGGCCGAGGGTTTCTGTGCCAGCGCACAAGGGCTTGGCTAAGTCTTGATGGATGGTGGGCGTGACAGGGATTGAACCTGTGACCCCTGCAATGTCAATGCAGTGCTCTCCCGCTGAGCTACACGCCCATCCGAAGCCGCGCATACACCATTTTTGGTCCGGCGCGTCAATAGCAGGAAAAGAGGAAAAAGACGTCGTCTCGCCGCAGCCTGTGAAAGGCCGCCGACGGGCTTGCCGAAGGCGGCTCAGGCCGCGTGCAGCATCTTCTCGACCTCGTTGACGAGGTCGCGCAGGTGGAACGGCTTCGACAGCACCTTGGCGTCTTTCGGCGCCTTGGAGTCCGGGTTCAGCGCGACGGCGGCAAAACCGGTGATGAACATCACCTTGAGGTCGGGATCGATCTCGGTGGCGCGCCGCGCCAGTTCGATGCCGTCCATCTCCGGCATGACGATGTCCGTCAAAAGCAGCGAGAACGGTTCCTCGCGCAGGCGCTCATAGGCGCTGGCGCCATTGTCGAAATCGCTGACCTGGTAACCGGCGCGCTCCAGCGCCTTGACGAGGAACCGACGCATATCGTCGTCGTCTTCCGCCAAAAGAATGCGTGCCATGATGTCCCGTCCGAATCGCCCACCCGAACCCTGCCGCGAGGCAAGGCCGTTAACCATCCTGTATATGAGGAGGTGAGGGTAAACATCAAGTGAACGAGACCGCGCTTTATCAGCGTCCGCAAGGCGATGCGGGTAGCGAAATGCTGGACATGCGGCCGCCAAGGTGGCACTTTCTAGCCATGATGCACCGGTGTTTTCGGGTTCGTTCAAATTGAAGACGGCAGCCGAGGATTTTTCTGTCGTTCCCCCCTTCGAAATCCGTTCGGGCGCCGAGCAGCGCGTTCCCTTCCTGTTCAACTCGCCGCATAGCGGCCGCCACTATCCCGAGCGCTTCCTGGCCATGACGAGGCTGGACCGCAACGCCATCCGCCGGTCGGAGGATTGCTATGTCGATGAGCTGTTCGGCGGAGCGGTGGCGCTTGGCGCTCCGATGCTGGCGGCGAATTTCCCGCGTGCCTATCTCGACGTCAACCGCGAACCCTGGGAACTCGATCCGCGCATGTTCGCCGAGCCGGTTCCGTCCTTCTGCAACATACGCTCGGCACGGGTGGCCGGCGGGCTCGGCACCGTGCCGAAGCTGGTCGGCGAGGGGCTCGACATCTATTCCGGCCGCTTGCCGCTGGCCGAAGCGGTTGCCCGCATCGAGGCGGTCTACAAGCCCTATCACGAGACGCTGAAGCGGCTTTTGACCAGGAACCATGCCCGCTTCGGCTACGCTGTGCTGATCGACTGTCATTCGATGCCGGCGAGCATCCGGGTCGGGGACAACGGCCTGCGTCCCGACTTCATCGTTGGCGACCGCTTCGGCATCTCGGCGACGGCGGCGTTGACCGAGACGGCGATCGGCCTGCTCACCGCGATGGGCTACACCGTCGCCCACAACAAGCCTTATGCCGGCGGCTTCATCACCGAGCATTATGGCCGCCCGGCCCGGCATCTCCATGCGCTGCAGATCGAGGTCAATCGCGGGCTCTACATGAATGAACGGACGTTCCAGAAAGCCGCCGGCTTCGACGCGCTGGCCGATGACCTGACGCGCTTCTCCGCTGACCTGATGGCGATGCCCGACCATCATTTCATTGACCTGCCGCTGGCCGCGGAGTGATGGCGCACACCGGACTGGAAGCGCAAAAAAAGACCGCATCGCTCGCACGATACGGTCGAAGTCTAGGGAGGAAACGCCCAAGGAGGGCATGGACAGGAAACCCTGTCCGAGGTCGAGGGTATTGTGCGGTGCACAAATGTCAAGCGACCTTCAGGCTTTTTTAATTCAGAGTGATGTGGAAATAGCATTTCGACGACATGATCGTGACATTTGAGCAACAGTTGTCGCGACGGATAAATCGATAAAAAGGCTTGTTTTGGCGGGAAAGTCGCGGCACAGCCCGGCTCGGTTATGCTGCAATGCGGGAGAATCAGTTGGACATCAGCATCGATTTCATGCGCCGCATCGCGCAGGCGGCAGCGGCGGAAACCTTGCCGCGCTTTCGCGCCCAAGGCGCGGTCGCCAACAAGGAAATGGGCAGTTTCGACCCGGTCACTGAGGCCGATCGCGAAACCGAGCGCGCCATCCGGGCGCTGATCGCGGCCGAATATCCCGACCATGGCATCCTGGGCGAAGAGCATGGCAGCGAGAATATTTCCAGCAAGCATGTCTGGGTGATCGATCCGATCGACGGCACCCGCGCCTTCATCTCCGGCCTGCCGGTTTGGGGAACGCTGGTCGGGCTGACGATCGATGGCGAGGCGGTTGCCGGCATGATGGCGCAGCCCTTCACCGGAGAGCTGTTCTACGCCAATGGCTCGGGCTCCCACTATGAGGGGCCGGGCGGACCGCGCAAACTGACCACCCGCAAGACGACGAGGCTCGACGAAGCGACGCTGTTCACCACCACGCCGGCGCTGTTCAAAGGTGAGGCGCGCAAGCGCTTCGACGAATTCGAGAAACAGGTGCAACTCGTCCGCTACGGCGCCGATTGCTATGCCTTCGCCATGATCGCCTCGGGCAGTGTCGACATCGTCACCGATCCTGGATTGAAGCCTTATGATATTGTCGCGCTGATCCCGATCATCGAGAAAGCGGGCGGCGTCGTAACCACCTTCGACGGCGGCCCGGCGGAAAATGGCGGCGACATACTGGCGGCGGCGACACCGGAGCTTCACGCAGCCGCGATGGCGGCGCTGCGCGGCTGATCCGTTCCGCGCCTCAACCCGGCTTGATCGCGCGCTGGAACTCCGCCGGCGTGCGCCCGTAGACCTGCCTGAAGGCTGAGCTGAAATGGCTGTGGCTGGAGAAGCCGAGGTCGAGGCCTAGCGCGGTAAGATCGTCGTAGCGGCCGAGCAGGTCCAGCGCCCGCGCCAGCCGCAGGCGCAGATGGTAGCGATAGAGCGGCATGGCCTCGACCTGCTGGAAAACCTGCGTCAGGTAGACCGGAGAAACGCCAACCTCGGCGGCGATGTTCGCCAGCGTCCAGCGCCGCGACAGGTCCGAGGCCAGCACCAGCTTGGCACGGTCGACGAGTTTCTGCCGGCCCGGGCTGGCGCCGGCGACATGGGACGTCCGTTCGCCGAGTGAGCGCCTCACCAGGGTCAGCGCCAGGGTTTCGGCCTGAAGCGTTTCGGTGATGTTGCGACTGAGGCTGTGGCGCAGCAACGCCACCAGCGCCTGCGCCCGCGGATCGATGCGCCGGCGCTGGCGCCGGAATGCCAGGCTGCCGCCGGTGCGCAACTGCTCCTTCGGGGCCAACTCCCGCAACTGCGCCTCCTCGATGACGAGATCGAGACAGGCGTCGCCGCCTTCGACAGGGTGGCTGATCCGATAGGGTTCCGCCTCGTTGAAAAACAGGAGCTGGTTGGCTTCGGCGACGGCGTCGCTCTGGCCGACATGACGCACGAAGACGCCGCGGTAAGGAAACACCAGATGCGTGGCTGACGTGCACTCTTCCGCGTTTTTGTGCCGGCATTCGCCGCCGCAAACGACATCCCGTACCCTGACAGTGCCTGTATCCAGAAGCGGCTGGACGGTGAATTGCGACATGGCCGTGGTGTTCTCTGCATCGTGCCGGAAAATGATTCCGGCACTTTACGCAATCCGCTTGCCCAATCCTGTCAGGAGTGTTCGCGGCGGGCTCAATCCCACAAAGGGCGGTTGAGTTCCGAATAGGCTTCGCCGCGCGACAGGCCGATGTCCTTGAGCTGTTCGTCGGTCATTTCGAGCAAGGCGAGACGGCTTCGGCGCTTTTCCATCCGGCGACCGACCCAATCGGCGGCCTCGATAAGGCGTGCGCGCAAGGACTGCCGGAGCCGCGCGATGCGGACTATCGGCGCCTGTGCCGGGACCTTGCCGGCAAGGTATTGCGCCGCGACTGATTGATCGTGGCGCATCGCTTAGTCCTCCCCGGCCGCCGAGGCGCCGGCCTCGTTCAGTGCCTGCGCGCATTCCTCGCAGCAGACTTCCACCGTCTTGCCGCCGACCTTTACGCGGATCGGGTTGTCACCCAGCTGGCAGTCGCAGGCGGCACAGGTTTTCTCGGTCATGATCTCATCTCCATGGCGTTCAGTTCAACGCGGGCAGATGAGCACTCCGGGGTGGCACGGGCTGTCAGAATCTTTAGCACCTTGAGCGTTCGACGGCGCGGTCGGCCCACCCTCCTGACAACGGGGTGTCAGCTATGCCGGCCTATGGAAAGGACTATGGCGCCAGTCAGGCGGTCGGGTCGTCGGTGCCGGGAATGAAGGCGTCGAAGGCGGCGAGGAATTGCTCGCGGTAGAGGTCGGCTTCCTGCAAAATCTCGTGCTGTGCGCCATCGATCATCAGCAGCGAGCCGAGGCGCAGCTGCCTGCCATAGGCCTCCACCGCCCTGGTCGAGACGACCCGGTCGGCACCGGCAGCGACGATCAGCAGGGGGATCTGAATCCTGGCCATGAAATCGGGATCGCTGACGGCTTCCGATGCCTTGGCGGCTGCCTGCAGCCAGCGGATCGTCGGGCCGCCAAGCGCCAGTTGCGGATATTCCTCGTAGATTCGCGTGTTACGCCGATAGCGCTCCGGGTCCGTCGTCACCTTGTTGGCTTCGAAAGGCAGCGCCTCTCTCGGCCGGGCGCCCATGGCGGCATAGAGTCGGCCCAGGCCCAGCAAACAGAACAGGGAACAGATCCGGCGGACCGTCGAAATCGAGACCGGCAGGTCCGGCAAGGTCAGGAACGGCGCGATCAGCACCATGCGCCGCACCCGGTTCACCATCGAGGGCGCCGCGAGCAGCGTGATCACGGCGCCGGCGGAATGGGCGAGGATATAGTAGGGGCCGCGGCAATCGGGCAGCACGATCTCCTCGAAGAACTGCTCGAGGTCGGCGGTATAGTCACGGAAGGACCTGACATAGCCACGCTGACGGTCGCGGATCAGCCGGTCTGAATCGCCCTGGCCGCGCCAGTCGAGGGTGGCGACGCCAAAACCTCGCGCGGCAAGATCGCGGGCGGTCTCGAAGTATTTCTCGATGCACTCGTTGCGGCCGCCGAGCAGCACCACGGTGCCTTTCATCGGCCGGGCGACCGCGCCAAACAGACCATAGCGGATCTTTTTGCCGTCGCGCGTGGTGAAGAAGCCGCCGCCGGCGTTTTCCGGTCGCGGATTGCCCTCGATTTCGTGAAAAAGGGGGATTTCCTGGAAAAGGTCCGTCATGCGGCGCTTCGTGCTCGGCGTCTGGCGTGCCGGCCTGTCGTGGCTGGCTCCATCAAGGTGATAGACGCCAATGCGCCAAAAGCAAAGGAATTCCCGGCAGGGGACAAGATCGGCAACGGGAAGGCCGGAAGCCGCGCTCAGGCGTGCTTCCGGCCTCTGTCGATCCGGGAGGAAGGGACGTTAACACCCGGTTCGGCCTCGTCGCGGCTGCATGGGAAATCAGATTTCCAGCGCCGCCTGTCCTCGATCTTGATTGGACCATAACGCCTTCTGTCTGAACGCGGACCGAAGCACCGGTTCATCTGCCGTTCATCAGAGATGACGAGGGCAGGGTGGACGAGATGGTTCTGCCGCCAATCAAAAATCTTGAAATGGCTTTGCCCGCTTCCCAAATGTCTGTTGCGGCCGCCAATGTCGGGGCCGCTGGTCCAGCCGAAACGCCGCTCTCGGGTTTCGCATCGGCCATACGCAAACCATGTTGCTCAACAGGAGAACACCTCATGCGTCACGTTGATTTTTCCCCGCTCTATCGTTCGACCGTCGGCTTCGACCGCCTCTTCACCATGCTCGATTCGCTTGCGCAGCCCGATGGCGCGCAGACCTATCCGCCCTACAATATCGAGCGCACCGGTGAGGATTCCTATCGCATTTCGATGGCGGTTGCCGGCTTCTCGGACGACGAGATTTCGATCGAAGCCCACCGTAATGTGCTGACCGTAAAAGGCGAGCGCAAGGATGAAGGCACCGGCGAAGGTTCCGAGCTGCTCTATCGCGGCATCGCCTCCAGGGCCTTCGAGCGCCGCTTCCAGCTTGCCGATCATGTCGACGTCGTCGGCGCCGCACTGAAGAACGGCCTGCTGTTCGTCGACCTGAAGCGCAACATTCCGGAAGAGCTGAAGCCGCGCAAGATCGCGATCAACTCGGCTCCGGCCAAGGCCAAGCAGATCGAGGCCAAGACCGCTGCGTAACCAATAAGTCTCCTCCCGAGACGGAAGCGGCGCCGAAAGGCGCCGCTTCTTTTTTGCACAGCTCGATCGACGAAGCTGGCGAGATCATGCCGTCCATGCTTCTGCGGGGCTTACGCAGGCCGTGGAGCGCTCAGGTCCCCGCCTCCGTCGACCGGTCACACCAGACGTCACCGGGCCGTTGGGGTCGCGCCAGACCAGCACTGCCACTTTAGGTTTTCCTAAATAATAAATGGCTTGTTAACCAAGATCGAACATAAGCTTGTTCGGCCAATCACGGCCTCAGGGCCTTCAATCCTCCCTCTCATCTACTCCGGACTGTCGGAAAGGACCGTCTTCGAATGTGGCGCAAAACAGCAGCGTGCTTGGCGGTCCTGGCATTATTCGGCAGCGAGGCGCACGCGACGACGACAACCACATCCATGGGCGTGCAGATGACGATCACCGCATCCTGTACCATCACCAGCGCCCCCACCTTGAACTTCGGCTCGTCCGGCGTCATCGCCGCCAATGTCGACCAGACATCCACGGTCCAGGTTCAATGCACGAACACGACACCCTACAACATTGGCTTGGACGCAGGCACCGGATCGGGCGCGACCGTCGCTGCCCGCAAGATGACCAATGGCGGGTCGACGATCACCTATTCGCTCTACAGCGACAGCGGTAGAACGACAGTCTGGGGGACCACCGTCGGCACCAACACGATTTCGTCGACCGGTACCGGCTCCGCCCAGAGTTTTACCGTGTATGGCCGCGTGCCGGCGCAATCAACGCCCGCGCCAGCCGTCTATACGGATACGGTGACGGTCACGGTAACTTATTAGGTCGGCCGCATCGGAGGTCGGCGCCAAGGGGGGATGGCAATGAATTGGGCAAGGCTGGCTCCGGCTTTGGTGGGAGCATTGCTATTCGGCGTCGTGCAGGTCCGCGCGGATTCGCTTCAAGTGCAACCTGCTCTCGTCGATGTCCTGGCGCCCGGCGCGGCGTCGACCATTACGCTTCGCAATGAAGGGTCGACGCCAAGCAACGTGCAGATTCGCGTCTTCCGCTGGTCACAGGTCAACGGCGAAGAATCCTTGCAGCCCACGGAAGATGTTGTTGCCTCTCCTCCTGCCGTCACGCTGCTGCCGGGCACCGACTACGTTGCCCGCATCGTGCGTGTGGCGAAGCGGCCGGTAGCGCCTGAGGAAGCCTATCGCATGCTCGTCGACGAGCTTCCGGACGCCGGCCGCGCAAAAACCGGAACGGTGAAGCTGCTGGTACGCCATTCGATCCCGGTCTTCTTCGGTTCGCCGAAGAGAACTCCGCCGGCTGTGGACTGGACGGTATCAAAGCAGGACGGCCGTTTGATCGTTTCGGCCCGCAACAGGGGCGGCATGCGCCTGCGCATTTCCGCGCTGTCGCTGCGCGATGCGGGCGGGCACAAGATTTCATTCGGCAGAGGTCTGGTCGGATATGCGCTCGGCCAGTCGACCATGCGCTGGGTGGCGCCGGTAAGCGGGCGCAAATTCGCCGCCAAGGGATCGGTCTCGATCTCGGCCCAAGGCAACGATGGCGAGATCAACGCAGTAGCGCCGGTCGTCGCCTCGCCGTGAACTCGGCTTGTTTCCTGACGCTTTCGATACTTGTCGTCGCACTGACGCAGTCCTGCCAAGCGGCCGGCGCGGTCCAGCAGCTTCAGCTCGAAGTTTTCATCAACGGCGCCGCCACCAACCAGATCGCGGCTTTTGTGTCTCCTGACGGCCAGCATCTCGGTGCGACGCCCGATGAGTTGCAGGCATTGGGGCTAGATCTCAGCAAGCTTGCACGATCCGCGGGAACTACAGTCATGCTCGACACCGTGCGGGGGCTTGCCTACCGCTACGAAGCGCCGGAGCAGCGCGTCTTCCTGACGATCAACAATGGCCTGCGCGGCACGATATCCTTCGACGCGTCGCCAGCCCATGAGGCGGCGCCGGACGTCCGGGAGGGGTTCGGCGGTGTCCTCAACTACAATCTGTTCGCTGCGCTGCAGCAGGAGCCCGACGTCAGCGGCTTCACCTTCAACGGTGTCTCCACCACCCTCGACGCGCGCGCCTTTTCGCCCTTGGGAACGTTTGGTCAGTCGGCGATCCTGCGGCTGGCGGACGACGGTCGGACAGATGCCTTGAGGCTCGACACTGCCTACACCTATTCCGACCCTGCGACGCTGATGACATATCAGGCGGGCGATGCGATTTCCGGCGGTTTCGCCTGGACCAGGCCGATCCGCATCGGCGGGCTTCAGGCGCGCCGCAATTTCGGTCTTCGCACCGACCTGATAACCCAGCCGCTCGCATCGGTGAGCGGCAGCGCAGCGGTACCGTCAACGGTCGACGTCTATGTCAACGATCTCAAGACCTATTCTCATACCGTTGACGGCGGCCCTTTCCAGATCACCGACATTCCGGTCACCGCCGGCGGCGGGCAGGCAATTGTGGTCCTGCGTGATGCGGCCGGCCGTGAAACGCGCACGAGCGTGCCGTTCTATGCCTCGCCCAGCCTGCTGAGGCCAGGGCTGCTCGACTTCTCGCTGGAGGCCGGCCTGCCGAGACTCGGGTACGCCACAATGTCTGATGCCTATGCCGTCAACCAGCCCGTCATATCGGCAAGCCTGCGGAAAGGTATCTACGACTGGCTGACCCTGGAAAGCCACGCCGAGGCCGGCAAGGATCTGCTCAATGGCGGTCTGGGCATGGTGATGCGCACCGGGTCGCTTGGGGTCGCTTCGTTCGCGTTGGCCGGCAGCCACAGTGGAGCCGGCAGCGGGCTGCAGTCCTATGCCTCCTACGAGATCAGGATCGGGAGACTGAGCATAAATGCCAGCTCGCAAATGACTTTCGGTTCCTATGACGATCTCGCCTCGGTGACCGGCCGGCTTCAGGACGACGCGCCGGGCGAAGCCTTCTTCAATCTGCTGTCAGTGGATCCAGACGCCGCGGATGCCAGGTCCGGGCCGCCGAGGATGGTGAACAGCATTTCCGCCGGAATACCGTTGTCCTTTGACAGCGGCAGTATCAGTGCAAGCTACATCGATCTGCTACCGGCCAGCGGCGAAAGGTCCAGAGTGCTCACTGCCTCCTACTCGCGAACTCTGCCTTTCGGCTATCTCAACGCCACGGCCTTCGCCGACCTTGGCGGGCGAAGGACCGCCGGCCTCTTCGCCGGGCTGTCGATCCCAATCGGCGGCAGCGCCATGGCATCGACGGCAGTCTCCGCCGGCAAGCACGGGGTCGAGATGATCGCCGACGTGAGCAAACCGCTCGGCGAGGAACCGGGCAGCGTCGGTTGGCGGACCAGCTTCAGCCAGGGCGGATCCACCGAGGGCTCGGCGGCGGTCTCCTATCGCTCTTCCCATGGACGTGCCGATGCAGCCGTCGGCCGTTCAATCTCTGGTACCACTGCGACAGCCCAGTTCGACGGGGCACTCGCAACGATGGGATCCGATATTTTCCTTGCCGACCGGATCGACGACAGTTTCGCCGTCGTCGAAACAGGTTTGCCCGATGTCGGCGTGCTCTACGAGAACCGGCCGATCGGCACTACCGATGCAAAGGGCCGGCTGCTGGTGCCGGGCCTGCGCGCCTATCAGCGAAACAAGATTGCCATCGACACGACCAATTTGCCCATCGACGCCGACGTCACGACCACGCAGGACGTCATTGCGCCGGCCGACCGGGCCGGTGTGCGGGTCAATTTCCAGGTTCGCACCAACATCGACGCCGCAGTCCTCGTCCTTTCAGATCCGGACGGACAGCCGCTCGAGGTCGGCTCGCACGCCACAGTCAACGGCAAGCAAGGCTTCGTCATCGGCTATGACGGACGTGCCTATGTGAAGGGACTGGCGCAAAGGAACACTGTCGTTGCCCAGACTGCCAAGGGTTCGTGCCAGGCATCGTTCGGCTACACACCGAAAGCAAACCAGCAAGTGGTCGTCCCGGTCGTCTGCCGCTGATGGCAGGTCGGCCGCCCACGGTTCGTCAGTAGGTAACCGTCACGACAATTGTGTCGGTGTATGTTCCGGGCGCGGGCGTCATCTGCGCGGGTGCGCGGGCGTATACGGTGTATGCCTGATCCAGCCCGGTTCCGGCGCCGCTTGCGCTGTCGGTGCCGATCGTGTTTCCCCAGACGCTGGTCCTGCCGCTATCACTGTAGAGGGAATAGGTGACGGTCTTGATGCCGCTGGTCATCCTCCTGCTGGCGACCGTGGCACCGGATCCAGTGCCGGCGCTCAACCCGATATTGTAGGGCGTCGAGTCCGTGCAACGGACCGTGACAGACCCCGTCGAATCGACATTGGACGCCAGAACTCCGACGGAGCCAAAATTTACATTGGTGGCCGAAACGTTGCAGTTCGCGTTGATTGTCGCGGTCCAGGTGGAGCCGCTCGATGTGGCTTGCCGGGTCCCCGTCGGGCACGCCGTGGCGGTCTTGTAATCATAGCCGGCAGCCGGGGCGGTGGTCATGGTCCAGACATAGGATCCGGGACCCGACGTGGTCTGATTGGCAAAAACCCGGCCATAGACTGTCAGGGTGGTGCCGGCGCTGCCGGAGGAACCCAAAGCGAGATCGTAGGTCGTGCCGGTGGGATAGAGCCCATAGGCGGTCGTCGCCAAGCCCCATGATCCCCAGATAGTCGTTCTCGATGCATCGCTGTAAAGCTCGTGGACGAGCCGCTCGGAACCGGACGCCAGCCGACGGTTGCCGGCCCCGTTGGTCTGACCGGGCGAGAGTTCGACGCACAGGCGAACCGTCTGGTTGGCAGTTCCGGTGCAATTGATGGTGAAGGTCGCCGTCGTGTCGGCGATGGCCCCGCTCAGAATGTCGACGACGCCGTACGATCCATTGGCGGCCGTGATGGAACAACTCTGGGACCAGGCCCCTTGCACGCTGCAAGCCATGAACACCATGACCAGCACCGCCCGCAGCCGAACTGTCCAGTGATGCCAACGGGACAGCCATCTGAAACGTGATCCGTCGCGTCTCATGTTTGCCTATTGCGGTGACCAATTCAAAACGGGCTTCCTGCGGATGTTATACCGCGATCCATTTGAAACGCATCGCGTCAACGCATCAGGCAATCATCTGGCCGAAACGGTCGACCTCCCCCGATGTCGTGGCAAAGCTGGTGACGAAACGGTAGAGCAGTTCGTCCCCGCCAATATGGCCGTCAAAGCCATGCGGCTTGTGCCAATCATAGAAGGCGGCGCCCGCCGCCTGCAGTCTGTCGGCTTCAGCCTTCTTCATCACCGCGAACACTTCGTTGGCCTGCGGCAGCCAGGCCAGCCTGGCGGTGTCGGAATCCTCGATCGCCGCCGCCAGACGGGCCGCCATGGCATTGGCGTGCCTGGCCGTATCGAGCCACAGATCATCGCTGAAATAGGCGTCGAACTGGGCGGCGATGAAACGCGACTTTGAGAACAGTTGGGCGGCGCGCTTGCGCAGGAAGGCCAGTTCGCCGGCGCGGCCGGGATCGAACAGCACGATCGCTTCGGCACACCAGCAGCCGTTCTTGGTGCCGCCAAAGGACAGGATATCAACGCCGCGCTTCCAGGTCATCTCGGCCGGGGTCGTGTCCAGCGCGACCAGAGCGTTGGCGAACCGGGCGCCATCCATGTGTAGCGGCACCTTGTGGTGCCTGGCGATATCGGAAATCGCCTGGATATCATCGAGGCCATAGACGGTGCCGACCTCGGTCGACTGGGTGATGGTGACCGCCATGGGCCGGCCCCAATGGACCACCTCGCCGGCGAAACGGCCGACCGCCTTTTCCAGATTGTGCGGGTCGATCTTGCCCAGCGCGCCGTCGACGGCATGCAACCGCGAGCCGCCGGAAAAATATTCCGGCGCGCCGCACTCGTCCTCGATGACATGCGACTCGCGATGACAGAAGGAAATGCCGCCGGGCTTGTTATAAGCGGTTAGCGACAGCGAATTGGCGGCGGTGCCGGTCGCCACGAAGAACACGGCGACTTCGCGTTCGAAGATCTCGTTAAAGCGCTGGTAGACGGCCTGGTCGAGGGCGCCGTCGCCATAGGCGGTCGAGAAACCGCCGGCATGGGCCGAGAGGCCGGCTGCGATGCTGGGATGGGCGCCTGCCCAATTGTCGGAAGCGAAGAACATGCGTCTGCCTGTGCTTGGGAAATCGTGGCGACCTTGACCGGTTTCGTCGCTCGCCTGCAAGAGCCAGACATCGGAAAACGGGTAAAGCCAGCAAGGTGCTCCAAGTGCCCGTGCGACCGAAGCTTACGTTTTGCGAGGAACCCACGAAATTTTGTGTCGCAGTGCGGCCAAGTTTTTTGTGAATCGGTCTTGTGTGGGTCTTGGATTTCTGTCATAAAAATTTAGGACAGTAGTGCTGTCTTATTTTGTCGCACAAAGCTGGCTGGAATGGCGTATCGTTAGGCCACTCCGGCTTTTGCCGCGAGCGGCAGGTGGACGGACCAGTTCTGGCCTGTACGATACCACTGCGAACCAGCGGCGTGCCGCATGGTTCGGCAAGGATTTCGCAAGACGTGCCGCAAGGATGAAGGGCGAGCCAGGTGCTCGCCAAGGCAAACCAGCGCCCGACGGGGCGCGGAATGGAGGATAGGACCATGACGGAATTGACGCACGCTGCGACGAACGGCCAGGCCGCGCAGGCGAAAGCGGCTACCGTCAAAAATACCTCCACCAAAACGCGTACCGGCAACGGCCAAAACTTCGAGGGCATGACCGCCCAGGGTCTCTACGATCCGCGCAACGAGCATGATGCCTGCGGCGTCGGCTTCATCGTCAATATGAAGGGCGTGAAGTCGCAGCAGATCGTCAAGGACGGGCTGTTCATGCTCGAAAACCTGACGCATCGCGGCGCTGTCGGCGCCGATCCGCTGATGGGCGATGGCGCCGGCGTGCTGGTGCAGATCCCGGACCGCTTCTTCCGCGAAGAGATGGCGGCCAAGGGTATCGAACTGCCGCTGGCGGGCCAGTACGGCGTCGGCCACTGGTTCATGCCGCAGGACGCGGCGCTGCGCGCCCATATCGAGGACATCATCGCCGAATCGGCGCAGTCCGAAGGACTGCCGCTCATCGGTTTTCGCGATGTGCCCGTCGACAATTCCTCGCTGTCCAAGGCGCCTGACATCGCTGCATCGGAGCCGTTTCATCGCCAGGTTTTCATCGGCCGCACGGCGGATATTACCGATGACGAGGAATACGAGGCCAGGCTCTACCTGCTGCGCAAGGTCATCTCCGGCCGCATCTACGCCGAGAATGACAACAAGGATATCGGCGCCTACTGCGTGTCGCTGTCGGCACGCACCATCGTCTATAAGGGCATGTTCCTGGCCTACCAGGTCGGCGCCTACTACAAGGACCTTTCGGATCCGCGCTTCGAAACCGCGCTGATCCTCGTCCACCAGCGCTTCTCGACCAACACCTTCCCGTCGTGGAAGCTGGCGCATCCCTACCGCATGGTCGCCCACAATGGCGAGATCAACACGGTGCGCGGCAACAACAACTGGATGGCGGCGCGTCAGGCCTCGGTCGATTCCGAACTGTTCGGCAACAACATCTCGAAGCTGTGGCCGATCTCGTATGAGGGCCAGTCCGACACCGCATGCTTCGACAATGCGCTCGAATTCCTGTTCCAGGGCGGCTACAGCCTCAGCCACGCCATGATGATGCTGATCCCGGAAGCCTGGGCCGGCAACAAGCTCATGGATCAAGACCGCAAAGCCTTCTACGAATACCATGCGGCACTGATGGAGCCATGGGACGGGCCGGCGGCGGTCGCCTTCACCGACGGACGCCAGATCGGCGCCACGCTCGACCGCAACGGATTGCGCCCTGCGCGCTACATCGTCACCGACGACGACCGCGTCATCATGGCTTCGGAAGCCGGCGTGCTGCCGGTGCCGGAGGAAAAGATCGTCAAGAAGTGGCGGCTGCAGCCTGGCCGCATGCTTCTGATCGACCTCGCCAAGGGCCGCATCATTTCCGACGAGGAGATCAAGTCGGAGATCGCCACCAGGCATCCCTACAAGACCTGGCTCTCCAACACCCAGCTTATCCTCGAGGACCTCAAGCCGGTCGAACCGCGTGCGCTGCGCAAGGATGTCAGCCTGCTCGACCGCCAGCAGGCGTTCGGCTACAGCCAGGAAGACACCAAGCTGTTGATGTCGCCGATGGCAACCACCGGCCAGGAGGCCGTGGGTTCGATGGGCACCGACACGCCGATCTCGGCGATGTCGGATAAGTCGAAGCTGCTCTACACCTATTTCAAGCAGAACTTCGCCCAGGTCACCAACCCGCCGATCGATCCGATCCGCGAGGAACTGGTGATGAGTCTGGTCTCCTTCATCGGGCCGCGGCCGAACATCTTCGACCTGGTCGGCAATTCGCGCCGCAAGCGGCTCGAAGTGCGCCAGCCGATCCTGACCAATGGCGATCTGGAAAAGATCCGCTCCATCGGCCACACCGAGGATCGTTTCGACACCAAGACGATCGACATAACCTATGGTTCGAACGAGAACGCTGCCGGCATGCAGGGCGCCATCGATCGCCTCTGCGAGCGGGCGGAAGCGGCGGTCGCCGGCGGCTACAACATCATCATCCTGTCCGACCGCCAGCTCGGGCCGGACCGCATCGCCATTCCAGCGCTGCTGGCCACGGCGGCGGTGCATCACCATCTGATCCGCAAGGGGCTGCGCACCTCGGTCGGGCTGGTCGTCGAATCCGGCGAGCCGCGCGAGGTGCATCATTTCTGCTGCCTCGCAGGCTATGGCGCGGAAGCGATCAATCCCTATCTCGCCTTCGACACGCTGCTCGACATGCACAAGCGCGGCGAACTGCCTGAAGAGGTCGACGCCTACGAAGTCGTCTCGCGCTACATCAAGTCGATCGGCAAGGGCATACTGAAGGTGATGTCCAAGATGGGCATCTCCACCTACCAGTCCTATTGCGGCGCGCAGATATTCGACGCCATCGGGCTGAAGTCGGATTTCGTGCAGCAATATTTCACCGGCACCGCCACGCTGATCGAAGGCGTCGGGCTGGACGAGATCGCGGCCGAGACGCTCAGCCGCCACACCGACGGTTTCGGCAATGACCCAGTGCTGCGCAACAGCCTCGAGGTCGGCGGCGAATACATGTTCCGCATGCGCGGCGAGGCCCATATGTGGTCGCCCGACGCGGTTGCCACCTTGCAGCACGCCGTGCGCCAGGGTTCGTGGGAGACGTTCAAGGACTATTCCGCGCAGATCGACAGCGAGACGGCCCGCGCGCAGACCATTCGTGGCCTGTTCAAGGTCAGAACAGCCGACGAGACCGGCCGCAAGAAGGTCGCGCTTGACGACGTCATGCCGGCGGCCGAAATCGTCAAGCGCTTCTCGACCGGGGCGATGTCGTTCGGCTCGATTTCCAGGGAGGCGCACACCACGCTGGCCCGCGCCATGAACCAGATTGGCGGCAAGTCGAACACCGGCGAGGGCGGCGAAGAAGCCGACCGCTATCTGCCGCTGCCCGGCGGCGGCAAGAACCCCGAACGCTCGGCGATCAAGCAGGTCGCATCGGGGCGGTTCGGCGTGACGGCCGAATATCTCGTCAATTCCGACATGATGCAGATTAAGGTCGCGCAAGGCGCCAAGCCAGGCGAGGGCGGCCAGCTGCCCGGCCACAAGGTCGACGCGACCATCGCCAAGGTCCGGCACTCGACGCCGGGCGTCGGCCTGATTTCGCCGCCGCCGCATCACGACATCTATTCGATCGAGGATCTGGCGCAGCTGATCTACGATCTGAAGAACGTCAATCCGGCGGCCGACGTGTCGGTCAAGCTGGTGTCGGAAGTCGGCGTCGGCACGGTCGCGGCGGGCGTCGCCAAGGCGCGCGCCGACCACATCACCATTTCGGGCTATGATGGCGGCACCGGCGCTTCGCCGCTGACCTCACTGAAGCATGCCGGCAGCCCGTGGGAAATGGGCCTTGCCGAAACGCACCAGACGCTGGTGCTCAACGGCCTGCGCTCACGCGTGGCATTGCAGGTCGATGGCGGCTTGCGCACCGGCCGCGACGTCATCATCGGCGCGTTGCTTGGTGCCGACGAGTTCGGCTTCTCGACCGCGCCGCTGATCGCGGCCGGCTGCATCATGATGCGCAAGTGTCACCTGAACACCTGCCCGGTCGGCGTCGCCACCCAGGACCCGGTGCTGCGCAAGCGCTTCAAGGGCACGCCCGAGCACGTCATCAACTTCTTCTTCTATGTCGCGGAAGAGGTGCGGGCGCTACTGGCCGAAATGGGCTTCACCCATATCGACCAGATTATCGGCGACACGGATTTGCTGGAAAAGCGCGACGTGATCCAGCACTGGAAGGCACGCGGGCTCGATTTCTCCCGGATGTTCTTCAAGCCGGATGCGCCGCACGAGGCCGTGCACTGGACCGAGCGGCAGAAGCATCCGATCGACGACGTGCTCGACCGCAAGATGATCGAGCAGGCGAAGCCGGCGCTGGAAGCCAAGCAGCCGGTGACCATCGAACTGCCGATCCGCAATGTCGACCGCTCGGCGGGCGCCATGCTGTCGGGCGAGGTGGCCAAGCGCTTCAAGCACAAGGGCCTTCGCGAAGACACGATCCAGGTCAAGCTCACCGGCACAGCCGGCCAGTCTTTCGGCGCTTTCCTGGCGCGCGGCATTTCATTCGAACTCGTCGGCGCCGGCAATGACTATGTCGGCAAGGGCCTGTCGGGCGGCCGCATCGTCATCCGGCCGCCGCAAGAGGCCAAGATCGTCGCCGCCGAATCCATCATCGTCGGCAACACGGTGCTCTACGGCGCCACCGAGGGCGAGGCCTATTTCGCCGGTGTCGCCGGCGAGCGTTTCGCGGTGCGCAATTCCGGCGTCGTCACCGTCGTCGAGGGTGTCGGCGACCATGGCTGCGAATACATGACCGGCGGCATTGTCGTCGTCATCGGCAAGACCGGCCGCAACTTCGCCGCCGGCATGTCGGGCGGCGTCGCCTATGTGCTGGATGAGGCGGGCGATTTCGCCGAGCGCTGCAACATGGCGATGGTCGAGCTGGAGCCGGTTCCGGAGGAAGACGATTTGATGGAGAAACTGCTCCACCATGGCGGCGACCTCGACCACAAGGGCCGCGTCGACGTTTCGGGCGACATGACCAGCCACGACGAGGAGCGGCTTTACCAGCTGATCTCGAACCACGTCCACTATACGGGTTCGGTGCGCGGCCGCGAGATCCTCGACGACTGGACGATTTTCCGGCCGAAATTCCGCAAGATCATGCCGGTCGAATACCGCCGCGCGCTGATCGAGATGGAACGTATGCGCATGGGCGTCGCGGCCGAATAGGTTTTTGAGAATTGCCGGGGAGCCCAGGCTTCCCGGCCCCTTTCATCGACAGTTTGACCTCGGATGCAAGGTTGCCACGGCAGCCTCAAGGGGTTAACGGGTGCGGCGAAACCCGCACCATCTGGACAGCAGGAACTGGACCATGGGCAAGGTAACAGGATTTCTCGAAATCGACCGGCAGGTGCACAAGTACCAGCCGGCCTCCGACCGCATCCGGCATTTCCGCGAATTCACGCTGCCGATGTCGGACAAGGAGGTCGAGAAACAGGCGGCGCGCTGCATGGATTGCGGCATTCCGTTCTGCCACGGACCGACGGGCTGCCCGATCCACAACCAGATCCCGGACTGGAACGACCTCGTCTACAATGGCGATTGGGACAATGCGATCCGCAACCTGCATTCGACCAACAATTTCCCGGAGTTCACCGGCCGCATCTGCCCCGCACCTTGCGAGGAAGCCTGCACGCTGAACCTCGAGGACATTCCGGTCGCCATCAAGACGGTGGAGCAGGCGATCGCCGACAAGGCCTATGAGACCGGCCATATCAGGCCGTATCCGCCGGAAAGGAAAACCGGCAAGCGCGTTGCCGTCATTGGGTCCGGCCCGGCCGGCATGGCGGCGGCGCAGCAGCTTGGCCGCGCCGGCTATGACGTGCATGTCTACGAGCGCGAAAGCCGGCCCGGCGGGCTAATGCGCTACGGCATTCCCGACTTCAAGATCGAGAAGCACTATATCGACCGGCGCATCGAGCAGATGCAGGGCGAAGGCGTGACGTTCTATTGCGGCGTCAATGTCGGCGTCGACAAGCCCGTTGCCGAGCTGCTGGCCGAGTACGACGCGGTGCTCTATTGCGGCGGTTCGGAAACGCCGCGCCCGGCCAACATTCCCGGCGACGATCTCGGCGGCGTCTATGATGCCATGCCCTATCTGGTGCAGCAGAACCGCCGCGTCGGCGGTGAGCCGATCCAGTCGGTGGCGTGGCCGTCGCATCCGATCATCGCCAGCGGCCAGCATGTCGTCGTCGTCGGCGGCGGTGATACTGCTTCCGACTGCGTCGGCACCGCCTTCCGCCAGGGCGCGGTGCGCGTCACCCAGCTCGACATCCGCCCGCAGCCGCCGGAGAAGGAAGACAAGCTCGCGGTCTGGCCCTATTGGGCGACCAAGATGCGCACCTCGTCCTCGCAGGCCGAAGGTGCGGAGCGCGAATTCCAGGTGGCGACGCTCGAATTCATCGGCGAAGAGGGCCAGCTGACCGGCGTGAAGTGCTGCGAGGTCGACGAGAAGCGCAAGCCGATATCAGGCACCGAATTCGTCATCCGCGCCGATCTCGCCTTCATCGCCATCGGTTTCGCCGGGCCGGCCGCTGCCGGCGTGGCGAAGGAGCTGGATGGTGAGATGAAGATCGTCACCGACAGCCGCCGTTCGAAGAACGTCGAAGCCAACGACCGCGATTACAAGACCAGCGTCGACCGGCTCTATGCGGCGGGCGACGTGCGCCGAGGCCAGTCGCTGGTCGTCTGGGCGATCCGCGAAGGCCGCCAGGCAGCGCGCTCGATCGACGAGGCGTTGATGGGGTCGAGCGTCCTGCCCCGTTAGAGCGTTTCACGGAAACGGTGAAACGCTCTAACTCCTTGTTTTGACGCAATTCCTGACGGAAAACCGTTTCACACTTTTCCTGGAATTGCTCTAAGGGCTGATCGCCGTCGTCGTGTCGGCCGTGGCGGCAGTCGCCGGCGTGGCCCTGGGCGGCGAGGAAAAATCGTCGGCGCGGCCGGGAGACGCCTGCGGAGCCTTGCCTTCGATGATCAGCTGTTCGCCGGGCAGGGCCGGATTGGCCTTGACCGGAGGGGCTGCTCCGAGCAGTTCGGTGCCGCCGTCGAGCGCCGGATCGCTGAGCAGCATGGGCGCCGTGCGATCGATGACGATAGGGGCCGCCGCCGGACCCGGCGCCTCGACGGGCGCGCCTGCCGGTGCCGCAGCCGGGGCGACGCTTCCAGGCGCGGCAAGGCCCAGGATCTTCATCAGTGGCTTTTCGGTATAGAAGGCGAGCTTGCGCTTGCCGGCCTTCGAGACGTTGATGCCGTCATCGGCGCGCAGCCGGACGGGCTGTCCGTTCATGTCGGGGCCGTTGGTGATGAAAGCGCCGTTCTCGTCGACGAAGCCGTCCCAGACGTCGACGAATTCGCCGCCATTACTTTCGGCCGCGTTATGATAGATGTCGTTGAAGGCGAGCATGTCCGAGGTCATCTTCGGCACCCGGAAGGCCGGCATGCCGACCCACAGGAACGGCACCTTGGCGGTGGCGATCGCCTTGCCGAACGCGTCGGTGCGGCGCTCATATTCCTTCGTCCAGTTCTCCGACCGGGGCTGTTCGCGCACGTCGCCCACCTTCATCTGCTGGCGGTCGTTGGAGCCCAGCATGACGACCACGGCGGAAGGCTTTTCGCTCTCGATTAGCGATTTGACCTGCTCGGGCCAGTTGTAGAAATCGTCACGAACGAACCCTGACGAGCCATTGGAGCGAACGACGATCCTGACGCCGGGATTGTCGGCGAAGGCGGTGTCCAGCCCTTCGGCGAGGCCTGACGCCATGAAGTCGCCGACCACCAGCACGGTGCGGGCATCCGGCGTCTTGTCGACAACAGGCGTTTCTGGTTCGGCGGGCGGGCGCGGGGCGTGCGGCTTCTTCGCCTTGAGCCTGGGTCTGGCCTTCTGGATGTCGAGTGGCGGCTCAACGCGCTCGCTGCGGCGCGGGAACAGAAGGTCGCGCAACGACCAGCCGCGGCTTTGCTGCTGCTCCTGCGCCATGGCCGGCGCATGAAAGGCGCCAGCCATGGCGACCGCGAGCACGGCGAGAGCGAGGATCAGCACCGGCATGCGACGGACGAGCGTCCCGATGCGCGCAGGCCAAACCAATCGCTCCCTCCCTATTCAACTTTGTCAGGCTCTATTTTTGCCTGAGCCATTTGAGCACTTCCATGCTCGGATACCCATCCTGGGTCAAGCCGACCTTTGCCTGATACGCCATGATGGCTGTTTTCGAGCCGTCACCAATCTTGCCGTCGAATTTGCCATCATAAAGGCCATGCTGGGAAAGGCGCTTCTGCAATTCCTGCCTTTCCTCGAAGCTCAGCTTGGTGAAGGGCCGTTTCCAGTCCTGTACCAGACCGGTGGAACCGGCGATCTCGTCGGCAAGCAGGCCGACGGCCAGTGCGTATTTGTCGGCATTGTTGTAGGCCTTGATGACCGAGAAATTCCGGATCATCAGGAAGGCCGGGCCACCACGGCCATCCGGCACCTTCAGCGTCGCCTTGTCCGTCAGGGTCCTGAACGGCTTGCCATTGGCCCTGGCCACGCCGAGCGCCTGCCATTGCGCCAGCGTCTTGGCGCCGCCGGGCAGCTTGCCGGCAGGCAGCGCGACCTCGTAGCCCCAGGTCTTGCCTGCCTGCCAGCCATTCTTCTTCAACAGGTTGGCAGATGTCGCCAGCGCATCGGGAATGGAAGTCCAGATGTCGCGCTTGCCGTTGCCGTCCATGTCGACGGCATAGTGCTGGTAGCTGGTGGGGATGAACTGGGTCTGGCCCATGGCGCCGGCCCAGGAGCCCATCAGGTGGCTTTCGTCGATATCGCCGGTCTGCAGGATCTTCAACGCGGCGACCAATTGCGTGCGGGCATATTTCGAGCGGTTCGGATCACCATAGCCCAAAGTCGCCAGCGAGCGGATGACGTTGCGCATGATGTCGTCGCGCTTGAGGATTTCGCCGTAGTTGGATTCCATCGACCAGATGGCGAGCAGGACGTTGCGGTCGACGCCGAACCTGGCCTCGATCTTGTCCAGCCAGGGCTTCCATTTCCTGGCCATCTGCTGGCCGACGGCGACGGACTGGTCGTGAACGCGGTTGTCGAAATAATCCCAGGCGGGCGCGGTGAATTCAGGCTGCGTACGCGCCTTTTCCAGCACCACCGGGTCGGGCTCGTTGATGCCGCGGAAAGCCTGGTCGTAGACGGCGCCGGAAACGCCGCCCGCCACGGCGGTGGCGCGGAAACCGGCGACCCATTGCCGGAAACCCGCATCGGCGAAGGCCGGGCCGGCAGGCATCATCAGAGCAAGCGAGAGGCTGGCCGCCGTCATGACGCTGGTAAAACGTTTTGCGGCATTGCGAACGGACATCTTTTCCTCCTTCTTTGTCTCAGGAAAGACCATTCATCGCCGAACCAGGTTAGGAATTAGTTTACCATAGGTGCCACCGGGAACGAAAAGACGCCTCGATGCTTTACCGGTGGAAGTTTTCCCCAGTCGCCCGATAATCCTCAATTCCGGCGTGAAAATGTCGCGAGACAGGGATTGCGGAGCCGGCCAGCAAACGGATAATTGACGCATGAAGAGAGTTCGCAAAGCAGTTTTCCCGGTCGCCGGTCTCGGCACGCGGTTCCTCCCGGCCACCAAGGCCATCCCCAAGGAAATGCTGACCGTCGTCGACCGGCCGGTCATCCAGTATGTGGTCGATGAGGCGCGCGATGCCGGTATCGAGCATTTCATCTTCGTCACTGGCCGCAACAAGGCTGTTATCGAGGACCATTTCGACGTCCAGTTCGAGCTCTATGACACGCTCGCCCAACGCGGCAAGGACGACCAGCTCGCCCGCCTGCAGCGGCTGCAGCCGGCGCCCGGGCAGACCAGCTTTACCCGCCAGCAGGTGCCGATGGGGCTTGGCCATGCCGTCTGGTGCGCGCGAGAACTGGTCGGCGACGAGCCGTTCGCGCTTCTGCTGCCCGACATGATCATGCAGTCGGAAAAGAGCTGCATGAAGGAC
Source organism: bacterium M00.F.Ca.ET.205.01.1.1 (assembly GCA_004791255.1). Classification (GTDB taxonomy): domain Bacteria; phylum Pseudomonadota; class Alphaproteobacteria; order Rhizobiales; family Rhizobiaceae; genus Mesorhizobium. The sequence continues at coordinate 398,105 of SRUQ01000003.1, forward strand.
ATGGTCGAGCTCTACCAGGAAACCGGCAACAACATCATCGCCGTGCAGGAATGCGATCCGGCCGAGACCCATAAATACGGCATCGTCGGCCGCGGCGAGGACACGCATCACGGCTTCCGCATCACCGAGATGGTGGAGAAACCTAAGACCGGAACGGCGCCGTCCAACCTCTACATCAACGGCCGCTACATCCTGCAGCCCGAGATCTTCAGGATCCTCGAAAGCCAGGAGAAGGGCGCCGGCAACGAGATCCAGCTCACCGACGCCATGCTGAAGCTGGAGAAGCAGCAGTCGTTCTACGGCTACCACTATCAGGGCCGTACCTTCGATTGCGGATCGCCGGAGGGTTTCGTCGAAGCCAATGTCGCCTTCGCGCTGTGGCGCAACGACATGAACCAGAGCATGACCGGCGTCATCCGTACGCTGCTCGACGAGATGAAGCCGTCGGAGCAGCGCGGCGCGGTGTTTTAGGTGGGCGAGCATCCTTCGGCGAAGCAGGAGCGCAGCGGCGTCGCGGAGGCCCGAGGACGACGAAGCTCAGACTTCTTCAGCGCTGCACTTTGACGCCGAGATAGATGCTGTTGGCGGTGTAGTCGCGGCCGGGCAGGTTGCTGGTCAGCTTTTCGGTTCTCACCCGGGTGGTGAGCCCAGCGTAGCGGTTCAGCCACCATGTCAATCCGGCTTCGGCACTCAGCACCCTGTCGTGGCCGTCGATGCCGGTATAGTCGCGCCAGTCCAGGCCGAGCGCCGCATTGCCGGTGAGGTTGGCGCGGATTTTCCGTTCGCCGGTCAGGCGGCCGGAATAGAGGATGTCGCCACTTTCACCTGATGAGGTCGTGGGCTCGACGGTGGTCTTGCCGGTCAGGCCGATCGTGGTGCCGCGCTCCGGCGACCATTTGAGGTCGGCGTTGACGGTGGCGCCGGAAATCGCGCCCAGGTTCTTGTCGTCGATCGCTTCCCTGAGCCAGCCGGCCGAGAATTCGCCCGAGAGCTTCTCGCCCATGTCGAGCTGAAGGCCGGCGCGGGCGCCGAGCCGTGTCGAAGAGCGTTCGAAACCTTCATTGTCGATGCGTTGGTCGTAGGCGCGGCGGCCGACCTCGATTTCGGTGAAGGGCGTGAGGGCCGGGGAGATTTCGTAACCGGTTCGCAAGGTCGCGGTATAGAGCGTGGAGTCCCGATCCTTCTGCGACAAGGAGGTGCCGTCGGAAAGCTCGGCGTCACCGTAGAAGTCGTGCGAGACCGCGCCGGTCAAGGTGTATTGCATCTTGCCGACATGCTTTTCGATGCCGAGGCTGCCGTCCACCGTCTGGCGCAGCGGCTGCTTGCTGACGCCAGCGATCGCGTCGGGAGAGGAGGCCGATTCGGGCACCGCCTCATAGCCGAGCTTGGCGATGGCGCGCAGTTCGTTGTCGAGGTCGACATTGAGCTGGCCTTCGATGCGCCCTTGCTCATTGTGAACCGGATAGCCCGAGACGGTCTCGCGGAACAGGCCGGAGCCGTCGATCGTCGCCGAGTTCTCGCGCCAGTCGGATGCAGCGGAAAAGCGCAACGCCGTCTCCGACAGCAGTGCCGATGTGCCGGCACTGCTCGAATCGCCGTTCGACGTGGCCGTCAGCCCTTGTTCGATCGTCGGGCGAATGACGAAGGAGCCCCATTTGACGCCCGGGGCGGCGAACGGATCGTCCTCGGTTTTCTTCTTCTGGCCTTCGATTGCGGCAGTGCGTTCGGCGCCCGGGTCGAGCTCCTGCCGGTCGGCGCTGTCGATGGTCAAGGCACGGCGATTGGCCGTCTCCTGATCGGTCCCGGCATTGTCGGTGTCATCAGCCGTCACCGCGCTGGCGGTCGTGGTTGGATCCGTCGCCTTGGCCGTATCCTTTTTCTTCTTCTTCGATTTGTCGGCAGTCTTGTCCTTGTCCTTGTCCTTGGCCTTTTCCTTTTCCGCCGCATTCTGCCCGGCGGTCGATGGGCGGCGGCGAGGCTTCGGCGATGCCGCTGTGTCGGCTGATGTATCGTCGGTGGCCGCCGGCGGGTCAAAGACGCTGCCAATGGTGGTGGCGTCGTTGGCGTCTGTGTCGTCTGGCACGGCGCCGGCGCTGGCCGGCAGATAGGTGCTGGCCGGCGCGTTGTCCTGCGCGGCCGTCGCCTGTTGTTGCGCCTGGCCGTTCAGAGCGAGTTGGCGCGCCTTGCGCTGCTGGCCGGACAGGATCGCCGATTCCGACACCTCGCCGCGCAGCTCCGTTTCCTGGGCATGCAGCGGTGCCGGCCGCAGCAAGGCGAACATGCTGGTCGCCAGCAACAAGGCGCAGACCGCCTTGCCCTGTCGTCCTCTTATCTTTTCTGGCTGGGCCCCGGACATCGCCACCACTGCTTGCGCGGCGCATGCGCGCCATACTTACCGAACCGTAAATGCGGATGGTTAACGGAGGGTTGAAGCGACGCCCGACCGGCCGTCGAAAGCCGCCGGTATCGGAGGGGATGTCGTCCGTGGGCTTCGAACTTTTGCCGCCATGCAATGCCGCTGCTTCGAACCGCCGGGTCATTCCGGGGGCCTATATCGACGGCATTTCCGTTGGACAGGCGAGCGCCAAAGCGCTAATCGCATGGCCATGCATGCGGGATCCCTCGACAAGAAGCCATTGGACGGACAGGCCTCAATCGCTTCGGCGCTGAGAACGGTGGCGACCGAACAGGCCGGAGTAGCGGCGCTGGCCACGGCGCTCGAAAACGGGCTGGCCGAGCCGTTCGCACGAGCCGTCGACCTCATTTCGAAGATTAGCGGCCGTGTCATCGTCACCGGCGTCGGCAAGAGCGGCCATATCGGCTCCAAGATCGCGGCGACGCTGGCCTCGACCGGCACGCCGGCCTTTTTCGTCCATCCCGTCGAGGCCAATCACGGCGATCTCGGCATGATCGCCAGGGACGACGCCATCATCGCCATGTCATGGTCGGGCGAGAGCAAGGAATTGCTGGGCATCGTCGCCTATTCCAGACGCTTCTCAATCCCGCTCATCGCCATCACCTCAGGCGAGACATCGGCGCTGGCGCGCGCCGCCGACGTCGTGCTGTTGCTGCCACGCGCCCAGGAGGCCTGTCCGCACGGTCTGGCGCCGACGACGTCGACGCTGCTGCAACTGGTGGTCGGCGATGCGCTGGCGATCGCACTGCTCGAGGCACGCGGCTTCACCCCGGACCATTTCCGCACCCTCCATCCCGGCGGCCAGCTTGGCGCCAATCTGATGCTCGTCTCCGAGATCATGCGCGTCGGCGACCAGGTTCCGCTCGCCGTACTCGGCACCAAGATGCCGGAAGCGGTGATGACACTGTCGCAGAAGAAGGTGGGCTGCGTCCTGATCGTCGACGGCGATGGCGAACTGGCCGGCATCATCACCGACGGCGATGTGGCGCGCAACCTGCACCGCAACCTGGCCGACGTCATCGTCGACGACGTCATGACCCGCACGCCGAAGACGATCGACCCGCAGACGCTGGCAGGCACGGCCATCGCACTGCTCAACGAGTACAATATTGGGGCACTGGTGGTGACCAGAAACAACCGGCCGTTGGGCGTGGTGCATTTCCACGACCTGCTGCGCGTCGGCGCCGCCTAAGCTATTGATATTCAGGTGAGGCCGGCCTGCGAACGACGGCTTTCTGCGCTTCCGGTGCTCACCGACCTAATGTCCGCTGCGCTCCGGTTCTCGGAAGCCATCGTTCTCGGCTCGGCCTGACCTGAATCTCAACAGCTTGGCGCGTAAGCGCTGTCTGAAATTCAGACCCGCTCTACCGTCAGTTCCAGGTCGGTATCGGCAGCGGCTGTCACGCGCACCTGCGTGCCGGCCGGCAAATCTGGGCCGGAGACGCGCCACAGCGTGTCGCCGAGCTTGATGCGGCCACGGCCATTGGCAATGGGCTCGGCGAGCGTCGCCATGCGGCCGACCATCTGGGCGCCGCGGCGGTTAAGCAGCGGCTGGTCGGTCGGCTGGTCGCGGCCCCCCACCAGTCGCTTGCCGACAAAGGCGGAAACCAGCGACAGCGCGAGGAAGACCAGCACCTGGACCTGCCAGGTCCAGATGGCCCCGTCCCAGAGCAGCAGCGACACCGCGCCGACGATGAGCGCGGCGATGCCGATCCACAGCATGAAGATGCCTGGCGCGATGATTTCCATCACCAGGAGCACGAAGCCCAGAACCATCCAGTTCCACGGGCCGAGTTCGGAAAAGATGCGGTCGATCATGATCTTGACCCACTCATAGGGACATTAATTGTCGCTCGGGCGCACGACCGGCGGCCGTGCGGGCTGCCTTTGCGTGGCGGCCGGGCCATCGCCCTTGAAGACTTCCTTGGCGATCTCGCCGATGCCGCCCAGCGTGCCGACCAGCGAAGAGGCTTCCATCGGCATCAGCACGACCTTGCTGTTGGTGGCCGTGCCGATCTTGCCCATCGCCTCGGTGTATTTCAGCGCGACGAAATAGTTGAGCGCCTGCACGTCGCCCTTGGAGATGGCATCCGACACAACCTGGGTGGCGCGGGCTTCGGCTTCGGCGGAGCGTTCGCGCGCCTCGGCGTCGCGGAAGGCGGCTTCCTTGCGGCCCTCGGCCTCGAGGATCTGCGACTGCTTGAGGCCCTCGGCGGCGAGGATCTGGGCGCGCTTGTTACGCTCGGCGGTCATCTGGCGGCCCATCGATTCGATGAGGTTGGCCGGCGGGTTGATATCCTTGATCTCGACGCGGGTGATCTTGATGCCCCAGGGGTGCGCGGCTTCGTCGACGACGCGCAGCAGGCGCTCGTTGATGGCGTCGCGGTTGGACAGCAATTCGTCGAGGTCCATCGAGCCCATGACAGTACGGATGTTGGTCATCGTCAGGTTGAGGATGGCGTTCTGCAGGCCGGAGACCTGATAGGCCGCCTGCGCCGCATTCAGGATCTGGAAGAAGGCGATGCCGTCGACGCCGACAATGGCGTTGTCGCGGGTGATGATTTCCTGGCTCGGAACGTCGAGCACCTGCTCCATCATGTTCATCTTGGCGCCGATGCGGTCGACGAAGGGGAAAATGAAATTGAGTCCTGGGCTCAGTGTCTTGGTGTAACGGCCGAAGCGCTCCACCGTATAGTTGTAGCCTTGCGGAATGGTCCTGATGCCTTTGATGAGAAGCACCAGTACCAAGATGGCAAGCGCACCAATTGCATAATCGAAACCACTGAAATCCATCTGGCTCTCCCTCAGAAGCAGGCTGCGAGAGCCATTCCCTCGCCGCCGACTTCACCAATCACTTAAGTGTGTTTCAATGGTGTTACAATCAGGTGATGCGGGATTGTTTGCGAGCATGCAATCAGCGATTGAAAGCGAAGAGCCCTGCATCCGTGTCGTCAGACCCGTTGATCGAGGTCGAAACCATTTCCGAAGCGATCTGCGAGAAGGTGATGCCGTTGCCGCCGTAGCCCATGACGGCATGGATGCGGGGGTGCCGTGGGACGGCACCGATGTAGGGCAGGCCTGACGTCGTGGTGCCGAAGGACCCAGTCCAGGCGAATTCTGGCCTGGTATCGAGATGCGGAAAAAGCCGGCCAAGCTTCTCGGCGATGTGGGCGCTCTTGTGCGCGGTCAACTCGTCGCGCAGTGTCTCGTCGACGAAATCCTCGTCCTCGCCGCCGCAGATCACCCTGCCGTCGGCGGTCGCCCTGACATAGAGGTAGGGATCGGATGCCTCCCAGATGAGGGTTGCATCGGGCCAGAGCTCTCGCAATTGCGGCCGTGTCGCAATCGCCCAGGTTGAAATGATCTGGTGCGCCGCCGCCGGCACGATGTCGACGAGTTCATAGCCGGTCGCCAGCACAACATGACGGGCCGTGATGGTTGGACCGCCCTTTGTGGCCACGGTCACTTCGTCGGCACTATCCTTGATCTCGGTCGCCTCCACGGGTGCGTAGAAACGCGCCTTGCGTTCCAGGGCCTTGAGCAACAGCCCGGCCGTCAGCTTGCGTGGGTCGAGCGCGATGTTGCCATGGCTGAGGATGGCGCCGGTTCTGTCTATGCCGAATTTCTCCGCCAGAGGATGTGGGGTCAGATAGATCGCGCCAATGCCTGCCTGTCGACGCGCTTCGGCTTCTTCGCGCAGCGCCGATGGGCCAAGCAACGAGCCGGAAAGATAGAGCGATGGGGTGCGGGCGAGGCCGCAGTTGATGCCAAGTTCGGCAATGCGGGAGGCGAGGTTGGAAACGGCGAGCCGCGAGCGTCGCCAGGCCTGCTGCGCCGGTGCCTTGCCGATCACCTTCGAGAGAATCGACAGCGGCTGGTCGATTTCGAATTGCACCAGTGCCGTGGTTGCCGCGGTCGAGCCTTTCACCGGGCCGCGCCGGTCGATGCAGATGACCGAATGGCCGCCCGCGGTCAGCGTCTCCGCCATCATGGCGCCGCTGATGCCCATGCCGATGACCAGCACATCGGATTTGGTGTCCCGGATCAGCGCTGATGTCGGGACGGCCGGCGCCCGGTAGGCGGACCAGACCGGCCGGCCGGTTCTAAGGTCGAGTTTGCGCAGCATCCAAGCCTCCAGAGGCGCTGCTCAACGCCACGGAGCCTGTCTTGTTCCGGTATCAAAGCGGCGAGCCGCTTTGAGTCTTTGCTGAGCAATTCCGGACGAAAACCGCTTCACACATTTCCTGGAATTGCTTTATGTCCAGCCGGCGAGCTCGCGCCGCACCATCGCCTCGATCACCGCCATGCCTTCCGGGCTGTCGTTGAGGCAAGGGATGTGGACAAAATTCTTGCCGCCGGCATGATGGAAGGTCTCGGCCACTTCGCGGCCGATCTCGTCCAGCGTCTCGATGCAGTCGACGGAAAAGCCGGGGTTGACGATGGCGATCGATTTGACGCCGTCCTTGCCCAGTTTCTCGACCGTCTCGTCGGTGTAGGGCTGCAGCCATTCCTGGGCGCCGAAGCGCGACTGGAAGGTGGTGATCAGCTTCTTGTCATCCCAGCCCAACCGTTCGCGCAGCAGCCGCGTCGTCTTCAGGCAGTGGCAATGATAGGGGTCGCCCTTCTCGAAATAGGGTTTCGGGATGCCGTGATAGGAGGTGATGACCACCTCCGGCTCGAAATCCAGTGTCGCCAGATGCTGCTCGATCGAACGTGCCAGGGCGTCGATGTAGACCGGCTCGTCATAGTAGGGCGGCACGCTGCGCACCGCCGGTGCGCGGCGCATCTTCATCAGGGCGCGAAACAACTGGTCATTGGCGGTCGCGGTGGTGGTGGCCGAATATTGCGGGTAGAGCGGAAATGACAGGATGCGGTCGCAGCCCTGCGCGACCAGCCCCTCAGCCACGCTTGCTGTCGAAGGATTGCCGTAGCGCATCGCCCAGTCGACGGTGACGTTGGGCAGGTCGCGCAGCGCCTCGGCGAGTTTTTCGCCTTGCGCGCGGGTATAGGTGCGCAACGGCGACTCGTTCCTCTCCCGATTCCAGATCCTGGCGTAGTTGGCGCCGGACTTTTTCGGCCGCGACGTCAGCACCAGGCCGTAGAGGATCGGATACCAGATCGCCTTGTTGAGCTCGATGACGCGCGGATCGGAGAGGAATTCCCTGAGATAGCGCCACATCGGCTTGAAATCGGTGCCGTCAGGCGTGCCGAGATTGACCAGCATGACGCCGACCTTGCCCGTCTTGACCGGCGGATGGCCTGGCGGCAGCGGGCCGATCGCCTTTGCGGCGTCGGCATCGGTCGAGGAGGAAAGCGTCATAAGGGTTCTCCGGATGGCGCGAACCTAACCATCTTGCGCATGCTTTCAATGCCGCGTCTGGCCGCACCTTAGCCGTAAAACGCAAAACCCGCCCGGTTTCCCGGGCGGGCGGTGTGTTCCAGGTGCCGAAGCGAGGTTATTTCGGCGGGATGGTCAGCGTGGCGCCAACCGGAAGCCGGTGAGGCTCTTGCCCCTTGTTGGCGTCGTAGATGAGTTTCCACTTGGTCGCGTCGCCATAGGCCTTCTTGGCCAGATCCCAATAGGTGTCGCCGGCGACGATCACATGGCTGCCTTCGGCTGGTTTTGCCTCGGCAGGCTTGGCGGGTTCCGCCGGGGCGGGTGCTGCCGGAGCCGGGGCCGTCTCGGCTGGCTTTGCCGGTTCGGCTGCGGGCGGGGCGGGCGGAGGCGGTGCGGCTTCCGTCGATATGGCCGGCGGCGTGTTGGCGATATCGCCCGAGTTGGCGGGCAGTTCGGGCAGCGCCGGCGCCGCTTCCGCGGGTTTTGCCGGTTCCGCCGGCTTGGCTGGTTCCGCGGCCGGGGCGGCTGGCGCCGCCGCGACCGTCGCGGCGATCTCGGTGATGCGGCCGTCGAGCTTCGGCGTGTAGGGCTTGTGCGCGCCGAGATAGTCGGCGACCACCTGCTCCAGGCCGGGGCCGTAATCATAGGCGTTCTTGGCCTTCTCGGCGAAGATCTTGTAGCCGTCGCCGCCCTGGCGGACGTAGTTGTTGGTGGCGACCAGATAATCCTTGTCCGGCTTGATCGGCGTCCAGGCGCCGTTCTCCATCACCTCCACCGACTTGACGCGGCCGGCATTGGGCGCGACCGATTTGTCGAAGGAATATCTGAGGCCCGCCACTTGCGGGAAGCGGCCGGCGCCGTCCTCGACCTGGCTGAGGCCGCCCTCAAGGCCAGCCACCAGATCCTTGCCGGAAATCTGGAAGGTGGCCAGCGTGTTCTGGAACGGCAGCACGGTCAGCACCTCGCCCATGGTGACGGTGCCCTTGTCGATCGAGGCACGCAGGCCGCCGCCATTGGAAATGACGATCTCGACGCCTTGTCCCTTGACGCGATCGAGGATGGCGTCGGAGACGAGATTGCCCATCGCGCATTCGCGGGCGCGGCAGTTTTCGCGGCTGCCGTCGACCACGTCGGTGGTCTCGGCCACTTCCTTGTTCTTCAGTGCTTCGATCGGCGCGCCGAGTTCCTTGATGCGGGCGAGCACGGCAGGATCGGGCGTGATCGACTTGTCGAGGAAAATCGGGTCGCCGCTCGCCGATTTGACGTTGCCATTGTCGTCGAACACGACCTTGAACTCGCCGAGATATTTCGAATAGGACGCCGCCTGGACGACCGGCACCTTGTAGCCGTCGGGGTTGTCGACCATCGTCGGATAGGGGCCCGCAGCTTTCGGGTCGGTGTTGGACAGAAGCGTGTGGCTGTGGCCGCCGACAACGACATCGATGCCGGGGATTTTGGCAATGACATCGCGTTCCCTGTTGTAGCCGATATGGGTGACCGCGATGATCTTGTTGACGCCTTGCGCCTTGAGCTTCTCGACCTCGGCGGTGATCGACTTGACGTCGTCGGCGATGGCGATGTTGGGCCCGGGGGAGGCGAGTTCGGGCGTGTCGTTGGTGACGGCGCCGATGATGCCGATCTTCTGGCCGCCGACCTCGACCACAACAGACGGCTTGATCTTGCCCGCCGCGCCGGACTTGTCGTTGGGCACGACATTGGCGCTGACGACCGGGAACTTCGCCTTGTCGAGGTAAGGCACCAGCGCGCTCTCGCCATCGTCGAACTCGTGGTTGCCGAGCGTCACCGCGTCGGGCTTGATCTGATTGAGGAATTCCTCCTCCGCGGCGCCCTTGTAGGTGATGTAGAACAACGATCCCTGGAAGCTGTCGCCCGCATTGAGCAGCAGCACGTTCTGCCCTTCGAGCTTCTTGCGCTCCTGGGCGATGGCGGTGACCAGCCGGCCGGCGCCGCCAATGCATTCGCCCTTGGTCTCCTCTTCAGCCGAACAGGTCGATTCGTATTTGTTGTTGCCTTCGATGCGGCTGTGCCAATCATTGAAATGCAGAATGTTCAGTGTGTAGTCGGCAAAGGATGCGCCGGCAGACAGGCCAAGCGTCGAGGCAGAAAGGGCGGCAATGGCGGCAAATTTCTTCATCGTGGTCTCCCGGTAGGCCGATCAGAGGCGTTTAACGCTCTTGCTTGACTGGGATATTACAGCCAGCGTTCGGGTCATGTTCCCATCGCGTTCCGGCTGACGCAAGCGGAAATGCCGAGGTATTTGCAGAGCAAAACCTGGGGTATTTGCTGGCGCAAAAAAGGATGGCGGCCACCTGGCCGCCATCCTTCATGAAACGAGTGCGTTCCGGTTCAGACGCGCCGCGTCAGCACGAAGTTCTGGCCTGACGAGCTAGTGCAGTTCAGCTGGCTGGTGGATACCAGCAGGCAGTTGAAGCTGACCGGCGTCTGGCGGATCAGCGAGGTGCCGTTGATCTGCACCGAGGTGGCACCGGTCATGGTGTAGCTGCCGTCCGCAAGCTTCTGGCCGGTGTCGGTGGCGACGGTGGTGAAAGTGCCGCCGGTGAAGGTCGACAGGCCGGTGCCCTTGGCATCGATCCAGGAGCCTTCCACGCCTTTCTGCGTAGCCGCGCCGATCGGCGGCTGGTCTGGACCACTGGTCGTACACGCGGCGAGCCCTGCCATGGCGGCCGCCGCAACACTCATCGAAAGAACTTTGCGCGCAATGTTCATTTTGAAACCTCTCCTCTCGCACCGGCCCAACAATCGGGATCGATCTTTGGAAAGCACGATGCGTATACCCAAACTGCTGGAGCGGACTTTTGCGTCCAATCGGACGCATGTCGCTCCAGGCCGCATCCCTTCAATCGCCCGATTTCCGGGCGATTGCAAGGCAACCGGGCATGGTTCGCAGTGTGCTATCGGACCAGGATGTTGCGGAATTGCCACGGGTCGCTTCGGTCGAGGTCCTCGGGGAAAAGACCCGGGCGCCTGTCGAGCGGTGTCCAATCGGTGTAGTAGCCTTTGACCGGCCCGAGATATTGCGACTGCACGTCCAGACAGCGCTTGAAATCCATCTCGTCGGCCTCGACGATGCCGGCATCGGGGTTTTCCAGTGCCCAGACCATGCCGGCCAGAACCGCCGAGGTGACCTGCATCCCGGTGGCGTTCTGATAGGGCGCCAGCTTGCGCGCTTCGGCGAGCGATAGCTGCGAGCCGTACCAGTAGGCGTTCTTGTCGTGGCCGTAGAGCAGGACGCCGAGCTCGTCGACGCCGTCAACCAGCTCGTTCTCGTCGAGCACGTGGTGCACCGGCTGCGGCTTGCCGGCGGCACCGAACATCTCGTCCAGTGACAGCATCGCGTCGTTGGAGGGATGATAGGCATAGTGGCAGGTCGGGCGGTATTGCACCTTGCCCTTCTTGGAGCGCACGGTGAAGAAATCGGCGATCGAGATCGCCTCGTTGTGCGTCACCAGCAAGCCATATTGCGCGCCCGGCGTCGGGCACCAGGAGCGCACGCGCGTGTTGGCGCCAGGCTGTTCCAGGTAGATGGCGGCCTTGGAGCCGTGCTTGTGCTTTTTGCCGTTCTTCGGCATCCACTTTTCATGCGTGCCCCAGCCGAGCTCGGCCGGCTGCAAGCCTTCGGAGATGAAACCCTCGACCGACCAGGTATTCCAGAACACGTCCATGGGTTTGGGCTTCTTGGTGCGCTGGGTGTCGCGCTCGGCGATGTGGATGCCCTTGACGCCGGCCTTCTTCATCAGCTTGGCCCAGCCCTCGCGGTCGTCCTGCGCCGGCTCGGAAAATTCCAGGCCAAGGTCGGTGGCGAGATTGACCAGCGCCTGCTTGACGAACCACGAGACCATGCCGGGATTGGCGCCGCAGGTGGAGACGGCGGTGGCACCGCCCGGCCTGTCATGCTTTTCCTTGATCATGGCTTCGCGCAGCGCATAGTTGGTGCGGCTGGCATTGTCGGCCTCGGCGTCGAAATAGAAGCCGAGCCAGGGTTCGACGACGGTGTCGATGTAGAGCACGCCGAGCTTGCGGCAAAGCCGCATCAGGTCCACCGAGCCGGTGTCGACCGACAGGTTGACGCAAAAGCCCTGGCCGCCGCCATTGGTCAGGAGCGGCGTCAGCAGCTTCTTGTAGTTCTTCTCGGTCACCGCTTCCTGGACGAAGGCGATGCCGCGCTCGTCGAGGAGCTTGCGGTCGGTGTCGCGCGGGTCGAGGACCGTCATGCGTGACTTGTCGAACTTGAAATGGCGTTCGATGAGCGGCAGCGTTCCCCGGCCGATCGAGCCGAAGCCGATCATCACAACAGGGCCGGTGATCTCACCGTAAACGGGCCAGTTTTCATTCGCCATTTTATCCAGCACTCCTTCAAACACCTGCAAAGACCGGGCAAACACCTGCAAAAACCGGGCAAACTCCTGCAAAACCGGCCATTTCTCGCCCAGCGGCGATGCGCTACACCACAGATCATTGTCATAAACCAGCGAAAAGCGCCAACCTGGGGCTAGCCGTCATTGGCCATGTGGTTAAGGACGTCGACCAGTCGGTCGCGGTCTGATGTCAGGCCTTTGTAGTCGAGCTGGGCGATGTCGAGCGCTTTCAGTTGCGCGGCAAACGACAGAGCCAGCGTCGCCCGATCAGGATGCCGCGCCAACACGGCCAGCGGGTCGAGATGGATGCGGATGGTGAACAGGATGTCGCGCGAAACGGGCAGTTTGCGCAGCGTCTGGCGCTCGACGCGGATGAAGGCATGGGCTTTGACGTCGCCATCGGGAAATCGCGACCGACGGTTGGTGGCGCGGTCGATGCGCTCGACATTGGACAGCGGATGGTAGAGCGCGTCGTCGGCCTGGATCGACCAGTTGTAGCGCTCGACCGCCTGGCCCTGCAGACCATCGAACATGCGGTTGATGAGATCGGCCGACCGGGAGCCTGGGCCGAAGCCTGGCACCGGCGCGTGGATCTGCTGCAGCGGCTTGCCGAACTTCTCGACCAGCGACCAGGACGAGGGAAAGCAGAGCGAGCCGGCAGCCAGCCGCCAGCCATCGTCGCCCCGCCGCATCAGGATCAGGTCCTCCTGGACGAGCAGGGACGCCTGGACAAGCGGCGCGCCGCCGATACCGGAAGCCGGGGCAGGGTGGTTCACAGTCCCTTCGACCTCGATGCCCGCATCGGTGCGTCGATAGGTGCCAGGAAATCTCCGCGGCAGATACGAGCCCAATGAATCGAGCACTTCCTGCTGGGCCTCTCGCGTGCCGTCCTCCTCGACGAAAACCCGGTCAGGAATCTCGTCGTAGAGCCGGCGCTTTTCGGCCAGATACGGCAGCAGATGGTGGTCGACCTCGATCCAGGCTTGTGGATCGAGCGGCTTCAGCCCGATCGAGAAGAGTTTCGACGAGCCGTCATAGGGCGTGTGTGTCGGCAGCGCCTCGGCCAAGTTCATGCTTCCCTGAGTGTATCCAGGCCGGGGGCGGTCATCCTGGCCAGGAACTCGGTGACATCGTAGTCCGAGGCACCCGCCTTGGCGAAGGGGTCGGCGGCCAGCCTTGCGTCGAGAATCTCGCGCGGACATTGCGCGATGATGATGCCGCCGGTCCTCGGTTTCTGCGGTCCCGAGGCGACGAAGATGCCTTCGGCGTAGCAGGCTTTCAGCCATTCGATATGAGCGGCCTGCAGTTGGGCGATCTCGGTCAACGGCACCTTGTAGTTCAGCGAAACGACGAACATGGCATTCCTTCCGTTTGCCTTTTCAGCCGAGTCTGGCCGGTATCAGCCCGCGCAGTGAATTGCCGACGAAGATCGCCTTCGCCGACTTCAGATCGTCGAAGCTGTAGATCGCTTCGAACACCCGGCCTTCATCCAGAAGCGCGCCGCGCAATACGCCAGGCAGCAGGCCGCAATCGAGGCGGGGCGTCGCCAGCGCCGTGTCGCCGAAATCGGCGAAGACATTGGTGATGGTGCCTTCGCAGATTTCGCCGCGCTCATTGGCGAGGATCACGTCGTCGGCCTGGGTGATGAGATACTCGGAGCGGGCGTGCGTGTAGAGCAGCCGCCGGCTGGTCTTGTGGCGCAGCAGCATGTCGTGCGAATCGAGCCTTGTCCGCGCCAGCCGCAGCGTCCAGATCTTGTCGGCGGCGAGCGGCTCAAAGGGCTGCACCGACGCCGTCGCATCGCCATTGCGCGAGAGAGCCAGCCGCGCGCGTAACACCTTGCGCGCGCCGTCGACGGCCTTGCCCAGCACGTCGCCGATCTTTTGCGGGTCGCACGCAAAGCCCAGTTCCGCCGCCGAACCGAAGAGGCGGGAAAGATGGCGATCAAAGCGCAGGAAGCCTGAGCCCGGCTCCCAGCGCATGGTCTCGATCAGCTCGAAGTCGGCTGCGTTCCCGTCGCGAAGCGCGCTTTCAAGAGACACTCCTGATACTCCTCCTCGGCGACGGAATCGAAGACGATACCGCCGCCGACATTGTAGACGGCCTCGCCGCTGGAAAAGAGCGAGATGGTGCGGATCGCCACGGAAAAGCGCATCTTACCGCCCGGCGCGATCCAGCCGATGGCGCCACAGTAAACGTCGCGCGGCGTGCCTTCCAGATCGTGCAGGATCTCCATGGCACGGATTTTTGGCGCTCCGGTGATCGAGCCGCAGGGAAACAGCGCCGCGAAAATCTGGCGAATTGAGAGGTTCGGCAGCAGTCTCGCCCTGACGTCGCTGACCATCTGGTGGACGGTGGGATAGCTTTCGATGCGGAACAGCTGCGGCACTTCCAGCGTGCCGACCTCGCTGATCAACGATATGTCGTTGCGCAACAGGTCGACGATCATCCGGTTCTCGGCCTGGTTTTTCTCGTCATTGCGCAGGAATTTCTTCTGCCGTTCGTCCTCGGCCTTCGTAGCGCCGCGCGGGGCCGTGCCCTTCATCGGATGCGTCTCGATCATGCCGTCGGAGCCGATCTCGAAGAACAGCTCCGGTGATCGCGACAGCACGATGGGATCGCCGAGCGCGATCAGCGCGCCGTATTTCACCGGCTGGCGCTCGGTCAGCGCGTCGAAGGCGGCGAGCGGGTCGCCCGACCACTGCGCGCGCACCGGGAAGGTCAAATTGCCCTGATAGCAATCGCCTTGCCGGATGTGTTGGTGCAAGCGCGCAAAACGCTTCTGGTAGTCCTCGATCGACCATGTCGCCCGGGCATCGAAGATCGGGCCATTGGTCGCCGGCGCCGTTCGTGCCGGCACCGCCTCTTCGATTGGTGCGTCGAAGACCCCCAGGCAGACCAGCGGCGCACGGCGTCGCTGCGGTAGCAAGGGAACGAGTTTCGGCTCGAGCAGATAGCCCGCCTCGTAGGAGAAATAGCCGGCCAGCCATTTGCCGGCGCCATGCGCGGCCTGGGCGGCCTGCAGCGCCGCCGGGAAATCCCGGGCCTCGTGCGCCACGATGATCTCGGCCGGCCGGTCGAAGACGAGCTGGCGCCCGCTTTCGTCGTTGCGGAAAATTGCGGCTGGCAGGGACATGGGACTCGGGAAGCTGCGATAGTGAAGCCGTTGATCGCTCTATATGGGGGGCCGCTCGCGTGCAATCGAGGGAACGGCACGCTGCCACTCAAAGCCGACTTCCGGCCTATAGCGCGTCGCGCCGAAACGGATACATGCGACGCGCTCTAGGGTTCTTGTTTTCATGCATGTCGTTGTCCCAAAACCGAGGGTCACTTTTGGGCGACATGCATTAACGCCTGAAACGAAACCGGCGGCGCCATGGGGCACCGCCGGTCGGGTCTTGCCTATCTGTGTCGCTCAGGTGTTGCTGGCGGTTCCTGCCGTCGGAAACTGCTTGGCGAACTCCTTCTCGTTGCCGGCGGCGAGCAGCTTCGCCTGCTCGATCCAGCGTTCGCGCGCGATGCGGCCATCGAAGTTCATCACATCCTCGATGCGCTTGATGTCGGCAGCGGTCCAGGCCGCGATCTGGGCATAGCTGGTCACTCCCTGCGCCTTGAGCAGCTTCTCATTGACCGGGCCGATGCCGATCAGCCGGCGCAGATTGTCTGATTTGCCAGCCGCTGGCTTGGCCGCTGCCGGCTTGGCTGCCGCCGATGCAGGCTTCTTGGCGGCGGCTGCCTTGGGCGCGGCGGAGGTCTTCGCCGCTGGGGCTGCGGCGGCCGCGGGTTTGCTCGCGGCGGGTTTGGCTGGAGCTGCTGCCTTTGCCGCCGCGGGTTTGGCTGCCGCCGGCTTTGGGGCGGCCGATTTGGCGGTGGCCGCCTTTACGGGCGCGGTCTTCGTGGCTGGTTTGGCGGGGGCTGCCTTGGCCGCGGCCGGGGCGGATTTGGCCGTGGCCGCTATCGACGTCAGCGCGGTCGGTGCCTGGCTGGCTGGCTTCGCCGCGCTGGAGCCCGTCGAAGCTTTTGCCTCGTGCAGTTGGCGTTCAAGATCCGCCCGGGTCTTGCCGCAGGCATCCAGCTCGCCGGTCAGGCGGTTGCTGTCGGCGCGAAGCTTGTCTCGCTCGCTGCGTGTGCGGTCGAGGTCGCCGCGCAAACTGTCGAGCTCACCACGCAAACGGCCCCAGAGGAACCAGCCAACCAACACGCCTACAAGGAACGCCAGGACCACGTAGAAAAAAGTGCCCATTGTCTCTTTCTCCAGTCAGATCCGTCTGCCGTGGCATGGACTGATCAGCCTTCGGCGAAGGACTACTCGATGGTGATTCCGCGATCTGCGGAACAGCCGGCTTCGGGTCGAGCTGTCGGCAATCGGCTATATTGTGCCCATGGCCTACGGCCGTTGTCGCGTGCACCGAAGCACCACGGCCGGCTGAGATTCCCAGGCCGTTCCGCATGCGCTCCGGCTGAGCTTGAGGGCGGAGGCTATCATAGAGAATGCGGAAAGCTATGGGAAAACTTCGGGGGAGAGTTCTTCAAGAACAGATATTTAGCGGAGGAACAGTGCCGCCCCAACATGCATTCCGGCTAAACTGTTGCGAGCCAATAAAACATGCTGAAAGCACTCAGCCGTCGAGTGCTTCCAACTCGTCGATCAGGCCGCCGATCACGCCAAGCCCGATCTGCCAGAAGGCGGGGTCGGTGGCGTCGAGCCCGAAGGGCGCCAGGAGCTCGGAGTGATGCTTGGTGCCGCCGGCGCGCAGCATCTCGAAATACTTGTCCTGGAAGCCGCGCTCGGCGTTCTGGTAGACGGCGTAGAGCGAGTTCACCAGGCAGTCGCCGAACGCATAGGCATAGACATAGAAGGGCGAGTGGATGAAGTGCGGGATGTAGGTCCAGAACACTTCGTAGCCTTCGCGCAGCTTGATCGCCGGACCCAGGCTTTCGGCCTGCACCTCCAGCCAGAACTGGCCGAGCCTGTCGGATGTCAGCTCGCCGTTGCGGCGCTCGGCATGCACCTTGCGCTCGAACTCGTAGAACGCGATCTGGCGCACCACGGTGTTGATCATGTCCTCGACCTTCTGGGCCAGCATCGCCTTGCGCTCGCGCCGGTCGGTGGTCTGCTCGAGCAGCGAGCGGAAGGTCAGCATCTCGCCGAAGACGGAGGCCGTCTCGGCCAGCGTCAGCGGCGTCGAGGCCATCAGCGCGCCCTGGCCGGCGGCCAGCACCTGATGCACGCCGTGGCCGAGTTCATGCGCCAGCGTCATCACATCGCGCGGCTTGCCCATGTAGTTGAGCAGCACGTAGGGGTGCGCCGACGGCACCGTCGGATGGGCGAAGGCGCCGGGCGACTTGCCGGGCCGGACCGGCGCGTCGATCCAGTTGCGGTCGAAGAAGGTGCGCGCGATCTCGGCCATGTCGGGCGAGAAGCGCTGATAGGCCGACAGCACCGTGTTGCGCGCCTCGTCCCAGCCGATCACCGCTTGCGGCGTCTCCGGCAGCGGGGCGTTGCGGTCCCAGTGGTTCATCACCTCCATGCCGAGCCAGCGCGCCTTCATCGCGTAGTAGCGATGCGACAGGCGCGGATAGGCTTCGCGCACCGCCGACGCCAGCGCGTCGACGACGCCGCGCTCGACGCGATTGGCGAGATGGCGTGAATCGGCGATGTCCTCGAAACCGCGCCAGCGGTCGGAAATTTCCTTGTCCTTGGCCAACGTGTTGGTGATCAGCGTAAAGGTGCGCAGGTTCTTGCGGAACGTCGCGGCGAGTGCCTCGGAAGCGCGGCGGCGCACTTCGCCGTCGGCATCCTGCAGGCGGTTGAGCGCCGGCTCCAGCGTCAGCTCCTCGCCGTCGATGTTGAAGCGAAGGTCGGTCATCGTCTCGTCGAACAGGCGGTTCCAGGCGCCGCGCCCGGTGATCGATTTCTCATGGAAAAGCTGCTCGACGCGGTCCTCGAGCTGGTAGGGCTTGTCCTTGCGCAGGTCGAGCACCCACGGCCGGTAATGGCCGAAAGCGGGATCGCTGGCCAGCGCGGCCTCGATCGCGGCGTCGTCGATGAGGTTCAGTTCGAGCGCGAAGAACAGAAGATGCGCGCTGGCGTCGGTCATCTTCTCCTGGATGTCGCCATAGAGCTTGGCGCGCTGCGGGTCGGCGGTGTTGCCCGCATAAACCAGGCCGGCATAGGAGACGATGCGGCTGATAAGTTCCTCAAGCGCCTCATAGGCGACCAGCGCCTCGCCCAGCCTGCCGGCGCTGCCGCGCCCGGCCTCGGCGGCGAGCGTGCCCTTCCAGCGGGTCTCGAAGGCGATCGCGTCGGCGGTGGCCCTGGCGATGTCGTGCTTCAGTTCCGGCGCCTCCATGCCGGCATAGAGATCGGCAAGGTCCCATTCCGGCAGATCGCCAAGCTCGGCCGCGCCCTGACCGGACGCGGGTGCTGCAAGCCGCTGACCAAACATCATGCGCATCGACAATACTTTCTGTGAATCACGGGGTCTGAATCAGGGGCCAAAATCAGGGGAAACGGAGAAGCCGGTCAAATCCTAAGGAATTCGTTCACCGGGTTTTTTGAAACCTTATTTAGAACCCTGTGCCAAGATGATCCATGGGGATTTCAAGGCGGGCAGCTCAAGACAGTCATGACAGGTTCCATTCTCATAGTCGATGACGATCCCGTGCAGCGCCGGCTGCTCGAGGCGGCGGTGACGCGGTTCGGCCACACGGCAATCGTCGTCGATGGCGGCGCCGCCGCCGTGGACGTGCTCGACGGTCCCAAGGCGCGCGACGTTTCGGTGGTCATCCTCGACCTTGTCATGCCCGGCCTCGACGGCATCGGCGTGCTGAAGCAGATGCGCGAGCGCGACATCGCTGTCCCGGTCATCGTGCAGACCGCCCAGGGCGGCATCGAAACCGTGGTTTCGGCGATGCGCCACGGCGCCTTCGACTTCGTCGTCAAGCCGGCCTCTCCCGACAGGCTGCAGGCCTCGATCTCCAATGCGCTCAAGGTCGAGGCGGTCGAGGGCGAGGTCAAGCGAAGCTCGCGCAAGCGCGGCGGGCTGCTGACCTTCAGGGACATGATCACCCACAGCCCGGCCATGGACAGGGTGATACGGCTTGGCCAGAAAGCCGCGGGATCCAACATCCCGATCCTGATCGAGGGCGAGTCCGGCGTCGGCAAGGAGTTGGTGGCGCGCGCCATCCAGGGCACCGGTGACCGCCGTTCGAAGCCCTTCGTTACCGTCAATTGCGGCGCCATTCCCGACAATCTGGTCGAATCGATCCTGTTCGGCCACGAGAAGGGCTCGTTCACTGGCGCGACCGAAAAGCACACCGGCAAGTTCGTCGAAGCGCATTCGGGCACGCTGTTCCTCGACGAGATCGGCGACCTGCCGCTCGACGTGCAGGTCAAGCTGTTGCGTGCCGTGCAGGACGGCGAGGTCGATCCGGTCGGCGGCCGCGCCACCGTCAGGGTCGACATCCGGCTGATTTCGGCAACGCACCGCAACCTCCTGCAGCAGGTCAAGGACGGCAAGTTCCGCGAGGATCTGTTCTACCGGTTGAACGTCTACCCGATCTTCGTGCCGCCGCTGCGCGACCGCCGCGACGACATTCCGCACCTGGTCAGGCATTTCATGGAGAAGGTGGCGCCGTCCGATCCGCGCCATCGCCTGCAAGGCATTTCGGCGGCAGCGCTTGCCGTGCTGCAGGCCTATGACTGGCCCGGCAATATCAGGCAGCTTGAAAACGCCGTCTTCCGCGCCTCGGTGCTGTGCGAAGGCGAGGTGCTCGACGTCGAGGATTTCCCGCAGATACGGGCGCAGGTGGAAGGCACCGTCAATCTCGAAGACGTTGGCGCGCCGGTCCAGCCGGCCTTGCCAGCGGAGCCGCGTGACGAGCAAGCGCGGGACAGCGGAGCCACGGCGGCCGAGCCAGGGCCGCCGGCCCGGCTTCAGCCCCGCTTCGGCACGCTGCGGGCGCTCGACGAACGCGGCAATGTGCGCGCGCTGGCCGATGTCGAACTGGAAATGATCAAGCTCGCCATCGATCATTACAACGGCCAGATGAGCGAAGTTGCCCGCCGCCTCGGCATCGGCCGCTCGACGCTTTACCGCAAGCTCAAGGAATATGGCATCGACCCGGAAACCGGCCGCGTCGACCGGCTGGCGTCCTAGAGCGCGTCGCGTCGAAACGAATTCATACGACGCGCTTTAGGTCTTTTGTTTTCATGCCTGTCGTGTCCCAAAACCGAGCTCACTTTTGGGCGGCATGCGCTAGACGCAAGGCCGGGACCAGCTAGCCATGCCAGAACGGGCCTTGTATACGGGCTTTCGGCTGGATGTGGCGGGGCTGTGGACATGTCTGTTCACGCATTAAGGCTAACGGTAACAGATCGTGTTCGGCCAAAGTCGGAATCTTGATCTAAACCAGCGGTTTACCAAGAAATCCTGTGAACAATTTTTGACGGGATATCGCCACGGTGTTACCGCATTTCGGCTTCAATAAGCGATGATTAACCATTAGGATCGATATTCGGATGTGATAACGACACATCCGTTTGGGCAAATCCGGGGACAAACGGCAGCCTGCAAGGCCTTTTGATTTGGACAGAATCGAACGACTCAAAAACGGGCGGCACGATCACATGAGCGCCTGGCCGAAATGGCTGGCAGCGGTGATTGTCGCATTTGGTTTTGTTGCCGCGGCCGCCACTGGCGCCAGCGCTGAAACGCGTACGCTGAAGCTCTATCACCTGCACACGCACGAAAAGGCCGAGATCGTCTACAAGCGCAATGGCCGCTACGTGCCCGAGGGCCTGCGCAAGATCAACATCATCCTGCGCGACTGGCGCCGCAACGAGCCGACCAAGATGGACCCGCGCCTGCTCGACCTGGTCTGGGAAGCGTATCGCGAAAGCGGCTCCACCGATTACATCCAGGTTGTCTGCGGCTACCGTTCGCCGGCGACCAACTCGATGCTGCGCAGCCGCAGCCGGGGTGTCGCCGAGAAGAGCCAGCACATGCTCGGCAAGGCGATGGACTTCTACATTCCCGGCGTGCCGCTGAAGAAGCTGCGCAACATCGGCCTCAAGATGCAGGGCGGTGGCGTCGGTTATTACCCGACCTCCGGTTCGCCGTTCGTCCACATGGATGTCGGCAATGTGCGCCACTGGCCCGGCATCAGCCGCCAGGAACTGGTGAGTCTGTTCCCGAACGGCAAGACGCTGCATGTGCCAAGCGACGGCCGACCGCTGCCTGGCTATGAGCAGGCGATGGCCTCCTACAAGTCGCGCAAGGGCTCCGGCACACCCAACATCGAACTGGCCAGCGCCGGTGGCGGCAGCAGCAAGAAATCCGGTGGGTTCCTCACTGCTCTCTTTGGTGGTGGCGACGACGAAGCCGACGACAGCGCCGATGTCGAGACCGCTTCGGCCGAACCCGCGCCCAAGCCCAGAACCCTGAAGCCGGCCGCGACCGCCAAGAGCAGCAACTTGCCGGGCATCGCCATTGTCGCGCCGGAGAAGGCACAGCGCGCCAATATTCCGCAGATTGCCGACGAACAGGCTCCGGAACCGGAGCAGGATACGCCGGAGACGATCATCGCGGCGCTGCCGGCCCGTGACGTTCCGCTGCCCGATTTCGCGCCGCGGCCGAAGGCCGATGTCGGCGTCCAGCAGCCTGAGAATGTTCCGTTTGGCGTAGCGGATGCGACGGCCACCACCGAACAGGTGGTGGCGACCGCGCAGGCGCCGGCGAACATGCCTTTCGGCAAGGCCGATGCCACGGCGTTTGAGCCGGCTGCAACGACCGACGCGGCGCAGGTCGCCGTCAACAACATACCGCTGCCGACATGGCGTCCGGAGCGTTCGCTGCCGGCCGACCTGGCGGCGCCGCCCAGCAAGGATCTGCTGATGGCGCTGGCCGACACGGCTCAGCAAGGCAAGACCGCGACCGATGCGTTCTCGGTGTTGCCGACCGCGCGGCCTGATCAGGCGACACCTGTTGCCGGTAAGCCCGACGCGGTCAAGGCCGTGCTTGATGAGGCCAACGCCCAGGTCGGTGCCGCCGACGAATATCAGGTCGCGTCGCTGTCCGCTCCCGAACCCCGCTCGGCCTTCAACGATCCGACCGGCGTCGATGCCGCGTCGCCGCGCGGAGCCGTCGTTGCCCGTCCAGCCGGCTCGGATCCGGCGGCCGCGATCGGTGCCGGAGTGAAGACGACCCGCAAGGAATCCAGGGCCACCGCCCGTGACCTGAAGCCCGGCCCCAAGGCCGTCGTGGTCGCCGCCGCGCCGCAGGCGGCGCGATGGGCACTGACGAGCGGCGACAATGTCGCCACCGTCTCAAGCTCGACGACGGCGCCGGGCTACGCCTACAATCTCGTGCATACGCCGCCGAGCGAAGTTTATACGGCTGGCTTCCAGGCAGGCGACCAAATGGCTGATGCCAACCGCTTCACCGGCAATGCCGTCAAGTTCATGTCGGTCGCCCGCTTCCAGACCAAGTAGCGCAAGGCCATCCATTACAAGAAGCCGCACCGGACAACCGGTGCGGCTTTTGCCGTTCAATGGCCTATTGCGCCAAACCGGAAACCGGGCCGTACCGGTGCTGGCCTGCGGATCACCGACGGTTGAACTTCTCGTGAGGGCGGAACGGCCGGTCCCTATCCGGGTTAGGATGCGTGCGTTCCAACCTGGGGATATTCATGAAGAAGATTCTACTCGCATCCGTTCTGGCGCTGGTGGCGGCATCGGCGGCGATCGCTCCCTCGCAGGCCGAAACCGTGATCATCAAGAGCGGCAAGCATCACTGCAGGACCAAGCTGGTCACGCATTGGGTTCATCACCACCGGGTGGTCGAGACGGTCAAAGTCTGCCACTGACCGTGTTCAGGCAAAAGGCCTGGCCGGCTTTCGCCGGCCGGGCCTTTTTTGTGCGTCGCCCGAACGGGCTGACGCCTATTTCGCGAGCTTGCTCGCCTCGCGCGCCAGCGCTTCGATCTCGTCCCACTTGCCGGCCTTGATGAGATCGTCGGGGGCGACCCATGAGCCGCCGACGCAGATGACGTTGGGCAGGCTTAGATAATCCTGGGCGTTCTTGGCGGTGATGCCGCCGGTCGGGCAGAATTTCACGTCGGCGAGCGGCGAGGCGAAGGCCTTCAGCGAATTGATGCCGCCGGACTGCTCGGCCGGGAAGAATTTCAGGAAACGCAGGCCGGCTTCGCGCGCCGCCATGATCTCGCCGGGGGTTATCGCGCCGGGCAGCAGCGGCACCGCGCTGTCCTTGGCCGCGGCCAGCAGCTGGGTGGTGATGCCGGGGCTGACGATGAATTTCGAACCGGCGCTTGCGGCTTCGTCAAACTGCCTGGCATCCAGAATGGTGCCGGCGCCGACGATGGCATCCTCGACCTCGGCGGCAACGCGGCGGATCGCCTCCAGCGCGTCGGCGGTCCTCAGCGTAATCTCGATCGCCGGCAGGCCGCCTCGGGCCAGCGCACGGGCCAGCGGCACCGCGTCGGCGACATTGGCGATCTTCAGCACCGGGATGACCGGCTGGCCATTGAGGAGCGACAGGAGTTTTTCGGTCTTGCTGGGCATCTGCCTCTCCATAATGTAGCGCAATTCAACCGATTAGCAGACAGGTGTTTTCCTGTCCACGAAACGAAGCGTGTCGCGATGTCACGCACCGTAGCGTGGTCATGTCTGGCTATTACTATCGAACACGGTGACGTAATGATGAAGTGCTGCGCCTTGAATCGGCTGCCTTGAGCCGCTAGTTGCTGCGGCAATGACACCATCCGCGCCATCCCAGCCTGTCCGCGTCGCCGCGCTCTACCGGTTCGCCCGGCTCGACGCGTTCGAAGCGTTGCGGGCGCCGCTCGCCGCCTTCTGCTGCGGGCGCGGCATCAAGGGCACGATGCTCCTAGCGCATGAAGGCATCAACGGTACCGTTGCCGGCAGCGAGGCGGCGATCGCGGAGCTGATCGCGCATCTCGAAGCCATCGTCGGGCTGGCCGGCCTGGAGGTCAAATACAGCAGCGCCGAGCAAATGCCGTTCCACCGCATGAAGGTGCGGCTGAAGCGCGAGATCGTCACCATGGGCATCGACAACCTCGACCCCGGGACAAGCGCCGGCACCTATGTCGCGCCGGCTGACTGGAACGCGCTGATCTCTGAGCCCGAGACGATCGTCATCGACACGCGCAACGCCTA
Organism: bacterium M00.F.Ca.ET.205.01.1.1; assembly: GCA_004791255.1. Lineage (GTDB taxonomy): Bacteria > Pseudomonadota > Alphaproteobacteria > Rhizobiales > Rhizobiaceae > Mesorhizobium. The sequence continues at coordinate 422,454 of SRUQ01000003.1, forward strand.
TGAGGTGTCGATCGGCACCTTCAAGGGCGCCATCGATCCGGCGACGGCGAGCTTTCGCGAGTTCCCGGCCTGGGTGGAAGAGCACCGCGCCGAGCTGGAAGGCCGCAAGGTCGCCATGTTCTGCACCGGCGGCATACGCTGCGAAAAGGCCACCGCCTATGTGAAGTCGCTCGGCTTCGACGATGTGTTCCATCTCAAGGGCGGCATCCTGAAATATCTCGAGGAGGTGCCGGCCGAACAGAGCCTCTGGCAAGGCGAATGCTTCGTCTTCGACGAGCGGGTCTCGGTGTCGCATGGGCTTGCCGAGGGCGAGGCGGAACTGTGCCGCGCCTGCCGCCATCCGCTGACCAGGGACGAGCTGGCGTCGCCGCACTACGCCGCCGGCATTTCCTGCCCGCATTGCTTGGACGCCCGTTCGGACGAGGATCGCCAGCGCTATGCCGAACGCCAGCGGCAGGTCGAACTGGCTGAGGCGCGAGGCAAGGGGCCGCATATCGGCTGCTGAGGCATCGGCCACTGTCGCAAAAGCCGGGCCTGTCATTGTAATGTCGGCATGCGGGCCCTACGTCTGCGACGTTTGAAACTGCCCGTTCGGCCGGGCCAATCCTGGAGGCACCTGATGTTCGATCCCAAGAAGCTTCTCGACGATCTGCTCGGCTCGCAAATCCCCGGAACCAGCGGCACGGTGCGCGACAAGGCAGGGCAAGCCGTGCAGATGGCCAAGGACAATCCGCTGGCCGCCGGCGCGCTGGCCGCGGTGCTGCTTGGAACCGGCGCCGGGCGTGAAGTCACTGGTGCCGCCGTCAAGCTCGGCGGCCTGGCCGCCATCGGCGGCCTCGCCTACAAGGCCTACCAGAACTACAAGGCCGGCAAAGCGCCGGAGCAGGCGCCAGCCTCCGGCGAACCCGAACTGCTGCCGCCGCCCAAGGATACCGCCTTCCACCCCTCGCAAGCGCCGCAGGGCGAGGACGAGTTCACGCTGACCTTGGTTCGCGCGATGATCTCGGCGGCCAAGGCCGACGGCCATGTCGACGACGAGGAGCGCAAGAAGATCGCCGGCAAACTCAGCCTTTCGGGGATCGGCCCCGACGCCGAGAAATTCCTGATGGCGGAGCTGGAGAGCCCGCTCGACCTCGATACGCTGGTGGCCGGCGCCCAAACCGACGCGCAGAAGCTGGAGCTTTATACGGCCTCGCGCCTGACCATCGATCCCGACACTCGCGCCGAGCGCGGCTATCTCGACCTGCTTGCCGGCCGACTCGGCTTGCCGGACGCGCTGGTCGACCATGTCGAGGCGACGGTTTCCGCGGCGAAGGTGCCGGCCGGAACCTCGCCCAATCCGCGCTGGTAGCCCAAATCGGCACAAGGGCTGGTGAAGGCGTTAACGGTTCGTTAACCGAGGAAGCGCATCATTCGAGACAGTCGGATCGGCTTTCCTCCTCCCAAGCCCGATTCAGATCAGGGCGGTCGCCAATGACCGCCCTTTTTGTCGGCCCTTGCCGGCCTCTTCCAAAAGCCGCACTCTTTCGAGACCGGGCTTCAACCGGCCGGCTTGCCATTGCCGCCATCATTTGCGATGCCTTCTGCCGAGCCAAATCCTGAAAATCAGTCGGGCACGCGCGGCGCTGCCGGAGGATATCTGCCATGACCGAGCAAAGAACCGCCATCGTTACCGGCGCCGGCACCGGCATTGGCAAGAGCGTCGCCACGGCGCTGCTCAAGGCGGGCTGGAACACGGTGTTCTGCGGGCGGCGCAAGTCCGTCCTGGACGCCGCTGTCGCCGAGGCCGGGCCGACCGAGACGAAAGCACTTGCCGTAGCCTGCGACATCAGCAAGGCCGATGAAGTCGATGACCTGTTCGAGACGGTGGCGGAGGCTTTCGGCCGCGTCGACCTGCTCTTCAACAATGCCGGCATGGGCTACAAGTCGACACCGATCGACGAGATCCCGGTCGAAGTCTGGAACGACATCGTCGGCGTCAACCTCACCGGCTCGTTCCTGTGCGCCCGCGCCGCCTTCGGCGCCATGCGCAAACAGCGGCCGATGGGCGGCCGCATCATCAACAACGGTTCGGTCTCGGCCTATGCGCCGCGCCCGGGCTCGGTGCCCTACACGGCGACCAAGCATGCCATTACGGGGTTGACCAAGACGCTGGCACTCGACGGCCGCCCCTATGACATCGCCTGCGGCCAGATCGACATCGGCAACGCGCTGACCGACATGGCGCAGCCGATGACGGTGGGCGTGCCGCAGGCCAACGGCTCAATCGCCGCCGAAGCGGTGATGGATGTCCAGCGCGTCGCCGACGCAGTCGTCCACATGGCTAGTCTGCCGCTGGACGCCAATGTCCTGTTCATGACCGTGATGGCGACCAAGATGCCATTTGTCGGGCGTGGATGAGCGGCGGGAACCGGCAGGGCTTTCCGCCCCAGCCTTATCTTCCCGTCAGCGGCACACCGGGCTTGAACAGCACAATGGGCCTGATCTCGTAAACCGCGGTCGGATTGACACGGCGAAGGTCGCGGGCGATCGCGATTGCGTCGTCTCTCTCGGCGCAGTCGACGACATAGAGGCCGAGCAGCTGTTCCTTGGTCTCGGCGAAAGGACCATCGATGATCACGCCGTCGCCTGGGCCGCGCAGCGTGCAGGCATCCTGCGTCGCCCCCAGACGCGCGGACGGTCCAAGCGTGCCTTCCTCATGAAGCCGTGTGTTGATCTTCAGCAGATCGGCCATCAGTGCCGCATCTTCCTGCGGCGTCAGCGCCTTGATCGCGTCTTCCACGTGATAGGCAAGGATTGCATAGAACATCGGGGCACCCCAAATCGATCCTGATCCAGGGACCGTAGCGGTTCCCGACAGGCTCGCCCAGCCTTGGTCGTGAGTCTCCGGACGGATCATGACACCGTCATCGCAGCCGACACTGGCGCGGAGAGAGATTGATAGAGCAGGCCTGCCCTGCCTTGACGCCTACTTGGCCAGGAACGCTCCGATCCGCTCCAGCGCGCGCAGGATGTTCTCCTCGGAGTTGGCGTAGGAGAGCCTGATATAGCCTTCGCCGAGAATGCCGAAATCGGGACCCCCGATCAGCGCCACGCCGGCGTCGTCGAGCAAGGCGGAGGCGAGCTTCTTCGCCTTCCAGCCGGTCTTCGACACGTTGGGGAAGGCATAGAATGCGCCCTTGGGCGTGATGCAGGAGATATTGGGCAATGCGTTCAGGCCTTCGACGACGATCTTCCTGCGGTTGTCGAAGGCGCGCATCATTTTGTCCACGTCGTCCTGCGGGCCGTCGATGGCCGCGATACCGGCATACTGGCTTGGCGCGTTGACGCAGGACCAGCAATTGACCGCCAGCTTGCGCACCTTGTCATAGAGATGGGCGCCCTTGTCGCCGTTCGGCCAGATCGACCAGCCCATGCGCCAGCCGGTCATCGCCCAGGTCTTCGACCACCCGTTGAGCACGATCAGCCGGTCGCGAATTTCGGGGAAGTTGAGCAGCGAAAAATGCGTCTCGCCGTCGTAGGTCATCACGTCGTAGATCTCGTCGGACAGGATGGCGACGTGCGGATGCGCCTCCAGCCCCTTGACCAGCTTCTCGATCTCGGCGCGCGGCGTCACACCCCCGGTCGGGTTGGCCGGCGAGTTGAGGATCAGCAGCCTGGTCTTCGAGGTGATCAACGCCAGCGTCTCCTCGGCCGAGAAAGCAAAGCCGTTCTCCTCGCGCATCGGCACCGGGATCGGGGCCGCGCCGGTGAACTCGATCATCGAGCGATAGATCGGGAAGCCGGGGTCGGGATAGAGGATCTCGGCGCCGGGTTCACCGAACATCAGGATGGCGGCAAACATGGTCGGCTTGCCGCCGGGCAGGATCATCACATTGTCCGGCGACACCTCGACGCCGGTGGTGGTCAGCGTGCGGCGCACCACCGCCTCGCGCGTCGCCAGCAGCCCGTTGGCCGGCGTGTAGCCATGGTGGCCGTCGCGCAGCGCCTTGATCGCCGCCTCGACGATGTGCTGCGGCGTCTTGAAGTCGGGCTGGCCGATGCCGAGATTGACGATGTCGCGGCCCTGGCTTGCCAGCGCGGTGGCGCGCGCCAGCACGGCAAAGGCGTTTTCCTCGCCGAGACGGTCGAAGGCCGAAATCGTGTGGAGCATTTTTCCCGTCCGTGTGGTTCTTGCTGTGGGGTTGCGTTTTTGTGAACCTCACCAGGCAAAAGTCAAACGGATTGGAGTCTCCGGTGTCGGAAAATCTTGAAAATTGGCAGCCGCGCCCGCGGCCCGAGCGCAAGGCGATCGAAGGCCGCACTGTCAGGCTCGAGCCGCTGAGTGCCGCCAGGCATGGCGACGGCCTCTACGAGGCATCGTCCGTATCCGACGTCGGTGGCCGCTTTGCCTGGTTGCCCGACTATCCGCCGGAAACCCGCGCTGCCTTCCAGCCATGGCTGGACAAGGTCGAGGCGAGCGAGGATCCGCTGTTCTTCGCCATCATCGACAAGGCTAGCGGCAAGGTCGCCGGACGCCAGACCTTGATGCGCATCGATCCGGCCTATGGCGTCATCGAGATCGGCAACATCTATTGGGGGCCGCTCATCTCGCGCAAGCCGGCGGCGACGGAAGCGCAGTTCCTGTTCATGAAATACATCTTCGATGGGCTCGGCTACCGCCGCTACGAGTGGAAGTGCAACAACCGCAACGAACCGTCGAAGCGCGCGGCGGAACGGTTCGGCTTCAAGTTCGAGGGCATTTTCCGCCAGCATCTCATCGTCAAGGGTGAAAACCGCGACACTGCATGGTATTCGATCATCGACAAGGAATGGCCGGCTCTGCGCCAGGCCTATGAAGCCTGGCTCGATCCGAGCAATTTCGACGGCGACGGCCAGCAGAAGCGACGGCTCGAGGATTTTCGCGCCGAGTTCGGCGCATAGGCTGAGCCCGGCGCGTAACGGGAGTTTGCCATTTGGCACATACCCATTCCCACGATGACAGCGGGCACGATCACGGCGTGGGCCATATGCATGGCTCGACCGACAAGAAGCGCGTGCTGATCGCGGCCTGCCTGACGGCGGGCTTCATGGTCGCCGAGGCGCTGGGAGGTATCCTCACCGGGTCGCTGGCGCTGCTGGCGGATGCCGGCCATATGCTGGCCGACGCGATCGCGCTCGGTCTTGCCTGGTATGCCTTCCATCTCGCCAGCCGGCCGGCGACCGGCCGTCTCACCTATGGCTTCAGCCGGGTCAAGACGCTGGTGGCCTACACCAACGGCATCGCCATCTTCGTCATTGCGCTGTGGATCGTCTACGAGGCCTGGGACCGCCTGCTCACACCGACACCGGTGCTGGGCGGACCGATGCTGGTGGTTGCGGTTCTTGGCCTGCTGGTCAATATCGGCTCCTTCCTGGTGCTGCATGGCGGCGACCGCGAGAACCTGAATATGCGCGGCGCCATCCTGCATGTGCTCGGCGACCTGCTCGGCTCGGCGGCGGCGATCGTGGCGGCGCTGGTCATCCTGGCGACCGGCTGGACGCCGATCGATCCCATCCTGTCGGTGCTGGTCTCGCTGCTTATCCTGTCGACGGCATGGTCGCTGATGCGCGCCGCAGCCCATGTGCTGCTCGAAGGCGTGCCGCCGAGCCTCGACCGGGATCTGATCGCGGGGGATCTGGTGAAGACGGTCAAGGGCGTGCGCGAGGTGCACCACATGCATATCTGGTCGCTCGACGGCGCCAGCACCATGGCGACGCTGCATGCCTGCCTCGACGAGGGTGTCGATGCCCACCAGGCGGTTAGCGCGGTCAAGAAGCGGCTTGCATCAGCGCATGGCATCAGCCATGCCACGGTGGAACCGGAATTCGGCCGGTGCGCCGACGACGTTGACGGCCACGATCACGAGCACGATGCGGTCCCGCATCATGGCCACTATCACTAGTCCGATCATAGCGATCGGTCCTGTTCCAGGAGTTCACGCTTTGAAAACCAGCCCGATGAACGCCAGCCGCCTGGGTGTCGCGTGATGGACCGCGACACCAGGAACGCTGCCATCGCGGCGCTGTGGATCATGCTTCTGTTCGGCATCGGCGCCTATTTCCTGCCGCGCATGATGTTGGCCATTGGCGGTATTTCCACCACGCTTGCCGGCATCTTCGGCACCGTTTTCGTGCTGGCATTCTTTTTGGTGTTCTGGCTGCGCGCCCGCAGCCAGCGCAAAAATCAGGGTAAATAGGACCTTCGACATGCGTATTCTGATCACAGGAGCGGCCGGCATGGTCGGCCGCAAACTCATCGCCCGGCTGGCCAAGGACGGCGCGTTGCGCGGCAAGAAGATCACCGCGCTCGATCTGCACGACATCGTGCCGCCGCAGGCGCCTGACATCGACGGCGTCAGCGTCGCGCTGCACACCGGGGACCTCGCTGAAGCAGGCGCCGCCGAGAGCCTGGTCGCTTCGCGGCCGGATGTCGTCTTTCACCTCGCCGGCATCGTCTCGGGCGAGGCGGAGGCCAATTTCGATCTCGGCTACCGCGTCAATCTCGACGGCACGCGCGCATTGTTCGATGCCATTCGCCTGGCCGGCTTTGCGCCGCGCGTCGTCTTCACCTCATCGATCGCCGTGTTCGGCGCTCCGTTCCCGGATGTCATTCCCGACGAGTTCCATCCGACGCCGCTGACCTCCTACGGCACCCAGAAACAGATGAGCGAAGCGCTGCTCGCCGACTATTCCAGGCGCGGCTTTTTTGACGGCATCGGGATCAGGCTGCCGACGATCTGCGTGCGGCCGGGCAAGCCCAACAAGGCGGCCTCGAGCTTCTTTTCGGGCATCATCCGCGAGCCGCTGAGCGGGCAGGAGGCGATCCTGCCGGTGCCGCGCTCGGTGCTGCACACCCATGCCAGCCCACGCTCGGCGGTGAATTTCCTGATCCATGCCGCGGGGATCGACGGCAACGCCGTTGGTCCGCGCCGCAATCTGACGATGCCGGGCGTCGCCGTCACCGTCGGCGAGCAGATCGAGGCGCTGGAACGCATCGCCGGGCCGAAGGTGGCAAGCCTGATCCGCGAGGTGCCCGACGAGACGATCTGGGCGATCGTCAAGGGCTGGCCGACCCGCTTCGAGGCGCGGCGCTCACGCGAGCTTGGCTTTGTCGCCGAGACCAGCTTTGACGAGATCATCCGCGCGCATATCGAGGATGAGCTGGGCGGCAAGGTGTATTGAGATTCCGGTGATGCCGGCCCGCGAACGGTCGATCCCTGAATCTAAACGCACCTTCTGGTGCTACTTATGCTCAAACGCTGCCCGTCAGGCTCGCTGAGAGTAGCAACAATCCGAACAGGAAGACGAAGGCAGCGCCGCCGATCTCGACGATCGAGTGGATGCGGTTGCCCATGCGTCCGTCGCCGGCGAAATACACCGCCCAGTTCTTGGCCGTGACAGCGATCGTCGCCAACGCCGAGACGGTGATGGCGGTGCCGATCGACATCGCCAGCACCGACAGCAGACCGCCGAGCCAAAGCCCGTTGAGCAGGGCGAAGCTGAGCACGATCAGCGCGCCGGAGCAGGGGCGGATGCCGACCGCCGCCACCGCAGTCCAGGCCGTGCGCCAGTCGAAACGGTCGCCCGACAGCAGCGCCGGATCGGGTGCATGGGAATGGCCGCAGGTGTCGCAGACCTCGCCCGCCGCATGATCGTGATGAGCGTGATCGTGATGCGCATGATCGTGCGCGCCATGATCATGGTGGTGATCGTGCGAATGGTCATGCGCATGGTTGTGGCCGTCATGCACATGGAGTGCATGGGAATGGGCGTGCGCCGAATGGCTGTGGGGCCCGTGTGAGTGACCGGCACGTGAGTGAACGGCATGCGAATGGCCAGCATGCGAGTGGCCCGCATTGGAATGGCCGGCGTGAGCCGCCGACAGGTTGTAGGCGGGCGCCCTGCCGAACAGGCGCAGCACGGAAGGGCCGAGCTTGCGCCACAGCAGCCAGGCGCCGAACAGGGTGACGAAGACAAAGCTCATGATCTCCATGAACCAGGCCGCGTCGGTCATCGAGACGGCGGTGCCGCGCAGGACGAAATAGGCGACCGCCATCACCGCGACCGCGGTCAGTCCCTGGAGCAGGGCCGAGACGAAGGACAACAGGATGCCGCGTTTCAGCGCCACTTCGTTGGCCACCATGTAGGACGAGATCACCGCCTTGCCGTGGCCGGGGCCGGCGGCATGGAAAATGCCGTAGGCGAAGGACAGGCCGATCAGTACCCAGAGCTTGCTGTTGTCCTGGCGCATCGCCTTCATGGCGGTGGCGAGCGAACGGTAGAATTCCTGCTGCCTGAGATTGATCCACATCAGGATGTGGGCAAACGGGCCGGTGGTCGGCGCCATGCCGTCATTGACGCCAATGCCGAGCGAACTCTGCGCATGGGCGGCGTTGGCGAAATGGATAGCGGCAAAGGCGAAGGCCAACAGGCCGAATGCCAAACGCAGGGACGGTTTCGTCACCGGCTTCATCCTTCTGGCTGACAGGTCAGTTCGAGCTTCGTGGCGAAGATCTTGCTCATGTCGGTGCCCGTCGGGTCGTTGAAGAAGGCATCGGTCAGGGTCTTCTGGTTTTCCTTGATAGCCTCATCCGGATCCGGCCGAACGACCTTGCTGGTGCAGTTCGACGGCAGGCCCTCGACCGTGATGTTGGAATCCTCGGTGAAGTCGATCGCGGTGTAGAAGGTCGGGTCGTAGACGCCGATGTCGATCTTGCCGGTCAGCTTGATCGGCGCCTTCGGCTCGGATTCGAACAGGATGATCAGCTGGTCGTTGTCGAAATTGGCCATCAGGTGCGGCGGCGGGACCATCGCCACGTCCTTGCCGTCCTGGGTGACGAGCTGGAAATAGTTGAACTCGGCCAGCGAGGCGTGAACGGTGTCGGCGACATCCTTCAGCTCCTTGTCGTCAAGCTTCAGGTCGGAGTTCTTGTCGAACTCCATCATGACAGTGCTGGAAAACAGGTCGTCGAAACGCCAGAGATGACGCAGCGCTTTCACACTTTGGTGATCCGGGGACAGGATCACGTCGAGCCGCGCCTCGGCGAAAACGTGCGGGTGTACCTCGGCAGGTCTAGTGGCGGCGAAGGTCGCCACCAAGGCCGAAGCCAGCATGATTGCGTGCCGTTTCAGATGCATTCGCGGTCGCGATTCCCTTGGCTTCGGAGAGAGACCCGAAGGTTAACAGAAAGGGGGCGAAATTGGGACCGGCTCGGCCGAGTCACTCAAAAGTGCGGCGGTCTTGCGTCATATGGCCGACACGCGGCATGCATCACATCTTGAGGGCCGCCCGATCAAGCGGTCTCGCGTGTCCTGAACCATTGCACCAGGAAGTCGACGAAAACGCGGACCTTGGCGGGCAAATAGCGCCGGTGCGGGTAGACGGCGAAGATGCCGGCGCCCGACAGGATGCGGTCGTCAAGCACCGTCACCAGCCGCCCGCTTTCGATGTCGGGCGCGGCGATGAAATCGGGCAGGATGGAAAATCCCAAGCCGGCCAAGGCCGCCGCCCGCGCCGCCATCGGGCTGTTGACCTCAATCGGGCCGGTCACGGCGACGCTCACCTGATCGCCATTGTCGCCCTTGAACGGCCAGTTGTTCAGCCCGCGGCCATTGGTGTCGACGATGCACGGCATATGGCCGAGATCCTGCGGCCGCGTCGGCCTGCCATGCTTGGCGATGAGGTCGGGGGAGGCGCAGAGCTTTATCGAGAACGGCGCCAGGCGTCTGGCGATCAGCGACGAGTTCTCCAGCCGCGAGATGCGCACGGCGAGGTCGAAGCCTTCCTCGACGAGGTCGACGAAGCGGTCGTCGAGCTGGATGTCGAGCACGATGTCGGGATGTTGCTTGGCAAAGTCGATCAGCGACTGGCCGATCGGGGCATCGGCGAAAGTGCGTGGCGCCGACAGCTTGATCCTGCCGCGCACGTCGCCGGAGGATTCGCGCACGGCATCGGCGAGGCTGTCGACCTCGCGCACGATCTCCGAGGCGCGCCGGTAGTAGGTGTGGCCGGCCTCCGTCATCGAAAACTGGCGGGTGGTGCGGTTCAGGAGCAGCGCGCCAAGTTCGTCCTCCAGCTCGCGCACATATTTGGACAAGAGCGCCTTCGAGCGGCCGATCTTGCGCGCCGCCGCCGAAAAGCCCTCGGCCTCGACCACGTCGATAAAGGCGCGCATCCGGGTCAGTGTGTCCATCGTCAGGCCTTTCGTGCGGCGTCGAGAAGTTTGCGGCCGAGCCGTATCAGGGCGACGTCGCTGCCGGAAGGCCCAAGCAGCGACAGGCCGAACGGAGCGCCGGCGACCGAGCCGATGGGCAAGGTGATTTGCGGAAAGCCGGAGAGGCCGGCCAGGCATAGAAGATGCAAGGCCCGCTCCCGATAGGCCTGGAACTGCTCCGGCGTGGAGTCGACATAGGGCGCCGGGCCCGGGACCGTCGGCAGGACCAGGAAGCCGTCCTTGCCGAGCAAGGCGCCGAGTTCGCCGCGAAAGGTCAGCCGGCGCACCTTCTCGGCCTGCGCCGTGCGGTCGTCGACGGCGCGGCCAAAGCCGAATCGTTCGTCGACGCCGGGGCCGAGCTGGCGCTCGCCGCTGGCGATCCACGCGCCATGCACGCCCCAGGCCTCCTTGGCCTGCAGCCGGCGGAAGCACCAGTAGAGCTTATCCGGGGACGCGGTGAAGCGCATTGTCGGCGTCACAGGCGCGCCGAAGACCGCGGCTGCCAGCGCCTTCATTCCGGCATATTCGGCAAGTGCGGGGCGGGCGACCATCTCGTCCAGCCAGTCGAGGGAAAGCGGGCGATCCAGCGAATGCTGGTGCGGGTCGCGGCCAAGCAGCAGCTTGCCAACCGTCTCGTAGGTCTCGATGTCGTCGGCGAACCAGCCGAATGTGTCGAAGCTCGGCGCCAGCTTCATGGCACCATCGAGGGAGACCCGGCCATGCGAGGTGCGTAGGCCGATCAGACCGCAAAAACTCGCCGGCGCCCTGATCGAGCCGCCGGTGTCGGAGCCGGTGGCGATGTCGGCCAACCTGCCCGCCACCGCGGCCGCCGATCCCGACGAAGAGCCGCCGGTGACGCGGTCGGGTGCCGCCGGGTTCACCGGGAACGGGAAATGCGCGTTCTGGCCGAACAGCGCGAAGGCGAGCTCGTCTGTCTGCGTCTTGCCGACGAAGCGGGCGCCGGCATCGAGAATCATCTGCACGGCGGTCGCCGTGCGCGAGGCGGCATGGCTCTCGGCGAATCTGTGCAGATTGCCACAGCCCGTGCGATAACCGGCGACGTCGAAAATGTCCTTCACCGCCAGCCGCAGGCCGGCCAGCAGGCCGAGTTCGGCGTGCGCCACCGGCATCTGGCGAAGGTCGAGAAAGGCGTTGAAAGGGCCGTGCGTGCCTGTCATCGTTCGTAATCCGTATACGATAGAGCCTACATTGTTCGACGCCCGAAATTTTACAACCGGCGATACGATTTTTATTGATTGTGAAACCCATCGCTCCTATATCGCGTTTGCCCAAAGTCGCACGTGCCTGTGGGTGTCCGCCGATCCTCGAATGGTGAGGGAAATCGGTAAGGTAGCTGGAGCTAACCCCTCCAGTCGGTCTAGCGGCCAACCGCCAGCCCGAGGACACCTTGAAGCAACGACGGTGCGGGCCTTTCTGGTGTTCTGCCGGTCGTCCAAAGACCGGGGTTACTGAAGAGGCACACCTTCATTGCCGGCAGTGCGGAACGGGGTCTCCCAATCCAAGCCAAGGCAGACAAAGCGAACCGAGGCCGGGCAAGGCCAAGGTTCACCGCCGCGAGACGGCGTTTCATGGTTCCGGGGTCTCCACCGGCTGGTTCCATGAATTCGACGTCCCGCCTTTGTCCACCGCGTGTTCGCGAGGCCGACAGCCCGCGTCCCGCAGCCTTATTGCGCGCCGCAAGGCGTTTATGGAGAGACCCCGATGGCCACACAGCGCATCCTTGACTTCCTCGCCACCCGACGCCCGGCCGGCCCCTGCCTCGTCCTCGACCTCGATGTCGTGCGCGACAATTTCCGCGCCTTCGAGAAGGCGCTGCCCGATTCCAAGATCTACTATGCGGTGAAAGCAAACCCGGCGCCGGAAATCTTGCGCCTGCTTGCTGCGATGGGCTCGTCCTTCGACACCGCTTCCGTTGCCGAAGTCGAGATGGCGATGGACGCCGGTGCGCCGGCGGACCGCATCTCCTTCGGCAACACCATCAAGAAGGAGCGTGACATCGCACGCGCCTACCAGCTCGGCATCCGGCTGTTCGCGGTCGACTGCGTCGAGGAGGTCGACAAGATCGCCCGCGTCGCTCCCGGCGCGCGGGTTTTCTGTCGCGTGCTGACCGATGGCGAGGGCGCCGAATGGCCGCTGTCGCGCAAGTTCGGCTGCGTGCCTGCGATGGCCGTCGACGTGCTGCGGCATGCCAAGGGCCTCGGCCTCGACGCCTATGGCGTCTCGTTCCATGTCGGCTCGCAGCAGACCGACTTGACGGCCTGGGACCGTGCGCTGGGCGACGCCAAGCAGGTGTTCGCGACGCTCGCGGAGGAAGGCATCGTCTTGAAGATGGTCAATATGGGCGGCGGCTTCCCGACGCGCTACCTGCGCGACGTGCCGGTGGCCCAGGCCTATGGCCAGGCGATCTTCTCGGCGCTGCGCAAGCATTTCGGCAATGCGATTCCGGAGACCATCATCGAGCCGGGCCGCGGCATGGTCGGCAATGCCGGCGTTATCAAGTCGGAAGTCGTGCTGATCTCGAAGAAGGCCGACAACGACAATGTGCGCTGGGTGTTCCTCGACATCGGCAAGTTCGGCGGTCTCGCTGAGACGATGGACGAAGCGATCCGCTACCCGATCGTCACACCGCGTGACGGTTCGGAGACGGCGCCTTGCGTACTCGCCGGCCCGACCTGCGATTCGGCCGATGTGATGTACGAGAAGACGCCTTATCCGCTGCCCCTGTCGCTGACCATCGGCGATGAGGTGCTGATCGAAGGTACCGGCGCCTACACGACCACCTACTCGGCGGTCGCCTTCAACGGCTTCGAGCCTCTCCGATCCTACGTGATCTGACGGTTGTTTTGTTGGCGCTTCTTCGCCTGAAAATGCTCCGAGAACCGGTCAGATCATCCCAGGTGGGCGCCTGTCGCCCGCTTGGGCTCGCCTGTGGAACAGATCTCCGCTCGCTAGGGATTGCGGAAATGGAAATGTCAGTTGAAATCGTGGCCCAGGCGCCGGCCTTCTTACTGGTCGCCGAAACCTCCGCCGACGTTGCGGCACGCGAAGCGCTGCTCGACCGCGCCATGGGACCGAAGCGCAAGGCAAAATCGTCGGAGAAGCTGCGGCGCGGCCGGCGGCCGTCGGAAGGCCTGGCCTTCGTCGTGCGTGACGCCTCGGGCGCCGTCATGGGCACGGTGCGGCTTTGGGACGTAAGGTTGGGCGAGGGCGGTCCGGCGGCGCTTCTGCTCGGTCCGCTCGCCGTCGATCCGTCGCTCAAGAATGCCGGCATCGGTTCGGCGCTGATGCGCCATGCGATCGCGGAGGCCGCGCGTCTGGGCCATGCTGCCGTCCTGCTGGTCGGCGATGCGCCTTACTATGGACGCTTCGGTTTCTCGGCCGCCAGGACCGGTTCGCTCGCCATGCCCGGCCCCTACGAGCGGCACCGGCTGCTGGCGCTGGAACTGGTGGACGGCGCGCTTGACGGCACGCGGGGCACGCTGAAGGCCGCGGGACGCAAGCTCAAGACCCATGAACTGACGTCCGCGGCCTGACATCGGCTCGCGACCTCGAAAGCAAAAACGCCGCCCATGATAGGCGGCGTTTTGTCTTTGTCGAAGCTCGAAAAGCCAGGCAATTGGCTTTTCGTCCGCTGCGCGGACCGCCTCTCACCCAAGCAGCTGGCTCAGCGACATGGCGACCGTCATGTCGCCCTCGACCTTGATCTTGCCGGTCATGAAAGCCATCGTCGGATTGAGGTCGCCAGCGATGAGCGACTCCAGGTCGTCGAGCGAAATCTTGATGGTGCAGTCGGTCGGCGCGTCGGTGTTCGAGACGGTCGCGCCGTCGATGACGATGACGCCGTCGCCGCCGGTATCGAACTTCACGGAACGGTCGAAGCCGCTGCTTGCCACGCGCGACTTGATCTTCTCGGCAATCTCCTGAACGCTCACGCTGTTCTCCCTGTCTGGTTCAAATCTGTCGGCAACCGAACTTCGATCCGGCCAAATTACAGGCCTGCATCGTTCGCTATCACGTTGCTGGCGCATATAGCTTTGGATTGACGTTTACGTCAACGCGAATTCGGGGACTGGTTCCTATCGCGCAGGGCCTGGCGGCATACAGGGCGCCTAATGCGCGCTGACCGCCTTGGCCATTTCGGACGCCGTCGTGCCGGCGGTCTGGCGGCGGCGCAGCCAATTGTCGCGGATCTCGTCCTTGGCCAGGAAGTTGACCTGGTCGACCAGAACCTCATGCACCAGTGTGGCGCCGACGCGGGTGTTGATGGTGTCGCGGATCGCTGTCCGGAAGGCGTCGAGGTCGATCGTAGCCTTCTTGGTGAAGTCGATCTGGGGATTGGAGTAGAGGTAGGAATAGACCTGGTCGGTGATCAGCGCCTCGGCGGGGATCGACAGTTTCTTTATCTGTTCGGGCTCGACCGTATAGACGAGCTTGGCCAGGAAATAGCCGTCGATCCTGGAATCGCGGATCAGCGGCACCGAAATGACGTCGGTCTTGACGTAGTCCAGCCCGCCCAGCATCGGCTTGGGTTTCTCGCCGACGCCCTTCTCGCCGGCAGCCTGGAACGAATAGAACACCGCGCCAAGCGTGGCGGCGCAGATCCAGACAGCGATGGCGATGACCTTGAACATTCAGACGCCGCGCCCGCCTAACCTTGCATCCGGCCGAATTCGCCGGCGGAGTAGGTGCCGTCGGTTTCGGCGCGCTGGATGGCGGAGCGCAACAGGCTGGCGACCTCGTTGACGGCGCTCAGATGCGCCAGGATCGCCGCTTCGTTCTTTGCCAGCTTGTGGCGGAGCCGGGTCAGGCCCTCGCGATGCTGTTCGAGGAATTCCGCCTCGCTGCCGCCACGCATGGCCCGGGTCAATTCATAGAGATAGCGGCTCTTGCGGGCGTTCGAGGCCTTGAGGTCATAGCTGGTGTCGCTGCGGATACCGGCGGTCTCTTCCTCGACGACTTCCTCGATGCGGCCAATGATGGCGGCAAGGTTCCCCGGCCGTGCGAAGGGAACGGTTGCTTCCGATGCGCTGGTGCGCGCCGGCAGATTGGCGTTGGATTCCGAAAAGTCGGCCATAAGCGTTTCCCAGTCTAGATCTTGATGTCTGTTTTTATGGTCGTCTCGTCGCCGGTCATCGACCTGGCGGCATTGCGCTGCAATTCCTGGACGAGCGAAGTGGACAGACGCGTCTGCTTATCGATCTCTGTCTTTTCCGGCCCGCCCGAGACAGGGCCGATCGGCACCTTGCGCTTGCCGTCCATATAGTGGTCGGCGAGCAGCGACTTTGCGATGCCGATACCGCCGCGGTCGGCCATGACGTCGGCGACGCGCTCGGCAAGCTGCGATTTCCACATGTCGCCGGCAAGGCCCGTGCCATAGACACCCTCGGTGTCCTTGGGCAGCATGTTCTGGATGAAGGTCTGCAGCACCATGGCTTCGAATTTCTTGAATTTCTTGGACGGATCGGTCGTCGCGGCCTGGTCCGCAGTGGCGCGCGACAGCATTAACCCGGCTTCGACCGAAGCCGCCGTGTCGACCGAAAACGTGCCGGCCGCGCCGCCGGCGCGCTTGGCCAATGCCGTGCGGGCCGCCTCGATGTCGGCGGGTTCGACCGCGCGGGCAACATCCATCACGATGTCGCTGGGTGGAGATATCGCCAAAAAAGTCCGCCTCTTTGCCGGATTCCTTACCCAGGACCATGCCTCAACAAGCTTGTGGCAGGCTTGCGCAACAGCGAAGGCGGAGCCGGTGTGTCCACGATCCCGCAGGGCCGATCATTGCGCGATTTGCCATGGGGCGTGATTTGCCGTGGGGTTGTCGGGCCGGCGCGCTCGACGCAGCTTGATCAGGTTGATAAGCCCGACTGAGCAGGGAGACCTTTGAGTCGAGATATGACCGTTGCGATCGAGATGGGACAGACGACGGCCGGTTCGCCGGCGGCGTTGGACCTTGAGGAACTGCTGGCGACCCGCCTGCTCGTGCAGGGCAATTCGGGCTCCGGCAAGTCGCATCTTCTGCGCCGGCTGCTGGAGCAGAGCGCGCCCTGGGTGCAGCAGACCATCATCGACCCCGAAGGCGACTTCGTGTCGCTGGGCGAGCGGTTCGGCCATCTGGTGATCGATGCCGAGGAGCATACCGAGCGCGGCCTGCAGGCAGCCGGCGAACGGGCGCGCATCCACCGCGTCTCGACGGTGCTCAACCTCGAAGGACTTGACGCCGAGAACCAGATGCGGCGGGCCGCCGCCTTCCTTGGCGGGCTGTTCGAGGTTGCCCGCGACCACTGGTACCCGATGCTGGTGGTGGTGGACGAGGCGCAGCTGTTCGCGCCGGCGGTGGCGGGCGAGGTTTCCGACGAGGCGCGCAAGCTTTCGCTCGGCGCCATGACCAATTTGATGTGTCGTGGCCGCAAGCGCGGCCTTGCGGGCATCATCGCCACGCAGCGGCTGGCCAAGCTTGCCAAGAACGTCGCCGCCGAAGCCTCCAACTTCCTCATGGGCCGCACCTTCCTCGACATCGACATGGCGCGCGCCGCCGATCTGCTCGGCATGGAGCGGCGCCAGGCGGAAGCCTTTCGCGATCTGGAGCGCGGGCACTTCATGGCGCTCGGACCGGCGCTGTCGCGTCGTCCGCTCGGCCTGCGCATCGGCCCGACGGACACCAGTCCGCGCAACGGGACGCCGCGGTTGATGGCGATGCCGGAATCGGCACTCGAGGATGCACGCGCCATCATCCTGGCCGCCCCGCCGCCCGAAACGGTGCGCGCGCCGCGCCGGGTGGCGTCGCCGGACCTGCTCGATCAGCTGATGGCGGCGAAGTCGGCGGGGCTGGAGATCCGGCCTGAACCGGCGGAGCCGGCGCCCAGCGCCGAGGACCTGGCGGAACGGCGCGAACGGGTCGACCGCGTGCTGCGCGCCGTTCTGGCGGAGCCCGATGCGGGCTTCCGGGTGATCGGCGTGCTCTATCAGGAATTCGTGGTTCGCTGCCGCATCGAAGGGCTGGCTTCGGTGGTGCCGGACCTGCCCGCGTTCCGCCGCATGCTGACGCGGGCTCGCGCCGGGCTCGGCTCGGAGACGACGCAGGACGACGCCTGGCGCGACGTGTCGGTGCGCGCCTCGCTGCTGCCCGACGACATGCAGGGCGTGTTCATGATGATCGCCCGCGCCGCGAAGGAGGGCTGGCCGTGCCCGAGCGATGCGGCCATTGCCCGCGCCTACGGCTCGCATTCGCTGCGCCGCGCGCGCCGCCTGCTGACCTATATCGAGGAACAAGGACTGATCGTGTGCCAGGTCGACGGCACCGGCAAGCGCACCGTGACGCTGGTGGAGCTCGCCTGGGCGACGGCGCCGGGCGATCCCAATGCCGAGGAAGCCGAGCAGGGAAGCCTCGCTCTGTGACGTGACCGGCGCCTGGATCACAGGCAACAGCCGCTACTCTTCGTGCCGCTTCTGCGCGATCAGGTCGAGGCGCTCGCGGTCGGAACGTTCGCGCTCGTCGCGGCGGCGCACGTCCTTGTAGGTGCGCTCGACCATGTTGGTGCGCGCGGTGGCCGCGGCGATCAACCCGACCTCCTGCCTGGCGCTTTCCAGGCTCGCCTCCTGGCGCACGACCGCCTGGGCGATGCGCTTGTGGTAGAGATCGGGAAAGAGGCCGGACAGCGAACTGGACTGATCGAAATGCGCGACCAGTTCCTCGGCCTCGGCCTCGGCTGAACTGGCCGCGGCCAGGAAGGTGGCATGACGCGTTTCATGCAGTGCCTTCAGCTGCTCCTGCACCTTGACCAGTTTCCTCAGGCGGTCCTTGCGCGTGCTCATGTCACCTCGCCAGCGTCAGGTCGACGAAGCCGTCGACGAACAGCGACAGCATGGTGCCGACGGCGAAATAGAAGATGAGCATGCCGCCGGCGATGACGAAGGGCTGGGAGATAAAATAGATCGGGATCTGCGGGGTCAGCTTGTTGACAAAGCCGATCGTCAGGTTGACGAGAATGGCATAGGCGACAAATGGGCTGCCGAGGCGGATGACCAGGAAGAAAGTGTCCGACACAGTGTCGGTGATATCGACGAGTGCCGCCTGCGGGTTGAAAAAGGCATTGACCGGCGCCACCGTGTAGGACGCCACCAGCGCGCGCACGATCTCGTGGTCGAAGTCGAAGACGAACAGCATCAGCAGTGCCGAGAACGAGATGATGGCGGTGAGTGCCGCCTGCGGCTCCGGCTCCTCGATCGCGGGGCCGCCCGAGCCGCCATAGCCGATCAGCATGGCGATGGCCGAGCCCATGAAGCGCAAGGCTTCCATGTAGAGCCTGGTCATGGCGCCGATCAGGCCGCCGACCAGCAGTTCCGAGATGATCATCGGCACCAGCACCTGCGGGCGCGGATCGACGAAGGGAAAGATCTTGTCCCACAGGAAGGCGAGCAGTCCGCCGGTGGCGGCGACGGCGACGAACAACCTGACCTGCACCGGCACGCGGGCGCTCGACAGGCCCGGCATCAGCATGAAGCAGGCGCCGATACGGCAGAAGGCGAGGAACGCCGCGATGACGACGCCTTGCGAGAGAACGCTCACGATATGGTCCCGAGCACCCTGATCTCGACGCCCTTGGCGATTTCGACGTGCGAGAGCACCGGCAGCGTGGTGAACAGGCGCTCGATGATCATGCGCACATAGGGGCGCGCATCGGGCGCGGTAACCAGCACGAAGCGCTCGCCGGCTTCCAGGTGCTTCTTGATCGCCTTGGTGGCATCCTGGCCGAACTCTTCCAGCTGACGCGGATCGATGTCGAACTCGCGCACCTCGCCCTTGGCGTCGCGCTTGAGGCTCTGGTGGAAGGCGAGGTCCCAGCGGTTGCCGAGGCGCAGCACCTTGAGCGTGCCGCCCTCCGACAGGTCGCCGCAGATCTGCTGGGCCATGCGGATGCGGACATGCTCGACGATCTGCTCGGTGCGGCGCACATGCGGCGCGATCTCGGCGATCGCCTCGATGATGAGGTGCAGGTTGCGGATCGAGACGCGCTCGGCGAGCAACAGCTTCAGCACCGCCTGCAGGCCGGGATAGGAGATGTGGGTGGTGCAGATCTCGTCGGCGAGCTTGCGGTATTCCTGGTCCTGGCGTTCGAGCAGCGCTTTCATATCCTTGTAGGACAGAAGCTGCGGCAGGTTGTTGCGGATGACCTCGGAAAGATGGGTGAGCAGCACCGACATGTTGTCGGCGAAGGTGAAGTTCTCGCGCTTCAAATCCTCGGCGAAGGTTTCGATCACCGAATAGGCGCGCATGCCGAAGGCCGGCTCGCGGATTTCCTCGCCAGGTATCTGCGGGATGTCGCGGCTGCCGAGCAGCACCATGATTTCGCCGACCCGCATCTGGTACTCGGCCACCACGGTGCCATGCACCTTGATCTGGTAGCTCTTCGGCGGGATGGCGAAATCGTCGGCGACGCGCACTTCCGGCACGACGAAGCCGTATTGCTGGGCGAATTTCTTGCGCATCTTGCCCATGCGGAAGACCAGTTCCTGATGCGAGACCAAGAGCCGCGTGGAAAGCTGCTTGCCGATCAGCAGCTCGATCTCGGCGGTGGCGAGCGAGGCCTTGACCGAGTTCTTTTCTTCTTCGGCCTTGGTCACCTTCTCCTGGTTCTTGACGGCTTCGGCCTCCGCGACGGCGCGGTTGTGGCGCAGTGGAATGACGTAGCCGAGCCCGGCCATACCGGCGGCCAGCGAGAAGAAGGGGAAGAAGGGCAGGCCGGGCATCAGGCCGAGCAGCACCAGCAGCGCCGCAGCCACGTAAAGGGCGCGCGGATGGGCGCCGAGCTGGCCGAACACCGCCTGGTTGGTTGAGCCGCGCGTGCCGCCCTTGGAAACCAGCAGGCCGGCGGCGAGCGAAACGATCAGCGCCGGAATCTGCGTGACCAGGCCGTCGCCGACCGACAGTTTGATGAACACGTCGGCGGCCTCGCCCATGCCCATGCCGTGCCTGATGTAGCCGATGGCGATGCCGCCGACGATGTTGATGGCGGTGATGATGAGGCCGGCGATGGCGTCGCCGCGAACGAATTTCGAGGCGCCGTCCATCGAGCCGAAGAAGGAGGATTCTTCTTCGAGTTCGCGGCGGCGCAGTTGCGCTGTCTTGTCGTCGATCATGCCGGCGGAGAGGTCGGCATCGATCGACATCTGCTTGCCGGGGATGGCGTCGAGGGTGAAGCGGGCGCCGACTTCGGCGATACGGGTGGCGCCCTTGGTGATGACGATGAAGTTCACCACGATCAGGATCATGAAGACGATGAGGCCGATGACGAAGTCGCTGGCCATCACCAGCTTGGAAAAGCCGGCGATGACATAACCGGCGGCATGCGTGCCCTCATTGCCATGTGACAGGATCATGCGCGTGGTAGCGATGTTGAGCGAGAGGCGCAGCATCGTGGCGATCAGCAGCACGGTCGGGAACGAGGAGAAATCGAGCGGCCGCTGGATCCACAGCGCCACCATCAGGATCAGCACCGAAAGCGCGATCGAGAAGGCGAGGCCGATATCGATGAGGAAGGCCGGGATCGGCAGGAACAGCACGGCCAGGATGATGACGATGCCGAGCGCGAAGAAGATGTCGCGGCCGTTCTTGGCCACCGCGCCGGGCTGGATGCTTTCGCTGATCGCCATTCTCGTCCTCGAACCATAGGCTGCCGAGCATGCGACAGCCCGGCGAGGGTAGCTGGCCAAGCTTGCGCGAGGGTGGGAGACTGGCTACTGCGCTCTGCCCCGCGGCTTCCAAGAGGAAATCTCATGCTCCTGATTATTGGCACCATCCGGTTGCCGGCCGAGCGGCTGGATGAGGCGAGACGGGCTATGCAGCGCATGGTTTCGGCCAGCCGTGCCGAGCCCGGCTGCCTCGAATATTCCTATGCGCAGGATGTGTTCGATGCCGGGCTGATCCGGGTCACCGAAGTGTGGAGCGACAGGGCTTCGCTCGACGCGCATTTCCGTTCGCCGCACCTCGCCGACTGGCGCGCGGCCTGGCCGACGCTCGAGATCGGCGAGCGCAAGCTGGTGTTGTACGAGGCCGGCGATCCCATGCCGACCTGAAGGCACTGCGGGCGCTTCAAGCCCGCGCCAAAATAGCGCCGGGAGGGTTGCTGGCATGGTGGTTGCCATGCGCTGCCGCCCGGCGTATCAGCACGGCAGGCCTTTCAATGCCTTGCTGATATCGGCGAGCCGTACCGGTGCTTTCCAGAAACCAACCGTCCAGAAACCAACCGCAAGTTTATGCCCGCCGGCTGCGCGCGCTGCTGATCCGGTCAGTGCCGCTGCTCGAGGCACGCGGCATCGCGGTGGTCATCCTGGCCGGCGTGGTCGGCATCATGGCCGGCATCCTGGTCACCGCCATGAGCCAGATCGTACAGGATCTGCACGGCCTGCTGTTTGGCGTCCAGCCGGGCGGCCGGCTTTCCGGCATGTTCTCGCTCGTCAGTCCGATGCAGGCGATGGTGCCGGCGATCGGCGGCGCCCTGCTTGGGCTGACCGTGATCTGGCTGAGAATCCGCAAGTTCCGCACGCCGGTCGATCCGATCGAGGCCAACGCGCTCTATGGCGGGCGCATGTCGCTGACCGATACGTTCATCATCGTCGGGCAGACCATGATCTCCAGCGGCTTCGGCGCTTCGGTCGGGCTCGAGGCCGGCTACACGCAGGTCGGCTCCGGCCTGGCGTCGCGGCTGGCGCGCATGTTCAAGCTGCGCCGCAATGATGTCCGCGTCCTGGTTGGCTGTGGTGCGGCGGGAGGCATAGCGGCAGCCTTCGACGCGCCGCTGACCGGTGCCTTCTACGGTTTCGAGTTGGTGATCGGCATCTATTCGGTCGCCAATGTCGCGCCGGTCATGACCGCTGCGATCTGCGCCTCGCTTACCGCGGAGATGTTCGGCGGCGTGCCGTTCCCACTCGAGCTTGCCGGCCTGCCGGCGCTGACGCCCAGCCAGTACGTGCCGTTCCTGCTGCTCGGGCTGCTTGGCGGCGCGGCGTCGATCGCCATCATGCAGCTGGTCACATTGATCGAGCGTGGTTTTAACAGATTATCGGTCGATGCCTCGCTGCGCCCCGTCGTCGGTGGTGTCATTGTCGGCCTTCTGGGGCTGATCACGCCCCAGGTGCTGTCCAGCGGCCATGGCGCGCTGCATCGCGAATTCGCCATGAATTACGGCCTTGCCGTTGTCGCCAGCGTCTTCGTGCTCAAGCTCGCGGCATCGGCCATCTCGCTGGGCTCGGGCTTCCGCGGTGGTTTGTTCTTCGCCTCACTGTTCCTCGGCGCATTGCTCGGCAAGGTGTTCGCCGGCTTGATGGCCATCGTGTCGCCGGCTACCGGCATCGACCCCGCCGTGGCCGCCGTCGTCGGCATGACGTCGCTGGCGGTCGGTGTCGTCGGCGGCCCACTGACGATGACGTTCCTGGCGCTGGAATCGACACGCGACCTGACGCTGACCGGCGTGGTGCTGGCCGCCTCTATCATGGCGGCAATCCTGGTGCGCGAAACCTTCGGCTACTCCTTCTCGACCTGGCGTTTCCACCTGCGCGGCGAGACGATCCGCAGCGCCCATGACGTCGGCTGGATGCGCAGCCTCACCGTCGGTTCGATGATGCGCCAGGACATCAGGACCATCGACGCCTCGATGACGCTGGCTGCCTTCCGCCAGGAAATCCCGCTGGGTTCGGCCCAGCGCGTCATCGCCGTCGACGCAGGGGACCACTATGTCGGCATGCTGATCGTGGCCGAACTGCACAGTGACCCCGCCGGCGGCGATTTGCCGGTGCGCGATCTTGCCCAGTACAAGGACGCCGTCCTGGTGCCCAGTATGAACGTGCAGTCCGCCGCCGAGACTTTTCAGCGCGCCGGCGCCGAGGAGCTGGCCGTCGTCGAGGATTTCACCGATCACGTCGTGCTCGGCCTTTTGACCGAGGGCCATTTGATGCGGCGCTATGCCGAGGAATTGGAAAAGGCGCGCCGGGACCTGTCGGGCGAAGGGTAGGGCGCCGGCCCTGGTCAGTGCTCGATTGGTCCCTTGGCCATCACCAGCGCGGTGCCGGCGGTCGTCGGGCGCTCGATCACACGGCGTACGCGCGGTCCCTCGGTGCCGCTGTGCAAAGCGCGCAGGCGTTCGCCCACCATCGCGTCGGCATGGGTGATGCGTCCGTTGTGCCTGACATATTCGAGCCAGGTCGGCGTGTGGTAGTGCTCGATCCAGATGGTGGGGTTCTCGAGATCGCGCGCCAATGTCCAGTTGCGGGCGCCGTCGCGGCGGCGGATGCGGCCGCGCTCGGCCATGGTGGCGAGAAATTCCGCCTCGTCCTCCTGCCGGATCACATATTCGATCATGATGGCGATAGGGCCGCTGCGCGGCTTCAGGTCGAGCGCCAGGTGCGGTTCCTTGAAGCGGTTGAGCGGGTCGAGATTGAGCACCTGCTGCTGCGGCAGCGGCAGAAGAAGGCCGATGGCGCCGCCCGCCAGCATGGCGATGGCGGCAGCGATCAGCGCCGTCTCGGCGCCATGCGCGTCGGCGACGACGCCCCAGATCCAACTGCCGAGCGCGATGCCGCCGAAGGTGGCGGTCTGGTAGACCGACAGTACCCGGCCGACCACCCAGCGCGGCGTTGCCATCTGCACCGTGACGTTGAAATGCGAGAGCGCGATCACCCAGCAGGCGCCGCCGACAAGCAGGCCGAGCGAGGTCTGCCAGGCATGCTGGCTGACGGCGGCATTGAAGGCGCACAGCGCGAAGCCGGCGAATGCACAGCGCACCATCGTCTCGCTGGAGAGTAATTGCCGCAGCCGCACGCTGATCAGCGCGCCGCCGACGGCGCCGATGCCGAAGGCGCCAAGCATGATGCCGTAGGTCAGGGCGTCGCCCTTGACGACATCGCGCGCCACCAACGGCAGGAGCGCCAGCACGGCGCCGGCGCTGAAGCCGAAGGCAGCGCCCCTGACCAGCACCTTGCCGATGTTGGGCGACATGGCGACATAGCGCAGGCCCGCACCCATCGCCGCCCCCAGCGACTCCCGCGGCAAGGTCGATACCGGCACGTCCGGCTTCCAGCGCGCCATCACCACGATCAGGCCGATATAGCTGACCGCGTTCGCGGCGAAGGCTGCCGCCGCACCGGCGGCGGCGACGATGATGCCGCCGATCGCCGGGCCGACGCTGCGGGTCAAATTGAAGCCCATAGAGTTCAGCGCGACGGCGGCAGGCACCTTGTTGCGGGGAACCATGTCGCCGACGGAAGCCTGCCAGGACGGGCTGTTGAGCGCGGTGCCGCTGTCGATCAGGAAGGTGAAGGCCAGCAGCGTCCACGGCGTGATCAGGCCGAACCAGGTGAATGCGGTCAGCAGCACCGAGACGACCAGCATGAAGGTCTGGGCGACCAGCATCACCTTGCGCCGGTCGAAGCTGTCGGCGATGGCGCCGGCGACGAGCGCGAAGAGCATGATCGGCAAGGTGGTCGAGGCCTGGACCAGGGCGACCTGGTAGGGCGAGGTGGCGATGGTGGTCATCATCCAGGCGGCGCCGACACCCTGGATAAGGCCGCCGAAATTCGAGACGAGATTTGCGCCCCAGACGGCGCGGAAAATGCCATGCCGGAATGGCGCCAGCGCCGAAACGCTCTCGCTTCCCGGCTTCTCGTCAATCATGGATGGTCCCTACCATGGCGTGCCGATCGTTGCGACGCTCCGTTTCCCCGGATCGTTTGCCGAAACTATGGCATCAGCCCAAAAAGCGCGAATGTCTTCCCGAAAAGATCATGGTCCAACAACGAGATAGAGGAGGGCCACGCCGCCTGTTTCAGCGGATGTCGCTGGCCGCGGCATATTTAGCCGGAACAGGACGAGCCGCAAACGGTGGCTGAAGCGCCGACGCCGATCCAGACCGCCGCGCACTTGCGCGAGCGGGATCAGAACCCGTTCTGGATGCGCTCGAAGATGACGTTGGTGAAGGCCGATATCTGGCCGCCGATAAACGGGCCGGTCAGCGCCACCACCAGCATGATGGCGACGATTTTCGGCACGAAGGTCAAGGTGATTTCCTGGACCTGCGTCAAGGCCTGGATCAAGGCGATGCCGATACCCACAGCCATGGCGACCAGCACCACGGGCGCGGAGGCGGTCAGCACCGTCCACACCGCGTACTGGACGATGTCGAGAGCGTCGGCCTCGTTCATGGGTTCGGCCCTGCCGGAAGGGTCAGCTTGCCGCTTTGACCGAGACGCCTGGACCGACCGCCACTTCGGTGCCGTTCTGCAGCACGGCGATGAGGCCGCTGCTGGCCAGACGCACTGACGCCACGGTGCCCGTCGTCTTGCCGTCGGCCGACGTGATCGAGCGGCCGATCAGCGCGTCGGCCTGCGAGAGGGCCGAGGACTGCATGATCTGGTCGAGCTTGGTGTTGGTCTGTACCGACTGCTCGACCTGGGAGAAGGTCGCGAGCTGGGCAACGTATTGGGTCGAATCCATCGGCTTGGTCGGATCCTGGTTCTTCATCTCGGCGATCAGAAGCTTCAGGAAGGACTGGTAGTCGACAGCGGTCTTGGAGGTCGGCGTGGTGGTCGAATTGGCGCCAACCGGTATCGTCGTCGTCATGTCCACGGTCATTAGTAGCGTGCTCCCACGGCCAGTGGGCGCGCGGCGCCCGGAACATCGTCATTGCCGCCCAATGCGCGGCGCTCGAGCGGATAGAGCGAGCGAAGCGCCTTCAGCGCCTCGTAGATGTGATCCTCACCGACCATGCGGTCGATCTGTTTCAGGCCATTGCCGATCTCGGCATCCTCGAAGCTGGCCAAGAGCAGCGGCAGCGAGCGGCGGAACATCTCGCGTGCCTCGTCGGCGCCAGCCGGGTTTATCAGCATGACCTGCAGGATGAAATAAAGCTGCCTGAGCGGCGTCGAGGCGTCCTCGGCCTGGATGACATGACTTTCGAGCAGGAACTGCACGTCGTTCATCAATTCGACGGTGACCTTGCGGTCGACGCGGATGACGGCGCCGTTAATGTAGATCTTCTCATTCGGCTTCAGCGATATCTTCAGCGTGTTGGTCATTGAATGCCGTCGCGGATGATCTGGGACACTTCGATCAGCCCTTCGAAATTGTTAGTGCGGCCCTGGCGGATGTCCTCCGCCTCGCGCAGCAGCCACAGGCCGATGGAAATCAAATTGGCGCGCAATTCCTTGGGCAGCGCATTGTCGCTGGAGCCGAGATCCTCGACGAAGGTGGTCCAGACACGGTTGGTGAAGTGCAGCGCCTCCACTGCTTCCCTCGAAGCCTGGCCCGCCGCTGCCGCCGCCGCCAGCATTTCGATGGAGCGGGTGAGCAACTCGCGCTCACGGTCCTTGGCGTCGGAGACAGAGTTGCTCTGGATGTCGGCGTAGGAGAATTGGTACATCGGTGGCTCTACCGTTCCGGTTCAGAATTTCAGGTCAGGTAATTCAGCAGGCTGAGCTGCTGGAGACGCGCCGTCAACGCGAAAGAGGTTTCGATATGCTGCGTCAGGTTGGCGACGCGGGTCGCTGCTTCGGCCGGATCGACGGCTTCGAGATCGAGAATGTGCCGCTCGAACAAGTCGATCTGTGTCTTCATGCGGTCGCTGGCGTCGGACACGCGCTTCTGGACGATACCGGTCTGGGACTGGACCTGGGCGATGCCGCTCAGCGCTTCGCCGACCAGAGTCTGCGAGCGGCCGACGATTGTGTCCTTCGCCGCCTGGCTGATGTTGCTGGACATCAGGGTCGAGACCATGGCGGCGGCCATGGCGAGCTTCTTGATGCCGTCGCTGTTGGCGCCGGTCGAGGTCTCGGTGGTTTCGTTGAGCGCGATGCGGCTGACGATCTGCTGGTCGGTCGCATTCGACCAGTTGGTCTGCCAGCCCGAGCCGAGGAACTGCGGCTCGACATAGTTGGTGATGAAGTCGTCCATCTGCGCGGCAGTGATGCTGGCTGCGGCCGGATCGGCGGGCGTGAACCCGAATTTGGCGACGAAGGAGGCGTCGAAGGCGGCCTTGGCGGGCGAGCCGGCGGCCGTGAAGTCGTTGATCGGCTTGACGTCGGTGTTGGTGCCGGCGAACAGGTACTCGCCATTGACGCTGGTGTTGAGGATCGAGGCGAGCTGCTGCACGGCGTTGGTGCCGGCGGATTGGGTAAGGCTCTGCGAGGAGTCCCCCGACGTGGCGGATGTCAGGCTGGACAGGAAGTTCTGCGCGACGCTGGAGAGCTGGCCGAGCGAGGTCTGGGTCGACGAAAGCCGGGCGGCGACAAGCGCGTTTGAATCGACGATGACATTGAGCCGGTCGAGATCGCGCGAGAAGGTGACGGACTGGGCGGCGCGCCCGCCCAAGGCCAAGCCGACATCGGCGACCTTGCCGGTGGAGGATTCTTTCGTGGCTTTGACGAGGTCGGCCTGCATGCGCATCTGCTGATAGCGCATGGCGTTCGTAAGGGCCGCGGAAGAGACTGAGGTCATGGCTTATCCCACCGCGCTCAACAGCGCCGTCATCATGTCGTCAACGGTTTTCATCATCCGGGCCGATGCCTGATAGGTGTGCTCGAGATCGAGCATCAGCGACATCTCCTGGTCGATATTGACGCCGGTCGCGTTGGACAGCGCTTCGGCGCTGCGCTGCGCCAATGCCTCCTTGGCGTCGGCGGCGGTCGATGCACCCTGGCGCAGACTTTGGAGCCAGCCGATCGAATTGGCGGCATAGTCGGCAACGCTCGACGTCGCCGAAATCCCGGCGGCAGCGTCGAAGGTCATCGGCTGGTCGAGCCGGTCGCCATAGGCCACCAGAAGGCTCGAATAGGAAGCGCCGCCGCTGGTGTTGGCGACATAGGCCGCGCCATTGGCGCCGCCGTCGCGCAACAAGGCCGGATTGCCGCCGGTGCTTGGATCCATCGCCGCATTGACACTGATCGTGGCGGCAAGGCCGTCGACGAGCGTGCCAGCCGCCGGCACAGCCGGCGCGCCCGACCAAGTGAACAGGCCGGTCGCATTGGGCATCGCAGGCGCGGTCTCGGCAAAGGCGGTGATCAGGCCGCGCGCGGTCTCGTCGAGCTGGCTCTGCATGGTCGAGGCGACGTCGTCGCGCAATTGCAGCAGGCCGGCAATCGTGCCGCTGGCGGTGGTGTTGCCGCCGGTCCCGGCCGAGACCGGCACGTTGTCGATGTAGACGGAATTGCCTGCCGCACCGGCGGCATAGCCTGTCGACGGCGCGAAGGTCACCGTGCGCGGGATCGTTTCGAATAGCGTCGTGCCGTCGCCCGTGGTGATGACCATGTCATTGTCGCCGCGCGTGAAGGTCGAGACCGGAACATAGTTCGCGATCTTCTTCAGGAGCGCGTCGCGCTGATCGAGCGCGTCGGACACGTCGGTGCCGGAACGGGTTCCGGAAATCACCGCCTGGTTGGCATCCTGGAACTGGCTGAGCAGCGAGTTCAGGTCTTTCACCGCCGTGTCGATCTGACTGTCGGTCTGGGCGCGGAAATCCTGAATGGCCCTGGAGCCTTCATTCAGGGAGCGCACCACCTGCTTGGCCGCGTCGATGACGGTGGAGCCGAGATTCTGGTTGGAGGGCGAGGTGGCGTAGAGCTGCAACTGCTGCTGGAGGTTGGCGATCGCGGTCGAGGGCGAGAACGCGTTGTCGACGCCATTGACCGAGACATCGAGCTGATCTGTGCCGCTGTAGAGCGCGCTCTGTCCGCTATAGACCGACAACGCGCCGAGGTTCTGACGAAACAGCAGGTCGTTGGTCACGCGCTGGATATCGACCGAGCGCGCCCCGGGCGCCGTGCTGGTGACGAGGGCGATGCGGCGCGCGTAGTCCGGATTGGAGGCATCCGATACGTTGCGCGAGACAACGCTGGTCTGCTTGGCGGTGTTCTTAAGCGCAGATTGGGCGATGCTCAATGCGGTGGAAAGCGACATGCTGATCTTTCACGGGCGGGCGCCCGGTTTTATCTCTTCAGATTGACAAGGACGTCCATCAGATCGGAACCGGTCTGGAAGACCTTCGAATTGGCGGTGTAGCTGCGCTGCGCCGCGATCATGTTGGTGAGTTCCTCGGCGATATCGACGTTGGAGTTTTCGAGCGCGCCGGAGATGATCGAGCCGAGTTTGCCTTCATTGGCGAAGCCGATACGGACCGCGCCGGATTCGGTACCTTGCGCGTAGACGTTGCCGGGAAGAGCCTTGAGCTGGTCGGGGCTCTGCACGTCGGCCAGCGGAATCTTGTAGAGCGCCTTGGTGGAGCCGTCCTTGTACTGGGCGTAGATGGTGCCGTCCTTGCCGATCTGCACCTTGTCGATGGTGCTCGGCGCGTTACCGTTGACCTGGGCGTCGGTAACGGTGAAGCCGGCGCCGAGCTGGGTCAGATTCGACAGATCGAGATTCATGGCGGCACCGTTCGGCACCGTGAACGAGACACTGTTGACAGCGCCGGTGAGCTTGCCGGTGGTGGTATCGAAGGTCAGGTTGGCCGAACCCAGTTGGCCACCTGTATAGGGGAAGGAGGTGCCGGCCGTGGCCTTCGACTGATCAAAGACCGAGACCTGCCAGGTGCCGGCGCCGGTGTTGGTGAAATAGACGTCGAGCAGCTTCTTGTTGCCGAGATTGTCGTAGGCGACCATCGAGGACTTCGAGGTGTATTGCGCGGTCGCGCTGTTGGTGGACGGCAGGCTAGCAGCGGCCACCGGGGTCGCGCCCGCCGGCAGATTGCCGGTGTAGCTGCCTTCGGTGCTCGGCGTGGCGGTCATGCCCTGGTCGGAGATGACGACGGGCACCAGGCCCTCGAAGCCGTTCACCGTCGCCGCCGGCACGCCATTGTCGTAGCTGTAGGCCATCAGCTGGAAGCCGGCAGCGTTGACCAGCCTGCCCTGCCCATCGGGAACGAAGGCGCCGGCGCGGGTCAGGAAGGGTGTGCCGCTTGGATCCTGGACGACAAAGAAGCCATCGCCGCTGACGGCGAGGTCGGAGACCGACGTCGTGTATTGCAGCACGCCCGGATCGCTGACCGCCTGCCGGATCGTCGTGGTGACGCCACCGGAATTGTAGGCTCCGCCTGTCGACGGCATGACCAGCGTCGAGAACTCGGCGGAGGATCGCTTGTAGCCGGTGGTGTCGGAGTTGGCGATGTTGTCGGCGACCGTCGAGAGGCGGTTCGCCTGGGCGTTCATGCCGGAAACGCCGGTCCGCATCATTCCGTAGAGGCTCATCGAAACGTCTCCGCAATATCCATGCCACTGGCGGCGAGGCTACGCGTCCTGTCTTGCGCGAAGCTGGCGCGGCGCCTCATCAGAACACCAGCCGGTAGCCGAGGAAGCGTTTGGAATCGATCGGGTCGGTGCCCAGCTTCTCGCGCAGCTTCTTGCGCAGCTTGCTGATGTGGCTTTCCACCACGTTCTCCTCGACCTCTTCGTCGAAGATGCCGTAGATTGCGTTGAACACCTGGGTCTTCGTGACGCGGCGGCCGCGATTGCTCGCCAGATATTCGAGGATGCGGCGCTCGCGGCGCGGCAACGGCAGCGGCTGGCCGTCGATCTCGGGGTCGCGGCCGTCCATGAAGATGCGCATGGCGCCGATCTCGGTATAGGCGACATCCTCGTTGGCGCGGCGGCGGATGGCGGTGATGCGGGCCAGGATTTCTCTGATATGGACCGGCTTGCGGATGACGTCGTCGACGCCGCTCTCGAACAACCGCAGCGTGTTCTCCAGGGAATGCTGTTCGCTGAGCGCAATGACCGGGGCGCCGGTGCGGTCGCGGATCTGGCGTGGAGAGATCGATCCTTCGCGGCAATCGCCGATCAGGAAGGCGCGGACCGAACGCAGATCGGTATCGGCGGCGGAGCTCACCCACTCGCCGAATTCACTCGACGCGAAGCCGGCGCAGGCGACGCCCTCGCGGTCAAAAAGTGAATTGTATCCCTCAGTTACGAGCTCTCGCTCGTCAACGATAACGATCATCGGCCCCGCCTCCGAATCAGCACATCTGCCCCGTGGGAAAAGGCGTATCCGCTGGCGAGAATCCTGAACAACCGTCATTTCTTGTAGCTATTTTCTTGGGAGTCTGGAATCGCGCCGGTTGCATTAGCGTGCAGCCAGAAAGGTTTGGCCCCAAGTCTCGGCCAAGTCGAAACGGCAACCCCAAGGGCGGGGACCAGTGCATTAGAAGCCCAGAATGCGCTTACGGGTTGCAGAAGGCGCGGGCGTTCGTGGTCCATTTCCCGAAGCCGGTGGCAACCATGTTGGCGATGACGCGGCAGACATAGACCTTCTGCGCCGGGTCATTGTCGGGGCCGGCATGATAGCGGGCAACGGCCATCGACCAGGTCTCGTGGCGGGCATGGAGACTGACCAGGAAACGTGCCGCATAGTCGACGTTCTGGCGCGGGTCGAGCATGTCCTCGACACTGCGGAAATGCGAGCCATGGTAGTGGTGGTTGATCTGCATGCAGCCGAGATCGATCAGTGTCTTGCCCTCGCGTTGGGCGTTCGCGAAGGTGGCAAGTGCTTCGGCCCGGCTTCTCGGAAAGACTGCTTTTCCCTCTATATTCAATGCGTTGGGCTGAAGGGTGCCCTTCTTGCCGGTTTCGGCCAGGCCGACGGCATAGAGGATTCCGGCAGGCACGCCGTAGCGGTCGGCGGCGCGCAGGATCTCCGGCTCGCAAGGATTTGTGGCGGCAATGGCGCCGCAGGCAATGCTAGATAAACATATCGCCGCCAGCGCGCTCGCGAGAAGGCGAAGCGGTGCGGCTGTGCGCTTGCGCGTCATCGTGGCTACCCCTTGCGGATTGCTGATCCGATTGCTGGCCGCCGGCTCCGCCGTTGCCACTACCGGAATTTCCGGGCTGGAAGGATGACTGGTCGCGGCCTGGCGCACCCGGCAAAGAGGCAGTTGCATCCGTGCGGGTTGTAGCGGGAACTGCCACTGACGGTTGCATGATGGTGACCTTATCGACCTCGAAGCCAAGCCCGCGCAGCGATTTGACAATGGCCTCGCTGTCGGAGGACAGCCGACGATAGGCATCGTGCGTTTGAGGCTTCAACTCAATCGAAAGTTGTTCCCCGGTGAGGCGAAGATTGGCGGTGACCATGCCGAGCTCGGCGGGGTGGAGTTCGATCTTCAACACATGTGTCGGAACGGCAACAGGACCCGCCAGTTGAGTGGTCGCGGACGCCGTCGAAAGCGCCTGGCTCGGTCCGCCGTCGGCAGCTATCGCGCCGATAACGTTGAGGGCCGCCTGGCTCATCGGAGCCTGTATCGGGGCCGGGAAGTTACGCTCGGAAACCACGTCGATGCGGGCTGCCAACGAAGTCTGTTTGCCCGGTTCGGAGCGCAGCGAGGATTGCACGTCGGCGATGGACTTTGGCTGTGGCGCCGCCTGCTTCGGATCCACGCCCGGCACATCGACCGGCGTCGCTGTGGTCGGCAGGTCGGCGGCCACGATCGCCTGGTCGTGCCGCGATGCGCCGGAGGCGGCACCCCGGGCCTGCTGGCCGTCGAGTTTCGTCAGAGGCCCGTCGGTGATCGACATCCGCTCGGGCCTCGAAGGCATTTCGAGGTCGTCATGCCCGGCCGTGGACTTCGGCCGGTAGCCCCTGGCGGATGCTGCCTGTCCCTCCAGCGCGGAGCCTTCCCCGGTTTCGGCTGCGTCGGCGGACTTGGCCGATGTCGAGAACTGGCGCAGATCATGGAACGCCACCAGCAGCGGCAACTGGTCCTGGAACGATGGCGCGCCGGCGTCATCCGGGGTCGCCTCACCATCCTTGTCCAGCCCGCTGGCTTCGTCGTCCTTGGCTGCCTTGGCGACCGCGCTCCTTGCCCTGCCGGCCGGCATCGGCTCGGCCTCGCCCTTCTGTCCGGCAAAGCCGGCGGCAAGCTTGGTCCAGCGCTGGTCGCGCGATCCGGCTTCGGCCGCCGGCCGCTTTTGCGCGTGGCCGGGGTTCGCTTCGCCGTCCAGCATCTTGCCGAAGCCGGTGTCGTCGTTCTGTCCGGTCGTCGCCGGCTGATCCGCGGTCGTGCGCGCGGTGAATCCTGGCAGGGCCGGGCCGAGGCTGGGGGTCATTTCGGGGCGGCTCCAAGCATCTGGTCGATCAGGTCGAGCTGTCGACGGGTTTTCATCATGGCGGCGTCGGTCGGGTCGGAGCCGGCTGGGGCCGCCGGCACTGACGCCGGCACGACCGTCGCCGCCTCGACCGAGGGTGTGGCGGCCGGTGTGCCCGGCGCATCGGTGGCGGCGCCGCGGGAAGAGGCGGCAGCAGGGGCGGCGGGCTGTTCGGGCATCGCCCCTTCGACCGGCGGCAGCCCGGTTTCGTCCACGGCCTGCGCGGCGGCGGCCTCCGGTTCGGGCGGCTGCGTCGCCGCCGGCGCAGGAGTGGCGGCAGGTGGGAAGGCGGGCGGCGCAACCACCTCGCCGGCGACGGCCTGCGCGGCATCGAGCAGGTCGCGGTCTCCGTCCGACAGCCGGCTGCGGTCGATCTTGCCGAGCTTGGCGCGCACATCCTCGATGGTGCCGGAGGTCACGGACGACAGGCTGGAGTAGAGCAGGGCGCGCGGGTCGCCCTGATTGGTGTTGCCGTCGCGGCCCTGCTCGGCCCGCGCCGAGGCAAAGGCCGACAGCTCACTGAGGCCATCGATCGCGGCGCGGCGGGCGATGCGCAGATAGATCACCTTCTCGCGCTCGGGGTCCATCATCGAGGTGATGTCGGCGAGCTTGTCCTGGCTGATCGACATGTGCAGCGCGATGACGCCGGAGACGAAAGAGTCGGCGAACTGGCTGGCATAGGGCGAATAGAGATAGCGCTCGACATATTGGGTGGAGGCAATTGCGAAGCGTGCCGCATCGTTCTGTGACGCGGCGATGCCGATGGAGCGCCGCAAAGCCGCTTCCTCGACAAGGGTGCCGGGACTGAGCAATCTCGCCTCGTCAAGCAGTGCGAGCGCGGCCGCCGGGTCGTCGGTCGCCATCAGCGAGCCCTTGACCAAGGCAAGGAAGGCGCCGAGGTCGCCGGGTAGCGTCATGGGGTCGATTGGTTTCAAGACTTCGATGGCGCCGGCGGGCCTGCCAACCAGATAATTTATGACGCCCTTGGCGATCGTGAGGTCCTGGGCATCTACTGATATGGCCCGAGACACCGCCCCTTCGACGGTCACCGGATTGCCGCCGCTCATGCCGTAGACCAGAAGCGCGCGAAAATTCTTGGGATCCTTGAAATCCTGCGCGTCGGCCTGGCGCAGGCGCACATCGGTCATCTCCAGCAGCTTGGCCTGCATCGGCAGCGCCGCGCTGTCGCCGGTAGCGATGCGATCCTGAATGAGCTGCAGCGAACGCACCAGCTGGTACGGCTGCAACGCATCCTGGGCGAAGCCCGCCGCCGGATATCCCAGCAGCAGCAGGCCTATCAAGCGGCTGGTGAGGGCCGCGCCTTTCATCCGCCGTTCGCCATCAGGATTTCGATGCGGCGGTTCACCGCCGACATTGGATCGGCGGCGTCCTTCGGCTGGCGGTCGGCGAATCCGGCGACCTCGGTGATGCGGCGTTCGTCGACGCCGCCACGTACGAGCATGTAGTAGGCCGAATGCGCGCGTGCCGTGGACAGGCGCCAGTTGTCGTAGCTGGCGCTGCGGAATGGCCGTGCATCGGTGTGGCCATTGATGCTGATGGTGCCCTTCTGGCTGTTGACGATGCGGCCGATCTTCTCCATCGCCAGGACCAGCTCGCGGCTTGGCACAGCCGAGCCGACCTCGAACATGCCGAAGTCGAGCTGGTCGGTGATCGAGATGACGACGCCCTTGTCGGTGGCTTCGACCGAGACGCCATCGTGCAGCTTGTCACCGGGCTTGAAGGCGGTGGCCAGTTGCTGCTTGACGTCGGCCGCTGCCTTCAGTGCGGCCGCGGTCGGCGCCATTTCACCGGCGTCGGGCTTGGCGGCTTCCGGGGCGGCGGCTTCGGCCTTGGCGGCATCCGCCACGGGCTTGGCATTCTCAGGCTTGGTGGCTTCCGGGTTGGTGCCCTCGATTTTGGCGTCCTGGGATTTGGCGTCTTGGGATTTGCCGTCCTGGGAGGCGCCGGCTTTCGCAACCTCTGCCTTGGCCGCCGCTGTGGCTGCCTTGCCGTCCTTTGCCAAAGGCTCGAGCGGCGCGTCGATGAGGGCTGGCGCCGGCGGCACGGCCTTGACCTTGGCGATCTCCGTCTCGGCGGCCTTGTCGCCGGGCTTGATCGGATCACCATCGATCTTGGCGCGTTGCGCGCTGGCCTCGGCGCCGGGCGCGGCAACCTGCTGCGACCAGAAATCCGGTTCGAAGGGATCGCGATAGGATGCGCCGCCGGAAGCGCCCGTTGCGGGGCCGGCGCTCTGCGCGCCGCCGTCGCCCTTCTGGCTGATGTTCTGCATGACGCCGGTGTCGGTGGCGATTTCCGAAAGCACCGCATAAGGATCGGCGAAGAGATGATCGTCGGATTGTTGCGCTTGCTGCTCCGGCTTCTCCTCCTTGCGGTTGGAGGAGCCGGCACTGGTGCCATCCTGCCCGCCCTTGGCCGTCGCTCTTTGCGGGTTGTTGCTCGTTGCACCGATCGCATTCGGCCCGTCGCCCAGGTCTTCCAGGCCCTTGCGGCTCGAATTGCGGTCGACCAGCTTGACCGGGTTGAAGTAGCTGGCGACGGCCGCCTTGGTCTGTTCGTTGGCGGCGTTGATCAGCCACATGACCAGGAAGAAACACATCATGGCGGTCATGAAGTCGGCAAAGGCGATCTTCCAGACGCCGCCATGGTGGCCTTCGTCGTGGCCGTCATGATGGCGCTTGACGATGATGATCTCGTGCCTGCCATGATCGGCGTCGGCGACGCTCATGACAGCACCTCGGAAAACGTCGCCGACCATTCGGCCATGCGGGTCTCGAACACCGCCTCGTCGATGGCGACCGTGAGATCGAAGCCGGGCGCCTCGATGAAGTCGAGATTGGCGGCGCGGTCGCCCAGCGACGTCCTCAGTGTTTCGAACAGCGAGAGCGGCCCTCGAACCGTGACGCGCACCGCCTCGCCGTCGCCGACCGCTTCGCGAACGGCGCTGGTGAGCGCTTCGAGCGAGCGTTTCTGCAGATCGTCACTGACGATGCCGCCGATGATGCGGGCGACGGTGGCGGCGACAAGGTCCGTCACACGCGCCTCCATGGCATCGATGCGCAGCGAGACCGCCTTGCCGATGTCGCCGCCGAAGCTTTCGAGAAAGAGCCTTGCCTCCTCGGCATTGGCCTGGCGCTCGGCCTCGAGCGCCGCGTCATGGGCAATCGACAGGCGTGCCTCGAGTGTCACCTCCGCCTGGGCGACCGCCTCGGCGATCAGCGTGCCGATATCGGCCTGTGGCGGGGAGGCTTCCGGCCTTTGCTCGGCCGCGGCCTGAGGTTGGCTGGCGCGTTGTGTGCGCGTGCCGAAGTCCGGCAGGAGATCGAAAAGGGCTGCGGAAGCCATGGTTTACGCCGCCACTTCCTGGGCCGCCCATTTGCGCAGGATTTGCGCGGTGCGTTCCTCGTTGATGTCGACCATGCGGGCCAGCCGATCCTGCGGTGCGGGCCTGATCTTCTGGCGAAGATCGTCGAGCGGGGTGGAACCGGGGCGCGCGCCGGGCAAGGCGCCGATGGCGACACTCGGCTCGACGGAAGCGGTGACCTCCGGCGTTGGCAGCGAACGCTGGACCTCGTCGAAGTTGGGGCCCGCGATAGCGGGCGTCGCCTTCGCCGTCAGCGCTGACGCCATCGGCCGCAAGCCGAAGAAGGCGACCAGGAACACCACGACGATGAAGGCGCCGGCATTGATCAGCGTGCCGGTATACTGGCCGATGGAATCCAGTATCCCAGCCTGCTGGACCGGCTCACCGTCGAGCCCGTCGATGAATTCAACAGCCGAGACGTCGATGACGTCGCCACGCTTGTCGTCGAAGCCGGTGGCGGAACTCACCATCTTCTGGATGTCGGCGACCCGCTTGGCGATCTGTTCGGGCGTCGCATCCTTGCCCAGGATCGTCTTCAGCCGGTCCTGGTTGACGACGACGGCGATCGACATCTTGGTCACCGTGTAGCCGTTGGAGACGGTGGCGATCTTCTTGGAGTTGATCTCGTAATTGGTGATCTCTTCCTTGCGGTCGTTGGCCGAGGAGGTCTGCGGACCATCGGTGCTGGTCGCCTGGGTCTCCGGCAGGTTCTGCTCGACGCTGGCCGGGGTCGAAGCCTGCTTCTGGTTGCTGTTTTCGTTGGCGCGCACCGACTGCACCGAGCGCTCGACACGCGATTCCGGATCGAAAATCGTCTCCTCGGTCTGGCGGGTGTCGGTGTTGACGTCGGCCTTGACGCTGGCGCGGAAATTGTCGGGGCCAAGATAGGGGGTCAGCGCGCGGCGGATGTTGTCGCCGATCTGCGCCTCCACGGTCTGTTCGACGCCGAGCGTGCGAGCGGCACTGGTGTTGGAGGGGTCATCGCCCGCCGCCAGTAGATTGCCGTTGGAATCCAGCACCGTCACCTTGTCGGCCGACAGGCCGGGAACGGCGGCGGCGACGAGATGGCGGATCGACATGGCGCTTTTCTCGGCGTCGATGCCGGCATAGCGGATGACGACCGACGCGGAGGGCTGCTGCTCGTCGCGGCGGAAGTTGGCGCGCTCGGACATGACGATGTGGACGCGCGCCGCCTTGATGCCTGATATCGATTGGATGGTGCGGGCGATCTCGCCTTCCAGCGCGCGCACGCGGGTGATCTGCTGCATGAAGGAGGTGAGGCCGAGCGAACCGACATTGTCGAACAGTTCGTAGCCGGCGTTGGCGCTGGTCGGCAGGCCCTTTTCGGCAAGCAGCATGCGCGCCTGCGCGGTGGTGCCGGCCGGCACCAGCACGGAGGTGTTGTCGGCGCCGACGTCGAAGCCGATGCCGGCCTCGCCCAGCACCAGGCCGATCTGGTTCACGTCGGAGCGGTCAAGCCCGACATAGAGCGTCTCATAGGCCGGACGGTTGAGGTAGACCGAGGCGATGCCGATGACGGCCATGATCAGCGCGGCGATGCCGCCCATGAGCGCGAGCCGCCTGACGCCGAATCCGCGGAGATTCGAGATGATGCTCTGGATCTGTTCCGGCACGATTCAGCGACTCCCAGCATGACTGTCCGCCGGAACACTAGCTCTCGAAGCTTGTGCGAAAATGAAATCGGGCCGCGCTTGCGGCGCGGCCCGATCGTTGGACGTAAAGCGGATGGCTCGGCTACGGCCGAGCTAGCCGTTCTTGAACAGCGCCAGGATCGACTGCGAGGAGCTGTTGGCGATCGACAGCGACTGAATGCCGAGCTGCTGCTGCAC
The DNA here is from genome assembly GCA_004791255.1 of bacterium M00.F.Ca.ET.205.01.1.1. Lineage (GTDB taxonomy): Bacteria > Pseudomonadota > Alphaproteobacteria > Rhizobiales > Rhizobiaceae > Mesorhizobium. The sequence continues at coordinate 461,054 of SRUQ01000003.1, forward strand.
CTGCAGCGCCTGGAGGCGGGTCGATTCCTTGTTCATGTCGGCATCGACGAGCTGGCCGACGCCGCGGTCGATGGAATCCATCAGGCTCTGCGTGAAGGTCTTCTGCAGATCGATGCTGCTCTTGGCCGAACCCAGGATGGTGGCGGAGTCGGTCAACTGGGCCATGACGTTGTCGATCTTGGTGATCATCTGGGTGATGATGTCGTCGGTTACGCCTGCCGCCGTGATGTCGAGGTTATAGGCCGAGACGTTGTCGACCTTGGCGACGGCACCCGCGGCGGTCTGGCCGGCGGTGTTGGCGGCGATGTCGGTGCTGCCGCCGGCGATGGCGGCTTTGTAGGCGGCATCATACAGGGTCTGGGCGGCCGCGGTCGAATAGACCGATGTCTGGCGGTCAAGAATGCCCTGGTTCTTGACGTCGGCGGCAAGACCGGAATCGAACAGCTTGGTGCCTTCGATATTGATGTCGATCGTGCCGAGCTGAACCGCTCCGGACGAGGTGCGGTTGAACGAAGAGACGATCTTGGCATCCAGCTGGACGCCGTCATTGGCGGCCGCGACCTGCTTGGACGTCACCGACAGGAAATTCGAACCCGAGAAGGTTGCCGCATCGGCGAAGGACTTCATCTGCGATTGAAGCGCGGTGATTTCGGTCTGCGTCTTGGCCTTTGCGGCAGCGGTCTGGCCGACGGTCGACAGCAGCTTGGTCTTGATCTGGCCGATCGTGGTCAGAACATTGTTCATGCCGGTATAGGCGGTGTCGACCTTCGACGCACCGAGGCCGAGTGCGTCCTGCACGGTCGACAGCGCCTGGTTGTCGGAGCGCATCGTGGTGGCGATCGACCAGTAGGCGGCGTTGTCGGAAGCTTCGGAGACCCGGTAGCCCGTCGAGATGCGGGCCTGCGTCTGCTCGAGCGACTTGTTGGTGGCGTTGAGGCTTTGAAGTGCAGTCAACGCCGCAGCGTTCGTCATGATGCTCGCCAAGAAACTCGCTCCTTCTCAAAAGCCGGCATGCCAGCGGGCCTGATCGACCTGCCCTTCGGCTGCGATCGGGCCGGTCGGGCCGATTCGGCAACCTGTCGTAAGCTAGTGTTAACCATACCTAGCGCGACATGGTTAACGGCCTGTTAAAATCAGCTTGCGAGAGGCTAAGGAACGAAGGTTGCGCGAGCCTTGAGCAAACGCAGATCGGGCCGCGCTTTTGGCGCGGCCCGATTGTCCGATGTAGCCGTTTGGAGAGCGATCAGCCGCGGAAGAGCGACAGGATCGACTGCGACGAGCCGTTGGCGATCGACAGCGCCTGGATGCCGAGCTGCTGCTGAACCTGCAGGGCCTGGAGGCGGGTCGATTCCTTGTTCATGTCGGCATCGACGAGTTGGCCGACGCCGCGGTCGATGGAGTCCATCAGGCTCGAGGTGAAGGTCTTCTGCAGGTCGATAGAGCTCTTGGCGGCGCCGAGCTTGGTGGCGGAGGTCGTCATGTCCTTGAGTGCGGCGTCGACGACGTTCATCATCTGCTGGATCTGGGTGTCGCTGGCAGCGGTGCTGCTCGAGAAGATCGTCAGCGAGGCAACCGAATAGGTGTCGGTGGCCGCCGCGGCAGCGCCCAGGGTCGGGTTCGAGGCCGTGGCAACCGCGGCGCCGGTGAGGCCGAGGCGCGCCGTGTCGAGGATGCCCTTCGCGGTCGGAGCTGCACCGGAGTCATAGAGCTTGATGCTTTCGACGTTGACGTCGATCGTCGAGATCGAAACCGCGCCGGTGGAGCTGCGATTGAAGGCCGAAACGATCTTGACGTCGGCGGCCGTGCCCGTGGCGGTGGAAACCGAAAGCATGTTGGTGCCCGAGAAGGTGGCGCCGTCGGCGTAGGCCTTCAACTGCTTCTGAAGGGCGGCGATTTCGGTCTGGGTCTTTTCCTTGGAGGCATCGGTCTGGCCGTAGGATGCGGTCAGCTTCTGCTGGATCTGGTTGATGGTGGTGATCGCGCTGTTGATGCCGGTGTAGGCGGTGTCGACCTTCGAAGCGCCGAGGCCGAGCGCGTCCGAAACGGTGGACATGGCCTGGTTGTCGGAGCGCATCGTGGTGGCGATCGACCAGTAAGCGGCGTTGTCCGAAGCCTGCGAGACGCGATAACCCGTCGAGATGCGGGCCTGGGTGGCTTCGAGGTTCTTGTTGGTGGCGTTCAAGCTCTGCAGAGCGGTCAACGCCGAGGCGTTGGTCATGATGCTGGACATGGCTACTCGTACCTTGTTTTTACAGGGTGTTTTCTTGCATACCGGCTTGTCCGGTATGACGGAGCGGCATCATGCCAATGACCGTTGCGTTGGGTCACCCGCCATCTGCGAGCGACTATGGCGGCAAGTCCCTACCAAAGGACTAAACCGGACGGTTAATCGGAAATAATTCGAGAGAAATTCACGGCGCGGCGCCCGCGATCCGCGTGCGCTCGCACAGACGTGCCGGACTGCTCAGGTGAAGGATCGCACCAGGCTGCCGACGAGCAGGTTCCAGCCGTCGATCAGGACGAAGAACAGGATCTTGAACGGCAGCGACACCACCGTGGGCGGCAGCATCATCATGCCCATGGCCATGGTGATGGTGGCCACGATCAGGTCGATGACCAGGAACGGCAGCACGATCAGGAAACCGATCTCGAAGCCGCGGCGGATCTCGGAGATCATGAAGGCGGGCACCAGGATGCGCAGGTCGACGGTCTCCTTTGCAACGACCTGCCCGCGCTCGCGGGCGAGATCGGCGAAGAGGTCGAAATCCTTGTCGCGCACATTGTGCAGCATGAAGGTGCGGAACGGATCGGAGATCTTCTCGAAGGCTTCGGTCTGGCTGATCTGGTTGTCCATCAGCGGCTTCACGCCGGTGTTCCAGGCCTGGTCGAAGGTCGGCGCCATGACATAGAAAGTCATGAACAGCGACAGTGAAATGAGGATGAGGTTAGCCGGCGTCGACTGCAGGCCGATGCCTGCGCGCAGGATCGAAAAGGCGATGACGAAGCGGGTGAAGCTGGTCACCATGATCAACAGGCCCGGCGCCACCGACAGCACGGTCAGCAGGCCGAACATCTGGATGATGTAGCCCACGGTGGTGCCGTCGGCCTTACCGATGCCGCCGAGGTCCAACTGCTGGGCAGCCGCGACCGATGTGGCGGCGCCGATCAGCGCCGCGGCAAGAAGGAATTTCCTCATTCGAGCAGCAATGTCCTGACGAGTACCTGTTTGACGTGTCCCTGACTGCGGATCGAGGCGCGTTCCTCGATGTCGGCCTTCAGGTGCTGATAGCCGCTGGCGCCCTCGATCTGGTGCATCTTCAAGGTACGCACATAGGCCAGAAGGTCCTGCTGGATGTCCTCGGCCATGGCCGGCGGCTGCGCGACATCATAGACCACCGACACCTCCATCCTGAGCCAGGTGTCGGCGGGCGAGGCGATGTTGGTGGTGATCGGCGCCAACGCCACGAGCGTCGGTCCCGCCGCCGGCTCCTGCGCTTCGGCGGGCTTGGCCTCCTTGCCGTCGTTCTCGGGCGCTGCCGCTACCGATTTCGGTGCGTCGACGCCCTTGAGATAGCCGCCCGACATCCAGCCCATTCCGATCGCGGCAGCCGTCACCACGAGCAGCATGGCGCCCTGGATGGCAAGGGAAGGACCCTTGCGAGGCTGAGCCTGTTCGACATTGGCCACGGTGCTTTGTTCTCCTATCCCCAGAACGCAATAGCTAGAACGGAAGAACCTGATCGAGGACCTGCTGGCCGTAGGCCGGCTGCTGGATCTCGCTTACGCGGCCGCGTCCGCCATAGGCGATGCGCGCCTCGGCGATACGTTCGTAGGGGATCGTGTTCTCGGCGCCGATATCGGCCGGCCGCACGATGCCGGCGATGGTTAGCACCCTGAGCTCGTAGTTGACGCGCACTTCCTGCGAGCCCCTGATCATCAGGTTGCCGTTGGGCAGTACATCGGTGACCACTGCAGCGACGTTGAGCTCGAGTGTTTCCGACCGCTTGATCTCGCCATCGGCGTTGGTCTCAGTGGTGGAGTCCAGGCTGCCGTCGCCCTTGCCGCCGGTGCTGTTGCCATGCCACTCGATGTTGGCATCGAAGCCGAGCTTGCGACTGGCGGTGCGGCTTCTGTCATTCTGGTTCTTGAAGTTGGCGCGGTCGTTGATCTTGATCTTGACGGTCAGGATGTCGCCCTGCTGGAGCGCCCGCGGATCGGTGAACAGCCGGCTCTGGCGATCGTCCCACAGCGAGAATTTCTTCACCGGCTGCGGCGGCGTCTCCGGATATTTGTAGAGGGAAGCGGTGTTGCCGCCGTCGATGCCGGAGCCGACCGGCGACAGCGCGGGTTCCTTGCCGACTTCCTTCAGATTGGTGCCGCAGGCGGACAGCGCGGCGACCGAGCACAGGATGAGCATTTTGCGGATCATGACGGATCTACCCTTCGGGCTGCGCTGGCCATGATGCCGGTGAGCGTCGCCGCCGCCTTCTGGTCCATTTCGTTGAGGATGACGCCGGCCTTGCGCGAATCGAGCTTCATCAGGATGGCGGCGGCGAGATCGGCGTTGACGATCGCCAGCCGCTCGGCCGCCGCATCGGGCTTCATGCCGGCATAGATCTTGACGACGCCGTCCTCGGCGCGGGCGAGGAACACTTCGCGCCGTTTCAGCCATTGCTCGTATTCGGCCTTCTTCTCGTCCAGCGCCTTCATGCGCTGGTCGATGCCGGCCTGGAGTTGCTTCAATTCGTCCGCCTGCAACGCATAGCGGCGGTCGCGGGCGGCGTCGGCTATGTTGGAGCAGAAGCGCTCGATTTCGCTCTGGTCCGGCGCTTTCTCCCGCGCCAATTGTTGTGGCGCGGCCGGCGCCTGCGCCCCGGGCAGAACCTGGCGAACGGTGTCCTCGGCGTGCGTGCCGCCGGCGAAAGACATGGCAGCCAGAGCCGTGGCTGCGAACAGGATGGCGCGAGAGCGGCGGCTTCTTTCATGAGATAAGCGGGAAGAAATCATCGGCGTCGCCTATTGGAGAACCAGATCGGCTTGCAGGGCGCCGGCCGACTTGATGCCTTGCAGGATGGCAATGATGCCGTCCGGCTTGACGCCGAGGCGGTTGAGGCCGGAGACGAGGGTCTGCAGATCGGGCCCGTCGAGCACAGCGACGCGCGCGTCAGGCCGGCTGGCATCGATGGCGGTGAACGGTTCGACGGCGGTTTCGCCCTTGGAGAAGGGTTCCGGCTGCACGACGCGCGGTGCTTCGGTGATGCGCACCGTCAGCGTGCCATGGCTGATGGCGACGCGCGAGATCTTGACGTCATTGCCGATAACGATGGTGCCGGTGCGCTCGTCGATGACGACGCGGGCCGGTGTGTCGGACTCGACCACCAGATTCTCGATCTCGGCGTAGAAGCGGGCTGCCGAGACGCTCTTTGGCCGCCTGATCTGCACGGTACGGGAATCGCGTTCGGCCGCCACGCGCGTGCCGAAGCGCTGGCTGGTATAGTCATTGATAGCGTCAGCGATGCGGATGGCGGTCGAGAAGTCGGGGTTGCGCAATTGTAGCGTCAGCGTCGCCTGGTCGTCGAACTCGGCCTTCACGGCACGCTCGACGATGGCGCCGTTCGGCACCCGGCCGGCGGTCGGCACGCCTTGCGTCAACTGCTCGGCCTGACCTTTCGCGGTAAAGCCGGAAACGATGACCGCGCCCTGGCCGACGGCGTAGATTTCGCCGTCCGCAGCCTTCAGCGGGGTCATGATCAGCGTGCCGCCGGCAAGCGAGCTGGCGTCGCCCATCGAGGAGACGTCGATGTCGATGCGCGCGCCCGACTGCACGTAGGGCGGCATGTTGGCGGTGACGATGACGGCGGCGACATTCTTGGCGCGCGCGCTGCCGCCTTCGGTCGCGATGCCGAGGTTTTCGAGCATGGCGCGGATCGACTGTTCGGTGAACGGCGAATTGCGCAGGCTGTCGCCCGATCCGGCGAGGCCGATGACTAGGCCGTAGCCGACGAGCTGGTTGTCGCGCGAACTCTGCAGCTGGGCGATGTCCTTGATGCGCGAGGCGACCTGGCCCGGCGGCAGCGAACTCGGCCCGGGCGAGACGCGGAACATGCGGGTGGTGGTGGCCGGATCGTATTCGGGATCGACGAAGGCGCCGCCATCCCTGGCAGCAAGCTCGCGCTTGGCCTTGGGCGTCAGGCCGTCGGCGAGCGCCGGCTGCAGGCCGAGCGCGGCCGCGAGCACAAGGGCAAGCCCACGCATCATGATGCGCTGACCTGGATGGTTCCGTCGGCCATCACGGTGCCGGACAGGATCTTGCCGCTGTCGGTGTTGCGAACCTTGATGAGGTCGCCGGCCGAACCGGGCTGCAACGTCACGGCGGTGGCCGATATAGTCAGTCCGCCGGCGATGAAGAAGACTTGCACAGCAGCGCCCTGTTCGACCAGCCAGGCCTCGCGAATAGCGGCGGAGGGAATGTAGCGGCCGGGCAGCAGGGTGCGCTTGGCGATCTTGCCCTGGAGCTCCACGGCGAGGGTTGCGACGGCATCGGGCTTGTGCTTGCCCGGGATGAGGGTCACCTGCTTCAAGGCGGCGAGTTCGATGGTTTCGCCGGGATAGATGACCCGGTTGGGGATCAGCACGACCTCGCCGGTCGCCTGATTGCTGGCGATCTGCGTGGCCGACTGGTTGCCCGATTGATTTGCCGATTGATTTGCCGATTCCTGGGCGAAAGCCGGCACGCCGCCGGCCACCAGCGCAAGGGCGAGCGCGGTGCGGCAAAATGCGGAACAGGAGATCGGCATCGCCATCGTCCGTTACCTGATGTTCTTGGAGACGACGGAAGCCATGTCGTCGGCCGCCTGGATCACCTTGGAATTCATCTCATAGGCGCGCTGCGCCGAGATCAGCTCGGTGATTTCCTTGACCGGATCGACGTTGGAGGCCTCGAGATAGCCTTGCTGGATGGTGGCGAAGCCGGGGTCGCCGGGCACGCCGGCATTGGCTGGACCCGATGCCGTCGTTTCCTGGAACAGATTGTCGCCGAGCGGCGCCAGCCCCGCTTCGTTGGCGAAGTTGACGATCTGGAGCTGGCCGAGATTCTGCAGGTCGGTCTGGCCGCCGATGCGGGCGAAGACCTGGCCGGTCTTGTTGACGATGACCTCGACGGCGTCGACCGGCACGTTGATGGCCGGAATGACGCTGGCGCCATCCACCGTCACCAGCTGGCCGGTGGCGTTGGTGTTGAAGGCGCCGGCGCGGGTATAGAGCGTGCCGCCATCGGCGCCTTCGATCTGGAACCAGCCGCGGCCGGTGAGCGCCATGTCGAAACTGTTGCCGGTGCTGGTCAGTTCGCCCTGGGTGTGGACGTTGCGCACGGCCGTCGTCTTGACGCCGAGACCGATCGAAACGCCTTCGGGCACCAGCGAGGCGTTGGAGCGGTTGGGCACGCCTTGCGTGCGGTCGACCTGGTAGAGCAGGTCGGAGAATTCGGCGCGCGCCCGCTTGTAGCCGGTGGTGTTGATGTTGGCGATGTTGTTGGCGATGACTTCCAGATTGGTCTGCTGGGCATTCATGCCGGTGGCGGCGATTGCGAGTGCTTTCATGGCCCGGCTCCTCAGATGCCCATGCGACTGACTTCGAGATAGGCCGAGACGACCTTGTCCCGGATGGCGACGGCGGTCTGCAGCGCCTGCTGTGCGCTCATCACGGCATCGACGACCTGGCGGGTGTCGGCATCGCCCTTGAGCGCCTGCAGCGACACCTGCTCGGCATTCTGCATTGTGCTGACGGTCTTGGAGGCCGCCTGGCTCACCGCCTCGGCGAAGGAGGTGCCGAGATTGCCCGCGGTCGTGGGCGCGACGCCGCCCTGAAGCAGATCCGTCGCCGCGTCGCCCAATCCAGGCTTGAGATTAAGCGCGCCGATGCCATTCACGATCATTGGTTCCTCATCAGGTCGATGGTCATTGAAATGAGGTCGCGCGCCTGCTTGACGACCTGCAGGTTGGCCTCATAGGAGCGGTTGGCCTCGGTCATGTCGGCCATTTCGATCAGTACGTTGACATTGGGCATCTTGACGTAGCCCTTGTCGTCGGCGGCCTCGTTGCCGGGCTGGAACTCGACGGGAAAGTCGCTGGGATCGCGATCGATCGAGTTCACCTCGACCGTCGAGCTGCCGGAAGCCCGGTCGAGCTCGGAGACGAAGCTGATGGTCTTGCGGCGATAGGGGTCGGAGCCGGGCGTGGTGCCGGTCGACTGGGCGTTGGCGAGGTTTTCCGAAACCACGCGCAGGCGCTGCGACTGGGCGCCGAGGCCGGATGCTGCGACTTTGAGGGCTGAGGTGAGCGCGTCCATGTTCAGCTCTTGACCGCCATCATCATCATCGAATGGAATGCCTTGACGATCGCCGTGTTGAGCTCGAAGGAGCGGCGGATCTCGCCGGCCTTCATCAGCTGATCTTCCAACACGACGCTGTTCTTGGACGGCATGACGACGCCATCGTCTTCCTGCGGCTTGATCGAGAAGCCTGCATTGGTCGCGGCTGTGCCGAGATGCCCTTCTTGCGTGGCCTGCAGCGACACGGCGGCGCGGTCGAGCACCTTTTCGAAGGGCTCGACATCATTTGCCGTGTAGCCTGGCGTGTTGGCATTGGCGATGTTGCCGGCGACCGCCGACTGGCGCACCGACAGCCACTGCGCCTGCTTGGCGGCGAGATCAAAAAGGGAAACAGGCTCCATGGGAATCTCCGGGCATGTGCTCGGAGACTAGGCCGCCAGTCTTGCGCGGACCTTGCGGTCGGCCGCAAGGCAGAGCCACGGCGGCCCTACCTGGAAAGCTCGATCACCTGGCTGGTGCTGGTGACCATGACCCATTTGCCGCTGCGCTGCTCGATAGCCGACACTGTGCTGGAATCCGGCAGCGTCGAGCCACGCTGGACCATCCATAGCCCGGTGTCGTCCTCGATCATGGCACGGCCATTGGCGACGTGAACCAGGCGGAATTTCGCAATATCAGCGGGAAAGGGCTGGTCGCCGGGCGGCGCCGGTTCGGAATCGTCCTGAACCGTTCCGGTGGCAAGCAGGTCGATAGCGGTGTTGGGAACGTCCTTGGCGGTCAGCGGCGCGCTGCGTTGGGCCACCACGCCGCCGCCGGCGCGTCCCGAATTGGTGCCGGTGCCGCCGAACTTGATCGCCTGGACGCCGAACTGCTCCTGGTTGAAAAAAATGTACCAGGGAAACAAAGCGCAGATCAGGCCAAGCGTGACGCCGAGCGCGGCGACCACGATATCGCTTCTGCGATCGGCCTTCTTCTCCGTCTTCGGAAACTGCGCCCTTGGCGGCTGCGGCCATTCGGTGACGGGAAACAAGTCATCGATCAGGGATTCGCGGCTGACTTGGACGGCCTCCACGGGAGGGGCGGCCGGCGGCTCGCCGCGCCAGGCTGCCCTGGGCAGAGGGGGTCTTGCCGCCTTTGCAAGGACGGCCTCGGTCTTCGCCGCCCTGGCGCGAGCAGCCTTTGCCTTGACAGCTCTGGCCTCCTCGGCCCGGGCTTCCTCCGCGGCGTTGGCCTCCTCGATCATCTCGCGCAACACCCGCTCGGTGTACTGGCGCTCAGTCTCCTGGTTCGGCATTCATCTTTCCCTTGAGATGGCGGGCCAGATCGGAGAACGGATCGACCGACGGACGGTCCCTGGGCGACTGCGTCAGCGCCTCGTAGATCAGCGGCACCTGGCGCACGGCGATGTCGAGTTCGGCGTCGACGCCGCCCTGGTAGGCCCCCAGCAGGCGGATGTCGCGCGTGTCCTCGAAGCGCGAGATCATCGATTTCAGCCGCGTCACCAGCGCGCGCTGTTCGACGCTCCAGGCCTTGCCGGCCAGCCGCGATATCGAGGATAGCGGGTTGACCGGCGGATAGCGGCCCTGCTCGGCGATCATGCGGTCGAGCACGACATGGCCGTCGAGGATGCCGCGCACCGAATCGGCGACCGGATCGTTGTGGTCGTCGCCGTCGACCAGCACGGAAATGATGGCGGTGATCGACCCTTTGCCCTCCGCGCCCGGCCCGGCGCGCTCGAGCAGCTTGGGCAATTCGGTGAAGACCGAGGCGGGGTAGCCGCGAGCGACCGGCGGCTCGCCGGTTCCGGTCGCCACCTCGCGCAGCGCGTGGGCAAAGCGGGTGATCGAATCCAGCACCAGCAGCACGCGGTGCCCCTGGTCGCGAAAATGTTCGGCAACGCGCATGGCGGTGTCGGGCGCACGGCGGCGCATCATCGCGCTCTCGTCGCTGGTGGCGACGACGGCGACGGTCTTGGCCATGCTGTCGCCGATCGTGTCCTCGAGGAATTCGCGGACCTCGCGTCCGCGTTCGCCGATCAGCGCCACCACGACGGTATCGAAGGCATCGGCACCGGCAAGCATGGCGAGCAGCGTCGACTTGCCGACGCCGGAGCCGGCAAACACGCCGAGGCGCTGGCCGAAGCAGAGCGGCGTGAAGATGTCGATGACCTTGACGCCGGTCATGAACGCCGTGCCGACGCGCTGCCGGGCCATGGCACCAGGCGTCGCGGCCGCTGCCGACATGTCGTCGCCCCTGATCAGCGGCGGGCCGCCGTCGATCGCCCGGGTGAGCGCGTCGATGGTACGGCCGCGCCACGAGGCGTGCGGCGCCACCGCGAGCGGGCCGCGGCGGAACACGGCGTCGCCGATGCCTGCATCGGCGCTGCGTTCGAAAGGCGCCACGACGATTTCGTCACGGCTGATCTTGACGATCTCGCCGCGGCGGGTGCCGGCATTGCCGCGCTGTTCGACGATATCGCCCAGCCTGGCGATGTCGGAAAGGCCGCGCACCTTGTAGTGCGTTGGCGTGACTTCGGCGACGCGGCCACCGCGCTTGATCAGCCCGCCGGCATCGCTGAAGCGCCTGATAACCCGTTCCAGCGCCACAAGCCGGTCTTCCGGCGCCGGCTGGAGTTGGTATTCACGCGCACGCAGGGATTGCTGGTCTGATGACATGCTACGACTTCGAGCCGAGCGTCTTGATCGCTTCGTCGGTGGAGGAATCCGTCTGCCGCATCAGCGCCGCGGTGTTCTCGAAGGCGCGCTGGACCATGATCAGCCGGGTCATCTCCAGCACCGGATTGACGTTGGATTCCTCGACGAAACCCTGAGCGACGCCGACATCGGAGCGATCGGTGACCGGTTCGGGCGTGCGCGCGGGAACGACGCCGGAATTGCCGTAGCGCACGAAATTGTCGCCCGGATCGAAATTGTAGAGGCCGATCGAGCCGACGAGCTGGTCGTTCTGGCGCAGCGAGCCGTCGGCTCCCGCCTTGGGCGGGCCATTGCGGGGATCGAGCTGGATCGGCGCGCCGCCGGCGTCCAGCACCGGATGGCCCTCGATCGACATAAGCTCGCCATTCTCGTTCATCGAAAAGCGGCCGTCACGGGTCATGACCGTGCCGGCAGGCGTGTCGATGGCGAACCAGGCGTCGCCCTGGATGGCGAAATCGAACGGATTACCGGTCTCGCTCAGCGGGCCGTGGGCGCCGGAAAGGTAGGTCTTGCCGGAGGAGGCGAAGGACACCGATTTCGGCCCGGTGCCGGACACCACGTCCTCGAACTTCACGCCGGTGGCGCGAAAGCCGACGGTGTTGGCGTTGGCGACGTTGTCGGCGATCGTGTCGAGCCGGCGCTCGAGCGCGATTTGCGAGGAAAGGGCGACGTAGAGACTATCCCGCATGATCAGAACTTCATTTTCTGCATGGCCATCATCAGGTCGGTGGAGATGCCCGCGGTGACCGGTTTGGCGAAGAGCACGCTGATTGACGTCACCGCCGTCGAGGTCGGGTTGTTGACCTCGTACATGCTGGTGAAGCGGGTCAGGAACTTGCTCAGTTTCTCGGGATCGGAAAAATCCGAGATGTCGAGCTTCTGCTCGAACAGCTGCGCCTGCTTGTCGATGTCGGCGGTGGCGAAGGAATCGGGCAGGCCGAGAGCGGTGCGCACCACGCTGGCAAGTGCGGTGTCGGCCAGCACGTCGTACCAGCTGGCGATGTCGGGCGCCTTGCGGTCGAAATAGAGCGCCAGCCGCACGCCCTCATTGGTCTTGCCGGCGTCTTCCTCCAGCGTCTGGCGCATGTACTTGTCGACGGTCGGCTGCTGGGCTGGATTGATGGTGGTGGCGTTCTCGCCGTACTGCTCGAAGTTGAAGGCCGAGGCGAGTGCCGCATAGGCGGGGTCCGTCTGCTTGTTGGCGACGCTTTCGGGGTCGCGCACGCCGCCTTGCAGGACTTGCTTGATGAGGTCCTTGTCCTCGGTCGTCGAATCGAGGCCGAACGCGGCCAGCGCATAGGTGTAGAGCCGGTTGTTGCCCATCAGGTCGTCGACGGACTTCACCTTGGTGATGTTGGCGAGGTAGTAGGTCGTCTCACCCTGCACATAGGCCGAGTTCGGATCGACGCCGGCGATCTGCGCCTGGGTGGCGTAGTTCTTGGTCACCAGCTGCTGCGCCTTGTTGTAGATGGTCGCATCGGCGCCGTTGGCGGCGAAGTTGAAGGCGCTGACGAATTGGGCGTAGCGCTTGTCGGTCAGCTTGTTGGCGAAGCTGTTGGGATTGGAGACGCCTTCCTTGAGCGCCTTGACCATAAAGGCTTTGGCGTAGTCCATGTCGCCCAGGCCGTAGGCCTTCATGGCGTATTTGAACAACCGGTCATTTTTGACGAAATCGTCGATCGATTTCACCTTGGTGATGTTGGCGAGATAATATTGGGTATCGCGGTCGACCACCGGCTGCTGTTCGATACGATCGATCGATTTACTGATGTCTCTGGTGATGAGCTGGTAGCTGGTAAATGTATTGAGCAAGGACACGCCTCCGGCCGAAGCTATGCCGGCACGATAATCCCACTTCCTTGCGCGAAACTGAATCGCGCACGAGGCCACGATTCAAGCCTCACACAAGGCACGGAGATTATCCCTTGCACCTGACTTGAAATGCGGAAGGACCTGTCGTGGGCATTCTGATTGGACTGGTGGTGACGCTTGGCTGCGTCCTTGGCGGCTTCATGGCCATGGGCGGGCATCTGCATGTGCTGGTTCAGCCATGGGAAGCCGTGGTCATCTGCGGTGCCGCACTCGGCACCTTCCTGGTCGCCAACCCGATGAAGACGGTGAAGGATACCGGGAAGGGCATTCTCGAAGCCTTCAAGCAGGCGGTGCCGAAGGAACAGGATTACCTGGAAACGCTGGGCGTGCTGCACAGCCTGATGCGCGAATTGCGCTCGAAGTCGCGCAGCGAGGTCGAGGCGCATATCGACAATCCGGAAGAATCGGCGATCTTCCAGGCTTTCCCGACCGTGCTCAAGAACCATGACCTGATGAACTTCATCTGCGACTACTGCCGCATCATCATCATCGGCAACGCCCGCTCGCACGAGATCGAGGCGCTGATGGACGAGGAAATCCAGACCATCAGGACCGACAAGCTGAAGGCCTATCATGCGCTGGTCGCGGTTGGCGACGGTCTGCCGGCGCTCGGCATCGTTGCCGCGGTGCTTGGCGTGGTCAAGGCCATGGGCGCACTCGACCAGTCGCCGGAAATCCTCGGCGGCCTGATCGGCGCCGCCCTGGTCGGCACCTTCCTCGGCATCTTCCTGTCCTACGCCGTGGTCGGCCCGGTCGCCACCAAGATCAAGACGGTGCGCGAGAAGAAGAACCGCCTCTACATCATCGTCAAGCAGACGCTGCTGGCCTACATGAACGGCGCGCTGCCGCAGGTGGCGATCGAGTTCGGCCGGAAGACCATCTCGTCCTATGAGCGGCCGACCATCGATGCCGTCGAGCAGAGCACGATGAACACCGGCGGTGCCGAGAAGAAGGCCGCTTGAGCGATGCACGACAGAACAGTGCCAACACTGCCAACACTGCCATGACCAGTCCGGGCAGCCCAGCACTCGCGCGCTCGCTGATCATCGAGCGCCTGGTCGGCGACAGCGGCGAGGCCGCCCAGGTCACCGACGCCGGCCGCGCCATGGCAGAACGCGCCGTGCCGCTGCTGCAGAAGGGCCTGACGAGCGAGCTTGGCGTTCCCGTCATCGTCGACCTCAAGGAGGTCGAGGTCAGCCGCGTGCCCGAGGCGCGCTCGCGCGCCGGCGACACATTCGCCATGACCGTCGTCGGCTCGCCGGCGTCCTCCGATGCGATGACCCTGGTGATCGATGCGCCGGCGATCGCGATCATGGTTTCCACCTTGTTCGGCGGCGATCCGGATCTGCCGGTGACGCCGATCGAGCGCGACCTGTCGCCGATCGAGACCGATGTCTCGACAATGGTCTTCCAACAGGTTGCGCAGGCGCTGAATGGATCGGGACGCCGCTCGCTCGAGCTCCGCCTGCCGGCGCCAAGGGCGATGTCGGGCCTGGAAGCAAAGCGCCACGTGCTGCGCGACGGCGCGGCGATCCGCATCGTGCTTGGCATCTCGACGCCGGCCGACAGCGGCACCATCACCATCATGATGCCGCAGCGCGTCGTGCTGGCCAGCCGCGGCGGCACGGCAAACGCCAGCGAGGACAATCAGGGCAACGAGTGGCGCTCACGCTTTTCGGAAGAGGTGATGCGCTCGACGGTGGCGCTCGAAGCCACCATGCCGCTGGCGCGGCTGACGCTTGGCGACCTCGCCGGCCTCGAAGTGGGCCAGGTCATCGATTTCGAGGAGACGGCGCAGTCGCGGGCGCGCCTCAGCGCGCGCGGCCAGACGCTGTTCGTATGCGAGTTCGGCAAACTGGGGCAGAATTACACCGTCCGAATCAGGCATCCCTACGATGCCGGGCAGGATTTCATCGATGGGCTCATGCCGGCTGGCGCCGGGCACGCCTGAGCTTTTGGAGACGACGCATGGGCAAGACCAAGGCAGCACCTGAACTCGACCAGCCGGACGAGCAGCTCGACCGGGCCATCGAGGAACTGCGCGGGGTCCTTCATGAAGAGGAGCAGCGCCCCGATATCGCGTTCAGGGCAGCGTCGGCGGCCAATTCGAGCGTCATCATGAACATTCCGGTCGATGTCCAGATCATCCTGGGCAGCACCGAGATGCCGGTGTCGGATCTGATGGCGCTGCAGAAGGGATCGACGGTGGCGCTCAACCGCCGCATCGGCGAAGCCGTCGACGTGGTGGTCAACGGCCGCAAGATCGCGCGCGGCGAGATCACCGTGCTCGAAAGCGATCCGTCGCGTTTCGGCATCAGGCTGACCGAAATCATCGCCGGCACGAAGGGCGCCTAGACTATGGGGTCGGGGCGTTGGCAGCGAGGGCGGAAGGCATGACGACAACGCCGCTGACGCTGACGCGGGCGCAGAAGGCCGCCGCCATACTGGTGGCGATGGGCAAGCCCTCGGCCAGCCGCTTGCTGAAGTTCTTCAAGCAGGAAGAGCTCAAGGCGCTCATCGAGGGTGCCCGGCTGCTACGCACCATCCCGCAGGGCGATCTCGAGCGCATCGTCGCCGAGTTCGAGGCAGAATTCACCGAAGGTGCGGGGCTGCTCGATTCCGCCGACAGGATGGACACCATCCTCAACGAATCGCTGTCGCCGGAAGAGATGAGCGCCATCATGGGCGACAGGAAGCCGGAGATGGTGGCGGAAGGGCCGCCGCCGATCTGGCCCGACCTGGAAAGACTGGAGCCGGCCAGGCTTGGCGCCTTCCTCGCCGGAGAGCACGCGCAGACGGCCGCCATGGTGTTGTCGAAGCTGGCGCCGCAGGCGGCGGCGGCCGTGCTTCTGACGCTCACCAAGCCGATGCGCGGCGAAATCATCAAGCGCATGGTGACGATGGCCAATGTTCCGGACGCCGCCGCCAGGATCGTCGAGAACCGGCTGCGCACCAGCGTGCTGGCGGAGACGGCGACCAGGGACACGTCGGCCGGGCAGGCGCGCGTCGCCAGCGTGCTCAACGAGCTGGAGAAGCCGCTGCTCGACGAGGTCATGCAGGATCTGGAAGCGGCCGGCACGCCCGATCTCGACGGCGTCAAGGCGCGGCTGTTTTCCTTCGACGACCTGCCGCTGCTTACCCAGAAGGCGCGTGTGCTGCTGTTCGACGGGCTGTCGACCGAGCTGGTCACGCTGGCGCTGCGCGGCACTTCGGCGGCGCTTGCCGAAGCGGTGCTTTCGGCGATCGGCGCGCGTTCGCGGCGCATGATCGAGGCCGAACTCGGCCAGGGTTCGGACGGCGTTCCCGCCGCCGACATCATGACGGCGCGCAAGACGATCGTGACGACCACGATCCGGCTGTCGCGCGAAGGCGCGTTCGAGCTCCCCGCGACACAGACCGCCGCCGCGTAAGACCGGATCATGTCCGACGCCGCCGACAAGGATTCAAAAACCGAAGACGCGACGGAAAAGAAGATCCGCGACACCATCGAGCAGGGCAAGCTGCCCCATTCGAGGGAAACGGCGATCCTGGCGTCCTTTGTCGCCATACTGGTGTTCACCGTCTTCTACGCCAAGGATGCCATCGTCGATCTCGGCATGTTCCTGTCGATGTTCCTGGAGAAGCCAGAAGCCTGGCCAATGGACACCGAGACCGATGTCATCGCGCTTTACAAGACCGTCCTGTTCGAGATCGGCCGCGCCGTCGTCAGCCTGCTGGTGCTGCTGACGGTCGCCGGCATCGGCGCCTCGGTGTTCCAGAACATGCCGCAGTTCGTCGGCGAACGGATCAGGCCGCAGCTGTCGCGCATCTCGATCGTCAAGGGCTGGAACAGGATGTTCGGCGCCCAGGGCTGGGTCGAATTCGTGAAATCGCTGGCCAAGGTCGGCTTCGCCATCGCCGTGCTGTTCTTCACCCTGTCGGAGGATCACCGCAAGCTGCTCGCCGGAATGATCACCAATCCGGTCGCTTTCGGCCTCGTCATCCGCGGCATCGCCGTCGACATACTGGTGGCGATCGTCTTCGTCATGGGGCTGATCGCGGCGATCGACATCGTGTGGTCGCGCTTCCACTGGAAGCAGGATCTGCGCATGAGCAAGCAGGAGGTCAAGGACGAGTTCAAGCAGTCCGAGGGCGATCCGATCGTGAAGTCGCGATTGCGGTCTTTGGCGCGCGACCGCGCCCGCAAGCGCATGATGACGGCGGTGCCGCGCGCGACGCTCATCATCGCCAACCCGACCCACTTCTCCATCGCACTGAAATATGTGCGCGACGAGGATTCAGCGCCGCTCGTGGTGGCCAAGGGGCAGGATCTGGTTGCGCTGAAGATCCGCGAGATCGCGCGCGAGCACAACATCCCGATCTTCGAGGACGTGGCGCTCGCCCGCTCCATGTACAAGCAAGTTTCGGTCGATAATGTGATCCCGTCGCAATTCTACCAGGCCGTCGCCGAACTGGTGCGGATCGTCTACTCGAAAAAGGCTGAGCGCAGACAGATTTCATGAACCGCCAACCGCACGCCAAATCCCGCGAGATCATCGTCGCCAGCGCCATCGAGCAAGTGGTGGCGGAGCTCAGGCTGATCGATGTCGCCGACTATATCGCCTTCATCCGGCTGGAGCATTTCGCCTGCCTGTCGGATCTGGTCGATTCAGCCGCCGAACTGTTCTTCATGCGGGGGACACTCAGGCTCGGCCATGGCGGTGAGGCGCATGTCGACTGGCACGGCAACCCGCGCATCGTGCTCGACCTGGAGCTTCGGCCACCGGGGGTGACCGTCTATTTCCAGCTGACGCTGAGCGGCGACGACGCCACCGTCATGGTCAACTACGTGTCGTTCGAGAAGCCGGGCGAAGACCCCGAGCACAACACGGCGCTGCTGGAAGCGGTGATCGATGAGGCGCGAATCCGCAGGGTTGAGCCGCTGGCCTTCTGAGGCCTGTTGATATTCAGGTGAGGCCGGCCTGCAAATGGCGGCTCCCTGCGCTTCCGGTGCTCACGTACCCAAAAGTATGCTCCGCGCCGGTTCTCGGGATCCGCCATTTTCGGCTCGGCCTGACCTGAATCTCAGCAGACCTGAGCGCTTCATCGTTTAATCATTCGATGAGGCCAAGCCGCAGCGCCTTGGCCACCGCCTGGTTGCGGTTCACCGCGTTGAGCTTCTGGGTGGACTGGGTCAAATACTGGTTGGCGGTGTGCACCGACAGCTTCAGCAGCCTCGCGATCTCTTCGCTGGTGTTGCCGTTGGCGGTAAGCTTCAGGCATTCGAGCTCGCGCTTGGAGATGGCGCGCGTCTTGCCGGTGTCGCCGGGACGGATGCGCGCGACAGCCGCGAACAAGGAGAAGCAGCGGGCGTGGATTTCGTAGAGCGTATCCTGCGAAATGGTGATCTCCGATCCCAGGAAGACGACGAGGCCGCACTGGCCGCGCTCGGCATGGACGGGAAAGGCGATGCCGCTGGTGCCGGGCGCCAGCGGCGCCATCTGTTCGGCCCAGGCGAGGCCGCTGAAGGTCTCGCTCATGGCGGCCGTGCCGTCATCGGCCCACCAGCGCGGCGCCGTCGAATTGCCGGTATGGCGCACGATCTCCTCGCCATTGGCGCCGGAAATGAATTTCGTCGCGACCGCGATGCCGGGATAGTCGGAATCGAAGCACGGCACCAGCCGCGCCCGTTCCGGCGAGGGGCTGACGAAGAACAGGCCGAAGGCCGAAGCGTTGATGTCGACTGATATCCAGCGGCAGCGGCGCACGGCGTCGGGAATGGTGACGGCCTGATGCGTTTCAGAGCCGAGCGAGAAGGCGCCGAACGGGTTATGCTGTTCGTTGAAAAGGGCCTCGGCGGCTTGCTTGATGTCGGCTTGTTTCAAATGATGCCGCTCCTGATCGCCGTGGCGATGGCCATCGCACGGTTGCTGGCCGCGAACTTCTGGATAGCGTGGGTGATGTAGCTGTTGACGGTGTTGGAGGACACGCCAAGGATGACGGCCACCTCGTCCGTGGTCTTGCCTTCCGAAACCCAGAACAGGCATTCGCGCTCGCGGTCCGACAGCGGATCCTGCATGGCGGCGGCGGCAATCAGCTGCGGAATATGCGAGAGCGCGTAGCAGCACTTCAACTGCGCCTTCATCAGCGCCGACTGGTCGATCTGCCCGGCGGCCGCCGCCGAGAACAGGGCGAACAGGCGCTGGCGGCCGACATTGAGCCGCAGCGAATAGATTTCCGCATGGCCGAGCACGTCGAGAAGGCGGGCCTCTTCGGCCGATACAAGGCTTTCGGCATTCGGCGCCCGGGCCGCTACCAGCGGCTTCGGACGGAAACCGGGCGCTGCGGTCAGCGCTCCCTGGGCGAGGCCGGCGATCAGCCGCTTGCCGATCAGTTCGATGGCATCGAAGATCCAGTTCGACGAGACGATGCGGGCATCGTTGCGGTCCTGATCATGGACGATGGCGACCAGCATGTAGCTGTCGGCGCCGATTTCCTCGGTCAGCTGCATGAAAAAGCTGGTGAGATCACCGCGCGACGTCAGGCGCGAGCCCAATGTGTCGGATTGAAGAAGCGCGGCGGGACTGCTCATTTGCTGCTTTTGGCCGGAATCGATGCTGACGTCCGGATGCTGGAGACGCCAGCGGCCGAACCTGAAAACGCATTACTGTTACGAAGACGCACACGTGGCGCGGGGCCGCGCCCGATCGGACGGAATCCATAGGGAACGCGAAGGCCGTCCGCGTCTGGTGCCGGAAAAGTCCGGAACGTGAGACTTTGGGTGGTCGCCGCGCCCCCCAGGACCGGCTGATTCGGGTCTAATCTACCTGCAGATGAATCCGACATCAAACGCGATTTGACAAAATCGAATCCGATGGACTCGATGCGCGACTCAGGAAGCGCTGACGCGTCGCTTCTGTCGGATTGGGACGCCGAAAACGCCGACACGAAAAAGCCAGAGGTTGTTGCAAAGCTGCCGTATCTAAGGCCGATCGATTCCGATAGGTTTTCGCCGACAGACGGGATGGGCGTCCCTTCGGTCGAATTGGGCAGGATTGGCGGCGGTGTCCCGCGGCCGTCAGCATCGGGGGTTCTCATGAAGCAGGTTTTCCTGGCGTTCACGGTGGTGCTCGCGCTTTTGAGCGGTGCCTTGGCGGCAGCGTCGGGGAAGGCCGAGCCGATCGTCACCTATGCGCTCGACAACGGGCTGCAGGTGGTGCTGGTGCCTGACCATCGGGCGCCGAAGGTGGTGATGAACCTTCGCTACCGCGTCGGTTCGATGAATGAACCCGCCGGCCGCTCCGGCTTCGCGCATCTGTTCGAGCATCTGATGTTTTCGGGAACGCCGGCCTGGCCGAACGTGTTCGGCGCGCATGCCGCGCTCGGCAACGAGATCAATGCCTGGACCACCGAGGACGGCACAGTGTTCTATGTCGACGGGCTGTCGTCGTCGCTGCCGATGATCCTGTCGCTGGAAGCCGATCGCATGGCCAATCTCGGCCGCTCGGTGACGCAGGCCAAGCTCGACCTGCAGCGCTCGGTGGTCAAGAACGAGATGCGCCAGAACGTGCTCGACAAGGCTGGCGCATCGGGCTGGGAAGCCTTCTGGTCCGGCCTGTTCCCGAAGCCACATCCCTATAGCCGCATGGTCATCGGCTCGGTCGCCGACCTCGATGCGGCGACGCTCGACGATGTCAGGGGTTTCTTCAACACCTACTATCTGCCCAACAATGCGGTGCTGGTGCTGGTCGGCGACCTCAAGGTCGATGAGACCAAGGCGCTGATTGCCGACACGTTCGGCCGGATACCGCGCAGCGCCGACGTGGCGCGACCCACGGTGCCGGAACCGATGCAGGCCCGGCTGAAGCTGGTGCTCGAGGACCGTGTGCCGAGCCCCGTCGTCGTGGTCGGCTTCAGCGGCCCGGCGGCGCAATCATCGGACAATGGCGCGCTCAGCATCGCCGCCGAACTGCTCGGCAATGGCGAGTATGGATTCCTGCGCAACCGGCTGGTCTCGGAGCAAGGTATCGCCACCTATGCCAGCGCGAGTTGGACCGGCGGGCTGCTCGGCGGCCGCTTCACGTTCGAAGCCGGTGCCGCCGAAGGCGTGACGCCGGATACGCTGGAAAGCGCGATGAAGATGGCGTTCGCCGATTTCCTGAAGACGTCGCTCGATCCGGCCGATGTCGAGCGCGCGCGTAACGGCATATTGCTGGCCACGCGGCTTGCCAGCGAAGCGCTGAAGGACCGCGCCGGCACCGTCTCCTACAATGCCGATGTGCTCGGCGACGCGCAGAGCGCGCTGATCGACGATCCACGCGTCAAGAATGCCAGTGCTGCCGATATCGAAGCGACGATGAAGCGGCTGCTGAAGCCGGACGACGCCAGCGTGCTGGTGCTGAAGCCCGGGCCGCGCGGTGGCTATCCCGACGCGCTGATCGGCTCGTCGGGCACGCCGCAACCGTTTACGGCGCCGGAGCGGGCAGCGATCGACATCCCGAAACACCCTGCCGGCGAAGCGCCTTCGGCAACATTGCCCGCTATGGAAATGGCGACGCTGTCGAACGGCATCAAGCTGGTCCACTACACCATGCCGGAAGCGGCAATGGTCTATGTGGCGGCCAGTGCTGCAGGCGGCTGGAACAGCGTGCCGGAAGGCAAGGAGGGGCTACTGGAACTCGCCGCAAGCATGGCGACGCGGGGTGCGGCTGAGCGTGGCTCGGCTGACTTCGCCAAGGCGACCAGCGATATCGGCGCCGGCATCGGCTATCAGGCCGGCGCGCTGACCATGTCGATGACGCTCGGCGTGCCGGCGGAAAAACTGAATCAGGGTATCGGCCTGCTGGCCGACGCGGTGCTCAAGCCGCGTTTCGACAAGGCCGACTGGACGGTGCTGATGGCGCAGACGGTCGACTGGCTGAACGGCCGCGAGGCGGATCTGCCGGGCGTCGCCGGCCGTGCGGCAAAGGCAGCCCTTATCCCGCAAGTGCCGGGCAAGGCTGATGTCGATTGGTCGGCAAAGGCGCTGGCCTCGATCTCGCTCGACGAGGCGAGAGCCGCGTTCAAGGCGGAGTTCACGCCGAAGGCGGTAACGTTCTACAGCGTCGGTCCGGTGCCGGTTGCCACCGTCGCGGCCGGCCTTGAAAAAGCGTTCGGCACATGGTCCGGCGATGCTGCCGGCTATGTCGTCGAGCCGTCGCCGGCGGCGCATTTCTCCGGCCGGAAGGTGTTGCTGGTGCCCGAACCCGGAGCCAGCCAGTCGGCGCTGTTCGTGGCGCGACCGGCGCCCGGGACCGACGAGAATGAACGCGCGGAATCGACCGCGGTCGCCAATCTGCTCGGCGATGATTTCTCCAGCCGGCTGAATTCGGTGATCCGCGAGGAGAGGGGTTATTCCTACGGCGTGTCGAGCTATTTGATGAGCCCGATGAAGACCGGCTCGGGACTGGTGGTGGCTACCACCGTCGAGCGGGCCAACACCGGTCCGGCCATTACTGAGATCCTCAAGGGATTTGCAGGCTTGAACAGCTTGCCGGTGGCGCAGGACGAGGTCGACCGCACGGTCACCGTCTATCGCCGGGCGCTGGCCGGATCGGCCGAGACCGCGGCCGGACTGTTCGGCTCACTGATCGGCGCGGTCGGCAGCGGCTCGACACTGGAGGACCAGCAGAACCGCATGACGGCGCGCACAAGGCTCACGCTCGACGCGGTGCAGAAGCAGGCGCTGGCATTGTCGTCGCTCGACCCGTCGCTGATCGTGGTGGCGGGCGATCCCGATGTGGTGATGCCGCAGCTTGCCGCGATCGGCCTCAAGCAGATCGAAATCGTCAAGCGCGATGAGGCTGGCGAGCAGACCGCGATGCGGGCGCTCGATCTTCTCGGCGTCAACAACCCGGCGCCGCTGTCTGCCTCACCATGGCGGGTCGGCGATGGCGGAACGACGCGGGCGGTGCATTCCTGCGCGAGCGGTAGGGATTGCGGCGCCCAGATCCACGCCGATTGATCGGTTCGATGCGCGGCCGCCGGCCGCGTTTAAACCTTGTTACTTTTGTCAGTTTTGGGGGAATTATGAGCGATTCATTTCGGGAAGTTACGTCAGTCTCGTGGTTCGGGCGCATCAAACGCGCGGTCGGTGGGGTCATCTTCGGCCTGCTTTTGATCGTGCTGATGGTGATCGGGCTGTTCTGGAACGAAGGCCGCGCCGTGCAGACGGCGCGCTCGCTGGCCGAGGGGGCGGGCGCCGTGGTCTCGGTCAACGCCGACAGCGTCGACGCCGCCAATGACGGAAAGCTGGTGCATGTCAGCGGGGCGGTAAAGGCCGATAGCGGGCTCAGCGATCCAGATTTCGGCATTGCGACGCAAGGGCTGCGGCTTTCGCGCAGCGTCGAGATGTATCAGTGGAAGGAAGAGTCCAAGTCGGAGACGACCAAGAAGCTCGGCGGCGGCGAGGAGACGGTGACCACCTACAGCTATTCCAGGGTGTGGGACGACAGCCAGATCGACTCGTCGGATTTCAAGAAACCCGACGGCCACCAGAACCCGCCAATGGCGATCCACAGCCGGACATTCCAGATTCCGGAAGGCAAGCTCGGCGCCTTCACCCTCGACACGCCGGTGCTCGATCGCGTCGAGGGCGACAAGGAATACGCGCTCTCATCCGAACAATCTGCGGCGATCAAGGCGGCCTATACCGGGACGAAGCCGCTCAGCATCACGGATGGAAGAATCTATCTCGGCGCCGACAACACGACGCCTGCTCTGGGCGATTATCGCATCGGCTACGAACTGGCGCCGCTCGGCGACGTCAGCATCGTCGCGCGCCAGGCCGGGAGCCGGTTCGGGGCCTACCAGACGGTGGCCGGCGACCAATTGCTGATGGTCGACACCGGCAATGTGCCGGCCGACAAGATGTTTGCCGAAGCAGTCAGCGCCAACACGCTAATCACCTGGCTGCTGCGTGGCGCCGGCCTGCTCCTGCTGGCGATCGGCTTTGCCCTGTTCCTCAGCCCGATCGGCGTCATCCTCGACGTCATCCCGTTCCTCGGCAGCATAGCGCGGATGGGCACAGGCATCGTCGCCTTCTTCCTGGCGATCCTGGTCGGCACGACGACGATCGCGATCGCCTGGTTCTGGTATCGGCCGGTTCTGGCGGCCGGCATCCTGGCAGCCGGTGTGATCGCGGCGGCCGCGGTCTATTACCTTGGCCGATCACGCAAGGCAGTCGCTCCAGCGGCCGCGCCGACCGCCGGCGCCGCGACCTGAATGTCATGGAAAAGGGCGGTCAAGCCGCCCTTTTTTCGCGCTTGCAGGCGACCGTTTTACCGGTCCTCGAAACCGGTCAGCACGCCAACGGCGTTGATGCCGATCTCCTCGACCGCATAGCCGCCTTCCTGGACGAACAGCGTCGGCAGGCTGAGCCTGGCGATGCGCCGGCCGATCTTGGGATAGTCCGTGCTTTTCAGCTTGAATTGGCTGATCGGGTCCTTCTCGAATGTGTCGACGCCGAGCGAGACGATGACGATGTCGGGCGCGTAGGCGGCGAGTTTCGCGCAGGCGTCGTCCAGCGATGCGTTCCAGGCATCCCAGTCGGTGCCGAAGGGCATCGGATAGTTGATGTTGAAGCCTTCGCCGGCGCCGGCGCCGCGCTCATCGGCATGGCCGAGGAAGAACGGGTATTCGACCATCGGATCGGCATGCAGGTTGATCACCTGCACGTCGGCGCGGTCATAAAAGATCTCCTGCGTGCCGTTGCCGTGGTGATAGTCGACGTCGAGGATCGAGACGCGCTTGGCGCCCTGGTCGCGGAACCATTGTGCGGCGACGGCGGCGTTGTTGATGTAGCAATAGCCGCCCATGAAGCCAGCACCCGCGTGGTGGCCGGGCGGGCGGCAGAGCGCGAAGGCCGACCGCTCGCCGTCCTTGACCATGGCGGCGGCAGTCAGCGCCACGTCGTAGGACGACTTGATTGCGGCCCAGGTGCCCTCGACGAAGGTGGCGCCGCCATCGAAGGAATAGTAGCCGAGCAGGGCATCGATGCGCTTTGGCGGCACGTCGCCGCGCAGGCCGCGCGTTGGCCAGGTGAAGGGCATCGCCGTGCCGGTATGGCCCTCGGCGATCCATTGAGGCCAGACCGTCGGCAGGAAGTCGATGTAGTCGGTCTTGTGGATGCGCTTGGCGGCGGCGAGGTCATGCTCCAGCGGCAGGACGATCGGGCCGAGCTTCTCGCTTTCGACCCGCGCCTTGATGAATTCCGCGCGCGAGGGTTTTTCAAAGCCGGGCACGATGGCCGAGGTGACCAGTTCCATCTGCCCGGCATGACCGGCGTGGAGCGGCGAATAGACAGTCTTCATGGAGGTCCTCTCGAAATGCGAAATCAGCCAAGATTGAGATAGGGGGTTACCAAAGCAAGCCACATGGTTTCGACATCGTCCTCGATGAGGTCGAACGTCCGGCGATCCCTCTTCAGCCCGACAAGCCGGCAGGCATGCCCGACCTCCATCATCACCAGGCCGAGACGCTTGGCGACCTTGTCTTCGAGAGTAGGGTTCACATGCCGCAGCCATGCGCCGTAGAGCGCGATGATCTCTTCGTCATATTCGTTCTGGATTGGCCTGAGGTCGGCATTGCCCGAGATGGCCTCGATCACCGGCATCAGCGTGGCGTTGTCGAGATAGAGCCTCGACGTATCGATGAAGAGCTTGCGCACTTCGCGGCGAAATTCCTCGCGGTTGGCGGGCGGATCGACCTTGATGCGCCTGGCGATCACCTCGGGAAAGGATGATAGCCAGCGCCGGGCGAGATCGAGGAGAATGGCCTCCTTGTTGGGAAAGTACTGGTAGACCGAACCGACCGACAGACCGGCGCGCTGCGCAATGGCGAGCGTCGTCGGCGTCTTGGTTCCTTGCTCCCGCGTCAAGATCAGCGCCGCGTCGAGAATTCGGTCGACGACCTTGCTCGACCGTTGTTGCCGCGGCTGCTTGCGAGGTTCGAGCGCTATCCTGGTTTTGCGGTCGAGACTGCGCTTCACTGCTTGATGTCCCCGTTCCCCGCCCGGTCTCACCACAAGCGAAGGGTGCTGTCCACAATCTAGATTCGGCATGTTGACAAACGCGAATAATCAGTCGCATTCTTTATCCACGCTGTCTCCAGGGATAACAAGGGGAATTTCGAAGACAGCGCGCCGGCATCAATTTTTGTCCGACTGCGCCGCTCAGCGGAGTAGCAGGTCGTTGGCACAGAGGCGTCGGTCTCAGTCAGTCGTCAAAAGCGCGGAGTCGCGATGTCTGTCACGGGTGCGGATCACAATGCGGATCTGATTGTCATCAATGGTCGTGTGCTGACCATGGACGGTGGCAATCCCGCTTCCGAGGCCGTAGCCGTGAAGGACGGCGCCATCATCGCCATCGGCAGCCGCACCGCCATCGAAGAGCTTAAGGGACCGGCCACCAAGGTCATCGATGCCAAGGGCGGTTCGGTCCTGCCCGGGTTCATCGAAGCCCACATGCATCTGTTTTCAGGCGCGGCCGAGCTTGCCCATCTGCAACTGGCAGGCGTCCACGGCTTCGAGGCACTGCAAAAGGCCATCCGCGATTATGCCGAGACGCGGCCCGATACGAAGATGCTGGTCGGGCAAAGCGTCGACTACACCGTGCTCGACGATGAGCGGGTAACGCGCCACCATCTCGATGCGATCCTGCCGGACCGGCCTTTCGTCATGGCGGCTCCCGACCATCACACGATGTGGGCCAACACCAAGGCGCTGGAAATGGCCGGCATTCTGCACGGGCGCGAGCTTGGGCCCGGCAATGAGATCGTCATGGGTGACGATGGCCTGGCGGCCGGCGAATTGCGCGAGGGCGAAGCGTTCGGCCCGGTGCTCGACCTTGCCGGCGAAGGCCGAGTGCGGCTGGGGCTGTCGACCGGCGGCGAGCCGGACCCGCTGCCCTCGGCGGAAGAACGCGCCTTCGACCGCGATATCATGCGGCGCGGACTTGCCTGGTGCGCGCGCCACGGCATCACCTCGATCCAGAACATGGACGGCAATCTCTACCAGCTCGAGTTGCTGGCCGAGATCGAGGCCGAGGAAGGCTTGGCCTGCCGCGTTCAGATCCCATTCCACTATAAGAATTTCATGACGCTCGACATGCTCGACAAGGCATCCGTCATGGCCGAGCGCTACAACAGCGAGTGGCTGTCATCGGGCATCGTCAAGGTGTTCTATGACGGCGTGCTCGATTCCTGGACGGCGGTCATGATCGAGCCCTATGCCGACCGGCTGGACTGGGTGGGCGAGCCGCTGTTCACGCCGCAGCAGTTCATCGACCTGGCCGTTGCCGTCGACAAACGCGGGCTGCAGATCGCGGTGCACTCGATCGGCGATGGCGCGGTGCGCGCCGTGCTCGATGGTTACGAGGCGGCGCAGAAGGCGAATGGCAAGCGCGACAGCCGGCACCGCGTCGAGCACATCGAAGTTACGACCGAGGCGGACGTGCCGCGTTTCGCCGAACTCGGCGTCATCGCCTCCATGCAACCGCCGCATCCGCCCGGCGCCATGGATTTCCCGCTGGAGCCGACCGTGTCGCGCATCGGCCCGGCACGCTGGCCGTTGAGCTATGCCTGGCGTACCCTGAAGAATGCCGGCGCCCATGTCGTCTTCGCCTCGGACTGGCCGGTGTCGCCGATCGACCCGATCCTGGGCATTCAGGCGGCAGTGACGCGCAAACCTTGGGCAGAAACCGATCCGGACCAGCGCTTCTCACTGCATGAATCGATTGCGGCCTACACGGTCGAGGGCGCCTATGCCGAGTTCGCCGAACACCGCAAGGGCGCCTTGAAGACAGGCTATATGGCGGACCTGGTCGTCCTGTCGGCCGATATCGACAAGACGGCGCCGGCCGATCTGCACAAGGTAAGGCCGGTGACGACGATCTGCGGCGGCAAGGTCACCTATCAGGCCTGACAATGGCATGAGACTTGCCAGCCGAAATGACGACTGAACTGTGATTCAATGCCGGACTTGCCAACCTACCGGCCGTGTGGTCACATCGAACAGGGGAAGAGCCCCGCCAGCAAGAGCGGGGTCAACGATGAGGCGTAATCGTGCCGGACAAACCGGATCGGAATGCGATTGAAGTCGTAAACGTCAGTAAAATCTTCGGGTCAGGTGAGGGGCAGGTCGCAGCCCTCGACACGGTCTCGGTATCCATCCGCGAGAACGAGTTCTTCACGCTGCTGGGACCATCCGGCTGCGGAAAGACGACGTTGCTGCGGCTGATTGCCGGCTTCGACTTTCCAACCGCCGGCGAAATCCTGCTCTACGGCCAGGACATCGCGCCGCTGCCGCCGTTCAAGCGACCGGTCAATACCGTTTTCCAGTCCTACGCGCTGTTCCCGCACATGACGGTCGCCGACAATATCGGCTTTGGCCTGGAAATGCTGGGCAAACCGAAGGATCAGATCAAGGCGCGCGTCGCCGAGATGCTGAAGCTGGTCAAGATGGAGGCGCTGGCGGGCCGCCGCACCAGCCAGATCTCCGGTGGCCAGCAGCAGCGCGTGGCGCTCGCCCGCGCGCTGGCGCCGCAGCCAAAGGTGCTGCTGCTCGACGAGCCGCTGTCGGCGCTGGACTACAAGCTGCGCAAGGAGATGCAGATCGAGTTGAAGCGGCTGCAGCACGAAACCGGCATCACCTTCATCTTCGTCACTCACGACCAGGAAGAAGCGCTGACCATGTCGGACCGCATCGCTGTCATGTCGTCGGGCAAGATTCTGCAGGTCGGCTCGCCACGCGACATCTATGATCGGCCGGCCGAGCGTTTCGTCGCCGACTTCATCGGCGAGTCGAACTTCCTCAAGGCCGACATGGTCGGCGTATCCGGCGGCCGGGCGACGGTGAAGCTGTCGTCTGGCGTCGAAATCCCGGCGACGCTGCCCGAGGGTTTCAACCCGAACGGCAAGGTCACCATCGTGGTGCGTCCCGAACACGCGCAGTTGAGCGCGGCCGGTCCCGCTGCTTCGCTGTCAGGCACGGTCGAGAACATCGTCTATCTCGGCACCGATACCCACTTCCATCTGCGCCTTGCCGGTGGCGAGGCCTTCATCGTGCGGCGGCAGAACAGCCGCGGCGCCAGTGACGGCATCGTGCAGGGCGGCCAGGTCGGGCTCCTCATCGGCAACGATGCCGCCCAGGTCCTGAAGGACTGATCATGGCGACAGCGGAAGAAGTCGCCAAGGCAGCGGAACGGCGCGATGTCCGCGACCGCTGGCTGTTGTCTGCGCCAGCCCTGCTGGTCATTTTCCTCGCCGCGACCGGCCCGTTGCTGATCGTGCTGGTCTACTCCTTCCTGACCCCGGGCGCCTATGGCGACGTGAAATGGCAGTTCTCGCCGGAATCCTGGATATCGGTGTTCATGGAACGCGACATCTTCGATGATACGCTTTCCATCGCTGGCGCGCACGTCACCATCTTCCTGCGCTCGATCAAGCTGGCGGTGGTGACGACGATCGCCACCTTGGCTCTCGGTTTCCCGACCGCCTATTTCATGGCGACGCGCAGCGAAAAGACCAGGGATCTCTGGCTGTTCCTGATCACAATCCCGTTCTGGACCAACCTCCTGATCCGCACCTTCGCGGTGCTGCAGATCATCCGCAATGAAGGCATCATCAACACGATCCTTTTGAAACTCGGCCTCGTCTCGGCGCCGGTCCAGATCCTCTTCACCGACACCGCGATCCTGATCGGCATGGCCTATGTCTACCTGCCGCTGATGGTGCTGCCGATCTATGCCAGCATGGAGAAGCTCGATTTTCGCCTGGTCGAGGCGGGCTACGATCTCTACGCGACACGCTTCAAGGTGCTGCGCAAGATCATTTTCCCGCTGGTCAAACCCGGCGTCATCGCCGGCTCCATCCTGGTCTTCATTCCCGCACTCGGCGCCTATGTGACGCCGGTTGTGCTTGGCGGCGGCAAGAACATGATGCTGTCCAACCTGATCGAATTGCAGTTCGGACAAGGCCGCAACTGGCCGCTTGGCTCGGCGCTGTCGATCACGGTCATGATCATCGTCATGGTGGCGCTGCTGGCCTATGTGCGCAATGCCGGCAAGTCGGGGGTGCGTCATGGCTAGCAACTTCTCCATCAAGCACCAGCCCGGCTTCACCGCGATCGCGGCTACCTGCTTCATCGTGCTTTACCTGCCGATCTTCGTGCTGGTGATCTATGCCTTCAACGCGGCAACCTCGACCTCGGAATGGGGCGGCTTTTCGCTGAAATGGTTCCAGTCGGCCTGGCAGAACACGCAGGTCATCGATGCGACTCTGCTGTCGTTCCAGCTCGGCGCGATTGCGGCGCTGCTGTCGACCGTCTTCGCCACCATGGCGGCACTGGCCACCACGCGCACCGCGTCCTATCCTGGCCTAACCTTCAAATACGCGGCGATCAACCAGCCGCTGATGGTGCCCGAGATCGTCACCGGCGTGGCGCTGCTGATCTTCTTCTCGCGCATCAAGATCTTCACCGGTTATTCCGGCCTCGGCTACCTGATCGCGGCGCATACGGCGTTCTGCATTCCGTTCGCCTATCTGCCGATCCGGGCGCGGCTGGAGAATATGGACCTGACGCTGGAGCGCGCCGCGGCCGACCTCTACGCGACGCCGTGGAAGACCTTCCGCCGCATCACGCTGCCGCTTCTGTGGCCGGGCATCCTGGCTGGACTGATGCTGGCCTTCGTCATCTCGCTCGACGACGTGGTCATCACCGAATTCGTCAAGTCGGGCGGCCAGGACACGCTGCCCACCTACATGCTCGGCCAGATCCGCCGCGGCATCACGCCTGAGATCAACGCGATATCGACCGCTTTCCTGCTGCTTTCGGTCGTGATCGTCACGTTGTTTTTCTTCATCAGCAGGAAACGAGACTGAACCTGGAATGGGAGTTAAAACCATGAACTGGAAGACAACGGCGAGCGCCATGGGGTTGGCGCTGCTCGCTTCGACGGGCCTCGCCCGCGCTGAGGGCGTGCTCAACATCTACAATTGGGGCAACTATACCAGCCCCGACGTGATCAAGAAGTTCGAAGCCAAATACAATATCAAGGTGACCATCACCGACTATGATTCCAACGACACCGCGCTGGCCAAGGTTCGTCAGGGCGGCACCGGTTTCGACATTGCGGTGCCGTCGCAGACCTACGTGCCGGTCTGGATCAAGGAGGGCCTCGTGCTCGAGACCGATCCCGGCAAGATGGAGAATTTCAAGAACGTCGCGCCCGAATGGGCCAATCCCGACTTCGACCCCGGCCGCAAATACACCGTTCCTTGGGCCTGGGGCACAATCGGCGTCGTCGTCAACACCGATGCCTACAAGGGGCCCGCCGATACCTGGGGCATCATCTTCAACACACCTGACGAGCTGAAAGGCAAGGTCAATGTCGTTCCCGAAATGAATGACGTGATGTTTGCGGTCAACAAATATCTCGGCGGAAAGCAATGCTCCACCGATAAGGAGTTGCTGAAAAAGATGCGCGATACGCTGGTTGCGGCCAAGCCGAACTGGATCGCGATGGAGTACAACACCATCGAAAAGATGGGCGCCGGCGACTTCAAGGCAACCAGCGACTGGAACGGCTCGGCGCTGCGCCAGCGGCTGGCCAACCCGGCCATCCACTTCAACTATCCGAAGGAAGGCTACGGCCTGTGGAGCGACAACGTCGTCGTCCTGAAGGAAGCCAAGAACGTCGAGAACGCCAAGCTGTTCCAGAACTTCATCATGGATCCGGAAAACGCGGCGGGTCTGTCAGCCTTCCATCGCTATGCCAATGCCATCAGCGGTTCGGACAAATATATGCCGGCCGATATGAAGGACGCGCCGGAAGTCGTCATTCCGGCTGATGCCAAGCCGCATGGCGAATTGCAGGTGCTGTGCCAACCCGAAGTGCAGGAAATCTACACCAAGATCTGGACCGAGCTGCAGAAGTAGCCGCGGACATGAGTGGCCCGGCGGCATCGACCGCCGGGCCGTTTCTTTGACGGGAATGGCTTCCATGGACTCCTATCGCAACAGCGATCCGCGGCCGCCGATCATGCAGGGCTCGCCGCCCGCCATGGTGCCGCCGAAGCTCGATTGGGACCGGCCGCCATGGAACCGCTGGGCCTTCCAGCACATTCGCGAATTCCTGCCGACTGCGGAAGTCTGGCGTGGCAATGGCCATCGGCATCGTCTCGAACGGGCCGAGGTCGATCTCGACGCGCTGCCGGTTGAGGACAGCGAGGGCCGTCCCTCAACGCTCGCCGGCCTTCTCGACGAGACCTACACGGACGGCTTCCTGGTGCTCAAAGACGGCAAGGTCGCCTATGAGCGCTATTTCAACGGCATGGGCGCGCGCACGCTGCATCTGTCGCAGTCGATGGCGAAGTCCGTCACCGGTTCGGTGTTCGGGATCCTAGTCGGGCGCGGCCTGATCGATCCGGCCTTGCCGGTGACGACCTACCTGCCGGAGCTTGCCGCCACTGGCTGGGCCGGCGCCAGCGTCCAGCATGTGCTCGACATGACCACCGGCGTGCGTTTCTCCGAGGAATACACCGACCGCTATTCCGACATCGGCCAGGTCGATGTCGCCACCGGCTGGAAGCCGGTGCCGCCGGGCAGCGATCCCGACTTCCGCTGGCCCTCGCATCTTTTCGAATTGATCCTCGGCCTGAAGGACACCGTCCGTCCGCATGGCGCGGCGTTCGAGTACCGCTCAATCGAGACCGATGTGCTCGCCTTCATCATGGAACGGGTAACGGGCAAGCGTCTGCCGCAACTGGTCTCCGAAGAACTCTGGCAAAAACTCGGCGCCGACGAAAGCGCCTGCTTCACCGTCGATAGCGCCGGCTATGCGGTGGCCGATGGCGGCTTGAACGCGACGCTGCGCGACTATGCGCGCTTCGGCCAGTTGATCCTCGACAATGGCGGCGGCATCGTGCCGGCCGACTGGATCGAGGCGACGCGCAACGGCAGGCACGGGCCAAACTTCAATCCGAGCCTGCCCGAAGGCAGCTACCGCAACCAGTTCTGGATCGAGAATCCCAATTCGCGCGCGCTGATGTGCCGAGGCGTGTTCGGGCAGATGATCCATATCGACTGGGATACCCGGATGGTCGTGGTGAAGCTGTCGACCTACCCGGATTTCGCCAACGTCGCCTATTCCATCGCAACGCTGAAGGCCGTGCACGCCATCGCCGCCGCGCTCGCCTGAATTTCACGAACAACAGACCGGAAGGACATGCCATGACTGGCACGACCGCGTTCGAGACCCGATACGGCTTTCGCCGCAACGAGGTGCTGCTGAGCAACTGGCGCCTGAATCCGTTCAACCGCTGGTCGTTCCAGAATCTCAGCGAACTGGTGCCGACCGCGCGCGTGACGGCCGAACCGGCCGGTGTCGAGGCGCCGATGCTGGAACTGGGCGGCCTGCTCGAGGAAGAGGTTTCGGTTGGCAGTGCGCCGGAGACGGTGGCCGAATTCCTGGCGCGCTCCAGCACCGACGCGCTGACGGTGATGAAGGGCGGCAAGGTGATCGGCGACTGGTTCGCGCCGCATATGGATTTCGGCGCGCGTCACATCATCTTCTCGATCAGCAAGTCGGTGACCGCCATCATCGCCGGCATACTGGACGGCGAGGGCGCGTTCGATCCGCAAGCGCCGGTGACGCATTACATTCCCGAAGCCAAGGGCTCGGCCTATGGCGACGCCACCGTTCGGCATGTGCTCGACATGAGCGTCAGCCTCGACTTCGAGGAGGCCTATCTCGACCCGGAAAGCGCTTTCGCCCGCTATCGCCGGGCGACGCTGTGGAATCCCGGCGGCGGCACCGAAAGCCTGCGCGAGTTCATCCTGACCCTGCAGCGGCTGGCCGAGCCGCACGGCGAGACCTTCCGCTACCGTTCGCCGAATTCCGACCTGCTCGGCCTGCTTTTGGAGCGCGCTTCCGGGCAGCGTTTCGCCGATTTGATGCGCGAGAAGCTGTGGCTGCCGCTCGGTGCGGTCAGCGAGGCCTCGATCGGCGTCGACATGGAAGGCACCGCGCGCACCGCCGGCGGCATTTCGGTGACGCCGCGCGACCTGGCGCGCATCGGCGAGATGATGCGGCAGGGCGGCACCGCCAACGGTCGCCGCATCGTTCCCGAGGCCTGGGTGCGCGACACCACGGTGACCGGCGGCAGCTCTGCTGCCTGGCAGCGCGGCTCGATGCTGCCGCTGTTCCCGAAGGGCCGCTACCGCAACAAATGGTACCAGACCGGTTTCGACAATGGCGCCTATTGCGGCATCGGCATCCATGGCCAGTGGCTCTATGTCGACCCGAGAACGGAAGTGGTCATCGCCAAGATGTCGTCGCAGCCTGAGCCGGTGGACGACCCGCTGGACATCGAGATCGTGGCATTCTTCGAGGCGCTGAGCCGGATGGTCTGATCCCGCCGGGCGGCTTCAGCGCTCGCTTTCCTGTGGACCTAATCCGCCGGTGAAAAGGCGGTGGTTGGCGAATTTGAGGTCTGCGCCTATGGTCGCCGCTCTTTTCGAAGAGAGCAGGAACGACATGGCATCTGATATCAAGCGCATCGCAGCCATCATCGCGGCCGAGATCGCGGCGCGGCCGGAACAGGCCGCGGCGGCGATCGGACTGCTCGACGAGGGCGCGACGGTGCCGTTCGTGGCGCGCTACCGTAAGGAAGTGACCGGCGGGCTTGACGACACGCAGTTGCGCGACCTTGCCGAGCGGCTTGCCTATCTGCGCGAACTCGATGCGCGGCGCGACACCATCCTTGGCTCGATCCGTGAGCAGGGCAAGCTGACCGAAGATCTGGAAGCCAAGATCGTGGCAGCGGCCACCAAGGCGGAGCTCGAAGACATCTATCTGCCTTACAAGCCGAAGCGCCGGACCAAGGCAGAGATCGCCCGCGAACGGGGGCTGGGACCTTTGGCGGAGGCCATTCTCGCCAATCGCGCGTTGGTGCCCGCCGAACTGGCGCTGGCCTATGTCAGTGAGGACGTGGCCGACACGAAGGCGGCGCTTGAGGGCGCGCGCGACATACTGTCTGAGCAATTCGCCGAAAATGCCGATCTGGTCGGCAAGCTGCGGTCCTACATGAAGGACCGCGCCTTCCTGCGCGCCAGGGTGGTGGACGGCAAACAGGAGGCGGGCGCGAAATTCTCCGACTATTTCGACCATGTCGAGCGCTGGGCCACGGCGCCAAGCCATCGTGCGCTCGCCATGCTGCGTGGCCGCAACGAGGAAGTGCTGTCGCTCGACATCGAGGTCGATGCGGATGACAGCTCGCCGGTGAAGCCGGTCGAACGCATGGTCGCCAACGCCTATGCGATCGGCGCCACGCTGCCCGGCGACCGCTGGCTGATGGAGGTGGCGGGCTGGACCTGGCGCATAAAGCTGTCGCTGCACCTGACGCTCGATCTAATGCGCGATTTGCGCGAACGGGCCGAGGACGAGGCGATCCATGTCTTTGCCCGCAACCTCAAGGATTTGCTGCTCGCCGCGCCTGCCGGCTCGCGCGCCACGATGGGGCTCGATCCCGGCATCCGCACCGGGGTCAAAGTGGCGGTGGTCGATGGAACGGGCAAGGTGCTGACGACGACGACCGTCTATCCATTCCCGCCGAGGAACGATGTGCGCGGCACGCAGGCCGAGCTTGCCGCGCTGATCCGCCAGCACAAGGTGGAGCTGATTTCGATCGGCAACGGCACCGGCAGCCGCGAAACGGAAAAGCTGGTGGCCGACATGTTGGCCGATATGCCAGCTGGTTCAGGCCCGAAGCCGCTGAAAGTGATCGTCAGCGAGGCGGGCGCTTCGGTCTATTCGGCTTCCGCGACGGCTGCAGCGGAATTTCCGGGCCTCGACGTGTCGCTGCGCGGCGCGGTGTCGATTGCGCGGCGGCTGCAGGATCCGCTGGCCGAACTGGTCAAGATCGAGCCGAAATCGATCGGCGTCGGCCAGTACCAGCACGATGTCGACCAGTACCGGCTCGGCCGCTCGCTGGAAGCGGTGGTCGAGGACGCGGTCAACGCGGTTGGCGTCGATCTCAACACAGCTTCGGCGCCGCTGCTGGCGCGGGTCTCGGGATTGGGTGCTTCGCTTGCCGACGCCATCGTCGCGCATCGCGACGCGACCGGACCGTTCGCCAGCCGCAAGGACCTGTTGAAAGTGTCTCGGCTTGGACCGCGTGCGTTCGAGCAATGCGCCGGCTTTCTGCGCATCGCCAATGGCAGTGAGCCGCTTGACGCTTCGTCGGTGCATCCGGAAGCCTATGGCGTGGCGAAGAAGATCGTCGCCGCCTGCGGCCGCGACGTGCGCGCGCTGATGGGCGACAGTGCCGCGCTGAAGGCGCTCGATCCGCGCGTCTTCGTCGACGAGCGTTTCGGCCTGCCGACGGTGCGCGATATTCTGGCGGAACTGGAAAAGCCCGGCCGCGATCCGCGTCCCGGCTTCAAGACCGCGACCTTCGCCGACGGCATCGACGACATCAAGGATCTGAAGCCCGGCATGCTGCTCGAAGGTACGGTGACCAATGTCGCCGCCTTTGGCGCCTTCGTCGACATCGGCGTCCACCAGGACGGGTTGGTGCATGTCTCGCAGCTTGCCGACCGCTTCATCAAGGACGCGCATGAGGTGGTAAAGGCCGGCGACGTGGTCAAGGTGCGCGTCGTCGACGTCGACATCAAACGCAAGCGCATCGGGCTTTCCATGCGCAAGGATGGTGGCGAGGGCAGCGCTTCGAGAAGCGGACCGCGCGATAATGGCAGCGGCAAGCCGGCGCCGCGTTCGCCGGCGCCGCAGCGCCAGCCGGAGCGGCCGGCCCAGCAGAGCGCCTTCGGCGCCGCGCTGGCGGATGCGCTGAAGCGGAAGTAGCTACCACGCCAGAAAGGCGGGCTCCTTCTCAACCTGGCCCATCAGCCAGTCGCGAAAAGTGGCGACGGGCGGGTGGCCGCGCTTGTCGTGCGGCACCACGAAGTAATAGGCGCTGCGGCTCTGCATCGGCAGACCGGGTGCGGCCACCAACTGGCCGCGCTGCAATTCTCCGGCGATCAGGATTTCTGGCAGCAGCGCCACGCCGAGCCCCGCCATGCAGGCCTGTGCGACGGTGCCGAATTGCTCGAACTGCATGCCGGGTCCGGTCGGCGCGCTGAGCCCTTGCGCTTCGAACCATTCGCTCCAGGCGCCGGGGCGTGTCGCCATGTGCAACAGCGGCAGGCGGCCGATATCGGCTGAAGTCGCGACCTTTCGCGCCGCCAGGAATTCAGGCGCCGCGACGGGAGTGACCGTCTCGCGCATCAAAAGCGTGCAATCCGCGTCCGGCCAATCGGGCATGCCATGATGGATCGCGGCGTCGAGCCGCTCGCGGGCGAAATCGAAACGGCCGATGCGGGTGGCGAAATTGATGGTGATGTCTGGATTGCGGGCGACGAAATCCGGGATCAGCGGCATCAGCCAGCGCGTCCCGAAGGTCGGGAGTATCGCAAGGTTCAGCACGCCACTATGTCGATTGCTCATCAATCCGAGCGCGGCATCGCGCAGTTGGCCAAGCGCCGAGCGAACCGCTTCGGCATAGATTTCGCCTGATGCCGACAGCCGCACATTACGGCTGTCGCGCTCGAACAGGCGACGCCCGAATTGTTCCTCCAGAAGGCTGATCTGCCGGCTGATGGCGCCCTGGGTGAGATCGAGTTCGCGCGCGGCGGCGGTGAAGGAGCCGAGACGCGCCACCGCTTCGAAGGCGGCGAGGGCGCTGGTGTTGGGCAGAAGGCGGCGCTGGACGTTCATGATCCATTACTACAGCTCATTGATCCGTGATGCAATTTTGTTTGATTTTTTCCAAGCGGAGGCCGATAAGCCGAGCAATCCAAGAATTTTTGCCGGGAGTTGGTCATGGCCGCCGATAAGAACGCCTTCGTCTGGAACGATCCTTTCCTGATCGAGGATCAGCTGTCCGAGGACGAGCGCATGGTGCGCGATGGCGCCGCAGCCTTTGCCGCCGACAAGCTCGCGCCGCGCATCGAGGAGGCTTATCTCGAGGAGAAGACCGACGCCGGGATTTTCCGCGAGATGGGCGAGGCCGGCCTGCTCGGCATCACCATCCCTGAGGAATATGGCGGCCTCGGCGCCAACTATGTCACTTACGGGCTGGTGGCGCGGGAGGTCGAGCGTGTCGACTCAGGCTATCGCTCGATGATGTCGGTGCAGTCG
The DNA here is from genome assembly GCA_004791255.1 of bacterium M00.F.Ca.ET.205.01.1.1. Taxonomy (GTDB): domain Bacteria; phylum Pseudomonadota; class Alphaproteobacteria; order Rhizobiales; family Rhizobiaceae; genus Mesorhizobium. Next base: position 499,179 of record SRUQ01000003.1, read on the forward strand.
TCGCTGGTCATGTACCCCATCCATGCCTATGGCTCGGAGGCGCAGCGCAAGAAATACCTGCCGAAGCTGGCCTCCGGCGAATGGATCGGTTGTTTCGGCCTGACCGAGCCGGATGCCGGCTCCGACCCTGGCGGCATGAAGACGCGGGCCGAGAAGACGGCAAACGGCTACAGGCTTTCCGGTTCGAAAATGTGGATCTCCAACGCGCCGATCGCCGACGTTTTCGTCGTCTGGGCGAAGTTGAAGGGCGAGAACGGCAAGGACGAGATCCGCGGTTTCGTGCTGGAAAAGGGCATGAAGGGGCTGTCGGCGCCGAAGATTGGCGGGAAACTCAGCCTTCGCGCGTCGATCACCGGCGAGGTGGTGATGGAGGGCGTCGAGGTCGGTGAAGATGCGCTGCTGCCCAATGTCTCGGGCCTGAAGGGCCCGTTCGGCTGCCTCAACAGGGCACGCTACGGCATTTCCTGGGGCGCGATGGGTGCGGCGGAAGATTGCTGGCACCGCGCCCGGCAATACGGCCTCGACCGCAAGCAGTTCGGCAAGCCGCTGGCCGGTACGCAGCTTTACCAGAAGAAGCTCGCCGACATGCAGACCGAGATCGCGCTCGCCCTGCAAGGGTCGCTGCGTGTCGGGCGGCTGCTCGACGAGGGCAAGATGGCGCCGGAAATGATCTCGATCGTCAAGCGCAACAATTGCGGCAAGGCGCTCGACATCGCCCGCCAGGCCCGCGACATGCATGGCGGCAACGGCATCCAGATCGGTTATCACGTCATGCGCCATGCGCAGAACCTGGAGACGGTCAACACCTATGAAGGCACGCATGACGTCCACGCGCTGATCCTGGGACGGGCGCAGACCGGGCTGCAGGCGTTCTTCTAGCGCCGGAATTAGTCCGGAAGACCGGCCTTGCGGAAGCCGTCGACGAAATGCGCGAGCGTGGCTTCGTCACGGAACGGCTCAGTCCAGACCCAGTGGCTGGTGGTGAAGTGCGGGTTGGAGACGAGAAACATTTCGACCTCCGCACGCGCCTCGTCGAGCCGGCCGAGCTGGGCCAGGCTTGCCGCGAGGAAACGCCGCGAGCTTGTGCGATAGGTCTCGTCGCGGCGTAGCGTCTCGATCGCGGCTTCGTAGTCGCGTGCCGCGTATTGCGCCTGACCGAGCGTCAAAAAGTACCAGCTGACCGGAAACGGGTTCAGCCGGAAGGCCTTGCGAATGTGCTCAAGGGCCTCGTCGATCCGCCCGGCCAGGACCTCGATGTCGGATATTGTCGCCCAGATATCGGCTTCGTTGGGATCGAGTTCGATCGCCCTGGCGAATTCCGCTTCCGCCTCGGCGAAACTGCGCTCATAGGCGAGCAGATTGGCGAGTACCCAACGGCAGCCGGCATCGTTGGGATCGATCGAGACAGCCTTGCGCGCCAGGTCCAGCGCCACGCTGCGATTCTGCTCGACAGGCTCGCCCCAATGCACCCATCCCATCCAGTGGTTCATGGCAAGCCAGCGATAGGCCTCGGCGTAGTCCGGATCGAGCGCAATCGCCCGCGTCAGCATCAGATGCGCCTCGCGCGCCGTCTGCGGCGAATCGTCGATCAGCTTGCGGGCCCGTACGCAGAGATCGTAGGCCTCGAGATTGGTGGGCCGATTGCGCGGCGGCGGCGCGCGCAGCCGGCCAAGCAACGCCTCCACGATCTTGGCCGTCACCTCGTCCTGGACGGCAAAGATATCTTCCAGGCCGCGATCGAAGCGTTCCGCCCACAGATGTTCGCCACTCAGCGCGTCGACCAGCTGGGCGTTGATGCGGACGCGGCCGGCGGCGCGCCGGGCGCTGCCCTCCAGCAGGTAGCGCACCCCAAGCTCCTCGGCGATGTCGCGCACGTCCATCGCCTTGCCTTTGTAGGCGAAGGTCGAGTTGCGGGCGATGACGAACAGGCCTGACATCCTGGACAGGTCGGTGATCAGGTCTTCGGTCAGCCCATCGGCGAAGGATTCCTGCTCGGGATCGCTGCTGAAATTGACGAAGGGCAGCACGGCTATCGACGGTTTATCGGGCAGCGGCAGGGGTTTTTGCTTTGCGCCGGCGAGCTCTTCGACAGGCCCGGTGAAGCGGTAGCCGACGCGCGGCACCGTGACGATCCACTCACTGCCATCGGCGGCGGCGCCGAGCAGCTTCCTGAGCGTCGCGATCTGGACGGTGAGGTTGCCTTCCTCGACGGCCGTGCCCGGCCAAGCCGCGTCCATCAAATCGGCCTTGCCAAGGATTTCGCCGGAGCGTGCGACGAGCGCCTCAAGCAACTTCAGACCGCGATAGCCAACGGTAACGGGGATTTCGTTCCGAAGCAGCGTCCCCGCAGCGGAATCGAGCACGAACGGACCAAAGGCAAAGCGCGATCCCTGCATGAGGCGCATCTATAGCCCGTTTGGAAGTTTTGAGAACTATTTGGCAGGGCTTAATTACGGCGCTGTCCGTATCCTGCAGAATTCAATCTCATTCAGGTCGAGGGTCCCCACGGGATCCCTGAAGCCACAGGAGGTTGTCATGAACGATAGCTGCACCCTTATATCCACTCCGCATGAGGCAACGCGGTTGGCACGGCAGGCGCCGCGTCGGCGCCTGGCGGCCCTGTTGGGCATCATCGCGACCTGGCGCGAGCAGAGGTACTTTCGCTGGGATCTCAAACGAATCTCGGAGACCAACCCGCATCTGATCGACGATATCGGCCTGACCAGACAGCAGGTCGAGGACGAGATTGCCAAGCTGCCGTTCTGGCAACGGTAGGAATACCCAATTCCTCGCGCCGGCTCGGCAGGCGAATAGCCGATTAATTTAGGTGCAGCGCAACATCCCCTTGGAGAATGGCGTTGAGATGTGTCAGGGTTCGGCTGTTGAAACGCCGATTTCCGGGGCACCATGGCAATTCTGGCAGCCGTCTATCACCTGACGCATTACAAATACGACCGGCCGGTGGTGCTCGGTCCCCAGGTGATCAGGCTCCAGCCGGCGCCGCATTCGCGCACCAAGGTGCTCAGCCACTCGCTCAAGGTCGAACCGGCGACCCATTTCGTCAATTTGCAGCAGGACCCTTACGGCAACTTCCTTGCTCGATTCGTCTTTCCCGAGCCGGTCACCGAACTGAAGATCGAGGTCGATCTCGTTGCCGATATGACGGTCTACAATCCGTTCGATTTCTTCGTCGAGCCATCGGCCGAGGCGTTTCCGTTCGATTACCCCGAAGAGATACGCGACGATCTTGCCATTTACCGCGCGCCGGAGCCGGCCGGACCATTGCTCTCGGCGTTTCTGGCAACGATCGATCGCAGCGCGGAAAACACCGTTAATTTCCTCGTCGATCTCAACGCAAGGCTGCAGCGCGAGATTGCCTATATCGTGCGCATGGAGACCGGCGTGTTCTCGCCCGAAGAGACGCTGGCCGCGAAAAAGGGGTCGTGCCGCGATTCTAGCTGGCTGCTGGTGCAGATCCTGCGCAATCTCGGCATCGCCGCGCGCTTCGTCTCGGGTTATCTGATCCAGCTCAAGCCCGATCTGGTGGCTCTTGACGGACCGCCGGGGACCGCTGTCGATTTCACCGATCTGCACGCCTGGTGCGAGGTCTATCTTCCCGGCGCCGGCTGGATCGGCTTCGACCCGACCTCCGGCCTGCTCACCGGCGAAAGCCATGTGCCGCTGGCGGCAACGCCGCATTTCCGCAACGCGGCGCCGATTTCCGGCATGGCGAGCTTCGCCAATGTCGAATTCGGCTTCGACATGCGGGTCGACCGGATTGCCGAGCATCCGCGCATCACCAAGCCATTCTCCGATGAAAGCTGGCAGGCGCTCGATGCGCTGGGCAATGAAGTCGATGCAGCACTTGCGGCGGGAGACGTGCGGCTGACCATGGGCGGCGAGCCGACCTTCGTCTCGATCGATGATTTCGAATCCGCCGAGTGGAACACTGCCGCCGTCGGCCCGACCAAGCGCGAAAAGGCCGATGCGCTGATCCGCAAGCTGCGCGAACGTTTCGCGCCGGGCGGCTTTCTGCATTACGGCCAGGGCAAATGGTATCCCGGCGAAAGCCTGCCGCGCTGGACCTTCTCGCTTTACTGGCGTGCCGATGGCCAGCCGGTGTGGAGCGACCCATCGCTGATCGCGCGGGAGAAAAGCTCAGCGGATATCGGCCCGAAACAGGCCGAAAGCCTGCTCACCGCGATTGCCGGCGAGCTCGGCATCGAAAAGACCATGGTCAGCGAGGCCTATGAGGATCCGGCCGAGTGGCTACTCAAGGAAGGCAAGCTGCCGGAGAATGTCGATCCGTCGAACTCCAAGCTGGAAGACCCGGAAGAACGCAGTCGCATGGCAAAGGTGTTCGAGCGCGGACTGACCAAACCATCCGGCTACGTGCTGCCGGTGCAGCGCTGGAACAGCCAGGCGTCCGAGCCGCGCTGGCGCTCCGAAAAATGGAAGACGCGGCGCGGCCGGCTGTTCCTGGTACCGGGTGATTCACCTGTGGGCTACCGTCTGCCGCTGGGCACGTTGCCCTACGTGCCGCCGGCGCAGTTCCCCTACATCGTGCCGGTCGATCCGTCGCTGCCGCGCGGCGCGCTGCCGGCGCGCGAAGCGATCTTGCCCCAGCCTGCTCCGGCAGAACTGGAAGGTGCCGACGAGATGGCGCGGCGCCAGCAGGCGGTTTCGTTCACGGCGGCGAGCGGTCAGCAGGATCGGGTCGAGCAGGAGATCACCGAGATCGGCGGCGCGGTGCGCACCGCGCTGTCGGTCGAGCCGCGCGACGGACGGCTGTGCGTGTTCATGCCGCCGGTCGAGGCGCTCGAAGACTATCTCGAACTGGTCGCCGCCGCCGAGAACGCGGCAAAGGCGATCGGCCTGCCCGTGCATATCGAGGGCTATGGCCCGCCGCACGATCCGCGCCTCAACGTCATCCGCGTCGCGCCCGATCCCGGTGTCATCGAGGTCAACATCCATCCGGCATCCAACTGGCAGGACTGCGTGGCGACAACGACTGCCATCTATGAGGAGGCGCGGCAGACGCGGCTTGGCGCCGACAAGTTCATGATCGACGGCCGCCACACCGGCACCGGCGGCGGCAACCATGTCGTGGTCGGCGGCGCGACGCCGAACGACAGTCCGTTCCTGCGCCGGCCGGACCTGTTGAAGAGCCTGGTGCTGCAATGGCAGCGGCATCCCTCGCTGTCCTATCTGTTCTCCGGCCTGTTCATCGGCCCGACCAGCCAGGCGCCTCGCTTTGATGAGGCGCGCCACGATTCGCTCTACGAGCTCGAAATCGCCATAGCGCAGGTGCCGCATCCCGAGCAGGGCGAGGCTCCCTTGCCTTGGCTGGTCGACCGGCTGTTCCGCAATTTGCTGACCGACGTCACCGGCAACACGCATCGCTCGGAAATCTGCATCGACAAGCTGTTCTCGCCCGATGGGCCGACCGGTCGGCTGGGGCTGGTCGAATTCCGCGGCTTCGAAATGCCGCCCAATGCGCGCATGTCGCTGGCGCAGCAATTGCTGGTCAGGGCGATCATTGCTCGAGCGTGGAAGAACCCGCTCGACGGCCGCTTCGTGCGCTGGGGCACCTCGCTGCATGACCGTTTCATGCTGCCGCATCATGTCTGGGCCGATTTCCTCGACGTGCTCGACGATCTCAAGCTCAACGGTTTCGAATTCCGCCCCGAATGGTTCGATGCGCAGCTCGAGTTCCGCTTTCCGTTCTGCGGCGAGGTGCAACATGCCGGCGTCAAGCTGGAACTGCGGCAGGCGCTGGAGCCCTGGCATGTCATGGGCGAGCAGGGCGCGATCGGCGGCACGGTGCGTTTCGTCGATTCGTCGGTGGAGCGGCTGCAGGTGAGGACCGAAGGTCTCAATCCGGAGCGCCACGCCATCGTCTGCAACGGCCGCATCGTGCCGATGAAAGTGACCGACAACCGTGAGGTGGCGGTGGCGGGCGTGCGCTTCAAGGCCTGGCAGCCGGCATCGGGCCTGCATCCGGCACTGCCGGTCAACACACCGCTGGTGTTCGACATCTATGACCGCTGGTCTGGCCGGGCGGTCGGCGGCTGCGTCTACCATGTCGCGCATCCCGGCGGCCGCAACTATGACACTTTCCCGGTCAACGGCAACGAGGCGGAGGCGCGCAGGCTCGCCCGCTTCGAGCCGCGCGGTCATACGCCCTCCGGTTATGTGCTGCGCGAGGAGCAACCGGCGCAGGATTTCCCGATGACGCTTGACCTTCGCCGCCCATCCAGACTGTGATTGGACATGGCTAAGGGGAATCACAAGAAGATACGCGGTAGACCGCACAGGCACAGCCTGCTGGAGCACTACCAGCCGATCGACGGGATCGTCGACGAGATGGTCGATGCATCAGGCAATCCGCGCCCGGTCTGGAAGCACTTCATCGAGGCGCTCGACGAACTGGGTCCTGAGGTGCTTGGCCAGCGCTTTGCCCGTGCCGATCAGTATCTGCGCGATGCCGGCGTCTACTACCGTGTCTATGACAAGGCCGGCGCCAACGAGCGCGAATGGCCGCTGGCACATGTTCCCGTGCTCATCGAGGACAGCGAGTGGGCCGCGATCAGCGCCGGGCTGGTGCAGCGCGCCGAACTGTTCGAGGAAACGATAGCCGATATCCATGGCCGCAACCGGCTGGTCGAAACGGGCATCCTGCCGGCCGGGCTGATCGCGGCAAGCCCGGAATATTTGCGGCCGGTTGTCGGCACCACGCCGGCCGGCGGGCATTTCCTGCATTTCTGCGCCTTCGAACTCGGCCGGGGGCCGGACGGCCAGTGGTGGGTGCTCGGCGACCGCACCCAGGCGCCGTCGGGCGCCGGCTTTGCGCTCGAGAACCGGGTGGCCACCACGCGCGCGCTGTCCGACATCTATGGCGAAATGCATGTGCACCGGCTTGCCGGCTTCTTCCGCCGTTTTCGCGATGCACTGATCGGCATGGCGAAGGAAAGCGATGGCCGCGTCGCCATCCTGACCCCAGGGCCGCTCAACGAGACCTATTACGAACACGCCTACATAGCCCGTTATCTCGGCATCATGCTGCTCGAAGGCGAGGATCTCACCGTTTCCGGCGGCCGGCTGATGGTGCGCACCGTCTCCGGGCTGATGCCGATCAGCGTGCTGTGGCGGCGGCTCGATGCCGCTTTCGCCGACCCGCTCGAACTGCGCTCGGATTCGCAGATCGGCACGCCGGGCCTGGTCGAGGCGATCCGGCACGGCGCCGTGTCGACTGTCAATGCGCTCGGCTCGGGCTTGATGGAGACGCGCGCGCTGCTCGCCTTCCTGCCCAAGATAGCACGTGAACTGCGCGGCGAGGAACTGCTGTTGCCGAGCATCGCGACGTGGTGGTGCGGGCAGGATGCCGAACGCGCGCATGTGCTTGCCAATATCGACCGCATGATCATCGGCCCGGCGCTGTCGACCAGGCTCGCCTTCGAGGATGACGGCCAGACCAAGCTCGGCTCGGCGCTGTCGGCGCAAGAGCGGGCGGAACTGGTAGCGCGCATCGAAAGCGGTGGCGGCGACTTCGTCGGCCAGGAAGCGGTGACGCTTTCCACCACGCCGTTCTTCGTCGGCGGCTGGCTGGAGCCGCGACCGGCAAGCCTGCGCGTCTATCTGGCGCGCACGCCGGATGGCTGGACTGTCATGCCGGGCGGCTTCGCCCGCGTCGGCCTGTCGCTCGACCCGACGGCGATCGCCATGCAGCGCGGCGGCCAGGCGGCCGACGTCTGGGTGGTCAGCGACCGGCCGGTGGAGCGCGAGACGCTGTTGCCGCAGGAGGGCGACAGCTTCACCCGCACCAGGCCGGGCAGCTTGCCCAGCCGCGCGGCGGAAAACCTCACCTGGCTCGGCCGCTACATCGAACGCTCGGAAGACACGGTGCGCATCCTGCGCGCCTATCATGTGCGGCTGGCCGAGACTTCCGATCCCGACATGCCGCTGCTTGCCGACATCAGGGACTATCTCGAACCGTTCGGCATCGATGTCGAGTCGGCGATCCCGCTAGGGCTGATCGGCACGCTCGACAGCGCCGTCTACAGCGCCGGGCAGATCCGCGATCGCTTCTCGCCGGACGGCTGGCTGGCGCTCAAGGACCTGTCGAAAACCATCCACCAGTTCGCCACCACGGTGGCGCCCGGCGACGACGCGACGCGGGCGATGACGGTCATCCTGCGCAAGCTCGCCGGCTTTTCCGGCCTGCTGCACGAGAACATGTACCGCTTCGCCGGCTGGCGTTTCCTGGAGATCGGCCGCCGGCTGGAGCGCGGCATCCAGATCGCCGGCACGCTTGCCAGGCTGACCAGCAGCAAGGCGCCTGACGGTGCGCTCGACATGATGCTGGAAATCGGCGACAGCGTCATGACCCACCGGCGGCAATACCCCGTGCAGAGCGGCCGCCGCACGGTGATCGACCTCTTGGCGCTCGATCCGCTCAACCCGCGCTCCGTCCTGTTCCAGCTCGAAAGGCTGAAGGCCGAGATCGGCCTGTTGCCGGCGGTTGGCGGGGAGGGGCACATGTCGGCGGCGGCCAAGGAGATACTGCAGCTCAACACCGCCATCGCCATCAAGGAGCCCGCCGACATGACGGTCAAGGCGCTGAACGATCTCGCCAGCGAAATCGGCGGCCTCTACAGCAGCCTCGCCAAAGCCTATTTCGGATAGGACGGCGCTGCGCATGCTTTACGACATCAGGCTCCAACTCCACTACGACTACGCTGCCGCCGCCGGTGGCGGCCGCCACCAGGTGCGTGTGCTGCCGCCGACCATCGACGGCGTGCAGCGGGTCATCGCCGCTTCGCTGTCCTTCGCGCCGGTGCCCAACGAACGGTCGGACTTTTCCGATTTCTTCGGCAACAACGTTACTTCGATCGCCTTTCGCGACGCGCATGACACGCTCGATATCAGGATGAGCGCGCGCGTAGCGGTGTCGCGGCCGGAGCCGGGGCTCGACGTGTCACCCGATCTCGACCGGCTGAGCCAGGAACTCGCCGCCATGCGCTCGCTGGCGCCGGCCTCGCCGCATCACTTTCTGGCGGCAAGCAGTCACGCCGGCATCGACGCCGCCATCACCGCCTATGCGCAAGGCAGCATCGGCGGCTCGGCTGCCGGCACGGCGATGAACCTTTGCAAGCGCATCCACCGCGAGTTCGCCTATGATGGCGAGGCGACCACGGTGCGCACCAGGGCAAGCGATGCCTTCAGGCTGAAGCGCGGCGTGTGCCAGGATTTCTCGCACATCATGATCGCCGGCCTGCGCGGGCTCGGCATTCCGGCCGGCTATGTCAGCGGCTTCCTGCGCACCATTCCGCCGAAGGGCAAACCAAGGCTCGAGGGCGCCGACGCCATGCATGCCTGGGTCAAGGTCTGGTGCGGGCGCGATGCCGGCTGGCAGGAGTTCGATCCGACCAACGGCATGCGCGCCTCCAACGACCACATCACCGTCGGCTATGGGCGCGACTATTCCGATGTGGCGCCCATTGTCGGCGTGCTGAAGACGACCGGCGGACAGGTCGGCGAGCAGGCCGTCGACGTCATCCCGGTCGTGCTCGAAAAGGCGTGACGGCGAGCCCGGGCCGATTGCTTCCCGCATGACATTTGGAACCCGCAGGCGGCCGGCAGCTTATCTACGCGTATTTGCGTGGAGGCTCGATGCTGCAGAGATCCGGATTGTCGCGCAGTCATTCGACTGACGAGAGCGCTATCGCGAAAAACGGTGTGTCGAAGACTGGTGCGCAAAGTTCGGCCAGTCATGCGGCGCTGACCTATGTCAATGATGCCGAGCCGGGTATCCGCCGTGTGAAGGCCGGCACGGGATTCACCTACAAGGGGCCTGATGGGCGCGCCGTGCCCGATGCCACCAGGGCGCGCATCGAGGCAATCGTCATTCCGCCGGCATGGACGGATGTGTGGATATCGCCCGACGCCAACGGCCATATCCAGGCGACTGGCCGGGACCAGCGTGGGCGCAAGCAGTATCGCTACCATCCGCAATGGGCGGAAGAACGCGACGGCGCCAAATATTCGAGCCTTGCCGCCTTTGCGGAAGCCCTGCCGGGCCTGCGCCGCCGGATCGAAACCGATCTGCGCCGTCACGGCCTGCCGCTCGAGCGCGTCGTCGCGGCGGTCGTCTGGCTGCTCGACAACACCATGATCCGCGTCGGCAATGCCGCCTACGCCCGTGACAACAAGAGTTTCGGGCTGACCACGCTGCGCGATCGCCATGTCGACATCAGTGGTTCGCGCCTGCGCTTCGCCTTCAAGGGCAAGTCCGGCAAGGAGTGGAAACTCAAGCTGGTCGACCGCCGGATCGCGGGCATCGTGCGCGGCGCACAGGATTTGCCGGGCCAGAAACTGTTCCAGTATCTCGACGAGGACGGCGACAGGCGATCGGTCCGCTCCGAGGACGTCAACCGCTACATAAAGGAGGCGGCTGGCAACGGCTTCAGCTCCAAGCACTTCCGCACCTGGGGCGGCACCATCCATGCCGCCTCGCTGTTCGCGCGGACGGAGTTGCCGGAAAGCCAGGCGCAGCAAAAGCGCGTGACGAACAGCGTCATCGACAAGGTCGCGGAGCGGCTTGGCAACACGCGCGCTGTCTGCCGCAGATGCTACATCCATCCGATGGTCATTGAGGCGTGGTTAGAAGGCCGGCTCTTTGCCGAAATGGCCGAGGCCAACAAGCGCAAGCGCTCGATCGACGGTCTCGACGACGAGGAGGCGCTGGTGCTGAGGTGGCTCAAAGCCAGTGAAGGCTGATCTGCCGAGGCGCGTCCGCAGGCCGTGCCGCCTGCGCCCCAAATTTTTTATCGACCTTGTGTCGGGATCGGTCCTACTGTTTCGTCCTTCGATTACAGAAAAGGACGTCCACATGCTTTATGCCATCCTCTGCTATGCTTCCGAAGACGTCGTCTGCTCCTGGAGCAAGGAGCAGGACGACACGGTCATGGCCAACCTCCTCAACGTCCAGGATAAGTATGCCCAGGCTGGCCGGCTTGGTCCGGTGGCGCGGCTTCTGCCGACGACGGCGGCGACGACGCTGCGCAAGGTCAAGGGCGAATCGGTCGTCATCGACGGGCCGTTCGCCGAGACCAAGGAGCAGTTTCTCGGCTTCTACACGCTCGAATGCGACGATCTCGACGAGGCCGTCGAGTTCGCCCGCGAACTTTCCGAAGTCAATCCGAGCGGCGGTTCCTATGAGATCCGGCCGGTCTCGGTGTTCAATCCCACCAAGGTTGCCGTATGACCGACCTTGCCTGGATCAGTTCCGCCATCAGTGCCGCCCGCCCGCAGGCGATGGGCGCGCTGCTGCGCTATTTCCGCGATCTGGATACGGCGGAGGAAGCTTTCCAGGACGCGTGCCTCAGGGCGCTGAAGAACTGGCCGCAGAACGGACCGCCGCGCGATCCGGCGGCCTGGCTGATCTTCGTCGGCCGCAACAGCGGTATCGATGCGGTGCGCAAGCGCGCCAAGCAGGCGCCGATGCCGGAAGAAGACCAGATCTCCGACCTGGAGGATGCCGAGAGCGACATCGCCGAGCGCCTGGACGGCGCTCACTACCGCGACGACATCCTGCGGCTGCTGTTCATCTGCTGCCACCCCGACCTGCCGGCGACGCAGCAGATCGCGGTGGCGCTGCGCATCGTCTCCGGCCTTACCGTCAAGCAGATCGCGCGCGCTTTCCTGGTCGGCGAGAGCGCCATGGAACAGCGCATCACCCGCGCCAAGGCGCGCATTGCCGAGGCTGGCGTGCCGTTCGAGGCGCCTGATGCCGTCGAGCGCTCGGAGCGGCTCGCTGCCGTCGCGGCGATGGTCTACCTGGTCTTTAACGAGGGCTATTCGACCAATAGCGGCGAGGCGCCGGCCCGCGCGCCGCTGTGCGAGGAGGCGATCAGGCTGGCTCGCCTCCTGCTCAGGCTGTTCCAGACCGAAGCGGAGATCATGGGGTTGACGGCGCTGCTCCTGCTCCAACATGCGCGCGCGCCGGCCCGTTTCGACGGCAATGGCGAAATCGTGCTGCTGGAGGACCAGGATCGCAGCCTCTGGAGCCGCAAGATGATCGATGAAGGCCTGGCGCTGGTCGACAAAGCGCTACGCCACCGCAAACCCGGCCCCTACCAGGTGCAGGCGGCGATCGCCGCACTCCATGCGCGGGCCGACAAGGCCGAGGACACCGACTGGGTGGAGATCGACCTGCTCTATGGCCTGCTCGAACAGATGCAGCCGTCGCCGGTGATTACGCTCAACCGCGCGGTCGCTGTCGCCAAGGTGCGCGGCCCGGAAGCGGCGCTTGCCATGATCGAGCCGCTCGAGCAGAGGCTTTCCGGTTATTTCCATTTCTTCGGCCTCAAGGGCGGTCTGTTGATGCAGCTCGACCGGGGCGAGGAGGCGCGCGTCGCCTTCGACCGCGCCATTGCGCTCGCCAACACGGCGGCGGAGGCGGCCCATATCCGCATGCATATCGACCGGCTGATGAAGGACGGCGCGGCGCGCTCAGCGCGCTGAGCCTGCCTTCCTGCTGGTTCAACGATCCGGCCCGGGCTTAGACCATGCCGGGGTGGCGATTTTCCCCTGAAACAGGTAATGGCACGCCATCACAGCACCTTTCCTGCCTGATGGCACCGGGAAGGCATGACGCAAGGCGTTGACCCGCGCCCTTTGGGCGGCGGGATCTGAAAGGGATAGACATGACGATAGCGAAGGAAACCGCCGAGCTTCTGGCGAAACTGGGTGTTGCCAAGGACGCGCTGACGGGCGGCGACCTCGTCGTGCGCAGCCCGGTCACGGGTGAGCAGATCGCGGCGCTGAAGACGATCTCGCCGGCCGACGCGGCAAAGACCATCGAGGCCGCGCACAAGGCGTTCCAGGCCTGGCGGCTGGTGCCGGGCCCCAAGCGTGGCGAACTGGTGCGGCTGCTCGGCGAGGAATTGCGCGCCCACAAGGCCGAGCTTGGCCGGCTGGTGTCGATCGAGGTCGGCAAGATCCCTTCCGAGGGCCTCGGCGAGGTGCAGGAAATGATCGACATCTGCGATTTCGCCGTCGGTCTTTCCCGCCAACTCTACGGCTTGACCATCGCCACCGAGCGCCCCGGCCACCGCATGATGGAAACCTGGCATCCGCTCGGCGTCGTCGGCGTCATCTCCGCCTTCAACTTCCCGGTCGCGGTGTGGTCGTGGAATGCAGCACTTGCGCTGGTCTGCGGCGACGCCGTGGTGTGGAAACCTTCCGAAAAGACACCGCTGACGGCGCTCGCCTGCGAGGCGATTTTTGCACGCGCCGTCAAGCGCTTCGGCGCCGATGCGCCGCAAGGCCTGGCGCCGGTGCTGATCGGCGACCGCGCCGTCGGCGAGATCCTGGTCGACCATCCGAAGGTGCCGCTGGTCTCCGCCACCGGCTCGACCCGCATGGGCCGGGATGTCGGCCCGCGTCTGGCCAAGCGTTTTGCACGCGCGGTGCTCGAACTCGGCGGCAACAATGCCGGCATCGTCTGCCCGACAGCCGATCTCGACATGGCGCTGCGCGCCATTGCCTTCGGCGCCATGGGCACGGCCGGCCAGCGCTGCACGACACTGCGGCGCCTGTTCGTGCATGAGAGTGTCTACGATGCCTTGGTGCCGCGCCTGAAGAAGGCGTATCAGAGCGTCTCGGTCGGCAATCCGCTGGAGACCTCCTCGCTGGTCGGTCCGCTTATCGACAAGGCCGCGTTCGACGCTATGCAAAAGGCGCTTGCCGAAGCCACCGCCCATGGCGGCAAGGTGACTGGCGGCGGCCGCGTCGAGAATGGCCATCCTGACGCCTATTATGTGCATCCGGCGCTGGTCGAAATGCAAAGCCAGGTCTCGCCGGTGACGGAAGAGACCTTTGCGCCGATCCTCTATGTGATGAAATATTCCGATTTCGACACCGTGCTCGACGAGCACAATGCGGTCGGCGCCGGGCTTTCCTCGTCGATCTTCACCCGCGACCTGCAGGAATCCGAGCGCTTCCTCGGTGTCGACGGTTCGGATTGCGGTATTGCCAATGTCAATATCGGCACGTCGGGGGCCGAGATCGGCGGCGCGTTCGGTGGTGAGAAGGAAACCGGCGGCGGCCGCGAGAGCGGCTCCGATGCGTGGAAAGCCTATATGCGTCGCGCCACCAACACTGTGAACTATTCCAAGGCGCTGCCGCTTGCCCAGGGCGTCTCATTCGATATCGACTGAGAATTTCTAGGCTTGCCTGCCTACAAACCGGATCAATCCGGAGCATCCCTGCACGGGATGCTCCGGTGCGGTGAACCGCCCGTCGCGGAGGGGGCGGCTGAGAAGGCTGCATCGATGATCGCCTCTCAGCCTTCGGCGCCCGTGTCCAGACGCCTGCGGCCGACAATGACAGGCCACGGCCAGGGCAGGCCGCAAGCCGTACCAGGCGGCGGTTCGCCGCCGCCGCTCGGGGTTAAAAGCAGGCTTCGAAGGCGGCGTCGACGATGGCCAGCTTGGCGGCCTGGACGGTCATGTATTCCCTGAAGAAGCCAGGCGACACCCACATCACCGAATGGCCGCGCTGGCCGAGCCAGCCGATGCTGCCGAGCACTTCTGCATCGCGCAATTTGCGGCCCAGATGCGTGCGCGACAGCTTGAGCCAACTGGCGAACTCCGCGATCGAGACCACGCTGGTCGGAATCTCCTCACGGCCTATATGGTCGGGATCGATGCCCGACATAAGCCAGTCCATGACGATGCCGCCATTGTTGAGCCAGATGAAGAGGGAAAAGGTCCGGTTGGGTTCCCGGACCGGCTCCGATGACAGCAGGCCGTCAGCCACCAGCGGCTGCAATGTGGCCAGCATGCCGGGCTGCTCCAGAAACCGCGCCAGCCGATCCCCGCCGTCGAGATGATCGAGCGTCCGCAGATGGGCGTGGACCCAACCGGTGAACGTCTGGACAGTGGTTGCGGTCGGCTGCAGGGGGTGGGTGCGTCCGTCCCCGCCTTCGACATACTCGGCGATGTGGTAGTGCAGCATTTCCTTGATGAAAGCGTCGGCGGTGTTGCGGCTGGCCACTCTTTGTTGGTGCACCACCTCGATGAAACGCGACACCGTCAACGCGGTGCGTCGGTCGAGCGGATCGCGCCTGAAGTGCATGGCAAGGCCGACATGCCCCATCAGCCAGCGCTGCTGCGTGGCGAAAATGGCGGCCAGGCGTGGGCTCGCCTCGTAAATATGAATCAGGGCCAGCGACTGCTCCCTGACGTGACGGTGCAGGTCCTGATGGCTGACTATGTCCTCGAAATTCAGTGCCATCTTCCCCTAGTTCACCACCACTCTTACCGTTCTGAAACACAACCACATTTTCAGTCTTGAGCACTTGTGTCCAGTTGACGCGGGCGGACTATAGTTTGGGCCGTTGGCGGAGGTCGCGTGACTGGCACTCGCCTCTAACTCATTGCAAAGGTTTCGGAAATACTGCCCAATGCCGGC
The DNA here is from genome assembly GCA_004791255.1 of bacterium M00.F.Ca.ET.205.01.1.1. Lineage (GTDB taxonomy): Bacteria > Pseudomonadota > Alphaproteobacteria > Rhizobiales > Rhizobiaceae > Mesorhizobium. The sequence goes on from SRUQ01000003.1 coordinate 514,656, forward strand.
ATCTTTCAACCGCGCCAACCCATATGGTCGACATCCGCGAAGTCGAAAATGGCTGTTGGGCAGGTTTGAGCGGGGGAGGCAGCGCCGACTTCGCATGGCAGCGCTATTTCGTCAGTTGAGGATGGACGGCCTCTACTCGGCCGCCTGAACCTGGTTGGCCCTTATGATCGCGCGGATCTCGGAGCGGCAGGAGCCGCAATTGGTGCCGGCCTTCAGCGTGCCGCCGATGGCTTCGACTGTCGTGCAGCCACCCGTCACCGCCGCGACGATCTGGTTGATGCCGACGTTGAAGCAGGAACACACGGTGGCGCCGACATCGGGCCGATCGGCGCCGGCGCGGCCTGCGACGATCCTGAAGCGCTGGCGCTGGCTGGCATGGGCCTCTTCGAGTTGCTGCGTTGCCCAGCCGCGCGACACGGCGACCGGGCCGGGCGCGACGAACAAGGCACCCAACAGTTGTGCGCCATCGAAAGCGGCAATGCGGTGCTGGCCGGCATCGCGGTCATGATAGGCGAGCACTTCGGCTTGAGGCTCCGCAGCAAAGAGCGACTGGGCAAAGCCCTTCCAGTCGATCTCGGGGTCGGCGAAAGCCAGCTCAATGCGCCAGCCGCCCTTGCAGCGGGCGACCGCCCAATAGTCGGCGGCAATTGTCTCGGGGCGTTGGCGCGTGACGGCGAAGCCAAAGGCCTTGGCGGCGAATTTCTCGATGCGAGCCGCGACATGTTTCAGCGCCGGCTGGCCCGAGACCGGATCGACGTGTGGCTTCGTGAGCGTGTCGATGCGGCCCCTGGCGGCGAACTGGTCGGTCCAATGCATCGGCATGAACAGGCTGCCGCGGCGCTGGCGCGAGGTGATCAGTGCGCGCACAAGCACGTCGCCGCGCGGACTCGAGACGCGCACGATGTCGGCATCGCCGATGCTGACATGCTGGGCATCGTCAGGGTGAATTTCGACGAAGGGTTCGGCGATGTGCTGGGACAGGCGCTGGCTTTTGCCGGTGCGCGTCATGGTGTGCCAGTGGTCGCGGATGCGTCCGGTGTTGAGAACGAGCGGGAAGTCGGGGCTGGTGCGGGTTTCGACCGAAGCCTGGACAGGGATGAAACGCGCTTTGCGGTCGGGTGTGTAGAAGGCGCCGTCGGCGAAGAAGCGGATGGGCTGGCGCCTGGACGAGTTGACCGCCTCGGGGGTGGCTGGACTCGGTGCTGGCCACTGGAACGGCTCTAGCGCTGCGTAGTCAGCAGCATCGACAGCGCCATACGCGCCAATGTCAAAGTCCCGTGCGCCATCATTCTCAAACCCAGATAACGCCGCGTGCTCGGCGAAGATCTCCGCCGGCGTTTCATGCACAAACGCCTCGGCAAACCCCATGCGCCGCGCCACTTCGGCAGTTATCCACCAGTCGGGCCGCGCTTCGCCGGGGGCGGCCAAGAAGGCGCGCTGGCGCGAGATGCGGCGCTCGGAATTGGTGACGGTCCCGTCCTTCTCGCCCCAGGCGGTTGCCGGCAGCCGGACATGGGCGTGGCGCACCGTGTCGGTGCTTTCCAGCACGTCCGAGACCACGACGAAGGGACAAGCCTTGATCGCCGCTTCGACGGCGCCTGCATCGGGCATCGAATCGACCGGGTTGGTGGCCATGATCCACAGCGCCTTGATGCGTCCTTCGGCGACCGCCTCGAACATGTCGACGGCTTTCAGTCCGGGCCGTTGCGCAATGGCCGGCGCGTTCCAGAAGCGTCCGACGCGGTCGCGATGGTCGGAGTTGTCGATCTCCATATGGGCGGCGAGCATGTTGGCCAGGCCGCCGACCTCGCGGCCACCCATTGCGTTGGGCTGGCCGGTGACCGAGAACGGTCCGGTGCCCGGCCTGCCGATGCGGCCGGTGGCGAGATGGCAATTGATGATGGCGTTGACCTTGTCGGTGCCCGAGGACGACTGGTTCACGCCCTGGCTATAGACCGTCACCGTCCTGTCGGTGGCAGCGAACAGGCTGTAGAAATGGACAAGTTCGTCCTCGCCGAGGCCCGTGGCCGCGGCGACGCCGGAAATGTCGAGCTTCGAGGCCGCGAAGAGCGCCTGGCCGAAGCCGGTCGTGTGCGCCGTGACATAGGAGCGGTCCAGCGCATTGTGCTGGCCGAGCCAGGCGAGCAGTCCGGTGAAGAGGGCGACGTCGCCATCCGGCGCGATCGCCAGGTGCAGGTCGGCGATGTCCGAGGTCATGGTGCGGCGCGGGTCGATGAGCACGACCTTCATGTCGGGTCGCTTTTCCCGGGCAGCCGCGATGCGCTGGTAGAGCACGGGATGGCACCAGGCGAGGTTGGAGCCGACCAGCACGATGAGGTCGGCGAGTTCCAGATCCTCGTAGGTGCCCGGCACCGTGTCCGAGCCGAAGGCGCGGCGGTGGCCGGCGACGGACGAGGCCATGCAGAGCCGCGAATTGGTGTCGATGTTGGCTGAACCGATGAAGCCCTTCATCAGCTTGTTGGCAACGTAGTAATCCTCGGTCAGCAACTGGCCCGAGACGTAGAAGGCGACCGCGTCGGGACCATGCTCGGCGATGGTCCGCGAGAAGGTCGAGGCGACGAGGTCGAGCGCTTCGTCCCAGCCTGTCCGGCGGCCATGGATTTGCGGTTGAAGCAGCCGGCCCTCGAGATCGATGGTCTCGGCCAGCGCCGAACCCTTGGAGCAGAGCCGGCCGAAATTCGCCGGATGATCGGGATCGCCGCGGACGGACACCTGCCCGTCCGCGGCGACCTTCGCCAGCACGCCGCAGCCCACCCCGCAATAGGGGCAGGTGGTCCTCACCTCGCGCGCTTCGTCGATCTCCATGATTTCAGGCGGCACGGCTGGCCAGCGCTTCCAGGGCGATGAACAGACGCTCGCCCTCGACCTTGACCGGGATGGTGCGCACCGCGCCCTCGTCGGCGCCGAGCGCCTTGCCGGTCTCCAGCGAGATGACCCAATTGTGCAAGGGGCAGGTCACCGCAGCGCCATGCACGATGCCCTGGCTCAGCGGTCCACCCTTGTGCGGGCAATGGTCATCGATGGCGAAGACCTTGTCGTCCGCGGTGCGGAAGACGGCGATCTTGCCTCGCGGGGTGGCGACACAGCGCGCGCCGCGGCGCGGAATGTCGGAGAGAGAGCCGATCGCGGTCCAGTTCATGTGAATTCCCTTTTTGCGCATGCTCTCGACCCCAAACCGGTTCCCACTTTTCGGGAACACGCTCTCACTCCGCCGCCTCCGCGAACCCGACCGACGCCATCGGCCGGAATTCGTGCTTGTCCTTGCCGGAGACGCGCTCCGACCATGGGTCGACCTGGGCGAATTTCTGCGAAAAGACGAAGCGGTCGTAATAGGCCTTGCGCTTGCTGGTATCGTCCATGATCTGGCGCTTGACCTCCGCGATGCCGATGCGCTTGGCCCATTTGTAGATGCGCTCGAGATAGCGGGCCTGCTCGCGGTACATCTGCGTGAGCGCCACGATATGCTCCAGCGCCTCGTCCTCGGTCTTGACCAGGCCGAGTACTTCGGTGCCCTTGATGTCGAGGCCGGCCGCGCCCGCGAAGTGGATCTCGTAGCCGGACTCGACGCAGATGACGCCGACATCCTTGCAGGTCGCCTCGGCGCAGTTGCGGGGACAGCCCGACACCGCCATCTTGACCTTGGCCGGCGTCCACGAGCCCCACATGAATTTCTCGATGCGCACGCCAAACCCGGTCGAATCCTGCGTGCCGAAGCGGCACCAGTCGGAACCGACGCAGGTCTTCACCGTGCGCAGCCCCTTGGCATAGGCATGGCCGGAGACGAAGCCGGCCTGGCCGAGATCGGCCCACACCGCCGGCAAATCCTCCTTGCGGATGCCGAGCATGTCGATGCGCTGGCCGCCGGTGACCTTGACCATCGGGATTTCGAACTTGTCGACGACATCGGCGATGGCGCGCAATTCCGAAGAGTTGGTGACGCCGCCCCACATGCGCGGCACCACCGAATAGGTGCCGTCCTTCTGGATGTTGGCGTGGACGCGCTCATTGATGAAGCGCGACTGGTAGTCGTCGGCGTATTCATTCGGCCAGTCGCAGACGAGGTAGTAGTTGAGCGCCGGCCGGCATTTGGCGCAGCCGCAGGAGGTCTTCCATTCCAGCTCCTGCATGACGGCGGGAATGGTCTTCAGCCCCTTGGCCTTGATCAGCCGGCGCACCTCGTCATGACCGAGCGTGGTGCAGGAGCACATGGGTTGCACGGCGGCCGGGTTGTAGGTGTCGCCGAGGGTCAGCACCATCAGTTTCTCGACCAGCCCGGTGCAGGAGCCGCAGGAGGCCGAAGCCTTGGTGTGGGCCCTGACATCGTCGAGTGAGGTCAGGCCCTTGGCCGTGATCGCGCCCGTGATCTTACTCTTACAGACGCCGTTGCAGCCGCAGATTTCCGCATCATCCGGCAAGGCTGCAACGGCCGCCATAGGGTCCAGCGGGGCACCCCCCTGGTATGACTGGCCGAAGATAAGCGTGTCGCGCATCTCCGAAATGTCGGTCTGCTTCTTCTTCAGGTCGTTGAACCAGGCGCCGTCGGCCGTCTCGCCATAGAGCACGGTGCCGATGATACGGTCATCCTTCAGCACCAGGCGCTTGTAGACGCCGGCCGAGGCATCGCGCAGCACGATCTCCTGGCGGTCGTCGCCATCGGCGAAGTCGCCCAGCGAGAACAGCTCGATGCCGGTGACCTTGAGCTTGGTCGGCGTGTCGGAATGGACGAAGGCGGCGGTCTCGTCGCCGGCAAGCTGGCTGGCGGTGACACGCGCCATCTCGTAGAGCGGTGCCACCAGCCCGTAGACCATGCCGTTGACCTCGGCGCATTCGCCGAGCGCATAGATGTCGGGATCGTTGCTGCGCATGCCGGCATCGACGACGATGCCTCTGTTGACGGCAATGCCGGCGTCCTTGGCCAGCGCCGCGTTCGGCCGGATGCCCACCGCCATCACCACCAGCGTTGCCGGGATGATCGTGCCATCGGCAAGTTCCACCTGCTCGACCTTGCCATTGCCCGTGATGGCCTGGGTGTTGGCCTTGGTGATGACCTTGATGCCGCGCTCTTCCACGGCACGCTGCAGGAGATAGCCGGCGGCGGGATCGAGCTGGCGCTCCATCAGCGTGGGCATGACATGCAGCACGGTGACGTCCATGCCTTGCGCGTTGAGGCCAGCGGCGGCCTCGAGCCCGAGCAGGCCACCGCCGATAACGACGGCCTTGGCCCTGGACTGCGCCGCAAGCATCATCGCCCTGACATCGTCGAGGTCGCGATAGGTCAGCACGCCCGGCAGATTGTGGCCGGGCACTGGGATGATGAACGGCACCGAGCCGGTGGCGATGACGAGCTTGTCGTAGGGCTCGGTCACGCCGTGGTCGGAGGTGACGGTCTTCGCCGTGCGATCGATGGCGACGATCTTGTGGCCCTTGTAAAGGGTGATGCCGTGCTTGATGTACCAACCATCGCCGTGGATGATGATCTCTTCATAGTCCTTTTCGCCCGACAGGACCGGCGACAGCATGATGCGGTCGTAGTTCACGCGGGGTTCGGCGTTGAAGATGGTGACGGCGTAGCGGCCGGGTGCCTTTTCCAGCAGATGCTCCAGCATGCGCCCTGGGGCCATGCCGTTGCCGATGATGACGAGTTTCTCGGTCATAGGTCTCACTCCGCGGCGTAAGAGAGGCCTGGGGCCTCAGCGGCTGTCGCGCGTTCCATGCGCCGGATGGAAAAATGCATCCAGGCAAGGCAGGTCACGACGATGACGAAGAGCAACATGAAGCAGCTCGACCAGACGCCGGTGAGGTCGTTCAGCGCGCCGAAGGCGATCGGCAGGATGAAGCCGCCAAGGCCGCCGATCATGCCGACGACGCCGCCGACCGCGCCGACGCTCTGCGGATAATAGGCCGGGATGTGCTTGTAGACGGCGGCCTTGCCGAGACTCATGAAGAAGCCGAGCACGCTGGCGACCGCGATGAAGGCGACCGGGCCGATCTCGAAATGGAACGGGATCGGCCCGCTGATGCCGCGCACGACGTAGTCTGCCGAGGGGAGAGACAGAACGAGGGTCGCGACGGCGCAGACGGTGAAGGTCCAGTAGAGCACGGTGCGCGCACCGATGCGGTCGGAAAGCACGCCACCATAGGCGCGGAAGATGCTGGCAGGAATTGAATAGGCCGCGCCGATCATGCCGGCAGTGGCGATGCCAAAGCCGTAGACACCGATCAGGTAGCGCGGCAGCCAGAGCGACAGCGCCACGAACGCGCCGAAGACGAAGAAGTAGTAGAAGGCGAAGCGCCAGACCCGCGGGTTCTTGAGCGGCGCGAATTCCTGCCAGAAGCTTCGAGCCGGCGCCGCCTTGCCGGCACGGCGCTCGCGGATGACCGGATCGTCACCGGTGGTGAACCAGAACATGACCGCCATGACGACCAGCGCGGCTGCCCAGATCTGCGCCACCGACTGCCAGCCCCAGGCCAGGAGCACGAACGGCGCCAGGAACTTGGTGACCGCGGCGCCGACATTGCCGACGCCGAAAATGCCGAGCGCCGTGCCTTGCCTGCCGGCGCGGAAGAAGCGCGAGACATAAGCGACGCCGACAGCGAAGGAGCCGCCGGCAAGCCCGACGCCGAGCGCTGCGAGGAGCATCTGCTCGTAGGTGTGCGCAAAGGAAAGCAGGAAGGTCGCCACCGCCGCCGCCAGCATGGTGGCGGTGTAGACCAGCCGTCCGCCAAAGCGGTCGGTCCAGACGCCGAGCACCATGCGCACGAGCGAGCCGGTGAGGATCGGCGTGCCGACGAGCAGGCCGAACTCGGTCTCGTTCAGCCCAAGTTCCTGCTTTATGCGAACGCCGATGATGGAAAAGATCGTCCACACCGCGAAGCAGACGGTGAAGGCGATGGTGGACATCATGAGCGCCTGCCGGGGAGCACTATCCTGGCTGGGCGCGGCTGGGAGGATTGTGGTCATCTGAGGCTCCGGTTTGCGGCGTGGGAGGCGCCGCGTGTTTTGTGGATCAAGGGCGCTTCGCTCAGCGCTGCTGGCCTTGAACGGTCATTTCGGGGCGCTTGCCCTCCGTTCTGGTGTCGGTGGGAAACAAGAGCAGTGCCGCGGTGAACAGCACCGCCGTCAGCACGCTGCTGGCGATAAAATCGCGGCGCGTGAAATCCTTGAGGGTCGTCGCACTTCCGATCCGCTTCGTCATCATCGTCTCCGGTTGGCGCCGCCTGGGATCGGCACGTGTTCGGGTTCAAAACAAAAAAGCTGCCGTCCAGGCTTGGCGCGTCCGTACATCCGGGATCGCGTGTCAACCTGAGCGGCAGCTTTGCCTGTGGCGCCCGCCATTGGACGCCGTGTCTTTTTCTTGCCCTTGCGGACCTACATCCTGATAGGCAGGAAGCGTGCCAATTCGACGGCGTTCTTGATTATCCAATGATATCAATGTGAAAGTGCAGCCGCGCGGCTTTTGACCAGGTTCGACAGCGGATCAAGGATTAGTCAGAATGCCTTGCACAGCAGCATAATATTTGTGCAATGCGGTAGATTGCCCATTGCCGATGCAGATTTCCCATTGCCGATGGTGACGAGTTTTCAGTCATGGCGCTACTCCGCGGCTTCGACGAAGCGGTGGCGTTCGTAGAGGAACTTCAGCACTGCCTCGCGGCAGCGCAGGAAGGTGCGGTCGGAAGAGAGCTCGACGCGGCGGCGCGGCCGGGCGAGCGGCACGGCAAGCACCTCGCCGATCGTCGCCGCCGGACCGTTGGTCATCATCACGATACGGTCGGAGAGCAGCACCGCCTCGTCGACATCATGGGTGATCATGATCGTCGTCGAGCCAAGCCTGGAATGGATGTCCATCACCGCGTCCTGCAGATGCGCGCGGGTCAGCGCGTCGAGCGCGCCGAACGGTTCGTCGAGCAGCAGGATCTTCGGTTCCATGGCGAGCGCGCGCGCAATGCCGACACGCTGCTTCATGCCGCCCGAGATTTCCGCCGGCCGCTTGTCCTTCGCATGCGCCATCTGCACGAGGTCGAGATTGCGCATGATCCAGTCATGCCGCTCGGCACGGCTCTTGGTGCCGCCGAAGACCTTCGACACCGCCAGGTTGATGTTCTCGTAGACGGTGAGCCACGGCAAAAGGCTGTGGTTCTGGAATACCACGGCGCGCTCCGGTCCGGGGCTGTCGACCTCCTTGTCCTCGAGCAGCACGGCGCCCGAGGAAACCTTGGTCAGCCCGGCGATCAGGTTGAGCAAGGTCGACTTGCCGCAGCCGGAATGGCCGATGATGGAGACGAACTCGCCCTTGTCGATGGTCAGCCTTATGTCTTTCAGCACCTCGCTGACCTGGCCGCCGCGGGCAAAGGATTTGTCGATATGGTCGAGTTTCAGATAGGCCGCCATCACCCTCTCCTCACTTTGCCGTTGTGCCGCGGGTGACGACGCCGCCGACCGCGGCGACCAGGCGGTCGAGGCAGAAGCCGGTGACGCCGATATAGGCGAGCGCGACGATGATGTCGGGCAGCCGCGACGAGTTCCACGCGTCCCAGATGAAAAAGCCGATGCCGACGCCGCCGGTCAGCATTTCGGCGGCGACGATGGCGAGCCAGGACAGGCCGATGCCGATGCGCAAGCCGGTGAAGATGTAGGGCGCTGCCGCCGGCACCATGATCTTCACGAAGAACTCGATCTGGTTGAGCCTGAGGATGCGGGCGACGTTACGGTAGTCCTCGGGGATGTTGCGGACGCCGACGGCGGTGTTGATAATCACCGGCCAGATCGAGGTGATGAAGATGACAAAGATCGCCGACGGGCTGGAATCGCGGAACGCCGCCAGCGACAGAGGCAGCCAGGCGAGCGGCGGCACGGTGCGCAGGATCTGGAACACCGGATCGAGGCCACGCATCGCCCACACCGACTGGCCGACCAGCGCGCCGAGCGCGACACCGACGATAGCCGCAAGGCCAAAGCCGATGGCGACCCGTTGCAGGGAGATCAGCACTCGCCAGGCAAGCCCGATATCCTGCGGGCCATTGTCGAAGAACGGATGCGCGATCAGGTCGTAGGCCTCGTTCCAGACCTGGCTCGGCGGCGGCAGGCTGGCCGTCGGCGACGAGCAGGCGACCTGCCAGACGACGAGCATGAGCACGATGACGACGACCGGCGGCAGCAGCGTGCCGGCCAGTTTGCTCAAGATCGCGAGCGGGTCGAAGCGACGCCGCGCCTTGGGGGCGAAAGCGATCACTTTCGACGGCTCGGGTGGCGCGGGAAACACCTTCACCTTGGTGTCCTCGATGGCTTGAATTGACATGTCCAGGCACAACTCCGTGGTCGTATCCGGCGACAAGCGGCTGAAACGCCGCTTGCGCCTGGGTCGGGGCTTTAGCGACAACGGCGCGAAGGGCGCCGTTGCGCTCAAGCCGATGCCTTGATCTTCAGGCTGTCGAGATAGGCCGACGGGTTGGCCGGATCGAAGGTCTTGCCGTCGAAGAAGGTCTCGACGCCGCGCGAGGAGGATGCCGGAATGTCGCTTGCCGCGACGCCGAGGTCCTTCGCCGCCTCGCGCCAGAGATCCTCGCGGTTGACCTGGTCGACCAGCGCCTTGATGTCGGTGCTCGGCGCGAACTTGCCCCAGCGGATGTTCTCGGCCAGGAACCAGCTGTCATGGCTCTTGAACGGATAGGACACGCCGTCCTTCCAGAACTTCATGTAGAGGTCGGTGCCGTTGGCGACGTGGCCATTGCCGTAGTTGATGTCGCCCTTGAGGCGGCCGATAATGTCGGCGGTCGGAACGTTCATCCATTGCCGCTTGCCGATGATGGCGGCCATCTCGTCCTTGTTCTCCTTTGCCTCGCACCATTGCTGGGCTTCCATGACGGCCATCAGGATCGCCTTGGTGGCGTTCGGGTTCTTCTCGATGAAGGCGGCGCGCAGACCGAGCGCCTTTTCCGGATGGCCCTTCCAGAGTTCGCCCGTGGTGGCGGCGGTGAAGCCGACGCCCTGGTGGACAAGCTGCTCGTTCCACGGCTCGCCGACGCAGAACACGTCCATATTGCCGACCTTCATGTTGGCCACCATCTGCGGCGGCGGCACGACGATGGTCGAGATGTCCTTGTCGGGGTCAATGCCGCCGGCGGCCAGCCAGTAGCGCAGCCAGAGGTCATGTGTGCCGCCCGGGAAGGTCATGGCGGCTTTCACTTCCTTGCCTCCGGCCTTCTTGGCGGCGAAGGCCTCCTTCAGCTTGGAGGCGTCGAGGCCGACGCCGGTGGCGGCATATTCCTGCGCGACCGAGATGCCCTGGCAGTCGTAGTTGAGCCGCGCCACGATCGCCATCGGCAGCGGCTGGTTGTTCTGCGTCACCTTGCCGGTGTGCATCAGGTAGGGCATCGGCGTCAGGATGTGGGCGCCGTCAATGCCGTTGGCCTCGCCGCCGAGCACCAGATTGTCGCGCGTCGCACCCCAGGAGGCCTGCTTCAGCACCTCGACATCGGGCATGCCGTATTTGGCGAACAGGCCCTTCTCCTTGGCGATCATCAGGGGCGCCGCATCGGTCAGCGCGATGAAGCCGAGCTTGGCCCCGGTCACCTCGGGAGCAGTCGTGGCGGCATAGGCGCCCGAGGGTAAGAGCTTGCGCGCCGCCACCAACAGCCCCGCCGTCAGGGCGCTTCTGGCGAGGAAATCGCGGCGTGTCATGCCCTTGAGTGTCGTTCCAGTTCCGATCCGTTTCGTCATCGTCGTCTCCCATTGGGCGCCGCTTGGGACCGGCGCCGTCGATTGCGTGTTCGGTCAAAACAAAAAAGCCGCCGGCCAGGCTGCGCGCGTCCGTCCATCCGGGATCGCGTGTTGACCTGAGCGGCAGCTTTGCCTGTAGCGCCCGCCATTGGACGCTTGTTCCATGACCCCGAGAAGGGTCTGCCTATTGCAAAGCAGGAACCGTGCCAGTTTCGGAAGGAGTGACAGACATGAATGAAATCAAGGATATGCCACAATGGTCGGCGCGCCGACCCGTAGCTCGAGCAAGCCAAAGATTGTTCATTAGCGCAAGCGCACGCATAAATTTTGTGCAATGCACAAAAATGGCGCGGAAATGATCAGTGCAGATTTGGCATCAAGTCACGCACGGTCATAGACGCTTTGCCAGCGTTATGATCTCCGGGCTCGTTGGAGTCGGCGTGCTCCCGTCGAAGTCGCCAAACTGCTGTTCAATACGCAGCCCTGCGTCCTCGATCAGCGTCTGAAGCGCGTCCGTATTCAGGAACCTCAAGGTGCTCCGGCTTTGCATCGGAAGGCTTGGATGATTGCCGCTGAAGGTGTGAGTGAACGTTACCGTTTGACCGTCAAAATCGGAATCGAGTTCCGTTGTGATAAGCACGGAAGTCCCGTCTGGCACCGCAACGCTCGCTGTATTTTCCGGGGTCCAGCGTTTCCAAGGACGCGCGGCGGGATTGCGGGTTTCAAAGGCAAAAACGCCCCCGGGGACTAGAGATTTGCTGACAGATGCCACGAAGCTTTGCAGGTCTGAATTGCTGACGATGGCCTGAAATGCGTGACCGGTCATGACAACCAGATCAAACCGATGTTCCCAATCCTGATCTTGCAATTCGCCGAGAACCCATTCTATGCCGGGATACGCGCGCGCGCGCTCAAGCACGCCGGGCGCGGGATCTATGCCGCAAAGCCGCCCGGAATGGCCTGCCTTTCGAGCTTCCTGGAGAAGGGTGCCCGTGCCGCACCCAACATCAAGGACAGCATTGGCCTTCAGGATGTGAGGCAGATAGAAATCATAGTCGTCACGCACCGTTCGTGGATGCCAGGCGTCATAGACGGCGGATAGAAACGTGTCGTCGTAAAAGCGATCAACCGGCAATCAACGGCCTTCCCTGATTTGTCGCGACTGCTCCGGACTTTGCGAGGCAATATAGGCATCGATCTCATCGGGATCGAAGATCTGGCCGTCGAAGAAACCATCGGGACCGAGCACGAGGCTCGCACCTGCCGAGCCGACCGGTGTTGCCACCTTGAGTGCGCCCTCGACCTTGGCATTGGCGCCGGGCAACGCCACGCCGAGCGGTTTCAGCGCCGCGCGATAAAGGTCGGGACGGTAGCAGTCGCGGGCGATGGCCAGGTTCCCAGGCGTATGCGCCAGCTGCCCCCAACGCACCATCTGCGTGTAGAACCACAGCGCGTGGCTCTTCCAGGGAAAGTTCGCCGCCTTGTCGAAGGGCACGAAGAAATCCTCGACCGTCCGCTCCGCGCCGCCGCCGAGCGCCAGATGCCCAGTCAGCGCCGGCATCTGGAGCGCCGGTTTCTGGCCGAGGAAGCCGGCTTGCGCCATCAGCGCGGCCAGGTCGTCCCGGTTGGCCCTGTCCTGGCACCAGCGGGCGGAATGGTGCAGCGCCCGCAGCAAGGCCGCCAGCGCCTCAGGCTGCTCGTCGGCCCACGCCTTGCGCGCGCCGATCACCTTTTCCGGGCTGTTGCGCCACAGCAGCGCCTTGACGGTGACGATATGGCCGATGCCGGCGGCCACCGCGGCACTGTTCCAGGGCTCGCCGACGCAATAGCCGTCGATGCGGCCGGCGGCCAGCGCATCGGCCATGAAAGGCGGCGGCACGATGACGATCTCGATCTCGCGTTCGGGATCGATCCCGCAGGCGGCAAGCCAGTAGCGCAATTCGTAATTATGCCCGGAATGCGGGTGCACAACGGCAAAGCGCAGCGGCTCGCGGCCGGTCGCGGCGCGTTCGCGGATGAAGGTGCGCAGCGCCGCACCGCCACGCGCCGGATCGAGATCCGATACCGGGCCATGCGCCGCCATGCCGTCCCAGACGGCATTGGAAATGGTGACGCAATTGCCGCCGAGACCGAGCGAGAATGGCACGATCGTCTCGGAGGCAAGCGGGGTGAGGCCAAGATTGCAGGCCAGCGGCATCGGCCCCAGCATATGGGCGAGATCGAAATGGCCGATTGCGATGCGGTCGCGGATGTTGGCCCAGGACGTCTCGCGGTGCAGCACGAGTTCGACGCCCTCGCGCGCGGCAAATCCCATTTCGCCGGCAGCCACCAGCACAGCGCTGTCGAACAGCGGCATGAAGCCGGCGGTGATCTGGTGCTCGGCGCGCATGCTCATTCGTCCTCCAGCGGTCCGAGCAGCCCGGCCGTCGTCACCAAGGCTTGTGCGATATCGCTGATCTTGCGGTTCTGGTTCATCGCCGTCTTGCGCAGCAGCGCGTAGGCGGCTTCCTCGCTCAAGCCCCGAGACTTCATCAGGATGCCCTTGGCGCGGTCGATCACCTTGCGGTTCTCAAGCTCGTTGCGCGCTTCCTCCAGTTCGCGCGCCATGCGCGAAAAGGCGTTGAACCGGCTGACCGCCATGTCGAGGATCGGTTTGACGCGCTCTTGCCTGAGACCATCGACGACATAGGCCGAGACCCCGGCCTCGACCGCCGCCTCGATCGAGGCCTGGTCGGAGCGGTCGACGAACATGGCGATCGGCCGCTTCACCGCGCGCGACAGCTGGAACATGTTTTCCAGCATGTCGCGGTTGGGGTTTTCGAGGTCGATGACGATGACGTCGGGCTCGATCTCGGCGATGCGCCGCGCGATGCCGGTCACATCGTGGATGACGGTGACCCGTTCATGGCCGGCCTCGCGCAGTCCCGCCTCGATTATCGAGGCGCGGATGCGGTTTTCGTCGATCACCAGGACGGCGAGGGAGGTTCGGACCATGCCTGCATTGTGGGCATGGCCGCAAAATTGTGCAATGCGGCATAACCACGTCCCTGGGGAAGGCCGTGGTCATGTGTGTGGAAAGCCCCGGTCAGGTGCAGACGCGAACCTCTTCGATCACCCTTGTGGTGATGGCGCCAGTGCTTGACCAGTTCGATATGGCAGCGGTGATGCCTGAAGTGGCGACGGTACTCACCGCCATTGTTGTCTTCATCGTCACCATATTGCCCATACTGGTCGTCGCCATATTGGCCGTCGCCATACTGGTTGTCGTAGCTGTGGCTGTGATGGTGGCGACGTACGATGACTACGCCATTGTCGGACGGCTCATCGGGTAAATATTGGTTGCCGTCGTCGGACTGGATTATCACGCTTGCAGCCTGTGTCGGCGCCATGACCGCAGCTGTCGCGGTCATCGCCAATATGGACACGAAAATCAGTTTTCTCATGCCTCGTCCTCCTGCGGGTTAAGCTGTGTCAACTTGCGAATGGGGCTGTCGTTCCGGGGCTGGTCTACACGTTTTCCCATGCGCCGGACATCAAGACGTTGTTGCTGCGCGTCAAAAAACACTACAGCCGGACAAAAGCCGTCAACGGCAAATGGTCCGAAGCGACCCGCGACAGCGGGGTGTCATGCGCCTCGACGGTGGCGATCATGCCGTGCCGGTTGGCCATGATCCGGTCGAGCGCCAGAAGCGGCAGGTTGGACGGGAAGGTGGGAACCGCCGGCGGCTGCGGGCCGAACGTCGCGTGCAGCGTGTTCAGCGCCGACCGGTTGCCGAGCCGCCACTCGTTGAGATCGCCGAGCAGCAAGGTCGGCTTCTCGTCGGGGCTGTTCATGATATCCAGCACCACGCGCGCCTGCTGCGAGCGGGAACGGCGCAGCAGGCCGAGATGGGCGGCGATGATGCGCAAGGTCCGGTTGCCGTCGAGGTCGATCTCCGCCACCACCGCGCCGCGCGGTTCCAGCCCCGGAAGCCTGATCTGGTGCACGTCGCGCACGACACCTTTCTTGAACAGCAGTACATTGCCATGCCAGCCATGACCCTTGCCGGTGGCCGAAATGGGCACCGGCACCAGGCCGGTTTCCAGTTCGAGGCGGGACAGGTCGAGAAGCCCGTCACGGTCGCCGAAGCGATTATCCGCCTCCTGCAGCGCAATCAGGTCGGGGCCGATTTCGCGGATGACGCGGCTGGTGCGCTCGGGGTCGAACTTCCGGTCGACGCCGATGCATTTGTGGACGTTGTAGGACGCGACCAGGGTGCCGGTGGCCCCAGCCGTCATCGGCGCCGCGGCGTTGGCCTTGCGCATCCGCCTGTCGCGGATGGACAGGAGCATGCTTGCCGGCAGGCTGCGCCCGTTCACTCGCATGGCACGCCCTTCATCCCTGCTGTTCTCACCACCATGCACCTAGAAATAGAGTCTTTGCGTGGATGTTCCATGGCTGATGACACACTACTCAATCACGTCGCTTTGTCACAGATAGGGCGAGCCCAGCCACAATATGCGGTCGAACAGGCGGATGATGAACGGACGCGCCCGCAAGGCTTCCAGCGTCAGTGGTGTCGCGGTTTCGAGCGCCGCCGCGATGCGGGCCTCGATCTCGCGGGCAAAGCCGGCGTCGAGAACCTCCAGGTCGATCTCGAAGTTCAGCCGCAAGGAGCGGGCGTCGAGGTTGGAGGAGCCGACATAGGCCCACAGCCCGTCGATCGAAAGCAGCTTCGAGTGGTCGAACGGACCTTCGGTACGCCATATGCGGCAATAGTGCTTCAGGATCTGGTCGAATTGCGCGGTCATGGCACGGTCGACAAGGAAGAGGTTGTTCTGCGCCGGCACCACGACATCGATCTCGACGCCGCGCCTTGCGGCGGTGATCAGCGCGCTGATCAGCTCGCGGTCCGGCAGGAAATAGGGCGACATGATTCGGATCGACTTGCGGGCCACGGAGAAGGCGCCGATCAGCAATTTATGATTGGTCTCGTTGCTGGCATCCGGCCCCGATGCCACCGCCCGCACCATCATCGGCTGGCCGGGGACCGGGGAGGGCGGTGCGATCCGCCATGCATCACCCTTCAAACGCTCATTGGCGGCGAAGCGCCAGTCCTCGGCGGCGACCGAGAACAGGTCGCGCACAACAGGCCCGGTGACCTGAAAATGCGTGTCCCTGGCGCTGGCGAGGCCGGCGAACTCTGACGAGAACCCCTTGCGGATATTCATGCCGCCGGTAAAGGCGGTGGTGCCGTCGATGACCAGGATTTTCCGGTGCGTCCTCAGATTGGCGTAGGGCAGGCGCAGCCCCATGACGATGTTGCCGTTGAAGACGTCGGCGGGGATGTTGGCCTGGTGCAGATGCCCGAGAATGCTGGGCACGGAATAACGGGCGCCGACGGCATCGATCAGCACGCGGACGGTGACGCCGCGGCGCACGGCTTCGGCCAGCGATGCGACGAAGAGGCGGCCGACGGCGTCATTGTCGAAGATGTAGGTCTCAAGCAGGATGCTGCGCTGCGCCCTGTCGATGGCCAGGCACATCGATGCGTAGGCTTCGTCGCCGGTCCTCAGCATGGTGATCGAATTGCCCGGGGTGAGCGGGCGCCGCGCGACCCGGTCGCCGAGCGTCTTGAGACCGGTGAAGCGCTGGCCGTATCGGCTGGCGATCAATTCCTCTGCGGCGGCGTCGCGGACCGAGGCCGCGTCCTCGGCAAGCGGCCGCTGCGCGCTGATCGAAGCGCGGCGGATGCGGTTGATGCCGGCAACGGCGTAGATCAGCACGCCCAGGATCGGCGACAACAGCATGATGCCGACCCAGCCGGTGGCGGCGCGGACATCCTCCTTGGTCATGACGGCATGGGCGATGCCGACGGTCGCCATGACCACCGAAATGATTGCGAGAATTTGGGTCCAGTGAGTCGCCAGGGTCTGCAGCATCGGCGGGACTATCGAGCGGCCCGCCCCGGAACGCAATGTTGCCGGCCGCTATCGCATCGAGACGCCACCGCCGAGGGCTTTCGGTCCGGGCAGTCAAGCCTGGCGGGACCTAAAGCGCGTCGCGTCGAAACGGATTCATGCGACGCGCTTCAGGTCCTTGTTTTCATGCATGTCGTCGTCCCAACCTTGAGTCACTTTTGGGCGACATGCATCAATGCTCCCTGAAACTGCGGTTGAGCGAGTCGCGAACCGGCGCCAGCATGTAGTCGAGCAGCGTATGCTCGCCGGTCAGGATCATGACCTCCGCCGGCATGCCGGGCGACAGGTGCACGTCATGCAGCTCTCCGAGATCGGCGGTATCGACTTTGACCTTGGCGAGGAAATAGGGCTCGCCGGTTCTCTCGTCCGTCAGCCGGTCGGCCGATACCGAGGTCAGCAAGCCATGGATCTGCGGCATGTGCCGGCTCGGATAGGCCGTCAGCACCACGCGGGCCGGCATGTCGGGATGCACCACGTCGATATCGGCCGGTTTGATGCGTGAATCGATGATCAGATTGGGCTCGTTGGGGACGATGTCGAGAAGCGGCTGGCCGCTGGCGATCACGCCCGATTCCGTCGTCACGCGCAGGTTCATCACCGTTCCGGCGATCGGCGCGACGATGTCTGTCCTGGCAAGCACATCCTGGCGCGAGGGCAACTGGCTGCGCAATTCGGCGAGATCCGTGCGTGCCTTGGCAAGGTCTTCATTGGCGGTCTCGCTGTCCTGCTGGCGCAGATTGAGGAGCTGGAACTGGGTCTCGCCGATCTGCTGATCGTTCTTCGCTATCTGCGCCCGGTTCGATGCCTGGCTGGCGCGGATGTCGGCCTGGGAGCGCTGCAGCGCCAATATCCGCGGTAGGCGCTCCAGCCCTTTCTTGTACATCTCCTGCGCGGAGGCGATCTCCTGGTCGATCAGGCCGAGCTGCTCGGCCTCGGCTGCCATGACGTCCCTTGCTCCGGCGCTCTGCTCCTGGATCTGGGCGATGCGCTTATTCAGGATCTGCGTGCGCCCGTCGCGTGTTGCGAGGCGGCTGTCGAGCAGCGCCTGTTCCTCGACCACCACCTTGCGGGCGATGTCGCTGCCGATCGACGTCAACTCCTTGGGAAAATTGATCCGGTCTTGCCCGGCAAGCTCGGCAACCAGGCGCGCCTCGGTCGCCAGCAAGCGAATGTAGTGTCCCTGCACCTCGTCATAGCGACCTTGCGCATCGGTCGTCTTCAAGCTGATAAGAATCTGGCCGGCGCTGACCTTGTCGCCTTCCTTCACATGAATCGCCCCGATGATGCCGCCTTCCAGATGCTGGACGGTCTTGCGGTAGCCTTCCGGGCTGACGACGCCGTTGGCGACCACGGCGCTTGCCAGAAGGGCAACGCTGGACCATGCGGCGGTGCCGCCGACGAAGATGATGGCCGATGCGTAGCCCAGCACGCGCGCGGGCCGCGTCCGCTGCTTCAAGTCGCGCCTGCTGGCACTGTAGGCATGCGACCGTCGCCGGACCAGCCCTGCAATCAGGAGCAGGACGAGCGCGCCGGCGCCCGTGATGACTGCGATGCGCGAGGGCCGATCCAGCCCATCGCACCTCGCCGATATCGCGGCGACCAGCTCGCCGGCGGAAATGCTCAGCCTGTCGGTCAGCGTGCGCAGGCTGTCCGCCAGCCTGACCAGCATCGTCGAGAAGTCTGCAAATCGATCACCCATGGCTCACTCCGCGGCCTTCGGATTTCCCGGTGCGTTAGCAGCAATCTTTTCCCTTATGGCGGATGGCACCGGCATGCGCCTGGCCTGTCCACTGAGCGCGCCCAGCACTTCGTCGCGGGTGCCGGACAACGAGACGCTGCCGTCCTGGATGAAAACGACATGGTCGGCCGTGCGCAAAAGATTGGTCTGATGAGTGACGAGAATGACGGTACGGCCCCTCTCTTTCAACTGCTGGAGCACCCTGAACAGCGCGATCTCGCCTTCGCCGTCGAGGCCAGTGTTCGGCTCGTCGAGAACGACCAGCGGCGGATCGCCTAACAGCGCCCGGGCCAGTGCGATGCGCTGACGCTGGCCGCGCGAGATCCGCGCTCCGTGCGGTCCGACCTCGGTCCGGTAGCCGTTCGGCATCCGCAGGATCATCTCGTGGATGCCTGCAAGCTGCGCCGCGGCGATGACCGCTTCGCTGTCGATATCGCGCAGGCGCGCGATGTTCTCGGCGATCGTTCCGGGGAACAATTCAACCTGCTGTGGCAGATAGCCGACATGCTGGCCCAAATGGTCCGACGGCCAGTTCCATACCTCGGCGCCGTCAAGCCTCACATGGCCCAGCGAGGGCCGGAGCGCGCCGACGATCAGACGGCAGAGTGTGGTCTTGCCTGAACCGGACGAGCCGATCACGCCGCAGGTTTGTCCGGGCTCGACGCCGAAGCCTATTCTGTGCAGCAGCGGCTGTGACATGCCAGGCGCGCAGTAATGCAAGTTCTCGAGTTTCAGCAGGCCCTGTGGCCGCGGCAAGATAACGCCGGCGTTTTGCACCGATGCGGTGTCGGCGAACAGCTTCATCAGGTTGCTGCGGGCGGCCCGCGCATTGACCATGGTGCGCCAAGCGCCGATAGATCGTTCGATCGGTGCCAGCGCGCGGCTGAGCAGGATGGAGGCGGCTATCATCGAGCCCGGCGCCAATTCGCGGTGCAGCACGAGATAGGCGCCGAGTCCCAGAACGGCCACCTGAAGGGCAAGGCGCAGCGAGCGCGACAGGCTGCCGATGATGGTAGTACGCCGGAAGAGTCGGGACTGGAGCTCCATCAACGATTGCTGGGTTTCCTCCCAGCGCCGCAGCGCCGGTTCGGACATGCCGAGTGAGCGCAATGTCTCGGCACCCTCGATGAATTGACCGATGACGGCTTGGTTGCGCCGCAGTCCCGCCGCCACCTCTTGGCCCTTGCGGCGGGTGAGGATATCATTGGCGAGCGCGGCGCAGAACAGAAGCACCGCGCCGGCAAGGCCGACCACGCCCAACGCCGGATGCAGCAGCCACATGCACACCAGGAAGACCGGAGTCCATGGCGCGTCGAGAAAGGTAAGCATGCCGTCACCGGCAATAAAGGTGCGCAGATCCGCGACTTCCTTCAGTCCAGTCTCGGTGCCGCTGCCGGCGAGGCGCGCCTCCATGGCGCGTTCGACCACCGGAACGCTGAGCTGGTCGTCCAGCCACTGGCTTATATGCCCCAGCATCATGCGGCGGGTATGTTCCAGCAGGCCGTAGACGGCGATGGCGCCGATGACGGCTAGGGTTAGCCAGAGCAGCGTGTCGATCGAGCCGCTCGACAGCACCCTGTCGTAGATCTGGAGCATATAGACAGTGCTGGCGAGTAGGAGAAGATTGGTCAGCAGGCTGAAAAAAAGCAGGGCGGGCACCTGATGCCGCGCCAGATGCATCACGTCTTGGAATTGCGGTCTTGGCTGCATCACGGATACCCCCCGTTACGATGCCTTTCGAGCGCTCGGCCGGGCGCCTGCAATCGGCGCCCGGCCGCTGCCGGGTCAGACAATGCCATTAGGCGACGTCAACGTGGACCGAGAACGTGTCCGGACTGCTGTCGTTGTCACCGTCGACGAGATTGGCCGTGAAATCCAGGTCGATTGGCGCCGGGTTGGACTCCTGCTCGATCGTGAACTGGATCACGGGGATCTTGACTGTGCCCACACCCATGGTGAGTTGAATCGCCTCGATCTGCTTCGCACCGCCGTCGATCTCGAAGTACTTCCCGCCCTCCGCGACGTCGGGAATGAGCGGATCGTGGCGTGGGGCATTGTGGAGCATGCCCCCTGTTACCTCTGTAGGCGTGCTGACGGTCCCATCTGTATAGTAGATGGTGTAGTAGAGGTCTTCCGTGGCCGGGTTGTAGCCGCCCACGGAATTGTCGATATAGACCGTGACCTTATCCACGTCTTCCTCGGGGTTGACGACGAAGCTCTCGTCACCCGCGGTGATGGAGGTGCCGGCGAACAGCGGGGTCCCTCCGCTTACGCCATCGAGGTTGTTGTTGTTGACGCCAATGCCCGAGGTCGACACGTTCATTTTGAACGAACTGGCGATCAGACTGGTGGCGTTGTATCCTTCCAGCGTTGCCTCAGTTGGATCATTGCTGACCAGGTCTTCGATGTCGTTGGGAGAGTTGCCTGCCCCGTTCTCCAGGGGAGCGGTCACAAGGGCAGCGAAGAAGACGACGTCATTGTCGGGGCCTGTCGGCGGAAATTGCAGCGTTTGCACGGCGTCCGGACCGCCCGCCTTCAGTGACCCCTGTGTGGTGTCGAAGGTCGTGATCGTTCCGGGCGGGGTGTCGACATCGAGGTCGTAAGTACCGGCGACCGGATCGAAAGTAAGCGTGAACCCCACGTCTTCAGCCGTGCCGTCGCCGTTGAAGTCATCGTGGATCGACCCTGTGAAGCTGTAGTCTCCTGTCGGGGTCAGGGACAGGCCTGACGCTACTGTCGCATTGGAGTCGATTGTGTAACTGTCCAGCGTCACGCTGAGCAGGTTGAACCCGTCGGCGCCGTTGTCATGAGTCCACGTGCCCTGAGCGCCGCTGTCATAGTCACCGCTTGCGTTCTCAACCGCAATTGCCGGCCCGGTGTCTTCGAAGCTGAAGGCACCGCCGATGTCGACGTGGGTGCTTGCGGTGTCGCCGTCACCGTCGGTGGCGGTTGCGGTCAGAGTCACCAGGCTGGCGGTAAGCGTCACCGCCGAAGCGCCGCTCTCCACCGGGTCGTCCGGATTGTCATGGACGACTGCCCGCGACTGGTCGAGGGTCACGTTGCCGTCGGCATCGACCGAGATGCGGAACACCTCATCCGTACCTGCCCGGCCAACCACGTCACTGCCCTCGACATTGAGAAGCACCTCCAGGCCGCTCAGCGTATCGAACACGTTACTGTGGACGTCGCTGCCGCCACCGACAACGCCAAGTGTGTACGTCACGTCGTCGGTGGCCGCTGGTCCGTCGGTGCCGAAGTCCGGCGTGAATAGGCTCGAGAAGTTGTCCGAGGCGTCGGTGCCGAAATCCGAATCGCCGACCACCAGCGTCGGGACGCCAGAGCCGGACGGCAGGATCGATGGGCCGTCATCGTCGAAGTTGATCAAGGAGCCGACCTCCGCGTTGGCCACGTTGGTCTGATCGGTGCCGAAGTGCACTTCCTTGACGTCGAAATAGTCTTTCTGGGTGTCGACGTTCTTGATGGTGAACCGGTCAAACGTAGCGTCTGCCGTGAAATCGACCGTGATGCCCTGGCCGACGTTGTGAAGGATCACTCCTAAGCCGCTGTAATCCACCGTGATACCCAACTGCGTGACCTGCGCGGCGGTCAACGTCACGCCGTTTAGCTTGAAGGACACATCCCCGATATTGACCTCGTGATCGTTGGGATCAGTAGGCAGCGCAGCGCCTTCCGCATCCTCGGCGTTGTTGTAGGCGTGGACCTCGATGTCAGCCTTGGTGTTGGTCGGTGTGGACTGCGAGACCGAGAAACCAGCGCTGGAGACGGTCTCGATGTGAGTGTCGTAGTTGGGTGCGGTTGGCGTATTGGTGAAGTTCTTGCCGGCGCTCTGGGTGCCGCCATTGATCAGATCGATCTGAAGCTCACGGCCAAAGCGCACATCTTGGGATGAGACACCCAAGCCCTGCGTGCTGACATTGACCTCAGCCTGTACGCCATTGTCGTGAGCAGTGACCAGGATCTTCTGCGTGCTCGCGACGTCGGCATCGAGAATGTACCATTTGTTGTGTCCGGGAGGGGCGTCGCCAAGCTGGCTGAAATTGAGAACGCTGGTCCCCGTGACCGATGCGTATACCAGGCCAGTCAGATCGATGCGGTCGTCAGGGTTGCCCGTGTTTGGATTGAGCAACGGCACATACTGGACCAG
This sequence comes from bacterium M00.F.Ca.ET.205.01.1.1, assembly GCA_004791255.1. GTDB lineage: Bacteria > Pseudomonadota > Alphaproteobacteria > Rhizobiales > Rhizobiaceae > Mesorhizobium. Next base: position 537,261 of record SRUQ01000003.1, read on the forward strand.
ATAAAGGTCTGGGCTGGTGCCGCCGCCATCCAGCGCAAACGAGAAGGCGATCGGATCGAGTAGTGGGTCGGGCTCGCCGGCTGCCGTATTGTCAGATGTCCCTATAACGCCGATCACGACGTCTGCATTATTCGGATCCTGGAACAGCCAAACATAATTGCCGTCGACCGTCCGGATGTTGGTTACCACGCCATCGCTGGAAAACGCAGTTCCCGAGGAGTCCTGGGCCAGGAAGACCGAGTTGATGGTCTCCCCCAAGCCGGCCGTGGCCGTCACGAAGTCGGCCTTGTAAGCAACTTCCAGTGGGGTGCCAAGGCCCTGGAGGTACAACAGCGTGCTGTTGCCGCTATACAACGGATCGGATGGATCAATATCATCGTTCTGAAGGCCGGTGGTTTCGTCGATGATGATGTCTTGAGCTGAGATGTCGAGTGACATGGAGATTCTCCCCGGTTTTTTGCATCAAGATGGGGGTTCCCCTCGTTCTCGATGCCGGATGCCCCTACCCGAGTACATCCGCTGGCGCACGGAATTGCGGCCTTTGATCCTTCAATGTGCCGCCGACGCAGAGGGCGCGTCCATTTCCGGTTCGATAGTATTGGGATAAATGCCCATACCTGATCGAACGATATATATCCTTCGATGGGGAGGCGCCGCAGGCATTGGGGGTGGTTGCATGGGCATTATGCGCCCGCGCCGGCTTTCCCCTGCGCTGCCGCGACATGTCGATGCCAGGGGAACCGCCAGGAGAAAGCGCCACGGAAAGCGCCGGGAAGCGATTGTCAGAGCAGGCCGTTTCGGCCCGGTCCCAGACGCTCGGTGTCTTTGCCATGCGCTACCCAGGCCAGCTCCGCCCGGCTGCCGAGACGCAGTTTCTCGTAGACATGATGCAGGTGCATCTTCACCGTGCCTTCGGATACATTCAGCCGCTGCGCGATGATCTTGTTGCGCAACCCGCGCGAGACGAGATCGGCGATTTCGGTCTCCCGCCCGGTCAGCCTGGACATCGGCTGGTGCTGCGGTTCCGGCATCAGCAGATGCTGGAGGATCTTGTTGTCGATCCATTTCCTGCCGCTTGCCACCGCACTCACGCATTCGAGGAGATAGCGGTGGCTGATGCCCTCCAGCAGCAGGCCGTCGACGTCGAGCGCCTGTATTTCCTTGATGCCGAGCCCACCATTCGGCTGCACGATGAAGATGATGCCGAGAGTATTGTTGCTGGCTCTCAGCCGGGATGAGAGCCCGGCTGTCCGCGGGTCCGTCACATCCAGGCCGACGATGGCAATATCGGGCCGATGGCGCTCCACATGAAGGAGAACGTCAATTGCATTGTTGCACTCGGCGACAACATCGTGCCCAGCCTTGCGCAACACCCAACCCAGACCGGCGAGATATACCCCCCGCGGGTCCGCAACAACCAAAGTCGACATGCGAACACCGTTCGGAAAAACGCAACTAACTTGACTAAATACCCGCAAAATCAGGAAACCAGAGCTTAGGCATTTTGTCAAGAAGTTACTAATATATACTTGGCTATGATAGCAATCCGAAGCTGTGAAGCCGACCGGCGTCGATGTTCTCGGCACGGCAGCAGGTTCGCTGACGCCGCCCATTGGCCGTGGCCGTGCCTGTCCGTGGCGCTGTCGAAATTGCCGATGTCTCACCGGTGAATATGCCTTGCCCAGCGATCTCCCTTCGAATGAGCGATGGTGGGGGCGCTACCCCCTTTGCCCACATTCCGAAACCTTGCAATACTTCCTATGGTGGTGGTCATGATGGCACCGATTTTGCGGCACAGCCTGTGCGGCCGGGTTGGAACCATCCGAAACCCTTCACGGAAAGACATTACTGGTGTCGTGGCGCGGCTCTCGCTTGATCGCCAACGGCAAACACGGCGCTCGCTTCGCCGACGATGGAGACGTGATCCTTGGCAGCCTTGCCAGCGGCATTGCCGTCGCCACGCATGATCGCGGTGACAATGGCGTCGTGCTCCTGCCAGGATTTGGCGAGCCGCCCCGGCAGCATGAATTGCGCGCGGCGGAATGGCGCCAGCCGGCTCCGCGTCATCACCGTCATTTCGTAGATATGGGCGTTGTGGGCCCCGCGATAGAGCCGGGCGTGGAACTCGGTGTTGAAATACTCATAATCCTCTTCGGCGCCCAGTTGGACCAGCCGTGCAGAAGCCTGATGCTCGATCTCGAGCGAGCGGCGCTCGCCGCTGGTCATGCGCTCAGCCGAGAAGCGAGCGCAGATCGCCTCCAGTTCAGCCATGCTTTCGAACATCGAGGCGAGATGCTCCTGCGTCACCACGGCGACGATGGCGCCCCGGTTGGGCCGTCGCTCGACCAGCCCTATGGCGCTCAACCGGCCGAGCGCCTCCCTGACGGGCGTGCGCGAGACATCGAAGCGGGCGGCGAGCGAGGTTTCGTCGAGCTTTTCGCCCGGGCGCAGGAAGCCGGTGACGATGCGGTCGCTGATCGCCCTCACCATCTGATCAACGGTCGTGCCCGACCTGATCAAGCTGCGCTTCCCTGACAAATCTCCTCCTTCCCGTCTTCTTGTGGAGTCGGTCGGCGCATCAGCCCCTCGACTCGATATACCTCTCTATGCCTTTATTTTAATCTGCCTGTCAAACTGGCTATTTTCGAGGCAAAAAGTGCATGCAATTGCCTCCCGCTTGTGCATAGAATTTTATATTGATCACTGTTTTTATTGGTAAAATTTCTGTTTTTGAATTGGCACGGTGATTGCATGCACTTTCCTGAGAAGGCGTTAACCGACCCGGAAAGGGTCTTACAGGGGAGCATAAGAGATGACCGACAGATTCATGCTTAGCCGCCGCCAGTTGCTCAGGACCTCCGCCGCCGGAGCCGCTCTTGGACTGGCCTCGGCATCCTTTCCGATCGGCAGGGCATTCGCCGCCGCCGCCACCGTCGGCTTCATCTATGTCGGGCCGAAGGACGACTATGGCTACAACCAGGCGCATGCCGAGGGTGCCGCCGCGCTGAAGGGCGTTGAGGGCATCTCCGTCGTCGAGGAAGAGAACGTGCCGGAGACGGTCGACGTCCAGAAGACGATGGAATCGATGATCAACCTCGACGGCGCCTCGCTGGTCTTCCCGACCTCCTTTGGCTATTTCGATCCGCACATGCTGGCCATGTGCGCGAAATTCCCCGACGTGCAGTTCCGCCATTGCGGCGGCATGTGGAACAAGGACAAGCATCCGATGAATGCCGGCTCCTATTTCGGCTATGTCGGCATGGGCCAATATTTGAACGGCGTCGTCGCCGGCCACGCCTCGAAGTCGAAGAAGCTCGGCTTCGTCGCCGCCAAGCCGATCCCGCAGGTGCTGCTCAACATCAACTCCTTCCTGCTTGGCGCGCGCTCGGTCGACCCGACCATCACCTGCCAGGTGATCTTCACCGGCGAATGGTCGCTGGCGGTCAAGGAAGCGGAAGCCACCAACGCGCTGGTCGACCAGGGCATCGACGTCATCACCTGCCATGTCGACAGCCCCAAGGTGGTGGTCGAGACGGCCGCCGGCCGCGGCGCCTTCGTCTGCGGCTACCACGCCAACCAGAGCCCGCTGGCGCCGGAGAAATACCTGACCGGCGCCGAATGGAACTGGGCCAAGGTCTACAAGATGTTCGTCGACGACCTCATCGCCGGCAAGCCGCTGCCCAATTTCACGCGCGGCGGACTGGCCGACGGCTTCGTCAAGATGAGCCCGCTCGGCCCCGCCGTCTCCGAGCCGGCGCGCAAGCAGTTCGACGCCACGCTGGCCGAAATGACGAAGGGTGGCTTCTCCGTCATCAAGGGCCCGCTGAAGAGCAACAAGGGCGCCGTCGTGGCGACCGAAGGCCAGGCCTTCGCCGAGACCGCCATCGAACTCGAAAGCATGGACTATCTTGTCGAGGGCGTCGTCGGCTCGACCGCCTGAACCGGACGGAGGCGGCAACATGACAGACACGGTGGCAGGTGGCGGCACGCCGGCGACGTTCGGTGCCAGGGGTTATCCGGCGGCGCTCGAATGGATCGCAAGGCGGGCGGAAGCCTTCGTCATTCCGCTCGCGGCGCTGATCGTCGGCATGGTGCTGTTCAGCCTGTTCATCCTGGCTGTCGGCAAGTCGCCAATCCAGCTCTATGAAACGATGTGGCGCGGCGGCTTCGGCTCGTTGTTCTCGGTCCAGAACTCGCTGTCGCGCGCCGCGCCCCTGCTGCTGGCGGCACTCTGCGTGGCGCTGCCGGCCCGGCTCGGCCTCGTCGTCATCGGCGGCGAGGGCGCGATCGTGCTCGGCGGCGTCGCCGCGGCGGCGGCCGGCACGGCGCTCAGCGGCGCCCCCTCCTTCATCGTCATTCTCGTCATGGGCGTGGCGGGCATGGCCGCCGGCGGCATCTGGATAGGTGCCGTCGGCGCGCTCCGCCACTACCGTTCCGTCAACGAGACCATTTCCAGCCTGCTGATGGCCTACATCGCCATCGCGTTGATGAACCAGCTGGTCGAAGGGCCGCTGCGCGACCCGGCCTCGCTCAACAAGCCCTCGACCCAGCCGCTGGCCGACATCTACCGCATCGGCAACATTCCGGGCATGGAGGTGCATTGGGGGCTTGTCGTCGGCGTCGTCGCCTGCGTGCTGTCCTGGGTGCTGATCGAAAAGACCCGCTGGGGCTTTGCCGCCCGCATTGCCGGCGGCAATGTCCGGGCAGCCCAGGTGCAGGGGCTTGCAGTCGGTTCGCTGATCGTCGGCTTTACCGGGCTGGCCGGCGCCTTCGCAGGGCTTGCCGGCATGCTGGAGGTCGCGGCGGTGCAGGGCAGCGCAAACGCCTCGCTCGCCGCCGGCTATGGCTATACCGGCATCCTCGTCGCCTTCCTTGCTCGCCACAATCCGCTGGCCATCATCCCGGTCGCCTTCCTGCTCGGCGGCATCGATGCCTCCGGCGGGTTGATCCAGCGCCGCATGGACCTGCCCGACGCCACCGTGCTGGTGCTGCAGGGCATGCTGTTCGTCGTCATCCTGTTCAGCGAGACCTTCTACGGCCGCTTCAGGGCCTTCAATCCCGATCTCTGGCAGAGGAGCAGCTGATGGACGCCACCGGGATCGGCCTCTGGGGCGTACCGCTCGCCATCCTCGGCGGCGCCATCCGCGTCTCCACCCCCTTCATCTTCGTCTCGCTCGGCGAAGCCATCACCGAGCGTTCCGGCCGCATCAACCTTGGTCTCGAAGGCACGCTGGTGTTCGGCGCCATGAGCGCCTATGCGGTCGCGGTGATGACCGGCTCGCCCTGGCTCGGCTTGCTCGCCGCTGCCTTCGCCGGTCTCTGCTTCGGCCTGTTCCACGGCTGGATCTGCAAATTCCCGAAGGTCAACGACATCGCAATCGGCATCGCCCTGATGCTGTTCGGCTCGGGCCTTGCCTTCTTCTTCGGCAAGCCCTTCATTCAGCCCTCGGCGCCAGACCTGCCGGCCATTCCGTTCGGCGCCTGGTCGGACATTCCGCAGGTGCAGGCCGCCCTCGACGTCAACGTGCTGTTCCTGATCGGCGCCGCACTGGCGGTGTTCCTGTGGTGGGCCTTCCGCAACACGCGCGCCGGGCTCATCGTGCGCGTCGTCGGTGACAGTTCCGACGCCGCACGCGCCATGGGCCTCAACCCGAATACGGTGCGGCTCGCCGCCACCGGCGTCGGCGGCGCGCTGGCCGGCATCGGCGGCGCCTATTTGTCGCTCTACTATCCGGGCAGCTGGACCGAAGGCATCTCGTCGGGACAAGGGCTGATGGCGGTGGCGCTGGTCATCTTCGCGCGCTGGAACCCGCTCGGCTGCTTTGCCGCGGCCCTTCTGTTCGGTGGCGCCGGCGCGCTGGGGCCGGCGCTGCAATCGGTCGGCGTCACGCAAGGCTATTACCTCTTCTACGCCGCCCCATACATCCTCACCCTCGTCATCATGATTGCCACCTCGTCGCCGAGCCGCTCGCTCGCCGGCGCACCGGGCGAACTGTCGATCACCAAATAAGACCGGAGGTTTTGCCATGAACGCCAGAACCGGGCAGCGCTACATCGAGGCCGATCCCTATCCATGGCCCTATAATGGCGATCTCAGGCCCGACAACACGGCGCTGATCATCATCGACATGCAGACCGATTTCTGCGGGCCGGGCGGCTATGTCGACCACATGGGTTACGACCTTTCGCTGGTCCGGGCCCCGATCGAGCCGATCAAGTCGGTGCTGTCGGCGATGCGCGGGAAGGGCTACACCATAATCCACACCCGCGAGGGCCACCGGCCCGACCTCGCCGACCTGCCGGCCAACAAGCGCTGGCGCTCGCGCCGCATCCATGCCGGCATCGGCGATCCCGGCCCCTGCGGGCGCATCCTGGTGCGCGGCGAGCCGGGCTGGGACATCATCCCCGACCTCTATCCGGCCGAGGGTGAGCCGATCATCGACAAGCCGGGCAAGGGCTCGTTCTGCGCCACCGACCTGGAGCTGATCCTCAACCAGCGCGGCATCGACAACATCGTACTTACCGGCATCACCACCGATGTCTGCGTCCACACCACCATGCGCGAGGCCAATGACCGCGGCTTCGAATGCGTCATGCTGGAGGATTGCTGCGGCGCCACCGACTACGGCAACCATCTCGCCGCCATCAAGATGATCAAGATGCAGGGCGGCGTGTTCGGCGCTGTGTCGAACGCAGCCGCGCTCGTCGCCCAGCTGCCGTGAGGAGAGAGCGATGAGCCCAACCTCCCGCATGAAGGCGGTCGGCGTCGAGACCATCGGCATGACCATGCGCTTCGGCGCCTTCACCGCGCTCGACGATGTCTCGGCCAAGGTGCCGGCCGGCTCCTTCCACGCGCTGCTCGGCGAGAACGGCGCCGGCAAGTCGACGCTGGTCAAATGCATGATGGGTTTTTACCACCCGACCTCCGGCGACATCCTCGTCGATGGCCGCGAGGTGGCGATCGCCAGCCCGCGCGATGCCTCGGCGCTCGGCCTCGGCATGGTCTACCAGCATTTTACGCTTGTCCCGTCGCTGACCGGCGCCGAGAACCTCGTCATCTCGCGCGAAAAAGTGCCTGAGGTCATCGACTGGCGCAAGGAACGCGCCGGGCTCGCCCAGTTCATGGAGCGGATGCCGTTCAAGCTGCCGCTCGACGTCAAGGTCGCCGAGCTTGCCGCGGGCGAAAAACAGAAGCTGGAGATCGTCAAGCAACTCTATCTCGGCCGCTCCTTCCTGGTGCTGGACGAGCCGACTTCGGTGCTCACCCCCGGCGAGGCGCAGGAGGTGCTGGGCCTGGTGCGCGCCATGACCAGGGCCGGCGACCTGACCGTGCTGATGATCTCGCACAAATTCCACGAGGTGACGGCGTTCGCCGACGATGTCAGCGTGCTGCGCAAAGGCAGGCTGACCGGCACCGGCCGCGTCGCCGATCTCGATCGCAAGCAGATGGCTGCGATGATGATCGGCGACCAGCCGATCGCGGCCCTCGACAGTCGCGCCGAGCCGAGGCCCGACGCCGAGATCGTGCTCAAGGTGAAGGCATTGAAGGCACCGGATCGCACCGGGCTGAAGTCGATCCGCATCGAGGATCTCGGCGTGCGCTCCGGCGAGATCGTCGGCATCGCCGGCATTTCCGGCAACGGCCAGAAGGAATTCCTCGAAGTGCTGGCCGGGCAGCGCCCGCGCGATGCCGGCGAAGTCATGGTGCGCGGCACGACCTATGCGGCGACGCGCGCCGAGGCGCGCGCGCTCAATGTCCGCCTCATCCCGGAAGAGCCGCTGAAGAATGCCTGCGCGCCGAAGATGACGGTGGCCGAGAACATCTCCTTCCGCACCTTCGACATGGACGGCAACGGCAAGCCGGTGAACTGGATCAGCGCCGGTGCAATCAGGTCGTTCAGCGCCCGCCTGGTCGAGCAGTTCAAGGTCAAGACCGCCTCGCTGTCCTCGCCGATCGCCTCGCTGTCGGGCGGCAATGTGCAGCGCGCCGTGCTCGCCCGCGAACTCACCGGCGAGGTTGACCTGCTGATCGTCTCCAATCCGTGCTTCGGTCTCGACTTCTCGGCCGTGGCCGAGATCCGCGCGCGCATCATGAAGGCACGCAATGCCGGTGCCGCCGTGCTGTTGATGTCGGAGGACCTCGACGAACTGCTGGAGCTCTCCGACCGCATCCTCGTGATGTCCGACGGCGCGCTGGTCTACGAGACGCCGATCGCACAGGCGAGCGTGCAGACGATCGGAGAACACATGGCGGGACATCATTGATGGCAGAAATTGACGCGTTGCCATTTCCGTTTGCCTTCAAACCTGGGAGCATGGCGCTGGTCGTTATCGACATGCAGCGAGATTTCGCCGAGCCCGGCGGCTTCGGCGCCAGCCTCGGCAACGACGTCAGCCGGGTCGCGGCTATCGTGCCGACGGTGAAGAGACTGATCGAAGGCTTCCGCGCCGCCGGCCTGCCGGTGATCCACACCATGGAGTGTCACAGACCGGACCTTTCCGACCTGCCGCCGGCCAAGCGCGATCGCGGCAATCCCTCCATCCGCATCGGCGATGCCGGCCCGATGGGCCGCGTGCTGATCGCCGGCGAGCCGGGTACGGCGATCCTCGATGCGCTTGCGCCGCTTCCCGGCGAGATCGTCATCGAAAAGCCCGGCAAGGGAGCATTCTACGCGACCAGCTTCGGTAACGATCTCAAGCGCCTCGGCGCTCAGCACCTTGTCTTTGCCGGGGTGACGACCGAAGTCTGCGTGCAGACGACGATGCGCGAGGCCAACGACCGCGGCTATGAGTGTCTGCTCGCCGAGGACGCGACGGAGAGTTACTTTCCCGAATTCAAGGTGGCGGCACTAGCCATGATCCGGGCGCAGGGCGCCATCGTCGGCTGGACGGCGACGACCGACCAGGTGCTCGAGGGAATTGCCAATGCCTAATCTTGCCTTTGCCGGCCTGCTCGACGGCGGCTGGCGCGATCTGGCGTTCGAACATTTCCGTGACGGCATCAGCGTGCACTGGCTGCTGAAGGGCGGCCCGGTCGAGCCGTCGGTCGCGATCCTGAAATACCGGCCCGGCGCCGGCGTGCCGCGCCACCGCCATGTCGGACTGGAAACCATCGTCGTGCTGGAAGGCACCCAGAGCGACGAGAACGGCGACTATCCTGCCGGGAGCGTGATCCTCAATCCGGTCGGCACCGAGCATTCGGTGTGGACGAAAGACGGCTGCGTCGTGCTGATCCAGTGGGACCTGCCGGTGATCATTCTGGGGGAGACGAAATGAGCGATATCCATTTCGACATCGGACGCCTGCACAGCACCTATCGGGCTGGCACCAGCGTCGCGGAGGTGATCGACACCGTCTATGCGCGCATCAAGGTGGCTGATGATCCGGGCATCTTCATCCACCTTGCGCCCAAAGAAGATTTGCTTGCCGCAGCCGAAACACTCGGCCCGTTCGATCCGGTGGCAAAGCCGCTGTGGGGCATTCCCTTCGCCGTCAAGGACAATATCGACGTTGCCGCCATGCCGACGACGGCGGCCTGCGCCGAATACACCTACTGGCCCGACAAGGACGCCACCGTGGTAGCGCGGCTGAAGGCGGCCGGCGCGCTGGTCGTCGGCAAGACCAATCTCGACCAGTTCGCCACTGGCCTCGTCGGCGTGCGCACGCCCTGGCCGATCCCGCGCAACGCCATCGACCCGGAGCTGGTGCCGGGCGGTTCTTCGTCTGGCTCGGCGGTGGCGACGGCGCGCGGCATCGTCTCCTTCGCGCTCGGCACCGACACCGCCGGCTCCGGCCGCGTTCCAGCCGGCCTCAACAACATCGTCGGGCTGAAGCCGACGGTCGGCGCATTGTCGGCCGCAGGTGTCGTGCCGGCCTGCCGCACGCTCGATTGTGTCTCGGTGTTCGCGCTGACTGTCGACGACGCCTATAGGGTGTTCTCGGTCGCCGCTGCCCGCGACGCTGCCGATCCTTATTCGCGCGACCTCGCCGTCCAGCCGCTCGCCAGGCGCCAGCCGGTGCTGACCGTCGGCGTGCCTGCAAAAGCGGACCTCAAATTCTTCGGCGATGCGGCCATGCAGGCCGGCTTCGACGCCTCGCTTGCCATGCTGTCCCGGCTCGGCTGCCGGCTGGTCGAGATTCCCTTCGGCGATTTCTACGCCACCGCCAACCTTCTCTACGAGGGCGCCTGGGTGGCCGAGCGCTATGCGGCGATCCGCGATTTCATGGAGATCAACGAAGCGGCGTTGCATCCGGTGACGCGCAAGATCATCGGCGGCGCCAGGAACCTGTCGGCGGCAGATGCCTTCCGCGGCCTCTACGCCCTGCAGGCCTACAAGGCGAAGCTCGCCCCGGTCATCGCTTCCGTCGACCTGTTCTGCGTGCCAACCGCCCCGACGCATTATGCGCTGGACGCCGTTCTCGCCGATCCGATAACCACCAACAGCCGGCTCGGCACCTACACCAACTTCGTCAACCTGCTCGACATGTGCGGTATCGCCGTGCCGACCGGCAGGCGCAGCGACGGCCTGCCGATGAGCGTCACCTTGCTGGCGCCGGCCGGCCGCGATGCGTTAGCGGCGACACTCGCCCGCGACCTGCACGCGGCGAGCGGCCTTGAGCTCGGCGCCACGGGCTGGCCGCAACCCGGCCTGCAGCCGGCCGCCCAGCCTGCCGGCGATGGGATGATCGACCTGGTGGTGGTCGGCGCGCATCTGTCGGGCATGCCGCTCAACGGCCAGCTCAACCAGCTCGGTGCTCGGTTCCTGCGCGCCACCCGCACCGCCGCCGCTTACAAGCTCTATGCGCTGGCTGGCCAGTTGGTGCCTAAGCCCGGGCTGATCCGCGTTGCCGATGGCGGCATGCGGATCGACGTCGAGGTCTGGCGGCTGGAGCCGGACGCGTTCGGGCGCTTCGTCGCCGCCATCCCGCCGCCGCTCGGCATTGGCACGATCGAACTCGATGATGGAACGTTGGCGAAGGGATTCCTCGCCGAAACAGCAGGCCTGTCGGCGGCCACCGACATCTCGGCCTATGGCGGCTGGCGCCGCTTTGTCGCTTGCGGCAAAGACATCGCCGATCAAAGTACCTTAACTATGCCCTAGGCTTGCGCTTGGCAGGCGCTTTTTTAGCGGGGCCACCTGCGGTTTGCGTCCGAGCCCCGCCGCCCTCGCGAGCGTAGATCTTTGAGCCCAGTAGTTCGGCGCAACCATCGGTAATCCGGCTTCAATCTCCACTTCTCGCGGTATTCATCTGGAGTGAGCCCGCAATGTATCGCGAGATGTCGTTCGAGCGATTTGTACGATTTTCGCGCGGAATATCTTTACACCTGCCGGCGCGATCCCTACGTCATTTGCCGTTATGTCTATCAAGGCAACACGGATGTGAGATAGCTCACGGCCACGCCTCCCTTACCGGGGACTCGGGACGCGCGGTCATTTTTCCATACAATGAGCAGCCCAAACGGTCGACACGCCCTTAGTGCGTCGAGCGTGCCGGTGTGTGATCTCCCCGCTTCATCAATCAACACCAGCCGGGTGGCCGTCGGGTGAACGAACCCGCGCGCCCCACAGGAGAGAAGAGATGGAAGTCCTACAATATCTCGGCCCGATGGAATGGATGGCTATCGAGGTAGCCGTGCTGGTCATCGTGCTGGCAATCCTGTTCTGGTGGAGCGGCGTGGTCCGCTACATTCCAAACGACAGACTTGGCATCTTGGAAAAACTATGGAGTTTTCGCGGCTCCGTCAGCAATGGCTTCATCGCGCTCAACCGTGAGGCAGGCTACCAGCCGGAAGTCGTGCGCGGTGGCCTGCATTTCTTCATGCCGTTCCAATATTCGATGCATCGCGCCAATCTTGTTACCATCCCGCAAGGCCAGATCGGCTATGTCTTTGCCCGTGATGGCAAGCCGCTGCCGCCGACGCAGACACTTGCTTCCAACACCGACGCCGATGATTTCCAGGATGTGCGCGGCTTTCTCGAAAAAGGCGGACAGAAAGGACCTCAACGCAAGATCCTGCGTGAAGGCATCTATGCTATCAATCTCGCACAATTCATCGTGCTGACCGCCCAGTCGATCTATGCCGTTAATCTGAGTTCATCGGAACAAAGCCTTTTTACCAATATGTCCAACATGATCTCGGAGCGAGGCGGCTTTGAGCCAGTCGTCATCCATAATGCCGAGGACATGATCGGTATCGTAACCATCCATGACGGTCCGGCCCTACCGGACGGCGAGATCATCGCACCGACCGTCGCCAACGATCCGAACGACCCGAACTTTCACAACAATTTTCAGGACCCGGAGAAGTTTCTCAATGCCAGTGGCTACCGTGGCCGGCAGCTGCAGGTGCTGGCCGACGGCAGCTACTTCCTCAATCGCATTTTCGCGACCGTCGAACTGGTCAAGAAGACGATCATTGACGTTGGCACGGTGGGTGTCGTCGTCTCCTACAACGGCCGCCACGGCACCGATATATCCGGGCAGGCATACCGTCACGGCGAGCTGGTCGAAATCGGCGCGCGCGGTGTCTGGTCGACGCCGCTGCTGCCAGGCAAGTATGCGTTCAATACCTATGCCGGCAACATCATCACCGTGCCGACCACCAACTTCGTGCTCAAATGGACGAAGGAGCAGTTTGGCGAACACAGGCTGGACGAGAACCTGTCTGAAGTGTCGTTGATCACCAAGGATGCGTTCGAGCCTGTGCTGCCGCTCTCCGTCGTCGTGCATATCGACTATATGAAGGCGCCGCTCGTGGTGCAGCGTTTCGGTGACATCAAGCGGCTGGTCGAACAAACGCTCGATCCGATGGTTTCTGCGTACTTCAAGAATATCGCCCAGACAAAGACGCTGATCCAGCTGTTGCAGGAGCGTAGCGATATCCAGCGTAAATCGGGCGAGGAGATGCGCGAAAAATTCAACTCCTACAGCCTCGAGCTGCAGGAAGTGTTGATTGGTACGCCCCGCGCCGCCAATGGCCAGAACAGCATAGAGCAAATCCTGACCCAGCTGCGCGAGCGCCAGATCGCAGTCGAGAAGGTCGAGACTTATAAATTGCAGGAGAGGGCGGCCATTCAGGAACGCACGTTGCGTGAGAAGGAGGCGCTCGCAGAACAGCAAGCCAAAATCACGACCTCGGCACTTACCATTGAGATCAGTGAGAATGAGGGCAAGGCGCAACTCGCCCGCACCCGCCAGCAGGCGGAAACCATTCAGGTGACCGCCAAGGCAGAGGCCGAGAAGGTGCGCCTCTCCGGCCAGGGCGAGGCCGACATGATCAAGGCTGTCGCGCTTGCCGATGCCGAACGCATCAAGGCGACCGGTTTTGCCGAGGCCGAGAAAGTGCGCGCCATCGGTCTGGCGGAGGCCGAGGCCACCGAGAAGAAGGTCGCGGCCTTCGGCGGCCCGGACTACCAGCTCAACTCGCAGGTCCTCATGCGCTTCGCCGAGGCGATCGAGACTGGCAGGTTGCCGATCGTGCCGCAGATCCAGATCGGCGCTACCAGTGGCGAAAAGGGGGCCGCCAATGGCCTCGTCGAGATGATGCTTTCGATGCTCGTTGCCGACCGGGTTGGACCGCAAACCCTACCGGAAGAGATCCCGGAACCCGTTGAGGAGGAATGATCGGGGATGGGCCGGTTGTCCCGGCCCATTTTCCGCTCTGCCGAAACATGCCGCGGCGAGGCGCAGGACCGTTTCCGGCGGTGAGGCTTGTCCGCTCACTGGTGGCGAGGTCGGAATCATTCCGGACGAGGGAGGGGCAGATTGAACTCAAGGTGTGGTGGCGAAGCTCCTGGCAAGGCGTAAACCAGAAGAGGCGCCCAACGCTGTATTGATTGATGGTAGCGGGAGAGCGCTATCGCCTTTCACCCCACTCAGAGACCATGCGATATTTTCTACAGTGTCGGGCGTGATGGGCCGGTCTCGGTGCTGACTGGTGAGGAAAGGGAAAGTCTGACCCAAAGCCGACCTATGTTTTCCACGACGCCAGTGGCAGCTTCGCGCCTCGTCATTGGAGCGAGCTCGCCGGGCCCTAGAGGCGGACAGTCAGAACGAAACGTTCTAGAGATCATGGGTGCCCTGACAAACCACTGCGGCTTTCGAGAGCAGCCAATAGAGAGCTTTTCCCTCGACGCATAGTCTCCAAGCCGCTGCTTGAGGATATCAACCACCTCGGCGTGAGATAAGAACTCGTCCCCGCGCATAATCTTCCATCGTTGACCTTCATCGCCGAAGGCGACCTGCCCGCGCGACGTTGGCTTTGCTGGCGCCAACGGCGTGATTAACGAGCCCGTCCAGGTCGCCGACCCCATGGATTGACAACATCTCGAGTTGCGAATATAAAAAATGGGTAATCGTTAACCCATGGGTGACGCTGCCTTGACCGCATCCCTCAATGACATAGCCTTGCGTGCCGGGGTCTCCGTGAAAACCGCGTCCGGCGCCCTGCATGGCGGCTCGGCCCGAATGTCAGACGCTACGCGCCAGCGCATCCTCGAGATCGCCGGGGAGCTAGGTTACGTCACGAACTTTGCTGCACGCAGCATGCGCCAGGGCTGGATGCCGCTGATCGGTGTTATTTCGGACGAGTTGATCACGTCGCGCTTCGCTACCGAGATCATTCGCGGCCTGGATGGGGCGGCGCGCGCCGCCGAGATGGCTGTGTTCGCGGTGACCCTCGGCAATCGGCGCGATGTAACAAAGACCCTGGGGGAGATCCGCCAATTCCGGCCGCGCGCAATCGCCTATGCCGCGATGTATCACAAGAAAGTCACGCTGCCCCCCAGTGCAGCTGATGCGATCGCCGTCATGATCAATTGCCAGGACGACGCCGGCCTCATTCCTTCGCTCGTGCCGGACGAGGAAGGCGCCGCGATCGAGATCACTCGACACCTTCTTGAAAATGGGCGCAGGGCCATCGCCTTTATCAATCTGCCGGGGCTCCTGGCCGGTGCGTTACGCGAGAAGGGGTTTCGGAGGGCGCTTGTCGACGCAGGGATGGATGGCGAAGCAGCGCCGGTTTTACCTGCCGTCCGGCAGACGATCTACAGCGACCGTGCGCAGAGCCTTGTCAGTGCTCATGTAGCAGCCCTTCTCGATAGCTCATCTCCGCCGGATGCCATTCTCTGCGGCAACGACCGCGTGGCCATGGAAGTCTATGCTGCGCTCCGGCGCGCTGGGCGCAGCATTCCCGAAGATGTCGCTGTTGCAAGTTTCGACAATCAGGTCGACATCGCCACGCGTCTTGATCCGCCGTTGACGACAATGGCGCTGCCCCATCGCGCTATGGGCCGTATGGCCGCCAACATCCTCTTGAGTGCCGAACCTCCGCCAGTCGAGGTGCACAGATTGCCGTTCCAACTTGTGGAGCGGTCTTCTGTCTGACTGAGCAAATGCCAAAAAAATGGAAACAACACCCAAATGGGAGCAGGGACATGAAAATACCGAAGATAATGATGGCGACGGCAGTCGGATTGGCCGTCTCGGCGGGCAGCGCGCTGGCCGATTCGACCGTGAGGCTAGTCGAAGTCATCACCAGCCCGCCACGCACGGTGCTGCTGAAGAAGCAGATCGCCGAGTTCGAGGCGGCCAATCCAGGGGTCAAGGTCGAGGTGGTCTCACTGCCCTGGGGGCAGGCCTTTGAGAAATTGCTGACCATGGTGCAGGCGGGCGACACGCCCGACGTGGTCGAGATGCCCGAACGCTGGATAGCCCTTTACGCCAACAACGGCCAGTTGGCGGATCTCGGGCCTTACATGGCCAAGTGGGACGACACTAAGACGCTGGGCGAGCGAGCCAAGCAGTTCGGCTCGTCGGTCAACGACACCCAGTACATGATCCCCTACGGCTACTACATCAACGCGTTGTTCTGGAACAAGAAGCTGTTCAAGGAGGCCGGCCTCGACGGCCCGCCGGCAACGCTCGACGATTTCGTCGCTGACGCCAAGAAAATCTCCGCCATTCCCGGCAAATACGGCTATTGCCTTCGCGGCGGTCCCGGCGCCTTCAACGGCATGCACATGTTCATGAACATTGCGCAGGGCAAGGGCGGCTATTTCAATGAGGACGGCACCTCGACCTTCAACGAGGAAGGCTCGGTCAAGGGCCTGCAGATGCTGGCCGACATGTACAAGGACGGGTCGGCGCCGAAGGATTCGGTAAGCTGGGGCTTCAACGAGACAGTAACAGGCTTCTATTCCGGCACCTGCGCTATGCTCAACCAGGACCCGGACGCGCTGCTTGGCGTCGCCGACAAGATGAGCGCCGACGATTTCGCGGTAGCGCCGCTCCCGGTCGGGCCTAACGGAAAGTCCTACCCGACGCTGAGTTACGTCGGCTGGACGATGTTCGCCAACTCCAAGGTCAAGGATGATGCCTGGAAGCTGATGGCGACGCTTTTGTCGCCCAAGGACAATCTTGAATGGACCAAGGAGGTCGGCGTCCTGCCGATCCACAACGGCGCCGATCAGGATGCCCACTTCAAGACCGAGCAGTTCAAGGGCTGGTTCGAGGAACTGAGCGACCCCGGCAAGTATGAGATGGTGACGCCGCCCACGCAGCTGGAAAACCTCGGCAGCTTCGTCGAGAACGTCGCCATCAAGGACTTCCAGCAGGTGCTGCTCGGTCAGAAGAGCGCCAAGCAGGCCACGGACGAATGGGCCGCCTTCCTGACCAAGGAACAGCAGGACTGGATGGCGAAAAACAAGAAGTAAGCGCCAGTCATTTCCTTCCCCTCGTTCGCGGGGGGAAGGACGCTGTCGCCGTCGCCGCATTCACTCGTCACCCATAGGGCCAGAACTTATGACCTATGCAATGTCCGAAATCCGATCCGCCGGCAGGCCGCGCAAGAAGCGGCTTTCCTACGCGACGGTCGAGCCCTGGCTCTATCTCAGCCCGGCGATCGTGCTGCTGGTCGCGGTACTTCTCGTGCCGCTGGTCATCGGCATCAGCTATTTCTTCCGCAAATTCTCGGCCTTCAAGTCGGAATATGTCGGGCTCGGCCAGTATCAGGCGATGCTATCGGATCAGGTGCTGGGCCAGGCACTGGTCAACACGCTGTGGTGGACGGTCGCCAGCCTGTTCTTCCAATTCTTCCTCGGGCTCGGCTTGGCGCTGCTGCTCGACAAGCCGTTCTATGGCCGCAAGCTTGTGCAGGCGGTGGTGTTCCTGCCCTGGGCAGTTCCGTCATTCCTCTCAGGCCTTACCTGGGCCTGGCTGTTCAACCCGATCGTCGGGCCGCTGCCACACTGGCTATTCGCGCTTGGCCTGAAGGCCGAGCCGACCAACGTCCTCTCCGATCCGGCCACCGCCATGTGGGGGCCGATCGTCGCCAATGTCTGGTACGGCATTCCCTTCTTCGCCATCACGCTCCTTGCCGCGCTGAAGTCGATCCCGTCCGAAATGCATGAGGCCGCGGCAATAGACGGGGCCACACCCTGGCAGCGATTCAGCAAGCTGACGCTGCCTTTCCTGGCGCCGACCATCGCCATCACGGTCATGCTGCGCACCATCTGGATCGCCACTTTCGCCGACCTGATCTTCGTCATGACCGAAGGCGGCCCAGCGGGCTCCACCAGCACCGTGCCCGTCTACATCTATGTCAGCGCCTTCAAGTCGCTGGATAAGGGCTATGCCTCGGCGATTGCCGTGCTGTTACTGGTCCTTCTCATCGCCTATGCGATCGCGCTGATCGCCATCCGCCGCTCGCTTGTGAGGCACGTTTGATGATCGCGGGACGCTCCACCTCCTCACGCATCATCGGCGGCGTCGGCCTCTACGGCGCCATTGCCGCCTACATGATCTTCGCCCTGTTCCCGATCTTCTGGACGTTGAAGATCTCGGTGACGTCCGAGCGCCTGCTCTACTCCGAGGGCATCACCCTGTGGCCGTCGCAGACGACGCTCAAGAATTTCGTCACCGTGCTCGAGGCCTCCGATTTCCCGCGCTATTTCCTCAATAGTGTCATCGTCTCGGTATCGACCGCGGCATTGGTGACAGTCATCGCCACGCTTGCCGGCTACGCCATGTCGCGCTTCACCTTTCGCGGCAAGGCGACGCTGGCGATCCTGCTGCTGCTCACCCAGACCTTCCCGCTGGTCATGGTCATCCCGCCGATCTACCGGATCATGGGCCAGATCGGCCTGACCAACAGCCTGACCGGGCTGATCATCATCTACACCGCCTTCAACACCGCCTTCGCCACCTTCCTGATGCAGTCCTTCTTCGACGGCATTCCAAAGGATCTGGAAGAGGCCGCGATGATCGATGGCTGCACCCGCGCTCAGGCGATGCGCAGGGTGATCGTGCCGCTGACCTTGCCCGGCATGGGGGCGACGCTCGGATTCGTCTTCACCGCCGCCTGGAGCGAATTGCTGTTTGCGCTGATGCTGATCTCCAGCGACGAGCAGAAGACGTTCGCCGTCGGCCTGCTCACTTTCATCGGCAAATTCGGCGTCGACTGGGGGCAGATGATGGCGGCCTCGATCCTGGCGCTGATCCCGGTCTGCATCTTCTTCGCCTTCCTGCAACGCTATCTCGTCACCGGCCTCACCGCTGGCGCTGTCAAAGGATAATCGATGGCCTCCGTCACACTGCAACATGTCGAGAAGGATTATGGGTCGCTGCGCATTCTGCACGGCGTCGATCTTGAGATCGCCGACGGCGAGTTCGTCGTGCTGGTCGGCCCGTCCGGCTGCGGCAAGTCCACGCTTTTGCGTATGATCGCTGGCCTTGAGGAGGTCTCCGGCGGGGAGATCCACATCGGTGAGCGCCTGGTCAACGACGTCGCGCCCAAGGACCGGGACATCGCCATGGTCTTCCAGTCCTACGCGCTCTACCCGCACATGGACGTCTCGAAGAACATGGGCTTCAGCCTGATGCTGAAGAAAGCCGAGAAGACGATGATCGATGGCAGGGTGGGTAGCGCGGCCAAGCGGCTCGGCCTCGACAGTTTGCTCGGCCGCTTGCCCAGGCAGTTGTCGGGAGGCCAGCGCCAGCGCGTCGCCATGGGCCGCGCCATCGTCCGCGACCCGAAAGTGTTTCTCTTCGACGAGCCGCTGTCGAACCTCGACGCAAAGCTGCGCGTCCACATGCGTGCCGAGATCAAGGCGTTGCACCAGCAACTCAAGACCACTTCCGTCTATGTCACGCACGATCAGATCGAGGCCATGACCATGGCCGACCGAATCGTCGTCATGCATGACGGTTATGTTCAGCAGGTCGGCGCGCCGCTCGATCTCTACGACCGGCCAGCCAACATTTTCGTCGCCGGATTCATCGGTTCGCCCGGCATGAACTTCCTACCGGCGACGGTCGAGAAGGGCGGCAAGGTGGACGCCGTGCTGGCCGACGGACAGAGGCTCCGGCTGCCGGATGGCCTACCGCTGAAGGATGACGATAAGCTGACCGTCGGGCTGCGGCCGGAACATATCCGGCTGGCCGATGACGGCGCGCTCAAGGCCGAGGTCGAAGTGGTCGAGCCGCTGGGCCTGTCGACGCAGTTCTATATCAAGTTGGACAACCAGCAGGTCTGCGTGTTCGCCATGGGCCGCGCCGGCGTGAAGCCTGGCCAGACCGTACGGTTGTCAGCCGATCCGGCGGCGCTGCACATCTTCGATCCGGTAAGTGGAAGCCGCATTGGATAGGCCTAACGGAGCCGCCCGTATTGACGGCCTGCGGCCCCGATAGGAAAAACCATGTAGGCCTGGATCCGGCCCTTTCGAGGTCCATCGGGCGTGTCTTCATCCTCTTCCGGGCCGCGGCATGGCCACCTAGGTGCGAATGATGCTTCCCATCCCGCCTACTATTTTGCCTTCCGGCGTTGGTTCGTCAGTTCCCTCGTCGGATCGGTCATCAAAGGTTGAAATCATGAATGAACCGACGAAACACCCATCTGCTGCACGTACCGCGTTCTTGGATTCTGGAACCTTGCTGCATGTGTGGCTGAAGGCGATGATCCCGGGCAAAGCTGCGCGGCTTGCCCTCTCACTCGATGGCCGCGAGGTGGGTCTGCGGAAACAGACAACATTGAGGAGTTCGCGTTTCGTGTCCTTGATGCGACTGCAGGCGGAACGGCGATTCTGACCTGGGAACCACAGACTACATCTCTCTCCGTCGTCTATGCCTTCCGCCCGGACACTGTGATGGCCAGCGGCATCACGCTCCTTACACACAACGAGATAAACGCTGCGCCCTCTCCGTCGCCACTCTATCACTTCGTCCCACCATTCGGCTGGATGAACGATCCCAACGGATTCGGCCGCTTCGGTGGCAAACCACATCTGTTCTATCAGCATTACCCCCACAGCAAGCGATGGAACAACATGCATTGGGGGCACGCGGTTTCGGACGATTTCCTGCGCTGGCGTCATTTGCCTGTCTTCCTGTTCCCCAGCGAAGACATTTCGCAGCGCCCGGACGGGCGCGGTGGCGCCTACTCGGGTTCCGCGATTGCGGCGGAAGATGGGGCGATCCGGGTCTTCTTCACTGAGAAGATGAAAAACCGTGAGCCCGAAGAACAGAACCAATGGACTACCGTCTCGGCGGACGCAATCGCCGCAGCACCCGCAGACCTCATTGTGCCGAGGCGCCCCGACGGATTGAATCTGACGCGTGATTTCCGCGACCCCTATGTGTTCAAGGGCCCGGATGGGCGCTGGAAGATGCTGCTCGGCAGCCGCGATCCAGAAGGCGGCGTCGTGCTGCTATACGAAACCGCCGATCCCGCAGGCGCCAAAGGTTGGCACTTCCTGGGCATTCTCCACCGGGAGCATCGTTTCGGCATGAACGCGGCCGAATGCCCATGCCTTGTTCCGCTCGGGCACACGGGCCACTCCGAGACGCGCTGGGCGCTGATCGTCGGGCTCCTGACCAGCCGTTGCGCCGAAACCGGCCGGCGCAATCTTACGACCGCAACGGTCGGCAGGTTCGACGGGAGGAACTTTACACCGGAATTCGAGCAGGAGCTCGACTTCGGGACAGATGCCTATGCTTTCCAGGCCTTCGCAGATGGGGATGATGCCGTTAGCATTGCTTGGCTTGCCAACTGGGCAGATATATCGAAACATATCGACTACCAAAGCGCTTTTACCCTACCGCGCCGACTGGTGCTGCGAGCCGGGTCTCTGTGTACGCCGCCGGTTCATTCTGTAACGAGCCTGCGCTCCGGCATGCTCGACACCCACGCCCTCCAGGATGGCGGGCGCATGGACCTTGGCGACGGAGCTGTCGAAATCCTGCTTGAACTCGCGGCACCCGGTTCGGCCTTTAGGATCGATTTCGAGCATCCCGATCTCGAACTCGGCGTCGAGCAGAACGCGGATGGCTTGGCGATCCTGTACGAAGCGTCATCAGACAGAACCTCGCCGCGCTATCTGGCACGCGGAGCAAGGGCAAAGAGCTTGCGCATTTTCCTCGACCGGGGGTCCATTGAGGTTTTCGCGGACGATGGGCGCTGGACTGGCACCAAACGGCTGAGAACCTTCGCGCCGGTGCGCGCGGGGCGGATTAGTGCGGGCATAGAAAATCTGACCGCTGCCGCTACCTGGCAACTCCGTCTTTGAACGTTGACTGCGCTTCGGAGGCTGGTGAAGAAGTCTCCCGCCTTGATGCTGGCTTCGTCCCTTTGTGATAGGTGAAGGTAATCTCGATCGTGCCGTCATCGAGCAGTTCGGCATGACCGTCGCCGAAGATCTCGTCCATTTCTTCATGCCCCATCCATGTGAAGTGGACGATGGATTGGCTGTAGGCGAGGTCGAGACCGGCTTGCAGCGCGCCGAAAGGCGATTTCGCCGTGGCCATCGGTTCCGATCACCATCACCGCCGGCTGGCGGCCGCCGGTAACACTTGCGTACGATCGTTGGTCTGAAGTGGTAGCGGGAGAGCGCTACCGCCTTTCACCCCACTCAGAGACCATGCGATATTTTCTACAGTGTCGGGCGTGATGGGCCGGTCTCGGTGCTGACTGGTGAGGAAAGGGAAAGTCTGACCCAAAGCCGACCTGCCGTAAGGTCAGCGTCGCCGCCTCCTGAAACCAGACATCGTCTGCGACTGTCAAAGCCGACACCGGAGGCGGCCTTTCACGTTTCAAAGGCTCTGCTCTAGCTCGGCAATCCTTGTCGGGAGGCCAGCGAATTGCAGATCAGCACGAGCTTGCCTTTGACGCCTCCCTGACCGAGCAGCTCCTGGGCGCGACGAGCCTCGGTCAAGGGAATCCGCTTGGCCACCATCGGCTTGATCTTCCCGTCGCGAAGCAGCTCGAGTAAGGCGCCAAGATCTTCGCGGAACCAAGCGAGCTTCCAGCGTTTCAAATATTGTATGCTGTAAGGGAGTATGCGTCGTCGGCCTGGTGAAACGAAAGCGCGGACCGCGTGCCACGCAGGTCGCAGTATCCCGCGAAGACGATAACGTAAGCCCCCTGCCAGTTGGCCCTGCTGCAGAAATGAGGTGAAGCCATAGGCTATGACGCGGCCACCAGGCCTCAGAGTCCGAAACGAACGCCAGACATTGGCTTCGCCGACCCCGTCGAAGACGACATCCACGCCGTCGTTTGTCAGGCGATGGATCTCTTTGACGAAGTCGGCCCGCTCGTAGTCGATCGGCGTGGCCCCGAGATCTGATACGGTCTGATGGGCTGCAAGAGATGCAGTCCCATACATCTCCAGACCTGCCAGGCGGCCAAGTTGCAGCAGAGCCGTGCCCACTCCGCCGGCGGCGCCATGAATAAGGACCCGTTGTCCCGCTGAGGCATGCCCAAGGCGATGCATCATCTGATAGGCCGTAACGTAGTTCAACACGAGGCTAACTGCTTCGGCGGGATCAACACCAGTTGGAACCGGAGTGAGTTCATCTGCCGGCAGGCAAATGAACTGGGCGTAGCCTCCATGAATGGGCAGCGCTACAACCATTTTACCAACCATCGCATGGGAGGCTCCCTCTCCGGCCTCGTCCACGATGCCTACAATGTCCCATCCTGGCGTGAATGGCAGGTTCGTCTTTTCCGGATGAATCCCCTCCCGCATCAATAGCTCTGCGAAGGAGACGCCGGCGGCGATTGTTTGCACCCGCAACTCACCCGGTGCCGGATGGGGCGCGTCCTCCTCCACGATCTCCAGAACTTCAGGTCCGCCATAGTGGCGAACAACCACACGCACAGACTTCATGACAGGCTCGGTCCAGTTTGGACTCCTCTCCTGAGGCGAAACTCGGACGAAAAGGTAGCGTGCGCAGATGTAAGGCGACTTGCTCCAGATCAAACCCACGACAAATCGGTCAACACCCACACAACTGCTCATTTGAGCAGAATGACATTGGGACGCAGTCTCGACAGTGGCTGGAATGGGGCCACATCAGCAGCCACTGGGCGTGAGCGGAAACAAATGACCGTTTGCGCTCACGCCCCCGACCCGGCAGGTTGAACGTCTGATATCTTCGTTGCGAAGCCGGAAAGCTGCCATGCCGCTTCCGGCCCCACGCAGGACATTCGCCGTGTTGTGACCAAGTGTCCGCAATGGCGCGTTCGCGACGTTCGTCGACACCGCAATATGAGCGGATACGTCTCGCCTTTAAATCATTCAAGATTTTTTGGGACGATGCGCTACCATAAGTCGCCGTTTTGAATGTGATTTCAATGACTTATGACGGGACTGGTAGCGGGAGAGCGCTACCGCCTTTCCCCACACCAACTAGACCGCCGGTTCCTGCTCCGTTGTCAATCTTCGGCTTCGACAATCACCCAGTCACCGCCCGGTTGCGGGCCACGATTTCGTCGTGGCTCAGCTTACCGCCGGCTGCCATGAATTCCCTGAGAAGGGCGTCGCGATTGCCGGCAGCGCGGGACCGCTCTGCCGACTGCAGCGCCGATTTCAACTCGTTTGCCATCAGTTCCGTACAATAGGCCTGGGTGCCAGGTTGCTGGTGCCAGGAGTCGCTGAGACTTCCAGAGTCGAGCGCGTCGAAGCCGGTGGCCTCCACCAATTGGATGGCAATGGCCTTGGCCTTTCCGTCGTCGCCCGCGACAGGGACGGCGATCCGTCCGGATGCCCCTTTCGGTTGGCCGCGCTCGGCCAGCGTCGCAGCCAGTACGGCATTCCATGCTTTGACGACGGGACGACCGATCTGCTCACTCACCCAAATGCTTTCAGGCTTACCGCCATCGACCTCCGCGATCGCCCCGTCACGAAACGGATAGTAGTTGGAGGTGTCGATCACGGTGACGTTGGCAGGCACTTCCTTGAAAAGACTGGCGAGATCGGGATATTTCGCAAAGGGAATCGAGAGAATGATCACCTCAGCGCCCTGAACGGCATCCTCTTTCGTCTCGGCGGCAGCTCCAACGTCGAGGGCGAGATCGCTAATGGTGCGCGGCCCTTTCGAATTGGCGAGCTTCACCTCATGGCCGCTAGTGGCAAACGTGCGGGCCAACGTGGCGCCGATGTTTCCAGCGCCGATGATTGCAATCTTCATGGGATGTACCTTCGTCAATGTGAAAGAGCGGCCGCCTCAGTCGCGGGGGCGGCGCGCCGTGGGTTCTGAAGCAGAACTGCCAAAGCCCTAGCCTCCCAATATGATGCTCGCCAGTTCCGATGGATTCTCAACCGCTGAAAAATGTCCGGTATTTCTAAGTGTGAACATGCGCGCATCTGGGAGAAGTGCCCGGGTGCGCTCACGTTCGTTGGGGCGCGACCAATCGCTGTCGCCGTAGACGAGGGTCACCGGTGCTGAGACGAGCCGATACTGATCCCGTGCCTCGCTCCAGGAGCGCCAACCTGCCAGCACCTTGCGTGCGATGCGCTTGTACCCGGGGCGGTTCGCCACCCGGCCGAACTCGGCAAGAAGGTCGGACGGCAGTTTGCGCGGATCGTGATAGCCGCCGCCCATGATCTTGCCGAGCACCATCTTGTTTTCTATCGCGGCATTGAATGCGCCCAGAACAGGTATCTGCAAACTTCCGATGATGAGATTTGCGAACCAGTTGCCACGTCGCAGCCCATCTCCATAACGCGTGTCGTAGTCATACGGGTTGATCGAGACGACACGCTCGATGCGTTGCGGAATTGCGGCAGCAACCGTGAGTGCCAACGCACCGCCAATCGATTCGCCTACCAGCGTGACCCCGGTGAGGTCGAGCTTCTCGATGAAGCCGATGACGCTTCGCCTGAAATACGGCTCGTCGAAAGGCGCGGGCGGATCGATCGGCGAATGACCGTGTCCGGGCAGATCGATAGCGTAAACCGTGTACGACTTGGCGAGAAGGGGTGCCAAACTGCGAAAATATTCGAGCTGAGTGCGGATCGTATGCATAATGACCAGTGGTGGCCCATCACCAGACTTTTCGTAGCGCATGCTAAGCGCGTTCGATATTTTCAGAAGGCTCGGTTGTAGTTTCGATGAAGTCAGCATTTCATATCTCTTCTTTGTTTATGACGATAAATGAGGAAAGGGCTATCTCAGTCGGCACGCCGGGCACCTTCTCCATCCCAGCGCCGAAATAGAGCGCTCGCGTTGACCCCTCCGAAGCCAAAGCCGTTGGAGATTGCGTACTCCATCGCCATTGGCCGGGCTCTGTTGGCGACGAAGTCGATTCCCGCGGCGGCTGGATCGGGAGCACTCAAATTGAGCGTTGGCGGCGCAACCTGATCCCTGAGCGCCAGGATCGTGAAGATGGCTGCAAGGCCGCCAGCGGCTCCAAGCAGATGTCCAGTCGCCGACTTCGTTCCGCTGACAGCTATGCCGAAATCTGTCCCGAAGACCCTTTTGATCGCCGCGATTTCGCCCAGGTCGCCAACCGGCGTGGACGTCGCATGGGCATTGAGGTGACTGATCTCATGTGCCGAAATACCGGCTTGGGCAATCGCGATCTCCATGGCTCTGCGCGCACCATCGCCGTCCTCGGGACCGGCGGTGACGTGATGAGCGTCGGCGGTCGTGCCGTAGCCGACCAGTTCGGCGAGCGGTTTGGCGCCGCGCGCAAGCGCGTGGCTCAATTCCTCGATGACCAGGATGCCAGCGCCTTCGCCCATGACGAAGCCGTCTCGCGACATGTCGAATGGACGGGAGGCCTCCTCAGGACGGTGATTGAAGGAGGTCGAAAGAGATCGTGCCGCGGCAAAACCACCGAGACTGACGATGTTGATACAGGCTTCCGTTCCGCCGCACACGGCAATGTCGGCTTCATCGGCGCGGATCAAGCGAGCCGCGTCGCCGATCGCCTGAATGCCGGCCGCGCACGCCGTCACCGGCGCGCCGAGCGGACCTTTGAAGCCGTGGCGGATCGAGATATGGCCCGCCGCAAGATTCACCAGGAACGACGGCACCGTGAAAGGTGAAAGGCGGCGGACACCACGTTGATCAACCGTGCGCACGGCTTCGGTTATGGCGGGAATCCTCCGACACCCGAAGCGATAATCGTCGCGGTGCGCAAGCGATCTGCCTCTGACACGGGTGCCCATCCCGCCTGAACAAGCGCCTCGTCCGCCGCCGCCAGTGCGAAGACAATGAAGCGGTCTACCCGACGCTGGTCCTTCTGAGCCAACAGCTTGTCGGGATCGAAGCCGGCTTCGGGGTCTTCCTCCACGGAGGGAACCAGGCCGCCGATCTTCGACGGCAGGTCGCCCACCATGTCGTCCGGAAGCTTCCGAAGTCCCGAGTGACCCGCCAGAAGGCGCGACCAAGACGTTTCAACATCGGCAGCAAGAGGCGTGACCGCTCCCATGCCTGTAACAACGATCCGTCGCATCTATTCTCCTGTCACTGGGTGCGTCGTTAGCGCTGCGCGCGCCTTTTCAATTCGCGACCGCTTCGCGAACTTGAACGGTCGCCGCATCCAGAAAAGCCCTCGCGAGGTCGGGATCGTTGACGGCCCGTGAGAGGACGACCGCACCGACCATTGTCGAGAGAACGGCCATCGCCTTGCCGCCGGTCTCCTCGCCGCCGGCCTTGCCAACCCATGAACCTAGCATCTCGAGGTATTCTCGGATGCCGGCCTCGAATGACGCCTTCACTTCGAAGCCTTGCCTGGCAACGTCAGAGCCGAGCGCCACCACCGGGCAGCCGTCCATCTTCTCTTCGCGATGCCCCGTGCTGAGATAGAAGTCGATCACCGCACCAAACGGATCCTCCGGGTGCGCTGCGACTGCGGCCGACCATCGCTTGGCAGCGCTCTCCAATGCCCGTCTGGACGCCTGAGCGACCAGGTCGTCCTTGGACGCGAACTGCTTGTAGAACCCGCCTTGGGTCAGCCCGGCGCCCTCCATCAGGTCCTTGACGCCGATACCGTCGAATCCGCGTTCCCGAAAAAGCCGGCTTGCCACGTCGATTACGGTTTGCCGGTTTTGCTCAGCCTGACTGCGAGTCACACGCATCATCGGGTCTCCTTTTTGATTGCGTTCATAATCTATATCAGTTATAGAGTACGAACGCAATCTATTTTCAGAAGGCAATGGGCATGAAAAAGCGACTGGTTATTGGACTGGGGAGCATCTTGGTCGTGGGGCTAGGGGTGGCCGCATTCATCACGCTTCGCACGCAAACGGCCATTGCCGCGGCAGACCCGAGGCAAGAACCTCCGATGGTCAGGCTGGTGACGGCAGTGGGGGTCACCGGATCGGACCGTAGCTTCACAGGCACAATTGCCGCGCGGGTGCAGAGCAATCTTGGCTTTCGCGTCCCCGGCAAGATCATCGAACGCCTTGTGAACGTCGGCGAACAGGTCAAGGCAGGCCAGCCGCTGCTGCGGATCGATGACACCGATCTGGTCCTTGCGCTCACCGCCAAGCGCAACGCTGTCGCCGCGGCGCGCGCTGTCCTGATTCAAGCGAGTGCGGACGAAAAGCGCTATGCCGTCCTGGTCCAGAAGGAATTGGCTGCAACTCCGCAGCGTTATGAGCAGGCGAAAGCAGCACTTGATACCGCGACCGCACAGCTCGCTGCCGCGGAAGCAGAAGCCAAGGTTGCGCAGAACGAGGCGGCCTATTCCGTCCTGGACGCCGACGCCGACGGAACCGTCGTCGAAACGCTTGGGGAGCCTGGACAAGTTGTCACCGCGGGACAGACCGTGGTTCGGATCGCCGACGCCGGCCCCCGCGAAGCGGTTGTCGCGCTTCCGGAAACGATCCGGCCGGCGATCGGCTCGGTGGCCGAGGCGGCGATGTACGGAGCCGATGGACAACATTATACGGCGCACCTGAGACAGTTGTCGGACGCTGCCGATCCTCAGACCCGCACCTATGAGGCCCGCTATGTGCTCGACGGTGAGGCCGCGGCAGCACCGCTAGGCGCGACGGTAACCATTCGGCTTGCAAGCCAGGCGAGTGAACCGGAAGTCCAGGTGCCGCTGGGATCCGTGCTGGATGATGGCCAGAAGACCGGCGTTTGGGTTCTGGACGGCGCAACCTCGACCGTGCATTTTCGGCCCGTCAAGCTTGTTCGTCTGACCAGCGAAACCGCCGTGATCTCTGGGCTTAGTTCCGGCGATTCGATTGTTGCGCTCGGTGCTCATGTCCTGCAGGAGGGCGCGCGCGTCAGAACTGCTCCTGAAAACAGGGGCAACTGATGAGCTTCAATCTTTCCGCGATCGCCGTTCGCGAGCGAGCCGTCACCCTGTTCTTCATCATTCTGCTGGTCGCCGCCGGCGCCTACGCCTTCCTCATGCTTGGTCGGGCCGAAGACCCCAACTTCACCATCAAGACGCTGACGGTCACGACAGTTTGGCCGGGCGCGACGGCGCGCGAGATGCAGGATCTCGTCGCCGAACCGTTGGAGAAGCGGCTGCAGGAGCTGACCTGGTACGACCGTGTGGAGACGACGACACGGCCAGGCTATGCCTATTTGACGGTCACGCTGAAGGACAGCACTCCGCCATCCAGCGTGCAGGAGGAATTCTACCAAGCCCGCAAGAAGCTCGGGGATGAAACCCGCAACCTGCCGCCCGGCGTGCTCGGTCCGTTCGTCAACGACGAATATTCCGATGTCAGCTTCGCCCTTTATGCGCTCAAGGCGAAAGGCATGCCGATGCGGGAGCTCGCCAGGCAAGCCGAGACCATTCGCCAGGACCTTCTGCACGTGCCCGGCGTCAAGAAGATCAACATCCTCGGCGAACGTCCCGAGCAGATATTCGTCGAGTTTTCCTATGCCAAGCTGGCAACCCTCGGCGTCTCGGCACAGGACATCATTGGTGCGTTGCAGCGGCAGAACACTGTGACGCCGGCGGGCTCGATCGACACAGAGGGGCCGCAGGTCTTCATCCGGGTGAACGGCGCCTTTGACAGTGTTCAGGCGATCGCCGACACGCCGATCGTCGCCGCAGGACGGACGCTGAAGCTCTCCGACGTCGCCGAGGTCCGGCGCGGCTACGAGGATCCTCCCACCTACATTATCCGGCACCAGGGTGAGCCTACCATCATGCTCGCGGCGGTGATGCAGGAGGGCTGGAATGGTCTTGAACTCGGCAAGGCGCTGGAAGAGAAGTCCGCTTCCATCGCACAGACGCTGCCGCTTGGGATGACGCTGGCGAAGGTCAGCGATCAGGCCGTCAATATTGGCTCGTCGGTGAACGAGTTCATGCTCAAATTCGCGATGGCGCTCGGCGTGGTGCTGCTGATCGCCCTGATCAGCATGGGTTGGCGCGTCGGCATCGTGGTGGCGGCCGCCGTGCCGCTGACGCTCGCCGTCGTGTTCCTCATCATGCTGGAAACCGGCCGGTTTTTCGACCGCATCACGCTAGGCGCCCTCATCCTGGCGCTTGGCCTTCTCGTCGACGACGCCATCATCGCCATCGAAGTGATGGTGGTGAAGATGGAAGAGGGGATGGACCGCATCAAGGCCGCAGCCTACGCGTGGAGCCACACTGCGGCGCCGATGCTCTCTGGCACGCTCGTGACGATCGCCGGGTTCCTGCCGGTGGGCTTCGCGCGCTCGACTGCTGGCGAATACGCCGGCAACATCTTCTGGGTCGTAGGGTTCGCCCTCATCGTCTCCTGGGTCGTCGCCGTGGTCTTCACCCCTTATATGGGCGTCAAGATGCTGCCCGCGATCAAACCTGTCGAAGGCGGCGTCCATGCCATATACGACACACCGAACTATCGACGCCTGCGCCGGCTCATCGCCGGCGCGGTGCGACACAAGTTCGTCACCTGCGCTCTCGTTGGCATC
Source organism: bacterium M00.F.Ca.ET.205.01.1.1 (assembly GCA_004791255.1). Taxonomy (GTDB): domain Bacteria; phylum Pseudomonadota; class Alphaproteobacteria; order Rhizobiales; family Rhizobiaceae; genus Mesorhizobium. The sequence goes on from SRUQ01000003.1 coordinate 567,411, forward strand.
GTCCTTGCGCTCTCCGTCGTCGGCATGGGCAGCCTCAAACAACAGTTCTTCCCGACGTCGGACCGTCCCGAAGTGCTGGTCGAGGTTCGCCTGCCGGAAGGCACCAGCATCGGGACGACGACCGCCACGGTCGAGAAGCTGGAACACTGGCTTGGCGGCCAGCCCGAGGCCAAGATCGTCACCAGCTATGTCGGTCAGGGCGCTCCTCGCTTCTTCTTCGCGATGGCGCCGGAGTTGCCTGATCCTGCCTTCGCCAAGATCGTCGTGCTGACACCGGACGCGGAAGCGCGCGAGGTTTTGAAGCATCGACTCCGTGAAGCGGTTGCGGCAGGGCTTGCCCCCGAAGCGAACGTCCGCGTCACGCAACTCGTGTTCGGGCCTTGCACGCCGTTCCCGGTCGAGTTCCGGGTCATGGGGCCTGATCCCGAGCAGCTATACGCCATATCGGAAAAAGCTCTCGGCATCATGCGGAGCGTACCGGACGTGCGGCAGGCCAACCGCGAGTGGGGCAATCGCACACCTGTACTGCGCTTCGTTCCGGATCAGGATCGACTGAACCTCATCGGCCTGTCGCCGGCGGAGGTGGCCCAGCAGCTCCAGTTCCTCCTCACCGGCATCCCGGTCACGCAGGTCCGCGAGGACATCCGCAATGTCCCCATCGTGGCACGCAGCGCCGGCGGCGAGCGGCTGGATCCATCGCGTCTGGCGGATTTCTCGCTGATGAGCCGGGACGGTCGCCAGATTCCACTCGACCAGATCGGTCACTCGGAAGTCCGCCTGGAGGAGCCGATCCTGAAGCGACGCGATCGCACACCCGTCATCACGATACGCTCGGACATCAATGAGGCGACGCAGCCTCCAGAGGTTTCCAAGCAGATCATGACGGCCTTTCAGCCACTGATCAAATCCCTTCCGGCCGGCTACCGCATCGAAATGGGTGGATCGATCGAGGAGGCGGCCAAGGCCAATACAGCGCTGGGGAAAGTTTTCCCGGCCATGATCGCCGCCATGTTGATCGTCATCATACTGCAGGTACGATCCTTCTCGACGATGGCGATGGTCATGCTGACGGCGCCGCTCGGCCTCGTCGGCGTCGTGCCGATGCTACTGGCATTCAATCAGCCCTTCGGGTTCAACGCGATCTTGGGCCTGATCGGACTGGCCGGCATCCTGATGCGCAACACGCTGATCTTGACAGAACAAATCAAGGAGAACCGTGCCGCTGGCCTTGACGACTATCACGCCGTCATCGAAGCCACTGTGCAACGCACCAGGCCCGTGATCCTGACTGCACTTGCCGCCGTGCTGGCCTTCATTCCCCTGACGCACTCCGTTTTCTGGGGATCGATGGCATATACGCTGATCGGCGGCACAGCGGCCGGCACGGTGCTGATCCTTCTGTTTCTCCCCGCGCTCTATGTGGCGTGGTTCCGGATCAAGCCAACAGCGGATGAAATCCAGGACGTTTCGAGGGAGGAACCGGAGCTGCCAACGGCAATGGCCGCCGAGTAGGGCCGGTTATCGCGGCTTTGCCTGGACACGCGGGACCAACGTCACGAACGACCGCTTCTCTGGAGACATCGATGAATCGTCTAATCCGAACGCGCACTGATCCCGCGGAGATGCGCGCGCGCATCCTGGAGGTCGCGGACGAGCAGTTTCGCCGCATCGGCTATCAAAAGACGTCGGTGGCCGACATTGCCTCTGAACTCGGAATGAGCGCGGCAAACGTCTATCGTTTCTTCTCCTCCAAGGGAGATATCGTCGAGTCCATCTGCGGGCGGGTCGTCGATGAGGTCGCCGATATCGCCTTTGCAATCGCCAGAACGAGCGCGCCAGCCTCGGAGAAGCTCACCCGGCTTTTGGCTGCGGTTCACCACCATAGCAAGACGACTTTGACCAAGGAAAAGCGTGTGCACGACATGATTGTCGCCGCCATGCGGGAGAACCGGGCGATCATCAAGGCGCATATCGAGCAGATGGTAGGGATATTCGAGGCGATCATCCGCGAGGGCATTGAAGCAGGCGAATTCATGGTTGAAGATTCCGGCGAGGCAGCACGCGCGGTCAATACCGCGTTCATGCCGTTCTTCCACCCGATTCTGCTCGAGCACTGCCCTCGCCACGGCGAGGGCCTTGGAGCGGGCCTGCGCGAGCAGACGCGCTTCATCCTGAAAGCTCTCGGCAAGTCGGACTAACCGCCGTGCCGAAACAAACGTCATACAGTATGGAGCAACCAGGCCGACGTGACCTTGTATCATAAAATCCGACAGTCGCTTTTGGCGACCTGAACCTCTCGCGAAGCTGATGACCAATGTATCGGAAACTGGCCGCATCTTACGACGTTCGTCGACACCACGATGTCGGCAGATACCGTATGGCCTCGGGCCTTGAAATCATTGACGATTTTCGAGCGAGGCGCTACCATTTTTCCTATATTTCGCTGCTATTTCAATGGTTTAGCGAAATTGTGGTAGCGGGAGAGGGACTTGAACCCCCGACCCCAGGATTATGATTCCCGTGCTCTAACCAACTGAGCTACCCCGCCAGGGCGGCGACAGGCCCGAAATCCGCCTCAAACCGAAAGGCATCTCGAGGCGTTCGCCAAGGTCGGGCGGATATAAGGTTGGGAGGGCAAAGCTGTCAAGCTTCGAAACATTCGATATTGACGCATATCTCATTTGCGCAAAAGCTTTGCCATGCGGGCATTTCGTTCCGGTCGCCGGGGTTGAGTTCGAAGGGGCACGTCGCTATGTCTCGGCCACGAGTTTTTAGAGTTTGAAAAACACATGAAGCCGCGCATTGCAGTCCTCGGTTGCGGATACTGGGGCAGCAACCATATCCGCACCCTCAAGACGCTCGGCGCGCTGCATGCCGTGTCCGACACCAACCGCGCCCGTGCCGAAGGCTTTGCCAGCGAGCAGGACTGTCTGGCGATCGAGCCGGAGCAGCTTTTCACCCGTGACGACATCGACGCCATCGTCATGGCGCTGCCGCCCCAGTTCCATGGCGAACTCGCCGTGCGCGCGGTTGAGAGCGGCAAGGATGTGCTGGTGGAAAAGCCAATCGCGCTGACGGTGGCGGATGCCGAGCGCTCGGTGCAGGCGGCCAAGGACAATGGCCGCGTCTTCATGGTCGGCCATGTCCTGCGCTTCCATCCCGCTTTCGAGACGTTGAAGGGGCTGATCGACAAGGGCGAGCTCGGCGAGGTCCGCTACATCCACTCGCACCGGCTGGGCCTCGGAAAATTCCACACCGAGAACGATGCGCTGTGGGACCTGGCGCCGCACGACCTGTCGATGATCCTGGCCATCACCGGCACCGAGCCGATCGAGGTGCGCGGCGAGGGCGCCGCCCTGCTCGACAGCCTCAGCGATTTCGCGCATCTGCACATGCGCTTTCCCAACGGGTTGCGCAGCCATCTCTTCGCTTCGCGGCTCAATCCCTATCGCGAGCGGCGGCTGACCGTGGTCGGCACCAAGGCGATGGCGGTGTTCGACGATGTCGAGCCATGGGAACGCAAGCTCGCCGTCTACCGCCACGCGGTCTGGCAGGACAGCGGCCAATGGGCGTTCACCACCAACGAGCCGTCCTATGTCGCTGTCGGCCAGGGGATGCCGCTGACGCGGGAACTCGAGCATTTCATTCAGTGCATCGAGACGCGGGCCGAACCGCGCACCAGCGGGGAGGAAGCCATCAGGGTGCTGCGCATCCTGACTGCCGGCACGGTCACCCACACCAAATCCTGATTAAGGCGCGACCCGCGCCGCTGCCGCAATGGCAGGGGCAAGCTATTCGGCGGGAATCTGCGCCGGCTGGGCGGCAAGGCGGCTCAGCATCGCCTCGGCTTCGGCGCCGCGCTCGGAGCGTTCGATGAAGCCGCCGCCGAAGACGCGGGCCTCGTTGCCGTCGTCGGAATAGAGCACACAGGCCTGTCCGGGCGCGATGCCGGACTCGCCATCGGCGAGTTCGACCGACGTGATGCCGGCCTTCTGGCGCAGCACGGCGGGCCGCGGCGGGCGGGTCGAGCGGACCTTGGCGAACAACTCCAGACCGCTGGCCGGGATGTCGGCGAGCCTGTCGTCGCCGAGCCAGTTCATATTGCGCAGGTAGATCTTGTGCGTCTCCAACGCTTCGCGCGGGCCGACTACGACGCGGGCGCGCTCGGCATCGAGATGGACGACATAGAGCGGCTCGCCCGAAGCGATGCCGATGCCGCGGCGCTGGCCGATCGTGTAGCGCAAAATGCCCTCATGGCGGCCGAGCACGCGGCCGTCTATGTGGACGATGTCGCCGGGATTGGCGGCGGCCGGCTTCAGCTTGGCGATGATGTCGGAATATTTGCCTTGCGGCACGAAGCAGATGTCCTGGCTGTCCTGCTTGGCCGCCACCGTCAGGCCCATCTCCTCGGCAATGGCGCGCACCTGCGGCTTCGGCAGGCCGCCGAGTGGGAAGCGCAGATAGTCGATCTGCTCCTGCGTGGTGGCGAACAGGAAATAGCTCTGGTCGCGATCGGCGTCGACCGGCCGGTAGAGCGCGCGGTGGGCGCCGTTAACGCCGGAGCGGATGTAGTGGCCGGTGGCGAGCGCGTCGGCGCCGAGGTCCTTGGCGGTGGCCAGAAGGTCCGCGAACTTGACCGTCTGGTTGCAGGAAACGCAGGGGATCGGCGTCTCGCCGGCGACATAGCTCTCGGCGAAAGGATCGATCACCGCCTTGCGGAAGCGCTCCTCATAATCGAGCACATAGTGGGGGATGCCCAGCGTTTCGGAGACGCGGCGGGCGTCATCGATGTCCTGTCCGGCGCAGCATGAGCCGGCCCGGTGCGTCGCGGCACCATGGTCGTAGAGCTGCAAGGTCACGCCGACGACATCATAGCCTTCGCGTTTCAGGATGCCGGCAACCACGGAGGAATCGACGCCGCCCGACATGGCAACGACGATGCGGGTGTTTTCGGGGCGTCCGGGAAGATCGAGGCTGTTCATGGTGCTTTCGTTCTAAGGCGGCGTCTGAATGCCAATGTCGAGAATATAGGTCAAGCTTTCCGGCTGCGCCAGCTTGCGGCGGCATTCGGCGGGCAGGTCCCGGTCCGCCCATCGGAGAGATTTTTCCGCGGGGATGCAAGGCTTCCGGGCAGATGTTTCAAATGCTTGCGAAAAGACTAACGCGGCGTTCACGATCCTTACCTAGTCATTAGGGACTGCTTAGGCAATTTTTAAAGCTGTGGCGGTAACGTGGCGGGGATTGGGTCTTTGAGTTTTTTGTAGAGAGTACGATGACCGATCTGGTTAGACCGCGAGTCAAGTATGTTATCGGGCCTGACGGCAGCCCGCTTACGATTGCCGATCTGCCGCCAACGAACACGCGTCGCTGGGTCATCCGGCGCAAGGCGGAAGTGGTTGCAGCGGTGCGTGGCGGGCTTTTGAGCCTTGAGGAGGCATGCCAGCGCTACAAGCTGACCACCGAGGAGTTCCTGTCCTGGCAGGCCTCGATCGACGAATATGGCCTCGCCGGGCTGCGCACCACGCGCATCCAGCAATACCGGCACTGACAATCACGAATTTGCAAAAAGGGCGCGAAATTCGCGCCCTTTTTGTTTGACGGCGTTCGGTCCGGTTCAGACCGTCAGCACCACCTTGCCGATCGGCTTGCCGGCGAGGAAGGCGTGGGCCGCGCCAGCCTGATCGAGCGGAAAGGTTTTGGCGATGTGGACGGCAAGCTCGCCCGCATCGACAAGCCGTCCGAGTTCGACCAGGCCTTCGCGGTCGGGCACGACCGACATGCGCTCGACATGGATGTTGCGCGCCTTGGCGTCGGTCCTGGTCTTGTCGCTGACATCGAGCAACGACACCAGCACGCCGCCGTCACGCAGCACCTTCAAGGATTGCTCGGCGTGCTCGCCGCCCACCGTCTCCAGCACGAGATCCACATCGCGTACCGCAGCGGTGAAATCGCCCTTGGTGTAGTCGATGACCTCATCGGCGCCAAGCGAGCGAACGAAGTCGAGCTTGTCCGGGCTGGCAGTGGCAATGACATAGGCGCCGCGCGCCTTGGCGATCTGCAAGGCCAGATGGCCGACGCCGCCGGCCGCCGCATGGACCAGCACGCGCTGGCCTGATTTCAGGTCGCCGTGGCGCACAAGGCCCTGCCATGCGGTCAGGCCGGCCAGCGGCAAGGCGCCGGCTTGAACATGGTCGGCGCGCCCTGGCTTGTGGGCGACCTCGTCGGCCGGCACGGTGGCCAGCTCGGCATAGGCGGCAGCCTGCCTGGGAAAGCGCGGCATGCCGAACACCGCATCGCCGACCTTCAGGCCGGTGACACCGGCGCCCAGCGTCTCGACCGTGCCCGAAACATCCCAGCCCAGGATGAAGGGCGGCTCGCCAAGCAACGGATAGTAACCGGCGCGCACAGCGCCATCGACCGGGTTGATGCCGGCGGCCTTGACGCGGATCAGCACTTCGCCCGGCTTAGGCTCGGGGGTGGGACGGTCGGCGATGACAAGGACGTCGGGGCCGCCGACGGAATTCTGGGTGATGGCACGCATGGTAGGCTCCTGCTGGGTTAATGTGCCACTATCATTTGGATAGTAATATCCCGTTGTCTAGTATGTACCTTTTCTATATATAGGTACCTCATGGATAGTGATGATGACAAATTCTGTTTCGGCTACGACGCCTTTCGGCGAACGTGCCCCTCACATGCCGTGCTCGAAATGCTGGCCAGCAAATGGGTCTATCTGGTGGTTTGCGCGCTGCGTCGCGGCCGGCTGCGCAATGGTGAACTGGCGCGCAGGCTGGAAGGCATCACGCCCAAAATGCTGACGCAGACGCTGCGTATCCTCGAACGCGACGGGCTGGTGCACCGCGAAATCTTTCCAGTGATCCCGCCCCGGGTCGAATATGAGTTGACCGAACTCGGCCAGAACCTGGCGGGGCTGCTCAGCCAGATACGGTCGTGGTCGGAAGAGCATGTACCCGACATCATGCAAGCTCGGGCGCAGGCAGCGGCCGCCAATGACGGGGATCGGGCCGCCTGAAGCGGTTCGCGCCGGAACGGATTGCTTCGCAAGGGGTGCGCATGACCGAGACTGGAAAAGTGGCGTTGGTGACCGGCGCCAATCGCGGCCTTGGGCTGGAGACCAGCAGGCAGCTTGCCAGTCTCGGCTTCAAGGTGCTCATGGGCGTACGCGATATCGCCATGGGCGAGCGGGTTGCCGGCAGTCTTGCGGGTCAGGCCGAGGCGATCGAGCTCGATGTCGCCGATGCGAACGCGGCCGCCAATGCCGCGCGCGCCGTGGAACGACGGCATGGCCGGCTGGATGTGCTGATCAACAATGCCGCAATCCACTATGATGTCGACGGGCGCGTGCTTGCACCGGACTGGGCGGTCATTCGCGAGGCCTTCGAGACGAACGTCTTCGGCGCATGGCGGGTCGCGGCAGCCTTTGCTCCGCTGCTGGTCGCGAGCGGCGAGGGCCGGCTTGTCAACGTCTCCTCGGAAGGCGGGTCGCTCACCTCGATGGGATCGGGAGCGCCGGCCTATTCCACCAGCAAGGTTACGCTCAACGCGCTGACGCGTGTCCTGGCGGCGGAACTCCGCTCGGCCCGCGTGCTGGTCAATTCGGTATGTCCGGGCTGGGTCGCCACCGATATGGGCGGGGCGGGAGGCAGGCCGGTCAGGGACGGGGCTGCGGGTATTGTCTGGGCCGCTACACTGCCGGACGATGGGCCGACGGGCGGCTTCTTTCGCGATGGCAAGCGCCTGCCCTGGTGAAGGGGACGCCGATCACGGCATACCGCCCTGGGGTCGGCACGGCGGCGCAGAGTGGTCTCCCAACGGCGCGAGGTTGCCGTCGCCGGCTTTCAGCCAATCATGGCGCTGCGGCCGCCGATTTCGGTATCGCGGATCTTGGTGTCGCGCGATTCCAGCATTTCAGCCTTGGAAAGCTCCGCTTCAGCTTCGCCGAGTAATGATTCGGCAGCACTACGCTGCTGGGCAAGGTCGCCCTGCGAATTTCTGAGGTTGTCGCGGCGCAAACGAGCCGCCTTGGCGAAGGTTGGATAGGCGAAATGATTGATGTCGGTGATGCCGGCTTTCTTTTCCTCGGCGGTGATCTGAAGCTCCAGTTCGACGGCCATGCGTTCGAACTCGGCGATCATCATGTCGAGCTGCAGCAGCTGCCGCCGCTTCTCATTCACCTGAAACTGCTTCAGCCGAACGAGGTTTTCACGTGACTTCATGATTCGGTACTCCCGGAAACGCACACCCGCACATATCGTCCATCCGCCCGCAAAAGCTCAGGCGGTGCCCGTGTCCACCGGGTTTCCCGGAACTATGGGAAACAAAACCCTAAAGTTTTTTGCCGACGGTAACCATTCGTTTACGGGCATTGTTAATCATACGGGTCAGGGCTTAAGGCCGGGTAAAAATTCCGGCCGCCGAAGCGGAACCCGCGTCGATGAGTCCCTGGAGTCACTTAGTCCAGGTTATTAATGTGTCGGATTAGGAATTTGGGTTCGTGATTCGTTATTAGATTCAAGAGGGTGTAGAAAGGGGTTAAAAAATCTGATACCGTATTGGACGGGAAATTAGGTTTTGTTAACCATTCGATGTCAGCCTCTGCACAAGGCAACCACTGCTCCGGGTTCGGACGGGTCGTGAATGATCCGGCAGCAGAAAAGGGGAATTAAATGCGTGTTCTGCTGATAGAAGATGACAGTGCAACCGCACAGAGCATCGAGCTGATGCTGAAATCGGAAAGTTTTAATGTCTATACGACGGACCTCGGCGAAGAGGGTGTCGATCTAGGCAAGCTCTACGACTACGACATCATCCTTCTCGACCTCAATTTGCCTGATATGTCCGGCTACGAGGTCTTGAGAACGCTTCGCCTTTCCAAGGTCAAGACGCCGATCCTGATCCTCTCCGGCATGGCCGGCATCGAGGACAAGGTGCGCGGCCTCGGCTTCGGCGCCGACGACTATATGACCAAGCCATTCCACAAGGACGAGCTGGTGGCGCGTATCCACGCCATTGTGCGCCGCTCCAAGGGCCATGCCCAGTCGGTCATCACCACCGGCGACCTGGTGGTCAATCTCGACGCCAAGACAGTCGAAGTCGGCGGCCAGCGCGTGCATCTCACCGGCAAGGAATACCAGATGCTGGAGCTGCTCTCGCTGCGCAAGGGCACCACGCTCACCAAGGAAATGTTCCTCAACCACCTCTATGGCGGCATGGACGAGCCTGAACTGAAGATCATCGACGTTTTCATCTGCAAGCTGCGCAAGAAGCTCGACGCCGCGTCCGGTGGCCAGAATTACATCGAGACCGTCTGGGGCCGCGGCTATGTGCTGCGCGAGCCGGAAGACATCCGCGTCAGCGCCTGAACTGGGAAATCTGAAGTTTTCGCGACAAAAACCCGGCGATTGCCGGGTTTTTGCGTCATGGGCCAGCATTTGCCGGCGAAGCGATGGCATCGGCGCACCGATGGTTCGGGCAGCGAACTCTGGGGTGATCAGGCGGCGATCTTGAGATTCCGGAACCGTTCGAGCAATTGCGGCCGATTGAACGGCTTCAACAGATAGCCTTGAGCGCCGGCGCGCTTGGCCCGCATGATCGAGGCGATGTCGAGTTCGACCAGCGAGATCAGGATCTGCGGCCTGATCGGGCTTTCCATGGCGCGCACGCGGCGGATGAGGTCGACCGCCGGCACATCCGGCAAGGCGCCATCGACGACGATGATGTCGGGCATGTCGGCGGCGCACATCTCCAGCGCGTCAAGTCCGCTGGCCGCTTCGATGACCATCATGTCGGAGCCGCCCAGGATGCGTTTTGCAACCTTCCTGATGACGCTGGAATCGTCGACGAACATGCATCTTTTCATTTCCGGGTCCTCTTTGCGCGTGGCAATCCGGTGGTGGGCGGAGCACCTCAATGCACCATAAGCCGATCTGGTAAAGAAGCCGAAAAGCGGTTAGGTAAAATTTTTGCAAAGAAGCGATTGGGCGGGCTTTTCTTCGCGGATGCTTCAATGCATTGGGGCAGGAGGAGCTCAATGCTCCTGGCAGGGTCGACACGGCAATATTAAGCTGTTGAAATACTTGCGCTCCCGAGCAGCCCCGATTTTTTCAGGCTGCCGAAAGTACGATCTCTTCCGCGGTCGCATGGATCGAAATCGTCATGTCGGCTTCGCGCGCCAGGAGCAGCGTATAGTAGGGCTGAACCGAATGCGCATCGATCGGCTCCTCCGGCTTGTGGCCGGAATGCAGTTCGAGGAATTTCGGCGGCACGCGCAGCATCGGCCCGCTCGACGACAGTGAGAAACGCGGCGCGGTTTCGAGGTTTTCCAGCGTCACGGAAAGCTTGCCGCCGCGCGGGATGGCGGCGTTGGCGACCAGGATCAGGTTGAGCAGAAGCTTGACCTTGTTCTTGGGCAGCAGCGCGCGGGGTCCGTTCCAGGTCAGTTCCGGCTTCTCGTTCTTGAGAAAGGCGATGGCGACGGCCTCGGCATCGCCGGTATCGATCAGCATGCCGGCCGAGCCGGCGGCGCCAAAGGCGATGCGGGCAAACTGCAGGCGGGCGGAAGCGTTCCTGGCGCTCTGGCGGATCAGCTTCATGGCGTCTTCGTCGGCGCCACCCTCATCGAGCAGTTCGAGCCCGTTGTTGATCGCGCCGACCGGCGAGATGATGTCATGGCAGACGCGGCTGCACAAAAGCGCTGCGAGGTCGGGGGCGGTAAGGGTGAACAGATCGGCCATCGGCGAAAATCCCTGCAAAATTCCACAATCCATGGCCCGGCGATCTGTTATCGCGCCTGCCCACACGAATCACGCTTCAACCCTAGGGTTTTCTGAATACACAGCACCCGTGCGTACAGCAACAAACCCAAAATTGTCGTCTGGGCAAAATGGCGTGTTTGCGCAGGCTTGCGGCGCCGCGCGACCCCAAAGCCAGCCTTCGAACCGCCATCTTCCTGTGGGAGTTAATGGTTGAAAAAGAATTACGGCATAGTTTGCCCCTAACAGTCATCCTTAACGGCCGCCTAAAGAGCCGGACCGGATGCGAGGCGTCGGCGAAAGTGCTCCATGACGGAGATTGGAAGCATGTTTTCCCGATTCTACGACCGGAGTTTGCTCCGTGTCCTTTCAATGGCGATCACGCTGATGGGCGTTCTCGTCTTCTCGACCTCAGCCTTGCGGGCTCAGGAATACACCGCCCAGGAAATCGTCGATTCCGGTCACAAGTTCTTCGGCGCGACATCGGGCGGGTTGGCCACGGTGGTCGAGAAGATTTTCGCGTCCTATGGCCTGCCCAATGGCTACCTGCTTGGCGAGGAGGGGTCGGGCGCTCTGATCGGCGGCCTGACCTATGGCGAGGGCACGCTCTACACCAAGAATGCCGGCGATCACAAAGTGTTCTGGCAAGGCCCGTCGCTGGGTTGGGATTTCGGCGGCGAGGGATCGCGGGTGATGATGCTGGTCTACAATCTCGATGATGTCGGCAACCTCTACAACCGCTATGGCGGCGTCGCCGGCTCGGCCTATGTGGTGGCCGGCGTCGGCTTCAACGTGCTGAAGAACAACAATGTGCTGCTGGTGCCGATCCGCACCGGCGTCGGCGCTCGCCTCGGCGTCAATCTCGGCTATCTGAAGCTCACGGAAAGGGCGACGTGGAATCCGTTCTGATGCAAGACTTCAGCTGAGGCCGGCTGTTGCGGACGGACCGGTGCGCTTGCGGTCCCCGCATGTGCTCGGACAGGCTTTCGACGGGATTCCTTGACCGATGAGCCGGAGGCGCCGCGGCAAGCTCTTGCGGCAGCGCCGGATTTCCGCCATGCCAGGGTGGCACGGTCGAAAAGCGCGCGGGGCGCTTTGGGTCCTGGTTGCTGCATGCCGTTGTCCCAAACCGGCGATCGTCTTTGGGCGCCATGCATCGGCTTTGGCGGTTGCTGTCGATAACGGGTAGTCACTTGGTTCAGTCGGTCCTGTTCTTTGCCCTCGGCTTCCTCTGCGCCGGCTTTCTGGCGCTGATGGTGGCGCCGGCCGTCTGGCGGCGCGCCGTCGCCTTGACGCGCAGGCGCATCGAGGCCTCAATCCCGCTGACGCAAGCCGAAATCCAGGCCGACAAGGACCGGATCCGGGCCGAGTACGCCATGACCACACGCCGCCTCGAAATGAACGTCAAGGCGCTGCGCGAGAAATCGACGGAACAGCTCGTCGAGATCAGCCGCGGCCGCGAGGCCCTCAAAGGGCTGGCGGTGGAGCGCACGGACAAAAACCAGGCGCTGAGCGAGCTGGGCGCCAAGAACGAGGTGCTGCGGCAGCGCGAGGGCGAATTGCAGCAGCTTTCGGAGCGGCTCAAGGAAACTGAGCGCAAGTTGGAAAGGCGCGCGCTCGAGCTCGAGAAGCTGGAGCACATGTATGACGACGCCAGCTTTTCCTCCAGCAGCCGCCAGATCGAACTGGTGGCGCGTGAATCCGAATTGCAGAAGCTCGCCAGCGACATCTCGCTGCTGCGTGGCCAGCGCAAGGAAGCCGAGAGGCGCAGCCAGGAAATCGCGGCCGAAAGCAAGGCCGCGCGCGAAGCGCTGAAGGCCGAGAAGAAAAGGACGGCCGAACTCGACAAGAAGGTCGAGCGGCTGCTCGCCACGCTTGCCGATCGCGATGACAAGCTCGACCGCCGTGAAAAGGACCTGGCGCGGCTACGCGAGAAAGCCAAGGCTGAGAACGGGGCGCCGGCGCTGCGTCTGGTCGGCAAGCAGGACGAAGCGGACGGGGGCGACGACGTCGACAAGGCCATCGCCAAGCTGGACAGCGACCGCGAGCGGCTCGAAGCCAGGCTGACGGCGCTGGCACGCGAGAACAAGCGGCTGAAGGCGGATCTTGGTGCGCTCAGCGCGTCCGGCGCCGTGGATGGCAGCGCAGCGCTGCGCGAGCAGATGAACACGCTGGCGGCGGAAGTCGTGCATCTGACGGCCAAGCTCGAAGGGCCGGACTCGCCGATCGCCAAGGCACTGGCGGCACCGCAGGACAGCCGTTCCGGCAGCGGCGACCGCAGCCTTGCCGACCGCGTGCGGGCGCTGCAGAAGGCAGAAGCGAGCTGAAGTGCTGTCGCCTGCCGCTTGCGTCCATAGAATGGCATCGCCACATCCGAGGCTATGGTACTACTCTACGCCATTTCCGGTGATCGCCGTGCTGGGCGCCTGGCATTTCTATCCAGTACTCTTCGCATTCCTTGACGCTTTGGCGTCATCGTACGGTGCTGCCGAAATGGCCTGCGATGCGCGTGCCAAGTCTACTGTCGCTCCAGTGCCCCTGGCCGACGACATGGAGCCGTTCAGGACGGATGTCGCGCCGAGCGAGAGCGGGTCGACGCGCCTTGTCGGGCCAATTCAGCGGCGCGAGAAATGATGGAGCGCAATGGCTGACGCCGCCGCGACGTTCAGACTGTCGAAACCTTGCGACATGCCGATGCGCACCGTCCGCATCTGGCCAAGCAGGGTTTCGGGCAGGCCTTCGCCCTCGGTGCCGAGATAGAGCGCCAGACGTTCGGCGGGCTTTGCGTCGCGCAGGTCGGAGGCTCCGCGCGGCGACAGCGCGAACTGGGCAAAGCCTCGCTCGCCGAGCGCTGCCATGAAGCCGCCGCTATCGCCGAACGAGGCGAAGGGGATTTTCAAAGCACCGCCGACCGAAACGCGGATCGCCTTGCGATAGAGCGGATCGCAGCAGGTCCGGTCGAGCAGGATCGCGTCAGCGCCAAAGGCGGCGGCGTTGCGGAAGATCGACCCCATATTGTCGTGGTTGGCGATGCCGACCAGGACCACGATCAGCGCCCGGGCGGGCAGGGCATCCAGCAGCGCTTCGGCCTGATATGGCGCGCCCTTGAGGCCGATGGCGAGGATGCCGCGATGCATGTGAAATCCGGCGATCGCATCCATTACCGCGCCGCTGACGACATAGACCGGCAAGTCGGCGGGCGCCTTGCGCAAGATGCTTTCGAGGCCGCCCAGCCGGTTCTCCAGGACCAGCACCGATTCCGTGCCGAAGCGTCCAGCCGACAGCAGCATGTCGAGCACCACCTTGCCTTCGGCGACGAAGCGGCCCTGCCGGCCGACGAGATCCCGCTCGCGGATATCGAGATAGGCGGCCACACGCGGATCGTGCGGATCATCGATACGGATGGGAGCCATCTGTGCCTCGGCAGACAATCGGAATCGGTTGTCAAAAACACGATGCGCGGATGCAAAGTCAAAGCGTATTTCGTGCACCCAAAATGAATGCACGGTGCTGCGAAACCCGCCGGCGGCCAAACGTCTGCGTGATCGGCCGGTCAGGTTCCGGCGCGGCGCAACCGTTGTGCCATCTGGGACAGGTCATCCTTGCCGCTGCCAAAGATGTCGTCGAGCACGTCGAGCAGTTCACGCACCGCATCGGACTTGCAGGAATAGTAGATCATCTGGCGGTCGCGGCGGGTCTCGACCAGATCGAGCGCACGCAACTTGGCCAGATGCTGCGACAGGGCGGACTGGCTGAGCATCACCTTCTCGGCGATAGCGCCGACCGACATTTCTCCGTCGGTCAGATAGCTCATAATCAACAGCCGTTTCTCATTGCCCATCAGCATAAGAAATTCGGCCGCCGTTTCGGCATTGGCGATTAGCTTTGTCGAGATCATCGATCCCCCATGCTGTTTGTTCATCGAGGGGCCATGGGGGCAATGGCGCCTGAATCCAAAAATCCACCTGTGAATGGGCACCGACGAGTCAGCACCATTACCGAAAGGTAGAACATTTCCTTTAAATCTCAAGTGTTGCTTTTGATCAAACGCAATTAAGTTGCGTTATTTGCCGCCGCTGTGGCGCGACCGCTACTGGCCATGTCGACCAGCATCTGCCGCAATTCCCTCCCCGCCGGCAACGGTTGCGGAAAGAAAACCCGGCAAGCATCGTCGCCAGAGAGCAAATCCATGCCATCTGCATCGAATCCGGCGATGATCCAGCCAACACCGCGGGCACCGGCAAAATGATGTGCATAGATGGCGATGGCGTCGAGATGGTCCGAATTCATATGATCGATGGCGGATTGTTCGCTCGCTGCCAGCTCTTCGATAATTGGTCCCTCGGTTAGGAGATCGGCGCGCTCGAGCAGAAAAGCCTTGCCAAAGCCGCCGTTCAGGCTGGCGCGTTGCGGTTCGAGGCGAAAGATCGAGAAGTCACCTAGGCCGGCATAGAGGGCAGCCTTTGGATTGCGGTTGAGATAGCGGCGCTCGGCGCGTGCGTGCGCGTCGGAGCCGTGCTCGAGCCTTGCCGCGCGGCAGACCAGCGTCAGCCTGGGATGCGCTAGCGCATCGCCCTTGCCGGGCTCGCCGAGCAGCAGGGAGCAGCGTGGATCGGCAAGCATCGCCGGCGTATGGGCCGAGAGCTGCGATACCAGGATCAGCGGCGCGCCGTCGATATCGGTGGCAATGCCGACCCGGCTCACGTGCGGCCAGCCGGTTTGCGGTTCCAGCACCGCCAGGGCGCCAAAGCGGGCAGTGCGCAGCAAGGTCTTGGCCAGCCGGATCGCCCCGGCGTCGGTCTGGCGGATCACATCCTTCTTGCGCTCGTCCAAGATGCTCGCCCTGTTAAGCTGATGTCGGTATTCCACTTATCAGGCGTTGGCGCTGACTTGGCAAGAGCAAGCGCTTACGCATCAGGCCAAAGCCGCTTCGCACTTGTTGGCGACATTACTTCGGCGCCATGCGGATGGCGCCATCGAGGCGGATGGTCTCGCCATTGAGCATCTGGTTCTCGACGATGTGCAGGGCAAGGGCGGCATATTCGGATGGCTCGCCGAGGCGGGACGGGAAGGGCACCGCGGCGCCCAGCGAATCCTGTACCTCCTGCGGCATCCCGGCCATCATCGGCGTCCTGAAGATGCCGGGTGCGATGGTGCAGACCCGGATGCCGGATCGGGCGAGGTCGCGCGCCACCGGCAGCGTCATGCCGACGACGCCGCCCTTGGAGGCCGAATAGGCGGCCTGGCCGATCTGGCCGTCATAGGCGGCGACCGATGCGGTATTGACGATGACGCCGCGCTCGCCGCCCTGCAGCGGCTCCAGCTTCGCGGCGCGGTCGGCAACGAGCCGGATCATGTTGAAGGTGCCGATCAGATTGACCTCGATCACCTTGCGGTACTGGTCGAGCGGGTGCGGACCGTCCTTGCCGATCGTCTTCACGCCGATGGCGATGCCGGCGCAATTGACCAGGATGCGCGGCTCGCCGAGCTTGCCGGCGACTTCGGCGAGTGCCGCGGCGCCACTGTCGGCGCTGCTCACGTCGCATTGTACGGCGATGCCGCCGATTTCGGCCGCCACCTTGGCCGCGCGCTCGATGCCGACATCGAAGATGGCGACGCGGGCGCCTTTGGCGGCAAGCGCGCGCGCCGTCGCCTCGCCAAGGCCGGAGCCACCGCCGGTGACAATCGCGATCTGGCCGTTCGGATTCATGGCGTCATCCTTTCCCTAGAGGCGTTCAGCGTTCGATAGAATCGCCAACCCGCGCTGACCCTTGTTTTTTCGCAATTCCCAAGGGCAAGCGCTACGCGCTTGTCCCGGGAAAACCGCTGCGCACTTTTCCGGGAATTGCTCGAAGAGAACAGGAACTGATCAGTGCCAGATCGGCCGGCAAGGTCAAGCCATGGCGGCGGTATGCTCGGCGACCCTGGCGTGACAGACCTCGCCGGAGAGCCGCGCCACCGCGCCGGATACGATCTCATGCGACAGCAGCCGATCGAGATCGACAGGACGCGGCATCGATATCTGGCCACGCGGAATGCGCTTGAAGCCAAGCGGTCCATAATAGGGCTCGTCGCCGACCAGTATAACGGCCGGCGCGCCTGATTTGGCGGCGGCCTCCAGTGCGATCGCCACCAGCCGGCGGCCGATGCCGAGGTTCTTGAAGGCCGGCCGCACGGCCAGGGGCCCGAGCATCAGCGCGCGGCCGGCGCCGGCGGCGATGCGTGTCATGCGGACCGAGGCGACGACCGTGTCGCCGTCGACAGCGACGAAGGACAAGGAGCGCTCATGGCCTCCGGCTTCGCGGATCTTGTAGGCGGCCAGCACGAAACGGCCGGGCCCGAAGGCTTCGTCGTTGATGGCTTCGATCTGGATATCGTGTGCCGGGGTTTCCGGCAGGTATGTCACGTCGGCAAGGCTCATGGTCTTTGCGTTCCGGTAGAGAGGAAAGGTTTGCCGCAAACGGCAGCGTTCGCCAGTCAGCGCTTCATCAAGCGCGGGCGCCCTTTCGTCGTCGGTCGAACCGGATCAAAGCAAAGTCGAACATGCGAATTGTCCGCTACCATCAATTTCAGGCCGCCGCAATCGGCCCTTTCGCTGGCTTCGTCGATTGACGGTCTGTTCAACCCCGAATGATTTCCTCCTCGCCGCATCGCGCCTACATCAGCCCAGGCATGAAAGGACATGGCATGGGATTGCTGGTCGAAGGCAAATGGCAGGATCGCTGGTACGACACCAAGGAGAGCGGCGGCAGGTTCGTGCGGGCGCAATCGCGGTGGCGCGACTGGATCACTGGCGATGGCAAGCCCGTTGAAGCCCGCAGCCGCGGCTTCAAGGCCGAACCCGGCCGCTACCACCTCTATGTCTCGCTCGCCTGCCCGTGGGCGCACCGGACGCTGATCTTTCGCGCGCTGAAGAAACTCGAAAGCGTCATCTCGGTCTCGGTCGTCCATCATTTCATGGGCGCCGATGGCTGGACGTTTCTTGCTGAAGACGGCGCCACCGGCGACACGCTCTACGGCCTCGACTTCCTGCATCAAGTCTACACCAGGGCTGACCCCGCCTATTTCGGTCGCGTCACCGTGCCGGTGCTGTGGGACAGGCAAGAGCAAACCATCGTCTCCAACGAATCCTCCGAAATCATCCGAATGCTGAATTCAGCTTTCGACGCATGGGGCGATGCCAGCCTGGATTTCTATCCAGAGGCCTTGCGCGACGAGATCGATGCGGTCAACACCCTGGTCTACCCAGCCATCAACAACGGCGTCTACCGCGCCGGCTTCGCCACCACGCAAGGCGCCTATGAGGAAGCGTTCTCAGAGCTGTTTTCGGCGCTCGACCAAATCGAGCACCGGCTGTCCACGCAGCGCTATCTCGTTGGCGACCGGATCACCGAAGCCGATTGGCGGCTGTTCACCACGCTGGTGCGCTTCGACCCGGTCTATGTCGGTCACTTCAAATGCAATCTGCGCCGCATCGCCGACTATTCGAACCTGTCCAACTATCTGCGCGACCTCTACCAGGTTCCCGGCGTCGCCGGGACCGTGAACCTGCATCACATCAAGGCGCACTATTACGGCAGCCACGAAACGATCAACCCGACACGCATCGTGCCGGTCGGGCCGGAACTCGACTATGGGGCGCCGCATGACCGGGCGAGGTTCGGAACAGCGATCGTCTGACTACCAGTACGGAGAAGCCGGCTCGCCCTGGAAAATCTCGGCGATGCGCCGCAGCGTCGCCGGGGTCGTGTCCTTGGGTAACCGATCGAGCGGGAAGAAGCCGGCCTCGGCGATCTCGTGGTCCGGCAGTTTGGGCGCACTCTGGCTGAAATGCTCGATCAGGTAGAAGCCGACATGGTCGCGGTTGCTGGAGCGGCGGTTGAAGTGCATCGACTTCAGCACCGGCGGGCCAGTGAGCGTGATGTTGCCTTCCTCTGCGAGTTCGCGCGCCAGTGCCTCGGCCAGTGTTTCGCCGACCTCGACGCCGCCGCCGGGAAGCTGCCAGCCCGGCACATAGGTGTGGCGGATCAGGAAGACCGAATTGGACGCGGTGTCGTGGACGAGGCCGCGCACGCCGAGCGTCATCGGCCGCCGCAGCACGAAATAGAGATGGAACAGCCTGGCCCGCAGCCCCGGCCAGCCGGTCTGGCGGAAGGTGGTCTCGGGATCGGTCGTCATCCCAGTAGAAACCGTGGCTGGAAAGCCGCGAGCGCGTCGCCTATGAAGGAGGAATGTTCAGGCTCGCGCATATTTCCGATGTCCATCTGGGGCCGCTCCCGGATGTATCCTATCGCGATCTCGCCTCCAAGCGCGTGCTCGGCTACGTCAACTGGCAGCGCAACCGCCGCCGGCACATGCACGATGCCGTCATCGACAGCATTGTCGCCGACATCAAGGCACAGAGTCCCGACCATCTCGCCGTCACCGGCGACCTGGTCAACCTGGCGCTCGACGGCGAGATCGAGATGGCCAAACACTGGCTGGAGACGCTGGGCGCGCCGGACGACGTGTCGGTGGTTCCGGGGAACCACGACGCTTATGTGCCGGGCGCCTTCGACAAGGTGTGCCGGTCGTGGGCGGCCTGGATGACGGGCGACGACGTCAACTCGCCGGTCGACCGCAATTCCTTTCCCTATCTGCGCGTGCGCGGCAATGTCGCTTTGATCGGCGTCACGACGGCGCGCGCCACGGCACCCTTCATGGCGAACGGCTTCTTCATGGAAGGCCAGTCGGCGCGGCTCGGCAAGGTTCTCGACGCCACGGCAAAACGAGGGCTGTTCCGCGCCATCATGATCCACCATCCGCCGGTGCGCGGCGCGGTCTCGCAGCACAAGCGCCTGTTCGGCATCGCCCGCTTCAACAAAATCATCCGCCGGCATGGCGCCGAACTTATCCTGCACGGCCATTCGCATCTGCCGTCGCTGTTCCAGATCGGCCCGCGCGATGCCAGGGTTCCGGTCGTCGGTGTCGCCGCCGCCGGCCAGGCGCCGGGCGGCAAGCACCCGGCGGCGCAGTACAATCTGTTCGAAATCGCCGGCGAAAAGGGCGACTGGCGCATCCGCCTGACCCGGCGCGGCCTAACTGGGCCGGCAATGCCGCCCTCAGACCTGCAGACGCTGGAACTGGGCGCGCGGACCGACGCGGCTATGGCCGCAAGCTGAGGCCCATCGCCACGAGCCGGTCCCAGAACAGCGCGACCGACACAGCCAGGCCGACCAGGGCGCCGGCGGCGATCAGGCCAAGGCCGGACAGGACGGCAGACCAGCCCTTGCCGCGCGGCGTCGGTTGCAGCGGCGGTTCGGCCTCCGCCACCTCGGCGCGTTTCAAGCCGGTGACAGCCGGCTCGGCCCCGCCCTCCATTATGCGCTGGCGCTCGACGACGCGCTCGGCGACATAGCGTGTCACGGAATCGGCGACTGTCTTCATCTCGGTCGATTCGGCGAGCACCACGCGGCCGATGCGGGTGTCCTTCAGAAAGCGGTAGGTGCGGCGATCGCGGCCCATGGCGACATGGCTGACGGCGTCGATCCACAGGCGCGGCTGCAGGCCCGACGAGACGGCGAAATCGAAATTGTCGATGTCGGCGGGTACGTCGGCAAAGACGGGTGCCAGGTGGGCGGCAAGAAGATCAAGGCGCATACGGTGTGCCTCGCGCATGTCGACGACCACGTCGTCGCGGTCGGCGAAGGCATTCTTCACGTCGCGGATGGCGTCGGACAGTTTTCTCGATGGGTCGATGGTCTTTTCGCCTGCATCCTTCATCGGCGTCTGCCTCGCGGGTTTGGTTAACATGGGGTTAACACAGCCGCCCGCAAAATGCACTGCCGAGAGATCGAAGCGCTCGCAGGGGGGAAATGATGGCGGCGCTACAGCATTTCCGGCGAAAAGGGATCGCCCTCCAAGGGTCTATCTCGCTGTTTCCAGGGAATTCCGAACGCAAAACCGCTTCGCACCTTAGCGGGAATTGCTTGAGGCAGTTCAGACGGCGGCGGCGAGTTTGGCGCGGGGCGGCCTGGCGCGGCGGCCGCTGTTGCGGCGGATGATCCCGGCGACCAGATCAGGCGCCTCTTCGACAAGCATGTGTCCGGCGTCCAGCACGTGGTGCAGGTGAAAATGCGCCGGCAGACCCTCCGACTGGGTGACGGGCAGCACCGCGTCGTCGGCTCCCCACGCCACCATCACCGGCATGGCCAGCCTGTCGAACTGGTCGCGCGGGATGACGCCTTGCCGGTCGTCCCTGGTCATGGCGGCAGCGATCTCGACAAATTTTTCCAACTGGCCGGGCCGGCCGCGCATTTCGCACAGCATATCGGCGATATGTTGCGGGGACGGGCTGCCAGGGCCGGACATCGCGGCAAGGCAGGCGCGGATCTCGGCAAGATCCCGCGCGCTGGCATAGCGGCGTAACAGCGGCCCATTGATCTCCGGGCCAAAGCCGCCAGGCGCAAGAAGCGTCAGCGAAGCTACTGTCTCGGGCTCGGCAAGCGCCATCAAGGTCGCCACCGCTCCACCCATCGAATGGCCAACGAGGTGGATGCGTTGGACCTGGCGGGCCGCCAAATCGGCGAGAACCGCCTTTGCCGCCACTTTGGCCGGTCCGGCACCCGGGAAATCGAGCGACAGGCCATGCCCGGGCAGGTCATAGGCAAGCGTGCGCGCAAAAGGCGCGAGCAAAGCACTCACATCGCCCCAGACGTCGTGGCACCCGCCAAAACCATGCAGCAGGACGATGGTCCTCGAACCGGCACCCCGTTCGGCGGCATAGAGCAATGGGATCATGAAAGCGGAAGGTTTTTAAGTTGCAGGAGAGAAGGTTATTAAGTTGCAGGAGAAAGGCGCGACTGAAATATGGCTGGATTGCGATTTGTCCAGTGCAATGGCCAGTAAAGTTTTCGCGACTGCCCGCTGTGCGGACGCAGTTCAACAGCTTCGCCAGGCAAAGGGCGGCAGATCAGCTCGATTGACGGCATACGTGCTCGCGTGTGCGCCCGGCAGTCCATTGGTCCAAACAGTCCTGGTCCGTCGGATCTCAGCTTGCGCTGCCAAGTCCGGCGTCGCGCAAGGCGCGGACCAGCCGCTCGGTCAGATCGGCCGGATATTTCCTGTCTACGAAGGTCGCGCGCGGATTGGCGGCGAATTTAGGAAATTTGGCGGTCAGCTCATCGAGCAGCTTTCGCGCCTGATTGTCCTGGCCGGTGATCCTGGCGCCGATCAGCCGGGCGGCAAGATAATGCGATTTCGTCGCAGTGGTCCTGAGCGCGGTGCCGGCGATCGCGGCCTTCTTGGTGTCGCCCAGCATGAATTCGCCGGCGAAGAGCCCGAAATCCCACCAGGTCGGGTGGCCGCTGAAGGCGTCCACGGCATTGGCCAGGATCGGTGTCCCCTCGGCGTACCGACCGGCGAAAATCAGTCCGTAGCCATAGGCAGCGGCCATGGCGAGATCGTAGGGGTTGAGGTCGTAGGCCTTGCGCATCCAGCGCAGTGCTTCGTCGGCGTTGCCGAGGCGCGAATTGATGTAGCCATAGGAACGGTGCGCATAAGGGCTGGTCGGTCCCATCTGCAGGGCGCGATGGGCAAAGGTCATCGCCTTCTCGGTCGTTGCGTCCGGCGGATAGGCGTAGTGGTCGTTCACCGCCTCCAGATGGAGCGAAGCAAGCTCCGAATAGACCAGCGACGATTTCGCACCGCTGTCGGCTAGCGTCTCGAGGCAGCGATAGGCGGCTTCATGGGTTTTGGCGTTCTGGTCGAGATAGTATTTGTCGTTGAGCAGCAGGCACTGGGTCAGGCCAATCTCCATGCCGGTCTGCTCGATATAGCTGTAGATCGTGCCGGAGGCGGGAAGGCTGGTGCTGAGGATACCGGCTATGTGGTTCTCGACGGCGCTCGGTGCGCTGTCGGCGGCGGTAAGGTTGCGCGACAGCAGCACTCGCCCGGTTGCCACGCTCTGCAGCTCGATCGTGACGTCCCCCGCGCCCGGACCAGCCAGGATATCGAAGACGAAACTCGTGGCATCAGCGACCGGATCGATCTTGCTGTCGGCGTCGCGACCGATGAAGTCGATCGTGTCGAAGCCGCTCAAGCCGGCACGCAGCGATGCGGCCACGCGGCTGGCGTCGGGACTGCTGGTCTTGACGGCGATGTAGACGAGCGGAAGTGCTTCGGAGATGGGCGAGGGCGCGATGCTGCTGGTCTCGCCTGTTGTCTCGATCGTTGCAGGCACCTCGCCCCCTGCCAGCAAGACGCCGCTGCCTTGACGCAGGATCAGCACGCCCAACATGGCGATCACCAGGGCAATCGCCATCCAGAAGAACCTGATATGGCGCACCACCGCGGGAGCCGATGTGGGGACGGCCGCCAACAAGGCCGCCACGGGGGCGTCGTCGCTGGCGGCGGCGTATTGTTCGGACTGGGTGGTTGTCACCTCCGCCTGACGGGCAGGGTCCGCCGCTTCCGGTAAGCGGATCGCGTTGAGCTCGTATGCCGGGACATAGCCACCGCGTGGAATGGCTATGCGAAAGGGCTCGGCGACCCCCTCATTGGCGAAATAGTGCTGCAGCAACTCGCGCAGCCTGCCCGCCTGCACCCGCACCACCGCATCGGTCGACGGATCGAAATCGCCGTCCTTGCCAAACACGTCCATGGCAATGGAAAAGCCCTTGAGCCGATCGGCTTCACCCGCCTGCTCGCGCTCGACGAGATAGCGCAGCAGCTTACGCGCGCGCTCGGATCTCCCGAACGTTTCGCTGGCAAGCAGTCGCTCCAGTGTCTCGCGCACTGCGGGGGCGGCAGGCGTGGCATGCTGCAAGTGTCGATCCTCTCGAAGTCGGCACAGGTTGAGGTGCGATCATATAGTTCCCGCACGACCACACAAGAGTACACGCATTATGCGATCGCGTACCCCACGTGATAATTTTCCGGTGGTTAATGACCCGCCGCGCGGATGCAGCTGCGGACATGGGTCGTCCGGAGCACTACCCATCCGACGGGCTGAGCAAAGGGTCAAGTCGTTGAACGGGCTCGGCAATATCGGCGCAGGCCCCACCCCGATGGCCGGCGAATCCTGAAGCGCGCAGCACCTTGCCGGCTGCACGCCTCAGGGATACGGATCAGCCTGCGCTACGGCCGACGATGCGGTTGGCGGCCGACATCACCGCTTCCAGCGAGGCGGCGACGATGTTGGTGTTGATGCCGGCGCCGAACAGCTTGCCGCCGGGATATTCCATCTCAACATAGGAGATGGCCGAGGCGTTCGAGCCGCGCTGCATGGAGTGCTCGGAATAGTCACGCACCGACATCTCGATACCGACATGGCGCGACAGCGCATCGACGAAGCCGTCGATCGGACCGGTGCCGGTGCCCGATATCGTCACTTCCTTGCCTTTGTCGAGGATAACCGCCTCGACGACCCGGCGGCCCTTGACCTCGGTGTCGGGGTAGGTGTGGTGGTCGAGGAATTTCAGGCGCGCGCCCGGCTGGTCGATATAGGTCTCGAGGAAGCGCTCATGGATACGCCTGGCCGGAACCTCCTTGCCTTCGGCATCGGTGATCGCCTGGATCTCCTGGCTGAACTCGATCTGCAGATTGCGCGGCAAATTGAGGCCGTAATCCGCCTGCAGCACATAGGCGATGCCGCCCTTACCGGACTGCGAGTTGATGCGGATGATCGCCTCGTAGCTGCGGCCGACATCGGCCGGGTCGATCGGCAGGTAAGGGACTTCCCAGACCGGCGTGTTGGCCTTCTTCAGCGCCTTCATGCCCTTGTTGATGGCATCCTGGTGCGAGCCGGAAAACGCGGTGTAGACGAGTTCGCCGACATAGGGGTGGCGCTCGGGGATCTTCAACTGGTTCGAATATTCGTAGACGTCCTTCATCCGGTTGATGTCGGAGCAGTCCAGCCTCGGATCGACGCCTTGCGTGTACATGTTCAGCGCCAGGGTGACGACGTCGACATTGCCGGTGCGTTCGCCATTGCCGAACAGCGTGCCTTCGACGCGGTCCGCACCCGCCAGCAGACCGAGTTCGGTGGTGGCGATGCCGGTGCCGCGGTCATTGTGCGGGTGCAGCGAAATGATCAGATTTTCGCGGTTGTCCAGGTTGCGGCACATCCACTCGATGCGGTCGGCGTAGATGTTGGGCGTCGACATCTCGACCGTCGATGGCAGGTTGATGATCAGCTTGTTGTCGGCGGTCGGCTTCACGATCTCGGTGACGGCGTTGCAGATCTCCAGCGCCACTTCGAGTTCGGTGCCGGTAAAACTTTCCGGCGAATATTCGAAGCGGTAGCCGCCGCCCGCCTTGGCTGCCATGTCGGTGATCATCTTGGCGGCGTCGGTGGCGATGCGCTTGATGCCGGCGACGTCCTTCTCGAAGACGACGCGGCGCTGCAACTCACTGGTCGAATTGTAGAAATGCACGATCGGGTTGGTGGCCCCCTTCAGTGCCTCGAAGGTGCGGGTGATCAGTTCGGGCCGGCATTGCACCAGCACCTGCAGCGAGACGTCGGACGGCACATTGCCTTCCTCGATGCACCAGCGGGCGAAGTCGAAATCGGTCTGGGAAGCCGACGGGAAACCGATCTCGATCTCCTTGAAACCCATGTCGAGCAGCAGGGCGAACATGCGCGCCTTGCGCTCATGGCCCATCGGATCGATCAGCGCCTGATTACCGTCGCGCAGGTCGACCGAGCACCAGATCGGCGCCTTGTCGATGGTCTTCGAAGGCCAGGTGCGGTCGGTGAGGCCGACGGTCGGGTAGGGCTGATATTTGCGGGCCGCGTCCGACATTCCGGCCGCATGGTTGCCTGCGGTGGGCTCGCTTGCCCGGATTTCTTCTCGTGCGTCCATCGTCTTGTCTCCCGGCGGCTCTCGGATCCGCCTCAGGCGGACTGGTGGCGAGCGGCGCCTTTACCAGAATTTCGTTCGCTTGATGTGACTGCCAATTTGACACTGGCCAAGGAGCGTGCGCTTGCGCGGCGGTTCGACCGCCGGGCGCTCCTTCAGCGAACCCGGCGATCGCCGATAAGGCCGAGAAGAAGCAGGGTCGATGCCAGCGCGCGCACGGTCTCGCCGGCAAAGCCGGTCTGACGGGAAGCGGTGGTGGCGCGCGTGTTCATGGCCGTTCTCATACAGGAGCGGTCACGCGGAGGCAAGCCGGGCGGATGACGGGCCGCGATCTGTGCAATTACCCTAGCAGCTGTGCTCTTCCCCACGCACCGCAAATGCGCCAGACTTGGCCACCGACATGATGCCGTCGGCAGGGGGTCATTCATGAATTTCGTGTTCTTCTCGCCGCATTTTCCAGCCAATGGCGCCGATTTCTGCGACCGGCTGAAGAAGGCCGGCGCCACGGTGCTTGGCATTGGCGATGCGCCGTTCGACGGGCTCGACGACAAGCTGAAGCCCGCACTTTCGGAGTATTATCGTGTCGCCGACATGGAAGACTATGACGCGGTGTTCCGGGCGATGGGCCACTTCATCCACAAATGGGGCCGCATCGACCGTTTCGAATCGCTCAACGAACACTGGCTGGAACTGGAAGCCAACATCCGCACCGACTTCAACATCTACGGCACCAAGCTCGATTTCGTGAAGAATTTGAAGCGCAAGAGCCGCATGCGCGCCTTCTTCCGCAAGAGCGGTGTCGACACCATCGCGCAGCGCAAATGCTCCGACCGGGCGGGCGCCATGACCTTCATCCGCCGCGTCGGTTATCCCGTGGTGGTGAAGCCCGACAGCGGCTCCGGCGCCTCGAACACCTTCAAGATCTCCAACGCAGCCGAACTCGATCAGTTCTTCCGGGACAAGCCCGAGGACGTGACCTTCGTCATGGAGCAGTTCATCGAGGGGCTGGTGGTGACGTTCGACGGTCTCGTCAACCGCGACGGCGAGGTGGTGCTGGCGGCCAGCCACCGTTACGACCAGAGCGTCATGGAGGTGGTCAACAAGGACCGACACATGAGCTACACCTGCTTTCCCCGGATCAGGCCCGCGGTCGAGGAGGCCGGGCGCAAGATCCTGAAGGCGTTCGACGTGCGCGAACGCTTCTTCCATATCGAGCTGTTCGAGACCCGGGACGACCGCATCATCGCGCTGGAGGTCAACATGCGGCCGCCCGGCGCCTGGATGACCGATGCCATCAACTACACGTTCGACATCGACGTCTATGCGGCATGGGCCGACATGGTGGTCAGGGATGCCGCCGGCGGCCCTTACGAGGGCAAGTATTTCACCGCCTATGCCAGCCGCAAGCGGCGCCTCCACTATTTGCACAGCCATGCCGACGTGCTAGCCGCGCATGGCGACAAGATCGTCCACCATCAGGCCATCGAAGAGGTTTTCAGCCGCGCCATGGGGAACTACGCCTACCAGATGCGCTCGAAGGACCAGGCGGCGCTGCGCGAAGCGGTCGCCTATATCCACGCGGAAAAGGTGTGAGGCGATGGACATCTCCTATCACAAGGCCTTCGCCCGCAATCTCGGCCGCGACATGGAATACAAGCGCTACGGCCATGCCGGCCGGCCGGTGGTGGTGTTCCCGACCTCGCAGGGGCGTTTCTACCAGTTCGAGGATTCCGGCGGGGTGGGCGCGCTCGCCGAGTTCATCGACACCGGGCGCATCCAGTTGTTCACGGTCGACGGCATCGATTCGGAATCTTTCTTCGACAAGCACTCCGACGCCGCGCATCGCATTGCCCGCCACGAGGCTTATTTCCGCTATGTGCGTGAGGAGGCGCTACCGGAATTCCTCGCGATCTCCGCGCAAGCCAATGGCGGCCGGCGGCTGAAGCCATTGTTCTCAGGCTGCTCGATGGGCGGCTACCACTCGTCGAACTTCGTCTTCCGTTTTCCCGAACTCGCCAGCGGCGTCATCTCGCTGTCGGGGGTCTATTCGGCCCGCGATTTCTTCGGCAAGACGCTTGACGGCGACATCTTCTACAATTCGCCGCTCGACTACCTTCCTGGCATCGTCGACCCGAAACTGCTTGGCCGGCTGAAGGCGCTGCGGCTGATCTTCTGCTGCGGGCAGGGCGCCTGGGAAGAACGCATGCTGGTCGAGACGCGCCAACTCGAACAGGTGCTGCGCGACAAGTCGATACCCGCCTGGGTCGACTATTGGGGCGGCGACGTCAGCCATGACTGGCCGTGGTGGCACAAGCAGCTGGTCTATTTCTTCGGTCGCTGGCTGGACGAAGATCTGATGCACAGGCTGGATTGAAACTGCACCCTGTTCGGTCTGGCGGCGGCCGTTTTGCCGCCCGCGAGCTGTGAGTTGCGCAGCCGTTAAGCCCGTGCGGTCCCTGCCATAGCAAGAAGCCTGTCAGTCGTGGCGGGCCAGGAAGGCCTCGGTGACAGCCATGCAGTCCTCCCGTTCCTCGACATGCGGCATGTGGCTCGACTGCGGGAAGACATGGCCTTCGACCGTGGGGATGCGGTCGAGGAAAGGCTGGACGCAAGCCGGGGTCGCCTCGTCGTAGAAGCCGCGAAAGGCCAGCGTCGGCGCTTCGATTTTCGACAGTCGGTCGATGATCGTCCAGTCGCGCATGGTGCCGACGACATGGAACTCGTTGGGGCCATTCATGGTGTGGTAGACGGTGGGGTCGGCGTCGATGGCGGTGAAGGTGCGCGCCACTTCCGCCGGCCATGGCGTGACGCGGCAGACATGCCGGTCGTAGAACGCCCGCGTCGCGGCGAGATAGTCGGGATGGTCGGTCGTGCCGTCGACCTCGTGACGGTCGAGCGCCTGGCGCACATCGTGCGGCAGCTGCGCGCGCAACTGATGGGCGCCTTCGATCCACAGTTTCATCGAGGCCAGCGAGTTGGCGAGCACCAGCGCCTTGAGGCCGGAAGGCCGGCGCACGGCGTGCTCGGCGGCGAGCATGCCGCCCCAGGATTGCCCGAGCAGGGCGTAGCGCTTCTCTAGGCCGAGATGGGCAAGCAGCGCATCCAGTTCGCCGAGGAAGAAGTCGACCGTCCAGAAGTCGCCGCCCTTCTCCGGCAGATGGGTGGAGCGTCCGTTGCCGATCTGGTCGTAGTGGATCACGGCGCGACCGAAGCCGGCGAGGTCCTTGAAGCTGTCGACATAGTCATGGGTGCAGCCGGGGCCGCCATGGGCAACGACCAGCGGCAGCTTGCCCGAGCCAAGGTCGCCGGTCACGCGGTACCAGGTGCGGTATGGTCCGTAGGCACTGAAGCCTTCCGTCGCTGCAAGATCGTCCATTCTATTCCTCCGCCTGGCTGGCTCGGCGGCGGCCGTCTTTCAGCGGCCACCGACATGTTCGCGGCAAAGGGTACAGAGACGGAGCGGCAGGCGACCAGCTAGCAATAACGTTAGTTTTGACGATGGGGGCGCGACAGGGCCTGGCCCTGGCCAATCGGCGCGAGCAGCCGGTAATGGGCGGCGAGCGCAATGGCGTGGAAGCGGTTGCGGGCGCCGAGCTTGCGGCTGGCGGCATTGAGATGCAGCGTCGCCGTCGGCACGCTGCGGCAGATTTCATGGGCGATCTGCTTGGCCGTCAGTCCGCTGGCCGCCAGGCTCAGGCACTGGCGTTCCCTGGACGTCAGGTGGAAATACTGGCTTGTCCTAGTGCGCTGGTCGAAACCGGCATAGACGCAATCGTGGAACAGATGGCCGAGGTCGCCGATGCCGGGCAGCATCGTGCGCGCCTCGGCCTCGAAATCCGGCTCCGGATCGAGGCGAATGGCGGTGAAGGTGGCAAGGTCGCCGCCGTCGAAGCGGATCGGCACTGTCACGCCGCATGTCATCTTGGTGTCCAGCAGATACGTCACGACCGGATCGTGCTTGCGCTGCAGGATGCGTTGCATGACCGGGCTGCTGGAGCCTCCGTGCGACCACAGGAATGGCCGCGACACGGCGAGCGCCGCCTCCTGCACCGGGTCGAGCTGATAATAGCCGTCCTTGCACCAGAGGTCCTGCATGTCGGACGGCACATTGGCGAGCGCCATCAGCGACGGCGTGATCAATTCGCCGTCATGGCTGACCGGAACCGGCGTATAGTCGTAAATCAGCGAGGTGAAGCCGGCGGGTGCAAGCACGCGCATCGCTGCCGCCATCGCGGCATCGACATTCATCCCTGTGTGAAATTCACTTTCGAAATCGCCGGACAAGCCCTGCATGAGCGAGAGCTTACCCACCCGCCAATGTTTGTCAAACGGGCATATCGGCCGAATGCCTAGGAAATGAGCAGAAGCCGATCACGCCTTGTTGTCTCTCCGGCCGGTCAGGCGGTTCAAAACTATCTTAATTCACAGCTATGCGCGTGGCTTTCGCGCACCATAGGCTGTGTCATGGATGACAATCCGTCCGCCGTCGGCGGATTGCAGCCCCCACTTTCTCCAGAGGAGCAAGACGATGCGGTCCCGGAAGGTTTTCAGCGCAATGTTGGCCGGTGTCGGCCTTGCCGGCCTCATGCTGGCGGCGTCCCTGACAGGGGCCGCCGGGCAAGAGGGCAAGCCGGGCGGAACGCTCAAGCTTCTTGCCAACGCGGCAGCCGGTACGATCGATCCGCACATCAACTACACGCTGCAATATTTCCAGCTCAACTACATCCTCTATGACGGGCTGGTGACCTTCCGCAAGACCGGCGACAAGACCGGCTTCGAGGTCGTCGCGGACCTCGCCGAAAGCCTGCCCAAGCCGGAAGACGGCGGCAAGAAGTATGTCTTCAAGCTGCGCAAGGGCATCAAGTTCTCCGACGGTTCGGACCTGACCACGGCCGATGTCGTGGCCTCGTTCCAGCGCATGTTCAAGATCAGCGGTCCGACCACCGGCACGCTCTACAACGGCATCGTCGGCGCCGATATCTGCCTGAAGACGCCGGCAAGCTGCACGCTGGAAGGCGGCGTCACCGCCGATGAAGCGGCAAGCACGGTCACTTTCAACCTGGTCGCGCCCGATCCCGATTTCCTGCAGAAGATTTCGATCCCGCATGCGGCGATCCTGCCCGCAGGGGCGCCGCTCAAGGATTCCGGCACCGTGCCGATCGCGGGCACCGGGCCGTACATGATCGCCAGCTACGACCCCAACAGCCTGCTCAAGATCGTGCGCAACCCGCACTTCAAGGAATGGAGCAAGGAGGCGCAGCCCGCCGGCTACCCCGACGAGATCGACTATGGCTTCGGACTTACCGATGAGGCCGCGGTCACCGCCGTCGAAAACGGCCAGGCCGACTGGATGTTCGACCCGCCGCCGGCTGACCGTCTGGCGGAACTCGGCACCATATACGCCAAGCAGGTGTCGGTGCATCCGCTGACCGCGATGTGGTACGCGCCGATGAACACCAACCTGGCGCCCTTCAACGACATTCGCGTGCGCCAGGCGGTCAATTACGCGATCGATCGCTCGGCCATCGTCAAACTGTTCGGCGGCGCCAATCTGGCGCAGCCCTCGTGCCAGATCCTGCCGCCCGATTTCCCGTCCTACGCGCCCTATTGCCCGTTCACCGCCAATCCCGGCGCGAAATGGTCGGCGCCGGACCTGGAGAAGGCCAAGGCGCTGGTCGCCGCTTCGGGCACGGCCGGCCAGGAGGTGACGATCATCACCGAGGACACGGAAGTGTCGAAGTCGATCGGCGTCTACCTGCAGGACGTGCTGAACGGCCTCGGCTACAAGACCTCGGTCAAGCCGATCTCGCAGAACCTCCAGTTCACCTACATCCAGAACACCAACAACAAGGTGCAGATCTCGATCTCGCAATGGTTCCAGGACTATCCGGCGCCATCGGACTTCCTGCAGGTGCTGTTCAGCTGCGCTTCGTTCACGCCCGGTTCGGACGCCTCGGTCAACATCTCCGGCTTCTGCGATAAGGCAATCGACCAGAAGATGGTCGAGGCGCAAGCCGCCGCCGTCGCCGACCCGGCCAAGGGCGCGGAACTGTGGACGGCGGTCGACAAGGCGGTGACCGACGCGGCCCCGGTGGCGGTGCTGTTTACGCCCAAGCGCATCGACCTGATCTCGCCGCGGCTAAAGAACTTCGTCTTCAGCCCGCAATTCTACTGGATCATCAGCCAGTCGTGGGTTGAGTGATCCGACGAAACTAGTCCGCGCGGCGGGGGTTAGACGCCCCGCCGCGGTTGCTTTTCCCGCTGATCTGAAATTCATACCATCATGGACAATTTGATTGCCGGGCAAGCGCCGGTTCGGAGCCGCCGGGGCGCCGAGGGGCCTTGGCGCACGGCGTGGCGCAAGCTCAAGGTGGATCGGGCCGCCATCATGGCGTTCGGCGTGCTGGTGCTGATCACCGCCGCGTCGCTGGCCGCCCCGCTCTACGCCCGTTATGTCGCGCAGACCGATCCTTTCGCCACCAACCTCAACGGCGAGATCGTCATCAACGGCGAGACCAAGCAGGTGCTGGAGCCGTCGACGGAAGGGCTCAGCCTCGGGTTCACGCCGCTGGGGCCGACCTGGGATTTCGGCCCCTATATGCTGGGTGCCGACAACCAGGGCCGCGACGTCGCCGCCCGGCTGCTTTACGGCGGCCGCAACTCGCTGCTGATCGCCGGCGCCGCGGCGCTGATATGCCTCGGCCTGGCGACCGTGCTCGGCGTCATCTCCGGCTTTTTCGGCGGCCTGGTCGATACGCTGCTGTCGCGCATTCTCGACGTGCTGTGGGCGTTTCCGATCTTCCTGCTGGCGATCTCGCTGTCGATCGTGCTGATCTCGCAAAGCATCAGCATCGGGCCGATCGAAATCCGCTCCGGCAGCCTGTGGCTGCCGGTCTTCATCATCGGCATCGTCTACGTGCCTTATGTCGCCCGGCCCATCCGTGGCCACGTGCTGTCGCTGATGCGGGCCGAGTTCGTCACCGCGGCCATCGGCATCGGCGCGCCGCCGTGGCGCATCCTGCTCTACGACATCCTGCCCAACGTCATCACCCGGGTCATCGTCTTCGTGCCGCTGATCCTGGCGCTCAACATGATGACCGAATCCTCGCTGTCCTTCCTGTCGATCGGCGTGCAGCCGCCGGATGCGAGTTGGGGCACCATCATCCAGGATGGACAGGGGCTGCTCTATTCGCGCCCCATCGTCGCCCTGGCGCCGGGGCTGGCCATCGTCATCTCGGTGCTGGCGCTGAACATATTGGGCGACGGGGTGCGCGACGCGCTCGACCCGAAATCCTCGATCAGGGTCGCCTGATGCTGGTGGCGCTCGTTTCCCGGCTTGGACAGATGCTGCTGGTGATGTTCGGCATCAGCGTCGTCGCCTTCCTGATCTTTTTCGCCACACCAGGCGCCGACCCGTCGGCGCGCATCGCCGGGCGCAACGCCTCGCAGGAAACGCTGGTCCAGGTGCGGCACGATTTCGGCCTCGACCGGCCGCTGCCGGTCCAGTACGGGCTGATGATGGAGCGGCTTTTCATCAGCCGCGACCTCACCTCCTTCGTCAATCGCGGCCAGAAGGTGGTTCCTACGGTGCTCGAGGCGATCCCGGTGACCCTGTCGTTGGTGTTCGGCGCTGCCGTCTTCTGGGTGCTCGGCGGCCTGATCGTCGGCGTCGTCGCCGGCGCGACGCGGGGCAGCTGGCTCGACCGGACGCTGATGATCCTCAGCCTGATTGGCGTGTCGATACCGGTGTTCTGGCTTGGCGAGGTCGCCAATCTCATCACCCAGAGCCGCTGGCACGACAGCTGGCTGTTTTCCTGGGTGCCGCCGCTTGGCTACATCGCGCTCACCGACAGCCCATGGGGCTGGTTCAAGGCGCTGGTCATTCCCTGGTTCACGCTTGCGACACTCTATATCGGCCTCTACGGCCGGGTGCTGCGCGCCTCGATCATCGAGACGATGCAGGAGGATTTCATCCGCACCGCGCGCGCCAAGGGCATTGGCGAGCGGCGCGTGCTGATCAATCATGGGCTCAGAACTTCGCTGGTCGCCTTCGTCACAATGTTCGGGCTCGATTTCGGCGCCCTGGTCGGCGGCGGCGCCTTGCTGACCGAGGTCGTCTTCGGCCTTCAGGGCGTCGGCAAGCTCACCTATGGCGCGCTGCAGACGCTCGACCTGCCGATGATCCTGGCAACCGTCATCTATGCCTCGTTCTTCGTCGTCATGGCCAATTTCGTCGTCGACGTCGCTTTCGTCTTCATCGATCCGAGGGCTCGCGATGGCCACTGAAATGCCGCTCCTGGCCGTCGAGAACCTGTGTGTCTCCTTCCGCACGGATGGCGGCGTGGTGCCCGCCGTCAGCGGTGTCTCGTTTTCGGTCGAACGGCGCGAGATCCTCGGCGTCGTCGGCGAAAGCGGCTCGGGCAAGAGCCAGACCCTGCTCGCCATTATGGGGCTGATCAATAGCCCCAACGCTATCGTCACCGGCTCGGTCCGCTTTCTCGGCCAGGAGATGCTGGGGTTGAAGCGCCGCGCGCTCGACGCCATCCGCGGCCGGCAGGTCGCCATGGTCTTCCAGGACCCGATGACGGCGCTGACGCCGGTCCATACGATCGGCGACCAGATCATCGAGCAGATTCGCGCGCATGAAAGCCTGTCGCGCGGCGCTGCCCGCAGGCGGGCGGTGGAGTTGCTCGACGCGGTCGGGCTGCCCAGCCCGGAAAGCGCCGTCGACCGCTACCCGCACCAGCTTTCCGGCGGCATGCGCCAGCGCGCGGTGATCGCCATGGCGCTGTCGTGCAATCCGGCGCTGCTGATCGCCGACGAACCGACGACGGCGCTCGACGTCACGGTGCAGGCGCAGATCCTGGAACTGATCGGACGGCTGCGCGATTCGTTCGGATCGGCCGTGATCCTGGTCACCCACGACCTCGGCGTGGTCGCCGAAGTCGCCGACCGGGTGATGGTGATGTATGCCGGGCGCGTGGTCGAAGAGGGCGGCAAGGGGCAGCTCTTCCGAGAGCCCCTTCATCCTTATAGCTGGGGCCTGTTCGGCTCGATCCCGCCGATGCACGGCCCGCGTCCGGCGCGGCTGACCGCCATTCCGGGCAGCCCGCCGAAACTGAGCCAGATGCCGCAAGGCTGCGCCTTCGGGCCGCGCTGCGGCTTCCGGCACGAGGCCTGCGCGGCGCAGCCTTCGCTTGGCAGCGCCGGCGGTCACCGGTCGGCCTGCTTCCTGCCGAGGGAAGGGCGCCATGAATTGCGCCGAACGCTGGCTGGCGGTGTGCCGGCATGAGCGAGACCAAGCCACCGCCGCTGGTGCGCACCAGCGAGTTGTCGAAACACTATCCGGTGGGACGCTCGCCCTTGCAGCGGCGGATCGTGCACGCCGTGGAGCAGGTATCGCTCGAGATCTTTCCGGGCGAGACGCTTGGCATCGTCGGCGAATCCGGCTGCGGAAAATCGACGCTGGGGCGCTGCCTCGTCCGGCTCACCGACATCACCTCCGGGACGCTGGAATTCGCGGGCCGCGATATCACCAGGGCCTCGCAACGGCAGCTGCGTCCGGTGCGCCGGCAGATGCAGATGGTGTTCCAGGATCCATCCGCCTCGCTCAATCCGCGCCGGCGCGTCGGCGATCTCCTGGCCGATCCGTTCCGCGTGCACGAGAAGCTGTCGCGATCGGAAATGGCGGACCGGGTCGAGGACCTGCTGGTCCGCGTCGAACTGCTTCCCGAGCATGCACAGCGCTTTCCGCATGAATTCTCGGGCGGGCAGCGCCAGCGTATCGGCATTGCGCGGGCGCTCGCGCTGCGGCCGCAACTGATCGTTGCCGACGAACCGGTCTCGGCGCTTGACGTCTCGATCCAGGCGCAGATCATCAACCTGCTTGCCGACCTGCGCGACGCGCTCAAGCTGACCTATGTCTTCATCGCCCACGATCTCTCCGTGGTCAGGCAGTTCTCGTCGCGGGTGGCGGTGATGTATCTGGGATCGATCGTCGAGACCGGCCCGGTCGATGCCGTCTTCTCATCGCCCCGGCACCACTACACCGCGGCGCTTCGTTCCGCTGTGCCGGTTCCCGACGTCGACAACAGGCCGGCCCAGCGGATCGTGCTGAAGGGCGATCTGCCGAGCCCGCTCGATCCGCCCTCAGGCTGCCGGTTCCACACCCGCTGCGTGGCGGCGACATCACTGTGCCGCTACGAACGCCCCGTGCTTTCGTTCGTCGACACCAATCATCTCGTCGCCTGTCACCATCCAAGGGCAGGTTGATCGGCAACGGTTTCGTCGACATCATACGGGCGGGCTATTCCTTGACCGCCCGCGCCACCAGCCGCGCGACGCTCGGGCCGGCCAGCAGCACGACCAGGAAGCGGGCCGACTGCAGCGCCATGACGAAGGAGATGTCGACGTTGCGCGCCGCGGCGGCGATGATGGCGACACTGTCCATGCCGCCGGGACTGGTCGCCAGATAAGCAGTCAGCGGATCAATGCCCAGGAGGTGGCTGATCAGGAAGGCGAGCCCGCCGCAGAAGGCGATCAGCGCCAAGATCGAGGCGATGATCTGCGGCAAGGCGCGTGCCGCATGACGCAGGATCGGCCTGGTGAAATTCAGCCCGATCGACCAGCCGACCATGGTGTAGCTGACCGCCAGAAGCCAGGGCGGCAATTGCATCTCGACGCCAAGGCCGAGATGGATGATGGCGCCGAAGATGAAGGTGCCGAGGAAGTAGGGCGAGGGCAGCCGGCACAGCTTCCCCGCCACGCCGCCGACGAGCGCGATGCCTATGGTGGCGGCCAAGGCCTGCGGGTCGATCGGCGGAAACCAGACGATGGGCGGAACTTCGATGCCCGAAGTGTCGACCCACAGCTTGGCGACCAGCGCCGCCGTCATCGAAACGAAGATGACGCGCAGATATTGCATGAAGGCGACGAGGCGCTGATCGGCGCCGAAGGCACCGGCCATCAGCACCATGGCGGTCGCGGCGCCCGGCGAGGAGCCCCATACGGCGGTGGTGCCGGGCAGGATGCGCCAGCGGCTGATCAGCCAACCGAGCAGGCTGGAGGCGGCGACTGTGGCCATCACCGCGCCGAGGAAGAGCGGCCATTCGCGGTAGAAAACCGGAAAGATGTCGGCGGAGATCGACGCCGCGACAAGGCAGCCGACGATCGCCTGGGCGGAGCCGAATAAAAGGCGGGGCACGCGCACCGTGGCGCCGTTGGTGCCGGCAACGATGGCCGCCAGCATCGGCCCGATCAGCAGCGCCGCCGGTAGGGCGGCCAGTTCCAGCGCACCGGCGAACAGAGCGGAGACGACGAGGAGGACCAGCCATTGCCAGGGCTTGCGCAGCCCGGCCAGGCGTTCGGCGACAGGCTGCTCGGGAGGTGGCTGCTCGGCCTCGGAATCCATGGTCCGGTCTTAGACTGAGGGGCGAAGAATGCGAACCCCGCAGTGTCAAAAAAGGGCCGGGTAGCCGGCGATGGTTGCCCGGAACAGTTTCAAGTGTTTGTGCCGAACAATTGCTCGATCGCTCCACCGCTCATGCGATCGAAATCGTCGGGGACCGAGAACTGGTCAGCCATAAAGCCGACTCGTCGCGCCTGTGCCGGGGCCAGTTGATCGACAGGCACGACCTTGACCAGTGGTTTGCCCGCCTTGGCGATAATGAACGGCTCGCCTTTTGCGGCTCGGTCAACGAGGCGCGAAAGATTGGCCTTTGCGTCGTCAATGGTTACGGTCCGCATCAAGCCGCCCCCGTTCAGCCGGTCTTGGCCTCGGCCAGGCCGAAGCCGCCGACCGGATGGGTTTCCACCTGGAATTCGAAGCCGGCGATGAAGGGGCGCGCCTTGGCGATCGCCGCCTGCACCTCTGGCAGTTGCAGGGAGGATTTGTGGCTTGCCTGATCGGTCCACACTTCGGTCACCCAGATCGCGTCGGCGTCGGCCGGGTCGGTGGCGACGATATAGCTCAGGCAGCCAGGCAAGGCGCCGGTGCTGGCGCGCAGCACATCCATGACCGCGTCGCGTTGGCCGCGCGCCGCGCGCATCTTGCCGATCAGTCCGTACATTCCTTGTCTCCCCCATGGGTTGGCGCGAAAGGAGTATGCCGGTTGCCAGTATGCCGGGTGCCGGTCAAGGCATCAACTGGCCGCCATTCACCTCGATGACCTGGCCGGTGATGTAGCCGCTCAACAGGTCCGAGGAGAGGAAGAGATAGGCGCCGACGCAATCTTGCGCGGTGCCGGCGCGACCCTGCGGAATGGTGGCGACCATGCCCTTCATCTGCTCGTCGGTCGAATAACGTTCGTGGAAGGGCGTCGCGATGGTGCCTGGCGCCACCGCGTTGACGCGGATGCCGAAGCCGATCAGTTCCTTGGCCATGCCGCGG
This sequence comes from bacterium M00.F.Ca.ET.205.01.1.1, assembly GCA_004791255.1. Classification (GTDB taxonomy): domain Bacteria; phylum Pseudomonadota; class Alphaproteobacteria; order Rhizobiales; family Rhizobiaceae; genus Mesorhizobium. Next base: position 605,411 of record SRUQ01000003.1, read on the forward strand.
GTGACATTGGAGACAAAGGCCTTGGCCGAACCATAGAGGCCGGCACCGCCGCCGGCGCCGTTGCGCGCCGCGATCGACGAGGTGTTGACGATGAAGCCGCCCTGTTTCTTCAGCCATGGCATCGCCTTGCGCGAGGCGGTCAGCACCGAACGCGCGTTGAGGTCCATCACCGCGTCGTAATGCGCCTCGGTCTGTTCGGCATAGGGGATGCGGCCAAGCATGCCGCCGGCATTGTTGACCAGCCCATCGAGCCGGCCGAAATGCCGCGCACTGTCCTCGACGACGCGTTCGACATCGGCGGCAACGGAAAAATCGCCCTGGACGAGGAAGACCTCGCCGCCGCCGTCGCGAATGGTTCTGCCTAGTTCTTCCGCGGCGTCGCGGCTCGAATTGTAGTGCAGCGCGACACGGCATTTCTGTTCGGCGTAGGCGAGCGCCAATGCCGCGCCAATGCCGGTCGAGGCGCCGGTGACCAGCACCGCCTTGCCGGCGAGATCGGGGATGCTGAGCCCGGGGGAAGTGGTCGTCGTCGCTGGCACTGTCTTCCTCCGGCTTTGCGCCCGTCTGTCATGGGCGTCGCCACCCTTGCATTCAAGTCCGTGGCGCTTCAAGGCCTTAGATAGGCATAGCCCTGGCTTTGCAGTTCGGCGAGCTTGACGACGCCGCCCTTGTCGGCAGCATGAAAGCCGTCGAGCAGGTCGGCCAGCGAAATGTCCATGCCGTGCATGGTGTTGGCGCAGGCATGCGGATCGAGGCCTTGCTGGACCAGGCCGCCGAAGCGCCCGGAGATCGCCGCCGATATGCCCTTCGACTTGAAGCCGGCAAGGGCCGGGCCATGCACGACCAGGGCGATGTCGACATTGCCGCCGGTGCCCTCATAGTGGTTCTTGATGTTGCCAAGCACGAAATTGACCTTGTCGAGATCGCTCAGGTGATAGGCGACCTTCAGCCTGACGGGTTCCGTGGCCGCCGCCTGCGTTGCCTTCAGCCCAATCAGCGTGCCGGCTCCCGCGAGAACCGCATGGAACATGTCGCGTCGGCGCATGGCATCCTCCCTGGCGTATCGGCTCACTGCGATTTGCGTGGCTGAGGCCGCGATACTAGCATAAATTGACGTTGCGTCCTGTCGATGCGGAGGAGGGATCACTTGGCGTTCAGGGGATGGAAGACGCGCGCCGGCGCCGGATTTGGCGCGGCGCTGCTTGGGGCGCTTGCGGGGTCGGCGCTTGCCGATGACGCGCTGAAGCTCACCGAACTCAGCCCGAACGGGGCGGATGCCTGTTTCGGCCGGGTCTATGACGCGGCGCACCTCAAGGCGCATCCGAGCCAGAAGGTGGCGCGGATTTTCTTCTATTACGGCCACGACCCGGTCAGCCGGCCGAACGAGGAACCGGCCGCGAATGCCGACGCTTCCTATAATGGCTTCGTCACCACCACGGTGCGCGGCGCCAAGGCGCCGCAATGGGCCGGCGGCTGGTGCAATCACGAGTCCGAGGACGGCACGTCAGGCCCGATCCGCTGCGGCATGGACTGCGACCGCACGCTGGCGTCGCTGAAGGTCGATGACAAGGGCCGGCTGATCCTGTCCGACCTGTCGCCCGATATCTATCTCGACGCCGGTTCGGAGGAGGAACTCGGCAAGGCGGAATACGACAGGCAGGCGCTCGGCTCGGACGACGACAATTTCCGCCTCGACCCGATGCCGGCGGCGACCTGCAAGGCCGAGTTCGCGCGCATCGATCCGATCGATCCGGCGCTGGGTCCGCCGTTGCGCGAGCGGCTGAAGCCCGACCAGGCCTTCTGCTACGGCCGCGACTATGACGCGGCGCATATGAGCTCGCATCCCGACCAGCTGACGCAAACGATCCGGGTGTTTCGCGGACCGGTGGAACTGGCGTCCTTCGCCTCCGGCGGCGATGCCGCCAACTGGCCAGACGGCGCCGACATCGCCGTCTCGGTCACCACGCGGCAGAAGGGAGCCAAGGTCACGCAGACCTATACCTGCCAGGGCGAAGCCGACCAGTGGCGCTGCGCGGCGAGCGCCAAGATGAGCGATTTCTCCTGCGACATCGCGCAGAAGGAAATCTTCCTCAAGCGCGGCGCCAACGGCACGATGATGCTGGCCAATCCCAACAGCAGCCTGGCCATCGTCGACCTGTGCTCGAAGGCCGCCGACGGCAAGACGAAGTCTGACGACAAGGTCTACCGGTTGCAGGCAATGCCGCAATCGGCGTGCGCACCTTAAGGTTCGCTTCGTCATTCTATGGCGGAGCAAGGAGCGAAGCGACGCGGCGCAGACCATAGAATCCATGCCGTGACTTGGAAGCGTCGCTACGGTGCAGAAATTCTGTTCCGCCGCACGCTGCGGCTGACGTCGCGGCATGGATCCTCGGGTCTCCGCGACGGAGCTTCGCTCCTGCTCCGCCCGTGGATGACGAAATCGAGAGGCTTCGGCTAATTTCCCAATGTCGTGACTGCGGATGGCCTCACGCAAACGGCACCGCGGTCGTGCCCTTGGGCAGCTTGGCCTCATCATCCGGCTCGACATGGATGGTGACGCGCACCGAGGGGATTTCGGCTTTCAGCGCGTCCTCGATGCGGTCGCAGATGACATGGCTGGCGCCGACCGACATGTCGGCGTCGACGACCAGGTGAAACTCGATGAAGGTAGCGCGGCCGGCAATGCGGGTCTTGAGGTCGTGCACCTCCAGTGCGCCCTTGCAATTGGCCGAGATGGTGTCGCGGATGCGCATGTGTTCGGTGGTGTCGACGGCACGGTCCATCAACCCGTTCATTGATGAGCCGATGACATGCCATCCCTGCCACAGGATGTTGAGGGCGACGATCACGGCAAGGGCCGGGTCGAGGATCTGCCAGCCGGTCAGGATTGCCCCGACCAGGCCGCCGAAGACGCCGATCGAAGTCACCACATCGGTCATGATGTGGTTGCCGTCGGCGACCAGCGCCGGTGATTTTTCGGCCCTGCCGGCGCGGATCAGCGTCCAGGCCCAGAAGGCGTTGATGACGGTGGCGACGCCGTTGACGGCAAGGCCTTTCCAGGGCTGTTCGAGCGGCGCAGGCGCCTGCAAGGAACGCCAGACTTCGTTGAGGATCAAAAGGGCGGCGAGCACGATCAGAACGCCTTCGAGCACGGCCGAGAAATACTCCGCCTTGTGATGGCCAAAGGGATGATCCTGGTCGGCCGGCTTGTAGCTGACCTGGATCGCCCAGAAGGCGGCGGCCGAGGCAATGACGTTGACGATCGATTCCAGCGCATCCGAATAAAGCGCCACCGAGCCGGTGACGTACCAGGCGGTAAGCTTCAGCGCGAGCACGACAAAGGCGATGACGATCGACCAGAAGGCAAGCCTGGCGACCTTCTGCTTCGCGGCGGCCTTGGCCGCGATCGCCATCGTGCTTTCGGTTTCGGCCATGATCGTCAGGCGGCCTTTTCCTTGGCCTTGCGCGGCAGGTGGGCGACAATGTTCTCGATGATCCGCATGCCGGCATTGTGGCCGAGCGTCATGATCGATTCCGGGTGGAACTGCACCGCCGCAATCGGCTCCTTGCGGTGCTCGAAGGCCATGATGATGCCGTCCTCGGTCTCGGCGGTGACGACGAAATCATCGGGCAGTCGCACCGGATCGGCAAAGATCGAGTGATAGCGGCCGACGGTGACTTCCTTGGGCAGGCCGGAGAAGATGATGCCGGGCTTGGAGACGCGGATGCGCGACGGCTTGCCGTGCATCGGGATGTGCAATTGCCTGAGCTCGCCGCCATAGGCTTCGGCCAGCGCCTGCAGGCCAAGGCAGACGCCGAAGATCGGCAGGTCGCGGGCGCGGGCTCGTCTGATGGTCGCGGCGCAATCGAAGTCCTTCGGCGTGCCGGGTCCGGGCGACAGCACGACAAGGTCCGGCTTCAGGCGGTCGAACACTTCCTCCGGCACCGGCGTGCGCACGGTCGACACATTGGCGCCGGTCTGGCGGAAGTAGTTGGCCAGCGTGTGGACGAAGGAGTCCTCGTGGTCGACGAGCAGGATGTTGACGCCGTCGCCGACGCGCGCGGTGGCGCGCTCGGTGCTGGCGGAATTGCCTGACTTGGCGTCGCGGATGGCGGAGAGCATGGCGGATGCCTTCAGTTCGGTTTCGGCTTCTTCTTCCTCGGGAATGCTGTCGAAGAGCAAGGTGGCGCCGGCGCGCACCTCGGCGATGCCGTCCTTGATGCGGATGGTGCGCAAGGTGAGGCCGGTGTTCATGTCGCCGTTGAAGTTGACCATGCCGATGGCGCCGCCATACCAGGCGCGCGGGCTCTTCTCGTTCTGCTCGATGAAGCGCATGGCCCAGAGCTTCGGCGCGCCGGTGACAGTGACCGCCCAGGCGTGCGAGAGAAACGCGTCGAAGGCGTCCATGCCTTCGCGCAGCCGGCCCTCGATGTGATCGACGGTGTGGATCAGGCGCGAATACATCTCGATCTGGCGGCGGCCGATGACACGCACGGAACCCGGCTCGCAGACGCGCGACTTGTCGTTGCGGTCAACGTCCGAGCACATTGTCAGCTCGGACTCGTCCTTCTTGGAATTGAGCAGCTTCAGGATCTGCTCGCTATCGGAGATGGCATCGTCGCCGCGCTTGATGGTGCCGGAGATCGGGCAGGTTTCGACACGGCGGCCATTGACGCGCACGAACATTTCCGGCGAAGCGCCGATCAGATATTCGTTCTCGCCGAGGTTGATGAAGAAGGAATAGGGCGAGGGGTTGATCGACTTCAGCTTGCGCGAAATCTCGGACGGCTGCGTCTCGCAGCGCTCGTAGAACATCTGGCCGGGCACGACCTCGAACAGGTCGCCGCGCTTGAAGGAGTCCATCGCGCGCCGCACCAGCTCGGCATATTCGCCCGGCTCATGGTCGCCGCGTGGCGGGATGCGGTCGGCGGTTTTGAACGGTTCGGCGACTGCGTCGCGCGGCAGGCCTTCGGTCGAAAACCCGTCGCCGGAATAGTCGTAACGGTCGGTCCAGGCCTTGGCCGAATAGTGGTCGACGACCAGAATCTCATCGGGCAGGAACAGGACGAGGTCGCGCTGGCCGGGCTTGCGCTCGAGCTTGTAGTCGACCGGATCGAACTGGAAGGAAAGGTCGTAGCCGAAAGCGCCGTAGAGGCCGAGATTGGCGTCTTCCCCGGTCTTGAACAAAGTGGTTATGGCGCGCAGCACGGTGAAGACGGAGGGAACGCGGCTGCGCTCTTCTTCGGTGAAGACGCGGCCGGGCTTGGCGACGTCGAGGCGGATCAGTTTTTTAGACGTTTCGGCAATCGTCACCTCGGCCAGGCCGGCAAGCGCGGCGCCGATCACCGGCAGCAGCGCCTCGCCACGGCCGTTCAGCGCTTCGATGCGCATGGCGCGGCCGCGCGCCGAGATAACCAGCGGCGGATCGATGATGGCGGTGTCCCAGCGCGTGTAGCGGCCGGGATATTCGTAGTTGGAGGAGAACACGGCGCCGCGGCGCGCGTTCAGCCCGTCGACATAGGCGTCGATCGCGCCTTCATAGGGCCGGTCGTGGCGCTCGCGGGTGATGGTGATGCCACCCTCGGTCACGAAACGCTCGGCGCCGTTGTCCAGAACCTTAATCGTCGTCATTGCCGTCTCCATTTTGGGCAACGGACCCGGGAATGGCTTGAAAAAACAAATGGCCGCCCGGACATTCCGCTGCGGCCACCCTCTCTTTTCACGCGCACGTGTTCGAACAGGCCGCTGTCAGCAGGCCCACCACCAAATGGTCTTGGTCGAACGCATGTTCATGGCGAAATCCATAGCGGCGAAAAACCGGATACGCAACAGGTTTGAAAAGCCTGTTCGTTGGCTGCCGCTTTCGAGGCTCATGGCACATCGCCACAGCCGGCGGCTCCGACTACTTTGGACATTCAGCAGGAAGACGGGAAAGGATACCGATGACCCAGCAGATCGAGCGCGCACGCGCATTCCATGCCCTGCACGTCAAGGGAAACCCTGTTGTTCTCTACAATGCCTGGGATCCGGGCTCGGCCAAGATCGTCGAGAAGGCAGGAGCCAAGGCCATCGCCACGGGAAGCTGGCCGGTCGCGGCCGCCTTCGGCTACGCCGACGGCGAGAAAATCCCGCTGCAACTGGCGCTCGACAACATCAGGCGCATCGTCGCGGCGGTGGATCTGCCTGTCACCATGGACCTCGAGGGCGGCTATGGCGTCGAGCCGGAGACGGTCGCCCGCACCGTGACGCTTGCCCTGCAGGCCGGCGCCATCGGCTTCAATTTCGAGGACCAGATCGTCGGCGGCAGCGGCCTGCACGATATCGGCGCGCAGGTGAAGCGGGTCGAAGCGGCGGCTGCTGCGGTCAAGGCTTCCGGAATCCCCGCCTTCCTCAACGCCCGCACCGACATCTTCCTCAAGGCCAAGCCCGATGCGCACGACAAAGCGTTGCTCGACCAGGCGATCGAGCGGGCGCATGCCTATGAAGAGGCCGGAGCGAGCGGTTTCTTTGCGCCGGGCCTCGGCGATGAGGGGCTGATCGAGGCGCTCTGCGGATCGATCGCGCTGCCGGTCAACATCATCGCGCTCGCGCATGTGCCGCCGCGCCAGCGCCTGGCCGAACTCGGGGTCGCCCGCATCAGCCATGGTCCGGTGCCTTACCGGCAGATGGCGGAATGGCTGGAGGCCATGGCGCGGCTGGCGATTTCGGGGTAGGACATGCGCTTGGCGATCTGAGGGTGAGGCGAAGCCCCGTTACTTCGTCATTCCTGGGCGAAGCAGGAGCGAAGCTCCGTCGCGGAGACCCTGGAATCCATGCCGGGACCTTGGCCTTGGAGTGCAGCGGCACAGAATTCTGCACCGTGGCAACGCGTCGAAGTCCCGGCATGGATCCTCGGGTCTGCGCCGCGTCGCTACGCTCCTTGCTCCGCCCGTGGATGACGACATTATGGATGTCGCGGCTAATCGCCAACGCGTGCGTTCAGGGAAACCGTCAATCCTCCAGCGTGCCTGACCTGGCGTCGGTGCTCTTCTTGTCGCCGGCCAGTTTCAAGAGGTCCTCGCCGGTGCGGATGATGCGGCGCGAGCGGCGGGTCAGGATGATGCCGTCCTGCGGCGCGAACACTTCGGTGCGGCCGTCCGCCTCGCCAGGCGCATGGACGATGGTGGCGAGGCGGGCGCCCCTGGCGACGCGGTCGCCGGGCTTCACGTCGTAAAGCACTGCTCCACCCCGGGGCGCCGGCATCATCTCGATGTTTTCCAGCGGCGCGACGACGCCCTTGAAAGGGCCGGGCGCGGGCAAGGCGGCGTCGGCGATCACACCACGCGCCGCCAGCAGCCGGTAGAGCCCTTCGGCGTCGGCCTTGGCCAAGGCGCCATCGACATCGAGGATGCCGCGATACTCGACCGTGGTCACGACACGCCGGTCGAGCCTGGCAACGTCGGCGGGCACGTTCTGGTAGGGCATGATCGAGGCACCCTCGAAGGTGCCGTCGGTATCTTCGCTCCACAGCACCACCGCATCGACGCCCATGGCGGCGGCGCAGTCGGCCATATCAGGCCACAGGCTGGTGTGGATGTAGAGATAGGCGAGGCCTTCGTCGTCGCAGTGCAGGTCGAGAACGATGTCGTGGCCGAGCGACAGTTGCACCAGCCGGGTCTTCAGCCGCTGGTCGGCGCCGCCGTGCATGGTGTTCGGCAAAAGTGCGGTGTCGGGCGCGGCGAGCAACGGAAAGCCGCGGTTGAAATTGGTGCGGCTGCCCAGATGAAAGCGGCCCTGGTGCTCGCCGAAATGATATTGCGCGCGGCCGATCGGGTTGGCCCAGGGCACGATCGTCAACGAGCCCTTGATGCGGCCTTCGGCTTCAGCCCTGGCAAGCATCGGCACCAGCGCGTCGATGGCGACGACGCCAGGCAGTTCGCCGGCATGGAGTGCCGCCTGTAGATAGGCCGAGGGTGCCGCCTTGTCGCTGCCGGCGAAGCGCAACACCGGAAATTCGTAGGAAACGCCGTCGCTTTCGCCTGCTATGCGTTCGATCGATTTCTGCATGGCTTTCCTCCATCAAGAGCGGCAAGACATGCCCATTTGAAGACGCCGATGTCGATTGGTCCAGTCCGTCGCGCTATGGGCGCAAGCGGCTATTCGGCGGCGTGATAAAGGACGGTGGCCGGCGCACGTCGGTCCAGAGCCCGCGAGAGCACCGCCACGGCGACCGCCAGAAGGGCGAGCACCGCGCCGACCAACGGCAGATTGGCGTAGGAAACGCCCGCCGAAAGGGCCAGGCCGCCGATCCAGGCGCCGCCGGCGTTGCCGACGTTGAAGGCGCCCTGGTTCAGCGTGGCGGCGAGGTTAGGCCCTTCCGATGCCGCCTCGACGACGCGTATCTGCAGCGGCGGCACGACGACGAAGATCAGCAGGCCCCACAGGAAGACGATACCGATGGCGACGCTGGCGATGGCGCCGAACTGCATGAAGAAAACGAAGAGCAAAGCCATCAGCAGCAGGGTGCCGATGACCGTCGGCATCAGCTTCCAGTCGGCGAGCCGGCCGCCGATGATGTTGCCGATGGTCATGCCGGCGCCGAACAACAGCAAGACCCAGGTGACGGCCGAGGTCGACAGGCCCGACACCTCGGTGAGGTAGGGTTTGATATAGGTGAAAACGGCGAACAGGCTGGCCGAAGTCAGCGCCGCGATCAGCATCGCCAGCCACACCTGCAACTTGCCCAGCACGCGAACTTCAGCGCGCAGGCCGCCGCCGCTCGGCTCGGCGACATCTGATGGTACCAGCCAGGCGATTGCCGCGACCGAGATCAGGCCGATGCCGACCACGGCCAGGAACGTAGAGCGCCAGCCGAACGCCTCGCCAAGCGCGGTGCCGGCGGGAACGCCCAGAATGTTGGACAGTGTCAGGCCGGCGAACATCAGGGCGATGGCGCTTGCCCGTTTGTTGCGCGGCACCAGGCTTGCGGCAACCACCGAGCCGATACCGAAGAAGGCGCCGTGGCCGAAGGCGGTGAAGACGCGCGCGGCCATCAGCAGCCAGTAATTGGGCGCGATGGCGCAAAACAGATTGCCGACGACGAACAGAGCGGCGAGCCCGACCAGCACCGGCTTGCGCGGCAGATGCGCGGTGGCCATGGCAACGATCGGCGCGCCGAAGACGACCCCCAGCGCGTAGCCGGTGACCAGCAGGCCGGCCGAAGGGATCGACACGCCGAGGTCGGCGGCGACCTCCGGCAGCAGGCCCATAATGACGAATTCGGTGGTGCCGATGCAGAAGGACGCAATGGCAAGTGCAAGGATCGGCAATGGCATCGAACGTCCAGTCTGAATCGGTTCAATTTCAGACTGCGCGAAAGGCGGCAAGGCGGACAAGCGCCATTGCCGCAAGGCAGCAATGCAGAAACCGGAGAGCTTGATGGCAAGCTGTTCAGACCAGCGGCTTCAGCTCCTGTGCGATGGTGGGCAGCAGCTCCGAAACGTTGGGGTGGATATGCATGGCGCGCGCCAGCGTGTCGACGGGCGCCTTGGCGTACATCAGGTCGAGCACGCAGTGCACGGCCTCGTCGCCGCCGGGGCCGAGCACCGAGCAGCCGAGGATTTCCCTGGTATCGGCATCGACCAGGATCTTCATGAACCCTTGAGTCTCGCCCTTCTCGACAGCGCGGCCGACGCGCGTCATCGGCCGTTGGCCGATTAGCGCGCGGCGTCCTGATTTCCTCACCGCCGTCTCGGTCATGCCGCAGCGGCCGAGCGGCGGATCGATGTAGAGCGCGTAGGCTTCGATGCGGTCGCTGACCCTGCGCGGATCGTTGTCCAGCAGATTGGCGGCGACGATCTCGTAGTCGTTGTAGGAGGTGTGGGTGAAGGCGCCCTTGCCGTTGCAGTCGCCCATCGCCCAGATGCCCGGCACGTTGGTGCGCAACTGGTCGTCGACGGTGATGAAGCCGCGCTTGTCGAGCGCGACGCCAGCCTTGTCGAGGCCGAGATCGTCGGTGTTGGGGTTCCGCCCCAGTGCCAAAAGCACGTGCGAGCCGACGGCAGGCGCCTTGCCGGCCGAGAAGCTCACGGCGATATCCCCGCCCTGCCGGGCGAAGCCGATGTCGTCGGCGCCGACATGGACAGCGATGCCTTCGTTTTCGAGGATCGACAGGATGGCGGCCGAGACGTCCTCGTCCTCGCGGCCGGTGAGCCGGGGGCTCTTTTCGATGACGGTGACTTCCGAGCCGAAGCGGCGGAACATCTGCGCGAATTCGAGCGAGATGTAGCTGCCTCCGACGACGATGAGATGGCGCGGCAAGACGTCGAGATCCATCATCGAGGAGTTGGTCAGGTAATCGATGTCGTGGATGCCGGGCAAGTCCGGCACCGAGGCGCGGCCACCGGTGTTGAGGAAGATTTTTGGCGCGGTCAGGAGATCGTCGCCGACGCGCACCGTGTTGGCGGATTCGAAGCGCGCATGGCCGCGATAGAGCGTGCATTTGTCCATGCCGGCGATCCAGGTCTCGAGCCCGGTGCGAGAGGCGCCCGATACCTTGTCCTTGCGCGCCTTGATCGCGGCATAGTCGACGCCGACTGGACCGCCGAGCATCACGCCATAGTCGGCGGCGCGGCGAGCGAGATGCGCGGCATAGGCGCTTGCCACCATCGTCTTGGTCGGGATGCAGCCGGTGTTGACGCAGGTGCCGCCGACCAGCTTGCGCTCGATCAGCGCCACGCTCATGCCGGCCGCGTTGAGCCGGGCTGCAAGCGGCGTGCCGGCCTGACCGGCGCCGATGATGATGGCGTCGAAGGCCTTTGCGTCTGAGGCTTGGGCCGTCATGCCACCGCGGCCACGATCAGCAGGCCGCCGATAATGGCGACAGCGTCCTCGATCAAAGCGGCGGGCAGGTCCTTGCCGAAGGCGGCGGCGAGGCGGCCGCGCACTGCCGCGCCGCCCAGCGTGCCGATGACGGCGCCGATGGCGCCGGCGATCAGGCAGACGATGGTGGCGCCGCCGGTGGCGCCGATCACCGCGCCGGTGAAGGCGCCCATGATGATGCGGGTGGCGAACTGCTGCGGCACCTTGCGGCTCGGCGTCGACGGCAACTGGTCGGTGATGAGTTCGACGATGGCCAGGATCGTGAAGATGCCGACGGCGGCCCAGTGGCCCATAAAGCTGGCCCAGGTGCCGGCCACCGGCAGCCAGCCGAGATACGCACCCCACGCGACGGCAGCCGGCGCGCTCATGGCCCGAAGACCGGCAATGACGCCGATCAGCAGTGCAAGAAGATACAGCATTCGATCCCCCTCGATCCCGGGCCGGAACAGCCCTGAAATGTCAGGCTACCATAGGTCCGATATTTGGCCACTACTTGCGTCGGCGCTTTTCCGCTCGCCGTAACTGTGTTTGGAATGATTGCAAATGGAGACACATCATGCCTGAAAGCGAGCGCGCGAAAATGGCGGCGGGCGAATGGTACACGTGCCTCGATGACGAAGTCGAGACGCTGCGCGCCACCGCGCGAGATGCGGTGTTCGAGCACAATTCGCTGCCGCCAGGACAGCGCGGCAATCTCGGCCCGGCCTTGAAAGCACTGCTCGGTCGTGTGGGCGAGGGCGCCCGCATCGAGGCCCCGTTCCACTGCGCCTACGGCTTCAACATCGTCCTCGGCGACGGGGTCTTCCTCAATGCCGGCTGCACCATCCTCGACACGGCGAGCGTGCGCATCGGCAAGGGCACGCTGCTAGGCCCCAATGTGCAGATCTACTGCGCCGAGCATCACAGGGAGGCCGCCGGGCGGCAGGCCGGGCTGGAGATAGCGAGGGCGGTCGAGATCGGCGCCAATGCCTGGATCGGCGGCAGCGCCGTCATCCTGGGCGGCGTTAGCATCGGCGACGGCGCCATCGTCGGCGCCGGCGCGGTGGTGACGCGCGACGTGCCTGCGAACACCACCGTTGTCGGCAACCCGGCGCGGCCGGTCACACGGCGCTGAGCAAGCCCGCGGCCTGAGCGCTTCTGGAAAATTCACGCCGGTATTGCGCCGGCGATGTCTTGAGCCGTGCAGCGAAATGCTGGCGCAGCGACGTGGCGCTGCCGAAGCCGGCCTCGAAGGCCACCATGTCCATGGACTTCTCCGTTGCCTCCAGCAACCGCTGCGCCAGTTCGATCCGCTGGTTGGCAAGCCATTCGCCGAAACTGATGCCAATCGTTTTCTGGAAGCGACGAGTGAAGGTGCGTCGTGTCAGGCCGGCCGCATCGGCGACGCGGTCCAGGCTGTGCGCCTCGCCAAGCGTCGCTCGAACCGCGTCGAGCGCCTGGGTGAAACGGTCGGTGTCGGCGCTCCTCGCCACTGGGTGCTCGATGAACTGTGCCTGCCCGCCCTGCCGGTGCGGGGAAAGGACGATCTGGCGGGCGAGCCGGAGTGCTGCTTCCGCGCCGTAGCGTGCGCGCACGATGTGGAGACAGCAGTCGAGGCCGGCGGCAACGCCGGCCGAGGTCACGACGTCGCCATTGTCGACATAGAGTACCGAGGCATCGACCGCGATGTCGGGATGAAGTCCTTGCAGCCGTTCCGAGTAAGCCCAGTGCGTTGCCGCACGGCGGCCTGAAAGCAGCCCGGCAGCGGCAATGGCAAAGGTTCCCAGGCACAGGCCGACAATCAACGCGCCGCGCCGGTGCGCCTGGCGCAACGCCTCCACCAGCGGCGCCGGCGGCGGTTCGCCGAGATGATGCCAGCTTGGAATGATGACGATATCGGCGCCATCGAACCCTTCGAGCCCATGCGGTGCGGCAACATTCAGTCCGGCTTCAGTGTGGATCGGGCCGACCTTGATCGCGCAGATGCGAAAGTCGAAGCGCGGCAGCCCAAGCGCCGTCCTGTCCTCGCCGAAAACCAGGCACGGCACGGAGAGATGGAACGGGCTGATGCCGTCGAAGGCAAGGACGGCAATGATCGGATTGGTCATGGAGTGCTTTCAGCAAGTGAATGCGGATTGTCCCAATTCTTTCGAATGATGTCAATCGGGCCACTTTTGCGTGCCGGGCGGCCCGCCTATTTTCGGCCCATCGCATTCAAGCCTGAAAGGAAAGCACCATGCCCGACCCAGTCAACACCGCACCGCGCCGCGCTCTCATCGTCGTCGACGTCCAGAACGATTATGACGGCGGCAATCTCGCCATCAAGCATCCGCCATTCCGCGACAGCGTCGTCAATGTGGCACGAGCCATGGATGCGGCCGCCGCCGCCGGCGTCAAGGTTGTGGTCATCAAGCAGCTGGCCCCCGAGACTTCGCCAGTTTTCGCCAAAGGCAGCCATGGCGCCGAACTGCATCCCGAGATAGCGAAGCGAAGCCGCGACCTCTATGTCGAAAAGAACCTGCCCTCTGCCTTTACCGGCACCGATCTGGAGGGCTGGCTGCGCGCCAACGCCATCGATACGATTACGGTCGTCGGCTACATGACGCACAATTGCGATCTGTCGACCATCATCCACGCCGTGCATATGGGCTTTGCGGTTGAATTCCTGTCCGACGCCACCGGCTCGCTGCCTTACGCCAATAGCGCTGGCTACGCCTCGGCCGAGGAGATCCACCGCGTGGTGACCATCATCCTGCAGTCGCGTTTTGCCGCCGTGCTGAAGACCGCGGAGTGGGTCGATTGCCTGAAGACCGGCGCCTTGCCGGAACGCGACACGATCTACGCGTCCAACCAGCGGGCGCTGGCGCGTAGCGCGGCGTAGCAATATCTCCAAACAAAAGGGGCGCCGCATCGCTGCGGCGCCCTTTCTCGTCGGGATGGTGAGATCCTAGAACAGGCCTTCGATCTGGCCGGTCTCGTTGAGGAAGATCTTTTCCGAGGACGGCGCCTTGGGCAGGCCGGGCATGGTCATGACCTCGCCGCAGATGATGACGACGAAGCCGGCGCCGGCCGACAGCCTGACCTCGCGCACCGGCACGGTGTGGCCGGTCGGCGCGCCGCGCAGGTTCGGGTCGGTCGAGAAGGAGTACTGGGTCTTGGCCATGCACACCGGCAGATGGCCATAGCCGGCCTGCTCCCAGGCGTGCAGCTGGTCGCGGATCGACTTGTCGGCGATCGCCTCGTCGCCGCGATAGATACGCTTGACGATGGTGTTGACCTTGTCGAACAGCGGCATGTCGTCGGGGTAGAGCGGCGAGAACTGCGAAGCGCCGGATTCGGCGATCTCGACCACCTTGTGCGCCAGGTCCTCGATGCCGGCCGAGCCCTTGGCCCAGTGCTTGCACAGGACCGCCTCGGCGCCGAGCGAGGCGACGAAGTCCTTCATTGCCTGGATTTCGGTGTCGGTGTCGGTAGTGAAGTGGTTGATCGCAACCACCGCCGGTACGCCGAACTGCTTCACGTTCTCGATGTGGCGGCCGAGGTTGAGGCAGCCCTTCTTGACCGCCTCGATGTTCTCCTTGCCGAGGTCTTCCTTTTTGACGCCGCCATTCATCTTCATGGCGCGCACGGTGGCGACGATGACGGCCGCGGCCGGCTTCAGGCCCGCCTTGCGGCACTTGATGTCGAAGAACTTTTCGGCACCAAGGTCGGCGCCGAAGCCGGCTTCGGTGACGACGTAGTCGGCGAGCTTGAGCGCCGTCGTGGTGGCGACGACCGAGTTGCAGCCATGCGCGATGTTGGCGAACGGGCCGCCATGGACGAAGGCCGGGTTGTTCTCCAGCGTCTGCACGAGATTGGGCTGCATGGCGTCCTTGAGCAGAACCGCCATGGCGCCGTCGGCCTTGAGGTCGCGGGCATAGACCGGCGACTTGTCGCGGCGATAGGCGACGATGATGTCGCCGAGGCGCTTTTCCAGGTCCTTGAGGTCGGTGGACAGGCACAGGATGGCCATGACTTCCGAGGCGACGGTGATGTCGAAGCCGCCCTCGCGCGGATAGCCGTTGGCGACGCCGCCGAGCGAGCAGATGATCTCGCGCAGTGCGCGGTCGTTCATGTCCATGACGCGGCGCCATGCGACACGGCGGGTGTCGATGCCGAGCTCATTGCCCCAGTAGATGTGGTTGTCGATCAGCGCCGACAGGAGGTTGTGCGCGGTCGTGATGGCGTGGAAGTCGCCGGTGAAGTGGAGGTTCATGTCCTCCATTGGTACGACCTGCGCGTAGCCGCCGCCGGCGGCACCGCCCTTGACGCCGAAATTCGGGCCGAGCGAGGCTTCGCGGATGCACACGATCGCCTTCTTGCCGATGCGGTTCAGGCCGTCGCCGAGGCCGACGGTCGTGGTCGTCTTGCCTTCGCCTGCCGGTGTCGGGTTGATGGCGGTGACCAGGATCAGCTTGCCGTCCTTGTTGCCCTTCACCGACTTGATGAACTCGGCGGAGATTTTCGCCTTGTCGTGGCCGTAGGGCAAAAGGTGCTCGGTCGGGATGCCGATCTTGGCGCCGATCTCCTGGATTTGTTTTTTCTGGGCGGCGCGGGCGATCTCGATGTCGGACTTCACTTCGGCCATGACGGCTTTCCTCTGGATTTGGACGGTGGAGGGGACGGGTTTGATCTCTATGGCAGGAAGGCTTGAACCGGGCGCGGGCATCTAACCCTGTCGCTGCCGTGGCGTCAAACTTTCATGCAACTATTTTTCCTACGAAGAAAATTCCTCTGCGGCGGGCCGAACTCGCTCCGGTTCTTTCCGGCTCCGCTTGCCGCGCCGTATAGAAGCCAGAGCAGGGCCGCTTCCGCCGTCTCAAAACAGCCGCGCAATGCACGGAATGCGACAGAGGCGACGGCGCAAATTCGCCATCGCCCGGGCGGCGGGCAGGGGCCCTACTGCGTCAGCACGTTGCTGATTTCGACCATGTTGGAGCGCACGCGCAGCACATAGAAGCCCATCGTCGTCAGGTGCGTCGGCAGCAGCCAGCCGTCCTCGCGGCCGTTGGCGATGATAAAGGGCTGGATCCTCAGCGCCGAGACGAACTGGGCGTCCATCGTGTCCCACAGGCTCTGCAGGTGCTTTTCCTTGATGACGTCCTCGAAGTCGGCCTGGGCGCCCTTCATCAGCCCGTAATAGGCATAGAGCTGGCCATAGGCGAACCAGTAGCGGTCGTCGGCACGGAAGTCGAACCAGCCGTCATTATGGTTCTCGGCCCGCTCCTTGAGGATCGCGGACGTCGAACCGATGTCCGACGAGATGCGGTCGATATATTGTTTCAGATTGTCGGCACGGGCATCGAAGGTGGCCTGACAGGTGGCGAGCCGGGCGTTGAAGGAGCGCAGCTTGCGCACGGCGTCGCGATAGTAGCTCGGTGTCGGCGTCTTCGGGCCGAACGGGCTTACGCCGAAATACCACGTGTATTCGTCGAACTGCAGATTGCCGCGCGCGTCCTGCAGATCGGCATCGATCTGCGATGTGGTGCGTACGCGGCCGAGGTTGTCGGCAAGCTCGGTCGCGGTGCGCCGCACCGCCTGGTTGATGCCGCGCTGGAACGAGGCCTTGTTGTCCATCCATGGCGTGTGGTCCCAGTCGATGCCGAACAGGCCGACCTTGTAAAGGATCATCGACGAGATCCAGGCATTCTGGTTGACGTTGAAGTCGGTCAGGTCGGCCGCCACCTGGGCGATCGCCGAGTTGCCGCAGGTCTTGGCCGTGTCGGTGCCGGCGCCGGCGGCTACCTGTTCGCCGGCGGAGACATTGCGCTTCTCGAAAGTGTAGGTGTCGGGATAGTTCGGATTGAACTTGGTCCACCATTGGGTGGCGTAGAAGAAATTGGCGTAGAGGCCGATCAGCACCAGAAGGGCGAGGCCGACCGCCGCCTTCAGGATCCAGCCTCGCTGCCCATACCAGCGCCCGGCCCATAGGAATGGCCACAGGATGACCCCGATCACCAGGCCGATGCCGCGGCCGATCCATTGGAAAATCCGGGTGAAGAAATTGACGATCGGATCGAGCATGGCTGTGTCACCCCCTCAGCATGACGCCAAAAAGTTGCAAGCTTCTTGGATAAACATCATGCGCCAAAAACAATAAGTTAGAACCAAATGACGGGCCATTTCGTTCTAGTCGGTCAGGCCGTAGAGGCGCGTGCGAAACGCCACCTTGTCCTTCAAATATGTGGTTTTCAGAACGTCCACAACATGCGATCGCCAGGCGTCGCTGAAGCCGTCATAGTCCCTGTAGAAGCCCTGCTTGTTGAAGATGTAGCGCGAGACGAAGTCCGACGGCACGAAATCCGAGATCAGCCGGTTGGTCAGCCAGGCGTCGGGATGGTCCGGCTTGGCACGGACCACCAGGAAACGCTGCTGCGGGAAGACGTCCTCGATCTTGAGGTGGCCGAGCTGGGCGATCTCGCGCTTGGCGGCGTTGAGGAAGGGGAAATTACCGTCCTTGGCAATCAGGTCGGCATGGCTCTGGATCCAGGTCTGCAGCCAGACCTTGTCGACATCGGTCAGGTTGCGGTTCGGCTCGGCGTCGCGGATCAGCGCCCGTACCACCATTTCGGCGCGGTGCTCGAGGTAGCCCGAGGCCTCGACCCAGGAGGCACGCGGCAGTTCGATGCGGCCAGTGCCGGCGAGGAACTTGAATACCTTGTCGGCGTCGTTGATCGAGAGGTAGCTGACCTGCCATGGCCGCGAGCGGCGGAAACCGGGCGTGGCCGGATCGCTGATGACGGTCGTCATGTCGGGATCGACAAAGACATAGAGCCCGCCGAAATGGCTGGTCCAGTAGGCATTGTGGCGGAAGATCACCTGGTCGGGCACCAGTGCGTTCTCGCGGATATCGCCGCAGATCTTGGCGAATTCCACCATGCGGGTCAGCATGGCATTGTCGCGCCAGGCGTCCGGCTCCTGCTTCAGCCGGTCGACAAGCTTGCCGAGCTCGGCGGCCTTGCCCAGCACATCCTCCGCCGACAGCACCTTGAATTCGACCTGGTTGATCGACAGCAGATCCTCGATGTCGTTGACCTTGGGAACGGAATCCTCGATCTCGCCGTAGATGACGTCCTTGATGGTCAGCGCGTCTATGGCGCGCTGGTTCTTCGACATGAACTCGAACATCAGTTGCGAGGTGTTGGAGAAAGCGGTGTGCACCACCGGCAGGTCGATCTGCGACGGCGTCAGGATGATGAAGCGGCGGTTGACCTCGTTGGGATCGAGATAGTCGGGGTCGCCGCACTCGTCGGCGATCTCGGGCGAGAAGCCGGTGCGGTCGATCTGAAAACTCTTCAGCTTTGTCGGCTGGAGGCCAAAGGCGGCCAGCGCCTTGTTGTAACGCTGGATGAGATGCGGTTCGTCGACGGGGAGCAGCCGGCCGTAGATCAGCTCATTGTCGCGCAGGAGGTCGGGCTTTTTGGCGGCTTTCATACTCCCTTCTCCCCGTTCACGAGGAGAAGGTGCCCGAAGGGCGGATGAGGGGCGCGAGCCTTCCTTCTCCCCTTGTGGGAGAAGGTGTCGCCGAAGGCGACAGATGAGGGGGGTTCCAGGGAACGCCAGCGTCTCACTCCGCTGGAACACCCCTCATCCGTCTCGGCGCTATCGCGCCGATCCACCTTCTCCCACAAGGGGAGAAGGGAAGGTCGGCGATGCTCACGCATTCCAATTGCCCTTCTTCTTCATCTCCTCCATCTCGCGTGCGGCCCTCTCACGCAGCCTTGCATCGCGCAGCAGCTTTTCAACGGCGGCATCGTCCGACTTGTCGGAATAGCGGAATTCGGAATCGGCGTAGCGGTTGATCTCCTGCATGACCATATCAAGCGAGAATGGCCCGCGCAGTTCCTCGATCATCGCCTTCTTGTCGTCGTAGCCCTTGTGCATGAAGGCTTCGGGCTTTTCGAACCAGTCGTCGGGAAGCTCGATGTCCATGGCGCGCATCTTGATGGCGTCGGTGACGTTCTTGATGGCGCGGCCGGTGAAGCGCGGCTCGGCATCCTTGATCAGGTGCAGGTAGGTGCCGATGTCGGCCATGGTCTTCGGCGCGCCGTTTTCCTTCATGTAGCGCTCGTAGACCTTCATTAGCCCGTCTTCTTGCGGCTTCTCGTGCTCCTCATAGGCCTCGGTCACGGCGCGCTGGATTTCCTGCGCGGCGTAGAGCTTGTGGTCACCAAGCGGAATCTCATGGTTCTTGCCGGCGAGCAGCACGAAGATGTCGATGTAGTCGTCGCGGGTCTGCGGGCCGTCGACCAGCCAGCGGGCGCCGGCGCGCTGGCGCAGCGCATCGTCGACATTCTCGGGATAGTTGGAGAACATGCCGAACGAGCAATTGCCGCGCACCACGGTGGCGGCGCCGGCGAAAGCGTCCATCAAGACACCGGTGATTTCCTGCTGGCCGGCCGAGGCGCGGTCGTCGGAGCGGCGCGCCGCCACCTGGTCGATGTCGTCGATGGTGCCGAAGCCAATGACGCGCGGGTTCAAGACATTGTTGATGAACTGGCGGCAGTTCTGGCCCGACTTGCCCTGGTAGGACGAAATCTGGTCGACGCCGAAATTCTCGTAGGCGAAGGGATAGCCGGCAACCTGGCAGTAGCCGTTGACGAGGCCGGCGATCATCTGGATCAGCGTCGTCTTGCCGGTGCCGGGCGCGCCGTCGCCGATGAAGGTGAACAGGAAGCCGCCAAGCTCGACGAAGGGATTCAGTTCGCGCTCGAAATCGTAAGCCATCAGCATCTTGGCCAGCCTGACCGACTGGAACTTGGCGATGTGGTTGCCGACCACCTCTTCCGGCTTCTTGAAGGTCATCACCAGAGGCTTGGAACGTTTGCCGGGCGCGACGTCGAAGCCGTCGAGGGTGAAATTGTCGGTGTCGATGCGGATATGGGCGTTCTCGAACGGGCCGATGCCGTCGAAGCGGCCTTTTCGCGCCAAGAGGCCATCGATGGCGACGCGGCCGAAGGCACGTGTCCTGGTCGCCAGGTCGGCATCATCCGAAGCGCCTGATATCGCCTTGTCGAGGCCGGCCAGGATCGACTTCACCGCATCCTGCGGCGTGTCGAACAGGAAGTCCGGCTCAGGGATGTCGTTGGGCGCCTCGCCGTCGCTGTCAATGAGCTGGAACAGGTAGGACGACAGGCTGAAAGCCGAGATATAGGCAGATGCCGACAGAAGTTTCTTGAAGGTGGCGGCGTCATCGCCCTCCAGCGGCGCGCGGGCGTTCCTGGCCTGCAGGCTTTCGAGATCGGAGCCTTCGGCAAACACGTCCGATATGGCAAGCGCGATGGCTGTGCCGCGCCGGGCGCGAAACAAAAGCGTGTGCTGCGCGATGGTCAGCAACTGGTCGTCGGGATGGATGGCGCCGACGGTCTTCGACAGCTCGACCTCGCGCGTGCGACGCACCGAGCCGACCGAGACTGTAGAGACAAAGCGGCGATTGGTGCCGGCAAGTGCTGTACCGGACTCCCGCGACGGGTCCTCCAGCACGACGATGCGGGTGATGAAGCTCTGCGCCGTGGCGCGGTGCTTTTCGATTGCCGTTTCCGGGATGGTGGTCAGGCCGGTGTCCATGAAGGATGCTCCGTGGTGTGACGGTCAGACGTCAGAGATGACCTGTCCGTTGGACAGGATGTGGACCTTGTAGCCGGCAAAGATCTTCTGCGCCTCGCCGGCGGCGTAGAGCGCCTGGTAGGCCTCGTGCGGGATCAGCGCGTGGTTTTCATAGCTCGAAACGCCCTGGCGCGCGGCTTCGAGATCGTCGGTGTTGATGAAGAATTCCTGCGTCGTCTTCTCGCTGGAGAACAGGCCCTTGCGGCCGGGCTTCTCGCTCTTGGAATAGACCTCCTGGATGGTCCAGGTGAGCAGCCAGGCGTTTTCAGGCTTGCGCACCTTGGCCAGCACCTCGGTCACCGTCGAATTATTGTCGGTAATGCCTGCCGAATAGAAAGGCCCTAGCACGACGCGGCGCAACTGCTTGGGGTGCAGCGGCTCGAAATCCTTGTCGAGGTTCACGGCAATGGTCGCCGGCGACAGCGCGTAGGCGGAGTTCTTCTCGGTAAAGTCGTCGAAGCGGTGGGCAAGTTCGGGGTTGAGCAGGCCGTCGACGGGCAGCGGGATGTCGACCTTGTCGTTGAGCTTGCCGTTTCTGTCGACGAGCTGGCGGACCATCGCCTCGGAGGAATCCTCCACCGTCACCATGTAGACCAGCGGCAGGTTGGCGCTGCCGTCGAAGGTTGCCCAGTGGACGAGATAATAGGGCCGCGCCGTCTTCGGGTTGACCGAGACCTTGGCCGTCTGCGCCAGCGTAAACGGACCGAAGGTCTGCTCGCTCTTGACGTCCTCGAGGTAGAGCCGCTCGGCCATCGACTTCTGCAGCGCTTCGGGGAATTCCTTGTGGCGCAGAATGAAATCGGCCATCTCCTCGCGCAATTCGCCTGCCTGCGGGATGTTGGCCAGCCGGGCATCGGCCTGTTGGCGGTCGTTCTCGAGTTCGAGCAGGTTCTGGAACACGGGGAAGCCGCTTTCGGCGCGCGAAATGCGGAACGTGTCCATGAAGCCCAGCCGGTTACGCCAGCAGGAGAAGGATTTGTCGAGCCGAGCGATGTACTCGGCGACGATCTTGGCGACGATGCCGTGCCGGTAGAGCGGCGAGCGGTCGTCGCGCATGAACACTTCAAGGCCGCTGAGCGCGGCCGTGATCGCCGAGAAATACCGCGCCGCCGCGTCGTTTTCGGGGGTCATTCTATTGGCCCTGGTATTGTCGCACCGGTGCGCGCGGCAATTATGACTGCACGTAGTTGGCCGAATTGTGCTTCTTCAGCACTTCGTCGAAACGGCGGGCGAAGGCATCGTCGGCCAGCTTCTTGCGGCGCTGGATGTCGGCGCTGGCGACCATGTTCTTCTCGTGCATCTCCAAGAGGTCGCCGATGTGCTTCTGCGAGGCGGCGCCGATGCCGGCCATGGTTTCCTCGGCCGTGGTGTCGACCTGGCTGCCCAGCGTGTTGATCTTATGGGCGACATCCTGCTGGGCGGCGGTCTTCAAGGAATCTTCCAGCGCCTTATACAGCACGATGCGCTGCTCGGTATCGATGGTCAGCTTGTTGATCAGCGTCGACTGCGCGGCGATCTGGTTGTTGAGCGAATCGACGAAGGTCTGGAACATCGAGGTGTAGCGCTCGAGCGTCTGGCTTTCGGCCAGCAATTCCTGCTCCTTGGCCTGCTTTTCATTGTATTCGGTGGCAAGCGTCGAGCGCTCGCCTTCGAGCTGCGTGCGGTCCTTCTGGCTGGTCGAGGCAGCGATCTTGTTCTCGATGTCGAGCAGCATCGGATTAAGTTCCTCGATGCGCTTCTGCACGGCTTCGAGGTTGGACATGGTGGTCTTGCGGCGTTCGATCACCTGCGACAGGCTGGTCTCGGAGGTCTTGTAGCGCTGGTCGAGGACTTCCTTCTGTGCCTTCAATATGCCGACGATGGTGTCGGACTTGGCCAGCAGTTCCTGCAAATTGCCAGCCAGCGACATGTTGCGGACGCGGTCTGTGCGCAGGCGCTGCTTGCGCTGAGCCGAAAAGATGCCGACGAAATTTTCCCAGCCGGAATAGTTCTTCATGCTCTCGAACTCGGCGCCGAAGACGTTGGTGGCGTCTTCAAGGCCGATGATGAGGTCGGCGATGTTGCCTTCCATCACCTTCTGCTGCTTCAGCACGTCCTCGATGCGGGCGTTCTCGATGTCGAAATTGGCATCGCCGATCTTCTTGTCGGCCGTGGCCAGCGTGTCGAGCACGGTGCCTGACTGCTCGATCTTGGAGCGCATGTCCTGCACGACCTGCTTGGTCTTGGCAATTTCGGCATCGAAATTCTGCAATGTCGCCATAAGGGCCTCCCGCTTCGGCATCAGGTCGCTGGCTGCGAACAGCGGCGAATATATGTGGGGTATCCGGGGATTGAAAGATGCAAGACAAGAGGTGCCGCGAAAACAAAAGGGCCGTCGGACCTCTTGAAATGCAATCGAAGTGTGGTCGTGGCGTGGGCGGCGGGTTGGAAGAAATCCAGTTCAACCATCCCTGACCATTGGCGGCGAAGCATTCAGGCCCTGCGGCGATGAGATTGTGGTGCGTTGACCATTGTTTTGGCCTCATTACCGAGGCGGTGATGGGGATTGCCGGCTCAAGCGCTGCCTTTTGCCAGCAGACCCGTCGCTAGAAGTTGGAATGCTTCCACGGCCCTCGGCAAGACCGACCGGGGATCTTCGCTTGCGGCGACCCAGAGAGCCGCATTCAAGGCGGCGCCGTTGATCAGTCGAGCAGCAGCTTCGACGTCGACGGGCTTCAGGATGCCTTGCGAGATCAGCCGGGCGATCGTCTGCTTGGTCACCTGCAGGCATGCATTCTGGCTGGGCCATTGCGAGGGGTCGCCAAGGACGGCGGGTCCGTCGAGCAGCACGATCCGCCGGACTTCAGGGTCAAGTGCCATCTCTATATAAGCCGTCCCTTCCGCGAGCAGGCCCTTCCAACCACTGCCTGCCTTGCCGGCCGCCGCTTGGGCACGCTCCGCCATCTCGCCATCGACCTGCGTGACCACGGCCGCGAGCAAGCCACGCTTGTCGCCGAAATTATGATAGAGGGCACCTCTCGTAAGACCGACGGTCGCTGTCAGCTCGTCCATCGAGGCGGCGGCGAAGCCTTGCGTCGAAAAGCATTTGCGCGCGGCCTGGATCAGCTTCGCCCTGTTTTCTTCCATCGTTTCCGCGCGGCTTCTCGGCGCCATCGTGACCTCAATTTTCAGATACGTCGCGTATATGGGTTGACATGCACCCCGTATTTGAGATTATTCCAAATACGAGGCGTATGTCAAATGTGACCTCTGTGATGTCCCGGATACCGGTCAGGCGATCGGGGCGAGGATAGCAACACATAAATAGCGATACATGAAAGGAAGAAAATACGATGCAACGCGACGCCATTTTCCCCGCGAACCGCCACTCGCTCTACGAGGCGCATGGCTACTCCGCCGCGATCCGCTCAGGCGATCTGCTGTTCGTTTCCGGACAGGTCGGCAGCCGGCTCGACGGCACACCGGAGCCGGATTTCGCTGCTCAGGTCCGGCAGGCATTCTCCAATCTGGAGGCAACCTTGGCCGCGGGCGGCTGCGGCTTCGACGATATCGTCGATGTGACGAGCTTCCATACGGATCCGGAAAACCAGTTCGAGACCATCATGACGGTGAAGAACGAAATATTCTCTCGTGCGCCCTATCCAAACTGGACCGCGATCGGGGTCACCTGGCTCGCCGGGTTCGATTTCGAGATCAAGGTCATCGCCCGTATCCCGAGCAGGGCGTAGGCTGCTCCGCTCCCCCACGGTGAAGGCCCTCTCAACGGACGGGCCTGGCTGCTCAGGGTTTCGGATCGGCCTTAAGATAGGCAATGACATTGGCGATGTCGACGTCATTGGTGAGGCCGCCGAAGGCCATCTTGTTGCCAGGCACTTTCACTTTGGGAGCCTTCAGATACTGCGTGAGGTTGGCTTCGTCCCAGACGAGGCCGGCCGCGCCAGCGCTTTTCATCGCCTCCGAATAATGGCCAAGGAAGCTTTCGGCGGAGCCGGCTGGGCGGCCGACAACACCCAGCAGATGCGGGCCGACCTTGTCGCGGTCGCTCGCCGCCTCGTGGCACGCGATGCATCGGTTGAACACCTTCTTGCCGAGCGCCGCATCGCCATCCGCGTGAGCGGCAAGGCCGCCGGCAAGCAGGAAGATCGCGGCGGACAAGACGGCTCGAAGCATGACGGACACTCCCGATGGCTTTTGGCTGTGGGCTGGTTAGCGGGCAGGGCTTAACAAAGGCAGCATAAATCCATGCAATTGCAAGCGGGTGGAAATCGGCCATCCGACGATGCCTTCACCAGGCTTCCCTGCTCACGCCTTGGTGAAGCCAATGAAATCGTCGGGCGCGGCGCGGCCCATCTCTTCTTCCCAGTGGCGGCGGCAGAGCGAGACATAGACATCCTTGCCGATCGCCACCTGCTCGCCTTGCCGGGCGACCTTGCCGTCGGGGCCGAGGCGCACCACCATCGTCGCCTTGCGGCCGCAGCGGCAGATGGTGCGCACCTCGCGCAGATCGTCGGCGATCGCCAACAGCGCACGCGAACCGGAAAACAGCTTGCCCTGGAAATCCGTGCGCAGGCCATAGCACATAACGGGGATGTCGAGCCGGTCGGCGATGCGGGCAAGCTGCCAGACCTGCTCTTCCTCCAGGAACTGCGCTTCGTCGATGAACACGCAGTGTACCGCATTGCGCTGGTGGTGCTCGGCGACACGGGCGAACAGGTCGTCGCCGTCGCGGAACATCTCGGCTTCGGTCTCCAGGCCGATGCGCGACGAGATCAGGCCGCTGTCGCCCTTGCGATAGTGGCCGGCGACGAACAGCATCGTCGCCATGCCGCGCTCGCGATAGTTATAGGACGCCTGCAGCAGCATGGTCGTCTTGCCGGCATTCATTGTTGCGTAGTTGAAGTAGAGCTTGGCCATGCCGCTCTTTTAAGCCGACTTGGCAGGACGCGGGGAGGGGCCGCGGCCAGCATTC
Organism: bacterium M00.F.Ca.ET.205.01.1.1; assembly: GCA_004791255.1. Classification (GTDB taxonomy): domain Bacteria; phylum Pseudomonadota; class Alphaproteobacteria; order Rhizobiales; family Rhizobiaceae; genus Mesorhizobium. The sequence continues at coordinate 630,865 of SRUQ01000003.1, forward strand.
CCCTGAAAAAGCCGGCTTGCACGACAAAAGCGTCATCCGTGTCGCTGATTGGCCAGCCAGCGCCGTTGATCGTGATTGCCTTAACGCTTGAATCCACACCAGAATGGTGTTTGGCTGACGAAACAAGGCGGGCACAAAAACCGTAACTTCGCCTCGCCGAAGAATCGCAATGGGAGAATACAGATGTCGCGTATGAATACCTTCGCCGCCGGCCTCGGCCTGGCGGCTTTGTTGTCCACGAGTGCTGCTTTCGCCGGCGACCCGGCAAGCTGCAAGGCGGTCCGCCTTTCCGACGTCGGCTGGACCGATATCCAGGCCACCACCGGGCTCGCCTCGGTACTGCTCACCGCGCTCGGCTACGAGCCGCAGGTGATCCAGCTGTCGGTGCCGGTGACCTACGCGTCGCTGAAGAACAAGGATCTCGATGTCTTCCTCGGCAACTGGATGCCGTCTATGACCAACGACATCAAGGACTACACCGCCGACGGCTCGGTCGAGACCATCAGCCAGAACCTCGCCGGCGCCGGCTATGGCATCGTCGTGCCGACCTATGTCGCGGATGCCGGCGTCAAGACGCTGACCGACCTCGGCAAGTTCAAGGACAAGTTCAACGGCAAGATCTACGGCATCGAGGCCGGCAATGACGGCAACCGCATCATCCTCGACATGATCAAGAACCCGAAGGACAATCTCGACGGCTTCGAACTGGTCGAGTCCTCGGAGGCCGGCATGCTGACGCAGGCCGAGCAGTCGATCAAGAACAATGAGTGGATCGCCTTCCTCGGCTGGACGCCGCATCCGGTGATGGGCGCCATGAAGATCACCTATCTCGACGGGATGGGCGACAGCGGCTTCGGCGCCGCCACCGTGTCGACCAATGTCCGCAAGGGCTACACCGCCGAGTGCCCGAATGCCGGCAAGTTCATCGCCAACCTAAAGTTCAATCTCGACATGGAAGGCGAGATGATGGACGCCATCCTCAAGGGCAGCGATGCCAACACGGTGGCGACCGCCTGGCTGAAGAAGAACCCGGACGCAGTGAAGCCCTGGATTGACGGCGTCACCACCTTCGACGGCGGCGATGCAGCGGCGGCCATCAAGACCGCGCTTGGAAGCTGAGCCGACCGTGATTTCGGTATAGCCGAAATTAAGGGCAGCCATTTTTGGAAAAGGCTGCCCTTTTTCATATCCTGTGACAAGATGACGTTGCGACAGCGGAGGCCGGGGGCAGGGCGGTCTCGCGCAGGAGAGGGGCAATATGGATCCGATTTCCAAATTCCTGGTCGACTACAAGATTCCCATCGGGCCGTGGGGCAAGGCTTTCTTCGGCTTTCTCACCGACCATTTCGACACGGTGTTCAGGGCATTTTCGAATGGCCTCAATTTCCTGCTCGACGGTCTGGTCGACATCCTGCTGATCGTGCCGCCGGTGCTGCTGGCGCTGGTCGTTGCCATCATCGCCTGGCTGCTGCAGCGCTCGCGGCCGCTCGCCATCGGCGTCTTCCTCGGCCTCATCTTCATCATCAACCAGAATCTGTGGAAGCAGACGGTGCAGACGCTGGTGCTGGTGGTTGCCGCCGCCGCCATGGCAATGGCCATCGGCGTGCCGCTCGGCATCTGGGCCGCGCACAAGCCGAAGGTCTACCGCATCATGCTGCCGGTGCTCGACCTGATGCAGACGCTGCCGACCTTCGTCTACCTGATCCCGGTGCTGACGCTGTTCGGCCTCGGCAACGCGCCGGGCCTGATCGTCACCATCATCTTCGTCATCCCGACCGCGGTCCGGCTCACCCATCTCGGCGTCGTCTCGGTGCCGAAGTCGATCGTCGAGGCGGGCGAGGCGTTCGGCGCCACCAAGAGCCAGCTTCTGTGGAAGGTGGAACTGCCGTCGGCGCTGCCCACCATCATGGCGGGGCTGACCCAGTCGATCATGCTGTCGCTGTCGATGGTGGTGTTCGCGGCGCTGATCGGCGCCGGTGGCCTCGGCACGGAAATCAACCGCGCGCTCGGCTCACGCCGCATCGATCTCGGGCTTGAGGCCGGTCTCGCCATCGTCGTGCTCGCCATCGTGCTCGACCGGATGACCCGCATTGGCGTTGGAGGCAAGAAATGACCGTCGCCGTCGATTTCAAGAACGTCGATATCGTCTTCGGCGCCGACCAGGCGGGTTCGCTGGCGATGATCGACAAGGGCGCCACGCGTGCCGAGATCCTCGAGAAGACCGGCAATGTGCTCGGCTGCGCCGGCGCCAGCCTGACCGTGCACGAAGGCGAGATCTCGGTGCTGATGGGCCTCTCCGGCTCCGGCAAGTCGACGCTGCTTCGGGCTGTCAACCGGCTGAACGTGGTGTCGCGCGGCCAGGTGCTGGTCAAGGATGGCGACCGCACGGTCGATGTCGTCACCTGCGACGAGGCGACCTTGCGGCGGTTGCGCCAGAAGCAGGTGGCCATGGTGTTCCAGCAGTTCGGCCTGTTGCCATGGCGCACCGTGGAAGAGAATGTCGGCCTTGGCCTCGAACTCGCCGGCGTGCCGGATGCCGAGCGCAAGGAGCGGGTGCATAGGCAGCTCAAGCTGGTCAATCTCGACCAGTGGTCGAAGAAATACGCGCATGAGCTTTCGGGCGGCATGCAGCAGCGCGTCGGCCTGGCGCGGGCCTTCGCCACCGAGGCGCCGATCCTGTTGATGGACGAGCCGTTCTCGGCGCTCGACCCGCTGATCCGCACCAAGCTGCAGGACGAACTCCTGCAATTGCAGGCGGAACTGAAGAAGACCATCATCTTCGTCAGCCACGATCTCGAGGAAGCGCTGAAGATCGGCAGCCACATCACCATCATGGAGGGTGGCCGCATCGTGCAGACCGGCGCGCCGGAAGACATCGTGCTGCGACCCGCCAACGACTATGTCCGCGACTTCATCGCCAATGTGAACCCGCTGTCGGTGCTGACCGCCTGGAACGTCATGCGCGACCGCCGCGACCTGGAGCACGGCGACAATGGCTGGGTGTGGCTCGACCGGCGCAAGACGACGCGCTTCAAGATCGACGACCACGGCCTGGTGGCGGCGGCCGAGCGCGACGGCAAGCCGGCGGTGTGGATGTCCTGCGCCGATGTCGAAAGCCAGTCGGAGGAGGCGGCGCAAGTGTTCTGGGCCAATCCGGGCACATCGCTGAAGACGGTGATGCTGGCCATGCATCGTTCGCAGACAGCCCCAGTGGCGCTGTTCGACGAAGGTTCGCGCTTTGTCGGCTCGATCGGCATCCGTGACGTACTGAGCGCGGTGTTGAGAAGGTAGGCGCGTTCGGCAACGCGCCTCAGCCCACCAACGGCAGGCGGAGCTCCGTCAGCAATCCGCCCTGCGGATGGTTGGACAGGCGGACTTCGCCGCCGGCGGCGCGCGCGATGTTGCGGGCGATGGTCAAGCCCAGCCCCAGGCCGCCGGTCTGGCGGTTGCGCGATTGTTCGAGGCGCACGAAAGAGCCGAACACGGCGTCGATCTGGGCCTGCGGTATGCCCGGCCCCTCGTCGCGGATGGCGAGCGTGATCTTGCCGTCCGACCGGCTGAGGCTGAGATGCGCCTTCTTGCCGTAAGTGACGGCGTTCTGCACCAGATTGGTGACGCAGCGCTTGAGCGCCACCGGCCGCGCCATGCAGATCAGGCCGCGCGAGCGGGTGCCGTCATCGTCGAACGAGACGGAGTCGTAGCCGTCGGCGATCGATTCCACGAGCGACCAGAAATCGATGCGCTCGGCCTTCTCTTCCGTCACCTCGAACTTGGCGAAGTCGATCACGGAACTCGCGATGCTCTCGACATCGGCGAGATCATGCGCCAGCGCCTCGCGAACCGCCGATTTGCGCAGCAGTTCCAGCCGCAGCCGCATCCTGGTCATCGGCGTGCGCAAGTCGTGCGCAAGGGCTGCGGCAAGATGCTCGCGGTCCTCGACATATTCGCGCAGCCGCGCCTGCATGGCGTTGATCGCCTTGGCGGCGGCGCGCACCTCGCGGCTGCCGCCCTCGGCGATCGGCGGGCTCTTCAGGTCATTGCCGATGCGGTTGACGGCGGTTTCCATCATCCGGTAGGGCGCGGTCAGCCGGCGCAGCGACCATATCGACATGATCACCACCAGGCCGGCGATCAGCGAATAGAGCGGCAGGCTGTCGACGCTCAGGATCGGGCCGACGGGCGTGATCGGCTCGGTGAAGTTCAACCACTGGCCGTCGGCGAAGCGCAGCGAGGCGGTCAGCTTGTCGCTCTGGGCAAAATTGGCGGCCAGCACCAGAAGGTCGCGCTCGACCTGGCCGATATCGGGTCCCGGCGCCGCGCCGCTGGCGTCGTCGGCCTCCCGTGTTGCCGGATCGCGCCGCACGCGTGCGTCGGTGACGCCGAACTTCGACAGTCGGCCGACGAGAATGTCCTCGAGTTCGGCCAGTTCGTCGTCACTGGCGATCGAGGAGGTGACGGCCGGCGTGTCCGAAACGGTGAGCGCGTAAGTCGAGTTGAACAGGCCTGCAGCGGTCGCCTTGCGCTCCTCCGGCGTGGCGCCGCTCATCAGTTGCACCAGCGAGAAGGCGCGGTCGTTGAGGCGGTAGAGGTCGACCACGCCATTGGCGGCGGCACGGTCGCGCGCCACGATGTAGAGGGTCGCGACCTGGCTGATCAGGAGGCCGGCAATGACGATCAGCAGCACCCAGACAGGCAAGGTCTGCGGCAGGAAACGTCTCATTCGGAGGTGGTCTCGGGCAGGAACTGGTAGCCGCCGCTGCGCACGGTCAGGATCAGCTTGGGCGTCTTGGGGTCGTCTTCCATCTTGCGCCGTAGCCGGCTGACCAGGATGTCGATGCTGCGGTCGAAGGAATAGTCGCTGTCGCCGCCGGAAAGCTCGATGAGCTGGTCGCGGGTCAGCACGCGCTGGGCGCTCTTGACGAAGGTCTGCAGAAGGTTGAACTCGGCCATGGTCAGTTCGACCCTGACATCGTCGGGCGCGGTCAACCGGCGCCGCGAACAGTCCATCGTCCAGCCGGCGAAGCGATAGATCTGCTTGGAGTTGGGGCGCTTGGGCTCGGCGGCACCATTGCGCCGCAGCACGGCACGAATACGCGCCAGCAGCTCGCGCGGGTCGAAGGGTTTGGGCACATAGTCGTCGGCGCCCATCTCCAGGCCGACGACGCGATCCGTCGTCTCGGTAACGGCGGTCAGCATGATGATCGGCGTCGAATACTGGGCGCGAAGGTCGCGGCAGAGTTCCAGGCCGCTCTTGCCGGGCAGCATCACGTCGAGCACGATGAGATCGACCTGCGCGCGGCGCAGGATGGTCTCCATCTCGATGCCGTCGGCGGCAACCGACGTGTGCAGGCCCCGCTTCTGGAAGAATTCCTGCAGCAGGTCGCGGATGCCCTTGTCGTCATCGACGATCAAAATATGTGCGTCGGATTTCACAGGTGCCCTGTCTCGTTTGCCGGCCAAGCCATCCTTGGCCGGTGAGCCACACGATAGAATTCGGGCCATATGTTGGCCAGTGCCTTGTATTTCAAGGCGGAAGCGAATTCCGCTTTCTCCACACCGAGAGCAGTGGCGGCTTTCGCCGGCCGGGCCAGAAACAATCCAGAAACAATTTTCTACAATCCAGAAAAACTCCTGAAAAAGTAGGCCGGCATAACGGTGCCGTGGCGGTCAGACTATCGGCTGCGACGCTAGTCTCCGGGTTCACGGATAAACCGATGCCAAGGTTGTCGATCAGTCTGTTGGGTGCGTTGCTGGGCCTTGGCCTGGTCACTGCCGCTGTCGGCCAATCGGACGCAAAGGCGCCGCTTACCCGGAGTGAACGGTGCGCCAATCTCAGCCACCAGTTTGATGAAGCCCTCGAAACCCATGCCACGGCAACGCAGGTCACCGCGGCAAAGGCACTTCAGAGAAAGGGCAACCGGTACTGCGCCGCCAAGAAACAGGCGCAGGGCATCCGGATGCTCGCCAACGCTTTGAAGCTGCTTGGAGTGACGCCGAACGACCCGGTTCAGTGACACTCGAAACTCGACCAGCACAAAAAGGAAATGAAGCCATGAAGAAGTCCATCCTCTCCGTCACCGGTCTCGCCGTTGCTCTCGCCTTCGCGATGCCGGCTCTCGGCAATGCCGCTGCCACCACGACCGCTGCTCCGGCCGCCACCACGACCACCACTGATCCGGCTGCTGCTCCGGCTGACGCCACTGCCAAGCCCCCGGTGAAGAAGGTCGTCGCCAAGAAGCCGGTCAAGAAGCACAAGAAGGCTCCGAAGAAGACCCCGGAAAAGGTTGCTCCGAAGAAGCCCTGATCCACGTCCTAGACAGTTTCCTATCAAGGCCGTTCCAGCCGCATTGGCTGGAACGGCCTTCTGCCAGGCCCCATGATCGAGCGGCTGAACATCGGCGGCTTCCAGCCAGCCACCTCGATCGCGTTTAACCCGTTTGCAACGCCGGCCGTGTAGGACAATCCGCATGAAGAAGCGGCTTTCGTCCATCCTGCGCTCCATCGTGCTCGGCGGCCTCGTTGCCACCGCGGCCGCGCGAGTGCTCGTTCTGTTCACCGCCAGCCCGGTACCGGACCCCGCCAGCGGGCGCACCGAGCCGTCGCTGTTCGCGCCCGTCATTTCCACCAACTGGGACTACATCACGCCGGCACAGGCCTGGGTGCTGATCGTGCTCACCAGCGTGACGCTGATCTGCGTTGTTGCGTGGCCGATCGCCGCCTGGATGGAACGCCGGGCGGATGCCGACGCAAACCGCCGCATCTTCGGCCGACAGGGCCGTTGAACAGCGACCGACAATTTCCCACATGATCGTGAAGCACTGGACCTGCCCGCCGGTGGTCTGGAAGCCAATCAAAATGGACGATCGCTGCCGCCCGTGGCAAAATGCGGGACGCAGCCCGATCGCGTAACTGTCGGTTCCGATGCCCGAAATCACCACAAAACCGCGCGTCCAGGTGAAGCCGCAGACCGAGCGGCCGAAGCTCTACAAGGTCATCCTCGTCAATGACGATTTCACGCCGCGCGAATTCGTGGTGACGGTGCTGAAGGGCGAGTTCAAGCTCAGCGAGGACCAGGCGCACCGGATCATGATCACCGCGCACCGGCGCGGCGTCTGCGTGGTCGCGGTGTTCACCAAGGACGTCGCCGAGACCAAGGCGACGCGGGCCACTGACGCCGGCAAGGCCAAGGGCTATCCGCTGCTGTTCACGACGGAGCCGGAAGAGTAGTCCACCACAGCGTTTTTCTCCCTGTCACTATACGGGGAGAAATGTCCGGCAGGACAATGAGGGACGATAGGCCATGAAGATCGCCGATCACGTGGGTTGGCGCTGCCCCTCATCCGCCCTTCGGGCACCTTCTCCCCGTGAACGGGGGAGAAGGAAAAAGCGCTGTGCTACCGTCCCTCGCGGTACCACATCGATCCCATTGCGAGCAGCAGCAGGCCGAGGCCGAGGAAGCCACCGAACAGCGGCACGCGTGACACTGCCTTCAGGACGCTGTCGTCGGTGGTGCGCAGGCCGATCCAGTCGCTGCCGGAGGCATCGCCCGACGAGCGCACCGGCACGATGGAAGGCAGCGTCACGCCATCGGCAGCCGTGGATGACGCCAGCCGGCGCACGCTGCCGCCGGTGGCCTCGGCCGGCGCCTTCAGCCGCCCCTCGGTGGAGATGACGTCGGCGAATTCCGGTGCATTGACCGGCCCGACATGGGCGAGCGCGGTGAGATCGCCATTGGCGACCTGGAACAGGCCGATCTCGCTGGTCTGGACGCTGCCGAGGAAGACGCCGGGCTCGGATTTTTCGAGCTTGACGCTCAGGGTCTTGCCGGACGGGGTGATGATCTGGGCGGGGCCGGGGTCGTCGGCCATCGTCTGGCGGCGGATTTCCAGCACCATGCCGCGGCCATCGGCGGTCAGCCGCTCTTCCTCGAGCTCCGGCTCCTTCATCAGCCAGTGGGCGATGCGCCGGTAGAGCTGGACATGCGGGCCGCCGCCCTCGAAACCGCGCGCCCACAGCCAGCCCTGGTCGGACAGAAGCATGCCGACGCGGCCTTCGCCCTTGCGGTCAAGTAGGAGCAGCGGCCGGTTGTCGGCGCCTTTCATCACCACTTCGCCTTCGGGATTCTGCACGCCGATGGTGCGGAACCAGCGGCTCCAGTGCGGCGGCTCGGTGGCCGAACCGTCGAGCCCGCGCGTCACCGGATGGCGCTGGCCGAGATCGGTCAGGCGCGGATAGAAGGCCTTTTCAACGACCTCGCCGGTCGGCATCGCCGGCAGCGCCGACATCAGCGGCGTGCGGGCGATCGAGCTTTCACCGGCATATTCCGGGCCGGCGGCGATCAGCAGCGCGCCGCCCTTTTCGACATATTCGGAGATGTAGTCGTAATAGAGGATCGGCAGCACGTCGCGGTGCTGGTAGCGGTCGAAGATGATGAGGTCGAAATCCTTGATCTTTTCGACAAACAATTCGCGCGTCGGGAAGGCGATCAGCGACAATTCGTTTATCGGCGTGCCGTCCTGCTTCTCCGGCGGCCGCAGGATGGTGAAATGGACGAGATCGACCGACGCGTCGGACTTCAAGAGATTGCGCCAGGTGCGCTCGCCGGCATGCGGCTCGCCAGAGACCAGCAGCACGCGCAGGTTTTCGCGGATGCCGTCGACCAGCGCGATGGCGCGGTTGTTGGTGTCGGTGAGTTCGCCCGGCTCGCGATCGATGGCGAGTTCGACGATGTTGCGGCCTGCGCCCGGAATGGTCACCTGCAGCGGCATCGCCTGGCCGATCGTGGCATGCTCGACGGCGACCTGCTCGCCATTGACCGAGACGCGCACATCGACCGGCCCGGTCTGGTTTTCCGTGGAGATGACGCGGTAGGTCATATCGAGCGGCTTGCCGACAAGGCCGAAGCGGGGCGCGTTCTCGAAGCGGATACGGCGGTCCTTTTCGTGATCGTTCCCGGTGATCAGCGCATGCAGCGGAGCGTTGAAGTCGGGAGCGCCTGAAGGTGCATCGTGCACCTCGCCGTCGGTGACCATGACGGCACCGCCGATGCGCGACGGCGGCACGTCGCGGAAGGCGCCTTCGAGCGCGCCGAACAGCCGCGTTTCCGTGCGCTCCTCGGCGGCTTCGGACTTGCCGGCCTCGACGACGCGCACATCGAACTGCTTGAAGCGGGCGAGGCGCTGCTGCAACCCGGCCAAGGCTTCGTCGGTCTGCTTGGTACGCGCGCCAATGTCCTGGCTCTGGCTGCGGTCGACGATCAGCGCGACCACGCTTTTCAGCGGTTCGCGCTCCTCGTTGAGGAACACCGGATTGAACAAGGCAGCAGCCAGCGCCAGAAGGGCGATGAAGCGCAGCATCGCGCCTCGCTGGCGAAACCACAGGCCGACGGCGGCCAGCAGCACCAGCGGCACCAGGACTAGGGCCAGCAGCGGCCAGGAGAGTAATGGTTCGAAGCTAACAGACCAGTTCATGCCTCACCCTCCCTCTTGTCGGGAGGGTCGATCCGTGTAGGGGGCACAACAAGGAGCATCATCCTATTGCCCCAGCCGTTCGAGCAGTATGGGCACGTGCACCTGGTCGGATTTGTAGTTGCCGGTCAGCATATACATCATGATGTTGACGCCGGCGCGAAGCGCATAGACGCGCTGCATCGGGTCGTTCGGCACGGTTGGCAGCAGCGCATCGCCGTTCTCGTCGACCGCCCAGGCGCCGGCGAAATCATTGGCGGTGATCATGATCGGCGACACGCCATCGCCGGTGCGCACCGGGCGGTTCTCGGTATTGCTGGCATCGAGCGAGGCCTCGACCCAGAGCGGGCTGCCGCTGAAGCGGCCGGGAAATTCGGGCAGGATGAAGAAGGATTTGGTCAGCACGTGATCCGACGGCACCGGCTCCAGTGGCGGCACGTTGAGATTGCCCAGGATGTCGCGCAGCCGCTCGGTCGCCGGGCTGGCCGAATCGGCGCCGATGCCGTTGGCGAACTGGTCGCGCGTGTCGAATAGCACCGTGCCGCCCTGTTGCATGTAGGCGTCGATGCGCGCGATCGCGGCCTCGGTCGGCATCGGAGCGGCCGGATCGATCGGCCAGTAGATCAGGGGGTAGAAGGAGAGTTCGTCCTTGGCGATGTCGACGCCGGCCGGCGCGCCCGGTTCAAGCGCGGTCTTCTCGATCAGGAAGCGGGTTAGGCCTTCGAGCCCGGCGCGGCTGATCGAATCGTCGCCGGGCACGCCGGTCAGCACATAGGCGATGCGGGTCTTGGAAATGTCCTCGATGGCGGCGGCGTCGCCTGGCTTTGCATCGTCGGCCCGCGCGCTATCGGCATGGCCGAACAGCGCGCCGAGCACGATCAGGATCGCGGCGGTGGTCGCCACGGCGCCGGCGCGGCGCGGCCGGCGGGAAAACAGGCCGCCCATCCAGAACACGGCCAGCGTATCGAGCACCATCAGCGCCAGCGCAGCCGCCATCAGGGCGCCCTTCAGGTTGCGCGATTCGTCAAACGCGTACTGGATCGTCGTCACCGGCACGGTGACTTGCGGGCGGGCGAGCGGGGCCAGCGTGCTCGCGGCATCGAGCAAATTGTGGGCGAAGACGCCGGCTTCCGAACCATAGAGGCCGGGCGGATTCTCGAAGGTCACCGGCAGCGCGCCGGCGCCGGGCACCAGCGGCCGCGCATCCGGCGTCGGCGGCACAAGCAAGCCGTCGGCCGCGATCATGCGATAGGGCGCGAGCGAGGTGGCTGCGGCTTCGGCACCGGCGATCGCCGCGCCCTGGTTGCGCGACAGCTGCACGATGCGCCGCAGCATCTCGACGAAGCTGCCCGAGATCGGCAGGTTCGACCATGTCGCCTCGGGCGTGACGTGGAACAGCACCAGCGTGCCCTTGCCCTTCTTCAACCCGGTAACCAGCGGCGTGCCGTCGGCAAGTGCTGCCCAGGTGCGCTCGACGATGTCGGGCGTCGGCTCGGCCAGCACCTGCCTGCTCACGGTCACCTCGGTCGGCGGCGCCAGGTCGGCGAACGGGCCGGCCTTGGGAAATTCGGTGACCGGCTGCGGCGAGGTCCATGACAGCGCGCCGCCGAGCGAGCGCTCGCCGGTGCGCAGGCGGACCGGCAGCAGGTCGTCGTCGTTGCCGGCGGCGGCTAGCCGCGAGCCGGCGAAACGCACCAGCGTGCCGCCCTTTTCCACCCAGTCGGCCAGTTTTGGCCTGACCTGTTCGGGAATGGTGCCGATGTCGGCCATGACGATCATCGCCGGCTTCTGGTCGAGAATCTGCGGGATGGCATCGGCGAGGTCGGCGCTGGAGGGTTCGATCAGGTCGGCGAAGGGCTGCAAGGCGCGCCTGATGTAGTAGAGCGGCGACAGCAACGGCTGTGCCTGGTCGGCCTCGGCCTGCGACAAGAGCCCGACGCGGCGGCGCTTGGAGCTTTCGTCGAGCACGCGGACGGCGCCGGCCTGGTGTTCGCCGTCGAGCGCGATCGAGGCGAAGTCGTTGCGCAGTTCGAACGGCACCGCCATGGTGCCGGTGGCGGTGGATTCGCCCGGGGCGAAGGTCAGCGTCGCATCGGCGATGCGGCGTCCCTTGTCGTCGAAGGCGCCGGCGGTGACTTGCGCCGGGGCAGGATCGCCCGGCGCGCGGATGGCGGTCAGCGCAAAACCGTCGACCTGGTTCTCGGCGCCGGTGAGGCCGGTCAGCGTGAGCCGGTCGGCAACGGCCCAGACGACGCGGGCGGCATTTTTCGACAGCAGCGTATTGAAGGCGGCCTCGTCGCCCTTGGCCGCCAGCCCGTCGGCCAATACGGCGACGCTGGCGCCCGGCAGGCGCTCAAGTGCAGCGGCGACGCGGGCATAGACGGCGGGCCGGTCGGTCGGGATCGGCCGCGGTTTTGCCGCGCGCAGCCGGTCGAGCGCTGCCGCGGCATCGAAGGGGCCGATCTCGGCATTGGGCTTTTCGGCGGTGAAGGCGATGATGACCGGCACCCCGTTCGAGCCGGCATCGCCGATCAGCCGTTCGGCGGTGGCGACGCGCTTGCCCCAGTCGGCGGCACTTGCCCAGTCATTGTCGATGACCAACGCGAGCGCCGCGCCCTCGGCCGGCAGTTTCTCGCGCGGGTTGAAGACCGGCTCGGCAAGGGCGGCAACGATGAGAGCCGCCATCAGCAGCCTGAGCAGAGTGAGCCACCACGGACTGCGCTGCGGCGTCTCCTGGCGCTGCAGCACGCGCGCCAGAATCTTCAGCGGCGGAAACACTTCGGTCTGCGGCTTGGGCGGCGTCAGCCTCAGCAGCCACCAGATCACCGGCAGCGCCAGCAGGCCCCACAGCACCGTGGGGGCGCCGAAGGAAAGCGGCAGCCAGCTCATGCGACGGCCTTTCCAGCGGAGGAGCTATCGGCAGTCATCGCCATGTGCAGGCGCACCAGCGCTTCCGAAGCCAGCCGGTCGGTGTGGTTGACGGTAAAGCTCCAGCCGAGGCGCTTGCACCAGCCGGCCAATTCCTGGCGGCGGGCGGTGTATAGCAGGCGGTACTCCTCGGCCAGCATTTCGGCGCGTCCGGCGGTCAGCTTGTCGCCGGTCTCGGGATCGGTGAACTCGGTGCGGCCGGCATAGGGGAAGGTTTCCTCGGCCGGATCGGCGACCTCGATCAGGTGGGCGCGCACGCCGTGGCGGGCAAGCACGTCGAGCCAGGCCATGGTCTCTTCAACCGGATCGAGGAAATCGCTGACGATGACGATATCGCAGAAACGGCGGATGCCGGACAGGTCGGGCTTGCCCGGCAAATCACCGGCATGCATGAGTTGGGCGGCGACGCGCTCGGCGCCGTTGCGGGCGGTGAACGGGTCGGTGAGGCCAGGCCAGGCGATGCGCTCGCCGCTGCGTGACAACAGCTCGGCCATGGCCAGCGCCAGCACCAGCGCGCGAGATTGCTTGGACACGCTGGCGCCTGTCGACTTGTAGAGCATGGAGGGCGAGGGGTCGGCCCACAGCCAGACCGTGTGGGCGGCCTCCCATTCGCGGTCGCGCACATAGGTGTGGTCGTCGCGGGCCGAGCGGCGCCAGTCGATGCGCGAGGAATCGCCTTCGACATAGGGGCGGAACTGCCAGAAATTCTCGCCGATGCCGCGCTTGCGGCGGCCATGCCAGCCGGCGATCACGGTGTTGACGATGCGGCGCGCCTCGACCAGCAGGTCCGGCACAAGCGAAGCCCGCAACCGGCCACGGGCGAGCGCGTCGCGCGTTGCTGCCGGTGCCTGGACTTCGCCGATGCGTGCCATCAAATGCCTTTCACCAACTTGCCCACCACGTCGCGCACGCTGGTGCCTTCGGCGCGGGCGGCGAAGGTCAGCGCCATGCGATGCTGCAGCACCGGCTCGGCCAGCGCACGCACATCGTCGATGGAGGGCGCCAGCCGTCCATCGTAGAGCGCACGCGCCCTGGTGCACAGCATCAGCGCCTGGCTGGCGCGCGGGCCGGGACCCCAGGCGACATGCTTGTCGGTCTCGGCATTGCCTTGGCCCGGACGCGCCGAGCGAACCAGCGTGAGGATCGCCTCAACGACGCTTTCGGGCACCGGCATGCGGCGGATCAGCGTCTGGATATCCTTCAGCCGCGCCGGCTGCAGCACGTTCATCGCCTTGGCGTCCTCGACGCCGGTGGTCTCCAGAAGGATACGGCGCTCGGCCTCGATTTCGGGGTAGAGGATGTCGACCTGCATCAGGAAGCGGTCGAGCTGGGCTTCGGGCAACGGATAGGTGCCCTCCTGTTCCAGCGGGTTCTGCGTCGCCAGCACATGGAAGGGCGCGGGCAGGTCGTGGCGGGCGCCGGCGATGGTGACGTGATATTCCTGCATGGCCTGCAGCAGCGCCGACTGGGTGCGCGGCGAGGCGCGGTTGATCTCGTCGGCCATCAGCAATTGCGCGAAGATCGGCCCGGAAATGAAGCGGAAGGAGCGCTTGCCGGCTTCGTCCTGCTCCATCACCTCGGAGCCGAGAATGTCCGATGGCATCAAATCGGGGGTGAACTGGATGCGGCGCGAATCAAGGCCGAGCACGACGCCCAGCGTCTCGACCAGCTTGGTCTTGGCGAGGCCCGGGACGCCGACCAGCAGCGCGTGGCCGCCGGCCAGCAGCGCCACCAGCGTGCGCTCGACGACGTTCTCCTGGCCGAAGATGACCCGGCCGACCCCATCGCGGATCCTGGAAATGTCGGCAAGCGCCTTCTCTGCCTCGGCGACCATGTCCTTTTCGCTGATCGGGCTTTCCTTGACCATCACGCTCATGCCGCATCGATCCCTTTGGTTGGAAATACCGGCCCGCACCATATCATAGGTTGCCGCGATTCGGCCTCGCGTAGCGCCTATGGCCGAACTTAAATCACAGACCTAGGCTGACAAGCGGAACAACAGTGACTATTTCGTGACGATGACGGAACACTACGAACATCGCCAACAAAGCCTTACGCAGGCCACCGAGGCTCGCGGCCTCGAGGCATTGATCTCGCGCGCGGCGCGCGCCGGCAAGGGCGCGGCGCCCGTGGAGCGGTGGAATCCCGACTTTTGCGGCGATCTCGACATGGAGATCAAGGCCGACGGCACCTGGTTTTATCTGGGAACGCCGATCGGCCGCATGCCGCTTGTGCAGCTCTTCTCGTCCGTGCTGCGCAAGGACGCCGACGGCAGGACCTATCTGGTGACGCCGGTGGAAAAAGTCGGCATCCGCGTCGCTGACGCGCCGTTCATCGCCGTTGAGATGGATGTTTCAGGCAGTGGCGAGGACCAGGTCATCACCTTCCGCACCAATGTCGGCGATGTCGTCGAGGCTGGGCCGGAGCGGCCGATGCGATTCGTCGACGAGGACGAGACCGGCGGGCTGAAGCCTTATGTCCTGGTGCGCGGGCGGCTGGAGGCGCTGGTGGCGCGGCCGGTGATGTACGAACTGGTCGAGCACGGCGAGGAGATCGATATCGACGGCCGGCGGATGTTTGCCGTCCGTTCGAAGGGCCAGGCCTATCCGATCATGCCGGCCGACAGGCTGAAGCGACTGAGTGCGTGACGGACCAGCCATGATGGACCAGCTGACGCCGCCCTTTTCGATCGCGGATTTCCGCGCACGCTTTGCCGCGCAGCCGGACGCGCATGCCGGCGACGACTATGGCGACCATCGTTTCAATCCCGGCCATCCCCGCCTGAACCAGGGCACGGCGCTGCGCAACGCCGCGGTGCTGATCCCGGTGGTCGATCACGAGGGCGATGCGACGGTTTTGTTGACCAAGCGGGCCGAGAAGCTGCGCAACCATTCCGGACAGGTGGCCTTTCCCGGCGGAACCATCGACCCCGATGACATCAGCCCGGAAGCGGCGGCGCTGCGCGAAACCTTCGAGGAAATCGGCCTGGGCCCGGAGCATATCGAGATTATCGGCCGCATGCCCTGGTATGTCGCTGGCAGCGGCTACCGGATCGCGCCGGTTCTGGGCATCGTGCGGCCGCATTTCCAGCTGAACCTCAATACCGACGAGGTCGATGCAGCTTTCGAGGTGCCGCTGCGTTTCCTTATGGACCCGGCTAACCACACCAGGGACAGCCGCATGTGGAACGATCTCGAATGGTTCTTCTATGACATGCCTTATGGCGACCGACGCATCTGGGGCGTTACCGCCGGCATCATCCGCACGCTCTATGAAAGGCTCTATGCTTGAGTGTCTCGATCGCGGACAGGGCCGATTGGCTCACCGAAAAGCATCTGCAGCGCTTGCTTGCCCTGCTGACGGATGGCGACGAGGCGGCGCGGGTGGCCGGCGGCGCCGTGCGCAACACGCTGATCGGTCAGCCCGTCGCCGACATCGATATCGCCACCACCTGCCTGCCGGAGGAAACCATCCGCCGCGCCGAGGCGGCGGGCTTCAAGGCGGTGCCGACCGGCATCGAGCACGGCACCATCACGGTGGTCGCCGGCGGCAAGCCCTATGAAATCACCACCTTGCGCGCCGATATCGAGACCGACGGCCGCCGCGCCAAGGTGCTGTTCGGCCGCGATTGGAAGCTCGACGCGGAACGGCGCGACTTCACCATCAACGCGCTCTACGCCGAGGCCGACGGAACGGTGGTCGACCTCGTCGGCGGCGTTGCCGACATCGAGGCGCGGCGGTTGCGCTTCATCGGCGATCCGGAAGCGCGCATCCGCGAGGATTATCTGCGCATCCTGCGCTTTTTCCGCTTCTTCGCCTGGTATGGCGAGGGCCGGCCGGACGCCGAGGGGCTGAAGGCCTGCGCCCGGCTGAAGGAGGGGCTGGCGCAGCTCTCGGTCGAGCGCGTCTGGTCCGAATTGAAGAAGCTGTTGTCGGCCCCGGATCCGTCGCGCGCGCTGCTGTGGATGCGGCAGGCGAGCGTTTTGACCAGCGTGCTGCCGGAAAGCGAGAAATGGGGCATCGATGCGATCCACGGCCTGACCAAGGCGGAAAAGGATCTGGGCTGGACGCCGGACCCGCTGCTCAGGCTCGAGGCTGTCGTGCCGCCGGATGCGGCGCGCATGAAGTTGCTCGCCGAGCGGCTGAAATTTTCGACTGCTGAAGCGGATCGCCTGCGCCACTGGGCGCTTGCTGCCACGGTCGCATCCAAGACGACGGAGGGCGAGCTGGCAAAGCGGCTTTACCGTGGCGATCGGCAAGGGTTTGTCGATCGCTTGCGGCTGTGGCTTGCTTCGACACGGGTGCGCGCCGTCGAGGACAATGATGCAATGCTGGAGGCCGGCGGCTTTTCACGCCTGCTGGCCTTTGCGCTCAAATGGGAAAAACCTGTGTTTCCGCTGAAAGGCGCCGATCTGACGGCGCTAGGCGCAAAGCCGGGGCCCAAGCTCGGCGAAATCCTCAAGAACCTTGAGGCGGAATGGGTCGAGGCGGGATTTGCGCCCGAACGCGGCACGCTGCTGGAGCGCGCCGCGCAGGCACTTGAAACTTAGGCGCTGAAACCGCGATTGCGTGCCGCTTACTTGATCGACAGCGGAGCCAGGGCGCGCGAAAGGCTTGCCTCGCCCTTGCCATAGACGGAGGCGCTATAGTTGGCCAGCGTGTCGGTGCGGGCCGTATTGAGCAACTGGTTGGTGATCTGGGTCGGCGTGGCCTTGGTGAACTTGCTGCCGACGATCGCGGCGTAGCCGGAGATGATCGGCGCCGCGAAAGAGGTGCCGTAGAGGCCAGTCTTATCGCCGGTAACCCCCACGACGAGGAAATGGCTTTGCACGGCCGTGTTGGAGCCGGCGGTGTTGGAGTACCAGGCCATGCTGGCCTTGTTCGACGTCGTGCCGTTGCTGTTGAGCGCGCCGACGAAAATCGCGGATGCCTTTCCGACCAAAGCGAGGTCGAGATAATCCTGCTGGCCGCTGGTGACGCCGCCCACGGCAACCGCGTCGTTGCCCGCGGCCTTCGAAACCACGGCCGTTCCCTTGGTGGCATAGGAGATGATGGAGGCTTCCTCGGCGCTCCATCCGATCTGGCTTGGGCTGTAGCCCGCCTTGGCGTACATGCCATAGCTCAGATTGAGCACGTTCAGGCCCGGCGCCAGCGCGACCGATGAACTGGTGGAGAAGTCTTTCGACCTTATCGTCGCCAGCGGCGCGATCATGCTGGCTTCTTCGCGGGTCCATTCGCCATGGCGCTGGGTCTGCGTGCCGATGCCGAAATTGCCGCTGAATTTCGAGGTGCTGGAGAAGTCGTCGACGATGGTGATGGTGACGCCTTGGCCCTTGTAACCGGCACGCCATGCGGCGCCGACATCCGGGCTCATCCAGTTCTGCAAGGTCTGCGACGTGGCCGCCGGCAGGGTTGCGCTCAGGCATATGGAAGCGTTCGATTGACTGTTGACGCAGAGCGCGGACAGCGGGTCCAGACCGCCAGCCTCCTGAGCCACGGCAATCGATGCCGGCAGGAGGGCGAGGGCCGCGGCAACAGCGAATTTCCAATGCGCATTTGACATGTTTTTACCCCGGTTCAAACAAGAGCTAGGACGGACGACCGCGGATGTCCCGCGGCTACGCGACATCTCGTTCCCGGCCCCTCGCGATCAGAAAGTAACACGGTAATTCAGCCAGAGATGCTGGCTCTCCGGTTTAGCGTTAACCAGATATTTCAAGGTTTCCTCGGGCGCCATCTCGCCGGCAGCCAGCCGGCAATTGACGCTGAAGCTGCCCAGGTCGCCATAATCGGCCTGGCAGGGCTTTTCGGAGAGCTTACCGCCAAAGGTCGTGGTGAACGACAGGGACAGTATGCTGTTTGCACTTGGATGCAGCTGTGTAAGGAAACCAAGCTTGAGGCTGGGCGCGATGCGATACTTCTCGCCTTCTTCGCCGGTGCCGAAGCCCCACAGGATGCCGGTATCCTGCGTAATCTGGGTCAGCAGGTCCACATGCATGTCGACCCAGTTTGCATGATACCATTTGTTGAACGATACCCGGCTTCCGTTTTGGAGTTCAAAACCGCCGTCGCCCAGGGCTCTCGCCTGATCGCTGAGCGGCGAGCCCTGATGAATGTCGACCAGCAATGTCGTCATTTCCTGGGCAATCGCCGGAGACGCGCTACAGAGCGCGGCCAGCAGAAGCGCCGTTGTGCACAAACTCGCTCGATTGCTGGACTTTTCGCGCATGCGCGAAACACCTCGCCCCACCGATTCCGGACCAGTGCCTGGTGGCGACGGGCTTCTCTGGCAGCCCACTGTAGTCTGGATTATCGGCCTGACGATCGCACGGGTTCGGTTACCGCAGAGTTTATTTTAGCTGGAGCAAATGTGATTTTTTGAGGCCGTCGGACAGCGCGCCGAAATGGGCCTCAAGCGCCACCGAAGCACGTTTGCCGCTGCTGATAAGAACCCCCGCCGCTTCCTACGTCCACGCAATTCCGGACAGAAAGCCGTTTCACACTTTTCCTGGAATTGCCCTAAGCCGCGTCGCGCACCTTCTGGATGCGTGAACGGATCGCTTCGATCATCGTCTCGCGGATGGTCGTCTCGCCATGCGTCTCGCGCATGTGCTCGACCGCGCGGCGCATCACCTCGGCTTCCTCATCGGCACGCGTATGCCACTCACAGCCGGGAACGAGCGAGCCGCAGTGAAATTCCTTCATGGGATTTCTCCTCTTTCCTCCATGGAGCCCGATCGGGGCTCCGGCACTATTTTGGCTCACGGTCCGGTCGGAGCGTGAGCGGGGTAAAGACCATAACACGGACGAGGCGGTCTGGTTGCATCAAAAGCTCTGTATGCCGTCCGCGCTTCTCCGGCGTTACGGCCAGCGAACCTCGGGCGGCAGGCTGGAGAGGATGGAAGCGACATTGCCGCCGGTCTTCAGCCCGAAGATGGTGCCGCGATCGTGCAGCAGGTTGAATTCGACATAGCGGCCACGGCGGATGAGCTGTTCGTCACGGTCGCCATCGGTCCAGTTCTCGTTGAAGTTGGCACGTACGAGGTGGCCGTAGACCACGAGGAAAGAGCGACCGACATCCTGGACGAAGTTGAAATCGGCGTTCCAGCCGCCTCTATCCTCGCCCGAATGCAGCCAGTCGAAGAAGATGCCGCCGGTGCCGCGCGGCTCGTTGCGGTGGGTTAAGAAGAAATACTCGTCGCACCAGGTCTTGAATTTCGGATAGTCGGCGACTGCGGCGTTCTTCTCGCAGGCGAACTGCATGGCGCGGTGGAAGGCTGTCGTGTCGGGGTCGTCCTGGGTGCGGCGGCGGTCGAGCACCGGTGTCAGGTCGGCGCCGCCGCCGAACCACTGGCGCGAGGTGACAACCATGCGGGTGTTCATGTGCACGGCCGGAACGTTGGGGTTCCAGGGATGCGCGATCAGCGAAATGCCGGAAGCCCAGAAGCGCGCGTCCTCCTCGGCGCCCGGCATCTGCTTCCTGAATTCGGGCGAGAACTCGCCATAAACGGTCGAGGTGTGGACGCCGACCTTCTCGAAGACGCGGCCATGCATCATCGACATGGTGCCGCCGCCGCCGCGGCCCTCATCGCGCTCCCACGGCGTTTTCTCGAAGCGGCCCGGCGACCATGATGCGAGCGGGCCCTCAAGGCCCTGCTCTATCTGCTCGAAGGCGCCGCAGATGCGTTCGCGCAGCGCCTCGAACCACAGCCGGGCCTTCATCTTCTTCTCTTCGATGTCGGCGGGCAGCCCTGCCGGTATTTCGGGTCGTTCCAAGTGCCGTCTCCGGTTGCGGGTCGCCCGATGGCGGGCGTTCCCGATAAATGACTCGTCTTTTGCCGGCGCGATCCCTAATCTCTTGAGGGGAAGGGTCAAGTCTCATCTGACCTCGGGTGTAAGGAGTTCCTTCGTGCGCACCCCGGCAAGACCGCCGCTGGATGGCCTGAAGAAGAGGCTCGATCAAAGCCGGGCCGAACGCGAGCGCATGCCGCGTGACGGTTTTTTGCGCGAGACCTTCGTCCTGCCGCGCTCCGACGCCCGCCTCAAGGCCAAGGAGTGGTTCGAACGCTTCCCCAAGCAGGCCTACTGGACCGAAATCGAGAGCTGGTTCGAACGGCCGGGCGACCTGATCGAGTTCACGATAAGGCGGCTGCCGGCGGCGGATTGACTGGCCAATCGCTCGCGCCTCGCCCGATCTGCTAGCGCTATCGACGGCGATTGAGCCTTTGCGGAAGTCCGCTGTTCGTCGGTCGGGTTCACTTCGATGACCTTGCTGCAGCCCCGAGCAGGATGTTCGAACAGTTCAGAGAGGCATTTCCCAACTGCCATTAACCCGGTTGTAATCGCGGTATGCTACACCTCCTGCTGGACGCGAGCGTCAGTGGGAACTGCAGACAAAAGGAATAAGTTGCTTGGAAGGCGTGGCCATATTCGTCGTCACTGTTCTCCCTATAGTTGTTCTGATCTTGTCCATACTCCTGGTTTTCTTCATATATGCCGTTCGACTGGTGGCCGCTGATCGCAAGACAGGGGGCTATCCATTGGGCATAGTCGTCGTTCTTGTTGCCGCCGCCATTCTCCTCAAGCCTGAAGCCGATGACGTTTTGCGCGCTTACCACAGGAGACAGGTCGCTTCGATCACAACCTCTTCGCCGTCGTCAAAGCCACCCTACCATTTGCATATCATCGGGGTGTCCTCCTCAGGTGATGAAGCGGTTCTGGCGCTGGCGGAATCTGGGTTGTTTCAGGTGACAACGTCCTGGGGCGGCAACGAGGATCGTTTCGATCAGCGCATCGTGGTCGAAGACGCCGAAGACTGCATGAAGCGGCGTACTGCATACGTCCAATTCACGGCAGCGACCGGATTCACCCGTTGCGCCCGATTGATACGGGAAGCCGGAACCCTGCCTGCCAACCGGCTGACGTTGTGGATCGGCTCTCCTCCCCTCATGTCCGCCTCTCTTCGACAGAAACAGCGCGGTATGCAGTTATCGGAAATCGGCGGCGGTAAAGAAAGCTTGTTGGCTTACTGGGAAACCAGCCGGCCTCTTCTACGATCGTTCGTTGCGCGCCTCCTTCCCTATGGCGTGAGAGACACCGATACACGCGGGCCTCATTCGATGAGGACCTCCTACAGAACGTTCGATCCCGATGTCCTGAAGTTTGTGTTCGATGGTGTCCGGATCGACCCGGCCGGTATTAACGTTCCCGGGCAAAAGACGCCGCGCGAACTTGCCGCGATGATCTCGAACATCCTGACCGAGGGACCTGCCGCGAACGCCGATGCCGCAATTCCCGCTCTCGGCATGCTCGGTGCGGTGGGCGCCGATGCGACGGAAACCGATGCCGCCCTCGGCGAAATAGCCAAATACATATTCGACGACAGGTCGAGGCGCCTCATGCAGATCAACGGCAACCTGGACTGCAAGTCGGCCGAAGTGGTCGTCTCCCACCGGCAAGCGGCCTCACAGGCATGTTCCGAGCGCGCTCGCCAGAGCGATCAGGAGGCAAGGAAGGTCCGTTGCATCATCCCAGTGGGAGCAGAGCAATATCGCGAGCTCTGTCGATCCGGCTTCAGAGATGAAGTTTGGCCAGGCGGTGGCGGGGCCGCGACGAAAGTCCTCATCGCGTGGCCGAACCGCGGCTATAAATCGGATATTGCCATCGGTCGTTGGAATGGCGGCGGCGCTTCGGTAACGATCGTCGACGTTCCCAACAATCATGGACAACTCGATCTCGCCCTTGTCTCGCAAGGCAACCAGCTGTGGTATTTCACCGGCAGCACAGGATGCATAGCGAGGGTATCGGTACTGTCACCGGAGAGCGGTGTGATCGGTATTCACCCCGACCGCGTTCACTTCCGTTTTCGGGGGGAGATCGATGTCAGCTCCTTGGGTCGGAAGACGCCGCTGGATTTTCCAGGCTTCAGGGACATTCTCGGGGCGACGCCCGATGTGATGCTTACGCGTGCCGAGGGTGAACTTGGCCTGGAGCAGGCACTTGCCACGGCAGGAAGCGCTTCCACCGCATGCGGCGAGTCGCGCCAAGGGGCAAGACCCGATGTGCGCGATGAGTCGATTGCCGTTGACCCGAAAGACGTTGTCACGGACCCGATCATGATCCCGTTTAAACTGCGGTAACAGGGAGCGCTCGTCCGCGAGGGCGGCTTGCCATTCGCGCGACACGGTTCAAGTGGCTTCTTCCAATGAACGGGGAGAAGGAAGAACCAACCGTCTCGCCCCGGTTCCCTCCTTGGCCAACTTGTCGCCCTTGTTCCTGAGCGGGCATTTGTCGATCGACATGCAGCCGCAGCCGATGCAGTCGGACAGGCCGTCGCGCAGTTTCTTCAATTGCGCGATCTTGTGGTCGAGTTCGTCGCGCCAGGCGGTTGAAAGCAGGCTCCAGTCGTCGCGTGTCGGCGTGCGGCCTTCCGGCAGTGATTCCAGTGCCGCACCGATATCGGCCAGCGAGATGCCGACCTCCTGGGCAATCCTGATGATCGCCACGCGCCGCAGCACGTCGCGACCGTAGCGCCGCTGGTTGCCCGACGTGCGGTGGCTGCCGATCAGCCCGCGCGCTTCATAGAAATGCAGCGCCGACACCGCGACGCCGCTGCGCCTGGCCACCTGGCCGACCGTCAATTCCGTCACTGGAGCCATGTCTCACTTTCCGCTTGACCTCAAGTTAAGTTGAGCTTGTAGCCAGGAAATCTCGATAGCGCAATGAGAGGAAACGGCGATGTGCGCCTGGGTAAGAATGAGCGGAGAAACCACTACCGTCGGCGATAGTGATGTCGATGGACCGCGCATCCTATCCGAGCTGCCGGATGGCTTCGCCCGCCACCATGGCGACGGAGAGCGCGACGTTGATGCTGCGCGCGCTGCCCTGCATCGGGATGGTCAGCCGCGCATCCGCCGCCTGATGGACCGGATCCGGCACGCCTGCGGATTCGCGGCCGAACAGCAGGATGTCGCCGTCGGCGAAGACAAAGCTCGTATAGGCGGTCGCGGCTTTGGTCGACAAAAGCACCAGCCTGCGCGTCCGCGCCTTGCGCCAGTCCTCGAAGGCGTGCCAGTCGACATGCCGGGTCAGGGCAGCCATTTCGAGGTAGTCCATCCCGGCCCGTTTCAGCGCCTTGTCGGAGAGCGGAAAGCCGGCCGGTTCGATGATGTCGACGCCAAGGCCGAGGCACGCGGCCAGGCGCAGGATCGTCCCGGTATTGCCGGCGATATCCGGCTGGTAGAGGGCGATGCGGAAACGTCTGTTCATTTTCGCATCCTGCTAATAAGTGGCGGATCGGCCACAGGGACATGGTCGTTTTGGCGGCCGCTGGACTTCAGGCTGGCCATCTGGTGCGAATGCGTTTATACGACCGGCATTGTCAACCCGAACCGTAGGAGGGGTAATTCATGATGACCATGCACATCCATTTCCCCATCCGTGGGCCCAATTGCGCCCTGGCGGTTTCGGTACGACGGTTCTCCTGATCTTTTAGACTCTTCCGCACCGATTTCCGCCGAAACCATTCTCTGGTCTTCGAAGGAATCCCGCGATGTTTTTCAAGCTGAAAAAGGGGCCTGACGCCCCGCCCCAACGTGTCCCGACTGCTCCGCCGCCAATGCCGCGGCATGATGTCGATCACCCATTTTATCTCTATTTCAACACGGAGGATGGACCAATGTTCGATCCCTACAGAATCCCAGGCTCGCGGAGCCTGCACATAAACAGGCTGCCGACCTGGGCGCTGCTGATCGGCGAGACCTATTCGTCGGCCGTCCACGCCGAGGTTCGCCGCCGCCCGCATCGCGGCATGCTGCCGGATGTCGATTTCTCGCATGCGGTTCCCGACCCGAGCCGGCCGTCGCTGGTGCGCCGGATCATCCGGCTGATCCGACCCGGACCCAAGGTGCGGCTGGTCGCCAGCGCGCCGTCAGGATCCTCAACCGCCGCTGTCGGCGAAAAGCCCGCGGGCCCCTATATAGGGCGAAGCAGGGCCGACGGTCCGGATGATTCCGGACCGTCGGCCCTCGGCCCCATGCGCTCCGAGGACTTCGTACATCGCCAGGCCGCGTAGGCTAAAACAGAATTTGTGAGCATGACCCATGTTGTTGTTCAGCTGGTTTGAAAGAAGGCTCGATCCGTTCCCCGCGGCGGAACCGGTCGAACCGCCCAGGACACTGGTCGCCTTCTGCCTGCATTATACGCGCGGCGCCTGGCCCTATATCCTCATCGACGCGGTGCTGGTTGCAGCCATCGCCATCGCGGAAGTGTGGATGTTCGGCTTTCTCGGCCGCATCGTCGACTGGCTGTCGGGGCAGAACCGCGAAACCTTCCTGCAGACCGAGGGCTGGAAGCTCGCCGGCATGGCGTTCATCGTACTGTTCGCGCTGCCGGGGACGGTGTGGGTGCATTCGCTGCTCAACCAGCAAACGCTGATGGGCAATTATCCCATGCGTATCCGCTGGCAGGTGCACCGCTACCTGCTGAAACAGTCGATGAGCTTCTACCAGGACGAATTCGCCGGCCGCATCGCAACCAAGCTGATGCAGACCGCGCTCGCCGTGCGCGAATGCGTCATCAAGGTGATCGACGTCCTCAACTACGTGATCGTCTATTTCCTTGGCATGCTGTTGATCGTCGGCTCCGCCGACTGGCGGCTGGCTGCGCCGCTTGGCGTCTGGCTGCTCGGCTACATCCTGTTGTTGCGCTTCTTCATCCCCCGGCTGGGCAAGGTCGGCGAGGAACAGGCCAATGCGCGCTCGACGATGACCGGCCGCGTCGTCGACAGCTACACCAACATCCAGACAGTCAAGCTGTTCAGCCACGCCAAGCGCGAGGCCACCTTCGCCAGGGAAGGCATGAAGGGCTTCCTCGACACGGTCTACCGGTCAATGCGGCTGGTGACGGTGCTGTTCGGCTCGCTCTACATCCTGAACGCGCTTCTCTTGTTCTCGGTCACCGCCATGTCGCTGTGGCTGTGGCTGGGGCAAGCGGTGACGATCGGCGCGGTCGCCGTGGTCATCGGCCTAGTGCTCAGGCTATGGGGCATGTCGCAGTGGATCATGTGGGAAATGTCTGGCCTGTTCGAGAACATCGGCACGGTGCAGGACGGCATCGCCTCGATCTCGCTGCCGCGCCTGGTCGAGGACAGGCCTGATGCCAGGGATATCTCCGTCTCTCGTGGCGAAATCCGCTTCGAGGATATCCGCTTCCACTACGGCAAGCAGAAAGGCGTCATCGAAAACCTGTCGCTGGCGGTGAAGCCGGGCGAGAAGGTGGGCATTGTCGGCCGCTCGGGCGCGGGCAAGTCGACGCTGGTCAACCTCCTCTTGCGCTTTTACGACCTCGAAAGCGGCCGGATCCTGATCGACGGCCAGGAGATCGCCGGCGTCAAGCAGGATTCGCTGCGCGCCCAGATCGGCATGGTCACGCAGGATACCTCGCTGCTGCACCGGTCCGTGCGCGACAACATCCTCTACGGCCGCCCCGACGCGACCGAGGAGATGCTGCTGCAGGCAGCCGGCCGGGCCGAAGCGCTGGATTTCATCGGCGCGCTGTCGGACCATAGCGGCCGCAAGGGATTCGACGCCCATGTCGGTGACCGCGGCGTCAAGCTGTCCGGCGGCCAGCGGCAACGCGTCGCCATTGCTCGCGTTATGTTGAAGGATGCGCCGATCCTTATCCTTGACGAAGCCACCTCGGCGCTGGATTCCGAGGCCGAAGCAGCCATCCAAGAGAATCTCTACAGGCTCATGCAAGGCAAGACCGTCATCGCCATCGCCCACCGACTGTCGACCATCGCGGCGATGGACAGGCTGGTGGTGATGGACAAGGGCCGCGTCATCGAGGAAGGTTCGCACGAGGAGCTTGTCGCCAAGGGCGGGCTCTACGCGCAGCTCTGGCAGCGCCAGTCGGGCGGCTTCCTGCTCGAGGATGGCCCGGCCGACGCCGCCAATGACGCTATCGCAAAGGGGCAAGCCGCAGAATGATGGCAGCCACCGCATGATGACTGCCATCTACCGCTGGTTCGAGACCTGGGTCTATCCGTTCAGGGAGCCGGCGAACCTGCGGCCACCGCCCGGCGTTGGCGGCTTCCTCTGGCACTATGTCGGTCAGGCGAAGTACGCCTTCTTCGCCATGCTGGTCATCGGCGGCATCGCGCCGCTGGTCGAGGCCGGTTTGTTCTACTTCGTCGGGCGGCTGGTCGATATTCTCGACCAGCTTCCTGGCGAGCGCAGCTGGCACGCACTGTGGATCGCCGCCGGCCCCGAATTGCTGTTCATGGCCGCGGTGGTGCTGATCATTCGCACTATCGTCGTCGGCCTGTCGGCGCTGGTCGACGAGCAGACGATCACGCCTGGCTTTTACAATCTGGTGCGCTGGCAGGCACACCGGCATGTCTCGCGGCAGTCCTACGCCTTCTTCCAGAACGATTTTGCCGGCCGCATCGCGACGAAGGTCTGGCAGGCGGGGCAGGCGACCGGCGACCTGATGGAAAGTTTCATCGAGGTCATCTGGTTCATGATCGTCTATACGGTGACGACGCTGGCATTGGTCGCCGGGCTCGATCTCCGGCTGGCGGTGCTTGTGGTGATCTGGATTTCGGCGTTTGGCTTTCTGGCCAAGCGATATCTGCCCGCGATCCGCAAGCATGCCGAAGCGACCGCGGAGGCCGGCTCGATGATCAACGGCCGCATTGTCGATTCCTATTCCAACGTGCAGACGCTGAAGCTGTTCTCGGCCGACGGCGACGACCGCTACATCAGGAACGGCTTCGACATCTATCTCGATGCGCTGCGCCCCTTCACCCGCCGGCTGACCGGCGTGCGCATGGCGCTGACGACGCTGTCGGGCATCATGATCACGGCGATCGCCTGCTTTGCCGTCTATCTCTGGGTCGAAGGCTCGATCACCGTCGGCGCGGTCGCCTTCACACTGTCGCTGGTGCTGCGGCTCAACATGCTGCTTGGCCGGGTGATGATGCAGCTCAACAGCATCTTGCGAAACCTCGGCGTGCTGGAGAATTCCAAGGCGCTGATCTCGCAACCGCTCGGCCTGGTCGACGCGCCCGACGCCAAGGAGTTGGTGGTCGCCGGCGGCCGCATCGAGGTCAGGAATGTCACCTTCCACTATGGCAAGGGGGCAGGGGTTCTCGACGGCATCAACCTCGTCGTGCGGCCGGGCGAGAAGGTCGGGCTGGTCGGCCCCTCGGGCGCCGGCAAGACGACGCTCGCCAATCTGATCCTGCGTCTTTACGACCTCGAAGGCGGCAAGATCAGCATCGACGGCCAGGATATCGCCGAGGTGACGCAGAATTCGCTACGCGCCAATATCGGCGTCGTCAGCCAGGACACCGCGCTGTTCCACCGCTCGCTGCGCGACAACATCAAGCTCGGCATGCCTGGCGCGACCGACGCGCAGGTGGTCGCGGCGGCCAGGAAGGCGGAGGCGCACGACTTCATTCTGACCTTGCGCGACAACAGGGAGCGCCAGGGCTACGAGGCCTATGTCGGCGAGCGTGGCGTGAAACTTTCGGGTGGCCAGCGCCAGCGTGTGGCGATCGCCCGCGTGTTTCTCAAGGATGCGCCGATCCTGATTCTGGACGAGGCGACTTCGGCGCTCGATTCCGACATCGAGGCGGCGATCCAGGAGAACCTGGCGCGGCTGATGCAGGACAAGACCGTCATCGCCATCGCCCACCGGCTGTCGACCATCGCCGCGCTCGACCGGTTGGTGGTGCTCGAC
The DNA here is from genome assembly GCA_004791255.1 of bacterium M00.F.Ca.ET.205.01.1.1. Classification (GTDB taxonomy): domain Bacteria; phylum Pseudomonadota; class Alphaproteobacteria; order Rhizobiales; family Rhizobiaceae; genus Mesorhizobium. The sequence continues at coordinate 659,004 of SRUQ01000003.1, forward strand.
GGCGGCCGCATTGTCGAGCAAGGCACGCATGACGAACTGGTGGCGCTGGACGGGCTTTATGCACGGCTGTGGAAGCGGCAGTCCGGCGGCTTCCTGTTCAACGAGGAAAGCGTGCTGGAAGAGACGCGGCCGGCGGAGTAGGGCATGGGTGCTGTGCACGAAACCGGCTATGTGCTGAAGCGGATGCGCCCCACGACAGAGGCCTTTGATGCGCTGATGCAGGAAAGCCGGCGGGAAGGTTACTGGATGCTGGTGCGGCTGCACGACGGCTGGGCCAGCGGCCGCAACAAATTCCTGAAGCAGCCCGAGATGCTGCTTGGTGTCTATGATGGCAGGCAACTGGTCGGCGTCGGCGGGCTGAATATCGATCCGTATTTCGAGGGCCGTATCTTCGGCAGGGTACGCCATCTCTATGTAGGCGCGGCACACCGGCGGCTGGGCGTCGGCCGCATGCTGGTGTCGGCGATTGTCGAGCGGGCGCGGGCGCATTTTTCGGCGCTCAACACGCGCGCGCCGGCAGAATCATTCGCCTTTTACGAAAGGCTTGGCTTTTTGCGCGTTTCCGGCGAGGAATTCGTCACGCACCGCATGCTGCTGACCGATGCAACGGCAAAGACAGGAAAGGCGAACTGAATGTCGCTTCGACCTCCGTCGGGCCTGACCGGATCTTCCGCCGCCGAAGCCGCCTTCGACGCGCTCGGCCATGAAATCCTCGCTGAAAAGGCGGCAGCCCTCGGCCGAGCCGGCCATCGTGTCGAGGAGACGCTGGCCAGGCTTCGCGACAATGGCGAGGAAGAGCGGCGGCCCCAGCTTCTCAAGCAGGCGGCGGAAGCGGTGCACGCCTATTTCATCCAGCGCGAACTGTGCGGCCTGCGCAAGCACGAGGCAGTCATCCGCGAGTACAACATTCCGAAAGCGGTTCTTGTCAGGCTTGGCGCCATGTAGGCCCGGAACTTGCTGCCCCGATTTCCCGATGGAATCGCGCCAGGCGGATGGCGAGCGCTTCGGGATTCTCGTCGGCGACGAAGTGGCCGCTGTCGGCTATGATGTCGCCCACGACATTTGAGAGCCCCGCTGCTCGCAGGCCATCGACATAGTCGTCGATCTCGCCGGGCTCAGCCGCACCCCGCAGATACAGCACCGGAACCGTGATCGGCTTGCCGCCCCACTTGGCATTGACCTTGGCATCCTCAGGGAAGGCGCGATACCAGTCGAAACCCGCCTGGAGGCTTTCTGGCCGGGAATAGGCCTTTGCGTAGATTTTCCTGGCATCGTCAGGGATCGATCCCCCGTCCTTCGAAAGCACGTTGAAGAAGAAGTCGAAATAGGCGCTCTGGTGGCCGCTCACCAGCGTTTCCGGCAAGGCCGGAACGGCATGGAATGCAAAGTGCCAGATTTGCGGATTGCGAATGATCTTCTCCCACGGCGTTACCCTGGAATGACGACATCCATGATCGCCGCGCCGGACAGAATCTCAGAATGGTCTCGCAACAGCGCAAATACGATCTGGCCGCCGACATCATGGCCGGCGGCCACGAGGTGCCGCAGCCCGCAAGCCTCGGCGACGCCTCTCATCAGCCTTGCCAGGGTCCGCTTGTCGCCAGCCCGGGGCATGCCTTGCGAGCCGCCGATGCAGGGCAGATCGGGGGCGACGACGCGATAGTCGGCTGCCAGCCAGCCGATCACCCTTTCGAACGCGTATGAGCTTTGCGGCCATCCATGCAACAGGAGGAAGGCCGGCGCTTCGGCCGGACCCGCCTCGCGGATGGAGATGTTCAGCCCTTCGATTTCGACGGTCGAGATTTGCATGTCCTGGCCCTGGCGACTGCCTATGCCATAGATCTAGGCGGCAATCGTTTGTCCGACAGGGCCATGAACCATCACTCCAGCCATTCGGTGATGAAGCTGCCGTTCTCGTGGATGTCGGTCGTTTCCAGCGGGCCGGGGCCGAGATTGGTGAATTTGTGCGGCGTATTGGGCGGCACGATGACGATCTGGCCGGCGGAGGCTGCGATTTCCTTGTCGCCGACGGTGAACAGGCCGGTTCCCTGGCGGATGATGAATATCTCCGCGTAGGGATGGGAATGCAGGCGCGGGCCGCCGCCGGCATCGGGCAGGTAGTTGAAGATCAGGCAGGAGTTGGAGCCGTAGGCGCCGCATTGCAGCTCGCCCTTCCAGCGATCCGAGCGAACAGCCCATTCCTCACGGTCGATGATATGCGCCATTTGGGGAGAATAGACCCGGCCCGCGTGCCGTGTCGAGGTGAACAAGGGTACCGGATTCGCAGTTGTTTCCCTGTCGTTTAGCGGCGTTTACGGTCCTGTCGCGCCATAGGCTGTTTTGCGCCCGCGACAATCTGCCCTTGTGCCTTCACCCGTCTGGACAAAAACGGGCTTCACGCATAAACCGAAGTCCAAATGCCGGAGGAATTCGCTAGCCTGTTCGCCATGCGCTGTCGGGTTGGCGTGAATGAGCGGGGAACAAGGCTCAGCCACCGGCGCGGAAGAGGCGAAAGGATCAGGCACCCGTGAGCGCAACCGACATCCACGATCCCAACCGTCGGGACTTTCTCTACGTCGCCACTGGCATGGCCGCAGTGGTCGGCGCCGGCGCCGTCGCCTGGCCCTTCATCGATCAGATGCGCCCCGATGCCTCGACCCTGGCTCTCGCCTCGGTCGAAGTCGATGTCTCCTCGCTGACCCCCGGCAGTTCGTTGATCGTCAAGTGGCGCGGCAAGCCGGTGGTGGTGCGCAACCGCACCGAAAAGGAACTGAAGGATGGCGAGGCGGTCAACCTCTCCGACCTCAAGGATCCGATCGCCCGTAACGCCAACCTGCCGTCCGACGCGCCGGCAACCGACGCCAACCGCACCACGCCCGGCAAGGAAGCCTGGATGGTCATGGTGCAGGTCTGCACGCATCTGGGCTGCATTCCGCTCGGCCAGGAAGGCGATTTCGGCGGCTGGTTCTGCCCGTGCCACGGTTCGCAATACGATACCGCAGGCCGCATCCGCAAAGGCCCGGCGCCCGAGAACATGGCGATCCCGGTATTCAAGTTCATTTCCGATACCAAGATCCTTATCGGTTGAGGCAGGGGGATAATTCGATGAGCGAGGGACACTCGACCTACACGCCCAAGACCGGTATCGAACGCTGGTTCGATGCGCGCATGCCTCTGCCGCGGCTGGTCTATGACAGCTTCGTCGCCTATCCGGTGCCGCGCAACCTCAACTATGCCTGGACTTTCGGCGGCATCCTGTCGATCATGCTGGTGGCGCAGATCCTGACCGGGATCGTGCTGGCCATGCACTACACGGCCGACACCAATCTCGCTTTCGGCTCCGTCGAAAAGATTATGCGTGATGTCAACTCCGGCTGGCTCTTGCGCTACATGCATGCCAACGGCGCGTCGTTCTTCTTCATCGCCGTCTACATCCACATCTTCCGCGGCCTCTATTACGGCTCCTACAAGGCGCCACGCGAGCTGCTCTGGATCCTCGGCTGCATCATCTACCTCCTGATGATGGCGACCGGCTTCATGGGCTACGTGCTGCCATGGGGTCAGATGAGCTTCTGGGGCGCCACCGTCATCACCGGCTTCTTCAGTGCCATCCCGCTGGTCGGCGACTGGATCCAGCAGCTGCTGCTGGGCGGCTTTGCCGTCGACAATCCGACGCTCAACCGCTTCTTCGCGCTGCATTATCTCCTGCCTTTCATGATTGCCGGCGTCGTCGTGCTGCACGTCTGGGCGCTGCACGTGACCGGCCAGAACAACCCGACCGGCATCGAGATCAAGTCGAAGACCGACACCGTCGCCTTCACCCCCTACGCGACCATCAAGGACGCGTTCGGCATGATCGTGTTCCTGTTCTTCTTCGCCTATTTCGTCTTCTACCTGCCGAACTATCTCGGCCATCCCGACAACTACATCGTCGCCAACCCGCTGAAGACGCCGGCCCATATCGTGCCCGAATGGTACTTCCTGCCGTTCTACGCGATCCTGCGCGCCATCACCTTCAACATCGGGCCGATCAATTCCAAGCTCGGCGGCGTGCTGTGCATGTTCGGCGCCATCGTCATGCTGTTCCTGGTGCCGTGGCTCGACACCTCCAAGGTGCGCTCGGCGGTCTACCGGCCCTGGTACAAGCTGTTCTTCTGGCTGTTCGTGGCCGATGCCATCCTGCTCGGCTGGCTGGGCTCGCAGCCGGCGGAAGGCAGCTATGTGTTCATGGCGCAGATGGCAACGCTGTTGTACTTCGCGTTCTTCCTGGTCGCGCTTCCGGTTCTCGGCCTGATCGAAACGCCGCGCAGGCTGCCGAACTCGATCACCGAGGCGGTGCTCGAGAAGAACAAGGGCGGCAGCGGACATCCGGCGGGCGCTGCGGCCGCGCCAGAGACCAAGGGCTGAGCGGTAGAGAATCTAAGGGGATTTGGCATGAAAAAGATTCTCACCTCGCTGGCGCTGATCGGCCTTGTGGTCGCCGGCACCGGGGCGATCGCCGCCGAAGAGGCACACAACGCCGCCGCGCCGACGCATTTCCCGATCAATGAGCCGAAGGAAATGGACTGGAGCTTCACCGGCCCGTTCGGCACCTATGACAAGGCGCAGCTGCAGCGCGGCCTGAAGGTCTACAAGGAAGTCTGCTCGGCCTGCCATTCGATGGATCTGGTGGCGTTCCGCACGCTCTCGGACCTCGGCTATAACGAGGCGCAGATCAAGTCGCTGGCGGCAAGCTACACCATCCATGACGGCCCCAACGATGCCGGCGAGATGTTCGACCGTCCCGGCAAGCCGTCCGACCACTTCCCGGCGCCGTTCGCCAACGTGGAAGCCGCTGCCGCCTCGAACGGTGGTGCTGCTCCGCCCGACATGTCGCTGCTGGCCAAGGCCCGCGGCGTCGAGCGTGGCTTTCCGCAGTTCGTCTTCGACATCTTCACCCAGTATGACGCGGGCGGCCCGGACTACATCCACTCGCTGCTGACCGGGTACGACCAGACACCGCCGGCCGGAATGGTCATCCCGGAAGGCACGCACTACAACCCGTACTTCATGTCGGGCGTGTCGCTGAAGATGCCCAAGCCGCTCTCGGACGGCCAGGTGACCTATGACGACGGCGCGCCGCAGACGATCGACCAGTATTCCCGCGACGTCTCGGCTTTCCTGACATGGGCGGCCGAGCCGCACATGGAAGACCGCAAGAAGACCGGCTTCCGCGTGCTGGTGTTCCTGCTCCTGTTCGGCGCCCTGGTCTACATGACCAAGCGCAAGGTATGGGAAGGCGTGGCCCACTAAGGCATGCCGATATTCAGGTGATGCCGGCCTGCAAATGCCGGCACCCTGCCAAGCTGATAAATCCAAAAAGGGCGCCTTAGGCGCCCTTTCTTGTTTCCGCAGGTGGCGCTGTCACATGGCCGTCACCGCATCTGGCGATCCTGCGCCATTCCCAACCAAGGATCGCACCCATGAAGAAATATGCATCGCTGGCGGCCGGCCTGCTGCTGCTGGTCATCGGCTCTGCCGCCCAGGCCGAAGACGCAAAGCCCTTCATCACCAACAAGGATGTCGATCTGACGATGATCCTGCCGTCGCCGCCGGCCAATGATTCGGCTGAGACCAAGGCCGAACTCGGCGCGGTGCTGACGCTGCAGGTGACACGTACGCCCGAAATGGTGGCAAGCGCGGTCGCCGATGCCGAGGAAAATGTCTGGCGCTTCGCTGATGTCATGGGGCCGAATTTCAACAAGGAGAAGCTGCCGAAATTCAGCGCCTTCTTCGACCGCGTGGTGGCCACCGAAGGCGCCGTCGTCGACCCGGCCAAGGATGTCTGGAAGCGCCCGCGTCCGCACCAGCTCAGCGATCTGGTCAAGCCGGTGGTCAAGCTGTCGAGCTCAGGCTCCTGGCCTTCCGGCCACGCCACGGTCGGCACCATGATGGGCATCATCCTGGCCGACATGGTTCCGGAAAAGCGCGCCGAGATCATGGCCCGCGCGACGCAATATGCCCACAACCGCGTCGTCGGCGGCATCCATTATCCCTCCGATATCGAGATGGGCAAGATCTCCGGCAGCGTCATTGCCGCGGTGCTGCTCAACCGGGACGACTTCAAGGCCGAGTATGAAGCAGCCAGGGCCGAGCTTCGTTCCGATCTCGGCATGTAACAGTTCACCGATACCGATCTGTTCGAGCGGGGCGCCTTCGGGCGCCCTTTTTTGCGGCTGAGGCCGTCGCGGCGATCAGGAAGATCGCCCGGTGAAACAAGCACGTTGGCAGGATGGCATGCGATTGCTATTCGACACCTTGACGGCAGCGCAGGTCTGTCGTCGATTTGGCGTTTAAGGTTGGATGATGCGGCTCAGCGACTGTCATAACTTTTCCGATTTCCGCCGCATGGCGCAGCGGCGCCTGCCGGGGCCGATCTTCGACTATATCGACGGCGCGGCCGACGACGAGACCACCTGCCGCCGCAACACCGAAAGCTTCGAGACTTGCGACCTCGTTCCCAACGTGCTGCGCGGGGTCAGCGATATCGATATGTCGGTGACTGTGATGGGCCAGAAGCTGGCCATGCCGGTCTATTGCTCGCCAACGGCGCTGCAGCGCCTGTTCCACCATGAAGGCGAGCGGGCAGTAGCCAAGGCGGCAGCCAAGTTTGGCACCATGTTCGGCGTCTCCTCGCTTGGCACGATAAGCCTGGAGGAAGCTCGCCGGATCAGCAGCAGCCCGCAGGTCTACCAGTTCTACTTCCACAAGGATCGCGGGCTCAACCGAGCGATGATGCAGCGGGCGAGGGAGGTTGGCGTCGAAGTGATGATGCTGACCGTCGACAGCATCACCGGCGGAAACCGCGAGCGCGACAAGCGCACCGGCTTTGCCATTCCCTTCAAGCTGAACCTTGCCGGCATGCTGCAATTCGCACTGAAACCGGCCTGGGCGATCAACTATTTCACCCATGAGGGGTTCAAGCTGCCGCAGCTCGACGAGCATGTCGACATGGGCGGCGGCACCATGTCGATCAGCCGCTACTTCACCGAGATGCTCGATCCGTCGATGACGTGGGAGGATGTCGCCGAGATGGTCAGGCTGTGGCCGGGGCCGTTCTGCCTCAAGGGCGTCATGTCGGTGGAAGATGCAAGGCGCGCCGTCGAGATCGGCTGCAAGGGTATCATCCTGTCAAACCATGCCGGCCGCCAGCTGGACGGCTCGCGAGCGGCTTTCGACCAGCTTGCCGAAATCGTCGATGCCGTCGGCGACCGGATCGACGTGATCATGGATGGCGGCGTCCATCGCGGCACGCATGTGCTGAAGGCGCTGTCGCTCGGCGCCAAGGCGGTCGGTGTCGGCCGCTATTACCTGTTCCCGCTTGCCGCGGCAGGGCAGCCCGGCGTCGAACGGGCGCTGGACCTGATGCGCATCGAGATCGAGCGCGGCATGAAGCTGATGGGCTGCACTACGGTCGACCAATTGTCGCGCCAGAATCTGCGCTTCCGGTAGCCGATTGGGAGCCAATCCATCGCCGGATACGCTTGTCTCGGGCGCGACATCGCGCTAGCCGTTGTCGGTCGCGCCGGGCCACAACAGGGACCGGCGCCGCCAGCTGCATCATCCGGAGAGCCGTCTCATGAAACCTTCGCTCGAAGACACGCTGCTTGCGGCGATCCGCACCATTCCGGATTATCCGAAGCCCGGCATCCTGTTTCGCGATATCACTACGCTGCTTGGCAATGCGCGCGCCTTCCGCCGCGCCATCGATGAGCTGGTGCATCCCTATGCCGGCCAGAAGGTCGACAAGATCGCCGGCATCGAGGCGCGCGGCTTCATTCTTGGCGGCGCCGTCGCCCATCAGCTCTCGGCCGGCTTCGTGCCGATCCGCAAGAAGGGCAAGCTGCCTTATGAGACCGTGCGCGTCGCCTACAGCCTGGAATATGGGCTGGATGAGATGGAGATGCACAAGGACGGCATTTCACCCGGCGAGAAGGTGATCCTGGTCGACGATCTGATCGCCACCGGCGGCACAGCGGAGGCGGCGGTCAAGCTGCTGCGCCAGATAGGCGCCGATATTCTTGCCGCCTGCTTCGTCATCGACCTGCCGGATCTCGGCGGCCGCAAGAGGCTGGAAGCGCTGGATGTACCGGTAAGGACGCTGATTGGGTTTGAAGGACACTGAGCGTCTTTCCCTTCCCCCACAAGGGAGGGAAGGAAGGGGCGCTGCCGCTACTCCACTTTCACCAGCACGGCGCTTTCGAACTCCAGCACCTTGTCGCCGGTCGAATCGGAGGCCTCGCAGAGCAGCCCCAGCAGCCGCCAGCCTGGACGCGATGAGATCGGGCGGTGGGACAGTGCGGTGCGCGCGAAGGTGACGGTCTCACCGGCGAAGACCGGCTTCAGCCATTTCAGGTTCTTGAAGCCGGGCGAAGGGCCGAATTCGGGCGCCGGGCCGGGCCCGGTCCATTCGGCGCCCATGCGGGTTTCGAGGTTGAGCTTCATCCAGGTGGCGGCGGTGTGCCAGCCGGACGCGCAGAGCCCGCCCAGCACGCTCTTCCTGGCCGCATCCTCGTCGATGTGGAAGATCTGCGGGTCGTATTTGCGGGCGAAGGCCTTGATCGCGTCGGCCTCGAATCTATGCGAGCCGAGCGGGACCGTGGTGCCGATGCGGAAGAATTCGTCCAGCGTCATGACGCGCTCCCGGCGGCAGCGCGCGTCAGGAACATGACTGAGTTTTCGAACTCGAAGACGCTTTCGCCGCGCTGGTTGACCAGTTCGCTGCGCATGGTGACGAAGCCGAGTTGAGGCTTCGACCGCGACAGGCGCTTGGCGAGAACCACCAGGCTTCCCTTCAGCGTGTCGCCGGCCAGCACCGGCTTCTTCCATTTGGCCTGATCGACGCCGGGCGACCCCTGGCAGGTCGAGTCGAGCAGGAAGGCGTCGCACAGCATGCGCATGAACATGGCGCAGGTGTGCCAGCCCGAGGCCGAGAGGCCGCCGAGGATGCTCGCTTTGCCGGCTTCCTCGTCGAGATGCATGGGCTGCGCGTCGAATTCGCTGGCGAATTCCACGATCTCGGCGGCGCTCACCTGCTTCGTGCCGAGGTCGAACGAGGCGCCCTCGACGAAGTCCTCATAGGCCCATGTCTTTGCGGTCATGCTGTGGCATCCCTGCAGAACGCGCGATCCCCATGGATCGGAAAACCCGGATGCAGGCCGCGGGCGGTTTGGTCAAGCCCTTTCTGGTGAGCCAGACCGAGGAGGTGGCCCGCGGCGGCGGTCAGGGCCACCCGCCGGGTCATGGCGCCTACCTGGCGTTCGGCAGTATCTGGTGCAGCGCGATGGCCCAGACGGCGCCGAGGGCGATGGACGAGTCCAGTATGTCCTGCACGACATCAGGCAGCGCCTTGACGAAGTCCGGCGGCGCCAGCGTGGCGAACCGGGCCGTGACCTCCGTCAAATCAGGTGTTGAACTTGAACAGCATGATGTCGCCGTCCTGGACGACATATTCCTTGCCTTCATCGCGCGCCTTGCCGGCTTCCTTGGCCGCCACTTCCCCGCCAAGCGTGATGAAGTCGTTGTAGGCGATGGTCTGGGCGCGGATGAAGCCGCGCTCGAAATCGGTGTGAATGACGCCGGCCGCCTGGGGTGCCTTGTCGCCCTTGTGCACCGTCCAGGCGCGCGTCTCCTTCGGCCCAACGGTAAAATAGGTGATGAGGTGCAACAGGTCGTAGCCGGCGCGGATCACCTTGTTCAGGCCGGGCTCGTCGAGGCCGAGCGAGGACAGGAATTCCATCTCTTCCTCGTCGGAAAGCTGGGCGACTTCCGCCTCGATCGCCGCCGAGATCACCACCGTGCCGGCGCCTTGCGCGGCGGCCATTTTCTCCACAGCCTTTGTGTGGTCGTTGCCGGTCGCCGCATCGGCCTCGGCGACGTTGCAGACATAGAGCACGGGATGCGAGGTCAAAAGGTTGAGCCCCTGCAGGATGCGCAAATCTTCGGCCGAAATACCCTTGAGCAGGATACGGGTCGGCTTGCCGGCTTGCAGCAATTCGAGCGCTGCCTCCATCATCGGCAGCACGGCGGTGGCTTCCTTGTCCTTGCTGCCGGCGCGCTTGCGGAATTGCACGATGCGGCGCTCGAGGCTGTCGAGGTCGGCAAGCATCAGCTCGGTCTCGACCGTCTCGGCGTCGGCGACGGGGTCGATGCGGCCCTCGACATGGGTGATGTCGTCATCCTCGAAGCAGCGCAGCACGTGGACGATGGCGTCGACCTCGCGGATGTTGGCGAGGAACTGGTTGCCCAGCCCTTCGCCCTTGGAGGCGCCGCGCACCAGGCCGGCAATGTCGACGAAGGAGATGCGGGTCGGGATGATCTCCTTCGACTTGCCGATCGCGGCGATCTTCTGCAGGCGCGGGTCCGGCACCGCCACCTCGCCGGTGTTCGGTTCGATGGTGCAGAACGGATAGTTGGCGGCCTGCGCCGCCGCCGTCCTGGTCAACGCGTTGAAGAGCGTCGACTTGCCGACGTTGGGCAAGCCAACGATGCCGCATTTGAAACCCATTGTGTCCGGTCCTATCGGGAAAAGCGAAATTTGATGAGGGCTATGAGCGATAGGGGTGATGAACGTCAAGCCCCGCTGCGTTGGCGGATATCATTGAAACCGGTCGGTTATGTCACGCCAAGAGAACTGACCTGGGCGTCCTTGCGCACCGCAGAAGGTGAGCAGGATCGACTTGGCCTCTGCGGATGCCAGCTTCTCGTTGGAGTTAACCGTTACCTGAAAACCGTTCGTCGCAATAGCAATCTGGCCGCTTGACTTGTCAGCAAGTCGGCCAGCCACCCAATGTTTGAATGTACCATGCGCATATTCCCGCCATTCCACAGTAAAAGCGCCGTTGCCACCTGCAGTTTGTGCAAAATCGCCATTCTTGGCAGTCAGGATGAGGAACCCGGGTCCGCCATCAGGCGTCATGCGATCGATCGCCGCTGCGACAACATCCTTAGATGGATTGATGATCGGCTTCTCGCCTTCAATCTCTGCCGTGCAGCCCATGAGCCCAGAATGTTCCAGTTGATGTGTCGCGGTTTGGATATTGGCAAAATCTGAGGTTTGTACGGCGCTTTGAAACGCTGCAACGATAATCCATGGCAGTGCGAATGGGATGGTGCCAAGCATGTTGTTGCCGAACTCGATCAATTCTCTTTCTTGCCGAGCAGTTTCTTCAGCATCGCGGCCATCGGGCCGCTTTCCGGCAGTTTGACGGCCGGCTGCGGCGGGCGTGCCTGGCGGACATGACTTTGCTGCTTGGGCGCTTGCTTCTGCGCCGGCTTTTCCGGTTCCGCGTCAGCCTTGCCCTGGACGGCGAGGGCGGCCTTGTTCATGAAGCCGGAGTCGTCGCCCTTGACGATCATGGCGGCATTGTCGGCGATCGCGTCAAGCAGCGGCTCCAGCCATTCGCGGTCGGCCTTGGCGAAATCGCCCAGCACATGGTGCTGGACCATCTCCTTGACGCCGGGATGGCCGACGCCGATGCGCACGCGGCGATAGGCGTTGCCGACATGGCCGTCGATGGAGCGGATGCCGTTGTGGCCGCCGGCGCCGCCGCCGGTCTTGATGCGCAGCTTGCCTTCGGCAAGGTCGATCTCGTCGTAGAAGACGGTGAGCGCGGAAAGGTCGAGCTTGTAGAAGCGCAGCGCTTCGCCGACCGACTGGCCGGACAGGTTCATGAAGGTCTGCGGCTTGATCAGGATGATCTTTTCACCGCCGAGCGTGCCTTCGGCGATCAGCCCCTGGAATTTCTTCGACCAGGGCGAAAAGGAATGGCGGCGGGCGATAGCGTCCGCCGCCATGAAGCCGACATTGTGCCGGTTATCAGCGTATTTCGCGCCCGGATTGCCGAGGCCTGCAAATACAAGCATCGTCCGCTCCGGGCGTGAAAAGAGTTACTTCTCTTCGGCGGCGGGAGCCGCTTCGGTCGTAGCCTCTGCCGTCTCTTCCGTCTCCGGCTTCATCGCCGACGAGCCGGCAACGGTCGCGATGGTGAAGTCGCGGTCGGAGATGACCGGCTTGACGCCGGCCGGCAGCTTGACCGCCGAGATGTGGATCGAATCGCCAATGTCGGCGCCGGTGAGATCGACGGTGATGAATTCCGGGATCGCATTGGCCGGGCAGTGGAACTCGACTTCGTGACGCACGATGTTGAGCACGCCGCCACGCTTGAGGCCGGGCGACTTGTCCTCATTGATGAAGTGGACAGGCACGTCGACATTGACTTCGGTGTCCTTGCCGATGCGCAGGAAGTCGACATGGACAGGGAAATCCTTGACCGGGTCGAGCTGGAAGTCCTTCGGCAGGACCTGGATCTTCTTGCCGTCGACATCGATCGTGGCGATCGTGGTCAGGAACCCGCCGCCGTGGATCTTGTAGTAGATGTCCTTGTAGGTGAGAGCGATAGCCAGGGGAGGCTGCTTGTCACCATAGATTACTGCAGGCACTTTACCGTTGCGGCGAACTGCACGGGCGGACCCCTTACCGACCTGTTCGCGCGCTTCGGCCTTGAGCTCGTAAGTATCGTGGCTCATGGCACTTCCTTTCGCGTGTTATGGAGCGTTTGCGGAAGGGCGTTGTGCCCCGGCCGTAAACGTCGAAAGCCGCCAGACCTCGATGTCCGAATGCCGGCAGCCGCTTGAAGCAGACTGTTGTTCGGGATCAAGGGGAAGGCAGCCTTCCGCCGCGTTGCCTCCAAGGGTGTCTACGCGGGTGGCGGCTCTATAGCGGAAGCCGGCCGGGGGTGCAAGCTACAGCTATCCGCGCTTTTCGATCACCGCGTAGAGCACGTTGCGGTTCTCGCCGAAGAACACCTGCGCATTGACGGTGTTGCGGTCGACGCTGGCATTGATGATGTTCCACATGTCGGCCTCCGACCGCAGCAGCAGCACCCAATCCATGAACGTCTCCCAATACCCGACGCCAGGACTGCCCTCCGCGTAGTTCGCAAAGAGGAATGTCCCGTTCGGCTTCAACATCTGCAGGCAGGTTTTCGTGAGTTTCACGGCGACGTTGTGCTGGAGGTAGTCGTAAAGGCCGGAGGCGTAGATGAAGTCGAACTTGCCGAGCTTGTGGCCTCTCGTGAGCACGGTTCGCACCGAGCCGTCGATGGCCTCGACCGCAGTGCCCTGGAAGTCGCGCGCGATCAATCCAACGCTCTGCGGGTCCTGATCGAGCGCGACCCAGCGCTTGAGACGGCCTTCCGCCAGGGCGGCCGAACGATTGGCTTCCCGTAAGTGGCCGGCCGCGATCGCCAAAACCTCGGTTTGCGGTCCGTTCTTGGCCGCAATCTCATCGACATATCGGGTCAGAAGATCGCGCCGTTCCCGCGCCGCGATGGACGATGGTACATCCTTGGTATGGCTATAGAGCGCCTTCCCGATCTCCGAGGCGTCTGCCACGCTCTCGGCCACGTGCGGATCGCAATAAATGTAATCGAGCAACTCCGCGTCACCGGAATAACCCCTGGGCTTGGTGAAGGACCACCGCGTCAGCGGATCCTCAAGGAAGTACGCCAGGACCGGATGGTTCTGCACCACCGGTATCAAGGCTTGCCAAACGTCGGGATGAACCTTGGAACGCGTCGCGCCGAGATACGAGGTCAGACGGCGAATGATCTCGGCGGGATCCTTTTGTTGCTCGATTTGCTGGAGTGTCGCGTGGAGAATGAGCGCCAGCTCCGCGCGAGCGGTTTCGAACGCTTCGCTGTGATCCTCGATCTTTCCTCGACGGAGACTGCCTGCGACCATCTTGGGAGTAATCAGGCTTTTGCCATCGAAAACGGTCTGCACACCGGAACTCCATAGTTAACAGTCAGTTAACTTATTGCGTACAATGCTCCATTTGCCAACGGCGGCCCGAGAGCATTTTAGCGGTATGATTAATTTCCCGCTAACTATCTTTATTCGTTGCACTTCTTCCGGGCCGGATTCCGGGTTCGAGTTAACGGAAACTTGTCTTGCGCGATTGCATTTGTGCCCGTAGCGCCGCAAATCGCTGCCGCGTCCCAAGGAGTCGGCCCGCGTGGGGGCAGAAACTAGAAATGAGTTCGGAGCGGAAAATCCCCTTCAAACAGGGCTTGCCGTGATGAACGATCGCCCGTCATCCGTATTGGCCGAAACAGGTCATGCGGGCCCGTACGAACCGCGATACGGACTGGGGCCGGACGAACTCCGCTCCCTTTACCACAGGGAAACCCAAGCGACGCGAAGACAGGAAGCCAGGCCAGGGCTTTGGATCGCCGTTGCTATCTATCTGCTGTTTTCGGCAACGGATCTGCTGCTGATTCCAGATGTGGCGGCCTATACGATCGCCGCGCGCTTCGCGGTCGGAGTGACCGCGCTTTTGACTTTTGAGGTGCAGCTTCGCCGGGGCGTCGGAACGGACTGGCTGGACGTGACTTGCGCCGCGGCCATTATCTTTGGCTATGTTGGTTGGTTGTGCCCGGCGGTTTTGAGCGCGGATAAGGAAACCGTCTCTTATTATATGGTCTTCGGCACCATCTTCATGATGGGCGCCAATCTCTTCTTCACATTCAGGTTTAATTTATCTATTGTAACTTCTGCTATAATTTTGTGTATATTGTACGCTGTGAACTATTTCGTACCTTCTACGCTAACATACAAAATGGTATTGGGAATTTTCTACATTTCGTGTTTCATATTCACGTCATATGTGAACTGGAAATTGAATGAGGAGCGCTACAACGTCTTCCTGAACGCCTTGGAAGCCAAAATTCAGCACAACGAGGCGACCGAACGCGGCAAGGCTCTGCTGAGGCTGTCGCGGACCGATCCGCTGACAGGTCTGGAGAATCGGCGGGCGATCGACGAGAAGCTGCGGGATTACTGGAGTGACTGGCAAAGGGTTGGCACCAGTTTTGGGGCGATCCTCATCGACGTGGACTTCTTCAAGAAGTTCAATGACTGCTACGGCCATCAGGAAGGCGACCGCTGCCTGATCCTGGTCGCCAATGCGCTCAGCGATATGATCAAGCAGTACGATGGCTCGATCGGCCGCTACGGCGGGGAAGAATTCATTGTGCTGGCCCGCATGGAGAAAAAGGACCAGATCATGGATCTGGCGGAAGCCATCTGCCGTACGGTGGAAGGCTTGGCGATCACGCACGAGCTGCGGCGGGACGGCGTCTCGATCGTGACGGCGAGCGTTGGCGCCGCATTCACCAGGAAGCAGACCGCTGCCAAGCTGGAGAAGATCATCCACGAGGCCGATCGCGCGCTCTATCTGGCAAAAGCCAGTGGCCGCAATTGCGCCCGGCTGTTCGATCCGACCGATCCCCAGAGCAGCGACGAGAGCGAGAACCTTGCGGCCTTGCTGAAGATCGCGATCGGCCAGGGCCTCGTCTCACTCGTCTATCAGCCTATCCAGGATGTCGCGTCGGGCAAAGTTGAGGCCATGGAGGCTTTGATGCGCCTCAAAATGCTGGATGGGACGTTGGTTCCGCCGAGCCTGTTCATCCCGGTCGCGGAACGAACGGGCGCGATCCTGGAACTCGGGCGCTGGGCGATAAGGACCGTGTGCACCGAAATGCTGTTGGACGACCATGTTCGCGTCGTCAGTGTCAACGTCTCGCCAATCCAGCTCAAGACGCCCGGCTTTGCGGCGTCTGTGGCGACCATCCTGGGCGAGACCGGCGTCACCGGCAACAGGCTGGCCTTCGAAATCACCGAAGGGCTGGAGATGGAGATGCACTCGGACATCCTGCGCTGCATCAGCGACCTGAAACTGCTTGGGATTAAGATATGGCTTGATGATTTTGGAACCGGCTTCGCAGGCCTTTCATGGCTTCGCCTGATCGATTTCGATACGGTGAAGATCGACCGCTCGTTCCTTCACGACTGCGGTGAGCCGAAGGGCATGGCGATGCTCCAGGATATCATCGCGCTGGTGCGAAACCGCGGCCACCAGATCCTGGTCGAAGGGGTGGAAACCGACCAGCAGCTGGCCCTTATGCACGAAATCGGCATCGACAAGATCCAGGGCTACCGCGTCGGCCGTCCTGCTCCCGCCGCCAGTTTCCAGGCAAAGCGGGCACTGCACAAGCGCCCGTTTACGATGCTCAAGTCCGCATGACGACTGCCATCGTCGGCCGCAACTCCTATTGATTGCCGCTCAGTGCGTCGCGCAGCGCCTGAATCCGCCGGTTCAGGGCATCGAGTTCGGCCAGCGTCATGCCCGAGCGTTCGACCAAGGTCTCGTTCAGGCAGTTGCACTGGACGAGCAGCTTGCGGCCGGCTGATGTCAGGTCGACCTGCACCTGGCGCTCGTCACGCTGGCTGCGCTGGCGGGTCACCAGCCCGGCTTGCTCCAGCCGCTTCACCAGCGGCGTGACGGTGCTCGATTCCAAAGCCAGCCGGTGCGCGATCGCGCCGACCGACATGCCGTCGGCCTCTCCCAGCGCATTGAGCACGAGATATTGCGGATAGGTGATGCCCATCTCGTCCAGCATCGGCTTGTAGGTGCGGTTGATCGCCATGCTGGTGGCGTAGAGCGTGAAGCAGAGCTGATTGTCCAACGGGAGAGGCACGGCGCATTCCTTTTGCCGACTGAGCATCTTAATATGTACCACGAAAAAAGATATCGCGATACATATTTTTGTAGACAAGGGTTTTGAAGTGCGCTAGCCATATCGATATCGCGATATTGTTTATCGCGAAAACAATCAAAGGAGATTGAGATGACCTCGCAGACCAAGTCGGGCAGCGGCACGATCACCACCAAGGACGGAACGCAGATCTACTACAAGGATTGGGGAACCGGTCAGCCGGTCGTTTTCCATCACGGCTGGCCCTTGAGCAGCGACGACTGGGACGCCCAGATGCTTTTCTTCCTCTCCAAGGGTTACCGCGTCATCGCCCATGACCGGCGCGGCCATGGCCGGTCGACCCAGACCGATACCGGCAACGAGATGGATACTTACGCTGCCGACGTCGCGGAACTTGTCGCCGATCTCGACCTCAAGAACGCTATCCATGTCGGCCATTCGACCGGCGGCGGCGAGGTGGCGCGCTATGTCGCAAAGTATGGTTCAGGCGGCCGCGTCGCCAAGGCTGTGCTGATCGGCGCGGTGCCGCCGATCATGCTGAAGACGCCGGCCAATCCCGGCGGCCTGCCGATCGAAGTCTTCGACGGTTTTCGCTCCGCGCAGGCGGCCAACCGCGCCCAGTTCTTCCGCGATATTCCGGCCGGGCCGTTCTACGGCTTCAACCGCCCGGATGCCGAGGTTTCACAAGGGGTGATCGACAATTGGTGGCGCCAGGGCATGATGGGCGGCACCAAGGCGCATTACGATTGCATCAAGGCCTTCTCGGAAACCGACTTCACCGACGACCTGAAGGCAATCGATGTGCCGGTGCTGGTCATGCATGGCGACGACGACCAGATCGTGCCGATCGCGGACTCCGCGCTGCTGGCGATCAAGCTGCTCAAAAAGGGCGAGCTCAAGGTCTATAAGGGCTTCCCGCATGGCATGGCCACGACCCATGCCGATGTCATCAACGCCGACCTGCTGGCCTTCTTCAAGGCGTAAGGCCTGAGTCAACGAACAGAAAGGCACCCGCCATCGAGCGGGTGCCTTTTCGTCTGGCTTCAGCCTCATGCGGCGATCGCTTGCGCCTTCCTGGCTTCCTTCATGTTCGGCAGGAACACAGTCAGCAGGCCGAGCAGCGGCAAATACGAGCAGACCTGGAAGACGAAATCGATGCCCTTCATATCGGCGACGACGCCGAGCACGGCGGCGGCGATGCCGCCCATGCCGAAGGCGAAGCCGAAGAAGATGCCGGCAATCGTGCCGACACGGCCTGGCACCAGTTCCTGCGCGAAGACGACGATGTTGGAGAAGGCCGACGACAGGATCAGGCCGATCAGCACCGTCAGCACCATCGTCCATTCCATGTTGGCGTAGGGCAGGGCGAGCGTGAAGGGCAGCACCCCGACGATCGAGAACCAGATCATCGCCTTCTGTCCATAACGGTCGCCGAACGGGCCGCCGAGCAGGATGCCCAGCGCCGAGGAGCCGAGGAACAGGAACAGCATGACCTGCGACATCTGCACCGAAACGCCGAACTTATGGATGGCGTAGAAGGTGTAGTAGCTGGAGAGCGAGGCGATGTATGCGTTCTTGGTCAGCACCAGCAGCGTCAGCACCGCCAATGCCCACATCACCTTGCGGCGCGGGAAGGGCGAGACGAAGCTGGCCGCCTTGCGGGTGCTCTGCGCCGCGCGCATCCGGCTGTACCAGCCCCCGACCTGCCACAGGATGATGATGCCGATCAGCGAGCCGACGGCAAACCAGGAAATGCTGGTCTGGCCGAAAGGCACGACGATGAAGGCCGCCAGCAGCGGACCCATCGACTGGCCGAAATTGCCGCCGACCTGGAACAGCGATTGCGCCAGGCCGAAGCGGCCGCCGGAGGCGAAGCGGGCGATGCGCGAGGATTCCGGATGGAAGATCGCCGAGCCGATGCCGATCAGCGAAGCGCCGATCAGAAGCAGCGCATAGTGCCCGGCATAGGCGAGCACGATCAGGCCGATCAGCGAGGACGCCATGCCCCAGGGCAGCGAATAGGGCATCGGCCGCTTGTCGGTGACCGCGCCGATCACCGGCTGCAATAGCGATGCCGTCACCTGGAAGGTGAAGGTCAAAAGGCCGATCTGCCAGAAATCGAGGCCGTAATTCTCTTTCAGGAGCGGATAGATGGCCGATAGCAGCGACTGCATAATGTCGTTGATGCAATGGCAGAGGCTCACCGCCAGGATGACGGTGAAGGCCGTCGTCTGGGCTGAAATGGGACTGGCGGTTGCCGGCGCGGCGACGGCGGTGGCTGTTGTATCGGTCAAGGCAGGCTCCGTGGTCTTTTCTTGGCGGGCGTTTCCCGCGGGCATGAACGGCGGTCATCTCCCGCACGCCGCTATATAGGCCGGTTGCCAAGCGACTTCTTTCGTGGTTTGGTCCAATAGTTTCGCAAGTGGGCCATATCCTATGCCGCACGGACGGGAAGTCTTCCACGCCGGCAATCCCGATCTCGGGCGATTGCACGAAAGCCGCTGGCAGTGGCTGGAGGAGGTAGCCGGTCCGGCGGTTGCCCTGCCGACCGAATATCCCGACGGCTACCACGTGCCCCTGCATCGCCACAGACGCAGCCAGCTGTTGCACGCGCTGGTCGGCGTCGTACTGGTAACGACCCGGCACGGACGCTGGATGGTGCCGCCCGATCATGCGATGTGGATCCCGGCCGGCACCGAGCATTCGGTCGAGATGCTCGGCGATGTCTCGATGCGCTCGGTCTATGTCATGCCGGGGGCGATCGCCGGCCTGCCTGAAGGGTTGCGCGTGGTCGGCGTCACCGACCTGATGCACAGCCTGATCGTGGAATCCGAAAAGCTGCCGCAAGGTGGCGAGTTGGAAGGGCGCGGCGGGCTGATCATGAACCTCTTGCTGCATGAAATCCCGACCCTGCCGGAACGGCCGCTCGGGCTGCCGTTCCCGTCCGATGCCAGGCTCGCGGCGCTGTGCCGGCGGTTCGTCGCCGCCCCTTCGCCGCACGCGACGATCGACGAGTGGGCGGATGCCGCCGGCATGAGCCGTCGTTCCTTCACCCGCGCCTTCCAGCGCCAGACCGGGCTGTCGCTGTCGACATGGCGCCAGCAGGCCTGCCTGTTCGCGGCACTGCCAAGGCTCGCCGACGGCGAGCCGATCACCAGGGTGGCGCTCGACCTCGGCTATGACAGCGTGCCTGCCTTCATCACCATGTTCAAGCGCATGCTGGGCGCCGCGCCACGCGGCTATATGCGCGGCGCGCGCGACAGTGCCGACGGACCGCGCCGCCTGGCAGGTCCGGTACGGGTAGAGAACCCGGTGCCGTAAGCGGCAGACCCGCCTGTTTCAGGCCCCAGCCGACTCGAGCATACGAGCCGTCTCGTCATTCGCCAGGCCAGGGGAAGCGTGATCACGGCCATATTGCCGGGGCGAGCGACCCATCACCCGCTTGAAGGCGGTACTGAAGGCGCTTTCGGATTCGTAGCCCAGCGAGAGCGCGATCGCCGAGATGGAATCGCTGGAATTGGCCAGCCTGTCGCCCGCCCGCAGCATGCGCCAGCGTGTCAGGTAATCCATCGGCGAGGCGCCGACCATCTCCTTGAATTTGAGCGCAAAGGTCGATCGCGACATGCGGGCGCGCCCGGCCAGCGCCTGCAATGTCCAGCCATGCGCCGGTTCCTCGTGCATGGCGCCGATCGCCGCCCCGATCTGCCTGTCAGCCAGTGCGAACAGCCAGCCGACGCCGCCCCGCAAGCCATCGGCCATATGCAGCCGCAAGGCTTCGATCAGGATCATGTGGGCAAGGTGCTCCACGACGAGGAAGCCGCCCGGCCGCTGCTCGCGCAGTTCCTGCATCATCCGCTCGACCGGCCAGCGCAGGGCCGAGTGCCCGGCATCGCCGCGGATGTGGACGATCGGCGGCAGCATCCGCAACAGCATGCCGGCCTGATCTCCGGCAAGGGCGAAGCGGCTGCTGACCAGCAGGAAGTCGCCGCCGCCATTGTGGCAGGTGACGCCGCCGGTGCGGGCGGGAGAAAAGATCGTGCGGGCATCGACCGCCGGCAGGCTCATGTCGCTTGCCAGGCGGAAGGGGCGTCCGCGGGGCAGCAGGAAACAGTCGCCCGCCTCGAGCCGCACCGCCTCGCCGGCGCCGTCGACCGAAAGCCAGCATCGACCCGAGACCACGGCGCCACATTTGATGGCAGCCTGCTGGTCGGGAAACTGGATCGACCAGTTCCCCCCAGCCTCCAGCCCGGCCGAGAGGTAGTTGCGCGGCTTCAGCAGCGACAGCACGTCTGAGAGAGGATCCATGTGATATCCGGACGATTGCGAAGATAATGCGGACTTTATCGCATAGATCGTATTTCCTCAATTGCCTATCTCCTCGGTCGAGAGGTCGCGACAAGACCCTCGCTCAAAACCAAGGAGATATTTGCCATGCGTGTATTCGTGACCGGTGCATCCGGGTTTGTCGGTTCCGCGGTCGTGCGGGAACTCATTGAAGCCGGCCACAAGGTGCTTGGCCTTGTCCGCTCGGAGGCGGGCGCCGGCGCCCTTGCCGCCATCGGTGCGACGGTCCATCGCGGCGACCTGGAAGATCTGGAAAGCCTGCGTAGTGGAGCAGCCCTTTCGGATGGCGTCATCCACACCGCCTTCAACCATGACTTCTCGAAATTCGCTCAGAATTGCGAGGGCGACCGCCGCGCCATCGAGACGCTGGGCGCGGTACTCGAGGGCACGGACCGTCCGCTGGTGGTCACATCAGGCCTTGCCGGCCTGGCGAAAGGCCGCGCGGCCACGGAGGAGGATACAGCCCCTCAGCCTTCCCCAGCCTATCCCCGCGCTTCGGAGGCGGCAGCGGCAGCGCTTGCGGCACGCGGCATCCATGCCTCGGTGGTGCGCCTGTCGCCGTCGGTGCATGGCGATGGCGACCACGGCTTTGTCCCGATGCTGATCGGCATCGCGCGCGAAAAGGGTGTTTCGGCCTATATTGGCGATGGTCAGAACCGCTGGCCCGGCGTGCACCGGTTCGACGCCGCCCGCCTGTTCAGGCTGGCGCTGGAAAAAGGCGCGGTCGGCGCCCGCTATCACGGCGTCGCCGAGGAAGGCGTGCGATGCCGGGAGATCGCCGAAATCATCGGCCGTCGCCTCTCGTTGCCGGTGGTCGCTAAGCCACGCGAGGAAGCCGCCAGTCATTTTGGCTTTATCGGCCATTTCTTCGGCATGGACGCGCCGGCTTCGGGCGCCTGGACACGCGATGTCCTGGGCTGGCAGCCAACGCAGCCCGGGCTGATCGCCGATCTCGACCGGCCCGCCTACTTCAAGGGGTGAGCCTGATTAGTCGAACAGGCTCGATACCGATTCCTCGGTCGCCGTGCGCGAGATGGCTTCGCCCATCAGGTCGGCGATCGAGATGACGCGGATGTTGGGGGCGTCCAGAACGCCCTGCGTCGGCTGGATGGAATCGGTGATCACCAGTTCCTGCAGCTTCGAGCCGCTGATGCGGGCCACCGCGCCGCCCGACAGCACGCCGTGGGTGATGTAGGCGGTGACGCTGGTGGCGCCGTTGGCCAGCAATGCGTCGGCGGCGTTGCACAGCGTGCCGCCGGAATCGACGATGTCGTCGATCAACAGGCAGTCCTTGCCGGCGACGGCGCCGATGATGTTCATCACTTCCGATTCACCGGGGCGTTCGCGGCGCTTGTCGACGATTGCCAATTGCGCGTCGAAACGCTTGGCCAGCGCGCGGGCGCGCACCACGCCGCCAATGTCGGGCGATACGACCACGACATTGCCGAGCTGCTTGTATTTGGCCTTCACGTCGCGGGCCATCACCGGCACCGAAAACAGATTGTCGGTCGGGATGTCGAAAAAGCCCTGGATCTGGCCGGCATGCAAATCGAGCGTCAGAACGCGGTCGACGCCGGCGCGGGCGATCATGTTGGCGACCAGCTTGGCCGAGATCGGCGTGCGGCCGGAAGCGCGGCGGTCCTGCCTTGCATAGCCGAAATAGGGGATGACCGCCGTGATGCGCCTGGCCGAGGAGCGCATGAAGGCATCGACCATGATGAGCAGTTCCATCAGATGGTCGTTGGTCGGGAACGAAGTCGACTGGAGGACGAATACGTCCTCGCCGCGCACGTTTTCCTGGATCTCGACGAAGATTTCCTGGTCGGCGAAGCGCCTGACACTGGCCTTGCCCAGCGGGATGTTGAGATAGCGGGCGACCGCTTCGGCCAGCACCCTGTTGGAATTGCCTGCGAAGAGTTTCATGCACCGTTCCTGGTGGAGGATGGAGAGCCCCAACGGACTCGCCCGCGCCCTTTAACCGGGCTTTTAGCGGCCCGCGCCGGTATTGCAAGCGCCGTGATCGGGAATCCGTCGGCTAATCCTAAGGAAAACGCCAGGCATTACCCGACAGCAACAGTTCCGCAGCGGCGCTATGCCGCTGGCCTAGCCAGCGCTGCCGCCAAGAAAGGCGGCGAACTGGTCGATGGTCTGGTCGGCGATCGCCTGCATGGTGGCGGGCGCCACCGCCTTCCAGCTGTCGCCGCCCCCGCTGTCGCCGAAATTGACCGAAGGCGCCTTCATCTGGCCGTTGATGCGGTGCAGCCGGTTGCCCGAGGGGTCATAGACGTCCCAGACATAGATCACGGTGGTGTCCTTGCCTTCGGACATCGTCGAAAAATAACCTTTCAGCACATGCGTCGCGGTCTGGTCCTGGCTGCCGGCAAGCGTGATGCCGCGCTGCCTGGCCCGCGTCTGCAACTCCGCCGTCAGGGGCGTTGCCGCGTCCACCGAAGCGCCGACGATGGGCGCGATCTGCAGGCGCGTCTTGGCCAACACCGCGGCGGTCGGGGCTGCGGCAGGTGCAGGAGCGGCCGCGGCAGGCGCAGCCGGCGAAGGCGTGGCAGCGGCCGAGTTGTCCGGCGTTGCCGAAGCGGCCGGCGGGGTGATGGCGGAGGGTTCGAGAACGTCTTTTGCGTTGGTGCAGGCGGCAAGCGCCAATGCCACGAGCAATGATACGGTCGTCACATGCGATCGTCTCATTTGCCTTCTAACTCCTTGGCGAAGAACGCCTCCCATTATGGATTCACTGTACGATCAAGTCGAGATCATGGCGGGACAGCGGCTTCGGCTGGGATTCGGTGGTCAGGTAGGTGCGGCCAAGCGTCATCGCCGTCTCGGTCTCGGAATCCATGATGATCATGTGGGCGAACAGCGTCATGTTGGACGCGATCGGCTCGGGATTGCCCTGGTAGAACATCGGCATATCCATCCAGGACGGCGTGAAGCGGGCGCCGACCGAATAGCCGCAGGCGTTCAGCCGGTGCTTGGTCAGGCCGTGCGCTTCCATGGTGCGCGCATGCGCGTCGAACACGTCGCCGAAGCTGTTGCCCGGCGTCATCGCCTTCTCGACCGAAAGCAGCGCCGCGCGCGCCGCGTCGAACAGCTCCTGGTGGCGCTTCGACACCTTGCCGGTCAGCACCGTGCGCATCATCGGCGCGTGGTAGTGGTTGAAGACGCCGGCCCATTCGAGCGTCAGCTGGTCGTTCTTGGTGAGCTTGCGGCGGCCGGCCTTGTAGCGGCACAAAAGCGCATCGGCGCCGGAGCCGATGATGAACTCGTTGGCCGGATAGTCGCCGCCGCCGGCGAAGACCGCGCCCTGCATGGCGGCCAGGATCAGCGCTTCGTCGCCGCCCTGCTTGATCAGCGGCAGCGCCGCGTCCAGCGCGTCGTCGGAGAGATTTGCGGCTTTCTCGGCCTTGGCAATTTCGGCCGGGCTCTTGAACAGACGCAGCCGGCCGACGATGCCGGAAGCGTCGGCGATCTGGCCGAAGGTCTGCAGCTGCTCGTCCAGCCGGCGGCCATTGTAAGCGGTCAGGCCATGGGTGTCGTATTCGACGCCGATGCGGGCGCCGAGCAGGTTGAGATCGTTGAGCAGGTTGCGCAGGTCGACCGCCGGATTGGCGCCGTCGCGATCGGTCCACAGCACGATGTTGTCGATGATCGAGGTGTGGCGCGCCTGGCGCAGATCGGCCGAGCGGGTCAAAAGCACCATCGAACCGTCGGCCTTTACCACCAGACACTGGAAGAAGCAGAAGCCGAACGTGTCGTAGCCGGTCAGCCAGTACATGCTCTCCTGCGCGAACAGCAGGATGGCGTCGAGCTTCTTCTCGGCCATCTCGATGATCAGCCGGTCGCGGCGCGCGTCAAATTCGGACCGTTCGAAATGCAAGGCCATTATTCATTCTCCAAAACGATTGCCGAAACCTGCCGGCCGTAATCGGGTTCCTTGCGGTGCGTGGTGCGCCGGTAGGAGTAAAACAGATCTGCCTCGGCATAGGTGCAGCGACCGAGGCCTTGCGCGGTCACGCCGGCCTTGCCGAGCCGGTCCACCGTATAGCTGACGAGGTCGAACATCGAATGGCCGGCCTTCGCCGAAGGGATGAAATAGCGCGCATTTTCATTGTCAGCGTGGACGAAGCGGCCGACGAATTCCGGACCGACTTCGTAGTTCTCAGGGCTGATCGAGGGGCCGAGCACGGCGACGATGTTTTGGCGCCGGGCGCCGAGGCTTTCCATGGCGGCAACGGTGTTTTCGAGCACGCCGGTGAAAGCGCCTTTCCAGCCGGCATGTGCCGCGCCGATGATGCGCGCCCCGGCATCGGCAAACAGCACCGGGCCGCAATCGGCTGTCGAGGCGCCGATGGCGATGCCGGGCCGGTCGGTGACGATGGCATCGGCCTTGGGCCGCTCGCCGGCGAAAGGCTCGCGCGCGATGACGACGTCAGGCGAATGGACCTGCCAGGCGGTCAGGAGATGGCTTGGCGCGACACCCATCCAGGCGGCGACGCGGCCGCGATTCTCGGCAACCAGTGCCTGGTTGTCTTGCGATCCGGTGCCGATGTTGAGGCCCTGGTAGATGCCGGCGGAGACACCGCCGACACGGGTGAAATAGCCGTGGCGTATGCCTTGCGCCTTGTCCAGCAAGGGCGACCGAACGGGATCCGGCTTGGTCTGATTCAGCATGCGGGCGTTTGTTGTCCGTGTGGGCGGTTTCGTCAAGGTCAGGTGCCGGCCGGGCATGGCGCGGGTTCAGCCGCTGGTCGGCAGGACGGGAGATTGGAAGCGGTGGCGGTGAAAAGTCAATCCGCCATGGCAAAGGGCGGGACGGCGAGACCGGCAGGCAGGACCGCAAGCACCTTGAACAGCTCGCCCATCGCCCGCGGACCGGCGAGACGCTCGACGTCAGCGGCGATCTTTTCGCGGCCGGCCTGATCTGCGCCGGCACCGAGGCGGCCGGCACGCTCGAGAATGCCCATGCCGAGCAGGAAATCGCCCTGGGTCGAAAGATGCGCGTCCAGCCCATACACGCGCACAGCAGTGGCAAGAGCCGCGAAATCGACATGGGTTGTCAGGTCAGCCTCGCCGGGACTGGCCAGCACATCTTCGTGATTGTGGCGGCGCAACGCCTGCAGCGTGTCGCCGACACCGGGCTGGAGGTATCCATAATCCAGGAACAGTCCGGCGCCGCTGTCTCGGGCTATGCGCTCGGCGATGCCCATCATCAGGGCGGTGCGGGCGGGAGCGATCTCGACGATGGCGCCTTGCCGGGCGTCAGCGGCGTCGGCGGGCAGCAGCGTGGCATCGACTGATCCGGCGCCGGCGAAGAAACGCAGCGCATCGTCGTCATCGAGGCCGACCATGCGTTCGCGCCAGCTGTCGCCGGCACGGACGAACTGGCGCACGGGCACGGCGTCGAACAGCTCATTGCCGACGATGAACAGCGGCTGGCGCGGCAGCGTGTCGATTGTCTCGTGCCAACTGACCGGGAACGGTGTCGGGCCGAGCGTCTGTTTCTGGACATCGGTCAGGCGCGGGCTGGTCTCGATCATGGCGAAGGCGGCGCCGTTGGATAACGCCGGATCAAGCCGCGACAACGTGCGCAGCATGTCCTTCATCAGCGTGCCGCGGCCGGGGCCGATCTCGGCGATGGTGACCGGTAGCGGCCGGCCGCTGGCCAGCCACGCCTGGTAGAGCCAGACGGCGACCAGTTCGCCGAACATCTGGCTGATCTCCGGCGCGGTCACGAAGTCGCCGGAAGCCCCGAACGGCTCTCGCGTCGTGTAGTAGCCGTTCTGCGGATCGAACAGGCAGAGCGCCATGTATTCGTTGACGGGTATCGGCCCGACAGCCTCGATCAGGTCGACAATGCGGGCCTTCAGCCGCGTCATGTCGGCTGCGGTTGCGGCACCGGCCTGGCGGTCGCCATCGCCCAGATGCCGGCCAGCACCATGGGCGTCGACAGGATCATGCCCATGGTCAGCCAGTTGGTGCCGAGGAGGTAGCCGAGCTGCTGGTCCGGCTCGCGGAAGAACTCGACCAAGATGCGCGACAGGCCATAGCCGCAGATGAAGGCGCCGCCGACGAAGCGCGGTGTCTTCAGCTTGAGCCGCGAATGGGTGAGGATGCGCAGCACGACGAACAGCACGAGGCCCTCAAGAAGGGCCTCGTAGAGCTGGCTCGGGTGACGGGTGAACGGTCCGCCATTGGGAAATTCGATTGCCCAGGGCACATCGGTGGGCCGGCCCCAGAGCTCGGAATTGATGAAATTGGCGACGCGCACCAGGCCGAGGCCGACCGGCACGCCGGCGGCCACGACATCGAACAGCGACCATGTGCGGATGCCGCGCTTGATGGAAAACAGGGTCATGGCCAGGATGACGCCGAGTAGGCCGCCATGGAACGACATGCCGCCTTGCCAGACCGCGAAGATGTCGAGCGGGTGGGCGATGTAGCGCGCCAGGTCGTAGAACAGCACATAGCCGGTGCGGCCGCCCAAGACGACGCCGATCGCCGCCCAGACGATGAAATCGTCGAGATCCTCCGGCTTCATCGGCAGGACGCCGTTCGCCCACAGTTTCGGATTAGCGGCGAGCCGCTTGGCGTACCACCAGGCAAACAGGATGCCGACGATGTAACCGACGCCGTACCAGTGCACCGCCAACGGGCCGATCTGGATGAGGATCGGATTGATGTTGGGGAAAGGCAGCGAGGCCAGCGGCAGCAGGAAATATTCGTTCAACGGGACGTTCTCGGTTGCGATCGCATTCGGGCGCGGACCATGCGGCAGGGTTTTGGCAGGGTCAAGGCAAGGCGGCTGCCGTCAGTTGCCGCAGGTCAGGATCGTTTTCAGAGGCGCCGGGGCTTGGGGTATCCGCACCGGTGTCCGTGCTCAATCCTCGGGGCTTGCCAGCCTCAGGACTTGGCGGCCACCAACTGCCGCAGCGCGTCGTTGATCCTGTCCTGCCAGCCGGGACCGTCTTCCTGGAAATGGTCGAGCACGGCGCGGTCGATCCTGATCGAGACAAGCTCGCGGACATTGGGGGCCGCCGAAGGTTCGCGAGGCGGGGCTGCTATCGGCTTCTTGACCGGCTTGAAGGCAGCTTCGGCGGCTGCCATCGGATTTGTCGGTCGACGCGGAGGCGTTGCCATTGGGTGATCCTGATTAGGATATGATATGTCGGCACAATAGGCGACTTGGCGCCCTCAAGTACAGCTCGGGAGCTGCCGTTGGCGCAGCGAATCATGCGCCATAGCAACGCAGACGTCGCAGCAGTTCTTGCATTCCGCGCGCCGCGCCACTAACTCAAACCGAGCAAGCGAGGATTTGCCATGTCGACCGGACCGAACCGCATTCTCGATGAATTCGCCAAGCTGATGACCGACGCCGCCGGTGCCGCTCAAGGTGTGCGCCGCGAGGTTGAGACCGCCTTCAAGGGCCAGGCGGAGCGCATCCTCAATTCCATGGATGTGGTGCAGCGCGAGGAGTTCGAGGCCGCGCGCGAGATGGCCGCCAAGGCCAGGGAAGAGAACGGCAGGCTTGCCGAGCGCATCGAGGCGCTCGAGGCCAGGATCGCCGAACTGACCGGCCAGGCCACACCTGCGGCTTCGGCCAAGCCCAAACCAAAAAAATAATTCGTTAACTTTTCCACAAAGCACCAGCCGGAAAATCGCTTTGCCGTGAATCGCTTACCGGCATCGCGTGACTCTTTGTGACAGGCACCTTTCCACATGCGAATGACGCAGTGCGAAAAATTGGGCTGTTCACGCGACTCCCGATCAATAGACTGAATTTGTTGCATGATTCGGAGCAGGGTCATGCGCCGGGCGGTGGGGTCCGGTCTGGGGTCTTTGCGTCGAGAAGTAGTCCTTAGCGCGAAGTAAAGTCCTGGCCGTCCGAGTTCTAGACAAGATTGTTCGTCGTGTGTGCCCCGCGGAGCGTGTGGCGCTCCCCCTGAACACAGGAAGCATTCCATGGAACTTCTCGAACTCGAATTCTCCCGCGAAATCCATCCGGTGGATGTGATCGAGCAGGTGGCCCACAACAATGACTGGTCCTTCGAACGGGCCGGCGATGACGAAATCTCGATCTCGGTTGCCGGAAGCTGGACCGATTATCACGTCTCCTTCTCGTGGATGGAGGATTTCGAGGCGCTGCATCTGGCCTGCGCCTTCGACATCAAGGTGCCGGAAACGCGCGCGCTGGAAGTGATGCGGCTCCTGTCGCTGATCAACGAGCAGATGTTGTTCGGCCATTTCGACCTGTGGGAACAGGAAGGCGCGATCATGTTCCGCCAGTCGCTGCTGCTCGCCGGCGGGGTCGAGCCTTCGAGCCAGCAGGTCGAGGTGCTGCTGTCGTCGGCGCTGGAGGCATGCGAGTGCTATTTCCAGGCATTCCAGTTCGTCGTCTGGTCGGGGACGTCGGCCAAGGACGCGCTGGCCGGCGTGCTGTTCGAGACCTTCGGCAACGCCTGAGCGAGAAGCGTTCGACATGAGTTCAGGCAGCGGGCGCAAGCCCGAGATCAGCTTCGCCGATTTCGATCGTGTCGACATCCGTGCCGGCACGATCATCGAGGCCGAGCCATTCCCCGAAGCGCGCAAGCCGGCCTTCAAGCTCAGGATCGATTTCGGGCCCGAGATCGGGGTGAAGAAATCCTCGGCGCAGATCACCAAATACTATCAGCCGGAGACGCTGATCGGCCGCCAGGTGTTCGCGGTGGTCAATTTCCCGCCGCGCCAGATCGGCCCGTTCATGTCGGAAGTGCTGACGCTCGGTTTTCCCGATGAGGAGGGCGCCGTCGTGCTCGGCGCCATCGAGCGCAAGGTGCCGGACGGCGGGCGGCTATTCTAGATCAGGAAGCCCCGGCAAGCGTCATCATGGTGCTGCAGCCGGCTGGATTGAAGCGACAGCCCGGGGCCGGAACGCGCCGAGAATGGTTCCAACCGTTGCGGCTGAGAGCACGAGATGCAGCACGTCGAACGGCCAGGCCAGTCCGAAATGGATCATCATAAGGGTCAAGAAGGAAGGCGACGCGCCATCGGCGGGAATTAGGACCAAGGCTCCGGCCAGGGCCAGTCCATATTTGAGCATCGCAACTATTGCCAGAACGATGAACATTATGGCTGTGAAACGCAGATGATTGCCGTCGAGCGCACGCCAGCACCCGATTGGATCAAACGATCCCGTCCACAGAAAATCGCCGACAAACAAATATGTCCAGGCAAGGACGAAACCACCCGCGAGCAGGTTGAAGGCGCCCATCGCCGACACCCAAGGCGCGACGTCCTCAGGGCGGAGCGGCAGGTCATGCGTGGCCATCAGGCCGGCAATAAGCAGTCTGTGCTCGCCGGCGACCGCAAAGCCGCAAAGCAGCTGGATGGCCGCGAGAAGCAGGGCGGCCAAAAGAATCCGCCGGCTGAGCTCGAAGCGCACGCCCGGGATGGCGAAGCGCTTAACACTCTCAATGCCGCGCCGGACGACGACACGGCCATGTTCGGGCGCGTTTGCCATGCGGTCCAGAACGAACGCAAGGACCATCGCCGAGAACGGCGCGGCGACAAACGCGGAGAGCCAAGTCCTGGAGTCAAAGCCTCTAGACAGAAGCCAGGTTGGCATCTGCTCCGCATAGGCAAAAAGAACGAGGGCAAGCGCGGCCAGACAGAGCGTTGTCAGCAAGCAGGGAAACCAGGCGGCAACGAAGAGCGGCCAGGCATTCGCGCGGCAATAGCCGAACACCCTCGCAACGGTCTTGCCGATGCGCAAGACGCGACGCTTCGATGATACTACAGGCAACTCGTCAAGCGTAGAAATCGGCGTCAATCCCGCAACGAACTACACACGCTGAATAATGCACCGCAAGCAACTGTAGCACAAGCTCTCGCGAGGAGCGTGTTTGACCTGACCTGAACTTGACCGCATCCTATGCGCCGGCCTATCACGCCGCCAGCTTGCGCGTCGTTTCCAGCGCTTCTTGGACCGTGTCGAGAAACATCTCGGCGCAAGCCTTCCAGCTGTAGCGCATGGCGCGTTCCCGGGCCTGGGCGCGGTCGACGGTGAGAGCGGCGAGCGAGGCTTCGCGCAGGTCGTTGGAAACCGCGCCGCCAATGCCGTCGCCGACGATGTCGATCGGCCCGGTCACCGGATAGGCGGCGACCGGCGTGCCGCTGGCCAGCGCCTCGATGATGACGTTGCCGAAGGTGTCGGTGCGGCTGGGGAAGACGAAGACGTCGGCGGAGGCGTAGATCTCGGCCAGTTCGTCATTGGGGCGATGGCCGAGGAAATGCGCCTTGGGGTAGCGCGCCTTGAGTTTTGCCAATTCCGGGCCTTCGCCGACGATCACCTTGCTGCCGGGCAGGTCAAGGTCGAGGAAGGCCGAGAGGTTTTTTTCGATGGCGACGCGTCCGACGCAGAGGAAGACCGGTCCGGGGAAGCCGAGGTCTTTCCTCTTATCCGGCCGGAAATGATCGGTGTCGACGCCACGGGTCCAGGGCCTCAGCTT
The DNA here is from genome assembly GCA_004791255.1 of bacterium M00.F.Ca.ET.205.01.1.1. Classification (GTDB taxonomy): domain Bacteria; phylum Pseudomonadota; class Alphaproteobacteria; order Rhizobiales; family Rhizobiaceae; genus Mesorhizobium. The sequence continues at coordinate 690,442 of SRUQ01000003.1, forward strand.
GTTGAAGCCGCGGGACGAGAGATCATCGGCCAGCGACTGGGTGGCAACCAGCGTGCCCTGGCCGGAATTGTGGAAATCGCGCAGCCAGCGATAGGCCCAGCTTTCCGGCACCGGCAGGCGGGCGCTGAGATATTCGGGAAAGCGCGTGTGATAGCTGGTGGTGAACGGCCGGCCGGCATTGCGGCAGTAGCGCCGCGCCATGATGCCGAGCGGACCCTCGGTGACGATGTGGATATGGTCGGCCTTGTAGCCGTCGATGAGCCGCGCGACATGGCCGGGCGTGGTCAGCGCCAGGCGGATGTCGGGGTAGGTCGGCAAGGGCAAGGTGCGGAAAATGTTCGGCGTCAGGAACTCGACCGCGACGTCATAGGATTTCAGCGTTTCGGTCAGCCGCTCCAGCGTGTGGACGACGCCGTTGACTTGCGGGCGCCAGGCGTCGGTGACCATCAGGATGCGCATGGCTGCCCTTTGCTCTGGAGGTCGGCTGAGATCTTGAGGCGATGCCGGAACGGCGTCCACGCGCCAGCCCTCGCTTCACTCCAGCGCACCCGGGCGGGCACGGGCTCGAAGTGAGGCGGCAAGGACGAATCGAGTGCTGTCGCGCGCTTCATGCGCGCTCTTCACCATGATTTCATGACGTGCGGATGAAGCCTATCGCCGTCTAAGCCGGAACCCTGATGACGGCGCGCAGGCCGCCGAGCGGGCTGTCGTCGAGCGCGATGTCGCCGCCATGGCTGCGGGCGATGTCGCGGGCGATCGACAGGCCGAGGCCCGTGCCGCTGGCGTCGAGATTGCGGGCCTCGTCAAGCCGCAGGAAAGGCTTGAACACGTCCTCGCGCCGATCGACCGGAATGCCCGGACCGTCGTCGTCGATGGTGACGACGAGGAAGCCACGGCTGTGGTTGGCGTCGACCTCCACCGTCTTGGCATAGCGGAAGGCGTTGCCGATGACGTTGGACAGCAGCCTGGCGAAGGCATTCGGCCGCACATGCACGTTCGGGTCGCCGGAAAGCGTCGTCGACAGCTTGCATTTGCGCAAGGCGGCTTCCTCGCCGAGCTTCTGGAAATAGGCGTCGAGGTCGAAGCGTCCCGGGTCCTCCAGGGCTTCGCCACGGGCAAAGGCGAGATAGCCTTCGAGCATCGACTGCATGTCGTCGATGTCCTGGTCGAGGGCGGCCTTGGTTTCCGGCTTGCCGCCGGTCAGCGCCAGCTGCAGCTTGAAGCGGGTGAGGATGGTCCTCAAATCGTGGCTGACACCGGTCAGCATGGCGGTGCGCTGCTCGATCTGGCGCTCGATGCGCTCGCGCATCTGGATGAAGGCGAAGCCGGCGCGCCGCACCTCCTCGGCGCCGCGCGGGCGAAAATCGCGCGGCGTCGGCCGGCCCTTGCCGAAGCTTTCGGCGGCCTCGGCAAGCATCAGGATCGGGCGGATCTGGTTGCGCAGGAAGGGAATGGCGATCATCAGCAGCACCAGCGAGGTGCCGACCATCCAGATCAGGAAGATGTGGGTGTTCGAGGCGTAGGCCTGGCTGCGGCGCACGAAGACGCGCAGCACCTTGCTTTCGAGCTGCACGCGCACCTCGACGATGTTGGAATTGCCGACCGTGTCGATCCAGAACGGGCGGTTGATCTGGCGGGTGATCTCGGACGAGAGCACGTCGTCGAGGATCGAGAAGAACGGTTTTGGGCCGGGCGGTGGCAGCGGATCGGGCGGCAGGAGGTCGACCTTCAGCTGCATGCGGTCCTGGGCGATGCGGATGATGTTGGCGTAGTCGGCGTCGTGCGGGTAGGTCTCGATCATGTCGATGATGGCGGCGATGTCGCGCACGGTGGCTTGCGACAGGCGCTGCGTCACGGTCGCCCAGTGGCGCTCCATGAAATCGAAGGCGACGACCGATTGCAGAAGGATCATCGGCGCGATGACGATGATCAGCGAGCGCGCATAGAGGCGCTTGGGCATATAGAGCGAAACGAGGCGCCAGAACCGGTTCCAGGCACGCGGTACCGCCTTGAGCAGCCGTGTCGCGCGCGTGCTCAAGCCGTCAGGTCCCGGCTGTTCCAGTTCCGTGGTCGCCATTCACCCTTTTCGCTCGTCCGTGGCCATCGGCCTGCGATAGTCTATTCCACACTCAGCCGATACCCAATACCGCGCACGGTCTGCAGCCAGACCGGATTGGACGGATCGCGCTCGATCTTGCGGCGCAGCCGGTTGATCTGGACGTCGATGGTGCGCTCGCCGACCTCCGAATCGTCGCCGACGAGTTCGTGGCGCGGAATGGTCTCGCCGGCCCGCGCCGCGAAGATCGCCAGGATCTCCTGCTCACGGTCGGTCAGCTTCAGCGCCTCGCCGCCGCGCTTCAGTTCGCGCCGGGCGATCTGGAAGGTGTAGGGGCCGAAGACCAGCTGCTCGACCTTGGGCGTGGCCGCCGGGCCGCCACGGCGCAGGATGTTGTTGATGCGCAGGATCAACTCGCGCGGATCGAAGGGTTTCGGCAGATAGTCGTCGGCACCGGCCTCGAGGCCCAAGATGCGGCTGTCGGTTTCCGACAGCGCCGTCAGCATCAGGATCGGCACGTTCTTTTCGGCCCGCAGCGACTTCGTCAGGTCGACGCCCGTCTCGCCCGGCATCATGACATCGAGCACCAGAAGATCGAAGTCGAGGCCGGCAAGCTTGCGCCTGGCTTCGCCGGCATTGCCGGCGACAGTGACGCGAAAGCCGTTTTCGGTCAGATACTGCTTGAGAAGATTGCGGATACGGGTGTCGTCGTCGACCACCAGCAAATGCGGCGCGTCGTCGTCCGGCGCTGCCGTCTGATCAGCCCGTTCAGTGCTCTCCATGGCTTTTCCCTGACATTTTTGCGGAACCAACGTCGATCTGCGCCCTCAGTTCCGGATTGACCATCGCTTCGAGGAAGCGTTCCACCAGGGCGCGTTCCGGGGCGCCGGTATCTTCCAATGCAGCATGGATGCGGCGTGACTGTGGCCGCGCCAGCGCCAGTGCCAGCGCGCGGCCCTTGGCCGTCGGATAGAGTTCGCGCTGGCGGCGGTCGCGCGGACCTTGCAGCTGCACCACATGGTCGGTGTCGATCAATTGCTTGAGCACGCGCGCCAGGCTCTGCTTGGTGATCTTGAGGACGTCGAGCAGTTCGGCAACCGTCAGGCCCGGCCTGCGGTTGACGAAGTGCAGCACCCGGTGGTGGGCGCGGCCGAAGCCGTAATCGGCCAGGATCTGGTCCGGGTCGGAGGTGAAGTCGCGATAGGCAAAGAAAAACAGTTCTATGATGGCGAAGTCGATGCCATCCTCATCTGATATCGCCGTCCTGATCGGTTTTCCGGCAGCGGGGTTTCGATCCGTCATCTTTTCTCCAGGCGCGAGGCAGATTATGTCAGTACTATTGACGTAATTTCCCTGCAATGGTAATTTTTGACAAGCTTTTGGGCGGATTGCGACCGAAAAGGCAAGCCAGGCCGGTTTTTCCGGAACTTCCTGAGTTTGCCAGAGCGCAATTATCCGCCTACGCTTCGAGACATCGGCCGGCGTCTCCACCACATGGCGCGGCCAAAAAGAACACGCAACGACACAATATTTGCGGGCCGCGGCCCGCGGGAGGTTACCATGGCATCCGTTCCCTTCGATCAGCTGGACGGCTTTATCTGGATGAACGGCGAGTTCGTTCCGTGGGGCGAGGCCAAGGTCCATGTGCTGACCCACGGCCTGCACTATGCCAGCGCGGTCTTCGAGGGCGAGCGCGCCTATGGCGGCGAGATATTCAAGCTCAACGAACACACCGAGCGCCTGCATGAATCGGCGCGGCTGCTCGGCTTCAAGATTCCCTATTCGGTGGCCGAGCTCAACGACGCCTCGACCACGCTCCTGAAGAAGCAGGGGTTCAAGGACGCCTATGTCAGGCCGATCGCCTGGCGCGGCAGCGAGCAGATGGGCGTTTCGGCGCAGAACAACCGCATCAACTGCGCCATCGCCATCTGGCAATGGCCGAGCTATTTCGACCCGGCGCAGAAACTGAAGGGCATCCGCCTCGACGTGGCCGAATGGCGCCGGCCCGACCCGCGCACGGCGCCGTCTCGGTCGAAGGCCGCCGGCCTTTACATGATCTGCACCATGTCCAAGCATGCCGCCGAGGCCAAGGGTTATGCCGACGCCATGATGCTCGACTGGCGCGGCCAGGTCGCCGAAGCAACCGGCGCCAACATCTTCTTCGTCAAGGACGGCAAGATCCATACGCCGAAGCCCGATTGCTTCCTCGACGGCATCACCCGCCGCACGGTCATTGGCCTCGCCAGGGATCGCGGTCTCGAAGTCATCGAACGCGCCATCCTGCCGGAAGAACTGGAAGGTTTCGAGCAATGTTTCCTGACCGGAACGGCGGCCGAAGTAACGCCGGTTTCCGAGATCGGACCTTACCGATTCGAGGTTGGTGAAATCGCCAAGAACCTTATGAACGACTATTCTGCGGCCGTTCAGCCGAAGCACGCGATCGCCGCAGAATAACGATAGTCACAGCTTTTCCGGCAAGCAGGGGCGGTTTTCGGGCCGCCCCTTTTATTTCAGCGTTTGTGCATTTGACTTTCGTCCAATTCAGTATCCTCATCGTGCAGTCGGCCCGGGAGGCTGGCGCTATGGAGGGACAGGTAACATGGACATGAACACGCTTCTTCCGATCATCATTCAGATTATTGCAGGCATCGCCGGCGGCCAAGCGGTGGGTGCCGCAATCAAGACGGCGGCGATGGGGCAGCTTCCCAAAATTCTCGGCGGTGCCATCGGCGGCGTCGGCGGCGCGGCGATCCTGGGTAGCCTGCTCGGCAGCGGCGCGGTCGATCCGGCAGCGGCAGCAGCCGCGACGAGCGGCCTGGGCAGCGCGCTCAACCTCAACAATATTCTCGGCGGCGCCGGCGGCGGTGCGATCCTGACCGGCATTCTCGGCGCGGTCATGGGCGCCATGAAGAAGTAAGCCTGCAATCTCGGGCTGGCAAAATGGGCGGCTTCGGCTGCCCATTTCTTTTGGACATGCACTGTCTGTGTTTGTGCAGTGGACGGTTCTCGCAGACACCTCTACATGATCGCCAAGACACCGAAAGGACGATCATGGGTCAGCTCAATGCCGGCATCGTGCCGGTCACACCGTTCCAGCAGAATTGCACCATCCTGTTCGACATGGATGACAAGCATGGCGTCGTCGTCGATCCGGGCGGCGACATCGACAAGGTGCTGGCGGTGCTGAAGGACAATGCGATCACGGCGGGCGCGATCTGGATCACGCATGGCCATATCGACCATGCCGGGGGCGCCATGGAGCTGAAGGAAGCGCTCGGCATCGACATCGTTGGCCCGCATGAAGCCGACAAGATGTTGCTCGACAATCTGGAGAACCAGGGCAGGCGCTACGGTATTGAGGGGTCGCGCAACTGCGTGCCGGACCGGTTCCTCACCGAAGGTGAAACCGTCTCGTTCGGCCAGCATCTGTTCGACGTGCTGCATTGCCCCGGCCATGCGCCCGGCCATGTCGTCTATTACAACCGCGCGGCCAAATTCGCCCATGTCGGCGACGTGCTGTTTCGCGGTTCGGTCGGCCGTACCGACCTGCCGGGCGGTGACCATGCGGCGCTGATCGCCTCGATCAAGGGCAAGCTGCTGCCGCTCGGCGATGACGTCGGCTTCATCTGCGGTCACGGACCTGGCGGCCGGTTTGGCGAGGAGCGAAGGACGAATCCGTTTCTCACTTAAGCTACTGGCGTGGCGCCGGCCTCGAAGAGGTCCGACACGGTCGAGCAGAACAACAAAAAAGCGCTGGCCTTGCGGTCAGCGCTTTTTTTATTTGGGGCAGGGAAGCCCTAAGCGCTTTCGCGCTTTGACGTTTGCACTCAGTTCGCAGTGCAGAAATGCTGTTCGCCGTCATTGCCGGTGAAGGTACCGGTGCGGGCGTTGAAGGTGCGGTAGCGGTCCGAGCAGTAGTCGTACCAGTCACGCGTCCACGGCTCGGCATAACGGTCGGCATAGACCACCTGCGGCTCGGCATAGTAACGGCGGACCGGAGCCGGGCGCACCACTACGTCACGGTCGTAGCCGTCATCGTAGTAGCGGTCAGCGTAGGGCGGGGGCTGGTCATTGGCCAACGCGCCACCGATCAGCGCGCCGGCGGCGAGGCCAAGCACGCCGGCGGCGATGGCGTCGCCGTTGCCGTGATGGCCGTGATGATGCCAGCGGCCCCAGTCATCGGCGTTGGCCGCGGGCAGGGTCGCGAACGTGGCAGCGGCCAGTGCGGCCGACAGCACGGCGGTCTTGAAAATTCGGTTCATCTTGGTCTCCTTCGTACCGGTCCGTGCGTTTTTGCGGGGATGCGGTCCGGCTTTACCCAAGACTAATATGCGACCGTGGCTGAACGGGGGCTGAACAAATCTTTGCGTGGTCGGGCCGCGAGCACCAAACCAAAGATGACGCGCTCCGGCCTGCCGGAGCCGGCGCAATCTGAAGCCGGCTCAGCCGATCGACAGGTTGACCGCCTTCGGTCCCTTGCCGCGCTTGTCCGGCTCGGTGTCGAATGTCACTTTCTGCCCATCCTCAAGACCGGGAAGACCCGACGCCTGCACGGCCGAAATGTGGACGAAGACATCCTTCGCGCCATCATCCGGTGTGATGAAGCCGAAGCCTTTGGCATGATTGAAGAATTTGACGGTGCCGGTCTGCGGCATGGGAAGCTCCTTTGATCCCATAAACTCCAGTCTCGGGCCGGCAAATGCCCGAGTGGAAATTTGTCCTTTATTTTAGCGTCATCGGCAAGAGAAAGTTTTGCGGGCACTTATGCTGCGCCGCACTATGAAAAAAGCGCGACGAAAACCGCCGCGCCTTTATAAATTCGATTGTCTCCCCAGCCGCCGCTCAAGGCCCTGGGGTCAGCTGCGCACAACCGCTGGATGTGCGAGGTGGCGCTGGCTCAGGCCGCGCGCAGGTTGACCGCCTTCGGGCCCTTGCCCATGCGGTCCGGCTCGACGTCGAAGGTGACCTTCTGGCCATCGACGAGCGTGCGCAGGCCCGAGGCCTCGATCGCGGAAATATGGACGAACACGTCCTTGGCGCCGCCGTCGGGCGTGATGAAACCGAAGCCTTTGGTCGCATTGAAGAATTTAACGGTGCCGGTCTGGGCCATTGGGGAAACTCCTTCACCCGTTCAGTCTTTGGTGGTCCTGCCCGCCACCTGGCGTCGAGGGCAGTTCCCGGTGGTTGCTTCGGCAGTCATGCATTGGCGCATGGTCGAACCCCCCGCCGAAAACGGGGCCGTCAGAGATTCACAGTATCGGGGAAAGGTCGTCCAAAACGTTCCGCTCTCCGGGTCGCAAATGCCCGAACACGGAATTTATCGCACGGAAACGTGAAGGTTGCAAGATCGCGCCGCGGGGTCGCCCAAATGGGCGCATCCCGACGCAAAAATCGACAGATCCGAGCGTCGACGGGCCGCAGATAGGCTCCGTTGCCGAAGCGGTCATCGGTCCACAGGTGCGATCACGCATGGGCCAGAGGCAGCGGCGGCAGGCGGCACAACCAGCGCCGCTGCAATTCCTGGCGCCGTTCTCCACCAAAACGGATGCGCAAGGGTTGCGTTTGGCAATGGAATGGCGAGGATCGAAAAAAAGGCAGCAGATTTGAGCCGGGTTTCCATGAATGTCGTTGGCAGCAAGTGCAAGGCACTCTTGGCAGACGGGCATTGGAACGGCGATCGAGGAAGACATGATCATGCGGTTTATTGCTTCTATAGTCTCGCGGCGGGGGGTTGCCATCCTATTCCTGTCGGCAATTCTCGCCGCCTGCACCGTCGTCGTCGATGACGGGCCTGGCCCACGGCCGCGCCCGCCGAGGCCCGAACCGCAATTCTGCACCAAACAATATGAGCCGGTTTGCGCCCGGCGCGGCGGCGACCGCCAGACCTTCGCCAATGCCTGTCTTGCCGACCGCGCCGGCTACCGCATCGTGCGCGATGGTCCTTGCCGGGATGGTGGTGGCGGTGGCGGTGGCGGTGACGAGGAGCAGACATTCTGTACCCGTGAATATGCGCCGGTCTGCGCTCGCCGGCATGGAGAGATGCGGACTTTCCCCAACGCCTGCGAAGCCCGCGCCTCGGACTACCGCGTCGTCGGCGACGGGCCTTGCTGAGTTTCTCCTTCTCCCACAAGGGAGAAGGGATCACCTCCGGCAACCCAGCCACCGACCGTTACCCTTGAATCTCCTCGCCGCATGGCTTAGGTCCGGCAGGCGGACAAACACGGCAGGTTTCCCATCAACAGAGATCAGAGACGAGCGGCGGGTGCGGGTGCCAGGTCTGGCGTTGGAGGGCAGCCGCCATCCGGGCTCGACCAACATGTGCAGCAGGCATTGCAGCTGCACCAGGCCGGACGGCGGCAGGAGGCCGAGGCGATCTACCGGCAAGTGCTGGAGCGCAAGGCCAACCACGCGGCGGCGGCGCACTTCCTGGGATTGCTGCTGCACCAGACCGGGCGCAGCGACGAGGGGCTTGACCTGCTCGAGCGGTCGGTGAGCCTGCAGCCCAGGAATCCCGACTTTCTCAACAATTTCGGCACGGTGATGCGTGACCTCGGCCGCGTGCCGGCTGCCGTCGATTTCTTCCGTGGCGCGGTCGATTTGCGGCCGGACCAGCTGGCGGCGCGCGACAATCTCGGCTCGTCGCTGAAGCAGCTCGGCCGGTTCGAAGAGGCCGAGGACATTTTTCGCGGCACCGTGCAGCGCAACGGGTTCCATGTCCGCGCCCGTATCGGCCTTGCCGAAACCCTGCAGGAAGCGGGACGCCTCGACGAGGCGTTGGCGGTTTTCCGCGAAGCGCTGACTATCAGGCCCAAGGATGCCGAATTGCTGCACGGGCTTGGCGTCGGGCTGATGGAGAAGGGCAAGCTCGACGAGGCGGCCGATCTGTTCCGGCAGGCGCTGGCCATCAGCCCCGGCATGGCGCGCGCCTGGCTGATGCTGACGCAGGTCAAGCGCCAGAAGGAGGGCGACGCCGAGCTCGCCGGCATGGAAGCGCAGCACGCCAAGGCCGCGCCGGACAGCCTCGCGCGCATGCAGCTGGCCTTCGGCCTCGGCAAGGCCAATGACGATCTCAAGGACTACGGCAAGGCGTTCGACTATTTCGCCGAAGGCAACGCCATCCGCCGCAAGGGCATCGACTACGATCCGGTCAGGACCCGCGCCGAATTCGAAGCGATGAAGACGGTGTTCGACGCCGGCTTTTTCGAAAAACACCGGCCAAGCTCGATTGGGGATGATGCGCCGATTTTCGTCGTCGGCATGCCGCGTTCGGGCACGACGTTGGTCGAGCAGATCATCGCCAGCCACCCCCAGGTTTATGGCGCGGGCGAGCTCAGCATTTTGAAGACCGCGGTCGGCAAGCAATTCCCGCTGACCATGCCGGGCGGCTTCCCCTGGGGCGTGTCGGAGGCTGCAGACACCGATTTCGCCGAGGCGGGGCAGGCCTACCTCGACATGCTGCACAGAAGTTTCCCTGGCATTCGCCACGTGACCGACAAGATGCCGGGCAATTTCCTGCTTATCGGCTTCATCCACATGATGATGCCGAAGGCCAGGATCATCCATTGCGCGCGCGATGCGGCGGCGACGTGCCTGTCGATCTACAAGGTGCATTTCCGCGGCGACAGCCATCGCTACGGCTACGACCTCGGCGAACTCGCCGATTTCCATAACCTCTACACCGACATCATGGCGCATTGGCACAAGGTGCTGCCCGGCGTCGTGCACGACGTGCGCTACGAGGATTTCGTCGCCGACCAGGATGGGCAGACACGGGCGCTGATCGCCCATCTGGGCCTGCCGTGGGACGACAAGGTGCTGTCGTTCCACGAGACCGACCGTCCGGTGCGCACTGCATCGGCGGCGCAGGTGCGCCAGCCGATGTATCAGGGCTCGGTCGATCTGTGGAAGCGGTATGGCGATAGGCTCAAGCCGCTGCTCGACAAGCTGGGCTGAACAGCCAGACCGATGTTGCGTGCTGGATCAGGATGACGTCGGTTGAAACGTCGTCCTGACCCTTTGGATGCATCAGGCGGCCCGCGCCTTCTGCTCATATTGCAGGAAGACGTTGCCGTTGCCGAAGGCCTGTGACCGGGCCAGCTTCACATTGAGCCGGCTGCCGATGCCTTCGAACATCGTCCTGCCGGCGCCAAGCATGATCGGAACGATGACGAACTGGTATTCGTCGATCAGGTTCTCCTCGGCCAATTGAGCGACGAGATTGCCGCTCCCCAGGATCGTCATGTGATTGCCCGGCTGCTGCTTGAGGTGTCGAAGCTTCTCCGCCGCTCCGCTTTTGACCAACTCGGTGTTGTTCCAACTTGCCGCGTCGAGCGTTCGGGAAAACACGACCTTGGGCATGGCGTTCATGCGTTCTGCCACCACCGGTGCAATCTGCGCGGCCAGCGGCGTCGGCCAGAACTGGATCATCAGGTCGTAGGTAACGCGGCCGAGCACCAGCATGCCTCCGCCCTTGGCATTGTCGGCCACGAAAGCGTTCCATTCCGGATCTTGGCTGTGAGCCCAGTCCATGGCGCCGTGCCCGTCGGTAAAATAGCCGTCGAGCGATATGCTGTTGAATACGATCAGCTTGCGCATGCATCGGTCCTATCTTGAGAAATGAACGAGTTCGGGTCTTGCCGTGGTGTCGGCACGCACTCAAAGCTCGATGAATGGCTGGAAGCCGCCGAAGATCATGCGCTTGCCGTCGAACGGCATTGTCGACCAGTCCATCTTGAGACGTTCATCGGCCATCACCTTGGCCATGACCGCGTCGCGGCTCTGCCTGGACTCATAGACGATCCAGGCGAAGACAACGGTCTCGTCGTCCTTTGCCTGCACGGCGCGCGGGAACGAGGTCAGCTCGCCATAAGGCACGTCGTCGCCAACACATTCGACATAGGCGAGCGCGCCGTGCTCCATCCAGACAGCGCCAGCGTTCGCTGCCATCTTCTTGTACGCATCGAGATTTGCCTTCGGTACTGCGAGCACGAAGCCATCGACATAGGACATGGTGGTCTCCTCTTGGCTGGAAATCGGGCGCCGGGCCGGCGGGGGTACGACCCGGCGCAAGTGAACGCGTCATGCCCGCCATTGACGGGCGCGGCTGCTCGCTTGGAAATTCACTTCACCGGTGCGTTCATCGCCCATTCGACGCCGAACGGGTCGCGCATATTGCCCCATTGGTCGCCCCAGAACATGACCTGCAGCGGAACGGCGACCTCACAACCGGCCTCGACGGCGCGCTTCCACCAGGCCTCGATGTTGTCGCTTTCGAGGTGAAGCTGCATGGTGTAGCCCTGCGGCTTGACGGCGGGCATGCCGTTTTCGGGATAAAAATCCGAGATCATCAGCGTCGAGCCGTTGATGTAGAGGTGGATGTGCATCGTGCGGCCTTTCTCATCCGCCGGATAGGCAAAGACTTCCTCGGCCCCAAAAGCCTTCTTGTAGAACTCGGCAGCCTTGATGGCGCCATCGAGCTGCAGATAGGGGGTCAGGCCGCCAAGCACTTTTGCCCGGGGTGGCGTCTGGTCGGTCATTGCGCGTTCCTCTTCACGTTTGGTTTGGCCTTGCAAACCATAGGACGAATGAGGCGGCGGCAATCCTACATGGCCAGTAGGATTTTTGGGCGTGAAATGAACTTGCGTCAGCGGCCCCCAATCAGAGCGCAATTTTCGCGGCTCGCAGGCTAAAACGGCAGACCTCTTGCTGCTTCTCCGAGACGATCATGATCCTCTATTACCAGACCCACTCACCCTTCTCGCGCAAGGCGCTGGTCTTCGCACATGAAATCGGCCTTGCCGATCGGCTCGAGGTGATTCATCACGAGACCAGTCCGACCTTGCGCAATGCGCGCGTCTACGCCGAAAACCCGCTCGGCAAGGTGCCGGTGCTGTTGCGGCCCGATGCGTCGCCGATCTTCGACTCCGATGTCATCTGCGCCTATCTCGACACGCTGCATGACGGCCGCAGGCTGCTGCCGCAAGACGGCGAGGCGCGCTGGCAAGCGCTGCGGCTACAGTCTGTCGCCCAAGGCCTGGCGCAGACGGGCATAGCCTTGCGCTGGGAGACAGAAAGGAGACCCGAACAGCTGCGTTATGGTGCCCTTGCCGAGGGATACCGGGAAAAGATCGAGGCGAGCTATGACTGGATCGAACGCACGCTGGATGATGAGGCGCTGCTCCATGTCGGCCACATTGCGCTCGCCACTACGCTGTCCTGGATGGCATTCCGTCAGCTTCCGCCGTTTCGGTCGCGGGCGCGGCTGACGCGCTGGTTCGAGGCGTTCGAAAAGCGCCTGTCGATGCAGGTGACGCCGCTTTCGGGCGATACACACGATTGACCCGTGGTGGACGCGTGGCAGATGGCCTTGACGGCCGGCTTCGCGGTTGCGCCGATTAAGGCGCGCCTCGTCGAAACAGAGTCGGGCGACGCGCCTTAAGTCGTTGTTCCATACATGTCGTCTTCCCGGAACCGGGGCCACTGTTGGGCGACATGCATTAAGGTGCTCTTTGGATACGAGGGCTGTTTTGAGCGTCGACGACGATCTCGGGCCAGCCGATATCCTTGCGCAACTCGATCGGCAGCGAAAGCAGGGCGCGTTCGCTGCGATAGCGGGCGCGGGTTGCCGCGTAGCGGGTTGCGATGCGACTGATGGATGAAAGAACCGACATAATGAATTCTCCCTTGGGTTGGCGCCGGCATCATCGTGTCGGCAACCCAAGGACGGGAGAGGTTCAGGCGATCCGACAGATCGCTTGAATCTTTTTCGCGAGTGATGCCGCCTGGATCAAGCCGCAGTTTCGAGCCGTTCGATCGAATAGAGATTGGCCTTGTTGGCGTCATCCTCAACGGCAAGGTCGTAGCTGGCCCGAGCCATCAGCCGGCCCCCTCCGCCACCTCCCTGAAGAAATCCTCGGGGTCCTCGACCTCGGTCAGCCGCCGCTTGTCGATCAGCCAGTAGCGGTTGCCGACCGCGCGGATGAAGGAGCGGTCGTGCGAGGCGAGTACGCAGCTTGCCTGGTGCTTCAGCAATTCCTCCTCCAGCGCTTCCTGGCCGTCGATGTCGAGATGGTTGGTCGGCTCGTCGAGCAGGTAGAAATTGGGGTTGGCGAGCCTGAGCGCCAGCATCATCAGCCGTGCCTTCTGGCCGCCGGACAGCACGCCGATCTTCTTCTCCTGCATCTCGATGACCACGCCGGCGCCGGCAAGCAGTGAGCGGGCGCGCAGCTCGCCGACATCGAATTTTCGCGAGACCAGGGCCAGCGGCGTGTCGTTGCCGTCGATGCCGGACAGCGCCTGGTCGCTGTAGCCGAGCACCGTCGACGGCGTCACCTTGACGTTCGGCACCGCTTCCGGTTGGGCGATGGCGTTGCGGATCAGGGCGACGAAGCGCGACTTGCCGACGCCGTTGCGGCCGAGCAGCACGATGCGGTCGCCCTGGCAGATGTGGCGCTTGCCGGTCTTGAACAGCAGCGTGCCGTCGGGTGTTTCGACCGCTGCGTCTTCGAGCGTGATCAGCACCTTGGCATGGGTGCCGCGATTGGCGAGCCGGATCGCGCCTGCCGATTTCTCGCGATGCGCCGGCAGCGCCGCCTCTTCGAGCTTGTCGGCCCGTTCCTTGAGCTGCTTGGTTTTCACCGTCAAAAGGTCGCTGCCGGAATTGATCCCGATGTTGTTGAGCTTGGCCGCCTGCTTGCGCAGTTGCTGCGCCACCTTGATATCGCGCTGGAACTTTCGTTCGGTCGAGGCGTCGAGATCGTCCAGCGCCTGCCTCGCCCGCGAATAGGGCAGGGCGAATACCGGCGACTGTTCCGGGCGCAGGAACAGCGTGCGGTTGGTGACGGCGTCGAGGAAGGCGCGGTCGTGGCTGGCGATGATGACCGGCACCTCGCGCGGCAGCGCGTTCAACCAGCTTTCCAGCTGACTGATGCGGGCAAGATCGAGATGGTTGGTCGGTTCGTCGAGCAAAAGCACGTCGGGATCGGTGACCCAGACGCGGGCGATCAGCGCCAGCCTTTGCCAGCCGCCGCTCAGCGCCTGCATCGGCCGTTCGCGCATCGGTTCGGGCACATCGAGAGAATCGAGAACCACATCGACGCGCCACATCTCGCTGTCGGCCTGCTCGGCCGGCAAGGCATCGGCCACCACCTGCTGGAAGGTGCGGCCGAGAAGGGCAGGGGATACGGACTGCTCGACATGGCCGACGCGCAGGCCGCGCGTGCGGCTGATGTCGCCTGATGTCGGCTCCATCGCGCCGGTCAGGCATTTGAGCAAGGTCGACTTGCCGCGCCCGTTGGCGGCGACAATGCCAAGCCGGTCGCCGCTGCCGATGGTGAGATCGAGGTTGGCGAAAAGCGGCGCACTCATGGTGACGCCGAGGGATTTGAGGCTGATCAGGGCCATTTGGATTTCTCTGGTCTGTCCGGAGGAAAAGTCCGGTTCAATGCACTTTGACGGTGCGCGTGCCGGCCATCAGGCTCGGCGTTGCGGCACCACGAAGGGCAGACCAAAAAATCGAAGCGGGAAAAACCCGGACCGTCCCTGGTCAGCCCTGCAAGCAAGCTCGCAGGGCAGAAATCGGGCCACGCTGACGATGGTGACGAGAAAAATCAAACACGTGAGCCCTCCTTTCAAGACGTTCGAGTGTGGGGAGGGATTACACCACAGGCGGAGCCGGTGGCAAGTAGCCTGGCTGCAGCAGATATTTAGTCTGCCACGACGGGGAATGCCCAATCGCCTTTGTTTCGCTGGATTTCCTGAGGCGTGAGGAGGTGAATCTCCATCAGGATCGGCTCTTCCGGCCCCTTGAAGAAATGAAGTTCGGCGTGAGGAAGTACTAGCCGGCGGACAGTTTCAAACGCACTTTCCATCTTATATTCCTCGCCCTGCAAACCGAGACTTGCGACGAGCGTCTTGGCGGCCGAATACGTCATGGCTGGGCTAAAGCCGTCCATGTCGATTTGGCTACTGCCACTCCATTTCAAAGGCAAAGCCTTGGGGATATCGGGCATGTGCCAAAGCTTGATGCTAATGCGATTGACGCGCGCTCGATTGCGGCAGGTCAGAATGTCGATTTCCAAATCACCATAACCCAGCAAAAAGCCGCATGGCTGATCCTGATAGACATATAACCATTTCGGAAAGCCAAGGTGCTTCTGGACCGGACCAAGATCGGCACCTACCCGCAGGGGCGTGTCTTTCCTGCCCAAAATCAACGGCAGAATATGGAGTTTGCCTCGCTGCCGCATCGAAAAAACCTTAGTTGGCCGGGGATGGCGAGGCCGCCGCTTTCACCGGGCGCGGAAACGGGTCCAGCACCAATATGCAGCCACCGATGATCGCCACCGCACCGAAACTCTGGATGATGGTCAGCGACTCGCCAAGCATGACAGTGCCAACCAGCACGGCGATCGTGGTCACGGCGAATTCGACGCTGATCGTCCTGGTGGCGCCGATGCTGGCCACCAGCCGGAAATAGACGACATAGGTCAGCGCGCTCATCACGCAGGCGAGGACGATGAGATAGAGGAAGTCGATGGCGCGCGGCGTGGTCGGCACCGGCACGGCCAGCAGCAGCGGCAGTGTCATCAGGCCGCCGAACAGGAAGGCGGCGCTGGTGACTTCGAGCGAGCCGACCGAGCGCAGATGGCGGTTCGCGTAATTGCTGCCGAATGCCGCCGAGAAGGAACTGAGCAGGGAGGCGGCGCAGCCAAGCGCGAAGGACGCCGTGACCGGCACCGCTGGAAAGCCGACCAGAACGATGATGCCGGCGGCGCCGAGCAGCAGCCCGGCCAGCCCACGAATGGTGATGCGCTCAAGGCCCCATAACTGGCTGATGATCATCGAGAAGAGAGGAATCGCGGCAACCAGGATGGCCGCCATCGCCGTGCCGATGCGCGGCGTGGCGTAGGACAGGCCGATCAGCTGTGCCGCGACGGTCGTCGCGCCGACCACTGCGAAATGCCGCCAGCCGGCGCTGAAATCGAGCCGGCGTCGGGTCGCAGCCGCGAGCAGAGGAAGCGTGATGCCGGCGACCAGGGAACGCAAGGTGACCGCCCCGACCCAGCCGAAGGCATGCACCACCTTGAGCAGGACCAGGAAGGACAGCCCCCAGGTGACGGCCAGGAAGATATAGGAGGCGATGTCTCTGGGTTTCATTTCGCGCGGCCGTGGGAGAACTTGCTTGCGGGGAGGAGCAATGAGAATGCGGTCGCCTATCGTTTCCGCCTGCCCGTGGCAAGGGCGGGCGCATGGCCCAGCCGACCCACGGTGCGGCTTTCAGATCAGACGGACCTCAGGTGACCGCCGGTCACTCCATTTTCTTTGTTCAAGTCGAGCAGGAAATGCCCCACGCCGATCTCGTCCAAGTCTAGTGCATCGACATAAGGCCATAGGTCCACGACAGCATTCGCGATAGCGGTGACATTCGTCATCGGCTCAGCGAAGCAAGCCTTGAACTCTTTCTCGTCGAGTTTGCGAACAGCGACCACCATCACTCATTCTAGGCGCCGGAATCCGAACTAAGCAACCTATCGCGAGCAGGTGTTCAAACGGAAGCTTCAGCCCTACCGTCCTGGCCGCCCCGTCTTCCCCGGCCGGCGCTTTTCGCGGCGGGCGTCGCCAGGGTCCTCATAGGAGCCGATGCCGGCGCGTTCGCGCTTGACCGGCTTCTCGCCCTCGATCGGAGTCTCGGTGCGCCGTACCGTCATCTCGTCGAGCGAGTTCTTCTTGAACAGCGGCTTGGTCTGTTCGCCTGGGATGCCAAAATCGGAGCCGTGTGCTTCCTCGGCCGACTGCTTCTTGAACAGCGACCGCGACACCGCGCCTGACGGCGTCGCCATGTCGGTGCCCGGCCCCATGTCATCGAGCGACGGCTTGGCGAACAGCGGCTTCTTCACCGGCACGGCGCCGTCGGCGCCCATCTCGTCGAGATCAGGCTTGCGGAAGAGATTGGGCCGGGCAGCCTTGGCCGCTTCCTCGGCGGCACGGGCTGCATCCAGCTTGCGGAAGCGCTCCTGTTCCTCTGCCGTACGATGCTTGGCCACGCCCTTGTTGTGCTTGCCCTTTTCGCGGCCTGAGGCGGGGCTTTGGCCTTCCACCTCGCGCGCCAGCGGATCGTCGGAGATCGACAGTTCCATCTCGCGCAAACGCTTGATCTCGTCGCGGATGCGGGCCGCCTTCTCGAAGTCGAGATTGGCGGCGGCGTCGCGCATCTGCTTGTCCAGCGCGTCGAGATGGGCCTTGAAATTGTTGCCCATCATGGCGCCGGCGCCGTCGGTGAACTGCGAGATGTCGGCGCGGACATGATCCTTCTCGTAGACCGAATCCAGAATGTCCGAGATGCGCGACTTGACCGATTCCGGCGTGATGCCGTTGGCCTCGTTCCATTCCATCTGCTTTTCACGGCGGCGATTGGTTTCGGCCATCGCCCGTTCCATGGAGCCGGTGACCTGGTCGGCATAGAGGATGACCTTGCCGTCGACGTTGCGGGCGGCGCGGCCGATGGTCTGGATCAGCGACGTCTCGGAACGCAAAAAACCTTCCTTGTCGGCATCGAGAATGGCGACGAAGCCGCATTCGGGAATGTCGAGACCTTCGCGCAGAAGGTTGATGCCGACCAGCACGTCGAAGGCGCCGAGGCGCAGGTCGCGCAGGATCTCGATGCGCTCCAGCGTGTCGATGTCGGAGTGCATGTAGCGCACGCGCACGCCCTGCTCATGCAGATATTCTGTCAGGTCCTCGGCCATGCGCTTGGTCAGCACGGTGACCAGCGTGCGGTAGCCGGCCTTGGTCGTCTCGCGGATCTCGCCGACGACGTCGTCGACCTGGCTCTTGGCCGGACGGACCTCGACCGGCGGGTCGATCAGCCCGGTCGGGCGGATGACCTGCTCGGCGAAGACACCGCCGGCCTGCTCCATCTCCCAGCCGCCGGGCGTCGCCGAGACAGCGACGGAAAGCGGACGCATGGCGTCCCATTCCTCGAAGCGCAGCGGGCGGTTGTCCATGCAGGAGGGCAGACGGAAGCCATACTCGGCCAGCGTCGCCTTGCGGCGGAAGTCGCCGCGATACATGCCGCCGATCTGCGGCACGGTGACATGGCTCTCGTCGATGAAGACCAGCGCATTGTCGGGAATGTATTCGAACAGCGTCGGCGGCGGATCACCCGGCTGACGGCCGGTGAGATAGCGCGAATAGTTTTCGATGCCGGCGCAGGAGCCGGTGGCTTCCAGCATTTCCAGGTCGAAGCGGGTGCGCTGCTCCAGACGCTGTGCTTCGAGCAAGCGGCCGGCGCGCTCCAGCTCGACCAGCCGGTGCTTGAGCTCTTCCTTGATCGACTTGATGGCCTGGTTGAGCGTCGGGCGCGGCGTCACATAGTGCGAGTTGGCGTAGATTTTGACGCTTTTCAGCTCGCCGGTCTTCTGGCCGGTCAGCGGGTCGAACTCGGTGATCTGCTCGATCTCGTCGCCGAACATCGAGATACGCCAGGCGCGGTCTTCCAGGTGGGCGGGAAAGATTTCGATCGTGTCGCCGCGCACACGGAACGAGCCGCGGACGAAGTTGATGTCCTGGCGCTTGTATTGCTGGGCGACGAGGTCGGCGAGCAGGGCGCGCTGGTCGAGCCGGTCGCCGATCTGCATCTGGAAGGTCATCGCCGTATAGGTTTCGACAGAGCCGATACCGTAGATGCAGGACACCGAGGCGACGATGATGACGTCGTCACGTTCGAGCAGCGAGCGCGTCGCCGAATGGCGCATGCGGTCGATCTGTTCGTTGATCGAGGATTCCTTCTCGATGAAGGTATCGGTGCGCGGAACGTAGGCTTCCGGCTGGTAGTAGTCGTAATAGGAGACAAAATACTCCACCGCATTGTCGGGGAAGAATTTCTTGAACTCGGCATAGAGCTGCGCGGCGAGCGTCTTGTTCGGCGCCAGGATCAATGCAGGGCGCTGCGTGTCCTCGATCACCTTGGCCATGGTGAAGGTCTTGCCCGAGCCGGTGACGCCGAGCAGCACCTGGGTGCGGTCGCTGTTGTCGACGCCTTCGACCAGATCCTTGATCGCGGTCGGCTGGTCGCCGGCCGGCTCGAAATCCGAGACCATCTTGATGGCGATGCCGCCTTCGGATTTTTCCGGACGGGCGGGGCGGTGCGGCGTCCACAACACGCCGTCCTTGTGCAGCGGATTGCCGGATTCGATCAGCGCCGAGAGTGCGGCCACCGTGGCGGTGACGCCGCTCGGTCCCATCGTCTCGGCTTCTTCCAGCGAGATGTCGAGACCGGCGACCGGATTGAGGCCGGCGGCCGCGCGTTCGCGCGCCGTGGCCGCGCCGCCCATCGAAGTGCCGCGCGCCGTTCGCCCGGGGGCTGCGGAGCGCTCGGGAATCTTCTTGGACGGTTTTGGCGATTTCGCGCCGCCATCCTTGCCCGCGGTGCGACGATCCCGTTCGGCCTCCTGCTCGATCTGTTCGGCCCAGTCGGCAATCGAACCGGTCAGCGGCGTGCCCGACAGTTCGGGCTGCGGCATCTCGGCGAAGCCGCCCTTGTGCAACGGTTCCGAGGCGTCGAGGAAATCGGTCAGCGGGCTGCGCCGCTTGGGCGCGGCGCGGTCGTCATTCGCCGTCGGCGGCGTTCTCTTGTCGGGGGATTTGGCCATGCCCCGAATATGGGAGGACTCGGGCGAAATGGAAAGGGCGGGTTGAGGGCAGGCTGGTGGCGGCGCCAAGCTCCTGACAGAAGGCTGTCAGGAGCTTGCAGTCATGGCCTTTATCAGGCGCCGCTTCCGTTCGATGCCACCCGGGTTGCCGAGCCGTTCAGGCGCGGCACCACGACGAGGCGGGTGACCTTGCCCTTCTTGAAGGCGGCGAGGAAGCGGGCATAGTCCCTGAAGACAACGCAACCGTTGGATTCGGCGCGGCCGCCGCGCAGCATGTAGCTATGAGCAAGCAGGCCGTCACGGTTGTACTTGTTGCCGCCGCTCACCGGCGTCAGGCGCAGGGCCTCGACGCCATGGAAACGCGATTCGCGCAGCGACAGATTGTAGGTGTTGGGCGGAGTCGGGCCGCGGTCCTTCTGGTTGACATAGCGCGGCTGGTCGACCATGCCGCCGAGGCCCGAATGCGCCTCGAGTCGCTGGCCATCGGGCATGTAGACGGTCTTGCTGCTGATGTCATAGACGGCGACGCCATGGCCGGCTCCGGCACTGGCGTTCGGCCCGTTGAACAGGTTCCGGAATGCCTGGCCGAGGCCGCCCGCAGGCGTGTCCGGCTTGGCGTAAGCCAGCACATCGCCGCCATCCGCCGGCCGGCCCTGCCGGGCAGGCTGCCTGGCTTGCTGGACCGGTTTGGCCTGCGGCGCCGGCTTCTGTTGCGCGATCTTGGGCTGCACGGTCGTCGGCTGCATGGTCTTGGGCTGCGGCGCCGGCTTGTCCTGCTCCACGGCCTTTGGCTGCGGCGCGTCGGATTGCGGGCGACGGGTCGGCAGCGGCACGTCGTCGGTGAGCGCATCCGGCAGCGAAGCGGCATCGCCGGGCTGTTCCTGCTGGGTCTCGACCGGCGCGACCGCGACATCGGCAGAAGATTCTTGCATCGGCAGCGGCGAGGCGAAGGCCTCGTCCTCAACCGGCAGCGACTGGACGAGCGCCAGCGCAAGCTGCGAATTGTCAGGCGTTTCCGACTGGGCAACGTCCATCGGCGCCGGCGCGGTCTGGACGACGACCGAGCCGGTATCGGCACGCGCGAAGCGTTCCGCCGCGGGGGAGGCCATGTCTTGCGACAGGCCGGCCATGTCGTCCGAAAGGCTGGCCACGAGCCCGGTTGTGGGGGCGAGCGCAGCCCCGGCGACCTGAGGCGCGGCTGAGATCACGGGACGGGCGTTGGCCGAGGCGACGGGCTTACCGGCATCGGCAAAGGCGGCGGCGAGCTTCGCCGGCGACAGCGACGCTTCCATGAGTTCGAAGCGCTGTTGTGATCTCGACTTCGCCACCGCCGCCGGCTTGGCCTGTGCCACGAGGCGCGAGGATTTCTCCATCTGCGGGCTGACACCGGCCAGCTTGAAGCAGGTGGCGCCGCACTGCACAGCATGGTTATGCAACGCCTGCGCGCCGCCATGGGCGTTGGCCACCACGAACGGCGCCGACGATCTGAGGAAATGCTGTTTCAGCGGATCGGCAAGCGCCAGCGAACCCGGCGTGGACAGCGTCTGCGGCAGGCCGCCCGATGTCGCCGACAGCGAGGCGCCGACGGAACTCAGACCCGCCATGGTGCCGATCAGCCATAGGCCAACGGCCGCACTGACGCCCGGCACCGCGATCCAGCGGACGATCCGTTCAGGGTTGAAGGAAGAGGAACGCTGTGCATTGCCGGCGAACTCGCCGCCCTCACGCTGGTCCCAGACTATTTCTTGTTTACTCGACGACGCCATGCAACCAATCTTGCTCCAATCGGTTTCCCACGTGCGCGGCCTTGTGAGCTGCGACGACCATTCTGCGAGTGATCCCAGGTGGTCCCCCGACGCGTTTATCGCGCCTGTCGTTGGTTGCCGATTGCTTCAAAATATGGACAAAGTTGGTTAACCAATCCCTCTCAAAACCAACCGAGAGACGTGGACTTTGTGCCAAAAAAGGCTCGTCCACGGTCATGAACGCGGTATTGCAGCCCTTCCAAGGCAAGTTTGCTGCCCGTTTTTGACAGCCGAGTCAAGCAAAAGGGCCTCTTGCAATTTTCCAAAAAGCCATCTGGCAAGGCCTCCGGCGGGGATGCCCGCTCACCGTCCCACGTGGAAATGGCCCCGCAGACCGGCAAAACTGTTGCCCCGCTGCCACAAATTCTGCGTCCGAACGGCCGCCTCCAGACGGCCATTGACTCGTTTTGGGAGGCGGTGCAATCCGGTTGAAGTGCTTGGTTTTGGGGTGGCAAAGGCCACTTTTGGAGGCTTTTCCATGAAGCGTCGGGATTTCTTGGCGCTGTCGGCGGCGGCGGCGGCGTTTTCCATTCTTCCGGCTACCGTCAGGGCCAACGTACCGGTGGCCTATGACCGCAACGCCGAAGTGCCGTTCCAGGACAAAAAGTCGTTCATCGACTGGATGGTGGCCAATCGCGGCGAGGATCCGAAACTCCTGGCCGAACGGTTCGACCGCTTCCAGATCATGGTCTACAACAAGGACGTGCTGGACGACCGCAACAAGCGCGCCTTCCTTTTGACCCCGCGCGAGGAATTCGTGCTGCCGCAGAATCTGGGCCGCGCCTATGACCACGCTTTCCTCGACATCGGCTATGGCGTGACGATTTCCGGCCCACATCTGGTCGGGCGTATGACGACCTCGATCGACGTGCAGTTCGGCGAAGCCGTGCTCGAGATCGGCACTGGCTCCGGTTACCAGTCGGCCTATCTCGCCAACCTCACCGACAAGGTGCATACGATCGAGATCATCAACCCGCTGGCGCAGCGCACCCGCCGCACCTATGACGGGCTGATCGAGCGCGGCTATTCGGAATTCGGTTCGGTCACCAGCCGCAATGCCGACGGCTATTATGGCTGGGAAAGCACCGGTCCGTTCGACAAGATCATCGTCACCTGCGGCATCGACCACATTCCGCCGTCGCTGCTGCAGCAGCTCAAGCCTAATGGCGTCATGGTCATCCCGGTCGGACCTCCGGGCGCGCAGCATGTGCTCAAGGTGGTCAAGCAGCAGCTCGCCGATGGCTCCTTCAACATCGTTCGCTCGGACATCTACAATGGCAAGGTGGTGCCGTTCGTGCCCTTTACCAAGCTGGAAGGCGCCCAGATCGTCGGCACTCACAACAGCTGAGTTGCCGCGCCGACGGGCGCTGGTCTGGCCGAACCATTGCATCAAGGGGCTTGAATGGCAGCCGTCGCATCGAGTTCCCGTCTGACCGTCCTGTCGCTGGAGAGGCCCCGGTTGGCGCATTACCTCGCGATCGGGCTGATCGCCGGCGCCATCATCGCGCTGCAGATATCGGTCATGCGCGTCTTCGCCGTCGGCAGCTGGTCGCATTTCGGCTCGCTGGTGGTGAGCCTGGCCATGCTTGGCTTTTCGCTGTCGAGCGTCGTCATCTTCGCCGGCAAGGGTTGGTTCGACCGCCACTGGCAGGGGGCCGCCACATCAGCTCTCTTGTTGATCGGCCCGCTTGCCGTCGGCTCCAACCTCGTCGCCCAGACGGTGCCGTTCAACGCCATCTTCCTGGTTTCCGATCCCGCGCAGAAATGGCGGCTGCTCGCCAATTTCCTGCTCTATCTCCTGCCGTTCCTGGCCGGCGCGTTCTTCCTCGGCATCGTCTTCCTGAAGAGCCGCACCGCCTTCGGCCGCGTCTACTTCGCCGACCTCACCGGCTCAGGACTGGCCGGCCTCGTCGTGCTGGTGTCGATGTATCTGTTCGCGCCGGAGGCCATCATCGTCGTGCCGCTGCTGCTGTGGGCCGCGGGCTCGCTGTTGTGGTTCTTCGCCTTTGGCGCCTGGAGAAGCCTCGTTGCCGGCGCCCTGGTCGCGGTACTGTCGGTCGCCGGATATCTGGCGCTGCCCGGCCTGACCGGCATACCCGACATCGCCGTGTCGCAGTACAAGGGCGTCGCCTATGCCCGCAACTTTCCCGACGGCAAACGCATCTACCGCAGCCTGTCGCCCTTCGGCGACCTGCAGGTCTACGCCAGCTCCTACATGCATTTCGCGCCGGGCCTGAGCGACAACGCCGCCTTCGGCATGCCCGAAGTGCCGGCCAACACCTATGTCGGCATGTACCGCGACGGCGACGGGCCGGAAGGCATCATGCGCAACCTGGCGCCGGCCGAACAGGCCTATTTCCGCTACCTGCCGATGCACTATCCCTATGTCGTCAAGGACAAGCCAAAGACGTTCGTCGTGCAGTTCGGCGGCGGCATCTCCACGCAGGCGGCCCTCAATGCCGGATCGACCTCGGTGACTGTCGCCGAAGGCAATCCGATGGTGCTCAAGGCATTCCGCGACCCCGTCCTGAAGGATGTCACCGGCGATATCCTGGCCGATCCGCGCTTGAAGGTGATCGACTATGACGGGCGGCTGTTCCTCGCCAACACGGCAGAGCGTTACGATGTCGTCGACCTCAGCCTCGCCGACAGCGTCGGCCTGTCCAATCCGGGCGGCTTCGCCATCTCGGAGAAATACGCCTACACGCGCGAGGCGACGCTTAGCTACATGCATGCGCTGGCCGATGGCGGCGTGCTGTCGGTGACGCTCTGGAACAAGGAAGAGCCGCCGAAATCGGTGCTGAAGCTTTATTCGACCATCGCCGAGGCGGCGAAGATCTTCGATCCGCAAGGCGCGGCCAACGATGTCTTCGCCGTGTCGAGCTATCTGTCGACGACGACTGTGCTGTTCAAGCGCGGCGGCTTCACGGAGACGGAAATCAAGACGCTGCGCGACTACACCAGGTCGATGTCGTGGGAAGAGGTCTATTATCCCGGGATGGCCTATGACGGATCGGGCGCGCAGAAGGTGCTCGACGATTATCGCGCCTCGATCTTCGGCGGCGGAGAGGACGCGACCCTGACCCCGCCCGCCGCCGATGCGACCACGCCGGCCGACCCGACCGCGCCTGCAGTCCCTGCGAATGGCGACTGCGACCCGACCGTGCCGGCCGATCCGACGCTGGATGTCTGCAGCAACGCCCCTCCGGCGGCGCCGCAGGTGCTGCCGGCGACCGCGTTGCAGCGCATGGCCTGGCAGGCGCTCCTGACCGGCGGCTGGGAAAGGCTCGCCGGCGACTATGTCTTCGATGCGCGCGCGCTAAGCAACGACCAGCCTTATTTCGCCGCCTATGTGAAGGTCGCCGACCTGCCGCGCACGCTGGACAGGCTCGACCTGTTCCAGGACGACTGGGGCTATCTGCTGATCTGGGCGACGCTCGGCATCGCCTGCATCACCGCGGCGTCGCTGGTGCTGCTGCCCATGATCTTCGGCTGGCGGATCGTGTTCTCGCGCTCGCGCGGCAAGCTCGGCACCATCCTCTATTTCGCCTGTCTTGGCCTCGGCTACATCATGGTCGAGGTCGGGCTGATCAGCCGGTTCACGGTGGCGCTGGCCAATCCGACGGTGTCGGCCTCGGTGCTGATTTCGTCGATGCTGGTGTTCTCCGGCCTTGGCAGCCTGTTCGCCGAGCGCATCTTCGACCGCGCCAGGGCCTTGCTGCCCGCCGTGCTGCTGGCGATCGGCGTGCTGCTTCTTGCCTACGGCTTCTACCTGTCACCGGTGCTGGACCGGATCGGCGCCTCTCCCTATGCCGTCAGGCTGCTGCTCTGCTTCCTCTTGGTGTCGCCGCCGGCCTTCCTGATGGGCATGCCGATGGCCACCGCCATGACCTGGCTGGCGCGGCTCGGCAAGGAACACCTGTTCGTCTGGGCCTGGGGCATCAATGGCTGCTTCTCGGTCATCGGCTCGGCCGCCGTGCCGATCGTGGCCACCAGCTTCGGCCTCAGCGCCGTGCTGCAATGGGCGGCGATTGCCTATGTCGTCGCCATACCGGCCTTCTTTGCCGTGCTGCTGCCGTCGAAAGCCATGCCGGTCGGACAGGTCGTCCATGCCTGACCGGCGCGCCATCGTCGTCGGGCTGGTGGCTTCGGCAATGTTCGCGGGGCCGAGCCAGGGCGCGCGCTTGCACAAGTCCATAGCTACGATCGTGCCGTTCAAGGCCTCGCCCTTTCCCTATCGCGGCAAACTGCCCGATGGCTCCGCGCCGTTCCTAGACGTCACCGGGGCGGATGGAAGGCGCGGCCACACCTCGCCGCGCGGCGGCATCTATTGGGAAGACGAGACCTATTCCGACCGCTCGACGCTTCTGGCCGTGCCAAAAGGATTCGATCCGGCCAAACCGGCGGTCATCGTGGTGTTCCTGCACGGCAACGGCGCCACCTTGCAGCGCGACGTGGTCGGCCGCCAGCGTGTCGTCGGCCAGGTCGAGGCCTCCGGCCTCAACGCCGTGCTAGTGGCGCCGCAATTCGCCCGCAACGCGCAGGATTCCAGCGCTGGCAATTTCTGGACGCCGGGCTATTTTCCCGGGTTTATGGCCGAAGCGGCGCAGGAACTGGGCAAGCTCACCGGCGCCAAGGCGGCGAAGTTCGCTTCCATGCCCATCGTGCTGGCCGCCTATAGCGGCGGCTACAATCCGGCCGCCTCCATCCTCAGGAATGGCAATGCCGGCGGCCGCCTGCTCGGCGCCATCCTGCTCGACGCGGTCTTCGACGAGGCCGACATTTTTGCCGACTGGGTCGCGCAGCACAGGAAGAGCTTCTTCGTCAGCGCCTATGGGAAATCCTCGGCATCGGGCAATGCCGAGATCAGGCAGTTGCTCGCCGCCAAGGGCATCAATGCGAGTACCGATCCGCCACGCCGCCTCGAGGCCGGCACCATCGCCTTCCTCGCCTCGGACGCCGCCCACGACAATTTCGTCACCCGCGCCTTCGTCGGCAATCCGTTGCAGTGGCTTTTGGCGCGGTTGCACGGCTTCCCGCGCTAGGCCGATTCATGCTGCTGATTACCATTGTCATCGCTCAAATACTGGACCCGCTCAGAATCCTGCTCGTCGGGATCGCCTATTTCCTCAGCCTGAGGGTCAAGCGGCCGGGCGTGGGCTGGCTTGGATTGCTCGCGGCAATTGTCATCATCGCCATCGGCTATCCCTTCGTGGTCCTTGGCCAGTCCGGCGAAATCGCAGGGATGAGCGGTGCGGTCGGCGTGATATCGAACGCGCTCATAGCCGGCGCCGTAGCCGGGCTGTTGCGGCTCCAGCGCCGGTTTTGGCGGTAGCTCATCAACGGCACAAACCCAGGTTCCTGTCAGGTCCTCAGTTGAACCATAGCGCAAAGGTCAAAAACCCGCCGCCGCCAAACTCGCGCTGGATCTGGTCGAAATCCTCGCTGGTCAGGATCCTGCCGCTTTCGAGATAGGGCGCGATGCCCGGGCCGGTGATCGACAGCACCAGGTCGAACGGCTTCGGTTCGTCGAAGAAGCGCTTCATGTTGATGCCCTTGCCGGTGATGCGGAAATGCGGCAGCAGCGCCCGGCCTTCGAGCAGGTCCTCGGCCATGCTCAAGCTGGCGAGCCAGGCCTGCACCTGCTCCTCACCGACTTCGAGGCCGGTGAGCGGGTTCGCGCCCTTCTGCTGCGGGCCGGGCAGCCACTCGCGGTCATTGTCGGTCTCGGCGCGGATCGCCTTCCAGTCCTCGCGCGACAGCCGGATCATTTCAAGCAGATGGCGCCGCGCTGCCTTGCGGCGTTCGGGCTCGATCACCGGCCAGTTGACGAAATGCACCAGCGAAATGAAGTCGGCAAGCCGCCATTCGGACGACAGGATGCCGCCATTGGCGCCGCCGTCCAGCGGCACCAGAATGTCCTGCAAGGGCAGTTTGGCGCGCGGGAACAGCATGTGGAACGAGCCGTCGAACATGTTCCTGAAATCATGCGCCAGCCAGAAATCGGCCTGCGCCATCAGGAACTCGGCATAGCCCTGCAGCCAATAGCCGTCGGCGCGGTCGAAGCGGAAGGTGAGCGCGGGCGCCGCATCGTCCGGCGAGATGCCGCCGTGCGACAGCGTGGCCATGATCGCGGCCATGCTTTCCTGGGGCGCGATGGTGCCGTCCTCGTTGAGGTCGATGCCGACATGGGTGAGGTCGATGACCATGCCGATATCGGCATCGGCGGGCACCGAGCCAAGCGTCGCGGCTGACTTTTCCAGCCGGTCGCGGAAGGCGACGAGGATGGCGCGGAACTCATCGTAGGTGAGCGGCTCGGGACTGGGATTTGCCGGCACCGGCAATTGCATCAGCGGCAGCATGAAGGATTGCGGGCTTTCAAAACCGTGGCGGTGCAGCCCGCTGGCCAGCAGTTCCAGCGCGGTGAAGAATTCGCCGGCACCGGCGGCATAGGCTGATGCCGCATCACTGGACGCGGCGGCCTCCAGCGTCGACAAGGCGGTGTCGCGCGCGGCGACGGTTTTGGCCTCGAACAAAGCGGTTGCCGCTTCGGGCATGGCGGCGTCGGCTGATGACAACGGCAGGATCAGCAACAGCGCGGATGCCAGCAGGCTTGCGACTCGTCTCATGTCTTTCCCCCATGCGTTTCGCGCCGTCGACCATACACGCTTTTGCCTGATGTCGTCTGCCGGTCCTGGTGGAAGGATGTCGTGGGACGGCTTCAACGCGCCCCGCGGACGGTCTACACAGGGCAAACAATTGGACATGCCGTGTCGAACTATCCGCTCTCCTACAAACTGTCCTGGCTGCCGCGGTTCCTGAAACCGTCGGTCAGCGGCGACGCACGGGGCTTCGCGCCGGCGGCAGGAAGGCTGATGGACCCTCAGCCGCAGCGGACAGTGCGGCTTGCCTTTGTCGGCGACATTTCTGCCGTGGCCAACAGCAGTGCGCCGGAGTGCGACCCGGCGATCAAGGCGCTGCTCGACACGGCCGACCTGGTGATCGGCAATTGCGAAAGCCCTGTCGTGGGCAGGCCGAGCGCGGTGCTGGGAACGAAGCTCGGCACCCATCATGCGATGAGCGAGCGCTTCCTGGCCGAGGCGATCGCCGCCGCCGGCATCGCACGCGAAAAACTCGTGCTGTCGCTGGCCAACAACCATGTGCTCGACCAGGGCGTCGCCGGTTTCGACGAGACGCTGGCAGCGCTGAAGCGGCTTGGCATCCGCACCATCGGGCTGGCAGCAACCGGTCCGGTCGAACGCGTCGCGATCGGGCCGCTGGAAATCGGCTTCGCCGCCTTCACGCTGTGGCGCAACGCGGATGAGGGTCTGCTTGCCGGACGCGTTTCGATGGAAGGCGATGCGGCGCGTTGGCCGCGCGCTGCCATGGCCGGAGCCGATCTCGTCTGCGCCGTGCCGCATTGGGACTGGGAGTTCCGGCATTTTCCGCGCGCCGAAACCAGGGCATTGGCAAAGCGCCTGGCCGGGCAGGGCATCGGGCTGATCGCCGGCCATCACGCCCATGTCGTGCAGCCGGTGGAACGCATCGGCGGCACGGTCGTCGCCTATGGGCTGGGCGATTTCCTTGGCACCGCCTTGGCCCGCCAGCCCTGGCCGGGGCGCATTGGCGGGATTTTCCTCGCCGACATCAGCGTGGATGCCGAGACGCGCGGCGCCGTGGCCTCCTACCGGATGCATCCCTTCATGCGGCTGCGCGCTGGCAGCCATGAACGGCTGGTGCCGGTTGAAGGGCTGGAGAGCGCCATGCGGGAAAAGGTCGAGGGGCGCCTGGGCGCGATTTTTCCTTCTCCCCTTGTGAGGTGAGCAGCCGGTTCGCGTAAGCGAATTCATCGTGCCAGTGGCACGATGAAAGGTCGGCGAACGCCGGGACGCTGCGAAGCAGCGGGGACCCGGCAGGTGGATCGGCCACCACCCGACCCTTCGCAGGCTCAGGGCGTTCAAAGCTCGAAAAGCCAAGCAATTGGCTTTTCGTCCGCTACGCGGACCGCTTCTCACCCCACAAGGGGGGAAGGAATAACTGACGCCGGCGCCCGTCTACTCCCTGGCTGGCATCGCTCCGTCAAATGCGATTATCATGCGATGGCAGAGTCAGAGTTGCGGGAGGCGGCGGTGGAAACAGCGGATTTCATGCCGGATGAAGCGGTTATCGCCGAGATCCGGAAGGACATCGAAGCCTATGAGGCGGCAAGGGCCTCGGCGGTCTGGCAGGTGCGCTGGCGGGTGCCGCTGTTTATCGGCCTGGTGCTGGTGGCCGTGGCGCTGATCGCCTGGCTGTTCAACACGCTCGCCGATCCTAACGAGCAGTGGTTTTCCACGCCGCATGTGTTTCTCTATGTCATCGGTTTCGTGGCGGCGATCCTGCTTTATTTCCGGGCAATCCGGCCGGCTGCGCGGTTGCAGCAATCGTTCCGCGAGACGCTGATGCCGATCATCTTCGGATTCATCGGGGATATGCGCTACCAGCACGATGTGACGCCGAATTCCTTCGACCGGTTGCCGCGCGAGACCGTTGGCGGGTTCACCATGAGCCGCTTCGACGACATGATATCGGGACGCTACGACGGGTTTGCGTTCGAGCTTTACGAGGCGGATCTGTGGGATGGGGGCGCCACCAAGAACAAGGCGACAACCTTCAAGGGTGTCGTCGTCGCCTTCGAAACCATCGAGCCATTCCCTGGAATATTGGTCGCGGCGCGGCGCGCCAATGCGGTCATGGGCTTCTTCCGCGGTATCTTCACAGCCAAGATGCAGGAATTGTCGTCCGGCGTGCCCGAGCTCGACGCGGCTTACGAATTCCGCACCGACAATGTTGAGGCGGCGCGGCCGCTGGTGACCGGCCGGCTGGCGCAAGCGCTGAAATGGCTGGGCGAAACCTGGCCGGACGAGCCGGCGCGGGTCGCGCTCAACGGCAGCGACGGATTCCTGCTGTTGCCGCAGCCGAAGAACTTTTTCGAACTGCCCGCCATTTCGGTGCCGCTTGACTACCAGACCCATGTCGCGCCGATGATCTCGGACATGGGTGCGATGCTGGCCACAGCCGCGCTGGTGCGCAAGATAGGCGCCAGGGACGGGGCGACCGGATAAGAGTTTTTTACGGCGGGGCGCGTGTATCCGCTTGAGACGGCAGCTCAGCAATCGAAGCCGTATTTGCCGCGCATATAGTCCGCCTCGTCCTTGGGCATTCTCTTGAACATGACGCAGACGGTGAAGCTGCCGACCTGGCGGCCATCCCTGGTGTAACCCCAGTCTGAAATATCGTCCCGCGTGAACTCGATGTTCTGGCCGAGCACGACGTTGCGCACTTCTTCAGGCTGGTTTGCCAAGATGCCGACAAATCCGGTCTCGGCGCGATGAAAGGGTATGACCCAGAAATGTTCTGTGACGTTGCCGTCACGCACCTTGACCTTCAACTTGAAGGTTGTCCGTACCGGGCGGCGGCGCCTCGGACAAGGCCAGGAACTCATCGAGGCTGGCGAGCGCCTGCGCGGTCGCCGCAGTCATCTCCGGATCGCCCGGCGCAAAGGTGACGGTGCGGTCGTCGCTCGAATTGTCGCTCTGGGCGCTGGCCGGCGCCAGCGCAATCATCAGCGACAACAGGATACTGGCTGCGCGTTTCATGGAATGGGCCCCCCGATCCTTCCGTCTGGACAGGGGGCAATCATCGCTCAGCCAGCGCGCTTGTTCAACCGAAACGCAGCTTCATGCCCAGGATGGCGGCGACGAAGACGAAAGTGATGCCATTGGCCAGGATCACCGGCCATGAGCCGATCAGCAGGCCGTAGAGCGTCCACAGCAGAACACCGGCGGCAATCGAAACGGTGGCGAACAGCGAGATGTCGCCGGCGCGGCGTTCGCGGGCCACCTTGGCGACCTGCGGAACCCAGCCAAGCGTGGTGATGAGCGCGGCGAACGCGCCGATGATTTCAATTGCGGGGTGCAAGATGGAGGACCTTCCAGGCAGCACTGACTGTGCGCTGCGCCATATGCCAGAGGCACTCAACGCTGGGAAGCGTCGAGAGCGCTGGACCATGAAACAAATCGTGTCCGCGCTGATTTTTCCCAGCCATTTCGTGATGCCGCCGGCCTGCAAATGCGGCTGTCGCATGGTGAACGCCGGACAGCGCCTAACCGACTCTTTTCATGACGAAAGTCGTTGACGCGATCGATCTTCAAGCCGACGGTTTTGGCGATCCCTGCACAATGTGTCGGAAATAAGCCTCTGATATTGTTTGCAAAAATTCACTCAACGTGATTTGCGGATGGAGAGCTTTCCGATCCAGTTTCAGGCCGTTCGGCGCTGTCGTGTCCCTGGCCGGCAGCCCGGAAAACCGAAACAGCACGGAGTGCTATCGAATGAAAAAGACCCTCGCAACCACCGCCGCTTTGCTCGCCTTCCTTGGCACGGCCTATGCCGCGACCGTTCAGGGCACCATCCAGGCCGTCGATCCGACGACCAAGTCGATCACGCTCGACGACGGCAAGATCTACCAGCTGTCGCCGGACGCTGCGGTCGGAAAGCTCAAGGTCGGCGCCAAGGTGGCGGTGACCGTCGATGACAAGACCGGCATGGTGACATCGATCAAGAAGGCCTCGTAGACGCGAGCGTAACGTCGGCGGATCTGCCGACGAATTCCTTCACACCCTGTTCCAATATGGCCGGTCTCTTCGGGGATCGGCCATATGCTTCGCTCGTCACATGGATGTCCGGTCCGGCAGCGCCGCTATGGTTTTTGCCGGAAAGCCGGGCTATCCCTTGGCCATGGGGGATCCATGGCCGACGGACAAAAAGGGTTTCGCCTGTCGCGGCGCCTGTTGCTGGGTGCCGCTGTCGTTGGTGGCGCCATGCTGTGGGGCGGCACCACCGTGGCGCGCCTGGCGCGCGGGCCTTCGGGGCCGAAGAATGCCGGCCGCATTGCCGATATCGACGGCATCGCCCTGCCGCTGAAACCGCTTGCAAGCCCGCCGGCCTATGACCCATCGCTGCCCTGGTCGGCCAGGGGCGGCGACATCAACGATGCCAGCGGCCTGTCGCGGACGCCGGTTTATGGAGTGGTCGAGGTCAGCGAGGAGGAGCACATCGCCAAGGCGCTGGCCTTCGCCCGCGCCAACGGCCTGAAAGTCTCGCTGGCCGCCATCCGCCATTCGATGGGTGGCCATGCCTTCGACGACAACGCGCTGGTGCTCGACCTCAGAAAGTTCGACAAGGTCAAAGTCGATGCGGCGGCAAAGACCATGACCCTGCAGCCGGGCGCGCGCTGGCACGACATCCAGAACCTGCTGCATCAGCGTTTCGCGGTGAAAGCGATGCAGTCGACCGATATCTTCTCGGTCGGCGGATCGCTGTCGGTCAACGCGCATGGCATGGACCATCAGGCGGGCTCCGTGGCGGGCTCGATCAGGTCGATGCGGGTGATGCTGGCCGACGGGTCGGTGGCCACCTGCTCGGCGAGCGAGAACAGCGAGCTTTTCCGCCATGTCGTCGGCGGCTACGGCCTGTTCGGGGTGGTGCTGGAAGCGACGCTCGACATCGTCGACAACGCCGTCTACCGGACGTCGCGCGAAATCATCAGATCCGACGACTTTCCGAAATTCTTCGCCGAGGTGCTGGAGCCGAACAAGGATATCGGCCTGTTCTACGGCCACCTGTCGACGGCGCCGGGGAATTTCCTCGAGGACATGATCGTCTATCGCTACGACAAGGTCGCCGAGCTGCCGCCGGCCGACCAGCCCGCGATCGGCGAGCCGGGTTCGGTTGGGCTGAAACGGGTGATCATGAACCTGGCCAAATGGGGCAGCCTGTTCCAGGAATTGAAGTGGTTCACCGAAACGACGCTGGAGCCGAAATTCGAGAACTGCACGGTGGCGCGCAGCGTGGCGATGGCGCAAGGCGAGGCCTGCCTCGTCACCCGCAACAACCCGATGCACGATTCGGTGCCGTATCTGTTCAACGATCTGGCCGACGAGACCGACATACTGCACGAATATTTTATTCCACGCGCCGCCTATAATCCATTCATCGTGGAGGCGCGCGAGATCCTGCGCAACCAGGATTTGCCGGTGCTCAACGCCTCGGTGCGCATCGTCCACAAGGAGGATGTGGCGCTGACCTATGCGCCGGAGCCGGCCTATTCGCTGGTGCTCTACATCAACCAGCCGACTGATGCCGACGGCAATGCCCGGATGCGGGTGCTGACGCGGGCGTTGATCGACGTGACGACCAAGCATGGCGGGCGGTTCTTCCTGCCCTATCAGCTGCATTACACGGGCAAGGAATTGCTGGCCTCCTATCCCGAGTTGCCGGCCTTCCTCGCCGCCAAGCGGCACTATGATCCGACGGAACTGTTTTCCTCGACCTTCTACCGCGCCATCAAGGCGCTGAGCGGGACTGCGTTGGAGAGGACTTCATCCGGCTTCAGCCAGCTGCCCAAGCTGATCGAGGGTCCTACAGCTTGCCGGGCACCAGGCCGGCCAGCCAGTTCACCGAGCGCTTTGCCGCGTCTGCGGTCGCTGAAGCCGCGCGGCCGAGATCGGTCTTGACCACGGCGTAGCCGTTTTTCGTGCGGTAGAGCACGCCGGTTCCGCCATCCACCACCTGTTCATAGGCGACGGGCCGGGCAGCTTCCGCTTCCATGGCCGTCGTCGGCGAGCCGACCGGAACGCTCGGCCTGTGGCTGAGTTCCGGCGGCAGCGGGCTTTCCGTTCTGACGACCCTGCTGGCGGGTTTCAGCTCCGGCCGTGATGCGGTCGCAGCGAGCTGCGCGGTGGAGGACGAGCCCTTGGCGCGGCAGATGCCTGAAACGAGCGGATAGTTGAAATTGCGCTCATGCAGCATCTGGCTTTTCATCGCCGCTTCGCACTCTGCGATCGTCGACCACTTGGCCGGCGTCTCGCCGATATATTCGCAAAGCTTGGCGTCGCAGTCGCAGCCGACAATGGTCATGGCGACAAGGGCGGTCTTGATCACGGTCTTGTCCCTTCGAGATGCCCCCCGGCACTCCCCTCAGTCCATCGCGCGCGAACAAGGCGGGATTTTGGCCACGATGCCCGGCGAGTTGGGTGGCGTCTGTTGAAAAGCCGATGTCACCACGGAGCCCTCCTGGAACGTCGGCGAGCAAGGCCACGACCACGATGCAGAAAGAACTCGAAATAAATTTGCCGAGTATCGGGTGCAACTGTTTTTCCGCGCGGATTTATACTATGATATTGATGGGGTGGTGCAACAAATGACCGAGGGGTTTACGTGGGAAGGATTGTCAGATCTGCGCAGCCTGTCTTACGAACCCGGCAAGGGGTGCCGCGACCCGAGGGCGCGATAGTCCAGGCGGAACTTCAGGCGGACGACGTCCCCGCGGGCGGGGAGCCAGACGCCGCGGGCGATGAGCCGAAGGGCGGCGACGGCTATCTCGACCGGGTCGCGAAATACGTGCCTGCTGAAGTCGTGGCCTTCTTCATCTTCGTCAACTCCATTCTCGGCAATGCAGCCGAGGAGCCGGTCGCCAAAGCATTGGCGAAGGCATTGAACGAAAACTCCACTGATGTTCCCGGCGCGGTGAAGGGAGCCATCGAAGGCGTCAAAATGGCCGGCTTCAGCGTCTGGACCATTTCATGGATCGTATTGATCATCGCGCTGGCGATGACGCCGGTTTATTTGAAATCGATGAGCGATTCCGGGGACAAGGCGGAGGCTCCCGGCGCCAACATCGTCATGTCGATGCTCGCCTTTCCATTCTGGGCTTATGCCGTCGACGCGCTGGCCTTCAGGCCATGGCATGATGGGGCGCTGGCCAGCATCATGCTGGCCACCTTCACGGTTGTCAGCGGCGCCATACGGCCGGAATATGTCACGGCCGTTCTCAAGGTGATCCCGGGTTTGCGCAGTGCCCAGCCGGCAATGCCTCAGTAGTCGTAAACGTGCTCAAGCCTGGCGCCGGCCTTCATCAGCGCCGGCAGCACCAGATGCAGCTTGCGCACAGCGATCGTTAGCCCGGTGCGGCGCGTCGAGGGTTCCGCCGGCAGCGGATAGCTGAACAGGATGCGCATGCCCTCGGGGATCGCGATGGCGTCGGTGGACAGCATGGTGACCATGATCTCGTCATTGCCGCCGATCTCGACGAAGGAGACGCCCTTGTCGATCAGCCGCGGGACCATGTCGGTGAACACCTGGTAGCGCCTGGTGACGAAGACGGTGCCGTCAGTGCCCAGGTCGCGTTCCAGCAAGGTGTCCGGCTCGTTGCGCGTCGCTTCGCCGACCGGGCCCTTGGCCCAGACATGAATGTCGAGCAGGGCCGGGTCCGAGGTGGCGGCCAGCGCTTGCTTGATCAGGTCGGCATAGCCTTGCTTGATGGTGTCGGCGAGGCCGAAGGCAAGCTTGCGTTCGCTGGTGCGGATGGAGCTGTCGCCGGGAGCCGGCGCCACGGCGAACAGGCCGGCGCGCTTCTCGGCATAGGGAAACTGATACCACGGCACCTGGTCGAGGAAAGCGGCATAGTCGGCCGCTACCTTGGCCTGGTAGATGTCGGCGGCGGTGTGCTTGCCTGCCATCGCCTCCGTGATGCGGCCGACCGTGTTTTCATAGGTCCATTGCAGGCCATGTTCGATCGAGTGGCTGGTGCCGATGATGACCAGCATCTGGTGGTTTGCGTAGTTGAACTTGTAGGCGGAGCTGGCGCGGATCACCGTGGCGTAATCCTGCCAGAAGCGGCCGACATAGGCGAAATAGGGGAAGCCGCTCGGCTGCTCCTTGGCGACGAAGCCGGCATAGTCGCGCGCCGCATAGACGATCGCCCATTCCGGATAGGTGAGGAAGGTCGATTCTTCCGGCCGCTGGTAGCCGGGGATTTCGGCGCGCACCTTGTCCGCCAGAGCCTTGGGCGGCGCGCCGTCGGCAATGCCGGGCAACGGGGTCTTGTCCAGCGACGGTGTCATCAGGAAGCCGTAGGCGAGGCCTGCGACCGGGATCAGGATGACGATGACGATCAGCCAGAGGATCGTCTTGATGAGGCGTCTCAGCCAGCGAAACAAAAACATGGCCGGTCAGGCCGTGGCGAAGTGGTCATGGACGCGCTTCGACAGCCAGAAGCCAATATAGACGGCAATGCCGCCAATGGCGATGTGCGGCAGGTTGGCGAAGAAGCGGGCGGGGAATTCGATATCGCTGAAGGAACGGAAGCCGTTGATGAAGATGCCGGCATCGAGACAGCCCGAGCCGGTGACCAGGCCGAGCACGCCGTCGAACAGATAGACCGAGCCGAACAGCTTGAAATAGAACACCGCCTGGCGATGCGAGATGAGGGCGGCGGCCAGCGCCCAGACGCCTGAGAAGGCGTGCAGCAGATCGTCGTACCATTGCAGCGAGAACAGACCGAACAGATTGCCGTCGGCGTCGTTGAAGGCCGGTATGTAACCGATGGCTACGACGGCGAAGAACAGGAAAGCATAGGCGACGGCAAGCTTCTGGATGAGCGTCATGAAGTATCCCCCTTCAAGGGAGTCCATTCGCTAACGCTACTCTGCCGGTCGCCTGACGCGGTTTTCTGCGCTTCCGCGTTCTACTGTATCGCAGTAGAACTGAGCTCACGGACCAATGTCCGCTCCGCTTCGGTTCTCGAAACCCACGCCATGCACCTCGGCAGAGCGCGTTATCAAACGGACTCCGACACCTTCAAACGTTAGCTGATTTTTGCCGCCGGTTGCAGCCCCGACAGAAGACACCGTAAAAATGCGGGGAATAGGCTGCAAAAGACAGTCGGCGCCGGGATTTCTCCCAGCGCCTCCCTGTCAGATCAGGACACGGTCGCGGCAGCAACTTCCGCAAAGTCGTCGCGCCATGCCGGCCTTGATTTTGACGGTCCTGCCAGTCACCACCCGAGGGCGATGCCCGTTCCAGACCACGCCGGTCTCCACCCTTGCGGGCTTTGCCCTGCGTACCATCGAAGGTTTTTGCCGTCCTTCATGGCAGCATCGGTCCGCCGTCGGCGTTGGCACGCTTTCCGCGGCCCCGTAGGTCTCGGCTTCCGTCCCTCCAGCAGGCGAACCTGCTCTCGATCTGGGCCGTACGGGCCTCAGGAAATCCGCCTTTCGCTTCGCCTTTCGGCCGGGCGATCGGTAGCCGCCTGAGATGGGTTAAACCTACGCCGGCCAAGGGCTTTGCGGAATGGCCCCGGCCCTGTGGATAGCGGGATTATCGGGGATCGATTGCAAGAAGCTCGGAATCTCGCGACCTGATACCTTAGACAGCCTGCCCGCTTTTTTGGCGCTTCAACCGAATGCGCCCCTTGCTCCGCTGACTGGCGCGGGTTTCAATGTCGGCAAAGGAAACTGGGCCGGCAAAGAAGGGGCCTGCCGGCGCGGGGGAGGGTGCGAGTTGAAGGTCGGGGTGGTGCTCAATCCTATTGCCGGCGGCGGCCGGCTGAAACGGCATTGGCCGGAGGTTGCCGCTTCGCTGAAAAAGCACTTTGGCGATTTCGAACTGCGTGAGACGCAGGCATCGGGCGACGCGGAGCGCCTGGCAATCGACCTTGCCGCGAGCGGTTTCGACCTGGTCATCGCAGCCGGTGGCGACGGCACGGCCAGCGAAGTCGCAGACGGGCTTCTGCAGGCATTCCAGGAGACCGGACGGACGACCGAGCTCGGCCTGTTGCCGTGCGGCACCGGCATCGATTTCGCGCGCGGCCTCGGCCTGCCCAGGGATTTCGACGCCACGCTGAAGCGGATCGCGGAGGCCAAGCCGCGCAAGGTCGATGCCGGGCGCATCTGCTACATCGACGACCATGGCGCGCTGGCCAGCCGGCACTTCATCAACATTGCCAGCCTCGGCCTGTCGGGCGCCACCGACCGCGCCGTCAATGCCGACAAGCGCAAGGGCAAGATGTCGGCCAAGGCGTTGTTCCTGTGGCGCACCGTGGTCGAGTTCATCCGCTACCGCTTCCAGGACATCAGGATCACGGTCGACGACGGCACGCCGGTCGAAGCGCGCATGGCGCTGGTGGCCGTTGCCAACGGCAAATTCTTCGGCGGCGGCATGATGATAGCGCCGGACGCGGAACTCGCCGATGGCCAGTTCGACATCGTCATCCTGCGCGCGGCCGGCAAGCTGAAGCTGATATGGGATATTCGCCTGCTCTATGGCGGCCGGCATCGCAACCATCCGGCCATCACCATCCTGCGCGGCCGCAAGGTGGTTGTCGAGCCGCTCGGCGATGTCGAGCAGAATGGCGCGCTGG
The DNA here is from genome assembly GCA_004791255.1 of bacterium M00.F.Ca.ET.205.01.1.1. Classification (GTDB taxonomy): domain Bacteria; phylum Pseudomonadota; class Alphaproteobacteria; order Rhizobiales; family Rhizobiaceae; genus Mesorhizobium. Next base: position 729,196 of record SRUQ01000003.1, read on the forward strand.
TCGATATTGACGGGGAGTCGCCGGGGCGTATTCCCGCGACCTACGAGATCCTGCCCGGCGCGCTGACGCTCAGATACTGAATCAAGGTGTTGAGAGCTTGATTCAACCGGTTTTGAAAATGAAACCGGTTGTCATTTCAACCGTATGAAATTGCTTGGTTTTCTGGAAGCGGGTCAGAGCTCCAGCTTTGCCGGAAAGCCAGGCGCGCGCAGTTCCGTGCCGACCGCATCCTCGAGCAGCTTGACGATCTGGGTCGACCAGGCACCGCCTCCATAGACTGCTTTGCCCTGTTCGAAAATCGCGTTGACGCGGGATGCCAGGTCGAGCGGCACGTCGAAATCGCGGCCCATGCCCAGCGCGAAGCCGAGGTCCTTCAGCGCCAGGTCCATGGTGAACCCGATGTCGTAGGAGCCGTTGAGCACGAGCTGGCTTTCGGTCTCGTGGACGAAGCTGTTGCCGGAAGAGGCAACGATGGCGTGGTAGGACTGAGCGAGGTCGAGCCCGCCTTGTTTGGCCAGCATCAGCGCCTCGCCGGCAGCGACGAGATGGATGAAAGCGAGCATGTTGGTGATGACCTTGATCACCGCCGCCGAGCCGACCGGGCCCATCAGGAAGGAGCGCGAGCACATCGCCTCGATCGCCGTGCGATGGCGTTCGTAGAGCGCCGCATCGCCGCCAACCAGCGCGGTGATCTTGCCGGCCGCCGCCAGATGCACGCCGCCGGTGACCGGGCATTCCAGCGTGTCGATGCCCTTGGCTGAGGCGAGGGCCGCAAGGCGGACGATCTCGTCGCGGCCGTTGGTCGACATCTCGATCCAGGTGCCGCCTGCGGGCAGCCCTTCCAGCAGTCCACCGGGACCGGCGAGCACCGCCTCGCTGATCTTGGGCGAGGGCAGGCACGTGATCGCGTTGCCGGCCCGTGCGGCGGCTTCGGCCGGGCTCGTCGCGGCGCTGGCGCCGAGCGCGACGAGGCGCTCGACGGCGGCGCGGTCGCGGTCGAAAACGGTCACGGCAAAGCCGTTGCGGACCAGGCTGGCGGCAAGGTTGCCGCCGAGATGGCCAAGGCCGATGAAGGCGTAGCGCTCGCTCACGGCATCAACGGCGTCTGCATCATCTGCAGATGCAGATCCTTGCCGCTGTAGGGGTGGGCGTCGCAGACCGCTTCGTCGAGTTCGACGCCGAGGCCCGGCTCTTTCGACGGGATGACATTGCCGTCCTGCCACTCGATCTTCTTCTTGAGCAGCTTCTCGTGAAAGCCGTCCCACTGCTTGAGCGATTCCAGGATGAGGAAGTTGGGCAGCGTCACCGCCAGCTGGATGTTGGCCGCACCCACGATCGGCCCGCAATAGCAGTGCGGCGCGACCTGGATGTGATAGGCCTCGGCCATGGCGGCGATCTTCTTGGTTTCGAGAATGCCGCCGGAGCGGCCGAGGTCGGGCTGCAGGATGGTGGCGGCGCGGTTCTCGATGACGCGGGCGAATTCGAATTTCGTCGTCAGCCGCTCGCCGGTGGCGATCGGGATCGAGGTGCCGCGGGCAACCTGCGCCATCACTTCGGGCATATCGGGCGGCACAGGTTCCTCAAACCACAGGGGATCGTAGGGCTCGATGGCGCGCGCCAGGCGCAGTGCGCCTGATGCGGTGAACTGGCCGTGGGTGCCGAACAAGATGTCGGCGCGGGTGCCGACCGCCTCGCGGATCGCCTTGACCATGCGGGTCGAGACATCGATGTCGAGAAGGCGCGGCTGGTGGCCGTCGAAGGCGGTGTAGGGACCGGCCGGGTCGAGCTTGACGGCATTGAAGCCTTGCTCGACATATTCGAGCGCGCAGGCGGCCGCCATTTCGGGATCGTTGTAGACGTTCCTGCCGTCGGGCGCGTCCTCGGAATGGACGCTGCCGGTGTGCGGATAGAGATAGGTGTAGGAGCGCAGCGTCTCGTGCACCTGGCCACCGAGCAGCTTGTAGACCGGCTTGTTGGCCTCCTTGCCGATAATGTCCCAGCAGGCCATTTCCAGCGCCGAGAAGCAGCCCATGCCGGAAACGTCGGGGCGCTGGGTGAAGCCGGAGGAATAGGCGCGGCGGAAGAAGGTCTCCATGTCGTGCGGGTCGCGGCCGACGAGATAGCGCTCGGCCATGTCCTCGACCATTTTCGCCGTGACATGGGCGGAGAAGGTGGCGTTGTAGGCCTCGCCATAGCCGACCACGCCGCCATCGGTGGTCAGCTTGACGAAGATGAAATACTTGCCGCCGATGCCGGGCGGCGGGTTGCCGACAACCCAGGTCTTGACGTCGGTGATCTTCATTTCTGATCCTCCAGAACCAGTTCGGCGCCCTTCCATCCGGTCATGATGGCGGCGGCGTTGGTGTTGCCGGTGATGTTGTCGGGAAAGATCGAGGCGTCAATGACGCGAAGGCCTTCGATGCCATGCACTTTCAGGCGCGGATCGACCACGGCGCGCCCGGGATCAGGCCCCATGCGGCAGGTCGAGACGGGGTGATAGACGGTGCCGGAGCGCTTCCTGAAATCGGTGATCAGGTCGGCGTCGGACTGGATCGACGGACCGGGCAGGACTTCTTCCTCGATGATCTCGGCCATGGCGGGCATCGAAGCGATCTTGCGCACGAATTTCACCGCGGCCAGCATCTCCTCGACATCGGCATTGGTCGAATAGGCATTGGCCGTGATCCTGGGATAGTCGAGCGGATTTTTCGAGCGGATCATGATCTCGCCGCGGCTCGATGGCCGGCAGTTGGACAGGCCGATGGAAAAGCCCGGCCAGGGATCCGGCGTCAGGATCGGCCGCTCGCCGCTCTTTGGAATGACGGTCGAGAAGGCCTGGAAATAGAGCTGCATGTTGGGGCACGAGAACGCCGGGTCGGTGCGGAAAAAGCCACCCGCATTGTTCATCGATAGCGACAGCGGCCCCGAACGTGTCAGGATATATTGCATGCCGACCAGCAGCTTGCCCCACCAGGGGCGCAGCACCTGGTTGAGCGTCGGCACCTTGCCCTTGAAGGTGTAATTGATGCCGACATGGTCCTGCAGATTGGCGCCGACATTGTCGCTGGCGTGGACGACCGGAATGCCGAGGCTCTTGAGCAGCGCGGAGGGACCGACACCGGAGAGCTGCAAGAGCTGCGGCGAGTTGATCGAACCGGCGGACAGGATGACTTCGCGGCCGGCGCGGGCCGTCTTCGTATGCCCATTCTGCAGATATTCGATGCCGATCGCGCGCTTGCCCTCGAACAGGATGCGGCTTGCCAGTGCGTTGGTCTCGACATGGACGTTGCCGCGCTTCATCGCCGGGCGCAGGAAGGCGCGTGCCGCCGACATGCGACGGCCGTTTCTGGTCGAGATCTGGTAGACGCCGACGCCTTCCTGTGCGGCACCGTTGAAATCGGGATTGAGCGGCAGGCCGGCCTGCTGGCCAGCGGCAAGATAGCGCCGGGTCAGCGGATGGACTGCGTTCGAACAGTCGGTGACGTGCAGCGGTCCACCAGTGCCGCGCCATTTGTTGGCGCCGGCCTCATTGTCCTCGAGCGCCTTGAAGGTTGGCAGCAAGTCGTCGTAGCTCCAGCCGGGATTGCCGGCAGCCGCCCAAGCATCGAAATCCTCGCGTGCGCCCCGAATCCAGACCATGGCGTTAATCGAACTCGAACCGCCGAGCAGCTTGCCGCGCGGCCAGTGATCGGCATTGCCGCCAAGGCCGGGATCCGGCTCGGCCTTGTAGTTCCAGTTGACGGCGGAGTCGAAGAAGGTCTTGCCGTAGCCGAGCGGCATCTGGACATAGAAACGCCGGTCGGTGCCGCCGGCTTCCAGCAGCAGAACCGAAAAGCGGCCGGAGGCCGATAGTTTGTCCGCAAGCACCGAGCCGGCGGAACCGGAGCCGACGATGATGAAGTCATAGGTCTGCATGATGGCGTTCGGGCGGCTCCGGATTTACGGATCGCAGCCTAGACGCGACGCGTCCGTGGAGTCGCCGGACGTTCCGGCATGGCTTGTGAAAAAAGCGACCGGGGTTCGTGTCGAAATCGACGCCAGCCAAGAGTCAATCGACAGGCTGGCCGGATTCGTCGGTGACCGACAGTAAGGCGACTTGCGTCAGGAAATGTTCACTCAACAGCTTGTCGATGATTGAGATCGTGCGCCGCACGCGCCTTTTCGAACGGACCGGAATGACAAGACGCGAAGAGACGCGGTCGACATCGCCGGGCGGAAGCGATGCAAGCTCGTTCGATCGCAGAGCGCGATAAACATCCTCGGCGAATATCCAGATCTTGAAGTTGAGATCGGTGTCGTCGGGCGTCGTCTCGAAATCGATGAGGATGCGACGTGCCATCTGGCAGGAAACTTTTTTCTAACTGGTTGAGCGGTATATTCTAAATATATTTGAACTAATTCTGAGTGTGTCAATGCAGTTTGAAAAATTCTTTTTTGGATTTACTAAAAGTCTCTTTATTTCCGGAAGCATCCTTTTGCTTCTCTGGGCGGTGATTGGCGGCCTGATGTCTGGCCAGGCGTTTGTGATCCTTGGCCCTTTTATCATGGGTCCGATGATCATTGGATTCTGGCTGATCATCGTGCCGATGACCTTGTTCTTGACATTTGCCGCCACTGATCGCTCCGGCACTGAAATACTCGGCGCCTTGGCCGTTTATCCGGTGCTGGTCGCCGCCCTCTTCGGCTATCGCGCCGTTGAGAAGGCCCGCGTACAGAACGATATCGAAATCGCCCGAACCGCTCTCGATTCGAAGTATCTCCAGCGCAAGATCGACAGTCCTGTCGGCGCAATCAAGACTCTGGCATTGTTCGGAAACGACATTTGCACGAGAGATATCTGCGCGATTGCTCTTGCTGACGGGATGGCCGAGCGCGTCGCGATCCTGGGTCGGCCACCGCGAACCGGAGCCAGCCGCTATGAGGACAATCCACTTAAAGGCGAGCCTCTGTGGGTCGAGAGAACCTATCGCATTGCGAAAGGGGAGGCTTGCCTTTCGCTCGACAGCAAGTACCAAGTTTACCGGCTGCAGAATGTCGGCTTGTTCGGGATCTGCATTGAGAGAAGCGATCAGCCGTTCGCTTTGGAAGATGCCCTTCTTATTCTGGATGACGAAACCAGCTATGTGAATCGTCCGAATGGTCTCAAAGGTGGGGACGTGAGCGCCGCCTACGAAATCAAAGGAAGGATCGTGCACGAGATCGCCCGTTGGGAGGCGGGTGCTCTTAGCTGGAAAGGTCCAAGGGTGGGTGAGCGTTTCGAAACGATCGACTTCCTGCGTGCACTGACTGGCTCAAGCCACGACGCCGTAGATGACGCCGCCAAGCTGACACTTCCGGAACGTATCGACGCAGCATATGCCGGAATAGGCAAAACTCGTATCGACCTAGCCTCCGTTGTGGAATATCTGCGAAGCACGCCTGGGCAAAATGATCGGAAGGCCGAGCTCGATAAAGAAAGAGTGAGCCGTTTGAGAGCCACAGCGGAGAAGAGCTGCCCTACGAAATCAAAAGAGGCGTCAAAGAACCCTAACTATGTTGAGCAGTGCCTGGGCTCATACAAAAGGTTTGTCGATTGGTATTTTGATGCTGCAACGGCCGCCACCCTCAAATTCTGATCGTGAGGGCTACATGATCCCACCCTTCGCGCGTTGACGCGTTGCATCCTTGTCGCTACGTGGTCGCGACGATCGTCTCGAAGGATTTTCCCGCATGGTGCACTATGCAGAAGGCCGGCCGCTTGGCGATCTTACGTTGCGCACGCTGGCCATGCCTTCCGATGCCAATGCCGCCGGCGATATTTTCGGCGGCTGGGTGATGGCGCAGATGGATCTGGCCTGCGGCATCCGCGCCGCCGAACGAGCCAGGGGGCGCGTGGTGACGGCGGCGGTGAAGGAAATGTCCTTCGCCAAGCCGATGAAGATCGGCGACACGCTGTGCATCTACACCCATGTCGAGCGCGTCGGTCGCACCTCGATGACGCTCAAGGTCGAGGCCTGGGCGCAGCGCTATCTCTCCGACCTGATGGAGAAGGTTACCCACGCCGATTTCGTCATGGTGGCGCTGGACAGCGAGGGCAAGCCGAAGGCGGTCCCGGCCGAAGCCTGACACGACGCTGATTCCGCCCAGCCTGCGGTTTGTATCGACGGTTGCGCCGCAGATGCGCTTCGCGACATCCAATGGTTGCCTTCACACCGCAGTTTGCGGGTGTCGGAGGGAAGACAATGCGTCAACACATGCTGAACGGCTGGCTCGTGGCAGCCCTTTTCGCCCTGGTCTGCCTGCTCGGCATAACCGCCTATGTCGAAATCCAGAATGACCTTCCGCGCTCCACCTGCCTGCATGGCAATCTGGCTGCCAAGGAGGGCCGGGCCGCGACGACCGTGATCCCTGAGACGGCGTCTTGCGGCAGCATGGCGGCCAAAGCCTGAATGGTCTTGTTGAGGGCGCGGGCCTCGTTGTTGGAAACCAGCAGGCGTTGAGTTGGCTCGGGCCCAATGCGAAGAGTCCAGAGGTTCCTGGGATATCTGCGAACCCGTCCCGGCAGTAGGCGACGCCTTTCACCGCGAAGCTCGGAACGCTTTGCGCCGCAAGGCTTTCAGACGTGCACACCGTCGAATTTTTCGCGCGCGGCGCGCACGCGCGTGGTGTTCTTGCGGGCCCATGCGCCGAGCGCGCTGACCGGGACAAGCAGCTCGTGGCCGAGTTCGGTCAGCTCGTAATCGACCCGCGGCGGGATGGTCGGGAATACGGTGCGGGTGACGAAACCGTCACGCTCCAGGCCACGCAAGGTGGTGGTCAGCATCTTCTGCGAGATGCCGCCGACGGCGGCACGCAATTCGTTGAAGCGTAGCGGTCCGCCACCCAGTTTGCCGACCACCAGAACGGTCCATTTGTCGCCGACACGCTGCAGGATTTCCGAAACGGCGCGGCAGTCCTCGGTGCTGAACGGGTGCGTCGGTAACAAAAAAGTGCCTCCTTGCGCTGCGGTTTGACAGTATCTCATATCGCGCCGGTATCCAAACGATACCTGCTTTACGAGTATGGAGAGCCCCCATGTCAAAACCTAAGATCGCCATCATCGTCGGTTCGACGCGCGCCGCGCGCTTCGCCGACGTCCCCACCCAGTGGATCGCCAAGATCGCCAAATCGCATGCCGACATCGACGTCGAAGTCGTCGACCTCAGGGACTTCCCGCTGCCCTTCTTCGACGAAGTCGCATCCTCGGCCTGGGCGCCGTCGCAGAACGAAGTGGCGCAGCGCTGGCAGAAGAAGGTCGCCGGATTCGACGGCTTCATCTTCACCGCCGCCGAGTACAATCACGCCCCGACGGCCGTGCTGAAGAACGCCATCGACTACGCCGCCAACGAGTGGAACAAGAAGCCGGCCGGCTTCGTCGGCTATGGCAGCGTCGGTGGCGCGCGCGCCGTTGAGCACCTTCGTCTTGCGGCCGTCGAACTGCAGATGGCGCCGGTCAAGTCGGCCGTCCACATCGCCTGGGGCGATTTCCTGGCCGTGCGCCAGGGCGACAAGAAGCTCGAAGATCTCGAACACCTGAACCAGGCCGCCACGGCGCTGGTCAACGACGTCGCATGGTGGGCCAAGGTGCTGAAAGCGGCACGCGCGGCCGATGCTATCGCCAGCGAAGCCCAGGCGGCCTGAACCGCCAGACGAGATATCCTCCCAAGGGATACGGGGCGGCGCTTGCGCCGCCCTTTTTCAATTGGCCATTTGCGCGTCTTGCGCCTGCCGTGGCCGGATGATGCAGTCGGCGAGGCGATGCTTTTCGTCCAACTCGTCGGCATGGTGCTGGCCCCATTGGCAGAGCGCCAGCAGGATCGGCTCCAGGCTGAGGCCGAGGCTGGTTGCCGAGTATTCGACGCGCGCCGGCACTTCCGCGAAGATTTCCCGGCTGACGAGGCCGTGCTCCTGCATTTCGCGAAGCTGCTGGATCAGCACTTTCTCGGTGATGCCTGGCATCAACGCCTTCACCGCGGTCAGCCGCCGGGGACCATCGAAGAGATGGTAGAGGATGACCGCCTTCCAGCGGCCGGCTATCACCTTCAGTGCCCGCTCGGCCGGCAGCATCGGCAGTCTCTTCGTCAGCTTCGCCATGGTCACCTCCCGGTCAGCAGGGGACAAATGAGTGTGTGGTCGAGGCCTCGCAGATAGTGGCAAACCGCGGTCGATGCCATAGCGATCGGAGTTTGCCATGAAAGCCATTCAATTCAGCCGCTTCGGCGGTCCCGAGGTGCTGGAGGTTGTCGAAGTGCCAGCGCCGGTGCCCCAGGCCGGCGAGGTTCTGATCCGCGTCCACGCCGCAGGGATCAACTTCTTCGAGGTCCTGATGCGAGCGGATCGTTATGCGGCGACGCCGCAATTGCCGGTGAGCCCCGGCGTGGAGGCGGCGGGTGTGGTCGTGGCTGTTGGAGAAGGGGTGGATGCGGCCCTGTTGGGAACCCGTGTCGCGGCGCCGCTGTTCGTGTCGAAACATCCTCACGGAGGCTATGCGGAGCAGGTGACGATCGATGCCGATCTCGTGGTGCCGCTGCCGGATGCGGTCTCCTTCGAGGAGGCGACAGCCCTGATGGTGCAGGGGCTGACGGCGCTTCATCTGCTTCGCCAAAGCGCGCCGGCCGGCAAGTCGGTGCTGGTGCCGGGCGCGTCGGGTGGTGTCGGATCCTTGCTTATCCAGCTTGCGCGGCAAAGCGGCGCGAGCCGGGTGATCGCGGCCGCCGGCGACAAGGCAAAGCTGGATTTTGCCCTGTCGCTCGGCGCAGATAGTGTGGTCGACTACACCGAGCCGGATTGGCCCGCCCGAATCCACGGCGTCACTGGCGGTGAGGGCGTCGGGATTGTCTACGACACGGTGGGAGGCGCACTGACCGGAACATTGCTGCAGGCGCTGGCGCCTGGCGGCGAACTGGTCTTTGCAGCACTCGGCCGCTATGGGCTGGCGACTTCCGATCTCGAAGCGATGATCGGCCGCAACCAGTCCTTGAGAGGTTTCGCGCTGCTGCCGCTGTTGTCGGTTAGCCTGCTGAGGGCCAGCCTGTCCGAACTGTTCCAATTGGCTGAAAGCGGCCGGCTACGGGTCGTGATCGGCGGCCGCTTCCCGCTCGCTCAGGCCGGAGAGGCACACCGGCTGCTGGAGGGGCGCCGCTCGAGCGGGAAGATCGTGTTGATGCCCGGCCTGGCCGCCGGGTGACCGCCGGCGACGCCGTCGCGCAGCGGTCCGCTTTCTTCAAGAAGCGATTGGTTTTGAGCTACCACTTCATCTTGAAGCCCACGGAGCCGCCTATGGTGCGGCTGTCGCCGAAGTCCTCGAGGCTGGTGCGGGCCAGAAGCTCGCCATGAACGGAATAGCGGTCATCGGCCCAGCTCAGCGAGCCGCCAAGGCCAAGCCCGCCCCAGAGCGGCTGGGTCTTGCTGACGAGCCTGGTGCCCGACACGTCGACAGCGGAGCCGTCGAGGAAGTCGTAATAGAGGTTGGCGATGCCATAGGCATGCGAGCGGGCCGACTGACCGCCCTTGTCCTTCCATTCGCTCTCGTAGTCGGCGGACAGGCCAAGGCGGCCGGTCAGGCTGTCGCTGCTGTCGTTGGCGACGACGGCGCCATAGGGATCGGTGAAGCTGTCGAAATCGACCGAGGCATAGCTGAGCTGCGCCTGCGGGGTCAGCGACCAGTTGCCTTGCACGGCGATCTTCTGTCCGGCCTCGATGCCGAGGCCATAGCCGAAGCCGTTATTGCCCTTGGCGAGCGTGCTGCCGAGCGTCGAGGAGCCGAGATCGCTGTCGAACCAGGTCAGCTCGGCCTGGGTGTCGACGTAAAAACCGCTCTTGCCATACCAGGTCAGCGTGCCGCCGAGGCCGTATCCGGTCGTATCGATCGAGCCGAGGCCGAACATCGAGGAGACATCGGATTTCACGGTGCCGTAGTGGACGGTGACGCCGCCGATCAGGACACCGGCTTGCGTCTGCGTGAGCTGGCCGTCGAGCCCCGCCTGCAGCTTCCACTGGTTCGCGTCGTAATCCGTCCCGGTGGTGGTCGTGCCGGGTTCGAAGGTGCTGTGCGCCGCCTCGATGCGCGCCCAGATCGGGCTGCCGCCCTCGACGCGGTCATCCGACTGGGATTGCGTCCCGGTCCACGAGCGGTTGCCGACGCGCTGCCGCAGCGTGCCGGGCTGGATGAAGCTCTGCAGCACGCCGGCATAGGCCTCGTAGACCGGCACGGTGGGCGAATAGAGCGGCGATGTCGGACCGCCGGGATCGACTGGGTTGATCAGGGCGGAGCGCAGATACCAGTCGCCGTCGGCCGGGGTGCTGATGCCGTTCTGGTACATGCGATAGGCATAGGCGCCGGCCACCACGGCCTGGTCGCCCTGGAAGACGTAATCGCCCAGCAGGTTGAAAGCGCCGGCCGACGTGCCGCCGACATCGATGATCTTGATGCCGTCGACAGTCTGCGCGCCGCCGCCGCCGAGGCCGATCACCTTGACGTTGGCGGTGCCCGACGTGTCGCCGGTGATGACGAGCTTGTCGGTGGACGAGGCATCGCCGTCGAGAATGGCTTCGATCTCGACCGTGCCGCCGGCCCCGACGAAATTGCCCTGCACCGTCAGCAGGCCGATCGAATTGCCGGGCGCGATCACGCCGCCGGCCTGCAGCGTGGTGTTGCCCACGGTTCCGTTGCCGCCGAGCGCGCCGCCGCTGAGAATGGTGACGGCCGAATTGGCGAGCGAGCCGTTGACCGAGAGCTTGCCGGCTTCGATCGTGGTCGCCCCGCTCAGCGTGTTGATGCCGGTGAGGTTGAGATTGCCAGCGCCTCTCTTGGTAAGCGTGCCGGTGCCGTCGATGATGGCGGCAAAGGCTGCATTGCTCGGCTGGTCGAAGACGAGGGCGGCGTTGTCGAGAATGCCGCCGGTGCCGAAGCTCGTTGCCTGGCCGATCAGCGTGCCGGCCGAGATCGTCGTGCCACCGCTGTAGCTGTTGGTGCCGGCGAGTGTCGTGCTGCCCGTGCCCTGCTGGACCACCGCGCCGCCGCCGGAAATCGCGCCGGCGAGGGTCATGCCGTTGGAGCGGTCGAAGATAAGGGTGCCGTTGTTGATGACATTGCCTGCTATCGAGCCTGACGTACCGCCATTGCCGAGCTGCAGGGTACCGGCGGAAATCGTCGTCACGCCGGTGTAGGTGTTGTCGGCGGTCAGGATCGTGGTGCCGGTGCCGATCTGGCTCACCGCGCCGCTGCCGGAGATGACACCGGCAAAGGTCACGGCATCGGAGCGGTTGAAGGCAAGCGTCCCGTTGTCGGTGACATTGCCTGCAATCGAGCCTGACGTGCCACCATTGCCGAGTTGCAGCGTGCCGGCCGAGATCGTCGTGACGCCGCTATAGGTGTTGGCGCCCGTCGTTATAGTCGTGCCGGTGCCGATCTGGCTCACCGCGCCGCTGCCGGAAATGACGCCGGCATAGGTGTAGGTATCGGAGCGGTCGAAGGCGAGGGTGGCGTTGTTGGTGACATTGCCAAGGATACTGCCGGTCGTGCCGCCATTGCCTATCTGCAGCGTTCCCTGGGAAATCGTCCAGGCCTGCGTGGCCGTGTTGTCAGCCGTCAACGCCCAGGTGCCGGCGCCGGTCTTTTCGAGGATGTCGAAGTTCCGGTACTGGCCGGAATCGCCGATCGAACCATCGAGGATCGCGAAGCCTGTTCCGCTGAGCCGAAGGAGATCCGTGGTCGCCGTCGCGTTCGCCAACACGTTGCCAAAAATTTGCGAGCCGGTTTGCAACTCAAGGTGAATCGAGCCAGTGGTCGGCACGGTGCCCGATGTCCATCCGATTGCGTCCGCCGCGCCGGCTCCGGCCCGAATGGTTCCGCTGTTGACGATGTCGACAGTCGCGATTGCGGAGTTGGACAGGATCGCCGCGGCCAGATTGGCGCCTTCGATCGTGCCGGTGTTGACGATCTGGCCGCTTCCATTGCGCACTAAAATGCCAATGCCTGAGCTTAGTGCGCCACTGCCGTTGCCAGAGCCGGACCCGCCGCGGATGGTCCCGTGATTGGTTACGGTAGAATTGGTGCCGAGGCCGCCCAGGTCGATACCGGTACCGCCTCCAAATCCGCCAGTGTTGCTGCCGCCTTCAATGGTGCCGAAATTGATTATCGACGAGCCGCGCCTGACTTGGGCGCCGGTTCCGCCCCCGTTGGCGGCGGCTGCGCTTGAGCCACCCGTGATGGTCCCATTGTTGTTGAAGGTGGTAACGCCGGAGAGGTTAAGGCCCACGCCGCCGGCGCCCCCGCTAGAGGAGCCGCCAGTGATCGAACCATCGCTGGTGATCGCGCTCGGAATGGTAGGGCTATTCTGACTAAAGCCTATGCCGGCGTTGCCCGCACTGGCCGCTCCCTGGAACGTCCCTGACAAGGTCAACAGGTTGCCGTTCGTGGTCGTAAGACCGAAATTGTTTCCGATGATGCCGGTGATGGTGAAGCCTTGTGAGTCGAGCGCGATGGGCTTGGTGGGATTCGGCATACTTCCCGCGACGAAGCTCTGGGTCGCCACGATCGTCGAACTGGGATCGCCATCGCCATTCGCCGTGTTGACGGCGGCATTCAGCTCGGTCGCGTTGCTGACGAAATAGGTCGCGGCCGAGGCCGCGCTGGGAAGCAGGCATGCCAGCGTGAGGATACTCACCCCCGCCAGAAGGTTCCCGCCGCGAATGCGCCCAAACGCAACCGTGCCGCTGCTTGCTCTCATTAACTCATGCCCCTGCTGAATGCGCCGCCAGCCATGCCAATGCGGTGGCTCGCGCCGAACCAAACCGTCAATAGGTTAACTCCAGGTTTGATTCGTGTCTTGCAGTCGAAGTGTTCGTTACTGAATATTTTCTGCCGTTACTTCCATGCAACATTAGAATCGAGGCATATAAGCAGTATAAATATAAGCTTTGAATGAAGTATAGCTGATGGCCGCCCTGCGGTCGTGGATCGATCCGGGAAGGCCGCTCTGGCCCGCACCATGGGCCGGGGCTGCCATCTGGCCCGGCCGTTTGGACCTGATATATCCCGCTGGAATCCGTCACATGAGCGAGTTCCGTGAAGCCACCCAGCCTGACAAACGTCGATTCGCCGATGATCCCGGTGCTGGTCTGCGCGCTTGCCATCTTCCTGTTGTCGGCGATGGACGCGGCGATGAAGAGCCTGGTCATCGCTGTCGGCGTCTACAACACCGTGCTGTGGCGCAGCATGCTGGCGACCGTGGTCGCGGGCGCGGGCTGGTCGGCCGGTCCGCGCTCGCTTCCCGCGCCGTCCGTGCTGAGGTTGCATGCGCTGCGCGCCGTGGTCGTCGCCATCGTCCTGCTGTGTTTTTTCTGGGGGCTTGCCAGGCTGCCGCTGGCTGAGGCAATCGGGCTGAGTTTCGTAGCGCCCTTGTTTGCGCTGCTGCTAGCCGCGCTGCTCTTGGGCGAAAAGATACAGCGCCAGGCGATCTGGGCGTCGCTGGCCGGTATTGCCGGTGTCGCCATCATCATGGCAGGACAATTCGGGCAGTCGAGCTATACCAGGGATGCCCTCCTCGGTACCGTAGCGGTGCTGGTGGCGACGGTGTTCTACGCCTACAATCTGATCCTCTCGCGACAGCAGGCGCAGGTGGCCAAGCCGGTCGAAATCATGCTGTTCCAGAACCTGTCCGTCGGGGTCATTCTTGGCGTCGCGGCGCCCTGGCTCGGGGTTGCCTTGCCCAGCAATCTCTGGCTGCCGCTGGCCGGCGTAACCGCGCTTTCGCTCGCCGGCCAATTTCTGATGAGCTGGGCCTACGCACGCGCCGAGGCGCAATATCTGATCCCGACGGAATACTCGGCTTTCATCTGGGCGATCGCGCTCGGCTTCTTCTTCTTCGATGAGGCGGTGACCTGGACCACGCTGGCAGGCGCAGGCCTCATTGTTGCCAGCTGCCTGATCGCCACGCGCTCAAATCCCAGACTTGCCGAGCCGATCGAAGCCGCCGTTTGAGGGCGTGTTCCCTGACGTCAGCGCGCCACATCATTCCCATTGCGGCAATGCACTGCCTTGCCAGGAAGCAGAGAGCGCTCCGGGTGACCTGAAACAGGCATGGCCGCAAGTAGATCGGCATGTGTTTGTGACATTTTTATTAAATATCTCGCCCGCCTGATTACGATCTATGGACCATATGTCGGTCTGCTGTGCTGTTCGTTCAGAAAATGTCGCCGAATGTCGATGCAATAGCGGATTATGTGGCAAGTTCCTGGAACGATATCATGCAAGGCAACGTTGGTCCGGATGCTGCCGCCTGGAACCCGTATCGAACGATCCAAGCGGGCCAGGCATCACGAGGAGGATTTATCCGATGAGCTTCTTCGTCAATGCCGTAGGTGTTCCTCTTCCCTATAGCGGCGCTTCCAACCATTGGTTCTCGGCGGCAGGGGCCGGGCCGGACATGTATGGCAGCTCCGGAAACGACTCCTTCTACGGAGCATCCGGCGTCAACGTCACCATGCACGGCGGCACTGGTGATGACATCTATTACCTCTATGCGGCGGGCAACAAAGTGGCCGAGGCGGCTGGTGCAGGCGTCGACACGATCAGCACATGGATGAGCTACAAGCTCCCCGACAATGTCGAGAACCTCGTTGTCACTAACGCCAGTAACTATGCTTTCGGAAATCAGTTGGACAACATCATCACCGCCAAGGCCGGACACCAGACGCTGGACGGCGGCGCGGGAAACGATGTGCTGATCGATGCCGGCGGCGGTTACGACACGTTCATCGTCTCGAAAGGCAATGGAAGCGACCTCATAGCGAATTTTGCCGCCACCGACACCGTCCGCCTGAATGGCTATGGGTTCACGTCGTTCGACGCCATCCACTCGAACATGATCCAGGCGGGATCGAACGTGCTGTTGAACCTCGGATCCGGCGAGATCCTCGAGTTCAAGGACACGACCATCGACAAGCTGCAACCCAGCCAGTTCGAATTGCCGATCGACATGTCCGCAATGAAGCTGTCCTTCAGCGACGATTTCAACACGCTCAATCTTCACAATGACCAGGGCGGCACATGGGATACCAACTTCTGGTGGGGCGCGCCCAACGGCAGCACCTTGACCAGCAATAGCGAACTCCAGTGGTATATCGACGCCAATTACGCACCGACGAGTTCCGTCCACCCGTTCAGCGTGAACAACGGCGTGCTGACCATCACCGCGGCGCAGGCGTCGGCGGACATCAAGCCGCTGATCAACAATTACGAATACACGTCAGGCATACTGACGACGCACTCTTCCTTCTCGCAGACCTATGGCTATTTCGAGATGCGCGCCGACCTGCCCGAAAACGCCGGCGCCTGGCCGGCCTTCTGGCTGCTGCCGGAAGACGGCTCGTGGCCGCCGGAACTGGATGTGGTGGAAACGCGCGGGCAGGCCCCGAACTCGTTGATCACGACAGCGCACAGCAATGAAACGGGAACGCACACCAAGGTCTCGTCGACGGTGAGTGTCTCCGATACCGCAGGTTTTCACACCTATGGCGTGCTCTGGACACCGGACAAGCTCGTCTGGACCTATGACGGTGTGCAGGTCGCGGAAGCGGCGACGCCGTCCGACATGAACAAGCCCATGTACATGCTCGCGGATCTCGCGGTCGGCGGCTTGGCCGGCGCCCCTCCGGATCATCTGTCCACGCCGGCCGTGATGAAGATCGACTACATCCGCGCCTATACGCTGGACAATGTGCCGGCGAACGCCCTGAGCATCACCAGCAGCAGCATCGGCACGCACAGTGTCACCGGCAGCACGCTGCACGGCGGTTCCGAATTCGGCGGCCACGCGTAAGGTCTCGGGATCATGCAGTGCCGGGGAATGCGCAAATGACTGGACCATCCGGCCTGCGTCCGGTTCTTATGCGCGCCATCGCAGATGTCGGCCTCTTCTCGCTATTGATCAACATCCTCCTTCTGGTGATTCCACTCTACCTGCTGCAGGTCTATGACCGCGTGCTGCCCTCTTCCAGCGTCGAGACGCTTGTCTATCTTTCGGGTATCGCGGTTCTCGCGCTCGCCTTCCTAGGGCTTCTGGACGCGATCCGCGCCGTTTACACGCTACGCGTCGCGGCGACCGTCGACCGGAAGCTGGGTGCCGGCACGTTCGCCGTTTCGCTTGGCGCAAAATATGCCGGCGGCCTGTCGCCGCTGCGCGACCTCGCCTCGGTCTGCGCCTTCATCAGGTCGCGCGGCGTGGCGGTGTTGTTCGACCTGCCCTTCGCGCCTGTCTTCCTTGCTTTGCTCTATCTCATCCATCCGGTGCTTTTCTTGGTGACGGTCGCCGGCGCGGTGCTTCTGCTTTTCCTGGTCGTGGCCAACCAGCTTGCCATCGGCGGGAACGACGCCTTGTCCACGGAGCGTTCGGCTTTGGCCAGCCAGGCGGAACAGGCCTTTGCCCGCAATGCCGAGACGCTGCGCGCCATGGGCATGGTGGAGAACGCCGCGCGGGTCTGGGGACGGCACGTAGCGGCGGCGCTCACCTTCCATGACCGTTCCTCGAGTGCCAATGCGATCTTCAGCGGCGTCTCGCGGGCGCTGCGCATGATGCTGCAACTGGCGATCCTCGGCGCCGGCGCATGGCTGGTGCTTCAGGGGCAGATGACGGCCGGCATGATCTTCGCGTCGTCGCTGGTATCGTCGCGCGCGCTGCAGCCGCTCGACCAACTGATCGGCGCCTGGCGGCAGGTCGCCGACGCCCGGCGAGCCTGGACGCGGCTGGAAAAGGCGCTTGCGGCACGTCCGGCCGAGCCGCGCAAACTGATCCTGCCCGATCCCGCAGGCGCGATTTCCGTGCAGGACGTCTTCTTTATGGCGCCGAATGCCCGACCCGGCACCGAGCCCATCCTCAAACGGCTGAATTTTGCGATCGGCGCAGGCGAAGCGTTGGCCATCGTCGGCCCGAGCGGCGCCGGCAAATCGACGCTGGCGCGATTGCTTGTGGGTGCCGCCCAACCGACTGGTGGCTCAATCAGGATCGACGGCGCCGACCTCAGGACCTGGGACGAAAGCCAGCTCGGAAAGCATATCGGCTACCTGGCGCAGGAGGTGGAGCTCTTTCCAGGATCGATCGCGCAGAATGTCGCCCGCTTCGACCCGGAGGCGGACGACGCCGCGATCGTCGAGGCGGCAGGGCGCGCCCAGGTGCACGAGCTGATCCTGGGGCAGCGCGACGGCTATCAGACCATGATCGGCCCGTCGGACAGGGCATTGTCGGGCGGCGAGCGCCAGCGAATCGGGCTGGCGCGCGCCTTCTACGGCAATCCGCGGCTCCTGGTCTTCGACGAGCCCAGTTCGCATCTCGACGGTACCGGCGAGGCAGCGCTCGAGGCGGTGGTTTCGGCCGCGCGGGGGGCGGGCGTCACGGTTATCGTGATCACCCATCGTCCTTCGATCGCCGCCGCTTGCGACCACGTGATGCTTTTGCGCGGCGGCATGATCGAAGCCTTCGGCCCAAGCGGCGAGGTGCTGCGGCGATCGGTCATCGGCAAGGGCCCCCAGCAGGGCATGGTGGTAACCGGGTCGTTCACCCCGACGATCCGCGCGCATGGCAGTTTCGGATCGCAGCGATGACGACACAGACCCTCGCCTGGGATAGCCAGCCCCGCACCAATATAAGACGTGTGGCCTTTACCGGTTATGCTGCCATAGCGCTGCTGGCGGGCGGCTTCGGCTACTGGGCCGTCAGCGCGCCCCTGTCGGGAGCGGTGATCACCCAAGGCACGATCTCGGCGACGGGCGGAAACATCCTGATCCAGCATCCCGAGGGCGGTATCGTCCAGGCGTTGCTGGTTCATGAAGGCGATCGAGTGCAACCGGGCCAGGACCTGGTGGTGCTGGAGCCAACAGCCGCGCAGGCCGAACTCAACCGGCTGACGAGACAGTCAATCGCGCTCAGGGCAAGCGCGGCGCGGCTGGAGGCGGAGCGCGACGGATTGGACAGGCTGGCGCCAATCACCGAGGCGGCGCCAGCCCCTTTCCAGCACGATTTCGAGACCCTGGTCCGAGAACAGCAGAAGGAATTCGGGGCCAGGCTTGCCCGGTTCCGGTCGGAGCAATCGATCCTGGCACAACGGGTCGCCATGCATCGGCAGTCGGTGGTGGCATTGCAGGCCCAGAAACGGGCCATTCAGCAACAAGCCGAGGTCGTCAACAAGGAGCTCGGCATCAAGACCAGCTTGCTGGACAAGGGCCTCACCAATCGTACCGAATACTCCCAGCTGTTGCGCAGCGAAGCCGATCTCGTCGGGCAGGCCGGGGTGCTGGAGGCCAATCTTGCCGCGGCCAACACCCAGATCGTCGAAGCCCAGGAGCAGACCGAGCGGCTGACCACGCAACGCGTGGAGGAGGCGCTGACGAAACTGGACGACGTTCGCTCCAACCTGGCCGACATCGAGGAACAGACCAGAGCGGCAGAGGCGGTGCTGCGACGAACGACGATCAAGGCGCCGGCAGCGGGCATTGTGGTGTCGTCGACCTACAATTCCAAGGGCGGCGTGATTGCTCCGGGCGAAAAGATCATGGAGATCCTGCCCACTGCATCAGGGCTGGTCGTCGATGCGAAGCTGCGGCCGAAGGACATCGACCAGGTCCGTGTCGGCCAGCCGGCGAAACTGCGATTGTCCGCCTTGAACTCGCGGCTCACTCCCGAGGTTTCAGCCACCGTGACACAGATTTCGGCGGACCGGCTCATCGACCAGGTCACGCGTGAACCCTATTTCCGCGCAAAGCTGACGATTGCCGCCGACCTGCCGCCCGGTGTAAGGCGCGAGCAGCTTTATCCCGGGACGCCGGTCGAGGCGTTCATCAGCACCGGCGATCGGACTTTCTTCGAATATCTCGCGCGGCCGATGCTTGATTCATTCGCGCGCGCTTTCGCGGAGCAGTAGATCGCGGACCGCCAATCAATCGGCGCGACGCCAATGACCCCATCGGCCCTGGACATTTGAACCGTCAGCGCGCCATTTCGCGGTGGCCGCTCGGCAGGCGAGTGGCGATCAGCTTGTCGATGCGGCGGCCGTCGAGGTCGACCACCTCGAAGCGCCAGCCCTGCGCGTCGACGCATTCGCCGGTCGCCGGCAGATGGTGCATGTGCGACAGCACATAGCCGGCGACGGTCTCGTAGTCGCGGTTCTCCGGCAGGTCGATGCCGAGGATATCGGCCATCTCGTCTGCCTGCATGTAGCCGGCGAGCAGCCATGAGCCGTCCTCGCGCTGCACGGCGTTTTCGTCCTCGCCGGCATCGAGATCGGAGCGGAACACGCCTGTGATGGCTTCGAGGATGTCGGCGGGCGTGACGATGCCTTCGAAATGGCCGTATTCGTCATGGACGAGCGCCATCGGCACGTCGCTCTCCTTCAGCTTCTGCAGCACATCGAGCGCGTCGGCCTGGTCGTGCACGATGGGCGCGGCGCGCACGTGGCGGCGCGGGTCGAGCGCGCGGCCGCCAAGCAGCGCCGCCAGCACGTCGCGCGTCTGGATGACGCCGATCATGGCGTCGACGCCGCCGTCGCCGGCGGGCAGGCGCGAATGCTGCGTGTCCATCAAAAGCTTGCGGATGGTGGCGTCGTCGGATTGCAGGTTGATCCAGTCGACCTCGGTGCGTGGCGACATGACGCCGCGCACCGCGCGGTCGCCAAGCCGCATGACGCCGGCGATCATGCGCCGCTCGTCGGATTCGATGGTGCCGTGGTGCTCGGCCTCGGCGACCAGCATCTTGATCTCCTCGTCGGTGACCTTCTCCTCGCTCTCGCCGCGCTGGCCAAGCAGCCAAAGCACGGCGCGGCCCGAAATATCGAGCAGGAAAACCAGTGGCGCCGAAATGGTGGCGAGGATGGTCATGGCCGGCGCCGCCCTCACGGCGACGCGCTCGGGATCGCGCAGCGCGATCTGCTTGGGCACGAGTTCGCCGACGATCAGCGAGAAATAGGTGATGACGGCAACCACGATGCCGACGCCAAGCGGATCGGCGATGGTTTCACGCATGCCGTTCGCGGCCAGGAATTGCGCCAGCCGCTCACCCAGCGTGGCGCCGGAAAAGGCGCCCGACAGGACGCCGACCAGCGTGATGCCGATCTGCACCGAGGACAGGAACTTGCCGGGGTTGGAACCAAGCGCCAAGGCGCGGCCGGCGCCCTTGACGTTGCGGTCGATCATCGCCTTGAGCCGGGCCGGCCGTGACGAAACGATGGCAAGTTCGGACATTGCCAGAAGGCCGTTCACGCAGATGAGGACGGCCACGGTAGCGATTTCAACGTAAAGCATGTGCGGTCAATAGCATTGCCGTGAGGCTTTCGAAAATAGTCGACCGCTATTTTAAGAACATGACAGAAGCGGCCGGTCATGCCGCATCCCAGGCCGGCGCGGAAAAATGCTCGACCAGCGCGTCGACGACAACGCGGACTTTTGGCGTCATGGCCCGCGTCACAGGCCAGATGGCATGGACGGCGATGTTCTCGATCAGGCGGTCGTAGAGCACCATTTCGAGTTCGCCGCGCTTAAGGCTGTCCGCCGTCAACCAGGTGGGCAAAAAGGTGATGCCGCAGCCGGCAAGGGCGGCGTCGAGCATCGGCTCGCCATTGTCCAGGACCAGCTTGGCGCGCGGCGTGAACTTTCCGATATGGCCGTCGGCATGCCTGACGAGCCAGGGATGGGCGACGCCGTTGCGGGTGTAGCCGATCAGGTCGTGGCCGGCGAGTTCTTCGACCGTTCGCGGCCTGCCGCGCCTGTCGAGATAGGCGGGGGCGGCACAGATGGCCGAGCGCTGGGCATAGAGGCGCCGCGCCGCCAGCGACAGGCTGTCGTCGAGGTCGCCCATGCGGATCGCCAGGTCGATGCCTTCCTCGATCAGGTCGACGCGGCGATCGTTGAAGGAGATCTCCATCGCCAGATCGGGATAGCGCCTGGAAATATCGAACAGCACGGGGGCAACGCAGCGACGCCCGAAGGCCGTCGGCAGGTCGACGCGAAGCCGGCCCGAGGGCACCTGCCGGCGCGAGGCAAGCAGCGATTGCGCGGCCTCTATCTCGGAGACGGCCCTGACGCAGGCTTCATAGTAACTCAGGCCTTCGCTGGTCGGGCTCAGGCTGCGGGTGGTGCGGTTGAGCAGGCGGACGCCAAGCCGCTGCTCCAGCTGCGCGATCGACTTGCCGATGGCCGATTTGGTCACGCGCAGCCGTTCTCCGGCGGCGGTGAAGCTGCCGGCCTCGATCACGTGGACGAAGGCGACGACGCCTTGCATGTTGGCGGATTCCATCGGAACATTCCTATTGTAGACTTTCGATTGCCAATGTGTTTCCAATTATACCGCATAGAAGCGCAATTTTCTATAGTAGACATCTCGGCAGTCCCCCAATCCGGAGCAGACGAGATGAACAGCGACATCAACAGATCCTGGCAGATGACCGGTTTCGGCCTGCCCAGGCTGCAACCGGCCGAGGGAAGGATCCCCGAGCCGGGGCCTCATGAGCTGCTGGTGCGAATCAAGGCCATATCGCTGAACTACAAGGACCGGATGATCGTCGATGGCGTGCTGATCCCCGACCTTGCCTTTCCGTTCGTGCCGACATCGGATGCGGTGGGCGAGGTGGTGGCGGCAGGCCGCGGGGTCAGCCACTTCCAGGTCGGCCAGCGCGTCCTGGGGCAGGTGATCGCCGATTGGCCTGACGGCGATGCGCCGCCGGTGCTGCACAAGCGCAGCCTGGGATCGTCAGTGCCCGGCACCCTGTCGGACTACATGCTCTTCCAGGAGGATGCCGCCGTGCTGGCGCCGCCGTCGCTTGATGATGCCGAGGCCTCGACGCTGCCTATCGCGGCGCTGACCGCTTGGTTCGCCATGGCGGAGGCGACGAAGCCGGTGCCCGGCCAGACCATTCTCATCCAGGGCACAGGCGGCGTCTCGCTGTTTGGGCTGCAATTCGCTGCGGCATTCGGCCTGCGCGCCATCGTCACCTCGAGCAGCGACGGCAAGCTCGAACGGGCAAAGAAGCTCGGCGCCTGGCAGGTGATCAACTATCGCAGCCGGCCGGCGTGGGATGAAGCCGCGCGTGAGCTGACGGACGGGGCCGGCGCCAATCATATCCTGGAGATGGTCGGCGGCGACAATGCACGGCGATCGCTTCAGGCGCTGGCCGCCGACGGTCGCCTGTCGGTCATCGGCCTTCTGGGCAGCATGGAGCTCAACTTCCCGATCGTACCCTTCCTGCGCAACCGCATTACGGTGCAAGGCATTTCCGTCGGCCATCGCCGCGCCTTCGAACGCATGAACCAGGCGATCGAGACGCTGAAGATCAAGCCGGTTGTCGACAAGGTTTTTGGTTTCGACGAGGTGCCGCAGGCTTTCGAGCATCTGGAGAAAGGGCCATTCGGCAAGGTCGTGATCAGCACGAGCTGACATCGGTGTCACGGCAGCATTTTCAGCACGCCGACCACGGTCTTGCCATCGGTGAAATAGGGATCGCCGCCGCCATTGCGTCCCGTCTTCGTCGCGCCGATGCCCTCAAGGTCGCTGGTCGAGACGATCTGGCCTGCGGCGGTCAAATCCCGGATGAGGAAATCCCGCTCCGCATCGATGTCGGGGCCGATGTGGTGGGTGATGGCGCCGGTGTCGTGGCTCAACCCGACGCCACGGTCGAAGCTGGCGGATCCAAGCCAGAGCGGCCTTCCGTCATCGCCGGTCGCCCCGGTATGCCAGAAGCGGACATGGTGGCGCCGGTCGGCACTGTCGCCGACCGGCCTTTCGAAAGCAAGATCCTGGGCGCGGCCGTCGAACAGCAGGCGGCTCATCGGGGCGTCGGGATAGGGACGCGAGAACAGGACGCTTTCGCCGATCTCGATCGCGGTCTTCCAGGTGACGGCGTCGGCGGTGTCCCAGCCGGCGACGGCAAAGGCATGGACGATTTCTTTCTGCGTGCCGACGAGGCCGACATTGATCGGGTCGCCGGGAATACCTTGCGGCGTGTGCGTCACCATCTCGAAGCGCTGGTTGCGAAAGCCGCGATCCCGGAACGACCAGAATTCCGGCGCCGCGAGATAGGCGAGCGCCAGCCAGGCGCCCAACAGGGCCGCCATCCACGTTGCAATGCGTCGTCGAAGGCTTGGCTCACCCACAACCGACCGCTCCCAAATCCATGCTACCATTTTATGCGGTGTTGGCCGTTTTGGGCCAGAGCCGGGTGAAGCCAGTGCGTTCGAAATGGATTAAGTGTCGTTTTCGCGGCTACGCAGGCTTCATCATTCTAGAGCATTTCGCCGTTTCACGGAAACGGCGAAATGCTCTAACTCTTTGTTTTGGCGCAATTCCGGACGGAAAACCGTTTCACACTTTTCCTGAAATTGCTCTAGGGTCTGCGCGCGTCGCCTCGCTCCTTGCTCCGCCCTTGGACGACGAAGTGAGGTTGCTCCGCGATGCCTCAACTCACCGGCAGGCGCGGTACCCGCTCTTGCGGTTCTTGATGTCGAAATGGAAATGGTTGCGGTGGTCGTAATTGTAACCGGGGCCGAGCACCGTGGTGAAGTACTGGCAGCCATCGGCGCGCACATTGTTGAGAAAGCCGCGGGTGCGGAAGGCGAACAGGCCGGGCTTGCGCACGTCGATGTCGTCGCCATTGTTGAGCTCGATGCTCATCACGTCGAGAGCGTTGCCCTTGCCGTGCTCCGACAGCACGCCTTCGCCGGCGATGTTGCGGCACGAATAGCTGGAGCCCTGGTGGATGGTCCTGACGCCGGAGAAATAGCGCCAGCGTGCCGAGGGCACCAGTTCGTTCCTGGTCCAACTGGCGAAACTGGCGGCCATGTTGCAGGTGAGCGTCGCAGCCGGCTTCATCTCGACGCTGCCGATGGCCGAGACCTTGACCGGATAGTCGATGCCGCACTGGCCTTCATGGATCGGCGCCACATCCGTGTAGGTGACGCCGAGCCGTTTCAGTTCGCCGCGGCAGTCGATTTCGCTGGCCGGTATCTGCTCGACCGGCGACATCGGCTCGTCCATGCGCGGATAGGCGGCCTGCATCATGTCGGGGTTGGAGGGCACTAGCCGCTGCATGCTTGAGTATTCCGGCACGGCCGCCGTCTGGGCGCCGACATCGACGGCCGGCTGCAGCGACAGAACGGAGCCGGTGTTGCAGGCCGAAACGGCTGCGAGGGCAAGGCCAGCCGCCAACAGCGCCACGGGTTTCAGTTGGCGCGCGATGGGGAAAAACACGGCGCGAAATTTGCCGGCCATTGGCGGAATCCTACTTCGAACCTGATCGCGATCAGGTTCTCACTTTGCCTGACCATGATCTTTTCCGAAAACCGGTTCCCACTTTTCGGGATCACGGTTCGGATATCCGGCATTTTAACGATCAAGGGTAAAGGAAAACTCAGCGCCGGCGTTCATGCCTGCGGCGGAAATGCGGCATCGCCCGCACTACTGGCAGAAGGTGCCGCCATGGTGGCGCGGTTCGAGATCGAGGTGGAAATGCAAGGCGTGATCGGCGTCGGCGCCGGGGCCCAGCACCGTCTTGAACGGCCCGCAGGCGGCCTTGCGCACGGTGTTGAGGAATGTCGCGTCCTTCTCCGGCGGCACTGGACCGACCTCGATCCTCCTGCCGTCCGAGAGCGTGAAGCTGGCGATGTCGAGCGCGTTGCCAAAGGCGTGTTCCGACAGTTTGCGGGTGCCGTGACGCGGCCGGCAGACAAAGGCCGAGGCCTGGCCGACCGATTTCAGATCGGCGCCGAGTTCGGCTTTCGCCGCCGGCTGGATGACATCGGCGGTAAAGCGCGCCGCCGCCTCCGCCATCGAGCAGTTGAGCTCGGTGCCAGGCCCGATGGCGATGAATTTGCCGAGCGTCGTCAGCTCGATGGGGTAGGGGATCGAGCAGCCGATCTCGGGATTGCTTTCGGCCTTGTGCTCCTCGAAGTCGACGCCGAGCGCTTTCAATCGCTCGCGGCAGGCGATTTCCTGCGGCGGCATCCTGTCGGCCGGACGATCGGCCGAGCGCGGATCGGGCAGCATTTTCTTCTCCTCGGCGGCGTCTTCAGGCTTCTCGGGCGGTTTCGGGCCCACCGCCGGCGGCTGAATCTCGGGCTGGGAAGTATCGGGCTTTGGTGTCGGTGTCGGCACTCTTGTGGGTGGCTCAGGTTCGCTTTCGGTCGCGGTTGACGGCTCCGGGGTCGAAGGTTCGGGCCTTGCCTGCTTTCGCTGACGAGACTTTTCTTCGTTGAACCGGCTGGATGCGTCGCTGACCTTCGGGCCGGTCGTCTTCTGCTCCTGCGCCGGTGCAACATCAGTCTGTTGCGCTTGTGCGGGACGTGGCTCGGGCACGGGAACGGCGGCAGGCGCGGTCGGTTGGTCCGGTGTTTCCTCTTGCGTCTGCTTTGGCGCGATATGCTGCTTGCCGCGCGATCTCAAGCGGTGTTTGGCCCCGGACCTCAGCGGCCGGTCAACACGTTGCGTCAGCGGCTGCTCCATCCGGGGCGACAAGGGCTGGTGATTCCTGTGACGATGCCTGGCGTCGGCCGGATTCGCCAGCAAGGCCGCCGCTGCCAGAGGCAGCGCCAAGGTGCAAAATCGGGAAAAGCTCAGCGTTGCCATCGCCTGCAAACGATGTCGGGATGGCTAGGTTGCCTTGTGAAAGGATCACAATCGGTTACCGGCACGTTACGCACCGATGGCTTCGAGGCCTTCCTCCAGCAGGTCGGCGAGCAACGGCATGCCAAGCAAATATTTCGCCGTCCGCTTGTTCGCCCGCTCGCGCGCCGCCGCCACCGCGTCGACCCATTCCGTGGCGTCATAGTCGCCGCGGCCCACCCAGGCGAGTGCGATGAGCTCTGCCGCCTCGTCGACATTGAGATCGTCGATCAGTTCGCGCAGTTCTTCCTCCGTGAGGTTTTCCGAGCTTTCCTCGGCAAGGCCGTCATGGTGGTGGTTGTCACGCCTGTCGCCGTCGAACTCGATCTCGTGTTCCGCCCCGTCGGCATAGTCTTCGTTGACGGCGGCGCTCAACGCCTTCGCCTTGAGGATGAACAGGCGCACGGTGTCGGGACCGATCGAAAGTTCCCATTCCCTTTCGAGGCGCTGCTGCACGGGCCTTCTCCGCATCCTCCATTGGTGGTTGCCCGATGATAGCCGATTTGCAGCGTTCGTCACGTCATGTTCGATTGAAGGGCATCAATCTGGAAATGTTAGTGGCTGCTGTTTCTTTCCGGGATGAAACGGCATGGCAGCTGCGTTAGTGTTGCATTGTCATTCTCAAGGAGGCTTCGATGCGCAGACGATTGTTGATCCAGGTCATGGCTGTTGCCGCCCTGCCGCTGTTTGCGGCGCCCGCTTTTACCGCCGGCGAAGGTGGCGGTGGCAGCGGCGGAAGCTCCACACAATGCAAGAAGGGTGAGGTTTGGGACAAGAAGCTGAAGAAATGCGTCACGCCGAAATACGGCATGCTGGACGACAACAACATCTATGAAGCCGGCCACGACCTGGCGATGGCCGGGCGCTACGACGAGGCGATCGCCGTGCTCAGCCTGGCCGCCAACAAGCAGGATCCGCGCATTCTCAACTATCTCGGCTATTCGCACCGTCACTCCGGGCGCGTCACCGTCGGCCTCGGCTATTATGAGGAAGCGCTGCGCATCGACCCCAACTATACGCTGGTGCGGGAATATCTCGGCGAAGCCCATCTGCAGATCGGCGATCTGGCCGGCGCGCAGCAGCAGCTGGCGGAGATCGAGAAGCGGACCGGCAAGGGCTCGCGCGAATACGGCATGCTGGCCGAGCAGATCGATCATTTCATGCGGAGCTGAAACGACTCCCAGGACTACTCCAGGCGGCCGCGAGCGATCGCGGCCGCTTTTTCTGCCCAGCTCCCCTAGTCGCACGTGTGGATGAACACGGGGATGATTTTTGAAAAACCCATTTTTGGGCGTGAAAAACCCGCGAACATTGCTATATCTTGGGAAATTGTGGTGAAACGGTTCCGTTAGCCCGAGGCTGCCGGACCGTTTTCTTTTTGTACCCATCGACAAGGCTTTCCCCGAAACGCGGGGGTGGCGGCAGGAAAGGTCAGGCATCATGAACAAGGTCCCGATGACAGGCGAGGGGTTCGCGTCATTGAAGGAAGAATTGCGTTGGCGCCAGCAGGAAGAGCGGCCGCGCATCATCGAGGCGATCTCCGAGGCGCGCTCGCATGGCGACCTGTCCGAAAATGCCGAATATCATGCCGCCAAAGAGGCGCAGAGCCTCAATGAGGGCCGCGTCAACGAGCTCGAGGACCTGATCGCGCGCGCGGAGGTCATCGACGTCACCAAGCTCAGCGGCGACAAGGTCAAGTTCGGCGCCACCGTGGTGCTGGTCGATGAAGACACCGAGGAAAAGAAGACCTACCAGATCGTCGGCGACCAGGAAGCGGATGTGAAGTCCGGCCGCATTTCGATCTCCTCGCCCATCGCCCGCGCGCTGATCGGCAAGGAAGTCGGCGACGCCATCGAGGTCAATGCTCCCGGAGGAGCCAGGGGGTACGAGATCGTCCAGGTGCAGTTTATCTAGGACCTTTGATAATTCTACTCTGGCGGCCGACTAGCGCGGTTTTCTGCGCTCCGGTGCTCACGTACTTTAAGTACGCTCCGCTCCGGTTCTCGAAGAACCACGCTATTCGACTCGCCAGAGCGAATTCTGAAAGGTCCTAAGCCGGCGCCTGTGATCTAAGCTCCAGCAGCCTCTCCGCTTCCGCCATCACCTCGGCCGGCGTCACCTGCCCACCCTTCGGGGCCAGCAGCGTCGACGCATAGGGGCCGCGCGGGCCGGTGAGGCCGGGTTCCGTCGCCAGGAACACCGCGACCGTCGGCAGGCCGAAGGCGCTGGCGAGGTGGGTCAGCCCGGTGTCGGCGCCGATCACCAGCGTCGAGCGGCCAAGGATGGCCGCAATGGCGGCCAGCGGCGATCTGGGCACGACGACCGTCGAGGGCACGGCCTTGGCGATTGCCTCGGCCACGGCCTTCTCGCGTTCGTTCGACCAGGTGGTGATCGGGGTCATTCCCTGCTCGACCAGCAGGCGGGCGGTCTCGATCCAGTCTTGCGCAGGCCATTTCTTGTCCTCGCGGCTGGTGCCGTGAAGCAGGAAGGCATTCTTGCCCTCGGTGCCGACAGGATTTCCGGATGGCGCGACAATGCCGGAGTCCAGCCGGGAAAGTTCGGGCTCGTAGCCGAGCGCAAGCCCGAACAGCCGCCGTGTCCGCTCGATGGCGTGCATGCCGCGCGGCACGGCGTGGGTGACGTCGTAGAACAGCGCGGCGTTCGGTTCGCGCGCGCTGGAACGGTCGAAGCCGGCAATCGGCGCACCCGCCTGCCTTGCCACCAGCGCTGACTTCAGCAGCCCTTGCGCATCGATGACCAGATCATAGCGGCTCGTGCGCAAGCGGCGGCGCAAGGCGGCCGCCTCGCGCCAGGTGGCCTTGTCGAGGAGGTGCTTGCGCCAGCGGCGGATGGCGACGGTGTGGATGGCGCCGATCGCCGGATGCAGCGCGACGATGCCAGCGAAGGCCTCTTCCACGCACCAGTCGAAGGAAATGTCGGGCCGCGCGCGGGATGCATCCTCGACGGCGGGAAAGGTGTGGATGACATCGCCCATCGACGACGTCTTGACGATCAGCACCTTCATGCGGTGGCCGGCATGTCCAGCAGGCGCTCCGCCGCGACCGCGACCTGTGCGACCTCCAGCGTCTTCAGGCAATTGAGATGGCCGAGGGGGCAGACCTTCTGGTGGCAGGGCGAACAGGAGAGGTGGAGCCAGACCAGTTCACGGTGCTCAGCCAATGGCGGCGTATTTTGCGGGGAGGTCGAGCCGTAGACGGCGACGATCGGCGTGCCGACGGCGGCGGCGACATGCATCAGCCCGCTGTCGTTGGACACTGCGAGCCTCGCCGCCGCAATCAGGTCGATAGCGTCCTCGAGCCGCGTCTGGCCGGCAAGATCGACAACGCCAGGCGCAAACGCGGTGATCTCCCTCGTCACGTCGCGGTCGTTCTTCGAGCCGAACAGCGCCACCTTGAGCCCCTTGGCCATGAAGTCGCGGGCAAGGCCGGCATAGTGTTCGCTCGGCCAGCGCTTGGCCGGGCCGAACTCGGCGCCGGGCATCAGGGCGACGAATTTCTGCGCCTCCAGGCCATGCCGGCCGAGCAGGGAGGCCTGGTTGCCCATGTCGATGGAGAGGCTCGGAGCGCGGAAAGTGCCGCCCTGGGCGAGGCCGAAAAAGGCCTGCGCGGTGCGGCGCTTCACATTTTTGGGCAGCGGCACGATGTCGGTCAAAAGCCCGTAGCGCATTTCGCGCAAATGCCCAAAACGGCGCGGAATGCGGGCAAAGAACGGGATCAGCGCCGATTTCCAGCTGCCTGGGAGGACATAGGCCCTGTCGTAGCGGCCGCGCAGCAGCCGGCCGAAGCGACGCCGATGGGTGAATTCGAGCGCGCCGGGCTTCAGCGGAAAGTCGATCTGCTGGCGGATTTCGGGCATGCGCTTGACCAATGGCGCCGCCCAGGCCGGCGCCAGCACATCGATGGCAGCGTTGGGATGGAGTTCTTTCAGCGCCGAGAACAGGCACTGCGCCATCACCATATCGCCCACCCAACGTGGGCCGATCACGAGGATCGCAGGGCTTTCAGCCATTCGACATAGTCTCTGACGCCGGTTTCGACAGTCCGGAATTGGCCGTTATAACCGGCCGCGCGCAGACGTGACATATCAGCCTGCGTAAAACTCTGGTAGCTGCCTTTGAGATGGTCGGGAAAGGGGATGAACTCGATCTCGCCCTTGCCCAGCGTGTCGATGACCGTTTCGGCGATGGCGCGGAAGGGTTGGGCGCGCCCGGTACCGCAGTTGAAGATGCCGCTGGAACCGCGCTTCCACAGCCACAGATTGACGTCGGCGACATCGCCGACATGGATGAAGTCGCGGCTCTGCTCGCCAGGGCCGAAACCGTCATGGGCGCCGAACAGTTTCGGGTTCTCGCCGCGCTCGACCTGGTTGAAAAGATGGAAGGCGACGGAGGCCATGGTGCCCTTGTGCGCTTCGCGCGGGCCATAAACGTTGAAATAGCGCAGGCCCGCGACCTGCGAGTGATCGGTATCGAAGACGGTGCGCCTGACATAATCGTCGAACAGTTTTTTCGAATAGGCGTAGACGTTGAGCGGCCGCTCGAGCGCCGGCTCCTCGCGGAATTCCGAACCGCCGCCATAGACCGAGGCCGAGGAGGCGTAGAGGAAGGGCACGCGCAACGCCTGGCAGGCATGCAGCAGCCGCTTCGAATAGGCGTAGTTCACCTCCATCATGAACTTGCCGTTCCATTCGGTGGTGGTCGAGCAGGCGCCCTGATGGAAGACAGCCTCGATGCGGCCAAGCCCGCCATCCTCGATCCGGGACAGGAAATCGTCCTTGTCGAGATAGTCCGCGATGCTGAGATCAGCGAGGTTGGCGATCTTGTGGCCGTCGGTCAGATCGTCGACGACTAGGATGTCGTCGTGCCCCTCGGCGTTGAGTGCGGCGACGATGTTGGAGCCGATCATGCCGGCGCCGCCCGTGACGATGATCATGAAGGCCTCTGGCTGCTTGCGATTCCGGTCCTTATAAGGGAGGCCAGCCGGGCTGTCGACAAAGCAGGTGACCTCTCCGCCTCACCACGCTCATGCTTGTCTATTTTGTCTATTATAGGCAAAACGGAGTGCCCATGAAACACTATCCATCGACCGATCTGAAACAGAATCTCGGAGACGTGCTTGCGGCTGCGAGTCAGCAGCCCGTATCCATTACTCGCCATAACAAGCCGAGATACGTCCTGATGAGCATCGAGGCCTACGAGGCTCGCTTCGTCAACGACAGCCGCAGCGTTTACGCGGCCAAGGACGCCCCGTCCGAACATGTGGATATGCTCGAGGAATACGCCGCCGAGTTGGATCGTGATTAAACCTGTCGCCGCCGGGCTGTCGATAAAGCAGGCCGGACCGACAGCAGCAAGGACAGATGAATGACAGGAGATTCTTTCGAGACAACGCCAACCGATGGGCAAGGCACTGCGGTGTTTGTTGGCTCCAACGTAAGGGTTTCGTCTCTGCCTAACGAAAACCGCGGAAAGCCGATCGAAGAGGTGCGCCAGTCATCTATCGGACGCATTTGCCGAATTGCTGAGCCCTACGAAGGAACGTCCACGAATGGCATTCAAATTAGCACCGGCGAATTTCGAGTCCATTACACGGCGCTTTCTCCCGATGGTATCCAAGGCATCTCTTTCTACGTGGCTCCGGGGATATTGAGGTCGTTGCAGCTACAGAGGAAATGCTGCTCCTCTATAGCGAGGACATCTGGCAACTTATCCGGCCATTCGGCCAAAGGCAGGATACGCCAACTTTCGAACGGCTCGTGGCAGCGTTCGGGTTTTCCAATTTGGGGGATTCCTGAGACGCAAGCCAGCGCAAAGAACTGAACCAGACGCCTGTTCGGCGTGATCTCTACGCTTTGCCGACAAGAGGACAAAAAATGCCGTCGACCGAACTGCTGATCGCGTTTTTCGCCACCACGGCGATCTTCGCCTACATTCCCGGTCCGGCCATGCTTTATGCCGCGGCGCAGACGATGGCGCGCGGGCGCTGGTCCGGGCTGATGGCGGCGCTCGGCATTCATCTGGGCGGCTACGTGCATGTTTTCGCCGCCGCGGCTGGGCTGTCGGTGCTGTTCCACGCCGTGCCGCCACTCTACATGACGGTCAAACTCGTCGGTGCGCTCTACCTGATCTGGCTGGGCGTCTCCCTGTTCCGCAAGCGGACACAAGGCAATGTGGCGCTGCCCGCGATCACGCGCAAATCGGCGCGTCGCGCCTTTTTCGAGAGCATCACCGTCGAGGTGCTCAATCCCAAGACGGCGATCTTCTTCATGGCGTTCCTGCCGCAGTTCATCGACGCCTCGGCGGCGTTTCCGGTCTGGCTGCAATTCGTCGTGCTCGGCACAACAGTCAATCTGATGTTCTCCTCCGCCGACATCGTCTGCGTCTTCCTGGCCGGGCTGGTCATCGGCCGGCTGCGGCGCTCGAGCCGCGCGCAGCAATTGATGCAGCGGGCCGGCGGGGCGGTGCTGGTCGGGCTCGGCGTCCATGTCGCGCTGCAGAAGAGCTGAAGGCCGTCTCGGCGTTGCACTGCGTGGATTTGCGGTATATCGGCAGGCATGAACGATCCGGCCCGTAAATTGACAATTTTCAACGTGATTGAGATCGGCCTTTCCCTCGCATTGCCAGTGACATGATCAAGCACAATCCGCCTTCTCCCGAACCCTTGCACCGCGCCATAGCGCGGTTCGGCCAGGCGACCGTTCTGGTGGTCGGCGATCTCATCCTCGACCGTTTCGTCAACGGCGTCATCGAGCGCATTTCGCCGGAAGCGCCGATCCCGGTGCTGCATGGGCGCGGCGAGAACCTGGCGATGGGCGGCGCCGGCAATGTCGTGGCCAACATCATCTCGCTCGGCGCACGCGCGATACCGGTTTCGGTCATCGGCGCCGATGCCGCAGGCGACAGCCTGGTGCGCATGCTTGGCGAGCTTGGCGCCGAAACGGCGGGCCTGGCGCAGGAACGCGGCCGCATGACGTCGTCCAAGAGCCGCTTCAGCGCGCTCAACCAGCAGGTGCTGCGTTTCGACGAGGAGGAGATCAGGCCGCTCGGCGAGGCTGAGCGCGCCGTCCTTGTGAACCATTTCCAGGCAGCGCTCCAGCGCGCTGACATCGTCATCCTGTCGGATTACGGCAAGGGCGTATTGCTCGACGGCGTTGCCGGCGAACTGGTCGCCATCTGCCGCGCGGCGGGAAAGCCGGTGCTGGTCGACCCCAAGGGCCGCGACTATGCGCGCTATGCCGGGGCGACCGCCATCACTCCCAACCGCAAGGAGCTTGGCGAGGCGGTCGGGCATGCGGTGTTTGCCGATGACGAGATCGTGGCGGCGGCGCGCGAGTTGCTCGCGGCGCATGGCTTCGACTTCGTCGTGGCGACGCGCAGCGAGAAGGGCATGAGCGTCGTCAGCCCTGACGAGGCGCGCCACATCGCCACCCAGGCGCGGGAAGTGTTCGATGTCTCGGGTGCCGGCGACACGGTGATCGCAACCTTCGGTCTGGCGCTCGCCGCCGGCGCCGATCCGGCCGCGGCTGCCTCGATCGCCAATGCCGCCGGCGGCGTGGTCGTCGGCAAGCGCGGCACGGCGCGGCTGACGGTCGAGGAACTCACCGGCGCATTGTTCCGCTCGCACGGGCCGACCGGCCACAAGGATGCCATCCTCGACGCCACATCGGCGGCGCGCATGGTGGCGGCCTGGAAGGACGAGGGGTTGAGCGTCGGCTTCACCAATGGCTGTTTCGACATCCTGCATGCCGGCCATGTCAGCCTGCTGCACGCGGCGCGCAGCCAGTGCGACCGGCTGGTGCTCGGCCTCAACAGCGATGCCTCGGTGCGCAGGCTGAAAGGGGCGGGACGCCCTGTCAACGACCAGCACGACCGTGCCTGCGTGCTCGCGGCCCTTGCCTCGGTGGACGCGGTCGTGGTGTTCGAGGAGGACACGCCGCTGGCGCTGATCGAGGCGCTGCTGCCTGACATTCTGGTCAAGGGCGCCGACTATACGATCGACACCGTGGTCGGCGCCGATGTGGTGCAGAAGGCGGGCGGGCGCGTCGTGCTGGTCGATCTCGTCGCCGGCAAGAGCACCACCGGCACCATCGGCAAATTGCGCGCCGGCGGCACAAGCAACTGAGGGTTTCATGTCCGAACTGAACGACTATCTGGTCCGCTCGGCGGCCGCGATAACGGCGATGGTCGAGCGCGACCTGACGGCAGAGATGGAGCGGGCGGTGAGCGCCGTGGTGACGGCGCTGTCATCGGGCAAGGCCTTGCTGGTCTGCGGCAATGGCGGCTCGGCCAGCGACGCCATCCACATCGCCGGCGAACTGGTCGGCCGCTTCCTCAAAGAGCGCAAGGCCTACAATGTCATCGCGCTGCCGGCCAATGCCGCGGTGCTGACCGCCTGGGGCAACGACTATGGCTTCGACACGGTGTTCTCGCGCCAGGTCGAGGCGCATGGCGCGGCCGGCGGCGTGCTTTTGGCGATCTCGACCAGCGGCAATTCGCCGAGCATTCTGGCCGCCGCCGAACAGGCGCGGATGATGGGCATGACTGTCATCTGCCTGACCGGTGACACCGGCGGCAAGCTCGCGCCGCTCACCGACATCCTGCTCAACGTGCCGTCGACCTCAACACCTGTTATCCAGCAGGGCCATCTGTGCCTCTACCATCATCTGTGCGAGGTGGTCGAAGCGCGCCTGTCAAATGGCTGACAAGGCGGCACTGCTGCCGCTGGTGGAGCCCGGCCTGTGGGTGGAGCGGATCGGCGGCAGGGTTTTTCCCCGGGGCATGCCGGCGCTGTTCCTCGACCGCGACGGCACCATCAACGTCGACACCGACTATCCCAGCGATCCGGCCGAGATCGTGCTTCGGCCGCAGATGCTGCCGGCCATCGCGGCGGCCAACCGAAGCG
Source organism: bacterium M00.F.Ca.ET.205.01.1.1 (assembly GCA_004791255.1). Classification (GTDB taxonomy): domain Bacteria; phylum Pseudomonadota; class Alphaproteobacteria; order Rhizobiales; family Rhizobiaceae; genus Mesorhizobium. The sequence continues at coordinate 763,775 of SRUQ01000003.1, forward strand.
GGATCCCGGTCATTGTGGTGACCAACCAGTCCGGCATTGCACGCGGCTATTTCGGCTGGGACGTCTTTGCGGCCGTCAACGGCCGCGTGCTCGAATTGCTGCGCGACCAAGGCCTGTTCGTCGACATGGTGCTTGCCTGCGCCTATCACGAAGCGGGGACGGGGCTGCTTGCCGTGCCAGACCATCCGATGCGCAAGCCCGCGCCCGGCATGTTGATCGAGGCGGCCAGGCGTCTCGATCTCGATCTCCAGCGCTCATTGATGGTCGGCGACAAGCTGGCGGACATGCAGGCCGGGCAGCGCGCCGGCCTGCGCCAGGGCTGGCTGGTCGACGGCGAGGCGTCGGCTCAATCCGGCTTCGCCATCAGGTCCTTGCGGGATGACAGCGACCTTGATGGCGTCCTTGCCGCCATCGATGCGCTCAGCCGGGACCGCAGGGCCTGACGCAGGCCCGGCAGCCTACGCGGGATCCTTGCCTTGCGAGGCTTCATAGAGCTTGGCCTCGGTGGCGAACGAATAGATCATCACCGACATCGAATAGACGAAACCATGCCTGCCGCACAGGAAGTAGCGCTTGGCCAGGTAGAATTTCAGGAAGTTGCCGAGCGGCGAGAACACCAGCCGCATCAGGCCCGGCTTTTTGCCTTTCTCAACCAGCGTGACCGCCTTAAGACTGGAATAGGCGTTGGCGCGGGCAAGGTCCTCCTCGACCGATATTTCACGCCTATGCAGCAGCACACCGCTTTCGATCGTGCTTGTTTCGCCCGGCACCCGGAAGGACTCATGCACGCGTGCGGTCAGATCCATCGTGGCGCCTCGCCTGCGGAAGAGCCGAAACAGGCGGTTGTGCAGCACCCAGCGATGGGCATAGCCATAGCCCTTCAACCAATCGCGGCGGTGGACATACCAGCCCCCGATCCTGGCATCCGTGGTCTGCACCGCCGTCACGATCGACTGCCGCAACTGGTCATCGACACGCTCGTCCGGATCGATCGAAAGGCACCAGGGCTGCGTGGCATGGTCGAGCGTGAATTGCCGCTGGCGGGGAAACCCCGGCCAGTCATTGTGCAGCAGCCTGATCGGATAACCCTGGGCGATATAGGCCTGGATGCATTCGATGGTGCCGTCGGTCGAGCCTGAATCGGCGATGATGATCTCGGCGCAGAAGTCGATGCTTTCCAGGCACGGGCCGATCATGTCGGCCTCGTTCGCACAGATGATAAGCGCCGAAACCGGGCTTGCAAATCGAGTCATGGTTCCCCTTCCCCATGGCGGATTGTTCCGAATTTACGCTGCTTGCGCAAGGGAAACCAATCAAGCGGTCAGTCAGCAGCGAAGTTCGGCAGAGCCGTCCAGTCTTTTATATTAGCGTCTGTCGAATACCAACGCGGCGCCGGTGTGGCAAAGGCCAAGAATTTGCAGGGTTGGCGTGCCACCAGTCCGACCAGCTCAAGGCCGTTCGAACGAAACCAGCCCTTCATCCTTGACGCGGCGGATGGTGAGGGCTGTGCGGACCGTGTCGACATTCGGCGTCGACGTCAGTTCCTCGATGACGAAGGTCTGGAAGGTGCCGAGATCGCTTGCCACGCAGTGGAGCAGGAAGTCGGATTCGCCCGACACCATCCAGGCGTCGCGCACGATCGGCCAGCCGCGCGTGCGCTCGGCGAAGGTGCGAAGCTCGGCGTCCGCCTGGTGGTGGAGGCCGACCAGACAGAAGGCGACGACGTCGAGGCCGAGCGCCGGCGCATTGAGCAGCGCCCGATAGCCGCGGATGATGCCGGTTTCCTCCAGCCGCTTGACGCGGCGCAGGCATGGCGGCGCCGAAATGCCGACGCGGTTCGACAATTCGACGTTGGTCATGCGCCCGTCGGCCTGAAGTTCGCGCAGGATTTTCCAGTCGATGGCGTCGAGGTCGGCCTTCAGCGGCATTTCAGGGCTTTCGATGATCAGGTGACGAAAGAATCTTGCGAGATTTTGTAATTAAACGACTTCGCTGTCCATTCCATCCGGCCATGAAATTGCGTGGCCAGGCAGGCAGCGGGTCGGTTTTCCGGTGCGAAAAAGCTTTCCGGGGACGAACGCCAACTTGCCTTGCTGGCGTCGTGGGCAGCACTTACATTACGCGCGACCTAGACAAAGTTTTGCCTGCCGCATCGCCGGCAGCCCGCCATAGAGGCTTTCCATGACCACCAAGCACGCGCCAGTCCTCATCATCGGTTCCGGCCCGGCCGGCTACACAGCCGCCATCTACGCCGCCCGCGCCATGCTGAAGCCGATGCTGGTCGCCGGCCTGCAGCAGGGCGGCCAGCTGATGATCACCACCGACGTCGAGAATTATCCCGGCTTCGCCGACCCGATCCAAGGTCCGTGGCTGATGGAGCAGATGCTCAAGCAAGCCGAACATGTCGGCACCGACATCGTCAACGACATCATCACCGAGGTCGATCTCAATGTGCGGCCCTTCCGCGCGACCGGCGATTCCGGTACCACCTACACCGCCGACGCGCTGATCATCGCCACCGGCGCGCAGGCAAAGTGGCTCGGCATCCCGACCGAACAGACCTTCATGGGTTTCGGCGTGTCGGCCTGCGCCACCTGCGACGGCTTCTTCTACCGCGGCAAGGACGTTGCGGTGGTCGGCGGCGGCAATTCGGCGGTCGAGGAGGCGCTCTATCTGTCTAACCTCGCCAAGAGCGTGACGGTCATCCATCGGCGCTCGGACTTCCGCGCCGAGCGCATCCTGCGCGAGCGGCTGTTGAAGAAGGAGAATGTTCGCGTCATCTGGGACACGATCGTCGATGAGATCACCGGCCGTCCCGGCAAGGCGCCGCTGCCGCCTTCGGTCGAAGGGCTGAAGCTCAGGCATGCGGCGACCGGCGCCGAGACCCATCTCAAGGTCGACGGCGTGTTCGTGGCGATTGGCCATGCGCCGGCGGTCGAGCTGTTCGTCGGCAAGCTGAAGCAGAAGCCGAACGGCTATCTATGGACGGCGCCGGATTCGACCCGCACCGACGTGCCCGGCGTGTTCGCGGCCGGCGACGTGACCGACGATATTTACCGCCAGGCGGTGACCGCGGCGGGGCTCGGCTGCATGGCCGCGCTCGAGGCGGAAAAGTATCTGGCCGGCATCGAGGTGCACCGCGAGGCGGCGGAATAAGCCACTGGAAAACTGTTAAAAAAGCGGCTTAGAAAGGCCGTGTAAAAGCCTGATTTTTCATTCAGACGCCAAACAGAACGAGGGGAATCATGGCGTTGGACTGGGACAAGCTACGCGTGTTTCACGCTGCGGCGGAAGCGGGGTCGTTTACGCACGCGGCCGAGACTCTGCATCTGTCGCAATCGGCGATCTCGCGGCAGGTCAGCGCGCTTGAACACGATGTCGGCGTGCCGCTGTTCAATCGCCACGCCCGCGGGCTGGTGCTGACCGAGCAGGGCGAGATGCTGTTCCGCACGGCGCATGACGTGCTGATGAAACTCGAGACCATCAAGTCGCGCCTGACCGAGACCAAGGACCGGCCGTCCGGCGTGCTCAGGGTGACGACAACGGTGGGGCTGGGCGCCGGCTGGCTGACCGAGCGGGTGCAGGAATTCATCGAACTCTATCCCGAAGTCAGCCTGCAGCTGATCCTGGCCAACGAGGAGCTCGACCTCACCATGCGCCAGGCCGATTGCGCCATCCGGCTGCGCCAGCCGCAGCAGCCGGACCTGATCCAGCGCCGCCTGTTCACCGTGCATTTCCACCTCTACGCCTCGCCCGCCTACATCGCCAAGCACGGCAAGCCGGGTTCGGTGGCAGAGCTGAAGGCGCACCGCATTGTCACCTTCGGCGTTCCGGTGCCTTCGCATCTGTCGGAGCTGAACTGGCTGGAGACGGTCGGCGATTTCGAGGGCGGCCAGCGCGTGCCGTCGCTGCAGATCAACGACATCCTGTCGATCAAGCGCGCGGTGCAGGGCGGGGCCGGCATCGCCATGCTGCCCGACTATGTGATCTCCAAGGATTCCGGCCTGGTGCAGCTCCTGCCGGAGACCGAGGTGCCGTCCTTCGACACCTATTTCGCCTATCCTGACGCGATGAAGAACCAGGCGAAGCTGCATGTGTTCCGCGACTTCATCATCGCCAAAGCGCGCAGTTGGTCCTACTGAGCCGGGGCTGGCGCGCCCCTTCATTCTCTTGCCGTCATGTCACTGCCGCCAGTCACTTCCGCCAGGGCGTCAGCCGAGGCAGCCAGCCGGGCACGTTGCTTCTGTAGGTTTCGTATTCTGCGCCGTAGCGGCGGGAAAGCGTCGGCTCCTCATAGAGCTTGACGAAGGTGACCATGGCAATGGCTGCGATGACGGCATAGGCGGCAAGCGTCCAGCTCGAAAACAGCAGCGCCTGGCCGAGGATGATCGACAGAACGGCGACATACATCGGGTTGCGGACATGGCGGTAGATCCCGCCGACCACCAGTTTCTCGGTCGGCGCGACGGGGGCCGGCGTGCCGAGGCCCTCGAGCGCGAAGCGGCCGAAGGCGTGCAGCAATGCCGCCACCGCGACCGCGATCAGGGCCCAGCCCAGCGGCACCAGGCCCGGCAGGCTCGACCACGGCAGGGTCCAGCGGTCGCTCAGCAGCCAGGGCACCAACCCGGCGACGACGCCAGGGGCCGCGATGAAGAAAGCGGCACTGCCGGCGATCGCCGAAAGGGTCCGCATAACTTGCCTCCGCACTTTTGGGCGACATGCCTTTGAAATAAACGCCTGCTGCCCTTTTGCACGTCATGGTGCAATTTCAACATTTTGGGGCGAAAACCGAGCGTCATTCGCGACTCCGTCGCGGCAATCGCGTCAATCTCACCCCGGTTTCGACGATTTTGCTGGTCCTACTGGCTTTCGGAATGGGTTAGACCACAGCCTGCATCTTTTTGCATGCGTGTGTTGCAAAATAGATGCTTGTTTCTTGGGCATGATGAGCACATATATAGATCATCTCCTGGGCGCGTTCTCCTCCCATTAGCGCCCTCGAGTGTTCCCCTCTGGAGGTTAGCCTTAACAGGCACTTCCATCAAACTCAGCCGGATCTTCGTTGATCCGGCTTTTTTGTTTTCTGGACCCTGCCGGCGGGCACGAAAAGTCCATTAGAATTGCCTTGTAACAGTGACATGTAACATCGGGTAACATACCCAAGACGCTCGCCGCCTGCTAAGCAGAACATAGGACGCGGTGTGGTTCGGACGGGAGATGGGGGCATCACTCGCACGACCCGGGCTCAGGCGGCTACCGCGTCCGAACCTTTCTTCCGCCGAAGCTCGGCGGCCCGACATGCGGCGGACCTGCCGTTTCTCCTCCCCAGAAAACGGTCCGCAAACAAAACGGCGTCCGGTTCCCCGGGCGTCGTTTTTGGTTTTTGTCCCCTCGAACCAGGATTCGAGGGGACGCTATGTCCAGATGGAAATCAAGCAGCCTTGCCGTTGGCGTTCATCGCTTCGTCGGCGAGACGGCCGGTGAGTTCGGCCATATGGTCGAAGGCGGCGCGGTAGCTGGCGACGCCCGCCGTCGCCGAGCGCAGCTCGATGATCAAGTCGCCGATCTCGGCCTGCGGCATGGTCGCCTCGACGATATCCCATCCCGGCCAGTCGGGCCGTGCGTCATAGCCGAGGATCTGTCCGCGCCGCTGCGGGATCAGCGCTATGATCTTCGACGTCGCATCCGACGGGGTGACGATCTCGACCTTCATCACCGGTTCCAGCAGCACTGGCGAACAGGCGGCCATACCTTCCTTCATCGCCAGCTTCGCCGCCATCTGGAAGGCCATGTCGGAGGAATCGACCGCATGGTAGGAACCGTCCGACAGGTTGACGGCGACATCGACCACGGGAAAGCCGAGCGGGCCGGATTTCAGGTAGTCGCGGATGCCGGTCTCGACCGACTGGATGTAGGTCTTCGGCACGACACCGCCGGTGATGGTGTCGGTGAACTGGAAGCCGGAGCCGCGCGGCAGCGGCTTGATCTCGATCACCACGTCGCCGAACTGGCCGTGGCCGCCCGACTGCTTCTTATGGCGGCCGCGCTGCTGCGCCGGTTTGCGGATCGTCTCGCGGTAGGGTACGGCCGGGGCATGGCCCTCGACCGGGATCTGGTTCTTGCCCTCCAGCCGCTCGCGCACGACGCGCAGATGCATCTCGCCATGGCCTGACAGCACGGTCTCGGCCGAGTCCTGGTTGTGGCGCAGGCTGAGCGAGGGATCCTCCTCGGCCAGCCGCTGGATGGCAGCCGACATCTTGACCTCGTCCTTGCGCTCCTTCGGACGCAGCGCAAAGGCGAAGACCGGCTGCGGCGGCTCGAACTCGAACAGCGGCTTGATGCCGCCCTTGGCCGAGGTCAGCGTCTGGCCGGTCTTGACGTCGTCCAGCTTGCCCAGCGCCACGGTGTCGCCGGCCTTGGCGGCGGTGAGCTTGGCCTGGTCCTTGCCGAGCATCTTGTAGATGCCGGAGACTTTGGCGCTGTCACCGCCGGGCAGCCAGAGTTCCGAGCCGTCGACGACCTGGCCGGACAGGATGCGCGACACCGACAGCTTGCCGCCATGCGGGGTGTGGATTGTCTTCATCACCTGGACCAGGGTGGCATTGCCATCGGCGGCGCCGAGCCGTTTGCGGGTCGCCTCGATGTCGGGCGCGTCATGGCGGATCGCCTTCAGGAGGCGCAGCACGCCGTTGCCTTTCTCGGCCGTGCCGATCAGCACCGGCGTCACCGCGCCGTCGCGCAGGTCGGCGGCGAGGTCGTCGAAGATGGCGTCCTTGGGCGGCTCGATCTCCTCGAGCAACTGCTCCATCAACTGGTCGTCATGGTCGGCCAGCGTCTCCAGCATGGAAAAGCGGGCTTCCAGCTCGCGCGCCTTGTCGTCGCCCGGAATCGCGGCGACTTCGCTTTCGGCATATTCGCGATAGATGTAGGCCCGCTCCAGCGCCAGGTCGATCGAGCCGATGACGACGCCGTCCTTGCGCAGCGGGATCTGGCGCAGCAGCAACGGCACCGAACTGGCCGGCTGCAGCATCTTCAGCGTATCGCGCACGCCCGCGATCGACTTGTCGACCTTGTTGAGGAACAGGACACGCGGCACGCCGAGATCGTCGAGCTTGCGCATGATGAGCTGCAATGCGGGGATCTTCTTTTCGTCAGCCTCGGCGACGACCACGGCGAGATCGCAGGCAGCCAGCACCGGTTCGGCCTCGAAGGAGAATTCGATCGAGCCGGGACAGTCGACGAAGGTGATCTGCTCGCCCATGAATTCGGTGGTGGCGATCGTCGCCTCGACACTCATGGCGTGGGCGCGCGCCTCTGGCGAATGGTCTGAGACGGTGTTGCCGGATGAAACGGGATTTTGTCGGGGAATTGAGCCCGTGCGGGCCAATATGGCTTCGAGAAGTGTCGTCTTACCGCTTGCGAAGGGACCGACTATGGCAATGCATTTCGGTCCCGTGCGTCGTCCTCCGGCGCGAGTACCCATGACTGACCTCCACTCAGGCGTTTTCCCTGGGGACCGACTGGCATGCATGGTTCAGGCGTGGTCAATCGGTCCTGAGCGGCGGCCGGCCTGTTCGACCGTCGCGGGCGGGCCTGTTTTGGACCTGCCCAGGATTATCGTCCCACTTGTTTGCCGGGAGGGCAAGGAAAATAGGAAGCCGGCGCGGCCGGCCGGCTCAGGCGCTGAGCGCGCGCGGTTCGGCTCACTGTTCGGCGGCTTGCGTCGCGCACGATATCGGCCGAAAGTGCCGGTCCAGAACGAGCAGCGGCGTTGCGGCCGCATCGCTTCGCCACCAGTCCCGAGGTTCAGACCATGAAGATCATTGCTTGCGGCAGCGTGCCGACGATCATTGCGCCGGAGACGTATTTCACCGGCCGCGTCCTGCAGACGCCGATCATCGAGAAAGAGGCGCCGGCGCGGCTCAGGGCGACGCTGGTCAGCTTCGAGCCCGGTGCGCGCACCCACTGGCACACACACCCGCTTGGCCAGACGCTCTACATCACCTCCGGCGCCGGCCTTGCCCAGACATGGGGCGGGCCGATCCAGCAGATCCGGGCCGGCGACGTCATCTCGTTTGCGTCCGGCGAGAAGCACTGGCATGGCGCGGCGCCGAAAACGGCGATGACGCATATCGCCATGCAGGAAGCGCTCGACGGCGTCCATGCCGATTGGCTGGAAGCTGTGACCAGCGAGCAATATGGCGGCTGAGGTCCGCTCCTGAAGAAAAACCCGGCGCGAAGCCGGGTTTTTGATGTCTTGGTGCGCCTCGGTTCAGGTCAGCGAGGCCGTGAAGCGCTGGATGCGCGTGCAGGCTTCCTCCAGCAGCGCGTCCGAGGTGGCGTAGGAGATGCGGAAGTTGGGACCGAGGCCGAAGGCCGAGCCGAACACCACCGCGACGCCCTCGGCCTCGAGCAGTTCCGAGCAGAAGGCCTCATCAGTCTCAATCACCTTGCCGGCGCTGGTCTTCTTGCCGATCAGCTGGGCGCAGGACGGGTAGACGTAGAAGGCTCCTTCCGGCGACGGGCAGGTGATGCCGCGCGCTTGGTTGAGCATCGAGACGACGAGGTCGCGCCGCCCTTGGAAGATCGCCTTGTTCCTGGCGATGAAATCCTGCGGGCCGTTCAGCGCCTCGACGGAAGCCCATTGCGCGATGGTGCAGGCGCCCGAGGTCTGCTGGCCCTGGATCATGTCCATCGCCTTGATCAGCTGGACCGGACCCGCCGCATAGCCGATGCGCCAGCCGGTCATGGCATAGGCTTTCGAGACGCCGTTCATGGTCAGCGTGCGCTCGTAGAGTTTTGGCTCGACCTCGGCGATGGTCTTGAAGACGAAATCGCCATAGGTCAGGTGCTCGTACATGTCGTCGGTCAGCGTCCAGACATGCGGATGCTTGAGCAGCACGTCGGCCAGCGCGCGCAGTTCGGCCTCGGTATAGGCGGCGCCCGACGGGTTCGACGGCGAGTTCATCAGCAGCCATTTGGTCTTCGGCGTGATTGCCTTCTCCAGCACCTCGGGTGTCAGCTTGAAACCATTGTCGATCGAGGTGTCGGCAAACACCGAGGTGCCGCCGCAGATCGCCACCATTTCGGGGTAGCTGACCCAGTAGGGGCGGGGGATGATGACCTCGTCGCCTGGGTTCAGCGTCGCCATGAAGGCGTTGAACAGGATCTGCTTGCCGCCGGTGCCGACAATGGTCTGCTCGGGCTTGTAGTCGAGATTGTTCTCGCGCTTGAATTTCTTGGCGATCGCCTCGCGCAGCGGTACGATGCCCGAAACCGGCGGATATTTGGTCTCGCCACGACGGATCGCCTCGATCGCCGCATTCTTGATGTTGTCGGGCGTGTCGAAATCCGGTTCGCCGGCGCCGAGCCCGATGATGTCACGGCCGGCATTTTTCAGCTCACGGGCTTTCTGCGTCACCGCGATGGTGGCGGAAGGCTTCACGCGGGAAAGTGTGTCGGCAAGAAAGGCCATGACCTTTGTTTCTCCAAGGGACCAGCGTGGCCAGGAACGGCCGCGGCGCTTCTCATGTCGCATGATCCCGCCCAGTGCAAGCATTGTCGGCTGATCCAGATGCCAAGATGGTCCGATTGAGAGGTGTGATTGGGACCTTTGATCAAGTCTCGCAACAGAAAGTTCATTAACGAGCGGTAGAGGCTTGCATGGCAGCATCGCAATCCAATCGTGCCGGCCGCGGAGAGAGGAAGAGTGTCGCGCAGCGTCGGGCTTGCCCACATCATCCGTCATGATGACGGCACCTCGTCAGGTGTCTGGGGCATCTACACGCTGCAAAGCGCCTTCCAGCCGATCTTCGCCTTCAACGAGGGAAAACTCTCCATCGCGGCCTTCGAAGGCCTGATCCGGCCGTTCCGCGATGGCGAACCGCAATCGCCGATGATTTTCTTCTCGACCTGCCCGGCCGCCGACCGCCTGCATGTCGAGGCGCTGACCAGGACGCTGCATCTGCTCAACGCCGGCGCCTGCCTGCCGCAGGAAGCGTCGATCTTCGTCAATTTCGATCCGTCCGTGTTCACCGAACGCGCCGTCGCCGACAATGCCTTGCGCGACATGCGGCTGGTGCTGCACGAGGCCGGCATCGATCCGGGCCGGGTCGTGTGCGAAGTGACCGAGCAGCGGTCGGCCTCGCAGGAGACCTTGCATGGATTTGTCGCGGCGCTGAAGGCCAACGGCTTCCGCATCGCAGTCGACGACTATGGCGCCGACGATTCCGATATCAACCGCATCAAGGAATTGAAGCCCGACATCGTCAAGTTCGATGCCCACTGGATCACGCAGCTCATGGAATCCGGCGCCGGCTTCGCCCTGCTGACGTCGATGGTGAAGAGCTTCGAGGCGCAAGGCATCCGCACCGTCTTCGAGGGGATCGAGGAAGGCTGGCAGTTGGAGTTGGCCGAAAAATCGGGTGCCTCGATGGTTCAGGGCTACGTGCTGGCCCGGCCGGAACTGGCACCGACGAGTTTTCGCGTATTCGGCAAGAGCAGCGCGGCGCCGGTTGCCACCGCCAGCGGAGGGTTCGTTGCCCCCGCCGTCGCACCGCGCCCGGGGCGGCCGGCCAGGGCCTTCGGGCGCAAGGTCGGGCCATGAGCGGCGAGCGGCGGCGCAATGTCGGCGATGCGATCTTCGTCGACGAGGTCGGTATCGAATATGGCGTCCATGGCGAGTACAGGCTGCGCAGCGCCTATCAGCCGATCTTCGCTCCGCACGGCCGCAGCCTGCATGCGGTGGCGGTCGAAGGGCTGATCGAGCCGCGCCGCGCCGGCCAGGCGGGGGCGGCGAGGGCGTTCTTCGAGGGAGTCGCGGAGACGGACCGGCTGTTCGTCGAAACCATGTGCCGGATGCTGCATCTGCGAAACTTCGGCAATATCGGCGTCGACGGGCTCGACCTGTTCTTCAACTACAATCCGCTGGTCAACGACCATGCCGGCCGGGCGCTGGCCGAAATCCGGCTGATGAGCAGGCATCTCAGCGAACTCGGACTGGCGCCCGGCATGCTGGTCTGCGAAATCACCGAGCAGGCGGCCGACGAGGTGCTTCTTGCCCGGCTGGTGCGCGAGATGCGCCGCGACGGCATCCGCATCGCCATCGACGATTTCGGCACCGGCCACTCCACCGAGGAGCGGGTGAGCCTGGTTCAGCCCGACATCGTCAAGATCGATGGCGGCTGGTTCGCGGAATTCTGCCGCCATGCCGCCGCCGAGCGGTTCTTCCGCCCGCTGGTTTCGAGCCTGCACGACCGTGGCGCCAAGGTGCTGGTTGAAGGCATCGAGCAGCCCACCCATCTGCGCGTCGCGCTCGAAGCCGGCGTCGACCTGCTGCAGGGGTTTCTTCTGGCCCGGCCGGCGCTGGCCGGCACGATCTTCAGCGAAGAGCCGCTCGCCGTCGACGCGCTACTGGGCAGGGGGAACAAGGTGGTGCCGCTGTTCGGGTAGGGCATGGCGATATTCAGGTGAGGCCGGACTGCGAACGGCTGATCCCTGTGCTTCCGGTACTCACGTACTTTAAGTACGCTCCGTTCCGGTTCTCGGTATCAGCCATTCTCGACTCGGCCTGACCTGAATCTCGACATGCCCATGAGCCAGGCCTTGCTCCCATCAGCGTCGCTGATCGTCCGACCAAAACAAATCATTGGTTGAGGACGCAGCCGCTGCGATAATCGCGGCACGGGCAACGCACGGTGGACCAGCAATGATACTTTACAGCATGATCGACAGCGGCAATTGCTACAAGCCGCGGCTGCTGATGGGCAAGCTCGGCCTTGCCTTTACGACCGTCGAGGTGAGCTCGCATACGGGCGATACGCGAAAGGCCGACTTTGTCGCCAAGAACCCGAACGCCATGGTGCCGCTGCTGGAGCTCGACGATGGCAGGCGGATTGCCGAATCGAACGCCATCCTGCTCTATCTCGCCGAGGGCACGCGCTTCCTGCCGGCCGACAGGTATGAGCGAGCGCTGGCCTATCAATGGCTGTTCTTCGAGCAGTACAGCCACGAGCCCTACATTGCCGTGCGCAAGGCGCTGCTGACCTTTCCCGAGCGCGCCGCGGATGCGACGCCGGAGCGGCTGGCGGTGACGCTGGAACGCGGCAACAAGGCGCTCGGCGTGATGAACCGGCATCTCGAGATCAATGCCTTCTTCGCCGGCGGCAGCTTCAGTGTCGCCGACATCGCGCTCTATGCCTATACGCACACGGCCGAGCAGGGCGGCTTCCAGCTCGACGCCTATCCGGCGGTCGCCGCCTGGCTGAAAAGGGTGGAAGCGGATCCCGGCCATGTGCCGATCGGGTGGGTGGGGTAGGAGCGTCCTGGGGTATTGCCGCTTCGGACGAGGTCAGACTACTTCAAGAGATGGTCGTAGTCGCTATGCGTGCCGATCCAGAACCAGATCACGTCATCATTGTCGCGGATCGCAACAGCCCGGTAGTTTTCGTCGACCCGAGCCGACCAATATCGTCCAACCTGTTTGAAATGCAGTGATGGATAAAAAGGATCTAGGCGCAGTCTGGCAAAACGCCTGTCCGCCTTTGCCCTGATTGACGATGGCAGTTTCTCATAAGCCTCCCAGAATGATGGAGAGGCGAAGTTTGTTCACAGGGGCCGGGTCCGGCCAGCGCGATGGTCGGCCAGCGCCTGGTCGGCAAACTTGTCCAAACGGCCCGACTTCGCGTCCGCTTCGATCCGCCGATCCCACATGTCCGACTGCAGCGCCTCGAACCAAGCGGCAAACGCCTTCAGTTCTTCTGGGCTCAGTTCAGTGATGGACTTTTCGATTTGCTCGAGCTTGGTCATGGCCGGATGGTATCACTACTGGGCTAAATGTCCCACTAGTGGGACTATTGATTCCGGGGCATCCAAAATCCAGACAAAGAAAAAGGCGGGATAAATCCCGCCTTCCGTGCTTGGGAGCCTGATCGGGAGCGTCCGGTCCGGGCTGGCAGCTATCTGCTGATCCAGCTTGTCGGGTCTTGCCGCTCCGGTGCGCTTCTCGCGCGACCGTCAGTACATCCGTGACTTGCCGCGCGCCCCGGGCTCTCACCCGGCGCGCGCCATTCGCAAAATCAGGCTGCCTTGCTCAGAGAACCAGCGGACGACTTGCCGGTGCGGCGGTCCTGCTCGATCTCGAAGTTGATCTTCTGGCCTTCGACCAGGGTCGACAGACCAGCGCGCTCGACAGCGGAGATGTGGACGAAAACGTCCGCGCCGCCCGAATCAGGCTGGATGAAGCCGAAGCCCTTGGTGGCGTTGAACCACTTGACCGTTCCAGTTGCCATAATAATAGTCCTTCACATTTGCTTTGGTTTGACCGGACCGAAATCCAGTCGGTGTGCATCGAGATTTTGGAGATAGACGTCAGCAAACGCGAAAGATCGCGAGGCCCGGTTCGATCGGCCGAAATATCAATGGGGCTGATATAGGCTGCTTTCGTTCCAAAAACAAGACCGAGTAAAAAGGCCGTGATTGGAAGGCTGCCGCATGGCTGCCCAAATCGCGTGAAAGCGTTAACATCGGTTAAAGCGTCCGATGGCGCTTCACCGCGGGGGAGAGGACGATGAAAACCATTCTGTTTGCCGCCTGCCTGACGCTGGTGGCCGCCGAGGCACAGGCGATTTCGCGCTACGACCCGACACATATGAGCTGCGGCAAGGTGCAGGCGACGATCGCGCGCCAGGGTGCGGTCATCCTGCGCTACCAGTCCAAGCGGGTGCCGGGGCTGCCGCTCTACGACCGCTATGTGCAGAGCCAGCAGTTCTGCACCATGGGCGAGGTGCGCAACCGCGCCTATGTGCCGAGCGCCGACACCAAGTCGTGCCCGGTCTACAACTGCAAGCGGCCCGACAATGAGCGGCATTTCCGGCGGCGGTTCTTCCACAACAACTAGATCGCGCGGGCAGACCGGGCCGACTTCAGAAGCCGAACGAAACCTGCGCCGCCGGCGGTGGGCCGACGCGCACGCCTTCCATGGCCAGCATCTTTTCCTTGGTGGCCGAACCGCCGGGCGCCGAGAAGCCGCCGATCTTGCCGCCGGCGGCAAGGATGCGGTGGCACGGGATGACCAGCGGCACCGGGTTGGCGCCGAGCGCTGCACCCGTTTCGCGCGGCAGGCCGGGCTGGCCGGCGCGCTTGGCCAGTTCGCCATAGGTGGTGGTTTCGCCATAGCCGAGTTTTCGCGCCGCGTCGTAGATGGCGAGGCGGAAATCGTCGATGCCGTCGAGATCGACCGGCACGCCGGTGAAATCGACATCCTCGCCGGCGGCATAGGCCTTGATCGAGGCGATCAGCTCGACCACCCATGGCGGCTGCGTGGTAGAGGCGGAAACGCCGGCGTGGCGCATCAGCCGGCGCTCCACCGCTTCGCGGCTGCGTTCGGGCAGGCAGAGCCGGATCAGGCCCTTTTCGCTCCAGGCAATGCCCATGAAGCCGATCACTGTTTCTAACACTGCGTGGCCACTTGTGATCTGCGATGGCGTTTGCATGCTATGCTCCTTCCGCAAAATGGCTGGAAACCGGCATTCCTGCCGGTACATATCAGGAACAATATGGCATCCCAGCCCGAGTCTCGCCACCCGAAAACCACCTGAGCGCCCCGATTGCTCGCCCTGAATCGCTGGTGTAAGGAAAATCTTAACACCCGACGAAACCGGACCCGAGCGCGGCTTGCCAGCAAAACAGACCCTTATTGCGATCGGCATGATCGTTGCGGCGGCCGGCATCAGCGGCTGCACCTCGACCTCGCAGATGAAGCCGACGCCTTCGCTGACCGAAACCGCGACCGTCGCCGGCACCGATGCGGGCTTCACCATACCGCTGCCGGACACGGTTTCGGTGCTGCCGCAATCCTCGGGGATCGCCCCTGTCCAAACCGCCGAAGCGGCGCCCGGCGCCGTGATTGCGGAGGGTGAGCCCGCGACGCAGCCGGCTGCCTCGACCGCGGCCTTTGCTGGCGCGACGCCGACGAAACCCTCCGTGCCCGCCATCATGATCGCCAGCCCCAATGCCTGGCAGGCGCCGCCACCCGCCACGGCTGGCCAGCCGGCCAAGACAGGCCTGCCGGTGATCAAGTCCGCCGAGACCTACACAACAGCTGGCCTCGTCGTGCCGGCGACCGCCGGCGGCCAGAAAACCATGCCCGGCGTGCAGCAGGCTGCCTATGTGGTGCCGCAGAACCCGGCCGCGCTCGTGCAGTTTCCGGCAGCGCCGGTTGGCCCCGTTGCCTTGGGAGAAGCGGAAGAAGGCCACGCGGGCGTGCGCGGCGACGTTGACCGGCTGATCGTCAAATACGCCGCTCTCTACCAGATTCCGGTCGACCTGGTGCGCCATGTCGTCAACCGCGAAAGCACCTACAATCCCAAGGCGTATAATAACGGCCATTGGGGGCTGATGCAGATCAAGCACGCGACGGCGCGCGGCATGGGCTATGACGGGCCGGCCAAGGGCCTGTTCGACGCCGAGACCAATCTGAAATACGCGGTCAAATATCTGCGCGGCGCCTGGCTGGTGGCGGGCGGCAATGCCAAGAAGGCCGACTGGCTCTACCAGACCGGTTATTATTTCGACGCCAAGCGCAAGGGTCTGCTCGAAGCGACCGGCCTCGGCGTCGATCGCAAGCGCGGCCGCCTGCAGCCCGACGCCTGAGCGCGATGCCTGAACCGCGTCCGCCGGCTCCCAACGACATCCGGCTGCGCAAGATCCTCGACGAGACGCTGGTCGCGCCGCACTGGCCTGAAGGCTTTGCAATGCGCACCTTCGAGACCGGCGATGCGCCGGCGCTGCATGCGCTGCTGACCGACGTGTTCGATGACGGCGCCGATGGCCCCTTCGACGAATGGTGGCCGCGCGTATCGGGCGACGCCGAATTCGACCCGGCGCTGTGCTTCCTGGTCATCGACGCCAAGGGCCGGTTGGCGGCAGCGGCGCTGTGCTGGACGCGCGCCTTCGTCAAGGACCTCGCCGTGCATCCCGAGGTGCGCGGCAAGGGCATCGCCGAGGCACTGATGTGGCAGGCCTTCGCCGTCTTTCGCGAGCGCGGCGTAACCCATGTCGATCTGAAAACCAACACGGTGGAAAACGCCGCCGCGGTGCGGCTCTACGAGCGGCTCGGCATGTTCGAAGTTGACTGGTACAGCTGAGAGACCGTTTGGAAATTCTACTCCGGCGGCCATCTGTTGGCGGTTTCTGCGCTTCCTCGTTCTACTGCGTTGACGCAGTAGAACTGAGCTCACGGACCAATGTCCGCTGCGCTACGGTTCTCGAAACCACCACCATATGACCATATGACTCGCCAGAGCGAATTTCGAACTCTGAGAAGCTCCCGGCGGCTCAGATATCCGGCGCGTTGCCGATCTTCTGCTTGAGGTCCAGCGCCCAGGCGCGGCCCTCGTCGCCGCCCCACAGCAGCCAGGCGATATAGCCGGCCGACGGGTTGTCCTCATTGCCGTAATTCTTGCCGCGCTTGTCGACCTCGTGGCGGGCGAAATAGCTGACCATGCGGCGGATGGTGGAGGGCGCGAGCTTCTCGCGGTTCATAAGTTCCGTGGCCCGCGCCACACCGATCTCGGTGCCGCCACGGCCGAATTGCTTGCGCAGCCGCAAACCCTTGGCGGCATTGTCGGCCACCACTTGCGGGCAGCGCAGGTCGATCTCGTCGGCTTCGGTCATGCGCGGTTTTCTCGCCCGTTCAGGAAGCTTTAGCGGATGAGGAGAATGCGGCAAAGCGGGACGGGTTCCGCCGACACAAATGTCGGAACCGGTCAAGCCGGCGCGTCCTTTGGTGGTCAAGCAACCCGTGCCGGGACGCCGGCGCACCGAACCAGGGAGCCGATCATGATCACCTTTCCCAACGAATCCGCCAAATACCGCACCGCGCGCGAAAAGCTGCTGCAAAAGGAAATCGAGCTGCGCCGCGCCATGGAGGCGGTGGCGGTGGCCAGGCGCGCGCTGCCGCCGGGCGGGCTGGTGCCACAGGATTATGTGTTCAACGGGCTCGATGCCGACGGCAAGCCCGCCGGGATAAAACTGTCGGAGCTGTTCGCGCCGGGCAAGAATTCGCTCATCCTCTACCAGATGATGTTTCCGCGCCACCCGCAGGAGACGCGCGATGTGGCGACCAGCGGTGGCACGGCGAAGCTTGCGCGGCCGGACCAGCCGTGCCCGTCCTGCACCGCGCTGCTCGACCAGTTCGACGGCGCCATCGGCCATCTCGAAGCCGCCGGCTTCAACTTTGCCGTCGTCGCGAAGACCAGGCTGGAAAACCTCGTTACGCTCGGCCGCGACAAAGGCTGGCGCAACATGCGGCTCTTGTCCTCGGCCAACAACAGCTTCAAGCGCGATTACAATGCCGAGTCCGCCGACGGCGCGCAACTTTCGCTGCTGTCGGTGTTTCATCGCGACGGCGACGGCATCCGCCATTTCTGGTCGTCGGAGCTTGGCTCCGCGCCGACCGACCCCGGCCAGGACCCGCGCGCGATCGGCACCTGTGAGATCCTTTGGAATTTGATGGATTTCACGCCGGAGGGCAGGGCGGATTGGCACGAGCAGCTGCAGTATGGCGGGGCGTGCTGCCATTAGGGCCGGGGAAGCGCTCGGTCCGCCTGCTTGAGCTCCGCATGGCTTTTCAACACATGATCGCCGTCGGCCTGCCGGATCAGGTAGGCGGGCTCTTGCGGTGAGGCGGTGCGCTTCACCTTTGTGCCCTTGAGGGGGCGCGTGACGTCGCGGACGAAGCTCTGCGTGACCTTGCCCTCGCCGGTATTGGTGCCCCAGGCCCAGGACGGCGGCGCCTTTGCTGAATTTCTGCATGGCAGGGCTCCTTTTGGCCGGGCGGCGGTCGGTTCCGCTGACGAAGCGCCTTGCGGCTCCGGCGCAACCCTGCCGGGGATGCGGCGTTGGGTATCCGAGTGAGCCTTCCTACCGGAGAACTGAGATGAAGACGCTTCTCGCTTTGGCCGCTGTCGCGCTTGTCGCCGGCTCGCCGATCGCTTTTGCCCAATCAAACGGTACCGGCTCGAACGCGATCATGCCCATGCTGCCTGACAGCAAGGTCGACACGGAGACCTTCGTCAAGACGGTGCCCAACGCCAATCAATTCGAGATCGAGTCCAGCAAGCTGGCCGAGCAGAAATCAGCCTCGGCCGACGTCAAGGCCTTCGCAGCCCAGATGATCGAGGATCACAGCAAGGCCGGCGAGGCGTTCGGGACGGCGCTGAGCCAGGGGCAGACGACAGCATCGATCAAGCCCGCCGGGCCGGGGTTGCAACCGAAAGAACAGAAGATGCTGGACGAGCTGAAAGGCGCCAGCGGCAAGGCCTTCGACGACAAGTACATCACCATGCAGACCGAGGCGCACAGGCAGGCGGCGGCGCTGTTCAGCACCTATGCGAAATCCGGCGACGACCCGGCGCTGAAGGAATTCGCCAAGACGACGCTGTCGACGCTGAAGATGCACGAGAAGCACGTGAAGGAACTGGCGGCGGCGCATCAGGGGTGAGGGGGCGGTCGGGCGTGAAATGATTGACGATTGAGCTCTACGGCGCCGTAGAGCGCTGCCGACGGCACCCTACCGCTCCACCGTGGCAACCAGTTCCGCAACGTTGGCTCTTTGTCTGTGCAGACCTTCCCCTAAACTGCAACCATCCATCCAGGAGCACCCATGCCCAAGATCGACCTGTCCGCCGTGCCTGTCCGCAAGGGCTCCGGCTACCCCGCACCCTTCGACGCCCCGTGCGCCAGCCGCACCCGCCGGCGGCTTGGCGATGCCGGCGGCCTCAGCGATTTCGGCGTCAACCTGATGACGCTGCCGCCCGGCGGCTGGTCGAGCCAGCGCCATTGGCACAGCCATGAGGACGAGTTCGTCTATGTGCTGGAGGGCGAACTGACGCTGGTCGAGGATGGCGGCGAGACCCTGCTCAGGGCTGGCGACGGCGCGACCTTTGCCAGGAACAGCGGCAACGGCCATCACATGATCAATCGCTCGTCGGCAACCGCGCGCTACCTCGAAGTGGGTTCACGCAGCATCGATGATGTCATCACCTGTTCCGACATAGACATGATGAGCCCGAGCTCGGATGGAAGGTTCCTGCACAAGGACGGCACGCCGTATCCGGGGCAGGGGTAGCTGCCCCTTCTCCCCTTGTGGGAGAAGGTGGCCGCGAAGCGGCCGGATGAGGGGTGCTCCAGGAAACGCCGAGGTCTCACTCCGCTGGAACACCCCTCATCCGTCTCGGCGCTGGCGCGCCGATCCACCTTCTCCCACAAGGGGAGAAGGCAAGAACGCCGCTGGCGTTCCTTCGCCGCCGCGCTAAGCTCCCTGCACAATCAGGGAGGACCACCGTGGACAAAGAAGTCATCGAAGTGCCTGTCATGTCGGCAAAGGTGCGGGCGCTTGGGCTGCCCTGTTCGACGGCGGTGAAGGCCAACGGCTTCGTCTTCATCTCGGCGACACCGCCGGTGGACATGGTGACCGGCGAAATGGTGCGCGGCGACATCGAGGTCCAGACCGACGCGTCGCTGAAGGCGCTGAAACACTGCCTGGAAGCCGCCGGCACCTCGCTGGAAAACGTGGTGATGGTGCGCATCTACGCCGTCAATTCCGGCTTCTACAACGCCATCAACCGGGTCTACGCCAGGTATTTCAAGGAGAACCCGCCGGCGCGGAGCTTTGTGCCGGTGGCGTCGTGGCCGATGGAGTTTGATATTGAGATTGAGTGCGTGGCGGTGGCGTGAGTTTAGGCGATCCCGGGGACCTACTCGATGACACTCATAGATGAAATCGCATCATTCGGAATTCGTCATATAGTCGACTGTTGTCTTCAAGTTAGGAAAATCGACACAATCAGATCGCTCAATAGCTGCCCAAAGGAGCCTCTCTATCTCACCTTCGCGAAGGCCATAAATCTGGAAAACTCTCTCCGTGACAGAAATAATGTCTTTGCCGTGTATGTAGCTAAATTCATCAGTGTTTACGAGTTCTTCTTGAGTTTCACGGAGCCCTTCTATTACTTCTTTAAGTCAAGAAAGCGAAATTTCGCCGTTCTGCATCAATGCTTTGATGTAGGCTCCCTCATCTAGCATTGGATTTGTTCCCTTTGAAATATACCTCTTCAAATTAGTGTCTTGAAACGGCAATTTCAGCCCGCGCTCTTCGGAAAAAACTCGAATTGCGGCAACTCTTTTGCAAATACTAATTATCGCGTTAAATAATGGCTTCGATTCTTCTGTTGTGCATAGAGATAGTCTAAGTATCTTTCCGATAGCCCTTTCGTTAAATATGTACCCTTCGATATCTCTTCTGTCTGTAAGGAGAACATTTCCAGGAGGTTTCTTGTTCAACAATAGGTCGTAGTCGGCATCCGCAAAGAACATTATCGCGGTGGTTTTCCCCTCAACAATCTTGGCAAATTCTACAAGTCGCCCGCGGTTGCCTCCCGAAACGGGTACTGCAAAGTCGACAGCGTCGACCGTGAGCACAGTCAAATCTGAATGGACCCCGTTACCACAAAGCCATAGTAGAAAGTTTCTGTCTCGAAGACCCTCCACGAAAAGATGTCGCCGTTTTGGATCCATCCTTACCGCAGTTAGATATGCATCAATTTGACGCCTTACCATGTTATTTTCTACCCTAGGTCAATCATCGAGTCGCTATATGATGATGCCAAATCAGGTGAATGGGTCGCGAAAATAAAGAGCGGCTCGGCTCCGGAAGCGCATTCGATTAGCGCAGGGATCAGTTTTCTTTGCCAAGCAATGTGCATGGACATCTCAGGCTCGTCAATAGCTAGTATTGTCCCTTTTTGTCTTGTCACAAGAGCTGATACCATTAAATACAATAGGTGATATTCTCCAGAACTTAAGTCGCTTTCTTTCAGGGTCCCCTTATTTTCCGTGTAGATTTTCATGCCGCTATTGCTGTCAATTCTGACTTCTTTTCCTGTAAGAAATTCCGAAAGAAGTCTTTCAAAAGTGAGTATTCTATCGCTAACCAGCTTTCTTTCTTGAGCTCTCGACGCTAAATGCTCAGCATAAACAGAGAGGACGGTCAATGCATGCTGCTTAGTCTCAGGGTGGTTATCCAGCAGGTCAATTTTAGATACGATTTGTTTGTAATCCCACCTATCGCTCTCAAGACCTAGTCGCTCAGTTAATTTATCCTGATCTCTGACTGCTCGAAGTTGGGCTTTAAGCTTGCTGACATCGATGTCAATCGGAGCTTCACCGCTTAGTTTCTCAAGTATTTTAGGAAAAAGATCGGGTTCTGTACTCGAAAAGAACTGTCTATAGTTTATCTGTGCCGAATTTACAAACTCAGCTACTCTTTTATCAAGACTTACCGAGGGATCTCTGCCTCGCTTTGCCTTTTTGTTCACCTTGCTCGTCAGAATTTGACCGCTCTGAGAATAAAATATCTCATCTCCAATTATCACTCTGTCCATTGCGGATTCTGGATTTCTTGAATTTTTTATTCTGTTTGGGAATTATCCCCTTGACGTACGTAAGGTGATGGCCCTATATTGTGGGCATGAGCAAGAGCAAAGCCCCACTGTTTTCGGTTCGTGACTTCTTCACCCGCTTCCCGGATGACGACGCCTGCCTGAACCACATCATGAAAGTCCGGTTCGGCATGAAGCATCCGTGCCGGAAGTGCCTGAACGTTGCCACGTTCCATCGTCTTTCCAAGGTCCGCGCTTTCGCTTGCTCGCATTGCGGTGACCACGTTCACCCGACCGCTGGCACCGTGTTCGAAGACACCCGTACGCCCCTGCAATCATGGTTCTATGCCATCTATCTGTTCGTCACGACGCGCCACGGCGTTTCTGGCAAAGAGCTTCAGCGCCAGCTTGGTGTGACCTACAAGACCGCTTGGCGCATGGGCATGAAAATCCGTGAGCTTATCGGTTCGCTTCAGGACTTCGACATGCTTCAAGGCCACGTTGAACTGGACGAGGCGTATGTCGGCGGTTATCGCGCCGGCAAGCGTGGTCGCGGTGCCGCCGGTAAGACCATCGTCATGGGCATGAAAGAACGCGGTGGCGACATGCGCGCGGTCGTGATCCCGAATGTAAAGAAGTCCACGCTGCGTGACGTGACGCTTCGCAACGTCGAGGCCGGCTCGGTTGTCTCGACCGACGAACTCATGTCGTATGGTTTACTGGAGGGTGATGGCTATGTGCACGGTTCCGTGCCGCATGGCGAGAAAATCTGGTCGGCTTACGACTACCGGACGGGCGAGACACATTCTACGAACCACGTCGAAAGTTTTTGGAAGCTGTTCAAGGTGTCGGTTCGCTCGACGCACATTCACATTTCGGCCAAGTACATGACCGCTACCTTGCGGAATTCACTTTCCGGTCGAACCACCGCGTGATGCAGAACGCAATGTTCGATCTGATTGTTGCTCGTGTTTGATGACTTTGGAGGCGGCTTGCAAGAAAGCCGCTTCCTCAATTGGGCCGATTCCAGCCGCCTCTTGCTGACGTATGAACTCGTCCAATTTGTTCGTCCTGAGAGCTTCTGCTAAGGACAGCATTCTACCTCCAGATAAACGAAAGGGAGCCGCAAGGCCCCCTTCGCAAGTCACTCCCACAAGGGGAAACGGACACCCTTTTGGGGCCGCGAGTGGGTCTGATATAGACCCTGCGAATTAACAAATCAACACCAAAATGGTTCCCGGTGGGTCCCCATGAGACCCCATGAGACACGTCAGATAGTGCTAAGTTCATGGTTTTGGTAGCCATTTTAGCGTGATAGCGAGAAGGGAATTGAACTCGCCTTCTGAGAGCCTAGGGATCACTTTGGCGGGCGCGAGTCGCTTCGTTGACACCGTATATAGGTGATTGCACACCACCCAGCTATCTCGCCTTCCATCAACCTGTATCGACAGCTTGTGTGCCCACTCAGCACTTTTGCCTTCCTGAGGGTCGGTCGAGATAGGCAGCACGGTGACTGGACCGTGAAGCGTGTTCTTAAAGGACAAGATCACCACCGGGCGCTCCTTCCCCATCTCTGGGACAATGAAGTCCTCAGGAAAGGTGCACCAATAGATCTGACGGATAGCTGGCGCAGCTTTTATGCGAAGCTCCAAAGGCGTTCGCACCGTGACGATTTCAACCGTCTCGATTACCGTCGTAGAGTGAGTTATGACCTCAGTCACGGCCTAACGTCCATTTGCATACAAACGAGATTCTGATATAAGAGTGCCCACCGGTTCACCGCTGCTTTGCAACGTCACCCGGTGGGGCTTTCAAAGCTCCAATAACACCATAGGCTTCACCGGTCCTTGCCGACCTCCGTTTGTCTGTGGATTCTGTGTCGCGGCACGCTTGCCGGCAGAGCGCGACACACTCGAAATCATCAGGCGGTGGCTTCCTGTGAGGCCGCCGCCTTTTTCATCTTCCTAGCCGTCAAATATTGGACGAGAGCCCAAATCGACTGCTTCACATTGTCGTCTATGTCCGGCTCGGTCATCAGATCGATCAGTTGGTACTCCAATTCCTTCCCCTGCACCGGAGGAGGAGTGTGCACAAGCTGTGGCACGGACAAAAGTCTTGCATCTATCTTCGGTGCTGCCTTACCTCGCCGCTTGCCGTTGGATGCGCGTGGCACAACGCCCTTGTCCAGACGCTGACCGATTTCTATTCCTGCTTCCTTCGCCGCATGCAGGAAAAAGGTTCGGCACTTCCTAAGGACGTCCTCCTTGGCATCAACCGCATTCCTAAAAGCGTCCGCGAACATGGACGGCGTAGCCGTGGCAAGGTCTATGGTCCCCAAGTAGGGATAACTGATCGTAAGAATCTGCTTAAGGGTATCTCCGTAATTAGCCGTGCCGTAGGTGCGCACCAACTCCTTTAGCCAGTCCGTCGGTTCACCAGATTCCTTGACCAGGCTAAGGGACTTCAGCGCCATCAGAAGCTGCGAACCGACACCGCCAGAAAATCTAGTCAAAACAGACCGATCGATGCGAGGCGGCAAGCCGACCGTCTTTAGGTCTTCGAGTAGAGTGGTGAGGGTTCTATAGGACACGTAAGGCGGCGTGCGCGCCGATGCGCCCGCTTCAGCCATTTGGGTTTCGTGTTCCATTGCGATGACTCCAGCGCGAGAAATTCGCTGCGGCTGATATACCGTATGTTCTGTGCCATTGCAAATGTGTGCCACGCGACGCGAAAGATTGGACAAAATATGAAGGGAGGCAGACGCCGATTGGTGACGGCGGCAAAATTCCATAGTTCCCGTTGTTTTGTCCATGCGGAGGTTTTAGCGTGGAGAACGAAACAGGATTCACGAAATGGAAAAGTACGTAATCGCAATGACTTACGGTAAAACCCCGGTGCTGCGCTCTGTGGTCGAATTTGGAGAGCGGGTAATATACCTAGCGCTTCCGGGACAGGAATTTGAGCGGGAAGTCCCGCCAGTGTCCGTGGGGTTCCCAAACGAATTTGTCTTTGAACATGACGAGCGACTTTTTGCCGACCTCGAAAAAGCTGCCCGCGATTCGGACCAAAGCGCGCTCGATTCGCTATGGAAGTCGGCGCGTCCGATCAGGCCAATCTAGCCGCTAGTAATTGATTACTAATACGTATCTCAAGGGGATAATTCCCTTCTGTTTAGCCGTTCTATGTCTATGTATTCGAAGGCGATACCGATCGTATCAGCAAAGAATGATTCTCGGAATTTAGCAACTGATATTTCATCAGATTCTGTTAGAGGTCCGGACTGCGTTGGGTTGAGCGATGCCTCAATTTTATTATATGTAACTTGTATTGATTGTAGAATTCCTCCGATTTTTTTTGCTACAACCTTTATGATCTTACCATTGTCAAAAGTTAATTTTGCATCCGTGAATGGTATGTTTCTGAATGTTTTAAAGTCAAGGCGAATAATCCCGTCGAGCATTCTTAACAGGGTGGTTTTACCGACGCCATTTCTTCCGTGTATAATTACTACCGCTGGCCGCTGTACAGCTCTGGTGGTGGTCGGGAAATTGACGACGTGATTTAGAGAGCCAAATAGATCGGATACTTCAAATTTTTTCAGTTCCATATGGTCAATCCCGCCAAGTTTTGTTTGTAAATGCTGCTATATCCAGATTTTACGCACAAATGTGTTCGCGATATATCTTACGCTGCCTGATCGATCGACACGGCAGTGATTGCTTTTTGGTACATGAAAGAACATTGAATGTTTAAAAGCAAGGGTGACGGCATTCTTCGTGCTCAGAGTTGTGAGCGTCGTAACGCGCGACCTGAATTCAAGGGGCTCTTTGGCCCTATTGTTCGATAGGTACTCGCCGAGGTTGCGTACGACACTGGCGGTAAAATTGCATATCGAAGGGCCTACTGCCCTTAGGCTGCGCGCTTCTCACGTCGCCGGCTTTGGTAGAGAAGCGCCCTATAACCAGCGGCTTCGCGAAAGTCACCCAAAATACTCCTGCAGCGGCCTGACCTCCAGGCTCCCTGCCTTCAGCGCCGCGATCGCCTCGGCCACCGCAGCCGCACCGGACAGCGTCGTGTAATACGGCACTTTCTGCATCAGCGTGGCGCGGCGCAGCGATTTGGAGTCCGACACCGCCTTCTGGCCGTCCGTCGTGTTGAAGACGATCTGGACCTGGCGGTTGCGGATGGCGTCTTCGATGTGGGGGCGGCCTTCCAGCACCTTGTTGATCTTTTCGGCCACGACGCCGTTTTCGGCGAGGAAGCGGGCGGTGCCTGAGGTGGCCAGCACCTTGAAGCCGAGGCCGGCGAGGCGCTTGACCGCCGGCAGGATGCCGGCCTTGTCCTCGTCGCGCACCGAGACGAACAGCGTGCCGGAGCGCGGCAGGTCGACGCCGGCGCCGAGTTGGCTCTTGGCGAAGGCGAGCGCGAAGTCGCGGTCGAGGCCCATGACCTCGCCGGTCGAGCGCATTTCCGGGCCGAGCAATATGTCGACGCCGGGGAAGCGGGCGAAGGGGAAGACGGCTTCCTTGACCGCGATGTGGCCGGGGTTGCGGGCATCGGGCAGGGGGCCGTAGTGCGAGAAGGCGTCTTCCAGCGTCTCGCCGGCCATGATGCGGGCCGCGATCTTGGCAATCGGACGGCCGATGGTCTTGGCGACGAAGGGCACGGTGCGCGACGCCCGCGGGTTCACTTCCAGCACATAGACCGTGCCGTCCTTGATCGCGTATTGCACGTTCATCAGGCCGCCGACATTGAGCGCGCGGGCGAGCGCTGCCGTCTGCCGCTCCAGCTCGTCGACCAGCTCCGAGGGCAGCGCGTGCACCGGCAGCGAGCAGGCCGAGTCGCCCGAATGGATGCCGGCTTCCTCGATGTGCTCCAAAATGCCCGAGACGAAGGTCGCCTTGCCGTCGCAGAGGCAGTCGACATCGACCTCGATGGCGCCACTGAGATAAGTGTCGAACAAAAGCGGGTTCTTGCCGAGCAGCGTGTTGATCTGGCCGGTTTTGTCGTTGGGGTATTTCTGCTTGATGTCCTCCGGCACCAGGCCGGGCACGGTGTCGAGCAGGTAGTTCTGCAGCATGCTCTCATCATGGATGATCTGCATGGCGCGGCCGCCCAGCACATAAGAGGGGCGCACCACCAGCGGGAAGCCGAGCTCGCCGGCGACGAGGCGGGCCTGCTCGACCGAATAGGCGATGCCGTTCTTCGGCTGGCTGAGGTTGAGCTTGTGCAAGAGCTTCTGGAAGCGATCGCGGTCTTCGGCGAGATCGATCATGTCGGGCGAGGTGCCGAGGATCGGAATGCCGGCCTTCTCCAGCGCGTCGGCCAGCTTCAGCGGCGTCTGGCCGCCGAACTGGACGATGACGCCGACCAGCTCGCCCGAGGCCTGCTCGGCGCGCAGGATCTCCAGCACGTCCTCCGCCGTCAACGGCTCGAAATAGAGCCGATCCGACGTGTCGTAGTCGGTCGACACGGTTTCCGGGTTGCAGTTGATCATGATCGCTTCATAGCCGGCGTCGCGCAGCGCAAACGCCGCGTGGCAGCAGCAATAGTCGAACTCGATGCCCTGGCCGATGCGGTTCGGGCCGCCGCCAAGGATGACCACCTTCTTGCGCGACGAGACCTGCGCCTCGCTGGCAAGCGCACCGGCGAAGGGCACTTCATAGGTCGAGTACATGTAGGCGGTGGGCGAGGCGAATTCGGCCGCGCAAGTGTCGATGCGCTTATAAACCGGATGAACGTCGAGCTTTTCGCGAATCTTCGCAACCACTTCGGCGTCGGTCTTCGTCAATGAAGCGAGGCGGGCATCGGAGAAGCCCATCGCCTTCAGCATGCGCAAATTGACGGCATCCTGCGGCAGGCCGTGCTCGCGGATGCGGGCTTCCATGGCCAGAATGCCCGCGATCTGCTCGAGGAACCACGGGTCGATCTTGCACATTGCGTGCACGTCTTCCAGCGACGTGCCCATGCGGATCGCCTGCGCCACCATGCGCAGCCGGTCGGGCGTCGGCGTGCCAAGTGCCGCGCGGATGGCGTTGCGGTCGTCGGCATGGTTTGCCGCCACGGCACCGTGGCCGAGGCCGGGGATCTCGATCTCGTCAAGACCTGTCAGGCCGGTTTCGAGACCACGCAGCGCCTTCTGCAGCGATTCCTGAAAAGTGCGGCCGATGGCCATGACTTCACCGACCGACTTCATGGCCGTCGTCAGCACCGGCTCGGCGCCGGGGAATTTCTCGAAGGCAAAGCGCGGGATTTTGGTGACGACGTAATCGATCGACGGCTCGAACGAAGCCGGCGTGGCGCCGCCGGTGATGTCGTTCTCCAGCTCGTCCAGCGTGTAGCCGACGGCGAGTTTCGCCGCGATCTTGGCGATCGGGAAACCGGTCGCCTTGGAGGCGAGGGCGGAGGAGCGCGAGACGCGCGGGTTCATCTCGATGACGACGAGGCGGCCGTCGGCCGGGTTGACGGCGAACTGCACGTTGGAGCCGCCGGTCTCGACGCCGATCTCGCGCAGCACCGCGAGCGAGGCGTTGCGCATCATCTGGTATTCCTTGTCGGTCAGCGTCAGCGCCGGCGCGACAGTGATGGAATCGCCCGTATGGACGCCCATCGGGTCGATGTTCTCGATCGAGCAGACGATGATGCAATTGTCCGCCTTGTCGCGGACGACCTCCATCTCATACTCCTTCCAGCCGAGCACGCTTTCCTCGATCAGCACTTCGGTGGTCGGAGAGGCGTCGAGGCCGGACTGGACGATGTCGTAGAACTCGGCCCTGTTGTAGGCGATGCCGCCGCCGGTGCCGCCCATGGTGAAGGAGGGGCGGATGATGGCCGGAAGGCCGACATGGTCGAGCGCCTGGGCGGCAATCGCCATGCCATGGCTGATGTAGCGCTGCTTGCGGTCGCCTTCGCCGAGGTTCCAGCGGGTTTCCAGCGCATCCAGTTCCGCGTCGAGATTTTCCGGTTCTTCGGCCTTCAGCGCGGCGCGTTCGGCCTCGTGCGTCTTGCGGTCGGCGTTCTTGACCTCGGTGGCGTTGGCCAGCATCGACTTCGGTGTTTCCAGCCCGATCTTGCTCATCGCCTCGCGAAACAGCGCCCGGTCCTCGGCCTTGTCGATGGCGTGCGCGTCGGCGCCGATCATCTCGACCTGGTAGCGCTCCAGCACGCCCATGCGGCGCAGCGACAGAGCGGTGTTGAGCGCCGTCTGGCCACCCATGGTCGGCAGCAGCGCATCCGGCCGCTCCTTGGCGATGATCTTGGCCACGACTTCGGGCGTGATCGGCTCGATATAGGTGGCGTCGGCCAGTTCCGGGTCGGTCATGATGGTGGCCGGGTTGGAATTGACCAGGATGACGCGGAAACCTTCCTCCTTCAGCGCCTTGCAGGCCTGGGTGCCGGAATAGTCGAACTCGCAGGCCTGGCCGATGACGATGGGGCCGGCCCCGATGATCAGGATCGACTTGATGTCGGTGCGTCTTGGCATATTCGAAATTCCGTTCGGCGAGCGGCTTGCACGAAAAACCGGGACGGGAAGACCCGGCCGGTTGTGCTTGCGATTCTGGTATCAGGCTAGGAGGGCCTTATAGGGAAGAGTTTCGGAGGATGTAACCCCGAAAATGAGGGAGGAGTAGGGGAGTAGGGGAGTAGGGGAGTAGGGCAGTAGGGCAGTAGGGCAGTAGGGCAGTAGGGCAGTAGGGCAGTAGGGCAGTAGGGCAGTAGGGGCGGCGCTCGGATGCGCTGTGAAACATATTCCCCTATTCCCTTACTCCCTTACTCTCCTATTTCCCGAACGCCACCGCATCCGTGATCTCGAACCGCTCGGAAATGCCGACGCGGATCATGCTGAGGCTGCCTTCCCGCGTGTAGCGGAAATCGCCGTCTGCGTTGGAGCCGGAGGGCAGGCCGCCGGAGAAGGAGATGACGCGGGTGCCGCCCTCGGGCCAGGTCACGGTGATGTCGACCTTGTCCGCGTCCTTGCGCGCGACGCTGGCCGCACAGTGCGTCATCGGCTGGCCGACTTCGCGGGCGCAGGGAATCTGGATGGCCGCGCCGGCGGCGAGTGGCCCCTGTGGCGGAGGGAGCTCCGCCACTATCTGCGTGTCAGGCGCCTGCGCCGCGTTGGCCGCCAGGGCGAGGCCGTAGGCGTCCTGCATGGCGGTCGTCGCCGCGGATTCCGGTGTGGTCCCCGGGTCAGCCGCATGGTCGGTTCCACCCAGCCGCGCCGTCAGGTCGGGCGGCGGCATGGCCGGCGGCCGGGCGGCAGGGGGCGTGGCCGGTGGGGCGGGCGCCGCGCCGTCCGGCGCCTGGCCGGCATCCGGCACCGCCGCGACGGCGTCCGCCGGCTGGTCAGTATCGGACACCGTGGCCGGGTTGACGGGAATGAGGTAGCGCGCGGGAGCCCAGCCGGTGGCTTTCGGGTTGTCGGATTGGACCTTGCACCATGGATGCCCGTCGATGTCGTTGCAGCCAAGGTTCCTGACGCTCGCACCGGCGGCCACGCGCGCCTCGGTCTTGCCTGTCGCCGACGGCTTGGCCCTGATGTTGAGCAGATCGTCGGGGGCAAGCCCGGTAACGACAGAAATGAACGGGTCTTCCGCGGCACGAACCGGCAGCGCCGCCGTCAGCAAGGACGGCGCCGCAAGCAGTACATAGAGCGTTGTCCGCAGCGTAACTCGGCGCCTCATCACTTGGCCGTGGGCGATCAATTGCATCAACAAAGGCACCGCCAGACCCAAAAAACGCTGCCGCACGCGAAGCCGGTTTTATAGGCGACGGCGCGGCGCCATGTCTACACGCGGAATGTTCACGCCTTTTTCAGCTGGCTGGCGATGGCGCTCACTTCGGCGGCATAAACCCCGTCCTCAGCCCATGAGCCCATTCCGGCCGCCCCGCCTGTTCGGCCTGCCGCGCCGCCGCCTCGTGGTCGTAGTCCACCGCGATCATCTCGAAGCGGTCGGGCTGGCCGCCGCCGCCCAAGGTGACGATGCCATAGCGCGCATGCGGCGAGCCCTGCTCGGAGACATGCGCCGGCGGCGTATCGTCGTCATAGGCGGGGCAGCCGATGCTGCCGGGATTGAAGATGACGGGACCATGGGGGATGCGGATCAATTCGGCGCGATGGCTGTGGCCGCACAGAGCGATGCGGTATTTCGGGTCCAGCCCGCCCAGCCGGCGCCGGATCGCATCCAACGGCGCGCGTACCAGTTGGCCATTGACCACCGCGTCGGCGAGATATTTTTCATCATGGTCGGGCCGGGCGTGGAAGGCGATGACGCCAGGCGCGATCTCCAGGGTGAGCGGCTGGGCGAACAAGATGTCGCGCTGCGCCTGCGTCAGCCTTTCCTGCGCATAGACGTCGGACGCCCACATGGTCTCGTCGGCCGGATCGGCGGCGACACGGCGGTCATGGTTGCCGCGCACCGTCGGCAGGTCGAGCGCCTGCAGCCGTTCCATGGTTTCGCGCGGCCACAGCGGGCCGGAAACGCTGTCGCCGAGATTGACGCTGAGATCAGCCCCGCCGCGCCGCCGCAGATCCTCGAGCACGGCATCGAGGGCGAGGACATTGCCGTGGATGTCGGCGAGGACTGCTATGCGCATTTTTGGGCAGGCTCCGGTGGTGGGTGGTTGGTCGGAAGGGTGGCCTTGCAGGACCTGGTTTCCTCGCCCCCCAATGCCTGGGGAGCGAGGAACCCAGGTCCCCGACGTCAGGCCGGCACTTCCAGATCATGGCCGCCAACCGCCGGCAGAGCGGGATCGCCCCCCGCGGCGGCAATGACGCTGTCGAGCAGGCCGGGGAAGCGGGCGTCGAGGTCGGCGCGACGCAGCGTGATCATGCGGTTGGTGCCGACCACTTCGGCGCGGGTGACACCGGCCTCGCGCAGCTTGGCCAGGTGATAGCTGAGGTTGGTCTTCGAGGCGAGGTCGAGGAACCGGCTGCAGCTCAGAGGCACGCCTTCCTTGCTGGCGAGATAGCGCACGATGGCGAGCCGCGTCGGGTCGCCGAGCACGCCGAGCACGATGGGCAGGCTGATCTGGTCCGTATTGGGGTGTGGCAAGGTCATGGCTGGAACCTAAGCGCAGTTCGGGCCGATTTCAACGCACCAGCCCCGTTCCATCCGTACACGGCGTTTCTCCGTCCGCGACCCGTGCTGACATAGTGCTGTCAGGAGGGTTCAGCTATTTTCCCCTGGCTTCATTGACATCATGTCCTGCCATGTCCAATTGTTCAAGAACTTTTGAACTAAGGACACGCCCTATGGACAAGCGGATCTTCTGGCTTGCGCTCGGATCGTTTGCGATCTCGACCGAAGGCTTCGTCATCTCCAGCCTTCTGCCTGACATCGCCCGGGATGCCGGCATCTCCGTGCCGCTCGCCGGTTCGCTGATCACCGCCTTCGCGCTCGCCTATGCGGTCGGCACGCCGATCCTGGCGACGCTGACCGGCGATTGGGACCGGCGCCGCGTCATCCTGTGGACGCTGGTGTTCTTCGTCATCGGCAACATTGTCGCGGCGCTCAGTTCTTCGTTCGAGGTGCTGCTCGTCGCGCGCATCGTCATGGCATTGTCGTCGGGCCTGTTCGCTGCCACCGCGCAAGGCACGGCGGTGGCGCTGGTCGATGACCATCACCGGGCGCGCGCTATCGCCGTCGTCGTCGGCGGCACCACGGTTGCCGTCGCCATCGGTGCGCCGCTCGGCGCGCTGGTCGCGGCCTTCGCCGGCTGGCGCGGCACCTTCTATGCCATCGCCGGGCTGGGCGCGCTGGCCGGCGCCATCCTGTGGTATCGGCTGCCGCACGGCATCGTCGGCACCAGGCTGCCGCTGAGCCGCCGGCTGGCGGCGGCCATGCGCCCCGGCGTGATGCCGATCCTGGTGACGACGGCGCTTGCCCTGATCGGCGCCTTCACCGTGTTCAGCTTCATCGCCCCGCTGGCCATCGAGAGCGCCGGCCTGTCGCCGATCGCGCTGCCCGGCATGCTGCTCGCCTTCGGCGCCGGCGCCGTCATCGGCAACATCGCCGGCGGCCAGGCTGCCGACCGCTTCGGCGCGACGCGCACCGTCGGCTGGTCGCTGGCGATATCAGCCGCCATGCTCGTCACCTTCTCGCTGATCCCGACCTTCCTGCCGCATCACCTCGCCGGACCGGCGTTGATGGCGATGATGGTGCCGTGGGGCATCGCCGGCTGGGCCTTCCCGCCGGCACAGGCGAGCCGCATCATCAAGCTCGCCCCGGACGCCGCCCCGATCGTGCTGTCGCTCAACGCCTCGGCGCTCTATCTCGGCGTGGCGCTCGGCGCTGTGGTCGGCGGCGCGGTGCTGCGCTACGGCGCGCCGGCCGATCTCGGCTTGGTCGCCGCCGTGTTCCCGGTCATCGGGCTCGGCATCGTATTGGCCGGGCGGATGTTTGCGCGGCCGGTCGCGATGCCGGCGGAGTAGTCTCTTCGAAAGCCGCCGGCTGCCTCAGCTGGCCGGCGGCAGATCAAAATCCAGCTCGGCGACGTCGCCGAGCACCGCGCGTAGGGTCGCCGCCTGGTCCTTGCCAACGACCTCTTCGAAACGCTGCTGGGCGATGTGCCATAGCTTCATTGCCTCATCGAGCTTGGCCAGCCCCAGCGGGGTCAGCCGCACCCGCTTGATGCGGCGGTCGGCCGGATCGGCGAAGGTTTCGACATAGCCGTCACGGATCAACGGCTTCAGCGTGTGGCCGAGTGCCGACAGATCCATGATCAGGGAAGCGGCAATGGCGCCCATCGCCGGCTCGTTGCCGATGTGGATCTGATAGAGCAGGCCCTGCTGCGTGGCTTTCAGGCCCGAGGGCGCAAGCACATCATCATAGTACTGGCCAATCTTGCGCGTTGCGCGCCGCAGCGTGGCGTTGTTGCAGGCTGTCAAGCCGGGCAGTGTGTCTTTCGACATGATGGTTTCCTCTGACGACGGCGACCGCGCTGCCGCCACACAAAAAATCTCTGTTTCGATCATTGAAAAGATAGTGGCATATGCCCACTTCATCAACGGTGGCATATGCCACTAATTCAACCAGGCGGCTTGTCCGCGAGCCCCGGGGGCGGACGCCCATGGTGCTGGCGGCCAGGTCGACGGAAACAATTCGAGACAGAAGGAACAGGACAATGAGTGGACAGGCAAATAAGGGCACGGCGGTCGTCACCGGCGCTTCCTCGGGCATCGGCGCCGTCTATGCGGACCGGCTGGCCGGGCAGGGCTATGACCTGGTGCTGGTGGCGCGGCGCGCCGACCGGCTTGAAGAACTGGCTGAGAAGCTGCGCTATGCCTACGGCCGCAGGGTCAGCGTGATAGCAGCCGATCTGGCCGACGACGATGATGTGCGCCGCGTCGAGCAGGCGATATCGGCCGATGAGAGCGTGACGCTGCTGGTCAACAATGCCGGGCTTGGCGGCCAGCAGCTGGTGGCGTCGGCCGATGCCGATGCGGCCGAGCGGATGATCAAGGTCAACGTCGTGGCGCTGACCCGGCTGACCCGCGCCGTGCTTCCCGGATTGCTGGCGCGCAACCGTGGCGCCATCGTCAACATCGCCTCGGTGCTTGCCTACAACACCGCGTTCGGCGGCATCTACAGCGGCACCAAGGCTTATGTCGTCAACTTCACGGAAGCCCTGCATCGTGAGGTCGCGGGCACCGCGGTTACCGTGCAAGTCGTGCTGCCCGGCGCGACCCGGACAGATTTCTGGGAAGCCGCCGGCGCCGATATCGACAGCCTGCCGAAGGAAATCATCATGACCGCCGACGACATGGTCGATGCCGCGCTTGTCGGCCTGGCCAGGGGCGAGGCCGTCACCGTTCCCGCACTTGCCGATGCGGCAAAGCTGGACACTTTCCTCGGCGCACGGGAAGCCTTCTACGGCAGCCTGCACGCCGACAAACCGGCGTCCCGCTACGCGGCTTGAGGCTGGTTCGCTTTGCGAACCAGTACCCCAACCCCGCTGCTACGCAAGCGACCCTCCCCACAAGGGGGAGGGTGAGCGAGTGCCTTGTGCGCCCGGTGCGACAGTGTCTTGTGGAGGTGCGGGAAAGCTGGACTCCCTACCTTCCCCTTTGTGGGGAGGTCGGACCGAAGGTCCGGGTGGGGCTGGCGCGGATTTGGCTTGAGTGTTCTACGCCGTCCGCCACATCGGGATGATCGAGCCTGCAAGCACCAGTGCCAGCACGATGTTGAGCGCGCGCCATTGCCACTCGGTCTTCAACAGCCGCGCCAGCACCATGCCGGCAACGCACCAGACGGACAGCGAGATGGCGGCGGCGAGGCCGAAGGTCGAGCCGAGCAGCAAAGCGAGCTGCCCCGGTCCGTCGGCGAGTGCGGCGAAGGATGCTGCCGCGCCCAGACCCATCGCCCAGCCCTTGGGGTTCATCCACTGGATGCCGGCGCCGCCGAAGAAGCTGTTCGGCCTGGCCATGGCCACATCGAGATTGGGCGGGCCGGCGCGGCCGATCTTGATCGCCAGCCAGACGAGATAGAGCGAGCCGATGATCTTCATCGCCACCTGCAGCGACGGCATGGCCAGCAGCAGGCCGGCTAGCCCGGCAGCAGCCGCCCCCGTCACCGTGGCGAGGCCGGCGGCACTGCCGACCAGCAGCGGAACCGAGCGGCGAAAGCCGAACTGCGCGCCCGAAGCGGTGGACAAAGTGGTGGCGATGCCCGGCGTGGCGGTGGCCACGAAGGCGAACAGGATGAGTGGCAGGATTGGCTGGAGCATGGGGCGTCCTTCGTCGGGAGCCGCCATGGTAGGCAAGGCCATATATCAGTAAATGCAATGTTTGTGATGTCAGGCATTAGCATCTATAATGCTGTCCATGATCCGAAATCTGGACACAGCATTGGTGCGCACCTTCGTCGCCGTCGCCGACCGGGCGAGCATGACGGCGGCGGCCAATGCGCTGCATCTGACGCAGGGCGCCGTCAGCCAGCAGGTCAAGCGGCTGGAGGAGGCGCTCGGCTGCAGCCTGTTCGAGCGCGACCGGCGCGGCTTGCGGCTGACCCGTTCGGGCGAACGGTTGTTCGACAAGGCAAAGCGCCTGCTCGCCCTCAACGACGAAATCTGGGCCGAGATGGCGGGCAGTGCCGTGGCGGGGCAGGTGCGGCTCGGCGTGCCCTATGACCTCGTCGGCACCTTGCTGGCGCCCGTTTTGAAAACCTATGCCGAACGCTATCCGCAGGTCGAGATCTCGCTGGTCTGTGCCTCGTCGCCGGAGTTGACCACGGCGCTTGCGGCCGGAACCATCGACCTTGCGGTGATCGAGGAACGGGTCGGCCCGACCGCAGGCGAATGCCTCGCCATCGACCGGCTGGTTTGGGTCGGCGCCAGAGGCGGCGCCGCGCGTACCAAACGGCCGCTGCCGGTTTCGATCGTCGCCGACACCTGTGCCTTCCGTCCGGTGGTTCTGTCGGCGCTGGGCGAGCACGGGCTGGAATGGCGCACCGTGTTCGAGAACGGCAACATCGACGCGACGACGGCGACGGTGCGGTCCGACCTCGCCGTCACGACATGGCTCGCTTCGACCGTGCCTGCCGATCTCGATATCCTGCCATTCGACTCCGGCTTGCCGCCGCTGCCGAATTTCGCCATCAATTTGCATCTGCCGGTGCATGGCGTGGCGCCGGCCGCGCAGGAGTTTGCACGTTATATAAGGGATGGGCTGTCGAGGCGGGCGCAGGCGGCTTGAGGCCAAGCAGACCTTGGGTTCCTCTCCCCTGTCGATCGGGGAGAGGTGTCGAGCGAAGCTCGACGGAGTGGGGGCGATCTTTTTCCGCCTGATTACCGCTGGCCTGAGTCTTCTTGCCAGCCTGTTCTGCCTATCTTGCGGCGGTGCTTCTGGCGAATGGCTTCCCCACCCCATCGCTGCTTCGCAGCGCCACCTCTCCCGCCTCCGGAGGAGAGGAAAGGTGCCAAGGCCGTCCCGCTACTTCCAGTTCTTGCGCCGCTCGAGTTCGGCCTCGGAAGGCTCTTCCTGCGCGAACGACCCGACTTTGATTTCGCCTGAGCGCTCATAAGTCGCCATGATCACACCTGTGCTGGATGTCTGCGACTTGACGAGCTTGAAGGCACCCGGCATCGCGTCATCGCCGAACAGCCGCCTGCCTTTGCCCAGCAGCAGCGGAAAGATCATCAGCCGGATCTCGTCGATCAGCCCGTTGGCGAGCAGGGTCTGGATCAGCTGGCCAGAGCCCTGGATGAGCAGGTCAGGTCCATCCTGCTGCTTGAGCTCGCGCAACGTCGCGACGATATCCGGCCCAAGCGATCGAGTGTTCTCCCAGGTCAGAGTGTCGGGCCGATGGGTCGCCACATATTTGGTCGCGGGGTTAAAGACGTCCGCGATCGAATCCTTCTGATACGGCCAATACGCCGCGAAGATGTCGTAGGTTCTGCGGCCGAGCAGCAGGTCGAACGGTTTGGAGAACATTTCGTCGATGGCCTTGCCCGCCACCTCGTCAAAGTAGTGGAAGGTCCAGCCGCCGAACTTGAAGCCGCCGACCGGATCCTCTTCCGGTCCGCCCGGGGCCTGCATGACACCGTCGAGGCTGACGAAGGTCGCTGCAATGATCTTTCTCATCCCGTATTCTCCTTGTTTCATCCACGCCGTCGTAGGCGGACTATGGTCCAAGGACGGGCCACTCGCTTCCGTCCCGACAGGGCATGTGAAATTTTGGCGGGATGCCCGCCAGAGTATCAAGTGCCGGGTTTGGCGCCGAGTGCTTTCGACGAGAACCAGACCTCGCCGAAGATGGCGGTGGCGGTGCGGTCCGGCGGCTTGTGCTCGGTCAGCCAGACCGAGCGGCTGCGCGCCGCCTGTTCGCGCGTCGGGATCTTCGCCGCGGCACCTGCGATCGACGCGCCGACGCAAGGAATGAACCAGGAGCGCATGAACGGATCGCAGGCGAAGCCCTTTACTCCGCGCGTCACCATGACGGCGAGCGGGACGCGCTCGGCCGGGCGCCAGGGAAAGATCATGCGCCCGCCCGGCCGCAGCGCCTTCAGCCATCCAACGGGAGGGGCGACCACGCCGGCATTGACGTAGATGATGTCCGATGGCGGCAAGGGTGCCGTGACGGCATCGCCATGGATGACCGCCACATTGCCATAGGCCTCGAGATTTTCGCGCGCGAGCCCGGCCAGCGCCTTGTCGAGTTCGAAAGCAGCGACGGTGCCGCCGGGCGAGACAAGCCTCGCCAGCAGGGCGGTGTAATAGCCGGTGCCAGCACCGATGTGAGAGACCGTTTCACCGGGTCTGGGTGCGAGCCTGCCGATCCACATTGCGTGCAGGAAGGGCTCGCCATTGTTGATGCCCTTATCGGCATCGAGCGCCACCAGCACGTTCTGGTAGACGTGGACCGGGTCGGCGCTTGGCGTTCTGACCTTGCCGTTACCGGCGACGATCGTCCACGGTCCCGGGCCGAGAAAAGCCTCGCGCGGCACGCTGGCGAACACGTCCTCCAGGCGCGGATCGGCCGAGGCGGCATTGCCCGCCATCAGCCGGGCGTAGAGTTTTCTGGCATCTTCGACCGTGCTCATCGCCAGCAAGATAGCGCGGATTGCCGGCCTGTCGCGGGATTATCCCTTTGCGGGAGCATCCATTGCGCAGCGATCGAGTTCAGCCGACGCCGAACAGCGTGTCATAGAGCAGCTTGAAATTCAGCACGAGAATGACGGCGGCGACCAGCCAGGCCAGTACGGCAACGGCCCGCGGAATGGCGAGGCTGCCCATCTTCTTCCTGTCGGACACAAACTGCACCAGCGGGATCACCGCGAACGGCAGTTGCATCGACAGGATGACCTGGCTGAACACCAGCAACTGGCCGGTGCCCTTCTCGCCATAGAGCGCGGTGACGATCACCACCGGGACGATGGCAAGGCCACGCGTCAGGAGCCGGCGCGCCCAGTTGGGAATGCGCAGGCGCAGGAAGCCTTCCATGATGATCTGGCCGGCAAGCGTGGCCGTCACCGTCGAGTTCAGGCCCGACGCCAGCAGTGCGACGGCGAACAGGATCGAGGCGATGCTGAGCCCCAGGAGCGGCGACAACAGCTCGAAGGCCTGGCTGATCTCGGCGACGTCCTGGTGACCGGTGTTGTGGAAGGCGACCGCCGATACGATCAGAATAGCGGCATTGACGAACAGCGCCAGCATCAGGGCGATGGTGGAGTCCGCCGTTGCCCATTTGATGGCGTCGCGCTTGCCATTTTCGGTGCGCTCATAGGCGCGGGTCTGCACGATCGAGGAGTGCAGATAGAGATTGTGCGGCATGACCGTGGCGCCGATGATGCCGATGGCGATGTAGAGCATCGCCGGGTTGGTGACGATTTCGGACGAGGGCACGAACATGGCGTGCAGGATCGTGCCGGGCGCCGGGGCGGCGACGAAAATCTGGATGGCAAAACAGGCGAAAATGATGATCAGCAGCGCGATGACGAAGGCTTCGAGATAGCGGAACCCCTTGTTCATCAGGAGCAGCACCAGGAACGCATCGAGCGCGGTGAGTATGGCGCCGCCGATCAGCGGAATACCGAACAGGAGCTGCAGCGCGATCGCGGTGCCGATGACTTCGGCCAGGTCGCAGGCGATGATGGCAAGCTCGCAGGCGATCCAAAGCACGAAATTGACCGGGCGCGGGTAATAGGCGCGGCAGGCCTGGGCGAGGTCGCGGCCGGTGGCGATGCCGAGCCGGGCTGCCAGCGCTTGCAGCAGGATCGCCATCAGGTTTGACAGCATGATGATGAACAGCAGCGTGTAGCCGAACTGCGCACCGCCGGCGAGGTCGGTCGCCCAGTTGCCGGGGTCCATGTAGCCGACCGAAACCATGTAGCCCGGGCCCATGAAGGCGAACAGGCGGCGGAACCAGACGCCCGATGTCGGCACGGCGATGGAGGAATTGACCTCGCGCAGGCTGGGCTGATCCTCCTCCTCCGGCCTGGCAAACCGCCATGCGGACCGGAGGACTGTGGCTTCTGCGTCTGACATGGGCTTTCCGCGACTTCTGGAGACTGCCCGTAACCTATGCCACGGCTCAACATTATGCAATAGGCTATATTTCATTGTTCGTGCTTTTTATCGGCCGCGCGGGTGAGCCTGCGAAAGCACAATCTGAAACGCCCGTTGCGCCTCCTGCGGAATGCAAATAAACGACCTGAAGAATCAGAGCCCGTGCTATAAAAGCGTCGACGGCCAAACTCGCAGGAGGAGCGCGCATTGGCGCTGAAGAACAGACCGGTCCCGCGTGAGCCGCTGCCCGACGCCGATGTCCATTCGGAGGGGTTCCGGCAGACGCGCGAAGCGCGCCGCGGCGCGCTGGTCGAGGACTATGTCGAGCTGATCGCCGACCTGATCGAGGATGGCAACGAGGCGCGCCAGGTCGACATCGCCGCCCGGCTCGGTGTCGCCCAGCCGACGGTGGCCAAGATGCTGACGCGTCTGTGCGCCGACGGGCTGGTGTCGCGGAAACCCTATCGCGGCGTGTTCCTGACCGAAGCCGGCCGCAAGGTGGCGCAGGAAAGCCGCATTCGCCATCAGACGGTGGAAGCCTTCCTGCGCTCGCTCGGCGTAAGCGCCGAGACGGCGCGCATCGACGCCGAGGGCATCGAGCACCATGTCAGCGCCGAGACGCTGGACGCTTTTCGCAAGGCGATGACGGTGCGCTGAGGCGCATCAGCCGTTTCTCGACGAGAGACAGCGGGAACCGCCTGATGTTAGGCACGTTGCTCCCGACATAGCGCGATGTCGCGCAAGGGAGGAAACGATGGGCATTGAACAGGCACCGACCGCGAAGGGCAAGCAGGCGGCCAAGGGACTGCGGCAGGCGGCCGCCCGGGACGAGCGCAAGACAGAGGCCGAGACCGGCCATCCCCTGAAGAAGGGCGCCGCGCGCTTCGAGGAGCGCTCAAAGAGCTCCGACGGCAAGAGTGCCGGCGCCAAGCAGAGAGACTGACGTCTCTGCGGGGTTAGCGGCATGACGAACGGTCCCGCAGGCTTCAGCCCCTGCTATTCTGTATCCTGTTTCCAGCTTCTGGGGTGGCCGTCGACGCGGAACTGGAAGATGAAATAGGGCGGGATGCAGGTGCCTTCGCCGGGTTTGGCCTCGGCCAAATCGTCATAGCCGGCGGTGCAGATATAGTCCTCGCGGCAGGGGTGGGCCTTGTCGCAGGCGCGCAGGCCGGCGGTCTTGGTGAATTCCCGGGTGCAGAATTTGTGGTCCTTGCCCGACGCGATGCAGTCGTTGAAGCCGGTCTTGGCGAGGCGGCCGCAGGTCGCTTCGTCGGGAAGCTTGTCGCAGGTGGCCTTGCGCAGCATGCCGCCGGGAAAGCCGCCGGTCTTCTGCTCGGGATTGTCGTAGCGCTGGCGCGCCGCACCGTAGCCGGCGGCCTTGACCACCGGCTTCTTGTCGCGCGCCGGGTCGATGGCGCACACCTTGGCGGTGGCCGGCGATAGGCGGCAATACTGGTCTTTGCCCCATGCCGACATTTTGATCTCGCCGAACTCGACAGGGTCGCCGACCGCGGTGCCCTTTTCGCTGACGCAGGTGCCGAAACCGGGATGGATGGCGCTTTCATGGACGCCGGCGCAGCGCAGGCCGGCGCCGCAGGTCCAGTCCTTGAAGCTCTCATCCGTTCCGCGATAGCAGATCGAGCCCCAGCCATCATAGAGGTCGGTGCCTTTCAGCGCCTCGGCGTATTTCGGGTCCGGACGGGCGGCGAAGCCTCTGGTGAAATCCGGATGGCCGCCGGCGGCGAATTGCTCGACGATGGCGCGGCGGCGCGGCAGGTCGGCGAAGAAGACGGCGGAACCCGGCACGAAGACGGCGTTGCGGCGCGGCTCGCTCGCCGGATCGGCGCCGGTGTAGTGGAAGCCGGCAATGCCATGCGTCTGGTGGCAGCCCGTACAACTCATTTCGTTGAGGCGCAGGTTGAAGCCGGCGACGGATTTGATGGTGGCGAGCGTGTTGCCCTTGGCGACATAGTCTTTCAACGCCTTGTCGATGTCGGCATCGTCGATCAGCCCGTAGGCGATGTTGTTTTGCGAGCGGCTGAGGCCGCCGGGTGCGACGGATACGGCGCTCTTGTCCAGGAATTTCTCGTCGATGACCAGCCGGCCATGGTCGAGATCATAGATGTTGCGGTCGGTAAGCAGCCATCTGGAGAAGGCCTTGACGTCGGCCAGCACCGTCGCCCGGTCGATCTGGTTCTCCATCCTGGATTCGTAGAAGCTCGCTTTGGCCGGATCCCATTTGAAGATTTTTAGGAGATATTCGGCATGGCCGCCGAAATCGCGCCGTGTCGAGGCCGACAGTCTGAGCACCTGCATGTTGAGCTCGAGCCGCATGATCTGCGAGGAATTCAGCATGGCGCCCGAAAGCGGGCCTTCGTCGGAGCGCAGCCAGGCGGCGAGCTGGTCGGACGGCAGGTCCTGCTGCCCGGCGGCCAGCCAGCGTTTTGCGATGTCGGCGCACGATGCATCGGTGGCGCTGGGCAGGTCTTTCGAGGTGCGGGCCTGCGCCTGCCTCGGCTTGGCGTTGAACACCAGGCTCATGGTCAGAGGCAGGCGCGAGGAAATGCGCTGTGCCACCTTGCCCTTGGCCGCTTTTTCCTCGACCGAATAGTGGAAGCGGTAGATCAGCCTGATCTCACCGCATTCGGTGTGGCCGAGATAGCCTCGATCCATACGGTTGACGACGCCGGTGAGGTCCAGTGTCGAGCCGTCATCGTCGATGTATTTCGGGTTGAACAGCTGGCTGGTGTCTTTGGATTTCGCCATCGCCGCGACATAGGGATCGGGGCTTGCCTTCGGCTCGTCTAAGATCTGCTGTTTGACGGCGTCGCGCACGTTGGCCAGAGCCGGCACAGAAAACAGGCCGCGATTGTCGACCTCGCGGGTCAGGCCCAATGCTGGCCCGAGCAGCCGGCTGATCGACAGCCCGCCGCGCTCCAGCGCCTGCAAGGTGGCGGGATCGGTGACGGCAACGCTGGAATCGAGCGTCACCGCGCCGGCGGATGCCAGACCAAGACAAAGCAGCACCGCAAGCTGCGACAGAAGGGAACCAATTGTCTTCAAAACCCCGCAGACCCCAATTTCCCGACAATGCTACAGGCCTTGCGCAGTCTCGGCCAGAGCAGGTGTGTTCGTCATGCCAGTGGTGTCGCAATCACGAAAAATGCTGTGACTTGGCGCAACCATTACGATAATTGTTTGTTGGATTGGGTCGGCTTGCCCGAACAATGGGAAAGTCAGCATTACGGGGAGTTGCCATGCTCTGGAGAGGCCGTCGTCAGAGTGACAATATCGAGGACGACCGCAGCGACAGCGGCGCCGGCGGTGGGATCGGCGGCGGCAGCCCCGGCCAGTTCCGCATCCCGATCGGCGGCCGCGCCGGCGGTGGCGGCAGCATCTTCCTGGTCATCCTGGTGGTGCTGGCCGGCTGGTATTTCGGCTTCGATCCATCGCAGATCCTCGGCGGCGGCGATGGCGGCCTGCTGCCGGGTGGCGGCGGCCAGATCACCGATAACAGTGGCGACCAGGGCGGCGGCACCGGCGCGCCGGCCTCGGACGAGATGAAGCAGTTCGTGGCCACCGTGCTGGCCGAGACCGAGGACACGTGGACCGGCATCTTCAAGGCCAACGGCCTGACCTACGAGGATCCTAAGCTGGTGCTGTTCAGCGGCCAGGTTCGCTCCGCCTGCGGCTTTGCCTCGGCGGCGTCGGGACCGTTCTATTGTCCTGGCGATCACAAGGTCTATCTCGACATGGCCTTCTTCCAGCAGCTCGACGAGCAATTCGGCGCCTCAGGCGAGTTCGCTCGGGCCTATGTGGTCGCGCATGAGGTCGGTCACCACGTCCAGAACCTGACCGGCATCATGTCGAAGTTCGACCAGATGCGGCAAGGTATGGGCGAGGCCGAAGCCAACCAGATGTCGGTCAAGGTCGAGCTTCAGGCCGACTGCTTTGCCGGCGTGTGGGCGCATTTCACCGCGCAGAAGGGCATATTGGAGCAGGGCGATATCGAGAGCGCGCTCAACGCCGCCAAGCAGATCGGCGACGATACGCTGCAAAAGAAGATGCAGGGCTATGTGGTGCCGGAAAGCTTCAACCACGGCACGTCACAGCAACGGCAGACCTGGCTGGCGCGCGGCTACAAGAGCGGCAAGCTTTCCGATTGCGACACGTTCAACAACCCGATCTGAGAACGGGATCATACGGCTGAGGTCTTCTGCACTGTCAGGATGAGGCAGTTGCGGTCGTTCGTTTATTGTTCCGGCCGGCAAGCTCGCCTATAAAGTGCCTCCCGCCTTTGCCCTGAGGCGGCCGAGGAGCAGACACCATCATGATCGACCCCAAAACCGCCAAGCGGGGCCTCGCGCTCGTCTTCACGACGCTGCTCCTCGACATCATCGGCTTCGGCATGATCATGCCGGTGCTGCCGGCCTATCTCAGG
The DNA here is from genome assembly GCA_004791255.1 of bacterium M00.F.Ca.ET.205.01.1.1. Classification (GTDB taxonomy): domain Bacteria; phylum Pseudomonadota; class Alphaproteobacteria; order Rhizobiales; family Rhizobiaceae; genus Mesorhizobium. The sequence goes on from SRUQ01000003.1 coordinate 807,663, forward strand.
GAATTGACCGGCGTCGGCATCAGCGGAGCGGCGATCGAGGGCGGCTGGCTGTTGTTCGTCTATGCGGCGATGCAATTCTTCTTCGCACCCATCATGGGCGGGTTGAGCGACCGCTTCGGGCGGCGGCCGATCCTGCTTGCCTCGGTGCTGACCTTCTCGATCGACAATCTGATCTGCGCCGTCGCCTGGTCCTATCCGATGCTGTTCATCGGCCGGGTACTGGCCGGCATTTCGGGCGCCAGCTATTCGACGACATCGGCCTTCATCGCCGACGTTTCCAACGACGAGAACCGGGCCAAGAATTTCGGCCTGCTCGGCATCGCCTTCGGTGTCGGCTTCGTCATCGGCCCGGTGCTGGGCGGGCTGCTCGGCACGTTCGGGCCGCGCGTGCCGTTCTATTTCGCGGCCGGGCTTGCCTTCGTGAACTTCCTGATTGCGCTGTTCTTCCTGCCGGAAACGCTTGAGCAGAAGCACCACCGCCGCTTCGAGTGGAGGCGCGCCAATCCGGTCGGCACGTTGATGCAGATGCGCCAGTACCAGGGCATTGGCTGGATCGGGCTGGTCTTCTTCCTGATGACGCTCGGCCACATGATGTACCCGGCCGTGTGGTCGTTCGTCTCCAACTACCGTTATGGCTGGAGTGAACAGCAGATCGGCTTCTCGCTCGGCGCCTTCGGCCTGTGCGGTGCGATCGTCATGGCGACGGTGCTGCCGCGCGTCATCCCCAGGCTGGGCGAGTGGAAGACGGCGGCGATCGGACTTTTGTTCACCGCGCTCAGTGCCTTCGGCTACGCCTTCGCATCGCAGGGATGGATGATCTATGCGGTGATCGTCGTCGGCTGCCTTGAGGCGCTTGCCGATCCGCCGCTCAGAAGCCTCGCCGCCGCCAAGGTGCCGCCTTCGGCGCAAGGCGAGTTGCAGGGCGCGATGACGTCGATCTTCTCGATCACCTCGATCATCACGCCGCTGCTCTATACGGCGATCTTTTCCTGGTTCACCGGGCCCGATGCGCCGGTGACCTTCGGCGGCGCGCCCTATCTGCTCGGCGCGGTGTTCCTGCTCCTGGCGCTGATCGTCTTCGTCACCAAGGTGGCGCGGCCAGCGGCGGTGAGGAATGTCACCGGCAGCGTCGCGGAAGATGGAGTTCAGCCGTGAGCGCTGGAGATCGCCCGACCTGTTAAGCTCGTTCGGCCAGCAGTTCCTCGCCGCGCTTTTCGCGGATCAGGTTGACGAAGCGGCGGAACAGATAGTGCGAATCCTGCGGGCCGGGCGAGGCCTCGGGGTGATGCTGGACCGAGAACACCGGACGGCCGGTGAGCGCGATGCCGCAATTCGTGCCGTCGAACAGCGAGACGTGGGTTTCCTCGACGCCCGACGGCAGCGAGTCGGCGTCGACCGCAAAGCCATGGTTCATCGAGACGATCTCGACCTTGCCCGTCGTGTGATCCTTGACCGGATGGTTGGCGCCATGGTGGCCCTGATGCATCTTGGCGGTCTTGCCGCCCAGCGCCAGCGCCAGCATCTGATGGCCAAGGCAGATGCCGAACACCGGGATGTCGGTCTTCAACAGGTCCTGGATGACAGGCACGGCGTAGTCGCCGGTGGCTTCCGGGTCGCCGGGGCCGTTGGAGAGGAAGATGCCGTCCGGCTGCATGGCGAGGATTTCCTCCGCACCGGTCTTGGCCGGGACGACGGTGACCTTGGCGCCGAGGCCGGCGAGCAGGCGCAATATGTTGCGCTTGACGCCGTAGTCGATGGCCACGACGTGCAGGGACGGATCGGCCTGTTCGCCAAAACCTTCGTCCCACACCCATTGCGTTTCGCGCCAGACCGAGGACTGGCCCGACGTGACTTCCTTGGCGAGGTCGAGGCCGATCAGGCCCGACCATGCGGCGGCGCGCTGCTTCAGGTCGTCGAGGTCGAAGACACCATCCGGCGCGTGCGCGATGACGGCGTTTGGCATGCCCTTTTCGCGGATCAGCGCGGTGAGCGCGCGGGTGTCGATGCCCGACAGCGCGACGATGCCGCGCTTCTTCAGCCACAGGTCGAGGTGACCGGCGGCACGGTAGTTGGACGGGTTGGTGACATCGGCCTTGAACACAGCGCCGACGGCGCCGGCCCGCGCTGCGGGGTTCAGATCCTCGATGTCCTCGTCATTGGTGCCGATGTTGCCGATATGCGGGAAAGTGAAAGTGACGATCTGGCCGGCATAGGACGGGTCGGTGAGGATTTCCTGGTAGCCGGTGAGCGCTGTGTTGAAGCAGACCTCGGCGACGGCCGAGCCGGTGGCGCCTAGGCCGCGACCTTCGATGACGGTGCCGTCGGCCAGCACCAGAAGGGCAGTCGGCTTTTCGGTAGCCCAGGCGGGCGGCATCTCGGCCATGGCGGCACTCCTATCAGGCCACGCGTCTCAACGGCCAATCGGCCATCGGCGCAGCAAATGGCGCGAAGCGGCGAATTCGCGGCCCCACGCACTCAAGCTTCAGTTCATGCAAGGCCCAGTACATAGGGGAAGGGGGCAGGGCGGTCAATGATCCCGTGAAATGCGGCGCCGAATTATTTCCTTGAGGAATATCAGAGGCTTGGCTTTGAATATCAGGGTTTGCGTTGGCCTGCCCCCGGCGCTATTGTCCGCGCCGATCGAAGGAGAGAGCATGATGCGCGGAAAAATCGCCGAATCCCTGAAGAGCGCGATGAAGGCGCAAGACAAGCACCGGCTGCCGACATTGCGGCTGATCCAGGCCGCCATCCACGACCGCGACATCGCCAATCGCGGTTCGGCCAAGGAGCCGGCCAGCGACGAGGAGATACTGCAGATCCTGGCCAAGATGGTGAAGCAGCGCGAGGAATCGGCGAAAGCCTTCGAAGACGGCAAGCGGCCGGAACTGGCGGCGCAGGAGCGCGGCGAGATGGAGATCATCCGCGATTTCCTGCCGACGCAACTCGACGATGCCGCCATCACGGCAGCGGCGCGCCAGGCGATTGCCGCGACGGGTGCCGCGAGCCAGAAGGACATGGGGAAGGTGATCGCCGCGTTGAAGCAGCAATATGCCGGCCAGATGGATTTCGGCAAGGCGAGCGGCATCGTCAAGGGCTTGCTGCAGTAGACGGCGTCGCTACGCTTCAGGGACGAGGCGGACTTTACGACCCCTTGCAGATCGGCAGCGGCTGCGGCGGCGGGGCCGGATGGTCAGCCTTGTACTGAGCAATCATCGGCTCAAGCGTTTTGCGCTGCCAGAATTTCGGCGTGCCGATTTCCTTCAGGCAGGATGCGTTCCAGTAGGAGCCGGATGCGGAATGGCCGCTCGCCACGGCGGCGATATCGCGCGATTCCGGATAGATGTAGAGCGTCGTCGGATTGTCCTTGACCATGGCGATGAGCTGCGCGGCATCGGCCGCTGACCAGCTGGTGCAGCCATTGCTGCGGCCGCCGGCATAGTCCACCAGCTTTCCGAACGGCACCATGCCGTCATGGTCGGCGTAGGAACTGTTCGGGTTTTTCCTCAGACACATGCCGCGCATGACTTGCGCTGCATGGCCGCCGATCACGCGCTGCCTGGCATTTGCGGCTTCACCTTCGCCATCGAACTGGATGAAGGTGCGCAGGAAGGCTGTGTCCTGTTTCGCGCCGGTGCGGTAAAAACCCTTGAACGAGGTTTTCGCCTCGCGAGTCATGTAGGCGCCGCCGGCGGTGAGTTCGGAATCCATCGCATTGCCGAAGTTCTTGGCGCAGCGTCTGCCGTTTGAGAAATCGACCGTGCCTTTGAGATTGCGGCCGCCGCCATGGCCCGACGAGATCGCCCGGAACGACTGGCTCGCTTCGCAGACGACATAGTAGCGGCGCCCAAGCATGCCATTGCCGAGATCGCCGGGACGGGTGGCATCCATGGCGAAGTAACAGGAGTTCTTGACGGCGCCTTGCGCCACCTTCTTCAGGTAAAGCGCGCGCGCTCGCTCCAGCACCACTTGCGAAATCTGGCCGTCGCCGTCGCCGACATGGGCCTGCAGCCAGGCCGGAACGGCCGAGGGCGCGGCAAAGGAGCGGACCGACGCCGTCAAGGCGATGATGATAAGCAAGCCGAAGACCCCGATGACCCCCAGCGGAACAGTTCTCAACCGCACCGGACCCATTCTCCCTGTCGACCGTTTGTATTCCCCTGGGGTGAATCACCCGCGAACGATCATAAAATGCCTCGCGCGATCAGGCGACACACATCTTGTTTAGCGCGCCGGCAAGTATGCTTGAAGAGCCAACTGCGGCGCGCAGGCGCTGTTGGAGCGCCATACTGGCTCAAGGCTTGCGGCGGCCTGCTTCGCCTGCCAGAGACATTGTTCATGATCCAGATCGTCAAGCCAGCCCTCGAACACCTGCCGTCCTACAAGGCAGCGCTCGAGCGCGGCTGGTCGCCGGACAATGTGCGGCTGCTCGACGCGACGCGTGAGCAGCTTGCGGAAATAGAGCGCGATCCGGTCGCCTTCCTGGCCGGGCTTGACGATCCCGAGGCAAAGGGACCGCCGATCAACTTGCCCGATGGCACCAGCGTGCCGCGCCTGCCGGGGTTCCGCCGCTGGATCTGGGACGGCGAGGCATCGGGTTCGATCGGGTTTCGCTGGCAGCAGGGAACGGCTGAGCTGCCGTCGCATGTGCTTGGCCATATCGGCTACGCCGTGGTGCCGTGGAAGCGGCGGCGCGGCTACGCCACCGAAGCCTTGCGGCTGATGCTGGACGAGGCGAGGGCGGTCGGCCTTGCCTATGTCGAGATGACTGCCGATCCGGGCAATCCGGCCTCGCACAAGGTGATCCTGGCCAATGGCGGCAAGCTGGTCGAACGCTTCTTCAAAGATGCCGCCTATGGCGGGGTGGAAAGCCTTCGGTTCCGGATCGAGCTTTAGTACCCGCAGATTTCACCATGCTCGTCGGCGCACAGAGCGTGGTCCGACAGGGCGCGGATGACGTAGCAGTCGCCGACCGTCTTGCCGTCGCAGCAGGAGGCGATGCGCTCCAGCTCGGTTTCCAGCCGCTTCAATTGGGCGATTTTTTCGCGCACGGAGATCAGCTGCTCCTCGGCGATCTTGTCGGCATGGCCACAGGGCTGCTCGGGGTGACTGCTCAACTCGATCAGCGCCCTGATATCCTCGACCGCAAAGCCGAGGTCGCGGGCGTGGCGGATGAAGGCCAGCCTCTCCAGCTCCTGCCGGGAGTAACGGCGCTGGTTGCCTTCCGAGCGCTCTGGCGCGGAAACCAGGCCCATCTGCTCGTAGTAGCGGATGGTCGGCACCTTGACCCCGGTGCGGCGGGAGAGGTCACCGATCGAAAACATGATTTTGCCTCTTGAAGCTCTAGTGACTAGAGGAATTACAGTGTCTGACATCAGGATTCAAGACCCATGCGGCGGCACGCCGCGCGGGCGGCAAAAGCAGGTGATGTGATGACGATTCCAGGCGGCCAGGCAGGCGGCAAGCAGACACGGTTCAAGATCAGCGGCATGGACTGCGCCTCCTGTGCGGCCAAGATCGACACGGCCGTACGTCGCCTCGACGGCGTCGCCGATGTCTCGGTTTCGGTGACCGGCGCCAGCATGACCGTCAGCCATGGCGGTCCGCTCGACGACGGCAAGGTGCTGAAGCAGGTGGCGCGGCTGGGCTACGGCATCGCCAAGGCGCAAGCCGGAAAGAATGAACGCCCGTCGGCGGGAACCAAGGCACATGACCACGCTGGCCATGATCACGAAGGGCATGACCACACGGGGCATGACCATGAAGTCCACGACCATCAGGGCCATGATCATGAAGGTCACGATCACAGGGGCGGCGAACGAGTAGCCAGTGGGGCTGTGGGTTCGTCCCATCTCCACATCGATGCCGGGCCGGGGCAGCCCTTGTGGCGCAGCCGCCGTGCGATGCTGACGCTGGCATGCGCCGCCGCCCTTCTTGCCGCTTACGGCATCGGCCATCTTTTCCCCGTCGCCGAACGCTGGGTTTTCCTGGCGGCTCTGCTGGTCGGGCTGGTGCCGATCGCGCGGCGCGCGCTGATGGCGGCCCTGGCCGGGACGCCGTTCTCGATCGAGACGCTGATGACCATCGCGGCGACAGGCGCCGTGATGATCAACGCCACGGAGGAAGCCGCAGCCGTTGTGGTCCTGTTCCTGATCGGTGAGCTGCTGGAAGGTGTCGCCGCCGGTCGCGCGCGGGCCAGCATCCAGGGCCTTGCCGACCTCGTGCCGAAGACGGCGCTGGTCGAGCGGGCGGGCGTTACATCGGAGGTTGCCGCCGACCAGCTTGCCGTCGGCGACATCATCCTGGTGCGGCCCGGTGATCGCATCCCGGCCGACGGCGAGATCGTCGAAGGGTCTGGTGATATCGACGAGGCGCCAGTAACCGGCGAAAGCACCCCGAAGCGCAAGGGCGTCGGCGAGGCGGTCTTCGCCGGCACGATCAACATCGACGGCGTGCTGAAGGCCAGGGTGACGGCCACGGCTGCCGACAACACCATCGCCCGCGTCGTGCGGCTGGTGGAGGAAGCGCAGGAAGCCAAGGCGCCGACGGAGCGCTTCATCGACCGCTTCTCGCGCACCTATACGCCTGGCGTGCTGGTGGTCGGCGCGCTGGTGGCGCTGCTGCCGCCGCTTGTCGCCGGCAGCGACTGGAACGAATGGATCTACAAGGGCCTGGCGATCCTTTTGATCGGCTGCCCCTGCGCGCTGGTCATCTCGACGCCCGCCGCGATCGCCGCAGGCCTGGCGGCCGGCGCGCGGCGTGGACTGCTGATGAAGGGTGGCGCGGTGCTGGAGGGCTTTCGCCGGATCACCGCGGTCGCCTTCGACAAGACCGGGACGCTGACCCTGGGCAAGCCTGACGTCACCGATGTGCTGGCCTTCGGCGGCGACGAACGTAGCGTGCTGGCGCTGGCGGCGGCGCTGGAGCAGGGCTCCAGCCATCCGCTGGCGGTGGCGATCCTGGACAAGGCCAGGGTCGACAAGGTGCCGGTGCCGCCGGTGCTGTCGGCGAAGGCTATTTCGGGCAAGGGCGTCGAGGGCAGCGTCGGTGGCGTCAAGGTCTTCCTCGGCTCCGGCCAGGCGGCGGCGGAGCGGGCGCCGCTCGACGAGGCGCAGTCGCTCGCCATCGAGAGCCTTAACGGCCAGGGCAAGACCGTGTCGGTGCTGGTGGCCGATGGCGCGATAGCAGGCCTGATCGCCATGCGCGACGAGCCGCGCCCGGACGCTGCCGCCGGCATCGCGGCGCTGAAGGGCGAGGGCATCCGCGCGGTGATGCTGACCGGCGACAACCGCCGCGCGGCCACGGCAATCGCCGCGTCGCTCGGCATCGAGGCGCGGGCGGAACTCATGCCTCAGGACAAACAGCGCATCGTCGGCGAATTGCAGCGCGGCGGGCTGACAGTGGCCAAGGTCGGCGACGGCATCAACGACGCGCCGGCGCTGGCCGCCGCCGATATCGGCATCGCCATGGGCAGCGGCACCGACGTGGCGTTGGAAACGGCGGATGCGGCGATCCTGCATAGCCGTGTCACCGACGTCGCGCGCATGGTGCGGCTGTCGCGCGCCGTCATGGCCAATATCGGCCAGAACATAACGGTGGCGCTCGGGCTGAAGGCGGTGTTCCTGGTCACCACCATTGCTGGTGTCACCGGTTTATGGCCGGCGATCCTGGCCGACACCGGCGCCACCGTGCTGGTCACCGCCAACGCCATGCGGCTCTTGCGCTGGCGCGGGTGAGGATGGCCGGCGCGCGCTACTCGGCGGGAGCGGTCAGAGGTGGCGTGGCGTTGCTGCGCGCTTCCCAGATGTTGGAAACGACGGCCACGATGACGGCCACCAGCATCGCAAAGACGCCGAGCAGCGGCAGGCTGCGATAGCCATAGCCGGCATTGAGCATGGCGGCGCCAAGCGAGGCGGCGAGCGCGATGCCGACATTGAAGCCGGATGGGATCAGCGACGAGGCGAGGTTGGAGGCATCCGCCGTCCAGGCCAGGATGCGGGTCTGGATCGGCGTACCGATGGCGAAGTTGAGCCCGCCCCAGATGACGATCGCCACGACCATCGGCACGGGGTAGGGGCTGACGGCGTAGATGACGGCCAGCGTCACCGCCTGCAGGCCAAGCATGGTGATCAGCGACGGCATCAGTTTCCAGTCCGACAGCTTGCCGCCAAGGAAGACGCCCAGCGTGGCGCCGACGCCGTTGAGCAACAGCACCCAGGGCACCAGGTTCTCGTCGAGGCCGGTGATCTCCAGCAAGGTCGGGGTGATGTAGGTGAACAGGCCGAACTGGCCGATCATCAGCATCAGCATCAGGATCAGCGAGGTCCAGACCTGTTGGCGCCCCAGCACGCGCACTTCGCGGGCAAGGCCGGCGGGCTTGGCCTGATATCCGGTGGTGCGCGGTAGAAGGGCTGCCATGGCAAGGGTTGCCGCCACGCCCAGCGCGCACATCACCCAGAAGGTGGCGCGCCAGCCCCAGATGTTGCCGATGGCGGTGCCGGCCGGCACGCCGATGACGTTGGAGACGGTGAGGCCCGACAGGATGACGGCGACCGCCATGCCGCGCTTGTCCTCGGGCACTAGGCCGACCGCGACCACCATGGCGACGCCGAAATAGGCGCCGTGCGCCACCGCGACTGCGATGCGCAGCAACAGCATCGAGGTGAAGTCCGGCGCCAGCGCGCAGGCCGCCTGGCCGATGGTGAAGGCAATTGCGAGGCCGATGAGCAACGTCTTGCGCGGCAAGCTCTTGGTGGCGAGCGCCAGCAGCGGACCGCCCATGGCGATGCCGCAGGCATAGCCGGAGACCAGATAGCCGGCGGAAGGAACTGAAACGCCAAGCCCTTGCGCCACCTGCGGCAGCACGCCGGCGATGACGAATTCGGTGGTGCCGAAAGCGAAAGCGGCGATGAACAGGGCAATGAGCGGAAGCGACATGAAAAGAACCCCCGAAATGCAGGGCTCAAACCATGGATAGGCCTGGCAGGCAATCCAGAAATTGTCACAGGCGCTTTAGGTTTTCTTGACCGGGCCCTTTTGAAGCGAACCCGTCAGCTTAGCGTCTTGCGCCCGTAGGGAATCTTCAGCCACGCCCGCTCATGAAAATAGTAGAGCAGCGACTTGGTGAAGACCTCGGTCACGCCGATGGCGGCGGCAAGCTTGATGCTGCCGGTCACGACAAGTGAAATGATCATCGTATCGATGGTGCCGGTCACGCGCCAGGAGAGTGCCTTGGCGAAACTGCGCGAATGAGTGTCCATCGATTTTCCTCCCGGTGGCATCCGATGCTTAGCCGACGGGTGGCGGGATGAGCAAAGACTAATTTTCGTGTGGGATGACGGAAGCGTGTTCCCGATCGATGTCGATGCGGCAAATCCCTGCTGCCTCAGCTAGCCTTGAGCCGCGACCCACCGAGCAGGCCGCGTTCTTCCAGGACCGGATAGGCCATCGAGGCCAGAAGCGAGTTGATCTGCTTCAGGTCGCGGATGGTGTCGAGGTGGATGGAGCTGGTTTCGATGCTTCTTGCGGTGCCATCGCGCAGCCGGATGAAATGGCTGGCGCTGGCTTCCTTCTCGCGGTCGCGCAGCTGGTCCTTTTCCAGCACCAGCTGGCGGGCGGTTTCGGGGTCGCGCGACACTAGCACGTTGAAGGCAAGCCTTGCATTGGCCAGCACCGAGGCGTGGAAGGCGCAGAGTTCGCGCCAGCCCTCGGGCGTGAACTCCAGGCCGTGTTCGAGCTTTTTCTTCACATGCACCAGCATGTTGCGCACGATGATGTCGCCGACCTGCTCCAGCTTGACGCAGGCGCCGATCAGTTCCTGGCAACGCAGCGCCTCGTCTTCGTTCAGCGGGTTCTTGGTGACCTTGGCGAGATAGAGTTTTATGGCCGCATGCTTGCGGTCGACCCGGTCGTCGAGTGCCGCCAGCGCCTTGATCTTGTCGGAGTCGGCGCTCTCATAGAGCTCGATGATGCGCTTCAGCATGATCTCGACCGTCTCGCACACCCGCACCACCTCGCGCGTGGCATTGGCCAATGCCTGGCTCGGCACGTCGAGCGCGCTTTCGTTAAGCGCCGACAGTTCGACGACGTCGAGCGTGGCGGCGGGCACGGGCTTGGTGCCCAGCGCCACGATCTTTTCCGAGGCGCGGTAGACGAAGCCGGCCAGCGGCAGGCCGGCGAGCAGGATGATCACGTTGAACAGGATGTGGGCGTTGACGATCTGGTCCGCCGCCGTCGTGCCGAGGAAGGCGACATGCGGCCTGACGATCATGAACAGGATCAGCATCACCAGCGAGCCGAGGCCGCGCATCAACAGATTGCCGATCGGCACGACGCGCACCGCCGGCCCGGCCGAGCGGGTCAACATCGGCGCGATGATCGAGGAGCCGAGATTGACGCCGAGGATGAGGACGACGCCGAGTTCCGGACTGATCAGGCCGCGGCCGGCCAGCGTCGCCATCAACAGCACCGCCGCGATGCTCGACTGGAACAGCCAGGTGATCAGCGCCGCCAGGAGGTAGGCGGTGATCGAATCGGTGGAGAAGTAGTTGATGATGACCGGCATCAGCTGGCTGTTGCGCAGCGGTTCCGAGGCCTGGCCGATCATCTCCAGCGACAGGATCAACAGGCCGATGCCGACCAGGATACGGCCGGTCTGGCGCCAGTCGCGCCTTTCGGTGGCCATGAACATCACCGTGCCGGTGATCAGACAGAGCGGCACCAGAAGAGTGAGATCGAAGGTCAGCAGCTTGACCACCAGGGCCGAGCCGATCTCGGCGCCACGCACGGCCAATTGCCCGGCGGCGCCCGAGACGATGCCGGAGCCGGCGAAGGAGCCGACCAGCAGCGTCACGGCAGTGGAGCTTTGCAGGGCGATGGCCAGGCCGGTACCGGCCAGCACCGCCATGATCGGGTTGCGCATGGTGGCGCGCAGGCGATGGCGCAGCACATCGCCATAGGCGCGCTCGACGCCGGTCTTGACCATGCGGGTGGCAAACAGCATCAGCGCCACGGCGCCGGCCAGGTGCAGGAGGACGACGGAGCCGCTCATCGCGGCGCCTGCATGCGGGCAGGGCACACGCTGCGGACAGCGGGGCGATCGGTGGTGAAAACGATGCGAATCATGGTCATGGCAGCAGCCAATAGTAGCCGGAATATTTTAGCCGGATAATAAAAAATTGTCGATTTCAAGAGGCTGCCACAGGGCGACAGCCCGTGTCGGAAAATGGACGGGCGCGCAAATGGTTGCGTGGCCGGACCAAGGCCGTGTCACGGGCCGGCCCATGTCTGTCGAGCAGCTTGGCGCTTGCCTTTGCGAGAATGCTCAAATCTCAGAGATAAACGACGGATTTCATTACATAATTGTAATGCTGACATTCAGTTTCGGTTCATTCGGTGGCCGCTATTCCTCAGGCATCGACAACAAGGAGATTTTCGATGAAACGCATTGTTCTTTCAGCGCTGGCCTTCTCGATGCTGGTCGCCACTTCGCTGACCGGCCAGGCCGCGCCGATGAATGTTCCGGTGGCGCCGCAGGCGAACTACACCAAGGTCGACTGGCAGAAGCCTGGCCACCGGGATGTGAAGAAGCGCGTCATCGTGAAGAAGACAGTAGTCGTGAAGCGCAACCATTGGCGCAACGGCCAGAAATATTCTGGCTGGAGGCAGCACCAGCCGGTCCGCGACTATGGCCGGTATGGCCTGCATCGCCCCGGCCGCGGCCAGGAATGGATCCGCGTCGGTAACGATTATGTGCTGGTCGGCATCCTCTCCGGCGTCATCTTCGGTGCCCTTGCGGCGCAGTAAGCCGGTGGAACCAACCGACAAAGAGAGGCGGCCAGCGCGGCCGCCTTTCTTTTTGCCCTGTGGAAACCGGGTATGGCCGGTATTGGGGGTCGTCGGCTTTGCCCGGCATGATTATATGGTGGGGAAACGAGTTTCCCCATGCGCTTTCCGCCCGCCTTCCTTGACGAAATACGCGACCGCGTGCCGATTTCCTCTGTAATCGGTCTGCGCGTGGCGTGGGATCGCAAGAAGACCAATGCGCCACGCGGCGACTATTGGGCCTGCTGCCCGTTCCATGGCGAGAAGAGCCCATCCTTTCATTGCGAGGACAAGAAGGGCCGCTACCACTGTTTCGGCTGCTCGGTCTCCGGCGACCATTTCAAGTTCTTGACCGAACTCGACGGGATGAGCTTTCCCGAGGCGGTCGAGAAAATCGCCGATATGGCCGGCGTGCCGATGCCGGTTCGCGACGCGCAGGAGGAGCGGCGCGAGAAGGAACGCGCCAGTCTCACCGACGTGATGGAAATGGCGACCGCCTTCTTCCAGGAGCGCCTGCAGAGCGCCGACGGCGCCAAAGCCCGCGCCTATCTGCGCGATCGCGGATTGACGCCGGCCACGCAGCATTCGTTCCGGCTCGGTTTTGCGCCCGACAGCCGCAACGCGCTGAAGGAGCATCTCGCGGCAAAGGGCGTGCCGAAAGCCGATATCGAGGCCTGCGGGCTGGTGCGCCATGGCGACGATATTCCGGTTTCCTACGACTGGTTCCGCGACCGCATCATGTTCCCGATCCCGGATTCGCGCGGCAAGATCATCGCCTTCGGTGGCCGCGCGCTGGCGCCGGATGCGCTGGCCAAATACATGAACTCGCCCGACACCGAGCTCTTCCACAAGGGCAACGTGCTCTACAATTTCGCGCGCGCCCGCAAGGCCTTGGCCAAAGGCGGCACGGTGATTGCCGTCGAAGGCTATATGGATGTGATCGCGCTGGCGCAGGCCGGTTTCGAGAATGTCGTGGCTCCGCTTGGCACCGCGCTCACCGAAAATCAGCTCGAACTTCTGTGGCGCATGGCGCCGGAGCCGATGCTGTGTTTCGACGGCGACAAGGCCGGGCTGAAGGCGGCATGGCGGGCCGCCGATCTGGCGCTGCCTTCGGTGCAGGCCGGACGCTCGGCACGCTTCGCGCTGCTGCCCGAGGGCAAGGACCCGGACGATCTGGTCAAGGCCGAGGGGCCGGATGCCTTCCGCGCGGTGCTCACCGATGCGCGCCCGCTGGTCGACCTGCTGTGGATGCGCGAGACGTCGGGCGGCGTCTTCGACACCCCGGAACGGCGGGCCGAGCTCGAGAAGACGCTGCGCGAGCTGACCAGCCGCATCCGCGACGAAAGCCTGCGCTATCACTACCAGCAGGAGATGCGCGAGCGCGTGCTGAGCTTCTTCGGTTCGCAACGCGGCAACCGGCAAGGCCAGCAAAGCGGGCGTCAGGGCGAGCGCGGCCAGCAGGGCAAGCCCGCGCCGGGCGGGCAGTTCGCCAAGGGCGGCAGCGGGCGCATCGCGATCACCGAAAGCCTCGGCCAGTCGGCGCTGGTCAAGCGCGGCAGCGAGGGGATGTCGGTGCGCGAGGCGACGATCATCGTCGCCCTGATCAACCATCCTGCGCTGATCGATGAGAATTTCGCCCATGTCGAGTTCCTCGACCTTGCCAATTCCGATCTGAGGCGGCTGCATGCCGCTATCCTCGACGCGATGGCGCATGACACGGCCGATGACCGCAATGCGGTGGTGGCGACGGTGGAGCGCGCCGGCTGCGCCGAGATCTGGGGCCGGGCCGTCGACCTGATCAAACGGGCGCGGCAATGGCCGGCACTGGAGACGGCGGCGCTCGAGGATGCCCGCGACGCGCTGAACCAGGCGCTGCACTTGCAGCGTAGCGCGCGCACATTACATAAGGAACTGAAAGCGGCGGAAGCGGCGATGGATGCGGATCCTTCGGACGAGAACTTCCGCCATTTGATCGAAATTCAGGCGCAATTTCAGGATGTACAGGCCACGGAAGCGCTGATCGAAGGGTTTGGCGTATCCTCGGGCAGGGCCGGGCGAGCCTAAGTGTCGATAAGTGCAGACGTGAGGGCGCGGCTGGGCTTCCCCTGGGGGCGTGTCGCGCTAAGTCGGGTAATTGATTCGCTTTTTTCATGCGAATCATGCGAGAGGCGCTTGACCTTCCGGCAGAATGGCGGAATCAGGACGATTCGAAACGTTAACCCGCACCGCTCGACGGGAAATGCAGCGATAAGAGGTGCTGGTCACTGGACAGGCAGCCAGCCTGCCACAGGTATCAGGGTTAATCTGGACTTAATGCATGCCGCCCAAAAGTGGGAATGGCCAAAATTAGAAACGGCCAAAATTGGAAACAGTTCGGGCACGACAGGCACCGAACAAAGAGTTGATGCAGTTAGCGACCCGGTGAAGCGCGTTTCAGGACGAGCCCAGCCGATTTGACAGGTCCGACAGCTTACGCGGCCCCGATGTCCGGCCGCTAGGAGATGATAAAGACTATGGCGACTAAGGAAAAGGAAGAGGTCGAGACTGAACGCGAAGGCGCCACCGATGGCCCCCTGCTCGACCTTTCCGATGATGCTGTCAAGAAGATGATAAAGGCCGCCAAGAAGCGCGGCTATGTCACCCTCGACGAACTGAACGCGGTGCTGCCCTCGGAAGAGACGGATCCGGATCGCATCGAGGACATCAATGCGATGCTCAGTGACATGGGCATCAACGTTGTCGAGGACGACGACCAGGGCGAGGAGGCCGAAGGTGGCGACACCGCGGCCGACGCCGAGGAAGACGCCAACGAGCTGGCCGAGCAGACCGGCACCGCCGTTGCCGCCACCACGACCAAGAAAGAGCCGACCGACCGCACCGACGATCCGGTGCGTATGTACCTGCGCGAAATGGGCTCGGTGGAGCTTTTGTCGCGCGAGGGCGAAATCGCCATCGCCAAGCGCATCGAGGCCGGCCGCGAGACGATGATCGCGGGCCTGTGCGAAAGCCCGCTGACCTTCCAGGCCATCATCATCTGGCGCGACGAGCTCAACGAATCCAAGATCCTGCTGCGCGAGATCATTGATCTTGAAGCCACCTATGCTGGCCCCGAGGCCAAGCAGGCGCCGGTGGTCGAGCGCATCGAGGAAGCGCCGAAGGCCGAGGAAAAGCCGCGCCGCGGGCGCGACGAGGAAGACGACGTCACCAATGTCGGCGCCGATACGCGCGGCATCGGCGATGATGACGAGGAAGACGAAGACGAGGCCAGCCTGTCGCTGGCGGCGATGGAAGCCGAACTCCGCCCGCAGGTGATGGAGACGCTCGACGTCATCGCCGACACCTACAAGAAGCTGCGCAAGCTGCAGGACCAGCAGGTCGAGAATCGTCTGGCCGCCGCCGGCACGCTGTCGCCCAGCCAGGACCGCCGGCTGAAGGAACTGAAGGACCAGCTGATCAAGGCGGTGAAGTCGCTGTCGCTCAACACAGCGCGCATCGAGGCGCTGGTCGAGCAACTCTACGACATCAACAAGCGCCTGGTGCAGAACGAAGGCAAGCTGTTGCGTCTGGCCGAAAGCTATGGCGTGCGCCGCGAGGAGTTCCTGAAGGAATATCAGGGCTCGGAGCTCGACCCCAACTGGACGCGCTCGATCGCCAATCTGACCTCGCGCGGCTGGAAGGAATTCACCAAGAACGAGAAGGACGCGATCAAGGATTTGCGCGCCGAGATCCAGCATCTGGCCACCGAAACCGCGATCTCGATCCTGGAATTCCGCAAGATCGTCAACCAGGTGCAGAAGGGCGAGCGCGAAGCCGCGATCGCCAAGAAGGAAATGGTCGAGGCCAATCTGCGCCTCGTCATCTCGATCGCCAAGAAATACACCAATCGCGGCCTGCAGTTCCTCGACCTGATCCAGGAAGGCAATATCGGCCTGATGAAGGCGGTCGATAAGTTCGAATACCGCCGCGGCTACAAGTTCTCGACCTACGCGACATGGTGGATCCGGCAGGCGATCACGCGTTCGATCGCCGACCAGGCGCGCACCATCCGCATTCCGGTGCACATGATCGAGACGATCAACAAGATCGTGCGCACCTCGCGGCAAATGCTGCACGAGATCGGCCGCGAGCCGACGCCGGAGGAACTGGCCGAAAAGCTCGCCATGCCGCTCGAAAAAGTGCGCAAGGTCTTGAAGATCGCCAAGGAGCCGATCTCGCTCGAAACGCCGGTCGGCGACGAGGAGGATTCGCATCTCGGCGACTTCATCGAGGACAAGATGGCGATCCTGCCGATCGACGCGGCGATCCAGGCCAATCTGCGCGAGACCACGACGCGGGTTCTGGCCTCGCTGACGCCGCGCGAGGAGCGCGTGCTCAGAATGCGCTTCGGCATCGGCATGAACACCGACCACACGCTGGAAGAAGTCGGCCAGCAGTTCTCGGTCACCCGCGAGCGTATCCGCCAGATCGAAGCCAAGGCGCTGCGCAAGCTCAAGCATCCGAGCCGCAGCAGAAAGCTCAGGAGCTTCCTCGACAGCTGAGGATTTTCGGGTGGGCGCGACCTACGGAACCGTCAGCATAAAGGGGCCAACGCGCGAAGCGTTGGCTGACTGGTTGAGATCGAAGAGCATCGACGCTTTCGTCACAGCTGAACAGAACGGCTGGACCACGTTCTCAGACCAGTATTCAGACGGGCTCGACCCGCGCTGGATCAAACCTTTGCTCCAGCGCCTGACTCTTGATCTATCGTGCATCGGCATAGCGATCACCGTCTATGACGAGGAACAACTTGGCCTCTGGATTGCAAAGCACGGTACTGTTCAATCGCGCTACAATTCCTGTCCGGGCATGGAGATGGCTGATCCTGGCGACGAGGATATGCGTCCACGGCTCGAAGGTGCTTCCGCGCTGCTGGCCACGCTCGGCGCACCGGGCGCAACTGACGATCTCCTTCAGATTTTGGGAATGGATGGGGCGAAAGACTATATCGCTCCGCTCGACCTCCACGAGGAACTCGCAACCTATCTGGGCCTTCCAGAAGAATCGGTAGGCCTTAGCCATCGATACATACTGGAGGACCAAATCAGTCGGTCGGAGGGTTTGATCAGGACGGTCGACAACTAAAAGAGTAGCGCTCGGGCGAGCCATGAAACCCCGGGGCTGCTGTAATCAAAAACCACCGAATGATTTGAAAGGGCGCCAATGGCGCCCTTTTTGCTATCGGCGCGATGCCTCTTGTCGCCCATCCCCGTCAGGAGGATACTTCTAACCTCGGATGCATTTTCTGGGCGACAACCCGGATGCCCGCCCCGGCGAAGCCGCCGTGCTCCGTGGCCCCGGAGGGAGGTGTGCCATGACAAGTTACATCGTGCTGATGAACTGGACCGAGCAGGGCGCCAGAAATGTGCGCGAGTCACCAAAGCGGCTCGATGCCGCCAGGAAGCAACTGGGCGAGATGGGCGGATCGTTCAAGGCGTTCTACCTGACCATGGGTGAATACGACATGGTGGCGGTGGTTGAGGCGCCGGACGACGCGGTGCTGGCGCGTTTCTCGCTGATGCTGGCCGCGGCCGGCAACGTCAGGACGCGGACGATGAAGGCCTTCCCCGAACTCGCCTACCGAGAGATCGTCACCTCGCTCGGGTAACGCAACCGGCAGCGCTTCCAGCCTTGCCGTTTAGAGCACCTTGCCACAAGACAGGCCGGCATCATGCTCCGGGAGAATCGCGATGAGAAAGGTCTCGTTATTGGCCATCAGCCTTGCCGCGTCTCCTGGATCCAGGCCGATGCCGGCCCGTCACAACAGGTCGGCATGGCCAATCCGGCATCGGTCCATAGCGGCGCGATCGGCGGGCGCTTGGTGGTCAGGAAGGACAAGGCCGGCAACGAGTACGGGATCTGCCGGCTGCCAAATGGGCGCCTGTGCGAAGAATGGGCGCTGTTTCGCGACAACAAATGCGTCGGGCTCAAGGCCGCCATGCGCCGCAAGTGACAGGCACGCTCTCGTCCGACAACCACGTCGGTCGATGACATGGTGCGCTGCCATGGTAGGGTGAGCCATGTCCGAAGCACATTCCCATTCGCATTTGTGGCCCGGCGTGCCCCTTGCCCTGGGCTCAGCCGCCTTGTTTGGCGCCGCACCGCCGCTGTCCAAACTGCTGCTCGACAGCGTCGACCCGTTCATGCTGGCAGGCCTGCTGTATCTCGGCGCCGGCATCGGCCTGGCGCTCTACCGGCTCTTGCGTGGCCGGCAAGCCGACGCCGGCGAGGCGCGCCTGGCGGCCGGGGATATCCCGTGGCTGGCGCTGGCGATCGGCATGGGCGGCATCGTCGGACCGGTTCTCCTGATGTTCGGCCTTACCCTCAACACGGCGTCCAGTTCCGCCCTGCTGCTCAATCTGGAAGGCCTCGCGACCATGGCGATCGCCTGGTTCGTCTATCGCGAGAATGTCGACCGGCGGTTGCTGTTCGGGGCCTTCGCCATTCTGGCGGGCGCGGTGCTGCTGTCGTGGGAGGGCCAGGGCATCGCCTTCAACCTTGGCGCGCTGCTTGTCGCGGGAGCCTGCCTGGCGTGGGGGCTGGACAACAATTTCACGCGAAAGATATCGGCGGCCGACCCAGTGGTCATCGCCATGCTGAAGGGCTTGGTTGCGGGCACCGCCAATGTCGGGTTGGCGCTTGCCTCCGGCGCGGCGTTCCCCGCCGCAACCACGGTGATGGCAACTGCCGCCGTCGGCTTCTTCGGCATCGGCGTAAGTCTGGTCATGTTCATCCTGGCGCTGCGCCATCTCGGCACGGCACGCACGGGAGCCTACTATTCGCTCGCTCCCTTCATCGGCGCGTTGCTGGCGATCCTGATGCTGGGCGACGCCGTCACGTTTAAGCTCGGGATTGCCGGTCTGCTGATGGGCATCGGCCTGTGGCTGCATCTGTCCGAGCGCCATGATCACGAGCACGATCATGAGGCGTTGGAGCACGAGCACAGTCACGTGCATGACGAGCATCACCAGCATCATCATGACGGACCGGTCAGCGAGCCGCATTCGCATTGGCACCGGCACGCGCCGCTGCGCCACAAGCATCCGCACTATCCGGACCTGCACCATCGGCACGATCACGGCTGACCGATGCCCGGTCCCGCGCTGACCGTCTGGTACAACACGCGCTGCCCGGTCTGCGATGCCGGCATCGGCTGGCAGAAGCGGCGGCTGGTCGAAGCGGTGAAGGCCGGGCGGATCGAATTTCGCGACATCAACCTGGAACCGGAGGCGCTCGCGGCATATGGCGCCTCACTGGAGGATATCCGCCGCCGGCTGCATGCCACTGATGCGGGTGGTCGACTGCTGGTCGGCGCCGATGTCGCCATCGCCGTGTGGAAGGCAACGCCAGGCGAGGGCTGGCTGGCGGCCTTGCTTGGCAATCCTGTCATCCTGCCGCTGGCGAGCTTTGGCTACGACCGCTTCGCCGACCTGCTCTATGCCTGGAACCGGCGCAAGGGCCGCTGGTAGCCCATCCTCCATTCTCGCTCTCTAATCACTCCGCAGGCGCGTCAAAGGCATTTCGCTGACGCCAACAATGCCGCTTGGCGCGCGTTCAGATACATCGTAAGATATATCTTGACTCTTCCTGATGGACCTCCTACCTAAGATATATCGTAAGATAGAACTCAAGGAGCAATCAATGCACAAGCACAATTTTGGGCACAGTCATTTCGGCGAGCGCATGTTCATGCACATGGCCGGCAAGTTCGGCGGCCGTGGCGGCGGCGGAGGCTTTGGCCCGTTCGGGGGCAGGGGTGGCGGCCGCGGCGGCCCGGGCGACATGTTGCGCGCCGGGCGCATGCTGGCCGACGGCGACCTCAAGCTGATCACGCTGTCGCTGCTGGCCGAGGCGCCGCGCCATGGCTACGACATCATCAAGGCGCTGGAAGAGCGCACCAGCGGCATCTACAGCCCGAGCCCGGGCGTGGTCTACCCGACGCTGACCTTCCTGGAGGAGGCCGGCTATGCCGTCTCGTCGAGCGAAGGCAACAAGAAGGTGTTTTCCATCACCGAGGCAGGGCAGGCGCATCTTGCCGACAACCGCGAAATGATCGACGGCGTGCTCGAACACCTCGAACGCTTCGGCCGCAAGATGGCCAAGGCGCGCGACTGGTTCGGCTGGAACGACGATGGCGAGGACCGTCGCGGCGGCCGGGGTGGTCGCGGTGAGCGTTCGGATAGGCGCGACGAATTCCGCGCTGTCCGCCACCGGCTGCGCGAAGCACTCGGCGACATCGTCGATGCGCCGGCTGAAAAGCAGGCCGAGGCGATGAGCATCCTCGAAGCCGCAGCGGACGCGCTGGAAGCGCTGTCGCGCGGCTAAGGCCGGATAGCATCGTCGGAACGAAAAAAAGCCCGGGTGACCGGGCTTTTTTTCGTCAGCGATGATGAAGACTATTCCTTGCCGACATATTCGCTGATCAGCTTCTCGTTACGAGCCTTTTCGATCTTGGCGGTGGTCTCGGCCGAGATACGCTCATCGGTGCGGTACTTGACCAGGTTTACCAGGCTGCCGGTGAGCAGCAGGATGCCCATGCCCCAATAGCCCTTGGTCGACAGGTCGACGGGCGCAAGCCACAGCGACAGGCCGAGCATGAAATAGGCGGCGCCCACCGAGATGGTGTTGAACATGATGTAGGTCTGATTGCCGTTCATTGTCGTGTTCCTCTGATTGGATCGAAGTTGGGTTTGATGGATCTGTTGTAGTCGGGTCCAAGAATCTTCAGTTGATGGTTTTCAGGCGTTCGAGCACGTCCCGGGCGCGGATCCTCACGGCCGCACCGTGCCCGGCGTCGGCAAGGCGGTCGCGTATCGCCTCGTGACGAAGTTCGCCGTCGATCTCGTCGAGAATGCCGGCCTCCTCGAACGGGTCGCTGGCGCCCCTGATGCGGGCGAGCAGCTCCTCGGCGTCGTTGAGGCTTGCAGAGTGGCCGATCGAGCGGTTCAGCTTTGACTGGGCCTTCCGCTCGGCATCGATGGCCCGGGCCGAGATCATGCCCTGGTTGAGATCGATGATGCGGCGGTGCGCCCGCTCCACCGAGACCCGCATGCGCAGCGTCTTTTCACTGAGGCTCTTTACCGTGGCGCGGCGCACCTCGCGCTCGTTCTCCAGTTCGGCGATGGCCGCCGCACCGCTTTCGGCGAGCGCGTTGTTGCCGGCGGCGAGCGCGCTCAGCGTGCGGGTCTCAAGGTCGGCGTGGCGGCGCTCGAGCTGGTCGAGGCCGGCCTGCTCGGCGCGCTGGCGCACGATCAGCGAGGCCAATGTCTGCTTGGCGGCGGCAAGACCCGCCTCGGCGTCGCGGATGCGCTGCGCCAGAAGGTCGATGGCGAAGCGGTCCTTGAGGCCGTCCTCGGCTCGTGCACTGGCGCCGTCGAGCAATGTTCTGATCAGCCTAAGCATGGTCTTCTCCCTTCGAACCTTTCTCCGTGAACAATGTTCACGATGGCAACATAACAGGAAATGAACATTGTTCAAGAAGGTTTTTGAACGCTGTTCACGATTTCCGGCATATGGTAAACGAAGCTAGGTCCGGCGGTTCGCAGCAGCGTGCCCCCGGGCAGGGATACGGACTCACGGGAACACGCATGGCACTGGACAAGGAAGAGACGAGCGAGCGGGTGCTCGCCATTGCCGAGGCGCTCATCAACGAGGGCGGCATGGACAATCTGAAGGCGCGCACCATCGCCGAGCAGGCGGGGATATCGGTCGGCTCGGTCTACAATCTGTTCGCCGACCTCGACGGGGTGCACCGCGCCGTCAACATGCGGCTGCTCGACCGCCTGGGTGCTGCGGGCGCAGCCGCAATGGCCGATCTCGCCCGGCGCGGCGTCACCGACGTGCGCCAGCGCCTGCTGGCGCTCGCCGGCGCCTATGTCGGCTTTGTCGAGGCTCATCCCGGCAGCTGGCCGGCGCTGCTTGCCTTCAATCGCCGGCGCCCTGTGCTGAGCGAGCCGGATACCTATGAGGCGCGGCTCGACCAATTGTTCGAGATCATCGCCGGCGTGCTCGCCGACGGCGATTTCAGCATCGACGAGGAGACGCGCCGCACCGCCGCGCGCACGCTGTGGTCGAGCGTGCACGGCATCGTCACCAGCGGCTACGCGGCCCGCTCGCTGCGCCGCCAGGCCGACGAGATCGAGCGCCAGGTCGAGCTCCTGGTCGCCGTCTTTATCACGGGGCTGGAACGCGGCGGCACATTCGCGCATGCTGGACCGACAGGGCCGTGAATCACGAGCACTCACAAGGGCGTGCGCGATTTCCGCGCGCCAGGCCAAAAATGGAGATTTGAGCGATGTCTTTTCTGAAGCGCCTTTTCGGCGGTGGCGGCGGCGAAGCGGCCGAGCCCAAGAGTGCCGCGCCCGCCAAGCAGGTCGAGCACAAGGGTTTCACCATCAGCGCCACGCCCTACAAGGCCGATGGCCAGTACCAGACCTGCGGCGTCGTCTCCAAGGAGATCGACGGCGTGCTGAAGGAACACAGATTCATCCGCGCCGACCGCTTCGCGGGACTGGATGACGCCGTCGACATTTCGATCAAGAAGGGTATCCAGCTGGTGGACGAACAGGGCGAACGGATTTTCGGGTAGCTGCGAGGCGGTGACCGGTGGCGGGCCAAACGCCGGAGACGGATGATGTCAGGTCGGATCGACCTGACATCATCCGTCAACCTGTCCAAGGCGGACTTTGGTGAGCCCTGGGGTCGCGACCGCCTTCTTCCGTCCGGTTCTCGCCCGGCACGTGCTGTCGGCGACAGATGGCCCTCTGCTATCGGCCGCCACGCAATTCTTCGGCGTGCGCCTTTGCGAGGTCCGCCATGCTGTTGAAGCGGAAATCCACCTTGGGCATGTCGCCAGGGTGCATCGTGGCGCCAAAACCCTGATCGGCATGCCGGCGATAGATCCAGCACGATTTCAGACCCAGGCGGCTGGCCGGGACGTGGTCATGGAACATGCTTTCGGCTGTGTGCAGAACCTGTTTGTGCTCGACGCCGAGTGTCCCAAGTTTTTCGAGCATATAGTCGAAATTCCGGGGGGAGGGCTTGTAGGAGCCGATATCCTCCGCCGTGTATATCGCGTCGAAATCCACGCCGAGCTTTCGGTTGCTGAACGAGAAGCTCTTGTTGTCGACATTTGAAAGGATGATCAGCTTGTAGTGCTGCTTGAGATATCGCAGGGCTTCGGCGGTATCGGCAAAGGCCGGCCAGTCCTTCACGCTCTCGCCATAGGCGATGCATTCCTCTCGCGTGGCGACGAGGCCCCATTCCTCCGCGAGCCGTTTGTAGACGACCGCCAGAAGGTCGCTATAGCGTTTTTCCGGGGTCCATTTCTGCTGACTGGATTCGTGCTGGGCATGCGCCTGCAGTATCTCGTTGCGGCTCAGGTTGCGGCTGGCCCGTCCGGCCAGCGGCTTGAGGCCTTCGATCATGCCGGATTCCCAGTCTATGAGGGTACCGTAGCAATCGAAGGTCAGGGCTTTGAAATCTGAAAGCTTCATGGGATTTACCTCCTTGATGTCGGTGATTTACGCGGTGGGCTGCGCGGCGGAGCCCAAACCTGCCGATGCCATGCCGCGCGACGATGTCAGCCAGACCCCGAACAACGTCACCGCAAGGCCGAGGAACATCGCCGTCGACAGCGGTTCGCCGAAGATCAGCCAGGCCCACAGCATCGTCATCGGCGGGCTGAGATAGATCACGCTGCTGACCTGCGTGGCGGTGTAGAGGCGCAGGCTCATGTAATAGACGCCGTAGCAGAAGAAGGTCGAGAACAGCACCAGCCAGGCGATGCCGAATTCGAAGCGGCCATCGAGCGGGGGCAGCAGGCCGCCATTCCATCTAGCGCACGCGGCAAAAGGAAGTGCGGCCATCAGGCATTGAATGCAGAGGCTCTGGTGGATCGGCATGTCGATCGTGCGCATCCGCTTCTGGGCGACGGTTGCCAGCGCGAAAACCATCATGGAAGCAACCGTCAGGACATATGCCCAGGTTGGCGCCTTCCCGAAGGTCAGGCTGTCCAGCGAGACGATGAGCACGCCCGTCGCGCCGAGAGCCGTTCCGATCCATTGCCGTCCGGTCAACCGCTGGCCCAGAACCGGCTGCGACAAGGCTGCGATGGCGAGAGGGACAAGATCGGAAATGAGCGCGACAAGGCCGGTCGGCACACGCTGGCCGATGGCAAGCGCGAATCCGCCGAGATAGAGGAACATCGTGGCGAAGCCGAACAGCATCTGCTGGATCAGCGCCCGCGCGCCGATAGGCGGCCCGATCGCGACGGCGAATGGCAGAAGGATCAAGCCGGACACCAGGGTGCGCCAGAACAGCACCAGCATGACATCGGCATTCTCGCTGGCGTAGCGGATGCCGACGAAGCCGGAACTCCAGCTTACGATCAAGGCCCCTGCCGTGATCGGCCATACGAGGCGATGAGCCTTGGTCTGCATGCGTTTCATGGCTCTTTGTTCAATTGGTGCCCGCGCTCCGGCAGCGGATCGCGGGCAGATTTATGGCGGTCCCAAAGCGCGTTTGCACATGACAAATTTCGATGCGATCATGAATTTACCGCAGAAGCTGGCATGCTTCATTGCCTCTAGGCGTCCTCTCGGTCAGAAATGGCGTGCCGCTTCAATTTCGAACGAGGAGTGTCATGGCTGGAGTGATGAGCCGCCGCCTGGATGTCGATGCCCTGCGGGCAATGGTGGCGATCGAGAAGCATGGCGGCGTCACGCGCGCGGCCGAGGTTCTGGGCCTGTCGCAATCGGCCGTCAGCCACAAGATCAGGCGGCTGGAGGCTAGCCTCGACTGCGAAATCCTCAGCAGGAAGGCAAATGCAGGGATGTTCACCACGGCCGGACAGGATCTGCTGGGTTACGCGCGGCGCATCCTGGGAATCCATGACGAAGCGATCCTGAGCCTGTCCAAAAGCACGCTGCAAGGCAAGATCGCGCTGGGTATGACCGAGGATACGACCTGTACGGACCTGTCGCGCATCCTTGGCAGGTTTCGCCGGCTTTACCCCGAGGTGAGCGTCCGCACCCAAGTGCGCATGAGTCTCGTCTTGCAGGGGTTGCTCAACCAGGGAGCTCTTGACGCCGCTATTGTCCAGGTGTTCCAGCACGAGGTGCGCCCCGCCGATATCTTGTTGTACCGCGAGACACTGCACTGGGTGAAATCCCCTGACCTGACCCTGGTGAAAGGAGACCCAATTCCATTCCTTTCCTTCGATGAGAACTGCTTCTACCGGCGCTGGGGCCTCGACCTTGGGCAGGACGAGGGAGCCGTGTTCGAGACGGTGTTCGAATGCTCCAGCGCAGCCGGAATCATTGCTGGCGTGATCTCGGGGCTCGGCGTTGCACTTCTAAGCCAGCGGCATCTGAGGCCCGGCATGGAGATCATCGACAAGGATTTCCCAAAACCTCCGGATCTCGCCTACGTGGTTCGGCGCGCACGCAACCCCCGAAATCCCGCGCTGGAGACGTTGATCAGGGAAATCGAGGCCGAGGTAAGACGATACGGGGCGCTCCAAATCGCCGTCTGAACCCGGCACCTGTGTGTCGCGCTGAGATCGGAGCGGCCCAATCGCGGCATGAGTTCAGCGACCGCTGCATAAGCTCAATTTATCATCACTCCCGATTTTTGAAGACGTTACACGGCCTGCCGCCCTCTGTAGCTTCGACGGCGCTCCTTTGAAAACGCGGGGGAATTGGTGGTTCGATGCAGGCACATGCGAGGGTTGTGATCGTTGGCGGCGGGTGCGTCGGCGCCGGTATTCTCTACGGCCTCGCCAAGCGCGGCTGGACCGATGTGGCGCTGCTCGAACGCACGCAGTTGACGGCCGGCTCGACCTGGCATGCGGCGGGGCTGGTTCCCTCCTATGCCCGCAACATCAATATCGGCCGCATGATCAACAAGAGCATTGAGATCTATGAGGGGCTGGAGGCGGAGACGGGGCAGCCCGTCGGCTGGCACAAATGCGGCCAACTGCGCATCGCCAACTCCAGGGACCGGCTCGACGAATACAAGAGCTATATGAGCGTGGCCGAGGTGCAGGGCATGCGGGCGCAGTTGCTGACGCCGGCCGAGGCGCGGGAACTCTGCCCACTTCTGAACAACAAACATATGCTCGGCGCGCTCTATCATCCCGACGACGGCCATATCGCGCCGGCCGACGTGACCCACGCCATGGCCAAAGGTGCGCGGGATCTTGGCAGCAAGATTTATCAGCACACCGAAGTTACCGGGTTCAAGCGGACCTCTGGTGGCGAGTGGCTGGTACAGACGACCAAGGGCGACATCACTTGCGAGCATGTGATCTGCGCCACCGGCAATTACGCGCGTCAGACTGGCGCGCTACTCGGCCTCGAAATCCCGGCAATCCCGATCCTGCACCAATACTGGATCACCGAAGCGGTGCCGGAGGTGGTGGAGCGCAAGAAACAGGGGCGGCCTGAAATGCCGATCCTGCGCGACGAGGGTTTCGAGGGCTATCTGCGCGAAGAAGGCGACGGCTTCATGTTCGGGCCTTACGAGCGCACCGAGCATCTCAAATTGTTCGCCGAGAACGGCGTTCCCGCCTGGTTTGGCGCCGATCTCGTCGAGGAGGATTTCGAGGCGGTGTCGTGGAACTGGGAGCAAGCGTCAGAACTGGTGCCGTCGCTTGGGCGGGCCGGGATCAAGGCCAATGTGCGTGGCCCGTTCCAGATGACGGCGGACGAGTTGCCGCTGATGGGCCCGGCCTGGGGCTTGCCCAATGTCTGGCTGGCGGAGGGCGTGCCGGGCGGCATATTGTGGGGCGGCACGATCGGCTATCACCTGTCGGAGCGGATCGTCGAGGGCGGCAACAGCCTCGATGTCTCGGATCTCGACCCGCGCCGCTTCGGTGACTACGCCAACAAGGCGTGGACGCGCGAGAAGGTGCGGGAGGCCTGGGGCACGCATGCCGAGCAGAAATATCCGGGGCAGGACATGCCCGCCGCCCGTCCGCAGAAGACCGCTCCCTCCTATGCGAGGCTGACGGAACTGGGTGCGGTCTGGGGAGTGCTCAATGGCTGGGAGATGCCCAACTGGTTCGCGCGCGATGGGGTAGAGGCCAAGGACCAGTATAGCTGGCGCTGGACGCCCAAGGGGAACTTCGTCGGCGAGGAAGTGCTGGCGGTGCGCAACGCCGTCGGCCTGGTCGAGATGACGCCGATGACCAAGTTCGAGGTGTCCGGCCCGAACGCGGCCGGCTGGCTGGACGGGATCCTCGCCAACCGCCTGCCGGCAGTCGGAAAAGCGGTTCTGGCGCATCAGTTGACGCGCGGCGGCGGCGTTCAGGCGGAGTATATGGTCGCCCGGCTGGGGGAAGACAGTTTCTATCTCATCTCGACGCCGCGCGCGGAGCGCTGGAATTTCGACGACCTCTCAAGGCTTCTGCCCGCCGACGGCAGCGTCAGCCTGACAAACGTCACCAACGAGCGCGGCTGCTTCACCGTCGTCGGGCCGAAGGCGCGGGCCGTGTTGCAGCCCCTCACCGAAATCGACCTGTCGAACGCGGCTTTCCCCTGGTTCGGGGTGAAGACCGGCGGCGTCGGGCTGGCCAGCGATGTCAGGCTGCTGCGCGTCAACTACGAGGGCGAGCTTGGCTGGGAACTTTACCATCCGATGGCCTACCAGCGGCAGTTGCTGGACGCGATCCTCAAGGAGGGCGAGAAGCACGGCCTGCGGCTCGTCGGACTGCATGCGCTGGAATCGCTCAGGCTCGAAAAATCCTACCGCGCCATGTACCGCGACATGAATCCGGAGCTCAACGCGTTGGAAAGCGGGCTGGATCGCTTCATCCGCCTCGACAAGGGTGATTTCGTCGGCCGCGATGCGGTGTTGAAATACCGGGACGGGAACGATCAGCGGCGGTCAGTGACGCTCAAGATCGAAACCGACGGCGCCAGCACGCTTGCCAATGAGGGGCTTTACATCGGCGGCGAACTGGTCGGGCGCATCACCTCGGGCGGCTACGGCTACACGCTTGGACATGATGTGGCGCTGGCGTTGCTGCCCCAGCGCCTGAGCCAGCCGGGCACGAAGCTCGACGTTGCCATACTGGGCGAATGGAAGGTCGCCGAAGTGGTCGCGGATTCGCCTTACGATCCGAGCTCGGGCAGGGTGCGGATGTAATTGGTATCTGCGATTGTCGGGAGCCACGCGGGCCGTGCGTCCTTGGGATGCAAAGCGCAATCATCTGGAGCTTCCTATGATCCCGACCATCACCGCTTTTGAACGATCGCCCGACCAGGGCAGGGGGTTGGCCCGCGACATAATCGTGCGCTGGGCGCTCGAGGAAGTGGGCCAGCCCTACGATGTTCATCTGGTTTCGTTCAAGACAATGAAGGATTCGTCGCATCTGGCACGGAATCCATTCGGGCAGATCCCGACCTATGAGGAAGGCGATCTGGTGCTGTTCGAGTCGGGGTCGATCGTGTTCCATATCGCGCAGCACCATGCGGGCCTGCTGCCTGACGATGCCAATGCCCGGGCGCGCGCCGTCACCTGGATGTTCGCGGCCGTCAGCACGGTCGACCCGCCGATCATGGAACGCTCGTTCACCCTGCTGGTGGACCGCGACGCGGCCTGGTACGCGCAAAAACTGTCGATGATCGAAGATCGCATCCGCAAGCAGCTCGGCGCCCTTTCGGATCGCCTTGGCGACGCGGACTGGCTCGATGGCGAATTCAGCGCCGGTGACCTGATGATGGTCTGCGTGCTGCGCCGATTGAGCCGCTCGGATTTGCTGGATGCCAACCTCTCGGCCTACATCGCCCGCGCCGAGGCACGGCCGGCCTTCAAGCGCGCTTTCGCGGCTCAATTCGCAGTCTTCACCGCAGCGTCGAACGGCTGAAGGGTCGCCTTGATGGCGAGCGCATGCCGCCTGGGCAGACGCTCGCTGTCGATAGGGCTCAACCAGTGGCCCTCTACGCCGCCTGCAACTCCCTTTGCGGCAGCGGAGGGAAGGCGATGGCTATGCCAGCAGCACCCAGGCCGATGAGGGCCGAGCCGATGAACAGCCAGTGGTAGTTGGCGTAGGCATCGAACACCATGCCGCCGGCGAGCGGGCCAAGCGCCATGCCGAGGCTGGACAGCATGGTGGCGGCGCCGAATACGGTGCCGAGGATGCGCTGGCCGAAATATTCGCGCGCCAGAACCGCATAGAGCGGCATGACGCCGCCATAGGTGGCGCCGAAGATGACAGCCAGCATATAGAACTGTTCGAGCTTGCTGATCGAGAGATAAGCGGCGATGACGATCGCCTGGATGGCAAGGCCGGCGACCAGCACCGGCTTGACGCCGAGCCGGTCGGCCAGCATGCCGTAGAGAAGCCGGCCGCCAAGGCCGGCGAGGCCCTCGACGCTGTAGATCGACACGGCGGCCATGGGTGCCACGCCGCACAGCATGGCATAGCTCACCATGTGGAAAATCGGCCCGGAATGCGCCGCGCAGCAGGCAAAGAAGGTCAGGCCGAGCACGATGAACTGCGGTGAGCGCAGCGCCTGGCCGACATTCATGCCGGCGCCCCCGGCGGTCGGTTCGGCGATGCCGGTGTTACTCGAGACGGGCTTCGGCGGCTGGCGCACCAGCAGCACGGCGGGCAGCAGCAGCACCCAGGCCAGGATACCGATGTCGAACATGGCGGCGCGCCATTCATAGGCCGAGATCAGCCAGCGGGCGAAGGGCGAGATCGTCATTGGCGCCACGCCCATGCCGGCCGAGACCAGCGACACGGCGAGGCCACGGTTTGTGGTGAACCAGGCCGTGGTCAGCGCGATCATCGGCGCGAAGAAGGCGCTGGCCGCCAGGCCAACCAGCACGCCATAGGTGATCTGGAAGGTCAAAAGCGAGCTGGTGCGGCTGGCCAGCACGAGCGCCAGCCCGAGCAGCACGGCGCCGATCATCACTACGATGCGGGCGCCGAAACGATCGGACAGCGCACCCCAGGCGAAACCGCCTAGGCCCATGACCAGGAAGTTGAGCGTCATGGCGCTCGATATGCCGGCGCGCGACCATCCAGTGTCGAGCGCCATCGGTTCGAGGAAGATCGCCAGCGAAAACATGGTGCCGATGGCGACACAGGACATCAGCGCGCCAGCCGCGACGATGACCCAGCGATAGGAAAGGTTCATGGTTTTCTCCCATGCCGTGAGGCATTTGTTCCACGGCACGGCCAGGCTGCCGCACCGCTTGCATCCGAAGGACGCCGGCGCCGGTAGCGATCCTACAATCCGGTTGCATTTATTATCCGGTTTGACGGATGCGCCGTTTGCCGGCGCCAACGGGATCAGACCGGCAGTTCCGACGTGTATTTGATCGTCTGGCTGGGGACGTCGGTCTTGACGTTCTGCACGCCCTTGATGCGGCTCAGATGCTCCGACTGGAAGCGGCGGTAGTCGTCGATGCCGGCCGCCACCACGCGCACCATGGCGTCGCAGTCGCCCAGCATCAGATAGCATTCCATCACTTGCGGCAGCTTGGCGACTTCGGCGGCGAAATGCTCGATGGTGTCTTCGTCCTGCGCCTTCAGCCAGATGCGGGTGAAGAAGGTGAGGCCCTTGCCGATGCTGGCCGGGTTGAGCACGGCGACATAACGGTCGATGATGCCGGCTTCCTCCAGAAGCTTCACCCGGCGCAGGCATGGCGACGGCGACAGGCCGACCTCCTGCGCCAGATCGTTGTTGGGCATGCGCCCGTTGCGCTGCAGGGCGCGCAGGATGCGCCTGTCGATGTCGTCAAGCTTCATGGCCTCAAATTCCATTTTTTCTATCGATTGTGACACTGAATGCCAAAATCGGGCCGAAGACAACAATCTTCGCAACCAAATTGCGGGGTCGGTTGGATATGGTTACGCCGACATCATCGACATCTGGCGCGTAACCGGAAGGGGTGGCCGCGAGGCCAGCCATGGGAAAGTCATGAGCATTTCTGAAGCAATATTGCCCGAGGCGGTGGACGGCGGATCGGGTTCGGAGTTCCGGCGCGGGGTCGTCTCATGCCTGCCGGTTCTGCTCGGCACCATCCCCTATGCGCTGGTGCTCGGGGCGCAGGCGACGCAGAGAGGTCTCAGCGTGGTCGAACTGCCTCTCATGACGGGGTTGAATTTCGCCGGCGGCTCGGAATTCGCCGCCATCCAGCTATGGACATCGCCACCGCACATCGCCCTCATCGTCGCCATCACCTTCCTGGTCAACAGCCGCCATCTGCTGATGGGGGCGGCCCTGGCTCCATTTCTGCGCCATCTGCCGCGGCGCAAGGCCTTGGCGGCGCTGTTTTTCCTATGCGACGAAAGCTGGGCGCTGGGCCTTGCCGACGCCAGGCAGCGTGCCGGCGCCGGCATCACGCCGGCCTTCAGCCCGCGCTACTATCTGGGCGCGGCGCTGGCGATGTATGTGACCTGGGTGGCGTTCACCACGGCGGGCGCCCTGCTTGGCCCGATGCTCGGCAATGTCGAGCCCTACGGCTTCGACATGGCGTTCCCCGCCGTCTTTCTGGTGTTGATGCGCGGCATGTGGAAAGGGTTTCGTGCGGCACGCCCCTGGCTGGTCAGCCTGGTGGTCGCGGCGCTGGTCTATCTCGTTGTTCCCGGTGCCTGGTATGTGGCGGCGGGCGCCGTTTCGGGGTTGGTCGCGGCTTGGCTGATGGCAGGTAAGGCATGATCGACATGGCAACCCTTGCCACCATCGTGCTGATGGCCGGCGTCACCTATCTCACCCGCATCGGCGGCTATCTCGTGCTGCGCAACCGGGTGCTGAGCGCGCGGGCAACCGCCGTGATGGAAGCCGCGCCCGGCTGCGTGCTGATCTCGGTGATCGCGCCCAGCTTCGTCTCCAGGAACCCGGCCGACCTCGCGGCGCTCGCCATCACCGTCATTGCCGCCACGCGCCTGTCAATGCTGCCGACCGTCCTGATCGGCATCGCCTCGGCGGGGCTGCTGCGGCATGTCATAGGGTAGCAAAAAAGGCAGGCGCGGGCGCCTGCCTTTGATATTGACGAAGAACAGTGCCTTTAGGCGGCGTTTGCAACGTCGCGGGCTGCGGCCACAACGGCATCGACCTTGGCGGTCGCCTTGGCAAGGGCTGCGGTCACCGCGTCAGGGCCCATGCCGACGCCTTCGATGCGGATGACCTCGACATCGGTCATGCCGATAAAGCCGAGCACCGAGCGCAGGTACGGAATGGCGTGGTCCATCTGTACGGCCGCGCCCTCGGAATAGATGCCGCCGGAGGCCAGGACGATGTAGACCTTCTTGCCGGTGACGAGGCCCTTCGGGCCGTTCTCGCCATAGGCAAAGCTCCTGCCGGAACGGGCGACGTGATCGACCCAGGACTTCAGCGTCGAGGAGATGTTGAAGTTGATGAAGCCGGTGGCAAGGATCACCGTATCGGCGGCGAACAGTTCGTCGAGCACGACGTCGGAGACGCCGACCACTTCAGCCTGGCGCGGGGTGCGGGCTTCGACGGGGGTGTAGATGCCGGTCGAATAGTCGGCATCGATGTGCGGCAGCGGGTTGGCGACGAGGTCACGCACTACCAGCGTGTTCGCCGGATCGGCGGCCACGAGCTTTTCAGCGAATTCGGTGGCGATGCGGGTCGAGTGCGAGGCAGCGCCGCGCGGGCTCGATGTAACGAGAAGAATGGACATAGCGGGTCTCTCCAGTGGAATTGAATTGTCCCGCTGCATATGGGCCTACCGATCCATTTAAAAAACCGGTATATTTTCTATACGATCCATCCATAAATTGGATATAGCGATGCAACCCAGCCCGACACTCGACCAGCTTCAGATCCTTGTGGCCGTTGCCGATACCGGCAGTTTTTCGGCGGCGGGGCGAAAGCTCAACCGGGCGCAGTCCGTCATCAGCTACGGCATCGCCAATCTGGAGGCGCAGCTCGGGCTAAAGTTGTTTGAACGCGAAGGCATGCGCGAGCCGCAACTGACCGAGATCGGCCGGGCGATGCTGGAGGATGCGCGCCGCATGGTCGGCGTGCTGCAGCGCATGCGCTCGCGTGTCGACGGCCATCATCAGGGGCTGGAGGCCGAAGTCGCGCTGGCGGTCGATGCGACGCTGCCCTCGCCGGTGCTGGTTCGCGTGCTGAAGGCGTTCGAGGCGCAATTCCCGACCGTGATGCTGCGCCTGCATATCGGCACGCTCGGCCTGATCCCCGATCTTGTCGTGAGCGGACAGGCCGATCTCGGCATAGGCGGCCTGCTGGGCGAGGTCGACGTCCACCTCGTGCGCATCGGCTTCATGTCGATCGTGCTGGCTGCCGCGCCCAGCCACCCGCTGGCGCAGCTGCCGAAGCCGGTGGCCCTCGAGGATGCGCGCGAACACACGCAGCTTGTCGTCACCGACCAGTCCGAGCGCACCAAGGGGCGCGACTTCGGCGTTTTCGCCTACCGTACCTGGCGGCTGACGGATGTGCGCACCAAGCATACGTTGATGCGCGAGGGGCTGGGCTGGGGCGGGCTGCCGCGTTGGTTGATATCGGACGATCTGGCAAGCGGCCGGCTGGTGGAACTCGACCTCGAGCCCTTCAGGGAGGTGCGCTCGTCGCTCTATGCCATGTACCGGACCGACCGCAGCCCGAAGCCGGTGGCTGCCTGGCTGATCGACCAGTTCAAGCGTCAGCTCGGCTGCTTCAACGAGTTCGAGCCTGGCAAGGTGCCTGAGGAGCAGCCGGAAATTCCTGAGGCATAGCGATGAGCCCTCTCAGAGACCCCGCGATCGGCTCGACCGGCCAGCGGGATTTCCCTGTCGGCGATGCTGCCGCAAAATTAGATTGCGATCGAACTCTAATGTATGTATAGATGTCGAGCGCAATCTAATTGGAGATCGACATGAGAGTCAGTCGCGCGCAGGCGGAAGCAAATCGCGAGGCGGTGATCAACGCGGCGAGCCAGCTTTTTCGAGAGCACGGCTTTGACGGCATCGGGCTGAAGGATCTGATGAAGGGCGCCGGCCTTACTCAGGGTGGATTCTACAAACAATTCGGGTCCAAGGACGACCTAGCGGCACAAGCATCGCGGCGAGCGATGGAGCACGCGACCCGCAGATGGTCGACCGTAGCCGCCGCAAGCCCTGACCCGCTCGAGGCCGTAATTGGCCTCTACCTTTCACCCGGGCATCGCGAAGAGAAGAGCGACGGTTGTCCATTGGTAGCGCTCGGTTCGGACGCGGCCCGCCAAAGCGAAGAGGTGCGAGTTCCATTCCAGGATGGAATTGCAGCTCACCTTGAAATTCTCGAGGAATTGATGCCCGCGGCGGAAGGCACGGGAAGCCATCAGAGAGCGATGGCAATGCTGTCGCTCATGGTGGGTGCCGTAACGATCTCCCGTATCCTCAGAGATGAAGAGATGTCGCTGCATTTTCTCAATGCCGCTGCCGGCGAAGTCAGGCGAATTGCGGCTTCGCCCGAACAGCTTGAGACGTCCATCTAGCAGCCAACGGCATTATTGCCGCCGCCGCTCGGGTACCGCAATGCGAACTTTGACGTCACGCCGTGCCCATCGCCGACGCGAACAAACCGGTGATCGCGATCGAGCGTCCGCACGGGATCAAACAGAAGCTTGGAGTAGACATGCGTCGTATCGTTATTACAGGCATGGGAGCCGTTAGCCCCCTCGGAACCAACGTGGCGACTTCCTGGTCCCGTCTCCTGTCTGGTCGCTCGGGCATCCGGAGGCTTCCGGATGATGTCGTGGGAGACCTGCCGGCGAAGATCGGCGGAACGGTCCCCACCCTGCAGGAAGACCCCGAAGCCGGCTTCGATCCAGATACGGTCCTGGCTCCGAAGGAGCAGCGCAGGGCAGACCGCTTCATTCTCTTCGCATTGGCGGCGGCGGAAGAGGCGCTCGCCCAGGCGAGGTGGAAGCCGGCCTCGGACGATGACAGGGCTCGCACCGCGACGATCATCGCTTCGGGTGTCGGAGGATTTCCCGCCATAACCGAAGCTGTGCGAACGGTCGATCAGCGCGGTGTTCGGCGTCTCTCGCCGTTCACGGTGCCATCTTTCCTGGTGAACATGGCAGCGGGACAAGTCTCGATCCGGCACGGCTTTAAAGGCCCGCTCGGCGCTCCGGTGACCGCCTGCGCGGCCGGCATTCAGGCGATCGGCGATGCGGCGCGCCTTATACGCGCCAATGAAGCCGACATCGCGGTCTGCGGCGGAACCGAAGCCTGCATGAATTCCGTCAGTCTCGGCGGGTTTGCGGCGGCACGCTCTCTTTCGACCTCGTTCAATCACCGTCCTGATCAGGCCTCCCGTCCGTTCGACATGTTGCGTGACGGCTTCGTCATGGGCGAAGGAGCCGGCATTCTGGTCATCGAGGCATTGAGCCACGCGCTGGCGCGTGGTGCGAAGCCGCTCGCCGAGCTCGTCGGCTACGGCACGACGGCGGACGCTTATCACATCACTTCCGGCCCCGAGGATGGCGACGGTGCGCGTCGAGCCATGGAGATCGCGATCACCCAAGCCGGCATTTCGGCACGCCAGGTCCGCCACCTCAATGCGCACGCCACCTCCACGCCGGTCGGCGATGCCGGGGAAATCGAGGCGATCAAAACGGTCTTTGGCGCGGATTTCACCATAGCTGTCAGCGCAACAAAGGCGGCGACCGGACATCTTTTGGGAGCCGCCGGCGGGCTTGGGGCCATTTTCACTATCCTGGCGCTCAGGGATCAGGTCGCACCGCCGACCCTCAATCTGAGCGCGCCCGATCCGGCCGGCGACGGGATCGATTTCGTCGCAAACCAGGCCCGGCCATTGGAGATGGACTACGCGATCTCCAATGGCTTCGGCTTTGGAGGGGTCAACGCCAGTGCGTTGTTCCGGCGCTGGACGGACAACCCGGCCGGCGCGAGCACCGGAGGGGCCGGCGATTGACGCCTTGCTCCGAACGTTTCTGTTTTTCCCGACCCGCAAACGCACACGCAGCTCAAAGAAAGAGGCGATTTCCATGAACAAGACCAATCCCCGCGTCGCCCTGGTGACGGGCGCATCTACCGGCATCGGATACGCAACGGCCAAAGCCCTGCAGGACGTGGGCTTTCGTGTGTTCGGAACCAGCCGTCGCGCCGTCGCCGAGAGATCTGACGGCGTTACCATGCTCACCTGCGACGTGACCGATGACGCGTCCGTGGCGAAACTGGTCGATGACGTGCTGGCCAAGGCCGGGCGCATCGATCTTGTCGTCAACAATGCCGGCATGGGTATGCTCGGCGGCGCTGAGGAGTCCTCGATGGCCCAGGCTCAGGCGCTGTTCAACGTGAACGTCTTCGGCGTTCTCCGCGTGACCAATGCGGTGTTGCCGGCAATGCGTCGTCAGGGAAAGGGCAGAATCGTCAATTTGAGTTCGGTACAGGGGTTCATCCCAGCTCCCTTTTTCGCGCTCTATGCGTCGACCAAACACGCCATCGAGGGGTATTCCGAATCGCTCGATCACGAACTGCGGCCGTTCGGCATTCGCGTTTTGTTGGTGGAGCCCGCCTACACCCGTACGTCGTTCGAGGAGAATCTCGCCGCTCCCGATCAACTGCTTGATATCTATGATTCCGCGCGCGCCGGCATGACCATGGCGGTGCGGAAATCGATGGAAAAAGGCGATACGCCAGAAATCATAGCAGCGACTGTCTTGAAGGCCGCCACCGATTCCCAACCGAAGATGCGCTATGCAGCGGGAAAAATGGCGCGCCAGGTCAGTTTGCTGCGCCGTTTCGTCCCCTCATCAGCATTCGACAAGAGCCTGCGAAAGCAGCTTGGGCTGCCGGTCTGACACGGGGGCCTCCCCCACAGCCGGATGGTGACTGGGTGATCACGTTTTGCGTCCCGATGCGGAGATCCGGGAGCGGGACAGGCCGTCGATCAGCGCCATAAGGACGGCGCGGTAGTCTTCGGATGAAGCGCCGGCCTCGATGGCCAGCGCAGCGCGGTCGAAGGCGGAAGCAAGCAGTGCGGTCAGCGCCTCGGCTGGCAATCTCGTCATCGTATTGGCCCGCATCGCCGCGACGAGGCCCTCGCGCAGCGAACGGTTGCCATGGCGGTTGTCGATGGCATCCATGGCGGCGCGGCCAAGCACGGCCGGCCCGTCGAGCAACAGCAGCCTTGTGCGGCCTGGCGCGCGCATGGCGGCGAGATAGGCGTCCGAGCCGGCGATCAGCGCGTCGCGCGCATCTGATGAGGGGGGCGAGGCGCGGTAGATCTCGTCGGCTACCGCTTGCGCCTCCTGCTCGACCACGGCGGCAAACAGCGCCTGCTTGTCGGCAAAGTGGTGATAGAGCGCGCCGCGCGTCACCCCGGCGGCGGCAACGATCTCCGGTGTGCCGGTCTCGGCATAGGATTTTTCCGTGAACAGTTTTCGTGCCGCCGCAATCAGGTCGGCGCGCGTCGCCTCGGTGCGATCGCGGTTGGAACGGCGCGCGGAGGACTGTTGCATACATGCAGCCTGTATGTTAATTCAACTTACATACAGACTGTATGTTATCTGGCAGGAGAAGAAAAGATGAAGACGACGAGCTATTACCCGGTGCTGATGACCG
The DNA here is from genome assembly GCA_004791255.1 of bacterium M00.F.Ca.ET.205.01.1.1. Taxonomy (GTDB): domain Bacteria; phylum Pseudomonadota; class Alphaproteobacteria; order Rhizobiales; family Rhizobiaceae; genus Mesorhizobium. The sequence continues at coordinate 845,074 of SRUQ01000003.1, forward strand.
GCGACGTCGCCGGCACGGCGGCCTTCTATGTCGAGCATTTGGGTTTCCGGCCGCTGTTTGAAAGCGACTGGTACGTGCATCTGCAGTCGGTCGACAGCAGGCGTGTCAATCTCGGCATCGTCCAGGGCGACCATGAGACGATCCCGGAGGAGGGGCGGGGCCGCGCGTCGGGCCTGCTGATCAATTTCGAGGTCAGGGATCCGGACGCGGTCTATGAGCGGATCGTCGCCGCCGGCCTGCCGATCCTGCGCACGCTGCGCGACGAGCCCTTCGGCCAGCGCCATTTCATCACGAGGGACCCGAACGGCGTTCTGATTGACGTGATCAAGCCGATCCCGCCAAGCGAGGAGTTTCTGGCGCAGTATGCGAAGGGGACAGAGGGGGCCTGAACGGCGGCTCAGCTTGCCCTTGCCACCGGTGTCACTTTGACCTGGCTGACGCCGGAGCGGCGCACCACCGTGCACAGCGTCTCGCGGCCGATATGTTCGGCGTCGAGAATGCGCACGAGGTCGTCGACGCCAGTGACCGGGCGGCCGTCTATTGCCGCGATGATGTCGCCTTCCTTCAGGCCGGCCTTCGCCGCCGGGCCGCTCTTCTCGACGCTGCGCAGCCGCACCGCCGTGCTGGTCGACACCTGCGACAGAAGAGCTGCCCGGCGCGGCAGGTTCGTGGTGTCGGCGGAAACGCCGATGAAGGCGCGGCGTACGCGGCCAAAGCGGATGATCTCCGAAATGACGAAATTGGCTGTGTTGGAGGCGACCGCGAAGGCGATGCCTTGCGCGCCATGGATCATGGCGGTGTTGACGCCGATGACTTCGCCCGCCGACGACACCAGCGGCCCGCCGGAATTGCCGGGATTGAGTGCCGCGTCGGTCTGAATGACGTCGTCGATCAGCCGGCCTGTGGAGGCGCGCATCGAGCGGCCGAGCGCCGAGACGACACCCGAGGTGACGGTCCATTCGAAGCCCAGCGGGTTGCCGATGGCGATGGCGATCTGGCCACGCCGCAGCCGCTTGGAATCGCCGAGCGGCGCGACATCGGTGAAGCTGCCATCGGCACGCACCAGGGCGATGTCGGTGTCGGGATCGCGACCGAGCACGCGGCCTTCGCTGGAGGCGCCGTCGGGCATCGACACACGCACCATCCTGGCGTCGCCGACGACATGGAAATTGGTGACCACCAGCCCGTCCGGCGCGATGACGAAGCCCGACCCGTGGCCACCCTGGCCGCCGATGCGCTCGATGCGGCAGACGGCCGGACCGATGCGGTCGACGGCGTCCGCCACCGTCGTCGAATAGGCATCCAGCAGTGTGTCGTCGGGTTCAAGATTATGGACGGCGAGGGCCATGTGCGGGCTCCGTGTTATCGGGCTTGATCGTCACTTTTTTCCTGTGCGTGTCGTTATCCCAAAACCGCTGAGCACTTTTGGGCGACACGCACTATATGTGCGGAGCGGCCAGAACCGCCGCGACCTGACCAGATGGCCAGTCAAACCGCCAACTAGCCGTCAGGCGAGTACCTCCAGGGGCGCTGTCGAGCGATATCTGGGACATGACGAACCCCAGGAGACCACTATGAGCGATTTCAATCTGAACGCCTTCTCGCAAGCTGTCGCCGACCTTGCCGCCGCGGCGGCGCCGGCGACCGTTAGCTTCATCACACATCATCACCGCACGGCCAGCGCCTTTCACTGGGGCGACGGCTACTTCGTCACTGCCGAGGAGGCGGTCGAGGCCGGCGAGGAGATCGAACTGACGCTGGCCTCGGGCGAGACGGTGAAGGCCAAGCTGGTCGGCCGCGATCCCTCGACCGGGGTTGCCTTGCTGAAGCCGGCCAATGCGGCCACCGCGCCTGTGCTTGCCAAGGCCGACGCCGTCCGCCCCGGCAACATCGCCATTGCCATCGGCAGCAGCGAAGGCTCGGCGTTGGCGGTCTCGGGCTCGGTCGGCGAGGTAGGCCCGCCCTGGCGCTCGATGCGCGGTGGCACCATCGACCGGCGCATCAATCTGGCCGTCGGCGCCGGCGGCCGCTTCGAGGGCGGTCCGGTGCTCGATGCCAAGGGCGCGCTGATCGGCATGCTTCTGTTCGGGCCGCGTGGCCGTGCCCTGGTCATGCCCTACGAGACGATCGAGCGGGCCGTCGCGACGCTGCGCGAAAAGGGCCATGTCGCGCGCGGCTATCTCGGCGCTGGCCTGCATCCGGTGCGTGACCGCGACGCCAAGGGCGCGATGGTGATGAGCCTCGACGAGAACGGCCCGGCCAAGGCCGCCGGCCTGTCGCTTGGCGACATCATCGTGGCGTGGAACGGTGAGGCCGTGCATGGCCCCCGCGACCTGATCCGCAGGCTCGGCCCCGACAGCGCCGGCGCTTCGGTGACGCTTGGCGTGGTGCGCGGCGGCGAGCAGCGCGACGTGCAACTCACCATCGGCGAAAAGCCGCTTTCCTGAGAGGAGTGATGGACATTCTGGCCAGCGACCGCATCGCAAGTGACGGCACCACCGCCCGGCGGCTGGTGGTGCTGATCGCGCTTGGCGACGCGGCGCGCGCCGAGGGCCTAGCCGCCTCGTTTGCGGCCAGCGATGATCTGCTGCCGGTGGTGACTGGTGCCGCCGACGTCGCCATCGTCGACGACGGCAGTGATGACGCCGTGCCGGCCGACATGCCTCGGGTGCTGTTGTCGCGACGCGTCGGTGCCGACAAGCCTGCCGGCGAAGTGTTCGCGATCATGCTCGCCGGCACGGACGATCAGCTGATCGCCGCGGCCGCGCGGCTGGCGGCGGCCGGCTATCGCGTCTCGGGTGACAGGAGCGGGCGGCACGCGGATTTCCATGCCGGTGAAAGCGAGGCCGGTGAAAGCGGGGCCGGCGAAAGCGAGCCGTTCGACGACGAAGCCGCCGACGACCACGCCGCCCGCCCGGCGCTGTCGCCACGCGAGGCGGAAGTTCTGGCGCTGCTGGCCGAAGGCGCGCCCAACAAGGTGATCGCGCGACGGCTGAATATTTCGGTGCACACGGCGAAGTTCCACGTCGCCGCGATCCTGATCAAGCTCGGTGCGGCCAACCGCACCGACGCCATTGCCACCGCGATGCGACAGGGCCTGGTGCTGGTCTAGCCTACGCTGCGTAACCCGCTTCAGGCATCTCGGGCCTTGCGCTACAGTCGCCTGCCGCGCAAAGGTTCGCGCCTGCCATGCTGCAAGGGAGGCGCAAGGAAATGTCGCTCAAGGGAAAGACGCTGTTCATCTCCGGCGGGTCGCGCGGCATCGGGCTGGCGATCGCGCTACGCGCGGCGCGCGACGGCGCCAATGTGACGATCGCCGCCAAGACCGCCGAGCCGCATCCGAAGCTGCCCGGCACGATCTACAGCGCTGCCGAGGAAATCGAGCAGGCCGGCGGCAAGGCGCTGCCGGTGCTCTGCGATATCCGCGAGGAGGCGCAAGTAGCCGAGGCGGTTGCAAAGACCGTGGAAAAATTCGGTGGCATCGACATCTGCGTCAACAATGCCAGCGCCATCCAGCTCACCGGCACGCTGGAGACCGACATGAAGCGCTACGACCTGATGCACCAGATCAACACGCGCGGCACCTTCCTGGTCTCCAAAATGTGTATTCCGCACCTGAAGTTGGCCGCAAATCCTCACATCCTGAATCTGGCGCCTCCGCTCGACATGAAGGCCAAATGGTTCAAGAACCATGTCGCCTACACGATGGCCAAGTTCGGCATGTCGATGTGCACGCTCGGCATGAGCGCGGAATTCGCCCGGGACGGCATCGCGGTCAATTCGCTGTGGCCGATCTCGACCATCGACACGGCGGCGGTACGCAACCTTCTGGGCGGCGCGACCGTGGCGGCGATGAGCCGCTCGCCCGACATCATGGCCGATGCCGCGCACGCCATCTTCATGCGGCCATCGCGCGAGACATCAGGCAATTTCTACATCGACGAGGAAGTGTTGCGTGCCGAGGGCGTCAGCGATTTTTCAGCCTATGCGCCGGGCGCGACCGGGCCGCTGGCCGGCGACTTTTTTGTCCCGGACGAGGTGTTTGCCCGCACGCAGAGCAAGATCAAAAGCATTTACTGATTCTTCGATGCAGGGCACTTCGAGATTGGCTGAAAGGGCTGTCGCGTCTTCTCGACGCCGGTGCTCCGCCCTGGAATGACGAAGTCGAGAAGGCTTTGGCCAGCCCGTGCCAGGCATCAGACCTCCTCGCTCTTCTTGCCTTTGCTCAGGCCCATCAGCCGGTCGATATAGGCCAGCATCAGCGCCGAGACGACGAAAGCGAGGTGGATGATGGTCAGCCACATCAGCTAGTCGCTCGAATAGGAAGACGAGTTCAGGAACACCTGCAGCAGGTGGATGGAGGAGATGGCAACGATGGTAGAGGCGACCTTGACCTTCAACGAACCGACATCGATCGTGCCCAGCCAATGCACGCCGCCGCCGTCCTGGTCGTCGAAGCGGCTGACGAAGTTCTCGTAGCCCGAGATGATGACCATCACCACCAGCGAAGCCACCAGGGCGGCGTCGATCAGGCCGAGCATTTTCAGAATGGTGTCGGTGTCGCCGAGCATGAACACGGTGGTGATGAATTCGTAGAGCTTCTTGCCGAACGAAAGCGCATAGACGGCCAGTGCGAGGCCGAGCCCGATATAGAAGACGACCAGCAGCCAGCGCGAGGCGAGAATGATCGATTCGATGGCGAGTTCGAGGCGCTTCATTGTTGGTTCCGCTTGGTTCTCTTATCGGTGTCGGGCCGTATTTCGGCCAGCTCGCATTTGTTTGCAAGGCAAAAAAACCCCGCCGGAGAGGGCCGGCGGGGCTCAATGCGTCCCGCTGGAGTCGGGACGGGGCAGGGAACGCCCACACAGGAATCTGGGGTTGGTTTCGCGGCGATTCAATGAGCCCGCGCTAATGCCGGCTCAATTCTTGTTGAGCCGCCTAGGTTCGCGGCCGCCAGCCCATCCCGGCCTGCCGGGATGGGATTTTGCATGCGGGCGTGATTCCGGAAGCCGCCGTAAGCTCCCGGAAACGCAGGTCAATTGTTGCTTGCCACCGGCGCCACCAGCGAGGTGATGCGGCGGATGGCGACGCGCCGGTTCTCGCGATTGGGCGCCTGCGTGTTGACCTTCAGATACTCCTCGCCATAGCCCTGCGTCGTCAGGTTTTCCGGCGGGATGCCGAAGGCGCTGGTCAGCGCTTCGGCCACCGCTTCGGCGCGGCGGTCCGACAGAGCGAGGTTTGCCTCTGGCCTGCCGACGGCGTCGGTGTGGCCTTCGATCAGGAAGGTCTCGGCGGGGTTCTTCTTCAACAGCTTCTCCATGGCGGCGGCGACGCCCTCCAGTTTCTGTACCTCGGTGTCGGAGATCGTGGACGAGCCGAATTCGAAGTTCAGCGTGTCGAGGTCGACGCGGCGTGCGATGTCGCGCACACGGGCCGAACGCTTGACCTCGTCGATGGAATAGAGGCGCTGGACCTTTTCCACCGGCGGCTGTTCGAGGAAGGTGTAGTAGTCGTCAGGGCTTTCGATGTCCTCGGACTCGAGAATGTATTGCCGGCGCGGAATGTTCAGCCGCATCGGCGGCAGGTCGTCGCCCGGATCGCGCCAGTCGCCGTCATCCTGGTAGCTGCGCTCGTCGACATAGCTCAGCACATATTCGCGGCCGTCCGGCATGATTCGCGAACGCTGGATCACATCGCCGTAACGATTGCGGATGGTGACGATCTGGACGCCATTGTCGCGCTCCACCGTCTCGCGCCTGCGGCCTTGCGGCAGATCCTCGTAGTAGACGTCCCGGGCGCCGCGGTTCATGCGCGGAGCTTCATTGCTCTGCACGATAGTCTGGTTGTTGAACTGGATGATGACGCGGTCGCCGATTTCCTTAAGCACGTCGACGCCCTCGGGGCGGCGGCGGTCGCGAATGTTCTCGTCGGGCGCACGGTCGAGGCGCTTGCCCTTCTCCTGCGTCACCGGAACGATGCTTTCCGGCTTGATCGCCTGCTGGGCGGCCCTGTCATCGGTGGGCGGCGGGCCCTGATCGACCGGAGCGACTACCGGTTTCTGGACCTGATCGCCTCCTTGCGGGGCGTTCTGCCCACTATTTTGCTGTTCGCCGTTCTGGTTGAGGGGCTTTCTGCCGCCTTGGCCGGTGGCGTCTTGGCCATTGGTATCTTGGCCGTTGCCGCCCTGGCCCTTGCCGCGCTTGCGGGCGGCATCTTTCTGGCTGTCGAGGATAGGGGCTGCATTCGGATCGGCAGGTGCTTCGCTCTGAACAGGGTTTTCGCCCTGCACGGGTGCTGCCTTCTGGCCATTGGCCGGCTGTTCGGCGTTGGTGGGGGCGGGCTGTTCGCCCGTGGCAGGCTGCTCGCCGGCTGGTTTCTCGGGCTTGGCCGGCTGCTCGCCCGTGACGGGCTGTTCGCCGGCTGGTTTCCTGCCGAGCTTCTTTGTTTTGTCCTGAGGCTGCTCACCCTGGATCGGAGGCTGTTCGCCGGCAGGAGCCGGTTCAACCTTCGGCGTCGGGGCGGTCTCGGGCACGGCGGCCGGCGCCTGTTCGGCCGGTGCCGCCTCGTTGTTCTGGTCCTGCTTGTGCTTCTTGCGCGGCTTGACCTCTGGCTGATTATCGTTGGCGGGTTCCGCCGCGCCAGCCGGCGCTTCGGCGGCCGGCGCTTCGGTCTGCTGCTGCTGGTCGCGCTTCTTCCTGCGTGGCTGCTGTTCCTCGGCGGGAGCGGCCTGTTCGGCCGGCGCCTGTTCGGTCTGCTGCTGCTGGTCGCGCTTCTTCCTGCGTGGCTGCTGTTCCTCGGCGGGAGCAGCCTGTTCGGCCGGCGCCTGTTCGGTCTGCTGCTGCTGGTCGCGCTTCTTCCTGCGCGGCTGCTGCTCCTCGGCGGGAGCAGCCTGCTCGGCCGGCGCCTGTTCGGTCT
>SRUQ01000040.1 GCA_004791255.1 bacterium M00.F.Ca.ET.205.01.1.1
GGGGCAGGCCCTCGGGCCCGCCCCCGCAAAAGGCGGAGCAGCGTCTCATGAATAAGAACTGTCCTGATTCCCCATCAGGGAGATGACAGAAAGGACGCATTGGAGGTGTGACCTAACACGAGCTTGGCCACTGGACCGGCCACCCGAGGCGACTCGCGCGCGACCTGTCCGGCTCCTTCGGGTCCAACACCTATGCGCGCGAGGAACTCGTCGCCGAAATCGCATCAGCCTTCATCTGCAGCAGTCTCGGCATCGAGCCGACCGTGCGCCATGCCGACTACATCGGCTCATGGCTGACGGTTTTGCGCGAGGACAACCGCGCCATCTTTCGCGCCGCCAGCCACGCCTCGAAAGCCGCCGATTTCCTGCTTGGCCTTAACGCGGACGCCCGAGCCAGCGACCATCAGGAGATCGCGGCATGAGCGCGCGCGATCCCGACGCGCTGCCGACCGAGACGACGCCGGAAGGCGACGAGAGCCTCATTCCGGTGTGCGGCCCGTCAACACGCGCGACCGATCTCACGGTCGCGCCGATGCGGCCGCGCAAGGCGCAGAAGTCGCTCGACATCGGCCTCTTGGACAACTGCACACGCAACCAAACCGACCTGTTCTGACAAGGAGCCTTCTCATGATCCTGATCACCGACGACCTTGGCGCCCAACTGCTCGCCAACGGCGCTGCTGACACCGAAACCGATCATGTTCCGGTGCTGAACTGTTCGATCCGACCGGGCCGGCGACCTGGCTTCTGAGCGAACTCGATGTGGATCGCGACACGCTGTTCGGTCTTTGCGATCTCGGCTTCGGCTTTCCGGAACTCGGCAGCGTCAGCCTTTCCGAACTTGAAAGCGTCAAGGGCCGGCTTGGCCTCGGCATCGAGCGCGACCTCTTTTTTCACGCGGGGTTTCCGCTCTCTGTCTATGCCGAGGCCGCGCGCCACGCCGGCCACATCACCGAGGACGCGCGGCTTCTGCAACAGGCAGCCGACGCGCTTGCAAAACCGCATTCCGAGCTTCCGCCTGACACGGAGGAACAGGCGCGCCGCTAGGTGCGAAAACCGTCCCGCCGCGCCGGCCATGCGGACTTTGCGGCGGGGAAAACCTCAACCAAACCGAAGGAGACAAACCATGCAGCTCGCCCATATTCCGATCGATCGCCTGAACATCTCGGCCCTCAACATGCGTCACGGTAAACGCGCGCCCGACATCTCCGATATCCTGCCGTCCGTTCGCGCGCGCGGCGTTCTCGTGCCGCTTCTGGTGCGGCCGAACGGCACGCCCGAAATCTTCGAGATCGTCGCCGGACGGCGACGCTATTTCGCCGCCAAATCGCTCGCCGACGAGCGCGGCGAGAGCGACGCCTTGCCCTGCGCCATCATGGAGGACGGCGACGACGGCGATGCGCTCGAAGCCTCGCTCATCGAAAACATCGCTCGCCTCGATCCCGACGAGGTCTCGCAATGGGAAACGTTCTCCCGGCTGATCCGGGAAGGCCGCGCCATTGCCGACATCGCCGCCACTTTCGGCATCACCGAGCTCCCGGTGAAGCGCATTCTGGCACTCGGCAATTTGCTTCCCAAAATTCGCGAAGCCTACCGCCGCGAGGAAATCGACACTGAGACGGCGCGCTATCTCACCATGGCGTCCAAAGCCCAGCAGAAGAACTGGCTGACGCTTTTTGCCGATCCCGAACAGTACGCGCCGCGCGGTTTCCAGCTCAAGCAGTGGCTGTTCGGCGGCCAGTCGATCTGCACCAAGGTGGCGCTGTTTGTCGTGGAGGACTATCCGGGCCTGATCGTCTCCGACCTGTTCCGCGAGGACAGCTATTTCGCCGATGCCGACATGTTCTGGCAAAAGCAGAACGAGGCGATCGCCGCCAGACGCGACGCCTATCTCGAGGCCGGATGGTCCGAGGTGATCGTGCTCGAACCGGGTCAGTATTTCCACTCGTGGGACCACGAAAAGACGCCGAAGAAGAAGGGCGGCAAGGTCGTCATCACAGTATCGCATCGCGGCGAGGTCGAGTGTCACGAAGGCTGGCTGTCGTGCAAGGAAGCGCGCCGCGGCCGCTCCAAGGACGAGGGCGGTGAGCAGGACGAACAGGTCGCCAATTCGTCGCGGACTTGAACTCACCGGCCCGATGCAGAACTATGTCGATCTGCACCGCCATGCGGCCGTGCGCTGTCGGTTTCTCGACCATCCCGCCATTGCCCTGCGCCTCATGGTGGCGCACGCGATTGCCGGTTCAAGCCTGTGGCAGGTGCGCCGCGAGCCGCAGCGCGCCGCCAACGAGACGGTCGCCGCAAGCCTCGCAGCCAGCAAGGCCGAAGCCGCCTTCGCCGAAAAGCGGCGCGAGGTTTTGGCCCTGCTTGGGCAATCCGACGAGGATGGCCCACTCGCCGGCGGCAATGGCGATGCCTTCGCTCTCGCCAACGTGTTCGCACGGCTGTTGGCGCTGTCAGACGACGATGTCCTGCGTGTTCTCGCCATCGTCATGGCCGAGACCCTCGAAGCCGGTAGCGCCGTCATCGAGGCGCTTGGCAATCATCTGAGTGTCGACATGGCCGCATTCTGGCAACCGGACGACGGCTTCTTCGAGCTTCTTCGCGGCAGGGACATCGCCAATCTGATGCTCGCCGATATCGGCGGCAAGCCTGTCGCCGACGGCAATGTTTCGGAGAAGGTGAAGACGCAAAAGAAGATCATCCGCGACTTTCTCGCCGGCGAGAACGGCAGGGAAAAAGTCGAGACCTGGCTGCCGCGCTGGATGAAATTCCCCGCCGAAAGCTACACCAATCGCGGCGGCTTCCGCACCGCCGATCACTGGGCCAAGGTCCGGCACCTGTTCGTGTCGGAATAATCGACCAAGCCCCAAGCGGCGGCACTTCGAAAGCCGCCGCTTGGCATCCCTCTTGGGCGGCGCCGATTGCACTTTCGCGACTCTTCCGGCGCGCATCGCACGCGAATTTCCGATGTCAACTCGAGGCCTTCGCCAGCCCTGCGCCATGCCTGGCATGCCTGCCGGGGCACCGCGGATGGGCACGTCCCGTCGCTGGCTGCGGTGTCTGAACCAGTGCCAAGCCTGGTACCCGCCGCGCTGCTTGGGCATCGTATCAGCCGATCGCGCGGCCTGTCTCCTAAGCATCTTTCAGGACCATTTCCCTGCAGCTGGCTTGTCGACCTGTGGGCGGGTCCGGCCGCCCGAAACCCTCGCGCCATCAGCTTTTTTCCCCGCCGCCTGCGGCGGCTTCCTCGCGCCGCTTCGCTCACAAAAAAGCTGCCCGCTCGGGTCCTTCACTGTCGCTGCGGCC
>SRUQ01000041.1 GCA_004791255.1 bacterium M00.F.Ca.ET.205.01.1.1
GGTATTTCGGATATACTATCCGTCGCGTTCCAGTGGATGAAAATTTTCGCGCAATCGTCTCGGCAATGTCTGAAGCAGTTAGCGAAAACACAGTCATGATGCTCGCCTCAATGCCGTCCTGGTCGCATGGCGTTTGTGACCCAGTTCGAGAATTAGCAGAAATTGCCAGCCAACACGGGATCTGGTTGCATGTGGATGCTTGCGTTGGCGGGTTTTTGGCGCCTTTTGTGCGGGAGCTCGGACGGGACGTTCCGGACTTCGATTTTCGACTCTCTGGTGTAAGCTCAATTTCGGCGGATTTTCACAAGTACGGCTATAGTGGCAAGGGAGTGTCGGGCGTTTTCTATAAAAATAAGGTAGCCCGCCATCAACCCTTCATTTTCGACACATGGGCAGCAGGACTTTATCGTTCACCAGTTCTCACTGGAACACGAAGCGGAGGCGCAATCGCTTCGGCCTGGGCAGTCATGCGTTATCTGGGGCGGGACGGTTACCTCTCTCGCGCTGCTCAAATCCTCAAGCTGAGAGATGCCATATTGGCCTTCGTTGCACAGTGCCCCGGCTTGAAGATAGTCGGCGGAGCTGAGCTTAACGTGGTGGGAATACGGAGCGAATACTCTGACATCTATTCAATTGCAAGCCGGATGAAGGAGTACGGGTGGAAGATAAATATACTAAAGGAGCCAGAGGCAATACAATTTGTACTTGGACCACTGCGAGATGAATATATAACCTTGCTGGTGAATGACCTTGAGAAGGTCGTTGAAGTTGTACGGCGTGAAGGGTTCAGAGTTCCTACGCCAGCCGTTGTCTATTCCGACGAATTCTTAGACTAACCGGGGATAATTAGCATAAGTTTATACGGTCGATTTCAATATGGAGAAGCCGACTGGGTACTTGAAAGGCCGCACGCCGATGTTGGTGGGATAATCCTCACCGCTGGCAGACTTAGACGCGGTGTGGCAGTCAGCCGGCCTCCTAGAGAGGGAGTCTGTTCTGTGGCGATCGATTTCTTCGTTTCTGCGATCGGCCCATCCTTGAACAAGACAATGCCCGCTAGAGCGCAAAGTTCTATCTCTGGTGGAATATACGGCGGCTCTTGGGCTCGCACCAATACGGGAGAAATTAAATGTCACTTTCTGAAGCAGTGCTAGCGAAGTTAAAAGACAAGTCGTTAGTGACGGATAAAGCTCTCGTAGGGGCTGGGTGGGTAGCGGCAGGTTCAAGGGGCCTCACGTTCGAGGTCACCAATCCCTCAACCGGCGAAGTCCTTGCAACCCTTCCAGATCTCGGTGAAGAGGAGGTCAAGTCGGCGATTGAGGCGGCCTATGTTGCCCAAAAGAACTGGGCGAAAAGGACGGGTAAGGAGCGCGCCGCAGTCCTGCGAAAACTGTACGACCTCATAGTATCGAATGTCGATGATCTTGCCACTATCCTCACCCTAGAGATGGGGAAACCATGGACGGAGGCGAAGGGAGAGATTCTTTATGGTGCATCCTACGTCGAGTGGTTCGGTGAGGAAGCAAAGCGAGTCTACGGCGACACCATTCCAGGTCATCAGCCGGATAAGCGCATCATCGTGATCAAGCAGCCCATCGGAGTTGTTGGGGCCATCACGCCGTGGAACTTCCCGAATGCAATGCTTGCCCGCAAGATGGCCCCGGCAATCGCTGCCGGCTGCAGCATGGTATCAAAGCCTGCGGCTCAGACGCCCCTATCCGCGCTCGCTCTGGCTGTCCTTGCCGAACGCGCCGGCCTGCCACTCGGTCTTTTTTCTGTGCTAACCACGACCGATGCCGCGATGGTCGGTCAGGAATTCTGCCGCAATGAGAAGATTCGGAAAGTCACGTTCACGGGCTCGACCAATGTCGGAAAAATACTGATGCGGCAAGGCGCAGAGCAGATCTTAAAGCTCGGCCTCGAGCTCGGAGGTAACGCGCCCTTCATCGTTTTCGATGACGCGGATCTCGACGCCGCCGCCGACGGCGCAATGGTTTCCAAATACCGCAATGCTGGGCAAACCTGCGTCTGTGCCAATCGGCTCTATATTCAGGAGGGCGTCTATGATGCCTTTGCCGCCAAGCTTGCCGAGCGCGTTCGCCAGATGAAAGTCGGCGACGGCTTTGCCGAAGGGGTCACGACAGGCCCTCTCATCGACCGGAATGCGCTGAAGAAGGTACAGGAGCACGTCACTGACGCCATCGCCAAGGGGGCTACAGTGGAGGTCGGTGGCAAGCCTGCGAGCCAAGGCGGCCTCTTTTTCGAGCCCACTATCTTGACCGGCGCAACGGGGGATATGCGCCTCTCGAGGGAAGAGACGTTCGGCCCTATCGCGCCGCTGTTCAAGTTTTCGACCGAGGAACAAGTGATAGAAATGGCGAACAACACCAAGTTTGGCCTCGCTTCATACTTCTATTCCAGAGATATCTCGAAGATCTTCCGGGTGGCGGAGGCTCTCGAGTGCGGCATGGTCGGGGTTAACACTGGGCTGATCTCCACGGAAGTTGCGCCTTTTGGTGGCATCAAGCAATCTGGCCTTGGCCGCGAAGGGTCAAAATACGGAATCGATGATTATACAGAGATGAAATACGTGTGCCTGAGCGTGTGATCC
>SRUQ01000042.1 GCA_004791255.1 bacterium M00.F.Ca.ET.205.01.1.1
ACCATCAGCCAAATGAGCGATGATCCGCTCATCAGCCTGCCGGCAGTGGCGCGCTGATCAATTCCGGCCCATGCCGGAGAGCACGGCGACCAATGCCGTCAGCTACACCACTCCAGTGGGCACGATCAGGTAGCGTCGCGCGACTCCTGCTTGGCGTGAAACAGCAAAGGGCATTCAATCACGATGCAGCTTTACGTGCTGTCGGGCTCAACGCCACGTGGATCGAGCCCAACGCCGCCGTTGGCAACCGCGACGCGAATTATGACGCCGGGCCACATGCGGCGGTGGCTGCAAGGGTACCGAGCCTCTCCCGCACTTTCGACCCCATCGCCGAAGTGCGACTACTCCAGGACGCCGAAGCCGGTCTTATCGCCAGCGGGCCAGCCAAACTCTCACCTTCCTAAACGGCAGCCGCTAAGGTGAGCCGTCGAAAGCCGACATTCAGGTTAACGTCAGCTGGCCGTGTTAGGGCTCGCTTATTCAAGGCGGTACCGGCGCTTGCCGAAGCTAAGAAGGGTTGGCATGCCCTTTGCCGTGCTTGATGTGCGGCAACACGGTGAGAGCTCCGCTGAAGCAAGCGAGAGGGAGCAATGCCCTCGAGACCGTGTCCGATTTTGACTGGAAAATATTCCGCGACAAAAGAGACGAAAGGTGTGGAATGACTTTGGACACCAAGATGGAACTGCGTATGGGGTCCCCGGCTCCTGCGCTGAAAGTGGAGAACTGGCTGCGTGGCGAGCCCCTCACGAGCCTTCGGCCCGGCAAGGTCTACCTCGTTGAATTTTGGGCGACTTGGTGCCGACCATGTGTCCACGCCATGCCCCATTTGATCGAACTGCAGGAGAAATATAAAGACAGCGGATTTGAGATTATCGGAGTCGCAGCTTGCGAAAAGGCTGCAACCGCGGACGAAGCGCGGACCAACGTGGATGCCTGGCTGACCGAGAAGTTCCCGAATCTGAATTATCGGACAGCGTTCGATTGCACTGGCGAAATGAAAAAGCTCTGGCTGGAACCCAGCTCTTCGTTCGGGATTCCCACCTCGTTCGTGGTCGACCGCGACGGCCACATCGCTTATATCGGCCACCCGGCACCTCTCGATGACGTTTTGCCGAAAGTCCTTAACGGCAGCTGGCGCAGCAGCTATGAAGCGAAAGCCGTCGATGCAAAGCGAATCTCGCGTGTGCGCGAATCGTCGCTGAGTCAGCCGATATACGCCAAACTTGGGCCGGCGATGCAGGACGAGGATTGGGCAGCGGCACTATTGGCCATCGAAGAAGGCCTCGCCGTGATGCCAGACTCTTTTGATTTTCGGCGGGTTCATGCGGATATTCTGCTTCACAAGCTGCGCGACATCAAAACCGGCTTGCCGCTTATGCGCGAATTGGTCGAGGACGCGATCAACAAAAAGTTCGAAGCGATGTCTTGGGTGGTGATGGCGCTGAACCAACTCTTCCATCCCACGATCGACAACTCCCATCTTCCGCATGATGATCGCTTTGCGATGGGCAAGGAGCTCTCCGAACAGATCCTGGAACTTAATCCTCCGCAAGGCGATGGAGACTTTAAATTCGGGTGTTACTTTCCGGTCGCTCAGTATTATTACGAGAGCGGCAACAAGGACCGGGCGATCGAGTTGATCGAGGTGGCAATCAAATCGCTGGACCATTCGGAGCCAGTGCCGGACCAAACCAAACAGCGCTACCTCACCTCGTTGCTCCAAGCCCTGGCCAACTACACGGGTGAGCCTGCCTGTCACGCGGGTCTCTGTGTGGCTCCGCAAAACAAGACTTCCGAAACTCAAAACGCTGTCACTTCCTGAGCAAGGATCGCGAAGGGCATGACAATTGGAATTGAACACCGGCAAATCCGCCCGCCCAGGCGCACTTCGCAGCAATAACGTCGATGCCGCAAAAGTGCGCGGCTTGCGGCAGGTGGAATTTCCATTGCGTTTACCTCGGGTCGAACCGCGGCGCAGGCGTTCGCGCCGCGGTGAAAGGTCTCGCATTGGTGGACGTGCTCGAGGTCGGCCACGGGACACTGTTGCGTGGGATCGGCTCGCCCAAGCCATTCCCCGCCCACGCAAGCGCCCGAACCACACATCGCAGAAAAAGAGATCGTCCTTCAAGAGGAGTACTGAAATTGGGGAAAAGCGAGATTCCTCATGAACCGGTTGGCCCTGCTGTCCACAAGGACGACGAGGCCCTTGCTTCCCCGTTCGTCAAATGCCTCCTGCGGCTCATTCGTACTCAGGATTCCTTCGGCTTATGGGAAGGCCATTCGGATGCCGAGCTGCTGGCCGAGTTCATCATCACCAAGC
>SRUQ01000043.1 GCA_004791255.1 bacterium M00.F.Ca.ET.205.01.1.1
CTAGCCCGTCTTATGCACGACGACCCGTCTGAGAGGTTGGCGGATGTAGCCTAAGCGATTGATTTGGCGTAGGATTCGGTTGTCTAAGCCAGCCCTGCCACCACGTCTCGCGAGCCACACCCGCCATGACCGACGATACGTTGCTGCCGCTCTCATTTCCAGCCGTTGGGCGCAAGAAGATCACAGCTGCGTTTGACGGCGGACGCATCACCTCGGATGGTGGCGTCATGCTTTTGGCCGCGGCCGAGCGACGCCTGCAACTGGCCGACAGGCTGGCCGCTGCGATCCACGATCCGCGCGACCCACAGCGGGTGACGCACGCCATGGCCGACATTCTGCGCGCCCGCATCTTTGCGATCGCATGCGGCTACGAGGATGCCAACGATCTCGACCGACTGCGCACCGACCCGGCCTTCAAGCTCGCCTGCGGGCGGCTGCCCGACAGCGGGATTGATCTGTGCTCGCAGCCGACCTGCTCGCGCCTGGAGAACCTGCCCGACCTGCGCACCGTCATCCGGCTCGGCTGGGTGCTGGTCGATCTGTGGCTGTCGAGCTATGCCGCGCCGCCCAAAAGCGTGACGCTCGACATCGACGACACGGTTGATGTCGTTCACGGCCATCAGCAGCTCTCGCTCTTCAACGCCCATTACGACGAGCGCTGCTTCCTGCCGATCCACATCTACGACGCCTCGACAGGACGCCCGGTCGCCATGATCCTGCGTCCTGGCAAGACCCCGACGGGCAAGGAGATCCGCAGCCACCTGCGCCGGCTTGTCCGGCGCATCCGCGCCCGCTGGCCGGCCACCCGCATCCTGGTCCGCGGCGACGGCCACTATGGCCGGGCGGAGGTCATGGCCTGGTGCGAGGACAATGCGGTCGACTACCTCTTCGGATTGCCCGGCAACAAGGTTCTCCAGCGTCTCGTTGATGAAGCCGCCGACGATATCCGCACCCGCCGCGCGCTCGAGCAGAAGCCGGTGCTGCGCGGCTATGCCGAGACCCGATACAAGGCGAAATCCTGGAAGACGCAACGTCGCGTCTGCGCCCGCATCGAGGCAACCACCCGCGGCCTCGACATCCGCTTCGTCGTCACCAATCTCGACAAAGGCTCCGCCGCGCATGTCTACGACGTGCTCTACTGCGCCCGCGGCCAGGCCGAAAACCTGATCAAGATGCACAAGAGCCAGCTTGCCTCCGACCGCACCAGCTGCCGCTCACCGATTGCCAACCAGGTGCGCCTCGTCCTTCACACCGCCGCATACTGGCTGATGCTCACCCTGCGCGAGGCGGTGCCTACAACCGATCATCTCAGCAACGCCGAGTTCGCCACTCTGCGGCTCAGGCTCCTCAAGCTCGGCGCCCGCGTCATCGAAACCGTCTCGCGCATCCGCCTGGCCTTCGCCGCCGCCTGTCCCGAGGCCAGCCTGTTCCGACAAATCGCTCTCACGCTGCAGCCCGCAGCACCATGAGCGCCGGGGCATCAAAGCCCCGCCGAACCCAAGCCTTGACCCTCCAGCGCGTTCCAAAGTCCAGTCTCAGCTGCGGTGAAAAAGACGCCTCACACCTGCCTGACCGAACGCTCAGCGGCGCTCGAACCACAAGGCTCATGAATAGGACGGGCTAG
>SRUQ01000044.1 GCA_004791255.1 bacterium M00.F.Ca.ET.205.01.1.1
TTGGATTGAAGCAGGACCGAAAGACCGGTCAGTGTGCGTTCCTGCGCCGGCGCGGTGGCAAGGCTGGCCAGCGCTGACCAAATAGCCTCCTTCACCTCCGGCGTGACGGTGACGTTCTCGTGGGCAACAAGGCTGGCGATCCATTCGGCCGCCCAGCTTCGGCTAGCCTGGTCGTTGATGCTGCGCAGTGGCTGAAAGGCAAGGGAACCGTCCGCTCCTAGCGCGTGGTGTTCTCCACCCATGGCAAGTGTTGCAGCACGGGCCGAATTGCCTTTGTCGAAGACATAAACCTGGGCGCCGGCATAGCGCCTGAACTGCAGAGCAATCAGAGCAAGCAGAACCGACTTGCCGGCGCCGGTCGGACCAACAACCAGCATGTGGCCGACATCTTCGACGTGGGTGGAAAGCCGAAACGGTGTCGACCCACTGGTCTCGGCAACGAAAAGCGGTGGCGCTTCGGTTTGGGTGACTTTCGCGAGATGCTCGTTTGTCGCAGGACCGGCCCAAACCGACGACAGCGGCATGAGATGGGCAAGGTTCAATGTATGAACGAGCGGTTGGCGAACGTTAGCGTAGACATGGCCAGGCAATGAGCCGAGCCAAGCCTCGACCGCATTGACGCCTTCTCGGATCGTGGTGAAGCCGAGCCCATTGATGATGCGCTCGACCGCGCGAAGCTTCTCTGCAGCGGCTTGGCGATCCTCGCCCCACACCGTCACGGTGGTGGTGAGATAGCCGAAACTCACATGATCACCGCCCAATGCCTGAAGGGCTTCGTCGGCATCGAGCGCCTTGTTGTCGGCATCGTTATCGACAAGCGGGACCGGCTCGTTGGTAATGACCTCGCGTAGGATTGCCACGATCGATTTGCGCTTGGCAAACCACTGCCGGCGCAATCGCGTCAGCGTCTTCGTGGCTTCCGTTTTCTCGAGCGGAATGAAGCGCGTCATCCAGCGATAGGCGAAATCCTGATGATTGAGGGTATCGAGGATTCCGGGCCGGGTGAGGTTCGGAAAGCCGAGGATGGTCAGTGTGCGAAGATGCTGCTCACCCAGCATCGGCTCCAGGCCACCGGTAAGCGGCGCATCGACCAGGATTGCATCCAGATATATCGGCGTTTCCGGGGCCATGATAGGATGGCGACGAGGCGAAATCGTGCCGTGGAGGTAGGTCAACGTCTGAGCATCATCGAGGACGCGTACTTCGGACATGAAACCCGAGAAGAGATCGAGCACGCGGTTGGTCTCGTCACGGAACCTCGCCAGATCCTGGCGCCAGTCTCTTTCTCCTCGGGAATAATGAGAGTCGACGAGCGCGCTTTCTGCGCGCGCCTGGGCGTCCGGCGGTGGCATAAACACCAAGGTCAGATGATAGCGGCTCTCGTAGTGCGCTACCTTCCCCTCGAAAGCAGCGCGGCGTTCTTCGTCGACCAGCCACGACGCGGCGTCAGGAAAATGCGAGTTCGGATAGCCCAGCGCTTCTGTGCGCTCGGCCTCAAAGAACAATGCCCAGCCAGAGCCAAGGCGTCTGAGAGCATTGTTCGCCCGGGCGCAAATGCCGACGAGTTCAGCCTCCGTCGCACTTTCGA
>SRUQ01000045.1 GCA_004791255.1 bacterium M00.F.Ca.ET.205.01.1.1
TTGGATTGAAGCAGGACCGAAAGACCGGTCAGTGTGCGTTCCTGCGCCGGCGCGGTGGCAAGGCTGGCCAGCGCTGACCAAATAGCCTCCTTCACCTCCGGCGTGACGGTGACGTTCTCGTGGGCAATGAGGCTGGCGATCCATTCGGCCGCCCAACTGCGGGTGGCTTGGTCGCCGATGTTGCGCAGGGGCTGGAAGGCAAGTGCACCGTCCGCACCCAAGGCGTGGTGTTCGCCGCCCATTGCAACGGTCGCCGTACGGGCCGAATTGCCTTTGTCGAAGACATAGACCTGTGCGCCGGCATAGCGTCGGAACTGCAATGCAATCAGGGCAAGCAGAACCGATTTGCCGGCACCAGTCGGACCAACGATCAGCATGTGGCCAACATCCTGGACATGGGTGGAAAGCCGGAACGGAGTCGACCCGTTGGTCTCGGCAACGAGAAGCGGCGGGGCCTCTTCCTGGGTGACGTTGGCGAGATGCTCGTTCGCCGCCGGACCGACCCACACTGAGGATAGCGGCATGAGATGGGCAAGGTTCAGCGTGTGGACGAGCGGCTGGCGAACGTTGGCATAGACGTGACCAGGCAGCGACCCGAGCCAGGCCTCGACCGCATTGACGCTTTCACGGATGGTGGTGAAGCCCAGCCCGTTGACAATACGCTCGACCGAACGAAGTTTCTCCGCAGCAGCTTGGCGATCTTCGTCCCACACTGTCACCGTGGTGGTGAGATAGCCGAAGCCGACATGATCGCCGCCCAATGCCTGAAGTGCTTCGTCGGCATCGAGCGCCTTGTTGTCGGCATCGCTATCAACGAGCGGAACGGGTTCGTTGGTGACAACCTCGCGCAGGATCGCGGCGATCGATTTGCGCTTGGCAAACCATTGCCGGCGTAACCGCGTCAGCGTTTTGGTGGCGTCCGTCTTGTCGAGCGGAATGAAGCGCGCCATCCAGCGATAGGCGAAATCCTGGTGGTTGAGTGCGTCGAGAATTCCCGGCCGCGTGACATTCGGGAATCCGAGGATGGTGAGCGTGCGAAGATGCTGCTCACCCAGCATCGGCTCCAAGCCACCGGTAAGCGACGCATCTACCAGGATGCCGTCCAGATACATGGGCGTTTCTGCACGGTGACTGGATGGCGGCGGGTGGAGATTGTGCCGTGCAGGTAAGCCAGCGTCTCGGCATCGTCAAGCATGCGCACTTCGGGCATGAAGTCCGACAAAAGGTCTTGGACCCGGTCGGTCTGATCTCGGAACCCTGCCAGTTCCTGGCGCCAGTCTCTTTCGCCTTCGGAATGGTGAGAGTCGACGAGCGCGCTTTCCGCCCGCGCCTGGCTGTCCGGCGGTGGCATAAACACCAAGGTCAGATGATAGCGGCTCTCGTAGTGCGCTACCTTCCCCTCGAAAGCAGCGCGGCGTTCTTCGTCGACCAGCCACGACGCGGCGTCAGGAAAATGCGAATTCGGATAGCCCAGCGCTTCTGTGCGCTCGGCCTCAAAGAACAATGCCCAGCCAGAGCCAAGGCGTCTGAGAGCATTGTTCGCCCGGGCGCAAATGCCGACGAGTTCAGCCTCCGTCGCACTTTCGA
>SRUQ01000046.1 GCA_004791255.1 bacterium M00.F.Ca.ET.205.01.1.1
CTAGCCTCTCGTGCCGAAAATCAACGGCGAACCGACAGGCTGAGAACCTTTTCTAGATACCGCGAAGAACGTGCATCCGAACTATGATCGGTCGCGGAGATCGACGTCAAATTCAGTTTGCGGATCGACGCTATCTCGTTTTGAGATAAACTTAGAGCGGATGCCGAAATCGCCATTTCCATGGACGGCCAGGGCGCGTGGCGCGACAACGTCTTCGTCGAGTGTCTATGGAGAACCCATCAAATACGAGGAGATCTACTTGCAAGCCTATGCCAGCGTGCCGGAGGCCCGGACAGCCCTTGTCCGGTATCTGGCCTTCTATCGCTTGACCCGCAAACCCCGGATCAGGCCTACTTCAACGGGTCGCAGCCAATCTCGGTTGCGGCATGACAGAGGCGGAATCCACTTACAAAACCCCGCAAGCTGTTCAGACGAACGCAGCCACCTCTGAGCTTCCTTCCCGGGCGAGACGGTGTCGTCTGTCGCCCGACGTGGCGTCGCGCTCGACGATCTCGGACGACCAGGCCGAGTTCCAGATCCAGGACCGGCTGTCGTTCATGCGCTTCCTCGGGCCGGGTTCTCGGCGATCGCGTGCCGGACGCCAAGACGGTCTGGCTGTTCCGCGAGCACCTCACGCAGGCCAAGGCGGTCCAGAACCTGTTCGAGCGCTTCGACAAACACCTCGCCAAGGCGGGCTATCTGGCGATGCGCGGCCAGATTGTCGATGCCACCATCGTGGCAGCGCCGAAGCAGCGCAATACCGACGCCGAGAAGGCCGACGTCAAGGCGGGCAGATTCCGGACGCATGGAAGGAGAAGCCTGCCAAGCTGCGCCAGAAAGGACCGCGATGCGTGCCGAAATCCGCAAACCGAGTCAGCCCAAGCAGCGGTCAGCGCCACGCCTTGCCCCGTGACGACCCTCATCGCGATTCTTCCAGGCGCGAAAGTCGGTAGTTCAGGTGTTCATCTGACGTTCAGATGGATCATATCGCAAAACAGTATTTGACCCCGCATTACTCGGAAATGATTGTGGCTGTCGTCTAGTCGAGATTTGCACTGTAGCAGCGTCGGAAAAACGACCGCTGTTTTCCAGTTTGGTTTTGCTCTGGTTGAAAATCCAAAATCGCGCTGTGCGTGCCAATGCCCCTCGCTGACACGGGGCAAGGGAGAAAGGATAGATGCAAATGAGGGTAAGTGAATATGCAGAGTACGATGCCACCGGTTTGGCCTCTCTGGTGCATTCGGGCGAAGTTACACCTTTGGAATTGACGCGGCTAGCGCGCGAGGCACACGACAAGGTAAATCCGCACATCAATGCCGTTGTCGAATTTTACGAAGATGCAGAGACCGTTGCCGGAGCGAATGGAGGGATCTTCCATGGCGTGCCTTTCCTTCGCAAGGATGCTGGTGAGACGGAAGCGGGCCGCCTTCAGGAACAAGGAAGCCGTCTGTTCCAAGGCTGTCGCGCTGAAATTGACAGCTATTTTTTTCAAAGCGCTCGGAAGAGCGGGCTCCGAACTATAGGAAGAACGGCCACACCGGAGCTTGG
>SRUQ01000047.1 GCA_004791255.1 bacterium M00.F.Ca.ET.205.01.1.1
AATCATCGAAAGCTGCCCGCAGCGCATTTTCCTTCCCAATGATCGTGCCGTGGAACCCCAGGCGCGCACAGCCTACGAGCGCTTCGGTTTAAGCGAGCGGCAGATCGAATTGATCGCCCGCGCCACGGCGAAGCGGCAATACTATCTGCAATCGCGCCGTGGCAACCGTCTCTTCGAACTTGGCCTCGGCCCGATCACGCTCGCGCTTTGCGGCGCCTCCGATCCGGCCACGCAGAACCTCATCGACAGGATCCTGTCCGAGCACGGGCAGGACAGCTTTGCCTCCCGATTTCTCAGCGCGCGCGGCCTCGATTGGGCCGCTGAACTTCTTCAGCAATTTCGTCAACCAGACAAGGAGCACTCGTCATGATGCGGCGTCGCTTTCTCTCCAGCTTGATCACCGTTTCCCTGCTCGCTAAGCCCATGGCCGACTACGTTCAGCCAGCCTATGCCCTGATCGTGTTCGATCCGTCGAACTACGCGCAAAACGTGCTCACGGCGGCGCGTTCGCTGGAGCAGATCAATAATCAGATCCAGTCGCTTCAGAACCAGGCAACCATGCTGCAGAACATGGCGCGGAACCTTCAGAACTTGGATTTTTCTTCCGTGGGCCAGCTCACCGGTTCGCTCCAACGGATCGACGGTCTGATGGACCAGGCGAGTGGCCTGAGCTTCGATCTCACTAAGCTCCAGGACCAGTGGCGCAACCAATATCCGGAAAGCTACGACGCCACGATCAAGGTCAGCGACGTGGCGAGTGCCGCACGGGAGCGTTGGCAGAGCGCCATGCAGGCGTTCCGGCAAACCATGGGTGTGCAGTCACAGATTGTTGAGAATGTCCGCGGCGACGGCGACCTGCTCGCCGATCTCGTCAATCGCAGCCAAGGCGCGGCCGGTGCGCTTGAGGCAAGCCAGGCCACCAATCAACTAATCGCGCTTTCGACCAAACAGCAGATGCAGATCCAGACGCTGCTCGCGACTCAATTTCGAGCTGAGGCCGAGGATGCCGCGCGCAAGGCACAGTCCGAGGAAGCCGCCCGCGAGACGACGAAGCGCTTCCTAGGCACCGGCTCGGCTTATCCCGGCAACTGATCTTCATTTTCATCATAACGAAGAAGGCGGCGGCATGAACGACCTTGGGGTCATTGATCGCTTCATGGATACCTTTATCCGCTACATCGACAGCGGGTTCGGTCTGCTCTCCGGCGATGTCGCCTTCCTCACCACCATCCTAATCGGCATCGACATTACGCTCGCCGGCCTGACATGGGCATTCGGGGGCGAACCCAACATTTTCGGCCGGCTTATCCGCAAGGTGCTCTATGTTGGCGTCTTCGCCTTCATTCTGAACAATTTCAAGAACCTCGCCGATTCGTTTATCGTTCTTTTGCCGGTCTCGGGATTAAGGCGTCGGCCGGCAATCTGTCGGCAGACAATCTCTTGCGCCCGGGCCGCATTGCCGCGACCGGTTTCGAAGGTGCTTGGCCAATGCTTGACCA
>SRUQ01000048.1 GCA_004791255.1 bacterium M00.F.Ca.ET.205.01.1.1
AATCATCGAAAGCTGCCCGCAGCGCATTTTCCTTCCCAATGATCGTGCCGTGGAACCCCAGGCGCGCACAGCCTACGAGCGCTTCGGTTTAAGCGAGCGGCAGATCGAATTGATCGCCCGCGCCACGCCGAAGCGTCAGTATTATCTGCAATCGCGCCGCGGCAACCGTCTGTTCGAGCTCGAGCTTGGCCCCATCGCTCTTGCGCTTTGCGGTGCTTCCGATCCGGCCACGCAGACTCTGATCGACAGGATCATGTCCGAAGACGGGCAAGGCAGCTTTGCCTCGCAGTTCCTGATCGCGCGCGGCCTCGATTGGGCCGGCGAACTTCTCAAGCAATTCCCTCAACCAGACAAGGAGCAATTCTCATGATGCGGCGACGCCTTCTCTCCGGCCTGATCACCGTTTCCCTGATCGCCAAGCCTATGGCCGACTATGTGCAGCCCGCGTACGCCCTTATCGTGTTCGATCCGTCCAATTATGCGCAGAACGTGCTGACGGCCGCGCGCGCATTGGAGCAGATCAACAACCAAATCCAGTCGCTGCAGAATCAGGCGACCATGCTGCAGAACATGGCGCGCAATCTTCAGCGTCTGGATTTCTCTTCCGTTGGCCAACTCACCGGTTCGCTCCATCGCATCGACGGCTTGATGGACCAGGCGAGTGGCCTCAGCTTTGATCTGGGCAAGCTTCAAGACCAGTGGCGCAGCCAATATCCGGAAAGCTACGACGCCACGATCAAAGTCAGCGATGTGGCGAGTGCTGCGCGGGAGCGTTGGCAAACCGCCATGCAGGCGTTCCGCCAGACCATGGGTGTCCAGTCGCAAATCGTCGAGAACGTCCGCGCCGACGGCGATCTGCTCGCCGATCTCGTCAACCGCAGCCAAGGGGCGGCCGGTGCGCTTCAGGCAAGCCAGGCCACCAACCAGCTGATGGCGCTTTCGACAAAACAGCAGATGCAGATCCAGACGCTGCTCGCAACGCAGTTTCGAGCTGAGGCCGAGGATGCCGCCCGCAAGGCCCAGTCAGACGAAGCCGCCCGCGAGATGACGAAGCGGTTCTTGGGTACCGGCTCGGCTTATCCCGGCAATTAATCACGAGTTCATCACGACGAGAAAGGCAGCGGCATGAACGACCTTGGCGTCATCGATCGCTTCATGGAGACCTTCATCCGCTACATCGACAGCGGGTTCGGTCTGCTATCGGGCGACCTCGCCTTCCTCACTACCATTCTGATCGGCATTGACATCACACTTGCCGGCCTGGCGTGGGCGCTCGGCGACGAAACCAGCGTTCTCGGCCGGCTTGTCCGCAAGGTGCTCTATGTTGGCGTCTTCGCCTTCATTCTGAACAATTTCAAGAACCTCGCCGATATCGTTTATCGTTCTTTTGCCGGTCTCGGGATTAAGGCGTCGGCCGGCAATCTGTCGGCAGACAATCTCTTGCGCCCGGGCCGCATTGCCGCGACCGGTTTCGAAGGTGCTTGGCCAATGCTTGACCA
>SRUQ01000049.1 GCA_004791255.1 bacterium M00.F.Ca.ET.205.01.1.1
GATCGTGCCCACTGGAGTGGTGTAGCTGACGGCATTGGTCGCCGTGCTCTCCGGCATGGGCCGGAATTGATCAGCGCGCCACTGCCGGCAGGCTGATGAGCGGATCATCGCTCATTTGGCTGATGGTCTCAAGAGTCATGTAGCGCGCCCGCTGCACGGCCCATTCATCATTCTGTTCAAGCAGCAACGCGCCGACGAGACGGACAATGGCATCGTCATTGGGGAAGATGCCGACGACCTCGGTGCGCCGCTTGATCTCGCCGTTGAGACGCTCGATCGGATTCGTCGAGTGGAGCTTGGTGCGATGTTCCTTGGGGAAGGTCATGTAGGCCAGCACGTCGGGCTCGGCCTCGTCCATGATTGTCGCCAGCTTCGGCACCTTCGGCCGGATCTGGTCGGCGACGGCACGCCATTGGGCGCTGGCAGCCTCGGGCGTCTCCTGGGCGAAGGCGGTCGCGATGAAGGCCGAGACGACCCTGCGGCCGCTCTTGCCGGCGTGCGCCAGCACGTTTCGCATGAAGTGGACCCGGCAGCGCTGCCATGTGGCGCTGAGCACCTTGGTGACGGCGGCCTTGAGGCCCTCATGAGCATCGGAGACGACAAGCTTGACGCCGCGCAGGCCGCGACGGGTCAGCTTGCGCAGGAACTCGGTCCAGATCGGCTCGGCCTCGGAGGTGCCGACCTCCATGCCCAGCACCTCGCGGCGGCCGTCCGCGTTGACGCCGACGGCGATGATGACGGCGACCGAGACGATGCGGCCACCGCGGCGCACCTTCAGGTAGGTGGCGTCGATCCACAGGTATGGCCAATCGCCCTCGATCGGCCGCTCGAGAAAGGCCTTCACCTTGCCGTCGATCTCCTCGCAGAGCCGGCTCACCTGGCTTTTGGAGACGCCGCTCGCGCCCATCGCCTTGACCAGGTCGTCGACCGAGCGCGTCGAGATGCCCTGCACGTAGGCCTCCTGGATGACCGCGGTGAGCGCCTTCTCGGCCATGCGTCGCGGCTCCAGGAAGCTGGGGAAGTAGGAGCCCTTCCTCAGCTTTGGGATGCGCAGCTCGACCGTGCCGGCCCGCGTCTCCCAGTCCCTGTCGCGATAGCCGTTGCGCTGGACAAGCCGCAGCGGGTTCTTCTCGCCATGGGCCGCGCCGGTCGCCGCGCCCACTTCCAGCTCCATCAGCCGCTCAGCGGCAAAGCCGATCATCTCGCGCAAGATATCGGCGTCGGGGGTCTTCTCCACGAGCGTGCGCAGGTCCATCATGTCGTCGGTCATCGGTGCTTCCTTCGAATCAGGTTGTGTCAGCAACCCAACCCTACCGAAGAACATCGATGACCACCGCTACGCCGCTCGCTCGCTACGGCGCTGTTGAGGGCGCGCTCGCGAGCGGCTTCGCTACCGCCGAGCTACACCACTCAGCGGGGCACGACC
>SRUQ01000004.1:0-138021 GCA_004791255.1 bacterium M00.F.Ca.ET.205.01.1.1
ATCCGAAGGAAATCGATGGCGACATCGTGCCCTACCTCGTCAACATGACCAAGCGTGGCGCCGACCAGATCGGCGGCGCCGACTACACGTTCGACTGCACCGGCAACACCAAGGTGATGCGCCAGGCCCTGGAAGCCTCGCATCGCGGCTGGGGCAAGTCGGTCGTCATCGGCGTCGCAGGTGCGGGCCAGGAGATCTCGACCCGTCCGTTCCAGCTGGTCACCGGACGCAGCTGGATGGGCACCGCCTTCGGCGGCGCGCGCGGCCGCACCGACGTGCCGAAAATCGTCGACTGGTACATGGACGGCAAGATCGAAATCGATCCGATGATTACGCATTTGCTGAAGCTGGACGACATCAACAAGGGCTTCGACCTCATGCATGAGGGCAAGTCGATCCGAAGCGTCGTCGTTTACTAGAGTGCGATCAGCAAAAGTGGCGCCCGGTTTTGCGTCCGATCGCACTCCAAATGGAGGAAGAAGAGCCGCCGACCGAAGGGCCAGCGACTGACGTTGCACAGGTTCAACAAGGGAGGAATGAAATGCCTGAGAAACTGCATCCTAAAATCGACAACGGTCTGCCCAAGGAGAGCGCGAGCTTTGCCGGTGGCACGCTGGTCTGTGCCTGCACCAGCAAGCCGGTGAAGGTGAAGGTCAAGGGCCAGATCGCCCACAACCATGCCTGCGGCTGCACCAAATGCTGGAAGCCTGACGGCGCGATGTTTTCGGTCGTGGCCGTTGCCGGAACCGGCGACGTCACCGTCACCGAGAACGGCGACAAGCTGAAGGTGGTCGACCCCTCAGCGCTGATCCAGCGCCATGCCTGCACCGGCTGCGGCGTGCACATGCACGGACCGGTCGAGCGCGACCATCCTTTCAAGGGCCTGTCCTTCATCCATCCCGAGCGTTTTGAGGAAGATGGCTGGTCACCGCCCGGCTTCACCGCTTTCGTCTCGTCGATCATCGAATCCGGTGTCGACCCGAAGCGCATGGACGGCATCCGCGCTCAGCTGAAGTCGATCGGGCTCGAACCCTATGACTGCCTCAACCCCGGCCTGATGGACTATATCGCCACCTGGACCGCCAAGAAGTCAGGCGCCTTGCCGGCCTGACAACTCCAGGATTTACAGGTATGGGGCCGGACACGTTCCGGCCCTTGCCGTTTCGGAGAGACAATGTCCGCACCCGCCATCTACGTTGATGCCGATGCCTGCCCGGTCAAGGCCGAGGTCGAGAAGGTCGCCGAGCGCCATGGCGTCGTCGTCACTTACGTCTCCAATGGCGGCTTGCGGCCCTCGCGCGATCCGATGATCCGCAATGTCGTGGTGTCGAAGAGCGCGGACGCCGCCGACGACTGGATCGTCGACAACGCGAAACCCAATGACATCGTGGTCACCGCGGACATTCCGCTCGCCGCCCGCACCGTTGCGCTTGGCGCGCATGTGCTTGGACCGACCGGACGCCCGTTCACGCCGGAAACGATCGGCATGGCGGTGGCGATGCGCGACCTCAAGCAGCATTTGCGCGAGACCGGCGAAAGCAAGGGCTACAACGCCAGCTTCGCGCCGCAGGACCGCTCGCGCTTTCTTGGCGAACTCGACCGCATCTTGCGGCGTGCCCTGAAATCCGCCACACCGGAGTGATCCGAATGCCTTTTCAGGGGCCGGCTATGGGTGACGACACATCCGCCAGGACGCCGATGCACCGGCACATGCAATTTGGTTTGGCCGCCGCCATTGGCATCGTTGCGCTGCTTCTTGCCTTGTTCCTGCGAGCGCCGCTTCCCTACGCCACCGGCGCGAACGCCTTTTTCGGCGCCTATATCGCTCTGGTCCTGGCCCTGATGCCGAGACTCAACGGGCGATATCTCAGCAAGAACGCGCGCACCACGGACCTTCCGGTTTTGCTGATCTTTGCTGTCACGCTGTTCGTCGTCGGCGCCGCCATCATCTCGCTTTTTCTTCTGATCAATCAGAAGGATAGAAGCAATCCCGTCGAACTCGGTTTCGCGCTGTTGTCGATCCCGCTCGGCTGGTTCACCATCCATGCCATGGCGGCGCTCCACTACGCTCATGTCTACTGGATGGACGGTGACGCGGTCGATGCCGAGACCAGGACGAAAATCCCGGTCGGCGGGCTGCTGTTTCCCGGCGACAAGCGGCCGGAGGGCTGGGATTTTCTCTATTTTTCGACGGTTATCGGCATGACGGCGCAGACCGCCGACACCAACATATCGACGACGCATATGCGTTGTGTCGTTCTCGTCCATTCGATCCTGTCGTTCTTCTTCAACACGGTGATCGTTGCGGCCGCCGTCAACCTGGCGGTCGCGTTCGGTTCTCCGTAATAAATCCGTGATCGCATGAAACATCGGCTTGTCCGGCTACGTATTGGAGGAAGACAATAAGCTGAAAAAGCCGCGACGGATGGTGCGGCTGGAGGACCAAATGGAATCCGTTGCCAGGAGCCAATCCACCGCCGGCGGGGACGCCACCATGCAGAAGGACGCGACGCTGATCTACCGGCAGTCGCGATGGACGCGCCTGACGCATTGGCTGTGGGCCATCTCGCTGTTCTTCATGCTGCTTTCCGGCCTGCAGATCTTCAACGCCCGCCCGCAGCTCTACATCGGCAAGCAGTCCGGCTTCGAGTACAACAACACCATCCTCGCCATAGGCGCCGAGAATACCGACGTCGGGCCACGCGGCTACACCGAGATCCTTGGCCATCGCTTCGATACGACTGGCGTTCTCGGCTGGTCGGGACCGGCGGGGAATGAGACGTCCCGTGCCTTTCCGTCCTGGGCGACGATCCCGTCCTATTATGACCTCGGCACCGCCCGGGTCATCCATTTCTTCTTTGCCTGGATCCTGACGACCACCTTGATCGTCTGGCTGATCGCCAGCCTGATCAACGGCCATATCAGGCGCGATCTCGCGCCTCGCCTGAATGATCTGAAGCGCCTGCCGCAGGACATCGCCAACCACGCCAGGCTGAAATTTCATCACACCCGCGAATACAACACGCTGCAGAAAATGGCCTATGGCGGCGTGCTGTTCGTGCTGCTGCCGCTGATGATCATCACCGGCCTTGCCATGTCGCCGAGCATGAATTCAGTGCTGCCCTGGCTCAATGAGATTCTAGGCGGCCGGCAGACGGCGCGCACCATCCATTTCACCGTCATGGGGCTGCTGGTCGGCTTCTTCCTCATTCACATGCTGATGATCCTGGCTGCCGGCCCGATCAACGAACTGCGTTCAATCATCACCGGCTGGTACCGCACTGACCCTCCGTCGCATAACGACAAGCCGGTCGAAAGGAGTGTCTGACATGGCGAAATTCCAGATCAATCGCCGCAAATTCCTGACCGCGGCCAGCCTCGGCGCCTCTGGCATCATGCTGTCGGGCTGCGATGCCTTCGACAGCCAGCTCAGCATCGGCAGCGGGCTGCGCAGCTTCCTCGAAAACGCCAATGGCCTGACCTATCGGGCGCAACGCCTGCTTGCCGGACGCGATGCGCTGGCGCCGGAGTTCACCGAAGCCGATATCCGCCAGCCACAACGGCCGAACGGTGTCACCTCACCCGACGACGACACCTACAAGGGCCTTTTGGCGAACAATTTCGCCGACTGGCGGCTAGAGGTCTCAGGCCTTGTCGAAAAGCCGCTGTCGCTCACCCGCGAGCAGCTCCAGAACATGCCGAGCCGCACCCAGATTACCCGCCACGATTGCGTCGAAGGCTGGTCCTGCATCGCCAAATGGACCGGCACGCCGCTGTCGCTGGTGCTCGACCAGGCGGTGGTCAAGCCGCAGGCGCGCTACGTCATGTTCCACTGCCTCGACACGATCGAGCAAAGCTTGTCCGGCGACATCAAATATTACGGCACCATCGACCTGATCGATGCCCGCCACCCCCAGACAATTCTCGCCTACGGCCTCAACGGCAAGCCGCTTCCGGTCGAAAACGGCGCGCCGCTGCGCGTCCGCGTCGAGCGCCAGCTCGGCTACAAGATGCCGAAATACCTTTACAAAATCGAACTGGTCGACGGCTTCGCCAATGTCGGCGGCGGTCGCGGCGGTTATTGGGAAGACAATGGCTACGACTGGTATGGCGGCATCTGAACGTCGCGTCGCAGAAGGCTGATCGGCCCGTTGAGGGCCGCGGGCCGATCAGTTACGCCTGGCGAGAGCATCGGACATTCGATGCTCAAGCAAGAGATTGAGCCCCCGGCCCCGCTCAATAGCCGGCGTAAATCCACTGGCAATTGTTGTAGGGCAGCAGACGAGATTTCTGTCGGGCACGGCAGCGCCAATACCTCGCGGGAGGAAGCTATCCTGCCGAAAATCCAAGGCGGCTTGGGCTTGATGCAAGCGCGCAAGCCCGCTGTCTCGACGGCCCCTATTTTGGCTGCTGCGCTATGTCGGTCGGCTCAGGCAACCTTGTCGAGCAGCGGCTTCAGCGCCGGGTGGATTTCCGGTGACGCATGCTTGATCAGGGTCAGCAGCGCCCGCTCGTTTTCATACAAGGGCCTGTCGACGCCGATATGGGCCGCAAGCCAACCGGCTTCGCCGGCATCGATCGTCTCGGCGCGGCGGGCGAGCGCTTCGGCCGCCCTGTTCTTGGCTTCCCAATCGGCCTCGATGTCATCAGGCGACCGATAGGCCTCCGTGATGCCGGCAAGACCGCCCGATACCATGCGGCTGAAGAAGCCGCCGATCTGCGGGCCAGCCTGTTCGAGAAAGGCATCGCGGCGCAACGCCACGTCGCGCGTCGGCGCTTCGTAACCGGCCGAGCACATGACGAAGTTGGCGATCGCCTTGACGAAAAGGTCATTCCAGGATGGGTCGTTGGCGGCTTGCGCGGTCCGCTCATTGATCTTGACCAGCACCTCGGCCTCGCCGCGGGTGACGGCGATGTTGCCGTCGCCACCATGGGCATAGAGGATGCGGCGCAGAAGCTCGACTTCAGCCTTGGCGACCAGCCCTGGAACCAGGGCGCGACCCAGCATCAGCGGCCCCTTGCCATCAATCACGGCATGCGCGACCTGCTCCAGCGCATAGACGCAGAGCCGACCCGGCGACGATTTCGCCTTCTCCAGCACATGCACCAGCAATTCAAGCTCGGTCCGGCTGTCGACCATGCCATCGCGAGAGATGGTGCGGACCAGCCAGTCGGCATTTTCCTGCGAGATATAGCCTGACGGCTTTTCCTGGTGGACGATGTAGTCGGTAACCGCTTCGACGAAGAATTCGGGCCATTCCCGGCATTTGTCGCGGGCCGTCTGGTCGAGCGCGAACAGCGCTTCCGCTTCGCCGCGCGTCACCACGCCATCGGCGAATACCTCATGGCGCAGCATGATGACATCTTCCCCTGTGATGCGGCTTTTCGAGGTCAGCCCCGCCACCGGCGCACTCATGATCAATTCGCCCATTTTTCCGCCCTTCCATCCCCATCCGGCGCCTGCCCCAAGGCGCGATCCCCGTCACAATATCAGCCGTGTCTTGAAAAACCGGCAAACGGCGTGGTTAGCGAAGACTTGTCGGCTGCATCGCCAGATCTGTTTCAGCGCGCCACGCTTTGGCAGGCGTTGAAAACTGGTCACGGAACGTATCAGAATCAGACCGAGCACAGATCAGATTCAAAAGGGGTATCCAGGCCTTATTGAATAGCCTGTTAGGGTGTGTTGAGATTCAGATCATGCCGGCATCACCGGAATATCAACACACCTTAGATGTCGCAGGGAGGTGACAAGGTGTCGTCGACGGGCTATGGATGGCGCGTCGAGGGCTCAAGGTTTGAGTCCTACCTGTTTGCGGGAGAGAACAGCGAGAGCTGTCGCCGAAGGGGAAATCGCCCGAAATCTCTCAGGCAAAAGAACCGTAGACGGGAAAGACACTCTGGAAAGTCGGGGCTTGCCCCCGCGCCGAAGGTGTAAGCGCTGCCGACAGAGTTACGGGGCGCGAGTCTCTCAGGCTTCAGACAGAGGGGCACGGACTGGCCGCCATCAGCGGCCGATTGCGTGCGACTCTGGAGACGACATGACGGGCGACGACAGCAGACACCTTCCCCTCGAAGACATCCACGTTGCAGCCGGTGCGCGCTTTGGCGCGTTCGCCGGCTGGTCGATGCCGCTGACCTATCCGGCCGGCGTGATGAAAGAACACCTCCACACCCGCGAGCATGCCGGCCTGTTCGACATCTCGCACATGAAGCTGTTCGAGGTCAGCGGGCCGGGCGCGATCGCCCTGCTCGACCGCGCCTGTCCAATGGATGCCGGCGCGCTCGACATCTCGCAATCCAAGCTGACGTTCTTCCTCAATGAAGCCGGCGGCATTCTCGACGACCTGATCGTCACCAGGCTCGGTGGCGAGCGCTTCATGGTCGTCGCCAATGCCGGCAACGCCATCGCCGACGAAAAGCACCTGCGTGCGCTCGCGGCCGATTTCGACGTCAAGGTCGAGCCGCTCGACCGCGTGTTCCTCGCCATCCAGGGGCCGGAAGCCTGGGCCGTCCTGTCCCGCGCCGGCATCGAGACCGGCTCGCTGCTGTTCATGCATGGCACGGAACCGCGAGAGAATTGGTTCATGAGCCGGTCCGGCTACACCGGCGAAGATGGTTTTGAGATCGGCCTACCGGACACCGATGCGAGAGAACTCGTCACCAGATTGCTCGAGGACGAGCGTGTGCTGTGGATCGGGCTGGCCGCCCGCGACAGCCTGCGGCTGGAAGCCGGCCTTTGCCTGCACGGCCAGGACATCACGCCGGAAACCGACCCGGCTAGTGCTGCGCTGATGTGGGCAATCCCGAAGGATATCCGCGCTGCCGGCACTTTCATCGGCGCCGATGCCTTGCGCGCCGCCGTGGAACGAGGTCCCGCGCAAAAGCGCGTCGGGTTGAAACCCGAAGGCCGCCAGCCGGTGCGCGGCGGCGCCGCCCTGTTCGACGCCGACGACAATCCCGCCGGCCACGTCACCTCGGGCGGTTTCGGCCCTTCCGCGGGTCATCCCGTCGCCATGGGCTATGTCACGACGGCGCTGGCAAAGCCCGGAACACGGATTTTCGCCGACGTTCGCGGCACGAAAATATCCATTGATATCAATCCCCTGCCCTTCACGCCTCATCGCTACCGCAAAGGATAATCCTCATGGCAAAGACCTATTTTACCCAGGATCACGAATGGCTGCGTGTCGAGGGCGGCATCGCCACTGTCGGCATCACCGACTACGCGCAGGAACAGCTCGGCGATCTCGTCTTCGTCGAACTGCCGGAAACGGGCAGGAAGCTCAGCAAGGGCGACACGGCCGTCGTGGTCGAATCCGTCAAGGCGGCTTCGGACGTCTACGCGCCGGTCGACGGCGAGATCACCGACGCCAACGCCTCGCTGTCCTCGGACCCGTCATTGGTTAATTCGGCGGCAACCGGCGATGGCTGGCTGTGGAAGATGAAGCTTGCCGACGAAGGCCAACTCGCCGGTCTCATGGATGAGGCCGCGTACAAAGCCCATATCGGCTGAAATCAGGACTGAACACGATGACCGCAGCACTCACCCCCTTCTCGGCCCGCCATATCGGTCCGGGCGTTAACGACGTCAGAGCCATGCTCGCCGTGATCGGCGTTCCGTCCGTCGAGACGCTGATCAGCCAGGCCGTGCCGAGATCGATCCGCCTCGACCAGCCGCTCGCCTTGCCCGCTCCGGCGAGCGAAGCCGAAGCCTTGGCCGAGTTGTCGGCGATCATGGCTCGGAATACCGTGCTGAAGAGCTTCATCGGCGCCGGCTACCACGGCGTCCATGTGCCGCCGGTCATCCAGCGCAATCTGTTCGAGAACCCGGCGTGGTACACGGCCTACACGCCCTACCAGGCCGAGATCAGCCAGGGCCGCCTGGAAATGCTGTTCAATTTCCAGACCTTGGTCGCCGAGTTAACCGGGCTGCCGGTGGCGTCGGCTTCGCTGCTCGATGAGGCGACCGCGGTGGCTGAAGCCGTGGGGATCGCGCTTCGCCACCACCGCGACAAGCGCACCAAGGTGGCGCTTGCCGGCATGCCGCACCCGCAGACGCTGGATGTGGTGCGCACGCGCGCCGAGCCGCTCGGCATCGAGGTCGATGGCGAGACGATCGACGACAACACCGCTGCCCTGCTCGTCTCCTGGCCGGACACATCAGGCGTCTATGGCGACCACAAGGCGGCGATCGCGAAGGCTCACGCCATCGGCGCACTGGTGATCTTCATCGCCGATCCGCTCGGCCTCACGCTGACCGATGCGCCGGCCAAGCTCGGCGCCGATATTGCCGTCGGCCCGATGCAGCGCTTTGGCGTGCCGATGGGCTTCGGCGGCCCGCACGCCGCCTATTGCGCGGTCGCCGACAAACTGACCCGGCTGATGCCCGGCCGCCTGGTCGGCCAGTCCACCGACAGCAAGGGCCGCCCCGGCTATCGGCTCGCCTTGCAGACCCGCGAGCAGCATATCCGCCGCGACAAGGCGACCTCCAACATCTGCACCGCGCAGGCGCTGCTCGCCAACATGGCGACGGCCTATGCGATCTGGCATGGCCCCGCCGGCCTGCAGGCGATTGCCGGGCGTATTCATACCCTCGCCAGCCGCCTCGCAGCCGGTCTCGAGGCTGCGGGCGTTTCCGTGCTCGGCACCAGCCGCTTCGACACGGTGACGGTGGAGACGAAGGGCAAGGCTGACGCCATCGCCGCCGCGGCCGAAAAGACGGGCCGGCTGCTGCGCGTCCTCGATGCGGACCATGTCGGCATCAGCTTTGACGAGACCTCGACCGAATCCGATCTGGAGGCGATCGCCGCTCTGTTCGGAGCCAGAGCAGCCGCTGCCGCCGGCCCCACGGTGCCCGGCAAACCGCGCGGCAAGGAGTTCCTCACCCAGCCGGTGTTCCGCGAAAACAAGTCGGAAACCGAGATGATGCGCTTTCTGCGCCGGCTCGCCGACAAGGATCTGGCGCTCGACCGCGCGATGATCCCTCTGGGATCCTGCACCATGAAGCTCAACGCCGCCGCTGAGATGATGCCGGTGAGCTGGCCTGAAATCGCCAACCTGCATCCTTTCGCGCCGAAAGCGCATTCGGCCGGCTACCGCGCCATGATCGGCGAACTGGAAAGCTGGCTGTCCGAGATCACTGGCTTCGATGCGGTGACCATGCAGCCCAATGCCGGCAGCCAGGGCGAATATGCCGGGCTGCTCGCGATTCGCGCCTATCACCGCTCGCGCGGCGAAGGCCATCGCACGGTCTGCCTGATCCCGTCTTCCGCGCACGGTACCAATCCGGCAAGTGCCGCGATGGCCGGCATGAGCGTTGTCGTCGTGCGCTGCACCGAGGACGGCAATATCGATATGGACGATATGCGCGCCAAGGCCAACGAGCACTCCAAGGACCTCGCCGCGTTGATGTTCACCTATCCCTCGACGCATGGCGTCTACGAGGAAGGCGCGCGCCATCTCTGCGCCCTCATCCATGAACATGGCGGCCAGGTCTATTTCGACGGCGCCAACCTCAACGCCCTGGTCGGCCTAGCCCGCCCCGGCGACATCGGCGCCGACGTCTGCCACATGAACCTGCACAAGACCTTCTGCATCCCGCATGGCGGCGGCGGCCCGGGCGTCGGCCCGATCGGCGTCAGGGCGCATCTGAAGCCATATCTGCCGGGCCATGTCACCGAAGGCTCGGCGCATGCCGTGGCGGCCGCCCCCTTCGGCAGCGCATCCATCCTGCCGATCACCTGGATGTATATCCGCATGATGGGCGGCTCCGGCCTGAAGCAGGCGACCGAGACGGCGATCGTTTCCGCCAACTACGTGGCGACGCGGCTCGCACCGCACTTCCCGCTCCTTTACAAGGGCAGGAGCGACCGCATCGCGCATGAGTGCATCCTCGACACCCGCGTGCTCAAGGAGAGCGCCGGCATCAGCGTCGACGATATCGCCAAGCGCTTGATCGACTACGGCTTCCACGCGCCGACCATGTCGTTCCCGGTTGCCGGCACGCTGATGGTGGAGCCGACCGAGTCCGAGCCCAAGCGCGAACTCGACCGTTTCTGCGAAGCGATGATCGCCATCGCAGGCGAAGCGGCAAAAGTCGCCAAGGGCGAATGGCCGCTGGTCGACAATCCGCTGGTCAATGCACCGCACACCGCCGCGGAAGCACTGGCCGGCCAGTGGACGCATCCCTATTCGCGCCTGGAGGCTGCCTATCCCGCCGGCGATGTCGACACATCGGCAAAATACTGGCCGCCGGTGTCGCGCATCGACAATGTCGCCGGCGACCGCAACCTGGTCTGCTCCTGCCCGCCTTTGTCGGACTATCTGGGTGCGGCGGAATAGCGAAAGCAATTCCAGGAAAAGTGTGAACGGGGAGCCGCTCTAAGCGGTGCGCAAGGCCGGCCTGACCGGTTCGGCCTTGCCCATCCTCTTGTGGCTGATGACGCAATTGCGACCGGCGCGCTTGGCGGCATAGAGCGCCGTATCAGCCTCGGCCAGCACATCATTGAGGGAGCTGCCCTCGGCCTCGCCAATGCCGATGCCGCCGCTGACCGTGCTGCGCAATGGACCGAGCGGGGTGGGAACGATTTCGGTGCCGAAGGCGACGCCGATCTTGCTGGCGAGGTCGTAAGCCTTCTCTGGCGTCATCCGCGACATGACGATGGCGAATTCCTCACCGCCCAGCCGGAAGGCATCGACGCCGGTCCTGGCATATTTCTTGATCACGGCGGCGAACCGGCACAGAACCTGGTCGCCGACCGGATGCCCGTAGACATCGTTGGTCCGCTTGAAGTGGTCGAGGTCGAACATCACGATCGCCGTGAACGGACCGAAAGCGCGCTCGCCATGAAGTGACGTCAAACCCCTGCGGTTCATCAGCCCCGTCAGCGGATCGGTCATGGTCTCGGCTTTGAGTTCGATCTGCGCCTGCAGGTGGTGGAGCGAAAGCGTCAAGGCGCCAAGCCCGGTCATGCACGCCACGGCGACGACCGAGTTCAGGCGCTCGGCCCAATTGTCGGGCGCAACGCCCAGCGTCCACTGCCCTTTGGCCATCAAAACCGCGCAGCAAAGAGCGAACGACACCGCGCAGGTGCCGCTCAGAAACGAAACGACCAGCAGAATCCGGCGATCGTGGCTGCCATTGATCCAGAACATGGCCCCGATCGTCGACAGCAGCGCCGTCACCGTCACATAAGTGATCATGAAGCCGACGCCGTCGAAGCCGAAGTAGGTCGTGGCAGCGCAAATCGCCATCGCCAGGAAGGTCGGCATGGCGACACGCCCATAGCCGGGCATACCCAGATATTGCATGGCCGACAGGCAGAGGATCAGGAATCCCAGGCTGAGCATCGCCAGCGCGACCTGGCAAAGCAGCGGGTCTGGTTCCTTGGTGTATTGCCAGAACAGGATAACGTGCACGACAAGCACCAGAATGCCGCAGGCCACCGTCAGCACGAAGCCCGCCCGTGGCGCGGTGAACCAGATCGCAAACATGGTGATGCTGAGGCAGGTGCCCGACAGCGCGGCCGCGAGCAAGAGCGAGCAGAAATCCAGCATATCTGGCGGGGGTTCCCTGTGCGTCGGCGTTACGGCTGCATTCTAGGTCAGCGGCCGCCACCGAACACCGTTTTCAGCCGGCTTGTCAGCGCAACCTTGGGATAGGGTTTATAAAACGTCGACAGCGTATGGTCCAAAACTGTCCTGGCGGATTTGGGTATCCCGGCGCGATCAACCCTTGTTCAGCAACGCGAGATTGGCATTGACGACCGCGGGATCGGCCATGCCCGCCCTGGCTTCGAGCAGCAGCGCCCTGGCCTTCTTCTTGTTGCCGCGCAGCAGTTGCGAATAGCCCATATTGTTGATGATCTGCGGCTTGCGTCCGGCAACCCTGAGCAGCTGGTCGTAGGC
The DNA here is from genome assembly GCA_004791255.1 of bacterium M00.F.Ca.ET.205.01.1.1. Taxonomy (GTDB): domain Bacteria; phylum Pseudomonadota; class Alphaproteobacteria; order Rhizobiales; family Rhizobiaceae; genus Mesorhizobium. The sequence goes on from SRUQ01000004.1 coordinate 11,908, forward strand.
GCGGTCGGCGAAGTCGAAGCGGCCGAGCTCGTCATAGGAAGCGGCCAGCCCCATCCAGGCCTCCGCATTATCGGCCTTCAACTCCACGGCCTTGCGGAAGTGCTGTTCGGCGAGCCCGTAGTTGGCGTCGCGAAACTGCGCCTTGCCTTGCGCCAGATCGGAGGTGTCGACGGCCTTTGCCGCCGGTTGGATAGCAGTGGTCTTGGTGGTGTCGACGCTGCCCGTCGTGCACCCGGACATCATCAAGACGGCCGCCAATGCAGCCATTGCCGTGAAACTACTGTGACGCATGCCCCTGCCTCATCGCCCGATTTGCCGGGTCGTTCTTCAGGAAACACAGTACATCTGAGCGATTAAGCTTCGGTGCTGAAATGCGCCTAAAATTTGGTTTCCGGCATACCCGCCGTTAACCACCGGCACCGTGACCTCATCACGGCAGCGAGCAGCGCTCTCACCGCTCCAGGATCTTGAGCGCTTCTGGAACCGGATAGTGGCTGCCGTCATAGCGCAGGCCGTAGGTCTTGTTCACAGGTTTGCCGGGATGGGACTGGCACTCGCCATTCTTGTCGACAGACGGCTCGTCGGTGTCCTTCCGCTCCGCCAGGAGGATATCGCGATAGCCGTGATGGCTGGTCGGGCCCATCGTCAGGCTTACCCGATTGGATTGAAACGATCCCGCGCAATTGGCGTCGCCTTCGCCGCCATCGTCGGTAACGACGAGGCCGTCGAGCACCACGCGCAGCACATCGCCAGCGAGAACGTAGAGCCGCAAATCGGTTTCGCTGAAGGGATTGGGCCGCGAATTGCCTGCCATCTCGATACGCAGGCCGAACGCTGTGACGCCAGGCGCCAGCTTGTAGCGGCCGGTATCGAATTCGATCTTGTCGATGGCGATGGCGTCATCGGTCATCAGCCCTGGCTGGAGCAGGCGCTGGCGCACCTGCCGGCTGTTCCTGTCGACGACCAGAAGCTCGATATCGCCGACATGCGCGCCGTCGCCGGATTGAGAGCTGTCGATCAGCGGCACCGCGACCAGCAGCAGGTCGTCATGAGCCGGCCAGACCTTGCAGATCACGCCAAACGGCGTTGCGCCGTACCGGAGCGTCGAGGCGATACTGGTATGGGGTTCGAGCGTAAACGAGTCGCCATCGGCGCTCAGTCGAGCCTTGGGATAGGCCCGCTGCACTAGCGCGGCGGCATCGCCGCAATCATCGGCCACTGCCTGGGCAGGCCACGCGCTGACGGCAGCGAGGCTTAGAAGGAGGATACGCAGCAAAATTCGCATGGAATTCTCACATCGCAGGGCCGAGTTCGGGCATTGAGCGTAAGGGCTTTGCCATTTGCGGGCCGGTCCGACATATCAGATCAGCCTAGTGGCCGCCGCCCGTCATTTTGACGATGATCGGGATGACGGCGATCATCAGCACCACCGGCAGAATGCACACCACCACTGGAACAGACATCTTTGCCGGCAGGGCATGCGCCTTTTCCTCGGCGAGCGACATGCGTTTATGGCGCATTTCGTCGGAAAACACCCTCAGCGCCCCCGACAGGCTGGTGCCGAGCTCCTTCGATTGCTGCAACAGCGTGGCGAACGAGCGAACCTCGTCCAGGCTGAGGCGGTCGGCGAGTGCCTTCAGCGCGTCGTCAAGGCTGCGCCCGGCCCTCAGTTCCAGGGATACGAGCTGCAGGTTCTGGCTGAGCGCGGGATAGGTCTTGGCGAGTTCCTTCGAGACCCGCTCGATGCCCGCCTCCATGCTCATGCCGGCGTCCGAGCAGACGATCATCAGATCCATGAAATCGGGAAAACCATTGCGATACTCACGCATTTTTTCCCGCACCTTCAGGGTCAGCACCAGACCCGGCAGGAAATAGCCGCCGGCCCCGGACAGGATGACGAATGCCCAGCGGCTGGCCATTGTCGCGTCCGGGCTCGCCATCCACCGGTTGAGCACGAAAACACCGAGCGCCGTCCCGATCATCATCGTGAAACGAACGAGGAAGAACATGCCGACCGCGCGCGGCTCCATGTAGCCCGCCTGGATAAGCTTCAAACGCAGCCGGGCGACATTTTCCGGATCGCTCTTGGCATAGAATTCCTGCGCCCTCTTCACCGCCTTCTCGCGCACGACGCCGGTATTCTTCTTCTGCACCGGTTCCGGCTTGGCGGCCACGGGGGCGTTGTCGACCTTGAGGCGGCGCTTGACTTCGTTGCGATCGCCTTTCGCCATCGCCATCGGCCAGGCAACCGCGGCGGTCCCCACGGCCAGCAGCAGGACAGCCACCGGCATCAGCGAGGTCGGCGCGAGCGAGGCGAGGAATTCGATGACGCTTTGCATGTCAGAACCGGAAGTTCGACATCTTGAACATGATCAGATTGCCCAGCATCAGCCAGGTAACCGAGCCGCCGACCATGTACCAGGTCTTCGGCACGCCCCAGACGCCGCGATAGTAGTCCGGCATCAGCGCCATGATCGCGGCAAACAGCAGCGCCGGCACAGCGGTCAGGATATAGGCCGACAAGCGGCCTTCGGTCGAAATGGCGCGCACCTTGCGGCGCAGCTTGCCGCGTTCGCGGATCGTCGTCGCCAGGCCGTCGAGGATCTCGCGCAAATTGCCGCCCGAACTGGTCTGGATCGAGACGGCCGTAACGAACAGCGGCAGATCCTCGTGGCCGACCCGGTCGAACAAATTGTTCAGCGCCGACACCAGGTCGGAGCCGTACGTTACCTCGTCGGCGATGACGCCGAATTCGGTGCCGATCGGGTCCGGCATCTCGCGCGAGACCATGGCGATGGCCACCGGCACCGGATGGCCGGCCTTGAGGCCGCGCGTGATCAACTCCAGCGCCTCCGGCAATTGCATGCCGAAGCGCTTGAGCCGGCGTTTGCGCCTGAAGCGCATCACCACGACAGGCAGCAGCGGCACCAGCACGACAAACAGGATGAGCCCCATCAACAGCGGCAAGCCGCGCGAAATGGCGAACAGGGCCACGGCCATCGCCACGCCCGAAGTGATCAGCAGGAATTTCGACAGCGGCATGATCATGCCTGACTGGGTGCGCAGGGCCCGGAAGCGATCCGGCGAAAACAGCGACGTGCCAGCGTCGAGGCCGCGCTCCTTGCGCAGCTGGATCAGCACCTGCTCCTGGCTGATCTTGTTTTCCTGCAGCTTCATGCGCCGGTTGATGGCGGTGCGCTTGTCGCTGCGGCCGGCATAAAGCAGGTAGATAGCCTCGGCGATCATGATGCCGGTCAGCGCTGCCCCGGCATAGACCACATAGATCGCGCTGAACCCGTCAAACACTTGGCTACTCCTGCGGTCGGCCGGGTTCGAAGTATTTTCCGGGGAACTCGATGCCCATGGCGCGCAGGTCCTCGAGAAAGCGCGGCCGTATGCCGGTCGCTTCGAAATGGCCGAGGATCGTGCCGTCCGCCTCCATGCCGGTGCGCACGAAGCGGAATATCTCCTGCATCTGGATGACGTCGCCCTCCATGCCGGTCACCTCGGTCACGCTTGTCACCTTGCGCTTGCCGTCTGAAAGCCGGGTCAGCTGGACGATGATTTCGATAGCGCTGGAAATCTGGCTGCGGATCGACTGCACCGTCATCGGCATGCCGGTCATGCCGAGCATCTGTTCAAGGCGTGAAATGGCATCGCGCGGGGTATTGGCATGGATGGTCGCCATCGACCCTTCATGGCCGGTGTTCATGGCCTGCAGCATGTCGAAGGCTTCCTCGCCACGGCACTCGCCAAGGATGACGCGGTCGGGGCGCATGCGCAGCGCGTTCTTGACCAGATCGCGCTGCTTGAGTTCGCCATGCCCTTCGATGTTGGCCGGGCGCGTCTCCATGCGCGCCACGTGCGGCTGCTGCAATTGAAGCTCGGCCGCGTCCTCGATGGTGATCAATCGCTCGTCTTCTGGAATGAAGGCCGACAGCGCGTTCAGCATCGTCGTCTTGCCGGTGCCGGTGCCGCCTGAGATGATCGTCGTCTTGCGGGCATGCACGGCCGCCGCCAGCACTTCGGCCATGTTCTGGGTGATGGCGCCGAACTCGACCAGCTTGTGCAGGCCGAGCTTGTTCTTGGAGAATTTGCGGATCGACACCAGCGGCCCGTCGACGCCGACCGGGCGGATGGCGGCGTTGAAGCGCGATCCGTCCAGCATGCGCGCGTCGACCATCGGCTGCGATTCATCGACCCGGCGGCCGACGGCGGCGACGATTTTGTTTATGATTCTAAGCAGATGCGCCTCATCCTTGAACGGAATGTGGACCTGCTGCAGCTTGCCCTTCTTTTCGACGAAGCAATTCTGGTGGCCGTTGATCAGAATATCGTTGATGTCGGGATCCTTGAGCAGCGGCTCGAGCGGGCCGAGGCCGACCATCTCGTCGACGATGTCGTCGACCAGTGCGTCGAGCTCGGCGGTGTTGATCGCCATCCGCTCCTCGCGGGTCTTTTCCGACACGAAATCATGCACCTGTCGGCGCATCTCGTCCTTGGGCAAACGCTCCAGCGCGACGAGGTTGATCTCCTCGAGCAGCATCCGGTGGATGCGGATGCGCGCATCGAGCACCTTGTTGGCGTTCTTGGCCGGTGCCGCGTCCGGCTTTGGCACAATCTTGCGGTTGGTCGGAATGACGACGGCATGGTGTGCGACCGCCGTCGACTCGGCGGGGCGCTGCGGGCGCGCGTCGCGGTTCTGCAGGGTGGAAAAACGGCTGCTCATCCTGCCTTCCTTTTCAACAGGCCCTTGCCCAGGCTGAACAACGACTTCGATTTGGCCGATGTCGCGACCGCCTCCTCCGGAAGGATGATCTTCTTCAGGTCGTTGACGACATTGGCGTTGGCATCGATCTCGTGCAGGGGCACGCCACGGTCGACGGCCTCGCGCACCAGCCGGTAATTGTTGGCGATGCCGCCGACGAAATGCTCGCCGAGGATTTCCTGGACATCCGCCTGCTTGATGCCGTTGTCGAACATCTTCTGCTCGAAACGGTTGACGATGACGTTCGGCTTCACTTCCCTGCCGGCGGTTTCGTAGACCGCCTGGATCAGCCGCTGCGTATGGCGCAGGCACGGCACCGTCATTTCGGCGACGATGTAAAGCTTGTTGGAGCCGAGCAGCACCGTCTCCGTCCACGGGAACCAGGTGCGCGGCATGTCGATGACGACATTGTCGAAATAGGCCGAGACGAGGTCCAGCATGCGCACCACGACATCGGTCTTGAAGGAGCGCATTTCAGAGGGATGCGTCGGCGCCGCCAGCACGCAAAGCCCGCTCGCGTGCTTCGATAGCATCACGTCGAGCAGTTGCCGGTCGAGGCGTTCGGGCTGGTTCTCGATCTCGGTGATGTCGAAACGCGGTTCGAGGTCGAGATATTCGGCGCAGGCGCCCTGCTGGAAGTTGAGGTCGACGACGCAGGTCGAAGCACCGCGCGTCACCGAATGATGCAGTTGGAACGCGGTCTGCAGCGCCAGCGTCGTGGTGCCGACACCGCCGGCGGCCGGCATGAAGGTGTAGATCTGCGACTCGGTGTTTTCCTCGCGCCCCGGTCCCTGCAGCGCACGCACGACCGAGCGCACCAGGTCGGCAGTGGTGATCGGCTTGACCAGGAAGTCCGCGACCTTGAGCTGCACAAGGATGCGCACGGCGGCGGCGTTGAACTCCTGCGTGACCACGACCACCGGCGCCTTGCCCTCGAGCCTGCGCATGACGCGCTGCAGCGACTCGATTTCCTCCAGTTTTGCCGCATCCATGTCGACGATAATGACGCCGAACTCGGCCTCCTGGATCTCGCCGCGCAGCTCGGTGACGTTCTTCTCCACCGTCGAGAGCTGGATGATCTCGGAGGCGGCAAAGGCCGTCTTCGTATCCTGCGCGAAGGTCCGGTCTGTCGATACGAGCAGGATCTTCTTGGTGCTGTTTGCCATTCTCGCCGCCTGTGAGGTCGATCGCCGCCTGGATCAGTTTTCGGTGGTTGTTTGCGATGCCTTGGCGCCGGCCGCCTGATCGGGGGTTTCCGGCCCGGCTGCTCCGCGCTTGGCAGGCACGAGAAGCCTGGTGTTCTGGACACCGTATTTCCAAGGGTCGACCATCTGTTTGACGGTGTTGGCGGCCTGCGCCTCGCCGGCGCCGGACGTCACCCCTTCGCTGCGCACGTAGTCGTCGCTGGTGCAGCCGGCTGCGAGAACAGCGAGAAGCAGGGCGATGCTCGATCTCGGGATCAGATGCATGGCTTCAGTCCTTCGGCAGGTCGAGGAAGTGCCCCACCGTGGTGGCGGAGGCGGTCCGTGTAGCGCCGCCGTCGGCCAGCGCCAGTGCGCGGTTGGTGTCCGACCCCTTCACTTCCTCGGTGTTGTTGAGGAAGTAATCGGCGTTGCTGGCCGGCTGCGTGCCATCTGTCGGCTCAGCCATTTTCTTCGACGGATCGACCGGCTTGACCAGATAGGGCGTGACGATGATGACTAGGTCGGTCTCGCGCCGCTGGTAGGATTTCGACGAGAACAGCGCTCCAAGCACGGGCATCTTGCCGAGGCCGGGAATGCGCGCCGTGGTGATGTCGTTTTGCGACTGCAGCAGCCCGGCGATCATGAAGCTCTGGCCGTTCTTGAGGTCGACCGAGGTCCTGGCGCGACGCACGGTGAAGCCCGGCACCGAGATGGTGCCTATGTTGTAGGAGGCCGACGCATCGATCGAGGAGACCTCCGGCGCGATGTCGAGGCTGACCAGCCCGTCCTTCAGCACGGTCGGCGTAAAATCCAGGCTGACGCCGTATTTCTTGTAGCTGACCGAGATCTTGCCATTGTCCTCGGAAACCGGGATCGGGAATTCGCCGCCGGCGAGGAAGCTCGCCGTCTGGCCGGAGCGGGCGATAAGGTTCGGTTCGGCCAGCCTGCGGGCAAGGCCGCGCTCCTCCAGCGCCTTGATGGCGATGTCGATCGAGACGCCGTTGGACAGCAGCCGGCCGATGGCTTCACCGGTTCCCGCCGCCGGCACCGAGCCCGCATCGAGCGAAACGTCGCGACCGCCGAAGCCGTAGGCAAAGTTGGCGCTGTATTTGGCGCCAAGGTCCTGCCCCGCCTGACGGTTGATTTCGACGAAGCGGACGTTGAGCTGGACCTGCTGCGACGACGAGATGTTGACCGAATTGATCACTTCCTCATTGCCGGAGAAGCGGGTGGCGATCTTGCTTGCCTTTTCAGCGGCGACCGCATCATCCGCCTCGCCAGACAGCACGACACGGCCATTGGCCGACCCGACCTTGATCTTGGCGTCCGGCACGCTGGCGCGGATGGTGTTCGCCAGTTGCTCGGTGTCGAGCGTGACCTCGATGTCGATGGTGCCGACGAGCTGCTTCTTCTCGTCGAACAGCGCGATGCCGGTGGTGCCGAGATTGTTGCCCAGCACATAAAAGGACTTGTCAGTCAGCGGATTGACATTGGCGATCTCCGGATCGCCGATGACGATCTGGTAGAAGGCGGCACTCGTCATGATCGTCTTTGGCTTGCCCTTGGCGACCTTTATCGACGTATTCTTGGTTGCCGAGACATAGACGACGTCATTGTCGGCCCTGGCCGCGCCAACGGCGGCAAAACTGCCTGCCGCGGCCATCATCACCGCCATTGCCACGGCGCGCGCGATGCGACGCCGGCCTGTCATTTGATCTTCGATCTGTCTGAACATTGTTCCCGTCCCGTCCGGTCCCCACCGGGCTTTACTTCTGGTCCCGCGCAGGAACCTGATATTCCTCGGCCTGCGTGCCGCGCGTCACGATGACCGTCTTGAATTTCGGCTTCTCCGGTTCCTTGGTCATGGCGTCGAACAGCGAGCCGGCCGCGGCCTGGGCCTTGGCGGCCACGGATCCGCCGAAGGAGGAAATGGTGGTGACGCCGTTATTGCCGTCGCCGCCTTCGCTGGCGGAGCGCAGCGACAGCGACAGCGTGCCGACGGTGCGGGCCAGCGCCACTTTCTGCGCGCCCTCGGTCGTCACCTCGATGGTCACCGAGTTGGCGACCTGCGGCGTTGTCTGGCGCTCGTCGGCGCCTTGTCCGACGCTCAGCACCTTGGCATCGGCAACGACGATCTCGGAGGTGATCGTCGAGCCGGCCGCACCTTGCGCGTTCTTGGCCACTTCCTGGATCGCACCGGCATCGCGCGTCAGCACGACGTCGACCCGGTCGCCGGGCGTGACGAAGCCGCCGACACCGGCGATCTCGTCTGTACGGATTGTGACCGCCCGCATTCCGGGTGTCAGCATGTTGGACAGCGTGGCGCGGCCATTCGGCCCGGACAGCTTTGTAAGCAGGACCGGTTCGTTGATCTCGATCGGCGAAAGCACCACCCGGCCGCCCTCGCCCAACAGCCCGTCAATGGTGGCGAAGGCGCCCTGAGGCAGTGAATCCTGCGGCCAGGGGATTTCGCTGAGCTTCGCGCGGTCGAGCTCCATGCCATAACGCAACGGCGCATTCGCCACGACGATGGTCTTGAATTCGATCTTGGGTTCGACAGGAGCCGCGATCGACGCCGTTTTTTCCTCGGCATCGGTCTTGGCCTGGCTCTTGACCCAGAAATCTGCGGCAAAGATCGAGATCGCACCGAAAACGGCGGCGATGCCGATCATCGTTATAGCCCTGCCCCTCACGCCTAAACCCCTGATGCCCGTCGTTTCTTGTTATGGTGGGCTCACGCTAGGCCGCTTTGTTAAAGAATCAGGAATGTCCCGGCCGGCGTTTCGATCGATTTCCGCCGGCTTGGTTATCGAATGGTTTTAGGATAAGAGGGGGTTAGATCCCCGAACGTAACAGGAACCTCCGTCGCTTGGCGCTGAAAAGCGTGGCAGTATCGACGGGTGATTCGCAGCTTGGGCTTTATGGCAGGCATGGACGACAGCAACGACCTTTTCGGCAATCTGGACAAGCAGCCGCAGCCGGTCCGCACACCGGCGCGCCCGGCCGACCCGCTGGTGCAGGCGGCGGCCAAGCGTCCGGCAGCCAGCCGTGACGGCTCGGAGGGCTACAGCGCTGCCGACATCGAGGTGCTGGAAGGGCTCGAGCCCGTGCGCCGCCGGCCAGGCATGTATATCGGCGGCACCGACGACAAGGCGATGCACCATCTGTTCGCCGAGGTCATCGACAATTCGATGGACGAGGCGGTGGCCGGCCACGCCACCTTCATCGACGTCGAACTTTCCGCCGACGGCTTCCTGACCGTCACCGACAACGGCCGCGGCATCCCGGTCGATCCGCATCCGAAATTCAAGAAGCCAGCGCTCGAAGTCATCATGACGACCCTGCATTCGGGCGGCAAATTCGACTCCAAGGTCTACGAAACATCAGGCGGCCTGCACGGCGTCGGCGTTTCCGTGGTCAACGCGCTGTCCGACCATCTCGAGGTCGAGGTCGCGCGTGGCCGCCAGCTCTATCGCCAGCGCTTTTCGCGCGGCATTCCGGTAACAGGTCTGGAGCACCTCGGCGAGGTGCACAACCGCCGCGGCACCAGGACCCGTTTCCATCCCGACGAGCAGATATTCGGCAAGGGAGCAGCGTTCGAGCCGGCGCGGCTCTACCGCATGACGCGTTCGAAGGCCTATCTGTTCGGCGGCGTCGAAATCCGCTGGACCTGCGATCCCTCCTTGATCAAGGAGAAGGATCAGACGCCGGCCAAGGCCGAGTTCCATTTCCCAGGCGGCCTGAAGGACTATCTCAAGGCGACGCTGGGCGACGAGTTCCAGGTCACGCGAGAGGTTTTCGCGGGAAAAAGCGACAAACAGGGCGGCCATGGTTCGCTCGAATGGGCGGTGACCTGGTTCGGCGGCGACGGCTTCATCAACTCCTATTGCAACACCATCCCGACCGGCGAAGGCGGCACGCACGAGGCGGGCTTCCGCAATGTGCTGACGCGTGGCCTGCGCGCCTATGCCGACCTCGTCGGCAACAAGCGCGCCTCGATCGTCACCTCGGAAGACGTCATGATCTCGGCGGCGGGCATGCTGTCGGTGTTCATCCGCGAACCGGAATTCGTCGGCCAGACCAAGGACAGACTGGCGACGATCGAGGCCATTCGCATTGTCGAGACCGCGATCCGCGACCCGTTCGACCATTGGCTGGCCGACAATCCGCAGGAAGCCTCGAAGCTGCTGGAATGGGTGATCGCGCGCGCCGACGAGCGGGTGCGCCGACGCCAGGAAAAGGAAGTGTCGCGCAAGAGCGCGGTGCGCAAGCTGCGCCTGCCGGGCAAGCTCGCCGACTGCACGCAGAACGCCGCTGCCGGCGCCGAACTCTTCATCGTCGAAGGCGATTCGGCCGGCGGCTCGGCCAAGCAGGCGCGCGACCGCGCCAGCCAGGCGGTGCTGCCGCTGCGCGGCAAGATCCTCAACGTCGCCAGCGCCGGCAACGACAAGCTTGCTGCCAACCAGCAGATCTCGGATCTCATCCAGGCGCTGGGCTGCGGCACTCGGTCGAAATACCGCGACGAGGATTTGCGCTACGACCGCGTTATCATCATGACCGACGCCGACGTCGACGGCGCCCATATCGCCTCGCTGCTGATCACTTTCTTCTACCAGGAAATGCCTGGCCTGGTCCGTGGCGGCCATCTCTACATGGCCGTGCCGCCACTCTATTCGATCCGGCAAGGCGGCAAGGTCGCCTATGCCCGTGACGACGCGCACAAGGAAGAATTGCTGCGCACCGAATTCACCGGACGCGGCAAGGTCGAGCTTGGCCGCTTCAAGGGCCTGGGCGAGATGATGGCCTCGCAGCTCAAGGAGACCACCATGGACCCGAGGAAGCGCACGCTTCTCAGGGTTGACGTCATCGATGCCGAGGCCGCCACCAAGGATGCGGTCGACGCGCTGATGGGCACCAAACCGGAGGCGCGCTTCCGCTTCATCCAGGAGCGTGCGGAATTCGCCGAAGCGGAAGTGCTGGATATCTAGCGGTCAGCCGAACCAGCTTGCGCGTCTGATATGGAGACCGGCAGGTGATCTGGGCGCGGCTGAAATCTTATTTCGAAGCGAGTTTGGCGGGGTTGACGCAGCGGACGCGCTCCGACTGGATTTTCGCGCTTCGCACCGTCTCGGCCGGCCTGATCGCGCTGTTCGCGGCCTATGCCCTCAAGCTTGACCATCCGCAATGGGCGATGATGACGGTGTTCATCGTTGCCCAGCCGGTCGCCGGCATGGTGCTGGCCAAGGGTTTTTACAGGCTGCTCGGGACGCTTGTTGGCGGCGTCGCGGCGGTCGGCATCACCTCAGCCTTCGGCACCGGCCCGTGGGTGCTGGTCACGGTCCTCGCCGTCTGGATCGGCATCTGCACCTTCGTCTCCTCGCTGCTGCGGAATCCGGAAGCCTATGGCGCCGCGCTTGCCGGCTATTCAGCTATGATCATCGACCTGCCCGCCTTCGGACAGCCGCATCTGGTCGTCGATCTCGCGGTGGCGCGCTGCGCCGAAATCGTGCTTGGCATCGTCTGTGCCGGCCTGACCAGCCGGCTGATCCTGCCGAAGCTCGCCAGCGACGCCATCACCTCGCGGCTGAAGCGCTGCATTCTCGACCTAGCCGCCTACGCCAGCGGCGCTTTTTCCGGCGGTGACGTGGCAACGCTGGCCGCGCAGCATCGCAAGCTGGTCGCCGATACCCAGACGCTTGGCGAGATGCGCGCCTATGCCAGGCTGGAAGCGCCGAGTTTCGCGCCGCGCGCCCATCCGGTTCGGCGCACCATCGGCCAGCTTCTCTCGGCCCTGTCGGCGGCACGCGCATTGCATTCGCACGCCGCCCCGAAGAACGCCGCCCTCATTCCGGTGCGCACGGAACTGCAGACGCTTGTCGCGGACATGGCGGCCAAGCCCGGCGCGCTCGACGACACAGTACCTTGGCTGACGCGGCTCGATGCAATAGCCGCCAAGGCGAGGCAGATGCCCGACGTACCCCCTGGCCAGGGCGAGGACAGGGTCGGCACCATCACCCGCCTTACCATCGCCGCCGATTTCGCCGAAGCGCTGCAGCAGGTGCTGCGCGGTCTCGATGCCTTGCGCGCGCCAGTGGCGCGCTCTTCCCGTGACCGCAGACCGCCAGCGCTGGTGGTGCACCGCGACTATCACGGCGCCAGCAGAAACGCTGTGCGCGCGGCACTGGCGACGCTGCTGGTCGCTGCCTTCTGGCTGACGACGAAGTGGTCGGAGGCCACCGGCACGGTCGTCCTCGTTGCGGTGGTCTCAAGCCTTTTCGCCGCACGGCCGGACCCGGTTCAGGTATCCTGGGGCTTCTTCAAGGGAACATTGCTGGCCTTGCCCTTTGCTTTTCTCGTCGGCCAGATCGCACTTCCAGCCCTGCCCGGCTTTGGCTGGTTCATGCTGTTCGTCGTGCCGATCCTGGTGCCGACGGCGCTCGCCATGGCCAATCCGCGCCATGTCGGCATCGCGACCGCCTTCGCCATAAACTTCCTCGCCATTCTCAGCCCGCATCAGGCGATGACCTATGACCCTGGCCCCTTCCTTGCCGGCTCCGCGTCGATCCTGGTCGGTATCCTGCTGGCAATCGGCGTCTACATGGTCGTGCTGCCCGCTGATCCGTGGCTCGCGGCCAACCGCATCGTGCGGGCCATGCGGGAAGATCTGGCGCGGCTATGCCTGCATGACCGCGTGCCGCGTCGCTCGGCTTTCGAAAGCCTTGCCTACGACCGGGTAAACCAGCTGATGCCGCTGGTGCAGAATGCCGGCAAGAAGGGTGACGCGGTTCTGAGCGGCAGTGTCGCTGCCGTCACCGTCGGCCTGGAGATACTCCGGCTGCGCGGCACGCAGCAAGGCTCGGCGATCCCCTCGGAAACCGCGCTCTCGATCGCCAACTTCCTCAGGGGATTGGCGCGCGAACTGTTGTTTCGCGCTCCCGGCGATCCGCAGACATCGACTGTCGCCGTTGCCCGACAGTACGCTACCGGCATCGCCGTGCGAAGCAACACCGGTGAGACGCTGAAAATCGCGGCGTCGCTGCGCATCATTGCCGCGGCGATGGAGGATTTCCCGGATTTCTTCGCCAAGAACAGGGGTTAAGCGGCAGCAATCGCCAGTGCATGCCCTCGGGCATTCTCTCGCAAGGCGTCAAGATGGATCGACTTGACCAGCGTTGCCAGATCGCCTTCAGCCGACTGCCCACCTACTTCCTTCAACATCAGCCAGCTGACTTCCTGCACGCCGGCGATGCGTTTGCCGTTGGCCACCTCACGCCAGATTTTCAGCGCGCGCAGGATGATCGCGTGGGTGACTGCGGCAAGGCCTGCGCTGCGGAACAGTGCCTGCAAGGCCGTGTCGTGGCCGCCGGCCAGCAGCGCCCTCACCCGTTGTTCGGACTGCTGGCTGAGCGCGACCAGCGCCGAGCCGAAGAAATCGACCTTGCCGTGCGCGATGGTGCGGATGATGAAGCTCGCGGTGAGGTCGCCGCGCAATCTGAGATGCTCGATCAGCGCGGCATGCTCTTGCTGGCGCGTGCCTTCGATCAGCGTTATCGAGGCCTTCACGCAGGCGTCGCGCATGACGCGGTCGGCGCGGGCAGCACCCATCAAAGCCATGACCAGTGGCGAGGTCTTGAGCAGTTCGCCGAGCTTGACGAGCAGCATGTGGCGGCAGTCCGCCGGCAAGCGAGCGTCCGAAATCAGGGCTTCGCGCACCAGCGGCGAATGGCCATGGCGTTCGGCCATGCGGCGGAAACTCAGCGAAGCGATGTCGGCGCCGCTGTTGGCCAAGAGCACGGCGCAGGCCTCCGCCTCGCCGATCTCGGCGATGGCCGCCGACAGCGCCATCGAGACCACAGGCCGGTCGGCAATCAGCTTCTGCGTTGCCTTCTGGCTCGCCGCCACGCGGTTGATCAGATCGGCATCGGTAAGCAACGGCGAACGCGCCAACACCACGCCGGCGACCTCGGGTTGGTCCGACGCCAGCACGCTAATGATCTGCAGCGGCGCGTGATGGCTCATGGACAGCGCTTCGGCCATAGCCAGCCGCACCTTCGATGAAGCATCGTCGAGCAGCAGCGTCAGCGCCGCTTCGGCGGCGCAGCGATCCTCGAAAGGCAGTTCGGCGTTGATATAGGCGCGGGCCAGCGCGCTTGCCGCCGCGGCGCGCTCCGACACCCTGGCCGTGTAGATCCATTTCAGGAAATGCGAAACAACAACCATGCCCGTCTACATCAGCCCCTTGCCAGTACGTTTCCGGCCCCGCTCAGACGGTAGGCAGAAATGGTTTACGAACGGTTCACCATGTTCATTAACTGGCTTGCGAGCGCCGGATGCAGCGCCTATCAACCCTCAGGCAGCACAGGAGGACGCGAATGGCCGGGCTTTACCTCGAAGAGTTCGTCGTCGGCCAGGTCTTCCAGCACACGCTGCGTAAGACCGTTACCGAAAGCGACAACATGCTGTTTTCGGTGATGACGCTGAACCCGCAGCCGCTGCATATCGACTTCGACTTCGCCGCCAAGAGCGAATGGGGTAAACCTCTGGTCAACTCGCTGTTCACGCTCGGCCTGATGATCGGCATTTCGGTCAACGACATCACCGTCGGCACCACCGTCGCCAATCTCGGCATGAAGGAAACAGTGTTCCCGCACCCGGTCTTCCATGGCGATACGATCCGCGTCGAGACCACCGTGATCTCGGTGCGCGAATCCCGGTCGAAGCCCGATCGCGGCATCGTCGAGTTCGAACACCGCGCCTATAACCAGCATGGAGACCTCGTCGCCAAATGCACCAGGCAGGCAATGATGCTGAGGAAGAAGGCCGCCTGATGCGCTCGCTGCTGTTCGTTCCCGGCGATTCCGAGCGCAAGCTGAAGAAGGGTTTTGGCGCCGGCGCCGACGTGGTCATCATCGATCTCGAGGATTCCGTGGCGCCGCAGAATAAGGCGGCGGCGCGCGAGACAGCAGCACGCTTCATCGCCGGCCATAGAGCGCAGACCGGCTCGGCGATCTATATCAGGGTCAACGACCTGTCCACCGGGCAGACGGACGATGATCTTGCCGCCCTCATTCCAGCGAAGCCCGACGGCATCATGTTGCCGAAATCGAACAGCGGCCAGGATGTCCAGCAACTCTCGGCAAAGCTCAGGCTCCACGAGGCCGAAAATGGCCTGCCCGACGGGGCGATCAATATCTTGCCGATCATCACCGAGACACCGGCGGGCGTGCTGGCGGCGGCAAGTTATGCCGGGACAAGCGCCCGGCTTGCCGGCCTCACCTGGGGCGCCGAAGACCTTTCGGCGGCGATCGGCGCACGCACCGCCCGCGACGAGCGTGGCCGTTACACTGACGTGTTCCGCTTCGCCCGCACCATGACCATCCTTGCCGCCGGCGCGGCCGAGGTCGCGGCGATCGATACCGTGTTCCCGAATTTCCGCGACATGGCCGCCTTCGCGACGGAGTGCCGGGAGGCCGAGCGGGACGGCTTCACCGGCAAGATGGCAATCCACCCCGATCAGGTGCCCGTCATCAACGCCGCCTTTACGCCATCAGCCGAAGCCGTGAGACAATCGGCGGCAATCGTTGCTGCATTCGAAGCCGCCGGCAATCCCGGCGTCGTCAGCATCGACGGAAAGATGTACGACCGCCCGCACCTGCGGCTGGCCGAGCGGCTGTTGGCCCGGGCCAAGGCAGCCGGGGTCTCTGTTTAATCCCGCGCCAGCACGATTATCCGGTCCTCCGGCAGATAGGCCAGCGCTTCCGACTTCAGCGGGTTGACGGTGACGCCGCCCAGCGCTCGCTGGTCGGTGTCCGCGGCGCGGACGCGCCGGTACCCTATGGCGATCTCGCCGCGCAGCCGCGCCGATTCCGCAATCGTCCAGAAAGTCACCGGCCAGCCGATGGCGACATAGTCGGCGACCGGACGCATGTAGATTTCGGAGCCTTCCTCGTCGAGCAGGTCGTCGAAGATCGCGGCGAGGTACTGGTTCTCGGACGCTTGGGCCAGCATCAGGCTGACCAGCCGGTTGCTGACGACGAAATCGTCGGCCTTGGTTACCGCCGCGAGCTCCCGGTTGCGCACGTCGATCATCTCGCTGACGATTTTGATGTGCAGGCCGGCATTATCTGAAATCTTGCGCAGGTGCAGCAGCGTCACCAGCGTGCGCGTATCGGCCGGCTGCGCCGCCATGGTTTCGCTGTAGCCGAGGACGAGCACGTGGTCGTAGGAGGGCACGTCCAGGCTCGCCAGCGCGGCGCTGCTCGATGTGTCGGCAACGCGGCAGTGAACCGACAGATTGTCGCCGTCGACCTTGAGTTCGGCGACTTCCTGTTCGAGGCCTGATGTATCGGCGGCAATGGTCAGTATCGACCCGGGCGCGACGTAGCGCGACAGTTCATGAGTGATGATCGGACCACGCCGGTTCCAGCCAAGGATCAACGTGCGCTCCGGTTGCTTCTCGGCGGGCTGCGGGCCGAGGATTGCCGCCGTGTCGATCTCGATCCTGGGGCTTCCCACTCTTATCGCGGCATCGTCCTCGGCGATGATAATGGCGCGTGTGTCCTTGCGGATGACCAGGTCCGACGGCGGGTTGAGATCGACGCGCCCATTGCTGTCGCAAAGCCCGATCAGCACGCAGTGCTCATACGCCATCACCGCCTCACCGAAAGTCTTGCCGGTGAGGCCTGGCTGCTCGATCGTGTAGATTTCGCAGCCATCGAAATCGAGCAGCTCCGAATAGACGCCGCTCAAGCCCGACTGCCGGCTCGAATGCACGACGATACGCGAGATCAGCTGGTCGGCCAGCACGAGTTGTACCTCGGCTCCGCCAACCACACGGGCGACCTCGGCGTTCTTGCCATCGCGGATCTCGGCGGCGATGTTGTACGGAGCGGCGCGCCGGTTCGGGTCGTTGACCAGTGCGAGCACCGTCTTGATAACCTGCGAATCCGGATCGTCGCCGTCCGGCGACAGCACGATGACCGAGCGCGAGGTCTGCGGGTTGACGATGGCCAGATCGTAGAGATCGGTCGGATCGCCGCTGCGGCAGATGATGCGCGTGTTGCCCAGCTTGCCGACCTTGGCTGCGATCTCGTCCTCCATCTCGACCTTGTCCATATTGGCCATGACGACGATGCGCGGACGGCGGCGGCTGGCATTGGCAATGACAAGTTCGGAGATGACGTCGAAGATCGACGGCGACCAGTTGAGGATGATTGTCTGGTCGCTCTCCAGCACCCGCGAGCGGCCCTTGCGCAATTCATCGAGCTTGCTGTCGACGCCGGCGCTGAGCACGCCGATGAGGGCCGAAACGACAAAGATGCCGGCCAGCGTGACGACAAGCATGACGAGACGGAAGGCCCAGCCGACATCACCGCCCATCGTGCCGGAATCGAGCGTGCGCATAAGCGATTCCCACAATGCTTCGAAAAAGTTCAGCGGTTCGCCGCCTTCAGGCGCGATGTGGGTCACCGCAAGGAAACCCGCGGCGGCGATGATGATCAGCATGGACAGGACCGCGAGCCAGCCGATCAGCGCGATCGGCCCGGCGGCCATGCTCTTGTCGAACGCATAGCGCAGCCGGGTGCCCAGCGAGTCTCGTTTCTTCATGTGCAGGCGCCCCTCAAATCCCCTAAGCCGATGCGCAAACCCAACGCATCGCAACATCAGCTCTCTTAGCGTGCTCATAAATAAAGGGGAATCGCTTTTCGCGTGCTCGCGGTCAGTCTTTTTCCCAGCGCGGCCGGCGCATGGAGAAGACTTCGCTGATGCTGGCATATTCCATATAGCCAAGACGGGCGACATTGCCGGCCTTGGTGATGTCGAACAGGCCGTCTTTCAAAAAGGCATCGTCGATATGCACGCCGACCACTTCGCCGGCAACGATAATGGCGCTCGTCGGCGTTCCGTCGAGCGCCCTTGGCCGAAAAACCTCGGTCACCCTGCATTCGAGCGCCGCGGGCGCTGCCGCCACGCGAGGTGGCCTGACCAGACGCGACGGCGCCATTTCAAGATCGGCAAGGATGAACTCGTTGACGCCGCGCGGGGCATCGACCGACGTGCGGTTCATCTTGTCGGCGAGCTCGCGGCTGACCAGATTGGCGACGAACTCGCCGCTTTCGAGGGCGAACGAGGCGCTGTCCTTCTCGCCCTCGGATGAGAACCAGACGATGAACGGCCGCGTCGATACGGCGTTGAAGAACGAATACGGTGCGAGATTCACTTCGCCGGCCCGGTTGAGCGTCGAGATCCAGCCGATCGGGCGCGGCGCTACAATCGCCTTTGACGGATCATGCGGCAGCCCGTGCCCTTTTGACGGCTCGTAGAACATTCAACCCACCCAGGGCCCGGCGTAATCGGCATAAAGCTTTGCCGGGTCGGGCCGCGGCCGCTCCGGCGCCGGGCCGGCGTAGGAGCCGATATGGACGAAGCCGACGACGCGCTCCTGAGGCGCCAGTCCCAGGATCGCCCTGCCCTCCGGCACGTCGGAATACCAGTTGCTGATCATGTTGGTGCCATAGCCCAGCGCGTTGGCTGCCACCATCAGATTCATCGCTGCCATGCCGCCGGATAGGAACATCTCCCATTGCGGAATTTTCGGGCTCTCCTTCGGCACCGATACGACGCCGATCACCAGCGGTGCGCGCGAAAACCGCGCCAGTTCCTGGTTGCGGCGGCCTTCCGGCAGCGGCCCCTCCCGTTGCTCGGCAAGTGCGGCCAGCATTTTGCCGATCTCGATGCGGGCATCGCCGCGGTAGAGAATGAACCGCCACGGCTCGAGCCGGCCGTGATCAGGCACGCGCGCAGCGGCGGCGATCATCGTGGCGATCTCGGCATCAGCAGGTGCCGGTTCCTTCAGATCGGGGATCGGCGCGGAGTTCCGGGTCAGCAGGTAATCGATGATCGGCGACGCCATGGGCGCAAGTCTCCTGGAATTCAATTTTTGAGCTGAAGCGCGCCATCGGGCATCGGGCGGCTCGGGCATTGGCGCGGTATACGCCGATAAAGAGTGATCTAGCAGATGCGGATCAGACTCTTAAGCCTTGAAATTGCCATCGCCATGGGCTTCAACGCAAGGCATGTTTGAGGGGCGCCTGCGTCTTATCCTGGTCTGGCTCTGCACCGTGCTGTTCCTGGCACCGGCTGCGACAGCCCATGCGCAGGAAAAGGACGGCGTCAGCGACCTGAAACTTCCCGGAATTTCGAGCTACGCGACGCCGAAGAGCGATACGCCGCTGGCGCTTGGCGGCGGTGGCGCCATCACGCTCTCCGCCCAGTTGACCGACAAGGGCACCGACATCGGCCGCGGCATCGTCTGGCGCGTTTTCAAGCCCGAATCCGTCAACGGCAAACTGCCGATGGTCGCCTCGGCGCATGGTGGCACCGCCGTGTTCCAGCTCGAACCCGGCAGCTATCTGGTCCACGCCTCCTATGGCCGCGCCGGCGCCACCAAACGCATCACGGTGGGCAAGGACGCCAAGCGCGAGAGCGTCGTTCTCGACGCCGGCGGCTTGAAACTCGATGCGGTTCTGTCCGGCGGCGCACACATCCCGCCGAAGAAACTGCGCTTCTCGATCTATGACGGCCATGCCGAACCCAATGGCGACCGGGCGCTGATTATCCCTGACGTCGAGCCCAACAGCGTGGTACGGCTGAACGCCGGCATCTACCACGTCGTCTCGACCTATGGCGCCGTCAACGCCGTCATCCGCTCCGACATCCGCGTCGAGGCTGGCAAGCTGACCGAGGCAACGGTCGAGCATCGCGCCGCCGAGATCACCATGAAGCTGGTGCGCGAAGCCGGCGGCGAAGCCATCGCCGACACGTCGTGGTCGCTGCTCAACGAATCCGGCGACCCGATCAAGGAGACCGTCGGCGCCTTCGCCTCGATGGTACTGGCCGAGGGCGACTACACCATCATCGCCAAGAACCGCGACCGCATCTACCAGAAGGATTTCACGGTTGCGGCCGGGCAGAACCAGGAGATCGAGGTTCTGGCCAGCGAAGCCGCCGCGATGGACCCTGAAGAGGGCGCCGACTAGTTTTTCAGGCGGCCAGTTTGGTCCGCGCCGGCAAGAACGGAATCCGGCGACGCGGCGTTGGCGGCGCAAGGTCAAACACACCACGATAGAGCCGATCGAGCAACAGCTTGCGGTCGCGCAGCGGCTCCAGCTCGCCCCAGCTCAACACATCGCCGACGCGCACGTCGATCGCCTTGCCGGACAGCCGCGCGAATTCGTGGATCAGCATCGAAAGGCGCAGCGTCAGCGAAGCCTTACCGACAAATTTGGCGACGCGGCCGTCGCGCTCCGCCATGTTCATCGGGCCGCTGACCAGATGGAACAGCCTGCCGTTCTGCCCGGAAAAATGCATCGGAATGACGGATGCCTTGGCATCCTGGACCAAGCGGGCCGGAAACATCTTCCACGGCAGGTCGCGCGCCCGGCCAAAGCCCTTGGGCGCGGTGGCAACGCCGCCAGCCGGGAACACCACGATGGTGACGCCCTCCTTCAAAAGCCGCACCGCCTCGTGGCGCACGGCCATGTTGTTCTTCAGCGCATCCTTGGTTTCGGAGAAATCGATCGGAAGCGAATAGGGCTCCATCTCGCGGATCTTGAGCAAGTCCTTGTGGATCATCACCCGGAACGGCCGCCCCATCTGCTCGACCAGCGACAGCACGGCAATGCCGTCGCCAATGCCGAACGGATGGTTGGCGACGATCACCAGCGGTGTGTCCGGCAACTGCGCCGGCGGCCACTGGTCCGGCGTCTGCACCCGCACGTCGATGAGCTCGAGCATGCGGCTGAACACGCGCTCGCCGGTCGGCACCACCTGACGGCGCCAGAAATCATAGAGCGCCGCAAAGCGGTCGCGGCCGGACAGGCCCTCGATCGAATGGATGACCCAGCGCGTCAGCGCCGGCTGACGCGGATTGGCGTAGGAGAGCTCGGGAAATGGTCGTTCGCGCAATTTCAGCTTGAGCATCGGGGCTGGTTACAGGTTTGGCGTGACAAGGATATGAAAATGGCGGTGGATTGCCCACCGCCATTCGGTTTGCTTCGCCGCCGGATCAGGCCGCGCGTTTGCGCTTCCGGTCGGGCGTGATCGCTTCCTCGGTCAGACGCGCGATCGCCTCTGCAAGCCCGAGCGATTCCTGGTCGCGCGAGCCGAGCCTGCGGATGTTGACCGTCTGCTCTTCCGCCTCGCGCTTGCCACAGACGAGGATGACCGGAACCTTGGCCAGCGAGTGCTCGCGGACCTTGTAGTTGATCTTCTCGTTGCGCAAATCCGCTTCCGCAAGCAGCCCAGCCGCCTTCAGCTTGGCCACGACCTCGGTCGCATAGCCGTCGGCATCCGACGTGATCGTCGCCACCACCACCTGCAGAGGCGCGAACCACAGCGGGAAATGACCGGAATAGTTCTCGATCAGGATGCCGAGGAAGCGCTCCATCGAACCGCAGATGGCGCGATGCACCATGACCGGCTGCTTCTTTTCCGAATCCGAGCCGATGTAGAAGGCGCCAAAACGCTCCGGCAGGTTGAAATCGACCTGCGTGGTGCCGCACTGCCATTCGCGGCCGATGGCATCCTTCAGCACATATTCGAACTTCGGCCCGTAGAAGGCGCCCTCGCCCGGATTGATCGAGGTCTTGATCCGGTTGCCCGAACGGGCGCGAATCGTCTCCAGCACACCACCCATGATCGATTCCGCATGGTCCCAGGCCTCGTCGGTGCCGACGCGCTTGTCCGGCCGCGTCGACAGCTTCACGCTGATTTCGTCGAAGCCGAAATCGGCATAGGTCGAGAGGATCAGATCGTTGATGCGCAGGCATTCCGAGGCCAGTTGCTCCTCGGTGCAGAAGATGTGCGCATCGTCCTGCGTGAAGCCGCGCACGCGCATCAGCCCGTGCAGCGCGCCGGAAGGCTCGTAGCGGTGCACGTTGCCGAATTCTGCAAGCTTTACGGGCAATTCGCGATAAGACTTCAACCCATGCTTGAAGATTTGCACGTGGCCCGGGCAGTTCATCGGCTTCAGCGCGAACACCCGGTCGTCGTCGGTATCGTCGCCAGCGACCGTCACCTTGAACATGGCGTCGCGATACCAGCCCCAGTGGCCCGACGTCTCCCAAAGGCTCTTGTCCAGAACCTGCGGCGCGTTGACCTCCTGGTAGCCCTGCTCGTCGAGCCGGCGGCGCATGTAGTTGACCAGGTTCTGGAACATCTTCCAGCCCTTGGCGTGCCAGAAGACGACGCCCGGCCCCTCTTCCTGGAAATGGAACAGGTCCATCTCGCGGCCGAGTTTTCGGTGGTCGCGCTTTTCGGCCTCTTCCAGCATCGTCTGGTAAGCGTCGAGCTGCGCCTGGTCGGCCCAGGCCGTGCCGTAGATGCGCGTCAGCATCGGGTTGTTCGAATCGCCGCGCCAATAGGCGCCGGCCACCTTCATCAGCTTGAAAGCGCTGCCGATCTGCCCGGTCGAAGCCATGTGCGGGCCGCGGCAGAGATCGAACCAGTCGCCTTGCGCATAGATCTTGAGATCCTGGTCCTCGGGAATGGCGTCTATCAGTTCGAGCTTGTAGCGTTCGCCCTTGTCGGCGAAGACTTTTTTCGCCTTCTCGCGCGACCAGACTTCCTTGGTGAACGGCTTGTTGCGCGCGATGATCTCGCGCATCTTCTTCTCGATCACCGGGAAATCGTCCGGCGTAAACGGCTCGTTGCGGGCGAAGTCGTAGTAGAATCCGTTCTCGATGACCGGCCCGATGGTCACCTGCGTTCCCGGCCATATCTCCTGCACGGCTTCCGCCAGCACGTGCGCGGTGTCGTGGCGGATGAGTTCGAGCGCGCGCGCATCGTCGCGGGTGATGATCTCGACCTTGCCGGACTTGCCGAGTGGATCTGAGAGATCGCGCACGGTGCCGTCGATGGCATAGGCCACGGCCTTCTTGGCCAGCGACTTCGAGATCGATTCAGCAAGGCCGGAACCAGTCATCGCCGCGTCGTAATCGCGGACGGAGCCATCGGGAAATGTCAGGGAAACGGAATTCAGCATCAGAGTTCTCCTATCCAGTCCCGCAAACGAGCGCGGGTGGTAAAATGCTCGTCGTCAGCGGTTTGGGGCTGCGACAGGCATCAGGTTAGCCGGAGGCGTCCGGCAGCGGGCGGGTTTTAGTGGCAGTGTGGCGTCAGGTAAAGAGCGCTGAGTGGCCTCCCGTCAGGAAATGTCGCCAGAGATGTCGCAGATCGACGACAAGGCTTGCCAATCCGGGTTCTATCAACTGGGATCGTCAACATGGAGAACGCTACACCCAGCCGAACCGCTCTTGGCGTTGCACGCATGAGGGCTCTGCATCAGTTTTCGCCCGAGGCAGGCCTGTTTCGCGATCCATATGCGATCGCGATTCTGGGCGAAGCGGCTCCTGCGGCACAGGATCTTGAGCAGGAAGATGAGCGTAACCAGCGCATGCGCCTGTTCGTGGCCGCGCGCTCCCGTCTGGCCGAGGACCGGCTGGCGGCGGCGGTGCGCCGCGGCATCCGGCAGCTCGTCGTGCTTGGGGCCGGCCTCGATACCTTTTCGCTGCGCAATCCGTATCCGGATCTCGGGGTGTTCGAAGTCGACCACCCGGCCACTCAAGCCTGGAAACGCAAATGCATTGCCGATAGCGGTCTTGCCGAGCCGCCCACCACCAGATTCGTGCCCGTCGATTTCGAGCGGCAAAGCCTGTCTGCGGAATTGGCTGCCGCCGGTTTGCGGTCGACTGAGCCGGCCTTCTTCATCTGGCTGGGCGTTGTCCCTTATCTGACGAAGGAGGCGATCTTCGACACTCTGTCCTGGATAGCCCGTGTCGCCGGCTCAGAGGTGGTGTTCGACTATAGCGAGCCGGCCGAGAACCGCGATGCGGCGGGACAGGCTGCGCTGGCCTTCTACGCCGCGCGCGTTGCGTCTGTCGGAGAGCCATGGATCAGTTTCTTTGTTCCCGGTGATCTGGCTAAATCCCTCACCGGGTTGGGTTTCGACGAAATCGAAGACCTCGAAAGCAGCGATATCTTCGCCCGCTTGGCGAGAGCGCCGAGACCAGTGGCAAGCAATTCCGGCGGCCACCTCATCCGGGCCCGCCGAAGCGGCTGAGCGGGATTCAGTCCACCAATTGCGGCAGGTCCCTCAGGAACGCGGCGCGCGTCGCCGGCCCCTTCGGCATGTCGCTTCGCTTCGTATCGACGACGAGCCGGGCGAACACGATCTGGCGGCCGTCCTTCTGCGCCCAGCCGACAAACCAGCCGAGCGAGCGCTTGTCCTTGCCGCCCTCGCCGAGCCCGGTGGTGCCGGTCTTTCCCTGGACGGTCCAATCGCTGGCCTTGAAGCTCGGGATGATGGCGCGCGTCATGTCGTGCGCCTTGGCCGACACCGGCATCTTGCCGGCGAGCAGCTGGCGCAGGAACGCAACCTGCTCGACCGGCGTAATCTTCAGCGAGGAGTTGACCCAGGAGTGTGTCAGCCCATCATCCTTGCCAGGATTGCCGGAAACATCTGAATTGCCGTAGCTGAACTTCGATACATAGCCGGCAAGCTTCTCGCTGCCGAGCCGGCGGGTGATCTCGCGCGAGAACCATATGATAGAATCGCGCTCCCAGGTCACCGGATCGACGGTTTTCTGGTCGCGCTTCACCGCGTTGAACTCGGGCTTGTAGTCCCAGCTCGGCGTATGCTCGTCGGTCAGGATCCCGGCGTCGTAGCCGATCAGCGCCAGCGGCACCTTGAACGTCGAGGCGGGGCTAAACCGCTGGTCGCACACCCCGTCCTGGTAAAGCGTCTTGCCGCTCTGTGCATCGGCGATCAGCGTGCATTGGATATCGCCAAGCGGCGCCGATTGTGCGCGCATCGGAAACCCGAGCAGCCAGGCGAGCAGGAACAGAACCGCGGCCAGGATGAAGGGAAGACGGTCAATGTTACGCATGGGATGCTCGCTCCAGAGGGGATTCACGAGCGGGCTTAGCGAGGTCTCTTGTCTCGATTTTGTCTCAAATGCGCAGTCTTTGTGCACGCTTGCATTAACCCTACCGGATCGTAAACGGGCCTGGCCGCGAACGCCTGACCGGCACGATCAGCCCCGCGCTTTGCCGCGCTTGCGTCCGACCGTCCAGTATCGCCAGGGCGCGAACCAGACATAGCGATCCGCCAGCACTTCCGGCACAAGGTCGATGCCGTGCGTGCCGAACGGACCGCAGCGCGCCACCCGGAACAATCCCATCCAGCCGCCGGCCCACAGGCCATGGCGGGCAATCGCCTCATGTGCATATTCCGAACAGGTCGGCAGATGCCGGCATGAATTGCCGACAAAGCCGGAAAGCGTGAGCTGGTAAAGACGCACGAGCGACGTACCAAACAAACGGCCCGGCGTCTTGCGCCACGGACCTGGCCAGTTGCGGCCGCGCCCTGGTGGCCTGGCACTATGCGCATGCGGGTCGTGCACCGCAGTCTCCGTGTCGACTTTTCCCAGCGATAGATGTGGGCTTCGCCATGAGAAGGCAATCCCTGCCCCCGCTGTCACCGACGGGCGCGGCGGAACGGCTGCCCGCCGAGCGAAGGCGCCCAACGGCCAGGGCTGACCGGCTCTCCCGCCCGCTTAGCATGCGGTCTTTCGTCATGCCCCGGAATTTCGTGGTGCCATTGAAACGTGACGATCCGCATGACATCGCCAAAGATGCTCAGGACCTGGATCATTGTCGGTCTCCTTTGACACGATTAGACCGCTACTGGCCTTGGTCTTCAAACGAGTATAATTTCCACGTCGGATAATCCTGGGTTATGCGAGTGAAGCGCGGACGCTTGCCATTGACGGCACTGAGAAGCTTCGAGGCGGCCGGCCGCCATCTGAGTTTCAGCAAGGCCGCCGAGGAGCTTTTCGTCTCGCAGGCTGCGATCAGCCGGCAGATCCGCGAACTCGAAACGTTTTTACGCCAGCCTTTGTTCGAACGCCACCATCGCCGCGTCGAGTTGACGGATGCCGGCCGCAGATTGCTCGCCCAATTGGTCAGAAGTTTCGACGCTATCGACCGCCTGCTCAGGGAATTGGTCGCGACCCCGGCCCAGTCCGTGGTTCGCGTCAGCGTCGAGCCATCGCTTGCCGCCGTCTGGCTGGTGCCGAGGCTCAACCGCTTTCGCCACTTGCGGCCCGATATCGACGTTTCCCTCGAAGTCGATCCCAGGGTGATCGAGTTCCGCGGCGACCAGCCCGAACTTGCCTTGCGTTTCAGCGCGAACGCAAGGTCCTGGCCCCGTAGCGAGGCCGAGCGGCTTGCCCCAACCGTCGATTCGCCGGTTCTGTCGCCTGCGTTGCTCGCCTCGGGCCCTGTCCTGGAGACACCGGCCGACCTTGGCCGCTACACGCTTTTGCACGAGGAGAACCGCCAAGGCTGGGCGCGCTGGTTCGAGGCGGCGGGCGTGCCCGCCGATGCCGTGGCCGCGCGTGGCCCGATGCTCGCAGACGCCTCGCTTTCGAAGCAGGCCGCACTACTCGGCCATGGCGTGGCGCTGGGCGACCTCCTGCAGATCGGCGAGGAAATCGCCTCCGGCGTGCTGATCAAGCCGTTCGACATCGACGTCGCATCCGGTGCCTACTGGCTGGTGGCGAGGAGTTTGAAGGACCTGTCGGAGCCAGCCACGGCTTTCGCTAACTGGCTGAGAAGCGAATTCGCCGAAAGCCGGCGGGCACTGAAAACGCAGGCTTGACCCACGTTCGCAATATCCATTTCTGGCGGTCCGCTTCGTGACTTCTCTTTGGTCAGGCCGCTTCTTCTGCGCGCTTCTTCTCGATCTGACCGATCGCGTCGACCACGGCATCGAAGGTCAGCATTGTCGAGGCATGGCGCGCCTTGTAGTCGCGCACCGGCTCCAAATATCGGAGGTCGGCGAAGCGGCCTTCCGGCGGCGCGCCGTTCTCCTTCAGCATCTTCAGCATGGTTTCGCGCACCGCCCGCAATTCCTCGGCACTGGCGCCGACGACATGCTGCGCCATGATCGAGGACGACGCCTGGCCGAGCGCACAGGCCTTCACGTCGTGGGCGAAATCGGTGACCACGCCATCGCTCATCCTGAGGTCTACAGTGACGGTCGAACCGCACAGCTTGGAATGCGCCTTGGCACTGGCGTCGGGGTGATCGAGCCGTCCGATGCGCGCGATGTTTCCGGCAAAACCGAGAATTTTCGCGTTATAGACATCGTTGATCATTTTTTTCCAATCCGTCGCCGCCAAGCGAACAGCGATTGCCGCTGACGCGTCTTCCTTTCGCTCGCTGCGCCCTTATATAATGGTCGCAGTCCGGTATCGACAAGGCGACGAGAGCCGCGTGTCCTTGCCAAAATTGTTCACGCCGCTTACGGGGCTGGAGACTGGGCGAGTTTCCGACACCGAAAGGTCGTGGTCCGTTCAACTCGTTCCTCCAGCGAGAGGAACTACGGGAGACGCCTTTATGGATGCCGTCATCAAGAAACTCATGCCCCAGTCAGCCTACATGGAAAAGCCGGTCACCGACCGGCCGAGCGAAGCCGAGGTCGAAGCCGCCGTGCACACGCTTTTGCGCTGGACAGGCGACAACCCGGACCGCGAAGGGCTGATCGATACGCCCAAGCGCGTGGCCAAGGCCTTCCGCGAGATGTTCGGCGGCTACGACATGTGCCCGGCCGAAGAGCTTGGCCGCACCTTCGAGGAGGTTGCCGGCTATGACGACCTCGTCATCGTCAGGGATATCAAGTT
Source organism: bacterium M00.F.Ca.ET.205.01.1.1 (assembly GCA_004791255.1). Taxonomy (GTDB): domain Bacteria; phylum Pseudomonadota; class Alphaproteobacteria; order Rhizobiales; family Rhizobiaceae; genus Mesorhizobium. The sequence goes on from SRUQ01000004.1 coordinate 39,606, forward strand.
CCACTCGCATTGCGAACACCACATGGTGCCGATCATCGGCAAGGCGCATGTCGGCTACCTGCCCGACGGCAAGGTCGTCGGCCTGTCCAAGATCGCGCGTGTGGTCGACATCTTCGCCCATCGCCTGCAGACGCAGGAAGCGCTGACGGCGCAGATCGCCGGTGTCATCCAGGATGTGCTCAACCCACGCGGCGTCGCCGTGATGATCGAGGCTGAGCATATGTGCATGGCCATGCGCGGCATCCGCAAACAGGGTTCAACCACGCTGACCTCGACCTTTACCGGTGTCTTCAAGGATACGCCGGAGGAACAGGTTCGTTTCGTCACCATGGTGCGCGGCGGCGGGGCGTAAGCCCCCCTCGCCGGCATCATGGTCAAACAGGAAAATAGACCGGCGATGTCGGCACTGGAATTTCCCAAAGCTCCATCGGACAAGAAGGTTCTTGAAGAAGGCGCGGTGTTTTCACCGCGCTTCGATGCCGCCGGCCTTGTCACCGTCGTCGTCACCGATGCCGCCGACGGCATGCTTCTGATGGTCGCGCATATGAATGCGCAAGCGCTGGCGCTGACCCTGGAGACGGGCATCGCCCACTATTGGTCGCGTTCGCGCAACGCGCTTTGGAAAAAGGGCGAAACCTCAGGCAATTTCCAGCACGTCGTCGAGATCCTCACGGATTGTGACCAGGACGCCATATGGCTGCGCGTCAAAGTGTTGGGCCACGATGCAACCTGTCACACTGGCCGGCGTTCCTGCTTCTATCGGACGGTGGGCTTATCCGACGGCAAGGCGACACTTGCCGGCGATGGCAGCAAGCCGCTGTTCGATACGGAAAAAATGTATCGGAAGCCGCTGTGAACATGAGATTGAACCTTCCGCCTGCCTCCAGCCACATAGATTCACCATTTCGATACGGCCCGCCTGTATATTAGCCGTGGGACAAGGGAGATCGTGATGCTCGAATGGGCGTCATTGCGCAACAGACCAGATGTCAGGGAGGCCAACGGCTTGTCCTCGTCCGGCGGAGCATCCGAAACCAAACCTCCCAGAAAAACACCCATTTCGCTCGCCTTGGGCGGCGGCTGCGCCAGGGGCTGGGCCCATATCGGCGTGCTGCGCGCGCTTGATGAGGCCGGCATCGAAGTCTCGATGATCGCCGGCACTTCGATCGGCGCGCTGGTCGGCGGCTGTTACCTTGCCGGCAAACTGGATGAGTTGGAAGAATTCGCCCGCAGCCTGACCAGGCGGCGCATCTTCGGTCTGCTCGACCTCAATCTGCGCGGCAATGGTCTTTTTGGCGGCATGAAGCTCGATGCCCGCCTGCGCGAACATGTGAACGGCATCCGTTTCGAGAATTTGGCCAAGCCCTTCGTCTGCGTCGCTTCGGAAATCCGCACCGGTCACGAGATCTGGCTGTCGAGCGGGGCGCTCATAACAGCCATGCGCGCTTCTTATGCGCTGCCAGGCGTGTTCGAGCCGGTGAACTGCAACGGCCGCGTGCTGGTCGACGGCGCCCTGGTCAACCCGGTGCCGGTTTCGGTTTGCCGCGCTTACGAGCAACCGCTCGTCGTGGCGGTCAATCTCCATTACGACCTGTTCGGCCGCGCCGCTGTGATAAAGCACAGTGCCGGCGAACTGCTGATCGAGAAGGACGCGCCGAGGCCCGGCCAGGTCGACGTCGAGCGTCAGTCCCGCGAAACGCGGCTCGGCATCACTGGCGTGATGGTTGAGGCCTTCAACATTATCCAGGACCGCATCTCCCGCGCCAGGCTGGCCGGCGATCCGCCCGACATGTCGCTGCAGCCCAAGCTCAGCCATATCGGCCTGACCGAGTTTCACCGCGCCGAAGAGGCGATCAGCCTCGGCTACCAGGCGACGATGGCGCAGATCGGCGAACTCACCCGCCTGCAGACCGTCCTGGCCTGAACCACACCCATCCCTGATACAGCGTTCCGTCGTCTTCGGATTGCCTTCGATAAAACTGATTGCAATATGCAATTGGTCATGATGGTCTGTGCAGCTTCAAACGGAGGCGCCGATGGCCAGGATCATTTATTCTATGCTGACGTCCTTGGATGGGTACATCGCCGGACCGGACGGCGACATCGCCCTGCCGGTGCCCGAGACGGAATTGCACCAGCATTTCAATGACATGATGCGGCAGGCTTCAGCCGTTCTTGCCGGGCGCCTTATGTATGAGGTGATGCGCTTTTGGGACAGTCCCGACCGGGAAGCCGGTGCCACTGAAGTCGAGCGGGATTTTGCTGTTGCGTGGCGGCAGACGCCGAAGATCGTGTTCTCGACCACGCTTCGGCAGGTTGGTCCTAATGCCCGGTTGGTGAATGGCGACGCCGCGGCCGCGGTAAAATCCCTCAAGTCGCAGACGGACGGCCTTGTCATTCTTGGCGGCGCCGATCTTGCCGCCAGCCTGGGACGAGCCGGCCTCATCGACGAATACCGGCTCTACATGCACCCGGTCGTGCTGGGTGGCGGCAAGCCGTACTTCCAATCCGGCCTGTCGCTTGACCTAAAGCCGCTCGGCGCCGAAAGCCTTCCCCAGGGCGTCACGTTGCTGCGATACGCACCGGCTAATTGAGCGGTCCGAACTCGGCTACGCCCGCGCCGCATCGATGATGCGGAACTGCACCGTGCGGTTGCCGTTCCAGTAATTGCCCGACAGCGATCCGGCGACGTGGATCGTTTTGCCACGGTTCTTGAACAGGAATTCGCCGAGCACGGTATCGACGGCGCGAAAGGCCATCGCCTGGATGCGGCCACCGCTGTCCGACTGCAGTTCGGTGCGGATGTGGTTGGTGCCGACCGGCCGGGCGTCGACCAGCCGATGGCGCGGCAGGGCGAAGACGGGCGCGACGTGCCCGGCGCCGAATGGCCCGGCCTTCTCCAGCGCATCGAGCAGGGCAAGTGTTGCGCCCTCGGCCGCAATCGCGCCGTCGATCGCCAGGCTTTCCTCGTCCTGCAGCCGGAACACGTCCGCCGCCGCCCGCTCTTCGAAAAACGCCCTGAGTTCGCCGAGCCGCGCCCGCTCCACCGTGATACCGGCTGCCATGCCATGGCCGCCGCCCTTGACGATCAGCCCGGCATTGGCCGCTTCACGGACCAGCCGGCCAAGGTCGAAGCCCGAGACCGAGCGGCCAGAACCCGTGCCGGTGCCGTTGGCATTGAAGGCGATGGCAAAAGCCGGCCGGCGTGCATGGTCCTTCAGCCGCGAGGCGAGCAGGCCGACAATGCCGGGATGCCAGTTGGTGCTGGCGGTGACGACGATGGCCGGGCCGTTGCCGCCGGCCAGCTCGGCATCGGCTTCGGCGCGCGCCGCGGCCAGCATCTCCTGCTCCATCTGCTGCCGCTCCTGGTTGAGCCGGTCGAGCGTCTCGGAGATGGTGCGGGCCTCGACGGGATCGTCCGTCGCCAGGAGCCGGCTACCGAGTGCCGCATCACCGATGCGGCCGCCGGCATTGATGCGCGGGCCGATCAGGTAGGACAGATGAAAGGTGCCGATCGGCTCGCCGATGCGCGACACCCGCGCCAGCGCCGCCATACCCTCGTTCTTCTGCTGGCGCGCCACCTGCAAGCCCTTGACGACGAAGGCACGGTTGACGCCGGTGAGCGGCACCACGTCGCAGACGGTGGCGAGCGCGACGAGATCGAGCAGCGAAAGCAGATCCGGTGGCGAGGCGTCAGTCAGCCTGCCGCGCAAGACCTTGGCAGTCTGCACCAGGGCGAGGAAGACCACGCCGGCGGCACAGAGGTGGCCCTGGCCGGAAAGGTCGTCGTCGCGGTTGGGATTGACCACCGCATGAGCGGCCGGCAGCGGGCCGCCGACCTGATGGTGGTCGAGCACCACGACATCGGCGCCGGCGGCGTTGGCCGCGTCGATGGAAGCAGCGCTGTTGGTGCCGCAGTCGACGGTGACGATCAGCGTCGCGCCGCGCGAGACGAGTTCGCGCATGGCTTCCGGATTGGGGCCATAGCCTTCGAAGATACGGTCGGGAATGTAGATCTCCGACAGCACCGAAAAATGCGCGAGGAAGCGCTTGAGCAAGGCCGACGAAGCAGCGCCATCGACATCGTAGTCGCCGAAGATCGCCACCTTTTCGCCGGCCATGACAGCCGCCGCGATACGGATGGCGGCCTTGTCCATGTCGGTCAGGGAGGCTGGGTCCGGCAGCAGGTCGCGGATCGTCGGATCGAGAAAACGCTCGGTCTGTTCGGCGCTCACGCCCCGCCCGGCAAGCACGCGTGCGACGATGTCGGGCACGCCATGGCCTTGGGCGATGGCGAGTGCCACCATGTCCTGCCGTTCGGTCAACCGGTGTTCCCAGGAAACACCAGTGGCCGACTGCCTGACATCGAGGAAGAGGCGCCTTTCGCCCGTCATGCGCTGTACCAAACCATGGTCATCGGCAGGATAGGCGAAAGGCAGGCAAAGCCAAGCGTTCGCGGTGATCAACCGTCACAGGAAGTTTCAAGAAGAGCCCACGCTTTCCGCTTTCGGCCACGCACCAGATAGCCCGTAGGCCGAACGGCCGCTAAAACCTTGCCGCCCATCATCGGACGGTCGAATGGCTAACAACTGTGCGGCGGCTTCGCAAGCAGACTTAGAGCGGTTTTGACGCAATTCCGGACGGAAATCCGTTTCACACTTTTCCTGGAATTGCCTTAGAACTTATCCAGATCCTGATGCCGGGCCTTGATTTCGCGCACGGTCCGCGATGACGAGCGCAGCACGATCGTGTGCGTGGTGATGGAGTTCTGGCCGAACTTGACCCCCGCCAGCATGTTGCCGTCGGTGACGCCGGTGGCCGCGAACAGCACGTCGCCGCGCGCCATGTCCTCCGCCCGGTAGACCCGCTTCGGGTCGGAGATACCCATCTTCGCGGCGCGCGCCACCTTTTCCGGCGTATCGAGGATCAGCCTGCCCTGCATCAGGCCGCCGGTGCAACGCAATGCGGCAGCCGCCAGCACGCCTTCCGGCGCGCCGCCGGTGCCGAGATAGATATCGATGCCGGTCTCTTCGGGATCGGTGGTGTGAATGACGCCGGCGACGTCGCCATCGCCGATCAGCCGGATCGCGGCACCCGTCGCGCGCACGGCATCGATCAGCTTGCCGTGGCGCGGCCGGTCGAGGATGCAAGCAGTGATGTCTGACACAGCGACGCCCTTGGCTCTGGCCAGGCTGGCTATGTTCTCGGCCGGCGAGGCATCGATGTCGATGACATCGACGGCATAGCCCGGCCCGATGGCGATCTTTTCCATATAGACATCGGGCGCGAACAGCAGGCTGCCCTTCTCGGCAATGGCGATGACGGCGAGCGCGTTGGGCAGGTTCTTGGCGCAGATCGTGGTGCCCTCGAGCGGATCGAGCGCAATGTCGACCGCCGGGCCTTTGCCGGTGCCGACCTCCTCGCCGATATAGAGCATCGGCGCCTCGTCGCGCTCGCCCTCGCCGATCACCACCGTGCCCTTAATGGCAAGGCGGTTGAGCTCCTGGCGCATCGCATCGACAGCCACCTGGTCGGCGGCTTTCTCGTCGCCCCGTCCGCGCAGCCTGGCGGCCGCGACGGCGGCCCGTTCGGTAACGCGCACCAGTTCCATGGTGAGTATCCGGTCGAGGCCGGCGACGATATTTTGGGCCACATTCATCAGAAAAATCCTCGCTCGCACGCGCCTCCCGCCAGAGGCGCGCCCCTTGTGTCAAAGGAGCATGACAACGGCAAGACTTGCTGCGTCAATTTTTCGAAAACGCAGCAATATCAATCGATTGAAGGTAGAATTTATCAGGCCCTACCCTGCCCGCTCGATGCGGATGACCTGCGGCTTGTCAGTCAGGTGGCCGTCCTTGGTGATCCCGTCGACGGCCTTGCGCACAGCGGCTTCGGTGGTCTCATGGGTGACGAGGATCACCGTCTTCTGCGCGGCCGCCTCACCATTGACCGCGTGCTGGACGATCGATTCCAGCGAAATGTCGTTGTCGGCCATGCGCTTGGCAATGGCGGCGAACACGCCGATGCGGTCATGCACGGTCAGCCGGATGAAATAGCCGCCGGCATGGCTGCGCATCTGCGCCTTCTTGTAAGGCTTCAATTCCTTGGCCGGTCGGCCGAACACCGGCCCGTGCTGAAAGCCCGGCCGGCTCTTGGCGATGTCGGCGATGTCGCCGATGACGGCCGAGGCGGTGGCGTTGCCGCCGGCCCCGGGGCCGGACAGCAGCAGTTCGCCAAGAATGTCGGTTTCGATCGCCACCGCATTGGTCACGCCATGCACCTGCGCAATGACCGATGCCGTCGGCACCATGGTCGGATGCACGCGCTGCTCGATGCCGCTTTCCGTGCGCTGGGCGACGCCAAGCAGTTTTATCCGGTAGCCGAGGTCGCCGGCGGCGCGGATGTCGGCCTGGGTGATGTTGGAGATGCCCTCCATGTAGATGTCGTTGGCCGCGATCCTGGTGCCGAAGGCCAGGCTGGTCAGGATCGACAGCTTATGCGCCGTGTCATGGCCCTCGATGTCGAAGGTCGGATCGGCCTCGGCATAACCCAGCCGCTGCGCGTCCTTCAGCACGGCGTCGAAGGTGATGCCCTCGGCCTCCATGCGGGTCAGGATGTAGTTGCAGGTGCCGTTGAGGATGCCGAAGACGCGGGTGACCGAGTTGCCCGCCATGGCCTCGCGCATCGTCTTGATGACCGGGATGCCGCCCGCCACCGCCGCCTCGTAGTTGAGCAGAACGCCCTTCTTCTCGGCGATTTCGGCAAGCGCCACGCCATGCTTGGCCAGCAGCGCCTTGTTGGCGGTGACGACATGACGTCCGGCCTCGAGCGCTGACTTCACCGAGGCACGCGCCGGCCCTTCGTCGCCGCCGATCAGTTCGACGAACACGTCGATATCGGCGGTCTGCGCCAGTTTTGTCGGATCGTCGAACCATTCCGCGCTGCTGAGGTCGATGCCACGATCCCGTTTGGGGTCGCGCGCGGAAACCGCGGTCACGATGACGTCGCGCCCGCATTGGCGGGTCAGTTCAGCCGCCTTGTCGCGCAAAACGCGCGCCACCGAGGCGCCGACCGTGCCAAGACCGGCAATTCCAACACGCAGTGCTTCAGCCATGGCAGGCGATGTCCCTCAAATCCGATCGTGATGGTGCGGCAAACTTACCGGTGCGCGGAAAGCGGCACGACATTGTTGGGTTGTTTGGCGCTGGTCGACAGGAAGCGCTTGATGTTGCGTGCCGCCTGCCGAATCCGGTGCTCGTTCTCGACCAGCGCGACGCGCACGAAATCGTCGCCATGCTCGCCGAAGCCGACACCAGGCGCCACCGCCACGTCGGCATGCTCGATGAGCAGCTTGGAGAACTCGAGCGAACCGAGATGCCGGAACGGTTCCGGGATCGGCGCCCAGGCGAACATCGAGGCGGCAGGCGCGGGAATGGCCCAGCCGGCGCGGCCGAAGGCATCGACCATAACGTCGCGGCGCTTGTGGTAGATATCGCGCACCTCGGCGATGTCGGCGCCGTCGCCGTTGAGCGCGTGCGCCGCCGCCACCTGGATCGGCGTGAAGGCGCCGTAGTCGAGATAGGATTTCACCCGGGTCAGCGCCGAGATCAGCCGCTCGTTGCCGACGGCAAAGCCCATGCGCCAGCCAGGCATCGAAAACGTCTTCGACATCGAGGTGAATTCGACGCAGATGTCGATGGCGCCCGGCACCTGCAGCACGGACGGCGGCGGATTGCCGTCGAAATAGATCTCCGAATAGGCAAGATCCGACAGGATGATGATGTCGTTCTTCTTGGCGAAGGCGACAACGTCCTTGTAGAAATCGAGCGAGGCGACCAGCGCCGTCGGGTTCGACGGATAGTTGAGGATCAGCGCCAGCGGCTTCGGGATCGAATGGCGGATGCCGCGCTCGACCGCCGGGATGAAGCCGTCATCCGGCTCGACCTGCAGCGAGCGGATCACGCCACCCGACATGATGAAGCCGAAGGCGTGGATCGGATAGGTCGGGTTTGGGCACAGGATGACGTCGCCAGGCGCGGTGATCGCCTGCGCCATGTTGGCGAAGCCTTCCTTCGAGCCAAGGGTCGCCACCACCTGCGTGTCGGGATTGAGCTTCACGCCGAAGCGGCGGGCATAGTAGTTGGCCTGGGCCCGGCGCAGGCCGGGAATGCCGCGCGACGAGGAATATCGGTGGGTGCGCGGATCGCGCACCACTTCGCACAACTTGTCGACAATGGCCTTGGGCGTCGGCAGGTCCGGATTGCCCATGCCGAGGTCGACGATATCGGCGCCGCGCGAACGGGCGCTGGCCTTGAGCCGGTTGACCTGCTCGAAGACATAGGGCGGTAACCGGCGGACCTTGTGAAACTCTTCCATGGCAGTTCCAGACATCGCTTGGTATTCGGGAGGGCGCGCCGCATCCGGCAAGGCGCCTTTGGGCGCGCGCTATATACTCATTTACAGTTTGGGTCGAGGGCAGGGTCGCATTTGCCTTCTATCTGCTTCAGCGTCTGGTCGCCGTGCTTCTTGGCCAGATCGGTCAAGGCCGCCTGGTTGGTGATCGGGGCTCCGCCGCGTTTGGCCGCCTGCCGGTTTTCATCCGCCTTCAACTCGGCGAGCCTGGCGTTCCGCTCGGCATCACTGAATTGCGGTGCCGCCACTTGCGGCTTGATGTTCAGGTTCGGGAATGTACCGGTATCCTGCGCACCTTGTGTGGCGACGGCCGGTCCCGCCGTGTTGGTGCTGGAACAGCCGGCTACCGCCAGCAGGACGATTGCCACGGCCATACGGGAAAAACGACCGCTGGTGAAAAAAAAAGTCTGGCCAACATCAATCGTCATATTGTTTCCTTGGCAGGCGGGGTAGAGCGAATTGGACCCCGTCGAACGTCCCATGGTAATATGTCAAGAAAACGCCCCGGGAGGAACCCCGAGCACCATGTCCAAAACATCCGATTCGAGCAAAGCGGAAGATGGCGGACCTTCGACCGTCGAGCAATATCTGGTGAAGGATCCGGAACGCTTCGCCCTTAACATGGCGCGCATGGTCGAGCAGGCCGGCAAGGCAGCTTCCGCCTGGGCCGAACCGCGCGAAAAGGGCGAAGTGCGCGACCACGTCGCCGAGCCCGTCGTCGACATGGTCAAGACTTTCTCCAAGCTCAGCGAATACTGGCTTGCCGACCCGCAGCGCGCGCTGGAAGCGCAGACGCGGCTGTTCGCCGGCTACATGACGGTGTGGGCCAACGCCATCCAGCGCGTCAGCCCCAACGGCGAGGGCGCCGAGGACGCGGTCAAGCCGGAGCGCGGCGACAAACGCTTCCAGGATCCGGAATGGGGCCGCAACGCCTTCTTCGATTTCCTCAAGCAGGCCTATCTCGTGACCTCGCGCTGGGCGTCCGACCTGGTCGAGCACGCCGAAGGCCTGGACGAGCACACCCGCCACAAGGCCGGATTCTACGTCAAGCAGGTGTCCAACGCCATCTCGCCGTCGAACTTCATCCTGACCAATCCGGAACTGTTCCGCGAAACCGTCGCCTCCAACGGCGAGAACCTGGTGCGCGGCATGAAGATGCTTGCCGAGGACATCGCCGCCGGCAAGGGCGACCTGAAGCTGCGCCAAGCCGATTATTCGCCATTCGAGATCGGCCGCAACATCGCCATGACGCCCGGCAAGGTGGTCGGCCGCAGCGACGTCGCCGAGATCATCCAGTACGATCCGTCGACCGAGACGGTGCTGAAACGGCCGCTGCTGATCTGCCCGCCCTGGATCAACAAGTTCTACATCCTCGATCTCAACCCGCAGAAGTCCTTCATCCGCTGGGCGATCGAACAGGGCCACACCGTCTTCGTCATCTCCTGGATCAACCCCGACGAACGCCACGGCATGAAGAGTTGGGAAGCCTATATCCGCGAGGGGCTGCAATACGGGCTCGACACGATCGAGAAGGCCACCGGTGAAAGAGAAGTCAACGCAATCGGCTACTGCGTCGGCGGCACGCTGCTGGCGGCCGCCCTTGCCCTGCTGGCGCAGGAAGGCGACGACCGCATCCAGTCCGCCACCTTCTTCACCACCCAGGTCGATTTCACCTATGCCGGCGACCTGAAGGTGTTCGTCGACGAGGACCAGGTCGCAGCGGTGGAAAAGTCGATGAGCGAAAAGGGCTATCTCGACGGCACCAAGATGGCGACCGCCTTCAACATGCTGCGCTCCGGCGACCTGATCTGGCCCTATGTCGTCAACAACTACATGCGCGGCAAGGATCCCCTGCCCTTCGACCTCCTGTACTGGAACGCCGACTCGACCCGCATGGCGGCGGCCAACCACTCTTTCTATCTGCGCAACTGCTACCTGGAGAACAATCTGTCGCGCGGCATGATGGAGCTTGCCGGACACACCGTGTCGCTCGCCGACATCAAGATCCCGGTCTACAATCTCGCTTCGAAGGAAGATCACATCGCGCCGGCGCTTTCGGTCTTCCTCGGCTCGAAATATTTCGGCGGCAAGGTCGACTATGTCATGGCCGGGTCGGGCCATATTGCCGGCGTCGTCAACCCGCCCGCATCCAACAAGTATCAGTACTGGACCGGCGGCAAGCCAGAGGGCGATTTCGACCAGTGGGTCGCCCGGGCGACAGACCATCCGGGTTCGTGGTGGCCGCACTGGCAGAGCTGGATCGAGGCCAAGGACAACACCCGTGTTCCTGCCCGCGAACCCGGCAAGCATATGAAAACCTTTGGTGATGCTCCCGGCACCTATGTCAAGGTGCGTGTGTAACGGACTGTAATGTCTGGTGAGTTGACGGCCCCGTAAAAGCGGGCGAAATGGTGGCGTCAACCGTCAAGCCGCCCCAAATCGGCAATCGCTGCAAAAATACTTCCAGGCTTGCGGATTTGACACAGGTCTCGTTTCCGGGTCGGAGACAAAGGTCACCTCGACGCAGACGTAAAGACGCCGCGCCAGGATATGCCGACCGGACATCGAGGGGGATTTGGCTTTGAAATCAGCAGGATGGAGCCTCGCGAAGGGAGAACGCCGCGCCATTGCGGCAGCGCTCTGCTCCGTGCTTATGGCCTCCTGCACCTCGGCCGGCGACCCGACAATGTCGGTTGGAATGCCCGGCTACAACGCCTCCGCGTCGGCCATCAACGCCGCCTCGTCAGGCAAGCCGGTGGTGACAGCCGATTCGACGTCGCTGACCGTTACCGAACAGACGACCGTGATGTCGCAGAGCGACACGGCGCTGCCCGAAACGGTTGCCTATGTGCCGATGGCCAAGCCCCAAGCCGCTTTTCCGTTCTCCACTCCGGCGGGTGCCGAGACAATCGTTGGCCAGACGCCGCAGTCGTTGCAGCAACCCCAACAGACGGCGCAGCAGACCGATGCGGTTGCCCAGAAAATCGCCGCCGCCGATGGCGGTGTGACGGCACCGAAAGCGGCGGCCGCGCCCGTGATGGACAATCCGGTCTATGTGACCGCGGGTGAAGGCCCGCCGCCGGCGGACGTGCCGAAGAAAAGGGGCTTCCTGGCCTCGATGTTTGGCGCCACGCCGGGCTCGGCCAAGGCAGCGCCCTTGATCAACACGCGGGCCGCTGAACAACCCGTCGCGGTGCAGGCCAAGCCGGCGCCGGCGGCAAAGCCCATCATCACTTTGGCCTCCGCCGATTCCACCGCAAAACCGATTCAGCTGGCCTCGACCGGCGGCGATAGCGGCCACATCACCGGTGGCGATGCCTTGCCCGGCGTGCGGCAGACGGCCCTGTTCGAAATCAAGCGTAAATCCGGCCTCGACGACGAGAGCGACGTCGACCTCAACGAGGACGAAGGTTCGGGCGGCGCCTACCAGGTCGCGTCCGCGGCCGGCATGGCGCGGCTGGCCCCCAATGGCCTACTGAAGCAGAACGAGAGCGTCGACGTGGCTTGCCTAAAACCCTCGCTGGTGCGCGTGCTGAAGACGATCGAAGGCCATTACGGCCGCAAGATGACGGTGACGTCGGGCTATCGCGACCCGGCCCGCAACCGCCGCGCCAATGGCGCCAAGAATTCGCTGCACATGTACTGCGCCGCCGCCGACATCCAGGTGCCCGGCGTCTCCAAATGGGAACTGGCGAACTACATCAGGACCATGCCCGGCCGCGGCGGCGTCGGCACCTACTGCCACACCGAATCGGTCCACGTCGACGTCGGCCCCGAGCGCGACTGGAACTGGCGCTGCCGCCGGCGCAGCGGCGGCGAAGGCTAGCGGCATGTCAGAGCCTTGTGGCCACGTAGCCCTTGAGATCGTCCGTTTGGATAGCCCGACATTCGAGATTTGACTTCGTCATCCCTGGGCGAAGCAGGAGCGAAGCTCCGTCGCGGAGACCCTGGGATCCATTCCGTGACTCTCGCCGTAAAGTGCAAGGGAGCAGAATTCTGCGCCGTTGCAACGCTCGCATGTCGCGGTATGGGAGCACGACCGGCGGACATTCCGGCACTTTCCCGCCCCCTGCCAGCCCTGAATTGAACAGGCTGAAAAAAGTTGTCCAAGGCTGCACCTAACGGGTTGCCGGTTGCGCCCAACGTCAGTATAAGCCGCTTCGTCTGAGCGCGCCCATCGTCTAGCGGTTAGGACACCGCCCTTTCACGGCGGTAACAGGGGTTCGATTCCCCTTGGGCGTACCAGAACTTTCAAGCACTTAGCTTCTTTCCTACTTTCCCCGTCCAATATTTGGCCAATATCTCCGGAATCGCGTGATCTGCGGGAGACATTGGGTTGTGGGATTGGTTCGGACGCAGAGCGCAGGGCAGCGGGAGGGCAAAATGGCGAAAGCAGAAGATGTCGCGCGACCTTCTGATTGATTTGCACGATGAACATCTGCAGTTTTTGGAGTCATCGGCAGCCACCTTTGACGCCGGCTCCCTAATGGCTGTTTCGCTTCGTGTGCCGTGTTCATTCTCCTCCTCGACATCTTCGCACCGGTGGTCGCCCTTGGCCCACGTGGTGGTGGCTGAAGTGTCCTGCTCGTCTCCGTTGGATTCGTGATCGCTGTCGTCGGCTTCGCGGGATGGCGGCAACCCGTCATGACGGCGGCGCTTTAGCGGCTATTTGCTCTTGCGGTGGTCCTCTCGGGCTCGTGTCCGGTGTGTAGATGAGCCCGACTTTCTTCCCACCCACACACACCTGGCGCACTTCAGCTTTGGAATGATGTCATCGGCCATTGGCGCTATCGTCTCGCCTCAGTGTGCGGCCCAAAGAAGCAGCGGATGGTCAAATGCGGGGAGGACGTGCAGATGTGATACTGGCTATCTTCGCTCTCAATGACGCGGTCCTTGGGGATGAAATATTTGGTCCTTGACCCCGTGTGGACAATGAAATCGCCGCCCGGCAGAGGCTCATAGCGTGGACTGATGACTCTACAATCCTCCTTGTCGTCGCAGCAGCCATAGCCGGTGACCGGATCATGGTAGCCGGAATATCAGTTATGAGCGACGACAAGCGCGATTGAGAAGATCCTCATGTCGGCCTAGCCCTGTGGAAGGCACTTCGCGGTATTCCGCTATCATAGTCGGGAGCGCCAAGGCTCCCGCGCTGAGGATTACATGCTGTACAGCGAATTTCGCGAGTCACGTCGCGCTGCTGAAGGGCCCGACACGCCGGCAGTCGCAAGCCTCCTGATGGCCTCGCCGGTGCGGCGCCGCAAAGGAAGATTGGCTGAACGAGAGCGCAAATCGAACTGACAGCGATCAGATGTCGAACAAGTCGGATCGCATGAGCCAGCTAAAAGTCCATTGTCTCAGCATACTCAATAAATCTGCACGCCAAGCCGCTCGTTCTTCCTCCACCGGACCACGGCTCGGTATTCGACACCATCTGCGGGGACGTGCAGGACGAACCGCTCAGGAACAACCACGCCCGGCTCCACCCTTAGCTCCGCGCCATGGGCATGCTGATTTCTGACAGAGCAGCCGATGTTCACATCGTCGGTGATGATGGACCCATCCTTTAGAACAGCGGTCCGGAGATGCGAGCGTCGTTCAATTGGTGGATCATTTGCACCGCTGGCCATTTTATCATTCCTCGCGAAAATCCTGCAACGAAGCGTGCCGCAAATCCTCTTCGCCACGCAAGTGCTTCACGCGGCCGATGAGCCCCGGATGGCAGATGAAAGATCGCCTTGGCAGCGCCCGGCAGCGGCTCGCTGAACTGGATCGACCAGGCTCGGCATCAACGCTCCATGAACGACAGCCGGTCTCGGGCATCGGACCTCACGCAACTCGAATCTGATTTATCGCAGCCGTGGCTTCTATTCCATTAGCTTTTTCTAAAAAAGTGCAAGAATTAGGTGGCGAGCGCTGACAGATATGTCGGAAATCCCGACGGGTAGCTAGCGACGGAACTTTCCCGATGCGCACGGCAGCACTGCGGCTTCGATCGATCCGCCAAGTGCCGTTGCCGCTGATGGGATTCACCGACCGGCAAAGGCGTCAACGCGGCGGGCATACCCATCTGGAAACGCTACATCGCTAGGAAGCCGAGGCTTCTGGTGGTGTCATCCATCATATTGAGCGCACCCTACCCCGTTTCGCGTCGACTTAAAGCGAGGACGAGAGCCATTAGCAGCCGCTAAGAAATGGTGCGAAGACACCATAGTGTTGGGGATTCACATTTTCCAAGTTTCGATCTAGAATCTTGAAATGGATACCGTCTTCGACAGCCTGTCCAGAGCCCTCTTGCAGCCCCGCAGGGACGTGCGCCCCGTCGTCCGCACAGTCGCCCTCGATTTGGCCGGCAAGCTCGTCTTGGGCCTCGCAATCGGCCTTGGCTTGGCGATTGGAATGGCGCTCGTCGGTTAGTCGATCGACCGGCATATTAGCAAACTCTTGTATTCCTCTTGCTTCAGGAGCATGCTTGGAAAGCGGTTTGGCGACTGCTGGATCGGCGGGCTAGAGGGGCAAAGTGCCATGGAATACCTAAGTTGCTATGACCCGAGCGGCATAGAGTTCGCGTGGTCCATCTTCCTTAACATCACAGCGGTTTCCATGATCTTGGCCGCAGTCGCCGCTACTCGGCTGATTGTGTTGTCGCACGCGCGATCTGTCGAACAGCTTCAGACCGCGTAATCCCGCGCGCAAGCTGGACTTCCCTGGGCAGGGTTGTCCGATGCGAAATGTTCAATCGATCCTTGCCTCCGTTGCAGCGTTCTTCTTCTGGGGCGCGGTGGCAAACAAGGTGTGCTAGTGGCACACAGCGGTAGGAACCAGCGGGGATTGCCTTCGCCCGACAAGAAAACGCCCACCACGTTATCCGCGGCGGGCGCTAGTTAGGGAGGAAATGAAACCGCGTTGCGGTCATGCCGTCCCCTGCCCGTCGACGATGGTACGCCTCGCTTAGCTGGATAATAAGCGCGCGCCAGTTGAAGCGCTGCAAATTCGAGTTGCGTGACTTTTCTGCCACAGAGAAGAAAGCCAGACCCTAAGGCGTCGCATCGAAACGGACACATGCGACGCGTTTTAGGTCTTTGTTTTCATGCATGTCGTTGTCCCAAAACCGAGGTCACTTTTGGGCGGCATGCATTAAGCAGTTGTTGCAGGCATATCACGAGTTCGCGAGTCTCGGGACGAACGATGGTCCCAACAGCGTTTAACCCTTTACCGCCGGGCGCTTCCAGAGACCCCAGGCGCCCAAAATCAAACGCTTTGGAGAAATAACCATGAAACATCTCCTCGCTCCGATTCTCGCCGGCTTGTTCATAGCCTCCACTGGCGCGGCTTTGGCTGGCAATGTCCACACCGTAACAGGCACGACAGGCCAGCCCAACCAAACGATCGGCAAACCTGAGACGGGAAGCGCCACCCCTGGCCACGCCAGCTCGGCTCCTGGGTCCGCGTTCAACCCCGACGGGGTTGCGGATGGAAAGTACGCAGGCACCCAGCCGCAGAACTCCAACAATCCGAAGAGCGTATCTCAGTACGATGTGGCCGGCTTCCAGCAGTCTCACAACCATTAGGTGACATAGCGCAGCCTGCGAAAACAACGGGTCCGGCTGCCACGGTGGCCGGGCCTCTGGTGCCGCAAAGTCTGGGACTCGCGTGTGAGCATCGTCGACAAGATGCGGGCCGCACTAGAAGCGGCTGGCGTCGAGTCGCCGAGAATGGCGGCGGCGCCGGGGCGATGTTGCGGAAGACCGGCGTCTAGCGCCGTTGTTGCTCCGACTAC
This sequence comes from bacterium M00.F.Ca.ET.205.01.1.1, assembly GCA_004791255.1. GTDB lineage: Bacteria > Pseudomonadota > Alphaproteobacteria > Rhizobiales > Rhizobiaceae > Mesorhizobium. The sequence continues at coordinate 55,798 of SRUQ01000004.1, forward strand.
CAGCCCAAAGTGATTATCTGGGAAAGGTCGGCGATGTCGCCATAGATCATCGAGCCTTTGACGAGAAAACATTTGTCGCCGAGGACCTCGAAGAGTGAGCTTGACGCGGTGCAAACCGGCAGGTTCATCGAATTGGCGTACGTCCCGAGGGTCGCGGTTTCGACCTTGCGGTCCTTGGCTTCGGCATAGCCGACGCTGACCGCGAGGACAGCGATAGCAATGAGAATCGTCTTGTTCATATTTACCCCCAGAGCCAGCGGGCTTCTTTTGGGCAGCAAAACCGCATTGCCGACCTTGGCATTGCCGTAGGTGGCGCAGGGGCTAAGTCGCTCCAGATGCAAAATAAAGTAGCACCGGGCCATGGCGCTTCCATCCATCCGATTGGATGACGCAGGCTCATCTATATTAGCTACTGCTTAATTATCCGAATAGAACGCCACCAACGCGCGTTTGCCCTTTCCCCTGTCCTGCGAGATGCCAGACCAAAGTCCCCCTTTGGGGAGGCGGCTTGAATGCCGTTTGAGTTTGGGCGATGCTGCGCCACCATTGGCGTAGAAGTTCGGGGGAACGCCCACCAAGATGTTCATCGACTATTATGAGCTTTTGGAAGTCAGTCCGAATGCCAACTCGGAAACAATCGAGCGGATATTTCGGTATTTCGCTATGCGCTACCATCCCGACAACAGGGAAACCGGGGATGAATCACGCTTCAGCAACATCGTGGAAGCCCACAACACGCTCAGAGACCCGGTCAAGCGTGCCCAGTATGACGTTCGGTATAAGGATCACCTGGGCCATCGGCGCGAACTGGCTGAGGAAGCCAGCGACCCCAAGAGCGTCGAACGGGACGTGGAAATTCAGGCCAAAGTATTGTCGTTCCTTTATGTGAAGCGTCGGCAAGACGTCCATAATCCCGGTATTGGCGATGAGGAGATTGAACGTCTGTCGGGATGTCCGCGCGAACATCTGGAGTTTCATCTCTGGTATCTGAAGGCCAAAGGCTTGATCGGAAGGATCGAGAACGGGATGTTCGCCATTACTGTGGACGGTGTCGATCACGTCAATTCCGAACATCGTCGCGAAGTTTCGGTCACGAGACTGCTGGATCATGCAGGTTAGTCGGTCGCACCGGACCGGGAAGTAGCGGTCAAGTTCCTGACTTCGCGCAGAAGCCCGCCGGCCAGAGCCGGGGGACTTACAGCAACACCGGGGCTGAATCAGCCCATTAACAGGAAATTTGGAGGCCTCGCCCCGGAATCGAACCGGGGCTTCCGAGATTTGCCGTCTCTAGCGTAGCCGCTCCGCCACGAGGCCATGCCCACTGTGGTAAGGGGTAGAAGTTTAAAGATCCTTGACGTCTTGGGTAAAAATTTCGCTAACCCGCACGGCGGAAAAGTCCCTCCCCGAGATTCGTCAGTCCAGGTTGAAATCGCAGGCGGGGAATGGCGTTGCCGCCGCCATCTGGTGCTCGGGCGAAATTGATGTCGACGTTGAGGACGACATCCTCCGGGTCCGGATATTTAAGCGCGTATCGCGCCGCCACGCTCGGGATCGCTTCCAGCGTCAGCCCGTTGTCGGCCACGTAAACAGCGTAAGCCAGTAGGGTAAGAGACTACTTCAGGCCGAAAGAATTGGGGCAGGCTCGGCTATCATATCAGCCGACAGCTCTCGCTGTACGGCAAGGAAGAACCTGCGTACTTCATCGTTGGCTGCCGCCTTGTCCCTGCCCGATCCGACGATCCGGTCGAGCAGCTCCGTCGCCTTGGCCCGCCAGAACGAGGCCGCCTTCTCGCCGTGCAGATTACAGAGCGTTGCGGCCACATCGCGGACCAGGAACATCTGACGATCGATCGGGAACGCACGGACTTTTTCTGGAGACATCTTCCAACCACGAGACTGACGCAACGAATCAACCATTGACGAACAAGCAATGGCGTAGCCGCGAAAGTGGAAACGGAAGCTTAATGCCGCCAGCGCGGCGCCCGCTTGGCGAGACGAAACAATGTGACGATCGGACTAGACAGGCGGAAGTGGCCTCAGGCTTGCAGCGCCCTGGCTTCGCCGTTACGCTTGCGCGGGATCATCATGTCATTGGCCATCAGCCCCGAGACCCGGCAGAACGCCATGAATGCACGGCAGGCGTCTTCGGTCTTGACCACATCAACCGTGGCGCCAAAGCAGGCGTTGAAAGCCTTCTGATAGATCGGCCCTTGCCGGCGTGCCGGCCAATCCTGGAGGAAATCAAGCGCCAGCTCGACGCTGTAAATCTCCTCGACAGGCAAGCCAGGGGCTGGCGCGATACGCACCGGCACCTCGAATTGCAATCTATCCATCCGACATCTCCCGAACCGGCGTCGACCAAAGCAACGCCATTCGTCGCTAAAAGTTACTCTTGCCGCAGGAATGTGTCACGACTGCGGAGCCGCGCGTTTTGCTGCAACCGGTCTGCCCCTGCCAGTCGGATGCTGCAGGCGTCCCGCGAACATGGGACGCCTGCTGACCATATTTACTGGTTGGGCCTACTGGTTGGCGGGATCGGTTTCCGCGTCGAAGGCCATGCGCACCACCGCGAGCAGAGCGAAGGCAGACGGCACCGCGAACACGCCGCCGAGGACGAGCGCGCCGGTGCCCGACAGATAGAGCGTCTCGGCGACCGCCCAATAGACGGTGCCGATACAGATGAATGCCTGGACGGAGAGAAACGATGCGGCGGAAACCGCTCGCGACAGGCTTTTGAACGTCTTGATGCGTTGCATTGGAATGAATCCGCAAATGTCACGCCGCGCGGCCGGCGCGCGACCCATGGCCGCCGCACGGATCGCGACGCGAACTGGAACAGGAATGATGGTGAAGGCGCGGTGTTAGACCGCTCAGGCCGGACGTGACGGTGGCGCGCGCGGCTGGTTGGTGTTCGCGTCGGGAGCACAGGCTGCGCCCTCCCTGGCAACGGCCGCTGCCTGGGTGTTCTTGATATGCCGAAGGAAAACAGCCTGAGGAGCCGGTAAGGCCAGGTGGCCACTTGCGAACTTGGCGAGCACTGGCCGGACGGAGCGAACTTCCAGCGCCTGCACCTTGCCTGTGACGCGCAGCAGTGCTGCCACCTCGCCGGACCGCTCCATGCCGATGCTGGCGGCACCTGGCTCGGCACCGGCAACGACGGGCAGATCCGGTCGGCCGAGGCACAGCATCGCCAGCAGCACCAGGCCCATCAGGCACGAACAAGCCGCCGTCAGCCGCACTTCAGGCAATGCCCGGCGCTTGGGTGCGGGGAACGGGTGCGATGGCACGAACATCCCCCGGCCTAGCGCACGATGGCAAAAAAGGAAAGCAAACCGCCAAAACCCGGCGCCAGAATGCTCCCACCAGGCCGAATAGTTCTCGCTGGCGGGCGCACCGGACAGTTCTTCCTTGAACCTTTTGCCCTCAAATGCCAAATCTGGGGGGATTTTCACGCCGGCTCCTGTGCAAGGGGCGCAGCGGCTACATGGACAAAGCTACACAGGCAAAATGGTCACTTATCTCGACGCCGCCACGGCACCGCTCAGAAACACCGGCCAGATCCGCCTCTACGGTGAAGACGGCTTTGCCGGGATGCGCAAGGCATGCGATCTCACCGCGCGCTGCCTCGACGAACTGGTGCCGATGGTCGCGCCTGGCGTCACCACGGAAAGCATCGACCGTTTCGTCTTCGAGTTCGGCATGGATCACGGCGCGCTGCCGGCGACGCTCAACTATCGCGGCTACACCAAATCATCGTGCACCTCGATCAACCATGTCGTCTGCCATGGCATTCCCGACAACAAGCCGCTGAAGGATGGCGACATCGTCAATATCGACGTCACCTATATCCTCGACGGCTGGCATGGCGATTCCTCGCGCATGTATCCGGTCGGCACCATCAAGCGGGCGGCGGAGCGGCTGCTCGAGGTTACCCATGAATGCCTGATGCGCGGCATTGCCGCTGTCAGGCCGGGCGCGCGCACCGGCGCCATCGGCGCCGCTATCCAGACCTATGCCGAGGCCGAGCGCTGCTCGGTGGTGCGCGATTTCTGCGGCCATGGCGTCGGCCAGCTCTTCCACGACGCACCGAACATCCTCCACTATGGCAGCGCCAATGAAGGTGTGGAGATGCGGCCTGGCATGATCTTCACCATCGAGCCGATGATCAATCTCGGCCGGCCGCATGTGAAGGTGCTGTCGGACGGCTGGACCGCCGTGACGCGCGACCGCTCGCTGTCGGCGCAATACGAGCACACCGTCGGCGTCACCGACAGCGGCTGCGAGATTTTCACGCTGTCGCCGAAGAACCTCGACCGTCCCGGCCTCCCGGCCTAAAGAGAGCCGCGCCCGCGGGAACCCGCAAGGTCAGCCGAGCGGCGGGTTGGCGCCAGCCTATGGGATCAGCAGCAGACTTCCTGCGGTTCGCCCCGCTTCGAGTTCAGTATGGGCTCTGGCTGCGTCCCTGAGCGCGAATTCCCCGCCAACGTCGGCAGTGATGTTCAGACTAAAGGCGTCGATCAAGGCCGCGGCGGCTTCGGCGTAGAAAGCCTGGTCGCCGGTCGCGGCCATTATGCTCGGGTGGGCAAGCGCGCGGTTGGGCCGCAACTGGTCCAGGGAAACCGGCGGGATCGGCCCGGCTGCCTGGCCGAAGCTGACGGCGGTACCGAACGGCCGTATGCATTGAATTGTCTTGGCGAGCATGGCACCGCCGATGCCGTCATAGCCGACATCCACGCCTCGACCATCTGTAAGCTGCAAGACCTGCTGGACGAGATCGTCATCGCGCCCGACGATAAGATCGTCGGCGCCATGGGAGCGAGCAAGCGCGGCCTTTTCCTCGGAACTGACGGCGCCGATCACCGTTGCGCCCAGATGCTTTGCCCAGCGGACCAGAATGGCCCCAATCCCACCCGCCGCGGCATGGACCAGGATGACAGTGCCCGGCTTCACGGCATAAACGCGGTTAAGCAGCATGTATGCCGTCATCCCCTTCAGCGTCGATGCCGCCGCAATGCGCGAGCCGATGCCGTCCGGCAGCTTTATCGCCCGCGTCGCCGGCAGCAGACGCGTGGAGCTATAGGCGCCAACCGGGGCGCCGGCATAGGCGACACGGTCGCCTGGAACGAGCGACACAATTTCGGCGCCGACGGCCTCGACGATTCCGGCTCCCTCGGCGCCGAGCACGGCGGGATAAGAGGGCAGCGGATAGATGCCCTTGCGATGGTAGATATCGAGAAAATTGACGCCGATCGCCTCATGCCGGATACGGATTTCCTGCGGGCCGGGAGATTGCGGCGCGCGCTCCAACACCTGCAACTGGTCGATGCCTCCCGTGGCGGTTAGCGTGACGGCGATATCCATCTTCATTCTCCAATTGATGTTCGACAGGTGAATGGCAGATGACAAGCTGATTGAAAATTACCTATAAACTCCCAGGCAATGGGAAAAAATGATCAGATGCTGGATTGGGAGGACCTTCGCCATTTCCACGCTCTTTCGCTGCTGGGCACGCTTTCGGCCGCCGCTCGGGCACTCGGCGTGGAGCATGCCACGGTGGCGAGACGGGTGGCGCATCTGGAAGAAATGATCGGCGCCAAGCTCGTCGACCGGCGTGGGCGGCGTCTTTCGCTAACGGCCAAGGGCCAGCAGATAGCCGACATCGCCACACGAATGAGCGAAGATGCCCTGACGATCGAGCGTGCGGCATTGAATGCCGACAACCAGCACACGGGCACGGTCAGGGTAAGCGCCCCGCCTGCCCTGGCGACCGCGTTGCTGGCCGAGCCGTTCGTTCGCCTGCGGCAAAGCCATCCGGGCATAAATGTCGTGATCATCGGCGAGACGCGCTATGCCTCGCTTGGACGGCGGGAGGCAGATATCGCCGTGCGGATGACGCGACCAGAACACGGCGACCTGACCGTCACCAAGATCGGCGAGATCGGCTTCAGCCTGTATGCCGACCCAGCCTATCTCGCCGAGACGCGCGAGGCAGACTGGTCCTTCATTGGCTATGAGGAAACCATGGCCTCGTCGCCGCAGGAAACGATGCTTGCGCGGATCGCCGGGGGGCGTCCCGTCGCCATCCGCGCCACTGCGCTGGAGTTTCAATTGGCTGCCGTCAAGGCCGGCGGCGGTGTCGCGCTGCTGCCGGATTTCATGGCGGCGGATCTGAATTTGACCACGCTGCCTTTGCCGGACGGTCCACTGACGCGTGAACTCTGGCTGGTCGTGCACACGGATATCAAGGATGTGCCGCTGATCCGCGCAGTAACGGACGAACTTGGCGGCAAGGTTGGATGAGCGAGGCGGCTTCTTTCCCGAATGGCAAATGGGTTGCCGATGCGGCTGCTCACCGCAGTGCGAGCGGCATTCGACATGGGCGATGACGGCTTTTGCGGTGCCGCGAAAAAACTCGACCGTCCGGAATTGCCGGCCTAGTATTTGCCTTGGCCGGATGCTGCGTCTGGGAAGCTTGGGGCACTGGGGATGTCGATCGACGAAGATGAGCGGAGTTTCTTCGCCGAGAAGCCGATGCCGCTTCCGGGCAAGACAAGGCCAATGACGAAAGCCGGGTTGCTCGACGAAAAACCGCATTATCTCGGCCATCGCGACCGCTTGCGCGAGCGCTTTGCCGCGGCCGGTCCGAACGCCCTGCCCGACTACGAACTCCTGGAACTACTGCTCTTCCGGTTGATCCCGCGCGCCGACACAAAGCCGGTCGCCAAGGCGCTGCTGGCGCGGTTTGGCACGCTGGCCGAAGTGCTCGGCGCGCCTGTTGGCCTGCTGCAGGAGGTCAAGGGCATCGGCCCGGCGGTGGCGCTCGACCTGAAAATCGTCGCGGCGACAGCGCAGCGCATGGCGCATGGCGAGGTCTATGGCCGCGAGGTCCTTTCGTCGTGGACGCAGCTTCTCGCCTATTGCCGCTCGGCAATGGCCTTCGAGCAGCGCGAACAGTTCCGCATCCTGTTCCTCGACAAGAGGAACGCGCTCATCGCCGACGAGGTGCAGCAGACCGGGACGGTCGACCACACGCCGGTTTATCCCCGCGAAGTAGTCAAGCGCGCGCTTGAACTGTCGGCGACAGCGATCATCCTGGTGCACAACCATCCGTCAGGCGATCCGACGCCCTCGCGCGCCGACATCGAGATGACGAAGGAGATCATCGAGGCAGCCAAGCGGCTCGGCATCTCCGTGCATGACCACATCATCATCGGGCGCAAGGGATACGCCAGCATGAAAGGGTTGCTGCTGATCTAGGCACCAAGCGACCGGCAAGGTCGGCTTTTTTCCCATCAAGATAGTCGGCTCTAGAATTGCGACCCCAAATCAAGCTATGATGCGTCAGGTATTTCCCGGGACGGCTTAGCGCCCCTTGGAATGCCAGGAGGAACGGGACATGGCCGTAGCGCTTGTACTCGTTTTGATCGTCGTGGGCTCAGTGTTGTTTCACCTGCTGAGCCCATGGTGGTGGACGCCCATTGCCTCGAACTGGGCCTATATCGACAACACTATCATCATCACCTTCTGGATCACCGGCATCGTCTTCGCCGCCGTGGTTCTATTCATGGCCTATTGCGTCTTCCGCTTCCGTCATCGAGAAGGGAATCGGGCTTTCTACGAACCCGAGAACAAGCGGCTCGAATCGTGGCTGACGATCGTCACCGCGGTCGGGGTTACGGCGTTGCTGGTTCCCGGCCTGTTCGTCTGGAGCCGGTTTGTCAACGTCCCAAGCGATGCAACCAACGTCGAAGTCGTCGCCCAGCAGTGGCAGTGGAGTTTCCGCCTGCCCGGCAAGGACGGCAAGCTTGGCACATCCGACACCCGCGACGTCACCGCTGACAATCCGCTGGGCGTGATCGGCGGCGATCCCAATGGTCAGGACGATGTCGTGGTCGAAGCGGCTGATCTGCATCTGCCGGTCGGCAAGCCGGTCAAGATGCTGCTCCGCTCGATCGATGTGCTTCATGATTTCTATGTGCCGGAATTCCGCGCCAAGATGGACATGATCCCGGGCTCGGTCACCTATTTCTGGTTCACCCCGACCAGGACCGGAACCTTTCAGGTCCTGTGCGCCGAACTTTGCGGCCAAGGGCATCCCTTGATGCATGGCGTGGTCGTGGTCGACACACAGCAAGACTACCTGGCCTGGCTTGGCCAGCAACAGACTTTCGCGCAGTTGTCGGCGCCCCTGCAAACCGGTTCGGCAGACCAGGCGCCGGGCAAGACGATGGCGTCAGGTTTGAAAATTGCAGCAAAGCTCGAAACGGTCCGGGCTCGCTGAAAAGGACACGGAGGTGTTCCTATGGTCGACATCACACCTGCAGATGGCATACCGCCGGCCGAAGTCGCGGAAGTGGAACTCTACCATCCGCACAGTTGGTGGACGAAATACGTCTTCTCGCAGGACGCCAAGGTCATCGCCATCCAGTATTCGGCGACAGCAACGGGAATCGGCCTGGTCGCCCTGGTGCTATCCTGGCTGATGCGGCTGCAGCTCGGCTTCCCCGGTACGTTCGACTTCATCACGCCGGAGGCCTATTACCAGTTCATCACCATGCACGGCATGATCATGGTGATCTACCTGCTCACCGCCCTCTTCCTCGGTGGCTTCGGCAACTACCTGATCCCGTTGATGGTCGGCGCGCGCGACATGGTCTTTCCCTATGTCAACATGCTGAGCTACTGGATCTATCTGCTCGCTGTGCTGGTTCTGGTGTCGAGCTTCTTTGCGCCCGGCGGACCGACGGGGGCCGGCTGGACGCTCTACCCGCCGCAAGCCATCATGAGCGGCACACCGGGCGGCCAGGACTGGGGCATCATCCTGATGCTCTCCTCGCTGATCCTGTTCATCATCGGCTTCACGATGGGCGGCCTGAACTATGTGGTGACGGTGCTGCAGGGCCGCACGCGCGGCATGACGATGATGCGCCTGCCGCTGACCGTCTGGGGCATCTTCACCGCGACCGTCATGGCGCTGCTTGCCTTTCCGGCCCTGTTCGTCGCCAGCGTGATGATGCTGCTTGACCGCGTCCTCGGCACCAGCTTCTTCATGCCGGCGATCTCCGAGATGGGCGAGCAACTGCAGCACAATGGCGGCAGCCCGATCCTGTTCCAGCACCTGTTCTGGTTCTTCGGCCATCCCGAGGTCTACATCGTGGCGCTGCCGGCCTTCGGCATCGTATCCGACCTGATCAGCACCCATGCACGCAAGAACATCTTCGGCTACCGGATGATGGTCTGGGCAATCGTCGGCATTGGCGCGCTGAGCTTCGTGGTCTGGGCACACCACATGTATGTCAGCGGCATGCACCCCTATTTCGGGTTCTTCTTCGCCACCACGACACTGATCATCGCCATTCCAACTGCCATCAAGGTCTACAATTGGGTGCTGACCCTGTGGCGCGGCGACATCCACCTCACCATACCCATGCTGTTTGCCCTGGCCTTCATCGTCACCTTCGTCAACGGCGGGCTGACCGGGTTGTTTCTCGGCAATGTCGTCGTCGATGTTCCACTCTCCGACACGATGTTCGTCGTCGCCCACTTCCATATGGTCATGGGTGTCGCACCGATCCTCGTGGTTTTCGGCGCGATCTACCATTGGTACCCGAAGGTCACCGGCCGGATGCTGAACGAAGCGCTGGGCCGGTTCCATTTCTGGGTCACCTTCCTCGGCGCCTACCTGATCTTCTTCCCCATGCACTATCTCGGCCTGATGGGCGTGCCGCGGCGCTATGCTGAACTGACCGACATGACGATCATGACGGAGTCGGCCCATCACCTGAACTCGTTCATCAGCATCATGGCGTTCATCGTCGGCTTTGCCCAAATGGTGTTCCTGTTCAATCTGATCTGGAGCATCCGGCATGGCCGCGAGGCCGGCGGCAATCCGTGGCGGGCCACGACCCTCGAATGGCAGACGCCGCAAACACCGCCGGCCCACGGCAATTTCGGCAAGGACCTGCCGATCGTCTATCGCTGGGCCTATGACTACAGCGTGCCGGGCGCCAAGGAGGACTTCATCCCACAGAACATTCCGGGCTCCTTCGGCCCCTCGAAGGAGCCGGCATGAGCGTCATCCTGGTCTTCCTGCTCGCCATTGCCGGTTTTGTCGGATGGTGGCTTTCGCACCAGAGGCTGACGGCCAAGCCATGGCTCGAGCAAGGTCTGGCCGGCGACTTTGTCGCCCTCGACAGGTCGGCGCTGCCCACCGCCAAGATCGGCCTCGGCGTCTTCCTCGCCGTTGTCGGCTGCCTGTTCGCGCTCTTCACCAGCGCCTATTTCATGCGGATGGCAGTGTCGGACTGGCAGCCGCTGCCGTTGCCGCGGCTGCTCTGGTTCAACACCGGCGTGCTGGTCCTGAGCAGCATAGCCCTGCAATGCGCCTCGGTCGCGGCGCGCAGGGGCCAGCTCGACACGGTCAGGCTCGGCCTTGCCACTGCCGGGCTCACCGCGCTCGCCTTCCTGGTCGGTCAGCTCATGGCATGGCGGCAACTGACCGAAGACGGCTATCTGTTGAGCTCCAATCCGGCCAACAGCTTTTTCTACCTGATCACTGGCATGCATGGCCTGCACATAGTGGGCGGGCTGGTGGGCCTCGGCAGAACAACCGCCGGCGCCTGGAATGGAGCGCGGCCGGAGCGGCTTCGTCTCGGCGTCGAACTGTGCGCCATGTACTGGCATTTCCTGCTCTTCGTCTGGCTTGCCATCTTCGCGCTGCTGGCCGGTTGGGCCGCGACGTTCATCGACATTTGCCGGCAGTTGCTGACCTAAGAGGATCAAGCGCATGGCAGAGACACTGACGCATATCGGCCAGACGGAGCCACGGCCCGCGGGCTGGAAGGGCATTGCCGCCGACTGGTCCTCGGATCAGCGTGCGTTCAAGAATGTGTCCTGGGGCAAGGCCATGATGTGGATCTTCCTGCTCAGCGACACCTTCATCTTCGGGTGCTTCCTGCTCTCCTACATGACCGCGCGCATTTCGACACGCGTGCCGTGGCCCAATCCGAGCGAGGTTTTTGCGCTTCGCATCGGTGGCTCGGATATCCCACTGATCCTTATTGCCATCATGACCTTCGTGCTGATCTCAAGCAGCGGAACGATGGCCATGGCGGTCAATTTCGGCTATCGCCGCGACCGCCGCAAGACGGCAATCCTCATGCTTCTGACCGCGGCGCTCGGCGCCACCTTCGTCGGCATGCAGGCCTTCGAATGGACCAAGCTGATCACCGAAGGGGTGCGGCCCTGGGGCAATCCTTGGGGCGCCGCGCAGTTCGGCTCATGCTTCTTCATGATCACCGGTTTCCACGGCACCCATGTGACGATCGGGGTGATCTTCCTGATCATCGTGGCGCGCAAGGTCTGGCGTGGAGACTACGACACCGGACGGCGCGGCTTCTTCACCAGCCGCACGGGCCGCTACGAGAACGTCGAGATCATGGGGCTGTACTGGCACTTCGTTGATCTGGTCTGGGTGTTCATCTTCGCATTCTTCTATCTTTGGTGAGAGGCAGACTTTGGTGAGAGGCAGATATGGCTGAAGCAACCGCAAACGGCCTCGGGCAACACGCACTTCACGCTGCGCATGAAGCGCCGTCGACCGGCATCATCCATGCGGAGGTTCACCAGGAACATCCGATCAAGCTCTATCTGGTGGTCTGGGCATGGTTGTTCATCCTCAGCACCTGCTCCTACCTGGTCGATTATTTCGGCCTTCATGGCTATCTCAGATGGTCGCTGATCCTGATCTTCATGATCCTCAAGGCAGGGCTGATCGTCGCCGTCTTCATGCACATGGCCTGGGAACGGCTGGCGCTGGCCTATGCGATCATCTTGCCACCGATACTGGTGCTGGTGTTCGTGACAATGATGCTCTTCGAAGCCGACTACACGCTTTTGACCCGGCTGGCGTTCTTCGGAGCCGGACCCTGACGCGCAAACCGGATTTGCCGATGGCATCTGCGGTCAGGACCCACGCATGCGGCGTACGTCCAGTTCGCTCGCCGGCGCCTTGAAACAATCGGCCGCTGGTCCATTTTTGTTAGAGCATGATCCCGAAAAGTGGACCCGGTTTTGCCACGCCGACTTTGTCGGTTCGGAAAAGACCATGCTCAAGCAAGGGAGGCCAAGATGACGATCGCAAACAAATTGAAGGACTTCATCGACGGCAAGGGAGTTTCCTACGACACCGTCGTTCATCATCGCACGTCAACAAGCCGACAGGCGGCAATAGCCGCGCATGTGCCCGGCGGCATCATGGCGAAATCCGTGGTCGTTCACCACGAGCTTGGCTACACGCTGGCCGTGGTTCCGAGCACCCACAGGATTGAACTTGGCAAGTTGCAGGACGTCATGGACAAGCGTCTCGGACTCGCCTCCGAAGACGAGGTGATTTCGCTCTTCGAAGATTGCGACACCGGCGCCATCCCGCCGATCGGTGCAGCCTACGATGTGCCAGTGATTGTCGATGAAAGCCTTGGCGATGCCGCCGACGTCTACTTCGAGGGCGGCGACCATAGAACGCTGGTGCATGTCAGCGGCAAGGATTTCCGCAACCTGACCATGGGCGCATACCAGGCCCGCTTCAGTCACCCGGCCTACTGACGCCTTCGATCAAACCCTGCACCGGCACCCTCGCCGGTGCGTAGGGCGGAACGTCCTCAACTCGCCGGTCCGGCGGGCGACTCCACGACCTTGCGGTAGACATGCCAGGTGGCGTGACCGAGGACCGGCAACACGACGGCCAGCCCGACAAACACCGGCAGCGACCCGATGATCAGGGCGACGGCCACGATCAGCCCCCAGACAGCCATGGTGATCGGGTTCGCCAGCACCGCACGCACCGAAGTGTGAATGGCTTCGTAGGCGCCGACATCGCGGTCGAGCAACAATGGGAAGGCGACGACCGTTGTGCACAACACCACCACAGCGAACACGAAGCCGATGGCATGCCCCAGGAAAATCAGCGTCCAGCCGCGTCCGGTGGCAAATATTTCATTGATGAAGCTGGATATCGATTCCGGCGGAGTCGGGCCGAAAAGATATTCGTAGAATATCTTGGCCGTCAAAAGCCAGGTGATGAAGATAGCAAAAAGCATGATCCCGACCGCCGCGATGGCGGGCAGCGCCGGAGAATTCCTGACCTCGAAAGCGTGCCGCCAGGAGGCGTCTAGCCCGGCTTCCCGTCTGCGGCTGATTTCATAGAGGCCTATCGCCGCGAATGGGCCAATCAGCGCAAAACCCGAGACCAGCGGAAACAACAACGGCAACGCATTGGCGCCCGAAGTCCAAGCAGCGAGCACGACGCCCACGAGCGGATAGATCAGGCAGAGAAAAACGATATGGGACGGTTTGACCATGAAATCGTCGACGCCCAGTTTGAGCGCATCGAAAAGGTCGGAAACACCGATTTTACGAATTCTGGTATGTTCCAGCGTCTCGCCGGCGCCTGCTATCACATGAAAGCTTGCCATGACCGTTCCTCCAGATCAGGTCCGGTTAGGTCGCGGTTTCACGGTGCTGCCGTTCTGCATGACTGGCCACGCAAAACCGCGACCTGCACCGCAATCAACATACTCTCTTGCCAGAGACTTGTCGCCCTTTGTCAGAAGAGATCCGTCGGTCCGGCTAGCTCTGGCGGTCTTTTTTCGATATTCTTCTTTAGCGCCGGGCGCCCTTTTCGGGCGCACAAAGGACACCGTATCACGTTGATTGACGCATGGTCGTTTCTGGAGACCGATCCCGATTTTCAGGATCATGCGCCGGGTCAAAGGTGAAGGTCATGGACGGAAGGACGCTTCTCATACTCGGCCTTGGCATAGTCGCCCTGCTGATCCTGGGATTCTGCGCAATACCATCGTGATATCAGAGCCGATATCGTCAACCTGCGACTGACATGAGCGCCCGTGTTGCGATGGTGTCGGCAAGCAGTATGGCAAAGATCGCGAAGAGATAGAAAATCGAGAAGGCAAACAGCGCCTTTGCAGGTTTCGTCTCGTTGTCTGGAACGACCAGAACCTTCCAGGCGTGCCAGATAAAACCAGCGCCCAATACAGCCGACACAATTCCATAAAACCCGCTCGCGAATCCGAGCACCCAGGGCAACGCGCCAATTGGCGCCAGCAGCAATGAATAGGCGAATATCTGTTTTCTGGTCGAGGCCTGGCCGGCCACGTTCGGCATCATCGGGATGCCGGCGGCCGCGTAGTCGCCAACCTTGAACAGCGCCAGAGCCCAGAAATGCGGCGGCGTCCACAGGAAGATGATCAGAAACAGGATCAGGCTTTCAACGCCGATGGCGCCCGTTGCGGCGGCCCAGCCGATGACGGGAGGAAGGGCACCCGCCGCGCCGCCGATGACAATGTTCTGCGGCGTCGAGCGCTTCAGCCACATCGTATAGATGACGACGTAGAAGAAGATGGTGAAGGCCAGCAGCAGTGCGGCGAGCCAGTTGACCAGCACGCCGAGCGTCATGACCGAAAGCGCCGAAAGCACCAGGCCGAAGCCGAGAGCTTCGCCCGGCGTGACGCGTCCTGACGGAACCGGCCGCTTCGATGTGCGAGACATCAGCGCATCGATATCCGCGTCGTACCACATGTTGAGGGAGCCGGCCGCTCCCGCTCCGATCGCAATCGCACCGATTGCAATCAAGGCAATGACCGGGTTCATCGCGCCCGGCGCCACCATCAGGCCGACGAAAGCGGTGAACACGGCAAGTGCCATCACCCGTGGCTTCAAAAGCGCGAAGAAGTCACCCGCTGTCGCTTCCGAGAGGCGGATGACGGTATCCTTGAGGTGGCCTTCCTCAGTCGACATCTCAGACATCTACCTATCGCAGCAGGCAAGCTGGGCTATGATCCCGAACTGAGACGCCACGCGAGCGAAAACTGGAACCTGTTTTGCCTACGCTGTCCTCGGCTCGGATAAGATCAGGTTAAACAAAACGTTAGACGGACGGCGGAGGAGCCACGTCACTGGGAAAACGTTTTCAGATAGGCAATGACGTTGGCCACGTCTGCATCGTCCTTGAGGCCGGGAAACGTCATCTTCGTCCCCTTGACCATGGCCTTGGGGTCATGAAGGTAGGTCGTCAGTGTCGGCTCGTCCCATTTTACGCCGGATTTGCCGGCCGCAATCATGGCATCGGAATATTTAAAGTCCGGATGCGTACCGGCGGTGCGTCCTATGACGCCGTGCAGTGATGGACCGATCTTGTTCTTGTCCTCGTCTGCGATGTGGCAGACCTTGCATTTGGTGAAGACCTTCTCGCCAGCCGCGGCATCCTGAGCCTGCGACGGGTTGGCGACGAAGGTTGCAACAGACGCGACGGCGAAAAACGCGACCAAGCGCATGGCATTTCCTCCCTGATCGTCAATGGCCTTGGACGATCCGCGCATGCCGATACCATGCGCCTTGCACGGGAGAACAGATTATCCGCTTCTCCCCATATGGAATTGCGGCATCTATATAACACGGAATCTGGCGGGCAGGTAGAAGAGGTCCACCGCACAAAAGTTTATTGTATGTCGCCCAACAGTGATCTCGGTTTTGGGACGACGACATGCATGAAAACAAAGACCCTGAAGCGCGTCGACGCGACGCGGTCAAGTGCGGTGGCTCAGGGTGCATCCGTGTTGCAGGTCCCGGCGATCTGCGCGACCGCCTCGCCAAGCCCGGCAAGGTCGAAATCCGCTTCGCCTCGCCCAGACAGCAGGCCGAAGCGCCAGGACAAAAGCAGCCGGTTCGCGGGAACAAGGCGCCTGACGCCATCAACGCCGTCGCGCACCAGCGTCCTGCCGCGCGGGCCGACCGACCAGCTCTCGTCGAATTTGGCGCCGGCATCGACGGTCACCGACATGGTGATCTTGCGGCTGGCCGAGACGGAATCGTTCAACTGCAGCCACTCGGTCCAGCGCGGTTCGCCGTCCGGCCGGCAGGCTATGGTCAGGGTTGGGCTGTAGCTCAGGGCGCCACCGCCGGTGATCAGCTTGTTGGTGGCACGCACGGAAGCCGTGACCAGGCCTTCGTCGCCGTTGCCTAGCCGCCAGTTACCGGCGTCGGCGTGAGCGGCATCGCAGCCCAGGACCAGAACCAGCGCTATCGCGACGACGCGTCCCGTTTCGACGAATAGGCTCAACGCCCCCTCCAACGACCATGCGGTTTTCAGCAGAAGGGCAGATAATGATCAATGCTTCGTATCGCCAATGGCCACGGCCCGTAATGCCGGCCGGCTGTTGCAGTTTCGCAACGAAAAAGGCCGCCTCGGGGGCGGCCTTCGTCAATTCCGTAAAGGGCTGAGCCTATTCGGCGTCCTTGGCCGCCTTCTTCTTCGGCGTGGCCTTCTTCTTGGGCTCTTCCGCGTCGTCGGCGGCTTCGCTGGCCTTTGCTTCGGCCTTCTTGGCGGCCGCCTTCTTCGCCGGCTTGGCCTTGGCCGTGGTCTCGGCTTCCTCGTCCTCTGCCATCAGCTCTTCCTTGCTGACCTTGACGTCGGTGACCGAAATCTGGCCGAGCAGATGGTCGACCACCTTCTCCTCGAACATCGGCGCGCGCAGCGCGTTCAGCGCCTCGGGATTGCTGCGGTAGAACTCGAAGGCTTCCTGCTGCTGGTTGGCCGGGAAGCGGCGAACCTGCTCGAACAGGCCACGCTGCAGTTCCTCGTCCGACACGGTGACGCCGGCCTTCTCGCCGATTTCGGCCAGCACCAGGCCAAGGCGCACGCGGCGCTCGGCGAGACGCTGATACTCGGCGCGGGCTTCTTCCTCGGTCGTCTCTTCATCGGCGAAGGTGCGGCCGGCAGCTTCCAGGTCGCGGTTGACCTGCGCCCAGATGTTGTTGAATTCGGCCTCGACGAGCTTCGACGGCGCCTCGAACGAGTAGGACGCGTCGAGCTGGTCGAGCAGCTGGCGCTTGACCTTCTGGCGCGTCATCGAACCGAACTGGTTCTCGATCTGGCCGCGCACGATGTCACGCAGGCGCTCGAGCGACTCCAGGCCGAGGTTCTTGGCGGTCTCGTCGTTGATCTCCAGTTCGCCGGGCTTGGACACTTCCTTGACGGTAACGTCGAAGGTCGCTTCCTTGCCGGCCAGATGCGCCGCCTGGTAGTTTTCCGGGAAGGTCACGGTGACCTGCTTCTCGTCGCCCGCCTTGCTGCCGACGAGCTGGTCCTCGAAACCCGGAATGAACTCCTTGGAGCCCAGCACCAGCGGCTGGTCGGTGCCGGCGCCCCCGGCGAAGGCCTCGCCGTCGATCTTGCCGACATAGTCGATGCTGACGCGGTCGCCTTCGGCGGCCTTGCCGGTCTTCGGCTCGTAGCTGCGTGCCGATTCGGCGACGCGCTTGACCTGGTCGTCGATCTCCGCGTCCGGAACGTCGAACACCTGACGGGTCACCTTGATGTCGGAGAAGTCCTTGATCTCGATGGCCGGGATGATTTCGTAGTTCAGCCGGAATTCGAAGTCGGCGCCGCCCGCCAGGATCTTCTCGGCTTCCTTCTCGTCCTCGGTCATGATGACTTCGGGTTGCATGGCGGCCTTTTCGCCGCGGCCCGAAATGATCGAACGGGTCGAGTCGTTGAGAATCTCGTTGACCACTTCGGCCATGAACGACTTGCCGTAGACCTTGCGCAGGTGCTGCACCGGCACCTTGCCCGGACGGAAGCCGTTGATGCGAACCTTGTTCCTGGCGTCGGACAGCCGCGCCATCAGCTTGGCTTCCATGTCACCGGCCGGCACGGTGATCTTGATCTCGCGCTTGAGACCTGAATTGAGAGTTTCGGTGACCTGCATCGTAAAACCTTTGTTTTCACCAATGAGACTGCCACGGCTCCCTGCCGTTCACAGCCTGCCGGTATATTCTTGCCGGAAATGGCTTTTGGTACGGAACCTGGCGATCTGACCGAAATTACGGTTCAAACTCTTCCAAACTGCGTTCCAAGATGTGAATAAGTTCTTGTTTTTCCTACTTCTTATCACATTCTGCAGAAGCGGATCGTCGCGTCCCGTCACATTCGACACGCCTTTTGTCACAGGCGAGCCTAATTTTCAACCATCTTCGCGTTTAGGCGAATAACCAACATTTCGGTCCCGGCCCGACATCTCGTCTCCGACATTGACAGAATGATGGCTACATGGGATTGCCGGACCATGCGGATGTGGCGGAACTGGTAGACGCCCTGGATTTAGGTTCCAGTGCCGAAAGGCGTGGGGGTTCGAGTCCCTTCATCCGCACCACCCTTCGCTCTTCGAGCTTCGGGTGCCAGGCCACCCCGGATTTCGTTAGACGAACTCGTGCCCTCCGAAGCCTTGGCGAAGGAGGATCGGCCCCGTCAACGCACAGGGCGAACACCACGCCCTAATAAATCGGTTCCTCAAACAGCGTCTTGTCGCCGTCCACCAGCGCCTTGATCTGAGCGACCCCGTCATTGGCCAGCGCCAGCTTGATGCCGAACGGACGCACCCGCATGTCGTTCTGGATCGCCATACCCTGGCCCTCCGGCAGGTAGAAGCGTTCGATATCGTAATCCGGCGCGATTGTCGCGCCTTCCTCGCGCAGATCCCAGCCCTCCGCGACATGGCCTGCTATGTCCGCTTCGTCGTCGGCGGCCGGCGCCGGCGCCTTGCCGAACCAGGCGGCGGTCGGCGTCCAATAGCCGTCGGCCCCCTTCTTCAGCCTGACGATGATCGATGTATCGTCGCTGGAGAATTTGTCGGCCGGAACGTTGGCGATCATCTTCACCGGTATGCGCGTGATGCTGTAGCTGAGGATGATATAGTCGCCGCGCAGCAGGTCGCGCGGATCGACGGGTTCGATCTTCAACAGCACCTCCTTGCCACTGCGCAGGATCGCCGCCCGCCCGGCAATGATCCAACTCAGGAAGCCGATCTGGACGAGCGCCAGCACCAGCGCCGAGATGACAAGTCTCTTTCCGGTCATCATGCCGTAGCTCCTGTGGGACCCTTCATCCGCTTTTCAACGCGGATGATGATGATGGCGAGGATGCCAAGCAGCACCGCGGCCGCGAGGAAGAAGCCGGCGGTGTCGAGCATCGATTGCAAGGTTACGACATAGATGATGGCGAGCTCGAAGGCGAAGCCGAGATAGGCCAGCCAGCGCAGCCCGCGGCTTTCCCGCCCCGCCAGCACGATTGCCGCGACGATGCCGGCCAGCGCGACGACCGAGGCGACGGCGAAGCCGCTGTTGTAGGTGCTTTCGTCGGCCAGTGCGAACTGGATCATCGCCAGGCCGGTGAGGAACCCGAGCAGCGCATGCAACGGCAAACGGCCGCCAAGCTGCACGATCCTGTCCACAGGTTCCGGCGCGAAGACGGAAGCCGCGAACAGCAGCGCCGATGCGACGACCAGCGGGATCGCAACCGGCAGCGTCTCATGATGCATGACCAGCAGCGTGAGATAGAAGAGCAGCGACAGGATGATCAGGTGGCGTGCGGCCTGGCTGCGGGTCCAGAACGAGATCGCAAACAGCACGGCCGCCATGACGACGAAGAAGTGCGGAAACACGCCGTGATAATAGTCGAACCCTTTCAGGAACAGCCAGGTGTCGGCGATGCCGACCGAAGCGACGGTCAGCGCGTTCGATCTGAGCGCCACCGCCGCCAATGCCGTGCCGGCGCCCCAGGTGACCACGGCCGACGCCTCGTCGCCGGACAGATGATACATCTGGCCGATCAGCGCGATCGAGCCGCCGAAAGCGGCTGACGCCACGATCCACAGGGCTTCGCCGATCGCCGCATGATCGCGCGTCTTCAGCAGGGCACCGCCGACATATCCGGCAAGGATGATGGCAAAGAGCGCCGCGACACGCGCCAGCCGTGGAATTGCGTCCCAGTTGGCGGCGACGAAGATGAGGATGGCCGCGCCGAACAGCAGGGCAGCCATCATCGCCAGGATCGACCCGAAGCTGAATGATGTGCGCTCGTTGGCTTCGACATCGCGCGTCAGCCTGTCGGACGTAGCGGCATCGATCAGGCCCGCCTGCCGCCATCGCGCAATGTCGGACCTGACCCGTGTCGAATAGCCCGCCATGCCTTGCTTCCCCCGTTGTGTCGTTTTTTCAGCCGAACCAGCCAAACCGTTGACGCCACGGCACTTTCTGATTCTGGCTTCTTTGTGTCAGGTCCGTGAAGGCGCATTAATGTTGCATTGCACAATTTGCATTGCTGCCATGCAGCCATAGCGCTTTTAAATCGATATGAGCCCGCCTATCTATGGTTCGTACACAAACGGAATAGTCCGCAAGAAAGACGAAACGAGAACTACCATGAACCTGATCCGCAACTACCGCAACTGGCGCCGCTACCGGGACACCGTCTCCGAGCTGAGCCGCCTGAGCAACCGTGAACTGACCGACCTCGGCATCAGCCGCAGCGACATTCCCTACGTCGCTCGCAAGGCGGTCTAATCCTTCGGACCGCGAATGGTCCGAACCAGTTTTGAAACGAGCATGACAATGAACCTGATCCGCAACTATCGTAACTGGCGCGTTTATCGCGAGACGGTTACCGAGCTGGGTCGCCTTTCGAACCGCCAGCTGCATGATCTCGGTATCGTCCGCGACGAAATCAAGATCGTCGCCCGCAAGGCGATCTAATAACGGAATTTCGCTGGGATCGACCTCCTCCCCGAGCCCAGCGAAGACGGTCAGCCCTTATCCTCCTCCCAAGGGTTGACCACCAAAACGGCGCCCGCCGCACCTCCTCCCGCGGCGGGCGTTGTTCCCCCGGAGCAAAAGGAATTTTGCACCAGAGGTTTCGCCCCTCTTTACCAGGCGAAAGAGATTTCGTCTGAGCCGACCTCCTCCCCGGCGATGACGAATAGGCCCGACCTTCACCTCCTCCCGAGGGTCGGCCACCCAAACGGCGCCCGCCGCACCTCCTCCCGCGGCGGGCGTTGTTTCTCCCCAGGGCAAAACGGATTTTGCCCAGAGGTTTCGCCTCTCTTTACCAGGCGAACAGAATTTCGTCTGAGCCGACCTCCTCCCCGGCGATGACGAATACGGTCGATCTTCACCTCCTCCCGAGGATCGACCCCCAAAACGACGCCCGTCGCAACTCCTCCCGCGGCGGGTGTTGTTGTTTTCAGGGCCAGCTTTGCCCTCGCGGCCATGTCGCGCCGGACGCGGCAATTGCAATCATTGCCCCAAGCGACTATTCCGGCGCTCATGAGCAAAAATCCCATCCACATCATCGGCGGCGGCCTTGCCGGGTCCGAAGCCGCCTGGCAGGCGGCGCAGGCCGGCGTGCCCGTCATCCTGCATGAAATGCGCCCCGTTCGCGGCACCGACGCCCACAAGACCGACGGGCTGGCCGAGCTCGTCTGTTCCAATTCGTTCCGCTCCGACGATGCCGACAACAACGCTGTCGGCCTTTTGCATGCCGAAATGCGGCTGGCCGGTTCGCTGATCATGAGCGCCGGCGACGCCAACCAGGTGCCGGCCGGCGGCGCGCTGGCCGTCGACCGCGACGGTTTCTCCGACGCAGTGACCAAAAAACTCGAAGCGCATCCGATGATCACCATCCAGCGCGAGGAAGTGCCCGGCCTGCCGCCGGCGGATTGGGACCAGGCGATCGTCGCCACCGGTCCGCTGACCGCGCCCTCGCTCGCCCAGTCGATCGCCGAAGCGACCGGCGCCGATGCGCTGGCCTTTTTCGATGCCATCGCGCCGATCATCCATTTCGACACGATCGACATGGACACCTGCTGGTTCCAGTCGCGCTACGACAAGGTCGGCCCGGGCGGCACCGGCAAGGATTACATCAACTGTCCGATGGACAAAGAGCAATACTTCGCCTTTGTCCAGGCGCTGGTCGATGGCCAAAAGACCGAATTCAAACAATGGGAAGGCACGCCCTATTTCGACGGCTGCCTGCCGATCGAGATCATGGCCGAGCGCGGCGTCGAAACGCTGCGCTACGGGCCGATGAAGCCGATGGGCCTGACCAATGCGCACAATCCGACGGTGAAAGCCTATGCCGTCGTCCAGCTTCGGCAGGACAATGCGCTGGGCACGCTCTACAACATGGTCGGCTTCCAGACCAAGCTGAAGCACGCC
The DNA here is from genome assembly GCA_004791255.1 of bacterium M00.F.Ca.ET.205.01.1.1. GTDB lineage: Bacteria > Pseudomonadota > Alphaproteobacteria > Rhizobiales > Rhizobiaceae > Mesorhizobium. Next base: position 77,863 of record SRUQ01000004.1, read on the forward strand.
GAGCAGGTGCGCGTGTTCCGCACCATTCCGGGCCTGGAAAACGCCGATTTCGCGCGGCTGGGCGGCCTGCATCGCAACACCTACATCAATTCGCCGACTCTGCTCGACCCATCGCTGCAGCTGAAGTCGCGGCCCGGCCTGCGTTTCGCCGGCCAGATCACCGGCTGCGAAGGCTATGTCGAGAGCGCCGCGATCGGCCTGCTCGCCGGCCGCTTCGCCGCCGCCGAGCGGCTTGGCCACGCGCCATCGCTGCCGCCGATCACCACCGCCTTCGGCGCGCTGCTCAACCACATCACCGGCGGCCATATCGTTTCCGACGACGAACCGGGCAAGCGCTCTTTCCAGCCGATGAACGTCAATTTCGGCCTGTTCCCGCCGGTCGAAGCGCAGAAAGTCGAAGGCAAGCGCCTGCGCGGCAAGGACAAGACCGTAGCCAAGCGGCATGCGGTCACGTCGCGCGCGCGGGCCGATTGCCGGCAATGGCTGGGCCTGCCGGCGGAGACGGCTGAAGCGGCGGAATAGCCTTTGCCGGCCTACCTCAGGCAGCGGCTAACACCTTGATGCGTGACGGCGATCCCGGCGAATCGTCCTGAGGCTACTCCGCCGGCTCAGCGCTTATTGCGGGCAACCCTGGCTTGCCAGCCTGTGAGGGATTTCCCGCAAATACGCTGCTTTCAGCGTCTCCGACGTATCCCGTGAGCCGTCATGGCTCCAGCCTAGCGGCTTGATGAGGTAGTTCAGACGTTCGCGCGGCGTCAAACCCGGCGCGAACGCATCCCGGAACATGCCGATCCACTCGTGAAAGCCACTTTCAGCGGGTTGAAGGTGCCGAGATTTTTCACGACGCGGTAGCGCGACCGGTCCTCGTCCAGTTCCGCGACAAACGTCCCAAAGATACGATCCCAGATGATCAGCGTGCCGGCGAGCCTTGCCTCGCGGCTGCCGCCGGTAAAATGGACCGCCGCGACCGACAGCGCGGTGCCAAGCACGGCGATCGCGACCAGCACGGCAAGCTCATGGTCAGGCATCTCCTCCAGTCCGGCCTGTTGTCTCCTGCAACAGTTCCGACCGGGTGCTTAACATGATTGACGTTTACGTCAAAGTGCCGACCAGCCCTTCGTCGCGCGACGCAGCGTCACCCAGTGCCGGCGCAGCGCCGACAACCGCGGGGCGCCGCGAAGCGGAGCACCGTTTTCGATTTTGGTCAGATAGGCTCGCGACAGCGCCAGCGGCAGGAATGCCGGGCGCAGCGACGCCGGCAAAGTCGAGGCACCTTGTTCGAAGGCCGAAAGATGTTCGCGGGCCAGCGCGATCATGGCGGCAATTGCGCGTGGTGCGCCGGGGCCGCCGTCGCCGGCGACGAACTCTTCCGGCGACGAGCCGGCCGCCGTCAGTATGTCGGCCGGAACAAAGCACTGTCCGCGCCGGCGGTGCAGCGGCAGCAGGAGCAGCAGGCCGGTGATCGCCTGGGCGCAGCCCGCCCTGCCCGCAAGGTCGGCAAAACGCGGCGCCTCGGCCGGATCGAGAACCATCGCGGCAAGCTGGATCAGCGCCGCCGCGGTCTCCCCACAATAGCCCTCGAGATCGGTGCGCGACGGCATCGGGTCGTCGTAAAGATCGAAGATGCGCGCCTCGAGCATGTTGTCGAGCGCCCGCTTCGGCAGTCTGTGTGCGGCGATGGTGGCCTTCAGCGCATCCGCGATGGGGTGACCCGTCTCATCTCCGTCTGCGGCGATGGCATCGCGCCACCATTGCAGCCGGATCTCACCCGGCAAGGCCTCGTGGATGCGGTCGCGTATGGCAGATATTTCAGCATTGAAGGCGTAGAGCGAGAACAGCGCGGCGCGCTTCTCATGAGGCGCATAAAGCGCGGTCAGATAGCGGTCATGGTCGGCGGCGCGCACCGCCTCCATGATGAGATCTGTCGTCGCGGCCATGTCAATCGACGGCGATCAGCGCCGCGGCAACGGCGCGTTCTTCGGCAAGCAGCACATTGAATGTCCGCACAGCGGCGCCCGTTGCCATTGGATCGGCAGCGATCCCTGCCGCCTTGAACGCGGCGCGCAACGGCGCCGGCAGCGGCCGTAAATCCTTGCCGGTGCCGACCAGCAGGATCTCGATCTTGTCGGCTTGCGCCAGCAGCTTCTCGAAATCGGCGACTGTCAGTGCCGACGGGTCGGCCGGCTCCCAGCCATGGATGCCTGATGGCAGGCATAGGAGCGAGCCGCGATGCGACATGTCGGCAAAGCGGAACCCGCCATTGCCATAGGCTTCGATCGGCGCCCGGCCCGGAAAATGCGCCTCGCGAATGACGATGCCTTTGCCGGTCACCGTTCTGTCTCGCGGCCGCGCGTCAGGTCGCGACCGCCTTGCCGCCATTGACCGGCTTTTCCTCGTCAGCAGCCTGCGGCCGCAGCTTGAACAGGATCAGCAGCGGCGCGGCAATGAAGATCGACGAGTAGGTGCCGAACACGACGCCGAACAGCATCGCCATGGTGAACGAGCGGATCACCTCTCCGCCGAACAGCACCAACGCCAGCAGCGCCAAGCTGGTCGTTACCGACGTCAGCGTCGTTCTCGACAGCGTCTCGTTGATGGCGTTGTTCAGAAGCTGCGGCAGCGGCATTCGTTTATATTTTCGCAAATCCTCTCGAACGCGGTCATAGACCACGATCGTATCGTTCAGCGAATAGCCGATGATGGTCAGGATCGCCGCCAGCGAAGACTGGTTAAACTCAAGCCCGGTGATGACGAAGAAGCCGAGCGTCATGACCACGTCGTGCACCGTCGCCACGATCGCGCCGACCGCGAACTGCCACTCGAATCGGAACCAGACGTAGACCAGGATGCCGACCAGCGCGACGATCATGGCGATCGTGCCTTGCTTGGCCAACTCGCCGGAAACCGTCGGCCCAACTACTTCAACGCGGCGGAAATCATACTGGTCCTGCAACTCACCGCGCACCTTGTCGATCACGGTCTGTTCGGCATTTTCACCGGCGTCTTGCGTGCCGACGCGAATCAGCACGTCATTCGGCGCGCCGAATTGCTGCACCTGCACTTCACCGATGTTGAGTTCAGTCAATCGGTTGCGGATGTCACCGAGATTGGCGTCGCCGCTCTTGGATTGTACCTCGATCAGTGACCCGCCCTTGAAATCGATGCCGTAGTTGATGCCTACGCTCAGGAACAGCACGACGGACAATATCGACAATGTGCTCGACAGTGCGAACGTCCATCGACGGATGCCCATGAACGGAATTTTCGTGCCGGGCTTGACGAATGTGATTGGCGCGCGCGGCAACTCCTTCGGACGCGCACGCCGCAGCCAGATCGACACCAGCAGGCGGGTAAAGGTGAAGGCGGTGAAGACCGTGGTCAGGATACCGATGGCATAGGTGATGGCAAAGCCCTTCACCGGTCCGGTTCCGAGATAGAACAGAACCACGGTGGCGATCAACGACGTGACATTGGAATCGACGATGGTCGCCAGCGCCTTGGTGAAACCGGTGTCGATAGCCTGGATCACCGAGCGGCCGGCACGTCGCTCCTCGCGGATACGTTCGTAGATCAGCACGTTGGAATCGACCGCCATGCCGATGGTCAAGACGATACCGGCAATACCCGGCAAGGTCAGCGTGGCGCCCAGCAGCGACAGCACACCGACGATCATCGCCACGTGCACCGCCAGAGCGATGTTGGCGAGGAAGCCGAGGAAGCCGTAGGCCACGAACATGAAGACGACGACCAGGATCGAGCCGATGATGCCGGCGACCTTACCCGCATGGATGGAGTCCTGGCCGAGGCCCGGACCCACGGTGCGTTCCTCGATGACCGTCAAGGTCGCGGGCAGCGCGCCGGCGCGCAGCAGCACGGCAAGGTCGTTGGCGCTCTGCGCGGTGAAATTGCCGGAGATCTGGCCGGTGCCGCCGAGGATCGGTTCGCGGATCTGCGGGGCCGAAATCACCTGGTTGTCCAGGATGATGGCAAACAGCTTGCCGACATTCTGCGCGGTCGCCTGGCCGAAGCGCGAGGCGCCCTTCGAATCGAAGCGGAACGACACAACCGGTTCATTGTTCTGGGAATTGTAGGTCGCCTGGGCGTCGACGAGGTTTTCACCCGACACGATGACGCGGTTCTCGATCAGGTAAGGAACCGGCGGGTCGTCCTGCGAATAGAGGATCGAGGAGCCTGCCGGCGGGCGGCTCTTCAGCGCGTCCTGCACCGGCATCGACTGGTCGACCATCTGGAAGGTCAATTTGGCGGTCTGGCCGAGGATTTCCTTCAGCCGCTGCGGGTCCTGCAGGCCTGGCACCTGAACAAGGATACGGTCGTCGCCCTGCCGCTGCACGATGGGCTCGGTCGTGCCAAGCTCGTTGACGCGGCGCTCGACGACTTCGATCGACTGCGTCAGCGCGGTCGAGGTGCGGTATTTGATACCGGCATCGGTGACGTTGAACTTGAGCAGGCCGGGCTCGGAATCATCCAGCGTCATTTCCTGGACGGAACCGCCGCTGAACAGGCCGGCGGCGACAGGAGCCGTCAGCGACTTCAACGCCGTCTTGGCCGCGTCGAGCTGGGCCGGGTCGGTGATGCGCACCTGCAAGGTCCGCCCCGTGCCGGCAAGGCCGGTATAACCGATCTTGGCATCACGCAGCAGCGTGCGGATTTCGTCGCGCGTCGTCTCCAGCCGATCCTTGATCAGGTCGTTCTGGTTCATCTCCAGCAGGATGTGCGAACCACCCTGCAGATCGAGACCAAGCGTCATCTGCCGCTTCGGCACCCAGCTGGGGAGCTGCGCCAGCGTACTGGCGGGAATGAGGTTGGGCGCGGCGAGGACCACTGTGACGGCCACCGCCAGCCAGATCAGGATCATCTTCAGGCGCGAAAAATAAAGCATGTAGCGTTGTCCGTCAGGGCATGCTGGCGGATCGCTCCGCCCGGAATTGGTTTACTTCTTGGCGTTCTGGTTGGCCACCGGCTCGCCCTTGACGCGCACGTCGGCGATCGTCGAGCGCAATGCGGTCACCTTGGTGCCGCCACCGAGGTCGATCTCGAGTTCGTTGTCGTCGATCACCTTGGTCACCTTGCCGACGAAGCCGCCGCCGGTGACGACCGTGTCGCCGCGGCGCACCGCCGCCAGCATCTCGCCGCGCTTCTTCAGCTGCGTGCGCTGCGGGCGGATGATCAGAAAATACATGATCACGAAAATCAGGACAAACGGCAAAATGCTGATGAACATATCGGGAGAGGCGCCGCCGATGCCTTGGGCGTATGCCGGTGTCACGAACATCGAGGTACTCCTGAATTTTGAAAAGCGGTCGCCAAACGGTTAGGTGGAATTTTGGCGGCCCTGCGAAATTTGGCCGGAATATAGTCGGTAAAGTTGTCAATGCAACTGCGCCGCCGGGCAAATCGGCTGCTTTTCCGGCCTGTTCGCCCGTGTTAGAGCAGGATCGCGACAAGGGCGAGCCGGCTTTCGAAAAAGATCACGTTCGAACAACTGGTTGCCGCCGGTTTCGAAACCGCCGGAACCGAACCGGTTCCCACCGGCCCACCACGAAAGTGAAACAAAAAGACCTGAAATGACCGACAGCAGCATCGACGCCCTCAACCAGAAACTCGACCGGCTGATCGAGGCGGTGAGCCGCCTCGCCGCGCCGCCGGTGCCGAAAACCGACCTCGGAGAGGCCGATTGCTTCGTCTGGCAGGCCGATCCGGGCTATCTGGAGCCGGTGCGCAAGGTCAACCGCGTCGATATCGGCCTGATCCGCGGCGTCGACCGCGTGCGCGACATCCTCGTCGACAACACCGAACGCTTCGCCGCCGGCCATGCGGCCAACAACGTCCTCTTGTGGGGCGCGCGCGGCATGGGCAAATCGTCGCTGGTCAAGGCGGTTCATGCCGAAATCAACGCCAAGGCCAAGTCGGACCTGCCGTTGAAGCTGATCGAAATCCACCGCGAGGACATCGACACGCTGCCGAAGCTGATGGGTCTGCTCAAGGCAGCCCCCTACCGCATCATCCTGTTTTGCGACGATCTCTCGTTCGACCATGACGACACCTCCTACAAATCGCTGAAGGCGGCACTTGAAGGCGGCGTCGAGGGCCGCCCGGCCAACGTCATCTTCTATGCCACCTCGAACCGTCGGCATTTGCTGCCGCGCGACATGATCGACAATGAGCGCTCGACCGCCATCAACCCCTCGGAGGCGGTCGAGGAGAAGGTCTCGCTATCCGATCGTTTCGGCCTATGGCTCGGCTTCCACAAATGCTCGCAGGATGAGTATCTCGACATGGTCAACGGCTATGCCAGCCATCACGGCCTTGCCGTCGACCCCGAGCAGCTGCGCGCCGAGGCGCTGGAATGGGCAACGACGCGCGGCAGCCGTTCCGGCCGCGTCGCGTGGCAATTCACGCAGGATCTGGCCGGCCGGCTGGGCAAACCGCTCAAGGACTGACCGACATGATCCCAAAAAGCGGGGCCGGATTTCGGGCAAGATCATGGTCAACAAACCAACTGAAAAAGCCCGCTCCTTGCGGAACGGGCTGAGCCGGCGGGCCGGACTGGAGGTCAGACGGCCCGCAAATCGCTTTTTTTGTTCTATTCCAGATAGCCCGAGGGGTCGACCGGAGCCGAATTCTTGCGCACTTCGAAGTGCAGCTTCGGCGAGTCCGTCGTGCCGCTCATGCCCGACAGTGCGATTTCCTGGCCGCGCTTGACCTTCTGGCCGCGCTGCACCTCGATAGAGCTGGCGTGACCGTAGACGGTGACCAGCCCGTTCTCATGGCGCACCAGCACCGTATTGCCGAATTCCTTCAGGCCGTCGCCGGCATAGATGACGACGCCGTTCTCGGCTGCCTTGACCGGCGTGCCTTCCGGCACAGCGATGTCGACGCCATCCTTGCCGGATCCGAAGCCGGAGATCACCCGGCCGCGCACCGGCCAGCGCATCTTGCCGATGCCGGTGGCATCGGGCGCCACCGCATCGTCGTCCTCGGCCTGCTGGATGACCTTCGCATCCTTCTTCGGCGGCGTGTAGGAGGCCAGCGTCTGCGACGGCGTTGCCTTTGCCGCGGGCTGGGTCGTTGCCGTCGTTACCGGATCGACCGCTGCCGGCTTGGCGCTGGCGACCGTCGCCGTTCCGCCGGCCGGAACCTTCAGCGTCTGGCCGATCTTCAATATGCCGTCCTTCATGCCGTTCGCCTGCTTGATGGCGGCGACACCGACGCCGGTCTTGCGGGCGACGGACGACAGCGTGTCGCCCGACTGGACGGTATAAGTGCCGGTACCAGCCTTCGGCGTCGCGGCCGCCACCTGCTGCGCGGGCTTGTCCTTCGGCTTGTTCGCCGCGGCCGACGTATCGACCTGCGCGGCGGCCTTGCCTTCCTTGAGCTTCGGCTGCTGCGGCAGAACCGCCACCTTTTCAGGCGCGGTGGCCGGCTGGTCGTGCTTGCCGTCCTTCACTGGCTTGGCGTCGGCAATTTTCGGCTCGTTCTTGCTCGAATAGGCGTAGGCCGGGATGACCAGCTTCTGGCCGGTCTTCAATCCCTTGGTGGCACTCAGTCCATTGACCTTCATGATCACGTCGGCCGGCACCTTGTAGTGCTGCGCGAGACCATTGATCGTCTCGCCATCCCTGACGACGATCTCGGTGGCGTGCGGCGTAGCGGCCGCCACCTTGGCGTCAGGCTGCGCTTGCTTGAACGGCTTGGCCGCCGAAGCAACGGTGCCGGTCGTCGTCCTGTCGACCTGCGGCGCCGGGCGCACCATGGCGGGCGCCGAAGCGACGCGCACCGGATTGGTGGCGGGAGCCGGCTGAGCCTGCGCGGAAACCGGAGGCGGCAATGGCCGCGACGATACCGGTTCCAGACTGGAGCGGCTCACCGACTGGGTGTGAGCGCCATCGAGGGGGGCTGCTGAGACATCGCCCGGATAGGGCTGCTGCTCCGCGTCCTGCTTGTTGATGATGGCGCGCTGATTGTTCGTGGAGGACGTAAAGACGTCATCGACGCCGTTGAACCGCGACGCTTGCGAGCTACATCCCGCCGCGGCGCCCGCGATCATGAGAACGGCGCAGCCCCGCGCCAGACTGCGACTGTTTGCCTTCAACACACTGAATTGCATCGCACTAACCCGCACAAACGCTGCACCAACTGGACAGGATTAAAGCGCGTTAATGTTACTGGTCGGTTAAACCGTTATAATCAGACGCAAATTTTCTTAGAATATTTGAGGCCGCTTATTCGTGCGAGAGGCGATGCTAGATCACCGCCGCCAGGCTGCGCAAAATGGGCTGCAGCCGCACCATGCCGATGTCTTCGCGCTCGAAGCGGCTGCCGACCTTGGTCAGCTTGGCCAGCACCTGCTCGCCCTCCTCCGGCCCGATCGGCGCGATGACGATGCCACCGCTCGACAGTTGGTCGAGCAGGAAGCGCGGCAGGCTGTCGAAGGCTGCCCAGGCGACGATGCGGTCGAATGGCCCTTCGTTCGGCAGCCCGTTAGAACCATCCGCCTGCCGCACGATGATATTGCCGATGCCGAGCGCCTCGAAGCGCTGCCGCGCCTGCTCGACCAGCGTCTTGTAGCGGTCGACGGTGACGATCCGTGCCGCGAGCCGCGACATCACCGCCGCCGTGTAGCCGGAGCCGGCGCCGATCTCGAGCACGCGGTTGCCGGCCTCGATGGCAAGGGCCGCGATCACAGCCGCCTGCATGTCGGCGCCTTCGATCGCCTCGCCGCATTCGATCGGCAACATGCGGTCCGACCAGGCGATCGAATGGAACTGGGCGGCGAGGAAACCGCGCCGTGGCGTCGCCTCGAAGGCCGCGATCAGTGCCTTCGGCACCGTCCCCCTGCCGCGCAGGCGCAGCAGAAAGGCGGCAAAGCCTTCACGGTCGTCGAGGCCCTGGTTCATGCCAAAACCTTATTCATGCCAAAACCTTGTTCACGACAGTGCCTTGCTCAATTGGTCACGGATCTCATGCGCGGTAAGGTCGAGCTGCAGCGGAGTCACCGACACCAGCCGGTTGCGCAAGGCGTAGAGGTCGGTGCCTTGCTTGCCTTCGACCGGCTCGCGGCCGAAGCGCAGCCAGTAGTAAGGCAGGCCGCGGCCGTCACGGCGCTCGTCGACCCACAGGCTGTGCACCAGCTTGCCCTGCGAGGTGACCACCGTACCGGCGACCTCTTCGGGAAGGCAGTTCGGAAAATTGACGTTGAGCAGCACGCCATCGGGCAACGGCGTCGCGATGAGCTTCTTCAGGAGCGCCGGCGCCAGCGCTTCGGTCGTCTCATAGGGAACGACACGATCCTCGCCGACATAGCTGTAGCCTTGGCTGAGCGCGATCGAGCGGATGCCGAGCAGTGCGCCTTCCATGGCGCCCGCCACCGTGCCGGAATAGGTGACGTCATCGGCGATGTTGGCGCCGGAATTGATGCCGGACAGGATCAGGTCCGGCGCGCCGGGCAGGATCTTCTTGACGCCCATGATGACGCAGTCGGTCGGCGTGCCGCGCACGGCGAAATGCTTTTCGCCGATCTTCCTCAGCCTCAGCGGTTCCGAGATCGATAGCGAATGCGCATAGCCGGACTGGTCCTGCTCCGGCGCCACCACCCAGACATCGTCGGACAGCGTGCGCGCGACCCGTTCGAGCGACGCCAGTCCCTCGGCATGAATGCCGTCATCATTGGTCAGGAGAATGCGCATTATTTCGATTCGATCTTTTCTAGACCGCCCATGTAAGGTCGCAGCACTTCAGGAATGGTTACGCTGCCATCCTCATTCTGGTAGTTTTCGATGACGGCGATGAGAGCGCGGCCGACGGCGGTGCCCGAACCGTTAAGCGTGTGGACGAAGCGGTTGCCCTTGCCATCCCTGTCCTTGTAGCGGGCATCCATGCGCCGCGCCTGGAAATCGCCGCAGATCGAGCAGGACGAAATCTCGCGATAGGCGTTCTGGCCGGGCAGCCAGACCTCGATGTCATAGGTCTTGCGCGCGCCAAAGCCCATGTCGCCGGTGCACAGCACCATGGTGCGGAACGGCAATTCCAGCCGCTTCAGCACTTCCTCGGCGCACGCGGTCATCCGTTCATGCTCGGCGAGCGAGGATTCCTGGTCGGTGATCGACACCAGCTCGACCTTGTAGAACTGGTGCTGGCGCAGCATGCCGCGCGTGTCGCGTCCGGCCGAGCCCGCTTCCGAGCGGAAGCACGGCGTCAGCGCGGTGTAGCGCAGCGGCAGCTTTTCGTGCGCTGATATCTCTTCGCGCACCAGGTTGGTGAGCGGCACTTCGGCGGTGGGGATCAACCCAAGCCGGCCCTCCCCATGCGGCGTGAAGAACAGGTCTTCCTCGAATTTCGGCAACTGGTTGGTGCCGAACAGCACCTCATCACGCACCATCAGCGGCGGGATGACTTCTTCATAACCGTGCTCGGTCGTGTGCAGGTCGAGCATGAACTGGCCGAGCGCGCGCTCCATCCGCGCCAGCCCGCTCTTCAGCACGGTGAAGCGTGAGCCCGACAGCTTTGCCGCCCGCTCGAAATCCATCATGCCCAGCGCTTCGCCGACCTCGAAATGCTCCTTCACCCAGTTCGGGCGCGTCGGGACCTTGCCGACGATGTGTTTGACCACATTGTCATGCTCATCCTTGCCGACCGGCACGCCATCGAGTGGCACGTTGGGTAGCACCGCCAGCGCATCGTTCAGCGCCTTGTCGAGTTCGCGCTCGCGCGCCTCGCCATTCTGGATGAAGGTCTTGATCTCGCCGACCTCGGCCTTGAGTTTTTCGGCAAGGGCGGCATCGCCCGAACGCATGGCGTTGCCGATCTCCTTCGAGGCGGCGTTGCGGCGCTCCTGCTTGGTCTGCAGCTCGGTGACATGCTCGCGCCGCGCCTCGTCCTTGGCAATCAGACCGTCGACCGTGGACTGCGCCTCATCCGCCGACCACGAGCGCTTTGTCAGCGCCTCGACAAGGGCCTTCGGGTTGTCGCGAATCCATTTGATGTCAAGCATGGTTTATCCGTCCTCAGGTAGCGTGTCGCCCAAAAGTGCGCAGCGGTTTTGGGACAACGACATGCTTAAAGCAAAAAACTGAAACGCACCGCCTTGATGGCGATGCGTTTCAGCCAGAGGGCGTAAACCGCATCCTTGATCGATGCAAGATGAGGCTGGGCGGCGGCTGTCGTTTTCCGCCGCCGCACGGCTCTTACGAGGCGGCCGGCGTCGGCGGCTCGTCCGGCGCTTTGTCCGCCGCCGTTTCCGCAGCGTCCTGCTTCTCGCGCGCCAACCGCTGCTTCTCCTGATCGCGCTCGATCAGCCGGGCTGCCCAGATCGACACCTCATAGAGAAGGATGGTCGGAATGGCCAAGCCGATCTGGCTCATTGGATCGGGCGGCGTCAGCACCGCCGCGACGACGAAGGCGATAACGATCGCCCATTTGCGCTTTTCGGCCAACGCCTTGGACGACAGCATGCCGACGCGTGTCATCAGGCTGGTCACCACCGGCAACTGGAACACCAGGCCGAAGGAGAAGATCAGCGTCATGATCAGGCTGAGATATTCCGAGACCTTCGGCAGCAGCGAAATCTGCACCTGCTCGTCCGTGCCGGCCTGCTGCATGGCGAGGAAGAACCACATCACCATCGGCGTGAAGAAGAAATAGACCAGCGAGGCGCCCATCAGGAACAGGATGGGCGACGCGATCAGGAACGGCAGGAAGGCGTTGCGTTCGTTCCTGTAGAGGCCGGGCGCAATGAATTTGTAGATCTGCGTGGCGATCAGCGGAAAGGCGATGACCATGCCGCCGAACATGGCGAGCTTGACCTGCGTGAAGAAGAATTCCTGCGGCGCGGTATAGATAAGCTCGACCTTGTGCGGATCGAGCCCGGCCCACTTCGTCGCCCATTTGAAGGGGATGACAAGCAGGTTAAACAGCTTCTTGGCGAAGAAGAAGCAGACCAGAAAGGCGACGAAAAAGCCTCCCAGCGACCAGATAAGCCGCCGCCGCAATTCGATGAGATGCTCGATCAGCGGCGCCGACGATTTCTCGATCTCGTCCTTTTCCTTGTCCGAAACGCTCACTTGGCGGCTCCAGCCGTCTTCTTGGCCACCGGCTTCTTCGCCGGAGCAGGCTTCGGTTCGGCTCTCGCCACGGCCTTGATTGCAGCAGCGGGTTTCGCGGCTTTGGTCGCCTCAGGCTTTGCGGCCGTCACAATCTTCGCCGGTGCCTTGGCCGCAGGCACAGCCTTCGCCCTCACCGCTTTCGCAGGCGCGGAAGCTTTGGCCGGAGCCTTTGCTCCCGCCGTCGCCTTTGCTGGCGCAGCTTTGGCGACTGCCGGCGCAGCTTTGGCGGCCTTCTTGGCTGTCGACGCCTTCGACGCCTCGGTCGGCACTGACGATGCCACCACCGACTCGTCCGTCATTGCCGGGAAGATCGGCGCAACCGGTGCCGCTTCAGGCCCGCTGACGCCAGGCATGGTGGTCGCACCGTTCTTCAACGGCTCGGCCGCCTGTGGCGTCGTGGCGGCAGGCACCGATGGATCGGCCGCCGGCTTCGGCTTCATCGCCGCATCGACACCGGCGCGCACGTCGGCCGCCGCCTGCTCGAACGGGTTGAGCTGCTTCTTGATCTCGGCCATGGGGCTGAGGCCCCTCAGCTCGTCGACCGACTTCTTGACGTCGTCGAGTTCGGCTTCCTTCAGCGCCTCGTTGAATTGCTTCTGGAAATCGGATGCCATGCCCCGCAGCTTGGCCGCAGTGCGGCCGAAGGTGCGCAGCATATTGGGCAAATCCTTCGGCCCGACGACCACGATCATGACGATCGCGATCACCAGCATTTCGGTCCAGCCGACTTCAAACATGGCTATCCGTTCCGACTAGTGCATGCCGCCCAAAAAAGCGGAGCGGTTTTGGGTCAACGACATGCACAAAAGCAACAATTTTCGGCTCAGCTCTTGCTGGCCTTTTCCTTCACTGCCGAAACGGTCTCGTCGGCGCGATGTTCGACGGTGCGCTTGTCGTCGGCAACGTCGTCGTCGGCCATGCCCTTCTTGAAGCTCTTGATGCCTTTGGCCATGTCGCCCATCAGCTCAGGAATCTTGCCGCGGCCGAACACCAGAAGCACGATGACCAGCACGATCATCCAGTGCCAAATCGAAAATGAACCCATAGCAAATCTCTCTCGAATGTTTTCCCTGGCGATGATCTATGCGCTTTCGCGTTGGGATTCAAACACAACCGCGACAGAGTTTATGAAAGGCTGGCGGATGTCACGCATTTTCGGCGATGCGACCCGCTACCAAACGGCGCATCTACAGCCGCAAAAACGCCTTTGATAGCCGCCTGCGGTCAATCTTCCGTGACGCGCGGCGTCAGCAGCCCGAGTTCCTCGAGGTCGATATCGGTCAATTCATCCTCGTCCTCGGTCAGCGCATCCGGGTCCGCCGGCGGCTGCGGAATGGAGAAATTCGACGGCATGCGGCCAGACAGCAGGCCCGCCCCCTTCAGTTCCTCCATGCCGGGAAGATCGCGGATTTCCTCCAGCGCGAAATGGTCGAGGAAAGTGTCCGTCGTGCCGTAGGTGACGGGCCGGCCAGGTGTGCGGCGCCGCCCGCGCATGCGCACCCATTCCGTCTCCAGCAGCGTGTCGAGCGTGCCTTTTGAGGTTTCGACACCTCTGATGTCCTCGATCTCGGCGCGCGTCACCGGCTGGTGATAGGCAATGATCGCCAGCACTTCGAGCGCCGCGCGGGAAAGCTTGCGCTGCTGCACCGTGTCGCGGCTCATCAGGAAGGCGAGATCGCCTGCGGTGCGGAACGCCCACGCATCGCCGACGCGCACCAGGTTGACGCCGCGCCGCGCGTAGATTTCCTGCAGATCGGCCATGGCCGCGGCGACATTGATGCCGTCCGGCAACCGCGCGGCCAGTTGCTTGTCGCTGACGGGTTCGGCACTGGCGAAGACGATCGCCTCGGCCATCCGCACGGCTTCCGCCAGGTGCAGCCGCTGGGCGGGGTTCTGGGCCGAAGTCTGTTCGACCTCGCCCTCTTCCGCCTCGTCTCCGGGCTTGAACGGGATAACCGAAGCGTTGGCGCGCTCGCTCATGATGCCACCTCGACTGCCTTGATTGCCTGTTCCCGGTGGTCACGCAGATAGATCGGCGCGAACACCTGGTCCTGGCGCACATCCATCTTGCCCTCGCGCACCAGTTCCAGCGTCGCCGCGAACGAGCTGGCGATCGCGGTGCGCCGCTCTTCCGGGCTCGTCAGATATTGGATCAGGAAGCTGTCGAGCGCCGTCCAATCGCGCAGCGAACCCATGAGGCGGGTCAGGATATCGCGCGCATCCTTGAGCGACCAGACGCCCCGCCTGGCAATCGTCACATTGGTGATTGCCTGCTTCTGGCGCTGCTGCGCATAGGCGGTCAAAAGGTCGTAGAGCGACGCCGAATAGGCATTGCGCTTCTCGATGATGACCATTTCCGGCATGCCGCGCGCGAACACGTCGCGGCCGAGCCGGTTGCGGTTGACCAGCCGCGCCGACGCATCGCGCATGGCTTCGAGCCGCTTCAGCCGGAACTGCAGCACCGCCGCCAGTTCCTCGCCGCTTTCGCCCTCCTCGCCCGGCTGCTTGGGGATCAACAGCTTCGACTTCAGGAACGCCAGCCACGCCGCCATCACCAGATAGTCGGCGGCAAGCTCCAGCCGCAGCGCCCGCACCTTCTCGACGAAGGCCAGATATTGCTCGGCCAGCGCCAGGATGGAGATGCGCGACAGGTCGACCTTCTGGTTGCGGGCAAGATGCAGAAGCAGATCGAGCGGGCCTTCGAAACCGGCGACGTCGACAACCAGCGACGGATCGCCGGTCAGCCGGGAATCGTCGTTCTCTGCCCACAGGCGATCCATCGGTGCGGCCTTCCCGGCCTTGCTTTCCAATGCTTCCGCCACGCCCTGTTTGTTCCTTCCGGTTCAGGCCACCGCGTCGAAATAGGTGGCAAATTCGGCACGTATCTCGGTCTCATCGACCGCGTCTCGCTTGCTTATATAGACCATCGCCCGTTTTGCGCGCTCCAGCGACTTGCCTTCAAGCCCCGTGGTGCGCGATGCGATGCCGGCCATCTCCTCGAAAACGCCATTGCAGTGAAGGACCAGATCGCAGCCGGCCGCAAGGATCGAGGCCGCCTTTGTCGGGAAATCCCCAGAAAGTGCCTTCATCGAGGTGTCGTCACTCATCAGCAGCCCGTCAAAGCCGATGTCGCGGCGGATGATCTCGTCGATGACCTTGCCCGACGTGGTCGCCGGGTTCTTGGGGTCGATCGCGCTGTAGACGACATGCGCCGTCATCGCCATCGGCAGGTGGCTGAGCTCCCTGAACGGCGCGAAATCGTGCCGTTGCAGCTCACTGAGCGAAGCGTCGACGGTCGGCAGCTCGAAATGCGTGTCGGCGAACGCCCTGCCGTGGCCCGGAATGTGCTTCATGACCGGCAGCACGCCACCCGACATCAGGCCTTCGGCGGCGGCGCGGCCAAGCTCGATGACGGGCTGCGGCTCCTTGCCATAGGCGCGCGCGCCGATAACGTCGCTGGCGCCCTCGATCGGCACATCTAACACCGGCAGGCAGTCGGCCGTGATGCCGTAGCGCAGCAGATCGAAGGCATGCAGCCTGGCCATCAGCCACGCGGCGCGGGCGCCGGCATCATGGTCGTCCCTCCACAGCGCGCCGAGCGCGCCGCCGGCTGGGTAGTTCGGCGCCAGCGGCGGCCGCAGGCGCTGCACCCGGCCGCCTTCCTGATCGATGAACACCAACGCGTCTGGGCGTCCGATACAGTCGCGCATCTCTGCAACCAAGTCGCGGATCTGTTCGGTCTCGCCGATGTTGCGGGCAAACAGGATGAACGCCCACGGGCATTCATTGCGATAGAAATTGATTTCTTCGCGGGTGAGCGATTTCCCGGCACAGCCGAGGATCATGGATTTTGATTCGGTCATGTCCGTGAGTCTAGAATCTTCTGCCGCCAAAGGGAATCACGTCGAAAAAGCCTCAAAAAAGAAACCGGCGCCGCCCGCTGGGGCCGCGCCGGTTTCCGGATTGCTTCTTCCGCCCGACGCGGAAGGTGAACGGCTACCTCGACACGAAGCAGTTGCCGCCCGCAGCCTTGTAGCTGGTGCACAAATTGATGGCGTCGTTGCGCGACTGGGCCGGCACGCGGACGCGGTAGAACGTGCCCTTGCCGGCGATCTCGGCCTTGACGATGTTGGCCGTGCGGCCGGAAAGCACGCTGCCATAGCGGCGCTGCAGATCCTGGTAGGTCGACTGGGCGCTTTCAACCGTCGGCTGCGAAGCGATCTGCATCGACCACGAGCCACCGCCGGTCGCGGTCGAGGCCGGATCGATGGAAGCGACCTGATCCGGCTTGACCTCGCCGACCACATCGACCGGCTGGTCCGACGGGCGCTGCGGCGCGATCGCAACCTTGGCCGGCGTGTTGGCCGATTGCGCCTTGGCCTCGGCCTTGGCGGGTTTGGCGGCGGGCTTCAGAGCCGGCTCATCGTCGGCCTGCGTGGCGGCCGGAGCCACGGTGCCGGTCTGGTCGGCATCGGCCGCAGGGGCCACATGCTGGGGCGCCGGATCGGTCGGTTCCGTCGCTGCCACCTGCTGCGGTGCCGCCGGCGCCGGATCCTCGCGTGCCACCAGCGAGCCGTCCGACTTGACCACCATGGTCCTGACCTTGCGCGGCGCAACGGCAACGACGTCGGTGTTGGTGCCCTTGTCGGCGTCCTGCAGGACCTGCGCGATGCGATCCTCCGATTTCGGCGCGGGCGCCGCGCTGTCGGCCGATGCCGCAGTCGCGGTCGGCGCCGCACCGGCGGTCGAAGCGGCGTCGCCATCCGTGCCGCCGGCCGCGGTCTGGTCGGGCGAAAGATCGATGGCGCGAGCCGAATCCTTGGCCGCCACATCCACCGGTTCCTCGCTGGCAGTGACCAGCTTCTGCTGGACCGGCTCAGCGGGCTTCACGCCCTTGGTCACCGCGTCGTAGACCTTGTTGTCCTGGTTCGGCACCACGGTGCCGCCGGGATTTTCCGGCTTGACCTTGATCGGCGCATTGTCGGCCTTGACGATCACGGGAGCCTCGCTGCCGCCCTTGCCGCCAAGCGATAGCGCGAAGGCGCCAAGACCGCCGGCGACCGCGACCGCGCCGACAATGGCGGCGATGAACAGGCCGCGCCGGCGTGCGGGCCTCGCGGCTGCGCGCTCGCCGAGGCCCGGAACGGACATCGCCTCGTCCAGTTCGGGATCGTAGTCGAGTTCATCGACGGTGAAATCGTCGGCCTGCGAGATCGGCTGGCTGCCCGGCAGGTCATCGATATCGAAGCCATCGGCGGCATCGGCATAGCCTGTCGGCGCTGCCGCGCGGGCGGACATTTGCGCCGGCCGCGCGGCATAGGTCCGCGCCTCGGGCTGATAGGCAGGCTTTGGCGCATCATAGCCGGGGTTGAACCCGGCATTGTAGGACTCATCGGCATAGGACGCGCTGCTGCTTGCGGGAGCAGGCGCGACATCCACCGAATTCATCTCGGTCAGAAGGCTGGAGAACTCGGCATCGAGGTCGTCGTAGCCAGCAGCCGCCGGTTCGTCCTCTTCGAAGTGCAATTCCGGAATGTCGAGATCGTCAGCCAGCGCCACGACACGCTCGGGCACATCGACCGTCTCGACATCGGGCATGTCCTCGTAACGCGCGGGCTGCTGGCGTGGCGCAGCAACCGGTGCGGTATAAGCGACTGGCTCTGGCGCACGATAGCTCGGTGCTGCGGCAGCCGGAGTTGCGGCCACGGGCGCGGCTGACGCCATCGGCTGGGCGGTAAAAGCGGCCTGCTGCGGCTGCGGCACCGGCGTCACCCGGCTCCACGAACGGGCCGGCTCGGATGGCTGGGAGCGCTCCGCCAGCCAGTCGAGGGAATCGTCCTGGGAATCGGCCTTCACCGCTTCCGGGTGCTGGTCCTCCAGATCATCGAGCAGGAGATCGTCGAGATCGATATCGGAGGTCTGGGCCGCCTGATGATGCGATGCCGCGACGGGTGCATGCTCATCAAGATCCCAATCGAGATCGCCGATCAGATCAGCCGTTTCCTCGGCGGGCCTTGCAATCGGGGCAGCGGGCTGCTGGACAGCAGCGGGTTGCGGGATCGCGACAGGTTCCCTGGCCACCGGCGCGGTGCGCGCGCTCATGGCGCCCAGCAGCGCGTTCAACTCGTCTTCCAGGCTGCGTTCGTCGGCCACGGCATGCACCGGTTCGGGCGCCACAGCGACTGGCGCCATCGGTTGAGTGGCAGCCGCGACAGGCTCCGCAACCGGCTCGTCCGCCGCATCATCGAAATTCAGGCCGAAATCGTCATCCAACGGATCGCCGGAAGCAAGATCCGCTTCCTCGCCTGCCGTGTCTTCCTCGCCTGCCGTGTCGACCGCGGCGAATGCCGCCTGCACGTCATGCGCATCGGCAGCAACCGGCTGGTCGCCGGCACGATCGAAATCCAGATCGACATCGGCCAAGGCGTCGTCGAGCGCCATCGCATCGTCGAAATGACCGGCAAAAGCCTCTTCGGAGATCGCCTGGGTCTCATCCGAATGGGTCTCATCCGAAGCAGCCTCGACCGGCATTGCCGACTCAACCGGCGCCGCCGCCATTTCAGGCTGCTCATCTGTGAGATCATCCATCATCAGCTCGTCTTCGAGCGAAATGGCGACCGCATCGTCGAATTCATGCGCGGCGACGGGTTCGGCGACGGGCGCCGCCACTTCGGGGGCGGCAAGGTGAGCCACCTCGGCGGCGTCTTCGAGCCGGAAATCCTGGTCGAGCGAGGCGGCGAGCTCGTCTTCCATCGGCAGATCGTCGCTGAGGGCCGATACGTCCTCGAGCGAACTGGCCACGGCATTGTCCATATCGCTATCGAAGGCAGGCTCGACAGCAGGCGCGGCATCCGACACGGCATGCTCGTGGGCGCCATGCTCGCGCGCATCGGCCATATCGAGACGCATGTCGTCGAACGACATTGCGAGATCGTCGTCAACGTTGTCGGCAACATCAGCCTCGAATGTCGGCTCACGAACGCCCGCTGCCGGCGCCGTGTCGCTAGCGGAGATGTCGCGATCGGAGATGTCGCTAGCGGAGAGGTCGCTGTCGGCGATGTCGAAATCGCCCATCAGTTCCTTCTCGAGGTCGATGTCGAAATCGCCCTCCCGCGCGTGATCGTCGCTGGCAGCGGCGTTCGGCTGGGCCGGCGCCTGCGGCCTGGCCGGCTGGCGTGGGTCGAATCCCATGATCCTGGTCAGTTCCGCAAACGGATCATCGTCAGCGATGTCGTTGTTGTCGGCTACTCTCAGCTGGGTTCTGTCTGCCATTATTGTTCCCGAACTCGCACTCAGTCGGACGCCATGGACGTCGCGCAGGGTTGGCCCTTACCAGCGCAATGTGGGCAAAAGGTGACAGGTTTATTAGTCAAACCTAACGCATTTCAGTGGGCGCGGCGGCCCCGATCAGCGTCAGGCCGGACGTCAGAACGTCCGAAACAGCCTGCACCAGCCCTAGTCTGGCATGCGTCAATTGTCGGTCGTTAACCTTAACAAAACGTAAGTCCGGATTATCCGTGCCACGGTTCCAGTGTCCATGGAAACTGGAGGCCAGATCGTAGAGGTAGAATGCCAGCCGATGCGGCTCGAGCGCAAGCGCTGCAGACTCGATGAGCCGCGGATATTCGGCAAGCTTGCGGATCAGGCCGATCTCGCCCTCGTCGGTCAGCGACGCAGATGCGGCTGCCAGGCTGTTTCGGTCGAAATTCGCCTCCCCCAACTGCTCGCTTGCCTGCCGGAACACCGAATGGCAGCGCGCCGAGGCGTACTGCACATAGAACACCGGGTTGTCCTTGGACTGCTCGGTCACCTTGGCGAAGTCGAAATCGAGCGGCGCGTCGTTCTTGCGATAGAGCATCATGAAGCGGATCGGGTCGCGGCCGACCTCTTCGACCACTTCGCGCAAGGTCACGAAATCGCCGGAGCGCTTCGACATGCGCACCGGCTCGCCGTCGCGGAACAGCTTGACCAGGTTGCACAACAGCACAGTGAGCTTCACATTATCGCCGGCAATCGCCCGCGCCAGCGCTTCCAGCCGCTTCACATAGCCGCCATGATCGGCGCCGAGCACATAGATCAGCTCGACGAAGCCGCGGTCGACCTTGTCCTTGAGATAGGCAACGTCGGCGGCGAAATAGGTGAACGAGCCGTCCGACTTGACCAGCGCCCGGTCCATGTCGTCGCCGACCGCCGTCGAGCGGAACAGAGTCTGCTCGCGGTCTTCCCAGTCGTCCGGCTTCTCGCCCTTCGGCGGCGGCAGTTTGCCCTTGTAGATATGGCCCTTCAGCGTCAGGTCGCTGATCGCGGAGCGGATCTTCCTGGCATTGTCCGCATGCAGCGTGCGTTCAGAGAAGAACACGTCGTGATGCACGTTGAGCAGCGCCAGATCATCGCGGATCATCGCCATCATCGCATCGATGGTGCGATCCTTGACGATAGCCAGCGCCTCATCGTCCGGCATCTGCAGCAGCGAGCGGCCGAACTCCTTGGCCAGCGCCTGGCCGACGGGAACCAGATAATCGCCGGGATAGAGCCCCGCCGGTATCTCGCCGACCTCGTCGCCCAGCGCCTCGCGATAGCGCAGCAGGACCGAACGTCCGAGAACGTCGATCTGCGAACCGGCGTCGTTGATGATGTATTCCTTGGTCACGTCGAAGCCGGCGAACGCCATCAGGTTGGCGAGCGCGTCGCCAACCACCGCGCCGCGGCAATGGCCGACATGCATCGGCCCCGTCGGATTGGCGGAGACATATTCGACATTGGCCTTCTTGCCGCCGCCAACGCTGGAGCGGCCATAGTTGCGGCCTTCGCCCAGAAGTGTCGTCAGGTGCGCCTGCCAAAAACCGTCCTTGAGCCGCAAATTGACGAAGCCCGGACCGGCGACATCGACGGCGGCGACATCCTTGTCATTGCGCAGCGCCACCGCCAGCCGTTCGGCCAGCGCGCGCGGATTCTGCCCAGTCGGCTTGGCCAGTACCATCGCCGCATTGGTCGCGAGATCGCCATGGCTCGGGTCGCGCGGCGGCTCGACGGCGATGCGGGACAAATCGGGCGCAACGCCGTCATTGTCTTTAAGATCAAGCGCTTCGACGGCTTTTATGATTCGCGCGGTGAAATCGGCGAAGATGTTCATTGGAATGACTCTGGAATCCGGCTTTGGCAGCTTTGCGGCGAATCCGGCTCGTTGGCCGGCAAATCGAGCCCGCCCTAGCTCAAATCCGGGGTGCGGTCAAACAAACGCCGATGTTCCCTGAGCGCGTAGGTGTCGGTCATGCCGGCGAGGAAGTCGGCGACGCTGCGCGCCTTGATGCGATCGTCGGCCCGGTCGAGCCCCTCGCGCCAGCCGTCCGGCATGGCGCGCGGATCGGCGAAATAGGCGTCGAACAGCTCCCTGACGATCTGATCGGCGCCGGCGCGCACCCGCATGACCTCCTCATGGCGGTAGAGATGCTTGTACAGGAAGGCTTTCAACTCCTTCTCGGCGGTAGCCATGTCGGCGGAGAAGGTCACCATGGTCTCGCCCGCCCCGCGCACCGCGTCGGCGCTCAGCGGTTTGACGCGCTCCAGATTGGCGGTGGTGGATAAGATGACGTCCTCGACCATGGCGGTGATCTGCCGCCGCATCAGTTCGTGGCCGGTGCGCACGTCGTCGAGCGAGGGATAGCGCGCCCGCACCGCTTCAAGGATCGACCCCGGCAGCGAAGCCGCCTGCAGCATGTCCAGCGTCAGCAGCCCCGACCTCAGGCCATCATCTATGTCATGGGTGTTGTAGGCGATGTCGTCGGCGATCGCCGCGCACTGCGCCTCGATGCCGGCGAAGCGGTCGAGTTCGAGGTCATGCAGTTGCGAATAATCGCGGATCGCCTGCGGCACCGGGCCCTTGAGGCCCTTCCCGCTGGCGTCGGTCAGCGGACCATTGTGCTTGACCAGGCCTTCCAGCGTCTCCCAGGCCAGGTTCAGCCCGTCGAATTCGGCATAGCGCCGCTCCAGCCGCGTCACCACGCGCAGCGACTGCGCATTGTGGTCGAAACCGCCCCACGCGGACATCTTCTCGTTAAGCGCATCCTCCCCGGTGTGGCCGAACGGCGTGTGGCCGAAATCATGCACCAGCGCCACCGCCTCGGCGAGATCCTCGTCGCCGCGCAGCGCCCGCGCCAGCGCCCGCGCGATCTGGGCGACTTCGATCGAATGCGTCAGCCGGGTGCGGTAGTGGTCGCCCTCATGCGCGACGAAGACCTGCGTCTTGTGCTTCAGGCGGCGGAAGGCGGTGGAATGGATGATGCGGTCGCGGTCGCGCTGGAACGGCGTGCGGGTCGGGCTTTCGACCTCGTCGAACAGGCGACCGCGCGAACGCGCCGGATCGCAGGCATAGGCAGCGCGTGGCCGATAGCCGAATCCGATGTCGCCCAACTCGTTGCTCATGGTCGATGCCGCGCTTGACTGGTCTGGTTGACTTGAGTGTAGTTGACTTGGTCGTAGTTGACTTGGCCGCTTGCGCTTCATACCTATCATGTGAAACCGAAAGCAAGGTGACGCCATGGGCGCCGATGCCAAGACCACCATGAAAGTCGAGATGACCGAGGCTGCCGCCAAGCGGATCGCCCGGATCGTTTCGGCCGAAGCCGGCAAGACGGCGCTGCGCGTGTCGGTCGAAGGCGGCGGCTGCTCCGGTTTTTCCTACAAGTTCGATCTGGTCGATGCGCGCCACGACGACGACGTCGCCATCGAAAAGGACGGCGCCACGGTGCTGATCGACGATTTGTCGCTGGTCTATATGGGCGGCTCGGTGATCGACTTCGTCGACGATCTGATGGGCCAGTCGTTCCAGATCAGGAACCCCAACGCCGTTGCCTCCTGCGGCTGCGGCACCAGCTTTTCCATCTAGCGGCATCGCCATGCCTTCAATCGGTGCGATCCGCCAGGTCGCGCTGTCGGCCGGGCGTGACCTCGACATGACCCTCGCCTTCTGGCGCGACGTGCTCGGCATGGGCGTGCATGCGCGTTATGACCCGCCGGGCATCGCATTCATCATGGCCGGCGATGTGAGGCTGCTGTTCACCGACGGCGTGCCGGCCGGCACCGTCTATCTCGACATATCGGGCCTCGAAGCCTTTCACGCCCAGGCGAAAGCCGCGGGCGTCCCCTTCACCGCGTCGCCTGCCCTCGTCCACAACGACACCGAAGGCACGTTCGGTCCGGCGGGGGAAAGCGAGTGGATGGCCTTTCTAAAAGACCCGGCAGGCAATACGGTCGGGTTAGTCGAACGCCTTCCGCCATTGCATTGATGAGGCCGCCATGAAGATCGTCACCTGGAACATCAATGGCGTGCGCGCCCGCATCGGCAACCTCACCCACTGGCTGACCGAGAGCGCACCGGACATCGTCTGCCTGCAGGAGATCAAGACGGTCGACGAGCAGTTCCCCCGCGCCGAGATCGAGGCGCTTGGCTACAATGTCGAAACCCATGGCCAGAAGGGGTTCAATGGCGTCGCGCTTTTGTCGAAACTGCGCTTCGACGAGGTTATCAGAGGCCTGCCCGGCGACGACGACGACGAACAGGCGCGTTTCATCGAGGGCGTGTTCTCGACCGACAAGGGCGCGCTGCGCGTCGCCTCGCTCTATCTGCCAAACGGCAACCCGATCGATGACGAGAAGAAATTCCCGTACAAGCTGTCGTGGATGGCGCGGCTGGAACGCTGGGCCGAGGACAGGCTGAGGCTGGAAGAGGCCCTGGTGCTGGCCGGCGACTACAATGTCATCCCCGAGCCGATCGACGCCAGGTTCCCCGAGAACTGGCTGGGTGACGCTCTGTTCCAGCCGCAAACGCGGCAGGCCTTC
Organism: bacterium M00.F.Ca.ET.205.01.1.1; assembly: GCA_004791255.1. Classification (GTDB taxonomy): domain Bacteria; phylum Pseudomonadota; class Alphaproteobacteria; order Rhizobiales; family Rhizobiaceae; genus Mesorhizobium. The sequence goes on from SRUQ01000004.1 coordinate 101,823, forward strand.
CGCAGGCTGAGGAATCTCGGCTTCACCGAAGCCGTGCGCGCCGTCACCGATGCGCCCGACACCTACACCTTCTGGGATTATCAGGCCGGCGCCTGGCAGAAGAACAACGGTATCCGCATCGATCACTTGCTCCTGTCGCCGGAAGCCGCCAACCGGTTCTCGTCGGCCTCGATCGAAAAGCATGTGCGCGCCTGGGAAAAACCCTCCGACCACGTGCCGGTGGCCATCGACCTCGCCCTGCAGCCTGCCTGACGAGCGTCGGCGGACCTTCTATCGCCACATTCCGGAGCATGATGGGAAATCATCATGGCGGCCGGGGTTCCCATGACCACACGACTTCTCCTTTGTCCGATCGGGCTGGCCATCGCCATGGCCGCTCCCGCTGCGGCCTTCGCCGCCCAGGAATGCCTGGCTAACGGAAAGTCTTATCAGGTCGGCCAGGTCGCTTGCCTGACCGTCGCCGACCAGAGCCACCTCGCCCGCTGCGACATGGTGCTTAACAACACGTCCTGGACGAAGATTGGCGATAGCTGCCCCGCCAACACCATGGCGCCGCATCTGCAAATGACGCCGATCTCGACGCCCGCGCCAAGCATGGTGCCGACCGAGCCCACCGAGAACTGATTTTTCGAGAACTGATTTTATCGTCAGCCAATCTCCCTCTCGTGGGAGATATCCGGCTGAACAGAGGGAGGCGCGAAAAATCTCGCGCCTCGGTCAAACCTGCGGGCACTGAGAACCTTCAATCGGTTGACGTGTAAGCGACTGGCAGCCGGCAGGATCAAGCTCCGGCACCCCTACTGATCGGCGTTGTTGCCCTTGGTCAGGATATCGTCCGCCAGCGAGATCGCGGTGCGGCGGTCGGCTTCGCCGGCAGCGGCGAAGGCCTCTTCCTGCATGCCGCGGATCCAGGGCTGATCGGCGGGCGAAGCACGCTCGAGCGCGGCGGTCATCATCGCCAGGCCGCGCACGACCTTGCCGCTCTGGAACAGGAGATGGCCGAGCGTCGCCTGCGCGCCGGCATGGCCTTTTTCGGCGGCGAGCTGGAACCAGCGCCCGGCCTGCTTGACGCTGGCCTTGACGCCACCCTCGCCCTTGAGGAACATCTGGCCCATCTCGAACTGGGCGTTCGGGTTGCGGTAGTTGGCGGCGGCGCGCATGTAATATTCCTGCGCCGCTACCTCGTTCTCGGCGACCGGGCTGCCGGGGATGCCGGTCTTGAGATAATCGCCCAGCGCCACCAGCGCGTCCGAGACATAGCTCTCTTCAGGGGAACCCGGTTCGACGTCCTGGTCGACGATCTCCGAGAAGAACTTGAACGCCTCGTAGTCGTCGCGCTCCACGCCGTCGCCTTCGGCATACATGCGGGCAAGCTTCCAGGTGGCGCCGATCTGGCCGTTTTCGGCGGCGTATTTGTAAGCCTCGGCGGCCTGCTCCTTGTGGCCGCTCTTGTAGGCCGAGAAGCCGAACTGGAACACCGCCCAGGGGCTCGACTGCGGCTTCACGCCGGTCTTGTCGTCGAACACCTTGTCGTCAAAGGCCATGGCCTGGCCCACGGCGCCAAAGATCGCAACCGCGACCAGTGCCGAAAGGACAGATGACCTCAACAACTCTGGTGTTGACTTCAACAACTCAGATATCCGCATAACAGTGTGTTTCTTTCGCACCGCCCGGATGGGTAACCGCGCCGTCGCGGGCAGGCCCTACCGTCTGTGCATATTTCCATATCGCGCCCGACTGATAGTCGGTCGTGCGCGCCTTCCACGCCTTCCCCCGTGCCGCCAGTTCAGCGTCGGACAGTGCCACCTCGATCGTACCGTTCACCGCGTCGATCGAGATCACGTCTCCATCCCTGACGAGGCCGATCGGACCGCCCACCGCTGCCTCCGGCCCGACATGGCCGATGCAGAAGCCGCGCGTGGCGCCCGAGAAGCGGCCGTCGGTGATCAGCGCCACCTTGCCGCCCATGCCCTGGCCGTAAAGCGCTGCGGTCGTGGACAGCATCTCGCGCATGCCAGGGCCGCCGCGGGGCCCTTCGTAGCGGATGACGAGAACCTCGCCTTCCCGGTAAGCGCGGTTCGTCACCGCCTCGAAGCATTCCTCTTCCGAATCGAAACAGCGCGCCGGGCCGGAGAATTTCAGCTCCGCCATGCCCGCGACCTTCACGATCGCGCCTTCGGGGGCAAGGTTTCCCTTCAAGCCCACGACACCGCCGGTTTGGGTAATGGGTGTGTTGGCCGGGCGGACCACGTCTTGATGCTCATTCCAGGCAACGTGCTGCATGTTTTCGGCCAAAGTGCGGCCAGTCACCGTCAGGCAGTCGCCATGCAAATAGCCATTGTCGAGCAAGGTCTTCATCAGCAGCGGAATGCCACCGGCCTCGAACATGTCCTTGGCGACATATTTGCCGCCCGGCTTGAGGTCGGCGATGTAAGGCGTCTTCTCAAAAATTCGGGCGACGTCGAACAGGTCGAACTTGATGCCCGCCTCATGCGCGATCGCCGGCAGGTGCAGCGCCGCATTGGTCGAGCCGCCGGTGGCCGAGACCACGGTCGCCGCATTTTCCAGCGCCTTCAGCGTGACGATGTCGCGCGGCCGGATGTTCTTGGCAATCAGCTCCATGACCTTTTCGCCGGAGGCGAAATTGAATCGGTCGCGCATCTCGTAAGGCGCCGGCGCGCCGCAGGAATAAGGCAGCGCAAGACCAATCGCCTCGGCGACGGTGGCCATGGTGTTGGCGGTGAACTGGGCGCCGCAGGAGCCGGCCGACGGGCAGGCTGCCTGTTCGATTTCGAGCAGTTCGGTATCGCTGATGGAGCCGACCGAGTGCTGGCCGACCGCCTCGAACACATCCTGCACAGTGATCTGCCGGCCGCGATAGCTGCCGGGCAGGATCGAGCCGCCATAAATGAAGATCGACGGCACGTTGAGACGCACCATGGCCATCATCATGCCGGGCAGCGACTTGTCGCAACCGGCGAGCCCGACCAGCGCATCGTAGCAATGGCCGCGCATGGTGAGCTCGACCGAATCCGCGATGACCTCGCGTGACACCAGCGAGGACTTCATGCCCTGGTGGCCCATGGCGATGCCGTCGGTGACGGTGATGGTGCAGAATTCGCGCGGCGTGCCATTGGCCGCGGCAACGCCCTTCTTGACCACCTGCGCCTGGCGCATCAGCGAAATGTTGCAGGGAGCGGCTTCATTCCAGCATGACGCAACGCCTACCAGCGGCTGCGCGATCTCGGCCGCCGACAGGCCCATGGCATAGAGATAGGAGCGGTGCGGCGCACGCGCCGGCCCGACAGTCACATGGCGGCTAGGGAGCTTAGCCTTTGAAATGACCTTGGCGTCCATTCTCATCCTTGCCGCGGGCGGTGCGGCCTGTCCCATCGCCGAGCCTTTTGGCGCGTGTCCCGAGACCATTTCGAGGTGCGCCGGGTTTATGGCGGGAAATGGGCAATTTCCTTCGCGGGATTTGTAGCGCAGGGGTTGTTCAGAATGTGTTGCCAAAACGTCACAATTCCACGAGGCAGCCTCAGTGCGGCTTATATGCAACGCAGCTTGGATATAAAGATGATGGCGAGGTGCGCTTAAAACAAAAAAGCCGGGCGATGCCCGGCCTTTTTCGTTGAATTTCAGTCGGTTACCACTTGACCTTCAATGAAGTCGAAAGTGCCGTGACAAGGTCGTTGCCAAACTCAGCCGTATAGCCATTGTCGTATGTTAGACCATCATCCTGGCTTACGGCCGTATGTATCGATCCACTGGTCAGTAAGCCGATCGCTCCACCAAAACGGAGTTCGATGTTTTGGGTTGGCGTGTAGGCCACGCCACCGCTGAGGGTCCAGGTATCGGTTTGGGCGCTCAGGCCGGTCGTCGTTCCGCGATCCCAGGTGATAACCGCCGCACCGCTCCACTGATCGTTGAATTTGTGGCCGATACCGCCCGAAACCGTCCAGCCATCGCGATAGAGCAAATCAAGCGAGGTAAGCTTCAGGGGGCTTGTCGTAGTGCAGGAAGATGTGCCGGTCGGGCAAAACGGAATGCTCTGCAGCTCGCTCCAATTCATCCACTTTATGGATCCGAATGCCAGCCAGCCGGGAGCTATGCCTGACTGAAGCTTGAGCTCCAAAGAATCCGGAACCTCCGAGGAACCGCTAACATTCGTCACCTTGCCCAAAAACGGATTTAACGGATTGAGGGCCGCAGGCACCTGAGTCAGATCGAGCGTTCCATCCAAACTGTCGAGCTTGACCGCCGAATTATAGACCAGGCTGGCGCGCAGCGCGATATCCGGAATCTCATAGGCAACGCCGGCTCGCCACCCCCAGCCGTCATCCTCAAGGTCAAGGCGTCCAATGCCCGCACCGGGGATGGGAACCACCAATTGTTCCTTGAAACCCGAAACATCCTCGTGAAACACGCCGCCGATAAAACGAAACTGTCCTTTGCCGAGATCCATCTTGTAGGAGCAGGTCCCGCCTATCGCCTCGCTCTTCACCTGGGTTTCAACATTGCTGTTCGCGCCGGCCCAATTCCGCCCCGGGTTGCTTGACGCGCCGATTGGCTGGCCGTAGTCGACGAGACAGTCGACCGGACCCATACCCGCCTTGATACCGACGCTCGGTACCCAATAGCTTTCGGTATCGCGAGCACTGTTGGAGAAGCCCGGAATGAGGTTAAGGGGGCCGTCAGACGGATCGGTGTCCTTCACGTTCTTGAGGTCGCGTTGCGGCATCACATAAGTGCCGGAGACCTCACCCGTGACTTGGGCAGGATCGAACAGCAGATCGATATCGTAACCGCCGCGTTCCAGACCGCCGGCGTGCGCATTCATCGGCGTCCCGATCAATGCCAGCGGAAAACACCCTGCCCCCAGCAGTGCCTTCAAACGCAGCTTGTCCATGAGTCTCCCCGAATTCGAACACAATCCAAGCAAGAACCAATTTGCATGGGGGACGCAACAACGATTTCAAGAGGCGTACGCGTACATATTTTCTAGGTACGTTCTTCGTGGTGGCGGCGAGGGACAGCACCCCTGCAAAACCGCCGATTTGCGAGCGCCTATCCGAAAAAACCCCGGAAAATCAGCCCCGGCCCGCACAAAAATGGCATCCCTGGCGATCAATTTGCCGGCTGTTACATAATGGCAACATTGCCGTAAAAACTTCCGTTTACGTCAACGACAATATCCGCGCCGAAACTAATCTGAATCGCCGGACGCTGGTCCTCCAAACAAGCCGATATTGCGGGATGCATCGGAGAAACTCGCCAAACAAAAAAGCCGGGCAATGCCCGGCCTTTCCTGCTCGATATGTTTCAGACTTACCACTTGATGCTGTAGCCACCCGACAGCGCATAGCCCCAATCGCCCTGGACGGTCCGGTTGAAAATCGGCGCGTATTTGGTTTCCGACACCGATGCCTGATAGATCGCCGCTACGCCCAATCGAAGTTCGCCGCCCATCTTGTCTTTCATCGAAAGCCCGGAGCCGATCGTATAGGTGTCACCCGTCAAATCCCAACCCGTGCTGACGCCGCGGTCATAGGACGCAAAGACGGTTCCCGAGAACTGATCATTGAACTTGTGGCCGATACCACCTGTGACGGTCCATCCATCGCGCCAAAAATATTGGTTGCCGTTGGTCAGCCCAAGGGCCGGCACGCCAAGGATAAGCTGTTCCGTGACGGACCAATCGGTCCACTTCACGCTGCCATAGGCGAGCCAACCCGGAGCAATGCCGCTTTGCGCCTTGAATTCCACGCTCTGTGGAAAGTTCGCCTTGCCTGTGGCGGGGCCAGCGGGAAAGCCCAAGAAAGTCGCCGAGCCGTTGGCTTCGATGTCGACACCGGAGCGGTACATCAACTGCGTGCGGAACGCGATCTCGGGAATCTCATAGGCGATGCCTGCACGCCAGCCGAAGTTGCTGTCATGCAGGGTCACGCCCAGCCTCTGGATGGCCGTGCCAACAGGGGCGCCTGCGACGAGGTTGTAGTCGGTGACTTCATTGTAGACACCGCCGATAAGCCAGATACGACCCTTGCTGAGGTCAAATTTCAAGCCGCAAGTCGCACCGTACTCGTACATAGTGAAGTCTTCATTCAACTTGCCGAGCGTGCCGCTCGAAAGCGGCCATGTCGCACTACCCCCAAATGATTGCGTAAGGGTACCAGCGCATGACAAACTGTCAGTCAGCTTGAACTTAACCGCAGCCGAAGGGATCACGTAGCTATCCGCATAGTCGACCCCAATCAGATACGGGTTGGCTATGTTGGTAGAATACTTCCTTGTGGGCGCGACATACGTCACGCTCGAGCGCATATTAAAATTGCCGTCCTCAAAAAGAATGTCGGTATCAGCCGTGCCGCGCGCGAAACCGCCAGCGTGTGCCGAGCCAATCATTGCCAACGAAAAGCACCCTGCCCCCAGCAGTGCTTTCAGACGCAGATTGTTCATGGATGTCCTCCCCGAATTACTAGTTCATCAAGCTAGAACCAATTCGGGTTAACGGCGCAACAACGAATTCGAGGGCGTACATGTACACGTCGGCCAAACGCTTTTTCGACAAAATGCGGGCACTCTCCGCATGACCGAAAAACGGCCTTCGGGCGTCTATCCTCGGTAGAAATATAGGAAAAATCGCCCGAAAAGGCTCAAAAATACCACTTTTTGGGGGCTTGCGGCCCCATTGTTACATTATGGCAACAATGGGGCTAAAAGTTTCCGTTTACGTCAACATTAACGCTACGGCATGCCTGTATTGGAGGCAGCTGACGCATGGGAAATCGCTTATGCGCCATATGCGAATCTTGCCCTTCAGCCGGCGTCACGCACCCTGGCCAATGCCACGGAAAGCTTGTCCTGCGCATCGCGATATTCGGCGAGCTTTTCGCGTTCGGCCTCGACGATTTCGGTCGGCGCGCTGGCGACGAACCGTTCGTTGGACAGTTTCTTGTGCAGGCGTGCGATTTCCTCGGTCACCTTGGCCAGTTCCTTTTGCAGCCGCACGGCCTCGGCGGCGAGATCGATCAGGCTGCCTAGCGGCAGGCAGATTGTCGCCTCGTTGAGCACGATCTGCGCCGCGCCCTTGGGGGCTGCGTCGGCGAACGAGATATCGCCGACACGCGCCAGGCGCTTGATCGCCGACTCCTCCCTAATCAGCCGTTCGCGCGTCACGTCATTGGCGCCGATCACCACCAGCGGCGCGATTGCCGCCGGCGGCACGTTCATCTCCGAACGCACCGAGCGGATGCCGGAAACGAGATCGACCAGCCAGTTGATGTCGGCGGCGGCTTCCACGTCCTCGAAGTCCGGCGACGGCCAGGCGGCATGGCACAGCAGCGAAGCCCGCTCCTTGCCCTCGCCTGATGTCTGCGCCCACAGTTCCTCGGTCATGAACGGCATCATCGGGTGCAAGAGCTTGTAGATCTCGTCCAGCACGAAGGCGACGCAGGCGCGGCTCTCGGCCTTGGCCGCCTCGTCCGTGCCCATGAACACAGGCTTCAAGAGCTCCAGGTACCAGTCGCAGAACAGGTTCCAGACAAAGCGGTAGGCAGCGCCTGCCGCCTCGTTGAAGCGATATGAGGTGATGCCGTCGGTGATTTCCCGCGCGGCCCGCGTCAACTCCGTCAGTATCCAGCGATTGACCGCCAGCTTGGCGTCGTTCAGCCAGAAATCGTCATTGCGCGCGACCTCGTTCATCTCGGCAAAGCGCGTCGCGTTCCACAGCTTGGTGCCGAAATTGCGGTAGCCGGCGATGCGCGCCGGGTCGAGCTTCACGTCGCGCCCTTGCGCCGCCATCACCGCCAGCGTGAAACGCAGCGCGTCGGCGCCATATTCGTCGATGAGGTCGAGCGGGTCGATGACGTTGCCTTTCGACTTCGACATCTTGGCGCCGTTCTTGTCGCGCACCAGCGCATGCACGTAAACGGTGTGGAACGGTTCCTCGTCCATGAAGTGCAGGCCCATCATCATCATGCGGGCGACCCAGAAGAAGATGATGTCGAAGCCCGTCACCAGCACGTCGGTCTGGTAGTAGGTCTTCAGTTCCGGGGTCTCATCCGGCCAGCCGAGCGTCGAGAACGGCCACAGTGCCGACGAGAACCAGGTGTCGAGCACGTCCTCGTCACGGGTCAGAATCTCGCCCGGCTTGAAGTTCTCGAGCTTGTCCTCGACCCAGGCCTTCCACGGGCCTTCCAGCGCCAGGTAATATTCGATCGCCGCGCCCAACGCTTCTTCCTCGGTCTTCTCGACGAAGACGCGCCCGTCCGGTCCGTACCAGGCCGGAATCTGGTGGCCCCACCAGAGCTGGCGCGAAATGCACCAGGGCTGGATGTTCTCCATCCAGTCGAAATAGGTCTTTTCCCAGTTTTTCGGCACGAAATTGGTGCGCCCCTCGCGCACCGAAGCGATCGCCGGCTTGGCGAGTTCGGCCGCATTGGCGTACCACTGCTCGGTCAGGAATGGCTCGATCGGCACGCCGCCGCGGTCGCCATGCGGCACGGCGTGGCGATGTGGCTCGATCTTGTCAAGGAAACCGCCGGCTTCCATCAGCTCGACGATCTTCTTGCGCGCCACGAAACGATCGAGGCCGTTGAGTTCGTCCCAGACCGCCTGCCGCTCCGGCGTCACGTCCAGCCCGGCGAGGAAATCCTCATTGTCCCGGAGGTTGATCGCCGCCTCGATGGTGAGGATGTTGATCGCCGGCAGCTTGTGGCGCTTGCCGACCTCGAAGTCATTGAAGTCATGCGCAGGCGTGATCTTGACCGCGCCCGAACCTTTCTCCGGATCGGAATATTCATCTGCCACGACAGGTATCTTGCGCCCGACAATCGGCAGCACGACGTTCTTGCCGACCAGATGCCGGAACCGTTCATCGTCGGGATGCACGGCCACCGCCGTGTCGCCCAGCATGGTCTCGGGGCGCGTGGTGGCCACGACGATGAATGTCTTCGGATCCTCCGGGTCGAAGGCCACGCCCTCGATCGGATAGCGGAAGTGCCAGAGATTGCCGTTGACCTCCTGCTGCTCGACCTCGAGATCGGAGATCGCCGTCAAAAGCTTCGGATCCCAGTTCACAAGGCGCTTGTCCTTGTAGATCAGGCCTTCCTTGTAGAGGGTGACGAAGACTTCCAGCACGGCCTTGGACAGGCCCTCATCCATCGTGAAGCGCTCGCGCGACCAGTCGGCGGACGCACCAAGGCGCTTCAGCTGGTTGAAGATGGCGCCGCCGGATTCGGCTTTCCACTCCCACACCTTGTCGATGAACTGTTCACGCGTCAGGTCGCGGCGATGGATCTGCTTCTCCATCAGCTGGCGCTCGACCACCATCTGCGTGGCGATGCCGGCATGGTCCATGCCCGGCTGCCACAGCACGTTCTTGCCGCGCATGCGCTCGAAGCGCACCAGGACGTCCTGCAGCGTGTTGTTCAGCGCGTGCCCCATATGCAGCGAGCCGGTGACATTGGGCGGCGGGATGACGATGGTGAAGGCTTCCGCCCCCTCCTCGGCCCCGGCGCCGGCGCGGAATGCATCTGCCTCTTCCCACACTTTGGCGATCTTCGGCTCGACGGTTTTTGCGTCGTAGGTCTTTTCAAGCATGGGAAAATGGTCCGCGCTGTCGGAAATTTTGCTGGTCCGGTGTAAATCGGAAGGTCTTGGCCAAGTCAACCGCAAGGGCCGGCGCGGCTCATCACAAGCAGATAGGCGCGGCCCTGTTCATTTCAACGCAGGGCCGTGGCCGCACTCGGCGCAGAACTTTGCGCGAGGCGTGCGGTACGGCTTGCCGCAAGCCGGGCAATCGGGGCCGTAGTCCGAACGACGGACGTGTAAGAGCCAGAAAGTGTGGTGAAGAGTAACTCCGGTAAGCTCGCGATACCGATCGGCGGCAGGATGCTTCATTTCAGTCGATAGGCCGTGCCGGGACGTAAACCGCTTGACCTGAAAATATAGAGTTGCGGAGTCGCCGACGACCTCCCGATGCTCTTCGTCGGTCAGCATCGGAACCATCGCCCGCAATCGGAAGCTGTACGTCAACTCTCGGTCCATCGACCGAGGATAGCAGTCGCATATGGCTTTGACAGGGCGATCTTCTTAACCCCGCAGGCTGACCGAAATATTGGCTCGTTCAGCGATCTGGAACGATCACTGCGCCCCGCGCGCGACGCGCTCGATCTCCTCGCGCACCAACCTTTCGACCAGGGTCGGCAGATTGTTGTCCAGCCAATCCTGCAGCATCGGCCGAAGCATGTCTTCGGCCATCTCGTCGAATGTCTTCTTGCTGCGGCTGGCAAAGGCATCGGAAAGCTCGCCGAAGGCCGCGGCAACCTGCCGGCCCGTCTGCTCGGAAACGATCGCTGGACGGGTCACCGGCGCTTCCTGTGCCGGCGCAGGCGCTGGCATGCCGCTTTCCGCGGTGATGCCTGGAGAAGGCCGCTCGGTAGCGGATGGCGCGGCTGGTTCGTGTGCCGGTGTCTCGGGCAGGGCAACAGGCATGCGGACGCTCCTCTCCGGCACCGCTTTCGCCTGTTCCCCGACGGCGGCGATCTCGCGCCGCCAATCGGCGACGATAGCCTCGCTCGTCTCGGTAATGTCAGGGGCGACCGGCGTGTCAGGCTTGGCGGCAGGCATCGGTTCGGCGGCGATCCTGGCGCTGACCTCGGCAAGTGTCATTGACGCCTTGGCCGGAGCCGGCCGCGCCGGCGTTTCCATGCGCGCGATCACTGGCTCGGCTGCCGGCGCCTGCACTGGCGGCGCGACCTCGGAAGCGGCATGCAGTTCGGCCCGGAACGCCTCGACATCGGGCGCTGGAGCCGCGTTCGCCGCCGGTTCCAGATCCTGCCGCAGTTCATCGCCCTCGCCCGGCTGCTTGCGGCCGTTGTCGCTGTCCTCGATGATCCTTCGGATGGAAGCCAGTATTTCTTCCATGGAAGGTTCGCGCTGCGCGCTGCTTGCCGTTGCCATCGTCACATCCGCCGCCCTTGTGACCCCTTACAGGTTTTCGCTCCGGCAAACGCCGGATTCGAATCATGACGACAGCGTAACCGACGGATCGCCGCACGAGAATCCCCATTCTGGGGACTTGTGGGATTTCAACAGATTAGAGCAATTCCGGCAAAACCCGTGACGGTTTCGCGCCCGCAACTGCCAAACGGTCGGAGAGCTACGTCGTGCGGCGTTGGATCAAACGTCGAACGCTCATCCCGGATGCGCAACGCCCGGTCAAAAGCGCCTTAGCGGCCATCCGGCGTGCGCAGGCCGATCCATTTGTCCTTGACGGCGAGATAGTGCTCTTCAGGCTTGTACTTCGTCACCTGCAGGGCAAGCCGGTCGACCGACAGGCGGCCGACCGCCGACAGGATGGCATAGCTCGCCACCACCACGTCGTGCTCGGAATTGGCCTGGTTGATCTTGGCGGTGATGACGGTGGCCTGTGCGTTGAGCACGTCGAGCGTCGTGCGCTGGCCGACATTGCGCTCTTCGATGACGCCGTTCAGCGCCAGTTGCGCGGCATCGACCACCTGCCTGTTGGCGGCGACGCTCTGCTGCGCGGCGGTGTATTGCGACCATGCCGAAGCGACGGCCTGGCGCACCTGGTCGCGGCTGACATCGACCTGGATGCGCGCTTGCCCCAGCGATTCCTTGTTCTGCCGCACGATAGCCGGGGTCCTGCCACCCGAATAGATCGGGATGGTCAAGGTCGCGCCGATATTGGCCGAGGTCGAATCGCCATTCGTCCCGACATTCGGATTGCGGTTCAGATAGTTTTCCGAAATGCCGGCCGAAGCCGACAACTGCGGCAGCAGCGCACCCTCGGACGATTTCACTGAAAACGCCGCCGCGTCGACCAGATGCTGGTTGGCGAGAATGGCCGGATGCTCGGCCGAAGCGATGGCAAACGCCGCCTCGAGGCTCGACGGCAGGAGTTTCGCCAGTGGCGACGCGGGCTTCAGCTTGCCCGGTTCGTCGCCGACCACCTGATGATAGCTCGCCGCACTAGCCAGCGCCTGCGCGCGGGCGGCACTTAGCGACGCCACCGCGGACGCCCGCGACGCATCGGCCTGCGCAACGTCGGTGCGCGTGCCCTCGCCGACCTCGAAACGCGAGCGCGCGGCGCGCGCCTGTTCGGTCAGGAATTGCAGGTTCTGTGCGGTGAGCACCGCGATCTGCCGGTCGCGAATCACGTCCATGTAGGCCGTCGCAGCGCTGAACAGCGTGTTTTCCTCGGTGTTGCGCAGACTTTCGACCGACGCCTTGACCTGGGATTCGGCCGCCGCCACGTTGTTCCTGGTCTGGAAACCATCGAACAGGCTCTGGTTGATGACAATACCGACACTGGCCGACGAGGTCTTGCTGTTGCCGCCGCTGGCACGCGTGTTCGTATAACCCGTGTCTGCCGTTCCCTGGATGGTCGGGCGCCAGCCGGACTTGGCGATGGCCACGCCCTCGTCGGTGACGCGCACGCCGGCGCGGGAGGAATTCAGCGAGGAATTGTACTGATAGGCTTTTGCAAGCGCGCCGGCGATGGTTTCGGCCGAAGCGGCCAGCGGGGACAGCGCGGTCGCCGAAACGAGAACGGCGGTGAAAAGTGACTTGCGTAGTGACGGCACGGTTTAACCCTCATTCGTTTTCCATGGGAACCGCGCCGCACCAGCTTCTCGTCTTGAGCAGCCCGAACGGCGTGTTTGATGTTCCCTGCTGCTCAGCCCAAAGTGCCCCCAGTTTGGGATCGGCAGCGATCGTTCAAATGCAAGCGACCATGACAAAGCCTCTGCTGCAAGGCAAATCATTCAGAATTCGAAAGCATGCTCACGTTCGAAACCGGGTAGTGGCTTAATTGCCGCATTAAATGCCCGTCTACCGGTTACAACCCCCCCAGCCTTGAAAAAAAGTCGCGCAATGCCGGAATTGCCCTGCCCCTCGACCGCGACGAGCCGTCCGCCTTCGGCGAGTTGGTCAAGCAACGGCGCCGGCACGGTCTCGACGCTGCCTCCGACGAAGATGACGTCATAGGGTGCCTTGGCCGCATGGCCTTGCGCCAGCGCGCCCTGGACCACGGTCACATTGCCGCAGTCGGTTGAGGAAAGCGCTGATCGGGCGGTTTCGGCGAGCGCCGGGTCGCTTTCGAGCGCCACCACGGAGCCTGCCAGCCGCGACAGGATGGCCGAGGCATAGCCGGTGCCGCAGCCGACATCGAGCGCCGAATCGGCGCCGCTTATCTCGGCCAGTTGCATCAGCTTGGCCAGCGGCGAAGGCTCCATCAGGTAGCGCGCGCCACCAGCGCCGTCGGCGATGCGGATATCCTCGTCGATGTAAGCGAGATCGCGCTGGCGATCCCCGACGAAAATCTCGCGCGGGACCGAAAGCATGGCATCGAGCAACGCCGCGCTGGTCACATCTGTGGTGCGGACCTGGCCATCGACCATCTTGACGCGAAGTTCGGAGAAATCAGCGTTCATGTCCCAACCAATCTGTTTGCCGCGCCAGACCGCGGCTCATTCGACCGGAACGTAAAACCCCGGCGCGGATGCGCGGGAGTTTGGGGCATTGGAGGCCTCGCCCGGAATCGAACCGGGGTGCAAGGATTTGCAGTCCTCTGCGTAACCACTCCGCCACGAGGCCTCATTGCTCCCGGCGTTCCACACGGGTTCCAATAGGTTGCGGGAAAAATCCCGTCAAGCGGCGACAATGCATTCCGAGCGGTTTCCACTGCGCCAAACGTCCTCCCCGTCGGTACTGATCCCGACGCCAAAAACGCCGGCCGCGGCTATCTCCTTATGTTAGCTAGTCGTTAAGCATGGCGAAAGATCGGCGGAAACTCCGCGCGCCGGCCTGCGTTCAGATACCAGGAGGACTGCGCCATGCGGCTGGCAAAACCGGACGATGTAGGCCCGAATGCCGACAATTCACCGCTGCTGGGGTGCGAGGCGCTGGTGCGCTATGCCATCGACTGCCTCAGGATAGAAGGCACCGGCGGGCTTTCGCCGCGTGACCGCGCGCGCCTGGCCTCGGCATCCGTCGTGCTGAAGGAGATCAGCGAGGATCTCAGGGGAAATGCTGGCCAACAGGCGGCCTCGGAAGACGCCGGCGCTCAAATCCCCGAATAGCCCGCGGTTTGATTCTGTTTTCCAAGCTGCCGGCGCCGGAGCGCGGCCGATGGCCCGAATCATTGCGGCCGGCGCCGTCGTTGCCACCAGACGACGAAACGGCGCCTGTGGCGGCGCACCATGGCGAACTCATAGGAAAGCACCAGAAACCCCAGGGGTACCATCCAGAAACCGAGAATCGGCAGGAAGCCCAAAATACCGCCGATGGTCAAAAGCACGCCGATCGTGATCCTGAGGCCGCGCGAACGCGGCATCGTGAACTCGCGCCCGAAAACCGAGATCTTTCGCGCCGGGGCCTGGTTTTCGTCTGCTGCCGTCATCTCGATTGGTTGGTCCGTGCACTGGCTGGAAGCTGTTCTCCTTACGAAAGCCGCAGCCACCCTTTCGGTTCCGCGCCCCTCGCAAGACGGCTAATATGAGGGCGCCGGCAGCCGATTGCGACAACGCGCGCGAAAAAGTCTCAGAAAAATGCGAAATGCTTCTTTGCAAAGCGGAAAAGGGTTTGCTATAGGCAGCGCCACTTGCTGAAGAGCCTCCGTTCCCCGGTAGCTCAGTGGTAGAGCAACCGGCTGTTAACCGGTTGGTCGCTGGTTCGAATCCGGCCCGGGGAGCCATTTCAGAACAAAGCTGCGAACGTCGTGCCCCGCCGTATGCACTCCGGGGTTTCCTTACGCGCGACCAGCGTCTGCAGGAGTGTAGCCTTTGCTCCCTTGATGACAATACGATCGGCTCCGACCTCAACCCGCTGCACCAGCGTTTGCATATGGTGGCGCCTAAAACTTCCGTCTTGAGCCCGCAGTCGCTGCCTGGCCCCTTCTGCGAACCGCGCAACAGCCCCTAGGGTATTTTCGATCGCTTGGCCGTCTCGCTGCGCCGCACGCTCTGCGTCGGCGTTGGCCGCATCCCGAATTCTTTTTAATTCGGCGATTCGTCCCTTGAGGTTTCTATCGGCTAGATCAGCCAGACCGTTCTCGATTGCTTCGTAGAGTCGTGTGAGCCTGCCTTCAGCGTCGGCGGCGACGACGGCTTCGACGTGGCCTAACTTCCGATCAGCGGCACTGTAACGGTGGTCGCGTAGTTGATCGGGAAGGCGCTGAAGTAAGGGAAGTCGATGACGAAGGCATAGGTGGCGGTCAGATGCGCCATGCGGAAGCCACCGCTCGCCGGATCGACGACGATTGTGACGTTCACATCCTTCAAACCCAGTGTCTGCAATTTCTGTGTCGCGATCGATTGGATGTCGGCCTGGGTCAGCGTGTTCTGAAGCTGCAGCGAGCGGGATGCTGTCTCCAACGTATAGCGAACGCTGGACACGGAGTTCATCGCCCAGCCGAAGGCGAAGATCCCGAACAGCAAAATGATGAGAAAGGGCGCGATCAGCGCGAATTCCAACCCGGCGCCACCCGATTGATCCCGTCTGAATGCGCCTGCCCTAGCGGACACGGACCACCTCCAGGTGGCTGATGACGCTGGAGCCGGAAAAAACACCGAAGGTGAAGGGCGGCATCCAGGTGGCCGATGCCTGGATCTGAACATAGACGGACGGCACCTTCGGCCCGCTGCACAAGGTAGAAGCGTTGACCACGGTCGTCCCGCACATGTAAATCCGGCTTAGCGTGACCTGGCCATCCGCCGGCCGCTTCTCCCAGCTCGAAATGGCAACGGCCTGGGTCGCGGTATCATCGGTCGATCCTTCCATGATCAGGTTGGCGGCAGTCTTCACGCCAGCGCGCATCGACAGCGAGTTCGTCATGTAGGACCAGCCATCGGCGATGCCGAGGAGCGCCGCGCACAGGAAGGGCAGGATCATCGCGAACTCGACCGCGGCAACCCCCGCATCATCGCGCCGCATCGGTATCGATCGGCGTTCCATGGCGGGCTACTCGACCAGTGCCACGGACTGCGCGGCCGGAATGTTGCGCATTCCGAGGCTCGAGCAATCCTGATTGATGGTTGAGTTGCCGGACCATTGGATCAAATCCGCGACGACCTGGGTGCACCCGTTTACACCGGAGAAATTGCCGAGATAGTTGACCTGCTGCTTGGGGAAATAGAGCGCCCCCGTCAGCAGCGAATCCGCCGTGCCGTTGAAGGTGCTCTGTCCACCGGTGCCCGTTCTGTCGCCATACATCAGCACGCCCGAATAGGTACCGGACGTCGGTGCGCTCAGAGAGACGGTGGCGTTGCCGTTCATCGAGACACGCGAGGCGCCGGCGAGGTAAATGGTGACGCCGTTACCGGAGACGTTGGCGTTCGCATTCACTTTGAGATCGCCGCCCTGGATAACGTAGACGCCAGGCTGCAGCGTGACGTTGCCGCTAAGGCTGAGCCCGTTGCAGTAGGTACCCGGCCCCAACGTCGGTTTGTTTGCATTCTGGCAGGGGTTCGAGGCCGCCGGTGCCGGAAGGTCTGCAAATGGATCGGCGGCGGGCAGCGCCTGCGTGATCGGGGCCGCGCAAACGGTCGTGACGGGATTGCTGAGAGAGACGCCGCCTCCCGATATCAGGCAATCGGCCTGGAGGCCCGCCGAGCCTTGAAGTTTGATGGCATCCGAGGCGATCGAATTGGCCATGACCGAGCAGCCGGTGACTTTGACGTTTGTGCTGCCTGAGAATAGCGCCGCCTGCGAGGCGGTCGGGTCGAGCGCGAGCATGCAGGCCTTCGAGGCATCGGTGATAAGGGCCACCGCCCTCGCCTGCTCGGGAACCTGGCCTTGCGTGAAGATCGAGGTGAAAATCCGGTCGAGCTTCTGGCCAACGATGACCTCGACCGCCTTCTTCGCCGTGTTCGGTCCAGACGCCGGCGGCGTGTTGACGACGATCGTGCCCGAGCCCAGCCCATTCGTCGCCGCCGACTGGGTCGCGGCCCCGACGATCGTTGGCTTGTCGGACCCAGAGATCTGTTCGAGCGCGCCGGCATAGGCGGCGGCATCGGCGGTCGCCTGCAGTTTCAGGCTGTTGTAATACCAGTAGGAGGTCTCCACGCCGAAACCGGCCGCGCCGACAACGATCGGCAAGGTCAGGGCGAAGATGGTGGCAACATTTGCGCTCGTGCCCCGGAATATGCGGTGCGCCTTAAGCCGAATGCGGGGCAAGAGATGAGCGGGCATAAGACATTTTAGAAAGCACGCATCTATGAACGAACGGCTAAAAAGTTCACTTCATTTCGACCAGCATCCAATGGCCGGCAGAAGAACGGCTCGTGGGAATATCGACGTGGTCACCAAAGATAGTTTACGGTTTGCTAAACGGGGCGACGGCCGGCGATCATACGAAATCACACGACCTACGTTCGCAGTAGGACTTATGCGGGGATAACCGGGACCAAGGTCCGTCTGAGCGGTTAATCAGCACCGTTGCATGCGCTGCCGACGGCCGACTTGAAGATGTGGGATGCGAGCATGGCGTCGATCTGTTCCTGTGGTTCAATGACCGCACGCTTACAGGCGACCGCGTTGGCGGTCTAGGAGACGGCTTAACACGGGGTTGAGCGTGTCGCAGAGAGGGGTCTGAAGATGCCCTCTCAGGCCAATTTCATCGAATTTCAGCCTGCGACCAGTCGTGGCATCGCAGACGAGGTTCGGGGGCATCCTTGCAAGGCGCCGGACACACTCGCGAAAAGCGGCAGCTTCTGCATTGACGCGGCGGAGCGTTAACACGGCCATTGCGCGCTGACGGACGATCTCGCGCCAATCAGCGGCCGACTCCTGAATGACTTCGGCAGCGGCGACGATCCTGGCCTGGTTTTCCCGGCCGTCAGCTGCCCGGCAAATAAGGGCCGAAACCTGCCCTTCGGTTTTCGCGACGAAGTTACCGACAAGCAGCCCTTCAGCTCACGGCCGGCAGCGTTCACCTCTGTCGATGCTAATGGCTCCCTTGGCGTCCGCAAACAGACTCAATTTGACTGGAGGCAGCGATGCGCGAAAGCTATCCCGTTGCTGCCCATCCTCAACATCGCGGTCACTCCATTGCCTATCGTTATCGGCCGGGTAACTGAGCGATCGCGTTGCAATCGACCGTGCGGCCGGAACGCTCGGTGTAGGCAGCGTAGATCACTCGATCCATGTTCATGGAGATTTCCCGCACCAGTTTGCGACGGACTGCGGTGGCGAACATCGTGGCCTCGGTCACGCCGATTGCAAATGCGTCTGGTCCGCCGATGACGCAGCGCTCGAAATAGGATTGCAGGCTGGAACGGTCGTACCTCGCGAACCCGTCGGCCTCGCCAATGCGGGGCAGTGCGATAGGCAGCCCATTGATCGTCACACCTTCCGCGAGAAGAACCTGCCGGATGGGGTCTATGAGTGCTCCAGCATTGTTGGGTCCGTCGCCGGATACGTCAATAACCCTGCGCGGGCCGCGCAAGCCACTCTTCGCGAACAGATCATTCGCGGCCGACAACGCGCCGGAAATCGACGTTCCGCGGCCTTCAGTCAATGACAGAGCCGCGAGCCTGTCTGCAAAAGTCAGAGCGTCCTCGCGGCTTTCGACAATTGTCCACGGCACAATGACGGTTTGCTGACTTGGCCCCGCCCACTCCAGATAGAGCACTGCGATTCTGCCTCGCTCTCCCGACTTGATTGCGCTCGCGATGTCCGCGTGGCGGAAAGCACCGACGTAGCCGTCTCGTTGCACTCTTTGCTCAACTCTGCTCATCGAGGGCGACACGTCCACGGCAAGGATCAATTGGAGATCGACTTCGGCCAGGCCGCCCGCGGGACGGTCGGTCGAGTGAGCCTGGGGCGCTATCGCGAAGAACAGGGTGAGCAGGCAGGCGCCCGTGAGCTGTAGCACCGGCCTAGCACCCATTCTTCCAGCAATCCGCATGAAGTAGTCCATGGCGAACCCCTCTCGCTGACAATGGAATTGTCGGTCCGAGGCGTTTCCCAAGTCACGAACGGCTTCCGATCATTCGCCGAAATCCGCGCTCCCCGCACGGTCTGGATGATGATCAATCTTCGCAGCGCCAAACCGTGCTAGGATCGCAGTATTGGATTGCAGCTTCGTGCTCGAGGGAACCGGCTTGAATAGCTCGCCGCCCACGACGTTCGTACTCAACGGCGTTACCGCCGACGTGAGCAGCGAGACCTTGCGCGACCAGTCCAACAGGGCAATCGCACTTCGCCACCAGACCTTCGCGGTGCTTCGCCATCTTCTGGAGAATGCTGATCGCGTCGTTACTAAGGACGACCTGATGAGGGCGGTCTGGAACGGGATAGCGGTCACCGACGACAGCCTGGTGCAATGCATTCACGAAATCCGTGCGGCGCTCAACGACAGCCGGCAGTCGGTCGTGCAGACAGTGCCGAGACGCGGTTACAGGTTGGTCCTTCCCTCAAATGCCGGACCGAGGATGGCCACCATCCTGGCAGCAGAATTGGCCGCTGAGGCCCGGCCGGCAGGCAAGGATGAGCGGAGCACTGCACCTATCCGGGCGCACAGGCAGATCCTCGATCGGCTGCTGGTACAACATGCGGGTCGCGTGTTCGCGAGCGCCGAAGAGAGTGTCCTCGCCGAGTTCACGGGCCCTGTCGAGGCGTTGCGGTGTGCGAGCGAGATTCAGCATGAGGTCGATAGGCGGAACTGCGAGGTTCCCGAGACAAAGCGCCTGCGCTTCCGCATCGGCGTTCACCTGGGTTATGTCGTCGCCGAGGGCGACCACCTTACGGGCGAGGCCGTCGAGGTCGCAGCTCATCTGCAAAAATTGTCCCGACCGGGCGGGATTTGCGTCACGGAAGCGGCCCGCGCCCAGGCCCAGGATCGACTCTCGCTGGAATTCATCGATCTCGGCGAGCACACGCTGAAGGACGTCGCACATGCCTTGCGCATCTACAGCGTGCCCCTTGCTGCCGAGGAACCGGTCAGGTCGCCATTTCGCGGTCTCGATGCGTTCGAATTCGAAGATGCCGATCTCTTCTTCGGCCGAGCACGGGCGATTGCTGCCTGCACTGCAAGACTGGAGCAGCAGGCAGCAAGCGGCACGGCATTCCTGCTCATCTACGGAATGAGCGGTTGCGGCAAGTCTTCCCTCCTGCGCGCCGGCCTGCTGCCATCACTGACACGGCCCGGAGCGGTGACAGGCATATCCTTGTGGCGCCGCTGCCTGATCCGCCTCTCCGAAGGACCAGATGCATTCTCTGTGTTGGCTGCAGCACTGTTTCACGAAGCTGCTGTGCCAGAGCTGTCGTGCGAAGTAGCAGCCGCGGAGTTTGCTCGGCTCTGCAGAAGCACGCCGGATCGAGCCCTGGCGATGGTCCGACAGGCCCTTCGCAAGGCCGCCGGGCCGGCCCGTTCGCAGATCAGATTGCTTGTGGTCCTCGATCAACTTGAGGAGATGTTCACCACGGAGAGGCAGACGGCGACGCGCGAGGCGCTTGTGCGGTTCGTGGCGGTGCTGGCCGCGAGCGGACTGGTCTGGGTGATAGCGGCGATCCGTTCGGACTTCTTTCACCGCTGCGGTGAGGTCCAGGGTTTTTCGGCTCTCAAGGATGGCCTGGCTAGCTACGAACTTCTGCCGCCGACTGGCCCAGAGATCGCGCAGATCATCCGCGAACCCGCGGTCCTGGCCGGACTCCGCTTCGAGGAGAGTGCCGAGTTGGGGCGGCTCGATGATGTGCTGCAGGCGGCAGCTGCTGCCGATCCCGGATCATTGCCGCTTCTCGAGTTTGTCCTCGACGCCTTGTACCAGGCCGGCCACCACCGCCGAGTTCTCACCTTTGCGCATTATCGTGCGCTCGGCGGGCTCGAAGGCGCAATCGCGCGCCGCGCCGACGAAGTCGTAGACTTGCTGGCGCCCGAAATCCAGGAGGCCTTACCCGCGGTGCTGCGCGCCCTCATCACGGCAAGTCTGGGTGATGAAACGGTCACGGCGCGTCCGGCCCTGTTCACTGAAGTTGCGGGCACGCCCGCGCGATCGGCCCTCGTCAGGGCCCTGATCGACGCACGGCTCCTCGTCAGCGACGAGGACGCCGAAGGTCATGTCTTCGTTCGCCTTGCACATGAAGCTCTGTTGAGCCGCTGGCCGCGCGCTGGTGACATCGTGAATGCAAACCGGAATTTTCTCGAGACGCGCGAACGCCTCAGGGCCGACGCTCACCGATGGCACCTGGAGAGCAGGAACCGAGAGCTTCTCCTTCCGTCCGGCAAACGTCTGGCGGAGGGCGAAGAGCTGGTGCTATCAAGACGGGGGGAGGTCGACGATGCCGTCCTTGAATACGTCGAGGCATCCTTGCATGCCCATCGGCAGAAGGAAGAGAAGGATCGGCACGCAGAGCTAACGCTGATCGCGGCCGCCGAAGAGGCAAAACGCGAGCGCCTGGAGCGCGAGGCCGAGCGCCGGAGCCTGGCGGCCGCCGCATCAAACCGGCTTGCCCGACGCACACGCAACGCCGCGATTGTGGCGATAATGCTCGCTCTCATGGCGGGCGCGGGCGCGCTGGTCGCCTTTAAAGCGCGGGAGGAGGCAAGGTGGCAACGCGACCAGGCGTTGCGCAACCAGTCTCTTTCGCTCTCGTTCCTTTCGGAGCAGTCCACCGCGGCAGGCAACACCGAGGCTGCGATCCTGTTGGCGCTTGAAGCACTGCCCTCGAAAGGCCAATCCGAGCGGCCATATCTCTTCGAGGGGGAGGCAGCCCTCTACAAGGCTTTGCTGGCGCACCACCAGATCAAAACCTTCCAGCCTGGCGCCGGTGTGGCGGATGCGGCGTTCAATCCGACCGGCGATCGCATCGTCACCGCATCCTACGACAAAACTGCAGCCGTCTGGGACGTCTCCAGCGGCGCCGAAACTGCAGTTCTGAAAGGTCATGAAGAGGCCTTGGAGAGGGCTAAATTCAGCCCGGACGGGAGCCGGATCCTGACGGCCGCGAGGGACGGCACTGCACGTCTCTGGGACGCCGTCTCGGGAGAACAGCTCTTCATCCTGCGGCCGGTAGGCAATTATCCAACGGCGATCTTCAGCCCGGATGGCACCCGGGTGCTGACGGCGGGGGAGGACAGCGATGCAATGCTCTGGGACGCTCGGACCGGAAAGAGACTCCTGAGTGTAGACAGCGACGGATACGGGCGTGCTGCCTTCAGTTCAGACGGCCGCAGCTTCGCGGCGGCGGGCAAACATTTTGTTTCGATCTGGAATACCGCAGATGGCGTACTGACGGGTTCAATCCGAGGGAACTACTGGCCCTACAGCCTGGCGTTCAGCCCGGACGGAAGCCGGATGCTGGCCGGCCCGTGGGGTTGGCATTCACACCGCGACACTTCCAGCCTTTTCGATGTGTCGAAAGGAACGGAGATCGCAAAGTTGGCCGGCAGCAAGAGCGACACGCAATTGAACGGCGTGATTTTCAGTCACGGGGGTCAGCGGATCGCCACGGTATCCCTCGATGGCACTGCCCGGATTTGGGATGGAGCGTCAGGCACGCTGGATGACGTACTCGGCCAGGAGGTTTCGGGATTGAAGTATGCAGACATCGGCACCGATGAACGCGATGAGGAGATGAACGGTGCTTTCAGCCCAGACGACCGCTTCCTGGCGACCGCTTCCGTGAATGGGCCGATTCGCATCTGGGACGTTGAACGCGCCTCGTTGGTCACGACGATCGCCGGTCATGAATCTTTGGTCGAGCATCTGGAATTCAGCCCGGTTGAGAGCAACATTCTTCTTACTGCCTCACACGATGGCACCGCTCGGCTGTGGGATGTCAACGGCGTCCTGACGACCACGCTCGCTCATGAATATCGGCCGACTTTCGCGGTCTTCAGTCCCGACAATGTCCATCTGCTGACCGGCGGTGGCGACAGCGCGGCGCATCTGTGGGATGTTGTGAGCGGACGCGAAATAATCCGGCTCGATACGCATGAGATCGTTCAAAACGCGACGTTTAGTCCCGATGGGAAGCGCGTCGCGACGGCATCTCTTGAGGGCCAGGTCCGAATTTGGGATGTGGCCACGGGATACGAGGCCGCCCAGTTCCGATCACATGGCGGACTGATCGAGATCCAGTTTGGTGGCGATGGTAAATCGCTTCTTTCCGCGTCGATCAACGGTACCGCGCAACTGTGGGACGCGTCGACGGGCACCGAGCTGGCCGTCATCAATACAAGCAGCAATCTGCCGCAGGCCATTCTTAGCCCCGACGGACGTCTGATCTTCTCGGCCAGGGAAGACAATGCGGGCCACCTCCTGACGACTCGCGGGGCCGAGCTCAGGGCCCTTGTGGGGCATCAGGATCGCATCACGGCAGCGGTCTTCAGCCCCGACGGTCAACTGGTCGCCACCGGCTCACTCGACCACACGGCTCGCATTTGGCAGACCACGGACGGAGCAAGTGTCGTAACGCTAGTGGGACATCCCGGCGAGGTGACGGTGGTCGCCTTCAGCCCCGACGGTCAGTCGCTGCTGACTGGCTCGCGCGATGGAACCGTCCGAATCTGGGGCGTCCCTGGCGGACTGGAAAGGGCCGTTCTTAGAGGCCACAGCGGTAGCGTGGACAGCGCCCAGTTCAGCCCCAGCGGTTTGTATGTAGTGACCGCGTCCTCGAAAGATCGCACGGTCCGGCTATGGGCGACGCAATCGGGGCGCCAGATTGCCGTCCTTGGCAGCCAGGACGAAGCAGCCGTTCTACCGGGCTTTACACGCGCAGCTTTAAGTTCCGACGGCACCCACGTCGCAATTGTTTCCGGCGAAAAAAGGATCCGCATCCTTCGCGTTTTCCAGACACCCACGGACCTCATCGACTTCGCCCGCCGCACCGTCCCTCGCGAACTCACCCCTTGCGAGCGACGAAGCCTCTTCCTTCCTGAAGGCCCTGCAACTGGCACTTGTCCGGGCTGAGGTCGACAAGAGGTCAGATCTTGCCCCTTGAGCCGGCTGCCGGAGGGGCACGAGCCACCCGCTGGCGATGTCCGCAATGCAGCAGGCGCCCGACACAGAGGGCGTGTTCATCCACACGCGGCCGAAGGAACAGGGCGACGAGGAGGCGATCATCAAACGGCTGGTCGGCGTCAACGGTCGAGGCTGAACACTGGAGCAATATCCCCTAGCCGGTCCCACGCTCATTACGCCCGGCGTGAACATGGACTTCCGCGGCGTGCCCGAAGAAGCCGACCGGCTGAACGTGATCGCCTATCTCCGAACGCTCGCCGACGCGCCGGCTCCGCTGCCCTGAGCCACATCGCTCCACGAACGCCGTGTCTACAAAATATTGCAGCGCGTCACTTCTGACCATGACCGAACCCTTGCTAAGACGAGCGGACGCTGTCGTCCGCCCCGTCAATCAGATATCTTTCGCCAAGCGAAGTGCGTCGTAGATCGCAGCATGGGTGTTGCGAGCGGAGACGGCGTCGCCGATGCGGAACAGCTGGAATTGCCCTTGCGGATTCCGCACCACCGACTGCGGTTGTCCGGCAATGAGCTCATCGTGCGAAATCTCGCCGTGATTGGTCGATCTCGGTTTCAGTTCGAAATAAATGTCGTCGAGCGGAATGGTGCCGTGATTGACGACAACCTGATCCACGACGCGCTGTTTGGATACGCCGCCGTAGTCACTGCCGATGTGCGCAATAAGCTGGTTGCCGTTCTTTTCAACCGACTCGAGCCGATAGGTGACCGTGAAGGTCACATCGAGTTTTTGAAGTGACCTCATGTAGGGCACGAGGTTCATTGCCATGACTTCGGGAGAGAAAGACCGGTCCGGAGTCATGATCTCGACCTTCGCTCCGGCGCCCGCGAGGAATTCCGCGGCCTGGAGTGCCGCGTGGTCACCCGCGTCGTCGTAAATTAGGACATTGGTCCCCGGCTTCACGTCTCCGGAGATGATATCCCATGAAGAAGCCACCAGTTCGTTGCCCTTCGACAGGACGTCGGTGTGCGCCACCCCGCCAGTGGCAATGATGACGACATCCGGATTTTCAGCCTCGATGGTTTCTGCTTCCGCCCAGCTATTGAACTTGATGGTCACTCCGTGCTTTTCGCACTGGGCCATGCGCCAATCGATGATGCTCATCATCTCCTTGCGGCGGGGGCTCTGCGCCGTCAGGCGGATCTGCCCTCCCGGTCCGCTGGCGGCCTCGAAGACCACCACCTCGTGTCCTCGCTCACCCGCCACACGGGCGGCCTCGAGGCCAGCCGGACCGGCGCCGACGACGACAACTTTCTTGCGGGTCGCGGCCTTGGCGACGATATGCGGCATGGTCTCCTCGCGACCGGTCGCGGGGTTATGGATGCAGTACGCCGCCCCACCCTGATAGATGCGGTCGAGGCAATAGTTGGCGCCCACGCAGGGCCTGATTTCGTCTTCGCGCTTTTCGATGATCTTGCGCACGATGTGTGGGTCGGTCATGTGGGCGCGCGTCATGCCGATCATGTCCACCTTGCCCGACGCGATCGCGTGGCGCGCAGTCGCCACGTCCGGTATCTTTGCCGCATGGAAGGTTGGGAAGTTCGTCGCGGCACGTATCTCGCCGGCAAAATCGAGGTGCGGCGCGTTCGCCATTCCCTGAATCGGAATGACGTCCGTCAGGCCCGCATCGGTGTCGATGTGGCCGCGGATCACGTTGAGGTAGTCGATAAGTCCGCTTTCCGTGAGACGTCTGGAGATTTCAAGGCCCTCCAACTTGCCAGTGCCGCCGGGGAGACATTCATCCGCGGTATATCGCACGCCCAGGATGAAGTCCTCGCCGACCCGTGACCGGATCGCCTTCAAGACATCCATGCAAAAGCGCATGCGGTTATCAAGCGAACCGCCATAGGGGCCATCAAGGTCGTTCGTGAGAGGAGACGTGAACTGTTCGAGCAAGTGGCCGTAAGCCTCGAGTTCGACGCCATCCATCCCGCCTGCCTTCATCCGCTCAGCGGCCTCGGCGAAGTCCTTGATGATGCGTTCTATATCCCAGTCTTCAATTTTCTTGGGAAATGCGCGGTGTGAGGCTTCTCGATGATGGGACGGAGCCACAACGGGAAGCCAATCGCCTTTGTCCCAGCGTGTACGCCGTCCAAGATGGGTCAGCTGGATCATGATGGCGGCACCCTCTTCGTGCACCGCATCGGTCATTTGCCTGACCCACGGAACGATCTCGTCCTTGTAGGCGAGCAGGTTGTTGAAAACGGGGGGACTGTCCTTGGAGACCGCCGCCGACCCGGCTGTCATCGTCATTGCCACACCGCCCCTGGCCCTTTCCACCGTGTAAGCGAGATAGCGCTGCTTCGGCATCCCGTCCTCCGGATAGGCCGGCTCGTGGGACGTTACGATGATACGATTGCGCAGGGTCAAATGCTTGAGTTTGTAGGGCTGCAGAAGGGGATCGTTCGACATCTGACGGACTCCGGACCGGGGCGATGAATTCGAAAACGCTATTCCAAAATGTACAGATATGTCAAGTTTAGCTTCGGCAAGGTCGCCAGAGTCGACATCAGTGTACATTTTTCTGGTTTTCAGTTCGACCTTTTGTTAGGCTAGTCGCCCATGGAGCTAATTTCGAACGATAGCGGATGGCGCGGTTCGCCGGAGGGATGGCTTGAAGCCGCCTACGACTTGCTTCTGGAATCCGGCGTCGACTCCGTGAGAATTTCGCCATTGGCCAAGAAGCTGGGCCTGTCGCGCACCAGCTTCTATTGGTTCTTCAAGGATAGGGAAGAACTGTTGGCTGCGCTTGTGACCCGCTGGCGGGACAAGAACACCGGCAACCTCGTCAAGCAGGCCGAGGCATATGCCGAGACGGTCGCCGAAGCGATGCTGAACGTTTTCGACTGCTGGCTCGACAAGTCCTTGTTCGATGCCCAGTTCGAGTTCGCAATCAGAAGCTGGGCGCTTCAATCCCCGGACATTCTGGCGGAGGTACAAAGAGCCGACCAAAGGCGTCTCGATGCAATGAGCCAAATGTTCGTCCGCTTCGGCTACAAGGAAAGCTTGGCCGATGTTCGAGCACGCACCGTCTACCTCGTGCAGATCGGCTACATCTCAATGCAGACCAGGGAAGATCTCACGGCCCGCATGAAGCGCATTCCGGGGTACGTGGAGATTTTTACAGGCGAGGCCCCGCAGCAGCGTGAGTTGGATCGGTTCTTCGCCAGACACCGCTATTCGGCGGGTTGAGGAGGGTTGCGACAATGAGCGATCCCATAAGCATCGGGATAATTCGTGGAGGGGGCTGGCTTGGACGCGCCTTCGCCGAGGCCATTGTCGATGCACAAATAATTACCGCAGAGCACCTCACGCTCTCTTACAGAAGTGGGCATCCCGGCTTTCTGCCAGACGCTACATGGACCCGGGACAATCAGGAACTGGTGGATCGATCTGACGTCATCATCGTATCGGTCCGCCCCCAGGATTGGCCTGCCATCGAGATCTCTGCATACGGCAAACTGGCCATATCGGTCATGGCCGGGACCCCTCTCGACCAATTGGCTCGACGTCTCAACACCGACCGCGTGATCCGCACGCTTCCGAATGCAGCCGCAGCGGTGCGCAATTCCTATACGCCCTGGATCGGCTCACAGGGTGTCACCCCCAATGACCGCAATATCATTCGCCGAATTCTCGAGGCCTGCGGCGCGGCCGATGAGGTCAAAAACGAAGCAGATATCGACTATCTGACGGGTCTAACGGGATCGGGTCCGGCGTTTCCGGCGCTTTTGGCGACTGCGATGATGGACGATGCCGTAGGCCGAGGAATGAGCCCGGACATTGCCCGAAGGAGCGTCAGCGCGGTGCTTATTGGAACAGGAAAACTCCTCGAGGCTCGCAAGGACAGTCCGAACGACATTGTCCAGACCTTCCTCGACTACCGCGGCACCACGGCAGCAGCAATCGAGGCCATGCGCGCAGCTGGGTTTGAAGCAGCCGTGCGAGACGGCCTTGCTGCAGCGCTTCAGAAATCCGTGATTATGGGACAAGCCTCCTGACTGCCGCGCCAGGCGGGTTACCGTCCCTTGTCGAATAGAGGGAACGCACTAGGCGGCTTTGACCAACAGCCGTCATGGCAAAGTAATGCACTGTCAGCACCACGGCGGCAACCACTCCTAGGGAAGCGGCAGCGGTGTGTCGCTCAAGGTCCGCAGGTAAGCGATGAGGTCTGCTCGCTGCTTCTCGTCGTGCAGACCCGGAAAAATCATATCCGTTCCAGGCAAACTGAATGCGGGGTTCGAGATAAAGGAATTGAGGTCTTCAAAGCTCCATGTGCCGCCAGCTTCCTTCATTGCTGACGAATACTGGACATCGCTTTGCGAAGCCTTTTGACGCCCTACGACGCCCCACAGATTGGCCCGTTTGGCAACCTTGAGCCCCGGCGCTGCAAGATGACAGGTCCCGCACGTGCCGTCGAAAATCTCTTTGCCCGATTGAGCATTTGCCGACGCAAGGCGTGCCGAAATCGGCGCAATGGCCGGTTGTCCGGCGCCATGACCGCGCAAATAAGCCACGACGTCGTCGTGACCACCGAGCTTGGCCAGATGTATGGGTGGATTTCCATTCGATGTCAGTGCGTTGACGTCCGCTCCGGCGTCCACAAGATGGATGACGCACTGAAGGCAGCCTTTCTCGGCCGCCACGTGCAGCGGGGTTTGCGCTTTCGCCACCTGATTTGGATTGGCCCCATTATCGAGCAACAGCTTCACGATGTCGGCGTAGCCACCCTTGTTGGCGGCATAGAGTGGCGTTCTCTGCCAACTGACGGGCAGGTTGATGTCAGCGCCACGATTGATCAGAAGTTTTGCCAGCTCGACATTGCCGCCCTCGCAGGCAATGTAGAGCGCCGTAACCCCATCAATTTCGTTGATAGCGGCGCCTTTGTCCAAGGCGGAAGTCACCCCTGCGACGTCGCCATTCCTGACAAGATCTCCCAAATTGCTCGCCTGGACGGGCAGCGTAAAAAGCCAAAGAGCCCACGAAGCCCCTATCATCCACATGCGTCGCTTGATCATGGGATCCACCCTGATGAGTTTTGCGACTTCCGACAAAGCGCAGCAGCTTGGCTCGCATTGCGCCACCGGCAAAAACAAATTTTAGCAGACACTTATATAAAGGCCAAGGCGTACGCGATCTGCGCAAGAAAGCTAGCGTTAGCCTTGCGGTCTTGAGCGTCTGCGAACTCAAGCCGGCTCGAGTTCGGCCAGCTCGTCCGCGGCCTCATTAACACCTTGAGCCATTGCCCGCTCGAGCCATATACGGGCAGCAACCGGGTTGAGCTCGCCGGCGATACCCTTGGAGAGATAGCGGCCCAGCATGAGCTGTGCATGTCCATGCCCCCGCTCAGCAGCGGCCAGGAACCACTTCTGCGCGGCCTTATGATCGAAAGACAAGCCTTGGCCAGACTCGTATAGCGCCGCGATCGCAAACATCGCACCGACGTGCCCTGCGGCGGCGGCCTGCTTGAAGAGATACGCCGCGGCTGGCGAAGACTGTTCTCCGCCACGTCCGTTGAGCAGCATTTCGGCAAGAGCCGCCTGCGCGTCTGCCATGCCGGCGTCCGCCGCTCGCTTGAACCATAAGCGAGCTTGCGCGAGATCGCTGGCCACTCCCCGCCCGTCTTGCAGCATGCGTGCGTACATGTACTGCGCCTGCGTCACGCCTTCGGCCGCGCGCCTCATCCATTGAGCCGCCCGCTCCTGGTCCTTGTCCACTCCCACCCCTTCGGCGAAACAGAGGCCAAGGTTGAAGGCCGCGATAAAATCGCCGGACAAGGCTGTCGCCTCGAACCATCCCGCGACGTTGGCACCGTCGTCCGACGCGCCAGGCCCTCCGAGGACGAGATTGGCGAGGTCGACTTGCGATTCCCGGTTGCCCGCCTCAGCGGCGGCGCGCAACCAGCGCTTTCCCTCGTTCGCGTCCTGGACCACCCCATTTCCCGAGAGGTAAAGCGAGCCCAGCGCACGTGCGGCAACCTGATGGCCCGCCTCCGCGGCCAGCCGATACCACGTCGCGGCTTCGGCATAGTCGGGATGGGGGCCCCTTACATACCGTTCGCCGAGACGATGGGCCGCGTCGAGATTTCCGGCGAACGCGGCGCGGCGCATCCATGCCTCGCCGGCGGCCGGATCATGGCCTGCCAAGTCGCCCTCGATCAGACCCAGCCCGAGCCTCAACTGAGCCGATGCGACGCCCTTCTCCGCGGCAAGCCGATACAGTTGCGTGGCAGCCTGAAGGTCAACCGGCACGCCCATTCCGTGCTCGGTAAGGGCCGCCAGAAGATAGATTGCAGTCGGCAGGCCTGCGTCCGCCGCGCGTCGCACCTCGGCGGCAATCCTGCCCCTGTCCGCGGACAGCCTGGCGAGCGACAGGGCAAAGCCCAGACATCCCTCCGGGCAGCCAGCGGCCGCGGATTTCTCGTACCAGCCATGCGCGGCATCGAGGTCGCGCATCGCCTCGGGACCTTTGCTCAGTATGTAACCCAGAACTGCCTGCCCGGTTGCAGACCCCGCTTCGGCCGCATTGCGAGCGAAACGGAGCGCGGTCGGGAAATCCGGCGCTGGCGAGGTTTCCTGTTCGAACAGCCTCTGCGAACTCTTGGCTTTCGCGTCGTCCTCGTTTACCGCCAGCCCGGCCACAAAGAGCGCGGCGAGAAGCGCCTGTGCATCAGCGCTACCATGATCAGCGGCCCGCCGTAGCCAGCGTGCGCCCTCCGATCTGCTTGGCGGTACGCCCGAGCCTTCGAGATAGCAGCGTGCAACGCGGTATTCGGCTTCAGGAATGCCGGCGCGGGCCGCGATCGCCATGAGGGCAAAGGCTTCCGCGGCCTTTCCGCTTTCGGCGAGCTGGACCGCCCTGCGCAGGGCCAGCGTCGGGCGCAATCCGGTCAGCCGATCCAAGATCGCCATCCTACGGCTCCCGCATCGCTTCCTGACCGATCGGCAGCATCGCGCCCAGAATGTATTTAAGCACCGTGCGGCGACCGACCTTCACGTCGGCGGTGACCGGCATGCCGGGACTTACCGCGAAGCCTGCGGGCACGCCATGGAGGGCGACGTCGTCGATGGAAATCTGCGTGCGATAGAACAGGTCGGCGTCGGCGGGCAGCATGGCCAACGAGCTGTTCGGGTCGCGCGCCTGATCCCTGGCCGAGAAGGAGTCGGGGCTAACTGCCCGCACAGTGCCGTGGGCGAGACCATATTGCGAGTATGGGAAGGTGTCGAACTTGATGGCCACGGGATCGCCGACATGAACGAATCCGCTGCTGTGGCCGACAATGTTCGTCTCGATCTCCAGCACCGCATCGGCCGGGACCAGTGTGATCAAACGCTCTCCGGACTGCAGGACCGAGCCGACCGAAACCTTGGCCACCGACTGAACGACTGCGTCTGCCTCGCTCCTCAGCTCTACCAATTGCTTGCGCAGTTTTGCCTTGTTGAGCAGCTCCCGGGCGTCGGACATGCGGGAGCTCGCCTCCGACAGGCTCTGCGAAACTTCCGCGCGCCAGCTCTGGATGTAGCCGTCACGCTCGGCCGCAACCGACGCCTGCTGCCGCTTGGCTGCTTCCGACGTCTGCTCGGCGTTGCTGAGCGCACGCGACATTTCCGCCGAGTTGTCCTCGGCGAGGAGTGTATTGAGGCGGCTTCCAACTTGTCTTGCTTCGAGCTGCTTGCGCATCTTCTCGATCGACGCCGCCACGGCCAGCCGCTGCCGGTAGCCATCGGCGTCGGACTGGGAGCGTGAGATAACGGCAGTGAGCTCGTCACTTTGTCGGTCGAAGCTTGCCAGCTTGGCATCGTAGACCGCCTTCCGGCGATCGGAGATCGAAGCCTGCAGGGTCCAGCTCGGGTCCAGCCCGTCATAGCCGAAAGGCTTCCCGTCAGCTTCGGCCTTCAGGCGCGCCACTTCGGCCTCGAGCGTCGTGACCTGCGTGGCCAACGCCGTGAGATCGGCCGAGGCAAATGTAGCGTCGAGACGGGCCAGCAACTGACCGGCCTTCACATGCTGTCCCTCGCGCACTTCGATAGTGCGCACGATCGCCGTCTCCAGCGGCTGGACGATGATGTTGGGCGATTGCGAGACCACCATGCCCCTGGTCGTGACAACCTGGTCGACCGGTATCAGTGCCGCCAAGGTTATCAACGCGGCGACCAGGCTGAAGATGATCCAGACGATGCTTCGCGCCACCCTCGGTATGGGCGCATTGGCGACGGCCGTCGATGGCCACTGGAATTCCAAGATGGCGGGCAGGGTCGGATCGCGCGCTTCCGACTTGCGCTGGCGGACAGAAAAGGTGGTGGCGGCGCTCATGGCTGCTCAAGCCAGCCGAGGCGGAACGGCCGCCAGACGGCTGTTCCGGCCTTCAAGATGCCGGTTCTGCTGGAACCACAGCTGCCTGTATAGCCCGCACCGTTCCAGGAGAACCGGATGCGGCGCCACATCGAGAACCTTGCCCTGGTCCATGACCAGGATCTGGTCGCACTCGGTCAGTGAGGCGAGCCGGTGCGAAACGATGACCATCGTGCGGCCGCTGGCAATGCGCATGAGATTGGCGCTGACCACCGCCTCGCTCTCGGGATCAAGTGCGCTGGTGGCCTCGTCGAGGATCAGGATGGTCGGATCGTGGATAAGCGCGCGCGCAATCGCCAGCCGCTGTTTTTGACCGCCCGACAGGTTCGGCGAACCTTCCTCGATATAGGTGTCGTAACCGTTCGGCATGCGTTCGATGAACTCCGCCGCACCGGCGAGTTGAGCTGCGCGCATGGCGTCGGAGAGCGTCAGGCCGGGACGTCCGGCGATGATGTTGTCCCTGATCGAGCCGCGGAAGAGAAAATTGTCCTGAAGGACGACGCCCAGCCCCTGGCGAAGATGGCGAAGGTTGATTTCCTTGAGGTCGACTCCGTCGAGCTTGAGGAATCCGCTGTAGTCGCGGTTGATCCCCTGCAACAGGCGCGCAATAGTCGACTTGCCCGAGCCGCTGCGCCCAACGATGCCGAACATCGTCCCCGCCGGAACGTCGAAGCTGACCCGGTCGAGCGCGGGCGTCTTGGTCCCGATGTAGCTGAAGGTCAGGTCGCGGAAGGAGATCTCGCCGACCAGCTTCGGCCTCAGGCCGGTCGAATTCGAACTGCTTTCCAAGGGCCGGTTGAGGACGGAGGCCGCTTCGCCGATTGCCGCCCCGACCTCCTCATAATCCTCGACCAGTCGAGCGAGGCCGACAAGGGGTTGCGCGACGCGTTGGGCGATCATCATGAAGGCGAACAAGCCGCCAACCATGTAGCCGGAACTGTCGTTCATGGCGAGATAGGCGCCGATCAGCATGGTGCCGAGGACCATCGCACGCTCGATTGGCGTGACGAGGGTCTGCGGCCAGTTGGCAAGCTGGCCGAAGGCGAGCCGCGCCTTGCCTGCCTCTGCCACCCGCTCGTCCCACAGCGCCTTGCGTTGCGGTTCCAGGCCCAGCGCCTTGACGGTCTTGATGCCGACGACGGTTTCGCCGAGCGCGGCCGACTTCCAGGTCTCCGCGTCGACCACGCGCTGGTAGCGTCGGCGCAAGGGCGCGAGGAAGGCGAAGATGATCGCCATGATCACGCCCGCGCAGAAAAGCACCATCCAGGCAAGCGTGGCGTTTATGTAGAACATCACCGGCACGAGCACGCACAGCGTGATCAGGTCCAGAAACGTGCTCAGGAGCTTGCCGGTGAGGAACTCGCGGATGCGGTAGACCTGCGCCAGGCGATACATCGTCTCGCCGGCCGGATGGCGCTCGAAATAGTCGAGCGGCAAGCGCAGGAGCCGGCTGAAGACGTGCAGGTGCAGCTTGGTGTCGAGCCGCGCGCCGACGACGTTGATGATCAGTCGCCGAGCATGGCCCAGCAGCGTCTCGTAGGCGAAGACAACGGCGATCACCGCGCTCAGCAGCACCAGGGTGGAGATGCTGTTGAACTGCAGCACCTTGTTGACCACCGTCATGACGATAAGCGGCGGCAGGATGGTCAGGATACTGAGCGTGAACGAGGCGATGCCGATATCGCGCAGCGGCCGGCTCTCCAGCCGCACCAGATCGGCCAGCCAGCCGAACGTGAAAGGCGCGTCCGCCGTGACATGGGACCGCGCCGGCCGCAACAGGACGGCCTCGCCCGACCACACCTGCAGCAATCGCAGTTCGTCGATGGGCACGCCCACCGCATCGTCGGCCGCATCGACGCTTTTGAGGAAGACGATATTCCGCTCGGCGCTCGCCCCGGTAAGGACGCCGGCGCCGCCATCGTTGAACAGGAGAACGACCGGCCCGGTCTGCTCGAAGCGCAGGAGATGCGACCAGCGGATGCGGACCGCGCGCGCCCACATGCCGCCATTCTGTGCCCATTCGGAAAGATCCGAGGCTTTCGGATCCGTGCCGGCGCTTGCAGCCCTGAATTCGTCGGGGTCGAGCTCGACCCCATGGTAGCGGGCGACGCGCAGCATCGCCTTGAGGCGCGGCGCCAGTTGGTCGAATCCTGCAGTCCCGCCAGGAGCACGCCCTTCCTGGCTTTCTTGTTCGACCTTTGCCGGCGCGTCCGCTTCCATGCCGGCGGCGTGGATCCGGATCGGCTGGCCTTCGGCGTTCGCAGGTACACTGACCATCTACTCTTCTTCCGTCACGCGGACGAGCGCTCGAGACTGCCCGAACCGGCCGACCAGGCCCGCGTTCCACGGCAGTCCACACTATACGCCGAGCAGGCGGCTCGCACGAGCCCCTTGCCCATCCGCGAATGGCGGACGCGCGCGCCCAGCATTTCCGCAAGGCGCGCGCGTCCGTTTCTCGGCCCTGGACGGCCTTCCAGCATGTTCCGTCCGGTCGCCATTCTCCTAGTCATGTGGCTTCAGAATATCCTTCATGGCCTTCTTCAGCGTGTCGTCGACATTGGTGTAACCGCCGCCGGCCTTGCCCTTGTCGGAGGTCAGGTCGGTGTTGGTCCCCGACGGCTTGTCCTGGTTCTGACCAAATCCCCTGACCGAGTTGAGGGCGTTCAGGAGGTCGGTCGTCACTGAACCGGCCGCATCGCCGAGCAGCTGGGAGAACGACGGACGGCCACCAGCGGAACTGTCGGTCGAACCGGATTGCAGGAACTGGTTCGTATCCTTGAGTCCCAGCGTGTCTGTCGTGACCTTTGCCGTTTGAGTCGTCGTTGTTGCCAGCGACGTGGTGGTCGCCACGGATGAATTGTGGTTACCGCCAGGTCCGGTCGGGCCCGTCGGGCCTGTCGGACCAGTTGCTCCGGTGGCGCCCGTCGCGCCCCTCGGCCCGGTCGCGCCCGTAGCTCCCTTCGGCCCGGTGTCGCCCTTTGGCCCGGTTGCGCCCGTTGCTCCGGTGGCACCAGTCGCCCCCTTCGGTCCGGTGTCGCCCTTAGGCCCGGTTGCGCCCGTCGCGCCGGTGGCTCCAGTCGCCCCCTTCGGTCCGGTATCGCCCTTCGGTCCTGTTGCGCCCGTCGCGCCGGTGGCTCCAGTTGCACCTGTGGCGCCGGTGGCGCCCTTCGGTCCTGTTGCGCCGGTCGCGCCGGTGGCTCCAGTCGCCCCCTTCGGTCCGGTGTCGCCCTTCGGCCCGGTTGCGCCCGTTGCTCCGGTGGCACCCGTGGCGCCGGTTGCACCAGTTGCCCCGCTAGCACCTGTGGCTCCGGTAGCTCCAGTCTTGCCGGTCGCACCCGTGGCGCCCGTCGCACCAGTTGCCCCGCTAGCGCCTGTGGCTCCGGTATTACCGGTAGCGCCTGTGGATCCGGTTGCTCCGGTGTGGCCGGTCGCTCCAGTGGCGCCGGTTGCTCCGGTCGCACCAGTTGCCCCGCTAGCGCCTGTGGCGCCGGTGTTGCCGGTTGTGCCTGTGGCACCAGTTGCACCAACCGCACCCGTGGCACCAGTTGCACCAACCGCGCCTGTGGCACCCGTCACGCCATCGGCGCCGGTCGCACCCGTGGCACCGACCGCGCCGGTGGCACCCGTCACGCCATCGGCCCCGGTCGCACCCGTGGCACCGACCGCGCCGGTGGCACCTGTTGCTCCGTCAGCGCCGGTCGCACCCGTGGCACCGACCGCGCCGGTGGCACCTGTTGCTCCGTCAGCCCCGGTCGCACCCGTGGCGCCGACCGCGCCGGTGGCACCCGTCACGCCGTCAGCCCCGGTCGCACCCGTGGCGCCGACCGCGCCGGTGGCACCA
>SRUQ01000004.1:138030-763164 GCA_004791255.1 bacterium M00.F.Ca.ET.205.01.1.1
CGACCGCGCCGGTGGCACCTGTTGCTCCGTCAGCCCCGGTCGCACCCGTGGCGCCGACCGCGCCGGTGGCACCCGTCACGCCGTCAGCCCCGGTCGCACCCGTGGCACCGACCGCGCCGGTGGCACCCGTCACGCCGTCAGCCCCGGTCGCACCCGTGGCACCGACCGCGCCGGTGGCACCCGTCACGCCGTCAGCCCCGGTCGCACCCGTGGCACCGACCGCGCCGGTGGCACCTGTTGCTCCGTCAGCGCCGGTCGCACCCGTGGCACCGACCGCACCAGTGGCACCCGTCACGCCGTCAGCCCCGGTCGCACCCGTGGCACCGACCGCGCCGGTGGCACCCGTCACGCCGTCAGCGCCGGTGGCACCCGTCATGCCGTCAGCGCCGGTCGCACCCGTGGCACCGACCGCGCCGGTGGCACCCGTCACGCCGTCAGCGCCGGTCGCACCCGTGGCACCGACCGCGCCGGTGGCACCTGTTGCTCCGTCAGCCCCGGTCGCACCCGTGGCACCGACCGCGCCGGTGGCACCCGTCACGCCGTCAGCGCCGGTCGCACCCGTGGCGCCGACCGCGCCGGTGGCACCCGTCACACCATCGGCCCCGGTGGCACCCGTGGCACCGACCGCACCAGTAGCACCTGTCACGCCATCGGCGCCGGTCGCACCCGTGGCACCGACCGCGCCGGTTGCACCCGTCACGCCATCAGCGCCAGTTGCACCTGTGGCACCAACCGCACCGGTGGCACCTGTCACGCCATCGGCGCCGGTCGCGCCCGTGGCACCGACCGCACCAGTGGCACCGACCGCACCAGTGGCACCTGTTGCGCCGACCGCACCGGTCACGCCATCAGCGCCGGTGGCACCCGTTGCGCCGACCGCACCGGTAGCACCTGTCACGCCATCGGCGCCGGTCGCACCCGTGGCACCGACCGCGCCGGTGGCACCTGTTGCTCCGTCAGCCCCGGTCGCACCCGTGGCACCGACCGCACCGGTGGCACCCGTCACGCCATCGGCGCCGGTCGCGCCCGTGGCACCGACTGCACCAGTGGCACCCGTCACGCCATCGGCGCCGGTCGCACCCGTGGCACCGACTGCGCCAGTTGCACCTGTCACGCCATCAGCGCCGGTCGCACCCGTTGCGCCGACCGCACCGGTGGCACCCGTCACGCCATCAGCGCCGGTCGCACCCGTGGCACCGACCGCACCAGTTGCACCCGTGGCGCCGACCGCACCGGTGGCACCCGTCACGCCATCGGCGCCGGTCGCGCCCGTGGCACCGACTGCACCAGTGGCACCCGTCACGCCATCGGCGCCGGTCGCGCCCGTGGCACCGACTGCACCAGTGGCACCCGTCACGCCATCGGCGCCGGTCGCACCCGTGGCACCGACCGCACCGGTGGCACCCGTCACGCCATCAGCGCCGGTCGCACCCGTGGCACCGACCGCACCAGTTGCACCCGTTGCGCCGACCGCACCGGTCGCACCTGTCACGCCATCAGCCCCGGTCGCACCCGTGGCACCGACCGCGCCAGTGGCACCTGTCACGCCATCGGCCCCGGTCGCACCCGTGGCGCCGACTGCCCCAGTTGCACCCGTTGCGCCGACCGCCCCGGTCGCACCCGTGGCACCGACCGCACCGGTGGCACCTGTCACGCCGTCGGCCCCGGTGGCACCCGTTGCGCCGACCGCACCGGTGGCACCTGTCACGCCATCGGCCCCGGTGGCACCCGTTGCGCCGACCGCACCGGTAGCACCCGTCACACCATCGGCGCCGGTGGCACCCGTGGCACCGACCGCACCGGTGGCACCTGTCACGCCATCGGCCCCGGTGGCACCCGTTGCGCCGACCGCGCCGGTGGCACCTGTTGCTCCATCAGCGCCAGTTGCACCTGTTGCGCCTACCGCGCCGGTGGCGCCCGTTCCACCGACCGCACCGGTGGCACCTGTCGCACCGACAGCGCCGGTCGCACCCGTGGCACCAACCGCGCCTGTTGCACCCGTGGCGCCGGCAGCGCCGGTCGCACCGACTGCACCAGTAGCACCCGTTGCGCCCACCGCACCGGTGGCACCCGTGGCGCCGGCAGCGCCGGTCGCACCCGTGGCACCAGCCGCACCCGCAGCGCCGGTCGATCCCGTGGCACCCGTGGCCCCGGTCGGCCCTAGGCCACTTGTTAGGCTGTCACTCGTAAAATTATACGTAGTGTTATTCTGTCCGCTTCCGGATGCGAGGAAACTTTCGCCCGTGAGTGTTCCAGTAGGGGTAAGCGCTCCGATCAAAGTGCCCGTCGAAGAATAAAGCGAGTAACTGTCAGTCAAGCTAGGAACGACTACTGTCATTTTGAAACTTGTATCGCCGCCGATAGCAACAGGTGGAAGCGTAAAGCTACCCACGATCGTATTTGTTGTTGTGTCGATAATATAAAAAGTCTGAGCCGAGGAAGCGCCGCTGCCATTAGGGCTTAGGCTACCACTGATCGTCAGGTCGCCGTTCACCAGCACGCTTGTGTAGCTCTCAAGACCGACCTTCGTAAGTGGTGGTATTGCCGCGCGAGTTAGCTCCCAGGTGCCGCCCAGTGTCGCGCCTCCGACCCAGGTGGCCGACGCCTCCACCTCCGCACCAGTCGCCTCCTCCAAGGCCTCGACAAACGCCTCGCCCGCCCTGCCCTTGCCCGTCTCGCAGCTCCACAGCCGGAGATCGCCGTCGGCGCTTAGCGCCCTGCCGATCGCGGCAAGGTCATCGGCTGCGTCTTCGAGCGTGTCGAGCGACCAAGCGCCCGCGCTGAAATGCACCCGGCCCGGCGAGCCGTGGGCGATGACGTGCACCGCATCGAGCCCGCTCCGGCCTTCAAGCGCCTCGGCAATCTGGCGCGCCGCCGGGCGGCGGGCGTCAAGCAAGATCGCTTCGACCTCCGATCGCAAATTGCCCAGGATCGTCCCGACATCGGGCGCTGACGGGTCGACAAAGAGAATTTCAGAAAGGCGGGCCATGGCGAGATCCCTTTTGGCTCTTCAGCTCACGCAAACGACAAAGACCGGCATGGCCGGCGCGGCGGACAAGGCGTTCTGAAAGGATCCGGCGGTCATCTGCCGGAAGCTCCCACGGCTCCGGTCGGCTTGGCCGGAGCGGTCACGCTCAAATTGCTGGCGGGCTGGAAATTGCCGCCGGCGTCGAACGTGCCGATGGCAAGTGGGGCCATCGCGTTCGGCACCTTGACGCTCATGGACACAGGCGTGGCCTGCGGCATGGCACCGGGCAGCATCACCTGGCCAACGATGGCCTTCTGGTCGGTGTCGACGATGTAGTAGGTGACCGGCCCGGCCATATTGCCGGCCGGCACGGCGCCGGTGACCAACACCTCGGCGATCAGAATTCCTGCGTAGATACCCATTCCCACCTCCATCAGCGGCGTCTGCGCCTCGGCGCCTCGCGTCCGCGTGTTCAATTGCCAAGATCCGCCGAGCGCACGCGCGCCGACGGCATGCGATGCTGCCGCGACCGGCCTTCCAGCCGCTCGCGACAGCGAAACGATGAATGCGGAACCTTCCGCGCCCGCACCGGTCCGGCAGCTCCAAAGTCCGATGGAGCCGCCTTTGTCGAGCGATCGGCCGATTGCCGCGAGGTTGCCGGCATCCTCGGCCAGCGTCCCGGACGACCAGCCGCCGGCGGCGAAGGCGATGTGGCCCGGCGCGCCATGCGCTATGACGTGGATCGCCCGGAGAGCCGCGCGGCCCGACGATGCGGCCGCCATCTGGCGTGCCGCGGGACGGCCGGCATCAAGCACGATTGCTTCGACCTCGGGCCTCAGGTGCTTCAGGATGGTTGCGATGTCGGGAACGCCGGGATCGACGAACGCGAGCTCCGGCGCTGGCTGCCCGCCTCCGCCGGCGGCGCGTTTGCGAATGCGGCCGATGCTTTCGGCACTCCTGCCCAAGCCGCACTCCACCCCTATCGCTCGACGCCTTGGCACGCGTTTCCCACCCACTACGCCGACAACATCTCGGAAAGGCACCCGCAACAGAGCCGGAAGACAGAGGCAAATAACTGCCCTCTCCGCCGAACTATTGCGCAAGTACTAGCTGGGCGAGACCGAACCCGGCTCGCCGCCAGCACTTTCCGACGATGTCGTCTTGCGAAACCCCACTCCCATAGCTGCACTGCCGCCCTCTACCGGCAGAACCGTCCAGCATATTAGATATTAATAAATTATAAAATTAGGAACTTGTAAAGCACGTTCCGCGCAAGTTGCAAATACTGGTTAACTTAAGCCACTCAATTCAATCGCCTATATGAAGTTCCGGCCTGTAGGCCTGCCGATTGCGGTTGCGCTAGGGCGACTGCTGACAACGATGCCCCTGCCCTCCTTCGGGTGCGCCACGTTCCGGTCCCAATCGGAAGCAGCTGGGCAGCAGGGTGATCCGCCGCGGGGCAAAGCAAGATGGCCAGCGTCTCTGCCCGCGACCCAGTGCGCCTGCCTTCGACAGTCCTGGCGCGTGCTTTTATTGCACTTGTCCCAACTGTCGAGGCGAGCTAACCATGACGAGTAAGGTTAAATCACATCTCGAGGCGACGAGCCGGTGAAATTGTGAGAAAGGGCAACAGCTATTCCGGCCTGATCGGGATTGGAAAGATGCACGCTGCCAGCCGAGTTGCACGAACCCCACCTCCACCATCTCAATCAGGCGCGACGTACCGCCCCGCCAAGGGAGCAGCATGAGCACCATTGGCCTGTGCATGATCGTCAAGAACGAGGCAAAGGTCATCTTGGCATGCCTCACCAGCGTACTTCCGCTGGTCGACTATGTGCTCATCATCGACACAGGCTCCGAGGACGGCACACAGGAGATCATTCGCGACTTCCTCGCCGCCCACAATGTCCCAGGCGCCGTCATCGACGAGCCATGGCGTGACTTTGCATATAACCGCACCTTCGCCCTTGACCGGTTGCGCGAGGTTGAGACCGTGGACTACGCGATGATCATCGACGCGGACGATGTCCTGGTCGCGGACCCGGCCTTCGATCCAATCGCGTTCAAGTCTCAGATGGGGCAGGATTTATACGACGTTGAGTTGTCTCAAGCCGGCATGTCGTATTATCGGCCCCTGATCTGTCGGAACCGCCTGACCTTTTCATTCAAGGGCGTGCTCCATGAATATCTCGAGACTCCCGGCCCTGTCACACGCGAGACTGCCAAGGGTTTTTGGGTTGTATCGGGGCGCACAGGAGCGCGCAGTCAAAATCCGCGAAAGTATCAGGACGATGCGGCGGTTCTGGAGAAGGCCCTCGCAACCGAAACCGACCCGTTCCTGATTTCACGGTACACGTTCTATCTGGCTCAAAGCTATAAAGACTGCGGTGAACGTGAGAAAGCGCTCGGTCACTACCTAAGGCGCGCGGAACAGGGCTTTTGGATCGAGGAGGTCTATGTAAGTTTCCTTGAGGCAGGCAACCTGATGGCGGCGCTGGACCGGCCTTTCGATGAGGTCGTAGCCATCTACGAGCGTGCGAACCAGACGGTGCCTGCTCGTGCCGAGGCGCTGCATGCCGTTAGCCTTTACTGCCGTAATCGCGAGCGATACCCGGAAGGGCAGGACTATGCGCGCCGTGGCCTGGATTTGACCGAACCTGTGGGACTTTTCGTTCAGCCTTGGGTCTACCAGTATGGACTGCTCGATGAGTTTTCGGTCAGCGCATACTGGGCAGGCGCATACCGGGAGTCTCTCGATGCCTCCCTGAAACTGCTCGCCTCCGACAAATTGCCGAGAGACATGTTGGAGCGTGTGGGATCCAACGCGCGTTTTGCCGCCGACAAGCTTCCCCCTGAACCGTCGAGATCGGGGGGACCTGGCGCCGAACGCCCGATCGAACAACACAACGGCGCACCGACGACGCCTACGACACCGGCGCCGCTGA
This sequence comes from bacterium M00.F.Ca.ET.205.01.1.1, assembly GCA_004791255.1. Lineage (GTDB taxonomy): Bacteria > Pseudomonadota > Alphaproteobacteria > Rhizobiales > Rhizobiaceae > Mesorhizobium. Next base: position 143,944 of record SRUQ01000004.1, read on the forward strand.
CGAAAAGCTCCTGGGTCCCGGAGCGTCCCGCGGCGGGCACCGAGCTCATGGTCGAGGGATTGAGAGAGCGGCTGGGGGAAGAACTCGATCGGATCAACCTGCAGGTAAACCACCCCGGACACGACAGTGCCGACCTCAGGCCCCGTGTCGTTTGGATGCACCACAACGTCGACCAGCAATGGGTTCAGTGGTGCAAGGACAGGGAACTCGTCGATACCGTTCATTGCTTTGTTTTCGTGTCGCACTGGCAAAGAGAACAATACCTGGCCGCCTTCCGGCTGCCCCCGCATCGCTGTGTGGTACTGCGTCACGCGTTGGATCTGAGCACGGATCCGCGTCGCTGGGAAACGAGATCGACCTGGCGCTGTGCCTATACAAGCACGCCGTTCCGTGGGCTTTCCGTACTTCTTGACGCCTGGCAGCGCCTCAGCCCTGCCAATGCAGAACTCCACATCTGGTCATCCATGAAGCTTTATCTCGGGGATGACAGTCCCTACCAGCACCTCTATGACCGGGCGCAGTCCATGCCGGGGGTGTCTTATCACGGCCTTGCGCCTAATTCCGAACTCCGCAACGCGCTGCGGACCATCGATTTCCTGATTTATCCCTGCACTTTCGCTGAAACCGCTTGCCTCGCCGCCATCGAAGCAATGGCCGCCGGTTGCCGCATTATCGTCCCCTCCTTGGGTGCGTTGCCCGAAACCACGGCCGGCTATGCTCGCGTCTATCCATTCAATCCCAACGCACAGGAACATGCCGTAACGTTTTCGGAGAACCTGGCCGACGAGTTGGAAACGCCGTGGGGAGGCCAGCCAGGATTGTCGCTGAGCCAGCAAGCGCACTGTGCCGCGGTGTACGATTGGCCGCAGCGCTTGCGCGAATGGCGGCAGCTGATCCAGCGGCTCACTCGGTAGGGAACTGCCATGCGTATCGCTCAAATATCGCCTCTTTTTGAGGCTGTACCACCCAAATTATACGGCGGCATCGAGCGTGTGGTTCACTGGTTGACTGAGGAACTGGTCGCCATGGGCCACGAGGTCGTCTTGTTTGCAAGCGGCGACTCGACGACCTCCGCGAACCTAGCACCGATCTGCGAGCGGGCTTTGCGGCTCGATCAATCTCCCGAACACTGGTCTGCCGTGTATAAGCGTATGGCTGAGCTCGTATACCAGCGAAAAGACGAGTTCGACGTCCTGCACTTCCACGTTGAGCATTTTCCGCTGATAAGGTTCAGCCGCCAGGAGGTGCCATTTCTGTGCACATTGCATGGTCGACTCTATCTGAACGAGTTGATCGAAAATATGGAACTTGCGGCCGAGAGTCTTGGCACGCTTGAAACTGCGCCTCTGGTTTCGCTCTCCGATAGCCAACGCCGACCAATTCCGAATTTGAACTGGGCGCGGACGGTAGCGAACGGCATGCCGGCCAATCTCCTGACGCCAAGGCCAATGAAGCCCGATTACGCTGCATTCCTCGGCCGTATGTCGCCTGAAAAGGGAGTCGAGCGGGCCATCCACATCGCCTGCAAAGCGGGATTAAAGTTAAAGATCGCCGCCAAGGTCGATAACAAGGACAAGGACTATTTTGACACTGTCATAAAACCGCTGGTCCGTGACAACCCCGGCATCGAGCTTATCGGCGAAATTGACGACCTGCAAAAACCGGACTTCCTCTCTGGCGCTCACGCCTTGCTGTTTCCAATCGAGTGGAACGAACCATTTGGTCTGGTCATGATCGAAGCGATGGCTTGCGGCACACCGGTCATCGCGTTCGATTGGGGGGCCGTCCCCGAGGTCATCGACAATGGCGTTACCGGCTTCATCGTGACAGACATCGACTCCGCCACCGCCGCGTTGGGTAGGCTCCAGACATTGGATCGCGCCGCTATACGTGCCACTTTCGAGCGACGCTTTACCTCTCGGCGCATGGCCCAGGACTATCTCGAGCTTTACGAAACGCTCACACAACCGATGGCTTCGCGGGGCCAGCGCGACGGTGCGTTCGCGGCAGCGGGACAACGACAATGAAGCGCGTCTGCCTCAACATGCTGGTGAAAAATCAGAAGGAAGCCGTCATGCGCTGCCTCAGCAACGCGGCGCCATACATCACATGTTGGGTAATCGGCGACGCCGGATCGACGGACGGGACGCAAGAACTCGTACGATCGTTTTTCGCAGCCCGCAACATCCCTGGTGAATTGCATCAAGTGGATTGCGACAATTTCTCCCGGGCGCGCCAGGAGGTGTTTGATCGTGCTCGTGCGTCCGAATTGCAATACGACTACGTTCTGCTCATGGAAGCGGACACCGAATTAGGAGAACAAGCCCCCGGCCCCTCGGACAATCTGACGACCTTTGCATACAAAGTCGTCCCCCGTGCCGGAGAAACCTACTTCAACAACAGATTGCTGCGGCGCTCCGCCATCGACCAATGGCAACAGGACATTTTCGTGAGTCTCCTGAACGCCGCAAAGCTGAAGGAGGCGAGCTATTCCAAGGATGACGTCCTAGCCGCTTACACCGAGGCAGCCGAAGTGTGCCCAACTCGAGCGGAGGCCCTTCACGGTGCGGCCAGGTTTTGCCGTATCAACGGGATCCATCAACAGGGATACGAATTTGCGGCAATGGGCCTGCGGATCACTCGCCCAACCGATACTCCGTCATCGGAGGCCTGGATCTATGACTATGGGCTCCTCGACGAACTGGCCGTAAACGCCTACTGGGCCGGTAGATATAAAGAATGTGCCGACGCCTGCGATCGCCTTTTGACCGAAGAAAAGATCCCGGCAAATCAGCGTGATCGCATATCAAAAAACAAAGCGGTCGCCGAACTCAAGGAGCAAGAAAACCGGAGCGCAGCGTACCGAGACAGAAGCTCGCCCGAGCAAGCTGGAGCTTCCACCAGAGCCACCAATCACGATGAGATGTATAAGCGCTTTCTCAACGATATGGACACAAGCATCGTCGACCAGAAGTTAACGATGGGATTCTGGCAGCAAACGTGTGAAGCAATAAAGAAAGATGCAATAACGGGCAGCAGGTTCGATTTTCTGCGTTGGCCTAGCCTAACCGTTTTTAGCGTACCAGAATCGCATATCGGTCCCGAATGCTACAGCGAGCTTCGAGCCAGCCCAGAATGGGAAAGCAAATGGTTCAATTTAACACGGGACCATATGGTTGGCACGCCAAGGAATTTTTCACGAGACTTTGGCACAAGCCCCATACTGGCACAGCACGCGTATCATCTCTATCGGTATGAGGTTGCCACAGGTAGTTCGCTTATTGATTGCGATGTGGTCTTTGAAGTTGGGGGCGGATATGGGTCGTTTTGTCGCCTCCTGCGCAACAGCGGATTTAAAGGAACGCATATCATTTATGATCTTCCGCACGTCAATTCAATACAGAGACTATTCCTGAGTATGTGCGGGTTTCAAGAGGTAAGCACTACAGATATAAATAGTTTCAACTCCAAAAACGGTTTCTGTCTAGTTTCTGACGCACATCTAGATGAGACATTGCATCTACTTAAATCGACAAAACCGCGAGTCTCTTTTGTCGCCACATGGTCGTTGAGTGAGATGCCCATCTCTGCGCGCGAGCGAATCTTCCCCCGCCTTCATGAAATCTGCGATCGATACCTAATTGCCTTCCAGAACGAGTTCATAAACTTGAGTGATACGAGATATAATATCCATAATGCAGAATATTTTGATGCTCTCCGCTCGGAAAAGCCCGACGTAAAATGGCACACCCAGAGTATAAATGCGCGGAACCAATATATCTTTGCATAGGGAACAAATTGCGGCGTTGACGTGAGCATGTAAATAATGAGTCCGACGGGCAAGGTCTTTGCATGCTAGACGATGTAAGTAGCCTTGGTAAGAACTCGATTCGACGGCGAGACATACTCGGTTTCCTCGCAATCGCAACTTCCCCATATGGAACGTTTGCCTCACCCACTCGTTGGGATGCTATCGTAATCCAGCGCGCTGTCATGCCTAACTCCGTCGGCCCGGCCCGTACCTCACCTACCCTCCTCTCCGCTCCCATCGAACTCGCCGGCGACTGGGGCCGCATGCTGCCGCGGTCGGCCCAGCTGGTAGTCGAACGCATGCGGCACGCTTGCCTCAACGGCATTCGCCTCGTCTCTGACAGGCAGCCGACGCGGTTGCGCGTCGACGAACATAGCTCCGGTCCACCGGCCATTTGGCTGCACCCCGACGGAAGCAGCATGGCGTGGATCATCGTCGACATCAGCGAGCGGGACTGGTCGAAGCTCGCCTACCAATTCGGTCATGAACTGGGCCACGTCCTTGCCAACAGCTGGCAGGCGGACGCCAGGCCGGCGGTTCCCTGCCAATGGCTGGAGGAGGCGATGGTCGAGGCATTTTCATTGCGTGGCCTGGGGCTCCTGGCGAAAAGCTGGAAGGAGGATCCTCCCTTTGCCGGCGACAACGCCTTCGGTGATGCCATTGCCGAGTATCGCGAGAACATCATCAAACGCTATCGTGCGCTCGCTGACAGCCAGGGTCTCACCCGCGATCCGGCAGCGTGGTTCGCCGGCCACCGAAGCGAAATCGAACTGCCGGGTCTCAATCCATTCGCGCAAGCCATGTCCCTTACCATTCTTGCCGGGTACGAGCAGGCTCCGGACAGTATCGAGGCGCTTGGCGCACTCAACCGCTGGCCAGGACGAACCGGCGTTCCAGCCAGCCAGTATTTCCAGCGCTGGAAAAAGAGCTGCGCCGCGTTGGGCGCCTCGCCGCAACTTCCACTCCACCTGAGCGAGCTGCTGCGGATTCCGGCCCGCTAGCCCGCGAAGAAAGCAGCGCGAAGCCGCATCGCAGGCTGGCCCTCCGACCTTCGCCGGCAAGTTGCGGGCGATCTGGCAGAGTGACCGGCTACGCGGCGGCCGGTCTCACCCCTTCCACATCGTCGAGCGGAGAAGTGCCTGCATGTGCTCTGGCAGGTCGAGCTCGCCGCGCACCTCGATCTCCAAAAGATATCGGGCCTTGGCCAGGCGATCGCCCTCCCTGACCGCAGGATAGGCGCAGACAGCCAGCAGTGCCCTTTCCTCCTCCCGGCTCGCTCTGTCCTGACCGCGGCGGCCGTCCCTTTCGTGGACAGCTTTGCCGAACGCCGCATAGGCCGTCCTGTGCGCTTCAAACAGCGCTCGCAGTTCGTCGGATTGCTCTCGCTCTCGGTCCGGTGGCTCCGTGGCGAGAGCCGTTGCCGCAACCGTAGAGGCGACAACGGCGCTGCCGGAGTGGAAAAGCAAGACGCGGCGGTTGATCCTGGACGTGGCGAACTCTCCTCTTCACTTCATGGCACCCCAGATAGGGTGTCGTGGAAACAAGAGGCACCGTAGCACGACGGTTCGCTCATTCATGTCAGGATGGATGCGCTCGCCTGCCTGGGAGCCAGCGCGGAATCACCCCTGGCTATTCGAGATCGGCTTTCTCGAATATTTGGCCTTCAGCCACGTTTTCGACGGTCCGCTGCAATAGTGGCTATCGGCGCGTTTCGAAATGACGCCGTTAAGTCCGGTTTTCCCGATGGCACGGAAGATCGCCAGCGCACCGCCCTCAAAATGCTCGCTGTATTGGATCTTGCCGACGCCCGGCCCAACCAAGCGCCGCAGCGCCTGCTTGCGTTGCAGCAAGGGCAAGTGGGCAAGATTGCGACCGTCGAGATGGAGGATGTCGAACGCGACGAACACCAGCCGGCTCGGCTCGTTCCAGACCGCGGCTTCCAGCTCGGACGAATCGGGCGTACCCCGCTCGCCTGACACAATCACCTCGCCGTCGAGAATAGCGGCTTGGCATGGCAGTTCGACTGCCAGGGCGATGGGCCAGTATTTTGTCGTCCAGTCCCAGCCGTTCTTGCTGTAGAGGCGCACCCCGCCCTTATCGATGACGACCTGCGTCCGGTAGCCGTCGAGGTCGGCCTCGCGAACCCACCCCTCATCTTCGGGCGGCTGCTCGACAAGAGTTGGCATCTGCGGCGGAATGAACTCGAGCCAGCCGCCGTCGCCCCGGCCGCCTTCGCCCTTGGCATGCTTATTCAATTACGCCACCCACCTTTGACGGACAGCGGTGGAGCGATCGGCACAGGCAGACCGACATCCCCCCAACGTGGAAATCTGCCGCCTGTGCCGAGGCCCCGCCAAGCCATTGCGAGCATCTGCGCGATAGGCCGGATTGTCGTTAGCTTCGCATCCAAATACTTATCTTGGCGTACATATCTCGCTGTTGCAGCGCTCTTGCACCACGCGGTCCTTTGGCCAATCTGGAACTGGTCAGTCCATCAAAAGCACCACGGCGGGGTGCAGCTTCGTCAGATTAGGCAATGATTTCGACTGCCAGGGTATGTCGGGCGTTCCACGCACGACGAGTCGAACATCAGGATGCTTGCGCACCTCGATGGTAAATTTCGCCAGCAGGTTGATGCCGGAAGAGTTGAGGAAGTGAAGGTCCTTCAGATTGAGCGTGATGGAAGCGGGATTCGAGGCAAGAACACTGGTCGCCAACGCCGTGATAGGTGCACCGGCATCGGAGCTGGGAAGCCGCATTGCACCGTCGAAGAAAATTTCGCTTCCTTCAGTCCACACGCGGTAGTCGTCGGTCTTGATTTCCATAACCTGGTTTCGTTTCGTTTAGTTGTGAATTTGCGAGATCGGAATGGAGGCATATGTCTCCAGGCAAATGCGATCGCCTTCTTCGGCCGAGCTGAATATCCAGGCCAGGCGTGCACCATAGTCGCTCATCAACGTCAGCAATCCGAGTCCGGAGCCTGACACGTCGGGGTTCGCGGCATTCGCTTCAATTCGCTGTATCAGCAGGTCTCTCGGGTCGCCAACCGTGATGACCGCCAGAAGGGTTTTGAACTCAGACGCATCTTCACCATCGACGTCATTCGACACCTTGATCTTGAAGCACTCCGAATCCATCGACGCCTCGATCACGATCTCACCCGGCGCGCGAAACTTGACGGCGTTCTCAATGAGCTCGTTGACCAGATATCCGATGCTGTGCCGCACTTCCATGTAGTCATTGCGGGACGACCGGAAGCGCAAGGCGAAAAAATCGGCGATGAAGTCCGAAGTCGTGGCACAATGACGCCAACTCAAGTCGAGAGGTCCGTCGAACAGCCGGACGCGACTGACGCTCTCCTTCATCCCGATTGCAATGTCAGGGGTCCCGAACATCGTTGTCATTGCTATGTGTGCCTTATGATCACAAGAGTGATGTCGTCGTGGATCTTCTGGACTCCGATATGGGCCATCAGATCCTCGATGATCCCGGTCTTGATCTCCTCGGCGCTGCCGCCGTGACGTTTTTTTGCGCTGTGGCAGAGGCGCTCGAACCCGAACAGCCTTTTATCCTGGTCCTCCGCCTCGGTCACACCATCGGTGTGCAGCACGATCACGTCACCACTCTCGAACGGGATGTCACGCGTGTCGATGAACTTCGAGATGTCACTCTCCAGACCAACCGGCAGGCCCAGATCAATCGTATCGATGCGTTCGACTTCCCCGTCCGCACGAACGACGAGAACGTCCTCATGCTGGCCGGATAGCGTTACCCGCTCATCCTCGAAGTCAAGAAAGGCCAGCGAGAGATGCTTGCCGGTGTTCGTCCGCTCGATGTTCTTGTAGATCGCTCTGTTCAGCCGGTCCAGGAACTGGTGCGGATCCCCCTCGTTGGTCTCCTGCAACGCGCGTGCAACGGACTGGACCATCAGCATCAGCACGCCGCTCTCGAGGCCATGACCGGTCACGTCGCCGATGCCGATCTTGACCCCTCTCCCGTTCTGCAGGACGTCGTAGTAGTCACCGCCGACTTCGTCGGCCGGCCGCATGTAAGCTGCGATCTCCAGCCCCGGAATCGATTCGAGTTCGAATGGCTTCGGCAGGACCATCAACTGGATCTGCCTGGCAACCGCCAGCTCGGCGCCGAGGCGGACGTTCTCGTCCCGCAGCTTTTCGTTGAGTGCGGATATCTGTTGATTGGCGTCCCCGAGCTCCCTGGTCCGCTCGTCGACGAGTTGCTCGAGGTTTTCCGTGTGAAAGCTTATCTGCTCAGCCATGCGGTTGAAAGCGATCCCTGCCGCTCCAACCTCGTCGCGCGTCGGAATGCTCACGCGGACTGAATAGTCCTTGGTCTGGAGCCGCTGGGCGGCGCTGGCAAGCGCCCTGAGGCCCGCGGTGATCCGCTTGGAAATTCCGAGCACGGCCGCGAAAACGATCAGAAGCGAAACGATGATCGCACCGATCTGAAAGAGCAGGATACGATTGGTTGCGCGCGAAATACTCTCCTGCGCGGCGAACAAGGACGCATAGATCTCCCGTTCGGGAACGACGATCCCGACCGACATCGTTTCGGACTTGATCGGTCCCGAACTCCACAGATTGGTCGGCTTCAATCTCTTGAGGACGACGATGTAGGGTACGCGCTCGCCCTTGTTGTCGAGCATGATATGCTGGATGACGCCATCATTGTTCTGGTCGAGAGGCAGTGACGCGATCGCCGGCTGCACACTTGTCCGCAGGGACCTCTCCAGGCCGGTGACGCCTTGCGTGCCCGCATCGCTTGATGAAGTCAGGCCGATGATCGCCTGGCCCGACGGGTTGATCGCCACCACGTTGCCGGTCGACATAGTGAGGAACCCGAACCCGGTCTCGGCGATCTTCACACGTTCGACGACTTCCGCGAGCTGGTCGAGAGTGATGTCCGCCCCCGCCGTACCGGCGATGCCTGTGCGGTCGCGCGTCCACAACGGCTGGAAAAAGCTGACGATTAGCTTTCCCGTGATTGCATCGGTGTAAGGCGCTGTCTGGGTAATGTCGCTAGGGACGGGACGAGAGGCTGGATCCCCGGCCCATTGCTGCCATGAACCATAGATACCCGGAAAGAAGAACTCCCAGAACTCCGCCTTGTTGTGGCCAGGATAGAGCTTGTCGAAGGTCTGTGCCTGGTCCGTATACGGAACTGTCCTGAAGATTGGCCGTTCTTTTGGGCCAATATAGTACATTTGCAATTTGGACGATCCGCTGGCCATGAGAGTAGGCGCGACGAGATCGATCACGGTACTGTCTTCTATTTCCTTCCGAACGCCCGGCAGCGGAGTATGATCGGCACCCAGCAGGTAGCCCCAGACGCTCACCACCGAAGGCGCACCCGGCAGATTCTGCGCCCAATCGCCCCGCGCGTCGTAGACGACCTTCACGGAGCCGGGCGCCTCTTGCGAAAGCGTCGCTCCGACCTGTTGCTGCCTGCTTGGATCGTCGATCTGGGCCTGCAGCACGCCGGCCAGAGCCTTGACGTCGCCATGAACCCGGTCGAGCAGCAGGTCGACGCTCAACGCCGTCGATTGGGCATAGGAACGAATGTATTCCTGGTTTGCGGTCGTCAGTCCCTCACCGACTTCCGATGTGGCATCGCGCGACAACTTCTGAACGTTCCAAAGTGCCAAACCACCGCTCAGCAGGAGGTCGAACAGTACGGCGCCGCCAACGACCAATACGAATTTCGCTCGAAAGGAGCGCAGGCCGAAGCGCGGTGCGGGCTCATTGTCGGCTTTCATTGCGGGCGTCGCCCCGATGCGACCCAGATCGGCCAACCCGCGTAACCCTTGGGGTGGAGCGCTGCGAAAATGTGGTCCTGGAAGCCCTGCCGGAACCGTGCGACGAACTCCGGTCCATCGCCGCGTCTGGCCGCCATGTCGCCCGCATAGACATCCGCCCAGGCCGCAATGACTTCCGCGAAATCCTGCGGATCGCCGTCCAGGTTGGTAACCATGAAGGTCTCGACACGTATGTCTTCGAATCCGGCCTCCATCAGATACCGCCGGCTCTTGGGCCCAAGCTCGACGTCCATCTCGAAATGCCCGAACAGCTTCGCCACCTCATTGTAGGTCCAACGAATGCTTTCGGCGCGGGGCTCGCCCAGGCAATGCGAATTCTTCTCGTTGGTGATGTAGACCCGCCCGCCCGGCTTGCAGATGCGGTAGAGCTCCTTGAGGATAAGTTCAGGCCGATTGAATATCTGAAGGGAATGCCGGCAGGTCACCAGGTCGAACTGCGCTTCGTCGAGCAGCATCTCCGACGCATCGCCATAGGTATATTCGATGCCCCGGATATCGAATTCCCGCATCACCTGTCGAGCATAGGTCAGGCTCGATATGGAATGGTCCAGGGCGACGATCCGCGATGGCTGGAACTCCTTCTGCACGAGCACGGCGAAATCGCCGATCCCGCAACAGATGTCGGCCATGACGATCCCGTGCCTCATGCCGTGTCGCGGCAAGATTGCGCGCTCGTGGCGCCAGGTCATCTTCGTCTGGGAGCGCAGGATCGGTACGAACCCGCCCTCCTCGAGGAAGCCCTGGCCCGGATAGAATTCGCTGTCATACTCTTGGACCGTAATGTTCGGCTCGATTCCGCTCAAGCGACCGAATTTTCGCGAGGTCCATCCGACGACGCTTGACGTGATGACGACGAATTTGAGATCGGGCCGAGCACGGCAGGCGTCGAGGATGACCCTCGAAAAGGCGTGAAACGCGGCGTTGTTCATCTGCGTCAGGCGTCTGACGTTGACGTAGAGAACGCCCCGCACGCGGCCGATCGCGTCACGAAGCGATGCGATGCTGGGCCCAAGCTCATCGATCGCCTGAGGCCGGACCACCCCGGATATCGAGAACTCCTGGTTGTTCGCGTCGAATTGCGCCCTGAAGCGTGGGAGAACGTCATAAGGGCTCAATGTTCCAGGCCCTCAAGCGGAAGATCCACGACGAGCCTGATCGCATCGCCCTCGGCTTCCTCGACCCTGAATGTCGCGTTGTAGTCGACAGCCAGTTCCAGGAGTACGACCTCCCGGCTGGGCGCCAAATCCCCAGACACCGAATTAAGGTATCGCTCCCTGGCCTCAGTTCCTGCGACTTGCGACACGGCTTGTTCGTAGAATTGGCGCTCCTCCGGCACGCAGGGGAAAGTCAGCTCGATCCTGTCTGTCGCGCCATGGCGAGACACCCTGCATGCCAGTTCGCCATCAGCATGGCGGGTACGAAACGCGACTTCCAGCAATTCGTTAAAGGCAGAGGAAAAGAGATTTGAATGCCGGACCGAGTCCGATCTGTTTTGACTGATCATCCTGGCCATGTATGTCGAGACATAATCGCAGTGTCTCCAGGCTGAGACGAAAGCTTTGATTTCCATGTCGATCTGGATCATGGGTGCAAAACTCGGCTCGCCAGCCAGCTCATGATGAACAGGTCCCATCCGCGTCCTCCCTTGCTCCATCAGCATTGAGCCCTCGCGGGTGATGGCCTCCGCGACGAAAAATTTCACCGCGCCCCGTGATAAGCCACTCTCGCACCGACTCGACGAATTGCGCGGTATCTGCCTCGATCGCCTCTACAAATCTCCACTTCACCGTTAACAAAGGGTGCAAGGCGCTAAACCGCCCGGTTTGATTCCTCCATCGCTCGTACCACCCTCAGCGGGGACCGTCTGATGAAATTACGGGTTGCCTCGGCTCCGAGCGGCCGTCCCAGGAAATTACCTTGCAGGCAATCGCAATTCTCCTTGATCAGCCATCGCGCCTGTGCCGACGTCTCGACCCCCTCGGCGGTGACGCTTATTCCCAGGCCGTGCGCCAGATTTATGATCGATCGCACGATCGTCTGGCTTTTGGGGTCGGTCTCCAGGTCCGCAATGAAGTACTGATCTATCTTCAACGTGTCGAAGGGAAAGTTCTTGAGGTAGCTCAACGATGAATAGTATGTTCCGAAATCGTCGAGGGATATTCGTATTCCCAAGACATTCAGAGTGTTTAACGTGTCGATATTGTCGATCGTCTTCTCGAGGAGAACCGTCTCGGTTATCTCGAGTTCAAGTCGCTCGGCCCGGATTCCAACGGCATCGATGATCTGCGCGACCGCGTCCGTCAGCGAACCGCTAAGGAACTGAGCCGGCGACAGGTTCACTGCGACTGTCAGCGAGGAGGGCCACGTCAAGGCCTGGCGACAGGCTTCCTCGAGCACCCATCGTCCAATCTCGTCCATCAGACCGTCGGCCTCGGCGATCGGTATGAACACGCTGGGTGGAATGATTCCGATCTCGGGGTGCCGCCACCGTAGCAGCGCTTCGAAACCGATCACCGACTTGGCAGACCGAATGAGCGGTTGATACTCCAGATAAAGCTCGCCCCGCTCCAGCGCGGTTCGAAGGCTGCGCCTCAGATTCTCACGTTGCTCGAGCAAGAGCATCATCGGACGGTTGAACGTTCGAGCGCAACCGCGTCCATCCCTCTTGGCTGCGTAAAGGGCAATGTCTGCGGCTTTCATCAGCTGCTCGCCATCGGTCCCGTGCTCTGGCCCGAAAGCAATTCCGATACTTGAGCCGACGAAGACGGGAATGCCGTCGATGACGAACGGCTCCTTGAACGCATTGACGAGCGATTCGGCCAGCCGCTCGGCTTCCGCGGGCTGTTCCTTTCCCAATTGGATGACGGCGAACTCATCGCCGGCATATCGGTACGCGGATTCGCCGTCCTGCAACGCGTCGCGGATTCGACCCGCCGCGAGCTGAAGAAGCGTATCGCCTGCTCCATGACCGAGCGTGTCGTTGACCGCTTTGAAATCATCGAGGTCTATTTGTAGCAGGGCGGCTTTGAGCTTGGGTTCGCCGAGGGCCGCCAGCGCCTGTTGCAGCCGCTCGCCGAATCGCCGCCGATTCTGCAGTCCGGTCAGCACGTCGTGTGTCGCCTGATGGAGCAGAACTACATGCTCTTGCTCCTCCGCTACGCTCCGCCCACCGTGCCCCCTTGATTCGATGATTCCCACACCATTCGAAGTGCCGAAGACGAAAACGGATCGAGGCGCCTCGCCCGATGATCGCGGCAAGTCGATGCTTGCGGGGGAGCCGCCCTGGAACACACGAAGAAATTCGTCGCGAAACCTCGCATCGAGGAAGCTCGGGTAGATCTCCCAGACGGCGGCGCCCGGCGTCACCGCGCCTCCGTACACGCCTTTGAGCTTGGCTGCGTAGTGCGTCAGTTGGAAGTCGCGGTCGTAGAACGACAAGAGTTCTGTCGTGTTCGCCAAAAGATCAGCGAGAAGCGCTTCGCCGGGACGTGGAACATCGCTTGAGGAAGGCCCCTCACTCTCCGTGCCGACGCCTGATGCCTCCGGGTGCAAGAGCCACCTCCATTGGCGGTAAGAATCCACGTCCCCCAGTTCAGAAATAGCATAACCGTCAAGCTTGGCAAACTTTCAACTCGCAATCTTAACAAGTGCCGTTTGCGGCGCAGTTGCTACGTATGCTCCGCTGCGATTGGCGGCAACTTATCGATAGTGATGAACAGTCACGGTTCGTTAATAAATCGGCAGATGATGGAATTCAGCTATATGATTGATGGGACGGGACGTGATTCGAAATATTGTGGCCCATCAGGCGGGAGCCCGCCGCATCTCAAAACATCGCCCCATCCCGGCCTCAGCTCCCGAGCGCCTTGAGCCAACCTTCAAAGGACGAGGCCTTCTCGCGTTCAGCAAGTGAGGCAGAGTGGGTGGGGCGCGGCAATACCATCGTTCTGCGGCCTTCGCGGGGGCTGTAACCGAATTCCTTGCTGAACGCTCGGCTGAAGTTTGCCGCTGAACTAAACCCAAGGGCTTCTGCGATCTCAACAATTCGTCGGCTGTCCGCCGGATCGCTAAGTGCAAGATGGGCTGCCAAGAGTCGGCGACTTTGAATGTAATGGAGAACGCCACCGCTCGGCTCGAACAGCTGATAGAGGCGAGATCGCGAAACGCCAAGCGCTCGGCACATCGAATCCGGTGTCAGACGGGCCGCGTCCAGATTGTTTTGGACGTATCGACGCGCCCGCTCCATGAGCGCGACACTCGCCAGTTGTTCGGCCGCCGCGGCATGTTCCGCCGGAGGCGCAAGGCAGGCAATGATCATGCTGCGTGTTGCGTGTACGATGCGGGGCAGATCTTCCGCAGTGAGATTACGCAGTCCTGCCACGATGCTGTTGACATAGTCGATCAAAAGGTTGGCAAAGTTGCCGGACAGAATTGAATTGTTGTTTGCGTCGAGGGTCCCCGCAGCATCGGCGAACAAGTCACGCGGAAAATAGAGAAAGAGACTTTCGGATTCCGTTGTCCTTCCACGAAACGGGTAGCCAAGCGATCTGATCTCCAATTTGCCCGGCTGGCCCTCCGCGACGCGACGATCAACCTCCGTCCATGACCGACCAGTATGCGGTAGGACGACATACCAGTGATCGATCGAGCTGGACCGTAGTTTCGCGGCAGAACGCATATAACTGTGCGCCGGCGCGCGCTGCTCAGCGACCAGCATGCCACCAAGATTCCAGGCTGTGTGGTCGGCGGGAAAGCCGTCGTCCAGCGATTTGTTATCCGGCAATCCGACCTCGACAAGCGGCGCCACATGCGCTTGCCAAGCGGTGAATTGATCCTCCGGTGCCAGTCCGAGCGTTGAAAAGGATAACGGTTCCAGCGCCGGCCCGAGCGGCGGCGCGGCCTCATTGTGAGGTTGAACGTCGCGCGGCCAACGACGCCGCTCTGGCGCTTGCCCAGCATGCGCCTCGTCTTGCTTCTTAGCCTCGTCTTGCCTCTTAGCGTCCATCACGCGTGGTGCCATATCCGAATCCGGAATGCCCATGCCCTCGCAATCATGTGGTGTATCACTGGCATCTGGCAAGCCTGTCGATCGCATCGGCGATCACGCTGGATTACAGCAAGAAATGCATGCCGAGATAAGTTTCTGGATGCGACGATAACGACACTCGTCAAAGTGGTGCGTATAGATTCCGACATCGTGAAAGCGATGTTGAGGAGACCACGAAATGTACGAAAAGCTCAAAGGAGAAGCTCGTCGCAAGATAATTCTGGATGGATACGTTAATAACGAACCATTGAAAGACATTGCGGCAAAGCTCGGATGCTCACTGGCGAGTTTGAAAGTCAGCGCCAGTAAACTTGGTTGCACCAGAACCCCAAAAGAAGCCGCAGATTTTCGCCGCGGCTTTCATATCCCGGAAAACAAGCAGAAAGACTATTACCGACTGATGATCTCCGGACAATATAGATCGCGCGAATGCGCGCAGATTTTGGGAATATTGACGGCGCGATCATAGCCCGCCGAGTACCCCCTGCCACGTTACTGGAGATGTTATCGCTGAAGCCTCAGTGATAAAAGCCCGCCGCAAAAGCACGGGCGGCGGGCCTGAAAGGTTCGCTCGATGCAGCGCCAGCGCTTTAATCGCACCTGTCTTGGCCCTCTCGATCTGGCTGTTTGCGAACGCGTATTCGACCAGATCTGCGCGGATGAACAGCTCGATCCTTTGGACCCGGACGCCGAAATTTTGGCGGTGATGGTTGTGGCCGTTTTTCGAAATGCTCACACCAGCGAGCGCGCACTGCTGGAGGCGGTCAGATCCCTCCGGCAAAAAGTCACGGGAACCAGCCAATAGTACATGTGAAATTACGGTGACAGTGGAATTACGGTGACAGTGCATCTTTTCTTGCGCGGCCTGGCCGGTTCTCCGGGTTCTAGAAGCTTCCTGTGGGGCGCATGATTGTCAGGCGTGAACAACACTTGTGCCCGCCCGTGCCACGCAGCTTCACATGATGCGGCAGGTTGGGAATGATGATCCTGGCGAAGCGAGCCACGCCTCAATCCAGGAGTGACCGGCTTGACCAATAGCCATCATGGCAAATTGGTGCACTGTCACCGCAATTCTTGGCGGCGTTCTGGAGCGCGTGCTATGTCGGTGCCAATTGGAACCGCGATTTGCCCAATCCATGAAACGACGTCTCAAAAAGTGGATCTACGCGATTGGGTCGCGTGTCGCGGTCAAGAAACTCGAGCGAGTGATCCGCGAGATTGAAAATACTGAAACCGAAAAGCTTGCGGACGGTGCTTTTCTCGAGGCAAAAATTCGTCAGATCGGCCTGCGCCACGATGGGCGTGGGTTATATGGAGATGACGGCCGCGACATGAATTTTCTTGCACCGGGCTTGTGGCAAATCCCCGGGCAACTTGCGGGCGCTATGGCGCTCCTTGCCCGACACAGGATCGCGAGCTTTTTAGAAGTAGGCACTGCCGATGGGTTTACTTTTTCCTTCATGGCAGCCTGTCTATTGCGTCTCAATCCCGGTCTGAAGGCGACGACGATCGATATCAATCCCAATCCCGCAAGTTCTTCCCGCATCGCCTTCGCAGCCCCCGTCGAGTTTGTGGTAGGCAAAACGTCGGACGCATTCGCCGAACGAGTTTTCGATCTCGTTTTCATAGACGGAAATCACTCATACGAATGGGTGGTCCGTGACTATCAGAATGTTGGCCGGCAGGCACGTGTCTGCATGTTCCATGACATCAACGATCAACTATGCGGAGAGCAGTCGGTCCCCAGATTTTGGAAGGAGCTTAAGGTTGCGGAATCAGGGCGTGCCGATTTCCACGAATTTCTGTTTCACTCCAGTTCCGACAAAGTCATGGGAATCGGTATCCGGATTAGGTGACGGCTAATTCCAACCCTGAAACTGGGCGGCAGCGTTTCAAGAGTGATGGCCCCTCGGGGACGAGAGCTCACCAAGAATTATGGTGACGATGCATCTTTTTCTTTTCGCGGCCTGCTTCGCTCCCCCGTCACCGTAGTTGGCCGGGAACGCTTCAAGACATTTGGCGAACTCAACCCGCCTACGCTCGACCGCTCGCACTGGCCGAGCGACTAAGCCAGGTTACTGCCGCGCCTACTTCACGCTCGACCGGGTTCCCCTTTTTGAACAATCTTACAAAGGCATGGTTTTCAAGCCCTGCCTGATAAGCTTGCACCCCGGCGTCCGCCGCGCGATAGATGCGTCGGTTGAGGGAGGAATCATGCGAAAAATCCTGGTATCGGCGCTGCTGCTTGCCGCCGCTCTCTATGCAACCGCCGCCAACGCCCTCGACAGCAGCGGCACGCCTGTCGTGGTCACACCGCTGGCTTCGAAGACAACCACCGCCTCCGGCCAGCCGATCACGCTGCCGCAGAAGAATGTCCAGGTGCTGGTGTCGACCTACGAGATCGCTGTTGGCGCCACCTTGCCGGTGCACAGGCACCCCTTCCCGCGCTACGCCTATGTCGAGGCCGGCACGCTGAAGGTGACCAATGTCGAGACCGGCAACAGCAACACCTACAAGACAGGCGATTTCATCGTCGAAATGATCGGCCAGTGGCATCAGGCCACCAATATCGGCGACGGCCCGGTCAAGCTCCTGGTGATCGACCAGGTCGAGGAAGGCGCCAAGAACACCGAGCTGCGCCAATAGCCGCGGGCGCTTTCTCGATACTGTCGCATGGCAGCTTTATAAGAAATCCGCAGCGCCCGCCTGACGGCGCCTGACCGATCACCAACCACGACCGGTGAAACGAGATTCCTCGTGTTGTGGTTTTGGCGAAATCCATTTGCTTGGTGATCGCCCTTCCCTGGAGCAAACTCCCCGCAGGGGCTCAGGAGGAGAAATGAGAGCACGAACAGCGACGGTCGGCGATCTGGAAAGTGTGTTTCACCATTTGTCCAAGCGCATGTCGGACGAATACATCGCCGCCGGCAAGGACAGCAAGGCCGCCTACGACAATCTGATGATGAACCTGAAGGAAGGGCGCGCCCATGCCCTTGTCCAGGACGAGGACACGGTGGCGATCATCGCGTGGCACGAAAATGGCGACGCCGCCGACACGCTGTTCGCCGCGCGCGATGATTTCTTCAGGGGGGCGACCGTGCGCTTCTGCAAGCGCCACATCAGGCAGATCCAGGCACTCGCCGGCAATCTCCCCGTCCATTCGCGCAGCTGGCTCGCGAGCCCGGAAATCGCAAAGTGGTTCCGGATCATCGGCTATGTCGAACGCGGCGCCGACGACGGCGCCAAACTGTTCGAATTGCCGCCCGCCGCGGCCCGATCGACCTGACGGTGCCTGGCGATGCCGGTCGCCAGGCACCGTCAGCCCTGTTCTTAGCCCCACGCCCCCACGGGCTGCCGCGTGATGGCGTTCAACCGGTTGAAGGCGTTGATCAGGGCAATCTGGATGATGAGCGCGGCAAGCGCCTTCTCGTCATAGTGCCGGGCGGCCTCGTTCCAGACCTCGTCCGGTACTGCGTCCGGCCGGTCGGCAAGCCGCGTGCCGGCCTCGGTAAGGGCAAGTGCGGCACGCTCGGCATCGGTGAAGTAAGGCGTTTCCCGCCATGCGGCGACGGTAAAGATGCGCTCGTCCTTCTCGCCGGCCTTCTTGAGTTCGCGCGCATGCATGTCGACGCAGGCGGCACAGGCATTGATCTGGCTGGCGCGCAGATGGACGAGCTTGCGCGTCACATAGGGCAAGTCCGCCGCCTCGGTCGACTTGTCCATTGCCAGCAACCCTTGCAGGGAGCCTGGAATGAGGATCACCGGATTTTTCAGTCGAGCTTGCATGGTCAGTTTCCTTTGGACGTGTTTTCGCGAACCCGGAACCTTGCGCGGCCCGGGCTTTGTTTCACTTTGCAGACCTGGACTGGAGTGCCTCCGGTCAGATCAATAACCATCAGGTTATAGATTACTCATAACCATCTAGTTATGTGATTGTCAAGCGGCTTGTGGACCGATCGTTGCTGCTTTCACGCCAACCGCCCCGATGCTAAGTGGCTGGGCTTCTCTGCAAACATGGATGGACCCTCGTGACCGACAGCCTGCCGCTCATCGAAATCTGCGTCGAAGGCATTGACGGCCTGCTCGCCGCACAGGCGGCCGGCGCCGACAGGGTGGAATTGTGCGCCAGCCTGGTCGAGGGCGGCATCACGCCGAGCCTTGGCACGGTACGCGCCGCGATGGAGCAGGCAACCGTGCTGTTCCATGTCATGGTGCGGCCGCGCGGCGGTGACTTTCTCTACAGCGAGACCGAATACCGCTCCATGCTGGCTGACGTCCACGCGCTGCGCGAACTCGGCGTGCCGGGCGTCGTGTTCGGCTGCCTGACCGCCGACGGCGCCATCGACGAGCAGCGCATGGGCGAACTGACCGAGGCCGCCGGTGGCCTCAACGTCACCTGCCACCGCGCCTTCGACATGACGCGCGATCCGGCCGAGGCGCTGGAGGCGCTGATCCGCTGCAAGGTCGGCCGCGTGCTGACCAGCGGCCAGCGCGACACCGCAGTCGAAGGCCAGCACCTTCTGGCGCAGCTTGTCCGCCAGGCCGGCGACCGCATCGTCATCCTCGGCTGCGGCGGACTCGACCTCGGCAACATCGCCGGAGTTCGGCAGGCAACGGGATTATCCGAAATGCATTTCGCCGCGCTCAAGGACGTGCCGAGCGCCATGCGCTATCGCAATCCCAAGGTCGGCATGGGCGGCTCCGACCTCGACCGCGAATACCGCAACACGCTGACAGACACCGCTGCCGTGGCGGCCACTATCGAGGCCGCCAAGGCATGAGCACCACCCCGATCAGCCCGGTATCGGCCGAAGACGAAGCCGCGATCCTGGCGCTCAACAACGACCATGCCGCCGAACTGTCATGGCTGGAGCCGGAGCGGCTTTCCTTCCTGCTCGGTGAAGCGTTCTACGCCCGCCGCATCGGGGCGCTCGAAGCCTTCATCATGACCTTCGACCAGGACGCCCGCTACGACAGCCCGAATTTTCTCTGGTTCCGTGAGCGCTACCCGCGCTTCGTCTATGTCGACCGCGTCGTGGTGGCCGCACACGCGCGCGGCCGCGGCCATGCCCGCCGCATCTATGAGGACCTGTTCGAGCATGTCGCGCGCGCCGGCCACACGCTGGTCACCTGCGAGGTCAATCTCGATCCGCCCAACCCGGCCTCCGACGCCTTTCACGCAGCACTTGGTTTCGCCGAAGTCGGCGACGCGGTGATCCACAGCGGCAAGAAGGCGGTACGGTACTACGTCCGGCGGCTCGTCGCCTGATCCGCGGCGCTGGCCATATAAAAGAGCCATGACTAATATGGATGTTTCCACCGTGGGGAGGAAACATCATGCCCAGCAATGTCTTCCGCTTCGACGAAAGCTGGCAGATCCCCGAGGGCACGCCGCAGGAGGTGTGGGATGTCTTGTCCGACGCGGAATTGCTGCCGCTGTGGTGGGGCGACGTCTACAGGGAGGTGGTGCCGCTCGACAGGAAGGGCAAGGCGACCGTCGGCTCGCGCGCCAGGGCACGCGCAAGGGGCGCCCTGCCCTATGAGCTGAACTTCATCATCGAGGCCGCCGAGCTGGAGCCCGGTCGGCTGGTCGTCGTAAAGACCCTTGGTGACTTCGACGGGCTTTGGCGGGCGGAACTGTCGCCTTCGGGCGCCGGCACCCATGTCCAGCTGATCTGGCAGGTCACCGTGCTGCGCCCGATCCTGAAATTTTTCGCGCCGCTGCTGCGGCCGGCTTTCGCTTGGAACCACCGCTGGACCACGCCACGCGGCGAAGCCGGCCTGCGGCGCTATCTCGCGGCGAAGAAGCGTGGGTCGGCCTAGCCGCTACGGCGACCTTCCGGCAGCCGCAACCCTATCCGACTCTGCGTGTTGGATCTGCGGCATTCACCAGTTGCGGTTCAGCCATTCGCGCGAGGGCCGCTCGATGACGTAGTAGCTGCACAGTGCACAGGCAAAGGCCCCCGCCAGCATCAGCCATGGGTTGGTGCCTTGCTCGTAGACGAATTTGTAGAAGGGCTGCTGCCAGAGATACAGCGAATAGGACCACAGGCCCAGCGTCGTCATCGGCAAGGAGGACAGAAATCCGGAAAAGATCCTTGTGCTGAAATCCAGCGCATTGACGGCAACAGCCAGCAGGGGCACCGCCAGGAGATAGTGGATCGGCGTCGGCACCGGATCCATGAACAGCAGAACCGCCACGGCTGCCGCCGCCACGGCGACATAGGGTCCCTTCAAGAACGCGGGCAGCTTGCCGTCGGCCTTGATCAGGCAGACGGCCGCCGACAGCAGGATCGAGGCGATATGCACGTCGGTGCGCCAGTATGTGGTTTCGTAGTCCATATGGAGGAACCAGTACGAGACTGCACCGTTGGCCATGGCCAGCACTGCCAGCCCCAGGAGCAGCGGAACGACGCGGCCGCGGCGGGTAACGACGGCGCTGATCAGCGCCAGGATGATGTAGGCGTGCTCTTCCACGCACAGTGACCAGATATGGTCGAGCGCGCCGGCCCGGTTGATGAGAATTCCGGCATAGTTGTAGGTGAAAGTCACCGCCGTCAGCGCCGCCTTCCCTTTGAAAGCGACGAACGTGCCGGACAGCGCGACCATCGAGACGACCACGAACACCAGCAGTGCGGGATAGATGCGCGAGAAGCGGCGCTTGAAGAACTTCTTCAACGGATAGCGCTCGATGAAAAGGATTTCGGCCATCAGCCGGCCACTGAGCACGAAGAAGAACTCGACGCCCAGAACCCCGAGATTGATGCCGGGGACAGGAAAGAAGTGGCCAATGAGCACTAGCGCGATCGACAGCCCGCGCCAGCCATCGAGATAGGCCAGCCTTGTTCTGGCGGCAGATCTGTCGGCGATGAATCGGGGCGGCGCCATATGGGTGGCGGAAACTTCGGACATGCCGATCCTTTCGCATTGGTCATGCGAAAGGGCACGGCGGTACACAGTCCGAACCCGGCTCGCATTCCCGCCCCGAACCATATTGCAGTGCAATATGGGATTGTGCAAGTGCGAGATCGCCCGGAAGCTGTTCGAGGGGAGCATCGGCCGCGACTGCTTCAAGCAACAAATTGGCGCGCAATGGCGATTTCCGTAGGGAATTGAGCAGTTCCAGGCCGCGCCCACGGAAAGGGGCCATGACGGCCCCTTTCCTTAGCGGCGACTGGTTGTGTCACGCGTTGGCGGCGGCCACCGCCCGCTTGGCCATCACCGCGACCAGATTGGCGCGGTAGTCGGCGGAGGCATGGATGTCACTCATCAGGTTCTTGGCCGAAACTTTGACCCCATTGAGCGCCGCAGCGTCAAAAGTCTTCGCCAGCGCGGCCTCGATCTCCTTGGAGCGGAAGACGCCGTCATCGCCGGCGCCGGTGACCGCGACGCTGACGCCGTCCTTGCCCTTGGCCACGAACACGCCGACGATGGCGTAGCGCGAGGCCGGGTTGCGGAATTTTTCATAGGCCGCCTTTGCCGGCGCGCTGAAGGTGACGGCGGTAATGATCTCGCCCTCCTTCAGCGCCGTCTCGAACAGGCCCTTGAAGAACTTGTCGGCTGTAATCGCGCGCTTGTTGGTGACGATGGTGGCGCCGAGCGCCAGCATGGCCGCCGGATAATCCGCCGCCGGGTCGTTGTTGGCGATCGAGCCGCCGATCGTGCCCTTGTGGCGCACTGCCGGATCGCCGATCAGCGATGCCAGATGGGCAAGTGCCGGACAGGCCTTCTTCAGTTTTTCGTCATTGGCGACGTCGAAATGCGTCGTGGCCGCACCAATGGTGACAGTCCTGCCCGACACTTTGACGCCCTGCAGATCCTTGATCCGCGACAGGTCGACAAGATCGGAAGGTGCCGCGAGCCGCGTTTTCATGGCGGGGATCAGCGTCATGCCGCCTGACAGCAGCTTTGCATCGCCGCTCTTCACCAGCTTGGCGGCGTCAGCGACCGAGGCGGCGCGGTGATAGTTGACCGAGTACATGGGTTTTCCTCCTCAGTGCTTCGCGGCGCGAATCGCTGCCCAAACGGTGGACGGCGAGGCCGGCATGGCGATATCGGCGATGCCGATGGCATCGGTGATGGCATTGATCACCGCCGGCGGCGAGCCGATGGCGCCAGCCTCGCCACAGCCCTTGATGCCGAGCGGATTGCTCGGGCACGGCGTGTTCGAGGTCGAGACCTTGAACGACGGCAGGTCGTCGGCACGCGGCATGGTGTAGTCCATGTAGCTCGCGGTCAAAAGCTGGCCGCTGGCGTCGTAATGGGCACCTTCCAGCAGTGCCTGGCCCACCCCTTGCGCGATGCCGCCATGCACCTGGCCCTCGACGATCATCGGGTTGATGATGTTGCCGAAATCATCCGCCGCGACGAACTGGACGATCTCGGTCGTTCCGGTCTCCGGATCGATCTCGACCTCGCAAATGTAGCAGCCGGCCGGGAAGGTGAAGTTCGACGGATCGTAAAACGCCGTCTCCTTCAGCCCGGGCTCCATGCCGCCGGGCAGGTTGTGGGCGGTGTAGGCGGCAAGCGCCATCTGGAACCAGGGCACCGTCTTGTCGGTGCCGGCAACCTTCAGCGCGCCGTTCTCGATGACGATGTCGCCCTCGTCGGCCTCGAGCAGGTGCGCGGCGATCTTCTTGGCCTTGGCCTCGACCTTGTCGAGCGCCTTGACGATGGCCGACATGCCGACCGCGCCGGAGCGCGAGCCATAGGTGCCCATGCCCATCTGCACCTTGTCGGTGTCGCCATGGACGATCGAGACCGAATCGAGCGGCACGCCGAAGCGCTCGTTGACCAGTTGCGCGAAGGTCGTCTCATGGCCCTGGCCATGGCTGTGCGAGCCGGTCAGCACCTCGATGGTGCCGACCGCATTGACGCGCACCTCGGCCGATTCCCACAGGCCGACGCCGGCGCCGAGCGAGCCGACCGCTGCCGACGGCGCGATGCCGCAGGCCTCGATGTAGCAGCTCATGCCAATGCCGCGCAGCAGCCCCTTCTTGGCAGCGGCCGCCTTGCGCTTGGCAAAGCCAGCATAGTCGGACGCCTTCATGGCCGCATCGAGCGAGGCGGCATAGTCGCCGGCATCATAGTTCATGATGACCGGCGTCTGGTGCGGGAAAGTTGTGATGAAGTTGGTCCGCCGCAGTTCCGCCGGCGAGACGCCCAGCTCCCGCGCGGCTGCCTCCATCGTGCGTTCGAGCAGGTAGGTGGCTTCCGGCCGCCCTGCCCCGCGATAGGCATCGACGGGTGCGGTGTTGGTGTAGACGGTGCGCACATTGGCGTGGATCGCCGGGATGTCATACTGGCCCGAGAGCAGCGTCGCATAGAGATAGGTCGGCACGCAGGACGAGAACAGCGACATATAGGCGCCGAGATTGGCGATCGTGTCGACTTTCAGCCCGGTGATGCGGTTGTTCTTGTCGAACGCCATCTCCACGGTCGAGACGTGGTCGCGGCCATGCGCGTCGGAGAGGAAGCTTTCGGTGCGGTCGGCCACCCATTTCACCGGTACGCCGGTCTTCTTGGACGCCCACAGGCAGACGATTTCTTCCGGATAGATGTAGATCTTGGAACCGAAGCCGCCGCCGACATCGGGCGCGATGACGCGCAATTTGTTCTCCGGCGCGACATTGTAGAAGGCGCTCATCACCAGCCGCGCCACATGCGGATTCTGCGATGTCGTCCAGCAGGTGTAATGGTCCTCGGCCTTGTCGTACTGGCCAAGGGCGGCGCGCGGCTCCATGGCGTTGGGCACCAGCCGGTTGTTGACGATCTTCATGCGGGTGACATGGGTGGCCGCCTTGATCGCGGCATCGGTTGCCTTGGCGTCGCCGATCTCCCAGTCGAAGATCAGATTGTTCTCGGCTTCCGGATGCAGTTGAGGGGCACCCTTTTCAAGCGCCTTCGTCGCATCCACGACCGCCTTCAATTCCTTGTAGGTGGTCTCGACCGCTTCGGCGGCGTCACGCGCCTGGCCCTTGGTCTCCGCGACGACGACGACAACGGCATCGCCGACATAGCGCACCTTGTCGACGGCCAGCGGCGACCATGCGCCCATCTTCATCGGTGAGCCGTCCTTGGAGTGGATCATCCAGCCGCAGATCAGATTGCCAATACCGTCGGCCTTGAGTTCCTTGCCGGTCAGCACGCCGATGACGCCGGGCATGGCTTGCGCCTTCTTGACGTCGATCCTCTTGATCTGCGCATGCGCGTGCGGGCTGCGCACGAACGCCGCATGCTTCATGCCGGGCACCACCATGTCGTCGACATAGCGGCCGCCGCCGGTAATGAACCTTTTGTCTTCCTTGCGCGCCACGCGGGCGCCAACACCTTCGATACCCATAGGAAATTCCTCCCGAATTTAGGGGAGTAGGGCAGTAGGGGAGTAAGGGAGTAGGGAAAAGCCGTCCAGTTGCGTTGGCCTTTTTACCCTACTCCCCTACTGCCCTACTCCCCTATTCCCTTATGCCTAAGCTGCTTGCCTCGCCTTGCCCTTGGCCCCCTTCGCCATCGTCTTCGATGCGGCGAGGATCGCCTTGACGATGTTGTGGTAGCCGGTGCAGCGGCAGATATTGCCTTCGAGCTCGGCGCGCACCGTGGCCTCGTCGAGGCCTTCGGGGTGGCGATTGATCATGTCGGTCGCCGTCATGATCATGCCCGGCGTGCAGAAGCCGCATTGCAGCCCGTGATGTTCCTTGAAAGCCGCCTGCACGGGATGCAGGTCGGCGCCATTGGCGAGACCCTCGATCGTCACCACGCTCGAACCGGACGCCTGCACCGCGAGCATGGTGCAGGACTTGACCGCCTTGCCGTCGACATGGACCACGCAGGCCCCGCATTGCGAGGTGTCGCAACCGACATGGGTGCCGGTCAGGCCGAGATTTTCCCGCAAGAAATGCACCAGCAGCGTTCGGTCTTCAGCGGCACCGCTGACCCGCCTTCCGTTCACAACAAACGAAACGTCCGACATGAATCCTCCCTGGATATCAACCTTGGTCATCACGCTGCCGACGCAGTACTGGCGCTTCGGCCATGCGCTATTCGTACACCGCACAAGGCGCAAAAAACAGCGCGGCGCAAAAGCCGGATCATTGTACTTTCGATCATGGGTGTGACTAAACAACCCCGTTCCCTCGCCCCATTGCCAAACCAGCGATTGGCGGCAACAATGTCAATCGACGCCCAACCGCCGGACTCAAAAAAAGGCGGTGCGGAAGTGGCGTCGGAGGAAATGCGGGAGAACGCCGCTGACAAGTTCACGGACGCGCTACGCATGTGGCTTGTCGGCGCTGACCACGGACGAGCCGGACGCTGACGCCTTCGCACGCGCGGTGGCCGCGGAAGCCGCCGCCATCGACGCCGGCTTTGCCTTGCTGTTCTTTTCCCAGAGCCTTGTCGAGGCCGACGCCCTGTCCCAGGCGCTCAGCGTTCATGCGCCAACGCTGCGCCACGCCGGCTGCTCGACCGCCGGCGAGATCACGCCGCAAGGCCTCGAGGAAGGCCACATCCTGGCCATGCTGTTGCCTTCGTCGTCTTTCACCGCGGTCAGCGCCACGGTCGACAATCTGTCTTCCTCAGGCATGGACAGGATCACCGGTGATGTCGAAGCGCTGAGGCGCACGCTGCGCGGGCGCGCCGGCAGCGAGCGGACCAGCAACACCTTCGCGCTCTGCTTCATCGACGGGCTGTCCTACGCCGAGGAAGCGGTGAGTTCGGCCATCCACTGGGGCCTCGACGACATCCCCTTGCTGGGCGGCTCGGCCGGCGACGACCTGAAATTCGAAACCACGCGCCTGATCTCCGACGGCAAGGTCACCTCGGACAGCGCCATCATCGTGCTGATCGCCACGGAAATCCCTTTCCACGTCTTCAAGACCGACAATTTCATTCCCACGGACGAGAAGCTGGTGGTGACGGCGTCCGACCCCGACCACCGCATCGTGCGCGAGTTCAACGCCGTCAACGCGGCGCAGGAATACGCCGCTTCGGTCGGCATCGTGCCGCAAACGCTGACGCCGCTCAGCTTCGCCTCGCATCCGGTGGTGGTGAAGGTGGGCGGCGAATATTACTGCCGCTCGATCCAGAAGATGCACGCCGATGGCTCGCTGTCGTTCTTCTGTGCCATCGACGATGGCATCGTGCTGTCGATCGCCCAGCCCAAGGACATGGTGGAATCGACCCGCGCCGCGTTGCGCGACGTCGAAGAGAGGCTCGGCGGGATCGACATGATCATCGGCTTCGACTGCGTGCTGCGCCGGCTGGATGCGCGCAACCGGCAGGTTTTTCGCGACATTTCCGAACTCTACCGGGTCAACAACGTCATCGGCTTCGGGACCTATGGCGAGCAATACCGCTCGATGCACCTCAACCAGACCTTCACCGGCATCGCCTTCGGCGAGCGCCGGGCCGCCGAGTGAGGCAGCCGTGCCGCTCAAGGACATAAACGACCTCGAGAAACTGAAGAAGATCAACGCCGCACTGGTCAGCCGCGTCGAGCGTTCGATGGACCAGCAAGGCAACGCCTTCTCGCTGTTCCAGACCGCGATTTCGCTGGAGAGCCGGGTGCGCACGCGCACCGAGGAACTGCACTCGACCTTGCGCCGGCTGGAGCAGTCGAACATCGACCTCAGCGCCGCCAAGGAAAACGCCGAACTGGCGAACCTGTCCAAGACCCGTTTCCTCGCCGCCGCCAGCCACGACGTGCTGCAACCGCTCAATGCCGCGCATTTGTCGGTCTCGGCACTCGCCGAGGTGCAGACCAGCGACGAAGGCCGCAAGTTGGTGCGGCAGGTCGAGCGCTCGCTGGAGACGATGGAGGACCTGCTGCGCACGCTGCTCGACATCTCCAAGCTCGACGCCGGCGTGGTCCAGGCCGACATCGGCGATGTCAGCCTGGAAGCGCTGTTCTCGTCGCTGCGTTCGGATTTCCAGCCGGTGGCGGAGCAGAAGGGGCTGTCGCTGAAATTCCGTGCCGTCAACGCGGTGGTCCGCTCCGACCGGACGCTGCTGCGCCGCATCCTGCAGAACATCCTGTCCAACGCGCTCGGCTACACCCGCTCGGGCGGCGTGCTGGTCGGCACCAGGCATCGCGGCGACACCATCCGCATCGATGTCGCCGACACTGGCTGCGGCATTCCCGACGACCAGCGCGAGGCGGTGTTCGAGGAATTCCACCGCGGCACCCCGCCAACCAATGCCGGGCTTGACGGCGGTGGGCTGGGGCTCGGGCTCGCCATCGTGCGCCGTATGGCCACCGCGCTCGGCCACCCCGTGACGTTCTCGTCCAGGGTCGGGCGCGGCACGATCTTCCACATCGATGTGCCGGTCGGCCTTGGTGCCACCGCCGATGCCGTGGCCAATGCCGCCAGCCTGGAGAAGCCGCGTGGCTACGGCCTGTTCGGCACCAGGGTGCTGCTGATCGAAAACGATGCCGAGGTTCTGCAGGCGATGACCTTCCTGCTCGAACGCTGGCAGTGCCTGGTGCGGTCCGCGACGTCGACCGACGATGCGCTCGATATGCTTGGCGATACCGACTGGCTGCCCGACATCGTCATCGCCGACCAGCATCTCGACGGCGGCGATCTCGGCACCGCGACCATAGCCGAGGTACGCGACTATCTCGGCCGCGCCGTGCCGGCGCTGATCGTCACCGCCGACAGTTCCGAAGCGGTCGCCAAGGCCACCCGCGCCGGCGGCATCGAACTGATGCGCAAACCAGTAAAGCCGGCGCAATTGCGAGCGCTGCTGGCGCATTTGCTGGCTTAAAGAAAAATCTTCAGCATCATACGAAGTAATAGAGCCGCCCGCATTGAAAGACAGCGGGTTGGACAATCCCGTTGTGTTTTGAGGCATGCTTAGCCGATTGTCTTATCGCATCCGGTCTACGGAAATCGCCTTTCAAAGAAAGCTGTGGATAAAGCAGCTACAACAAGTTGTCGTTGTATTCGGTTGATAGCGCCGCGTTAAGTGTAAGCAAATTGCTCGGGGGGATTCATGAAGCGGTTGCTTGTTGGCGCGGCAGTGCTTGCCGCTGGTGTCGTTGGCGCGGATGTTTCTTTCGTTTCTTATATTAGCGGAAGCGCGGGGGCAGTAGCCTTCGCGCAAGAGGCGCAAGGGGCTTCCGGCAATACGGGCTTCGGCAATGGCGGGGCGGCGCTGGGATCGGGCGGGCAACCCGCGAACAGCACGGCGACATCCTCTGATCCATCGTCAGGAACCGGCGGTTCCAGCGGCACGCAGGCCGCCAGCAATCCCGATCAGGCGGCCAAGGTTGGCGCCAAGCCAGCGGATGACAAGACCACGGGCGATGACGCCAAGACCAGCGACACAAAATCCGCCGATACCAAGACGACCGGCGCGAAGGCAGGCGCCAAGGCGGCCAAGACGACCGACACAGAGGCCGCACCGGAGGAGCCTGCCGCGGCCCAGGCAATGGCCGCTGCAGCAACAACCACCGACAGCGGCGACCCGGAGGCGGTCGGCACGCCGAAGGTCGATCTGCCCAAGGCTGCCGGCAACGGCAATCTCGGCTATTCCATCGCCATCGATGTTCCTGATCTCCACGGCATCGAGCCGCAGATCGCCCTCAACTACAATTCTTCCCGCAAGACCAAGCTCGGCGGCCTCTATCAGGGCTGGCTCGGCTATGCCTGGGGGCTCGACGGCATCGATGTGATCGAGCGGGCAAGCCCTGGCTATGGCATGCCGGTCTACGATGCGACCGACATCTATCTGCTCGACGGCCAGGCGATGGTCGCCTGCGTTGCCGGCATGGTGTCGCCGTCCTGCGCGACCGGCGGCACCCATGCGACGGAGAATGAAAGCTATCGCCGCATTGCGCTGAACAGCACCACCAATGAATGGAAGGTCACGGATCGCGACGGCACGGTCTCGACCTTCCGTTCTGTGGCGGCGGTCGCGAACCTCACCCCAACCGCCGGCACACCTGCCTATGACCTTGCCATGAGCTACCGCTGGCTGCTGACCTCGGTGACTGACACCAACGGCAACAGCGTGGCTTACACCTACACCTGCCCTGCGAGTCCGGTCTGCTATCCCGACTCCGTCAGTTACAACGGCACGATCGTAAAATTCTACTACGAGACGCGTCCGGACATGATCCTGATGGGCAATGGCCGCGACATCTCGGAGACCAGCCAGCGCATCAAGACGATTGGCGTCACTGTCAACGGCGCGGCGCGTAGCGCCTACAAGCTGACCTATGACCAGGCGCCATTCTCCAACGCCTCGCGGCTGACCCAGGTCACCCGCTACGGCACCGACGCCACCATCGCAACAGACGGCACCATCAGCGTCGGGACATCGAAGGTCATCGGCCAGATGACTTATCAGAATACTGATGGGGTGTATGGGACTGTGGCCGCCTCATTGCTGGGCGGATTCGGAACGCCATCGCCGCGAACGGTTGGCGATTTGGATGCCGACGGCCGAGATGAGATCTTTGGCGACCACATCCAGAACGTAGACACCTGTACCCCCAATCAGGTCCTTGCCCCGCTCTGAAGCGAACCAAGTATATCTACAAATTCAATTCGAGCGGCGCGCAAGCGGGAACGTCCTCGCTGCTTCTAGACACGCTCAGTAACCCCAACAGTGATCCGAATCCGCCGGAATATTTCTCGCAACCTGGCCGCTTTCTGGCTTCCAAAAATACAATGGATTTCGCGGACTCGGCCGTGCAAAACTCGGTGAACGGCGCCACTGGCCGGATCACCTATAACGCGACCAAATCGATCATCAAGACAGACGCTGCGCTGGGCCTTAGCAAAGTCGTGTGTCCGCCGACCGGATACCAGGCCGTCTGCGATGCCCTGCCGACAGCCCCAGCTTTTGGCTCCTCGATACCAGAAGCGGCGATTGTATCCGACACGGACGCCGATGGCATCGACGCCCTCAATGTCAATGCGGGTCTAAAAT
This sequence comes from bacterium M00.F.Ca.ET.205.01.1.1, assembly GCA_004791255.1. GTDB lineage: Bacteria > Pseudomonadota > Alphaproteobacteria > Rhizobiales > Rhizobiaceae > Mesorhizobium. The sequence goes on from SRUQ01000004.1 coordinate 174,571, forward strand.
CCTTCGGTGTGGGCGATTTTCTCGGCAATGGCCATCAGTTGCCGCTCTTTTGGGCGGCTGGTTCCTCTGTAAAGAAGGGCGTGCTTTCAAACGGATCATGGCAAGGTGGCGGAACGTCGTTCAGCGGAATTGGCTGCGATACACAGCAATACGCTGGCCTGGGATATTGTGTGCTCGCCGATATTAACGGCGACGGAGCGACCGACATTTTCCGATTTAACGGCAGCAACACCAGCGCCGCGGTGTGGTTGTCGACCGGGGTCGGTTTCAAAAGCTACACCATGTCGTCGTTGTCCGGAACAAGTGCGATTGTTCGCGATTTCGACAATGATGGACGTGCAGACGTCATAACCGTCGGCGGAACAGTTCTATCGGGGCAAATTCGAACCGGTCCAGTCAAGGTTTTCTCGCTTCGCCAGTCTTCAACATCGATGACGCCGGTGCAGTTCACGCTGCCATCCGGGATTACCGCCGGGACGGTTGTTGGCGACTTCAACGGCGACGGCCTGCCGGATTTTACCGACTACGATCATATGTTCATCTCGAATGCCGGCACCGGCAATCCGAACCTTTTGAAGCAGATCACCACCGAACTCGGCGGCACGGTCGCGGTCGAGTACGCGCCGTCCTCGACCTGGGTCAACAACTACCTGCCGCAATTGGTGCATGCGGTGACAAAACTTTCGGTGAGCGACGGCCGTGGCCAGACGGCGGTGTCGAGCTACACCTATGCCGGCGGTAAATACGATCCGGCGGCGCGCAAGTTCCTGGGCTTTGCCTCGATCGTCGAGACCAAACCGCTCGCCAATGGCGAGACGGCGCCTTCGACGGTGACGACCAGCTATCGCCAGGACCTTGCCAGCTACGGCCTGCCGTCGCTGACGGTGTGGAAGGATGGCGCGGGTGTCGTGCACAAGCAGGTGGCCGAGACCTATGCAGTCAACACCGCGAGCAAGCCATACACGGTGCAGAACACGGCGACCGACACGACGCTGACCGAGAATGTTTCGCGCACCTTGCGGGTCGAGCGGGGCTTCGATGCCTACAACAACATCACCAGCATCAAGGACTATGGCCGCACCGATATCAGCGGCGACGAGACCTGGACGACGCGCTACTTCGCGCCCAACACCTCCGCCTATATCGTGTCGCTGCCGCGCGCCGAAGCGGTGCAGGCGGGCTTCGATGGATCATTCCCGTATATCGGCTGGATCTCCAGCTACTACGACAACAACCATGCCCACAACACGACCCCGCCGACCAAGGGCAACCTCACTCTACGGGTGGACTTCAAGGACATCTATTCGACACCGCAGAAGTTCAACGTTCAGTATTTCGCCTATGACAGCTATGGCAACAAGATCTCGGCCACCAATGGCCTCGGCCACAAGACCGAGTGGGATTTTGATCCGACCTATCACCTCTATCCGGTGACGCAGCGCGCGCCGCGCTATTTTGCCACCGGCGGCCAACCGGCCGACGCGCGCTTTGTCTCGACCGCGACCTACAATGCTACCTGCGGGCTTCCCGCAACGAAGACCGATCCCAACGGCATTGTGAAGACTTTCACCTACGATGCCTTCTGCCGGCCTTATCAGGTCTCGCAGAATGTGCTTGGCGCCTATGCCAAGACGCGGTTCGAGAACGAAGGCAATCCGGCAACCCAGGCGTTGGTGAAGTACACGCCGCTGCCTAACGGCGCCGGCGAGGATTTTACCCGTTCCTTCTATGACGGGCTTGGCCGGGTCTATCGTGTCGAAACCCCCGGAGAGACGGCGGCAGGCCCAAGGCGCATTGCCGAGAGCGACTACGATCTTCGCGGCAATGTGCTGCGCACCGCCTTCCCACGCTTTGTCGGCGATGCCGCGCAGTGGACCACCAATTCCTATGACTGGGCCGACCGGCTGGTGCTGACGGTCAATCCTGATGCCAGCCAGCGCAGCTATGCGCACAATCTGGCCGCGGTCGATCTCGTCAACCCGCGGCTCAACGGCATGACGATGACCGACGAGCTTGGCCACCAGACCCGGACGGCATGGTCGACGCATGGCGATATCGCCGTCATCGTCCGCGACGTTCTGGGCCTCAGCCTGATGGAGACGCGCAGCTACGACGTGCTCGGCCGGCTGATCGGCGTCACCGACCCCGGCGGCTCCAACTGGTCCTACACCTATGACCTGCTCGGCAACCGGCTGTCGGCCTCCGATCCCGATCTCGGCATCTGGACCTACGTCTACGATGGCGCCAACCGGCTGGTCAGCCAGACGGACGCCAGGGGCGCCGTCACCAGCCTCAGCTACGACCAGATGGACCGGCTGATCCTGAAGACGGCAACGGCGCCGGGCGGCAGCCCGGTGACGCTGACGCAGAACAGCTATGATCAGGCGGCCGCCGGCTCCTACAACATCGGTCAGTTGACCACCTCGACCAATCCAGCCGCCGCGCAAAGCTTCAAATATGATGGCCTCGGCAAGGTGGCGCGGCAGGATGCCACGATCGGCATGCTGACCCACACCACCACCACGCTGCGCGATGCCTCAGGGCAAACGCTGGCGACACAGTACCTGCCGGTGCAGCTCGACTTCGGCACCTCCGCCGCGCCGCTGCAATACACCGCTGGCAACAGGCTCGCCTCGGCGCCCGGCTTCATCACCTCGACGCTCTACGAGGCGGATGGCCAGACAAAAGAAATAAACTACGCCAATGGCGTGAAGACCGCCTTCACCTACTCGCCGACGCGGCGCTGGGTGACGCGGGTCACCACGTCCAAGGGCGCAACGGTCCTGCTCGACGATCAATACGCCCGTGACAACCTCGGCCGCATCACCGGCACGACCGGGCTCACAGCTTCCGACAGCTGGACCTATGGCTATGACAATGCCGACCGGCTGACCTCGTCGGACAATCTTGGCGACAACACGCTCGACGAAACCTTCGTCTATGCCGCCAATGACAACATGGTCTCACGCACGCGTGTCGCCGGCACCTATGTCTATCCCGCGGCGAGCGCTGCGCGTCCGCACGCACCGGTCACCGTTGGCGCCAATGCGATGGCCTATGACGCCAATGGCAATCTGACCTCCGACGGCAGCCGCACGCTCGCCTGGGACGAGGCCAACCAACTGAAGACCGTCAGCCTTGCCGCCAACACCATCAACCTCGCCTATGGACCGGACGGCGCGCGGACGAAGAAATCATCTAGCTTCGCCACGACCCTCTATCCCGACGCCAATGTCGAGATCGATCCGGCGACGCCGGGCGCGGAGATCTACACCCGCTATCCGCATCCCGACATCAAGGTGGTCGGGGCAGCAAAATACTTCCTGCACCGCGATCATCTGGCCTCGGTACGCATGGTGACCGACAGCTCCGGCGCCATCACCGAGGCCACCAACTACGCCACCTATGGCGAACGCCTCAACTCCGGCTTCCAGACCCAGAAGGGCTACATCGGCGAGCGCTTCGATCCAGAGACAGGGCTGCTCTATCTCAACGCACGCTACATGGATCCGGTGCTGGGGAGGTTCATCTCGCCCGATGACTGGGATCCGACACTGCCGGGCGTGGGCACCAATCGGTATGCATATGCACAGAACGATCCGGTTAACAAAAGCGACCCGAACGGACATCTTAATGGGGATGCAAGCGCTTACGAGGCAGCTCTTGCGGGGGCGCAAGCCGTCGGATGGCGAGGCTTAGTCGCTTTTGTCAATCCTGTGGCGGGGGTTGTTACATTCGGCGTGGCTATGATCACGCCGACCAAACTCCAAGATCTAACTGACGAACAACAGCGAGAACTCGACAATCAGACCCAAAGTTACGTAGCTCAAGGGATGGCGCCGGAGGACGCGAAGCAAGCTGCCTGGGATAATGTGATGTCGCAGTCGCTGTTCGGAACGACACCAACGGACCCTGGTGTCCGCACAACGACGTTCTCTCGGGCACTAATGGCTGCCGGGAAACAAACCGTAGGGCAGAAAGCGCATCACATTGTCGAACTGACAGCTAAGAACGCAGCTGCCGCGCGGGCCCAACTTTCGAAATTTGGAATTGGTCTGAACTCTGCAGAAAATGGTATCGGACTGAGTAACCATCTTGGTAAGCATACCACTCTATATTCCGAAATGGTTGAAAGGGAGTTAGGACTTTCTACAACAAGAAAGAAGACGGAGGACACTCTCGGTAGAATAGGCAAAGAAATCTCGAAGGTTGATAATGAAATATCAAACCACGAGAGGGGCGAAAAGAATGCGGCGAACGCTTGGGCGAACGACGTCGCCGCCGGTAGAATTCAATTCTAAGGAGCTATGATGCTATATTGGCGAGCCGAACAAGATATCAGAAATTATGCCATCCTTGGTGATTGGGGGAATGACTATGGATCGCAAGATCTTCTGGGAATGGAAGGTGCGAGAGACATCGACCAAAGTAAGTTGCAATTCCGCTTTGACAAACAACGCCCCCTTCCAATCGGAGATTTCGTGCCTACTGCTAAGAGGGGTGTCTTGTTTGCAAGGCGCGAAATATTCGAGCTGTTTGGGTCGATAACTTTACGGAGTCGCCACAAATTTTACACAGCAAAAACTGACAAATACGACTTAGAAATATATGTGCCTATGGAAGAAGTGGACGGATTCGACTTTTTAAATTCATCTTATGAAAAATATGATGACGGGAGTATATCCAGGATTTTCGGACTAAAATTGAAAAATGAATTGTCGACAGATCTTGACATATTTAGACTGGACAATCCCATTGTCGCCAGATTCGACATAGTCGTTTCTGATAATTTTAAAAATATATACGATTCCAATAAGCTAACAGGTCTCCGATTTACTGCAGCTTGATTTTGTGGCGACAGTGTCGCTTTTATTTGTTTTTGATAAATCTGAGGTAGCCGACGATAGGAATTACAGTGACAGTGTGCTTTTACCCTGTTCGCCTGGCTATCGCCGCGTGTAGAATTACGGTGACAGTGCACTTTTTACCCTGTCCGCCTAGCTGCCGTTGTGTGTAGATTGACTGCATGGCTCGCCTTGCCCGCATCGTCGTTCCCGGTCTGCCGCACCACGTGACGCAGCGCGGCAATGGGCGCGCCAAGGTGTTTTTCACGCCCGAAGATTACGCGCTCTAACAAGGCCCTGCTGGTCGAGCATTGCCGGCTTGCCGATGTCGGCATCTGGGGATGGTGCCTGATGCCGAACCACGTACATCTCATCTTGACGCCGGCCGACGCGGACGGCCTGCGGCGAATTACGGTGACAGTGCACTAATTGGCCGCTTCCGTCGCCACCGAAGCACGTCACCTCGGCTCAACCGCAATGTCCCGTCTTGGAATTACGGTGACAGTGCACTAATTGGCCGCTATCGTCGCCGCCGAACCACGTCCCCTCGGCAATCCCAATGGCCCGCCTTGCCCGCATTGTCGTTCCCGGCCTGCCGCACCACGTCACGCAACGCGGCAATGGGCGCGCCACGGTATTTTTCACGTCGGACGATTACGCGCTCTGCAAGAGCCTGCTGGTCGAGCATTGCCGCGCCGCCGATGTCCGCATCTGGGCATGGTGCCTGATGCCGAACCACGTACATCTCATCCTGACGGCCGATCCCGATGGGGAATTACGGTGACAGTGCGCTAATTGGCCGCTGTCTTCGCCATTGAAGTTCGTCACCTCGGCGGAACCCCGATGTCACCCCTTGCCCGCATTGTCGTTCCTGGTCTGCCGCATCACGTGACCCAACGCGGCAATGGGCGCGGCACGGTATTTTTCACGCCTGAAGACTACGCGCTCTACAAGAGCCTGCTGGTGGAGCATTGCCGCGCCGCCGATGTCTGCATCACCAACATTGTCGGGGCTTCCGCGCCCGGCAGCTGGAACTATGTCTATGACAATGCCGACCGGCTGATCTCGGCGGACAATCTCGGCGACAACACGCTCGACGAAAACTACGTCTACGCCGCCAACGACAATATGGTCTCGCGCACCCGTGTCGCCGGCACCTACACCTATCCCGCGGCGAGCGCGGCGCGTCCGCATGCGCCGGTCACGGTCGGCGCCAACGCGATGGCTTATGATGCCAATGGCAATCTCGCCTCGGATGGCAGCCGCACCTTCACCTGGGACGAGGCCAACCGGCTGAAGACCGTCAGCCTCGCTTCCAACACCGTCAACCTCGCCTATGGCCCGGACGGGGCGCGGGCGAAAAAAACCTCCAACTTCGCCACGACCCTCTATCCCGACGCCAATGTCGAGATCAATCCGGCAACACCGGGGGCGGAGATCTACACGCGCTATCCTCATCCCGACATCAAGGTGGTCGGCACGACAAAATACTTCCTGCACCGCGAGCATCTGGCCTCGGTGCGCCAGGTCACCGACATATCGGGCACCGTGGTGGAAGGCACCACCTACGCCACCTATGGCGAGAGCCTCAACACCGGCTTCCAGACCCAGAAGGGCTACATCGGCGAGCGCTTCGATCCCGAGACCGGGCTGCTGTATCTCAATGCGCGATACATGGATCCGGTGCTGGGGCGGTTCATCTCGCCCGATGATTGGGATCCGACACTGCCGGGTGTTGGGACTAATCGCTATGCTTATGCCCAGAACGATCCGATCAACAAAAGCGATCCAAATGGGCACGTCGCTACCACCCCATCGTCTGCGCAAGCTGCCAAGGCCAAAGCAGCAGCAGAGAAGCAAGCTCACGAACAGGACCGACAAGCGGATAAGCTGGCATCGGCTCTCCGTAGCACCGATGGTGATCTCGGTGTCCTAAATGGTGCGTCGCCAGAAGTTGCCCGAAAAGCACTGGGAAAATACAACCTTAGCAGATCAGGAAGAGCTGATACGGCTGATGGTGTTTTTGGCCTCATACCAGGCGGGGTTGGGGTTAAGGCATTTACTACCATCTCCGAATTGACGATTGCTAAGGCACTTGCAACCAAAGGCGCGCTTACTGCTGAATCCTTGGGGGTTAAGCAAGGAGGTGCGTCATTTGTAGTGTCGTCAGAGACTGGCGCCGCGTATCCAGGACTAAGTTTGCGAGCTGCGGAAAAACTCGGGATTAAGCGATCAACGAACTCAGCTATGGATGACGCGTTAGCAAATGTGCCACAATCGCAACGTTCAGCTGTGCACGGCTGCTGTGGTGAAATTGACGCTATATCAAAAGCATTGAATGCAGGAGAAAATCCCCAGAACCTGTCGGCAGCGACCGCATCGATCGGCAGGACACGACCTGGACCGACCGGAGCACAAATGGAACCCTGCTCATCGTGCCGCAGCGTGATGAATTCGCTCGGCATCAAATACTAAGGGCTATACAATAGCACGAGTGAAATAAATGGACATTGTAGACCTCACAGAGCGCTTTCCAATTGAGGCTGTCGTCAAAGAAACCGTAAAAGAAGTAACGTCAGAAATTTATGCAAATTTCTCAGAGAGGGAGATATTAAGGCACTCTATATTTCTAGATTTCATACGCTCAAATTTGGAGCATGAGCTCGATGAGGATTCAAAAGAAAAATATGGAGAGTTCGTAGAATTATTTTCAAACAAAGTAGCCGAAAAATACTCATATGATCGTAAATTTATTTTTCTGATCTGGGGTCTGGTAGTTCGAAAAAGATGGATGGACAACACAGAATTTGCAAACTGGGTTCTGGAGGTTGTTGAGGGTTACTTTGACCAAAAAGGCTGGGAAATCAACAACGTCTACGATAAAATTTTTAACACACTTTCAAAATGAGGGTTGGGAATTGCGGTTAAATTACACCGACAATGCACTTTGTTGCTCGCTCAATGCAATAACCTGTAAAAAGCCCCCCCTCAAAACCCCGCCTGATCCCGAAACAACTCCGCATTATCGAGCTTCGACACCTCGATCACCGCCTGCGTGCGGCTATACACGTTGAGCTTGCGCAGGATCTCCGAGACATGCGCCTTCACCGTCGTCTCGCCCACCTGCAACTCGTACGCGATCTGCTTGTTGAGCAGGCCCTGGCGCAGCATCTGCAGCACGCGTAGCTGCTGCGGGGTCAGCGTCGACAGGCGCTGCACCATGTCGGCGCGGTCGGTGCTTTCGGCGTCCGGCGGCCGGCCTTCGTAGGTTTCCGGTACGTAGACCGCGCCGTCCATGACGGAGCGGATGGCGGCGGCGAGATCGCTCTTGCGCGCCGATTTCGGGATGAAGCCGGCGGCACCATAGGACAAGGCCTCGGAAATGATCTTCGGCTCCTCATAGCCTGATACGATCACGACAGGCAGGCGCGGATAGCGGGTGCGCAGCTGCAGCAGGCCTTCGAATCCGTGCACGTCGGGCATGCTGAGATCGAGCAGAGCGAGATCGAACGGCTTGGCATCGGCCAGCAGCTCGACCGCCTCGGTGATCGAGCGCGCCTCCACCGTATCGACTTCGGGATAGGCCATCTGCACGGCGCTGTGCAGCGCCTCGCGAAACAGCGGATGATCGTCGATGATCAGGAATCGGGCGCGATCAGGGGGCGATATCATGTGGGTCGTTTCGTTCACCGGCACAGCATAGTCCAGCGACCATGGCCGAATTATTGCCAAATAGTCCATCATCGATGCCCATCCACGGGATGCATCGCTTCAAAAGTGACGGGAACGCGGGATCCCCTATTCAGACCCGGCGAAGCCTTGCTTTGTGAAATGCGACGCCTTGCCCGGCCCGTGAAATCGGCCGAAGGTGCAGCCCGGCACCCAACGCAGAGACAGATATGACCGCCTTTGTCCTCCCCGCCCCGCCAACGCCCTCGGTCGCCATATCAGGCTCGGCCGAGCGCTTCGCCGTGCGCCGCATCTTCTGCGTCGGCCGCAACTACGCCGCGCACGCCCGCGAATTGGGCAATGACGAGCGCGATCCGCCCTTCTTCTTCACCAAGCCGGCCGACGCGGTGGTCGATACCGGCAGCGTCATCTCCTACCCGCCGCTGACGGCCAATCTGCACCATGAAATCGAGCTGGTGGCCGCGATCGGCAAACCCGGCTTCCGCATTGCGCGCGAGCGGGCGCTGGACCATGTCTGGTTCTATGGCGTCGGCATCGACCTCACCCGCCGCGACCTGCAGGACGAGGCCAAGAAGGCGGCGCGGCCATGGGACTGGTCGAAGGCCTTCGACCGCTCCGCGCCCTGCGGCCCGCTGGTTCCCGCGCAGAAGTCGGGCCATCCGGCCAAGGGCCGCATCTGGCTCGCTGTCGATGGCAAGGTCCGGCAGGATGCCGATCTCGCCGAGCTGATCTGGCCGATCGCGGACATCGTCTCGATCTGCAGCGAAGGCGTGGAACTGCAAGCCGGCGACCTGATCTTCACCGGCACGCCCGCCGGCGTCGGCGCGGTCAAGCCCGGCGAGAGGATGACCGGCGGCGTCGAAGGCATCGGCGAGATCGACGTGACCATCGGCCAGCCGAAGGGATGAGCGACCTCGTCCTCCACAATTACTTCCGCTCCTCCACCTCGCACCGGGTGCGGATCGCGCTGGAGATGAAGGGGTTGATCTATCGCTATGTCGCGCACCATCTGCGCCATGGCGAGCATCTGGAACCGGGCTATCTCAGCGTCAACCCGCAAGGGCTGGTGCCGGCGCTGGTCCTGGGCGACGGCACGCTGTTGACGCAGTCGCTGGCGATCATCGAATATCTCGACGAGAGTGAGCCCGAACCGCCGCTGCTGCCGAAAGGCGCGGTCGGCCGGGCGCGCGTGAGAATGCTGGCGCAGATGATTGCCTGCGACATCCACCCCGTCAACAATCTGCGGGTTTTGACCTCGCTGCGTACCGTGTTCGGCGCCGGCGACCAGGATGTCGCCAACTGGTTCCGGCACTGGGTCAATGAAGGCTTTGGCCCGCTTGAAAAACTGCTGGCGGGGTCGCAGGAGACCGGGACGTTCTGCCATGGCGAGGCCCCGGGGCTGGCCGACATCTGCCTTGCCGCGCAAGTCACCAGCAACACCCGCTTCAGCGTCGACATGAGCCCCTACCCGACGATTTCACGCATTCACGCCGCCTGCATGGCTCTGCCGGCCTTCCAGAAAGCCGCGCCACAGAACCAGATCGATGCCGAGTAGGGTCTAAGATGCCGGCGCCCAGCCTGGCGGAATCGATTTCCGCTTGACTGGACGCGGAATCGGCTATCGTTCCCGCAAGTACGATCCATAGGGTGGAGTAATCGATGAAAGCCGTCGTCTTCGAGAAATTCGGCGAAGCGCCGACGATCCAGACCGTCCCCGATCCGAAGCCGGCCGCCGATGGCGTCGTCATCAAGGTCGAGGCGACAGGTCTTTGCCGCAGCGACTGGCACGGCTGGATGGGCCATGATGCCGACATTCGACTGCCGCATGTGCCCGGCCACGAACTGGCCGGTGTCGTCGTCGCTGCCGGCAAGCATGTGACCCGCTGGAAGGCCGGCGAGCGTGTCACCGTGCCCTTCGCCGTCGGCTGCGGTCGCTGCTTCGAATGCACCTCGGGCAATCATCAGGTCTGCGAGCACCAGTCGCAGCCCGGCTTCAACAATTGGGGCTCATTCGCCGAATATGTCGCCATTGAGCACGCCGACACGAATCTGGTGCGCCTGCCCGACGAGATGGAATTCGCCACCGCCGCCAGCCTCGGCTGCCGCTTCGTCACCTCGTTTCGCGCCATCGTCGACCAGGGCCGGGTGAAACCCGGTGAATGGGTGGCGGTGCATGGCTGCGGCGGCGTCGGCCTGTCGGCGATCATGATCGCCAGTTCCATGGGCGCCAATGTCATTGCCATCGACCTCACCGAAGAGAAGCTGGACTTCGCCAGAAAAATCGGCGCGGTGGCGACCATCAACGCCGCGACCACGCCCAATGTGGTCAAGGCGGTGAAGCAGATCACCAATGGCGGCGCGCATATGTCGATGGATGCGCTCGGCCATCCCACCACCTCGTTCAACTCGATCGCCAATCTGCGCCGGCGCGGCCGCCACGTTCAGGTCGGGCTGATGCTGGGCGACCACGCCTGCCCGCAACTGCCGATGGACAAGGTCATCGCCTTCGAGCTCGAAATCCTCGGCAGCCACGGCATGCAGGCCTACCGCTACCCGGCGATGATGGAGATGATCCGCACCGGCAAGCTGAAGCCCGAACTTCTGGTCGGCAAGAAAATCAGCCTCGAAGAAGCGCCGGCAGCCTTGATGGCGATGGGCGGTTTTGAGGGGATCGGCATTGGCGTTGTGACAAAGTTTTAGGTGCGTTGCCACTCGCGGCCAAACCTACCGCGCGAACTTCTTCGCGCCGAACACGCAGGCCACCACGCCGAGCGTGACCACCACCATCATCGGGCTGACCTGCTCGTGCAGCAGCGTTGCCGCCAGCGCCAGGCCGAAGAAGGGCTGCAGCAACTGCAACTGGCCAACGGCGGCGATGCCGCCTTGCGCCAGGCCGCGATACCAGAAGATGAAGCCGATCAGCATCGAGAACAGCGAGACATAGGCGAGGCCGATCCAGGCGCCGGAACCGACGCCGGCGAAGGATGGCGGCAGGGTCGCAAAACTCAGCACCAGCATGATCGGCAGCGACAATACAAGCGCCCAGCAGATCACCTGCCAGCCGCCCAACCTGCGCGACAGCGCCGCCCCCTCGGCATAGCCCAGCCCGCATGCGATGATGGCGCCCAGCATCAATCCGTCGCCGAGCGGCGACGCGGTAACGCCTTGCGACAGGGCAAAGCCGGCGACCAGCGCGCTGCCCACGCAGGAGAACAGCCAGAAGGCCGGACGCGGACGGTCGCCACCGCGCAGCACGCCGAACACCGCGGTCGCCAGCGGCAGCAGGCCGACGAAGATGATCGAATGCGCCGTGGTGACGTGCTTCAGCGCCAGCGCGGTCAGCAAGGGAAAGCCGACCACCACGCCAAGCGCCACCACCACCAGCGATACGAGATCGCCGCGCCCAGGGCGTTTTTCCCGGAACACCAGCAGCAGCGCCAGGCCCAGCAGTCCGGCTATCGCGGCTCGCGCCGAGGTGAGGAAGATCGGGGCGAAATCCGCCACCGCCACGCGCGTCGCCGGCAGCGATCCGCTGAAGATCAGCACGCCGATGAATCCGCTCATCCAGCCGCTCGCCGTCTTGTCCATTCCAGGCTCCTTCTGTTGAGCCCTCTATCGAGAAAGACCGATGGCGCCGCCAGAGACAATGCAGTACAATTCGATAAAACTGTCATGGCTCTACGGAGAGTACAGATGGACGAACAAGCCACAAGGCTGGGCGCCAGCGGCACGCTTGTCGAAGCCGTGATGGCCGCTATTCGCCAGCGCATTGCGGCGCGCACGCTCACGCCAGGCGCGCGCTTGCCCTCGATCCGCGCCTTCGCCAAATCCATGCAGGTGTCCAAATCCACCGTGGTGGAGGCCTATGAGCGGCTGGCGGCCGAAGGCGCGATCCGTTCGCGGCCCGGCTCCGGCTTCTATGCCGCCGGCTCGCTGGCGCCACTGTCGCTGGCTGAGATCGGACCCCGGCTCGACCGCGCCGTCGATCCGCTCTGGGTTTCGCGCCAGTCGCTCGATGCCGGCGACGAGATGATGAAACCCGGCTGTGGCTGGCTGCCCGCCGACTGGATGCCGCAGGCGGCGCTGCGCCGCGCGCTGCGCACCGTGGCGCGCGCCGACGACGCAGCACTTGCCGATTACGGCACGCCGCTCGGACTGCCGCCGCTGCGCCAGTTGCTGGCGCGGCGTATGGCTGCGCACGGTATCGAGGCCGCTCCTGAACAGATCATGCTGACGGAATCCGGCACGCAAGCCATCGACCTCATCTGCCGCTTCCTGCTCGAGCCGGGCGACACGGTGCTGGTCGACGATCCCTGCTACTTCAATTTCCACGCTTTGCTGCGCGCCCATCAGGCCAAGGTGGTCGGCGTTCCCTACACGCAATCGGGGCCTGACATCGAGCTGTTCGCGCAGGCGCTGGCCGAGCACCGGCCGCGCCTCTACATCACCAATTCGGCCATCCACAACCCGACCGGCGCCATCCTGTCGCCGGTCACCGCGCATCGCCTGCTCAAGGTCGCCGACCAGGCCGACCTGACCATCGTCGAGGACGACATCTTCGCCGATTTCGAACACAGCCCTGCCCCCAGGCTGGCGGCCTTCGACGGCCTCGACCGCGTCGTCAATATCGGCAGCTTCTCCAAGACGCTGTCAGCCTCGCTGCGCTGCGGCTTCATCGCCGCGCCGCGCGACTGGATGGACGGGTTGACCGACCTCAAGATCGCCACCAGCTTCGGAGGCGGCCGGCTGGCGGCCGAACTGCTGCTCACCCTGCTGAGAGACGGCAGCTACCGCAAGCACATGGACCTGTTGCGCGCCCGCCTGTCGAAGGCCATGGCCGAAACCAGCACCCGGCTCAAGGCAATCGGCATCATCCCCTGGATCGACCAGCCGGCCGGCCTGTTCCTGTGGTGCGGCCTGCCGGATGGCGTCGACGCGGCCGAAGTGGCGCGCCGTGCCCTGGCTAACAACATCGTGCTGGCGCCCGGCAATGCGTTTAGCCTGTCGCAATCCGCCAGCCGCTTCCTGCGCTTCAACGTCGCCCAATGCAGGAACGAGCGGATATTCAAGGTGCTTGAGACGGCGATGGCGCGCTGACCTTACGCCGCTTTCAGTCAACGAGCTGTACAAACCTCCCGCACGCAGCCCCGCAGCCAGCGCTGCGCCGGATCGGCATCGAGCCGCGGATGCCAGAGCATCGAGATGGTGACCTCCAGCGTGGCGACCGGCAAGGCAAAGCTGGGCATGCCGGCGCGCGCGCCTTGCGTATGCCGTTCGGGCACGCTTGCGATCAGATCGGATGCGCGCGCCATGGCAAGGGCCGCTGAAAAGCCGGACACCATGCAGACGACCGTCCGCTGCAGCCCGAACTGACCGAGGGCTTCGTCGATCGGCCCTTTCTCGCGGCCACGCCGGGAGACGCTGATGTGATGTGCTGCCGCATAGCGTTCGGCCGTCACAGTGCCTTCGCTCAACGGATGGCCGCTTCGCACGGCGCCGATGAACCGGTCGCGAAACAGCGCCTGGATCCGCACTTCCGGCCCGGTCTCACCGGCGACGCCGATTTCGAGATCAACCGCCGCTTCCCGCAGCGACATCGCATCCTTGTCGGACTTGGGCGCGAAACGCAGTTTTACGCCGGGCGCCTCCGCCTGGATGCGGGCGACGAGGCGCGGCCCGAACTCCTCGACGAAGCCTTCGTTGGTGCGCAGCGTAAAAGTCCGGTCGAGTTGTGACGGGTCAAGCAGCGTGGCCGGCCGCAGCAGCACCTCCGCATCCTGGACGACACGGCCCACCTGGCGGCGCAATTCCTCGGCGCGCGGCGTCGGCACCAGGCCACGGCCGGCACGAACCAGCAGCGGATCGCCGGTCGTCTCGCGCAGCCGCGCCAGCGTCCGGCTCATCGCCGACGGACTGAGTTGCAGCCGCCGCGCCGCGCGAGCCACGCTGCCCTCGGCGAGCAGGACATCGAGCGCCACAAGCAGGTTGAGATCGGGAATTGCCATCAGCCGACTGTCAGACATGGCGCCAGGCGCACGAATAAGATGCAAATGCTGCGCGTTCCGCCAGATCAAACACGAGGCTACATGTCCGTCGGCTCCATTCCGGAGCTAGTGAACAGGAGACAGCCATGGCACTCGCGGAGCAAAACCAGGATGGGCTCGTATCCGGGCCAGGCGAAGTCAGGTCAGCCGGCTGGGCGCTGGCCAGCCTGTCGCTTGCCACGCTGCAGGCGTCGCTCGGCACCAGCATCGCCAGCGTGGGGCTTCCGTCCCTGATGCAGGCATTCGGCGCCTCGTTCCAATCCGTGCAATGGGTCGTGCTCGCCTATCTCCTGGCCATCACCACCTTGATCGTCAGCGCTGGGCGGCTTGCCGACATGCTGGGCCGCCGGCCGCTGCTGCTCGGCGGCATCGCGCTGTTCTCGTTCGCCTCCGTATTCTCAGGCCTGGCGCCGACACTGTGGCTGCTGATCGCCGCCCGCGCCGTGCAGGGGCTGGGCGCCGCGCTGATGATGGCGCTCACCTTGGCCTTTGTCGCGGAAACCGTCTCCAAGGAACGGACAGGCAGCGCCATGGGCCTGCTCGGCGCCATGTCGGCCATCGGCACCACGCTTGGGCCATCGCTTGGTGGCCTGCTGATCGCCGGGCCTGGCTGGCGGTCGATCTTCCTCATCAATGTGCCGCTGGGCATGCTGACCTTCGCCATGGCCTGGCGTGCGCTGCCGGCTCGACCCAGGGCCCCGCAAGCCGCTCGAAGCAAGTTTGATGCGGCAGGCACGGTGCTGCTCGCCTTGACGCTGGCCGCCTATGCATTGGCCATGACGCTGGGCAGGGGCAATTTCGGCGTGCTCAATATCGGTCTGTTGGTCGCCGCCGGCATCGGCGCCGTTCTGTTCGCCGTCGCGCAGTCGAAGGCAAGAAGTCCGCTGATCCGGCTCGCCAGCTTTCGCGACCTGCGGCTCAGCGCCAGTCTGGCCATGAGCCTCATCGTCGCCACGGTGATGATGGCGACCCTTGTCGTTGCCCCGTTCTATTTGGCGCGCGGGCTTGGGTTGGATGCGGCAATGGTCGGCATCGTGCTTTCGACCGGACCGCTGATCTCGGCCCTGTCGGCACTGCTGGCCGGGCGCCTGACCGATCGCTTTGGGGCCGGCAGGATGATGGTCGCCGGCCTGCTCGGCCTTGCCGCCGGCACGTGGCTGCTGTCACTCGCCATGGTGAGCCTTGGCATTGCAAGCTACGTGGTCCCGATCACAGTCACCTGCTTCGGCTACGCCTTGTTCCAGACTTCCAACAATGCAGCCGTCATGGGCGGTGTCGGCGCGAGCGAACGCGGCGTCATATCAGGCCTGCTCAACCTGTCCCGCAATCTCGGGCTCATCACCGGCGCGTCGTTGATGGGCGCCATATTCGCGGCGGCTTCTGCACGCTGGCAACAGGAGGTTGGGCAGCAGCTTCTGAGTTCCGCCGCGGCGGCCCGGGGCATGCACGTCACGTTTCAGACTGCGACGGCGCTGGCATCAGTAGCACTGGTGCTGGCAGTGCTGTCGGTGCGGTCAGCCGAGAGGCAGACGCTCCCGTAATATGATCAGTCTGGGCAGGTTCGCCGCTCAGGCCCCTGCCCGCTTGCGGCGCTCATAGAGCATGACCAGCACGTCGGCCATCAGCGCAGGCCTTTCCTCGCCTTCGATCTCGACCGTGTTGGCCGCCTTCATCAGGTACTGGCCAGGCCCCTTGTCCTCCATCGACAGCAGCGTGACGCGCAACCGGATGCGCGCCCCGACCTTGACCGGCGCCAGGAAGCGCACCTTGTCGAAACCGTAGTTGAAGGCGGCCTGCGTATTCTCGGGCACGATCCCCATCTCGAGCGCCAGCGCGCCGATGATCGACAGCGTCAGATAGCCATGCGCGATCGTGGTGCGGAAGGGACTTTGCCGCCGCGCCCGCTCCGGATCGACATGAATCCATTGATGGTCGCCGGTGCATTCCGCAAACTGGTTGATACGGTTCTGGTCGACCGTAGTCCATTCCGATATGCCGAGCTCCTGCCCGGACATCGTCCTCAATTGCTCGTAGGTCGGCGGCGTTTTAGGCCGTAGTTCGGTCATTCCTGCTTTCCCGATCGCTTCCACCGCCTCCGGACCACGAACCGGCAGCCCCTGTCAATTCGCCTTGCATGATTCCGTTCCGTCGAAATCGCCCTGCAACATGGCGCAAAAGCCTGGCGGGCCGATGAAACGCCCCCTTGCGGGTTGACGCCGGCCTGCGTCGATGAGTGCTGAACGTTGAACTGCCAGGAACCTGCCCTGGCGCGAAAACCTATTTCTTGTCGTAGCCGGAACGGATTTCCTCCATCGCCTCCTTGATGCGGCTACGCAGGATATCGACCGATTCGGTGCCCGACTTCTTGACCATCTCGGCCACTTCGCCGGCATTTTTCAGCGCGGTCTCGAAGGATTTGCGGGCAAATTCCGTCTGCTTGGCCATCAGTTCCTGCGGCGTGCCAGATGCCCGGTAATTCTGCGCCATGTCGCTGATCTCGCGCAGCGTGTCCTGCAGCATCTCGCGTTGCCTGTACAATAGCGAGGAGGCGCCAGCCGCCCCCGCGCGCGCCGACTTCTCCAGCGCTTCGAGGTTCTTGCGATGGTGGGCCAGCATCGCCTCGACATCGACATTGGGCATTTTCAGATCGCGGCCGAACCGGCCGAACATATCCATGAAAGAATCGGAATCCGGTTGCTTGGCCATGATGTCTTCTCCCCTGTCGCCACTGGCGAAAAGACAATAGCACCGAAGTGCAGCCTGTCCATTCGAACCCGGAACGCCATGAATTCAAGGAGAGAGAAACAGTCTCTCAAAGGTGTAGAGGACGATGCCGGCCAGGCCGCCGATGATCATGCCGTTGAAGCGGATATATTGCAGGTCGCGGCCGATATTCATCTCGATCAACCGCGTCAGCTGCGCCAGGTCCCAGCGCTTGACCTGGTCGGCGATGAACTTGGACACGCCGCTCTTCTGGCTCTCGACGAACGAGGCCAGCGCCACCACGAATCCGCCGTTCATGTCGGCCCTGATCTGCGCATCGCTGGCCAGATGCCGGCCGACCTCGACGAACATGTTGGCCAGATGCGCGCGGATCACCGAATTCGACGCTTTCGCATCCTGTTCGATAAACTCGGCCAGGCTTGCCCACATGTCGCCGGCCAGCGCCCTGACTTCGGGCCTGTCGAGGAAATCGTGCTTCATCTTTTCCGCGCGCTTTGCGTATTGCTTGGACGTTCGCAGCCGTTCGACGAACCCTTGCGCGAAACGGTCGAACTCGGCGCGCATCGGGTGGTCGGGATCGGCTCGCACCTCTTCGAGCAGCGAG
This sequence comes from bacterium M00.F.Ca.ET.205.01.1.1, assembly GCA_004791255.1. Classification (GTDB taxonomy): domain Bacteria; phylum Pseudomonadota; class Alphaproteobacteria; order Rhizobiales; family Rhizobiaceae; genus Mesorhizobium. The sequence continues at coordinate 192,477 of SRUQ01000004.1, forward strand.
CCGGCGGAGGCGACGATCTTCTTCAAGAGGTAAGCGTCGGCGCGGAACAGGTTGAAAAGCGACGGCAATTCCTCGCGGATCTTCTCGCGCATCGTCGCCAGCGCCTGCTCGTCATTGAGGAAGCGGCCGATCACCTTGATGAACTCGTCGAACAGTTTCTGGTGGCGGCGGTCGTCGGTCAGTGCCGACAACAGCTCGGCCGCCAGCGGCGCCAGCGGCACTTTTTCGATCTGCTCGAGCATCCGGCTGGTGACGAAGCCGCGCAGCCCCGATTGCTCGACGGCGGCCAGCGTCTGCGGCACCAGCCGCACGACGAAGCGCGACAGGCCGGCGGCACGCTCGGCATCGGCCAGCCAGTCGGCGACCAGCGCGGAAAAATCGACCTCGGCGAGCTTTTCGCGCACCGGTTCTGGCGCCAGGAAATTGACCTCGATGAAGCGGCCGAGATTGTCGGCGATGCGGCTCTGGTTCTCCGGGATGATGGCGGTGTGCGGGATCGGCAGGCCAAGCGGCCGCCTGAACAGCGCAACCACCGCGTACCAGTCGGCCAGACCGCCGATGATCGCCGCCTCGGCAAAGGCGGCGACGAATCCAAGCCAGGGACGCGCACTTTCGAACGACTTGGCGAGCGCGAACGCCAGCACGCAGAACGCCAATGCCGCCGCGGCGACGAGTTTCGTCCAACGCAGCGCGGCGAGCTTGGCGTCAGCGTCCGCATCGAGACGGACAGGCGCCTGTGGCAGGACCGTTTGGGACATGGATGAGCCGCTCCTCGTCAATCCTGGGCTATTTAGGGCTTCGGCGGCAAAAATGCCCGTAACGGTCGATCTCGCCGCGCCTCCTGCCCGGTTGCGCACATAAAGTTGACGAGGATATTCATCTATTATGCGAAGCTAGTCTGGAATTGTTCCAAGGTATAAGCCATATTCCACCATAGGCCAGTGCAGCGAATCCGGAATTCGGATGGGTGCCACGCCAGCAAAATCTCAGATCTGGCGTGGTTCCGCCGCACCAGCGCTTTGTGAGGACGAAATGCGGCTTACCCGCCAGACCAATTATGCCATGCGCATCCTGATGTATTGCGCCGCCAACAATGACCGGTTGAGCCGCATTCCCGAGATCGCGACCGCCTATTCGGTGTCGGAACTGTTCCTGTTCAAGATCCTGCAGCCCTTGGTCGAGCATGGTCTGGTCGAGACTGTGCGTGGCCGTAACGGCGGGGTGCGGCTCGGCCGTGCCGCCGAATCGATCAGCCTGTTCGACGTCGTGCGCGTTACCGAGGAAAGCTTCGCCATGGCGGAATGCTTTGAAAACGATGCCGCCGAATGCCCGCTGGTTGACAGCTGCGCGCTGAATTCGGCGCTGCGCGAGGCGCTCAACGCCTTCTTCGCCGTACTTGCCCGCTACACTATCGCCGATCTCGTCGCGGCCCGGCCGAATGTGCGCAACCTGCTCGGTATCGACATGCTGATGGAGCGCCGCGCCCCGGCTGCCTGATCCCTGATCCTCTTCGTCCTCCGGTCTGTCGCGATTCTAGGCTGCGGATTGAGGCAGCACGAACGGCATGTTGGCGGCGGGCAGCGCACCGACCTTGAGCCGACAATCGAACACTTTTTCGATCATATCGTCGCTCAACACATCCCTGGGCGAACCGGTGGCGGCGAGCCTGCCGCGGTGCATGACAAAGATGCGGTCGGCATACATGGCCGTGAGATTGAGGTCGTGCAGGATGGCTACCACGCCGCCGCCGCCGCGGGCAAAATCGCGCGCGATGTTCATGATGATCAGCTGGTGCTTGATGTCGAGGCTGGAAACCGGCTCGTCGAGGAACAGATAGCGCGGTTTGCCGTCAAGCACTGGCGCCCAGACCTGGCACAGCACGCGCGCCAGCTGGACCCGCTGCTGTTCGCCGCCCGAAAGCTCCTGGTAGAACCGCCCTGCGAAACCGTCGAGGTCGACACGCGCCAGCGCCCGCTCCGGCAGCCGCGCATCCTCGTCCGGCAAGGCGCCCGAGCGGCCGCCGACAAGGCCAAGCTTGACGACTTCCCGCACCGTGAACGGGAACGACAGAACCGTCGCTTGCGGCAGCACAGCCCGCTCTACGGCAACGTGCACCGGCTTCATCTCGCGGAGGTCGCGGCCGTTGAGGACAACCTGCCCGCTGTAGGCGAGTTCGCCCGACAGCGCCTTGAGAAAGGTCGTCTTGCCGGAACCGTTGGGGCCGACGACGGCCGCGATTTCGCCCGGCCGGGCGTCGAAATCGACACCGGCGACGATCCGCTTGCCTGCGATATCAACCGAAACATTTCTTGCCTGGATCATCCGAGCCTCACAGATCGATGACGCCACGCTTGCGCAGCAATATCCACAGGAAGAACGGCGCGCCTGATATCGCGGTGACGATGCCGATCGGCAGTTCGGCCGGCGCCACGATGGTGCGGGCGACCGCGTCGGCCAGGAGCAGCAGCGATGCACCGAGCAGCGCCGAGGCCGGCAACAGGTAGCGATTGTCGGGCCCGATCAGCAGGCGCAGCAGATGCGGCACGACGATGCCGACGAAGCCGATGCCGCCGCTGACGGCGACCGATGCGCCGACCGCTGCCGAGACACCGATGATGGCAGTGTATTTCAGCCGCTGCACCGGAATGCCGAGATGACCGGCGGTCGCCTCGCCTAAAGCCAATGCGTTGAGGCCGCGGGCCAGGAACGGCGTGACAGCCAGCGCCGCCACGATGATCGGTCCGACCGAACCGATCTTCTGCCATGTCGCGCCGGCCAGCGAGCCAAGGCTCCAGAAGGTCAGGTCACGCAATTGCCGGTCGTCGGCCATGAAGATCAGGATGCCGGTCAGCGCCATGGCAAGAGCGGCCAGCGCGATGCCGGCAAGCAGCATGGTGGCGACCGAGGTTCGGCCATGCCGCGTCGCGACGCCGTAGAGCACCAGTGTCACCGTCAACCCGCCGCAGAAAGCGGCCAGCGGCAAAGTGAGCGCGCCGAACAGCGCGGTCAGCGGCGCCAGCAGCGTCGCGCCGAGCACGATCACCGCGACGGCGCCGAGGCTCGATCCGGCGGAGACACCGATCAGGCCGGGGTCGGCCAGCGGATTGCGGAACAGCCCCTGCATGACGGCACCGGAGACTGCCAGTGCGGCGCCAATCAGCATGCCGAGCATCACGCGCGGCAGGCGGATGTCGTAGACGATGAGACGGTCCCGTGCGTCCAGTACTACATCGCCACGGTTAGCGCCGAATAGCCAGTCGCCGACAACCTTGATGGCGGATGCATCCGAAGCGCCCGACGTCAGCGACAGGAACACCGCCAGCGCAAGCACCACACAGGACAGGCCCATGATGAGACGGGCGCGCGCGGAGCGATCACCCTCGCCGGCCATCATCACGCCCGCCGGCGCGGCGATCGATTGCTGAGCCATCCCGTTCAGTCCGGTACCTGCGCGCCGTACAGCGAAACGGCGAGATCGTGGATGGCATCGGCCGTGCGCGGCCCGAAGCCGAGCAGATAGTTGCCATCCATGCGGATCAGTTTGCGAGCCGCACCCGCCGGCGTCGTCGAGATGGCCGGGATGGCGAACAGTTGGTCATCCGGGGTGGCGGGCCCGGCATTGTTCATCATCAGGATCACATCGGGCTTAGCGGTAACGAGCGCCTCGTCGGACAATTGCCTGTAGCCGGAAAACCCTTCGACCGCATTGACGCCGCCGGCGAGCTTGATGATGCCATCGGCGGCGGTGTCGCTGCCGGACGCCAGGATCTTGCCGCCCTGTATCGACAGCACGAACAGGACGCGCTTGCGCTCCTTGATCGACGCGGTTTGCTTCGCCGCCGCCTTCAGCTTGACATCAACGTCCTTCACCAGGACCTCGGCCTTGGCGTCGGCGCCAAGCGCCTTGCCGACGACGCGGATCTTTTCAAGGATCCCGTCATGGTCGAAATGGTCGGGCACCTCAATGAAGGGCGTGCTCGCCTTCTTCAAGACATCGATGGCTTCCTTCGGGCCGCTGCCTTGCAGCGCCAGTATCCCCGACGGATTGACCGACAGCACGCCCTCCGGCGACAGCTGGCGCATATAGCCGACGTCGGGCAGCTTCATTGCCGCGTCCGGATAGCGGCTGGTCGAATCGCGCGCGACCAGATGGCCTTGCTCGCCAAGCGCATAGACGATCTCGGTGATCGAGCCGCCAATGGCCGCGATCTTCGACGGATCCGCAAAGACATCAGTGCCCTCGGCGGCGCCCGCCGGCGCGGCAAAAGCCAAGGACAGGCCGAGCGCCGACCCGAGCGCCAATTTGAAAAAAGCTTGCATGGTCATGTCCTCAGGCTGCGGTCGGGCTTGGAATACGCGGCAGGTTTTCGGCCAGGAACCGCCAATCGTCGCGCTCGACCTCCCCTTCATGGCGCTTGCCGAAGAACTGGACGATCATCTTGCCATCGGCGGCATAGACCTCGAGCGAAGTGATGTGGCCGTCCTTGGTCGGCTTGCGCACGGCCCAGACCTCGTGGATGTGGTCGATGCGCAGATGCAGGTGGAAGGTCTCGTCCAGCACGTTGATCCACGGCCCCATCTGCTTGATCGACTTGACCGGGCCGGAATGGATCTGGATGCAGCCGCGGTTGCCGACGAAACACATGATCGGCATCTCGCCCTCGGCGGCGTGATGGAACATCGCCCTCACCGCGTCATTGTCGAGCATCCAGGCATAGTCCTGGCCGACCATGCGTACCGCCTGGCGGCGGCTCAGCTTCAGCGTCTTTAGCATGCCGAAGAACTGGTGGACGTCGGTCAGCCGGCTCCAGCGGTCGCGCAGATCGTCAAGGCTGGTGGTCGGCGTCCCGGGCTCGCTCTCATCGTCGGAGAATGGTCCCGCAACGGCGACCGTCGGCTCCTGATTCGGCGATTCCAATGCCGCAATCAGCTTCTGATAGGCATAGAGGTTGGACGTCGGCCGCAGATGCACCTTGTGCACCGCCTCGCCCGCCGCATCGAAGAACTGCAGGCTGCGGCGGATATCTTCGCCATCGCGCTTTTCCACGGCAAAGCCATGCGCCCACACCTTCGGGAAGATGCGCAGGTCGATGTTCTCGCCGAGCACCATGGCATTGTGGTTGCCGGTGACGACCTTGTCGTAGACGCCGATCTTCTCGTGCACGGCACTTTCATTGCGCGTCAGCGCCATCACCTCGCCGACCGCTTCGAGCCCGACCAGGAGGTCGTTGACGCGAGGCTCGATGCGAATGACGCCATCGCCGCAATGCGCGGCGACCAACTCGGCCTCCGAAATGCCGAGTTGAGCGGCAAGATCGCGCTCGCGCGTTTTCGGATTGTCCATCCGCGCTCGCCGGATTTCATGCGGGACGGGTTTAACGCGCTGGTCCATGTCTAGTCCCTGCCTAACTTGTTGGGAATGAGCCCTTACTTGTTGAGGATAAGCTTGCCCTGGCGGGTGATCTTCAGCCGGTAGAGCGCGCCATGATGCTCGATGCCGATCTCGTGCTCGCCTTGGAAAAGCGTGTTGCTGGACAGCGTGCGCACCGCCAGCGGAACGCGATCGAAGCGGGCGCCGGCTTCGTCGGCACGACGGACGCGGTAGCGAAAATCGTTGGGATTGTGGGTGTTCATCTGGATCGATCCCTTTCCTGTGCCGGGCACCTGGCCAGGCGTTGCATAAAGCCGATTCATTTCTTGACTCGAATAATCATGTTTACTAGTCAGTGCAATACCGGACTAAATGAGTCAACATTTAAGATGCCGGGCGCGATAAAAATGCCAGCGAGCCCAGGCCAGCCAGCATGGAACCTGAACATTTGGAGTTGGGGCTATGGGGCCGGTGGCAAGGAATATGGCTGCTCTGCTGAGCGGAGCGGCGGTGACGATCTTGGTGGGAATGCATGGTGCAAAAGCCCAGGAAGCAAAGACCAACGAAGCGGAGAAAAAGGGCCGCGTGACGCTGCTGCAGCGCATCGTGCTCGGCGCCGGCGCCGAAAAGATCGCCATCAATACGCCGCAGGCGGTGACGGTTCTCGATCAGGAAGATATCGACCGCCAGCAGGCTGAAACGACCGGCGGACTGTTCAAGTCGGTGCCGGGCGTCACATTGGTCGGCAGCGAACGCGTCTTCGGCGAAGCCTTCAACATTCGCGGCATCGGCTCGACCGAAAACTCGGCCGACGGCTCCCGCATCATCGTCAATGTCGATGGCGCGCAGAAATTCTACGAGCAGTACCGCATGGGCTCGTTCTTCTCGGATCCCGAGCTCTACAAGAAGGTCGAGGTGCTGCGCGGGCCGGCCTCGTCGACGCTTTACGGCTCCGGCGCGCTCGGCGGCGTCATCAATTTCGTCACCAAGGACGCCTCCGACTTCCTCAAGGACGGCAAGGACAACGCGCTCCGGCTGAAGAGCTCCTATGAGAGCAACGGCGACGGGCTGCTGGGCTCGGCCATCTACGCCCGCCGCCTCAACGACAATTTCGAGGTCCTCGCGACGGGCAACTATCGCACGTCGGACGAGATCACGCTGGGCAACGACAGCAAGCTTGTCGGTTCCGATTTCAAGGCCTGGTCGGGCCTCTTGAAGGGAACGGCGCGGTTCGGCGACAACAACGAGCAGACGGTGCGGCTTTCCTACCAGCGCTGGGACAGCGATGCCGACGACCAGGCCTATGCCCAGACCGGCACGCAGGCGACGTTCGGCCTCGTCGACCGCCATGTCGTCGACAGCACCGCGATCCTCAGCTACGAGAACCCGATCAGCGACAATCCATGGCTCGACCTCAAGGCAACCCTCTCCTATTCCGACACGACCGTGGAGCAGCGCAACGGCACGCTGGGCGGCTCGAACATCATCAATGCGGATTACGGCTACAAGACCTGGCAGACCAATCTGCAGAACACGTCCGAGTTGACAGGCGAATCCTACCAGAATTTCCTGACCTATGGCGTGCAGGCCAGCCATCAGGATCGGGTCGGGGTCAGCCAACTCATCACCGGTACCGGCGACGCCATCAACACCCATCCCGAAGGCACCGACAACAAGCTCGGTGCGTTCGTGCAGAACGAATATGTCTGGAACGAAAAGCTGACGCTGATCGCCGGGGCGCGCGGCGACTTCGTCTGGCGCCAACCGGGCGAAGACGCCGAAACGCGTGGCCATGCAACTGACGTCAATGACACGGCGTGGTCGCCCAAGATCGCGGCACTCTACAAGTTCAACGACAATTTCGGCGTGTTCGGCTCCATTGCCCACACCGAACGGCTGCCGACGCTCGACGAACTCTACACCTGGTCCAAGGGCGTCAGCCTCGACCTGGAGAAGGAAAAATCCAACAATTATGAAGTGGGTTTCACCACCTCCGGCAATGACATCCTTCAGGACGGCGATGCGCTGAGTGTGAAGACGACCGGCTTCTACAACGACCTCACCGACCTCATCCAGCTGACGGCGACGGGTGCTTCAAGCTACTTCTACAATGTCGGCAAGGCCAGGATTTACGGTGTCGAGATCGAAGGTGCCTACGATTCCGACTACGTCTTCGCCAACCTTGCCTATACCGGCGTGAAGGGTGAGAACCAGACGCCAGGCCTGAATTACGGCAAGGCGCTCTCGACCATTCCGGCGCACAAGATCGTGTTTTCGCTGGGCGCACGCGTGCCGGATCGCGATCTGGAGTTCGGCGGCAGGGTTACCCACGCCTTCAAGGCGCTCAACAGCATTCAAGGCACGGCATCTTCGTCGGCAACGCCGAGCGCCGAAGTGGTGCCGGCGGATGCCTGGACCACCGTCGACCTCTTCGCGTCGTGGAAACCGCAGTCGGGCCAGTTCGAAGGCTGGCAGGCGCAGTTCGGCATCAACAACATCTTCAACGCCTATTACCGCGACGCTCTGGCGCTCGACTACGCCAAGGGCCGCACCTTCAAGCTGACATTGGCAAAACAACTGGACTGGTGAGATCGATGACAATCAAGGCGGCGATGACCTGTTTCCTGACCGCAGCGACGGTTGTTGCCGCCCTGATAAATCAGGCACAGGCCGAGAGCGCCACGCCGGCGCTCTCCCTGGAACTCAACGGCGCGCAGCCCTCGGACAAGGGGTGCCGGCTGACATTCGTGGTCGCCAACAATCTCGGTGCCGACCTGTCCAAGGCGGCGTTCGAGATCGCGCTGTTCAACGATGCCGGCGTGGTCGACCGGCTGACCGTGCTCGACTTCAAGGACCTGCCGGCCGGAAAGACCAAGGTGACGCGCTTCGACCTCGCCGGCACCGACTGCAGCAAGCTTGGCCGCGTGCTGATCAACAGCGCGACCGAGTGTGTCGGCGTGGAGCCATCGACTTGCATGCGCGGCCTGAAGACCGCAAGCAAGGCCGGCATCGCCTTCGGCCTGTAGGAGAGGGCGACATTGGGTCTGGAACCGGCATTCTCGCAAGACACCGTGGCCTGGCCTCCGGCCGGGCCCTTTGTCTTGTCGCTGGAGCCGGATGATCCGGACTTTGTCATTCCGCTCGGCTCGTTGCGGTCATCGCTGCGCGACACGCCGGAGAAATACACCATCGCTGACGCCAGCGGCGAACTGACCGCGATACCGGCCGAACCGCTCGGCGTGACGCGGACAAGAGAGCCGAGGCACAAGTGGAAAGCCGCGGTCATTTTCTCCTGCCTCCTTCATGCAGCTGCGGCATTGGCCTTCCTTGCCATAGGCGATGAGGCAGTACAGATCGAGGGCGCCGATCAGGACGGAATCATGCTGCTCGGCAATGCGCCCGAGGATCAGTCGGCGGCTGGCGACGTGGCGGAGGCCGCCCCAGAGTCGACCAAAGTGACGCTAGTCACCATGCTGGACGCAAAGCCGGTGGAAACCTTGGACGCGCAGCCGGTCACGGCGATGGAGACGACCAGGCCGGCCGACATCGTCGGGGCGCAAGCGTCGGCGACAACGACCGATCCGCTGCCCGAGATCCTCACCATCGATCCGCTGCAGCCTGACGAAGACGACAATTCCGTTCCGAAGCCGGCAATCCAGTCGACAACGACAGTCGAGGCATCGACGGCAATGTCCGAGAGGACAACACCGGTCGAAACCTCGGAAACGGTCCCCGCCGAGCCGGAGCCGCAACCGGCGCAGGAAAAACTCCAACAGGCAAAAGCCGGAAAAGCCAAACCGGCGAAACCCAAAAAGCCCGAGCCCGAGAAAAGGCCGGTGAGGAAAGCGCAGAAGGCCGAGCCGCCGAAGAAAGCGGAAAAGGCGCCTGAAAAGCCAGGCAAGGCCAAGCCGAAGGCAAAGGCCGGCTCCGGCGGCCAGAACGAGGCCGACGCCAGGCGTGGTGTCGCCGACGGCCAGACCGAAGGCGGGACGGCGAGCAGAAGCCAGGGCGGCAAGTCCGCCGTCGGCAATGCATCCGCATCCAATTACCCCGGCAAGGTCGCCGCCAGACTGCGGCGCGCCTCGCGCGGCATTTCGAGCTCCGCACGAGCAAAGGCGCGCAACGACGTCCAGGTGAGCTTCACCATCGATGCCAATGGCGGCGTTGGCGGCGTGCGCATCGCGCGCAGTTCCGGCTCGCCTGAACTCGACGAGGCGGCGCTGGCGATCATCCGCCGTGCGGCGCCCTTTCCACCCATACCGGCCGACACTGGCCGGTCGAGCTGGAGTTTCTCCTTGCCGCTCGGCCTGGCGCGCTGATCCACATGCTGCACGCGCAATCCGCATTCGCAGGAAACGCCATGGCCTGGCCCGCGGCCGGGCCAGATGCAAGCGATCTTGATTTGACAATTCGCCGTCGGTCGCGGCAGGTCTCGCCGCGAGACATGCAGGACATCAATCCCCTCCCCGATGACGGGCTGTCGATTGCGCCGACAGAGCGGCTAGCGCGGCAGCCAGCCGGCAATGGCAAATGGCCGGCGGCGATCGTCATCTCCTGCGCACTCCATGCCGCCGTCGCGGCGGCCTTCTTCATCACGCCCAAGGGAGCATTCGACCTGCAGGACGCGCTGCAGTCGGAAGGCACCGATCAGGCCGGCGACAAGGTGGCCGGCAGCGCGCTGGACCGGGAATCCCAGGCAGTGAACGTGATCCTGGTACCCAACAAGCAGCCAGCCAAACCGACGCCGGCTCGTCCCAGTCCACCGCCTCAGCCATCGCAGCCGGCCAGGCAGGTGATGCCCACGCCAAAGCCACCGGTCGAAGCTCAGCCGACACGAGAAGCAGCCACACCGCCTGTCGCCGAACCGGCAAGGCAGCCTTCGGCAACGCCAGACATATTGGTCGCCAACGCGGCTCGCGACGACAACCAGAGCGTGGCGGCAAAGACCGGAGAGCCGGCCGCGCCCACCATTCAGCCCGAAATCCCGGAAGCGACAGTCGCTGCAACCGCACGGCCGCCGATTCCAAGCCCAAGGCCGACGCCACGAGCCGCCGCGGCAGCGAGCCAAGCAGACAAGAAAAGCGGCGCAGCCGACGGCCAGGTCCGTTCCGCGCCAACGGCCAGCAAGGGCAAAACGCAAAAAGAGGCCGGCAGCGCGGTGGAAGACACCTACCGAAGCAACGTCTTTAGTAAACTCGGCAGCATCAATCGTACTCTGCCGCCTTCACTGCAGCTGTCCGCTCGTAGCAATGCGGCTGTCGTCTTCGTCATTGGCAGGAAGGGCAACATAGATGAGTTGCGCATTCTGGAAAGTTCAGGATCGGCGGCTTTCGATCAGGCCGCGCTGGGCATTGTGCGCAAAGCTGCTCCCTTCCCTCCGATTCCTCCGCAGGCTGAAAGCCCGACTTTGAAGTTCGAGGTCGGAATCGGCCCATTTTGAATGGGCAACGAACAAACCGTGCCACCACCACCAACAATCGCGTGAAAGGACCCCCATGTACATCGCCATGAACCGCTTCAAGGTGCAGAACGGCTCGGAGACCGATTTCGAAGCCATATGGAAGAACCGCGATTCCAGCCTTGCCGAGATGAAGGGTTTTCGCGAATTCCATCTGCTGCGCGGCCCGCTCAACGAGACCGAGGGCTACACGCTGTTTGCGTCGCACACGGTGTGGGCGAGTCACGACGATTTCGTCGCCTGGACCAAATCGGAGAATTTTCGCGCCGCCCACAGGAATGTCGGGACCACGAAAGTCCACTATCTCGGCCACCCGCAATTCGAGGGTTTTTCGGTCGTGGAAGGCGCCTGACGATGGCAACACAGGCTGTGGATCCGGCGCGTTCGATCCCGATCTTGCCCTCTCCGGACATCACTGCGACGCGCGATTTCTACCGCGACGCGCTTGGCTTCGGCGTCGTCGCGCCGGAGATGGACGACTATCTGATCGTGCGTCGCGGCGAGATCGAAATCCATTTCTGGATGAGCGACGACCGCAAGCTGCCGGAGGTCTCGTCCTGCTACATCAGGGGCGGCGAAGTGCCGGCGCTGCACGCCGAGTTCTCGGCGCGTGGCGTCGAAAAGCTCAGCCCGTTCACCGTGCGGCCCTGGAACATGAAGGAGTTCTATATCTGGGATCCGCACGGCAATCTGTTGAAGTTCGGCTGCGCACCCGAAGAGGTGTAACGCAGCCGAATTTCATGCAGCGGCGAGCAGGCTGGCATTGCCGCCTGCCGCTGTCGTGTCGACGCAGACGGCGCGCTCATGCGCATAGGCCGCCGGGTTGAGCACCTCGCTGACCAGCGGCACGATCGGGCCCGAGCGCTCGGCCATCACCTTGCGCACGATGCGCGACGCTTCCGGCGTGCCGGAGAAGGCGACGACGTCGACGCGAAGCGAGCGCGCCTCGACCGGATCAGGGCGGCCATCGATGGCTGCCAGCGGCAGGCCCTTGCCGGTCAGCGCGGAGAGTGCCGCCGGCGCGCCCGGCGCGACCGCCAGCACCGCATTGCCGGCGGCAAGCGCCTGGATGGTCTGCGCAAGCAGCGTGTCGCCGTCCGGTCCCAGGCACAGCACCCGCCCGCGTGGCGACAGCGACAGCGTGTTGGCCTCGCCGGTCGGCCCGGGCAGGTCGACCTGGCCGAAGTCGATGCCGGCAGCCGCACCGATCGCCGCCGCACCCTTGCCACGCAGATGCTTTCTCAGGATGGCGATGCGATCCGGCCGGGTCGACCAGCCGCCGAGCGCCGGATCGGGCAGATTGTCGGCAAGCTCGGTCGCCGTCACCTTGCGACCATCGGCCAGATGCGTGCCCGCCTCCGGCCCCTTGCGGAAGCGCCGGAGATAGTGCGGCCCGCCGGCCTTCGGTCCGGTACCGGAAAGCCCCTCGCCGCCAAACGGCTGCGAGCCGACGACAGCGCCGATCTGGTTGCGGTTGACGTAGATGTTGCCGGCATGGATGCCGTCGACGAAATGCTGCACGCGGCCTTCGATGCGGGTGTGCAGGCCGAAGGTGAGCCCATAGCCCTTGCGGTTGATGGCGGCGATCACGGTGTCGATCTCGTCCGCCTCGAAGGTCGCGACATGCAGCACCGGCCCGAACACCTCGCGTTCCATTTCCTCGATGCCCTTGACCCTGAACACATGCGGCGCGACGAAGCGGCCCTCCTTCGGCGCCTCCAGCTTGGCGATCAGCCGGCCCTGCAGGCCCATTTTCGTGCAATAGTCGCGGATCGAGCTTTGCGCCTCCTCGTCGATGACCGGGCCGACATCGGTCGAAATCTGCCAGGGATCGCCGAGATTGAGCGCTTCCATGGCGCCCTTCAGCATCTCCAGCATCTTCTTCTCGACATCCTTCTGCACATAGAGCACGCGCAGCGCCGAACAGCGCTGGCCGGCGCTCTGGAAGGAGGAAGCCAGGATATCGCGTACCGCCTGCTCGGGCAGAGCTGTGGAATCGACGATCATGGCGTTGAGACCGCCGGTCTCGGCAATCAGCATGGCATCGGGTGCCGCGGTCTCGGCCAGCTGCTTCTCGATCAGCTTGGCGACCTCGGTCGAGCCGGTGAAGCAGACGCCGGCAATGCGCGGATCAGCCGTCAGCGGGCCGCCGACCGACGGGCCGTCGCCGGGCAGCAACTGGATGACATCTTCCGGCACGCCGGCTTCGCGCAGCAGTTCCACGGCGCGGAAAGCGATCAGCGGCGTCTGCTCGGCAGGCTTGGCGATCACCGAATTGCCGGTGACGAGGGCCGCCGCGATCTGGCCGGTGAAGATGGCGAGCGGGAAATTCCAAGGCGAGATGCATACGATCGCTCCGCGCGCTTCCGTTCCGGCCTCGGCATTGGCGGCTTCGGCGGCGTAATAGCGCAGGAAGTCGACGGCCTCGCGCACTTCCGCCACCCCGTCGGCCAGCGACTTACCGGCCTCGCGAGTGGCAAGCGCAAAGAACTCGACGGCGTTGGCCTCGTAGAGGTCAGCGGCGCGGTTGAGGATGGCGGCACGTTCCGCGACGGGACGCTTCGCCCAGGCCGGCTGCGCCTCCACGGCGAAGCGCACGGCGGTCGCAACCTGCTTGGCCGCCGCCTCGTGAACAGTGCCGACGATCTCGTCGGGCTTGGCCGGATTGACCACCTGATGCTGCTTACCATAACCGGCGGCACGCGTGATCGGCTTCGCATGCCAGCGGTCCGCCCCCGCAAAGGCCGCCTTTGCCTTATCGATCGCCGCCAGCGTCACCGGGTCGGTAATGTCGTAACCCTTCGAGTTGCGCCGACCCGAGCCGAAGATCGTCGCAGGGCGATCGATTGCCGGATTGGCGGCCGGACCCTGGCTCTCGACCGTGTCGAGCGGGTCGCGCGCGATATCCTCCGGCTCGACCTCCTCGTCGGTCAGCTGGTGCACGAAGGAGGAGTTGGCGCCGTTCTCAAGCAGTCGCCGGACCAGATAGGCCAACAAATCCGAATGCGCGCCGACCGGCGCATAGATGCGGCAGCGCGTGCCCTCGGCCTGGCGCACCGTCTCGTGCAGTGCCTCGCCCATGCCGTGCAGGCGCTGGAACTCGAAGGAATCGCGATTTGCCGCCATCGACAGTATGGCCGCGACGGTGTGCGCATTGTGGGTGGCGAATTGCGGATAGATGCGGTCGGTCATGCCAAGCAGCTTCTTCGCGCAGGCCATGTAGGAAACGTCGGTGTTTGCCTTGCGGGTGAAGACGGGATAGCCCGACAGCCCGAGCGCCTGCGCCCGCTTGATTTCGGTGTCCCAATAGGCGCCCTTGACCAGCCGCACCATGATGTTGCGGTCGTATTTCTTCGCCAGCGTATAAAGCCAGTCGATGGCGAAAGCCGCACGCGGCCCATAGGCCTGCACGACGACGCCAAAACCGTTCCAGCCGGCAAGCTCCGGCTCGGCTAGAACGCGTTCGATCACGTCGAGCGACAGGTCGAGACGGTCGGCCTCCTCGGCGTCGATGTTGAGGCCCATGCGCGAATGCCTGGCGGCGAGCGCCAGCGACAGCAGCCGCTCGGCCATGACCGGCAGCATCTCCTCCTTCTGCGCCACCTCGTAGCGCGGATGCAGCGCCGACAGCTTCACCGAGATGCCGTGGTTGTGGCGGATATCGGGACCATTGGAGCCGGCATCGAGCGACGAAATCGCATCGGCATAGGCCTTGTGATAGCGTAGCGCATCGGCCTCGGTGCGGGCCGCCTCGCCCAGCATGTCGAAGGAATAGAGATATCCCTTCTGCGTCATCGGCCGCCCGCGCTTGACGGCCTCGGCGATGGTGCGGCCGAGCACGAACTGTTCGCCCATTTCGCGCATGGCGGCGGCCACCGCCTTGCGGATGACCGGCTCGCCCAGCCGCCGCACCATCGAGCGCAGCGTGCCTTCGATGCCGCCCTCGCCTTCGTCAAGCACGCGGCCGGTCAGCATCAGCGCCCAGGTCGAGGCGTTGACGAAGATCGAGCTTGAACCGCCCGAATGCGCTGACCAATCATGCGGCGCGATCTTGTCGGCGATCAGATCGTCCATCGTCTCGGTGTCGGGCACGCGCAGCAGCGCCTCGGCCAGGCACATCAGCGCCACGCCTTCCTTGGTGGAAAGCCCATAGGCGGAGAGAAAGACTTCCATCAGCCGGGGATCCGACGAGCCGCGCACCGCCCGCACCAGATCGGCGGCACGGGCCGAGATCGCCTTGCGATCGCCGGCGGAAAGGCCGGTCGCCTCGGTCAGCCGTTTTACAGCTTCATCCTCATCGGGCAGGTAGTTGGCGCGAATCTGCTGGCGGATGGCGTCGAGCGGCATATCGGTCCCATGAAGCGAGCGTGTTGGCACGGAATGGCGCAAGCTAGCATATCCGCGAATTCGCGGTCGGTCTGAAGAAATCGACAAGGCAGATCAAACGATCTATCCTATATCCTGAAAGCAATCATTCAGGCTACATTCTCGATGACCGAAGACCAATTGGACCGCATTGACAGAAACATCCTATCCGCGCTGGCAGGCGATGGCCGGCTTTCCATGTCGGAGCTCGCGGCAAAGGTCGGTCTCTCCAAGACGCCGGTGCAGGCGCGGGTTAAGCGGCTGGAGAAGGATGGCTATATCAGGGGCTACCAGGCGATCATCGACCGCGAGCGCATGGGCGAAGGTCATGTCGCCTTCGTCCAGGTGAAATTGTCGGACACACGTTCCGCGGCGCTCGACGCATTCAATCGCGCCGTCCAGAGCGTGCCGGAGATCGAACAATGCCACATGATGGCGTCGAGCTTCGACTACCTGCTCAAGGTCCGCACCCGCGACATCGCCGCCTATCGCCGCGTGCTGGGCGAGCGCATCTCGGCCCTCCCCCACGTCGCCCAGACCTCGACCTTCGTGGCCATGGAGACTGTGAAGGACCGATGACCATGATTCCGAAAAGTGGAAGCCGGTTTTCGGACAAGATCATGGTCAGACAGCGCGTCTATTCGGCCAGCGTTTTCAAAAACGCCACCAGCGCCGCGCGCTCGCGGTCCGACAATTGCAGCGGATGGACCTCGGACGTGCCCTCGACGCTCGGCGCCGCCTTCGCATAATGTGCCACCACCGCATCGAGCGAGGAAAACTGCCCGGCATGCATATAGGGCGGCCGCGTGGCCGCGCCGCGCAGCGACGGCGTCTTGTAGGCGCGCACCAGCTCCGGCGCGTCCTTGACCACGAACCGCAACTCGCCACAGGCGCTGACGTCGCCGTCGCGATAGGCGCCAAAGCAGTTGAACGGATCGGCCTCGACTTGACCCACCGCATCGACGCGGCCGCGGTCCGGCGGCAGGCCGGCGACGGGAGGCACGCCGGTGTTGTGAAAACCGTTGTCGGTGAAGCGCGGACCGTTGTGGCAGGTCACGCATTTGGCCTTGCCGATGAACAGTTTCAGCCCCAGCATTTCTTCGCTGGAAAAGACCGCATCGCCTTTGGCTTCGGCGCCGGTTGCCAGGTCCAGCGCAAAGCGGTCGAAGCGTGTCTGCGCCGGCTCGATCGACCGTTCGAAGGCGGCGATCGCCTTGCCGATGTTGGCGAACACCCGATTGACCGCATCGCGCTGCTGGTCGCTCATTGCGTTCCACGTCGCCCTCTCGGCATCGGTGCCGAGCGGGCTGGCATTGGCAGGCACTGTCGAAAGATCGGGCAGCGGCCCGAAAATCCGCTCATAGCGATCGCCGAAACGCGCTTTGATGTAGTGCACGTAGGCCGCGCGGTTTCCAGCCTGTTCCAGCGGATTTTCCAGCGGCGTCACCGCTTGCGCCCACAGGCTGTCGCGGCGGCCGTCCCAGAAGAACCAGGGATCGCGCGCCACGCCGGCGAGCGCCATGGTGCGCCGGTTGGTGCGGCCGACGCCGACCGCTTGCGGCAGGTCATCCTGGAACTGCCGGTCGATCTTGTGGCAGGTCGAGCAGGACACCGTCCCGTCGCGGCTCATGCCGAGATCGAAGAACAGGGTCGAGCCAAGTGCCGCCGCGGCCGGCACGTCGGCAAAGCGGTTTGTGGTGTCCGTTTTCAGCGCCGGCAGCGTGTTCAGCGCCAGCGACGCGATCGTCTTCTTCTCGGCGTCGGAAAAGTCAGTCTTGCCGCATCCCGCAAGCACGGCCATCGCCATCAGAACGGCAAAGCGCGCAATCCGCCTCATCGATCGCTCACAGCACAACGTTGAAAAGCACCGTATCGGAACCGGCGCCGGACGAGATGGCGAAACGCAGTTGCCACCAGCCGCTCATGGTGAATTTCACCCCCTCGATGCGGTAGCGGCCGTCGCCGAGGTAGTCGGTCACCTGCGGGCTGGTCGGCAGGCCGTGACTGTGTTGCGGCATGCCGCCGGAGACCGCGATCGCGGCTCGCTCCACCGATGCCCCGGTCTTTGTCTTCAGCGTCAGCAGCCAGGATTCCAGTTCGCCCTGCCGCACCACGCCCCGCTCCGGCACGAAAGTCGCCACGTACAGCCCATTGTCGGTTTTCTTCGTCCGCGAGACATCCGGGCCAAACGGTTGCGCCGACCGTGGCGCCGTCAGATAGACGATCGCCAGAACGCCAGCCAGCAAGGCAGCCAGACCAAAACCTGCCAGAACATAACGCCATATCGATGCCAAACCGGTTCCTCTCGGCGGATAACGTCTCCGGGCGCGTATTGCATCCCGTCGAGCCTGTGGGAAAACGCTTCTGGCGTAAAAAACTGCGCTCGCCAAGCATGGCGCTGTCATTTGCAAAAAGCTACAGCAGCGTCGTCACGGGAAAACTTATCATGATTGGCAAAGGGATCGCCTCGATCGGCGAGTGCATGCTCGAACTGTCGGGCCAGACAGGCCCCAACTGGCGCATGGGCTTTGCCGGCGACACGTTCAACACGCTGTGGGCGCTGCATGCGCTGAGCGGCGACCGGCCGGCGACCTATGTCTCGGCCTTCGGCGACGATCCGTTTTCGCGGGACCAGATCGGTTTCTTTGCCCAGAACGGCGTCGGCATCGGCTCTAGCCCGGTCATCCCGGGCGCGCGGCCCGGCCTCTATGCCATTACGCTGACCGGCGCGGAACGTTCCTTCACCTATTGGCGTGGCGATGCTGCCGCCCGGCAACTCGCCTCCGATCCGACAGCGCTGTCGAAAAGCTTGGAAAACCAAGCACTTGTTTATTTTTCCGGCATCACTTTGGCAATTCTGGACGCCGCCGCACGGGGCACGCTGCTGACAGCGGTGGCCAAGGCACGCGCGGCGGGTTCGACGATCGCCTTCGATCCAAACTACCGGCCACGGCTCTGGCGCAATCGCGAGGAGGCGCAAGCCGCCATCGTCGAAGCGCTCGCGGTCACCGACATCGCCTTGCCGACCTTCCCCGACGAACAGATGCTGTTTGGCGATGAGGCGCCGCTGGCGACCGCCGCGCGCCTGGGGCGATTGGTCGGTGAGGTCGTGGTCAAGAACGGCGAAGCGCCGGCCCTGATCGCGGAAAACGGCTCGGTGCAGGAGGTTCCGGCAATTCATGTCGCCACGCCGGTCGACACCACCGGCGCTGGCGATTCTTTCAACGGCGGCTATCTCGCCGCTCGCCTGGCCGGGTTTGGCCCGGCGGACGCGGCCCGGCGCGCGCACCGCGTCGCGGCCGGCGTCGTGCAGGTGCGCGGCGCCCTTGCCCCGTTCGAGACGCTGCGCGCGGCTTTCGACAGCTAAGATCTTTTGAGATTTCAGGTCAGGCCAGCATCAATTGACCCTCGGCAGGGCCTAGGGCAGCCGGAATCTGTATTCCGTGACGTGGTGATAGATTTCGCCCGGCCACAGCGTCGCTTGCGGGAAATAGGGCCGGTTCGGTGCATCCGGCCACACCTGTGGCTCCAGGCAAAAGCCGCAGAACGGCCGATGATTTCGGCCTTCCAGCCCCGTACGCGGTGTCACATACTGGCCGACATAGAGCTGGATGCCCGGCTCCGTGGTCCAGAGCTCCATCTCGACACCGGAACTCGCCCCTTGCACCCATGCCGCCTGCTTGAGCGGTCCGCGCGCCGAGGTCAGGCAGAAATTCTGGTCGTAGGGAAGCTGCTCGCCCTCGGTCTCCATGCGCAGCGGCCGCGCCTGGCGGAAATCGAAGGGCGTGCCGTCGACCGGCTTCACCGTGCCGGTCGGGATCATGTCGGCATCGACAGGCAGATAGGCGCCGGCATTCAGCATCATCCTGTGATCGAGTATGTCGCCGGCCCCGCCATCATCGAGGTTGAAGTAGGAATGCTGCGTGAGGTTGCACGGCGTCGGCTCCTCGCAGGTCGCCGAGATCTCGACGCTGAGCGTGCCGGGGATTTTCAGCCGATAGGTGCAGGTGACGTCGAGCGCGCCGGGAAATCCCATCGTACCGTCGGGATCATGCAGCGTCAGCGTAACGAAATCCCGGCCATGCAGTGAAACCGTCCACGGCCGATGAAAGAAACCTTGCGAGCCGCCATGCAGCGTATGCTTACCAAGGAAGTTCTGCTCGGTCTGGTAACGCTTGCCGGCAAGGGTAAACCGGCCGTCACGGATGCGGTTGGCATAGCGGCCGACAAGCGCTCCGAAGAACGCGGTGTCGGTTTCATAGGCCGCCAGATTGTCATAACCCAGCACCAGCGGTGCATCGTGCCCGGCAAGGCGCAGATCCTGGATGATCGCGCCGAGCCCGATGATGTTGGCGGTGAGCCCGCCGCCCCTGATGGTGAAACGGCGCACCGGATCGCCCGCCTCAGTCGTGCCGAAAACCTCGCCGTCCTTCATCGCCATGCCCGCAAACGTCAGTTGATCCCAGGACTTCGACAGATTTCCGCGGCCCAAGGCCGGCAGGTCACGAACCTGCCGGCCTCAGGGTCAGTCTATCAGAGGCCAAGGCCGCCGATGCAGACATATTTGGTGTCGAGGTAGTCCTCGATGCCCTGATGCCCGCCTTCCTTGCCGAGACCGGATTCCTTGACGCCGCCGAACGGCGCTTCCGGTGTGGTGATGAGGCCTTCATTGACGCCGACCATACCATATTTCAGGCCCTCCATGACCCGAAAGGCGCGGCCGAGATCGCCGGTATAGAAGTAGGCGGCAAGACCGAATTCGGTGTCATTGGCGAGCGCGATGGCTTCCTCTTCGGTCTCGAACTTGAACACCGGAGCGATCGGGCCAAAGATTTCTTCCTTCATGAAGCGCATCTTGGGCGTCGCATTGGCGATGACGGTCGGCTGGAAGAACGAGCCGCCCAGCGCATGCCGCTTTCCGCCGGCGACGACCTTGCCGCCCTTGGACGTGGCGTCGGCGATGAATTCCTCGACCTTCTCGACCGCCTTCTCGTCGATCAGCGGTCCCTGCTGCACGCCTTCCTCCAGGCCGGAGCCGACCTTCAGCCCATTGCTGGCGGCGACGAGCTTCTCAACGAACTTGTCGTAGACGCCGGCCTGGACCAGGAAGCGGTTGGTGCACACGCAGGTCTGGCCGGAATTGCGGTACTTGGCGGTGATGGCGCCGGTGACGGCGCGGTCGATGTCGGCGTCGTCGAAGACGATGAACGGCGCGTTGCCGCCGAGTTCCATCGACACCTTCTTGACGGTGACGGACGACTTCTGGATCAGCATCTTGCCGATCTCGGTCGAGCCGGTGAAGGTGATCTTCGACACCAGCGGATTGACACAGATCTCGTCGCCGATCTCGCTCGCCGAACCAGTCAGGATGTTGATCACGCCCTTGGGGAAGCCGACTTCCTCGGCCAGCGCGCCCCAGGCGAGACCTGAATACGGCGTCTGCGACGCCGGCTTGACCACGGCGGTGCAGCCTGCGGCCAGCGCCGGGCCGAGCTTGCGGGCGAGCATCGAGGACGGGAAATTCCAGGGGGTGATGGCGGCGATGACGCCGACCGGCTCTTTGGTCACCAGGATACGGCGGTCGCCCCACGGCGAAGGCACGACATCGCCATAGGTGCGGCGGCCCTCTTCTGCGAACCAGAGGATATAGGCTGCAGCCGAACCAATCTCGCCCTTGGATTCAAACAGCGACTTGCCCTGCTCGATGGTCAAGAGTTCGGCCAGCACGTCCTGATTGTCCATCATCGCGTCGTGCAGCTTGCGCAGCAGCTTCGAGCGTTCGAGCGCGGTGGTCTTGCGCCAGGTCTTGAAAGCTTCGCTCGCCGCATCGATGGCGCGGCGGGTCTCGGCCGTGCCCGACTTCGGCACAGTGCCGATCTTGAGGCCGGTGGCCGGGTTGGTCACATCGACAGTCTGGCCGCTGTCGGCCTGCACCCATTCGCCGTTGATGAGATTGGCCTGGCGCATGAAATGGCTGGTTTTCTGAAGCATTGTTCTAGCCTCCGTTCGGCGCGCTGATCGGGCCGTTTTTCTGGATATCTTCGGTAAAGCGCAGGCAGGGCCGCACGCTGGAGCCATTGCTCTTAACCTAGGGAAAGCCCCGCAAGCAATCGCAAGATGGCATATAGGGGTTAGGCCAGTGCAAGACGAGGGCCGCGCGGCCTGATCGGCTATCCGAATACATGCGCGACAACGGCCAGCCAGAAAGCGGTGGTCACGGCGGCACTTGCCGTTGCAATCGTCATCTGGTTCGAGGCCAGCGCTTGGCCGGTGTTGAACTGCACGGCGATGAGGTAGGAATTGATGCCCGACGGCAGCGCCGCCACGATCACTGCGACTTTGGCCGTCAGCGGCGGCAAGCCGAGCAGCCAGACGAAGGCAAGGACCAGCGCCGGCATCAGGAACAGTTTCAGCACTGAAAGCGCAAGTGCTGGCCGCACATTGCCGGAAATGCCGAAGCGGCGCAGGCTGAGCCCCATGGCAAACAGCGCCACCGGGCCGGCCGTATTGGCCAGCGCATTGACCAGCCGCATGGCGAGGCCCGGCAGCGGCACGCCGCTAAGGCGCCAGGCCAGCCCCAGGAGAATGCCGATGATCAGCGGATTGATGAACAGCCGCCGCAGGAAACTGCGGATGACGCGCAACGGATGCACGCGCTCGCCGCTGCCGCGGCCAAACATCTCGAACAGCACGATCGAGGCCATCATCATGACCGGCAGATGCACGGAGACGAGCAGCGACAGCACTTCGAAGCCGCTCGCGCCGAATATGCCAAGGATGAACGGCGCGCCAAGCAGCACGACATTGGAATAGGCCGACGACACGCCGCCGACGACACCGGCCCGCGCATCGCGTCCGAACACCCGCGTGGTGACGATATGGCCGGCGGTCCAGGTGATCGCCGCCGCCGTGAAATAGGCACCCCACAGCGACCAGGGCGCGACGCCGTGGAAATCGGCGTTCACCATGGTCTGGAACAGAAGCAGCGGCATCGCCACCGAGACCGCGAAATCGGATATGCCCTCGCCGCTCGCCGGTCTGAGATAGCCGGTAAGCCCGGCGAGATAGCCGAGCGCGACCAGGCTGAAGACGAAGAGGACGGTTTCGGTGAGCGGAGACATTTTTCAGGGATAGGCGAGCCACGACCAAGGCGCAATCGCGCCCGAATTTGATCATGGTCCGCTGGCAGCGTTATAGAGGGTTTGGATACCAGGGCGGACACGAACGACAAATGGCATTTGTCGAAACCTCGAAACGCATTTTTTCGCGGCAGGCGTGGCGGCTCGCTTTCGTCACCGTGCTGCTTGCCATGACCGCGCTCCAGATTGCCGAGGCCAAAGACCTCAAGGGCGTGGCGCTGATCATCGGCCAGTCGAAATACGAACACATCGCAGCCCTCCCCAATCCGGCCAACGACGCCCGCGACATCGCCAAGATGCTGACCGACCTCGGCTTCGACGCCCGCAATGTCAGCGATCGCGATGCGGCGAAGCTGAAGCGTGACCTTGAGCGGTTCACGGAAGACGCCGAGGGCGCAGATGTTGCCTTCATCTATTATTCGGGCCACGGCATCGAGGCCGGCGGCGAGAACTATCTGGTCCCGGTCGATGCCGACCTCTCCTCGCTTAAGGACGCCGACAGCGCGCTTGTGCCGATTTCGGCTGTCATGGACGAATTGAAGAAGACCGTGCCGGTCACCATCGTGCTGCTCGATGCCTGCCGCACCAATCCATTTCCGGCCGACGCCGTTGTGCGGCGCGCCCCGACCGCCTCCGCCGAGCCGATCGGCGCCGGCGGGCTGGAGCCGGTGCGCGGCGCCAAGGCGCTCGCCAACAGTTCGGCGCAGGAGGATGCGAGCCTGGGCACGGTGGTCGGTTTTGCCGCCGAACCGGGTCGCCCGGCGCTCGATGGCGCCGCCGGCGAAAACAGTCCTTACGCCTCCGCGCTTTTGCGTCACCTTGCGGCGATGAAGGGCACCGAATTCGGCTCGGTCATGCGCATGGTGACGGAAGAAGTCTATCTCGACACCAAGGCGAAGCAGCGTCCCTGGGTCAACGAGAGCCTGCGCCGCCTGCTCTATTTCGGCGTCGCACCGCCCGACCCGACTGGCGACGACGGGTTGATAACAGGCGAGCGGCGGCAGTTGCTGCTGACCATTTCCGACCTGCCGGACCCCAAACGCGCGCAGGTGGAACTGGCCTCGCTGCAGGACGGCGTACCGATGGACGCGCTCTATGGCGTCCTGCGGGCGATGGGCACGGACAAAATCCCCGAGGATCCGACCGATTTGCAGAAAGTGCTGCGGGCGCAGTCCGATCGCCTGAAGAAGATGATGTCCGAGCGCGCCGCGCTGCGCACCGACGATCCCGAGATCAAGCGCCTCGTTGCCTCCGCCGACAAGGCCATCGGCCAGGGCGCGATCGTGACCGCGCGCAAATTTCTCGACGATGCCGTCGGCCGGATCGAGCAAACCGGCGATGCGGTCGACGACGCGGAGGAACTGGTCAAGCGGAAGCGCCTTGCCGATGCGGCGATCTACGCCAGGCGCGCCGACGCCTCGGCGCTGGTCTTCGACTACAAGGCGGCCGCCAAGGACTATGGCAAGGCCTTCTCACTGGCCGAAAAGTGGGACGACAGGCTGCGCTGGAACTACAAGAACCAGGAGGCCGAGGCGCTGAATGCCTATGGCGACGCCAGCGGCGACCTCGATGCGCTGCAGCAGGCGATCGAAGCCTATCGGGCCATCCTGAATTTCATTCCCAATGGCGAACAGAACCGCGACTGGGCCATCACCCGCAACAACATGGCGGTGGTGCTGCAGACCATCGGCGAGCGCGAGACCGAAACGGCGCACCTGGAAGAAGCCGCACAGATCTTTCGGGACTCGCTCGCCGTCTTCGAGCGCGACAAGGACGACCGCAACTGGGCCGCCGCGCAGAACAATCTGGCCAATGTGCTGTTGAAGATCGGCGAGCGGGAGAGCGACCCTAAGCGCCTCAATGAGGCCGTGGCGGCGATGCGCGCCACGCTCGACAAGCGTCCGCGCGACAAGCTGCCGCTCGACTGGGCTGCTTCGCAGATGAACCTTGGCCTTGTGCTTTATGCGCGCTCCGAGCGAGACCCCGCGGGCGAACATCTTGCGCAGGCCGAAGCGGCCTACCGGCTGGCGCTTCAGGAATACACCCGCGAAAAAACTCCCGTGGAATGGGCAATGGTCGAGAATAATCTCGGCAACACACTCGTCTCGCTCGGCCTTCAGCTCAACGACAAAGCCAAGATCAACGAGGCGTCCGACGCATTTCGCGCCGCACTCGAGATACGAACCCGCGATACCTTCCCGGTCTCGTGGGCGTCCAGCCGGCTCAATCTCGGCAACGCGCTGAGCGGTGCCGCCCGCTTCGACATGGGCACCGGCGCGCTCGAAGAGGCCGCCGCCGCCTATGACGACGCGCTGACGGTGTTTACCCGGCAGCGTTTTCCGATGGACTGGGCATCGGCGCAGAACAATCTCGGCTCGGTCTACCAGACGATTGGCCAGCGCACCCGCGACGCGGCCAAGCTGGAACAGTCGGCGGCGGCCTTCCAGGCCGCCCGGCAGGTCTATGTCAGGCGGAAATTCCCGCAGGACTGGGCGATGAGCTACTACAATCTCGGCAACACGCTGCAGCTTCTGGGCGGCGTGACCGACAAGCCCGAGCACTATATCGATGCGGTCGCAGCCTACCGCGATGCGTTGCGCGAATACAAGCGCGAGACGAACCCGCGGCAATGGGCGCTGACCCAGGCCGGTCTCGGCTCTACGCTGCACTGGCTGAGCATGAGCAATGGCGATCCCAAGACCTTGCAGGAATCGATCGCCGCGCGGCGCGCAGCCCTCGAAGTGCTGACCATGGAAACAGCGCCCGTCGACTGGGCCAACGCCCAGAACGGCATCGGCATGAGCCTGCTCAATCTCGGCAATCTCCAGCGAACCGGCAAATATCTTGATGAGGCCCAAGCAGCCTTCACCGCCACGCTGAAGGTCTTCACCAGGGAGAGCCAGCCGATGCAGTGGGCTTTTGAGCAGAACAATCTTGGCGACGTGAGTTGGAACCGCGCCAGCTATGGTGGCGGCAAGGCTGAATACCTCAAGGCCATCGAGTTCTTCGAGAATGCCAAGCAGGGATTTACCGAGGCGGGCTACACCATGCCGATACCGCTCACCGATCAGAAGATCGATCTGGTGAAGAAGCAGATAGCGAAGAACTAGGGCTGGATCGCAGGCCGCCATTGCTCGGCGGCCACGCATCAACTGGCCGTGTAAACCCACGCCTTGTTTTTGGGTCGGCTTTCCCCTCCCTATATGCCGGCAAGAGGGTCGATCATCGGCGGCCCGAAAGGACTGTTGATGATACGATTTGCGCTGGCGCTGTTCTTGCTCGTCATTCCCGCCGCCGCGGCGCATGCGACGGATTCTGGCTGGGCGCTGCTGCGCGATGGCGGCCATGTGGTGCTGCTGCGCCATGCCATGGTCACCGGCACCACCGACCCGGCCAATTTCGACATCGCCAATTGTGCCACCCAGGTCGCTTTGTCGGCGCGCGGCAAGCAGCAGGCGAGCAAGATCGGCGCCCTGTTCGCCGCCCGCGCGGCGCCCATAGAGCGCGTGCTGTCCAGCCGCTATTGCCGCTGTCTCGACACCGCCCGCATCGCCTTCGAGGCCGAGCCGGAGCTTTTTGCGCCGCTCGACCTGCTCAAGGGCGACGATGCGCAGAAGGCTCAGCAGATTGCCGCGATCGTCAAGGAAATCCGCGCCTATTCGGGCTCCGACAACTTGGTCATGGTCACACATCTGGAGGACATCGTCGCGCTGACCGGCGTTTCGCCGCGCGAGGGCGAGGCCGTGGTCGTCGAACCCCAGGGCGACGGCCTGCGCGTGCTTGGCCGCGTCACCTTCTGAAGCCAATTCGCCACAAGTCCGGGGCAATCCGGTGTGTGGCTGAAATGCCACTGCCGGAAGAAGCGCAAATCCGCCGCGACAGTGCCGCTTGCGACAACCCGTCGCAGGGGCTATAGGCGCGCTCCCGGTCACGAGAACCGAAGCGAGCACAACGGTTGGAGCTTTCGTCTCCGCCCGTGCAGGCGGCTTTGCCACCCTGTATACGGCGCCGCTTTGGGGATTGGGATCGCGGATGTAGCTCAGTCTGGTAGAGCGCCGGATTTGGTTCCGGAGGTCGCAGGTTCGAATCCTGCTGTCTGCACCACGGATAGCTCAGTTTGGTAGAGCATCAGACTTGTAATCTGACTGTCGAAGGTTCGAATCCTTCTCCATTGGCCTGATAAGCCAACACCTTTGGGTGGTGTTATCTGAAAACGGTCCGGGGACTGGAATGCTGAAGACCTGACGGACGGACGAAACCTTCGGGTGGAGGCCGGATCGAAAGGTCTGACGCCATCGGCTCGCGGCCAGGCCCGCGGTGACGATCAAGGCGCGGTGTCGCCGGCAGGGAGGCTTCGGCCTCTCGAGCCCGCTTCGCTGCCCCGCGATCCGCTCCCGCTGGCCCGCCACGCATTGATGCCACCAGTCCCCGGATCAGTCGTGCCGGGAATAGTGAAGAGACGATTTGAAACGAGAAACGAAGGGAAGATCGACGCATGAGTTGACGCCTCGCATGGGGCCATGCCCGACAGGAGTAAGACAATGACGACTATTCTCGACAAGGTTCTTGGACGCGAACGCGTCCTCGTAAAGGAAAACGAACGTGCCCTCACCCTGTACAAGGGGGAGATCAGGGCCGTGCTGCTGCCGGGTGAGCATTCGCTCGCCAACCGGCGCGGCAGCCTGGAAGTCTCGCGGCACGATCTGAGGAATCCGGAATTCGTTTCGGCGTACGAGAAGGCGTTGTTCGACAAGCTCCCGGATGTGGCCGCGCGTCACTTCACCGTCGTTCGCACCGGGCGCACGGACGTCGCCATCATCGAGCGTGACGGCAATTTGCACGCCGTGCTGGCGCCGGACCGCAAGCTGGTGCTGTGGACGGATGCCGGTCCGTGGAAGGTGACTTCAGTCGATACGGCGGCCGATCTTGCCATCGATCCGGCGGTCATGCGCCGGCTCGGACAGGCCCGGAAGGCGGAATTGATGTCGGTCCATCCGGTCGTCGACGGTCAGGCCGGACTGCTGTTCGTCGACGGTGTCCTGGTGCGGACGCTTACAGCGGGCGTGCATGGCTTCTGGAACGTCGGACGCATGGTGCAGATCAAGGTCGTCGACCTCAAGCGCCAGTCGCTCGATGTCGCCGGACAGGAAGTGCTGACCAAGGATCGCGTCACGATCCGCGTCAACATATCAGCCGAATACCGGGTCGTCGATCCGGTCAAGGCGGTGAGCGCGGTGAAGGACTTCTCCGAAGCCCTCTACCGCGCCCTGCAGTACGCCTTCCGCAAGACGCTTGGCGCGCTCACGCTCGATCAGATCCTCGAAAAGAAGGTGACGGTCGACGAGGAGGCCGCGGCCAAGGTCCGCGCCGACATGGCCGAGATCGGGGTCGAGGTCAGCGATATCGCGCTCAAGGATGTTATCCTGCCGGGCGAGATGCGCGAGATCCTCAACCAGGTGGTTTCGGCCGAGAAGCAGGCCGAGGCCAACGTCATCCGCCGCCGCGAGGAGACGAACGCCACGCGCTCGCTCCTCAACACGGCCAAGGTGATGGCCGAGAACCCGGTGATGCTGCGGCTGAAGGAGCTCGAGGCTCTGGAAACCATCGCCGGCAAGGTCGAGCGGCTGACCGTCCACAACGGGACGGGCGGGCTGCTCAACGACCTGGTCAAGCTCCGCGACAGCTGAGCTGACTTAACGTTAACGGGAAGGGCCACCGGGTCAGCCGGCGGCCCTTCTTGCGTTTCCCGGGCTCCCTCCCCATCTGCGCCCGGACTATCAGGCCTTTTCCTGCCGGGAAAAACCGATTAGACAGCGCCCAAACAAGATGCGGACAGATTCCGCCCGCAAAGAAGGAAAAGCCCTTGTCCACTACGAACTCCACCACGTTCGACAAAGTCGCCAAGATCATTGCCGACACCAGCGAGATCGATATCGACACCATCACGCCCGAGAGCCACACGATCGACGATCTCGGCATCGACAGCCTCGATTTCCTCGACATCGTCTTCGCCATCGACAAGGAATTCGGCATCAAGGTGCCGCTGGAAAAGTGGACCCAGGAAGTCAATGACGGCAAGGCTTCGACCGACGATTACTTCGTCATGAAGAACCTGTGCGCCAAGATCGACGCCCTGGTCGCCGCCAAGACCGCCTGACATTGGCCGTTGCGCGGCCTTGACGGGCTGCGCCGCCTCACCCACAAAGCCGCACATGAGCAGCCCCCACGACGTCGTCATATCAGGTATCGGCCTTGTTTCCTGTTTGGGGGAAGGACCGGACGCCCATTGGCAGAAGTTGGCCCAGCCCGGCCAGCAGCCGGTGCTCGAAGCCGCGCGCTTTGCGCCCTACACCGTGCATCCGCTGCCCGAGATCGACTGGAACCTGCAGATCGCCAAGCGCGGCGACCAGCGGCAGATGGAAACCTGGCAGCGACTCGGCACCTATGCTGCGGGCCTCGCGCTCGACGACGCCGGCATCAAGGGCAATGACGAGCTCTGCTCGACCATGGACATGGTGGTGGCCGCCGGTGGCGGCGAGCGCGACGAGGCGGTCGATGCTGACATTCTCGCCGCGTCGGAAAGCCGCAACGACCGCGATGTGCTGCTCAACGAGAAGCTGACCACCGAACTGCGGCCGACGTTGTTTCTGGCGCAGCTTTCCAACCTGCTCGCCGGCAACATTTCCATCGTCCATAAGGTGACGGGATCGTCGCGCACCTTCATGGGCGAAGAAGGCGCTGGCGTTTCCGCCGTCGAGACGGCTGCCGCGCGCATCCGCTCGGGCCAGTCGACACACGTCCTGGTTGGCGGCGCCTTCCAGACCGAGCATTCCGACATGTTGCTCGGCTACGAGCTTGCCGGCTATCTGCACCGTGGCCCATGGAAGCCGGTCTGGCAGCGCCAGGGCTGCGAAGGCGGCGGTGTGGTGTCCGGCTCCGGCGGCGCCTTCCTGGTGCTGGAGCAGCGCGAACACGCGGCAAGCAGGGGGCGGAAGATCTATGCCGAACTCGGCCCGGTCGTCTCCGGCCGCGCCAGGCGGCGCCAGGGCGGGCTCGACGCCGAAATCGCCGCGATGCTCAAACGGGCGGCAGTGCCGAACGGCGAATTGCTGGCTTTGTCGGGCGCGTCTGGCGCCCATGCGGCGACATCCGCCGAGAAGGCAGCGCTCGACGCCGTCGAGGCGATAGCAGCGCGCGGCTTCGCCACGCTGACCGGCCATATGAAGGAAGCGCAGTTTCCGTTCGCCGTGGCGCTGGCGGCACTCGCCGTCGACCGCAAGGCCGCTTACCCGGTTTTTGATGCCGCCGCCGAAAGACCCTTCGCGGGCGTTCCCAGATCCGTCCTTGCAACGGCGATCGGTTATCACCAATTCGAGGGCATGGCGCTGGTGAATGCCGCGTAAGGCGGCATTCCTGGGGCGACTGCTGTAGGGATAAAGGTTCCGCATGGCCAATCTCAGAGATCACATGGGCAGGCCCATCGTTGCCGTTACCGGCATCGGCGTGGTGACCTCGCTTGGCGCCGGCAAATCAGACAATTGGGCGGCCCTGACCTCGGGCAAGTCGGGCATCCACCCGATCACCCGCTTCCCCGTCGATCACCTCAACACCCGCATCTCCGGCATGGTGGATTTCCTGCCGTCGAGTTCGAAAGGGGCAAGCCCCCTCACCTACGAACTGGCGGAAACAGCCGCGCAGGAAGCCGTCGCCGAGGCCGGCCTGAACTCCGGTGATTTCGGCGGACCGCTGTTTCTGGCTTCGCCGCCGGTCGAGCTCGACTGGCACGAACGCTTCTCGCTCTACAATTCCGACAAGCAGGATTCCGGCACCGAAAGGCTGCTGCGGGTGGCGCGCCGGCTGAAGGAACTGGATATTTTCGAGACCACGCAGTTCGGCTCCATCGCCGATCGGCTTGCGGACCGTTTCGGCACGCGCGGCCTGCCGATCACGCTGTCGACCGCATGCGCCTCCGGCGCCACAGCCATCCAGCTCGGCGTCGAGGCGATCCGTCGCGGCGAATGCGATCGGGCGCTGTCGATCGGCGCCGACGGTTCGGCGACGGCCGAGGCGCTGATCCGCTTCTCGCTGCTGTCGGCGCTGTCGACCCACAACGACATTCCGGAAAAGGCGTCAAAGCCGTTCTCCAAGGATCGCGACGGCTTCGTGCTGGCGGAGGGGGCCGGCGCGCTGGTGCTGGAATCGCTGGAAGCCGCCCTGGCGCGCGGCGCGACGGTGCTGGGCATCCTGCGCGGCTGCGGCGAAAAGGCCGACGATTTCCACCGCACCCGCTCCAAGCCGGACGGATCGCCGGCTATCGCAGCGGTGCGCGCCGCCCTTGCCGACGCCGGCTTGAGCAAAGACGAGATCGACTACGTCAATGCCCATGGCACCTCGACGCCGGAAAACGACAAGATGGAGCATCTGTCTCTGTCAACCGTGTTCGGCGAGCGGATCGGCTCTATGCCGGTCTCGTCGAACAAGTCGATGATCGGCCACACCCTGTCCGCCGCCGGCGCCGTGGAAGCGGCCTTTTCGCTGATGACGATGCGCGAAGGCGTCATCCCGCCGACCATCAACTACGACAATCCCGATCCGGCGATCATGCTGGATGTGGTGCCGAACAAGAAGCGCAATGCCGAGGTCGGCACCGTGCTTTCAAACTCCTTTGGCTTCGGCGGCCAGAACACTTGCCTTGTCATGGCGCGGGAACCGGTTTAAGCGACGCCTTTTCGCCGGACAGAAGTCGACATGCGCGCATTGCAACTTATCGAGGACCGCCGTCTCGAAACGGTGGACCTGCCGCCTCCCCCGCCGCCCGCGCTGGGTGAAGTGACGCTGCGCATCAAGGCCGTAGCGCTGAACCATATCGACGTCTGGGGTTGGCGCGGCATGGCCTTCGCCAAGCGCAAGATGCCGCTGGTCGTCGGCGCGGAAGCCTCCGGCGAGGTCGAGGCGGTCGGCCCCGGTGTTTCCAGCCTGCTGCCCGGACAATTGGTGTCGATCTACGGCGCGCGCACCTGCGGCCTTTGCCGTGCCTGCCGCGAAGGCCGCGACAATCTCTGCGAGCATGTCTCCGGCGTGCACGGCTTCCATCTGGACGGCTTCGCCCAGGAGAAGATCAACCTGCCGGCGCGCCTGCTGGTCCCCGCCCCTCCCGGCGTGACCGACATCGGCGCCGCCGTGGCGCCTGTCACCTTCGGAACCGTCGAGCACATGCTGTTCGACAATGCGAAACTGCAGCCCGGCGAGACCATCCTCGTCCACGCCGGCGGCTCCGGCATCGGCTCCGCCGCCATCCAGCTGGCGAAGCGGATGGGCTGCACCGTCATCACCACAGTCGGTTCGAACGACAAGATCGACAGGGCCAAGGCGCTCGGCGCCGACCATGTCATCAACTACCGCGACGACCGTTTCGAAGGCGTCGTGCGCAAGCTGACCAGGAAGAAGGGCGTCGATGTCGTGTTCGAGCATGTCGGCGCCGACACCTTTGCCGCCTCGATGCTGTGCCTGAAACGCGGCGGCCGCCTGGTGACCTGCGGCTCGACATCAGGTGTGTCGACGCAGATCAACCTGATGCAGCTCTTCCAGCAGCAGCTCAAGCTGCTCGGATCCTTCGGCTGCCGCATGGAAAACATGGCCAACGCCATGCAGAAAATGGCGGCCGGACAGGTCGCCCCTGTCATCGACACCGAAGTCGGCTTCGACGGCATCGACGCCGCGCTGAAGCGCATGGAAGGCCGCGACGTGTTCGGCAAGATCATCCTGCGCGTCGACTGAGCCTCGACCTCGTGTTCAAGAAGCTTCGCCGCGATCTGATGTTCCGCTATGGCCGGCAGTTGCGCCAGTTCGAGCATTGGCTCGTCGCGCGCATCGCCATGATGATCATCTCGCTGCTGCGCCTGCTGCCGCCCGACAGCGCGCTGAACTTTGCCGACCGCGTCGCCCGCCGCATCGGCCCCTGGGCGGGGCGCCATCGCGTCGCCATCGATAATCTGCGCCATGCCTATCCGGACAAGAGCGATGACGAAATCCAGGCCATCGCCTCCGACATGTGGGGCAACATGGCGCGGCTGGCCGCTGAATACATCTTTCTCGACGCCCTTTTCGACTACGATCCCAACGCGACCAAGCCGGGTCGCGTGGAGGTTAAGGGAACAGAGCATTTCGCCGAGATCGCGGCCGAGAAGGAACCGCATATCGTCTTCACCGGGCATCTCGGCAATTTCGAGCTGTTGCCGGTGGCGGCGGCGACCTTCGGGATGAACATCACCGCGCTGTTTCGCCCGCCCAACAATCCCTACCTCGCCGATTACATCCTTTCGACGCGCCGCGCGACGATGGGGGCGCTGCTGCCCTCGATGGCCGGCGCCTCTTTCGCGCTGGCCGGAGTGCTGGAAAACGGCGGCAACATCGGCGTCCTTGTCGACCAGAAATTCTCCAACGGGCTCAACACGACGTTCTTCGGCCGCCCCTGCCAGAGCAATCGGGTGCTGGGCACGCTGGCCCGCCACTATGATTGCGACGTCTACCCGGCGCGCTGCGTCAGGCTACCGGGCAACCGCTTCCGGCTCGAGATCGAGGACAAGCTGGTCTTGCCGCGCACCGCCGACGGCAGCGTTGACGTCCACGCCACCACCCAGATGCTGAACGACGTGGTCGAGCGCTGGGTGCGCGAAGACCCCGGCCAATGGATGTGGTTCCACAAGAGGTGGGAAATCAGCGGCGGCCGCCGGCGCAGATCGCAGCCGAGGCCAGCAGCGCGAACCGAAGGCGCGTGACAGGCCCCCGGCCGCGCCTAAGCCATCAGTTGGTCACCACGATCCGCGTGTTGCCGAAGCCCACTTCCCGCACCATCGAATAGAAGGTCGCGGCGTTCGCCGTGTGCAGCCGTACGCAGCCATGCGAGGCCGGACGGCCGAGCTGCCTGACGGCGCCCGTTCCGTGGATGGCATAGCCGCCATGGAAGAACACCGAATAAGGCATCGGCGACATATGATATTTGCGCGAGTACCAGATACGAGCGGTGCGCTGCGGCCGGTAAGTGCCGCGTGGTGTGAAATAACCGGGTCGCGCCGTGGACACGGTCCACCGGTAAACCGACAGGCCGTATCTAACCGTCATCGTCTGCGACGAGACGTCGATGTTTGCTTCCAACATGGCCGCATAACTTGCGGCCGGCATACCAAACAGCGCAGTTGCCAGCATCGCTGCTGCTACGAGAAACGACTTTTTCATGCGATCAAACCCCTTTGACTGCCCTTTGTCTGCCCTCACGATGTTTTTCATCTTTTTAATGGCAGGTGAACGGGGTAACACACACTCGTTGATCAATTAGCCAATCCAAAGCAGCGAATTTGAACGATTTCGCGCAATAGTTGCCGCAACGACACGCCGCACGGGCTTGATTGCTGGCGGGCTTGCAAAACAACAGGGATCGCTGCTCAACTCTCCTGATGAACGAGCGACTCCTTAATGCAATCGATATCAGGCGTGACGATCTCGTCGCGCTGACCGCCGACCTGATCCGTTTCCCGACCATCAACCCGCCGGGCGAAGCCTATCGGCCGTGCGCCGAATACATCGGCGCACGCTTGAGGAAACGTGGTTTCGAAACCGAATTCATTCGCGCCGAAGGCACGCCCGGCGACACCGATCGCTATCCGCGCGTCAACGTTGTCGCCCGTTTCGACGGCCGCTCGCCGGGAGCCTGCGTCCACTTCAACTCGCATATCGACGTCGTCGAAGCCGGCGACGGCTGGACCGTCGATCCCTTTGCCGGCGTCGTCAGGGATGGCAAGATCTATGGCCGCGGCGCCTGCGACATGAAGGGCGGCCTGGCCGCTTCCATCATCGCCGCGGAAGCCTTCATGGAGGTCTTTCCCGATTTCCCCGGCGCCATCGAGATATCGGGCACGGTCGACGAGGAGTCCGGCGGTTTCGGCGGCGTCGCCCACCTGGCAAGGCTCGGCTATTTCTCCAAACCCAAGGTCGACCACGTCATCATTCCCGAACCGCTGAACAAGGACCGCATCTGCCTTGGCCATCGCGGCGTCTGGTGGGCGGAGATCGAGACCAAGGGCGAGATCGCGCATGGTTCGATGCCCTTCCTCGGTGACAATGCGGTGCGCCACATGGGCGCCGTGCTAAGGGCTTTCGAGGACGAACTGTTCCCGGCGCTCGACCGCAAGATGACGCGCATGCCGGTGGTGCCGGAAGGCGCAAGGCGCTCGACCATGAACATCAATTCCATCCATGGCGGCCAGACCGAGGATTTCAGGCCCGGCCTGCCCTCGCCCAACGTGCCCGATTCCTGCCGGCTGACCATCGATCGCCGCTTCCTGCTGGAAGAAGACCTCGACACGGTCAAAGGCGAAGTGATTGGCATTCTCGAGCGGCTGAAGCGCGAACGCAAGAGATTCGACTACGAAATCCGCGACCTGATGGAGGTGCTGCCGCTGATGACCGAGCGCGACGCACCGGTGGTCAAAGCCGTGGCGCAAGGCATTCATGCGATCTTCGACCGCGAACCCGACTATGTCATTTCGCCCGGCACCTACGACCAGAAGCACATTGCCCGCATCGGCCACATCTACGACTGCATCGCCTACGGCCCGGGTATCCTCGACCTCGCCCACCGGCCGGACGAATGGGTCGGCATCTCCGACATGGTGGAATCGGCCAAGGTGATGGCGATCGGGCTCAACGTGCTGCTGCGCGGCACGGCCGGATAGACCCGCATGCGGGCAAGGTTTGACCCGGTCGATACGGCCACCGGAGAAAAACATTCCCGGCCACGCAGCCTTGCAGCACGAAACGCAATTTACTCCCGCGCGAAATCACGCTTCTATCCCCGGGCTTGAGCATTTGGGGAGTTGCACGATGAAATTGTGGAAATCCATTCTGGCCGCGGCTGTTCTGACGCTGGCCGCCGCCAGCACTTCGGCGTTCGCGGCACGAACCGACCTGGTCATCGGCATTCCACTCGAGCCGCCCCATCTCGACCCGACCGCGGGCGCCGCCGCTGCCATCGATGAGGTCTTTTACGCCAACGTTTTTGAAGGTTTGACCCGCATCGGGCCGAATGGCGAGGTGCTGCCGGACCTGGCCGAAAGCTGGACGATCTCCGACGATGGCAAGGTCTACACCTTCAAGCTGCACACCGGCGTCAAATTCCACGACGGCGCCGACTTCAGCGCCGACGACGTGAAATTCTCGCTCGACCGTGCCCGCGCCGACAACTCGGTCAATGCGCAGAAGGGCCTGTTTGCCGCCATCGACAAGGTCGACGTGGTCGATCCGGCGACCGTCAAGATCACGCTGAAGAACCCACAGGGTTCCTTCCTCTACAATATGGGCTGGGGCGACGCGGTGATGGTGTCGCCGAAATCCGCCGACGCCAACAAGGAGAAACCGGTCGGCACCGGCCCGTTCAAGTTCCAGAGCTGGGCCAAGGGATCGTCGATCACCCTGGTCAAGGCAGACCATTACTGGGGCGCCCCGGTGTTCCTCGACAAGGTAGAGTTTCGCATCGTGCCCGACGCCGCGGCCTCTGTGCCGGCGTTGCTCTCGGGCGACATCCAGGCCTTCCCGTTCTTCGATCCCGACAGCCTGGCGCAGGTCAAGGACGATCCGCGTTTCAAGCTGGTGATCGGCGCGACAGAGGGCGAAACCATCCTGTCGATCAACAACAAAAAGCCGCCCTTCGACAAATTGCAGGTCAGGCAGGCGATTTCCTACGCGCTCGACCGCAAGGCGATCATCGACGGCGCCTCGGCCAGTCTCGGGCAACCGATCGGCTCGCATATGTCGCCGGCCAACAAGGACTATGTCGACCTCACAGGCCGCTATCCGCATGACGTCGCCAAGGCCAAGGAACTGTTGAAGCAGGCCGGATTGGAAAACGGTTTCAAGGCAACGCTGAAGCTTCCGCCCCCATCCTATGCGCGCCTTGGCGGTGAGATCATCGCTTCCGAGCTTCGCGACGTCGGCATCGATCTCGAAATCATCCCGGTCGAATGGGCGCAGTGGCTGGACCAGGTGTTCACCAAGAAGGATTACGACCTGACCATCGTCTCGCACACCGAGCCCAACGACATCGATATCTATTCGCGCAAGGATTATTACTTCAACTACGACAATCCGGCCTTCGACAAGTTGATCGCCGACCTCAACCTCACCTCCGACGAAGCCAAGCGCAAGGAGTTGCTCGGGCAGGCGCAGAAGATCCTCGCCGACGACGCCGTGGTCGGCTTCCTCTACGAACTGCCAAAGGTCGGCGTCTGGGACGCCAAGCTGCAGGGCCTATGGGAAAATGCGCCGATCCAGGCCAATGACCTGACCAAGGTGAAGTGGTCGGACTGAAGCTCTCCTCGTTTCGTCATCCTAGGGCGAAGCGGTGAGCGAAGCGAACTGCGCAGACCCTAGGATCCATGCCGCGACCTGCGAGAGCTTCGACGGCGCAGGATTGAGGTGGAGCGAGGCAATGTTTGTTCTGGACCGTTGTGTTCCCAGGCCTGGATCACGGCATGGATCCTGGGGTCTCCGCGACGTCGCTTCGCTCCTGCTTCGCCCCAGGATGACGAAGTCGTGGTGAGCTGTCGTCAAAACAGAAAACGTGATTGCGCAATGGTACGGCTTTCCCGAACAATCGCTACTGTCGTCCGCCTCTCATGACCACCTACCTCCTCAAGCGCCTGGCCATCGCCTTCGCCACCCTGGTGCTGGCCTCCATTGTCGTCTTCGCCGTGCTTGAAATCCTGCCCGGCGATCCGGCGCGGTTGATGCTGGGCATGAATGCCAGCACCGACCAGGTCGAATTGCTGCGCAACCAGATGGGCCTCAATGCGCCGCTCGTCCTGCGCTACCTGCACTGGGCCGGCGGCCTGCTCAGCCTCGATTTCGGCCGCTCCTATACTTATTCGGTGCCGGTCATCGATCTCGTGCGTGAGCGGCTGGCCGTCTCGCTGCCGCTGGCGCTGATCGCGCTGGCGCTGTCCACCGTCATTGCCATTCCGGTCGGCCTGTTTTCAGCCAGCCGGCGCGGCCGGGCCGGTGATACGATTTCCATGGGAGCCGCACAGCTTGGCGTCGCCGTGCCCAATTTCTGGTTCGCGCTGATGCTTATCTATGTCTTCGCCGTCTGGCTGCGGCTGGTGCCGGCCGGCGGCTTTCCCGGCTGGGGCGCCGGCGCCTGGCCGGCACTGAAATCGCTGCTGCTGCCGGCGGTGGCGTTGGCCTTGCCGCAAGCGGCGATCCTGGCCCGCGTCACCCGCTCGGCGCTGATCGAGGTGCTCAACGAGGACTATATCCGCACCGCCCGCGCCAAGGGCCTGCCCTATCGCGCCGTGCTGTGGCGGCACGCGCTGCGCAACGCCATGATCCCGGTGCTGACCATACTCGGCCTGCAATTCGCCTTCCTGCTCGCCGGCACCATCATCATCGAGAATGTCTTCTACCTGCCCGGCCTCGGCCGTCTGGTGTTCCAGGCCATTACCCAGCGCGACCTGATCGTCGTCGAAAGCGTCGTCATGTTGCTGGTCGCCGCGGTCATCGCCGTCAATCTCCTGGTCGATCTCTCCTATGCCGCGGTCGATCCGCGCCTGAGAGGCCGGCGATGACGCTGCATCTGGAGATCCCCGAGGAAACGTTTGCCGCTATTCTGGCCAAGGCGTTCAGGAACACCGCTTTCGTGACCGGCTTCGTCATCACCTTGCTGATCCTGGCAATGGCTTTGGCCTCCTATGTCTGGACGCCCTATGACGTGACGAAGCTGGTCATCTCGGACAAGACGCAAGGTCCCACGCTGGCGCACTGGTTCGGCACCGACCATTTCGGCCGCGATATCCTGTCGATGATCATGGTCGGCGCCCGCAACTCGATCGCCGTGGCGCTGGTCGCGGTCGGCATCGGCATGGGCGTCGGCGTGCCGCTCGGCGCCTTTGCCGCGGCGCGCGGCGGCCTCGTCGACGAAGCGCTGATGCGCATCAACGACCTTGTCTTCGCCTTCCCGGCCTTGCTCTCGGCGATCATGATCACCGCCATTTTCGGGCCGGGCGCGATCAATGCCATCATCGCCATCGGCATTTTCAACATCCCGGTCTTTGCCCGCGTCGCGCGCGCCGGCGCACTGGCGATCTGGCCGCGTGAGTTCATCCTCGCCGCACGCGCCGCCGGCAAGGGCAAGACACAGATCACCATCGAACACGTGCTGCCCAACATCGCCACGCTGCTCCTGGTGCAAGGCACCATCCAGTTCGCGCTCGGCATCCTGGCCGAAGCCGGGCTTTCCTATCTGGGCCTCGGCGCGCAGCCACCAATGCCGAGCTGGGGCCGCATGCTGTTCGACGCCCAGACCCGCATGACGGTGGCGCCGTGGATGGCGATCTTCCCCGGCATGGCGATCGTCATCACGGTGCTTGGCCTGAACCTGCTCGGCGACGGCATCGCCGACATACTCGACCCGAAGTCGCGGCGGCAGCGATGAGTCTGCTCGAAATCGAAAACCTGTCGCTCGACATTGGCGACATGCCGATTCTCAAGGACGTGGAGCTTTCCGTCGCGCCCGGCGAAATCATGGGTCTGGTTGGCGAGTCCGGTTCGGGCAAATCGATGACCGCGCTGACGGTGATGCGGCTCCTGCCACACGCGGCCCGCGCCACCGGGCGGGTCGCGTTCGACGGCATCGATATCCTGTCGGCCAGCGAGGACCAGATGTGCGCGCTGCGCGGCGACGACATCGGCATGGTGTTCCAGGAGCCTATGACGGCGCTGAACCCGGTCAAGACCATCGGCGAGCAGGTTGCCGAAGGCATTCGCTGGCACACGAAAGCAACGCGGGCGCAGGCAGAGGAGAGAGCGCGAAAAATGCTCGACCGCGTCGGCCTGCCCTCGGCAAAATTCCCGCTCTCGCGCTATCCGCATGAACTGTCGGGCGGCCAGCGCCAGCGCGTCGTCATCGCCATCGCCTGCGCACTCAAGCCGAAGCTGCTGATCGCTGACGAGCCGACAACGGCCTTGGACGTGGTGCTGCAGGCACAGATCCTCGACCTCTTGCGCGACCTCGTTACCGAAAATCGTATGGGTCTGCTGCTGATCTCGCACGACCTCGCCGTCGTCACCGAAATGGCCGACCGCATCACCATCCTGCGCCATGGCGAGGTGATGGAGGCCGGCGACACGGCGCGCACGTTGTCGGCGCAGCTCCATCCCTACACACGCCAGCTGGCACAGGCCTCGATGCATGTGCCGGCACGGCCGAAAACCCATCTTGCCGGCGCTGCCAAGCCATTGCTGGAGGTCGAAGGCGCGACGCGAGACTATTCCGGACGGCGCACCTCCCTCTTCAAACGCGCGCCCGATATCCGGGCCGTCGACGATGTCTCCCTGTCGATCGCGCCAGGCCAGTCGGTGGCGCTGGTCGGCCGGTCCGGCTGCGGCAAGTCAACGCTCGCGCGCATGATCCTGGCGCTGGACAGGCCGACATCGGGCACCATCCGATTTCGTGGCGAGACTGTTACCGGCAAGAGCGAGGCGCACCTGAAGCCGGCACGGCGCGACATGCAGGTTGTTTTCCAGGATCCCTACGGCTCGTTCGATCCGCGTCAAAAAGTGGAAAAACTGGTCGCCGAACCCCTGCATGTTCTGGACAAAAATCCGACCCGTGCCGAGCGCCGTGAAAGGGTGGCGCAAGCACTGCACGAGGTTGGCCTCGGCCCGCGCGATCTCGACAAATATCCGCATGAATTCTCGGGCGGCCAGCGCCAGCGGCTGTCGATCGCGCGCGCCATCATCACGCGCCCCAAGCTGGTTGTCGCCGACGAGCCGGTCTCGGCGCTCGATGTCTCGATCCGCGCCCAGATCCTCGACCTGTTCGCCGAGCTCAACCAGAAGCTCGGCATCGCCTACCTGTTCATCACCCACGACCTGACCGTCGCCCGCGCCATCACGGACGAAGTGCTGGTCATGCACGAAGGCAAGATCGTCGAGCGCGGCAAGACGAGCGAGGTGCTCGACCACCCGCAATCGGAGGCGGCGCAAGCGCTGGTCACCGCCGCCCCCGACCTGCACCGGGCAATGGCTCGGCGGATGCAGGAACAGGGGTGAGCAGCCGGTTCGCGAAGCGATCGTGCCAGTGGCACGATGAAAGGCTAGCGAACGGTGAAGACCCGGTTCGCCTTCGGGCGGATCGGAACGTCCAGTGGACGTTTCGAAGGGTTTGAACGCCCGAAGGGCTAAAGGACGCTGCGCAGCAGCGGGGACCCGGCCGGCAGCAGGCAGTTCGCTGTTACTCTTCCGGCTTCACCACATCGACCGGGCTGATGTCGAGCAGGTCGAGCGTGCGGCGCAGCAGCCGTACTTCGGTCTCGGCCAATTGCGAATCCGCCTTGGCAATCTCCGCCATGTGCTGGGCCAGCTGCTTGCGCCGCTCGACATCGAGGTCGCGGAACAGCGCGATCGCCTGCGAACCATTGGTCTCGTAGCCGAACTCGTTGAGATACTCGATGACGCTGTCGATGCTGGTTTCAGGAATGCCGAAGGCCTCCTTGCAGATGCGCCGGAAGGCAACCATCTCGCTCTCGCTGACCGTGCCGTCGGCCAGGATCATACGGAACAGCATCAGGAGTTCCGCCGACAGCACCGGATCGTCAGCCACCTTGCGCACGCCCGGGTCACCGTCGAAGATCGAACGTATCTGGTCGAGCAGTGCGAATGCCATCAGGGGCCTCTTTCCGGGTCAACAGCACACAAATAGAAATCCGAGCGCGGTGCGCCTGGATAGTGGTAGCGCGGAATTCGTCTTGCGCAAACAGGGCGGTCGTGGTCGAACGCCCAATATCTTAGCCGGCCGGACCCCTCCCCTCAGATGATCGACCTCACCACCCAGTCCATCGCCATTCTCGTGTTCGCCGGCTTTGCCGCGGGCTTTGTCGATTCGATTGCCGGTGGCGGCGGGCTGATCACCATTCCAGCGCTGTTGCTCGCCGGTTTCTCCCCGGTCGAGGCGCTGGGGACCAACAAGCTGCAGGGCATGTTCGGCTCCGGCTCTGCAACGATCCACTACGCCTCGAAAGGCCACGTCGATTTGCGCCGGCAGTTGCCGTCGGCGCTGCTGGCACTGGCCGGCGGTGCGATCGGCGCCTTGTTGGCGACGGTCGTGCCCGGCGATCTGTTGCGGGCGCTGCTGCCGCTGGTGCTGATTGCCATCGCCCTCTACTTCGCGTTCAAACCCAACATGAACGATGTCGACCGCGCCGAGCGCCTGTCGCCGTTCCTGTTCGGAGTGACCCTGGTGCCGGCCATCGGCTTCTATGACGGCCTGTTCGGGCCGGGCGCCGGTTCCTTCTACATGCTGGCCTTCGTGACGCTCGCCGGCTACGGCGTGCTCAAGGCGACGGCGCACACCAAGCTGCTCAATTTCGCCTCCAACATCGGCGGCTTCATCGTCTTCGCCGCTGTCGGCGTCATCTACTGGAAGATCGGCCTGATCATGGGCGTCGCCCAGTTCCTCGGCGCGCGTCTGGGCGCCAGCCTTGCCATGCGCGTCGGCGCCCGGCTGATCAAGCCGCTGCTGGTCATCGTGTGCGTGGCGCTGGCAGTCAAGCTGCTGGCCGATCCGGCCAACCCGCTGCGTGTCATGATTGGTGTATGATCGCGCCGCTGGTAGAATGCCGGCGTACGAATCATGTCGGAGGAGCCACACATGAATCTCAGTGCACCCACCCAGATCGTGTTCATTATTTCGTTGGTCATCGCCCTCATCGGCGTGCTCGCCGCTCTTGGCATTCTTGCATTTATCCCTATTGCCGCGGTGTGGATTGTCCTCATCGCCTACATCGTGCTTGCCGTAGCCTGTGTTATGCGCGGCGCCTGACGGGTCTCCTCGATAAGTGAGGATCGAGAGCGCCCGGCCCCGCCGGGCGCTTTTGATTCCAGGCCTTGGTCTGCTAGCATCGCCCCATGTCCGCCGAGACAGCGCACCAAGACAACAGCTCTGCCGCTCTTCATTTCGAGATGGTGCGGCGGACACCCACGGCGTCACTGCAAGGTATCGTCACCGACATATGCGGCTATCGCGAGATTTGTCCCGGCCATTTCCGGATGGTCGAATATGCCTCGCTGACCGTGCCGCTGGTCATCAGCTTCGCCGAAGCCTTCGCCATCGGCCTCGGCAAGGCGCCGGGCGACAATGACCGTTTCGCCAGTTTCGCCGCCGGCCTCTTTGCCGGTCCGGTGATGATCGAATCCTTCGGCCGTGCCTGTTGCGTCCAGGTCAACTTCACGCCGCTCGGCGCCCGCCGCTTCTTCGGCCAGCCGATGAGCGAGCTGGCGGACCGTATGGTCGTCCTCGATGACGTCCTTGGCAGGGAAGGCATCGCCCTGCGCGAAAGGCTCGGCAACGCAGCTGACTGGGACAGCCGCTTCGCCATTGTCCAGGCGTTCGTCGCCGCTCGCCTCGCCGACGCCAGGGTGATACCGCTCGAAATTGCCTGGGCCTATGACAGAATCATCCTTTCCGGCGGCCGCACGCGCATTGCCTGGTTAGCCGAGGAGCTTGGCTGGAGCCGCAAGCATCTCACCGGGAAATTCACCGACGCCACCGGTATCGGCCCCAAAACCCTGTCTCGCATTGTCCGCTTCAACCAGGCGCTTGGCCTGTCCCGGCGAGAGGCCGGCGACTGGGCCGGAATCGCCGCCGATTGCGGCTATGCCGACCAGGCCCATCTGGTGCGTGAATTCCGCGACCTTGCCGGCGAAACGCCGACCGCGCTTGGCCAGAGGTAACATTTCTTCAAGACGCTGGAACGGGCTTCGAACAGAGTGGGCCGTCCACCAGATGAAGGAATTCTCCATGCCCACCTCGACAGAAGCGCCCCGGCTCTACCCCGCTCTGCGCTACCGCAACGCGGCAAGAATGATCGACTGGCTCTGCGAAGCCTTCGGCTTCAGCGTCCGTGCCCGCCATGGCGAAGGCGACATCATCCACCACGCCGAGCTTGTCTTCGGCTCTTCGATGATCATGCTGGGCACAGTCCGTGACGACGGCTACGGCAAGATGGTTGGCGAACCCGGCACCGGCGGCGGCAAGTCGATCTACATCGCCGTCGACGACGCCGATGCCGCCTATGCCAGGGCCAGGAAAGCCGGCGCAACAATCA
Organism: bacterium M00.F.Ca.ET.205.01.1.1; assembly: GCA_004791255.1. GTDB lineage: Bacteria > Pseudomonadota > Alphaproteobacteria > Rhizobiales > Rhizobiaceae > Mesorhizobium. The sequence continues at coordinate 235,965 of SRUQ01000004.1, forward strand.
TCCAGGAGCTGACCGACCGCGACTATGGCAGCCGCGAGTTCATCTGCCGCGACCCGGAAGGCAGCGTCTGGTCCTTCGGCACCTATTGGCCGAATGCGGGAGAGAAGGCCTGAACTGTTCGGTCAGCACGCCAACCCGAATATCGCGTCACAGTCGAGATGTCTCTCCAACTCCTCTGCGACCTCGTCCAGCGCGCGTTCGACCTCGGCGCGATAGTCGATGCCGCCGCCCCTGACGCCAAGAGTTTCAAGAAATCGCGCGCGAAACGCGTCGGCGCCGAAGAGGCCGTGCAGATAGGTGCCCCACACCTTACCATCGGCTGAAATGGCGCCGTCATCCATATTGTTGATGACCGCCGATGGACGCGCCATATCGGGGCCGGTGGTAAGGCCAAGATGGATCTCGTAGCCCTCCAGCGGCAGGTCGAACGGCACCGAGCGGGCGCCGACGTTGCGCACCGTCTTTTCCGGCTCCATGATCGTTTCGATGTCGAGCAGGCCGAGCCCTTCCGCCTCGGTGACGGTGCCTTCGATGCCGTCGGGGTCACGTACGATGCGGCCCAGCATCTGGAAGCCGCCGCAGATGCCGACGACGTGGCCGCCGCGCTTGCGGTGCGCGGCAAGGTCGTGGTCCCAACCATTTTCGCGGAATTTCAGGAGATCGCCGATCGTCGATTTGGAACCGGGGATGACCACCAGTCCGGCGTCGCGCGGCAGGCTTTGGCCGGGGGGCACGAACACCACTTCGACCTGCGGTTCGGCCTTGAGCGGATCGAGATCGTCGAAATTGGCGATGCGGCCCAGCATCGGCACCGCGACCTTCAGCGCCCGCGCCTCGCCGGATGCCAGGCGCTCCAGCACCACGGAATCCTCCGACGGCAGCCGCGCCGCCGCCTTCAGCCACGGCACCACACCGAAACAGCGCCACCCCGTGAACGTGTCGATGGCCTTGATGCCATCGTCGAACAGCGTGACGTCGCCGCGAAACTTGTTGATGAGGTAGCCGACGATCATGCGCCGGTCCTCCTCCGGCAGGATCAGATGCGTGCCGGCGACCGAAGCGATGACGCCGCCGCGATCGATGTCGCCAACCAGCACCACCGGCACATTGGCGCGCGTCGCAAAGCCCATATTGGCGATGTCGCGGCTACGCAGATTGATCTCGGCCGGCGAGCCGGCGCCCTCGACGATGACCAGATCGGCGCCCTCGCCCACCTTGGCCCAGGAGTCCAGCACCGCGTCCATCAGCCGGCCCTTCAGCGCCTGGTAGTCGCGCGCCCGCGCCTCACCTAACACCTTGCCCTGGACGATGACCTGCGCGCCGATGTCGGTCTGCGGTTTGAGCAGCACCGGGTTCATGTGGACCGATGGCGCAACGCCGCAAGCGATCGCCTGCAGCCATTGCGCGCGGCCGATCTCGCCGCCCGTCTCGCCCTCGATATCGGCGACGGCGGCGTTGTTCGACATGTTCTGCGGCTTGAACGGCCGCACCTTCAGGCCGCGTTTTTTTGCGGCGCGGCAAAGGCCCGCGACCAGCACCGTCTTGCCGACATCCGAACCGGTGCCTTGCAGCATGATTGCCCTGGCCATCAGTGCCTGCCCTGCGTTGCGCTGCCGGTGATCGTCGATTTCGCCGCCAGGGGCCCGCCGCGCCAGATGTAGAGCGCCAGCAAAGGTTCCCCGGCCGTGCGCATGGCGTGGTTGACATTGGAGGCGTGGTGAACGATCTCGCCAGCCTCCCGCTTGCGAAAGCCGCCCTCGCCCATACGCCATTCCGTACCGCCGGTCAGCGGGATGTAGATCTCCTCGGCGACGTGGTGGTGGTCGGGATAGACGATATCGGGACCAAGCATCAACAGGCCTGCCGCGACCTCTTCATTGGCGAAATGGCCGCGCGTGCCGAACATTTCCAGCCAGCCGTAATTGTCGATGAATGCCTTACCGAAATCCGACACGCTGTAGGTCTGTCCCCAATGCAGTTCGGTGCGCTGCTGCGCCAGCAATTGCACCAGCGGCTTCGCGGCCGGCGGCGCGAGTTCCGTGGCGCGATCAAGATGGCGCAGGCAGGCGAGCGGATGCGGTTCGAGCTGCCGGCCCGGCATAGTCCAGCCGATGCGCGCCACCGCATCTCGCACCAGCGCGTCGTCCACCGCGGCGAGATAGCCATGGAACCGCCAGAGCAGCTCATCGAATTTTGTCGTCACATCTCGCTCCGAACATGCATCGGTGCACAGCCGCTCCGCAGCGGGTCGGGTTGCGCGGCGGCATCATTGGTCTAGATTGGTGCGCGCGCAAAGCCAAAAACGACAGGCCAGCAGGCCGAAACCATCAGGGAGAACGCCATGGACGCCGCTGTCGATGCGAGCACCAGCCAGTTCGAACTCAACGAGGAGCAGCGCGCCATCCAGGAGATGGCTGAGGCGTTCGCTGCCGACCGTGTCGCGCCGAATGCGCTCGACTGGGACCGCAGGAAACATTTCCCCGCCGATGTGATTCGCGAGACCGGCCCGCTCGGCCTTGGCGGCATCTATGTCAGGGACGATGTCGGCGGCTCGGCGCTCGGCCGGCTCGACGCGGTGCTGATCTTCGAGGCGCTTTCACGCGCCGATCCCGCCTTTTCATCGTTCATCTCGATCCACAACATGGTCGCCTCGATGATCGACCGCTTCGGCAATGAGGAACAACGCCAGCGCTTCCTGCCCAAGCTGACCTCCATGGAATGGCTGGCGAGCTACTGCCTGACCGAGCCCGGCTCGGGCTCCGATGCGGCGGCGCTGAAGACGCGCGCGGTAAAGAGCGGTGGCGACTATATCCTCAACGGCGCCAAGCAATTCATTTCCGGCGCCGGCGACAGCGATGTCTACGCCGTCATGGTGCGCACTGGCGCCGACGGGCCGAAAGGCATTTCCACCATCGTCGTGCCCAGGGATGCGACGGGCCTCTCCTTCGGCGCCAACGAGCACAAGATGGGCTGGCACATGCAGTCGACCCGCCAGGTCATCTTCGAGGATTGCAAGGTCCCGGCGGAGAACCTTTTGTCGGGAGAAGGCGCCGGCTTCGGCATTGCCATGGCCGGGCTCGACGGCGGCCGGCTGAACATCGCCGCCTGTTCGCTGGGCGGCGCCCAGTCGGCGCTCGACAAGGCGCTCGCCTACACCGCCGAGCGCAAGGCCTTCGGCTCGAAGATCAACCAGTTCCAGGCGCTGCAGTTCAGGCTGGCCGACATGGAAACCGAGCTGCAGGCAGCGCGCATCTTCCTCTATGCGGCCGCCTCGAAGCTCGACCGCAAGGCGCCGGATGCCGGCAAATGGTCGGCGATGGCCAAGCGCTTCGTCACCGACACCGGTTTTGATGTCGCTAACAGCGCGCTCCAACTGCTCGGCGGCTACGGCTATCTGCATGACTACGGCATCGAGAAATTGGTACGGGATCTGCGCGTCCACCAGATTCTGGAAGGCACAAACGAGATCATGCGCGTCATCATCGCACGCGCGCTCATCGGCCGCTGAAGCCAGTAAACTCCGGGAGACAGATAATGACCACGATCGCCTTCATTGGGCTTGGCAATATGGGCAATCCGATGGCCGCGAATCTCGTCAAGGCCGGACATGCGGTACACGGCTTCGACCTGATGCCAGAGAATCTCACCATCGCGCGCGAGCATGGCGTCGTCGTTATGGCCAACGCACCGGCCGCCGTGAAGGATGCCGACGTGGTGATCACCATGCTGCCGGCCGGCAAGCACGTACTGTCGGTTTACGAGGACATCGCGCCCAAGGCGAAAAAGGGTGTGCTGTTCATCGATTCCTCGACCATCGACGTCGAATCCGCGCGCAAGGCGCATGTTGTCGCCGCCAAGCACGGCCTGCTGTCCATCGACGCGCCGGTCTCCGGCGGCACCGGTGGCGCTGCCGCCGGCACGCTGACCTTCATGGCTGGCGGCTCCGACGATGCCTTTGCCGCCGCCGAGCCGGTCCTGAAGCCGATGGCCGGCCGCATCGTCCATTGCGGCTGTGACGGCGCCGGCCAGGCGGCCAAGATCTGCAACAACATGATCCTCGGCATTTCCATGATCGGCGTCGCCGAAGCCTTCGTGCTGGCCGAGAAACTCGGCCTCTCGCACCAGGCGCTGTTCGATGTCGCCTCGACCTCTTCGGGCCAGTGCTGGTCGCTGACCACCTACTGCCCGGTGCCCGGCCCGGTGCCGACCTCGCCGGCCAACCGCGACTACAAGCCCGGCTTTGCTGCGGCCCTTATGCTGAAGGACCTAAAATTGTCTCAGGAAGCCGCGCAAAGCGCGGGCGCGGTGACGCCACTTGGCGCCGAAGCAGCGCAACTCTACGCCCTGTTCAACGCCCAGGGACACGGCGGCGCCGATTTCTCCGGCATAATTAATTTTCTGCGTGGCAACCCAGCCTAACCAGCGGATATCAAGGGCTTTTCCGGATTCGACCGGCAGAAAAACCGCAAATTTAGATTTGCTTAAGCTCTCGATAACTCCGCGGTAACGATGTCCCTATAAAACGGACTGCGAGGCGGACATATCGCATCCGCCCGGCGCTCCGGATCAGGTCTCGCGTACCGGAGCCCGTAAGTTTCGCAAGTGTTTGGTAGCGAAACGCCATGCGTATCTGGCAAAGCCGCGTTCCCGATGGGGCGCGGTTTTTGCGTTTGCGCCCCTTTATCATCCAGGATTCGTCTATATTCCGATCGCCGCGCCCGGGATCGGCACATGATCTTCATTGGTGAGCACGATCGGCGCATCGACCCCGTCGACACGGACCACCAGCAGGTGCGTGCTCCAAGTGCCGGCAGTACGCACCAGATGAGAGTACACGGTGCCCTTGCCCTTGGCGCCGTGGATCGGGATGCTGAACTGCGCATCACCAGCCCCATTCGCATTGACGTTGAATTGACCGCCGACCCAGAAATTGTCGGTCACATCGTCGCCAATGGCGGCCTTCACGCGGGTGTCGGCGCGAATGGCATCCATGGTCATGTGATAGGCGTCATTGCCTTTGAGCACAAAGGGGATGCTGCCGACCATCGTAGCGCAACCGCCGATACTAACCACCCAGACGGCAAGTCCGGCGATTGCCCAGTTGCGCTGCGTCTTGCGAAACTGTTCCGCATCGCGCCAGGCCCGGTTCTGCCAGGCCCAACGGCTGCCGCGCGCGCCAAGCACGAAAATCATGATGAGGTTGACGACCGGGACCAGCGCCAGCAGCGCGATGAAGGTGCTGTTGCCGATGCCCCAGATCCAGTTGAGGAAGAAGGCACCCCAGTTCCAGCGATCGAGTTCGGCTGGAATTTCAGCCGGCTGGTTGAGCGGTTGTCCGGCCATGATGTCCCCCATCAGTGCGTGCACCGATTGGTTCTAGCCCCAACCGTGAGAAATGACATCGAATTTCTAACATCGGGGCGCCATGGCCATCAAAGGTGGCCGTCGTGTCCGCTTCTGCGCTGAGTCACGCCGCTGACATACCTTATTAGCCACCACGTGCCGGCGCCCAGCACAGCGCCATGAACCGCCCAAGTGTGCGAACCCAGACGGTGAACCCAGTAACTGAAAGGTAGCCCAACTGATATTGCGAACAGGGTATAACCAATGACCTCACCGAGCACGGCGCCAATCGCCCCGCTGATCAGAAAACCGATGTGCTCTTTCCGCATGGGAGCGGACAGTGCCGCAAGAACGAAATGTACACAAGCTTCGCCCAGCCTATGATCTCGACAATGCGCAAAATCAAAGTTCTGCAGCCAACGGCATAGCGCGAGGTTGGGGCCTCGCTTCAAGCCTTTGACGAAAGCCGGCGAAAATTCGCCGTGCGGCTGGCCGGCTTCAGGGCGGCACTGATCGACCGTTCGGCTGCGACGCCGTTGAACAGCGACGGCGTGCGGCCGGAGAGGACTTCCGGCCAGAAATGCGATGCCGATTGCAGGAAGGACATTTGCGCTGCGAAGGCGCCTTCAACAGCGGCGACGGTTTTCTCGCTGACCGCGCGTCGTTTCAGTGCTCCAGAGTTCGCCGCTCCCGGCGTCCATGGCCATCAAAGGCAGACGCATTGCTGCCACCAGTGGTGCCAGCATCAAGTCCGCGCCTATCTTGGCAGCTGCTTGCACGCCTCGGCTCCTGCCGGTCTTTCTTATTGAAACACCCCCTTGGCAGCACGGCCCCCCGCTTCACACTACGCGCCGAGGACAATTTTGGCTCCCCGGCGCGACAGCAAGTTTTCTCAAGGCCGGGCGCCCCTGCGAAGAAGCGCCCGGTCAAGCTTCGCTCTTAGCGCCTACGCAGGTCGGCCTGCGCGAGATGGAGCGCCTTGGAAATCCGTTCGCAGGCCATGTCGATCGTGTCGCGGGTCCAGATCAGCGGCGGTGACAGGATCATCGTGTCGCCGGTGGCGCGCAGCATCATGCCGTTGGCGATCGCGTGGTCGCGCACGACAACCGCCGCACTTCCCGACGGCAGGAAGCGCTCCTTGGTCGCCTTGTCCTTGACGATCTCGATCGCCCCCATCAGGCCGATCGAGCGCACCTCGCCGACAAGGTCGTGGCCTGCGATGCGTTCCTGCAGCGCCTGGGCGAAATAGGGCCCGGTATCGTTCCTGACACGGTCGACCAGTCCTTCCCGCTCGATGATCTCGAGGTTCTTCAGCGCCACGGCACAGGCCACCGGATGGCCTGAATAGGTGTAGCCATGGTTGAACTCGCCGCCCTTCGCCACCAGTGTCGAGCTGATACGGTCGCCGACCAGCAGCGCCGACAGCGGCTGGTAGCCAGACGTCAGCGCCTTTGCCGTGGTGATGGTATCGGGTTCGATGCCGAAGGTCTGCGCGGCAAACCATTCACCGGTGCGGCCATAGCCTGTGATGACCTCGTCCAGCATCAACAGAACATCGTATTTGCGGCAGATGCGCTGCACTTCGGGCCAGTAGCTTGCCGGCGGAATCTTGACGCCGCCCGCGCCCATCACCGGCTCGCCGATGAAAGCCGCGACCTTGTCGGCGCCGGCCTCGAGGATGGCATCCTCGACCGACTTTGCCGCGCGCAAGCCGAAATCATGGTCGCTCTCGCCCGGCAGCGCCAGCTCGTAGGCATAGGGCATCATCACATGAACGATGTTGGGCACGGCGCCATTGAGCTGCTTGTGCATGGCATCCATGCCGCCCAGCGAAGTACCGGCGATGGTCGAGCCGTGATAGGCCATCTTGCGCGAGATGACGCGGTTTTTCTCCGGCTTGCCCTCCAGCACCCAGTAGTGGCGGACGAGGCGCAAGGCGGTGTCGTTGGCCTCCGAACCGGACGAGCCGTAGAACACCTGGTTGACATTTTTTGGCGCGATCTCGGCCAGCTTCTTCGACAGCAGCACCGGCGTCGGCGTCGAGCATTTGAAGAAGGAATTATAGTAAGGCAGTTCCTTCATCTGGGCATAGGCGGCCTCGGCGAGTTCATTGCGGCCATAGCCGATGTTGACGCACCACAGGCCGGCCATGCCGTCGAGCAGTTCCGTGCCTTCGGAATCGTAGATGAACGGGCCGTTGGCATGGGTGATGACGCGGGAGCCGGCCTCGCGCAGCTCCTTGTGGTCGGTGAAGGGGTGCAGATGATGCGCGGCGTCGATCTGCTGAAGCTGCTTCAGCGAATAGTTCTGATAGGTCATGACTTCAAATCTTCCTCTGGAATCAATCCGGCAGTGCCGGGGCGGATTCATCAGAGGACTGCGGGGGGCGAATAGCCGATGCGGGCGCACAGCCGCAAAAGCTCCGCGCGCAACGTCCGCGGCGACGGCGTCACCGCCACCCCGAACGTGCAGACAAAGGTCGTCTCAGGAGCCATGGCCGCCACCTTAGAGCAAAGCATGCCCGAGGTGAACATGCTTTGCTTGGTGGCTTGGCAGACTTCTGCCTCAGGCCATCCCGCCCAGCGCCCGCTGCAGGAAGACGTATTTCATCGCCGTCTGCGCCGCTTGCGGCCGCCGGTCGCCACGGCCGCCATGGCCGCCCTCGGTCTCCTCGAAGAACAGCGCCTTGCCATGCCCGGCCTCCTGCAGCCGCGCAGCCATCTTGCGCGCATGGCCGGGATGGACGCGATCGTCGGCGGTCGAGGTGGTCAGCAGCACCGGCGGATAGTCGGCTTCGGCCTCGACATGCTGATAAGGCGAGTAGGCAGACAGCCACTTGGCGTCTGCCGGCTGCGAGGGATCGCCATATTCGGCCATCCACGAGGCGCCCGGCGGCAGTTCGGTGTAGCGCAGCATGTCGAGCAGCGGCACTTCGATAATGACGGCGCCGAACAGCTCCGGATGCTGCGTCAGCGACACGCCGGTCAGCAGCCCGCCATTCGAACCGCCCTGAATGCCGAGCGATCCGGCCGTGGCAATGCCGCGTTTGACGATGTCCTGCGCCACTGCGGCGAAATCGTCAAAACCATTCTGGCGATTGCCTTTGAGAGCCGCCTGGTGCCAGGCCGGTCCAAACTCGCCGCCGCCGCGGATACAGGCCTGCACATAGGCATTGCCCTTCTCCAGCCACAGCCTGCCACGTACGCCAGCATAGCCGGGCTGCAGAGGCACTTCGAAACCGCCATAGCCATAGAGCAGCGTCGGCACCGGACCCTTCTGGTCGCGCCGCCTGACGACGAAATAGGGAATCATCGTGCCGTCCTTCGAGCGCGCCTCGAACTGTTCCGAGATCAGCGGCGAGGCATCGAAACGAGCCGGCTGAGACTTCACCGTGGCCAGCGTCTCGCCATCGTCATCGGACCAGATGATCGAGCTTGGCGTCAGGAAATCGGTGAAGGAGAACGAGACGGTCGAGCCGAAATGCTCGGCATGGCTGATGCCGACCGTGCCGTTCTCGGGCAACGCCACCGGCTTCAGCGACCAGGCGCCCTCCCTGCGCTCGCAGGCAATGACCTTGCCGCGAACATTGTCCATCAGGTTGATGAACAGCCGGTCCTGCGTGCGGGTGATGCCAGCGATGGAGACGCGATGCGCCGGCGCCCACAAGGTCTCGATGGCCCCGAAACTGCCTGTTTCGACCCAATGCGCGAAATCGAGGGAGTAGAGCCCGTCCGGCTGGCACGCCGTGCCATCCGGCGCCATCCATGGCGTGCGCACCGCGAACACAAGCTGGTCCTTGAACAGCGCGGTGTCTGCAACGTCGTCAGGCAGCGGGATGCGGCGATTCTCGCCCGAAGGGAGGCTCAGGAAACTGTGCGATGCGAAGAAATTGAGCGATCGCGCCAGGAACAGATGACGCTTCTCGCCATCAAACTCGACGCCGGCGCCAACAGCGAGATCCTCTTTCCGACCCGCGAAAATCTCCATCGCGTCTTCCAGCTTCGTGCCGCGCTTCCAGAGCTTCACCACGCGCGGATAGCCGGATTCAGTCTGGTCGGCCTCTTCGAGTGCGGCCGAGACGATGACCGTATCCTCATCCAGCCAGCCGAAGCCCGACTTCGAGGCCGGTGCCTGAAAACCGCCATCCACGAAGGATTTGGAAGCGATGTCGAATTCGCGCATCACGCTGGCGTCGCCGCCATCGGGTGACATCGAGACCAGGCAGCGGTTGAAATCAGGGTAAAGCCTGCTGGCGCCGCCAAACACCCATTTGATCCCTTCCTTAGCCGCCAACTGGTCGAAGTCGATGATCGTCTCCCACTCAGGCTTGTCGGTCTTGTAGGAAGCGACCGTCGTGCGCCGCCACAGGCCGAGCGCATTGGTCTTGTCCTGCCAGAAATTATAGACATGGCCGGCAATGGCATTGCCTGCTGCGATATTGTCCTCGGCCGTCATCAGGTCGAGCGCCGTTTCGAACAATGGCTGATAGGACGGATCGCCCTGCAATTCGCCAACCGTGACCTCGTTCTGGCGATGCACCCAGTCGAGCGCTTCCTTGCTTGTCCTCTCCTCCAGCCAGAGGAATTGGTCGCCGGCCTCCTGGGAGGGCTGGGCTTTGGTCGTCGAAGAGGTCATGCAATTCTCCGGAGTTTTTTTGGGCGGCCTCGCCTACATCGCGTCAGCGGCGTCTACATTCAAGATGCGATATGGCCTTTTGCGGCACCCGCGACGTTGCTTCACAGCACCCGCCGGCGGATAAGCGTCGCCAGCGCCAGCGTGGCGCAGATCGCGCCGAGCGTGACCGGCAGGCCGCCAGCGCCGAGCACATCCATCACGCCACCGGTGAGCGGCGGCACCAGAATGCCGCCGACGCCCCACATCAGCGAAAACGCCGCATTGCCGGCGACCAGCACCGAACCGGTGAAGCGCTCGCCGAGCTCAATGATCGACATCGTATAGATGCCGTAGGACACCGCGCCCCAGACGAAGACGCAGGGCCAGATCAGCGGCGTTTCGATCAGCAGCGGCAGCAGCACGCAGCCGAGCAACGTCAGCAACACGCAGATGAACCGTACCAGGCGCGCGCTCAGCCGCTCGGCCAACAGGCCAAGCGGCACCTGCATGGCGATGTTGCCGGCGATCATGACTGACAGCAGCGCCGACATGCGCGCCTCCGCAATGCCATAATGCGTGCCGTAGACGGGCAGCAACGCCAGCACAGCCTGCTCGAAGCCGGCGGCCACGACCACCGCCGACAGAAGCAGCCAGGCGAGCGGCATGAAACCCATTACCGAAACCTGATGCCCGGCCTCGTCCACCCTAGGCAGACGCGGCAGTACCGAAGCCAGGCAGATGCCGCACAGGACGAAGGCGGCAATTCCGACCAGGAATGGTGGCCAGCCTTCGGTACCGACGGCAAGCAGGCAAAGCGGGCCGGTGGCGAAACCGGCCGAAATGATCGTCGAATAGACGCCCATGATGCGGCCGCGCCGCGCCGGCGGCGCCAGCGCTATCACCCAGATTTCGCTCAAGACATAGAGCGGGTTGGTCACCACGCCGATCAGGAAGCGCAGGGGAAACCAGAGATAGACATTCTGCGTCCAGCCGATCAGCGCCAGCACAACAGCCGAAAGCGCGGCGCAAGTGAGTGCCGTGCGCCCTGCCCCGAACCGCCGTGCCAGTCCGGGGATCAGCGGCGAGGACAGCATGAAACCGATCGGCGTCATCGCCGCCGACAGGCCGATCATCGCCGGCGAGACGCCTTGCCGCTGCAGGATGAAGCTCAGCAGCGGATAGGACAGCCCTTGCGCGATGGCGAACACCGAGACGGTCGCGATGACGCCGGTGATCGCGGCCCACTGCATCGTCTCGTCGCTTTTCGTTTCCGCCAGGTCCATGATCCACACCGCTGTATCAGAGCCTTACCGGTTTGGTCCGGCGGCCGTAAGCCCCGCTGCCCGAACATAGGCTTGCTCCAGCCAAACCCTGTCAGGAGCCTTTACGGCTGGCCGATCTATAGAGCGCGAAAGCGATCAGCAGAGCGTCGAGACTAACGATCACAACCGGCAATCCCAGCGGCCCGATCGCCTGCATCAGCAGGCCGGCACCGGGCGGGCCGACAATGCCGCCAACACCCCACAACAGCGCGAAAGCCGAATTGCCGGTGACCAGCAGCGAGCCCTTGAAGCGGCTGCCGAGTTCGACCAGCGCCATTGTGTACACGCCATAGCCGACCGCGCCCATCACCAGAAGCACGCCCCAGATCAGCGGCGTGGTGATCAGCGCCGGCATCAGGACCGCGCAAGTCGTGGTCGCCACCGCGCAGGCCAGGATCATGGGGCGGCCACCGAAGCGCTCGGCGAGCAGGCCAAGCGGAATCTGCAGCAGGATGTTGCCGAGGGAAAGCGCCATCACCAGCGCGGCGAGTACGGCTTCCGGCAGGCCGTAGCCGGCGCCGAAGACCGGGACCAGCGCATAGGTGCCTTGCTGGACGGCGGCCGAGACCAGCACGGCCAAAAGCAGCGCCGGCGCCAGCCGGGCAAAGCCGACAAAGCTGCCGGCGGGCTGGCCGTCATCCTCGAAACCACTGAGCTTTGAGGAGACAAGGCGCAGAATGACGGCGCAAAGTACGAAACCGCCAATGCCGACGCTGAAAGGCGCCCAGCCCTCTATGCCGACAAAGGTCAGGGTGAACGGACCTGCCGAATAGCCGGCGCCCATCAGCGTGTTGAACACGCCCATCACCCGCCCGCGCCGCGACGGCGGCGCCAATGACAGCGCCCAGACCTCGCCGAGGATGTAGAGCGGGTTGATCACGACACCGATGATGAAGCGGATGACGTACCAGGCCACCCAGTTCTGCAGGTAACCGATGCCGAGGAAGCACAGCGCGCCAATCAGCGAGCAGCCGACCGCCAGGTTTCTGGCGCCGACCAGCCGCACCGCCGCCGGCACGAAAGAGGCCGACAGGATCAGCCCAAGCGGCATCATGGCCGCCGACAGGCCGATCAGCCCGGGTGACATGCCCTGCTTCTGCATCAGAAGCGTGAACAGAGGCGAGCTCAACCCTTGCGCCGCGCCGAACATGGCAAGTGCAGCGGTGACGCCGGCGAGCGCTGCCCACTGCGTCCCCGATTCGCTTTCCGCGGCGTTGGTTGCGACCATGCCATCTTCCAAGTGAGGTGCCGGCTGACCGGCACCCCTCACCAGCTACCGGTTCGACCAGGGCAAGCAAAGGGCCGCCAAGTGAATTCCGCTTGCGCCAACAAGGCCATGCTGATCGGGGCAATGCCGCCGCCACGCAACTGCCCTCCCGGCATGTCGCTTCCCTCGTCCTAGTGGTCGCAGCCTCCTCATCCGCAACCTAGCCGCCGGTCCATTATGCGGCCACTTTCGCATTCTTTGAGGCTTGTCATGACCGCTGCCCTTCAACCCGCCGAACCGGCTTTGGCAACAGATCGCGCCCGCCGCGGCGGGCGCGCCGGAAAGCGCGCCGGCGGCTCGGCCGCATTCGAGCAGCCGGCTTTCCGACAGCTCAGGAATCCGCTCACGCCAACCAAGCTGGTCTCGGACGACGAGCTGGAATCGATCCATCTTGCCTCCTTGCGCGTGCTGAAGGAAATCGGCGTCGACGTTCTGCACGACGAGGCTCGCCGCATCATGAAGGCGCATGGCGCCGACGTGCGCGACGGCAGCGAGCGCGTGCGCTTCGACAGCGACATGATCCTCGAACTCGTCTCGCACTGCCCTTCGGAATTCACCCTGCATGCTCGCAACCCGGCGCACAATCTGCGTTTCGGCGGCAACAACGTCATTCTGTCGATGATGGCGTCGGCGCCCAACTGTTCCGACCTCGATCGCGGACGGCGGCCCGGCAACCAGGCCGACTACCGCAACTTCCTGCGGCTGGCGCAGATGCACAACATCCTGAACTGCACCGGGGGCTACCCGGTGGAGCCGATCGACATCCATCCGTCGGTGCGGCACCTCGAATGCGTCCGCGATCTCGCCGTGCTGACCGACAAGGTGTTCCACATCTATTCGCTAGGCAAGGAGCGCAATGTCGACGGCATCGAGATCACCCGTATCGCGCGCGGCATCAGCCACGAGCAATTGCTCGAAGAGCCCTCGGTCTTCACCATCATCAACACCAATTCGCCGCTGAAACTCGATGTGCCGATGATGGAAGGCATCATCCAGATGTCGAGCAAGGGTCAGGTCGTCATCGTCACGCCGTTCACCCTGTCGGGCGCCATGGCGCCGGTAACCATCGCCGGCGCGCTGGTGCAGCAGAATGCCGAAGCGCTGTCCGGCATCGCCTTTGCCCAGATGGTCAGGAAGGGAGCGCCGGTCGGCTATGGCGGTTTCACCTCCAATGTCGACATGAAATCGGGCGCGCCAGCCTTCGGCACGCCCGAATACATGAAGGCGCAGCTCGTCGGCGGCCAGCTCGCCCGCCGCTACAACATCCCCTACCGCACCTCCAACACCTGCGCCGCCAACACGGTCGACGCACAGGCCGCCTATGAAAGCGTCTTTTCGCTGTGGGGCGCCATTCAGGGCGGCGGCAATCTGATGATGCATGGCGCCGGCTGGCTTGAGGGCGGGCTGCGCTGCTCCTACGAAAAGACCATCCTCGACATCGATCTCCTGCAGATGGTGGCCGAATTCCTGACGCCGCTCGACCTGTCCGAAGATGCGCTGGGCTTCGACGCCATCCAGTCGGTCGGCCCCGGCGGCCATTTCTTCGGCACCCAGCACACGCAGGACCGCTACAAGACCGCGTTCTATTCGCCTGTCGTTTCCGACTGGCGCAACTTCGAAAGCTGGGCCGAGGCAGGCTCGCCGACCGCGATGGAAAGGACCAACAAGGTCTGGAAGGAAAGGCTCGCCTCCTACGACGAGCCCCACATGGACCCCGCCATCCGCGAGGAACTGAACGCCTTCATCGAAAAGCGCACCGCCGAAGGCGGCGCGCCGACGGATTTTTGATCTGCTTGATGAATAGGCGACCACCCACTCCGTCGAGCTTCGCCGCGCTCACCCAACTAACTCTCCAAGAACGGATCTATCTCCTATGAAATCTCACGTAAAAGCGGTTGTCATCGGCGGCGGCGTCGTCGGCTGTTCGGTGCTCTACCATCTGGCGAAGGCCGGCTGGACCGACATCATGCTGATCGAGCGTTCGGAACTCACTTCCGGCTCGTCCTGGCATGCGGCGGGCGGCTTCCACACGCTGAACGGCGATCCGAACGTCGCCAAACTGCAGGCCTACACGGTGCAGCTTTACAAGGAGATCGAGGAAATATCGGGCCAGTCCTGCTCGCTGCACCTGACCGGCGGCGTGATGATGGCCGATACGCCCGAGCGCATGGACTTCCTGCGCCTGGCCCACGCCAAGGGCCGCTATCTCGGCATGGACACCGAGCTGATCACCCCGTCCGAAGCCAAGGCGATGTTCCCGCTGATGGACGAGAGCAATTTCGTCGGCGCCATGTGGGACCCGGTCGAAGGCCATCTCGACCCCTCGGGCACCACCATCGCCTATTCCAAGGCGGCGAAAAAACTCGGGGCCGAGATCGTGCTGCGCAACCGCGTCGTCGACTTGACGCAGCAGCCGGACGGTACCTGGAACGTCGTCACCGAACAGGGCACGGTCCACGCCGAGCATATCGTCAACTGCGGCGGACTATGGGCGCGCGAGATCGGCCGCATGGTCGGCGTCGAACTGCCGGTTCTGGCGATGGAGCACATGTACCTGCTCACCGAGCCGATGCCGGAGGTCGAGGAATTCAACAAGTCGACCGGCCGCGAAATGATCGGCGTGCTCGACTTCAAGGGCGAGATTTACACCCGCCAGGAGCGCAACGGCATCCTGCTCGGCACCTATGAAAAGGCCTGCAAGCCGTGGTCGCCGGTCAACACGCCGTGGGATTTCGGCCACGAACTGCTGCCGCCGGATCTGGACCGCATCGCACCGTCGCTGGAGATCGGCTTCAAGCATTTCCCCGGCATCGAAAAGGCCGGCATCAAACAGATCATCAACGGCCCCTTCACCTTCGCGCTCGACGGCAACCCGCTGGTCGGACCGGTCCAGGGCCTGACCAATTTCTGGTGCGCCTGCGCCGTCATGGCCGGCTTCAGCCAGGGCGGCGGCGTCGGTCTCGCACTGTCCAACTGGATGGTGCATGGCGATCCCGGTTTCGACGTCTGGGGCATGGATGTCGCCCGCTTCGGCGAATGGGCCGGCCTGCGCTACACCAACGCCAAGGTGCGCGAAAACTATTCGCGCCGCTTCTCGATCCGCTTCCCCAACGAGGAATTGCCGGCCGCTCGTCCGGCGCAGACGACGCCGCTCTACGACACGATGCTGGCCAACAACGCCGTCATGGGCGATAGCTGGGGTCTGGAAACCCCGCTCTGGTTCGCGCCGAAGGGCAAGGAGCCCAAGGACGTCGTTTCCTTCCACCGCTCGAACGATTTCGGACCGATCGGCGAAGAAGTGCGTGCCACCCGCGAGAGCGTTGGCGTCACTGAGATCGCCAACTTCGCCAAATATGAGGTCTCTGGGCCGGCCGCCGAGGATTTCCTGGACCGGCTGATGACCAATCGCATGCCGAAGACCGGTCGCATCGTGCTGACGCCGATGGTCAACGAATTCGGCAAACTGATCGGCGACTTCACCATCGCCAAGGCTGGTGAAGAGCGCTTCATGATCTGGGGCTCGTCGGCGGCGCAGAAATACCACATGCGCTGGTTCGAAAAGCACCTGCCCAAGGACGGTTCGGTGCGCATCCACCGCTTCGACCAGACGCTCGTCGGCCTCTCGATTGCGGGACCGAAATCGCGGGACCTGCTGCAGAAACTTGTCGATGTCGATGTCTCGACCAAGGCCTTCCGCTTCATGGACTTCCGCGAGATGGCCGTCGGCGGCGCGCCCTGCCTGGTCAACCGCATCACCTATACCGGCGACCTCGGTTACGAAATCTGGATGGCGCCCGCCTACCAGCGGCTGGTTTATAAGGCGATCAAGGACGCCGGCGAGGAATTCGGCATCGTCGATTTTGGCATGCGCGCTTTGCTGTCGATGCGTCTCGAAAAGAACTTCCCGACCTGGTACCGCGAATTGCGGCCCATCTACGGACCGTTTGAAGGCTCGATGGACCGCTTCATCAAGCTGGAGAAGAACGACTTCATCGGCCGCGACGCCGCTGCCAAGGAGCATGCCGAAGGGCCGAAGCTGCGCCGCGTTTCCTTCATCGTCGATGCGGCCGATGCCGATGTGATGGGCGACGAGCCGATCTGGGCCAAGGTCAGCAAGGACTACGGCACGGTGGAAAAGCCGCATGGCTACGGCGCGCCGCGTTTTGACACTTCCGGCAAGGAAGTACGCGGTTCCAAGGCCGCCGAGGGCGCTTCCGCCGTCCGCGGCATCGTCGATGGCGACTGGCGCGTGGTCGGCTGGGTGACATCGGGCGGCTATGCGCACTACGTCCAGAAGTCGATGGCGCAGGGCTACGTTCCTGCGGCACTGGCCGAGGATGAAAGCGCCGGCTTGTTCGAGATCGAGATTCTCGGCCACCGCCGTCCGGCCCGCATCAATGTCGAGGCGCCGTTCGACCCGAGCGGCGAGAAGATGCGGACCTGAGGTTCGACCATGGAGAGCGCGGGGCCAAAGGGAAGCTTCGGCCGCCACCGCAAGATCATGCCGTTTGTATCAGGCTCGATCGAGGCTCTGCGCGAGGAGTCCCGCCAGAAGGCGGCGTCGCTCAACCAGCATGTGCTGGGCTATGGCGCGCAGGCGGAGGCTGAATGGGCCGCGGCAGGCATTGCCGCGCCCGACCTCCCGGCCAAGCGCAAATACCGGCTGGAGCGCATCCGCGCCGAGCTGAAGCGCCGCGGCTACGCCGGCGCCCTGCTCTACGACCCGGTCAACATCCGCTACGCCACCGACAGCACCAACATGCAGCTGTGGGTGGCGCACAATCCGACGCGGCATTGCTTCGTCGCCACCGAAGGGCCGGTGGTGCTGTTCGATTATTTCTCCTGCGAGCACCTGTCGGATCATTCCGGCGTCGTCGACGAGGTGCGGCCCGCAGTGTCGTGGATGTATCTCTATGGCGGCGAACTGACCGAGCAGAAGGTCCGGCGCTGGGCCGCTGGCATCGCCGATCTGGTCAGGGAGCATGGCGGCGGCAACAGCCGCATCGCGGTCGACCACATCAACCCCGAAGGCGTCGAGGAACTCGCCCGCCTCGGCATCTCCATCGGCAATGGCGAAGCGGTGATGGAGAATGCCCGGCTGATCAAGTCGCCGGACGAAATCCTTGCCATGCGCCGCGCCATCGTCGCCTGCGAGGCGGCGATGGGCGAGATGGAACAGGCGCTGAAGCCAGGCATCTCCGAAAATGAGTTGTGGGCAGAACTGCATCGCGGCAACATCGCGCGCGGCGGCGAATGGATCGAGACGCGGTTGCTGGCCTCAGGTCCGCGCACCAATCCATGGTTCCAGGAATGCTCGTCGCGCAAGATCGAGGCAGGTGATCTCGTCGCCTTCGACACCGACCTGATCGGCCCCTATGGCTTCTGCGCCGACCTCTCGCGCACTTGGCTCTGCGGCGATGCCAAGCCGACAAACGAACAGCGCGATCTGTTCCGCATTGCCGCCGACCAGATCGAACACAACACGGAACTGATGCGACCCGGCATCTCGTTCCGCGATCTTGTCGAGCGCTCTATGGTGCCGCCGGGCGACTGCTTCCCGACCCGCTACGGCGTGCTCTATCATGGCGTCGGCCTGGCTGACGAATATCCAACCTTGCCGCACGCCAGCGACTGGACGCCGGATACGCCCGACGGCGTCATCGAACCAGGCATGGTGCTGTGCGTGGAAAGCTATATCGGCCGGCTCGGCGGGCGCGAAGGCGTCAAGATCGAGGAGCAGATCCTGATTACCGACAAAGGCAACGAGCAGCTTTCAACCTACCCGTTGGACGCGAGGCTGCTCGGCTAGCCCGGCAAGGGCCTCGCGCATCGCACGGACTGTCTTCTCCGGCGTCGTCCTGGAGGTGATGAACGGCAGGCCTTTACGCCGTGCCGTCCAGCCGACCACCATCACGCCGATGGCCGCCGGTTCGAAACGCTGCGCCAGCGCCCAGCTCTCACAGTCGATTGCCGCGACGTCGGCCCTGCTTTCGGCGACCGCGACGATCGAGGCGCGGTGGCCGCCACTTTCGCTGCGCGACGAAAATATCTCGAGGCTTTCGCCTGCCGCTTCCAGGTCACGCGTCAAGCCAATGATGCCCGACATGGAATCGAGGCTGTTGAAGGTGAAGCGTTTGCCACGGATGAGATCGAGCGGTAGGATGGCCTTGCCGTCGGTAGGCGGCCGAACCACCGGCCCCTCGCCTGCCCGCATCACCAGCGCGCTGGAATAGAGTTCGCCTTGCCCGCCTTCATAGGCGTCGTAGCTCGGCTGGCCGACCACCTGCACATGCCGGGACAGGCCAAGCTCCATCGGCCCCCAGCAGGTCTGCCCGAACAGCAGCGCCGGATGCAGCCAGAGCTGATGAAAATCGAGTTCGTCCGGCGGCAAGGTGGCCGGATTCGGCGCGATCAGCTCTCCGGCGGCGCCATGGATGCCGCCCGGCACCGCAGGCAGGTCACCGTTGCGGCGCACCATCGTTTCAGGCGCATCGATGCCCCTCTGGCGAAAGGCATCGCGCAACCGCGCCCATTGCGCGTCGACCTCGCCACGCACTTCGGGCCAGTCATACATCGGCAACGCCGCAACCAATTCACTCATGCCGATATCAAACCACCATGTCTGGATAAAGGATCGCAAAAACGCGGCGCCCAATCAGAGTTGGCCGACACAGATCCGCGATGCGGCGGAAATTATTCCTTCGGCGGCTCGGCCGGAACCGGGGCGCTGCCAAGCCCATTGATGCTGCGCGCCCGGATGCGCGGCTTGAACGCCCTGCCCGGCTCCGGCGCGCGCCGCAGCGCCGGATGCACGATCGGCTCCTTGGCCTTGAAGGCATAGGCTTTGACCAGCGCGAAATAGTTCGGGTAGGCATAGCCATTGTTCATCCGCAGCCATTCGTCGCGGCGCTCGCGAAACAGCTTAGGCAGCCTGTACCAGGCCACTGTCGGGGTCTTGTGATGGACGAAGTGCAGATTGTTGTTGAGGAACAGGAACGACAGCGGCGAGCGCTCGACGATCACCGTGCGGCCTTCAGGATGCTCGGACCATTGATGCTCGGCGAAGGTACGGATCGCAATCAGCGACTGACCGAGCCAGACCGGCGCCAGAATATAGAGCCACAGCGGAATGCCGAAGCCGAACTGCACGATCGGTACCACAATGGCGAGGCCGATCGCATGCAGCAGCCAGGCCTTGCGGATCGCCTTGTCGCCGGCAATCATGCGCTTGGCGTCGTCGATGAAGAAGCCGACGCAGGACAACCAGGGGCCGAGGAAGAAACGGCCGGCCATGGTGTTGTTGATCTTGAGCAGGAATTTCATCGCCGGCGGCAAATCGTCATGCTGCCAGAGAGCCTGATAGTAGCTTTCGGGATCGTCGAGCGGATCGGTCAGCCGTTCGTCGGCATGGTGGCGCAAATGCAGCGTCTTGAAGCGGCGGAACGGCCAGACCAGCCCGATCGACAGAAAGACGAAGGCTTCGTTGGCCAGTGCGTTGCGCGTCGGATGGCCATGCAACACCTCGTGCATGATCGACGATTGCAGGGCGAGGATAAAACCGAGGATGGCGAGCGCCAGGATTGGATAGGAAGGCCAGAGCAGGAAGCCGGTGGCAAGCCATGTTCCGTAACAGAAGAATGCGAGTACCACGGTTGGCCATTCGATGGCCGGTGCGTTGCGTCGCTTGATGCTCTTGCCTGTCATGCTATCGACCACTGTCCCTCAGTCGCCGGAACCCCCAATGGTTCCTGACAGCATAGTGTCAGGAGAACCGATTCCACTCAACGCGACAAAGTGCACAAACTGTTGCGATTGCGCATTTTTAACCGCATATGTTGTACATTGTGAACAGACTTAGGGATTCATTTACGCCTGAGGCGCCTTTCAAGGCTACCTCGGCGCAAATTTTTCCTCCAGATGATGAGAGCGAGCACATGGACAAGCGCGATCTGTCGACGATCTTTCGGGAGCGCCTGAAGCTCCTCCTGACAAGGTCCGACCTCAACCAGTCGGCGTTCGCGACAGCGGTCGGCATCGACCGCTCGGCATTGTCGCAGCTTCTGTCGGGCGCCTCGACCCGCCTGCCCCGGGCGGAAACGCTGCTCAACATCGCCGCCGAATTCAAGGTGTCGCTCGACTGGCTGCTCGGTCTCAGCCAGGATGAAGGCGTTACTGGCGAGATCCGCGAAAGCCTGGAGATCGAGGAAGCGCCCGACGGTTTCGACCGCACGCTGCTCGCCAGATGGTTCGCTGAAGCCGCCGGCACCAAGATCCGCTACGTCCCGGCCGGCATCCCCGATCTGCTGCGGACCCGCGCGCTGGTCGACTATGAAGCCAACATCACCAACAGGAGCCGCCTGTCGCAGGCCAGCGAAACGCAATATCGCATCGAGTACAACAGGCGTCCGGAAACCGACATGGAAGTCTGCATGCCGCGCCACACGCTGGAGATTTTCGCGCGCGGCCTCGGCGTATGGGATCGTTTTCCGGCGGCCGATCGCCAGCAGCAACTCGCCCATATGGCGACGCTGCTCGACGACCTCTACCCCACCTTCCGCCTGTTCCTCTATGACGGCCGCATGCGCTATTCCATCCCGCTCACCATCTTCGGTCCTTACCGGGCCGCCATCTATGTCGGCGACATGTATGTGGTGCTGAACGCCACGCAGCCGATCCAGGCGCTGACCCAGCATTTCGACAATCTGATCCGCGCCGCCGACGTCAATCCGCACGAAGCGGCAAGTTATGCGCGCAACCTGGCCGGCATGACGTTCGCATCAGGCCCTGCCTGAACGGCGGTTTTCGGGCCGCTGGAGAGTTGCGGTCACGGATCGGCGCCGCAATGCCCGCATCGCAATTTCATTGACTGGACATAAGGACTTCTTTATATCCTTATTTGAATTCAGAACATGAAAGCCAATCCGATGACGACGACCAACCCGATCGATGCACTGTTGGCTGAAAAGGGCGTGCTGCTGGCCGACGGCGCCACCGGCACCAATTTGTTCGCCATGGGTCTGGAGGCCGGCGAAGCACCCGAATTGCTCAACGAGACCGCGCCTGACACCATCGCCAGCCTGCACCAGAATTTCGTCGATGCCGGCGCCGACATCATCCTCACCAACTCCTTCGGCGGCACCCGCCACCGGCTGAAGCTGCACCATGCGCAGGACCGCGTGCATGCGCTGAACAAGCGCGCCGCCGAGATCGCGAAGGCCGTTGCCGACAAGGCCGGCCGCAAGGTCATCGTTGCCGGCTCGGTCGGCCCGACTGGCGAACTCCTGGTGCCGCTTGGCGCCATGACCTATGACGAGGCGGTCGATGCCTTCGCCGAACAGATCGAGGGCCTAAAGCAAGGCGGCGCCGAAGTCGCCTGGATCGAGACCATGTCGGCGCCCGACGAAATCCGTGCCGCCGCTGAAGCCGCCATTCGCGTCGGCCTGCCCTACACCTATACCGGCTCTTTCGACACCGCCGGCCGCACCATGATGGGCCTGCTGCCGAAAGACATTCACGGCGTCGTGGACGGCCTGTCGCGGGCCCCGCTCGGCGTTGGCGCCAATTGCGGCGTCGGCGCCTCCGATATCCTGGCCTCGCTGCTCGACATGACCGAGGCGAAGCCGGAAGCGACGGTCATCGTCAAGGGCAATTGCGGCATTCCCGAATTCCGCGGCACCGAAATCCACTATTCCGGCACACCGGAACTGATGGCCGACTATGTCCGCCTCGCCGTCGATGCCGGGGCTAAAATCGTTGGCGGCTGCTGCGGCACCTCGTTCCAGCATCTCGCCGCCATGCGCAAGGCGCTCGACGCCCACACCAGGGCGGGTCGCCCGACCGTGGAAACCATCGTCGAGCGCATCGGTCCGATGCGCAACAAGATGGCCACGGCCAACACCGCCGAGACCAGCGAAGCCCGCCGCGAGCGCCGACGCAGCCGGGGCTGAAGCGATCGTTCTTCGGTTATTCGCTGTTGTCGGCGTAGCTTGACTGCGCCGACTTGAAGTCGACCAAATTGTCGCCGCGCGTCGTCGCCAGCGTGCCGGAAGTGCCTGGATCGGTGATCTGCTCCAGCATGGCGCGGAAGCGGTCGTTGGTAAGCGCCGACATGGCGGTGTGGCGCGCCTGCGCGACATTGTCGCTGATGCGCCTGGATTCGGCGGATGGGCCTGACGAAACCGCCGAAGCGTCCCGTGCCGGCAGTGTCGAATTGGCGATGGTGGTGATCTGCAAGTTCGGCTCCCTCAAGCCCGAGTACAGGCAAGACCTAGCAACAGGGAATTGCGATCATATGCCGGAAATCCTGCGCAATTTAACAATCTCCGGCGTTGCGTAAAAAAAGGCCGGCAAGGGAAAGATCCCTCGCCGGCCTGCCTCACCCGCCCGTAGGCCGGTTTCCCGTATCAGAACGATCCCATCTGAAAGAAACCGGCCATATCACCCCTACCGATTATCACCCAGCGCCGAGGCAAGGCGCACAAGTGAGAGGAACTCGGACCTGTACCCAAACGGGTCGGCTCCTCGGGCGGCAGTGGCGATCTCCATGATCTTGTCGTAACCGAACTTCGCGGTCGCATCCTCGTCGCGCAGCTTCTGGCCGAAGGCCGCGACGGCAACGGAGAAGCGCTGGTCGGTGCTGGCCTCCCCGAAGGACGCTACCTCGTTGGCCGAAGTCACCGGCGTGGTGATCAGCTTCGAGACGTCCTCGTTGGGCAGCTTGTAGCGGATCTTGACGAAGGCATATTCGTCCGCATTGGCGACGCCGCCATTGTTGACCGTGGCCTGGCCATAGCGCAGCGGGTCCATTTGCTCGCCGCCGCTGCCCTTCGGCGTGATCTCGTAGATAGCGGTGACCGAATGGCCCGACCCGATATCGCCGGCATCGACGCGGTCATTGTTGAAATCCTCGCGGTTCAGCGCCCGCGTCTCGTAGCCGATCAGCCGGTATTCCGAGACCTTGTCCGGGTTGAACTCGACCTGGATCTTGACGTCCTTGGCAATGGTGAACAGTGTCGAGGAGGCATCCTCGACCAGCACCTTCTCGGCCTCGGCCAGCGTGTCGATATAGGCGGCGGTTCCATTGCCGTTCTGGGCGATGGTCTGCATCATCTCATCGTTCAGATTGCCGCGACCGAAGCCGAACACCGACAGGAACACGCCGGTCTTGCGCTCCTTCTCGATCAGCCGCTTCAGGTCGTCGTCGTCGGTCTGGCCGACATTGAAGTCGCCGTCGGTGGCGAGCATCACCCGGTTGACGCCGTCCTTGATGAAGGACTGTTCGGCCAGCTTGTAGGCCTCCTTGATGCCCGCCTCGCCGGCCGTCGAGCCGCCGGGCTGCAGATTGTCGATGGCCGCCAGAATCTTGTCCTTCTCGGCAGCCTTGGTCGGCATCAGCACCGTGCCGGCATCACCGGCATAGGTGACGATCGAGATGGTGTCGTCGGCCTTGAGCTTGCTGACCAGCAGCCGGAAAGCCGACTTCAGCAGCGGCAGCTTGTCCGGCTCGTCCATCGAACCCGAGACGTCGATCAGGAACACCAGATTGGCCTTGGGCTGCTCCGTCGGCTTGATGTCGAACCCCTTGATGGCGACATGCATCAGCTTGGTGTGATTGTTCCACGGCGTCGGCATGACGCTGACAGTCGAGTTGAACGGGGTCGAAGCCGAGTCCGGCCCCTTCCAGTCATAGGGGAAGTAGTTGATCATCTCCTCGACGCGCACCGTGTCGGCCTGCGGCAGGAAGCCCTGCTTCAGCGAACCGCGCACGAAGGAATAGGACGCGGTGTCGACGTCGATCGAGAACGTCGAGACAGGATCCTGGAGTGCGGCATGCACCGGATTGGTCTTGAAATCCTCGACGCGGTCGCGGTTTTCCTCTTGCGGCGCCATCTGATCCGCCGGCGCGATCGTCGGCTGCGGCGCCATCAGCTTGGACTCGGCTGTGCTGGCCATGCGGTCGACCCGCGTGGCGCCCATCGGAGCTGTCGTGCTGGGTGCGCCATCGAGCGCAAACTCGCCGCTCGGCGCCGGCGCCGGTTTGGCCAGGACGCCGCGTCCAAGCGCATCCTGCTGCGCGGCGCCGCCGGCAATCGTGGATTCGGATTTCGGCGGCGCGGTCGGCGCCACCAGAACGTCCGTGGCGTCGCGGCTCTCGATATCCGCGTCGGCCTTCTTGTCCTTGGCCTGCTCGGCGGGAACCTGCCTCACATCGGGCTCGGCCACGGTCGGCTTCAAAGTCGCCGGCTTGTCGGCCAGCGTCTCGGTGACCTTCTCCTTGCCGCCGAAGACCGGCGGCTGCTCCCTCAGCATGTGAAAGGTGGCGTATCCGGCGATCGGCAGGGCGACAAGCCCGGCAAGAGCCGGCGTGGCAATGAGTTTCTTTTGCATGATCTCGCTCCAGAGCTTTTGTGCTCGCTCTGTGAGACGAAGGCCGCCAGCCGATCCTTGGGTGACGGCGGAAATATTTTCCTGATCATAGGCGCGCATGGCAGCTTCGAAGGCGCGTGCCTTCGCGCTCTCTCCCGGCGCCGGTACTGCCGCGTCGCGCAGCTTTCTGAGTTCGTTGTCGTCGACCATGGTCACACTTCCCCGGCTGAACGCATCAGCGTCTTCAGCCGTTTCTTCGCTTCATGGATGTGCCAGGAAACCGTCGTCTCCGAGATCGCCATCGCCTCGGCGGCGGCCGCATGGCTGAAGCCTTCGCCATAGACAAGCAACACCGCATCGCGCTGCTTGTCCGGGAGTTGCCGCACCGCTGCCCACAACGCCTCTGCCGGGTCCTCCGGCTCGACTGGAGCCTCGCCCGAAATCAGCGCATGGACGCCATAGGCCTCGGTCTTGACCGTCTCGCGCTGGGTCTTGCGCATCATATCGCGCGCCGCGTTCATGGTCACGGAATAGAGCCATGTGGTGAACGCGCCGCCGCCGCGATAATCGCGGATCGCCTTGCCCAGTCGGACACAGACTTCCTGGGCAATGTCCTCGGCATCGGCCTTCCTGCCGCACCAGCGATAGGCGGCGCGGTAGACGAAGTCGTAGTGGCGCTCCAGCAATTTGCCGAAAGCCCCCCTGTCTCCGCCCTTCGCCCGCCCGATCAGTTCGGCGTCGGAGGCTTCGCTCTCATCCAGCATCATCGCCATCATTTGACTGTTGGACGAAGGCTAATGGCTAATCCTTGGGGTTATGGAAAGATTTTTTTCGACGCAGCAAATTCAAGGGCGCAACAGGGGCGCTGAGATTCAGGTCAGGCCGAGTCGAGAGCTATGGGCTACGAGAACCGGAGCGGAGCGTACCGTACGCGAGCACCGAAGGGCAGCAGGCCATAGCTCTCGACTCGGCCACACCTGAACATCAGCACACCTGCCCTGCCACCCAGCCCGACGACCACGCCCATTGGAAATTGTAGCCGCCGAGCCAGCCGGTAACATCGACGACTTCTCCGATGAAGAACAGGCCGGGCACGGACCTCGCCTGCATCGTCTTCTGGTCGAGCGCGTTGGTGTCGACCCCGCCAAGCGTCACCTCGGCGGTCCGGTACCCCTCCGAACCCGCCGGCTTGATGCGCCAGTCATTGACCGCGGTGGCAACCGTCTTGATCTGAGCGTCCGACAGATCGCCGAGATTGCCGTCGATCCCGGTGCGCTCGGCGATGGATTGCGCAAGCCGTTTCGGCAGGTGATTTGCGAGCACCGTCTGCACCGCTTGCCGCCCATTGCCCCGCTTGTTGGTGCGGATGAGGTCCGCCACATCGACCCCCGGCAGCATGGCGATGCGGATTTCGTCGCCCTCGCGCCAATAGGACGAGATCTGCAGGATGGACGGCCCGCTGACGCCGCGATGCGTGAACAGCATGGCTTCGGAAAACCGCGTCTTGCCACAGGCGACTTCCGCGTCGACGGCATTGCCGGCCAACGGCGCCAGCCGCTCGAGCGTCTTGGCGTCAAAGGTCAGCGGCACCAGCGCCGGCCGCGTTTCGACGACGGCGAGGCCAAACCGCTCGGCAAGCTCGTAGCCGAAACCCGTCGCCCCCATCTTGGGGATCGACTTACCACCGCAGGCCACCACCAGGGACTGGCAGGTGACCGTGCCGGTGGAGAGGCTAAGCAGGAACCCGTCCGCGGTTTTGCTGATATCCCTGACCTCGGTGGACAGCGACAATTCCACGCCCCTGCCCTGCAATTCCGAAACCAGCATGTCGATGATCTGGCGCGCCGAGCCATCGCAGAACAATTGCCCCAGCGTCTTCTCGTGATAGGCGATGCGATGCCGCTCGACGAGCGCGACAAAGTCGCGTTGCGTGTAACGGCTCAGTGCCGAAATACAGAAATGCGGATTGCCCGAGATAAAGTTCTTCGGGCTCGCATGGATGTTGGTGAAATTGCACCGGCCACCCCCGGATATGCGGATCTTGTCGCCGGGCACCGCCGCGTGATCGAGAATCAGCACCGAGCGGCCACGCTTGGCCGCCTCCGCCGCGCACATCATTCCGGCGGCGCCCGCGCCGATGATCACAACATCGTAGGATTGCATAAGGCCAGTCGTTCCCGCCCGGCTCCCGCTCATTCAGCGAGACGCCATACAGGCTGCCTGATACCGCGAACCGTTGGGGCCGCCAACAGGCAAGAATAGCCGAACGAAGGCTCAGGTCAGGGTCTCGGCAAACAGCGTCGTCAGCCGTTTCCAGTGGCGTTCGGCGCCGGCCTCGTCGTAGACGCTATGGTCGGGCACGCACCAGCCGTGCGCCATGCCGGCATAATTCTCCAGCACATGATCGACTTCAGCCGTCCTCAGCGCCTCGGCCAGCCTGGTCGACTGCTCCGGCGGGAAGCTCCGGTCGATGCCCGCCATGCCGACATACACGCGCGCCTTGATCGAAGCCGCCTTGCGGTGCGGGCTGTCGGCGGCGTCGCGGGCAAGGTTGCCGCCATGGAAACTGGCGGCGGCCTTGATCCTGTCGGGATAGGTCGCGGCGGCGTTGAGCGCCCGCGCGCCGCCCATGCAATAGCCGACAACGCCGATCGGCCCGGTGACGCCTTCCGCGACAAGCGCCCGGAGAAACGCAGAGGTGTCGCCGATGGTCATCTCCTGCGTCGTACCGGAGACCAGCGCCGTCAGTGCCGCCTTGGTCTCCTCTTCGATGAAGGCGGTCTTGGCGTCGAACGGCCCATAGGGCGCATTGCGATAGAAGAGGTCAGGCAGCAGCACTGCATAGCCCTCACCCGCCAGCCGCGCAGCCATGGCGTCGAGCGCGGGGCGCGGACCGAAGGCGTCCTGGTAGAGAATGACGCCGGATTTGGCAGGGGATGCCTTGGTCGACCGGAACAAGCCCGCCTTCGCCACACCGTCACGGGTCTTGAGCTGAAGATCCTGCTTCGTCATCTGTCCGCTCCGATTCGTTGCCGAGCGATATATCCGCGCGAGCGGCCACGGCAAGGCGTTCCCTGAGCCCGGAGTCAACATTTCGTACGGGCAAACGTGACGAATTACAGATTGGCGAATGCCGTCATGTGGAAAGCCAGGACCTCCGGCGGATAACGATAGGGCCCACCATAGGGACAGGCATTGCGGTCAAGGCAGCCGCCGCCCCGGCACGGCGCGCCATCCGCTCCCCGCACATGCGCCAGACAGGCCTGATAGGCGAACCCTTGCGTCGAATAGGCATCGACCGGACAGGATTTCAGGCATGGTTTGTCGATGCACGCATCGCAAAGGTGCAGCGGCGCCTCCACCGCAGGAAGCGCGATCTCTTCCTCGAACAGCAAGGCGCCGCGATAGGCGTGCCAGAGCCCGTATCGGGGGTGCATGAGAATGCCCAGCGGTGACGGTTTTAGCCCCTCGGCCCGCATCGCCCATTGCTGGAACGGCAGATAGGGCCTGTCGGAGGGCGAGACAGCGCGCGCGCCGAAGCCTTGCGCCACATCGCCGATGACCTGCCGCGACCAACTGTCGAGCGGATTGGCGATTGCCTGTGGCTGTTGCTCCCGCCAGCGCAGGAAAGGCGGCCAAGGTGCCGCACCCGCCTGCCCGACCAGCAGCACAGATCTGACGGCAGCGCCGGAGCCGCCATCTGGCGCCGCCTCATTGTCCGCAAAGGTAAAGCCGCCACGCAGGATCAGGCCATTGGCGGCAAGCGCGGCCGTGATCTCCTCGATCATGCCGCGCACAAAATCATCCCTTCTTGTCCGGGTCGGAGAAGGCACTCCGCCAGACTTCCTTGTGGATGATGTTGGCGACTTTAGCCCCGCCTGACTCGGGCTCCTTTCAAGTGAAGGCGTCGGGCATCGACCCCTTCTTCTTGGCGATGAAGTCCTTCAGCGCTTCGTCGATCGACGGATCGAGGTGAGGCGCCTCGTAGCTTTCCAGCCAGCGGCGGGCGAGCTCGTTGGCGCGCTGCGGCGCGGTCTTCTCGCCTTCGGCCAGCCACTGCTCGTAGGAATTGTTGTCGGCGATGTTGGAGCGGTAGAAAGCGGTCTGGAAATTGGCCTGGGTGTGGTCGCAGCCGAGATAGTGGCTGCCCGGGCCCACCTGGCGAATGGCATCCATCGCCTGGCCGTTCTCCGACAGGTCGACGCCCTCCGAGAATTTCTGCGTCATGCCGAGCTGATCGACATCCATCATGAATTTCTCGTAGCAGGACGCCAGCCCGCCCTCGAGCCAGCCGGCCGAATGCAGCACGAAATTGGTGCCGGCAAGGATGGTCGAGTTCAGCGTGTTGGCGCTTTCGTAGGCTGCCTGCGCGTCCGGAACTTTCGAGGCGCAGAGCGATCCGCCTGTGCGGAACGGCAGGCCGAGCCGGCGGGCGAGTTGTGCGGCGCCATAGGACACCAGCGACGGCTCCGGCGTGCCGAAGGTCGGCGCGCCCGACTGCATCGAGATCGACGAGGCGAAGGTGCCGAACAGCACCGGCGCGCCCGGCCGGATCAGCTGCGTGAACGATGCGCCGGCCAGCACTTCGGCCAGAACCTGCGTCAGCGTGCCGGCAACCGTCACCGGGCTCATAGCGCCGGCCAGGATGAACGGCGTGACGATGCAGGCTTGGTTGTGGCGCGAATAGACCTTCAGCGCGCCGAGCATGGTCTCGTCGAACACCATCGGCGAGTTTGCGTTGATCAGGCTGGTCAGCACCGTGTTGTTCTCGACGAAATCGTCGCCGAAGACGAGCTTGGCCATCGCCACCGTGTCCTCGGCGCGCTCCGGCGCGGTCACCGAGCCCATGAACGGCTTGTCCGAATATTTGATGTGGCTGTAGATCATGTCGAGATGGCGTTTGTTGACCGGCACATCGACCGGCTCGCAGACCGTGCCGCCCGAATGGTGGATCGACGGCGCCATGTAGGCCAGCTTCACGAAATTCTGGAAATCCTCGATCGTCGCATAGCGCCTGACGCCATTGAGATCGCGTACGAAGGGCGGGCCGTAGACCGGCGCGAACACGGTCGCGTTGCCGCCGATCTGCACCGACCGTTCCGAATTGCGCGCGTGCTGGGTGTAAATAGAGGGCGCGGTCTTGAGCAGTGAGCGGCAAAGACCTTTCGGGAAATGCACGCGCTCGCCCTTGACGTCGGCGCCGGCCTCTTTCCACAGCTGCAGTGCCTCTGCATCGTCACGGAAGATGATGCCGATCTCTTCCAGCACCGTGTCGGTGTTCTTCTCGATCAGCGCCAGGCCTTCCTCGTTGAGGACCTCATAGACGTTGATCTTGCGCTTGATGTAGGTGAGCTGGGTGCCCGGCCCGCCGCCCGAACGCGCGGCGCGCCTTGCCGCCGCGCCACTGCCTGCGCCGCGCCCACGTCGTCCGCCTGACGCTTCCTGGTCGACTGCCGCCTGTTCGCTCATGATCGCTTTCCCTGACTATGGACTGGCCTGAATACGGGCCGTTCCTGAACCGTTGCGGCCGCATATCGCGGCTTCTGCCGGATCGTAGCCATGCACCCTATTGGAAACGGCCCGTCAGCGCCAACGCCTGTCGCAAAATCGACAAGAATTCCACCAGATTTCCAGTCGCTTTCTTTTTGCGGGAAGTCGCAAATCAGCTATGGATGCATGCCCATAGCGGGTTAGGTATGGACGCAATTATGTTGTGCCTTGCGACACAGTCGCGATGCCGTGAGGAGCTGGATTAAAATGTCCGACGACGAGATCATCCTTTCCGAACTTTCCGACGACGAGTTGGTGCAGCAGATGCACGACGACCTCTATGACGGTCTCAAGGAAGAAATCGAGGAAGGCACCCATATCCTGCTAGAGCGCGGCTGGGTCCCCTATAAGGTCCTGACCGAGGCGCTGGTCGAAGGCATGCGCATCGTCGGCGAGGATTTCCGCGATGGCATCCTGTTCGTGCCGGAAGTGCTGCTCTCGGCCAACGCCATGAAGGCCGGCATGCACATCCTGCGTCCGCTGCTCGCCGCCACCGGCGCGCCGAAGCAGGGCAAGATGGTCATCGGCACCGTCAAGGGCGATATTCACGACATCGGCAAGAACCTCGTCGGCATGATGATGGAAGGCGCCGGCTTCGACGTCATCGACCTCGGCATCAACAATGCGGTCGAGAAGTATCTCGATGCCATCGAGCAGCACCAGCCCGACATTATCGGCATGTCGGCGCTGCTCACCACCACCATGCCCTACATGAAGGTCGTCATCGACACGATGAAGGAAAAGGGCATCCGCGACGACTACGTCGTGCTGGTCGGCGGCGCGCCGCTCAACGAGGAATTCGGCAAGGCTGTCGGCGCCGATGCCTATTGCCGCGACGCCGCCGTGGCGGTCGAGACCGCCAAGGACTTCATGAAGCGCAAGCACAACGTTCGCGCTTCCGCCTGACCCAAGGCATCAGGATGGATCGAAAAAAGCCGCGCCTTGCAGCGCGGCTTTTTTGTTCCCAGATGAAGGATGAGGCTGAAGATCAGTTGGCGACAGTGTCCTTGACCGCCCTCGCCGTCGATTTGACATCCTTGCCGACGCCCCGAATGGTGTTGGCGCAGGCGGTGAGCGCAAGCGCGCAGGCAAGAACGACTATCGGCGCGATGCGTAGCAGTTTCATGGACGGTGTCTCCCTCGATAGATAAATTAGCCCTACAGCAACTGAAGGCCGGCTCGACTGGTTTCATGGCCAAGACGCAAAAAACGAAACCGAATCAAACGGACAGGCTGCTCGTCATCGCCTGCGGAATGATTGCGCGCGAAGTTTTGGCCGTCAAGGAGCAGCTCGGGCTCGACCATCTCGACCTCACCTGCCTGCCGGCCGAGTTCCATTTCTATCCGGACCGCATCGCGCCAGCCATGGACAAGGCGATCGAGAAGGCGAAGGCGGAGGGCTACATTAATATCTTTGTCGGCTATGCCGATTGCGGCACTGGCGGCCTGCTCGACCGCGTCCTGGAGAAGCATGGCGTCGAGCGCATGGCCGGTCCGCATTGCTTCGCCTTCTACCAGGGCATGGAAGCCTATGCAAAGGTCGCCGACGACGACATGATGTCGTTCTACATGACCGATTTCCTGTGCCGCCAGTTCGACGCCTTCTTCATGAAGCCGCTCGGCCTCGACAAGCATCCGGAGCTGATCAAGGACTATTTCGGCAACTACCAGAAGCTGATCTACCTCGCCCAGACCGACGATCCGGAGCTCGACAAGGTCGCGCAAAAGGCCGCCGCCCTGCTCGGCCTCACCTATGAGCGCCGCTCCACCGGGTTTGGCGATCTGACGCCTGAGTTGGCGCGGGCGGCTGCGAACACCTGACGACATCAAGCCTCCGTCAAGCAACGGGATGACAGGCTGCCGCGAATGAGTAGATTGTCTCCAGGCACGGAGACAGCCCTCCCGTCATAGCTTTCCAGTGACCAATAGGAGACTCCCGGATGATCATTCGCCCGCTGCTCGCCATTGCCGGCCTGGTCTGCTGCACATTGCCCGCTTTTGCCGATGGAGAGGTTCAAAAACTCATTACCGCCGCCGACAAGGCGCGGCTCGACAAATATGGTGAAACCCGCAAGGCCGCCCTCGCCGAGGCGAAGGCAGGCGCCCCCGCCGAGGTCAAACAGCTCGATGCCTTGCTGGCCAAGCCGCTGGTCGCCTTCTCCGACAAGGACCTGACCGGCAACTGGAAGTGCCGCACCATCAAGGCCGGGGGCCTTTCCCCGCTGGTCATCTACGGCTGGTTCAAGTGCAAGGTCACCGACGATGGTTCCGGCTGGCGGGTTGCGAAAATCACCGGCTCACAGCGCACGCAAGGCCGTTTCTTCGATGATGGCGAGAAGCGCGCCATTTATCTCGGCTCATTGTCGGTCAACGACGATAAGGCCAAACCCTATGGCAGCGGCCCACAGACCGACCAGGTCGGCTATGCCTTCCGCAACAGCGCCAAGGAATGGCGCATCGAATTCCCGGCGCCCTACTACGAATCGAAACTCGACATCATGGAGTTCAAGCGCTGAGCGCAGCCATCTGATTGAGAACTCCCGGCATACCAAGGATTAACCCGCCTGCTCTAAGGTCCGGCTGCGGCAGCTGGTCCCTGGAGTGGCAAGATCAATGGCAGTATCGGAATCCAATCCGAGACCGATCGTGGTCGTCACCGGCGGAGGCGCGCATGTGTGGGCCATGATCAATGCGATCACCGATCGCGTCGGCCCTGTCAGCGTCGTCCTCGAAACCCCTGAATCCAAAAAGCAATTGCTGCTTGGCCGGGCTCGCCGCCAAGGCTGGATCTCGGCTATCGGTCAGCTTGGCACGATGGTGCTGAGCAGGTTGGGCAAACGGCTTCTCACCGTCCATGCCGCTCGGTTGATTGCCGAGGAGAAGCTTGAGATCGAGCCGCGGCCCGGCCAGCAGATCATCCAGATAGACTCGGCCAATGGGCCGGAGTGCTTGCAGGCGATCCAGAACATCCAGCCAGCTGTTGTGCTGCTAAACGGTTGCCGATTGATCTCCAAAGAGATGCTGAGCAAGATGCCATGCCCGGTGCTCAACTACCATGCTGGCATCACGCCCAAATATCGCGGCATGAATGGCGGCTACTGGGCGCTGGCTTCCGGCGATGCGCAGAACTTCGGCACGACCGTCCACCTGGTCGACGCGGGCGTCGACACTGGCGGCGTGCTGAAACAGGCGCGCGGCCAGCCGAAAAAAGGCGACACCATCTCAAGCTATGCGCTGCGCCAGACGGCCTTCTCGCGCGATATCTGCGTCGAGGCTGTCAGCGATGCACTGGCCGGAAAACTGGCGACGATCGATCCCGGCCTGCCTTCGAAACAATGGTACCATCCCACGATCTGGTTCTACCTCTGGACAGGCGTCAGAACCGGCATCTGGTAGCTTCTTCGTTTGCCGCGACGGCATCCCGCGCGCCGGCCTTTTTGGCCGGCCGATGCGGTTATGTATACGCAGTGCGTGGGAAGAAACGCACCTTTCATTTTACGACATCCAGATGCGTCGCTTTTGAATGCGCGCGCGTCGTCCCATAACAAGCGGGTCGGTACGGCTTGCGGCAATGCTCGACATATCGAGGAGTGAGAATTCATGGCCGATCTGATCGTCGTCTACTGGCGCGACATCCCTGCCCAGGTCATCGTCAAGAAGGGCCGGCAGAACGCCAAGCGCGAATTGCCGCTGCGCTTCACCGAGGCGATCGACATGTGCGCCATGCGCACCGGCGCCGGCGGCACCGACGACTATCTGGCCGAATGGCGCAAGGCCGATCCGGTTCCTGTCGGCGACGATCTCGAAGCCGAGGTCGAAAGGGCCTTTAACGATCTCGACACGAAATATGACCGCGAGCGCCTGGTCGCTCTGGTCAAGGCGGGCGGAAAAGAAAATGTCTGAGACGGTTCCTGTCAAGGAAGGGTCGGCGGTTACCCAGGCCACACTGGTCAAGAAGGCCGCGCCGAAATCCGACTACAAGCCGGCCGATGTGTCGCCGCAGCGGCGCGTGCAGCGTTCTTTCGCGGTGCGGCTGTGGTCGATCAGGCACTCGCGCCTGCTCGAATGGTTCTACAGCAGGTTCGCCGATGCCTTCCTGCTTTTGCACCCGCTGTGGAAAGGCATCGGCTACGGCCGCGTCGAGGCCCCGATCAAATTCGTCGAGAAGCGCGTCAAGGGGTTCATGTTCGACTGCCGCATGTGCGGCCAGTGCATCCTGTCCTCCACCGGCATGTCGTGCCCGATGAATTGCCCCAAGCAGTTGCGCAACGGCCCTTGCGGCGGCGTGCGCGCCAACGGCAATTGCGAGGTCGAGCCTGATATGCCCTGCGTTTGGGTGAAGGCTTGGGAAGGTTCGCAAAACATGGTCAACTCCGACAAGATACTCACCGTTCAGAAGCCGGTCGACCAGTCGCTGCGCGAGACCTCTGCCTGGCTGCGCGTCACCGCTCAGGCGGCCGCGGCCAGTGAAGCTGCCGCCAAGCCCGGAACCGCCGCATGACCGCCCGCCAGCTCGACGAGAACCCGGCCGGCATACATCTGCCGCTCGATCCCCTGCCCGGCCACTCCTCCCGCGGCCGGCTGGAGCGCGTGCTGCGGCGCGGCGAATTCGCGGTGACCACGGAACTCAATCCGCCCGACAGCGCCGATCCCGAAGACGTCTACAACAGGGCCAGGATTTTCGACGGCTGGGTCGATGCCATCAACGCGGTCGATGCCTCTGGCGCCAATTGCCATATGTCCTCCGTGGGCATCTGCGCGCTTCTGACCCGCATGGGCTATGCGCCGATCATGCAGATCGCCTGCCGCGACAAGAACCGTATCGCCATCCAGGGCGACGTGCTGGGCGGTGCTGCCATGGGCGTTGCCAACATGCTGTGCCTGACCGGCGACGGCGTGCAGGCCGGCGACCAGCCTGGCGCCAAGCCGGTGTTCGATCTCGATTCCATGTCGCTGCTCGAAACCGTCCGCATCATGCGCGATAACGGCAAGTTCCTATCCGGTCGCAAGTTGACGACGCCGCCGCAGGTTTTCCTTGGCGCGGCCGTCAATCCGTTCGCGCCGCCTTTCGACTTCCGGCCGATCCACCTCGGCAAGAAGATCGCCGCCGGCGCGCAATTCGTGCAGACGCAGTACTGTTTCGATGTACCGATGTTCAAGACCTTCATGCAGAAGGCGCGCGATCTCGGCCACACCGAAAAAGTGTTCATCCTGTGCGGCGTTGGCCCGCTTGCCTCGGCCAAGACTGCCAAGTGGATCCGCTCGAATGTGCCGGGCATCCATATTCCGGACGCCATCATCAAGCGGCTCGAAGGCGCCCAGGACCAGAAGAAGGAAGGCAAGCAGCTCTGCATCGACATCATCAACGAGGTGAAGGAAATATCAGGCGTCTCGGGCGTCCATGTGATGGCCTACCGCCAGGAAGAATATGTCGCCGAGATCGTCGATGAATCGGGCGTGCTGAAGGGCCGCCAGCCCTGGAAGCGCGAAGTGCGCCGTGACGACCAGATTGTCGCCGAACGGCTCGAGCACATATTGCATGACGAGGTTACCGAAACCCAGGTGGACATGGTGAAGACCGCGCATTGACCGGCGCGGAGTGCCACCATTCGCTTGATCGAAATCAGATAACGATATAAAGAACTCTTTATATCACGACGGAGAAATTTCATGACCCGCACCATCGTCGCCTCGGCGACCCGAGAAATCATCATCGGCTTCGACCAGCCCTTCTGCGTGATTGGCGAGCGCATCAACCCGACGGGCCGCAAGAAGCTCGCCGCCGAAATGGTGGTCGGTAATTTCGAGACCGTCATCAAGGACGCGCTCGAGCAGGCCGCCTGCGGCGCCACCATGCTCGACGTCAATGCCGGCGTCACTTCGGTCAACCCGAATGAGACGGAGCCGGGCCTGCTGGTGCAGACGCTGGAGATCGTGCAGGGCCTGGTCGACCTGCCGCTGTCGATCGACTCGTCGGTCACCGCCGCGATCGAGGCGGCGCTGAAGGTCGCCAAGGGCCGTCCGCTGGTCAACTCCGTCACCGGCGAGGAAGAAAAGCTCGAAGCCATCCTGCCGCTGGTCAAGAAATACAATGTGCCGGTCGTCGCCATCTCCAACGACGAGACCGGTATTTCGATGGATCCGGACGTGCGCTTCGCCGTCGCCAAGAAGATCGTCGAGCGCTGTGCCGATTTCGGCATCCCGGCGCATGACGTCGTCGTCGACCCGTTGGTCATGCCGATCGGCGCGCTGGGCGATGCCGGCCGCCAGGTCTTCGCGCTGCTGCGGCGCCTGCGCGAAGAACTGAAGGTCAACACCACCTGCGGCCTGTCCAACATCTCCTTCGGCCTGCCGCACCGCCACGGCATCAACGCCGCCTTCATCCCGATGGTGATCGGCGCCGGCATGACCTCGGCGATCATGAACCCGGTGCGTCCGCAGGAAATGGAGGCCGTGCGCGGCGCCAATGTGCTGAACGGCACCGATGAGAACTGCACCAACTGGATCCGCACCTACAAGGACTATAAGCCGGCTGAAGGCGGCCATGCGGTCGCCGCTCCGGTTGCGGTAACCGCGCCGGGCGATGGCGGCAATGGCGGTCGCCGTCGCGGCGGCCGCGAGGCCCGCATGGCCCGGGGGTAAGCGCGCAATCGTGAATTCACCTGCCAACATCACCGATCCGCTCGTGCTGTTCATGCCGTCCGGCAAGCGCGGGCGGTTCCCTGTCGGCACGCCGGTGCTCGACGCTGCACGCCAGCTCGGCGTCTATGTCGAAAGCGTGTGCGGGGGGCGGGCCACTTGCGGTCGCTGCCAGATCGAGGTGCAGGAAGGCAATTTCGCCAAGCACAAGATCGTCTCGTCCAACGATCACATCTCGCCCAAGGGTCCCAAGGAAGAGCGCTACGAGCGCGTCCGCGGCCTGCCCGAACGGCGCCGCCTCTCCTGCTCGACGCAGATCCTCGGCGATCTTGTCATCGACGTGCCGCAGGATACGGTCATCAATGCGCAGACCATCCGCAAGGATGCCGACACCAGGGTCATCGCCCGCGATGCGGCGATCCGCATGTGCTACGTCGAGATCGAAGAACCCGATATGCACAAGCCGCTGGGCGATCTCGACCGGCTGAAGATCGCGCTGATGAAGGATTGGGGCCTGAAAAACCTCGAATTCGATTTCTACCTGCTGCCGCAGGTGCAGGGTATCCTGCGCAAGGGCAACTGGACGGCGACCGCCGCCATCCACAAGGACGCCGAAAGCGACATTGCCCGCGTCATCGCTCTGTGGCCGGGCTTGAAGAACGAAGCCTATGGCCTGGCCTGCGATATCGGCTCGACCACCATCGCCATGCATCTTGTGTCGCTGCTGTCGGGCCGCGTCGCAGCGTCTTCCGGCACGTCGAATCCGCAGATCCGCTTCGGCGAGGATCTGATGAGCCGCGTCTCCTATGTGATGATGAACCCGGATGGCCGCGAGGGCATGACGGTCGCCGTACGCGAGGCCATCTCCGGCCTTGTCGACAAGGTCTGCGCCGAGGGCAATGTCCAGCGTAACGACATTCTGGATTCCGTCTTCGTCGGCAATCCGATCATGCATCACCTGTTCCTCGGCATTGACCCGACCGAACTCGGCGGCGCACCCTTCGCGCTCGCCGTTTCCGGCGCCGTGCGCATCAAGGCCTCCGACATCGGCCTGAAGCTCAACCAGGGCGCCCGGCTTTACATGCTGCCTTGCATTGCCGGCCATGTCGGCGCCGATGCGGCGGCCGTCACGCTGTCGGAAGGCCCGCACCGCCAGGACGAGATGATGCTGATCGTCGACGTCGGCACCAATGCCGAGATCGTGCTTGGCAACCGCACGCGGGTGGTCGCGGCCTCCTCGCCCACCGGCCCCGCCTTCGAGGGCGCCGAAATTTCCGGCGGCCAGCGCGCGGCGCCAGGCGCCATCGAGCGCGTGCGCATCGATCCTGAAACGCTGGAGCCGAAATACCGCGTCATCGGCTCGGAACTGTGGTCAGACGAGCCGGGCTTCATCGACAGCGTGCAGGCGACCGGCGTCACCGGCATCTGCGGCTCCGGCATCATCGAGATCGTCGCCGAGATGTATCTCGCCGGCATCATCTCCGAGGATGGCGTCGTCGACGGATCGCTCAGCATGCGTTCGCCGCGCATTGTCGCCAATGGCCGCACCTTCTCCTACGTGCTGAAGGAAGGCGAGCCGAAGATCACCATCACCCAGACCGATGTGCGCGCCATCCAGCTTGCCAAGGCAGCGCTCTATGCGGGCACCAAGTTGTTGATGGAAAAGCAAAACACCGAGCATGTCGACCGCATCCATTTCGCCGGCGCCTTCGGCTCCTTCATCGATCCGAAATACGCCATGGTGCTCGGCCTGATCCCCGACTGCGACCTCGACAAGGTTTCGGCCGTCGGCAACGCCGCAGGGGCAGGCGCGCGCATGGCGCTGTTGAACCGCGGCTACCGGCGCGAGATCGAGGAGACGGTGAGCCAGATCGAGAAGATCGAGACCGCGCTGGAGCCGAAATTCCAGGAGCATTTCGTCTACGCCATGGCGCTGCCGAACAAGGTCGATCCGTTCCCGAAACTGTCGGCAGCAGTGAAACTGCCGCCACGCAAGACAGTAAGCGAGGATGGCGTCGCCGGCGACGCCGCCCCACGCCGGCGCTCGCGCGAAGGCCACGCGGCACGGCGAGGCCGCGAATAGACGCGACCTTCACTGGTCGCCTCGAATTCTCAAGTTCATTTGCATGCAAATGTTTCCGGATCGTCCGATCCGGAAACCAAAACGCTGTTCTCGCGAAATCCATCCGATACATCACAGGAGCATTTAACCCGCATCGAACGGCGACCGAGGACAATCCCGGGCCGCTGTTCTTCAAGGGAGATGACAATGTCGATGTTCGAAAATCTCGGCCGTTTCGGTGTGACCGTCAGGCAGGCCCGCGCCAGGAACAAGGCGATACGCGATCTCAACAGCCTGCCGGCGCATGTCCAGAAGGACATTGGCTGGCCAGCCTCGCCGCCCAGCGATCCGCAGGCGGCCCTTGCCTCCCTGCTCCTGGGCGCAGCGCGCTGATGACCTTCGCCGACAAATGCAAGCTGCTCGCCAAGCGCCGGGACCGACATGCGGGCCAGGCAACCGGCAACAACCAATTGCGCGCAGCACTTCTGCCGCGCCGCTGACCATCGCGGCGCGGATCACACCGCCGTGTGGACACCGCGTAAATCTTGACATTTCCGGCCGGCGCACGATCTTGGCCAAAGAGGGGGAATTCTCTTAGTCGGCTGCCGCCGAAGTTCGCGTATCCACATGCCAAGTTTGAAAAGCCACTTCGTTTCGTTTGTTCTCCGGCACAGCCGCAAGCAGGCATTTTCCAGCCCGGAAAACCTGCAGCGCTGGATTGCCGCCGCGCGCAAGACCGAGAACCACCAGCCACCGGTTGCGCTGCGTCGGCGTCTCAACATCGAGGTGCATTCGGTCGATGGCTTTCCCGTCTATGAAATCGCCCCCAGGGCCGGCGAGCACAAGCGGATTCTCTACCTGCACGGCGGCGCCTATGTCTTTGAAATCACGCCCTATCATTGGGACCTGATTGCCGACATGGCCGACCGGCTGGGCTACGCCATCACCGTGCCGATCTATCCCATCGCTCCCGAGCATGACTTCCACGCCATGTTCGGCATGGTTGGCAATGTCTATCGCCGGATGCTCGACGCGACGGTGCCGCAGGACATCATCTTCATGGGCGATTCCGCCGGCGGCAACATGGCCGTGGTGCTGACCATGATGGCGGCCGAAGAGGCCTTGCCTCTGCCGTCGCGCCATGTGCTGATCTCGCCGGGCCTCGACATGTCGCTCGCCAATCCGGCCGTCTTCGAGGCCGAGCGCAACGATCCGTGGCTCGGTATTCCCGGCGGGCTGGAGGCGATCCGGATGTACAGCGCCGGCATCGACACCAGCGACTGGCACATCAGCCCGGTCTATGGCGATCTGTCGGTACTGCCGAAAACGCTGCTGCTGACCGGCTCGCGCGATATGTTGACCCCCGACAATCTGATCTTCGCACAAAAGGCGCGCGACGCCGGCGTCGAGATCGAAGTCGTCCATGAGGAAGGCATGTTCCACGTCTGGCCGCTGATCGACATGCCGGAATCGCGACGGGCGCGCCAACATATCGTCGCGTTCCTCAGCGAGGCCCGGTCGCCGATCAGGCAAGGCATGAGAGTAAGGTTCGAAGCGCCTTCCGCCGAAGCGGCGGAATAGCGCTCCTGTTCTCGGCCGGAAGGCCGATCAGAACTTGCCGGTTTCCCGGAAAACTTCAAACGTCGCTCTGATATGGTCGGCGACGGCCTTGACCGGTGCGCTGGCGTCCGGCGCCACCACCATGGCGAGGTTGTAGGTGCCGATGTCGGGCATGCCGTCCTTCGGGCAGAGCTCGACCATGTCGTTGCCGAGGAATGACTTCGGCAGCGGCGCGACCGCGAGATCGGACATGATCGCGGCACGCTGGCCGGCCGTGTGGGCACTCATATAGGCAATGCGGTAATTGCGGCCCTCGCGGCTCAGCGCTTCGAGCGCGCCGGCCCGCCAGGCGCAGCCCTCTTCCCACAGCGACACCGGCAGCGGCTCGCGCAGATGCGCACAGCCGCCCTTGGCGCCGGCCCACACGATCGGCTCGGTCAACAGCACCTCGGCGCCGAGCGCGCTGGTCTTGTAGGAATTGGTCAGAAGCGTGATGTCGAGCGCCCGGTCGTCCATCCGGCGGCGCAGATTGCTGCTCTGGTCGATGGTGACGTCGACCGCGATCGAGGGATGCGATTGCGCGAAACGCTTCAGCACATGCGGCAGCACGCGCTCGCCGTAATCATCCGGCGAGCCGAGCCTGACGACGCCGATAATGTCGGGAATGATGAACTTCGAAACCACCTCGCGGTTGATCGACAGCAGCCGGCGGGCATAGCCGAGCAGCATTTCGCCATCTGTGGTCAGCGTCACCGAACGCGCGTCGCGCGCGAACACCGAACGGCCGAGAATATCCTCCAGCTTCTTGATCTGCATGGAGACGGCCGAAGGCGTGCGAAAGACGGCATTGGCCGCGGTGGTGAAGCTGCCGGTCTCTGCAATCGCCACGAAAGTACGCAAAACGTCGAGATCGAGCAGCGGCAGCGGATGATTGAGTGGGGCGTTCATGAGAAGCGTCCTTCAATTTTTCTGATACAAAGCATCATTCCATTTCGTTTGATTGAACATCACATCGGGAGCATAGTCAACTCCATCGATTGAGGATGCTGCCAAAAGCAGCCACGAAAACGACCACCACGCAAACCCGCAATCGACATGAAGTGAGTTGAAACAGACCTGACGAACACAGCCGGCGCCTGCCCGGCTCGAAGGAGAAAGTAATGTCTATCCTGTCATCCATTGGTCGGTTCGCGACCGAATTCAGCGCCGCCCGCGCACGCTATCAGACCGAACGCGCCATCCGTTCCCTGCCGATCGAATTGCAGAAGGACATCGGCTGGCCCGAGGCTTCCGACACCAAGACCGGCACTCGCAATGGCATCGGATCCTGGGCTGGAGCAAAGTAGGCTGTGTGTACCATGTGCTGAAGGCCTGCCGCGCAGCCCGCCCGGCAGGCCTTCTCTGTTTTGATTTATTTGTGTTCAAATGATTTTCGGAGCCATGCTGCCGTTGCATGGCGCATATGAGCAAGTCGCATAGCGACCGATTTTTGAGTTAAGCCGCTGTAACTAATTGCGAATCCTGGGCACGTTGCCCAAATTTGTCGCATTCGGTGTCGCTTTTCATAACAAGCGCTTCGCTTTTGCGATTTAGTTTTCACTCGCACAAGCCTATATCACCGCCAGCAAACGAGCTGCCCCACTCCATCAAGCGAAGGCGACCCGTCTGAGCAACCGAATGGAGATGATCATGAAGCTTTTTGCCCGCCTCTTCGCCCGCCGCGAAATGAACCTGACCACCGCTCTCGAGCGCCAGCGCCTTGCCAAGACCATGCCCGGCCAGACCGGCGCCATGGCAGCCGCGCGCCTCGGCTTCGTCGCCTAAGGATTTTCCTGGCAGCGCTCCCTGCCGCTGCCTTTCAAGACTGCAACGCCGCCTGGTCTCCAACCAGCGCGGCGTTTTTGTCACTTGGCGGCCCTGCTGCAAGCCCAATAGGCTTCCATCAGTCTGTCCCCGCACAGCAATTGCCCATTTGCGACCCATGTCGCAAATTTATTCTCGCTCAGGCGGCGTAGCCGATTGACAGGCATGGCTTTTCCTGATGTCGCTATGCTATTCGCGAC
Source organism: bacterium M00.F.Ca.ET.205.01.1.1 (assembly GCA_004791255.1). Classification (GTDB taxonomy): domain Bacteria; phylum Pseudomonadota; class Alphaproteobacteria; order Rhizobiales; family Rhizobiaceae; genus Mesorhizobium. The sequence goes on from SRUQ01000004.1 coordinate 278,751, forward strand.
ATCCTGTTCGCGTCATGGCTGCGTGAGGTTCCCGTGAACGCCGTAAAGCATCCGGTCAAGCGATCGTTTGTGTTCTTTCTTGTCCCCGATTTCACCATGATCGCTTTTGCGACCGCGCTCGACCCGTTGCGCTCGGCCAATCGCATGCTCGGCTACGAGGCCTATAAGTGGCGCCTCGCCAGCATCGACGGCAAGCCGGTGAGCGCCTCGAACGGCGTCGAATGCGCGGTCAACACCTCGCTGGAGGAGGAGCGCAGGAAGATGGCGGGTCCGGACCGGCCCAACATCGCCATCGTCTGCAGCGGCGTCAATGTCGAGCGCTACCAGAACAAATCGGCCTTTGCCTGGCTGCGCGAGGAATATAACAGGGGCGTCGCAGTCGGCGGCCTGTGCACCGGCGCGCACATCCTTGCCGCCGCCGGTCTTTTGTCGAACAAGCGCTGCGCCATCCATTGGGAGAACCTGCCTGGTTTCTCCGAGGCGTTTCCCAAGGCCAATGTCTTTGCCGATCTCTTCGAGATCGACCAGAACGTCTACACCTGCGCCGGCGGCACCGCCGCACTCGACATGATGCTGAAGCTGATCGGCGACGATTTCGATGAGAATCTCGTCAACCGGGTCTGCGAGCAGGTGCTGACCGACCGCGTGCGCAGCCCGACCGACCGCCAGCGCCTGCCGCTGCGCGCCCGCCTCGGCGTGCAGAACTCCAAGGTGCTGACCATCATCGAACTGATGGAGGGCAACCTTTCCGAACCGCTGTCGCTGATCGAGATCGCCGACCATGTCGACCTGTCGCGCCGCCAGATCGAACGCCTGTTCCGCACCGAGATGGGCCGCTCCCCTGCCCGCTACTATTTGGAGATCCGCCTCGATCGCGCCAGGCATCTGCTGATCCAGTCATCGATGCCCGTCGTCGAGGTGGCGGTCGCCTGCGGCTTCGTCTCGGCCTCGCATTTCTCCAAATGCTACCGGGAACTCTACGCCCGCTCGCCACAGCAGGAACGCGTCGACCGCAAGCAATTGCTGGCGGCCTAAGCGCCCCACGAAACCCAGTGCATCGCGCAGCCTCAACGGCTGTCGAGTATCCAGCTGCGGTTGCGCCACATCTTCTCGCCGACGAGGCAGTCGGCGGCGGGCTTGTCCTGCGCCAGTACGACAGGCGGATGCGCGGCTTCCTCGGCCGCCCAATGGGGCGAAGCCAGACCGGCGAGTTCCAGGACCAGCTTGCGGCGTATGGCTTCGGGAAATTGCGTCCAGTCGTTGACCGGGATCATGAAGGCGCCGGGACCACCGATGACGCAGTCGCTGTAGTAGTGGTCGAGATCGCCAACGTCATAGGCACCGGAAAAGCCGCCACGCGTCATCAGCGGCAGCCCATTGATGACGATCCCTTGTTTGACCACCCCGTCGCGGGTGAGATTGACAGGCGCGCCCTGATTGTTGGGCCCGTCGCCCGAAATGTCGATGACCCGTTTCGTCCCCTGGTAGCCGCTTTCGGCGAAAAGGTCCGCGCCGAACTCCAGCGCGCCGGAGATCGAGGTCCGCCGCGCGCTGTTGGGCGGCTGGGCGGACAATTGCGCGACCACCCGCTCCGCGTCGGCGCGGCTGGCGATCACCGTCCACGGCACGATGACGCGTTGCCATGTGGTGCCGGCCCATTCGACATAGGTGACGGCGATCTTGCCATAGGCGCCATCGGCGATGGCCTGCAGCACATTGTCGTGCGTCAACGCCGCCGCGTAGCCGCGGCGCTGGATTTCGAGCTCGTCCGTCGACATCGACAGCGACACGTCGACCGCCAGCACCAGTTCGACATCGACCGGCTCGTCAGCCGAGGCGGCCGGCGTCAACCAAAGCGCCAGCGCCAATGCGGCGCTGCCTGAAATTATATGCCTCGCATGGGCATAAGCAAACATGGGGGAAAGGTAAGCGAGAATCGCCGCGTGCAAAAGCCGGGAATTGCTTGCCCGTGCAGGTCGGACTCCCGTCGATGCAAGACACTACTAGAAATAGCGGGCGAGATTAGACCGGATGCGTTCCAGCACGGTCTCTCCCGAAAGGTCGGGTACAAATTTTTTGCCGGTGATTGCCTCATAAGCCCGGGCATAGACCCCGGAGGCCTGGTTGACGATCTCGTCGGGAATGCTTGGGATCGGATCCTTGTAGGGGTCGCACCGCGCCGACACCCACGAGCGGATGAAATCCTTGTCGAAACTCTCCGGCCGGCCGCCGCTTTCGAACGCCTTGTCGTAGCTCGCCGCGATCCAGTAGCGGCTGCTGTCGGGTGTGTGGATTTCGTCGGCAAGCACGATGCTGCCGTCCGGCGCCGTGCCGAATTCGTACTTGGTGTCGGCAAGGATCAGGCCGCGTTCAGCGGCGCGCTGCTGGCCGCAGGCGAAGAGTTCCAGCGAATAGCGCGATACGGTGTCCCATTGCGCCTGCGTGAGAAGCCCCTGTTCGATGATCTCGGCTTCCGACAGCGGCTCGTCGTGGCCACCGCTGGCAGCCTTGCTGGTCGGTGTGATGATCGCGGCCGGCAGCTTTTGATTGTCGCGCAATCCATCCGGAAAGGTGTGGCCGTAAAAACTCCGCTGGCCTTTCCTGTATTTGGTCAGGATCGAGGTGCTGGTGGTTCCCGCCAGATAACCGCGCACCACCATCTCGACCGGAAGCATGTCGAGCCGCGTGCCGACGACGACGTTCGGATCGGGATATTCCAGGACATGGTTGGGGCAGATGTCGGCGGTTTCCTCGAACCAGTAGCGTGCGGTCTGGGTGAGGATTTCGCCCTTGAACGGGATCGAGGCCAGTATGATGTCGAAAGCGCTCAGGCGATCGGTGGCGATGATGATGCGCCGCCCATCCGGCAGATCGTAATTTTCACGCACCTTGCCGTTGTAGCGGTTGGGAAGTTCGGGAATGAAGGCGTCGGACAGGATGCGCATGTCGTTCCTTGCTTTCGCAGGCTCCTAGTGGGGCCACATAAGCCATTGGCCCCACGCACATCAAGCGGGATATCCCTGTCGCCCGGCCGCGCTGGCCAAGGTTACCTTTTCACAGGCCTTCCGCCTCTGCCGCGCCATTCCACATCGTCGGCAGGCTCAGGCGGCGGAAGCTTGGGGACAGGCGGCTTCCTCCCGCCAGTCCCGCGAAAAGCCCGCCAGTTCGGCTTGAAGGATGGAGGAATCCACAACAGAATTCCGGCTATGGCGGCCGGCAGAATGACTGCGAAACGCAAGACGGACAGCACAACGCCGCAAAAGCCGACGATACGCGCGGCAACGCCGGCGTCGAAGCGCCGTGCGAGCAGATTCCTGGCGATCGTCCCGCCATCCAACGGATAGGCCGGGAGAAGATTGAGCCCAGCCAAAACCATGTTCGACAATGCGCCGACCCACAGTGTCCACTCCAGAAGTGTAGCTGGCCTCGGCGGCGGCATGCTGAAGAGGCTGTCCGGATCGCCAGGCAACAGAGGTCTGGCAAAGAGATGGTAGGAAGCAGCGAAACCCGCCGCCAGCACGATGTTTGCCAACGGCCCGGCGAATGCGATCCATGCCCAGCCGTAAGACGAGGCTGCACCGCGTTTAAACCAGGCAATCCCGCCAAAGAAATATAGGTCGATCCTCTCGGTGCCAATGCCTAGCCGGCGTGCGGCCCATACATGCGCGAGCTCGTGCAGCAATATCGACAGCAGGAAAAGCAAGCCAAATATCGCCGTATGGACAAGGGCATCCCTTGGGCGGATCGACCACTCGTGCACAAAAGGCAGGACGATGGGAATCGCAAATGTCCAGCTCAGGTAGACGGGAACACGCCCCCTGAACACGAACGCATCGTTCTTCCTGTCCCAGCCGAACCGTTGCAAGCCGTTTACTCCGCCCGGCGCGACGATATGCGAGAACGATCGGGTTAAAAAGACAAAAAGCCCGGCTGAAAGCCGGGCTTTTCGATCTGCGTTTGCCGCTTGCGTAGCAATCAGCTCCTCGGCTTGAGGTTCTCCGGGTCGTAGAGCGGCTTGTAACCGACGCCCGCCACCTCGACCGGATAGGTCTCGCCGAAATACTCGACATTGAGCTTGCGGCCTTCCTGCGCGTAGGCCCATGGCAGATAGGCGAGCGCGATGTTCTTGCCGATGGTCGGGCCATAGGCGACCGAACTGGTGAACGAGCGGCGGCCGAGTTCGTCGACCAGCGTCTCGCCGGTCGAGGGGTCTATGACCGGCATGATGCCGACTGGATAGCGCGCGACGCCCTTGGCATCGGTGTTCTCGGTCATCACCAGCGTGCACAGCATCGCCGGCTGGTGCTCGCGGGCGCGGTATTCCACATGTTTGGCCTTGCCGCAGAAGTCGTTCTCCTTGACCTTCGGTCGCGCGAGATCGGCCTCGAGCAGATTGTATTCGGTCAACAGGTCGGCATTCTGCAGGCGCAGGCTCTTTTCCATGCGGCGCGTATTGGCGTAGGTCTCGACGCCGAACGGCATGACGCCGGTGGCGCGCAACGCGTCCCAGACGGCAAGCCCGTCCTCATAGCGCATATGCAGTTCCCAGCCCTGCTCGCCGACATAGGAGATGCGGAAGGCGGTAACGTCCTTGCCGCCGATCTTGATCGGCTTGATCGCCGCGAACGGGAAGTTTTCAAGCGAAAGGCCCTCGGGGTTCTCGACCACCTTCTGCAAGGTGGTGCGCGCGTTCGGACCCCAGATGCCGATGGTGACGTATTTTTCCGTCACGTCGGTGACGGTCACGTCAAACCCTTTGTCCTGCGCGGTGCGCTGCATGTAGCGGAAGTCGCGCGGACCGGCGTCGGCGCCGTCGATCACCCGGCAGCGGTCAGCCATGCGGATCACGGTGAAGTCGGCCCGCACCATGCCTTCCTCGTCGAGGAAGTGGGTGTAGATGCCCTTGCCGATATTGTTGTCGCCGCCGATCTTGGCCGCGCACAGCCACTCTAGCAGCGCGACATGGTCGGGTCCTTCGACGTCGTACATGGAGAAATGCGACAGGTTGACGATGCCGCAATCCTCGCTCATCGCCAGGTGCTCGGCATTGGAGACGCGCCAGAAATGGCGGTTGTCCCACTCGTTCTCGCGCACCGGCACGCGGTTGCCGTATTTCTCCAGCAGATGCTCGTTGGCGGCGTAGCCGTGGGCGCGCTCCCAGCCGCCCAGTTCCATGAAGTAGCCGCCAAGCTCCTTCTCGCGCTCCCAGAACGGCGAGCGGCGGATGTTGCGCGCTTTCGAGAACGGCTCGCGAGGATGCACCGCCGGATTGTAGACCTTCATCGCCGTCTCGGTGCAGCGATCCCAGATGAACTGTTCCTTGGTCTGGTGCGGATAAAAACGCGCATAGTCGATAGCATGATGGTCGATCGAGGTGCGGCCGTCAGTCATCCAGTCGGCGATGAGCTTGCCCATGCCCGGGCCGTCCTTGACCCAGATGGCGACGGCGTACCACAGCCCCCTCACCTTCTGGCTTTCACCCATGGACGGGCCGCCATCGGCGGTCACCTGCAGCAGGCCGTTGAAGGAATGGCTTTCGTTGTAGCCAAGTTCGCCCAGGATCGGCGTCAGCTCCATGGCACGCTCGAGCGGCGCCAGGATCTGTTCCATGTCGAGGTCGCGCTGCGAGGGCGACAGCCGTGCCTGGTCCTTCTCCAGCAGATCGCGCGGGTGGCAGAGGCGCGGATTGTTTTCTTCGTAGTAGCCCCACTCGATCTGGCCGCCCTCGGCGGTCTTGGGATCGCCGGTGTCGCGCATATAGGCCGAGTTGCCCTGGTCGCGCAGCAGCGGCCAGCCGATCTCCTTGCCGGTGCCGGCGAACTCATTGTACGGACCGAAGAAAGTCAGCGGGTGGTCGATCGGCATGACCGGCAGGTCTTCACCGACCATTTCGGCGATCAGCCGGCCCCAGATGCCGGCGCAGACGATGACGTAGTCGGCCTCGATCGTGCCGCGCCCCGTGACCACGCCGGTAATGCGGCCGTCCTTGACGATCAGCGACGTTGCCGACGTGTTGGCGAAGGATTTCAGCTTGCCCGAGGCTTCGGCCTGGTCGACCAGCTTGCCGGCGACCGTCTGCGAGCGCGGAATGACGAGGCCGGCATCGGGATCCCATAGACCGCCCTGCACCATCTCCTCTTCGATCAGCGGAAACTTTTCCTTGATCTCGGCCGGTTCGACCAGGCGCGCGCGGGTGCCAAAAGCCTTGGCAGAGGCGATCTTGCGCTTGATCTCGTCCATGCGCGAGTCATCGCCGACGCGAGCCACTTCAAGGCCGCCGATGCGCGCGTAGTGCCCCATCTTCTCGTAGAAATCGATGGAATAGAGCGTCGTCCAGCAGGACAGGAAATCATGGCTGGTGGTGTAGCAGAAGTCGGAGGCGTGCGCCGTCGAGCCGATGTCGGTCGGAATGCCCGACTTGTCGATGCCGACAATGTCGTCCCAGCCGCGTTCGATCAGATGATGGGCGATCGATGCGCCGACAATACCGCCAAGGCCAATGATGACGACCTTCGCCTTTTTCGGAAACTCTGCCATTGCCCGCGACTCCAATGTGATAAAGCGCGCGGACTATAGGGCGGAGCGATGGAGCAAATGAAGCCTGTTTGCGACATTGGGAAAAAGCCGAGCGACTAGCCGTCGGAATGCGCCGCGCTCAATCCCCCTTGCAGCGCGAAATCAGGTTCAGCCGAAGGCCCAGACATCTCCGGCCTGCAAACCGACCTGGGAGCCCACGACCTGGCCGATCTCGGCCGCAGGCAAGAAACCGACCTCAACCTGATTATCGGCGGCCTCACACCAACCGGGATGGTGGGTGCCCAGTGGGAGATGGCCAGATAGGCGACGAAGGACGCTGTAAAGCCTGCCAGCGCATCCCACCCCTTAAAACAACTGCTACCAGAAACGACAAAAGGCCGAGCAAATGCCCGGCCTTTCAGGTTTTGCGGTTGAGACTACTTGATGCGGGCAACGCCGCCCGAAATCTCGACCGTTTCTGAACCGGTCAGCGCCTCGAGGTCGCCATTGGGCAAGGTCACGAAGCAGCCGTTCTGACAGAATTCCACGGTTTCACCCCCGGCCAGTGCGAGTTCGGCCTTGCTGCCGCCCTCTGTCACGACCAGCGTGCGGGTCTCGGCGTCCTTGTTGACCGCGCTGGCGGCATGGGCCGAGCCGCTCACGGCGAACAAGGCGACGGCAGCGACGAGAGACTTCCACATGGTGCAATATCGGTGTTCCCACCGCCTCTGTTGAATTTCGCAAGGCATTTCGCCTTTGCATGGAAGCTTATATGAGATGGAAGCTGAACCGCAACTGAATGCCGCATTCATGCCGCAATCTGCTTTGGGTCGCGCAGGCCCCGCGAATTGCCGCTCTAATCCGGATCGGGCTTCTTCGCCTTGCGCGACTTCGGCAGCCTTTTCGCATCAGCTTCCGCTTGCGCCTTGGCCTGCTCCTGCTCGGCGAAGTCGGCCTCGATCTTGTCGTCGTCTGTCGGCCAGGCGACGTGCTTCTTGACCTCCACCACCGCGCGCGGCGTCGAGGGTATCTCGATGTGTTCGCCGGTGAATTTTTCCAGCACGGCGAAGCGGACATCGTTCTGCACGATGTTGCCGTTCATCACATCGGCCAGGAACACGCGGATCTCGAATTCGAGCGCCGCAGTCCCGAAATTGGAAAACAGCACGAAAGGCTCGGGGTTCTTCAGCACCAGCGGATGGCTGCGCGCGATCTCCAGAAGGATGGCATGGACCTGCTTGACGTCGCTGCCATAGGCGACGCCGACCTTGATGTCGACGCGGCCGAGCTTGTTGCGGTGCGTCCAGTTGCCGACGGCGTTGTTGATCAGGTTGGAATTGGGCAGGATCACCGACTGCCGCTGGAAGGTTTCGATCTCGGTGGCGCGCACGCTGATCTTCTTGACCGTACCGCTGACATCGCCGGCAACGATCCAGTCGCCGACCTTGAACGGCCGCTCGGCGAGCAGGATCAGGCCGGAGACGAAGTTCGAGACGACATTCTGCAGGCCAAAACCGATACCGAGGGAAAGCGCACCGGCGACCAGCGCCAGGCTGGAGAGATCGATGCCGGCGGCCGAAATGCCGACCAGCGCCGCCAGCGCCACGCCGGCATAGCCGACCGCCAGCCGGATTGAGTTGCGCACCCCGGTATCGACCTTGCCGCGCGCCATGACCGAGCCGTCAAGCCAGCCCTGGAACCAGCGCGTCAGGAAATAGCCGATGACGAAGACGACGATGCCCGACAGGATGCCGGTGACAGAAATCGTCACCGAACCGATATTGATGCCGGTTGCCAGCTTGTAGGCCCATGCCTGGATGTCGCCCGGCTGGAAACCCCACATCAAAAGGATCAGCGGCAGGAAAACCAGCACGATCAACAGATTGATTGCAACACTGACCACGAGGCCGAGCTGGTCGAGTGCCGTATCCTCATAGCTGGAATTGGCCGACAGCCATCGCCCGACGGTAGTGTCGGCGAACGCACCCTCTTCGCCGATCGCCCGTGACGACAGGAAGCCGATATAGGCTGTTATCAGCACTGTGCCGGTGACCACAACCTGCAGCGAGACGAACAGCGCAAGGCCGATATAGCCAAGCAGCGCCGCGATGATGGTGAAGAGCCCGAGCGACAGCGACGTATAGCGCAGCCATGCCGGCCACGGGCGCCAGCTACCGTCACGCACCCTGAACGGCCTCAGCATCGCCATCAGGATCAGGATGACGCCGACGATGATGGTGGCGACGAAACTGCGCGCGATGGTCAGCGACAGCGGCGAGCCCATCTTGTCGTTCACGACCGACAGGAAGTTGTTGAAGCCGATGACCACGGCCATGGCCGTGGTCAGGCGGACCAGCCAGCGGGCCGGCCCGGTTTCGACGGGGATGAGGCGCCAGTTCGGCAAACGCGGTTCGAGTGCCGCGTTGGTCAGACGGTTGACGCAGAAGACCACGCCGATGACGGTCGCCAGCGCATTGAGGAAGACCCCGATGTCGCCGCGCAACACGTTGTAATAGTTGAAAAAGAAGATGGTCAAGCCGAGAAAGGCGCCAACCGCCAGCGTCGGCAGCAAGGTCGACCAGAAAGCCACCGAAAGGCGGCTGAGATAGGACGGGTCCTCATTGGCGGGATCGGCCTCGAAAACCCGCCCGAACAGGCGCCGTCCGCCAACCAGCAGCACCAGCGCCAGGCCGAGCGCCACAAAGGTTGCCGCCAGCATGGCCTGGAATTTGAACTTGAAGGCGAAACCCAGCCAGGATGACACCGCCTTGTAGAAATTGCCGAACTCGTCGTGGGCGTCGGAAAACACCTGCGGGCTCAGCGCATCCGACAGCACATAGCGCTTGGTCAAAAGGTTGCGGAACAGCTCGCTGCGCATATTGCCGATCTTGTCGATCAGCCCGCTGATGCGGATCGACAGGTTTTGTGCGCTGGCGACGACCGCGTTGATCTCGGCCTTTTCCGACGCTAGCGCCTGGCGTTCGCCGGTCACGATGTCGGGTTCCTGCGGCTGGCCTGCCGCCGGCGGCGGCCCCAGCACCTCGATGCGCTTGTTGATGTCGGTGAGTCGCGAACGGAACGCCAGCGCACTGCTCAGCGCCGCCCGCGACAGATCCTCCAACTGCAGACGGATATCGACGAGTGAGCCATCGTCCTCGGCATCCTGCTGTATCTTCTTTTCGAGATCGTCAGTCTTGGCCGTCAGGCCCTGAATGACTTTCTGCTGGTCGGTGATCAGCCCGGCGGCGCCCTGGCCAAGCGCCTGAGCCATAGCCTCGAACGAAGGCTGCGCCGAAACGACAAGCGCGAGGATCAGGACGAGGCGAAGCAATCGAAAAAGCATGGTCTGTCGGCGACTCACGGACATAAAGGGCAATATCAAAGCCTGTCCTTGATAAAGACGGCCATATCATGGGGCAAGCCACCGCCGCCGATCGCACACGCCCAAGCGTCGGCCAGTCGAAAGGCGATGGCGCAATATTGGCTTTGCGTCCGCCGCCTGCTCTATAGTCTGCCGCATCGCCCGAAACGGACACCATACACATGGCAGAGTACTCGGCCCTCTCGCTGCTCGCGAACGCGCTCAAGGGAAACAAGGACTGGAAGCCGGCCTGGCGCAAACCGGATCCGAAGGCCTCCTATGACGTCATCATCATAGGCGGCGGCGGGCATGGGCTGTCGACCGCCTATTACCTGGCCAAGGAACACGGCATCACCAATGTGGCGGTGCTGGAGAAAGGCTGGCTCGGCTCCGGCAATGTCGGCCGCAACACCACGGCTGTCCGCTCCAACTACCTCCTGCCGGCCAACACCCGCTTCTACGAACATTCGATGAAGATGTGGGAGGGCCTGTCGCACGAGCTCAACTACAACGTCATGTTCTCGCAGCGCGGCTGCCTGAACCTCGCCCACACACCGGCCCAGTTCGACGACTATGCAAGGCGCGGCAACGCCATGCGGCATCTAGGCGTCGATGCCGAATTGATGACGCCGGCCGAAATCAAACGCCTGATCCCGGCACTCGATATCTCCAGCAATGCACGCTTCCCTGTGGTCGGCGGCCTGATGCAGCGCCGTGCAGGCACCGCCCGGCACGATGCGGTGGCCTGGGGCTATGCGCGCGGCGCCGACCGTCGGGGCGTCGATATCATCGAAAATTGCGAGGTCACCGGTTTCCTGCGCGACGGCGACCGCGTCACCGGCGTCACCACATCGCGCGGCGATATCAGGGCCAAGAAGGTAGCGGTCGCGGTGGCCGGCAGTACCGGGCGCGTGATGCAATTGGCCGGCGTCGACACCATGCCGATCGAGAGCCATGTGCTGCAGGCCTTCGTCACCGAATCGCTAAAGCCCTTTATCGACACCGTCGTCACCTTCGGCATGGGCCACTTCTACATGTCGCAGTCGGATAAGGGCGGCCTGGTCTATGGCGGCGACATCGACGGGTACAACAGCTACGCGCAGCGCGGCAACCTGCCCATCGTCGACGAGGTGATGAGCGAGATGCTGGCGCTATTTCCCGGCCTTGCCCGCGTGCGCATGCTGCGCTCCTGGGGCGGCGTCTGCGACATGTCGATGGATGGCTCGCCGATCATCACCATGGGACCGCTGCCGGGCATGTATCTCAATTGCGGCTGGTGCTACGGCGGCTTCAAGGCGACGCCGGCCTCCGGCTGGTGCTTCGCCTGGACCATCGCCAAGGACCAGCCGCACGATTTCAACGCCCCGTTCACGCTCGACCGCTTCCATCGCGGCCTGGTGATCGACGACAAGGGCCAGGGCGCCAACCCCAGACTGCATTAAGCAAGACTGCACTAAGCAAGGCCTCACCGAGCAAGGCTTCAACAGGAATATACCGTGCTGATCACCTGTCCCTATTGCGGCCCGCGCGACGTCATCGAATTCACCTATCAGGGTGACGGCAACCGCGAACGCCCCGAGCCTGCCTCGCAGAATTTCGAGGCCTGGAACGCCTATGTCTACGATCGGCTGAACCCGGCCGGCGACCACAATGAGATCTGGCAGCATTCCGGCGGCTGCCGCTCGCATCTCAGGGTCGTGCGCAACACGCTGACGCATGAGATTTCGAGTGTCGCCTTCGCGCGTGGCGACCACGGCCCGCGCCGCAAGATGGAGGGCAAGTCGTGAGCCCGCGCCGCATCGAAACCGGCAACCGCATCGACCGGCTGAAGACGATCCGCTTCACCTTCGACGGCGCCGCCTACACCGGCCATGCCGGCGACACGCTGGCGTCCGCGCTGCTCGCCAACGGCGTCACCCTTTTCGGACGGTCATTCAAATACCACCGCCCGCGCGGCTTGCTGAGCGCGGGCGTCGAGGAGCCGAACGCGCTGGTGACGGTGCTGCGTGGCGACGTCCGCGAGCCTAACATCGCCGCCACCATGGTCGAGATCCATGACGGACTGGTCGCCATAAGCCAGAACCGCTTTCCCTCGCTTTCATGGGATATCAACGCCGTCAACCAGCTCGGCGGCAAGATTCTGTCGGCCGGCTTCTACTACAAGACGTTCATGGGACCGGTCATCGGCCCGTTCAAAGGCACCCGCTTCTGGATGTTCTGCGAGCATTTCATTCGCCGCGCCGCCGGTCTCGGCCGCGCCGGCTCGGCCGCGGATCCGGCGCGCTACGAGCGCATGAACGCCTTTTGCGACGTGCTGGTGGTCGGCTCCGGCCCCGCCGGGCTGATGGCTGCCAAGGCCGCCGCCGATCAGGGCGCGCGCGTCATCCTGGCCGAACTCGATCCGCGTTTCGGCGGCTCGGCCAACTGGTCAGACGAGACCATCGACGGGCTGCCCTCCGCCGACTGGGCCAGGCGCGCGGTGAAGCAGCTCGAAGGCCATGACAATGTCCGCCTTCTGCCGCGCACCACTGTCTGGGGCTACTATGACAACAACACGCTGGCCGCGCTCGAGCGCGTCAGCGATCACAAGGAAAACCCCGGCAAGGGCGAGCCGCTGCATCGCTACTGGGCGATCCGCGCGGGGTCGGTGGTGCTGGCCACCGGCGCCTTCGAACGGCCGCTGGTATTCCCCGGCAACGACCGGCCGGGCGTCATGCTGGCGCATGCCGCCGAACGCTATGCCAATGAATTCGGCGTGTTGCCCGGCGACAAGGTCGCGCTGTTCACCAACAATGACAGCGCATATCGCAGTGCGCTGGCTCTGAAGAAGGCCGGGGCGCAGATCGTCGCCATCGCCGACGTCAGGCCGGAGCTTTCGGGCGACGTGCGCAAGCTGGCCGAGGAAACCGAAGCAGAAATCCTCACCGGCCATGCCGTCATCGCCACCGAGGGCGGCAGGGCGCTGACCGGCCTCAAGCTGCAACGCTTCGACATGGCCAATGGCGGGCTTACCGGCGATGCCCGCAGCATCCATGCCGATTGCCTGCTGATGTCGGGCGGCTGGTCGCCAACCATACATCTGGCCAGCCAGGCCGGCGCCCGGGCGGAGTGGAGCCCGGCGCGGCAAGCCTTCCTGCCACCGCAACCGACACAGAAATGGATTGGCGCCGGCGCGTTCACCGGCAGCTTTTCCACCGCCGAGGCGATTGCCGAAGGCCGCGCCGCCGGCCTTGCCGCGGCAGGAGGATCTTCTACCCCGACCGCGCTGCCCTCGGTCGAGGCGGCGCCGGGCGATCCCGATCCGGCGCCGGTTTTCGAGATCAGGGCCAAGGGCAAGAGCTTCGTCGATTTCCAGCATGATGTGACGGCGGAAGACGTGCGGCTGGCGCATCGCGAAGGCTTCGTCTCGGTCGAGCATTTGAAGCGCTACACCACGCTTGGCATGGCGACGGACCAGGGCAAGAGCTCCAACGTTCCCGGCCTTTCGATCATGGCCGAGGCGCTTGGCAAGCCGATACCCGAAGTCGGCACGACGCGCTTCCGCCCGCCCTTTGCGCCGGTTTCGATAGGCTCCCTGGCGGCGGAGCGCTTCGGCGACCTCAAGCCCGAACGGCTGACGCCCATGCACGACTGGCATGTCGACAATGGCGCGACGATGTACTCGGCCGGTCTCTGGTACCGGCCGATGATCTACGGGCTTTCAGGCGAGACGATCGAACAGGCCTATGTGCGCGAGGCCCGCGCGACGCGCGAAACCGCCGGCATCGTCGACGTCTCGACGCTCGGTAAGATCGCCATACAAGGGCCCGACGCCGCCGAGTTCCTCGACCGCGTCTACACCAACATGTTTTCGACGCTCGCCGTCGGCAAGGCGCGCTACGGGCTGATGCTGCGCGAGGACGGCTTCGCCTTCGACGACGGCACCACATGGCGGCTCGGCGAACAGGACTTCCTGATGACCACCACCACGGCCAATGCCGGCAAGGTGATGCAGCATCTGGAATATTTCCTCGACGTGATCTGGCCGGAGCTGAAGGTCCACGTCACCTCGGTGACCGACCAGTGGGCTGGCGCGGCAATTGGCGGACCGAAGGCCAGGCAGATCCTGGCGGCCTCCGTCACCGGCACCGCTGTCGACAATGTCACCTTGCCCTTCATGGGCATCGTGCGCGGCGAAATCTCCGGCGTTCCGGTGATGATCTGCCGGCTGTCCTTCTCTGGCGAAATGGCCTTCGAGGTCTATTGCGGCGCCGGCTACGGCACCCATGTCTGGGAAACGCTGGTCGCGGCCGGAAAGCCGTTCGGGCTGGTCACCTACGGGCTCGAGGCGCTGGGCACGATGCGCATCGAGAAGGGCCACGTCACCGGCGCCGAGATCGACGGCCGCACCACGGCGCGCGACCTGCATCTCGACTGGATGCTGTCGAAGAAGAAACCCTTCATCGGCTCGGCGATGATGGACCGCGAAGGTCTGGTCTCGTCCGACAGGCTGGAACTGGTCGGCCTCATGGCGCTCGATAACCGCCCGCTCAATGGCGGCGCGCATATCGTCGAGGAGCTCGACGAGGCCAATCCGCATGGCTCCATCGGCCATATCACCGCCTGCTGCTATTCGCCGGCGCTCGGCAAGCATATCGCCCTGGCGCTGGTCAAGGGCGGCAAGGCGCGGCACGGTACCCGCGCTCATGTCTCCGACCCGCTGCGCAACCGTTTCGGGCCGGTCGAGATCGTTTCTAACCACTTCTATGATCCGGACGGGAGCCGCATGCATGGTTGAGCGCCTTTCACCGCTGGAGCCGGACTTCCATCCCGGCTCGCATGGCAATTTCGAGCATGGCGTCGACGTCATCCTGACCGAGACCAGGCCCGGCTCGATCGTGCAGCTCGCCGCCTGGCCCGGCGAGGAGAAGAAGTTGATAGCGGCCATTCGCGCCGTCACCGGGCTCGCATTGCCCGATGGCGCCGGCGGTGGCATCTCCAGTGGCGGGAAATCAGTATTCGGTTTCGCGCCGGGCAAATTCACCGTCGCCGACGACGCCGAGGGTCTGGCCGAGGCTTTCGCCAAGGCGGTGGGTCCGGCTATCGGCACGGTGACCGATCTTTCGCACGGCCGCACGGTGATCCGCATTGCCGGGCCGAAGGCCGAATGGGTGCTCGCCAAATTCTTCGCCATCGACTTCGCCCTGCCGGCCTTCCCGGTCGGCTCCGGCCGCTCGACGGCCCATCACGACGTCTTCGCCCAGATCCATCGCAGCGGCACCGACCAGTTCGACATCCACGTCTTCCGCTCGTTCGCCCGTTCGTTCTGGAAGGCGCTCTGCCACGCCAGCGAGGAAGTCGGCTACGAGGTGCAGTAGGCTGATCGCATGGCCGCATCTGGCCTCAAGGCCAACCGGTTCTGCCGCTAGAGAATTCCGCCCAAGGCGACCATGGTAGCAAGCTGTGGCCGCCAAACCGGCCCGAAGGGTATAAGAACCCGTCTCACAGTCAGCACATGAGTTTGGTTCGAACATCCCAATGACCGCAGAACTATCCGCCGGCGCCACCGATCGCGCCGATGTGCCGGCCAGAGCCTTGCTCCTGCTGCCGCTCACTGTTGCCTGCGGCGTGTTCATGACCAGCCTCGACCAGAATGTCGTGGTGACGGCGCTGCCCGGCATCGGCGAAAGCCTCGGCCGGCCGCCCAGCCAGCTCGGCCTCCTGATCACCGTCTATGTCGCCAGCCTGATCATATCGATGCCAACAGGTGGCTGGGCTGCCGACCGCTTCGGCCTGCGCAACGTCTACTGCTTTGCCTTGCTGGTGTTCGCAGCCTCGTCGGGACTGTGCGGTCTGTCCAACGACATCTGGACGCTGGTCGGCGCCCGCGCGCTACAGGGCTTTGGCGGCGCGCTGATGGGCACGCTCGGCCAGGTCGTCATCCTGACCACCTTCCCGCGCAGCCGGACTTTGAAGATCAACATGTACATCTCGCTCGCCGGCCAGTCCGGACCGCTGGTCGGCCCGCTCGTCGGCGGTGCGCTCACCACGTACATCTCGTGGCGCTGGATCTTCTTCATCAACGTGCCGTTCGCGCTTGTGGCCGCCCTTCTTGCGGCCTCGCTATTTCCGACCGTCACCAAGCCGGTGCGCACACCGTTCGATTTTCCGGGCTTTCTCCTGGTCGGCAGCGGCATGGTGCTGCTGGTCTTCGGCATGGATTCGCTTGCCGCAAAAGATGCGACCAGCGGCGTGATCGCGGCTGAGCTGGCGCTGGCCGTCGCCATCCTGACGATCGCCTCGCTCTACTGTCTGCGCGCCCGCAATCCGCTGCTCGACCTCAAGCTCTTGCGCATCCGTACCTTTCGCATCTCTTTCCTGACCGGCGGCGGGCTGGACACGATCGGCCTCAGTTCGGTGGTGTTCCTGCTGCCGCTGATGTTCCAGCTCGGCTTCGGCATGAGCGCCGTGCAGGCGGGATCGCTGACCTTTGTCGCGGCCGTCGGCTCGGTGATCATGCGGTTCTTCATGCCGCAGCTGCTCAACCGCTTCGGCTTCCGCCGCGTGCTGGTTTGCAACACGCCGATCGTTGCCGCGATGGTCGCGGCCTTCGCCTTGATACAGGCGACCACGCCGGTCTGGATCGTGCTGATTTATATCTTCGTCTTCGGCGTCTTCCGGTCCGCGCAATGGGCTTCGACCGGCAACCTCGCCTATTCCGACATCGCGCCCGAACATCTCGCCCGCTTCAGCGCGCTTTATTACATTCTCTGGCAGCTGGCGGTGGCGATCAGCGTCGGTCTGGCGGCGGCGATGCTGTCTTTCCTGGCCGGAGGCGGCGCCGCGGTCGCCAACGACTTCCGCATCCTGTTCGTGATCGAGGGCGTCATAACGCTCTGCGCGCTGCTCGCTTATCTCAAGCTGACGCCGCAGGACGGCGCCCATGTCAGCGGCCACGGCGCACAGTTCAATCCGGAATAGCAACGCGGCGAGACTAACGGCCGAAGCCTACTCGCTGAATGTAACCCATTCCTCGAGCGGCACGCGATCGGTGCGGAATGCGTTTTCGGGCTTGGACGTGTCCTCGTGGCCGAGCGCCATGCCGCAGACGACGATCTCCTCGTCGGGAATGTTGAGCACCGGCCTGATCTGTCGGTGGTAGGGTGCGAAAGCCGCTTGCGGGCAGGTGTGCAGGCCTCTGCCCCGCGCCGCGACCATGATGTTCTGCAGGAACATGCCATAGTCGATCCACGAGCCCTGGTTGAGCCTGCGGTCGATGGTGAAGACCATGCCGACCGGCGCATCGAAGAAGACGAAGTTGCGATCGTGCTGGGCACGCATCCTGTCCACCTCGCGGCGGCCGATGCCGAGCGCGCCATAGAGGCCGAAGCCGTTGGCGCGGCGACGGGTCAGATAGGGCTCGAAGAACTGCGTAGGATAGTAACGATATTCGTCCCAGTCGGCCTTCTCGGCGCGGATGCCGGAATTGAGGATGGCGTCCGATATCTTCTGCTTGGTCTCGCCCTTGGTCACATAGACCCGCCAGGGCTGCATGTTGGTGCCGGACGGGGCGCGTGCCGCGACAGCCAGTATGTCGCGGATCGTCTCATCATCGACCATGTCGGGCAGAAATGCGCGTACCGAACGTCGCGACAGGATCGCGTCGTCGACGATCTCGGCGTCAACGGCGATTCGAGCCTTCTTCTCCAGCATGGGCCGTCCCTTTGTCTCGATCGGACGTCCCCACTCGCCGCTCGTGGCCGAGCCTTTGCATGAACCGTCAAAATCCTGCAAGCAATTCTTGAGCATCGGTGAAAATCCACTTGATTTTTTCATGAGCTTGATCTCTCATGAAATTCGGATGGAAATTTTCATGAAATGAGCGATTTGCCCTCGACTACCGCACGAACATTACAGGGACCTGACGAACGGGTGCTGGCCAGCGATATCAGGGCCTTGCGCCGCCTGCGTGGCCTGACGCTCGCCGAGATCGCCGTGAAACTCGGCCGGTCGGTCGGCTGGGTCAGCCAGGTCGAGCGCGGTCTGTCGACGCCATCGCTCAGCGATCTCAGGGCCTTTGCCGCGCTGTTCGGCGTGCCGATCAGCCTGTTCTTCAGCCATGACGTGCCCCAGGAAAGCGAGCGCGGCGTGGTTGTGCGCGGCGGCAAGCGCCGCACGCTTGGCACCAGCGAATCCGGCCTGGTGGAGGAACTCCTGTCGCCGGATCTCGGTGGTAGCTTCGAGATGGTGCGTTCGATCTTCGCGCCGGGCGCGGAGATGAAGACCGAGCAGCTGCGGCCGACCGAAGAAGCCGGCTATGTCGCCTCGGGTATTTTCGAGATCGAGATAGCAGGCGTCTGGCACCGGCTTAGCGAAGGTGATTCCTTCCGCTTCGAGAGAAAGCCGTATCGCTGGCGCAATCCCGGCACTGAGCCGGCAGTAATCATCTGGGTGGTTTCGCCGCCTGTCTATTGAACGAAGGGTTTGGATATGGCCGGTTTGCCGAGCACGGCACGCGTGGTGATCATCGGAGGTGGCGTTGTCGGCACCTCAGCGCTCTATCATCTGGCCAAGGCGGGATGGACCGACTGCGTGCTCCTGGAAAAGAACGAGCTGACATCCGGCTCGACCTGGCATGCCGCCGGCAACGTGCCGACCTTCTCGTCGTCCTGGTCGCTGATGAACATGCAGCGCTATTCGACCGAGCTTTACCGGGGCCTGGCCGACGCCGTCGACTACCCCATGAACTATCATGTCACCGGTTCGCTGCGGCTCGCCCATTCCAGCGAGCGGATGCAGGAATTCCAGCGCGCCAAGGGCATGGGCCGCTACCAGGGCATGGATATCGACGTGGTCGGTGTCGATGAAATCAAGCGCCGCTATCCCTTCATCGAAACACACGATTTGAAAGGCGCGCTCTATGACCCCAGCGACGGCGACATTGACCCGGCGCAGTTGACCCAGGCGCTGGCCAAGGGCGCGCGCGACATGGGCGCGAAAATCATCCGCTTCTGCCCGGTGTCAGGCGTGCGCCGCGACAAGGACGAGTGGGTGATTGGAACAGCGCAAGGCGAGATCCGCTGCGAGATCGTCGTCAATGCCGCCGGCTACCGCGCGGCGGAAGTCGGCAAAATGTTCGGCCGCGAAGTGCCGATGATGGTGATGAGCCACCAGTACATCCTGTTCGAGGAAATCCCCGAACTCGCCGCCTGGTCGAAGGAACACGGCAAGAAACTGCCGCTGCTGCGCGATGTCGACACTTCCTACTATCTGCGCCAGGAAAAGGCCGGCATGAATCTCGGCCCCTATGAGCGCAATTGCCGCGCGCATTGGGCAACGCACAACGATCCGATGCCGGAGGATTTTTCCTTCCAGCTCTTCCCCGATGATCTCGACCGGCTGGAGCACTACCTGGCCGACGCCGTCGCCCGCGTACCGATCCTGGGCACCGCCGGCCTGTCCAAGGTCATCAATGGACCTATCCCCTATGCGCCCGACGGCAATCCGCTGATCGGCCCGATGCCGGGCGTCCCGAACGCCTTCGAGGCCTGCGTGTTCACCTTCGGCATCGCGCAAGGCGGCGGCGCCGGCAAGGTGCTGGCCGAATGGGTGACGCAGGGCCAGACCGAATGGGACATGTGGTCCTGCGATCCGCGCCGCTTCACCTCCTTTGCTTCAGCGCCCGACTATTGCGTCGCCAAGGGCCTGGAAATCTACGGCAACGAATACGCCATCCAGTTCCCCCGCCACGCCTGGCCGGAAGGCCGCGACAGGAAACTGTCGCCGATCCACGACCGCACCAAAGCGCTCGGCGGCCGCTTCGATGCCTATAATGGCTGGGAACGCGCCACTTGGTATGCGCAAGCCGGCGACGACATCTCCGAGGAAGCGACGCTGACCTTCCGCCGCGACGGCCCCTGGCAGCACCGCGTGCGCGAAGAATGCCTGGCCGTGCGCGATGCCGCCGGCATCCTCGACCTGCCGGGCTTCTCGCGCTTCAACCTTGAAGGTCCAGGCGCCGCCGAATGGCTGAGCCGGCAGGTGACCGGCCTGGTGCCGAAGCCCGGCCGTATCGGTCTCGTCTACTTCTCCGACGACAAGGGCCGCATCGTCACCGAAATGTCGGTGGTGCGCCATGGCGAGGAGTCCATGACGCTGATCACAGCGGCGGTGGCGCAGTGGCATGACTTCGAATGGCTGAAGTCGCACATGCCCGGGGATGCCGCGTTCAAGCTGATCGACCGGACAGAGGAATTCTCCACGCAGATCCTGGCCGGCCCCAATTCGCGAAAAATCCTTGCCGATGTCTGTGAGGCCGACCTCACTCTGCCGTGGCTGACGCATCAGGAGACGAGAATCGCCGGCCGCTGGGCCAAGCTGGTGCGCGTCTCCTTCGCCGGCGAACTCGGTTGGGAGATCCACACCAGGGTCGACGACACCGCAGCGATCTTCGATACAATCTGCGCCGCCGGCCAGAATCATGGGCTGAAGCCATTCGGCATGTACGCGCTGGATTCGCTGCGCCTGGAAAAAGGCTATCGCACTTGGAAGGGCGATCTTTCGACCGACTACTCGATCCTGCAGGGCGGGCTGGAACGTTTCGTCAGATGGGACAAGCCCGACTTCCGTGGCAAGACGGCACTGCAGAATGAGAAGCAGCAAGGCGTAATAAAGCGCTTCGTCACGCTGGTGGTCGAAATCCCCGGCGACTGCGACGCGCCCTACATGTCGACGCTGTGGCACGACGGCCAGATCGTCGGCGAGACGACATCGGGCGGCTGGGGGCATCGCGTCGAGAAATCGATCGCGCTCGGCATGCTGCGCGCCGATTTGACCGAGCCCGGCACCGCTGTCGAGGTCGAGATCTTCGGCGACCGTTTCAAGGCGATCGTGCAGCAGGACGAGCCCTTGTGGGATCCCAGGAATGAAAGGTTGCGCGCGTGAAGAATGTTGTTCTGACCGATGGCGGCATGGGCCAGGAACTGGTGCGGCGCAGCAAGTCCGAGCCGACGCCGCTGTGGTCGGCCAGGGTGCTGATCGACGAGCCCGACCTTGTGCGCGGCCTGCACGCGGAATTCATCCGCGCCGGCGCCCAAGTCATCACCATCAACACCTACTCGGCCACCCCGGAACGTCTGGCGCGCGAAGGTGCGGAAGACCTGTTCAAGCCGCTGCAGAAGCGTGGCATCGATCTGGCCAGGCAGGCCCGCGACGAGGCCGGCGACACGGCAATCGCAGGCTGCCTGTCGCCGCTTTTCGGCAGCTACGCGCCGGCTCTGACCATTTCCTATCAGGACACGCTCGATATCTACCGCCGCATCGTCGCCGAACAGGCTGACGGGGTCGACCTGTTCCTCTGCGAGACCATGGCGTCGGCTGAGGAAGCACGCGCGGCCGTCACCGCGGCATCGGAAAGCGGCAAGCCGGTATGGGTGTCATGGACGCTGGCCGATCACGGCAAGCCACGGCTGCGCAGCGGAGAGACGATAGAAGCGGCGGTCAATGGGCTCGACGGCTTGCCCGTGGCGGCGCGGCTGCTCAATTGCTGCCGGCCGGAGGCGATCGCCGCCGCATTGCCCGAACTGGTGGAGTTCGGCGGTCCGGTCGGCGCCTATGCCAATGGTTTCACCTCCACCGAGGCGCTCAAACATGGCGGCACGGTGGATGTGCTGCACGCCCGCCACGACCTTGACCCGCACGCCTACGCCGCGCAGGCCATCGGCTGGGTCGAGGCCGGCGCCGATATCGTCGGCGGCTGCTGCGAGGTCGGACCCGGTCATATCGCGGCCTTGCGCGACCGGCTGCAGCAGGATGGCTACAAGATTTCGGGAGTTTCGCATGCCTAGACCATCGTCGCGCATTTCCGGCATTGTGCCTTCGGGCAAGGACGGCTGGGAAGTCCATTCCGCCGCCTGGGCTCGCAAGGAAGCCGGCGAAGACATCATCATGCTGTCGGTCGGCGACCATGATTTCGACACGCCGTCGCAGACGATAGAAGCCTGCGTGACGGCGGTCCGCGGCAGCAACCATCACTATACGCCACTGCCCGGCCTGCCGCGCCTGCGCAAGGCAATGGCGGCCGCCTCCAGCGCCTGCACCGGCGTTGAGACGACCCCGGACCAGGTCATCGCCACCCCAGGCGGCCAGGCCGCACTCTATGCCGCCGTGCAGGCCGTGCTCGACCAGGGCGACCATGCGATCGTGGTGGCCCCCTATTACGCCACCTACCCAAACACGTTCAGCGCCGCCGGCGCCAGTTTCACCGTGGTCGAGACGCCGGCCGAGGATGGTTTCCAGCCGCGCGCCGACATGATCCGCGCCGCACTCAAGCCCAACACGCGCGCCATCCTGATCAACACGCCGAACAATCCGACCGGTGCCGTCTATTCGCGCGACCGGCTGGAACAACTGGCCGAAATCTGCCGGGAGCATGACCTCTGGCTGCTGTCGGACGAGGTCTACTGGACGCTGGGCAGCGGCGAGCATGTCTCGCCGCGCTCGCTTCCCGGCATGGCCGAGCGCACGCTGGTCATCAACTCCATGTCCAAGAGCCACGGCATGACCGGCTGGCGCATGGGCTGGCTGACCGGCCCGCAGGAGATGATTGCGCTGCTCACCAACCTCAATCTGGTGACGACCTACGGCCTGCCGGCCTTCATCTCGATCGCCTGCGCCGAGGCGCTTGAGAACCGATACGGCGTCAACGACATCGCCGAACGCTATGCGGCGCGGCGCACCATCCTGCTCGACGCCGTGCGCGGCATGAACAATGTCAGCGTCCGCGGCTCCGAAGGCGGCATGTATGTCATGCTCGACATAACTGATGTCGAGCCCGACGACGAGAAATTCGCCTGGGCCTTTCTCGATAAGGAGAATGTCGGCGTCATGCCCGGCTCCAGCTTCGGCGAAGCCGCCGCCGGCCATATCCGCATCAGCCTCTGCCAGCCGGAACCCGTTTTAAGGGAAGCCGCGGCCCGGCTGCGCCGGTTTGCCTCCACCTATCGCCGCGAGGCCGCATGACCAGGACGATCCCCACCAAGGCAAGGGCCGTCATCATTGGCGGCGGCGTCTCCGGCTGTTCGGTCGCCTATCACCTGGCCAAGCTCGGCTGGACCGACATCGTGCTTCTCGAGCGCAAGCAGCTGACCTCGGGCACCACATGGCACGCCGCCGGCCTGATCGGCCAGTTGCGCGGCTCGCAGAACATGACGCGGCTGGCGAAATATTCGGCCGATCTCTACGTCAAGCTGGAGGCCGAGACCGAAGTCGGCACCGGCATGCGTCAGGTCGGCTCGATCACCGTAGCGCTGACCGAGGAACGCAAGCACGAGATCTACCGGCAGGCCTCGCTCGCCCGCGCCTTCGATGTCGATGTGCGCGAGATTTCTCCCAGAGAAGTCAAGGAGATGTATCCGCACCTCAACGTCTCCGACGTGGTCGGCGCCGTGCATCTGCCGCTCGACGGGCAATGCGACCCGGCCAATATCGCCATGGCGCTGGCCAAGGGCGCACGCCAGCGCGGTGCCACCATCGCCGAGAATGTGAAGGTCACCAAGGTGCACACCAAGGATGGCCGAGTCACTGGCGTGTCCTGGGCGCAGGGCGAAGAGCAGGGCACGATCGAAGCCGACATCGTCGTCAACTGCGCGGGCATGTGGGCGCGCGAGCTTGGCGCGCAGAACGGCGTCACCATCCCGCTGCATGCCTGCGAGCATTTTTACCTGGTCACGGAGCCCATCTCCGGCCTCGGCCGCCTGCCGGTGCTGCGCGTGCCCGACGAATGCGCTTACTACAAGGAAGATGCCGGCAAGATGATGCTCGGCGCCTTCGAGCCGGTGGCCAAGCCATGGGGCATGGATGGCATTCGAGAAGATTTCTGCTTCGACCAGTTACCCGAGGACATGGACCATTTCGAACCCATCCTCGAAATGGGCGTCAACCGCATGCCGATGCTGGCCACCGCCGGCATCCACACCTTCTTCAACGGCCCCGAGAGTTTTACCCCCGACGACCGCTACTATCTCGGCGAGGCGCCGGAAGTCCGCGGCTACTGGATGGCGACCGGCTACAATTCTATCGGTATCGTTTCGTCGGGCGGCGCCGGCATGGCGCTGGCACAGTGGATGAACGATGGCGAGGCTCCGTTCGATCTCTGGGAAGTCGATATCCGCCGCGCCCAGCCGTTCCAGAAGAACCGCAGCTATCTGAAGGAGCGCGTCTCCGAAACGCTCGGACTGCTTTACGCCGACCATTTCCCCTACCGCCAGATGGCGACATCGCGCGGTGTGCGCCGCTCGCCGCTGCATGAACATCTGAAAGCGCGCGGCGCCGTGTTTGGCGAAGTCGCCGGCTGGGAGCGCGCCAACTGGTTCGCGCGCGAAGGCCAGGAGCGCGAATATCGCTATTCCTGGAAGCGGCAGAACTGGTTCGACAACCAGCGCGAGGAACACCTCGCCGTTCGTAACAAGGTCGGCCTGTTCGACATGACTTCGTTCGGCAAGATCCGCGTCGAGGGCCGCGACGCCTGCACGTTCCTGCAAAAACTCTGCGCCAACGACTTGGACGTGGCGCCGGGCAAGATCGTCTACACCCAGATGCTGAACCAGCGCGGCGGCATCGAGAGCGATCTCACCGTGTCGCGGCTGTCGGAGACGGCCTATTTCCTCATCGTGCCGGGCGCGACGCTGCAGCGCGACCTTGCTTGGTTGAGAAGGCACGTTGGAGACGAATTCGTTGTCATCACTGACGTGACGGCGGCCGAGGCCGTGCTCTGCCTGATGGGCCCAGAGTCGCGAAAACTGATCCAGAAGGTGAGCCCCAACGACTTCTCCAACGAGGCCAATCCGTTCGGAACCTTCCAGGAGATCGAGATCGGCATGGGCCTCGCCCGCGCCCACCGCGTCACCTATGTCGGCGAACTCGGCTGGGAGCTTTATGTCTCGACCGAACAGGCCGCGCACGTCTTCGAGGCTATCGACGAGGCGGGTGCCGATCTTGGCTTGAAACTCTGCGGCCTGCATACGCTGGATTCCTGCCGCATCGAAAAAGCCTTCCGCCATTTCGGCCACGACATAACCGACGAGGACAATGTGCTGGAGGCAGGGCTTGGCTTCGCGGTGAAGACGGCCAAGGGCTACTTCATTGGCCGCGACGCCGTGTTGCAGAAAAAGGAAACCGGATTGGCCCGCCGGCTGGTCCAGTTCCGCCTGAAGGACCCGCAGCCGCTGCTCTTCCACAACGAAGCAATCCTGCGCGACGGCAAGATCGTCGGTCCGATCACCTCAGGCAATTACGGCCACCATCTCGGCGGCGCCATCGGGCTGGGCTATGTGCCTTGCCAGGGACAGAGCGAGACTGACGTGCTGGCCTCTTCCTACGAGATCGAAATCGCCGGCGAGCGCTTTGCCGCCGAAGCCTCGCTGAAGCCGATGTACGATCCGAAGGCGGAACGGACGAGGATGTAATCCCTTCCTTCGCCCCGTTTACGGGGAGAAGGTGCCCGAAGGGCCGATGAGGGGCAGCGCCAGCCCCTCGTAAGTTCGCGCTGCCCCTCATCTGCCTGCCGGCATCTTCTCCCCGTAAACGGGGCGAAGAGAACTAAAACCGCTCCAGCTTCGCCCGCACCTTCGCCAGGAACGCTTCCCTTGTCCGTGGCGTCGAGGCATCCATCAGATAGTGCGCCAGGAAGAAGGTGCCGCAGCGTCTGGCGCACAGTGCCCGCATACCGCGCAGCAAGGTCTTGCGCCCGGGTTGACCGACGACGACGCTCCACCAGGTCGGCGCGCCGCAGGTGGTGATGACGCCGACCTTGGTGACGTGCGTCATCAGCGATTTGATCCCTCCCTTGCCCACGGGCAATTTGAAGGCGATGTCGGTTGCCCAGACACGGTCGAGCCAGCCTTTCAACATCGCCGGCAGCCCGTACCACCAGGTCGGATAGACGAACAGGATCGCCTCGGCCCAGTTGAGCAGTTCGAAATGCGGTTTCAGCGCCGGGTCCTGCGGCGCCCGCTCATTGTAGAAGCGCCGTTCCTCGCAACTCATCACTGGATTGAAGTTTTCGGCATAGAGGTCAAGCAGCCGCACGTCCCAGCCGCGTCGCGTCAGCACTTCGACAGCAGTGTCGCGGATCGAAGCACAGAAGCTTTCTGGAACCGGATGGCAATAGACCACCAGCACGCGCATCAAAATCGATCCATGGCGGCCGCGACCTTCGCCGTGAAGGCCGCCCGCGTCCCATCGGTCGACAGGTTCATCGCATAGTGAGCAAGATAAGACACGGAAGCGCCGGGCTTGATCGTGGCCCGCAGCATGCGCTTCACGACCTTGCGCGGCGGATCGCCCATCAGCATCGCCCGGAACCGGCTGCCGCCATAGGTGGTGACGGCGGCCAGCTTTTGGATGTTGTGCAGCGTCGGCTGGGCTTTGCCGTCGACCAGCTTGAACGACACGCCCGGCAGGAAGACACGATCGAAGAACCCCTTCAGGATCGCGGGATAGCCGTAGTTCCAGACCGGGAACGACAGCACCAAAGCCTCGGCTGCTTTAAGCCTTTCAACGTAGCCGGCTACGGCATCGCCCGGCCCGCGCTGGTCGTGATAGCCGAGCCGCTCCTGGCGCGTCAGCCGCGGATCGAAGTTCTCGGCGTAGAGGTCGCAATCATCGACGCTATGACCAGCCGCCGTCAGCCGCTCGACGACCATCCGGTGCAGGCCGGCATTGAAGCTGGTCTCGACCGGATGCGCGTAGAGGACGAGGATGTTCATCAGCCTGCCTTTTGCAGCCCCTTGAACAGGAATGTGCGGCCCGAGCGATAATCATAATCCGGATTTTCCCAGGCAATCATCTTGCCGGGGTTGAGCAGGCCTTGCGGGTCGGTCTCGCGCTTGAACGCAAGCTGCACCGCATCTGTCTGCTTCATGCCGCCCTCTTCCAGCGTGTAGCGGTGCGGGTTGAAGATCGGGCAGCCATTTTCCTCGTGCAGGCGGGTGACCTCCTCGAGCCGCGCTTCGCTGGTGAACTTCACCAGCGGCAGGCCGAAACAGGTGATGTTGCCGTCCAGCCGTACGAATTCCAGATGCGAGAACACCTCGCCCGGAAACATCGCATCCATCTTCTCGACCAGCGCCAGCTGGTTGGGAAAAGGATAGAGCGATTGCAGATAGGTGATCGAGGGATCGACGCGCAGTGCTCTCAGCGTCGTGTGGTTCCAGGCCAGCTCATAGGCGGGTGGCAGGCCTTTCTTTTCGTCCGGCGTCGCCGTCGCGGCGTTGAAAATCACCTCGCCGCCGGCCCGGCGGGTGAAGGCAAGGAAAGCATCGAGCCCATGCTGCGCCACCATGACGACGCAGATGCTCTGCCCTTCCCTGAAAAATTTCTGGTGGCGCTTGAAATAGAGCTGCGGCACGGGTGCGGCGATCGGCGTGATCAGCTTGGTCAGGATGCCATCCTGGCAGGCGAGCGCATTGCCGTAGCGGGCTGCATCCATGAAGGCATCGAAACCGACGATGACGTCGACCCAGTCATAGGCTGCGGTCAGCGGCATCTCGACTTCCGTGATGATGCCGTTGGTGCCATAGGCATGGGTGACCTTGTGCAGATCCTCGCCGGTGAGTTCCAGCGCCTTCGGCTCGGCTTCCATGGTCACCACGCGCAGGCGCAGCACATTGCCGAAATCGCGCAGGCCGCCAAAGTTGATCGAGCCGACACCGCCCGAACCGCCGGCGATGAAGCCGCCGATCGAGGCTGTGTTGTAGGTGGACGGCGATAGCCTGAGCTCCTGCCCGGAATGCGCCCGCGTCGCTCTGTCGATCTCGGCCAGCACCGCGCCCGGCCCGGTGATCACGCGCCCCGGCGCGATCGACTTGATCTCGTTCATCTCGGCGAGGTTGAGCACCACGCCGCCCGACAGCGGCATCGCCTGGCCGTAATTGCCGGTCCCGCTGCCGCGCGGCGTCACCGGCACGCCATGCCGGTGGCAGGCCGCCAGCACACGGATCAGCTCGACCTCGTTCTTCGGCGTCACGATCAGGTCGCCGGTGACATGGTCGAGTTGTTCCTTCAGCACAGGGCTGTACCAGTAGAAATCGCGGCTCTTCTGCTGGACAATGGCCGGATTGTCGTCGAGCTTCATCCCGTCGAGATCGCGTTTCAGCGCGGCGATATCCATCATTCCACCATCAGTCCGTCGAGTTCGGCATAGTCGGGCAATTGCCGGTCGATCGCCCGCCCGCCGCGCACCACGATGCGATCCGATTCGGGCCGCGACAGCAATTCCGTCCAGCTTCGACCTTTGAACAGGATGAAGTCGGCATCGCCGCCGGCGGCAAGCGTGCCTACTCCGTTAAGCCGCATCACTTTGGCTGGCGTTGCGGTGACCGCTTGCGGCCAGTCGGCGACCGGATGATCGAAATGCAGGATGCGCGTCGCCATGCGGTAGACCTCCAGCATGTCGAGATCGCCATAGGCATAGAACGGGTCGCGCGTGTTGTCGGAAGCGACCGATACGGGAATGCCCCGCGCTTTCATCTCGTGCAGCAGCGTCACACCGCGCCAGCGCGGCGTTGTG
Source organism: bacterium M00.F.Ca.ET.205.01.1.1 (assembly GCA_004791255.1). GTDB lineage: Bacteria > Pseudomonadota > Alphaproteobacteria > Rhizobiales > Rhizobiaceae > Mesorhizobium. The sequence goes on from SRUQ01000004.1 coordinate 307,175, forward strand.
CCATCGCCGCGTCGGTCCTGGAGATAGAGATTGCACATCGGCAGCGACACGACCGCCAGCCCGGCCTTCGCCACCTTGTCCAGCGTATCCAGCACATCGAGGTCCGGCTGGCGCGCCAGAGAGCAGCAATGGCCGACCAGGATGTTGCCCTGAAAGCCGTTCCACAGTGCAGCCTCGGCGATCTTCTTCAGCGAGATCGCCGCGATGTCGTTGGTCTCGTCGGCATGGAAATCGAGATCGAGCCCATGCTTGATCGCTTGCGCGAAGACCTGATCGAGCAGTTCTTCCAGGTCCGGCACCATATAGGTGACGACGCCGAGCACGCCCTTGGCTGCGGCGACCCGTTTTGCCAGCCTTTCGAACCACTTCCTGTCGCGCACGCCCTCGATGCCGAGCAGGCAGGCGCCCTGCAATTCGATGCGGCCGCGCCACGTCTCGCGCATCGCCTCGAACACCGGCCAGGAGATTTCCTCTTGCGGCGCGACGCTGTCGAGATGGGTGCGCAGCGCCCTGGTGCCGTGCGCGTAGGCTGAGCGCAGAGAAAAATCCATGCGCTTCGCCAGGTCCTCGGCGCCCCAGCGCGCGACGCGGTCGGCGCCGGCGGCATTGAGCGCGCCCATGAAAGTGCCATCGGGATTGGGTTTTCGCGGCCAGATATGGCCCTTGTCGATATGCGTGTGGCAGTCGACGAAGCATGGCAGGGCGATGCTGCCACCAAGATCGACGGCGTCCGTCGGCGCCTTCGATTGGCCATGCGCGGCAATGCCGGAGATTTTGCCGTCAGCGACGCTGATGTCGACAAGCGCAAAGCCGTCGCTGTCGAACGCAGCGGCAAGGCCCGGTGTCAGCGACCGATGAACACGTGTGTTGGCAAGGTGGTAGGAGCCGGAGGTTGGTATCAAGGACCTAGCGCTCCTGCTTCAGCGCGCTCTCGTGCCAGCGCCGCAAAATGAGATGCGAAATCAGCGACAGCACCAGGAAGATCAGGATGCCGGTCAGCGAGATCAGGAACAGCGCCGCGAACAGCCGCGGCGCATTGAGCCGGTAGCCAGCCTCGATGATGCGCGAGGCAAGGCCCGACGACTGGCCGGTGGCGCCGGCAACGAATTCGGCCACAACCGCACCGATCAACGACAGGCCGCCGGCGATCTTCAACCCGCCGAGGAAATACGGCATCGCCGCCGGCAAGCGGAGATAGCGCAACTGCTGCCAGCGCGTCGCGCCGTTGAGCTTGAACATGTCGCGCAGATTGCGGTCGACCGAGTTGAGGCCAAGCGTGGTGTTGGACAGGATCGGGAAAAAGGCGACGATCCAGGCGCAGAGCAGAAGCTTGGTCGTCTGGTTGTCGACATAGATGTTGATCAGCGGAAAGATCGCCACGATCGGCGTCACCTGCAGCACGATGGCAAAGGGGAAGAACGACATCTCCACCCATTTCGACTGCGCGAACAGCACTGCCAGCCCGACCCCGCCGACGACCGCGAGCAGCAGGCTGAGGAAGGTGATGCGCAAGGTGACCAGCAGCGCGGAGAACAACAGCCCGGCATCGTTGTAGAGCGTCGACAGAACCACGGCGGGACGCGGCAGGATGTATTGCGGAATGGCGTTCCACACGCAGATGCGGTCCCATAGCCAGATCGCCAGGATCATGATCGCCAGCGGCAACACCCAGCGGCCGATCCGCTCGAGCCGTTCCTGGCGCACCCGGCGCGCTTCCTCCGGGTCGAGTTTGAGCGCCCGCTCGTCAATGGCCGTCATGGTGCGAGCCTGCTGTTGAGTTGATGGCATTGACCAGCACGTCGGATGCCTGCCGGCACAGTGCCGCATAGTCGGGCGACGTGCGAAACACCTCGTCGCGCGGATAGGCCGCGCCGATGGCGAGTTCGTCGAACACCCTGCCCGGCCGCGCCGCCATGACGACGATGCGGTTGGACAGGAACACGCTTTCAAAGACGCTGTGGGTGACGAAGATGACGGTGAAGCGTTCGTCCTGCCAGAGCTCGAGCAGGTCGTTGTTGAGCTTGAAGCGGGTGATCTCGTCGAGCGCCGCGAACGGTTCGTCCATCAACAGCACGCGCGGCTTGGTCACCATGGCGCGCGCGATCGACACGCGCATCTTCATGCCGCCCGACAGTTCGCGCGGAACCGCTTCCTCGAAACCGGTGAGATGAACCCGCGCCAGCATCTCCTTCACCGCCGGCGCCGCCTTGGCACGGGAAATGCCTTTCAGCCTGAGCGGCAGCCAGACGTTGTCGAAGACGCTGGCCCAGGGCAGCAACGTCGGCTCCTGGAAGACGAAGCCGATATTGGCGCGATCGGGCGAGCCGCCGCGCCAGTCGAGCACGCCGGAGGTCGGCGTCGAAAGGCCGGCGATCAGCCTGAGCGCCGTCGACTTGCCGCAGCCGGACGGCCCGAGCAGGCTGAGGAAATCGCCTTCCCGGATCGTCAGGTCGACATCGTTGAGCGCCGTCACGCCGTTGGAAAAGACCTTGCCGACGCCGCGTAGCGCCAGCAAGATCGGAGCAATGTCCGAGGCCGGCGCTTGCGCCACCGTTTCCCTTATCATTCCTGGTGCGGCCTATTTCTTCAGGTCGAGGCCGACGCCCTTGTTGATGAAGGCCAGCGTGTAGGCCTTCTTGATGTCGATGCCGTCAGGCGTGACCTTGGCCTTGACCATCTTGTCGTAGAAACTCTTGATCCGCTCATCGGTCATGGCGCCGATGCCGAGTTTTTCGGTGTCGCCGGAATCGGCCAGGCCGAACTTCTTCATCTGCTCGATCGAGAAGGCGATCTGCTCGTCCGACATGTCAGGATTGTCTTTCTTGATCATGTCGTTGGCGGCCTTGTTGTCACCGTAGAGGTATTTGTACCAGCCTTTGGCCGAGCCATCGACAAAGCACTGGACGACCTCCGGCTTCTTGTCGATCGTGTCCTGCATCACTTCGATCGTCGTCGAATAGGTATCCCAGCCATAGTCGGCCAGCAGGAACTGGTTCGGCACGAAGCCGCCCTCCTTCTTGACCGCGAACGGTTCCGAGGTGACGTAGCCCTGCTGGATCGCCTTCTTGTTGGCGAGGAACGGAGCGGTGTTGTAGGTGTAGGGCGCGCGCTTGGCAGCGTCGAAGCCGAGCTCGATAACCATCCACTGGAAGAAGGTCTGCGCGCCCTCGTCACCCAATATGTACTGTTCGGCGTTCTTCAAATCCTCCCACTTGTCCAGCCCCTCGCCGGGGTGGGACATCATGACCTGCGGGTCCTTCTGGAAGTCGGCGGCCACCACGCGCATCGGAATGCCCTGCTGGACGGCATCGAAAGCCGACAGCAGATTGCCGCCCATATAGAAATCGATCTTGCCGGCCAGCAGCATCGGCCGGCCGCTGACCTGCGGGCCACCTTGCATGATGGTGACGTCGAGGCCGCAAGCGGCATAGGTGCCATCCGCCACGGCCTGATAGTAACCGCCATGTTCCGGCTCGGCCAGCCAGTTGGTGCCGAAGGTAACCTTTTCATTTGCCGCCGCGCCCAGCGTGCTGGCGGCAAGCAGGGTCACCACCGCCACCGAGATCTTCTGTTTTGCGTACATAGACACCACCCTTTGTTTGCTCCGGCGCGACGCGCGCCAGGCTCGACACCAGAGAATCAAGAAGCAAGACACATGCCACCGGCGTCTCGCGCCGGGACCCGCCCGCCTGCACCACAGCCATCTGCGAAAGCCGGAAAGGTCGTGCTGCACCGGAGGGCATCGTGCCTATTTTTTGAACGCCTGTCCACAATCGCTGGGCCAACATGCACTGCATCTTGAAGCTGCAATGCATCCCGCTTTAGGCTGACGGTTTCCAGGAGATTATGATGTTCAAATTCCTCACCCCCAAATCGATCAAGCCGCCCTTTGCCCGCTACAGCCACGGCGTCGAGGTGTCGGTCGGCAAGCGGCTGGTGCTGTGTTCGGGCCAGGTCGCCATCACTGTGGACGACCAGATCCCGGAAGATGCCGGTGCACAGGCCGAACTTTGCTTCCAGAACATCGCTGCCATCCTCGGTGAGGCCGGGCTGGGGCTCGGGGACATCGTGCGCATCAACGCCTATGTCACCGACCGCGCGCATCTGCGGCCCTACATGGATGTCCGCGACCGGCTGTTTTCGAGCCCGGCGCCCGCCTCGACACTGATGATCGTCTCCGGCTTTGCCCGGTCGGAATTCAAGGTCGAGGTCGAGGTCATCGCAGCCGGGTGATCGACAGACCTCCCGCGCCGCGCTAGGTCTGACTCATCCATCAAAGAGGCATGGCATGACTGTTGCGAAGAGACGCGTATGGTGGGGCGACTACCGGACCACCGAGTATGCTTCTATCGATCCGGAGGCGACGATCGCCGTGCTGCCGCTGGCGGCGATCGAGCAGCATGGCCCGCATCTGCCTGTTTCGACCGACACCTCGATCATGAACGGCATGCTCGACACGGTGATCGCGCGCCTGCCCGACGATCTCGATATCCGCATCCTGCCCGTCCAGGCGGTGGGCAAGTCGAACGAGCATTTGCATGCGCCGGGCACCCTCACTCTACCCGCAACAACGCTGGTCGATGCCTGGACCGAGCTTGGCCTGTCGATCGCGCGCGCCGGCGTGCGCAAGCTCATCGTCGTCAACTCGCATGGCGGCAATGAAGAGATCATGGGCATCGTCACGCGCGAATTGCGCGTGCGCGAAAAGATGCTTGCCGCGAAGACGAGCTGGCAGCGCTTTGGCCGTCCGGCCGGCATGTACACCGAGCTCGAGGACCGCCACGGCATCCATGGCGGCGATGTCGAGACGTCGCTGATGCTGCATTTCCGGCCGGATCTCGTCGAGATGGGCAAGGCCGACAATTTCGTCTCCAATGTCGCCAAGGCCGAGAAGGAATTCTCGCTGCTGCGCCACACCGGCACCCATGCCTTTGCCTGGATCGCCAGCGACCTCAACCCGAACGGCGTGGTCGGCGACGCCAGCATTGCCACGGCCGAAAAGGGCCGATTGACTGCGGAGCATCAGGCCGATGGGTTCATCAACCTGCTCAGGGATGTGCGCAAGGCGAAGTTGGCCGACTGGCTGAAGTAGCTGCCAACGAGGTCGAAGAGCTACTCGTCGATCTTGAGTGCGAAGGGCGTGCCTTCGAAGGCGTCGGCGCCGCGCCCGATCGATTCGATCGCCTCGATCATGCGGCCGTTGCGATCAAGCAGCATGTCGGCCACGGCGATCAGCCGCGGATTGGGCGTCGCCGAGGGCGACAGCGCCCGCAATGTCTGCGCGAGCTCCATCTCGTCGCGTTTCGGCGCCAGCGCCGCGGTAATGATATAGGCCGAGGCGGTCGAGCGGCTGATGCCGGCATAGCAATGCACCAGCATCGGCTTTGCGCGATCCCAGCGGCGGGCAAAATCGAGCAGGCTGCGCACATGCTCCTCGCCCGGCATGGTCATGCCGTCCTGCGCCACCGCAATATCGTGCATGACGAGATGCAGATGGTTTTCCCACGCTATCGAGGCAGGACGGATCACGTCCGTTCCGGCGGCGAGCAGCGACAGCATGCGGTCGGCGCCGGTCCTTGCCACCGTTTCCTCGATCTTTGCCAGCGAGCAGACATGGATCATCGTTTCGAACCTTTTGTCTGATCCTCGCGCCCCAGCGCCCATTCGGCAAGAGCACTCTCGAGCCGCTGCCATTCCTGCTCGCTGCCCGGCAGGCCGGCACGCAAGACATGCGGCCGGTCGGCGAAGTGCCGAAGCAGGACGCCAGCTCCGCCAAGCGCGGAAAACAGGCCGGCGGCGTCGGGAAGACTGAGATAGCGGAACAAGGTCGTGCCGCCCGCGACCGGGACGCCGAAACGGCCGAACAGCGCATCGAGCCGCGTCGAGGCTTCCGTCAGCGACGCGCGCATCGCATCCTGCCAGCCGATATCGGCAAGCGCGCGAATGCCGTATTCCAGCGCCGGTCCGGCGACGGCCCACGGCCCGAACTGTGAGTCGAGCCGTTCGACGGTCCAAGCGTTGGAAAGCGCGAAGCCAAGCCGCAGCCCGGCCAGACCAAAGAACTTGCCGAAGGAACGCAGCACGACGATGCCGCCTTGCTCGACATCGCCGGCAAGGCTGTGCTGGCGCGGGCCGACATCCATGAATGCTTCGTCGACCACCAGCAGCCCGCCCTTGGCGCGTAGCCGCTCGGCCAGCGCCAGCAACCGGTCGCGCTCGACGATACGCCCATCCGGATTGTTCGGATTGACGATGATGGCGAGGTCGGCTTCAGCCAAGGCCTCGAAATTGCTGGTCTCGATCACCTCGTGCCCGGCAATCGCGGCGGCCCGCGCATGTTCGGCATAGGTCGGCCCCAGCACCATGGCCTTGCCTGGCCGCACCAGCGATGCCACGCGCGGCAGCAGGATCTGCGTACCGGGCGCCGCGGCGACATTGGCTGGCGACGGCGCGCCATAGGTGCCGGCCGCGATCTCGGTCAGTTCGCGTCCACGCCCGGCTTCCGGCAATCGCCACAGCGAGGTGGCGGGCAGATCGAAAAGCGGGTAGGAGTGCGGATTGATACCGGTCGAGAGGTCGACGAAAGGCAGCATGGCGTCGGGGAAAAGCACCCTCGCCCGGCCAAGACTTCCACCATGGTCCACCGCTCCATCAAGAAGCTTCATGTCAGTCCTGATCGCTTTCCTGTCACTGATCGCCGAATCCTTCCTGGGTTATCCGGACTGGCTGTTTCGCGCCATCGGTCATCCGGTGACGTGGTTCGGCAGGCTGATATCCTTTCTCGATCGCCGGCTCAACCGCGCCACTGATCCCGACGCACTGCGTCGCCAACGCGGTGTCCAGGCATTGCTGGCGATCGTGCTGGTCCCGGCGGTGATCGGCCTCTGCGTGCAGCTTGTCCTGCTCTGGTTCGTTCCCATGGGGCTCATCATCGGCGCCCTCTTGGCGACATCGCTTCTGTCGCAGAAGAGCTTGTATGAACATGTCGAGGCCGTCGCCGACGCGCTCGACTCGGGGGGTCTGACGATGGGTCGTGTTTCGGTCTCTCGAATCGTCGGGCGTGACCCCGAAAAGCTCGACCGGGCCGGTGTCTGCCGGGCGGCGATCGAAAGCCTGGCGGAAAATTTTTCCGATGGCATTGTCGCCCCGGCCTTCTGGACCGGCGTCGGCGGTCTGGCCGGCGGCGCTGCCTACAAGGCGGCCAACACCGCCGATTCGATGATCGGCCACCGCACCCCCCGCCACGAGGCGTTCGGCTGGGCGGCGGCGCGCTTCGACGATTGGATCAACCTGCCGGCATCGCGGCTCACCGCCCTGCTGATCGTGCTGGCCGCATTTCTGGTCGACGGCGCCGCCCCTCGCGACGCCTGGCAAGCCGTGCAGCGCGATGCGAAAAAGCACCGCTCGCCCAATGCCGGCTGGCCGGAGGCGGCGATGGCCGGTGCGCTTGGCCTGGCGCTGGCAGGACCACGCAGCTATGGCGGCGTCATGGTCGAAGATGCCTTCATGGGCGAAGGCGGTCGTCGCGACGTCGACAGCGGCGATATAAGGCGCGCGCTGAAGCTCTACCGGGTCGCCGACTATCTGCTGATCGGATTGTTCGGGCTGGTCTCGGTGATCTTCGTTCTCGTGTTCTAGAACTCGATCCCCTGCTGTGCCTTCACGCCAGCCGCGAAATGGTGCTTGGTCAGACCCATTTCGGTGACCAAATCCGCCGCCTCGACCAGTGTCGGCTTGGCGTTGCGGCCGGTGACGACGACATGCAGGTCTTCGCGGCGGGCCTTGAGCACGCCGACCACCTTGTCGAGATCGAGATAGTCGTAGCGTAGCGCGATGTTGAGTTCGTCCAGCACGACAAGGCTGATCGACGGATCGGCGATCAGCTCCAGCGCCTTGGCCCAGGCAGCCTCGGCCGCGGCAATGTCGCGCTTCAGGTCCTGCGTCTCCCAGGTGAAGCCCTCGCCCATCGCATGCCAGACGACTCGGTCGCCGAAAGCGGCGAAGGCATCCTTTTCGCCAGTGTGCCATTTGCCCTTGATGAACTGGACGACGCCGACGCGCTTGCCATAGCCAAGCATCCGGAGCGCCAGGCCGAAAGCGGCCGTGGTCTTGCCCTTGCCGGGGCCGGTGTTGACGATGAGCAACCCCTTCTCGATCGTCTTGGCCGCCACCTCGGCGTCCTGCACCGCCTTGCGCTTGGCCATCTTGGCGCGATGGCGCTCGGCATCCCGGTCTTTGGCGTCCCAGTCTTTGGCGTTCCGGTCTTCGGCGTCCTTGTCTTCGGTCATCTCATTTCACCTTGAGCGGCAGCCCCGCCACCATCAGCAGCACCGTATCGGCGACCGCGGCAACCCGCTGGTTGAGCCGGCCGGCATCGTCGCGAAACCGCCGAGCAAGCGCATTATCGGGCACGATGCCCTGGCCGACTTCGTTCGAGACCACGAACCATGGTCCGCGCGGCCGCGACAACACATCCGCCAGCCGCCGGCATTCCACGTCCAAATCGTGATCGGCAAGCATATGATTGGTCAGCCACAGTGTCAGGCAGTCGACAAGCACCGGCCGGTCGTCGGGCAAAGCCTCGAGCGCGCCGGCGAGATCGAGCGGCGCGTCGATGGTCATCCAGCCTTCGCCGCGCCGCGACCGGTGCAGCGCGATTCGCTCGCGCATCTCCTCATCATAGGCCTGCGCTGTGGCGATATAGGCCCATGGCGAGGGCAAGGCGGCCATGAGGGTTTCGGCGTGCGCGCTCTTGCCGGAGCGCGCACCACCGATGATGAAGGTCAGCTTCTTGCGATCAGGCAAAGCTGTCGCGCAGGCTGGTCGCAGTGCCGGTGACGCGTCCGCGCACCACGCCGACGATCGCGCCGAGAACCAGCCAGAACACCAGGTTGGTCACCGTCACGGCCACCACGAACTGGTGATGCAGGCCTTCCGGAATCGGGGTCTCGAAGCTGTCGGGCTGCGGCGCGCCGACGATGTGCGGGGCAACGATCAGCAGCACGCCGAGGATGGCCAGCGGCAGCGACTTGCGGAACGCGATCAGGCTGAGGCCAGCCGAGGTCGCCAAAACAGTTGCCCACCACCAGACCTGGCGTTGCATGAGATCGGCCGCCGGCATGGCAGGCAGTTCCGGCGGCAGGCCGAGGCCGGGCGCCAGTGTGAAAACGGCAAAGCCGGCAAGGCCCCAGAACACACCCTGGCGCCAGTTGCCGATGCCGCCGGCGAATTCCGAAACCGCGACCAGGACCAGTGCGAAGCCGATACCGGTGACGATGTTTGCAAGCACGCTGAAGGCGAAGCGCTCCAAACCGTCGGCCGGCGCCCAGCCCTCATCCTCGGCGGGAGCGGCCGCCTCGGCCGAAGCCGGCGTTGCGGCACTCATGGAATTTGCAGCAGGTGCGGCGGAACTCATGGCATTGCCGCCTGCGGCATTGGCTGGTGCCGCCGCATGCTCATGCTGATGGCCACCCCCGGCCTTCTCGTAAACTTCCGCCTTCAGGATTAGCGGCACGGTCGCATAGGCCTGCATGCAGGCGAGAACGACGCCGGCCACGAGCCCTGCGATCGCCGCGACGAACACGACGTTGCGAAACAGGTTCATGATGTCAAATCCCTCTCAGTGGCAGGGAAAAGCCATCGAATGGCGATAGTCGTGAGCCGCATTGTGGACCGCATCGATATGCGAGAAGCCGACAACGCCAACGACGAAGATGCCGAGCAGCGCCGCGAGCGCGAGCTGCATGAAGCGCGACTGCGAGGAGACGGAGGCGCCGAGGGAGATGGAAGCAGTGGTCATTTCTAGTCCTTTCGCCCTCCACCCGAGGGCATAGAAGTCAGTCTTTTCGCCGCCGGCAGGTCTCCTGGCTCGCGGATAAGCGCCCTTCTCCACCTTCCCGAAGAAAAATCTTCAGTGGCATATGGAGAGGACTACCGCACACAGTTGCGGGGGCAGCCTCGGCATTGGGCTGGAAAACCAGCCCGCACCGCATTCCCTCTTGGCTCCAAACGGAACCGACGACAGCGCTGACTATAGGGAAAACCGCCGCGCACGGCAAACCAAATTCCGACGCCGATGAGCGCAACAGCGCCGTCGTGGCAAACCCGCTTCCACCCTGCCGCGATTGACAATTTTCGTGGCCGGGTGTCGGCTGGCCGCTTCACAGGAAGCCAGCCATGCAGCCCAAGGCCAGCGAGCGTCCTCCCTACAATGGCCTCGTCACATCAGAGCCGACCTTGCCGTCATCAGCCTATTGGGACGCCGAATTCCACCAGCGCGACCTCGACGCCATCTGGTACAGGAACTGGCTGCTCGTCTGCCGTGAGTCCGACCTTGCCCAACCGCTTTCCTTCCGCACCTTTCGCGTCGGCACGCAGGAACTCGTCGTGCTGCGCGACGACGCCGGCGAGCTGCGCGCCTTCCACAACACCTGCCGGCATCGCGGCTCGCAGCTTTGCCGCGAGAGCCAGGGCCGGCTGAGGGCGCGGCTGATCACCTGCCCCTATCATGGCTGGTCCTATTCGCTGCGCGGCGACCTGGTGCGGGTGCCGTCGAAATCGCTGCCCGAGGGTTTCGACAAAGCCGATCATCCGCTCTACCACGTCGCGCTCTCGGTGTGGCGCGGCTTCGTTTTCATCAACCTGCAGGAAGACGCGGAAGGGTCGGCACAGGCATCCTTCGACCCCGCTTCCGGCGACCTCGGCAACTGGCCCCTGGAAAGCCTGGTATCGGGCCATGTGCTGCGCAAGGTGATGAACTGCAACTGGAAGATCTTCTGGGAAAACTTCAACGAATGCCTGCATTGTCCCGGCGTGCATAAGGACCTGTCGCGGCTGGTGCCGATCTATGGACGCGGCCTGATGTCGAGGCAAGATGACCCCGACTGGACCCGCCACGCCGACAATGACGCGCCGGAATTCTCCGGCGGCCTGCGCGAGGGTGCGCAGACCTGGTCGCGAGACGGCCAGACGCATGGGCCGGTTTTCCCAGGCCTGACATCGGCCGAACGCGCCGCCGGCCAGACCTATGCCACCAGCCTGCCCTCGATGTTCATCGTCGGCCATGTCGACTATGTCAGGACGGTACGGCTGGTGCCGCTCGGCCCCGAACAGACCGAATTGACCGCCGAATGGCTGTTCGCGCCCGAGGCGCTCGCCGCCACCGACATCGACAACATCGTCGCCTTCGGCACGCAGGTGCTGGAAGAGGACGCCGATATATGCGAGGTCAACCAGCGTGGCCTGCGGTCCCTGCGCCACAAGGCTGGCGTGCTGATGCCGGAGGAATACGATCTGCACCGTTTCCACAACTGGGTGCGCGAACGCCATTCAGCGCGTTCGCCCAAGCCCTGAAGCTCACAGCGACTTCGGCAGATAGCGCCAGGTAACATAGCCGCAAACCGCAGCCAGCAGGCCGAGCGTGATGAACACGGAACCGAGGCCAAAAAAGGCCAGCACCACCGAATAGACCAGCGGCGGCGTCAGCTCGGAGAAATCGAGATATGTGCGGTAGACCGCCGCCATCTGCGCCCGCTCGTAGGAGCGCACCGAGCGCATGAAGGCGGTCGAGCCCAGCGCATCCAAGGCGATGGTGAAAAAGGCGCCGCCGAGCAGGAAGGCGCCGGTGAGCAATGGCGCGGCTGCACCCACCGTGCCGGCCGCCAGCAGCATGGCCGACATGGCGAAATAGGCTGATGCCATGGTACGCCGGCCGCCGAAGCGTTTTCCCGCCTTGCCCCAGAAAATGGCCATGAACAGCAGTGCGTTGCCGGCCGAGACCAGCAGGCCACCGGCCAGGCAGCCCTCGCCGGTGATGACCATGAACAGCGGCCCATAGACGAAGAACGTCGTCCAGAAGCAGGAGCGGCCGAAGGCGATCAGCCAGGCGAGCCTCAGCCTCGGCTGCGCGACGAAGCGGCCGATATTGGCGAGCGGATTGGCAGGCCGTGTCAGCCCCGGGCGGATCGACGCGTTGTCGCCCAGCCGATAAGTCCAGAACAGCGCCAGAAGAGCAAACGCGAACACCGCCACCGCACCATGCGCGGCATAGATGCCGTAGCGGGTGTAGAGAAAAATGCCGAGCGTCGGCCCGCCGGTCCAGGCCAGCATCGACCACGCCATGCGCAGCGATTCGGCCTGCATGAAATCGGTCTTGCGGATGTGGTCCATGATGTAGAGGTTGAGCGTGATCGACAGCGCGCTGGCGCCCATGACGCGGCACAGCATGCCGGCGAGTTGCCCGGCCAGTGTATGCGTGACGAAGAACAGTGAGCCGATCGCCAGCAGGCAGGCGCCAGCCGTATACACCCAGCGCCGGGCAAAGCGCCGGATCAGCATCGGCATGAACAAAGTCACCGACAGGCCGAGCAGCGCTACGATCGTATAGAGGATCGAGACGATCTGCTCGTTGTGGAGGATCTCGTAGGCCTGGATCGGGATGACGCTCGACACCGTGGCGCGGGCGAAGGATTCGACCGCATAGAGCGAAGCGAAGGTGCGCGCATCCGCGGCCTTGAGGGCCGGCAGCCAGATCGGATGGCGGACATGGGTGGACATCGCTTCCCCAGCACAGAATCGTCAGGTCAATCTGCCGTGATGGTCTGTTCGCCATTAAGAGGAAATCGACGCGTTCCCGGCCAAAAGCGAAACTGGTCAAAGGCTTCCCGGCGCTGGCCTAACGCGGCGCCTGACATGACGCCGGCGGCACGCTCTTGGAGCGCTGCGGCCTTCTTTTGTCCGGTGCAACCGTGATAATCCTCATGCGGGGCTGAATCAGATCGCGAGACCATGAGCATCCAGACGACCACCGCATCCGCGGCAGACCTGCCCAAGCAAAAGCGCATCGTCGCCATCGACGTCGTGCGCGGCATCGCGCTGCTGGCGATGGCGAGTTACCATTTCACCTGGGATCTGGAGTTCTTCGGCTATACCGACCCCGGCCTCACCGCTTTCGGCTGGTGGAAGTTCTATGCCCGCTGCATCGCCTCGACCTTCCTGTTCCTGGTCGGCGTCAGCTTGTATCTCGCCCATGGCCAGCAGATTCGCTGGAACGGCTTCTGGAAGCGGTTCGCCATGGTCGCCGGCGCCGCGATCGCGATTTCGGTCGTCACCCGCATCGCCACGCCCGATGGCTTCATCTTCTTCGGCATCCTGCACGAGATCGCGCTCGCCAGCCTGCTCGGCCTCGCCTTCCTGCGCCTGCCGGCGCTGCTGACGCTCGTCGTCGCGGCACTCGTCATCGCCGCGCCTCTCTATCTGCGCTTCGAGGCTCTTGATCATCCCTGGCTGTGGTGGGTCGGTCTTTCCGCGATCAATCCGCGCTCCAACGACTATGTGCCGCTGTTTCCGTGGTTCGGCGCCGTGCTTCTAGGGATCGCGGCGGCGAAACTCGCCACCACCTCCGGCATACGGGAGCGCCTTGCTAGGCTCGTACCCGGCCGCTGGTCAAACCCGCTGCTCTTCATCGGCAGGCACAGCCTTGCCTTCTATCTGATCCACCAGCCATTGCTGATCGGCAGCGTCTGGCTGTTTTCGCAGGTGATGCCGGCGCAGGTCGACACGCCGCAGGTCAATTTCCTGAAAACCTGCCAGCGTTCCTGCGAGCAGATGCGCAACGCCACATTCTGTTCGAGCTATTGCGGCTGCATGCTCGACACGCTCCAGAGCGAAGGCTCGCTTGATCGGCTCTACAACAACGATCAGACTGCGGACTTTAAGGCGCATGTGTCCGACCTCGCCGGAATGTGTACCGACAAGACCGACGACAAGATGACGGAGGGAGGGGTTCAATGACCGACAGCCAGCCAAAGCCTGGAGTAATCCCGTGGCCGCCGATGATCTACTCCGCAGCAATCGTCATCAGCGTCGTTCTCGGCATGGTCTATCCCCTGCCCTGGATCGGCGACCTCCTCGGCGACATCCTGTTTGCTGCAGGCTGGGTGGCGCTGTTCGGTTCCGCGGCCCTCTGGTTCACCGCGATCCGCGCCATGATGCGGGCAAAGACCACGTTCAGCCCCATTGCCCTGCCGGATCATCTGGTGACGTCGGGCCCGTTCGGCATCACCCGCAATCCGATCTATCTGGCGTTGACGCTGATGCTGATCGGCGTCGCCTTCATCTCGGGGATCGTCTGGTTCCTGCTGTTTGCCTTCATCGCCTCCTTCGTCACGCAAAAGCTCGCCATCGAGAGTGAGGAAAAGATCCTGGCGGCCAAATTCGGCAAGAAGTACCGCGACTACGCCAAAAGGGTTCGCCGCTGGATCTGAGCCGCGCCCTCTATGCGATGCCGGCCACTTCTCCGGGGCTGCTTTCGAAGTCGAAAAGCTTCTGCGTTGCGAGCGCCGCGGCGCCGCGCGCCCATGAATCGTCTGCCCAATCCGGGGTGATCGGCGGCGGTGCCGAAAACGCCGAGCGTTTCAACGCGCCTCGCATGGGCTCGAAAAGATAGTCGCCGAAGGTGACGGCTTCACCGCCGCCGACAATCACCTCCGGATCGATGACGTTGCAGAAATCGCCTAAAAATTTGCCGATGCCTTCGCCCGCTTCGCGCAACAGGTCGATGGCTATGTGATCCCCGGCCTGTGCGGCATCGAGCATGTCGTGCCTGGTCACCTCGCCCGAAAAACCCTTTGCCTCCTTCCAGCGCCGCACCAGGACCGGCTCCGTGAAGAAGGTCTGCAGACAGCCGCGCCGTCCGCATTCGCATAGCGGCCCGTCCGGGTCATAGATAGAGTGACCGAGCTTGCCCGCGGCGCCATTGGCGCCGTGATGGACCGAGCCATCGATCACCACCGCGCAACTGATGCCAACCCCGATCGCCAACGCGCCGACCGTGCGGTGATGCCGGCCAAGGCCGAATAATTGCTGGGCAAGCGCGAAAGAATTGGTGTCGTCGTCGGCCCAGACGGGGACGTGCACGAGTTCGGCAAGCATCGCAGCGATCGGAACGTCGGTCCAGTTGAACCGATGGCTTAGCCGGCAAACACCGTTGATGATGATGCCGGGCATGGCGATCCCGATACCGCTCAGCTGCGCGCCTTGCGGCGCACCCCAATCCGCGACCAGCTGCCGGACGGCGGTCGCACAGGCTTCCACCGTGCTTTGCGGCGACTGATCCGGCAACGAGACCCGCCGCGAGATGAGCGGCGTCGTGGCGAGGTCCGTCAGCACGCAATCGACGGCGCCGACCATCAGCTTGAACCCGACCACGAGGCGGCCGGCATAGTTGATGTCGATCGGAATGGGCCGGCGGCCAGGCGCTCCGAGGCTGGCCTGCCCCTCGACAAGTATGTTCTCGCTCAGCAGTTCGGCGACGACGAATGTCACGGCCGCTGGGCTGAGCCCGGTGATCGCCGCGATCTCGGCCCGGCTGATCGCCCCTTCCCGCCGCAGCAGATTGAGGATCAGCCGCCGATTGATAGCCCGCGACGTCTGTTGGTCACCTTTGAGCTTCATGATTGCTCCATTATTAATTTTGTAAATTAACTATTGACCGATCTTACCTGCATACGCTACGCATTGCCTCGGTTCAATTGGAATCCGGCTATTCTCAGGGAGGAGATAAAAGCCATGACAACCAAGTTCGCCGCTCTGTCGACGACGAGGCGCCGTTTCCTGAAGGGCACCGGCGCCGCGCTCGCCGCGTCCGCCACCGGAGGGCTTTGCCTGCCGGCATTGGCGCAGGCGCAGGAAATCAGCATCATTTCCAACCTCAGCAACGTGCAGCAGCGCGAAATCCTGCAGCGGCTGGCCACCGAGTTCGAGGCGAAGTCCGGCGCCAAGATCGTCATAAACAACATGGACCACGAGGCGCACAAGACGGCCATCCGTAGCTATCTCGTGGTCGGCGCTCCCGACATCTGTTTCTGGTTCTCCGGCAACCGCATGAAGGCATTTGTCGCCAAAGGCCTCTTCGACGACATCTCCGATCTGTTCGCGAGGGAGAACTACAAGGACGTGCTCGGCGCAACGACAAGCGCCGTCACGGTCGGCGACAAGCAATACGGCCTGCCGATGGGCGGCTTGCTGTGGGGTCTGTTCTACCGCAAGGACGTCTTTGCGGCGAACAACTGGACGCCGCCGAAGACCTGGAACGAATTCATGGCCTTCGGCGAGGCGGCCAAGTCCGCGAACCTGATTCCGATCAGCATGGGCACCAAGGAACTCTGGCCGGCAGGTGGCTGGTTCGATCACATGAACCTGCGCATCAACGGCCTCGACAAGCACATCGCGCTGATGGACGGCAAGGTCCAGTACACCGATCCGATGCTGACGCCGGTGTTCGACAAATGGAATGACTTGCTCAAGGCTGGTTTCTTCTCGCCGAACCACAGTTCCTTCGGCTGGGAACAGGCAGGTGCCGCCCTGGCGCAGAAGAAGGCGGCCATGATGGACCTCGGCGGCTTCGTCAGGTCCGCCTTCCCGGAGGCGGATCTGCCTCAGCTTGCCTATGCGCCGTTCCCTGAAATCGTCCCCGGGGTCGCCCGGTATGAGGATTTCTCAGTCAATTCCGTCCACGTGCCGGCCAACGCCAAGAACAAGCAAGGCGCGCGCGACTTCCTCGCCTATTTCTACAAGCCGGAGAATCTCGGGGCCTTCCTTGCCGCCGAAGGTGCCATTCCGCCGCGCAACGACTGCCCGCCAAGCCACGATCCGCTGGTCAATGCCGCAGTCGAGGAGTTGAAGAAAGTGGTTGCTACGTCGCAATATTACGATCGCGACACCGACCCGGACATGGCTCAGGAAGGCATGACGGGGCTGCAGGAATTCATGGTCAAGCCCGAGCGGCGCGACCAGATTCTCGGGCGGCTCGAAAAAACCCGCAAAAGAATCTTCGGTTGATCCTCCCTGCTGACGGGCGCCGCCCATCTGGCGGCTCCCGTCTCTTTTTCGGATGATCGGTCTCCTTTTTCGAATGGACCCCGTCCTTTTCGAATGACCTCGTCTCTGTTGGGATGAATTGCCATGTCTCGTCTATGGCGCAGAAATCGTCATTGGTTGACCCCTGCCCTGTTCTTGCTGCCGGGTCTTGTGCTGTTTGGAACGGTGATCCTTGCCGCCTCCATCGAGACGGTGTGGATATCGTTGCACGACTGGGATGGTATCGGCGCCAAGACCTGGGTCGGCCTTGCCAACTATATCGAACTGGCTGACGATCCGCAGTTCTACGTCTCGCTCAAGAACAATGTCATCTGGCTGCTGATCTTCATGCTGGCGCCGCCGATCGGCCTGGCGCTTGCCCTGATCGTCAACCAGCAGATTCGCGGCATGCGCATTCTGAAGTCGCTGTTCTTCGTGCCGCTGGTGCTGGCGACCGTCACCGTCGGTGTGGTCTTCGGCTGGGTCTACGATCCAAATTTCGGGCTATTGCAGCTTTTCTTCAGCAGCTTCGGCGGCACCGCGCCGGCGCTTTTGTCCGATGAGAATTTCGTCACCTTCGCGGTCGCCGCCGCCGGCCTCTGGCCGCAGATCGCCTTCTGCATGATCCTGTTCCTGGCGGGGCTGAACGGCCTCAACGACGATCTGATCGCCGCCGGGCGCGTCGACGGTGCGCGCGGCTGGCGCATGTTGCGCCATGTTGTCCTGCCGCAACTGTCGCAGGTCGGCTTCATCGCCATCGCCGTTACGGTCATCGGCGCGCTGCGCTCCTTCGACATGATCGCGGTCATGACCAGTGGCGGCCCCTACGGCTCGTCGACGGTGCTCGCCTACCAGATGTACCAGGAGTCCATCTTCTCCTACCGCTTCGGCTACGGCGCCGCGATCGCCACGGTGCTGTTCGTGATCATGATCGCCTTCATCGCCTGGTATCTCAATGGCCTCATCAAGGCCGAGCGGAGCAACGCCTGATGTACCCGCGCCCAATTCCCGAAAATGCCAAAGTCCAGCGGGCCCTCTATCTCGGCGGCGTCACCCTGGTCGTCATCCTGTGGCTGCTGCCGCTGCTCGCCGTCATGCTGACGTCGATCCGTTCCAACGAGGAACTGATGGCCGGCAACTATTGGGGCTGGCCGCAGAAATTCAGCCTGATCGAGAACTACAAGGCGGTGTTCGAGCAGACAGCCATGCTGCGCTTCTTCCTGAACAGCCTGCTGATTACCATTCCCTCGGTCATCGGCGTCCTCATCCTGTCGACGCTGACCGGCTTCGTCTTGTCGCGCTATCCGTTCCGCGGCTCCAACCTCATCTTCGCCCTCTTCGTCGGCGGCAACTTCCTGCCGGCGCAGATCATGATGATCCCGGTCCGCGACCTGATGGTGAGGCTCGGCCTCTACGACACCATCTATGCGCTGGTCATTTTCCACATCGCGTTCCAAACCGGCTTCGCCACGCTGTTCATGCGTAACTTCATCGCCGCTTTGCCGGGGGAACTGTTTCAAGCGGCGCGTGCCGAAGGCGCCTCGCCGTTCCAGACGTTGCGTCACGTGGTGGTTCCCCTGGTGCGGCCGGCGCTGGCGGCGCTCGCCATCCTCGTCTTCACCTTCGTCTGGAATGACTATTTCTGGGCGATCGTGCTCACCCAGAGCGACGCGGTCAAACCCGTCACCGCTGGCTTGAACAATTTGCGCGGCGAATGGACATCGGCTTGGAACATCGTTTCGGCGGCCACGATCTTCGTCGCCCTGCCGCCGGTCGTGATGTTCTTCATGATGCAGAAGCACTTTGTCGCCGGCCTCACCATGGGGGCGGTCAAGGGATGAGTTTCGTTCGAGGAATTCAGCCTGGATCCTACAGACGCATTCGCCAGACACGGAAAGGCGCCTCGCTATGAGCAGTGTGGAATTGCGCAAGGTCGACAAGCACTACGCCGGCTATCATGCCCTGAAGGCGATCGACCTGGAGATCGAAAAGGGCGAGTTCGTCGTCATGGTCGGGCCATCCGGCTGCGGCAAGTCGACATTGCTGAAGACCATCGCCGGGCTTGAGACGATCAACTCCGGCCAGGTGATGATCAACGGCCGCGATGTCACCGAGGAAGAGCCCGGCGACCGCGGCATCGCCATGGTCTTCCAGTCCTACGCGCTCTACCCGCATATGACGGTCGCCGAGAACATGGGCTTCGGCTTGCGGATGGCGAACAGGCCGAAGGCCGAGATCGATGCCGCCGTCAAACGCGCCGCGCAGATCCTGCGCCTGGAGGAGCAGCTCGACAAGCGTCCGAAGCAATTGTCGGGCGGGCAGCGCCAGCGCGTCGCGATCGGCCGCGCCATCACCCGCTCGCCCGAGGTTTTCCTGTTCGACGAACCGCTGTCGAACCTCGACGCCGCCTTGCGCACCCAGATGCGGGTCGAGCTTTCGAGCCTGCACGGACAGCTCGGATCGACCATGATCTATGTCACGCACGACCAGGTCGAGGCGATGACAATGGCCGACAGGATCGTGGTCCTCAACAAAGGCCGGATCGAGCAGGTCGGCTCCCCGCTGGAGCTCTACGCCAACCCCGCGAACATCTTCGTCGCCGGCTTCCTCGGCGCGCCCCGCATGAACTTCATCGAAGCGAAAGTGGTGAGCGCCGATGCCTCAGGCGTCTCGGTGGCGGCGGCCGGCCTCCCGGCAATCACCCTGGGCGACATCGATGCCAGCGGCGTTTCGGCCGGCGACGCCGTGACTGTCGGTATCAGGCCGGAGGCGCTGCACCTGGTCGAACGGACCGAGAGCGGGACGCCGGCCTTCTCCGGCCAGGTCCGGCTTGTCGAGCAACTGGGGCATGAAACCGTTCTCTATGTCGACGCCTCGCCGCTTCAGGCGACGAATTCCGACAGCGGCACCGGCAATTTCACGCTTCAGCTCAACAAGGTTTCGGCGATCGGCGTCGGCGCCAAATTACAGGTCGGCTTCGAAACCGGCGACGCCTACCTCTTCGGACCCGATGGCCGCACGCTTACGCCAAGAAAACCCGTCGCCTCAACCTGAACCCCGAATTTCGAAAGTCCCATACGCATGCAACGCAAGAAGCCCGCCCCGCTATCCGTCTGGCGGCCGCTTAATCTCGACCGCTTTCTGCTCGGAGCACCGCACTATCCCGAACACGTCGACGAAAGCGGCTGGCGGCGCGACGCCGAACGGATGGCGGCCGCCGGTGTCAACACCGTACGCATGGCAGAGTTCGCCTGGCACATTTTTGAACCCCGCGAAGGCAAGTTCGAGTTCGGCCTGTTCGATCGCGCGATCGAAAGTCTCGGCGAGGCGGGCATCGACACGATCATGTGCACGCCGACGGCGACCCCTCCCCGCTGGCTCACCGCCAACTATCCCGAGGTGCTGCGCGTCGACATAAACGGCCGGGCTGCGGCCCACGGCTCCCGCCAGCATGCCGACACCACAAGCCCGGTGTTCCGCGCCCACAGCCGCCGCATCACCCGCGCCATGGCCGAGCACTATCGGGACAATCCGCGTGTGATCGGCTGGCAGACCGACAACGAGCTCAACACCACCGTGTCGGAATCGTTCGCGCCCTCGACGCGGCTTGAGTTCCAGAAGTATCTGCAGAGGACCTACGGCAGCATCGAGGCGCTGAACTTCGCCTGGGGCGGACACTTCTGGGCAACGGCCTATGGCGACTTCACGCAGATCGACCTGCCAAGACCACTCATGCCGTCCTATCCGAGCCCCGGTCAGGTGCAAGACTACCACCGCTTTCTGGCCGCAGCGACCGCCGCATTCCAACATGACCAGGTCGAAATCCTCCGCGCCGCCAATGCGGACTGGTTCGTCTTCCACAATCTTGGCCAGTTGGTAGACATCGACTTCCGCGGCCAGTTCGGACAGGATCTCGATTTCATCGGTTTCGACATCTACCCGATGCTCTATGACGAGATGCGCCGGACCGGTGGCCATGCGGCAACCCAGGCGCTGCATCTCGACATCTGCCGCGCCTATTCCGGCAACTTCATCGTGCCGGAACAGGCCGCTGGCCTTGGCAGCCAGCCGGGCTTTTCGACCATGACGCCGGAACCCGGCGAGATGCGCCGCATGGCGATGACCTCGGTCGCTCGCGGCGCCGACGGCGTCATGTTCTTCCGCTGGCGCCCGGCGCATTTCGGCGCCGAGATCTATTGGATGGGCGTCATCGATCATGACGACGTGCCGCGCCGCCGTTACGACGAGGCAAGCCGTTTCTTCCACGAGATCGCTGCCATCAAGGACAAGCTCCTCGGCACGGTGGTGCGCATGGATCTCGGCATTGCCGGCGCCGATTTCGACAACCAGGAAGCCTACAAGACCTATCCGATCGGCCTTCCCAGCCCGCTTGAGGACGCGACGCTGCTTCACCGCCATTGCTACGGCAAGGGCATCGCCTGCGGGTTCATTCATCCGGAGGACGACCTTTCGCGGCTGAAGGCGCTCTATGTCCCGCATTGGGTGATGTGGAAGGATGAATGGAACGAGGCGGTCGAGACGTTCGTGCGCAACGGCGGCACGCTGATCCTGTCGGCGATGAGCGGCACCAGGGATGAGAACAACCACATCATCCGCGACCTGGCGCCCGGCCGCGCCCTTTCGGCATTGAGCGGCGTCAAGGTGGTGGAGTTCGGCCGCGTCGTTGCCGAAGGCGGCAGCGGCCTCTTCCCGCTGTTTCGCCCGGCCGCCATGGGCAGCTATTCACCGTCGCCGCTGCCGGCCTCGTCGGCCGAGCGCAAATATCACTTCACCCTTGGCAATGAGGAGTTCCAGGCAGCGCATCTCTACGAACTGCTCGAGATCGCGCCCGATACCGAGGTGCTGGGCGTCTGGTCCAACCGCTTCGCCGCCGGTTCGCCCGCGATCACGGCCCGCCAGGTCGGCAAGGGCCGCGTCGTCTATGTCGGCACCTATCTCACGCCGCAACTGGCCGAGAAACTTGCCGATGTCGTGCTGGCCAAAGCCGGGATCGAGCCTTTGCTTCCAGAACTGCCGCGCGGAATAGAGGTGTCCATCCGGCAGGCCGACGATCGCCGGCTGATGTTCATTCTGAACACGACGGAGCTTCCGGTTGCCGTCCCTGGCGTACCCAAGGGCAGCGACCTGCTGACGGACGGTCCGGTTGCCGGCACGTTGCAACTGGGAGCCTATGGCTGCGCGGTGGTGTTGCTCGACTGAGTGCGAGAGACCGGTCGCGCTCGCGATCGATCAGGTGTTGACACCGAGTTCGACCAGCCGCTCGACGCAGGATTCCTCTGCCTGATCGAGCTCGGCCAGCGTCTCCTCGAGGTCGCGGCGCTTTTGCCGGAGATCCTCGCGCTTTTCCTCAATGCGCTTGATCATCAGCTTGAGCTGACCGACCTCGCCGGGCGGCTCCTTATACATCTGGATGATTTCGCGGATCTCGTTGATCGAGAAACCGAGCCTTTTTCCGCGCATGATCTGCCGGATCAGGTGCCGGTCGGACGGACGAAACAGCCGGGTGCGGCCGCGCCGCACCGGCTGCACCAGCCCCTCGTCCTCATAGAAACGAAGCGTGCGCGTCGACACATCGAATTCGCGCGTCAGCTCGGTGATCGAATAATATTCCCGCATTCTCTCTCCCGACGCCGGAAATTGGCGCTCACCGCCATGCAGCATCGCCTCCAGTCCGGCCAAAACCCATCCCATGCCGGAATCGGCATGTAACCCCGATCAAGCGTCGCACGGCATTTACGTAAAAGTCAATTGACGCCGCTCACCCGACGCCAAACCACCAGGTGGCGAGCCCTAGAAAAGCGAAGAAACCGACGACATCGGTGACCGTGGTGACGAACACCGCCGATGCCACCGCCGGGTCGATCTTGAAACGGTCGAGCAGCAGCGGGATCAGGATGCCGGCAAGGGCAGCGACGAACATATTGATGATCATGGCCGCCGCGATGATGCCGCCCAGATTGGGATCGCGGAACCAGGCAGCCGCGACGATGCCGATCAGGATGGCGAAGATGATGCCGTTGATGAAGCCGACGCCCATCTCGCGGCGGATGATGCGGCCGGCATTGTAGATGTCGATATCCCTGGTCGCCAGCGCCCGCACGGTGACGGTCATGGTCTGCGAGCCGGCATTGCCGCCCATGCCGGCCACGATCGGCATCAGCACGGCAAGCGCCACGATCCGCTCGATCGTGTGGTCGAACAGGCCGATGACGGATGCCGCCAGGAACGCCGTCAGGAGATTGACCAGCAGCCACGGCACGCGCGAGCGCGAGGTCGAAAAAATGCTGTCAGAAAGTTCTTCGTCGCCGACGCCGCCCATGCGCAACAGATCTTCCTCGGCCTCCTGCTGGATGACGTCGACGACGTCGTCGATGGTCAGCACGCCGACCAGCCGCTCGTTCTCGTCGACGACGGCGGCCGACAGAAGGTCGTATTGTTCGAATTCGCGCGCCGCCTCTTCCTGGTCCATGGTGGCCGGAATGGCATGCCGCGTCTCGTGCATGACCTCCTCGACCTTGACAGCGCGCTTGGTGCGCAGGATCTGGTCGAGGTCGATGGCACCGAGCAGCTTGAAGCTAGGGTCGATGACGAATATCTGGCTGAAGCGGTCGGGAAGGTTCTTGTCCTCGCGCATGTAGTCGATGGTCTGCCCGATCGTCCAGAACGGCGGCACGGCGACGAACTCCGTCTGCATGCGCCGCCCGGCGGTCTCTTCCGGGTAGTCGAGCGAGCGCCGCAGCCTGATCCGCTCGGTGAACGGCAGCTGCGACAGGATCTCGTCCTGGTCCTCCTGGTCGAGATCCTCGAGAATGTAGACCGCATCGTCGGAATCGAGTTCCTGCACCGCCTGCGCGATCTGCTCGTTGGGCAGGTTGTCGACGATGTCCATGCGGATCGCTTCGTCGACCTCGGTCAGCGCCGAAAAATCGAAGTCGGTGCCCAGCAGTTCGACCAGGGCGCGCCGCTGATCAGGATGCAGCGCCTCCAGTAGGTCGCCGAGTTCCGACTGGTGCAGGTCGTCGACTTCGCGCTTGAGGGCCAGCGTGTCGCGATCGGCAATCGCCGCACCGATCTGGGCAAGGAAGGACGAAAGGACGGCGCCGTCCTCGCCATAGATATCGGCGTGGGCGTCTTCGGCCGCCTTGGCGGGGGTCGTCTGCTTGTCCTCCACCAGCGCCTCCCGCCACCAGAATCCAGAATAGGTGTCTCAGGTCTAGAGCATCGAACCCCAAGTGGAAACCGGCTTAGGCGAAGTCCGATGTTCTCGACGGCAATAAAGCGCAACACGATTCGATCTGGGAACTTATCGCCCTAACACGCGGAATATCAAACGGAACGCGTGGTTTGCCATCAGCCGCGCATCACCAGGAAAAGCTATTGCGGCGGCCCGGATTGGCAACGCCTGCCGCGTCGAAAGCCAGGAATCCGGTTCAGCCGGCGCGACAGCTGATGTCGCTAGGGAAAGAGCGCCGCCTAACCGTTAGGGCAGAATTGTCATCACGCTGGCCCAGGTACGGGGCCCATCAGATGCAGCGCAATCAGCTCAGGGATAGAAACAACCCTTGAACAGCAAGCCCGGGAAGACGAGCAAGGCAGTCGGCGACCGGCGCATGCGCATTGTTGTCGCCGAACGCAATCCGCTCGTCATATCGGCGCTGCGCGAAATGCTCGAATGCGACGGGCGTTTCGAATTGCTGGGGACCGTGCAGAGCGGCAAGCAGTTCCTGGACCTGGCCGCCGAGGGCGGGTTCGACGTCGCCGTCATTGGTTGGAAGCTCGCCGACATGGATGGCGCCGATGTGCTGGCAGAAGTCCAGAGCCGCAAGCTGAACGTGCGCATCACCGTCTTTTCCAACGACCACGACATCGGCATCCTGAAGCAATGCGTGCGCCTCGGCGCGCAAGGCTACTGCTTCCAGTTCGACGATCCGCCCATCATCTTCGACACGATCCTGGCAGTGGCGCACGGTCGCATCTGCATCCCCTATATCGACATCAACAAGGTCAACGACACGCCCTTGGCGCAACTCACCGTGCGCGAGCGCGAATTGCTGGCGGTGCTTTCCGATGGCTGGACCAATCTGCAGATCGCGACACGGACCGGCATCTCGGAAAACACCGTGAAATACCACCTCAAGAATCTCTACGACAAGCTTGACGTGCGCAACCGGGCGATGGCCGTCGCGCTCTATTCCAGTGAAAGGCGCCGCGGTTCCAAACAGCCGATCGGGTAGGCCGCCCGGGTAGGACCGCCCTACCCGCACGTGGCGACAACTTACCCGGCAAGGTGTTGTTGCGGAACGCAGCCCGAACGACACTCCCCCGACATCCCAAGCGATCGGAGGAGTTCGTACATGGCTGGGTTCACCCACCTCTTTATTCCAGGACCCACCAACATTCCGGAGCAGGTCCGGCAAGCGATGAACCTGCCGATGGAGGATATGCGCGCCGGGTCGTTCCCCGATTTCACGCTGCCGCTGTTCGAAGACATCAAGTCGGTCTTCAAGAACGAAACCGGCCGCGTCTTCATCTACCCGTCGTCCGGCACCGGCGCCTGGGAAGCGGCGATGACCAATGTTCTGAGCCCCGGCGACCGCGTGCTGATGTCGCGATTCGGCCAATTCTCGCATCTGTGGGTCGACATGGCCGAGCGCCTCGGCTTCGAGGTGGACGTCATCGACTGCGAATGGGGGACCGGCGTGCCGCTGGAGCTCTACGCGGAAAAACTGACGGCCGACAAGACCCACCGCATCAAGGCTGTCTTCTGCACCCAGAACGAGACCGCTACCGGCGTCACCAGCGATGTCGCCGGCTGCCGCGCCGCGCTCGACGCCGCCAACCACCCGGCCCTGCTCTTCGTCGACGGTGTCTCGTCGATCGGATCGATCGACTTCCGCCAGGAGGAATGGGGCGTCGACTGCGCCGTCAGCGGCTCGCAGAAGGGCTTCATGATGCCGGCCGGCCTCGGCTTCCTGTCGGTCAGCCAGAAGGCGCTTGCCGCGTCGCGGCTCGCCACTCACCGGCGCTGCTACTTCTCCTTCGAGGACATGATCCGCGCCAACGATGCCGGCTATTTCCCCTACACGCCGGCAACGCAGCTGTTGCGCGGCCTGCGCGCCTCGCTCGACCTGATCACCGAGGAAGGGCTGGACAACATCTTCGCCCGCCACCATCGGCTTGGCGAAGGCGTGCGCAAGGCGGTCGACGCCTGGGGCCTGAAGCTGTGCGCCAAGGCGCCGAAATGGCAGTCCGATACGGTCAGCGCCATCCTGGTGCCGGAAGGCATCGACAGCGCCGACGTCGTCAAAAAGGCCTACCAGAAGTACCAGACCTCGCTCGGCGGCGGCCTCAACAAGGTGATGGGCAAGGTGTTCCGCATCGGCCATCTCGGCTGGCTGAACGAAGTGATGGTGCTGGCCTCGCTGTCGGCGGCCGAGCTGGCGCTTCTCGACTGCGGCGTCAAGCTGGCGCCGGGTTCCGGTGTCGGCGCCGCGATCGCGCATTTCCGCCGCTCGCAACAGCCCGTCATCGCCGAAGCCGCCTGATCCAGGAGCGCCACATGAGCCACACCATCAACCATCTGAAGAAACTTCGGCTGCAGCGCAGCGAACTGGCGGTTCCCGGTTCCAGCCCGGAGATGATCGACAAGGCGGCCAACAGCGCCGCTGACTTCATCTTCCTCGACATCGAGGACGCCGTGGCGCCGCCGGACAAGGAACGCGCCCGCAAGAACATCATCCAGGCGCTCAACGACATCGACTGGCACGCCAAGGGCAAGACCGTGTCGGTGCGCATCAACGGCCTCGACACGCATTACATGTACCGCGACGTGGTCGATGTGATGGAACAGGCCGGCGACAAGCTCGACACGATCCTGGTGCCGAAGGTCGGCGTGCCGGCCGACCTCTACATGGTCGAGGCCATGGTCAACCAGATCGAGATGGCCAAGGGTTACAAGACCCGCGTCGGCCTCGAAGCCCTGATCGAGACTGCACTCGGCATGGCCAATGTCGAGGCCATCGCTGCGACACCCGGACGGCTGGAAGCCATGCATTTCGGCGTCGCCGACTATGCCGCGAGTTGCAAGGCGCGCACCGTCAACATTGGCGGCCTCAATCCCGACTATCCCGGCGACCAGTGGCATTTCGCTTTGTCGCGGATGACCGTCGCCTGCCGCGCCTATGGCCTGCGCGCCATTGACGGGCCGTTCGGCGATTTCTCCGACCCGGAGGGCTACATCGCCGGCGCACGGCGTGCCGCGGCACTCGGCATCGAAGGCAAATGGGCGATCCACCCCTCGCAGATCGCGCTCGCCAACGACGTCTTCTCGCCGCCGGAAAAGGAAGTCACCCGCGCCAGGCGCATCCTCGAAGTGCTGAAAGAGGCGGAGGCCGCCGGCAAGGGCGCGGCCGCGCTCGACGGCAAGATGATCGACGCCGCTTCGGAGCGCATGGCGCGCAACGTGCTGGTCGTCAACGAGGCGATCGAACGCGCTGGCCAGGCCCGCGTCGCCACGACTGTTTAGGGAGGACAAGATGGATATCCACGAATACCAGGCCAAGGAACTGCTCGCCCGCCATGGCGTGCATGTGCCGCTCGGCGGCCTTGCCTACAGCCCCGAACAGGCGACGTACCGGGCACGCGAAATCGGCGGCAGTAAATGGGTGCTCAAGGCGCAGGTTCATTCCGGCGCTCGCGGCAAGGCCGGCGGCATCAAGCTGTGCACCAATGACGAGGAGATATCCAACGCCGCCGAGGCGATGCTGGGGCGCAAGCTGGTGACCCAGCAGACCGGTCCGCGCGGCAAGCTGATCTCGCGCCTCTATCTCGAGGAAGCCGTCGACATCGCGCAGGAGCTTTATGTCGGCTTCGTTCTCGACCGCAAGGAAGAGCGCGTCATGATCGTGGCGTCGGCCGCCGGCGGCATGGAGATCGAGGAGATCGCCGAGAAGGCGCCGGATTCGATCATCCGCGCCACGGTCGATCCGGGCGTTGGCATGCAGCGTTTCCAGGCGCGCGAAATCGCCTTCGGGCTCGGCCTCGACCACAACCTGATCGGCAAGGCGACCGAAACCATCTTCAGCTGCTACCAGGTGTTCCGCGACTATGACGCCTCGATGCTGGAGATCAATCCGCTGGTGGTGACCCGCGACGGCAACCTCGTCGCGCTCGACGCCAAGATGTCGTTCGACGAGAACGCGTTGTTCCGGCGCCCCGAAATCTCCGAACTGCGCGACAAGAGCCAGGAAGACCCGCGCGAGACCTTCGCCAGCGACCGCGGCCTCTCCTATGTCGGCCTCGACGGCAATATCGGCTGCATCATCAACGGCGCCGGCCTCGCCATGGCGACCATGGACATGATCAAGATCGCCGGCGGCGAACCGGCCAACTTCCTCGACATCGGCGGCGGCGCCTCGCCCGAGCGGGTGGCGAAATCGTTCCGCGCCGTGCTCGGCGACAAGAATGTCGAGACCATCCTGGTCAACATCTTTGCCGGCATCAACCGCTGCGACTGGGTCGCGGAGGGCGTCATCAAGGCCATCCGCGAAGTCGGCGTCACCGTGCCGCTGGTGGTGCGGCTCTCCGGCACCAAGGTCGAGGAAGGACGCAAGATCCTGGCTGAATCAGGCGAAGCGGTGATCGTCGCCGACACGCTGGCCGAAGCCGCCGAAAAGGCCGTCGCCGCCTGGCGTGCGGCCAAGAAGAAAAAAGCAGCCTAGAGCCGGATGATTTCAGGTCGAATCGACCTGAAATCTGAATCCGTCTCTAAATTCAAACAGATAGAGCATGATGTCGTCCGAAAACCGCTTCACACTTTTCGGCATCATGCTCTAGGGAGGTCGAAAAAATGGCAATTCTGCTCAATCGCAGCACACGGGTCATCGTCCAGGGCTTCACCGGCAAGATCGGCAGCTTCCACGCCGAGGACATGAAGCGCTACGGCACCAAGCTTGTTGGCGGCGTGACGCCCGGCAAGGGCGGCCAGACCCACCTTGGCCTGCCCATCTTCAACACCGTCAAGGGTGCCGTGCGCGAAACCCGCGCCGAAGCAAGCATCGTCTTCGTGCCGCCGCCCTTCGCCGCCGATTCGATCATGGAAGCGGCCGATGCCGGCATCAAGCTTTGCGTCTGCATTACCGACGGCATCCCGTCGCAGGACATGATGCAGGTCAAGCGCTACATGATGCGCTACCGCTTCGAGGACCGCATGCGGCTGGTCGGGCCGAACTGCGCCGGCGTCATCACGCCCGGACAGGCGCTGATGGGCATCATGCCCGGCAACATCTATCTCCCCGGCCGCGTCGGCATTGTCGGCCGCTCCGGCACGCTCGGCTACGAGGCCGCCTCGCAGATGAAGGCGCTCGGCATCGGTGTGTCGACCAGCGTCGGCATTGGCGGCGATCCGATCAACGGTTCTTCGTTCAAGGACATCCTGAAGCTCTTCGAACACGACGATGAGACCGATGCCGTGGTGATGATCGGCGAGATCGGCGGGCCCCAGGAAGCCGAAGCCGCACTCTGGGCGCGCGACAACATGCGCAAGCCGCTGATCGCCTACATCGCGGGCTTGTCCGCGCCGAAGGGCCGCCGCATGGGCCATGCCGGCGCGATCATCTCGGCCTTCGGCGAGTCGGCGCAGGAAAAGGTCGAGATCCTGAAGGAAGCCGGCGTCGTTATCGTGCCGACACCCGCCTCGTTCGGCGAGGTCGTGGCCGACACGCTGGCGCGGACCAAGAAGGCGGCGTGACGGCCGCATAGTCCGCAAATGTGAAGTCCAGGTCGGCGCAGGCACCGCGGCGACCCCCTTGATCGGCGAGAAGTCAGATGAAACCACGTTTGATTGTCACCCGCAGATGGCCGGCCGCCGTCGAAGCGATCCTTGCCGACCGCTTCGACACGACGCTCAACGCCAGCGATACGCCACTGAGCGCCGACGCCATGACATCGGCCTTCGCCGATTATGACGCGATCCTGGCAACGGTCAGCGACCGCTTGCCTGTCGCGGTGTTTCCCGAGAACCCTGCCCGGACCCGCATCATCGCCAATTTCGGCGTCGGCTTCAGCCATATCGACGTCGCGGCCGCCCGCGACCGTGAGATCGTGGTGACCAACACGCCGGGCGTGCTGACCGATTGCACGGCCGATCTGGCGCTTAGCCTGATGTTGGCTGTCGCGCGCCGGACCGGCGAAGGCGAGCGCCAGTTGCGGGCCGGAGAATGGCGCGGCTGGTCGCCGACCCACATGGCCGGCGCCAAGGTATCGGGCAAGACCCTGGGCATTGTCGGCATGGGGCGCATCGGCAAGGCGACGGCCAGGCGCGCGCATTTCGGTTTCGGCATGAGGATCGTCTTCTTCAATCGCTCGCCGGTCGATGATGACGAGACGCGCGCCATGGGCGCCGTGCAGATGCAGACTCTGGAAGGATTGCTCACGGCATCCGACTTCGTGTCGCTGCACTGTCCGGGCGGAGCGGAAAACCGGCATCTCATCGACGCCCGCAGCTTGCGGCTGATGAGACCCGGCGCCTTCCTCATCAACACGGCGCGCGGCGACGTCGTCGACCAGGATGCCCTGATCGGTGCGCTGGAAAGGCGAGAGATCGCCGGCGCAGGCCTCGACGTCTTTGCCGACGAGCCGGCCGTTCCGGAGGCGCTGAAGCGATTGGAGAACGTCGTGCTGCTGCCGCATCTGGGCAGTGCGACCGAGGAAACGCGGGTGGCGATGGGCATGAAGGTGGTGGAGAACCTGACCGCCTTCTTCGAGGGTCGCCCGGTCCCCGATCGGGTCGCCTGACAGCCGGCGCCACCCTCGATTCAGGACGCGGCTGCAATTGCAATCGATGCGGACGAGGAAAAGCGGCTTTGGAACAGAGCAGACGCATCAAGTTTCGCGAGGACGAGCGCAGTCTGTTGTTGCGCCTGCTGCTTCAGGTCGCGAGCGCGCGCGAGCCCGAGATCGCCGCCGTTCTGAGTGGACGCAGGTCCCTCGCATCCCTCGGCGCGGAGCAGCGCATCCCGGCGCTTCAGGCGAGCGGCGTCTGGTTCCAGTTGCTGGCCATTGCCGACGAGCTGCTTGCCATGCGGGCGCGCCGCGAGCTGGAACAAGGCGCGGGTGTCGACGACGTGCCCGGCTCCTTCGCCAGCGCGATCGCGCAGATGGCGGCGAACGGCCACTCGGCTGGCGAAGTCCAGGCGCGGCTCGATGATCTGTGCGTCGGCCCGACCATGACCGCGCACCCGACGGAGGCCAAACGCGTCACGGTGCTGGAGATCCACCGCCGTATCTATCGCAAGCTGACCGAGCTCGACCAGCCGCGCTGGGCGCCGCGCGAACGCGACCTGCTGGTGGCCGATCTGGAAAGCGAGATCGAGCTTCTGTGGATGACGGGCGAGTTGCGGCTGGAGCGGCCGACGGTCGAACGCGAAATCGCCTGGGGCCTGCATTTCTTTCGCGAAGTCATCTTCGAGGCGACGCCGCAGCTCTATGGCAAGCTGCAAGGCGCCTTCGAGCGCCACTATCCCGGCGAGCCGATCCGAATTCCCTCCTTCATGCGCTATGCCTCGTGGATCGGCGGCGACCGCGACGGCAATCCAAATGTGACGGCCGCCGTCACCGCCCATGCCATGGCCGAGTACCGCAACACCGCCATAGGCTGGTATCTGGCGCAGGTGCAGCGGCTTGTGACCGTGCTCAGCGCCAGCTCGAACGTCATCGACGTGCCCGCGAGTTTCAAGCCGGTGCTGCAAACGGCGCTCGATAGAAGCGGACAGGCTGCCGAGATTGCCGCCCGCAACCCTGACGAACCACTTCGCCAGTTCGCTTCGGCGTTGCTTGCCCGGCTGGAGGCGACGCGAGACGGCGGTGCGGCTGCGTACCTCTCGGCAGAGCCGTTTCGTGCCGATCTGAACGCGCTCTCTTCAGTTCTCGAAGCAATCGGCGGACGCGCGGTGGCCAGGCGTTTCGTCCAGCCCTTGCTCTGGCAGGTCGGCAGCTTTGGCTTCCGCACGGTCTCGCTCGACGTCAGGCAGAACTCCACGGTCGTCAACCGGGTGCTGGCCGAGCTGTTCGCGCTGACAGATCCCGCCGATCCGGTCGCGGCCGGCACGCCGCAATGGTCGGCGCGCATTCGCAAAGCCATCAGCGAAGGCGAGCGGCTGGAGATTGACAGTGGCCGGCTGTCGCCGGAGGCAAGCGAACTGCTTTCGACATTCTCCGTCATCGCCAAGCCGAGCTCGGATGCCGACGCTGTCGGCTCTTTCGTTCTCTCGATGACCCGCTCGGTCGACGATCTGCTCGCGGTCTATCTGCTGGCGCAACATTGCGGACTTTCAACCGCGCCCAACGGCGGCACGATCAGGCTGCGGATCGTGCCCTTGTTCGAGACCATCGCCGACCTGCAGGCGGCGCCTGGCATATTGAACGGATTGCTCGACGTCTCGCTGGTGCGGCGCACGGTGCGGGATTTTGGCGCGCGCCAGGAAATCATGCTTGGCTATTCGGATTCCAACAAGGACGGCGGTTTCCTGGCCTCCAACTGGGAGCTGGCAAAGGCGCAAAAGCGCCTGGCGGCCGTCGGCCGCAAGCACAAGGTCAGGATCAGCTTCTTTCACGGTCGCGGCGGCTCCGTCAGTCGTGGCGGCGCGCCGACCGGCCGGGCGATCGCGGCGCAGCCGCAAGGCACCGTCGCCGGCACCATGCGGGTAACCGAACAGGGCGAGGTCGTATCGTCGAAATTCGCCAATCGCGGCACCGGCCTCAACCAGCTCGAGATTCTCGCCGCTGCCGTGCTGGCCCACAGTGCCGGATCGCCGGGCGATGCCGAGACGAAGCAAACGCCTGAGTTCGACGAAGCGCTGGAAGCGCTGGCGGGCATGTCGCAGGCATCCTATGCGACGCTGATGGCCGAGCCCGGCTTTCTCGACTATTTCAACCAGGCGAGCCCGGTCGCGGAACTGGCGCTGCTGAAGATGGGCTCGCGGCCGGATCGTCGTTTCGGCGCCAAAGGCATTGCCGATTTGCGCGCCATTCCCTGGGTGTTCGCCTGGAGCCAGAACCGCCATCTGTTGACCGGCTGGTATGGCATCGGCAGTGCGCTCAGTTCCTTCGTCACGGTGCGCGGCGAGGCCGGGCGCGAGCTTCTGGCGCACATGTTCGAACACTCGCGCTTCTTCCGCCTGATCGTTGACGAAGCCGAAAAGACGCTTTACCAGGCCGACATGGAGATCGCGCGGCTCTATGCCGGCCTGGTGTCTGACAGGGATGCGGCCCAAAGAATCTACGCCCGCATCGCCGCCGAATACGAGCTGACGCGGCGCCTGATCGGCGACCTCACCGGAGGCGATCTTTCCGCGCGCTTTCCTATGTTCAAGCGGCGTTGCGACAGTTTGCGACGCCAGATGGACGACATCCACCGCCTGCAGGTCGACCTGCTGCGCGAGGTCAGGAAAAACGCCGGCACGGCGGATCAAAAGCGGGCGACCGACGCCCTGCTTGTGTCGATCAATTGCATCTCGGCGGGGCTGGGGTGGACGGGGTAGGCTGGGGGCTGCCGAGCAACTAGTGGATGGAATCTAACGCTTGGTGCCCACGGTACACGACAGCGATCGCGTCCTCGGCGATTACGGCGGCTGATGATCCTCGAACCAGAATGATGACTGGCGTCGCGAGATAGTTCCCACCGACGGCAAGGGAAAATGCGATGTCATGACGATGCGCCCATTGTCCGAGCAAGCCTCAAGGAATGCCCACCGCGTCCGACGTGCCTGGTCAGGGTCCGTGTCGTACCGAAAGCTCCAGTCGGGATATATGCATTGCATCGGCCAATGCATGAGATCGCCGGAAAACACTGCCCCTATGCCTCGAGATCTCAGGCCGATGGCTACGTGCCCCGGGGTGTGGCCCGGCGTCGGCTCCAGCCACACTTCGCCATCGAGTTCATAATCCATATCGACAAGCACAGCCCGACCAGCCTCGACGATTGGTAGCACATTGTCCTCATAGGTCCGGTCATCGGCATCGCCGGAGGCCGACTGTGCGGCCTCGAACTCGCGCCGCGCCATGATGTAGCGGGCGTTCGGGAATGTCGGTATCCAACGCCCGTCCACCAATCGTGTGTTCCAGCCGCAATGATCGACATGAAGATGGGTGCACAGCACATAGTCGATCTGCTCGGGAGCAACACCTGCATTCGCCAGGCGCTCCAAAAAAGTGCCGTCATTGCGGCGATGCCAATGCGGGAAGTATGCGAACGTCTTGTCGTTGCCGACGCAACTGTCGACCAGAATGGTGTGGTGTCCGGTACGGACCAGAAAACTCTGGATGGGAAGAATGAGCTGGCCGGTTGCCGGCGATATCAATCGGGGTTTGAGCCAATGAAGATGCGGTTCGAGTGCTTCGTCGGTGCAGTCGGGGAACCATTCCGACGGCGTCTGCAGAGGGTCGCACATCTCCAGAATTCTGGTTACCCAGATATTCCCGATTCTCCAATCATCCATTGATGCGATCCTTCTTCGATCGAGGACGGATCGCTAGAGATAACATTTGCGGCCAGATGGCGTCAGACATTTCTCCGATAGGAGAAGAACGCGCTCGCGATTGGCCGCGCTTACGATCGGGTACCAAGCGTTAGGTCTCAACCACTAGCGCCATGCCTGCGCAATCATCTTCGAGATGACAGAAAGTCGGCGTCACGAGCCCGCCGCCATTGCCGTTTCATCGCTGTCAGTGACGCGGCATCGCCCGCCCGCGCTGGTTCGCCGGCTGGTTGGAGGCAATTTGCCAGGAGAGAATGGTGCGGTCGAGATGCACCCGCACCTGTGTGTGCTTTTGAAAACACTGCGCAATTCGGCAAGGGCGCGGATTTTGTGGCACAATAGGTGGCACAATAGGTGGTACGAAAAACCCGCCGCGCCTTTTCGGCACGACGGGCTCTCGAATTGTAAGGGCGCTTTTGAGCGTTAGGTCGCTGGCGCGGGGTCGGGAACTGGCGTGAAGTCGACGTAATAGCTCTTGCCGATCACCAACTGCTCGGCCGCCTTCGGATTGTCGATCTGAAATTCAGCATGGCCGCTCGGCGTCGCCTTCTGGAAAGACACATCCTCGGCGACCTTCTGGTCATACTCGCATCGGAAGATCGCCTTCGCACCGCCCCACGCTTGGGCGAACACGTTTTCAAGGCGCATTTTTGCACGAATACCCATCTCTTCATCTCCATGAGTTGGGGTGTCCGGAGCCGCCGGACGCGGACTACATGCCGCGCAGCGCGCGCCATATGTCGGTCCAGAAATAGGTGACCAGCGAGCCCATCGACGCGAAGGCGATGCCGGTCACGCCGAGGGCGCCCATGCCCATCAGCTTCCAGCGCGTCACCTCGGCCGTCACCGCCTTGACCTCGGTCATGTCATCGGTCAGCGTCTTGACGGCGTTTTCGGTTTCAGCAAGCCGATCGACCAGTTCGTCGGTCTTGGCGTACATCTTCGACCGGCTGGCGGCGGCCCGCTGTTCCGATTGCTCGTAGCTCAACGCGGCGCGCGCGTCGGAATCCTTGATGTCGCGCCGGATCTCGGTGACGTCGCGCTGGACGCCTTCCATGGCGGCGACAAGGCCGCCGACCATCATCTCCAGGCTTTTCCCCGATGCCGATGTTGTCATGCGATTTCCCCCGCCATGCACTGCTCATTTCGATGGAGCGCCAATCGGCTTGTCCCATTCGATGATCTTGTCGACCTGCGCTGTACAGACACGCAGTCCGGCCTCGTTGACGTCGCCGCGCTCGACGAAATC
Source organism: bacterium M00.F.Ca.ET.205.01.1.1 (assembly GCA_004791255.1). GTDB lineage: Bacteria > Pseudomonadota > Alphaproteobacteria > Rhizobiales > Rhizobiaceae > Mesorhizobium. Next base: position 342,836 of record SRUQ01000004.1, read on the forward strand.
GCCGGTCACGGCCGGGCCGCCGGGCTTCGACCAGATGGCTGGCGGCCGGCGCTTCAGCGGCGCAGGTATGTGACGTTCGATCGTGACGTATTTAATGACCACCTGCGGCTTCGGCGTGGCCATACACCCCGCGCAGAGCATCAGGCACAGGCTGCTTGAGATAGGCATCGACATCCGCATTGTTCGCCCTCAGTTCGGCCAGCGCCTTGGCGACGCCGAGCGTGGTCTGGTTGGCCGCGTCGACCTCGGCGGCGAGATCGGCGGCAAGCTGGTCGGCGCGCGCCTGCGCGTTCTGCATCGCCGTCATCGTCTTTTCATTGTCGGCGTTGACGGCGATCGCCGTCGCCAGGCTGCGCTCGGCAGTCTCCTTCGCCGCCACCGCATCGCGCGCCGCGAGCTTGTAGTGATAGGCGACGAGGCCGGGCCCCATGAAGGCAAGGACCACCACCAGCAGTGCGATGACTTTGGCTTGCATTTACGGCTGCTCCTCCGGCGGTGGCGGCATGGCCAGGCCGCTCGGCGGCGGCGGATACTGGTAGGGATCGGCCGGGCGGTTCTTGTCGTCCCACACCGCGCCGAAGACGTAGGAGCCAATGACCGAGGCCATCAGCAGCAGACAGCCATTGACGGCGGTTTCCGACAGCGTCACCGGCCGGCCCCAGATCGACAGATAGGTGACCATGCCGCCGCACCAGGTCAGCGTGATGATGACGATGCGCCGGCGGATCGCCCAGGACGAGCGCGGCACATAGAGGCCGTGGCGCAGCCGGCCGGCCATCAGCCAACCCACTCGGCCTTGAGGGCCTCGTCATAGTGCTGGGCGATGATGGCGATCTCGTTGGCCTTGTCCATGCCGTTGATGATCTGGCGGGCATGGAAGAAATCGGAATTGTTGAGGTCGATGTAATCGGCCAGCTTATGACGCGTGAACCAGCCCTCCGACATGCCGAGTACGGCGATGTCGGCGGCGTTTTTCGGGTCGAGCGCCAGGTCGAGATTGCGGTCGATCGGCTGGCTGAGTTCCTTCGCGGCACGCTGATAGTTTTCGAGCCAGGTGCACTGCACGAAGCCGCGCCCGTAATAGGGATAGTAGCGCAGATGCGTGCGGCGCCAGTCCTCCGACAGCCAGAAAGCCTCGCGCACCGGCTTCATGGTGTGGGCGGTTTCCCAAAGGGATGTCGCCAGCAGGTAGGCGCACTGGTTGCGCAGCAGGCCGCGCGCCCTGGCGGCGTCGATCAGCATGCGCGTATAGCCAAGGTTCAGGTCCATGGCGTTTCCTTTCCGATCGATGTTTGGCTATGGTGCCGGGATGGCGAAAGACGAGATCCCGATGCTGCTTGGCCGAGGCCGGAACACTGCCGGAGCGGACTGGGTGTCACTTCCCAAACCTTGGGCTGAAATAAGCGATGGCCTGCGCGCCAAGGCGTCGCAGGCCATCGAGATCGTCACCTATGACGGCGGCAAGCTTCGGTTCACCGACAATGCATGGATGGTTGTCGAGGCCAGCGAGGATGCCGGGGTGACGTTGAAGGCCTTGCGGTTGGACTAGCTATACCGTGCAACGCAATCGGCGATGTAGGCGGCAAGCTGGGTCGGGTTCGGCATCGTGCCATTCCAGGTGGCGATCTCGGCCAGCTTGATAGCCGCGTAGCTGCTACCGGCATTCTTACCCAAGGTCATGCTGACGCCTGTGTAATTCGACGTATTGCCCGAAGCGACCGACGCCTCCGCACCGCCGTCAACCGAGATGTACAGGGTGCCGCCTGTATGCCGCCACATCACGACATGCACGGACCCGGTCGAGAAGCCCGCAGTCTGCTTGTTGTAGCTGGAGCCATTGAAATTGAAGGCCTCGGCGTTTGGACCGGTGCTTCTCAGGCCGACGCCGACATAACCGCCATTGTCGCCAAAAACAGGATTGTTCGAAATCGGCGTGTTGCTGTCGGTGGTGATCGAGCCGACCTGAACGACAGCGACCACCAGACCATCGGTCGTGGCGAGCAGACTGCCAAGGCCATTGGCATTTTGCAGCATGTCATCGGTGCCATCGAAGGACAGACAGGCGCGAGAGTGCGAGCCGAACGAGCTGATCGTAGGCTGCAGGGTTGTGGTATTCTGGTTCCAGTGATTTCCATTGCCGGTCTGATCTTTGGCCGAATTGACGCCGGTCGCCGTGGTGTATTTCGTGCCGCCGGCAAAGGTGCTGAGCAGATCCCTGTCAACCGACATGGCCGACGTTGGCGCCGGCAGGCCATCCAGCGGATAGGTCGGCGCCGCCGCATCGGCGAACTGGTCGATGTCGATCGAGAACGGCCCGGCATCGGCATTGTTGAACCACAGCGCCAGGCCGAAGGTGGTGACGCCGGACACGTTCGAGAACGGCGTCGGCGTCTGGCCGGTGTATTCGTCGGTGTAGGTGACATTGTCGGGGCTGGTCTGGAATTTATAGGTAGCGCCGTCGGCGGACGTGACCAGCCTGATATAGTTCGGCCCGGCCTGGGTGCCGTTGGCCGCGGCGCCACCGTCCGAAATGGTGTGGCCGGTGTCCTTGTTCCAGCCGTTGGGCGGCGTGCCGTTGACCTTGTATTTGTGGATCCCGGTCGAGCCGTCGCCGCGCAGGCCGACTATGTGGAAATCATTGTCCGCCTTCAGCCCGAAGCCGACCATGGCGAGCTTGCCCTGCTGGGCGAGCTGCGCGAAATGCGGTGTGTACCGGAAGGTGTACTGCCGGCCTGCGGCGATGGTGGCGAGCGGCAGCACGAACTTGCCGAACGATCCGGGCTTGGTCTTGCCCTTGACCGTGGTGTTGCCCGCCGCCGTGGTGGTGACGACGGGCTGTTCGACGAAGCCGCCATCGGTCGCACCGGAGCCGCCAGGATCATTGACGATGACGGCACGGCCGGGACCGGCCCGTCCGAGCAAATAGGGTGCCGCGATCATCAGGCTGACCCCTGGAAACCTTCGAGCGTGGCGATCCATGTCGACTGCGCCAGCGGCGAGGCGATCGCCTCCAGCGTCTGCAGCAGGCCGAACACGGTCTTGGCGCCGGAAGTCGGCAGCGTGATGATGCGCGATCCCTCGTCGGGCACGAAGATGCCGCCCGAGCCGTCGCTGAAGGTGCGCATGGTGCCCGACAGCGAACCGATGAAGGTGGCGCGCGGATTGGAGAAGGCGGCATTGTCACCGGCGGCGACCGTCGGCGAGGCCCGGAACAGCCACATGCGCAGCGCCTTGCCGGCGACGCCGGTGTCGGTCGTGATCAGCCGCAGCCGCTCGATGGTGACCAGATCGTCATTGACGTCCGACATCGAGAACGAAAACGGCGTCACCGATCCGGCCGTGGTGCTGTTGGCGACGGCGTCGTTGGCGGCATAGGCATTGGTGTCGTTCGGCCGCGTCATCGTCGCTGCGACCGCTTCGATGAACTTGGTCTTGACCTTGCCGAGCAGCGCGGTGCCGGCCGGCAAGCCGACATCGGTCGCCAGCGTGGTCCGCAGAGCGGCAGCGGCAGTGCCTGTGCCGAGCGCATCGACCCAGCGCTTCACCAGGCCGCGCAGATATTGCTGCACGGTGCCGTTGGCATCGGTGACGACAGCCGTGCCCGACGTGACGCCGAGGATGCCTTCCAGTCCGTCGAGAAGGCCGACCAGCGTCGTGGCGAGGTCGGCATGCAGCGTGTCGAGCTTGGTGTTGCTCGATGTGATCAGCGTTTCCAGCCCGTCGATCAGCGCTGCGTCTTCATTCGACAGCACGACCGGCCGCGAGGCCGTGGCGGCGGCGCGGCCAGCGGCAAGCGGCTTCTCGATCGGGACGACGGCACCAGAGGCATCCTTGACGTCGATTGTGGCCATGTCAGATATCCTCCAGAAGCGCGATCAGGGCGCTGTTTTGCGGCTTGGAAAAATCGAGCGTGCCGGGCGGCGGCGCGACCGTGCCGCCGCTGCCGAAGCCGAGCGCCATGCGCAGGCGCAGAAAGAGCGAGAAGCCGAGCATCAGCGCGCCTCGACCGCGATGCCGTCGCCCTCGGCGACGAGCAGCGGATAGGGCGCGCCGGCCGGCACCGGCCAGGCGGCGCGCACGCCATCGCCATCGGCCGATGTGTCGGGATCCGGCCCGACCGCGACCCAGCAATCGGCGTCGGCCAGAAGCACGACGATCCCCTCGCCGGGGGCTGCGGTCAGATCACTGCTGCCCGGCATGGTGACCGCTTCCGATCGCGCATCGGCGCCGACCGCCACGGGCACGACCTGGCTGCCGAACACATTGGGGAACGCGCGGCTGTAAGTGACGATCAGTGTGGCCATCGGTGTTTCCTTCAGGGTTTAAGTGAAATCAGGCCGACAGCGCCGGCAGCAGCGCATCGGCTTGCGGGGTCATCAGCTTCACCTTGCGGATGAAGCATCCATTGTAGGACTGGTCGGTCGGATCGCCGCCGAACGAGGCGGTCATCATCGCGTTGAGCGTGGTGTTGGGCGTTGTGTTGGTCTGGACGGCGCCACCGTCGACCGAGACGCTGACCTTGCCGTTCGTGCGCGTCATGGCGATACGGTGGATCCCGGCGGTGAACGGGCCGGTGATGTCGATATGCCTGGTGATGGTGCTGGAATCGCCGGCATGCACCGGATTGCTTTCGAACGCCGAGCCCCTGACGATGCTGACCGAATGAAAATCCACGGTCTCAGCCATCCAGAGCACATAGGTCGAGGCGGTATCGGCGACCTCCTGCCATTCGATGAAACTTGTCCAGTTGGCCGTCAGCCAGTCGGAATCGAAATTACCGATCGCCGAGACGACGCCATCGACATCGTTGTCGAGGATTTCAAGGCCGCTGCCGCCAACCCTGGCCGGCTTGTCGATGACATCCGCGGCGACGGCCGTCGCCCCATGCACCGCATAGGTTTCCGCCAGAAAATCCAGGTCGGCCAGGATGTCGGCCGGATCGACGCCGCCGGCGAACTGGCGGCGCAGCGGCTGGGCGGCAACACCTGGCATCATGGCGCAGTTTCCTTTTCGCACAGGATCCACAGCACGCCCGGCGTCGTCGGCGCCACGGTATCGCCATCGGGCTGCACCGCCGCACCAATGCCGCGATAAGTCTTGCCCTTGTAGCTGACGCGGATGCCGGAAACGTCGATCGACAAGGGCGAGAAGACGTAGTCCATGCCTTCCCCGGTTATCGGATCCCAAAAACCGGTCACGCCATATTTGCAATAGTAGCTGCCAAGCGTGTACGGGTCGCGCCCCACCGTGCCGTCATTGCCGCCGAAAAAACCGGTGCCTTGCAGCGGCGCGCCTTCGAGGAAAGCGGCACCGCGCATCTGCAGTGTCGCGTCCGGCGCACCTTGAAAGGCGATGCTTTCATGGTTCGGGATGCCCATGTCTGGCAATGCCTCGCCAGCCAGGGCCTGATATTCGGCGCGCGGATACCAACTGAAGATCGTGTTGGTCGTGCCGTAGGCTGATAGGACCACCGTCCACGGTGTCAGTGAACGCTCATCTGGAAGGCTGGGCAGACCTTCGAACGCGTCGATTTTCAAGGGTCCCCATCCAGAACCGGAATCCCGTTTGCCGAACCCGCCATAGCCCGGTGACGGTGTCGTTTCCGTGGATGCCCATTCGTACTGGAATCCGGTGATGTAATTAACGGAATTGGGCGTGACCGGATCTTCGGCTAGCGGCGCGTCTTCGACGTCCGCCGTCCAGTCCCACGGCTGCCTTCCATTTGTTACCTCGCCAGACGCGGCGCCAGGATAGGGATAATCCTTAACCACGGAGCTGCGCAGGATGAGCAGCGGGAACGAAATGAACTGGACGGGGTTCGGCCAATGCACCTCGACAATGCGGCTGAACGGCCCGAGATCGACCGGATGCGCAACGGAGCCGTAAGCCTGCGGCATCAGGCGGTCACGTCCTCGGCGAGGCGGCCGATCAGGTCCCAGACGCCTTCCTCGACGAATTTGCAGGTGACGACGGAGCCAGGCCCGGCGGTCTGGTTGAGGTAGCCTTCGTAGCCATTGACAACGACGTCGGTCGAATCGGGGAACAGCAGCACGCCGGCCCCGACCTGCCGGAAGCTGACTTCAAGGTCGGATGTCGCCGTCGCGGGCAGTTCGATGGTTGCATCGCTGGAACCGTCATAGCGCCAGTAGCGGTTGAAGTCGGCATTGGAGGTCACGGTGTAGACGCCATCGGTCGGCACATCGAGCGCGCCGACGATCGATGGCCGAAAATTGCCCTGCGGCAGGGTATAAGGCCCGAGCACCGTGGCATCTTCCAGATAGATGGTCATCTGGGTGCCGTCGACCGTGATGTTCGAAATACCGACAGCGGCGGGCGGGTTGTCCTCGATCTCGGTCACACGCCCGTCAAGATCGGTGAAGTTGCCGTCGACTTCGGCAGGGGTGAGGTTCGACCCTTTCACCGAGCGGAGTATAATCGCCATCTGCTGCCGCCTCTATTTGTAATCGCCGGCCTTGGCCAGGTTGAAAGCGCGATAGAGCCCGTCGTCACGCCCGACGAAGACAACGCGCGTGGTGTTGCGGACCATCACATACTGTTCGGAATCGTCGGGGTTCTCGACGCGGATGGTTTCCCAGCAGCGCGAAACCTCATCGTATTCGATGATGTGGATTTCCTTCGGCTCGTCATCCTGGTTGCCGTCGTCGGGCCACGTCACGGTGGCGCCCGGCTGGGTCCGCTGCTCCGGCGTCACCGCGGTGAAGCGCGACGCCTTGCCGAAGCGGAAATGCGCCTCGCCGCCATCGTCCGGCTTGACCCTCGACAGCGCGCGCTTGAGCACGTCGGCGCCATTGCCGGAACCGTCGAGGATCGACAGCCGCGACCCGCTCGAATTGCGGCCGGCGCGCCACGGATTGGCAAGGCCGCCGATCTGCAGGTTGTCAACCATCAGGCGGATTCCAGATCGATGGTGCGAGGCACCATAAGTGCGCTGACTGTCAGCGGATAATCGGTGATGAACGGCCCGCCCTTGAGCACCTTGAGATCGCCGTCGACCTCGGTGAACACCTGGTTCAAGGCGGCGATCGCCGCCGCCATGTCGGGCTTGAAGGCGCCAAGAACGGTAGCTTGCGTCGGCAGCGGATTGATGATGGTGATCTGCTCGACCAGCGTGGCCGGGTCCATGGCCAGGAAGTCGATGCCGTCATCGTTGGGCGGGATCAGCAGATAATCCTCGGACAGCGTGATCTCGCCGGCGATCGGCATCACCGTTCGGCCGGCATAGGCCTGATAGCCGTCCTCGACATAGTCTTCCTCGACATAGGTCGGATCGCCTGGAACCGTGGTGACGGTGTTGCCCTTGCCGACCGTGCAGCCGATGGTCACCGAAGCGATCGGCGCGCCGTTCGATACGGTGATGGCATAGCCTATTATCTTGCCCGTCGCCGCGCCGCCCGGAATGCGGGGATCGACGATATAGGCATTGCAGCGGCAGGACAGCGCCTCGGCAAGGCTTGATGTCAGCGGTGCCGAGAAACTGATCTGCACCGCACGCGACCGCTCCAGGATGATGCGGCGGGCACGACAGATCAGGAAGTCGATGCTGCGCCGGCCGCGCGTCGTGGTCAGATAGGCACGATTACGCACATCGCCGATCGGCGGCGCGCCATCGGGAAACTCAGTTGTCGCCTCGTCGACCGGCTCGTCGGCGTCGCCGGAGGCATTCATCTCCGTCACGTCCTGGCCGCCGGGATCGGTGAGGATGGCCTGGCAGTCGGCGACGAGCGTGAAGGACAACGTCTCCTGCCGGTTGCGGGAAACCTCATAGTCGGCAAGGAAAACCGGTTTCATCGTCCACACCGGGAACTGCCCGGTGCCGTTGGTCATGACGATCTGGTGATAGTCCTGCGGCACGACGAAGCCGTCGGTGCGGATGATCGAGCAATCGCCGAAGGTCCAGCCACCACCGATGCGATCATCCTTTTCGGGAAAATCCTGCATCAACCCATCGCCGGTCAGCGACAGGATGGCGTAGCCGTTGCCTGAGCTCGCCGTGGTGAAGGCGGCGACAAGCTGCTTGGTGAAATCGACGGTGCCGGTCGCGGCCTGCGCCCAATTGATCGCCGCCGACACCTTGATCGCGGTCAGCGGCGGCTCGCCGGGATCGATCGACAGGCTTTCGCGGATGAAATCGTCGCCGAACTCGATCAGCCCATCCTCGCCGTTGAGGATGTCAGAAGCTGTCACCCCCAGATCGACGCGGCCGATATGCCAGGCGTGGGTGTAGCCCTCCAGCACCGTGTCGGGATCATCCCGCAAATCGGCGTTGAGGAACATCGGATCCCAGTAGGGCGCCACCTTCATCGTGTTGGCCAGCGCGCGCTTGAGCGCATCATAGTCGGACGGCCGCGCCATGATGGTCAGCGTGATCGCATTGCCCTGAATTTGCTGCGGCACCCCGACGAGGCGGCCGAACAGCAGCGGGATAACGCCGGCGGTCGGGTTCTTCTCGTCATACCAGGACAGCCATGCCCATTGCCTGCGACCAGGCGCGAGCAGCCCGACGCGCGGGTTCTTGACCGTGATGTCGAGACTGGCGAATGCGCCTTCCTTGTGGGTCAGCGAGATCGACACGACCTGCTCGTCCTCGACCTGGTGCTCCATGCCGAAAACGGTCTCGTTCTCATCAACCCAGGCGAAGAAGAACATTTACACTTCCTCGAGATCGAGCGACCACGCCTCGTCGCCATCCCATTCGACAAGGCTGGTGCGATAGCCGGCGACGCGCATGGTCAGGCGCGGCCGGTAGAAGGTGAAAGCACCTTCCGTCCGCGTTGCTGGCTCGGCGGTGTTGCCGGCGACATCGCGCTCGGGCGAGCCTGTGGCGGTCAGATAGGAGAGCTCGACCACGCAATCGACTGTCAGCACCATGCCGGGCCAAATGCCAGACAGTGCCGGCTGCTGCTGGTCGGTGCAGGAGATGTTGGATTTGTATTTGCGATAGGTGCCGTCCGCGAGGTCGATCAGCGTACCGTTGACGGTGCGGGCGAGCTGCGCGGCCCCATCGATCGGTTCCAGCGTCTGCGTGATGTTGCGCGCGCTGTAGGGCGGCACGCCAATCGGATCGAGTCGCAGCTCGGTCAGGTTGCTTTCGCTGATCATTTGCCGCCCGGCCTCCGGCCAGCCGACGTCATCGCTTCGCCAAGCGCGAACTGCTGGAAGCGTCGCACAGGATCGGCTTCCGCGATGAGGTCGAGAATATCGTTCTGGGTCGGACCGTATTGCCACTGGACGCGAACGGTCTTGCCGGAGAAGCCGGAGGCTGGCGCAAGATTGGACACGGCCGGGCCGCCGCCAGCGAAACGAGGGATCGCCATCGATCGGTTGATGTTGTTGACGAAGCCGCCGAGCTTGAAGCCGCGCAGGGCCTTGAGCGGGATAAGGCCGCTATTGAGCGCGTGCATGAAGCCGACGCCATACTTGCGCACCGCCTTTGCCTGCATCACAAACTCAGTGTCCGACAGCCATGCTAGAATCCTGTCGCCGATTGGACCTCCTGGGCCACGCACCTGACCACCCTCGGCTAGACCCGGCGCCGATCCTCCACCGCTCCCGGAATCGCCGCCGAGCCCTGCCAATTGCTTCAGCCGGCTGATCGCGTTCGAGATGCGGGTGATCAGGCTGTCGATGAAGTTGCCGATGCGGCTGATCGCATTCCCGGCAAAACTGGCGATGACATCCCAGATCTGCCCAATGCGAACCTTGAGGTTTTCCCAGGCGGGCAGCAAGGAAGCAACCAGCGGCGCGGCCCGCGAGGCCATGCCCGACAGGATGGCAAGCACGATCTCGGACACGCCGGAGAAGACCGATTGCACGATGTCGATCTGCGAACTCCAGAGATCGACGAACAGGGCCGGCGCGTCTTCGGCAAGCTTTGTGAACAGGTCGCGCACCAGGCCGATCTGCACCTGCCACAGCGACACGAACTCCTCGCCAGCCGTAGTCGCCGCCGCAATGACATTGTCCCACGTGAAAAGTTTCGCCAACTCTTGGAACGCCTGGCCGACAAGCTGGAACTGCAACACCCACAGATCGACAAATTTGGCACCGGCGTCTCGCGCTGCGGCGATGATGTTGTCCCAGGTGAAGATGGCGGAGACAGTCGCCCACGCTTTCTGCGCTCCTGCGACCAGAAAATTCCAGGCCTCCTGCGCCGCGGCCTTGATCTGGTCCCAGAAGACGATCACCGCGGCGGCAGCGGTGATCAGGCCGGCAACGATCAGCGCCGGCCAGCCGACGAGGAAGGCGATCAGGCCGATGAACTCGGTCGCACCGGCGACCAGCGCACCAAAGAAGGCGCCGGCCGATGCGATCAGGCCCCGGCTGAACACAAACGCCAGCACCGAGCCGAGTAACCGGAAGGTTGCCACGAGCGTTGTGGCTGCCGAACCGATGACCCGAAAGACGCCGAGCAACTGCAGCAGTGCCGCTCCGATCAGTAGCTGGCCTCCGGTGATCTTGGTGCCGAATACCTTGTTGAGGGCATCCGCCACCAGTTGCGAGGCATCCCTCACGGCCTTGAACAGCGGCAGGACCACGTTGTTCATCACGGCAAAGACGTCGCGGCCGAAGCCAACGATCGCATCGCGCCAGATCAGTATCCACGGGTTGCGAACGCGGCTGTCGGCTCCGATCAGCGCAAAAAGCAGATCGCGGATGCCGGAAAGGATTTTTGCATTGAGCGCTTGGCCGAATGCCAGGATGGCGTTCTTGTTCTGCACGATGACGTCACGCAGGCCAGTGGCAAGTGCCGTGATGCCGGGCGCGAATATCAGGCCAAGATGCTTCTTGATGCCAAAGGCTGCAGCCTGAACCTCGTCAAGCGTGTCGCCCATGGCGTCGCCGATCTCGGCATCCTGTTTGGAAAATGTGAAGCCGAGCCGTTCAGCCTCCTTCCCGAGGTCGCGGATGGCCGCTTTCCCCTGATTTAGGAACGGGATCATCAGAACGCCGGCCTTGCCGAAGAGTTCTATGGCCAGCGCGCTTTTCTTGGGGCCGTCAGGCATCTTTGCGAAGACGTCAGCCAGATCGCCGACAATATCTTCGGTCGCCCGGATATTACCGTTGGCGTCCTTTACCCGAATGCCCAATTGGGCAAAGACATTGCTGCTCTGCTTGACCTGGGTCGCAGCCTTCTTCACCGACAATCCGAAGCGAGTTACGGTCACGCCTAGATCGCTAAAGGTCTCCGTCGAGAACCCATCTCCCTGCGTGATGGTAGATCCGGCATCGCCGAGTGTTTTGGCGGCCTTGGTGCCCTCGACGGCCGCTTCCGCGATGGCCTTGTTAAGGCGCGACATGCCGGCGACGAACTGTTCCTGATCGACATCAGCCTGCTTTGCCGCGAAGGACAGGCGACCATAGGCATCAATCTGCAGGCCGGTCTTCTCGGCCGCCTTCCCAGCTGCGTCGGCCGCCTCGGCCCCGGATTTTGCGAGCGAGAACAGCCCGGCAGCGGCAGCGGAGGATGCCGCGGCCAAACCCGTCCCGATCAGCGCGAGACGCTGGCCGACGACGGCAAGATCGCCGCCCAGCGTCTTGAGACTGGCGCTGAACTGGCCAAAATTGGCCTTGAGCGCCGCCGCCTGTATCTGGTTGAACGCCTTCTCGCCGGCATCGCCGAGTTGCTTCAACTGATCCTTGATCGCATCGCCGCCTTCAAGGGCAATGCGCTGGACGATGGTCTTGTTGGCCATGGGTCAACCGTTCGGATTGAGGTGTTTCAGGTAGAGGTCGCCGAGCTTCGCGGCGGCTCGCTCGGTGATTTGCCGGATCGAGAACCGATCCCGGATGTTGACGCGAGGGACGCCGACATAGAGCGGCACCAATCGCACCTCGCCCTTGCCGCCTGGATTTCGACCGCGTTTGAGCTGCGACAGCGATATGCCTTTTTGCGCGCGAGCTTTCGTGACCCGGATGTTGGCACCAAGCAGCGGCGGCTTGCCGGGCCGTTTGATCGAATAGAGAGGGTGACCGATCCGGGCTCGATATTCCGACGGGCGAAGGCGTGCGCCACCTCGCCCCTTCGGCGCATCAGGCAACGGCAGCCACAATAATGGCTGGCCGGAAATCGTGGCGCCCTCTTCAAAGACGCCCGCATATCGGATCTTGTGATAGATCACGGCTGCCGCGCTCATGGACACGCCGCGCTTGGGATACAGATTGACCCTCAGAGCGTTCTGCCAACGTTTCGAGAATCCGGCAGAGGCGATATCCTGCCTGCCCTCACGCTTGACGATATCCGCCGCCTCGGCGATCGCTTCCGTTCCAGCGAGTGCAATTGGAACCTCGAACGAGGCCAGCGCGACCCCGAACTCACCGTCCTTTCGCTGGTAGCGGAATCGCGCCATTGGACAGTAACCCCGTCCTATGCTTTCATTGGAAGGTGAAGGCGCAGGGGAAACTGCTATGCCAATAGTTCAACACGAAATCCGCAAGCGCGGATTCTTCGGCCATCTGTTCAAGTGGCTATTCATCATCTTCAACATTCTCATGGTGCTCTGGCTTTTCGCTTATTGGTCGAAGATCGGCGGCATGGTCGACCAGGGAAGCCAGGCTGAACGTGCCGGCGGAGCGATCGGCGCGGCAATCGGCACCGGCATGCTTGTCTTCTTCTGGGTAGCCGGCGACATCATCCTTGGCCTCTTCACTCTGCTGACCAGGGGGAAGAAGATCCTGATCACGGAAGACGTCAGATGACCCGCATCCTCGCCGCACTAGCCATTGCCATGTCGACCATGCCTGCCATGGCCTCCGATTGCTCTGTCACCAAAGCTCAATACAACGCCCTGACGAACGGCATCAGCTATCGACAGGCTGTAAGCATCCTCGGCTGCGAAGGCGAAGAAATGAGCAGCAGCGACATCGCCGGTTACAGCACCATCATGTACATGTGGGAAGGCGACGGATGGGGCGGAAACATGAACGCCATGTTCCAGAATGACGAGATGGTATCCAAGGCGCAGTTCGGCCTGAAATAAGATTCAGGCCGGCCGGTCGCCAGACAGTTCTCGCAACGCGGATTTGACGGCTTTTGGCTCGCCTCTGGCGGCAGTTGCTTGGATCGCCAGGCTTTCGCCCATCTCTCGCTTCGCATCCGCTTCAGCGAAACGAAGCGCGCCATGCAACTCCCTCGGCGTCATCTTCCAGAGGATATCCCACTCGTACCCATGGCGACGCTTGAGGCGAGTGATTATTTCCGCGATTTCGTAGCCGGCGCCTTTGCCAATGCTACGGCCCCGTCTTTGACCGCCAGCAGCGCTGTCAGCTTTTCCAAGAAGGGGCCGATTCCGTTTGGGAGCGTGACCTTGATAATGGCGCCGAGGATGTCGACCTGCGCCTCAAGTGGAAGCCGACCGGCGGCGGTCTGGTAGGCCTCGTCGCCAGGATGGCCGACGCCAGCAGCGATGACCGCCGCAATGGCATCGCCGCTCATGGCAAGAAGGCTCGAAACGTCCACCTCCTTGCCCGACATCAGCTTCTTGATTTCCGGAAAATCCGTGATGAGCGAGGCAATGCCGGCGGCGGAGACGCCAAACACCTCGATCTGCTTACCGCTGACGGTGACTTTCTCCGTCAGCGGCGCAATGTCCAGAAGGCCAACCATGTTCGATCAGGCCTGCGGCGAGACGGTCATGGTGCCGAAGTCCGACGATCCGTCGGTGTGTTCGGTCGCCAGCAGGTCGCCCGTGATTTCGATCTGGCCGAAATCGTCGCCTGAAATCGGGGAGAAGCTGCCGGTCGGCCCGAATGACACCGAGGGGAATACCCCATGCACGGTGTTGCCGACATTGTTGTCACCGACGAATTCGAGCGCGCCGGTGATCGTCGATACCGACATGATGCTCAAGACTTCGTCGGAGCCGGATGTCTCGACTTCCGACATGAACATCATGGCGAGGTTCGGCGCGGTGATCTCGTCGAGCACGATGCGGATCTGCACCGCCTGGTTGTTGTACTGGGTGAAATCGGTTTTCTTCGAGCCGCCGCGCGTCTTCTTGTGTTCGAGCTTGTCGACGGAGGGCGTCAGCTCGCACTCGACGATGTTGCCGAGGTCACGCTGGACGCCGCCGGTCGGCGTCCACAGGCACTTGCCGGTGCCCTGGAAATAGTTGGTGGTGCTGGGAGAAGCAACCAGAGGCATGATCGTTTCCTTTCGGTCAGACGGCGAGAGAGCCGGGTTTCATGAGGTAGGTGAAGGTGAAGCCGACGCCGATGCCGCCCTCCATGGAGCGACCGCGTTCCGTCGCGGTGTTCGATCCTTCGATGTCGATCGCCACCTTATTGATGGTGAGATTGAGCAAAGCGTCGTCCATCATCACCGCGTCGATCAATTTTGCGCGCAGCAGATTGAGCTTCGTTCCGACTTCCGTAGCACTGGCTTCAAGCCTGAATTGCACCTCCGGCATCATTGCCATATGCACCGGAGAAGGCGGCTGACCGGGGCGCCGGGGAGGAACCGCGCCGACCGACTCCTCGCGGCCGTCGAACAGGATGACGGCCGGCAGGTTCGAGCCCGACACGTCGGTCTCGTTGCGGCGCAGGCTTAGCGACGTGTCGATGGATCCGGCAACGATCAGCAGCCGGGCAAGGATGGCTTCGCGCGGGTCCATTATTTCTCCGACAGCAGCAGCCGCAACTCGCCGCCGGGCTCGCCGGTCGGCGCCGGCAGCGGCTCGTGGTTGATGATCTTCCAGTCCTTGCCGTTGAGCGTCAGCACCATGCCGTCGACATCGTCAGCCGAGATGCCCTTTTCGACCATCTCCGAAACGCGCACCGTTGCCGCCGGCCCGATAGTGGCGACGTCGACGCCCTTGAATCCGACCAATTGGCCCGATGTCTTGTCCATAGCGCGGAGACCGATCGGCGTGCCGGTCGTATCGTCGATCGTCAACACCGCATCGACCGCGATCGGGCCGGCGTAGAGCGCGTCGTAATGGATATCCCATGTGCTCATCAGGCGCCCCAGATCGCTGCCTGGTCGGCGACGCGGACGAAGATCATGTTGGAGCCGCACCAGGAGTGCAGGCAGAAACCCTTGGCCGCCATCAGCGCGGCAAGTTCGTGGCTGGTGTCGCCGGCGCCGCAATCGGCCTCGGCGATGACCAATTTTGGCGCGCTTGCGCCGAAATCCGCTCCGGCCAGCACGTCGATATCGAGGCCTTCGATGTCGATCGACAGAAGGTCCGGCCAGATGCCGCCGGCGTGATGGGTGACGATCTGGTTGAGCGTCATCACGGGCAGTTCGACGCTGCGCACGATGCCGAGCGTGGCGGCGGTGGCGACGTCGAAGGTGAAGCGGCCGGGATCGGCGGCGACATGGTGGAAAGTCAGCCGCCCGACAAAGGGCGCCACGCCGACGCACAGATTGACGTCATCGGGCCGCGCCTTGATGAACAGGGCAAACTGCGCCTCGTTCGGCTCGACATTGATGCCGCGCGAGCCGCGCTCATAAAGCAGCGCCGTATTCGAAAGATCGAACGGATGATAGGCGCCGACGTCCAGATAGGACGGCTTTTCGATGCCCAGCCGCTTGAAGATGTTGAGCACGGCAAGATCGTCGCCATGCTGCGCATAGGAGCGGTCGCCGAACCATTGATCGCGGTGGCCGGTCACAGTTTCGCGTCCATCTCGATCGTGTCGGTGTCGGCGTTGTAGTAAACATGGGCGGCGAGGCCAGTCTCGATCAGCTTCATCGCCACGGGCGCAAAACACGCCAGCGTCTGCTTGGCCTTTTCATCCATCGGGCCGTTGGCAATGAAGGTCACCGACTTCCCTTCGATATCGGCGCTGAAGTCGATTTCCACGCCACGCTCCGGCATAGCCAGGAGCATGTTTCGCACCATCTCTTCCGCTTGAACCGCGTCGAAGAGGTTGGTGCCGGAAGGCTCAGCCTTCATCGGCCCGAACGGACTGTTTTCATTGAAGGTCGCCTTGAAGCTGATGCCGCCGTCCGGATTGAAGTTCTCCGGCAGGCGCCAGCAGAGGAAACGACTGACCATGTGCTTGATCTGGGCTTCGGTCACTTGGTCCCCTCCGCAATCGCCGTCTCGATCCAGTTGAAGTGGTCGCCGATCACCCTTCCGTGGCCTTCGACATCAACCAGATCGGCATGGCTGGACTTGCCGGGATCACAGGCGGCGACATCCTCGAAGCCGGCGAAGTAGAGCGCGGCCTCAAGCGTGCCTTGCGACCAGATCGCCTGGTGACCATGGGCGAAGATGATGGCATGCATGGCGCCGCGCAGGTCCGCCGTCGGCCCCCACTTTCGGGTGAAGTTGAAGTAGTCCTGGTCGCCGCGGCGAAAAATGTTTTCGAGGCTCGGCACCGCGATGCGGATGACGCCGCCGGGTTTCAGAACACGCCGGCATTCGGCGAAGAAGGCGAGTGCCTTGATATAATCGACATGCTCGACGACATGCTCGGCATAGATGAAATCGGCGTGGCCGTCGGCAAACGGCAGCGGGCTGGTGATGTCGATCTCGGCATCAAAGTTCTGCCAGCCGTCGAGCCGATTGGTGCCGCAGCCGAAGTTGAGTTTTATGGCCGGCACGTCAGGCACCGCCGGGGCTTCAACCTCGACCGGCGGTGGCGGCATCGCTGCCTCAACGAATGCATCGAACGCTTCCGGCGGGCAGTGCGTGATCCAGTCGAACCATGCGGCATTGTCGATCGTGATCTGGCCCTTGTCGCCGCGCTCGGCCTTGACCGGCAGCAGCATGCGCAGATCCTCGCCGAGCAGGCCTGATATCGCCTGTTCGGGGAATGGGCGCGCCTTGCGGTTCCACCAGTCGTAACGCTCGATGAATTTAGTCTGCCAGAGATAGTCGACCGAAAAGAACATCAGGCCGGTCTCAGTCCAGCCTGTTTCCTGGCGCTTCGTTCCCATCACCGGGACGGATGCGGCCTTGATGCCGCGTTCGATCATCTCGCGGATGACGGGCAACACCGGCTGCTTGAACAGGCTGTCGCCCTCGATGTGGGCGACGTAGTCATACTGCCCGTCGATCGCCATCTCCAGGCCCTTGCAGAAGGCCCTGCCCCAGCCGTCACGCCCGCCGCGCGCGAGATGCCCGATGTTGTCGGGGAAAGCGTACTCGTCGACGCCATCTTCCACGATCGGCGGCGGCAACGGCGAGGCGCTGTCGATGAGCAGCAGGTCGACCGACCAGCCGTTCACCGCCCGGTGCAGGCTCTGCCACTGGGCGACTAGACGCTGCTTCTCCGGCGTGTCTGTAAAGATGGTGCCGAACACCAGCACGCGAGGCTGCGCGCCATGGGCGTTGGCGAAGGCCTCGACCTTCGGCAACGCCGCGCCGAGATCGATGGTCTTGTCGCATTTGTGGTGGCGGTCGAAGCATTCGCATGGCTTCACCGGCTCGATTGGCAGTGTCGGCGCCAGATGCGCACCGACCGCATTGGTGTAGCGGAAGCTTTCATTGCCGCCATAGACGACGATGTTCGGCGTGCCGACCGCCTGCGCCAGGATCGGCGCGAAGCCGGCATTGCCGAATACAAGAGCGGCCTCGGCGAACAGCCCGGCCAGCGCCTCGAAATCCGCCTCGCCGCGGTGCAGTTTCAGGTCGGCTTCCTGTTCCTCGCCGACGATCTCCTCGCCCTTCTGGGTCAGATCGCAGACCGAGACCACGAAGAACTTTTCGCGGATCGACCGATAGAGCGCCGCATAGGCCTCCGGATCCGGCGAGCGCGACGCACACGGCCAGGTGCCGTTGATGATGATCGGGCGATAGACCATCAGCGGCTTGCCGTTGATCGTCGCGAACTGCCTGCCATCGGCACGCACATCCATTGGATGGCCTAGCTTGTCCATCAGGCACCATGCGGCGATCCGCCAGTCATCCTTCACCGGCAGCGAAAAATCGGCCTTGTCCGGCACCGGCAGGCCGACCGAGCCGAACATGGCGGCCAGCAGCGTGCCGTGCCGCCTGGTTCGGGCGTGGTCATAGCCGATCTTCGTCTCGGAGGTGCCGCGCGCCACCGGCCAGGTTTTCGACATGTTGCCAGCGTCACGAATGCGCGGCGCCAAGCGATCGACCAACGTAACCTTGAGCCCATCGGCGATCAGGTCGTGATACATCGCCGTGTAATAGGTCTGAAGCTCGACATCACGGGTCTTCATCAGATCGCGCAACACGGCGCGCTGGTGCAGGCAGTCGCCCATGCCGTACATCGACAGCACGGTCAGCGGCTGCTTGATGGCAACGCGGTCGAGCATGGAAACAACGTCCTCAAAACTTGTTTTCGGCCAGACGTCGATGACGCTGTCCGGATTGGCGTTAATGACCTCGACGCCGGCCGCGGCGACCGATGGCGCGATGGCCCGAAACTCGGCGGCGTGCAGATCGAACGATCCCTTGACCAGCGGCCATGGATAGGCGGCGCCGTGATGGTGCCTGGTGCCGTCGCCGGCGAACCGGCCATCGACGCCGAGCAGGACGATGCGGCGGCAACCGAGATGGATGGCGAGATTGATGGCGCCGGTGACGGAGGTTCGCGCCAGCGCCAGCTGCGTTGGCTTGCAGGCGATACCCTTGGCCGGATCGATCTTCAGCAACCGCTCGACATCGCGCGGACCGCCGCCCGATGTGGTGACGACCCGGCCGCCAAAACCTTCCTTTGCGCCAATCTCCGTCCACCACCTGTGATCGGCGAAGAACAGGATGTCGGCTTGCGGCCAGGTGCGGTGCGCCGAGTTGATGGCGATGACCCGCCGCCCGATCAGAGGCGACAGGTCCAAATCCCTGACGGAAGCGCCGCCCGCGAGCACGAAGACCGTATCGCCTTCCCACTCGCGGACGATGGCTCCCATGCAAGGTTCAGATCGTGAAGGCTGCCGACAGCCGCACCTTGCCGGTGGCGGACGGATTGTCGGCCGCTTCGACGGCAACGCCGATCAGCTTGTTGGAGCCAGCGGTGGTGGTGGCCTCGCCGGACGCGGCGACCCAGTAGATGCGCTGGCCGAAGGTCCAGGCCTGCGCAGAGACCTTGGGCAGTTCCCAGACGCCGATCAGCGCCAGTTCGCCATCGTCGCCGATGGCGATGTCGGTCTGCGCGACGCCGAACAGCGAGCCGGCGACGACGCCGTCGCCGGATGCCACATCGACGGCGCCGGTGACGTCTTCATTGGTCCAGGTAATGGTGTTACCCGGCTGGATATAGTTCTTGGCCATTGCAGGCCTCCTTTGCGGAATGGAGTGAAGGGGAACGGGCGGCGACGCCGCCCGTCAGGACGGTGACGACGCGAAGCCGCGTCGCACCGGGGATCAGGCGCCGGTGGAGCGGTAGAGGCCGCGAAAGTCGAGCGCGTTGACGCCGGCATCAAGGCGGACCTTGAATTCGACGCCATCGACGTTCCATCCATCCTTCTGCTCGAGCATCGGCTGGCTGACACCGTTGAGGTAGGACACCTCGATCGTGTCGGTCGCATTCGGATTGGCCGACAGATACCACTTGAGCGCCGAATCGGCGGACAGGCGGGCATCCGAGACGACTTCGGCAAGACCCTTGACGATGTTCGGATCCGTCGTGGTGCCCGGCGCGTACTGCGACGCCATCAGGGCATTCGCCTGACCGTCCAGCTCGACCGGCACCAGGAAATAGGCCGGGCGGATGTTGAGGCCGGCGGCGATGCTGTCGGGATCCTTCTGCAGCGCCATCTTGGACTTGCCGGCATCGAGAGCGGCCATGGTGATGGCGCCGGTGCCGATGTTCTTGTGGTTGGTGTGGAACAGCGCGATGCCGTCGCTCATCGCCGCGTTGGCGGTCAGCACGGCATAGACGAGGTTGCCGACGGTGCGGTTGGCGGCGCGGCCCATGCGCGACGGGATGCGGGTGAAGACGCTCATGTCGTCATTGATGATCGCCTGGCGGGTGATGGCGAACATCTTGCCGTAGGTGGCAAGCTGGATGCTCTCGCCGCGGTCGCCGATCGTGGCATAGGTATATTCGCCGCCTTCCGGCACCTCGGCCAGCGACGGGAACAGGTTGAGATCGACGCGCTTGGCAGGCTTGAAATCGGACAGAGAGCCCTTGGCGGTCCATTTGGCATAGGTTTCCTCGGCTTCGAGGTAGCCCTTGAGCATCGACTTGTTGGCGACGTTGGCCAGCACCTCGACGAAGTCGCTGGTGGTGTGCTGGCCGCCGGCCATGACGAACTGGCGCATGCCGAGCGCGGCGCCGACCATCACCATCGGATCGCCGGTCACCAGCTTGATGCCGGCCTTGTCCAGGCTCATGCGGGCGATTTCGCGCAAGTTCATCGACGAGAATTCATTGACCTCGCCGCCCTGCAATCCGGCCTTGGACATCAACGACTTCTCGACACCCTGGCGGAAGCGGTCGCGCTCGTCGGCGGTGACGGTCGCAAAAGGCTTGGTGCCACCCTGGCCCTTGTCCGCATCACGGTCGGCGATGGCGTCGATGATAAGCGCGGTGGCCTTCTCGATGCTGCCGGCAGCGTCCTTGATCAGCTTCTCGGTCGCGGCGAAGTCCATTTTGGCGCGACCGGCCATCTGATAGATCTTCACCTTCACAGCATCACCCGTCATGGTGGCTTCGGTCGTTTCAGTGGTGTTTTCGACCTTTTCGGTCTTGTCGGTCTTTTCGGTTTCGGCGGTCTTGGTCTTATCCGCCGCAGTCGCATTGGTATTCGACATGGGTTTCTCCTTTGTGGATTGCGGCGCGGCTAGAACCGCCACCATCGGAAGGCTCGCGGCCTTGCGATCTGCTGACAGCGCGGCGAGATGCGCCGGCGCGTGTTTGTAGGTCTGGTAATCGAAGCTGGCGTCGGCGACGGCGGGATCACCCTCTTTGATTGCCGCCGTGGCGAAGCCCTTGGCGACGGCATCGTCGGGCGACAGCCAGGTCTCGGCCTTCATCATGGCACGCACATCGGCGTCGGTCTGGCCGCTGCGGTCGGTATAGACCTGGGCGTAGACGCCGGTCAGGACATCGAGCGCGGCGGCATTCTTGCGATGCGCGTCGGCCGGCCCGAGCGTGATGCCAGCCGGCTCATGGATCATCATCAGGCTGCCGAGCGGCATGCTGACCGTGTCGCCGGCCATGGCGATCAGCGACGCCGCCGAGGCGGCGATGCCGTCGATGACGATGGCGACATTGCCGTCATGGCGCTTCAGAGAATTGTAGATGGCGGCGCCTTCGGTGGCGACGCCGCCGCCGGAATTGATCCGCACGGTGATGTCGCCATCCATCTCCGCCAGGGCATTGACGACGTCCGCAGAGGTGAAGCCGGCGCCTTCCCAGAAATCATGGAAGCCGACTGGCCCATAGAGGATCAGTTCGCCGTCAACGATCAGGCTATTGTCCATTGCGATCTCCTGCGATCTTCAGGCTCTTGCCGCTGCGCGGACGCGCTGACCTGGCATTCCGGGAACATCGGGTACGTGGTAGCCACGCCTAACGACTTCCGATGGGCGGCCAATTGCGATTTCACGCGTCTTGACGATGACGCCGAGCGCCGAGTCGCCCGCTTTGTGGCCGTCGACCCACGTCCAGTAGGGAGCAAGCTCCCCATCCTCGACGTGCAGGCTTATGAGGCGCCAATGGCCGCGAACCTCATGTTCACGCTTGCCCACGCCGCCGCATCCGTCGCCGCCCTTTAGAACACCACGCATTTCACTGGTGTCAGGTATCTTCAGTGAAACAACGTTATGGGAATAGAATGGTCGGCCGATTTGCGCGCGTCGACGTAGCATCACACGGTCAGCCGGCGATGGAACGACCCTCCGAACCGAGACCATTCTGGGCGAAGACATCGCGGACAGAAGGAAGACGCCGAAAACCATCACCTTTGCGAGGCGGTCAAAATCAAAATCGTTTATTGCTTCACCATACTTGGTGACTAAGCAGACGAATTCGTTCCCCGACCATGTATTCCAATGTATAGCGCCGACCGGGAGGGCAAGTTTTTGTTCGGTGACCAGCTGAAAACAAACCAGCAGCAGATCACCATCAACAACTTCTGGTGTCCAGCCGTAGCGGTATCCGCCGTGGTCGCATTCAAGCCAGAAGTCGGCTGATGGAAACCTTGCTATCCTCTCGACGTCGCGCAAATGAGCGTCGACATAGACCGCCAGCAATTGAGCGGTAGCCTCTTGGTCGAACACATAGCGATCGACCTTCCCCGACCATTTTTCCGACCAGTGATCAGCATGATTCTCCGACGGAAGAGCCAGTTTGCTTCTGACCCTTTCGATGAGAGGATCCTTGGTTGGTCGAAGTTTAAGGAGACTGTCACACAACAACATAGATCGCTCACTCCCCGGAAAATATCGACAGCTTCTCGGCGACACTCGCCGACACCATCACCTTGATGCTTTCCCCGCCAGGAAACTGCAGTGACACTGGGACCGCCGAGGCGACAGAGGTATCCGATGACCCGGCATCAACATGCGGCGCATCGCCAGGTGTGGCGGCCGTCACCGCGTTGCCGGCCGCCGTGCGGTAACGAGGATCGGAATCGAAGATCAGGCCAAGATCGTCGGCGCGGACATTGTCAGCCGCGTTCTCGGCGTCGAGATCGCCAGGATCGTACCCGGCCTGACGCTGCTTCTCCGACCGCGACGACAGACCGGCCCGGATTTCAGCCACCGCGCCGGCGACCTCTTCTTTCGGGTTGATCATTTCGCGGCGGGGTGGTGTCCACAGGATCGAGATCGTGGACAGGTCGCGCGCCAAGACGATCGATGCCGCTTCAAGGAACCATCGAGCGACCGGGCCGCAGAACTGCGGGATCATCATGAAATTCTGCGCTACGGAAATCGTGCGCTGGAACTCCAGCCAGCCCATGCGGCCGGACGAGAAATTGACGCCAGTCAAATCGCCAGACAGCACCTCGTAGGAGACGCCGAGACCGACGGCGATGTCGCGCAGTTCGGCCGCCTTGTAGCCGGCGTATTCGCCGACCGACGGCGGCGTGCCGAAGGTGACTTCCTCGCCAGGCTTCAGCCGCTGGATCAGGCCAGGCTCAAGGCTTTCGACCTGATAGATGCCGCCGGTGTCTTTCTGGATCGCCTTGTTCGGATCGGCCGCCGGCATGACGGTCGAGATGTTTTCATCGGAGTGGATGAAGGCGGCAAAGCAGGCCGCGACCTTCTGGCGGATCAGCTGCGCGTCGGCATAGTCGGCGAGGTCGCGCATCTTGAGGATGACCGGCGAAAACCATGTCACGCCGCGCGCCTGGCCCGGCCTGTCCGTCCGAAAGACGTGCGCCACATCGCTTGCCGGTACCAGCTTGCTCTCATAGGCAACGCCGGAATAGGAGCCGGGATGCTGCGAATAGAGCCAGTAGCCGACCAGCCTTCCGATCGGATCGAACTGCAGGCCCTGGACCATGAACCCGCCATTGTTCGGCACCGGGCCATCGCGGGTCGAATCAATGAAATCCGGCTCCAGCACTTCAAGCTGGAACGGCAGCGGCAGCCCGTCGCTCGACCTGCGCAAACGGCGGCGGACAAGCGCTTCGCCGGATTCGGCGACCGTCGCCATGACCATCCACTGCAAGCCATAGAGATTGGTGCGTCCGCGGTTATCGATTGCCGTCGTATCGAGATGCGCCTTGACCAAGTCGAGCAGCCTGGCCTTTGTCGTTTTTGGCGCACCGCCAGCGATCGACGGAATGATGCCCGTTCCGACGATGTTGTTGGCCAGCACCGACTTGCCGCGCGCGGCGTGCGGATTGTTGCGCACCATGTCGCGCGCGACGTCGCGAAGCCGCGACAGCGCCGGCAGGTTTTCGGCATTGGCGTCGGTCGAGACGACGCGCCAGCCCTGGGCGCGACGGCCGCGCGTGGCGCCGTCGAAGGCCATGGTGGCCTGGGTTAGCGCCGCCAGCCTAGCGCGCGTCTGCGCACGGCGAAGTGCTGCGGCCGGAGCGATCGCTGCCAGGGCGCGGTCAAGCAAATTCATCAGAGGCCACTCGAATAGCCGGCGACAGTGCGGCGCGGCGCCTCGGTGCCGCCGACCACCGACGCCTCCATCTCGCGCAGCAGGGCGCGCATCTCGGCGAGCGACTGGAATTGCGTCAGCGTCTCGCCATGCTTGAAGGTGAGGACGCCTGACGCGATGGTTTTCTTCAGGGCGTCGATCTGGGATTGGGTATAGGCCATCGCCCTATCCTTTCAGCCAGCCGGAGCGCGCATTGACGAAGCGCTCGCCCGCTGCGGTCTTGCCTTGCCGTGGCGCCGGTGCGGGTTGCGCCGCCGGCATCTGCGCCAGGAGCGGCGCCGGGGCGAAGAAATCGATATCGCCGGAGAAGCCGCGATCGGCCGCCAGGTGCTTCCACTGATCCGCCGTCATGCGCGACAGACCGAGATAGTCGGCAAGCGCGGCGTTGTAGATCTCGCAGTCGAGCAGGTGGTTTTCCTCGCCCATGCGCGGCTTCCAGACGCGGCGGACGCGGCCCCTAAACGTCTCGCTGGCGAGATATTCGGAAGTGATCTGGCGAAAATAGACCTCGTCCTGCCACCATGCGAAATGGCAATAGCCGGGCGGGTTCACCGACTGGCCGGCCGCGATGCCTTCCTTGCGCAGCTGCGCGTAGAAGGCGCCTTTCAGCGGCCATGTGCCGACCGCCCAGACATGGGCACCATTGCGGATGCGCTTGCCCTTGAAGTCGATGTCGACGGGCGACGGCTGGCCGATGGCCGGACGGCTCCATCCATCCTCGCCCTTCAGCGCGAAGCATGCCGCCTTGCCGCGCACGAAGGTGTAGACGACATGGGCGCGATAGCCGCTGTCGACGCCGAACAGGTCGACCGGGCGGGCGCGGCCATAGGCATCAGGCCATTGCGTGGTGCGTATCTTCTCCAGTTCGGCGAAGGCGCCGGCGTGCGGATCGTCGGTCTCGCCGGGCAGATAGCCGGCATCGACGACCCAGCTCTGCCCGTCCGGCGCGTAGGCCTTGACCGAATACCAGATGCCGCGCATCTGCACGTCGGCTGCGCCGACCAGGATCAGGCCGGCGGGCGGGATGTGGCCGCGCTTCTGCTCCTTGTCGCGGCGCAGCATCAGCTTTTCGTGGTCGGGCGCGTCGCCCTTGACCTCGAACGGCAGGCCGAGCGTCAGGTTTTCGAAGGTCTTCAGCTTCAGCGGGTCGCCGGCCGCCTTGGCGAAGCGCTCGGAGATCTTCTCCCACGGCACGAAGGGCGAGGTCAGCGCGTCGAAATGATAGCTCGGATGAGCGCCAGGCCGGGATGCCGTGGCGATCCAGCGGCCTTTCTTCATCAGCTCGACCTTGTCGGCCGCCTCGACGATCGCGCCGCAGCAAGGCGTCGCGTAGTAGGCCTTGTAGGGATGAACCTCCTCGAATTTGAAATACTGCCGGTCGAAGACGAAACGGAACGGCGCAGCACATCCGGGGCACGGCATGTGCCAGTAGCGCTGATCGCCGGCATGGAAGCCGGCATCGATCTTCGAGGCGCCCTTGACGGTCGGCGTCGAGATCTTGGCGCGCTTCCACTCGCCCGACATCAGGAACGATTCCTGGCGGCCCTCGATCATGCCGAGCGGGTCGCCCTGGCCGTCGAGGTCGTCGGGGTATTCGTCGACCTCGTCGAGCAGCGCCACCTTGATCGTCTTGGATCGCAGGTCGGCGGGCGATGAGGCGATGGCCAGCGTCAGCGAGCCGCCGGGATAGACCTTCGACGTGGTGGTCGAGGCGTCGCCGGCGCGGCTGGTCTGCGGCTTCACTTTCCGCTTGAGCGCCGGCGTCTTCTCGATCGCCAGCGCCAGCTTGTCGCGGTTGAAGTCGGACAGCGCGCCTGATGTCGGCTGGACGATCATCACCCGGCACGGATCGGTGTCGATGATGTGGCCGACCGCGGCGAGGATCAGCGTGGTGAAGCCGGTCTGCGCGGACTTGCGGATATCGATCTCGTTGTGGCCGCTGTCCATGGCCAGCATGTCGAGCGGTTCGATGATGTAGGGCGTCAGCGAGGCATCCCACGGCTCGTTGGCCTTGGGGCCGTCGGGCACGATCAGGTTGGCTTGCGCCCAGGCGGACGGGCTCATGCGGTCGGGCGGCGCGATGAGGGCCGCCAGCGTGCCGGCGATGACCGCCAGCGCCGAGCGCTTGAGCTGCAGTTTCATGGTTTGCCTTTGTCAGTCGGCGCCGAGATCGAACTCGTTGCCGCCATTGTCCTCGTCGGCCTGGCCGGCGTCGCGCTGCAGGGTGAGCGCATCGGCGGCACGGCGGCGGATCTGGTCCTTGATGTCGCGCAGCTTGCGCCGCAATGCCGGCTCGCCTTCCTTGGCGGCCGTCATGATCTCGCCGGCAAAGCTCGGCAGTTGCTCGATCGCCCGCACGATCGCCTCACCGGCCCGCACCATGGCGGTCTCGACTTCGGCGACCGGCACCAGCTTGCCAAGGCGCTCGCTGACGTCGAGGGCCGAGCGGCGCGCTTCCCACTGCGCCTTTTCGGTCTGAGCGTCGCGCAGCGCGCTCGGCGGGCCGGACGTCTCGGCGGTCTTTTCCTCGCGAACCGTCTCGGCGGCCTGCTCGCGGTAGGCGTCGCCGACGTTGCCGATCGCCTTGTCGAAGGCGGCCAGGTCGACCTGACGCTCGCGACCGTTGCGGCGCGTCGTCAGCAAGCCCTCGGCCTCATAGCGGTCGACGCGCTTCTTGATCGCCACCTTCGAGACGCCGCGCATGGCCGCGATCTCGGACAACGATTTCCAGACCGGCTCCGGCATGTCGGCAGGCGGTTGCATGTCTGATGCCTGCCGAAGTTTACCGTTCACCGGCCATCGTTAACATCGTAAACCCAGTTTTCCGCACCCCGTCACTAGCGAACCCGCGGGCTACGCCGTCCCGCATACGGTTTGGAGGGCGGGAAGGACCCGCGACGGGGGGGGGGTCGGCGGTCTCGGCGAGGTGCCGAAACGAGAACACCCCGCGACCGGTTTGCGGTGGCGGGGTGTTCGAACCTTTTTATCCGTGACAAGACATCCACCAAATCTTAGTCGCAGTCAAGCGGGTGCCTTGCTCTTTTTGTTGAACAGCCTGAACCATGAGGGGAAGCGCCTTGCCATAGCCGCATCGGCCTGGTCCTGCTGCGCCTTGAGCAGCACAGCATTGCCGACGAGATCGGGCAGCACGCGCGCCGATGGCATGGGCGTCAGCCATGGCGCAGCAGGGATAGCGCTCGGCAGCATGACCACGTCCTGCATCCTGTGCGCCACATCCTCGAACACCATGGCCAACGCCGACAGCCAGATCTCATGCTCGGCCCTGGCGATGATGGCGTCGACCGGGTCGGGATCGAGCAAGGGCTTACGATAGGCGTCAGGATAAGGGCGACGCGACTTCGAATTCCAGCCATTCAACTCAACCGTCTGCGGCACTGTCCTGTCGCTGCCATCCGGATTGGCGCCGACTATGGTGTCGACCGTCTTGGCTACAAACCACTTCTCCTGGCCATTGCCGTAGACTTCGAAGCCCTGGCTTACATCCTCCAGCTTCATGCCATCCGCATCCCAGCCCATCACCGCACGGCGGATGACCAGTTCGGATGGCTTCAGCCTAAGCATCACCCTGCCCTGCCCGTCCTCATGCGTCATGCGCCGCCATGCCTCGCTGACCGCCTTGGCGCCAAGCCCGCCGAAGCGGTCGAGCTCGGGCGCCGGGCGCCAGTCCTCGGGCAGTTCTAGCGCATAGCCGTCCAGCGCCATCACCGCATCGCCGATTACTTGGGCATCCTCGCAAGGCCAGCTATCGGCGGAAAAGTCCGGCACCGCACCATACTGGTTGACGCCGAACGCATCGACCAGCGACAGCATCTCGGCGAAACGGCCGGCCTTGTCCCATCCGCCAGCCATCTGCATCGGCCCGTCCATGCGCCGCGGCACCTTCGGCAACTCCTCGCGCCACGCCCAAGCGATCACCGACTCGACCGGCCCGCCGCGTTTTCCCGACGCACCCCGCTGCAAAAGCGGCATCGTCCCAGATCCAGACCTATCGACCCTGTTTTTCATCTTGCTGCCCTTTCCTAGAACTGACCAAACCCTTGCTTTCGCAAGCAAAAAAGAAGTAGGCGAGCCGCATGGGACGATAGGGACGATGACCGGGCAGGCCCATATATGACGGGAACAGTCTCCCCTATCCCCTTCAAAGATCATCACGCATGCGGCACCGCCGATTATCGTCCCTACCGCCCCTATCGGCTCAAGCCACTGATTTCCCTATCCCTTTCCATGGGTCGAAAAGCGCCGGCGAGGCCAGCATCGACCCGACCGCCCCGGATTTTGGACGGCAAGGGCCGACATCTGCCGTTGCGGCGCGAAGCGTCAGGCAAGGGGGAAAGGGAAAGCCCATTGCACACGGCATTCGGCACGCTAGGATTGCAGCGGGAGGGGTGTTTGCATGGAACGCAGAGACGTCTGGTTCGTCGCGATCGTCTGCGCGGTGCTCGGCCTTATCGTGGGCATGGCTTGGGTCGACTTCTGGAATGAACTCAATCCAGTGAAGGAATATCAGACCCTGATCGCAGGCCTCGCAGCCGTGGCCGCGGCGTTTGCCACAATCAATACGATGCACCGAACGGATGAGGGACAGGCAGAGCGCCATCGGCAGAAGCTTGTCGACATCACACTTAGAGCCGACCGACTCAAGGCGTCTCGGGCAGCCTTTGGCTTTCCGAAAGTAATCCGAACTATGAGCGGAGAGGTCGATTTCCTCATCATGCTCACCACCAAGATATCGGACATCACGCCTGACCTGGTGGATAGATTGCGTGAAACAACGCAATCTATCGAGAAGCGGGTCCGGCGGCTGCTGAAAATGGAAAATTTGCGAAGCGCTCAAGACATCTTCGACGAGACGACATCCGGTGCTTACCATAGCGTTCTGATGATGATGGAGGGCGACGGCTTGAGCACCAATCTGGGTTTGATCAACTACGGAAACAGCGCGCATGCAAGGGTCACCATGCGCGCTTTCGTATCCGAGGTTCAGCGCTTTCAGTCCGGTCTTAACGACCTGGCTGAAGGGCTGGAGCGACTGAGGGATGATCTCGATCCTCACCGCCCGCCCTCATCATCCTGATGCCGTGAGCGATCCCCGCCCGTCGGTATCCACTCGGGCTTCACCTTGATGCCGCGATAGACCGTCGTGCCGCTCTTGGCCTTGGCGAACATCTTCACCGTGCCGTCCGGCCCCGGCCAGCTGCGGCCGGCGGCGCTCGCGAAGCGCTTGGCGAAGGTGGCGTTGTTGAACTTGAACACGCCCTCCTCGGTGGCGAACTTGTCATAGGCGAGGTAGATGTCGAACGGCTTTTCCTCGTCGCCCGGCTCGCCGGTCACCAGGCAGGCAAGCCGGATGAATGTGCCGATCGGGTCGCTCTCCTGCCGGTATTCCTCCGAAGCCGCATGCACTGCCGCCGGCACCGCCAGCCCGGTGTTGAGGTATTCGATCGCGCCCTCGACCATCCAGGCGAAGATGCCGCCGGCCTCGGCCTTGAGTTTTCGCGACAGCGCGCGGTCGACCTCGGCCGCCGGGATCTGCACCGTCCATGGCACCAGGAGCACGCGCCGCCAGATGCCGTCGCTGTCGTCGTCGATGCGCGGCTTGTGGTTGCCCGAAAGCACGATCTTGAAATTCGGCAGGACCTCGAAGAAATCCTTGTGCAGGCGCCGCACCGGGATTTTTTCGCCACCGGTCAGTGTCTTGATCAGCGCGTCCTTCAGCTTGACGTTGGCCTCGGGTTCGCTCGCCGCCACCAGCCGCGCGCCGGGCAATCGCGCCAAGTCCGGCGTCGCCTCGCCGCCGCCGCGCTTGTTCTCGCCGGAAAAGCTGTCGATCGACAGCGTCACCGCATAGTCGCCCATGATGTTGCAGAGCAGGTCGACGAAGGTCGATTTGCCGTTGCGGCCAGCGCCATAGAAGAACAGCATCACCTGCTCGATCGTCAGCCCGGTGAGCAGGTAACCGCAGAAGCGTTTGAGGAAGGCGCGGATCTCCGGATCGGGCTGCACGCGGGTCAGGAATTTCTTGAACTCCGGCATCGGCGGCGCGCCATCCGGCGCCCATTCCGCCTCAACCATCTTGGTCATGAAATCGCCCTGGCGATGCTCGCGGATCTCGGCATGCCAGACGAAGCGCGGATCGTCGGGATCGCTTTCCTCGTCCTCGCGCTGGACGAAGGCGATCGTGCCGTTGAGGCAGTTGACGATATAGGGGTCGGTGTTGAGATCCTGCACCTTGCAGGCCATGTAGGGCTGACCCTCGGCGAGCAGGTTGTTGAGCTTCGATGATCCCGCCGTCGACTTGGCGTGCCGCCGACGCGACCCATGCCGTGCCATCAGCATCTGCGCCACCTGTTCGGCCGCGGCGACCGCCTGCTCGTAATCGCGCTTGCGGGCGACCGCATCGATGTCCGGCAGGCCTCGTTGCGGCCTGTTGATGCGCGCCAGCGCCTCGGCCGCCACCTCGCCGGCGGCAAGCACTGCCTGCTCGGCCTCGTTGGCGCCGAGATAGGCGGGTTCCTTGCGGATCGCTTCGGCGGTTCTGTGCGCCAGCCGGCGGATCAGCGATCCGTCCTCGTCTTCCTTCCATCGCTTGCCGTCGAACACATGCCAGCCGATATGCGCGACACATATGGCGATGTGGCTGGCCGCACCGGCATAGTCCTTGGCAAGATCGCCGAACCGCAGCCGGAAGCGCCGGCCGTTGCCTATATCGGTCTCCGGCTCGGCCGCGCAGGCTTCGAGCAGTCGCTCGCCGACGTCATCCGGCGGCGCGTCATCGTCCGGAAAATCCGGTGAAAAGTCGTCGTCGTCTTCCTGCATGGGTCAGGTCGCCGCCTGTGGCGGTTTCGGGTTTTGCAGGAGGAGGGCGTGTCTCTGCCTAGAAACCACCTCCTGGAATTCGGCGCAGGCGTAATCGAAGGCCGCTTGCGCTTCGGGCCAACCGAACCCCCGCACATAGAACCCGGAATTGGAATTGCCGCGACCATCCCCAGACCTGTCCCACCAGTAAAACGCATACCAAAATGCGCCAGCGCCACCACACGTCCAGAAGACCTTGCCGTCACAGACATCAGGACGATTGCCGTTTTTTAGCAGGCCTGTGTCCATCAAGGCGTCCGACCAAGGAAGGTCGGGCAAATCTAGCTCGGGGCGATAGATGGTGCGACCGCCCGGCCTATGCAGGAAGTGGCCAGATTCAAGGCACCCGAAGTAGAGCGCCAGCTTGCCAAGCGCCTGCCCCGCCTTGATGGCCGATTGAAGATTTGCCATGCCCTACCCCATCCGCCCCATGCGCACGCGCGTCGTCACGCTGCGCAGATAGGGCCGTTCCTCCAGCACCGAGGTCGGCCGCCGCCACGACTGCCGGCCGGCGCGCTCGCGGTGATCTTCCTGGCGGAAATGCGACGCCATGCTGTTGATCGCCTGGAACACGCGCAATTGCTGCGCCGTCGCCCGCTCGAAACGGTGCGCCATGTAGAGATCGTAAAGCTCGGCGCCCCGTTTCATGCGCCGGTTGTTCCAGTCCTTGCGGCATTTGGGCGTGCAGAACTCGCGTCCCTGCGCCCTTGCGAAAGGCTCGCCGCATTCCAGGCAGGCGTCTAGACGCGCCATCAGGAAACGGGCTCCAGTTCGCCGATCGCCTCGCCATCGTGCAGCGGCGCATCCGTGGCGGCTTCCTGCGCCAGCGAAGCCAGCGCGTCGGCCGTCACTTCGGCTGTTTCGCGCGTCATGTTGATGCGCGCCTGGCGGAAATATTTGTCCTTCAGCTCGAAGCCGAGGCCGCGCCGGCCCGACTGCACCGCCGCCCACACTTCCGAGCCGATGCCGAGGAACGGCGTGAAGACGATGTCGCCGGGGTTGGACCAGAGATCGATGCAGCGCTCGATGACGTCGAGCTGCAGCGGTGAGATATGCGCCTCGTCATTGGCGTCGCGGGCGGTCAGATATTGCAGCGTGCGCGTCTGGCGGATATCCATCCACACCGGCGAGGCATAGCGCTGCCAGACCTCGATCGAGAACCAGTTGCGGCTGTCGGTGTCGGTGGTGAATTTCGCGAAATCCGGCCCCTCGCCCTCGCCGACGTAGCGCTTCAGCGCGCCGCTGACCGGCTCGGGATTGTCGCCCGGCTTCCGGAAGGCGACGATATAGTCGGCCAGCGCCTGGCCTGAAATGGTCGAGTCCTTCACCACCTGCTTGTGGTTGAGCCGGTGCGACTTCGACCGCGCCTGCGCCACCACCGCATCCTTCCAGATGCAGACCTCGGAATGGAACTGCCAGCCGGCATCCTGCCAGGCCCGGATCACCTCGCCGCGAAAATCGCGCATGCCGATGAAACCGTCGCGCCGCTTCGAGGTCGGCAGCTGCATCACATGCACCGCCTGGACGCGGCCGGGCATGGTGATGCGCAGCATTTCCGAAATCAGGAACTGGTAGTGCCGCCAGAAGGTGACACCTTCCGAATTCGACAGGTCGCGGTCGGAGCCGGAGAATTTATACAGCCCCTCGAACGGCGGCGAGTGGATGCCGAAATGCACGCTGTCATCGGGAATGCCCCGGATCAGCTCGCAGCTGTCGCCCTGATAGATGGCGTAGCGGTCGGTGACATCCTGGTCGACGGCCTTGATGACGGGAAGCTTTTTCATGGCTTCCACCTAATTAAGCCGGATGCGCTGTCTACAGTGCAATCCAGCCCCGCCGCGGCGAGCGCTTTGACGACCAGTCTTACCTTCTCATGGAATTCAGCAATGGTCCCGCTTGGAACAGGGATCCGGATGCCAATATGGCAATCAATTTTATCTCTCATCGAAACTCCTCCCATGCCGGCAGCCGCAATTTCTGTTTCGGCTGGTAATCGTGCCGCTCAAGCGCCGCGCCGCGCACTGCGACCGACGACAGGTCGGCCATATGCGCGACCATCGCCGCCGCCATGCGCTCGGCGTCCTGCTCCTTGCGGTCGAGGTTGGCGATGATGGCGCCTTCGGTGTCGGCGGCGATGAAGTCGGCGGTCACTTCGCTGCCCTGCCCGAAGCGCCAGAAGCGGCGGATCGCCTGGTAGACCTGCTCGAAGCTGTCGTTGAGGCCGACGAAGCCGGTGCGGTGGCAGTGCTGCCAATTCATCCCGAAGCCGCAGATCGATGGCTTGGTCACCAGCACGCGGATCTTGCCCTGGCTGAACGCCTTCAGTTTTTCTTCCTTGTAGTCGTCATGGTCGCTGCCGCGCACCTCGACCGCGCCCGGGATCGCCTTGGTCACGCCTTCCGTCTCGGCGTTGAGGTTGCCCCACCAGACGTAATGGCCATCGGCTGGTGTCAGCGCCACCGCGCGCGCGATGCGGTGCTCGATCGTCGATTTGCGCGCGTGGTTGCGCTCCTGCAGGGTTTTCGCCTGCACCGGCAGCAGCGAAAACTGGCCCCCATCGTCCCAATGCGACCCGGTCTCGACCACATGCAGGCGCTTGGTCAGCGGCGGCAGTTCATAGCCATCATCGGAATAGCCGAGGTCGGACGGCTTGCGCAGCATGACCGCCCATGACGCCATCCAGCGCCAGAACTCGTTTTCGGCGTGGCCCTTCAGCCGCCAGTTTTTCGTCTCCGACCCGTCATGAGTGAAGAAGGTGGCGAGCATCGAGAAATAGGACATCACGCCGAGGAACTCGGCATGGCTGCCCAGCTCCATGAAGTCGTTCGGCGCCGGCGTCGCCGTGGCGGCGAGCCGGAACGGGATTGGCCTGGCGATCTCGATCAGCCGGTTGCGGTAGTGCCCGTCGAAGCTCTTCAGGATCGAGCTTTCGTCCAGCGCGATGCCGCCATAGCGCGAGAGGTCAAACAGATCGAGTTTCTGATAATTGGTGATCGCTGTCTCATCGACGACGCCGTCGCGCGTCACCACGCGCGCCATCAGATCGTATTTCTTCGCCTCGTCCTCATGCTGCGGCCCGACCGCGAGTGGCGCGAACAACAGCACCGGCTTGCCGGTATGGTTGGACACGACGCGCGCCCAGACCAGTTCCATCAGCGTCTTGCCAAGCCCGGTCCCGGCAAACACCGCCGCCCTGCCCCGGCGCAAAGACCAGCGCACGATGTCGCGCTGGTGCGGAAACAGGAACGCCGGCAATTCCGGCAGATCGACCATCCCGCTGGCGACATCGGCAACGCGCTTTTGCGCCAAGAAATCGTGATAGGATTGCAGCGTCATGCCGCCACCGCGCGGTAAACAGTGCCCAGATGCCGGCGGCACCATGGCCGCCCTTCCGCATGTTCCGATCGCTCGGCGCCGCAGACAGGCATTTCGGGGCCGTCCAGGCCAAGCGGATCGCCGACGAAATGCAGGCAGCGGCGACGCGTCATGGCGTCGAGGAAGGTGATCGGCAGCGTCGCCGGGAGGTTTTTCGCCGGCACATAAGGCTGCGGCCGTTCGAACACCGGCAGCGGCTTCGGCGGCAACGCCTTGCGATAGGCGCGCTTGGGCGCCGGCTTCTGCTTTGCCGTCACCTTGCGTCCGTTCATCTCGCCCGACGATCGCGCCAGTTTGCCGACGCTGGCCTTGTTGCGCATGATCTTGCCGATCACGGCATTGCGGCTACGCCCCAGCCGCTGGCCGATCTGGCTGGCCGACAGTCCCTCGCCGACCAGCTTGCGCAGCAGTTGCAGATCCTCATGCGGCCAATCGCTCATGCCACCGCCCTCGCCCTTGGTTGCGCCGCTTGCGCCCGCAACACATCGTTGAAATCCATGCCGTCAGGCGCCCAGTCGATCACCGCATCGTGGCCGGTCAGCTCGAAACGGTTGCGGGCGCGCATCATCGCGGCCTGCGTGGTGAAGCGGTCGCTGTCGCTGTCGCCGAGCAGGACCAGCTTCTCGAAATCATCGGCCGGGATCTGCAGGCAGTCGGTGTCTGACAGGTCAGGCTCATGGCCGCCGACCTTCTGGCGCCGCTTGCGGCCGATTTTGTCGGTCATCAGCAGCGACGGATGCGGGATCTGCTCTGCCGCCTTGCCGGCGATGTTGCCGATGTTCAGCCCGCACCACAGCG
This sequence comes from bacterium M00.F.Ca.ET.205.01.1.1, assembly GCA_004791255.1. GTDB lineage: Bacteria > Pseudomonadota > Alphaproteobacteria > Rhizobiales > Rhizobiaceae > Mesorhizobium. Next base: position 377,888 of record SRUQ01000004.1, read on the forward strand.
CCGCCACTGCGGCATGCTCCGGCAGATGCTGTTCGCCCCAAGACAGCACCGTCTCGATGCCCTCGCCCAGCACCAGGCAATGACAATCGGCGCCATCACGCAGCACCACCTTGCCGCCCTTCTGGCTGCCCTCGACCTTCTTGGCGTCGAGCAGGTCGCCGCTGACCGGGTCCGGTATCGCCGCCTTGCCATTCGGCCGCGTAAGATCGAGCCAGGTGCGATGCACGCCGATGAAATGGCCGTCCGGCCCGGTGATCGCCGCCAGCATCGCCGGCCCGCTGTGGATCACCTTGAATTCGTCTCCGGCCTTGGCGCGATGCCAATAGGCAAGGCTCGACATCTCGCGCAGCGCCTTGATCCGCCAGGAGGGGAAAGGGATGGCGCGCAGTGCAAAATAGTCGCGCACCCAGTGGCCGCCCCGCTCCGGCTCGATCGGGGCGCCGTTCTGCCAGATCTTCCAGGCCCGGCGCCGCGCCTTTTCGCGCCATTCGTTCTTTTCGTCGTCGCTTCGGGCAGGCGCACGGCTCGCCGCGGGGAGCGCCTTTTCGCCGGTCAGCTGCTCGACCGCGTCGGCAAAGCTCACGCCATGCACATGCTGCACCAGCGCGATCGGGTCGCCGCCGCTCCCGGAGGCCCGGCACAGGAAAACATTTTTCTGCTTGTCGAGCGAGAACCGGTCGCGCCCGCCGCAATTCGGGCACGGCACGCCGCGCTCGTCGACCTTGCAGCCTTCCGCCGCACCCAGCGCCAGCGCCACGTCGACGATGGATCGGTCCCTGGCGCGCGCGACCGTTTCGGCGGGGATCATCAGCATCCCCTCGCATTGATCGTCTTGATCTTGGGTCCGCGAAGCCAGAGCGACCAGCTCCATTTGCCGTTCAGAAGCCCGCCAATTCGGTGTTCGTAATCCGGGCCAACAATGCCAAAGCTGCCCGGTCGCCATGCCCGCCAACGGCCGTCGCCAAGTTCCTCGACATATCCGCCGCGCAAAATGATGCGGACCGCCCATGCGGGATGCGTGTGGAAGCATCCCGGATCGTCAGCGCGGATGAACATATGAAGCTGCACAACGCACCCGAAAACTCGGAAAAGCTTTTTGATAAAAAGCGACGGACGGCCATCGATCGAGCCGCGCCACTCATCAAAATGCATGCGCCCGACCTGCATCACATCCCCCTCGGCGGAACGAACAGGCAGAGCGTGCGGCCGTCGTCGCGACCCTGCACGCTGCAGCGGTGGAAATGGCCGTCCGGGCTTTGCTTGACCTTCGGATCGCTCATCGGGATCAGTTCGCCGGTCTTCCGGATCTCATAGCCGCGCGCGCCCTCGATCACCTCGGCGTCGGGCACCTCGCGGCAATCGACGCCGGAGCAGCAGCCGGCCGGATAGGACCAACCCGATGGGGCCTGGTGAGGCCAGGCTTTGAGCACGCCAGCGCCGATGACGACCACGGCAGCAAGCAGGCCCGAAACGGCCAGCGCGCCGGCGAAGGAGTGGATGGGGCGGTTCATGGGCGCACCACGCGATAGAGGTGCCCCGCGTAGACGCTGACGGCCTTCCAATAGAGCGCCATCGGCGCCTTGTGTCGCGTCCAGCAGTCGTTGGCGCGCTGTCGCGCGTCCAGGTGGATATCGTATAGCAGATCGGCGAGCAGTCTTCTTGCCTCGGGAGGGCATTGACTAATTCGCTTAGCCGCCGGAAGCGCAAGGATCGGATTGCGAACGTCTGCACGGCTTGAGCGCGCTGACGAAACTGGCTGTTGGCCGATCGCAGCCTCAAGGTCGCGAATATCGGACCCGTCCGGCGCAAGCCCGAACACCTTCATACCATGCCTATACGGTTTTCACCCATGACCACTAGCCGTAGGATGTTGCCACATGCCGCTGTAAAGCTCGGCATATGTCGGGGCGCTGACCTCGCCACCAATGCCAAGCAGCGAGCGGAAGGCATTGAACGGGTAGAAACGCCGGTTAAAGCGGAAAGTGAACTCGTTGAGGTAAGCTTGAAGATGCTGCGGCGAAACGCCGTGATGGCATCCGCGAAGCCAGCCTTTGAGATTGCTGAAAATCAGGTGGACGATGGGCAGGAACTCTTCTGCCACGTCGCTGTTGCCTGCTTCGGCCACCGGAAGGTGCTCGTAGCCCCGGTCTTTCAGGCTGTTGTAACTGCCCCAAGCGTCCGTGATGATCATGCTGCCCGGCTCGACCACGTTGTCAACGAAGGTGACGAGCGACTTGGCCGTGCGATCAGGCATCACTTGAAGGCGAAGGCGACCGGCGTAACGTCCGCCACGCTTGGACTTTTTGCCTTCCACCGGCTGCGACTGGCGGACCTCGACGGCGGCAGCGACAAGCACTTGATTGTGGACGCCGCGTCCCTCGCCACGGGTGACACCACCAATCCAGGTCTCATCGACCTCGACATGATCGTTGGTCTGCGGCCTGCCAATGCGGTCGGCAACCGGGCGAACCATGCCAGCGCGCAGCTTGTGGAGGATTTGGAAGGCGGTTTCGTAGCGGGAAAGGCCAAGCTGGCGCTGGAATTGAACCGCGCTCATGCCCGCCGTGTGACTGGCGACAAGGTAAGCGGCCCAAAACCAGACCGAAAGCGGCGTGTGGGTGCGCTCCATGACCGTGCCACCTGTCAAGGCTACGTCCTTTCGGCATTTGCGGCACCGCAGAACGCCGGGCTTCGCGGCGAAGCGGAAAGGCTCTTCGGCGTGGTGGCAGTGAGGGCAGACAAAGCCGCCCTCCCAACGGATGCGCTCCAGATAGGTGGCGCAAGCCGTGTCGGTCGGGAAAAGCCGCTGGAACTCGGGGAGCGACTTCGGGAACGGCAGATCGGCGTGAAGGTGGATGTCGGGGGCCATTTCAGGCCCCCTTACCAGCAAAGAGTAGATCGATCTGCGCCTTTTGCTTGGCCTTTGCGCGATCTTCGCGTGCGTGTGCCTTTTCCCAGCTTTCATATTCGCCGCCATGACTGCGAATATGGTCTCGCCATTCGCTGTAGGCATGCCGGCGCTTTTCATTGGCTGTCGATCCCCACCCACATTCGCAGAAGGTGCGAAAGAACATTTGGGTCTTTTCGTGCTTGTGACCGGCAAGGGGGAGCATCTTTCTTTCAGTGTGCATTCTTTACCTCCACTCAATTAAGGAGCGATTGCCCCGATGAGCGAAACACTAGCACTAGTTACTGTGGGCGTCAACCGGATAAGCATGCTTCATACCTTCGAGAATGCTCCGGGGATCCTGCGGCGAAATGGCCAGACTTGCCGTGAGCGTATCCATCTACTTGCTCCCGACCACCGACAGCCCGTTGACGCGGGCGCTGGCGGTGGCTTGGCGCAGGTTCGACACGGCGTTTTCCAGCGAGGCCGCCGAGCGGTCGATGCCGGCGGCTTCCGAAGGCGTCAGCCGGCCGTCGGCGAAAGCGATGGCGCCCTTGGCCATCAGTTCGCCGGCCTGCACCACCACCTCGGCGTGGCTGGCCATGATCGAGGCGTTGGCGGTGTCGCCGACCTCGGCGTCGGCCAGCCGGCGGCCGTTGAGTTCTGCCATCACCGCCGTCACCAGCGGCGAAGCGCATTCGGCCTCCAGCATCAGCACCGCCGGCAGCGGCATCAGGTCAGGATCGCCTGCGTTGTTGAAGCGGCCGACCTGGCTTTTCGACATCGAAGCCAGGTCGGCCGATCGCTCGATGCCGCCGGCACGCGCAATCAGATCGCGCTGCGCGGCCTTGAGCCGGTAGAACCAGGCAGCGGGCAAAGCATCCGACATTTCTCGATCTCCGGACAAAAGGGTTTTCCCGCGCCGGGAAAACCCGGCGGCGTTTCCCGTAGTGGGAAGGGCTTTGCGGTGATTACGTTAGCGATGTCTAAAACAAGGAGGTCCGCATGCCCTGCCGCTCATTCCACCGTCTCCTGGATCGCTTGATGGGAAAGGCCGGCCCCGGCTTGGGAGGAGTTGGGGAGCACAGGGCCGGCCGCGACGCCGAGGCGTTGGGACTTGGCGGCGTCGAAAGCAGCGTCGAAATCATTGGAGTGCCCGGCGGCGGGCCGCTGCGTCTGCGCGACCGCTTCAGCCGTCACCGGTTCGCCGGGAACATCGAAAAACCAGCCATCATCCCAGGCGATGCCGCGTGCGATGGCGGCGTCGCGGATCGCCCGCATGTCGTCGAGTGACGGCGCCGTGCCGGTCTCCCACCGCGACACGCTGGCCTGCGTAACGCCGGCCAGAGCTGCGAATTCAGCCTGGGTAACCCCGAAGATATGGCAACGGATATGTCTGATAGCACTCATGGCGACGCATATTATGCGCAAACGGATAGTTCGCAAGTGGAAAATTATGCGCAAGCGGATTTTTCTTTATCCGTCGGCCGTGCCAGCGTCCGCACCATGAAGGATCAAACGATTGAAAAGACGCTCCGCGCCATCATGGCGGCCACCGGCTGGAAGCAGCAAAAGCTGGCGGCGGTCCTGGAGGTCGGTCAATCGACGGTGAATAGGTGGCTCGTGCAGGGCGCCGAGCCGGAGGGTCACCGCCGCGACCGCATCAACGAACTTTACAGTCAGGTCGTGGAAAACACCCGTGCCGACGAACCGATCATCGGCGACGAGAATATCCTGGCCATGCTGCATCGCATCGCCGGTCTCACGAAACGCGATGTCGACGTCGCCTTCACCGTCATTTCCAATGCGCTCAAAGCTAACACGGCCGGATCAGAACAATCTGATGCTGGTGATCGATCTCAAAGCGCCACGCCCCGCCGTGAATCATCCTCATCGCGCTAGCGATCGAGGCGGCGTCGCGCTCGATGCGCGCCGCCGGGTCCACAAGCCCGCTCGCAAGAGCCCGCAATGCCTCCATCGCGTCTTCGTCGCGCGTCCTATCACGAGGCATGTAGTGGATCATTTCTGAAATCCCCGGTCGGCCGAATTAGGAACAATTTCCTTCCCCCTTGTCAACTCCGCCGTTCCCCACACAGCGTGCCATTTTGGTACAATCCTACAAATCAAAACATTTGTTGGACGTTAACGCAATATTTCAACCTGTAATAACCTGCCTGTGAATAGTGGGGAGAACATATAGCAGGCGCGGGACATTTATAGCACCAGTGGACTGATTTCCGCAGCATGGATTTGCGTTCATAAGGTCGGCCATGCCGACCGAAAATCGCCTTACCATCCACATCCGCCTGACGCCCTCGCTGATCAAGCAAATCAAGGTCTCGGCCGCCGAGAGCGGGCGCAGCATGAATGCCGAAATCGCCGCCCGGATCGAGCGTTCGTTCTCCACCGACGACGCCGACCGCATGCGGGTCTCCGACTTGCTGGCGCAGGCGCTGGCGATCCTCGACAAAGGGCAAGTGGACTAAAGTCCAACCGCGCATGGCCCTATATTCACGGAAAAGTTTTATCCGTTTGCGCATTTTTTCAGGTTGACTGTTATCCGTTTGCGCATATTATCCGCCCTCGCATCAACCGAATGGAGGCGCGCCGTGCATCAAACCCACAGTCAATCCGAAACCGCCGCGCCGATCCCCGCATCCCTCGCGGGCAAGCCCGGTCAGCGGTTCAGCGACGCCCGGCGCCTGCACCATCCGGAAGCCGGCAGCGGCGCGAGAAATCCCCGCGCGGTCGAACTCGCCGATGCGTTGCGCGAGATCGCCGGCTGCGGCAACGGCGCCACCGAAATGGATCTGTCGGTGCTCGGCTTCTCAGTCGGCGAGATCATCGCCCACCTGCCCGAGGCCAAGCTGATCCTGGCGGAAACGTTCGTGCGCGAGATCGCGCCGACCGGCGACCGGCTGCAGCAGATAATCGAAAAGGCGATTGCCTCGGCGGCACACATCATGCCGAAGACCGCAGGACTGGACGAAGCCAGCGAAGACGCGGCCGGTGTCGAATGGCGGCGCTATTGCGCTGCACGCGCCGCCTTCAGGCTCGACCCCTGGTGGTCGCAATCCGAGCGCGTGCTTGTCTTGCTGAAAGGTTTCCTGCGCCGTCTTCCGCTGCTCGAGCGCGAGGCCAACCGCGTCATCTACGCTGTCGCCGCCGAACAGAAGGCGACCGTGCATCGCGGTGAACACGCATGAACGAGACCCGCGATCTCATGAATATGCCGGACGCCACGGCCGCAGGCCGCGAAGCGGCCGGTGCGCGGCGTGAGGCAGACAATTTCAAGCAGACCATTTCCGGCCGCGCCTTCCCGATGTCCGGCTTTTCAGCGCTCGACATCGACCTGCATGGCGACGTCGCCGAAGGGCTGGCACGCATCTGCCGGTTTGGCGGCGGCGTGCCGGGCAATCCCTATTCGGTGGCGCAGCACTGCGTGATCGGCGCCGATGCTGCGCTTGAGGAAACGCGTGACGCCAACATCGCGGCTTACTTCCTGCTGCACGACGCGCATGAATTCGTCTTCGGCGACATGACGACGCCGGTGGCGAAGTGGCTGGCGACCATCGCCGACGAACTCTATGGCGGCAGCGCAGGCAGCATGATCAAGACGTTGCTCGCCACTGCCAAGGGCCGGCTCGACATCGCCATCTGGCGCGCCGCCGGCATGCCGCCGCCTGGAAAGACCTATCGCGCCGCTGTCGACGATTTCGACCTGCGCATGCTGGCGACCGAGCAGCGGCAATTGCTGATGCCGGCGCCGAAAAGCTGGGGCGCGGCGATCGATGCCGCCAGGCCGATCCAGATGCGCGGCCGGTTGACGGCATGGCCGGTGGCCAAGGCCGCCGAGCAATACCGGGACCGGCTGGCGCAGCTCTGCCCTAACGCCAGGAGGGTGTGATGGAAAGGCTTATTGACGAGATCGCCGACCTCATCGTCGAGGGCAGGAACCGGGAAGCCTATGAAAAGCTGCGCGACTGGCACGGCGATCACATTGGGTTGTGGAGCCTGACATTCGATCAGCGTGCCCGGCACCTCGCTGCGCTCAAGGCCCCGCCCATCCAACCGCTGCCGAGTGAGGCCGAGATCGACGCACGACATGACCGCGCTGTTTCCAGCTTTGAGGCAGTCGTCAAGGCAAAGGCCGCTGCAACTGCGGCGCTTTCAAGATCAGGCAGGGTCGCGAAATGATCAAATTTTCCGTTGCCGCCTTCGCCGAAGCTGCCAAGGCCATCCGCAACATTCCCGGCGGCTCGCGCAACATCGAAATATTAGACCATGCCCGCATCGAGGTCGCGAAAAAGAAGCTGACCTTGACCATGTCCGACATGGACATCGAGGCGCGCGCCACCATCGATTGCGAGGGTGCGGCGCTGTTGTCGGCGGTACCGCGCGCGGTGCTGGAATTCTTCATCGCCCGCGACGGCGGCGGCGATGATACGGGCACGCTCGATTTCGACGCCGAGATGAAGATGGTGGTCGCCCGATGCGGCAAGGGCCGGCTGACGACGCCGGTCCTGCCGGGCGCGGATTTCTTCCTGATCGGCGCCGGCGCCCAGGACTGGTCGTTTTCGATCCGCGCCAACGAGCTGGTCGACCTGCTGCGCACCTGCGTCAACGCCATGGACGAAACCCGCCACTTCATCCAGGGCGTGCTTTTGCACATCACCGACGCAGAGCTGCGTGCCGCCGCCACCGACGGCCATCGGGTGCATGCGGTCGGCATCGACGCGCCGGAACTCACCGGCGACTTCCGCAAGATGCGCGACGAGGATTACCGCGGCATCACCATTCCCGACCGCACCGTCAAGGAACTGATCCGCATCTTCGACGGCGACGAAAGCGAGGTGACGATATCGGGCACCGGCGCCATCGTAACCGTCGAGGGCGAGGCGATCCGCGTCACCTCGAAGCTGATCGACGGCACATTCCCCGATTACAACAGGCTGATGCAGGATCCCGGCGGCTTCCGCATCCGCGTTCCCGCCAAGGCGCTCGACAGCGCGATCGGCCGGCTGCTGGTGCTGCCGCGCAAGGACGGCAAGGGCAAGGCCGAAACCTCCCGACCGATCCGCATGACGCCGGTCGACGGCGGGCTGAGGCTGGAGATCAAGGGCAACGACGCCGACGCCGAAGACCTGGTCGACTGCGAGGTCGAGGGTACTGGCGAGCCGATCGTCGTCAACTACCGCTACATCAGGGACGCGCTGGCCGCCGCCGGCGGCTCCAAGATCATTTTCGCGCCCTGCGCCGAAAACCCGGTCGGCGTGCGCATGCTGCCCGACAGCGAGCGTTCGTCTTTCCTCCTCATGCAGATGCGCTACTGAAGGATTTTTCCATGTCCGACAATATCACCGAAACCAGCCAGACCGTCGCCGCCGGCCAGTTGCGCGCGCTGATCGAGCGCATCGAGCGCCTGGAGGAGGAGAAGACCACGATCACCGACGATATCGGCGAGGTCTACAAGGAAGCCGGCGGAACCGGCTTCGACGTCAAGGCCATCCGCACCATCGTCGCCATGCGCCGCAAGGATCCGGCAAAGCGCGAGGAAGAGCAGTCGATCCTCGACCTCTACATGGCTGCGCTGGGGATGGTGTGATGCTGACGCAAGCCGAAGTCGAGAAGGCACGAAAGATCTTCACCGAACGCGATTCCCATCAGCGCATCCGCAATCTTGTCGCCAGCAAGGGCATCGAACTGATGGCTGGCGAAGGCAAGGAGGCCTGCGTCATCGTCATCTCGACGGCCTACCAGCAGCAGATCATCGCCGATGTCACCGCATCGCTCGACCAGCAGATCGCCGCGGCAAATGCGGTGTTGACCGCAATGGGAGTTGAACCGTAATGACCCCGACAATCGCACTCGGCTGGTGGATCGCGCCGGCGCTTCTGACAATGGCCTTCCTGTCCGGCACCCTGATTCTCGGTCGGCGCGTCGCCTCGCTCAACGGCGTGGTGACCGTCGCCGGCGTATCACCGGGCATGCTCGCCTTCGCGATGGCCATGATCCTGTCGCTGATCGCCTGGTTGTTCTGGGCGCTGCTCTGATGGCCGGCTCCGTCAACAAGGTCATCCTGGTCGGCAATCTCGGCGCCGATCCCGAAGTGCGCCGCTCGAACGCCGGCGATCCGATCGTCAGTTTCCGCATGGCGACGTCGGAAAGCTGGAAGGACAAGGACAGCGGCGAGCGCAAGGAACGCACCGAATGGCATTCGGTCGTCGTCTTCAACACGCAGCTGGCCGAGGTCGCGGAAAAATACCTGAAGAAGGGCATGAAGGTCTATGTCGAAGGCCAGCAGCAGACCCGCAAATGGCAGGGCCAGGACGGCATCGACCGTTACACGACCGAGACGGTGCTGAACCGCTTTCGCGGCGAGATCCAGATGCTCGACAAGCTGCCGTCGAACCGCCCGCCCGGTGCCGAAGGCGCCGACGACTACGGCAGCCAGCGTTCGCGCGAGACGGATGAACGTCGCGCGATCGAGGAACGCACCCGCCAGGCGCAGCAACGCGGGGCGGGCTCGCGCGAACTTGACGACGAGATCCCCTTCTGATGACCGCGCCGCTGTCCCGTCGCGAGGCGATCCGCGCCAGGATCATGATCTGCGTCGAGATCGTCGACACAGGCTATGTCGACGCCGCAGGCCGGCCGTCGCCCTGCCATCTCTGGACCGGGCCGGATAGCGGCACCGGGCGCGGCGGCGGCTATCCCCGCATGTCGCTCGATGGCCAGACGGTTGCCGTCCACATCGTCAACTGGACCAACGAGCACGGCTTCATTCCCGGCAAGAAGCAGCTCGACCACCTCTGCCGCACCCGCCGCTGCGTGCGCGAAGACCACCTCGAAATGGTGACGCACAAGCAAAACCAGAAGCGCCGGGACAAGGCCCGGCAACCAGCGAAAGGCCCGATGAAATGCCGCGCACCAAGAAAATCGCCGAAGCCGTCGACCAGCCGGCGCCCGTCGTCACCGCATACAAGGGCTTTCTCGACGACATGACCTGTCGGCCCGACGGCAAGGTCTTCCAGTTCGAGATCGGCCAGACCTACAGGCACGATGGCCCAGTGAAGGCCTGCAAGAGCGGCTTCCACGTCATATCAGGCCATCCGCTGGCGCTGTTCAGCTATTATGCGCCGGCCGGCTTGCGCGTCTGCCAGGTCGAAATCTCCGGCGCGACCGACACCGATGACGGCGGCGAAAAGACCGCCGCAGAGATCCTGACGATCGGCAAGGAAGTCGGCCTGACGCAATTGATCCTCGACGCGGTCAAATGGGTGACCGACCGGGCCAGGCTCGTCGACGGCAACTTCACCGCCGGCGACAGCGAGATGGTCAAGAACGGCGATAACGGGGGCGCTGCCACCGCATCGGGTGACCAGGGCGCTGCCACCGCATCGGGTGACCAGGGCGCTGCCACCGCATCGGGTGACCGGGGCGCTGCCACCGCATCGGGTGACTGGGGCGCTGCCACCGCATCGGGTGACCAGGGCGCTGCCACCGCATCGGGATGGCGAGGCGCTGCCACCGCATCGGGCACGCGAGGCGCTGCCACCGCATCGGGTGACCGGGGCGCTGCCACCGCATCGGGCACGCGAGGCGCTGCCACCGCATCGGGTGACTGGGGCGCTGCCACCGCATCTGGCTACCAAGGCGCTGCCACCGCATCTGGTATCGGAGGCGCTGCCACCGCATCTGGCTACAAGGGCGCTGCCACCGCATCTGGCTACCAAGGCGCTGCCACCGCATCGGGTGACCGGGGCGCTGCCACCGCATCGGGATGGCGGGGCGCTGCCACCGCATCGGGCACGCGAGGCGCTGCCACCGCATCGGGATGGCAGGGCGCTGCCACCGCATCGGGCTATGAAGGCAAGGCGCGCGGCAAGGATGGCTGCGCCCTCTTCCTGGTCGAGCGCTCGACCTCTGGCGACATTATCAACGCATGGGCCGGCATCGTCGGTCGCGACGGTGTCAAGCCCGACCAGTTCTATTCGTTGGTCGGCGGCAAGCCGGTCGAGGTCGAGTAGGACCACCGATGACGCGTTCCGCCAAAAGAAAGCCGGTGACGCTGGACGAGATCGAGGCCGGCCTCGACCTCGTCGCCAGGCGTATGGAGGCCCTTGGCCCCCGCGCCGAGCTTTACCTTCCGATCTGGCGGGCGCTGGAACGGGAGCGCGACAAACGCGTCGAGGCATCGACGATCCTTGCCGCGGCGAGAGCGCGCCTCGCGCGATCGCCAAGTCATACGATGGATTGATCGAATTTCAGGGCAATCTTCGTAAGCTCCTTTCGGCGCCAGTCGAGCGAACCGCCGGAGCCGTATTTCGGGCGGTCGACAGTATGCCCCATCAGCAACCGCCGCAGCTCATCTTCAATCCCGCCCTCTTTCATCCGGTCCTCGAAGGAATGCCGGAAGGAATAGACCGTGTGCAGCTTGGTCGGCAGCAACGCGTTGGCGCGCAGGAAGTGATTGAGTGTCGCCGACAGATCGTTCTCGCGGTTGCGGTAGCGCGGGAAGCCGGCCGGATGCCGCTTGGCCGCCTCCAGCGCGACGCCGACCAGAGGCACCAGTCGCCGCGACGATTCGGTCTTGATCTCGCGCGGATTGTCCGGATCCTCGCGCGGCTCGATCGACAGATGCGGCACTTTGTTGGACAGCCGGATTGCATGCGGTTCCAGATTGCAGATTTCGCTTGGCCGGGCGCCGGTTTCGATCAGGATCAGCAGGATGCCGCGCGCCTCGTCATTGAGCGTGGCAAGGTTGCCGGGCTTCATGACGGTGTCACGGATCCATTCGGTCGGGATCGGCGGGCGCGAGCGCTTTTTCTTCAGGGAAAAGCCGAGGCCGTCGAACGGATTTTCGCGGCGCGCATCGCCCTGGTATTTGAAATAGGCTTCATAGAGCACGCGCATGTTGCCGAGGTCGCGATTGCCCGACGATGCGCCGGCCGTCGCCGATCCTTCCTTCGGCGCGATGCGCGCCAGCCAATGCCGATAAACCTTCTTGGCATGGTCGATGGTGATCTCTTCCATCGCCAGATCGCCGTTGAGTTTGATGAAGTTGTTGACCGCCCGCCGTTTGACCTTCTTCCACTGGTCCTTCTGCACCTGGCTCTTGCCGATCAGCTCGTCGGCGACGATCTCGCCGCAATAGATATCGAAGGCTTTGCTGACGGTCGTCTTCGGCACCTCGACAGCGCCGAGCAGCGGATCGGTGATCTGCTGTTCGTTTCCGCCGGCGAGCACAACGCGGATCCTGTCCATGAGATCGTCGAACGCTTCCGGCTGCTCGAAATAGGCAGCACCATGGAAGGTGAAGTCGAGCGCCTCGACGCGTTTGACGGCGGCCTCGTAACGCCGGCGGGCTGGATCCGTGACGCCCTTGGTGATCAGCGAAGCCCACAGCGCATCGTCGGCCGCTTCGAGGAGATCGCGCTTGCGGCGAGCCAGGGCGCGATCGTCTGTCTTGAGCGAGGCACGCACATGCGGCGCCCGCTCGTCGAGATGCGCGACCGTAACCGGCACGCGGCGCTTGTAGTGATAGTTTCCCTGGCGCAGGGTAAGGTATCTGTCGGGATCAATCCGGGTTCGATTTCGGCCCACGCACGCACCTGCAAAAAGCCCTTCGGGGCAAGCTGTGTGGCGCAATTAGTGGCACAAAACCGGCGAAATTTGCAAGGCCGGAAAAATCGAATGTCATTTTCTGTAATGAAATCAACGCACTATGCAGAGATTTCTGGAAAAATATTGGTGCGGTCGAGAAGACTCGAACTTCCACGGGTTGCCCCACAGCGACCTCAACGCTGCGCGTCTACCAATTCCGCCACGACCGCACGTGGTAGGAGCCGGAACCGACCGGCTCGCGGCGTGTAGCAAATCGTTTCCGGCGAAACAAGTGCGCAATGCGCAATAATCCCAGGCGATCGGCATAACCGTCCACAGGATTGGAATGAGCACGCAAAACTGGACGTTTGCGCCCGATATCGCCATATGGATGTCGAATGCATCTCGCCCGAAAGCGCAAGGCAGTTTGGGACTAGGAGGTGCATCGAGCGAAACCGAAAAACGATGACAGAACGCAGCCAGATCGCCACGTCGTTCCTGCCCCTGCCCGGCTCGGCGCCGGTCGAATGGGCGGTCGAGCCCGGCCTCACCGCCTATCCCGATGCGCTCGCCTTCATGGAAGCGCGCGCCGAGGCGATCCGCAGTGGTGCTGCCGGCGAGATGGTCTGGCTGGTCGAGCATCCGCCGCTCTACACAGCCGGCACCAGCGCGCACGAAGAAGACCTGATCGACGCCAACCGCTTTCCGGTCTTCGCGGCCGGACGCGGCGGCGAATACACCTATCATGGGCCGGGCCAGCGGGTGGCCTATGTCATGCTTGATCTCAAGCGCAGGCGCGAGGATGTGCGCGCCTTCGTCGCCGCGCTCGAACAATGGATCATCGGCACGTTGGCCGCCTTCAACGTGCGCGGCGAGCGGCGCGAGGACCGGGTCGGCGTCTGGGTGGTGCGACCGGATCGCCCGGCCCTGCCCGACGGCTCGCCGGCCGAGGACAAGATCGCGGCCATCGGCATCAGGCTGCGGCGCTGGGTGAGCTTTCACGGCATCGCCATCAATGTCGAGCCCGACCTCGGTCATTTCAGCGGCATCGTGCCTTGCGGCGTACAGGATCACGGCGTCACCAGCCTCGTCGACCTCGGCCTGCCGGTCACCATGGCCGATCTCGACCTGGCGCTGAAATCCGCCTTCGAGGATGTCTTTGGCCCCGCCGCGGCCTTGCCTGTTGAAACGGCTCGCAAGACCGGCTGAAACCGTCCGACCGGCTCCCTTGCTCAGATCAACTGCGCCGAAGCCCAGAGCACGCCGTAGCCATGGATGGTGAACACCGCCAGCAATGCGCCGGCGATAACGACACGGTCGACGGGGCGGATCGGCTTCAGCTCATGGCGGGGCTTCACCCCGCTTCCAACGGTCAGCAGGCTGAGGATTGAAAAGACCGCTCCCGCAACGATCAGGAAGCCGGAGGAAAAGCCGGCCTGCCATCCCACCGCCAGGAAGGCCGACAGCAGGAAGAACGAGGCCAGCGCCAGCGCGACCGGCCCGGGGCAGATCTGGCGCAGCACCTGGCCGCCGTCGAACTTCCAAACAGGCACCAGATTGGCGATGTTGAACAGCGCAGCGAAGCCGGCCAGCGTCGCCAGCAATGACGCGGCAAGCCGATGCCCTTCCGCGCCGGCAAAGGCGCTCGCCGAGATCGCTATCGGCACCAGGAAGGCGGAGAACCCGGCCCCCATCAGCGCCACGAAGGCGACCTCGAAGCGGCTGTCATAGGGCCGCCCGCCAATAGCGACGCCGCCGAGCAGCGGGATGAAGATCATGCGCGCCTTGCGGTGTCCCATCAGGCGAAATGCCGCCATATGGCCAAGCTCATGCAAGGCAACCACCGATGTCAGGATCGCGGCCAGCGCCAGCCCGCCGCGATGCAGGCCGAAGAACGGCCACAAAATGAGTGCCGACAGCGCCGCGAAGCCGACCTGGCTCAGCGGATGCTCGAACCAGCCGCCCTTGCGGTAGCGCCCTGTCCTGGCCCAGCCCTGCAGCTTGGCGAGCTCGCGGCGCATGGCGAAATAGCGAAACACCAGGAAGGCAACGCCGCGATAGCGGTCGGTCTGGCTGAGCGTGACGCGCGTGCCGTCGCCGACCGAAACGAGCTGAGTAGTCTCTCGGTAATCCGCCCAGAAGGACGGATCGAGCGCAGTATCCTCGACGACGCGCATCGAAAAGCACCTGCCTTCCACGACCTCCTCGAGCAATGCCTTGCGCTCGATGGGTTGGCCATCGCGCCCCTCCCAGGACATCGTCGTGCGAACCAAGCCCTCGCCCAGTTGCTCTGCCGACAGGATTTCGCCTGACCAGCCCGCATCGCTGCCGAGCGGCCACAGCGCCTGCCAGAGGCGCTGCCGGTCGGCTGTGACGGTGCGGCTGATCTTGATCGTGCGCAAACCGAGCGGCGCGGTCATCAAGAGAAAGATCAGCCCGAGATTGCCGGCCACCAGGATGGCGGTGACGATGGGCGACACGTGACGCTCCTCCTGTCAGGAGCGATACCCTAGCGGCACGGACGGCAAGAAAGACTTAACGGCACGGCACGGCCGCGCCTACCCGAAACAGCGGCGGCAAATGCCGCCACCTCACATCGCTCCGATCCAGATCGCCATGGAAATGAGGAAGGTGCTCATGCAAACCAGCGAGATGACATCCTGAACCAGATCGGTCATAACTCTCTCCTGTTGTTGGTATGTTTACAATTTGTTCTAATTTTGTTCCAAAGTCAACGGCCTCCAACAGCCAACCGGAACGAATCCAGGCGACCCGTTTGGGCAGGGTTAAGGAAAGGTTATTGGACGTTGTGCTGCGTGGGCAGACCCCAGCCTTTGCGATTGGCCAACACACCCATCGCTTCGTCATTCTAGGGCGGAGCAAGGAGCGAAGCGACGCGCGCAGACCCTAGAATCCATGCCGTGACATCGATGCTTCGCTACGAAGCAGACAAGGCTCCCTTACGAGCCGCCCTCCGCCCCATTCTGCGGCGCTGCATTCTTCGGTAAAGGTAACGGCATGGATCCTAGGGTCTACACTCCGCTTCGCGGAGCTTCGCCCTAGGATGACGACGTTCTAAGCCCCTACAGGGGCACGACCTTCCCTTCGGCCAGCGTCACGCGCCGGTCCATGCGCGATGCCAGCTCGTGATTGTGGGTGGCGATCAGGGCTGCCAGCCCCGATTGCCGCACCAGCGCCTCCAGCGCCTCGAACACATAGGAGGCGGTGACCGGATCGAGATTGCCGGTCGGCTCGTCGGCAAGGAGCACCAGCGGCGCATTGGCCACCGCACGCGCGATGGCGACGCGCTGCTGCTCGCCGCCGGAGAGCTCGGACGGCCGATGCGAGGCGCGCTTGCCGATCTGCATGTAGTCGAGCAGTTGCGCCGCCCGCTCGGACGCTTCCTTGCGTGGCAGCCCCTTGATGAGTTGCGGCATCATGATGTTTTCCAGCGCCGAAAACTCCGGCAGCAGATGGTGAAACTGGTAGACGAAGCCGACATCGTTGCGGCGGATCGACGTGCGTTCGTCATCGGACAGCCGCCCGCAGGCACGGCCGGACAGGATGACGTCGCCAGCGTCGGGGCGTTCCAACAGGCCCGCCGTGTGCAGCAGCGTCGACTTGCCGGAGCCGGAGGGGGCCACCAGCGCCACCATTTCCCCGCGTCGCAGCGAGAAGTCGGCGCCGTTCAGAATGGTCAGCTTGCGCGGCCCTTGCACATAGTGCCGCTCGACGCTCTTCAGCTCGATAATGGCCTCGGCCATCACTCGTACCTCAACGCTTCGACCGGATCGAGGCGGGCGGCCCGCCATGCCGGAAACACCGTTGCCAGGAAAGACAGCCCAAGCGCCATGATGATGACGTAGGTCGTCTCGCGCGGATCCATCTTCGCCGGCAACTGGCTGAGGAAGTAGAGCTCCGGATTGAACAGCACCTTGCCGGTCATCCAGGAGAAGAACTGGCGGATCGATTCGATGTTGGTGCAGATGACGACGCCGAGCAGCACGCCGGCGAGTGTGCCGGTGACGCCGATCGCCGCCCCTGTCATCAGGAAGATGCGCAGGATGGCGCCGCGCGAGGCGCCCATGGTGCGCAGGATGGCGATGTCGTGCCCCTTGTCCTTCACCAGCATGATCAGCCCGGAAATGATGTTGAGCGCCGCCACCAGCACAATCAGCGTCAGGATCATGAACATGACATTGCGCTCCACCTGCAGGGCGGAAAAGAAGGTCTCGTTGCGCTGGCGCCAGTCGACCAGGTCGATCGGCCGCTGCGCCGCCTCTTCCACCTTTGGCTTCAACGCGTCGACAGCGTCGGGATTGTCGACATAAATCTCGATCGTCTGCGCTCGGCCGTCCATGTTGAAATAGAGCTGCGCTTCCGAGAACGGCATGTAGACGATGGAGCTGTCATATTCCGACATGCCGACTTCGAAGATCGCGGCGATCTTGTAGCCCTTCATGCGCGGCGTCGTGCCGAGCGGCGTCACGTCGCCATCAGGCGAGATGAGCGTGATCGTGTCGCCGAGCGCCAGCCCGAGATTCTCCGCCATGCGTTTGCCGATGGCAACGCCCTCGCCGCCGTCGAAACCGTCAAGCGTGCCCTGTTTGACGTTGCTGGCGACGATAGCGATCTTGCCGAGGTCCTCGCCCCTGATGCCGCGCACCAGCGCGCCGCTGCCGCCGCCGACATTGCCTTGCGCCAGCACCTGGCCGTCGATCAGTGGGATAGCGTATTTGACGCCGGCCACACCGTTGATGCGGCTGGCGACCTGGGCGTAATCCTCGAGCGGCGAATCGAGCGGCTGCACGATCAGATGGCCGTTGACGCCGAGAATGCGGGTGAGCAGTTCAGCCCGAAACCCGTTCATCACCGCCATTACCACGATCAGCGTCGCCACCCCCAGCATGATGCCGAGGAAGGAGATCGAGGCGATGACCGAGATCACCGTCTCCTTGCGCCGCGAGCGCAGGTAGCGCCACGCCACCATGCGTTCGAAGATGGAAAAGGCGCCGGCGCCCGCCGCTCTCGCTGCCGCCGCCTCGCTCATGCAACGGCACCGAAGCGTTTTTTCACGTCGGCGACCGGCAGCGTCTCACGCTCGCCGGTCTTGCGGTTCTTGATCTCGATCTCGCCGGCGGCGACGCCGCGCGGGCCGACGATCACCTGCCACGGCAGGCCGATCAGGTCGGCGGTGGCGAACTTGCCTCCCGGCCGCTGGTCGGTATCGTCGTAGAGCACATCCTTGCCGGCCGCGGTGAAGGCCGCATAGAGGTCCTCGCTGACGCGGTCGCAGTCGGCGTCGCCCACCTTCATGTTGATCACGCCGACGTCGAACGGTGCCACGGCGTCCGGCCAGATGATGCCGTTTTCGTCATGGCTGGCTTCGATGATCGCCGCCACCAGCCGCGACGGGCCGATGCCGTAGGAGCCGCTGGAGGCGAAATGGTCCTTGCCGTCGGGCCCGGTCACCTTGGCGCCCATCGGCTTGGAATATTTGTCACCGAAATGGAAGATGTGGCCGACCTCGATGCCGCGCGCCGAAACCTTGTCGGCCTCGCCGATCTTTTCCCACGCCGCCTCGTCATGCATCTCTTCGGTGGCGGCGTAGGGCGTCGTCCATGTCTTGACGATATCCGATATCTCGGCGTCGTTGGCGAAATCGGTGTTGGCTCCCGGCACGGCGAGCGAAAGATAGTCGCGATGGCAGAAGACCTGGCTTTCGCCGGTCTCGGCCAGGATGATGAATTCATGGCTGAGGTCGCCGCCGATCGGTCCGGTGTCGGCCCGCATCGGGATCGCCTGCAGGCCCATGCGAGTGAAGGTCCTGAGATAGGACACGAACATCCTGTTGTAGGCAGCTCTCGCGCCCTCGAAATCGAGGTCGAACGAGTAAGCGTCCTTCATCAGGAATTCGCGCGAACGCATGACGCCGAAGCGCGGCCGCACTTCGTCGCGGAACTTCCACTGGATGTGGTAGAGGTTGAGCGGCAGGTCCTTGTAGGACTTCACATAGGCGCGGAAAATCTCGGTGACCATCTCTTCGTTGGTCGGGCCGTAGAGCATGTCGCGGTCCTGGCGGTCCTTGATGCGCAGCATCTCCTTGCCATAGTCGTTGTAGCGGCCGCTCTCGCGCCACAGATCGGCCGACTGGATGGTCGGCATCAGGATTTCCAGCGCGCCGGCGCGGTCCTGCTCCTCGCGGATGATCCGGCAAACCTTGTCCAGCACCCGCTTGCCCAGCGGCAGCCAGGAGAAGCTGCCCTGTCCCTGCTGGCGGATCATGCCGGCGCGCAGCATCAGCCGATGCGAGACGATTTCGGCCTCGCGCGGATTTTCTTTGAGGATGGGCAGGAAATAGCGCGACAAACGCATGGACAGGTCCGTGAGAGAGGAAGCCGCACCGGAATCGGCGCGACGCAGGCTTGCTTGCCCCGGCTTCATAGCCATTTCATGACGGAATGAAAACCCGGCCATCCCAGCACTTTGGCGCCTCCCAGCCTGCAATCCCTCGCTTTCCCGACCGGCCGCACCGCCGCATACGCGCACGGAATGTCTTCCACATTGGCAGCGAATTCTTTGCGCGCGTTAACTTAGACAGGCCAAAATGGCTCTGCCGTCCCTTGCCGACCGTTTCGAAAGCATAGGCTGCCACACTATTGTGCAGTGCAGCACGAGAATGCCTGTTTCGGGGCAAAATTCTTCGTGACATTTTCATTCGCCTTAGGCTAGTGTGCCGCGATAACCGAGAGGGCGGAGAAAAATCTGCTCTCCTACGCGGTCAAAGTCTTGGGAGGATGCGATCTAGGCGCGGTAATTCGCTGCCGCCGGAAACCGGAAACAGATCGGACGCGTTTAATTGCAAGGCCTCGTGCCTTGCATTTTTTTTGTGCAATCATCAGTTTAGCGCGGCGCGTTGCCAACCCACATTACCTTGCGTCAGCAAGCGCATTGCGGTGAAACGCGCCAGCACGCGGTCCGTCCCACGCAGCCTCAATACAGGTGGGATGCCCTCGCCAGGCGGTCTATTTCGCCGGGGTCTGGCTGAAATCCGGCACGATAT
Organism: bacterium M00.F.Ca.ET.205.01.1.1; assembly: GCA_004791255.1. Taxonomy (GTDB): domain Bacteria; phylum Pseudomonadota; class Alphaproteobacteria; order Rhizobiales; family Rhizobiaceae; genus Mesorhizobium. Next base: position 397,444 of record SRUQ01000004.1, read on the forward strand.
GGGGGATGTCGTTGAGGCTGTATCCGAGCCCGTGCGTCAGGCCGTAGAAGATGCCCATCAGGATCGCGGTGGCGATGGTGGTGCGGATCACCGCGCGCAGCATATGACCCTTGCGCGGTGCGCTCGAAACGGTGCCGAGCGTGACATCGTGGTCGTCGTCATGCGTCCTGACACTGAACGGCAGGACGACAAACAGCACCACCCACCAGGTCGCGAAGAACAGCGCGATGAACGAAACCCAGCTCATGATTGCTCCAGTTCGATCAGCGTGCCGAAGAAATCCTTCGGATGCAGGAACAGCACCGGCTTGCCATGCGCACCGGTCTTGGGATTGCCGTCGCCCAGCACACGGGCGCCTGCGGCCTTGAGCCAGTCACGCGCCGCCAGTATGTCGTCGACCTCGTAGCAGAGATGATGCATGCCGCCGGACGGATTCTTGGCCAGGAAGGCAGCGATCGGCGAGCCCTCGCCCAGCGGCTCCAGCAGTTCGATCTTGGTGTTGCCGACATTGACGAACACCACCGTCACGCCATGCTCGGGCAGCGCCTGCGGCTCCGTCACGTCGGCGCCCAGCGTGTTGCGATAGGTGGCAACCGCCGCGGCCAGGTCCGGCACGGCAAGCGCGACATGGTTCAAGCGTCCGAGCATTGGCTGCATCCTCAGGGCAGTAAGGCAATAGGGCAGTAAGGCAAATATGGGAAAAGCTGACGGGTGATGCACGTTGTCCCTACTGCCCTACTGCCCTACTCCCCTACTCCCCTACTCCCCTACTCCCCTACTCCCCTATACCCTCACCGCGTGACGAACACCGTCACCAGCGGCTTCTTGCCCCAGGCTTCGTTGGCGGCTCCTCGTACGGCGCGGCGCACCGCCTCCTGCACCAGGTCGAGGTCTTTTCGGCGCTGGCGGGGAATCGAGTCCACCGCGCCGATTGCCGCATCGAGCATCAGGTCCTCGAGCGTCTCGCCGCGGGCATCGGCCTCGGCGACGCCAATGGCGACAAGGTCGGGATCACCGGCAAGCTCATACTTGTCGTCCAGCACGACATTGACCGCGACATGGCCGGCGAAGGAAAGCTTGCGCCGGTCGCGGATGCCCATCGCCTGGTCGGTGCCGATCAGATTGCCGTCCTTGTAGATCCGGCCGAACGGCACCTGATCGATGATCGTGGCGGCTCCTGGCCACAGCCGCAGCATGTCGCCGTCGCGCACCTGCGCCACCTGGCCGATGCCGGATGTCGACATCAACGATCCCTGCGCCACCAGATGCGCCGCCTCGCCGTGCACGGGCACGCCGATCTGCGGCCGAACCCATTCATACATCTTGCGCAATTCGCTGCGCCGCGGATGACCCGACACATGCACCAGCGCATCGCCGTCTTCGATGATCTTGATGCCGAGGTCGATGAGGCGGTTCTTGATCTCGAGGATCGCCTTCTCGTTGCCGGGAATGGTGCGCGAGGAAAACACCACCGTATCGCCCGCCGTCAGCGACACCGATTTCATCTCGTCGCGGGACAGCTTGGCCAGCGCCGCCAGCGGCTCGCCCTGGCTGCCGGTGCAGATGATGACAAGGTTTTCACGCGGGACGAAACCGAAATCCTCCTCGGCGATGAACTCCGGCAGGCCGTCCATGTAGCCGAGTTCGCCGGCGACATCGATGACGCGCTTCAGCGAACGGCCAAGCACCAGGCACTTTCGGCCGGCGTCGCGCGCCGCCCTGGCGATGGAAACGATGCGGCCGACATTGGACGAAAAGGTGGTGACGGCAACGCGGCCCCTGGCCGCCTGGATGACGCCTTTCAGCCCCTCGCCGACGGCGACTTCCGAGGGCGAATCACCTTCCCGCAGCGCATTGGTTGAATCGCAGACCAGCGCCAGCACGCCCTTGTCGCCGTAGGCGCGGAAACGCGCCTCGTCGGTCTTGGGCCCGATCGTCGGTTCGGGATCGATCTTCCAGTCGCCGGTGTGGATGACGGTGCCGGCCGGCGAAGTGATGGCGAGCGACATCGGTTCGGGAATGGAGTGCGCCACTGGAATGGCCTCGATCTCGAACGGGCCGACGGTGAATTTCTCGCCCGCCCGGTAAATCGACAGCGGGATCTTCGGTGCGCCCTGCTCGCCTTGCCGCTTGGCTTCCAGCAGCCCGGCGCTGAACGGCGTCATCCACACCGGCGCCTTGAGCTTTGGCCAGGTGTCGAGCAGCGCGCCATAGTGGTCCTCATGCGCATGGGTAATGATGATGCCGCGCAGATTGGCGATGTTCTCCTCGATGAAGCGTGTATCGGGCAGGATCAGGTCGACGCCCGGATGCGCCGCATCGGGAAAGGTCACGCCGACATCGATGACGATCCACTCGCGCGCGCTCGGCGGGCCGTAGCCATAGAGGGCGAAGTTCATGCCGATCTCGCCGACGCCGCCGAGCGGCACGAAGACGAGTTCGGCGGTTTCCGCTTTCGCCATGATTTTCCCTTTCCTGGCCGTCAGGCCAAGTGCCTCAACCCCGGGCTGACGCAACCGCGCCGAAATGCACGTCGCCGGCAGCGATCGTCAGAACCGAGCCCTCATCGTCGCGGATCACGAAACGGCAGTCCTCGTCAATGGTTTCGAACACGCCACGCACCACATTCCCGTCAATCCTGACAGCAACCTCGCCGCCAAGCCCCGCCGCGCGCGCCAGCCAGCGCTTCCGGATCGCGGCTAGGCCGCGTCCGTTGTTCCACAGCCGGGCATTCTCGCTCCAGGCATCCGACAGCGCCAGAAACAGCGTTTCGGCATCGCAGGCAGCGCCCAGCGCTTGCAGCGATGTGGCGGGATACGGCAAATCCTCGGGATATGCCACCACGTTGACGCCGATGCCGACCGCCACCGCGAAGCGGCCGCCGTCTAGCATAGCCGATTCCAGCAGGATGCCGGCCAGCTTGGCGCCGGAAGCCAGCACATCGTTCGGCCATTTCAGTTCGAAGCGGTTTCTGCCTTCGCTGGCGCCGTCGAGGCCGATGGCAATCCGGCCCTTTGGCACAACGGCGTCGAGGGCATCGGCCAGCGCCAGGCCGGCTACGAAGCCGAGCGTCGCGGCAACGCGAAGTTCGCCGCCGGGAATGATGAGCAGCGTCGCGGCGAGATTGCCTTCCGGCGTCGCCCAGGCACGGCCGCGCCGGCCTCGCCCGCTTTCCTGCTTTTTCGAGACGACCCAAAGCTTGCCCGGGTCACCTGCCCTGGCATGGTCAAGCGCCAGCGCGTTGGTGGAACCGACACTGTCGTGCGCCTCGAGCCGGAAGCCTTCCGACGCCGAGGTTGGAGCCAGCCGAAATGCCATTCCGTCAGAAGAAGGTTTTCGCGGCGGCCTCTGCCATCCCGCTGATCGACCCGCCGATCCACGGCAGGATGTAGAACAGGATGAAGGCGCCGGAGAAGCCGAGCACGAGCCTGAGTTCGATGGCCATCGGCACGAAGCCGCCCGCCGGTTCGTCGAACCACATGATCTTGATGATGCGCAGATAGTAATAGGCGCCCACCACCGAGGCCAGCACACCGATGATCGCCAGTGCGTAGAGGTTGGCGTTGATGGCGGCGAGGAAGACGTACCACTTCCCCCAGAAGCCGGCGAGCGGCGGGATGCCGGCGAGCGAGAACATCAGGATGGTGAGGATCGTGGCCATGGCGGGATTGGTCGAGGATAGGCCGGCCAGATCGCTGATCTGCTCGACATTGCCTTCCTTGCGCCGCATGGCGAGGATGAAGGCGAAGGTGCCGAGCGTCATCACCAGGTAAATCAGCATGTAGATGGCGACGCCGCGCACGCCCGCCTGGCTGTTAGCGGCAAGGCCGACCAGCGCATAGCCCATATGGCCGATAGAGGAATAGGCCATCAGCCGCTTGATGTTGGTCTGGCCGATGGCCGCGAACGCGCCGAGCGCCATCGAAGCGATCGAGATGAAGACGATGATCTGCTGCCAGTCGGCGGCGATCGGCTTGAACGCACCCATGGTGACGCGCACGATCAGCGCCATCGCCGCCATCTTCGGCGCAGCGGCCAGGAAGGCGGTGACCGGCGTCGGCGCGCCTTCATAAACGTCGGGCGTCCACATGTGGAACGGCACCGCCGAGATCTTGAAGGCAAGGCCGGCCAGCACGAAGACGAGGCCGACGACAAGGCCAAGCTGGCGTTCGCCGCTCGAGAGCGCCGTGGCGATCTCGTGGAATCCGGTGTTGCCGGTGTAGCCGTAGACCAGGCTGATGCCGTAGAGCAGCATGCCCGACGACAGCGCGCCCAGCACGAAATATTTGAGGCCCGCCTCGGTGGAGCGCAGATTGTCGCGATTGATCGCCGCCAGCACGTAGATCGCCAGCGACTGCAGTTCGAGCCCGAGATAGAGCCCGATCATGCCGTTGGCCGAGATCATCAGCATCATGCCGAGCGTGCAGAGCAGGATCAGCACCGGATATTCGAACTTGTCGAAATGCTCCTGCTTGGCAAAGCGCATCGACATGATCAGCGTCACCGCCGAGCCGACCAGCGACAGCACCTTCATGAAGCGCGCGAAGGAATCCTGGACGAAGGCGTTGCCGTAAGCACTGCCCTGCCCGGTCTGGAAGATCAGCCAGGCGCCGGCGATCACCAGCACGGCAACGGCCAAGCCGGTCACGGAGTTGGCTATGTTGGCGCGCGAATAGGCGCCCACCATCAAAAGCGCCAGGGCGCCGATGGCGAGGATGAGTTCCGGCGTCGAGAGCGACAGGCTGGAAAGAAGGTCCGGCGTCATGGTTCGCAAAACCCCTGGGTCAGTTCGCCGCCGCGGTCTGCGCGGCGCCGATGGATGCGGTAACATTGGTGACGAGCGCCTTGACCGACTGGGCCGTCGCATCGAAGACCGGTGCGGGATAGACGCCAAAGAAGATGACCAGCACGACCAGCGGGTAGATGATCGCCTTTTCACGGGTCGAAAGGTCGAGCAGGCCCTTGAGACTGTCCTTGGTCAGCGCGCCGAAAATCACCCGGCGGTAGAGCCAGAGCGCGTAGGCCGCCGACAGGACGACGCCGGTGGCGGCGAAGAACGCCACCCAGGTGTTGACCCGGAACACGCCGAGCATGGTCAGGAACTCGCCTACGAAGCCTGATGTGCCGGGCAATCCGACATTGGCCATGGTGAAGATCATGAACACGGTGGCGTATTTCGGCATGTTGTTGACCAGGCCGCCATAGGCCGCGATCTCACGCGTGTGCATGCGATCGTAGATGACGCCGACGCACAGGAACAGCGCGCCGGAGACCAGGCCGTGGCTCAGCATCTGGAAGATCGCGCCCTGCACGCCTTCCTGGTTCATGGCGAAGATGCCCATCGTGACGAAGCCCATATGGGCGACCGACGAATAGGCGATCAGCTTCTTCATGTCCTCCTGCATCAGCGCCACCAGCGAGGTGTAGATGATGGCGACGACCGACAGCGTGAACACCAGCGGCGCGAACATTTCGGACGCCAGCGGGAACATCGGCAAGGAGAAGCGCAAGAAGCCATACCCGCCCATCTTCAGCAGGATGGCGGCCAGGATCACCGAACCCGCGGTCGGCGCCTCGACGTGCGCGTCGGGCAGCCAGGTGTGCACCGGCCACATCGGCATCTTCACCGCGAAAGAAGCGAAGAAGGCGAGCCATAGCCATGTCTGCATGTTGGCCGGGAAGTTATGCGTCAAAAGCGTCGGGATGTCTGTCGTGCCGGACTGGTAGAACATCGCCATGATGGCGAGCAGCATCAGCACCGAGCCTGCCAGCGTGTAGAGGAAGAACTTGAACGAGGCGTAGACGCGCCGCTTGCCGCCCCACACGCCGATGATGATGAACATCGGGATCAGGCCGGCCTCGAAGAAGACGTAGAACAGCACGATGTCGAGCGCGCAGAACACGCCGATCATCAGCGTTTCGAGCAGCAGGAAGGCGATCATGTAGGCTTTGACGCGCTTCTCGATCGCTTCCCACGACGCCAGGATGCAGAGCGGCATCAGGAACGTCGTCAGGATGACGAACAGCATCGAGATGCCGTCGACGCCCATATGGTAGGAAATGCCGGAGTCGAGCCAGGCGGACTTTTCTACGAACTGGAAGCCGGCCTGCGAATTGTCGAAACCGGTCCAGATGAACAGCGACACCAGAAAGGTGAATGCCGTGGTTATGAACGCGATCGCCCTGATGTTGCGGCGCGCGTTTTCGCTGTCGTCCCGAATGAACAGGATAAGCAGCACACCAACCAGAGGCAGGAAGGTGACCAGCGAAAGGAGGTTGGACCAAGCGGTCATCAGAGCATCATCCAGGTGACGAGTGCGGCAACGCCGATCAGCATGGCGAAGGCGTAGTGGTAGAGATAGCCGGTCTGCAACTTGACGACGCGGTTGGTGACATCGACGACGCGCGCCGAAACGCCGTCCGGTCCGAGGCCGTCGATGATGGTGCCGTCGCCCGTCTTCCACAGGAAGTGGCCGAGGCGCTTGGCGGGCCGCACGAACAGGTAGTCGTAGAGCTCGTCGAAATACCATTTGTTGAGCAGGAAGGCGTAGAGCCCGCGATGCTGAGCGGCGAGATTGACCGGCATGTCAGGCGAGCTGATGTAGAACTTCCAGGCCAAAGCGAAGCCGATCAGCATGGCGATGAACGGCGACAGCTCGACCCACAGCGGCAGTTCCTCGATTTCGTGCAGGATGTGGTTGTCCGGCAGCGTGAACAGCGACGCCTTCCAGAACTCGGCATAGCCCTCGCCGATGAAGGCACCGTGGAAGATGATGCCGGCAAACAGCGCGCCAGCGGCCAGGATGAACAGCGGCACCAGCATGACCGGCGGCGATTCATGCACGTGGTGCATCACCTCATGGCTCGCCCGCGGTTTGCCGTGGAAGGTCATGAAGATCAGCCGCCAGGAATAGAAGGAAGTGAAGCAAGCGGCGATGACCAGAAGCACGAAGGCAAGGCCCGCAACCGAATTATGGCTGGCAAAGGCGCTTTCGATGATGGCGTCCTTGGAGAAGAAGCCGGCGGTGCCGATGACCGTCACCGGAATGCCGACGCCGGTCAGCGCCAGCGTGCCGATTACCATCATCCAGTAAGTGCTGGGGATCAGCTTCCTGAGGCCCCCCATCTTGCGCATGTCCTGCTCGTCGGAGACGGCGTGGATGACCGAGCCTGAGCCGAGGAACAGCAGCGCCTTGAAGAAGGCATGCGTGAACAGGTGGAAGATCGCCGCGCCATAGGCGCCGACGCCCAGCGCCACGAACATGTAGCCGAGCTGCGAGCAGGTCGAATAGGCGATGACGCGCTTGATGTCGTTCTGGACCAAACCGACGGTCGCCGCGAAGAAAGCGGTGAATGCGCCGATGAAGGTCACCACCGTCAGCGCCGAATGCGACAGCTCGAACAGCGGCGACAGCCGCGCCAGCATGAACACGCCGGCCGTCACCATGGTGGCGGCGTGGATGAGCGCGGACACCGGCGTCGGGCCTTCCATGGCGTCCGGCAGCCAGGTGTGCAGCGGCACCTGCGCCGACTTGCCCATGGCGCCCATGAACAAGAGCAGGCAGACGACGGTCATTGCCGACTGCTTGTCGAGCGCATGGCCGAGGAAGGTCAGCACGGCAGCGCTTTGCGAGGCGCCTTCAGCGGGGATGAACGTCGCCGCATTGGCGAAGATGGTGCCGAGATTGACGGAGCCGAACAGCACGAACACGCCGAAGATACCGAGCGCGAAGCCGAAATCGCCGACGCGGTTGACGACGAAGGCCTTGATGGCGGCAGCATTGGCCGATGGCTTCTTGTACCAGAAGCCGATCAGCAGGTAGGACGCCAGGCCCACTCCTTCCCAGCCGAAGAACATCTGCACCAGATTGTCGGCCGTCACCAGCATCAACATGGCGAAGGTGAACAGCGACAGATAGGCGAAGAAGCGCGGCCGGTTCGGATCGTGGTGCATGTAGCCGATCGAATAGATATGAACCAGCGCCGAGACGGTGTTGACCACCACCAGCATCACCACCGTCAGCGTATCGATCCTCAGCGCCCACGACACATCGAGCCCACCGGACTGGATCCAGTGCATCACCGGCACGGTGAACACCTCGCCATGGCCGAAACCGACGGTGAAGAAGGCGACCCATGACAGCACGGCCGAAATCACCAGGAAACCGGAGGTGATGTATTCGGATGCCTTGGCGCCGAGCGCCGTGCCGAACAGGCCGACGATCAGGAAGCCGAGCAGCGGAAGGAAGACGATGGCCTGGTACATGATGGTTCCGTCAACCCTTCATCTGGTTCACGTCTTCGACCGCGATCGAGCCGCGGTTGCGGAAGAAGACGACGAGAATGGCAAGTCCGATGGCCGCTTCGGCCGCCGCAACCGTCAGCACGAACAGGGCGAACACCTGGCCGACGAGATCGCCGAGCGCCGCCGAGAAGGCAACGAAGTTGATGTTGACCGCGAGCAAGATCAGCTCGATCGACATCAGGATGACAATGATGTTGCGGCGGTTGAGGAAGATGCCGAACACGCCGAGCGTGAACAGGATTGCCGATACGGTCAGGTAATGTGCGATGCCGACGACCATCTCAGACTCCTTCGCCCGACTTGACCTTGCGGATTTCCATGCCGGTGGCCGGCGTGCGGCCGACCTGGGCTGCGATCGACTGCCGCTTGACCCCTTCCTTGTGGCGCAACGTCAGCACGATGGCGCCGATCATGGCGACCAGCAGCACGAGGCCCGAAATCTGGAAGTAGTAGAGGTAGTCGGTATAGAGGATGTCGCCGAGTGCTGCCGTGTTCGAGCGGGCGGCGAGATCGGGAATAGGCTTGGCGACCGTCGAGGCAAGCTGCGGCGCGAACGTGTAGCCGCCGAGCACGACGATCAGCTCCGCCGCCAGGATCAGCCCGACCATCGCGCCGATCGGCGCGTATTGCAGGGCGCCGCTCTTCAGTTCGGCGAAGTCGACGTCGAGCATCATGACGACGAACAGGAACAGCACCATCACGGCGCCGACATAGACGACGAGCAGGATCATCGCCAGGAACTCGGCCCCGGTCAGCATGAACAGGCCGGCGGCGTTGAAGAAGGTCAGGATCAGGAACAGCACCGAATGCACGGGGTTGCGCGCCGAAATGACCATGAACGCCGAGGCCACGGCGACAAAGGCGAAGAGGTAGAAAAAGGCCGCCTCTAGTCCACTCAGCATGGGGTTCCCCCGGGTTCCTGTCCGGACATGGCGCACGCGCGCTTTTGTCCGATTTTTTGCCACCGCCTCCGGCTGGCAAGTTGGTTGTCCTATCGCATGTTCCGATCGGGTTGAAAGACCCGATCGAAAGAAACATGCAGCACTCTTTGTTCCGGAGGATGATCTTGTCCGAAAAGTCTGCAACTTTTCGGGATCATCCTCTGGACGAGGCCCCTCGCCCCGTCCATGCGTCAAATGTCAGCGGTACGGCGCATCCAGCGAGATGTTGCGCGCCAGTTCGCGTTCCCACCGGTCGCCATTCGCCAGCAGCTTGTCCTTGTCGTAGTAGAGTTCCTCGCGCGTTTCCGTCGCGAACTCGAAATTCGGCCCCTCGACGATGGCGTCGACCGGACAGGCTTCCTGGCAGAAGCCGCAATAGATGCACTTCACCATGTCGATGTCGTAGCGCACCGTGCGGCGCGTGCCGTCGTTGCGGCGCGGGCCAGCCTCGATGGTGATCGCCTGTGCCGGGCAGATCGCCTCGCACAGCTTGCAGGCAATGCAGCGTTCCTCGCCATTGGGATAACGGCGCAGCGCATGTTCGCCACGGAAGCGCGGGCTGACCGGCCCCTTCTCGTGCGGATAGTTGATCGTCTCCTTCGGCGCGAAGAACTGGCGCATCGACAGGAAGAAGGCGCTGACGAAATCCTGCAGCAGCAGCGACTTGGCGGCCTGGGATAGAACAGACATCACGCAAACCCCGTGATCTTGAGGAAGGCGGCGGTGGCGACCACCATGAACAGCGAGATCGGCAGGAACACTTTCCAGCCCAGCCGCATCAGCTGGTCGTAGCGGTAACGCGGCACGAACGCCTTCACCATCGAGAACATGAAGAACATCAGGCAGATCTTGAGCACGAACCAGATCGCGCCCGGCACCCAGGTGAAGGGGGCGAAGTTGAAGGGCGGCAGCCAACCGCCGAGGAACAGGATCGTGGCCAGCGCGCACATCAAGACGACGGCGACATATTCGCCGAGGAAGAACAGCAGGAACGGCGTCGACGAATATTCGACCATGTGGCCTGCGACCAGTTCCGATTCGGCCTCGACCAGGTCGAAGGGCGGGCGGTTCGTCTCGGCCAGCGCCGAGATGAAGAAGATCACGAACATCGGCAACAGCGACAGCCAGTGCCAGTCGAGGAAGGTGTTGGGCAGGCCAAGCCGCGTGCCCAGGCCGTCCTGCTGCGACATGACGATGTCGGACAGGTTGAGCGAGCCGACGCAAAGCAGCACGGTGACGATGACGAAACCGATCGAGACCTCGTAGGACACCATCTGCGCCGCCGAGCGCAGCGCGCCGAGGAACGGATATTTCGAATTGGAGGCCCAGCCGCCCATGATCACGCCATAGACCTCGAGCGAGGAGATGGCGAACACATAGAGGATGCCGACATTGACGTTGGCGATAGCCCAGCCATCACTGACCGGAATGACCGCCCAGGCCGAGATCGCCAGCACCGCCGATACCAGCGGCGCCAGCAGGAACACGCCCTTGTTGGCGCCGGACGGAATGACCGGCTCCTTGAAGACGAACTTCAAAAGGTCGGCAAAGGCCTGCAGCGTGCCCCACGGGCCGACCACGTTCGGACCGCGGCGCAACTGCACCGCCGCCCAGATTTTGCGGTCGGCATAGAGCAGGTAAGCGACGGCGATCAGAAGCACGACGATCAGCACGACCGACTTCAGAAGGATGATCAGCGCCGGCAGCACGTAGAAGGAGAAGAAGGTTTCCATGCTTATTCCGCCGCCTGCTTGAAGCCGCTCTTGGCCAGTGCTGAGCATTCCGCCATCACGGCAGAGGCTCGCGCGATCGGGTTGGTCAGGTAGAAATCCTTGACCGGCGAGGTGAAGGCGCCCTTGTTCAGCCGCCCGCCGAGCTTTGCCACTTGAGCTATGTCCTCGGCATTGCCGGCCGCGATCTGGTCGATGCGGGCCAGATGCGGATATTCGCCATAGAGCTTGGCGCGCAGCTGCGGCAGCGAATCGAACGGCAGCTTCTTGCCCAGCACGTCCGACAGCGCCCGCAGGATCGCCCAGTCCTCGCGCGCATCGCCCGGCGCGAAGCCGGCGCGGTTGGTCTGCTGCACGCGGCCTTCGGTGTTGACATAGGTGCCCGACTTTTCCGTGTAGGCCGCCGCCGGCAGGATGACGTTGGCGCGGTGCGCGCCGGCATCGCCATGCGTGCCGATATAGACGACGAAAGCGCCGCCGGTCTTGCCCATGTCGATCTCGTCGGCGCCGAGCAGGAACAGCACATCCGTCTCGCCGAGCATGCCGGCAACGTTCTTGCCGCCTTCGCCCGGCACGAAGCCGAGATCGAGGCCACCAACGCGGCCGGCAGCATTGTGCAGCACGGCAAAACCGTTCCAGTCGGCTCGGCTGGCGTTGACAGCGGCGGCAAGCTTGGCCGCCTGGCCGAGCACAGCCGCGCCGTCGGCACGCGCCAGCGCGCCCTGGCCGACAATGATCAGCGGATGCGTCGCCTTCTTCAGCGTCTGGAAGAACTTGCCGTTGCCGTCGGCAAGCTCCTTCAGCGAATCCGGCCCGGCGCCCAGCTGTTCATACTCGTAGCGCGTGTCGCCAATATCGCCGATGACGCCGACCGGCAGATTGCCGATCCGCCAGCGCTTGCGGATGCGGGCGTTGAGCACCGAGGCCTCATAGCGCGGGTTGGCGCCGATGATCAGCACCGCGTCGGCCTGCTCGATGCCTTCGATGGTCGGGTTGAAAATGTAGCTGGCGCGGCCGAGCGACGGGTCGAGTGCGGCGCCGTCCTGGCGGCAATCGATGTTCTTCGAGCCGAGCGAAGCCATCAAGAGCTTCAGCGCGTAGATTTCCTCGACCGCAGCGAGGTCGCCCGCGATGGCGCCGATCCTGTCAGGGGCCGCCGCAGACACCGCGCCCTTGATCGCGCCGAACGCTTCGGCCCAGCTCGCGGGAACGAGCTTGCCGTCCTTGCGCACATAGGGGCGGTCGAGGCGCTGCGTGCGCAGGCCATCCCAGATGAAGCGGGTCTTGTCCGATATCCATTCCTCGTTCACCTGCTCGTTGATGCGCGGCAGGATGCGCATCACTTCGCGGCCTCTGCTGTCGACGCGGATCGCCGAGCCGACGGCATCCATCACGTCGACGGACTCGGTCTTGGTCAGCTCCCACGGCCGCGCCTGGAAGGCGAACGGCTTGGAGGTCAGCGCGCCGACCGGGCACAGGTCAATCACATTGCCCTGCAGTTCCGAAGTCATCGCCTGTTCGAGATAGGTGGTGATCTCGGCATCCTCGCCGCGACCGATCAGGCCGAGTTCGGAAATGCCGGCGACCTCGGTGGTGAACCGGACGCAGCGCGTGCAATGGATGCAGCGGTTCATCACCGTCTTGACCAGCGGGCCGATATACTTGTCTTCCACCGCGCGCTTGTTCTCGTGGTAGCGCGAGGAATCGACGCCGAAGGCCATCGCCTGGTCCTGCAGGTCGCACTCGCCGCCCTGGTCGCAGATCGGGCAATCCAGCGGATGGTTGATCAGCAGGAATTCCATCACGCCTTCGCGGGCCTTCTTGACCATCGGCGTGTTGGTGAAGATTTCCGGCGCCTCGCCATTAGGGCCGGGGCGCAGGTCGCGCACGCCCATGGCGCAGGAGGCCTGCGGCTTGGGCGGCCCGCCCTTCACCTCGATGAGGCACATGCGGCAATTGCCGGCAATCGACAGCCGCTCATGAAAGCAGAAGCGCGGCACTTCCGCGCCCGCGTCCTCAGCCGCCTGCAGCAGCGTGTAGTGGTCGGGTACAGTGATTTCTTTCCCGTCGACCTTGAGCTTTGCCATCAATTGCCCCCGGCGGTCTTCGCCGTCTCAAATGCGTGGAACAGGTCGCCGAGGCTGACGCCGTTGATCATCATGCCGGCGACCTGCGCGTTTTCTATCTTCACGTTGCTCATGTTCACGTTGGTGAAATGCGTATTCGAGAGGTTTACGTCTTCCACCTTGGCGTTGCTCAGATTGGCGCGCAGGATCGTCGCCACCGACAGGTTCACGTTGTGGAATCGCGTGTTCGACATGTTGACGTCGTCGAAAGTCGAATTGGTGACGACAGCGCCGCGCACGTCCAGAACATCGCGTTTATCGTGAACCTCCATCGCGGCGCCCTACCTCTTGGCCTTGGCGGCGAGCGCCGCTGCCTGGACAGTCCAGCCGTCACGGCCGATGCGGCCGTTGAACGAGAGATAGTCATCGACCCAGGCGATCTCCTGCGGCGACCATCCGGCGATCTGGGCGTATGTCCAGATGCCGAGGCCGTTCAGCACCGTCTCCAGCTTAGGGCCGATGCCCGATATCGCCTTGAGATTCGAGGGCCTGGCCGGTTTGTCCATGGCCTTGGGCTGCCTGAAATCCTCGGGCATCAGCACATGGGCATCGTCGGCCGCCGGAACCGCATCTGTCGCCGGTGTCACGGTGATGGCTTCCCTGGCGACAATGTCGGTGACGTCCTGTGCGAAGGACTGCGCCTCGGCGATGAGGGTCTTCGCGGCAGCCCGCGCCCTGGTGGCGGACGAGTTCGTGTCGTCGAAACGCTCGGCGCGCGCCTCGAAATCATCGATCAGCGGCTGCATCAGGCGTTGCGACGCCTCGGCCGCGCCCGACAGCGCGCCCAGCCAGACGCCAAAGGCGTGGTTGGCGAGCCCGAGGCCCAACGCCGACATCGCCGCGGCCCCCGCGACAGGGTGCGCGAAAAGGTTGACGGCGCTGGCCATCTCCTTCGGCATCATCCTGGTCAGGTCCTGGTTCATCTTCTCGAGCTGGTCCAAATTGAGCATCAGTGGGTAGGGTGTCGAATACGGCGCCATAGAGTTCTCCTGGTCGTTTCTTCGTTATTCCCCGCCCCTACTTTCGTGTCGGGCTAAGCCCGCATTCCAAAATCCTATTCCGCCGCCACCATCACCGGCTCGGCCCGGTGCGCGTTGCGCGAAAATTCGTCGATGCGCCGTTCCACCTCGCCGCGGAAATGCCGCATCAGGCCCTGGATCGGCCATGCCGCCGCATCGCCCAGCGCGCAGATCGTGTGGCCCTCGACCTGCTTGGTGACATCGAGCAGCATGTCGATCTCGCGCTTCTGCGCCTCGCCGCGCACCAGCCGCTCCATCACCCGCCACATCCAGCCGGTACCTTCGCGGCACGGCGTGCACTGGCCGCAGCTCTCATGCTTGTAGAAGTAGGACAGACGCGCGATCGCCTTCACCACATCGGTCGACTTGTCCATGACGATGACAGCCGCCGTGCCGAGGCCGGATTTGAGGTCGCGCAGCGCGTCGAAATCCATCGGCGTGTCGATGATCTGCTCGGCCGGCACCAGCGGCACCGAGGCGCCGCCAGGGATGACCGCGAGCAGATTGTCCCAGCCGCCGCGAATGCCGCCGCAATGCCTCTCGATCAGTTCACGGAACGGGATCGACATCGCCTCTTCGACGGTGCACGGATTGTTGACGTGGCCGGAGACGCAGAACAGTTTGGTGCCGACATTGTTGGGCCGGCCGAAGGACGAGAACCAGGCCGCGCCTCTGCGCAGGATGGTCGGCGCAACCGCGATCGATTCGACATTGTTGACCGTCGTCGGGCAGCCATAGAGGCCGACATTGGCCGGGAATGGCGGCTTCAGCCGGGGCTGGCCCTTCTTGCCTTCCAGGCTTTCGAGCAGCGCCGTTTCCTCGCCGCAGATATAGGCGCCGGCGCCGTGATGCATGTAGACGTCGAAATCATAGCCTGACGTGTTGTTCTTGCCGATCAGCTTGGCCTCATAGGCCTCGTCGATGGCCCGCTGCAGCGCCTCGCGCTCGCGGATGAACTCGCCGCGCACGTAGATATAGGCGGCGATCGCGCCCATGGCGAAGCCGGCGAGCAGCGCGCCTTCGACCAGCGTGTGCGGATCGTTGCGCAGGATGTCGCGGTCCTTGCAGGTGCCCGGCTCGGATTCATCGGCGTTGATAACGAGGTAGCTCGGCCGGCCGTCGCTCTGCTTGGGCATGAACGACCATTTCAGGCCGGTCGGGAAGCCAGCACCGCCACGGCCGCGCAGGCCCGACGCCTTCATCTCGTTGACGATCCAGTCACGCCCCTTGGCGACGAGGCCAGGCGTGTTGTCCCAGGCGCCGCGCGCCATGGCGCCGGCCAGCGACTTGTCGAAGAGGCCGTAGATGTTGTTGAAGATGCGGTCTTTGTCCTGAAGCATTTTTCGTACCCTCAGACCGGCTTCTTGCCGAAGACGCGGATGTATTCGGCGACGCCGCCCTTGCCGAGCGCCTTGGCCTGCTTGACCCAGTCGTCGCGGTCGATGCGGCCGTGGAAGGAGAGATAGCCGTCGACCCACGCGCGCTCGGCCTTCTTCCACGACGCGACCTGCGCGAAGGTGAAGATGCCAAGATCGTGCAGAATGCCCTCGATCTTCGGGCCGACGCCCGAAATCAGCTTGAGGTCGTCGACCGCTACCGGCCGGGCGATACCCGCCGGACGGTTCTTGTCTTCGAGCGAAGGCTTGACCGGCTTGGCCGCCGGCGCCTTGGCCTCGGGCGCCCTGAACGCGGCCTCAGGCTCGGCCTTGGTCTTCGGCCCATTGCGCTGCTTGGAGACCTGCTCGACCTCGGGCGCGGCCTTGTTGGCATTGGCGGCCGAATGCAGCGGGGCAGAAACGCTCGCCGCCTTCTCCGCCGCCGGCGCCACTTTGGCTTTCGAAGGCGTCTTCAGGGCCGGGCTGGTCTCAGGCGCGTCGGTCTTCGGCTTGCTGGCATTGGACGGCGCGACAGGAGCGGTGTCCTGTGCCGGCACGGCCGTGGCAATGATCGCGTCAGGCGCCGCCTTGGCGGCCTTGGCGGCTGCCTTGGCTTCCTTGTCGCGGGTCGACTTGAGAATGGCTTTTTCGCTGATCAGCGTCGTCAGGCCGGAGGCCGGCTCCGAGCCGGTGCGGCCGTTCTGCGGCCCTGGCACCACCGAGGCGCCCTTGCCCGCATCGTAGAGATCGATGATTTCGGCCAGCCGCTCAGGCGTCAAATCCTCGAACGTATCCTTGAACACCATGACCATCGGTGCGTTGACGCAGGCGCCGAGGCATTCGACCTCTTCCCACGACAAGGTGCCCTTGTCGTTGGTGTGGAACTGGTCGTGATGGATTTTCGAGCGGCACACATCCATCAGCGCTTCCGAACCGCGCAACATGCAGGGCGTGGTGCCACAGACCTGGATATGCGCGCGGGTGCCGACCGGATTGAGCTGGTACTGCGTGTAGAAGGTCGCGACCTCGAGCCCGCGAATGCGCGGCATGCCGAGCATGTCCGAGA
The DNA here is from genome assembly GCA_004791255.1 of bacterium M00.F.Ca.ET.205.01.1.1. Lineage (GTDB taxonomy): Bacteria > Pseudomonadota > Alphaproteobacteria > Rhizobiales > Rhizobiaceae > Mesorhizobium. The sequence continues at coordinate 414,007 of SRUQ01000004.1, forward strand.
TGGTCTCGATCGCCGCCTTGGTGACCCAGCCTTCCTGCTCCTGCGCAATCATCAGCAGGGGAATGATCGCCGACTGCTCGCGGCCCTTCGGATACTTCTTGATCCATTGCTTCGCCGCAGCCGCGTTCGCCCGGTTGAAGGCGAAGGAGGCTGGCTGGACGCTGGCTTCTGCGAGACGACGGACTGACATTTAGCGATCGACCTCACCAAACACGATGTCGAGGGAGCCAAGAATGGCGGTGACGTCGGCCAGCATGTGGCCGCGGCACAGGAAATCCATGGCCTGGAGATGCGCAAAGCCCGGGGCGCGCAGCTTGCAGCGATAGGGCTTGTTGGTGCCGTCGGAGACCAGATAGACGCCGAACTCGCCCTTCGGCGCCTCGACCGCCGCATAGACCTCGCCGGCCGGCACGCGGTAGCCTTCGGTGTAGAGCTTGAAGTGATGGATCAGCGCTTCCATCGAGCGCTTCATCGCGCCGCGCTTGGGCGGCACCACCTTGCCGTCGAGGTTCGACACCGGGCCGGTACTTTCCTTGCCGAGCAGCAGATCGACGCACTGGCGCATGATCCTGGCCGACTGGCGCATCTCTTCCATGCGCACGAGATAGCGGTCGTAGCAGTCGCCGTTCTTGCCGATCGGAATGTCGAACTCCATTTCCGAATAGCATTCATAAGGCTGCGACTTGCGCAGGTCCCACGGCGCGCCCGAACCACGCACCATGACGCCCGAAAAGCCCCAGGCCCAGGCATCCGCCAGCGAAACGATGCCGATATCGACATTGCGCTGCTTGAAGATGCGGTTGCCGGTCAAGAGCTTGTCGAGATCGTCAAGCGACTTCAGGAACGGGTCGATCCACTTACCGATATCCTCGACAAGCTTCTGCGGCAGGTCCTGGTGCACGCCACCCGGCCGGAAATAGGCCGCATGCATGCGCGAACCCGAGGCGCGCTCGTAGAAAACCATCAGCTTTTCGCGTTCGACGAAGCCCCACAGCGGCGGCGTCAGCGCGCCGATGTCGAGCGCCTGCGTCGTCACGTTGAGGATGTGCGACATGATGCGGCCGATCTCGCAATAGAGCACGCGGATCAGCTGGCCACGCTTCGGCACCTCGATGCCGAGCAGCCGCTCGGTGGCGAGCGCGAAGGCATGTTCCTGGTTCATCGGCGCGCAATAGTCGAGCCGGTCTAGATAGGGCACCGCCTGCAGATAGGTCTTGTGCTCGATCAGCTTTTCGGTGCCGCGGTGCAACAACCCGATATGCGGATCGACGCGGTCGACAACTTCGCCGTCGAGCTCCAGAACCAACCTCAAAACACCATGCGCGGCAGGGTGTTGAGGTCCAAAGTTGATGTTGAAATTTCGGACGGAGGTTTCAGCCATTCTGGCGTCTCAATTCGTCTTGGCTTTTTCATCGCCCGGCAGGACGTAGTCCGTCCCTTCCCATGGCGACAGAAAATCGAAGTTCCTGAATTCCTGTTTCAATTCAACAGGCTCGTAGATCACCCGCTTGGCTTCGTCGTCGTAGCGCACCTCGACGAAGCCGGTCAGCGGAAAGTCCTTGCGCAGCGGATGACCGTCGAAACCGTAGTCGGTCAGGATGCGGCGCAGGTCCGGATGGCCGGAAAACAGGACGCCGTATAGATCGTATGTCTCGCGCTCGAACCAGTCCGCGCCGGGATAGACAGCGGTCAGCGACGGCACCACCGTCTCCTCGTCGGCCTGCAGCTTGACGCGGATGCGCACATTCTGCTTCGGCGACAACAGATGATAGACGACGTCGAAACGCCTGGCCCGTGACGGATAGTCCGCGCCGCTGACATCGATGATCGAGATGAACTGGCAGCGCTGGTCGTCGCGCAGGAAGGTCATCACCTCGATCAGGTCGCGCGGCTCGACCTGGATGGTCAGTTCGCCATAGGCGAGAACCGCGTCATTGACACGGCCGATCAGCTTTTCGCCGAGATAGGTCGACAGTTCGCTCAGGGATGCGGCCATGGATTTACCGTTCGATCGTGCCAGTGCGGCGGATCTTCTTCTGCAACAGAAGAATGCCGTAGAGCAGTGCTTCGGCGCTCGGCGGGCAGCCGGGCACATAGATGTCGACCGGCACGATGCGGTCACAGCCGCGCACCACCGAATAGGAATAGTGGTAGTAGCCACCGCCATTGGCGCAGGAGCCCATCGAGATGACGTAGCGCGGCTCCGGCATCTGGTCATAGACCTTGCGCAGCGCCGGCGCCATCTTGTTGGTCAGTGTGCCGGCGACGATCATGATGTCGGACTGGCGCGGAGAAGCACGCGGGGCGACACCGAACCGCTCCGAATCGTAGCGCGGCATCGAGGTGTGGATCATCTCGACCGCGCAGCAGGCGAGGCCGAAGGTCATGAACATCAGCGAGCCGCTGCGCGCCCAGGTGATCAGCGCCTCGGTCGATGTGACGAGAAAGCCCTTGTCGGCGAGCTCGTTGTTGATCTCGAGGAAAAAGGGATCGTCCGCCCCCACCGGCCTGCCGGTGTTGGGATCGATCAGACCCTTGGGCCGCGGCGCGATGAGCGTGCCGGAACTGTCGCTCAATCCCATTCCAGCGCTCCTTTTTTCCATTCATAGGCAAAGCCGATGGTCAGCACCGCCAGGAAAACCATCATCGACCAGAAGCCGAGCATGCCGATCTTCGAGAACGACACCGCCCAAGGGAACAGGAAGGCCACTTCCAGATCGAAGATGATGAACAGGATCGACACCAGGTAGAAGCGGATGTCGAATTTCATGCGGGCGTCGTCGAACGAGTTGAAACCGCACTCGTAGGCGGAAAGCTTCTCGGGATCGGGGTTTCTGTAGGCCACCAGGAACGGCGCCACGATAAGCGCCAGACCGACCACCGCCGCCACTGCGATGAACAGGACGATGGGCAGGTACGAACTCAAGAGTGCGCTCATGCTGCGGCTTTCCGTTGGCGCCAATCCATTTTGATTACAGCACCGGACCTCAATGCGGAAGCGTGACAGAATAACCGCTGAACCGTTTTAAGGGGCCTTTGCTGCAACGCGGCGAGGGTTAGCGCAGCAGTTCCAGCGAAGCAAGTCAAACCTTGTTCAAAACGCTGACCTGGACGGCATATCCGGAGAAACTGGTCCCATCCGCTCCTGTTTGATTTCCTTCACCTTTTACTCCACTTTTCTCTCCTGACAGGATTGCCGCCAGAACCCTGCTAGCATGAACTGGAATCACGCACGGGAATGACACCCGACAGGCTATCAGAGACGCATATCCGCATGCAGGAAAAGATCTCGCTTGCCACTGCCCGGCGCATCGCGCTCGCCGCCCAGGGCTTTCTCGATCCGCGCCCCGCCGGCACGCCCGACCGCCGCCACTTCGCCCGTGTGCTGTCCCGCACCGGCCTGCTGCAGATCGATTCCGTCAGCGCGGTGGTGCGCGCCCACTATATGCCGCTCTATTCACGGCTTGGCCCCTACCCGCTTTCATTGCTCGACAATGCCGCCGTGACGCGCAAGCGCACAGTGTTCGAATACTGGGCGCATGAGGCATCCTTCCTGCCGGTCGAGACCTACCCGCTGATGCGCTGGCGCATGCAGCGGGCCGAGCAAGGCGACGAGATGTACCTTGGGCTGGCCAAATGGGGCCGCGAGCACGGCGCCTATATCGAGGAGATCTACCGCGAGGTCGTCGACCGTGGCCCGATCGCCGCTTCGGCGCTGGAGGGCCAGAAAGGCTCCGGCGGCTGGTGGGGTTGGAGCCATGCCAAGCACGCCTTCGAATGGCTGTTCTGGGCCGGCCGCATCACCACGGCGCACCGTCGGGGCTTCGAGAGGTTCTACGACGTGCCCGAACGCGTGCTGCCGCAGGCGATCCTCGATCTGCCGGTGCCGGCCGCCGAGGACGCGCACCGCGACTTGCTGCGCATTTCCGCCCGTGCCCACGGCGTGGCGACATCAGGCGATTTGCGCGACTATTTCCGCCTGTCGCCGGCCGACATGAAGGGCCGGCTGGAAGAACTGGTTGAAACAGGGGAGTTGCTGCCGGTGCGCGTCGAAGGCTGGAACAAGCCGGCTTACCTCCACAAGGACGCCCGTCTTCCCCGCAAGATCGGGGCCCGCGCCTTGCTGGCGCCGTTCGATCCGGTCGTCTTCGAACGATCGCGCAGCGAGCGGCTGTTCGATTTCCATTACCGCATCGAGATCTACACCCCGGCCGAAAAGCGCCAATACGGCTACTATGTCCTGCCATTCCTGCTCGGCGACAGGATCGTCGGCCGCGTCGACCTCCGGGCCGATCGCCCGGCTGGTGTATTGCGCGTGCACGCAGCCTATGCGGAGCGCTGCGCACCGCCCGAGACTGCCGCCCAACTCTACGAAGAGTTGAAGCAGATGCAGGGCTGGCTCGGCCTGGAACGCATGGAAGTGACGCCGTCAGGCGATCTGGGCCCGGCGCTGGCCGACATCGCGGTGTCGTAGCCGTGCGTTGACACCACTGCCCGCAAAAGCCTAAATCCAGTCCAGACGGTCCCCTGCCCGCAACGGCAAGGGCCAAGAGGGAATGCGGTGCGGGAGCGAAAAACCCCAAATCCGCGGCTGTCCCCGCAACTGTAAGCGAAGAGCCAAGGCCGAAAACCACTGGGGTGTTCCCGGGAAGGCGGCTACCAAGGCGATGACCCGCGAGCCAGGAGACCTGCCGTCTGCGAAATACAATCCGATCGCCCGGCGGGTTTCCGGGCAAGGAGCCCGAGTTTGGACCATCACAGCGGTTTTTCGGCTGGCACAGCGGACAACGCGTCCGAGCAGGGCGAAGCCTTGGCTGGTGTAACCGTCATCGTCTGCGCCTCCTGCCGCGATGAAACCGGCTCCGACGCCCATCCCCGCGCCGGCGAACTGCTGGCCGACGATACACGGCACGCGGCGTCGGGCGATAATATCCGCGTCGGCACTGTCGAATGCCTGGGCAATTGCAAGCGCCGGCTGAGCGCGGCGATCCTGCGCGACGGCTGCTGGAGCTACGTGTTTGGTGACCTGACCACCGCAAGCGGCGCCGATCTCGTCGCCGGCGCAAAGCTTTTTGCCACATCGACCGACGGCCTCATCCCCTGGCGCGGCCGGCCCGATTCCCTCAAGCGCGGCCTCGTCGCCCGCATCCCACCCCTCGACATGCTGAAGGACTTGAAATGAGCGCCTCCGTTTCCCGTGTTCCCTGCACCGTCGTCACCGGCTTCCTTGGCGCCGGCAAGACCACGCTGGTACGCCATCTCCTGGAAAATGCCGGCGGCAAACGGCTGGCCATCATCGTCAATGAATTCGGCGACATCGGCATTGACGGCGAGATTCTGAAGGGCTGCGGCATCGATACCTGCCCGGGAGAAAACATTGTCGAACTGGCCAATGGCTGCATCTGCTGCACCGTCGCCGACGATTTCGTGCCGGCGCTAGACCAGATCCTGTCGCGTACGCCCAAGGTCGACCACATCCTCATCGAGACCTCGGGCCTCGCGCTGCCGAAGCCGCTGGTGCAGGCCTTTCAGTGGCCGACCGTGAAGAGCCGTGTCACCGTCGATAGCGTTATCGCCGTCGTCGACGGGCCGGCACTGGCCGAAGGCCGCGTCGCCAACGATATGGATGCCTTGCAGGCGCAGCGCGCCGGCGATGACAGCCTCGACCATGACGATCCGGTCGAGGAAGTGTTCGAGGACCAGGTCGCCTGCGCCGACCTGATCATCCTGTCTAAGAGCGATCTGATGGACGCCGCCGGGTCGGCGCGCGCCAATGCCATCATCAACGAACACTCCGCCCGCGCCGTGAAGATCGTGCCGACGTCGCATGGCAAGGTCGATCCCTCGGTGCTGCTCGGGCTTGGACTTGCCGTCGAGGACGATATCGAGAACCGCAAGTCCCATCACGACGGCGCATTCGACCACGAGCATGACGACTTCGACACCTTCATCGTCGACATTCCCTCGATCGCCAATCCGGATGAACTGGCAAATCGCGTCGCCACCGTCGCAGCACAGGAAAACGTGCTGCGCGTGAAAGGCTTCGTCGAGGTAGGCGGCAAGCCGATGCGGCTTTTGCTGCAGGCGGTCGGTCCGCGCGTCAATCACTACTATGACCGCGCCTGGACCGCCGAGGACGACCGCCGTTCACGCCTCGTCGTCATCGGCCTCAAGGGGCTGAACCGCCCGGCGATCGAGCGTATACTCGCCGGCTGACGCGAAAACGGGCCGCGATGCATATTCTCACCACGACATCCGCATCGCTCGACGATCTCGCCGAGCCTGTCGATCTGCGGCAGACGCCGGCGGATATCGTGGCCCTGTCCTTCACCGACAGCGACCTCGCCGGTCTTGCGGCGGCTTGGCAGGCCGACGCCGACCGCCTGCCCTCGATGCGGCTGGCGGCGCTGCGCGACCTGCGCCACCCCATGTCGGTCGATCTCTGGATTGACAGCGTCGCCCGCCACGCCAAGGTCATTCTCGTCCGCATCCTCGGCGGCTACGACTGGTGGCGCTATGGCTGCGACCAGCTTGCCGCCATTGCCCGCGAGCGCGGCATCAAACTGGCGCTGCTGCCCGGCGAAAGCCATGACGAGGATGCCAGGTTGATCCAGGCGTCGACGCTGTCGCGCGCCGAACTCGACGGCCTGCTAGGTTATTTCCGCGAAGGCGGCCCGGCGAATATGAGCGCGCTCGTGCGGAGGCTGGCGAAGCTGGCAGGGGCGGATACGGAGTTGGACGAGCCGGTCGCTGTTCCAAAAGCGGGGTACTACGCACCCGGCCAAGGAGTCGCGCCCCTCCCTCTCCAGGGCGATGGCGGGGTCATCCCCATCCTCTTCTACCGCTCGATGCTGCTGGCCGTCGACGTCGCGCCGATCGACGCACTGGTCGATGCCTTGCGGCAACGCGGCATGCTCCCGGTCCCCATCTTCGTCTCCAGCCTGAAAGACCCGGCGTCGCTGGCTTTCGTCGAAACAGCGCTCGCCGCGCCGAAGCCCGCCGCGATCGTCACCGCGACCGCCTTCGCTTCCGGTGCCGAACCCGGCGTCGAAACCCTGTTCGATCGTGCCGGCGTGCCGGTCTTCCAGGTCATCGTCGCCACCACCCGCCGCGATGTCTGGGAGAACAACCAGCGCGGCTTGGCGCCCGCCGATTTGGCCATGCATGTCGTGCTGCCCGAACTCGACGGCCGCATCCTTGCCGGCGCCATCTCCTTCAAAGGCGAGAGCGAGATCGACCCCGCGCTCGGCCACCGCGCCTTGGCCAACCGGCCGGAACCGGACCGCGTGGCGCAGGTCGCCGACCGGGTGGCCGCGTTCATGCGTCTGCAGGAAACATCGCGCGCCGAGCGCAAGCTGGCGATCCTGATCCCGGATTATCCCAGTGCGCCGGGCCGCACCGGCTATGCCGTGGGCCTTGATGTCCCGTCCAGCGTGCTGGCGATGCTGCAGGACTTGAGCGACCAGGGCTATGCCGTTGGAGAGATTCCGCAAACGCCGCGTGCTCTGCTCGATTTGCTGGAGGGGGGCCGAGATGGGCTGGGGCTGGAGGAGTATCAGGAACTCTCCAAGAATTTGCCGGCAGGAGCGGTTGCTGCGATAAGTGCAGCTTGGGGCAAGGCCGAACACGAGACAGGCTTGCGCGAGGCCTCGCGCCAACCTTCACCATCAACCAAAAAACACTTCCCCTTCCGCGCCGCCACCTTCGGCAACGTCACCGTGGCGCTGGCCCCCGACCGTGGCCGCTCGGCTGACCGACGCGCCGACTATCACGACCCGACGCTCCCCCCGCGCCACGCGCTGATCGCCTTCGGCCTGTGGCTGCGCAAGGCGCTTGGCGTCCATGCCCTGATCCATGTCGGCGCCCATGGCACTCTGGAATGGCTGCCCGGCAAGACCGTTGCCCTCTCGCAAAACTGTTTTCCCGAGATCGTCACCGGTCCCCTGCCCGTGATCTATCCCTTCATCGTCTCCAATCCCGGCGAGGCGGCGCAGGCCAAGCGCCGGATCGCCGCCGTCACGCTCGGCCATCTGCCGCCACCCTTGACCGGCGCCGGGCTCGACGAGGACCAGCACCGGTTGGAGCGGCTGGTCGACGAATACGCCCAGGCCGATGGGCTCGACCGCCGCCGCCGCGACAGGCTGGCCAGGCTGATTGTCGATACCGCGCAGAAGACCGGGCTCGCCTCCGAAGCTGGTGTTGCAAAGACCGACGCGCCCGACGAGGCACTGCGCCGCATCGATGCCTGGCTCTGCGATCTCAAGGATTTCGCCATCAAGGACGGCCTGCATGTCTATGGCCGCGCCGCTGAGGACGAAGCCGACGCCATGCGCCGCCAGAGCGCTGATGCAGAGAAGGCGGCGCTGCTCGCAGCGCTCGATGGCCGTCATGTCAAGGCCGGCCCGGCCGGCGCTCCGGCGCGAGGACGCTCCGACGTCCTGCCCACCGGCCGCAACCTGTTCACCTCGGATCCGCGCACCATGCCGACGCCGACCGCCTACGATCTGGGCAAGGCGGCGGCCGACGAAGTGGTGCGGGCCTACATGCAGTCGCATGGCGACTGGCCGCGCTCGCTGGTCATCGACCTCTGGGGCTCGGCCTCGCTGCGCACCGGCGGCGAGGAAATCGCGCAAGGCCTGGCGCTGATGGGCTGCCGGCCGCAATGGGATGCCGCGACCGGCCGCATCATTGGCATCGAGGTGCTGCCGCCGGCCGCGCTCGGCCGCCCGCGCGTCGATGTCACCTGGCGCATATCGGGCCTGTTCCGCGACATGTTCCCGACCCAGATCGCGCTGATCGATGCCGCCGCCAACGCCGTAGCCGGACGCGACGAGGACGATTCGGAAAACCCGCTCGCGGCAAAAACCCGCGCCGACGGCAAGGTCAGCCCGCGCATCTTCGGCACCTCGCCCGGCACTTACGGCGCCGGCGTCGAAGACATCTTGTCGAGCGGCGACTGGGCGGCGCGCGAGGAGATCGGCCGCGCCTATCTCGACGCCACCTCGCACGCCTATGGCGGCGTCGGCGGCGAAGGCATCTCGGCGCCCGGCGCCTTCGAGGGACGCCTCGCCGAGGCCGACCTCTTGGTCCACACCGGCGACGATCCCGGCCGCGACATTCTGGAGGGTTCCGCCGACGTCGCCTTCATCGGCGGTTTTTCAGCCGCACTTGCGGCACTCGGCCGGAATGCCGACGTCATCGTGCTCGACACCACCGATCCGCAAAAGCCCAGGCCGCGCTCGGTCGGCGAGGCCGTCTCGCGAGTTGTGCGGGCGCGCGCCGTCAATGCCCGCTTCATCTCGGGCCAGATGCGGCACGGCCCGCGCGGCGCATCCGAATTCGCCGAGACGGTCGATCGCCTCGTCGGCTTCGCCGAAACCACCCACGCCATACCAGGTGCGCTGATCGAAGCGGTGCACGATGCCTATCTCGGCGATGAGGCGGTTCGCGCCTTCATCCTGCGCGAAAATCCTGCCGCCGCCAAAGTCATAGCCGAGCGTTTTCTCTCGGCGCGCCGGCGCGGCCTCTGGCATCCCTTGCGCAATTCCATCGATGACGACCTCGCCGCGCTGATCGCCGAGGCCAAAGCTCTGGGGGTGGCGGCATGAACGCCTTCTCGCGCCGCGGCACCTGCCCGGCCCTGTCGGCGCCGATGCAGACCGGCGATGGGCTGCTGGTGCGGCTCAATCCAGTCGCCGGGGGTCTGTCGCCCAGGCTTTTGATCGAAGTCGCCCAATCCGCTTTGCGCCATGGCAACGGCATCATGGAAGTGACGGCGCGCGGCAGTTTGCAGATTCGAGGGCTGACGGCTGAAGGTGCCCGGCTGCTGGCGATGGAGGTCGACGCGCTGGGCATCGAGGTGCGCACCGGCGTGCCAGTGGAGACCGGACCGCTGGCAGGCATTGACCCGCACGAGATTGCCGATCCACGGCCATTGGCGGAAGAGATTCGCAGGGCCATCGAGGAAGCTGGGCTGGCGCCAGGACTGGGACCGAAGGTTTCGGTCGTTGTCGACGGCGGTGGGCAACTGAAGCTGGACGCGGTGACAGCTGATGTGCGGCTGACTGCGGTCCGGAGTGGTGCCGGCGTTCAGTGGCAGGTGTCTGTTGCCGGTGATGGGCAGAGCGCAAGATTGCTGGTCGCGGCGGAAGGCGACGCGGCGCGCGATGTTGCGGTTGCGGTGCTGAGGATGGTGGCCGAGAAAGGCCGTGAGGCTCACGCAAGGGATTTGTCGGAGACGCAGTTAGTGTCTCTCGCGGGTTGGCCATGCTTGACAGGTTCGCGCGAGGCGCCCCCCTCTGTCCTGCCGGACATCTCCCCCACGAGGGGGGAGATAGAGCTGTCGTCGCCGATTTCGCCAATCTCCAACGTCGAAAGTGAAGCTGCGGCGGCAAAGCTGCTGATCTCCCCCCAAATGGGGGAGATGTCCGGCAGGACAGAGGGGGGCGCCGTAGAGCGCAATCCCCTCCCTATCGGCCTCTTCGACCTAACCAACGCCTATGCCCTCGGCATTGGCTTGCCCTACGGCAGCATGCCCGCGCAGAATCTCATCAAACTTGCCAGCAGGGCCTCGGAACTCGGCACCAACGAAATCCGCCTCGCCCCAGGCCGCGCCCTGCTCTTCCTCGGCCAGCCACTCTCAGCCAACCAGCCGCTCCAACTCACCGCGGCCGACCTCGGCTTCGTCACCACCCCCGCCGACCCGCGCACCCGCATCGCTGCCTGTCCCGGCACGCCGGCCTGCGCCTCCGGCCGCATCGCCACGCGCGACATTGCCGAAGCGATCGCCGCTGAAAACGGCGATAGTCTCGACTTCACCCTGCATATTTCCGGCTGCGCCAAGGGCTGCGCCCATCCCGGCCCGGCGGCGCTCACCATCGTCGGCGGCGAAAACGGAGCCGGACTTGTCGTGAACGCGACGGCAAAGGCTCTTCCTGCCGGCTACAGGCCGGGCTATGACGCCGCGCGCGGCATCGGTCGCGTCGCGGCAGTGATCCGCAGCGAACGATTTCAGGGCGAAACCGCCGCCGCTTGCCTGACAAGGCTGGGCACGGCCGGCATCGCCGAGGCTTACCGACAGGCCCAAACTAAAAAACGGAAATGAGCATGGCCGCCTATGACTACATCCATGACGGCAACGCGATCTACGAGCGCTCCTTCGCCATTATTCGCGCCGAGGCAGATCTCGCGCGCTTTTCCGAAGCCGAAGCCGATGTCGCCATCCGCATGATCCACGCTTGCGGCCAGGTCGAAGCGGCAAGCCATTTTGTCTTCTCGCCTGATTTCGTCACCGCCGCGCGCAAGGCGCTTGCCGCCGGCGCGCCGATCTTCTGCGATGCGGAGATGGTTTCGCACGGCGTCACCCGCGCGCGGCTGCCGGCTGGCAACGAAGTGATCTGCACCTTGCGCGACCCGCGCACGCATGACATCGCCAGGGAGATCGGCAACACCCGCTCCGCCGCCGCGATCGACCTCTGGGGTGATCGTATGGCCGGCTCGATCGTTGCCATCGGCAACGCGCCGACAGCACTTTTCTATCTCCTGGAAAAACTGCGCGACGGCGCGCCGAAGCCCGCTGCCATCATCGGCATGCCGGTCGGCTTCGTCGGCGCAGCCGAATCCAAGGATGCGCTGGCAGAGAATTCCTTTGGCGTGCCCTACGCCATCGTGCGCGGCCGGCTCGGCGGCAGCGCCATGACCGCCGCCGCGCTCAATTCACTGGCGAGGCCGGGCCTGTGAACGCGCTTCCTAAAGGCAGGCTCGTCGGTGTCGGCACCGGTCCCGGCGACCCCGAACTACTGACGCTGAAGGCCGCGCGCGCGCTGGCCGAGGCCGATGTCGTGGCGTATTTCGCCAAGCGCGGCAACAACAGCAATGCTCGCGCCATCGTCGAAACGCGCTTCCGCTCCGACATGCTGGAACTGCCGCTGCTCTACCCCGTGACCACCGAGATCGACAAGGATCACGACGACTACCGCTCGCAGATCACCGGTTTTTACGAAGAATCGGCCGAAAGGGTCGCCGAGCACCTCGAGGCCGGCAGGATGGTTGCGGTGCTGTCCGAGGGCGATCCGCTGTTCTACGGCTCCTACATGCATCTGCATGTCCGCCTCGCCCACCGCTTTCCGACCGAAGTCATCCCCGGTGTCACCGCCATGTCCGGCTGCTGGTCGCAGACCGGCCTGCCGATCGTCCAGGGCGATGACGTCTTGACCGTGCTGCCCGGCACGATGAGCGAGTTCGAACTTACGCGCCGGCTGGCCGACACCGACGCCGCCGTGATCATGAAGGTCGGCCGCAACCTGCCGAAAATCCGGCGCGCGCTGGAGGCGACCGGCAAGCTGACGCGCGCCGTCTATGTCGAGCGCGGCACCATGGCCGCCAGCGTTTCGATGCGGCTCGCCGACAAGCCGGACGACAAGGCGCCTTATTTCGCCATCGTGCTGGTCGCCGGCTGGTCCGGCAAACCGGGAGTGCAGGCATGAGCGGCCGTCTCACCGTCATTGGGCTTGGCCCCGGCAATTCAGACCAGGTCACGCCGCAAGCCAGCCACGCTGTCGCCGAGGCGAAATTCTTCTACGGCTACAAGCCCTATCTCGACCGGCTGGAGCTGAGGCCGGACCAGACCCGCATCGCCTCCGACAATCGCGAGGAACTCGCGCGCTCCAACGAGGCGCTGGCAAAGGCCGCCGACGGCCATGATGTCGCGGTGGTCTCCGGCGGCGATCCCGGCGTCTTCGCCATGGCGGCAGCGGTCTGCGAAGCGATCGAGGCCGGCCCAGCCGAATGGCGCACGGTCGATGTCGCCGTCGTGCCTGGAGTCACCGCCATGCTGGCGGTCGCCGCCCGCATCGGCGCGCCGCTCGGCCACGATTTCTGCGCCATCTCGCTGTCCGACAATCTGAAGCCGTGGGAACTGATCGAATTGCGCCTGTTGGCAGCAGCCGGCGCCGGCTTCGTCATCGCGCTCTACAATCCGATCAGCAAGGCCCGCCCCTGGCAGCTTGGCCGCGCCTTCGAGTGCCTCACCGCCATCCTGCCCGGCACCACGCCTGTCATCTTCGGCCGTGCTGCCGGCCGGCCGGACGAGCGCATCGAAGTGTTCCTGCTGGCCGATGTCGACGCGCAGAAGGCCGACATGTCGACCTGCATCATCATCGGTTCGCCGGAAACCCGCATCATCAAGCGCGGCGACAAGCGGGCGCTGGTCTACACGCCGCGTTCGGCAGCGGGCCCAAGAAAATGACCCGCCGCGAAATGATCGATCATCGCGGCCAGCGCTTCGACGGTTTCAGCGGCGGGCACCTGCGGCAGGTCAGGCCCGCGTACCATGATCACATCGATGCCAAGCGCCCTCGCCGCGGCGATCTTGCCGTAAGTGGCCTCGCCGCCGCTGTTCTTGGAGACGACTACGTCGATTCGCCGTTGCTGGAGCAACGCACTCTCATCGGATTCGCGGAACGGCCCGCGCGCCAGGAGATAGTCGGCATCAGGCACGGCAAGCCTGGGCTCGACCGGATCGACACTGCGGATGAGATAGTGGTGCTGGGGGGCGGCCTCGAAGGCAGCGACCTCCTGCCGGCCGAGCGCCAGAAAGACGCGGCGCGGCATATCGCCCAGCACCTGCACCGCTCCGGCAACACTGTCGACCTCAAGCCAGCGGTCGCCTTCGACGGGCTCCCAGCCCGGACGACGCAACGCCAGGATCGGCACGCCAGCCTTATGTGCCGCCACCGCGGCATTGGCGGAAATGCGCGCCGCATAGGGGTGGGTCGCGTCGATCAGCAGGCCGGTGCCGGTCTCCCGGAGATAGGCAGCCAGCCCATCGGCGCCGCCAAACCCTCCCGAACGGATCGGCACGCCTTGCGCCACAGGACTTTCGGTGCGGCCGGCCAGCGACAGCGTGACCGACAACTCGGCGTGCGCGGCCAGTTTTCCAGCCAGTTGCCGGGCTTCGGTGGTGCCGCCGAGGATCAGAATACGGTGGGTCATCATGCCTGCTGAAGGTGCGCGCGCCGCCAAAATCGCCGAGAAAAAGTGGCTGACCATCATCGGCATCGGCGAGGACGGTTTAGCGGGTCTCGGCGACGAGGCCAAGCGGCGCATCGCCGACGCCGAATTCATCTTCGGCGGCAAACGGCATCTGGCGCTCGTCGCTGCCTTCGCCAAAGGCAAGCCGCGCCCCTGGCCGGTGCCTTTCGATGCCGGGATGGGTGATGTGCTGGCGCTGGCAGGCAGCAAGGTCTGTGTGCTTGCCTCCGGCGATCCGTTCTTCCACGGCGTCGGCGTGACCCTCGCCCGCAAAGTGAAGGCGCAGGAGATGCACGTCATCCCCGCGCCATCGGCCATTTCGCTCGCCGCCGCGCGGCTCGGCTGGGCGCTGCAGGACATCGAAATTGTCTCATTACACGGCCGCCCCATCGACCTGATCCGCCCATTGCTGCAGCCGAAGGCGCATCTTCTGGCACTGACGTCGGATGCCGAGGCACCCGCTACGATTGCCCGCCTGCTCACCGAGCTTGATTTCGGCGCATCGCGGCTGACGGTCCTGGAGGCCCTAGGCGGACCGAACGAAAACCGGCGGACGGCGCGCGCCGACGCTTTCGACCTCGAAAACATCAATCCGCTCAATGTTCTGGCGATCGAAATTGATTCAAATCCGCAGGCGCGCATCCTGCCTTTGACATCGGGACGCGCCGATCATCTGTTCGAGCATGACGGCCAGATCACCAAGCACGATGTCCGCGCCATGACCCTGGCGGCGCTGGCGCCAAGGCGTGGCGAGTTGCTGTGGGACATCGGCGCCGGCTCTGGTTCGATCGGCATCGAGTGGATGCTCGCCCACCCCTCGCTGCGCGCCATCGCCATTGAGGCCGATCCGGCCCGCGCCGCCCGCATCCACCGCAACGCCGCCGCCTGCGGCGTTCCAGGGCTGGTCGTGGTCGAGGGCAGCGCACCGAAGGCGTTGGCCAGACTGGAAACGCCCGATGCGATTTTCATCGGTGGCGGCGGCAGCGATACCGGCGTGTTGAGCGCGGCCATCAAGGCGTTGCGCCCCGGCGGCCGTCTGGTTGCCAATGCCGTGACGCTGGAGATGGAGGCGGTGCTTCTCGCCCAGCACACAAAACTCGGCGGCGATCTCACCCGCATCGCCATATCCCGCGTCGCTCCTGTCGGCTCGATGCAGGCCTGGCGCCCCGCAATGCCGATCACCCAATGGAACTGGGTGAAGCCATGATGGTCGCGGGCATTGGCAGCCGCAAAGGCGTCAGCATTGAGGACGTGCTTGCCGTGGTCGAGACCGCGCTGGATGCGCATGGGCTGGCGCTGACCGCGCTTTCCGCGCTCGCCACCGTCACGCTCAAGCAGGACGAGGACGCGATCTTTGCTGCCGGCCGCACGCTCAGCCTGCCGGTCATCATCGCCGATGATGCAGCCCTTGAGGCCGCCGGCAGAACGATCAGCCAGTCCGCCCAGTCCCAGGCCCTCGCCGGCACGCCCTCGGTATCGGAAGCGGCCGCACTTGCCGTTGCCGGTCGCGGCGCGACATTGCTGGGGCCGCGCACCGTGCTCGGCCCGGCCACCTGCGCCATCGCCATCAGCGGAGATGCTGAATGACCGTCCACTTCATCGGCGCCGGTCCGGGCGCGGCCGACCTCATCACGCTGCGCGGCGCCAGGCTGCTGGCAAGCTGCCCGGTCTGCCTGCATGCCGGTTCCATCGTCGCGCCCGAGTTGCTGCAACACTGCGCGCCAGGCACCAAACTTATCGACACGGCACCGATGTCGCTTGACGAGATCGAGGCCGAATATGTCGCCGCCCATCAGGCCGGCCATGATGTCGCCCGCCTGCATTCCGGCGACCTGTCGGTCTGGAGCGCAGTGGCCGAGCAGATCCGCCGGCTGGAAAAGCACGGCATTCCGTACACGCTGACGCCGGGCGTGCCTTCCTTTGCCGCGGCCGCCGCCGCATTGCGCCGCGAACTGACCATTCCAGAAGTCGCGCAAAGCCTGGTGCTGACCCGCGTCTCCGGCCGCGCCTCGAAGATGCCGCCCGGCGAAACACTGGCCGGCTTCGGCCGCACCGGCGCCACGCTGGCCATTCATCTTGCCATCCACGCCATCGACCGCGTCGTCGCAGAACTGACGCCGCATTATGGCGGTGACTGCCCGGTAGCGATCGTCTTTCGCGCCTCCTGGCCGGATGAGCGTGTGCTGACCGGGACGCTGGCCACCATCGAGGCGCTGCTTGCCGCAGATCCAATGGAGCGCACGGCGATCATCTTTGTCGGCGCTTCGCTCGCGGCAAGCGACTTCGGCGAGAGTTCATTGTACGACGCGCACTATCAGCGGCGTTTTCGCGGACGGGACGGATTGTGAGCGGCAGCACCAAAAACAACGGCGAGAATGCTGCGCTGGCGAATGCGCTCCCGCGCCTGAACTTCAAGCCGCGTCCGCTCGAGCCCGGTCATGTTTGGCTGGCGGGCGCCGGCCCCGGCGACCCCGGCTGCCTGACGCTGGAAGTACTGGCAGCACTCGCCGAGGCGGATGCGCTGGTCTATGACGCGCTGGTCTCGCCTGACGTCGTCGCCGTGGCGGCGAATGCTGAGCTGTACTATGCCGGCAAGCGCGGCGGCAAACCGTCGATGAAGCAGGATGACATCACCGCTCTGCTGGTGCGGTTGGCGCGCGAAGGCCGTCGCGTCGTCAGGCTGAAGGGCGGCGATCCCTATATTTTCGGCCGTGGCGGCGAGGAAGCGCTGGCGCTGGTGCGCGAAAACATTCCGTTCCGGGTGTTGCCCGGGCTGACCTCGGGCCTCAGCGCGCTGGCGGCCACCGGCATCCCTGCCACCATGCGCGGCATCAACAAGGCTGTCATTCTGGCGACCGGCCACGCCGCCGGCACCGATGAGGACATCGACTGGGCGGCAATCGCCCGCACCGGCCAGCCGGTCGTCGTCTATATGGGCATGGCCAATCTGCCCATCATAGCGGCGGCACTGCTCGAAGGCGGGCTGTCGCCGTCGACGCCGGCGGCGGTCATCGTCGCCGCGACGACGCCGCAGGAACGGACGCTGGTCGCCACGCTCGCCACCATCGCCGAGGAAGCCGCCGCCGCCGGCCTGGCCTCGCCGGCGCTGATTGTCGTCGGCGGCATCGTCGCCATGCGCGCGGCACTGGCGGGCGAGGCATGACGGCCCGCGCCATCATCGTCGGGGCGCCGCGCTCCGGCTCGGGCAAGACCAGCGTCACCATCGGCATTTTGCGCGCGCTGACCCGGCGCGGCCTGAAGGTGCGCGGCGCCAAATCCGGCCCCGACTATATCGACCCCGGTTTCCACACCGCCGCCACCGGCCTGTCCGGCGTCAACCTCGACAGCTGGGCGATGTCGCCGTCACTGCTCAACGCACTAGCGGCACAGCAGGCCGATGACACCGATTTCGTCATTCTCGAAAGCGCCATGGGCCTCTTCGACGGCATCCCGGCCTCGGCGGGACGTACCGGGTCCGCCGCCGATCTGGCGCGGCTCTACGGCCTGCCGTTTCTGCTGGTGCTCGACGTGTCAGGCCAGTCGACCACGGCAGCGGCCGTCGCCAAGGGCTTTGCCACCTACGATCCCGATGTGCGCATGGCCGGCGTGGTGCTCAACCGTCTCGGAAGCGAGCGCCACCGCCGGCTCGCCGGCGATGCTATCGAGGCGATCGGCCTGCCGGTCGTCGGCGCCATCCTGCGCGATCCCTCGCTCAACCTGCCCGAACGCCATCTCGGTCTCGTCCAGGCCGGCGAATATGATGACCTGATGGCGCATCTCGACCGGCTGGCCGACATGGTTGAAAAATCCCTCGATCTTGACGCGGTGATGAAGCTGGCGACGCCCCTGGCCCCAGCCGCTGGCGGCCTTGCCGATGCCTTGCAGCCGCCCGGCCAGCGCATTGCTTTGGCTGAGGACGCCGCTTTCACCTTCCTCTATCCGCACGTTGCCGCCTGCTGGCGCAAGGCCGGGGCGGAGATCGTCCCGTTTTCGCCGCTCGCCAACGAAGCGCCCGCGCAGGATTGCGATGTCTGCTGGCTGCCTGGCGGCTATCCCGAGCTTCACGCCGGACGTCTTGCGGCGGCAGATGCTTTCAAAGCCGGCATGACCGCGTTTGCCGCGACCAGGCCGATACATGGCGAGTGCGGCGGCTTCATGGTGCTCGGCGAAGCACTGGAGGACGCCGATGGCACGACGCATAAAATGCTCGGCCTGCTCGGCCATTCGACCAGCTTCGCCAAGCGGAAGATGAATCTCGGCTACCGCGAGGCGCGGCTGCGCGCCGATTGTCCGCTTGGTTCTGAAGGCGCGTTCATCCGCGGCCACGAATTCCACTACGCGCAGATGATTGCGACCGGCAATGACGAGCCGCTCGCCGATCTCGCCGACGGCCAGGGCAATCCGATCGGTCCTTCCGGCTACAGGCGCGACCATGTCAGCGGCACCTTCTTCCATGCCATTGCGCGAGGCTAGGCCATGAAACTGCCGACCATACCGATCTCGCCCCGGCAGGTCCTGGACGACATCGCGCTCTGCCTGGTCTTCTTCACCCGGCTGCCGCTGCCCGTCTTCGATTTTCGCGGCCGCAGCCTAGCCGCCGCGATCTGGGCCGCCCCTATCACCGGCGTCGCCATCGGCTTGATCGGCGCCATCGTCTTTGCCACGGCGGAACGTTTCGGCCTCGCCATGGGGCCGGCGGCGGCGCTCGCCCTGGTCTCGACCGTGCTCACCACCGGCTGCCTGCATGAGGACGGCCTGTCCGACGTCGCCGACGGCTTTGGTGGCGGCAAGTCGCGTGGGCGCAAGCTGGACATCATGCGCGACAGCCGCATCGGCGCCTATGGCGCCATGGCGCTTGTCCTGTCGCTGCTCATCCGCTGGAGCGCGCTGTCGCAAATGGTCGACCCGACGCAGGCGCTCTTCGCGCTTGTTGCCGCTCACGCGGCTTCGCGCGGCGTGCTGGGCGCCTTCATGCATCTCTTGCCATCGGCGCGGTCCGACGGCCTGTCGGCCGGCGCCGGCACCGTCTCGCTCGAAACGGCTATCGTCGGCGCCGTGCTTGGCGCCCTTCCGCTTCTCCTGCTCGGTCCTGGCGGCGCTATCGTCGCGCTCGTCCTGCTCGCACTGCTGTTTGCCGCGTTTCAGGCGCTGTGCCTCAATCAGATCGGCGGCCAGACCGGCGACACGGTCGGCGCCCTGCAGCAGGTGAGCGAGATCGCGGTGCTTCTCGTCGCTTCCGTCGCCCTTTCTTGATGCCTTCAGCCTGATTCCCTCTCGGAGACCTTGCCCCCATGCCTTTCAAATCACTCGATGAACTGCGCGCCGCTTGCCTCGACCTGCCGACTGGCAGCGATGCCGCGGCCAAGGCCGTTGCCAGCCGTCAGGACACGCTGACCAAACCGCAGGGAAGCCTTGGTCGGCTGGAAACGACGGCCGCTTGGCTGGCGCGGTGGCAGGGCCGCGACATGCCGAAGCTCGACCGCGTGAAAGTCTTCGTCTTTGCCGGCAACCATGGCGTCACCGCGCAAGGCGTCTCGGCCTTCCCGTCCGAAGTGACCGTGCAGATGGTGGCGAATTTCGCCGGCGGCGGCGCCGCCATCAACCAGCTCGCCCGCATCGCCGGGGCCGAACTCGACGTCATCCCGCTCGACCTCGACCATCCGACGGGCGATTTCACGCAGACAGCGGCAATGGACGACAAGGCCTTCCTTGCCGCCGTATCCATCGGCTACGACGCCGTGACCAAGGACCTCGATCTCGTCTGTTTCGGTGAAATGGGCATCGGCAACACCACGCCGGCCGCCGCCATCTCGGCCGCCCTGTTCGGCGGTGGCGCCGAAAAATGGACCGGGCGCGGCACCGGCGTCGACGATGCCGGCCTGAAGCGCAAGGTCGTCGCCATCGAGGCCGGCCTGAAGCGTCACGCGGACGCCCTCTCCGATCCGCTGAAGATCGCCGCCAGCCTTGGCGGGCGCGAACTCGCCGCCATCTTCGGCGCCACGCTCGCCGCGCGCCGCCTCGGCGTGCCGGTGCTGCTCGACGGCTTCGTCTGCACCGCCGCCGCCGCTCCGCTGGCACGCCTGCACCCGACCGGCCTCGCCCACACCGTCGCCGCCCACGTCTCGGCCGAATCGGGCCACCGCCGCCTGCTCGAAGCGCTCGGCCTGCCGCCTTTGCTCGATCTCGGCATGCGGCTCGGCGAAGGTTCAGGCGCGTGCCTGGCCGTCAACATCGTCCGCTCGGCGCTGGAGTGCCATGCGAAGATGGCGAGCTTTGCCGAAGCTGGCGTGTCGGAGAAGTAATGCTCGGATCGCCTTGATGTGCAAACCCTTATGAATTTTCGGAGCCCCTAAAACAGGGAGGCGCGACGTGCTTGCTCGGACTAACTGAGATCTCGACAGCAAGAGGAGGCACGGGGCGCCGCTCGGCCTTTCTGGAGGCTCCAGCGAAGGGCATATATTAGCAATAAAGAATATCTTAACGGCTGTGATGCACCCTTCCATGTGGGGACGGCAAACGCCTCCTCATCGGACGTTCCAAACGGGCGCCCTCAAGCGCCGGGACGCTCGACCAATGCGGAGCAAACGCATGAGTGTCGGAGCAGCTCTCGAACTATTGCTGCGGTTGATCCATAGCCGAGCCATGAAGTTGGCGGCGTTGCCGGAGGATGAAAGGGATATACACTACGACCTGATCCGCCGCTCATGTTGCGCAGCCGCCGAACACATCGGGCAAACCTCCGACACAGCAGCGATCACGGCAAACGATATTGTTGAGTTTGTTCGCGCAGTAGTGGGAATCATCGAAACGGGCCGTGGATCAGACCAAGGGCCAGACACCGGTCGGCCACCGACAGCGCGACATTTTAGCGGCCGGGACAATGGCATGACGCACATCTAGAGTTTGATGCCGAAAAGTGCGACGAGGCCGATCGGGCTTTTGGGTCGGATTGAGCAGGAAGAAATCCAGTAGGCAATTTCGGTGCAGGCCCAAAATATCTGGACATGGTGCGGGCACTGACTTCCGCCCGCAACCGTTAGGGTCCCTCACCTCGTCCAACAAACTGATTTTGTTAGATTTTTGGTGGGTGCGCACAGGATTGAACTGTGGACCCGCTGATTAAGAGTCAGCTGCTCTACCAACTGAGCTACGCACCCACTCGGCCGGTAAAAACCGGCGTTGGCGGCCATATAGCCGCCGATTCCGATCCTGTCCAGCCCTGCCGGAATCATTTCCCGACAAATCGACCAACCCATTGTCCGATCAGGCGAACAGCTTGCCTTCCGCCACCTTGACCGCGTTGCCGCCGATGCGCGCGGAGGCCAGTTTTCCGCCTTGCACAGTCAGTTCCAGGCGGATTCGCGACGGACGCCCCATCTCCAGGCCCTGCTCGATCCACAGCTGCGAGATTCCATCCGTCGGCGCGTCGAAATGCATGATGGCGCCGGCGAAGGCGGCCGCCGCCGAGCCTGTCGCAGGATCCTCGTAGGACGGATTGCCGGGCACGATCATGCGTACATGGAACGCGCTTTCGTGATTCACCGTCTCGCGGCAATAGACATAGGGGCTGGCGAAGGCCCACTCGCTCTTGCGCGGCGCCAGTTCCGACCAGGCCTGGTTGTCGAGCCGGATACGGCCAGCCGCCTGCAGATTGGCGACAGGAATGGTCACGTAAGGCACGCCGGCCGACCAGAACGCGACGCGGTGATTCTCGAAGCCGATCTCGTGCGGCGCGAGCCCAAGCGCCGCACCGATCGCATCGGGATCGGCCTCCAGCATCAGCGGCTCGGGCAGTTTCGCCAAGTCGAATTCGGCGAAGGTGGCGCCATCATGCTTGCTGACGGCGCAGCGCACCGGGCCGATGTTTTCTTCCAGCACGAAAATGCCGGCGCCCTCTTCAGCCAGTTCGGCCAGCGCGATCGCCGAGCCGACGGTCGGGTGGCCGGCAAACGGCATTTCATAATCGGGTGTGAAGATGCGGATGCGGTTTCGATGCTTGGGATTGTCCGGCGGCAGCACGAAGACGGATTCGGACAGGTTGAACTCACGCGCGATGGCCTGCATCGCGGCCGTGTCCAATCCCTTGCTGTCCAGCACCACGGCCAGCGGATTGCCGGCCAACCGCTCGGTCGTAAACACGTCGTAAAGCAAGTAATTCCGGGTTTTCATTCCTGCCTCAATCCCAACATGGGCGAAATTTAATTTGATATTCGAACCGTCAAGCCTGATCTGTGCACAGATAGGGACATTGCGCATTATAGGGGTCCAGCGTGGACCAGATTGTCAATCTGCCAAAGACGGAATCGGATTCCGCCATCGAGACGGCGCTTGGGCTCGACGGACAAGGTCTGCGCAGGACACGCCGGCGTGGCTGGCTCTATGCCTTGCTGACGCTGGTCGTGCTTGCCGCCGGCCTTGGCCTCTATCAATGGTACGCGGGCACGCCCGCCAGGATCGACTACACCACCGTGGCCGCCGCCAGGGCCGACCTCACCGTCCAGGTGTCGGCGACGGGTACGCTGCAGCCCCTCACCCAGGTCGACATCTCAAGCCAGCTCTCCGGCATCATACGCTCGGTCTCGGTCAACGAGAACCAGCAGGTGAAGAAGGGCGATGTGCTGGCCGCTCTCGACACCGCCAAGCTGCAAGTGCAGATCGAGCGCGCCGAGGCTTCCGCAAAGGCCGCCGCCGCCAATGTCGAGGACGCCACGGTGACGCTGGCCGAGAACGAGAGCGGACTTGTGCGCGCCGCCGCGCTGACCAAGCGCGGCATGGCAACCGACCAGTCGCTCGAGGCGGCGACCGCGACCCGCGACCGCTCCAAGGCGGCTCTCGACAGCGCTCAGGCCAATCTCGCCATCGCCAACGCCGATCTCAAATCGCAGCAGACCGATCTTGCCAACAGCACCATCTACGCGCCGATCGACGGCATCGTGCTGACGCGCTCAGTCGACCCCGGCCAGACCGTCGCCTCCTCGCTGCAAGCGCCGGTGCTGTTCATCATCGCCGCCGATCTGAGGAACATGGAACTAGTTGCGGCCGTCGACGAGGCCGACATCGGCGCGGTCAAATCAGGCCAGCACGCCCGCTTCACCGTCGACGCCTTCCCGGAGCGGCCGTTCGATGCCGAGATCCGCGACATCTCCTACGCCTCGGTCACGACCGATGGCGTCGTCACCTACAATGCCCGGCTCGAAGTCGACAATAGCGAGCTGTTGCTGCGCCCCGGCATGACCGCCACCGTCTCGGTCGTCACCAGGCAGGCCAAGAATGTGCTCACCGTGCCTGCCTCTGCCTTCCGCTATCGCCCGGCGCAACAGGCCGCAAGGGGCTGGAGCTTGAGCGACCTGTTCACCGGCCGCATGGGCCGTCCAGGCGGCAATCGCCAGCGCCAGGCCGCGACGGCTCCGACCGACGGGTCGCGCACGCTCTATGTGCTGGAGAACGGACGGCCGCATCCCGTCAACGTCAAGATCGGCTCGACCGACGGCGAACTGACCGAGATCACCTCCGGCCTGGAGGAAGGCGCGCAGGTTATCACCGGTTCGCAGCAGCGGAGCTGAGGCCGTGGCCGCGGGCGCACCCCTCATCACCTTCGACACGGTCTGGAAGAGCTACGGCCAGGGCGAGGCTATGGTGCACGCGCTGGCCGGTGTCGACCTTGCCATCCGGCGCGGCGAATTCGTCGCCATCATGGGTCCCTCCGGCTCCGGCAAGTCGACCGCGATGAACATCATCGGCTGCCTCGACACGCCGACGGCGGGAACCTATTCCTTCCTGGGTGTCGATGCCGGCCGGCTCGACCGCAACCGCCGCGCCATGTTGCGCAACCTCTATGTCGGCTTCGTCTTCCAGGGGTACAATCTTCTGGCGCGCACCACGGCGGCGGAGAATGTCGAACTGCCGCTGATCTATCGCGGCGTGGCAAGCCGCGAACGCCGCGACCTTGCCATGCAGGCGCTGGCCGAGGTTGGCCTTGTCGGCCGCGAGCACCACACGCCGGCCGAACTCTCCGGCGGCCAGCAGCAGCGTGTGGCGATCGCCCGCGCCATCGTCACGCGGCCGACTTTGCTCGTCGCCGACGAGCCGACCGGCAATCTCGACACCGCCCGCACGCATGAGATCATGGAACTGCTGACGCGGCTGAACAAGGAACTCGGCCTGACCATCGCCATGGTCACGCACGAGGCCGATGTCGCCGAATATGCCGAGCGCACCATCCGCTTCCTCGACGGCCATGTCGCTTCCGACACGGCAAAGCTGGAGACGGCATAATCATGCTTTGGGAAACCGTCCGCCTCTCCCTGCGCTCCATCCGCCGCAACGTGCTGCGTTCGTTCCTGACCCTGCTCGGCATCGTCATCGGCGTCGCCGCCGTCATCGCCATGCTGACCATCGGCTCCGGCACCACGCAGAAGGTCAAGGCCGACATCTCCAAGCTCGGCAGCAACCTTTTGGTCGTCCGCGCCGGGCGCCCCGCCGGTCCCGGCGGGCCGGGCGGGCTCGACCAGACGGTGAGGCCACTGGCCGAGAAGGATCTGGCGGCGCTGGTTGCGCATCTCAGCGGCGCGCGCGCCATCTCGCCAGCCTCGCAGAAACAGGTGCGCGTCATCTTCGGCACCGAGAGCCTGACCTCGGGTGTGACGGGCACCGACAGCGCCTATCTCGATGCGCGCGACTGGAAACTGGTCTCAGGCCGGCCGTTCAGCGATTCCGAAACCCGCTCGGGTACCGGCGTCTGCCTGATCGGCGAGACGGTGCGCCAGCAGTTCTTCGGCGCCGGCGATCCGGAAGGCGAGATCATCCGCGTCAACCGCACCTCCTGCAAGATCATCGGTCTGCTCGAACCCAAGGGCTATACCGGCTTCGGCCAGGACCAGGACAATGTCGTCCTGATGCCGCTCGCCGCCTATCAGCGCCGCATCGCCGGCAACCGCGACATCGACAACATCTACATCGCCGCCGACGACCGTACTCCGACCACCGAACTGCAGCCGCGCGTCGAGGATATTTTGCGCGACGCGCGCCGCATCACACCCGACCGCGAGAGCGATTTCGGCATCCGCGACATGACCCAGATCGCCGACGCCATGGCCAGCGCCACCACCACCATGACCGGCATGCTGGGCGCCGTCGCCGGCGTCAGCCTGCTGGTCGGCGGCATCGGCATCATGAACATCATGCTGGTATCAGTCACCGAGCGCACCCGCGAGATCGGCATTCGGCTCGCCATCGGCGCGCATGAAAAGCACATCCTCATCCAGTTTCTGGTCGAGGCGACGGTGCTGTCGCTGCTCGGCGGCATCATCGGCATCCTGCTCGGGCTGGCGCTGGCCGGCCTCGCCGCGGTGACATTGACCATTCCGTTCGCGCCAAGCCCCGCCGTCATCCTGCTCGCCGTCGGCTTCTCGGCGCTGATCGGCATGGTGTTCGGCTTCTTCCCAGCCCTGCGCGGCGCCAGGCTCGACCCGATCGACGCGCTGCGGCACGAATAACAGCCCCTGTCGCAATGCCGCTCGCGATGATAATCCGGATAATCCGATATCGAGGGGGTATGGCAATGAGCAAAAAAGCGCGCGTGATCCTGGTGGCGGTCATCATCGAGGCGGCGCTGGCCGGCATCTGGTGGTGGCTCGCCCGCTACGGCATGGCCAACCCGGATCGCGTCACCGCCGACTTCCAGCAGGTCGTCGGCCAGACGATGGGAATGGCCATGGGCGGATTGCTTGGCCTCTGCGTGCTCCTGTTCTTTGTTGCCGCCCGCAATGACCGCAAGGCTGCCAAGTCGTAACGGCGGCTCTGCATTGGGCGCGGCGAAGCTATTCGTGGCGCGCGAAATGCCACTCGATCAGCGGCTTCATGTGCGGCGCCAGCCCGTCCGGCAAGTCGGCGGCATGGCGGATGATGACAGGCCCTGCGATCTCCGGATCGGCCTCGGCGGCGACGAAGGCGCTGATCCGCGAAGCAATGTCATCTGCCGGCTCTGAAAGCAGGTAACGGCGGAAGATCACCGTGCCGCTTGCCATCGAAATGGCATGGTAGCGCTTGCCGCGTTCGGCTCCCGAAAGGTCGAGCCCGGTTTCTTCGCGCACCTCGCGCATCATGTTGAAATCGACATCGACGAGGCCATCGCGAAAATCGACCGGCTCGAACGAGCCGGCGGCGAAATAGACGCGACCGGCAGTGACGGTGTGAGTGCCCATGCGGATCGCCACCAGCGCATTGTCGCCGGCCACCAGCATGGCATGGGCATAGGCGTGTTCGGCGCCGGAATTCTCGGGCCGCTTACGCCACAGCATGAAGGTCGAGTAGTTGACCGCATGACAGCGGCCGACAAGGCGGCTGTCCCGGTAGGCAAGCGCCGAAAGCAGCACCACCGTGCCGTCGAACAGCGCCGGTTTGGCCGCCACCTCATGCCGCCAGTTCTCGGCGATCGCCTCCGCATTGCCCACCGCGAACGGGTGCGGGCCGGGATCGAGGCGCACGTCGATCGCGTCAACGGGCAGGATGACATTGCGCGGCAGGTCGAAACGCATGGTGCTCAGGCCATGTCCAGCGTGATCGCCACCGGGCAATGGTCGGAGGCCTTGGGCCGGTCCCAGCCGGCGCGCGGGAAACGCTCGACCTCCTGGCCCGCCGGAAAGATTGTGCGCCAGGGCTGGCCGTTGCGCACGATGTCGGGCACGGCGGTGGCGTTCTTCGCCGCCAGACCCTTCGACAGCAGGATGTAGTCGAGCTGGCAGAGATGCCGCTCCTGCGGTCCGCGGGTGTGATAAAAACTCCAGCGGTCCATCTCCGGCCGGCGCTCGACGACGTTTTCGCAGAAATCGCCTGCAGTCAGCACATTGAGGCAGGACTGGCTCTCGTCGATCACCTCGAAGCGGTAGCCGTCGACGCTGTCGCCGTCGATCTTCACCCGCTGCCGGTAATCGTTCATGTCGCCGCAGATCGCCCAGCGCTTGTCGGCCGCGTGCTCTCCACCGAAGCGCTCCTCGATGATGTGGCGCACGGCCTGCGCCTCGGCGATGCGCAGCGGCATCGTCGCCTCGCGCCCGTCGAGCCCGTTGCGCGGCGAGCCCATCGATTTGAAATGCACGAGGTAGAGCGTCAGCGGCACGCCGCCCACGGTGACGTCGACCTCCAGGCAGTCGCGGCGGAAGATGCGCTCATTGGCCTGGTGCCCCATGGCGGCCAGTTCCGGCGTGAACAGGCCGAACTGCTCGAAAGTGACATAGGCGTGGCTGGTCATGCGCACGAATTCGATCGGCTGGCCCTGCGCGGTCTCATTGCGCATCATCAGCGCCACGTCGATTCCGCGCGAATCATTGCCCGCCGTGGTGTATTTCTGCCGATAGCCCTGCCCCACCATCTTGAACAGATAGCCGTACTCGAAGGCCTTCAGCGCCTCGATATTGTCGACTTCCTGCATGCAGATGATGTCGGCTCGGGTGGCGGCGATCGCCAGCGCCGTCAATTGCCGTGTATCGTCGGATTGGGCAATCGCCCGGGCCTGCTCCAGCATCCTGTACTCGGCCTCGCTCCGGATATCGAACAGCGCCAGTGTTCGATCCTCGTTGAGCTGGTTGCGGTATCCGGAAAAATCGAACCTGTTCATCAGGTTCTCGACATTGAAGGTGGCAAGGCGCAGCGACATGCCCTGAGCTTTGCCCGCAAGTGTCGCGGAAGACAAGCACACAGGATCACTGGCCCGGATAGATTGGTCCTAAGGGGCTCTCGCGCCATGGTTGACGGAACCTTTCCGTTCATCCGCCGTTCAGACGCAAAGACCCACAGTAGGCCCATCCTAGGGTAGGCGTGGGGCCTGTATCTCTTGGAGAGTGTTATGAACTCGCTCTTTTCTTCCTCCGTCAAATCCGGGCTGATTGCGCTCGGCATCCTCTCCGGCATCACGGCGCCGTCCGCTGCCGGACCGATCCTGCAACCGAACCTGTCAATTCCCACAAGCGCCGCGGCACCGGCGATCACACCGGTTCGCGACGAATGGGCCGGCGGCAACGACCGCCAGTTGAACGACAATTGGAGATGGCGCCGGTCGGGCCATTGGAACCGCGGTGGCAACTGGAACGGCGGCAATTGGGACCGTGGCAACTGGAACCGCGGCAACTGGAACCAGGGTGACAGCTGGCGCTGGCGCCGCCATCACTATCGCGGCCGCTATCATGATGATGCCGCGGGCGCGGCGATCCTCGGCCTTGGCCTCGGTCTCGGCCTCGGCAGCATGTACAATAACTACAACTACTATGACGTGCCCGCGCCGCGGCGCTACTACCGCGCCGGACGGTTGTCCAATGCGCACGTGCAATGGTGCTACAACCGCTACCGGTCGTATCGCTCCTGGGACAACACGTTCCAGCCCTATAACGGCCCGCGTCAGCAGTGCTGGTCACCCTATAGCTGAGCCGTGACCGGTTCGACGAGGTGAAATGGAAGCGGCGCCCGTGGGCGCCGCTTCTTATTTGGAATGTCGAAGACAGAACTCGCTCAGTTCTTGGCCTTGTCGACCAGCTTGTTCTTCGAAATCCACGGCATCATCGCACGCAGCTTGGCGCCGACTTCCTCAATCTGGTGGCTGTCGTTGTTGCGGCGGATGCCCTTGAAGCGCGACAGGCCGGCGCGGTATTCCTGCATCCATTCCGAGGTGAACTTGCCGGTCTGGATGTCCTTCAGCACGCGCTTCATCTCGGCCTTGGTCTCGGCGGTGATGATGCGCGGACCCGAGACATACTCGCCCCATTCGGCGGTGTTCGAGATCGAATAGTTCATGTTGGCGATGCCGCCTTCATAGATCAGGTCGACGATCAGCTTGACCTCGTGCAGGCATTCGAAATAGGCCATTTCTGGCGCGTAGCCGGCTTCCACCAGCGTCTCGAAGCCGGCGCGGATCAGTTCGACAAGACCGCCGCACAGCACCACCTGCTCGCCGAACAGATCGGTTTCGCATTCCTCGCGGAAATTGGTCTCGATGATGCCCGAACGGCCGCCGCCGACGCCACAGGCATAGGACAGAGCGAGATCGAGCGCGTTGCCCGATGCGTCCTGGTTGACGGCGACCAGGCACGGCACGCCGCCGCCCTTCTGGTATTCGCCGCGCACCGTGTGGCCCGGGCCCTTCGGCGCGATCATGACGACGTCGACCGAAGCCTTCGGCTCGATCAGGCCGAAATGCACGTTGAGGCCATGCGCGAAGGCGATCGCCGCACCGTCGCGGATGTTCGGCGCGATTTCGTTCTTGTAGATGTCGGCCTGCAGTTCGTCGGGCGTCGCCATCATCATCAGGTCGGCCCATTTGGCGGCTTCGGCTACGGTCATCACCTTCAGCCCATCGGCCTCGACCTTCTTGGCGGTCGCCGAACCGGCCTTGAGACCGACGGCGATCTCCTTGGCGCCGGAATCCTTGAGGTTGAGCGCATGCGCCCGGCCCTGGCTGCCATAGCCGATGATGGCGACCTTCTTGCCCTTGATCAGGTTGAGATCGGCATCACGATCGTAATAGACACGCATTTTACTTCCTTCCCGTTTTTAAGATCAAAGGCCCTGCGGCCCGGTTTTTGCTCCGAAAAGAGCGAGAAACTGCTGCGTCGCCCGTACGGCATCACCGCCGATCGTCGCCTCAGTCAATTCCAGCCGGTCGCCGAGCAAGAGACGGACCTGCACGTCGCGGGCGACCAGCCCGAAAAAGGTGCGGAACGCCGACTCGGCATCCGCGAATTCCAGAAGCCCGGCCTGTTTTCCTGCCTCCAGCACCGGCTTCAGGCGCCTCGCCAGCGCGAAACGGCCGTTTTCCAGCACGACGGCGCCGAGATCATCCTTGCCCTCTTTGCGCTTGATTGAGCCTGCGTGGCCGACGGCGACCCGGTTCAAGGCGATCGACGTGTCGCTCGAAATCACTTTCAGCCAGTCGGACGCAAAGCGCTCCAGGCTCGTCGCCAGCGAGGCGAGATCGACCCCCTTGCCGTCGACCGGCGCCACCCGCACCTTGGACGCCTGCCACTGCACCGTCGCCGTCAACAGCCCGTCGCGGTCGCCGAACCATTTGTAGAGCGTTTCCTTCGAGCAGCTCGCCCGCCTGGCCACCGCGGTCATGGTCAGCTGATCGCCCTCCTCGACCAGCAGCCGCAACGCCGCGTCAAGAACGGCCTTCTGCCGCTCCGTCAGCGTCTCGCTGCTGTCGATTTCTGCTCGCGTCTGCAACACGTTATGTTCCCGCTGAAGGTGGCCGTCACCCACTTAACGCCGTACCGTACGTTACGGTTCGGCATATTGCGCAATCTCATATCAGACGCAAGGGGCAAAGAAGAAAAATCGGCAGTGCCGCCGCGCAAACCGCGCGGCATACCAGCTCAGTCGTCGGCAGGCGGGAAACGCAGTTGTCCAAGCAGGCTCGCCAGCGCCTCCAGTTCCTCGGCCGTCAGCTTGGTGCCGACCAACTCGGCGATCGATCGCCCGTAGACGGCCCACATCCGGCGCCGCATCTCGCGACCCTTGGCCGAAATGCGGATGGTCTGGCCACGGCCGTCGTCGGCAACCTTCAGCTTCTCGACGAGTCCGTCGGCTTGGAGCCGCGCCAGCAGCCGGGACATATTGTACTGCGCAAACAAAGTGCGCTCGATCAGCTGGAACGGCCGCAATCCCTCCTCGCCCGCCTCGGCAAGCTCGTGCAGCACATCGTACCAGGCCAGCGCCGGCAAGCCGCTCTCCTTCAACGCCTCTTCCGCCTGTTCAAAGAGCTGGCGCGAGACGCGCATCAGGCGAGCCCAGGCCTTGATAGCCTCCGGCGGAGGCGTGGCTTTTTCGATCATGGCCGCATCCTAGGTGATAAATGCAATTGCATCAATCTTGACGGTTAATGCATCTGCATCTATATACATGCAACTGCATCAATCAGGTAAGACCCATGAAACACCAAACAGCCAAACTCGCCGACATTCCGCGAACGGTCCGGGACAATGACACGACCGACAAGCTCATTCTCGTCAGCCATCATCTGTGCCCCTATGTCCAGCGCGCCGCGATCTCGCTGACCGAAAAGCGCGTGCCGTTCGAGCGCGTCACCATCGACCTCGCCGACAAGCCCTTATGGTTCAAGGCGATCTCGCCGCTCGGCAAGGTGCCGCTGCTGATCGTGCGGGCAAATGGCCAGCAAACGGTGATCTTCGAATCCGCTGTCATCCTCGAATTCATCGAGGAGACGCAACCTAATCCCCTCCACCCAACCGATCCCTATGAGCGCGCCAGGCACCGCGCCTGGATCGAGTTTGGCTCGGCGACACTGAACGCCATCGGCCGCTTCTACTCGGCGTCCACCGAGGCAGGCTTCCTGTCCGAGTCCGCGGCGCTGTCGGCAATGTTCGATCGTGTCGAGGACGAATTGGCTCACCGGGAGAGACCGTGGTTCGGTGGCACGCCCTTTTGCCTCGTCGACGCCGTCTACGGCCCGATCTTCCGCTACTTCGACACTTTCGACGCCATAAGCGATTTCGGCATCCTGGACGGCAAGCCGCGGGTCCAGGCCTGGCGCAAGGCGTTGAGCGAACGGGCCTCGATCAAGGGCGCCGTGGCACCTGACTATCCGCAGCGCCTGCGCCATTTCCTGCGTGCGAAAAATTCGTTTCTCTCGACCCTGATCCCACCGGCCGATCTGGCCAGTCCGCTTCCTCTAGCCCGATCCGCCTGAACGGATCGATCGCCGTACCCGCCACCATCGACGCGAGGAACTGCGGCGCCGGCGGGATTCTTGCGATGGTCGCCACCAGCCGGTCGCGGATGAAGGGCAGCATCACCGAGTCCGACTGGTAGAACGGCGTGAACGCCAGCGACAGCGCCTGGAAGACGCGCACGTGCCAGCGTCGCGCCTGGACATAGGCTTCTAGCGCGGCCTCGACATTCTGCGTGCGCGCCAGCGCATGGGCGAGCGCTGCCGCGTCGAGCAGCGCCATGTTGGCGCCCTGCCCGAGCTGCGGGCTGGTCGAATGCGCGGCATCGCCAATGATGGCCAACCGCCGCCCGGCGGGGCGCTTCATCGTGTGATGGCCGTAGCGCGCCAGCGACAGCTGGTCGAAGCTGTCGATCTGGCTGGTGAAAGCCTCAGCCTGTGGCCACAGCCGCACCACCTTGTCCTTCCAGGCATCGAGACCGGCGGCCTGAACGCTCTCGGCATCATCAGGCTTCAGGCTCCAGAAGAAGGCCGCCATCTTCTCGGTATAAGGGTCGGGGCGGCCGATCGGCAGCACGCCGATCATCACGCTGGCCTTGTCGTAGCGCTGCAGCAGCGCATGTTCGTCGAACCCATCGTCGCGCCAGCCGAGCGAAGCCCAGAACGCACCATAGGTAAGCGGGCGTGGTGCGCCGGCATCGCCGGCACTCCGCCGCAGTTTCGAGCGCGCCCCGCTGGCGTCGATGATGAGATCGAACGGCCCTGCCCGCCGCCCGTTGGCACACAGCAGCGTTGGTCTTTCACCGGTCTCCAGCGCCTCGATCTCGACGCCGGTCTCGATGGCGATCGCCTCTCGTTGCACGGCGCGATAGAGCACGCCGAACAGAGCCGCCCGGTGCACCGCCAGCCCGAAACGGCGGCCGCGCTGGGCATCGTAGCGGACGTCGAGCACCGTGCGGCCGGTAGAGGCATCGGCGCCATGCAGCCTGTCGATGCGGCTGCCCAGCGCCATGATATCCTCGAGCAGGCCGAGATCGGCGAGCACCGTCAGGCCGGTCGGCTGCAGGATCAGCCCCGAACCGACGGGCTTCGGTTCCTCGAAGCGCTCGAAGATGGTGGCGCGGTGTCCGGCGCGCTTGAGGTAGAGCGCCATGGCCAGTCCAGCCGGGCCGGCGCCAGCGACCGCTATGTCGAGTGAAATGCCCATGCCCCGCCCTTGCCCAAACGGCGGCACAATCCGTTATGGATATCGTTAAATCAAGTTGGCGCTTTGACGCCTGCCGCCAAGGCTAGACCGGCCTCAGGCCTGCGTGGCGTCAAAACCGGCCCGCGCCTCGCGCACCGCATCGTGGTTGAGTTCGGCCCACTGGATCAGTTGGTGCAAGGCGCCGAACATCGACCGGCCAAGATCGGTGAGGCTGTATTCGACACCGGGGGGCTTGGTCGGGAACACTTCGCGATGCACATAACCGTCGCGCTGCAGCTCATTCAGCGTCTGGGTGAGCATGCGCTGCGAGATATCGGGAACCAGCCGCCGCAGCTCGCCGAAGCGGTAGGGCTTTTCGGCAAGCGCCATGACCAGCAGCGGGCTCCATTTGCCGTTGATGCCGTGGATGACGTCGCGAACCGGGCAATCGGCGAAATTGGCGCCGTCCGTCATGGCCTTGTAGATCTCGAGCTTCGATTTCAGATTGACGATCTTGCCGTCCATCGGTGGTTCCCTGCGTGTGCCTACGTCCCGAAAAACTGCCTTCTTTACGGCCGGTGGTCAATTCCTATTTTAGTGCTGGTCTCTTTTTGAGACTACAGGCCGCACTCTCCCTCCAGAGCGACACCAAGGATATTCCATGACCGAAACCCTCCTCGTCACCGGCGCTTCCGGCCAGCTTGGCCGCGCTGTGATCCGGCATCTGCTCGACACGCAGAAAGTCGCGCCGTCGCGCGTCATCGCCACCACCCGCAACCCGGAAAACCTCGCCGACCTGGCAGTCCGCGGCGTGGCTGTCCGGACAGCCAATTTCGACGATCCAGCCTCCCTGGAAAAAGCGTTCGAAGGCGCCGACCGAGTGCTGATCATCTCCACCGGCGAACTCGACCTCAAGAGCGATCGGCGTCTGAAGCAGCATCAGGCGGCGGTTGCCGCGGCCAAGGCGGCCGGCGTCTCGCATTTGCTCTACACCTCGATGCCCAATCCCGAGCCGGTTTCTCCGGTGCTGTTTGCCGGCGACCACTACGGCACCGAAGAGTCGATCAAGGCGAGCGGCATTGGCTACACCATCTTCCGCAACGGCTGGTACCAGGAGAACCTGTTCATGGCGCTGCCGCACGCGATCTCAGCCGGAAAATGGTACACCTCGGCCGGCGAAGGCCGCATCGCTCATGTCGCGCGCGACGACATGGCCGCGGCGATTGCCGCAGGCCTCGCCTCCGGTTCGACGCAAAGCCAAGTCTATACCTTGACCGGCCCGCAGGCCTATACGACGAGCGAGATTGCCGCCCTGGTAACCGAAGTCACCGGTAAGCCACTGGAGGTTATCCAGGTGCCGGACGCGGTGCTGGCCGAAGGCGTCAAGGCGGCGGGGCTTCCGGAAGATGTCGCCCACATCGTCGTCTCCTTCGATGCCAACACGCGCTCAGGCCGCATCGCCATGGTGACCGACTCGGTCGAGGCGCTGTCGGGCCGCAAATCTGTCTCGCTGAAGCAGTTCCTGGAAACCAACAAGGCCGCGCTGGCCGGCTGAAACCGACGCGGCGGGAAGCCCGAGCAATTCCAGGAAAAGTGTGAGCGGTTTTCCCGGGACAAGCGCGTAGCGCTTGCCCTTGGGAATTGCGTGAAAACAAAGAGATAGAGCGGTTCGGGGCGTTTCCAAGAAACGGTGAGCCGCTCTGGATCCCGGCGTCCCGCCGAGTCACTTCGCCTTTTTGAGCAGTCCGAGCCGGATCAGGCTTTCGGCGGTCGCAACGATCGCCTCTTCCCGCGAGCGCGGCGCCCAGCCGAGCATGCGCATGGCCTTGGCCCCCGCCGCGTTCCTCGCCTTGCCCAGTTCGGTCACGATTTGGGCCGCCTGGCCATCGAACAGTCCGACCAGCCTGACCAGCCAATCCGGCAGCACGCGCGTGGGAACACGTGATGCCGCGTTGCCAAGGCGGGCTTTCAGTGTCTGCGCAATCTCCAGCATCGTCATGAAATCGCCACTGATGGCCAGGAACCGCTCGCCCCTGGCGGCGGGATTGACCATGGCGCGCAGATGGAGATCCGCCACGTCCCGCACGTCGACCACGCCGAACAACATGCGCGGCAGACCCGGCATCGCGCCATCCATCAGGCGACCTATGAACTCCGTGGAGGTCGAGTGATCCGGTCCCAGGACCGGCCCGAAGATCCCGACCGGATTGACGACCGCGAGTTCCAACGCGCCGCCCTGACCGGCAATGAAATCCCAGGCCGCCCGCTCCGCCAGGGTTTTCGATTTCACATAGGCGCTCACCTTTTCGGCCAGATTGGTCCAGTTCTCCTCGGTGAACGGACGGCCGGCAACCGGCGCCTGGCCACAGCCGACGGCGGCAAAGGACGAGGTCATCACGACACGTTTGACGCCGGCATCGCGCGCGGCGCGCAGCACGCGCAGCGCCCCTTCGCGGGCCGGAACGATCAGGTCGTCCTCGTGCTTTGGCACGCCGGGCGGGAACGGCGAAGCGACATGAAGGACATAGTCGCAGCCGGCAACGGCTTGCGTCCAGCCCGTGTCGGCCATGAGGTCGGCGGTCGCAAAAGAAAGCCTGTCGCCGGGTTCGGCGCCGGCAGCTTTCAGCATGGCCATGACGTCGGCCTCGCGCTTGGCCGACCGCACGGTGGTGCGGACGCGATAGCCGGCGTCGAGCAAAGCCAGGATGCAGTGCACGCCGAGGAAGCCGGAGCCGCCGGTAACAAGCACCAATTCGCCGCCCATATCAGCCTCCCCGGTCCAGCCACGCCATACGTGTACAACGGATCGGGAACCACGGCATACGGAAAGATCAGACGGAGCATAGCTCCGTTCGAACAGGCCCGGGTCTCAGATGGCCACCTGCGTGCCGATCTCGACGACGCGTCCTGTCGGAATCTGGAAATACTCCGTCGCGTCGGCCGCGGTGCGCGCCAGGCCGATGAACAGCCTGTCCTGCCACACCGGCATACCGGAATTGGGCGAGGCCTTGAGCGAGCGCCGCGACAGGAAGAAGGACGTCGTCATGATGTCGAACTTCCAGCCCTGCTTGCGGCAGATCGCGAGCGCGCGTGGAATGTTCGGCTGTTCCATGTAGCCGAAGGTCAGCGTCACCCGCATGAACAGCTCGTTGACCGTCTCCATCTTGACCCGGTCGCTGTCGGGCACGATCGGCTGCGGCGCCGTCACCACCGAAAGGATGACGTTCTGCTCATGCAGCACCTTGTAGTGCTTCAGGCTGTGCATCAGCGCGGTCGGCGCGCTGAGCGGATCGCTGGTCAGGAACACGGCGGTGCCCGATACCAGCTGCGGCTTTTTCTTCAACAGATTGCCGGCGAGGAAATCGAGCGGGATTTCGTTGCGCCGCGTCTTGTCGAACAGATAGCGGCTGCCGCGTACCCATGTCCACATCGCGAGCACGATGGTGAAGGCTACCGCCAGCGAGGCCCAGCCACCCTCGAACACCTTGACGATGTTGGAGGCAAAGAAGCCGACGTCGATGAAGGCAAACAACGACGTCATCGCCACCGCCACCCACAGCCGCCATTTCCAGATGCGGGTCATGACGACATAGAGCAGCACCGTCGTCACCAGCATGTTGCCGGTCACCGAGATGCCGTAGGCGGAAGCCAGCCTGCTGGATTCGCCGAAGCCGACCACCAGCAGCATCACCACCAGCGCCAGCAAGAGGTTGACGCGCGGCATGTAGATCTGGCCGGACTGTTTTTCCGACGTGTGCAGGATTTCCAGCCGCGGCAGCATATTGAGCTGCACCGCTTGCCTGGTCAGCGAAAAGGCACCCGAGATCACCGCCTGGCTGGCGATGACTGTCGCAGCGGTCGCCAGCACCACCATCGGGATCAGCGTCCAGCCCTGGTTCATCTCGAAGAACGGGTGGCCGACGACGCCGTTCTTCGCCAGCACGAAAGCGCCCTGCCCGGCATAGTTGAGCAGCAGGCAGGGAAACACGATCCACAACCATGCGAGCACGATCGGCTTGCGGCCGAAATGGCCGAGATCGGCATAGAGCGCTTCGGCGCCGGTGACGGCAAGGAAGATGGCGCCAATGGTGACAAAGGCAACGTCGGGCGAATTGATCAGGAAGGCGACGATATAGTGCGGACTGATCGCCCACAGGATTTCCGGATCGGCAATGATATGGTTGAGGCCGGAAAGGCCGATCGCCAGGAACCATACCGCCGTCACCGGACCGAAGACCAATCCCACGCCGCCCGTGCCGAAACGTTGTACCGCGAAGACCATGGCGAGAATGACCAGCGTCAGCGGCACGACATAGGGCTGGAAGGTGGGAGTAACGACATTCATGCCTTCGACCGCCGACAGCACCGAAATCGCCGGTGTAATGACCGCATCGCCAAAGAACAGCGAGGCGCCGACGATGCCGATGCCCAGGATGGCGGCCGAGCGCTTGGGGAAACTGCCGCGCGCCAGCGCCATCAGCGACAGCACGCCGCCCTCGCCGCGGTTGTTCGCACGGAGAACGAAATTGATATACTTGATGGTGACGATGATCGTCAGCGACCAGATGATCAGCGAAAGAACACCCAGAATATCGCCGCGCTCGGCGACTTGGCCGCCCGAGGACGCGACCAGCGCCTCCCGGAACGCGTAGATCGGGCTGGTGCCGATATCGCCATAGACGACACCGAGCGCGCCCAGCATGAGCACCTTGGTGCTGTGCTGTTCGATTTCTGGATGGCTCGATTGTTCGACGGGTTCTGCCTCACTACCAGTGTTGGCAAGGGCCATGGACGACACTCCGATAAGCGCGCGGTGCTCTACTCTTGCTGCAATGCAATATCAAGTACCGTCACGTAATGGCTGCCATGCTTGCCGCGCGAGGCTGCCATCATCACCAACCGCAGGCCTTGAGGAACCGGCCCACGGTGCCGGCCATGCCATACTCCAACGCATCGGCTGTCAACCCATGTCCGATTGACACTTCGGCCAATGCCGGAATACGTCTCGCCAGCGCTGGCAGATTACCCACGGTCAGATCGTGGCCGGCATTGACCTGCAGCCCGGCGGCAAAGGCCGCATCAGCGGTTTTTCCCAGTCTTTCCAATTCTTTGGCTGCCTTTTCGGAATCGGAATGGTAGCTACCGTAGGGGCCGGTATAAAGCTCGATCCGATCGGCGCCGGTGTCGCGCGCGGCGCTTATGCCTGACGAATCGGCATCGGAAAACAACGACACCCGAAAGCCGCCCTTCTTCAGGCGTTTGACGATCGGAGTGAGAAACGCAGCGGAGGCCGCGAAGTTCCAGCCATGGTCCGAGGTTGCCTGCGCCGGGTCGTCAGGCACCAGCGTTACCTGCTCCGGCTCGTGCTTTTCCACCAACGCCAGGAAATCCTCGCTCGGATAGCCCTCTATGTTGAACTCCGCCTTGGGGAATTCGTCGTCGATCAGCGCCCGGATCTCGGGCAGGTCGGAATGCCTGGTGTGGCGCTCGTCGGGACGCGGGTGCACCGTCAAGCCATGGGCTCCCGCCGCAAGCGCCAAGCGGCCGATTCCGATCACGCTTGGCCACGGCAGGTCGCGCCGGTTGCGCAGCATGGCGATGGCGTTGAGATTGACGGAAAGCTTTGCGGGCATGGGCTGGCGTCCGTAAGAGCAAGGATTGCGAGCGCGGCGGCGCTCCTCGGCCGGGCATCTATAGCGTCTTTGACGGGAACAGATAGGGGGTTTCCGGTGTTCCAGAAGACCGACAAGGTTTTCGCGAAAGGAGGCGACCCGGTGAAGTTCCTCGAATCCGTCCCGGCGATCCGTCGCATCGACACCGATCGCGACGACCTTTTCGCCATCGATGTCGTCGGCCACGTTTCGCCAGCCGATGCGGAGAATCTGTTCGGCTTGCTGGAAGCGGCTTATGCGCTCCACCCCCGCATAGACGTGGCTTTGCGCGTGATTGACCATGACGGCGTCGACTGGGCCGCCATATCGGACGAAACCTTGAAGCAGGGCGCCGTTCATGCGCTGGAACATGTCGGCCGTTGCGCGGCGATCGGGGCGCCGGACTGGACGGCCGACGCGCGGCACGCCCTGCCAGCCTCATCGCCGATCGAATTCAGGCATTTCAGCACGCAGGATGAAGCCGAGGCCTGGGAGTGGCTCGGCGCCCAGCCGCTTGGCGGGCAGCCACCAAGCCCTACCTGACGATCGTCAATCGCTCGGCGGCACGCGTGATGGCTGTATAAAGCCAGCGCTGGCGCGTTTCCTTGAAGGCCCAGCTTTCGTCGAACAGCACGATGTCGTTCCACTGCGAGCCCTGCGCCTTGTGCACGGTCAGCGCATAGCCGTAGTCGAAATCGTCGAAGCGCTTCTTCTGCTGCCAGGGAATATCGGCATCAGGGTCCTCGAACGCCGCCTTGAGCAGCTTGATCTTGGCGACTCCGCGGTCGGGATCGTCCTCTTCGGGCGAGACCAGGAGGTTGATGCCGGGCTTCACCGTTTCGCGCGATGAGGTCATCACCTTCCACAACGACCCGTTGAGCAGGCCCTTGGCCGGATCATTGCGCAGGCAGACCAGCTTGTCGCCGGCCTGCGGGTAGTCGGCATTGAAGCCTTTGAGCTCGCGCAGGCGCTGGTTGTAGCGCCGCCGCGTCCGGTTGGTGCCGACCAGCACCTGGTCCGCCTTCAGCACCAGCTCCTGGGTGACCCCTTCCCGGCCGATCACATGCGCGGTGCCGTAGTCGCCCTGCATGAACTCGCGCCCTTCGCGCACATCGAGCGCCAGTCGGATGATCGGATTGTCGCGCGCTTGACGATGGATTTCAGTGAGCAGCACATCCGGCTCGTGCTCGGTGAAATAGCCGCCGCCCGAAATCGGTGGCAACTGCGCCGGATCGCCCAGCACCAGGATCGGCGTACCGAAACTCTGCAGGTCGCGGCCAAGCTGCTCGTCGACCATCGAGCATTCGTCGATGACCACAAGCTTGGCCCGCGAGATCGGGCTCTGCCGGTTGAGCGAAAAGGTCGGCGACATCGAAGTCTTGCCGGTTACCTCGTCCTCCACTGATTCCTCGCCCTTCGGCCTGTAGATCAGCGAATGGATGGTGCGGGCATTGGTCGCGCCCTTCGAGCGCAGCACCTGCGCCGCCTTGCCGGTGAAAGCGGCAAACTGCACCTGGCCGTCGACATGTTCGGCGAAATAGCGCGCCAGCGTCGTCTTGCCGGTGCCGGCATAACCGAACAGCCGAAAGATCTGCGGTCGGCCCTCCTTGAGCCAGCGCGCAACCGCTTGCAGCGCCTCATCCTGTTGGGGAGAGAATTCCATCAGCGCGAGAGACCGGATTCGCAAGGGAAAGACAAGATAGCCTTCACCACCATCGACGTTGTCGGGGGCGCCTCAGCGCCGCCGGCGAGCCAAGCTAGCAGGCCCAAACCAGAACGTAAAGAGAACATCGCCCTTCGAAAGATTCATCCAGTTGCAGCCGGATCGTTCTCCAGCAAGATCGGCTTGCCGTGCGGCGTGGCATGCGCGGCGCGTTCCCAGGCTTCGGCCATCGCGTCGACATCCGGCCTGGCCGCCAGCCCTTTCGACGCCAGGAGTGCCTCCAGCGCCGCCAGCCAGTGCTCGTAATAGTCATGGCCGTCTGTCGCGGCGCCCGGCTTCTTCACCTCAATGGACAGGGCCTCGGCCCACTCGCTCCAGGAGAACAGGCCTCTGTCATGCAGCGCCACCGTCATGGCGAAGGCTTCGGCCTGCCATGGTTCGGCAAACACCGGCGCATCGCCCGGTCCGGCAATTGCCGCCTCAAACCGGCTCAAGATAGCTCTCCCAGGCATCGATGGAGACGGTCAGTGTCGGGTCGGCACCCTCGCCCCAGATTTCGGCGCCGTCGAAAACCACCGTATAGACCCATTGCGGGGTCTCGCCGTGCCCATGCGCATTGCTGTCGGGAAAGACGAAGCCGTCGCGCACCGCCTCGATGGTGCCTCGCTTGCCGCGCGCGTAGCGCGGCAGTCTGGTATGGCCGTTGGGGTTGAAATTCCGGGTTCGGACCGCGTCGCCGGCCTTGAAGCGTGGTGTTGTTTCGACCGGCCGGTCGCAAGGACCACCCTTGGCCAGAACGGCCGTCACATTTTCGGCCTTCAGCACCCTTTTCGGCGTCGCCGCCGGATCGATCGCCTCGCCCGCCGCAAGATCGCGCTCGCTGACGAAGCCGTGCCGTTTGAGCAGGGTTTCCAGAGCCTTGATCCAGATCTGATAGTAGCTCGACGAATAGTAGTCGCCCGGATGCAGCGATTCGCGCGCATGCCGGCTCTCGTCGATATTCCAGGCTCCCAGAGCACCGGAGCACAGCGTCACGCCCAGCGCCCGCTTCTCCCACTCGGCGTGGAAATAGGGCTCGTCCTTTTCCGGCGCGACCGGGCCGAAGCCCATCTGCCCGCCGAGATCCTGCGGCCCGTTCATGCTGGCTGCTTTGCCAGCGCGGTGCCGATCATCGCGTCACGGCTCACCAGATCGGCCAGCCGCTCCTCGCTCCAGCCTTCGGTGCCGTCGGGCCGCGTCGGCACGACGAGATAGCGCAGCTCGGCGGTCGAATCCCAGACGCGGATCTTCGCCTCGGCCGGCAGCGCCAGCCCGAATTCCTCGAGCACGCCGCGCGGATCGATCACCGCGCGCGACCTGTAAGGCGGCGCCTTATACCAGACCGGCGGCAGGCCAAGCACCGACCACGGATAGCAGGAGCAGAGCGTGCAGACGACGAGATTGTGGGTGTCGTCGGTGTTGAACACCGCCTGCATGTGCTCGCCCTGCCGGCCGCTGTAGCCAAGCGAGCCGATCGCCGCCGTCGCGTCGCGCTTCAGCCAGTCGGCAAAATCAGGATCGCTCCAGGCCCTGGCCACCACGCGGGCGCCGTTGCGCGGGCCGATCTTCGTCTCATAGGTGTCGACGATGACGTCGATCGCGGCCGGATCGATCAGCCCCTTGCGGGTCAGGATGGTCTCCAGCGCACGCACGCGCGCGGCAAACGGGTCGAGTTCGTTGTCATGGTCATGATCGTGGGACATGGCCGCAAGTTACGGCCCCGAGCCGCTGGCCGCAAGCGCAAGGCCTTGGGCCAGCCTGTGTCCGAGCCTGTTGCCCGTTACTCCGCGGCTGTCTTCTGCGGCTCGCCCTGGATGTCGTCGTTGGTGCCGAACAGCGAGGGCTGGTCACCATTTTCGACCACGGGCAACTCGGCCTTTCGCTTCGGCATAAGCCCGACCAGCCAGCCGGAGAAATTCTCCATGTAGACATAGATGACCGGCGTGACGAACAGCGTCAGCGCCTGCGAGGCGACGAGGCCGCCGACCACCGCGACACCGAGCGGCTGGCGCAGTTCGGCGCTGGCGCCGGTGCCGAGCGCGATCGGGATGGTGCCCATCAGCGCCGCCAGCGTCGTCATCATGATCGGGCGGAAACGCATGATGCAGGCCTTGTGGATCGACTCGATCGGCGACATGCCGTCTCGTCGCAGTTCCAGCGCCACGTCGATCATCATGATGCCGTTCTTCTTGACGATGCCGATCAGCATCAGGATGCCGATAACGGCGATAACCGACAGGTCCATTCCCGCCAGCCGCAAGGCGACCAGCGCGCCAAGCACCGCCGAAGGCAAGCCGGTCAGGATGGTGAGCGGATGGATGAAGCTCTCGTAGAGAATGCCGAGCACGATGTAGATGGTCAGGATCGCGCCGCCGATCAGCAGCCCCTGGTTGGCCAGCGAATCCTGGAATGTCTTGGCCGTGCCGGCGAAACTGGTCGAGATCGCCTTCGGCATGCCGATCTTGTCCTTCAGCGCGTTGATCTCCGTCACGCTGTCGCCAAGCGCCACGCCTTGCGGCAGATTGTAGGAGATGGTCACCGCCGGCAGCTGGCCGAGCTGGTTGATCGTCAAGGCGCCGGCGGTGCGATCGACGCTGGCGAAGGCGCCGAGCGGAACCAGGCTGCCGCTGGCGGTGCGGACCTGGATGGCCAGCATCCGCTCCGGCGACCACTCGATCTTCGGATCGAGCTCCATGATCACCTGATAGCTGTCGGCCGAACCGAAGATGGTTGAAACCTGCGCGGTGCCAAAGCCGCCATAGAGGCCGGAGCGCAGCGTATCCGTATCGATGCCGAGGTTTGCTGCCTTGTCGCGGTCGACGACCAGCGTCGCCTGCAGGGCGTTGTTCTGCAGGTCGCTGGTGACATCGGTGAAGAAAGCGTGGTCGGCGGCCATCTGGTCGTTGAGTTTCTGCGCCCATATGTCTGTCTGGCCGGTGTCCAACCCCTGCACGACGAGCTGGTAGGCGCTGGCCGAGGACCGCGAGCCGAGCCGCAGGTTCTGCACCGGCTGCATGTAGGTCTCGATGCCCGCGACACCGGAAAGCTGCCGCCTCAGGTCCGAAAGCACCTTGTCGATGTCTGGCCGCTGATCCTTTGCCTTGAGCTGGACGAAGAGCTGCCCCTGGTTGAGCGCATTGTTGCCGCTGCCCGCCGACCATGCCACATGCTCGACATAGGGCGAATGCGAGAAGACGTTGGCCACCTGACCCTGCAGCTTGGCCATGGCGTCGAACGAGATGTCCTGGCGCGCGATGGTGGTCACTGAAATCTGGCCGATATCCTCCTGCGGGAAGAAACCCTTGGGCGAAATCTGGATCAGCCATACCGACGCCGCCGCTGTTCCGGCGAAGACCAGGAACACCAGGAAGGTGTGGCGCAGGCAGAAGCTCAGCAGCCAATCATAGGCGCGCGTCACCATGTCATGCCTGTGCCCTTCGGCATGCGCATCCCGGTCGGTCCTCGAGACCGACAGCAGCCGCGAGCACAGCATCGGCGTCAGCGTCAGCGACACGAACATCGAGGCGAGGATGGCGACCGTCACCACGACCGCGAACTCGTTGAATATGCGGCCGATCACGCCGCCCATCAAAAGCACGGGAATGAACACCGCCACCAGCGAAATGGAGATAGAGATGATGGTGAAGCCGATCTCGCGCGCGCCTTTCAGCGATGCGTCGAAAGCCGAGAGCCCTTCCTCTTCCATGTGGCGAAAAATGTTCTCCAACATGACGATGGCGTCGTCGACGACGAGGCCGACCGCAAGCGTCAGGCCCATCAGCGAGATGTTGTCGATGGAAAATCCGAACAGGAACATCGCGCCCAGCGTGGCGATCAGCGAGATCGGCACCGCCACCGCCGGGATGACCGTTGCCGTGACGCGGCGCAGGAAGACGAAGATCACCATCACCACCAGGGCGATGGTCAGCAGCAGCGTGAACTGCACGTCGTCGACGGCCTGGCGGATCGAGGTCGAGCGGTCGTTGAGCAGCTTGATGTTGGCGGCCGCCGGCATCTGGTCCTGGAAGGACGGCAGCATCGCCTTGACCTTGTCGACGACATCGACGGTGTTGGCGTCAGGCTGGCGCTGCACCGCCATGATGATCGCGCGCGTGCCGTCGTACCAACTCGCCGTCGTCGTGGTCTGAACCGAATCGATGACCCGCGTCACCTCGCCCAGCCGCACCGGGTGGCCGTTCTTGGTGGCGATGATGAGGTTGGAGAATCCGGCTGCGTCGGTCAGCTGCGTGTTGGCCGTGATGGTCAGCTGCTGCTGGTCGTTCTGCAGCACACCGAGCGGCGTGTTGCTGTTGGCCGATGCGACCGCTGTCTGCAGCTGGTCGATCGAGATGCCGCGCGCGGCAAGTGCCGCCGGATCGATCTGGATGCGCACGGCATATTTCTGCTGGCCGTAGATCGACACCTGCGCCACACCGTCGATGGTCGATAGCGATGGCGAAATGACGTTTTCCGCGAATGCATCGAGATCGGTCAGCGGAACCGTGTCGCTGACCAGCGACATCAAAAGGATCGGCGCGTCGGCCGGATTGACCTTGCGATAGCTTGGCGGCGCCGTCATCTCCGGCGGCAGCGATTTCTGCGTGCGCGCGATCGCCGCCTGCACGTCGGCCGCGGCCGCGTCGATGTCGCGGTT
This sequence comes from bacterium M00.F.Ca.ET.205.01.1.1, assembly GCA_004791255.1. Classification (GTDB taxonomy): domain Bacteria; phylum Pseudomonadota; class Alphaproteobacteria; order Rhizobiales; family Rhizobiaceae; genus Mesorhizobium. The sequence goes on from SRUQ01000004.1 coordinate 458,905, forward strand.
GAGCACAAACTGGAGGGCGATCGAGGTCTGGCCAAGCGAGTTGGTGGTCGAGATCGAATCGATGCCGGCAATGGTGGCGAACTGCTTGATCAGCGGCGTCGCCACCGATGTCGCCATGGTTTCCGGCGACGCGCCGGGCAGTGAGGCCGAGACGTTGACGACCGGGAATTCAGCGCTCGGCAGCGCCGCCACCGGCAGGAATTTGTAGGCAAACAGGCCACCCAGCACGAGGGCGAACGACATCAGGAGCGTGGCGACAGGCCTGCGGATGCAGAATTCGGAGATCATTGGCGCGCCTCGCCGGCCTTGTCGGCCTCCGCCACCTTGGGCGGCGCGGCCTTATCACCGGTTCCGGCCGAAGCCTTGCCCTCGTGCACCGCGGCACCGTTCTTCAGCCGTGTCTGGCCCTCGACGACGACCTTCTCGCCACTCTTCAGGCCATTGCTGATCGCACTGTTCTCGCCCTCGGTCAGCGCCACCTGTACCGGCCGCATCTCGACCGTGTTGTCCGGCTTGACCACATAGACGAACGGCCCCTTCTGGCTGGGCTGCACCGCGACCGTGGGCACCGATGTCATCTGCGGCATGATGCCCGCGTCCAGGATCACATTCACATACTGGCCGGGCCATAGCGAAAGGTCAGCATTCGGGATGCTTGCCCGCGTGGCGATCGTACCCGAGGCGGTGTCGACGCTGGAATCGACGAAATCGAGCGTGCCCTTGCCGATCGGCGTCAAGTTGCCATCCTTTGTCAGCGTCACCGCGCCCTGCCGCGGGTCGGCAAGCGCCTTGTGCAGCAGCGCCAAATTGCTTTCCGGCAGGTTGAAGTTCACCTGCAGCGGGTCCATCTCGGTGATGGTGACGAGCGGGGTCGCCGTGCTGCTGTTGCCATTGTTGGTGGTGACGAGGTCGCCAACGGCGACGCTGACGGCGCCGAGCCGGCCGGCGATCGGCGCCGTGATCGTGGCAAAGCCTAGCTGGACAGTGTCGGCGTCGATTGTCGCCTTGTCGGCATCGACGGTCGCGGCTGCCGCCTTCTGCGCGGCGACGGCCTGGTCGTAGGTCTGCTGGGTGCCGGCCTGCTTGGCAACAAGGTCCTTGGCGCGCTGGAGATCGGAATTCGAACTGGCAAGCAGCGCCTGGTCCTTGGCGAGCGTCGCCTGGTCCTTGGCGAGTTGCGCCTTCAGCGCACGATCGTCGAGCGAGAACAGAACGTCGCCCGCCTTCACCATCTGGCCGTCCTTGACATCGATCGACACGATCTGGCTGGACACACGCGCGTTGATGTTGACCACTGCCGGAGACGAGACGAAGCCGATGGCATAGCGCCGGATCGGGAAATCGGCGGTCGTTGCAGTCGCGGAAACGATCGAGGCTGAGCGCGCACCGCCGCCGCCCTGCTTGCCATCGCCAGCCTTCCCATCGCCAGCCTTGCCATCTGCCGGCTTTCCGCCGGCAGGCTTGTCCGCCGCCACGACTTGCTTCGCGCCGATCATCTGCTCGACCTTGCCCAGCGTGTCGGGTGAAAGGTACAGCCAGGCCGCGCCCGCGCAGGCGACCGCAAGCACTGAAAGAACGACTTTTCCACGCATCGTCAAAAGACCCTCTCCGTCCGACACGCCGTAGCCAGGTGGTCGTATTCTAGCGCAACTCACGGCTCATTGCCGCGATTTCGCCGAATAGATAGGACGCGCCTTTGTCGGAAAAGGGCCAAAACACGGCATTACGAAGATTTAATGTGCACTGCACAATAGCTGTGCACCGCGCCGTCGCTCCCGAAGAGAACAGCTCATAGGGGACTGAAGAGGGTTTGGCGAACCTACTTCAGCATCGGCCACAGCGTCGCCGCCAACAGCACGCCCATGCCGATGTTGAACCATTTCAGCCGCACCGGATCCGACAGGAAACCGCGCAGCGCGGTGCCAAACCCCGCCCACACCGAAACGCTGGGCAGGTTGACGACGGTGAAGGCGATAGAGACCAGCGCCACCGACAGGAACGGGTGATCGGGGTTGGCGTAGACGGCCATGGCGGTGATGGCCATCACCCAGGCCTTTGGGTTGACCCATTGGAACGCGGCCGCATCGACAAAACGCATCGGCCTTGCCTTCGTCTCGCCCTTGCCGCTCAGCGAGCGCGACATGGCGATTTTCCAGGCGAGATAGAGCAGATAGGCGGCTCCGGCTATCTTCAGCGCCGTGTGCAGTGTCGGAAATGCCGTCAGCACAGCGCCCAGTCCAAAGCCGACCGCCAGCAGCAGCACGAGGAACCCGATGCTGATGCCGAGCATGTGCGGAACCGTCCTGACGATGCCGAAATTCACCCCCGATGCAAGCAGCATCAGGTTGTTGGGCCCCGGCGTGATCGAGGTCACGAAGGCGTAGACCAGCAGAGCGAGGAACGCGTCGAGCGACATGATATCCTCCCAGATATGTCAGCACTATTGTCTCTTTTCGCCAACCGCGCAAAGGCCAGCGGCCTGCCCATGGCCGGGCCAGGCTTCGTACTTGCCGGCGATAGGATTGGGTCTGGTGGGCTCTACATCCCCTGCGGGCCGCGGTTCATCGCCGCCACGCCGGTGCGGCAGATTTCGACCAGGCCGAGCGGCTTCATGATGGCGATGAACTGGTCGAGCTTGGAGCCCTTGCCGGTGATCTCGAAGATGAAATGCTCGGTGTTGGCGTCGATGACGCTGGCGCGGAAGGCGTCGGCCAGCCGCAGCGCCTCGACGCGGGCCTCGCCGGTGCCGGCAACCTTAACCAACGCCAGTTCCCGTTCCAGCGGCCGCTCCTGGCCAAGCTCGTGCGAACGCACGGTGAGATCGACGACGCGATGCACCGGCACGATGCGCTCGAGTTGATGCTTGATCTGCTCCATCACATGCGGCGTGCCGCGCGTCACGATGGTGATGCGCGACAGGTGCTTTTCATGTTCGGTTTCCGAGACGGTCAGGCTTTCGATGTTGTAGCCGCGGCCGGAAAACAGACCGATGACCCGGGCGAGCACGCCCGGTTCGTTGTCGACCAGGACGGAAAGCGTGTGCGTTTCCGGCTTCTCGGTTTCCTTGGCGATGAAGTAGGCGGAGCCGGTGGGTTGTAGTTGTGCATTCATGACGTGAATCTCGATTTCAAACTTTTGATCTAACGCGTTGGCCAAGCAGGGCTTTTGAAAAGCCCTGCCCCAGCTGCCCTAAACCAGTTCCCTGCCCTTGGCGTCGATGGCGTTGGCCACCGCTTCGTCGGTGGCCTCGTCTGGCAACAGCATCTCGTTGTGCGCCTTGCCGGACGGGATCATCGGGAAGCAATTGGCGAGCGTCGCCACGCGGCAGTCGAACAGCACCGGCTTCCTGACCGAGATCATCTCCTTGATTGCGTCGTCCAGCTCGTCCGGCTTGTCGCAGCGAATGCCGTGACCGCCATAGGCCTCGGCCAGCTTGACGAAATCAGGCATCGCCTCGGTGTAGGAATGCGACAGCCGGTTGCCGTGCAATAGCTGCTGCCACTGCCGCACCATGCCCATATACTGGTTGTTGAGGATGAAGATCTTGATCGGCGCGTCGTACTGCACCGCCGCACTCATCTCCTGCATCGTCATCTGCACCGAAGCGTCGCCGGCAATGTCGACGACCAGCGCGTTCGGATGCGCGATCTGCACGCCGAGCGCGGCCGGCAGGCCGTAGCCCATCGTGCCCAGACCGCCCGATGTCATCCAGCGGTTCGGCTTCTCGAAATGATAGTGCTGCGCCGCCCACATCTGGTGCTGGCCGACCTCGGTGGTGATGTAGGTGTCCATGTCCTTGGTCAGCGCATAGAGGCGCTGGATGGCGTATTGCGGCATGATCACGTCGTTGTTCATCTTGTAGGCGAGTGAGTCGCGCGCGCGCCATTTGGCGATCTGCTCCCACCAGGGATAGAGCGCCTTCTTGTCGGCCTTGGCGCTCGCCCGCCACAACCGCACCAGATCCTCCAGCACCCGGCCGACATCGCCGATGATCGGCACGTCGGTGTGGACGTTCTTGTTGATCGACGACGGATCGATGTCGATGTGGATCTTCTTCGAGTTTGGCGAAAACGCGGTCAGCCGGCCGGTGATGCGGTCGTCGAAGCGCGCGCCGATGCAGATCATCACGTCGCAATCATGCATCGCCATGTTGGCTTCATAGGTGCCGTGCATGCCCAGCATGCCCATCCAGTTCTTGCCCGAAGCCGGATAGGCGCCGAGCCCCATCAGCGTCGAGGTGATCGGGAAGCCGGTGAGGTCGACCAGTTCGCGCAGCAGGTGGCTCGCTTCCGGACCGGAATTGATGACGCCGCCGCCCGAATAGATGATCGGCCTCTTGGCGCTCGCCATCAGCTCGACCGCGGCCTTCACCTTCTCCAGATCGCCCTGGACCTTCGGCTGGTAGGAGGTGCGCGGCGCCGTCTGCGGCGGCACATAGACGCCCTTGGCAAACTGCACGTCCTTCGGGATGTCGACCACCACCGGGCCGGGACGGCCGGTGGTCGCGACATGGAAGGCCTCGTGGATGGTGGCGGCGAGTTCGTTGACGTCCTTCACCAGCCAGTTGTGCTTGGTGCAGGGGCGCGTGATGCCGACCGTGTCACATTCCTGGAAGGCGTCGGAGCCGATCAGCGAGGTCGGCACCTGGCCGGTCAGGCAGACCAGCGGGATCGAATCCATCAGCGCGTCCTGCAGCGGCGTCACCGCGTTGGTGGCGCCCGGACCCGATGTCACCAGCATGACACCGGCCTTGCCGGTCGAGCGGGCATAACCCTCGGCGGCGTGGCCGGCGCCCTGCTCGTGCCGCACCAGAATGTGCTCGACCTCGTCCTGCTGGAAGATTTCATCGTAGATCGGGAGGACGGCACCGCCGGGATAGCCGAAGACATGCTTGACGCCATTGTCCCTCAGCGCCTGCACCACCATTTCGGCGCCCGTCATTTCGCGCCGCTCACTCTGTCCGTTGCTCATCGGTCTGGTCCCGTACTGTCGCCATTTGGGCGTTGCTGGTCGTTTAGTCGTGTTTCAGGCAATAAAAAAGGCCCCCGAGGGAGCCTGTGTGTTGCGCATGGGAGGATTTCGCCCGGCGGTTACACCGCCTTGCCCACGCGCCTTCCTACGAGAATGAGTGCCTTTTTCATGGTGGCGGACAATAGGATTGGTTTTGCGGCGCTGTCAACGGCGAATGTGAATGGCGTGAACTGGCGTGAAAGGGTTGGCGACTGGCGGACCGCGCTGCCGGCCATGTCAGGACAGACTGCCAGTCCATTCCGATAAGGCATTGAAAACACTTCAAACTATTGGAGGGCGTGACGCAGGGGAATTTTTGACCAGATACTTCGCCCATGCCGGGCCGCCCGTTCCGGCCACATCCGCTCGATCAAGAAGCGTTCCAAAGCTGGAGGAAATTCATGCTCGACAAGGCCCCCAACAAGAAACTGTCCGACCTGCTCGACACATTCGGCGGCGCGCTCTCCGCCGGTGACGTGGAGAAAGCGGTCGGCTGTTTCCAGGACGATTGCTACTGGCGCGACCTCGTCACCTTCACCTGGAACATCAAGACCATGGAAGGCCGCGACCAGGTTCGAGAAATGCTGAAGAGCCAGCTCGCCACGACCAAACCCTCGCACTTCGCGATTGCCAAGGGCGAGGACGCGACCGAGAGCGGCGGCCTGATCGAAGGCTGGATCAGCTTCGAGACCGAGGTGGCGCGCGGCTTCGGCCATATCAGGCTGAAGGACGGCAAGATCTGGACGCTGCTGACCACCATGGTCGAACTGAAAGGCCATGAGGAACCGGCGGGCTTCGGCCGGCCGATGGGCGCCAAGCATGGTTCGGGCAAGAACCGTCCGACATGGAAGGAAGAACGCGAGAAGGAAGCCGCCGAACTCGGCTTCAAGACGCAGCCTGACACCGTGATCATCGGCGGCGGCCAGGGCGGCATCGCGCTCGGCGCGCGGCTGCGCCAGCTCGGCGTGCCGACAATCATCATCGAGAAGAACGAGCGGGCCGGCGACAGCTGGCGCAAGCGCTACAAGTCGCTCTGCCTGCACGACCCGGTCTGGTACGATCACCTGCCCTATATCGATTTCCCGAAGAACTGGCCGGTGTTCTCGCCCAAGGACAAGATCGGCGACTGGCTGGAAATGTACGCCAAGGTGATGGAGCTCAACTACTGGTCATCGACCGAGGCCAGGAGCGCATGCTATGACGACAAGAAGAAGGAATGGACAATCGTCGTCCACCGCGACGGCAAGGACATCACCCTGAAGCCGAAGCAGCTGGTTCTGGCGACAGGACAATCCGGCAAGGCCAACCTGCCGAACTTCAAGGGCATGGACAGCTTCAAGGGCGATCAGCACCATTCCTCGAAGCACCCCGGTCCTGATGCCTATGCCGGCAAGCGCGCCGTCATCATCGGCTCGAACAACTCCGCCCATGATATCGCCGCTGCCCTTTATGAGGCCGGCGCCGATGTCACCATGGTGCAGCGTTCGACAACGCATATCTCGAGGTCCGACACGCTGATGGAAATCGGACTGGGTTCGCTCTACTCGGAGAAGGCTGTTGAAGGAGGCATGACCACGGCCAAGGCAGACCTCATCTTTGCCTCCCTGCCCTACAAGATCCTGCACGAATTCCAGATCCCGGCCTATGCCGAGATGAAGAAGCGCGATGCCGAGTTCTACAAGGGCCTGGAGAAGGCCGGCTTCATGCTCGACTGGGGCGACGACGAGTCCGGCCTGTTCATGAAATATCTCAGGCGCGGCTCTGGCTATTATATCGACGTCGGCGCCTCTCAGTTGATCATCGATGGTTCGATCAAGCTGAAGAGCGGCGTCGACGTCAAAGAGATCAAGCAGCATTCGGTTGTGCTCAGTGACGGATCGGAACTTCCAGCGGACCTCATTGTCTATGCCACCGGCTACGGCTCGATGAATGGCTGGGCGGCCGACCTCATCTCGAGAGAGGTCGCTGACAAGGTTGGCAAATGCTGGGGCCTCGGCTCCAACACCACCAAGGACCCCGGCCCCTGGGAAGGCGAATTGCGCAACATGTGGAAGCCGACGCAGCAGGAGGCGCTGTGGTTCCATGGCGGCAACCTGCACCAGTCACGCCACTATTCGCAGTTCCTGTCGCTGCAATTGAAAGCCAGGCAGGCCGGATTGCCGACGCCCGTCTACGGGCTGCAGCAGGTCCATCACAAGGGATAGGAGGGCGCGGCTCAGGCCGACAAGGCAATCTGCTTCGTCGTTGGCTGCGTCATCTTCAAATGAGCGGTCAACGTCCCGAGAGCCACCTCGTTGCTGAGCGCATTCAGCCGCAAGGGGGAAGGGTTTTCGGCAGGCAAGCGCTCCCAGCAGTCCTCCGGCCTGTATGTCGCCAGCACACACGCGTAACCATCGAAGCGAAAACACATGGCCTCCTCCTCCCCGGACTATCAATTGCGATCGCGAAAATTGCGAACCACCCGCTCCAATAGCGGCACGTAGTCGCGAAACGCGCGCGTCTTCATCTCGGCGACCTTGCCGGCCTCGTCCCAGATGCGAACCCGCACCGCTTCCTCATGAAAAGGGTTCTTGCGGAACTCCGCCACCTCTTGCGGGTTCATCGGCCCGCCCTGCAGCGACAGCGTGTGAACCGAAGCCGGCGACAGCCGGCTGAAATAGGTGGGGTCGGTGGCGCAGAGATAGCGCTTGGCCGACACATGCAGGCGCACGCATTCGACGATGACAGGCGGGAAGAACGGCGCCAGCACCTCGCCGCCGGCCTCGTCATGGTGCTTGTCCTCGACATCGTCGGGCGAATAGGTGCCGAACTCGCTGGTGTAGTGGCCGATATCGTGCAGCAGCGCGGCCGCCACCAGCTCGTCCGGCGCACCGTCCTGCTCGGCGAACCAGGCGCCTTGCAGCATGTGCTGCGACATGGTGACGGGTTCGCCGAGATAGGATTCAGCACCCCGGCGCTCGAAAATGTCGGCAATGAATTCGACGATGGTGTCGGCGGTCAGATCCTGGCCGCTCATTCCGCGGCCTCCTTGAAGCTGTGCTCGATCGCGGCGAGCGTCGACAGCAGGCCGTCCTTGTCGGCGTAACAGCCCTGCAGCCAGCGCTTGCCGGTGCCGGAAAACGCCTTGCGCGCGTGCATGACGCGGGTGTTGTCGACGATGAAGGCCTGGCCCGCCCCGAGCTTGAAAGTCACCTCGAAGGACGGATCCTCGATCAGCTCGGCGAAGCGGCGGTAGGCGGAATAGTAGGCGCCCATCTCGGCGAACGGCACGTCGACCGTCGGCGCCAGCGACCGGTTGTTGAAGCGGATGCAGATCAGTTCGCCGTCCGGCCCAAGCTCGATCATCGGCCGCTTCGCCTGCAGCCGCACGCCCGAGGAGCCGGCATATTCGAACCGCGCCGCATAGGAGCTCAGCAGTCGGAAGCCCTCGGGGTTCTCGGCCTGGAGGGCAGCAGCCACGGCGAAACCGTCGATCACGCTCGACTCGCCACCTTCCACCGTATTCTCGATGCAGGACAGGATCTGCAGCGTCGGCACGGGATCGCGATAGGGATTGTCGGTATGCGCCTGAAGGCCGAGATTGGTGTAGGCGAGATTGCTGGGGTTGACCTCGGCGCGCACTTCGAACCAGCGCCCGTAATTGGTCTCCCTGATATAGCCGAACAGGTCCGACACCTTGCATAGCGCTCCGGACTCGGCCGGCAGCCCGTCCATCACCGCAAAGCCATAGGTCCTCACCGCCGAAAGCCATTCGCGCAGCACGCTGCGGCCATGAAAGGCCGCCTTGTAGCTGGCGCGCGGCACGCAGTTCTGCATCGTCGCCTTGGTCCAGCGCTGGATGATGTCGCCCGTCCAGCCGGGCTGGCGGGCCTCATCGCCATCATAGGCGTTGGCGCTTAGCCATTGCGCGGGAAAGCTGACTGTCTTCCCCTCCGGCAGAAAGGTCAATTCCAAGGCGCCGGCCTTGATCAAAGCGGCGCCAATCGTCGTGTTGGCCGGAATGTCGAGGATGGTGATCAGCCGCTGGCCGTTGCCGGCGCTGCGCGTCTTGTCGTCCAGCGCATTGTCGCGCAGCCACATGGCATGGAAGCGCGTACGCTTCCCATTGCCCCAGCCCAGCTCGATTTTTCTGCCTTCGTCGCCGACAAGCGCGTGGGTCAACATGGAAATCCGATTCCTGTCCTATTGCCCACGGCGAATTCCCTGGGTTTCGGATTGCATGTTGTGATGGAGAAAGGCATAACTCAAATTATCATTTTTTGGCCAATGACTGAAAATTACTAATGCCTCGAAACCCGATCCCGTCCTTGCCCCCGCTCGACTGGCTGCGCAGCTTCGAGGCTGCGGCTCGGCTGTCCAACTTCACTGCCGCGGCAGGTGAACTCGGCCTTACGCAGGCTGCCGTCAGCCAGCATATCCGCTATCTGGAGGAGCGGCTGAAGACGCGCCTGTTCTCGCGGCTGGCGCGGGGCGTGGCACTGTCGCCGGAGGGCGCGGCCTACCTGCCGCACATCCAGTCCGCCTTTGCCACCATCGCCAACAGCACGGCCGAACTGTTCGAGCCACGCGCCGTCCAGACCGTCACCTTGCGCGTGCCGATCTCCTTTGCCCTGCTGATGCTCGTTCCAGTCCTGCCCGATCTGGCGAGCGCGCTGCCACGGCTCCAACTCGACATCGTGACGATCCATCGCCCGAGCGACTATGACCTGCCCGGCCCAGCGCTCGACATCCGTTTCGGCAATGGCTCCTTTCCCGGCCGCGAAGCCGAGCGACTGACCGTCGAGCGGCTGGTGCCGGTCGCCGCCCCGGTACTCGCCGGCGACGCCGACTGGCCGTCCCTGCCGCTGCTTCTCGTCGCCGGGGCGCGTGAAATGTGGGCTGAATGGTTCACCTCCGCCGGCTTGGCCGGCCACTCCCTGCGTTCGCACCGTTTCGACAGTTTCGTCGCCGCGATGGAAGCGGCGAGCGCCGGTGCCGGCGTGCTGCTCGGCTCGCGGCCGCTGATCGATGCGGCCCTTGCCGGCGGAACGCTGGTCAGGCTTTCCGATTTCGAACTCACCAGCACATCGGGGCATTTCCTGACCCGGGCATCGGCGGTTCCGTTGAGCAGCGCCGAGCAGGAATTCCGCCATTGGCTGCTGTCACGCTTCGCCGCGAAGGCATGACCGGGTCGGCTATCGCGCCGAACCGATGCGTTTCCAGTAGATGAGCGTTCCGGTCAACCCGCCATGCGGCTTCAGCGCATAGTCCGGTATTTCGCCGGCCAGGGTGAAGCCGAGCTTTTCGTAGAGGCCTGACGCGCCCTCCTCGGTCGCCGTGTCCAACACCAGCAGCGTGCGGCCCTTCTCGGCCGCAAGGGTCTCGGCCGCCCGCATCAATCGTGTTCCCACGCCCTTGCCCCGGTGATCGGGACGCGTCATCAGCTTGGCGATCTCGGCCCGGTGTAGCTGGTTGGGCGGGCAGTCGAGGAGAAGCGTCACCGTCCCGGCCAGCACCGCGCCGTCCCATGCGCCGAGCACCACCCGCTCGCCTCTTGCAGCCGCCGCCAACGACTTGTCCCAGAAGGCTCCGGCGGTCTCGGGCGCCAGCGGATGCATGAAGCTGACCGAGCCCCCAGCGGCCACCGTTTCGACCAGCAAGTCCGCCAGCATGTCGTTTGTGCTCGGGGCCCTGGCCAGGGTTCTGATTTGCAGGGAGTTCATTTCGGATTCCTGTGGTTGAGATGAGATCGGTCAGGGCCGTGCCGTCAATCGAAATGGCTGAACCGCCTTCGCTTTCGCATCGCCTTGATGGCCGCGATGCGATCAGCGTCCTCCGCCTGCAGATGCCGCCCGCGCTCCAGGATTTCGAGCGTGTATTCCTCATAGGTCAGGCCCAGCCGTTCCGCTCTGTCGATGCGCATCATCATGATTTCGCGGCTCGGCGCCTTCCAGGCCTTGGCATGGGCAGCCTGCCAGGCAAGGAAGATGTATGGGTCGCCCTCGCCCCAGGGCGGCCCCTTGTAGTCGTCGAGGGGCGGCCCTCCATTGTGAAGGCGCTTTGCGCGGCGCGGCATGATTTTCAGCTCTTGACCAGCGCCACCAGATAATCGGCGCCATACGGCTGCAAGGCATGGAAGACACAGTCGGACGGCGGGCCCAGCGCCAGGCAGTCGCCGGGTTCCAGCCTGTGCACCACCTCGCCCTCGGTGAATTCGAGCCGTCCCGAAAGCAGCCAGATCTGCTGCCGGATGAACGCATAGGAGGCGGCCGGCAAGCTGACCTTCGCACCAGCCGGCAGGTGCACCTTGATCAGTTCGAGCGGCATGTCGGACGCCGGCGACAGATGCCGCCTGACATAGCCGGTATCGGGGTCGCGCCAGACCGGCTGGTCGCCTTCGCGCAGCACGCCGCCGCCCTGCAATTCCGCCCGCGCGATAAGGGTCGACAAGGTCATGCCGAAGGCCGCCGCGATGCGCACCAGAAGTGCGGCCGTCGGGCTGGTCATGCCACGTTCGATCGTGCTGAGCATCGCCTTCGAGACGTCCGAGCGTTCGGCGAGTTCGGCCAGCGACCAGTCGCGAATAATCCGCTCCGCGCGTATCCGCCTGCCGATGGTCGAGGAAATATCGTTCGCTATATCATCCATGCGTTCACTATAGCGAAACACTCGCACAGGGAAAGAGCCGGCACACGACAATTTTCTCGAATGGCTTAATCTTCCCTACACCATCCCGCCACACGCGACCTTAACCTCGTTCGGGTAGGCTTCTCCTCCAGGGAAATGGGGATTGGCCTGTCCATGTATGTCGAACGCGAAGCCTCCGTCGGAGAACCGACATCGCAGGAGCGCCGCAACGCAGAGCAGAACGACAGACGCGTCCTGGGCAATGTCGTGCAGTGCGATGGCGCCCGCGCCACCATCAGCGCCTATGCCGATGATGTCGACGGTGCGGTGACAGGCCTTTGGACGGTCGGCAAGATGATCTCCATCAACCTGGGCACGGCACGCACCGTCGGCCTCGTCTATGCCATCGGCAAATCGGACCGCGCATGGAGCAATGAGGGCCAGAACGCCATCGAAGTCAGTGTCGAGCTGATCGGCGAAGTGCGCGACGGGGCCGAGCCCGGCGCCAAGCCGATCTTCGACCGCGGCATCACCACCTATCCACATATCGGCGCCGTCGCGCACCGTATCCGCAGCCGCGACCTGCAGGCCGTCTACGATCTGGCCGGGCGTCATTCGATCACCATCGGCTCGCTGTCGCAGGACGAAGCGATCGCCGCCAACATCGCCATCGACGACACGCTGGCGCGCCATTTCGCGGTTGTCGGCACCACCGGCGTCGGCAAATCGACGGCCGTCTCGCTGCTCTTGCGCAAGTCGGTCGCCGCGCGGCCCGACCTGCGCATCCTGATCCTCGATCCGCACAATGAATTCGCCGCGTCGCTGCCTGAATATTGCGTCAGGGTCGATGCCAAGACGCTCGACCTTCCGTTCTGGATGTTCAAGCTCGAGGAATTCGCCGAAGTGCTGTTTCGCGGGCGCGAGACGGTGCCCGAAGAGATCGACGCCTTGCGCGACCTTATTCCGCTGGCCAAGAACCTCTACCGCAACCCGAATTCGGGCGCCTATATCAGACGCGGCAACGATGCGCTGACCGCCGATACCCCGGTGCCCTATCGCGTCGCCGATCTTCTGAAACAGATCGACGAGCGCACGGGCATGCTCGAAAGCAAGAACGAGCGCCCGACGCTGAAATCGCTGAAGACACGCATCGAATCGGCCGCCGCCGATCCGCGTTACCGTTTCATGTTCAATTCGCGCCTGATCGAGGACACCATCCACGAGACGATCGGCAACATCTTCCGCGTTCCGCATCACGGCCGGCCGGTAACCTGCTTCGAAATGGCAGGCATGCCGTCCGAGGTGGTCAACTCGGTCTGTTCGGTGCTGGCGCGCCTGGCGTTCGACCTTGCCCTGTGGAGCGAGGGCAAGCTGCAGCTTCTGCTGCTGTGCGAGGAAGCGCATCGCTACATGCCGGCAGACCCACGCCTTGGCTTCGCGCCGACAAGGCACGCGCTGTCGCGCATCGCCAAGGAAGGCCGCAAATATGGCTGCTATCTCGGCGTCGTCACCCAGCGCCCGGGCGAGCTCGACCCGACCATCCTGTCGCAGTGCTCGACCTTCTTCGCCATGCGGCTTGCCAACGAGCAGGACCAGGCGATCATCCGCTCGGCGATAGCCGATTCCTCCGCATCGACGCTCGCCTTCCTGTCCTCCATGGGCCAACGCGAAGCGATCGCCTTCGGCGAAGGCGTGGCGACGACCATGCGGTTGAAATTCGAGAGACTGCCTGCCCATCTGCTTCCCGGCACGGCCAAGCCCGAGCAGGATTTGGCGTCGAAACCCGGCGATGTCGACCTGGTGGCGATCGTCGAGCGGTTGCGCAACGTGCCGAAGCCGCAGCCGACGGCCATGGCCTTTGCCGAAGTCGTCGATGCGGGCCGGCAGGCCGGCGACGCCGACTACCGCAAGCCGGCAACGGCGCGCATGCAGCCGGAAGACGATTTCGACGCGCGCTACGGCCTCAAGCCCGCCACCTTCGGCCTGCGCCCGCAGAACGATTAGCTCTGCGAACCTCCCGCCGGTCGACCAGGAGCAGCACAGGGCTCCTCCCTGCCATTGAGCGTCGTTTGGAGGCTTGGGCAAATCCCATCAGGGAATTCGTCAGTCTGCGTCGATTGCTGCTGTTTTCGAGAACCGGAGCGGAGCGGACATGGAGTCCGTGAGCACCGGAAGCGCAGAAAACAGCTGCAGACGGCCTGCCTCACGAATTCAGTGATGGGATTTCAGGCGCAGACGCGGTTACGGCCTTGCCTCTTCGCCTCGTATAATTGCCGATCGGCGCGGCGGTAGAATTGCTCCGCCGTTTCCTCGCGGTTCCAGACGGCGAGGCCGACGCTGGTGGTGATCTTGAGCCGGACATTGCCTGACAGCACCGACATGTTGGCGATCGCCTTGCGGATACGCTCGGCGAATTTGGCCAAGAGGTCGGCGTCCATGTTGGGCGTCACCACGGCGAATTCTTCGCCGCCCAGCCGCGCCACCACGTCGTGATAACGTGTCATGTCCTTGAGGCAACTGGCGACGGCCTTGAGCACCTCGTCGCCGACATCGTGGCCGTGGGTGTCGTTGACTTGCTTGAAATGATCGAGATCGAGGATCATCAGCCCGACAGGCTTTTCGATGCGCCGGAACTCCTCGATATATTCCTTCAGCGCATCGTCGAAATAGCGCCGGTTCTGCATGCCGGTCAGGCCGTCGGTTAGCGCCGCGTGCTCCAGCGTTTCGGAGCGCGCGCTGAGCGACACGGTCATGGCGCGTAGCTTGCCTTCCTCTGTCGCCTGTTTGCGGATTAGCGGGTAGATGAAGAAGATGCCGAAGAACAGCGCGGTAGCCAGCAACACACCGGTCGCGAACAACAGCTTGTTGAGGTAGATGACTTTGTCCAGGCCCGAAGCGGTATGCAGTTCCGAGGCAAAGGATTGCAGCAATCCATAGGCATGCAGCGTCACCAGGCCGGCGGCCAGGATCACGAAGATAAAGACGAAAAATGCGGATTCCGCCTTGTGGAAACGCATCTGCTCCCCGTCAGAAATATGCCCGTCGACCTTATGGCATGGGCGGCCTTACGGAGGGTTAATTTGGACAACCGCTACGAGAACTGTTCCTTCGAAGTCAACTTTTCAGGTTGTATTAGTAACCTGTGTATGGATCGTGGTTTCGAGATCGTCACCAGGACCGAGCCTCTGCCATTCCGGCCCCAGCTGATTGCGGAACCAGGTCGCCTGGCGTTTGGCATATTGCCTGGTTGCGATCTTGGCGCGCTCGACTGCCTCGGGAAAGCTTGACTGCCCGGCCATCGCCGCCTGCAGTTCGCGGACGCCGATCGCCTTCATCGCCGGCAGCGCCGGATCGAGGCCGAGGGCGACAAGCTGCCTGACCTCATCCAGCGCGCCCTTGTCGAGCATCCGGTCGAAACGGGCCTCGATGCGGCTCACCAGTGCCGCGCGGTCCGGTTCGATGACGAAGAACCGGGCGCTCGGCCTGTCGATCAACGGCCGGCCGCGCTGTGCCTGCCAGTCCAGGATCGAACGGCCCGACGCGTCGAGCACCTCCAGCGCCCGCACGATGCGCTGGCTGTCGGTGGGCTTCAACTGCATGGCGGCGCGGGAATCCTCGCGCAGCAAGATGCCATGCAGCTTCACCGCGCCTTGCTCTTTCAGCTCGTAGCGCCAGCGGTCGCGGACCCGCTGGGGAATGTCGGGCATTTCGGAAATGCCTTCCGCCAAGGCGCGAAAATAAAGCCCGGTGCCGCCGACGAAGATCGCGGGCCGTTCCAGGAGCGTGCCATCGCCGATCAGGCCCATCACGTCGCGCAGCCACGCGCCGGTGGAGTAGGCCGTACCGGGATGGACATGGCCGTAGAGAAGATGTGGCGCGCGCGCGAGTTCCGTCGCATCAGGCCGGGCAGTCAGCACATCGAGTACGGAATAGCCCTGCATGGAATCGGTGTTGACAATGACGCCGCCCGTGCGCTCGGCCAGGTCGAGCGCCAACGCCGACTTGCCGCTGGCGGTCGGCCCGGCTATCAGGATCGCGTTCTTCACGCGGCCTTCGCCCGCATCCGCACCGGAATTATCGATGCCGCTCATCGCCACGCTTGTTTCCCATCCCGCTCGCCGCGCTCTCTCACCCTCGCTTGCGAATATGGCGTCGCGGGCGGTCAGCGCAAGCGCTGTTGTCTGGCTGGCCGAAGGGATTGCCTGCGATCTCGAATTGCCGCCGGGCGCGCAGGCCGACGAGGCGATCGTCCTCTTGCGGGCCGCGCTGGCCGCCGAACCGATCGACGTGATTGTCCAGCCCGCGCAACCCCGACGCAAGAAAATCCTGCTTGCCGACATGGATTCGACCATGATCGACCAGGAATGCATCGATGAACTGGCCGACGAGATCGGCGTCAAGGAGCGCGTGGCTTCGATCACCGCACGGTCGATGAACGGCGAGATCGCCTTCGAGCCGGCGCTGCGCGAACGCGTGGCGCTGCTCGAGGGGCTCGATGCCGCCGTCGTCGACCGCATCGTCGCCAACCGGCTGACATTGGCTTCCGGCGGCCGCGCCCTGGTCCAGACCATGCGCGCCAACGGCGCCTGGACAGCGCTCGTCTCCGGCGGCTTCGAAGTATTCACCACGCGCATCGCCGGCATGCTCGGCTTCCAGGAAAACCGCGCCAACCGCCTGCTTGAACAGGACGGACGCTTCACCGGCCTGGTCGGCGAGCCGATCCTCGGCCGGGCCGCCAAGGCCGACGCTCTGCTCGCAATCTCGGCGCGTCTTGGCCTTACGCCAGCCGATGCCATCGCCGTCGGCGACGGCGCCAATGATCTCGACATGATCCGCCTGGCCGGAACCGGCGTGGCGCTGCACGCCAAGCCGACGGTGGCGGCACAGGCCAAGGTTCGCATCGACCATGGCGATCTTACCGCATTGCTCTATCTGCAGGGCTACCGCCAGGAAGAATTCGTGCAATGAAACCAATCCGTACCGAACGTCTTATCCTACGCAATTGGGAGGAGCGCGACCGCGAACTCTTCCACCGCATCAACTCCGACGACCGCGTGATGGAATTCTTTCCGTTCCGCCGCGACCGTGCCGAGACGGATGCCAAAATGGACGAATTCCGCAGCTGGATCGCCGAGGACGGCTTTGGCTTTGCCGCCGCGGAAATCGCCGCGACGGGCGAATGCATAGGGTTTGTCGGCCTCCTCGAAACCGATCACGTGCCGTCCATGCCTTCCGACACAATGGAGATCGGTTGGCGCCTGGCGCCCGAATTCTGGGGCAAGGGCTATGTCACCGAGGCCGCCGAAGCCTGGCTCGCCTTTGGCTTCGAAACGCTCGACCGCGACGAAATCGTCTCCTTCGCCGTGGCCGACAATCATCGCTCCACCGCCGTCATGAAACGCCTCGGCATGAGCGCCGACCCGGCCCGCGATTTTGACCATCCCGACATTCCGGACAGCCACCCCGCGCTCAAGCGGCATGTGTTCTACCGGCTGTCTCGCCAGAACTGGCAGGCAAGAAAAAGGGCGGCTGTCTAAACCGCCCTTTCCATCAAAATCAGGTTTTTGAAGGCCCTACCGGATTCAATCCATCCGGATCGTCACGAACCTCAGCTCGCCGGTCTTCGACGCCAGCATCAGCAACGCGTTCTTGCGTCCCTGCTCCTTCAGCGCACCGATCCGGTCCATGACATCCTTGGGGGTGCCGACCGATTCCTGCGCGATCTCGGTGATCACCTCGCCCGGCTGGATGCCGCGCTCGGCGGCGGCCGAATCCTTGGCCACGTCGGTGATGACGACGCCTGAAACATCGGCGGCGATGCTAAACTTCTTGCGCGTTTCTTCGTTCAGTTCGCCGACGGTCATGCCGAGCACCGAAGCGGTCGAAACGGCCGGAGCCTTCTCGCCCTTGTCCTGATCGGTATTGCCGTCCTCGCCGCTGGCAAGCTTTTCGCCGTCCTCGAGCCGGCCGAGCGTCACCTTGACGGTCTGCTCGACGCCCTTACGCACGATCAGCACGTCGACAGCCTTGCCGACCGGGCTTTCCGCGACCACGCGCGGCAGGTCGCGCATTTCATGGATGTCCTTGCCGTCGAACTTGATGATGACGTCGCCGGCCTGGATGGTGCCGTTGTCGACGGGTCCGCCCTTGATGACGCCGGCCACAAGCGCGCCCTTGGCGGTTGCCATGCCTAGGCTCTCGGCAATGTCGTCCGTCACCGGCTGGATGCGCACGCCAAGCCAGCCGCGCCGCGTCTCGCCATACTGGCGCAACTGCTCGACGACGCCCGAGGCAAGCTGCGAGGGAATGGAGAAGCCGATGCCGATCGAGCCGCCGGAGGGCGAAATGATCGCGGTGTTCATGCCGATGACCTCGCCGGCGCTGTTGAACAGCGGCCCGCCCGAATTGCCGCGGTTGATCGCCGCGTCGGTCTGAATGAAATCGTCATAGGGGCCGGAATTGATGTCACGGTTGCGCGCCGAGACGATGCCGACCGTGACCGTGCCGCCAAGACCGAACGGATTGCCGATCGCCATCACCCAATCGCCGACGCGCATCTTGGTGGAATCGCCGAACTTCACCGCCGTCAGCTTGTGGCCTTTCGGATCGACCTTCAGCACCGCGACGTCGGTCTTGGTGTCTGTGCCGACCAGCGTCGCCTTCAGCGTAACGCCGTCGGAGAAATTGACCTCGATGTCGTCGGCATCGGCGATCACGTGGTTGTTGGTGACGACGATACCTTGCTCGGCATCGATGACGAAGCCCGAACCGAGCGATTGCACCTTTTGCGATCCGCCGTCCTTATCGCCACCCCGGTTCTTGAAGAAATCGTCGAAGAAATCCTGGAACGGCGAACCTTCAGGCAATTGCGGCATCGGCACCGCGCCCGGGCCTTCCGTGCCTTTCACCGTCTGCGAGGTCGAGATGTTGACCACCGCGCCGAGCAGGCCTTCCGCCAGGTCGGCGACCGAAGCCGGCCCGTCGGCGGCCAGTGTCGGCGTCACGAAGGACGGAACGGCCACAGTGCCGAGCAAAAGCGCCGCCACGCCGGCAACGAACGTGCGCCGAGCACCGCGCAAAAACCTATTGGATGTCATCGAGAAGCCTCCCGGCATTTCTGAAAGAGAAAAGCGCTTCGGCGAAAACGCCGTGTCGCGCCATGATGGCAAAAAATACGGCACGTTTGCGGCTATGACTATCGGTAGAGTGTAAATCGGGCGTTATTGCGCAAACCGCCGCCCTATCCGCCGCGCACCAGCCAGACAATGCCAACGCCGGCGCCGATCGCCACCAGCCCGGCGACTCGCAACGCGATCTCCGGCATCGACAGCACCTCGCCCGCGAGCTTGCGGGCGAGGCTGGGAAAGCCGCCATAGACCAGGCCCTCGATGACGAGAACCAGGCCTAACGCCGCGAAGAAGTCCTGCACCGGCCGTTACGGGCTGGTGCCGGGCTGTGCAGCCGGTGCGGCAGGCGCCGTCGCCGGAGGCGCGGGGGCCGGCTTGGCCGGTCCCTCCTTGCCCTCGGGGTCGCGGAAATAGCGGAAGAACTCCGAATTCGGCGACAGCACCATCGTCGTGCCGGTGTTGTCCAGCGCCGTGCCGTAGGCATTCATCGACCGGTAGAAGTCAAAGAAGGACGGGTCACGCTTGTAGGCGTCCGCGAAGGTGGCGCTGCGCTGGGCTTCGCCCTCGCCGCGCAGGATTTCGGACTCCTTCTGCGCCTCGGCGATGATCTCGACGACCTCGCGGTCGGCGCGGGCGCGGATGCGTTGCGCCGCTTCGTTGCCGCGTGCCCTGAGCCGCTCCGCCTCGGCCAGACGTTCGGCCTTCATGCGGTCGTAGGTCTGCTGCGAGACCTCGGCGGTGAGGTCGGTGCGGCGGATGCGGACATCCTCGATCTGCAGGCCGAGCGACGTGGCGTCGGGGCGCAACTGATCGCGCACCTCGCGCATCATCACCGCGCGCTCTTCGGAAAGCGCGGCTTCGAAGTCGCGCAGACCGTAGACACGGCGCAAGGCGGCGTCGAGACGCGTCCTCAGCCGCGCTTCGGCGAGCTCGATCTGGCCGGACACCGCGGCGCGGAACACGCGCGGATCCGAAATACGGTAGGCAATGAAGGCATCGACCTCGTAGAACTTGCCGCCCGAAACCTGGACGCGGATGTTGTCGAGGTCGAAGCGCAGCACCCTGTTCTCGATCAGCTGCACCGTGTCGGCGTCGAAGAACGAGAACGGCGCCTTAAAGTAGATGCCGGGCTCGGTCTTGACGTCGACGATCTCGCCGAAGCGCAACACCAGCGCCTGCTGGCGCGCATTGACCACGAAGACAGACGAATAGATCAGGAACAGGATAACCGCCGCGATGACGACGAATACGGGAAGACGGTTGCCCATTACTGGTTACCTCCCGTGGTCGCGCCCAGCGCGGCCGGAGCCGGCGCCTTCTGCTGCAATGCCGGCAGCGGCAGGTAGGGAACGACCCCTTGCCCGTTGCCCTGTTCGACTATGACCTTGCCGGAGTCCTTCAGAACCCTCTCCATGGTTTCGAGATAGAGGCGCTTGCGCGTCACGTCGGGCGCCTTGGCGTATTCGTCATAGACCGAGATGAAGCGCTGCGCCTCACCCTCGGCTTCCTGCACGACCCGGTTCTTGTAGGCGGCCGCGTCTTCGCGGACCTGTGCGGCCTCGCCGCGCGCCTGGCCGAGTTTCTGGTTGGAGTACTGGTTGGCCTGCTCGACGAATTTGTCCTCGTCCTGCTCGGCGCGCTGCACCTCGTCGAAGGCATCGGCCACTTCGCGTGGCGGCGCGGCGTCCTCGATCGAGATAGCGTTGACCTGCAGGCCGGCCTTGTAGCCGTCCAGCGTCGTCTGGATGATCTCGCGCACCGAGGCGGCGATGCCCTGGCGGTCGTCGCGGAAGATGTCCTGCGCCGGCCGCCGGCCGACCGCCTCGCGCATGGCGCTCTCGGCGACCTGCCGCAGCATGCCGTCGGGATCGGAGACGTCGAACAGATAGGCCCGGGGATCGGAGACCTGGTAGGCGACCGAAAACTGCACGTTGACGATGTTCTGGTCGCCTGAAAGCATCAGGCCGTTGCCACTGGTGTTGCCGCCGCCAATGTCGACGAGCTGCTCGGAAATCTTGGCCGTCTCGACGGTTTCAAGCGGCCACCAGTGGAAATGCAGGCCGGGCTGCGACAGTTCTGCCTTCGGCTTGCCGAAGCGCAGTTCAACCGCGACCTCGTCGGGCTGCACGGTATAGATTGCCTGGAACGCCCACAGCACGACCAGCACCACGCCGATCAGCCCGAATATCGCCGGATTGGCGCCGCCACCGCCCGGCAGTGCGCGCCTCAGCCTGTCCTGGCCGCGGCGGATAATGTCCTCGAGATCGGGAGGCGAGCCCTGCGGACCGCTCGGTCCCTTCGGTCCCTGCCCCCAGGGGCCTTGATTGTTGCCACCGCCGCCGCCCCACGGGCCGCCGCCTCCGCCACTTTTGTCATTCCAGGGCATAAATGTCCTTTCGCTTGGAATTCCCTCAAGCGCCGGTTGTTACAGCGCAAATCCAGTGCCTTCTTCTATAGGGACGTCAAGGCACGCTTTCAACGCGATGCACCGCCGACCTCGGCGGTTTTGGATCGGTCGCGACCCTTTGTCGTCTTTCAATGCCCTTTTTGTCTTTCAAACTATCGCGCGGCGGCGCTCGTAAACTGTATAGCGCGTCGCGTGACTGTCCTTTTCGCCCGATGGGACCTCCTGCGCGCTGACCACCCGCCAGATTTCCGGGTCGATCGGCGGGAAATGCGCGTCGCCGTCGACGGACGCCAGCACATGGGTGACGTGCAGCCGGTCGGCCAGCGGCAGCGCCTGGGCGTAGATCTCGCCGCCGCCGATGACGCAAATCTCGTCCACCCCGCTCATGCAGCGGCCGCGCACCGTAGCTAGCTGGATCGCGGCTTCCAGCGTGTGCGCCACTTCGACGCCCTCGGCGCGCCAGGCCTTGTCGCGGGTGACGACGATGTTCAGCCGGCCCGGCAACGGGCGGCCGATGCCCTCATAGGTCTTGCGGCCCATGATGATGGGCTTGCCCATCGTATCGGCCTTGAAACGCTTGAGGTCGCTGGACAGCCGCCAGGGCAGCCCGCCGTCGCGGCCGATGACGCCGTTCTCGGCGATGGCAACATAGATTGCGACGTCCATCAGTTGGCGTTCCCGCTGTCGGTCGGATCAAGGATCAAAATGTCGATGTCGTGCTCGGGATAGAAATCGGTCGCCGTCATCTCGAAGCTGGTCGGCCCGACCTTCCTGACGTTGTCGCCGCAGAACGACACCAAGGCTTTCGGATTGCCCTTGTCGACGGTCAGCTTGAACTTGCCGATACTGCCGGCCGCCCAGTTGCCGCCTGTGGTCAGGATGTAGGCGATGCGGCTCTCATTATAGGCCGGATAGCCGTCGGGATTGTCCTTGGCCGCCTTGCGCACCGCGTTCTCGAACGCGTCGTCCATGCAGTAGCGGGGTTTGTAGGCGGCGTACTGGCCCTGGAACTGGCCATCGTAGAAGAAGCTCACCGACGACGTGCCGCCGACGCTCGGCTTATAGCGGTGCGACACGTGCACATCCTTGTTGGCGGGGAAGGTCGAACGCCACCAATAGGTCGAGCGCAATTGCCAGAACGGCGCATAGCCGGGTTTGCCCTCACCGCTGTCGTCGACGCTGTCCTCGATGATGATGCCGCGGTTGACCCAATCGTCGGCCACCGCCTTTGGCAGTTTCGCCAGTGCCGCCTTCGCCGCGTCGCCGAACGGATTGAACGGCACATTCTGCGCCTTCAAATCGGCGCTGATGTCGATGCCGAGCGCAAACACTTTCTGCTCGAGCTGGGGCTTGGCCGCGACGCCGTCGATCGTCACCTCGAAGCCGAGGAAATTGTCGCTTTGATTCTCGGGGATCGCCGGCATCTCTTCGGGGTCGCCCGCAATATCGGGCATCGGGAAAGCGACGATCGCGTTGACGTCCTTGTCGGTGTTGTTGTGGAAGACATAGTCGACCGTCACCTTTTCCGGCGAGATGAACAGGTCCTCGCTCTGCATCGCCACCGCATCGCTACGCGACAGGATCAGGCCGCCGGTGCCGAGTTCGGCAACCGAGTCATTGGCAAGCGCGGGTGTTGCCGACAAAGCCAGCACCGCGCCTACAGCGTATCGCAACATGAAGGCCCCCTCGGCAAGAATGTCCTGTTGACCCTAGCTGTTTCAATGTGGCGTTTCAAAGCCCTTCCGCAGCGGATGTCGCGTATCAGTCTGGACTAAACCTTGCCGATCGGGCAGGAGATCGCGCCATGCGCAAGCTTCTTGTCATCGGCATCGGCGCCGGCAATCCCGACCATATGACCGTCCAGGCCATAGCAGGCCTCAATCGCGCCGACGTGCTGTTTATCCCCGACAAGGGCGCCAAGAAGAACGACCTTGCCGAGTTGCGGCGCCAGATCTGCGACCGCTTCGTCACCAACCCGAAGTCGCGCCGCGTCGAATTCGACGTGCCGGTGCGTGCCGAACCAGCCCCCTCATACCGCTCGACCGTCGACGACTGGCACGACGCCATCGCCGCTATCTATGAGAGCCTGATCCGCGACGAGATCGCGGAGGACGGCTGCGGTGCCTTCCTGATCTGGGGCGATCCCTCGCTCTATGACAGCGCGCTGCGCATCCTCGAGCGCGTGCGGCTACGCGGCAATGTCGGCTTCGAACTCGAAGTAATACCCGGCATCACCGCCATTCAGGCGCTGGCCGCCAGCCACAGAACCGCGCTGAACCGCATCGGCGATTCCGTCCTGATCACCACGGGGCGGCGCCTGACCGAGGAAGGCATGCCGGACAATGCCGGCGCCGCCGTCGTCCTGCTCGACGGCAAATGCGCGTTCAACACGCTCGCCGACCAGGATCTTTTCATCCAGTGGGGCGCCTATCTCGGCACGCCGGACGAAATCATCGTCTCCGGCCGGCTCGGCGATGTCGGCGCCGAGATCGAAAAGCTGCGCGAGGAAGCGCGCCGCGAAAAAGGCTGGATCATGGACACCTATCTCTTGCGCAAGCGGGAAGAATGAGGGAACCACAGTAGTCCCTGCTGCCCTACTGCCTATTCCCTACCCCGCATCGATCTCCGCCTGTAGCGCATCCATATGCGTCGCCGCCGCGACTGCCGCCGCCCGCTCGATGGCGCGGAAGCGGCTGACGACGGCCAGTCCCACCGCCGTCAGTTGCGCGCCCCCGCCCTTGCGTCCGCCGGTTTGCGCCGCCACCAAAGGCTTGCCGAACACCCGGTTCATATCCTCGACCAGGTCCCAGGCATGCTTGTAGGACATCTCCATGCCGCGCGCGGCCGCCGAGATCGAACCGAAGGCGGCAATCTGTTCCAAAAGTTCGATCTTGCCCGGTCCGATGCGGCCATCGGGGTCGAGATTTATCCGCAAACTCAGCGACGGCATCTTGGCTCCTCCGCGATCAGGCCCGCTTGCACATTAGTATGCCTTCGTCGTCACCGCTATTCCAAATCGATATAGCGAACTGTCCGACACGTCAGCCATCGGCCTCGAGCGGCAGCCCGGCGCTCGTGTTCGCGCTGTCGAAACTTACCGTCTTGATCACGGCGAAGACCTGGCCTCCGAGCCGCAGCCTCAGCGCATGGCGCGACTGCTCTGTGATCCGCGCCAGCACGGTTGCACCGTTGCAGTCGATGCCGACCTCGACCGACGGCCCCTCTCCCGGGCTGATCGAGACGATGGTGCCGGACAGGATGTTGAGCGCGCTGAGGCCTGACGGCCGTTCGGTGGCGATCATGACGTCGCGGGCGCGGATGCGGATGCGCACGGGTGCCCCCGCCGTCACCGCCAGCCCCGGCACCCGGATCTCGCCGGCCGCCGAGCCGAGCACGGTCATGCCGAAAGCCTCGTCGTGGCGCAGCACATTCGTGTCCAGCACCGCGCCGCCCTCGCCGCGCTCCTCCGCCGGCAGCAGGTCGAGCCTCTGCATGACCTCCACCGTCGGGCCGCTGGCGACCACCTTGCCTTGCGCCAGCATGACTACATCGCTTGCCAGCCGCGCCACCTCGGCGATGGAATGACTGACATAGACGATCGGGATCCTCGTCTCGTCGCGCAGCCGCTCGATATAGGGCAGGATTTCCGCCTTGCGCGCCTCGTCGAGCGACGCCAGCGGCTCATCCATCAGCAGCAGCCGGGGGCTGGCCAGCAGCGCCCGGCCGATGGCGACGCGCTGCTTCTCACCGCCCGAGAGTTTTGCCGGCCGCCGGCCGAGCAGCGGTCCGATGCCGAGCAGTTCGACAACCGCATCCATGTCCGCGTAGCGCTCCGATGCAGGCGTGAACCAGCGGCCATAGCGCAGATTGCTCGCCACGCTCATATGCGGAAACAGCCGGGCATCCTGGAACACCATGCCGATGCGGCGCTTGTGCTTCGGCGCGAAGATGCCCTTGGCCGTGTCGACCAGCACGCGGCCGTCGGCCTCGATACGCCCCTTGTCGGGCCGGATCAGCCCGGCGATCATGTTGATCAGCGTCGTCTTGCCGGAGCCGGACGGCCCGAACAGCACCGTCAGCCGTCCGGCGCTTTCGAAACGGGCGTCGATGGCGAAATCGCCGAGCCGATGTCTGATGTCGACGAGGACGCTCATTCGATGTCCATCCGCCGGCCGACGCGGCGCGCCAGCACTTCCGAAGCGACCAGGGCCGCCATCGAGATGACGATGGAGATCAGCGTCAGCCGCAGCGCGCCGTCGTCACCACCCGGTACCTGGGTAAACGTGTAGATCGCCGACGGCAGCGTCTGCGTTTCGTTGGGGATGTTGGAGACGAAGGTGATCGTCGCGCCGAACTCGCCCATCGCCTTGGCGAAGGACAGGATGGCGCCGGCGATCAGCCCAGGCAGGATCAACGGCAAGGTGATGGTGCCAAACACCCACAAGGGATTGGCGCCGAGCGTGCCGGCCGCCGCTTCCATCTTGCGGTCGACGGCCTCGATCGACAGCCGGATCGCGCGCACCATCAGCGGAAAGCCCATGACGCCGCAGGCCAGCGCCGCGCCTGTCCAGCGAAATGAGAACACGATGCCGAAATGTTCGGCCAGGAACGCCCCGGCCGGACCACGCTTGCCAAAAGTCAAAAGCAGGAGATAGCCCGTGACGACGGGCGGCAGGATCAGCGGAAGATGCACCAGTCCGTTGAGCAGCGTCTTGCCCCAGAAACTGCCCCGGGCAAGCAGCAGCGCGATCGCAATGCCCGGCGGCAGGCTGGCGAGCATCGCCACCGTCGCCACCTTGATCGACAGCCGGACCGCATTCCATTCGTCAGGAGTGAGGTCCAGCAGCCAGTTCATGGTCCGATATCAGGTCTCTCTCGAACTCAGTTGCTCGGCGCCAGCACCGTAAAGCCCTGCTCCTTGAACAGCGCCGCCGCCTTGGCGGACAGCAGGCACTTCAGGAAGGCCGGCGCATCCTTGTCCTTCGAATCCGCAGTCTGGGCAACCGGATAGATGATCGGCGGATGCGAATCCTCCGGGAAGGTGCCGACCACCTTGACGCCCTTTTCCGCATGCGCGTCGGTTGCATAGACGATGCCAAGGGCCGCCTCGCCCGTCGAAACCAGCTTCAGCGCCGCACGCACATTCTCGGCCTGCGCCACCTTGCCCTCGACCGACGGCCAGACGCCGAGCGATTCGAGCGCTGCCTTGCCGTATTTGCCGGCCGGCACAGCCTTGAAGTCGCCCATGGCGAGCTTGCCGTCACCAACCAGCCTGGCGAGCTCAAAACCCTTTTCGATCTTGGTTTCGACCGTCGAATCTTTCGACGCCACCAGCACGATCTGGTTGCCGAGTAGTTTCACTTCGGTGTCGGGCTTGGTCAGCTTCTTGTCGGAGAGGTATTTCATCCAGTCAAGATCGGCCGAGATGAACACATCGGCCGGCGCACCGCCTTCGATCTGCTTGGCGAGCGCCGAGCTTGCCGCATAGGAGATGGTCGCAGCCTCGCCGACATCGGCCTCGCAGGCCTTGTTCACGCCGTCGAGCGCGTCCTTGAGGCTCGCCGCGGCAAACACCAGGACCTTGTCTTGCGCATGCGCCACTGGGGCCATGGCCATCAGCGCCACCGCGAAACCGCCAATGGCAATCGCCTTCAATCCAAAACCCTTGCCCGTCATGAAACTCTCCCTGAAAATCCGATCAGCTTGAAGCCCGCCACCGATATATCCGGATGAATATAACAAGGGAAGACCCTGCGCTCTTCGAAAGCACCTGTTCGACAGGGAACCGTCGCCGACGTCAGCTCGAAAAGGGCAAGCAGGCTATGCCGTGGTCAAAGCCACGGATGTGATAGTCGGGATCGATTGAGGACTGCGGTTCAGACCGCGATCGGCGCCTTGATCGAGGCGTCGGCGACGTAATTTTCCAGCCGGAAATCTTCGAAGCGGAAAGCGAAAAGGTCTTTCACTTCGGGGTTGATCCACATGGTCGGCAACGCCCTCGGCGTGCGCCGCAATTGTTCGCGCGCCTGCTCGAAATGGTTCGAATAGATGTGCGCGTCACCGAGCGTGTGGACGAAGTCGCCGGGCTTCAGCCCCGTCACCTGCGCCACCATCAGCGTCAGCAGCGCATACGAAGCGATGTTGAATGGCACACCGAGGAAGATATCGGCCGAACGCTGATAAAGCTGGCAGGAGAGCCGGCCTTCGGAAACGTAGAACTGGAACAGGCAGTGGCATGGCGGCAGCGCCATCGCTTCCACCTCGGCCGGGTTCCAGGCCGAGACGATCAGCCGCCGCGACTGAGGGTTGCGACGTATCTCCTTCAAAAGATTGGTGATCTGGTCAATCGATCCGCCATGTCCATCAGGCCAGGACCGCCACTGTTTGCCGTAGATCGGGCCGAGGTCGCCATTCTCGTCGGCCCATTCGTCCCAGATCGAAACGCCATTGTCGGTCAGGTACTTGATGTTGGTGTCGCCGGCCAGGAACCACAGGAGTTCATGGATGATCGACTTCAGGTGCAGCTTCTTGGTGGTGGTGACCGGAAAGCCGCGCGCCAGGTCGAAACGCATCTGATAGCCGAAGACGGAGCGCGTCCCCGTGCCGGTGCGGTCGCCGCGATCGGAGCCACGGTCCAGCACATGCTGCAGAAGGTCGAGATATTGGCGCATCGGGTTCCGGCTCGATTCGAGATGTCGCCGAGTATAGCGCATGCGCACGCCGATGCCACGCGCTTGCTGGGCCGTCCCCAATTGACCGTGATGCGGAGCCTCAGAATTCGGTCTGGCGAGCCGAGGCGCAGAAAACCGCGCCGCTCGGCCGCCAGAGTGAACTATCAAAAAGGGCTCAGAGCGAGCCGAGCTTGCCCAGATCCTTGGCCACCAGATAATAGAACGTCACGCGGTTCTTGGTATTGTCCGCGGCCATCGCCTTGCAGGTCTTCTCGATCGCGGCGTCGGCTTTCGCCGCGTCGCTGACGCCGAGCTTCTTGGCCACCCAGCTCTCCTTGACCCGCTCCAGCTCTTTCGGATCCGTGCAGGACACCAGCGAGGAGTCGCGATTCCTGAGCGCAATGCCCAGATGCTTGACGATCTTTTCGACCGCGTCGGCATTGGCGCCCGCGTCGTATTTCTTCACGTCTGCAAGATAGTCGGCCATCAGAAAATCCCCTCGTCGGCGCCACGGATCCGATCGGTGAGGGCTGTGGCGCGCTCCGCAATTCGTGCGCTCGGTCGGCAACTCCTCACCGCCAGCAAAGCTTCGGTTGAGACCGCTCCCAAGTCAACCCTCGCACGTTGCATTTTGACACAGGGACAAAGCCCGATTGCGGCCTTTCATTTTCCATCGCCGGCCCCTATATTCGGTTCGTCGGCTTGACCGACTATGGTGATAAACAGGCGATGAAATAAGCCGTTCGGACCCGGGGGCGGTACCCGGCGCCTCCACCAAAAGCCGCTGTTGAGGATACAGCGGTTTTTGCTGGGGGCGAAATAGGATCGACGAAGGTGTAAAGATCGTACTTTTGCCCGGCATTGTACCACCGTCATCGGGCTAAACTTATAGTTGCCAACGACAACTATGCGGAAGCACGTCTCGCTGCTTAATGCAGTGCGATAGCTTCAAATCAAGCCCTAGGGGTTCGCACTTCTAGGCGGGGTTCGGAGGTACCTGGCAACAGAAACCTCCACTTCTCCCCTCTTAAATTGTGCCACGCGCCACGGCGAATCCGCCGGCCGAGCACTCATGCGCGCGCTTCAGAAGTCAGGCATGAAAAAGGCCGGGATCAACCCGGCCTTTTCCCAGACTTGTCGGCGATGGCTTATTCCGCCGGCGCTTCGACCGCTTCGCGCGAGCGGCCAAGCGTGACCTTGGCCAGGGTGAAGGAAATCACCGCGCACAGCGTGATGCCGGCGACCATGGGCAGCGGCGTGCCGTCGAAGAACACGCCGGCGACGCCCATCGCGAGCGCGCCGATGGCGAAGTGCAGCGTGCCCATCAGCGCCGAAGCCGTGCCGGCGATCTCGCCATGCTCTTCCATGGCCAGCACCGAAGTGGTGGGGATGACCAGGCCGAGGAAGCCGTAGCCGACGAACAGCAATGCCGCCATCACATCCAGCCGGTCGACACCCGCCGCCATGATCGCGAACAGCACCACCATCGTCGTGGCGTAGCCGGTAACCGCCACCCACACCACGCGCTTCAGCCCGAAACGCTCGGCAAGCAGGCCGGTGAGCTGCGACATGCCGATGAAGGCAACTGCGTTGATCGAGAAGAACACGCTGTAGACCGAAGGCGACAGCCCGTAATGGCCGATCAGGATGAAGGACGAACTCGACAGATAGACGAAGAAGCTGGCGATGCCGAAGCCGGCGATCGCCGTCAGGCCGAGAAAGTTGCGGTCGCCCATCAGGAAACGGTAAGCGGAAAGCGCGGTACCGAAGGACGAACCTGCGCGCTCTTCGACGGGCCGCGTTTCCTTGAGCGAGGTGGCGAGCAGGATGGTTGCCAGCGCCGCCGCGCCCGTCACCGTCCAGAACACGGCCCGCCAGCCGA
Source organism: bacterium M00.F.Ca.ET.205.01.1.1 (assembly GCA_004791255.1). GTDB lineage: Bacteria > Pseudomonadota > Alphaproteobacteria > Rhizobiales > Rhizobiaceae > Mesorhizobium. Next base: position 488,608 of record SRUQ01000004.1, read on the forward strand.
AATTCTCGATGATCTGGCTGCCGGTCAGCGGTGCCAGGATCGGCGATACCGAAAACACCAGCATCAAGAGCGACATCAGCTTGGCGGCTTCATTGCCGGTGTGCAGGTCGCGTACGATGGCGCGCGGCACGGCCATGCCGGCGCTGGCGCCGAGGCCCTGCAGGAAGCGGAAGGCGATCAGCCATTCGATGGTCGGGCTCATCGCCGAACCGATGCCGCCGACCATGAACAGTGCAAGGCCGAAATAGAGCGGCAGCTTGCGGCCGACCATATCGGAGATCGGCCCAACGACGATCTGGCCGAAGCCCATCGACAGGAAGAAGATCAACAGGCTCATCTGCACGGCGGCTGTGCCGGCATGTAGATCCGCGCCGATCGAAGGCAGCGCCGGCAGATACATGTCGATGGCGAAGGGGCCGATGGCGGACAGCAAGCCGAGCACGACCGCGATGCGGAGGAATTTAGGACTCATGATAATGGCTTCTTTCGAATCTGGTCGCCGCCCGGAGCGACGCATAACCCAAGGACGTTCCATCCCTTGGGATTCCGACTCTGCGAGAACGAAATTGTTCATCGCCCGCAGGAAATCCCTTAGCGTTATGTCCACAAATTTAGACACTCTTGTCTAAATCGTCAATCACCTCTATATGGTTTTTCATGAAGCTCGGCGTGTCTCCTGACATTTTCCCGCCACGCAGCCATGAGGCCAAACGTGTCTCGGTGGTCGACGCAGCCGCTTCCGTGTTCTGCCGTCAGGGTTTTGCCGGCGCCAATATCGACCTCATTGCTGCCGAGGCCGGCGTTTCGCGCCAGACCGTCTACAACCATCATCGCGACAAGGAGAAGCTCTTCGTCGCCGTGGTCCGCGACCTGACCGAGCGCTGCAACGCCGGCATCTTCGCCACCATCGCCACCTTCCCCGACCAGCCCGGCGATATCGAAGCCGACCTGATCGGCTTTGCCGTGCGCATGAACCGGAACTGTATCTGCAACCGCGACGGCCGCTTCCTGCGCAAACTGATCCAGGCCGAAGGCGAGCGCTATCCCGAACTCTTCGCCGAATGGCGCGAACAAGGCCCCGGCCGGACCTGGTCGGCGCTCGCCGCCCGCTTCGCCCGCCTTGCCTATGCCGGGCACCTTTCGATCGACGATCCCGATGTGGCCGCCCGCCAGTTCCTCGCTCTGGTCAATGCCGAACTGCAGATCACCTTCATGCTCGGCGGCGTGCCGACCGAGAACGAAGTGCTGCAATCTGCGACAAACGGCGTGCATACCTTCCTGCGCGCCTTCAGCAAGCGCCCGTCCACCGCCAGCGTGAAGAAGCAGGCGGCACTGGCCAGCGCATGACATTTGCTGCGCCAGCACAGCAGCCTCGCCGATCAAATCGTTGGTAATGACCTCCCCTTCGGCGTGACAGCGATCCATATGTGGTTTACGCCGCGCTCAAGCTTGATTACAGCTATGCGGACGATTCAACGGAACCCGACCAGCACATGGCCGACGACCATATCCGCTATGACATTCTGGCCCAGGAGGCATTGCGCGGCGTCATGCGCAAGGTTCTGGCCGAAGTCGCACGCACCGGCCTCCCCGGCAACCACCACTTCTTCATCACCTTCCTGACCGGCGCGCCGGGTGTGCGCGTGTCCTCGCGGCTGCGCGAGCGCTATCCCGAGCAGATGACCATCGTCATCCAGTTCCAGTACTGGGACCTCAAGGTGACCGAAACCGGCTTCGAGGTCGGCCTGTCCTTCTCCGACGTGCCCGAAAAGCTCGAGATCCCGTTCTCGGCCGTGCGCGGCTTCTACGACCCGTCGGTCAATTTCGAGCTTGAGTTTGACGTCAAGTCCGAGGCGCAGCCCGACGACGAGGCTGGCGCTCAGCCGGCAGCCGAACCGCTTGCCATCGTTTCCGAGAAAAAGCCGAAGGCCGAGAAGAAGGCCGCCGCAGCCGAAGCGGACAAGAAGCCCGCTGCCGCCGATGCGGCCACCAAGGGCGCCGAAGTGGTCTCGCTCGACGCCTTCCGCAAGAAATAGGCTTTCGGTTCGCCATGGCCGACATCGTCAATCTCCGCCAGGCCCGCAAGCAGAAGGCAAGGTTGGAGAAGGACCGCGCGGCCGAACAGAACCGAGCCCTGCACGGCCGTTCCAAGGCAGAAAAGCAGCGCGACCGCTTGATCGCCAACAGGAGCGAGAACTTCCTCGCCGGCCATCGCCGCGAACCGTCGAACGATCCCGGCTCTGAATGAGCCCCCGTTTAATGAGCTTGATGTGAGCGCCGTCGAAAAACGCTCGGTGACCATTCGCGGCCACCGCACCAGTTATTCGCTGGAAAAGCCTTTCTACGACGACCTCGTCGCTATCGCCGCCGCCAGCGGCCTGACGCTCGCCGCCCTCGTCGCCGAAATCGACGGAAGCCGGCCCCGCGACACCAACCTCTCCTCTGCGCTCAGGCTCTATGTTCTGGCCTGGGCGAAGCGCAGCATTGATTAGGAAGAGACGACATCCTGCTCCTTCTTGCGGCGGGTGCCGAAGCCCAGCAGGGCCGAACGGTCGCGCTCCTCGGCCTGCTTCCTCGACCTGACGCGCATCAGATCCTTCCAGCCGACATAACCGACCAGGGTTCCGTCCTCGCGCGCCACGACAGGCAGATGCGATACGTTGGCCATCAAGAGCTTGTCCGACAGGCCCTCCAGATATTCGTCGGAATGGGCGAGCGTCACCTTGCTCCCGGCCAGCAGTTCGCCGAGCGTCGTCGTGCGGTGCTTGCCGGCGCGCCGCCAGCGCAGGATCGCCGGCGGATCGATGAGGCCGAGCACCTGCCTGTTTTCGTCGATGACCGGAAAACTCGGATGGCGCGTTTCCGGCGCGGTCAGGAAGGCCGCCGCGCCATGCAGCGTCATCGTTGCCGGCACGCTTTCGACATTCGACGTCATCACTTCGCGCACCCGGGTCAATGCGAAGGGATCGACGCGATATTCGCGCACCAGATGGTGCCCTCGCCTCGCGATCTTCTCGGTCAGGATGGAGCGCTTCATCAACAGCACGGTCACGGCATGTGCCGAGGCACACGCCGCGATCAGCGGCACCAGCACATGCGTATTGCCGGTCAGTTCGACCGCAAAGAAGGTCGCCGTCAGCGGCGCGCGCATCGTGCCGCCCATGGTCGCCGCCATTCCGAGCAGCGCCCAGAAGCCGGCATCGGCCGGCGGCAGGAAACCGCCAAGCACCGCCCCCATCGCGCCGCCCATGATCAGCAGCGGCGCCAGCACGCCGCCCGAGGTTCCCGAGCCCAGCGCCACCGACCAGATGATGGCCTTGACCACCAGCAGCATCAGCGCCGCGGCGGCGATGGTGCGGCCGTCCAGCATGTCGGTGATGTTGTCGTAGCCGACACCGAGCGCCTGCGGCTCGATCAGCCCGCCGATGCCGACTACAAGGCCGCCGAGCATTGGCCACCACATCCAATGGATCGGCAGTTTCTGGAAACCGTCCTCACAGGCATAGACCATCTGGGTGAGCAAGGCGGACAGGAGACCGGCGGCAATGCCGATCAGCACCCAGCCGCCCAGCCCCATGAAGGAAATCGCCATCGTACCCTGGAAGGGGAAGATCGGCCCCGGCAGATGCAGCACCGTGCGCTCGACCTCCGCCACGATGGCCGCCACGGCCACCGGAATGAAGCTGCGCGGCGTCCACTCGAAAAGCAGCAGTTCGACCGCCAGCATGATGGCGGCGATCGGTGTGCCGAACACGGTGGTCATGCCCGCGGCCGCGCCCGCCACCAGCAGCGTCTTGCGCTCATTGTCGCTCACCGGCAGCATCTGGGCGATCAGCGAACCGATGGCGCCGCCGGTCATGATGATCGGCCCCTCGGCGCCGAATGGCCCGCCCGAACCGATCGAGATCGCCGACGACAGCGGCTTCAGGATGGCGACTTTGGCGCCGAGCCGGGAGCGTCCGAGCAGGATCGCCTCGATGGCCTCGGGGATGCCGTGGCCCCGGATCTTCTCGCTGCCGTAGCGCGCCATCAGGCCGATGATCAGCGCGCCGATCATCGGCACCGCGACCGCCGCATAGCCGAGCGGCGTGTCCTGCAGTTTGAGTTCGGCGAGCGAGAACTGGCCGAAATAGGCGATGTTGGTGGCAAGCCGGATCAGCTTCAGCAGCGCGATGCCTGCAAAAAGCCCGGCTGTTGCCACCACGACGGCGATCGCCGCGATGATCAGCACCCGTGCATCGGTGGTGAAATCGCGCAGATGTCCTGGATTACCGTGATCGGTTTTCATGCTTGCCTGCTTTCCCTGGCGTGCCGCTGTTTTGAGGGACGGCAGAGCCGCCATTCGGCTTTGCCGGCGGCTATGTATCGTAATACGATATAAATATTCAAGGCGGTTGCGCCCGAAATCGTTTGAGCTTTTGCCGGAATGCCAACACATGTCTGAAATGTCGCAGATGCAAAAACCCCGCCCCGCCATCAGTCAGGCCGACTACCAGCGCCTGTCCGAGTTCCGCTACCTGATCCGCCGCTTCCTGGAATTCAGCCAGTTGCAGGCGGAAGACGCCGGCCTGACGGCGCGCCAGCATCAGGCGCTGCTTGCCATCAAGGGGTTCCCGGGCGGCGGGCCGGTGACGATCGGCGATCTGGCCGAGCGCCTGCGCGTGCGTCACCACAGCGCCGTCGAACTGGTCAACCGCCTCTGCGAGGCCGGGCTGATCGTCAGGGATCAAGACGAGGACGACCATCGCCGCGTACTGCTGCGGTTGACCGGGCGCGCCGACGACTGCCTGGCCGAGCTCTCGGCGGCCCATCTCGATGAACTGTCCCGCATCGAACCGACACTGAGGCGCCTGCTCGTCCGGAACCACGAGTAGCGCCTCGTGCGGCACCACGCCTTTTTTCCAGGCAGCCGAATCCTTTGGCCTGGCCGCATCGTCTCGGACATGAGCGGCTTGCAGCACGCAGGCCGGCCAAAGGAACAGCCGAGATGAAACATCACCTGATACGCTACACGACGAAACCGGAACGGGCGGACGAGAACGAGCGGCTGGTCAGGGCCGTCTTCAAGGAACTGCAGGAGAAAGCGCCGGAAGGCGTCCGCTATATGACTTGGCGCTCGAGCGCCGGCACTTTCGTCCATCTCGTCGAGATGGAAACCGAGAAGCATGCCGGCATCATCCCCGGGCTTGCCGCCTTCGAAGCCTTCCAGGACGGGATCAAGGAGCGCTGCATCGAACCTCCCCATCGTGACGCGATGACCGTGGTGGGCCATTATCGGATGCTGGACAAGGGATAGAAACACTCAAACAGCGGCAGGCGCATGAACAGTCCCGGCGAGATTCGCGAGCCTTTCGGCCGCCTCCTTGGCGAAATGCGCCCCAAGCTGCATCGCTACTGCGCCCGCATGACGGGCTCCGTCATCGAGGGGGAGGATGTGCTGCAGGAGGCCCTCACCAAGGCGGTCGAGGCCTTGCCCGGTGCGGGACCGATCGCCAACCCGGAAGGCTGGCTGTTTCGTATCGCCCACAATGCGGCGCTCGACTTCCTGCGCCGCCGCGCCCGTGAAAAGGCCTATTCCGATGAGGATCCCGACATGATCGTCGATCCGGCAAATCCCACCCTCGATCGTCAGGCCGCGGCTGCCGGGCTGCACATGTTCATGCGCCTTCCCGTTGCGCAACGAAGCAGTGTCGTCATGATGGATGTTCTGGGCTATTCGCTGCAGGAGATCAGCGCCGTGCTCGACATCAGCATCCCTGCCATCAAGGCGGCGCTGCATCGCGGCCGCGGCCGGCTGCGTGAGCTTGCCGATGAGCCGGACGATCGCCCGGCTCCCAGGCTGAGTGCGTCCGAGCGCCGGTTGCTCGAGGCCTATGTCGATCGCTTCAACGACCGCGATTTCGACGCTGTGCGCGACATGCTGGCCGACGAAGTCCGGCTGGAGCTGGTGGCCAGGGCACGCTTGAGCGGTCGCAAGGAAGTCGGCACCTACTTCCACAATTATTCCCGAGCCCAGGATTGGCGCCTGGTGTCAGGCTTCGTGGAAGGCCGGCCGGCGGTTCTCGTCCACGACGGCAATGATCCGGCCGCGCCACCCGGCTATTTTATCCTGCTGGCCTGGCGGGACGGCATGCTTGCCGGCATTCGCGACTTTCGTCACGCCCGCTATATCACCGACGGCGCCGAACTGCTGGTCCTTTGAAACGATTGCACTTCGGTGGGCGCCCTAAAACTTCACTGCCTTACTGCAGCGACTTCAACAGATTGTCGATCGTGAACGGATTGGACTTGGGCTTGGCCGGCGGCGGATTGTCGTTGGCCTCCGGCAGCGGCGCCGGCTCGACCTTGGGCGCCTGTTCCGCGGCCTTGCGTTCGGCTTCCAGCCTTGCTTTTTCCTGCGAGGCGATCCGCATCGCCGCTTCCGCCTTCTGCCGCTCCTGCTCCTCGGCCTGCACCTTGGCCGCCTCGTCGGCGGCCTGCTGCTCGGCGGCTGCTTTCGCGTCCGCATCCGCCTTGGCCTTTGCGTCGGCATCGGCCTTTGCTTTGGCATCAGCATCCGCCTTGGCCTTCGCATCGGCATCGGCTTTTGCTTTGGCATCAGCGTCCGCCTTTGCCTTCGCTTCCGCTTCTGCCTGAGCTTTGGCGTCCGCTTCAGCCTGTGCCTGTGCCTCGGCCTTCGCCTTGGCGTCGGCCTCCGCCTTCAGCCGCGCTGCCTCCTCCTGCCGGCGCAATTCCTCGGCCGCCTTGTCGCGCGCATCCTGCAGCGCCGCGTAATAGCGCACCTCTCGCCGCAGCCGCTGTTTTTCCAGCAACGCCGCCTGCATTGCCTCGACGCGTTGCTGTTCCTTTTCAAGTGCGCGCTGGGTCAGGAACTGCGCCAGCGGCTCGCTGTCGAACTGGCCCTTCACCGCGCCGAACGGCCCCTCGGCGGTAAAATTCATGGCCGGCTCGGAGCCGACCAGTGCCTCGTCGCCGGCCTTGTAGGTTACCGCCCCCTTGGCGGCGCCCGTAACCGCATTGAGATCGGCCGTGACGTCGGCCGACAAGGTGGCCGACGGGTTTTCGAGGCTGATCGGCGGCGCCCGCATCGCCCCGCCAGCAATAGTGTAGGCGATGTCGGTGTCCTTCGCGGCGAAACTGCCGTCGGCAGCGATGTCAGGTGCAAAGCTCGCGGTCTTGGCCGCATCGATGTCGCGCCCGATCGCATCCGCCTTGGCAAGGAAGGCGCTCAAAGCGTCAGGATTGACGCCGGCGACCGTCAGGCCTTTCAGCGCCGCCGTGCCGGAACCGGACAAGGCGGCCACCATCGCATCGACCGATTTGCCGCTGGTCGAGAGCGAGGTCGAGACATCGCCCTGGCCGCTGATGCCGGCATCCGGCAACAGGCTTGTGAGATCGGCGCCGGCGAGTTTCATCTGGCCGGTGAAAAGCCCGGTGCCGTCATTGTTCTTCAGTTCGAACAGGCCGGTCAGCGCGCCATTGAGGAACTTTGCCTTGAGGTCGGAAACCCGGATGCCTTCCTGGTCGAGCTTCAGCGAGAAGGCCGCGTCATAGGCGGTGGCGAACGGCCCGACGGCCAATGCCGCCGTCGTCAGATCGAGGTCGGCGGTGAATGGCAGGCTCGATTTCTGGCTGAACGGCGCGGATGGCCACGCGCCCTTGTCGCTCCCGCTCTTGTCATTGAGAAACGCCGAATCGCCGAACAGCGCCACTGCCATCGGATCGAAATCGAGCTCGTCGAGAACCAGGGCACCGGCCAGATGCGGCACGCCGTCCTTGACGTCGACATTGACGTCGCCTGAAACAGCCGCTTCGTTGAGAGCGCCGTTCACATTGTCGAGGATCAAAAGGCCGTTGCCATAGTCGGCCTGCGCCGCCAGCGAAGTCGACATGCCGGCCCCCATCCCTGGCAGCCCAACCCCTGATGTCATCAGCCATGGCTCGATATCGGCGGCGTCGAGGCTGACCTTACCCTTGAGGGTGGGACCTTGTGGCGTATCGGCGACCGTCCCGTCGAAACTGGCCTTGAAGTCGTTCCCGGCCAGGCTGAAGTTCGTTGCCAATCCGCCGCCAAGCGTGCCCTTGGCCTGGATGTCCGTGGTTGCTTCGCCAAGCATGCCCAGCGGCAGTGCCGGCAGGCCGTAGAGCGCCAGCAGCGCGGTGGCATCGGGGTTTTTAGCATTGAAGGTCAGCGTCACCGGCGCATCCAGCAATCTGTCCGGCGCCCCCCTCCCCGACAGCGAGGCCGAAAAGGCTGAGCCGCCGGCCTTGCCTTGCCCGCTCACGGCCAGGCCTGTCGTGCCGTCGCCATTGTCGGCGGCACTGGCCACGAGGTCGATGCGCGCATCCTGGAACAGGTCTGGAGAGGCCTGGGCGCGGCTTGCCAGCCCCTTCAGCACGGCATTGTCGGGATAGTGCTGCGCTGCGACGTCGATCAGCGGCTTGAGGTCGACGGCAACCACCGACGCGTCTAGCTTGCCGGTCGGGCTTGCCGGGAAATCCTTGATCCGGCCGGTGGCGCTGATCGAGGCGCCGGCCAGCCCGCCCAGCGAAAGCCGGTCGATCTCCAGCAGCCCGTCGCGCAGCCTGAGCGCGGTGTCGACCGTATCGGCGGTCAGCCCGGCCGCGCTGACCGGCCCGGCCTTGATCTGGAAATCGAGATCGCGGTCGGCAAAGCGGTTGGCGCCCTTGTCGCTGATGAAGATCGAGGCGAAAGCCGCCAGCCCGTCGACGTCGAGGTCGCCGCCTTCGAGCCGCATCAGCACCGACGGCCTGGCGTCGTCGGGTTGGCTGGAATCGATGCGGCCGGAGAACTTCGCCTTGCCCAGGATCAGTTCGAGGTCGCTGAATGCCTGGCGCTTTTCGGAGAGATCGACCTTGGCCTTGAAGCCGGCGGCCGGCAGGCGCCGGATCGCCTCGTCGACATCCTTGGACAGCCAGGCGGCAAAGCCCGAGGGCTGCGCGACGGCCAGCAGCAGCGAACCGGTGAAGCCGAAATGGTCCTCGACGCTCAGCATTCCGTCGGCTTCAAGCGTCGTCCGGCCTGGCAGCGTCGCGGCAAGCGACTTCACCGCCCAGCCGCCATCGGCCGGCTCGGCGGAAAGGTGGACGTCGCGCACTGTCGTGTCGCCGGCCACCACGGCCGGCAGCTTCACCTCGACGGTGCCGGGTATGGTCGGTTTGGGCAGGTCGAGCAGCGCCTGTTCCAGCCCGGCAATGCGCTGGTCGAGCGTCAGCCCGGTGCCAGCCGCCGCCCCCACCGCCTCGTCGAACTGCACCTGCGCGCCATTGGCTTCGATCGCGAAGCTCGGCTCCAGCCCGAGATCGACCGAAGCCTTGCCGTCCGCGGTATAGGGATTGTCGAGGGGGCCGGTCTCAAAGCGGAATTCATCAACGCCGAGCTTCTGGTGGTCGAGCGAAAACTTGCCGTTCAGCCGAAAGCCAGGATCGGGCTTGCCGGCGCTGACCTTCACCGTCTCGCCATCGGTGCCGCGCAATTGCGCGCTGTTCTTGTCGGCACCGGAAATCTTGAACTGGCCGGAATAGGCGGCGGCGCCGTTGACGATGCCGGCATTGCCGTCCGTCTCGATGACCAGCGGATAGGCGTCGGGATCGGCCTTCAGCCGAAGCCGCAACTGGCCATTGCCTTCGGTCTTGCCGGTGGAGGCGGCGATCGCGGTGCGCAGGCCGTCGAGCCGTAGCGTGCCGTCCATCCGCCACGGCCCGGCCAGCGACTTGGCCGAAATGGTCGAGTTGATCTCGGAAAAGATATGGCTGCGTCCGCCGGCGGCATGGCGCAGTTCGACCTGCCCTTCCGTCACCGTCAGTTTCTCGATCGAGATCTGGTTGAGGTCGAAGGGCGAGGATGGCCGGATCGCCCAGTCGACAGTGCCGTCGGCTGCGATGTCGACCGTCGCCTTCGGCCGCTCCAGCCGCATGTCGAAGATCAGCACCTCGCCGCGCAGGAACGGCGCCAGTTCCGCATCCATCGAGAACGTCTCGACGGTCATGGCCGGCTGGCCGCTCGGGCCACCGGCTACGGCGACGTTGGAGAAGGTCACCGAAGGGAACGGCAGCAGCCGCGCCGTGGCGTCGCCCTGCACCGTCACCTTGCGGCCGAGAATGGCGCTCGCCTCGCGCTCGAACTGGGCGCGGTAACCCGTCCAGTCGACGAAATACGGCACCACCAGCGCTGCGCACAGCACCAGCACGAACAGGCCACCAAAGATCACGAACAGGCGTGCGAGCATCAGCTCCGTGCGGGTTGAGTGAGAGTCATCAGCACTCTACCCGCATCCGCGTGTCGATAAAGAGGCAATTCATCCCCGTGTTGCGTGAGGTCGGACGATCTGAAACAAATCCAGTAACAACGGAGGATGCCCGGCGATCTTCGCTATCACATCGAGACGAGCCGCCCTGCCTGATATCAGGCGCCGGAATGGGTATCGATACTGTAGGGGCAAACGGGATGATCCGTGCCGATCGCATCGCGCACGCGTCCCACCCATCCCGGCAATGCCGGATAGTCCGCAAGCCGGAAGCCGCAATCCTCGGCCCGGTGGCTGTAGGCATAGACCGCGATATCGGCGATCGAAAGCTGGTTGCCGACGAGAAACGCGGTATCGGCAAGCCCGCGATCCAGCGCGGCGAGCGTGCGGGCGCCTGCTGCCCGCTTGGCCTCGACCATGCCCTTGTTGCGCTCCAGCCGCCCGGTCAATGTCCAGAACCGCAACGAACCGATGACCGGTTCGACATGATACTGTTCGAAGAACAGCCACTGCATGACCTTGGCGCGCCGATAGCGGTCCGCCGGCAGATAGGTTGTGCCTTCGGCGAGATAGGTCAGGATCGCATTCGACTCGGCGATCGCCTGCCCATCAGCGAGCTGGAGAACGGGAACCGCGCCGGCCGGATTGAGGGCGAGGAACGCATCGCTGTGGCTCTCGCCCTCGAAAATCGAGACGATGCGGGTCTGGTAAGGGATTTTGAGCAGCCCGAGCAGAACGCGAGCCTTCCAGCCATTTTGTGACGGCAAATAGTCATGAAGCGTGAGCATGGCGATCCTTTCCGTGCGAAGGTGTCTGTTCTGCCCTGTGCCGGCGGCCCTCGCATTCCGATTCTTGCCAAACCCAGGACCGGGTTGAACGGCTCAACTTCCGGACCGGTCACGCAGATAGACACAGGGCATTTCGGGTGAGTTCTGTGCGCAGGGCCGGCGATTCGAGGTCGCCATGCTGGCGCATGGCGTCATCCATGCCGGCTATCACCGTGGCGAAGTCGAGCGCGCCTCACCCACTTGTCGAAACCGACCTCGCCCGGCGGTCGCCGCGCTTGACGAGTATTCGAAGCCCACTGCGTCATCAGCTTTCCGCCCACATGAGGGGTCAAGGCACACGATGCCCGACAGACTTCAGGAGCACGGTTAGAACGGCGCCCTTGTGAAGGCTGGCCGAGAAACTCTCGGCTATGAACTCGAGCGTCGAGTCATGGAACGTGAGGATGAAATGCCGATAGCCAGAAAACAGTTCAGGCTTGTGGGATGAGTGAACCCGATTTGCCTTTTCAAGGGAAGCAACCCACGACGAGTGGAGGACTTCGAACGCCTCGTAGGAACGCAAACCAAGGGGATGGAGACGGTGGCCGCTGATGGCTTCGTCATTCGGCGGGCCGAATTGAAATGCCAGATAGGGATCTGCCGTCAGCATCGCCACCGGCTGGTTGCCTGTCAGCGGTGAAACCGGGCGCGGATTTGTGCCATCAAAAGATGGATCCGGAGCATCGGCTAAGTAGGCAATGACCAGCCTGCCTTCATCTGCAAACACATGCGGCAATGGCGCGCCAGCGGAGAACAGCGGCACTTCGATCGGGAGCAGAGCCTCGGAAGTCATCTAGTGGCTCGCGCCCGGCAGGATCTTCCCCGGGTTCATGATATCGAGCGGATCGAGCGCCTGCTTGATGGTGCGCATGATGTCGACGCCATGGCCGAGTTCGTGGCGCAGGAAGCCGACCTTGCCCTGGCCGATGCCATGCTCGCCAGTGCACGTGCCCTCCATGGCGATCGCCCGCATGTTGAGCCGCGCGACGAATTTTTCCGACAGCGCGATCTCCTTGGGATCCTTCACGTCCATCAGCACCAGCACATGGAAATTGCCGTCGCCGGCGTGACCGACAATCGGCGCGATCAGTCCCATCTCCGCAATGTCGGCCTCGGTTTCGGTGACGCATTCGGCAAGGCGCGAGATCGGCACGCAGACATCGGTCGACAGGCCCTTGGCGCCCGGCCGCAGCGTCAGCGACGACCAGTAGGCATCGTGTCTGGCCTTCCACAGCTTCGTCCGCTCCTCGGCAACGCTGGTCCACAGGAACGGCCCGCCGCCATTCTCCTGCGCAATCATGCCGAAGGTTTCGGCCTGCTCGGCAACCCCGGCATCGCTGCCATGGAACTCGACGAACAGGCACGGGCTCTCCGGATAATCGAGCTTGGAATAATTCTTCATCGCCCGCATCTGCAAGGCGTTGACCAGTTCGATACGCGCCACCGGAATGCCCATCTGGATCGTCGCGATCACCGTATTGCAGGCCGCCTCCAGGCTGGGGAACGGGCAGACCCCGCCGGAGATCGCCTGCGGGATGCCCTGCAGCCTCAAGGTGAGCGAGGTGATGATGCCGAGCGTGCCTTCCGAGCCGACCAGGAGCCGCGTCAGATCGTAGCCGGCCGAGCTCTTTTTCGCCCGCTTGCCTGTTATCACCGTCTCGCCGTCGGCCATGACGGCGGTCAGCGACAGCACGTTCTCGCGCATCGTGCCGTAGCGCACCGCATTGGTGCCCGATGCCCGCGTCGCGGCCATGCCGCCGAGCGAAGCATTGGCGCCGGGATCGATCGGGAAGAACAGGCCGGTGTCGCGCAGATGCCTGTTCAGATCCTCGCGCGTCACCCCCGGCTCGACGGTGCAGTCGAGATCCTCAGGATTGACCGACAGGATGCGGTTCATCCGCGATGTATCGACCGAGATGCCGCCGCCCGGCGCATTGGTGTGCCCTTCGAGCGAGGAGCCAACGCCGAAGGCGATCACCGGCACGCGATGCGCGGCACAGGCGCGCACGATCTCCTGCACCTCGACCGTCGTTTCCGGGAACGCGACGCCGTCCGGCGCCTGCGTCGGGATGTAGGTGGTGGTGTGCGCATGCTGCGAGCGGATGGCCTGGCCGGTCTGAAAACGCTCGCCGAGCTGCTGCTTGAGGATACCAAGCACCGCGGCAATGCCTTCCTCGTTGCGTTCGACCGGGTTGACGTCGCTCAGAGCCATGAATTCCTCCGCGAATGGACCAGTGTCCACGCTTGTTATGCGATTATGGATGCGTAGTCTTACCCACCACGCTGTGTCCAGCACCAGACAAGGAAGTTTCGATGTCCGTTCCCGCCCCTTACCGCTCCAAGCCCATGGACATCGAAAAGGACTGGATCGACTACAACGGCCACCTCAACATGGCCTATTACAACGTGCTGTTCGACCGCTGCTCGGACGAGGCCTTCGAGGCGATGGGCATGGGCCTGGACTATGTGAAGGAGCGGCGACTGACCATCTACACAGCCGAGGTTCATGTCTGTTACGTGCAGGAACTGCATCTGGATCACAAGGTCCAGGTCTCGTTCCAGCTCATCGATCATGACGAGAAGCGGCTGCGCGCCTACCAGGAAATCCGCCATGTCGACGGCTGGCTCGCCGCCACCTCCGAAACCCTGTCGCTGCATGTCGACATGTCCGGACCGAAGGTGGCGCCCTTTCCCGCCGATGTGATGGCCAAGGTGGAAGCCATGCGCGCCGCCCACGCCGTGCTGCCCATGCCGGAGCGCGCCGGACGCTCGATCGGCATCAAACGCAAATAGGGCGAAACCGACACTCGGGCTTCAAAGCCACACCCACAATCTAAAATCGCGGAGCCTTCAAATCCCCCGGGTCCCGGCGCTTGAAGCGGCCTCACACCCACGTTAACCTTACCAAGGTTTTAACGAAAAGACGCTGGTTGAACCGTTGCGCGACTCAGCGGACCGGCCGAAAACGGTCCGCATCGAAGTAGCGACACGGGCGGCGGGGCATAGTCGGTTCGGGGGAAGTGCATGAAAACCGATATCAAGGTCGAAGTGGACAGGCTGGCCGCCGATCCGCGCATATCGGACTATGATTTCTGGCGCTCGCTCAAGAACGTCGACAATGAAATTTTCCACATCGCCAACAACAACGAACCGATCCCGTTCGACATGATCCGCTGGCGCAGCATTCTCAAGCGAGCCCGCCTGAAGCGCGGTCACGCCTGAGTACGCCGATTGAGCGCCGCCAATGGCGACCGCGCCACCACCGGTGACGACTGGATGATCGCGGTGTTGGTCATCGCATGCGGGATGATGCGGTCGATCACCCGTTCGAGCTCGGCCACCGAACCGACATGCGCCAACGCGATGAAACAGTCCTCGCCGGTCACCCGGTCGCATTGCACGATCTCCGGCAGGTCGCGGATGGTCTCGGCGACGGCCGCCAGTTGCCCCGGCACCGGCCGGATACGCAGCCATGCCGATAGCGGCAATCCAAGCGCGGCCGGATTGATCCTGACCGAATAGGCTTCGATCACCCCACTCTCCTGCAGCCGCTTGATGCGCTCGGCCACGCTCGGCGCCGACAGGCCGACGACGCGCGCCAGCTCCGCCGTGCTGATGCGCGCATCCTTTTCCAGCAGGCGCAGGATTTTCAGATCCATCGCATCGAGGCTGGTACTTTCATTTCGAAGGCGTTTCACGGAAAACTCCTTGCATCCGGGAAAGGATCGATCCTATCACGCGACCAACATCCATATGGTGCGCGAAAAATGCCTGCGATACTGATCCTATGGACGATCAAGCGCAAGCCCGCACCACCGCCCCCATAGGCTCAGGCGCCCTCTCAGGCGTGGTGACTTCGATGCCGCCGCATCTGTGGTTCGGCGTCAGCGCCGTCTTCCACTATCTCGGCCCGGCCTTTGCGGTTCTTTTGTTTCCGCATGTCGGCGTGCTCGGTATGGCGTGGCTGCGCATCGCCACGGCCGTCCTGGTGTTTGCGCCGCTGACCCGGCCGTGGAGAACCTTCGCCCGCGCCGACCGGCCGACGAGGCTTCTGCTGCTTACTTTCGGGGCCAGCCTGGCGGTGATGAACTGCTCGTTCTACCTGGCGCTCGACCGCTTGCCGATCTCGCTGGTGGCGGCGATCGAGTTCGTCGGCACCATCGGCGTCGCGCTGGTCGGTCTCAGATGCCCGCGCAATGTCGCCACCCTTGCCTTTGCCGTCACCGGCACCTTGCTGCTCATCGACGTCAGATGGTCCAGCGATCCGGTCGGCCTGTTCTGGGCTTTCCTCAACGGGGCGCTGTTTGTGGGCTATATCGTGCTTGGCCACCGTGTCGCCGCGTCGGGTGCCGGCGACGGCATTGCGGGCCTTGGTGCTGCCATGGCCATCGCCTTCGTCGTCGTGCTTCCAATCGGCCTCACGGACGCGCTGCCGGCCTTTTTCTCGCCGCCGCTGCTCGCCGCCGCCGTCGGCGTCGGTATCTGCTCCTCAGTCATTCCCTATATCTGCGACCAGCTTGCCATGGCGCGGCTGCCGCGCTCGAGCTTCGCCTTGATGCTGTCGCTGCTGCCGGTCACGGCAACGCTGATCGGCGTCATCGTGCTGCGCCAGATCCCAAGTTTCAGCGATTGCCTGGGCATCGCGCTGGTGGTCGCCGGCGTTGCCTTCCACAAGCCGGCGAACGCGGGCTAGTCCTTTGCCGCTTACGCCAGCTTCTCCTTGAGGAAAGCCACCGTCCGGCCCCAGGCGAGGTCGGCCGCCTTCTTGTCGTAGCGGGCGGCCGAGGTGTCGTTGTTGAAGGCATGGTTGGCGCCTTCATAGACATAAACCGTGTATTCAACATGGGCCGCGTCGAGTTCCGCCTTGAAGGCGTCGATGCCGGCATTGGTGCGATCGTCGAGCCCTGCATAATGCAGCAGCAGCGCTGCCTTGATCTTCGACACATCAACGGCCTTCGGCTGCATGCCGTAATAAGCCACGCTGGCTGCCAGATCCGGTGCGTTGACGGCCAGCATGTTGGCCGTGCCGCCGCCCCAGCAGAAGCCGATGGCGCCAACCTTGCCGTTGCCGTCCTTGTCGGCCTTGAGGAAGGCGACGGTCGCGACGCCATTGGCGACGGTCTGTGCCGGATCGAGCTTGGTGAACATGTCGCGCGCCTTGTCCTCGTCGGCGGGCGTGCCGCCCAGCGGCGACAGGAAATCCGGCGCAAGCGCTACGAACCCCTCCAGCGCCACGCGCCGCGCCACGTCGCGGATATGTGGGTTGAGCCCCCTGTTCTCGTGGATGACGATGACGGTGCCGAGCTTGCCCGTTTGCCCCGCCGGCTTGACCAGGTAGCCTTTGATCTCGCCGCTGGCCCCGGAGTAGCTGATGTCCTCGCCTTTCACGCGCGGATCGTTGTCGGCGACGATCGCCGCCTGCGCCGAATTCGCCGCCAGCATTGGCGCGATAGCAGCCGCAGCCGCGCCTGATCCGGCAAGTCGGGTCAATTGCTCCATGAAACGGCGCCGGTCCAGCGTCAGATGCGTGTATTCGTCATAGGCGTCGATCATTGCCTGGGTGATGACTGGCTGGCCGATGGGCTTCGTCATGGCGTGCTCCTCGATCTTACTATCTCGACTTGGTCCTGCCGTTCGCAAGATAGGGGCGAGCCTCGCATCGTCCAGTCACGGCGCGGTGACCCCTATGCCGCGACCCACCTTCATCCCGCATCACATTTTGGTCATCGGCGACAAATCTTGATGGCGCGGCCACAATAGTAGGGGAAACTCGGCGATCGGCCGCGCAACGGCGCGGCCACGGCCCTGAGGGAGCGATAGAGATGACGATGCCCTCACCGATCCTGGCCACCGCCTTTGTCGCGGCAGCGCGACTGTCGTTGCCGCAAGCCGTAAGGCCATGGTCAAGGTTCGCAGCCGCCAGCAAACACGAAAACCAGGGGTTGAGGTGAAGTCATGGACGTACAGGACATAGTGAACACCGTCTCGCAGAAGGCTGGTCTCGATCAGGCGACGACGGAAAAGGTCGTCGGCACCATTTTCTCGGTGCTCGAACACGAGGCCGAAGGCACCAGCGCCTCGTCTTTCTTCGCCAGGATTCCGGGCGCCGATACGCTGGCGCAGAAATATGATGTCATGGCCGCCCCGGCAGGCGGCGGAGGTGGCTTCCTGTCCTCCCTGCAGGGCGCGCTCGGCGGCGTTCTCGGCGAAAAGGCCGGCGCGCTGGTCAATGGCCTCACTGCGCTGAAAGCATCCGGCCTCGACATGGCGCAGATCCAGAAGGCCGGCACAACGCTGATCCAGCAGGCCGAAGCCGCCGCCGGCCCCGATTTGACCAATCAGGTGCTCGGCTCGGTTCCCAGCCTGAAGAGCCATCTCGGGCTCGGCTAAGCCGCAACGGGCCGGCCCCTACTTCGGCAGCGCGTAAGCCATCACATAATCGCCCGGCTTGGTGCCGACCGAGCCGTGGCCGCCGGCGACAATGACCACGAACTGGCGACCGTCGGCGACCGTATAGGTCATCGGCGTCGATTGGCCGCCGGCTGGCAGCCGCGCCCGCCACAGCTGCTTGCCCGATGTCAGCTCATAGGCGCGCAGATAGTCGTCGACCGCGGCACCCAGAAAGGCGACGCCGCCGGCGGTGATCATCGGGCCGCCAATGCCGGGCACCCCGACCTTCAGCGGCAGCGGCAACGGCGTCATGTCGTAGACGGTGCCGTTGCGGTGCTTGTAGGCAATGGTGCCGGTCCTGAGATCGACGCCGGCGACATAACCCCAGGGCGGCGCCTGGCAGGGAATGCCGAGCGGTGACAGGAACGGCCCCATCACCACCGCATAGGGCGCACCCTCATTGCGGTTCAGCCCCTGTTCGCTGCCGCGGCCCTCGTCGGGCGGCGGCACCTCGTCACGCGGGACGAGCCGCGATTTGAAAGCCAGATAAGTCGGCATGCCGAACATCACCTGCCGTACCGGATCGACCGCGACTCCACCCCAGTTGAAGACGCCGAAATTGCCGGGATAGACTAGCGATCCCTGAACCGAGGGCGGAGTATAGCGGCCCTCGTAGCGCAGCCCCTGGAATTCGATCCGGCAGGCGAGTTGGTCGAACATAGTGATGCCCCACATATCGGCCCCGGTCAACGGTTTCGGATTGAAGGAAAGGTCCGATACAGGCTGCGTCGGCGAGGTGTGGTCGCCTTCGACGGCGCCGCCCGGCGCCGGCACTTCCTTGATCGCGATGACCGGCTCCCCGGTGCGCCGGTCGAGCACATAGAGGTCGCCCTGCTTGGTCGGCCCGACCAGCGCCGGCACCACCGTGCCGTCGGCCTTGGTGATGTCGATCAAGCTCGGCTGCGCCGGCACGTCCATGTCCCAGAGGTCGTGGTGCACGGTCTGGCGCACCCATTTCAACTTCCCGGTGTTGAGATCGAGCGCGGTGATCGAGGAGGAGAATTTCTCGACATTGGCGCTGCGCCCGGCGCCGAGCTGGTCCGGTGTCTGGTTGCCGAGCGGCACGTAGAGCAGGCCGAGCTTCTCGTCGGCGCTCGGCGTCGACCACATGTTGGGCGAGTTGGCGGTGAAGGTCTGGCCCGCCGGCAGCGGCGTCGTCTGGTCGGGATTGCCGGAATCCCAGTTCCAGACCAGCGCGCCGGAGGCTGCATCATAGGCGCGGATGACGCCGGACGGCTCCTGCGTCGAATAATTGTCGTTGACCGCGCCGCCGACGATGATCCTGCCGCCCGCAATCAGCGGCGCCGAAGTCGAGTAATAGTAGCCCGACTTCGGATAAGGCATGCCGGTCAAAAGATTGAGCGTGCCGCCCTCGGCGAAGGCGGGGCAGACCTGGCCGTTGGCGGCGTCGAGCGCGATCAGCCGAG
This sequence comes from bacterium M00.F.Ca.ET.205.01.1.1, assembly GCA_004791255.1. Lineage (GTDB taxonomy): Bacteria > Pseudomonadota > Alphaproteobacteria > Rhizobiales > Rhizobiaceae > Mesorhizobium. The sequence goes on from SRUQ01000004.1 coordinate 507,580, forward strand.
CGTCCGATGTCGGCAGGTAGACGCGTGCCGCGCAAGGCTGGCCGGCGGCCCCTCCGGCATCGGCATAATAGGACACGCCGCGGCAGGTCTGGTGCTGGCGGTCCTTGTCGAGCTTGATCTTGGGATCGTAGCGCCATTTCTCCTTGCCGGTCGCCGCATCGATGGCGATGGCGAAATTGTGCGGCGTGCAGATGTAGAGCGTGTCGCCGATCTTCAGCGGCGTCACCTGGTAGGTGGTCTCGTCGATGTCGTCCGGCCCCTTCACATCGCCGGTCCGGTAGGTCCAGGCCGGTTGCAGCCCGGCGACATTGTCCGGCGTGATCTGGTCGAGCGGCGAATAGCGCTGGCCGAACTGCGTGCGCCCGTAATAGTGCCATTCGCCTGCAGGCACATCGTTGCCGAGATTGGCATTGGCGGCAATCTTGTCGGTGCCGAGCTGTCCGGCGATGTCTTTTGGATCCGCCGTCATCGAATAGCCGGCCACCGCCAGCGAGGCCAGCACGGCCAGGATAAGCGGCGCGCGTCCGTCAGGTCCGGCAAGGCCTCGCCGCGCCCATGGCGTCAGCAGCCACAGCGCCACCAGCACGATGATTCCGCCGCGCGGGCCGAGTTCCCACCAGTCGAAGCCGGTTTCCCAGACCGCCCAGGCCAGTGTGCAAAGCACGATTCCCGCATAGAGCCAAAGCGATGTGGAGCGGCGCCTAAAGAGCAGCCAGGCGGTGACCAGGAAGGCAAGACCGACGACGATGTAGTACCAGCTGCCGCCCAGCGAAGCCAACCAGACGCCGCCGGCGCCAAGCGCCAGACCGATGAGGAAGAGAACGAGGGAGGTGATGGTGACAGCCAAGATGATACTCCTTCGACTGTTGCGCGCCTCGGAGGGCGGCCATGGGCAACGGGATGCCCCTGCCCTATGGGCAGCTTTCTACCGACCGCTCCGCCTGTCAAGTTGGCTACACGCCAAGGTGGCAATCCATCTTGCCTGCATTCGAGTTTTCCAGCAGTCTGCGCTGCAGCATAACCGTGGAGCAGACCGAGCCATGCCCTTCCTCTCTCCGCCATGGTTGCGCGTTGTCGGCGCGCTGTTCGGCTTGGTCATGCTCGCAGCCGGCAGTCCGGCCGCGTCGGCGCAGACGATCGAGGAGATCAACAAGGCAAGCGGCTTTCACGAGATGCTGGCGGGTCTCGGCCCAAGCATAGTCACCGGCATCAAATCCGTGCCAGGGCCGGACAAGGTCAAGGAAGCCCTGTCCGCCGCCTGTGAAGGCGCTTTTGACCCGGACAAGATGGAGAAAGCCATCGAAACCAGGATGGCGGGCCAGATGCAGCCCGCCGATCTCGCTGATTTGGCCGCCTTCTTCGCTTCGCCCCTGGGCAAGCGGGTCACGGCCCTGGAGATCCAGGGATCCGATCCGCAAGCCAAGGAGCGCGGAAAGGTCGAAGGTCCCAGGATCCTTGCGGAACTGCAGTCGGGAGATCCGGCACGGCTCGCGCTGTACCGGAGAATCATGGACGATCTCAGCGCCGTGGACATGGCTGAAATGATCGCAATGAACATGGGCTATGCGATGGTTTCGGGAATGCTCGCGGCAGCCGGACAGCCTTTGTCGGATCAGCAGATAATGGCGCTTGTGCGCAAGCAGGCCGGCAAGCTTCGCGAGGATGCCGAAAAGGGGATCATGGAAGGAACCGCTTTCGCGTATCGCGACTTGTCGCTCGACGATCTCAGGCTTTACGCGGCATTTCTCGCATCTCCTGCCGGCAGCCATTATTACGACCGGATGCAGACGGCGCTGGGCGAAGTCATGACCGATGAGGCGCGTTCGTTGGGGCAGCGATTTTTCGTCGCTCTCGGCTACCGCAAGGCTTGAGCGGCCGCTTGGGCATCTCAAAGAAAGCTTTGATGAGCGTGACGAGCAGGAGAGTTCGTGGCCGGCGACCGAAATTTCAATGACGACAGTGGCGTATCTGCCTGGCTTCGCTCTTTGGAGTGGGCAGCCGAACTCGTACACGCTAAGGACGCTAGGACAATTGCCGAGCTTGAGTCTCGCTTCGGCTTCGACCAAGCCGGCGCCGTAACGCATTTCGTTGAACAGACCGAATGGGGAATGGCCACCTTCCCAGAATTTCAAGGCGGTCACGGCACGTCGGCTGAAAGGTTGACGGCACTCCTTTCGAAGTGGGAGCTCTGGGAGAAAGGTGAGCCCGACAGATAGCTCGCATCTGACGGACATCGAAACGGCAGCACTTTACCGGAACAAAACGTAGACAGTTCTGGTCTTTCCCCACCGAATCACTACATTCGGGGGAAATGTCCGGCTTTTCCGAAGACATGCCTTTTTTCGACGAACCCAATGCGCGGCCCCCGGCCCCGTCGGGCATTGCTGCGCGCGCCATGGCTGCCCGCAGCGGCCACAACAATGCGCCGGATTACCTCAAGGGTCTGAACCCCGAGCAGCGGCTGGCGGTGGAGACCACCGAGGGCCCGGTTCTGGTGCTGGCCGGCGCCGGCACCGGCAAGACGCGCGTGCTCACCACCCGCATTGCCCACATCCTTGCCACGGGAAAAGCTTTCCCCTCGCAGATCCTCGCCGTGACCTTCACCAACAAGGCCGCGCGCGAGATGAAACAGCGCATCGGTCATCTGGTCGGCGAAGCGGTCGAGGGCATGCCGTGGCTCGGCACCTTCCACTCGATCGGCGTCAAGCTGCTGCGCCGCCATGCCGAATTGGCAGGCCTGCGCTCCGATTTCACCATCCTCGACACCGACGATGTCGTCAGGCTGATCAAGCAGTTGATCCTGGCCGAGGGGCTCGACGACAAGCGCTGGCCGGCGAAGCAGTTCGCACAGATGATCGACGGCTGGAAGAACAAGGGCCAGGGTCCGGCCGACATCGCCGAGGGCGACGCCCGCGCCTTCGCCAATGGCAAGGGCCGTGAGCTCTACAAAGCCTATCAGGAGCGGCTGAAGACGCTGAACGCCTGCGATTTCGGCGACCTGCTCTGCCACCCGATCCGCATCTTCCGCGCCAATCCGGACGTGCTGAAGGACTACCACAAGCGCTTCAAATACATCCTCGTCGACGAATACCAGGACACCAACACCGCCCAGTACATGTGGCTGCGGCTCTTGGCGCAGCGGCCGGATGCGGGCCGAGCCTCAACCTCCACGGATCTGCGATCGGCCGAAGGCCGCAAGCCCGACCGGGCGTCTGAGCTGTTGCGAGGCCCGCGCGGAGGGCCCGCGCCGGCAGGCGCGGAACAGCCCGTGAGCGAAAACAGAGTCAACATCTGCTGCGTCGGCGATGACGACCAGTCGATCTATGGCTGGCGCGGCGCCGAGGTCGACAACATTCTGCGCTTCGACAAGGATTTTCCCGGCGCCACCATCATCCGGCTGGAGCGCAACTACCGCTCGACCGCGCATATCCTCGGCGCCGCCTCCCACCTCATCGCGAACAATGAGGGCCGCTTCGGCAAGACGCTGTTCACCGACCGCAACGACCCCGAAGACGGCAAGGTTAATGTCCACGCCGCCTGGGATTCCGAGGAGGAAGCCCGCGCCATCGGCGAGACCATCGAAGCCTATCAGCGCCCCGACAAACAAGGGACTCGGCACAATCTCAACGACATGGCGATCCTTGTCCGCGCCTCCTTCCAGATGCGCGCCTTCGAGGAGCGCTTCACCACGCTGGGCCTCAACTATCGTGTCATCGGCGGCCCGCGTTTCTACGAGCGCTTGGAAATCCGCGATGCGATGGCCTTCTTCCGCGTCGTCGCGCAAGGCGCCGACGACCTCGCCTTCGAGCGCATCGTCAATGTGCCCAAGCGCGGGCTCGGCGAAGCCACCATCCGCCAGATCCACGACACGGCCCGCGCCCTGCGCATCCCGATGCTGGAGGCTGCCGGCAATCTCGCGGAAAGCGACGAGTTGAAGCCGAAACCGCGCGCCGCGTTGCGCGAGGTCGCGGCCAATTTCGAGCGCTGGCAGAAGGCGCTGGAAACCACGCCGCACACCGAACTCGCCGAGACCATTCTCGAAGAGAGCGGCTACACCGACATGTGGAAGAATGACCGCTCGGTCGAAGCGCCCGGCCGGCTGGAGAATCTGAAGGAACTGATCCGCTCGATGGAGCAGTACGAGTCGCTGCGCTCGTTCCTCGAACATGTCGCGCTGGTCATGGATGCCGAGCAGAATGCCGGACAGGACGCTGTCTCGATCATGACACTGCATTCTGCCAAAGGCCTCGAATTCGAGACGGTTTTTCTCCCCGGCTGGGAGGAAGGCCTGTTCCCGCACCAGCGCGCGCTCGACGAAGGCGGCCGCTCCGGGCTGGAGGAAGAACGGCGGCTCGCCTATGTCGGTTTGACGCGGGCCAAGAAGAACCTGCATATCTGGTTCGTCTCCAACCGCCTCATCCATGGCCTCTGGCAGTCGACCATCCCGTCGCGCTTCCTGGAAGAACTGCCGGAAACCCATATCGAGATCGCCGAGACCGGCAATTCCTATGGCGGCTACGGCAATTCCTATGGCGGTGGTTCGTTCGCCTCGGGTCGCGGCGGCCAGGGCGCGGGACGGCAGAACCCCTATGGCGCCTCGCGCTTCGACAACATTGGTGGCAATGCGGGCGGCGCGGAAAAATCCGGCGCCTTCTCCAACACCTATTCGACGCCGGGCTGGCAGCGCGCGCAGGCCAACCGCACCGAAGCGACCGACCGCAACTGGGGCTCGCGCTCCGGCCATCAGGTCGAGCGCATCGGCTATGGCGAGACCGATTCCGGCTACGGCGCCGGCCGCACGAGCGTGAAGGGCCGCACCATCGACGGCGAACTGGTCGCCAAATCCGTCGCCGACAAGCCCTCGCCCTTCAACGTCGGCGACCGCGTCTTCCACCAGAAATTCGGCAACGGCAACATTTCCGCCATCGAAGGCAACAAGCTGACCATCGACTTCGACAAGGCCGGCCAGAAACGCGTGCTGGACGGGTTTGTGGCCCCTTCAAAGTAATCGATATTTCTAATATTTGTAGCCGTCAAATGGATCAGCGTCGTCCATCAACGAGTCCCAAGAAAAATCATACCTGAGATCGGTCGCAATATTATTTGGATATCTTATTCGGAATAACCCTCCGACGGCATCTTCAAACTCATCACTGATTTCTTCAATTGTAATAGAGGAACTCCGCCGAGAGAAGTCTTCATCTCGGAACTGTGACGATATTAGGACAACGAGACCCGCAACTGCTTGCAGCAAATTCTCGAAATTTGCCTTAGGAAATGCTGCGTGCCGATCATGTTTGGCGGCATTGTAGTCTTGATACCAAACTGGCTTTCCCACATCCATCCAGTTTTCAAACGGGTATATTGTCCGCGGACCTTCCCTCCAAATCGGAATTTGAATCGCATAGCACGACAAAAAGTGTGAACCCTCCACCTTCTTGTAGTCGGCCATGTTCAAATTGCCAGCCTTGGTGTATCCATTTTCCAGAAGTATGGCCTTCAAATTTGCCTCTACTTCGATGCAAATTCTCATCAGCAATTCATGGGTTCTAAAAGAATAGCACGACAAATTTGCATCAGAAGGCTCTATGTAATCAAACAAATATACAACATCTTTTTGTATTACGTTAAGAGCTCGAACATAGTGCGCCGAATCGACAGAATACTTAGGATGTAGTATATATCTTGAGCAACCACCGTTTGCATAGCTGCCATCCGAAAACTGCCGGACGGTACGCCGAAAAGGCCGCTGAATTGCCATGACACCTCTTCTACAAAAATGCGAATCTTCGTCTATCGAACGGACCTTCGTCAGTTGCGTCTACGGCGCCAGTCTCGACTGACCAAATCACAAAATACCGGGACCAATCGCGGAGGCAACTATTTCTTAGAAAACTCGCGCCTCAATCCACCTTCTTCTCGGCCCGCTCGCCGGCCTTCACGATATCCCCTGTCGTGAACAGGATTTCCTTCAGCTCGGCGCGCCAGTCCTTTTTCTGGCGCAACAGGAATTCGAGATCCATGCCGAAATGCTTGAACTCCTCCCCCTGCGCGTTCTTCATGATCGCCTTGGCCTGCGGGTCCTTTTCCACCGCCATCCGCTGCTCATACCAGCCGATCGCTTCCGCCTCCTCGATCAGCGAGGCGATCATGCGGGCGAAGGTGCGCACCTTCTGCGACAGTTCTTCCGGCGGTTCGTGATACTGGTCGAAACCCATCTTGTCCTCCCTGAGCCATCCCCATGAATGCCCGGGAACGACGCCGGTTCCGCTTCACCGCTGCAATTCCGCCAATGCCCGCTCCAGCGGAGCCGACGAAATCTGGATCGGCCCGGAGAACGCCACATCCATGTCCAGGATCAGGTAGATCGCCCCGGCGATCAGCGCGGCCGACATGACCAGGGTTGCGGCGGTGATCGCATTCCTCGGCGCCCTGAAGCCGAAACTGGCGAAGATCAACGCCAGCCATGTAACCAGCATGGCGATCAGCGGCCAAGGGATCGTGCCCTCCGACTGCTCGATCAGCACCCAGCGCTGTTCCAGCACTTTCTGCAGGCGCTGACGAGCGTCCTGCAAGACGGAGCTGTGCGCCGCGTCGGCCGGCGCCAGCGCGCTCAGTCTTGAGCCGATCTCCATCAGCAGATGCTCGGACTGCTCGTTGCCCGCGGCAGGCGTTTCGTCGGTCTGCATGGTGTCGGCCACAACCCTCAGAACATAGGCGACCAGCGGCTGGCGCACGGCGTCAGATTCCGGGCCATACTGGCGCAAGGTCCTGTCGAGCAGGATCAGCTCGGTCGCATAGGCATGCACATTGTGATCGATCGATTCGAAGGTGTTCTTGGCCGAGTTGATCATCAGGCCAAGCATCAGCGAGGTCATCACCCCGAACAGATTGGCGGCGTGCCGGACCACGGTGTTGGTATCGTCGTCGCGATGCCTGGCCGGCATCCTGGGCCAGATCGTCATGCTGGCAAACGCTGCCGCCGCCAGGCACAGGAAGATCACCATTGCGATCGAAACTTCGCGCATGCCGTTCATTTCTGCACGGGATGTGCCAATTGCCAATGGCAAGGCGCCGATCAGACAACGAAAGCTGCTGACCCGTCAGGCGTTTCTCGCATCGCTCGAGTCTTAAGACACCGGCGCCGCGCCGCCCTCTCCCGTGCGACGCGCGATGAACTCGTCGAGCACATCGGATGTGGCGGCGGCTGACGCGGGCGGCTCGAAATCGGCGAGGATGCGCTTCCAGATGCCGGTGGCGCGTTCGGTTGCGGTCTTCGAGCCGCTTTGCGTCCAGTTGCCGAAATTCGACCAGTCGGCGACCAGCGGTTCGTAAAAGGCGGTGCGGTAGCGCGCCATGGTGTGGCCGGCCGAGAAGAAATGGCCGCCCGGCTGCACCTCGGCAATCGCGTCGAAGCCGATCGAATCGTCGTCGCCGGGCGTCGCGGCGCACAGTTCGGCAACCGTCTGCAGCGCCTCGATATCGGTGACCAGCTTCTCGAGGGAAACGCTCAAACCGCCTTCCAGCCAGCCGGCCGAATGGATGCAGACGGTGGCGCCCGACAGCACCGAGCCCCACAGCGCGAACTGCGTCTCATGCGCTGCCTGCGCGTCGGCAATGTTGGCCGCGCTGCCGCCGCCGGACCGCCAGGGCAGCCCGGTGAACCGCGCCAGTTGACCGGCGCCCAACGTCGCCTTGACATGCTCCGGGGTGCCGAAGGCAGGCGCACCGGATTTCATGTCGACATTGGAGGAGAAGGAACCATAGACCACCGGCGCGCCAGGCCGCACGATCTGCGCCAGCGTCAGCCCGGCCAGCGCTTCGGCGTGCTGCAAGGTCAATGCGCCGGCCACCGTGATCGGCGCCATCGCGCCGGCCAGGCAGAACGGCGTGATGATCGACACCTGCCCTGCCTTGGCGAAATCGATGATGCCTTGCGCCATCGGGATGTCGAGCTGGCGCGGCGAGTTGGTGTTGATGACGGTGTAGCACCAGGCATTGGCCTGGAATTCGTCCTGCGACAGGCCGCGCGCCAGCCGGACCATCTCGAAACTGTCGTCGACCTGCGGCGTGCCGCGCGCGAATACGAAGGGGAGCTTGTCCGACAGCGTCAGCTGCGCACGGTTGACGGCATAGTGGCGAAAGCGGTTGTCGACGTCCTGCGGCTCGACGCAGGGGCCCAGCATATGCAGGACGTCGAAATGCTGCACCATCTTGATGAACTCCTCGAAGGCGGCGAACGTGCCCGGCCGCCGGCCGCGTTCGAGATCGGTGACGTTGGGCGCCCCGCATCCGGCCAGGAACGTCATCGATCCGAGTTCCAGCGTCAGATCCCGGGAGCGGTCGCCGGCATGGGTGTGGATCGACTTCGGCGCCGAGGCCAGCGCCGCCGCAACCACGTCGCGGCCGATGCGCACCATGTCGGTGTCCGGATCAACCAGCGCGCCGGCGCGGGCGAAATACTCGCGCGCCTGCGGCAGCAGCACCTTGATGCCGAGTTCCTCCAGCACGCGCAGCGCCGTGTCGTGGATCGACGCCACCTGGTCGTCGGAAAAGATCGGCTGCGGCAGGAACGGGTTCTTCAGCGACCGGTAGTTGGGCTTGCGGCTGCTCTCGCTGCCGGCCTCGCTTGTGCGCCCGCGCCGGCGTTCGCGCCTGCTGTCCCGTGCTGCGTCATCAACCATGGGAAATCCTCCTCATTGCCGCATCGCCTCGCCGTGGGGATCGTAGGGCGAAGCCGCGATGACACGCGCCGGCCGCTCAATGCCGACAATGTGCACCGAAAGCTCCGTCCCCTCGCCGGTGAAATCGCCCTCCAACAACGCCAGCGCGACGCTCTTGCCGATCGTGTAGCCAAATCCGCCCGAGGTGACGAAACCGACCCGGCGGACGCCATGCCAGACCGGCTCGAACCCACTGGCATCGGCATCGACGGCGTCGATCTCCAGCGTCACGATCTTCTGCTTGGTGCCGGCGTCGCGTTCCTTCAGCGCTGCGTCACGGCCGATGAAGTCGCCCTTGCCGAAAGCGATGAAACGGTCGAGCCCGCTCTGGCCCGGCGTGTAGCCCTGCGTGAGTTCGCGCGACCAGATGCCGAAGCTTTTCTCCAGCCGCAGCGAATTGAGCGCGTAATAACCGGCCTCGGCCAGCCCGAGGTCCTGGCCAGCGGAAAGCAGCGTCTCGCGCAGGCTCGCATGCATCACCGATGGGCAGTTGATCTCGAAGCCGAGTTCGCCGGCGATCGAGAGGCGGGCAACCCGTGCCGTCACCATGCCGATGTCGAAGGCGCCGCAGGCCATGAACGGCAGCGCCAAGGCGGATACGTCCTGATGCGTGGTGCGTTCCAGGATTCTTCGCGCGTTCGGCCCGGTCAGCAGGAAGCCGCTCATGCCATCGGAAAGATCGGTGACGGTGACGCCCTCCACCGCGTGGCTCTCGAACCAGCGCATGTGGAACTCCCTCAGATAGTAGGAGCCCATCAGCCAGTAGTCGCCGCCACCCCAGTTGAAGACGGTGAGGTCGCCCTTCAACCGCCCATCCGGCCCAAGCATCGGCGCCAGCCGCGCCTGCCCGGCCTTCGGCAGCCTGCACGCCAGCAGCCGGTCGAGCCAGGCCTCCGCGCCCGGCCCCGAAATCGCGTAGCGCGAATAGGCCGAGATATCGACGAGGCCGGCGGCGCGCCGCACCTGCAGCGCCTCGTCGCCGACAATGTCGAAAGCGTTGGAACGCTTGAGCGTGGTGTCCTCTCGAAACCCCATTGGTGCGAAATAGGCCGGGATTTCCAGCCCCCATGAAGCCGTCCATTCGCAGCCGGCGGCGCTCATGCCGTCATAGGCTCCGGGGCGTTTCAACGGCCGGCCTGCCGGCAGCCGCTCATTGGGAAAGGTCATGACGAACCGGCGCGCATAGAACTGGCGCGTCGTCTGCCCGAGATATTCGCGGTTGGCGGCGAAGGCGCCGTAGCGGGCGATGTCCATGCCGAAAATATCGGCCTGCGGCTCGCCGTAAATCATCCATTCGGCCAGCGATTTACCGACGCCGCCGCCCTGGCTGAAGCCCGCCATCACGCCGCAGGCGACCCAGTAGTTCTTCACGCCGCGCACCGGGCCGACGATCGGATTGCCGTCGGGCGTGAAGGTGAAGGCGCCGTTGACCCATTTGCGGATGCCGGCCGTCGCCAGGCAGGGAAACCGCTCATGCGCCTTGGCGAGTTCCGGGCTGATGCGGTCGATGTCTTCCGGGATCAGCTCGATGCCGTAGTCCCATGGCGCGCCGTCCATGTTCCAGTGCTTGGGGTTTTGCTCGTAGACCCCGAGCAGTACCCCCTTGCGCTCCTGGCGCAGGTAGGAAAAACCATCGAGATCGACCGCCAGCCCGAGCTCCCGGTCAAGAGTGGCAACCTCCGGAATGTCCTCGGTGATGAAATAGTGATGCTCCATCGGCGTCACCGGCAGGTTGACGCCGGCCATGCGGCCGAGCTGCTTTGCCCACAGCCCGCCGGCGTTGACGACATGCTCGGCGACGATAGTGCCCTGCTCGGTGACGACGTCCCAATGGCTATCGGCGCGCGCCTTCAACTCAACGACGCGGTTGCGCAGGATCACGTCGGCGCCACGCTTTTTCGCGGCACCAGCGTAGGCGTGCGTCGTTCCATAGGGGTCGAGATGACCCTCGTTGGAATCGTAGAGGCCGCCGAGCACGCCGCTGACATCGACGATCGGACAGATTTCCTTGATCTCCTGCGGCGTCACCAGGCGAGCCGTTTCGATGCCGACCGACTGGAACACCGCCCAGGCCGATTTCAACCATTCCCAGCGCTGCGGATCGCTGGCCATGTTGACGCCGCCGGTCATGTGTAGGCCGATGTTCTGGCCGGACTCGGCCTCGATCTCGCGATAGAGCTTGATGGTGTAGTCCTGCAGCGCCGCGACGTTTGGATCTGCGTTGAGTGCATGAAAACCGGCCGCCGCGTGCCAGGTCGAGCCGGCCGTCAGTTCGGCGCGTTCGATCAGCGCCACATCGCTCCAGCCAAACCGCGTCAGGTGGTAGAGCACCGAGGCTCCGACCACGCCACCTCCAATGACAACTGCGCGGTAGTGCGATTTCAAGACGTCCTCCCGGTCTGTCAGAAGTCGGCACCATATACGCACTGTACATATGTGTCTAGTACCATCGATCGCACCGCGTCGGCCCGAGCCGAGGCGTGATTGGCCGCAAGCCTTTCAAGTCTCGCGGGCCGCATCAGGGTGATGAAAAACTGCGAACAGACATGCTGCGCCGCCTTGCAGGGAGCGCGGAGCGAATGCTCCGCATGTGCCAAACGGCACTACGCGCCGCCTAGCTGGCGACGCGTATCGAAATGCCTGGATGTCTAGCCCCGGGTCTCTAACCGAGACCGCTCAGCGATAGCGCGCCTGGTTCCACTTGTGGCCGAGCAGCGACAGGATGATGATCAGCCCGTTGAAGAACTGGACGTAGAAGCCGCTCAAGCCCGCCGCCACCACGCCGGTCTGGATGAAGGAGACGGTGACCGCGCCGATGGCGCCGCCGACCACAGTGCCGATGCCACCCCAGGTCGGCGTGCCGCCGACGAACACCGATGCCAGCACCGGCAACAGATAGCCGTCGCCCGCCGTCGGCCACCAGGTGAAGTTGATCATGACCGAGAAGGTGCCCGCGATCGCGGCCCCTATGCCGACGAAGACGAACACTTTCACGCGCACCCATTTGACGTCGATGCCCATCTGCGTGGCGCTGTCGGGGTTGTCGCCGACCACCTTCACCTGCGCGCCGAAGCGGTGCCTGTTGTAGAGCATCGCCGACAGTACGACGAAGGCGATCGCCCAGAATATCTGCACCGGGATGCCATAGATCTGGCTGGAGAAGATCTTGTAAGCCCAACTGCTGGCAAGGCTGGTCAGCGCCGTTGACTTGCCTTCGTTGATGATCTGGATCAGACCGCGCAGCAGGAAATTCATGCCGAGCGTGGCGATCAGCGACGACAGCCCGCCATAGACGACCAGCGACCCGACCAGGAAGCCGAGCAGTGTGCCGGTGACGAGCGCGGCCGCGATGCCGAGGAACGGGTCGTAGCCGGCCTGCACGACCAGCGCGAAAACCCAGGAAGCAAAGCCCATCGTCGCCGGGAATGACAGGTCGATCTCGCCGCAGGTGACGACGAAGACCAAGGGCACCACCACGAACAACGCCACCGGCAGCGTGGTCAGCACGGAGCTGTAGAGGTACCAGGTGGTGAAGACGGTCGGGTTGGCGATCATGAACGCCGCCATCATGACGATGAACACCCCGAGCGTGCCGAGCGAGGCACGATTGTCGATGATGAAGCCGCGCAGCCAGTGGTTGGAGGGATGCCTCCATTCCTTGCCTGCCACAGCGCCGCGTACGTCTCCAAGGGGATTCTGCAGATCGGGTTCCATGGCCTTGCTCATCGCGCTCCCTGCTCCGCTCCGTTGGTTTCGTGCAGACCGGCCAAGCCGCCCGGATGCGCGATGTCTTCCATGAAATGGATGAGATCTTCGGCCGATTTGATCTCCCGCCGGTCGGCGGTGAGTGCCACCTTGCCACGGTCGAGCACCACGAAGCGGTCGGCGATGTCGAAGACATGATGGATGTTGTGGCCGATGAACAGGATCGAGCGGCCGCTCGCCCGCACCTGGCGCACGAAGTGGAACACCTTGGCGGTTTCGGTGAGCGACAGTGCCGTGGTCGGCTCGTCGAGGATGATCAGTTCCGCCTGCTTGTAGATGGCGCGCGCGATCGCCACGCCCTGGCGTTCGCCGCCCGACAGCTGGCCGACGATCGAATGCGGCGTGAACACTTTCGAGGTGAAGCCGATCTCGCGCATCAACCGGCTTGCCTCCTCGATCTCCTTGTTGACCTTCAGAAAGCCCATGAAGCCGGTCAACTCGCGGCCCATGAAGATATTGCGCACGATGGTCTGCTGTACGGCCAGCGCCCGGTCCTGGAACACCGTCTCGATGCCGGCGTCGCGCGAGCGCGCCGCACTCCATCCGGTGACCGGCTTGTCGCGAACCAATATCTCGCCGCTGGTCGGCTTGACGACGCCGGACAGGATCTTGATCAGCGTCGACTTGCCGGCGCCATTGTCGCCGATGAGACCGACCACCTCGCCACGGTCGACGCGGAGATTGACGCCGCCCAGCGCATAGACCTGACCGTAGGATTTCTTGATATCGCGCAGTTCGATAATGCGTTCGGCCATCGGGTCCTCGCTTCTGTTGTCGCATCCCGGCTTTGTTGCCGGCGGTCCTGCCGGCCGGGCTGGGCCCGGCCGGCAGCCTTGGGAGGTCAGCGCAGCGCCTGCTTGGCGAGCTCTGAGACGATCTCGTAATTCTGCGGTGTGACAAAGCCGGCGCCGGTGTCGACATTCATCGGCGCCAGGCCCAGCACGACCTGCTGGCAGATGCTGAGGATAGGCAGGTAACCCTGCATGAACGGCTGCTGGTCGGCAGTCAGTTGCACCCAGCCGCCCTTGAAGGCCTCAACGATCTGCGGGCTGGTGTCGAAGCCGAAGTTGAAGATGTCGCCAGCTTTCCTCCCTGCGGCCTGCATGTATGTCGGCACGTTGCCGAGCATCTGCCCGCCGGGATAGCCGACCGCCTTGACGCCGGGATTGTTGAGCAACGCCGCGGTGATCACCGGGATGGCGAGATTCGGATCGGCCGCCCACTCGGTTACAGAATTGATTTGAACGACATCGACGCCGGCCTCTTTCAGTGCGGCGACCGTCCCACGCTCGCGTGCGCCCCGGCTCTCGTTCTCGAAGGGGCCGATCATGATCGCCTTGTCGCCGGATTTCAGCCCGGCCAGCTTGAACGCCTCGGCGCCGAGCGCGCGTCCCTGCTGTTCCTGCTGGGCGCCGACATAGCCGCCGCCGAACGCCGCCGTCACCGTCGGCACCGGCACGTTCTGGTACATCATCTTGATGCCGTCCTTGTGCGCCTGTTCGGCCAGCGGCATGATCGCCGCGTCACCGGGATGGCCCATCATGGCGATGCCAGCGGGCTTGACGGCGACCGCCTCGCGCAATTGCTGCACCATCTTTTCGACATCCCAGCCGGAGAAGATGTAGTCGACCTTCGGCCCGAGATCGGCGGCCGCCTGCTTGGCGCCATTATAGACGATGGTACCGAAGGCGTCGCCCTCGGCGCCGCCGACGAAAAAGCGGATGTGGACGTCCTTGCACCATTGAGCGTCGAGCGCATTGGCGGGCAAGGTTGAGATTGCGGCGCAAAGCGCCGTGGCTGATGCCACGACGGTAGAGCGCAGAATTCTTCTGGTCGCGATGCTCATGCACGTTCCTCCCTTTTGATCCCCTCGAAATGAGGGTTTTTCGACAATGGTTGGGCTCTGGCCGGCTGGCTCCTCCCGCCGGCCGGTTCTCACATCGGGTTTGGCTGGTAGCTGGTCCCTCCCCGGCATTGCTTGAGATACTCCAGCGCCCGGACCTGCCCGGTGATCTCGAGATCGCCGCGATAGACCGGGTCGTGCCAGCCTTCTATGTCGATGGCGCCGCGATAGCCGGCGAGCCGCAATTCGCTGATCACCCGCGTCCAGTCGCTGTCGCCGAAGCCAGGCGTGCGCATCTGCACGAACGGCAGGCGGCCGAACACGCCATGCTCGCGGATCACGTCCCAGCGCACCGTCGCGTCCTTGCCATGAACATGGAAGATGCGGGGCGCCCATTTGTGGATCTGCGGGATGGGATCGATCAGATAGACGAGCTGGTGGCAGGGCTCCCATTCGAGCCCGAGAGTGTCGTCTGGCACTACGTTGAACATCAGCTCCCAGGCGTCGGGATTGTGGGCGATGTTCCAGTCGCCGGCAGCCCAGTTGCCGTCCATGGCGCAATTCTCGAAAGCGATGCGCACGCCCTTGTCGGCGGCGCGCTTAGCCAGCGGCCCCCACACCTCGCGGAAGCGCGGCAGGCTGTCCGTCAGCGGCTTGCCGCGCAGACGCCCGGTGAAACCGCTGACTATCGAAGCACCGAACAGATGCGCGTTATCAATGATCGTTTCCCAGGCCGCGAGCACGCCGCGATCGACCTCGCCGCTCTCCAGCGGGTTGCCGAACACGCCGATCGAAGACACCGTGACATCGGCATCGCCGATCGCCTCGCGGATTTCGCCGGCCAGCCGCGGCAGATCCTTGCTGCCAAGAGTTTGCCAGAAGAAGGGCTGGATGCTCTCGAAGCCGAGCGGCAGGATCTGCTTGATGTAAGCCGCCGGGTCGTCCAGATTGGCCCGCACCATGGTGCCGATCCTGATGTCGAGCAGTGGATTTGGCATCATTGCGCTTCCCTGGTAATTGCCACGCGCTGTCCGGTTTCGGCGCTTTCGATCGCGCCAAAGACCATGGCCAGGCTCTTGATGTTGTCGGTGCCCCGGGTCTCCGGCTCGGTGCCGGTTTCGACCGCGTGCATGAAATCCCTGATGATGCCGAGATGACCGTCGACCCGGTCGGCGGGATCGAGCGACGGCACTTCGATCGGCTGGGTTTTGTCGAACAGCCCGTCGCGGCCCGGCACCACCGCCTCCGCCGTCAGCGCATCGTGGCCGTCCCAGATCAGGCTGCCGCGCTCGGCGACGATCCGCCATGCGCTCTCCCAGGAGGTGCGGAAGCCAGCGGCACACCAGGAGCCGGCATAGGTGAAGACCTTGCCGCCGCCGAAATCGAAGACGGCGCTCGCCGATGACCCCTGCCGATACCAGGAACTGGCCGGCTCCCATTCCTGGCAGAAGACGGCGGCCGGCTCGCCGCCGGCCATGTAGCGCGCGGCATCGAAGGTGTGGATCGCCATGTCGAGCAACAGCACATGCGCCATCTCCTCGCGAAAGCCACCGAAATGCGGCGCGACGAAGAAATCGGCGTGGATGCTGGTCGGGTTGCCGATGGCCCCGGAGTCCAGAAACCGCCTGATGCGCCTGACATTGGCGACATAGCGGCGGTTCTGCACCACCGCATGGATACGCCCTGCCCGGCGCGCCGCTTCGACAATGGCGCGGGCATTTTCCGGACTGTCAGCCAGGGGCTTTTCCGTGAGCAGATGGCAATTGTGGGCAAAGGCGGCAAAGGCGACGTCGCGCCGGGCGGCGGGAACCACGACATCGAACACCGCATCAGGCCTGGTCTGGTCGAGCACGGCGTCGAGACTGGTTCCGATGACGGCACCGGTGAGGTCATATTCGTGCGCCCTCGCCTTCGCCCGTTCGGCATCGAGGTCGACAAGGCCGACAATGGCGAGGCCGTCGATCTGCCTTACGGCATCGAGCCAAGCCTTGCTCATCGCGCCACAGCCGACGAGGACGACATTCATCATCCGACATTCCTCCCGTCCGGTCCCTCCAGACCGAATGTCACGGCATCCACGGCATCACCGTAAACGTTTTTCCGTAAACGTTTACGACAACACACCCGATAGCGTAGAATGTCAATCGGCTGCTTTGAAAAATCGTAATGAAGCCTTGGCCTGAGCAGCAGCCGGTGCTAGCCAAGGCAGGGGAGACTATCCTTTGGCGTCCAGCATTCATGACCTTGCGCGTCACCTGAACATCTCGATCGGCACCGTGTCGCGGGCGTTGAATGGCCGCGCCGACGTCAATGCCGACACCCGTCAGCGCGTGCTCGAAGCCGCCAAGCAGCTGAACTATGCGCCCAACCAGTCCGGCCGCAGCCTACGCCAGGGAGCCACCCATTCGATCGCCTTCATGATGCAGCCGCATCCGGGCGACCTCGAATATGGCGAGCCCTTCTTCATTCCGTTCCTGACCGGACTGCAGGCGGGCTTCGCCGAACGCGGCCTCGACCTGATCGTGGCGATGGGCGCGCCGGGCGACTATCAGCAGGAACGCCTGCGCCGTGTCGTCGAGACGCGGCGCGCCGATGCCGTGGTGCTGGCCTGGACGCGGCGCGAGGACGAGCGCATCGACTATCTGACCGAGCGAGGCTTCCCCTTCGCCACGCTCGGCCGCAGCCGCTCCGGCAGCACGTCCTACCCGTCGCTCGACCTCGATTTCGAAAAGGCAGGCAGCGAGGCGGTCGACCGGCTGGTGGCGCGCGGCCACCGCCGCATCGCGGCGATCCGGCCCTCGCTCGACCTCAATTTCGGCCATCTGTTCCTGGCCGGCTACCGCAAGGCCTTGCGCCGACACGGCATTGAGGTCGACCCCGCGCTGATTGCCGACGGCTTCATCAACGAGGCCGGCGGCTACCAGGTGACGCCGCGCGTGATGCCGGCAGAGGACCGACCGACCGCAATCATCTTCAACAATGACGCCATGGCGCTTGGCGGCTGCAAGGCCCTGGCCGAGATGGGCATCAGGCCCGGCCATGACATTGCGGTGATCGTCATCGTCGACACCCCGCTCTGCCGCTATTTCTCGCCGGCGCTGACCGCGTTCCGGCCGTCGCTGGAGCCGATGGGGCGGCGTCTGGCCGAAATGCTGCTCGCCTCGCTGCCTGCCTTCGCCGGCCCGGAAGGTCCGCGCATTATCCGCGAAGTCTGGCCGCTGGAGCTGATCGCAAGAGAGAGCGATTGAGCATGCGGCCTGTCACGCAACCATCACGTTGACGTCCTAGACCGCTCTGCGGAAAGCGGCTGGCGGCATCCTCGATGCGGCGCCCTTTCGGGCTTTGGCCGATCTGCGCGTCAAGAAGGGGATATCCATGAAGCATCTCAATCGAACCATCGCGCTCGGCGCGGCACTCGCTTTGTTCACTGCCCTTACCCCGGCGCTCGCCGACAGCGTCGCCTACATCAGCAAGGGGCTTGTCGGCGTCGGCCGCATCCCGTCCAACCAGCGCGACAAATTCGGCGAGACTTTCGGCTCGGGCTCGGGCATGGCGATCGATACATCGAGCTGGACACATGATGCCGGCACCTACAAGGGTTCGCTCTGGATGCTGCCCGACCGTGGCTACAATGTCGTCGGCACCACCGACTACCGGGCGCGCGTCAACACCATTGGCATCGAGTTGACGCCGATCGCACTAGGCGCAGCCCCGGCGGCGGGCCAGGAACAGGCGGGAGTAAAGGCGACATTGTCCGACACGCTGCTGTTGACCGACGACAAGGGCGCCGACGCCACCGGCCTCGATCCGCTGAACGGCGTGCGCGCTACCGCCGGCGACATGCCAGTCCTGCCTCAGGCCGACAATGGCAAGCTGGCACTGGACGACGAAGCCATCGTGCGGCTGCCGGACGGCTCGATGTTCATCTCGGACGAATATGGCCCCAACATTTACCATTTCTCGGCCGATGGCCGTCTGCTGTCGGCGACGCAACCGCCGGCAGCACTCGTGCCGATGCGCCATGGCACGGCGAATTTCGCTTCGGACAATCCCGGGCCCGGTGCCGCCGACCCCGATCCGAAGGACCCTGACACCGGCCGCCAGAACAACCAGGGCCTCGAGGGCATGGCGATGACGCCGGACGGCAAGTTCCTGATCGCGGTGCTGCAGTCGGCGACGAGGCAGGATGGCGGCGATTCCGGTGCGACGCGCCAGAACACCAGGGCTCTGGTCTACGATGCCGCCGACCTCGCCCACCTCAAGCTCGCGCATGAATATGTCGTGCCGCTGCCGGTGTTCAAGGACGCCAAGGGCAAGACCAAGGTCGCCGCGCAGAGCGAGATCGTGGCGCTCTCGGACACGTCATTCCTGATGATGACGCGCGACAGCGGCAACGGCCAGGGCGTGAAAGGCGATGAATCACTGTACCGCAAGATCAACATCGTCGACCTCTCCGGCGCGACGGACATCGCCGGCAGCCCGTTCGACGCCGCCGACAAGCCGATGGCGCCGAAGGGCGTGCTCGACCCGTCGGTCACGCCGGCCAAACTGACGCCGTTCATCGACATCAACGACAATGCCGGCCTTGGCCGCTTCGGCCTGCATAATGGCGCACCGAACGACCGCAACAACCTGTCCGAGAAGTGGGAGGCGATGTCGCTGGCGAGCGTGCTCGATCCGAAGCTGCCCGACGACTATTTCCTGTTCGTCGCCAACGACAACGACTTCCTGACCCAGGACGGTTTTCAGGTCGGCGCGCCCTACAAGGCTGAGGACGGCGCTGATGTCGACACCATGTTCCTGGTCTATCAGGTGACGCTGCCGGGCCTCGCGAAGAAGTAACTGCCACCACGCAGGCGGGCGCGCTCGGCGCGTCCGCCTGTTCGTGTGAAGGCAATTACTTCAGCATCTCCGCATCTCTCGGCACGCCGGCATCGATCGGCTCGGCCGTCCTGTTCGACACGGCGCTGTTCTTCGCAGCCGCCGACAGATTGGCGCGCACGAACACCGGCGCGACGCCGTTGACGCGGCTGTAGAGGTCGATGATGTCCTGGTTGATGAAGCGCACACAGCCGGACGAAGCGTTCTTGCCGATGGAATCCCACTCCGGCGTGCCATGCAGGCGGTACATCGTGTCTTTGCCGTCGCGGAACAGATACAGCGCGCGGGCGCCGAGCGGGCTCTGCGGGCCGGGCGGCATGCCGTCCTTGTATTTCGTCAGTTCCGGCCGGCGCTGGATCATTTCCGGCGGTGGTGTCCAGACCGGCCACTTCTTGCGCGCCTGGACCACGGCGCTGCCGGTCCATTCGAAACCGGCCTTGCCGAGGCTGACGCCGTAGCGAATAGCCTTGCCGCCGTCGCGCACCAGATAGAGGAAGTGCTGGGAGGCATCGACGACGATCGTGCCGGGCTTTTCTCCGGTCGGATCGTCGACGATCTGGCGCACGAACCTCGGATCGAGCTTGGCGACTGGGATCGCCGGCAGTTTGTAGCCCTCATCGGTGCGCGCCGCATACATGGTGGCGACATCACCGAGGGCAGGCTCGCTCGGCGCGGCTACCGGTGGGGCCGGCGCCACCGCCGGCGGTGCCACATCGGTCGTGGTGCAGGCCGAAAGCGCCACGGAAGCCGCGCCCAGAGCGGATGCACCAAGAAACGTGCGCCGGTTCAGGCGCTCGGAAAACTGCGGAATATCGGACATGAACCCCCCGGCTCTTATAGGAACGCGATCGACGCGCGCAGGATCAATATCCCATTCCTGAAGATTTGAGAACATGATTAGATCGAGGCACGCACGCCTCAGGCAACCTGTCCGCCGCATCGACATATCAGGTCAAATCGGCAACCATCGCGGATCGGACTCAAAACAAGCCTTCGCCGAGTTGCCAGCATGGACCAGAAAATGCCCGCGCGCCGGCGCACCGGCGACCTGACCAGCGGCCCGATCCCGCGCACGCTTCTCCTGTTCGCTCTGCCGGTGCTCGGCTCCAACGTGCTGCAGTCGCTGAACGGTTCGATCAATGCCGTCTGGGTCGGCCGCTTCCTCGGTGAATCGGCGCTCACCGCCACCTCCAACGCCAATCTCGTCCTGTTCCTCATCCTCGGCACGGTGTTCGGCATCGGCATGGCGGCGACCATCCTGGTGGCGCAGTCGGTCGGCGCCCGCGACCTGCCGGAGGCGCGGCGCATCGTCGGCACCAGCGCCACCTTCTTCTTCCTCGTTTCGGTGGTCTTCGCCGTCTGCGGCTGGATCTGGGTCGACGCCATCCTGGGCGCGCTCGGCACCCCGGCCGATGCCTTGCCACTGGCGCGCTCCTACCTGCGCATCATCTTCGTCGCCGTGCCGATGATGAACCTCCTGTCCTTCGTCATGACGGTGCTGCGGGGTGCCGGCGATTCGCGCACGCCCTTCATCTTCATGGCGCTTGCGGTGGTCCTCGACATCGTGCTCAACCCGCTGCTCATCCGCGGCATTGGACCCTTCCCCGAGCTCGGCATTGCCGGATCGGCGACTTCGACCCTGATTGGCCAGACCGTGAGCGTCATCGCCATCCTGATCGTGCTTTACGCGCGCAAGCATCCACTGCGGCTGGCCGGCGCCAATCTCGCTCTGCTGCGGCCGGACCCCGCTCTGCTGCGCATCGTCGTCTTCAAGGGCGTGCCGATGGGCCTGCAGATGATCGTCATCTCGGCCGCCGCGCTGACGGTGATGGGCATCGTCAACTCCTACGGCTCGCAGGTCGCCGCCGCCTACGGCATCGCCGCGCAGCTCTGGACCTACATCCAGATGCCGGCGCTCGCCATCGGTGCCGCGGTCTCCTCCATGGCGGCACAGAATGTCGGTGCCGGACGCTGGGACCGGATCGGCCGTATCGCCGCCTCGGGCGTCGGCTTCAACCTGGTGCTGACCGGCGCCCTCGTGGTGCTGCTATGGCTCTTCGACCGCTCGATCCTCAGCCTGTTCCTGAGCAGCGACAGCGCGGCGATCGACATCGCCGCCCACATCAACACCGCCGCCTCCTGGTCGTTCATCCTGTTCGGCATCACCATCGTGCTGTTCGCCACCGTTCGCGCCACCGGCGCCGTGATGCCGCCGCTCGTCATCCTGGTCATCTCGGTGCTCATCGTGCGCACTGGCTTTGCCTATTTCATGCGTGGCGTGATCGGCGAGGAAGCGCTGTGGTGGAGTTTTCCCGCCGGCTCGATCACCTCGCTGGTGCTGGCGGCGGGCTATTACCGTTTCGGCGGCTGGCGTTCCTTGCACATGATCGAGAACAGGCCCGCCGCCGGCGAACCGCCGGACACCGGCCTCGGCGTGCCGCGGCAGCGCGCCAACATGGCGCCTGAAACGCCGAACGGCTGAGGTTCAGCGCGCGTATTTGGCGCCAAATCCCAGCGCCACCAGCGAAAAGATTATGATCATGCCGGCAAAGGCAAGGCTTGCCGCAGCCGGATAGGCCCAACTCGAAAGCAGGCCGATGCCGATAACCGGCAGTGCGTTGCCGCAAAAGCAGCAGAGGAAGAACGTCGACACCACTTCGGCGCGGCGATCGGCAGGCGCGATCTGGCTAATCACCTGCAGGCCGCCGCGATAGCCGAGCGCGGCCGCCACGCCGCACAGCGCGGTGGCGGCAATGATCAGGGACATCGAGGCAAGGATCTGCGCCGCAACCACCAGCACGGACGCCGGGATCATCAGCACCAGCGCCGCCACCATGCCGTGGCGGCTGGACAGCCTGGTCGTGCCCAGGATAGTAGCCGCCGCAACGATCGATAGTTCGAAGAACAGTCCGCCGGCCACGGCATGGTTGGCAACATGCAGCTGCTGCACCAGGATGCTAGGCGCCAGCGCCGCATAGAAGCCGACCAGCGCCATGGCGCCGAAGCCGGTGATCGCCGGCGCCACGAAGGCGGCGCGGATGTCGACCGGCACCGCCAGCCGCGGCCGCATCGAGACATCGGCCAGCCTTCCCGGCCGCGACACGGTTTCGCACGTGCGCCAGATCAGCAGCGTGACCAGCGCAAGCAAAGCAAGATACACGGCGAATGTCAGTCTCAGCGGCCAGGGTGCATATTCGGCGAGCAGCCCCGACACCAAGGCGCCAAGGCCGATCCCAATGAAATTGGTGCTGGTGGCAAGGACGGCGGCGCGCGACTTGTCTTCGCCTTCGATCAACTCGGCGAGCCACGCCGTGCCTGTTCCCGCTCCGACGCCAATGCCAAGCCCGCTCAGGATGCGGGCAACATCGAGCCAGGCGACATTCTGGGCCAACAGGAACACCAGCGCGCTGACCACCGCCACCGCCGTCGACGCCAGCGCTGCCGGACGACGGCCAATGACATCGGACAAGCGCCCGAACATCAGCAATGCTCCGAGATTGCCGACGACATAGACCGCGTAGACCAGCGTCAGCGTGACCTGCGAGAAACCGAAGGCCTGCTTGTAGATGACGTAGAGCGGCGTCAGTGCTGTGCTGCCGGCGAACAATGCTGCGATCATGGCGGCAACGGCGGCCATCGCTGCGCCGCCATCGAGTTCAATGTCGCGCGTCTTGGTCTCAGCGTAGCTGGTCATGGGGCCTCCGGCGGTGGTTGCATAGCCAACGTCTATCCAACGACGGCCGTTCCGCCGGCCGAACCCGCTCCTGACAGTTCGGGCAGTATGGAATTGTGCGAAGTCCTCCCGTAACCTCGTCGATGAACAAGGGGGAATCATGGGCAAAGGCAGGGTCGAGGCATTCACGGACGGCGTGGTGGCCATCATCATCACCATCATGGTGCTTGAACTGAAGGTGCCGCACGGCGAAGATTTCTCAGCGCTGACGCCACTGTGGCCGATCTTCTTCAGCTACGTGCTGTCCTTCATCAATGTCGGCATTTACTGGAACAACCTGCACAACATGTTCCACACCGTTCAGCGCGTCGACGGACGCGTTCTGTGGGCGAACCTCAACCTGCTGTTCTGGCTGTCGCTGATGCCGGTGACGACCGCATTCATGGGCGAGAACCATTTCGCCCCTGTGCCGGTCGCCGTCTACGGCGTTGATCTCGCGCTCTGCGCCGTTGGCTTCAACATCCTCTCGGCCGCCCTTCACCGCCTGCACGGCCCGGAAAGCACCTTCGCCAGGGCGTTGGGCAATGACCGCAAGGGCAAGATTTCGCTGCTGCTCTACGTTACCGGCGTGCTGCTCACCTTCGTCAACCAGTGGCTCGGCGTGGCGCTTTATGTGCTGGTGGCGATGGTCTGGTTGGTGCCGGATACGCGCTTCGAGAGGCTCATCGAGAAATAGGCTGCTTTCGCATCGCCTTCAGCTTTTCCGCCACCGAAGCGGCCAGATCGGCATAGCGCTCCTCCAGCCGCTCCGCCGCCTTGACGATGCGAAAATCATGGCCGAACTTTTCCAGCGCCATGCGCAGCTTCTCGACGAAATCGGCCTGTTTTTCCAGAGCGGAGAACAACGTCTTGACCTGCGCTTCGCTGATGTCGGGATTGGCCAGCATCTGCGGCACCTCGCGGCCCATCTGATCGCCGGTGGCCGTCTGCTCCTTCAGAATTTCGACCCAGTCGGTCAATGGGCAAGTCTCCTTCTGTCACGGCAGCATGCACAGCCAGCGCCCGGCAGGTCAACCTGAGCCGGCCGAGCAGTCAAACACACGCCGCGCGAAACCTTGCACAGCCAGCTTCCGGCGCTAAGTTCAGCGGCATCGAAAAAGGAACACATCGCCCATGATCACCGAGACCGAAATTCAGACAGCCCTGCCCGCGCTGAGCCGGGGCAATACCGCCGTCATCACTGGCGCGGCCAGTGGTATCGGCCTGGCTGCCGCAAGGCGGCTTGCGCTCATGGGCATGAAGATCGTGCTTGCCGACATTGCCGGTGCGCGGCTTGACGATGCCTCCCGCGCTGTCGCCGCGATAGCCGGCAGCGATGCCGTGCTTGCTGTCGCCGCCGATGTTTCGAAGGCCGAAGAGGTGAACCGTCTCGCCGAAAGGGCCTTCGGCGCCTTCGGCGAAGTCTCCGTGCTGATGAACAACGCCGGGGTCGGCGACAATCCGGGAAAGCCATGGGAAAACCGCGACGCCTGGAGACGGCTGCTCGGCATCAATTTCTGGGGAGTCGTGCATGGCGTCGAAGCCTTCGCGCCGCGCATGCTGGCGTCAGGAAAGCCAGGACTGATCGTCAACACCGGCTCCAAGCAGGGCATTACCACACCGCCCGGCAATCTTGCCTACAACGTCTCCAAGGCCGGCGTGAAGACCTTTACCGAAGGCCTGGCGCATGCGCTGCGCAACGAGCCCGGCGCCCATCTGTCGGCGCATTTGCTCGTTCCAGGCTTCACCTATACCGGCCTCACCGAAGGCGCGACCGAGAAACCGGCCGGCGCCTGGACCGGGGAACAGGTCATTGATTTCATGCTGGAATCGCTCGTACGGGGCGATTTCTACATACTGTGCCCGGACAATGAAGTGGCGCGGCCGCTGGATGAAAAGCGCATGGCCTGGGCCATCGGCGATATCATCGAGAACCGCCCTGCCCTGTCGCGCTGGCACCCGGACCACAAGGACGCCTTCGCCGCCTTCATGAAGCGATGAACGAGCCCTGGCGCTGACCCAAAATCAAGCGTCGGGACTCAAGCCACCTGTTTTTTAGACCCGCGCTTTTGCGCCACGGCTTTCTTCGCCGCCATGGTGGCAATCTGCTCGTCGTGCCGCTTTGCCGCGCGCTCGCATTTGTCGCGGATTTCCTCAACCTCGGTTTCCGTCAGGTGTTCGATGCCGATAAAGTGGTTGTGGCCCCTGCCGACCCGGATCAACTCGTCGAGCTTTGCCTGGATTGCGGCACCGTCGCGATTCTGGGTGTTCTGGATAAGAAACACCATCAGGAAGGTGATGATTGTGGTGCCGGTGTTGATCACCAGCTGCCAGGTGTCCGAAAAGCCAAAGAATGGCCCGCTTATTGCCCAGACAACAATGATGAGGCAGCAACCGGCGAACGTGGGCGGCATGCCGGCTATGTGGGCGACCCAGTTGGCGATCTTGGTGAAAAGCTTTTCCATTTGTCGACATCCCTCAACGGCTGCGGCGATGAGAAACAAACGGCGGCCGTTTCGGGTTCCCGCCGGCACCAAATACGTCAGGCACAATTGCATACACGCTAAACGCGCAAGCTGACGAAAACACACCTTATGAGTTCAATGGCATGATAATCATGCAGGCAAAGAGTCTGCTCCTTCCGCTTCACAGCGGTTTACCTCCAGCCCCTTCCGCTGCGCCACCCCCGCATGGCGGAAGGGGTTTCAGTCCGGAGGGCCTGCAAAATGGTCCCCGGAAACGCCGGACGGCATCTCGACCGACGGTCGCTTCCCTCTCCCGCGGATTGCTCCACAGCGCCGGGCTTGCCCTGCTGATGGCGTTGCGCTGTCCGTCGTCACCGGTGGTGATGTCAGCTTAGAGGGCGTCGTTTTCCCAGCGATCCAGAAAGGCCTCAATCGGCATCGTCTGCATGTCGGGAACCGACCTGGCGAGCTTTTCGACCGGCCAGTCCCACCAGGCGAGAGCCTCGATCCGCGCCGCGATATCGGCGGCGAAACGCGGCCTCAACACTTTGGCCGGCACACCAGCAACGATCGTGTAAGGCGCCACGTCGCGCGCCACGACGGCATTGGCGCCGATGACGGCGCCATTGCCGATGCTGACACCGGGCATGACCACCGCGCCATGGCCGATCCAGACATCATGGCCGATGGTCACCGCCTTCGCCTGCCGCCGCTCGCGGAACACGGCGTCGACCCCCAGCCAGCGGAAATACTCGTTTGGCCGGTAGCTGACCTTGTGCTGGGTCAGCCGCTCGACCGGATGCTGCAGCGCGTTGATGCGGCTGTTGGCGGCGATCGAGCAGAATTTGCCGATGCTCGTATAGATCGCTTCGGCATGGCGCTCGAAATAGGAGAAGTCGCCGACAATCACCTCGCGCAGCACGACACGTTCGCCGATCGATGCGTAGCGGCCGAGCTTGCAGCCCTTCAGTTCCGCGGTCGGATGAATGCGCGGCTCGGGATCCTTCGGGACGAGATTTTCGGAACGGTCCATAGCGGCGGCTTTACGTCAGAGCAATTGCTCCTGCAAGGCAGGAGCAATTGTCCGTGGCACCAACAGCTCGAAAGAGCGCGACCCCCATTATTTCGGCTTGCCGTTGCTCCACACCACGTTCTGGCCGTAGAGCGGCACTGTCGTAACCGACATCTTGGCCGACCCGTTCTGCACCTGGCGCGAGTGCGACAGGTAGATCAGCGTCTCGTTCTTCTTGTCGTAGATGCGGTTCACCACCTGCTTCTTCCAGATCAGGCTGAGGCCTTGCTTGAACACCTCCTCGCCGCCTTCGCCCATGTCGATGTCGCCGATGGTGATCGGGCCGGTCTGCCGGCACGAGATCGAGGAATCGGACGGATCCTCGAACCAGTTGCCCTTGTGCAGACGATCGATGACGCTGCGGTCGAAATAGGAGACATGGCAGGTCACGCCATCCACCTTCGGGTCCTTGATCGCGTCGATGATGATATCGTTGCCGACCCAGTCGACGCCGACCTTGCCGACTTCCTCGGCCATCGCCGCACCAGCGCCAAGCACAACACACGCGGCCAGGGCGCCGCCGGTCAGTTTTCGCCCAATCGGTCTCTGCAAGAAAGCCTCCTGTGGTTCGGGTTTGCCGGTCTCAGGTGGGGCGACCGAAGGCGCATTGCAAGCCGCAAGCTTTGCGCCGGCACGCATTGGTCTGGCTGAACGTCGATGCATCAGGCTTGGCCGAACGAGAGCATTCGCCGCAGCACGTCGCTTTTCAGGAGAAAATGCTGAACCAGTGCGCCCGCGGTATGCAACAGCACGATGTAGAGCAGGATATCCTTGCCCAGCACGTGGGCGAGCCCCGCGCCCGGTACGCCGAGGAACCAGGCAGCGGCGCCGGAAAGCGGCACGATGAAGATAAGCGCGTAGATGACGAAGTGCGTCGCCCTGGCCAGAAATTGCAGGGCCGGATGCTCCATGCCGGAGACCGGCGGAACACCGCGCGTTGCCCTGAGCCACAGCCGCCATGAGGCCAGAACCAGGACCGCCAGGCCGACCACGACATGCATGTAGGCCAGCGGAATATCGCTCGCGGCAGCCTCCTGTCCCCGGCGAAAGGCGCGCCAGACATGCTCCATGCCGTCATGGGCGAGGAACTGAACCAGGATCAGCACCGCAATGCTCCAGTGCAGCCATATCTGGGCTCTCGAATAGGAGGTGGCTGGCATCGCGCTGGCTCCGTCACATGAAGGCCCTGGAGCGAACCGCCCAGGAAGACACCAATGCTTGCACAGGACTAGATGACCACATCAAGGCCGGGTTGCGGCAAGACGGCATCTTTGCGCGTGCCCCGTCGAACGGCTAAGACAGTTCGCGAGACAAGGGACCTGCACGGCCTGCGGCCCGCACCCTGATTGAAGTCACGAAACGGACCTTACCGATGATGCGTTCTATACTGGTCGGCATACTCGTCTTGATGGCGGCCGGCATTGGCTGGCTGACCTTCGACTGGTATCGCGGCCACTATGGCGGCGAGCCTTTCGGCGCCGCCTTCACCCTCGTCGACCAGAAGGGCGCGCCGATCACCGAGGCCGCCTTCAGGGGCCAGCCCAGCGTCGTCTTCTTCGGCTTCACCCATTGCCCCGAAGTCTGCCCGACGACGCTGTTCGAACTCTCCGGCTGGCTGAAGACGCTCGGCGACGACGGCAAGAACCTGCGCGCCTATTTCGTCTCGGTCGACCCGGAGCGCGATACGCCTGATGTGATGAACGCCTATGTCAGCAACTTCTCGGACCGTATCACCGGCATATCGGGCGACCCGGACAAGGTCCACGCGATGGCCAAGTCCTTCGGCATCTACTGGAAGAAGGTCGACACCGGCGACGGCGACTACACGATGGACCACACCGCCTCGGTGCTGCTGCTCAACAGCAAGGGTGATTTTGCCGGCACGATCGCCTATGGCGAAAACGCCAGCACTGCCGTGGAAAAGCTGAAGCGGCTGGCGGCGAAGGGCTGACACAGAACCAATGACCCAGACCCGGCTCCATTTCATCACCGGAAAGCACCAGGCTGATCGTATTTTCGCGGCGCTGGAGACGGCCTTCGAGGATGAAGGCCTGCCGATCGCCGTGCTGGAGGTCGACGAGGACCGGGATATTCACGAAGTGTCGCTCTACACCGATGGTGATGTCGATGACGTCGAGGCGCGGGTGAAGGACGTTCTCTCCGGCCTTTCCATGTCGAAGCTGATCGAGCGCGAAGCCTTGCCCGACATCGACTGGGTGGCACGCTCGCTGGAGGGGCTGAAGCCGGTGCGCGCCGGCCGTTTCTTCGTCCATGGCGCGCATGATCGCAGGAAGCGCCGCAGCGGCGAACTGGCGATCGAGATCGAGGCCGGCCTTGCCTTCGGCACCGGCCATCACGGCACTACCGCAGGCTGCCTGGAAATGCTGGAAAAGGTTGTGCGGCGCGAGCAGCCGCGCAACGCGCTCGACCTCGGCACCGGCAGCGCGGTGCTGGCGATCGCGGTCGCCAAGCTCGCCCATATCCCGGTGCTGGCCACCGATATCGACCCGGTCGCGGTCGACGTCGCCGCGGCTAATGCGCGGCTCAACCGCGTCAAGGCGCTGGTGGAGACGGTGACCGCGCCGGGCTTTCACCACCCGATCTTCGGCAGGCGCGCCCCCTTCGATCTCATCGTCGCCAACATACTGGCGCGGCCGCTCATGCGGCTGGCGCCGGAGATGGCCAGACACATCGCGCTCGGCGGCTCGATCGTCCTGTCGGGCATCCTCGAGCGGCAGCGCGACGCGGTGATCTCGGCCTATGTCGGCCAGAATTTCCGGCATGTGCGCACCTTGCACCGCGAAGGCTGGGTGACGATCCACCTCAAGCACTAACCAACTCAAGCACTAAGCTGACGCGCTGGCCAGTCGGGGCGTGACGCGCCCTGGACCAATCCGATCCATCGAAAATCGATTCCGGTTTTCCGGGCCATGCGCTACGGTCGCGTCAAATTCGAGGAGGCCATCATGTTCCAGACCTTCGATTCCGTGGGCGATGCGGCGGTCGGCAAGCCGCGCGTGGCGCTGCTGCGCCAGTGGCTGGCGGACAATAACCTCGACGGCTTCATCGTTCCCCGCGCCGATGAGCACCAGGGCGAATATGTCGCCGACCGCTCGGCGCGGCTGAAATGGCTGACCGGTTTCAGCGGCTCCGCCGGCGTCGCAATTGTGCTCAGCGACCGCGCCTTCGTCTTTGTCGATGGCCGCTACACGCTGCAGGTGCGCAGTGAGGTCGACCTCGGCATCTTCTCGATCGAGAGCCTGGTCGACAACCCGCCGGCGGTCTGGCTGCGAGACGCCATCGGCAAGGGCGCGCGGCTCGGCTTCGATCCCTGGCTGCACACGATCAGCGAGGTCAAGGCGCTGCAGGCCTCCGCCGATAAGACCGGCGCCGTGCTGGTGCCGCTCGACAAAAACCCGATCGACATCGTCTGGAAGGACCAGCCGGAGGCGCCGGTCGCCCCCGTGGAGCTGCATCCGATCGGCTTTGCCGGCGAACTCGCCAAGGACAAGCTGGCGCGGCTGGCGGTGGCGCTCGGCAAGGACGGCGCCACCCATGCCGTGCTGACCGACCCCTCTTCCATCGCCTGGGCCTTCAACATCCGTGGCGGTGACGTGCCGCACACGCCGCTGGTGCTCGGCTTCGCCATCCTTGCCGCCGACGGTTCGCACCAGCTGTTCATGGACCAGCGCAAATTTTCGCGCCAGGTCGCCGCCTATCTCACCCAGTTGGCCGACCTGCATGAGCCCGGCGAATTCGGCGCGGCCATCACCGCCCTTGCCAAGGCCAGCGCGAAGATCGCGCTCGACCCGGTGCTGGCGGCCGACAGGCTGCGCATGCTGGTCGAGGACAATGGCGGCACAGTCGTGCTCGCGCCCGATCCTGCCCGCATCCCGCGCGCCACCAAGAACCGGGCCGAGATCAATGGTTCGCGCGCCGCGCATCGCCGCGACGGTGCCGCGGTCGCCAAGCTGCTGTGCTGGCTCGAGCAGCAGAAACCCGGCTCGCTTGACGAGATCGACGTCGTCACCCGGCTCGAGGAGACACGCCGGCAGACCGGCGAGGAAACGCAGATGCCGCTGCGCGACGTCTCCTTCGATACCATTTCCGGCGCCGGCCCGAACGGCGCCATCATGCACTACCGCGTCTCGCGCGCCACCAGCCGCAAGCTGCAGAGCGGCGAACTGTTCCTGCTCGATTCCGGCGCGCAGTATCAGGACGGCACCACGGACATCACCCGCACCGTGCCTATCGGTGAGCCCACGCAGGAGATGCGCGAGCGCTTCACCCTGGTGCTGAAAGGCATGATCGGTATTTCCACCTTGCGCTTCCCCGCCGGCACGCGCGGCTCGGAAATCGACGCCGTCGCCCGCATGGCGCTGTGGAAGCATGGCTGCGATTTCGCCCACGGCACCGGCCACGGCGTCGGCTCCTATCTCGCCGTCCATGAAGGCCCGCAGCGCATCGCCCGCACCGGCACCGAAAAGCTGCTCGAGGGCATGATGCTGTCCAACGAGCCCGGCTACTACAAGGAAGGTGCCTACGGCATCCGCATCGAGAACCTGATCCTGGTCACCCCGGCCGAACAAATCGAGCGCGGCGACATCGCGATGCACGGCTTCGAGACGCTGACGCTGGCGCCGATCGACGTCAGGCTGGTGCGTTCAGACCTGTTGACGCGCGAGGAGTTGCACTGGCTCGACCAGTACCATGCATGGGTGCTTGCCGAGATCGGCCCGATGCTCGACGGCGAAACGCTGGCTTGGCTGGAAAAAGCGACGGCACCGCTACCGCACGACGCCAAGATTTGATTACCCGACGAACTGCCGTGCAAGAATAAGTACCGCCGCACCGGCCAGAAACATCGCCATCAGCCCGCCGCGCAGCGACACCAGCGCTGCGACGACGAGCGCCGCCCATTCCGCCGGCCCGGCGCTGAGTGCTGCCGGCGCCACCAGCGTCGTCAGCACCGCCGCCGGCACGGCATTGAGGCCGGCCTCAACGCGCGGATGGATATTGTCGAAGCGCGAGATGACCAGATGCCCACCGACGCGGGTGAGATAGGTGGCGATCGCGCCGGCGATGATGATCCAGAATGTCGTGCTCATGGCCGCTCTCCCACGCCGCTGTGATGAGGCGGCAGGATGACGGCGAGCAGTACGCCGGCAATGGCCCCGATGGAGACATGCCAGGGCGAGCCGACCGTCTTGTAGGCAATGATCGAAGCGGCCGCACTTGCCGCGACGACCGGCAGCCACAGCGGCCGCTTGCGAAAGCCCATGACGAGGCCGAGAAAATAGATCGGCAGCAGGAAATCGATGCCCAGCGCATGGGTGTCGGGAATGAGCTTGCCGAACACCGCACCGAGCGCGCTTTCGACGACCCAGAACACATAGACCGGCAGGCCGAGGCCCAGATACCAGGCAAAGCCGACCGTCTGGCCCGATTGCGCCCTGGCCTCGGCTACCGCGTATTGCGGATCGGTCATGATGAAATAGCCAAGCGCCTGCTGCACAACAGGCCAGTGCGAAATGCGCCTGCCAAGGCCGGCGGAATAGAGCACATGGCGGAAATTGACGGCGAAGATCGACAGCACGATCAGCCACGGCGCGACATGCTGCCCGAACAGTTCGATGCCGACCATCTGGCTGGCGCCGCCAAAGATTAGCGCGCTCATCAGGAAGGCTTCGAGGACGGAAAAGCCGTTGTCGACGGCAATCGCGCCGAACAGCAAGGCAAACGGCGCCGACGCCACCACGACCGGCATGGAAAGCCGTACGCCTTGCCAGAAATCGCTTCTCGCGCCGCTCTCTGAAATTACGTCTGTCGCCATCGGCCCTTCCTCGGTAGTGGCGGTATGTAGGCAGCGTACTCTGCCTTGTCACACGAATTCGCTTGAGCCAAACGATCAGCGGAAATGATCGTGGGCTGGCGACAAGGCGAACGACTAGTTCTTCGCGACCTTGCCTTCGATCGCCCTGCCCCAGTCGAGCAACGGCTTGGCACGCATGGTGAAATCGACAAGTTCTTCGACGAGCGCGGGGCTGTGAATATCGGCCGGATCAATCACGTGGCGGACAGAGAAATGCCGGTTGCGAATGGCGGCAACGAGGTCGGGATCGGCGACGTGCTCGAAGCCACGTGGCGTCCGCTTCATGCGGTCCTCGGCATCGAGTTCGAGCCCGTTCTTGGTCAACGCCTTCACCATGGCGCGGAATCGCTCGGGCCACGTCTCGATCGACCGGCGCATCGCCAGCAGCAGCGCTGGCTCGGGCTGCCACCAGGCGACGCCGGCAAAGCAGACGTCGAGGCCGATATGGATATAGAAGACACCTTGCACGGCCTTGCTGCCGTCCGGCGACAGGATTGCCGAGACATGCCTGTTGTAGGGCCTTTTGTCCTTGGCGAAGCGCACGTCGCGGTTGATGCGGAACAGCGACTTCTTGCGGTCGCCGCGCAGGCCGAGCCCGGCCTCTGCAAAACGCTGCGCCAGTGTTTCGACCAGATCGCCCAGGGGATCGCGTAATTCCTGTTCAAACAGGTCGCGGTTTTCCACGAACCATTCGCGGCTCTGATGGAAGTCGAGCGCCTTCAGGAATGGAAGCGCTTTCTGGCCAAAGCCTTTGAATGCGCTGTCCATCACGCCTTGCCGACCCGCTGCAGCCAGGTGTCTTCGTCGATGACTTCGACGCCGAGTTCGCTGGCAAGCTTGAGCTTGGAGCCCGCGCCCGGCCCGGCCACCAGCAGATCGGTCTTCGCCGACACCGAACCCGCCACCTTGGCGCCAAGCCGCTCGGCCATCGCCTTGGCTTCGGAACGGGTCATCTTTTCCAGCGAGCCGGTGAACACGATGGTCTTGCCGGCAACCTCGCTATCGGCCGAAACGGTGACGATATACGGCTTCGGCCTCACCTGCTCGAGCAGCTTGTCGAGCACGTCGTCGTTGCGCTCATTGCCGAAGAAATCGCGCAGCGCATCGATCACCGTGTCGCCGATGCCGTTGATCGACGGGAAAACGCTGTGCGGATCCTCGGCCGCCGCGGTCTCCTTGCCGACGCGGATCACCTCCTCGATGGTCGTGAAGGTGCGGGCCAACACGGCCGCTGTCGTCTCGCCGATATGGCGCACGCCAAGCGCGAAGATGAAACGGTCGAGCTCCGGTTCGCGGCGCGAATCGATGGCCGAAAACAGCTTGTCGAGCCCCTCATAATTGCGGTCCTCGACACTGCGCACATTCTTGCGCGTCTTGCCGGACGCCACCTCGCGCTGCCTGGCCTGTTCCTCGCGCCGCTCGGCCAGCGCCTTGGTCACGGCGGGTCGGCGGTCCCTCAGCGTGAAAATATCGGCGGCCGTCTTGATCAATCCGGCATTGAAGAACGTGTCGATGTTCTCGGCGCCCAGCCCCTCTATATCCATGGCGCCGCGTGATACGAAATGGCGCAGCCGTTCCACGGCCTGCGCGGCGCAGATCAGCTCGCCGGTGCAGCGGCGCCGCGAATCCTCCTTGCCGGTCTTCTCGTTGATCTCGCGCGTCGCCGGTGAACCGCAGACCGGACATGTATGCGGGAATTCGTAAGCCACGGCATTGGGCGGGCGCTTATCGACGACGACGCTGACGATCTGCGGGATGACATCCCCTGCCCGCTGGATCACCACCGTGTCGCCGATCCGCACGTCGATGCCGTCACGGATCGGCAGGCCGTTGCTGTCGAACCCCTTGATATAGTCCTCATTGTGCAGGGTGACGTTCTCGACCACGACGCCGCCGACCGTCACCGGCGCCAGCCGGGCCACCGGCGCCAGCGTGCCGGTGCGGCCGACCTGGATGTCGATCTTCTCCACCGTCGTCACCGCCTGTTCGGCCGGGAATTTGTGGGCGACGGCCCAGCGCGGTTCGCCGGTGACGAAGCCCCAGCGGCGCTGCAGTTCGAGCTGGTCGACCTTGTAGACGACGCCGTCTATGTCGTAGCCGAGCGACGAGCGTCGCTCCTCGATCAGGTGGTAATGCGCGACCAGTTCCTCGACCGACCGCGCCCGCACCATCAGAGGGCTGACCTTGAACCCCCACTCGCCGAATTTCTGCACCGATTCGAACTGGGTCGAAGCCGGCTCGGCAGTCGTGTAGCCCCAGGCATAGGCGAAGAATTTGAGGTTACGGCTGGCGGTGACGGACGGATCCTTCTGGCGCAGCGATCCGGCCGCGGTGTTGCGCGGGTTGACATAGTCCTGGCCGCCGACAGCGGCTGAACGCGCCTTCAGCGCTTCGAATTCGGCATAGGTCATGTAGACCTCGCCACGGATCTCAATGGTCTCGGGCCAGCCCGAGCCTTTCAGCTTCGCCGGAATGTCGGCGATCGTGCGCAGATTGGCGGTGATGTCTTCGCCCACCGCGCCATCGCCGCGCGTCGCGCCCTGCACGAACACGCCTTTTTCGTAACGCAGCGACGCCGACAGACCGTCGATCTTCGGTTCGGCGGTAAAGGCGATGTCGAGATCCTTGTCGCGGTCGAAGAAGCGCCGGCCGCGTTCGATGAAGTCGGTGACGTCCGCATCCGTATAGGCCTTGGCGAGGCTGAGCATCGGCACGGCATGGCGCACCTTGGTAAAACCTTCCGCCGGCGCGGCCCCGACCCTGAGCGACGGCGAATCCTCGCGCACCAGGCCGGGAAAGTGCTCCTCGATGGCGAGGTTGCGCCGCCGCAGCGCGTCATACGCGGCGTCGGAAATCGTCGGCGCATCCTCGGCATGATAGCGCCGGTCGTGCTCGGCGATCTCCGTAGCCAGGCGCTGGAGTTCCTCCGCGGCTTCGCTTTCGCTCAACGATTCGATCGGTTTTTCAGACATGCAGCGGTCCCTGGACAGTGGCGCGACACCATAAATCAGGATTTCGGGAAAATCATTCCTGAACAGCGGGATGCAGCCATATCCTGACTCGGCCCGCGATGCCGGGAAATCTATGCTGCGGCGATGTTCTCGCGCAGCAGCCGTTCCGCCGCCGCGCGCGCCTCGTCGGTGATGGTGGCGCCGGCCAGCATGCGCGCGATCTCTTCCTGCCGTGCCGGCCGGTCCATTTCGGCAATGCCGGTGGCGACCTTGTCGGTGCCGCCGGATTTCGAGATCAGGAAATGCGTCGCCGCGCGTGCCGCGACTTGCGGCGCGTGGGTGACAGACAGCACCTGCACCCGCTTCGACAGCCGCGCCAGCCTCTGGCCGATCGCATCCGCCACGGCGCCGCCGACACCGGTGTCGATTTCGTCGAAGACCAGCGTCGGCGCCGAACCGCGATCTGCCAGCGCCACCTTCAGCGCCAACAGGAAGCGCGATAGCTCGCCGCCCGAGGCGACCTTCATCATCGGTCCGGGCCGCGTGCCGGGATTGGTGCGCACCCAGAACTCGATCTGGTCGATGCCCTCTTCCATGCGGCTCTCGGGCTCGCTCTTCATCTCGACGATGAAAGCGGCACGCTCGAGCTTCAGCGCCGGCAGTTCGGCCATGACAGCCTTGGTCAAGCCGGCCGCCGCGGCATGGCGAAGCGAGGAAAGCAATGCTGCTGCGATGTCATAGGCCTCGCGTGCGCCCGCCGCCTGCTTTTCCAGACCGTGCAGGCGCTCCTCACCGGCATCGAGATCGGCAAGATCGGCCGACATCGTGTCGCGCAGCTGCGCCAGATCGTCGACGGCGACGCTGTGCTTGCGCGAGGCGGCACGCAGCGAAAACAGCCGCTCCTCGGCCTTCTCCAGCCGCTGCGGATCATATTCGGTGGCGCGCAGTGCTGCCTCGACGCCCGATTGCGCCGCGTCGAGCGAAAGCATTGCCTCGTCCAGCGACTTGACGACATCGTCGAGCAGTCCGGGCGCCTCGCTGGACTTGCGCTGCAGGCGTCTCAGCAGGCTCGCCAGTTGCGGCAAGGGGGAAGATGGGCCGGACAGCACGTCCTGCGCGTCATGGATTTCGGACGCGATCTTCTCGGCGCGCATCATGAGGGCGCGCAATTCGGCAAGCTCGGTTTCCTCGCCGGGCTGCGGATCGAGCTTGCTCAGTTCGGCGACCGCCGCGCGCAGATAATCGGCTTCGCGCGCCGCCGCCGCCACCTTGGCGCGGTGGCGTGAAAGCTCCTGTTCGCAGCCGCGCCAGTGCCGCCAAGCTTCGCCGGTCGAGCGGACGGCGCCGAGATGGCCGCCGAACGCGTCGAGCACGTCGCGATGGGCGCCGGGGTCGACCAGGGCGCGCTCGTCGTGCTGGCCGTGGATCTCGACCAGCGCGCGGCCGACATCGCGCATCAAGGTGACGCTGGATGGCTGGTCGTTGACGAAGACGCGGGTACGGCCGTCGGCCGTCTGCAGGCGCCGCAGGATGATATCGCCATCGTCCTCAATGGCATTTTCGGCAAGCAGAGCGCGCACCGGATGATTGCGCGGCACGTCGAACACGGCAATGACCTGCCCCTGGGCGGCGCCATGGCGCACCAGCGAGGCGTCGCCGCGTGAGCCAAGCGCTAGCGACAAAGCATCGAGCAGGATGGATTTGCCGGCACCGGTTTCGCCGGTCAGCACGGAGAGACCGGGCTGGAAGTCGATGTCCAGCTTCTCGATCAGGACGATATCTCGGATCGACAGTCTGGAAAGCATCAGAACCCGGACCTATTGCATGCCGCCCAAAAGTGGACCCGGTTTCGGGATAACGACAGGCACGAAAACAAAAAGACTTAAGGCGGCACCCGACAGTTGGAGTCGCAGCGCCGCACTATCTTTTTGTTTGAGCTTCGGATCAATCCGAAAAAGCGCGTCGTTGCGGCGCGCTATAGAGCAATTCCAGGAAAAGTGTGAGCGGTTTTCCCTAGGGAATTGCGTGAAAACAAAGAGATAGAGCAGTGCACCGGTTCCGTGAAACGGTGAACTGCTCTAGCGGTCAAGCACCGGTGATGAGCTTCCCGGCCTTGGAAATCCACGATCCGGCATTTTCGCGCGGCGCAAGCCCGTTGCTTTGCAGGAGCTTGTAGGAATCCTTGTACCACGGGCTGTCGGGATAGTTGGTGCCGAGCACCGCGGCGGCCGTCTGCGCTTCCGAGGTCAGGCCCATCGCGTAATAGCTCTCGGTCAGGCGCGCCAGCGCTTCCTCGACATGGCGAGTGTTGGAATAATTCTCGACCACGTTGCGGAAGCGCTTGACGGCGGCGATGTACTCCCGGCGCTCTAGATAATAGCGGCCGATCTGCATCTCCTTGCCGGCGAGCTGGTCGTTGGCAAAGCGCATCTTTTCCTTGGCGTCGTCGACATATTCCGAATCCGGCCAGCGCGTCACCAGATCCTGCATGGTCTGCATGGTCTGGCGCGCTTCCTTTTGGTCCTGCGTCACGTCCTTGATCTGGCGATAGTAGCTGAGGCCGATAATGTACTGGGCATAGGCCGCGTCGTCGGTCGACGGATAGAGGGTCAGATAGCGCTTGGCCGCGCCGATCGCGTCATCGTAGTTGCCCTGGCGATAGTCGGCGAAAGCGCCCATGACCATCGATTTGCGGGCGAATTCCGAATAGGGGTGCTGGCGGTCGACTGCATCGAACTTGCGACTTGCCTCCTGCAGGCGCCCGGCGTTCAGATTGGCCAGGCCCTGATTGTACAGAACATCAGCCGGCTCGGTCTGGTCGACATAGGTCGACAGGTCGATATCTTTCTCCGACGACATGCACGCCGACAGGAAGAGCGATGGAACAACCACCGAAAGCGCCAGGAAAACGGAACGCTGCGTCGCTTTCGATTGACCAACTCGCTTGAAAAACATGATCGGATTGCGCCCTTTCGGCGTTATTTCAATGCCTTTTGCATGCCGTTGTCCCAAAACTGGTCCCCACTTCTAGGCGACATGCACTAAATCGACGGCTGCAGCCATAAACCATAACCGCCTTGCCCGGCAACGCTATCGCCGGCCAATCGCACATTTTTGTGGCGGGTTTGCGCCGCCCGGCCTGCAATGCGATTTCGCCGACCAGTGATGCATTCATGCAACATTAGCCGGTATGATAAGACAGGAAAAGTCTAAAGAAATCAGATCATCCAGGGCGCGTAGAGCGGCGCATTGACGGCATTCATCTCGGCGGCACGGCCACGCTCGCGGCGCGTCGTCTCTACGATCTCGAAGGCCGTGCGGTCTGACAAAAGGCGCCGCAACGCCGCCGCATTCATCCTGTGGCCGCCGCGATAGGAGCGGAAACAGCCGATGAAGCGGGCGCCGGCCAGCGCCAGGTCGCCCATGGCGTCCAGCGTCTTGTGGCGCACGAACTCATTGGGATAGCGCAGGCCGCCCATATTGATGACGCGGTTGTCGTCGCCGATGACCAGCGAATTTTCGAGCGAGGAACCAAGCGCATAGCCGGCGGCCCACAGCCGCTCGACGTCCTTCATGAAGCCGAAGGTGCGGGCCCGCCCGATGTCGCGGCGGAAAATATCGGCGTTGATGTCGGAGGCGAAAAGCTGGCGACCGATCGCCGGGCTCTCGAAATCGATCTCGATCTCGAAGCGGGTGCCGTCATAGGGCCTGAATTCCGCCCAGGAGGCGCCGTTCTCGATGCGGACCGGCTTCATCACCCTGATGTAGCGCCGCTTGACCGGCAGCATCTCGATGCCGGCCTGGTCGATGGCTTCCACGAATGCCATGGCGCTGCCGTCGAGGATGGGAACCTCGGAACCGTCGATCTCGATGACGACATTGTCGATGCCGAGCCCAAACAGCGCCGCCATGATATGCTCGACCGTGGCGATGTGCTCGCCCGCTGGATCGCCAAGCATGGTGCAAAGATCGGTGGCGCCGATCTCGGAAAACAGCGCGCGGAATTCGCGGCCCTGCTCATTTCCATTCAAAAGCTGAAAAACGATGCCGGTATCAGCATCCGCCGGCAGGAAACTGATGGAAACTTCCTTGCCGCTGTGAACGCCGGTGCCCGTAAGCGACGCGCGCGCCTTCACTGTCGTCTGATAGTCGTGCAAGACAATCCCCATAAGCCCAAAATGCCTAGGACCGCTTCTCCAGCCCGAGGGCGCGGCTCTTGTTGAAATCGGCAGGCAGGGTGACATCTCCCCCGAAATCCCGCAAACCGACTATGGTAGGCAGCGAAGATAATGTCCCGGCAGGGAGACTCCAAATCACGGTTTCTTACTCTTTGTAACCGCGAACTCGAGTGTACGCGGCATCACAACCCATTGAAATTGCAACGCTTAAAACGTTACCAGGCAAGCAATTTCTTGCTTGCCTGTTAACAAGTGTTACAGCCCGTTAAGCCTTCAGTTGGCCTGGCGGCGCAGGAACGCCGGGATCTCCAGCTGATCGTCGTCCTGAGTCGACCTCACCTGCGGTGTCAGGCGGCCCTGGTCGTCGAGCTGGCCACGGCGCGGCGCATAGAGCTGCGCATCCTGGCTGGCGAGGCGGCGCACTTCCGGCGCGGCCTGGCGCAGCTTGGGTTCGCGCGGCTGTGCCGGCTGCAGGCGTGCAGGCTCTTCCTCACGACGGGTCAGGCCATTGGTCAGGCGCTTCAGGAGGCCCATCGGCCCGCTGTTCTCGTGGTCCGCCGGACGGCTCTTGGCGTCGACCTCGGCTTTCACGACAGGCGGGAAATCCTCGACGCGCGGCATGCGCTGAGGCGCCATGGCAACCGGCTGCTGGACCTCACGCAGCATTTCGCGCGGCTGCGGAGCCGGCTGAATCATCTGCTGGACGACAGGCTGAGGCTGCGGCGGAGCGGGCGGCGCCTGGAAGATCTTGCTCTGCGGGCGGAAATCGTCCGCATGGGCAACCGGTGCCGGGCGTGGCTGGGCCATGGCCGCGGCATTCGCTTCGGCCAGTTGGATCGCTTCCGCGACCGGATCGATGGCGCGCGGCTCGTAAGCGGCCTGCTGGACCGGAGCCGGCCGGCTTTCCACCGCTGCAACGGCCGGGCGGGCGACCGGCTTCTGCGGCGGCGCGGCACGGATCGAGATCGGCGTCGCGGCGATTTCGGCCGCCGACTTGTCGATGCCGGTGGCGACCACCGAGACGCGGATGACGCCTTCGAGTTCTTCGTCGAAAGTGGCGCCCAGGATGATGTTGGCGTCCTGGTCGACCTCTTCGCGAATGCGGGTCGCGGCTTCGTCGACCTCGAACAGGGTCAGGTCACGGCCGCCGGTGATCGAGATCAGCAGGCCCTTGGCGCCGCGCATCGTGGTCTCGTCGAGCAGCGGATTGGCGATCGCGGCTTCGGCTGCGGCCATCGCGCGGCCCTCGCCCGAAGCCTCGCCCGTGCCCATCATCGCCTTGCCCATCTCGCGCATCACCGAACGCACGTCGGCGAAGTCGAGGTTGATCAGGCCTTCCTTGACCATCAGGTCGGTGATGCAGGCAACACCGGAATAGAGCACCTGGTCGGCCATGGCGAAGGCGTCGGCGAAGGTGGTCTTGTCATTGGCCAGCCGGAACAGGTTCTGGTTGGGGATGACGATCAGGGTATCGACGCATTTCTGCAGTTCCTCGATGCCCAGGTCCGCCGTCTTCATGCGGCGCTGGCCTTCGAAGTGGAACGGCTTGGTGACGACGCCGACGGTGAGGATCCCCTTTTCGCGCGCCGCACGAGCAACCACTGGAGCAGCACCGGTGCCGGTGCCGCCGCCCATGCCGGCGGTGACGAAGCACATATGGGTGTTGGACAGATGATCGACGATCTCGTCGATGCACTCTTCCGCCGCCGCACGACCGACTTCCGGCTGCGATCCGGCGCCCAGCCCCTCGGTGACATGAGCACCGAGTTGGATCAGCCGGTCGGCCTTCGACATGGTCAGCGCCTGCGCATCGGTGTTGGCGACAACGAATTCGACACCGCGCAGACCGGCGGTGATCATGTTGTTGACCGCGTTGCCGCCGCCGCCGCCGACGCCGAACACGGTGATGCGGGGCTTAAGCTCGGTGATGTCCGGCTTTTGCAGATTGATGGTCATTGTCTCCGTCCTTTGCCTTTCACGCCGCTTCGCCGCCGCGGCCGCCTATGGGGCTGCCCCCGTCAATTAGAAACTGTCTCTCAACCACTGACTCATGCGATGCAGTTTTCCGCCCGTTCCGGTCATCCTGAGACCGGAAATGCCTTTCGCCGGATGGCTCTCGAAGCTTGCCATCTGCGGATAGATCAGAAGCCCGACAGCGGCCGAGAAGGCCGGTCCCTTCGCCGCTTCGGGCAGACCCGCCACGCCGAGCGGGCGGCCGATGCGCACATTGCGGCCCAGAATGCGGCGCGCTGCCTCCGGCAGCCCGGAAAGCTGGCTGGCGCCGCCGGTCAGAACCACGCGCTTGCCAACCGCATTGCCGTAGCCGGACTTGTTGAGGCGGTCGCGCAAGAGTTCGAGCGTTTCGTCGATGCGGGCGCGCACGATGCGCGTCATCACCGAGCGCGGAATCTGCAGCGGTACTTCGCCGTCGTCGCCGATCGGCTGGATCGAGACCAGGTCGCGATCGTCTGCGCTGCCCGGCAGCGCCGAGCCATGCATCACCTTCAGCCGCTCGGCGGCGTCGAGCGAGGTCGACAGGCCCTTGGCCATGTCGAGCGTCACATGGTTGCCACCGATGGCGATGGCGTCGCCATGGACGAACTTGCCTTCCGAGAACACCGAGATCGTCGTCGTGCCGCCGCCCATGTCGATGCAGGCGGCACCCAGTTCCAGTTCGTCATCCACCAGTGCTGCGAGCCCGCTGGCATAGGGCGTCGCCACCATGCGCTCGACCGACAAATGCGAGCGGTTGATGGAGAGTTCCAGATTGCGCATCGGGGCGGCGTCGCCCGTCAGCACATGCATGTCGACGCCAAGCGCGTCACCCACCATGCCGCGCGGATCGCGCACGCCGCGCTCGGCATCGAGCGAAAAGCCGACGGGGAGCGAATGAACCACCTCTCGCTCGGCCTTCAGCGCCTGCTTGGCGCCGGCGCCCAGCACGCGCTTGATATCGGCCTCATCGGCCTCGTGGCCGCCAAGGTTGATGGTCGCCGAGAATGCTTCGCTCTTCAGCCTGCCGGCGGTCATGTTGACGATCAGCGAATCGACCGTCAGCCCAGCCATCCGCTCGGCGGCGTCGACAGACAGGCGGATGGCATGCTCGGCCCGGTCGAGATCGACGATGACGCCCGACTTCACGCCCTGCGATTTCTGATGGCCGATGCCGATGACCTGGATGCGGTGCGAGCGACCGCGCAACAGCTTGCCGTCATCGTTCGGCTTCAGCTTGGCCACCATGCAGCAAACCTTGTTCGAGCCGACATCCAGCACCGTCAGGGTGCCCGAACGGCGCGACGAGGCATCGCCAGAACCGCCAAGCCAGCTCATATCTTCGTCTCCGGCTTGCGCTTGAGGGTCTTCGGTTTCTCGTTGAGGGCTGCTTCGCGCTGCGTCGCTGCCTCCGGCGTCAGTTGCACGACCAGCCGGTCGGAGAGGCGCATGTCGACAGCGGCGATATCACGCGACAACAGCCCCTTGTCCTTGTCCATCTTGACGAGTTCGGCCAGCGCCTGGTCCTCGCCGTCCTCGGGAAGCTTGACGGTGATGCCGTTGTCGAGCTTCAGGTCCCAGCGCCGTTCGCCGACACGGACATACCCTTTGACGCGGCTCGCGAGTTCAGGATACTTTTCGATCTCGGCCAGGAAATCCGGGGCCTTGGCCGGCGCGCCGGTACCGATCAGCAGCGGCAGCGTCACCTGCTTGCCGCCCGAGAACGGCGCAATGATGTTGCCGTCCTTCTCGATGACCGAGAGGTCGCTGCCCTGCTGCCAGAGCGCGAAGGCATCGCGCTCCTCGACGCGCACTTCCAGCGTATGCGGATAGACCTTGCGCACCGCGGCGACCTCGACCCACGGCAACGTCGCGATGCGCTCCCGCGCCGCCTCGGCATCGAAGCCGATCAGCGAGGTCCAGCCATCAAGCTCGAGCCTGTCGAGAATGTCGATCTCCGAGGTCTGGCGATTGCCGACCACCTTGACCTGATCGACGGCAAAGCCGGTGCGCGCGGTGATGCTCTGGACGATGCCGTCGGCATGACCGCCGAGATAGGCGCCATAGACGCCACTCGAAGCAAGCAGCACGGCAGACATGATCGAGACAGAGAAACGCGGCACCTGGAAGTCGCCCTCGCCCAGGCGCGCCAGGATGCGCACCGGGCGGCGTAGCACGCGCGGCAGCACGAAATGGCCTGACGACAATGGCAGGCCGAACAGCGACGGCCCGACCGCGCCTTCCACCTTGCCTTGTCCCCATTTCAACGCAGACACGAAGCGTCCTCCACCA
The DNA here is from genome assembly GCA_004791255.1 of bacterium M00.F.Ca.ET.205.01.1.1. Taxonomy (GTDB): domain Bacteria; phylum Pseudomonadota; class Alphaproteobacteria; order Rhizobiales; family Rhizobiaceae; genus Mesorhizobium. Next base: position 551,326 of record SRUQ01000004.1, read on the forward strand.
TCCAACTCAACAGATCGCCAAACGAATGCCCGGCTTGGGCGGCGATTTCAGGCACCAGAGACGTCGGTGTCATACCCGGCTGGGTATTGACCTCGAGCCATACAACCTCGCCATTTTCGGAGTGACGATCGTCATAACGGAAGTCCGACCGGGAAACGCCCCGACAGCCGACAGCTTGATGAGCCTTGAGCGCCAGTGTCTGTATTTTTTGGTAAATATTCGGTGAAACTTTTGCGGGGCATTCGTGTTTTGATCCGCCCGCGACATATTTTGAATCGTAATCGTAGAACGAATGGCCCGTCGGGATGATCTCGCACACACCGAGCGCCACATCGCCCATGACCGCGCAGGTCAGCTCGCGCCCGTGGATGTAGCGCTCGACCATGACGGTATCGCCATATTTCCATTCCGACGACCCGACGACCTGCGGCGGATGCGACTGCCCTTCATGCACGATGACGACGCCAAAGCTCGACCCCTCATTGACGGGCTTGACCACATAGGGCGGCTTCATCGGGTGCTTGTTCTGGATGGCAAAGCGATTGGTCACCTTCGATTCGGCGACGGGAACGCCGACCGATTTGACGATCTTCTTCGCCTGTTCCTTGTTCATGGCGAGCGCCGAGGCGAGCACGCCGGAATGGGTATAGGGAATGCCGAGATATTCGAGGATGCCCTGGATGGTGCCATCCTCGCCAAAGGGGCCATGCAGCGCATTGAAGGCGACGTCAGGCTTGAGCTCGGTAAGCACGGAACCGACATCGCGACCGACATCGACGCGGGTGACCTTGTAGCCTTCCTTTTCGAGCTCATCGGCACAGGCCTTTCCGGACGACAAGGACACGGGCCGCTCGGACGAAAAACCACCCAGCAGGACGGCCACATGCTTGTTTTTCATTCCCCGTCATCCCCTCTCACGGCGGACCAAAAACCAAGATTTTCCGCAACATTGAGTCCGAGTCTCCCGGCAGGTTGCCCCCCCAGACGGAAAACGCGGGTAACGCGTCGAACGACTCAAATCAGGAAACGCTTTAGAGCAGAGAATCAGAGAGTTGATTCACTGGCAAGTGCTTATGATTCCGAGAGATTCACTTTGTGAGAAAATGGCTGCGAAAACCGTGCCGTTGAGTCTTTGGAGCAACGGTTTTGCCCACTTCGGAAACGCGTTGAAGTTCATGCATCACATGAACTTCAGATCAGCCAAGGTGTGTTGAGATTCAGGTCAGGCCGAGTCGAAAACCAACGCCTTCGAGAACCGGAGCGGAGCGGACATTGGGGCCGTGAGCACCGGACGCGCAGAAGGCCATCGTTTGCAGGCCGGCCCCACCTGATATCAGCGCGCCTTAAAGGAGTTGCCCGAGAAACTCTTCCACGGAATGCCCGGGCCGGAAATTGCCGATGCGCTTGATCTCCCAGTGCAGCCGGATGCCGGAATGTTCGAGCACGCGGGCACGCACCGTCTCGCCGAGATATTCGAGGTCGTAGCCGGTCGCGGTTCCGGTGTTGATCATGAAGTTGCAATGCATCGGCGACATCTGCGCACCGCCGATCATGAGGCCGCGGCAGCCGGCCTTGTCGATCTCCTTCCAGGCGGACGTGCCTTCCGGGTTCTTGAAGGTCGAGCCGCCGGTCTTTTCGCGGATCGGCTGCACGGTCTCGCGATGGTTCTGGACGGCATCCATCGCCGCTTTGATCGTGGCCTTGTCCTCGGCAAAACCTTCGAACACGGCCGAAGTGAAGATCAGCCCGGACGGCGCCGCCGAATGCCGGTAGGCGTAGCCCATGTCGGCATTGCTTAGCGTCTGGACATTGCCCTTGCGGTCGAGCGCCCTTACCTCGACGACGCGTTCGCGGGTCTCGACACCATTGGCCCCGGCATTCATCCTCAATGCGCCACCGACGGCGCCAGGAATGCCATGGTAGAAATGGAAGCCGCCAATACCGGCCTCGTAGGCGGCAGCGGCGACACGCTTGTCGGGCGTCGCCGCGCCAGCCTTGATCCTGATCGGCGAGATGAGTTCGGCCTCGCCGAAACCCTTGGCTGAAAGCCGGATGACGAAACCGGGAATGCCGCCATCGCGGACCAGCAGGTTCGAGCCGACGCCGATAACGGTCAGCGGGATTTCCTCCGGCACCGCGCGCAGGAACGTGGAAAGATCCTCCTCATCGGCAGGCTGGAACAGCACCTCGGCCAGTCCGCCGGCGCGGAACCAGGTGATCTTGTCCATCTCCGCGTTCGGCGTCAGACGGCCGCGCAGGCCGGCAAGCCGGTCGCCAAGTCTGTCGATCAGGGCCTGGCCGTGCATCATGAGGCGGCTAGCTCCTTGGGCAATGCATAGGCCCATTGGGTGATGTTGCCGGCGCCGAGGAAGACGACGAAGTCGCCAGGCTTGGCGATGTCGCGGATGACGGGCGCGATCGCCCCCGGTCCTTCGATGTAGCGCGCGTCGCGATGGCCGCCGGCACGGATGCGCGACACCAGGGCATCGGAGGTCACGCCTTCGATCGGCTCTTCGCCGGCCGCGTAGACCGGCGCCACTATCACCGTGTCGGCGTCGTTGAAGCAGCCGGAAAACTCGTTGAACAGATCGTGCAGGCGGGTGAAGCGGTGCGGCTGGGCAATAGCGATGACGCGGCCCTTGGTGGCGCTGCGCGCCGCCTTCAGCACCGCCGAAATCTCGACCGGATGATGGCCGTAATCGTCGAAAATATCGACGCCGTTCCACGACCCGGTATGAGTGAAGCGGCGCTTGACGCCGGCGAAGGACGACAGGCCCTTCTTGATCGCTTCCGCCGACAGGCCTAGCTCATGCGCCACCGCGATCGCGGCGGTCGCGTTCGAGACATTGTGGCGGCCGGGCATCGGCAGGCGCAGATCCGCTATCGTCGTCTGGCCGCGCCCCTTACGGTCACGGATCACCACGTCGAATTCCGAAATGGCGCCGGCCATGCGGTGGTTGGTGAAGCGCACGTCGGCCTGTGCGTTCTCGCCATAGGTGATGACGCGACGGTCTTCGATGCGGCCGACCAGCGCCTGCACTTCCGGATGGTCGGTGCACATCACGCCGAAGCCGTAGAACGGCACGTTCTCGACGAACTGGCGGAACGCTTCGCGCACCTTGTCGAAACTGCCATAGTGGTCGAGATGTTCGGGATCGATGTTGGTGACCACGGCAATCTCGGCGGGCAGCTTCAGGAAGGTGCCATCGCTTTCGTCGGCCTCCACCACCATCCACTCGCCGTCGCCCATGCGGGCATTGGTGCCATAGGCGTTGATGATGCCGCCATTGATGACGGTCGGGTCGAGTCCGCCGGCATCGAGCAGCGTCGCCACCATTGAGGTCGTCGTCGTCTTGCCATGCGTACCGCCGATCGCCACCGCCTGGCGGAAGCGCATCAGTTCGGCCAGCATCTCGGCACGGCGCACGATCGGCAGCAGCCTTTCGCGCGCCGCCTTCAGTTCCGGATTGGATTTCTTGATCGCCGTCGAGACGACCACCACCTCGGCGTCGCCGAGATTTTCCTCGCGGTGGCCGACGAAGCATTCGATGCCCTTGTCGCGCAGCCGCTGCACATTGGCGCTGTCGGCCTGGTCGGAGCCCTGCACCTTATAGCCGAGATTGTGCAGCACCTCGGCGATGCCGCTCATGCCGATGCCGCCAATGCCGATGAAATGTACGAGGCCTATGGTCTGCGGCATCTTCATGCGTGCGTCCCTTTCCTGAATTCCGAAACGGTTTTTTTGGACGCAATAGCCTCTGTGAGATCGGCGAGCAACCGCGCAGCATCAGGCCTGCCGGCAGATCGCGCTCCCGCCGCCATGGCCAGAAGCCGTTCCGGGTTGTCCATCCGCGCGCCGATCAATGCCGCGATGCGTTCTGGCGAGAGCATGGATTGCGGATGCACCTCACCGCCGCCGGCGGCCGCCAGCGCCGCTGCATTGGCCGCCTGGTCATGGTCGAGCGCGTAGGGATAAGGCACCAGCAGCGCCGGCCGGCCGATGACGGCGATTTCCGACACGGTCGAGGCGCCGGAGCGCGACACCACCAGATGCGCGGCCGCTATGCGCGCCGCCATGTCGGTGAAAAAGGGGGAAACCTCGACGGCGACGCCCAGCGCCGCATAGGCTGCCTTCACCCGCGCCACGTCGTCGGCGCGCGCTTGTTGCGTGATCACGAGGCGCCTGCGTTGCGCATCGGTAAGCAGCGCGATTGCCGCCGGCATCGCATCGGAAAAGAACTGCGCGCCCTGGCTGCCGCCGAACACCAGCAACCGGAACGGGTCGTCGGCGCCCGAGGCGGTGTAGGCCGTCTTCGCGGCCTCGAGCACCTGGGGGCGAACCGGATTACCTGTCGTCACGGTCTTGGCGCCGGCAGCACTTTCGTCCTGCGGCAGGAAGCCACCGGCGATCGCGTCGACACGGCCGGCCAGCGCCCGGTTGGCGCGCCCCATCACCGCGTTCTGCTCATGGATCAGTGTCGGCACCTTGCGCCGCGTCGCGGCGTAGAGCGGCGGCAAGGTCGGATAGCCGCCGAAGCCGACCACCGCATCGGGCTTGATCCTGCCGATGAGGGCGGACGCCTGGCGCACGCCGCTCCAGATCTTCCAGAAGGCGCCAAGCAGGGCGAAGGGATTTTTCGAGCCCAGCGTCGCCGACTGGATCGGGTGGACGGCGGCGGCGGGGAAATGGGCGGCGAAACGCTCGGCGCGGTCATCGGTGGCAAGATGCACCGTCCAGCCGCGCTCGTTCAATTCATGCGCCAGCGCCTCGGCCGGAAACAGATGTCCGCCGGTTCCGCCCGCAGCCAGGAGAATAACGCCTCTCGCCATGTCACTCCGCCGGCAGCGCGCGCTGCGACAAGCCAAACCCCATCTGCTTGCGCTTTTCGGGCCGCTTGCGCGTCAGCGCCAGCACCATGCCCATCGAGATGGCGATGGCGATCTGCGAGGAGCCGCCATAGGAGATGAACGGCAGCGTCATGCCCTTGGCCGGCACCAATTGCAGGTTGACGCACATGTTGATGACGGCCTGCAAGCCGAACACGGTGACCAGCCCGCCAACCGCGTAGCGGGTGAAATCGTCATGCTCCTTCAGCGCCGTGTTGAGCCCGCGCAGCACGATGAAGGCGAAGATCGACATGATGAAGAAGCACATGATCAGCCCGAATTCCTCCCCCGCGACCGAAAAAACGAAGTCGGCATGGCTGTCGGGGATGACCCGCTTGACCGTGCCCTCGCCCGGCCCGACGCCGAACCAGCCGCCATTGATCAGCGCGTCGCGGCCCATGTCGACCTGGAACGTATCGCCTTCACCGGTGAGGAACTTGTCGATACGCAGCGCCACGTGCGGAAACACCGTGTAGGCGGCGAACACGCCGCCGACGCCGGCCGCGCCCAGCGCGATGATCCACAGCCATGGCAGCCCCGCCATGAAGAACATGATGCCCCAGGTGCCGGTGGTCAGCATGGTCTGGCCGAGATCCGGTTGTGCCACCAGCAGCGACACGACCAGCACCAGCAGCAGCATAGCGAACAGGTTGCCCGGAATGTCGGGCTGGCGCTTGTGCTCGGCAAACAGCCAGGCGCACATGATGACGAAGGCGGGCTTGAGGAATTCCGACGGCTGGATCGACAGGCCGGCCAGCGAAACCCAGCGCCGCGCGCCTTTCACTTCGACACCGATGTAGAGCACCGCCACCATCAGCACCAGCATCAGGCACAGCATAATCAGCGCCATGCGCCGGATCTGCCTGGAATCGAGGAACGACACCGCCAGCATCACGCCCAGCGCCGGCACGGTGAAGATGATCTGCCTGGTGGCGAAATGGAAGCTGTCGAGGCCGATGCGCTCCGCCACCGCCGGGCTGGCGGCGAAGGACAGCACGATGCCGAGCCCCATCAGCGACAGGAACGCCGCCAGGAACCAGCGATCGATGGTCCACCACCAGGTTGCTACCGGGCTTTTGTCGAGACGGCTCTGCATTATCGTGCCCCTCCGATGGGTTTGACGCCATCTATAGCGCTCGCAGCTTGCCTGAAGGCTTCGCCGCGAACTTCGAAATTCTTGAACTGGTCAAAACTGGCGCAGGCCGGCGACAACAGCACCACCACCTCGCCGCCGTCGTCCCGGGCCGCATCATGTGCGGCGTGCTCGACCGCCGCGGCCAGCGTGCCCGAAATCTCGTAAGGCACCGCCTCGCCCAGCGTCGCCGAGAAGGCAGGCGCGGCCTCGCCGATCAGATAGGCCTTGGCAAGGCGCGGGAAGAAACCGCGCAACGGCTCGATGCCGCCTTCCTTGGGCAGTCCGCCGGCGATCCAGTAGATGCGGCTGAAGCTCGACAGCGCGGGTGCCGCGGCGTCGGCATTGGTCGCCTTGGAATCGTTGACGAACAAGACATGGTCCTTGCGGCCGACCTGCTCCATGCGGTGCGCCAGTCCCGGGAAGCTTTCCAGCCCCGACTGGATCTCGCCGAGGTCGAGCCCGACCTTGAGACAGGCGGCGACGGCGGCCAGCGCGTTCTGCGCATTGTGCTGGCCGCGCAGTGAGCCGATGCCTTCCAGGAAGGCAACCCGGCTGTAGCGGCCGTGCACCGCTTCCATCAAATTGGAACCGTCGGCGAAGTAGCCGTCGGTCAGCGGCAGGCGCTTGGAAATGCGTATGACATGCCGCCCGGCGCGCTCCAACCGCTCGGCGATCTGCGCGCACCAGGAATCGTCGATGCCGATGATCGCCGTCTCGCTGCCGGCCACCAGCCGCTCCTTGATCGAGGCATAGTGCTGCATGGTGCCGTGACGGTCGAGATGGTCGGGCGTCAGATTGAGCAGGATGCCGGCCGTTGGATTGATCGAGGGCGCGAGGTCGATCTGGTAGGATGAGCATTCGACCACATAGTGCCGGTCGGGCCGCGGCGGATCGAGTGTCATCACCGCGCGGCCGATATTGCCGCCCATCTGCGTGTCGCGTCCCGAGGCTTGAAGGATATGCGCGGTCAGCGCCGTCGTCGTCGACTTGCCGTTGGTGCCGGTGATGCCGATGAAAGGGGCTTCCGCTGCGCTCAGCGTCCGCTCGCGGCAAAACAGTTCGATGTCGCCGATCACCTCGACGCCCGAACCGCGCGCCAGTTCCACCGTCCAGTGCGGTTTGGGATGCGTCAGCGGTACGCCGGGCGAAAGCACGAAGGCTGAAAATCCAGCCCAGTCGGCGGCGCGCAGGTCACCGGTGCTTATACCGACCGCCGCCGCCTTGGCGACGCTGTCGGGATTGTCGTCCCAGGCCAGCACATCGGCGCCGCCCTCGATCAGCGCGCGTGCCGTGGCGATCCCCGAACCGCCAAGCCCGAAGAGCGAAACACGCTTGCCTGCGAAGGATGCGGCGGGGATCAAGTGGCGACCTATCTGAGCTTGAGGGTGGACAGGCCGATCAGCGCCAGGATGACGGCGATGATCCAGAAGCGGATCACCACCTGGCTTTCGGTCCAGCCGAGCTTTTCGAAATGGTGGTGGATCGGCGCCATCAGGAACACGCGCTTGCCGGTCATCTTGAAGTAGCCGACCTGAATGATGACGGAGAGGATCTCGACCACGAACAGGCCGCCGACGATGACCAGCACGATCTCATGCTTGGTGGCGACCGCCACGGTGCCGATCAGACCACCCATGGCCAGCGAGCCGGTGTCGCCCATGAAGATCGCCGCCGGCGGCGCGTTGAACCAGAGGAAGCCGAGGCCGGCGCCGATGACGGCGCCCAGCACGACCGCCAGTTCACCGGTGCCAGGGACGAAATGGATCTGCAGATATTCGGCGAACACCGCGTTGCCGGAGAGATAGGCGATGACGCCGAAGGAAGCCGCCGCGATCATGATCGGCACGATCGCCAGGCCGTCGAGGCCATCCGTCAGGTTCACCGCATTGCCGGCGCCAACGATGACGAAGCAGGCGAACGGAATGAAGAACCAGCCGAGATTGATGATGAATTCCTTGGCGAAGGGGAATGTCAGCGACGACGAAAACGGTGCCTGGCCGTTATGCATGATCACCCAGGCAGCGATGCCGGCGATGATGAACTCCAGCCCCAGCCGCGCCTTGCCGGAGAAGCCGAGATGCGACTGCTTGGTCACCTTCAGGTAATCGTCGTAGAAGCCGATCGAACCGAAGCCCAACGTCACCAGAAGCACCACCCAGACATAGATGCTCGACAGGTTGGCCCACAAAAGCGACGAGCCGACGATGCCGGAGAGGATCATCAGCCCGCCCATGGTCGGCGTGCCGGCCTTCTTGAAGTGCGTCTGCGGCCCATCGGCGCGGATCGGCTGGCCCTTGCCCTGGCGCAGCCTGAGCGAATTGATGATCGTCGGCCCGAAGATGAAGACGATCAGCGCCGAGGTGATCAGCGCCCCGCCGGTGCGGAAGGTGATGTAGCGGAAGACGTTGAAGACCGAGATCTTGTCCGCGAAATCGACGAGCAGTGTGAACATGCGCTTTTCGTCCCCCGACTTGAGCCTAGGTCTGGCTGTTGGCTGTCGACCCGGCCGGGAACTTGCCCAGCAGCGCATCGACCAGTTTGGCAAAACCGATGCCCTTCGACGATTTGATCATCACCACGTCGCCTGGCTTCAGCGCGGCGAGCAGCACCGGCTTCAGCTCTTCGGCGCCGGCGCGGTATTCCGTCGTGATCTCATCCGGCAGTGTTTCGGCCAGTGTCCGCATTTCCGGACCGCCGAGAAACACGGTCCGCGTGCCGGTGCCGACGATAAGCTCGGCCAGGGCGGCATGCAGCTTGGCAGAATGGTCGCCGAGCTCCAGCATGTCGCCGAGCACGGCGATGCGCCGGCCCTCGCCCGTAACGGGCGTGGCATTGAGCAGCGCCATCGCGGCGGCCATCGACGCCGGATTGGCGTTGTAGCTCTCGTCGATCAGCGTGATCTGCCCCTGCGGATGCTGCAGCACGTGGCGCTTGCCGCGTCCGCGCTCCGCCGAGAGGTCGGCCAGCGCCGCCGCCACCTTGTCGAGATCGGCGCCCGCCAGATGAGCGGCACCGAGCACGGCCAGCACGTTCTGCACCATGTGGCGACCGGGCGCGCCGATCATCGCCGTCACCTCATGGCCGCCGATCCTGGCGGTGACATCGGAGTGGTCGGCATGGAGTTCGCAGCTGACCAGCTTGAAGGTCGAGCGCGCATTTTCGCCGAAGCCGTAGACATGCTCGACACCGGCGGCGTGCGCCATCTTGTCCAGCAGCTTGAAACGCGCATCGTCGCGGTTGAGGAGCGCGGCACCGTCGGGTTCCAGCCCTTCGAATATCTCGGCCTTGGCCTTGGCGATGTCGTCGAGGTTGCGGAAGAAGCCAAGGTGAGCTGCCGCGATCATGGTGACTATGGCGACATGCGGCCTCACCATCTTCACCAACGGCCTGATCTCGTCGGGGTGGTTCATGCCGATCTCGAACACGGCGTAGTCGCAGTCGGCGGCCATGCGCGCCAGGGTCAGCGGCACGCCCCAATGGTTGTTGAACGACTGCGCCGAGGCATGCACCTTGCCGACAGCCGACAGCACATGCCGCAGCGCTTCCTTGGTGGTGGTCTTGCCGGCGGAACCGGTAACGGCGATGATCTTGGCCTGCGAGCGGGCGCGCGCCGCGACACCAAGCTTTTCCAGCGCCACCAGCACGTCCTCGACGACGATGATCGGCGCCGTCAGCCGGCCGAGCGACGGCAGCTTGCCTTCGGCCACCACCAGCACCCCGGCGCCGGCCTTGATCGCTGCGGTGACAAAATCATGCCCGTCCATCGCCTCGCCCTTGATGGCGAAGAAGGCTTCGCCCGGCTGCAGGCTGCGGCTGTCGATGGAAATGCCCGTTATGCCTTCCGGCATCGGACCGAGCGGCCGCCCATCCATGGCGGCAACCAGCGCCTCGGAGGTCCACAGCAAACTCATGCGGCACGCTCCCTGAGCGCGGCGCGCACTTCCTCGTGGTCGGAGAAATGCAAGGTTTCGGTGCCGATCGTCTGGCCTTCTTCGTGGCCCTTGCCGGCCACGATCAGCGTGTCGCCGGCATGAAGCATGCCGACCGCCTCATGGATCGCCTGGCGTCGGTCGCCGATCTCGATCGCGCCTGGAGCGGCGGCAAGGATGGCGGCGCGGATGGTTTCGGGCACTTCGGAACGCGGATTGTCGTCGGTGACAATGACGACATCGGAGAGCCGCGTCGCGATTTCGCCCATGATCGGCCTTTTTCCCCGGTCGCGGTCGCCGCCGCAGCCGAACACGACGATGACGCGGCCGGTTGTGAACGGGCGCACCGAAGCCAGCACGTTTTCCAGCGCGTCAGGCTTGTGGGCGTAGTCGACATATACCGGCGCGCCGTTGACGGTGGTACCGACGAGGTCGAGCCGGCCCGGCGCTCCTTTCAGTTTCTCCAACGCGATCAAGGCCTTGGCGACGGGTGTTCCCGTGGAGATTGCAAGGCCGGCCGAAACCAGCGCGTTCGAAATCTGGAAATCGCCGGCCAGCGGCAAGTCGATCTCGTAGAGCACACCATCGGCCTCGACCTCGGCGCGCTGGCGATGGCGCTCGTGCTCGACCCGCTTCAGTGTCAGGAAATTGCCATGGCGGCCTACCGTCAGCACGTCGAGCCCGACGGCCGTCGCCGCCTGGATGGTCGGCGCCGACCACGGATCATCGGCGAAGATGACCGCCGGGGCGCCCTTCGGCAGCAGCGTATCGAACAGCCGCAATTTGGCCCGGTGATAGTCCTCGACCGTCGGGTGATAGTCCATGTGGTCGCGGCCGAGATTGGTGAAGCCGCCGGCGGAAAGCTTCACCCCGTCGAGGCGGCGCTGGTCCAGCCCATGGCTGGAGGCTTCCATCGAGGCATGGGTGACGCCGGCATCCGCCAATTCCCTGAGCAACTGGTGCAAGGCGACGGGATCGGGCGTCGTCAGCGAGCCATAATCGTTGCGGCCCGGCGCAACCACGCCGGTGGTGCCGATCGAAGCGGCGGCGTGGCCGGCCTGCTCCCAGATTTGCCTGGTGAAAGCGGCGACCGATGTCTTGCCGCTGGTGCCGGTCACCGCGACCATGGTCCGCGGCTGCTTGCCGAAAAAGCGGGCGGCGCTCAGCGCCAGCGCCAGGCGGGGATCGTCTACCGCCAGCACCGGAACCGATAGTCCGGCAAGCGCATTGCCCTTGCCGGCGACGATCGCGGCGGCACCGCGTGCAGCGGCGTCGGCGGCATAGGCGGCGCCATCCGCCTTGCTGCCCGCGAGCGCGAAAAAGACGACGCCGGGTTTTGCCTGGCGGGAATCCGACGAAATCCCGGTAACCTCCAGATCGGCGGAAGCTATTCCTTCGACTGGCAAGACACCGGCTAAATCTCTGAGCTTCATCGAGTTCCGTTCACCGCAACAAAATAGCGCGCAGTTGCCGGCGCGCCCCAAGAATCACTGATAGGACACCAGCGTTGCACCATTTTCATGGCTGAAATCTGGCTTCACGCCAAGCATGGCCGCTGAACGCCTGATGATATTGCCGGCTATAACCCCAGCATTCGCAGCCGCGACGTCTGGCATGCCAGGCTTTTCCGGGTGTGGGGCGTCGGCAATCGTGAAGACGAGGTATTGCGGATCGTCCATCGGGAAGGCGGCGACAAAGGTGTTGAAATTCAATTCCTTGGAGTAGCGGCCGTTGATGACCTTCTCCGCCGTTCCGGTCTTGCCGCCAACGCGGTAGCCGGGAACCCTGGCGTTTCTGGCCGAACCCTTCTCGGCGTTCAGCGTATAGAGGTAGCGCATGCCTTCGACCGTCTTGTCGCTCACCACTTTCTTGGCCATCGCCATCGCATCCTGCTGGCTGCGGACCAGGAATGTCGGCGCCATCAGATAGCCGCCATTCATCAGCGCCGCGCAACCGACAGCCGCTTGCAGCGGCGTCGTCGACACGCCATGACCGAAGGCGATCGTGAACGAATTGACCTGTTTCCAGACCTTCGGTTCCGTCGGGCGGGCGACTTCCGGCAGTTCGGTCTGCATCTTGTCCAGAATGCCAAGCCGATGCAGGAATTCGCGGTGGCCCTCGATGCCGACCAGCTCGGCCTCCCTGGCCGACCCGATGTTGGACGAATAGAGGAATACCTCCGGCAACGACAGCACGCGGTTCTTGCCGTGGAAATCGTGAATGGCCTGATGGCCGACCCGGATTGGATGCGAGGCGTCGAAGCGACTGGCCATCGTCGCCTTGCCGGAATCGAGCGCCATTGCCGAGGTGAAGCTCTTGAAGGTCGAACCCATCTCATAGAGGCCCGCCGACATCCGGTTCAACCGGTCCTTGTCCTGCGCATTGTAGGGATTGTTCGGATCAAAATCCGGCACCGAAGCCATCGCCACCACTTCGCCGGTCTTGACGTTGAGCACCACGGCGCCAGCGCCCATGGCGCGATAGCGTTCCAGGCCGGCGGCGACCTCGTCGCGCACGATATGCTGGACGCGCAGATCGACCGAGAGCTTCACCGGCTTCAGGTCCTTGGCCACCGCAAGGCCCGATGCCTGCAGGTCGCTCAGGCCCTGCTCATCGATGTATTTCTCCATGCCGGAGATGCCCTGGTTGTCGATGTTGGTCAGGCCGACAATGTAGGACGAGGTTTCGCCGCTCGGGTAGAAACGGCGCTTCTCCGTGCGAAAGCCGAAACCGGGAATGCCGAGCTGCATGATGTCGGCCTGCTGCTTGGGCGTCAGCTGCCGCTGCAGCCAAACGAAGCCGGCGCCGCTCTTGAGCTTGTGGTAGGTCTGCTCGTAATCGATCTCGGGCAGCACAGTCGCCAGCTTCTCGATCGCCTCGTCGGCATCGACGATTCGGCGCGGCTCGGCGAACAGGGACGCGGTCTTGATGTCGGTCGCCAGCACTTCGCCATTGCGGTCGACAATGTCGGGCCGCGACGCGGTGACCCGGCTCTGCGGGCCGCCCGACAGGTCGGGCGTCTGGAAACCGAGATAGACCAGCCGCCCTGAAATGGTCGAGAAGATGCCGAAGAACACCGCCATCGTCATCACGATGCGTGCCTTGCCCTTGCCGCCGGTCGCCTTGCGCGCGCCATCGACCACGATCGATCCATCTTCGCCCGTCTTTGCGCGGCCTGTCCCGGCGAGGCGCTTCAGCAGTTTGCCGATCATTGGGCGATGCCTCCGGTCACCACGGGATCCTTGTCGTCAGAAGGCGCCTTGTCGGAATTGTCCGCCATACTGTCCTGGCGTCCCTTCAGGATGTCCTGAATGTCCAGGGCCTTGGCCGGCAGGTCGCTCAAGCCCACGATCTGGCGTCCACTGACCGGCTCAAGTGCGAGTTGCGCCTTGTAGAGTTCGGCCAGCTTCTGCAGCCGCGACGGCTGGGTGAGCAGGCTCCAGTCGGCCTTGAGCAGGTCGATCGTCTCCTCCTCATAGCGTATCTGGGTATGGACCTTCTGCACGGCCGCCAACTGGTCCTCGGCCTCGCGCTTGATCTTGTAGGTCAGGGCCGCGGCCGAGACCATGACGGCGATCAGGACAATGTCGCTGGTACGAAACACGTTCTACCTCTCCCCCGACCGATCGATGCCGGGAAGTTTTGGAAGGCCGAAGATCGAGAAATCATCGCCACGCGCCGGCGCCTCGGTGCGGATGGCGGCCCGCAGCCGCGCCGAACGGGCGCGCGGATTGGCCGCGACCTCGGCGTCATCAGCCGTCACGCCACCACCAGCCTTGCGGAAGGTCGCGGTACGCGCCTGCGCCTCGGGCATGTGGCGGGAACCGGTCATGGCGTCGGCACGATCGGCGATGAAGCGCTTGACGATGCGGTCCTCCAGCGAATGGAACGTCACGACAACCAATCGCCCGCCCGGCTTCAGCACGCGCTCGGCGGCCAGCAACGCCCTTGCCAGCTCGCCAAGCTCGTCATTGACGAAGATGCGCAGCGCCTGGAAGACGCGGGTGGCCGGATGGATCTTGTCCTTCGGTGCACGGCCGATATGCGTCTCGATGGCGTCGGCCAGCTCCAGCGTGCGCTCGAACGGACGCTTTTCGCGGCGAGCCTCGATCATGCGGGCGATGCGCCCGGCATGACGCTCCTCGCCGAGGAAGCCGAAGATGCGGGCAAGATCGCCCGGCTTGAAGCTGTTGACGACATCGGCGGCGCTCAGGCCCGCTTGCGCCATGCGCATGTCGAGCGGCCCGTCGGCGCGGAACGAAAAGCCGCGCTCGGCTTGGTCGAGTTGCATGGAGGACACGCCGATGTCGAGCACGACGCCGTCTGCCTTTTCGACATGCTGGTCGAGCGTCGAGAACGGCGCCTGCACCAGCCGCAACCTGCCGCCCGATTGGGCCTCCAGCTCGCGCCCGGCCGCGATCGCGTCCGGATCGCGGTCGATCGCCACGACCGAAGCGCCTGTCGCCAGAATGGCCTTGGTGTAGCCGCCGGCGCCGAACGTGCCGTCGATAATGACGTCGCCTTGCGCCGGCGAGAGCGCTTCCAGCACTTCGCCAAGGAGGACCGGAATGTGGCGGGCCGGTCCGCCAACGGCGTTGAAATCATCGCCGTGGCCCACGGTCATTCCGGTCGCTCCCCAGGCTTCGTCCCCTGCCGAAGCTGCAAAAGCCGGGCCCGCGCTTGCGCCCCATAGGCAGCAAGCCGTCCCGGCTCCCAGATCTGAAAGAAATTGCCGCGCCCGACAAAGGCCGCTTCGGCCGAAATGCCGGTATGCTCGCGCAGAAAATCGGTCATTGTGATGCGGCCATCCTGATCGAGCTTCAGGAATGCTCCGTCGCCATGGCAGAAGAACGACATGTCGTCCGCCGTCTGCAGGAAAGGATCCTCCTGCGCTATGCGCTGCTCGTAGCGGTCGAGCAGATCGAGCCCGCCGACATCCATCGCCGGCAGGTCCAGACAGCGCAGCGCATAGAGCTCCGAATAGCCGCGCTTCTGCACCACGGCGCGGAAATGCGCCGGAACGGAGACCCGTCCCTTCGCATCGATCCTGCTCACCGTGTTCGACAGAAACCGGTCCATCATGCGTTACAGCCGCTTGCGCCGCCGCACCCCTCTTCATCATGTCGCCCGCGCCACCGCGGCACGTTCCCTGCCCCGTATCAACCTCCACCGCAGGGGCGAAAAACGGCAAACGCGCAGCCGCCGCGGCTGCCCGATTGGCGTACGCTTCACCCTGACGCGGAACGAAGGCTTGAGTATCGGAATGGGATATCATGGGGTACTATGGGCGTCAACGGGAATAGGCTTCACAAACATGCCCGCCGCGGCCAATCAGGACGGCTTTGACGGCACATCTGTTCTTTATGGATCATTAAGCCTAACGAAGCGTTTAGAGCGGCTTGGCCCAACCGGAGACGCCTTGCTGCAGGCCGCCGCGGGACCTACCGTCCCGTTTCGTCTGGCCGAGCACGAAGGGTTTGAAAATCGATGTCTGACGCTGCAAAGGCCCGCGCCGCGGCACTGTCCCATCTGCGTCGCGACGAGCTTGCCGTGGGCGATCCCATTCCGCTGCCCCTGACCATGGCCGCCATCTTCCATGCACCGGGCGACGCCACGGGCTTCAACCAGTATGGGCGTTTCTCAAACCCGACCTGGGATGCGGTCGAACATATGCTGGCCCATCTTGAGGATGCACCATGCGTCGCATTCCCCTCGGGAATGTCGGCAATTTCAGCGGCGTTTTTCGCCGTACTCAAGACAGGCGACCGTATCCTGCTGCCCGCGGACGGCTATCACACGACACGGGCTTTGGCCGATCGCTTTCTCAAGCCGCTGGGCATCGCCTATGATGTCAGGCCGACCTCAACCTTCCTCGATGGCGGCTTCGACGGCTACCGCCTGGCCTTTGTCGAAACCCCGGCCAATCCTGGCCTGGATATCTGCGACATCGCGGCTGTCGCCGACGCCGCTCACCAGGCCGGCGCGCTGCTCGTGGTCGACAACACCACGATGACGCCCTTTGGCCAGCGCCCGCTCGACCTTGGCGCCGATATTGTCGTCGCCGCCGACACCAAGGCGCCCAACGGCCATTCCGACGTACTGTTCGGCCATGTCGCCAGCCGCAACGCCGACATCATCACCGCCGTGACCGGCTGGCGCGAGGTTTCTGGCTGCATTCCAGGACCGTTCGAAGCCTGGCTGGTGCATCGCGGCCTCGAAACACTGGACGTGCGCTTCGACCGCATGTGTTCGTCTGCCGAAATCATCGCCAAGGGGCTGCAAGGCCACCGCGCGGTAAGCGGCCTGCGTTATCCCGGACTGGAAGGCGACCCGTCGCACAACCTCGCCCGCGCCCAGATGGAGCGCTTTGGCTTCCTGATCTCCTTCGAACTCGCTTCAGAGCAAAAGGCCGAGGACTTCATCAACGGCTGCCAACTCATGCAGGCCGCGACGTCCTTCGGCGGCGTCCACACTTCTGCCGAGCGCCGCTCGAAGCGAGGCGATGCGGTGTCGGCCGGTTTCGTGCGCCTGTCGGTCGGCTGTGAGCCGGTGGAGGAATTGTGGGAGGCGATCGAGGCGTCGCTGGACGGGATCAGCGGCTGACCGGATCGATCACGAACCGACATCCTCGGCTGCGATATCCCGATGACCGTGCAACACGCGAACAATCTCGATCGCGTCGCCATTCACCCGATAAAGAGTGAGATAGTCGCCGACGACCAGGTGACGAATGCCGGGCGCGAATATCGTCTCGCGGCGCGCCTGAGAAGGGATGCAAGGTCAGCAGATCCCACCGCCGTTCCAGCGCATCGACGAGCCGAACAGCGGCCCGTGGATCGTGTCCGGCAATAGTCACCGATACTTTCGAGATCGACCACCGCCTGGGGAAGCAGGCGGTATTTCACTCTTGGAAGCCTTTGGCCTTGGCCATCTCTAGGTATTTGTCGCGCAGCCGTTGCATAGCCGGCTGGCCGTCTTGCGCAGGCCCGCTATCGATCCCCTCCTGCACCAGCTTGCGCAATTCCTCGACCGTGTAGCCGAGGAGATCGCGGCGGTCTTTCCACTGCCGGAGCGCGTCGCGGATCACTTCGCTCGCCGAGGCATATTCACCGGCCGCGACGACGCCGTCGACCGCCGCCGCCAGTTCCGGCGAGAGCGTAATGCTGCGTTTGTCGACCTGACCCATGATGGGCACCTCCATTCCATCTCGACCCAAGGTACGATTTAATCGCACCAGTTTCAAGAAACGGTCCTGCCTCGCCTCGTGGCGCAAACGGCGAGTTCGCCAGCAACTGAACCCGTTGATTCAGCAGGCGCGCCCGAGGGCGCAACCTTCTGATCTCGAGGGATTTCTCTTTGGGGAGAAAACTGCCAGCTGGCCTGTAAGCCGGGTTCTGTATGACCCTCGCCCCTTGCGGAGCGAGAACGTGGCGGCCATTCATCTTGGGCGCATGTTGCCATGCGCCTCACGCAACCTACCCGGACGGTGAGCCGGAAACAGCCCTCGAGGGTTTCCCCCCGCACCGCCCCTATTCGGTCTTGCTCCCGGTGGGGTTTACCGTGCCGCTCCTGTTGCCAGTCGCGCGGTGGGCTCTTACCCCACCCTTTCACCCTTACCCCGACAAAGTCGGGGCGGTTTGCTTTCTGTGGCACTTTCCCTGGGGTCGCCCCCGCCGGCCATTAACCGGCACCGTGTCTCCATGGAGCCCGGACTTTCCTCACTCGCGGCCTTTCGGCGTTTGCGAGTGCGGCCGCCCAGCCAGCTGGCAGGGCGTATAAAGGGGTTCAGCCCACAAAACGCAAATGAAAAAAGCCGGTTACCCCTGGATCGTCATGCCGGCGAACCAAGCGCGGCCATCTGCACCTTGACCTTGCTGCAATAGGCGGCCGAGACCGGGTTCATCCGCGTCGCCGCATGGCCGGCATTGTATTTCAGGATCGTGCCGCAGGTGGTGCCGCCACCAAGGCCCCGCGCCATGGCAAGGTACTTCATGCCGTATTTGATATTGGTGTCCGGGTCGAACAGGCCCTTGGCCGAGCCGCTGTAGCCCATCATCCGCGCCGTTGCCGGCTTGATCTGCATGAGCCCGATCTCGCCGGCGCTGCCGACGATGTTGGGCCGATAATTGCTCTCGATCTTGATGACCGCCTTGGCCAGCGACACCGGCACGCCTTCGGCTGCCGCATAGCGGGCGATGATCGCGGAATACTGGCCGCCGTCGGCAACCGGGCTGGAGGTGATCTCCGGATGGATCGACGCAGTGGTCGTCAGGTCGACGTTCTTGCGGCCTCGCTTGGTGTAGCGCTTGGCGGTCGGCTTCCTCGCCTTCACGGCGGCAGCCTTCTCGACCTTTGCGGCGGGTGCCCTTTTTGCTTTCGGGGCCGGAGCCGCTTTCGGCGTTTTGCCGGCGGCCGCGATGACGCTATTGTCGGCCCGCAGGCTCTGAGGCGCTGCATTCGCCGTACCGACGGCAAAAGTCATTATACCGGCAGCAACGGCTGCCGTTAAAACGGTCAAATTTTGCATGTGGTCCTGTTCTGTTAGAACCGCGCGAAGATTTTCACGCGGCTACGCCAATCCAACATCGGATCATCCGGGGGCTAGATATCCGATAACTTGCACGAAACGCCTTTGACGGCCGATTTGGCGGCAAAAAAGGCGAGGCAAGTCACTTTGGGTGACAGATTGTAATTTAGCGGCGCGAAATGGACTGTCCGGCCGGAGCTGCCTTTGCGGAAGCAAGCAGCCTTTGCAGCGTGCGAAGGGTCGAACCGTCGGCCACGCCGTCGACGACACGCGGCCGGAAATGCCGCTGAAAGGCTTCGACCACGATCTCGGTCTCGCGATCGAAAACGCCTGATATCTCCACGCCATAGCCGTAGAGCGCCAGCATCGATTGCAGCGCTTCGACATCGACGCCGGCGTCACCGGTCTTCAGCACGGCCCCGCGCCTGACCGGCGCTGCCGCCACGAGATGACCGACGCCGGCTTCGAAAAGCGTCTTCCATGGAAACTTCTCGCCCGGATCGATCTTGCGCCCGGGCGCCACGTCGGAGTGCGCCAACACCCGCTCGGCGGCGATCGCGTGGCGTCCGGCAATCCCCTTGCACAGGCCGATCACCGCATCGATCTGCCGGCGAGGGAAACCGGGATAGCCCAGCGAATGCCCGGGATTGACGATCTCGATGCCGACCGAGCAGGAATTAATGTCGGTGCGTCCGAACCACGAACTCTTGCCGGCGTGCCAGGCGCGGTCGCTCTCCCTGACCATCTGCACGATATGGCCGTTCTCATGGACGAGATAGTGGGACGAGACTTCGCTCGCCGGATCGCACAGCCAGGCCTCCGCCCCCGCACCCGTCGGCATGCCGGTATAGTGCAGCACGATCATGTCGGGCTTCAGCGTGTCGCGTCTTGGTCCGAAATTCGGCGATACCCTGACCTCGGCGCGCGGCTCGTCGGGCAGGAAGCCGCTCATGCGTGCCGCAGGCCCCGCTCGATCATCTCATAGGCGGCGTTGATCGCCGCAACCCTGGTGGTCGCGATCTTGATGAATTCCTGCGGCAGGCCGCGCGCGATCAGCCGGTCCGGATGGTTGTCGGAAACCAGCTTGCGGTAACGCTTCCGGACCTCCTCGAACGGTTTGCCCCGGTCGATGCCGAGCACCACATAGGGATCGGCAGCGCCAAGATTGACGTGCCGGGCGAGGATCGCTTCGTAATGCACTTCGTCAATCCGGAAAATCTCGGCAATGCGATGCAGGAACTGGCCCTCTCGCTCATGGATCAGCCCGTCGGACTTGGCGATGTGGAACAGGCCGTCAAGTATGTCCTCCAGCATCATGCAGTTGGCATGGCCCGATCCGCAAAGCTGCGCCATGCGCTCGGCATAGGTCTCGAAGCCGGCGACGTCGCGCATTGCAAGGTCGTAGAGCCGCGCCACGTTGCGCGTCTCCTTGGGCGGCACTTCGAAGATTTCCTGAAAAGCGCGGATCTCATCCTGGGTGACGATGCCGTCGGCCTTGGCCATCTTGGCCGAGAGCGCGATCATCGCCACCGAGAAAGCGACACGGCGGCGCAAGTCCGCGTCACCGGAGAAAACCGTGCGCACGGCCTCGACGACGTCGGCGACGCCTGACGAGGCTGATGACGAAACCCGCGCGATGAATTCGCCAAGGCGATCCCAAATCGACATGGCCCGCTTCTTAGAGCCAACCGGTCCCCGCTATCAAGCCAATAACGGCGGATGCCGGGGTCGTGAAAGGTCGACACAGCCGTTGCGACAACCCAGCTTCGTCAAAGAGGAAAGGCCGGCGCGGAGCCGGCCTTCCATCCAAGTTACACTTACCGATTTGTCTACTGCGCGGGCGCAGGAGCAGGCGTTGCCGGAGCCGGCTCGGCAGGCTTGGTCGAATTATCAGCCGGAGCAGCAGGCTTCATCGGCTGCTCGGCGGCCGGCGGATTGGTGCTCTGGGTGGTGGTGTTGTCAGTGCCGCTGTCGCTGCACGCAGCAACGCCCAGCAGGGCCAAGGCCGACACCGAAGCAAGAATGAGCTTTTTCATGACATCTCTCCTTCAACACACGCTCACGTTGCAGTGAACGGTCGAAAGGAAAATGCGTCACGCGGCCATGGGTTTCATAACGTTGCGTTTCCGCGTGTAACATCGCCCGCGCCACGGACGGCTCCTGCGCCATTTGCCGCCGAACAGCGGTTCAGTGCAGCGGAACACGGGTTGCGCGCAGCTTGCCTGTCGCAAAGCCGGCTGCTGTCATCCACCTGTCATCGCCGGGCGCTACCCGCTTGCGCCAAAGCAAATGGGGAATCACTAGGCATGACCGACGTCTCCGCAGATCTGATTTTTCGCCGCGGCAAGGAAGTTGGAAAGGCCGTCTACCAGAACCGCCCGCTGTCGAAAGCCGGCATTTCCGAACGGCTGTTCGCCTTCCTGTTTTCCGGCCTCGTCTACCCACAGATCTGGGAAGACCCCGACGTCGACATGGAAGCGATGCAGCTTGGCCATGGTCACAGCATCGTCACCATCGCGTCGGGCGGCTGCAACATTCTCGCCTATCTAACCCGCTCGCCGGCCAGGATCGACGCCGTCGACCTCAACGCCGCGCATATCGCGCTGAACCGCATGAAGCTCGAAGCCGTGCGTCACCTGCCGTCGCAGGGCGATCTGTTCCGCTTCTTCGGCGCCGCCGACACCAGCCATAATTCGCAAGCTTACGACCGCTTCATCGCGCCGCATCTCGATCCCGTCAGCCGCCACTATTGGGAGCGCCGCAACTGGCGCGGCCGCAGGCGCATTGCCGTCTTCGACCGCAATTTCTACCAAACCGGTCTGCTTGGCCTGTTCATCGCCATGGGCCATCGCACTGCGAAATTCTTTGGCGTCGACCCGGCCCGGATGATGGAAGCCAGGAATCTCGGCGATCAGCGCCGCTTCTTCAACGACCAGTTGGCGCCGGTCTTCGACCGGAAGCTGTTGAAATGGGCGACGTCGCGCAAGGCCTCGCTGTTCGGCCTCGGCATTCCGCCGGCCCAATACGATTCCCTGATCACATCGGGCGACGGCACCATGGCCAGCGTGCTGAAGGCGCGGCTGGAGAAGCTGGCCTGCGATTTTCCGTTGGAGAACAATTACTTCGCCTGGCAGGCCTTTGCCCGCCGCTATCCCGAGCCCGGCGAAGCCGCCCTCCCCGCCTATCTCGAAAAGCAGAACTACGACACCATTCGCGGCAATATCGACCGCGTCGCCATCCACCATGCCAATCTGATCGAATTCCTTGCCGGCAAGGACGCCGGCTCCGTCGACCGCTTCATCCTGCTCGATGCGCAGGATTGGATGACCGACGACCAGCTCAATGCGCTGTGGGCTGAGATCACGCGCGCCGCCTCCACCGGCGCCCGCGTCATCTTCCGCACTGCCGCCGAGCCCAGCCTGCTGCCGGGGCGCGTCTCCACCTCGCTCCTCGATCAGTGGACCTATGAGAGCGACGCCTCGCGCGAATTCTCGGCCCGCGATCGTTCGGCCATCTATGGCGGCTTCCACCTCTATGTGAAGCGCGCCGCATGAGCACCAGCGAGCTGCCGGCCAGCCATGCCGAACTGATGGACGGCGTCTACCGCTGGCAGCGCCACATCTACGACCTGACGCGCAAATATTACCTGCTCGGCCGCGACCGGCTGATATCAGGGCTGGACGTTCCAATCGGCGGCACCGTGCTTGAACTTGGCTGCGGCACCGGCCGCAACATTACCCTGGCCGCCCGCCACTACCCCGATGCGCGCTTCTTCGGCCTCGATATTTCGGCCGAGATGCTGGAGACGGCGGGCGTCGCTATCGCCCGCGATGGCCTCACCGACCGTGTCGTGCTGGCAAGGGGCGACGCCACCGACTTCTGCGCCCGGGCGCTGTTCGGCCGCGACAGCTTCGACCGCGTCTTCGTCTCCTATTCGCTGTCGATGATCCCCGGCTGGGAAAAGACCGTTTCGGAAGCACTTGCCGCGCTGTCGCCGAACGGCTCTCTGCACATCGTCGATTTCGGCCAGCAGGAAAGCCTGCCGCGCTGGTTTCGGAGCCTGCTGCGCGGCTGGCTCAAGAAATTCCACGTCACACCGCGTGAATCACTGCGCGAAGTCCTGGAATCGGAAGCCGAACGAACCGGCGCAACTTTCCATTTCCGCACGCTTTATCGGGGCTATGCCTGGCTGGCAGTGATCAAGCTCCGCGCTTGACGAACGGGAGCGTGTTGATCCTGCAAAGCCTTTGGCGACAGCGGCATAGACAAGCCTCGCGGCAATCGAACGTCGCTTAGTGTAGCGCCTTCACTAGCGCCCCCACCATCGCCTGCGGCCGGTAGCCCAGCTTGGCCGGCGTCAGCCCGAGTCGCACGATCACCAACTGCTCCGATGGAATGATGGCGACGGTCTGTCCGTCATGGCCCTCCATCCAATACGTGTCCTTGGGCAGGCCGGCGGCGACGCCGGCGCCGGGTTTCTCCTCGTCGCCCGGCGCCTCGATCCACACCTGGCCTTTGCCATAGACTTTCGAGGCCGGTGCCGGCTCGCGCATCCAGTCGACGAAACCGGCCGGCAGGAGCTGATTGCCGTTCCACACGCCACCCTGCAGCAGGAACTGGCCGAAACGGGCCCAGTCATGCGCTGTGGCGTAGAGGTAGGACGAGCCGACGAATGTGCCCTGCTCGTCGGTTTCGAGCACGGCGCTGTGCATGCCGAGCGGCTCGAACAGCGCTGTGCGCGGCCATGTCAGCGCCTTGGTTTTGTCGCCGATCGCCTCCTGCCACAGCCGCGACAACATGACTGCCGTGCCGCTGGAATAGGAAAACACCTTGCCGACCTCGCCCGCCAGCGGCTTGGCTTCGGCAAAGCCCGCCATATCGGGTTCGAGATAGAGCATGCGGGTGACGTCGGCGACGTCGCCATAATCCTCGTTGAACTCCAGTCCGCTCGACATCGCCATCATGTCGGCAAGGCTGATGGCGGCGCGGCCGTCCGCCTTCCACGGCGCAAACAGGCCTTTGTCGTCGACCGCCATCTTGGCGTCCTTGACCAGCGTTCCGACGATGGCGGCATTCACCGTCTTGGTCATCGACCAGCCGAGCAGCGGCGTCCTGGCGGAAAAGCCGTCGCCATAGCGTTCTGCGACGACACGGCCATTCTTCACCACCACGACCGCGCGCATGCCGGTGCCGGCCATCGCGTCGTCGCCGACGATTTTGGTGACCTCGGGATTTTGCGTGGCCTCGACTCGCTCGCCTTCCGGCCACAACGCGTCCTGACTGGTCGCCGCCGGTTCGGCATGGACCGTGGTGCGCCGTACCTTGCCGACATCGCCATCCGGAACCGAAGCGCAGCCTAGCCCGTCGCGCGAAACCGCGACACTCTTGCCGAGAAAGCCGAAAAGGCCTGCAGAAACCAGGCCGCGGTTCTTGTCGACCGAGACCCGCATCAGCCTGAGCAGCGGATGACCGGGCGCCTGCACATCCACCGCAAGCACCTCATTGGCATCGCGCCCGGCGACGAAAACGTTGGAGCAGACGATCTTGGCCGAATAGCCGGAACCGACGCGGATGAGTTCCGGCGGCGCGACATAGAGCCAGGCGAAAAGCGCGGCCACCGCCAGAACGACCAGCCCAAGCAGCCATTTGACGATCTTGACGACGATCCGCATTTTTTCCCCCCGGGGCCCTTGGTTTGCCCCTTATGTCATCGATTTGCCGCCATTGCTTCCGCAAAATCGCGACTCCTGTCGAGCGCCGTCAACCGATTATCAACCATGATCGGCGATCACATGGATGCATGTCGCCCAAAACTGCGCAGCGGTTTTGGGACAACGACATGCACGAAATATAAGATGTCAGGCGATGCTGTGGGGCGATCGCCTGGAGGGGGCCAGGGCAACACCGGCCATCAGTCAACAGACCCATCAGCGACCGGCTGATTCCGGCTTGGGACTTGCGATGCGCCGTCTTGCGGCCCTTTTCATGCTGACGCTGCTTGGCGCCTGCTCGACCGTGGACGACCTGTCGCCGCTGTCGCCCTCGGCATCCAGCAGCGCGACAGTCGCCGTTCGCGCGCCTCGCTTTGCCGATTCCAAGCCGCATGAATGGGATAGCGGCGCGCCATGGAACTATTCTGTTCACGGCACCGATGTGTCCAAATACCAGACCTCGGTGGACTGGCCGACCGCCAAAGCCAGCGGCATTTCCTTCGCCTTCATCAAGGCGACCGAAGGCGGCGACCGTTTCGATGAGTATTTCAGCGAGCACTGGGCGCGCACCAAAGCCTCGGGCGTTCCGCGCGCGGCCTATCATTTCTTCTATTTTTGCACCCCGGCCGCCGTGCAGGCACGCTGGTTCATCCAGAATGTTCCCGTCGACCGCTCGGCGATGCCGCCGGTCCTCGACATGGAATGGAACCCGAAATCGCCGACCTGCCGGTTGCGGCCCGATGCGGCCACGGTGCGCGCCGAGATGACCACCTTCCTCGAAATCGTCGAGCGGCATTACGGCAAGAAGCCGATCATCTACACCTCGGTCGACTTCTTCGACGACAACGAGCTGGCGACCTTCCGCGGTTACCCCTACTGGCTGCGCTCCGTCGCCGGCCACCCGCGCCAGAAATATGGCAGCCACCCCTTCACATTCTGGCAGTACACCGGAACCGGCATCGTGCCCGGCATGACCGGCAAGTCCGACATCAACGTCTTCAACGGCTCCGAAGCCGCATGGAACAAGTGGCTGCGGCAGAACACCCGCTGACACCTGGTTCAACGGCAGCGAGGCCCCTTCAACAATGAACTGCGGCAGAACACCGTTGATACCGGGGTTCAATGGCAGCGAGGCCGTCCTGAATAAGGGTTGTAGCAGAACACCCGTTGACACCGGGCCTGCCGCCTGCTTTTCGACACAGCCGGTGGTCAAGAGTGCAACCGCCGATATCTAGGGCGTCAGGCTTCCCAGGGGGATGCACGAGCGATTTCTAGCTGATTTCGAAAGGAAGCTGATGCGACTGCGTCCTCAAGCCCTCGCGGCGCTATTGCTGTGCGCCACGGCCTTGCCGGCAATGGCACAGGAATGCGACGGCGATTTCGAAGCCTGGAAGCAAGGCGTGGCGGCGGAAGCCAAGGCGGCCGGCGTCGGCGCGGTCGGGCTCGATGCGCTGGAAGACGCCGCCATCGACCAGAAGGTCCTGGCACGCGACCGCGCCCAGGGCGTCTTCACCCAGACTTTCATCGAATTCTCCAACCGCATGATCTCCGCCTACCGGCTGAAGCAAGGTGCGGCAAACCTGAAGAAATATGCCGATGTCTTCGCGCGCGCCGACCAGCAGTTTGGCGTCCAGGCGCCGGTCATCACCGCCTTCTGGGCGCTGGAGACCGATTTCGGCGCCGTGCAGGGCGATTTTCACACGCTGAGCGCGCTGGTGACGCTCTCGCATGATTGCCGCCGCCCGCAGCTGTTCCGGCAGCAATTGGTGCCGCTGCTGGAATTGATCGATCGCGGCGTGCTGCCCGCCGATGTCACGGGCGCCTGGGCGGGCGAGATCGGCCAGACGCAGATCCTGCCTTCCGACTATCTGGCGCGCGGCGTCGACGGCGACGGCGACGGCAAGATCGACCTGCGCGGCAGCGTGCCCGATGTGATCATGACCACGGCCAACAAGGTGCTGTCGCGCGGCTGGAAGCGCGACGAGCCCTGGATCCAGCAAGTGCGCGTGCCCGATGAGATGCCGTGGGACCAGACCGGCCGCACCAACAAATTGCCGCTGACGCAGTGGGCGCAATGGGGCGTCACCAATCCCGACGGCTCGCCGCTCGTCGACAAGGGCCTGAAGGCCGGCCTGGCGCTGCCGATGGGCCGCAAGGGACCGGCCTTCCTCACCTATGACAATTTCGATGTCTATCTCGAATGGAACCAGTCCTTCACTTACGCCATGACCGCGGCAAATCTAGCTGCCCGCGTCGCCGGCGCACCGCCTCTTGATCCGCGCAATCCGGAACCCGGCCTCAACAACGAGCAGATGAAAGCGCTGCAGACCAAGCTCGAAGCCCGGGGCTACGACGTCGGCACGGTCGACGGCATTCTCGGCACCAACACCCGCGAAGCGATCCGCAAGGAACAGATGCGGCTTGGATTGCCCGTGGATGGCTGGCCGACGCCGGAACTGCTGGGGAAATTGTGAGCGAGCAGGAGGCCTCGAGAGCCTCGTAGACTAGTCACCACTCCGCCTCTCACGCACAAAATCGATAAACGCTCGCAAGGCTGGCGGCACGTGCCGTCTGCTCGGATGGTACAGATAGAAGCCCGGAAAACTCGGTGACCAAGCCTCCAGAAACCGAATGAGCTTGCCGTTTTCGATCCAAGGGCGGACCTGATAGTCCATCATGTAGGCAATACCTGCCCCGCCCAGTACCGCGTTCAGCAGCAGGTCGGTGTCGTTGACGGTCAGCCTGCCTTCGACGGCGATTTCCAGCGCGCGTTTGCCCCGCGCGAACTCCCATCGGTAGATGTTGCCGCCGCTCGGCCATTGGAAGTTGATGCAGCGGTGCTGGTGCAGATCGCCGGGATGACGGGGCGTTCTGCGTCCGGCAAGATAGGCGGGAGCGGCCACCGCGGCCATTTGCAGATCCCCGCTCAGCTTTACCGCCACCATGTCTTTTTCCAATCGCTCGCCGAGCCGAATTCCGGCGTCGAAGCGTCCTTCGACAATGTCTGTCAGCATATCGTCGACGATGACCGTCAGGCTGATATCGGGATAGGCGCGCTGGAAATCGCCCAAGCTTGGCGCGATGAACCGCATCGCGGCCACGCGCGACACGTTGATGCGCAGCGAACCCGCGGGCTGGTCGCGCGAGGCATGAGCATCGGCGACTGCGCCCTCCAATTCCCTGAATGCGGTGCCGACCCGCGCAAACAGCGTGTCGCCCGCTGCGGTCGGCGCCACGCTGCGTGTCGTGCGGTTGAGCAGGCGGACGCCGAGACGGGCTTCGAGCTGCCGGATTGTCTGGCTGAGGGCCGGCGGCGAAATCCTGAGCCTGGCAGAAGCGCGGATGAAACTGCCCTCTTCCACGATCGTCGCGAAAGCCTTGAGCTCGGAAAATTCGGACCCGCGCATTGTGTATCCCAGGGTTAACAGGCAAGTCAGATAATACCCCATTTTACAATCAATAGCTTCGACCTATTTTTCTACCGCTGACGCCGCATCGCGCGGTCACCACGGTCGAAAGGAATTGATCATGTTTCGTTCGCTTCAGGGCAAAACCGCGATCGTCACCGGCAGTTCGCGCGGCATCGGCCGCGCCATTGCCGAAGGGCTCGCGGCCAAGGGTGCTGCCGTCGTCGTCAACTATGTCGGCAACCAGAAAGCCGCTGACGAGGTTGTGGCCGGCATCGCCAGCAAAGGCGGAAAGGCAATCGCCATCCAGGCCGACATATCAAGCATTTCGGATATCCGTCGCCTGTTTGACGAGACCGAGAGTGCCCTGAGCGCAATCGACATCGTCGTCGCCAATGTCGGCGTCGCCGTCATCAAACCCATGACCGACGCAACCGAAGCCGATTTCGACCAGGTCTTCGGCACCAATGCGAAGGGCACCTTCTTCACGCTTCAGGAAGCAGCGCGCCGCGTGCGGGACGGCGGCCGCATCGTCGCTGTCTCCACCGGCGGCACCAAGATGTTCTTCACCCAGACGGCGCTCTATCTCGGCAGCAAGGGCGCCGTCGAACAATTCGTCCGCGTGCTCTCGCGTGAACTCGGGCCGCGCGGCATCACCGTCAATGCGCTGTCGCCGGGCTTCACCGATACGGACCTGCTTCCAGAGCGCGACCGCGCCGTGGCGGCCGGCATGTCGCCATTCGGCAGGATCGGTGCGCCGCGCGATGTTGCGGATGTCGCGGTCTTCCTGGCCAGCGATGAGGCTCGTTGGCTGACGGGCGAGAATTTCCAGGCCGGTGGCGGAGTGGCCTAATCCGCCATCGTCTCCAAACTCGCGAACCCTTCCGGTGCGTCGCCCTCGTCGAACGGCGTCGCCACCTCGACGAAAGTGTCGGGGTAAAAACCGTTGAAACGGGTCCGCAGCGACAGCGAATAGGCGCCGATATGGCCGATCTCGATCCAGTCGCCGGTGTCGACCGTTTCCGGCAGCCAGAACGGCCTGGACAGGATGTCGACGGAATCGCAGGTCGCGCCGCAGACCTTGAACGGCACGATATTCTTCTCGTCGCCATTGCGCGTTCGTATCGCCGGATCGGGAATGAAGCGCGCCGGCAGTGTTATCTTGCCGGTCCAGGAATCAGACAGCGACGCCCAGATCCCGTCATTGATGTAGAGCCGCTTGCCCTTGCGCAAGAGCACCCGCACGATTAGCGACAGGCAGCGCGCCACGATAACCCGGCCGGGTTCGGCGACCAGCGGGATCTGGTCGAACTGGTATTCCTTGAGGTCGCCCGACAGCCGCGACATGATCTGGCCGAGCGAGGGCATCTCGACCTGCTTGCGGTTGGGATCATGCCCGTATTCGGCCGGGAAGCCGCCGCCGACATCGAGCCCGGCGAGATCGAAGGTAAGCCGGTTGCGCACCCAGTCGGCAGAAGCCAGCGCCCGCTCATAAGTGTCAGGGTCCTCGATCTGGCTTCCGACATGGAAGCAGAGCCCAACCTTGTAGCCGGTGCGGTTCAGCCGCTCGGCGAGTTCGACCGCATAGGCCGGGCCGGCGCCAAACTTCTTGGACAGTTCGTAGGCGGCATGACCCTTGGTCTGCACCCGCACGAAGACGCTGATCGCACCAGGATCGATGTCCAGCGCCCGCACCACCCGGGTCAGCTTGGTGATTTCATCCTCATGGTCGAGCGAGATGACGCGGATGCCGTATTTCTCCAGCGCCAGCTTGATGTCGGACTGCGCCTTGACCGGATGCATATAGAGCATCTCGGCATCGGGAGAGACAGCGCGCACGGCGGCGAATTCACCTGGAGAGGCCACGTCGAACGCGGTGACGCCGGCCTCGACCAGGGTCTTCAGCACGATCTGCTCGCCATTGGTCTTCACCGCATAGGCGGTTTTGCCGGGAAACATGCCCATGAACTGCCTGGCATCGGCCTTCAGCACCTGCGGGCGGAAGCAATAGACCGGATCATCGGGGCGAAGCGCCAGGGCCGCCTCGCGGGCATTCTCGAATCGCTGCATGGACGAATCCTTGATCTAGCCTGCGCACAATTAATCCATGCTAGCGGCTAATGAAAACAGTTCTGTGTCTCGCGGCCCTGACATCGCGGCACTACAGTCTGGCTGCAAAGCTTGCCATCGATCAGGTTTCGGGTGGCTCTTGTGGTCCAGCCCGATATGG
This sequence comes from bacterium M00.F.Ca.ET.205.01.1.1, assembly GCA_004791255.1. Classification (GTDB taxonomy): domain Bacteria; phylum Pseudomonadota; class Alphaproteobacteria; order Rhizobiales; family Rhizobiaceae; genus Mesorhizobium. The sequence goes on from SRUQ01000004.1 coordinate 581,152, forward strand.
CTTTTGCGTGACGGGCTGGCATTGACTGGCTGGCTTTCAGGCTGTCGGGGGGATGATGGACAGGAGCGTATCTGCGACACCGGCACTGCGCGGACCGATGGTGTTGAAGGACTGGGCGCAGTTGCTGCTGCTCGGCGCCATCTGGGGCGGCTCGTTCTTCTTCGCCCGCATCGCGGTGGCGGAATTGCACCCGCTGGTGCTGGTGCTGTTTCGCGTCGCCATCGCCGCGATAGCGCTGCAGATCTATCTCGGCCTGCGCGGGCCGTCTTTCCGCCTCGCCTTTCCCCATGCCGGCCTGTTCTTCCTGCTGGCCTTCACCAACAACGTCATCCCTTTCTCGCTGATCTTCGCCGGCCAGACAGAGCTTGGCGCCGGCGTAGCCTCGGTGCTCAACGCCACCACGCCGTTCTGGACGCTGATCCTCGCCAACGCGCTGACATCAGACGAAAAGCTCTCCTGGAACAAGCTTGCCGGCATCGCGCTCGGCATTGCCGGCACGGCTGTGATGATCGGGCCAGGCCTGGTTGCCGGCCTCGGCGGCCCGGTCTGGGCGAAATTCGCACTGATCGGCGCATCGCTGTCCTACGGCGTAGCATTGATGGTTGCCCGTCGCTTCAAGGGTGTACCCTCGCCGGTCATCGCCACCGGACAGTTGACTGCCTCGACCATCATCATGATCCCGGTCGTGCTTTTGGCGCTCGGCCCTGCCGGCCTGTTTTCCGCCTCGCCGCCGGTCTGGGCGGCGGTGCTGGCGCTGGCGCTACTCTCCACCGCCTTCGCCTATATCCTTTATTTCAACCTCGTCGCCTCCGCGGGCGCCACCAACGCCTCGCTGGTGACGCTCGTCGTCCCGGTCAGCGCCGTTCTGCTCGGCTTCCTGTTCCTCGGTGAACGGCTCGAATTGTTCGAGATCGGCGGCATGGCGCTTATCGGGCTCGGCCTCGTGACCATAGACGGGCGTCTGTTCGGCCGGCGCTAATGCATGTCGCCCCAAAAGTAATCCGCTTCTTGAGGACAACGACTTGCATGAACCAAAGACCCAAAGCGCGCCGCATGAATCCGTCTCGACGCTACGCGCCTTAGAGAGCCGCGTGCAACCTCCACATCGGTGGTAGCGCTGCCATGCCATGGCCATGACACGAAGCCGCCATAATTTATTCACAGGTCGGAAGCCGGGATTTGCCTAGGAGTTTCAAAGCCTAACGGCAAAAGCGAGGTCGCAAATCTGGCAAACACGTCGCAATGCAGCACATTTTCCGCTTGCCTGTGGCACAAATGACCCTAGACTCCTGGGCATAGCTCTTTAAGAGGAGGCTATGCCATGGGACTTACAAGGCCAATTAACGCATTGATGATCTGTGCTGCGTTTGCATTCATCGGCGCCCTCATTATAGGCGTTCTTCCCTGAACCCGCCAAGAACGGGGAAGGCCAGCACCAAATAATCTAACCAATTCAAAAGGCCGGGTTTTTTGCCCGGCCTTTTGCCGTTTGTCTGGGCCTTACGCGGCGGCTGAGCCCGTCGCTTCCGCCTCGTGCGAGCGGATGCCGATCATATGGCAGATGGCAAAGACGAGGTCGGCCCGGTTCATGGTGTAGAAGTGGAAATCGCCCACGCCGCGCTCGACCAGGTCCAGCACCTGTTCGGCCGCCACGGCGGACGCCACCAGCGCATGCGTCTGCGGATCGTTGTGGAGGCCGTCGAAGCGCTCGGCGAGCCATGCCGGCACCAGCGCGCCGCAGCGCGCCGAGAAATTGGCGACCTGGGTGAAATTATGCACCGGCAGGATGCCCGGCACGATCGGTATGTAGATGCCGGCCCGGCGCGCCCGCTCGACATAACGCTCGTAGAGGTCGTTGTCGAAGAAGAACTGGGTGATCGCCCGCGTCGCACCATTGTCGACCTTGCGCTTCAGCATATCGATGTCGGTCGCGAAATCGGGGCTTTCCGGGTGCTTTTCCGGATAGGCCGAGACCGAAATGTCGAAATCGCCCGCTCCTTTCAGCGCCCCCACCAGTTCGGCGCCGTTGGCGTAGCCGTCCGGATGCGGCCGGTAGGCGGTGCCCACACCGGCGGCCGGGTCGCCGCGCAAGGCGACGAAGCGCTTCACGCCCATGTCGGCGAACTCCTGGATAACCGCGTCGACCTCATCGCGTGCGGCATCGACGCAGGTCATATGCGCGGCCGGCGTGAGGCTGGTCTCCTTCAGGATGCGGCCGACGGTGCGCGCCGTGCGCTCACGTGTCGAGCCACCGGCGCCGTAGGTCACCGAAACGAATTTCGGCTTCAACGGCTCCAGTCTGGTGACGGTGTCCCACAGCCTTGCCTCCATCTCGTCGGTCTTGGGAGGGAAGAATTCGAAGGAAACCCTGACCTTGTCGCCAATGTCGGGGCGGCGGGAAAAGCGGAACTGGTTCATCAGGCGATTTCCCTCATCTGCCTTGTGTCGTTGGAAGGATCGGCGATCAGCAGGCGACGGTCGCGGCCAAGCCAGAGCTTCACGGTCAGTCTGGCCTCGGTGCCGCCACGCGGCTCGAATTCCTGGCTGTCCTCAAGATCGAGGCCGGCCTCGGAAAACCAATCCTTGATCTGGCGGTCGGAGAAGCCGAGCCTGGCATGCGCATGCTCGTCGCGCAGGAATTCCAGCGTGTGCGGCGCGAAGTCGACGATCACCAAGCGGCCTGCCGGACGCAACAGCCGCGCCGCCTCGTGAATGGCGCGGGCGGGATCGTCGAGATAGTGCAGCACCTGGTGGATGGTGACGAGGTCGAAGGCATCGCGCTCGACCGGCGGCGCAAAGATGTCGCCCTGCCGCACCTGCGCATTCGACACGCCTGCCCTATCGAGATTGGCGCGCGCCACCGTCAGCATCTCGCGCGACATGTCGATGCCGACGCCGCGCCGGTAGAGCGGCGAGAAGATTTCGAGCAGCCGCCCGGTGCCGGTGCCGAGATCGAGCATCGACTGGAACGGCCGCTTGCCGACGAGCTTCAGCAGCGCCGCCTCGACGGCGCGGTCCGGCGCATGCAGCGAGCGGATATGGTCCCAGCTTGCCGCGTTCACCGAAAAATACTCCGCCGCCCGGTCCTGCCGCTTGCGCTTGACTGAAGCCAGCCGCTCGAGATCACGCTCGACCTGCGGATCGGCGCCGCGAATGCCGGCAACCAGCCGCAGCACGAAGTCGCGCGCGGAATCGGTATCCGACAGGCGGAAAAAGGCCCATGACCCTTCCTGATAGCGGCCGATCAGCCCGGCCTCGAGCAGGAGTTTCAGATGCCGCGAAACGCGCGGCTGCGACTGGCTGAGAATTTCGGTAAGATCGGACACTGTCAGGTCGCCGCGCGACAGCAGCGCCAGGATGCGCAGGCGGCTCGATTCGGCCGCCGCCTTCAATGTGTCCACCATCGTGTCGAGCGCGACATGCATCAGCATATTCTCTTTGAAAAAGATATAAACATATGTTTATGTCGATTTTCGACATCATGCAAGCGCTATGTCGCTTTAGGACAAGAAAATGCCGCATGCGTGATTTCCCGGTGCAAGTCGGCCAAAAGCGTGTAGGGACGATGACAGGCACTAGCGAAGATTGGCGGAAATGACTGGATCGCGTGAAATGTTCGAAGCGCGAGGGGGAGAACAGAGGCTGGAGCATGATCCGGCAACGATGCCGGCGGATGGCGGGATCGTCTTCATCGGCCGCATTACTTCGTCATGGACGACACGGGAAACCTGCCCGAAGAACATGCGAGCGGCCCGTGAGACCGGGCAGCCGGCGACGCTGACCATCGACGCGCCTTATCGTGATGGCCTGCGCGGGCTGGAGCGCGCCAGCCATCTCGTCATCCTGTCCTGGCTGCACCACGCGCCACGGAATCTTATTGTGCAAAAACCACGCCATGCGGCTGACGCGAAAGGCGTATTCGGCCTCCGCTCCCCCGCCCGGCCGAACCCGGTCGGCCTGCATGTTGCGAAACTCGTCGCGCTCGACATCGCGACCGGGCGTATCGACCTCGACGCCATCGACGTGCTCGACGGCACGCCGATCATCGACATCAAGCCCTATTTCGCCTCGACCGACGCCATACCGGAGGCGACAGTCGAAGGACGCGAGGAAAGATGACCGCGCCGACCGGTCGCCGTCGCGCCATCGCCAAGGCGCTGACAGCGCTCCTGCCGCTGGCGCCTTATGCCGACATGGAAAAAATCCGTGCCGATGCCGGCTCGGTGCATATGAAGACCTTGCCGCCGACGATTGCCGTGTGGCTGGCAGCCATCGCCCACATCCGCCACATGCATACCGATTACGAGAGACTGCTGTCCGAGGGCTACGACCGCGACTCGGCACGTTTCTTCGTCATCGAGCAGACCAACATCGTGCTCACCCGCTGGCGCGCGACGCGGTTGCTCGACGCCGATGACGAGGAGGAATGAGGCGCGCTATTGCCGCGTCAGCACGGCGACCGCATTGTAGGGCTGGCCGTCGGCCTGACCCACCCATGTCCAGGAGAGCTTCCCCTTGAAAAACCTGACGGCGATGTCGCCGCCATCGATGCACTTGTCCTGGCCGTAAGTGATGCTCTCATGGAATTCCGCCGACGCATCGTCCCTCGACGTCTGCGACAGCGAGCCGCCGCAGCCGAGTGACGGATAGTCGATCGATGCGCCGTCGTCCCTGATCGTCATGGCGATCGTCCAGTCGGCGCCGGCATCGCCGGCCGGGCTCTGGTGGCCGCTGCCGACCCAGCTGCCGGTGAGCGCCTGCGCCGGTGCATTCACCGCGCAAGGCAGATTCTGGAAGATCGCCGTCAGTTCGCTGCCTGTCTTCTCGCAGCGATAGGTTTGGCCGTTCTGGCAGAGCTCCTCGCCCTCGCGCGTGCATTGCGCCGCCGCTTCTCCGGCGGCGACAAGAATCGACAGTGCGGCAATGATGACCCCAAGCCTGCCCATGTCCCCTCCCGGTCAGCCTCCTGAAGTGTAGGCCAATTCCAATGCACCGGCCAGATCGTCGTTTCGAGGACAGGCGGCGCCTCGCCACTGGCTCTATGTCATCAGTCCTGCTCCGCTAGCCTAAAGACGATAATGGAGAGGCCCCCGATGAGCGCGATAGCGAAAGATGCCCGGCCGATGCCTGCCGTTGCCGACCGCCATGTCGACCCGCATTCCTATCCCGACGGCATCGCCTTCCTCGACGGCCAGTATGTGCCGATGTCGCAAGCCAAGATCTCGGTGCTGGATTGGGGGTTCCTGCATTCCGACGCCACCTACGACACGGTGCATGTCTGGGATGGCCGCTTCTTCCGCCTCGACCTGCATCTCGACCGCTTCTTCGCCGGGTTGGAGAAACTCCGCATGGCGATCCCGTTCGACCGGAATGACGTGAGCGAAATCCTGCACGATTGCGTCGCGCTGTCCGGCCATCGCGCCGCCTATGTCGAAATACTGTGCACGCGCGGCGCCTCTCCGACCTTCAGCCGCGATCCGCGCCAGGCGGTCAACCGTTTCATGGCGTTTGCCGTGCCGTTCGGCTCGGTCGCCAATGCCGAGCAATTGCAGCGCGGCCTGCATGTCGCCATCAGCGACAAGATGCGCATTCCGCCGGCCTCGATCGACCCGGCGATCAAGAACTACCACTGGCTCGACCTGGTGCGTGGTCTCTATGACGCCTATGACCGCGGCGCCGAAACAGCGCTTGTCCTCGACTTCAACGGCAATGTGGCCGAAGGTCCGGGCTTCAACGTGTTCTGCGTCAAGGACGGCAAACTGTCGACGCCGGCGATCGGCGTCCTGCCTGGCATCACCAGGCGCACCGTCTTCGATCTCTGCGCCGAGGCCGCCCTTGCCGCCATGGCTGCAGATGTCAGCGTCGCTGCCTTGCGTGGCGCCGACGAGGTCTTCATCACCTCGACGGCCGGCGGCATCATGCCAGTGACACGCATAGACGGCGCTCCAGTCGCGGACGGCAAGGTCGGCGCGATCACCAGCCGGCTGATGGCGCTCTATTGGCAAAAGCACGACGACCCGGCGTGGTCGAGCGCCGTGTGCTATCGCTGACCGACGGGCGTCTCGTTCAAAAAGATTTGCCCGCCTCTGGAAAATCAGGGGATAGTCCGTATATGCCCGAAAGCGGAGAAGCCTCCGCTTTCGCCAGAAATTGTGCCCGCAGGGGGCAAGGATTCCATATCATGACAAGCAAAGTTTGGTTCATCACTGGATCGTCGAAGGGCTTTGGCCGCGTCTGGGCCGAGGCAGCATTGGCGCGCGGCGACCGCGTTGCCGCCACCGCCCGCGATGCCGGCACGCTCGCCGATCTCGTTGAAAAATATGGCGACAACGTCGCCGTGCTAAAGCTCGACGTCACCGACAAGAAAGCCGTCGATGCCGCCGTCGCCGAGGCACACAAGCGCTTCGGCCGGCTCGACGTCGTCATCAACAATGCCGGCTACGGCCATTTCGGCGCCATCGAGGAAGTGAGCGAGCAGGAAGCCCGCAACCAGATCGAAACCAACGTGTTCGGCGCGCTGTGGGTCACGCAGGCCGCGCTGCCGATTATGCGGGCGCAGCGGTCCGGCCACATCATCCAGATCTCGTCGATTGGCGGCGTCAACGCCTTCGCCTCGCTCGGCCTCTACCACGCCTCGAAATGGGCGCTCGAAGCCTTCAGCCAGTCGCTGAGCCTCGAGGTCGCGGAATTCGGCGTCCATGTGACGCTTGTCGAGCCAGGCGGTTTCTCCACAGATTGGTCGGGCGCTTCGGCCAAGGTCTCCAAGGGGATCGACGCCTACGCGCCCGCCCGCGCCAAGATGGCCGAACGCCGCGCCAACTCGGTCGCCGGCGACCCCGAGGCCACTGGGCCGGCGATGCTCGCCATCGTCGATGCGGGCGAGCCGCCGCTACGCGTTTTCTTCGGCGATGGCGGCCTGCCGATGATCAAACAAGAATACGCCAACCGCATCGCGCTTTGGGAAAAGTGGGATCACGTCTCGGATCTGGCGCAGGGCGCAACGAAGAATCGCAAGGCAGCTTGAATGTGTCCTGAGCCCGGCTGCGCCGCCTCGGCGGCGCCGTCCTATCAGCGGGTGTCAAGCGAGATAGATCCACTGCTCCGGCACCCGCGCCGAGATTTCTTCGCCGGCCCTGATCGCTCCCGGCTTCTCGACCCAGGCGACGACGCCACGCAGCCGTTTGGCCATTTTGGGAAAGAGCAGCGCGCCGGCTTCGATGTCGGCCATTCCGGCATTTTCGGCGATCGATCGCCCGGCGATGCGGCACGGCCCGTTCTGCGCGTCGACCTTGAGGGTCACGCCGTCCTTGAAGAACAGCAGGGTGCCGGCCGGCAGCATCGACAGATGCGGCACGCCTTCGATCACCAGATTGGCGCCGATCCATTCCGGCTTGATCTCGGCCAAGCCCATCCGTTCGGCGACGATGGCCAGTTCATCCGCTGCCACGATCGACAGCTGCCGCTCGTTGCGCATTTCGGTGCCGCGCGGATACCAGGGCTCGCGCCCGCCCGAACGCCGCGTTGCGCCGGCATGGAAATCACCGGAAATGCCGTCGAAGCCGAGTCGCAATTCCTTCACCGGTCTTGTCTGGAATTGATCCGCCGGCGCGACATAGAGCTCTGCCGCACGGGCGGAAAGCTTCTTTGCCGGAATGATTTCGACCGGCTTCTCGGCCTCGGGAAAGAGATCCAGCATGGCGTTCCGTCCTTGAATCACGCTCCCTGTTTTTGCCCTTCGTCCGGCAAGGCCGCAAGGGCGGTCTGGGCCAAAATGCGCAACTCTTCGACCGACGCGCCGTCGCGCGCCTGGATCGACATGCCGTTCATGACGCCGGCGATATATTTGGCGAAGCCTTCGACGGAGACGCCTTCCGGCAGATCGCCCATCGCTTGGCCCTTGGCCAGACGCTCTGCGATCGCCGCCTCACTCGCCTTGCGATAGGCCTTGAGTTCATCGGCAATGGCCTGCGCCTGCGGCGAGGCTGCCAGCGCACCGCTGACGAAAAGGCAGCCACCCGGCTTGCCGGGCCTGGAATAGGCCACCGCCGCGCCCAGCAGCAACCGCCGGATCGCCTCCCGCGTCGACACAGGCGCACTCATTGCCTCCAGCGCAAAGCCGATCTCGGTCTCGTGGTAGCGAGCCAGCGCCTTGCGGAACAATGTCTCCTTGTCGGTGAAGGCGTTGTATATCTGCGGCGGCGTCAGCCCCATAGCCTCGCGCAGCATGGCCAGTGACGTCGCCTCATAGCCATGCTCCCAGAACAGATGCATCGCCGCGTCCAGTGCCCGGCCGGGATCGAAGGCACGCGGCCGGCCGCCGCGCGGCTTTTCCAGATTCTCCATAGCGATCGATACGAAACCTGTTGACTCATCCTATTTGTCTAACGTAACAATTGATACGAAATATGGCAAGCCGAAAGGACAATCCTCTCGGCAAGACCGTGCAACCCAGAGCCAAGGAGAAAACAGATGCCGATCACCGTGACCGCGCCGGAAGGCGTACTGACAGAGGCCGGGGAGCACGAAATCCTGCCGCGCCTCAGCGCCGCCCTCATCGAGGCCTCTGGAGGCACAGGCAATTCCTTCTTCACCGCGATTGTCGGCGGTACCGTCCATGTCCTGCCGCCACGCCACATCTATGCCGGCGGCGCCAACCGGCCCGTCGTCATGGTGGAGTTGAAATTGCCCAATATCGGCCTTGGCTCGGTCGAAGTCCGCAAGACCTTCATCACCACGGCCGCCCGGATTGTCGCCGAACTCTGCGTGCCCGAGCACAAGCCTGAAAACACCTGGATCAACATCGTCAACGCGCCCGACGGCGGCTGGGGCATCGGCGACAGACAATATACTGGCGACGCCCTCGTCGCGGCCGTCACGGCCGCCGCGCACTGATCTGGCAAGGAGCGACAGGATGCGGCTCTCCCCTTCGCTGTTCTTCACCACCAATTGCGAGCCGGCACTGGCCTGTTACGAAGAGTGCGGCCTTGGCCGGGGCACCATCCTGTTGCGCTGGGGCGACAATGGCATGCCGGTGCGAACCGAAGCCATGCGTGGAAAAGTCCTGCATGCCCGCTTCGAAGGTCCAGGCGTGCTGTTCCATGCCTCAGACAATGACGATGCGGAGCCGATGAAAGGCTCCGCCATGATGCTGGAGTTCGACGACGACCTGGACGCAATGCGGGAGCTTTTCTCCCGCATTGCCGAAGGTGGCCGGATCACTGTCCCTCTGGCGCGGCAATATTGGGGAACCGACTTCGGAATGCTGGTCGATGCCTTTGGCGTGCAGTGGATGTTCAGCTGTTCGGCTGAGTGATCCCTGCTGCGCTGATCACGACCTTCTTACCGGAAACAGCCGCCGCGCCGCATTGCCGCCGCGCCGGATCGCTTTCATGGTGGCACTGCGGAGGTTCCTCATGCGACCGGTGACGGCAATCGGGCTGCTCTGGCTGATCTGGGTGGTGTCGTGGATCGTGGCCGCCCTGTGGGCCGATCCGGCTCAAAAACGCGCCACCATCGGCGCGGAGGCCAGCTATCGCGTATTCTGGGCGGCCGGCACAGCCCTGCTGTTCGTTCCCGCGCATGGCTATCAGGGCCGGTTGCGGCTGTGGATACCGGGCCTGGCCGAGGCGTGGGGCTGCGTTGCCCTAATCGCCATCGGCCTCATCTTTGCGTGGTGGGCGCGCATCCATCTGGGCCGGCTGTGGTCTGCCTCGATCACCGCCAAGGCGGACCACCGCATCATCGACAGCGGCCCTTACGGGCTGGTCCGGCATCCGATCTATACGGGGCTTCTCCTGGCGGTGCTTGCCACCATGGCGGCCAAGGGCACGGTCTGGGGTATTGCGGGTACGGCCCTGCTCATCATCGGCGTGGTCATCAAGGCGAAGCTCGAGGAACGCTTCCTGCGCCGTGAGCTAGGCTCCGCCTATGACGACTACATCAGGCGGGTGCCGATGCTGGTGCCGTTCGCGCCGGTCTGACGCGGCAGAGTGCCCTGTGAATCAGAGCATCCTGAGCAGTGCGCCGCCAATCGAATATCCCGCGCCAAAGGCGCAGATCAGGCCGAAATCGCCGGGCTTCATGTCGGCATGGTTCTCCGACAGCGCGACGATGGCGCCGGCGCCCGCCGTGTTGCCGAGCCGCTCCAGCACCATCGGCGCGCGGTCATGGTCGACCTCGTGGCCGAATGCCAGTTTCAGGATCATGGCGTTCATGCGCGCATTGGCCTGGTGCAGCCAGAATCGCCTGACCGCCTGCGGCGTCAGCCCATGCTCGGCCAGGAACTCGACGATGAATTTGTGCCCGGCCACGGTGACTTCCTTGAACACCTTGTTGCCGACCTGCTTGATCAGGTTGCCTTCCAGGTTGATCATGTAAGGATCGTCCTGGGCGGACCGGGTGTGGTACCCCAGATTGGTGCGGATGTTGTTCGACATCTGCGTCCAGACGCGGGTGTCGAGCACTTCGAAACAGCCGGGCCGCTTCTCGCCCTGGACCAGCCCTTCCACCACCATAGACACCGAGGCGTCGCCGAAGATGAAATGCGTCTGGCGGTCACGGAAATTGAGATGGCCGGTGATGATCTCGGGGGTCGTCACCAGGATGCGCTTGTGCGCGCCGGAGCGCACGAGGTTGACCGCCAGGTGCAGCGCCGCGGCGGCGGAGGAACAGCCAAGCCCCATGTCGAAACCGGCGCCTGTCGTGCCCAGCGCCTGCTGCATTTCGATGGCGATCGCCGGATAGGGCCGCTGGTGATGCGAGGCCGAGCAGATGATCAGGTCGATATCGGATGGCTGCAGCCCGGCATGGTCGAGCGCCTTCCGCGCCGAGGCGACGCCGAACTCGGCCTCCAGCGACAGCGCATCGTCCGGCCGCGCCGGAATGCGCGGGCTCATCCGGGTCGGATCGAGGATACCTTCGCGCTCGATCACATGGCGGCTGCGCACGCCCGAGGCATGGACGATGAAGTCGCTGTCAGATTTCTGCAGCAAGGCCTCGCCGGTGAACTCGCGGCGCGCGTTCTCGGCATCGACCCAGCTGTTGAAGCTCTCGACCAGCTCTTCATTGGTGATGGCAGGTCCAGGGATTTCAGCGCCGATGCCGCTGATGATGACGCGATGCATGTCCAGTCCGTCCCATCCGCAGGCACTGCGGCTTCATGTGGGCGCCGAAACGCTCCGGCGCAACACTTTTCTCATCGGCCCGGTTTACGCCGGCTTAAGCCAAAGGTTTAGGCCGGCTTAAGTCAGGCCCTCACCAGGCGCACAGCTTGGTGTTGGTCTGCGGATTGCTCCAGCACGCGCCGTCGTCGCGGCTGCGCACGAACTGCCCCGGCAGCGGCACGTTGCGGCGGCCGAAATTGACATAGCCATAGGCAAAGCCCGGCCCGTCGATCTCCAGCACATAGGTCGGATAGCCCGGCGCCGAGATGCGGAAGCTGCCCGCGTCGTCGATCGCCCTGTAGCTGCAAGCGAAATAACCGTCATCCGTGGTGAAGCAGCGCGCCCGCTTGGCTTCAGCCGAAACCGAGAACGCCAGAAGTGCGGCCGCGCACACACCGCCACCGCGAAGCAACTTTTTCAACGTCATCATTCACCCCTGCCCAGCAGCCATTTATCCCAGCGCGATGACTTGCGCATGGGGGCGGAACGGGGTCAAGCGGGCGCATGAAGCGTTTTGTGCTGGCGATCCTCAAGCCCGCTTCGCGACGAGGAACAGGCGCGGGAAGCGCAGCAGCACCTTGCCATTGGCAGTCTTCGGATAGGCCTTGGCGATCTTGGCGGTATAGCTCTCCAGGAAAGCCTCGCGCTCGTCAGCGTTCAGCGGATCGAGGAACGGTTTCAAGCCGGTCGACTTCACCCATTCGACGATCGCCTCGGCATTGGCCAAGGGATGGTTGTAGACTGTGTGCCAGATGTCGAGCCGGTCGCAGAGCGGCGACAGAAGATCGTAGTAGAACGACACTGGCGGCAAGGGCGCGCGCGCAGCGCCCCTTATCTTTGCGGCAAACGGCACTTCGGCCGCCGTTTCCCGCATCAGCCGGTGCGAGTCCTCGCCCATATTGTCGGGCATCTGGATGGCGAGCGCGCCGCCCGGCGCCAGCAACCCGGTCAGCCGCTGGAACATGGCCGGATGGTCGGGCAGCCATTGGAACACCGCATTGGCGAAAATGACGTCGACCGGCTTGTCCGGTTGCCATTTGGCGGCGTCCGCGAGATCGAAGGTCACATTGGGCAGGCGCGCCCTCGCCTTTTCGATCATGTCGGGCGAGGTGTCGAAGCCGCGAACCTCGGCATCCGGCCAGCGCTCGACCAGCAACTCGGTCGAATTGCCCGGCCCGCAGCCGATATCGACGACCCGGCGCGGAAAATCGACCGGGACTTGCGCGACCAGATCGCGCGCCGGTCGCGTACGCTCGTCCTCGAACTTCAGATACTGGGCGGCGGACCAATCGGCCATTTCAGAACCTCTTTGTTCGCCGCCCCTTGGTCTATCCTACCGCGTCAATCGCTTGTGCGTCATGCGGTGCGGGGCTGCCGCTTCCGCGCCGAGGCGCCGCAGCTTGTCCTTCTCGTATTCCTCGAAGTTGCCTTCGAACCATTCGACATGCGCGTCGCCCTCGAAGGCCAGCATGTGCGTCGCCATGCGGTCGAGGAACATGCGATCGTGGCTGATTATGACGGCGCAGCCGGCATAGGCTTCCAGCGCATCTTCAAGCGCGCCCAACGTTTCGGTGTCGAGGTCGTTGGTCGGTTCGTCGAGCAGCAGCACGTTGCCGCCGGTCTTCAGCATCTTGGCCAGGTGCACGCGGTTGCGCTGACCACCCGAGAGGTTGCCGACCTTCTGCTGCTGGTCGCCGCCACGGAAATTGAAGGACGAGCAGTAGGCGCGGCTGTTGACTTCGTGCTTGCCGAGCTTGATGACCTCGGCGCCGCCGGAGATTTCTTCCCACACGGTCTTGTTCCCATCGAGCGCATCGCGGCTCTGGTCGACATAGCCGAGCTTGACTGTTTCACCGATGCGGACCGAGCCCGCATCCGGCTTCTCCTGGCCGGTGAAGGTCTTGAACAGCGTCGTCTTGCCGGCGCCGTTCGGGCCGATGACACCAACGATGCCGCCCGGCGGCAGCCGGAACGACAGGTTCTCGATCAACAGTTCGTCGCCAAAGCCCTTGTTGAGGTTTTCGACCTCGATGACGACATTGCCGAGGCGCTCGCTCGACGGAATGACGATCTGCGTGTCGGTCGGCTTGCGGTTCTGCGACTGCTCGACCAGTTCTTCATAGGCCTTGATGCGCGCCTTGGACTTGGTCTGGCGAGCCTTGGGCGAGGACTGGATCCATTCGCGCTCACGCCAGATCGACTTCTGGCGAGCGTCGTCCTCGCGGCCTTCCTGGATCAGGCGCTTGGCCTTGGCGTCGAGATATCTGGTGTAGTTGCCCTCGTAGGGAATGCCGCGGCCGCGATCGAGTTCGAGGATCCAGCCGGTAACATTGTCGAGGAAGTAGCGATCGTGGGTGATGATCAGCACGGAGCCCGGATAGTCGCGCAGGTGCTTTTCCAGCCACGCGGTCGTCTCCGCGTCGAGATGGTTGGTCGGTTCGTCGAGCAGCAACAGGTCGGGTTGCTCGAGCAGCAGCCGGCACAGCGCGATGCGGCGGCGCTCGCCGCCCGACAGATTGGTCACTTCGGAATCGCCCGGCGGGCATTGCAGCGCGTCCATGGCCATCTCGACCTGCTGCTCGAGATCCCACAAGTTCAGCCTGTCCATCTCGTCCTGGAGCTTGGCCGACTCGTCGGCCGTCTCGTCGGAATAGTTCATCATCAGCTCGTTGTAGCGCTCGATGATGGCGGTCTTCCTGCCGACCCCGTTCATGACGTTTTCGAGCACGGTCTTCGAGTTGTCGAGCTGCGGCTCCTGCGCGAGGTAGCCCACTGTCGCCCCTTCGGCCAGCCACGCCTCGCCCTGAAACTCCTTGTCGAGCCCGGCCATGATGCGCAGGATAGTCGACTTACCCGAGCCATTGGGGCCGAGAATGCCGATCTTGGCATCCGGATAGAAGGACAGGTGAACGTTATCGAGCACCTTCTTGGTGCCATAGGCCTTCGACAGGCCGGACATGTGATAGATGAACTGGCGAGCCACGCGCGCTTTCCCTGAAACTGGATTGTCGAATTTGAATGGAGGTTGGCCGCTATGTAGGCGATGCGGCGGCGTACGGCAATCGCTTTTGCCAGTTCGGGCCGCCCACACGGATATGTGCGCGTGGTCATTGAAGTTTTCCATCGCGTTCCGCGGGCCAGAAATCTCCGGTTAACTCTTCGGCGTCAAAACAGGATCGGAATGGAACCGCTGGCTTGCCGCAATTTCGGCGGCGAGGAAATGGATCGACGGCATTGCTGAACAGTTTCCTGCTCATCGCCGAAGCGGTCGTCTACTTCAGCGTCATGGTGACGCTTTTCAAATTCAGAAGCCGCGTCGGCCTTGGCGTCTTCGTCTGCGCGCTCGGCGTCATGCATTTCCTGGAAACCTATCTGGCCAGCGTCTTCTATGTCGCCTTGCCGTTCGGCATGGTCTCGCCCGGTTCGGCGGTGCTGTTCTCCGGCAAGCTGGTGATGCTGCTCCTGCTCTACATCAAGGAGGACGCCGCCAAGGTGCGCCAGCCGATCTACGGCCTGCTGCTCGGCAATGCGCTGATGATCGGGCTGGTGCTGCTGCTGCGCATGCATACCATAGCGCCAATGTCGGACGGCAGGCTGCCCGACATCGGCTTCATCGACGAGATGGGCTGGCTGATGGTGTGGGGCACGACGCTGCTGGTCGTCGACGCCATCCTAATCATCCTGCTCTATGAAAAGCTCGGGCGGTATCTGCGCCAGGCGCAGTTCGCGCGCATCCTGATCTCGGTCGCCTGCGTGCTCACCTTGGATCAGGCCGGCTTCTTCACCGCGCTGCATTTCGTCGCCGGCGCACCGATCGCGGTGTTCTTCGGCGGCTGGTTCGCCAAGATGGCGGCGGCGCTGGCCTTCAGCACCATGCTGGTCGCCTACCTCAGATGGTTCGAGATGCGCGACATCCAGGTACCGCGCGGCCTGACGGATATTTTCGACACGCTGACCTACCGCGAGCGCTACGAAGCGCTGGTCGAACATGTCGGGCGCGACGGCCTGACCGGCCTCCTGCACCGCGGGCGCTTCGACAGCGACGGTGAGGCCGCCGTCCAGGCGAGCCTGCGTACGGCCAGGCCGCTCAGCCTGCTGATCATCGATGTCGACCATTTCAAGTCGATCAACGACCGCTTCGGTCATGCCGAGGGCGACAAGGTGCTGAGGGCGGTTGCTGCCGTGCTTGGCGAGGCGGCGAGCCCGCAGGATCAGGTGTTCCGCATCGGCGGTGAGGAATTCGCCATCCTCAGCATGCGACCGCATCCGGTCGCCAGGCTGTTTGGCGAAAGCATCCGCCACGCGATCAAGGCATCGGCCGCCATTAGCCGCTTCGACCTGACTGTCAGCGCCGGCATCTCCAGCGTCAGCGAAACGACCAGCTGCCTTGCAGACCTATTCGCGCTCGCCGACCAGCGCCTCTACAAGGCAAAGTCCACCGGGCGCGACCGCGTCATCGGCGAACCGGGTGGCCACGAGGCCGACACCGCGATCGCCTGGACCAGATCCGACCGGATCTAGACCTGTCGCTACGACTTCCTCTGCCGCGCGATGCCTGTCGCCGTGGAAACAGCCATCAGCGCGATCGCCAGCCATTTCAGTGCCATGACGATCGGCCCGGCCTGGATGTCATAGGCGATGAACAGCAGGATGCCCGGCACCAATAGACCGCACATGATCAGCATGATGCGGTTGATCTGCCAGGACACTTTCGACGACAGCGCCTCGTCGCCGGCCCTGGAGACCAGCGCCTCTCGCACGGTCTTGCCGCCGACGAGCATGGCCGAGAGGCGCATCGAGATCGGCAGGCCAAGCCCGATAATGAGAAAGGCGCAGGCAGCCAGCAGCAGCGAGAATTTCAGCGCGCTGGTTTCCGCCGGTACGGGAAACAGCACCGTCGCCAGCGGCAGGAAGACACCGAAAATGCCGATGGCGGCGATGACTATGAAAATCACCGCATTGACGATGGTGAACAGCTGGTAGGTGCCGGCACCGATCGGCTCGGACAGCGCGCGCATCCGCGCCCACTCGGCCTCGCTGTAGGAAAAGCCCGGCCATTCCATGCGGGCATCGTTGATCGAAACCATGCCCTTGGCCCAGAAAGCCAGCCGCGCCAGCGCGCCACCCGTGATGCCACTCATTGCCGCCCCCGCTGAATGAACCGCCATGCAAACATAACACCAGCCGACGACCGGCTGGAAATCTGTCCAGCCCCTTACTGGAATCCGATAGCATCGACCGTGCCGGTCGGGCAGCCGGCCTTGTTGGTCGGCACCGAGGCCAGCAGCAAGTCCTTGAGCGAGCTGTTCGGGCCGATCGGGCCGGCAAGGCCGAGCGTCAGTTCACCGATCAGCCGCCTGCCGCTCGACGGATCGATGAGGCAGGAGACGCGCACCCGGTCCCCTGCTCCGGCGCCGAAAGCCTTGTCGAAAGCGCCACGGATCTGATCCGCGGTCAGCTTGCCGCCAATGGTCTTGGCGAAGAGATCGCGCACCGGCGAGGCGTTAACCTGCTGCATCAAATGGAGCGCGTCGGAAAAATACTCCTGCTGGCTCTTGCCGTAGCAGGTGCCGTGCTTGATCCACTCATGCCGCTCCAGCTTCGAGGCCGTGCCCGGCATCACCTTGTCGAGCTCGGCGCGCGTGTCGGCATCGAGGTTGACGGGCGGCAAATCCTGCCAGTGCGCCGGATTGTCGTTGGCCTTGTCGCCGGCCGAGGCCTGGCAATAGAAATTGCCGTTCGGCTGCGGCCACAGCCCGTGCAGGGTGAAATTGCTGGCATCGAACTCGTTCGGGTTCTGCGCCTTGCATTCGGCCTTGTTCGACTTGGTTTCGCAGAAAGCCGGCTGCCAGCTCAGCGCGAAGACATATTCGGGTTTTCCCGAAGCGGCCGGTTTGCCTTGCCCGCCTGGCGCTGCCGGCACCGCCGCCGCACTGCTGCCGGAGAGATGGCCGCAGCTGACCTTCACCCAGCGGCGCTCGGGATCCGCGCCCGGCACCAGGATGAGATAGTGCGTCGGCGTATCCTTGTTGCCGGCGATGAGCGGGTAGCTCTGTCCGGCGTCGGTCGAGACATTGCCGGGGTTCTTGCCGTTCTTGATCGCCTGTGTCGCCGGACAGGAGGCATCGGCGACGAAGGTGCCGCTCATCTTGACGTCGGCATGCGCCGCCCCGGCCAGCGTTGCCGCCAGCAAGGCCAATCCGAAAACAAAACCAAAGCGCATAGGAATCCCCGGCTGAAGATAATGGGCGACAGACTGAAGCTGTCTCCATGTCAGAATTGCGATATTTTGCAGGCCTGTGGCAAGAAAGATCGTCGCGGAAAAGCCGGGAGGCCGCATTGACGCAAATCCGGCGCCGGCGCACACAGCTTTGACGTCACAGAGGCGCCCCAGGGTGGAGACCAGCCGGCATGCCATTCAGCCAGCAGCGCGTGGTTCGCGCGTCGACCGGCGCCGACCTCAATCTGTTCGTCAGGCAAGCCGATAACCGTCCGCGTGCCGTGATCCAGATCAATCATGGCCTGGCCGAGCATGCCGCACGCTATGCCCGCTTCGCCGATTTTCTTGGCCCGCGCGGTTTTCACACCTATGTCCACGACCATCGCGGCCACGGCGCGACCAGGGCGCCCGACGCGCCGCTGGGCCGGTTCGCGCAAGACGACGGTCCCGCCAAGGTGATCGCCGATGTCGCCGCTGTCCATGATCTCATCGCCAGCGAACATCCGAACCTGCCGGTCATCCTCTTCGGCCATTCCATGGGAGCATCGGTGGCGCTGAACTTTCTGCTGCGCCATTCCGGGCGCATCCATGCCGCGGCGATCTGGAACGGCAATTTCTCGCAGGGCCTGCTCGGACAGGTGGCGCTCGGCGTCCTTGCCTGGGAACGGATGCGCCTTGGCTCTGACGTGCCGTCGCGCCTGCTTCCGAAACTCACCTTCCAGGCCTGGGGCAAGGCGGTGCCCAACCACCGCACGCTGTTCGACTGGCTATCGCGCGATCCGGCCGAGGTTGACAAATACATTGCCGATCCGCTCTGCGGCTGGGATGCCTCGATCTCGATGTGGCGCGACGTGGTCACGATGGCGCTCAACGGCGGCAGGGATTCAGGCTTTGCCGGTGTCCGCCGCGAGCTCCCCGTCAGCATCGTCGGCGGCGAGAAGGATCCAGCTTCCGACTACGGCAAGGGAATCAATCACCTTGCCGATCGGATGCGCGCGATGGGCTTTTCGAATCTGGTTTCAAAGGTTTACGCCGACACCCGCCACGAAAGCCTGAACGAGGTGAACCGCGACACCATCATGGATGATTTCGCCGCCTGGACCGACAGCGTGCTGAACACGTGACGGATTGGCCCATTGCAAGGGCCGTGACAGCCGTTGCCGGGCTTGATAGAGCCTCTGCTTTCGCAGCAATCACGGTGATTGCAGCAAACACGGTGATTTATGGCTGAACCCCCGCTGAAAGGCGTCCGCGTCGTCGAACTCGCCCGCATCCTCGCCGGGCCCTGGGCCGGGCAATTGCTTGCCGATCTCGGCGCCGATGTCATCAAGGTCGAAAGCCCGGATGGCGGCGACGACACCCGCAAATGGGGCCCGCCCTTCGTCACCAGCCATGACGGCGAGAACCTGTCCGCCGCCTACTACCATTCCTGCAACCGCGGCAAGCGTTCCATCGCCATAGACTTTTCGACGCCGGAGGGCGCCGAGACCGTGCGGCGGCTGGTTGCGACAGCGGACGTGATGATCGAGAACTTCAAGCTCGGCGGCCTGAAGAAATACGGGCTCGATTACGACAGCCTGCGCAAGATCAACCCGCGCCTGGTCTACTGCTCGATCACCGGCTTTGGCCAGGATGGCCCCTACGCGCCACGCGCCGGCTACGACTTCATCATCCAGGCCATGGCCGGCATGATGTCGATCACCGGCGAGGTCGGCCGCGAGCCGCAAAAGGCCGGCGTCGCCATCTCCGATATCTTCACCGGCCTCTATTCGGTGATCGCGATCCAGGCAGCGTTGCGCCATGCCGAGCAGACCGGCGAAGGCCAGCATGTCGACATGGCGCTGTTCGACACGCAGATCTCGGCGCTCGGCAACCAGAACCTCAACTATCTCGTCTCCGGCAAGTCGCCAGTGCAGATGGGCAACGCCCATATGAATATCGCCCCATACGAGGTGGTGCCGGTCAGGGACGGTCACATCATCCTGGCCGTCGGCAATGACGGCCAGTTCGCCAAATTCTGCGCCGCCGTCGGGCTGGACGCGTTGCCCGGCAACCCAGACTTCGCCACCAATCCTGCCCGAGTCGCCAACCGGGCCAGGCTGCGCGAGCAAATGATCGAGACCCTGAAGAGCTGGGATCGCGATCCGCTGCTGGCCAAACTCGAAGCGGCAAGCGTGCCAGCCAGCCCGATCAACACGATCGGCCAGATGTTCGCCGACCCGCAGACCATTGCGCGCGGCATGCGGCTCGACCTCGATGACGGTCACGGCAATCTTCTGCCCTCGGTGCGCGCGCCGATGGTGATGTCTGGCACGCCGCTCCTCTATGAGCGCCCCTCGCCCCGCCTGGGCGAACACACCGACGAAATCCTTGCCGAACTGGAGAGAGCAAAATGAAAAGCGGCGGACAACTGATCGTCGACGCGCTCGAGGCCAACGGCACCGATCGCATCTTCTGCGTGCCGGGCGAATCCTATCTGGCGGTGCTCGATGCGTTGCATGACTCGTCGATCCGCACCATCGTCTGCCGCCAGGAAGGCGGTGCCGCGATGATGGCGGACTGCCAGGGCCGGCTGACCGGCAAGCCCGGCATCTGCTTCGTCACCCGCGGCCCCGGTGCCACCAACGCCTCGGCCGGCGTCCACATCGCCATGCAGGATTCGGTGCCGATGATCCTGTTCATCGGCCAGGTCGCCAGCCACGCCAAGGAACGCGAGGCTTTCCAGGAGGTGGATTACAAGCGGTTCTTCGGCGACATCGCCAAATGGGTGGTCGAGATCGACGATGCCTCGCGCATCCCGGAATTCGTCACCCGCGCCTTCGCTGTGGCAACCTCGGGCCGCCCCGGCCCGGTCGTCATCTCGCTGCCCGAGGACATGCTGACCAGCGTCGTCGAGGCGCCGGCAGCACTTCCCCACACGCCGGTCGAGACGTATCCCGGCGGGGCTGAACTCGACGCCCTGGAAATGCTGCTCAACGGCGCCAAACGACCGTTCGTCATCCTCGGCGGCACGCGCTGGAGCGAGGAAGCAGTGGCACGAATGCGCGCCATAGCAGAGGCATGGTCGCTCCCCATCGGCTGCTCCTTCCGCCGCCAGATGCTGTTTGATCATCTGCATCCGAACTATGCCGGAGATGTCGGCATCGGCATCAATCCCAAGCTCGCGACCGCCATCAAGCAGGCCGACCTCGTACTGCTGATCGGCGGCCGCATGGGCGAGATGCCCTCTTCGGACTACACGCTGCTGAAGAGCCCCTACCCCGACCAGGCGCTGGTGCATGTCCACGCCGATGCAGGCGAGCTCGGCCGCGTCTACCGGCCAACGTTGGCGATCAACGCCTCGCCATCCGCCTTCGTCGAAGCCTTCGCCAAGCGCAAGCCTTCCTCGGCGCCGATTTGGGCCGACGACATAGCCAAGCTCCACGCCGCCTATCTGGACTGGTCGACGCCGCCGGAAAGCGGCCCCGGCGCGGTGCAGATGGGGCCGATCATGAACTATCTGGAGAAGGTGCTGCCCGACGATGCCATCCTGACCAATGGCGCCGGCAACTACGCCACTTGGGTGCACCGCTTTCATCGCTTCCGCCGCTTCGCCACCCAGGGGGCGCCGACATCAGGCTCGATGGGCTACGGCACGCCTGCGGCCGTCGCCGCCAAGGCGCTCCATCCGGATCGCACCGTGGTCGCCTTTGCCGGCGATGGCTGTTTCCTGATGAACGGGCAGGAATTCGCTACCGCCGTGCAGTACGACCTGCCGATCATCGTCGTTGTCGTCAACAACGGCATCTACGGCACCATCCGCATGCACCAGGAGCGCGAATATCCCGGCCGCGTCGTCGCCACGGACCTGAAGAATCCCGACTTCGCTTCGCTTGCGCGCGCCTATGGCGGCCATGGCGAGACGGTCGACAAGACAGCCGACTTCGCGCCGGCCTTTGAACGCGCCCGCGCCAGCGGCAAGCCGGCCATCGTCGAAATCCGGCTCGATCCCGAAGCGATCACGCCGACCCGCACGATGACGCAGATTCGCGGCAAGAGCTGAGGCGGAAAGGCAGCCGGCTGCCTCTCCGCCGGCTGGGTTACATCGCCTTCTCGATCTGGCCGCGGATCTCGCCGTCCTTGTTGGCCGCAGTGTGAACATTGACATAATATTTGCCGGCTTCCAGGTCGGCCGCCTGGGCATCGGTGAGCGTTGCGGACCCCTTGATCGGGCTCTTGAGCTTGCCCTTGAACGGGATGACGGGGCTGGCGTTCTCACCCATTGCCGCCGGGCCGTGGATGTGCGCGGCCGAAGCAGGCCCGCTGAGGCCCGAATATTTCACGTTCCAGCTGAGCTTCTTCTTCGTGGTGTCGAAGGTGAACGTGGCGGTGCCTTTGCCCTTGGTGGTGACTGGCGGGTTCTGCTGGCCGCCATCGAGCGTCGCCTTGTACTTCACCACCTCGGCAAGGGCCGGCGAGGCAAACAGGAAAGCGGTCGAAATGGCCAGCGCCGAAAGCACCGGCAGGAAGGAGTGTGTGCGCATGAAAAACCTCCGATTGACTTGCCGCATGCGTCGCGGCTCCCCGACACGCGCATACGTCAACGAGAACGGCCTGGTGGCAGAATGTATCCCGACACACGGTTTTGTGACTGGCCGCAATGAAAAAGGGCGGTCACCCGCCCTTCCGGAATTGCCAATTGACGCCACTCTTTGGGCAGCGGGGCGAACTGTCAGGCCCCCGCCAGCGCCTGCGTCAGATCGGCGATCAGATCGTCGGGATGTTCGACGCCGATCGATAGCCTGACCGTGGTCTCCAGCACGCCGATGCGTTGGCGCACGTCGAAGGGAATGCCCGAATGGGTCATGGCCGCGGGATGGCTGGCCAGCGATTCCGTACCGCCGAGGCTCACCGCCAGCTTGAATATCTGCAGGGCATTGAGAAAGGCGAAAGCCGCCTTCTGCCCGCCTTTGATGTCGAAGGAGAAGGTCGAGCCGGCGCCGCTGCATTGCTTCAGGTAGGCACGGCCCGCCAGCGTATCCTCGCCCAGGAACGGCAAATAGTGCACCTTCTCGACCTTGGCATGATCGCGCAGGAATTCGGCGACCAGTCGCGCATTGTCGTTGGCCCGCTCCATGCGGATCGACAGCGTCTCCAGCGAGCGGCCGAGCATCCAGCAGGAATGCGGGTCGAGCTGCGTGCCGATGGCGCCTCGCAAAGCCTTGATCGGCTTGGTGACCGCCTTGCTGCCCATGGCCGCCCCCGCGATCAGGTCGGAATGGCCACCGACATATTTGGTCAGCGAATAGACGGACACATCAGCGCCATGCTCGATCGGCCGCTGGAACACCGGGCCAAGCAGCGTGTTGTCGCAGACGATGATCGGTGTCGATCCCTGATTCGCACCGATCTCGTCGGCGATGGTCCGCATCAGCGCGATATCGACCAGGCTGTTGGTCGGGTTCGATGGAGTCTCGATCAGGATGACCGAGACACGGCCCTTCGCGGCTGCCGCGTCGGCGGCAGCGCGTACGGCTTTCTGGTCGACACCGTCTGCGAAACCGACGGCGCCGATGCCGAAGCCGGCAAGCGTGCGCGTCAACAGCGTCTCGGTGCCGCCATAGAGCGGCTGCGAATGCAGGATGACGTCGCCCGGGCGGGCATAGGCGAGCAGTGTGGTGGCGATCGCCGACATGCCCGAGGAAAACAGGATGCAGGCATCCGTCCCCTCATAGATCGCCAGCCGGTCCTCGACGATTTCGCTGTTGGGATGGTTGAAGCGCGAATAGACCAGGCCGGACGCCGTGCCGCTCGGCGGTTCCTTGCGGCCGGAGGTGTAATCGAAGAAGTCGCGCCCCTCCTCCGCCGATTTGAAGACGAAGGTCGAGGTCAGGAACACCGGTGGCTTGACCGCGCCTTCCGAGAGCTGCGGATCGAAGCCATAGCTCAGCATCAGCGTTTCCGGGTGGAGCTTATGGTTGCCGATATGGGTTTTCGACGGGCGTGGCGCGGTCATATCTTTCCTGCCTTTCAAGGGACATCCTACCGCAATTTATGCGATCCTGATGAGCCAGTCCTTGCTATTTTCGGGCTCGCATGGCTGCATCCCAGCAACATATTGCCGGGAGCGAGCCAAAGTGCAGCAGAAGATAGCCGACGATTTCGACCTCAGGATTCTGCGCGTACTGCAGGCTGATGCGCGCATCACCAACAACGAGCTCGCCGAGCGCATCGGCCTGTCGCCATCGCCGTGCCTGCGGCGCGTGCGGCGGCTGGAAGAAGCCGGAATTATCAGGGGTTACACGACGTTGGTCGATCCGGCCGCATTCGGATGGAGCATGGTCGCCATCGCCACCATCCGGCTCAGCCGCCAGAACGAGGACGAGATCGTCATGTTCGAGGATGCGATCCGCGGCTGGGAAGAGGTGCTGGAATGCCACCTCGTTACCGGTTCGCGCGACTATGTGCTGAAGGTGGTGACGGGCAGCCTCGAGCAATATGAGCGCTTCATCAAGGAAAAGATCGCGCGGCTGAAATGCGTCGCCTCGATCGAGACCAGCTTCGTCATGAACACCATAAAGGAACGGCGCCTCTGACTATGGCCAGAGGCGCCGTTCTCTAAGGCGAGATGTTGACGGCTGGCGTTACTTCACGGCCTTGTCGGTGATGGCCGTGGTGTAGGCGCCGGTCGGCTCCTTGGTGATGATCTTCTGGTCGAGCAGCGCCTTGGCGGTGCGCTCGTAGGTCGCCGGGTCGAGCTTGCCGTCGGCATTGTCGACCAGCTTGGCGATTTCGCTCATCATCCGCTTCTGGTGGTTCTCGTCCTGGCCGCCGCCGTCCATGACGATGCCTGCCGCCTCGTCATTGTTGTCGATGGCGTATTTCCAGCCCTTCATCGAGGCGCGCACGAAACGCACCATCTTGTCCTCGAAGGCCGGGTCCTTGAGCTTGTCTTCCGACGCATAGAGACCGTCCTCGAGCAGGTCGTTGCCCATGGCCGAGTAGTTGAACACGGTCAGCTGTTCCGGCTTGTAGCCGGCATCGATCAGCTGCCAGTACTCGTTGTAGGTCATGACCGAGATGCAATCCGCCTGCTTCTGGATCAGCGGCTGCACGTCGAAGCTCTGCTTCAGCACAGTGACGCCATCCGGGCCGCCGTCGGTCTTGAGGCCGAGCTTGTTCATCCAGGCGTAGAACGGATACTCGTTGCCGAAGAACCAGACGCCGAGCGTATGGCCCTTGAAGTCGGCTTCGGTCTTGATCGGGCCGTCCTTCGGGCAGACCAGCTCCATGCCGGCTTTCTTGAACGGCTGGGCGATGTTGACCAGCGGGACGCCCTTTTCGCGCGCGGCAAGTGCGCCGCCCATCCAGTCGACGATGACGTCGGCGCCGCCGCCGGCAATCACCTGCTCGGGCGCGATATCGGGACCGCCCGGCTTGATGTCGACGTCGAGGCCTTCGGCTTCATAGAAGCCCTTGGCCTTGGCGACATAGTAGCCGGCGAACTGGGCCTGCGTGACCCACTTCAACTGCAACGTCACCTTGTCGGCGGCCATCGCCTGGAACGCGGCCAGCGACATTGCACCGGCCAGAACAGGAATAATCAGTCTTTTCATGTTTTTACCCTCTGAAGTTAGCACCCTTGAACCCACCGCCCCTATCCACCACGGACAGAGGGATGCCAAAACGTGACGGCTCTTTCGACAAGAGCGACCACGCCATAAAAGACCGAACCCGCCAGTGCTGCAACTGCGATTTCGGCCCAGACCATGTCGATGTTCATCCGCCCGACCTCGGTCGAAATGCGAAATCCCATGCCGACGACAGGCGTGCCGAAGAACTCGGCGACGATGGCGCCGATCAGCGCCAGGGTCGAGTTGATCTTCAGCGCGTTGAAGATGAACGGCGCGGCGGCCGGCAGCCGGAGCTTGATCAACGTCGGCCAATAACCGGACGCATAGGTGCGCATCAGATCGCGCTCCATATGACCAGAGGCGGCGAGCCCCGCGACCGTGTTCACCAGCATCGGGAAGAAGGTCATGATGATGACGACTGCTGCCTTGGACTGCCAGTCGAAGCCGAACCACATCACCATGATCGGTGCGACGCCGATGATCGGCAGCGCCGAGACCATGTTGCCGATCGGCAGCAGTCCGCGCCGCAGGAACGGCACGCGATCGGCGAGGATCGCGGTGATGAAGCCGGCGCCGCTGCCCACGACATAACCGAAGAGCACAGCCTTGAAGATGGTCTGCCGGACATCGGCGCCGAGCACCGGCAGCGAGTTGGCGATGCGAACACCGATGGCGCTTGGCGGCGGCAACAGGATGAAAGGAATGCCGGCCCCGCGCGTCACCGCTTCCCAGATGATGAGTATCCAGGCACCGAAGATAGCCGGGATGACCAGCCGCAACGCCGTACGGACCCAGCCCGCCATCGGGCGAAGTCCCGACAGCACCGCCACGCAGCGCCAGCCAAGCAGCCAGGCGGCCGTCAGCAACAGGAAATACGGCGCCAGTGCTGTGCCCTCAAAACCGGCAATGCCTGAGATCAGCAGCCAGGCGACGAGATGTGCGCCGATGAACAGCACCCCGGCCTCTGCAACCGACGGAATCCTGACCATCGAGATCAGCGCTGCCACCACGGCCAGGCCGAGCATCAGGCCCTTCGTTCCCAAATAGGGAT
The DNA here is from genome assembly GCA_004791255.1 of bacterium M00.F.Ca.ET.205.01.1.1. GTDB lineage: Bacteria > Pseudomonadota > Alphaproteobacteria > Rhizobiales > Rhizobiaceae > Mesorhizobium. The sequence goes on from SRUQ01000004.1 coordinate 607,198, forward strand.
AGTTGATGCTCGCCGTTGGGTCCACAAGCGCTGCCGCTTCCGGCTTCGACATGGCGCCGAGCGCAACCGCGATCAAGCACAGCACGATGGCCAGCACCGCTTGCCAGGAGGGTTTCAGCAAGCTCATGCCGGCCTCCCCCCCATGGCGCGGTCGACGAGGCGGCCGGCGATGCCGACGACCATGACCAGCAGTGCCGCCACGATGGAGCCGGCGACCAGCGCCGACCAGATGTCGATCGACTGGCTGTAATAGGCGCCCGCCAACAGCTTGGCGCCGATGCCGGCGACCGCACCCGTCGGCAGTTCGCCGACGATGGCGCCGACCAGGCTCGCCGCCACCGCCACCTTCATCGAGGTGAACAGGAACGGCACCGAGGCCGGCACGCGCAGCTTCCAGAAGGTTTGCGAGCGGCTGGCATTATAGGTGTGCATCAGGTCGAGATGCATGAGTTCGGGCGAACGCAGGCCCTTCACCATGCCAACCGTCACCGGAAAGAACGAGAGGTAGGTCGAGATCATCGCCTTCGGGATCAGCCCGGTGACGCCGATTGCCGCCAGAACGACGATGATCATCGGCGCCACCGCCAGGATGGGAATGGTCTGCGAGGCGATGATCCACGGCATAAGGCTGCGCTCGAGTGTCGCCACATGCACGATGCCGACCGCGATGACGATGCCGAGCGCGGTGCCGAAAGTGAAGCCGAGCAGCGTCGACGACAGCGTCACCCAGGCATTGTAGACGAGGCTGCGGTTCGAATTGATGGGCCGCAGGAACGTGTTCTCGAAGAAATTCACCGCCACCTGATGCGGCGCCGGCAGCGTCGGCTTCGGCTGCGACAGCGTCTTGCCGATGAATTCGACGGTGCCGGAGGTCGTGTTGGCACGAGTGTCGAGATCGCGCTGGAACGGCGTGTTTAGGATGACGGCGAAGACGTACCAGAGCACGACCACGCCGGCCAGGATGGACGTTACGGGGACGAGCTTGTCGCGGAAGCTATCCATTTAGCGCTCCCCTTCTCCTCTCCCCATTGGGGAGAGGAGGAAGCTCGTCTCCCACCCCCTCAATCATCATAACTATGCCCTGCCCTGAGCCCGTCGCGCACGCGCGCGGCGATCGCCAAAAACTCCGGCGTTTCGCGGATGTCGAGCGGCCGCTCCCTTGGCAGCGTCGATTCGATGATGTCGCTGACCCGGCCTGGCCTGGGCGACATGACGACGATCCGCGTCGACAAATAGACGGCCTCGGGAATCGAGTGGGTGACGAAGCAGATCGTCTTGTTGGTGCGCGCCCACAGTTGCAGCAATTGCTCGTTGAGGTGATCGCGCACGATCTCGTCCAGCGCGCCGAACGGCTCGTCCATCAGCAGCAGGTCGGCGTCGAAGGCCAAGGCACGGGCGATCGAGGCACGCTGCTGCATGCCACCGGACAGCTGCCAGGGATACTTCTTCTCGAACCCCGAGAGGTTGACGAGTTCGAGCGTGCGCTTGATGCGCTCCGCTTGCTCGGCCCGGGACAGGCCCATGATCTCCAGCGGCAGCGCGACGTTGCGCTCGATGGTGCGCCACGGAAACAGGGCGGCGGCCTGGAAGACATAGCCATAGGCGCGTTTCTCACGCGCCTGTTCTGCCGTCATGCCGTTCACCGAGATCGTTCCCGAGGTCGGCTTCTCCAGATCGGCGATGACGCGCAGCAGAGTGGTCTTGCCGCAACCCGACGGCCCGATGAAGGAGACGAACTCGCCCTTGCCGATGGTCAGGTCGACATTGGACAGCGCTTGCACCGGCCCGTCATTGGTCTGGAACGTCAGTCCAAGTTTGCTTGCCGCGACGACGGCTGGCGACATCCCTGTCATTGGTTGCAGCCTGCTTTATCACGGCACCGGGACGCCGGCTGGAATCCGGTTGCTTTTATCTCGATGTTGTTTTCCACTTGCCCTGTCCCATTGGCCCCAGTCCCACTGACCCCAGTCCCACTGGCCTTGTTCCACTTAATCGACGCCCGGAGTTTCCCCGATGTCGCCCAGACCCACTTGTCATCTTATCCGCCCCGAAAGCACTTATGAAGGCAAGCAGGGGTTGACCTATCTAGCCGGCATTGCGACCGAGTCGGTCGGCTCCTCCGGCATCTGCATGCATGTGCTCACCATGCCGCCCGGCGCCCGCGCCAAGGCGCATCTGCACGAGAACCACGAAACGGCGATCTACGTGCTCTCCGGCGAAGTCCACACCTGGTATGGCGACCGGCTCGAGCATCATATCGTGGTCAAGGCCGGCGACCTCTTCTACATCCCGGCCGGCGTGCCGCATCTGCCGGCCAATCTGAGCAACGCCCCTTCTTCGGCGGTCATTGCCCGCACCGATCCCAACGAACAGGAAAGCGTCGTCCTGCTGCCCGAACTGGATGCACTGGTCGCCTGACACCGACGCCAACGTTGTCGCCGTCATTTGCACCGGGAAACTTCGCCCATCACATTGCCGTCCTCATCGACGATCGAGAGCTTCTTGGCGTTCTTGGCGCTGCGCTTGATGGTGAACTGGGCGGCTGTCTCGCCATCCTCGCCTTCGGCCTGGCATTGTGCCTTGACTATCAATGAGCCGTCGGCCTGGGCCTGCTTCTCGGTGAAGGTGCAGGCGCTCGCCACCGTGATGAATTCCTCGCTGGTCAGGAGCAGCATGTCCTCCGCATAGACTTGCTGGCCGTTCTTGTTGATGCAGCCCGACTTGTTGCCGTAAGGCTTGCTGAGGTCGATGCCGGCCGCTGACGCCTCACCGGCGGCGAGCAGTGCCGCCGCCGCGATGGCAAGATGAATAACGCGCATGGTCAAACCCCCGTCGCCGGAATACCTGAACGTTCCACCTTGCGCGGCGCGGTGATTTCCTTCCACGTCGACAGCGCCCGGTTGACGGCAGCGTTCGGCTCGCGGCCGACGAATTGGCCGTGGCCAAGCTTGGCCTTGACCTCGGCCTCCTCGATCGACAGTTCGCCGCGCGAGAAGACGAAGCGCGGCAGGCCGGTCACTTCGACGCCTTCGAACACATTGTAGTCGATGACCGACTGCTGCTTCTTCGAAGAAATCGTCTTCTTGCGCTTCGGATCCCAGACGATGATGTCGGCATCCGCGCCTTCGACGATGGCGCCCTTCCGCGGATACATGTTGAGGATCTTGGCAATGTTGGTCGAGGTCACCGCGACGAACTCGTTCATCGTCAGCCGCCCGGTGTTGACGCCCTTGGTCCACAAGACCGGCATGCGATCCTCAAGGCCGCCCGTGCCATTCGGGATCTTGGTGAAATTGCCGACGCCGAAGCGCTTCTGCTCGGTGGTGAAGGCGCAATGGTCGGTCGCCACCACCTGCAGCGAACCAGCCTGCAGGCCGGCCCACAGCGAATCCTGGTGCAGCTTGTTGCGGAAGGGCGGGCTCATCACGCGGCGTGCCGCATGGTCCCAGTCCTTGTTGAAATATTCGGTCTCGTCCAGCGTCAGATGCTGGATCAGCGGCTCGCCGAACACGCGCATGCCCTTCTGGCGTGCGCGGCGGATGGCTTCATGGCTCTGCTCGCACGAGACATGCACGACATACAGCGGCACGCCGGCCATGTCGGCGATCATGATGGCGCGGTTGGTCGCCTCGCCTTCCACTTCCGGCGGGCGTGAATAGGCGTGCCCTTCGGGGCCATTATTGCCGGCGGCGAGCAGCTTCTGCGAAAGGGCTGCGACCACGTCGCCATTCTCGGCATGCACCAGCGGCAGCGCGCCGAGGTCGGCGCAGCGCTGGAACGACGCGTACATCTCGTCGTCGTCGACCATCAGCGCGCCCTTGTAGGCCATGAAGTGCTTGAACGAGGTGATGCCCTTGTCGACGACGGTGGCCATCTCGTCGAATACCTGCTTGCCCCACCAGGTGATCGCCATGTGGAAGGAATAGTCGCAGGCGGCTTTCGAGGTCTTGTTGTCCCACATCTGCAGGGCTTCGAGCAGCGATTGCTGCGGCGACGGCAGGCAGAAATCGACCACCATGGTGGTGCCGCCGGCGAGCGCCGCCCGCGTGCCGGATTCGAAATCATCGGCCGAATAGGTGCCCATGAATGGCATTTCGAGGTGGGTGTGCGGGTCGATGCCGCCCGGCATCACATAGCAGCCGGTGGCGTCATACTCGTGATCGCCATGCAGGTCCGAGCCGATGGCGACGATCTTGCCATGGCTGAACAGCACATCGGCCTTCCAGCTGCGGTCGGCGGTGACGACAGTGCCGTTCTTGATGACTTTGGTCATTTTGACTGTTCCCTGTTCTCTTCGCGCTTCTTGGTGAGCGGCGTTTGGAAGGTAGATTTCTAAGTTCACTCCACGATGACGGCGGTCTCCACCACCGCATGGAAAAGCACGTCGGCGCCGGCCGAAGCCCATTCCTTGGTGATCTCCTCGGCTTCGTTGTGGCTGAGCCCGTCGACGCAGGGGCACATCACCATGGCGGTCGGCGCAACGCGGTTGATCCAGCAGGCGTCGTGGCCGGCGCCGGAGACGATGTTGCGATGCGTATAGCCGAGCCGTTCGGCGGCATCGCGGATTGCCTTGACGCAGCCCTTGTCGAAGGTGACCGGATCGAAATGGCCGACCTGCTCGATCTTGTACTGGATATCCAGCGCATCGCAGATCGTGTCGATTCCTTCGCGGATCCGGCCATCCATGGCGTCGAGCACTTCCTTTTCGGGCGAGCGGATGTCGATGGTGAAGACGGTGCGGCCGGCGATGATGTTGCGCGAGTTGGGGTAGGCTTCCATATGGCCGACAGCGCCGACGGCATCGGGCTGGTAGTCCATGGCGATCTCGTGCACCAGTTCGATCACGCGGGCCATGCCCAGCCCGGCATTGCGGCGCTTGGGCATCGGCGTCGAGCCGGTGTGCGCCTCCCTGCCGGTCAGCGTCACCTGCAGCCACTTCAGCCCCTGGCCGTGAGTGACGACGCCAATGTCGATGTCTTCGTCCTCGAGGATCGGGCCCTGCTCGATGTGCAACTCGAAGAAGGCGTGGATCTTGCGGTCACCGACCTTCTCGGAGCCCTTCCAGCCGATGCGCTCAAGCTCCTCGCCGAATTTCTTGCCGTTCTTGTCAGTGTGCTCGTAGACATCGGCCTGGTCGAGCACGCCGGCGAACACGCCGGACGCCATCATCGCCGGCGCGAAGCGCGCGCCCTCTTCGTTAGTCCAGTTGGTGACGACGATCGGATGTTTGGTCTTGATGCCGAGATCGTTGAGCGAGCGCACCACCTCAAGCCCGCCGAGCACGCCGAGCACGCCGTCATACTTGCCGCCGGTCGGCTGCGTATCGAGATGGCTGCCGACATAGACCGGCGGCAGGGTGGGGTCTGCACCTTCGCGGCGGGCAAACATCGTGCCCATCTCGTCGACGCCCATTTCGAGCCCGGCCGCATCGCACCAGCGCTTGAACAGATGCCGGCCCTCGCCGTCCTCGTCGGTCACGGTCTGGCGATTGTTGCCGCCGGCAATACCGGGGCCGATCTTCGCCATCTCCATGATGGAATCCCACAAGCGGTCTGAATTGATTCGCAGATTTTCGCCGGGTGCGGCCATCTTCAGTTCCCATCTACACCAGGAGTCTTGTCGCCCCTTGAGTGATTTGCAGCCTGACCGTATGGTCAGCTTTCAGACTACACAACCTGACCAAGCGGTCAACTAGAATCTTGGGGAAGACATGGCCGAACCCACCCGCCCCATGCGGCGACACGAGATCCGACGGGAGAATGAAAAAGCCATTCTCGTCGCCGCCGAGAAGGTGTTCGCGGAGGCCGGGTTTGGTGGCGCCACGATGCAGTTGATCGCCGACCTGGCGGGACTGCCAAAGGCCAATCTCCACTACTATTTCGCCACCAAGGAAGAGCTCTACCGGTCCGTCGTCCAGAACATCTTCGAAATCTGGCTGCAGGCGGCCAACTGCTTCGACGCGGCGCGCGGCCCGATAGACGGCATCAGCGCCTATATCGACGCCAAGATGGAAATATCGCGCCGCCATCCCGACGGCTCGAAGGTCTGGGCTTCCGAAGTGATGCACGGCGCACCGGTGCTGCAGGACTATATGGAATCGACGCTGCGCGAATGGACCGACGGACGTGTCGAGATCATCCGGCGCTGGATCGAGGAAGGCAAGATGGACCCGGTCGACCCGCGCCACCTGCTCTACATGCTTTGGGCCGCGACCCAGCACTACGCCGATTTCGGCCACCAGATCGAGACGCTGAATGGCGGCAAACCTCTGTCCGACCGGCAATGGCGGGAAGCCAAGGAAAATATCAAGCGGGTGATCCTGACTGGTATAGGCGCACGGCCCGCCTGACTTAGGCGCCGACACAAAAAAGGTCGGCGCGCTGCCGCACCGACCTCAACTGTTTTGCGCCCATTCGCCCCTGTGGAAGATGGCCGCGTCAGGGTCTTAGTCGATCGACCTCAGCACCTCGCGCACGTGGTCGATCAGCTCGTTGATCTGGCCCTTGGTGATGATCAGCGGCGGCGACAGCGCGATGATGTCACCAGTGGTGCGGATCAGCGCGCCGCGCTCGAACGCCTTGACGAAGGCCGAGAAGGCCCGCTTGGTCGGGCTGCCGGCAATTGGCGCCAGCTCGATCGCGCCGATCAGGCCGATGTTCCTGATGTCGATGACATGCGGCTCGCCCTTCAGCGAATGCAGCGCGTCTTCCCAATAGGGCGCCAGTTCCTCGCCACGGGCGAGCAGGCCCTCTTCCTTGTAGGTGTCGAGTGTGCCGAGGGCCGCCGCGCAGGCGATCGGATTGCCCGAATAAGTGTAGCCGTGGAAGAACTCGATCATGTGCTCGGGGCCGGTCATGAAGGCGTCGTGGATTTCCTTCTTCACGAACACCGCGCCCATCGGGATGACGCCGTTGGAGACGCCCTTGGCGGTGGTCATGATATCGGGCGTAACGCCGAAATAGTCGGCGGCGAACGGCGCGCCGAGACGGCCGAAACCGGTGATGACCTCGTCGAAGATCAACAGGATGCCGTGCTTGGTGCAGATCTCACGCAGCTTCTGCAGGTAGCCCTTGGGCGGCAGGATGACGCCGGTCGAACCGGCGACCGGCTCGACGATGACGGCGGCGATGGTCGAGGCGTCGTGCAGGGCGACGATGCGCTCCAGCTCGTTGGCGAGCTCCGCGCCATATTCCGGCACGCCCTTCGAGAAGGCGTTCTTCTCCGGCAAATGCGTATGCGGCATATGGTCGACGCCGCCGAGCAGAGTGCCGAACATCTTGCGGTTGGTGACGATGCCGCCGACCGAGATGCCGCCGAAATTGACGCCGTGATAGCCACGCTCGCGGCCGATGAGACGGGTGCGCGCGCCCTCGCCTCTCACCCGGTGATAGGCGATCGCCATCTTCAGCGCGGTGTCGACCGATTCCGAACCGGAATTGGTGAAGAACACATGGTCCATGCCCTTGGGCGCGATGTCGACCAGGCGGTTGGCCAGTTCGAACACGATCGGGTGGCCCATCTGGAAAGCCGGCGCGTAGTCGAGCTCGGCGGCCTGCTGCTGGATCGCCTCGGTGATCTTGGGCCGGCAGTGGCCGGCATTGACGCACCACAGACCGGCGGTGCCGTCGAGCACCTTGCGGCCGTCGCTGGTGGTGTAGTGCATGTCCTTGGCGGACACGAACATGCGCGGCGCCTGCTTGAACTGCCGGTTTGCCGTGAACGGCATCCAGAATGCGCTGAGATCGTTCGGCGTGACTTTCAGCCGGTTGGACATGACCAAGACTTCCCCTTGTAACCTGTTTCGCTGCGTCCAACGCTTGGTCTTTGCCGCGTTTTCATGCTACGCAATTTTTTGACCGATTGGACAAACGTTAGCACCGCCCTGTCGGCGGTCAAAGGATTACTAGCGGAAATGCGGCACATGAAGTGCGTTCCACAGGCTAGGGAAAAACTGGTCCAGAGAATTGGTCCAGATTGCGGTCGAAGCGGGGGCGCGCAACGGTGAACACCGGCATAGAAGCCCCTCGCCGCACCCGCATCCAGCAGGAAAAACGCGAGCTTATCCTGGAGGCGGCGCTCGAAGTGTTCTCCACCCACGGCTTCCGTGGCTCGACCATCGACCAGATCGCCGAAGCCGCAGGGATGTCGAAACCGAACCTGCTCTATTATTTCCGCCGCAAGGAGGACATTCACGAGACCTTGATGCACCGCCTCCTCGACACCTGGCTGGCGCCGCTCAGGGAGCTCGACGACATCGGCGACCCGATGACGGAGTTGAGGAGCTACATCAGGCGCAAGCTGGAGATGGCACGCGACTTCCCCAGGGAAAGCCGGCTGTTCGCCAATGAGATCCTGCAAGGCGCGCCGCGCATCATGCCGCTGCTGGCGGGCGAACTGAAAACGCTGGTCGACGAGAAGGCAGCCATCATCAAGGGCTGGATGCGCGCCGGCAAGATCGCCAAGACCGACCCATGGCACCTGATCTTCTCGATCTGGGCGACGACCCAGCATTACGCCGATTTCGACGTCCAGGTCCGCGCCGTCCTCGGCCCGAACCGCGGTGGCGACGGCCGCTTCGAGGACGCCGCCCGCTTCCTGGAGCAATTGTTCCTGGATGGGCTGAAGCCGAAGGGTTAGCGTTGTTGCTGACCTCGAAGATTGGCCGAGGCGCTCACCACTTCGTCATCCACGGGCGGAGCAAGGAGCGCAGCGACGCGCCGCAGACCCCTGGAGCTGCTCCGCAGCCCAAGGAATCCATGCCGCGACTTCAACGCCGTGCAACAGTCCAGAATTCTGCTCCGCTGCACTCTTCGACCAAGGTCACGGAATGGATCCCAGGGTCTCCGCGACGCCGCTCCGCGGCTGCTCCGCCCTAGGATGACGAAGTGGAGGGGCTTCGCCACAGAACGCACGTCGTTAGGCGCTGCGCCGCTCAGCTGGAAGGTCGTCGAGCAGCTTGCGCAATTTCGCAATCGAGTTCTGTTCGGCAAGCGGTGTGTAGACGATCAGCCTGATATCGGAGCCGTCGTCGATCGACAGGCTCATATGCCCGAATGCCATCGCGCCGGCTGTGGGATGCCTGACATGCTTCACTCCCGTCAGCCTACGCGCCACGTCGCGCCGCGGCCACCAGTCGCGGAACTCGGGGCTGGACCGCATCATCAGCGCGATCAGCCGGTCAAAATCCGGATCGCCGACATATTTGGCGCTCTCGGCGCGAAATGAAGCAAGCACTATGTGGGCGAGGTCTTCCCAGTCGACCAGCAGCCGGCGGTGGTGCGGGCTGGTGAACACCAGATGCACGATGTTGCGGGCGTCGCCTTCCAGCAGGCCATAATCGCCGAAGATCGCCACCGCCGCATCGTTCCAGGCCAGCACGTCCCAGCGCCGGCCGACGACATAGGCCGGCTGCAACACGAGGCTTTGCAGCATGTGCAGCAAGGGGCCGTCGACTTTTTCGGGCGCCGCGACGCGGCGCTCTGGCTGCTGGCGGCCGGCAAGGATGAAGAGATGCCGCTTCTCGACAGCGTCGAGGCGCAACGCCTCGCAAAGCGCCGTCAGCACCTCCACCGAGGGCCGCACCTCCCTGCCCTGTTCGAGCCAGGTGTACCAGGTGGTGCCGACGCCGGCGATCATCGCCACTTCCTCGCGCCTTAACCCGGGCGTGCGCCGCCTGGTGCCGGCGGCGATGCCTGTATCCGAAGGCGAGAGCCGTTCGCGGCGCGAGCGCAGGAAGGCGCCAAGTTCGCGCCGGCGGCTTTCGTCGGGATTGGGGGGAGCATCCATAGCCGCTATTATAGCAGTATCGATACCAGGATAAAGTTTGAACTGTTTGGCGCTTTTCCTCTGACCCATCTTTGCCTCGGAGCAAGGAAATGGAGGCTCCTGACATGACCAGCACAGTCGAACACACAGTCATCATCGGCGGCTCGTCCGGCATTGGTTTGGCGACGGCGCGCAAACTGCTTGGCCCGGGCATGAAGGTGACGATCACCGGGCGTAGTCAGGACAAGCTCGTCAGCGCCTGGAAAAGCCTTGGCGGCGCCGCCGACAAGGCAGCGTCCGACGCGTCAAAGCCGGATGAGGTGCGTCAATTCTTCGAGCGCCTCGGCCCGTTCGACCATCTCGTGCTGGCGGCGAGCGGCGGCAAGGGCCTCGGCCCGTTCGAAACCCTCGATCTTGCGGACATCGGCGGCGGCGTCGACGAAAAGGTGCGGCCGCAATTGTCATGCTTGCAGGCGGCTTTGCCGACGCTCAACAAAAGCGGATCGGTCACCTTCATCTCGGCGGTGTCGGCCCAGGTCGCCATGCCTGGCGTCGCCGGCATCGGTGCCATCAACGGCATGCTGCTCACTGTCGCGCCGATCCTGGCGGTCGAACTGAAGCCGCTGCGCGTCAACGTCGTGGCGCCTGGTGTCATCGATACGCCCTGGTGGGATTTTTTGCCGAACGACCAGCGGCAAGCGGTTTTCGCCGAATACGCCGGCAAAACGCCCGTGGGCCGCATTGGCCGCGCTGAGGATGTCGCCTCGGCGATAGCCTTCCTGGTCTCCAACGGCTTCATGACCGGCCAGGTGCTGACCTGCGACGGCGGGCTGCGGTTCGCGGCCTAGTCCTGGGGGCCGGCGGCGCAAGCCGCCGCCTCCATCAAAGCGATTGCGCGATCACTGTCAGCAAACCGCCGGTCAGCGCGACATTGCTGACGACGCCGTTGATGCGTGTCGCCCGGTCCGGACCTTGGTGGTCCCAGAAATTGTCGAACATCGGCGTGGCGGCGATCAGAAACAGTACCAGCACCGCGCATGCCAGCGCCGTCCAAAGTCCAGCCATCACCAGCACTCCGGCAATGACCTGCAGGACAATGCCGGCCCACAGGGCAAGCCGTGCCTGCGGCACGCCGCGCGCGGCCATCAGCCCGGTCAGGAAACCCTGGTTCCGGATGTTGCGCAGGCCGGCGAAGACAAAAGCGCCGCCGAGCAACAGGCGGCCGAGGAACAACAAGGTCGAAGGCAAATCGGCAGGCATTAAGACTCTCCCCTTGAAAACAGGTTGGAGCGCCGCCTCCGTGACGGCGCTCCAGATATAACTGAACAATCAGGCGGCCTTAGCCTTCTCGACCGGATGGATGGCCTGGAACGGGATGCAGAGCCGGTTCCAGGTGTTGATCATGCCGAGCGCCACGGACAGTTTGACCAGTTCCTCTTCCGAGAAATGTTCGAGCGTGCGGGCGTAGAGCTCATCCGAAACGCCATTGTTGGCGATCAGCGTCACCGCTTCTGTCCAGGCCAAGGCGGAGCGTTCGCGCTCGGAGAACAGCGGCGATTCCTTCCAGGCAGCAACCAGATAAAGCCGCTGCTCGGTTTCGCCGTCGCGCCTGGCTTCGCGGCTGTGCATCTCGACGCAGAAGGAACAGCCATTGATCTGCGAGGCCCTGAGCTTGATCAGGTGCAGCAGGCTCACCTCCAGTCCGCATTCATCGACCGCCTTGTTGAGCGCCGACACCGCCTTCATGAGTTCGGGTGCCTTGGCGAAGAATTGCAGCCTCTGTTTCATGGTCTTCCCTTTCACATCTGCTTTGGGTTTTGGATTTGCTTGGTTGAACCGGATTTCTGCGGCCGCTGATGCCGCTCGACAAAGGCGCAAGTCGCGGCGATCGAACGGGGATCGCCTTCCGCCGCGTAGGTCGCCACCATGTCTGACACCTTCACCTCGGCGAGTGCTGCCCGATAGGCGCGCTCGGCCTTCATCATCGCGGCGTTGATGCCGCAGGGTCTGACATAGGCCGAGGCATCGATCTTGACCGGGCCGTTGCGGCGGATCTCGCCACAGCGAAACGCCGGTTCGCGGCCCTCGACGGCGAGCACGATGTCGAGCAGCGTGATGCGCTCCGCCGCCCGCGCCAGCCGGTAGCCGCCCGCCGGCCCCGGCACCGATTCCAGGATACGCGCCGCCGTCAGCGTGTTGAGATGCTTGAGGAGATAGCTCGGCGACAGGCCAAACGCCTCCGCCAGCGCCGCGCCAGGCATGGTGCTGTTACCCTCGACGCTCGCCAGCGTGGCGGCGCAATGGATGGCCGCTTCAACGCCCTCGCCCAGCTTCATGATGTTGATCCCCAATTCATGGATATCTCTTATCGTGGATAATTTTTATCCGCAATAGAGAAATGAAAAACGGCGCCCGAAGGCGCCGCCGTTCCTGTTGATAACTCCCTACTCCGCAGCGACCTTGGCCATGGGGTTGTTCGGGTGCGTGGTCCAGTTGGCGTAGATCGGCGACACAGGCTTTCCGGTGCGCTGGTCCATCGCGCCTGCCGCCAGCGGCTCCATGGTGATGCAATTGTCGACGGGGCAGACATTAACGCACAGATTGCAGCCGACGCACTCGGCCTCGATCACCTCGAAGTGCCTGACGCCGTCGACCATGTTGGTGATCGCCTGGTGCGAGGTGTCCTCGCAGGCGATGTGGCAGCGGCCACATTTGATGCAGGCGTCCTGGTCGATATGCGCCTTGGCGACATAGTTGAGGTTGAGATACTGCCAGTCAGTGACATTGGGCGTGGCGCGCCCGATAATGTCGTCAAGCGAGCGGTGTCCCTTCTCGTCCATCCAGTTTTCGAGACCGGCGATCATCTCCTGCACGATCTTGAAGCCGTACGTCATCGCCGCCGTGCAGACCTGCACATTGCCGGCGCCGAGCGCCATGAATTCGGCAGCATCGCGCCAGGTGGTGATGCCCCCAATGCCGGAAATCGGCAGGCCGTGTGTTTCGGGATCGCGCGCGATCTCGGCCACCATGTTCATGGCGATCGGCTTCACCGCCGGGCCGCAATAGCCGCCATGCGAACCCTTGCCGTCGATGGTCGGCATCGGCGCGAAATTGTCGAGATCGACACCGGTGATCGAGTTGATGGTGTTGATCAGCGACACGGCGTCGGTGCCGCCGGCATGCGCCGCGCGCGCCGGCTTGCGGATATCGGTGATGTTGGGCGTCAGCTTGGTGATGACGGGCATGCGCGTGTACTGCTTGCACCAGCGCACCACCATTTCGATATATTCCGGCACCTGACCGACGGCCGCTCCCATGCCGCGTTCCGACATGCCGTGCGGGCAGCCGAAATTGAGCTCGATGCCGTCGGCGCCGGTCTCCTCGACCAGCGGCAGGATGGCTTTCCAGCTTTCCTCCTCGCACGGCACCATGATCGAAGCGATCAGCGCCCGGTCGGGCCAGTCCATCTTGACCTGTTTCATCTCGCGCAGATTTGTCTGCAGATCGCGGTCGGTGATCAGTTCGATATTGTTGAGGCCGAGCAAGCGGCGGTCGGCGCCCCAGATCGCGCCATAGCGCGGACCGTTGACGTTGACGACCGGCGGGCCCTCCTCGCCCAGCGTCTTCCACACCACACCACCCCACCCTGCCTTGAAGGCGCGCACGACGTTGTAGGCCTTGTCGGTCGGCGGCGCCGAGGCCAGCCAGAACGGATTTGGCGATTTGATGCCGACGAAATTATTGCGGAGGTCTGCCATGACAGGTCCCTTTCAACCGAGACGAAGAAGCAGTTCGACGGGTGCGAGAATACCGCCCTCGAGGGCGGCGATGAGATTGGCCATCTTGGTGCGGGCATCCTCGCCCATGACGAGACCGAGACCGGGCGATGGCTTCCTGCCCTCAGCTTCCGCGGCGGCCATCCGGGCACGCATCGCGGCGAAGAACTCGACGGCGAAGGCGCCGCGCGGCCGCTCTGCCGTCACGGAGAAGCCTGCAGCGGCGGCCGCCGAGCGGTAATCGCCCGGCGTAGCGACGAAGGAGATCGTTTCATTGGATGCCCATGGCAGCGGATAGGTCAGCCCGCCATCCTTGAGCCGCATCACATCGTAGACGGCAAAGACGCCGCCCGGCTTGAGCATGCGGGCGGCCTCGCTCATCAGCTTCGGCTTGTCGGGGAGGTTCATGCCGACATGCAGGATCATTGCAGCATCGAAGCTGGCGCTGGCGAACGGCATGTCCAGCGCACTGCCCTGCACAAAGCGCGTCTTGTCGGCCAATCCGGTGCGCTTCGACAGGCTGGTCGCGATATCGACATAGCTCTGCGTCAGGTCGATGCCGGTGACCTCGGCGCCGACAATGTTGGCGACAAAACGGGCCGGGCCGCCTATTCCCGATCCGATGTCCAGCAGCCTGGCCCCGGACTTCAGCCCGATCTGGTCGATCAGTTCCCTGGTGGCTGCCACGCCGCCAATGTGGAATTCGTCGACCGCTTCGAGATCCCCGGCGCGCAGACGGGCAATATCCACGCCCGTCTCGGCGAGCGCGGCAAGGATCCGCTCCTCGAGGCCCGATATCGCATAGTGCCGGGCAATGCCCGGTTCCACCGTGGCCATGACCTCTATCCCTGTGTCAGACTCCGGTTGATGCTCTCCGCCGCATCGCGCCCTTGCGCCACGGCCGACACGGTCAGATCCTCGCCGCCGAAAATGCAGTCGCCACCGGCCCAGACCTTGGCCAGCGACGTGCGGCCTTCCGAATCGACCTTGATGCGACCGGCTTGGAGATCGATCGATGCTCCACTGCCGTTGAGCGCGGCCGGGACGAAACTCTGGCCGATCGCCTTGAACACCTGGTCGGCAACCAGCGTCAGCGTCTCGCCGGTGCCGGCAAGCTTGTCGCCCTGCAGCGCCGTGTATTCGAGTTCGATGCCGCTGACCTTGCCTCCCTCGGCGAGCACCCGCGTCGGCTGCAGCCAGTGGCGGATGCTGACGCCGTTGGCCGCCGCCAGATCCTGCTCGAACTCGGAAGCATTCATATGCTCCTGGCCACGCCGGTAGCAGACCGTCACCTCCTCGGCGCCAAGCAGCTTCGACTGCACCGCGGCGTCGATCGCCGTCATGCCGCCGCCGATGACGACGACGCGGCGGCCGACCGGCAGGCCCGAGAGATCGCTCGCCTGGCGCAGTTCGGAAATGAACTCCACCGCATTGGTGACGCCGCCGGCATCCTCGCCTTCGGCGCGCAGCGCGTTGACGCCGCCCAGCCCCATGCCGAGGAACACCGCATCGTAATTGCGGATCAGGTCGGAGAGCTGGTAGTCACGGCCAAGCGCCTTGCCGTTCTGGATGTCGATGCCGCCGATCGCGGTGACATAGTCGACCTCGGCCTGGGCGAAATTGTCGACGCTCTTGTAGGCGGCGATGCCATATTCGTTGAGGCCGCCGGCCTTCGGGCGCGCTTCCAGTATGGTGACGTCATGGCCATGACGGGCCAGGCGATGCGCGGCGGCAAGGCCGGCCGGGCCGGCGCCGACCACGGCGACCGTCTTTCCCGTCGGCGTGGCGCGCGGATAAAACTGCCTGTTTTCGGCCATCGCCACGTCGGTGGCATAGCGCTGCAAGCGGCCGATCTGCACCGGCTTGCCCTCGGCCACCTCGCGCACGCAGACCTCCTCGCACAGCGTCTCGGTCGGGCAGACGCGGGCACACATGCCGCCGAGGATGTTCTGGTCGAAGATGGTCTTGGCCGAGCCGATCGGATTGCCGGTCGAGATCTGGCGGATGAATAGCGGAATGTCGATCGAGGTCGGGCATGCGTTCATGCACGGCGCGTCGTAGCAGAAGTAGCAGCGGTCGGATTCGACCAGCGCTTCATGATGGTCGAGCGGCGGATGCAGGTCAGAAAAATTCTCGGCGTATTGGTCGGGCGAGAGCCGGCCGCCGGCAATACCCGCTTTGAACTGGCCTTCTGGCATCGTCAGTTCCCCATGTTCTGTTTTGGGGAAGGCTAGCACGTTTTATTTTTTTATCAATTGGTCAATTTTCGGCGCAAGTCGCTGAAAACGCTAAACAAAAACATGATTTTTTTACTCATGTTTGAGCGATTGCGCCGAGCCCGGACAAGCCACCTACCTCGAGCAGGCCATGAATAGCGCCAATCTCCACCGCCACCAGTTCCTGCAGCCGCCATAGGTTGCGGTCATGGATGCCGAACGCTTCGAGATGGCTGACCGTGTTGTAGAGATATTCAGCGCCGGAGCCGATATGGCCGCACGCCCTGGCCAGGACGCCGGCAACTTTCTCCAGCGGCTGGTTCGGCGAGGTTCCCCTACCCGTGACGCCGACCCAGAAGCCCAGCGCCCGCAGCGTTCCCTGCGCCGTACGCACCGGCAGCCAGCGGACCGAGGCAACACTTTCATGGTCGCTGATCTCACGCCGCAACAGCCTTTCGATCTGAGCCGGTTTGTCTCCGTCCGGCAAGCGATAGATCACCCCGTTGCACTGCCCGCCGCGTTCGAGCGCCATCATCAGCCCCGGTTGCGTGGCGCTGCCGCGCCAGCGCACCATGTCGAGACAGAAGGAGCGGTGCCAGCCGAAGGCGGTGGCGAGCCGCTGCTCGACCGATTCGAACTCCGGCTTCCAGATCAGCGACCCATAGGCGAACACCCAAAGCGGCCCCTCGTCTGCTTGAACGGCAAGTCGCATCGCAAGGGTCCGGAAATCCTCGTCATTCAACTCTGTCCAGCTCGGATCCGGACCCGGATCGGCCTCTTGCCGATGGCACAGTGTGACAAGCTCAGGCGTGAGCGACATCCGGCGCATGAAACGATACCCCCAGTCGCCAGAGAAAAATCGAAAACCGCGCCGCATGCAAGATCGCGCGCCCAAACCTTGCCCTCCCAGATTTCTGGCCCAGATGTCGGATTTCTGTCGCCGAGATCGTCCTAGGATGGATCGAGCCGCGATCGCTGCCTGAACCGGTGAGGAGACCGACCATGCCGAATGCCCCAAAACCCTTCTTCTGGTACGAACTGATGACATCAGACCTTGACGCCGCCGAGGCGTTCTACACCGCCGTCGTTGGCTGGAAGGCCGAGCCCTTCGACAAGGCGCCGGGCATGCCCCGCTACATCGTGGTGAACTCCAGCATACGCGGCGTCGGCGGGCTGATGACGATGCCCGAGGACGCCGCCAAGATGGGCATGCCGCCGGCCTGGGTGGGCTACATCTACACCGGGGATGTCGACGCTTCGACGCAGGCGCTCAAGAAGGCTGGTGGCGCCGTCCATCGCGCGCCGGACGATATCCCGGGCGTTGGCCGCTTCGCTGTCGTTGCCGACCCGCAAGGCGCGATGTTCATGTTCCTGCAGCCGAACCTTGCCGCGCAGCCGCCAGTGCCGGCGAGCACGCCTGGCCATATCGGCTGGCACGAACTCTACACATCGGACTGGAAAGCGGCCTTCGATTTCTATTCGAGCCAGTTCGGCTGGGCCAATGCCGGCGATTTCGACATGGGTCCGATGGGCACCTACCAGACCTTCACGGCCGGTCCCGAATCCGGTGGCGGCATGATGAACAAGCCCGAACAGATCCCGGTGCCGGTCTGGCAGTTCTATTTCAATGTTACGGCCATCGACGCGGCGGCCAAACGCGTGACCGACAATGGCGGCAAGATCCTGATGGGGCCGATGGAGGTTCCCGGCGGCAGCTGGGTCGTGCAGTGCCAGGACCCGCAAGGCGCCCATTTCGCGCTGATGGCGCCGGGACGGTAACACCGCATACAAAAAGCCGGCCATTCATCGCGGGCGCGAATGAAGGGCCCTTTCCCTGCTTGCCGCCAACTATTCCGGCGCCAGAACCGCGACTTTCAGGCCGGCCTTCTTGGCGCCGCTGAATTGGACGGTTGCCGGGCCGGCGGCAAGCTTGAAGCGCACGCTCTTGCGGATGCCCGGGCAGGTTTTCACACCGCTGTAGGCGGTAGATTTCACGGTCTTGCCGTCCTGGATGACATCGACCCAGGCCTCGCCCGACAGGCTGATCTGGATGGCGCCATCCGGCGGCACCGCAAGGCTGGCGACGGCTCCGAATGTGCCCTTATCAGGCGCATGTTCGGGCGGTATCTCGAAGCCAGCTTTCTCGACCGGCACCAGGGCAAGGTCGACGGCCGCACCGACTGCCAGCGGCGCGCCCGACGGCGTTGCCGGCGCCGCCGGAAACAACGCCTGCTCCCGCGTCACCGGCCATTTGAACGCCTCGCAGCCGGCATCCTCCGCCATGGCGAAACTGGTGCCGGCAAGGATTGCGAATAGGCTAACGACGACTTTTTTCATGACAGAAGGAACCCCATTTTCATAACGTTCATCGCTCATAGGAATACAACCATAGCGATATATATGCAACCTTTGCGAGAAACAATATCAGAGGTCAAATCGCGGAACATTTCCAATCACCGATTGTTGATGACAGGCCGCGGGAAGTGAATGGTCCATCGTCGGACGATAAACTATGGCCGGGCGGGGGAGGATTAAATGGAGTTTTAGATGAAGCTTTTTGAAGGACTCTCCAGATTTCAGCCGCAGGCCCTCGGCGTCCTGCGCATCATTACCGCGCTGCAGTTCATCGAACACGGCAGCCAGAAGCTGTTCAATTTCCCTGTCAGCGCTGAGCCCCACGCCCTCAGCGGGATGACGCTCGCCGCCGCCATCCTGGAATTCGCCGGCGGCATTCTGCTGGCGCTTGGCCTGTTCACCCGCCCCGTCGCGTTCCTTCTGGCCGGTGAAATGGCAATCGCCTACTTCATGGCGCACTACCCGCGCGACTTCTTCCCAGTCAACAACGGCGGCGATGCGGCAATCTCGTTCTGCTTCATCTTCCTCTATCTGGTCTTCGCCGGCGCTGGCGCCTTCGCGCTGGACAACCGCCGCTCCTGATCTTGTCGACGGCTGCGCGCAAACCTCAGGCGCGCAGCCGCTCGAAATTGGCATCGAACAGCGGCGTCGCCTGCAAGCGTGCGGCATGCCGCTTGCCGAGTATCTCGATTTCGAAGCCGTCGCTTTCATCGGCGATCTCCCTGGGCACATAGCCCATGGCGACGGATTTCCGGGAATGATGCGCATAGCCGCCCGACGTCACCCAGCCGCGCACGGCGCCTCCGAACCAGATTGGCTCATCGCCGATAACGTCGGCATCCGCGGCATCGACAATGAAGGCGCGCAGCCTGAGCTTGCCGCCTTGCTTGCGCTCTGCGAGTGCGTCTTCCTTGCCGATGAAATCCGCATCCTTGCCATAGGCGACGAAACGATCGAGGCTGGCTTCCAGCGGCCCGTAGATCGGCCGGTATTCGCGCGCCCATGAACCGTAGTTCTTTTCGAGCCTCAAGGCGTTGAGCGCCCGGGAACCGAACAGGCCGATGCCGAATTCCTCGCCCGCCGCCATCAGCGCCTGACAGGCGGCGCGCTGATACTCCGGCGCCACCCAGATCTCGTAGCCGAGGTCGCCGGTGTAGCTGACGCGGCCGACCAGGCACGGCGCCATGCCGATATCCATTTTGCCGATAGCCATGAACGGGAAGCCTGCATTGGACACATCCGCGCGCGTGACCTTCGCCAGCAGCTCTCTCGCCTTGGGTCCGGCAATCGATAGGCCGGTAAGCTTCGCCCCGTGTGCATCGATGCGGACAGAGCCATCCCGAGGCAGATGCTTTTCGAACCAGCGCATATGATATTGCTCGGCAATGCCGGAGCCGGCGATGAACCATTCGCCGTCATCGAGATTGGCGAGCGTGAAATCGCCGATCAGTTTGCCGTCTTCCTTCAGCATCGGCGCCAGCGTCATACGGCCGGGCTTGGGCAGTTTGCAGGCGAGCATCCGGTCGAGCCAGGCAGCCGCCCCTCCGCCGGTCACGCTGTATTTGGCAAAATTGGAGATTTCCGCCAGCCCGACGCCGCCGCGCACGATCTCGACTTCGCCAGCCACATGCTTGAAGTCGCTCGAACGCCGCCAGGAGAACTCGTCCTTCACGCCTGCCGGCGCATACCAGAGCGGCACTTCCAGCCCATAGGACACGCCCCATTGGGCACCCCTGGCCGAGAGCAGGTCGTAGACCGGCGTCGTCTTCAGCGGCCGCCCGGCGGGCAGTTCCTCATTGGGGAAGCGGATCGAGAAGCGCCTGGAGTAATTCTCGCGCACCTTGGCGTTGGTGTAGGCCATGCCAGCCCAGTCGCCGTAGCGCGAGACATCCATCGCCCAGATATCGGCGCCGGGATCGCCCTCGATCATCCAGTTGGACAGCGCCAGGCCGACGCCGCCGCCTTGCGAGAAGCCAGCCATCACCCCGCAGGCGACCCAGAAGCCCGGCAGGCCGCGCACCGGCCCGACCAGCGGGTTGCCGTCCGGCGCGAAGGTGAAGGGGCCGTTGATGATCTGCTTGATGCCGGTCTGCTGGAAGGCCGGGAAATGCCGGAAGCCGACCTCCAGCGACGGAGCGATACGGTCGATATCGGGCGCCAGCAATTCATGGCCAAAATTCCACGGTGTCTGGAACTCGGACCACGGCTTGTTGGCCTTCTCATAGGTGCCCATGAGCATGCCGCCGCGCTCCTGGCGCAGGTAAAGCTCGCCGTCGAAGTCGACCGCATGGATGATCTCGGTGCCGGTCTTGGCGTTCCATTCGGCGACCTCGGGCATGTCCTCGGTGATCAGGTACATGTGCTCCATGGCCAACACCGGCAGTTCGAGCCCGACCATGCGGCCGACCTCGCGCGCCCACAGCCCGCCGGCGTTAACGACATGCTCGGTCACCACCTCGCCCTTGTTGGTGATGACGCGCCACAGACCGTCGGGGCGCCGCACTATGTCCTCGGCCTTGGTGAAGCGTTCGACCTCGGCGCCCAGTTTCCGCGCCGCCTTGGCATAGGCGTGGGTGACGCCCGACGGGTCGAGGTGTCCATCCTCCTTGTTGCGGACAGCGCCGACGAATTGCCTGGGGTCGAGCAGCGGCATCAGTTCGGCTGCCTCTTTCGGCGAGATCTCCTCCAGTTCGATGCCGAGATAACGCCCCTTGGCGACGACGCCGCGCAGCCAGTCGAGCCGCGCCTCGGTCGCTGCCAGCAACACACCACCGGTCAGGTGCACGCCCGTCGCCTGTCCCGACAGTTCCTCGATCTCCTTGTAGAGGTTGATCGTGTACTTCTGCAGCTTGGCGACGTTGGGGTCGCCATTGATCGTGTGCATGCCGCCGGCCGCGTGCCAGGTCGAGCCCGAGGTCAGTTCGTCACGCTCCAGCAGCACGACATCGGTCCAGCCATGGCGGGCGAGATGGAACAGCACGGAGCATCCGACGACACCGCCGCCGATGACCACGACCTTTGCATGCGATTTCATGGGTTTTTCTCTGATATCAGTGAGTTGGATTGATGAGATGAATCGAGATGGGAAGCACTACGGCTCGCCCTGCCCGATCGCTTCCTTGCGCTTGGCCATATAGGCCTGCAGCGCCTCGCGCACGGCAATGTCCATTGCCGGCTCGACATACTCTTCAAGCGCCCTCTTCCACAGCCGCGTCGCCCGCGCCGTCGTGTCGAGCGCGCCTGCCTCCTGCCAGGCTCCAAAATTTTGCCAGTTGGACAGGATCGGCTGATAGAAGGCCGTCGCATAGCGTTCCAGAGTGTGCGGCTCGCCGAAAAAATGGCCGCCGGTCGGCACCGCGCCCAGCGCCTCCACGGCAAGCTCCGCTTCGTCGACCACGATCGGGCGCAGGAACTCCATCATGTGCTGCATCATCTCGACGTCGATGATGAATTTCTCGAACGACGCCGTCAGCCCGCCCTCCTGCCAGCCGGCGGCGTGGTAGACGAGATTGCCGTGGCCGAGCACCGCCCCCCACAGCGCCATCAGCGTCTCGTAAGCGCCTTGCGCGTCGGCGGCATTGGAGGCCGAGCCCGGCGTCGTACGGTAGGGCAGCCCATAGCGCCGCGCCAATTGCCCCGAGGCGATATTGGCCTTGGTGTTTTCAGGCGTCCCGAAGGCCGGCGCGCCTGACTTCATGTCGACATTGGAGGTGAAGGCGCCATACATCACCGGCGCGCCGGGCTGCACCAATTGCGTCAGCACGACGCCGAACAGCGCCTCGGCATTCTGCTGCGCCAAGGCACCTGCCAGCGTCACCGGGCTCATCGCCCCCATCAGCGTGAACGGCGTCACCGCCACCGACTGGCCGAACTCGGCCATGGTCATCAGCCCTTCGGCCATCATCTCGTCGAAGCGGCGCGGCGAGTTGACCGAGATGATGGTGGCGATGCTGGGGTCTTCGCGCATCTGGTCCAGCGTCAGCCCGCGCGCGATCGCCATCATCTCGATGCCGTCAAGCGCCCTGCCCCGGCCGATCGCCGAGACATGGAAGCTCTTGTCGGTCAGCGTCAGATTGGTGAAATAGGTATCGAGATGACGCGAATTGGCCGGCAGCTCCACCGGCGCGCAGACCTGGTTGCCGAGCATGTGGACGCAGTTGAAATGCTGCGCCAGCCGGGTGAGGTCCGCATAATCGCGCAGATTGCCGGCGCGGCGGCCGCGTTCCATGTCGTGCACGTTGGGCGGCCCGGCAACGAGGGTGAAATTGATGGTGTTGCCGCCGAGGTGGATAGCGTTGGCCGGGTTGCGCGGCGTCAACACGTAGTTCGACCGGGTCGTCTTCAGCGCCTCGTCGACCATACCGCGATCGATGCGGACATTGGCCGTGGCATGGTCGACCCTGGCGCCGGCTTTCTCGAACAGCGACAGCGCGCGCGGGCTCATCACCTCGATGCCGAAATTCTCCAATATATGCATCGACGCCCGGTGGATCGCCTCGATCTGATCGGGAGACAGCAGGGCCATCGGCGGATAGGGATTTGTCACCCGCCGGCGCGGCAGCTGCGGGATCGGTGCCGGCCCCCGGTTGCTGGTGCGCTCGGCGCCGCGCTTGCGTCTTGGTTCGTTCATGCCAGGCATCAAAGCCCTGGCAAACCGGGCAAGCTATCAGAAATACGTCGTATGCGGGCGTGATTTTAGCTACGGCGGCATTTCTGCAGGCCAACTATAGAAAAAGCGACGCAATACGCCGTAATACTAACATGGCGATCTCCCCGCCGCGGAGACGCCGTGAGCAGTTAACAGCGGCAGCAAGATTCCCTTTATGATTTCGGCCTATTGCTCCCTCCCATGCGTAGGTCGAGTTTTAGTAAAATTGTAGCGGTTGGCGTACTGCTGGCACTGTCGGCCTGCGCGACGGCGCCCAGCCACATCAACAATGTCTGTGCCGTCTTCGACCAGAACGATGGCTGGTTCGACAACTGGCAGTCGGCGGCCGAACGTACGCAGGAGAAATACGGCGTCCCCGTTCCCGTGCTGATGGCGACGGTGCGCAAGGAATCCGGCTTCAAGAGCAATGCCCGGCCGCCGCGCACCAAACTGCTCGGCTTCATCCCGTGGAAGCACGTTTCGTCGGCCACCGGCTTCTCGCAGGCGCTGGACGGCACCTGGTCGCAATATCAGCGCGAAACCGGCAACTGGGCGGCGCGGCGCACGAAATTCGCCGACGCCGTCGATTTCGTCGGCTGGTATCATTCCAAGACCGCGGACACGTACGGTGTCGCCCGCAACGACACCTACAATCTCTACCTCGCCTACTACCTTGGCTGGACCGCCTATGGCCGCGGTAACCGCGGCGACGCCGGCGTACAGGGCTACGCACGGGCCACCGACAAGATGGCCCGCGACTATGACACGCAGCTACGGCAATGCGGCTCGTGATAGCCGCCCAGGTTAGTGCCGCCTCGTCGTGTCTTTCGGCTTCGACACACCGGTTTCCGAAACCTCGTCGCGCACTCCGTGGCGACGAGCTCGCATGCCAGCCTCGCCCTGCTCCACAGCGTCCCCGATCTGGTCGGCTTCCGCGGTGCCCGTTTTGCCACGCGGCCGGTTGGGCGCTGTCCCGGCCAAACCCGGTCCGGTGCCGTGCGCATCATCCGGCACGCCTTCATGCGCGGCGTGTTCCTTGTCGAACTTGATCACCGGCTCCATGGTCTTGAGCACGTCGTCCGAGAGCCAGCACAGGCTCATATGGCCGTCGCCGAGATTCTTGACCGGCGGCACCTTGGTCTCGCACAGATTGTCCGGCACCAGCTTCTTGTAGCCGCAGCGCGTCTGGAACGGGCAGCCGGAAGGCGGGTTCATCGCCGAGGGAATGTCGCCTTCGAGCACGATGTGCTTCTTGACCACGCTGGTGTCGGCAATCGGGATCGCCGACAAAAGCGCTTCCGTGTAGGGATGATAGGGCGGCGCGAATATCTGGTCGGTCGTGCCTTGCTCGACGATGTAGCCGAGATACATGACGACGACGCGGTCGGCGATGTAGCGCACCACGGACAGGTCGTGGCTGATGAACAGCATCGTCGTCTTGTTCTTGCGCTGGATGTCCATCAACAGTTCGGTCACCGCCGCCTGCACCGAGACGTCGAGCGCCGAGACCGGCTCGTCGGCCACCACCACCTTGGCATCGCCGGCGAAGGCGCGCGCCACGCCGATGCGCTGCTTCTGGCCGCCTGAGAGCTGGCGCGGCTTGCGCGTCTCGAAGGCCCGCGGCAGCTTCACCAGGTCGAGCAGCTCCAGCATGCGCTTGCGCCGGTCGGCGACCGTCTTGCCGACGTTGAATTTCTCCAGCGTGCGGATGATCTGCGCGCCGACCGAATGGCTGGGGTTGAGTGTATCGAACGGGTTCTGGAACACCATCTGGATCGATGAGACAGTGTCGACGCTGCGGCTCTCGATGCCGGTCGACTGGATCTCCTTGTTGGCGAGCGTAACAGTGCCGGAGCTTGCCGTTTCCAGCCCGAGCAGCACCTTGGCCAGCGTCGACTTTCCGCAGCCCGATTCACCGACGATGGCGACCGTCTCGGATTCGCGCGCGGTGAATGAGATCGTCTCGTTGGCTTTGACGACGCGGCCCTCGCTTGAGCCGAACACCTCGCTGCCGCCGACCTTGTAGTATTTCCTGAGGTCCTCGATCTTGAGCACCGGGGCGCCGGGCACGACCTTCTCGTTGACCTTCTTGGCACCGGGCGGCAGGGCTTCCCAGTCGATCTCGTTGAAGCGCACGCAGCGCGAGAAATGACCTTCGTGGCCGGCGACCTCGACCATCGGGATTTCGGCGGCGTTGCAGACGCCCTCGACGAAATGGTGGCAGCGCGGGCCGAAATTGCAGCCTTTCGGCCGCTCGTGCGGCAGCGGCAATTGCCCGGGAATGGCAATCAGCGGACGCGAGTTCTTGTCGGCGCCGGGCAGCGGGATCGAACGGAACAGGCCTTGCGTATAGGGATGGCGCATCCGGTCGAAGACGTCCTTGATCTTGCCGGTCTCCACCGCCTCGCCCGAATACATCACCGTGATGCGGTCGCAGGTCTCGAGGATCAGGCCGAGATTGTGCGATACGAAGATCATCGAGGTGCCGAACTTCTCGCCCAGCCCCTTGACCAGTTCAACGATGCCCGCTTCGACCGTGACGTCGAGTGCCGTGGTCGGCTCGTCGAGCAGAAGCAGCGCCGGCTTCGACAGCAGCGCCATGGCGATGACGATGCGCTGCTGCTGGCCGCCCGAGAGCTGGTGCGGATAGGAGCGCATCATGCGTTCAGGGTCGGGAAGCTTGACCGAGCGCACCATTTCGAGCGCCCTTGAGTAAGCCTCTTCCTTCGACACCTTGTCGTGGATCAGCGGCACTTCCATCAGCTGCTGGCCGATCTTCATCGCCGGATTGAGGCTGGCCATCGGCTCCTGGTAGATCATGGCGATCTTGTTGCCGCGGATGGCGCGCAGCTCATCCTCGGAGAGCTCGCCCATGTCCTTGCCCTGGAACTTGATCCTGCCGCCGACGATCTTCCCGATGTTGGAGAGGTCACGCATGATGCCGAGCGACACGGTCGACTTGCCGCAGCCCGATTCGCCGACGATGCCCATCGCTTCGCCAGGCATGACGGTGCAGGAAAAATCCATCACCGCCGGTATCTCGCCCTTGCGGGTAAAGAAGGAGATCGACAGGTTTTCGATCTCGATGATCGGCCCGTTGGTCGGCTTGCCGGGATTTCGAACTGCCTCGTTCATGGGTCGCTCCAATCCAAATTCTACCAGACGCGGGCCAGGGCCCGTCAATCAGTCTTTCATCGATTGCTCGCGCAGCGAGTCTGCCAAGAGGTTGAGGCCCAGCACGAACGACATCAACGCGATCGTCGGCGGCAGCGCCGGGTGGATGAAGGAGCGCAGCAACCGGCTGGCGTCCTTGATCGCGGTGCCCCAGTCCGGGCTTTCCGGCGCCAGCCCGAGGCCGAAATAGCCGAGCGTGCCGAGCAGGATCGTGGTGTAGCCGATGCGCAAGCAGGCATCGACGATCAGCGGCCCGCGGGCATTGGGCAGGATCTCCCACAGCATGATGTACCAGGGTGATTCACCGCGCGTCTGCGCCGCCGCCACATAGTCGCGCGTCTTGATGTCCATGGTCAGGCCGCGCACGATGCGGAAGACGCCGGGGCTGGAGGCGAACACGACAGCCACGAAGATGTTGAGCTGGTTGGGATCGATGTGCACGATCTTCAACGGGTCCCTGTCGAACACCAGGCCGACATAGATCCAGCCGCCGAGGATAAGCGTCAGCCCGAGCAGGATGTAGATCCGGTCCGGCCGGTTCTTGAAGCGCGTCCAGAACAGCACGCTGAAGAAGATGATGGGAAACAGGAAGAAGACGCCGGCGAGTGCGTAAGGGATCGGCGTATCCATGATCCCAGGCGTCACCAGCAGGTAGAACAGCAGGATCACCGGGAAAGCCAGCACGAGGTTGGCCAGGAACGACAGCACGGTATCGATCTTGCCACCGTAATACCCCGCCGGCAGGCCGAGCGTGATGCCGACCATGAGGGCGAAACCGGTCGCCGCCGGCGCGATGATCAGCACGATCTGGCTGCCGTAGACCATGCGCGAAAAGACATCGCGTGCCAGCTTGTCGCCACCGAAGAGATAGACCAGCCCCGATTGCGGCTCGATGGCGCCGGGCAGCGCGTCCTTCATGACAGGGACCTGCGCCAGCGGATCGAAAGGCGAGATGGTCGAGGCAAAGATCGCCGTGAACAGCCAGAACAGGCAGATGCCCACGCCGACGATGCCGACGCCGCTGTCGAACAACTGTCCGTAAAGCGCCAACTTCTTCTTGTAGGCGAAGCTCGCGCCCATGACGATGATGAGTGCGATCCAGACCGGCCAGAAGCGCGACAGCACTTCCAGAATGACGGTAAAGGCACCGAGATATTGAACCTGCATCCGCCCGATCTCCTACTGAACTCTGATACGCGGATTGAGAAACGCGTAGCCGACATCGGAAATGAGCTGCGTGATCAACACGATGAACACGGAGACCAGCGAGCAACCGAGCAAAAGGTCGATGTCGTTGTTGCCGGCGGCCTCGACCAGCGTGTAGCCGAACCCCTGGTAGCGGAACATCACCTCGACGATGACGACGCCGGTAAGCAGCCAGGGAAACTGCAGCATGATCACGGTAAACGGCGCGATCAGCGCATTGCGCAACGCGTGCTTGACCACCACACCTTTGAAAGACAGCCCCTTCAGCCGCGCGGTACGAATATATTGCTGCGTCATCACCTCGACCATCGAGGCGCGCGTCATGCGGGCGATATAGCCGATGCCGTAGATAGCCAGCGTCATCACCGGCAGCGTGAAATTATAGAAGGTGATGCCCTGACTTGCCGACGCCGCCGAACCGTTCAGCCAGCCGAGCCAGGAGGCGAAAATGACGGTGAAGATGACGCCCGACACATATTCGGGCGTCGCCGTCGAGGCGATGGAGGCCACGGACAGCACGCGGTCGGTTCGCGATCCCTCGCGCATACCTGCCAGGATGCCGATCAAGAGCGAGACCGGCACCATCACCGCCAGCACACAGAACATCAGGATGCCGGTGGCGCCGAGGGCGGGGAATAATTTCGAGGCAACCGTGGTCTTGAATTTGGTCGAGCAGCCGAAATCACCTTCAAAAACGCCGGAGAAGGTCGGCACGATCGGGTCGTTACAGAAGCTGAAACGCTGCGCCGGCTTGCCGGTCGTCGGGTCGGTCACCGGCTGCTTGGGCAGGACGCCCAGCCACTGGCCGTAGCGGACGAAGAAATTCTGCCGGTAACCATGGCCGGCCAGCCATCCTTCGAGTTGCTCGGCGGACGTGTGCATTTCTGTCTGACTGATCGCCAGCTTCTTCAGATTGGGTTCGAGGTTGATCAGGAAGAAGACGACCAGCGTCAGGCACAGCATCGTCAATGCCATGGTGCCGAGACGCCTTAGAACGAAAGAAAGCATGGCGGCCCCCTGCCGATGGGGTTGGGGTTTGAGCCGGCTTCAAGCCTTGTCTGCCGTCGCCGGCGGCTGGCTGTCGAACAGGCCCTCGGATTCGATCAATCCTACTTTGTTGCGCGGCCTTGGCCGGCTAGTCCGCAATTTTCCGCGGGCTACCCGGTGATGGCAAGGTGACGCAGGAGAACGAGGGAAAGGGACAGACAGCCCCTTTCCCTGATCGCTCCGATCAGGCCTGGTCCAGCCAGATCTTGCCGTAGTCGCGTTCGAAGGTCGGGTGCATCTTGTAGTTCTGCACCGCCTTGACCGAGTGGCTGTAGAGCTTGCGCCAGTAAGGCTGGATGATGATGCCGGAATCCTGCAGGATCTGCTCGATGTCCTTCATCATTTCCTTGCGCTTGGCGGCGTCGGCAACGGCGAGCGCCGCGTTGAGCTTGGCATCCCAGTCCGGGTTCGACCAGGCAGCCTCGTTCCAGGCCTCGCCCGTGCGATAGGCGATGGCCAGAACTTGGACGCCGAGCGGCCGCATGTTCCAGTTCGTCATCGACAGCGGGTACTTGGTCCAGTCGTTCCAGAAGGTCGAACCCGGCAGCACGGTGCGCTTCACCTTTATTCCGGCGTCGCGCAGTTGGGCGGCGATCGCGTCGCCGGTGTTCTTGTGCCAGTCCTCGTCGACCGTGATCAGTTCGTGTTCGAAGTCGGCCTGGCCGGCTTCCGCCATCAGCGCCTTTGCCTTGGCCGGATCGCGGGCCACCTTGGGCAGCTCGAAATATTCCGGATGGATCGAGCAGACATGGTGGTTTTCGGCGACCGAGCCGGCATTGCCGTAGCCGAGCTGGAGGACGACGTTGTTGTCGACCGCGAGCTGCAACGCGTTACGCACCTTCTGGTCGCCATAGGGCTTGTTGTTGACGTTGGTCCGGCACACGATCGTCGACGCGGTAACGACCTCCGACTTGACCAGGCTCATGCCGTCGAGGATCGACACATAGTCGGCCGAGGTCTCGAAGTTCGTGTGCACTTCGCCAGCCTCGAAAGCGCTGACCATGGCTGCCGGATCGGTGCCGTAGTCGATGAACTCGATGCCATCGAGGAACACTTCGCCGTCCCACCACTTGTTGTCTTCGCGGCGCTTGTAGACGACCTTCTGGCCGACGTCGTAGGAGACGAGTTCGAACGGACCAGTGCCGATCGGGCAGGCTTTGAAATCGCCGCCCTTCTCGTCGAAGGACTTGTGCACGATGAGGCCGGGATAGTCGCACATGTTCGGAATGAGCGCGATATCGGCCTTGCCGAGCTTCAGCTTGACCGTCATGTCGTCAACCTTGGTCACGGCGCTTTCGTCAAGCTTATCGTCCTTGACCAGCGTACCCAGGCGGCCAGGCATCGAATTGCCTTCGGCCTTCTTGTCGGCCCAGCGCTTGAGGTTGAAGATGACGTCGTCAGCGGTGAAGGCGTCGCCGTTCGACCAGGTCACGCCCTTGCGCACATGCAGCGTGTACTCGGTGGCGTCGTCGTTCACGTCCCAGCTTTCGAGCAGATAAGGCCGGAATGTATATTCGGTGGTGTACTTGACCAGGGGCTCGAGCGCCTGGCGCTCGGCATTGGCGATCTCCGACCAGTCGGCCTTGCGCGGATCCTTGGGATCCTTGATCCATTGAGCGACCTTCAGCACGCCGCCTTTTTTGCCCTTGACGTCCTCTGCCCTGGCAGGCGTCGGGTCGGCGAGGCCAAGCAGGCCGTAGGCCATGGCCGTCGACGCGCCAAAGACGCTGGCGAGCGCCAGGAATTCGCGGCGATCTACTTTGCCTGCCTTGGCTTCTTCGGCCATGGCCAGGATGTGATCCGGAACGCGATCGCCATTGCTCTTGTAAATTGTCATCACTTTAACTCCCATTGTTGGCTTTCCGCCTTTAACATTCCGCATCCGAGCCATGATGTCAAAGACGGCATGGATGAAGAACATGTTAGCGAATGTGCAACTTTGAAAAGGGAGCGGGTCGCGCGATAACGACAGTCTTGGCGCAAAATTGTTAGTGCGCCCAAATTCCGTCAAAATCTGGCTGGGCAATTAAATTGAGACATTTGCGCCGGTTGCGACAGCACCAGTCCCGGCCCATGGTGAGGGCCAGATCCCTCAATATTCCTTCTCGTAGAAGATGCCGCCCTTGGCCTCGCCGGCATCGGTCGCCTCGCCACGCAGTTTGACGCCGCGTCCGACATTGAGATCGATGGTCGCCTTGCCCGAGCCCGGTTTGTCGCCCTTCTGGATCGTCACATAGGTGCGGTCGTTGAGGTACTTTCCGGCCGAGACCGCGGTGCCGCCCTGGTCGTCGGTGGTGACGTCGAGGTCGTCGACGCCGATGGCGCTGCGCAGGTTCTCAAGCAGCGACGTCGATCCGCCGACGCCGGCCAGCTGCGCGGCCGCCTCGGCCAGCTGCGCTATCTGCAGCGGCGACAGGTTCGACATCGAGCGGCCGAAGATCAGTTGCGCCAGCACCTCGTCCTCGGGCAGCGCCGGCACGGAAGAGAACGTGAATTTTGGATTGGTCGCCTCGCCCGACACGACGATGGTGACGGTGGCGCTTGCCGTCGTCGTTGTTGCGGTCAGGTTGAGGTAGGGTACCAGCGATCCCGAGAACCCGACCGTGCCCTCGGTGAAGGTCAGCCGCTTGCCCAGGATCGACAGCCGGCCGCGCTGCAGGGTGAAGGTGCCGACCGCTTGCGGCGACGAAGCCGGTCCGGTCAGCCTGAGCGAGCCGCCGAGTTCGGCATCGACGCCCCTGCCCTGGATGAAGATCTGATTCGGCGCATTGACGATGACATCGAGGGCAAGGCCGCTGCCGCCGCTCTTGCCGCTCGTCGTCGCCGGTCGTAGCGCCTTGTCCTGTGCCCGCACCGCGCCCGGCGCATTCTTGTGCTTGACATCGAGGGCCGAGAGCGAGCCCGGCAGTTTGTCCGGAACCGTGACGACTGTTTTGGCAAGGTTGATCGTGCCGGCAATCGCCGGCGCCGATGCCAGCGGCCCCTTGATCGTAAGGTCGCCGCCAAGATTGGCGGTCACCACGCGCCCGTCCGTATAACGGCCGTCGGTGAGCTTGATCGCCAGATCGGCCGGGAAGCCTTGCGCCGGATTGATGCCGACCGTGCCGCTGGCCGACAGGCTGCCGCGCGTCGACAGTGTGCCGGTCAGCCGGTTGATCCTGGCGACGCCGCCACCGATCGAAACGTCCGCGGCGACGTCGTTGACGGCGAGGCCCGAACGCGCATCGACAAGGCGCGCGCCTGATGTACTGACGCTGCCGCCGACAACAGGCGAAGTCGCGGGGCCGCGCACCTGCACGTTGACACTAGCGGTTCCGGTCAGCGACAGGCCTTGCGCGGCGAGCTTGTCGGCCAGCAGCCCGAACGGCACATTGCCGTTGAAATCGAGCACCAGCGCCGGCGTACCCGCCGTCGTTACCGTGCCGCCACCTTTGAGGCCGAGGCCGGCCCCACCGCTGACATTGGCGTTGAAGCTCAACTTGTTTCCGGCAAAGCTGCCCGACGAGGACACGTTCACCACGCCGAGACCGGCGCCGCGGGTCTGCGACGTCTGCACGCCGGCGGCATCGATGTTGAAGGCGACGGCGGGACTGGCCGGCGCGCCGGTCACCTTAACCGTGCCCGAAATCGCGCCGGCAGCATCGAGGCCAGGCGAAAAACTGTTGGCAAGCGACATCGGCACCCGGGCCAGCACCGCATTGATGTCGAGCGCCTGCCCGACCTTGCCTGTCACCGTCGCCGTACCGCCGCCGAGGTTCAGCACCAGCCTGTCCAGCGTCGTCGTCCCGTTGGCGATGCTGACGGTCGAGGCCTGCGCGATCGCCGCCTTGATACCCTGGACGGTCGCCTCGCCGGATGCGAGCTCGATGGTGGTGGTGCCGTTGGCCACTTTCACCCGGCCCGCGGCCTTGGCCGGAACGCCCTTGACGGTGGCGCCGCCGGAAAAGCCGGTCCAGTCGCCAGCGCGCTTCAGATCGACATCGATGCCGCTGATGACAGTGCCGCCCGAGGTGACGGTGTCGGCGCGGACTTTTCCGGAGATCACCGGCGCCGCGAGATAGTTGGCGACCAGCGCATCGACCGAGACGGCTTTCGCCCGGAGGTCGCCGCGCACGATCGAGCCTGTCGCCGCCTTGATGGCGACCTGCGGTGCCGCACCGCTCTTCGAGAACGCGATGGTGCCGCGCACGTCGCCCTCGGCCTTTTCCAGCGCCAGGGCCGCCAGCGGGCCGATGTCGGGCAGGTCGAGCGAGATGGTGCCGACCGGGACGAACTTTTCGTCCAGCGCCAGATCGCCGGAAATCTTGTTCTGGCCCAGCGACAAAAGCAGGCCGTTGATGGCGCTCTTGCCATCCGCCGTCGCCAGCACGGCGCTGCCTTGCAATACCTGGCCGGCGACATTGCCGGTGAGCTGCACATTCGCCGCCGGGTTTGCCGCATCGGCCTTGCCGGTGGCCGTGAGTTTCAGCCCGTTGATCTCACGCGAAGCCACAAGCAGCCGATCGCTGTTGACCGTCAGCGACAGGTCCGGCGCCATCGCAGGCCCTTGAGCGTTCAGCGCGAAGGCGATGGCGCCCTTGGCGTCCTTCGACAACAGCGAAATGTCTGCCAGCGCGCCGGTGATATCGGCGGCCACCTTATTGTCGGCGAGGCTAGCCTGACCCTGGGCGCTCAGCGGGCCGGAAACCAGCGTCAAGCCATCGACGGCGATACCGCCTTTGGGGTCGCGCTTCAGCGTGGCGCTGATCTCAGCGCGTTCGCCATGCACGCCACGCACCGCACCCGGCAAGGCGGATGAAGGGGCGCCCGCATTCAGCTTCAGCTCGATGGTGCCATCTTTGAGCGAAACCGTGCCGGCGACCTGGCTGTTCAGCGCATCGGTTTTGAGCGAGCCACTGTCGATGGCGACGGCATCAGCGCTCAGCCGGGCATTGAGCGCAGCCGTTACTTTCCCGGCGATCAGAGGCGCGATGGCGGCATTGTCGAGCCCGACCTTGTCCACCGACACAGTGCCGGAAACCGGTCCGGCGCGTTTTTTCAGGTCGAAGGCATCCGAATGCAATGCGATGGCAACACCGTCCACCTTCGCCGGGCTGGTGGAGATCGAAGGCAGGATCGCGGAGACATCTAGACGCGCCTTCGTGCTCTCGCCGGCCACCTTTGCCGAAAGGGACTGGACGTCGATGGTGATCGGGCTTTCGGCGCTGCCGACCGTCAGCGGCAGGCTCGGTCCGGACGAGGTAAGATCCAGCGCGAAATCGCTGGCGCCGTTCGGATTGATGGTGCCGGCGGCCTGACCGGAAATCTTGTCGCCGGAGAGCGTCGCATGGTCGAGCACGACGCCGCCTGATATGGTGTAGCTGCCCGCCGCGTCGACGGCGAGTGCCCCAAGCCCGGCCTGCCGGGTCTGGCTGGTTTCGACGTCGGCCAGTTGGGCGTCGAACCGGACGTCGGGAGCGGATGGCGCGCCGGTCACTTCAGCCGTGCCGGAGAGCGTGCCCGCGGCATCGAGGCCAGGTGAAAAATCATTGGCGAGTGCCGCTGGCAGCCCTGAAACCTTTGCCGTGAGATCGAGCGTCTGGCCGGCAGTGCCCGACAG
The DNA here is from genome assembly GCA_004791255.1 of bacterium M00.F.Ca.ET.205.01.1.1. Classification (GTDB taxonomy): domain Bacteria; phylum Pseudomonadota; class Alphaproteobacteria; order Rhizobiales; family Rhizobiaceae; genus Mesorhizobium. The sequence continues at coordinate 640,984 of SRUQ01000004.1, forward strand.
GGTCACCGCTCCGCCGCCGACGTCGAGCGCCAGGCTGTCGATGCTGGTCGTGCCATTGGCGATCGAGAGCGTGGACGGTGCCGCGATCGCCGCCTTGATGCCGCGAACAGTCGCCTCGCCCGAAGCGATCTCGACGCTCGTCGTGCCGCCAGCGATCCTCACCCGGCCGGCAGCGGTCGCCGGAATGCCCGCGATCGTGGCGCCGCCGGAGAAATTGGTCCAGTCGCCATCGCGCTTCAGGTCGACGCCGATGCCGCTGATCTCGGTGCTTCCCGAAGTGACCGCGTCGGCCTTGATGGTGCCGGAGATTGCCGGCGCCTTGAGATAGTTGGCGATCAGCGCATTGACGGCGATCGCGTTGGCGGTCACCTCGCCCCGGGCGACCGACGTGCTCTTGGCATCGATGGCAACGGACGGCGTCTCGCCGTCCTTGCCGAAGGCGATGGTGCCGTTGATGTCGCCCGTCACCGCCTGGCCGGCGAGCGCGGCCAACTGGTCGATTGCGGATGCGGCGAGCGTCAGCGTCCCCGAAGGCAGGAACTTGTCGTCGAGCGCGAGATCGCCCGAAACCTTGTTGTCGCCGAGCGAGATCAGGAAGCCATTGATCGAACGCTTGCCTTCGCTCGTCACCAGCGCCGCCTTGACGTCGAGCGGCTGGTCGTTGACGGAGCCGGTCAGCGAGACGGTGGCGGAAGGGCTTGAAATGTCAGCCTTGCCGCTCGCCGTCAGCTTGATGGCCTTCACCGTCCTGCCCGAGGCCGTAAGACTGTCGCTGTCGGCGGTAATAGTGAAATCTGGCGCCGTGCGCGGACCGCTCGCCGAGAGCGCGAAGTCGACGCCGCCGGCGACCGGCACGCCGACCATCGGCGACAGCACCGAGACATCGCCGAGCGTGCCTTTGATGTCGGCCTGGATACCGCTGCCTTGCGCGCTCGCAGTGCCGCTGGCGCTGAGCGAACCGGAGGTGAACGAGATCGAATTGGCGGCGAAGGAGCCTTGCGGGTCACGGGTCGCGGCGGCCGAGAATTTCACCCGCTCGCCGAGCACCGCGCTGATCTGCGGCGGCAAGGCCGTCGAGACCGCATCGGCGTTCATCTTGAGCTTCATCGACAGGTCGGCCAGCGCCACTGTCATCGTCAGCGAGGCGTTGAGCGCATCGGAGCGCAGCGTGCCCTGATCGATCGATATGGCGTCCTTGCTGAGCGAACCCGTCAGGTCGACATCGACCTTGCCGGTGATCAGCGGCGTCAGCGTCGCCACGTCGGTCTTCAGGCCACCCGCCGCCAGCTTGACCGCCACGGGCCCGGCGCGGTTCTGGATGTCGAAGCCGTCCGAGTGGATCTGTGCTGAAAGATCGTTGAGCTGGGTGCCGCCCGCCACCACCGAAGCCAGCGAGGCGCCGATGTTGATGATGGGCGTCTTGCCGTCGCCGAGGGCGCGCGCGGAGGCATTCCTGATCGCAAGCGTGATCGGTTGGGCGGCACTTCCCACGGTGATCTGCACAGGTGCGCCCTTGGCAGCGATCTCAACCGACAGATCGCTGGCGCCGGCAGGATCGGCGATACCGGTCGCGGTGCCATGCACGGCATCGCTCTCGATGCTGGCCCGGTCGATGCTGACACCACCGGCCGATGTTGCGGTACCCGCGACATCGAAGCTGGTCTTGCCGGCAAACAGTGCCTTCAGATTGTCAGGCAGGAAGCGGGCGAAGTCGCCGTCGCCCTTGGCCTCGACATGGCTGCCCTTGTCCGTCGACTGATGGCGGCCCGTCAGTTGAGTGACGATCTTGCCGTCGACCGTGAATGTGGCGATGCCGTTCCAGTTGGCAAGCGGTCCCGTGCCCGAGACGGTTATGTCGACCGGCGGCGCGTCGGGCAGCTTGAGCAGATTGGCGATGATGCCGCCTGCCGGCTCCGAAGCCTTGAGGTCCAGGTCGAGCCTGTTGTCGGCCGGCGCAAAATGGATTTTGGCGTCGACATTGCCTTGCTTGCCATCATGCCGGGTGACGTTGAGCACCGTTTCCACCGCCAAGGGCGCGGCATCGGCCTTCACCGACCCCTTGGCTGCGAGGTCCGCGATGCCGCTGCCGGCCAGCTGCTGACCGAGCGCGATCTCGGGCAGGTCGATCTGCTTGATGTCGATGGAGACAGGCAGCGTCGTTGCGCCGCCTTGCGAAGGCTGCGTGCTGGCCACCGGCAGCCGCGCCAGTTCGATGCGCCCGGCGGCGATGCGGTCGGCGTTGAAATTTTTCGAGAGCAGCGCCAGCGGCGACCAGTCGACCGCCACGTGGCGCGCCACCAACCAGGCCCCGTTGCGATCCTCCAGAACCACGTGGTCGACGCTGAGCGCGCCCGACCAGATGCCGTCAATGCCGCTGACGGTCACCTTGCGCTCGTCGCTCGAGGCCAGGCGCGAAATGATGCCGGCGAGATTGTCGCGCCCGCGCTCGGTCTTGGTCAGCACCACCAGCGCGCCGATGGCGCCCGCCACCGCGATCAGCAGCGTGTAGAAAACAATGCGAAGGATGCGCCGAACCGTCTTCATCTCTAGAACGCCTGGCCAATGCCGGCATAGATGCCGAAATGCGGGTCGCCGGGGTCGCGGTTGAGTGGCACCGCGGCATCGATGCGCAATGGGCCGAACGGCGTCACATAACGCAAGCCGACGCCGGCGCCGACCTTGACGTCGGAAAAATTGGGAACAGACTCGGTCGACACCGAGCCGGCATCGACGAACGGCACGATGCCGATCGTGTCGGTGACGGCGATGCGCATTTCGACTGATGTTTCGAAGAAGGACAGGCCGCCGATCGGCTGGCCTGTAGGATCCTTGGGGCCGATGCCCTGATAGGCATAGCCGCGCACCGAACCGCCGCCACCGGAATAGAAGCGCCGGTCGGCCGGAACGTTCTGGAGCCCCGTACCGACGATCGAGCCAACGGCGACGCGTTCGGCCAGCACGAATTTCGAGGCCGTGTCCAGCGACTGGTAGGCCGAGCCCTCGCCCTTCAGCTTGAGGAAGGCTGCACCATTCAATATGTCGTAGCTTGGCTCGGCATAGGCCAGCACCCGGAAGCCGCTGGTCGGGTTCAGCCTGCTGTCCCGGTTGTCATAGACATATTGCAGCGGAACGCTGGCGATCAGATAGGTGTGCTTGCCGAAGGCATCCGTGATCCTTGAATAGTCGAGCGCCACTTCCGCCGACACGGTCTGCTTCTTGGTCAGCTCATAGGAGAGGCCGGTGCTGCCCTTGATCGAGAAATGGTCGTAGGCGTCGGGGTGTTCCAACACCGTCTTGACGTTGACGAAGAATTTCGATGCCGGCCCGATCACGCCCGGTTTCTCGAACATGATGCCGGCATTGTAGTTCAGCTCGGACAGGTCGTTGCTGCCGATGCCGCTGATGGCGCCCTCGATGCGCAGCTTCTCGGCCCTGCCGAACAGGTTGCGATGGCCCCAATAGCCTTCCAGCCCAAGGCCTTCCGTGTTGGAAAAGGTGCCGCCAAGCCCGAAATAGCGCGGCTTGCGCTCGCTGACCTGAACATCGATCGGAATGTTGCCGTCGGCATCGAGCTTGTCGGCTTCCTTGAACGTTACGCTGTTGAACACTTCGAGCGCCAGCAGCCTGTCGCGCGCATCGCTGATCTCCTGCGGTGAGTATTGCCGGCCGCGCTTCAGCCCGGTCATGTATTCGGTGAAGTCGCGATCGACCTTTTCGGTGCCTTCCACCGTCGTCGCACCATATCCCGCGACCGGCCCGGCGGCGACCGTCAGCGTCACGTCGAGCGTCGAGGTGTTGTGGTCAGCGACGATCTGCCGGCCGGTCACCTCAGCCAGCGGCCTTCCCTGCTCTTTCAGCGTCCGCACGATCAGCGCCTCGGCCTTGAGCACGGCACCGGAACCGGCATCGCCACCTGATATCAGGCCGTAGTCGGCGCTCATCAGCCCGGCCGCGTCACCCTCCAGCCGGATGTTGCCGAGCGTGAATTTGGGGCCGGTGGCGACAGTGATCGCCACCGGGATCGGTTGCGGGCCTTTGAATTCGGCATCGGGAGCCAGCTCATCGATCGGCTTGCCATCGATGGTGATGGTGACCACGCCTTCATAGCGGGCATCGGCGTAAAGCGCTGCGACCAGCTGCTCACGGTCGCCGCGCGCCTTGGCCATCAGTCCAAGCGAGCCGGACACCGGCCGGTCTTCGTCGCCCTTGAGCGACGAGGCGTTTTCCAGCTTCTTCATCAGCTCCTTGTCGGCGTCGGGAGCCGAGATGGTCACGGCATAGCGCAGCGGATCGACGATGTCGGCGTCCTCGTCGCTGGGCGATCCCCACAGCTTGATGCCGAAAATCTCGAAAGCGGCTGCCGGCTTTGATTCGGCGGCCAGCGCGGTAACGCACATCATGGCCAAAAGCAGGGCGCGCGGAAGAGCGCGCCCTGGCGCGTCCCCTCCTGACATCTGCTTTTCATGCGCCGGCATCAAGACACCCTAGTTCGCAAAACTAAAATTGGAATGAAGTTCTGAAGCGCTCGTAAAGGGGCCACAATCCAATTGTCTGAAATAGGACGGGCTTGGAATTCACACCTTCTGCGTTTCCGCAAGAATGCGTGATCCCCTGTCCTATGGAGGTTACTGTTCGCATACCGGCCCTTGGCCGGAAAATAAACCGTTGGCAGGCGGCACCTGCCGCGTCCGCGCGTTGACAAGCCCGACTGAAGCTTGAACATGCCCGGACGTTTGCACTTGTCTGGAGGGTGTTATGGCAATGCGCGCGGCTCGTGGTCTGTCTTTTCTGATCCTTCTTTTCTTCGCCTGGGGCACTGTCGCGCAAGCGGCTGAGGCCCGGCGAATCGCAACGACCGACAATTCCGATTATTTCGGCTTTGATCTCAGGTCCGACCAGAATGTCACGCTCGACCAGTGCAAAACGACATGCCTTGGCGATCCGGCCTGCCGCGCCTTCACCTACAACACCAAGGCCAAATGGTGCTTTCTCAAATCCGACTATAACCAGCTAAAGACCTTCAATGGCGCGGTCGCCGGCAAGGTCGTCAATATCGACGGCGATCCCGACATCGGCGCCCCGCCGGAACTCGCCTTTTTCCCCAACTGGATGGGCGACCAGGCCCAGCAATACCGCAACAAGCTGCTCGGCCCGGCCTTCGACAAGCCGACCGAGGGCATGGCAGCGCTGCTGTCGTCCGCCGAGCAGGCCGTGCTGACCGGCGATCATCGCTCCGCCATGCAGAAATACGAATCCGCCGTCTCGGTCCTGCCGGACGATGGCCAGCTCTGGCTCAACCTGGCGCGTGAAACGCTAGCCGTGCAGCCGGCCCCCAGCACCTCCGAAGCGTCTACTTTGCCGACGAACGCCACGTCCGCTGCTTTCAACGCCTACAAGCTGCTGCGCACTACCAAGACGCGCGCCGAGGTGCTGGCGCTGCTCGCCGACGGCCTCGACAAGCGTGACCTCTATCGTCCGGCGCTGCAGGCCTATGAGGCCAGCCTTGCGCTGGTGCCTTCGCCGGCGGTGCAGGCCGGTTATGCCGACCTCAAGGCCCGCAAGGGCTTCCGCGTCATCGACCACAGCGTCGATGCCGACACCAGCGCGCCGCGCATCTGCGCTCAATTCTCCGAGGAACTGGTCAAGACCGGCGTCGACTATGCGCAGTTCGTTACTGTCGACAACGCGCCGCCCAAGGGCGTCGAGGCCAAGGACAAGCAGATCTGCGTCGAGGGCCTGGAGCACGGCCAGCATTATGACGTCACCTTCCGCGCCGGCCTGCCGGCCGCCATCGGCGAAGTGACCGCCGCGCCGACGGTGCTGTCGATCTATGTGCAGGATCGTGCGCCGTCCGCCCGCTTCACCGGCGACAGCTTCGTGCTGCCGGCCGGCGCGCGCCGCGGCATCCCGGTCGTCACCGTCAACATGAACGCCGCCGAAATGAAGCTCTACCGCATCGGCGACCGTTCGCTGGCGCAGCTTCTCTCAGGCTATCAGTTCCTGCATCAGCTCGACAGCTATGACATCTCGAACATTGCCGAGCAGATCGGGGCGCCGGTCTGGCAAGGCCAGCTCGATATCGTCAACGACCTCAACAAGGAGGTCACCACCTCCTTCCCGGTCGACGAAGCCCTGCCGCAGCGCAAGCCCGGTGTCTATGTGCTGACGGCGCAAGCCCTCGGCGACAAGAGCGACGACTATGATTCGATGGCGACGCAGTGGTTCGTCGTCTCCGACATCGGTCTGTCGACCTATACTGGCCAGGACGGGCTCAACGTCTTTGCCCGTTCGCTGGGCAACGCCAAGCCGATAGCCGGTGCGGAACTGACGCTGGTTGCCCGCAACAACGAGGTTCTGGGCACCGCGACGTCGGATGCCGATGGTCACGCCGTCTTCAATCCCGGCCTGACGCGCGGCGACAGCGGCATGGCACCGGCCGTGCTGATGGCCAAGCAGGGCGACAATGACTTCGTCTTCCTCGACATGGCGAAAGCCGGTTTCGATCTCTCCGACCGCGGCGTCACCGGCCGGGCCGCACCTGGCGCGCTCGACGTCTATGCCTGGACCGAGCGCGGCATCTACCGCGCGGGCGAGGATGTCCATGTCGCCGCCCTTGCCCGCGACGGTGCAGCCAAGGCGGTCGAGAACCTGCCGCTGACCTTCATCTTCTCGCGCCCCGACGGCGTCGAGGACCGCCGCATCGTCAGCGACGGCGCATCTGCCGGTGGCCATGCCGTCGACTTGCCGCTGCAGCCCAACGCCATGCGCGGCACCTGGTCGGTGTCGATCTACACCGATCCCAAGCAGCCGGCGGTCGCCAGCCAGATGTTCCTGGTCGAGGATTTCGTGCCGGATCGCATCGAATTCGACATGAAGGCTGACAAGCAGGAAATCGCCCAGGGCGAAACCGCCAATATCAACATTGACGGCCGCTTCCTCTATGGCGCGCCCGCCGCTGGCCTCGCCCTGGAAGGCGAGTTGACCCTGTCGACGGCACGCGACTGGGATCGCTTCCCCAACTATTCCTTCGGCCTCGCCGACGAGCAGTCGTCGGAGCCGACGGTCACCCCGTTGGCCGATCTGCCCGTGGTTGGCGATGACGGCAAGGTCACCTTCCCGGTTACCGTCGATCAATTGCCGTCGACCACCAAACTGGTCGACGCCAAGGTAACCGTGCGCATGCGCGAAACCGGCGGCCGCGCCATCGAGCGCTCGCTTAACATCGGCATTCGCCCGCAAGGCCATATGATCGGCATCCGTCCGGACTTCGCCGACGGGGAAGTGCCGCAGGGCGGCACGGCCAAATTCAGCCTGATCGCCGTCGATCCGGAAGGCAAGCGCGAAGCGTTGAAAGGCGCGCAGTGGACGCTGGTCAAGGTCGAGCGCAATTATCAGTGGTACCGCTCCAACAACTCCTGGAACTACGAACCGGTCACCTTCACCAAGTCGATCGCCAATGGCCAGGTCGATCTCACCGCCGATGGCGACGCAACCGTGTCCCTGTCCGTGCCGGTCGACTGGGGTCAGTACCGGCTCGAGGTCGAGACGGCGGATCCCGAAGGGCCGGCCACCAGCTACGAATTCGATGCCGGCTGGTACGTCGCCTCGACCACGACCGAGACGCCCGACGGCCTGGAAATCGCCCTGGACAAGGATAATTATGCCGCGGGTGAAGTGGCCAAGCTCAAGGTCTCGCCGCATTTTGCCGGCGAACTACTGATCAATATCGGCTCCGACAAGCTGTTGAAGACGGTCACGGCGTCGGTGCCGGCCGGCGGCAGCACCGTCGACATCCCGGTCGGCGACGACTGGGGCGCCGGCGCCTATGTCACGGCCACCTTGTTCCGCCCCGGTGACGCGCAGGAAAGCCGCATGCCGGCCCGCGCCATCGGCGTGAAGTGGCTCAAGGTCGATCCGGGCTCGAAGAAGCTCGCGATCACGCTGACCCCGCCGGACAAGACCATGCCGCGCCAGCAGCTGTCGATTCCGGTTTCCGTGGCCGGTGTGCAGCCGGGCACCAATGCCTATGTCACGGTCGCGGCAGTCGATGTCGGCATTCTCAACCTGACCAACTACAAGGCGCCGGATCCGGAAAACTGGTTCTTCGGTCAGCGCATGCTGGGCATGGAAATCCGTGACATCTATGGCCGCCTGATCGATGGCTCGCTCGGCACCATGGGCAAGCTCCGGACCGGCGGCGACGGCGCCAACATGCAGACGCAAGGCAGCCCGCCGACCGAAAAGCTGGTCGCCTTCTTCTCCGGCGTCGTTCAGCTCGACGCAGACGGCAAGGCGCGTATCGACTTCGACATCCCGCAGTTCAACGGCACCGTGCGCGTCATGGCTGTCGCCTGGACCAAGGAAGCGGTTGGCCACGCCCAGACCGACGTCATCGTGCGTGACCCGATCGTGATCACCGCCGGCCTGCCGCGCTTCCTGGCGCCCGGCGATGCCGCCGTCATGCGCCTCGATGTCGCCGACACCGACGGCCCTGCCGGCGACTATGCGCTGTCTATCGACACCACGGGCGACCTGTCGACCGGCGACAAGCCCCTGCCCCAGAAGCTGACGCTCGCTCAGGGCAAGCGCCAGACATTGACCGTGCCGCTGATCGCACAGACGGCGGGCAATGCCTCGCTCACCATCAAGCTGGCACATGCCGACGGCACCAAGGTCGAGCAGACGCTCTATGTGCCGGTGCGCCCGGCGCAGCTGCCGGTCACCACGCGCCTGGTGGTCGACCTCAAGGGCAATGGCGGTGCATTGCGCGTCGACAAGGAATTGTTGGCGGCAAGCCTGCTCGATGGCGCTTCTGTCTCCGTCGGCGTTTCGCAGACGGCAGCCTTCGACGTGCCTTCGCTGCTGATGACACTCGACCGCTATCCCTATGGTTGCGCCGAGCAGACCACCAGCCGAGCCATGCCACTTCTCTACGTCAACGAGATGGCCTCGGGCATCGGTATGGAAGCTGACCCCGACCTGCATGGCCGCATCCAGGATGCCGTCTACAAGGTTCTGAGCTACCAGGCCTCGGCCGGCAGCTTCGGCCTGTGGGGCCCCGGTTCCGGCGACCTCTGGCTCGACGCCTATGTCACCGAGTTCCTGACCAGGGCACGCGAGCAGAAATACGACGTGCCGGCTCTGGCCATGAACCAGGCGCTGAGCAATCTGCAGAACTCGCTCGGCTACGACCAGAGCGTACAGGACCGCGGCAGCGAGATCGCCTACGCGCTCTACGTGCTGGCCCGCAACAAGAAGGCCTCGATCGGCGACCTGCGTTATTACGCCGATACCCAGCTCGAAGCCTTCTCCAGCCCGATGGCTGTTGCCCAGCTGGCCGCGAGCCTGGCGCTCTACGGCGATACGCAGCGTTCGGAAGCGACGTTCAAGACCGCGCTGCAGCTCGCCAAGTCGAGCACCGACTACGACTACTACCGCTCCGACTACGGCTCGCGGCTGCGTGACGGCGCCGCGATGCTGGCGCTGGCGGCGGAATCGAAGCCGGTTTCCTCTATCGTGCCGGAGCTGATCAAGCTGGTGACCAGGGAACGCGCCGAAGTCCGCTGGACCAGCACCCAGGACGATTCCTGGATGCTGCTGGCGGCTCGCGCGCTGAAGGAAGGCAATGATTCGATCACGCTGACCGTCAATGGCACGCCCCATTCCGGCGGCTATTCCAACCAGGTCAATGGCAGCGAGCTGGTCGACAGCCCGCTGACCATCGCCAACACCGGCAAGACCCCGCTGCAAGCCGTCGTCACCACCGTGGCGTCGCCGATCCAGCCTTTGCCGGCGGGTGGCGAGGGCTTCACCATCGATCGCACCTACTACAAGCTCGATGGCACCGAAGCCAATGTGACGGAGGCTACCCAGAACGAACGCTATGTCGTTGTGCTCAAGATCAACGAGCAGAACAGCTGGCCGTCGCGTCTGCTGGTCACCGACCTGTTGCCGGCCGGCTTCGAGATCGACAATCCCGGCCTGGTTTCCAGCGCCCAGCTGTCGAACTTCTCCTGGCTGACGCAGACCGATGCGGCCCATCTCGAATTTCGCGACGACCGTTTCGTCGCGGCGTTCAACCCGGCCGACGGAGACCATGACCACAATCTGACGCTTGCCTATGTCGTGCGTGCGGTGACGCCTGGCACCTACGCGCATCCGGCAGCCACGATTGAAGACATGTACCGGCCGCAATATTCGGCCCGCACCGCCACCGGCATGATGGAGATCAAGGCGCCGTAAGGCGCCGATGGTAGCGATCATGCAAATGGCGATTGCGCTTGCGACAGTTTCCTTCTCCCCGTCACGATCCGGGGAGAAGGTGCCGGCAGGCGGATGAGAGGCGGCGTCATGCTCTCCAGAAAGTTCCTTCGTCGAACAGCCATCGCGGGAGCCTCGCTGTTCGGGCTTGCGGCAATTGCCGTGGCCTCCCTCTGGGAGCTCGACCGTGCCTTCCCGCCGCCGCTGCCGCCGACGCTGACCGTCTCGACCGAAGTGCAGGACCGCGACGGCCAGCTGCTGCGCGCCTTCGCCACCTCTGACGGCTACTGGCGGCTCGAAACCCGCCTCGACCAGGTAGACAAGCAATTCGTCGACATGCTGGTCACCTATGAGGACAAGCGCTTCTGGGACCATGAGGGCGTCGACGTGCTGGCGCTCGGCCGCGCCGCCGGCCAGTTCATCACCAGCGGCCACATCGTGTCGGGCGGCTCGACCCTGTCAATGCAGCTTGCCCGCCTGATCGAGCCGCGCGAAAGCCGCAGCCTCGGCTCCAAGATCAAACAGATGCTGCGCGCCATCCAGATCGAGCGGCGGCTGTCCAAGCGCGAGATCCTCGAACGCTATCTGACATTGGCGCCCTATGGCGGCAACCTGGAAGGCGTGCGCGCCGCCTCGCTCGCCTATTTCGGCAAGGAGCCGAAGCGGCTCACCGTTTCCGAGGCCGCCCTGCTCGTCGCCCTCCCCCAATTGCCGGAAAAGCGGCGGCCCGACCGCAACCTCCAAATCGCCCACGCCGCCCGTGATCGGGTGCTGACCCGCATGGTTTCGTCAGGCCTGCTTGGCGAACGAGAGGCCGCGCGCGCGGCGCTCGACGACGTGTCCGGCCTGCGCCGCACCTTGCCGGCACTTGCCGCGCACGCGGCCTATGCCATGCTGCCCAAGGCGGTTCCCGGTCAGCCGCTGAAACTGACGATCCGCAAAAGCGTCCAGGCAGGGCTGGAGCAGGTGGCGCGCGACGCCGCCACCAAGCTCGGGCCGCGTCTCTCCGTCGCCATGGTGTTGGCCGATTCCCGCACCGGCGACATTCTGGGCGAAGTCGGCTCGGCCAATTTCTTCGATGCCAGCCGCTCCGGCTGGATCGATATGACCAAGATCGTGCGTTCGCCCGGCTCGACGCTGAAGCCCTTCATCTATGGCCTCGCCTTCGAGCAGGGGCTGGTGGCGCAGGAAACGCTGATCGAGGACAGCCCGGTCGATTTCGCCGGCTACCGGCCGAAGAATTTCGACATGGGCTACCAGGGCGATGTCTCGATCCGCCAGGCGCTGCAGTTGTCGCTCAACGTGCCTGCGATCCGCGTGCTCGACGCGGTCGGGCCGGCGCGGCTGACGGCGCGCTTCCGCCAGGCAGGGGTCAACCCGATCCTGCCCATCAACGAGGCGCCGGGCTTGGCCATCGGCCTCGGCGGCGTCGGCGTGACGCTGCGCGACCTTGTCCAGCTCTACACGGGGCTCGCCAATGGCGGCAGGACGCACACGCTGCACGACGGAACCGAGAGCGCAAACGCCGAAAGCGCCACCAGCGCCACGATCCTCAACGATCAGGCCAACTGGCAGATCATAGACATACTGTCGGGCGTCAAACCGCCCGAGGGCGCCCTGCAGCGCGGCATCGCCTACAAGACCGGCACCTCCTACGGCTATCGCGACGCCTGGTCGGTCGGCTTCGACGGCCGCTATGTCCTGGGCGTCTGGGTCGGCCGCCCCGATGCCGGCGCGGTGCCGGGCCTCTCCGGCTATGTCTCGGCCGCCCCCATCCTGTTCGAGGGTTTTGTCCGCTCGGGCCTGGCGACGGTGCCGCTACAGGACAAGCCGCCCGGCGTCTTCAGCCCTAAACGTAACGAACTGCCAGTGACGCTCGCCCGCTTCGGCGCTGGCGCGGACGGGTTGGTGCAGGCAGCCCCCACCGAACCCGCGCCGACCATCATCTTCCCGCCCGATGGCGCCCGTGTCGACCTCGACACCAATTCGGCCGATGCCTCGCCGCTGGTGCTGAAACTGCAAGGTGGACGCGCACCGTTCCGCTGGCTCGCCAACGGCAAGCCGCTCATCGGCATCGATCGCCGCCGCACCGCCACCTGGCTGCCCGACGGCGCCGGCTATTCGACCCTGACCGTCATCGACGCGGCGGGACGCGCGGCCAGCGTGAAGGTGTTCGTCGAGTGAAAGCGCTCCTTCAATAGAATGCGCGATGCGATTCTCCGCATTGGCTTTTGCACCCTGGCGATTGCGGCTTCGGCTGCGCCGGCCCATGCCGATCCGTTGCCTGCCGGCTTTGTCCGTCTCGCCGATATCGATCCGTCGATCCGCCAGGACATCCGCTATGCCGGAACCGAAAATTTCCTGCACCGCAAGGTGACCGGCTACGACGCACCGGTCTGCATTCTCACCAGGCAGGCGGCCGAAGCCCTTGCCGGGGTCCAGCAGGCGATTGCCGCCAAGGACATGACGCTCACCGTGTTCGACTGCTACCGGCCTGCCCGCGCCGTCGCCGACATGGTCGGCTGGACGGCCGAAGGCGGGCCACAGGACCGGCAATGGTACCCGAAGGTCAGGCGTGGCGATCTCATCGCCAAGGGCTATATCGGCGAACTGTCCAGCCATTCGCGCGGCTCGACCGTCGATGTCGCCATCGCCTCGACCGATCACGACGCCAGCCCGACACCGGCCTGCGGTGCCGTCGATGCCGACACGCTCGATTTCGGCACCGGCTTCGACTGCTTCGACCCGACAAGCGAAACCGCGCACCGCCCGCACGGCACCGAAGCGGCGGCAAACCGCAAGCTGCTGGTCGACGTCATGCGCGCCGCCGGTTTCAAGAACTATGCGCGCGAATGGTGGCACTTCACGCTGCAGCATGAGCCTTTCGCGAAGGAGCGCTTCGACTTCCCCGTCTCCGCTGAGTAGCTCGACAGCTATATGCCTTGCCTCCGCAACCCCGATCTCTAGATAGCTGGGTGGCGGGCTTGGATTCCTCGCGGAGCCGCAGAGAGGAAAACATTTCCTCAAATAGCCATGCCGCGTCGAAGAATTTCTCCAGGAGGGCAAAAAAGGCAACATTGAATGCATCTAATTTCTATCAATTCGGTAGATTTGGCGCGGGTTCAACGGAGGCAGAAATGACCAAACCTCATTTCAGGAAACTGCTCGGCGCACTGGTCGCCACATCTGTCCAGTTCGGCACACTCGGTTTCGCGTTCGCCGACACCACCATCCTCAACGTGTCCTATGATCCGACACGTGAGCTCTACAAGGCTTATGACGAGGCCTTCACCGCGCACTGGAAGGCCGAGACCGGCGAGACGGTGACCATCCAGCAGTCGCATGGCGGATCGGGCGCACAGGCCCGCGCCGTCATCGACGGCCTCGACGCCGATGTCGTGACGCTGGCACTCGAGGGCGACATCAATGCCATCGTCTCGAAGTCGAAGAAGATCAATCCCGACTGGCGCACCAAATTCGAAAACAATTCAGCGCCTTACACCTCGACCATCATCTTCCTCGTCCGCAAGGGTAATCCCAAGGGCATCCACGACTGGAGCGACCTGGTCAAGGACGGCGTCCAGGTGATCACACCCAACCCCAAGACATCGGGAGGCGCGCGCTGGAACTATCTCGCCGCCTGGGCTTACGCCAGCGCCAATGACGGCGGCGACGAGGCCAAGACCAAGGAGTTCGTCGGCAAGCTCTACGCCAACGCCCCCGTGCTCGACACCGGCGCGCGCGGCTCGACGGTGACGTTCGCGCAAAAAGGTCTCGGCGACGTGCTGATTGCCTGGGAAAACGATGCCTATCTGGCGCTCGACGAATTCGGCGCCGACAATTTCGACATCGTCTACCCGCCGACCTCGATCCTGGCCGAGCCGCCGGTTGCCGTCGTCGACGCCAATGTCGATGCCAAGGGCACACGCAAGGTCGCCGAAGCCTATCTGACCTACCTCTACTCCAAGGAAGGCCAGACCATCATCGCCAAGAACCACTATCGGCCTTCCAAGCCCGAACTGGTGCCGCCGGAGGATCTCGCCAAGCTGCCGGCCATCAAGCTGATTACCATCGACGATCCGCTTTTTGGCGGTTGGAAGAAGGCACAGCCTTATCATTTCGGCGACGGTGGTATATTCGACCAGATCTACAAGCCCGCCCAGTGAGGTGTGGAAGTCGTGTGAGGAAGCCCGCAAATGGGCTTCTTGCGTGATAAGCGCCCCGAAGCTTGGCGAAGGGCAATCTGGTTGAGTAAGAAGGGACGATCCAGAACTCCATGACCACAGCACCCGCGCAGGCGGGGTGGCGATTCAAGCAGCCGAGTGTCATTCCGGGTTTCGGATTGACGCTCGGCTTCTCGCTTGCCTACCTCACCCTCATCATCCTGATCCCCTTGTCGGGGCTGATCTGGCGCTCGGCAGCGCTTGGCTGGACCGACTTCTGGGCGATCGCCGTCGACCGCCGCACCCTGAACGCGCTTGAAACCAGCTTCGGCACCGCCTTCATCGCGGCCGTCGTCAATGTCGTTTTCGGCACTCTTGTCGCCTGGGTACTGGTGCGCTACCGCTTTCCCGGCCGCCGCATCGTCGATGCGATGGTCGACCTGCCCTTCGCGCTGCCCACAGCGGTGGCCGGCATTGCGCTGACCACTCTCTATGCGCCGAACGGCTGGATCGGCAAACTGCTGATGCCGCTTGGGCTCAAGGTCGCCTACACGCCGCTCGGCATCGTCATCGCGCTGATCTTCATCGGCCTGCCCTTCGTCGTGCGTACCGTGCAGCCGATCATGGAGGAGATCGACAAGGAGGTGGAGGAGGCCGCCGCCACGCTCGGCGCCAATCGCTTCCAGATCATCACCCGCGTCCTGTTTCCCGGCCTGGCGCCAGCCATCATCACCGGCTTTTCGCTCGCCTTCGCGCGCGGCGTCGGCGAATACGGCTCGGTCATCTTCATCGCCGGCAACCTGCCGTACAAATCCGAAATCGCGCCGCTGCTGATCGTCATTCGCCTGGAGGAATACAACTACCCCGCGGCGACCGCGATCGCGGCGATCATGCTTGCGCTGTCGTTCCTCATGCTTCTGGTCGTCAATCTCGTGCAGACATGGAGCCGCAAGCGCTATGGCTGATCCCGAAATCAAATCCTACGAGCCGTATCATGAAAGCCGCTCGGCGGCGGTGACGGAGAGCCGCCCGGCGCAGGCCGTGCTGATGATCGTCACATTTGCCTTCCTCGGCATCTTCCTGCTCTTGCCGCTGATCATCGTCTTCCACGAGGCTTTGGCCAAAGGCATCGGTGCCTACACGCATTCGCTCAGCGATGCCGACACGCGCTCGGCGATCCGGCTAACCTTGCTGGTGGCGGCGATCTCGGTGCCGCTGAACGTCGTCTTCGGCATTTCGGCGGCCTGGGCGATCGCCAAGTTCGAGTTCAAGGGCAAGGCTTTCCTGACCACGCTCATCGACCTCCCCTTCTCGGTGTCGCCGGTCATATCGGGCCTTGTCTATGTGCTATTGTTCGGTGCCCAGGGGCTGCTCGGCGGCTGGCTCAAGGCGCATGGCATCGTCATCCTGTTCGCAGTGCCGGGCATCGTGCTCGCCACCGTCTTCGTCACTTTTCCCTTCGTCGCCCGGGAATTGATCCCGCTGATGCAGGAACAGGGCAATGGCGACGAGGAAGCAGCACTCTCGCTCGGCGCCAATGGCTGGCAGACCTTCTGGTATGTGACGCTGCCCAACGTCAAATGGGGCCTGCTCTACGGCGTGCTGTTGTGTAACGCTCGAGCCATGGGCGAGTTCGGCGCCGTCTCGGTGGTGTCGGGCCACATACGCGGCCTGACCAACACCATGCCGCTGCATGTCGAAATCCTCTACAACGAATATAATGCAGTCGGCGCCTTTGCCGTCGCCTCGCTGCTCGCTGGCCTGGCGCTGGTCACATTGGTCTTGAAAACATTGCTCGAGATGCGCTACGGCGCCGAACTCGCCGCGACGCGCGGACATTAGAAGGTTCATTAGATGGAAGTTCGCGTTGCCAACGTGCGCAAGGAGTTCGAGCGGTTTCCGGCGCTGCACGACGTCTCGCTCGACATCAAGTCGGGCGAGTTGATCGCGCTGCTCGGACCGTCCGGTTCCGGCAAGACGACCCTGCTCAGGCTGATCGCCGGGCTGGAGCGGCCGACCAAGGGCGCGATCTTCTTCGGCGACGAGGATGCCTCGCAGAAGTCGATCCAGGAGCGCAATGTCGGCTTCGTCTTCCAGCACTACGCACTGTTCCGCCATATGACGGTGGCCGACAATATCGGCTTCGGGCTGAAGGTACGGCACGGGCCGACACGGCCGCCCGCAGTGGAAATCCGCCGCCGCGCCACCGAGCTTCTCGACCTGGTCCAACTCTCGGGTCTGGAAAAGCGCTATCCCGCGCAACTCTCCGGCGGCCAGCGCCAACGCGTCGCGCTGGCTCGCGCCATGGCGATCGAACCCAAGGTGCTTCTGCTCGACGAGCCGTTCGGCGCGCTCGATGCGCAGGTGCGCCGCGAATTGCGCCGCTGGCTGCGCGAAATCCATGACGCCACCGGCCACACAACGGTCTTCGTCACCCACGACCAGGAAGAGGCGCTGGAACTTGCCGACCGCGTCGTGGTGATGAGCCAGGGCCGTATCGAGCAGGTCGGCACCGCCGACGACATCTATGACCGCCCGAATTCGCCTTTCGTCTACGGCTTCATCGGCGAATCGAGCTCGCTTCCCGTCAAGGTCGACAATGGCGAGATCTGGCTCGCCGACCGTCCGATCGGGCTCGCCGCGCCGGATGCTCCGAGCGGCGAAGCAACGCTCTACTTCCGCCCGCATGATGTCGAATTGTTGGACGGCTGCAGCGGCTGCATTGCCGGCACCGTGGCCGCCAGCCGCCGTGTCGCCGGCACGCGCCGGGTCGAACTCGAAATCGGCGGCGAACGCCAGCGGGTCGAGATCGAACTGCCGGTCGATCATCCGGCGGCACAGAAAAGCCGCGTGGCGTTCCGGCCAGGCCGCTGGAAGCTGTTTCCGACGGCTAACTCGGCCTGACGATGGTTGCTCCGCGCGACGCCAGCTACCGCTTCAGCGCGCCTTTCAATGACAGCACCAAAGTCATCGGATTTTTCGGTGAAGCCGCAAAGCCGTAGTGCTCGTAGAAGGCCTTCGCTTCATGCGATACCGCGTGAACAAATATTCCGCGAACCCCGAGGATTGTTGCGGCATGGCTGGCGCGCAGAACAGCATCCCGCAACAGCGCGGCGCCCAGCCCCCTCCCTTGCCAACCTACATCCACGGCGAGGCGCCCGAGCACAATCATCGGAATGGGGTTTGGCATGTTGCGGCGAATGGCGCCGGGCGCTTCCACGAGATCAAGCCCGCCCGACGACAGACGGAAGTAACCGACGACGCGCGTGCCTTCGGCCGCCACATAAGTCCGTGACGCACCGCTGACATCGTTGGCGCGTGCCCTGTGGCGAAGCCATTGGTCGAGGCTTTCCGCTCCACTTCTGAAGAGTTCGAGATCGTGGCCTGCGGCAAGAGGCGCGGGTGCCGACAGCATCAATCCTGCCACGGCTTGGGCGCGTTCATGAGGCGCTCAAAACCTTCACCGCTCGGAGGTTCATCCAGGATGTCGAGATAATGCCGATAGCTCTCCGGATCGACCTTGATCAGTGCCTGGTCGAGCAGCGCGTCCTCCGCCGCGCGATAAGCGGCGTCGATCATAAAGTCGGAACGGGTTTTCCCGCGTATTTTCGCGGCACGGTCGATCAACATCCGTACATCTTCTCGAATGCGCAGATTGACGGGCTTGGCGTGGGTCTCAGGCGTGGTCTTTGTCATGGGAGACTCCTTTCCTTCCCATAGCACCCTGCATACACAATGTGTATCTATTTATCATCTCGCTGAGGGACTGTCGGAACAATCGGCTTTCATAGGTCGCCAAGGCGTTCCTAGTTGAAAGGAAAAACTACGATCCACCTTTTTGGGCAACGGTTTTTCTAGCGATAGGCGTCAGACTCTGAACCCATGCCTCGTCGCAGGCCCTGCTCTCCGGCTATGGTCCACCCATAGCGCATTGCATCCGGAGCTTGTTTTCATGAAGCGATTTCTTATCGGCCTCGTCACGGTCGCCGGCCTTGCCCTCGCATCCTCCCAGGCCTGGTCGGCCGACAAGCTGCTCAACGCTTCCTATGACGTCGGTCGCGAGCTTTTCGTCCAGGTCAACAAGGCTTTCATCGCGAAGCATCCCGGTGTGACCGTCGACCAGTCGCATGCCGGCACCTCGGCCCAGACCCGCGCCATCGCCGAGGGCCTGGGCGCCGATGTCGTCACCTTCAACCAGGTCACCGACATCGATTTCCTGGTAAAGAAAGGTCTCATCTCCGCCGACTGGCAGAAGGACTTCGCCGATAACGCCTCGCCATTCTATTCGCTTCCGTCCTTCCTGGTGCGCGCCGGCAATCCCAAGCACATCAAGGACTGGAACGACCTGGTGCGCGCCGACGTGCAAGTGATCTTCCCCAACCCGAAAACCTCGGGCAATGCGCGCTACACCTATCTGGCGGCAACAGCCTACGCCAAGGAAGCCTTCAAGGGCGACGACGCCAAGGTGAAGGAGTTCATCACCAAGCTGTTCAACAATGTGCCGATCTTCGACACTGGCGGGCGCGCCGCGACCACCACCTTCGTGCAGCGCGAGATCGGCGACGTGCTGATCACCTTCGAATCCGAAACGCGCGGCATCCGCAAGGAATATGGCGACGGCAAGTTCGAGCAGGTCACCCCTTCCGTCAGCCTGCTTGCCGAATTCCCGGTGGCGATCGTCGATAAGGTCGCCGACGAGCATGGCAGCCGCGATCTCGCCAAGACCTATCTCGACTTCCTCTACACGCCGGAGGGCCAGGACATAGCCGCTGAAAATGGCCTGCGGGTCCGGGACCCTGCTGTCGCGGCCAAATACAAAGCGGAGTTCCCAGACGTACGCCTGCTGACCGTGGAAGATGTATTTGGCGGTTGGGACAAGATCCAGAAAGAACATTTCGCTGCCGGCGGCTTGCTCGACCAGACCTATGGCAGCCGCTAGCTCGGCCGGCACAAGGAACAGATGAAGAAAGCCGGCAGATAGCCGGCTTTCTTGGTTTTTGCAGCCGGGTAAGGCAATTCCGGCGTTCTGCGTGCAAAACATTGCAAACAATCAACGCGTTTGTGCCTAGATTGCCATCGAGCGGCTTGTTTTGCGCGAAACGGCTCCGTGCGGCCAAACCGTCATCATTTGCACACAAACAGTCGCCAGATGCGGGTGGCTGGGGCTTTACGGGTTGATCAGGGCATGCTGACGAAAAAAGGCAAATACGGCCTCAAGGCGCTTGTACATCTCTCCGGTCTTCCGGCCGGCCAACTGGCCTTCGTCAACGACATCGCGGTCGCCAACAACATCCCGAAGAAATTCCTCGACGCCATCCTGGGCGAATTGCGCAATGCCGGCTTCGTCCTGAGCCGCAAGGGCAAGGAAGGCGGCTATCGCCTCGCCCGCCCCGCCTCCGAGATCAAGATCGGCCATGTCGTGCGCGTGCTCGACGGACCGCTGGCGCCGATCCCCTGCGCCAGCCGCACCCAGTACCAGCGCTGCGAGGATTGCGATGAGGCGACGTGCCAGGTGCGGCACATGATGCTGGAGGTGCGCCAGGCGATCGCCGAGGTGCTGGACAACAGAAGCCTCGCCGCCATGCGCGACGCCGACAATGACGATTTTCCGGCCGAATTGACCTCGCAAATATAGAACCTTGCCAGTTGCGCGATGCCGCGAGGTTGCGCGGCCCGCGGCAGCACAGTAAATCGGTCTCGATGAAGGGGCTGGACCGATGAGGCTGTCGTGGTTCGCAAAATCCCGCACCCACAAATCGCCGTCGGCGGGCACCTTCCGCACGGAAATCATCGCCGATGTCACCGTCCCGGAACGGACCGAGGACGTCCGTTTCTTCAGCCGCAAGCGGGTTCATCCCGGCAGGCTTCGCCGCTTCTCGAACCGGGATCCTCGTGAAAGCCTGCTGGCCGCCTTCTATCTCATGGTCGCGGCGGTGTTGCCGGTTCGCTCGTGGCCCCCGATCTGCCGGCAAGTGTCCAGAATCCGCCTGAAGCGCCACATGCGCAAGGAGTTCCCGACCTACGCCGACGCCGTTCATGCGGTGCTTGGCGCGGGGGCCGATACGCGCAAGATCTTCGAAGAGCAGCTTGCGGCGCGCCATCGCCGCCGCATGCAACTTGCGGCGCATCTGGTCGCCAGCCGCTGGTCGCCGGCGATCCGGCTGGAAGGTCTCGACGGGCTCAAGTCGGCCCTGGCGCGCGGCCAAGGCGCCATCGTCTGGTGCGATCAATTCACCGCCCAGACCATGATCGGCAAGCGCGCTTTGCACGAGGCCGGCGTCGAGACGCATCAGGTAAGCGTCAATTCCCACGGCGTTTCGGAAACGGCATTCGGCATGCGCTTTCTGAACCGGCCAATAGTCGCTGTCGAGAACCGCTACCTGAAGAGCCGCATCGTCTTCGATCGCGACGACGCCTATCAAGTCACCATCCGCATCCAGAAGATTCTGAAGCAAAATGGCGTGGTGCTGATGACCAACACCATCCATGCGGGCTCGACCTTCGCCGAGGTGGCGATCGGCGAAAACGGCTGGACGCACCTTGCCTCCGCGCCGGCGAACTTTGCCGCCCGGGGCAAGGCCGGCCTGTTTGCCATGTCGACCTTCGAAACCGTTCCGTTTGCCGAATACAGGGCCGTCGTCAGCCCCGAACTGTTGCCGGCTGAGGCGGATACGGCCAGGGAAGGAGCCAAGAACATGGCACTGCAGGCGCGCTACATCCTGCTCAAGCGTGACCGCCTGCTGGAAGCGCTAAAGCTGTTTCCCGAGCAGATGCTGGTGTGGTCGCGGAGCCAGAGACTGACGCATGCTTCGGGCGACGTCGCGGTCGGCGACGATGTAGGCTCATGAATCGGCGAGTATCCGGACCGCTTCGGCAACGAGATCGGCAACGGGGCGCGTGGCATCGAACGTCAAAGCCCGCTCGTCGCCTGCCGGTGGCTCGAGGATCGCGAACTGGCTGTCGACAAGGCTTGCCGGCATGAAATGGCCCTTGCGGCTGCCGACGCGCTGCCGGGCGGTGGCGGGATCGATTTCCAGATAGAGGAAGACGATGTCTCTCGCGAAACCCCGAAGTCGCTCGCGATAGGTCCGCTTCAAAGCCGAGCAGGTGGCGATCGCGCCCTGCCCTTTGCCGGCCAAGGCCGAAATGCGCTCGCCGATCGCGTCGAGCCAGCCCTCGCGCAACGCATCAGTCAGTGGCTCGCCACGTGCCATGCGTGCGACGTTCTCGGTCGGATGCAGCCTGTCGCCTTCGACGAAGGCGACGCCAAGGGCCGCCGCCAGCGCGATTCCCACGGCCGACTTACCACAGCCGGCGACGCCCATCACCACCACGACCGGCGCCAGACCGGCATCGCCTGCCGGCGATCGGGCTGTCTTGCCTGCCACGACCGTCTAGCGGCTTGCCGGCGCACGGCCGTAGAGCAGGAGCATGGCGACGATGACGACGCCATAGATGATCTGCCGCCCGGCCTCCGGCATCTGCATGACGGAAAGGATGGACTGCAAGAGCGTGATCAGGATGACGCCGGCAACGGTGCCAAGATAGGAGCCGCGACCGCCCAGGATCGAAGTGCCGCCAAGCACGACAGCCGCGATCGACGGCAACAGATAGGGATCCCCCATCGACTGTGCCGCCTTGGAGGCGTAGCCGGCGAGCAGAACGCCGCCAAAGGCGGACAGGCCACCGGATACCGCAAAGGCGATCATCACCACGCGCCGCGTATCGACGCCGGAAAGATAAGCGGCGCGTTCACGGTTGCCGATACCGTAGACCATGCGGCCGAAGCCGGTTCGGGTCAGCACGAACACCGTCGCCGCGCCGATCAGCGCCCAGATGATGACGGCGTTGGGCACGCCCGGAATGGTGAAGCCGGTCGCCAGATAGCGCATCGCGCCGGTCGCCGAATCCTGTGGCGAGAAGCCGCCGGTGTAGACCACCATCAGCCCTTGCGCGACCGCGTTGGTGGCGAGCGTAATGATCATCGAGGGAATGCGCAGATAGGCGACGCCAATGCCGTTGACGATGCCGATCATGATGCCGCACAGGATGCCGAACGGAATGGCCAGCGCTACCCCGGCCGGGCCATAGGCCGCGGCGGCACTGGCCATCATCGCGCCCGCTGCCACGGACCATGGCACCGACAGGTCGATCTGGCCAAGCAGGATCACCAGCATCATACCGGTGGCGATGACGCCGAGGAACGAGGCCACTTTGAGCTGCTGCAAGAGATATTCGGGCGACAGGAAGCTGCGCGAATAAAGGCTGCCCAGGAACAGCAACAGCACGATGCAGGCGAAGGCGGTCAGCACTGCCGGATCAGCGCGGCGGATGAATTTGGGCATACGGTTGGCGATGCCGCCCATGGTCGTCTCGCTCACAGGAACCACTCCAGCCGGTTGCGGACCCGAAACAGGGCAAAGGCGCCGAGACTGACAGCGACCAGCAGGATAACGCCCTGGAACAGGGGCTGCCAGAGCGGGTCGAAATCGAAGACGAACAGCAGATCGCCGATGGTGCGGAAGGCGAGCGCGCCGAAGATCGCGCCGAGGGCGCTGCCCTTGCCGCCGAACAGCGAGACGCCGCCAAGCACGACCGCGGCGATCGAAAACAGCGTGTAGGCGTTGCCGCTGGCATAGGCCGCCTCGCCCGTATAGGTGAAGAAGGTAAGAAACAGCCCGCCGATCGCCGCCAGCAACCCCGCCAGCGCATAGGCGGCGAACTTGCCGCGGCGGATCGGCACGCCGGACATATAGGCCGCCGTTTCCGACGATCCGGCCGCATAGGCCGCGCGGCCGAGCACCGAGCGGCTGAACGGCACCCAAATCACCAGCACCACCGCCAACAGCACGACCAGGCTTGCCGGCACCACGCCGAACACGCGGCCGGTCAGCGCGTCGGCCAGATCCTCATTGACCGAGCCGCCCGGGAACGGCCGCAACAGAAGACCGATGCCGTAATAGACCGCGCCAGTGGCGATGGTGGCGACGATCGGCTGCAGCCGTCCATAGATGACGATGGCGCCGTTGATCGCACCACAGAGAAGGCCGACCGCAAGCACGGCGATGACGCCAAGCGTCGTCTGCATCGGCGTGCCGACCACCAGCCAGGAGGCCAGACAATTGGTGAGCAGGAAAATCATGCCGACGGAGAGGTCGATGCCGGCGGTGATCACCACCAATGTCTGCGCCATGGCGACGAAGGCAAGCAGCACGCCCTTGTTCGCCGCCGTCTGCACCACATTGGCGGTGAAGCCCGCCGGATGGTTTGACGTGTAGATGATGAACATGACGATCAGGATGCCGAGCGCCAGCAGCGTTCCACGCTGCTCGGCCAGCCAGTAGCGCCAATCCTTCACGCCTCCACTCCTCGGCTCATCGGGCTCTCCTCGCCATGGATATTGAGCGCGCTCGATATCAGCGCTCGCTCGGTGATCTCGGCGCCAACCAGTTCGCGCTTGACCGCTCCGTCATAGAGCACCAGCACCCGGTCGCAGCAGCCGACAAGCTCGTCATAGTCGGTCGAATAGAACAGGATCGCGGCTCCGGCGTCCGCCAGCTTGCGCATCAGCTGGTAGAGCTCCTGCTTGGTGCCGACGTCGATGCCGCGTGTCGGGTCGTTGAGCAGGATAATGCGCGGCTGACGCATCAGCCATTTGGCGATGACCACTTTCTGCTGGTTGCCGCCCGACAGCGCGCCAACGGGAATGTCGAGACCGGCGGTCTTGATCGCCAGCAGGCCGACCATGTCGTCGATCAGCCGCTGCTCGGCGGCACGGTCGATGATGCCGGCGCGCGACAACTGGTCGAGGGCGGCGAAGGACAGGTTCTCGCGTACCGTCATCGGCAGCATCAGGCCTTCGGTCTTGCGGTCCTCGGGGATCAGCGCCATGCCGATCCCGTCGTGACGCGCGGCCGCCGGACTGCCGATCGAGACCTCCTTGCCGTCGATCAGCACCTGGCCGGACAGGCCGCGCAGCACGCCGAAGAAGGCAAGCAGCAATTCACGCTGCCCCTGCCCGTCCAATCCGCCGAGGCCGACGACCTCGCCGGCGCTGACCGTCAGCGAGATATTGTCCAGCCGGTCGGTCCAGGAGAGCTTGCGGGCCTCGAGCCTGGGCGCGGCGGGGCTCGCTGCTCGCACCGGCTTTGGAGGAAAGATATGGCTGTATTCGCGGCCGATCATCAGCTCGACGACTTCATTGTCGCTCTTCGAGCCTGCCGCGTAGCTGGCGACATTGCGGCCATTGCGGAACACTGTGCACTGGTCTGCGAGTTCGGCGATCTCGTTCATGCGATGCGAGATGTAGAGCAACGCCAGTCCTTCCGACCGCAGCCGCTTCAGCACGTCGAATATCTTGGACACGTCGGTCGCGGTCAGCGCCGAGGTCGCTTCGTCAAGAATCAGGATGCGCGGCTTGCGTGCCAATGCCTTGGCGATCTCGACCATCTGGCGGCGCGACAGCGGCAGGTCCTTGACCAGCGCCAGCGGATGGATGTCGGCGGCGCCCGCGCGCGCCAGCGCCTCTTCGGCGATGCGGCGCTGGGCCTTGCGGTCGATCATGCCGAAACGCGTCGGTGGGTCGGAAATGACGATGTTGTCGGCGACGCTGAGTTCGGGAACCAGCGACAATTCCTGGAATATGCAAACGATGCCGGCCTGGTTGGCGGCTGCCGGCGACGCGAAGGCCACGTCACGGCCGTCCAGGGTCATCTTGCCCTCATCGGGCGCCACGACACCGGCCATCACCTTGATCAGCGTCGATTTGCCAGCGCCGTTTTCGCCAAGGATGGCGTGGATGCTGCCCGCCTCGACCGACAGTTCGGCCTTCTCAAGCGCTCGCACGCCACCATAGCGCTTGGATATGCCCTCCATGCGGAAGAGCGGAGCCGCACCGTCCATCGATCCTCCCAAGGCGCTTGTCAGTCCAGCCGGCGCCGCGGAACAGGCCGCGGCGCCGAGCGATAACCGGAGACGTTACTGATCTGCCTTGGTCTGGCCCATGATTTCCTGCGCCGTGAAGTTGATGCCGCAGGTCGGGAAGGAATTGCCGACGAAGAAATTATCCGACTGATCGGGGAAGAAGTCCTGACCTTCCTTGAAGTTCGGATCCTCGACGATGGCCAGCGGCAGCTTGACCGACTGCGGCACGACATTGCCTTCGAGCGCGGCAATCGCCGTCTTGATCGCAACCGCCACCTGGGCCGGGCCGGTGCCGGCCGAAGAGCATTTCAACCCGTCCGCCGCGTGGGCCGCGCAGAACTTGCGGAAGCCGTTTTCGGTTTCGCCGCCGAACGGCACGAAGGCATGCTTGGCATCGATCATCGCCTGCACGATGCCGGTGTCGCCGCCTTGCCCGGTGATCCCGACGAAGGGGCCATTGGTGGCGATCGCGTCCGCCGTGACCTTCTGCGCCGTCGGATCGTCCCACTTGCCGGCGACTTCGGTGACGTCCCACTTCTTGCCGGAAGCGTCCAGGGCCTCATGGATGCCGTTGTGGCGGTCGGTGTCGACCGAGGTGCCGGCGACGCCGCGCACTTCAAGGATCTTGCCGCCATCGGGGATATGGCTGATCAGCCACTTGCCCCACAGTTCGCCAAGGCCCTTCTGGTCGACATTGACGTTGATGGCGTCCTTGGTATCGAGAATGTTGTCGAAGGCGACGAGCACGACGCCGGCCTCCTTGGCGCGCTTGATGACAGGCGCGAAAGCGGTCGGGTTCTGTGCGTTGACGACGATGGCGTCATAGCCGGAATCGATGAAGTTGTTGATCGCCGAAATCTGCGCCGGCACATCTTCGCCGGTCGACACGACCTTGAATTCCTTCAGCTTGGCTGCGACGTCCTTCTGCGCGGCATAAGCCTTGGCGGTCTGGATCATCTGGATGCGCCAGGTGTTGGCGATATAGCCGTTGGCGAGCGCGATGCGGTAAGGGCCGTCCTTCTTGGGGAATTTGAAGAATTGCGTGTCAGCGGCCCAGGGCGCGAAGCAGTCCGGTTCGGCGGCAGGCCCGCTGACGACTTCCGGACCGGCGGCCATCGCGGCCGAATTGAGCATGACGAATGCAGTGGCGGCAACGATGCCACCAACCAGTGACTTGATCATCGATATTCCTCCCATTTGCAGTTCTGAGTGTCGTTTCACTTCGTGAAATCAGACGCTGGCGACCCAAGGCACCTCCTGCCTTGTCTTCAGCGCCTTTCAGGGCGGCCGTTTGCCGCCCCGATCCCTCCCCTTGCTGCCCCCTCGGCGCGAGGAAAAGCTATCATATTATCCATAATAAACAAGCATGAGTTGTCGCTTATGTATAATAAACAAGTTTTCCGAGTTGTTTGGAGCGCCTATTCTCCAGGGATGGTAGCGCTACCATGACGTAGTGTAAAGTAGCATTTGCGGTCCACGAAAACCTCTCAGCGCGCTGTGCTTTCGCGCGGAATCAGCTCGAATCCGAGGTCTACGACCCGCTGTTCGGGCCGCTCGCCGGCAATCGCCGCCAGCGCCATGCCGACCGAACGCCGGCCGATCTCGTAGCGGTGCGTGCGGACGCTTGTGATCGACGGAAATGCCACCTGCATCATGTCGAGATCGTTGAAGCCGACGATGCCCATCGTCTGCGGCACCGCGATCGCGGCGCGATGACACTCGAACAGCACGCCGAGCGCGATATCGTCATTGTTGCAGAACACGCCGTCCAGCGCCGGCATCTTGGCCAGCGCATCGCGGAACATTTCGCGGCCGAGCGGCACGCTGGACAAAAGCGGCGTGGTGGTGATGAGGCGCGGATCGAACAGGCCGGCCTTCTCCATCGCCGCGCGATAGCCGGCGAGCCGCCGTTGCGAGCGCGGATCCATGCGCGCGCCGATGAAGCCTATGCGGCGGTAGCCCGCTTCGATCAGATGTTCGGTCGCCGCCCGGCCGCCATCGAGATGCGAAAAGCCGACCATCATGTCGACGGGATCGGGCCCGGTCTCCATGACCTGCACGACCGGGCAGCCTGATGTCTCCAGCAGCCTGCGCGATGTCTGCGTCTGGTCGATGCCGGCCACGATCAGTGCTGCCGGACGCTGCGGCCCGAACACCTGCAGCAGCCGCTCTTCCTCGAGGCCGGAATAATGCGTGTTGCCGAGCTGGACGCGGAACGGGCCGTCCGACAGGCTGTCATAGATGCCGCGCACCACCTCGGCAAAGACGTTGTTGGTCAGCGACGGCACCAGCACGCCAAACACTTCCGCGCGCGCCGAGGCCAGCGCCCGCGCATTGGGATCGGGCACATAGCCGAGTTCGCCGATGGCAGCCTGGATCTGCCGGCGCAATTCTTCCGAGACGCGCCCCGGCTCGCGCAGCGCGCGCGACACCGTGATGGCGCCGACGCCGGCCTTGCGCGCCACGTCTGATATCGTCGGGCGGCCGCCGCCCCGGCGCGAGCGCGGCTTGGTCAAGAACGTCTTCCACGAGGCAGGCGCCGGCCGCCATCCACTCGCAGAACCATATTCAACGCCTTTGCCACTGTCGCCATGCTAACCGGCCTGTTGCCGCATCCGCCCACCCCTGGCGTCGCGCAGCCTTGGCGGGTTGTCAAGCCGAGCGGTTGCGCCTTGTCGGGCCGGACAGATCCTTCAAGCCGCCGCCGCGGCGTTGCTCCTCGCCTTCCACATCAGCAGCCCGATCGCCAATATATTCAACAAATTCCAGGCAATGCCGTTCAGGAACGCAACCGCATAGGAACCGGTCAGGTCGTAGATCCAGCCCGACATCCAGCCGCCGATCGCCATGCCGAAGATCGTCGCCATCATGACGATGCCGATCCGCTGGCCGGCCTCCTTGGCGGGCATGTAGTCGCGCACGATGATCGCATAGCAAGGCACGATGCCGCCCTGCGACAGGCCGAACACCAATGAAACGACATAGAGCGAGGCGAGCCCGTCAAACGGGATATAGAACAGCAGCGACAGGCACTGCAGCACCGAACCGATGAGCAAGGTTTTCACGGCGCCGATGCGATCGGCGAGGAAGCCTGAGGCAAGACGGCTGACCACGCCCGCCGCCATCATGATCGACAGCATGTCGGCCCCATGCGCCATGCCGTAACCGAGATCCATGCAATAGGCGACGATGTGCACCTGGGGCATCGACATCGCCACGCAGCAGCCGAGCCCGGCGACAACCAGCAGCACCTGCAATGCCGCCGGCGACAGCGAAATGGCCTGCACTGGCCGGCTTCCCGGCGAGCCAGCGGCCGCCCCCTCCGGGGCGCGGCGCCGCAGCATCAGCACCAGCGGCACCATGGTCACTAGGCAGAACACGCCGATGGCCGCATAGGTGAAGCGCCAGCCTTCCGCCTTCATCAGCGTCGGCATGATGGTTGGCCAGAGCGCTCCTGCGAGATAGTTGCCGGCGGCGGCCGCGGTCACCGCGACGCCGCGTCTGCGGTTGAACCAGTGCGAGATATCGGCGATCAACGGTCCGAAGATCACCGAGGTGCCGACACCGATGAGCACACCTTGTGCAAGGGTGAATTGCAGGATCGAGGTTGACAGCGCCGCGAGCATGAGCCCGGCGGCGAGCGCGACCGAGGAGATCAGCGCCGGGATCCAATAACCCATGCGATCGATGGCGCGGCCGACCAGCACGTTGCCAGCTGCGAAACCCACCATGGTCGCGGTGTAAGGCATGGATGCCGCGGCCCGGTCGACGCCGAACTCAGCCTGCACGGCCGGCAGCACGACCACGACGGCCCACATGCCGACTGCCCCGATCGTCGCCAGCAACATCGAGATGGCAAGCCGCAGCCACGCATAGGGGCTGTCGACGGCAGCGTTGCCGAATGTTGACTGCGAGATGATCGAGTTCAAGATATTTCCAATCCGCGGTCATGGACATCGACGGGCTCTGAGCCATGCGACCTGCCGGCTACTGATCCATTTGCCACTATCGGCGCATTGGCGGCGCCGAGCAGCGCCACACGAGGCAATTCCGTGGTTCCAGTCGCGTATCGGGATTTTCGGAACGCATGACGACAACCGACGTTTTGCGGCAGATCAATCCTGAAGGAGTTCCCGCATGACCACGGACCAAAAATGGTCGGCAGACGTAACCGGGCGCAGCAATGCGATGGACCTTGAGGAGCATGTTTTCGAATCGCATGATGCCAAAAAGATCGCGGCATCGCTGAAGAGATCGGCCGAGCACAGCGACCGGCGCAAGGCCGAGCCGTTCCAGTCCGCCATGTCGATGCTGAATTTCTACATCAATCGCGCCGGCAAGAACCTGCCGGCGAAGCAGAAGAAGGTGCTGGAGGACGCAAAGGACGAATTGCGCACGGCATTTGGACGTCCAAAAGAGAATTAGCCGACTTCGCCCGCCAATGGTTCCATCAGCCTTTCCCAGAGTGGACCTAGTGATGGAACCTCTTTGACGCCAGTTTGCGGCCTCGGCTCACTCTGGCGGCGCTGGCGCAATGACGGTCAGGATCGGCATCAATCCCATCACCTGGAGCAATGACGACGTCCCCGCGCTCGGCGGGGACACGCCGCTGGAAACCTGCCTGTCGGAGACGGCCCTGGCCGGCTATCGCGGCACCGAGCTCGGCGGCAAATTCCCCCGGGATAGCGCGGTGCTCGGCCCGATTCTCGGCGCGCACGGGTTGGAGCTCGTCTCGGGCTGGTATGACGGCCGCATCTTCGACCACACCGTCGAGGAGGAGTTCAACGCGATCAGACCCCATCTGACGCTGCTGCGCGATCTCGGAGCGGACCACGTCGTCTATGCCGACACCTCGCGCGGCCGTCACGACAGCATCTTCGCGCCGATTTCGCAGCGCCCTCGCCTCACGTCAGGCCAATGGCCCACCTATGGCGAAAAGCTGACCCGGCTTGCCGACCGCATGGCGCGGTTCGGCGTCGGCATGGCCTTCCACCACCATATGGGCACCATCGTCGAGACCGATGAGGAGGTCGACCGGCTGATGGCGGCGACGGACAGGAGCGTCGGCCTGCTGTTCGACACCGGCCACTGCCTGTTCTCGGGCGGCGATCCAGCCGCGCTGTTGGCGCGGCATCTCGAGCGCGTCGTCCATTTCCATTGCAAGGATGTTCGGCGCGCGGTGCTCGACCGGGCGCGGCGTGAGGATATGAGTTTCATGGCCGCGGTGATGGAAGGGATCTTCACCGTTCCCGGTGACGGTTCCGTCGACTTCCCGGCGCTGCTCAAACCGCTGGCCACGCATGGCTACCAGGGCTGGCTGGTCGTCGAAGCCGAGCAGGATCCGGCCAGGGCGCATCCATTGACCTATGCCAGGAAGGGATACGCCTCACTGCTTGCCGCGGCGCGCCAGGGTGGTTTCGAGGTGGCGACAAGAGACATGGCCTGACCGGCGCCGGGGGGCGGATTGGTCGGCCGGATGGGCGCGCGCCTCGGTGGGGGTCGCGACGCGAAGCGCCCAACGGTCCGCGCCGCGCAGCTCCCTGGGCGGCGCGGACCGAAGAATTGCCGGGACTGCAGCCCGAAGTCCGGACTTTCGAGCTTGAGGCTGGCGGGCGGCCGTGCCTTGATGCGGATGGAGGAACGACATGACTTTCGAGGCTGCCCTTGGCATGGAACGGCTGTGCACGATCCGCGAGATCGCCGACAAGGCCGAGCTTGGCACGGCGACGGTGCACCGCGCGCTCAAGAACAGCCGCGAGATCCGCCCGCAAACCCGTCGCCTGGTGCTCGACACGGTGTGCCGGCTGAACGAGGAAAAGATCGCCCGCGCCGCACGGCTTGTCGGGGACTGACGCCTGACATGGCCGACCCCATGCGCCTCTCCCTCGATATCATGTCGGTCGATCGCGCATCGGAAGAACCGATGCACCGGCAGATCTACGGGGCCTTGCGGCGGTTCATCCTCGACGGCCAGATCCCGCAAAACACGCTCCTGCCCTCGACGCGTTCGCTGGCCGAGGATCTGAAGGTCGGCCGCAACACGGTGATCGCCGCCTACGACCAGCTCCTCGCCGAAGGCTTCATCGAGGCGCGCGCCGGATCCGGCACCTGGGTGGCGCCGATCCAGCGCGACCGGCCGCGGGCTTCGCTGCGCCCCAGGCTAGGCATGCCGCAGAAACTGTCGCGGCGCGGCCAGACCATCGTCAACGGGCCGCAGCCGCCGCGCAATGCCGGCGTCATCAACTTCCATCCCGGGGTGCCGGAGACGGCGTCGTTTCCGTTCTCGATCTGGTCGAGCCTTCTGGTGCGCAACGCGCGCAGCCGCGACGAGAACCTGCTCGGCTACATCTCCTTCGCCGGCCATCCCGGCCTGCGCCAGGCGATTGCTTCGACCATCAGCCTGTCGCGCGGCATCAACTGTACCGCCGACCAGGTGATCATCGTCACCGGTGCGCAGGCAGCCCTTGACCTCGTCTCGCGCGTCCTGATGGACGAGGGCGACCATGTCTGGATGGAGGAGCCCGGCTATCTCGGCGCCAAGAGCGCGTTCCTGGCCAGCGGCGCCAAGCTCGCGCCGCTCAAGGTCGACCGGCGCGGCTGGCATCTCGCCGACCCGGACCTGCCGCCGCCACGGCTGATCTATGTGACGCCGTCCTGCCAGTGGCCGTTCGGCACCATCATGCGCATCGAGGAGCGACTGCAACTCCTCGACATCGCCGAACGCAACGGCGCCTGGATCGTCGAGGACGATTATGACGGCGAATACCGCTTCCACGGCCGGCCGGTGCCGGCGCTGCGCGGCCTCGATCATGCCGACCGCGTCGTCTATATCGGCTCCTTCGGCAAGACGCTGATCCCGGCGCTACGCATCGGCTACCTGATAGTGCCGCGCGAACTTTCCGTACCTTTCGACAGGGCGGTCTCGATCACCGGCCAGTTCGCGCCGCTGATCCTGCAGGCGACGGTCAACGACTTCATCACCCAGGGCTATTTCGCCACGCATCTCAAACGCATGCGCCGGCTCTACGCCCGCCGCCAGGCAAACTTCGTCAAACTCTGCCGGGACCATCTGACGGACTGGATCACCGTGTCGGAAAACGATTCCGGCATGCAGCTGCTGGCCAGTTTTGTCAGGCCCTACAGCGATAGCGACGTGGTCGCCGCCGCGCTCAAGGAAGGGCTCGACGTGCAGGGCATCTCGATCAACTACCATTCGAGCGAACCCGAACACGGCCTGCTTCTCGGCTACGCCGCGATGGATGAGCGGCAGATCCTGCGCGCCGTGCTGGCCCTGCGCGCCGCCTTTGTCAGGCTGGACAGAAGCTAGCGCCTGGGCGGCCCATTTCATTGACCCGGTTGAAACAATCGCCCGCAGCGTTTAACAATTGCGCCATCGGTCTTGCTGTTCCACGCGTCAGCGCAACAGCCCCCAGGCCGAACCTCCTGGAAAATTCGAATATGCTGGCCGCCAAACACGGCGGCCAATGGATTCATTCAATCGAAGAGGATTCTCATGCGAACCGCATCCTGTTCCTGCCGGCAACTGAAAATCTCCTGTGCCGGAGAGCCGCGACTGGTCGCGCTCTGCCATTGCCTCGACTGCCAGAGACGGACAGGCAGCACATACAGCGTCGCCGCCTTCTTTCAGCGCGACAAGGTGAAGGCCGAAGGCGACGTTGGCACATACAGGCGCTCGGCGCAGAGCGGCCACCACGTGACTTTCCATTTCTGCCCCAGTTGCGGCTCGAGCGTCTTCTGGGAGCCCGAGCGAAAGCCGGAATGGATTGCCGTCGCGGTTGGCTGCTTTGCCGACCCGGCATTTCCGGCGCCATCAAATAATGGCTGGGAAGAACGGCGTCACCACTGGGTTTGCCGTTAAGCAGTTAAGGGGAGTCAAGTCCGGCTGCCGGCTGCGAAAGGCGCCAATTGGTCGGCATGCGCCTTGGCGAAGGCCGGCGGCCGTGGCGTGCGCGCCATAGACTCCTCTTCCCATGAAAACAGAATGAGGAACCTTTCCGGCTGGCGAAGCGATCTTTGTCCTATTGGTTGATCTCGGGTTCGACGAGCTTGGCCAGGTTTCGCAGCGATTCCTGCCAGCCGAGATAGCAAGCTTCCGCCGGAATGACGTCCGGAATGCCGGCCTGCGTGATGTTCACTTCGGTGCCGACAGACACTTTCTTCATGGTAACTGTGACATCCATCTGGCCCGGCAGATTGGGATCGTCGAAGCGATCTGTATAGCGCAGGAGCTCACCCGGAACGAGCTCGACATATTCGCCGCCAAGGAGTGGCTGTCGCCGGTGGTGAAGTTGCGGAACGACATCTTGAACGTGCCGCCGACTTTGCCCTCGAAGTGATGAACCGTGCAGGTGAAGCCGTTCGGCGGCAGCCATTTGGCAAGCGCATCGGCCTCAAGGAAAGCGCGATAGACCTTCTGCGGGCTGGTTGTCAGGACGCGGTGCAGACGGACGGTGCTGGGCATTTCGATACTCCTTGTGTTTGCTCGATGTCCCAAGGACGAACCGATCCTTGCCGAGCCGACACAGGCTATCCAATTTTTTGCCCCCTCACGACCCCTGCCTAATTGACGCTGTCGAACTTCTGCAAATCCACGGGGGCTGCCTTGCGCAGTTCCACATCGTCCAGCGAGGCATGTTCCAGCGCCACCCGCGCCGCCGCGTCGATGTTGTGGATCATGTCGTCGATATCGGCATCGCCATGCGCCGGGTTCATGGCGATCATCACCGTGCGGTTGAGGATGTCGAGCGAACCCTTGCCGAGATCGTCGGCATAATCGAGCCGCAAGCCCTTGTTCTCCGGCAGCGTATAGGGGTTCAGCGCCGGGTGGTGAGCGCCCTCATGCATCAGCACCTGGTCCCACTGGGTGAAATTGTGACGGCCGGTCTTGCCGGCAATGACGCTCGGAATGGTCTTCGAAAAAATCTGCGCCGCCTGTTCGCTGGGCAGGAGATACATCACCTGCGCCGCGCAATCGTCGTCGGGGCTGTTCATCGGCGATGCCGTCAGGCCGAGATTGCCGAGATGCCTGGTGCCGGCCAGCACCTTCTTCTTCTCAGCCCGCATCGCCTTGATGATGCCGTCCAGCCGGTCGAGCTGGACGTTGAGCATCGCCCCCATCAGCTCCGAGGCGCGCGCCCCGATGCCGGCGAACGGCTTGATGCTGTCGTTGCGGCCTTGCCAGTAGAAATGGCAGGGATCGATGGCGCAGCGCGCCCGTTCCGCCACTCTCGGGTCACTGGTGGCGATGCCGCCGCCCTCGCCCGAGGTCATATTCTTGAAATAGTTGAAGGAATAGGCTCCGGCATGACCGATCGAGCCAAGCTTTTTTCCGTCGTAGCTGCCACCAATCCCTTGGCAGACATCTTCCAGCACAAGCAACCCGCGCTTCTGCGCGATGTCCATGATGGCGTTCATGTTGCAGGCTGCCCCCCACATATGCACCGGGATGACCGCCTTGGTGCGCGGGCCGATAGCGTCGCGCAGCGCCACGGGATCGACGGTCAGGCTCTCGTCGATGTCGACGATGACGGGAATGGCGCCGACCGACAGCACGGCGGTCGCCGTCGCCATATAGGTGTGCGCGGGCACCAGCACCTCGTCGCCAGGGCCGATGCCGAGGCCGATCAGCCCGGCGGCAAGCCCATAGGTGCCGCTGGCGGCGAGTGCGAAATGGTCGACGCCGAGATGGCGGGCATAACGGGCCTCGAAGCGATCGCATTCACTGTCCTTGCCATAGCGGAACAGGGCGCCCGAACGGATCACTTTGGCAATGGCTTCGATTTCTTCTTCCCCGGCGCTGTACATAGCGGCCTCCGTCGCTTGATGGTGCGGGAAGATGTACGCTTGGCGGCGCTGTTTGAAAGAACCACTCCGCCGCGATCTGACCAAGCCATCCGGTGAAGACGGCAGTCATTGCCAGACCGGCAATTGCAATAGGAGTGAAAAATCGTACCCATCCGATTCCGCAAAAGTGGCCCTGTCGGAGCAACCGCTTTCGGCGTTCCATTCCGTCCAGTTGGGCAAACGGCGGTTCCATGCGACACGGAACACACTTTGGAAGACCCTCGCGACCGGCATGCCGGCGAGAAGACTTCCATCCGTGAGCGCGACCGGCTCCAGACGGCGGCTCGTACTGCACGAAGACGATGTCGGCATGTGCCACGGCGCCAACAGCGCCTTCCTCGAACTGAGCCGGCTCGGTGCCTGCAGTTCGGGCGCGGTCATGGTGCCATGCCCCTGGTTCCTCGAAATCGCTGAGGCGGCCGCCCACGATCCCAGGCTTGATCTCGGCGTCCACCTCACGCTCAATGCCGAGAAGC
Organism: bacterium M00.F.Ca.ET.205.01.1.1; assembly: GCA_004791255.1. Classification (GTDB taxonomy): domain Bacteria; phylum Pseudomonadota; class Alphaproteobacteria; order Rhizobiales; family Rhizobiaceae; genus Mesorhizobium. The sequence goes on from SRUQ01000004.1 coordinate 676,670, forward strand.
AGCATTACAAATGGCGGCCGTTGACCACGCCTTCCCGTGCGGCCGGCCTGACCGACGAGTTCGGCTTCTTCTGGCCCGATGTGGCAACGACCCGCCGCAAGGCGGTGCCGCAAGCCGTCGAAACCGAATTGCGTGCCCAGATCGACGCCGCCTACCGCGCCGGCATCGACGTCACCCATCTTGATGCCCATATGGGCGCGGCGCTGTCGCCGGAATTCTGCGACATCTACATCAGGCTCGGCCTGGAATACCGGCTGCCAGTCCTGCTGACCAAGACGCTGTCCGCCTATTCGCCCAACGACAATCTGGTCGGCGTCACCGAGGAAGCCTTCCAGGGCGGTGTGTCGAAGGCCCGCAAGGCCGGCTTTGCCATCTTCGACGCCGCCATCCAGACGACCTGGGGCCGGCCGCGCTCCCGCTCCATCGAGCCCGCCTACAAGGCGCTGGTCGACGGCGTGCGCGACGGCCTCACATTCTTCTGCCTGCACTCCAACGCGCCGGGCGAACTTGAACTGATCGAGCCGCGATCGGCCTATGTCCGCACCGAAGAATACGAGCTGTTCCGCGATAAGAGTTTTCGCGACTGGCTTGCTGCGCAAGACCTCGACATTTCAGGCATGAGGCCGCTGCGCGACGACCTGCGCGCGGCGCTTTCGACATCGCACGGCGGCACCGCCGCAGACCATCAATCGGCATCGGCAACGGCCCGCAAAGCGGCCACCCGATCCACGACGTGACCCGGTTCCCGCGACCGGGTTCACGCCATGAGGAGAGCGAAGGCCTGTCGGTGACGGGCTGCTGCACTGCAACGGCAATGGGAGAGTGACATGAAGACTGTTCTGAAATTCGCGCTGGGCGCCGCCCTTTCGATCGGCGTGCTTGCCGGCATCGCGCATGCCGCCGGGTTGAAGGACCCCAAGGACGTCCACATCACCTTCGTGGTGCATGGCTCGGCCTCCGATCCCTACTGGTCTGTGGTCAAGCGCGGTGTTGATGACGCGGCCAAGCTCACCGGCGCCAAGGTCGACTACTACGCGCCGCAGGTGTTCGACGTGGTCGAACAGGCCCGCCTGCTCGATGCGGCTATCGCCACCAAGCCGGACGGCATCGCCGTCTCGATCGCCGACGCAAACGCGCTCGGCAAATCGGTCAAGGCGGGGCTGGCCGCCGACATACCGATGGTGGTGCTGGATTCCGGCGAGAAGGAAGGCGCCGAGCTTGGCACGACCATGTATGTCGGCACCGTCTCCGAATATGATTCCGGCAAGAAGGCCGGCGAGCGCCTGGCCAAGGAAGGCACGCTCAAGGTCGTCTGCATCAACCACGAGGTCGGCAATGTCAGCCTCGACCAGCGTTGCCAGGGCCTCAATGACGGGCTGAAGCCGTCTGGCGGCGGCACCGAAGTGCTGACTGTTTCACCCGATCCCGCCGATATCCAGCGCCGTACCGAAGCCTATCTGTCGGCGCATCCCGACACCCAGGCCGTGTTCGCGCTGGGCGCCACCGCCGCCAATCCGCTGATCCCGTTTTTCCGCGATCACGAACTGTTCGGCAAGATCAAGCTCTACACCTTCGACATCAGCCCGGAAGTGCTGGATTCGGTGGTGGCCGGTGAGATGGGCTTCGGCATGGACGCCCAGCAATATCTGATGGGCTACTTGCCGGTCGTCTATCTGGTCGAGCATGCCACGAATGGCTTCTGGCCGCAGAACAACGCCTATACCGGCCCGCTGTTCATCGATAGCCCCGACAAGGCGAAGGCCATCCTGGCGCTGGCCAAGGACGGCATCCGCTGATGGACCAACAGAGCATCTCGGGAACCTCGCAAGCGGTTCCCGGATGTCCGATCGATGTAGCGGTAGCAGCGTTTGGGGAGCCTAATGGCAGTCGTGGAAGACAAGGCGACACATCCGGACAGCCCGGCCAAGGACCGCTTCGGCATGACGTCGAAGCGGGCGGGCGGCGCCGATGAGCGGCTGGCCAGCACCGGCCGGCTGACCCAATGGCTGCGACGGCCGGAAGCCGGTGCGGCCGGCGGGCTCGCCGCCACCATCATCATCTTCGCCATGCTGCCGGGTGCCGCGAACCTCTATTCGCTGCAGGGGTCTATGACCTTCCTGACCTTGTCGGCGGAACTCGGCATCATCGCCACCGCGGCGGCCCTGCTCATCATCGCCGGCGAGTTCGACCTCTCCGTTGGCTCCATGGTCGGCTTCGCCGGCGTCGTCATCGGCCTGACGGTGAAATACTGGGGCCTGCCGCTATGGGGCGGCATCGCCTGCGCCTTCGCGGTGGCCATCCTGACAGGCTATCTCAACGGCCTGATCGTGGTGAAGACGCGCCTGCCCTCCTTCATCGTCACGCTGGCCTCGCTCTACATCCTGCGCGGCCTGTCGATCGGCATCACCCGTGCCGTTACCGGCCGCACGCAGATCCCCTACATCCTCGATGGCGCGCAGGATCCCGGCACCGCTGGGCTGTTCAACGGCCACCTGCTGACCGGCCTGTTCCATTGGATGGGCGCGCAGGGCTGGATCGCCACGCGCAGCGACGGCATTCCCTTCGTCGTCGGCATGCCGATGTCGATCGTCTGGTGGCTCGGCCTGACGGCGCTCGCCGGCTACGTGCTGACCCAGACCAAATACGGCAACTGGATCTTCGCCACCGGCGGCGATCTCAACGCCGCCCGCAATGTCGGCGTGCCGGTCGACCGGGTGAAGATCAGCCTGTTCATCTACACCGCCTGCGCCGCGACCTTGCTTGCCACCATCCAGGTGATGGAAGCCGGCTCGGCCGACACAACGCGCGGCCTGCTCAAGGAATTCGAGGCGATCATCGCGGCCGTTATCGGCGGCGTGCTGCTCACCGGCGGCTACGGCACCGTCTACGGCGTGCTGTTCGGCGCGCTGATCTTCGGCCTGGTGCAGATGGGCATCTTCTACACAGGCATCGACACCGACTGGTTCAAGGTCTTCCTCGGCATCGTCATCCTGATGGCGGTGCTGGTGAATAACTACATCCGGCTGAAGGCACTCGGGCGCGGAGGCGGCAAATGACCGAACCGGCCCAGCATATCCAGCCGGCCATGGAACTGCGCGGCGTTTCGGTCAATTTCGGCTCGGTGCGCGCCCTGCAGGATATCGACATCAAGGTCTATCCCGGCGAAGTGCACTGCCTGCTCGGCGACAATGGCGCCGGCAAGTCGACGCTGATCAAGGTGCTGTCGGGCGTGCACCGGCCAAGCAAGGGCGAAATCCTTGTCGACGGCAAACCCGTGACCTTCCGCAGCCCACGCGACGCTCAGGATCTCGGCGTCGCCACGGTGTTCCAGGACCTCGGCATGATCTCCCTGATGTCGATCACCCGCAATTTCTTCCTCGGTCGCGAGCCGACGAAGAGCAAACTGCCCTTCTCACGCATCGACAAGGAGCGCGCCAATGCCGTTGCTCGCCAGGCCATGGCCGATATCGGCATCGACGTGCGCGACCCGACGCAAGCTGTCGGCACGCTGTCGGGCGGCGAACGTCAGTCAGTGGCGATCGCGCGCGCCGTGCATTTCGGCGCCCGCGTGCTGATCCTCGACGAGCCGACCTCGGCGCTCGGCGTGCATCAGGCGGCGATGGTGCTGAAATTCATCATCGAGGCGCGCATGCGGGGGCTCGCCGTCATCTTCATCAGCCACAACATCCACCACGCCTATCCCGTCGGCGACACCTTCACCCTGCTCAACCGTGGCCGCAACCGCGGCACCTACGCCAAATCGGACATTTCGCGCGACGAGGTCATCTCCATCATGTCAGGCGGGGAGGATCTGAAAGCGGTCGAAGCCGAGATTGCCGGCCTGCTCGCCCAGATCGGCAACCGGCCATCGGCAACGCCGTGACCATTTGCAGAGAGTAGCAGCATGAGCAGGATAAGGGTCGGCGTCATCGGCGCCGGCATGATTTCGCAGGTCGAGCACATTCCCAACCTTCTGCGTCTCGGCGACCTGTTTGAACTGGTCGGCGTCGCCGATCCCTCGCGAATTTCGCGGCAGTTCGTCACCGACACCCATGGCGTTCCCGGCTTCGAGACGCCGGAGCAGCTCTTCGACCAGCGCCTCGACGCCGTCGTCATCGGCTCACCCGATCCGCTGCATTACGAGCAGGTGCTGACGGGTCTTGCGCGCGGCCTGCATGTGTTCTGCGAAAAGCCGCTCTGTTATTCGCCGGCCGAGATATCAGACATCATCGCCGCCCGCGACAAGGCCGGCAAAGTCATGCAGGTCGGCACTATGAAGCGCTTCGATCCGAGCTACCGGCTGGCGCTGGCATCGCTGCCCGGCATGGCGAAGACGCTTCGCTCAGTGTCGGTCGAGGTCAACGACCCCGACGCTTGGCCGTTCATCGCCCATCACCCCTACAGGCGCGGCAGCGACATCCCGAAAGAGCTGATCGCTTCCGCAATTGCCAAGCAGAAAGACCAGGTCGAGCACGCCATCGGCCAGCCTCTGACGGATCTGGCTTTTCGTGGCTTTACCGGCGCTTACAGCTCCGCCCTGATTCACGATGTCAACGCCGTGCATGGCCTGCTCGATGCGCTGGAGGTTCCCGACGGCGAGATCGTCGGCGCGCAGATTTTTGCCAATGGCGATGGTGGCCAGGGCGCCGTAAAACTGCTCGGCGGCCAGGCGCTGTGGACGATGACGCACCTGACGGTGCCGAAGCTCGCCGATTACAAGGAGCGCATCACGCTGTTCTTCGACGATGCCAGCCTCGAACTCGAATTCCCCTCACCCTGGCTCAACCACCATCCGACAAGGCTGACGGTCAAGACATCGGACGGCCACACATTGTCGACCAGGGATCTGCGCGCCGGCTATGGCGAAGCCTTCGTCGAGGAGTTGCGCGGCTTCTGGGGCGCCATGGTCAACGGTGACCCGGTTGTGAACCGGCCCGAGCACGCCGCCCGCGACCAGGCGCTGCTCGTCGGGCTGACCCGCCGGCATCTGGCTGCGTCGCCAGCCGAATAGGCAGGGCTGAGATCCAGGTCAGGCCGGCCTCACTGGATATCGGATTACCGGGACCTGATCACGCCGTCCGTGTTGGCAAGCAGCTTGCGCACCGCGGCACGCGCCGCGTCGGGCCGCTGCAGGCGGATGTTCTTCTCGATCGCCTCGTGCAGCTTCTGCGCATGGTTGAGATCGTCGACCTCGCGCGTCGTAAAGGCGAAGAGATGGTCGAAGGCGGATTCGATCAGCACGCCGAGCGGCACGAGCAGATCGTTACCGGAGGCGCGCAGGATGGCGAGATGGAAGCGGGTGTCGGCGCGCGTGCGTTCCTGCAGGCTGGAAGCCTCGCCCATTTCGCGGCAGGCCTGGCTGATTTCGGCCATCTGCTCATCGGTCCGCCGTATGGCGGCGAAAGCGGTCGCTTCCGGCTCGATGATGTGGCGGAATTCCTGCACGGTCTTCAGGAACACCTCGCGATCCGGCGACGTCGCGTACCAGGCGAGCACGTCACGATCGAGCAGGTTCCAGCGCTCCTTGGGCTCGACCCAGCTGCCGATCTTGGGGCGCGATGCCAAAAGGCTCTTGGCCATCAGCATCTTGATCGCCTCGCGCACGGCCGAGCGGCTGACGCTGAAAGTTTCCGACCATTTGGCTTCGTTGGGCAGGATAGTGCCTGGCGGATAGTCGCCGCGCACGATCCTGAGACCAATCTCGCTTGCCAGCGACGTATGCACACTGGCGCCGGGAATGCGCGCCGCATCCGACCGGCGAACACCAGCCTGGCGCTCAGTGGCTGCTGTTTTCCCCGGCGATTTTTCCTTGTTCGGCTTCGCGTCCCGCATGGTTCCACAAAGGCCGGATTGGCGAAGCTGTCAAGCGCGGCACTGGTGCTGGCCCGCAAAGCCCCTGGCTATGCACAACCAAGCCGAGCTATTTGACGTATTTGCGCCAGCTATGTTCCGGCCGGAAGCCGAGCATGTCGCGCGCCTTGCGGTTCGACAGCAGCGTCTCGTATTCGCCGAGTTCGGCTTTGACCGGCACGTTGGGATAGAACCGCTTCAAGAGTTCGGCCGTCGGCAGGTCGGACGAGGTGTCGTCATTGGCGGCGTTGAACACCTGGTAGCCGAGCCCATCCTTCTCGACGGCGCGCAGCGTGATCTGCCCGAGGTCGCGGGCGTCGATGTAGCTCCAGGCGATGCGCTTGCGGAAGCCCGGATCGGCGAACCATTTGGGGAACAGCGAATAGTCGTGCGGTTCGATGACGTTGCCGATCCGAAGCGCGTAGATGTCGGTGCCGTTGCGCTGCGCGAAGGCGCGGGCCGTGTTCTCGTTGACGATCTTGGACAGCGCATAGCTGTCCATCGGATCGACGTCATACGCCTCGTCCAGCGGGAAATATTTGGGATCGCGCGGCTCGTTGGCGAAGACCAGCCCGTAGGTCGTCTCGCTGGACGCGATGATCACCTTGCGGATGCCGAGCTTCACCGCCGCTTCGATGACATTGTAGGTGCCCATCGCATTGATGCGGAACACCTCGTTGTCGGGCGTGATCATGATGCGCGGGATGGCGGCGAAATGCACCACGGCATCCACCGGCTGCGGGCGCAGCGACGGGTCGAATTCGTGCAGCCCCATATAGCTCGACAGCGCGTTGAACACCTGCCCGCTGTCGGTGATGTCGGTGATCAGCGTGCGCACCTTGGGATTGTCGAGCGGCTTGGTGTCGATGTTGAGCACCTGGCAGCCCTGCTCCACCAGATATTGCACGACATGGCGCCCGGCCTTGCCGCTGCCGCCGGTGAACATGATCCGCTTCGTCATACTGGTCTCCACAACAGGCTCTGGAACAATCGTCTATTGTCAGACAATATTGCATTCCGCAACCGCATACGGCAAAAACAGCGGCGCTATTATCAATAATCCCGGATAGGACCGAAGACATGAACACCACTGCCGCGCGCGAGACGATCGGCTTTATCGGCCTTGGCCTGATGGGGCACGGTATCGCCAAGAACATCGTCGACAAGGGCTATCCCCTGACATTCCTTGGCCGCAAGAACCGCAAGCCGGCGGAAGACCTGGCTGGCCGGGGTGCCAAGGAGACATCGACATCGGCCGACGTCGCGGCGGCATCTGATATCGTCTTCATCTGCGTCACCGGTTCGCGCGAAGTCGAAGCCATCATTCGCGGCCCCGGCGGTCTCAAGGAAGGCTTGAAGAAGGGTTCGGTCGTCGTCGACTGCTCGACATCGGATCCGGTCTCGACGGTGGCGCTCGCCGCCGAACTCAAGGCGCTCGGCGTCGACTATGTCGATGCGCCGCTCAGCCGCACGCCGAAAGAAGCCTGGGAAGGCACGCTCGATGCCATGGTCGGCGCACCCGACGCCGTCTTTGCCAGGGTCAAGCCGGTGCTCGAGACCTGGGCCGGCCGCATCGTCCATATAGGCGACACCGGCGACGGCCACCGCATGAAGCTGCTCAACAATTTCATCTCGCTGGGCTACGCCGCCATCTATTCCGAGGCGCTGGCGCTGGCCGAGAAGGTCGGCATCTCGCCGCCGCGCTTCGACAGCGTCATCCGCAACGGCCGCATGGATTGCGGCTTCTACCAGACCTTCATGCGCTGGACGCTGGAGGGCGACCGTGACGCCCACAAATTCACCATCGCCAACGCCTTCAAGGACCTGACCTATCTGGAATCGATGGCGGGTGCGGCCGGCATCGCCAATCCGCTCGGCAACGCCACCAAGAATTCCTTCGCCGGCGCCCACGCCACCGGTCCGGCAGAGCAGTTCGTGCCGATGCTGGCGACCCACATTGGCAAGGTCAACGGCGTTGACCTGATGCCGTCAAAGGACGGGAAGAAGCAGACGATCTGACGCTCGAACGGCGGGCCGGCCTTACCGCCGCGACCGTTCGATAACCTCGTCGGTGTTGGCGAGCAATTTGTGCACCGCGCCTCTGGCGGCGACCGGTCGTTGCAGGCGGATGTTCTTCTCTATGGCCTCATGCAGCGACTGGGCGCGCCGCTGGTCGCTGTGCTCGCGCGTGACGAAGACGAACAGATGGTCGAGGGCGGATTCGATCAGCACGCCGAGCGGCACCAGCAGATCGTTGCCCGAGGCCCTGAGGATGGCGAGATGGAAGCGCGTGTCGGCGCGCGTGCGCTCCTGCAGGTTTGTCGCCGCCCCCATCTCGCGGCAGGCCTGGCTGATCTCCGCCATCTGCTCGTCGCTGCGCCGTATGGCGGCAAAGGCGGACGCTTCCGGCTCGATGATGTGGCGGAACTCCTGCACCGTGCGCAGGAACACTTCGCGGTCGGGCGAGGTCGCGTACCAGGCGAGCACGTCGCGATCGAGCAGGTTCCAGCGTTCCCTGGGCTCGACCCAGCTGCCGATCTTGGGACGCGAGGCAAGCAGGCTCTTGGCCATCAGCATCTTGATAGCCTCACGCACCGCCGAGCGACTGACGTTGAAGGTTTCCGACCATTTGGCTTCGTTGGGCAGGATTGTGCCCGGCGGATAGTCGCCGCGCACGATCCTGAGGCCGATTTCACCGGCCAGCGAGGCATGCACGCTCGATCCTGGGTTCCACGCCATTTCAGGCCGGCGAACAGTGGCGGCAGGCGGGCTGGGCGGCGCTTCAACCCCAGCGGATCGCTTTCTAGACTTGTCGTCCGGCATCTTCGTTCCGGCGTCGGCAATCTTGTCTGGGAAACTGTCCGGAATTGTCCGTTCCCGCTATTGTCCATGCCGAATGGCAAGACGCACGAGCCCGTCAAGCCGGAGCCTTCGCCCCGACAATGCTTGCCTGTCCTTCTCACTGAGGGAGTTGACGGGGCGCCCTGGAAAAAGGACGCCCCGGTATTTCAACCTACTTTTGGATGCTTACTTCTGGATGCAGGTGTCGACCGTGTCCTTGGTGCATTCGTCGAGGCCGGTGAAGACCGGATCGTCAACCTTCTTGCCCTCGATCAGGTCGATCATCACCGACGGCGCCTTGTAGCCCATTTCGAACGGCCGTTGGCCGACCAGGGCGGTGACGAGGCCATCCCTGGCGATCGCCACCTCGTCGCCGATCGTGTCGGCGGCACCGATGACGAAGTCGTTCTTGGCCAGCCGGTCCTTCAGCGGTCCGACCAGGTCGCGATAGGGCTGCGGCGCACCGAACAAAGGCCAGCCACCCATGATGCCGAAAGCATCGAGCTTGGGATTGGCTGCAAGAATGTCGGTCATCCCCTGCACGCCCTTGGCGCCGTCGTCATTGGTGAACACCGGGCAACCGGCGACTTCGGTCCAGCCGCCTTCGCCGGCCAGCGCCGCGAGGCCATCCTTGCCCGACAATGCATCACGCATGCCCTGCGCGCGGCGTAGGATGTTGTCGGCCGCCGGATTGCCTTCGATGGTGCAGATCGTGCCGCCATTCGGCTTGGCCTTCTTGATGTACTCGCCGATCTTCTTGCCCATCAGGTAGTTGTCGGTGCCGAGATAGGTCTTGCGCAGCGCCGCGTCTTCCTTGGCGAGGTCGGCGTCGACGGTCATGATCGGGATCGTAGGATTGGCGGTCTTGATCGTCTGCGCGATCAGCGGCGCGTTGGACGGCGAAATCGCCATCGCCACCGTGTCGGGCTTGCTCAGCATATCCTGGACGATCTGTGCCTCGCCGGCTTCGTCGGAAGTCGACGCCGGACCGGTGTAGAAGCACTCATATTCCGAGCTGGCGTTCTCCTTGTTCCATTTCTCGCAGCCCTGATGGATGGCTTCGAAGAACGGATTGTCGAGACCCTTCACCACGATGACCAGCTGCTTTTTGGCCAAAGCCGGCCCGGCGCCCAGCGCCATGGCGGCGACGGCGGCGAGCAATAGTGTTTTCCTCATGTCAGTCCTCCCTTGGAAACAGACGGACACGGCGTGCCCGCCACACAAATCGACCTGATGCGTGATGGCAGAGCCAACGCTCGTGCCGCCAGGTAAGGCCGATAAGCATTTTCAGATGCGACCAGACCGGCAACGTGCCTGAACGGCCGATAACCTCCCGCCGGTCCGGCCGCAACGATGGCCTGGGACCGAATATCTTTCTCCGACCGTCAGCTAATAACGGCTCGGCGACAACGTCAATCTCTATTTGTCCTACAAAACGGATTTTTCGAAACCGTCAACCAACATTCGTCCGACAAATACCCTTTTCTTGTCAATCCGACAATTGACGCCCGCGCGGGCATTCGGGTAAATGCCGGTCAACGTTGCTTCCGGGAGGAATGGGGAGCACGGTGTATGCGCTGCGACCTGGAACAGGCAGGCAGCAAGGAATGGGGAGGCTATAGGCTGGTGGCGGTTCTCGAACTCACCAATATCTCGAAGCATTTCGGCGCCATCCAGGCGGTCAACGACGTGTCGCTGTCTATCGAACCCGGCCAGGTCGTCGGCCTGATGGGCGACAATGGCGCGGGCAAGTCGACACTGGTCAAGATGATCGCCGGCAATTTCCACCCGAGCCATGGCATCATGCGCATGGATGGCAAGGAGCTGTTGCTGAACAAGCCGGCGGAAGCCCGCCAGCACGGCATCGAGATCGTCCACCAGGATCTTGCGCTCTGCAACAATCTGACGGCCGCCGCCAATGTCTATCTCGGCCGCGAGTTGCGGCGTGGCATCGGTCCATTCCGCATCCTCGACTATGCCGCCATGTACAAGCGCGCCGGCAAGCTCTTTGCCGAGTTGAAATCCGAGACCCGCCCGCGCGATCTCGTCAAGCAGATGTCGGGCGGCCAGCGCCAGGCGGTTGCGATCGCCCGAACCATGCTGTCGCAGGCCAAGATCGTGCTGATGGACGAACCCACCGCCGCGATCTCGGTGCGACAGGTCGCCGAAGTACTCAACCTGATCCGCCATTTGCGCGACCAGGGCATCGCCGTGGTGCTGATCAGCCACCGCATGCCCGACGTGTTCGATGTCGCCGACCGCGTCATCGTCATGCGGCGCGGACGCAAGGTCGCCGACAAGACAATCGCGTCGAGCTCGCCCGAGGAAGTCACCGGGCTCATCACTGGCGCCATCGAGCAGGTCTCGTGAGCGCGGCTAATCCGGATTTCACCAGGCTGGCGCGAATCGCTGCCGGCAGGAAAGGTCGATAATGGCAGTCACTCTTGACCAGACGATCGCACAGAAGCAGCACAGTTTCCTGTCACGGCTGTTTTCCACCCAGACCTTCTGGGTGGTGATAGCCGTCATCCTCGCATGCATCTTCCTGTCGTTCGCCACCGACGCCTTCGCGACGTCGAAGAACCTCTACAACATCACCCGCAACATCACCTTTGTCGCCATCGTCGCGCTCGGCATGACCTTCGTCATCATCACCGGCGGCATTGACCTATCGGTCGGCTCGGTGCTGTGCCTGTCGTCGATGGTGCTGGCCGTCACCATGCATGCCGGCTACTCGATCGAAATCGGCATCCTGGCCTCGATCGCAACCGCGCTCGCCATCGGCGCCTTCAACGGCACTTTGATCGCCTATCTGGGGTTCCCGCCCTTCGTGGTGACGCTCGGCATGCTGTCGATTGCCCGCAGCCTGGCCATGGTCGCCTCCAACAACACCGTCGTCTTCCAGTTCGGGCCGGACCATGACAAGCTTCTGGCGCTGGGCGGCGGAGCCTGGCTGTTCGGCATCGCCAATCCGGTGCTTTACATGATCCTGCTGGCGCTGATCACCGGCTTCATCCTGCGCTGGACCAAGTTCGGCCGGCACATCTTCGCCATTGGCGGCAACGAGCATGCGGCGACGCTGACCGGCGTTCCCGTGAAGCAGATCAAGGTCGCGGTCTACATGATCTCGGCGCTGTCGGCCGGCATTGCCGGCATCATCCAGACCGGCTGGCTGGGCGCCGTCACCACCAATCTCGGCAACGGTATGGAGCTGCAGGTGATCGCGGCCACCGTCATCGGCGGTGCCGATCTCGCTGGCGGCGTTGGAACCGCCTTCGGCGCCATTGTCGGCGCCGCGCTGATCGAAGTGATCCGCAACAGCCTTGGCCTGCTTGGCATCAATGCCTTCTGGCAGGGTGTCTTCATCGGCGGCGCCATCCTGCTGGCGGTTCTGTTCGACCGCATCCGCAATTTCAGGCGCAGCGACTGATCGCGACTGAAAACAAGCGCTTCAGGCGCTGCTCTCATGTATTTGGCACGAGGGCAGCGCCGGTTTTTCGAGCCCCAGGCGCTGTGCCGCCGCCTCCTATCGCTCAGTCTGAAAATCCGCCGGCTCGCCGTGTCGGGCAAGCCTGCCGCGAGCCAGCGCCTTGACGTGCGGCCGCACTCGGCCGCACAATCCCCATGCAGGCGAAGGGAGGCCAGTCGCCTGCGGGAGGATATACCCATGACGGAAGCGATCAGGCTCTATTGGGGCCGGTTCGGACATGTTTCTGTCCTGAATGTCGCGAGCGACTTCGTCACCCATGCCCATGTCGAGGCGCATCTCATCATCTGGCTGGAAGGCACCGCCGGCGAAATGACCATCGGCCGGGAGACGGTCCGGCTCGGGCCGGGATTCGCCGCCGGCATCAACTCGCTACAGCCGCACAGCCATGTCCTGTCACATGACGGCAGGCCGGGGCTGTTCCTCGCCTTCTACATCGATCCGGACTGGGCGCGACGGCGCCGCGACCTGCCTTCCACCGCGCCGCTGTTTGCACAGGCTGCCATCACGCTCGAGCCGTGGCTGCATCAGGCCGCTGCCGGCCTGCTCGACCATCTGACCGACAATGAGAGCATCGACGACGTCGCCAATTACGAGATCGAACGGTTCATCGACTCGATGCTCGACGCCGCCGACGCCTCGGCGCCGCAGGAAGGCCGCGTCCGTATCCACACCATGCAGGATTTCCGTGTCCGCAAGGCGATCCAGCTGATGAAGGCCAATGTCTGCGAGCGAATTTCCTTCGACGATGTCGCCCGCAGCGTCGGCCTGTCGCGGCCGCACTTCTTCGCTCTGTTCAAGGAACAGACCAACCTGACGCCCAATGTCTATTGGAACACACTGCGCATGGAGGAGGCGGTGCGGCAATTGCAGTGGTCCGAGGCACCGCTGATTTCCGTCGCCTGCAATCTCGGCTTCACCACGCAGGGCAATTTCTCGCGCTTCTTCCGCGACCATGTCGGCGTGCCGCCGACGCTCTATCGCGAGGCGGCGCGGGCAACGGCCTGAGCCGGCCAGTTTCTTCAAACCGCCAGTTTTTTCATACTGATTGATACGCGGCCAAGACGCATTGATAAGCGTGGACGCGGCCACCGTCCTACCCTTGCTGCGAAGAAGATTTGCAAGGGGACATGGATATGCCGAAAGTCACCATCTCCAGCGTCATCGACGCGCCGGTCGAACAAGTCTGGGCGCGCATACGCGACTTCGACGGTCTGCCGGGCTGGCACCCACGCATGGTGGAGAGCCATATCGAAGACGGCAAGGACGCCACCACCATCGGCTGCGTGCGCAACTTCCAGCTCATCAGCGGCGCCCGCCTGCGCGAAGAACTACTCGACTTCTCCGACGACAATTTCCTCGTCAGCTATTCCATCCTGGAAACGCCGCAGCCGATCACCAATCACAAGGCGACGCTGCAGTTGCGGCGCGTCACCGACGGCAACCGCACCTACGGCGAATGGACCGCCAGCTTCGACGCCGCGCCTGAGGAGGCCGACAAGCTGGCCGAAGGCATGGGCACCAATGTCTTCCAGGGCGGTTTCAACGCGCTGAAAAGCCATTTCGCCGGCCAGAACTGAGCCGCAACGCGGGAGCGTGCCATGGCATTAGCACTGCAGACTTTTGCGACGGTGAAGGACGCCAATGCGGCCCTGAAGATAGAGGGCACGCGCTACCTCGGCGGCGGCACGCTGGTGGTGCGCGCCGCCAATGAGGGCGACGTTTCGGTTTTCAGCCTGGTCAGGTCGATCGATCCGGCCCTTTCAACCATCGAGGTCGGCGACGCCAAGGTCCGTATCGGCGCCTCGGTGACCATGGCCGCGATTACTCGCCATCCCGATCTCGGCGCCCTCGCCAAGGCGGCGCGCGCCGTTGGCGGGCCGGCCATCCGCAACATGGCAACCGTCGGCGGCAATTTGTTCGCGCCCGCCCCTTACGGTGATTTCGCCGTCGCCTTGCTGGCGCTGGACGCGAGTGTCGACACCGGCAAAGGCGAATTGCCACTCGAAACCTTCCTCGCCGGACGTGACGAGACCCGCGCCCTCGTCACTTCGGTAAGCTTCACACCGCCGAAGACCGACAGCTTGCGCTTCCTCAAAGTGTCGCGGGTCAAACCCAAGGGTGTCTCTGTGCTGAGCATCGCCGCCGTGCTCGAACAGGCCGCCGACGGCACCATAGGCTCGGCGCGGATCGCGCTTGGCTGCCTGGCCGACCGGCCGATGCGCGCGGTAGCCGCCGAGAAAGCACTGATCGGCCGAAGCCTGACCAGGGACGGCATCGCAGCGGCGCTGGCCGCTGCCAGCGAAGGCACCTCGCCGATCACCGATCCGATCGCCAGCGCCTGGTATCGCGCCGAAGTTCTGCCGGTCCATCTCGGCCGGCTGCTGCTGAGCTGAAAGAACAACCCGCGGGAGGGCGCGCGTCTGTCCGATCCCTCGGGCAGGCGCGCAAGGAGGAAGAATGGCAAAGGTTCCAGTCCAGTTCACACTCAACGGCTCCGAAAAAGCCGAATTCATCGACAGCGGCACGACGCTGCTCAACGCCCTCCGCGACAAGATCGGCGACACTTCGCCGAAGGGCGGCTGTCATCAGGGCACCTGCGGTGCCTGCTCGGTCATCGTCGACGGTGAACTCAGGCTCTCCTGCCTGACGCTGGCCGAAACCTGCAACGGCGCTTCGATCACCACCACGTCGGGCCTTGCAGACGGCGGCGTGCTGCATACGCTGCAGCGCGCCTTCCTCGACACCTTCGCCACGCAATGCGGCTTCTGCTCGCCGGGCATGATCATTGCCGCCAAGGTGCTGCTCGACCACACGCCCAACCCCAGCCGTGAGGAAGTCGTCGAGGCGCTGTCGGGCAACATCTGCCGCTGCACCGGCTATGAGCCGATCATCCAGGCAGTGCTGACCGCCGCCCGCTCCAATTCGCAGAACGCAGCCTGAGGACCAGAAGAATGGAACTGCGGAAGAACTACTTCGCCGATGTGCGCAAGGACGACCTCCACGAGATCGGCCAGCCGCGCGCCCGGCTCGATTCGCCGGGCCATGTCACCGGCAAGACCGCCTATTTCGCCGACCGCAATTTTCCCGGCATGCTGCATCTGAAGATGGTGCGCAGCCCGCACCATCACGCCCGCATCCGCTCGATCGACACTTCCGATGCGGAAAAACATCCGGGAGTGCTGAAAATCCTCACCGCCAGGGACGTGCCGCACAACGTCTACACCATCCTGATCCTGATCCAGGTCGGCCCCGAGGACGAGACAGTGTTGGCCGACGGCAAGGTACGCTGGAAGGGCGAGGCCGTGGTCGCGGTGCTGGCCGAGACCGAGCGCGCGGCGCAGGAAGCCGCAGCCAAGGTCAAGGTCGACTACGAGGTCCTACCGGCCGTCCTCGACATGGAAGAAGCGCTGAAGCCCGGCGCGCCGATCGTCAATGAATATCACGGCCAGAACTATTATCTCTACGACAGCGGCGAGTGCCGCAAGGTGCGCTTCGGCGATGTCGAGGCAGGCTTTGCTGGCGCCGACCACATCCTGGAACAGAGCTACCAGTCCTCGCCCATCGAGCACGCCCCGACCGAGACGACGGGCTGTGTGGTGGTGCCCGAGCCCAATGACCGCTTCACCTGCTACACCAACACGCAGGCGATGTTCTTCACGTTGGACAACTCCTCCATCATCCTGCAGATGCCGGGCTCGAAGCTGCATTTCGTCGGCGGCACCGTCGGCGGCGGTTTCGGCGGCAAGGTCGACGTCATCGTCGAGCCGATCGCCATCCTCGGCGCTAAGCTCACCGGACGCCCGGTATCCTTCATCTACAGCCGCGAGGAAGAGATGCAGATCTCCTCGCCCCGCGCCGCCGAAAAAGTCATCATCAAGGACGGCGTCATGAAGGATGGCCGCATCGTCGCTCGGAAGGTCACCGGCTATACCGACGCCGGCGCCTATTCGCGCCACTCGCCTTACGGAGCGCAGAAAGGGGCCGCGCACTATCCCGGTCCCTACACGATCCCGAATGTGTGGATCGACACCTACTGCGTTTACACCAACCGTACCCCCTCCTCCGCCATGCGCGGCTTCGGCGTCACCATCGGCGACTTCGCGCTGGAGGTGCAGATGGACAAGCTGGCGCGGCTGATCGGGATGGATCCGCTCGAGTTCCGCTTCATCAACGCCTATCGCGACGGGGACATGAAGGCGCATCGCCAGCCGACGGAAGGGGCGGCACTCATCGAATGCATGCAGGAGGCTTCGCGCGCCGCCAACTGGCCGGTGGCGGAGAAATACATGGCGATGTCCTCCTACGCGAAGGGAGCTTGAGATGGCGATCAGGCGCGGACGCGGCGTCGCCGCAATTAACTATCCGACCGGCATGAACCTCGGCGGCGACCCGACGCAGGCGCTGGTCCACTCGACGCCGACCGGCAATTTCATGGTGACATTGTCGTCCGTCGATCTCGGCCAGGGCATGAAGCAGATCATGGCGCAGATCTGCGCCGAGGCCATCGGCGTGCCGACCGACCGCGTCGTCGTCGACACCGCCGACACCGACACCGGCCCGCACTGCATGGGCACCTTCGCCTCGCGCGGCACCCACCGCGCCGGCAACGCCGTCATCCAGGCTGCCAGGGAAGCCCGCCAGGTGATGCTCGAGGTGGCGGCCGAGGAACTGGAAGTGAACGCTTCCGACCTCGAGACCGACGGCCAGGGCAACATACTGGTCAAGGGCGCGCCGCAAAAGTCGATCTCGATCTTCGACGTCGCGCTGTCGGCGCATTTCAAGCGCGGCCGCTCGATCTCGGGCCGCGGCATGTTCCTGATCCCGCGTTCCTATCCCGAGAAAGAAACCGGAGCGATGAAGCCATCGACCTGCTACGCGCATGCCTGCACCGTGGCCGAGGTCGAGGTCGACGACGAGACCGGCGAAGTGACGGTGCTGAACGTCAAGAACGTCTTCGAGATCGGCCGCGCCCTGAACCCGAAGATGGTCGAGCAGCAACTCGTCGGCGGCTCGTGGATGGGCATCAGCCACGCGCTCTATGAGACGACAGAGCCTTACTACCCCAACCGCGACCATGGCGGCACCGACTTCAACCAGTATCTGATGCCGGGGCCGGGTGACCTTGCCCAGACCGAGATCATCGTGCTGGAGCGGCCTTCCGCTGATGGGCCTTACGGCGCCAAGGGACCGGGCGAGATGTGCGCCAATCCGCAGATACCGGCGGTGGCCAACGCCGTCTTCGACGCGGTCGGCGTGCGCATCGACACGCTGCCGATCACGCCGGAACGCATCCTGCGCGCGCTCAAGGCGCAAGCCGCGAACTGAGTGGCCGCGATGACCCGCGCTGACGCCGACCAGGTCGCGGCTTCGCCGGAAGCCGTGGCGGCGCGCCTTGCCACCTCGCGCTATCTGGCCGACGACAGCCTCGCGACCGCTATCTTCCTGGCGATCCACTTGGGCAAACCACTGCTGCTCGAAGGTGCGCCGGGCGTCGGCAAGACGGAAGCAGCAAAGGCGATTGCCGAGTTGCTCGGACGCGATCTGGTGCGGCTGCAATGCTATGAAGGCATCGATGCCGCGCACGCGCTCTACGAATGGAATTACCAGCGCCAGTTGCTCGCCATCCGCCATGCCGGCGACCAGGAAGTCGACATCTACGACGACCGCTTTTTGATCGCGCGGCCGCTGCTGCAAGTGCTGCGGGCGCCACAGCAGCGCGTGCTTCTGGTCGACGAGATCGACCGTTCCGACCATGAATTCGAAGCGCTGCTCCTGGAATTCCTCTCCGATTTCCAGATCAGCATTCCCGAACGCGGCACCATCCGCGCCGAAGCACTGCCGATCGTCATCCTGACCTCCAACCGCACCCGCGAACTGGCCGAAGCGCTGCGCCGCCGCTGCGTCTACCACTGGATCGGCTATCCCGATGCCGAACGCGAGGCGGAGATCATCATGCTGCGCGCCAGCGATGTGGCGCAGACGACGGCGCGCGCCGTGGCGTCCGCCGTGCAGGCCATCCGCGCCCGCCCGCTCGCCAAGCCGCCAGGGATCGCCGAGGCGGTCGAATGGGCCAATGCCGCGACCATCCTGGAAAGAGGCGGCAGTCCCTGGCCGGAAGCCTTCCGCCGCGCCATCGGCGTACTGATCAAGGACGAGGAGGACCTCTCCTACATCGCGCCAGAACTCGGCCGCATCGTCGAAGAGGCGCTGGGGTGAGCGCGTTACCTCGCGAGGCTGCCCCATTCCTCGGCTTCGGCCGGCTGCTGCGCCGATACGGCTTCGCCATCGCCCCCGAACAGGTCACCGGATTCATGCAGGCGGTGACTCTGCTTGGGCCGCGCTCGATGAATGACATCCGCGAAGCTGCCCTTGCCACGCTGGCGCCGCCGCCTGATCGCCGTGCCGAATTCGAGGCGCATTTCCAAAGCCATTTCTACGGCAACACGTCGGCCGTGAGCGCAAGCGAGGCGGACGAGGAAACGCGCATCAAGGATGATGGCGGTGCCGACGACGAGCAAATCAAAGCCGAGCACAGCCGAGAAGGCGGTGAGCTGTCTTCGGCCCTGGAGCAGCTGAGCACCCGAGACTTCCAGCGCAACGACAACGGCTTGACGGCCTTTCGCCGAAAACTGTCGGCCGCCCTACCCGCGCGCCGATCCTTCCGCACCGTGCACACCCATTCGCGCGGCAAGCTCGACCTGCGCCGGTCGCTCAGGGAAATCGTCAGTGCCGATGGCGATATCCCTTCGCCGCTGCTGCGCCGCCGCCAGACCGTGCCGCGCAAGCTGCTCATTCTCATCGACGTGTCCGGCTCGATGAAGTTACACACGGCTGATTATCTCAAACTGGCGCATGCAGCGGTGCAAGGCACGGATCGCGCCGAGATATTCACCTTCGGCACGCGGCTCACCCGCATTACCACGGCACTGCGCATCCGCGACCGTGACCGGGCGCTGGCGCGGGCGTCAGCGCAGGTCGATGACTGGGACGGCGGCACCCGCATGGGACCGACATTGCTCGCCTTCCTGTCGGTGCCGCGTTTTTCCGCCTTCGCGCGCGGGGCGGCGGTCGTCATCCTGTCCGACGCGCTGGAGCGCGGTGGCCATGCCGAAATGGAGACCGCCATGCGGCGGCTAAGCGCCCGCGCCTTCCGGCTGTCGCTGGCGACGCCGCTGGCCGGCGATCCGCGCTTCCGCCCTGTGACGGCGGCGCTCAGCGCCATCCTGCCCGTACTCGACGATCTGGTCGACGGCTCGTCAGTAAAAGGCCTCACCGATTTCATCCTGTCGCTCGCCCGCCCTGCGCCAGCGGCCAAGACCATCTGGAAAAGGGTATCGTGATGCAGAAAGCCATCGACTCGCATTTCCACATCTGGCGCCAAAAGGATCAGCCCTGGCTTGTCGGCCCCATGGTGCCGCGTATCTTCGGCCCCTACGAGCCTATCCGCCGCGACTACCCGATCACGGAGTTCCTCGAAGACCAGAAAGGCGCCGGCGTCGAAAAATCAGTCTATGTCCAGACCAACTGGGCGAAGGAGGATTTCGAAAAGGAAGTCGCCTTCCTGCAAAAGACAGCTGACGAAACCGGCTGGCCGCACGCCATCGTCGGCTATGCCGACATGACGGTCGACGATGTCAGACCACAGATCGACCGGCTGATGAAATACCGCCTGCTGCGCGGCGTGCGCATGCAACTGCATTGGCATGAGACGCCGGCCTTCCGCTTCGCCGCCTCGGCCGATCAGGTGATCGATCCCAAGGTCCGCGCCAATATCGCGAGGTTGAAGGATTATGGGTTGTCCTTCGACCTGCAGCTTTTCCCTGCCCAGATGAAGGACGGGCTGACGCTGGTCGGCGAAAACCCGCAAACCAATTTCATCCTTACCCATGCCGGCATGCTGACCGGCATGGAGCCGGAAACCACCGAAGCCTGGAAAACCGGCCTGCGCACGCTGGCGGCGGCACCGAATTTCTACGCCAAGCTCTCCGGCCTCGGCACCTTTGTCCACCGCAACGACCCTGCGCTGATTGCCTACATCGTCGACAATGCGATTGATATTCTGGGCTCGGAACACCTGATGTTCGGCTCTAACTTCCCGATCGAGAAGCTGTGGACCAGCCATGCCGAACTGATCAAAGCGCACCGCGACGCAGTAGCGAAACACGGCGCGGCGGCAGAGGCGGATATCTTCTGGAATACGGCGGATAAGGTGTATCGGCCGGTGTGAAGCTCACTTCACCTCGAACTGCGGATCGACCGGAATCTGCATCGCCGTGACCAGATGGTTGGTCTGGCCAGCCAACCCGATGATCGACACCAGTTCGCCATGCTGGACATCGGTCATGCCCTTGGCCCGCGCCGCCGCCGTATGCGAGTGGACGCAGTACGAACAGCCATTGGCGGTCGATACCGCGATATAGATCATTTCCTTGGTCAGTGGATCGATGGCGCTGTCGGCGACCATAACCGTCTTCAACTGTTCCCATGTCCGCTTCAGCGAGGCCGGATCGTTCGCCAGCCCGCGCCAGAAATTGTTGACGAAATCCGATTTGCGCGTCGCCCTGATATCGTCGAACACGGCCTTCACCGCCGGGATCTTTTCGACCTCGGCATCGCTCAGGAGTTTTGTGGTGGCCATGGTGTTTCCCTTCGTTAAGTCGATGGACTGGTCTTTGAATCAGAGGCGGAGCAAAAGCTGCTAACTGGCTTTGCTGATTCAGTTTTCGATGCGGACTGGAGCAAACCCCGGGGGAAGTTGGCCGAAGCCCCTCCGGTTCGTCATCCCTGGGCGGAGCAGTTCCAGGGGTCTGCGCCGCGTCGCTTCGCTCCGTGCTCCGTCCGTGGATGACGAATGGAGCGGCATCCCAGCTAATTGTCGACCTTCGCATCGGCCACCCCTAGTGAACCGCAGCATACATGATCTTCTCTTCCGTCGCCTTCGCCGGTGAAAACTCCTCGACGATACGGCCCTGCCTACAGACCAGAATCCGGTCCGACAAATTCATGATTTCCGGCAGGTAAGACGAGATCACCACCACGGCCAGCCCCTCGTCGGCCAGCCGATTGATGATCTGGTGGATCTCTGCAATTGCGCCTACGTCGACGCCGCGCGTCGGTTCGTCGAGGATGACGATGCGCGGCTGCTGGACGAGTCCCTTGCCGATCACCACCTTCTGCTGGTTGCCGCCGGAGAGTTCGACGACGCGCGCATTGTCGTTGATCGCCTTGATATTGAGCGTTTTCGTCCACTCGGCCGAGAGCTGTCGCATCTCCTGGTGGTTGATCACCCAGGCCTTCTCGCGGCCGGCCGCCAGCAGCCCGCCGAACAGGTTTTCCGCAATGCCCATCGTCTCGAAAATGCCTTCGCTCTTGCGATCCTCGGTGACATAGACGATCCCGTCCGCCACGGCTTCGCTCGGCACGAGATAGCGCACCGGCCTGTCATCGAGTTCGATGGCGCCGCCGCGCAGGAAATCGCGTTTGTAGATGCCCGACACGATCTTGAACGTCTCGGTACGGCCGGAACCGATCAGACCGAAGATGCCTGTGATCTGGCCCTCGAAGATCGAGAAAGAATTGTTGCGCACGACATTGCTCATCGAAATGTCCTGCACCGACAGCACCTTCTTGCCAGCCTTGCGCAGCCTGGCCTCGTCGCGCTGGCGGTAGATCTGGCCCGACAGCGTGCGGCCGACCATGGCGGCGACAATTCTATCGCGGTCAAAGACCGACGTGTCGTCGGTGATGACCAACTCACCATCGCGCAAAATGGTGATGCGATCAGCGATCGCGAGCGCCTCCTCCAGCGCATGGCTGATGAAGACGATGGACACGCCACTCGCCTTAAGTCGCCGGATCAGCGCGAAGAAGTGGCGTTTTTCCTCCGGCGTCAATGTCGCCGTCGGCTCATCGAAGATGATGATTTCGGCATTGTGGTGCACTGCACGCGCGATCTCGACCATCTGTCGCTTGGCGGCACCCAGCGTCGCCACCATGGCGTTCGGATCGACCGGAAAATTCAGCGACTGCAGGAATTGCTGTGCTGAAATATACGTCCCGCGCAGCCGGTTGAGGAATTTTTCCGTGCCGAGATAGAGGTTCTGCGCCACCGTCATCGACGGCACCAGGCTGGTCTCCTGGAACACCATGGCAATGCCGGCTTCGAGTGCCGCATGCGGCGAGGCGTAGGCGATCTCCCGGCCCTTGTGAAACATCTTGCCGGACGTGGCGTCGACGACGCCGGCGATGATCTTGGTCAGCGTCGATTTGCCGGCGCCGTTCTCGCCGAGCAGCGCGTGGATCTCGCCTTTCCTCAGATCGAAGTTGACGTTCTTGACCGCGGGCACGCCACGATAATTCTTGGTGACGTTTTCCAGACGAACGATCGCCTCCATCAGAAACCTCCCGTGCCGATTGCCAGCACGCAATCGCCGCCCTTGGAGGCGATGAGGAGCTCGCCGTCCTTCTCCGCCACGCTGCAGATGCCGTGGCGCGTGCCGTTGGCGCGGCTGTGCAGGCTGAACTGCGGCTGCATGTCCCGGTCGAGCCTGACCACCAGACCGTAAGAGCGGCTTGGCGACCATGGCTTGTGGATGCCCATGGTTCTGATGCCGCCGCATTGCAGCGGCTCGAGGAAGCTGCGGTTGGACGCCAGTGCTGGTGCGATCCAGTAGGCCGGTGGCACATGGTCGATCATGTCCTGCCGATAGTGCGTCTCTTGCAGCACGAACTCGATCAGCCGGTTGCGCGGTGCAAAGAGGGTCAGCCACGCCCCGCCATCGCCAGCAGGCGACAGCCGCGCGGGATAGCCAGGCAGATGCGTCAGCACCGTGGTGCGGTTGCCGGCCGCACTGAAGCGGACGAGCTGATGGCGCCAGCTTTCGCTGACCAGCACATCGCCGCCAACGGGAAAGAGCCCATAGGGAAAGGCGATGTCGCCAGCCACCTTGCGGAAGTCACCGCCCGCCGCGCGGGCCCAGAGCGACCCGGAAACGCCTTTCTTCATCAGGTCAGCGGCCCATTGCGATGGCAGATGCTGCGCCGAACCATTGGCCAGCCACAGCGTACCGTCATCGGCATAGCCCAGCGCGGTGATGCACCTGATCTCAGCCGGCAGCGCGACCGCCTTGCCAGCGACCAGCAGCTTGCGGCTTTCCAGCCCCACCGTCAGCTCGCCCGATGGCGACAGCGCCAGCGCGGTGATAGGCGACGGAAAGGTCTCGACCACGGCGGCATCTGAGCCAGCCGCAATCGCGTAGATGGCATTGCCGCTGGAGGCGAGCAGCCTGTTGCCGTCGGCCACCAAATTGTCGGGCTCGGTCAGTCCGGCGAAGGCCGGCGCATCGTCCAGTCGCGTGTTGGGCCGGAAGGCGCCGTCGAGCGGCGGGATGGTGACCGCCTTGCCGCGAAACACGTCCAGGATTGGATCGAGGATCATGGCTTGCCTCCCCAATAGGAAGCGGGACTGGTCCAATTGGGATCGGCGCCAGCAATCCTGTAGCGGCCGATGCGGTTGTTGAGGATGCCGCCAACGAACAGAAAACCCTTGTGCTCGCGCATCGAGGTGACCATCGGATGCGCGCCGCCGGTCAGATCCCCCAGTGCCTCGACGATGCCGCCCTTCTCGTTGAACTTCACCACGCCGCCGGTGTTGATGTTGGGGAACAGCCATTCGTCCTGCGGCAGCCGGCGCGTCATCCGCTTGCGCATGGCGGGGTGGCGCAGCGACAGGTCGAAGCTCGGCGTGCGCATGCCGAGCCACGCCATCCAGTAATTGCCATCCGAAGCCCGGTTGATGTTGTCGGGATAGCCCGGCATGTCGCGGATGACGCATTCGGCGGTGCCGGCCTTCGGCCCTTCCAGCCAGTAGCGATGCACGCGGCAGGCCCAGCTTTCGGCAAAGAACAGCGACTTGCCGTCATGCGCCATGCACACGCCGTTGGTGTAACGGTAGCCGTCGAGCAGCGTCCTCGTCGACCGGTCCTTCGGATCGTAGACCAGCAGCCGGCCGGTGGCGCGGTTCTCGATGGAATCCAACGCCCAATCATGGGCGTCGTAGCGCTTGGTCGAATCCGTAAAATAGATGCGCCCGTCGGGCGCGATGTCGCAGTCGTTGGGATCGCGCAGCCGCGCATCGTCGACGATCGAGGTCCACGAGCGCGACGTCTCTGCCGACAGGCGTTTCACCTCGCGCTCAGGCGAAACGGAATAGAGCCCCATCGCGCCAACGCAGCTGATCAGGTTGCCTTCCCTGTCGAACGCCAGGCCAAGCGGAAAGCCGCCAATATGGGCAAACACTTCCGACTTCACGTAATCGGGCGCGAAAAAGCGGACGATCTCGCCATGGCGTGTGCCGCAATAGAGATGGTCGTCGCGATCGAGGATGACGTCTTCCGGTCCCTCCAACTCGCCAAGCCCGATATGGTCGGCGGCCGACAGTCGGTTGTCGAGCTCGTAGGGCGTGCCTGAACCGGGCACGGCCGATTGCGTGGCGCCCATCTTGAGATAGACCGGCGCGACATAGACCTCGTTCAGCACCTTGTGGCGGTTCTTAAGCCAGCGAATGTCGATGGTGACCGCAACCGCCAGCATGATGCCGAGCACCATCTGGTTGGTGCCGGTGCCATAGCCCAGCCGGATCAGCCCGTTGGTCATGGTGAGCACGATGATGGCGCCCATCAGGCCCTTGACCACCGAGCCGCGCCCGCCGCCCAGGCTGACGCCCCCGACCACCGCCGCCGTCAGCGCCATGATCTCGAGATTGAGCCCGGTGCCGGGCCCTGCCCCGCTCAGCCGGCAGGCGATGAGGAAGCCGCCGATCGAAGCGCAGAAGCCGGAGAAGACATAGGTCATGAACACGGTTCGGCGCACGCGAATGCCCGCATTGTGCGCCGAGCGCCGGGAGCCACCGACCGCCAGCACATGCCAGCCGGGGCGCGACCGGGTCAGCGCGATGTGGGTGACGATGGCGAGAATGATGGCCAGCCACACCGAGACCGACAGGCCAGAGAAGGTGCTGTCGCCGATGAAATCGAGCACATCTGACGTGGCCGACGAAAGCTGCACGTCGGCGGCGTAGGTGGTGACCAGGATATCGAACAGCGCCCGCCCGAAGATGAAGGTAACCAGCGTGGTGAGGAAGGCGCGCAGCCTGAGATAGCCGACGAGATAGCCGTTGACGGCGCCGAAGATGAGGCCGGCGGCGAGCGATGCGGCGAGCGCCAGCCAGATCGACTGTTCGAGGATGAAGAAGACATAGACGGCGGAGAAACAGGACAGCGCGAAGATCGAACCGACGGACAGATCAATGCCGCCGCCCAGCATCACCACGGTCATGCCGGTGACGACCATCGAGAATTCGCCAAGCTGGCGCGTGGATTCCTGCAGTGAAGTCAGCTTGAAGAAGCCCGGGATGATCGAGCCGAACACGCCAAGCGTCGCCACCAGCGCCAGGAACGGAATGGCGTTGTCGGTCCACCGCTTGGTCAGGATCTCGCCGACCAGATGGTCGGGCACGAGATTGTAGCGCCAGGACTGGAGGCGTTCGCGAAGGGACATCGGCTCACTGCTGTACGAGAAAGAGGTGGCCGGATCGTCCGGCCACCTCGCTGATATCTATCTGAAATACGCGGCTTACTTCGCCGCCGCCTCGGCCTGCAGCGCCTTCAGGTCCCAGCAGCTGTCGGGCTTGAGATCGGCCTTGGTCGTCGCCTTCTCCAGCGTGTAGATGTAGGTGTGCGAAGTGCCGGCCGGCTGGCCGCTCTGCAGCAGGAACTTGATGATGGCGTTCATGTCGCCCGATTGGCGGGCAAGGTCGGTCATCACCACGGCGCCATAGGTGCCGTCCTGCAGCTTGTCGCAATCGGCCGCCTTCTCGCCGCCGCCGGTGGTGACCAGGAACACCTTGCCGTCGAGCTTGGCGTCACGGATGGCAGCGGACGCGCCGGTGGCGTCACCATCCCAGAAATCGATGATTGAGCAGATGTCCGGGTTCTGCTGCAGCATTGTCGTCGTCACGTTGCGCGAGGTCGTGGCATCCCAGTTGGAGTCCGGCTTGGCGACCACCTTGAAGTCGGGATGCTTGTCCAGCACCTTCATGATGCCGGCATACTGGTAGAGGCTGGAGGAGTTCGCCTGGTCGCCCTGCACCAGGCCGATCTTCTTCGACGAGGTCTCGCCGCAGCCCTTGATCGCCGCTTCCGCTTCGAGCTGGCCGAGCCGATCCCAGTCGCTGCCGACAAAGGCGTCGGCGGGGAAATTGGCCGGATTGTCGACCAGGATCACATAGGTGCCGGCGGCCTGCGCCTTCTTCATCAGCTTGGAATAGGAGTTGAGGTCCGGCGCGTGGATGATCAGCACGTCGGGCCTTGTGTCCGACGAAATCGCGTCGGTGATCGCCTGCGCGCCGGCGTCGACCACCCAGTTCGGATCACGCGTCTCGAACGTACCGCCCCAGGCGTCAACCTCCTTCTTCAAATAGTGCGCCCAGCCCTGCGCCAGGTCGAAGCCCATCGCTAGCGGCACCAGCATGACGCGCTTGCCCTTCAGCGCCTGCGCATAGGCCGCCGGGCCTGGATCGTCGGCGGCGAAGGTCGGCGCCACGAAGGCCGTTACGGCGAGCGCCGTGGCCGCGGCCATCAATCTTCTGATCAGCTTCATGTCATATCCTCTGGTTCGGTTTCATTGCCGGTCGATCGTCCCGATCGCACCGGGTACCCAAGAGCAAGACGGGCTAGCCCATCTGCTCTAAATGTCGCCCTGCTGCGCGGTCTGCTCGTCACGCGGATTGATGATGCCGTCGACGATGATGGCGCCGAGCAGGATCGCCGCCTTGATCAGGTTCTGGTAAAGCAGCGGAATGTCGATGATGGTCATGGCGTTGAGCAGGATGCCGATCAGCGCTGCTCCCACCAGCACGTTGCGCACCCCACCCCTGCCACCCGACAGGCCGATGCCGCCGATCACTGCCACCAGGACGATGTCGTAAAGCAGCGTCGAGTTGACGACGCGGGTATTGATCGAGTGCAGGCTGGCCGCCGTCAAAAGGCCGGCGATCAACGCCACGAAGGCCGAGAGCACGTAGCGCAGCACCAGCATCGGCCGCACCGGAATGCCGATGTTACGGGCCGCGACCGGATTGTCGCCGGCGAAATAGATGTAGCGGCCCCATTTGGTGTAGCGCAGGAACAGGAAGAACAGGAAGGCGAGCCCCGCGAAGACGAACACCTCGACCGGGATGTCGAGGAAGCGCAGGCCGCCAAGCAGTTCCACCCAATGCCCCTGCGGCACCGGCACCGCATCCTGAGTGATCAGTTGCGAGCGCACATAGCCGAAGACGAACGAACCGGTGGCAAGCGTGACGAAGATCGCCGGCACATCGGCATAGGCGACCAGAAAACCGTTGAGCAAGCCGATGGCGAGCACGCCCGCCAGCACATAGGCGAAGGCCAGCCCGTCCGAGGTGCCGGTGTTGAGCAGTTGCAGGTACCAGGCGACTGACATCGCCATGATCGCCACCGCCGACAGGTCGATGCCGCGGCCGATGATGACGACTGCCATGCCCAGCGCCAGAATGCCCAGCACGGAGACCGAGCGGACGATGGCGACGAGGTTGTTGGGATCGATGAAGCCCGGCAGGCCGATGGCAGCGGCCGCGAACAGCACGACCGCAATGGCAAAGACAATGCCTTCCTGATTCAGGCTCCTGAATTTCGGCCAGCCAGTCGCGTTCATTGTCTGCGATCACCCCGGTGGCCGTGCCGCCACCCCTGGAATGAAAGCTAATCGGCTCAGCGCCGCTTCGTCAAATGAATCCACGTTCAGAAAGGCGCTTGGCAGCGGGATTCCCGGAGTGGACGCATCGATTGCCAAAACTGGCGCAATGCCCGGAAACTTCTGCATTTTTGGCAATTGTTTGCGCGATCGGCCGCACGCGCAAACGCGTCGCACCAAGGCGAAAGGACAAGGCGGAATTTGACCCTGCGATCGGCCGCAAAATAGGATTTTCAGTTCCCCGCGGTGTGGCCTGAAACTTCGGCGCCGGCGGTCTTCGGCAAGGTCAGAAAACGGAAAGATGTGACGAGCCCGATAGCGCCGATCACGAGAAAGGCGATTCGGAAATCGACGAGATCGAGCGTCGGCCGGTCCCTGGCGATCTGCGACAGGTTGAGGATCGCCGCCGCCACCGCGACGCCGAACAACATCGCCACCTGCTGCAGCATCGACGACAGCGTCGCCGCCGAACTGCGCTGCGCGGCAGCAATGTCGGCGAAGGCCAGCGTATTGAGCGCGGTGAATTGCATCGAGCGCGTCAGTCCGGCAATCAGCATCAGCGCCACCACCAGCGCCTGCGGTATCTGTGGCGAGATGGCCGCGCAGGCCATGATCGAGGCGGACGCGATGACGCCGTTGACGACCATCACCGAGCGAAAGCCGAAACGGCGCAGCATCGGCGTCGTCACCGTCTTCATGCCGAGATTGCCGAGGAAATAGGCCAGGATCATCATGCCCGCATCGACAGGCGAAAGGCCGAAGCCGAGCTGGAACAGCAGCGGCAAAAGGAACGGCGTGGCGTTGATCGCGACGCGGAAGATGGTACCGGCGGCAAGCGTCGAGATGGCGAAGGTCTGCACCTTGAACGACGAGAGGTCGAGCAGCGGATGCGGCGCGCGTCGGAGATGCCGCACCGCCACCCAGCCGATCCCGATGCCGGCGGCAAGCAGTGCCGCGGTGGGCAGCAGGCCGTCTTCCGGATGCGCGATGCGTTCAAGCCCGTAGAGCAGGCAGGCGAGCCCGAGCGAGGTCAGGAAAAACCCTGGCCAGTCGAGAGGCTTGGTGTCGGTCTCTCGGTCGCCTGGAATGAAGCGGCCGACCAGCGCCAACCCGACCAGCCCTAGTGGAATGTTGATGAAGAAATTCCAGTGCCAGGACAGGTAGGTGGTGATGAAGCCGCCGAGCACCGGCCCGACGACGGGCGCGAACAGCGCCGGCCAGGTGATCAGCGCCGTGGCGTTGAGCAGTTCGGATTTGGGCGCATTGCGCAGTACCAGTATGCGGCCGACCGGCGTCATCAAGGCGCTGCCCAGGCCTTGCACGGCACGGGCGGCGACGAATTGGGTAAGGTTGGTCGAGAATCCGCAGGCGAGCGAGGTCAGCGTGAACAGCGCGATCGCCAGCAGGAAGATGTTGCGCGCGCCGAACCGGTCGGCAAGCCAGCCGGACAGCGGCACGAACACCGCCATGGTCAACATGTAGACGGTGATGCCGATGCTCATCGCCACCGCTGGAACGCCGAAGGAGGCCCCCATCTGTGGCAGCGAAGTCGAGATGATCGTCGAATCCAGCAACTGCATGAAGAAGGCGATGGCGACGATCAAGGCAACGCGTCGTGCGTTGGTTTCAGTCTCTGTCTTCGTCGGCTGGGATACGGCTTCGTCTTCGGAAATGGCGGTCATGGCGAACCGGTTTGAACAGCATTCGGCAGGCGCAGTCCATAGATTATCCAACAAACTTTCGTGTCGCCTTTTTGCCTGTTATGGAATGAGCGGGGACTCCCGAGGAACCGCGCACGCATGAGGCCCATCTATATCGACTATTTGAACGCGCTCGATATCGATGCGCTTGCCATGACCGATGCCGAGATCATCGGTGCGGTCGAGGCCGGGCTCATTGCCCAGGGCAAGGGCCAGACCGTCATCGAGCCGCGCGTCCATCTCGAGCCCGATCCCTCATTCCACGGCCATTTCAACGTGCTTCGCGGCTATGTCGCGCCGCTCGACGCGGCCGGTGTGAAGATCGTCGGCGACTATGTCGACAACTACCTGCACGGCCTGCCCTCCGAATTCGGCATCCTCAATTTGTTCGACCCGCGCACCGGCACGCCGCGCGCCATTCTCGATGCCACCGTCATCACCGACATGCGCACCGGTGCCGTCACCGCGATCGGCGCAAAGCATCTTGCACGCAAGAATTCCAAGGTGCTCGCCCATGTCGGCGCACGCGGCACCGCCTATTGGAACGTTCGGCTGCTCGACCATCTCTTCGACTTCGACGAGATCCGCGTCCATTCGCGCCGCCCCGAAAGCCGCGACGGCTTTGCCGCCAAACTGTCGGCCGATCTCGGCAAGACGGTAACGGCGGTCGGCGACTGGAGGAGCTGCGTCGAAGGCGCCGACATCGTCGTCGAGGCCTCGCGCCTCTCGGAACCGCAGCCGTTGCTCAAGACCGAATGGATCAAGCCCGGCGCCCTGGTCGTGCCCTATGGCACGATGAGCGCGGTGGAACTGTCGCTGACCGACATAATGCAGAAGATGGTGGTCGACGACTGGGGTCAATGCAAGGGCGGCAAGTTTGGCTCGCTGCGCGCCCATGTCGAGACCGGGCGGCTGAGCGAAACAACGCTGCATGCCGAGCTCGGCCAGATCGCCGCCGGCCTCAAGCCGGGACGGCAGAGCGACGACGAAACCATCCTGTTCTGGCACCGGGGCCTGTCACTGTCCGACATCGCACTGGGCAAGGCCATGCTGGCCAAGGCGCAGACACAAGGCATCGGCCAGAGGCTGCGTTTCGCATGAGCGCGCTCGTCCTCAACGGCAACGGCATCAGCGTCGGCGATGTCGCCACCGTGGCCCGCGAAGCGCGCAAGGTGGAAATCGGACCCGAAATCATCGGCAGGCTGGACAAGGCGCGAAAAGTGCTTGACCAGGCCGCCGCCTCCGGCCAGCAGATTTACGGCCTGAACACGGGACTTGGCGCCAATCTCGGCACATCGGTCGAGGGCGATGCCAGCGCCTTCCAGCGCCAGTTGCTCGAGGGGCGCAGCGGCGCGGTCGGCGAAGCGTTGCCGGTCGAGACCGTGAGGGCCACCATGGTCGCTCGCGCATCAATGCTGTCGGCCGGCGGCTCCGGCCTGTCGCCCGCTGTGTTCGTCGCCTTGGTCGAGGCGCTCAATGCCGGGGTCCATCCGGTGATGCCCTCGCTGGGTTCGATCGGCGCCGGCGATCTCGTGCTGATGACCGCACTTGCCCGCCTGCTGATCGGCGAAGGCGAGGCCGACTATCAGGGCCGGCGCATGCCGGCCGCCAAGGCGCTGATGATGGCCCGCCTCGCCCCGATTAGCCTGGCGCCCAAGGATGGGCTATCGCTGATCAACGCTTCGGCCGTCTCGGCCGGCAGCGGCGCGCTCGCGGTGACGGATGCCCTGTCGGCGCTTGCCCAACAGCAGCAAGCCGGCGCGCTGACCATGGAAGGCATCGGCGCCAACCGCACCATCCTCGATCCGCGCCTGCAGATGGCGCGCCCGGCGGCCGGCCAGCAGGAAGCGGCCAAGGCGCTGCACGACCTTCTCGCCCGCGGTGAGCCGCAGCCGCCCGGCCCGACAACCTTGCAGGACCCTCTGTCGATCCGCTGCATGCCCTCGATCCATGGCGCACTGATCGAGGCGATCGGCCAGGCGAAAAATGCCGTCGAGATCGAGCTCAATGCCGCCGCCGACAATCCGTTGGTGCTGGGCGAAGACGAACTCGTGCTGTCGACAGGCAATTTCCACACCGCGTCGCTCTCGCTCGCCTTCGAGGCGCTCGGTCTGGCGATCGCACAGTGCGCCGCCGCGAACGTTGCCCGCCTCATCCAGCTCAGCGGTCCCGGCCGCAACGGACTGCCCAAATATCTGTCGCCCATCGGCGGCGCCTCCGCCGGCTTCGTGCCGCTGCAGAAGACGGCGACATCGATCCTGGCGTCCATCCGCCACAAGGCAAATCCGGTGATCCTCGACTTCCTGCCCGTGTCCGAAGGCGTCGAGGACCACGCGACGCAGACACCCCTGGCGGTTTCGAAATGCGCCGGGATGATCGCGCTGTGGCGGCGGCTGATCGCTTTCGAACTGATGGCGGCCGCGCAAGCCATCGACTTGCGCGACGGGCTGACGCTCGCGCCAGGCACCGCATCGATTCATGCGGCGGTGCGCGCGCATGTGTCCATGCTCAAGGAGGACCGCCCGCTAGGCGCGGACGCTGAGGTGCTCTATGTCATGCTTGCCGACGGCAAATGGCAAGGCGCGGCAAAGATCAGTGAAGAACCCGCGTAGTCAGCTTTTTGCGTCCACCTTGTTCATGAACAGGGGCAGCTCGGCCGGGTCCATGTGCACGACGTGCCGGTCTTCCGGATAGGCTCCGCTGTTGACGTCGGCGACATATTCGGAGAAGGCCGCCACGCGCTCGGCCTGCAGTCGGTCATACTCGGCAGCGAAATTGCGATAGACCTTGGAGTGTCGCGGCATGTGGCCCCGGTTCTGGCCAAGAATGTCGTCGGCGAACAGATATTGCGCGTCACAGCCGGTGCCCGCCCCCATCGACAACATGATCAGAGACGTCCGCTCCGAGATCGCCTTGGCGACCTCGACCGGCACCACTTCGATCTCGGCACCGACGGCGCCCGCCGCCTCCAACTGTTTCACCGCCTCGAAAACCTGCAAGGCGGTGTCGGCGGTCTTGCCGACCGCCTTGAAGCCGCCGGTC
Organism: bacterium M00.F.Ca.ET.205.01.1.1; assembly: GCA_004791255.1. Lineage (GTDB taxonomy): Bacteria > Pseudomonadota > Alphaproteobacteria > Rhizobiales > Rhizobiaceae > Mesorhizobium. Next base: position 709,364 of record SRUQ01000004.1, read on the forward strand.
CAGGTCGCACGGGACGGGATCAGTCCTACGTGGCCGATGACGGGAATGGCATCGTCGGCCATGCGCTTGATGGTGGCATAGCCGGCGCTGCAATAGACTGCGTCGGCACTTGCCTTGTAGAGCCGGAAGGCCCAGCGCACGAAATCATCGGCGGTGCCGACCTCGAAGAAATTCTCACCCGGCATGGTGAACAGGCTCGGCGCCGCGTCGCGATATTGCGGGTTGAGCACCAGTTCGGGCGGCACCGAGACGATATCGACCCCTGCCCGCTCGGCGGCTTCCGCCTCGTCCAGCGTCAGCACGCGCAGCATTGTCAATTGACGCTTGCCCTTCATGGCGCGCAGATCGGCTACGGTCGGTCTCTTTCGGGTCATCGAACTTCTTCCCTGGTTGCTGGTGGCGGCTGCTCAGCCGATCTCGATCATCACCTTGCCAGCTTCGATCCTGACTGGGTAGGTCTTGAGGTTGACGCAGACCGGAGCGCCCTTGGCCTGGCCGGTCTTGTAGCTGAAGCGGCCATTGTGCTTGGGACATTCGATGATGTCGTCCATCACCAGCCCGTCGGCGAGATGCGCCTTTTCATGCGTGCAGAAACCGTCGGTGGCGAAGAATTCATCGTCCGCCGAGCGATAGATCGCAAAGCTGCGGCCGCCATGGTCGAAGCGAATGACGTCCTCCTCCTCGACATCGTCCACCGCGCACGCCTCGACCCAGTCGGCCATCTCAGTTCCCCGCCCTCATCCGCGACCGCTATTCTGCCGCCGCCGACATATCGACCTCATGGAATTGACCGCGATAGGGCCTGGCCGTCGGCGGCAGTTCGCGCTTGAGGTAGAAATCCTCGTATTTCAGCTGCCGCAGCAGCACTGGCCAGACCTCGTGATAGGCATGCCACATCGACGGATTCGGTTCCGGCAGATCGTGCTTGATCAGTTCATGCAGCCTGGGCAGCGCATGATAGGGCACCATGGGGAACATGTGGTGCTCGACGTGGTAGTTCATGTTCCAGTAGATGAAACGGCTGACCGGGTTCATATAGACGGTGCGCGTGTTCAGCCGGTGGTCGACGACATTGTCGGCAAGCCCGATATGCTGCAGCAGGCCGGTCGTCACCATGTGCCAGGTGCCATAGAGGCGCGGCAGGCCGATCAGCACCAGAGGTATCCATGACCGCAGCGCGATCGCGAGCGCGATCGTGACGACGTAGATCGCGATGTGCCAGCGGGCGGAGACAACCGCTTTCCCCTGCTCCATCTCGGGAATGTAGCTCTTCTCGTCGTCGGACAGTTTGCCGAAAGCCTGGCGCACCAGCGTCGGCAGCGAATAGCGGAAATCGAGGATGCCGGTGAAGGCCAGCCCTGCCCTCAACAGGTCCGGCGGCCGCATGACAGCGATCTCGGCGTCGCGGCCGACGATGATGGTGTCGGTGTGGTGGCGGGCATGGCTCCAGCGCCACTGCACGGGATTGCGCATCAGCATGAACGAGGCGATGTGGTAGACGAAATCGTTCATCCAGCGCGTGCGGAAAGCCGTGCCATGCCCACATTCGTGCCAGCGCGAGTCGCTCGATGAGCCGTAAAGCACGCCATAGACGAGCAAAAACGGCACCACCCACCACGTGCCCCAGAACCAGACGATGCCGGCGGCGGAGCCCAGGATCGCGGCGAGCCAGATGATCGTATCGCGGATCGCCGGCTCGTCGGAGCGCTGCATCAACTCCTTCATCGCCTTGCGCGGAACATCGGTATGATACCATTCCGCAGACGCCAGCCCGGTCTCGATCGCCAACCGGGTGCTTTCGCCGACAAGGCTGTAGTCGCGCTTTCTTGCCATCGTCGTCACCTTGACCTCCAACCGTCGCGCACCGCTGGCAATCCGGTCCGCCTGCCGGAGGGCTTGCTTAGATGAATTCCCTCGCTCATGCCCTGCCCGTCAGTTTCGGGAAGTCGCCGGAAGGCTGAGGATAGTCCTGGTCGGGCTGGCGGGCGATGGCCGCGATCCGGGCCTCGGCCGCGGCAATCCCGCCAGCGCCGTCAAGCACCCGGAATACGGCATCGTAGGCCCGGCTTTCGCCGTGCTCCAGCCAGATCATCTCGCCGCGTTCACGCGCGGCGAGATCGCCCAGCACATGATGGGTCGAGGGTTCGATGCCCAACGCATACTGGCCGGCCTGGAAATTCTGCCATTGATAGGCGCAAGGCAGTTGGTCCTTGCGCGTTACCACTTCGAAACCGAGGCCGAGCCGGTCATTGACGACGGCCACCGGCACCTCGCCCTTTTCGTCCGCGCCGAGTTCGTGCTGCCAGACCTGCTCGCTGAAGCCCAGTCGCGGCGGCGGAACGGTGCGGTACCCGACCTTCTGCGCCTCATAGCGCTCGCCGGCGTGGCCGGCCCACACTACGTCGCTGATCGGCGCCAGGTAGCGTGAACCCTGATCGAGCAGGGGATGGCTGACGTTGACGTGGTAGAAATACATATGCGGCGTGCGGTTGAAGCCGTGATTGACGACACGGTCGGACAGCCGGATCTCGTTGCCACCGACATCGGCCTCGATGCGGCGAATGAGATGCAGATCCTCGCCGAATACCGCCGACTGCTGAACGACGCCCTCGGCCCAAAGCACGCAGCGGTCGCCCTCCCAGCGCTCGCCATAGCCGGAAAGCCGTGCCGGGATGGTGCCGACGCGGCCATGCAGCGAATGGATCACGGTCTTCTTGCCGGGGTAGTTGTAGTCTTCGGCCGGGACCTCTTCCCGGCCTAGAATGTGGTCGAGGCCGCACGTGACCAGCAGGCCGGAAAAGGAGCGCGCCCAGGCCAGCCCGCTCTCCCCTTCATAATCATGCAGTCCGGGATGGCGAAAGCCGCTTGGCGAATGCCAGCCGATCGCCTGGCCCTTATAGTCGCAATCGGCGACGTCGAGCGCCCGGTCGACCAGCGCGGTGAAGCGCAGGCCGGAGCCGGTGCGGAACTCCAGCATGCGGATGCCGCGCTCGACCCCGTCGCCAAGCGTCATCAGCCGCACGCCGGCGAATTGCGACAGCATTCCGGAGCGTTCCGAAATCTGCCGGCGCGAGAGCGTCCTGCCGTAAAGCTCTACCATCGTCTGCCCGAGGCCTTCACTCTCACATCACATCTTTCCGACGGCGCTGTCTGGCCTCACAGCCCGTTGGCGCGGAACTTCCCGTCGAGGAATTTCTTGGCGCGCGGTACGTCGTCTTCCGACAGATGCTCGATGATGACGGGGATGTTCGGGTGCTTTTCGGCGAGCCGCTGCAGGTAGAGATCGTAGTTCAGCGAGCCGAGGCCCGGCGCCGGCAGTTCGATCTCGCCGACGCCGCGGAACGTGTGGCTTTCCATCGCATCGGCGTCACCGATATCGGCGTGCTTCTCCGACTTGTCGTCGCCCGAGCGCTTGACGTCCTTAGCGTGCGCGATTTTGATCTTGTCGGTCAGCGTGTCGAAGACCTGGTTCAGGATCTGATCCATCCTGTCGATATTGTGGGTCTCGAAATAGTTGGTCGGGTCCATCAAGAGGCCAAGGCCGGGATGGTCGACCTGCGCGAACATCCTGACCGTCTCCTCGACCGAACCGACGACGTTGTTCACATAGGTTTCGAGCAGGAAGACCGAGCCGTGGTCGTAGGCCGTCTGGGCAAGGTCGGCGACCACCTTGCGGCATTCCTCAAAACCTTCCTCGGTCTTGTTCTTGGGGTGATGCACCCAGTCGGATTCGGTGTTGTAGGTGCCGGTCTCCGAGATCACGTAAGGCGAGCCGAAATGGCGGGCGTTGCGGATGATCTCCTTGAGGTAGCCGACACGCCTGTCGCGCTCGGCCTTGTCGGGATGAATGATGTTGGTGTAGCCCGATATGCAGCAGACTGGCAGATTGTGGTCGCGGAAGACATCGCGCACCTTCTTGGCCTTGTCCGTGGTGATCTGGCCGGCCGACAGGTCGACGTCCCTGAAGTGCAGGTCGAGCTGCACCGTGTTGAAACCGAGACCGCGGATCTTCTGCGCCGTCTCTTCGAGGCCATAAGGGAAATAGCCCGTGAAAATACCTGCCTGCATCATGGTGTGAATTCTCCCTGTAAGCGATTCAGTTGATTCAGTTAGTCGAGATTTCGGAGAGCTTGACCGTCCGGCCCGACGCCATCGAGCGGTAGCCCGCCTCGACCAGCGCCATGGTCTTGACGTTGTCGGCGACGGAGAGCGCCGGCAGCGTGCCGGTCTTCACCGCATGCTGCAGCTGCTCCATTACGCCGATGAAGGCATGCGGGAACCACATCGTCTCCCACCTTGGGCTCACCCATTCACCGCCGGTCGTCTCGGCCGATGCGTAGGTCAGCGTCGAGGCCGCCCCCGTCGGCCAGCCGATCGTGCCCTTGGCAACGCCCTTGGTGCCGTCGACGCGCCAATTGATGTGCTGGTCGTCCTTGTAGCCTTGCTGGCGCGGGCCGGACCAGACATCCTCCAGCGACACGGCGAGCACGCCCGAGGGAAAGCGCAGCGTCGAGACGGTGATGCCGTCAAAATGGTCGAACTGGGTGCGCGGATCCTTGCGCGTCAGCGTGGTGATCTCGTCGGGATCACCAAACAGGAAACGCAGCACATCGAGGTGGTGCACGCTCATATTGGCGAGCGTCAGCCGATCATAGCCCTGCAGAAACGTCTGCCAGTGCGGGATGGCGTGCATGTCGATCTGGGCGAAGACGATGTCCCCAAGCGCGCCGCTGTCCATGATCTGCTTCAGCACGCGCATCGACTGGTCGTAGCGCATGTTCTGGTTGACCGAGAGGATCTTGCCGGCCTTCGCGGCCTCGTCGCGCAGCTTGACGGCTTCCTCGACCGACAGTGCCAAAGGCTTCTGCGCCAGCACTGCCTTGATGTGCTTCTGCTTCAGCGCATGCCGGATGAGCGCAGGCTGCTGGTCCGGCGGGAAGGCTAGGTCGATGATGTCGACAGTGGCGTTCTCGATCAGCTGTTCCGGCGTGTCGTGCACCGTCGGAATGCCCCAGCGCGTGGCAACCTTCTCAGCATTCGCTTTGGTGCGGGAAGCGATCGCCACCACAGGAAAGCCGGCCTGCTTGTAGGCGGCCAGATGGCACTCGGCCATGATCATGCCGGCGCCGACGCAGCCGATCCTGTACTCCCTGGTGCGAACCTTGACGTCCGGCTCGAAGCCCTTGCTTGCCATGCTTTCCTCCCGAAACTCTGTCCTCGCGGCCGCAGTCATCTCGCCAACGCGCCTCCGCCCTGCCCGAAATAATGCACACGGGCCGGCTCACAGGAAATCGCCACCATCGCATCAGGCCTGATGTCAGGCTGACCGCGCAGCAGCGCCCTCACCCGAGCCTGCCCGGCGGCGAGCGTCACCACAGTGTAGCCGCCAAGCGGCTCGACCTCGAACACCCGCGCCGGGCGGCCCCTGCCCCCCTCCGCCATCTCGTTGTCCGTCCAGGGCCGGACCTTGATGTCTTCGGGGCGCAGCCCGATCTCGATCGCCCCGGCCGGCGCCTTTTGATCGGCAATGCGGATCGCGCCGTCGGCCGCCTCGACCCCGCTTTCGCCGCGCACCGAAGGCAGGATGTTCATGACAGGCGAGCCCAGCATCCTGGCCACATAGGCGCTTGCCGGGTGGTCATAGATCTCGGCCGGCGCGCCGATCTGCCTGATGCGGCCGCTCTCCAGAATGGCGATGCGGTCGGCGACCGACATCGCCTCTTCCTGGTCATGGGTGACGTAGATCAGCGTCTTGCCGAGATCGCGCTGGATGCGCTTCAGCTCGACCCGCGTTTCCTCGCGCAGTCGCGCATCGAGGGCCGAAATCGGATCGTCCATCAGATAGGCATTGGGGTCGCGCACCAGGGCACGGGCAATCGCCACGCGTTGGCGCTCGCCGCCCGAAAGCTGCGCCGGCGGCTTGTGCAGGATATGGCCCATATGCAGCTTGGCAGCGACGTCGGCGACACGTTTCTTGATTTCGAGCTCAGCGACCCGGCGTTCGACTAGGGGGAAGCGCACGTTTTCGAGCGCGCTCATATGCGGAAACAGTGCCAGGTTCTGGAACACCATGGCGACATTGCGCTCGGCCGGCGAGACCGCATTGACCGCCTTGCCGCCGATCAGGATTTCTCCGGCATCCGGCGTCTCCAGCCCAAGGATCAGCCGCAGCAGCGTCGACTTGCCGGACAGCGGCGGCCCGAAGAAGCAGAAGAACTCATTGTCGTTGACGGTGAAGGACGCATCGTCGACGGCAAGCGTGCCGCCGTAGCGCTTCGTGACATTGCGGAAGATGATATCAGCCATGGCTCAACCCGCCTTCACTGCAAGGCCGGTAGCGGCGTCGAACACACGCACTGACGACGCCGGTGGCGCGACGACCGCCTTCTGCCCGATCGACAGCCCGACATCGTTTTCGAACACCGCCTTCACCGCACTCTCGCCTTCGCTCAGATGGACGATGGTGCGGGCGCCGATCCGTTCGACGAAACTTACCGGCATGGCGAGCCCCTGCCTGTCCGGCACCAGTGCCGCGTGTTCCGGCCGGAAACCGTAAAGCACCTCGCCGCGCGCGCCACGCAGGGCGGCGGCGAGGTCGTCGGGCAGCGGCGGCGTGATGCCGAGCGGCCCGAGATCGACGACAAGCCCGCGATCGCTTTCCGCCGGCCGCCCCTTGAGCAGGTTCATGCCCGGCGCGCCGATGAAACGAGCGACGAAGACATTGGCCGGATTGTTATAGACTTCGAGCGGCGTGCCGACCTGCTGCAGCACGCCATGGTCCATGACCGCGATACGGTCGGCCATGGTCATCGCCTCGAGCTGGTCGTGCGTGACATAGACCATGGTCTGCCTGAACTGGCGCTGCAGTTGCTTGAGTTCGGTGCGCATCACCGCGCGGAAGGCTGCGTCGACATTGGACAACGGCTCGTCGAGCAGGAAGATCGCCGGCTCCATGATCGCCGAACGGCCGATCGCGACGCGCTGCAGGATGTTCACCGACAGCCGGTCCCCCTTGCGGTCGAGCAGCGGTGTCAATTGCAGCATCTCGGCGATGGCGCCGACGCGACGATCGATCTCTGCCTGGGCGGCGCCGCGCATTCTTGGCCCGTAGGCGAGGTTCTGGCGCACCGTCATATGGGTGAAGATGGCGTAGTTCTGGAAGACGAAGCCGACACCGCGACGCCCCATCGGCACGCCGGCCATGTTGCGCTCGCCAAACAGGATCCTGCCGCTGGTCGGCTCCTCCATGCCCGCAATCATGTTCATCGTCGTCGACTTGCCGCAGCCCGAAGGTCCGAGCAGCGCCATGAACTCGCCATCGGCGATTTCGAGGTCCATGGTCTTCAGCGCGGTGAAGTCGCCGAATGTCTTGACCAGGTTTTGCAAATGGATCGCGCTCATGCCGGCACCTGTCTTGCGCGCGCCATGCACTTCATGGCGAACACGGCAACGATGGACAGCACGACCAGGATGGCGAGCGCGATCGCCGCCACATAGCCCCAGATCAGATCCTGCGTGGTGACCTTGTAAATGTAGACGGAGATCGTCTCGGTAGCGACGCCGGGACCACCGCCGGTCATGATGTAGAGCGTGTCGAAGATCTTGAAGTTCTCGATCACGCGGATCGCCAGCGCGATGATGATGATCGTCTTCATCTTCGGCAGCACGATGGAGGTGAAACGCTGCCAGGGATTGGCACCAAGCAGCGTCGCCGCCTTGATCTGGTCCTGCGGCACGCCGACCAGGCCGGCGAGCAGGATCAAAAACATCAGCGGCGTCCACTGCCAGATATCGGCGATCATCACGGCGATCAGCGCCAGCGTCGGATCCGACAGCCAGGCGATGGTGACGGGGCCGCCCATGATGGCCGACAGGATGTCATTCACCGGGCCGCCCGACTGGAAGAGCATGAAGAACATGTAGCCTGCCACTGCCGGCACCACCATCATCGGCATCAGCAGGATCGAATAGAAGATACGCTTGCCCGGGAAATCGTCGGCAAACAGCGTCGCCAGCGCCAGGCCGAGCAGGAACTCCGCCGGCACGCAGACGACCATGACGATCACCGTGCGCTTCAGCGCGCTCCAGAACCGCCCGTCGGCGGCAAGGTCGGTGTAGTTGGCAAAACTGTTCCACATCTCCCAGGCGTTCCACCAGCCGAGGCCCGACAGCGGCGACCAGTCGGTGACGCTGATGTAGAGCTGCATCAGCAGTGGAAAGGCGGAAATGAACAGCACCAGGATCTGCGCCGGCAGGGTCAAGCGGAAGCCGAGCCTTGCCCCCTCGTCGCGCAGAGCCGGTGTCGCAAGCGCGGTGCTCATGTGATCCTCCGAAATGCTTACGGCCGCCGCGCTCATTGCTTGAGCGCTCCGAAGGTCAGCCCGCGCACCAGATGGCGCTGGATAGCGATGCCCATGATGACTGGCGGCACGGCGGCGATGAGCCCGAGTGCGGCTTTGGCACCATAGAGCTGGCCGGTCATCGAAGACGATAACGAGGCCATGTAGACGGGTATCGTCACCCATTCGCGCGTCGTCAGCAGCAGCGCGATCAGATAATCCGACCAGTTGAGGATGAAGACGAAGAGGGCAGCGCTCGCCAGCGGTGCGCGCATCATCGGCAGCGTGATGCGGGTGAAGACGCGCAGCCGCGAACAGCCTTCGACAAGCGCCGCCTCTTCGATCTCGCGCGGCATGTCGTCGAAGAAGGTCTTCATCAGCCAGAAGGCGAACGGCAAGGTGACGATGCCGTAGATCAGCGCCAGGCCCCACCAGCTGTCGTTGAAGTTCAGGAACGACCACATGATCATCACAGGGATCATCACGGCCATCGGCGGAAACAGCCTGAGCTGGATCAGCGCCAGCGGCAGGTTCTGGCCGGAGCCGAAGCGCGACAGGCCATAGGCCGCGGCAGTACCCGCCGACATGGCGATCACCGTTCCGAACACCGCCGACAACAGCGAAGAAAGGATCGGCTTCAGCGCGGTATGATCGAGCGCCACGATCAGGTCGTTGGCGGATTCGCCGAACACGAATTGGAAATTGGCAAGCGTCGGATGCTTCGGCCACCACGTCAGCTCGGCGCCCGTCGCCGACCATTCGCCGATCGGCTTGAACGCCATCGACACCATCCACAGGATCGGCACCAGCGTCACCGCGATCGCCGCGAGGATCGCGGCGTAGCGGAATATCTCGAATGGAATGGAACGCTTCATCTGGCTGCTTTGCTGGTGGCGTTTGCTTGCGGAGGGGAGGAACGGATGCCCCCTCCCCTCCAATGCTGATCCAGGGAGGTGGATCAGCTGATCGGATCGAGCACGGTCGGCCATGCCTCCTTGTTGGTCTTGATGGCTTCGAGCAACTTGTCCTCGCCGATGCGTCGCGCGATCTTCTTCCATTCGGTCTCTGTGTCGGCCATCGCCTGCTCAGCGGTCTTGGCCTTGGTCAGCGACGCCATCAGGTTCTCGTCCAGCGCATTGTGGAAGGCCGTGGCGCCCGGATAGTTGATGGTCGGCACGGTGCGCGCCACCGTCTCCCGCACCACGTCCATGTGGTAGGCGTGGTAGGTCTGGCGAACCAGCGGATCGGAGAAATCCGAGAGCCGGAACGGATCGAGATAACCGCCGGGATTGGCGCTCATCCAGGCATAGATGCGCGCCGAGCCGAGCCACTGCAGCAGGAGATAGGCGACCTCCGGATTCTTCGACTGCGACGACACCATGCCGGTCAGCGAGAACCACAGCACCGAACGGCTGATCAGCTTGCCGTCGATCTCGCGGCCGGGCGGCAGCATCGAGCCGATCTTGCCGGTGACAGCCGAATCCTTGTTGCCGGCATTGTCGAGGAATTTCGGCAGGTTGGAGAAGGCGCAGGTCATCGCCGCGCCGCCCTTGGCGAAGTTGCCGTACTGCTCCGGCCAGCCCCACGAAATGGCGTCCGGCGAATGATGGGCCAGTGACTCGGCATATTCGTTGGTGGCGGCAATGCCATGCTCGGAATTGATCAGCGGCTTGCCGTCATCGCCGAACAGGAACTGGTTGGGCGAAGCCATCGAAACGTAGCGCTGGTACCAGTTTGTATAGCCCCAACCCTGATTGCGCAGGTCGGTGGAGCCGAACAGGCCCTTGTCGGGGCGCTGGAAGAAGGCCGCGACCTCGCCGTGCTGCTTCCAGGTCTTCGGGGGCGCAAGGTCATAGCCATACTTGTCCTTGAACGCCTTCTGCTCGGCGGCGTCACCGAACAGATCCGTGCGGTAGACCCAGGTCTGGAAATCACCGTCCAGCGACACGCCATAACTCGAGCCGCGATACTGGTTGAGCAGCGACACGCCCTTGGCGCCGTTGACGTAACCCTGCTTCGGATCGTCCCATTCCGGCTTGTGCTTGGCGACGAAGTCGTCGAGCTTGGCGATACCGCCGGTTTCGGCGAGATCGCCAAGACGGTTCCACTCGGTCGAATAGATGTCGTAAGCCCCACCCTTGGTGGAGATATCCTGCATCGTCTTGGTGAATTCCTGGCCGTTCGGCAGGCCGACGATTTCGATCGCGATGCCGGTTTCCTTTTCCCAGAGTTCCTTGATCGACGGCGCGCCTGCCGGGAACGGCTTGGTCAACTGTCCGATCGAGCCATCCGAAAGCCCTAAAACGATCTTCGCCGGCGCCTTGCCGGCGGCTTTCAGCGCCTTGGCCGCCTCGATGGCGCGCCCTTCCGGCGTATCCGGCCCATACTGATAGCGTTCGGCACCGTCGAAGCCGGTCGGGCCGCCAATCATGCCGGGCGCCAAAGCATCAGCCGCGAAGGCGCGGCCGGGGCGGATGAATTGCGGTGCGATACCTGTGGCGGCGACGAACACCGCCGCCTTTCCTCCGGACGCCAAAAGGCGGCGCCGCGAGATGCGGATCAAATCAGACATTGGAGTTCCTCCCTCAGGGCCAATGTTTCCTCCACAAGCCCATGAGGGATATTGACGGCAGTATCGGAAGCCTGTCAACATCATAAATAATCAAAATACCTCACAATATCTCAATGAGGCCATCAAATGCAGCTTGCCGAGGGCCACCAACCGCTCCCGATGCCTCATATTGATGGGAATTGTGTTTTCTCGGCCGGCCGAACCGCGTCCCAGCGACTTGATTTAACCCGGCGGCTTGCGCTTCGGCCAAGGCCGGATACATCATTTCCCATCAGAATCGCGGATGGTGACCCGCCAACGCCCTCAGGTCGGCCGGGTACAGTGCGCGATCCTGATACGTGCAGGAGATAAGACGGTGCGTTCCACCCTGACTGACATAGCCCGGCAAGCCGGCGTTTCCGCCGCCACCGTCGACCGCGTGCTCAACAACCGCCCGGGCGTGCGGGCCCGCACGCGCGAGATCGTGCTCGATATGGCGCAGCGCCTTGGCTATATCGCCGAAGGGCCGAACGGCGCACCGCCCAAGACCGCCCCCGGCGAGGTCATCCGGCTTGACTTTGCGCTGCCTGCCGGCACCAACTCTTTTATCAAGATGCTGCATCGCCACATCGAGGCCCAGGCCATGGCGCGCCCCGACCTCGACGTGCACATCGCCACCATCGAGGGCTTCAATCCCGACCGGCTCGCCCGGCTGCTGCAGGATTTGCGTGGCCAGACGCAAGGCGTCGGCGTCATCGCTCTCGATCACCCGACGGTGCGCGAGGCGATCCGTTCGCTGTCGGCCAACGACGTCAAGGTGGTGACCATCGCCTCCGACATCCTGCATGTGCCCAGGGTCGCCTATATCGGCATCGACAACCGCGCCGCCGGGCGGCTGGCCGGCTATCTGCTCAACCGTTTCATGGGCTCGGGGCGTCCGGGCAAGGTGGCGCTGTTCGCCGGCTCGCTCTCCTATCGCGGCCACGAGGAACGCGAGATGGGGTTCCGGCACATACTGACCGAGGAATCGCCCAACCTGCAGATCGTCGAGATGCGCGAAATGCTCGACGACCGCGAGAAGGCCTATTCGGAAGCATCTGCCCTGCTGGACCGGCACCCCGACCTCGCCGCGATTTACAATGTCGGCGCCGGCAACACCGGCATCGCCCGCGCGCTCAAGGAGCGCGGCCGAGCCGGATCGATGGTTTTCCTCGGCCACGAGGCGACCGACGGCACCAAGGAACTGCTGCTCGACGGCACGCTCGACGCCGTCATCGACCAGAACCCGCGCGTCGAGGCGCGCGAAGCGCTCAACATCCTGACGCATGCGGTCCGGGGCCAGCCCTACGAACTGCACCAGCCAAGGCTGCAGGTGATTTTCAAGGAGAACATACCGGAGATCTGATTGGGGATTGGCCTATCAATTTTAAAATTGACTTTCATCTTCATGTTTTAATATGTGACCCCTGTCCGGGCCGCCACGCAGCGGACTTCCATCAAGCCAGCCAGGGCCGTCCAGCCAGCCAGCAGAATTCGCTTCGCTTGGGGGCTGCATCCAATGAGAACGACGACCGCGCGCACTTTTAACGCAATGGAAGCACCGGTGCGCGAACTGGCCAGCGAAGCTCGCCTCAACCTGCGGCACCTGCCCGATTACATGGACAGCATTGCCGACAGGCTGCAGAGCTTCGAGGCTGAGACCTCAACAGACGGCCAGCGCATCGACTTCCGTTTCACGTTCGGCGACGCTTCCTTCGACATGGAGCGCCTGGTGATGCGGGCCAATGCCACGGACCGCGATGGTCTGGCCCGCGTCAAGGACCTGCTCGCCACCGCGGTTGAGGTCTACGCCAAGGCGGAAAACCCCGAGATCGTCTGGACCGGCGATCTCTCCGGCGAGACCAGTCTTGCGCAGTTCCGCGAAATGACGGTGACAGAGGTTCGCCACCTCACCCCGCATATGCGCCGCGTCCGCCTGGCCGGCGCGAATCTCCACCGCTTCGCCAAGTTCGGCGGCATGCATATCCGCATGCTGTTCCCGACAAAGCACGTGCCCGATCCGCTCTGGCCCGTGCTCGGCGCCAACGGCCTGCCGGTCTGGCCAGCCGACGATCGCAAGCCGGTGGCGCGCGTCTACACCATCCGCGCGCTCGATGTGGCCAAGGGCATCATCGATGTCGATTTCCTCGTCCATCCCGGCGAGAGCGTCGGCGCCGCCTGGGCCATGCAGGCGGCGCCAGGCATGAAGATCGGCATTATGGGGCCGGTCGGCCGTCCGGTGCGGCAGGCCGAATGGTATGTCATGGGCGCAGACGAAACCGGCCTGCCGGCGCTGGCGCGCATGCTGGAAACGCTGCCGGCGCAAACCAGGGGCCTTGCCTTCGTCGAGATCGCCGATCAGCGCGAGAAGCAGCAGATAGACAACGCCACCGGCATCGAACTGCACTGGCTGACACGGAACGGCGTGCCGGCCGGCGGGGACAGGCTGTTGGCCGAGACCGTGCGCTCGGTGACGTGGCCGCGGGGCGCGTCAACCTTTGGCTGGTTCGCCGCCGAGGCGGCTGCCGCCAAGGTCGTGCGCGAACACTGGCGCAGCACGTTGGGACTTGGTCGCGACGAGACGCTGGCGGCTGCCTATTGGCGGCGTGGTGCTGCGGGGCTGATGGCCGGCTGAAGCCTCACGATTGCTGCGCCATCCCCGCCAACGCCAACCGCAATGCGTTCACCGGAGACGACGCCCGCAATGTCGCACACGACAAGCGGCATGCTGATCGCATAAAGAAACTCCGCGACGATGGCGCCGACCGCCAGGATCGGGTCCGGCCGCTCCAGAAGGATGCATGCGGGCGCGGTACCCCGGCGGATGGCTTCGGCAAGCACAGAGGATGAGGACGACGAACCGCGCCCGCTCGGCATAACCAGGATCTTCCCCGCGATGTTCTGGCCAAGGCCAGGATGCGAGTGATCTACGATGTCGCCGGTCTCGGCATCGATGCCACCCCAGAAGCTGAGCGGTTGCGAAAACACCAGCGTCTGGCCTTCGGCAGTGCCGACCAGTTGGAATGTGCCGGATCGCTCCACGACCTCCACCGGCCGGATCATGATGCGCCTCGAACGACATGCCCGATCGCGGCCGAGCGGATGCAGTCCTTCATCTCGGCGAAGGCGACGGTTACGCCGATATTGCCCGGGGCGTAGTGTGCCCATTTGCCGGAATTGGTCATGACCACGCCGTCGAGCCGCTCCAGAATCGACGTGACATAGGTGCAGGTATCGGCGACCGGGATCAGGCCGAACGCCTCCATGCCATCAAGCGCGCCCTCCTCCTGTAGCCGCGTCAGTGTCGCGCGTCCCGTATTGACGTAGATCGGAATGCCCCTGGCCGGCGCTGTCTCGCGCAGCATCGGCAAAAGCCGCATCCATTCCTCATGCGAGAAATGTGGCGTGCCGAGCGACACGGCCGAAAGCAACGCGCCATCCTGAACACCGGAAAGCCTGGCCAGCGCATGATCGATATCGGCGCGGGTGACGCGGACCGTTTCTTCCGGGGCGTGACCGTGGAACGCCTCGTCAAGCGTTCCGGCTTCCGGCGTGATGCCGACCGCATGGAACAGCGCCACGGCGCCGGTCGTTGCCGCCGCCGCGCCCAGCGCCTTCAGCTGATCCTCGTCGCGCGGTCTCGGCAGGCCTGCAATCACCGGAATACGGTCGCCGCTGGCCTGCCCGATGATCAGCCCGACTCCGACGAACAGGCTGTCGTTCGGCTCTGTCTCGGCGATGTCCAGTTCGAACAGGATGCGACCGCGCCGGTTGTCGTATGAATGCAAACCCCAGGCCGGCGCGCGTCCGGTCATGGCGCAGCACAGATCGATGAAATCGCCATAGCGGTTGGTGCGCGCGCCGATGACGGAATTGGCAAAGACGATGGCGTTGGATTCGCCCCAAGCGATCTGCTGTCCGAATTCAGGCCGGAAGCGTGTCTGATAGGGTGCGCAAGTGAAAGTCGCCTGGCAGCCAAGCTCCAGATGCGCCTTCATCAGCCGCCGCGCCGGCGCTTCCTCGGTCGCCGACATCTTCACCATGCCCGGATGGATCAGGTCGAACGAACCAACATTCAGCGTCGTCGGCACCTGGACACGCCCGCCGCCCTCGACCAGCCGCTCGACGAAATCCAGACCGGCCTTGCCATGGTAAAGGCAGCCGTCGATATGGGCGCCCGAAATGTCGAGCAGACTGCCAGCACCGACCGCGTTGGAAAACGCGACCAGGATTTTCATCGCGGCAACCGCGGATAGCCCCTGCTCACCGTCGAGCATGGATCGGTCGCGTGCACTCAGTTCCAGCGTCATCATAGCTCCGGACTTGTGTCCGGCTATGCGTTCCTCATTGTCGACCGTCTGGCAAGAGCCGAAACGAGGATCAGCCCGCCGCCGCTATCAAGACCGTGCTCTCGGTGTTCTTGCCCCTGCCCGAAGGTCCAGGCAGCGCTTAGAAACTGCATCGGCGAAATCGATATCATCCAGGGCCTTGTGGGCCAAGGACATCCAACGCGCTGTGATAGCGGCCGGTAACGGCAGAAAAAGCAAAAGCCCGCTCCGGAATTGCCGGGGCGGGCCTTGGAGGAGGATTAAGGGGTGGGACCCTCTCCTCTTGTTTCCACGGGGGTGTGGACCGCAATCAACATAGAACGAGTCCCATGGGAAGCCGGATCACAAGCCGGCTTGATTCCATCACAATCCGGTGCGCGTCGGCTTCGATGCTGTCACGAGATTGCAACTTCTCGGCATCCGCACCGGTCAGATGCGTCCCAGCACAACAAGGACGATGATAATCAACAGCACGAGCCCGAGCCCGCCGCCGCCGTAGTAGCCTGTGCCGTAGAATGGACCGCCGCCCAGGCCGCTGAAGCCGCCAAGCAGCGCGATGACAAGAATGATGATGAGTATGGTACCAAGGCTCATGGCTTCCCGCTCCCGATTAAGCGCTTGCGCGCATTGCTGACCCGCGCCATTCGCGTGTTGCTGGGAATATGAACGCTTGGAACGCCTTGACGTTCCGCTTGTTGCTGAAGCCGGCATCGCCTGGCAATGCCGCAGACCGCTTTGGAAGCCAGGCAACCCGATACGCACGGGCGTGCGCTGTCAGCCAATCCAAAACCAAGTCGGACCGGCTAGGCCTGCTTCGTCCGCCCTCAGAACACCCTGGGCAACAGCCTGTAGCGCACGCGCTCCGTATAAGCCCGATACTCCGACTCGGCGGCCAACAGCGCTTCCTCGCGCAAGATGCGATAAAGCTGCAGGTAGGTGATCACGGCGTAAACAAAGAGGTTGTGGAAGGAAAAAGCCGACAGCAGGTAGAGTACATGGCCGGCAAGATATCCGGCATAGATCGGATGCCGAACCACCCGGTACGCGCCGCCCGTCATCACTCCACGGTTTCCGGGCAGGATGGCAAAGGAACGGCCGAGGGATATCTTCCCCCAGATGACAAACATCAGCGCCAGGAACTGCAGCGGCGCAGCGATAGGAAGCGGGATAAGCGCCACGCCCGGTTGGAGGCTGACCAAGGCAACGCCGAAACTGGCGGTCACGGAAACGATGACTGTCAGCGGATTCCAGTCACGCGTTGCCGGGCGCCGTGACAACAGCAGCCATGTGAAAGTGAGTATCTCGGAAATCGCCACCAGCGCGGCATTGAGCCGGGTCGGATCCTCCACGACCTGATAGACACCGCGATAGACGAACAGCCCAGCGCAGGCCAGGGCACAGAGGCGAAAGAAGCCCTCGCGCAGGTCGGCCAGCATTTCATGCTTTCGCGCGGCGGAGAAAAATCCGCCCTCACTGGTGCGCGAAAACGCTTCACTTTTCGGCGTGAGCAAGGCCAACATCCCCGTGATCCCCTCGAAGTGACCTTTGCATGCAACCATTGCCGGGCGGTTAACCGGCGAGGTCGGATTGGCAGCAAGTCGATTTGCCTTCAGGCATTGCAATCAGGTTTGGATATTCCCCGAGCGGCTTTGCAATTTATGCTTGCATTTTGGAACAAATAAAGAACAATGGAGGGATCACCGCCAAGGCGGACCAAGGGTTTTCGGACCAGCATATGACGCGCTGGAAGGATGCGGCCGACCGCAGCCGCGATTGGATTTCGTGCGCTGACGAAGGTCGCGCCGGCTGGTTGTCCTTGGCAGGACTTGGCGTGATCCGGACAAGCAGGGTGGCCTGGAGCAAATACCAGGAAAAGTGTGAAACGGTTTTTCGTCCGGAATTGCATGAAAACAAAGAGATAGAGCGGTTCGGCGGTTCGAAGAACAGTCAGCCGCTCTCGACAGGTTATTCGGGAGGATCGGCGAATGTCGCGTTGGAAAGGTCTGGGCGTGGCGGCGATCGCCGCTTTGTCTTTCGTTGCGGTAAAGCTATTGCCCTGGGCGTTCGGCTTTGCCGGCGGCAAATATCTCTATCAGACCGTGGCTGGTTCGCCCGATCCGCAGACGCTGACCGCAGCTCAGGTGAGCGAGCAGATTCAGAGTCAGGGGAGCCAGATCTTCAAGGCAATAAAGCAGGAGTTTCCAGACGACTATGACGCCGTCGTGGAAAAGATCACGGCCGTGGCGAGACTCGGAAACGTCGAGCAGGTGCGCAACACGAGCAAGTTGGCTGTCGCCGGTCTCAGGCAGAAATACGCATCCCTCTTGTCCTCGGCTCCGGACAGCAAAGCCGCCGAGGCGCTGGCTGCACAACTGGCTATGCTCAACCATGTCATGGCGCGGGAAACCGCTGCCACCTGCAACAACTACCTTCGCCAAGGGCCGGGCGCGCTCAGCGCGACCCAGGTTTTCCTGACCGACATGGACAAGATCGGCGCCACCCTGTTCCACGCCTTCGGCGCAGCGAGAAATGGTGGTCTGCCGGCGGCTGCCGCGAACGATGAAGACTGGTCGCTGCTGGCCGACGCTTTCACGAACGCCGGCGGTACTGCGGCCGAGATGAATGCAATCGCAAATATCACCCCGGAATTCGAAGGCCTCTGCCCCGCCGTGGCGAAACTCTATACAGCCGCCCTGTCGCTGCAAGGTGAACCCGGGCGGCACATCAAAACCACCCTGCTCTATGAGATCGCCCGAAACTAATGCATGTGACCCAAAGTGACCGCGGCTTGGAGTGCGCCTTTGGGGTGGACACTGATCAGGCTGCCGATTTGCCAGTGTGCCGGATCTATTGATCCTCCAACTGCTGCGGGCTGAGATATCCCAGCGCCGAATGGAGCCTTCGCTTGTTGTAGACCTTGTGATGAAGTGGGGAAGGTGCCCTGCAACGTCCTCGAAGGTTTCGAGCGGCATCGCAGGCCAAGAAGCAAATAGGCGGGCCACAATCATAGAAGAAGCCGCGGAGCACATTGCTCCGCGGCCTGTCTGGATCACCGTTGGCCTGTCTTATGGCTGTCCGGTGATACTTTGTTCGAACAGCCGCATTTCAGGCGCCGGGATTAAGCCGACGCCTTCCGTGAGCATGACGCACCGCCCCTGCAACCGCTACGAAACCGCCCTCTCGCGAACAGGCAGCTTCCAGTCCGGCCTGACGAAATGGCAGGTATAGCCGTTGGGGTATCTTTCCAGGTAATCCTGATGCTCGGGCTCGGCCTCCCAGAACGCGCCGGCCGGCGCCACCTCGGTGACGACCTTGCCGGGCCACAGGCCCGAGGCGTCGACATCGGCGATGGTGTCTTCGGCGACGCGCCTCTGCTCGTCACTGGTGTAGTAAATTGCCGAACGATAGCTCATGCCGACATCGTTGCCCTGACGGTTTCGTGTCGTCGGGTCATGTATCTGGAAGAAGAATTCCAGTATCTGGCGATAGCTGATCCGGTTCGGGTCGAAATTGACCTCGATCGCTTCGGCATGGGTGCCGTGGTTGCGGTAGGTGGCATTGGGTACGTCGCCGCCGCTGTACCCGACACGCGTAGAGAGGACGCCCGGAAAGCGTCGGACCAGATCCTGCATGCCCCAGAAGCAGCCGCCGGCAAGCACTGCGCGTTCGCTCGAAGTCGCCATATCAGGTCTCCTTTTGATTTCCCCATAAATGGGCATTGTCGCCCGTTTCGTCCAGACGAGGCGCATGGAGCCGGAAATTTGGTGGCCGCCGCCATGCACGAACCGATAGCTGGCCCCTGGGCGAAAGCGATACAAGGCGCTGCTCTAGCCTGGCGGGGGCGATGTCCGGCTGTCATCCGCGATCGGCAGATTTTGCCTGCCGGGTGGAATGACGGCAAAGCTGACCGCCACCGGCGGCGCCTTGAGCGACCAGTTGAAAAGAACGGTTTTCACCGGGATGCCTTCCAGCCATGGCTGCAACTGCGGCGGCACATCGTGGCCGGACCACACCATCAGCATGCCATGATCGAGCAAGCGCTGCTTTGTGATCCAGGGGGCAAGCCGCACATCAAGATCGGTGAAGATCGATGGTTTGTCGGAGGCATTGAGACCTGCCAGCATGGCCAGATTGGTGTCGCCGCCGACGATATCGAGCCGGCCTGGCGCCGCTGTGTGCCAGACCGCTTCGGCCTCGTCCGAGATCGGCCGCGCCGGCCAGCAGACGGCTTCCATGCGCCCGCGCAGATTGCAGCCTGTCCAACGGCCGCCCGCGTAAAGGCTGGATACGCCGACGATGAATGCGAATGCGCAGATCGCCAGTTTTCGCATCTCGATGCCACCGAGCCGGTGGCCGAGAAAGGCCAACGCCACGACGCCGATGAGATTGTACATCGGCGCCCCCCACGCCTCGCCGGCGCCGGCGAACAGGGAAGCCACCATGATTAGGATCGCCGGTCCAACCCCCATCCACACGAGATAGGCGAGCGTGCCACGGTCAACCGGCCGTTCCGGCGCGGGCGTGCGCCGCAACAGTCCCGATATCGCCAGCACCGCGAAAAAGGCGGAAAGCCCGGCCATCTGGACGCCGATATAGTAGAAGCGCGATCGGTGGGCCATCACCCAGGCATCGCGGCCGGTGAAATAGGTGAACGGCAGGAAATCGATGCGGTACAGTTCGACAGCCAAGGGCATGGCGACGACTATGAAAACGGCAAGTCCGAGCCATGGCCAGGGCGCCGCCAGCCGGCTGCGCGCCCGCGCGTCGGACAACAGCCAGAGGGCGCCGAACACCAGCAGCAGGCCGGTGGAGAATTTGGCGTAGAGCCCGACGCCCGATACCAGGCCGAGCGCAAGCCACCAGCCCGGTCCGCCGCCACGGCCGGCGCGCCAAAGCAGCCAGCAGATGGCTGCCCAGAACGGCATCTGGGCATAGTCGTGATTGAATTGCGGCGTCGGCCAGCCGAAGAAATAGATGGACGGCATCAGCAGGACGGCGGCCAGTGCGCGGGTTTGCCCGAGCATGTCGCGGGCCAGCAGGTAGACCAGGACGAAGGTGGTCGAGACCGTCAGTTGCGCCACGAAATACTGCGGCCAGCGGAACGACCCGCTCAGCAGATGGCTGGTCTCAAGCAGCCAGCCCGGCAGTTGCGGATGCTTGTAGGTCAAAAGCACCCATTCACGGCCCCACATGAAGCCCTCGACGACATCTCCGGGCGGCGCGGCATTGATGAGGGCCGGCGCCAGCGTCCAGCAGACGATCTGCGCCAGGCACAAAAGCCCCAGCAAATGCCAGGGATGACGAATCAGGCCCGCCCACACCGATGGCGAGCCCCTGGCCGTTACAGACAGGTCCGCCGGCATCCAACGATCCATGGATTCATCGATTCCCGCCATGCGGCGCTTAAATCACATCGTCCGGTTTCCGGACAGCCCCAACCCCCGAAGCTTACAAAAAGTATGCTTACGCCGCCATTACAAGACCAAGATTGAGCCGGAATTTCGGCATCCCCTATCCCCCCTCCCAGGCGGAACAGTCGCCAATCAAGCCCTGCCTGATATCCCGGATTTCAGATGCGTCATCAGCATGCCGTCATTCACCACCGCGCGCTCGACTTCTGGCTGGCGCGGGGAGCGGTACTCGTCATCGTCTGCCTGCAGCTTCTGGTCATCAACAATCTGTCCTTCGGTCCGCGCTGGCTGGCGCCGGCGCTGGAAACAGCCTTGCTTGTGCCGCTGTCCGTCGCGACAGCCTGGACGCAGGTCGCCAGCCAGAAAGCGGTCGAGGAAGAACACTGGTATCTGGTCGGCCGGTTTCGTGTCCTGATCCGCAGGACCGCCCTGGTGATGACCGGCGTCGTCAGCAACATGAATTGCGGCTCGCTGGTGTTCCTGGTGCGCGCCCTGCTGGGCGGCCATGCCGGCAACAGCGGTGAGACACTGCTGGTCGATGCGCTCAACATCTGGGTCACCAACGTCATCGTCTTCGCGCTCTGGTTCTGGAGCACCGACCGCGGGGGGCCGCCGACCTGCGGTCTCGTCAAACGCGCGCACGCCGATTTCCTGTTTCCGCAAATGACCTTGAACGATCGGGAAATCCGCGACTGGCTGCCCGGCTTCGTCGATTATTTCTTCCTCGCCTTCACCAATGCGACGGCGTTTTCACCGACCGACACCTTGCCGCTCTCCAGCCGCGCGAAGCTTTTGATGATGGCGGAGGCGATGATCTCGCTGCTGACGATCGCACTGGTCGCGGCCCGCGCCGTCAACATCCTGGCCTGAGGGCAGCTCCAATTCTGCCTCCACAATTGCACCTTCGGGCAGTGGCCTGGCTGCTATAGCCATTTCGGGAAGAGAGCGCAGCGGTTAGCGCGGCAAAGGTGGGTGGAAACCCTTGCGGGCGGCCCTCGGGCGCACGCGCAGCGACCAGTCGGGAACGACAAATGCAAAAAAGCCCGTCCCGGCGCGAGCCGAGACGGGCGTTTGGCGGTCGTAGCCGGTCAGGTGGGAGGCTTGGAACTCACAACCTGGGCGACGACGGTGGACAGGCGCTGGCGCTTGACCAGTGTCGGCTTCTCGTAGGTCTTCATTTTCATCCCCTGCTTTCCTTAGCGGCAAGGTGCCTTGGGCTGCTTGCCATTGTCAACCTCCTGAAGAAGGGAGGCACCGTCGGGCAGTCAACAGCGGCCGCGGGGTTGATTGCGAAACCTGTTGTCTGCGCGAAGCACCACAAAAGAAGGCGCGGGCAGTGTGCCTATCTGCGGCTGCCGCAGCCGGTGATAATCCCCGCCGACCGGATGCCGAGATTGGGCTACTCGTCTGTCCGTGGCTTGAAGCGTTGCACGATTATCTCGAACAGAATATCCGAGATCCACATCGCGCTCATGCCGATCAGGAATGCGGCAGCCAGCGTCGTTGTGTCCTCTGCCGGGTCAGGCATGGGAATGCCGGATGCCTTGAAGTAGCTAACCACCGGCAGCGTCAGATAGGCGGCCGCCAGCGCGCCGCAGATCGGCGACGCCACCATCTCGCGCAGCTTGTAGCGATGGCGCGACAAGGCGCGCAGGACGCCGCCGGACAGGCCGGCGACGACCACAGGCGCCTTGATGCCGAGCAGGTCGAATAGGTCGTGCATCATGTCATTGCCCTCGCAAAGAGGAAGCCGAAGACCGAGCGGCGCCGAATGAGCAACCCGCCAGCCAGCATGACTGGGTCCAGTGGCAGCGCGACATCAGTCATGGCTTCCACCCGCACAGCCTTTCGCCCTTGCGGTTGTGGGCCAGCAGTGCCCTGACCTCGGCGTCCGATAGCGCGTCGACCGAAGCAGCCGACAGGCGCAACGGGCTGGACACGGCGCAGAATCCGCCCCTGGCGGTGGTGCAGCCGGCGGCCACGGCCAGCATGACAGCCAGCATCAATCCCTTGACCATGATGTGAGCTCCTTCCGGGCGGCATCGGCCGGCAGCGCGCCGATATCGTTCTGCACCTGGTTGGCGATGTCGCGCGCCGCGGCCTCGGTGGCGGCTTGCCGTGCACGCTCGGCGCGTAGGCCGGCGAGCCGCTGGCGAAAACCCCAGCCAAGTGCTGCGATGACGGCCGCGCCGATGCCGGCAATGGTCGGGTTGGCGAACAGGAAAGACAGGAGCGCGCTCATTGGTTGGGCGCGTCCTTGATGAAATAGCCGACGGCAAAGACGGCGATCGGCAAAAGCGTGGCCCAGGTCTCGGGGTCGTACCAGGACGGCCAGACGTTGCGCACGAAGACGCCGGAAACCGAAACCACGGCCGCGGCGATGGTCGCCGCCGTCAGCTTGTTGGTCGGGCGAATGCTAGGCTGGTTGACGGTGGCCATGATCAGAAAATCCCTTGCAGGGCGGCGACGATGTGATGCCAGGCGGCGTAGGCGACGAGCAGGCAAGCGGCGACGATGCCACCGGCCTTGGCGGCCGCCGGAGTGGTGGCCGACCTTTCCGGCAGGGGTTCGGCAGTCTGGGCGGCAGGCTTCTTGGCCAGCGACGTTGCCGGGGGCGCCGCCCGCGAGGCCACGACGGATTGCGGCGACGGTGTCGGCCCGGCCGTCGGCTTGCCTGGCAGCGGGTCCATGGTCAGCAGCAGGGCTTGCGAACGGACGGATTGCACCCGAGCCGACCAGCCCCTGCCGAAATTGGGCCAGGTCGGCAGCCGTTTCAGAAAGGCCAGCCGGGCATCGCAGAGATTGTCGATCGCCACACCGGCCGGCCTGGCGGCAATAGCAGCCAGCGTCGCCGGCCCGATGTGGCCATCCTGCACGGCGCCGGCGACCGACTGCAGGTATTTCGCCGCCCGCCCCGGCCCGCTGTTGACCGCGAAATCGAAGACGGCGTAGTCGACCCCGTCGGGCAGCTCTGCTCCGGCCACCGCGTCCCAATAGAAACGCCGATAGACGGTTGCCACCTGGTCATCGCCGATCTTGCGAAGGTCAGCCTTGGTCGCGTCCGCCTTCACATAGCGGCGGAAATTGGCGAGCGTCACGCCCTTCATGGTGGCGCCGCCGGGATCGGCCGGATCGTCCGACCACCCACCTTCGGATTTCAGGACGAGCAAAAGCGCCCGCGCGAAGTTGCGGTCCATGGGAGTTCCTTTCGATGATGATTGGCTAGGGTCAGCCCCAGGAGGAGCCGATGAAACACGAAGGCGGCTGGGTCAGCCTGCCGAAACCGTGGCTTGAGCCGCGCCAAGGCTTGCGCGAAGAGGTTGCCGCCTCAGCCGCAGGGATTCACACCTCTGATGGTGGGTGCTCAAGAAGGCCGTTGGGGAGTGGAAAGTCGTGCGGTCTGGGGACTGCAATGATGCTGATGTCGTTATGAATGCGCTGCCGAGCCGCACCAGGGGAAACCTTGGATTGAGTTATTTCCAGTTGTCAGAAGTCGCCGCCACGCATAGGTTGCGCGCCTACAAGACATCTGGAGAGTTGACGCGTGTTGAAATCGATCGCAAGCAAGATATTAGGTTAAGCTAAACCAGCCCCTAAGTTGGCGATCGAGAAGACGACAATAACGGCCGCCGGACGCGAACTCACCATGTTGGGGAACCGTCCCGATCTATCTTGAGTGGCATCGCAATTGGGTTGCTGACCACAGTGCCCTTTACGCGACTGCCAAAGACCTCCCGGCTGGATCAACGGTTGTCGATGTCGGGGCTAACATCGGAATGATGACATGCTCCCTTGCCGTGCAGCGTCCTGATCTGAAAATCGTTGCAATCGAGCCGGTGCCCGACAATGTCGAATGCCTCCATCGCAATGTCACCGAGAACGGCATTGCCAATGTCGAAATCATCCATGCTGCCGCGAGCGACAAACCGGGAACTGTGAAGGTGAACATCAACGGCCCCTGGTCGGCAGTTCTGGAACACGGCGAGGTGAGCGTTCCGGCAGTGTCGCTGGACCAGTTCGCTGACCGCAACGTGTCCTATATCAAGATCGACGCGGAGGGCTGGGAGCCCTACGTTCTCGCTGGAGGGCATACCATCCTGCCCTTACTGCGCCCGCTTGTCTTCATGGAATGGAATAGCTGGAGCCTGACTCTCCTTTGCCCGCGCAGTCTGGAAATCGTTCGAAGTCACCGAAATGTATTTGTCGGAAAAGCCGCAAGGCGCGCCAAAGTCCGATGTCGACATCATTGGCGACAACATCACCAAACACGGCAGCGTCAGCGACATTCTCATGCGGCCGCGTGAAGGGGCAACAATGCCGTCCCTGAGGAAATGATCTATTCGCCACCCCCCCGCTTTGCTGCGGCGCCAGGGCTAGTTCCCCTTGACACCGGCTGTCCAGCCGAAGAAGTGGCCCGAGGCAAGCGCTGCATTGGTCGACACCGTGAAATTGGTAGCGGTCGTTGCGGACACCCAAAGCCGTTGCGCGCCCGAAGCTCCGGGGTCGTTCATGTTGGTAATGGTTATGTCCTGAACGGCTGGTGTAAACGCAAGGCCGTGAGTGACGATAACGGAAGAGGTCGCGATCAGCATTTGCGCGATGCCTTTGTTGAAGGTCTTCGCGCCGGGGCAATCCCTGACGATGGTGCCCGCGGCAGCATCGCTGATGCCGCCCGTCACGTTACCGGCCACATTCATGCCGGTGATGACCACTCCGGTATTTCCGGCGCTGGCGTTAACAATGCCCCACAACTGCGATGAAGAAAGCCCGCCGCCGCCGTTGCTGGAACCACCATTGACCCGAACGTGGGTGACGCCCGTGTCGAAGAACATACCGTCGCCGACCCCGGGTTGACCGTTGGAGATAAAATGCGAGCAGTCGATATCGATATCGGTGCAGTAAGTCGCATATAGACCGTGTGTGCAGTTCAGGGTCACTTCACAAGCGTTGATGCGAATTTGGTCAACCAGCGTCGGGTCGGCGGCGAGACCAATTATGAACAGACCGCCCGCCGTAACTGATGAGTTCATTGAAAGGTTGTTGAAGGAGATCGTAGAGATGCGCCGGCCAGTGGACAGCAGTTCCAGCCTCACGACTTCCGAATGCGGCGTGTCGAGGAAGAGGCTGGAGAACAGGCAAGCGCGTACTTGCTGGCCGACATCCGGCGACAAGACTATTGCGCGTTCACAGCCCAGCGCCTCGCCGCCTGCCCACACCATGCCGCTCATGCTGGCGACAAACAACCCGGCCACGTGGGCGCCATTCAGGTGCGTATTGTAGAGATAAGCACCCAGCAACGAGCCCGTACCGAAGCGTCCATAGGAGGCGCCATAGTTTGCGCTCTGGTCAGTAAAGCAGTCGCGCAGGAAGCTGAGATAGGAACCGCCCGGCCCTTTCTCGATCTCAAAGCCGACATTGTGGCTTCCCGACACCTTGATGCGATCGGCTTCGAACCAGAAGAAATATTTGGCGCGGACGGCAGCTTCAATCTGCGCGGTCGGCGCGATCTCCAGATTGCTGACGCCGGCATGCTGGAGAAGGTTAGTGCCGTCGCCAAAGACGAAACAGTCTTGACCGACCGTTGCGGGCTTGATCCTTGTAGCGGTACCGTGACCGATGATTTTGAGCTTGCTCGCCAGCGACGTGATGGCGACCGTGGTCTTGAAGTCGCCGGAGGAGATAACCACCGCGCCGCTGCCCAGAAACTTGCCGAGATTGACTGCCGCCTGGATTGGCAAATGGTCAAGCGCCATTCCGTCGCCTGCAGTGCCAAACCTCCGAGCGAAAATTGTGCTCGGGTCTTCGTCGCGAACCCAGGCGCCAGAGGCTGCGGCAATGCTGTCCGCCTTCAGATACCGGCCTTCCAGGGGGTCGGCGGCGACGTGCGCAGAAAAAACCCCTGGCGTCCAGACGAAGTTGCCAACCCGATTGGCCTCCGTGAGCAGCACCGACATGCCGGCCTGCGGCACCAGCGCCTTGATCAGCGCCCGCGTCGACAACGACCCGTTGAGCTTGAGGACAATCCACGCTTCGGCGTATGTTGTTACGGCGAGGGCCGCTGCCCAGGTGGCGCCGAAAGTGGCAATCACTCGCGAGGCGAGTTTTTGCACATAATCAATGATATCGACAGGGTGGTCGCCGATCACCGGATTCAAAGTATCGAAAATGAACTCTTTGTCGGCGTTGACCGAGCCCTCCTGCACCTGAACGGTCGTCCCCTTCTGCATAGTCCGCGAGGCGCGCGCGTCGGCGGCACGATACCATTGCCCGGCAGAGACCGTGTAGATGCCGTTCTCGCTGCCATCGGTCTGGTTCTTGACCAGGATGCGGTCACCGACTTCCGTCTGAACGCCGTCGATGACCAGCAGGCCGCCGGCATCAACATCGATGTTGGCCGAGGTTGCCACACGGCAGGGCTCTCGTTCGCCGGTCAACAGGCGAACGGCGGCAGTTGCAGGTCGGGCCATGAGGCTTGCTCCATGAAAAAAGCCCCGCGAAAGCGAGGCTTGGTAAATTCGGGGGAATGGCTGAAGCCTTGGAATATCGGCTTGAACCCACTAACACTCTGAAAGGCGGAAACTTACGCACCACTCAAGCCAGGGAGAGAAAGATCTGCTCGCAACCTCCCCGTCCTTGTCAGGAAACGCTTGCGTTGGATTCCTCATTGACGAAAACGAGGTGATACTTGGTTCCAAACCCAGACGCTTCGTCAGTCTGGTGCCTGCCATAATCTTGTCACCGCAATCTGGAACGGGAAGGATCAGGCGACGTTTGCGCCCGAGCCCATCGCTCGATCATTTCGTAAAAATCGGTGATCCGCAGACCTGCAGCTTCAGCGCGCCGAACCTGTCGCGGGCGATTTTCAGGTTCCTTGCCCACATATCTCGAATTGCCTTCGGCATCGTGTCGGGCATGTGAAGAGCCTGGGCGATGGCGTCATCCCACCGTCCGTTGCCATTGCATTCAGGGAATCCTCCGACTCTTGCGAGAGTTCCCCAACCGCCTTGAGCACATAGAGATCTAGCAGCCTGAGCAACGGTTTTCCTTCATACCGCGTATCGGTCGACATTCTTTCCCTCACGCATCGTTGATGGCGTATTCGACGAGGCGTTGGCAGATGGCCGAGAGGCTGAGCTTTCTTATCAGGATCGCACGTCTCAAGGCGCCATCTCCAAACAATGTCCGAATGCTCTCGCTGCTCGTGGAATTCGATATCTTCGTCATACGACCGGGTGTCGCAAGCGGGTATCTTCCTTCCCATCCATCCAACTCTTAGCTGCTCTCGGCATCTGTACTTTGACAGCACAGAAAAGATTACGGTGACATTGCACTTTTATCTTTATTCCGCTCCAGGCTTCTAGCTCACTGACGTCTCAGCCACCCTTGAGGTTTACGGCCGTCCCTGGCGACAGCCCTTTTACCTTCGCTATGATCTGGCCCACAATGTGCCAATAAACTTCGAGGTCCGACAATTCCTGATTTGAAATGTCATCCTCTCCCCCCAGGAAAAGTGGCCTCTGGTATCCAATGCATTGGTCATAGCCGGGTTGCGCACCGCCAGCCGCCAGCCAATCCTCCAGATATATGTTGGCAGACAGCGCCGCGTCGGGATTTTCTACGACCAAGACGTCATGGAAAGTCTCGATATTGTTAGGTATTTCAAGCGCTTCGGCCGTACCTGGCTCAAAAAGCACCACGCCAGGCTGTCCTTGCTCTAGCCTCTGACTGTCGACTGCAAACGCAGAGCCCTGCCAATCGTAGCCAAAGCAGGTGACGCGCCCCTTGGTTTCCGGGAACGCTAGGCTGATCCTGGCATTCCAGATTGGCACATCAACTTGGCTAACAATGGTTACGGCGTGCGTCAACATCTTCACCTTGAGGTCCGCGGCCGCCCGCTGCGCGGCGTTCCAATGAGGCATGTAAGTTAGATGGAGATCTTGGCCGACCGAAGCCGGGCTAGCTGGGGCAGCGGCTTGCGCAGACGGGAGTGGGGCGGCTTCCGGGATCGCTGGACTGGCGATCGCCTCTTCAGCCACTCCAACCCGCGCAAGCTCATTTTCGCTCCTGGGGAGTGCCTCCTCGAGGGGCTTGGCCACCTTCCTTCCAACCTTAAGAAGCCTGAGCAACGCAGCATCGGGGATGACACCGGCCGCACTTAGCGCCGCCTCGCCGTAGTTGCCTTTGTCAAAGGCTCTCTTCGCTTCATCCGCCGAAAACAGGCCCCCTAGCGGCGTGAAATCGACCAGCGAACCATCGGCTTCATGAATTCCTGTGGTGCCAAGCGCGCCTTTGAGAAGATGTCCCTAGGTACTGCTTGCCTTGTGGTCCCCAAGCATCCATGCGGCTAGCTTCTGGCGCATTGTCGGGTCGCTTGGGTCGTTGGCATCAGGGCTTTGCCTCCCCATTGCCTGTTCCACCTCATGTGCCTGCATTTCCGCCGCCGTCATCGGCAATTCGAATGCCGTACCTCGCAGCAGCCTAGACAGGCCTGCGCGAGCAAGTTGCCCGGACATGGCTGCAAGAACACTCGGATCGGAAGTTCCAGCGAATAGATCGCTTAAAGCCGCATCCTTTTCGTGTTGCGATCGGTCTAGGTCGAGGACAAGGTCTACATAAGTTTTGACTACACTCTGCGGCAGCGGCTCAATGTGCTTGATGCCAAGCTGCAGTTGCACCGCGACAGAGCGGGCGATCGCCTTCTGATAGGCATCCGGATCGTAGCTGTCTTCGCTGGATACCGCATTCCAATATGCGTCGGCTGTCGGGTCGATCTTGCGAACAAAGTCGGCCGGAGCGGCGGCACGGGCTTGCAAAACCTGCCTGGCGGCGGCCGCTGTTGTGTCAAACTCTGCCTGATCCTGTTCCGGAGTGGCGCTGCCCGGCTTGGGCCTGGCAGCGAGCACTTTTGCCTCGATGGCATCTTTCGGCATTCTGACCATGTCGAATGCCTGGTGGCCGACCCTGAACGTCCGTTCGAGACCCAGAGACTGTTTGCCACCCTCCTCGGCGCCATAGACCGCGGCGAAGTCTGCATCGCCTGGTCTCTTGCCCGAGTAAGAGCCGGTGTACATGAGGGCATCCGGCGCATTCTGGTGCGCGAGTTGGACGTTGGTGCGCGCATCGAAGAGCTGCGCGGACATCGCCACTTGCGCCTTCTGACCGAGATCCTGCAGATCGTTCTGCGGCAGGTCGGCGATCGATGGAGCTGCCGCCAAAACGGCGGTTCTATCGACCGCTGGAGCCGGTACTCCTGAGTCGGCATTTGAAGAAGACGTCGCCGGGTTGCCCACAGCGCTGGCCGTCTCGTTCTCGCCACTCGCTCCAGCTTCTTGACGACCGCCGACAGCCTCGGCGGTGTCGTCCTTTGTCCGGCTTCCAGCCTGCACCACCCCAAACATCGCCAGCGCGCGCCTCGGGTCCTTGGCGATCAGTGCCTCGAACCGCGTCTTGGCGGCAGTGCCGTACCAGTCCTTGACCATCTGCTGTTTGATGCCGGGGTCGACACCCATCTTGTCGATCAGGCCGAGCCCTTGCTGCCGGGCCGCTTCGAAGCTCACGTGATCGTCGGGATCGGCGTTGCCGATGGCGATAGCGCTGGTCTTCAGCGCCGTATCGACCTCGGCCTGCTCGTAATCCCTGCGCTGCTGACGCTGCCGCTGCGCCATGCGAAGCGCGCCGGTCGTACGCATTACCTCCTTCTGCCTGGCGAAGTTTGCCCGCTGGCTTTCGGGTATGTTCGGCAAGGCAGCGGCAAACAACTTGTCGAACAGCCCGGTCCTCACCACCCGGCCATTAAGGGGATCGACCTGGCCATACATCGTCTCATGCAGCCCGGCTCCGTCGGCCGGCGCGTTGGCCGTCACCTCGTCTTCCGCCTGCGCGATCTGGCCGTTGAACTGGCGGCGCGCCAGCTCGGCGTCGAACGCCTCCTGCTGGTCCTTCATCTGCTGGTGGCGCTCGGCGAGGGCGGAGAGGTGATCGCCTAACCCCTGCATGGCGCCGCCGATCGGCGACCCCTGCGGGTATTGCACAGCATTGCCGGTATCGAGCCGGCGCTGGCCCACGGAAAGGGGAATGATATGGACCATTTAGGTGTTCCCCGCCCACGGAGCCCTGAGAGATGAACTGCCGAAGATCACCGAGCGCGTCGGCATCGTGGCGGCGGCCATGCTCGAGGCCGGGCTCTTCGTTGGGTCATAGATTTTGGAGAGGCCGCCAACGAGATTGCTGCCGGCGTTGAAGATCGACGCAGTCACCGCCTGCTTCCCGGAGAAGCGCGAGATGGCGGCCTGGTCGTGCAGATTGTTCTGGCGCAGCCGCGAGCCGTACAACATTGCACTGAGGTCCATCTGGCCCTGCCTGGCGTTGGCGGCCAGCACCTCGGTCGGCGAGCCCGCTATGCCGACGCCGGAAGCGCCGGCCTGGGCGCGCGCCTGCGACTGCAGCAGGTCCTGCTTGTGGCGTTCCTGGCTCAGCTCGAAGGCCGCGCTTTGCGCGTCGGCCTGCGCCTGCTGCTCGTAGGCCTTGGCCTGATAGTCGGCCATCTGCTTCTGCTGCTGGCCCTCGAGCAGAGAACCGCCGACCGACAGGGCCGTCCCGGCCAGCCCCAGAAGGGCAAGTGTGCACATGGTCAACCTCGTTCGCTAAAGGGATTTTCTTGCGGGAATGAATTGGCTTTTGGCGCGCCCGACCCCGGCGGGCTTGCCTTCCGAGTGCCTGGCTTTGTTGCTCTTGATTGGCGCGCCGAGCGCCGGGCGCGGGTCGAGCGCGCCGCCGGCGCTGAGGAAGGAGAGCAACAGCCGGTCGGCCTGCAGCGCCGGGCGGCTGAGGCGGGCGGGTGCTGCGGCGCGCGGGCCGGCCATCGCGGCGCGGCGCGTGGTGGTCAGGTTCACCTTCAGCTCGTTGACACCGGCGGCGTCGAACAGGCCATTGGCCGTGGCGACGGCGCGGGCAAGCGCATCGGCCTCGAACAGCTCCTGGCGCAGTTGCTCGACCAGCCGGTGCACCGCGCGCCAGCGCTCTTCGAGAAGCGCCGCCTTGGCGGCGATCTCCTCGCCCAGCGCGGCAATATCGGCGCGAGCTTCGCCGCGCGCGGCCTCGGCGCGGCGCTTGCCGGCGGCGTCGATCGTCTTTTCCAGGCCCGCGATCCGGTCGTTGCAATCGTCGAGCGCGGCGCGCGCGGCGGCAAGCTCGCCATCGCCGAAGACCGCACGGTCCTCGGCTTCGGCAAGCTCGCTTCTGCGGGCGAGCGCATCGTTGAGGTCGGTGTCGAGCAAGGCGATGACGGCCGCAAACTCGGCAGCCGTCCTCGCCCTGCCGAGCTGCTCGGCAAGGGGAGATGTCATTTGGGAGGGTCCTCGACAGGTTGATGGGTGCAGCGGGTGCAACAGCCGATCTCCCCACTTGTGGGGGAGATGCCCGGCAGGGCAGAGGGGGCGCGAAGGATCGCGACGATGTTCCGCTAGCGGCTAAGGGGTCAGGGTAGCCCGCTTCGTCAGAGGTTCAGATAAGGAGACGCTGGCGGGACAGCGGCCCCCCCTCTGACCTGCCGGCCATCTCCCCCGTTTGGACGGAGATCGGCAGTTCCGGCGCTGGCTCCTACGGCTCGGCGTCGAACACCGGCGTGAACGCCCGGATCGTGCAAGGCGTCGGGTTCACATGGCGGATGCGCACGCGGCCCTGGCCTTCCCAGCTGTCGTCGATCGGCACCTCGACATTGCCGGTATAGAGCCCAGCCTTTCCGTCCGGCGCGACGATGGAAGGGATGCGCACGGTTTCCCAGCGGCCACGGATCAGCGATTGTACCTGCAGCCCCGACGCGTCGGTCTCCATCAGCGAGACAATCACCTTGGCCACCTTCTTGCGGCGGCCCAGGATCGAGCCGTCCTGGCCGCCGACGTCGAGCTCCAGCGTGTTGGCCTCGGCGCTATAGGCAAGACCGACCTGCCACTTCGCCGCGATAGCGCCACCCGGCAGCGTCACCTGGCCGGCGGCCACGGGCAGGCCGCGATAGACCTTGCCGTCCGCCAGCACGTCGACCGTTTCGCCGTTGAGATGGCCAAGCCCGGAGACGATGTTGACGGCGGCACCCGCATAGGTCAGGCCGCAATCGACCTGAAAAGCATCCGCCAGCGCGCCATATTCGAATGGCGGCGTCATGATCTCGATGTAGCGGCGGGTCACGCCGCCAATGGTGCGCTTCACCACCAGCCAGATGTCGTCGACGCCATCCTGCCCGGGCGTCACCATGGCACTTTCGACCATCCCCCAGGTGGAACCCGTGAACGAACCGCCGAAACGATGGCGGTGCATGCCGCGCACATCCTGCGAGGGCTGGTGCGTGTAGCCGCCAAGCTCGCCATTATCGAGCGGGAACCACAGCATCGGATCGGGATCGGTCTGGAACGCCAGTTCGACGACGCCGTGCTTGGGAATGTGCTCGGAGATCTGGCCGATGTCGTCGGAAGAAAATCGGCTCTGCGCGGTCTGCGTCAGCTCGGCGATCGATTTGCGCGAACGCGTCACATAGAGGAACGACTGGCCTGCATCGACCGGCCGGATGCGGGCGCAGCCGAAGGTGCGCGAGCGCCGGTTCTTGAACGAAGACGGCGTCAGCGCCTCGTCGATGCCGGAGCCCGAAAGCGCCCGCACGCCGCCCGAAGTGCCGATCAGCAGCGCGCCGTCGGAATCGGCGATCCACAATATGTCGTTGGCCTGGCCGCCGCCGGCTTGCACGAACTCAAGTGCGTCGTCGTCCTTCTCGCCGAGCGCGAAATTGTCGAAGTCGCCGGTGGCCGAGGCATAGACGGAAAACTTCCGGCTGAAGGCCAGGCGTTCTTCATAAAGGGAACCACTCTCGACATATCTTCCGGGCACGAACGTACCCAACCGCCAGCGGGTGATTGGGCTGAGGTTCGGCAACGCATGGCCGTACAGGATGATCTTGACGACCGTGGTGCTGGTCCGGCTGTGATCTTGGCCCAGCGCCAGACGCCATCCGAGCCGAGCAGACGGATTGAGCGGCCGACATCCGTGGTCTGGAAGCCGGTGCCGTCGTTGATGCCTGCCGCTCCCGACGCTGTCAGATCGAACGGGGTTTGGTTGGATGCCGCGAGATGGATAGCAAGTTCTGCCCCCGTCGATGCGGACGGCGAGCCAGCGGCGCCGCCCGTAAATGACAACTGGTGGTATTCATAGGCCACCTGATTGGTAAATTCGTAAAACCGCGTTTCGCTGTTTGACCAACCTGTCTCGCCGGTTCTGGTGTCCAGCGTCACCCAATCGGTGCCATTGTTCGAGCCCTGAAATTCCCACGCCGTGAAATAGTTGGCGTAGTTCGTCGCCTGCTGTTCCACTGTCAGCCAATAGGCATCGGCCACGAGATGGACGCCGCCGGCATTCCGATACCGGATATAGCCAGCGGAGCTTGGGTCAACGGTGATGATCTCGACTTTGTCGCGGTTGAACATTTTCCAGGCGTCAGCCGTGCCGCTCGACGTGGACGCGGTTCCAGATGGCGTCGTGTTGCTCGTCATGTCCGGCGTGAGGTGCGCGGTGTCAGACGGCGTCAGGGTCGTCGCGGTGGCATTGATCGGATCGTATGGTCCATCCATGAATTGGAAGCCGGTCAGCGTCCATGCCGTATGCGCCGTGCGCGTCAGCACCTTGGGCGGATAATCCTTGTGGCTGATCCACATCTGGTCCGCCGACTGGACAAAAGCCAGTGCGAACAGGTCCGCTTCCAGATAGGGAGAAGCGACCTCCACAGTGCCGACGCGCGCGCCATAGGCGTAGACCCTGATATAGAGGTCGCCGAATTCGAGCGCATAGGCCTGGTCGGCCGAGAAGATGAACGGGATCAGCCGCGTCTTCTTCGCCGAGTTCTTCACCTCGCCGACGAAGTAACTGCCGCCGCGCTTGCGGATGCCGCCATGCGGCAGGGTGACGAAGTTTTCGCATTTCGACAGCGCCGCGCGATAGAAATCGAGCGACGCGCGCGCATGCAGCCTGGGCGAGATCTCGCCCCGCGTGAAGACGTCCTGGACCGGATAGAGCGTGGTCATCAGCGGGCAATCCTGGTGTCGCCGCGCTGGAGTGACCAGGAGGCGCTGTAGAACCGGCCGCCGCGCTGAATGGCATTGGCGTTGAAGGCGGCGTCCAGCGCCCGGTCGTAGGCCGAGCGCGCAATGTCGATCATGCCCGACTTGTGGGTCAGCGGATGCGCGATCTTGATGGCGAGCGCTGCCACCAGCACTTCGGTGAACAGCGCGTCCCAGTCGTTCGGGTCGGTGAGGTTGGCAATGTAGCGGATGATGAGCGGCCCAGGCTGGTCGCTGTAGATCAGTCCCGCCTCCTGCCGCCACGAGATCGGCACGCCGTCCCGCTCGCCATTTTGGGTCAAGGGAAGCGGGCGGATGCAGTCGGCGGGCACCTCATAGGCGATATCAAGCGTGCAGTCGCCGCTGCCGGTGTCCGAACCCGGAACCGACGCCGAAAGGATGGCGAAGACCCAGGCGTGCTTGGCGAGCTCACTCTCGCAAGTAAGGTCGAAATGCAGGTTCAAGAGCCGCGCCGCCTTGACGTCCTGGTCAAGACTGTCGATCGGCGCCTCGTCAAGCACGGCGAGCGCCATATTGGCGATGTCGAGCGGGGTGATGGCCATGGGTCAGCGCCTCGTGGTGAGTGGTGGTTGCGGGGGTATGGGTGGAAGTGCCTCTTTCTCCCGTTCACTGGGAAAAATGCCCGGCAAGGCAATGAGGGGCGGCGCCGGCATGGACAACTGGCGCGCCAAACTTCAAGCGCTGGCGCCGCCCCTCACCTGCCTGCCGCGATCCTCTCCCGTAAGAGGAGCGAGGAACGCAGCCTTGGCGGCTTCGCCTCTACTCCACCGATTACAATTCGACTGTTTGTGCGAGGAGCGGGAGCTCGTCGCCCCGCCCCTCGCCTCGGCCCTATCAGGCCTCGGTCGTCTTCAGCGCGATGAACGTCATGTTCTTGACGCTCGACGCGGTGCGGTCCCAGTTCGCAGCCAGTGCCAGTTCGGCGTCGGTGGCGAACTCGCCGGCCGAGGCGGCGTCGAGGAAGCGGGTGCCAGGCACATGCGGCACAAAATGCCGGCGGCCGACCATTTCGGTGACGCCGCCGCCATGGCCCTGGCGCGGCTTGCGGTCGAACTCCAGCGGGCCGCCCTCGGTGTTGACCGGCAGCTCGTTCCACAAGATCGCCTTGTCCTTGAACATGAAGGCGGTATAGACGCCCGCGGCCACCGGAATGTCATCGTCGACCACGCAGCGCAGCCCCATGTAATAGGGGATGAGCGGCCCGCCCTGCTCGGAGGATGGCACATAGTCGATGAGGTCGGCGAGCTTAAGCGCCTTCATCTGCTTGGAGTGCATCCAGATCGTCTTGAACTTGTCCGCGCGGTCGCCCATCAGATAGGCGGCCTCGATGATGTCGGTGTCGACGATGGACGCGCCGGTGGTGCGCACCAGGTCGCCGCCGTCATTGGCGATGTTGTCGGCGACGACCCCTTTCAGGATGCCGAGCAGCGTCAGCTTGTTGGCGCGCTGCCAGTACTCGGTCTGCCGCTTGACGATCAGCTTCTGCGGGTCGTCGCCGGCCAGGATCGAGGTCAGGTCCGGAACGCCCCACGCCTGGGCGCGGACGTTGCGGGCGGCGACCTCGCGGCGCGAGCCGATCTTCTTCATCTCGATGGAATCGGCCGGGTCGTCATTGACCGGCTCGGACGGATCGTTGCCGAGGTCCTTCCAGCCGGGCATGTCGACGGAGCGGCCGCCCATCGACAGTTTCGAGGAGATGGCCGGGTCGGAAAACAGGATTCCGGCCTGGTAGATCTCGAGCGACTGGACGTGTTCCTCGAAAGCATATTGCGCATAGACGGACGGAACGATCGCGTCCGCGATACGGGTGTAGGCATCTGCCATTTTTCTCTTCCTTCAGGTTGGGTTAGGTGGATGGCCGCCGGAGTAGAGTTTCCAAACGGACTAGAGGGGGTTGTTGGGCATCCAGCGATCGGGGTTTTCCCCGGCCTCGCGAGCCAGCCGCCGGGCTCGAGCGGGGTCGCTTTTGACGAGGGCTGAAATGGCCGTCAGGTTGCGGTCGCCGGTCGCGTTGCGCTTGAACGGATTGCCTCCGCTCGAACGGGCGCCGGCGTCGATCGTGTCTTCGCGGAACATCGCATCGCCAATGGCGTGGAACGCCCTGGCGATCTGCGGATCGGTCAGCGCCCCGTCAGGCAAAAGGATGCCCTTCGCCTTGTAGGCGTCGACCAGACCGAGCTTCTTCATCGCCCGGTTGGCGACCTCCAGCTTCTGGCGAAAGCCGTCGCTGTCGGTCGGCCCCCAGTCCTTGACCAGGTCGTCATGGGTGGCTTCGACCGAGCGGGCGAGCGCAACCTCCTGGCGCGCCGCCTGCTCGGCCATGTAGCCGACGAACCGGTCATGATAGGCCTGCGCGGTCTTCGGGCTGGCGCCCGCTTCGACCGCCCAGGCCTTGGAGGCGCTGGCGAGCTCGTCCGAATAGGCGAAGTTTTCCGGCAACCCTTCCGGGCGCCGGTACTCGACCTTCTCGGCCGATGTCAGCGGACGCATCTGCTCGGGCAGCCGGGCGTGGAACTTGTCCCAGTCCTCCCTGGATGCGTCCTTGCCCGGCACGCGCAGGCTTTCGCCCTGCTGCCGTTCCAGCTCCGCATAGGATGTGAAAACCCGATCGAGGTTTTCGGCCTTGGTCCAGCCCTTGGCTTCAGCGAGCTTGCGGTTGCCTTCGGAAAGACCGTCAAACCAACTTTTCGCGGCAGGCGCGGCGGACCCGATATCCGCGCCCGCCGATGGCCCGACTGGGTTGCCCGCCGGCAGCGCACGCGCCGCCACGGACCCGGCATCTGCCAGATCTGTCATGTGATTTTTCCTTGTTGGGTTAGAAATGAGCCGGCGGCGAAACTGCCAATCTCCCCCCTTGTGGGGGAGATGTCCGGCAGGACAGAGGGGGGCGTGAAGGAACTCGACGTTCGACGTGTTTCGTCAGCCGACGGCCCCAGGAGGAATGCAAGTGCCAATCATCGAGAGAGGTCGGCGGGACAGCGCCCCTCTCTGCCCTGCCGGGCGTTCGTCGTTCGGAAAGCCAAGCAATTGGCTTTCCGTCCGCTGCGCGGACCACTCCTCAACCCCCACGAGGGGGGAGATCGGCAGCGTCAGCGCCTAGGCATTATCCCCCCAGTTCTCCCACAGCAGCGTCACCGTGCCGGTTATCGCCAGCGTGCCGTCCGCGTCGATGTCGGTGCCGGTGGCGAAGGCGAGGTTGAGATAGAGGTCGGCCGGCGTGACCGTTCCGTCCAGCGTCGAGGCGGCGGCGATGTCGGCGGTCGAGGCGGTGGAGAGCGCGGCGCCCGCGCCGTCCAGCGTGCGGCCGGTGGCCGCCAGCACATTGGCCATGCCGCCGGCAAGCGTGGCGCTCGACGCGGCCGCCGAACCCAGCGACCAGGTGAGCGCGGCGGCGTCGTTGATGGTCGATGCACGCGTGGTCGGCACCGCGAACTGCAGCCTGGCCGTACCGCCCTTGATGCGCACCTTGCCGTCGGAAAAGTCGAAGATCTTCTGCGAGGCATAGGCCAGCGCATCGGTAACCGGCACCTGCATGCCGGCGAAAGTGAACACGGTGCGGAAGGCGCCGCCCTGCCCTGTGGTCACGGCCTTCAGGCCGAGCTTGGGCGGGGCAAGGCCGGCCTCGCGGGCAGCGGCTCTGGCAAGGGTGCGGGGAAGACCACGCGTCATTTCATGTCTCCATTCTTGGTGGGGCGGAAAATTCTTGGGTGGCGGGAGGTGGTGCTCTGTGCGCTCGCCAAGCCAATTGCCCGGCTTGCGGAAAGACGAGCGCCGGAGCCAAGGCGAAGGGCCGGCCAGCTGGGCGCGGACGGAAAGTGCCTGAATCGATCTGCCAGCAAGCGGCGCTATCGCCTTGTTCGAAAAGGCGTGTTTTGCCGTCATCGACTGATCAACGCCCGAGAAACCATGACTCACTTCGTGAGAAAGCGCGCCGCCGTTCCGCCGCAATGCGACCGCACTTGGCTGGGCATCGGCCCGCGTGGCCGCAAAGGAGGTTTCTCAGATGATACTCAAGAAAGCGATTTTGGCCGTCCTGATGACTGCCGCCCTCGCCGGCTGCGAAACGCAGACCGAAGGCCAGCAGCGGGCCACCACCGGTGCGCTCATCGGCGGCGCCGGCGGCGCGCTTGTCGGCCAGGCGATCGGCGGCAACACCAAGAGCACGGTCATCGGCGCGGCCGGCGGCGCCCTGCTCGGCGCCGTCGTCGGCTCCGCCACCACCCCGCAGCGCCGCGGCGAACAGATGTGCCGCTACCAGGACCGCTACGGCCGCATCTACACGGCGCCCTGCGACGACCGGTACTACAACGGCGACTATTGATCGGGCCGGCTTTCCCTTCTCCCCGTTCCACGGGGAGAAGGCGCCCCGAAGGGCGGATGAGGGGCCGCGCCACGGTCTGAGGTGCTGGCGCTGCCGATCACTCGCCCCGCGAAATCATTGTCCACGAACAGCTCGCCGAATTGCGGGCATCCCACATATTCCTGGTCAATCATTCGAACCGGGCTGGCTTGGTCATGACTGATGATTTTGCCAGCAAGATCATACGACCATGTGGCCTATTTCGTGTGCTCCGACGTTTGTCGCATTCGAAGCACGCAAGGTATTCAAGATAAGGATTGAACGTTGAGGGCCCGCCGCGCCGAGCGTTACAACATACTTTCCGACCACCCTTCCTCGAAGCGCTCCGTTGCCCTCAAGGCGGGTGTCACGATATAGCCGACGCCCTCGGACGGCGACCCGGAGCCGCTGCTCCGTCAGAGCTGAATTTCGATAAGCTCGGGAGGCTCTTTGTTGAAATCGGAATATCGAATCCACCGCGGCTTCGCTTTGAACATCACAGCTCCCCTTTCGATGAACTCCCTTTCGGCCGGAACGCTGTTGAGATGGGCTACCTGGTATTGTTCGATATCTGCGGTAGGAACCCTTGTTGCCTCACCCTCGTATTGAACCGTGATATTGTCGTTCCAACCGACTACGAACGCGACGCCGGGGCGCTCCGCGAGATTGTCGAACTTTCGCGTGTCCTTGAAAGTGTCGAACACGATCTCAAGATTGTCGCGCACCGAGAAGTCGACTGTAGCTGCCTCCGGCGTTCCGTTGCGGTGGCATGTCGCGATGACCGCCAAGGTGTGCTTCCTCAAGAATTCAAGGATCATGCGTTTCGTATGATCATCGTCCATTGTCTCATCCCTCAGTTGGATTCTCGATATTGGCCAGTCTTTCGTCTTCATCGAGCAGATCGCCGTCACTTCCGACACTTGCTGCACCGACACGGACCCAGGGAGAATTAGGCTCAAGCATGGCGTACGCGTCCCCCTTGCCAATAATCGCGGGCAGCAGCGGCTCGATCATGTGCCATTCGAAGTCGGTCAGATCATATCGGCTCATGCTTGGTCTGAATGAGAATCCGGCGCGATATGAAAGGTAGGTCGACCTCGAAGCGACGTGGGTAAGCCAAAGCCGATTCGGGTAGCCGAAATTACGGTGACAGTGCACTTTTTGACGATGTAGCATCGACGAGGGCGTCAGTCGTTCGTGATGACGCGAAGAAGCATTTCTGGATCGAATTGCAAACCGGCAAAGTCGTGAAGTACCGGCCGACGGCGAGAGGAAATTAGTTCACTGTCACCGTAATACCGTCACCGTAATACCTGTCGCCGTAATATGCGAAGCTTGACCACCTGGCCGTCCTTGATGGTCGCCCCGAAGTCTCGTTACCCCTTCAGTTCTGGCAAGATATTCTCGTCGAGAAATTTGAGTCGGCCAGCCAGCATTTCCGCGTTTGCGGGATTTGCGTCGATATTGACCGGTATCAATTTGGCCACTGACTTCCCGTTGCGCGCCGCGTCGACCCAGGCTTCAAGGGCGCCGATATAACCATCGAGAGCCTCGAAGGGCGTCGCCGCGTCATCAGCAGGGATATAAGTCGGCGGTACGTCACCGACGATCACCCAAGTCCATTGGTTCACCTCCGGCCGTCCCGGCTCTATCTCGAACAGGAAAATGTAGATTATCCCATCAGCACCATAGCCGAAGTATTCGCCCTTGATGGATAAGACCCAGGTATAAAATTCAAGATACTGGCGGGCCTCGATTCGGGCAGAATCGAGATCGTCGTCTCCGGTGCTGATATCAGCGGGAGGCAGGCGGGTAACGCTGCTCAGGTCGGGTTTTGCACTGTTGTTCATAAGCTAACTCCCTTGCCACCTTCTCATAGCCCAGCGCGCGTGATCTCCGGCGTCTTGATGCCCCTTTAGGTGAATTACGGTGACGGTGCACTTTTTGGCATACCCGTCGGCATCTGAGTCTGGGTGCCTGGAGCCCAACGATGTACATCTGATCCTGCCGATGCCGATGGCCTGAGACGCACCTTACAGGGAGAGGAATTGGCTAGTTGTCACCGTAATTAGATACGAACTCGCGTACCAGGCAGCAGGCCTTTCACCTTAGCAATAAACTGGCCCATAATGTGCCAATAGACATCCAGATCCGATAACTCCAGATTCTCCATCGTATCTTCCCCGCTGAGAAACAGTGGTTTCTTATAACCCATGCATTGCGCATAGGTTGGCTCGGCGCCGCCGCTCTCCCGCCACATGGCGTAGCCGTCGGAAACCAATGCCGCACCGTCGTCCTCCATGAGTTCGACGTCATGGAAAGTCTTGATATTGGGCGGTATCTGCAACGCTTCTGCTGTATGCGGCTCGAACATCAAAATGCCAGGCTCACCCTGCTCCAGCCTGCCGGTATCGACTGCAAACGCCGAGCCCTGCCAATCATAGCCAAAACAGGTTATCCGCCCCGTGAATTCGGGGAAGCCCAGCAGTACCCTTGCATTCCATCGTGCGACATCCCGAATTACGGTGACAGTGCACTTTGTGCATGTCTCAGTCCGATGGAATTGCCTCGGTCCAATGGTGATGGCCTCCGTAAGGTCAATGCTCCCCGCCCCTACCCATCCGACCGGGCCGCCTTCTCCAGTGCCGCTTTACGCTGAATTTCGATAGTTCGATTCCAGAAGCGCACCACTTCAAAATGCTCTTGTCTGGTCAACCAGATCTTGTTCTCCAAACTAACTGGATCGCCGCCAACCGCAATCGGTTTGACCTCGAACAGTTCCATCCCCTTGGAGCGAGAAGCTGTATCTTGTACGCTCATTTCAAGTCCTCCAGCGTAGCAAATAGATCGGCGAGGTCTCGCGCTGTCGTCTCGGCGGATTGTCGTTCCATAAATATAAAGGGGATGCGCACGATTGGCATTTCCACATCGTGGGTGTCGAAGCCATAGGCTTCCCCTCCTCCGTTTGATGCAAACAACAGGATGCCTGGTGCGTATTTTTCAACCTCATATTCTCGATTGAAGTCTACCAACTCTTCGGCTTTGAAAAAAATTATATAGCTGTCGCCGATGAAGCCTTCACCTCCATTATGCTCCTTAAGGAATTTGATGTAGTCCTCGGGCAGCGTCACTCCCAGGTTTGAGGACAGGCCATCGACAACTGCGGCTTCAGCCGGTGGGTCGAAACGCCCCTCTGTTAGAGTATATCCCACTGCTACTCTCCTATGTCTTTCAGTAGTTTATTCCACCATGGCGTAACCTGCTGCTGATGAACTTCGCGCGGCAGAATGACCTTGTTGGACGCATCGGTCGGACTCCCGCCAAACTTCACTGGCTTGACTTCATGCACATCCACGGGCTGGCCGACAAGTCCTCGCTTTCGGCGGATAATGCGATTGGCTTTATCGGCCGCTTTTCTAGCAGCTTTGTGCTCTGTACCATCTAGCCGTATGAATGGTCCCTCTGGCTTGGGAACAACGGCTATCGGATAATCTGCCCAATCTGACATTGAGAAACTGCCCGAGGGTAGATCGAGAGCGACGGTCGGCTGTGCGTCCTTGCCAGCGGATTTGCCATTTGCCGCGACATCTGACTGTCGCGTGCCGCTGCCACCTTCGACGAGCCCCGCGCCTTCCTTAGACAGCTCACCGGGAAGCTCTTTGGCTGCGAGACCTTCTGCGCGCCCCGCCTCGAGGGCACTCAACGGCTCAAGTGAGCGAGGTATGCCTTTCGCGGCGACAGTTCGACCAACCCCGGGCCCCGGTATCGCCCAGCCCAATGCGTCATTTCCCTGACGCATCATCACCTTCTCGGTACTGTTCGCCGGCTCGTAGTAGCCATGGCTGAAATCGGGAGGATCGATTGATCCAAGGGAAATCCCGTAGCCAACACCTTTCGCCAATTTGCCCGCGAATATCCCGGCGTTCGCGGCTACCTTGCCAAGGGCTTGGGCGTCGGCCTGAAGCACCTCGCCCGCCGAAAGCC
Source organism: bacterium M00.F.Ca.ET.205.01.1.1 (assembly GCA_004791255.1). Classification (GTDB taxonomy): domain Bacteria; phylum Pseudomonadota; class Alphaproteobacteria; order Rhizobiales; family Rhizobiaceae; genus Mesorhizobium. The sequence continues at coordinate 752,475 of SRUQ01000004.1, forward strand.
CAGGCTTGCCGCCGGGGAGAATCCCGCCCAGACCGGCATCATCCAATTCCCGGACCAGGGCTGCCCGTGCGACAGGTCCTTTCGTGCGCGCAAACAACGCGCTTGCCTTCGCGTAATTGTCCATGAAGTCCATGCCTCCGCTGTCGCGGTCGTCAGCAAGCTTGAGGAGAATGGAGAACGGCACGGGCTGAAGATCTTCATCATCGACGCCCAATGCCTTTTGCTGGGCGACAGACAGATCTATTGTTCTGTCGTATGTGTCTTGGTCATAAGCCGCTGGATCGGAAGACCCATTGCCAAGTACAGCCTTCCAGCCTTCGGATATTTCTGGAGACAATTCGGTGACGTAGCCACCGGGATCGGCACGCCGCCTCTCCAGGACCAGCTTTGCTGCAAGAGCGGTTGCCTCATGGCTGGCCTGGTCCTCCAGCGACGTGTTCGGTCCCGCTTCGGCATCGCGAAGGGCGGCATGGATCGCCGGGTTCGGCATGGTGCCCATGTCGAAAATCTGCTTCCCGACATCGGTCTGCCATTCAAAAGCCTTCCGGCGCCTGTCACCCTCGTCGAGCCCATAGATGGTTCTATAGGCATCCCTGCCTGGCATACTGCCGGAATAGGAGCCGGTGCGTGCGATCTCATCTGGCGCCTCCGCCTCGGCGCGACTGATCGCGACGCGCAGGTTGATGTCCTGGGTGAACTTCGCCACCTTTGCCTTTAGAGCCAGCGCTTCCTGCTCCTGCTGCGGCAGGTCGTCCCTGTACGCCTGCGCTATGCGTTCATCCGGTGTTTGAATGCCGACGCGGCCTTGCTTCCCACCGGCGATCATTGGGCCGTCCGCCAAGGGACTGCCTTCAGCTTGCGGAGCATCGCCGTCCCTCCCGACTGCCGGTCCCCCCACCCCAAACATCGCCAACGCCCGCTTCGGATCCTTGGCGATCAGCGCCTCGAGCCGCGTCTTGGCGGCGGTGCCGAACCAGTCCTTCGCCAGCTCCTGCCTGATGCCGGGGTCGACCCCCATTTTGTCGATCAGGTCGAGCCCTTGCTGCCGGGCCGCTTCGAAGCTGGGGTGATCGTCGGGATCGGCATTGCCGATGGCGATGGCGCTGGTCTTCAGTGCCGTGTCGACCTCGGCCTGCTCATAGTCCTTGCGCTGCTGAAGCTGTCTCGCCGCCATGCGCAGCGAGCCGGCCTCGCGCGTCGCCGCGCCTTGCCTGATAAAGCTGCCGCGCTGGCTCTCGGGCACTTGTTGCAAAATGCCTTCGAACATCGCGTCGAACAGGCCGGCCTTGGCCACCTGCCCGGTGTGCGGGTCGAGTTCGCCATACATGGCCTCATGCAGGCCGCGCCCGTCGGCCGGCGCTTTCGCCGCCGCCTCATCCTCGGCCTGCCTCACCTGGCCGTTGAACCGGCGGGCGATGAGTTCGGTGTCGAAGGCCTCCTGCTGCGCCATGCGCCGCTCGTAGTGTGCGGCCAATTCCTGCAAGTCGCCGTCATAGCCTCGCGTGGCTACGCCGGTCAGCGCTCTCTGCGGAGGTTGCCCCGCCTTGCCGGTGTCGGGCCGCCGCTTTGCAACAGAGAGCGGAATGATGTGGACCATCTGATATTTCCTGCCCGGGGGGTTTTGGGGCGCGCGCAGCGGGGGACCGCCGGGATGGCAGCCGGTTCGGCGACGCGGATCGTGGGTTTTGGTTGGGGTCTGGATGTCGGAGGGAGCGCGACAGGCGGAAACTCGCCAGGGTTCGCGAGGTGGCGGCGCTAATCGCGCCAGGCCGGAGGGACAGCACCCCCCTCTGGCCTGCCGGCCATCTCCCCCTCAAGGGGGGAGATCAACTGTTGCATTCGCCTTCGCCAATTACGGGCGATAAAGAACTGGCAGCGCGCGCGAGCTGCCAATCTCCCCCCTTGAGGGGGAGATGTCCGGCAGGACAGAGGGGGGTGCCTCGCGCCTGCGTATCCCTCATCTCTCCTCCGCCCGCGCCGCCCTCTCCAGGGCCGCGAGCTGCGCCTCGTCCAGGGTCAAAAACCCCATGATGTGCTGCACCACTTCGGCGCGCGCATTGCTGAGCGCGCTGTGCAGTTCGAAGCCGGCGGGCGTCCTGGTCCGCGCCATCCACTCGCCATAGGACGGGCGCCTGAAATAGCCGACCGTGGCGGTGAGATCGGCCAGCACCATCTCGCCATCCTCGCCGGAGAAGGCCCTGAGATAGGCCTTGGCCAGCGCCTCGCGCGCCTTGGCCGGGCCGCTATTTTGCGCCGCGTGGGCGAAACGCTTGCGGCTCATGCGTGCCGTCCGGCCGGCGCGGCGCCCTCAGCACCGGCATCGGCGGCCGGCGCACCCTGCATCATCGCCTGCAGGCCGTCGAGCAGGCCGCTGTCGCGCGCCTGCACCGCCGCCGGCACGGCGTCCTTGGCGGCCTTGCCGGCGGTGGCGATCGCCGCCATGCCGGCCTGCGCCTGCTGGGCCTTGGCTCTCGCGCCGCGCATGCCGTCGACCTCTTCCTTGCGCCGGAAGATGCGCTGCGGGCTGCGCCCGGCGCTCTGCACGATCTTCAGCGCCTCGTCGCTGTCGATATTGTCCATGACGCCGGGATCGAACTGCGCCATCTGCATGGCCGTGGTCACCACCTGGATGGTGTCGCGCGCCTCGGCCGAGCGGCGCAGCACGTCGAGCGGGCCGGTGAAGGTCGGCCGCACCGTCTTGCCGGCGAGGCTTTGCGGCGGCGCGAAGCGGCTGCCCTCGTCATAAAGCCCCTTGTCGGCCAGAATGCCGAGCTCGCGGTCGAGATTGGTGGCGAAGCCCGCCTGGATGATCGAGCCGGAGGGGCCGAGCAGCGCGCCCTTTTCTTCCTGGCGGATCAGCGCTTCGGTCGCCGTCATCTGCGGGTTCTGCACCAGCGTCTGGAACAGGTTGACGAACATCATGTCGCGGATCTCGTCGGCGCGGCTCGCCGCGTAGTTGAAGGCATAGGTCGGGTTCTGCCCGGTGGCGATCGGCTGGATCAACGGCCGGCCATTGTCGTCGATGAGGCCCGGATAGTTCTCGCCGGGATTGAGCACCGGCACATAGTCGAGCCGCGCCTTGGATGCCGTGGCCGGATCGGTGATCTGCTGCAGGGCGCGCAGGCCGGACCGGCGCACGGCGTTTTCCTCGCGCACCGTCGTCAGCGCCTCGATGGCAGGCGAGATGCCATAGGGGTCGCCCTCGTAGCGGCGCCAGTTGAAGGTCGCCACCGGGAAGGTGCGAAAGCCGCTTTCCCTGACGATTTCTTCCTCGTCCTCGATGACATGGCAGGAGGAGAACGCCATGTCGAGATATTGCGTGCGGCCGCCCTGCCCGTACATCGCGCGCTCGTCGCGCGGCTGGATGCACTGGATGAGCGAGATCTTTTCCTCGCACTTGGCCGGATCGTCGACCAGCACCTTGATGCGCGCCGGCAGCCTGTCATAGCCGATGAGCTGTGCGGCCTGCCGCGCCGTGCGCTCGTAGCGGCGGTGGAAGATGTCGACCTGGCCCCAGCGGTTGCGGCAAAGATAGCCCTCGACCACCGGGATGGAGGCGTAGCGGATCAGCGTGTCGCCGAACCCTTCCTCGGCATAGAGATAGGCCGGGCCGTAGCGCACCACATTGCGCAGGCAGGCCTGGGTGGCCGGCACGAAATTGGAATTCGCCGAATAGCGCAGCGAAAACAGGAAATCGCGCAACGCCTCCGCCCATTCCTTCTCTTCGTCGGTCTCCTCGTCGTTCATCTGGGCGGTCGACAGCCCATGCCATTTTTCCGATTGCGGAATGATCAGGCTTTCCAGCCCGGCGGCCAGCCGGTTGGCTGCCGAGTTGATGGTGTTGGCATAGACGCGCGAGCCTCGCCGCTCCTGCCGCTCGGCTTGCGAGTCCGGCCCGCCGACGCGGCGGCCGTTCCAGATATCGGGCGCGTCAGGGTCGCAGAACTCCGCCACCTGCTCCCACACAGCCTCATACTGGCGGCGCTCGCTCTCGAGCTCGGACTGGCGCGAAAGAATATCGCGGGCGCGGGAATCGGTCATGAGTGCCTCGCTGGGCTATGGGAAAGAGGTTGATAAGGACGCGGCGCCGAGGCTGTCATCTTTTGCCCACTTGCCGGGGCTAGGCTCTCTCGTGCGGCGGGGCAGGAGGAGGTCGAGAATGACAAGCCTTGCCGTCGCGCTGAAAAATCGCGGCAAACATGCAGTGAAGCGGCTGCTTGGCTATGACAGCCGCAACTGGCTGCGCATTCGCCAGATCGAGGCGTTCACCGTTTTCCTTGAAGCGGGGAACCGCAAGGCCTCGGATGTGATCGAGATCTCGCCCGGCTGGAACCGCGCCTGGCGGGCGATGTGCCCGAACTACCGCTCGGTCGACTTCCCCGATTTCGACATCTGCAGGGATCGCACCGCGGAGCAATATTCCATCGTCATCGCCGACCAGGTGCTGGAACATGTGCAGCGGCCGCTGGCGGCGGTGCAGAACATCCACGCCATGACCCGGCCCGGCGGCTGGGCGATGGTGGCGACACCGTTCCTGTTTCGGGTGCACGCCCGCCCGCACGACTACAACAGATGGACCCCCGCCGGGCTGAAGCAGCTGATGGTCGAGGGCGGCTTCGCCGAAGCCGCCGTCAAGGTGCACGGCTGGGGCAACAAGGCCTGCGCCAGGGCCCATATAGGCGGCCCGGTACGGGCCTACGGCTTGTGGCGCGACCTCAGCAACGACGAGGAGTACCCGCTAATGGTGTGGGCGTTCGCGAAAAGGGCAACTAGCCAATCTCCCCCCAAATGGGGATGAGGTGCGCCCTGCAGACAGAAATAGCCGGGCGAAGGAACGCCGCTGTAGTCGCCCTCCCCTTGTGGGGAGGGTCGGCGAGCTCGCTTTGCAGGGCAAAGCGAGGGAGACGGGGCGGAGGCAGCGCACCCCCCTCCCTGCTGATTGAACCGCGGTTCAACCGGCAACCCTCTCCACAAGGGGGGAGGGTAAAGTCGCTCACCGCCGCTTCAAGAGTTTCGCGTGCCTTCGCCAGAACCACCACGCCAGGACGCGCTTTCGGAAACTGCGCTTCATCGCGGTCATCGTCATACTCCGAGCAGCACGCGGCGCTGGCCGGTGAGGTCGGAGGGCGACAGGTCGGTCTTGACGGTGCTGGCGGTGCCCTGGCGCTGGTCGAGTTCAGCCCGCAATGCCGCCTCGCGCGCCTGCACGTCCTTGTCCTGCACGGTCGGCACCGGCGGCAGTGGCTTCAGTTCCGGTGGTTTTTGAAACAGACACATGGTTCCAGCCTTCTCTTGTCCAGTCGTAGAGGAAGAAATCTTCGCCGTTCCTGCCATAGCGGGGCAGCAGGCAGCGCTGCGTGGCGCCCAGCCGGCCAAGCCAGCGCAGCGCCAGCGCGTTCCCGGCCAGCGCCCGCGCCTCGACCCGCCAGGCGCCGCGCGCCGCGACCTGAGGCCCCAGCATGCCGTGAAAGAAATCCGTAATCCCGGGCACGCAGCGCTTCATGCGGCGGGTGCCCCAGCTCCAGGCGATCCACAGCCCGCTCCGCTGCTCGGCCGCGCCGAAGCCCGCCTCCGGATTGCCGTCGAGTTCGGCGACATAGGCAAAGCCCTGCAACGCCGTCAGCGCCAGCAGCGCCGGCGACCAGTGGTCAAGCTGGCAGTCGATCTCGGCCCGGTCCTCTGGCCGCAGGTTGGCGGCGATGTAGGAGAGATCGCGCAGCGTGGCGGGGATGATGCGGGCGGGCATGAGGGAGGCCGGAGCCATAAAGGTGCGCCTCGCTTTGAGGAGCCGAAGAAGCCGGCGACCTTGACCGGCTCGACCGCTGGTGACCTAATTTCGGACGTCGAACGCGAACGAACGGATCAGCCACTGGAGGAGACGGGCGAATGGACATTCGATCGACACTGGGGGACCTGTGCGAAGCCTTCAACGCGCACGATCTCGATCGCATCATGGCGTTCTTTGCCGAAGACTGCGTCCTGGAGATGCCGCGGGGAAGCAAGCCCTGGGGCTCTCGCTTCGAGGGCAAGCGAAACGTACGAGACGCGCTGGCGACACGCTTCGAGGGCCTGCCTGATGTCCACTACGGCAATGGCGAGCATTTTGCCGATACGGCCGCCGAAACCGGTATGTCGAAATGGACCCTCACCGGCACCACCCGCGAGGGCGCGAGAAAGGAAGTCCAAGGTTGCGACTTCTACACGTTTCGCGATGGCAAGGTGATCCGCAAGGATTCTTACTGGAAGATCGTGGAGTGACGCGACGGATGCCTCATCTCCAGAATTACGGTGACAGTGCTGTCACAGAAACTACATTGTCTCACTTATGGGGTGCAGTCCAGCACTGCCACCGTAATTCCCTTGTTACCGCAATCCCGTTGCTATTGGCCGTCGTAAGGCTCGACCACGGCAAACGGTATTCCCAGCGATTCCAGCAAATCAAGAATACGTTTCGAGATAACGAGGAGATAGTTTGCTGCGATCCCGAAGTCGTCGCGGCCTGCCTTTCCATTCACTTTCAACCAAACGAAGGGTGGCAGTTCTTGCCCAGGTTGATCCTCATGAAACTCTTCGGATGACGTCACTTCGACGTCGGCGAACGTCGCACCTGAAAAACCCACCTGCTGCAATGCGCGCTGGGTTTCTTCGGTAACGAGATAACACGGGAACGTCGTGACGAGCACATCACCAAACCAGCCCTCTACTTCGTAATGAAGCTTGGTCACAGTTGGCGGATGCACGCTCGCGTCAAGAACGGTGTGGTTGCCAAGCCCACCAGCGACGTTCGGTTCTATGTAAAAATATTGCATCAATCACCTATTGGAGGATTGAACAGATGCCCGTATTTCTTGTCGATGTAAGTGACGTAGTCCAGCACTTGCTGGCGGGTTGGCTGGGGGTGCGACCTGTAAAATTTGTTCCATTCGTATCGGAAAACAGTCTTGTGCAAAAGGTTATCAAGCCCCTTGGGAATTCCGCGAAGGTTCTGAAGCGAGTGCATTTCATCTTCGGCCACGAGGCCAAGATATCTCGTTAATACCTGCCGCTCTGCCGCGTGATGGACCACTACTTGACCCTCCAAGTTCGGGTATGCATCGAGGAACGTTTTTCGGTAATTGTTCGAAATTGCCTTGCCAAACGATGCTCCTGGATACTTTACCTTGGATGGGTCCCTGGCGATCGCCTTTATTATCTCAAGAAGCTCGGCCTTGTCAGGCTTGGCGCCTGTGCTCAAGCGGTAGGCGGCCTCTTTTGCTGCATCTATTGCACGAGACTCCGCCTGGACAGCCTGGCGAGCCACCGCCCTCTCGGCGGCGAGGTCCGATGCTGCGCGCGAGCCACTGGTTGCAAACTCCTCCAGCGGCTTGGCAAACTTGCCCGTCCCGCCGCGGACAATGGCCAGTCCTTTTGCAACGGCTTCGCCGACTGCCTCTAACGCTAGGCGCCCGTCGGCAACCGCCCCCGAGCCGGGGGTAGCCGGGAGTTGTTCAAGGAAGCCCAAAGGGGAATCGTGCAGATCCTGGAGACCCAGCCCAATGTCATGCGGGATGCGGCCTAGAGCCTCGAAACCCTCGCTCAGATAGTCGCCGAAGTCCTCCGCAGCTCGTTGGAAGCCAGATCTGACTTCGCCAGGTGGCGCTGGCGGAGGCCGTCCTGTCGCAGTAGTGACGATCGGGTCGACTTGAGCCGGCCCAGCAAGGCCGGCTTGAGCCAATTGCTGAGACAGGACCTCGCGCGCCGTCGGGTCGGGCGCCGCGGCCAGAAGATCACCCAAGATGATGCCCTTCTCACCCGGCGGCACGTCTTTGTTGCCAAAGGTATCAGCTATGCTTTGGACAACGGCCTTCGGCAGAGGTTGAGGGGTCTCGACGCCCAGTTGCCTCTGGGCTGCAACCGAGACGGCGATAGCCCATTTGTATGCCGCCGGATCGCTGCTCTCCGACTTGCTGTCCGGGCCTGTCGCTGCCTTCCACGCAGCGTCAACAACGGGGAAGACTTCTTGAACATAGCCGGCAGGGTCGGCCCGCCTCATACCTAGTGTCTTGAGAGCCGCCGCAGCGGTAACCCGATAGCGTGTCTTCTCCTCTTCGGAACTGCCGGGACCAGGCTCCGCATCGCGCAGCGCTGCGTGGATAGCCTGGTTGGGCATGGTCCGCATGCCGAAGGCTTGACCGCCTACATCGATCTTCAAGCTGAAGTCGTGATACCGCCTGCCACCCTCCTCGGCGCCATAAACGCCGGCAAAGTCCGCGGGACCAGGCATGTTGCCGGAATAGCTGCCGGTCTTGGCGAATGCGTCCGAGGCGTTCAGCGAAGCGAGGGCGATGTTGGTGCCCGCGTCGATCAGTTGCGCCGTATTCGCGGCATGTGCCTGTTTGATCAGTAACTGAACATCATTTGGAGCTAGGTCGGCGAGGCGGCTGGGCGCCGGAGCATTGCCGCCGAATACCTGCGCCTCATCAGGCGTTTTCTTGCCGAGGCGGTTGTCGGAGGTTTTACCGGAGGACTCCCCCGGCACACCCATCCCAAACATCGCCAGCGCGCGCTGCGGGTCCTTGGCGATCAGTGCCTCGAACCGCGTCTTGGCGGCGGTGCCGAACCAGTCCTTGATCATCTGTTGCTTGATGCCGGGGCCGACGCCCATCTTGTCGATCAGGTCGAGCCCTTGTTGCCGGGCCGCTTCGAAGCTGACGTGATCGTCGGGATCGGCGCTGCCGATGGCGATGGCGCTGGTCTTCAGCGCCGTGTCGACCTCGGCCTGCTCATAGTCCTTGCGCCGCTGCAGCTGCCGTGCCGCCATGCGCAGCGAGCCGCTTTGACGCATCGCCTCCTTCTGCCTGGCGAAGTTGGCGCGCTGGCTCTCGGGCATGCCGGGCAAGGCGGCGGCAAACAGCTTGTCGAACAGGCCGGTCTTCACCACCCGGCCGTCGTACGGATTGACCTGGCCATACATGGCCTCGTGCAGCCCGGCGCCGTCGGCCGGCGCGTTGGCCGTCACCTCGTCTTCCGCCTGTGCGATCTGGCCATTGAACTTGCGCCGCGCGATCTCGGCGTCGAACGCCTCCTGCCGGGCCATCATCTGCTGGTAGCGCTCGGCGACGGCGGAGAGGTGATCGCCAAGCCCCTGCATGGCGCCGCCGATCGGCGACCCCTGCGGGTACTGCACCGCATTGCCGGTATCGAGCCGGCGCTGGCCGACGGAAAGGGGAATGACGTGGACCATTACTGCTTCCTGCTCGAATGACTTTGAACAAAGGACGCCCGGCGCCGGTGATCGCGGCGCGGCCGGACTGCGCGCGCTGCGTTGTCGCGTTCGCGGGTTTTGTTCGGATCGACGTTTCTTGGAGGGATCGGCCGGTGTCGCGGAACTACAGGCTCGGCCAGGCGCCACGGACGGTCATCCCGCGGGCGGAGCAAGGATCGGAGCGACGCGGCGCAGACCCCTGGATCTGCTCCGCAGACAAAGGCTCCAGGCCGAGACACATGAGCGCCGCTGCGGGTGCGGAATTCTGTTCCGCCGCCGTCTTTGGCTGATGTCGCGGCATCGATTCTCGGGTCAAGCCCGAGAACGACGAAGTGTGGAAGCTACCGAAACGCCCCCAGCGGATCGCTCTGCTCCATCGGCCGTCTCCGTCCGGCCTTGAACTCCGCCGGATCGACCACCGCTTCGCGCAGCATCATCACGCCGTAGCGGGTCGCGGCCATCAGGTCGTCGCGCAGCTTGACCACCTGGCCGTCCTTGCGATGGTAGAGCCGGAACTCCTCGAACCAGTCGGCGAGCAGCGAAAACACCTTGAAGCGGCCGGACTGCATGCGGTCGAGCATTTCCATCAGCCCGGCCTCGACCGAGACCGAACCGTCGGAAAACTGCGCGTGGCGCGACAGCATGTTCAGCCCGTGCGCGGCGTACTGAAGGGAAAGCGCGGTGCCGGCCCCTTCCAGCGTTTCGCGGCGGCCGTCGCGCGGCCATGCCCAGGGCAGCCAATCGCCCCAGGGTTTCAAGGTCAGCGCCTGCATGGCCGGCGTCTGTTGCGAGGCTCTGGCTGCCTTGGTGACGTAGACGACATCGGCCTCCGTATCCCAGGCGAGCTCGACCGCGGCCGAGGGGTGATCCCAGCCGAAATCCAGCGCCCCGATGCGCGGCCAGTAGCGCGGCAGGCGGAACGGCTCGCAGGCAATCAGCGCCTCGGCCACCGGAAAGATGCGGCCCGAGCCCATCACTGGAATGCCCTTCGCCCGCGCCTCGCGCTCATGCTCGGGATAGGCGGCCACGATCGCCGCCCGCTCCTGCGCCGAATAATGCTCGGCATCGTCAATGGTCATGAAGGTAACGTGACGGGACATGGCGAATTCCGGAATCAGCCTGTGAGATGTCGGCCGTATGGTACTGTTCGAACACGGTTTTTCGACCGGACGCGACGATTCTTGCCTTCTCCCCTTGTGGGAGAAGGTGGCCTCGCGAAGCGAGGTCGGATGAGGGGTGTTCCAGCTTGGCAGCCACGGCGAGCCGGCCAACACCCCTCAACCGTCTCGGCGCTGCGCGCCGATCCACCTTCTCCCACAAGGGACCTGTTGCGTAATTAGCTGGTTGTGATTCTCTGAGAAGAACGCTCGGAGGGAATCGCAATGGCGGTGAAGCAGACAGGTCAGTTGAGCCTGGCGGAGGCTTTTCTGGGCAACAGGCTGGCGG
>SRUQ01000050.1 GCA_004791255.1 bacterium M00.F.Ca.ET.205.01.1.1
GGGTGAACAAGCCGGCATCCCGCGGCCATGCGGCCGAAATCGGCAGCCAGCGCAGCCAGACCCCGAAAATCAGGATCAGGATGATGCCGGTGACGAATTCGGGCAGCACCGTCACCGACAGGCCGCCAAGGCTGATGATGCGGTCGAGCGGCCGGTCGAGATTGAGCGCCGCGATGACGCCGCCTAGGATGCCGATCGGCACCACCAGCACGAAGGCGACCGCCGCCAGTTTCATCGAATTGCCCAAGGCATCGATGACGAAGGGCGCCACCGGCGAGCGGAAAAGATAGGACGTGCCCATGTCGCCCTGGATGAAGTTCCAGATCCAGCTGCCATATTGGGTGAGCAGCGGACGGTCGACGCCGAGCGTGTGATTGAGCGTGTCGACGGCGCGCTGGTCGGCAAGCGGACCCAATATGGCCCGCCCGACATTGCCGGGCAGCACCTGGCCACCCAGGAACACCATGATGCTGAGCAGGAACAGCGTGACGAGCGACAGTGAGACTCGCCTAACGAGAAAGGAAAGAATAGCTAATACTCCTCGTGGAGCCAGCCCCCGCAAGGGAGCTGGCTGTTATAAGCTTGTGGGCCAGCCCCGCAACGGGCTGGCTGTGACTCATGCCTTCGATGCTTTGTCGAAGAACAGCTGCCCCATGCCAGTCTTCTTGATCCCGAACACGCCCTTCGCGGTCACCGTCAGGTCGTCGTAGAAGTATCCGAAGATAACAGGCGTTTCCTCAAGAAGCAGGTTCTGGATCTTGCCGGCCGTTGCCTTCTGCGCCTCCAGATCTAGGGCCGCGATATAGCTGGACACCAGCGTGTCGTAGTCCTTGCTCTTGAAATGCGCGGCGTTCCAGCTACCGTTGCTTGTCAGCGGAGCGGAAAGCAGGACGTTCGGCGCGCCGCGATGGCCGTAGTCGCAGATGCCCATCACCGAGTCCAGCCAAGGCGACTTGCCGAACACCGCATCGCCATAATAGGCGCCCAGGGGGAGCATGTTGAGTTGGAGCTCGATGCCGATCTCCTTAACCCAATTCTGGATCAGCTGCGCATAGTCGGGAAGCTCCACGAAGCGCGCGGTGGTCAGGGTCACTTTGAATCCTTTGCCGACGCCGGCCGCCTGCATTAACTGCTTGGCCTGGGCGAAGTCCTGCTTGCGCTGCGGCACGCTCGTGTCAGTCGAGGGGTAGACTGGAGCGAACGGGCTGTCGTTGCCTGGTGAAGCGCGGCCCTTAAACAGGCCGGCAACCAACTTGTCGCGATCAAGGCAGAGCGCCACGGCGCGACGCACGCGTGGATCCTTGAACGGATCGGAATCGCAGCGCATGTGGAACTGCGAGTGCGAGGCCGTCTTCACGCTGTCGATATTGACGTTCGGGTTGTTGAGTAGGCTAACGCCGGCC
>SRUQ01000051.1 GCA_004791255.1 bacterium M00.F.Ca.ET.205.01.1.1
CGCGAGCGGCGCAACATGCTGATCGCCGGCGGCACTTCCTCGGGGAAGACAACACTCGCCAACGCTCTGCTGGCTGAAGTCGCCGAATGCGACGATCGGGTGATCCTGATCGAGGACACACGCGAACTGCAGTGCGCGGCCAGGGACTGCGTTGCCCTGAGAACAAGGCGGGGCTCGGTCACCCTTGCCGATCTCGTGCGCTCGACGCTGAGGCTCAGGCCGGACCGCATCATCGTGGGCGAGGTGAGGGGCGCGGAAGCGCTCGACATGCTGAAGGCATGGAACACCGGGCACCCAGGCGGCATCGCTACCGTACACGCCAATTCCGCGCGCTCGGCTCTCTATCGCATTGAGCAACTCGCCCAGGAAGCGGTGGTCACCGTTCCCCGCCGGCTCATCGCGGAGGCGATAGATCTGATCGTCTTCATAGCGGGACGCGGCTCGTCGCGCCACATCGACGCAATCGCCGAGGTCACCGGTCTCGACGGCAGCGGCGATTACGCCGTTGCCCCGCTCACGCTTTCGCAACTCCAGCAGCTTTGAAAGGCCTTCCTCATGCGCAAGAAGCTTCGCTTTCTTTCGTCCACAGCGCTCGCGTTTCTTATCACGGCCCCGGTTTATGCCGCCGGCTCCGGCATGCCGTGGGAGCAGCCGCTGCAGCAGATCCTGGAGTCCGTCCAGGGACCGGTCGCCAAGATCGTTGCGGTGATCATCATTATCACCACCGGCCTGACGCTTGCCTTCGGCGACACCGCCGGTGGTTTTCGGCGCCTGATTCAGATCGTCTTCGGTCTGTCGATCGCCTTCGCGGCATCGAGCTTCTTCCTCTCCTTCTTCTCCTTCGGTGGTGGGGCGCTCGTCTGATGGCCGCCGGGGAGCAGCATATCGAGGGCTTCGCAGTACCGGTCCACCGGGCGCTGACCGAGCCGATCCTGCTCGGCGGGGCTCCGCGCGCGGTGGCGATCCTCAACGGTACAGTGGCCGCGGCCATTGGCTTCGGCTTGCAGCAATGGATTGCTGGTCTGGTGCTTTGGATCGCAGGCCACTCGTTAGCGGTGTTTGCCGCAAGACGCGATCCGGACTTCGCCAGCGTGCTTGTGCGCCACCTACGTCTGAAGGGGTGGCTTGCATGCTGAACCTTTCGGAATATCGAAGCAAAGCCGACCGGCTTGCCGACCATCTACCCTGGGCTGCCTTGGTTGCGCCCGGCATCGTGCTCAACAAGGACGGCAGCTTTCAGCGGACGTTGCGGTTCCGCGGCCCGGATCTCGAAAGTGCGACGGAGGCTGAACTCGTCGGCATTTGCGCCCGGGCGAACAATGCTCTCAGACGCCTTGGCTCTGGCTGGGCATTGTTCTTTGAGGCCGAGCGCACAGAAGCGCTGGGCTATCCGAA
>SRUQ01000052.1 GCA_004791255.1 bacterium M00.F.Ca.ET.205.01.1.1
CGATCCGCAAACTGAATTTGACGTCGATCTCCGCGACCGATCATAGTTCGGATGCACGTTCTTCGCGGTATCTAGAAAAGGTTCTCAGCCTGTCGGTTCGCCGTTGATTTTCGGCACGAGAGGCTAGTGGTGAATAGTCAGTCGCCGCAAGGATTGGCCCCGGGATCCGACATGAAAATGAAGGAATCTATCGACCTATGGTGCCTCAGTTGGTGCTGCAGAATGATCAGCAGGGAAATTGAACACAATGAACCTTGACAGCGCAAAGGAGCTAGCCTCCGTCGTCTTTTCTGACAATTATTTCGAAGCGAGGCAGAAATTCCTGGCGGCGGCGCCGACGTCGCGAGCATACCGATGCAGGACAAACGGACCCTCTGGTGAGGCTCTCTACACGGACGCAGCATATTTTGGCCCGGCGGACGCCAAGAAACTCCTGGTTCTGGTTTCCGGCACGCACGGACCAGAAGGTTACATCGGTTCCGCGGCGCAACTTCTATTCTTGCGAGCTAAATTTCACGAGCGTCTCCCATCCTCCACGGCGGTGCTCTTCGTCCACGCGCTGAATTGCTACGGTTTTGCCTGGGATCGCCGAGTTACCGCGGAGGGGGTTGACCTCAACCGGAATTTTGTCGACTTTTCCAAACCGCTCCCCTCGAATCCTGGATACGAGGAGTTGGCTGAGCATTTTGTTCCCGCGGACATCTCCGAGGAGGGATTGAAGCGCGCTGAGGCTGCGTTCGCGGCATATCAAGCGCGCCACGGCGAATTGAAACTTCGGGAGGCGCGGGGATCGGGGCAGTACACCAATCCGGGCGGCCTGTTCTACGGCGGAACCGAGCCTACCGAAGCCAGGCGAACTCTCGAGGAAATAACGAAGGAATTCAACGTAGCGGCCCGCGATGAGGTCATCATCATAGATTACCACACCGGCCTCGGCCCTTACGGCTATGGGGAGCTGCAATGCGAGCAGTCGTCCGGACTGGGCGGTTATGAGCGAGCCATCAACATCTTTGGCCCGTCCGTAACGTCGCCGGAGGTAGGGAATTCTTCCGCCGAAATCATACCTGGGACCCAAGACGCTTTTTGGGAGCGTATCTTGGGGAGCCGGCACACCTACATTGCTCTTGAATTTGGAACGTACAAACTAAATACAGCGGTGCTGCGCGACGACCATTGGTTGTTCATGTATCAGCCAGAAGAGGCTGATTCCGAGCGGGGCCGACAGATCCGTCAGGTCGCCAAATTGCACTACTATCCGCAGGGGTCAGACTGGAAGGAGATGATCGCTTGGAGATCGCACCAGGTGCATCGACAGGCAATCGAGGCGCTTGCGTCAGGAGAATA
>SRUQ01000053.1 GCA_004791255.1 bacterium M00.F.Ca.ET.205.01.1.1
GCCGCCTTCAGGAACAAGGAAGCCGTCTGTTCCAAGGCTGTCGCGCTGAAATTGACAGCTATTTTTTTCAAAGCGCTCGGAAGAGCGGGCTCCGAACTATAGGAAGAACGGCCACACCGGAGCTTGGGATGTCTATAATGGGTGAAAGTATGATCAATGGCATCACCCACAATCCCTGGAACCTTGAACGCTCTACAGGGGGCTCGTCTGCCGGAGCAGCCGCGGCGGTGGCCGTAGGTATCACGCCTATCGCCCACGGCAACGATGGCGGCGGGTCGATACGCATCCCAGCTGCTTGGTGCGGACTCGTCGGGCTAAGTCCGTCTCGCGGACGTGTTTCCGGCGGCCCATGCAACCAGGACGCATCATTTGGCCTATCGCGCGAGTTTGTTTTATGTCGAACCGTGCGTGATATGGCCGGCGCGCTCGATGCCTTTTCGGATCCCTATCCTGGCGATCCATTTATCATTGTCCGGCCGAACCGCTCCTATGTGGAGGAGCTTTCACAGCCTACCGGCACCCTGAGAGTGGGAGTGGCAAGGACCAAGTGGGGCGAGGTGGATTGTGAGCCGGAAGTCCTGAACGCCGTCGAATCGACGGCCGCCCTTCTCGAGGAAATGGGCCACAACGTCACCGACATCGAGCCGCCATATGAGCCGATCGAGTACTTGCGGAGTAACCTCGCCAAAACATTTTTTTTCGCGACTTCACTTGAAGAGACGGCGCGGACCTTGGGACGCCCGATCAACGCTGACACCTTAGAGCCCATCAACCTCAAACTTTATGAATACGGCCGGAATTCGCAGCGGCGTCCAGGGGACGCAGAAGAGGGCTACCGGAGAATGCGGCGCCGGGTGGGTGAGGCGATTCATGCCTTTGACATCCTGCTAACCCCCACAATGCCAATGGTAGCCCTACCGCACGGCGGCTTGAACAGTACGATCAACCCGACGCTGTCGGCGGAGGAATTCAAGGCAGCGGATGCTGCGCACATCCAGTACACAGGCGTATTTAATGTCTCTGGTCAGCCTGCCGTATCCTTGCCGTTGGCACAAAGCGCCAGCGGCCTCCCAATCGGGATTCAGATTGTCGGTCGCTTTGGGGATGAGGGCACACTGGTCCGTATCGCACGAGATCTGGAAGAAGCCAGACCTTGGAACAAACGGCGACCTAAGACTTGGGCAGGCGGCAAATGACAGTCACGCCGAAGAAGATGGGGGCTGACGACGGCCTCGTTCCCTCCCC
>SRUQ01000054.1 GCA_004791255.1 bacterium M00.F.Ca.ET.205.01.1.1
TCCGGTCGGTCTTGGCGACCGACGGCCGGCCGGCTGAGCCGTAGGGGATGCCGAGCGCATCCCAGGTTTCGACCAGCGCGTCCTGCAGTTCGGCGATCAGCGCATCGGAATGGAACGGCGTCGGCGTGATGCGCAGCCGCTCGGTGCCGCGCGGCACGGTCGGGTAATTGATCGGCTGGATGTAGATGCCATGCACGCCAAGCAGGCGGTCGCTGGCCATCTTGCACAGTTCCGGGTCGCCAACCAGCACCGGCACGATATGGGTCGCCGATTCCATCACCGGCAGGCCGGCCGCGGCAAGGATCTGCTTGGTTCGTGTCGCCTGCTGCTGCTGGGCGTCGCGCTCGGCCTGCGAGCGCTTGAGATGGCGGATCGAAGCGGTGGTGGCGGCGGCGATCGCCGGCGGCAGCGCCGTGGTGAAGATGAAGCCCGGCGCATAGGAGCGCACCGCGTCGATGACGGCGCTGGTGCCGGTGATGTAGCCGCCAAGCGTGCCGAACGCCTTGGCCAGTGTGCCCTGGATGATGTCGATGCGGTCGGCCAGCCCCTCGCGCTCGGTGATGCCGCCGCCGCGCGGTCCGTACATGCCGACGGCATGGACCTCGTCGATATAGGTCATGGCGTTGTAGCGCTCGGCCAGTTCGACGATCTCTCTGATCGGCGCGATGTCGCCATCCATCGAATAGACGCTCTCGAAGACGATCAGCTTGGCGCGTTCGCGGCCGGCCGCCTGCAGCAGGCTTTCCAGATGCGCGACGTCATTGTGGCGGAAGATCTTTTTCTCGGCGCCCGAGCGCCGCACGCCTTCGATCATCGAGGCATGGTTCAACTCGTCGGAGATGATCAGGCAGTTCGGCAACAGCCGCGCGATGGTCGAGATCGAGGCTTCGTTGGAGACGAAGCCGGAGGTGAAGACCAGCGCCGCTTCCTTGTCGTGCAGGTCGGCCAGTTCCAGTTCCAGCTCGACCAGCGGGTTCGAGGTGCCGGAAATGTTGCGGGTGCCGCCGGCGCCCGAGCCCATCTTGCCGGCCGCGTTCTGGAAGGCGGCGATGACGTCGGGATGCTGGCCCATGCCGAGATAGTCGTTGGAACACCAGACGGTGATTTCCTCGGCGCGGCCATTGGCGCGCCAGATGGCGCGCGGAAACTTGCCCGCGATGCGCTCGAGGTCGGCGAAGACGCGGTAACGACGCTCGGCATGGAG
>SRUQ01000055.1 GCA_004791255.1 bacterium M00.F.Ca.ET.205.01.1.1
AGGGACCTGTTGCGTAATTAGCTGGTTGTGATTCTCTGAGAAGAACGCTCGGAGGGAATCGCAATGGCGGTGAAGCAGACAGGTCAGTTGAGCCTGGCGGAGGCTTTTCTGGGCAACAGGCTGGCGGGTGGCTCTTCGCCGCTCGACCGGTTGTCTGGTCTGGTGAAGTGGTATCGCTTCGAGAAGCTGCTTGCACCGTTGCGCGATGGCGGGCCTGGTCGAGCGGCCTGGCCGCCGCTTGTGCTGTTCAAGGCACTGTTGCTGCAATCGCTTTATGGGCTGTCTGATCGCGAATTGGAGGAAGCGCTCGGCGACCGGTTGTCGTTCCGGCGCTTCGTCGGGCTCGGCCTTGAGGAGAACATCCCCGATCACACTGTGCTTTCGCGGTTTCGCAATCTGCTTGTCGGCGACGGGCTGCTGGAGAAGCTGTTTGGCGAACTGGACCGGCAGTTGGAGAAGGCCGGCGTGATCCTCAAACGCGGCACGATGCTGGATGCCACGCTGATCAATGCGGTCTCGGCGCCGCCGACGGGCGAACGGCCATCCAGGGATGCGGACGCCCGCGTCACCGCGCGGCAGGGCAAGAAGGGCATCACCTTCGGCTATAAGGCCCATGTCGGGGTCGATGAGGGCTCTGGCCTGATCCGCACGGTGATCACCACGGCGGCCAACGTCAACGACACGGTCGTGGCCGATGCCTTGATCTGCGGCGACGAGAAGACGGTATGGGCGGATGCCGCCTACGACACGCATGCCAGGCGTGCCCGGCTCAAGGCCGAAGGCAAGAAGCCACGGATTGCGCGCCGCCCCAACAAGCATCATGCGCTGACGGCACGGCTCAAGCATTACAACCAGCTGGTTGCCAGGCGGCGGGCGGCGGTGGAGACCACCTTCGCCACGCTCAAGAACCGAATGAGGCTGACCAGGATCCGCTATGTCGGACTGGCCAAGGCAACCGCCCAGGTGACGCTAGCGGCGATCGCCTTCAACATGCGCCGATGGGCTGCCATCACAGGATAGGTGCGCCCGAAGCCAGGCCGAATGGCCCAACAACCCACCTCTCAACCTTAAAACCAGGCCTCAATCCCCAAGAGGCCAGCAATAACCCGCTGCATTCCATTCCCGTCGGTACTCTCCCGGACTGTGCAACAGGCCC
>SRUQ01000056.1 GCA_004791255.1 bacterium M00.F.Ca.ET.205.01.1.1
GCTAGAGCATTTCAGGTTTTGACGGAAGCATATCCTGCGTTTGCGAAGTAGTCTCTGCATTCGTTGGGTTCGATGGTTGATACCAGGTGGCCAAGATGTCGCCATGTGTCATCGATGGTTCGCTTCTGGGCCGCTCGCATCCAATGTTTGATCTTGGCGAAGGCTTGCTCGATCGGGTTGAGGTCGGGCGAATATGGCGGCAGATACCAGAGCCTGGCGCCCGCGGAGCGGATCATCTGACGGATAGCAGCCGACTTGTGGGAGCCGAGATTGTCCATGACGACGATGTCGCCGGGCTGGAGCACTGGCACGAGCTGCTGCTCGACATAGGCGCGGAAGCTCTGGCCGTTAATCGGTCCATCGAAGACGCAAGGCGCAGCAAGACGGTCGAGCCGCAGGGCGCCGAGGAAGGTCAGCGTGCGCCAGTGGCCGTGTGGGGCAAAGCCGCGCAGGCGTTTGCCGCACGGTCCCCAGCCCCGCAGCGGAGCCATGTTGGTCTTGATCCAGGTCTCGTCGATAAACACCAGCCGTTCCGGATCGAGACCCGCCTGCCAGGAGCGCCAGCGTTGCCGTCGCCGCGCGACGTCGGCGCGAGCCTGTTCAAGGGCGAACAGCGTTTTTTTTGAACCGCAACCCCTCGCGCCGCAGGAAGTGCCACACCGTGTCGTGCGAGACCTTCACACCGCGTGCCGCAAGTTCGTCTTTCAGACCGTGTAGCGACAGATGCGGCGTCTGATTGATCCGCTCCACGATGAACGCCCGGTGCGGCTCCAGAACACGCTTGCGGTGGCCGCCCATCTTACCCGGCGCCACAGACCCATTCGCCCGATAGCGCTGCGACCACTTCACCGCCGACGAGACCGCAATGCCAAAACGAGCCGCTACCGAGCGGCAACTCTCGCCGGCCTCGATCGCTCCAACAACACGCTCACGAAGATCGTTTGAAATGGGAGCCGTCATGAGATGCTGGCCTCCGATCCAGCCAGCATCTTGAATCACAAAATCACTCCCACGGGAATCCCACAGATTCAGTCAAAATCTGAACCGCTCTA
>SRUQ01000057.1 GCA_004791255.1 bacterium M00.F.Ca.ET.205.01.1.1
GCTAGCTGTGAGCTTTCGGGAGGTTGTCCATTCGGACCGGACCGAGGAGACTGGAGTTACCACGCTTCAGCATCCATCGGAGGATCCGAATGAACATCCATAAGAATGCCCGTCTCACACCGCTGCGTCGAGAGGAGATGGCGCTGTCGGTGATAGAAGGCGCTTTCTCCAAAGCCCATGCGGCGCGTGTCTACGGCGTGTCGGCCAAGATCGTGGCGCGCTGGGTCGAGCGCTACAAGTCCGAAGGGCGGGCCGGCATGATCGACCGTTCCTCGCGGCCCGCCCATATGCCGCAGGCCACCGCTGCGTTGATCGCCGAGCGCATCATGGCGCTGCGGCGGCAACGTTGGACCGGCAAGCACATCGCCCATGAGGTCGGCGTCTCGCCCGCCACCGTTAGCCGGGTTCTCAAGCGTGCCGGACTGTCGCGGTTGCGGGATATCGAACCGGCCGAGCCGATCCGACGCTACGAGCGCGAGCATCCTGGCGAGATGATCCATATCGATATCAAGAAGCTCGGTCGTTTCGAGCGCATCGGTCATCGCATTACCGGCAAGCGCACCGGCAATGCCAGCTCGCGCGGCAGCAGTTGGGAGTTCGTCCATGTCTGCATCGACGACGCCTCCCGCATCGCCTTCTCGCAGATCCTGCCCGACGAGAAAAAAGAAAGCGCCATCGCCTTCCTCAAGGCGGCGGTGGCCTACTACGCCAGCCTCGGCGTCACGATAGCCCGCGTCATGACCGACAACGGCTCCTGCTACAGATCAAAGGCCTTCGCCAAGGCCTGCCGCGATCTCGGCCTCAAGCACGTCAGGACAAGACCCTATACACCCAAGACCAATGGCAAGGCCGAGCGCTTCATCCAGACAGCACTGCGCGAATGGGCTTATGCCATCGCTTATCCGACTTCAGATCACCGCGCCGCAGAGTTGCCGGTCTGGCTGCACAGATACAATTGGCACCGTCCCCACGGGAGCCTAAAGTCCAAAACACCTATCAGTCGCCTCGCTCTAACCGAGGACAACCTGTTGAGGCTCCACAGCTAGC
>SRUQ01000058.1 GCA_004791255.1 bacterium M00.F.Ca.ET.205.01.1.1
TCGGGCAACGTCATCGAACTATTCGAGTTCAAGAAGGGCTGAGCTCCCAACTCGTCGGCGTTCTTTACCCCTTGATCGTGACCAGATGCGAGGCAGCGGATGTCCGCTATTGGCCCATCGCGGGCATCTAGCTGCGCGGCTGAATTTGGTCGCTAAAGGTGGATAGCGGACTCTGGCAAGCTGTCCGCCTAGCAGATTTATGGGTTCACGGCTTAGTCCTCGTCCGTGTCACCCCAGGTTCGCCAGACCATACGAGACGATACGAAGGAAATGGCTGGCGAACCACCCGCTAACGTACTCTGTAGAAAACGATGACCTTCCGAGCCCTGCCAGGACCATTGATTTTGCACCGAAAAAATGCGTCTATTTGTGGCGGTGACGGTACTTTCTGGAAGGGCCTAGGGCGCAGGCGCCACAAGGTTGCATAAAAATGCCCGACTGGTACCGATAGATGCTGAAATCTCAAAATTTTTTTTGCGACGATTTTCTATTCAAAATCAGTAGCATAACTTTTTGACAGCCTATATGTCGGAACTGGTAGGGCGTCGAAAACGGATTTGACAGTAATTTCAGTGGGTTATATCCTATTTAAACAATAGAGTGGGAGTGACGGATACAAACGGCGGCAATAGCGTAAGTTCGGCGGCGATTTTCGCAGCCCTATGAATTGCCTTCGTGTGTCTATATCTGACTTCCACTCGACCATCTCCGATCTGGCACACCCCGATCTGCGCCTACACCCCGGATCAAGTAAACTGCTTTCAAATAGCTCGGGGGCTGCGACGTAGAACGGCGTGCACAAAGGCGTGTCTGGAGCGGTCGGCTACGTGGGCATTGCTCCCTAACATCCAGACAGATGCAATATGCGCCTCGAATTGCTCGGTATTTGACTCCCGCCGGGCGAGAGCGCGGCGAAGTGGTCGCTGAACGAGATCGGAAATGGCCATGTTGGCGGCGTTACTGACAAACTCCACATTCTCCGCCCACTCAAAGCACGTTCTTTTCAGAACCATAGGGTTTGGCAATGCGGACCATGCCTTTCGT
>SRUQ01000059.1 GCA_004791255.1 bacterium M00.F.Ca.ET.205.01.1.1
GTCGCGGTCCACGCGGCATCGCGCCCGGCATCGGCGTTGCGCCCAACACTTGCAGTGGCGGATCGCGCTATGCGTATAGCGGCGCCGCCAGCTGCACTGGTTACACCATGCATTCCAGCAGCCACACCGGAGAGGCCAGCGTCGGGCGAGGTTGCGCGCCCCATCTGCCAGGCCGTGGACGCCGCCGACCCCATGGTTGTGCCGGCTCGGATGGCGGCGAGACCGCCGCTGGTTGCCATACGCGCGCCAGCAAATGCTGTGCCTCCAGCAACGAGTGATACACCCGCTGCCGCCGCGGTCGTGCCGAGGGCGGCGCCCGCCCCAAGCTGCGGTGCGCCTGAGACAAGACCCGACGCGATCCCCGGCCCAAAAATGCCAAGGCCAAGCAGTGCCAGTGCGCCCAGTACCTGGGACATGGCACCGGCAAGATCCGGCTCCTTGCCTTGCAATGCGGAAGCGAACTCCCCGAAGAGCGTGGAGCCGATACCGACAATGACGGCGAGCACCATCACCTTGATGCCTGACGAGATAACATGGCCGAGCACGCGTTCGGCCAGGAACGCTGAACGGTTCCAAAGTGCGAATGGAACCAAAACAAAACCTGCCAGCGTGGTGAGCTTGAACTCTAGGATGGTGATGAAAAGCTGGATGGAAAGGATGAAGAAGGCGATGATGACCAGGAACCAGGCCATCAGCAGCACGAAGATGGTCAGTGCGTTGCCGAAGATTTCCGGGAAGCCCAGGAGCTGACTGGCTTGGTCAAGCATTGGCCAAGCACCTTCGAAACCGGTCGCGGCAATGCGGCCCGGGCGCAAGAGATTGTCTGCCGACAGATTGCCGGCCGACGCCTTAATCCCGAGACCGGCAAAAGAACGATAAACGA
>SRUQ01000005.1:0-25800 GCA_004791255.1 bacterium M00.F.Ca.ET.205.01.1.1
GTAGATGGTCGTTCGCGACGCCATTTCGCTTATCGATGTGCCAATCGCTGTCTGCTGCACGAAATGCTCTGTCGTGAGAGCAGAGAGAAACGCAGCGCTGGGTGTCGGCGCGTTATCCATGGAATATACTCCCGATAAAAATTGTCCAGATCAGTTGCGACATCAATTTCCATTCTACCTTTGTTCCGAGACGTGGCAATTTTCCTTTCAAAATCAATAGCGCAACTTTTTGACGGTCGTGCGGCGGCATTTCAAATGCCGCAAGCAAGCAAAAACCCAGCTAGATCAATGCTTGGCTGGGTTAACAGCAATCGAGTGGGAATGGCCGGGCGAACGGCGGCAATGGCGTAGGTTCGGCGAACCAGTGGTCGCTCGGCAGGTCGCGGTTGCGCCAGTAGCCGACCTTCAGTGCCGCTGTAGGGCGATGCGTGAAGATGACTCAGCCGCGTATGCGCCCGCTCGTGCTGCGCGAGCTAATTCTGGCGTCTTGCTGCAAAGAGGCGATCAGCCACACGATCAAGTGAAATCATACCGGCGCCGCGTGTCAGCACGAGTAGCAGCAGTGAGGCCCACAGCAGGTGTTCGGCCCAGTTTTCGGGGAAAACGAAGATCTGGATAACTGAGACGACACCGAGCAGCATCAGCGCACCGAGACGTGAAAACAGTCCGAGGAAAAGAAGCACCGAGCCGGTGATTTCGGCGGTCGTCGCCAGAGGCGCCGCGATCGACGGATCGATGAAGGGCAGGTTGTATTCGCTGGCGAACAGCTGCAGCGTTACCGGCCAGGATGCCAGCTTGCTCTGTGCCGATTGCCAGAAGACATGCGCGACAGCGACGCGGGCGGCGAGCTGGACGATCGAGAACGGTATGTGCTCGGGCAGCTTGAGAACACGTCTGTAGAAGCCGACGAGGCCCGTCGGGGTGGATGTGGGATATTCCGGTATCGCGGTCATGACTGTCTCCATCAGTTTGAGAGGGGATATGTTGGTAACCGCACATCCGTAACGAGCCCGTCGCCAAACAAACGCACGAACGCGGATACGAGATCGAATGACGGATCGAGGGCGAGGGCGCGCATTGTCGCGTGTTCCAGGCCGAGGCCATGCTTCAGCGAGTGCCGGAACGCGAAATTCGCACGATCGAGAAGAATCAGGCGAACGCTGTCCCCGGTCCGCCACAACGCCACGCGTTCGGGACGTCTTGTCTCGTAGGTAGTCAAGTCGAGCGTGGCCGCTTGTTGATGTGCCGTCCATACCGACAGGATCGACCAGTGCGAAACAAGCAGCCTGAGCGACGGCTGCAGCAGGATGCCGGGCGAGGGTCCCAGATCGGTCTTGTCATACTCCGCAAGGCTGCGAGGTGGTAGCGAAGCCGCGTCGAGCGCCTCGGCAATGGCCCATTCGAGCCGCGCCGTTTCGGCCACGACCGGCATGTCGGACAGCGTGTCGATGGTCTTCAGGAAGCGCGGAAAACCTGCGCCATAACGTGCCAGCCGCGACTCCACGGGCGGATGCCGTCGAATGAACTCGCTCGCGGCAAACCGGAAAAAGCGTTCGTCGACCAGCCGGACCGTGACTGGAAAGACCGCCATCAGCACTGCGGTAAGCGAACTGCGCGTGTTGTTCTGGTAGATGCGCAGGCGGGCCAGTGGGTCGGCCTTGCCGGCAGTCAGCATTTTCGCGGCGATCATTGGTTCCATGGCGAGCACCGAGCGCGCCATCGTGGTCTGCAAATGTTCAAGCCGCAGCATGGTATCCTCCCACAACTGGCGACAACTTGGTCGGCATGGTGGGGTCGGCCTTGGCGGCGGCAAATGCCGCAAGCACCGGCATGCTGGTCCTCATCTCGCTTTCAAAGGAAAGCAGTGTGGGCGGCGTCTGGGGCCTAGCTGCTGGGCTTTGCCTCGCCGCCTGCTTGCGGTTGAACATGATCGACGCGGACAGCATGTCGGCCCACATCGCTTCGCCGAGCAGCACGTCGAGGACGGGCACATCCGTGTCCCATTCGATAAGAGTCGGGCGCGGTCCGAGCCGGTTTATGGCGTGTTGGTAGAGTGCCCAGACGACCGGCGGCACGCGCGAGCCATGGTCGTCGATGAGCACAGTGTCTGCTCCGACCTGGTTGGTCGCATGACCGGCGAGATGGATCTCGCCGATGGAATCGGCCGGCAGTGCATCGATGAAGCCTTTAGCGTCATACTGCAAATTGTGGGCCGAAACCTGGACGTTGTTGACGTCCAGCAGCAGGCCGCAGCCAGTCCGCGCCACGAGCTCGACCAGGAACTCTGCCTCGTTCATCGAGGAGTCTGCAAAGGCGAGGTAGGCGGACAGATTTTCAATCAGCACCTGCCGCTTCAGTGTCTCCTGAACCGTCGCGACATTGCGCGCCACGATCGCCAGCGCCTCGTCGTCATAGCGCAGCGGCAAAAGATCGTTCAGGTAGGCGCCATCGGCGACGCTCCAGGCCAGATGCTCGGAAACGAGATCGGGCTGGAAACGATCGCAGACCTTGCGCAGCCGCTCCAGATGATCGCGGTCCAATCCCTGCGCACTGCCCAGCGACAGGCCGACGCCATGCACCGACAGCGGATAGGTCTGACGCAGCCTTTCGAGCGCGTCGACGCCGGCGCCGTCTCCCATGTAGTTCTCGGCATGCACTTCGAGCCAGCCCGCCGAGGGTCGGCGGGTCAGCATCTCGCTGATGTGAGGAGAGCGAAGACCGATGCCCGCTGATGCGGGGATCGCGAGAGGTTGAAACGCACGGGACATCGGTCTGCTCCCTTCCAAGGGGGTGACTTGAAAATCTGGGTTGATCAGGCTTTCGGCTTGTCGCTGCCACCGGTGATCTTGGCGCAGCTGCCGGCAGGCACGTAGAGCCAGGAATCCGGCTGGTTGTCGGCGGTCGAGGTGCCGGCGCAGGAATGCGTCGCGGTCTGGCAGTCGTTCTGGCCGGCCTTGACGACGCCGTAGCATTTCTCGAACGAGAAGTTGGGCTGGGCGGCGGGACCGCTGTAGGCCGCCGTGGCGGCCAGCGAAGTGGCGGCCGCGAGGGCCGATCCGATGAGGGTCTTGGTGCTGATCACAATTTTGTCTCCTGCTTGCGTTTCGAGGGAAAGACCGGCCTTGCGGCCCGTCTGCAAGCAGTGTCCCCGATCGGGCGGCCGAGCTGAAATGCTGTCTCGGCATGGATTTGATACGCGCTTACTATGTTGAAGCGGCGCCAAGCAAAAAGCCCTCCGGCGGGGAACCGGAGGGCTTGGAGCCTGCGTTCGTGAGCGGGCGAAGCAGGGGCGGCCAGGCGGGAGGGAGGCGCCTAGACGTATCGGTTTTTGCTGTCGACGGCCGCGCGTTCGTCCCCGAACAGATGATCGGCCAGCAGCCAGTCCTCGGCCTGTTCCCGTCCTCTGTCGCGCATCTCGGTGAGCTCACCCCAATCGGTCCAGGGCCGTGTAAACAGTGCGGCACCTGCCCGGTGATGACTGTCGAAGATGGTGTGGACCGGTGCACATTTTGTCGCGCAATGATTTGCGGCGAGGCGGCGATCCGCGCACGGCGTCATGAACACCGAGGGCCTGCCGGCGACGATCAGCCGATGGCCGGCCTCAACCGGCTGGGCCAGCGGCAATGTCGAAACGTCGCCTTCGCCCCAATAGGTATCGCCGTCGATTTCCACTGCCGGGAAGAGGAACGGGATCGTTGCCGCAGCCAGGATCACGTTGATCGACAACTGGTCGCTGGGGAACACTTTGACAGCATCGGTGCGGGCATTCGAAGCCACGATGCTCAATCTCACGGGGCAGCTGTTCTTGCGAATCTCCGCAATATCGATCGACTGTTCGAGTATCGATCCAAGTGGGTTGGCTCCGTCGACCGCAAACATCGAGGCGTGACTGACGCGTCGCCAGAAATTGGCGAGCGCCGTCCGTGCGCCACGCCGACCGCCCAGTGCCAGACCGTAGGCCAGAACCGCCGCCTCCATCGCACCGAAGCCGGATGCTGCGATGTGGCCGACGGAAAGGCCGGGCTCATCCAGCAAACGATCGAGAACGCCCCAGACAAATGCGCCGTGTGCGCCGCTTGTCAGGACAATATCGACAAATTGCCTGTCGTCCACGGCAGGTCTTGCACCGGCAATGACGGTTTGGCCGGTTTTGGCTCCGATCTGGATATGCATCTCTCGGTCTCCATCCCAAAACGCCAGCTGGGCGTTGGTCGAAGACTGCCGCATCACCTTCCGTCGGCGAAATGCCAAGGTGGCATGGAGTCCATAGGCAGATTGCATTGGCTGCAATGCCTGGTGCGTCGCAAGATTTTGGCAGGCAGGCGAAGATCCCGCGATTTTGCCTTGGACCGGCGCCGCGACGGCGCCGGCCGGCCTTCAGCGCACAGAGGAGCGTGCCATGAGAATTCGAACTGTCTGCCTGGGGGCGATTGCTTTCGGTCTTTTCGTCGAGGCCGCAACCGCCGACCCACTCAGTGATCTGGCATCGTTCCCGACATTCTACACGGACGCGGGAATGAAAACGATGAAGCCGATGGCTGGATTCAAGAAGGCCTGGCTCGCAATGCCAAAGAGCGAACGGGCCGCAATGAAGAAGGCGTGCAACGACCCTGCGATGAGCAAGGCGCATGCCCCGTTCTGCGCAAACGTGCTGGCGCTCGGTGGCGCCAACTAAAGCACGTCGCGTCGAAACGGATTCGGCGAGGTTCAGCCGCCACGCTCAACGCAATGTCTGCGACGCGCAACCAAAGCGCCATGACGGACCGCTATCGACTTCATAGCCGCCGTGCATTGGCACGGCGGGATGGTTTGCGGCAGGGTCAATAGGCAGCAGACGCATCATATGCAGTTGAGGGACATCGGCATGGACATCCATCACATCCGCTACTTCCTTGCGGTCTGCGAGACGCGAAACTTCACGCGCGCCGGCGAGAAGTGCAACGTCACCCAGCCGGCATTGTCGCGCGCAATCCAGCAGCTGGAGGATGAGGTCGGCGGCCTCTTGTTTCGCCGCGAACGAAACCTGACCCACCTTACCGATCTGGGCGTGCTGTTGCGGCCCCGTTTCCAGCAGATCCTCGATGAACTGACCGGAGTGCGGCAGGAGGCGTCGCGGTTCCTGTGCCTGGAAAACGCCAACCTCAAGGTTGGTGTCATGTGCACGATCGGCCCCCGCCGCTTCACCGGCCTGCTGGCCGACTTCAACCGGCGCCAGCAGGGCATCCAGCTGCAGCTGGTCGAGGGCGTGCCGGCATCGCTCTCCCAACTGCTTGAATCAGGGGAAATCGACGTCGCCATCATGGCATCGAGCAACAGCTTTCCCGACCGGTTCGACGTCACTCCGCTCTATCGCGAACGCTTTGTCCTGGCGTTTCCAAACGGCCATCGGCTGGCCCGCAACGACAATGTCGCCATCTCCGAACTCGACGGCGAGAACTATCTCAGGCGTCTCAACTGCGAATATCGCGATCACCTCGCCGGCCTGTGCAACGACCGTGGCGTGAAGCTCCGGATTTCCTACGCCAGCGAGCGCGAGGACTGGATTCAGAACATGGTTTCCGGCGGCCTTGGGATCTGCTTCATCCCGGAGTTCAGCGCCGTGATCCCGGGCCTGCAGGTGCGGCCAGTCATCGACCCCGAAGTCTGGCGGGAAGTGTCGTTGGTCGTCGTGGCTGGACGCAGGTTTTCGCCGGCGGCATCGGCCTTCGTGGGCAGCGTCAAGGCGCATGGCTGGCCGGAGAGCGCCATAGTGCAAGCGATCCGCAAGACCGCAGCCTGAACAAATTTCAGAAATGCCAGATGCAGCGACAAGTCTTTCGTGCGCGCCTTCGTGCGCGCGCGATCGCCGACCATAGTTTTCAGGTATCGATTTGAGAGCCACTCAGCATTTCTCTTTCTCTGCCGCTCCCATCATTCTCCTCGCCATGCCCCGCCTCCCGCGTTTGGGCACCGACAAAGGAGAAATACGACATGGCTTCCAGGAAACTCAATCTTGTGCTTGCAATCGGTTTGCTATCCGCAACCGCTGCATTTTCCGCTGCTCCGGCCTTTGCCGGCGACTGCCCGGCTGGCCAGGCCGCGACGACCGATATCCAGGAGCATCCCAGCAAGCCGGTCGGCGTTGTCGACACGGTCCTCTCGGCGATCGATTTGAGCAGCAAGGGAGAAGCCTGGAAAGGCAATATGCTGCGCCTGCGCAAGCTCGTCGTTCAGCCCGGCGGTGTCGTCCCGTGGCATGAGCACAATGTTCGCCCCGCCAACATCCTGGTCGTCGAAGGCTCGATCACCGAATATCGCAGCACCTGCAAGGTCGGCATCGAGCACGCCGCCGGCGACGTCACCGCCGAATTCGGCCAGCTCGCCCATTGGTGGAAGAACAACGGCAAGGTGCCGGCGGTGCTCTATTCGGCCGACGTCCTCCCCCCGGCAATGCCTGACGACCACATGATGTGAACCGCGCTGCGCGGCGACATTCCCGCAATCGGCAATTGAAAGCACGTCCTCGGGCGGTCGCCTGGGGACGTGTCGCAACGGAGGCTGCCATGACGACCAGCGAACACACTGAACCGACGCGGCTGCGCATGGTGGCTGCCGACAGCTGGCGCTTCGGCCTCGTTGCCCTGATCGCGTTTCTCACGCTTGTCGATCTGTTCGCTACCCAGGCCATCCTGCCTTCGCTGGTGATAAAATTCGGCGTCAGCCGCGCCACCATGGGCTTCGCCGTCAATGCCAGCACGTTCGGCATGGCGGTGGCCGGTATCGCCGTGGCTCTCTTCGGGCGCGGCATCGATCGCCGCAACGGTATCTGGATCAGCCTGGCTATTCTGGCTGTCCCCACGACACTGCTTTCGCAGACCGACAGCATCGTCGTCTTTGCGTTGCTGCGCGTGATGCAAGGGCTGTGCATGTCGATCGCCTTCACGCTGACGATGGCCTATCTGGCCGAACATTTTTCCGCGCGGCAGACGACGAGCGCGCTTGCCGCCTATGTCACCGGCAACGTCGCCAGCAACTTCTTCGGACGGCTGATGTCCGCTGCCGTCGCCGATACGTTCGGCATCTCCACCAACTTTCTGACCTTCGCCGCCCTCAACCTGTTCGGCGCCGCCCTCGTCTGGTTCACGCTGCAGAAGACATCCGCAATGATGCGCTCCGATGCCGGCGAGCCCGCCCGCGCGGCCTGGAAAGGTCCGCTGGGCAATGCCGAGCTGCGCGCCTGTTTCGCGATCGGCTTCCTGATCCTCTTCGTCTTCATCGGCACGTTCACCTATGTGAACTTCCAGCTCGTCGCCGCGCCGTTGTCGCTGTCGCCGATGGCGCTTGGGCTGGTGTATTTCGTCTTCCTGCCTTCCATGCTGACCACGCCGCTCGCCGGGCGTGTCGCCGCGGGTTTTGGCCCAAGGATCGGCATCGGCACAACGCTTGCGCTGGCGATCCTCGGTCTCCTGCTGTTGCTCGCGCCCCGCCTGCCAATCGTTCTTGCCGGGATGGCGCTGGTCGCCATCGGCACTTTCCTGGCGCAGGCAATAGCGACGGGGCACGTCAGCCGGACCGCCTCGCGCGACCGCGCCGCCGCAAGCGGCATCTACCTTGCCTCCTACTATGCAGGCGGGCTCGCCGGCAGCTTCGTCATCGGCCAGATCTACGACCGGATCGGCTGGACCGCATGCGTGGCCGTCTTGGCCGCGGTCCTTGCCAGCGCAATCGCCGTGGCGCGCGCGTTGCAAACGCCAAAGGCGTGAAACCCAAGGACTGAAAATTTCACTATCCAACAAAGGAGACTGACATGACTACCTACCTGAAAACCCTGCTTGCCGGCGCCGCCGTGCTGATGGCGGTCGTCGTCCCGGCTGCCGCCTCGGACGGTGTCGTCACGGTGAAGAGCGATTATTCCGTCACGGAGACCGTCGCTCGCATCAAGAAGGATGTCCTCAAGAAGGGCATCAAGTTCTTCGGCGTCATCGACCAGGCAAGGCTTGGCAAGAATGCCGGCAACGACGTCAGGCCGTCGCGGCTGGTGATGTTCGGCAATCCGGCGCTGGGCACGACCTTCATCACGTCCAATCCCGAAGCGGGTCTCGACTGGCCGGTGCGCGTGCTGGTCTACCAGACAGCGGATGGTGCGGTTTTCGCCGCCTACAGCGATTTCGACTGGATCGCCAAGCGGCATGGCATTACCGACCGCGCGCCGCAGTTCAAGATGGCGACCGAAGTCATCCAGTCCGTGACCTCGACGATCAAGAAGAACTAAGCAGAGACAAAGGCGGGCAGGACTGCGGCGGTGAACCGGCGATCTGACCGCCAGCTATCGAATCCATGTCTCAACGGCATTTCCGCAGTTCTAGGTGGCTCGCCATACTTGGCTCGGAAATCGAGACCTGCGCCACGCAAGCCCGTTGCTCTCAGCCGCTTGCCGGATTCTCCGGCCGCAGTTTCAACCAAAGGAAATGACGATGCTCAGAGGAAAGACAGCGCTCATCACTGGTTCGACCAGCGGCATCGGCCAAGGCATCGCCGAAGCCTTCGCGGCCAGAGGCTGCAACATCGTCCTGAACGGCTTCGGTGATGCCGATCAGATCGAGCTGCTGCGGGCGAGGCTTGCAGCCGATCATGGCGTGACCGTTCGCTACGACAATGCGGACATGAGCAACGGCGGCGCGATCACCGCGATGATGGACAAGGCAATCGCCGAATTCGGCGCGGTCGACATCCTCGTCAACAATGCCGGCATTCAGCATGTCGCGCCGATCGACGACTTCCCGATCGAGAAATGGGAGGCTGTCGTGGCGATCGATCTGATGTCGTCCTTCTACACGATCCGGCGCGCCCTGCAGGCGATGAAGGAGCGCAAATGGGGTCGCATAATCAACGTTGCGTCCGCCCACGCCCTTGTCGCATCGCCTTACAAATCCGCCTATGTCGCCGCCAAGCATGGCGTCGCCGGCCTGACCAAGACGGTTGCGCTGGAAGTCGCCGAACAGGGCATTACCGTCAATGCGGTCTGCCCCGGATACGTGCTCACCCCATTGGTCGAGAAGCAGATCCCGGACACGGCCAAGGCCCGAGGGATCACCGAGCAGCAGGTCATTAAGGATGTGCTCCTGGCAGCCCAGCCGACCAAGCAGTTCGTGACGGTGGCGCAGGTTGCGGCGCTCTGCCTGTTTCTGGCCTCGGACGATGCGGCCTCGATCACCGGCGCGATCATGCCGATCGAAGGCGGCTGGACCGCCCATTGAAACCGGCAACGAGGAGCGAACGACCATGAACAAGATCACCCGAAATCCTTCGACGTCGGAACCTGCCGCTGAGGCCAGCCACGTCGCCAACGGTTCGGTTCAGCGTCAGACCGTGCTGGTGCTGCAGGGCGGCGGCGCTCTTGGCGCCTATCAGGCCGGCGTCTACCAGGCGCTGGTCGAAGGCGGGATCGAACCGGATTGGGTCATCGGCACCTCGATCGGCGCCATCAACGCGGCGTTGATTGCCGGAAACGAACCAACGGTTCGGCTCGCGAGGCTTCAGGAATTCTGGGAAAGCGTCAGCCGTATCAGCCCGCTCGATGAGTTTTTCCGGATGATGGTTCCTAGCAATGTTTTTGCCAACATGGGCACCATGATGCGCGGCATACCGGGATTCTTCGAACCGAATCCAAGCGCCATGTTCGGGGTGAACCGCGAAGTGGGTGTCGAGAACGCGTCCTACTACACCACCGATCCCCTCAAGCGGACGCTGAATGATCTGATCGACTTCGACTATCTCAACCGCCGCCATACCCGGCTGACCGTCGGCGCGGTCAACGTCAACACCAGCGAGCTGAAATATTTCGACACCCGTGAGATGACGTTGTCGGCTGCGCACATCATGGCGTCCGGTGCCTTGCCGCCGGCGTTTCCGGCGGTCTGTATCGACGGCGAGCCGTATTGGGATGGCGGCATCTATTCGAACACGCCCATCGAGGTCGTGCTCGACGCGCGTCCACGCCGCGATGCGCTGATCTTCGCCGTCAACATGTGGCAGCCCCGCGCCACCGAGCCGAAATCGATCTGGCAGGTGATGGGGCGGCAGAAAGATCTTCAATACGCCAGCCGTGGCCGGAGCCACGTCGCCCGCCAGGAGCAACTGCATCGTCTACGGCACGTCGTGCGTGAGATGGGAAGGCTCGTCCCCGAGGAGCGTCGCGACGATCCGATGTTCAAGGAACTCGCGTCCTATGGCTGTCCGTCGGTCATGCATCTTGTGCGGCTGCTCTCTCCGAGGCTCGACGGCGAAGACCACACCAAGGACATCGACTTCACCCGCTCGGGCATCAGCACGCGCTGGCAGGCTGGATATGAGCACGGGCAGCGCGTCCTCGCGGAGAAGCCGTGGGAATGCGACGTCGACATGCTGCAAGGCATCGTCATCCACGAATCGCAAGAGTGAGTTGTTCCAACGCGGCGACGCCAAGGAGAGACGGAGACCACCGATGCAGATCATCACTCCAGGAATGCGGCTGGTTCCGGAAGCCGTGCTCGCCAACGATGCCGCGCTCTTCCGCGCGATAGCGGAGACGCCGTCCCATGCGGATAGCAAGCTGCATCGCGTGGTCATCGTCGGCGGCGGCGCGGGCGGACTGGAGCTGGCTACCCGCCTTGGCCGCAAGTTTGGCAAAGGGCGGCTTTCCGTCACGCTGGTCGACCGCAGTCGCACCCATATCTGGAAGCCGCTCCTGCATGAGGTGGCATCTGGGACGCTGAGCGCGCCGCATCACGCGGTAGAATACATCGCCCACGCCAGCCGCAACCACTATCGATACCGCATCGGCGAAGTCGTCGGCATCGACCGTGCGAAGCGCCAGGTCTTCGTGGCCCCCAGCTTCGACGACGACGGCAGGCAGCTCATACCGCCACGCGTTCTTGGCTATGACACGCTGGTCATGGCCGTCGGCAGCGTCAGCAACGATTTCGGCACGCCGGGTGCCGCTCGTCACGCCATATCGCTGGATACGGCAACGCAGGCCGCCCGCTTCAACAAGCGCATGTTGAATGCATGCCTGCGCGCCAACGCACAATACGAGCAGCTGTCGCCGGGCCAGCTCCATTGCGTCATCGTCGGCGCGGGAGCAACCGGCGTCGAGCTGGCTGCCGAACTGCACAAGTCGATGCGCGAGATCGCGTCACACAACCTCGACAACATCGATTTCGAAAGGCTGATCCGCATCACCATCGTCGAGGCCGGGCCGCGCATCCTGCCGGCGTTGCCGGAACACCTCGCACGGGCTTCGGCACGCCTGCTTGTCGGTCTTGGCGTCCAGATACGATGCGGGATCAAGGTCACCGAGGTGACGGAAGACGGCGTCAGGCTTGGCGAGAAGCTGTTCGTGCCGGCCGAGCTGGTGGTCTGGTCGGCAGGGATCAAGGCGCCGGACTTCCTGAAACGGCTCGACGGCCTCGAGACGGACCGGATCAACCGCCTGATCGTGGATGAGACATTGCAGGCCACAGGCGACGAAAACGTGTTCGCGATTGGGGACTGCGCCAGCTGTGTCCTGCCCGGCGAGGACAATCCCTTGCCGCCGCGCGCCCAGACGGCGCATCAGCAGTCGGATCACCTGGTCAAGGTGATCGCCGCGCGTCTCAATGGACGGGCCGCGCCTCCATTCCGGTACCGCGACTATGGCTCGCTCGTTTCGCTCGCCGACTACGGTTCGTTCGGCAGCCTGATTGGCGGACTGAGGATCGAAGGTCTGCTTGCCCGGCTGATGTATCGCTCGCTCCACAAGATGCATCTCAGGGCGGTGCATGGGAGCTTCAAGACCGCGCTGGACACGGTCGCCGGGCTACTCGCACAACGCACCAAACCGCGAGTCAAACTGCATTAATGGCTTCCCGACCTTCCTCGGATATCAGGAACATGATGTAACGAATTGAGCCAAGGCAGCGAACAGACTATGAACGTCGCTTGCCCTCGATGCGCGCAGGATATCGAAACCATGCAAGAAAAGCATGGCCATGGCCGAGGGGCTTCGATGATAGGCTGCATGCAATCTACGAAAGCGCAGAAATGGCCGCCGACGACGACCAGGCAATGACCTTTGAACAGTCCGTCCAGGCTGCCATTGAACTTGACGCTCCCTTGAACGAGCGGCTGGGAGTGATTGCCGCGGCCGTGCGGCGCCTGAACGCGGATTTCGCCGATGCGGTAGACCGCCTGGTGGCACGCCTGGAGCAACAAGGCGCTGGAGTGATGGCGCCGTCTCCCGGCGATGTCATGCCGCCCTTCCTGCTGCCGGACGACGAGGGCCGACTGGTTGGGCTGAGCGACGTCCTCCAACGGGGTCCCGCTGTGATCACCTTTCAACGCGGGCATTGGTGTCCATATTGCCGGTTGAATGCGATTGGCATCGTCGAAGCTCAGCAGGAGATCGCGGCGCAGGGCGGCCAGGTTGTGGCGATCATGCCGGAGCGGCGCAGGTTCGCAAAGGCAATGAAGGCGGCCGTGGGTGCCAGGTTTCCATTCCTGACCGACATGGACAATGGCTATGCGCTCTCACTCAACCTCGCGATCTGGATCGGGGCCAAGATGGAGCGGTTGATGGGCGTTTTTTATGATCTGCCAAATTACCAAGGCAACGCCGCCTGGTTCTTGCCGATCCCCGCGACCTTCGTCGTCGGCACCAATGGGGTGATCTCGGATCGCTTCGTTGATCCCGACTACCGGCGGCGCATGGATATCGACGACCTGATAGCGGCGCTCAGGCGGGCTCGCTGACGCCGAAAGTGGACCAGTCGGTCGACCGCAACAGGTTGAGCAGCGTCATGGCCACGGGCGAACGATGTCGGCCGGCGACCGCATAGACGGCGACGATCCGCGAGATGTCCAGGTCGCGGAGCTTGAGCCTGCGGATGTTGGGCGAACGCGGCGCGGTCATCGACACAAAACCAACTCCGGCATTGGCCTCCAGCAGCGCCAGCAGATCGTGGTCGGTCTCGACTTCATGCGCGGTCCGCGGCGTCAGCCCGTTCGCCGCAAGGCAGCGTGACAGCTCTTCGCTCGTTTCCCAGTCGATCCGGCTGAGCACAGGCTCCGCTGCGAGTTGGCTAAGTGCGACGTCGGCCTCGTTGCGGCGGGCAAGCGGATGATCGGAATTCACGGCGAGTTCGACGCCCTCCTGGAAGAGCGGCCAGGTGTCGAGCCGGTCCCATGCCTGTCCCAGCGGGCCGGCAACGGCCAATTCCACCTCGCCGCTCTTGAGCGCATCGACGACAGCGGTCGGCGAACCGCGGTTGATCTTAAGATGCACGCCGGGATAGGCCCGGAAAAGCTCCGTGAACGGCGACACGAGCAGCGCAATGTTGACGCTGTTGGAAATGGTGACGTTGAGGGGAGCCACGTCGCTGCTTTGCACGGCCTTGGCGAGCGACTTGGCGGAAGTGGCGGCATCGTAGCATTGCTGCAGTAGAGGTAGCATGCGCCGGCCAAGTTCGGTCAGGTGCGAGTGCTGGCGCTCACGCCGCAGGAGTTCTCCTCCCAACTCGTCTTCAAGAGTCTTGATGGCGCGAGTCAACGCAGGTTGCGTGACATTGCACTCTTCGGCAGCTCTCGTGAAGTTCAACGTGTTGGACAGGGCCAGGAAATAGCGGACCTGCTGCATCTCCATGAACTTTCGCCCCCTCAGCGAAATGACTTATCCGCAATCATGCTTTCGAGCAGGCTACAGCAACGGATCGGTTTCAGCAAAGCGAAGCAGCACCGACGGACTAAGCGCCGACTTCGATCTTCTTGGAAGCGTCTACCCACTCTTTCGAGCAGACTTCGAATGGGAGATCGCCGCGCGTGTCAGCTCGTTCTCGGTTGTGGCCTATCTGTTCACTTTCCCGGACATCTGGGTTTCACCGTTGGTGATGAACATCGCAGCGAAAGTAGGCACCTTTGCGCTCGCCATGAAGGCATCCTATTCTGGAGGAAAGTATCCGCTCGTGGGCATAGAATGTCGGTACTGCATTTCTTAAGAATTTATGCGCCGCCCAACGCGGTGCTGGCTGCGCCTGGGCTTTTGGCGGTGGCTGCGCTCACGACACCGAACATGTCCGGACCAAGCAGACTGGCTCTGGCTGCCCTGCTCGCTGTCATTTGGGGCGCCTATCTTCTGCAGATGGCCGCGACGCTGCTCAAGCGCCGGGCGGGAGACGTTCGGGACAGGACGCCGGCAATTGCCATTGATGTGCTCGCGGTTTTGGTTCCACTCGCCGCATTTCTGCTCGTCGGCACGCCCGACCGGAGCCTCTACTGTGCTGTCTGGCTGCTGAAACCGCTGCGCGATTCGACTTTCTTCCCGGTGCTGGGCAGGGTCCTGGCCAACGAAGCGCGCAACCTGATCGGCGTCACCACGCTCTTCGGCGTCGTTCTGTTCGCCGTCGCGCTCGCGGCCTATGTCATCGAGCGAGACATCCAACCGGAAAAGTTCGGCAGCATCCCCCAAGCAATGTGGTGGGCCGTGGTCACACTGTCCACCACCGGCTATGGCGACGCCATTCCGGAAAGTTTCATCGGCCGCGTCCTTGCCGGGGCGGTCATGATGAGTGGCATCGGCATCTTCGCGCTCTGGGCTGGCATTCTTGCCACGGGCTTCTATCAAGAAGTCCGTCGCGGGGAGTTCGTCCGCAATTGGCAATTGATCGCGGCCGTGCCGTTGTTTCAGAAGCTCGGCCCGGCCGTGCTAATCGAGATCGTGCGCGCCTTAAGACCTCGCACGGTGCCGGCGGGCGCCGTGATCTGCCGCAATGGTGAGCCCGGCGATCAGATGTTCTTCGTCGTGGAGGGGCGCGTCAGCGTTGCGACGCCAAACCCTGTGGAGCTTGGCCCTGGCGCCTTCTTCGGCGAGATGGCGCTGATCAGCGGCGAACCGCGTTCGGCGACCGTCAGCGCGGCAACGGCGGTCTCGCTCCTGTCGCTGCACTCGGCGGATTTCCAGATGCTGTGCAGCAGCAGCCCGGAGATCGCGGAAATCATCCGCAAGACCGCGCTCGAGCGGCGCGGCGCGGCACCTAAGGGTTGACCGTACTCGGCGTTCGTCAGGAGCAGGACGCGATGGCAAGGCTGCCGGCTGGAAAAGTGCATGGTGCGCCTCTATCGGCCACGCACGGAGTTTCTGGACGGGACGTGGAGGTTCCCAAGAGGCGCAGCCGCCGAACTAACCGTCATTGCTAGATGTTGATCCCAGATTTCGATGGGGCATCCTTGTCCTCCGAATCCGCATCGACGTCGCCGAGGTGCTTTGTCGACCGAACTGGTGGACGCCATGGCGCCGGCACGCGCTCAGGAGACAGTATTGCCGGTTGCACGAGGCGCGCAGGTTACCTTGCCGGCGCTTCATGGCGATCCCCGACGTCGGTCCGGTGACGGCGCTCTTTCCTACTCAGTTGTACTGGCTTTTTTCCTGCGACGAATGGTGTGCGATCGCGCGGCGGCCATTTTTAACGCGGGTGTGATCTCCAACGGCGCATTCTCTGCCCCCTGTGGATTCTGTAGCCCCTGGACCTGGACAGTCGGAAATGGGAGTTCGATGCCTTGCTCCTTGAAGACTTGGCGGAGGCGTACGTAGAATTTGCGTTTCATACCGAAGGCGCCTCCCGGTCTGGTTGTGGCCTTGACCCTCAATACGATGCCGTACTCGCCGAACTCCTGTACGCCCTGCATCTTGATCGGGTCGAGCACCCAGTTTTTGAACTCGGGATCTTCCGCCAGTTCGAGTCCGATCCGCTTGATCAGCTTGCGAGCCAAGTCGATATCGGTGTCATAGCCGACGGTGATGTTGAATTTGTCGATAACCCAGTCACGGCTCTGGTTCTGGACTGCCCCGAGTTCCCCGAAAGGTATGGTGAACAGTGGACCACGATGGTGGCGCAGCTTCACGGATCGCAGCGAAAAACTTTCCACGGTACCCTTGTAATTGCCCGAAGAAATATATTCGCCGACACGAAACGCGTCATCGAGTAGAAAAAACACGCCCGAAATGATGTCCTTGACGATGGTTTGTGCCCCAAAGCCCACCGCGACGCCGACGACGCCAGCGCCGGCGATCAGCGGACCGATCTGGATACCCAGCGAGGCGAGCATCATAAGCACCGCCATCACGATGATCGATGCGAGCAGAATGTTCTGGAGGATCGGCAACAGCGTGTGCAGCCGCGCCTGCTGCGGATCGAGGATCGGGACCTCTTCGTCGCTGATCACAGGGTGCGGTGCTTCGATGCCCAGCTTTCGTTCGATCAAAGCTTTGATGATCGACCAACCGAAATCAGCTGCGAGGGCAATGACCACGACATTGATCAAGCCGCGCAATATGAACGTCGTCGCCGTATCGCTGTCCCGCATGGATTGCATGTCCAGGCCCCAGACACGTGCAAGAAGGTAAGCCGCCGCCAGGATGAAAATCATCCGGATTCCGCGATCGATGACAGCGATCATCACCGCCGGGATGGTAGGCCGGCCGACATCTTCCGAACCCGGTCGCAGGACGAAATTAACCCCGCGCTGCGCCAGCACGATTGCCAAAGGCAGGAAGAATGCGGCGAGGGTAAACCAGAAGAGTACATGAAGGCCGGCGATGCGCTGCAGGAACAGAACGACGAAATAGGCCGTCAATATCCACGTCGCTGCCGTGTGGTGCGCACCGTCTCGCTGTGTTCGTGGCCGACGCCAAACGGCAAGCAGAAAGAGCAGCAGCAGGACGAAATCGGCGCCCAGTGACAGGACCATCATTCCGTCCTGATCGATGCCGAGACCCGGCAGGAGGTTGAACGCTGCGCCGAAGAAGGCGAAGACGCCGACGATCCGGGGTAACCAATAGGACCAATGGTCGGCCGCTTCGTTGGTGACCGGCAATGCACGAACCTCAACGGCGTTCTCGACCTTCATGAAGGAAGGGACAAGCATGGCCATGGCGTATGTGCGCACACCCCATGTAAGGACGGCCGCTATCAGGAACGTCAGCACGATCTCGCGGATAAGCATTGGCCAGTCGAACAACATGAACGCGCCGGCGCTGCCCAATGCGAACGAGACGATAAGCAAGCTGGAATAAAGCGCACGACCGCCAATCTTCTTGGCTCGTCCAATGGGCGTATCCTTCGACTGCGCGATAATCCAAAGACGAAATGGACGGGTGAGCTTGTACGTTGCCCAGGTGAGCGCCAGGCCGGCTGCGATGAACACCGCGATCAGCAAGAATATGCCGGCCGACCCCCTGCTGGACATATCCTCCATGGTCTTCGCCCGAACGTGCGCGAACTGGCCTGGTAGCAGGGGCAACGTTTGCATAATTCTTTCGATATGATGCTTGATCCGATCGAGCGTCGAGGATGCCATCGTATTCATCTGGCCCGGTGCGGCCACGGCGTCGGACGATGCGTCGGTCGGCGAAGCTCCTGCTTCGGCAGGCGCTCCTGTTGACCCGGCGTCCTGATTTCGTTGTTCGGCCACCCAGGTCTTTACCGACGGATCGTCGAGAAGCTCGAATAGCTGTTTGACCCTTTCAGGTGGGACGGTCGCCGGCCCTTGCGCCTGTGCCTGACCAGCCAACAAGAGGGCGATGCCAACAACCAGCAGCCTGGCAACCAGGACAAACATGGCACTCAGATGTCGGAGACGTTGTGTCGGGCGTGCCAGGTTCCTGGGTACCAATCGTCGAATCATGAGGGCCATCGTGCTGTTAACTTTCCAGTCAAATCGGCGAGGAACGACATCTGTGTCCGTTGTTGTCTTACCTTGAAGAAACCGATGTTGCGGTGCAAGAAGTCATCGTTCCGGGCCAGATCGTTGCGCTTGGTCGGCCGCGCAAGTCATGCAAGTGATCCGCAATTCGAAGACGGTGCGCATCACCGTGCTTCTGGTAGAGCAGAACGCGTAAGCCGCGTTGGGCATCGCCGACCGAGGCTATGTGATGGAAACCGGGCGCATGACCATGCAGAGGCCGGCCGAGGAACTGATTGCGTGCGAGCTGATATGCGCTGCCTATCTGGGACTCTGACACAGCTGTACACATGAAGGCAGCCGAAAGCATCACCGTGTGCGTCTATCCCCGTATGATGCGATAGACAGTCGCATCGCCCTCAACACCTCGAAGAGGCGCATCAAATGCGACGATGTCTAGGCCGGCAAGCAGGTCGCTCACGCCTGGCGCGGAATAGAGCGCTTCGGAGATGCAGATCTGCCCGGCTTCCGCCAGTGACTGCACGCGTGCGGCGACATTAACGGTCTGGCCGAAATAGTCGAGGTTCTCGTTGAGTGTGACGGCAATCGATGGACCGCAGTGGGCACCGATCTTGAGGATGATCCCCGGCCCGTCATGGTCGCCGTTGAAGCGA
The DNA here is from genome assembly GCA_004791255.1 of bacterium M00.F.Ca.ET.205.01.1.1. GTDB lineage: Bacteria > Pseudomonadota > Alphaproteobacteria > Rhizobiales > Rhizobiaceae > Mesorhizobium. The sequence continues at coordinate 18,345 of SRUQ01000005.1, forward strand.
TCGATTTCTTCAAAAATATGGAGTGCAGCGGAAATCGCATCCGACGGCTGCGAGAACACAGCCATCACCGCATCCCCAATCGTCTTGACCACCGCTCCGGAATGTTGCTGAACCGCCGCGTTGACCAGAGCGAAATGCTCGCGGACCAATGCATAGGCGTTGAGGTCGCCCAGGCGCTCATACATGGCGGTCGAGCCCTTGAGGTCGGTGAACAGGAAGGTGATCTGCCGGATGCCAAGCCCCTCCTTCTCGTCGACACGTTCGGACCGGAAGAGTTGGCGAAAGGTTTGCCGCGCAAGCAGCGCTCCACCGGAAACATAAGGGTCGAAATCGAGCGCCGGCTTGGTAGTCAGCGCGACAAGCTCGGGCGGCCAGTTGATGGCAAGCAACGAACCTCGCACTGGCCCTCTATTCGCTACCTCGATGACAATCGGACCAGGTGGCACAGTGGGCAACGCCGGCAAGAAACGCCTGCCGTCATAATCGATCTTCAGAAGCGTCGGCTCCAACACCGGATCGCCTGATATTGGCACAGCGAATGCGGCCTGCGTCTGGACGTTGACGCCCGAAAGGGCACCCGGTCCCAGGTCGGCGCGGAGCACTGTGGGGGTGCCGGGCGGCAGAAACGTCATGCCTCGAACGAAGCCGCGCAGAACGTCAAGAAAGCGAACATCTTGCCCCGGTAGCCGCCCGTCATGTCCGAAGTGGAGCTTCCAATGAAAATCCTCAACAGGGAGTGTTTCGGGATCGTGGTAAGGCAGGCGCCGCAATTTCGGCGAGACCGAGAAGGTGACCTCGATGAAGTCGTCGAGGTCGGTGTCGCCCGATACGTCGCACAGGCCACAGACGTAGTGGGTCTTCAGCGTGCGCAGGGCGCCGAAACTGTCGAGCACCATCCCGGACTGGGGACAGAGCACGTCCCAGCTCATATCGAACAGGCCGCAGCGGGCCGCGTGAAGGAAGAGGTCGATTGCTTCAGGCTCGGCGATGGCGCGGTCGCGGGCGAAGGCCAGCGGATTGACACGATAGAGCGCCTGTTCGTCGCCGCCCCTGATAAGCGTTTCGAATTTTGAGATGACGCGGGGGCTCCATGCTCGCGCTTGCTCGATCTCGGTCATCTTGCGTTCGAGAAGACGATCGTTGACCACTGGAACGACAGCTCCACCCGTTTGCCATGCGGCAGCTTACCAAAAATCCTGCCCCGATGGGAATGGATGGAAATCCTTCATCTGTCTCAAGCCTTAGGACGGCACGTGCCACTGGTGCAGGTGCTCTGAATGTCGGCGTTGGGTTGTCACTAGCGGACTTTCGCAAACACCGAGCTGCAGGGTGTGCTTTGGGGGGCATGTGGAGGCGTTGGGAATGGTCCGGGATGCCATACTCCTTCATTCACTCCGAAATGATCTGTTGCTCGCGGTCTTGCGACAGGTTCCCATTCCAAGCAGGCGCCTCGAAGTTTAGTTTTTTGGTATCGGTGTTACGGGCGGGGGCTGCATCGGCGTTTTTTTGCCTGCTCGATCAGCCGCACGCGCATGTCGATCTCCGCGGAAATCGGGGGATCGCCGCAGTCTGGTCGCGTGAGCCATCGTCGACAGGACTATCTCGAGCGATCCACGGCACCGCAAGGTCAGGCTGCGAAGCGTCTCGTCGATCTTGCGCATTGTGAGCGGAGATAACGGCACTGACAAAGCTCACCGTTCAATTGAGCACGGCCTCGACTGTGGCAACAAAGTCATCGAGTGAGCGATCCCCACGAATCTCGATGCGCGGAAGGTCGATGGGATCGCTATTAAGGTCCGCCGGCCCGTGTCTGCCGCCAAATCCGATCCGATAGCCGGTCTCCTTGGCCAGCCTGCCGAGCCGTCGGTCGGTGACAGAGAAGGGTGCCGCGAACGCCGACGTTGGCCGACCGGTCCATCGTTCGATGAACATCCGAGAGCGCAGGAGCTCGGCGGCCAGGTCAGAGCTCGAAAGACCATCGATGGCGCGATGCGTCGCCAGATGGCTCCCGAAGAAAGCACCTTCGGCGGCGAGACGTCGCACCGTTCCGGCGTCCATAAGCCGCGTCGGCGGACCGCTGGCGGCATCCCACTTTGCACTTTCACCCACCAGGTCCGTCACCAGGAACACTTCCGCGGTCAGGTCATGCGCACGCAAGATCGGCCAGGCATGGTCGGCAAAGTTCTGGAAGCCGTCATCAAAGGTGATGAGCACCGGGCGACCAGCGAAAGGCTGACGGTTGACGATGGACCATTCCAGTTGCTCGGACATGACCGCGTGAAAGCCATTGGCCCGCAACCATGCCATCTGGCTGGCGAATGCGGCGGGCGTAAGCCGGAAACGGGCGAGCGCGGCCGGACCTTCATCGGCGACGCCGTGATACATAAGGACCGGGATACGCTGCCGCCGCTCGCTACGCGCGACATCGCGGCGCAAGGCCCGCGCCCCGCCCCAGACGATATTTCGCGCGACCCCGATTCCGATGGGTGCGTGGACCGGCACATGATCGATCACCGGCTCCGTCGCCATGTGGTCCGGTGACAGGCGGCGAAAGCGATCTATGCGATAGAGTTCGGTCTGGATCGATTGCTCGAGGACGAGGCCTTCGGTTGCCGCCAACGTCTTCGAGATCGTTTGGCCACCGAATGTGTTCCAGTCGAAGCCCGTCCTTTCGGGATTGTCACGAAGCACGAATGCGTGCGCGCTGATGAAAGTGCCGCCAGGCGCCAATGCCTCAGCGACTTTTTTGGTGAAGCGTTGCAACTCGGCCAGATCATCGAGATAGTAGAGCACTTCCGAACAGAAGATCAGATCCATCTCGCCCGGGAGCGTATCCGCCATGAAATCCAGTACGCCGAACTCAACATTCGGTTGATCGCTGCATCGCGCGCGCGCCCGCTCGACCGCTATTGCGGAGATATCAGTTGCAGTTAAATGGCCCACTCGCGGCGCCAGCTGCCGCGTGAAATGGCCCTCGGCGCAGGCCAGCTCAAGCGCCCGTCCAACGGGGCCGACAGGCAGAATTTCGAGCTGCCGCTCATATTTTTCCTGCTCGTAGGGCGAGGTGTAGTTCCAGGGATCCTCTGTCGCAAAATAGCGATTCCAGAACGACGTACGATCCTTGTCGTGACCATCCGAGGCCGGTGAACGGCGCGGCACCGGAAGAGGCTGCGTAGCTTCGGCGCTTGACAGAACCAGTTCCCGCGCTTCCGAGACCAATTGCGCGAGTTTGCCGTAGTGACTGTCCGGATCAGGCCGGCGTTCCGCTGTGGTCGACAGTCCCTCGGCTGCAAACGTGCTTGATGTGTCGGCACCGTCGTCCTTTTGCGGTGCCAAATTCAGGACCAGCTCAATCCAATGACGCCTTGTCACGTTCCCGAGTACGCCGAACTGAACGACAGCTTCGATCTGGCCATCCATCATCAGGTAGGCATAGATTTGATCGATTCCTTCCGGAAGCTCGGTCGAGGTTGGATTTCGAGCGTCGACGCGAATTCCGAGTGTCCGCGCCAGCCTGCGAGGTGCGGCAAGATCGTCGGCATCGAGAAGCATCTGCTCGAGATGATACTGGACGCGACGACCCGCGACCGGATCGCCCCAGACCTTGCCGAGTTCGATGATCAACTCGGTGAGGGCGCCGCCAAACTCGTCCCACCGGCCAGCCAAATGCGCTGGCACCGATAGGCTTCCTACCATCAGGCCATCGAGGGCCACCTTGGCGATCTCACGCGCCCATTTACGTCCTGCCGGGAGCGCGCGCAGGGATTGCGGGTTGATCGAATTGCCGCCGCTGCCGCAATCCGATGCCGTGTTCCACAAGGCGAACCACGCGAGTGCTTCGGAAGCGGTTCGCTCGATCGCCTCGGTCGCTCCATTGGCGTGAGCCAATCCTGGGCGTTTGACCCTGGGATCAGGAGAAAAGCCGCGGGCGATCACGATTCCCGCATCCGCCAGCATCTGCGTCGAATTGCGGCTGAGCGCGTTGGGGCTGGCTCGATGGAAAGCGAGCGGCTCGTCGACCATCACCCAATCTTTGCCGAGACGTGCGACGCGCTGCCACAGATCCCAGACTTCGCAGGTACGCAGCGACGGATCGAAACCGCCCAATTCGACGATTGTTTCGCGGTCGACCAGCACCGCGTGAGTGGCGATGGCACATCGGCGGGCGAACGTTTCGAAGGGCTGGATCGCGACCTCCGGGGCGATGGTCGACGGGGTGAATGCACCATCGGGCATCACGCGCCGTGAACCGCAATAGGCGGCCACTGCATCGGGAGCGGTTTTCAGTGCGGCCAGCATTTTCGTAAGGAAGCTGGCATCCACCCAGTCGTCGGCATCCAGGAACATCAGCCAGTGGCCGCGCGCCGTCGAAATCCCGTCATTACGCGCGCCGGCTGGGCTATTCGCGCAAGAACTCAACGTCCGAAATCGGGCATCTTGTTCCACATAACCGGCGATGATCGCGGGGGTGCGGTCCGTGGAGGCATCGTCAACGATGATCGCCTCCCAATCCACGATTTCCTGCTCGAGAAGGCAATCGAGTGCGCGGGCCAGCGTTGCCTCCGCGTTGTGCGCAGGAACCACGATTGAAACCCATGGATTATGCGCCACGCGGTCTTACCCGCGCCTGGACGTCGGTACCACAACGCTTACGGCAGCTTTGTCCTGGATCATCGAGTTTCGCTCTCTTCGGCGGGAGCCGGCGAATGTCACACACGGATACGCCATCGGACGGCAGCACTGCTCTGTCAAGATCGGGGCGCATTAGAGGCAGCAAGAAAGACTTGAAGACATGCTTGAACGGCAAGCGCTCATGCCCGATGGCTTAGATATGAGGACGGTGCGCCGGGGCATTTCCGCTCGCACATTCGTTTACCGCTCCGGTGAGGGTTATCTAGCCCCACGCCATTCCGCTCATCAAGCCTGACCTGGCTTGCAGGCGGGGTGTCCGGAGGCGGGCGCCGCGTGGCAGTCCTTTCTAAGGTCCTGTCGATTCATTAAAAGTAGACATCGCTAATGTAATGGCCGCAGGCAGCCTTGCGGCAATAACGGCCGTTCAACCTGGATTCTCGAACAGCCATTCTCTGTCCTAAAGAAGACCTTCCTTCTGGCGTTGGGTCCGCGTTGGAAGGTGACGGTTACAGTATGCGGGCCGATGCCAGAATGTATCTGCACATCTAGATCAGAGGATTGCAATTAACCTAATGAAAAATCATCATTTATCTCCTTTAAAGTATATATAGATTTTAGACGTGCTTTCAATAGTAAGTTTCGGCGAATGATCAATTCGACTAGCCGACTATTTCAGCTATCAAAAAAATACAAGAGCGACATCAATCGGAGCTTGTGCAGCTGTTGCTAGTCCATGGATTGAGCAAGAGGCGTGCAAATCGGCTCAAGCCAAAGAGGATTTCGGCTTGTGGGCCGGGTATTTGTCTGACATAATCCCCGTTTCCGAGTTTTCCACTGGCAATTGGGGCGTAGTGATGGCTAAGGAATCTTCGAGTGCCGCGTCTTCAGCAAATAAAGCGGATGCAAATCTGATAGGTAGTGCAGAGGGAAATGGACTGAGCTTCATGGCGGGCCAGGCTCGCGAGAGCGGAGCCCCGGGCGACGCTGTAGGTGTCGACAAGATACGTGATCTGCTGTTCGGCAACCAGATGCAGGACTATGACCGCCGCTTTTCCAAGCTTGAAGAGCGGGTCTTGCAGCGCTTCAAGGATGTCGAATCCGAGGCCAAGCGCAATCTTGAAATGTACGAATCAAATGCGAAGAAGCAGGTCGATTCGCTTGCGACGCAATTGCGGAACGAAAAAGATGCGCGAGCCGAGGGCGACAAGGAGATTGACCGGAATCTTCGCGAGCAAAATCAGGCACTTGAAAAGCAGGTGCGCGCATTGTCGGATCAAGTGAGCGAGCTCGAGCGCGATGTTGCAGACCGGATCAATCGAAACGATCATTTGCTGCGTGAGGAAATCAAGCAAAGGATCGAAAGCGTTCAGATGCTGATAGAGAAGGTGTTTTCCGATCTCAGCAACGTAAAGACCGACCGCAATCTTTTGGCCGGCCTGTTTGTCGAGGTCGCAAAATGTCTCAATCAGGATCCCGTCGGCAGCAAGACCAACTCGGAGCGTGGCTGGAAAGTGAGTTGATCGGAACTTGACGTCAACCGTCGACCCAATCAGCCTTCCAAAAAAAGCAGCCTCGAACGATACAGGGATTGATCGCGAGGCTCTCGCTAAGCTTTTGGTCGAAATAGCCCGGAACGTCGATCCGGACTATCGCGCGCGATTCGAGTCGGTTCCAACCGCCGACCCTCGCATGGAAGCGCTGCGCCAGTTGCTGGTCGGCCGTGAGATTTCGGAGCTTTCACGCGTCACGGATCTGCTGGACGAACCCGCGCAGCTTGCGACGGCGGTGAGCGGCGTGCTTCCCAGTGCGGCCGCACAAGCGCCGCATGCCCAACTCGGCGAGGCCCTCGCGCCGGCCGTCGAGCGGGCGGTGCAACGCTCGATCCAGAAGAGCCCGCGCACGCTGACGGATATATTGTATCCGGTGTTTCTGCCGGCAATTCGCAAGTCGATCGGAGAAAAGATCGACCAGACCTTTCAGTCGCTGAATGAAACTCTACGACATATATTTACCTGGCATGGTCTCAAGTGGAGATTTGAATCGTGGAGAACTGGAGCTAGCTTCTCGGAAGTTGTTCTGAAGCATTCTCTTATATATCGTGTGGAGCATGTCTTTCTCATTAGCCGCAATTCAGGACTTCTGATATCGCATGTAACTGCCGACAATGCGACGAGCGAAGATCCTCAACTGATTTCTTCTATGTTGAGTGCAATTCAAGACTTCGTGAAAGACTCATTCAACGAGAAAGAACAGAGCGGCCTGGACACTATTCGTTTTGGCGACCTTCGTCTCTGGTCAGAAGTAGGACCGTTTGCGACCCTGGTTTCGGTGATCCGAGGAAATCCGCCAGAAGAATTGCATGAAATAGTTCGCGATGTATTGCTTCGTATCCATGAGGAATGCTCGCAGGCTTTAATGGAGTTTGACGGCGACAGTTCGCAGTTGGCCGGCGTAGAGGCGCAGTTGCAGACCTGCGTGGAGCTGAAGCAGGAGGAATCAAACGAGGGATTTCCATGGCTGGTGGTTGCCCTGGGCCTGCTGCTTCTGGTTCTGGCAGGCGGTTGGTTCTTTCTATCCTGGCAATCCGGGCAGCGCTGGCAGGCTTATGTGTCGCGACTGGAGACCCAGCCGGGCATCATCGTTGCCGAACAAAGGATACGCAATGGCCAATTCTATATTGCCGGCCTGAGAGACCCGCTTGCCGCCGACCCGCAGTCGCTGCTGTCCGGAACGCAGGTCGATCCCGCCCGCGTTCATTCGCAGTGGCAATTCTATCAAAGCCTTGAACCGGAGTTCGTTTTGAAGCGGCTGACGGCGTCGCTGT
>SRUQ01000005.1:25900-134340 GCA_004791255.1 bacterium M00.F.Ca.ET.205.01.1.1
CTTGCCGCCGACCCGCAGTCGCTGCTGTCCGGAACGCAGGTCGATCCCGCCCGCGTTCATTCGCAGTGGCAATTCTATCAAAGCCTTGAACCGGAGTTCGTTTTGAAGCGGCTGACGGCGTCGCTGTATCCGCCCGGCACAGTACGATTTTCGATCGTCAATGATCGCATCGTTGCCGAGGGTGAGGCTCCCGACACCTGGATAGATCGGGCGCGCGCGGCGGCCCGACAGCTTTCGGCAGGCGGGCCGGTATTCGATATCTCAAGGGTCCGCGATGTAAGCCCCGAAGCACGCGCGGCAGAGCACTGGCAGGCCTACGTGTCGCGACTGGGGACCCAGCCGGGCATCATCGTTGCCGAACAGAAGATACGCGATGGCCAATTCTACATTGCCGGCCTGCGAGATCCGCTTGCCGCCGACCCGCAGTCGCTGTTGTCCGGAACGCAGGTCGATCCCGGGAGGGTCCATTCGCAGTGGCAATTCTATCAAAGCCTTGAACCTGAGTTCGTTTTGAAGCGGCTGACGGCGTCGCTGTATCCGCCCGACACAGTACGATTTTCGATCGTCAATGATCGCATCGTTGCCGAGGGTGAGGCTCCCGACACGTGGATAGATCGGGCGCGCGCAGCGGCCCGACAGCTTTCGGCAGGCGGGCCGGTATTCGATATCTCCAGGGTCCACGACGTAAGCCCCGAAGCACGCGCGGCAGAGCACTGGCAGGCCTATGTGTCGCGACTGGGGATCCAGCCGGGCATCATCGTTGCCGAACAAAAGATACGCGATGGCCAATTCTATATTGCCGGCCTGAGAGACCCTCTTGCCGCCGACCCGCAGTCGCTGCTGTCCGGAACGCAGGTCGATCCCGCCCGCGTTCATTCGCAGTGGCAATTCTATCAAAGCCTTGAACCGGAGTTCGTTTTGAAGCGGCTGACGGCGTCGCTGTATCCGCCCGGCACAGTACGATTTTCGATCGTCAATGATCGCATCGTTGCCGAGGGTGAGGCTCCCGACACCTGGATAGATCGGGCGCGCGCAGCGGCCCGACAGCTTTCGGCAGGCGGGCCGGAATTCGACATCTCCAAGGTTCGTGATGTGAGCCCCGAAGCACGAGCGGCGGAGCACTGGCAGTATTATGTGTCGCGACTTGAGGCCCAATCGGGCATCATCGTCGCCCAACAAACGGCGAGGGGCGGACATTTCTACATTTCCGGCCTGAGAGACCCGCTTGCCGCCGATCCGCAAGCTCTGCTGTCGGGAACGGAGGTTGATCCTGCCCGCGTTCATTCACAGTGGCAATTCTATCAGAGCCTTGATCCGAAGTTCGTGGTGAAGCGGCTGACGGCGTCGCTGGCCCCGCCGAAATCGGTTCAGCTTTCGATCGTCCAGGGTCGCATCCTTATTGTGGGGGAGGCTCCTGCCGCCTGGATCAACCGGGCGCAGGCCGCCGCCGAGCAACTTTCGGCGGACGGAGTGGTTCTGGATGTCTCGCAGCTGCGTGAGCTGAACCTTGCGGAACTTAATTATTTGAGGGAAGCCATTCAGGCGACCGATATTTTCTTCTATTCCGGCAAAGTTGTGCCGGGTCCAGAGCAGTTGCCGGTTCTCGACAGGTTGGCGGATCAAATAAAGGAATTCGCCCAAGATGCCCGCAAGTCAGGCGTGACAGCACGGTTCATGTTGACCGGCCATTCGGACGCCACCGGCCGTGAGACGGCCAACGCGTCGATCAGCGCCGCCCGCGCCGAGACAGTTCGTGCGCTTCTCAACAAGCGCGGCGTCGCTCCGGAACTGCTGCTGGTTCGGGGTGCGGGCACCTTTGAGCCGGCTGTACCTGAAAATAGCCAAACTGGGAGCTCCACCAATCGCCGGGTTTCGATTACGGTAAACCTAGACTAGGGCGGAGCCCACGATGCTGCAAAAAAAGATCTGCATGTTGGGTGGGTTCGCTGTCGGAAAGACGAGCCTGGTGCGCAGGTTCGTGCAAAGCATCTTTTCAGAAACCTACTTGACCACGGTGGGAGTGAAAATCGACAAGAAGAATGTCACGCTCCCCGACAAAACCGTGGATCTGATTTTGTGGGACTTGGCCGGCGAAGACGATATCGGCTCATTCCGCGTCAGCTATGTTCGAGGTGCGACCGGGCTCGTGCTTGTCGTCGACGGAACCCGCGCTGCTACTCTTGCCGTGGCGCTCACGCTGCGCGAACGGGCCGAGGCCGAATTCGGGGCTATGCCGTTCGTAGTGCTGATCAACAAATCCGATCTGGCCGATCGGTGGGCAATATCGGATAGTGATATTGACGAACTGAGGCAGCGTGGATGGCAAATCTATCTAACGAGCGCGCTCTCGGGTGAGAATGTTGATGATGCGTTTCATCAACTTGCTTTGATGGTAACCAAATAGACCATGCATGGATTGCCAACAGAAGTAAGAAGTTGGATTTTCAATTTCTTCTACAATGGGCACTCTGTGGCATATCTGAAAATCGACGCCAACCTTTGCATAGCTGCTAAGGGCGGAAATGTTGAACATTACGGACTCTCATCGCTTCGCATTGGCGAGGCTGTTGCCGAGCAGCTTGAATTTATGGAAGGTTTGCTGCCTTGCCCGGAGCTTCCGTTTCACATTGCCATGGTCGAGCTGCCCAGCGGGCGTGTCGCGGACCTTCATTTTTTTGCTGACAATGCCTGCGTGTGGCTGCTCTTTCTTGACGCCACCGCCGAACGCGACAATAGGCAGCGGCTTCAACAAAAGGCCTATGAAATGACACTCCTGCAAGAGAGGGAGCGTCAACTCAACGAGAAATTACAATTGACAAACGAGGCGTTGAGGAAGAGCCAGGAGGGATTGGCGCATGAATACCAGCGCGCCGAAGCCTTGCTCCTCAACATTCTTCCGGCGTCGATCGCGGAGCGGTTAAAAGCGCACAAAAAAATTGCTGACAACCACGCAGAAGTGAGTGTGCTTTTTGCCGACATAGTCGGTTTTACGGAACGAGCGCGGAGCGTCGGAGCCGTGACGACGCTCGCTATTTTAAATTACTTCTTCAAGGCGGCGGATCGGCTCTCGGAACGATACGGCTGCGAAAAGATCAAGACAATCGGCGATTGTGTGATGGTGGTCGCTGGCCTGCCCACCGCGCGATCCGATCATGCAAAGGCCCTCGCGCGCTATGCACTTGAGCTGCGCAAGGCGGTTAAGCGCGAACGCTTCGCAGGAGAACCGCTGAGACTCAGAATTGGAATTCACTCAGGACCAATCGTCGCGGGCGTCATAGGCAAGAGGCGGTTCGCCTATGACCTGTGGGGCGACACCGTTAATCTCGCCTCGCGTATTCAAACGTCCGCGGAGCCCGATGAAATCCGTATTTCGGATGCAACTCGCCAACTGCTTGGACCAAATTTTGCGTGCGACCCACTCGAGGAAACGGAATTGCGTGGTACAGGTCGTGTGCGAATGTGGCGGCTCCCGGCCTGATTTTGTCGCACGGCAGTGCCGACCCTGGAGCCCACGCATCTCAAGCCGCAAGCTTCTACCCGAAGTTCTGACCCGATGGTGACCTTCATTGTCCGCATTGCGAATGGCAGCAATGCGGATCATTGCAGTGTTGCGACGGCCTATTGGGCGACTTGGGACACAGCTGACATCAACTCCTGCGGGCTTGGCGCCCCGAACATGTATCGCCCACCCTCTGGAACCTCCGTGAAGCTCCAGCGGACGATCCCCTGCCGGTCCAACAGGAACTGGCCGATCAGTTGTCCGTGTCCCGTTGCCATCATCTGCTCGTCGGCTTCGGTCAGTTCGTAATGGTCCCTCTTGTTGAGGAATTCGCCGGCAGCCATGGCACTCATAGGACCGGGCAGTTCGCCTGGGATGTCGACCCGCAGATCCTGTGCCACTGCCATCGAGACCTTGTATGGCCAGTTCGTCTCGTTTTGGGTGAATTCGAGATTGGGCAGTCCAAAAGCACGATGTGAAGCACGTTCAGGATCGGAGGCCGCAAGCAGATTCGGCATCGGGTGGTAGCGGAAATAGAGACGCGCCCGCTCGATCGGCGTATTGACCACCGTCAGGCTCCCCACGCCCTTTTCGCGCAGCTCCGGATCAAGCCGCGCCTGGGCGGCGATATGGCGCCGGCAAAACGCACAATGCAGACCTCGAAACAGGCCGACCAGCACCGGTCTTTGTCCGCGAAAGTCGTCAAGCGCGATCTTGCCTTCCTGGGTAATGGCGTCGAGTATCACGTTCGGCGCACGGTCGCCCGGTTGAAGCGGTATCAAGTCACTAGGTGCGGACATTTCCAACCTCCAACCCCGGCTAGTCGAGAAAAGGCAGCACCACAAGCGTTTCCGGGTCGAGCCCGTGCTGGGCGCATGTATCCTGCGCCAGGGAAAAATAGCGTTCAGCCTCGGCTAGATTGTCGAGGTCGAGATTGAGCGTTGCAAGACCATCATAGCACGGAAACAGCAGCTGGGGTTCGCCCGTTTCGCGGGCTACGTCCAGTGCTTCCTGGAACAAGCCGACCGCCAGTTCCGGACGGCCGTTGCACTGGTGGATCTGCCCAAGCACGATCAACGGCACCGGCAGATGCTCGCGCTGGTCAAGCGCCCGGTCGATCTCGATGGCCTTCTCGGCGGCAGGCACGCCTTCCGTTGGGCAGCGATCCGTGAAAGTACAACAGGCGACCGCCAGATTGGCCAGCAGGCGCGCCTGGAAGCCCAAATCACCAATACGGCGCGCCACTTCAAGACCGCGGCGACAGACCTCCATCGCCTGTGCGGGATCGATGGTCGTGTAAAGCACGCCGAGATTGGTGTAGCCGCGGCAGGCCGCACCCAGCAGACCGGCGGCTTCGGCCAATTCAATGCTGTGCTCGACCTGAAGCACGGCTTCACGATCTCGCCCAAGGCGAGCCAGCGCTACAGCCTTGGTGTTGAGTGCCTCGGCGGTCACAAGGGTGGCCTCACGCCCCACTTCGGAAGTATGCTCCGTCGTCAGAGTGCGTACGCAATCCAGCGCCGCGTCCGCCCATTTTGCCGCTAGAGCGTGGTCTCCATTGCGGAACGCCTGCCGGCCACGTTCTTGCCAGAGATGCGCCTGCTCGATCGGAGCATCCGCTCCATCGAGGAGCGCTGCCGCTTCAGCGTAGCGGGCTTCTGCCTTGTCCCGCTTGCCGACGTCCCAGAGCAGCCGACCGATCTTACGCAGAACGCGCGCCGAGGCGACACGATCGGCCGACTCGCGATATGCCTGCAACACCGTCTCGTAGTGCTGGTGGGCGACCTCGCGGCGGCCTGCCGGGCCGCTCAAATCGGCGATGCGCTCTGCAATTGCTAGCTTGAGCGGTGTTTGCCCGATCGCACCCAACGCAGCCAGTGCTCGCTCGTAGAAACGAAGAGCGTCATCGTTGGCGTATATCATGCGAGCGCGATCGCCGGCCGCCTGCAGGTAATGCGCGCCCTTCTCTCGCTCGGCGCTCTGTGCAAAATGATGACCGAGCACGGTCAAATCCTCGAGCCGTTCCGGATTGTCGCCGCACAGTTGCTCCAAGGCAGCTCCGACCCGGCCGTGGATGTCGGTCCGGCGTTGCAGGAGCAGATTCTGGTAGATCACGTCCTGCAGCAATGTTTGCGTAAAGCGGTAGCTTTGCGACGAGACCGAACCCGAGCCGGCAACCTCCTCGATGATTTCCGCATCGCAAAGCAGTTCGCAGCCGGCCTCCGCCCGGCCGGGGTCGGCTGTCACGGTTTTCAGAAGTGTGGCATCGAAGCGCGGGCCGATTACCGCAGCTTCCTGGGCCAACCGACGCACCTCCTGCGGCAGGCGGTCGACCCGAGCAAGCAACATTGCCTGGATAGTGGCGGGAATGCCGGTTGCGACTTCGCCTGCCACAGTCCGCCATCGCTGGCCCTCGCGCATCAGCAGACCGCGATCGATGAGGCCGCGAACGATTTCCTCTACAAACAGGGGGTTGCCGCCCGCGCGCTCGAGAATCTGGTCGAGAAGCCCCCCTGCGGAGTTCACCCAGCTCTCGCCGAGAAGCGCAGCCAGCAGGCTGCGTCCCTCGTCACTGTTCAGCGGTGAAAGCCTGAGCGCTGTATGACTGACCCGACTTGAGTCGAGCTGGCCGCTGTCCGGCCCCGGACGATGCGTGACCAGCAACATCAACCGCGTGCGTTCCAACCTGTCCATTACGAAACGCAGTGTCTCGAGCGACACGGCGTCGGCCCAGTGCAGGTCTTCGACGACAATCAACAGCGGCGACAACGCAAGCCGCCGTTCGATGATTGTGCGGACCGCGTAGAGAATTTGCCGCCGCAGTTGCTCGGGCTCGACATGCTGCAAGGTGGCATCGGGATCGCCAAGGCCAAGCACATGGTAGAGCAGGGGCATCAGCCGCTTCGCCTCCTCGCCCTGCAGGCCGAGATCGGTAAGCAAGACTGCGAGCTTCCCTCGCATCTCGTCCCCATTGTCGTTTTGCATCATCCCGGCAGCGCTGCGCACCACTGCACCCAAGGCGCCAAAGGATTGTTCGCCCAGCGGTGAGCATGTGGCCTGCCGCACGGCGACGTTGCGAAAACGATCATCGTCGCCGACACGGGCGACGAACTCCTTCACCAGCCGCGATTTCCCGATACCGGCCTCTCCGACGAGGCGGACAAGTTGGGCCGAGCCGCCGCACGCCTGGTCGAGGCTCGCCATCATTCTATGGAGCTCCGCATCACGACCTATCATCGGCGCGCTGAGGCCGAGCGCCTCGAGCCCACGCGCTGCACGTGGCGCCGCAAGCGGTGCATCCAGTCGATGGACGAGCACGCTGCCGGCCTTGCCGCGAAGCACGACATCACCCAGCGACTCGTAAGAGAAGGCATGCCGGGTCAGCCTGTGAGTGAGCTCGCCAACCAGCACCTCACCCGGTGCGGCCAGCGATTGAAGACGTTGGGCCGTATTCACTGTGTCGCCGGTCACCGAATAGGATTTGGCGGTGCCGATGCCCAATCCGCCAGTGACCACCGGGCCCGTATTTATGCCGATATGGAGTAACAGAGGCGAGCCGGAGTGGGGGCCACTTTCGCCGAGCCGCGCCGTCCGAGCGATCATGTCGAGGGCGGCGCGAAGCGCACGTTCCGGATCGTCCTCATGCGCGAGCGGCGCACCGAATAAGGCGAGCAGTGCATCGCCGATGAATTTGTCGACGAAACCACCAAAGTTTCGGACGGCCGCCGTCAATTCCTCGAACAATTCATTTTGCAGCGCTTGCATGACCTCGGGGTCGAGCTGCTCGCTGAGTGTCGTGAAGCCGCAAAGGTCGGCGAAGAGGACGGTTACCGTCCGGCGATCGGCGTCAGAGACGCTTTCGATGTTCGCAAGCAGCGACGGAGTTCGAGAAGGCGGCACAATGGTCCGGCTTGGTGCCGGAGCAGGTCGTTCGACCGCTTTTGCGGGCGCACCGACGCTTGCCCCACATTTCGGACAGAACTCGAAATCAGGTGCGCAGAGGTAGCCGCAACTGGCGCATGGCACGGGCTGGCGCTTGCCACACCTCGGACAGAAAGCGAAACCGCCCTCAACCTCGAAACCGCAGCCCGAGCAGTCCATCGAACAAGACCTCACTAGGGCCGTGACGGCGTGATCTCGCTACGCACTTCACGGCCAGGGTATTCACAAGGATGAACCGATAGCCGTCGACCAGCAAGTGGCAGCGCAAATGGGCATCGAGCGATCAGTGTGGGGCCGGGGCAGGGCGCTGCCGATTCCGGCGGCTGCGTGGCCGTCGTTTGCGAAAATTCCCTCTTACCCCCGCCTTCCTGCTATCGTGGAGATCGGGAGATGGACGCATGAGTGAGAACCGCAAGCTGGCCGCAATCCTGGCTGCAGATGTGGTCGGATACAGCCGGCTCGCGAGCGCGGACGAAGATCGTACCTTGGCGAGGTTGCGGACACTGCGCAGCGACCTGATCGATCCGACCATCGCAGTGCACAACGGGCGGGTGATCAAGCGCACCGGGGATGGGGCGCTGGTTGAGTTCCGCAGTGTGGTCGATGCCGTGCGCTGCGCCGTTGAGGTTCAGAATGGTATGGCTGAACGCAATGCCGGCGTGCCGCAGGACCGCCGCATCGAGTTCAGGATCGGGATCCATCTGGGGGATGTGGTCGAAGAAAGCGACGGCGACCTGATGGGCGACGGCGTCAACATCGCCTCGCGCCTGGAGGGCGTCGCAGCGCCTGGCGCCATCTGCCTGTCCGAGGATGCCTATCGCCAGGTCAAGGCGAGGCTCGACCTCTCGGTTAGCGATCTCGGCAACACACAGCTCAAGAACATCGCCGAGCCGATTCGGGTCTATTCGCTGCAAGTCGGGACCAAGGAGACCGCGACCTCGCAAATCGCGACGAGCCGGCCGGCTGCGGCAGCGCCGCCGAAACTGTCGATCGCCGTGCTGCCGTTCGCCAACATGAGCGGAGACGCCGAACAGGACTACTTCGCCGACGGCATCTCCGAAGACATCATCACGGCGCTGTCAAAACTGTCGCAGCTCTTCGTCATCGCACGCAATTCGTCGTTCACCTTCAAGGGCCAGAACGTCCATGTGCAGGAGGTCGGCGCGAAGCTGGGTGTGCGGCATGTGCTTGAGGGCAGCGTACGCAAGTCAGGCAACAGGGTACGCATCACCGCGCAGCTCATCGATGCAATTTCTGGCGGCCATCTCTGGGCGGAGCGGTTCGATCGCGACCTGACCGACATATTCGCCGTGCAGGACGACGTGACGCAGCAGATCGTCGGTGCGCTGGCCCTCAACCTGAATGAGGATGCCCGTCTGCGGCTGGCGCCGGAGCACCCGCGCAACACGGAGGCGTATGACTGTTTCCTGCGCGGCCGGGAGCTGTGGCACCGGCTGACGAAGGAGACGAACGTCGCATCCCGCGACCTCTTGCGACGTGCCACCGAACTGGACCCGAACTTTGCCTCTGCCTACGCTTTCCTCGCCCTCACGCACGGCATCGACTACCTGAACAGGTGGGGTGCATCGCCACAGGAATCGATGGCGCAAGCCGAAGAGGCCGCAACGCGAGCGGTAACGCTTGATGACAACGATCCCTGGGCGCACTGGGCGCTGGCGATAGCCAATCTGTACGCACGACGGCACGATGAGGCCATCGACGAGGTCGAGCGCGCACTGATCCTCAATCCGAACTTCGCCGAAGCGCATGTCTGCCGCGGCGAAGCGCTGTACTATTCAGGCAGACCCGAGGAGGCCCTCGAGAGTTTCGGCCGGGCAAAGACATTGAATCCATACTTTCCGGATGTGCTTCTGCACTTCCAGGCTTTGGCGTCGTTTCAACTGGGAAGGTACGAAGAGGCTGTTGACCTCTTGCAGCAACGGCTGGCTCGCAACGCTGTCACCGATGTCTCGCGCGCGCTTTTGGCCGCCAGCTACGGCTACCTGGGCCGTCTGGAGGAGGCCCGAGCGGCCTGGCAGGATCTGCTTCGTGTCAATCCCGATTATTCGCTGGAATACAGGCGCAAAGTGTTGCCTTACAAGAACCCTGCCGATTTCGAAATTATGGTCGACGGCCTCCGCAAGGCCGGTCTGGTGCAGTAGGGCTTTGCGCGAGGCTCAACCCGCCTTGATCTCTGCCCGACCGATCTTGCGCCATCGGGCGTTTTCGCGAACCAGTTTCAGGTCGTCGGTTGTCTCGGCAAATGTCCGCTGTCGATATTGCCGGAGCAGGTCCGGGAACAGCGCTCCCTCCGGCAAGCCGGCAAGTTGCTCGCGGACCGAGATCTTTTCATCGATGACCCGCATGCCCCAGGCATTTTCCCGAACCTGCAACTCCGCAGCCAGTTCGCGCTCTTCCGGCGCGGTTTCGTCTAGCGCAGCCAGCAGGATCGAGTGGAAAAGCGCGACATAGCCAATCTGTCTCAGGCCGCCCACAACCCGCACTCGTGGCAATATGGCAAGGACGAGGAACGTCAGGAACAAGTTCGGCAGCAGCACGCCGTCCAGTAGCGCCTGCTTGAGATGCGGCCGCTCGAACGGAATGGAAAGACCATGCGGCCTGTCAGGCTCGATCAAGTGCCCGTTCTCGAGAACGAGCCTGCGCACGCGCTGCTCGCGGATGCCCCAGAAATAGTCCGTGGCATTGGGCAGGAATCTGCCAAATCGGCTCGATGCGGCCTCTTGCAAGGCATTGTCGAGACGCTGGCGTCTTGCGGGCTCGATGAGCAGCCTGGAAAGGAGGCTGCCGTCATGTTCCAGATGCCGCGCCATGGCGCAAGCGGCGAGCCGATCATCGATGAAAACCGGCAGGGTCATGCCGGAACGATCCCAATTGGCGACCAGATCCTCGTTGAAGGTTGTCAGCGCATCGGCGGCGGTTCCAAAAACCTTGTCCTGGCTGGCAAGCAGCGTACCCAGCCAGCGGCTGGCATCCGTTTCATCGCCCACCGCTTCGAGCGCGCGCTTGTTGAGGGAGACGGGACCGGCCGCGCAGACGCTTTTGCGGCACAGTTTGTGGCGCCCCATGCCAAACAGGTTGACCTTGTCGTCGCCGATGTCGAGCCATCCCGGCCCCTCCCGGCCAATTGTCTCCATGGTCATCGTCGTTCCCACGAAGCCGAAGAAGGCCGACAGCCCGTTTTCGATCGCGCCGAGCCAGGCAAGCAGGACGGCATCGAAGGTGATTCGGTCCATCAGAAGCAGGCAGTGCAGGCCGGACTGAATAACCGGCCTGTGCTCGAACTCTTCGAGGGCCTTGCCGATCTCTTCAGGCTGCATGACCACGCCGAGGCGCTGATGCAGGACTTCGCGCAGGATCGAGCGGGCAGCGATCGCCGGACCCGATGCAGGCCGTGCCACCGGCCGCCACAGGTGGCGGGCGTAGTCGGAAACCGGTGCATTCCAGTTCTGCTCGATGTCACCCACCACTTCCGGGCAGAGCAGCGACAGCACAGCCAGAATTTCCGCCGGAGGCATAGGGGTTGGCTCAAATACGGCGGTCATCGGTCTCGTCTAGCCGCTTGCGGTGCAAACGCCAAGGAATACCAGACTTGCTGGATGCGGCCGGCCCACACAAAGATCGTCCCCTCAACCAAAACAGCGGATCTCAGAACCGCAACCGGGCCATGCTCAGCAGATCGTGGTACTGCCCGTCGGTAAAGCCGGCCTTCACATGCCGGCCTTCGACCTCGAAGCCGTGGCTTGTGTAGAGACGGATGGCCGGTTCGTTGTCGGCATAGACGGTCAATTCGACCCGCTTCAAGGCGCGCCAGTTGTCGGCCACGTCAAGCAGCGCGCCAAGTATGGCAGAGCCGATGCCCTTGCCGACAAAGGCATCGTCAAGGCCGATGTTGATCTCGCCGATATGCGAACGGCGCGGCGAACTCTGCGCGACCAGGCTGCCATGGCCGACGACCTTGCCGTCCAACTCGGCAACGATCCAGGTGGTTTCCTGGCCGGACTTGGCGATGCGCCGCTCCACCTGCTCCACCATTTCGAACGGCATCCTGAGTGTGCCCCAGCGGAAGCCCGGCATGTTGAAGATGGCGCAAAGCGCCTCCGCATCGCTTGGCCGGACGGCGCGGAGCTGCGGCTGGATCTTCTCGGCGGATGTCGTACTGGTCATGGCGTTCCCGGCGAAGGCAATCGGCTCGGCACGATGCACCGGACGTCACCTGAAAATCCAGCTATCTCTGCAGCCTATGCCGCCGATTGCGAGCCAAAATAGCGGGAGGCGGCGTAGAGTTTGAAGACGCCGCTGATGCCGATCCAGCCGAAAAAGGCGAGCCAGCACAATGTCTTTATCGCCGCCCAATCGATTTTGTGCACTTCGGCGTCGGTGATGACGAGGCCCAGGATGGCAAGCAGGCCAACCAGAAACTGCGCCAGGCCGAGCACCAGCAGTTCCTCGCGCGGCGCGCTTTTCCAGACGAGGTATGTGCCGCCAGCGCCGGCGAGGAAGATGGCGCTGTAGACCTGAGCGTGGAAGGGATCGACCGGCCATGGCCAGCTGCTGCTGGCCATCTGGGAAAACAGCAGCAAGCCTACGCCGTAGAGCCCAAGGATCGCCGTTTCCGCCAACATGTAGCCGCGCCATGCGGGGTTTAAGGTCACGCCTTTTGCCGAAGGACGGGCCCTGGCCCGCCACAGGAACAGCCCGGATACCGCGGCCGAGGCAAGGTAGACCAGGAACCAGAGCCAGGTCGCTTTTCGTTCGAAGTTGAAATAGCCGAGATTGATCAACGAAACCGCCGACACGATGACGGTGAATATGAAGGCCATGACGAGCACCAGCCTGCCGGGCGACCAGCGATTCCAGAACAGGAGCGCCGCCATCACCGCCATTTCGGCGGTGTAGAAGCCGCCGAGGAAGCGGGCACTGAATGGCGTGACGGACCAGGGCCAGCGCGGTTTGACCAGCGCAGGCGCGAAAAACAGGCCGGCGCCTACGATCAGGACGATAATGACCACCACGGAGAAGAGGCGCAAGGCAGCGGGAAATGGCGGGTTGTCGGATGCCGGCATGGCAGGGAGCCCCAGAGATGAATGCCCATGGACCATCATAATGCCGCTTGCGGCCGGTGAAAATCCGCCGAATGGAAATTGCACTGTCACCAGGCTTATCTATTCGAATGGCCGTACGGTCCGTTTCGAAGTAAAATGCAGCATTCGGATCAAAGACCGGTCCGGTCAACACACCTCGGCGCGCATTTTTCCGGAGCCTGCACGATGAACGAAGCTCAGGATCTGTTCTCGCTTCTGCGGCAATCGACCAACGTCGATCCACAGGCAGTCGACGCGATCAAGCGAACCATCGCGGAGGGCAAGGACCGTGAACTTTGCCGCATCAATGCACTGGCCTTCGCCAACAAGCATGGCCTCGACGAGGAGCGCGCCATAGGCGCCTTTCTCCATGCGGCGCGGGTGGGTATCTTCGACATTTCCTGGAATGTTCTGTGCCCCGGCTGTGGCGGCGTGCTCGACACCAACGCCACGCTGAAAACCCTGCAGAAGGACGAATACACCTGCGCGCTGTGCGCCGAGGGCTATTCGCCGACCCTCGATGAGATGGTCGAGGTGACATTCACCGTCAGTCCCCGCATGCGCAGGATTGCCGCCCACAATCCACACGAACTGCCCTTGGTGGAATATTTCCGCCAGATCTACTGGGCGTCAGGCGTCGATCTGCCTGATGAGGATTTCGCGAAAACGATCGAAGCGTTCTCGCTGGAGGATATCGAGCTTGCGCCCGGTGAAAAGGCGGTTCTTCCCATACACCTTCCGTCCGAATTTATCATCGTCTTCGAGCCGGTCACCCATTCAGCGCAGTTCATCGACGTGAAGGGCGAACCGACAAAGGAGCGCCGAAGCCTGTCTCTGGTCTTCGACCGCGACCATGTCCAGAACCAGACGCTGGAGATGCAACCCGGCCCGTTGCGCATTTCGTTGGAAAACAGGACCGACACCCGCGTGCTGCCGACGGTCTTCATCGCCGGCCAGGCATTGCATGGTCTCCTGAGCAAACGCCGGCCCTTCCTCACCGCCAAGCGCCTGCTCACCAACCAGACGTTCCGCGATCTCTATCGCACGGATACGCTCGACATTGACCAGCGCCTGAAGATCACCAGCCTGACCTTCCTGTTCACCGACCTGCGCGGATCGACCGCGCTCTACGAGCGGGTGGGCGACCTTTCGGCCTTCGATCTCGTGCGCGCGCATTTCCAGGTTCTGCACGAGATCGTCGCGGCGGAGGCAGGCGCGGTGGTGAAGACGATCGGTGATGCGGTGATGGCGACTTTCGCGACGCCCGATCGTGCGATTGCCGCAGCCCTCAGGATGCGCGACGCCATGCGTGCGCTCAACGACAAGAGCGGGCGCGAGGATCTGCTGCTCAAGATCGGAGTCCATGCCGGCCCCTGCATAGCCGTGTCCATGAACGAGCGGCAGGACTATTTCGGCCAGACGGTCAACATTGCTTCGCGGGTGCAGAACCTTGCCACCCCACAGGCGATCTTCGCCACTCGTGCGGTGGTCGACGACAATCTCACCGCCGATCTGTTGCGCAGGAACGGGCTGACGCCCGTGCCACACGAGGTCTCGCTGCGCGGCATTGAACGGGAGGTAGCAGTCTATACGATCCCCTAGTCTGAAGACTTGGGTCGTCTCGGTTCCTTACACGCGCCTGCAGATAAAATAACGATCGGCGGGCACCGAATCCGGCGATGGGAGGCGTTGCAACTGCGGGTGATCGAGTGGCGTGCCGCTGACCGCGATGCCGCCGACGCGAAGCAGGCGCGCGATCAGATCGGGAAGCCAGGTGGAGGTCACGGCATCGCGATCTTCATAGCCGGTGCCGATGTCGGCATGGACAAGAGCGGCGTCGATGCCAATGAATCTGCTCGCCGTCTCGCGTATTTCGCCGAGCACGAGGTTTTCAGCTTCGGGAATTGAGCTGGCGTGTGCGGCAAGCGCGCGGTCGAACGCCACGATCCGGCGTCCGGGCAGGCGCTCGCGCAGATGGTGGAACGTCCGGCCATTGCCGAGGCCGAGCTCGAGCACGGGGCCCTCAATCTTCGCCACCTCGGCGCAGACCTGATCGAGAATGTCGCGCTGTGCGGTCATCCTGCGGATGAAACTGTCGAGACGACTCATATGCGTTTGTGTGTCCTGAACCAGCTCAAGAGATCGGCAATGCTCGCGACCAGAACGGGCGGGTGAAACCCGAGGGTGACGCATTAGACCCCGATCGAGCCCCGCCGCATATAGAGGCCAACAATGAACACTGCAACAACCGAACAGGCTGCCGACAAGGATCACACCGGGTAGAGACGGCCGCCTTGCGCGCGGCCGAATAGCGGTGTCACTTGTAGGGGTCTGCGGCGTCCCGCAAGCCGTCGCCGAGGAAGTTGAACGCCAGGATGACGAGAATGACGGGGAGCATCGGTAAAAGCAGCCATGGATAGAACGCGATCACACTGACGCTGCGCGCCTCGGTGAGCAGGATGCCCCAGCTGGTAGTCGGCGCCCTCAGGCCGAGCCCGAGGAAGCTCAGCGCCGTCTCGCCCAGGATCATGCCGGGTATGGAGATCGTCGCCGTCGCGATCAGATGCGACATGAAGCCGGGAATGAGGTGCCGCCGGATAATGCGGCTGCTCCTGGCGCCCATCAACTGCGCGGCCAGAACGTAATCCTCCTCGCGCAAGGCCAGAAGCTTTGAACGCACGGCCCGCGCCAGTCCCGTCCAGTGGATCAGCCCGAGGATGACGGTGATGCCGAAATAGATCAGGATCGGACTCCAGGTTATCGGCATGATCGCCGCCAGAGCCAGCCATAGCGGAATGCTGGGGATCGATTGCAGAACCTCGATTATCCGTTGAACGATCAGGTCGAAGATACCGCCGTGATAGCCGGCCAGTCCGCCGATGACGATGCCGAGCAGGAAGCTGAAACTGATGCCGACGAGGCCGATTGTCAGTGAAATGCGTGCGCCATAGATGATGCGCGAGAACACATCGCGCCCCAACCTGTCGGTGCCGGCCAGAAAGAGCTGGCCGTTTTCGGCAGGGCAGACAAGATGCCTGTTACCTTCGATCAGGCCCCAGAAGCGGTAACTGTCGCCCTTGCAGAAGAAACGGATGCGCTGAACATCATCCTGTTTCTCGACGTAGTCCCGCTTTAGCGTGTCCATATCCAGTGTCATCTGGCGGCCATAGACGAACGGCCCGACGAACTGGCCGTTATGGAACAGGTGCACCCGCTGCGGCGGCGAATAGATGTAGTCCATGTTGCGCGTGTGCAGATTGTAGGGCGCCAGGAACTCGCAGATCAGTATCCCGAAATAGAGCGCTGCCAGGAATATGCCGGATATGAGGGCAAGCCGGTGCCGTCGGAATTTCCACCACATCAGCCGCAACTGCGACGCCTGAAACACCTTCGCCTGCTCCGGCGTCATCGCCTCGACCGACTGCAGGTCAAACGGCGCGATGGAAACGTAGTGTTGTAGTGGAGCACCCGGAGCGGGCAGCGGCGATTGCGTGTTCATTTGGTGCTCCCGCCCTGCAAACGAATTCGCGGATCAAGCAGCGCCAGCGCCAGGTCGGAAATCAGAACACCGATGACCGTCAGGAAGGCGAGGAACATCAGGAACGACCCTGCCAGATACATGTCCTGGCTTTGCAGCGCTCTGATCAGCATCGGTCCGGTAGTTTCCAAAGACAGCACGATCGCGGTGATTTCGGCGCCGGAGATGATGGCCGGCAGGATCGAGCCGATGTCGGAAATGAAAAAATTGAGCGCCATGCGCAGCGGATATTTGACCAGCGCCTTGAAGGGGTGAAGGCCCTTGGCGCGCGCGGTGACGACATATTGCTTGTGAAGCTCATCGAGCAGATTGGCGCGCAGCCGCCGGATCATGCTTGCCGTGCCCCCGGTGCCGATAATCAAGACCGGGATCCAGAGATGGGCGAGGATCGACTTCGCCTTGGCCCAGCTCATCGGCTCGCTGAGATATTGCGGGTCCATGAGATGGCCGATGGACGTGCCGAACCAGATATTGGCGAAATACATCAGGATCAGCGCCAGCATGAAGTTCGGAATGGCAAGGCCGAGAAGGCCGAACAAAGTCAGACCGTAGTCGCCCCAGCTGTATTGATGGGTGGCTGAGTACATGCCGATCGGAAAGGCGATGAGCCAGGTGAAGATGATGGTGACGAAGGAAACCAGCACCGTCAGCCACATTCGATCCCCGACGACGTCGCGGACCGGCAGCTCATATTCGAAGGAATAGCCGAAATCGCCGTGCAGCATCCCGCCCACCCAGTAGAAGTAGCGAATGACCGGCGGCTTGTCGAAACCATACTCCTTGCGCATCATCTGGATGCGATCTGAATCCACCGCTTCGCCCTGAGCCCGAAGCTCGGAAACATAGCTGTCGAAATAGTCGCCTGGGGGGAGTTCGATGATCGTGAACACCAGCGCCGATATGATCAGCAGCGTTGGAACCATCACGGCAATGCGCCAGACAATATATCGAAGCACGCTCAGGACTCTCCAAGCCAGAATGTATCCGGCATGTAGACACCGAAATAGGCGGTCGGGTCGTAGCCGTAGAGCGCCTTGTCAGGCAGGTTGCGCAGCCGCGAAGACGCCAGAACCGGCTGATGCGTTCCGTTCACCGTGCCGATCGAAAACACCTGATCGGTGTAGATCGACAGCATCGAATTCCAGATTTCGGCGCGCTCCGTGGCCCCGGTTGATGCGTTCCAGCGCCTGAGCAAGGCCATCAACTCGACCACGGGCGGAAGATCGGGCGCCTCACCGACCGTGCCATGAGACAAGTAGTGAGCACCCCAGAGCGGCCATTGCAGTTGGTCGTCGATGGTGGGGGCCAACTGGTACGGGTTCATGTCGGCGGTCGGCACGCCATTGTCGATGCCCGACCATATCGACATCATGATCTGGCCGCCAAGCGCGCGGCTGCGGAAGATGTCGCGTTGCGAAGTCCGGACGAACACGGCGATGCCGATCTGGCGCCAGTGATCGGTTATGAGTTCGAGCGCGTCGGTTTCCAGTGTACTTTCGCCGGCCGTTTCCACTATGATCTGCGCCGGGCGTCCGTCGGAAAGTATTCGCAGGCCGTCATCGTCGCGCGTCTGGAGCCCGACCTCGTCGAGCAGGGTATTGGCCTGGTCGGGATCATGGGCAACCCAGGCTTTCGCGAATTCCGGCCGGTAAAGCGGGCTCTCCGGCAGCACCGTATCGGCACTTTCCTGCGCCAATCCGTAGAACACGGCCAAATTGAGCTCGCGCCTGTCCACGGCGAGCGAAAGTGCTCGACGCACTCGCACGTCACGAAAAAGGCCACGCCACACCTGGTCCGAACAATTCAGATTGGGCAGCAGCGCCAACCGCGAACCCTGTGTGCGTTTCCACAGATGCATCTTCACCGGGTAACGCTTCTCCGCATCCTTCAGGAACGAGTAATCGGCAAAGTCAATTCCCATGCATTGCAGGTCGCTCTCGCCCGCACCGGTCTTGGCGGAAATGATCGCCGACGAGCTGACATTCATGACTACCCGATCAACATAGGGCAGTTGCCGGCCATTCTCGTCTATTCGATGAAAGAACGGGTTCCGCTCGAAGATGAACTGCTCGGCCGGCGGCTTGGTCCGGTTCTGCCAGGGATCGAGCGTCGGCAGTTCCGGGTTCTCCGGGCGATACTGGCGCGACATACGGATATGCAGCAGCGTCCATTTCTGGACCCGGTTCTCCTTCATCAGGCCGGCCAGCCGGAATGCATCCTGGTACTTCTTGTGGAACTGCTTGAGATAGGCGGCAGGCAGAACAAGCGATAGTGGCGCAGCAGCAGCGAGCTTGGGCAGGAAGTCGGGATTGGGCGCATCCCAACTATAGCGGACCGTCAACGGATCGACGATCTCGAAGCGTGGCGGCTTGCCGTCCGCCAGCAGGGCCGGGGCGAGCCCGCCTTGCGAAAGCTCATCGTTGAGCCAGACATCTTCCCAGCAATAGCGAAAATCCTCCGCCGTCAGCAGGCTGCCGTCAGACCATTTATGTCCTTCCCGTATCTTGAAAGTGAAGACGCGGTCATTCGCCACGTCGAAACTTTCGAGAATGTCGGCTTGCAGGTTAAGCTTTTCGTCATAGCCGACCAGGCGAGCATATCCGTAGATCGTCATCATCCGGATATCTTTCTGGCTGCCGATGATCGTGCGCAGCGTGCCGCCATACTGGCCGGGCTGCCGGCCCATCGCAGTGAGATTCAACGCGCGCGGGCTCTTGGGCAGGCGTTCGGCGAGTGTCGGCAGCGCCTTGGCCTTCAACAGCGGCTGAAGGAACTCCGGCTCCAGATCGCCGGCGCGCAACGTGGTCGGCAGAAATGCCGAAGCCATGAGCCCAAGAACTGTGCGCCGGCTGATCAATGGCGTAGCTCGCTGACGTTGGCCGAACGTCGGGCCAGAACGAGGTGGCCGCCGCCAAGATCGAGCGGCGACAGCATATCCTCGTCGCCCTCGTCGCGAAATTGCGGTCCCCATGCGCTGGTGTCGGAAGCGCCGCTGAGCTTCAGCGTCTTGAAATCCATCGGCCTGTCGAGATCGGGGAAAGGTACCGCGGCGACCAGTGAGCGCGTGTAGGGGTGGACCGGTTTCCTTAGCAGAATTTCGCGCGGCGCAAGTTCGACGATACGTCCGCCGCACATCACAGCGATGCGGTCTGCCATGTAGTCCACCACCGCCAGGTTGTGGGATATGAACAGGTAGGTTAGGCCCAGCTCCTTCTGCAGGTCCTTGAGAAGGTTCAGGATCTGCGCCTGGACGGAGACATCGAGCGCCGAAACCGGCTCGTCGCAAATCAGGAGTTCAGGCCCCAGCGCCAACGCGCGCGCGATGCCGATACGCTGACGCTGCCCGCCGGAGAAACTGTGCGGATAACGCTTGATGAAGCGCGGATCGAGCCCGATTGCCTGCATCAGGCTCTTGACGGTGGCCAGTCGGGACGCGGCATTGCCGCGTTGATGGATTTCCAGCGGCTCGCTCAAGATGTTTTCCACCGTCATGCGCGGTGAAAGCGACGAGACCGGATCCTGGAAGACCATCTGGATTTTCGCGCGCAACATGCGCAGGGCATCTCCCTCGCCTTCCAGGACGTCGATCGGTCCATCGCGGCCGTTGAAGATCACAGAGCCGCCGCTCGGGGTGACAGCCCGCATGAGGATCTTGCTGACGGTGGTTTTGCCGGAGCCGCTTTCGCCCACCAGACCCAGGCACTCACCCCGCCGGATATCGAAGCTCACACCGTCCACGGCGCGAACGGAGGTTTGATGATTGCCGCCGAACCATCCGGACTTGCGGATGGTGAACGTCTTCGTCAGATCCCTGACCGACAGCAGGATGTCATCCGGCCCCTTCGATGCCGGCGCGGTCTGCTTGCCGAGCAGATCCCCGACATTCACCGGCACCTCGCGGAGCGCCTTTAGCCTTTCGCCAGGCTTCAGCTCGAAATGCGGAACGGCTGCCATCAGGCCCTTCAGGTAAGGGTGACCCGGCCGGCGGAATATCGCCTCGACAGGTCCCATTTCCATGATCTCGCCATGGTACATGACCACCACCTCGTCCGCGACATTGGCGACCACGCCGAGGTCGTGGGTGATCAGCAGCATCGCCATGTTCAGCTTGGTCTGAAGCCCGCGCAGCAATTGCAGGATTTGCGCCTGGATGGTGACGTCCAGCGCCGTCGTCGGCTCGTCGGCAATCAACAGGGCGGGTCGGCAGATAAGCGCCATGGCGATCATGGCCCGCTGACGCAATCCTCCTGAAAGTTCAAAGGGATACATATCATAGGCGCGCTTCGGATTGGGGAAGCCGACAAGGCCGAGCATTTCCTCGGTCCGCGCCTTGCGCTCCGCGCGTGCCATGGGCGAATGAATCTGCAGAGATTCGCTGACCTGGTTGCCGATCGTGTGCAGCGGCGACAGCGATGTCATCGGCTCCTGAAAGATCTTGCCGATGCGGCTGCCTCTCAAGGCCCGGATTTCGGGTCCGTCACGCGGCATCTGCAGGATATCCTGCGTGGTGCCGGGCTTTTCAGGATCGGAAAACAGGATACGGCCGCGAACATGGGCTGTCCTCGGCAATATGCCCATCACCGCCTGGCTGAGAACGGATTTTCCGGATCCGGACTCGCCGACAAGCGCGGTAACCTTGCCGGGCAGGACGCGAAGATTCGCACGCCTGACGGCATGCAACGGTCCCCCGATAATGGCAAAAGAAATGCCAACATCTTCGATCCGCAGCAGGTCAACACCTGAATTCATTCTTGCACCAGCCCCACTCTGGCGGCCTGCCTGACGGCAGGCCCAGAAAGCGAGACTAGCGCATTGCCAGCCTAGAGCAACTTGGATTCGAAACGATCGCCAGCTCGCTGGCGGAACCGGCGATCGGCCTGCATGGCAAAGGCGTTCGAATCAGATCGTGGCGGTTACTGGAGCTTGCTTCGGTCGCCCGCCGCCATCTGCGCGGTATCGCGGTGAAGCAGCATGACCTGCTCGGCCTCCGATCTACGGTCGTGAAACGGCTCTATCCGACCATCTTCATCGAGCGCGATGGCACCGGAAAGATCCGGTGAAAGCACCGTCAGCTTCTGCTTGATGCCCGTGAGTTCCTCATTGCCCAGCGTCAGCCAGCTGTCTGCGCCGCAATAGCTGGCGAACTCTTTGCTGGCGAGAACGCTGTGCGGATATTTCTTGGTCAGGACCTGGAGGCGCTGGACCTCATTTACAGCCGAGCCGAAGACAGAGAATGTGAGCCGGTCACTAAGCCCGACATTGCCGAACATCACATTGCCGACATGCAGGCCGATGCCAAATTTTATGTCGGCCAACCCCTGTTCCTTTCTGTGCAGATTGAGATCCATAACGCGCGCGGTAGCCTTGTGCGCTGCTGCAAGAGCAGCCTGGCAGGCGATCTCGGACTGCGAGCGGTGCCTTTCGCAAGGGTAGACGGCAATGAAGCCGTCCCCTATGAAACTCATGATCTGCCCGCCGTTGCGATTGAAAGGCGCGGCAACGGCATCGAAAAACTGGTTCAGCGTATCGATATAGACTTCGCGGCCCGAGGTTGCGGCAAGCTTTGACGACCCACGCATATCGCCCATGACCAGTGCGGCCCGGATTGTATCGCCCTCGCCACGCTTGATCTGGCCATCCAGCACGCGCCTGCCAGCATCGCCGCCGAGATAAGTGGTCATCATGTTGTCGGCGAGCTTGGTGAGCACCGCCATCTTGGTTGCGATGGCGAGATGGCTCTGGATGCGCAGCAGCGCCGAAATCATGCTTTCGCTGAAGCCTGCGACACTGTCGGTAGACCAGGACCCGATCATGCCCTGGCTGGTGTTGCCGCTGAAGGGTAGGACGAAAGCCATGTAGTCGGTGACGCCCATAAGCTTGAGTTCATCGAAAACAGGAAACTCCGGCGGCAAAGATGGGTCGATCCGGCGTCGCAGATGGTCGAGCTTGTTGCTGAGCAGATGGTAATATGGGCTGGTCAGGAATCTGTCGGACGGCCCATCGGGCTCAACGCGGAACCCTTCCACTTCGATGCCCTGGCCGCGAATCCAAGTAAAGCCAAGCGCGTCATAGAGCGGGTGAAGCATCGAAAAGCTCAGATGCACCCGCTTCAGCGGCAGACCGGCCGCAGCCAGCCGTTCGCAAAAGCCTTTTACCAATGTTTCCAGGTCGCTGCCCGCCAGCGCGGACTGGTTCAACCAATCGGCCACCTTATCCGTGAGAATGGTGGAAATTTCTGCCTGCGATGTGCTCATGTTATCTCGAAGCCCGTCGAAGACGAGCTATTCTCCTTTGATACGCCACAATACAGTCCGCCACCGACCCAAAGACAAGGCCCTCGAAGTTAACGAGGTCGGCGTCCGGGGCGAGCGGCGAAGATTTTCCCGAATGACTATCCTTGCGGCCAAGGAAAAGGCCTGCTGCATCTATCCGTTGCCGTCATGTGGCGTGGCTGCCTGCGGAGTGCAACCACGATCCTGACATTGGTCAAAAAATTCGCCGGCCAGACGCCGTCAGGCCTTCACCACCGTCTCTCGCGCCAGCCCGAGACGGCCAAAGACATTGCGTGTGTCGACGATCAGAAGAGCGTGATCGGCGATCGCCTGATAGTCGATCGCATCGTGGTCGGTTGCAACGACGACAGCATCGAAATCCTTCAAGGCGGCCTCGGTCAAGTCGACCGAGCGACGCCCCTTGATCGCCATATGCTCTCGTGTGCTAGGAATCTCGGCAACGTGCGGATCGTGGAATTCCGCCTTGCCGCCCCATTCCTCGATGAGTTCAATGAGCCGCAATGAGGGGCTTTCGCGGATGTCGGGTACATTCTTCTTATAGGCGAGCCCGATGATAAGAATGCGCGAGCGGCTGAGCGCCTTGCCGCAGCGCCGGTCCAGCGCCTTCGCCAGTTCATCGACCACATGACGCGGCATGGCCGTGTTGATCTCTGCCGCCAGCTCGATGAAGCGGGTCGGCAATTCGTATTCGCGCGCCTTCCACGTCAGGTAGAAGGGATCGATCGGAACGCAGTGCCCGCCAAGTCCGGGACCGGGATAGAAAGGCATATAGCCGAAGGGCTTGGTCTTTGCCGCCTCGATCACCTCCCAGATGTCGATGCCCATCGCACCGAGCACGACCTTCAACTCGTTGACGAGGGCTATGTTGACCGAGCGGAAGATGTTTTCCGTCAGCTTGACCGCCTCGGCGGTCGCCGTGGTAGAAACCGGAACGACGGTCTCGACCACGCCCTGGTAGAAAGCCTGCACGAGATCAGCCGCTTCAATGCCGTCGCCTGCCACGACCTTGGGGATCGTCGCGACTTCAAAGCTGCGGTTGCCGGGATCCTCGCGTTCGGGCGAGAAGCCGAGGAAGAAGTCTATCTTCGACTGCAAGCCGGTTTCTTCCAGTATGGGCTTGATCACGTCGTCGGTGGTGCCGGGATAGGTGGTCGATTCCAGCACGATCAGCTGACCGAGACGCAGATGCTTCGCGATGGTGCCTGCAGTGTTCCTGACAAACGAGAGGTCCGGCTCACGATGTTTCGTCAGCGGTGTCGGAACACAGATGATGATGACATCGCAGACGGTCAGCTCGGCAAAATCCGCAGTGGCACGGAACCGCCCGCTCGCCACTTGGCCGGCAAGGGCTGTCGACGTCACCGCCTCGATGTAGGACTGGCCGTCGTTCAGGCTCTCGACCTTCTGGGCTTCGATGTCGAAGCCGGAAACCGGGAAGCCGGCGCGTGCGATCGCAACCGCCAGCGGCAACCCGACATAGCCCAGTCCGATCACGCCGACTTGCGCGGCGCGCGTCGAGATCCGGCTTAGAAGATGGTCATATATCGATCGTGGGGCGTCCAAAAATCTGCTTTCCCGTCAATTCGGACAGGCCGTCCGTTCCCGTGGCGAGGCTCACCTGGTCCCAAGAACCATGGCCGAGGCATATTGCGGAAGATCGATTTCCGCAAGCCGTCATCAAACCGGCACCTTGGCCTTCAGGCTTGCGGCGGCCATCGCATAGCCGCCGGCCGCGCCGTCAATGAAATGAACGTGATCGCGCTGCAGCGGCGAGGCGACAAGGCATGTCATCAATGCCGATTTCTGACGGTGCAGGCCATAGTTGCAGATGCCCGCCTCTTCCCCCTGTTTCAGCCGGTTCTCAATCCGTTGCAACACATCCGCGTCAACGTCGATGGTCATCTTCAAGCCGTCGTCGAACTTCCGGAAATCCGAATTGCTTGCCACGTCACGTTTGTAGATCTTCGGATCGAAACGGCCGATCGTCCAGCCATATCTGTCGGTGGCAGCCGTAAGCGTCATCAGGAACACTATCCACAGCTTCGCCAGCCACCGCCGTCCTGCCGGCGCCGTGGCCCGCGCCTCGACATCGAGGCCGGCGGGCACAAGACTGTAGTCCGGCCCACTCACCGGCACCGGGTGGCCATCGCGTTCCTGCCTGCCGGCAAGGGCGATGATGTCGGAAACCAGAAACTGAAAACCGCGCAAGTCGCGCGACGTCCCCGGTATGGCTATGATCGAGACGATTTCGCCATGCCGGGCTTCGATCGGGTTCCAGCGGCATGACAGGCCGGTCAGATCCGGCCGCGCGCCGGCCGGCGCAGGATCGATGCGGTAGCGCCCGGCTTTCATCTCGGCTTCCGCCCAGCTGCCGCCACCGCCGGCGAACATGGCATAGAACACCGCT
This sequence comes from bacterium M00.F.Ca.ET.205.01.1.1, assembly GCA_004791255.1. Taxonomy (GTDB): domain Bacteria; phylum Pseudomonadota; class Alphaproteobacteria; order Rhizobiales; family Rhizobiaceae; genus Mesorhizobium. The sequence goes on from SRUQ01000005.1 coordinate 50,682, forward strand.
TCGGAGGCTTGGAATCTCGCCACGCGAACGTCGAGGCCTTGCGCTCTTATATCCTTTATCGGCACGATTGCGGCACGCAAGGTCAGGTCCAGCTCGTCCGCGACCCATCTCTGGACAGCCGCCAGCGCGCTGCGGGTGACCTCCAGCGCCGCGCCTGGAAACGCCACGAGCGCGCCGTCGCCGCCGAAGACAAAGGGAAGATCTTGCCGGCCCAGCGCATTCAGCAGCGCCGAAATGACGCTTGCGCCGGCCATATTGACGGTTTTATAGCGCCCGGCCTCGATCGCCTTGGTCGAGCCGACGATGTCGGCGGCGGCCAGCGCCCAGCCATCGGGAAGAGGCCGATAGTTGTCGATATCGGCAACGCTTTCGAATTTTGCGAAGACCGGCAGAGAAGCGACAAACGGGTCGGACGCGGCAGCTGTTTCCATGAGCGTCAGATAGCACATTCCACTGCTTGAAGGTGAAGTCGATCGTGCTTCGAAATTGACTTGCGCCGGCTTTCCGATGATAGGGTCCGGCGATGCGAATTGCCTTCTACGCGCCGCTGAAGTCACCCAATCATCCCGTTGCCTCCGGCGATCGCCAGATGGCACGGGCGCTCATCAAGGCGCTGGAGCATGGAGGGCACGGCGTCGAACTGGCATCCGAACTACGCTTCTATCTACGCGAACCCGAGCCGAAAAGTTTCGATGCGCTCAAGATCGAGGCCCGGGAGGAAGCCGCGCGGCTGAAAAGGCTTTGGGATCGCGACGGCAAGCCCGATCTCTGGTTCTCCTATCATCCCTATTACAAGGCGCCCGACCTGATCGGGCCCGAGCTGGCGTCGGCCTTTGCCATGCCCTATGTGACAGCGGAAGCCTCGTATTCGAGGCGGCGCAACGCCGGCTCATGGGCCGATACGCAAGCGTTGGTGGCACGGGCCGTCGAACAGGCGGCGCTGAACATCTGTTTCACGCAAAGGGATCGTCAGGGACTGGCGGATGCGATGCCCGACGCTGCTTTCGGTATACTTTCGCCCTTCATCGATACGTCGGCATTCTCGGAAACGCCGGCACGGGGTTGTCCGACGCGCCTCGTTACCGTCGCCATGATGCGTCCGGGCGACAAAGTCGACAGCTATCGCATGCTGGCGCAAGCGCTCGGCCCGATCGGCCACCTGCCCTGGACCATGTCGATCGTCGGGGACGGGCCGGCCCGTGACGAGGTCAAAGCGCAATTCGCTGGCCTGCCCTCCGACCGTATCGAATGGCTTGGCGCGATTGAGCCAGCTGCCGTGCCGGATGTCCTCTACAGTGGGGGAATTTACGTCTGGCCGGGTTTCGGCGAAGCCTATGGCGTTGCCTATCTTGAAGCACAAGCCGCCGGCCTTCCGGTGGTGGCTCAGGACATCGCCGGCGTGCCGGAGGTCGTGCGGGACGGCCAGACCGGGTTTCTCACCCCGCCGGGCGATGTGGCGGCGTTCACTTCTGCTGTTGAAAGGCTTCTGACCCGTAACGACGAAAGGACCCTCATGGCCGCGGAAGCCAGACGTTTCATCCTCGAAGAACGTTCCCTCGGTGCTGCATCGGCGCGTCTGGCCGAACTTCTCGCGGAGATTCCGGTTTCATGACGTCCGATCCGATCTGGCAGCCCCTGGTCGAAGAACTGGCGCGCCGGCAACGTGCGGACCGTAAGGCAGAGTTCTGGCTGCGAGACGATGACGCCGTGGATCCGACGCCTGCGCTTGATCGACTGCTCAACCTCACCGCTGAATTCGCGGTTCCGGTCACTCTGGCCACCATTCCGGCCCTGACTGACGAGAAGCTTGTCGTCCGGCTTGACGAGGCGCCGCATGCCACGGTCGCAATCCATGGCTGGGCGCACCGAAATCATGCGCCCGAGGACCAGAAAAAGCAGGAGCTCGGCGCGCATCGGCCACGCGAGGCGGTGCTCGATGATCTGGCTCGCGGACTGTCTCACGTAACCGGCCTGCACGGCGCCCGTGCCGTTCCGATGCTGGTGCCACCCTGGAACAGGATCGACGCTGGCCTGATATCCGACCTTGGGTCGATAGGATTTGCGGCTTTGTCGGTCTTTGGACCGCCGAAGCCGGCCTCGCTGGCGGTCATCAACAGCAATGTCGACATCATGGATTGGCACGGCACGCGCGGCTGCCGCGATCATGGCCTCCTGGTTCAGGCTATCGTCGCGCAATTGCAGCATGCAGTCGACGGCGGCGAACCAGTCGGCCTGCTCACCCACCATCTCGTCCATGATGAATCGGCCTGGCTTTTCCTCGAACGGCTGTTCACAGTCACCGCACAGACTGAGGCCTGCGCATGGCTTCCGATCAGGACATTGATCGAGCGCAGCGCCGGCATAGGAAAATAGCTCAGCGCTTTTTGTGCGATGAGACTGGAAATTTGAGCGTCTGGCCGTCCCGCGCGGCAAAAGCGCCGGCAAACCTGTCTTTGGCCAGTTTCTCGATCTCGTCCAGTTCATTGTCGGTGCGAGTCGGATCGTGGTGAAACAGCGCAAGCCCCCGCGCGCCGGCCGCCTCACAGAGCTTGACGCCCTGTTGCCATGTCGAGTGTCCGTTACCGCGGCGGCATTCCATTTCCTCCTCGGTGTAGGTGCAATCGTAAATGACGAGGTCAGCATCTTCGATCAGGCCGAGCACCGCCTGATCGAGTTTGTCCGGTTCGTGCTCGGTGTCCGTGATCACCGCGACGACGCGGCCGCCCCATTCGACCCGGTAGCCTATGCAGCCGCCGGGATGGTTGAGACTGCCGGTTCGGACCACCAGCCCCTCACGCGGCCGAAGCACGTCTCCGGATAAGAAATCGTGGCAGTCGAGCCTTGCCTTGCAGACCTCCAATTTCACCGGAAACCACGGCGGCCGTATGAACTCATCGACCATCTGCCGGGTCGTCATGCGTCCTGCAAGATGCCCGGACCAAAGCGCAACGTTGACGCTCCGGTCGTAGATCGGCGCAAAAAACGGCAGCCCGATGATGTGATCGTAGTGGCAATGGGTGAAAAACAGGTCGAAATCGGTCAGGCCCGACGCCCGAAGCGCCCCGCCGGCAGGCCGTAGGCCAGAGCCCGCGTCGAACAGAAGCGTATGCTTGCCGCATCGCATCTCAATGCAGGTCGTGTTGCCGCCATAGCGAGAGAATTCTGGCCCCGATACCGAAATGCTGCCGCGCACGCCCCAAAACCTGACCAGGAAAACGTCGTCGACCATGCTAACCCTTCGCTGTCCCCATCGCCCATCCTAGCCAAACAACTGCTTCCAGGCGAGACAGGTTTTCTCCGGCTGGCCCTTGCGAGGCCAGTGCCATCAGGACCGCGAGGATTGAGCGCACCTCATTCGTTACTTGGCGCTTCGTGCGTCGATCAGATCCGCGGTCGTATGGCTTAGGCGATCGGCAAGAACCCGCAATATCTCGATGGTCATTTCCGGGTACTCCCTCATCAGCCTCAGGAAATGATCCTTGCGGATTCTCAACGCTTCCAGCGGAGTTGCCGCTCTGACGGTGGCAGTGCGAGAGCTGTTGCACAATATGGCGATCTCGCCAACAATCGAATTTGGCACCATTTCGGCGACTTTTATCGGTCCGCTGTCGGAATCGACCAGAATATCCGCGCTGCCCGAAAGGATAACATAGGCGGCGTCTCCCTCGTCGCCCTGCCGGAAAAGGATCTGGCCGGCGCTGTAGCTCACGCGATCGGATGTGAACGCAAGCAGCTTGAGCTTTGACGACTCGATGCCCGTAAACAAGGGAATGCGTTGCAGCATTCCAACTTCATCCTTGAGCAGCATTGTCGCAAACCTTCCCAAAATTCGCGTTACCAGATTAGAGCAACGGACGCCCAGATGAAATCAATTCTGTTTCCCGGATGGCGAGGCGAACCACGCGGTGACGAGCCCGATGTCGCGCGATCGGGGGATGTCGCCCGACAAAATGGGCGTCCGCCAGCCGTAAACCCGAAGAGCCGGATGGATTGGCGGCAAATCCTTCGGATTTCGGCGCGGATGTTCGCCGAATCCCCTGACCCTGCAGCAATTTCCCACCGCCTGAATGATCCCGTCTGGATGTCCGTTGCTCTATGACAGCAGTTCCTTGAAGATACCGTTCCCTGCCAAAAGTGTCTCGTGTGTTCCGTCTTCCACCAATTGACCCGCGTCGAAGACGATGACGCGATCGAACATCATCGCCATTGCCGGATTCGTCACGACCCACACAATTGCCGGCGAATGGCCGTCGCACCTGGCTGTCTCGAGCACGTTTCGCAGCACCGTGTCCTGCATGCGCTGGTCGAGCGCCGACAGCGGCCGGTTGAGAATGAGAAAATCGGGACGCTTGAGCAGGGCCCGGGCAACATCGAGCTTCTGTCGCTGTCCACCGGTCAGCCGCCTGCCGCCGGAGCCGACGTTGAAGTCCAGGCCGACATCCAGAAGTTCGGCATAAAGCCCCAACTCGTCAAGAATGTCATAGACGATGGAGCGTATCCGGTCCGGCGCGTCGGGATGGTTATTGCCCACACGCCCGAACAGGACGTTGTCCATGACGGTGGCCGCGGCAATGTATTTGGCAGGATCATACCGTTCGACCGCATTTTGCAGTTCGGGCGGCAGGTTTTCATAGAACTGGTTGCGTGCAGCAACGATCTTGCTCATCAGCTCGTCGCTCAGCAGGCCGAAGCGGTGCCGGGGTTCGATATAAGCAAAGCTCAAGGTGATGATCATGGCGCGATCGGTCTCCGAAACCGCCTCGTGAGGGCGGTTCTTGAGCCGTTGCAGCAAGGTTTCGTAGGCGGGTATCTCGTCGGGGCTCATGAAGGCGAGCTGCTGGAAGAACTGGTGATCGGGCGGCAGGTCCGCAAACAGCTCTATCGCCTGTTTGGCGATCTCCATGCCCATTTCGTAGAGCGTGAGGTCGAGGCCGGCTTGCCTCAGAACGGAAGCAAAATAGGGATTGGCCGCCAGCGCCTTGTCGGCCAGTTCGGAGCCGGCGGCAGCGCCGAAGAGCAAGTTTTGGCCGATCGTTGCTTCCTTGTTGTAGGCGCCCGGTTCGAAAGGAACCACCACTCCGCTCAGCCCTTCGTGTTCCAGCCGGGTTCGCAGCGCCGCACGCAGTTCGACGATCCGCCCGACAAGCTCCGTGTGACGCGTAATGTCGGCCGACGAGCGCAAGCCAAGATCCAGAATGTCGCGCGACAGAACAACCGCGTCGAGCACCCGGCGCACGGCTTCAAAGAGGTCATGCGGGCCGGTAGCGCCGGCGGAAGCATAGTTGATCCAGTCGCTGTGGATATCAACATCCGGATTGCCCGACCGGCGTGCCTCGTCGATGTTCCAGCGGCGCTGGTCTGCGGCGGCACCGTCATAAGGCACCGATGTCAGCGGCGCATGCTTCAACCCGTAGAGGAGGTTATCGCGAAGACTTGCCTGGAACAGGAAAACATCCGACGAGGCATAGGACATGCGCCGGCCGGTCACTGCTTCGGGAAGTTCAAGCAGGTCGTCGGCGCCCGAAGCGACTCTTCCGCTGTCGGGCCAGTTCAGCCGCGCGAAGGCTTCTGCAAGCGCCTCCGCTCCACCTGTTGCGGTACTGACCAGCGCCACCGTCTCACCCGGCTTGATCTGGAGGGAGATACGGTTGAGGAGCATTGCACCGCCATCGTCTGCTATGGACAGATTGACCGCCGACAGGGGGTTGGCCATCGGATCGGGATCGTCGATCGTCAATGCCCCGATTTCCGGCGCGATGAGACCCTCGACGGTGAACTGTTCAACGACCTGTTGATATTTGACCTGGACATCCTGCCGATCCTGATCCCAGTCGATCAGTTCCTTCATCGGTCCGGGCAGGTCCTTGTAGGCGCCGATCACGGCGACGAGCTGGCCGACGTCCAGCCGCCCCTGGATGGCCAGATACCCGCCGATCATGTAGAACAAAAACGGCGTGAGCTGCGCGAGAAAGTTATTGAGGAACTTTACCATGAATTTCCATTGGTAAAGATCGAAGCGGATCTTGAAGATGAGCCCGAGCCGGGCAGCTATGTCGGCACGCTCGTAGTTTGATGTATCATGGACGTGAACCGCGCCGATGCCGTCGACGATTTCGCCGACCCGGCCCGAAAGCGCGCGCGCCGTCAACTGCCGTTGGCGCCCGAGCACGATCAGCCGCCGCCGCATTCGCGGGATGAGCACGATCTGGATCGCCACGATCACGACCGCTATCATTCCGAGCCAGACGTTCTGGATCATGATGAACAGCATGGCCGTCAGTGCCTGGCCGCCGAGCAGTACCGGCTGCAGGAAGGCATCGCCGATGAAGCCGCCCAGCGGCTCCACCTCGTCCTTCACCATGGTCGCCACTTCGGCGGATTTCACCCGCTTGAAGTAGATCGGCGGAAAACGCAGCACGCGGTCGACCAGATCGAAGCGGAGACGCCGCAGCATGCGTTCGCCGAGGCGGCCCTTGTAGGTGTTGATGTAGAGTTTGAACAAGCCGTTGATGATGACCAGCAAGAGGAACACAAGGCTCAGGGCAAACAGTGTCGCCGTGCGGTCGAGCTGAAAACCGGAGAAGAACTGGACCTCTCCAATGAACGGCAGGTTATAGTGGAGCCTCATGAATGGCAGGGTCGTGCCCGGTTGCTCGAATCCCTTACCCTGGATCGGGCCGTTGACGATCAGCTTCGGCAGGTCGAAGGACATGAAATACGGGATCATCGACAGCAGGACGATCATCAATATCCAGACCTGCTGCTTCTTGGTGTGCGTCCAGATATAGCGGGCTAGGCTGGGTTCCATATGCGACTGTGGACCTTCAGTTTAAAGAACCAAGTAAAAAGCACCTGTTGGTGAACGGCGCATCGGCAATCACCGCCGGCGACACGATCGAAGCCTGCGAAACGGCACTGCGGGGTCAGGAATGCGTTGTGTCGCCCGAAATCCCAACATACAAGGCGAATATGATGGAAGTCACGCAACCACGCAATGCCGGCACGGACGGACACGAGCAAGCCCTGGACCTCACGCGGGGAATTGCCGCCTATGTCAACCACCCTCTCGTGGCAGGGTTGGCGCGCGTCATTGCCAAGCATCCGACGGCCGATATAGCCAACGCCTTCAACCACAAGCAGGTCGCCTGCAAGATGTGGGCGCTCGACAGGCTGTTCGAAAGCCGCGGCAGCCGGTTCGGGCGCATATGGGTTCTGGGTGGATGGTACGGCATATTGCCGGCAATGCTTTTCAACGACGCCCGCTTCGATATTGCGGCGGTCGATTGCATCGACATCGATCCCGAAGTCGCGCCGGTTGCCCGGACCCTCAACCGGGAAGCCGGCGACCGGTTCCAAGCGCTGACGGCTGATATGTATGCACTCGACTATGCGGCCGGGCGGCCCGACCTGGTTGTCAATACGAGCTGCGAACACATCGCCGATCTGCGCGCCTGGCTTGCTCTGCTTCCGCGGGGCACGAATGTACTGCTGCAATCGAACGATTATTTCAGCGAGCCGACGCATATCAACTGCGTGGCTTCACTTGCAGCCTTCGAAGCAATGGCAGCGCTACGCGAGGTGCGGTTCTCCGGCGAACTGCCGACAAAAAAATATACGCGCTTCATGCTGATTGGGGCTGTTTGAAGCGCTTCGCGCGGAATCCAACCGAGACGCGATCCGCGTCAGGGTTTCAGGGACCTTTGATGCCGTTCGCGCAAGATTTGCGCCGAGCGACGCGCGCCTTCCAGATCGAGACGATGCGCGGATGGCGTCGGTCCCACAAGGGCCCGTTCGATCGCTTGCGCCAAGCCTTCAGGCGTCAGATCACTTTCCATCAGCACCGTTGCAAGACCGAGGTCTTCGAGCATAAGGGCGCGAACCGTCTGTTCGGTTTCCCCGCCGGCTGCAAATGGAACGAGCAGCGAGCGACAACCCGCGCGCAGGACATCGCAGACCGTGTTGTAACCCGCCTGCGAGACTGACAGGCGGGCGCCGGTCAGCAAGCTGGCGAAATCCTCGCGGAACCGGAAGACCGACAGGCCAGGCGTGGCATTGCGTGCGATCACGTCAAACTCGTCTTTCGGCAGGTTTGGGCCGGTGATCAAACACCATTTCCAGGCGTTATTGGCATTCCGCGCCGCTGCGATGGTGGATCTGACAAGGCTCTTTCCGGCGGCCCCGCCGCCAACCGACACCAGAACGTCGAAGCGCTCGGAGGCCCCGGGCGGTGGCGGCGCGGCAACGAGCCCTGTGTAGGTAATCTCCGCCCTGATCGCCGCAGCCAGTGGGAATGTCTTGTCGATGGTTGCGAAAGCCGGATCGCCGTGGACCATGACAAGGTCGAAATGCCTGTTGACGAGATCGACCGTTTCCTCGTTTCGGCCCGGCTTGACGCGCTCCTGAAGGATATCGCGGACGGACGTCGCCAGCAGCGGTCTGGGCGACGTCGCTTCGATGGCCTCGATCAGGGGCAACAGTTCGAAACGCATCTGCCGGCGTCCAAATGGAAACGCCTCGACAATGACGATATCAGGCCTGCAATCCCGGAATGCCTGCAGCAGCATCTCTGAACGCCATCTCTTGAAATCATCGTCGATGGGTTTGCCCTGCAGGTCGAAAAGTCCGGAAAATCCTTCGCCACCGGACGTGACAGGCGGCAGGGTTACGGATTTTGCGCCCGGTCTCGGAAACCCCGCGATTGGGGCTCCTCCGGTCACGACGGTTACGTCAAACCCGTCATCGACCAGGGCCGCCGCAATGCGGCTGGCGCGGGCGAGATGGCCTATACCGAGGAGGTGCTGGACATAGAAGAAAACGCGCAACCGCTTCATTGGGCGGCCCGCCACTCCCGCTCGAACAGTTCCTTGAGCTGTCCAATGCTTGCCATATGGTCGAAATTGCCGCGCACGCGTCGCTCTGCGGCGTCGCCGAGGCGGGCGCGCAGCACGGGATCACGGATCAGGCGCTCCAGCGCCAGCGCCAGGGCAATTGGGTTTTCCGTCGGCACCAGCAGCCCGGTCTCATCGGGCGATAAAAGCTCCGGCACGCCGGAAATATCGGTCGACACGCAGGCAAGCCGCTGGCTAGCCGCCTCCACCAGAACATTCGGCAGACCGTCCCGGTCGCCATTTGCGGTGATCCTGCAGGCCAGGGCGAAGATGTCGGCGCGGCGGTAGTGCTCGAGCACCTCCTCCTGCGCAAGCGCGCCTTTCCAAGAGACGCAACCATCCAATCCGAGCTTTTGCGCCAGCGCCTTGAGCCGTTCCAGTTCCTCGCCGCCGCCGATATGCTCGAAACGCCACGCCAAATCACCAGGCAAGAGGGCAAGGGCCTTCAGCAAGGTGTCGTAACCTTTCTTTTCAACGGCACGCCCGACACTCAGAACGATAACCGGTTCGTCCGGCGCCGAACCGTCATGCTGTTTTCGCGCCTCGCCGGAAATGCCGAAGCGATCTAGGTCGAGCCCATGATAGCTCAGATGCACAGACGCGTTGCCGTTAGCGAGTTTTTTCAGGCGGTCGAAGCCGGTTTTCGTGCAAGTGACCGTCCAGCGCGCTGAGGCAAGCTTGCCAGCCAGATCCCAGTCCGCCGAAGTCCAGATGTCCTTGGCATGGGCCGAGCAGCTCCAGGGCAGGCCACGAAGCTGGCTGGCATAGCGCGTCACCGATGCCGGCGTGTGCGCGAAATGTGCATGCAGCCAGCCCGCGTCTTCCGGCCATTCGGCCGCCAGCACGAGCGCTTGCCCGAAGCGGCGCACGCGATTGCGCGTGAAGTCGCGAGGGATATCGACCGCCAGCGACCCGAGCGCGCGCCAGAAACCCGGCCGCGGCAGGCACGCAAACAGCGAGCGAACCACCCGCAGCGGTTCGTCATGCAGATATTCCGGCAGATAATGGACGGGCGCTTTGATCTCGTCATGCACCGGGTGGCGTTTTGCGTCGGTCGGCCGCCTGAGTGCGACGAGTATCAGGTCGAACCCCGCACGTTCCAGACCGAGAAGTTCCTGCGCGATAAAAGTTTCCGACAGCCGCGGATAACCCTTCAGAACCACGACGACCTTGCGACGTTGCAAGTCAGTTGATTCCTTCAATGACCGAAAGGTGATGGCCGGCCCGCCGGTCGAGCAGTTCCGCGACGATCTCGGAAATGTGGGGCAGACCTTCCAGCGTCAGATGCGGATTGCTCTGTGATGGGCGAGGCCGGTCCGGCAGCGCCACCAGTGCATCGGCAAACCGCTGGGAATCCTTGGCTTCCTCCGGCAAAAGCATCTCGATGAGGCCGAGTTCGGCGGCGCGCCGAGCGCGGATCAGTTGTTCCTGGCGGGGCTCGATGCGCGGCACGATCAGCGCCGGCTTGTCGAAAGATAGTATCTCGCAATAGGTGTTGTAACCGCCCATCGCCACCACCGCCTTGGCGCCGGCAATCAGGTCTTCCATGCGGTTGTCGAACTCGATGATCTTGATGTAGGGGATCTTGGAGCCCTTCTTGAGCAGCTTGTTGCGCTTGCGCGCCGGCATGTAGGGCCCAAGCACGATCAGCGCCCTGTGCTGCAATTGCGGATCCTGCTGATAGGCATCGATGACGTCGTGAATCAATTCGGCCCCGTCGCCCCCGCCACCGGTGGTAACGAGAATATAGTCGCCCTCGGGCCGGTGGCCGGGCAACTCGTTCCGCTGCAGGCTCCGTTGCAGGAAACCGACGAACCTCATCTTTGCCCTAACGGCCGGCGGCACATCCAAGCCGGTCAACGGATCGTAGAAATCCGGCGGGCCATAGGCCCAGACCTTGTCGTAGAACAGGCCTATCTTGCGCATTACATCCCTGCGGGCCCACTCTGCTTCGAGCAAATGTGGCGCATCCATCACCTCGCGAAGGCCAAGCACCAGCGTGGTGCCCCGTGTCTTGAGGTAGGACAACGTGTCCTCAATCTCACCGCGCAGGCCGAGCGGTTCCTTGTCGACAATGAAGATATCCGGCCGGAAGGTCTCGGCTGTGTGGCGGATGATCGACTGGCGCATCCTTAGCGTCTCATGCAGATCGATGTCCTTTTCCAGCGAGGTGTATTCTCCGTTGCGCAACTTGATGACGCTGGGGATCTTCACGAAGTCGACGCGAGCGCGGTAGTCGAAGGCGCCAGCGATTGTCGCACCCGAAATGATAAGCACCTGAAGTCCGCGGAAATCCTCGACCAGCGAATGCGCGATAGTCCGGCAGCGCTGCAAGTGGCCGAGCCCGAACGTGTCGTGGCTGTACATGAGAATTCGAGCGTCTTCTGCGTGATGGGTCATTGTTGAACGTCTCTTAGAATTCTCGCCTTGAGGACCGTGAGCGACGCGCCGGCTTCGAAACCATCGTGGTTTTGAAAAATGGGGCCGCCATTTTCAATCTGTATTACTTCTGTGGAGTGCCTGTTGGATAGGCCTTCTGATTGCCTGAGTCCGAAACTTGGTGGATTGGCGAATATGGCCTCGGCGGGAGCGGGCCGAGACTCGCTGTTGTTGTTTTGGGATGGATCGAAGGGGAAAATGGTATCCAAAAGATCGGCAGAAATCATCCCTCTTGATTCCAATAAGCTCCGGTGTCTCCGAACTCCATTGGTTTCGAAGCGGTGAACGCGAATTCCGCTATCCTGCCCCTATAGCCTATTGATCGGTCGCCGGGCGTCGCACGGCCCATATTGTTGTAGAACTCAATTCGCGCGCCATTGCTCTCGGCCTTGGGGGACCAAAGGTGCTGCCCATCAATCTCTTGACGGGCGGTCTGATTGTGGTTCTCCGACCAGAACTGAGCCATCTGTTGCCCAAACTAGCCGGAATCTCAGCAAGAATCGAGTGGATGCCAGCGCTCACAACGCACCACCCGCAGGAATGCGTGTGCAAGACCAGTTTCTTGTCGATCGCTATGGCCTCTGGCTGGTGCCCTAGCTGGCGCATTTCAACAGGTCATGGCTGCTTTGAGTGCCGCTCCCGCTGCACCACGGCCACGACCTGGCGTCTGAGCCCCGGTTGGGGGATCATGATCAATGCACCGGGATCTGAACGGATTCTTCGGTTGCTCGGGCATGCGACGGCGGAGGGCGCGATCCGCCAATGCTTTCCAGGAAAGGCTCGAAACGTGGTAGCCCTGGGCCCGGCCCGGTGCGTAGTGGAGAGATGGCCGGCGCAAAACAGGGGCGGGGGTTGGGTAGGGTTGCCTGATAAGCGCCGGCCTCGATCGGGATCCGGCGCAGAAGACCTCATGTCTCACGCTTCCGTCGCCACGCTCCGGGCGGCACACCGGCTATAGTTCTAAACGTGCGCGTAAAATGGCTCTGATCGGCAAAACCGCTGGCGAGCGCAACGTTCGCCAGCGTGTCATCCGTTTCAAGTAGTGCCTTTTGTGCTTCTCGTATCTTCGCGGCAAGGTACCAGCGATGCGGCGACACACCTGTAGAGGCCTTGAAAGCACGAGCAAAGTAGGCCTCGGAAAGCCCGACCATGTCGGCCAGGTCCTTTAGAAGGACGGCTTTGGGTAGACTCTGCTGCATGAGCGCCGTTACGCGCCGGAGCTGTGCGGGGGCAAGTCCACCCCTTTTCTCCTCCAGCCGCCTCAAGCCAAACAGATTGTGCGATATCGCCAGAGCAAGGCTATCTCCATAGAAGCGATCGTCCGGGTGGCTGCTGACGCAGGCATCCGCCAGCAATTCGACGAGGGCCAGGAGGCGGTTGTCCTGGAACATCACGCGCGGCGCGAGACAGGACGTAAATTCGAAGGCTTCACCGAAGCATTCGGCCAGCTCGGGAAGATCAAAATCGATGACCAGTCGGCGGATGTAGTGGAACCGTCGGGTAAACTGCCAGAGAGGGATGCCGGCTGGGACGAGCGTGAGATGTCTGACGGTCCGTTCTGCGCCGGTGGGCATGGACTGTGCCGCGCGGTACGGCGTCAGCAGCATTTCCGCGCGGCCGCCGACCTGCTCCAGAATCGCGGTCAGGCGCGGCCGTTCTGACCGTAGATCCTCCGGGTGCCGGCACGGCCCATGCAGATGGGCGATCTCGACACTAACGCCGGCCAAGCATCGCGTCTGTCCAAGCGAAACCGTCTTCTCGGGCGCTGCCATGAAGCCCGTCGACAACTCGCCCAAACGATCGGTCGTTTGACTGGTCACCGATTGTCCCTCGCGGCAGCATATCGTTCCTACAACGCCAACATGATGCGCCTCGCGGAGGTCTCGCGAAATTGGTGAGGCGATGGAATTTCCGGTCCTTCCAATGGACAGGCGTCGGCTCATACTTTCGAACTAAGACGGCAAGCGCCGCCGGGACGTCGAGTGCGAGAAAGGGCTTGAGCCTGTGATTTGTTAAAGTTGAACCAGACCCCGCCGGCTGGCGACGGCGATCGCTTCGGTCCGGCTTAGAACATTGAGCTTGTTGAAGATGCTGCGCAGATGCGACTTCACGGTCGTTTCGCTGATGTGCAGATTGAGGCCGATCTCCTTGTTCCCCTTGCCCTGCGCCAACAGGGTCAGCACGTGCATCTCGCGGCCGCTGAGTTCTTCGCTGCTGACGGCGGCCGCAAGCTTTGCCACCAGCAGCGACGGGATACAGGTCTCACCGGCATGAACCTTGCGGATGCAGTCGAGCAGATCTTCCCGCTGAGCGTCCTTCAGCAGGTAGCCGCGGGCACCGGCTTTGACGGCGCGGGAAATCTCATGGTCCGTGTCGAAGGTGGTCAAAACGACAACGCGCACGGAAGGGTCCTGCTGTCGGATTTCGCCCAAAGCCGCGATACCGTCGAGAACCGGCATACGCAGGTCGAGCAGCACGACATCAGGATGCTGTTGCCGCCAGAAATCGACGGCATCGCGGCCGGTTGCGGCTTCCGCGACGACGAGCATGTCCGGCTGTCGGCCGATGATTGCGGCCAAGCCTTCGCGCACGGTTACGTGGTCGTCGGCAATCAGAACCCTGATCTTGGCAGATGCCGTTTTTTCGGGCGCAACGCTCATGACGCTCAAGCCTCCTGCGAGGGCAATGTAATGCGCACGGCGGTGCCCTTTGCCGGCGAGCTTTCAACAACGAGCTGGCCGCCTATTCTTTCGACCCGCTCCCTTATGCCGAGCAAGCCGTATCCATCACTCTTGCTCGAAGGATCAAAGCCGCGTCCGTCATCGATCAAATCAAGGCAGACTTCTCCTGGCAGAAAAATCAGCTTGGCCGTCACGAGTTTCGCCTGTGCATGGCGCAAGGCGTTGGTCAGAATCTCCTGACCGATACGAAACAGATTCTCTTCCGTATCCGGAGGCAGCGATCGCGGTGCGCCAAGCACCGCGAACTCCAATTTCAGGCTGGTTCCTGCCGTCATCTTGGTGAACAGTTCGGCCAGCGCTCCGCTGAGGTTGCTATCATCCAACGCCTGCGGACGCAGGGCGTGTACGGAACGCCGGGCTTCGTTGAGACTTTCGCGAGCCAGGCGACGGGCGCGGTCCAGATGCTCTCCGGCTTCCCTTGAAAGCCCCCGCAGGTTTGCATCCTCGGCAGCTTCCAGCTGCACGATCACCCCCGTAAGCCCTTGGGCAAGGGTGTCGTGTATGTCGCGAGCGATGCGATTGCGTTCTGCGATCACGGCCGTTTCGCGTGTCTGAGCGGAAAGGCGAGCGAACTGGATCGTCAGCATCACTTGGTTGGCCAGCGCCTGGGCAAGGTCCATTCCCTCGGTGCCAAACATCCGTTTCTCGACGAAGCGAAGACCGATCGCCCCTTCAAGTTGGCCAGCAACGAACATTGGCACCAGCAACACGGTAATGATGCCCATTGGCAGCAGACGATCGCGCAGAGCAAAGGCTGGAACGGTGCGGATGTCTTCGATGAGGCTGGGCTTACTTGTACGAAAGACCTCCGGCCACGGCCAGCGCTCTTCCATCGGCAGCCATTTGTCCATCCCGGCGAACCGCGGATCGGCGCTGGTTACCACCCGGCCTTCTTCGAAGGCCATCTCGATGCCTATCATTCCACTCCCGGGGTCGAGTCGCCAGACGCTGATGCTATGCGCCCCGAATTGCTCGGTGATGATGCGCAGCACGTGTTCCACCAGCTTATCGGCGGCGGGCTCCATCGCCAGCGCCTCGAGCGTGCTCTTGAGTGCCTCGACCTGGCCACGCGATAGATTTTCTGAAGCACTGAGCGCCTGCTCGACGCGTTTGCGCTCTTCGATGTCCGTGTTCGTGCCGTACCACCGAATCACCGTGCCCGATTCGTCGAGCAGTGGCGCGCAGCGCAGCAAAAACCATCGATACGCGCCATCGGATCGGCGCATCCGCGCTTCATGCTCGTCCGGACGTGCCGATTTGATGATCTCGCCCCAATGTTCCGCCAGGCCGGGGAGGTCTTCCGGATGGATGACGCTTGCCCAGTTCCAGCCCAACCCCTCTTCCATGGTGAGCCCGGTGTAGGCGCACCACTGGCTGTTCAGAAACTCGACCGAACCGTCCGCACCGCCGAACCAGATCAATCCGGGTGTCGTGTCGGTGGCCAGCCGAAAGCTCGCCTCCCAATGCCGCCGGTCCGTATAGCTGCGAAGTGTTTCGTTCTCTTCAGTCAGCCGGGCTGAAAGCTTCCGGCTGGCATCGAGGTCACTCCTCGATCGGGCCAGTTCTTCCTCGAGCAGTTTCAGCTTCGCGCCCGCGCCGTCAGCTATTTCCCTGCCTGTATCCATGACGCTTCCTTGCCCGTGTGAGAGCAGCCTTATCACCCCTGGTTTTTCTCGGAACGAGAAATCGTGCGCGGGCAGATGCGGCGCAAGAAAAGGCCTGCTTCCTTCAATCCAGGTCAGATTCAGGCAATTCAACGGGAGCACGGAGACCTATTGTTCCCCGAGGCCAGATCGTCCGTCGGGCTTAGACGGCCCGGCTCACATGTTCAAAGCTTCGGGAGAATAACATGCTCAAGATGGCGATAGTTGCGTTAAGCCTGATGCTTCTTACTTTGCCGGCGACGGCTCGGATCGTCCCCTTTCCGTCTGAACTCAAGGCGCGGTCGATCGAGACCAATGGTACCAGCCTTTACGTCCGCGTTGGTGGCAAGGGGCCTGCCGTGCTCTTGCTGCACGGCTTTGCCGACACCGGCGACATGTGGGCACCGCTTGCTGCCAGGCTGATGAAGGACCATACCGTGATCGTACCGGACCTGCGCGGCATGGGGCTCTCGGCCCATCCAGATACCGGCTACACCAAGAAAAACCAGGCGGTCGACATTGCCGGCATCCTGGATCAGCTGAAAATCGACAAGGTCGATCTCGTCACCCACGACATCGGCAACATGGTGGGCTACGCCTTCGTCGCCCAGTACCGCGACCGCGTCACACGCTGGGCCGTCATCGATGCGCCGCTGCCTGGTATCGGCGATTGGGACAACATCATCCGCTTGCCGCTCTTGTGGCACTTCAACTTCCGTGGCCCCGACATGGAGCGATTGGTTGCGGGCCGAGAGCGCATCTATCTTGACCGCTTCTGGAATGAGCTGTCGGCAAATCCCAAGGCCATCGATGAAGCGACACGCAAGCATTATTCGAAGCTCTACGCCCGACCCCGTGCCATGCACGATGCCTTCGAGCAGTTCGCCGCGTTCAGCCAGGATGCTACCGACAACAAGGAATTTCTCGCCAAGGGCGGCAAGGTTGCCATGCCGGTGCTGGCGCTGGGTGCCGAAAAATCCTTCGGGACGGGTCAGGCGGATGTTCTGCGCTTTGTCGCAACCGATGTGACCGCCGGGATCGTACCTGGCTCCGGGCACTGGATCATGGAGGAGAATCCAGACGCCACAATCAAGCTCGTCACGGATTTTCTCGCCAAATAGCTGCCCGGCCACCAGCCCGCGTGCCGCAACCTGAAGGGAGAGACCCATGGCAAGTCGACCCACGCGCAATCCGGTCCAGGACCATCTCCTGACGCCCAACAACTGTGCCGTCGTGATCATCGACTATCAACCGGTCCAGGTAACGTCCGTAGCGTCAATGGACCGGCGGACCCTTGTCGCCAACATTGTAGCGCTGGCGAAAACGGCGAAACTCTATGATGTACCGGTCGTGTTGACGACGGTGAACGTCGATACCGGTCGCAACCAGCCCCTCATTCACCAACTGCGCGACATCTTCCCGACCGTTGAACCGATCGACCGCACGGCCATCAATGCATGGGAAGATCAGGACTTTGCCGACGCCGTCAGGGCGACCGGTCGAAAGAAGCTCGTTATGGCTGCTCTCTGGACAGAGGTATGTCTAGCCTTTCCCGCGCTCGATGCGCTGCACGACGGTTTCGAGGTTTATGCCGTGGTCGATGCCGTCGGCGGCACCTCTGTGGAGGCACACCATGCCGGGCTCGAACGCATTGTGCAGGCGGGAGCGGTGCCCGTGAGTTGGGTTCAGTTCGCCTGCGAACTGCAGCGCGACTGGCTCCGCGAAAAGACGATTCCCGGCTTCGCGGAAATCGTCTTCGCGGTCGAAGGACATTAAGCCGATACTTCTGCAAACCTCAGCTTGCCAGCTCGACAGGAGAAGAAATTGAGCCAGGAAGTCCTCTCGGGCGCCGTCGATCGGCGACTGGACCGAGGTAAACCATTGCTTCGTCCTGATCGCCCGGTAAACAGGAATTCGGAATAACAACTTCGCCCCGGCAAGCCCCTTGGCGGCGCGCGTGACCGTTTCCATTCCGATGGCAGTATCGGCCATCGGAATGGAAAATCCACCCCAACCAGAGCAAAGGAACTTCCGACATGACCCAGAGCTTCGCCAGAACCAAGGACGGCGTCGAAATCTTCTACAAGGACTGGGGTCCGAAAGACGCCCAGCCGATCATGTTCCATCACGGCTGGCCGCTGTCTTCGGACGACTGGGACGCCCAGATGCTGTTTTTCGTCAACCAGGGTTTTCGCGTGGTCGCTCATGACCGCCGCGGCCATGGGCGCTCCGCCCAAGTCTCCGATGGTCACGATATGGACCATTACGCCGCCGATGCTTCGGCGGTGGCCGAGCAACTCGACTTGAGGAATGCCGTTCACATCGGGCACTCCACCGGTGGCGGCGAAGTGGCGCGCTATGTCGCCAAATTCGGGGAGCCGCAAGGTCGCGTTGCCAAGGCCGTGCTCGTAAGTGCTGTTCCGCCGCTGATGCTGAAGACGCAATCGAATCCGGGCGGCCTGCCGATCGAAGTCTTCGACGGAATTCGCAAAGCGCTGGCGGATAACCGGGCGCAGCTGTTTCTCGATTTTCCCTCTGGCCCGTTCTATGGCTTCAACCGGCCGGACGCGAAAGTCTATACGGGCGTGATCCAGAATTGGTGGCGTCAGGGCATGATGGGTAGCGCAAAGGCTCACTATGACGGGATCAAGGCCTTCTCGGAAACTGACCAGACCGAGGATCTGAAGAAGATCACCGTGCCGACGCTTGTCATGCATGGCGATGATGATCAGGTCGTGCCAATCGACGATTCGGCCAAGCTGTCGGTCAAACTTCTGAAGAATGGTACTCTGAAGGTCTATAAGGGCTACCCGCACGGCATGCTGACGACGCATGCGGACGTGATCAACCCCGACTTGCTGGCCTTCATCAAGGGCTGAACGACCTTTGACGTCCACGAGTGGACGACCTTTGACGTCCACGAGTGGACGTGGCGGGATCTGGGCCGCAACGTTCACCCACGCACGCCGGGAGATCTGGCAAGCGACAGTCCGCATATTGGTGTGACCCTGAAAACCGCTTGCCGGGCTAGACTGTATGCGAGAGCGGCCTTTCCCGTGTAATGGATTCCAGATTTCGAACAAATAAGGAAACATCTCCGAAGTAATTCGGATACGTTTCAACAAGCTTTTCTACCTTGTCTACCTCGACCAAGACAGCCTTTGCATAAATTCCCCTTAGCTCGATTTTTTGCTCTATCTCCTTTAATTTACGCGCACCGGACATAAGCGTCCGGAATGGTTCTATGGTCACATTATGATCTTTTCCATATTGGAGAAAATAGTATCGATATTTCTCCGTTCGATGTATGAAGTTCTCCGAGTAGAGCGTAAGACTCTTGATGTCTTCTAGTATGCTGGTCGCGCCTATACGCTTGTTGATATCCTGCAATTCTCGCGCCCGGTCATTGTGATCCGGAGCACCGATATGAACCGGACACTGCTCAACGTGCGCGAACTCCGCCGACATAAGCTGGAAAAGGCGTAGCCAATCCTGGTCGCCCTTTCCGTGCTTCAAATCCTGGCCCCGGAATAGCCCGACAGCCTCGACTGCAGTTGCCCATGAGTGCTGAAGTCTGGTCCGAACTTGCAATTCGATGCGCCGTCCCTCGAATGCCTCCGTTTCGGCATCTCTGGGACGGTACTTGAGAACAATATGGTAACTTCGATACCCGTCCGGCTTTGGCTCATCGATATAGTTAAATTCCCGAGAGTGGATCTCATGGGGGAAGTTGTCTCGCATCGATGCGAGAAGCGAGCGAACACCTTTGATGTCGGCCATGATCGCTCGGCAACCGCCGATGTCGTTCATGGTCTCCAAATTGGTGGTGGACTCTCGAAGCTTCCGACGAATGGATGCCATACCCTTCGGACGGGATGCCATGTCGCCCTTCAGTCGCAGGGCTCTCATGTGGTGACCGACAGAGAGCCGAACGCTCCGCATCGGCAGAAAGTGCGAGTCGCGCCAGCTATTGGCGATTGTGAAGATTTCGAGTGCGTCCAGGTACTGGCCGACAGTGGTGTCTCGTCCAAACTGAATAGGGTTTGCCAGCCGGTCGCCTACCTTGCGAACGGCTTCCATGCTGTAGGCAAGGCGCGGGTACTCGGTCATTGAACCCATGAAATCAAGGTAGCCCGCCTCATTCCGGACTGGCGGGACTATCGCAAGGGAATCAGACTCATGCATCATATCCCTTTGGGTGCGCGAAGTGCAATTTGCGCGTTTTATGCCTGACAAAGGCTCGAACCTTACAGCTGAAGCCCGATTGGCTGCTATTATTGCTCTTATTGCTTGCCATATACATAAAGAATTGCCAGCATAGATTGCGCGTGACCATGAAATCGCACAATCACAACGTCAACCTTGAACTGCCATTGGGCGCCGAGAATTCGCGTTACGATCGACCCGAACCAACTTGCGACCAAAGTGCGGAAATTGCCGGCTCGAACACCGGTTCGACACCCGAGAGGAAGCGGCCGAGACCGCACAGACCGCCGCCAATATTGTCGGCCATGACGTCGAAAGGTTTCGACGCCGAGCAGAGGCAGACGTGACAAGACAACGAGATCGAAGGTCCTTGGATGGCGGCTGAGCGCAGGCAATCAAATGCCGTCTCTGCGCGGATCATTCTGGAACATCGCACGAACCAAATGGTTCGCTGATGGGCCGCACTTGAGATGAACGCCGCGACAGTCGGCGGGTCGTCGAGACCGAAGATGTCCCGTCGCTCACTCGATTGCGCACCTACTCCGGGTAGGCTGCCGTCATCCATGCTGGCGTCTATTCCAGCCAGCAGGCTGAATCAAATTTGCGCTGATTGGGAATCCCTCACATTCGTCACATCACAGAATGCTCTAGTCGTTCAGCTTTCCGCCACGGTGTCCCATCGTCATCTTGGATGCATACATCGTCGGTGAACGCTTGCCTGGAAGGTTCGCCTCGAGGACGATCTGTTCGACAAAGCCTTGGTTCATCTCCAACTCCACGCATTCGTCGAGCTTATCGACGAGCCAAACCGCGTAGCCTTCAGGTTCCTTGGCGTCAAATTCCGAATCGTCCGCCGGAATCTTGGGCTCCGGAAACGCCGGGATGATCATTATCTTGGGCTTTGGCAAATCGTAGGTATGTCCCTCATAGGCATAACCGACAATTATCCCGCACGATGTTTTCTGTTCTGGAGATGATCCGAGCATGAAGGTACTTCCTACCGTTGAAAGGACCGCAGTGCCAAAATTCTTCAGGTCGATCTTGAAATGATAGGAGACTCTGATTGGTATTTTTGGAAATGGAATACTTCCATTTATTATATCTTGGCGGCCTTTGTTGCTGTTATATTTCTTCATAACTTCAAGTGCGTTGACACGTTGCTCGTCGGTGAGGGGTTCCCCAGGCGCGGTTTCGACATACATGCCGGTGTCCCCAAAGGGTGCTGGCGCACCGGGCACGCTGAGTCCAATCTCCGCCCCCAAGCCATAGAGCCTGACCTGTGTTGCGTTGTAAGCGCCTGATGGAAACGTTAGTGTCGGTCGGTGATAGTCGTCGCTCATTTTCCTCGCTCCTTTTTGCTGCATCCTTCAGTTCACAAGATCTCCCGCCAGCTGAAGTTCTCATCGAATTTTTCCGCGAGCATCGGCGCGACGCGATCGCTGGCGTCCACCACCAACGCCGCGGCCTTTTCGAACGACAGGTCATCCGCATCGAGGCGTGGCCATGCCTGAGCAAGGGCGAGAGCCACCTCGTCCCTTGCTCTGATCAGCATGCTCTTGAACATGAAGGGCCGAGCGCGGAAGGCGCGGGACGTGAAATCCGAGATGCGCTGCATGTCGGACTGATCGACATCCTTGATATCGATCCCCAGCAGCCGCTCGTCGGCCAACCCCTCGTGCACCAATGCCGCGTGGTAGACGTCGACGATCGTGTCGAACACGGCTCCCGTGAACGGCCGTGACCTGTCATGGATTTCCGCCGTCACCTCCGACATCCGGCGTGCGTTGCTGGCGAGGCGGATCTGCCGATCGCCAGTCAGTTCGGCAATCCGGTTCAATTCATTGAGAACAAGCAGGTTGCCATCGCAGTGCCGCAGCAGCCGGTCCATGCCGCTGTCGAAATTCAGGAAGGACAAGAGCGAGACCAGATCCGAGCTGGCTTCGTGGAACGGTCCGAAATCGCCTTGGGCCAGGCCGCCGGCTGGTGCCCCGAACAGCGAAAACAAGATTGCGTGGCCGACCTCATGTGCGATCACATCGAAGTTGAGCGCATAGGGATAGTTGCCTCCGTCGATGCCGCGCTCTCGGCCGAGTTCCAGATAGCCATAGCCCGATTGCGCATTCTCCCAGTCGACGAAGGGGATGATTTCGAGCCGCTCGTACGTCTCGGCAAAATACCAGACAATCGGTTTGCCGAGGTAGCTTTCCCAGATGTCCAGCACGCGGCTGACCGAGGCGAAAGCGTGCGCAGAAAGGAACTGCCGCGAGGTCAGGGAAAGCTGATCGAAATGGCCGTCAAAGCCAGCCTCTGCAGGCGGAAAGATTTCGCCGACAAACGGTGGCAGATAAGGGTAGTCGTAAGGCTCCTTGTCGAAGAGCGGATCGCGAACGCAGATGCGGTGATCTTCCGGGCCGGAGCGGATCAGATCAGGTGGAGTAGAAATCCATACTGTTTCGGGTGTTCCGTAACCCGAAAGGTGAGGGACCTGCGGGTAGACCAGGAACCGCGTTCCCAGCAACGAATCTTGCGCAACGACACGATCGACCGCGTCCAATTGCTTGGCCCCCTCTGACACCGCCAAGCTATCACGGTGCTTACGTAACGTAAACCGTCGGCCGCCAAGAGGTCAGGCCTATAGCGCCAGCCCCGCATCATCCATATCCTTGGAGAAGGCCGAGGTTACCTGTAATTCCGGCATGGGGTGTGCTTTTTCAAATGCTTGGTCCCGCAAAAGTTCGAGTGCCCGCTGGGCATCTTGCTTTTTTTGCTGGACGAAAGCCGCGCCGAGCTCCCTGCACAATTTCTCGACGTCGTCCTTCCCGTCATGCGCATCCCGGACCATCCGTGCCAGGGTGCGCTCGCGAAAGTTGACGGCCTGTGCCGCACGCTCGAGCCTCGCCTGCTGTTCGGGTGAAATCACGCCGCGCCGGCAAGCAGCGCGAAGGGTCCGGCGCAGGTCAACCAGCGCATGCGTCAATTGAGCGAAATTCACCTCGGCCGGTCCATGCAGTACCGCTACCGCGTCGTCGGGTGCAAAGGCGTAGCGGCGATACCATCGGTAGATAAGCCCGACGCCTTGCATATGGGGGAACAGCTCGGCTGCTCGAAGGGCACCCATGCTGGCCGCGCCGACGACATGAATGCCGCGGCTGAGGGCCCACAGGATTTCCTTGTGCCGAACCGCCGGCTCGGCCTGAAAACCGCCGTCTATGACAAGGATCGCACTCGGGTCGAAATGCTGCACGGCCGAAACGATCGAACCTTGCACGGCCGGGGGAAGGCATACCGCATCGACGACCTTCAACGCGTCGGCGTGGGACACAGTAGGGCCGGTGAAGACAAGTTTCGGGCGCATGATCTCTACCCCTGCAAGAGCGGCTGCAAGGCAGGGATGACGATCCTGACAACCGACAGGGCGTCGAGCGGTTTCGTTCCCACCCGGATCAGGTGAACCGCATCGAACCCTCTCTCTTCGAGAATTGCCAGGAGGACCGACAGCCCGTCCGACGCCGTGTTGAACTTCTGCTCGGCGAGCGCGCGAAAATCCACGCTGCGCGGGCCATCGCGGAGGAGCCGGCGATGCGCTGCGATCATCTGCCGATCGGGGTATTTCGGATAGAACGCGCGCGTCAGGTCATCGCGAGCGCCCGAGATCGCCGCCAGACGGGCCTGGGCCGCTTCGTTGATGGCGTGCGCCGCCGCGCCGGCGGGACTGAAACCGGCAGCCGAACCATCAGCCGGATAATCCAGAAGGACCGTTTCCGTCGGTTCGTCTTCCAGGAGATGGCACCACACCACCGGTATGCCCAACGGCGACAAAGCTTGCCAAAGGCCGACCAGCACGTTCTTGGCCCCCAAAGTCTCCAGGAGATCGCAGAGCGACGGATCATCGATCGTCTCGGGATCGATACGTTGACGGTGGAAAAAACCGTGGGTCCGGTATGCCCTGGCAATCGCGTCGCGTTCGATGCATTCAAGGATGCCATGAACGATGGCGTCCGGCTCCTCGAAGCCTGCGGCCAGGCCGCTCGTCGAGGCCGCGAAAATGCCGTCATGGGGCAGTGACGGCAGCACATAGGCGGTGTGCACGAGCTCGAACGGAACCAGGTCGCGGCTGCCGGTGAGAAGATTGTCCGCGGTTACCCACGCCGTCTCCCGGCCGCGCCATCGGGGCGCGGTGCCGTCCTGTAGATGGCCTTCGAAACGATCGGGCGGGATGCCCAATTGATCGGCGCAGCCGATGACTGTGTGGAAATTCGCCACCTGCTCCGCAAAGAAACTCTCGGCTGATTCCAGCATGGCCGAGATGGCGGCTTGCGCCAGGGTGGCGCCCTTGCCTTGCGCGACGGCGTTGGAGAGCGAGAAAGGTCTTGTCACCTGCACGACGGGGATGCCGAGCTGGTCGAGCCCAGTAATGTCGGCGATCCGCGTGATGCCCAGGGCTTCGCGCATCTTCATCAGCCGCGCCAGCGCCTGGTCGGGCGGCGGACCCAGGCGTTGATATCGCTCCAGCATCGCGGATGCTCCTGAGGCCGGCTAGCGCCGAACGGCCGGTTCGGGATTGACGATCAGCGCGGCGCCCGGCTCGAGAGCGGATTTCGCACGTTCGACCCGGTCGCGATAGCGCGCCGACAGTTCAGGTGACAGGCCTGATAGTTGAAGGGTCTCGTATGCACTGACGAGGAAAGGCACCGCGCCTTGTTCCGCGGCTATGGCGATGCTTTTTTCGAGGGCAGCGATCACGTCCGCCTCCGCATCGCCCTGGAGAAGAAATAGCACCGCCCTTCGCCGGTAGAGCTCTGCCAGCCAGAAGCGGCTGCCGCCGGCCTCGGCCTGCGCCGCAGCCGAGCCCAGCAACGCGAGCGCCTCATCGACCTCGGCGGTTCGTGTCAAAAGCTCTGCCAGCATGCCGCAATAGACCGGTTCGTCCTCAGGTGTCTGGAGCCCGCCATGCAGGCCAAGACCTTGCCGCATTTTTTCCCTGCCGCTCTCGACCTGGCCGGCGTTGCCGTCGCACCAGCCTTCGAAGATCTGCGCTGCGGCGGCAAGGGCGGGCATATAATGGCGCTCCGTCAAATGGCGCAGATCCGCTATCACGCTTCGCAGCGCCGAAAAATCGCGGCGATAGCAATGCAGCATCGCCTCGTTGAGGTGGGCATGCGCGATGCTGCCTGCGTGTCCGGTTTGCTGCGCCCAGCTCCTGGCTTCCGACATCGAATGGATCGCGCTTGCCGGCTTTCCGACGAACCACAAGGACAAGGCGCGGTGAGCGAGCCCGCAGACCCTTGCGTCATGCCCGCCGAACAACGCAGCATTCGCTTTGCCCTGGCCGTGCTCATAGAGCGAAAGCCCGACGTCGACGGCCGCGATGCAGCGGTCGTGACGGCCAAGATTGAAGTCGATTGCCCACACGCAATGCCTGGCCTGGAGTTGCACTTCGGCATCCTCGACATCCCTCAGGTCGCTCAACACGACTTCCGCGCGCTCGCCGTCCATGACGGTATCGGTGAACCACCAGCCCCAGTAGATCGGGAACCACTTGGCCCGTTCGGCTACTGGCCGCCGCCGAGCGATCACCACGCCGTCCTCGTATAATTTGCGGGCGGGTGCCGAGTTCGGCCCCTCGACAGCGGTCAGGATGGGACCGAGCACGACCATTGCCGATAGCCGCAGCGCGTCTCGCGTGTCGGTCGCGGCAACCCGCTCGCAGAGCCCCAAAGCATGTTCGAGTATCTGCCTTGCTTCCGCCATTGCCGAGCGGGACGAGCTTTCCGTGCCTGCGATCACAAACTGACCGATCGCGTCCTCGAGAAGGCCTGCGCGCTCGGCGTGCTCAGCGACCTCGGCAGTCCCCAGCCACCCGGCCAGGTTTCGGTTGCGGCTTACCGCGGCAAACAGCTGCCGGTGCAACGCCTGCCGTCTCTTGCGCAGCGTCGCGTTGTAGATCGTCTCCTGAATAAGCGCATGGCGCACGCCGTAGACCGGAACGCCTGAAGGCCGCACGCGGAACAGGAACCCGGCCTCGCTCAGCGAATCCAGTGCGTTTGCGATGACATCATCGTCGAGCTCCGGCAACAACGCACGAAGTAGTTCCTGATTGAAACGATTGCCCGCGACGGCCGCAGCGCGCGCAACCTCGCGTGCCGCCCCCAGGCTTTCGAGCCTGGCCTCGAGCACGCTTTCGAACACCGAAGCATGACTGCGCGTCGCGGTCTGCGCCAGCCGATCCGTCGCCGAGGCAGCGTTCTCGGTCATCCACTGGCAGATTTCCTCGATGAACAGCGGGACGCCTCCGGTCACGCGTTCCACCATGTCGAGCAATTCCGGGGAAGTGGACGGCTTGCCTTGCGGCCACATCGCCGCGATCGCCAGCCGCGTTTGCTCGCGGTTGAGCGTTTTTAGCCGGATATGCGTGGGATTCGATGCTGCCAGCCAGTTCCCGGATCCAGGGCGTGTGGTCGCGATGACAAGCGCGCGGAAATGACGGGCCGAATGTGCAAGCTCAGCCAACAATTGTTTCGACGTCAGGTCAATCCAATGGATGTCCTCGACCACCAGAACGATAGGTCCGCTGGCGCACAGGGCTTCGAGCGAGTGGCGAACCGCCCAATTGGCTTTCCCGCGCATCGCTTCGGCGTCTATCTCCTTGAGCGCCGGATCGGCTCCCGCAGCGCCGAGCAGGAACGAGAAGATGTCGATTATTTCGGGATCGCGGACGTCATGATCGCGGAATACTTGCGCCACGGCGGCAGCGCTCAGCTGTCCTTCGTTGTCACCGAGATTGCTCCGCACGTTCTGGAGCAGCGGATGCAGCGTCGAGCGCAAGCCGCCGGGCGTGCACTGGAAGAGCAGCAGTTTCGCGCGCTGGTTACGCGTGCGCCGGCGCACTTCGTGAAGAATGCGCGACTTGCCGATCCCGGCCTCGCCCTCGATCACCACCACGCCGCCGCTTCCCGCGACGGCGCTGTCCCATGCTTCGGCGATCGTGCCGAGCTCGGCCTCGCGATCGACGAGCGGACTGCTCAGCCGCCCGAAGGCGAAGAAGCGGTCGACCTCGCGCTTGTGGCTCAGCGCGCGCCAGACCCGCTCCGGCTCGGCAAACCCCTTGATCGCATGGGTTCCCGTGAAGCTGAACACATGCGACCGTCGCGCCAGGTTGCGCGTCTCGTCAGAAACCACCACCGTATCCGGCTGCGCGATGGCCTGGAGCCGCGTCGCCATCGCAAAGGCAAAGCCGGTGACATTGTCATGAGCGCTGTCGGCGTCACCCTTGTGGATCAGGGTCATCGATGTCGCGATGCCGACCCGGACATGCAAATCGGCGCGGCCTTTGTCCGAACCGACGCGCCTGCAGGCGTCGATGATTTCGAGCCCGGCCCGGATTGCCAGCGATGCCGCGTCCTTGGCGTCCATTTCGGCAGGAAACAGGGCAACGCCGCCATCGCCGACCTCGACCCTGACCGCACCCGAACACGACGCGACCGCCTGTCTCGCCGCCCGCTGGAAGGCTGATATCAGTTCCTCGAATTCTTCGATATCCAGGATGGCAAGAAGGTCGGTCGATCCGACAAGATCGTAGCAGAGCGCGGTCAGGATCCGCCGCTCATGCCGGGTTTCGGACGCACTGTCGCCGTTGCCGCCCAGAAAACCTGTTGCCACCGACGCCGGCAACGCGACCGGACCCTTCTCCGACATGCTGCGATTTCCTCGCCGAGCGCAGTGAGGCAATGTTAGCAAAGTGCGATGCTGTTCACAAAACACTTGATCGGTGGGCGGGGCGTCGGTGTCGCCAGCACCATGACCGCCAGCGTGTCGGACCGACCGCACGTGGCACCAAAGGTTCTGCCGCCGCCGAACATAAGGGCTCATGGGGCGGCTGGAACTTTGTTTAGTGAGATCCAATTTACTGTGGTGGCGAGGTCGAGCTCAGAGGTTCGCGCGTCGCGCGGTTGCCGGAGAAGTTTCGAGATGCGCGGGGGCGCTGCCTGCGAAAGCGGAGACTCGCTCTAGGACAACCTTGTCGCTTAGGAACTCTCCGTTGTGGCCCAAGCCGTCGACGAGCAGCCACTCAGCGCCCGGCCAAATGGAGGCGACAGTCTCCGCACCCTCGTAAGGAACAACCAGGTCATCGGATGAATGAATGAACAGCGCAGGCTGGGACATTTTCGTCGCTTGTCGTCGCATGTCGATGCGATCCGGATGGAGCCCGATCAAACGTTCCAACCGCAGCAAGATCGCGTCTTCGTCTCCTTCAAACCCAGCCTTGCGCGCCATTAACCGCGCCCAGAGGCCGTAGTGCGTCGGCGTAGCGAGGAGGACGATGCGCTCAGCTGAAAGGCCTTGCTCCAGAGCCTGAACCACGCAGGCGCCTCCGATAGAATGCCCCACTACAAGAGCGAATGATCCGGCGAGCCGCTCGACAGCCTGCAGGACGGCGGCGGCCAACGGAATGGACAATCGTTCTCCGGCCGAATCTCCATGCCCGGGAAGGTCTGGAAGCCAGACCGCGTAACCGGCCTCAACGAGCTTTTGGCCGACGCCCATGAGATCGGAACGCCGTCCCTGCCATCCGTGCACAAGCAGCGCATTGCGCCCGACCCCCCAGCGATGCACTCGCACCTCGATCAAGCGGCCGTCTGGCCAGTCGCCCGGCGCCTCGACTTGCAATGTTAAGGATTCGGTGTTCGACAATTCTTGAAACTGCTGGTCAACAGGCGGTCGCTTGATACGGAGCAGCTTGTCAGCAAACCCTGCAGCTCTGGTTTCGGCATCGGCCACTTCTTTCCGTTGCATAGCAAATCTTCCTGTTGTTGATCGACCGCGCCGCGGTCGTTTTCGCTTGGTCGAACGAGGCGGAAGTGCGCTCTCGGGAACCTGGAGGTCAAGGTATCCTCCGCATGCCCAGCGCCGTTAGGGCGCTGAGCGCCGCGCCAAGGGCGATGAGCTGCCAACTTGTTTGAAAGGCAGGCAATGCCTGGCTAGGGGCGAGACTGAGAGAGCCCGTAACCGACACCAGCAGCGCCACGCCCAGCACATAGCCAAGTTGGCGGCTCGTATTGACCACCGCGCTACCCGTCGCTGTCATGTTGGCCGGAAGATCGCGCGTTGCGCTCCCAATCATGGTCGGCATGGCGATGCCGATGCCGACGCCGACCAACATCCATGCCGGCATGATATCGATGCTGTAGCGGGGGGCGATTGACGCCATGAAGGCGAAGCCTAACGCCCCAATTGCAAAAATGACATTGCCGACGATCACAAGCGCTCGCGGTGACGCGGTAGACGCAAATTTCTGAACGAAGTAAGCGGCTATGGGCACGCAGACCGGGCCAGGGACGATCGCAAATCCGGTTTCGGTCAAGGAAAGGCCGGCAACTGTTTGCAACCAGATTGCGACGCTCAGAAAGATGGCGGCAAAGGCCGTGCAGAACAGAATGATGGTGATGTTCGCCCAGGTAAATGTCGAAACCGTGAAGAGGTTCGGATCCACGATCGGCGCCTGGTGAAACAGGATCCGCCTTACGAGCCAGGCTGCGGTCAGAATTGCCAAGACGTAATATGCAATGATCTGCGATGTCGTCGATTGTTCATACCCAACGACCCCGAGGGACAGTGATCCTACGGCGATTGCGGCAAGCATGGCGCCAAACAGATCGAGATTTTTGGTCGAGACACTGGCCGGCTGTATTGTTGGTATCAGCAATGCCGCTGCGGTGCCGGCAATAATTCCGACCGGCAGATTAATGATGAAAATCCATCGCCAGGAATATTCTGCAAGAACCCCGCCAAGGGCGGGACCAACGGCCGCTGCAAGTGCGGATGTCGTCGCCCAGATCTTGACCGCCGCAGTCCGCCGTTGCGCGGGAAGAACCGTCAATATAAGGCCAAGGCTGCTCGGAGTGAGCATCGCGGCTCCCGCCGCCTGCAACACGCGGGAGAGTATGAGCGACCACATTGCGCCCGAAAGCGAACAGCCAACGCTGGCCAGCGTGAATATGGTGAGGCCAGCCAGGAACGCGCGCTTGCGTCCCCACTTGTCGGCGAGCCCGCCGAAGGGAATCAGCAAAGCTGCGTAGACAATAGTGTAACCGTTCAGAATCCAGCTGAGATCGGCAAAGCTGGCTTGTGGAAATTCAGCGCCTATCCGACTGAAGGCGACATTGACGATGAATACGTCAATCATCGCCATGAATGCCGCCCCACACAGGACGACAGTTGTCAGCAGCGATCTTTGATCTGAGCGATCACTAGAGGATGCAACGCGTGTCTGTGTGTCCATTGGTGTCATCTACCCTCAAGCCAGTTCAACGCGGGCGACAGCCCGCCATTGATCGCATCCGGTTGATATTTCCGCCCGGGGCGCGGCGTTTGTGAAAGCGACTTCAACGACAGGCGTTAGAGCGTTTTCAATCCCGCATCCGGTCAGTTGGATATTCCAACTCGGAAAGTTGCATACTCAGTTGGATATCACAACCCAATATGGTTTGATTTTCAAACTTTCTTTTGGTATGTGGTCTGGAATGCAATCCAAGGCCACCGATGTAACCCCACGCCTGTGCAATATCGCAGCCGCCCTTGAGGTCGTGGGCGATCGCTGGAGTCTTTTGATTGTTCGGGAGCTGCTTTACGGCCAGCAGAAATTCACCGAGATTGTGAACAATACGGGAGCGCCTCGGGATATCCTCGCCATCCGGCTCCGCAAGTTGGAAGAACACGGCGTCCTGGACCGTGAGCCGTATAGCGATCATCCATTGCGCTACACATATCGGCTTACCGCCGCAGGGCGCGCCCTCCTGCCAGTACTGCTGACGTTAAAGCAGTGGGGTCAGGATCATGTTCGGGACGGACAACCGGACTCGGTTCGCCTGATCCACCGACAGTGTGACCACGAAGTCATGGCACAGGTGCATTGCAGCACTTGTGGCGAGCATTTGACGTCTCGCGATCTGGAGGTGAAAGGAAAGCAGCGCAACGACGCTTCGGAGCGCTGATCGGTGGGTCGTCATTTGGGCGTTTCGATCGCGCGCCTGGCGGACGACTGCGATACTTTACGTCACGTATCACCGAACGCCCGGCACACGCTTCGACCGGGACTAATATGTCGAGCATCGACGTTGCGAATTTCACCGGCGTCACGCCTGGCATATTCAGACAGCGATCTGCGCGACCTGTATCGATCCCGAAACTAGGAGTGGCAGACGCAACCGGGTCCGGCCGTCTAAGTCTGCGGGCTCCCGCGGGTGCGCATGCGACAATCCCGTGAAATCTGGCGCATATCCTACATCGAATACGAGAACATACGAAGGTGCGGCTGGGCTAGCTACCCACTAACTGATTGTTTTCGTGGAAAAAATGACGTCCATTCAGCCGCATAGGCTCCCGCCCGTGCTGCGCGAGCTAACTCTGGCGTCTTGCTGCAAAGAGGCCGTCAGCAATATGACCAAGCGAAATCATACCGGCGCCGCGTGTCAGCACGAGTAGCAGCAGCCAGGCCCGCAGCAGGTGTTCGGCCCAGTTTTTGGGGAAAACGAAGATCTGGACGGTGACCAGCATCTGGCTTGGCCAACCCTGCAAGCCAGCCGACTTGCGTCGCTTCAGGTCAGCCCGAGCCGGACCAGATGGCGAACGACCGGCGAAAACATCTGCTGGCCGATATAAGATCCGGTATTCGCATTTTCGAAAAGTGTTTCGGCGGCAGCCGCGTCCTCGACGATGGGGATGCCCGCCTGCCGTGCTTGAGCCATTATCTCGTCGGCGGCGCGGCCCTGGCCCTTGCCGACGACCGTCGGCACCGGCGTTTCGCCCTTGATGTAACGCAACGCCACGGCACGGTCACCGGACACGAAGACGATGACCGCATTCCTCACGCCCAGCTTCCCGGGTTGCATCACCGTCTCGCGCCGCTGTCGCTGCTGTTCCTGGCGGATCAACGGATTTCCTTCGAGATCCTTGTGCTCACGCTTGTATTCGGTTGTCGTCATGCGCATGTCGCGAAGGAACAGCCAGCGCTGAAGTGGAACATCGATCACACCGATGGCGACAAAGGCCAGGGCGGCGGCGATACCAAGAGGTACCAGCACCGCCTTGATGACCGGCTCCAGGCATGACGGACCGCAGCCTGGCGCATCGAACAGCGGTTGTAGCCACGCGATCAGGATGAACACGAACAGGCTCGCCAGCAACACCACTTTGACAAGCCCCTTGGTGAACTCGATGACGTTGCGCAGCGACAGGATCTTCTGAAGGCCCTTCGCCGGATTAATGTGATCGAACTGCGGCTTCAGCGGCTCAAACGAGAAGACCGGCCCGAACGTCCCCAGCATGCCGAAGGCCACGGTGAGAACGACTACGATCCCGACCAGCGGTAATGTGGCAAGCATCAGCAACGAAAAGAAATGGCGGATGGCCCGCAGGCTGACATCCGCGAACGAGCCGCCGGGATCCGTCACGGTCTGCACGAGTTCCGACAGGCGCCTGAACAGCATCGGCCAGGAAAAATAGAGATAGACGAGTGCTGCGAGCAGCGTGAAGCCGGAGACCAGGTCGCGGCTCTGCGAAACCTGGCCCTTGCGGCGCGCGTCACGAAGCTTCTTGTCGGACGCCGGTAGTGTCTTTTCCTCAGCTTCTTCGGCCATGTTGTGAATTCCCCAACTGTCCCCTCCGTCCGGCTGGCGTCATGAGTTCGCCTCTTGCCCGGCTTTCGCCTGGGCCGACGGCAGCGACTGGGAGACATTGCGCGCGCCAGCCCTGCCGGAGCGTCCGGCGATCGTGGCCAATGGCTGGACGTTGAATTCCTGTGCGAGTTCCTGGAAGGACAGAACCGGGAGTTCGATGGCATTGTGCGTGAGCAGGCTGCGCATATGGCGGCGCACGTCCATCGCGGCGAGGACGACTGGCGAGACGTCGGTGGAGTTCTGCGACAGCGCCCGCTCGATTTCGGTGACCAGCGCCTGCGCGTCATCGTCCGAAAGGTTCAGGAATGAGCCGGTCGATGTGCTCTGCACCGCGTTTCGCAGGATATCCTCGGCCGACCTCTGCAGGACATAGGCGGCGATGATGTTGTTGCGGCCGGCGGAGCGGAAGCTGATCTGGCGTTTCAACGATGTGCGGACGTATTCCGTCAGCAGGACGACGTCCTGTTCGCGTTGGCCCCATTCGATCAGGGCTTCGAGGATCAGGCGCAGATTGCGGATCGGTACATTCTCGCCGACAAGCCGGCGAAGCACTTCCGCGATCTTCTGCAGCGGCACGATCTCCTGCGCCTGTCTGACCAGATCCGCATAATCCGGCTCCATGTCCGAAAGGAGCCTGCGCGTCTCCTGGATCCCGACGAAATGGCCGGCATAGAGCCGAAGTGCATTGCCGGTCCATCTGGCCGCTGTTTCCGCCGCTGCGGAGAAGACGAAACCGGCTTCCTTCAGCGCCGATACCTGGCTGTCGTCGACCCACACGAATTTGCGCTGACCAGCAATCGAAGTGCCTTTTTCGTAATCTACTTCGAGCAGTTCGAGATGCGTCGCATCCGCTTCGACAAGAACCCGATCGGCAGGAATTTCGGCATCCAGGATGGGTGCGCCCTCCAGGTCGACGCGGATGCTCCGTGGTGAAAGCATCTCGTCGACCTGCATGCCGATTGCCGGAACGTCGACACCGAGATCGCCGAAGAGTTCGCGGCGCACGCCGTCGGCGAGCGCGGCAAATTCGGGCTCCGGGGTCGAGCGCGCGAGATCGGTTCCGAGGCGGACGATCACGCGGTAGGAAGAAGGCAGCGTTCCGGCGTGGATTGCTGAAAGCGATGCGGAATTGCCCGGTTGTTCGTGCACGGCGATCTGGCCGATATCTGTGGGCTCGGACTCCTTTGCTGTACGGCGATTGATTGCATAGGCGCCCGCTCCGAAGCAGGCGCCAAGGATCAGGAACACGATGGAAGGAAAGCCCGGCACCAGGGCGAGGCCGACCATGATCACCGCAGCGAGCCCGAGCGCCCGGGAATCCCGCAGCAACTGGCTGGTTATCTGCCGGCCAAGGTCGCCCGTTCCATCCGCGCTGCCGACACGCGTCACCATCGTACCGGCGGCCACGGCGACGAGCAGTGCCGGTATCTGCGCCACCAGCCCGTCGCCGACGGTGAGCAGGGTGTAGGTCGCGGCCGCATCGCCCAGCGACATGTCGTGTTGCAGCGTTCCGACCGCGAAACCGCCGATGAGGTTGACCAGAATGATCACGATGCCGGCGATGACGTCACCCTTGACGAATTTCATGGCGCCGTCCATCGCGCCGAATAGCTGGCTCTCGCGCTCCAACTGCTGCCGCAGGCGGCGTGCCTCCGCCTGATCAATGTCGCCGTTTCGCAATTCGGCATCGATGCTCATCTGCTTGCCCGGCAGCGCATCGAGCGTGAAGCGCGCGGCGACCTCGGCGACGCGCTCCGCACCGCGCGCAACCACGATGAACTGTGCGATGGTGATGATCAGGAAGATGACGAGGCCGACCGCGATGCTGCCGCCGACCACGAAAGTACCGAAGGCCGTGATGATCTCGCCCGCATCGGCCTGGAGCAGGATCAATCGCGTGGTCGTGATCGTTATCGCCAGCCGGAACAAGGTTGCGATGAGGATGACCGAGGGCAGCGACGAGAACTGGAGCGGGTAAGAAACGTAGAACGATGCCAGCAAGATGAGCACGCTGATGGCAATGTTCGCGGTGATGAGAATGTCGACGAGAAACGTCGGCAATGGAATGAGCATCATCACCACGGCAACGAGCAGCAGGACGGCGATGACCAGGTCGCTCCGGCGTGACAGCCTGGCGAGGAATTGCAAAAGCCGCTCCGACATGGTCATTCAACACCTCGTTGCGACAGGAAGCTCAGCAAGGCACTGCGCGCCTCGGTCTTGCGCCCGGCCGCGAGCAAGGCGCGGCTCTTCAGCAAGGCGAGCGCCGGGTGGTCCATTCCTTCCAGGGTCTCCAGCCTGGCAATCGTGGCAAGCGCCTTTTCCGCCTCGCCATCGAGTGTGAGCAGGTGCGCCAACGTCCGCAGCACGCCGGCATTTCCCGGCGAGAGCTGCGCAGCGATAAGCAGATACGCTGCGCCCCGCTTTGCCTGCCCATGACACCCGTAGAGATAGCCCAGGACATGCAGCAGACGCACAGTGTCATGCGGGTCGGTCAGGTTCCGATTCCTTCCTGCATGCGACCAAGCAGTTCTCGATGACGCTCGATTTCATCCTCCATCAGCGTCCTGGCCAACGTCTTGAGCTGCTCGCCGCCCTCGAGGTCGGGGACCAGGTGCGTTACAAAGTGCTGGAGAATGGGGACGGAGCGACGCAGGATGGCTGGCTCGGGAACAACGGGCATGACGAAATTGGCGAGTATCTCGTCAAGCGATTCGCCGGCGGCGCCTTGAGACGGCTGGAATTCCGCTGTTTCCGGCCTTTCCGCAGCAGCGGCCGATTGCGTTCCTTGAGCACGGTTTGCGGCTTTGTCGACGCCATTCATCCGTCGTCGGTTGATTGCCTGGCCGCGGATGCCTTCCGCCTGCCGCACCTCGCGGCCGGCTGCGTCCATCCTCGCTGAATCGAGTCGCGGTCCTTCAAGCCGGCGGTTCACGGATATTTCAGCGCGACCGTGGCGCCGCCCTTGGTCAGCAGAAGTTCCGTTTCGCCGATGTGTTTGATGGTCCAGCCGTCATTGGTGAACGCGCCTTCGTGATAGCGCGCGCCGTCGGACGCGATGACATAGGGCCGCTCGCCATACCAGATCGCCTGCAGCGTCAGGCGCGGAGCCTGCTCCACATTGCCGATCATGACGTTGGAGACGAGGGGAATGTGCGCGCCGAACGCCTGATCGAACCAGGATTGCGTTTCCGTCCAGGCACCACTCTTTTCATTCGGGATCATGCCCGAGACCAGAAGCCGTCCCGGTGATCGCTGGACGGTCAATGTGCTCATGCCGGATTGCTCGAGACGCAGCTTGAGCTGGCTTTCCGCTTCGGCGACACCCTGGATTTGCGCCGGCGACGAATCGTCCAGGACTTCCTGGCCCGGCTCGCCGGCAAAGGCCATCCTGACCGGTTCGCCGTCGTGAGAGGATGCCTTTGCGCCCATGTCGGGCTTGGCGAGAGAGAACCCGTTCGCGGCGACGGAAACAGCGAATACGGCAAAGAGAACGCTGCCCGCAACCAGGACGAAGCGATTGGAAAAGGACCACCTGTTCGGGGGGCGCTGCGGGTTGACCAGCCGGATACGAGCGTCGCCGAGACTTATGGTGAGCGGCAGCCTGCAGCTTCTGCCATGTCCCTCACCGATGGTCTCGCCCGTGGCGAGCGTGACATCGCCGCCGACGGCCTCGATTTCAAACCTGCCGCCCTTGCGCCGCAGCCTCGCGTGGATTGGCGCGATACCGGCATCCCTGAGGACAATGTCCGACTCCGTGCTGGAGCCGATCGTATATAGTGGCCCGACCAGGCTGAGTTCGGCGCCGGCGTGAAATCCGTGGACTACGCTGAGCGCAACGGAACCTCCGGATGCCGGGGAGGGGGCGACAATCGCTCCGAGCAGGCGCGCCGGCGCCGCATCCAGATATCTGCCGATAGGGCTAGCGGTCATGCCACTTCATCTCCCGCCGATGACGATTTCAAATGCAGCTTGACGACGGCGTTGCAAGATAGCTGCCGTGCAGTACGCCGCCGGTTGCTTGCGGCGGCGTATGGGGTCGAGAATTCCCTGCCTCAGGCCTTTTCCGCCGACTGGCCGAGCGTCTTCGCCGTGCTCATCAGCATGTCATGCTGGGATTTCGCGATCTCTTTCGTGATCTCCAGCCCAAACATACGCTCCTGATGCTTGATCATCTTGTCCAGGTTCTGTTCCGGCGACCCTGCAGAGCCGGATGTAATGGGAGGGGTAGCAGCCATCATTGTCTCCTTGAGGGACTGTTCCAGTTACAAACTCCGGACTCACACCGCTGCGATCCGGCAGGTTGCGGAACCAACTTAAGGCAGCATGACCGAAATTGAAAGTCCAGTTGGAATTTTTGAGCCACTTCAGTTCCAAGTGTTGCGTTGCCGGCGTTCCAGGAGTAACCTGCGAACCGGGTGAATGGGGTATTTCAGGATGGAAAAAGGTCCTTTGGCGGAGCTGTTGGTCGAACGGTTCGAGAATATGCCGCCGCAGCTACGTGTCGCCGCGCGTTTCGTGCTTGATCATCCCAAGGATGTCGCACTGATGTCGATGCGCGAGCAGGCGCACCAGGCCGGCGTTTCGCACAGCACGATGATGCGGCTGGCGAGATGGCTTGGCCTTGAAGGCTACGAGGATATGCGCAGCCTTTATGCGCGTGCGCTGCGTGAGACGACCGCCGGGGTGCCGGCGCGGCAGGGTATCGAACAGCGCGGCGATCCGGGATATTCGACGGTCGGCGTCGTTGCCGACAGCCTCGCGGCGCAGATTTCAAGTCTTGGTGAATATGGCAATGCCATGCAGTTCATCGCCGCTGCCGACCTGCTTGCGCGATCACGCGATCTTTTCGGTCTCGGCTCGCGCTCGGCCTATCCGGTCGCGAGCCACTTCGTTCAAATCATGTCGTTTCTGGCTGGCGGTGACCGCAAGGTAACGCTTGTCGGCGAGATGGCCGGACAGGGCCTGGATGCCCTCCAGCACGCGGGACGTGGCGACGTGCTTCTGGCTGTGGGCATGTCGCCTTATGAGCGCACGACGATCGACGTGGCGCGCCAGGCGGCTCGGCAGGGCGTCGGCGTGGTGGCAATCACCGACAGCAGCGTGTCTCCGCTGACGCGGATCGCGCGGGAGTCAATCATCGTCACGTCGAATTCGCAGTCGTTCTTCCGAAGCATGGCGCCGGCATTCGCCGCCGTCGAGCTTCTGGCGGCACTGACGGCGGTGCGGTCCGAAACCGATGCCGCAGAACGGGTAAAACAGTCGGAAGAGCAGCTTGCAGCTTTCGGCATTTATTGGAAGCCCCCTCGATAACATCCGAAAGGGTGCGATCGGGCGGGCGTGCCGGTAGCCAGGCTGCCGGCAACAGTGATTTCCGGAGGTCGTCCAGATGGTTCGCCCGATAACGCTCAACAAGCCGCCGCTCCAACCGCAAAAGGTCAGCGCCACGGCAAACGCCGAGCAGATAGCGCGGCTGGAGGCACAGGCGGCGAAACTGCGGGAGCAGATCAGGCTCGCCAACAGGATGGGCGAGCGCGACTGGGCGGCGCAGGCCCGCCAGGAACTGACGCAGGTCAACACGCAGCTGAGTTCCCTTCAGCCGCCGCCGGTTGCGGCGCCGGCCAGCAGCGGCACATCCGGCAACGGCACGACGGTGACGCCGGCGGTCTATGTGAGGACCGATCTTGCGGCACCCTCGCTGATGTCGGCGAAACTTGACGGGAGCAAGCCGGAAGACAATTCCGCGGAAGCGACGACTGCCCGCAACATCGTCAATGATGTCACCGGCGGCAAGAGCGTCGACCAGATTGCCTCTGCGCGCGGCATTACGCGCGACCAGGTCATCGCCGCGCTCAGGTCCGGCGGGATGAGCGTGTCGACCACCGACCCGACAAGCGGCAATGGCGACGTGCAGACCACGAAAATCACCGATGCCAGCGGCCGCACTGTCACGCAATATTACGACTACCAGCACGACAGCTACTATACGAGCGTCCAGCAACCCAACGGCGCGGCGACCAATACGCCGGTCCGGGATGGGCTCGGTCGCAAGGAGACCAGCAGCTACAATTCCGACACCGGCGCCATAACGACGCGCTATGAAGACGATCTTGGCACGGGTACCGTTACCGAGCGGACGTCGCTGCCCAACGGTGCTTCGGTGGAAACGGTCACGCCGGGCGCTGGCCCGTCCCTTCCCGTGACCACCGTCACCGGTCCCGACGGTCGCAAGACCGTACTGTCGCCCGCTCAGGATCCGGGCGGGTCAAGCACGCAAAATAT
Organism: bacterium M00.F.Ca.ET.205.01.1.1; assembly: GCA_004791255.1. Classification (GTDB taxonomy): domain Bacteria; phylum Pseudomonadota; class Alphaproteobacteria; order Rhizobiales; family Rhizobiaceae; genus Mesorhizobium. The sequence continues at coordinate 89,555 of SRUQ01000005.1, forward strand.
CAAGGACGGTCTGGCCGAGGGGAAAAGCATCGGGCAGATCGCGCAGGAACACGGCCTCACCAGCGAGCAGGTGATCGCCGAATTGCAGGCCGCCGGCTATCAGGTCAAGACGCAAGGGCCGAGGAGCGACAATGGCGATGTGCAGTCGGTCGAAATCGTCGACCCTCACAGCGGCGACAAGACCGTTTACTCGCACGACTATCAGCACGATGAACGCACCGTCGCGACCACGACCGACGGCCAGGAAACCTCGCAATCCGTCGATGGCAACGGCGGGACGCGCAGCAGTGTGCACAACACCAAAACGGGCGAAACCACGACGACGATCGCCGATCCGAAGGCCGGGACCGAAACCAAGACCGTCACCGACAAGGACGGCCGGGTGACGACCACCACCACCGAGAAGATCAATGGCGGCAAGCCCGTCGAGTACGAGGTCAAGCCTGGCGACAGCCTAACTCGGATTGCGCAGAAGCATGGCGTGACGTTGAAGGATCTTAGAAGGACGAATCCGGAGCTTTTCAGCTCGTCTCGCGACCCAGACACCATCCATGCGGGCGAAAAAATCACCATCGATAACGGTACGCGCACGACCGTGGAGGTCACCTTCAACGGCTATACGCTGACCACCAGGCCTGATGGCAGCATGACGCTGCACAACGACACCACCGGCACCGATCTGAAGATTAAGGTTGGCACGGCGCAGCAGGCGTTGGCCGAACTTCTGCTGGCAATCAATCCGCAGAGCAAAGATCTCGAACAGGCCAAGACCGACACGGTTCTCAAGACGACTCTGGAAGGTGTGCTCGGTGGGGCAAGTCCCGAGCTTGCCCAGGAAGTCGCAGACAAGCAGCAAGCAGTAAAGGAAGCGATCAAACAATATGGTGGCGGCAAGCCTGCCACGCAGAATCTCGACGGCAACGCCACATCGGTTGGGCCGTTCGGCGATCCGCCGTCGGCTACGGCTCCGTCAGGCGGCAAATGGGTGCCGCTGATGGTCGACGGGAGCTGGCAATGGTTCGATCCGCAAGTTGCCAAGGCGATCGCCGCCGAGAATGCTGTGATAGCGCGTCTCGGCGAAGCACAGGCAAAGCCAGAGCAGAGCGGGGCCCAACTCGACGTCTATGCGCTGGATCCCGAATATAAGGGAGCCATGAAGGGTGCCGAGACGACACTCGACGAGGTGTTGGCGCCTTATGGACTGCAATGGCAGGCCCCGGAGCCGAAAGGCACGCTGGCCGATGCGCAAAAGCGGCTGACCACCGCCAACAACATGCTTCAAAGTGCCAGCACTGCCAGGGCTGAGTACGAAACGGGCGAGAAAAGCCTTCTCGATGCTATCGATAAGCAGGCAACGCTGCCGGTGCTTAGCGATCCGAGCAAGCCGGCCGCGGGGACACCCGGCGGGCCCAGCCGCGAGGAAATCAACCTGGAGGGCAAAGCCGAGCACGCCGGAGTCACGCAGCTCTTCATCAACGCCGCGCTGCATACCGCACGAGGCAATAAGGCCACGATCGACCAGATGGTCGGTGCAACAGAGCTGGAGCTTGCCGGGGCCAAACCAGGAAGCCCCGAGTATACCGAAATCAAGGGTCGGCTCGAGGGCCTGAAAGGGCTGCAGGAGGGGGCAGCCAGCCAGGTGACCCTGGCTGAGGCGTATGAGGAATTCGGAGTTGCGCAAAAAAATGCGGCCGACCTTGCCGTGGATGTCGAGCCGATCAAGCAGGCCTTGGTCGCGCGGGCGATGCAGAGAAATCCGCACCATTTTGATTGGGACGGCTATACGAACGGCGCGGGCGATTTCACCGGCAAACTGAAATCGCAGGAAGTGATCGAAGAAAATGGGCAGCTCTATCTCGTAAATACCTATGAGAATGATGTTTTCACCGATGAAAAAGGCAATGACACGCCGGTCCTGAAATATGCTCTGACATACGATCTTGACGACAAGAATATCAGGGACGATTTCCGCAACGATCCGCTCAACAAGCAGTGGCAGGAGTTGCTGGCGTCGACGCAAAGCTCGACTTCGGCGCCGGTCTGCACGCCCTATGGAACAGGTTCGCAATCGGCGCTGGCGGCCGCCAAGTCCAAGATCGTCGGCGTGCAGGTCGATCGTTTTGATGCACAGCTGAAAGATGCGAAAACCAAGCTCGTGGACGCGACGACGGCTCGCGACAAGGCGATCACCGATCACGACGCGGGAACCGTCAACGCGCCTGCCGGCACGCTTCAGCCGGGCGAGAAGCCGGTCAAGATCACGGTGAACGGCCGCGATCTTTGGGTCGCACCCGAGGTTGCCGATGCCTACGAGAAGGAAGGAGCGGCCGCAATCGGTGCCAGTGGCAAGGCGGTTCGGATCGAGATGGGTGGCCAGTGGCTATGGGTGCACCCCGAAGTAGCGGCCGCGGAAATCGACAGGGGTCTGGCAGAAACCGAAAAGACCCAATTGGAGACATGGGAAAAGGATGTCCGCCCGGCGATGGTGGCGGCGCGCGATTGGTACGGCTTCTATGCAAGCGACTCCAAGCTTCTGACATATGGCAACGAGGAACATGAGGCGCGGCTCAAAAACACGTATTTTGAGGAACACAAGGATCAGGCGCTCGCCAGCTATCAGGTTCAGCTCAAGCAGTTGTACGACAACGGGGTCACCGGCGAATACAAGCAATACAAGTCTGGGGAACTCAGCGGGACGGTTGCCCGCACGCTCGGTCTCGATGAATCGAGCGACGGGGTCACAAAGGTTACAGGTGAGATCACTGCCCGTGCCGGCAAAAACGCAGAGGTCAAGGTCGTGCCGATCTTCGCGCTTGATGGCGGGGTGGAATCGTCGACGGCATTGTTCGCCATCAAGAACGATGGAAAAGAAATCGGCTATGTCGACAGCTCAGGCAAATACTACGGCAGCTTCGACGAATTCCAGCATGAGAACCGTATCTTCAGCGAGAACGGCAAGCTGATCCTGGCCAAGGGCGGCGACATGAAACTCGGCGCCGATGGGTTCTCGCTCGACGAAGTGGAAGTCGCCGACGCACGCAAGGTGGATTTCTGGGACAAGGCCACCGACATCGGTCTTGGCATCGTGGCCGGCGCCGCCACCATCGTCTCGTTCGTTCCAGGCGGTCAATGGGCCATCCCTATCGCGATCACCTCCGGCGCGGCTCTTGGCGGCAAGACGCTGTACAAGGAAGGTGAGCACCTGCTTCAGGGCGGCGACTTCGATAGTCAGTCGGCCTGGAACGTCGCGACCGGTGTGACTGCGTTCCTGCCCGTAGGAGCCGGTGCCCTGCGCACGTTTGGCCTGGCAAGGGCCGGCTTGTCCACCTCCGAGGCTTTCGCAGGCGGATTCGGGTTGGCGCGCATGAGCGACGCCAGTTGGGGCATTGGCAAACTCCGCGTAAACGTAACGCAATCCTCTTATGCCGAACAGGCAGCGAGCTATCTGCAAAGCGGCAGCAAGCTGACCACCGCAGCGTGGGGCCTTGATGCCGGGGGCGTTGTGACTGGTGTCCCGGTGCTTGCCAGATCGGCGGAGGATCTGGCCAGGCATGGCGGCGAAATGTCGTTTGCCGAACTTGCGAACGCCATCATGGGCATCGGCACCGGCGCGGTCGGCACGGGCCTGGGCGGCCGCTCGCTGCTCTACAATATGCCTGGCGCGGCCGGTCCTCGGGGCAGCGACGGGACCCACGCGTCGGGCTTTCCACCTTCGGGCGAACCGGATTCGGGGCCGCTTCCGCGGGCCGTCTATAAGATGGGCCCGGACGGTGTCCACAGGCCCACCGGCGAGTACATCATGCCGGATCCGAATGAGATCGTTATCGACGGCGAGGTGGTCGGCGAAACGAGCGGCCAGCAGGCGCCTGGTTTCGCAGCCTGGGAAGGTTTCGGTAACGCGTCGGACGCTGGAAATCCAACCGGTCAGCGCGCGCTGCCGGCCGGCGAGTCAGAGGGTCAGAACCTGCCGCCACCCACGGGCGACAAGAATGATCCCTCAGGCGACGGACAGCCGTCGCGGCCGATCGTCTTGCATGAGCCAGCCCCGGACACACCAGATGGCTCGCCCGAGCGAAGCCCAAATCCCGCCGGCAGCGATCCCATCATCGTGTCGAAAAAGCCGACCGGGACGGACGGTCCCGTGCATCTCGTATGGGACCCGGTGACGCGCGGCTTCACGGGCGCGCCTGAACGCGACACGAGCGGGTACGTCTACACCAGTGGCAAGGATCAGAAGACACCCTCGGCCTATCTCGACGGCTTGACCACCGAACAACTCGTGACTCGTTACGAGCAGGAGAAAAGCTACTATTCCAGCCATGAGTTGGCCGATCGCTACGGTCCCGACGGCATTCCAGAAACGCTGCGGAGGACGGTGAACGCAAGCGTAGCTCCTGGCGTCGATCCACCGGCGGGCGTCACGCCGGCCAAACACAAGAGCTGGGGAGATTTCAGGATATCCGCGCTCGGACGAGTCCGGATCAATTCCGATCCTATAAATCTTGCTCTCCATTCGATCCCGGGTATGCCTGAGGCGCTCCAACTGGGATCGCCGACCTGGCGGTCATACATGGTGGGCTTCGGGACACGCACCGATTATCGTGCCCTTGGGCAGTCATTTGCGGACAGCGTCAAATACCGGTCGCTCGAACCGGCGCGCTACACGTTCGGCAAAGAACTGGGAGTCTCCATTCGCCCCAACGAGCATCGCAATATCACGCTCGCACAACTCGGCCTCAAAGTTCAGCGCCAGACAGCCTTTCAATTCAAAGGGCAGGATCTTCTCGACGCGGCACGTCAAAGGCTGTTCGGCGAAGCCTCGGATTCTGTCTTCACGGTTATGCCGCGTTCTGCCCGTCTTGCCGGTCCGACGGGGAACAAGGGTTGGGCCGTGGAGCTCACATTCAGTTTGGCCCTTCGCTCAAAGTCGGCAATTTTGAACGACGGGGAAAGCGACTTCCTGCGTCAAACAGCGGACGGCAAGACAGACTTCTTGGAGTTCGACGGCGACGTTCCGTATCGGAAGGTTTATCTGGAAGATAAGTATTATCTGACGAGTTTGCTAAGCCTCGAGAAGCGCTACGAAGTGGCGATGAACGCAACCTTGCCCAAGGGAACGATCGTCAACTCGGAATTCGTCGACGCAAACAAGGGAGTACTTGACCGCCTCCGATTGAGAGCCCAGTTCGTCGTGAACGACAAACACACAGCGGAGGCTCTTGCCGACAATCCTGACATGGGCACGATCCGAGAACTGGTGGCGTCGGGAGAAATCGATGCCCAGAAATCGATATTGTTCATTCCTGGCTCAGGAAGCGGGATGCGGCAATCTGCTGTTCCCGGATTGGCGCTGGGAGAGACAATTGTCGATCTCACGGGAAGAAGTCGACGCGTTTGGGATCCCGGCGCAAGCCGGCTCGAGGTCATCGTCAACGAGGCATTCCACAGATTCCTGCCAAGCCCCGATCGCATTCTACTGCGCAAACTGCCTGCGCCCTACAATCACTATGTTCGCTCGGGTGGTCCGATCTATGTCAACCTTTTCGGCAAGCGGGAGGCTGTCGCGGCGACGGTTGACGTCACGCTCGCGGTGCGGAGCCCGGCCCTCAAGTTGCGCGTTCCCTCGGTCCCGTTTCTCCAATTGCCATTGGCATTCACGGGCGAAATCAGGTTCTTTTACCGAACGAACTTGCCTGAGGTCGCCCCGATCGTCGCGAAGGCCGACTTCGTTCGGCGTGAATTTGCCTTCGACGACAAGCTGCCTGTGGAAATAACGGTTCCACGCTGGCTGCATGAACTTGACCAGCGTGCTGAAAGGGGGGGAGGGCTCGCATTTCCGAGAGGCGGCCAGGCGTCGTTCGCAAAATGGCTGGATGAAATCGAAACTACGGCCACACCCAGTCAGAAGGCCGATATTGACGCGTTCCGTCAATCCACGTTGCTGTCACTTGAGGATGAAGCTTTCATTCCACCTGGCGCGATGAGCGCCGTCCGTGACTTCCTTAAGACACAGGCAAAACCATCCGAGATGCCTCCGCCGGAATTTGTCTATCTGGCACCGGGCGACCAGCAGCAACCGCTTGCGCGCTGGTATCGTGAGCATGGGGTTGTTCCTTCGCCTTCAGCCAGGCCTCTTGCTTTTCGACGGCCAGTGCCCCCAGCAACCAACCCAGCGCCGAGGCAAGACGCGGCCGCCGGCGTCGCCAACGCGGCATTGGCTGGGCAACCAGCTTCCGCCGAGACCGGCGCGGCAGCCGAAGCCGGCGCGCCAAGAACCGTGCAGCTTCAGGACGAGAGTGGCAACGTGATCATCGCCACAATGCTGGGCACCGGGCCGAGGAGCGCAGAGCAGGTTTATGCGCCACCCGCCGACGGACCCCCAGCGCGCGGCGACGAACCGGAGTTGGCCCACAAGTCGCATATCCTGTTCCGCGATCCGGAGACCGGAGAAGCATTCGTCCTGCCATGGGTGCGCGGCGCCTCCGAGGACCATGTGCCGGGCAGCCAGGGACAGCCGGAGGGCGAAAGCGTGCCGCCGGCGGCAACGCCAGCAAGGAAGGCAATCGAGGCGGCGCCACCGACGACGTATTCGCTGCAGCAGGTCCGCAACATGCGGCAGCCTGAGAAGTGGAAGGCCGGCGAGGTCTATACGCGCGAACTCAATGGGTCGCTCGGAGAAGCGCATTTCCCGGTCGATGCCAACCTGGGTGGGCCCCACCCCGTCTCGGGCGTGGGTGGGCGATATGTGGATTCGCCCGTCTTCAAGAGCGACGACGTGATCGAGGCGATCGAGGTCAAGACCTATCATCGCTGGACGACGATCAACGGTGTTGCGCAGATGCGTGAGGTACCGCTCACACCGAAATTGCAGGAGCAGATCAACAAGGATGTGGCGCTGCGGAACGAGAACACGGGCTATCAGCCGCGCTGGGTCTTCCTCGATGCGCCGCCTTCCGCCGAACTGCAGCGGGCGCTCGACGATGCGGGGATCGTCGGCAACATCCTGGGGCACAACAAACCCGCCACGGCTTCAGCGCAGCCCCAATCCGCAGCGACCGCAACCGGTCCGGGGAAGACCCTGGAGCTCGAGGACGAGAGCGGCAAGGTGATCACCGCGACAATGCTGGGCACCGAGCCGAGGGGCCCGCAACAGGTCTATGTGCCGCCTGCCGACGGGCCTCGCGCCCCGGCCGATGCACCGGAGCTGGCGGACAAGACGCACATACTGGTGTACGACCCCGACACCGGCGAAGCCGTCGTGCTGCCATGGATACGCGGTGCTTCCGACGGCCACGTGCCGGGAGGTCCGGACGTCAGGGCACTCTCCACCGACCAGATTTCGGGGCTGACCGGCGCGCAGCTGCACGCCATCAAGCCGGAGCACATCGCCAAGCTGACGCCTGAGCAGGTTGCTGCCCTGAGCTCCGAGCAGGTCGGGCAGCTGACGCCTGATCAACTTGCGGCGCTGCGGCCGATGCAGTTGCGGGCGCTCAGCCCCGAACAGCTCCAGGCGATCACGCCAAGCGGATTGCAGGCCGTTGCCCCTGGCCGCATCAGCGGCCTGCGACCGGATCAGGTCGCTGCGTTCTCACCCGAGCAGTTCGCTGCCTTGAGCATCCAGCAGGTGCGCAAGCTGACGCCGGACCAGATCGCCAAGCTCAGCGATGAGCAGCGCAACGCCTTTACGCCAGAACAGTTCGCCGCGATGAGACCGGCCCAGTTGGGCCATCTCGATGCGGCGCAGTTCTCGGCTTTGAAACCCGACCTTGTCGGCGTGCGCGATCCCGCGACAACGGCAAAGCTGTCGCCGGACCACATCTCGGCGCTAACGCGTGAGCAGCTGGGTGCGCTGACCATTCACCAGATCGAGGCGCTGACGAAGCAGCAGATAGCGGCTCTGACGCCGAGGCAGCTTGGCGAGTTGGGCCCTGGCCAGTTGCGCAAGTTCACTCCCACGCAGTTTGCCTGGATGTCGACGGATCAGACGAACGCCCTCTCCGTGCTGCAACTGACGACCTATCGGGCGACCCATAAAAAGGCGATGACCCCGGATCAGGCCACCAGCGTCGATCTGGCCCTCAGCCATGCCAGGATGCGGGAAAACGCTCAGGCACTCGCCACCTTTGGCGGTATGTCGACCACCTCTTACATGTTGTGGAGTTCGTTGCCGCCAACCTGGACCGCCACCGCTGGAGGGGTGGCATTTGGCGTGCGAGGCCTCGTTTTCGGCGCGCAGGCGCTCTTCCCCAATGCAACCGCAGGCAACAAGCCGTTCGGGCGATTCCTCAACGCGCTCGGCGGAGCCACATTCATTGCCGCGGCGCCAGGTGCCGCGACCGGGATGATCCAGGGTAAGGATCTTGTCGTCAACAGCACGTTCACGCTCGGCAACATCGTCTATGGCACGAAGTCGATGCTGCAGTCGTTCACCGGCAGACCGGTGATCCGAAACCTGGCCGAATATCTGGCTGGATCCGGCTATGTGCTTGGCTGCGCGGTTTATACAGTGCACTCCTGGCCGGCGCCGATCGCCACAGTCGCCGGCACCATGTTCACGTTCGGCTGCGCGGAATTCTGGGCGTCGGCATACAGGACGGACCTGATGAATCGTCGTTCAGTGCCGCGAACCGATGATGATATCGCGGCGGCGGCAAAGTCCGACAAGAGATGGACTGCATTGGATCGGTGGACTTTGGGCATCACCTTCGGCGTTGGAATGCTTCTCTTCTCGCTGGACACCCTGCTCGGGCAGCCTTGGGAGGGCGCGAAGACGACCCCTCCACCCGATCCGAAAAAATCGGATGACGATGCTTCGTCCCAGAAACCCGGTGATCCTTCGGATGTTCCAGGTGGGACGCAAACCCCGCCAGAGACCTTTCCGCAACTTGTCGTGCAGGCGGATGACGGCCTGAATTTGCGGACCCAGCCCGACGAGCATTCAGCCGTGGCGACGGTTCTGCAACCCGGCACATTCGTCGAACAGACCGCGAAGCCTTCGACCGATCCTTCGGGAGAAGCCTGGATACCCGTCGAAGGTTTCGGACCGGACGGCGAAATGCATAGCGGCTGGGTTTCCGGCGACTATGTGGAGGTTCATCCCGCGGGCAGCAGCAATTCCGAGGGCCGCACGAATCCAACGCTGGAGAAGGACGGCTATCAATGGGTCGAGGTCAGGAACGGCGACTCGATCCGCCTGATTGCCAAGACCCATTCGGCGGATGTGGCGGAGACCGTGGTGCTCAACATGGATCATATCCTGAGCCCGGATATGATCTTCTCTGGCGACCGCATCTATCTGCCTGCCGCATCTGTCGGCTGAGAAACGAACGGCGGCGTTCTAGCCAGATTCAGCGCCGCCGACATGCTGCGCCAGGCCGGTTCTGGCGGCATAAGCGTGTGCGACACAGGCGGCCAGCTTTGCCGCCCGCTCCGCCATCGGATTGGATGGTTCGGAAGAGTATGAGGCGGTGAACCGCAGGTCGGACGGCTGCCATTCGCAGTCGACGATGCGCAGCTGGCCGCTTGCGGTATATTCCTGGACGACTTCCTCTGGCAGAGAGGCTATCCCGATACCGCTGAGTGCCATCTTGATGGAAGCGGCAAGGGAATTGGCCGGAAAGATGCGCGGCGTCTCCTCCAACTCGCCAGTGAGCTTGCGGTAAAGCTCGCTGTAGGGTCGCGTGCTGCGCGCATAGCTGATGATTGGAAATTGCATCAGGTCTTTCAGCGTCAGCTTGCGCCGATTCGGCAATTTCAAATGCGGCGAGCAGACCCAGACCAGAGGAAAGGACGGCAGCTCGATATTCTCGATGCTGTATTCCAGAATGGGGCCCATCAGCACCGCAAGGTCGAGCCGGTGGGACATGAGTTCATTGCGAAGGGTCGTCGTTGCATCGACGACGATATCCGTATCGACTAGCGGATAGTTTGCCTGCAGTTCCCTCAGAAAATCCGGAAGCCAGGTGTGCACGATGGATTCGGCAATCCCGAGCCGAAGCACCCCTGCCGTCTCCGAAAGAGAGTTGGCCGCCAGCTGCAGCCGTTCCGCCACGCGCAGGACCCGTTGAGCAGGTGGCAGCAGCCTTTGCCCCTCGGCGGTCAGCCTGACGGTGCTGCTCTGGCGCTCGAAAAGCTTCGCACCCAGCGCTTCTTCCAAGCCGGCAATTCGCGTGGAGACCGCCGGTTGCGTCGTATTCAGGCGTTCCGCCGCCTTTCGAAAGCTTCCGAAAGTCGCCACCAGGAGAAAGGTCTCGAGTTGCTTGATGTTGAAAGGGATCACGAGTCAGTGCCGGACAATAATCTGGGCGCCGATTTTTACCCGGTCATACAGGTCGATAACGTCTTCATTGGTCATGCGGATGCATCCGGAGGAGTTGGCCTGTCCGACGGTCCACGGCTGGTTGGTGCCGTGGACACGATAAAGCGTGTTGCCGATATATAGAGTGCCCGCGCCCCCAGCGGGTTGTTCGGTCCTCCCTCGACACGCGCGGGCAGGAGGCGGCCTTTCGATACTTCCCTGGATCGCATTTCTGCGGGCGGCCGCCAATCCGGCCAGTCCTTTTTGCTCGAAATCGTGTCGCGGCCGGACCACTCCAGTCCCTCCCTGCCAACGCCCATCGCGTAGCGCAGTCCCTTGCCGTCCCCCAGAATGTAGTAAAGGCGCCGCCCCGTGGTGTTGATCACGATCGATCCCTCTGGCTGGGCCTCATTGAAATTAACGACCTGCCTGGGGATCACCGACCAAGCCGGCAGCGCTCCTTGGTCCGACGTCTGGTGGGGAGCCGAAGGGGAGACCAGCACATTTCTCGCCCGATCGTAAGTCCAACTTCTAGGGTCATAGCCGCCGTTCGATTGGGCCTGTGCCGACGCCATGGCCGCAATCAATGCCGCGGCAGTCAGGCCCGTAAGCCGGATCTTGTTTGCCGCCACCGAGACCGATCCCTTTCTGCATGCTGGCGTCGAACCGGTGATCATGGATCGGTCTCAGCTGATTCCAGCGCGCACCATATCGCTTTGCTCACTGTTCGCAACATTTGGCACCGAACACACAGATGCAATCCAATTGGACTTCCAATTTCACGGTACGCACGATAGAGTGAATTGGCGGGGTAAACCATGAGACAAGCGACGCGTGCCATCGCTCGTGCGTCCGTTGTGATAGGACTGATGTTGACGGGACGCGGTATCTGCCACGCGGATCGGTTGTCGGGAGCCAAGGCTGTCTTTGTCGCCTGCGGCTTTGCCATGGTCCTGACGTTCGGCCTTGTCGCGCGGCCAGCGCACGCCGCCGAGCCACGCTGGCCTGCCGGCCCCTACAAATACATCACGGTCGACCAGTCGGTGACAGACGCGCTGGTCGAGCTTGGCCGCAACATGCGGGTGCCCATGCGTGTCAGCAAGCTTGTAAAGGGACGCCTCAGCGCCGGCATGCCGGTGGGAACGGCCCGCGAGTTTCTGGAAGAGATCTGCAATCGATACGGGCTGGTCTGGCATTTCGACGGCATTGTCATGAACGTGGCAACCGAAGCCGAAATCCGGACGGAAATGATCCCGCTTGGTGCAAACAAGGCTGCCGGTGCGGAAGATCGGCTTTCGCGGCTGGGCGTCATCGATCCGAGGTTTCCGGTAAAGGTTTCCAAGCAAGACGATGTCGTCTCGGTATCGGGCCCACCCTCCTACATCGAACTGGTCAGGAAAACGCTCGAAGTTCCCGCGGCAACGGGCACGAAGCCGGAGCCGGGCAAGGTTGTTTCGGTCCGCGTTTTCCGCGGAAGGCAGGTGGAGACGTATGATGTCCCCTCCGCCAAACCGAACTAAGAAAACAGGAGGGGAGGTTCATGCAAATCGCGCCGATTGGAGCCCTGGAAGCAACGCTTGCAAGCTTGACCACGAGCATAAGCTCGCAACAGCAGATGACCGCCGGTGCCGCAGCGCAGCCTGGCAACCGAATGCTCGGCGCCAAGCAGGAAAAGCACGACGCCGCGAAGGTCAACACGCCCGAGCGCGGTGATGTCGCCACACGGGCAGGTCAGCAGGTGGCACAGGCATCGTCCGGCGCCAATCCGGCAATGGCCGGACAATCCGCAAGACCGGAAAGAGCCGAGCCGATTGTCGAACGCCAGCTCTTCGACTATCTGGCCGAGGCCGAGAAGGCAGGGGGCGGGGCATTCACGGATACGTCGGCGCTGTTCGGTTCCGCCGTTCGGTCGTTGGACGGAACCATGCAGCAGGTCCAGAAAGCCCTTGGCCAGGCGAACGCCCCCGTGGACGCTGATGCAGCCGCAACGCAGGATGCCGCCGGCAAGACGGCCCCGTCCCGCAAGGAAGGCGAAAATTCCCCGGCAAAGAATGCCGAGCAACTTCTCGAACGGTCCATTTCGGTGATGTGGGCAGCCGCCAATCTCGAGGTGGTGACGAGCAGCGTGACGGCCGTCACGTCGTCCACCAGCACGCTGATCAAACAACAGTAGATGCCGCGGAGTGTTTCGTGCCCACGTTAACCTTGCCGTGGCGGTCAACGCTATTGAATCGATGCGGCGCCCGGTGGCGTGTCGCGCTCATTGTCATGGGTATGCTCGTGCTGCAGGCGTGCTCTGTGGAGCTCTATTCCAACCTCAACCAGCGGCAGGCCAACGAGATCGTGGCTACGCTGGTGCGCCACGGGATTCCGGCGCAACGCGAGACCGGCAAGGACGGCAAGATGACGGTTTCCGTGGACAAGGGCCGCTTCGCCGAGGCCATGGCGATTCTCGACGAAAGCGGCTTGCCCAAACAGGAATTCCAGACGCTGGGCGATGTGTTCAAGAGAGGTGGGCTCGTATCCTCGCCGGCGGAAGAGCGGGCGACCATGATCTATGGCCTGAGCCAGGAACTATCGCAGACCATCTCGGACATCGACGGCGTGCTTTCCGCGCGTGTTCATCTCGTCTTGCCCGAAAACGATCCGCTGAGACAGCAACTGGTCCCGTCGTCCGCCTCCGTCTTCATCCGGCATCGCGCATCGGTTCCGATGAATGAGCTGATTCCGCAGGTCAAGATGCTGGTGGCCAAGGGTGTCGCCGGACTGACCTATGACAACGTCTCCGTCACCCTCGTTCCGGTGGCCGCGACGGCCCCCGAACAGGGAACCGGCGAGGCGGGTTTCACGAGCTTCATCGGCCTCTGGATGCATCCGGACAGTGTCGCCGCCGCGATGGGGCTGTTTTACGGCATGGCGGCGGCCATATTCGCGCTGGCTGCCCGGCTGGTCTACGTGCAGTGGTACCGACGACCAGGCGTCTATGCGCTCGATGCTTCGACAATGCCTGTGAAGAAGACATGACCGAGACCCGCTCGACGCAAACCGCCAGCCCGGAGTGGCAGGCATTCGTGTCCAACCCCGCATCCTATGTGGATGCGGCAAGGCTCGCGGAATGCCTTGACGGCACGATCGGCGTGGCTGCCTGCGAGCGCATGCTGCAGTCGCAACGCCTGCATGAACGATTGTCGCAGCTTCTGGTCGAACGTCACAGGCTCTCTTCAGCAGTCGAAGAGCCGGCCGACGAGGTCGATCGAGCGATCGCTCTGTCGTCCGGCGAGGAGTTGGAGGAACTCGCGCTTCGCGCCGGCGCGATCTACTGGGCCGGCAGTCTGGCCGCTGTCATTGTCGGACGCGAAGCGGCAGCTTGGCAGGCGGCGCTTGGCGCGGATCTCTGCGCTTTCGCTGTCGCCAATCGCGATGTGGCCGGTCCGATGCAGCGGTTGGAACTCCCGGAAGACATTTACGGTCGTGTCTATGCCGACGGCTTGGGTTGCCTTGGCGCCTGGTGTCAGGCGATGCCTGCCGATACGAGCATGCGGGTGCGTCTCAAGCTGGTGCCGCACGAGCTTGTCGACCAGACGGCAGCCAGCCCCTTTGCCGAGGCCGGTCCCGCGATTGTTCGACGAGCCATGGGTTAGGCGGGATGGTCGAACCGGGCAAAGCGACCGATGCCGTGCCGGGGCGCCCTTTCGCCCGGATCCTGCGCGCCGCCGAGGTGCGCGCGCTACAGGACGGGCATGCCTTTCTCGATGAAGCAAGGCGCGATGCGCAGCAGCTGCGCGACGCTGCCCGGCGAGCCTATGCGGCTGAATATGCGCAGGGTTACGAAGACGGCAAGGCGCAGGGCGATGTGGATGCCACGCGCTTGATAAGCGAGACAGCGGTCAAGGTGGATCGCTATTTTGGCGGGCTGGAAGCCGAAGTCATCAGCCTGGCCCTCGATGTCGTCAGGCGAATGCTTGGAGAATTCGACGTCAGCACGGTAGTCGCCAAGGCCGCAAGGCAGGCTGTAACTGAAATTCGCCGCGCCAAATATCTGAAAGTCCGGGTTCATCCCGCGTCCGTCGACAGGGTTCGTGGTGAGCTGGACGCGGTATTGCGCGAGAGCGATCTGGGCATGACGGTGGAGATCGACGCGGATGACGCGCTGGCGGCCGGCGCCTGTATCGTTTCGACCGACTTTGCCGTCGTCGATGCGAGCATCGACGCGCAGCTCCAGGCCATAGCTGCCGCGCTTGCGTCAAAGGCGGAAGTTTCATGACAGAACCCGCTGTTGATATCGAAAGCCGCCTGACGTCGATCATTCCGAACCTGCGTTCCGCTCTCCGCGACGATGCAAGCCGGCCGAGGAAGGGGCGTGTCAAGCGGGTCACCGGCACGGTCATCCATGCAACCATGGAGGAGGCCCGGATCGGCGAGATTTGCGAACTGGTCGACCCCAGGACCGGCAATACGACCAGGGCGGAAGTCGTCGGCCTCATGGACGAGATGGCGATCCTTGTTCCGCTTGGCGACCTGGCCGGTCTTTCAAGCCTGACCGAGGTGATTGCGACCGGGAAGGACCAGCGAGTGCCTGTCGGGCCCGGCCTGCTTGGTCGGGTGATCAGCGCGCTCGGTGAGCCACTGGATGGCAAGCCGCTTTCGCCGGATGGCATTGTCGGCAGCTATCCGGTCAACGCCTATCCGCCATCTCCGCTCGAGCGCAGTTTGATTTCCGAGCCGATCCAGCTTGGAATCCGCGCCCTCGACGGGCTGCTCACCTGTGCGCGCGGACAGCGCGTCGGTATCTTCGGCGAACCTGGCGTCGGCAAGTCGATCCTGCTTTCCGATATTGTCAGCGGCACCGATGCCGATGTTGCCGTGGTCGCCCTAGTCGGCGAGCGCGGCCGCGAGGTGCGCGAATTCCTCGAACATCAACTTGGACCGGAAGGGCGGCAGCGGGCGATCGTCGTCGTCGCGACATCCGACCGGCCTGCCATCGAGCGCGTCAAGGCCGCCTATGTGGCGACCAGCATTGCCGAATATTTCCGCGACCAGGGCAAGCATGTGCTGCTCGCGATGGACAACATAACGCGGTTTGCCCGTGCGCAGCGCGAGATTGGCCTGGCCTCGGGCGAGGCACCGACGCGTCGCGGTTTTCCGTCGTCGCTGTTCGCGGTCCTGCCGCGTCTGCTCGAGCGCTCTGGCCCTGGCCGCGTCGGGTCCATAACGAGCCTCTACAACGTTCTTCTGGAAGGCGACGGCACGCTGGACCCGGTCGCCGAGGAAATCCAGGCGCTGCTCGATGGCCATGTCTTCCTGTCGAACGAACTTGCGCAGCGCAACCATTTCCCGGCCATCGACATCTTGCGCAGCCGAAGCCGCCTCATGGATGCGGTTGTGCCGCCGGCACATCGGTCAGACGCCGGCCGGCTGCGTGAGCTGCTTGCCCGCTACGCCGACGTCGAACTTCTCCTGCGCGTCGGCGAATACGAAAAGGGCAGTGATGCCGTGGCGGACGAGGCGGTGGCGAAGATCGATGCCATCAACGCCTTTCTGCGTCAGGCGTCCGCGACGCGCGAGAGCATCGAGAAGACACGCCAACGCATGCGGGAGATCGTCAATGAAGGAGCGTGACATGATCGCTCGATTGCGCGACCTCAGACGCCGCCGGGAAGAACGCGCGAAGGAAGGCGTGATTAGAAGGCACGCCGCCGCGCACCGGGCCGCGAGGGAAGCTCAGGAGGCGGCCGCCGCCGTCACGCAACACCTCCAGCGCACGGTTGATGCCGAAGATGCGGCGTTCGGTTCGCTTGTCGGACAACCGGTAAAGGCCGTCAGTCTGCATCGGCTCCAGGGACGGTTCGAAACCGCCGCCAGAAGAACCGAGCAACTGCGTGAAAACGAGAAGTTGGCCGGCGTCGCCGAGGAGCGACGGAAAGTGGAGCTGTCGGCAGCCCGCAACGATCATCGTGCGAGCATGAAGGCGGTGGCGAAGCTGGATGGGCTGCTGGAGCATCTGACCAAACGCAGCGCGCGTCGTCGCTTGGCTCTTTCAGAGCTTGTTGAAGAAGAGGAACGCGGTCCGCAGCCCTTGCCTGCGGAACGATAGCCCAATCCGTGATCGTGGTGGATGTGGACATGGAAGTGTGATGCCTCAAGCCTTGGCGTCGGCAAAAACGAAAGCGCTGGGAAAACCGGTGAAGCGCAAGGCCGTGCTGCCTAAGGTCGGCGAGCGGCTGACGCTGGAATCCGTCGCGGCGGCGGACGTCGCGGCATTGAACGCCTTCTACCGCCGTCGCGCTCCCGCGCAGATCACGGTCGCGGGAAAGGCAATGTCGATCGCTGCCGTCTGGCCGGCGGCGAACCCTGCCGACCAGCGGCTGTGCACGATTGCCTTCACGGTCGCGGACAAGGCCGCCAAATTACGCCTGCCGCTTTCTGTCGTCGAACGGACCTTCGCCAAAGCGGACGAACTGATCGACATGAAACGACTGGCGCCCCCGCATGCCGCACTGCTGCTGGAATCCCTGTTCGAAGAAGACCTCGAAAGGATCGAGGGCAGACTGGGTGAGAGAATCTCGCTCACCTCGATTGACCGAAGGGATGCCGTTTCGGAGCAGGCCCCGTTCGCTTTTGTCATGGCCGGCGACGACGAGACGATAGACTGCGTGTTGAACACCGATGACGCCGGCCTGGCGGTTCGGATCGGCCGCCTTCTCGACGAGATCGGTAAGGCGAGACCGCCGATCCCGGCCGAATTCCCGCTGCCGGTCTGCCTTCGGCGTGGCGCGCTGACGACCACCCTTGGCGAGCTTCAAAGCCTGCAGCCCGGCGATGTGGTGCTTTTCAGGGATGCGGAGGAAGAACGCGCGGCGGCACTCATCATCGCCGAGCGCCTTTATGCGCCGGTGGCCCTGACCGTCGATGGGCCGCAATTGCTTGCCGCGCCGACTGCAATCGCCGGATCGAATTGGGAGTGGACCATGAACGAGAAGACGCCGCCGCCAGCCGGCCAGACATTGGAAGAGTCGACTCTTGACGAGTTGCCGGTCGCGCTTGCCTTCGAGATCGGCCGCACCGCGATGCCGCTTGGAGAAGTAAGGCAGCTTGCGCCCGGCGCTATCGTTGCGCTCACCGATGTAACGCAGGAGACTGTCGACATCATCGCCAACGGCAAGCGTGTCGGTCGTGGCGAGATCGTGCGGATTGGGGAAAACCTGGGCGTGCGGATCGTCCGCATGTTCGACAATGCTTGAGAATTCGCCCAACCTGCTCGGGATTCTGATCGCTGTCGGCGTCGTCGGGTTGCTGCCCCTGGCAGTCGTCACGATGACGGGCTTCTTGAAAATTTCGGTCGTGCTGTTTCTCGTTCGCAACGCGCTTGGCGTCCAGCAGATGCCCCCCAATCTGGTGCTCTATGGCATAGCGCTCGTGCTGACGGTCTATGTCACCACACCGCTGCTGAGCGAGATGTCGGGCAGGCTTCAGGAAGGGCAGGTTCAGTTCCAGACGACGGACGACCTCGCCAGGGCGGCGCAACTGGTCAGGGAGCCGTTGCAGCGGCATCTTATGAAATTCACCCAGCCGCAAGAGCGGCAGTTCTTTCTCGACGGTACCACTCGCCTGTGGCCGGAACAGGCGCGGCAGAACCTCAAGGACGACGATCTCTCGGTCCTTGTTCCGGCCTTTGTCGCGTCCGAGCTTACCCGTGCCTTCGAGATCGGCTTCCTGCTTTATCTCCCGTTCCTCATCATCGATATCGTTGTTGCGAATGTCCTGATGACGCTCGGCATGATCATGGTCTCGCCAGTTCTCATTTCGATCCCGCTGAAGCTGTTCCTTTTCGTCGCCATCGATGGCTGGTCGCGACTGATGCACGGCCTCATCCTGAGTTATGGCTGATACGGCTGGAGGTTTTGCATGAGCAATGACTTTATCCTGGCGAAGGTCCAGAGCGCGCTTCTGACGGTGCTGCTCGCGTCCAGTCCGGCGATCATCGCAGCGCTGGCCGTTGGCATCCTTGTCGGCCTTGCCCAGGCGCTGACACAGATCCAGGACCAGTCGCTGCCGCAGACGATCAAGCTCGTCGTGATCCTGCTGGTCATCATGGTCTTCGGTCCGCTGCTTGGCCAGCAGATCGCGCAGCAGGCCTCGACGGCGCTGGACGAATTCCCCGTCGTCACGCGCTGAGGCACGCCGATGCCGGTCGAACCAATCTTCGCGTCCGTCAAAGAGCTGCAGTTTTATCTTCTGGCGGGCGCTTTCGCGCTCGCACGCCTGACCGGCTTCATGTTTCTGATGCCGCTCTTTTCGCGTGTGCCGCTATCGGGGCTTCTGCGCAACGGCGTGGCCCTGGCGCTGGCGGTTCCGGTCTTTCCGATGATCGTGACCAAACTGACGAACACCGATATCACGACGACGATGATCGTCCTGTACATGTTCAAGGAGGTCGTTGTCGGGGTGACGCTCGGGCTGGCGATGGGCATACCATTCTGGGCGGCGGAGGCCGCGGGCGATATCCTCGACCTGCAGCGCGGTTCCACGATGGGGACCCTGATCGATCCGATGATGACCCATGAGACGAGTGCCACCGGCACTTTGCTCGCCGTCATCATGGTCACGATCTATCTGGCAGCCGGCGGCCTGCAACTTTCCCTGACCAGCCTTTACGACAGCTACGGGCTTTGGCCGATCGACCAACTTTTGCCCGTGTTCAGCAAGGATGCAGCCGGGATCTTCCTCGGTCTGCTGAACCGCATCCTGATGATGGCGCTGACCCTTGTCTTCCCGCTCGTCATCAGCATGCTCTTGTCCGACATTGTGCTGGCTTTCCTGGCGCGCGCCTCGCCGCACCTGAATGTCTTTGCGCTGTCGCTGGTCGTGAAGACGCTGGTCTTCAGCCTCGTTTTTGTACTCTACGCGTCGTTCCTGCTCTTCTACATGAACCGCGACCTCGGCTTTCTGCACGAGGCAGGCCGACAGATAGAAGCAATCGGCTGCCGCAGCTGTCAATGAGAACAAAAGCTCTATGAGCAGCGGCTAATAATAACGGAGGTCTCCGTTGGCCGACCAATAAATACAATTTATCGACGAGGGAAGATTCTGATAATTTGACAAGCCGTCGACCCGTCGATGATCTTACGCGCTCTCGACGTGCCTCTGAAACATACATACGCCTCGGAAGCCATGGTTCGCCAGATCACTTCATTGTTCTATGACAATTTGGAACTGATCGATGCAGATAGATTGCGCAGACTGGTTAGAATGGGCGCCTATGAAGGGCGTACGGGAGGGCTAGCGCGCGGCAAATTGCAGGCCAATGTCGTGATTGTGCCGCGCGGCTTTGCCGGCGATTTCCATCAGTTTTGCGTCCGCAATCCCAAACCCTGTCCTTTGGTGGGCGTGAGCCGTGCCGGCAACCCATCGCTCCCAGCCTTGGGTGATATCGATATCCGGACCGATGCGCCGCAGTACAACATCTATTGCTTCGGGGAAATGATCCGTCAACAAACCGACATTATCGACCTGTGGCGGGATGACTTCGCCGCTTTTGCGCTCGGCAGTTCGCTTACCGTCGAGGCGGCACTTGCCGAAAAGGGCGTGAAACTCCGTCGCATCGGCTTCGGAAAAAACTCTCCCAAGTTCAGAACCAGGATCGAGACCTTCCAGGTCGGACCGTTTGGTGGCGAAATGGTCGTTTCCATGCGCCCGATAAGACATTGCGACGTCGACAAGGTTCGCGCCCTTACCGCAGGTTTCCCGCATGCGCACGGCTCTCCCATCCATGTCGGGGAGCCGGCGACCATCGGGATACGAAATTTGATGGCTCCCGACTGGGGCGATGCGGTCGAAATCATGGAAGGGGAGGTCCCTGTATTCTGGGCCAGCAGCCTGACCGCTCAAGACGCTCTTGCGCGTGCCGAACTCGCGATCTCGATCACAGTGTCGCCGGGCCATATGCTGATCACCGACGTGGATGCACAAGCCGACGGGCGCGCGTCTAGAACAATTCCAGGAAGTGTGTGACGGGGTTTTCCCCGGGGAAAAAGCGCGTAGCGCTTCCCTTGGGAATTGCGTGAAAACAAAGAGATAGGGTGTTCGGTTACCCCACAGCAGGTGTTCGGCCCAGTTCTCTTGAATGGGACTTGCAAGACTGCGGTTCAATCCGTTGTACTTATATCAGGTTCCGCGCATGAAAGATTGGGAGTAGGATATCCTTCGGCGCGTTCTAGATCCTAGGGCAGCAGCCAACTCCAGAGAGCGGGAGCTGACCGTTGTGACGCGCAGCCACCCTGACGCTCGCGAAGGAGTAAGCAATGCACATCCATTCAAACCGTGTGCTTTTGGCTGCTATCGTCGTCGCTTGGGCATCCGCCGCGTCTGCGGCCGACAAGACCGATGAGCAGCTGATTGAGAATGCGATTTCGGCGGCACCGGAGGCTGTCGGCAAAAATGCCGCCGTCGTGAATTGGGAAATGAAGTCGTTGAGGAAGGGCACGAACGGCTTCACTTGCATCCCCGACGACCCCGCTACTCCTACCGACGACCCTATGTGCACTGACGAGAACGGGATGGCGTGGATGCACGCGATTATGTCCAAGAAGGAGCCGCCGGAAGGCAAGGTTGCTTTCGCCTATATGCTGAAGGGGGGCGATGCAGCCAGCAATACCGATCCCTACGCACCCAAGCCGGGGGAAGGCGGAAAATGGATACACGATGGCCCCCACGTAATGGTCATGAATGCCCCGGCCATAATGGCCCTGTATCCTCATGAACCAGACCAGACACAGCCATATGTCATGTTTCCCGACACGCCCTATGCGCACTTGATGATTCCGGTCAAATAGCCGTGGTTCGAACCTGCCGCTTCGCGGCGGCAGGTCGCCCTTGGGGACGGGAGGTTTGATTGTTCAAGCTCGCCGCCACAACGCTGGCAGCCGTGCTTGCTGCCGGCGTGGCTCTAGCGCATATGGGGGCGACAGGTATCGTCGCCGAACGTATGGCGGCGATGAAGAATATGGGCCGCGAGTTGAAGGCCATCGGGGATATGCTCGTGGGAAATGCGCCGTTCAATGCTGCGGCCGTGGCTCGGCACGCCGATGCGTTGCACGAAAATTGCCACCGAACCACAACCTTGTTTCCGCCCGGCAGCATCGATCATCACAGCAGAGCCTTGCCGGCCATTTGGGAAAAGCCGGAGGCATTCCAAGACGCGATGCAGAAGCTGCACAACGCCACCGAGACTTTTGCCGCGACTGCGCCTCTCAGCGATAGGACCGCGCTTGCGGCCTCTTTTGAACAGATCAGGAAAATCTGCAATGGCTGTCACCAGACATTTCGGTCGCCTGATAATTGACGCCGAATTGCCGCGAATGTGCATTTGGCAGGTCAGCTTCCGACTATCCGAGCCTCGAAGCTACCTGTTTGCTCCTGACCAAACGTCACTGCGAGGCGAGCACCCGCCCAAGCAGCTGCGGCGTTGAAAGCCGCCATGAAGCGGTTCTCGATTCCGGCGACCATGCTGCATTGCCAAAGACCCACCGGGTTGTATTCGTTCGCCGCAGAACCAGGGCCGAATCGATTTAGTCAAATGTAGATTGTCGAATTTCGCGCATCTCTGCAGAAGTGTGTGGGCTTATTGCCCTTCGGCCGCAATTCTCACAAATCAACCTGGGCGAGAGTTGCCGTGCAACTTAAACGATAAGTTCGAAATTCTGGAGAAAATCGCCAAAAAGGTGAAGACCGGGCAGGTTTTGTCAAATTTTTGCCGTCGCTCACATCAGTATTTCAGCCGGGTAGATTTTTTGTGTTGCGCTGCACAATGCCATAGTCGAACCATTTTCCGGGGGACTCTCTTGCGACTGGACACACGCCGTGAAGGATTCCGCCAGGTTGACCAACTTGATCCTTGCGTGCATCGATTGCGGACCGGGCCCGAGCGGATTGGGGAAGCGCGCGTTTGACGGCGCCTGCGCTTTGGCGGGCCTCGCCCACCTTGCCTTGCCGCTGGAAATACCCAACTCGTGTAACGCTGGCGGACGTCGCTGATGGCAAACGCCCGCGACATCCAGTTGGATGCGTTGAGGGCCGTCGCGGTGGCGATGGTGTTGTACTCCCATTTCTTCGCGGCGGGAGGATCTTCATTCTGGGGCCATATCGGCGTCCGGCTGTTCTTCGTGCTGAGCGGCTTCCTGATTACACGCCTGCTGCTGGAAGCGCGTATGGCCGCCGAGTTCCAAACCGGCCCCGCTCTGCGGTCCTTCTACATCAGGCGGGCGCTGCGGATATTTCCTCCCTATTTTGCCGTGCTCGGTTTCGTCTGGCTGGTCGATCTGGAGCAGTCCAGGGGATCGCTCGTCTGGCATGCCCTCTATCTGTCCAATTTCTGGTACGCGCTGCGCAATGACTGGACGCCCTGGGTGCTGTGCCATTTCTGGAGCCTGAGCATCGAAGAGCAGTTCTATCTTGCCTGGCCACTGGTCGTCCTGCTGGTTCCGCGCCGGCGCTTCGAGCAGATCTGCATCGGCGTCATCCTGCTGTCGCTGGCCTATCGCTTCTACTGGCCGATAACCGCCACCCCGGCCCTGGCGCGCGACCTGCTGCCGCCGGCATCAATGGACGCACTGGCGTCTGGCGCGCTGCTTGCGTGCTGGCGGGCCAGGGGCGCCGGCCTGCCGCAATGGATGCGACTGGGCTGGCCTGCCTTCGCGGCCGCATTCCTGATGATTGAATGGCTTGTCCCGGCGCCTCCCGATCCGACTCTGGAATGGGCCCATTGGCTGCTGCTGCAAGTCCTGCCCCTGGTGCCGCTGATGGCCATCGTCGCCGCCTGTTCGCGCGGTCTTGGCGGCACCCTCGGCAAGCTTGCCGAACTGCCGCCGCTGCTGGCCCTCGGCCGCGTCAGCTACGGCGTTTATCTGTATCATCCGATATTGCTGTCGCTCGCCGTCAAGTCGCAGCCCTGGATTCCGCTCAATGTCTCGGAACAAGGGCCGGGGCGGTTCCTGGTTGCGAGCTCTGCCACGATTGTCGCGGCCTCGATTTCCTGGGTTATTTTCGAAAGGCCGCTCAACAGCCTCAAGCGCTACTTTCCCTATGTTGCGCCTGCCCGCGCCACGCGGGACGGCCATGCCGGCTGGTTCGCCAAGGCGGTGGACGCCTATCCCGGCGGATCGCCCGATGACCGCTCGCCAGCGCTCGACCTCCAGCGAACGGATGCGAGACGATGACCGCCGCGCCACTCGTTTCGGTACTGCTACCGGTCTTTAATGCTGGACCCTATCTTGCCGCGGCGCTGGAAAGCATCCTGCGGCAGGACTACAGCCGCCTGGAGATCATCGCGATCGATGACGGGTCGGCCGACAATTCGCTCGAGATTCTCGAGCGATACCGGCAGGCCGACCACCGTATCTCGATCATATCTCGCGAAAACCGCGGCCTCGTCGCGACGCTCAACGAAGGGCTGGCAATCGCCCAGGGCGAACTGGTCGCGCGGATGGACGCGGACGACGTCGCCTATCCCTGGCGCTTGTCGCGCCAGGTGGCGCTGTTCGAGCGGCGGCCCGAACTCGGCTTCTGCGGCGCCGGCGTCGACATGTTGATCCGCGGCCGCATCGCCAAGGGAATGCCTGATCCGGTGTTCCAGTTCGGCCGCATACCCATACTGGCGATGTTCTTCACGATCTTCATGCACCCGACGGTCGTCTACAACAGGAAGGTCATCGAAGGCGATTTTCTCCGCTACGACACGACCTATAGGCACGCCGAGGATTTCGATCTTTTCCGGCGGCTGGCCGCCCGTTACCCGGCAGCCATGATGCCAGAAAACCTGGTCGTCTACCGGGTCCATGAGGCAAGCGTGACCAGTCGGCACATCGAGGAGATGCGCAGGACCCATTTGCGGATCGTCGCCGAGAACCTCGAGCGTGTGGGCCTTGCGGAGACCACGCGCGACCTGCGCGACATCGGCGATGCGGTCGATCTCGATACGGTAACCCGTGCGGCTGACTTCATCGTCGCGTTGGAGGAGCGGATACGCTCATTGCCGAGCGAGGAGCGGCCGAGCTTCGAGGCCGGCGCGCTGAACCTGTTCTATTTCCTTTACCAACTCGTCGTCGACGAAAGGCAGCCCTCACTGACACATGAATTGTTGACGCGGACGGCGAAGTGGAACGCCATCCGGCGCCGCGAGAAATATGCGCTGCGGCCCGGCGCCTGGGCGCCCTGGCTCAGCCTCGCCTCGCTGTCGGCCAGCAAGCAAGCGGACGCCGTGGCATACTTCTTCAAATCCGCGCCCGCGGCGGCGGTTCTGGCGCCTTATCAGGTGAGCTAGAGCAATGACCGTCAAAGCCCACCAAATTCTGCGGCGCGATCGTTCGACAGCGCTTGGCCCCGCCTCGGCCAATCCTCGCCCGGAACGATCGGCGCCCGAAGTCAGCTTCATCATCTGCACGCGCAACCGCGTCGCCGTGCTCGAGGCCTGCATCAGTTCGGTGCAGGCCGCGTGCCGCGCCCATGCCGACTTCGCGGCCGAACTCGTGGTCGTCGACAACGGCTCGAGCGACCGTACGGCGGAGCGCCTGGCCAGCATCGCCGACATGTCGGACATTCCGTTCACGCCCGTTTGCGAGCCACGACCGGGATTGGCGACTGCCCGCAACGCCGGGCTGAGGCATGCGCGGGGCCGCGTGCTGGTCTTCGTCGATGATGATTGCGCGGTCGATAGCGACTACCTGCGCGATCTGCAGCGACACTATGCGTCCGGGGAGCCGTGGCTCATCCGGGGTGGCCGTGTCGAGCTTGGTGATCCGAGGGACCTGCCTTTCACGATCAAGCGGTCGCGGGTCCGCGAGCGGTTGACGCCGGATGTTCATCCCGGCGGTTTCGTGCTGGGCTGCAACATGACGATGCATCGCGATGTCGCGGCCCGTATCGGCTATTTCGATGAACGTTTCGGCGCCGGCGGGCCATTGCGGTCGGCGGAGGATACCGATTACCTCGTGCGCGCTGTGCTGCTCGGCATCTCGGTCGAGTATGTGCCTGATATGACGATATTTCATCATCACGGCCGGCGGGATCGCAAATCCATCGAAAAGCTGCACCGCGACTACAGTCTTGGCAATGGCGGGCTCTGCCTGAAGCATGTTCGCCATGCGCCGTGGCTGCTTCGCCATTTCTACTGGGCCGCGAGAGGGGCTTTGCGGGAATTGGCGGGCGGGCCCGCATTCGATCGCGAACTCAATCTGTCGCACTGGCCGATCGTCGCCATGAATTTGCTCGGTGCGGCCAGATTCGCGGTTCTCCTGCTGGCCAGGCGGGCGCAAGGTGAGCCGGTGCGGCAAGATCAACAGGCAAATGCCCAGGCTAGGTGAACCGCGATAATGCCATTGCTGCCGCCAAGCCTGCCAATGCTGTTCCGGGCGTTCGGAAAGAGGCAACTGCGTCTGCTTCCGGCCGTGGTGGCTCTCGGTCTGGTCAGCGCTGTCCTCGAAGGGTTCGGCATTGGCCTGATCATTCCATTGCTGGGCATTATCATGGGCCATGGGGATACAGCGGGAATGGGCGGTTTCTCCGCAGTCCTCCAGCACGTCGGATCGAGCTTGAGCGAACGCGACCGGCTTGTCGTCATTTCGGTCGCCATCCTCGGTTCGATCGTCTTGAAGAACGTCTTTGCCTTCGCCAACACGCTGCTGACGACCTTCATCTACGGCAAGGCCAGTCACTCGATCCGCAGTGCATTGTCCGAGCAGTTGCTGCGCGTCGGCTTCCCCTTTTTCCTGCGGCAGAGTCCGGGACGGCTGCTCAACATCATCTCCAACGAGTCCTGGCGGGCATCGGATGCGATCCAGATCATGCTGTCGGCCATCGTCAGCGCGTCGGCCGCCATCATCCTGCTGGCTTTTCTGCTCCTGCTTTCGTGGCGCATGACGCTGTTGGTCACGCTCGGACTGGCAGCCGTCCAGATCGCGCACGCCATCCTCTCGGCCAATCTGAAGGGACCCAGCCGCAGTGTTGCCTCCCGCAACAGCCACCTCGCGTCACAGATGCTCCACCTCGTGCATGCCGGACGCCTGATCCGCATCTTCGGCCAAGAGAGCCGGGAGAAGGCGACATTCGATGCGGCTTCGGATGCGGTTCGCCGCGCCTCATTCGTCCTGCTTGTCCGGCAGGGAGCGTTGCCGCCGCTGACTGAGGTTCTCCACGCCATGCTGTTTCTGACGGTGGTGATCGGCGCCTGGCTGGCGCAGTTGAGTTTCCCGCTGATCATCGCCTTTGTCATACTGCTCTACAGGCTGCAGCCGCATATGCGCGCCCTGCAAGGATCGTGGGGGCAGTTGCAAGGCCTGAGCGGATCGCTCGAAGAGGTGACATGGATGCTGGATCCCACGGGCAAGCCAAGGCCTCCGCAAGGCGACGGGCCGTTCCACGGCCTGCGCCAAGGGATCGGGTTTGACGACGTGACGTTCACCTATTCCGGCACCGACCGGCGCGAGGTGGTGCTGCATTCGGCGACGTTCGAAATCCGCGGTGGTCGCTCCACGGCACTGATCGGTCGCTCGGGCGCCGGCAAGACGACGATCGTCAATCTTCTGTGCCGCTTCGTGGAACCGGACAGCGGCAGGATTCTCGTCGATGGATCACCGCTCGATGGGATCGACGCCAGCCAGTGGCGGCGGCACATCGCTCTGGCCAGCCAGGAGCTGGAACTGGTCGATGGCACCATTTTTGAAAACATAATCTACGGGCAGGAAGCGGCCACGGCCGACGACGCCGAGCGTGCCGCAAGACTGGCCGAAGCGCATGAATTCATCGAACGGCTTCCTCTGGGTTACGACACGGTCGTCGGCTACAGGGGTGTCAATCTGTCGGCGGGACAAAGGCAGCGGATCGCGCTGGCCAGGGCCCTGGTGCGCGATCCCGATCTTCTCATCCTGGACGAAGCCACCAATGCCGTGGACGGCCTGTCGGAGGCAGCCATTGTCGAGACGCTCAAGTCGAGAGCCGGCCGCCGCACGACCATCGTCATCAGTCACCATCACAGCACCATCTCGTTCTGCGACGACGTGGTGATTCTCAGCAGCGGCCGGGTGAAAAAGCAGGCGCCTTTCGGCGC
This sequence comes from bacterium M00.F.Ca.ET.205.01.1.1, assembly GCA_004791255.1. GTDB lineage: Bacteria > Pseudomonadota > Alphaproteobacteria > Rhizobiales > Rhizobiaceae > Mesorhizobium. The sequence goes on from SRUQ01000005.1 coordinate 116,950, forward strand.
CCTGGCATCGCTCACCATGGAAGAACTTTACCAGCCGGAGCAAGTCGCCACCCCAAGCGGCGCGCGAGCGAAGCGACGTCGCGGAGAGCCTGCGAAGTGAGATGGGGCAATTCCAGGAAGTGCCTAGCGGTTTTCCCGGGAAAAGCGCGTGGCGCTTGCCCTCGGGAATTGCAAAAATGTTAGAGCGGGTCGGCGATTCTATCGAACGCTGAACCGCTCTAAGGCGTCGCGCGCAGGTTCATGCGGATGCGCCGCTTGCCCGCTGCACGTGCTTTTTGGGCCACTGGGCCGGAAATCTCGACCACGGTGCTCTCTCGCCGCTTGCCGTCGGTGGCCTTGTGCAGCCGCTCGTAAGGCAGCAATTCCTTGATGCGGGCATTGAGCGACGCGATTTCCACCTTGAGGTCCTCGCATTCCTGCCTCTGGACATCGAGCTGTATCTGTTCGGACGCCTGTTGCAGCGTAAGCTGTGAGAGATTGGCGTTCACCTTCGAAAGGCTCATCTTGTCGCTTTCGCTCTCATCGGCGAGCGCGGACAATCTTTCAACGGTGATCGTCTTTTCAGCCAGGGTGTCGTTCAATTCGGTCTTCAGCCTGGCGATCTCGCCGGCGGCCTCGCTGTTCTCGTTCGAGGCCCACTCCAGTCGCGTTTGCAGGTCTTGAATCTCAGAACGCAACCCGCGCATTTCCGTCTGGCTGCGAGCCAGCTCGGCTTCCCGGTCTTCTTCCTTCATACGGGCCGCTTCGGTCATTTCCGACAGCTTCGCGTGGGCAGCCTCAAGCGACTTCTGCAGCCGCATCCCTTCTTTCTCGCTCTTGCCGAGCGCGTCCAGCAGTTCGGCGAGCCGCGCCGCTTCGCTGGCATGGATCGTCGACAGCTCGTCGAGCCTGTGGCGCGCCTGCGATTCCCGCTTCAGCGCCTTGTCGAGTTCGATCGACAGGGCGACATGCTTTTCCCGCAGCATCTTGCTCTCGCGCAAGCGCCTGTTGGCCTCGACCGTTCTGCCGGTTAGCCGCTTGGCGATGTCGCCGAACTCCGCCTCGCGTTTTGCGCTCGCATTGGCTGCCTCCGCGAGCTCCAGCCTTGCCGCGGCAAGCGCCGCGCGAAGCGCCTCCTTGTCCTGGATCAGGCTTGCCTCGCGTTGTTGCAGCATTTCGAAACCGCCTTCACGCTCGCGCAGCTTCCTCACGGCGTCGTGCAGCTTTTCCGACAGCGTTCTCTGGTCCCCGGTCAGGCCGGCATTCGCGAGCTCCAGCTCGTTGGCGCGAAGAATGTCGCTGTGCAGGATGTTGAGGAACTCGCGCGTCAGGTGGTGCGAGGTTGCAATCTCCGACAGCTTGCTGTTGATCTCCTCCAGATAATCCCTGGCGTCATGGAACAGCCCTTCAAAGGCACTCAACGCAGCCAGTCGTGTCTGGGTGTGGGAGGTCAGGCGTAGCGCGGTGTCGGAACTGTCGGTGTTGCCCGCGCTATCGGCACCCGCACTATCGGCACCCGCACTATCGGCACTTGTCTCGGGCGGTGAGGCGTCGGTTTCTTCCGCGACATCCGGAACGTCGTCGCTCTTTGGCGGCGGCTGGTCCTCGGCTTCGAAACTCGCATCCAGCGCGTCGGCCAGATCGGTCTGCAGTTCCTGGAGCGCGTTGTCTACGTCTTCAGCACGCTTGATCAGGGCCTTGAAGTTCATGTTGGAACTCCCTTACGCATACCCCTCAACCCGGTACTTAACGAATTGCTAACATATCCTTACATCCGCTGATGGCGCAGGGGAAGCCCCCCGTCGGCGTGAAGGCATAGCGAGCCTTTTGTCCTCGTGATCAGAACCGAATCTTCGCCGGGAAGGCCTATTTCGTGAGGCATATCGCCTAGCAGAACGGTATCACAACGGTGCAGTCCATGAGCAGGTGCGGGAGGCAGCCGCGCTCAAATGCAAAAGGTTTTCCGCCATCCTAGTTCGTTTGCGCTGCGGGCTCATCCAAGTGGTGGAATGGACTGAGCGCCGTATGTGCCCGTATGAGGTTGTAGCGTTCCTTCGGGTGTAAGGCTTGGGGAGGCCGTATGACGATATCGCTACAGATCAAAGAGCTGTTGGAAATTGAGGCGTACCGGCGAATTGTCAGGACCCTCGACCACGCCTATGAGATCGAACTGGCAAGTGCCGGCACGGCTGCGGCGCGGGACAAGGCCGAATACCGGCATCATTGGGAAACGTTGCTCTACCATGAACAGATTGCGGCGATAACAACGCGCCGACTGTTGCGGAAGGCCGATCGTCTCAACATGAAGATCGGCTGCGCGAGCGACAATAGTCCGATGTGGAGGAAATCCTCACAGCTCAACAGCTGGGTCCTGACGGCGGCTGGTAGCTCGGAAGTCCAGAGTCTGATCCGTCAAGAATGCAAAGATCGCCGCCATCGCGCTATCGCCAGGGCGAGCGTGGCTATCCTCCTCGCTCCGCTCGCCGGGCTGGTTGGCTGGTTGCGCGCAGGCAGTAGCCGTGTGGTCGGTTCGCGCCTTGCTCCTAAACCGACATTGCGTCAACCCACCAAAGCCTCTCGTCCGCAAAGCCGTTAGCCTTGCCGGCAAAACACCGGCCCGCCGATCGTCCCCGTTAAGACGAGTCTCTTCATCGGTTGAAACTCGATCGCCGGCCGCTGCGACCCGGCCTTGTGCATGAGCATTTCAGACCGGCATGGATGTCAAGGCAGATTCGAAATGGAACAGGCCGCTGGTCAGGCACCTACCCGACGATGCGACCTTGGGTCATCCGATTTGAGGGCGAGAGGAGCCGAACACCGCCGTTTTGCTAGGTATAGTAGCGATCCATGCAGGCCTAAAATTTGCAAGCCGTCAACACCCCCCGGTTGCCGGTTAGGCCCGGCGGCCGACCCCGCCACCCCACGCCCCGGCCGCCGGGCCGCTTGGCAAGTGGCAAACCTATTTCCGCACAATCCGGTCAGCTGATCCTGCAACGGGCCATGCCTGAGCTCCTCGCACCGCAGGTGCCTGACGCGGCCGATCAACTGGGTCCAATCGAAGACCGGGCCGTGGCATCTCAAGATTGAATGTGAGCACGCCGGGGACTGTGCTACCAATATTCTGCGGGAAGCGTTTCTCGGGAGGAGACGTCCAAGATGGAAATGAAAGACCTGGTCGCAAAGATGTCGGCATCCTTGCTCAAAAGGCGTTCGATGCCGCAAGCCAAAGCCAACCAGCCGATCGTGAGTTCACTTGCAGATCGTCCGACCGCCGGTGAAACCCGGCAAATCCGGCAGATACGTCCGTTCAAGCCGCTGCCGCCAGCCCGGCAGGCGAGCAATATGTGACCGGAAGCTCGTGTGCGGCCAGCCTATGAGGAGCGTTACCTCAGGGCCGCCACAGGACCTCGGGAGCATGCTTCGAACAGGTCGCGGGTCGTCGACCTAGCCAACCGGAACCAAAGAGGGTGGAAGACGGTTGATGACGAACGGCCTTCGGGCCAAGGCGGCTGTTGCCGGCAAAAGAAAGCCCCGGCTGCAGCGGTTAGGATGGGGGCACTGGCAGCCGAGGCGAGAGGGGTTTTTAAAAAAGTGTGGCCCCGTTTTCTCCGGATCGCAAGCGTCCGCCTTGAGGTGGGGGGGCTCTTGGATTCATCCTTAAGGTGAGGCGTACAGAAATACAATTATAGATTGTACCACTTTCAGCTATATTAGCTAGCTAAGATATAACTACCAAATTGTTAACCAGGATTAATGCGAGTTTTCCACAGCATCGTAGTATGCATCTCACATTGGGTTACCTCAATGGAGCGGGGATGCACATACGTCTGTGCGTTGGGCAGGCGCGTACCCTACTTCTTGAATCTATTTCGCGTTGGTGTGCAGGCAGTCTGACACACGGCGAACGGGCGTACAGTTCATGCCTTCGGCAAGCTTTAGCAGGGAGCCAAGACAAGAGGGAGAAAGCAAAGCCGACGGCCGAGAGGAGTAAGTAAGGCGATGGGACATCCTCAGATTTCCAATTTTTGGAACGACACAATAGCACCGGTACACAATGGGCATCTGCCGGACGCGAATGGCCTTGGCAGGTCCGATCTTGAAGAAGGACATCCGGGCGAAGGCTTGGTTGTAATTGTCGATAAGCGGGCACTTGAACGCGAATGCCTTGCTCGTGGCCTTATCGAACACAATCCCACTTTGCGCGTTAGCGCGGTAGGATCGCTTGACGACATCCACCACACTGCCGGCGAGGCGGAGCCATCCGCGATCCTCGTCATTCTTGGCGCCAGACGGGTCACCGACCAAAGTGTTCGGGCGGAACTCGTGCACTTCATTTCCGAGGTTGGTGCCGTACCCGTAATTGTCGTGGTGGATTCCGACGAGCCGGGGGAGGTTCTCGCGGCTCTTGAATGCGGCGCCCGAGGCTACATTCCCACGAGCGTCAAGGTGAAGGTCGCTGCCGAGGCCATTGGCCTGGCTCGGGCCGGAGGAATCTTTGTGCCCGCCAGTTGCGTGCTGGCGCTTCGCGAGATCATCCATTCGACCGCAAACGGCGCCCGCCCGCTCACCGGTATGTTCACCCTGCGCGAGGCTGCTGTTGTGGAGGCGCTCAGGAAAGGCAAGGCGAACAAGATAATTGCCTACGAGCTCAACCTTTGCGAGAGCACCGTCAAGGTCCACATCCGTAACATCATGAAGAAACTGAAGGCTACGAACCGAACGGAGGTAGCGTACAAGCTTCGACAGATGCTGCTTTGAAGGCTGCCAAGATCGGCCTTTGATTGGCCGGCCCCAGCAGTACAACTGCTGGGACCGAGCCGGACCTCCTTGGGTCCCGTTCTGACCTGAGGTGAATGTCCTGTCCGAGCCGTTTGGCGAAACGGACATGCGGGTGTTCAGTGCCTCTCAACGGTCGCTGACCCCGCCGTCACGACGAATCCAACGCTGTCCTTTCCCATCTGTGCACCCCGGTATACGGCCTCGCCGGCCTTCAGCCCGCCGGTCAGTCGGCGGATCACCGGAGCCGCACCGAGCAGGTCAAGCGGCAGGCCCAACTGACCGCGGGTGGGCCGCTTCGGCGGCCAGATACTGAGACCGAAATAGCTGGCTGCCGAGCGATCGATCCCGCCGCTGAACTGCACCAGCAGCGGCTGAAGCGAGTTCCGGGCAACTCGGCCCAGGCTGTTGATGTCCATTGGCGGTTTCTCGGAGGGACGCATCGCGACGACGATCACATCCCATGCATCGTCGGTCAGCAGCGCCGGGTGCGAAAAGAGGCTTACTCTCGCCCCACGCTCGCGCAACGTATGCTCGAGAAAGGGCGCACAGGGCGTATCGCAGACGATGGCGAGCCTCGCGGCACGTTGATCGACGCCGGCGTCGTCCAGCAAGATGCAGCATAAGCGCGCGAACTCCGGCAGCAGGTCTATGGCCGGGTGGCTGAGATTGGGAGCCACAACTTTAATGCCGGCCTCGTCACAGGCGTCGAAGTCGACAGCGCCCGGCCGAAGTTCCCATGGCTCAGCCATGAGTGAAACAACCGCACGAGAGGGCAGGAGTTCGATGAGCGATCTCGAAATCGGCCCGACCTGGAGACAATTCGCGACGAGGTCGACGTCCTGCCATCTGCGGCTGTCGATGCGGTTCGTCACTTCAACGCGTTCGGAGACCTTGGCGTGTTTGGCAAATGCGAGCGTCGCGTCCGCTGTTGCCGCAAGGCTCGGATGTCTGGAGGGTATGCGAGTGAGCGCAACGACGCGGCTGGCATTGGCGAGTGCCGCCACTGTCGCAGTCGCCGCTTGATATCCTGTCGTAGCGCCAACGACAACGGTGAGGCCGGAGAGATCGAGATCGAGCAAGGCCATTTGCTTGCGCACGATAGCAAGTACTTCGGCACGGTCGATCTCGGGTACATCACGAGCAAACGGCTTTGCCGGAAAATGACGTGATGAAGGCATCAAGCTGGGCACCACGTTGCACGCTCTCCACTATCAGATAGGCCGGCAATGTCCTTAAGCGGATCAATTGCCCCGCGGTTTCTCGTCTGGGCGCGATGCGCGTGCATTTCTGCATTGCGTTGACGGACGCCTTTTCCGCCCTGCGCATTTGGCAAACGTGGTTCCTGCTTATTCTGTCCTCGCCAGGTGAAGGACGGCTTGAATTTGGTAGGCACTCCGGCGTCTTGGTGGCGACCAGTTCCAATGCGCCCTCTGGCAATACAGCCGAACCTACCCGAACTGCTACTGCAGCAAACGGATGCCAGGTGATACGCCGTTTGATCAGAAGGCTTACCGACGCTACGCCAGCCACGCGCGGATCAGGCTAAGGGGGTAACGAGCGCCGGGTACGGCGCTACCTCCTTTGCTTCTCTTGCCGAGAATGACGCGCCGCTGTGAAGTTGGGCGGTGACACCAGCAGCGTCTCTTGGTGAACTCATGACAATCAGCGCATTTGACATAAAGCGCCGCAGACCCGGCATCCGCGTCCGCCAAAACCTCCGTCCGCTTGGCGGCCGGCCCAAGAGGATGATGGACGTGGCGGTTGCATTGATCGCGCTTGTCCTCGCTGCTCCGGTCATGCTGATGGTTGCCCTTCTGATATTGGTGACTGACGGCGGACCGGCGACATTCTCCCACACCCGGGTCGGGTTCAACGGTAAGCGCTTCGCCTGCTACAAATTCAGGACCATGGTCGCCAACTCCGAGCAGGTTCTGGCCGACTATATCGCCAGCAATCCCGAAGCCGCCGAGGAGTGGAAGCAGAATTGGAAATTCAAGAAGGATCCGCGCATCACATTCCTGGGGCATATCCTCAGGAAGTCGAGCCTGGATGAGCTGCCTCAGCTCATCAACGTGCTGCGCGGCGAGATGAGTTGCGTCGGGCCTCGTCCGGTCGTTCCCGCCGAACTGCAGCGTTACGGCGCCTGTGCGATCGACTATCTTAAAACCCGGCCAGGGCTGACCGGCCTGTGGCAGGTGACCGGCAGGGATGCCATGGATTATCCCAGTCGTGTCGCTATCGACAGCCGCTATGTGCGAGAATGGTCTCTATGGGCCGATGTCGTTATTCTCGCCCGGACTGCCCGCGCCGTGATGAAATTCGATCATGCGTCTTGATTAAAGCACATCGCAACTCTTGTCTTCGTTGCAGCTCCTTGCCCAAGACCAGTTTGCCTTTGGCTACATGCAGTGGCGAAAAAAGTTCGGTGCCGGACACGCGGAATGCCAGGCAGAGACTACCCCCCCTTACGTGACATGCCATGGCGCCACATGACGCCAAGGAAGAGGCCGAGCAGATAGGCGCACTGCAGAGTGACGACGAGAAGCAGTATCGAAAGCAGGCGGTGCCAATCGGACAGACTGCCAATACCGCCCGCAACGGCGCCGACCACGACAGTCGCCGCGGTCATGATGATGAGTGCAGGCGCACGAACACGAAAACCCAGCAAAATGCCGATCACACCGACGGCGACAAGGCCCCAAAGCACGGCGATCTCCTATGGTGCGGAAGACTCAGTGTGCCGTACCTAAGTCTCCCACATCTGCGAATCCGGACCAACACTCAATCCGGTTGCGCTGCCTGGCCGTCTCTCGACCAGATGGCTGGAAACCGCTGCGCCTCCGCCGGTTGCACAAAAGGCGTAGGGCACTTCGTCCCAATGCCCCCTTTTCGCTCATTTCCTTATCCACCCGCCGAGCCTACGCTGCTTATGAACTAGGTATGCGGAGTATTCACCCGCCGTGCGGCAGCTTGTCTTGAATTGTTGTCCTGGAAGGGACGCTGAGCCTCTGTTTCTCAGTGTTGCCATTCAAGTCAAAAAGGCGCTGGAGGGAATTAATCGGGGCAGGGCTGCATCGGTGCGCAGTTGCTGCATAGCGCTTCCAGTGTGACATCCCATCTATGCTGCAGGCATCCGTTCTTTTGCTGATCGTGTCCATCTGGTTCCCTGGCGCCACGCGGATCGCCGGAACGGATGGCTCGCTTTCCTTCTTGCTGGCTCTTTTCTGCGCTCTGGTGAGCCTCGTTGCCTATGCCGAAATAGCAAGACGCCTCCATCGGGCAGAAGCGGCCCTGGCGACTGCCGTGCTGACCGTATCTGCTTTCATCATCGTTCTGTCCCTGCTGTCGATGCTCTACGCGGACAATCCAATCAGGACAATGCGCGCGGTTTTCGCGCAGGTATTTGGTTTCGCCATCATTCCAGCGGTCGCGGCGATCTCCACGAAACCCAAGGGGCTTGTGGCAATCGACAGGATTGTATTGGCAATGATCATCATGAGTGTTGCAACATCCTGCCTTGTCGCGGTCGGGATGGGCGACGCTAGATTCGCCGATCGGGCAGAAGGCTATTTCAAGCACTCGAACCAACTCGGGATTGCGCTGTCGGCTGTTCTGCCGCTTATCGCCGCGAAGCTGGTCGCATCTCGCAGGCACCGTGTCCTCCTCTTGGGCTGCCTCGTTGCGGTACTCCTAGGTTTGGTGAAGTCGGGTTCGAAGACAAACTTCGTTCTCGGCGTTGCAGGTCTCGGAACTTTCTTCGTGCTGTACAGTATCTATCTGGTGAGAAGAAAGCAGAGCCCTATGACAGTCATCGTAGGCACTGTTGCGGCTCCGATATTGTTTGAGGCGAGCCTGGTAACATTGCAGGCCCTCAATCCACGGGCCTACAACCTGCTGTCTCTTCAACTTTCCGGAGGTGAGGCGCATTCGGTGGTATCGCGGCAGCGACTGTGGTCAATATCGATTGATCTGGGCCTGTCGCATCCGTTCATGGGTGTGGGAGCTGGGCAGCCGGTCGGCGACATCGCTCCCCACAGCCATAACCTGTTCATTGACGCGTTCAGAACGCTGGGGGTGCCCGGCCTCGCCTTGATGTCGGTGATGGTTCTGGTGGTCATGGCATACCTGGTCAGCGCCGTGCTTTACACATTGATCAACAATGACAGGGGCGACTACGCGACAGAAGTGAATGTGATGGTGCTCGGAACGTCGGTATCCGTGTGGGACTACATCGTCGCCAACCAGATGAGCGATTCCTTCGGTCCGTCGACCGCTGCCTTTTTCTGGCTGCCCCTGTCCTTGCTTATCTTCTATCGCGGCACGCAACGATCATTGCAGACCGGTCTCGACGAGAATCCAAAACTGTATGCCGGCACCGGGGCCCAGCTATTCCAACATTGACTTTCTTCTTGGTCCTTTGATCTTCGAACCAACTTCCCACCTGAATCCCAATGACTTCGCACAGCGTTCGTGACCTGGCGGCAGGCTTGCGGCCCAGCGTTGAAGCGCGCGCGCTTCAAACAGACATTCGATTTGTAGAATTCTTCGGTCTCCCTGGGATTGGAAAGACAACCGCCTCCAGCCTGTTAGCGAACGGCTTGCAACGGTGCTGCCCGCTGGTAGGTAATGTGCAAATAGCCTGGGAGACAAGAACTTTTGTCGGCCGCCAAATCTATAGGATCGGCATTGTTGCATCAAGATTTAAGGATCCTCAGTTTCGCTCTCTGCTTGCGCGAATTGCACGCTTTGTCATGGAAGGCGGGCAATCATCGATTGTCGATATGATCAGGGTCATCTGGAACCTTTCATTTCTGGTTGCCTATGTCCAAAGCAAGAGATCAGGAAAAAATACGATCACCATCATGGACCAAGGCCTGTTGCAGGGGTTCCTGTCCATATTGCTTAAGAGCAGGCATCGGCCAACGTCCGAGACGTGGCGTGACATTCTGTTCGCCATTGGCGTGCACGATATGGTTTTTGTCCATCTGCGCGGCGAGATCGGCGTGGCACGAGATCGACTTTTGAAAAGGGGCGATCGGTCGTCGCGGATGCAAAGGACATCTCCTGACCGCGAGCTTGATCTCTGGTCGACGGCGGATCGTGCTTGCCGCGAGTTTGCAGCCCACCTTGAGGGGGGGATGCGAACGGAGGATCACGTAGGCATACTGGCGGCGGTGGACGTGGAAAGGCAGGAATTGCCCGAAGAGGTGGCCGAAAGAGTGCTTGAAGCGGTGCTCCTGGCCTGCCTTGAACGGCACCGGCTGTGCGATCAGTCAGCTCAATGAGCACGCGAATGGACCGCCGTTCATTCATCGGCCTCGCCGGCCTGTACCCCGTGATCGCTCTGTTGCCGAGCTCGTGCCAGGCGCAAGGCGGACAGGCGCCGGAAGGCAAGGAATTCGTTCTTGCAGGTGAGTATGGCTTCGAACAGCAGTCGATTAGAGACCTCCAGCCGGGAGCAACAATCGACGCTCGCAAGGCTTCCTTCACAGTTGCCAACAGCAGGAACAGCAATCCCAGCGCGATGATGGGCTGCGACGAGGGGCCGTTGCCGGTCAATCGCTATCCCGTCGTCATCCGCAACTGTCCCGGCGTTCGCTTTGTCGGAGGCCGCTTCGACGGCCAGGTACCGCTAACGTCTGATTGGCGGGACACCTACTGCAACAGCGCGGCCCTGCTTGTCAGGGACGGAACCGCCAATGCGACAATAGAGGGTGTCCGTGCGCGCCGCTGCTGGGATGGTATTCGTCTGGCCGACCACGCAGACGGCTTTCGCCTGAAAGGGTGCTGGCTCAGCGAAATCAGGGATGATGCGGTGGAGAACGACTATCTCCTCAGCGGTGTCGTCGAAGATTGCCTGTTCGATGGATGTTTCTCCGGGATCAGCCTGGATCCTGCGTCAAACGAACGGGACGGAACCGGGGAAACCGTGCGGGTCGACGGATCCCTCATTCGCATGCACGCCTTTCTCTCCAAGGGCGAAGTCACACATCAGGCGCCGTTCAAGGCTGTCGATCAGTCGCCCAGATTGAGGATCACGGGATCGGTCTTCGCGTTGGCTGCGGCAAACATGCGTGGATTCCGTCGCCTGGAAAGAACGTGGCGGCTGACGATTGAGAGTCGGGACAATCTGTTGCTGTGGCTGCCCGACGAGCCAATCCCGTCCGCATTTCCGCCGCCGCCCTCTGGTTTCAGAGTGCTGACCGGCGCCAGCGCCCGTGAATATTGGAACAAGGCGCATCTCCAGTGGATCGCGGCGCACCAGGACGTGGCCCGGTTCTCCGACGAAGTGCTGTGAGAATCGCAGCCCGTCGGCAATGACGATCGAAGGCATTATGGCGCTCGCCCAATGGACGCACCTGCTTTGCAACACCAGCTTGGACCGTCACCGCGATGAACCAGCACCAGGCGATTGACAAAACCGTGGCATCAGGGCCCGCCGGTCACGGTCCTGCGACGTTTGTGATCCAGGGCCAGTTGGTACGCGTCGGGGGACAAAACATCCTGTTCAGCCCAACCCGGAAGGCCATTTTCGTCGTCAACGACACGGCTGCCGACATCTGGCGCTCTCTGGAAGAAGGCATTTCGCCGCAAGCTATTTCGGACGAGATGGCGTGCAAGGGCGTTGATAGGCTTGAGGCAAACAGACATGTCGAGGCAGCGCTCGGGGATTGGCAGCGGCAAAGCCTGATCCGGCCATGCGCCCCTTTGTCCACATCGTTGGCTCAAGAGCCTGCGAGCCAGATGGTGGCCATTGCGGGCCGCAACATGCGCATTGTCTATCGGGCCGCCTGCGCCTTCCCCGCGATCGCCGCATTTCGGCACCTTGAGGTCGCAAGAGAGACTGCCGACGTCCTGCTCGAGGTGGTCGAGCACGGGGGACGGGTGCATCTGTTCCGGGATAGCGAGTGGATTCTGTCCTGCTCCCCCGACGAACTGCCCGTCATGCTGAAGGGGCAGTTGCTGACCGAGGTTCTGGAGTACGGCTCCTATGAACTTGCTCTCCATGCGGCAGCGCTTTTCAGAAACGAACGTATCGTCCTTCTTTGTGGCAATCCGGGCGCGGGCAAGACAACGCTGACCCTGGCTTTGGTCCATGCAGGATTCGGCTTTGCCGCCGATGATGTGACGCTGCTGGACTCCAGGGGGCATGGCATTGGCCTTCCGTTTGCCCCCGCAGTCAAGGCGGGAGCATGGCCGCTGCTGGCCGAATACTGCCCCGGCCTCGATGCCGTTCCAGTCTGTCGCCGCCCGGACCGCAGGCGTGTACGGTTTGCCGTGCCCAAGGCGTCCGTGCCCTTGCCTGCTTCCGCCTTACCCATCGGCTGCATGGTCCTGCTCCGTCGAGGTCGCGACTCCAAAGCTTGCCTGGAGCCGGTTGACCCGGCCAGCGCTTTGCGCGGCCTGCTCAACGGCGCGCTTGCACCCGGCGGAGAGCTGAGTGGCACCGCGTTCGACGTCCTGACCCAGCTCATCGGATCGGCGGAAACCTACTGCCTCACCTATTCGAGGCTTGATGATGCGGTACAACTGATCACGAAAGCGTGCCGATGATGAGCAGGGGCAACGCACTTGAGGCGTTGATCGCCGGACTTCGCGGCAGTCCGACCGACAGGGCCGACTGGCAGGCCGTGATTGCTCTGGCAAATCATACTTTGCTCACGCCCGATCTGTTCTCGTCGCTCGCTCGCGCCGGACAGATCCACCAACTCCCGCAGGACGTGCGCGAGTACCTTCGGTTCGTTCACGACTGCAATCAGGAACGGAACCTGCGCTTGCGTACGCAACTGTGTGAAGCCGTTGCGGCCTTCAACCGCCGCGACGTCGTTCCGTTCCTGCTGAAAGGGGCCGTTCCGCTGTTCCTTTCGCCGGCTGGCCGGGTTCCCAGCAGGATGACGAGTGATCTCGATCTAGCCGTGGAACCATCCGACGAGACGATCGCCCGAGCCTGTCTTGAAGAGCTTGGCTACGTCGATGTGGCGGGCGCTCGAGGCATGGCCCGCCAGCAGGACGCCGGAATGCTGGAGCTCCGCACGAGGCGGCCGAATGGATTTGATCCCCCCAAGCTCGTCCAGCAAGACGGTCTTCGGGTGAAAATTCCCCCCGCCCAGTCTCGCGCCCTGCACTGGATGATCCACGATCTCCTCAAGGAGGGAGATTATTGGCGCGGAAGGATAGATCTCAGACACCTTCACGATCTGGCACGATTGGCGGAAAGCGACGAGGTGGACTGGACGGCACTGCAGGCATCCATGTCGGATCGAAGCGCCCGCAATGCGCTCGACACCCAGCTCCTGGCCTTGCACCATTTCTTCGGGACCAGAATCCCGGCAAAATGTGCACAACGTCCGATGGTCCGCTTCCAGCACTGGAGGCGCGTCTTCACGGCGACCCATCCCATCATCGGCGCCCCGCTGCGCCTCGCCGGCAATCTGATGTGGGGCACATGGCGGTTTTCACGTGCCTACGGTCTGGCGCGACGTGGACCGTCCGACCTCTTGCGTCGCATCGCTCGCACGCTCTTCAACCCTCGCACGAAAATCTAAGCCTTTTGGAGAACTAGTGCCGCTCCAGCAGCAAGCCTAAAGTGAAACCTGTGAATTCGAGAACGTCTCTGGAGAGGTCTGTTATGTCAACTCAAAGCAAAAAACGCTCGCAACGGACGCCGGAACCGCTGGTCTCGGAGGCTCAGGCGCGCCGTGAATTTCTCAAGAAGGCCGGGCGTTTTGCGGTGGTTACGCCGCCGGCCGTGACGCTTCTGCTCGGCACAAGCTTGAACTCCAAGGCGATTGCCAAATCGGGCGGATCACGCCCGGGCAACGGTTGGGGAGACAACAACCATATTCACGTTGGCCCTCCCGGCCAGGCGTAATCTCCTCGACCACTATGGCCGCTGAGAATCGTGTTTTGAGGACTTAGCGTCCAGCCGTTCATTTGAATGCCCGGGCCGCGCGTCGCACCTCAGAGTGCCGCGAGCGGTTCGGGCATTTCTTTGCCAGCATCGACCAGCCTCGCGCCGGGATTTTCTGTTTGAAAAACCGCACGGGGGAATCCTACTGACATGCGGAAAGGTGGCCCTATGCGAGCAGCAGACTGCTCAGGAAGTTGTCGTTGTGGAATTGCTCCACATGAACACCAGTCAGTGTGATCTGATCCCCGCCGCCCAGGGACGCCACGACATTCGAGCCTTGGTTTGTCGCCACCTGCAGGAACTGGCTCGTGTTGTAGATGCCAAAGGCTCTGAGATCGAGGACGTCGCCGGTGCCGGCACCTGGCAGAAAATTCATGACGGTGTCTTGACCGCTACCATGGGCGAACACGAATAGATTGTGCTGGGTACCGGCAACCAGCGTGTCGTTGCCTGCTCCGCCGATCAGCGTATCGTTCCCACCCAGACCCCACAGGTAATCTGCGCCGGTCGTGCCGTTCAAAACGTAGCCTCCGTCGACGATTGTCGGCGGGCGCCCGGCAGGTGTCGGGACAAAGTAGGAATCCGTCAGCACACTGGTTGCTGTTGTCCCGTTGAAGCTGCTCACCTTGTAGAACTCGATAAGCATGCCCTGGTCCGTGACCGTCACCAGATTGGCGCCGACGTTGGGAACGCTGCGGCCTGCACCGCCAAGGCCGGTGGTCGTGTAGGGAAGAAATGTGCCGTCGCCGTTGTCGTCCCGGTTCTCCCGGTAATAATTGTGCTGATGGCCGGCAAAGACAGCATCCACGCCCCATTGTTCGAAGGGCCACCGCATAGCGGAGGTGCCGCCACTCGGATTGTATGGCGTGTGATGGAAGTACGCCACGTTAAAGCTCGCGTCGGAATTCGCGAGAAGGTTTTGCATCCAGTGGCCTTGCACGGACGTTGAAGTGCGGCCGTCCGGCTCCTGCTTGTTGCTGTTGAGACCGAAGAAATGCACCGGCCCGATCTGGAAGTCGTAGTACCTCTCATTGTCGGGCAGGGTGAAGTAGTTCAGGTAGGCGGGGACCGTGCCTTCGTCGTATTCATGATTGCCTAGCAGGGGAAAGAAGCGGTTGATCGTGCTGCCGCTTCCGTAGGCGCCCTGATAGTTGCCTATGTAGTCATGATATTGCTGCCCGACGGCGGGATCGAAGGTCTGCGGCGCATAGGCGTTGTCGCCTATCGTTAGGATGAAATCGACGTTCCAGGCATGGATCATCGCCGACACCGCCTTCTCGCCGGAGAGATCGGTGTCGCCGTAGTCACCAAAGACCGCGTACCGGTACAAGACCTGCGGCGGCGTCGTCGGGACGACGCTGACCGTATAGTCCTGCGCGGCGGTGCTCCCGTCGGACGAGGTTGCGGTGACGTGGAGGTTGATCGACTGCTCGGTCTGGGCATTGAGCGTTCCCGTGCCAGAGCGCGTGATGACGCCGGTGCTGGAATTGATGGCGAAGCGCGAGTCGTTGAGGCTGTAGGTGACCGTATCGGTGACGTCCGGATCCTTGGCCGAGGCTGTGATGTGGACCAAAGTGCCCGCGGGGGCACGGTCGGGGATCTGGTTGGCCGCAGGGTCGGCATCCTGTGGATGCTTGAAGGCGACCGGGCCGGTCGTCGGCACATAGTACTCGACGTGCAGGAGCGGTGCGCCGGTGGCGCTGCCATCGAAGGAATTGGCCCTGCGCGCGCCGCTGCTGCCGCTGATGACGAATGCCATGTCATTGAGTTGCAAATAGCCTGGCTGGTTGATGATCTCCTGCACGATTGCCGAGAGGTTCGGGGTGCGTTCGGCAAGGGCGGCTTCATTGTTCACGGTCCAGTCGGGTGGCGTCCACGTCACCGAAGTAGTCGTCATCAGGCGCGAGGTGACATCGCTTTTCTCAGTCTCGAATGGGACGGCTTCGTCGCTTTCGCCTCGGATCAGGAGCGACACGGCGCCAGTGCTCGTATTCTGGGCCTGGAACTGGATGTAGGCACTGGTGATGACGGCGTCGTAGGGTATGTCGACGCCGGTGAAGCGCGTTCCGACCGTCTGGACTTTGGTGCCGTCAACCACCATGTCGAGATCGGTGCTGGTGAGGTCCATCCCGCCGCTGGGACCTTGCTCGACGTCGTCGGTGCTGGTTGCGATCCTTTTCTCGAAAATCGGCGCTGTGGTCACGCTGACCGCATAGTCTTGCGCGGCGGTGCTCCCATCGGACGAGATTGCGGTGACGTGGAGGTTGACCGACGGCTCGGTTGCCGCATTGAGCGTGCCGGTGCCTGAGCGCGTGACAACGCCGGTGCTGGAATTGATGGCGAAGCGCGAGTCGTTGACGCTGTAGGTGACCGTCGAGCCTGCATCGGGATCCCTGGCCGAGGCCGTGATGCCGATGGCCGTGCCGGCGGCGGCGTTCTGGGCAATCTGGTTGGCGGCAGTGTTGGCATCCGGCGGGGTGTTGAAGGCGACCGGCTCAGGGCTGTTGAGCACGGCGAGGGTGAAGGCCTGGTTGGCGGTGCTGCCGTCGGAGGAGGTTGCCGTCACCGTCAGGTTGATCGATGTCTGGGTCTCGAAATCGAGCGTGCCGGTGGCCGAGCGGGTGATGACGCCGCTGCTGGCGTTGATGGCGAAGCGCGTGTCGTTGAGGCTGTAAGCGACGGTCGAGCCGGCGTCGGGATCCGTGGCCGAAGCGGTGATGCCGATGGCCGTGCCCGCCGCGGCGAGCTCGGCGATCTGGTTGGCGGTGGTGTCGGCATCGGGCGGCGTGTTGAAGGCGACCGGACTGCCGGCCGGACCGGGCAGCAGATATTCGATATGCAGCAGTGGCGCGCTGGCCGGATTGTATTCGTAGGAATCGGCTGTGCGCGTGCCAGTGCCGCTGACCAGGAACGCCATGTGGTTGAGCGCCGCCCAGCCCGAGCGGTTGACGATCTCCTGCACGACCGCGGTGAGGTCCGGCGTGCGCTCGGCCAGGACATGCTCGCCCACCGTGGTCCACGGGGCAGGCGTCCAGGCCGTGGATGCGGTCGTCGTCGCGCGAGAGGACACGTTGAAGCTGGCCGACGTGAAGGCGCTCGCGTCGTTAGTATTCTCGCCTTTAATCAGCAGCGACGTCGCGCCGGTCTTCACCTCATTGGCCTGGAACTGAATATAGGCGCTGGTGATGATGGCGCCCTGCGGGATGTTGATGCCGGTGAAGCGCATGCCGACCGTCTGGCGGGTGGAGCCGTCATAGCCCAGCTCCAGGTCGGTGACGTTGGTCGAAATCGCCCCGGAGCCCTTCTCCTCGACATCGTCGCCGGCGGTCGCCACCCTTGTCTCGATGATTACAGGCGTGGTGTTGCCCGTCCCGGAGACAGCAACGCTGAAGGCGTGGGTATCGATGCTGCTGTCGGACGAGGTGGCCGTGACCGTGAGCGCGACCGTCGGCTCCGAGGCCGCGTTAAGCGTGCCGGTGCCGGAGCGTGTGATGACGCCGGTGCTGGCATTGATGGCGAAGCGCGTGTCGTCGATCGTGTAGGCGATCGTCGATCCAGCATCGGGATCCTTGGCCGAGGCCGTGATACCGACCGCCGTACCGGCGGCGGCGTTCTGTGTAATCTGGTTGGCGGCGGTGTCCGCATCCGGCGGGGTGTTGAACGCGACGGGCTCGGGGCTGTTGAGCACGGCGAGGGTGAAGGCCTGGTTGGCGGTGCTGCCG
>SRUQ01000005.1:134437-196609 GCA_004791255.1 bacterium M00.F.Ca.ET.205.01.1.1
CGCCGTACCGGCGGCGGCGTTCTGTGTAATCTGGTTGGCGGCGGTGTCCGCATCCGGCGGGGTGTTGAACGCGACGGGCTCGGGGCTGTTGAGCACGGCGAGGGTGAAGGCCTGGTTGGCGGTGCTGCCGTCGGAGGAGGTTGCCGTGACCGTCAGGTTGATTGATGACTGGGTCTCGAAGTCGAGGGTGCCGGTGGCCGAGCGGGTGATGACGCCACTGCTGGCGTCGATGGCGAAGCGTGAGTCGTTGATACTATAGCTGACGGTCGAGCCAGCGTCGGGATCGGTGGCCGAGGCCGTGATGCCGGTCGGCGCGCCGGTCGCGGCAAGCTCGGCGATCTGGTTGGCAGTAGGATCGGCATCGGCCGGTGTGTTGAAGGCGACTGGCAACTGGCTGGCCGTGACGCCGACTGTAAAGGCGTGGGTATCGATGCTGCTGTCGGACGAGGTGGCCGTGACCGTGAGCGTGACCGTCGGCTCCGAGGCCGCGTTAAGCGTGCCGGTGCCGGAGCGTGTGATGACGCCGGTGCTGGCATTGATGGCGAAGCGCGTGTCGTCGATCGTGTAGGCGATCGTCGATCCAGCATCGGGATCGGTGGCCGAGGCGGTGATGCCGATCGCCGTACCGGCGGCGGCGTTCTGTGTAATCTGGTTGGCGGCGGTGTCCGCATCCGGCGGGGTGTTGAACGCGACGGGCTCGGGGCTGTTGAGCACGGCGAGGGTGAAGGCCTGGTTGGCGGTGCTGCCGTCGGAGGAGGTTGCCGTGACCGTCAGGTTGATTGATGACTGGGTCTCGAAGTCGAGGGTGCCGGTGGCCGAGCGGGTGATGACGCCACTGCTGGCGTCGATGGCGAAGCGTGAGTCGTTGATACTATAGCTGACGGTCGAGCCAGCGTCGGGATCGGTGGCCGAGGCGGTGATGCCGACGGCCGTGCCAGCCGCCGCAAGCTCGGCGATCTGGTTGGCGGTGGTGTCGGCGTCGGGCGGTGCGTTGAAGGCAACCGGCAACTGGCTGGCCGTGACGCCGACTGTAAAGGCGTGGGTATCGATGCTGTTGTCGGACGAGGTGGCCGTGACCGTGAGCGCGACTGTCGGCTCCGAGGCCGCGTTAAGCGTGCCGGTGCCGGAGCGTGTGATGACGCCGGTGCTGGCGTTGATGGCAAAGCGGGTGTCGTCGATGCTGTAGGTGATCGTCGATCCCGCATCGGGATCGGTGGCCGAGGCGGTGATGCCGATCGCCGTACCGGCGGCGGCGCTCTGTGTAATCTGGTTGGCGGCGGTGTCCGCATCCGGCGGGGTGTTGAACGCGACCGGCTCGGGGTTGTTGAGCACGGCGACGGTGAAGGCCTGGTTGGCGGTGCTGCCGTCGGAGGAGGTTGCCGTCACCGTCAAATTGATCGATGTCTGGGTCTCGAAGTCGAGCGTGCCGGTGGCCGAGCGGGTGATGATCCCGGTGCTGGCGCCGATGCCGAAGCGCGTGTCGTTGACGCTGTAGCTGACGGTCGAGCCGGCGTCGGGATCGGTGGCCGAGGCGGTGATGCCGGTCGGCGCGCCCGCTGCGGCAAGCTCGGCGATCTGGTTGGCAGTAGGATCGGCATCGGCCGGTGTGTTGAAGGCCACCGGACTGCCGGTTCCCGGCAGCAGATATTCGATGTGCAGCAGCGGCGCGCTGGCCGGATTGTATTCGTAGGAATCGGCCGTGCGCGTGCCGGTGCCGCTGATCAAAAATGCCATGTCGTTGAGCGCCACCCAGGCCGAGCGGTTGACGATCTCCTGAACGATCGTCGACAGGTCCGGCGTGCGCTCGGCCAACCCCTGCTCGCCCACCGTGGTCCACGGGTCAGGCGTCCAGGCCGTCGAGGCTGTCGTCTTCGGAAGCGCGGACACGTTGAAGCTGACCGCCGTAAAAGGACTGGCGTCGTCAACATTGTCGCCTTGAATCAGCAGCGACGTCGCACCGGTCTTCACCTCATTGGCCTGGAACTGGATATAGGCGTTGGTGATGATCGCGCCCTTCGGGATATCAATGGCTGTGAAGCGGAGGCCGACCGTCTGGCGGGTGCTGCTGTCATAGCCCAGTTCCAGATCGTTGATGTTGGTCGAGATCGTACCGGATCCCTTCTCCTCGACATCGTCGCCGGCGGCCGCCACCCTCGTTTCGAAGATGGGGTCGATTGCACTCAAGGTGGCAGCGAGGAAGCTGCTGGTGGATTCGGCAGCGCCCGTCGAAGCCGTACCGCTGTCAGCGAGGGCAGGAGCGGTGAGGGTGACGCTTCTGTCCGCTTCGGCGAGGCCGATGAGATCGCCACCGATTGCTGTAATCAGGACGGCGCTTTGGCTGTCACTGTGTCTGCCGGTCTCGGCAGCGAGGCTAACGCCATCAGATGCCGGGGAAGCCTGCGGCACGCCGTCATCGGCATGCAGGTGCTCCGCAATCTTCGGATCGCCGGTTGCGAAAGCCGGGACCGAGCCGTCATCGAGCGGTTGCAGGCCTTTGAGGAGCGGCGTCGAATCGAGCTCCGTGGCGAGCAGTCCGATTGTATTGCCGCTGTCTGGAAGCCGATGTGGTTTGGACATAGCAGATATCCTTTGCCGCCGTTTTTCGCACCTGGGCCGCGCTAGGCCCTGATATGGACACCATGGCCAGGCCCGGTCGGCAGCGATCGAGGACGTCGCCGGTCAGAGAGGTATGGTGAGGCGAAGTGCTTGCTGCGCATCCGGCAGGCGGCAGTGAGCTGGATCACGGCAGGACCTTGAAGCAACGCGCCCCCGCCGGTCAGGCGAGCAGCCAATCGTTCAAATGGAATTCATAGATCTTGCCGTCGTTCTCGGTCGGATTCGAGTCGTTGTCCACGCCGCGATCGACGATGTAGAGGCTCATATGGTGGCTCGGATCGTCGCTGCTCGGCGCCAGCGCCAATCCCGCCGGCTTTTTTGCGTTGGCCGCGGAGATATCGAGCGTACCCAACAACTCTCCTGTCGTTGTCACCATTGCCACCGAATTGCGCGACTGAATGATGTAAAGGATGTCGTGAACCGGATCGTACGCGATGCTTTCGTCAGAAGGAGTTCCCAGCGCGTGCGCAGAAAAACTCGTTACGATGTCATCGCCGCCCGTGCTCGCGATGCCGTCGAATTTGCCGTTCGGCCCTGGTGCGATCTTGTAGATCGTCTGGGTTGAGCCATCCGCGAGATACAGCACTCCATGGTTGGAATCATAGGCGACGCTCTCCGGGTCAGAACTGCCGAAAGCCGACGTCTTGAATGAGGTCACCTTATCGTCGGATGTGTTGTAGAGCCCATCTTGCCCTGGGTTGAGCTCGTAGACGCTTTTCGTGCCGGTATCGTCGGCGAAGAAGAGATGGTGGTTGGCTGGATTGTACGTCACTCCGGCCGGCTCATCGGAGAAGTTGATGGTCGTGAGCGTTCCCGCCAATGTGCCGCCGAGGCTCATCTGGAAGAGATTCTTGCCGGTGAAAATGGACATCTCCTCTACTTCGCTGTCGGCAACCAGCAGCGTGCCCAGGTGGGAGATATAGACGATATCCGTGGGGTCGGGGCTCGACGGTGACCACAGCGACGTCAGGATCGTATGTGCCAGGGTCACGGATGTCGGCAACTGGGTGGCCGTGACGCCGACGTTGAAGGCGTGGGTATCGAAGCTGCCGTCGGACGAGGTGGCCGTGACCGTGAGCGCGACTGTCGGCTCCGAGGCCGCATTGAGCGTTCCTGTGCCCGAGCGGGTGATGATGCCGGTGCTGGCATTGATGGCAAAGCGCGTGTCGTCGATACTGTAGGTGACCGTCGATCCAGCATCGGGATCCTTGGCCGAGGCGGTGATGCCGACCGCCGTGCCGGCGGCGGCGTTCTGGCCAATCTGATTGACGGCGGTGTCGGCATCCGGCGGTGTGTTGAAGGCGACCGGCTCGGGGCTGTTGAGGACGGCAAGGGTGAAGGCCTTGTTGGCGGTGCTGCCGTCGGAGGAGGTTGCCGTGACCGTCAGGTTGATTGATGACTGGGTCTCGAAATCGAGGGTGCCGGTGGCCGAGCGGGTGATGACGCCGCTGCTGGCGTCGATGGCAAAGCGTGAGTCGTTGATACTATAACTGACCGTCGATCCAGCATCGGGATCCTTGGCCGACGCGGTGATGCCGACCGCCGTGCCGGCTGCGGCAAGCTCGGCGATCTGGTTGGCAGCAGGATTGGCATCGGCCGGTGTGTTGAAGGCGACCGGCTCCGGGCTGTTGAGGACGGCAAGGGTGAAGGTCTTGTTGGCGGTGCTGCCGTCGGAGGAGGTTGCCGTCACGGTGAGATTGATTGTTGTCTGCGTCTCGAAGTCGAGCGTGCCGGTGGCCGAGCGGGTGATGACGCCGCTGCTGGCGTCGATGGCGAAGCGTGAGTCGTTGATACTATAGCTGACGGTCGAGCCGGCGTCGGGATCGGCGGCCGAGGCGGTGATGCCGGTCGGCGCGCCCGCTGCGGCAAGCTCGGCGATCTGGTTGGCAGCAGGATTGGCATCGGCCGGTGTGTTGAAGGCGACTGGCAGCTGGTTGGCCGTGACGCTGACGTTGAAGGCGTGGGTATCGAAGCTGCCGTCGGATGAGGTGGCCGTGACCGTGAGCGCGACTGTCGGCTCCGAAGCCGCGTTGAGCGTGCCCGTGCCCGAACGTGTAATGATGCCGGTGCTGGAATTGATGGCGAAGCGTGTGTCATCGATACTATAGCTGACCGACGATCCGGCGTCGGGATCCTTGGCCGAGGCGGTGATGCCGACCGCCGTGCCGGCGGCGGCATTCTGGCCAATCTGATTGACGGCGTTGTCGGCGTCCGGCTGGGCGTTGAAGGCGACCGGCTCCGGGCTGTTTAGCACGGCGAGGCTGAACACCTGGTTGGCGGTGCCGCCGTCCGACGAGGTTGCCGTGACCGTGAGGTTGATTGATGTCTGGGTCTCGAAGTCGAGCGTGCCGGTGGCCGAGCGCGTGATGACGCCGCTGCTGGCGTCGATGGCGAAGCGCGAGTCGTTGATACTATAGCTGACGGTCGTGCCGGCATCGGGATCGGTGGCCGAGGCGGTGATGCCGGTGGGTACGCCGGCCGCCGCGAGCTCGGCGATCTGGTTGGTTGTGGGATCGGCATCCGCCGGCGTGTTGAAAGCCACAGGGCTGCCGGACCCCGGCAGAATGTATTCGATATGCAGCAGAGGCGCGCTGGCCGGATTGTATTCGTAGGAATCGACCGTGCGCGTGCCGGTGCCGCTGATCAAGAATGCCATATCGTTGAGCGCCGCCCAGCCCGAGCGGTTGACGATCTCCTGCACGATCGCCGAGAGGTCCGGCGAGCGCTCGGCGGCGCCATGCTCGCCCACGATGGTCCACGGGTCCGGCGTCCAGGCGGCTGACGCGTCCGTCGTCGCGCGTGAGGACACGTTGAAGTTGGCGCTGGTGAAGGCGCTCGAGTCGTCGGTGTCTTCGCCCTTGATCAGCAGCGACGTCGCATCGGTCTTCACCTCATTGGCCTGAAACTGGATGTAGGCGCTGGTAATGATCGCGCCCTTCGGGATGTCGATGCTGGTGAAGCGGAGGCCGACCGTCTGGCGGGTGGTGCCGGCGTAACCCAGCTCCAGATCGTCGACGTTGCTCGACATCGAGCCGGAGCCCTTCTCCTCGACATCGTCGCCGGCTGCCGCCACCCTCGTTTCGAAGATGGGGTCGATTGCACTCAAGGTAGCAGCGAGGAAGCTGCTGGTGGTTTCGGTAGCGCCTGTCGAAACCGCGCCGATGTCGGCGATGGGGGCAGTGGCGGTGAGGGTGACGCTTCTGTCCGCATAATCCCGGGAGCCGGAGGCATTCGCCGACACGCTGTCGGGAAGGGTGCTGTCGAGATCGATGCCAAGTCCGACTGGCGCCTCGGCGAGGCCGATGAGATCGGGCTTGCTCGCGGCTGAATCCAAGTTCGGAGCGTGGCTGTCCTTCTCGGTTTCGGCAGCGAGGCTAAGATCGGAGGTCTCGCGCACTGTCTCGTTGCCCCTCGCCGTTCCGATCGGCGGGGTCCAATCGTCAGCGTTCAGCCCGTCGCCTTTGATGCCGGGCTCGATGCCAAGCTCCGCCGTCAAGAGTTTCGCGCCATTCCAGGGGAGCTCAGCCAGCTTAGCCATGTTGGATTTCCTTTCCACAATTCACGCGACCGAGGCCGGAATCTCGACGTGCCCGACAGGGCGTCATTGCGACCCCGGACCGAGCATGGCGATGGTAGTTGCCCATGAAAGCCGTGGCCCGAAGTCCACGGCCCGGCGGTCAGACGTGGAGTCCTGCTTTGATCAGTCTGTTGCCTTCTTCAGCCTGGGCCAGGTGGGCACCACGGCGGCGAGCAGACGCAGCAGTGATAGGCCGTCCCGCCCAAGGAACAGCGACGGCAGGATCCAGCACAGCAGCAAGGCTCCGGCAGATGCCAGCAACGCCGTATCGATGAGCAGGGAAAGAGGAGATAGCTGAAACTCGCGCAGCCATTCCACGAGCGCCCAGACGCCGGTTCCGACAACGCCCGCGAGCGCGAGACCAGGCAGGTGCGCCAGGAGGAAATCCGCCCACGTCATCCCGGTCACGCGCAGGCTCAACTGTGCCATCAGGAAGAAGTTGATCGCGAAGGCCGCGCCGACGCCGAACGCCACGCCTCCTATGCCCCAATGTTGTCCTATGAGGGAGCCGACGAAGACGCCGATGGTGAAAACGGCCTGGCGCCAGGCGCGAGCGTAGACCGTGCCGGTAGCGCGGGAGACGGAATCGCTCAGCTTGTAGCTCGTGCGAAACAGCATGCTGAACGCCAGGATCTGCAGCGGGGCGACAACTCCTACCCATCCCCGCCCGAGAATAACCGCGACCAACTCCGGCGCGACGATCGCCACGACCACACTGGCCGGCAGGACAAGCAGGGCGCAACCCGCGATCGCGCTGCGATAGGCACGAGCAAGCCGCGCGGGCTGCTCCTGGACCAGTGCCATGGTCGGGAACAGCACCCGATCGAGAACCTGACCGACGATGACCGCAGGCGTCGTCATCAGCTGTGACGACAGTCCGTACAGGCCAAGCGCATCTGCACCGAGCCAGCGGCCCACGACCAGCCTGTCCGCCTGGGTGGCGAGGTAATTGCATACCCGGGCAATGGTGAAACCGCTTCCGAAATAGAGCAGTTCGACGATGGCGCGCCGCTCCAGCAAAAGCCGCATCGGATGCCGCTGGCCCGCGAGCAGCACGACCATGCGGATGAATTGCTGGATCAGGAGCGCGCCTACAAGCGCCCAGATACCGAAGCCGAGCCAAGCCAGAACCGGACCGGCAACGACATAGCCCGTGGCGAAGGCGCAGGCATCGACGAGCGCCAGCCAGCGGAACCGCAGCGCGCGCTGGGCAGCGGCCAATGCCACCATGGAAGCCCCTTGGAAAAGGAACACAAAGCAGATGGCACGAACGACCGGAGCCAGATCGGGGAGCCGAAGGAGAC
Source organism: bacterium M00.F.Ca.ET.205.01.1.1 (assembly GCA_004791255.1). Lineage (GTDB taxonomy): Bacteria > Pseudomonadota > Alphaproteobacteria > Rhizobiales > Rhizobiaceae > Mesorhizobium. The sequence goes on from SRUQ01000005.1 coordinate 141,935, forward strand.
CGGCAATTGCCGGTGCCATCGTCCAGACCAACGCGGACACAAGGAGACCGAGGATGCACGACAGGGTGAACCCGACCCGCAGATGTCGCTCTTCCAACACAGGTCGTTGGACGATCGCGGGGGTAATGCCAAGTCCCTGGAATATCGCCGAAAACTTGATGACGATCAGGGCTGCTGAGTAAAGGCCGAACTCATTGGGCGAGAGCAGCCGGGCCAGGATGAGCAGAGCGACAAGCTCCGCGACCGCGAGGGCGCCCATGGACAGGGAGGTCCAGAACATGCCCACGACACTCTGTTTTGCCAGGCCGCGCCGGTTGTTGCTCACGCCTCTGTCCTCTCCTCGGCCGACCCAACTGGCGGCCGTCGCGTCTTTCCTGGATCCGCCGAGCGGCACGGCGGACTTGCGAGATTTTGAGTGCCCTCAGGCCCAATCCGCACAGCGGCCAACGATCCATGATGCTCGGCAACGCACCCGCGCCCGCACGACCTCATGATCGCATCTGTCATGAAGGAGACGTCGGCCGCGGCGCTGTCCGCCCGCGCCCGGCGCGCCTTGGCTACCGAAGCAGCGAGGGGATTTCGTAGCGGTAAAACTCCATCTCATCCCGGATCTCCGGTATGACCGCCGTCAGGTCTTTCCGGTCGAGGCGGACCCACTTCTGCTGGCGACCGGGATCGATCATCTCCTTGGCCCTGCGAGCGATATCGTCGGTGCAGTTCAGCCCGCAATGTTCATAGATGCGCCGCAGGACCAGTTCGGGATCCTGGATCAAATCCTCGTAGCGAAAAGACAGCACGCGGCCGTTGCCCAGCCTGGCGAGGTCTTCCCGCGCCTTTCGATTGCCGCGCGCCCATTGGCGCGCGATCACCGTCAATTTTTCATGCTCCTTCAAATCCCGATCTATTCCGTTGTAGCGCGGTCCATAGATCGATGTGTATTTCTTCCCCAGGACCCTTTTTGTGATCACCTGTTTTACAACATCCTTTGCGTAGTAATGGATCTGCGTCACGGGGGTCATTTTCAGAAGCCGCAATAGGCCTTTGAAAGACTTTGCCCGTTGCCACTTAAGCTCCATCGAGCTTATGTACGAGAATGGATTCCTCGTAATGTAGAGGAAGATTGCCTCCGGAAAAATCTCATGGACAAACGGCACGCGCAGGACATTGGCGGGCGTGTTTTCCATGATTTGTCGGTCGCCATTTCGTGACTGATAGTCGAGGAAACGGCCACGGATGTAGCGAGTGACCCTATCGGTGGCGTCGGTTTCGGCGAATTCGTCATGACGCCGCGCCGGATCGGCATAGAGCCACACTGTTTTTGGCTCGTACCAGGTGACGATGTCGGGGTGCAGCCCGATCAATTTCTGTGCAATTGTGGTGCCTGACCGATAGTTGCCGATCAGAAAAATCGGAGGTTTCAGCGCTGTTGCCGTCATGACAAGTCTCCGTCGCTAAAGGGGAGCCAGGATTGCAGCGATCCGCACGACAAGTTGCGCCGCGCGGCTATTGATCCCTGAACGCACGCATCATCTGGTCCGTCAAAGGCTTCATCAGGTAGGAGAGCACCTTGCGGTCACCAGTCCGGATGAATGCTTCCACCGGCATGCCGGGAATGAGCGAGACAGGGCCGAGTTTCTTCGAATCCTTCGGGTCGGGCGTGATGCGGACTGCGTAGTAGATTTCATTGGTGTGCTGGTCTCGCGTCACGTCCGCCGCGATCATGGACACCACACCTGCCGTTTCGGGAGTCGTGCGGACGTTGAAGGCGGTGAAGCGAAGAAGCGCGCGTTGGCCGATCAGGAGCTGGTCGATGTCCTGGGGAGCGGCTTTCACCTCGACCGTGAGAGTGTCGGTGTCGGGTACGATCAGCATGATCGGCTCCCCCGCACTGATCACGCCGCCCACGGTATGGATTGAAGACTGATGGACCATGCCGCTGGAGGGAGCGCGAATGTCGATGCGTGACAGCTGGTCCTCGGCGGTGACCTTTCGCTCCTCGAACTCGGCGATCTTGGCCTCGACATCGCGCAGTTCGCTTCCGGTCTCGCTGGAGAACTCCTTGTCCAGCTGCAAGATCTGCAGTTCGACTTCGGCGATGGCGCCCTTTGCCTGCGCCATGCTCGACACGAGTTGCGCCCGCTCACCCTCGATACGTGCTGCCTCGCGCTCATACTCGGTCAGTTTCGACTTGAGGGTGAGCTTCATTTCGACAAGGCTGCGGATGTCGACGAGTTCGTCCTGGATCAGCTCGATCTCCTTCGCCTTCGCCGTTTCCTGGGCCGCATAGCCTTCGATCTGTTTTCCAAACTGTTCGATGCGTTCGCGCAATCGAGCCTTGTTGCCAGACACCTCGGTTCGACGGAGCTCGAAGAGCCGCTGTTCGCTGGCCACCGTGGCAGCAATCTCAGGGTCGTTCATTCGCGCGACAAGCACTGGAGCAAGCATCATTCGTTCAGCGCCGTCCCGCTCGGCTTCGAGCCGGGACTTTCGCGCATAGAGTTCATCCAGATTCTTCGTCACGTAGGCCAGGCTGGCACGCGGAATGGTGTCGCTGAGTTGGACCAGGATATCTCCGGCCCGCACACGGTCGCCATCGCGCACGAAGATCTTGCCGACCACGCCGCCGGTCGGGTGTTGCACTTTCTTTTCGCTGCTCTCGACGACCACAACGCCACGCGAAATGACTGCCCCCGAAATCTCCACCGTGCCGGCCCAGACTCCCATTCCGCCGACGAGCAGTGCGACGACGGTCATCCCACCCAACAGGTTGCGGCGAATGGATCGGCGGTTGGAGAGCGATCGGTTCAAAATCGCAGCCGTCATGTGTCCGTTTCCATGTCCTGGACGTCGTCAATTCGGCAGTTGTGGCGAGGCTGAAACCGGCTGCAGGCCCGCGCCCTTGACCTGTGGCATCGGAAAGATTTTGGACAGAACGCACTGCCTCGTGCCGAACATGTGCATCTGCCCTTCTTTCATCATCAGCAGGAAATCCACCGCGGTGAGAATGTTCGGACGATGCGCCACGATCGCCACGATGCCGCCGCGCGCCTTGATTGCGAGGATGGCCTCGGCAAGCGCCGCTTCGCCTTCCATGTCGAGATTGGAATTGGGCTCGTCGAGCACGACCAAAAACGGATCGCGATAAAGCGCGCGTGCCAGGGCAACGCGCTGACGCTGACCGGCTGAAAGCGCGGTCCCGCCCTCTCCGATGGGAGTCTCGTAGCCATTGGGAAGGCCGATGATCAGCTGATGGACACCCGCTGCACGAGCGGCGGCAACGATGGCCTGCGGGTCCGATCCAGGATCGAAGCGGGCGATGTTGGCGGCAACCGTTCCCGCAAACAGTTCGACATCCTGCGGCAGGTAACCCACGTAGCGGCCAAGGCTCTCCGACGACCACTGATCGAGCGCGGCGCCATCCAGCTTGATGCGGCCCGCCAGCGGCTGCCATGCGCCGACCAGGCCACGAACCAGGCTGGATTTGCCTGATCCGCTTGGTCCGATGATGCCAAGCACCGAACCGGCGTCAAGGCTGAATTCCACACCTTGCACGATGGTCCGTTGCGTGCCCGGCGCACCGATCGCGATGCGTTCCACCGTCAAATTCGAACGCGGCACCGGAAGTGCCATCGGCTCAGCGTCTTGCGGCAATCGGGCGAGCACCTTGCTCAGTCTGCTCCAACTCTGGCGTGCGGCTACGAAGTTGCGCCAGTGGGCGATGGCAAGATCGACAGGTGCAAGCGCGCGGCCAGCGAGGATGGAGCCGGCGATGATGATTCCGGACGTCGCCTCGCCCTGGATCACCAGCCAGGCGCCTATGCCCAGCATTGCCGACTGGAGCATCAACCGCAAGGCGCGGGCGAAGCTGCCGAAGCCGCCTACGATATCGCTGACACGCTGCTGCTGCGTAAGATATTCGCGGCTCGCTTCCCGCCAATGGTCATGCAGGCGCTTGCCCATGCCCATTGCCGCCAGAACCTCCGCGTTGCGGCGGCTGGCCTCGGCGAAGCTGTTGCGCCTCACACCCGTCGAAACCGCGGCGCCCATCGGTTTGCGCGTGAAGACCTCGGTCGCTGCCGTCAGCGTCACCAGCACGATTGCACCGCAAATGGCGGTGATTCCGAGCGTCGGATGAAGGTTCCATATGATCGCCAGATAGAAGGGCAGCCACGGAAAATCGAAAAGCGTGCTGGGCCCCTGGCTCGACAGAAATGTGCGGATATTGTCGAGATCGCGCTGCGGCTGCAGCCCGTCGCCCTGTTGGCCGATATACAAGGGCAGTCTTGACACGGCTGTGAAGACGCGCCCCCCGACCGCCTCGTCCAGTTCAGCGCCAATACGGGTCATGATGCGGCCGCGGACGAGGTCGATGACCGCCTGGCCGACAAACAAAACGGCCGCCAATATCGCCATGGCTACCAGGGTGGGAACGCTGCGGCTCGGCAATACGCGATCATAGACCTGCAACATGAACATCGCGCCGGTCAGCATGAGGATGTTGCTCATGCCGCTAAACGCCGCGACACCCGCGAATGCTGCCTTGCAGGAGCGCAATGCACAGGCCAGTTCCAAACCGGGTGCCGGCTGCATGTCCCTTACCGACGACGGGGCGCCGGCGTTCGTGAACGCGCCCGGCAAGCCGCTCCTTCGCCTTGCCTTGCGGGCGGCTATCATGAGCATGCCCAGGGCCGCGATCGCCAGCCAAAGCGGAAGAGCCTGCGGACCGGCCATTAGAGACAGCGGCTCGGAAAAATAACGCGCCACGAGATCGGTCCATGGCTGCGTCTGCCACCTCCCGAGATCGACGAGGCGCGGCAGGAACTCAACTCCCGCAACCGCAAGAGCGAGGAAGAGCAGGATCGCACCTGCAATGCGCGATCGGCCGACGGGGCGGCGCCGCGGGGCGTGACGCAACGTCTTGCGGCGCGCCTTTGCACGCAGGAGTCGCCCGTGCTCCGTTTCGACACGGGAATTCGGCCGGAGGAGGCGGTTCCTCACGACTGTCAGTGCAGCCCCAGGGATCATGTCATAGTTCCGAAGATGATATTGCCCCAGAAGTGCCAAGGCCGGACCAGGTCGGCCCGTTCAAGGCACGACGGCCAAGAGCGTTGTGGCGCGACGATCGCAGGACTGAAACAAAGCCGTGCTCAAGGAAGCAAGCATGTGTTCGTGCTATTGGCCGATAGTGGTTGGCGGGAGGACATGGCCTTCCGCATTTGGCGCCGCCACTGCTCCGGACGTGTCCGGCGCGTAGAACCCCTTGTTGGCCACAATGGAAACCTCGATGACGTCGCCTGCTCTGACTTCGGTATTTTCATCGGCGAGGATGTCGTGGGCGACTTTCTGGTCGCGCCTGAAAATCGAAATCTTCACAGAGCCTTGCAGGTCGTCGAAGGTCCTCTGATCGCCATATGTGAAGATAAAGAGAAGCTTGTCGGCAACATACCTTATTTGACTTTGAATTTTTCCCAGCTCGACCTGCGTATCCTGGGTTTGCGAGATCAGGTCCATTTCATAACTCTGCTTCTTTTTTCTCAACTCGCTCTCCGAGGTCAGCAGCGCCTGTTGCGCCTGCTCCTGCTGCAGTTCGGTCTGCGCAAGCTCGGCGCGATAGCTCGTATGGGCTCGTTCCGCCGTCAGCACATTCGAGTTGGTTATCAGACCTTTTTCCCGCAGTGACCGGGCAGACTGCAGTTCCTCGAGTTGAATGTTCGCGGTCTTTTCCCGTTCTTGCCGCGTGGCAGCGACCATCTCCGCTTCCTTCCTGGCCCGGTCCAACGAGACATCGAGATAGGAAATGTCGTCCCGATATGCCGCAAGGCGGGCTTCCAACTGCGCTTGTTCGGATGCGATGATCTCGGTAATCAAGTGTCCGCCAAATTCGACTGGCGCATCCGGCGGAGCCACGAAGGACTTATCCTGCCGGCTTTCCGCCTGGAGCCGTGCGAGCCGAACCTTCAAACGATATTCTTCGATCGCCAGGCCTGCGCGCGCGCTGCGCAGATCAGCTATCTGCAGGGCCGGCTCCATGTTTCCTACCGCAGTAGCCCGAAAGCCGCCTGCTATGGCGAGTGCATGGCGAACCGTAATTCCGGGTTGAAACGGGTACGATCCAGGATGAGCCACCGTTCCGGAAATAAAGAATGGCCGGTACTGGCCGATCTCCACTTTCACGAAGGGCTCGAGGATGAGCTTCTGCTGCTGAAATGCACGCTGAATGGCCTGCGAAAGGGCAACGGTGGTGAGGCCGCGCGCTTGGACATCTCCCAACATGGGAAGGGATATCGAGCCCCGATCATCGACCACGACTTCCAGCGGATAGGATTCCTCGCCGATCACCGATACCCGCAGGACGTCACCGGTGTCGAATGTATATCCATCGGCATGAGATACATCCGCGGTGAGCAGCACAAAGGTAATGGCGAGGCCGCCAATTATTGCGAGCATGCGGCTGGCGGCGGGTTCGAATCCGAGAAAGAGCCGTCGGCCCCAATCCTTTGCTCGCAAAGGCTTGGAAGGAAACTGCTGGTCAGCGCGCAAGCACATCGTCGGTACTCCGGTTGTCTTGCCTGCCGTCAGGACCAATCGACGTTCGTCGGTCGGAGCGTGACAGCAGGGCATTCGTTCGGTTCGAGAAGTACGCTTTGGAAATCCGCGCTCCGTCGAAGGAGCAAAAGCATCAAAATCCGTGCGGTCCCATGGTTTGCTTGGCGAGGCCCTCGCGAATTCGCGAGTCGTTTGGCCTTGCTGCTGAAGGGACTGACTCAAGGACGGATTGATAAATCAGCTCGACCCTGTCGCACATGGAATCCAGGCCCCAGGAGGAAAGGTCGGTGCGTTTCGCACTGTCAGCAAGTCGGGCTCGGCAGGGCTCATTTTGGAGAAGATCGGCAACCGCCGCCGCTGCAGCGCTCACGTCTTCTGCTGGCGTCACGATTCCATTGACACCATGCTTCACAACTTCTTCCACTCCCGGCAAGTGCGAGACCACACTGGCTCGACCGCCCGCCAGATACTGCATCATGACCCGAGGCAATCCTTCCCGCATCGATGTCAACACACACACGTCCGCCAGGCTGATCAGTCGTTCTGGCTGGCAGTGGTAGCCGATCATGCGAACGTTGTTTGCGAACGGGGACCGTTCAATCGCCGATTCAACGGCGGATCGCGCCGGTCCCTCACCGGCCAGGAGCAGTCGCACGTTCGGAATTCGGTCGACGACTTGCCCGAATGCTTCAATGAACTCGACGTGGCGTTTTCTCCGTTCCAGTGCAGCCAGCATCAGCACAACCGGTGGCTTTGGCTCTCCGGCGGCCGTCCCCAGGAGCAGATGCGATTCTTGCGGCCATTGCGCGTTCGCGAAGCGGGTCAGATCGAAGCCGGAGTGGACGACATGGTGCTGATCGGGGCCGCCCAAATGATTGGCGATGCAAATGTCGCGCATAGCCTGGCTGACATCGATAAAGGCGCGTGTGAACCTCGCTGCCAGGCGTTCAGCACCCAGGAATGCCAGTCTCTGTACGCTGCCCACATGCACGAAAGGCAAAATATGCACGCCATGTATGATGCCAGGGACATTGGCTTCCTTGGCGGCAAGACGGCCGACGATACCGGCTTTGCTTTGATGTGTGTGCACGATGTCAGGCCGCCAATCGCGTACAAGGCGAGTGAGTTGCCCGAATGCGAAAATGTCTCGCGATGGCGAAATCGAGTTGATGAGTTTTTCCAGAGTCACCACCTTGACGGCTTCGGCGACGGACAGCCGTAAACTGGGGTCGTACTCCTCGCCGTGGACCAAAAGCACCTCGTGTCCGTGCCGCGCCTGAGCGAGGCAGCAGGCCAAAGTATTTTCTTCGGAACCTCCCCGAAGCAATCGGGTGAGCACATGAACGATCTTCATTTGCTTAGACCTCAGGGGGCGTGAAATCCGGGTGGAAGATTCAGCGCGAAATCAGATTTCATGCGTCCGCATTGGCGTGCGACAGCCACCTCGGCGCCGGCACTTCTGCGTTGTTCGCCGCTGGCCGGTCATGCTGGAACTGTTCGGCGCCGGGCAAGGCATGCAGCCAGGTCTCGCGCCTGCGGGTCCACAATTCATATTCGGGGACCAGATCGGTCGGCGCGATGTCGAGGCTTCCGATCATCACCTCGGCCTCGTTGCCGTCGACCCAGGCGACGCGGCCGCCGCAGGTCGGGCAGAAGCTGCGCCTGCCATAGGATCTGACGAAGCCTGTCGTCTCGAAGGCCTCGCGCGGCCAGATGGCAAAGGCCGAATAGACAGAGCCGCCGGCCTTGCGGCAATCCTTGCAATGGCAAAGACCAGTGCGAAGCGGCGCGCCGCTGACCGAGAACTGCACGCCGCCGCACAGGCAACTGCCGGTCCTGCGTACGGTGTCGGACATGGCAACCTCCGTCTTTGCGTGGCGCTGCGGGCCGGCTTAAGGCCGCGCATCGGGGTGTTGGGAATGGATGCTGGCCGACGAGCCGGCCGCTCAGCCTCTTACAACGACAGCCAGATTTGCCTGAACAGGTCCCGCTCGACGGCCTCTATGCCGGCGCTCGCATCGACCGTTTGGATGTTCTTGTCCTTGGCTCGCAGTTCCGCCATCAGCGAGAGCCGCGCATCGAACGCTTCTTTCCTGATTTCTCCAGGCTTTCGCAGCGCGGAGACGGCAAAATCTGAGACGAGGTGCAAAGTGAGGTCTGGCCGGCATTCGGCCATCTTCTGATAGAGCCTCTGCTCGAGCCGGGCGAGAGCTGACAAGCCTGGGACGGAGAACAGGTGCTCTGGAATGGTTGGCCCGTCCAGATATCCTCTGCGGAGTGCCTGGGGCCACCTGTCACAAATGACGATCAGGCCGCGCGTCGCCCATCGATGTGCGCGTTTCACGACCGCGTATCGCTCAAACGCTATCAAAACAGCCCACAATGCCAACGCCGCAGCGACAACTCCTCCCTTCGACCAATTTCGGCTGGCCGGATTTTTGCCGTCGTGCTGGACCAAGGACTTCAGTTGGCGCCTGTGCGGAAAAACCAGAGTCTGCAACGCCTTGCGGAGCCACCACCCATTGCCGTCGCCGGTTCCGACATAGGCTTGCGCACATCCGAATTTCCATCGAAATATCTGTGTCAGGCGATCAACCTGGGTGCTCTTCCCCATGCCATCAGGACCTATGAGCGCCACCACAAATCCACCAGCCGCAGGGCGTCTCTTGGGTGGAAAGGTGCCGGGCATCCAGCGGTGAAGGCACCTCAAGCCGAGATAGGAGGCCTTGCGGACCAGATGGACGGCGCCATCGGCTATTCCATAACGGCCGGTGAAACCACACATTTCCCGGATTGAACGCCGCAGCCTGGCAAGATCTCCGCGGTGGGCGACCAAACCATCGGCGCTTTGCTGGAACCTGCAGCTCACCGCTCTGCCGCCGCCAAACGTGTATTCCACGACATGCAGGCCTTGCTCGCCAGACAGAGGCGGCAGGCGTGCAAACTGGTCCTTCCAACCTTCCCCGACGGCGATCCATTGCCTCCACGGCAGTGCCCGGGCCCGAAAGGCGAAGCGGGCAATTGCTATTCGGACCTCGTCTTCGGGGGAGACGACGGGAACCGGTACAGCGCCGACACAAATCGAGTCCCATCGTGTGATCGCCGCATAGTCGAATACCGGATAGCGCTTACGAAATTCCCAGCCGACCCGGACACCGATATGCATGTCGAAATGGAGATAACGGCCGCGCGAAAAGTCGGGCACGAACCAGTCCTCTCGGCCGGGGCAGACATTGTCGTAGCAGGACAGGCTCACGCTGCGGCGGCCGTGCAGCTTGCTCACGATCGAGCAGAAGGCCGGGTAGTCGTGCTTGTCCAAAAGGATATCCAGATCGTCGCGTCCGGCAAGGCCGTCCTGCAGGGCCGCTAGATCCTGGATTATTCCGTACCTCAGGCCGCACTCATTGAATGCTCGAAACAGTTCGGCGGCAATCGGCAGGGCCGGTGCCGTTTCGAGCGACCGGAAGTGGGCGCTTCCGTCAGTTCGAGATGGACCTGGCTGGCTGCCGGACGGGCTCACACCAACCGTCCTGGCCGGCGCCGAAACAGTCGCCGCCGGCGCTTCCGTCAGCACGTCTTCCTTGGCGTCCGGGGCCCAGCGACGATACTGCGGCTGCTGGCCATCCCGAAGCTCGCTGGGGTCCGCCGGGCGGTAGATTCCTGGCTTGGATTTGCGTGAAGGCTGCAAGGGATTACCCGTATTTGATCGCGACCAGCGTCAGTCGCTCGTCGTCGCCGAACATCGTCGTATTGGCGTCAGCTAATCCAAGCCCTTCGGCTGGCTGACTTCATGGGACACAGCATCACCAACGTTCTCAATGCAGGCCTGCAGGCTCGAATATCGCCTCCGCAAGCTGCCGCAGCGAGGGTGAATTGGGTGCCAACTCATCACTCCTTGCCGGTGGTTTCGGCATCCTTCGGGCCTAACGAAAATTGATAAAAATATTTCAAGAAACCAGCGAAAGTTTATCTCTGCCGATAGTGATCGGAATTGAACTGTTCATAATATCGAGAAGAATTCGGACCGCCCCGGCACTTCCAACATGGTCAAGAATCCCAAGCTGGTCCGAAAATGGTCCGTCTATGATCCTGACCCTCTGGCCTGGCCTCAGTAGAATGTCCGGGTGCAAAATTCCGTCGTCGTCTGTTGCTGATATCAAAGACTCGACAACACCATATGGTGCCGGTATCGGCATTCCTTTGCTCATGACAAGCTTTCGGACGCCGACCGTTGAGTTGATCGGGTACCAGCTCTGCTGATGAACAGCCAGCGAGACGAACAGATAGCAGTCGAAATACGCACTGGAGACGGTCTTGACAATGCGAGCGTGCCGGACAGTTCGCCTCCGCTTGGGCAGATAGGTCCGGAAGTTCTGCGATAGCAGGTGCCGCTCTGCCAGGCTCTCGGAATGCTGGTGCGTCTGCACCACGAACCAGCGCCCAGGTTCGCCGTCGCGAATTCTTCCTGTCGTCTCCGCGGGGCTATTGTCGTATAAATCAGTGTGCAGCATGGCGGAATATTGTCCCTTCTCTAGTTGAGATAGTAACTGTCCGAGACACTGCTTTCGAGCGACGTGTAAGGGCCATATTTCGGCAGCTTTGGTTCGTCCACCATTGTCAGGGCGATGCCGGCAATCTTGGATCTGCCGCCAAGATGTCGAATTCCTTCGGCAACGGCCTCGCGCGAGGTTTCACGCCATTTCACCACGAAGAGGATTTTGTCGACGTACCTCGCCAGGATCGAGGCGTCGGCCGCTGGTCCAACAGGTGGCGCGTCAATGATCACCGTGTCGAACTTTCCTCGAAGCTCATCGAGGACCGAGCGCATTCGCGCCGAAGCAAGAAGGGCAGGCGGGTTCCGGGTCTTTGCGCCGGCAGGCAGCAGGGAAATCCCCGAGCGCTCGTCCAGATGGATCGCGTTTGCGGCCTTTACCGGCAAGGTCAGGAGGTCGACCAACCCGACCTTGCTGGCCATGCCGAAGAAGGCGGTGGTCGCCGAAAGCCTCAAGTCCGCATCGACGACCAGAACCCGTTCGCCGTCGGCCGCGGCGGAGCAGGCCAGGCTCAATACCAGGGTTGTCTTTCCTTCGCCGGGCATCGCCGATGTCACCAGCATGAGGCGTGGCGAACGGATCAGGTCCGGTGTCGCGTCGATGCCCAGGCGGAGCCGGCGCACGGCTTCGCTATATCTGGATAGGGGTCTGCGCTCGAGATAGGCCACGGGCTGGGCATGCGACTGGGCGTCTCTCGACCAGCCCGACATCCTTGGCATGGACGCAAGAACCGGAACGGCCAACTCGTCCTCTATCTGCTTCTTTGCCATGAAGCCGGAAGCAAAAAGTTCACGAAGAACGGCGCCGGCCCCTCCGACGAAGAGGCCGATGACAAGTCCCAGGGCCGCAAAAAGAGGCCTGTTCGGGAAGCTTGGCGAAACCGGAACGCCCGCGTCGGTGATCACACGCACGCCGCTGTTGAGGAGGGTAGACTTCTCCTCGGTGAGCTTGGCGCGTGACAGGAATGTCTCAAAGAGTTCCTTGTTCGCGGCGGCAATCCTTTCCAGATCGCGCAACTGGACGCCGACCTGACCTTCGATTTCGGACCGGTTGGATACTGAATCCAAGGCTCGGGCCAGAGAAGCTTCCCGGGCTTCTGCGGCATCGACCTCATTCTTCAGATTGCCGATGAGACGCTGAACTTCGGCCGCAATCTGCCCCTCGATGTCGCGGCGCTCGGCCTGAGCCGTCATGACATCCGGATGCCGATCGCCATATTTCAATTTGAGGTCGGCTTCCCGCCGTGTCACTCCAGAGAGCTGAGCCCGAAGGGCGCTGATCACCACGGACTGCAGTACCTCCGGTATCGACTGGATGTCGCCTCCGCTCGTCTGCAATTTGTCAACTTGTTGAAATTGTGCGCGTTTCTCCGACAGTTCGGCGCGGGCGTTAATCAACGCGATATTCAATTCGGATAGCTGCTGGTCAGTCAAACTGCCTGCTGGCGTTGCCAACAAATTGTGATCGATCCGAAACTTCTGGACAGCTTGTTCCGAAAGGCTCAATTCCGCTCGCAGAGATGCGGCCCGCTCACTGAGCCATGTGGACGCTTTTCTGGCCCCTTCGTAGCGGGACCTTACCCGATCGGCGAGATAGGCCTGGGAAATTGCGTTCGCCAGGGAGGCTGCTTTTCCCGGGTCGTAAGCGGTCACTGAAATCTCGATAACATCCGCCATCCCGACGCGCGAGACTCCGAGCGCCCCTTGCAGCCATCCCAATGCCCCCAACCCGATCTTGGGATCCTCCGTCAGCTTTTCGCTGTCGACGACCTTCTGAAGCAGTAATGCCGATCTCAGAACCGCAATCTGACTCTCGATGAATGTCGAATTGTCCGCAAAATCAGTATTGGAATAATCCTGCGGAGTCATATAGTCGATCGGGGAATCGAGCAAGATTTGCGCAACCCCGGTATACGATGGCGGAAGCACATAGGAAGCAACTACAAATATGCCGAAGGTGATCGCTGCAATGCTGCACACAAGCTTCCATCGGCGGAGGAAGAAATCAAGAATCTCCCTGACGTCCAGCGGCAGCAACTCTCGGCTTATGATCGGATTGTCAGTTGAACTTGCCATTTCCGAATCCTTGCGATCAGCAGCATAACTCCGCCCTCCAGCGTCGGCTGGATGGCATTCCCTTCAAGCTCGGGCAGTCTGCTGTTAAGCGCTCAACCGCATGAAATCCAAGGTTTGCGCCCCGCCATCCGGACATGTCCAAATCGCTGTCTTCCGCCCGCCGACCGATCGCATCGTCGGTCAGCCGGAAACATAACAGCTTCGCCGACATAGCCGCCATTACCATTATTGGAGTAGTAAATCGGCTAAAGGTCGATCTGGTCTACCCGGCAAGGCTTTCGGACCTTTAGGACATCGCCGGAAAACCCACCTCTCGCTCTTGCGGGAGCGCCACAAACGCTACCACCGTCCAGGGAGCGCAGGAGAACCTGCGCCTCCAGATGACAAGGGAAGCAGCCGGCCTCGGCGAGACTGAGGTTGATATGGATAGCTATAGCGAAATCGCTCTCGAGCTTGCGAATTGGATGGCCAACAGACCAGCCATTCTGATTGTGGCAGCAACCTTGCCGCTGATGCTTCTTCTGAAGAGGGGCCGGTTGCTGGGCTATGGCACCCTGGCCATCCTTGTTGGGGCTGCCACCCTGGTTGCGTTCGGCATCGAAAACCCGGCAGCGGCAGTCATTGTCGTTCTCGCCTACTGTTTTCTGGTTTCAGTTGCCCTGCTTTCCACCCGGAATCGTCTGATCCAGATCGAGGGTCGCCTCGCAGCCGTCATATCGGCACTCGACGAGCTGGAAGTCGCAGAGGAAAGACGGCAGACTTACAACGCCAAACATTCGTCGACCTCGCGGCATCACCCACGCCGGAAATCGGCAGCCGGGACAATGGAGCAAATGGCTTCTGCCGGCGCAACGGCGAGCCCCGAAGGCATGGCGCCGGTGATCCCAGGTCCGCCCTGGCAAGAGTTACAAACGTCCGATCCGCGATTGGGATCTGCGGCTCCGGCATCAACGCGAGCAGAAGATCCCGGCTTGCGTTCGGAAAAGCCCCAAAGAGGGCTGCTCTCAAGTTGAGCGGTTCTGTCCGGCGAAGGGTTTTAACCAACTGAAATGACGGCAGAAGTCGCGATGACGCTGCCGCCGGCAGGCCTGCCTAACCGATCCGGCAGGTGGACTGTAAGAGCTTCGTTGGAATGACCGGCAAACCAGTCGGTCACTGCCGACCGGGTGCGGGGTTGCGCTCACGAAGATCGTGGCATTCTGTCGATGGCGTGCCGGTGCGGCGCGCCATCCTTGCCCAATATCCGCACACAGGTGGTAAGGCTGTACCCAAATGTGGTACACTGCAATGTCATTTGGATGAAATGATAGATGGAACTTTTTATGTAGTTGTTGGTTTGCAGCTCAAGGTGATCGGGGGGGCGATCATGGGTGGGGGTTATCCAGAACAAATGAACTTATCAAAGCAGGCTCTTGGATTGTCGAGGGAACCTACGCTTGCTGACGCGAGTTGGGAAAGGGGGGTCTCTGCATTGCCTGGGGCCGTGCGCCGTCGCTATCCGGCGAACACGACGATTGCGGGTGAGCATCACGCCAGAGCCTTGATCCTGGTCATGACTGGCGGGTGGGCGGCATTCGCCAAGACGTTGCGCAATGGCTCGCGTCTTATCGTCGATCTTGCCCTTCCTCGCGAAATTGCCTTGATCCAGTTCGCCGGAGAAGCGGGCGAGACGGTAATAGCCCTGTCGGATGTGACCGCGATCGAATTGCCCGGTCCCGTCCATACTTGTTTTTCGCGCTATCCGCAGTCTATTTGCGAGGCGATTGTTCTGGCTGAGGCAAGCCGATATTCGAGGGTTACGGAACATCTGGCAGGCGTCAGTAGAAGGGGACCCGTGGAGCGCACGGCTCATTTCCTTCTCGAGCTGGCCTGCCGCGCACATCGATCGGCAACGAGTTATCCGGAGCGCTTTGAATGTCCCCTGACCCAAGCCGAGATGGCCGACGCGTTGGGGCTTTCGGCCGTGCATGTAAGTCGCGTGTTGAAGGAATTGCGGGAAAGCGGCCTGGCTTCGTTCCGCGGTGGCGTGGTCGAGTTGCATGACCATGCGGGACTTATCAAAACGGCCGGATTTGACCGCTCGTACATTTCGAGCTGAACGGGGTTCGGCTCACCTTGGTGGGCTCACGATCGACCGCGCTTGGACGCCGCGTTCGACAATGGTCTCTGCAATGCGGTCGAACGCTCGCCCTATGCACTCCACAGGGTGACTTTGGTCGAACGCAAAGTCGATCGTGGCCGCACTTCTGCTCAGGCGACGAGGAGGCATGCGACGCGAGATCTCCGAATGGCTTGCGCCCCGCGTGATTTCAATTTGCTTCCTCAGGCGGCGCCACTGAACCGATCGATCCTGAAATCGTCGAGCGGGGTTTCGCAACGGCCGGTCGTGATTAGTTCGGCCATGGCGTCGCCCACGCCCGGACCGAGTTGGAATCCGTGTCCGCTGAAGCCGAAGGCGTGGAACAGGCCTGATGTCGTCGCCGAGCGCCCCATGACCGGCAGCATGTCCCTGACATAGCCCTCGCAGCCGGACCAGGTACGGATGACCGTGGCCTGCGCGATGGCCGGCAGCAGCCGCGCGACGGCGCGCAATTGCGTGGGCAGGCGCGCCGGGTCCGCGGCCGCATGGCCGGGTTCGAGGTCCACCTCTGCTCTTTCGGCAGCACCGCCGAAGACGATGTTGCCGCGCTCGACCTGGCGCAGATAGGCGCCGTGATCCTTGTCGCGCGTCCATATGCCGACCACCGGCAGGATTCGGTATGGCAACGGCTCGGTCACGCCCATCTGCGGGCCGCGCGCGTCGAGCGGCACCGCTTCGCCGAACTGCGCGGCAATGCGCGCGCCCCAGGCGCCTGCGGTGTTGAGCAGGCACTCGGCGGCGAATGTGCCTTTTGAAGAGGCGACGACGAAGCCTGAGCCGGTGTGCCCGATCGTCTGGACCTCCGCGTCGTCGATAATTTCCGCCCCCAGTCTGCGAGCGGCCTCGGCAAAAGCAGGCGCGATCAGCCTGGGATTGCCGCTGCCATCCTGTGGTGAGAACGAGGCTGCAATGGCATTGGGGCCGAGGCCGGGGAAGCGGGACCGGATCTCGCGCGCCCCAAGTTCCTCCAGTTCAAGGCCACAGGGCCGCGCCGCCTCGGCATAAGCGCGCATGTCGGCGAGGCTGGCTTCGTCGAAGATCAGCCGGACATGACCGGTAGCGCGAAATTCCACGTCGCGGCCAAGCATTTTTTCGGCCTCGCCCCACAGGCCGAGCGAGCGATGGGCCAGCGGAAGCTGCGACAGGTGACGCCCCGTGCGCCGGATGTTGCCGAACGAGGCAACCGTTGCCCCGCTGCCGATCCGGTTGCGCTCGATCAGCGTCACGCGCGCGCCGCGCCGGGCGAGGAAATAGGCTGAAGCCGTCCCCATCAGTCCGCCGCCCAGCACGGTCACATCCATAGCGTCCTCTTGCCAAAAGCAATCGATCCGTAGAGCGGTTCATCGTTTCATGGAAACGCTGAACCGCTCTATCTCTTTGTTTTGATGCAATTCCCAAGGGCAAGCGCTTCGCGCTTGTCCCCAGGAAAACCGTTCCACACTTTTCCTGGAATTGCTCTGCGCTGATCTTGTCCGCACCGCGCTGTTGCGTCAAAGATGGGTTTGGACAGAAGCCATAAGCTTTACCTATGGAGTGGCCATGCGGGCCCGGCAGCTCGAAGTGTTCATCGCCGTGATGCGCGCCGGTACCGTGACCGCCGCGGCGCGGATGCTGAACATTTCCCAGCCTGCGCTCAGCCAGATACTGCTCCACGCCGAGGACGAACTCGGCTTTACCCTGTTCGAGCGGGTGAAGGGCCGGCTACGGCCGACCCCGGAGGCGCTCGAAATATTCCCCGATGCCGAGAGACTGTCGGCGGGGCTTGAGGGCTTGCGCCGCAAGACCACCGACCTGCGCCTGGGCCGGGCAGGGCTGGTGCGGGTGGCGGCGTCGCCCCCGCCGGCCATGGCGATATTGCCGCGCGCCTTCACCGCATTCCGCGCCCAGCATCCCAACATGATGCTGCGTGCCCATAGCGCGCCGATCGCCGCAATTGTCGACATGCTGCGCGCCGGCGATGCCAGCCTCGGCGTCGCCCTGGACGACCGTTTGCCGCCCGATATAGAAGCGGAGGTGCTGGGCAGCGTCGGCTTCGCCTGCCTGCTGCCCGCCGGGCATGCGCTGCGAGCCAAAGCCGAACTGACGCTCGCCGACCTTGCCGGGGAGGAGTTGATATCCTACCGCGGCAACACCCGTCCTGCCGACGAACTGGCCCACGCAGCTCGCGCGCAGGGCGTCACGCTTTCGCCGTCGCTTGAGATCGACGTCTCCATATCAGCGGTTGGTTTTGTCCAGGCCGGCCTGGGCATCGGCCTGGTCGACGCACTGTTGCCGTGGCACCAGTTCGCCGGGCTTGCGGTCAGGCCGCTGGCGGGAGGGCTGGAATTTCCGATCGCGCTCCTCACCTCGCGGACGCGGTCGCTTTCACGCGCCGACGAGATGATGCGCGATGAAATCCGCGCGGCCTGTTCCGCCGTCCTTGGCGACCATCGCGCCGAGGCATAAGTAAGACTTATATCCTTGCCCGTCATCCGTCTTGGACCCCGATCATCCGGTCGTGCCAACTTTGCTTGGCAGACAGGAAGGGACGCATCATGGATGGTGTCATCGCGGCAAATGCAGCGCAGAACGGAGCCGACTGGAAGGTCGGTGTCGATATCGGCGGGACATTCATCGATTTCTGCGCGCTGGAAGCAAACTCCGGCCGCGTCGCCTCGCTGAAGGTGCTGACGACCCCGGAAGATCCGGGCGCCGAACTGATGACCGGCCTCACCCTGCTGGCCGAGCGCGAAGGCTTCGATCCCACCCACATGACCCGCTTCGTGCACGGCACGACGGTCGGCATCAACACGATCATCCAGCGCAAGGGCGCGCCGTTGGCGCTGCTCACCAATGCCGGCTTCGAGGATGTCATCGAACTCGCCCGGCTTCGCATGCCGGATATGTATTCGCTGTTCTGCTCGCGGCCGGATCCGCTGATCTCGCGCGACATGGTCTTCGGCATTCCGGCCCGCATGCGTGCCGATGGCAGCGAGACCCAGGCACCCGATATGGCGGCGGTGGAAAGTGCCGTCTCGGCGGCGAAAGCGAATGGCGCGCAAGGCATCATCGTCGCCTTCCTCCATGCCTGGCGCAACGCCGCGCAGGAAGCCTCCGTCAAGGGGGCGATTGCGCTCCTGGCGCCCGACCTTTTCGTCTTCACTTCGGCCGAGGTCTGGCCGGTCATCCGCGAATATGAACGCAGCTCCACCGCCATTCTCAATGGCTATGTCCATCCGCGTGTCTCGGGCTATCTGACGGCGCTGGAAGACCGGTTGAAAGGACGCGGCGTGCCGGCCCGCCCGATGCTGACGAAGTCGAATGGCGGACTGATGAACGCCGCCGAAGGCAAGCACGCCTGCGTCAACATGCTGCTTTCGGGAACAGCTTCCGGTGTTATCGGCGCCTCTTGGCTGGCGCGTCAGGCGGGCGAAGACAGGATCCTTACCCTCGACATTGGCGGTACCTCGGCCGACTTCGCGCTCATCATCGACGGCGAGCCGCAATTCGGCATCGGCGAGCTGATCGGCGAATTTCCGCTCCATATCCCGTCCGTCTCGGTGAGCTCGATCGGCATAGGCGGAGGCTCGATTGCCAGTGTCGATGCGCAAGGTGTGCTGCGCGTGGGCCCGGAATCGGCCGGCTCGACACCGGGACCGGCCTGCTACAGCCGCGGCGGTGAGCGGGCGACGGTGACGGACGCCCTGGTGGTATGCGGATGGCTCGGTCACAGCGAGATGGCCTATGGCCAGCTCCGCGTCGATACCGAGCTGGCGCATCGCGCGGTCGACGAGCTCGCGCAGCGGCTCGGCCGCCCGGTCCAACAGACCGCAGAGGCGATCCTCGACATCGCGGTGTCGGAGATGTTCGTCGAGGTCGAGAAACTCGCTTCGCGTGCCGGCGTCGACTTGCGCGATTTCACGCTGATGCCGTTTGGCGGCGGCGGCCCCATGCTCGGCGCCTTCCTGGCCCGCGAACTCGGCATGAGGCGCGTCATGGCGCCGCGTCGTCCCGGCGTGGTCTCGGCGCTCGGCGGACTGGTGGCGGATCTGCGCGGCGATTTCATCCGCACCATCTTCAGCCCGTTGTCGGCCGCGTCGCTTCCCGTCATCCGCGAGGCCTTTGCGGCACTGGCGCAAGAGGGCCGCGACTGGCTTGCGGCGCAGGGGCATGATGCAGCCGCCGAGCTCAACCTCTCTTGCGACATGCGCTATCTCGGGCAGAGCTATGAGATCGAGGTCGTCCTGTCGCCGCAATGGCTGGCGGACGGCAACGCCGAGGCAATCGAACAAGCTTTCCACCGCACCCATGAGCAGCTCTACGATTTCCATGATCCCGAGGGCGCGATCGAGCTTGTGAACATAAGGCTGTCGGCGATTGGCGCGGGGCCGACGCTCTCCTTTCCCGAGGCTGAAGAGATCGACGTTGCGGCCAGCCCGGCGCGCCGGCTTCCGGTCTTTACGGGCCTGGGCGTCGAAACCGTTGATCTCCATGACCGGCAGACCCTTGTACCCGGCAGCACCTTCAGCGGACCTGCCGTGGTCGTTCAGGAAGACACCACCTTTGCCATTCCAGGCGGCGCACAGGCGCGCGTCGACCGCCACCTCAACCTTCATCTGACCTTCGCGGAGTAACGCCATGTTTGACCGCACAAACCTTCAGGTCCTGGCCAACCATGCCCGCGCGGCGGCCGAGAACATGGCCCACACGCTGCACCGCACCGCGCACTCCGCCTTCGTCAAGGAGACGCAGGACTTCACGGTGATGCTGATGGACCGTTCGGGAGCAACCTTCGCCGTGCCGATGGAACTCGGCGCCACCTGGTATCCCGGGCTGTCGTATAGCCGCGCCATTGCGATGGTCGACGACTATCGGCCGGGAGACGTTGCCTTCACCAACGATCCCTATTCAGGCTATGTTGCCACGCATGCGCCGGATACGCATCTGTGGAAGCCGGTCTTCGTCGATGGCGAAATCGTCGCCTGGACGGGAGGACACATCCACAACACCGACATGGGTGGCGCGGTGCCGGCTTCGCTCAGCCGCGCGCTGACCGAAATCCATCAGGAGGGCATTCGCTTTCCGCCCATGAAGCTCGTCAATGAAGGCGTCTTCGACGAGATGATCCTGCGCATCATGAGCACCAATGTGCGCAAGCCGGACCTCAACATCGGCGACATCAAGGCGCTGGTCGGCGCGCTCAACACCGGCGAGCGCAAGATCCATGCAATGGTCGGGAAGTTCGGCAAAGCCGGCTTCGTCGACGGCGTTGCCGCTCTTCTCGACCATGCCGAGGCGCAGGCGCGCGACGTGCTGCGCGCAATGCCCGACGGCACCTGGGAATTCGCCGACTATGCCGACGAGGATTCCGTCGAGGCCAATCCCTGCCGGCTGAAGCTGACGCTGACGATCAAGGACGACGAGGCAGTGCTCGACTTCACTGGCTCCGATCCGCAACTCGGCTCTTCGCTCAACGTGCCCTCGGGTGGCGATCCGCGCCACACGATGCTTTTGGTCGGCGTCTACTATGTGCTCTACACGCTGAACCCGAAGATCCTGCTCAACACCGGTCTCACCCGGCCTTTCACCTGCATCACGCCGCAAGGTTCGGTGCTGAACCCGGTCCACCCCGCCGCCGTCGGCATGCGCTCGCTCACCTGCGCCCGCCTGCGGTCGGTGATCTTCGGCGCCTTTTCGCAGGCAGTGCCGGCGCGCCTGCCTGCTGCTCCGGCAGGCAACAACTGCATCGTCAATGTCATGACCACGGACGAGCGCACCAGCCGCACCGTCATCGCGGCGGTGAACCCCGTGGTGGGCGGCGGCGGCGCCATGCCGCATCGCGACGGCACCAACGGATCGGGCGCCGATGCCGCCTATCTCAAGAACACGCCGATCGAGATCACCGAGACGGAGACGCCGGTCGAATTCGTGAAATACGGGCTTGCCAGGGATAGCGGCGGGGCAGGCCGCTGGCGCGGTGGGCTGGCGACCGAGATGGCCTTCCGTGTCTTCGCGCCGGATTCCAGGATCACGGCGCGCAACCGCGACCGCAGCTTCTTCCGCCCCTGGGGCGTGCTGGGCGGCAAGGCCGCCGGCTTGTCCGACATGGTCGTCAATCCGGGGACCGAGCATGAACGGCGACTGGGCAATATCGACACCGCCGTCCTGCAGCCCGGCGACATGCTCGAAATTCGCTCCGCTGGCGGTGGCGGACGCGGCGACCCGCTTCAGCGCGAGCCCTGGCGGGTAGCTGAGGATATGCTGCGTGGCTACATCTCGCCGGCGGTGGCCGAACGCGACTATGGCGTCGTCATCCGCGACGGCGAGGTCGACGAGCAGGCGACGGTGCAGTTACGCGCGGGGCACAAGCCATCCACTGGTCATTTCCATTTCGGTCCGGAGCGAGACGGTTACGAAGCGCAGTGGACGCCGGCTGCCTATGACCGGCTCCACGCCGTGCTGGATGCCTTGCCGATCCACTGGCGCTTCTTCGCCAAGACGGAGATCTTCCGCCGCATGAAAGGCCGCTCCGGCCCAGAAGGCGTTCAAGCAGCCTTCGATGCGGTCTGCGAGCGCTTCCCCGAATTGCCGCGTCCTGGCCCGCTGCAAGAGGCCGCTGAATGATTACCGCCGGCCGCATCGTCCGGCTGGCAGAGCGCGACCGGGCACAGGTGCAATTTGTTCTCGACGGGCAGATTTGTCAGGCGCTGGCGGGCGACACCGTGCTGACCGCCATGCTGGCGGCGGGACATGCCTTGCGCAGCTCCGAGTTTGGACCCGAGCCGCGCGCCGGTTTCTGCCTCATGGGTGCCTGCCAGGATTGCTGGATATGGCAAGAGAAAGGGCCGCGACTGCGGGCATGTTCGACGCCTCTCGCGGAGGGTATGCGGCTGTGCACGACGGCGCCGGAGAGCTGGCCGTGAGCGAGATCTCACCGCAACGGATCGTGATCGTCGGCGCCGGTCCGGCCGGTATAAGGGCTGCCGCCACGCTGGTCGAAGCCGGGCTTCATCCGGTGGTGATCGACGAAGCGCATCGCGCGGGCGGCCAGATCTATCGCCGCCCGCCGGACGGGTTCGTCCGCACGCCGGAGCAGCTCTACGGGTCGGAGGCGGCGAAAGCGCGTGCATTGCATGGGCTGTTCGACCGGCTGGTCGAAGACGGGCGGCTCACCTATTGCGCGAGCAGCTCGGTCGTCGCCATGCACGATGGGCAACTCCACGTCCTGGGGGAGGGCGGCATGCAGGAGATCTTCTATGACAGCCTGATCCTTGCCACCGGCGCATCCGACCGCGTCGCACCCGTCCCCGGCTGGCAGAATGCCGGCGTCTACAGTCTTGGAGCGGCGCAGATCGCGTTCAAGGCGCAGGGCGTGGCACTGGGGAGGCGGATCGTGCTCGTCGGCTCGGGGCCTTTGCTGACGCTGGTCGGCGCTCAACTGGTCAAGGCCGGAGCGGATGTCGCGGCGGTGCTGGATACTTCGTCGTGGCGCCAGCAAATGCGAGGATTGTCAGGATTCGCCGCCCGGCCGGTCCTCGCGCTGCGCGGCCTGGCCCTCCGGGCAAGGCTCGGCCGCCGCTATCATGCGGGCGTGACGCTGGAGCGGATCGAGGCCGACGAGCAAGGTGTCGCGTCCTTGCGCTGGCGCGACGCCAGCGGCCGGCAGCGCCTCACGCCATGCGACATGGTCGGCATGGGCTGGCATTTGCGAGCAGAAACACATCTCGCCGACCTGGCAGGATGCGCCTTCTTTTATGACGAGCAGTGGCAGCAATGGCTGCCGAAGACCGACGAGATGGGTCGGGCCGGCAACGGCATCTACCTTGCAGGCGATGGGGTCCGTCTTCTCGGGGCGGATGGCGCCGAGGTCGCGGGGCGCCTGGCGGCGGCGGCGTGCCTCGCCGATCTCGGTTATCAAGCGACGTCCGCCGGCGCCGACCTACGCAAGCTCGCGCGGCTCGAGCGCTTTGCCCGTGGTCTGGCTCGCGCCTTTCCGTGGCCGGCGGCGATGGTGCGGACGCTCCCCGGTGATGCGATCGTCTGCCGCTGCGAGAACGTCACGGCCGCAGCCGTGCGCGAAGGCGCGCATTGCGGCGGTGGCGAGGCCAACAGGGTGAAGTCGCTTTCACGTGTTGGCATGGGGCGCTGCCAGGGGCGCTATTGCCAGTTGGCCGCCGTCGAACTCGTCGCGGCACAAGCCGGCTGCTCGCCCGATGCTGTCGGCCGGTTTCGCGGGCAGGCCCCGGTCCGGCCGGCGCCTGTCGGCGCCTTTCTCGGGGAGGGCTGATGCGATTGCCAAAGCCGCACCCGGATGTCGGCCGGGATGACATCTCAGAAATCGGCGACCTTGCCCCAGGCCGAACCATCGAAGCGGCGCGGATCGTAGGATGTCGCATCGACGATCGGTTCCGACCCGGTCACCAGATCGGCGACCAGATGCCCGGCGCCGGGTCCGATGCCGAAGCCGTGTCCCGAAAAGCCGGCGGCGAGGAAGAAACCCGGAATGCTTTGGACCTCGCCGATGGCCGGCACGCCGTCCGGTGTGCTGTCGATATAGCCGGCCCAGGCAGCTTCTATCCTGGTCTGGCGCAGTGCCGGCAGCAGCTCGAGCGCGCGGGCATGGGTCAGGCGAATGGTCGACTGGTCCGGAGCCGGATCGAGGATGCGCATCCGCTCCATCGGCGTCGGCTGGTCGAGCCGCCAGCGCCGCAGCGTTTCATGGCCCGAACGCATGCCTTGCAAGCCACCGGGTCCAAGGCTTCGCCAGCGCTTCAGGAACATGGGCACGAATTGCGACGAGAAGCGCAGTTGCTGCGGCGTCACGTCGACGCGTCCGCGTCCGCTGATAGCGAGCGTGTAGCCGCCGTCGCCGCGTCGCGTCGCCGAAATCTTCGCGGTGTGGAGCGCATCCGGCAGGCCCTCGGCACCGGGCGTAACGGACAGGATGGAGGAGCGGATCGACGCCTGCGGAAAGCGGAAACCGAACTGGCGGCAGAACGACGAAGCCCAGGCGCCGCCCGCCAGCACCGCGGCCTTGGTCCGGATCGTTCCGCTTTCGGTGACCACGCCGCTCAGGCGCCCCCCCTCGGTCTCGATGCCGCGCGCGGCGCAATTCTGGTGCACGGTGCTCCCGAGTTTGAGGATGGCGCGTGCGACCGCGGGCGCGGCCCGCGACGGGTCGGCGGTACCGTCGGTCGGCGAGAAGACGCCGCCCTTCCAGGTCCGGCCCGTGGCGCGGCCCCGCTCGCCGGCCTCGGCGCTGTCGAGTATGTGCGTGGTGACGCCGGCCGTTCTGGCGAAGTCGCGCCAGCGCGCCCAGCCGGCGAGTTCCGCCTCGTCATTGCTGAGATAGAGCAGGCCGCAGCGGCGAAAGCCGGTGTCTTCGCCGGTCTCCGCCGCAAAACTGTCCCACAGGTCGAGGCTTCGTGTCGCCATCGGCAGCTCGCGGGCGTCGCGGTTCTGCTGGCGGCACCATCCCCAGTTCCTGCTCGACTGCTCGGCCCCGACCCGTCCCTTTTCGACCAGCGCGACCTTAAGGCCGCGCCGGGCCAGATAGTAAGCCGCGAAGACCCCGACGATGCCGGCGCCGATCACCACCACGTCAGCGGATTGCGGCAGTTCGCCAGACGTTTCGATTTGCTGCAGCGGTGCGCGCATGGTTCTCTCTGCCTTGAAGCGCCAGTCTATCGCGTTGCGCAGGCAGCCGCTGCTGCAGTTGCGGCCGGAGCAGAATTTTATTCCGACAGTCGTGTTGAAATCGCGAGACCCTGCGTTTCAAAGCGGTATTCGCTCGGATGGACACGCCAACGGGCTGTGGTAGTCTCGATGGCAACGAGCAAGGCAGCATTTTGTGCTGTGCCCCCTTCTTCGGAGACAACCCGTGAAACTGGATCGGATCGATATCAAGATTCTTCACGAACTGCAGAAGAACGGCCGTATCACCAACGTGGAATTGGCCGAGCTGGTGCATCTGTCGCCGAGCCCCTGCCTGATGCGGGTCAAGAGACTGCAATCGGAGGGCTACATCGAGGGCTATTCCGCGCAGGTCAATATCGGCAAGCTCGGCCAGACGCTGACGGTGTTCACTGAAATCACCTTGAAAAACCATCGCCAGGTCGACTTCGCCCGCTTTCTCGCGGTCGTGGAGAAGATCGAGCAGGTCATCGAATGCCACCTCGTGTCGGGCGGCTACGACTATTTGATGAAGTTCGTGACCTCCGGGATCGGCGAGTATCAGACGATCATGGAGCGGCTGACCGACATGGACATCGGCATCGACAAGTATTTCAGCTTCGTCGTGCTGAAGTCCCCGATCGTCAAGGCACACATGCCGCTGCCCAGCCTGTTTCCGAGGTAGCCAGCGGCGGCCGAGACGCTCTTCGTCGCCGGCCGCGGCTCGCTACAGCATGGGCCGCAGCATTGCGTCCAAAGCCTTCAATTCGGCCTGCATCTCGGCGATCATCCAGGCGCTGATATCGGAGACGACAGGCTGTACCGGCCTTGAGCGCGGCGCAATCAGTTGATGGACGCGGCCTGTGTTGATCTGCCTGTCCGAAGCCGGAACAAGCGTTCCCTGAAGCAGCGCCCTTGAAACATTGCTGAGCCAGCCGAGCGCCACGCCTTCGCCGTTCATTGCAGCCTGCAGGACAACGGCGTAGTCGGAGAACTCCAGCCATTTTGCCTTGCTGGTCTTGCGGTCCGCCACAGCCCCCCAGGCATCCAGCCACTGCTCCTTGGCATCGGTCAGATGAAGCAGGACATGACCTTCGCCGGTGCCAGCATGCTTCAACCGACCGTGGGCCGACAGATAGGATGGGCTGCACACCGGAACGATGACTTCCGGCGAAAATGCCCAGCGGTGATAGTGCGTATCTTCATCGGCCAGGATTCTGGTGGCAAGATCGACATTCTCGGCGGGGCCTCGCAGAACGCCGGCGATCAGTTCGAACCTCAGGTCCACATCGGGAAATCTGGCGTTGAACGCCCCTAACCTCGGGACGAACCAATGGGTCGCGAGAGAGCTGGAAAGCGAGAGGGTAACCACCGGCTTTGCGGCGCCGTTTTGTTTGATTTCCCGGATCACCTCCTCGATGCCGTCAAATCCTTGCCGTACCGCCGAATAGAGGGCACGCCCTTCCGGGGTGGGTGCCAACCCCGTTGATGCTCGCGTGAAAAGAGCGACGCCGAAATCGGCCTCGAGCTGGGCGATGCTGCGGCTGATGGATGGTTGCGTTACGTTGAACTCGCGCGCGGCGGCGGTGAAGCTGCCCGACCGGAAAGCCGCTTCGAAGACAAGCAGTCCGCGCGCGGAGGGAACGAGTTTCGCAAAACCAGCCATACGCCCAGCGTATAGCCAGCCCAACAATTTTCAAGCTTTCTGCCGACCCGTAAATGGCGAACTATAACCCTTATGAATGGGCAGAGCAGGGTGTGAACGTGGCGGCATCGCATGTAGGAAGCACATCTGGCGATCCGCTTCTTCAGCCGTTTCGGCTCAAGGGTATCACGCTACGCAACCGTGTCGTCAGCACCAGCCATGCATCGATGCTGGATGATGGCGGCCTGCCGCTCGAGCGCTACCAGCTCTACCACGAGGAGAAAGCGCGCGGCGGCCTGGCGATGACCATGGCGGGCGGCTCGGCGATGACCTCGCCCGACTCGAGCTGGGGCGGCGGTCAGCTGGACCTTTCGAGCGATCGCATCGTGCCTCATCTGCAGTCGCTGTCGCAGCGCATCCACCGCCACGGCGCGGCCGTCATGTGCCAGGTCTCGCATCTTGGCCGACGCGCCACCGCCTATGCTGGAAACTGGCTCCCGCCGGTGGCGCCATCGCGGGTTCGCGAGACGCGCAACCGCAATTTCCCGAAGGAGATGGACGCCGCGGACATCGACAGGATCATCAGGGATTACGCCAATGCCGCCAAGCGCTGCCTTGATGGCGGTCTGGACGGTATTGAGACTGTCACCGGCGGCCATCTGATCGGCCAATTCCTGTCGCGCAGAACCAACAGGCGCACGGATGCCTTTGGCGGCTCGCTCGAAAATCGTGCGCGCTTCGGCCTGATGGTGCACGAGGCGATCCGCCGGGCGGTCGGCGACGATCTCGCCGTCGGTATCCGGTTTGTGATCGACGAGGCGGCCGACGACGGATCGGATTTCGAGGAATGCCTTGCTTTCGCCCGGCTGTTCGAACGGGAAGGCCATATCGATTTCTTCAATTGCATTTTCGGCCGCATGGACACCGATTTGTCGCTGGCGGAGCAGAACATGCCCGGCATGTTCACCCGGAGCGCGCCGTTTCTGCCGCTGGTCGGGCAGTTCAAGCGGGAGACGCGACTGCCCGTCATCCATGCCGCCGCCATCCGGGATGTGGCCACGGCCCGGCATGCGATCCGCGAAAACCTTGTCGATCTGGTCGGCATGACGCGGGCGCATATTGCTGACCCGCACATCGTCAACAAAATGATGCGCGGAGAAGAAGATCGCATTCGCCCCTGTGTCGGCGCGTCCTACTGCCTCTACAAGAAGGTGCAGTGCATTCACAATCCGGCCAGCGGCCATGAAACCATCATCAGTCATACCATCGCCAGGGCCCAGACGCCGAAACGTGTGGTCGTGGTCGGTGGCGGTCCGGGTGGGATGGAAGCGGCAAGGGTCGCCGCCGAGCGCGGACACAAGGTCAGCCTGCTTGAAGCCGGAGCGCGGCTAGGTGGGCAGGTGCTCGTCGCGGCCTCTGCCTTCGATCGCAAGGATCTTATCGGCATAGTCGACTGGCGTGCCGGCGAACTCGCTCGTCTTGGCGTGGAAGTCCGTCTCAACACCTATGCGGACTCAGACGTCGTCCTTGCCGGGAGACCGGACGCGGTCATCGTGGCCACTGGCGGCATCCCGGACATGGAATGGCTGGAGGGCGCTGAACATTGCGACAGCGTCTGGGACGTCTTGACCGGGGTGGTGCCGTCGAAAGGCGATGTGCTGATCTATGATGAGACCGGACGCCAGGCCGCCATTTCCTGCGCCCTGCATCTTGCCCGCCTGGGACACGCGGTCAGCCTGGCCATAGCGGATGAAACCTTGGCGATCGAGACACCCTATCCGGACAGGGTGAGTTTCCGCAAACTTGCCTCGGAACTCGGCATCCGCATCGTCAGCGACCTGCGCCTCGTCAAGGCAACGCGCCAAGGCAACGGGATTGCCGCCAGGTTCCGGCATGAACTCACCGGAGCGGAAACGGAGATGACAGCGGCCCAGCTCATTGTCGAGCGCGGCACGATACCCGTGGAAGATACTTATCAGGAACTGCGTGGGCGCTCCGACAACAACGGCGTCACCGATATCGCACTTATGACGGGAAAGAAGGGGCAGGATGGTTCCCAGGCTGCCGGGTCGTTCGTCTTGCACCGCATCGGAGACGCTGTTGCCAGCCGGGACATCTACTCGTCGATCTACGAGGCCTACCGG
This sequence comes from bacterium M00.F.Ca.ET.205.01.1.1, assembly GCA_004791255.1. GTDB lineage: Bacteria > Pseudomonadota > Alphaproteobacteria > Rhizobiales > Rhizobiaceae > Mesorhizobium. The sequence continues at coordinate 170,689 of SRUQ01000005.1, forward strand.
CTCTGCTCGCAATTGTAGACGGGACGAAAGCTAAACACCCCGGAGATTGCTCTAGCGGTGGCCGTACTGGCTGACGAGCTCGGGGTCGCGGACGAGGCCGTCGAGCCAGGTCGGATCGAGCTTCGGCACGGATGAGAACAGCAGCTTGGAATAGGGGTGGGTGGCCGCCTTGACCTTGTCGGGCGTGATCTGTTCCACGCGCTCGCCATTGTACATGACCATGATCTCGTCGCAGATGGCCTCGACGACGGAGAGGTCGTGGCTGATGAAGATGTAGGAGAGCCCCAACTCACGTTGCAGCTCCTTGAGCAAGTCGATCACTGCAGAGGCGACCACCGTGTCGAGCGCCGAGGTGATTTCGTCGCATATGATCAGCTTGGGGTTGGCCGCCAGGGCGCGCGCGAAGTTGACGCGCTGCTTCTGGCCGCCTGACAGTTCGGATGGATGGCGGTAACGCAACGCCCTGGGCAGGCGCACCATGTCCAGCAGTTCGTCGACGCGCTTCGAGCGCGCCTGCCTGTCGAGCCGGTGATAGAAGGCCAGCGGCCGGGCGATGATGTCCTCCACCGGCTTGGCCGGATTGAGCGCCGTATCGGCGTACTGGAACACGATCTGCATCTCGCGCAGCTGGTCCTGGCTGCGATTCCTCGCCGCACGCTGCAGATCCTTGCCGTCGAAGACGATGTCGCCGGCCGCCGCCGGATGGATGCCGGCGATGACCCGCGCCAGCGTCGATTTTCCGCAGCCGGATTCGCCGATGACGCCGAGATTGCGCCCCTTCTCCACCAACAGGCTGACCGAATCGACAGCCCGGATGAGGGGCAGTCCGTCGTCCCGCACCGCGCCATAGCCCGCGGTCACATTGTCGATGCGCAGCAACTGGTTGGTCGAGGCCTCCGTTTGGGCTTGCCTCCGCTTCGGTTCGAAGGCGGCCAGCAGTTCGCGCGTGTAGGGGTGCTGGGCAGCCGAAAGAATTTGAGCCGTGGTGCCGGTCTCCTGCACTTCGCCGCCCTTCAGCACCACGATGCGGTCGGCGATCTGGGCGACGACCGCAAGGTCGTGGGAAACGTAGACGCCGGCGATCCCGCCGGCCCGCATGACCGATTTGAATGCCTTCAGCACATCGATCTGGGTCGTCACGTCGAGTGCCGTCGTCGGCTCGTCGAAGATGACCAGCTTGGGATCGCCGATGAGCGCCATGGCCGCCGACAGCCGCTGTAATTGCCCGCCCGAAACCTGGTGCGGATAGCGCGCCCCGATCCCTTCCGGATCCGGCAGCGACAAGGCCCGGAACAGCTCGACCGCGCGCTTTCGGGCCTGCTCGGGCGGCATCAGTTTGTGAATGCGCGTGACCTCGATCACCTGCTCCATGATGGTGGAAGAGGGGTTGAAGGAGGCGGCCGCACTTTGCGGAACATAGGCGATGTCGGTGCCGCGCAGCTTCGCCCGTTCCTTCTCGGAAAGTGCCGCCATGTTCTTGCCGTTGACGTTGATCTCGCCGCCGGTGATGCGGCAGCCGGGCCGCGCATGGCCCATCAGCGATAGCGCCACCGTCGTCTTGCCGGAGCCGCTCTCGCCGATCAGCGCAATGATCTCGCCGTCGGCGATGTCGAGGCTGACGCCTTTGATGATTTCGACGACGCGCCCGGCGTCGGTGGTCGCCTCGATCTTCAGGTTCCTGACCTCGACGAGATTGGTCATGCGTCCCGGTCCCTGATCTTCTTCGGCAAATTGTCGATCAGCAGGTTGACGCTGATGGTGAGGCTGGCGATCGCCAGCGAGGGCACGATGACGGCGGGCGCCGCGAAAGGCAGGCCGCCGATGTTCTCGCGCACCAGCGCGCCCCAGTCGGCGAGCGGCGGCTGCAGGCCGAGCCCGAGGAAGGACAGGCCGGAGAGCAAAAGCACGATGAAGACGAAGCGCAGGCCGAAATCGGCCAGCACGGGACGGATGATGTTGGGCAGGATCTCGGAGCCGATGAGATAGATGGTGCTCTCGCCACGGACGCGGGCGACGGTCATGAAATCCATGGTGTTGATGTTGACGGCGAGGGCCCGCGCGAAGCGGTAGGCGCCCGGGATGTAAATGACGGCGAGCGTCAGGATCAGCACCGGGATCGATGAGCCGACCGCGGCGACGACCACGAGGCCGAACAGCTTGCTGGGGATAGAGTTCATGGCGTCCAGGAAGCGGCTTAGGCAGGTGTCGAGCCAGCCGCCGGTGACGGCCGCAATCATTCCCAGCACGACGCCCGAGAAGCAGGAGATGGCGACGGCGGCAAGCGATATGCCGACGGTGTAGCGTGCGCCCATCAGCACGCGCGAGAGCATGTCGCGCCCCAGATAGTCCGAACCGAGCCACAGCCCCTGGCGCATCGGACCGAAATAATCGTCGTCGACGATGTCGCCGATCGAATGCGGAATGATGTAGGGCGCGAAGATCGCGATCAGCGTCCACGCCAGGATGATTAGCGAGGCGATCACGCCCACGAGATTGTAGCTGTGGCCCAGGAAGGACCGTCGGGAAGCTACCGCGCGCGCCATGGTCATCTCAGCCTCGGATTGGATATGATGGCGATGATGTCGGCAGCGGTGATGAGCAGGAGATAGCCGAGGCAGAAGATCATCGCGCAGCTCTGGATCAGCGGCAGGTCACGGGTCGCGACCGCATCGACCATCAGCTTGGCGATGCCGGGATAGTTGAAGATCGTCTCCACGATGATGACGCCGCCGACCAGATAGGACAGCGACAGCGCGACCGCATTGACGATCGGCCCGAGCGCATTGGGCAGCGCGTGCTTCAGGACCATGCGGCTGCGCGAGGCGCCCTTGAGGAGCGCCATCTCGACATAGGGCGTGGAGAGCGTTTCGATCACCGCGGCGCGGGTCATGCGGATCATCTGGGCCGAGATGACGAAAGTGAGCGTGATGACAGGCATCGCATAGATGCGCACGAGGTCGGTCAGCGAATGCGCCTCGTTGACCGAGGACAGCGCCGGCAGCCATCTGAGATAGACGGCGAACACCAGCACAGCCAGTGTCGCGACCATGAATTCCGGCACGGAGATGATGCCGATCGAAAGGATCGTGACCGTGCGGTCGTAGATGGAGCCGCGCAGCATCGCGGCGGTGATGCCGAGTGTCAGCGCCAGCGGCACCGAGAGCAGGGTGGTGATGCCGGCGAGTTCCATTGTGTTGACAAAGCGCCCGCCGATCAGCTGGGCGACCGGCATCTCGTTGGCGTAGGAGGTGCCGAGGTCGCCATGCAGCAGGCCGAAAAGCCAGCGCAGGAAGCGCAGGATCGCCGGGTCGTTGAGGTGCATGGCCTCGCGCAGGCCGGCGACCGCCTCGGGGGTGGCCGCCTGGCCGAGCAGGATCGACGCGGTGTCGCCGGGCAGCATGCTGGTGGCGAAGAACACCGCGAACAGCACAATCAGAAGGGTGACGACGGTGATCGCCAGCCGCTTCAGCACGAGGTTGAGGACCCCAGATTTCATGGAAGCGCTCCCTGCTGCCGCGTGCGGCCGGTTGATCTCGCGCATGGCAGTGCCGGAGGCCGCCTTACCGGCCTCCGGCGAGCGCCCTCAGGCTTCGAGCCAGAGGTATTCCGCCATCGCGTAGCCCATCATGCCACCGAGCGGGTTCGCCTCCAAACCCTTCACCTTGCTGGAAAGGGCATCCACGTTGGAAATATAGGCGGGGATGATAGTGCCGGCCTCCTCGGAGACCATAGCCTGCATCTGGCCGTAGATTTCCTTGCGCTTGGCCTGGTCGAGCGAGCCGCGCGCCTCGACGAGCATCTTGTCGAACTTCTCGGATTTGTACTGGCTCTCGTTCCAGGGCGCGCTGGAGGCATAGAGGAGCGAGAACAGGATATCCGGCGTCGGGCGCGGATTGATGTTGCCGAAATGGATTGGCGCCTTGAGCCAGTAATTGTCCCAGTAGCCATCGGCCGGGACGCGTTGGACGTCGAGCTTCATGCCGATATCCGCGCCGGCTGCCTGGATGATGACAGCCATGTCGATCGACGAGGTCGCGGCATCGGAAGCCACCACCGGGATGGACTGGCCGAGCAAGCCCGCCTTCTGGAAGTGGAACTTGGCCTTGTCCGGGTCGAAAGCCTTTGGCTTGACGTCGGCATTGTGGAAGATATTGGCCGGCGAGACCGGCTGGTCGTTGCCGATTTCGCCGAGGCCGCGCAATGCGGATTTGACGATCTGCTCGCGGTTGACGAGATACTTCATGCCGGCCACGAAGTCGGCCTTGCTGCCCGGATCCATGTCGAGCCGGATGTTGAGGTCCGTGTAGTTGCCCGAGGTCGTCTTCGAAAGTTCGAAGCCCTGCTGGCTGTCCAGCAGCTTCATCGAGCGCGGATTGATCGAGGCGGCAAAATTGATGTCGCCGGAAAGCAGGGCGTTGACGCGGGCGCTGTCGTCGCTGATGGCGATGAATTCGAAGGAGTCGAGATAGGGCTTGCCCGATTTCCAGTAATTCTTGTTCTTGGTGACCACCGAACGCACGCCGGGCTCGAACGTCTGCAGCACGAAGGCGCCGGTGCCATTGCCCTTGGAGAAGTCGGTGGTGCCGTCGGCGACGATCATGAAATGGTGCAGCGCCAGAATTGTCGGGAGGTCGGCATTCGGATCGGCGAGCGTGATTTCGACGGTTGACTTGTCGACCGCCTTGAAGCCGGTCATCTGGGCGGCGATCTTGGCGACTTTGGAGCCAATCGATTTGTCGAGATGGCGCTTCAGCGAGAAGACGACGTCGTCGGCAGTGAGGTCCTTGCCGTCGTGGAAGGTGACACCCTTGCGCAGCTTCACCGTCCAGGTCTTGGCGTCCTTGCTGTCGAAGCTTTCGGCCAGTTCCATCTGCGTGACGCCGTCCTTGTCGAGGAAGGTCAGGCGGTTGTAGAGCGAGCAGCAGCGGACATAGTCGGTGGAGAGCGACGCCTTCGCCGGATCGAGCGTATCGGCGGTCGAGGACGACCAGCCGGCCGCCTTGAACGTTCCGCCGGAAACCGGCGTGGCCGCGACGGCGTTGGTGGCCCGGCCGAGCACCATGCTGCCCGCGGCAACCGCGGCGCCGCCGGCCAGCAGCATCTTGAGGAGTTCGCGGCGGCTCGCGCCCCGCCGGATGGCGTTTTCGACCATGGCATCGTCAGTGCTGGTCCAGTTGGTGATCTTGTCGGTCATGTCATTCCCCTTTCTGTTGGTTTCTCGGTCCGGATGCTCGTCTTGTCGCGCGCTTTCCGGCCTGGCTCAGGTTCGTTCCTTCAGGCTTTCCCGTACGGCCGCCGCCAGGGCTGCCATCGAGGTGAAGTGGTAGTCCGGCTTGGTAAAGCGTTCGGGCTCGATCGTGCCGCCATAGCCCTTCTGGGCGTGCCGGCGCTCGATCCAGCAATTGGTCATGCCAAGCGCCCGGGATATGCCGATGTCGTGGTACTGACTTTGCGCGACATGCAGGATGTCGTCCTTGCTGTCGCCTCGGGCAGCCACGAAGTCGAACACCTTCTGAAAAAAGGCCGGGTCCGGTTTCTCGGTGCCTGTATCGTCGGCCGTGAAAGTGGCGAAAAAGGGCGATCCGAGCTGCTTTTCGAAATGGTCGAGCGCCCAGCGCCGGGCATTGGTCATGGCAATCAGTCTGTGCGACTTGGCAAGGTCGGCCATCGCCGCCGCGCTGTCGGGGAAGCCTTTCCAGAGGCTGGCCGAATCCCGCAGGCGGATGCCGTATTTTTCCTCGACCGGCAGGCCGAGCCGGGGCGCGATGACCCTGTAGACACGCACGAGATCGTCGGGAAACAGGCCTGCATCCGGCATGTAGCGGGCCTGCCGGTAAAGGGCCAACGCCTCTTCGCCATCGATCGAGACGCCGGCCTCGGCGGCAATCCCGGCCAGGCAGCCCGTTATGCCGCCTTCGAAGTCGATCAGCGTGCCGACCACGTCGAAGGTCATGTATTTGAATTCGTTAAAGCCCCTGGCCAAGACTGGCTCTCCTCTGCGCGCGGCCGAAATGCATGTGCTGAACAGAACAAAATTCCGTGCTGTCCGGGGCGTCGGCCCTTTTCAATGACCCGGAAATCCGGGCTTTCTGGCCTTGTCTTAACCGTAGTCTGGCACTTCCCCCGCGCTGGATTCGCCGAAAAGGCGCTGGGCAGCGGCACAAAATTGCGAAATCGTCCGTCCCGGCGATATTTCGAGATGCGAAGAAATCGCCGCTTTTCATGCCATGGCCTGGCGGACATCTGGATCGGCCAGCGTCTGGTCGAGCGTTCGGTGCGTGCGCTCGATGATCGCGTCGATTTCGTTGTCCGTGCAGCAGAGCGGCGGTGCGTAACCCAGGACCCCATGCGCGAAGGCACGGATGATGAGGCCGTTGTCCCAGGCCCTGTCGAAGACCCGCCGCGCCGGCATCGCCGAGGCAGGAAGCGGTGTCTTCTTCTGCTTGTCGGTCACCAGCTCGACCGCGGCAAGCATGCCGCGACCGCGGACGTCGCCGACCAGCGGATGGTCCCTCAGCGCCGCCAATCCCGCCATCAGGCGGGCGCCGGCCTTGATGCCGTTCTCCAGCAGGCCGTCCTCATAGAGCTTCAACACTTCGAGCGCGACGGCGGCGCTGACGGGATGGGCGGAATAGGTGTAGCCATGGCCGACCGCCGAGTTGCCGGCGCCATCGGCTATGATGTCGTAGACATGATCGGCCATGAACACGGCGCCCATCGGAACGTACCCCGAGGTCAGGCCCTTCGCCGTCGTCATGAAATCGGGAACGATGTCCTCTTCCGTGCAGGCGAACAGGGGCCCGGTGCGGCCGAATCCGGTGATCACTTCGTCGGCGACGAACAGGATGCCGTAGGACCGGCAGAGCTCGCGTATCGCCTTGATCCAGCCTTTCGGCGGGACGATGACGCCGCCCGAGCCCTGGATCGGCTCGGCATAGAAGGCGGCGACCCGCTCCGGACCGATCGCCTCGATCTTGGCCTTCAGCGCGGAAAGCGACGCGGCGATGATCGTGTTGCCGTCTTCGCCAACCGGGTTGCGGTAGGGATAGGGCGAGGGGATCTTGTGCTGCCATTCGAAGGGAATGCCGAAACCGGCGTGAAAGGCGGGCAGGGCGGTCAGACCCGCGCCGACCACCGATGACCCGTGATAGCCCTGCTCGATCGAAATGAACTGGTCGCGCTGCGGCTCGCCCTTGGCGTTCCAGTAGTAGCGGACGAAACGGATCGTGCTGTCGACCGCGTCCGATCCCCCGAGCGTAAAGTAGACGTGGTTGAGATCGCCGGGCGCGCGCTCGGCCAGCTCCGAAGCGAGCCGAATGGCCGGCTCCGAGCCGAGGTCGAAATAGGCGGTGGCATAGGGAAGCTCCCGCATCTGGCGGGTGGCTGCCTCGACGATGCTGTCGTGGCCATAGCCGGCGTTGACGCACCACAGTCCGGCGAAACCATCGACGAGCTGCTTGCCGGACGCGTCGGTCACGGTCGCGCCCTGCGCCGATTTCAGCACGCGCACGCCGAGCGCCTCATGGCCGCGGTAGGACGAGACCGGATGGATGAGATGGGCGCGGTCGAGTTCAATCAGGGAATTGGCGAGCATTGAGTATCCTCCGGCTTTAGCCGAGCGCTTGGTTGGCGAGTGCGTAAACTTTTGACCGGACCTGTGCCGCGCCCTGCCTGGACGGGCGGTCCATGGTCACACCGCCGCCGACATGGGCGAGGCCGATTTCCGTGAGCCAATCGGCGATGCCGGTCCTGCTGTCGGTATCGACGCGCAGGAAGGCGCCGGGACGCGACGCGGCAAAGAAGCTGATCAGGGCCCTGGCATCCTCGACATTTCCGGCGATCACCGGGCCGATCACCTCGCCGCGCCCAAACGGGCGAATCGCGGCATAGGCCTCGATAGTGCCGTTGCGGCGGATGACCGCGAATTGGCCGCGCTCGGCCAGCGCGTCGATCAGAGCTTCCCGGTCCGCGCCATAGGCCTCGCGGTCCATGGCCTTGATATCAGGCAGATCATCGGCACTTGCTGCTTCCACACCGTCAGGCGCGCCAAGCTCTGCGACCTTGCCCTGATGCTGCAGGACAGTGCCGGAGGGTACAAAACCCAGTTTCTCATAAAGAGGCATGCCGTCCGTGGTCGCAACAAGCCGCAGCGGACGGTTCTCGGCAAGCGCGAAGGCCTGTTCCATCAGCCGGCGCCCGAGCCCCTTGCCCCGCACGTTCCTGTCGACGATCACCATGTTGATCATGGCGCAATCGTCGCCATAGGGCGTCACCAGGATGGTTCCAGTGACCTGGCCGTGGTCGCCCAACGCAACCACGCCGCTGGAGAGCTGCAGCGCCAGCTGCCAGTCCTGAGGGCGATGCGGCCAGTTCTCCTGACGAGAAAGCGCCACGGCGCCCTCGATATGGTCCGGCCCGAAGTCGCGGATTTCGATCTCGTCCTGCTGCATGAGGCGTCCTTCCGTCTGCCTGTAAGTCTCGACCATCATCGCGCTGCAGATCGTCTGAAGGCATCGGTTTCGGCGGTATCTTTCGCCGTAGCGCGAGCCGTGCGCCGCATCTTGTGCTGGCGCCGCCTGCTGTGGATGTGTTTCAGGTCCGGGAAGGCGCTCCGATTGGCCGTCAACTTGCTACAGCGTGCCAAACCGGACGGCGGATACGGAATTTTCTGCTTTCGGAAGGGCCATTTCGGTCAGGTGGCTCGACGCTTGCCCGCCTATGATGAAGTGCATCCCATCGCTTGTGTGCTTCCACGGAGATCGACTGCTATGGCTTCCTTCAGGCCCAAATACATCACCTTCGACTGCTATGGCACGTTGACCAATTTCCAGATGGCGGAAGCGGCGCGCGATCTCTACGGCAGCCGGCTCGACGAACCGCGCATGCAGGAATTTATCAAGAACTTCGCGGCCTATCGGCTCGACGAGATCCTGGGCGACTGGAAGCCTTATGCCGACGTCGTCTACAATTCACTCGAGCGGGCCTGCAAGCGCAACGGCGTCGCCTTCAGCCCCGACGATGCCAAAATGGTCTATGGGCGTGTCCCGACCTGGGGGCCCCATGCGGACGTTCCTGCCGGCCTGGCGAAGGTTGCCAAGGAAATTCCGCTGGTCATCCTGTCCAACGCCATGAACGCGCAAATCATGTCCAATGTCGAGAAGCTCGGCGCGCCGTTCCATGCCGTCTATACCGCCGAGCAGGCGCAGTCCTACAAGCCGCGCTTCAGGGGATTCGAATACATGCTCGACATGCTGGGCTGCGGTCCGGAGGACATCCTCCACTGCTCGTCCTCGTTCCGCTACGACCTGATGTCGGCTCACGATCTCGGCATCAAGAACAAGGTATGGGTCAATCGTGGCCACGAGCCGGCCAACCCGTATTATGGCTATGTCGAAATCTCGGACATATCAGGCCTTCCGGGCGTGGTCGGTCTTTAAACAGGCGGGTTGCCGATGAAACTGGTCTCCTACTGGCACGATACGGCCCCTGTCTTTACCGGCGGGGCGTCAGGCCCTGTCGAGGGGCACTACGATGTCGCCATCATCGGCGGCGGCTTCACCGGGCTAGCCGCCGCGCACCGGCTGGCGAAAGCTGGCGCCAAGGTCGTCGTGCTGGAGGCGGAGCGGGTCGGCTGGGGGGCGTCCGGCCGCAATGGCGGCCACCTCAACAATGGCCTCGCCCACAGCTTTCTCTCGGCCAAGGCGGAACTCGGCAATGAGCGTGCGATCGCGCTCTACCGGGCACTGGACGATTCCGTCGACACAATCGAGGCGCTGGTGGCCGAGGAGGGCATCGACTGCAATTTCCGCCGCGCCGGCAAGCTGAAGCTCGCCTCCAAGCCACAGCATTTCGAAGCGATCGCCCGCAACTTCGAAGCCATCCATGCCGAGGTGGATCCGGACACCGCGCTGCTGTCGGCGACCGATCTCAAATCCGAGATCGGTTCGCCTTTTCATGGCGCGATGCTGTCGAAGAAGAGCGCCATGATGCATATGGGCCGCTATGTCACCGGCTTGGCCACGGCCGCCGCCCGCCACGGCGCGGTCATTCACGAGAACACCAGGGTCACGGACCGCAAGCAGGCCGGCAAAAGACATGAGCTGACTACGCCGCGTGGCCGGATCAGCGCCGACAATGTGCTGGTTGCAACCGGCGCCTACACCACACCGAATTTCGGCTATTTCCGCCGCAGGATCATTTCGGTCGGCAGCTTCATCATCGCGACGCGGCCGCTGAGCGACACCGAGATCACTGCGACCATGCCGGGCAACCGGACATGCGTGAACTCGATGAACATCGGCAACTACTTCCGGCTTTCGCCCGACAATCGCCTGATCTTCGGCGGCCGCGCACGTTTCTCGGCGACATCGGACCAGCGCTCAGACGCCAGGAGCGGCCAGATATTGCAGGCAAGCCTGGCGGCAATCTTCCCGCAGCTTGCCAAGGTCGAGATCGACTATTGCTGGGGCGGGCTGGTCGACATGACCAAGGACCGCTTCCCGCGCGCCGGCTACCATGACGGGGTCTGGTACGCGATGGGCTATTCCGGCCACGGTGCGCAGCTTTCCACGCATCTCGGCATGATCATGGCTGATGCCATGCTCGGTCGCGAGGATCGCAACCCGATGAAGGGGTTCGAGTGGCCTGCCATTCCCGGCTATTCCGGCAAGCCCTGGTTCCTGCCGATGGTCGGCCTCTACTACAAGGCGCTCGACCGGATTCAGTAAGGCAGTAAGGCAGTAAGGCAGTAAGGGTTCTATTCCCTACTGCCCTACTGCCTTACTGCCTTATTCCCCTATTCCCTTACTACCCTATTCCCATGTGAAAGCTCTTCATCTCGAGATATTCCTCGATGCCGGCCTGTGCGCCCTCGCGTCCTAGACCCGACTGCTTGACGCCGCCGAAGGGGGCTACCTCGATCGACACCGAGCCGGTGTTGAGCCCGACCATGCCGAACTCCAGCGCCTCGCCGACGCGCCAGGCGCGTCGCAAATTCTCGGTGTAGAAGTAGGAGGCAAGGCCGAAGGGTGTGCCATTGGCGAGCGCGATCGCTTCCTCTTCGGTCTCGAAGCGGAAAAGCGGCGCGACCGGACCGAAGGTCTCTTCGCCGGCAAGCTGCATATCTGTCGTGGCGCCGGTCAGCACCAGCGGGGCGACATATTGCGGACCTTCCGGCAGCGCCGGTCTCTCGGTAATGATCTCGGCGCCCTTGGCTAGCGCGTCCTCGATGTGGCGGTTGATTTTCTCCACCGCCGCCATGTTGATCATCGGCCCGATCGCAACGCCGGGCTGCGTGCCGGGTCCGACCGTCATGGCGTTGACGCGGGCGGTGAGCTTCGCCGAGAAGGCTTCATAAACGCCGGCCTGGACGAGGATGCGGTTGGCGCAGACGCAGGTCTGGCCGCCATTGCGGAACTTCGAGACGAGCGCGCCCTCGACCGCGAGATCGAGATCAGCGTCGTCGAAGACGATGAACGGGGCGTTGCCGCCGAGTTCGAGACTGAGCCGCTTCACGCTGTCGGCAGCCCCGCGCATCAGCAGCGAGCCGACCCGCGTCGAGCCGGTGAAGGAGATCTTGCGCACCGTCTCGTTCGCCATGATCTCATTGCCGATTTCTGCCGGCATGCCGGTGACGATGTTGATGACGCCGGCCGGAATGCCCGCGCGTTCCGCGAGCACGCCGAGCGCCAGCGCCGAATAGGGGGTGAACTCGGACGGCTTGATGACCACTGTGCAGCCCGCGGCCAGCGCCGGCGCGACCTTGCGGGTGATCATCGCATTGGGAAAGTTCCACGGCGTGATGATACCGCAGACGCCCACCGGCTCCTTCAGCACGATGATGCGCCGGTCCGACGTGGGCGAGGGGATGGTGTGGCCGTTGATACGGCGCGCTTCCTCCGCGAACCATTTGACGAAGGAGGCGCCGTAACGGATCTCGCCCTTGGCCTCGTCCAGCGGCTTGCCCTGTTCGGTGGTCAGGATCAGCGCCAGATCGTCGAGATGCGCCAGCATCAGGCCATGCCACGCTTCCAGCAGCGCCGCGCGCTCGGCATTGGTCTTCTTCCGCCAATCCCGATAGGCGGAAGCCGCGGCCTCTATGGCCGCGCGGGTCTCCGGACCGGCCATGTCGGGCACTGTGCCGATCGCCGACTGGCTCGCCGGGTCGAGGACATCGACCGTCTTGCCGGAGCCGGCAGCAATCCATTTGCCGCCGATCAGGCCGGCTTCACGAAACAGACTTTTGTCTTTCAGGCTTTTCATCGGAAACGACCTTGCAATCAGTTGAGAGCTGCGATCACGGCGGCGGTGATCGCCTCCGTTCTGTCCTTGCCGGGAGTGGTTCCAATGCCGCGCGCGGTTGTCGCTTCGACCGCTTTCATGATGCGGCCAGCGGTAGCTGTTTCGCCGAGATGTTCGAGCATCATCGCGCCGGACCATATGGTGGCGATCGGGTTGGCAATGCCAAGATGCGCGATGTCGGGCGCCGAGCCATGCACCGGCTCGAACATGGACGGCGCCGAACGGTCCGGGTTGATATTGGCGGAAGCGGCGTAGCCGAGCCCGCCCTGGATCGCCGCGCCGATGTCGGTCAGTATGTCGCCAAACAGGTTGGAGGCGACGACCACGTCTAGGGTCTCAGGCGCCATGATCATGCGCGCGGCGAGCGCGTCAACGTGATAGCTGGTCACGGCAACATCGGGATACTCCGCCGCCAGCTTGCGGGTGATCTCGTCCCAGAACACCATCGAGTATTTCTGCGCGTTGGACTTGGTGACGGAGGCCAGCCTGCCGCGTCGTGCGCGCGCTTGCTCGAAGCCGAAACGCAGGATGCGCTCCACGCCGGCGCGGGTGAAGATCGAGGTCTCTACTGCGACCTCGTCCAGCGTGCCTTGATGCACGCGCCCGCCGGCGCCCGAATATTCGCCTTCGGTGTTCTCGCGAATGCACAATATGTCGAAGTTCTCGGCGCGCAGCGGCCCCGTCACGCCCGGCAGCAGCCGGTGCGGACGGATGTTGGCGTACTGGACGAATGCCTTGCGGATCGGCAGCAGCAGGCCGTGCAGCGAGACCGAATCCGGCACCTCCGCCGGCCAGCCGACGGCGCCGAGAAGAATGGCGTCGAAGCCGCGCAAGGTTTCGATGCCGTCTTCCGGCATCATGCGGCCGCTATCCCGGTAGAATTTGCAGGACCACGGAAATTCGGTTCCGGCCAGGGCAAGGCCGGCATGTTTGGCCGCCGTCTGCAGCACGGACCAGGCAGCGGCGGTCACATCGGGGCCGATGCCGTCACCGGGGATCAGGGCGATCGAATAGGACTTCATCGGCATCTCTCTAGAGGCTGATCAGGACGCTCTTGGTCCTGCGATTGGCGAGATAGGCTTCGCGGCCGAGATCCTTGCCGATGCCGGAGCGCTTGTAGCCCCCTGTCGGCAGGATATGGTCGCGCGAGCGGCTGTAGCGGTTGACCCAGACGGTGCCGGCTTCGAGCTTGCGCGCGAAGCGGATGGTGCGGGACAGGTCTGACGTGAACAGGCCGGAAGCCAGCCCGTAGGTCGGATGGCTGGACAGCGCCAACGCCTCCTCCTCGGTCTCGAAAGTCTGGATGGTCAGGACCGGGCCGAAGATTTCCTCGACGATGGCAGGATTGGCCTGGTCGACATCCGCGATCAGCGTCGGCTCATAGAAATAGCCGGCGTGGTCCATGGAATTGCCGCCGGTCAGGCATTCGCCGCCGGCCGCGACCGCGGCGCGCACGATGCTGTCGATTCGCGCTCGCTGCCGTTCCGAGATGATGGGCGAATACTGCGTCGTCGCGTCCCAGGTCGGGCCGGGTCGGGCCGCCTTCATCTTCTCCAGGATAGCGACCGTCAGCCTGTCGGCGACGCTCTTCTCGACGATCAGGCGCGTGCCGGCCACGCAGGCCTGGCCGGCATTGAAGGTTACGCTGCCGGCGATCGCCGATGCCGCTCTGTCGAGATCGGCATCGGCAAAGACCAGCTGGGGGCTCTTGCCGCCGAGTTCCAGCGTCATCGGCTTGACGCCGGTGCGGGCGACATTCTCCATGATGGCCGAGCCGGCGCGGGTCGAGCCGGTGAAGGAGACCTTGGCTATCTCGGGGTGGCCGGTCAGCGCGGTGCCGGAGGTTGGCCCATCGCCGAGCACGACGTTGATCAGTCCCGCCGGCAGGCCGGCTCTCACGGCGAGCTGCGCCAGATAGATGGCCGAGAACGGCGTCATCTCGGAAGGCTTCAGCACAACGGCGTTGCCCGCAGCCAGTGCCGGGCCGAGCTTCCAGCCGGCCATGGAGACAGGAAAATTCCACGGCGTAATCGCGCCGACGACGCCATAGGGCTCGCTCATGATCATGCCGAGACTGGTGTCGTCGGTCGGCGCGAGCTCGCTGCCTTCCTTGTCGGCGAATTCGGCGAAGAAGCGGATCTGTTCGGCGGTGATCGCGATGTCGCCGGCGACCAACTGGCCGACCGGCCGCGTCGAGCTCAGCGCCTCGATCCTGGCCAGCGTTTCGGCTTCCGCCTCGATCAGGTCGGCCCACGCCTGGAGTGCCCTGGTGCGCTCGCGCGGCCTGACGCCGCCCCAGTTGCTGGCCTTCAGCGCCGCCTTGGCGCTGTCCACCGCGCGCTCGATCAAGTCAGGGCCGGCAACGGGGCAGTCAGTATATGACTTGCCGTCCGACGGACGGCGCATTTCGATCCCGCCCTCGGCCGGGATCAGTTCCCCACCGATGAAGTGGCCGACGGGAAGGGGGATTGTATCGGGATCGAAGCTCAAGCTCATCGAAAACCACTCTGCGGCATCGGCTGGAGCCTAGCGCGTGGCGGCACGCAGCATGCGCTGTTCCGCGATCCGCCACCGACGAATGTTGCGTGCCAGGCGTGAGAGACGGCAAAATCTTCCGCGCGAGGATTGGGCTCGCTATCCGACGGTCACGTAGATCTTGCGCACAGTTTCGATGGTCTTCCAGACACCGGTAAAGCCGGGTTTCATGACGAAGCTGTCGCCGGCGCGGTAGGTCACCGCCTCGCCGATGTCCGGCGTGATCTCGATCACGCCCGACAGGATGTGGCAGAACTCGAACGTCTCGCCCTTGATCGAGCGCGTCTCGCCGGGCGTCGCCTCCCAGACGCCGGTATGGACGAGGTCGTTCTTGGCGACATCCTGTGCCCAGGTTTTGTAAGCTGGGTCGCCGGCAATCAGCCGTTCCGGCAGCGCCTTGGATTCGCGTGGCGAAAAGGCTGGGTTGGTGTCGACGGTCTTGAGCAGGGACAAGGGATGGCCTTTCTGGTTGGAGCTTGATTTTTGATGCATGTCGTTCTCCCAGAACCGCTGCACACTTCTGGGCGACATGCACTAATAACCGCGCGACCGGTCGACGAGCCCGACAGGAGCGAGACCGGCGCGGTGACGCTTGATGTTATCGATGACGGCGCGCGCAGCGGTCGCCGGCTGGGTGACGCTGGCGATATGCGGGGTCAGAATGATCTTGGGATGCGACCAGAATGGATGGCCAGCGGGCAGCGGCTCGGGGTCGGTCACGTCGATCATCGCCGCTGAAAGGTGGCTGCTGTCGAGCGCGGCGACAAGCGCTTGATGGTCTAGCTGCGGCCCTCGGCCTGTGTGAACGAGCGCCGCGCCTTGCGGTAGTTTGGCGAACAGATCTGCGTCGAGAAATCCGCGCGTGTCTTCGGTCAGCGGCAGCAGGCAGATCAATATATCACTGGCCGCGAGTAATTCCTCAAGCCCCGGCTCGCCATGATGGCAGGTCACGCCGTCGATCTGGCGCGGCGAACGGCTCCAGCCGGCGAGCGGGAAGCCGAACGGCTTCAGCCGGTCGAGGACGGCCTGGCCGAGTTGGCCGAGGCCAAGCACGCCGATCCGGCGCGACCCGGCCTGGATCTGCGGGATATCCAGCCATTTGCCGCCCCGCTGCTGCGCCAGATAGGTGGGCAGGTTGCGGTGCAAGGCGAGCACGGCCAGCGCGACATATTCCTGCATCATGCGCACGATGCCTTCCTCGACCATGCGCACGATCTTCACCGTCGCCGGCACCGCATCGAAGCTGAACTGGTCGACCCCCGCGCCGAGGGAAAACAGGATCTCCAAATTCCTGTAGCTGGCGAGATTATCCGGCACCGTCCAGGTGATGAGATAACGCACCGCGTCGGGATCGACCATCGCGCCATCCGTGACGAAGGCAACCTCAGGCAAGTCCCGGGCAAAGGCCTCGGCGAAGACGGCACCGCGCCGCGCATCGGAATTGAACAGGAATGTCATCCGGTTCCCCTTCAAGCCGCGCAACGCGCGCCAAGCGCCTCGATCATCCGCTGGCAGGCGGTGAGTTCGCTGGCGAGGATGTATTCGTCCGGCTTGTGGGCGCGGCCGATATCGCCGGGACCGCAGATGATCGCATCCAGGCCAGCGGCCTGGTAGAGCCCGGCCTCGGTGCCGTAGCTGACGGCGGCGAGCGGCGCCTCGCCGGTCAGTTCACCCAGCAGTGCCGCCAGTGCCGCGTCCTGCGACAGCGACAGTGCCGGATAGGCGCTCATCGGCATCCACTCGACCAGATACCCGCCGGCGGCAAGGGCTTCGGCCCGCACCTTGACCGGCGCGAGCAGGCTCGCTGGATCGACACCGGGTATGGCGCGCGCCTCAAGGTCCAGCGTGGAACTGTCGGGGATGATGTTGACCTGATGTCCGCCCGCGATCACACCTGCCTGCAGCGAGGAGTAGGCCGGTTCGAAGGTTAGGTCGAACGGACCACGTGTCAGCCGCTCTGCTTCGCTGACGGCCGCGCTCAGCGCCTCGGACATCGCATGGATGGCATTGAGCCCGAGGTCAGGACGTGAGGAATGGCCGGAGCGTCCCTTGATGATGACACGGGCGGCCGCCTTGCCCTTATGGCCGCGCACGGCACGCATGCCGCTTGGTTCGCCGACGATGACGCCGAGCGGGTCGGCGCAAAGGTCGGGAAGCCGGGCGATGAGATGCGGCACGCCACGGCATCCAATCTCCTCGTCGTAGGAGAAGGCAAGGTGGATCGGCCGGGCGAGGCGCAGTCCGGCCAACAGGGGCACGGCCGCCAGCGCAGCGGCAAGAAACCCCTTCATATCGGTGGTGCCGCGTCCGTAGAGGCGTTCGCCATCACGGCGTAGTGCGAAAGGCGACGAACTCCACTGCGGCTCGCCGGCGGGGACGACATCCATGTGGCCCGACAGGATGTAGCCCGGAACATCGGCAGGACCGATCGTCGCGAAAAGATTGGAACGGTCGCCTTCCGGCCCAGGGATCACGGTGACCTGCGTTCCGTGTTCCGCAAGGTGGGCCTCGATCCAGCCGGCGATGTCGCCGTTCGGCTTGCCGGCGACCGACGGAAAGGCCACCAGACGGTCGAGGATGTCGAAGACGTCCATTCCAGCCCTCAATGGGTTCCAAGGGTTCGGGCATTTCGGTTCGCCAGGATCGGTGCCGTCGACCGTATGCATCCAACATTTTGGAGAGGATGCGTGCGTTCTTTCGCGATTGCGTGCCGAAAGCGGAAGTGTTTCAGTTGAATCTAGCGTTGCGGCGCGGCTTTCGAGCAAATCGTATTGGTCTGGTTGTTTAGCGTTGGCAGGGGCGGGGGGGGGCCATTGTGGGTCGCCTCTATTGCGGCAATCTTTCAGAGGCATGGAATTGAAGCCGTCCGAAAGCTTGAAAATCGATGCCTTCTCGATGCGCATCGGCGACATCGAAGACGTCGAACTCGACCGGTTGCACGCGCTCTCGCTGTCGGTGGGATGGCCGCATCGGGCGGAAGACTGGCAATTCCTGCGCGACGTCGGCCAGGGTTTCGTGGTGCTCGATGAGATCGGGCGCGTTCTCGGCTCGGCCATGTGGTTCGCGCATGGCGCCGATTTCGCGACCGTAGGCATGGTCATCACCTCGCCGCGCCTGCAGACGCTGGGCGCGGCGCAATGGCTGATGAAACGGATATTCGACAAGGTCGCCGTGCACGACCTGCGGCTCAATGCAACCCGGGCAGCAAAGCGGCTCTATCTTTCGCTCGACTTCCAGCCGGAAAAGACCGTCTATCAATGCCAGGGTATTGCCCGCGCACCAGCGTTGGCCGGATCAGGGACGCGAGGCGATATCCGTGTCTTGGACGGGAAAGATATTCCCGCAGTGGTCGCGCTCGACGCGGCGGCATTTGGCGTGAGGCGCGCGGCGCTCATCGAAAAGCTTTTCGCACACTCGGTCGGCTATGGTCTTTTCAAGGGTGAGACGCTCAGCGCTTTCGCGCTCTGCCGG
Source organism: bacterium M00.F.Ca.ET.205.01.1.1 (assembly GCA_004791255.1). Lineage (GTDB taxonomy): Bacteria > Pseudomonadota > Alphaproteobacteria > Rhizobiales > Rhizobiaceae > Mesorhizobium. The sequence continues at coordinate 188,995 of SRUQ01000005.1, forward strand.
CCGTTTGGACGGGGCCATGTCGTGGGACCGGTCGTGGCGGAGAGCGACGCTGACGCCGTGGCGATCGTCCAACCGCATGTGTTCGATCATTCGGGATCTTTCCTCAGGGTCGACACCCACATGAAAAATGGCGAGTTCGCTGCATTTCTGTCGCACAACGGAATGCCGGTCTTCGACACCGTGCTGACCATGTCGCTAGGCAGACGCCTCGCAGAATTTTCCGGCGGCGGTGTCTTGCCAGCCAAGGCATATGCTCTCGCCAGCCAAACGCTTGGATAGATCGTGCCGGCAAAAAACTGCGTGGCTTGAAACGTAAGCTTCTTGCCGCAATTCCGAGAGGGCTTGAGCCAAATTCAGCTGAAAAGAAACATGGAGTCCCTCGCTGGCGCATTGATTAAATCAGCTATCCCGATATACAAGCTGATTTCGGGTATAGATCGCATAGGCTGGCAAAATCCATGAGTCGCAATTTCCTGGTGATCGAACCTGAGGAAGGCATTGCCGTCCTCAAGGGGCTGGCCTCTGCGGCACGCATCTCGATGCTGAAACTGCTGCACGAGAAGGGACCGATGAATGTCAATGACATCGCCGCCGTGCTGTCGCTGCCGCAATCGACGGTCTCGACCAATATCCAGGTGCTCGAGGATGCTGGCCTGATCCGCACCGAGAACCAGAAGGCGAAGAAGGGCAGCCAGAAGATCTGCTATCCGACCGCCGAGGAAGTGCTCGTGGTCTTCAAGAGCGAGTATCGAGCGCTCAAGAACGACGCGATCGAAGTGTCGATGCCGATTGGGCTTTACACCGGGTTCGAGGTCACCGCGCCTTGCGGTCTCTGTTCGCCGGACGGGATCATCGGTCTGCTCGATGTGCCCAACACTTTCCTCGATCCCGACCGTATGAAGGCTGGGCTGTTGTGGTTCACGCGTGGCTTTGTCGAATACCAGTTCCCCAACAATGCCAAGCTTGCAAATGCCGAGATTACCGAGCTCGAACTGGTGGTGGAGCTGTCTTCGGAAGTGCCGGGCACCAGCGCCGATTGGCCCTCCGACATCACGCTGACGATCAATGGCGTCGATGCCGGAACGTGGACGTCCCCCGGCGATTTCGGCGACAAGCGCGGCGTCTTCACGCCCTCCTGGTGGAAGCTCAAGGGCTCACAATATGGCAAGTTGAAGAACTGGCGAATTTCCGCTGACGGCACCTATGTCGACGGTGTCAGGATTTCCGAAACCAGCCTCGCCGTCCTCGACCTCAAGAGCCATCATTCGATCCGGGTCCGCATCGGCGTCAAGGACGATGCCAAGCGTCCCGGCGGCATCAACATTTTCGGCAAGGGATTTGGAAATTACGATCAGGACATCCTGCTCAGGATCAAAACCAATTGATATCATCAAATCGGGTTTCAAAGATAGCGCAGCAATTTCAGTCTGTTGCCTCCATTGGTGGCAAAAGCCGACATTCAATTGTCAGACATTTTGTCGTTTTTGACTTGACGGATGGGCGTGGCTTCCCTTTGATATCGAACAAGATGATTTAAATCATCATTTATGATATTGTGGGAGGAATGCATGAAGGCAGCCGTCACGGTGCATCCGCACTATGTTGTGTCGAAAATCGATCCAAGACTCTATGGATCCTTTATCGAGCATCTCGGGCGGGCGGTTTACACCGGCATCTATGAGCCGGGCCACCCGACGGCAGATGCCAATGGTATGCGTCAGGACGTCATCGATCTCGTCAGGGAACTCAATGTTCCTATTGTACGCTATCCCGGCGGCAATTTCGTGTCCGCTTACAATTGGGAAGACGGCGTCGGCCCCAGGGAAGAGCGCCCGGTGCGGCTTGATCTTGCCTGGCACACGTCCGAGAGCAACGAAGTCGGCCTGCATGAATTTGCCGATTGGTGCGCCTCGGCCAACACCGAGATGATGCTTGCCGTCAATCTCGGTTCGCGTGGCCTCGACGAAGCCCGCAACTTTCTGGAGTACACCAATCATCCCGGCGGCAGCGAGTGGAGTGACAAGCGCATCGCCAACGGCCGCAAGGAACCCTTCGACGTCAAGCTCTGGTGTCTCGGCAACGAAATGGATGGCCCCTGGCAGATCGGCCACAAGACCGCCGACGAGTATGGCCGACTGGCCCACGAGACCGCCAAGGCGATGCGCGCCTTCTCCAAGTCACTCGAACTCGTGGTTTGCGGCTCGTCAAATGCCAAGATGCCGACCTACCCGGAATGGGAGGCGACCGTTCTCGACCACACCTACAACGAGGTGGATTACATCTCGCTGCACATGTATTTCGACAACGAAGCCAATGACGCGCCGAATTATCTCGCCATGAGCGAGAAGCTCGACGACTACATCGTCTCGGTCGCCGGCGTCATCGACTATATCAAGGCCAAGAAGCGCTCCAAGAAGCAGGTCTACATCTCGTTCGACGAATGGAACGTCTGGTATCATTCCAAGCAGCAGGACAAGAGGATCCTTGGCGGCAATGACGGCTGGCCGTTCGCCCCGCCGCTGCTCGAAGACATCTACAATTTCGAGGACGTGCTGCAGGTCGGGCTGATCCTCAACACTTTCATCCGTCGTTCCGACGTGGTCAAGATCGCGTGCCTGGCGCAACTGGTCAATGTCATCGCGCCGATCATGACCGTTCCCAATGGCCCGGCATGGCGCCAGACGATCTTCTATCCTTATCTCTATGCCTCGATCTATGGCCGCGGCAATGCGCTGGATCTCAAGGTGGAAAGCCCGACCTACACGTCTACCGTCGCGGGTGACGTTTCCTATGTCGACATCGCCGGCGTGCACGACACGGAAACTGGACATGTCACCTTCTTTGCCGTCAACCGCCATTCGAGTGAGGCAATCGAAACCGTGATCGACATCGCCGGCTTCGGCGCGGCTGGCATCGTCGATCACCAGATGATGACGCACGCGGATCTGAAAGCCGTCAATTCGGCCGGGAAGCCCGGCAATGTCGGCCCCAGGAAAGGGACTGGCGCCTCGGTGGCAGGCGGCGAGGTGAGCCTGTCGCTGCCGCCCTATTCCTACCAGATGATCCGCCTGAAGCTCTGACTTCAGACGGATTGTCGGAACGTGCATGCGCCGAGGAGGAACGTCGACGTGACGGCCGATATCGAGATCAGGAATGTGAGCAAGCATTTCGGTACCATGACGGTGCTGGATGATCTGTCTCTGTCCATCAAGGCACGCGAATTCATCGTGTTTCTTGGGCCGTCCGGCTGCGGGAAATCCACGCTTCTGCGCATGATCGCCGGCCTCGAAACCGTCGATAGCGGCGAGATTGCCATCAACAACGAACGTATCGACCATCTGCCGCCGGGCAAGCGCGGCATTGCCATGGTGTTCCAGTCCTACGCGCTTTATCCGCATATGAGCGTGCGCGACAACATGGCTTTCGGGCTTGAGAATATCGGCATGTCGCGCGAGGTCATCGACGCGCGGATAGGCGAGGCCGCCCGCATCCTCGAAATGGCGCGCTTGCTCGAGCGCAAGCCGGGCCAGCTCTCGGGCGGCCAGCGCCAGCGCGTCGCCATCGGCCGGGCGATCGTCAAGGAGCCGAAGGCCTTCCTGTTCGACGAGCCGCTCTCCAATCTCGATGCGGCCTTGCGGACCCGTACCCGCATCGAACTTGCCCAGCTTCACCAGCGCCTGCAATCGACGATGATCTTCGTTACCCACGACCAGGTCGAGGCGATGACGCTCGCCGACCGCATCGTCGTCATGAACGATCGCAAGATCGAGCAGATCGGCTCTCCCATGGAGATCTACGAGCGCCCCGCGACCAAATTCGTCGCAGGCTTCGTCGGCGCGCCGGCGATGAATTTTGTCGAGGCGACGCTCGACAGATCGGGCAGGAATGCCACGGCCAGCTTTGCCGACGGTGTATCGGTCCAGACCGAGATTGCCTCAAGCCAGCTAGCCGATGGCAAGCACACTTTCGGCATCCGTTCGGAGGATGTCCGCGTCGTTGCCGCCGGACAGGGCAATGCCGACGGCGTGGTCGATGTGCTCGAGCGGCTCGGCGAACGCACTTTGGTCTATGCCCGGCTGGGCGATGGCCAGCAGATCGTCGGCTCGGATGCCGGCAACAGCCGCGTTGCTGTCGGCCACAAGGTCGGGCTCGCCTTCGACGGCCAGAAATCGCACCTGTTCAGCGAGACCGGCCGTGCCTGGCACGCGAGGGAGGCCTGACATGGCCGATCGGCTGACGATGCCGCAGACCGCGATGCCGGCCGCGAGCGTCAGGGCTCCCAGCGTCGATATCTACGCGCCGCAATGGCGAAATTTCATGTTCGTCGCGCCATTCCTGTTCTTCTTCACGACCCTGCTCGTCGTTCCGCTGCTCTGGGGAATGTGGCTGAGCTTCCACAAGGCCGACACGTTCTCGTCCGGAAATTTTGTCGGGTTCGGAAACTATATCAGGCTGTTCCACGACAAGGTGTTCCTGCAATCGGTCTGGAACACCTTTTACTTCGTGCTGCTGACGGTGCCGGCGCTGGCGCTGATCGGTCTTTTCCTGGCACTTTGCCTCAACCGCCGCACGCGCACCGCTGCTGTGCTGCGGACCCTGTTCTTTTCGTCCTCGGTGCTGTCGGTCACCATCGTCACACTGATCTGGCGCATCGTGTTCATTCCGAATGTCGGCCTTCTGTCGACGATCTATGGATGGTTCGGCGCAACCGCCCCGGCCTTCATTTCCGATCCCAGCCTTGCGATGATCGGTATCGCCATTGCCACCGTCTGGTGGTGCATCGGCCTGCCGATGATGCTCTTTCTCTCGGCCCTCCAGCAGATTCCGCAGGATATTTACGAAGCGGCAGCCCTGGACAATGCCAGTCGCTGGCAGACGCTGCGCTCGATTACGCTGCCGTCGATCAAACGCACCTTCATCCTGGTGGTCATCGTCCAGATCGTGCTGCAGTTCCAGCTGTTCGGCCAGGCCTGGCTGATGACGCGCGGCGGGCCGAACAACCTGACCAAGCCGATCGTGCTCTACATCTATGACACCGCATTCCGCCGCTGGGATCTGGGCATGGGTGCGGCCGCATCTGAAGTCCTGTTCATCCTCATCCTGATCGCGGCCATGGCCCAGTACCTGGTCACGCGCAACAACGCGGATCGGACATGAGGGCTCCAGCCATTTCCATCAAGGGCCGCGCATTTGGTGACCGCGTGTTGCTGGCACTGGTCATCCTGCTTTCCATCGTCATGCTCGCCCCGGTTCTGTGGGTCATCGGCCTGTCGCTGAAGGAAAACGCCGAGCTGATGGCAAACCCGAATTCGGTGTTTCAGGCGCCCTACACGCTCAAGAACTACATCAACACCATCGGCACCTCGTCGGTCTTCATCTGGGTGTTCAACAGCATCATCGTCTCGGGCGGATTGACACTTGGAACGCTGATCCTGTCGTCGCTCGCCGGCTACGGTTTCGCACGGCTGAACTTCCCCGGCCGAAACATCCTGTTCGTGGTGGTGCTCTTCGGCCTGGCGGTTCCTGAACAGGCCGTGCTTGTCGCCCGCCATCAGATCTTCAGCTTGCTCAACTTCCACAACACCTATCACGGGCTCATTCTGCCGGGCCTGTCGGCTTCGTTTGGCGTCTTCCTGATGACCCAGTATTTCAAGGCCATCCCGAAGGAATTGGACGAAGCCGCCATGCTGGACAATGCCAGCCGGTTCAGGATTTTCTGGAAGGTTCTTTTGCCGCTCACGGTGCCCGCTCAGGCAACCCTCGGCATCTTCACCTTCCTCGGTGCGTGGAACGACTATCTGTGGCCGCTGATCTCGGCAACCAAGAAGGATATGTACACGCTGACGGTCGGCATGGCCTCGACCCAGACCAATTTCGCCCAGTCCGAAGGCATCGGCTTCCTGATGGCGCAGGCGGTGTTCGCCGGCGCGCCGATCCTGATCGTCTACCTGTTTTTCCAGAAATACATCGTCACGGCCGTCTCGGGCGCCGCGGTGAGATGACGAATTTGCCTGACGGCGGGGGAGTGCGTCGCAGCAATTGAAGCATGAAGCCAGTCCAGCGTGGAGTGGCACAGACTCAGTAGGAGGAACTGATATGAAAATGAAGAAAGTCCTGTTTGCAGCAGTCTCGGCGGGCGTGATGATGCTCGCAGGCCCCAGCCTTGCAGCGACGGAATTGACCGTACAGCGCTTTTTCGGTGCCTGCGATGCCGATTTCGGCAAGAACACCGATGTCGGCAAGGCCGTTGGCGAATGCGGCATCATCACCTCGCTGATCAACAAGTTCAACGCCGACAATCCCGATGTGCATGTGAGCGTCGCCACCGTGGAATGGCCGGGCTATGATCAACTGACCGCGCAGTTCGCTTCGGGCGATGCTCCCGACATCGTCACGATCCATGAATCCGCGCTTTCGGACTACCAGTCCAAGGGACTGTTGATGCCGCTTGACGATCTCCTGAAGTCCGTCGGCGTCACGTCAGACGCCTTCACGGACGCGGCGCGCAACGGCGCCACCAAGGACGGCAAGATCTACGGCCTGCCGATCGACAGCTGGACGATGCTCTATCATATCAACATGGATCTCTTCAAACAGGCCGGTCTCGTCAATGCCGACGGCACGCCGATCCTTCCGAAGTCGCCCGAGGAACTGCTCGCCCAGGCCGAACAGTTCAAACAGAAGACTGGCAAGCCTTACTTCGTTCAGAACCTGGCCAACGAGACGGCGCTTTTCACGCGCAATCTCTACACCTATCTGTTCCAGCAGGATTCCGACTTCTTTGCCGATCCAAAGCATGTGAAGCTGAACACGCCGGAAGCCAAGAAGGTCGTCGAAATGTACAAGGCGATCTTCGACAAGGGCTACACCACCAAGGATCTCGACTACGGCGGCGCGATCAACGCCTTCCTTGCCGGTGAAGGCGGCGTTCAGCTCAACGGTACGTGGGTTGTCGGTGACAATAACGCCCAGTCCGAAACCAAGGGCACGGCCCTCAACAAGGGTGGCTATGCGGTCTACCCGTATCCGCAGCTATTTGCCGGTGCTCACGCGCAATATGCCGACGGCCACACCTGGGCGGTCTCGCAGAAGGACCGTACACCCGAACAGACCGCGGCCATCGGCAAATTCCTGAAGTTCTTCGCCGACAATGATTTCGATTGGTCGCGTACCGGCCACCTGCCGGCCTACAAAGCCATCATCACCTCGGACGCCTTCAAGGCACTGCCGCATCGCAATACGATCGCCGCGGTCGCCGATCTCGGCCGTCCGCTGCCGTCCGCTGTCCAGCGCCAGTTTGCGATCCAGGACATTGTCGGCGAAGAGATGAGCGCTGCAATCACCGGCCAGAAGGACGTCGATGCCGCACTTGCCGACATGGAAAGCCGTGTCAACGAATTGCTCGCCAACATTTGACCATGGGGGCTTGAGGCCTAGCACGTCACCCCGCGGCTGGAGACAGTTGCGGGGTGGAGCGAGCAGCCTCCTTTACCGGATCGGCGTCTCGCCGCGAAACAGCGGCTGGTGCGTCCGCATCAAGGTGGCGATCCGGTTAGCGACTTTTCGTACCGGTGGGGAGTGACGTTCCTCATGATGAGTGACGATCCATTGGTCC
>SRUQ01000005.1:196709-480064 GCA_004791255.1 bacterium M00.F.Ca.ET.205.01.1.1
TTACCGGATCGGCGTCTCGCCGCGAAACAGCGGCTGGTGCGTCCGCATCAAGGTGGCGATCCGGTTAGCGACTTTTCGTACCGGTGGGGAGTGACGTTCCTCATGATGAGTGACGATCCATTGGTCCGTTTCGAGTTCGGGGATAGGCTGAGCGACGCGAACCAGCCGAGGATCGCTGTCTCCGACGAAGCACGGAAAGATCGAAAGACCGGCGCCGGCGGCCACCAGTTCGCGCACCGAATGGGTGTTGTTGCCGCGCACGGCGATGCGGTCGCCGTGATGGGCCTGTAGCCAGCGCGCCGAGGCAACGTTTGCCCCTTCGCCGGTGACGCCGACGAACAATCCGGCCGCGATTCCGTTGATCAGGTGGCGTCCGGAATAAATAGCGTGGGCGACCTTGCCGCTTTGACGGCCGGCCAGCCACTGCTCGGTCGGGCGCTCGCTGCGGATGCCGATGTCGGCGGCACGGCGACCGATATCGACCCGGTCGGTGGTGGTGACGAACTCCACCCTTATGCCGTCATCGACCGTCCAGATCTCGCCGATATGGGCCGAAACGAAGGCCGAGGTCCATGGCCCGGCCGAGACGCGGACAATGCGGTCGGGCAGGCTTCCCTCGCGCCAGCGGGTCAGCGATTGCATTGCTGCCTCGACGTCTTCGGCGCGCCGCAGCAATCAACTTCGTTTTCGCCTCGGCCGCCTGGCGCCCGCTCCGGCAGGAGCCGCAGTCTTTTGGCGCGGATCCCGGTTCGTGTTTCTACGGTATGAGCAGGAGCTTGCCCGTAGTCGTTCGGCTTTCCATGTCGGCATGGGCATTCGCCGCTTCCGCCAACGGATATTCGCCACCGATCCTGATCTTGAGCTTGCCATCGATGATCCAGTCGAAAAGTCGAGCCGACCGCGAGCGGAGCAGTTCAGGTGTATGGATATGATGGAAGAATACGGCGTAGCCGATCTTGATGCTCTTTGGGAGTTGCATAACGTCGATGGGACCGGGACCGCCCAGGACGGGGCCGTACCAGCAGAAGGTTCCTGAAATCCGGAGTGCATCGAGCGAGCCCTGGAAGGTCGTGGGGCCGGAGCCGTCATAGACGACATGCACACCGTCACCATTCGACAAGCGAACCGCTTCCTTGGCGAACTGGCCTTCGGTATCCACGATGACATGATCGGCTCCCGCCTCCTGAGCGATCGCCACCTTGCCGGGCGAGGAGACGCGCCCGATGACATGCCCGCCTCTCGACTTGATGACTTGGGTCAGGAGCAGACCGAGACCCCCGGCCGCCGCATGGACAAGCGCGATATCGCCGGCCTGCACGGGGTAGAAATCGGTCGCAAAATGACTGGCGGTAAGCCCCTGCATCATCACCGCGGCCGCCATGCGGTCGTCGATTTCGTCGGGGATCCGCACGAGAGCAGCGGCCGGTATTGCTGCTCGCTCTGAATAGCTCCCCGGCGCGTAGACCCACGCAACCCGCTCCCCAGGCCGGACATTTTCCACTCCGCGGCCAACCGACACCACCCGTCCGGCGCCTTCCACGCCAAGAATCTTTGGGTTGGGCATCTCGGTCCACGCCGTGCCCTGTCGCACGCCGATATCCATGAAGTTCACGCCCGCTGCGGCGATCTCGATCAGCGCTTGGCCGGGACCCGGTACCGGCTCCGGCCGCTCGGCAAATTCCATCACCTCCGGCCCACCCTGCCGGGTCATCACGATTGCTTTCATCGCGATGCCTCCTTGGCCGCCTTCTCGATCAGCCGCGCGACTGGTTCAGGGTTTGACACCATCACTACATGCGAGGCGCCCTTGACCACGACGGTATGCCGCGAGTGAGCTCGCGCGGCCATGAAGGCCAAAGCCTCCGGCGGGATGTTCTTGTCCCCGTCGCCATAGATGAACCAGTCCGGAATCCTCTTCCACGCAGCCGCGGTCTGGACCTCGTTCAGCGCTGCTTCCGTGATGGGTCGCTGCCCTGCGGCCATCAGCTTTGCCTCGGCGACGGAAACGTCCGCCGCGAACTGGCCGTGGAACTTCTCCTGCAAGATGTAAAGATCCTTCCCGCCGCCTGACAGCGGTACCGGCGGAGCAAGGGTCGGACCGAGCGTGCTGCCGGGAAACTTGCCCGCAAGCCCGGCGGCCGTCTCGCCGACCTCCGGGGCAAACGCCGCCACATAGACCAGCGCCTTGACATTGGCGTGGCCTTCGGCGGCTTCGCTGATGACCGAGCCGCCATAGGAATGCCCAGCCAGGACGACAGGCGATGCGATACCGGAGACGATATCGGCAACGTATTTCGCGTCACTGGCGACACCCCGCAAGGGATTGGCGGCGGCCACGATCGTATACCCGTCTTTCTCGAGAATTTTGACGACGCCGTTCCAGCTCGATGCGTCGGCGAACGCGCCGTGAACCAGTACGATAGTGGGCTTAACCGGGGCGGGCTTTCCGGACTGCGCGTAAGCGTTGCCGAATACAGTCATGGCGATTGTCAATCCTGCCAGCAGTTTTTTCATCTCATATATCCTTTCGACGGTTTTGATCGGTGCGGTCTCATTGCGATGGGAGAGAGGCTAAAAACAATGTTTACTTGGCTGAACCTTGCGGCGGGCCGGCCTTGTTGCGGAAGTCCGCTGAGTTAGTGAGCTCGCGCCAATTGCGCGGGCTCCCGTGTGGTCGCAACCAGAGGACGACCGGCGGGGAGGACCGCTTCCGCCAAGGCATGGCCGATGCCGAGCGAACTTCCAGTGATAAGCCATCTTTGCGACATGGCTTCTCCTTCGGGGTGCCTGCCTCGCAGGTGTTCAGATAGCAATTCCGGTGAGCCGCTAGTGCGCGTACCGCGTGAAGACGTAGTCATGTCCCTGAACGCGCGCCTCATGACAGGCGAAGCAGGTTTCATGCTGGGCCTCGTCAGCCGGTTTGCCGTCGACAAATCTGCCGAATCCCCATCCGCCGGTGGCGGCGTATTTCTTCGAATCCTTGACCATAATCTGAACGGTCGTGGCGGCGCCGGGAATGGATGCGGATTCGAATTCGGGCGATTGGACGTGTTTCCAGGCAAGCTTTGCGAGGATGGTTCCGTCAGGGAACGGCAATGTTCCTTCGCGGTATGCCTTCATCGCCACGACGTTGCCGAGGACCGCTCTAAGCTCGTTCAGGGGTTCTGCTTCCTCGGCCGGCGCGACCAGCTCCCATTGCCGATATTTATCGGGGATCGTGACGCCATAGATCGGCGATGCCGCCTTGGGTTTCGCATCGTCATTTGCTCCGGCCACCGCCGCGAAGACAGATGCCGCAACGATCCCGCCCACACACGGCAGGAGGTGGATAGGTTTCATTGGAAAGCTCCGCTTGGCATGCCGTCAGAACTTGTCGACGTCGATGATCGCCTGCGCAAAGGCCTGCGGAGCCTCCTGCGGCAGGTTGTGACCAATGCCGCCCGAGATCAGCCGGTGTTCGTATTTGCCGGAGAATTTCTTTGCGTAGATCGCCGGATCGGGATGCGGCGCGCCGTTTGCGTCGCCTTCCATCGTGATCGTCGGCACACCGATCGTTGGAAGCGTCGCCAGCTTCTTTTCCAACGCATCATATTCTGGCTCACCCGGTGCCAAACCGAGTCGCCAACGATAGTTGTGGATCGAGACGGCGACGTGGTCGGGATTGTCGAATGCGGCGGCGGAGCGTTCAAAGGTGGCGTCGTCGAAAGCCCATTTCGGCGAGGCAAGCTCCCAGATAAGGCGGGCGAAATCCCGGGTGTACTTCTCATAACCCTCCCGTCCGCGTTCGGTAGCGAAGTAATATTGATACCACCATTGCAACTCGGCCTTCGGCGGCAGCGGCGCCCGGTTCAACGCCTGGCTGCCGATGAGATACCCGCTGACCGACACCATGGCTTTGCAGCGTTCAGGCCAGAGCGCGGCGATGATGTTGGTCGTCCGCGCCCCCCAGTCATAGCCGGCGATGACCGATTTCTGGATCTTCAGCGCATCCATCAGGGCAACGATGTCGGAGGCAGGCGCCGCCTGCTGACCGTTCCTCGGCGTTTCGTCCGACAAGAACCGCGTCGAGCCGTAGCCGCGCAGATATGGCACGATGACCCGATATCCTGCGTCAGCAAGCAGCGGCGCCACATCGACATAGCTGTAAATGTCATAAGGCCATCCGTGCAGGAGGATGACGGCGGGACCGTCGGCCGGACCGTCCTCGGCATATCCGACGCTCAGCAGGCCTGCGTCGATCAGCTTCATCGAGGAGAACGAGGTCCGCTGCTTTGTGGTTCGGGAAGCGGTCGTTTCCGTCCCGCCGCCCTGCGCTCCGGCAATCCCGATCGCGCCGAACTGCGCTGCGGCGACCGTCGCGGCAGCGACGCCGAAGAGGTGGCGACGCTGATGGTCGATTTTTTCCGGGTTTCTGACTGCGTTCATTGGTGCACTGCCTTTTCGTAATGACATTTTCTCGATAGTAGGCCCGCCCGATCAGTATGATCGGCGGGCTAGATCAGGTTGATTGCGACTTCGATGTTGCCGCGGGTAGCCTTCGAGTAGGGGCAGGTCTGATGCGCGCCGTCGACGATGGCCTGGGCAACGTCGCGATCGAGCCCGGGCAGGCTGACATTGAGGCGTGCGCCGAGGAAGAACGCGCCGTCGGCAACGTTCAGATCCACTTCCGCATCGATGGCGAGGCCGGCCGGCAGCATGATGTTCATCTTGCGAGCTGCGATTGCCATAGCACCCTCGAAACAGGCCGACCAGCCGGCAGCGAATAGCTGTTCCGGATTGGTGCCACCTCCAGGGCTGCCGGGCGTGGAAAGCCGGATGTCAAGCCGACCGTCAGAACTGCGCGACATGCCATCCCTGCCGCCAGTTGTGTGGATCTTCGCGGTGTATAGCAGCTTTCCAGATTGAGTCATGACGGCTGTGTTCCTTGCAAAAGGTACTTAGAAAAAAATTGGGTGGGTGGGCGCGGCATCGCTATTGTGCGTAAGCAGGCTGGAAGGGCCTGTCGGGCAGGCTTCAACGCATCAGCGGTGATGACAATGCAGGCATGATCGTTCTCCCTGAGCCGCAGCAGAAGTTCTTGCTGCTTCGAAACATAGAGGAGGGTCGCCTGGAGCACCCGTTATGCACTATGATGGGGTGTTAGCGCTCGCCAGCAGCCGCATGGAACCGGGCCGCTATTACGTCCTGCCTCAAAGTCGCCGCTCGGGGCGACGAAATCGAACTTTCTGCGACGTGGATCTTGGATTTCGAACCAGGATCTGCTCCACCCATCAGGCAGGATGCAATGAAAAACGACGTCATGATATCGCCAGCCGCGCAGACGAGCGACAGGATATCGTTTGGTCCCTTTACACTGACGCCTGGCGAAAGGCTTCTGCTGCGGCAAGGCATGCCTGTCGGTCTCGGCACGCGCTCTTTCGACATCCTGGCAGCCTTGGCTGCGCGTCCCAACGAGATCGTCAGCAAGAAGGATCTGCTGGCCCTTGTCTGGCCCGACGCTACCGTCGAAGAGGGCAGTTTGCGGTTTCACGTCGCCAATCTCAGAAAGGCGTTAGGCGACGGCAAGGATGGGGCACGCTACATCGCGACCCTAACGGGACGAGGCTACTGCTTTGTCGCCCCGGTTTCCCGATCGGATGGTCAAAACGGTGTAGCAAGGGAGGTCGTTGCCAGCTATCCGCAAGCCAATCTGCCAGGCCGCCTGATCCGGATGGTCGGCCGTACCGGTGATACTGTCGCACTTTCAACTCAACTGGCCGGCAGCCGTTTCGTCACGATCGTTGGCACCGGTGGTGTCGGCAAGACCACGGTTGCCGTGGCTGTGGGCCACGACCTGGTCGAAGCGTTCGCGGGTGCTGTGCATTTCGTCGATCTCGGGGCGCTGAGCGATCCAAGCCTGGTTGCGACGACCGTAGCCTCGATGTTGGGGTTGTCTCTTCAGGCCGACGACCCGACATCCAGCTTGGTCGCCTATCTGGCGGACAAGAGGATCTTGCTGATCCTCGACACTTGCGAGCATGTCATCGACGCGGCGGCAGACTTGGCGGCCCGTATCTTCGCCGCTGCGCCGCAAGCGCATCTGCTAGCAACGAGCCGGGAGCCACTTCAGGTCGAAGGCGAGCATGTCTACAAGCTGGCGCCGCTCGAATGCGCGCCGGGCGATCTGGAACTCACCACGTTCGTGGTGAACAGCTTTCCTGCGACGCAGCTGTTCCTGGAACGAGCCGCGGCGAGCGGCGCCCGGCTTGACCTCCAAGATGCGGATGCCGCCATTGTGGCCGGCATCTGCCGCAAGCTCGACGGCGTGCCGCTGGCGATTGAGCTCGCGGCCGGACGGGTTGCGAGTTACGGCCTGCAGAAAACCGCGGAACTTCTCGACGAACGGCTGACGCTTTTGTGGCCGGGACAACGCAGCGCGCCGGCGCGGCAGAAGACCCTCCAGGCCACTTTGGACTGGAGCTACGGTTTGCTGTCCGAGTTGGAGCGCCTTTTGCTTCGCCGGCTTGCAGTCTTCGTTAGTCACTTTTCGATCGACGCCGCGCTTGAAGTCGTGACCAGCGCTACGGTCGACCACACTCTCGTGTTTGGCGCAATCGACAGTCTCGTTGTCAAGTCGATGGTGGCGGCAAGGCCCGCCGGAGCAACGATGCGTTATCGACTGCTCGACACGACACGGGCTTACGCCCTTCAGCTCGACGTCGACGATGCCGAGCTCGCGAGCCTCGCCGTACGTCACGCGACCCATTACCTGCGCTGGCTGGAGCAGACAGGAGCCGAGTGGCCCACCTTGTCGAGCGCCTCGCAACGCTCGCTTCAACTGGCGGGCCTGGCCAATGTGCGGGTGGCTCTGGATTGGTGCTTCGGACCCGGTGGGAACATTGAAGTCGGCGTCCGCCTGGCCGCCGCGGCGGCCCCTGTTTTTCTGTCGATGTCATTGCTCGCCGAATGTCATCGTTGGACGGCGCGGGCGGTCCTTGCCCTCGACGACGCCACTGGCGGCGCATCGGAGGAGATGCTTCTTCAGGCCGCCCTCGGGGTGTCCCTGATGTTCACCCGTGGTGGAAAAGATGCGGCCCGCGTGGCTTTGAACAGAAGTCTTGCCATTGCCGACCGCCGTGGCGACGCGCTCGATCAGCTTCAGATTCTAGGCCCGCTGCAGATGTTCCACCTGCGCAGGGGAGAGTTCAGGGTCGCGCTGCGCTATGCGCAGCGCTGTACCGTCATCGCCGGAACGCTTGAGGATTCTGTCTCCACTACATTGGCGCATTCCTTGATGGGGATTTCACTTCACCTCAGCGGAGAGCTGGGCCGCGCCCAGACCGCGCTGGAAACGGCGCTGCGATGCGGGCCGCGCTCCGACCGGACAACGACGAACTATCTCGGCTTCGATGGCAGGATTCTGGCCGGCGCAATTCTGGCAAGGACGCTCTGGCTGCAAGGTTATCCGGATCGGGCCGTGGAGCGCGCGCTGCTGACGGTCGAGGATGCGGAAGTCCTGAACCATCCCCTGACGCTCTCCATCGCACTTGTCTGGGCGATTTCCGTGTTCCTCTGGGTCGGAGACCTTGCGCGCGCGGAGGAACACATCGATCGTCTTTTCTCCCGTGCCGAATTTCATTCCCTTGGACCCTATCTCGCGCTGGGGCGCGGCTTCAAAGGGGAACTCGCCATTCGTCGAGGCGACGCAAGCAGCGGTGTCGAAAGCCTTCGATCCTGTCTCGCCGAGCTTCATGCCGCCCCCTACGAACTACTGACCACCCCGCTCAACATCTCGTTCATTCAGGGCCTCGCCGCGACCGGTCGGTTCGCCGAAGCGCTTTCACTGATCGAGGAGACGATCCAGCAGGTCGAGGAAAGCGGCGATCTTTGCTACATGCCGGACCTGCTGCGCGTGAAGGGCAACCTTGTTCTCGCGGCCCCCCAAGCCGGCACCGGCGAAGACGCGGAACTTTGTTTTCGGCGGTCGTTAGAACTCAGCGATCGTCAGGGAGCTCGGGCATGGGAGTTGCGCAGCGCCATCGACCTTGCTTCGCTGTTGGCCATACGCGGACGACACGAGGCCGCCCGAGCACTCCTCCAGCCAATTTTCGCGCGATTCGGGGAGGGTTTGGAGACGGCAGACCTGCGGTCGGCCGCACGCTTGCTGGCTACGCCGAACTAGCGTGGCTTTGGCAGCGCGGTCGTGCCGTTCGCCAAAGAATTTTGTCTGCAGGGTAATTTGACCAAAGAGCCAAGCACTCGGAAGGCTGCCACCGTGGCGAGGCTGACGGGCGATCGATGGCCTGGGGCTTACCGGATCGGCGTCTCGCCGCGAAACAGCGGCTGGTGCGTCCGCATCAAGGTGGCGATCCGGTTAGCGACTTTTCGTACCGGTGGGGAGTGACGTTCCTCATGATGAGTGACGATCCATTGGTCCGTTTCGAGTTCGGGGATAGGCTGAGCGACGCGAACCAGCCGAGGATCGCTGTCTCCGACGAAGCACGGAAAGATCGAAAGACCGGCGCCGGCGGCCACCAGTTCGCGCACCGAATGGGTGTTGTTGCCGCGCACGGCGATGCGGT
Organism: bacterium M00.F.Ca.ET.205.01.1.1; assembly: GCA_004791255.1. GTDB lineage: Bacteria > Pseudomonadota > Alphaproteobacteria > Rhizobiales > Rhizobiaceae > Mesorhizobium. The sequence goes on from SRUQ01000005.1 coordinate 205,271, forward strand.
CGCCGTGATGGGCCTGTAGCCAGCGCGCCGAGGCAACGTTTGCCCCTTCGCCGGTGACGCCGACGAACAATCCGGCCGCGATTCCGTTGATCAGGTGGCGTCCGGAATAAATAGCGTGGGCGACCTTGCCGCTTTGACGGCCGGCCAGCCACTGCTCGGTCGGGCGCTCGCTGCGGATGCCGATGTCGGCGGCACGGCGACCGATATCGACCCGGTCGGTGGTGGTGACGAACTCCACCCTTATGCCGTCATCGACCGTCCAGATCTCGCCGATATGGGCCGAAACGAAGGCCGAGGTCCATGGCCCGGCCGAGACGCGGACAATGCGGTCGGGCAGGCTTCCCTCGCGCCAGCGGGTCAGCGATTGCATTGCTGCCTCGACGTCTTCGGCGCGCCGCAGCAGTTCTTCGCCGACCGGGGTCAGCCGGTAGCCCGTCTGCTGACGCACGAACAGCGGTTCACCGATCTGCTTTTCCAGCGCGGTGACGCGTCGTCCCAGGGTAGCCGCACTGAGCCGCGTGGTTGCCGTCGCCGCGCTCAAGCCGCCCAGCCGCGCAACATCGAGAAACAACCTTAGATCGTCCCAGCCGATATCCATTTTGCAGAAATGAAAAACTCCTTGCGACCGTGACTGTAGCGCGAAGTGGGCATCCAGCGCAAGTATGCAGGCGTTGAAGGCATTGGAAAACCCCGCCTGGCGGGGCTGTGACAAGCGCCTCGGGTGGGCGGGAGCCAGGCGCAATCCTTTCGACCACGCAAGCACTTTGCGAGGATGTTTTGCGGTTTCGAGGAGCCCGGTTGCATTGGCATTCTTTGCGCAAAGGAGATAATCATGTTGTATGAATTTCGACACCGTTTCGCCCGCTGGCTTGTCTACCGCCAGACGCTTGCGCGCTTGAGGCAGGTCCCGGACAGCACACTGGCGGATGCCGGCATTTCCCGCGAAGAAATTCGCGAGCGCGCCCGCTACGCCAGCCTGCTTCGTTGAGGGAGGCGGGCATGCAGATGATGGAGCTTTGGGATGGCCGCTCGGTGCCGCGCATCGGCATCGGCACCTGGGCGGCTGGTGGCGCCGCCCGCTGGAGTGACACGGCAACCATCTATGGCGAGGTCGACGACGCCAGGTCGCAAGCCGCACTGACGATGGCCTATGACATCGGCGCGCGGGTGTTCGACACGGCTGCCGCCTATGGCGCCGGCAATGCCGAGCTGATCCTCGGGCGGGCGTTGAAGGGCAAGGACGAAGCCGTCATCGTCACCAAGGTCGGCTATTTCGGCGATCCCGAGACGCGCAAGATCGCTCCCGAGGATGCCTCTGCCGCGGCGATCCGGACATCGATCGACAATTCGCGGCAGCGACTGCAGCGCGATTGTATCGACGTCGCGCTGCTGCATATCAACGAGTATCCGATCGAACGCGCCGGCGAGGTGTTCGATACACTCGGAATGCTGCAGCTGGAGGGCAAGATCGGCGGCTTCGGCTGGAGCACCGATCACCACGAACGGCTTGCCGCCTACGCGCCGCGCGAGGGATTCGTCGCCGTAGAGAACGACTTCAATGTGTTTGCCCCGGCGAACGGGCTGATGGCCGTTGCGGCGCGCGAGAACCTCGTCTCGTTCAGCCGGCTGCCGCTGGCAATGGGTCTGCTCACCGGCAAATACACGCCGGCCACCAAGCTGCCCGCCGATGACGTGCGCGGCGGGAATGCCGAATGGATGATGTTTTTCAGGGACGGCGTCGCCAACCCGCAATATCTCTCGAGGCTCGCGGCAATCCGCGACCTGCTCACCTCGGGCGGACGCACGCTTGCGCAGGGCGCACTCGGCTGGATCCTCGCCAGGTCGGCGATCGCCTTGCCGGTTCCGGGCTTCACGCGGCCCGAGCAGATCGAGGATAATCTCGGTGCGCTGGAAAGAGGCCCGCTGCCGGCATCGGTGATGGCCGAGATCGGCGGCGTGCTGAATATTACCGAGACCGCCTAGTGTAGCGGTTCTGAGCGCGCCGAGCGCCGCTCGAATTCATAGGGACGTTCGAGCCGCAACTCGTCCACCTTGGCCAGCACCGGGTCGCTGCCCAATTGCTCCAGTATCTCCAGCGATGTGCCGACGATGTCCTTTATGCATCCTGACTGCTAGGCTAGAAATCACTGGGTCACCAAGCGCGCAAGGGAGATATCAAATGGAGTTTTCCAGCGTGAACGATGGACCCAGGCTCCTTTCGGAAATCGCCAGCTATCATGCGCATGTCTACTACGACCGAATGACGACGCGTCCGGTTGCGGAGGAACTGCGCGCCATGATCGGGGAACGTTTTCTGGTGAGATTGGGGAATTGGCATGACGAGAAGGTCGGGCCGCATGACCAACCGATGTTTCAGGTCTCATTCGCAAACGATGTTTTCGCCACCCTCGTGCCGTGGCTGATGCTAAACCACCGTGGCTTGAGCATCCTCGTCCATCCGAACACCACAAACCCGCGGCGGGATCATCTGATTGACCCAATCTGGATAGGCAAGCCATTGCTCGTTCATGGTGAGGACCTTCCGGACGACCATGAAGCCGAGGAGGCGTTGGTTCCCAACACCACGCCGACCGTCACGGCCTGAAAGGCCTGACCCTGGCGTCAGGCGTGCCCGTTGAAGTGTTGTTTTCGACCGGCAGCCGAACCGTGCTGTCCTATCTCGTGAAACCTTGGCCGATCAGATCGCGCGGGCGTTCCCGGAGGAATGAAGGATAAAATCGGCGCAGCGGTCGCCGATCATGATCGCCGGCGCGTTGGTGTTGCCGCTGGTCAGGCGCGGCATGATCGAAGCATCCGCGATGCGCAGCCTGGGCACGCCGCGCACGCGAAGTTGCGGGTCGACCACCGCATCTTCATCCATTCCCATCCGGCAGGTGCCGCAGGGATGGTAGACGGTTTTGGCGTGGCGGATGATGTGGTCGACGATCGCCGCGTCGGCGAGGTCGTCGGACTTGCCCGGCGCCAGCTCCTCGGCGACGACCTCGCGCAGCGCCGGCTGGCGCAGGATGGCGCGCGCCACCTTCATGCCCGCCAGCAACAAAGCGAGATCATTGGCATGCGACAGGAAGCCGGTGGTGAAACGGATCGGGTCGCCCGCATCGCGGGAGCGCAGAAGCACCGAACCGCGCGACTTCGGCCGCAGCACGCATGGGTTCAGTTCCATGCCGTGGCGTTCGACCGAGCCGTGCTCGGCGTTTTCGATCATCACCGGCAGCACATGGAACTGCACGTCGGGCCGGCCGTCGCCGTCAGTGTCGAAGAAGCCGCCGCTCTCGACGACGTTGGAGGTGAGCAGGCCGCGGCGGAACAGCAGATATTCGATGCCGTGGCGCAGCGCCTTCAGTCCGCGATCCTCGCCGAGCAGCGAGATCGGCTTGCGCGTCAGCGCGTAGAGGGGAGCGGCGACATGGTCCTGCAGGTCCCGGCCGACCGCCGGCATGTCGCGAATGACGGGAATGCCCATCTCGGCGAGATGCGCGGCCGGACCGAGGCCGGAAAGCATCATCAGCTTCGGCGTGGCGAGCGCGCCGGCGGCGAGGATGATTTCGCCCTTCGCCGAGGCTGTATGGCTCTGCCCGTCCGGCGTCGTGTAGGTCAGGCCGGTCGCCGCACCGTTCTCCAGCGTCAGCCCGGTCACCAGCGCATCGGTGACGATTTTGAGATTGGCATTGCCGGCGAGGGGCCGCAAAAACACCTTGGCTGCCGATTGCCGTTCACCGTTCGCGGTCGTCGTCTGGTAGAAGCCGACGCCTTCCTGATGCTCGCCGTTGAAGTCATCATTGTAGCGGTAGCCGGCCTGCTGCGCAGCCTTGATATAGGCAAGCGACAGCGGATGACGATAGCGCGGATCGGAGACAGGCAGCGGTCCGGCATTGCCGTGCCATTCGCCGGCCAGCCGTTCGTTTCGCTCCAGCCGCGTGAAGACCGGCAGTACGTCGTCCCAGCCCCAGCCGGGGCAGCCAAGGTCGCGCCAGCCGTCATAGTCCTGTGGCTGGCCCCTGACATAGAGCATGGCGTTGATCGACGAGCCGCCGCCGAGCGTGCGCCCTTGCGGGATCGGCAGCGAGCGGCCACCGACGCTGGGCTCCGGCTCCGACTGATAAATCCAGCTGCGCGCCGTGCCGATCACCTTGGCAAAGGTGGCGGGCATGTCGATGAAGCACGTGTTGTCGGCCGGACCCGCCTCGACGACCAGTACTCGCTTGCCCGCCGTGACCAGCCGGTTCGCCACCGTGCAGCCGGCCGATCCAGCGCCGGCGACAATGTAATCGTAAATCTCCATCATATCGGTCAGGCGTAGCGCATGATGGCGGTCTTGGTCTCGAGGTAACCCTCGATCGCCGCGCGGCCATGCTCGCGGCCGATGCCGGACTGCTTGAAGCCGCCGAAGGGGGCTGCCGGGTCGAGTGTGTTGTGCGAATTGACCCATACCGTGCCGGCCTTGAGGCCGTGGATTGCCGTCATCGCCTTGCCCATGTCGCGGGTCCAGATCGAGGCCGACAGGCCGTAGCGCGTGTCGTTGGCAATGCGGATAGCGTCGTCGAGATCGGCGACCGGCATCGCCGCCACCACCGGTCCGAACACCTCCTCGCGCACGATCTCCATGTCAGGCCGGACGTGATGCAGGATGGTCGGCGCCACATAGTGCCCCTTGGCCGGAACCGCTCGCGCACCGCTGACGCGTTCGACACCTGCCGCGAGGCTTCGTTCGACAAAACCCTGCACGCTGTTGCGGTGCTTGGCCGAGACCAGCGGGTTGATCTGCGCGTCGGCGTCGCGGCCGGCGCCCATCGTCATGCCGTCGGCGATCTCGGCCAGCCGTGCCAGGGTGCGGTCGTAGATCGACTTCTCGATCAGCAGCCGCGCCGCCGATGTGCAGACCTGGCCCTGGTTGAAGAACATGCCGAGCCCGGCAAGCAGCGGCTCGATGCCGTCTTCCATGTCGGACAACAGGATCATCGGCGATTTCGAACCGAGCTCCAGCGTGAAGCGCGCGACACGGTCGACCGCGGCATGGCCGACACGTTTCCCTATTTCCGTCGAGCCGGTGAAGGTCAGCTTGTCGATGCCGGGATGGCGGATCAGCGCCTCCCCGGTGACAGCGCCGCTGCCGGTGACGATGTTGACGACGCCGGGCGGGAAGCCAACCGCCTCGATCAGTTCGGCGAGCCTGAGCAGCCCGAGCGGCGTTTCCTGCGGCGGCTTCAGCACCACCGTGCAGCCGCAGGCGAGCGCCGGGGCGATCTTCCACATGCCGATCAAGAGCGGAAAATTCCATGGCACGATGGCGCCGACGACGCCGACCGGTTCCATGACGGTCATCGCATGGTGCTTGGCGCCGGGCGGCACCGGGATCGAGACCTGGAAGGTCGAGCCTTCGATCTTGGTCGCCCAGCCGGCATAGTAGCGCAGCCAGTCGACTGTGCCGCCGGCGCTCAGCATGCGGGCGACGCCAAGCGACTTGCCGTTTTCGATGCTCTCGATCTCGGCCAGAAGGTCGGCATCGGCCTCGACCGCGTCGGCAAGCCTCAGCATCAGGTTCTGGCGATCAACCGGCCGCATCGACGCCCATCGGCCTTCGAGCGCCGCGCGGGCAGCGCGCACCGCCTGGTCGACGAGTTCCGGGCCGCTTTCCGCCACATGCGCGACGATCTCACCGGAGGCGGAGTCGTCAACGGCGAGTCCGTCACCGGCGAGGCCATCGACAAAGCGGCCATTGATGAAAGGCCGGTGCGAGCGTGCCAGGAATGCGGCGGCAGCAGTGCTGATCGGCGGCACGGTTCTCTCGTTCACGCCATTCCTCCTCGAAAATCCGATGAACAGTTCCGGGAGGGTTAGGGAGCGGGCCGCCGTGCTTCAAGCCGCTGCGGGCGCGAGTGCGCTTTCAGTCAAAACAAAGTTCCCGCTCGGACAAGACGGCTCGCCTTTGACCAATCAAGATTGGACAACGAGATCGGCCACTCGGGCACGTTCTTGATCGGTCTTGGAGGCGGCGGCGGTTGAGCGCGATTCTCGGCAATGCGATGGTCATCACGGCGGCACTGCCGCTGCTGCTTGGCATTGTCCTGGCCCTGCTTTCACGGTTTGCCGTGGCGGCGTCGTCGCCAGTGCTCACGCTGCTTTGGGCAGCACTGCTTCTGTTCTTCTATTGCGACACGCTCGGCCCGCCCGTCATGCCGCCGGTCGCCGCCAGCCAGAAGCTGATCTATCTCGCGTTTGCCGGCATTTTCATTGGTCTGCTGCCTGAGCGGATCCTGGCAGGCCGGACGGCAAGCGCTCTCGCCGTTGTTGCCCTGGCCACGGCATTTTTGTGGCTCGGCTGGCGTCGCATTGCCGGCGGCTCCCTCGACATGCCGATGATCGCAGCACTTGCGGTTGCCCTGCTGGCACTCATCGGTGCGGCGATGCTCACCGCGCAGCCATCCTCGCCATCGCTTTCGGCGGAAGAGCCGTTCCTGGCGCCGGCGGCTGCGCTGTCCCTGTCGCTCTCCGGCGCCATCGTCTCGGTGCTTGGCGCCTCGATCGTCACCGGACAACTGCTCGGCTCCCTCGCCGCGCTGACCGGCGGCTGGTGTCTTGTCCAGTATCTCGCGACATTGCGCGGTGGCGCAGCCTCCGCGTGGAGCAAAGGCGTTGAATTCCTGCTGCTCTTCGCCGCCGCCACGGTGCTGATCCAGATTGCGCTGCTGGCGCCGAAGGCCAATCCTTTGGCCCTCATCCTGTCATCCTTGCCGCCGCTCGCGGCCGTGCTCATGCGCGGCCGGCTGCAAGGCCTGCTTCCCGGCGCTCGGTCCTTGCGGCCGCTGATTGCCGGTCTCCTGATCGCCCTTCCGGCGATGCTGGCCATCGTGACGGCGATCGTCTGGGCGCCGCACGGGGCCGCGCTTGGCTTTTCCTGAGCCGTTCCAACAACCAACAAATAGGGAGAGATATGTGAGGACGAAGAAACTGATTGCCGCGCTCGCTTTCGCCGGCGCCTCGATGCTGGCATCGGCCGCCTATGCCGACAATTACGAGATCGACGGCCAGCACGCCTGGGTCACTTTCACCATCAAGCACGGCATCTACAGCATCGCCCACGGCCAGTTCGACGCCGTCAAGGGCGCGATCGTGATGGACAAGGCTGACGTCACCAAGAGCAGCGTCAAGGCGGAGCTCGACGTCGGCTCCATCCACACCGCTTTCGACCAGCGCGACAGCGACCTGAAGGGGCCTGATTTCTTCAACGCCGCCGAATTCCCGGCGATCAGCTTCGAGAGCACCAAGGTCGAAAAGGTCGACGACAAGACCGGCAAGGTCACCGGCAATCTCACCATCAGCGGCGTCAGCAAGGAGATCACGCTCGACGTCAAGCTGCTCAACGAGGCGCCGGCGCCGTGGGATGCGACGCTGACCAAGGCGGCCTTCAGTGCCACCGGCAAGGTGAGCGCGGCGGACTTCCCTATGGCCAAGGCCGCCGACGGGTTTGGCCTCGGGCCTGAAGTGGACATCGCCATCGATCTGGAAGCGATCAAGAAGTAGGCCGCCACGGTCAACCGTGGTGGCCGCCGCGCGGCCGACAGGTCGCGCGGCGTTCGCAAGGCGGCGCCGAAGTGCGCTCTCAGTCAAAACAAAGTTCCCACTCGGACAAGACGCGGAACGGCCCCCGGCGCACTATCCCTGACGAAGATCGGCCCGTAGCCGGCGCCACAGCACCAATCGGGATGGACCAATGAGATTTTCCGGCAAGACGGCATTCATCACCGGAGGTGGTACCGGCATCGGCGCGGCCGTCGCCCGGCGCATGGCGGCCGACGGCGCCAGGGTGGTGCTGATGGGCCGGCGGCGCGAGCCGCTCGAGGCCGTCACCAGGGATATTGGCGGGCTGGTGGTGCAGGGCGATGCGGCCGACGCCAAATCCGTACGCGCGGCCCTTGCGCAAGTGCATGACAAATTCGGACCGGTCGACATCCTCGTCGCCAACGCCGGCGGCCACGGCGTCGGCCCGACCGTATCGATGAGCGACGAGACCTGGGCGCTGGCGACGCGCCTTAACCTCGACACCACTTTCGTCTGCGCCCGCGAGTGCCTGCCGGACCTGATCGCGCAGAAGGGCAACATCGTGGTCATCGCTTCGATCGCCGGCCTGTTCGCCGGGCCGGCGGCGGCCGGCTACGTGACCATGAAGCACGCCTGCGTCGGCCTCGGCAAATCGCTGGCGCGAGACTATGGCCGCCAGGGCGTGCGCACCAACATCATCTGCCCCGGCTGGGTTGCGACCGACATGGCCGACGAGCAGATGCAGGTCGTCGTCGAAAAACATGGCCTCGGTTCCATCGAGGAAGCCTATCGCCTGGTGACCAGGGACGTACCGCTCGGCCGCCCGGCGACTCCTGAAGAAGTGTCCAACGTCATCTGCTTCGTAGCCTCGGGCGAGGCGGCGATGATGAACGGTTCGATCCTGACCATCGATGGCGGCGCCACCGTCGTCGATCTGCCAACGCTGGCTTTTGCCGATTGATTTGGAGATGGCGATGAACGACCAGAACAGACCCGCCGACTGGAAGCACTTCGACGATTTCGCCGCCGGCATCGCCACCAACCGGCTGCCGACGACGGAAGCGCTGCGCGGCCAGACCTTCAAGATCACGCTGAACACCGGCCGCGTCATCGATCTCGCCTTCACATCGGCCGACACCGTGGCCTGGAGCGAGGGAAGCGACGCCGGCGCCGACTGGTACGAAGCGCTGGAAGTCGCGCCGCAAGTCTTCTTCATCAACATGGTTTTCGCCACGCGGCCGACGCAGGACGAGGCCTTCATCGTCGATACCGGCACGCGCCGCGTGCTCTCGGTGCGCGAGCGGGTTCGCGAGCCCGGCGAGGCGCCCGGCGAGCCGCGCGTCGCGCAGGTCTATTCGGCGGGCGTGCTCGGCGATCCCTCGGTTCCGCCTGCCGGTACCGAGCCGGCGCCAACGCGCGACCTGATCGGGCTCACCGCGCATTACACGTACAGTCCCAACCACGTCTACGAGCACATCTATCTGAGCTCTGAACGCTATGCCTGGCAGAACCTCGTCGGCATCCAGCGCGGCCATGGCGACGTCGATCTCGCCACCACCTGGAAGTTCGACGACAGGCTTTATGTCTTCGGCTTCCGCGAGTTCATCATCCCAGTCGCTTCGCTGTTTTTCTACAACTGGGACACGATGCGCTCGACCGGCAAATTCCTTGGCGTGACCAGCCAGGGCAAGGTCGAAAACAAGCCGGCCGGCGCCTTCATCGAGAAGAAGTCCACAACAGTCTACGACCCGGGCAAGGCCCCCGTCTGAGCAAGCAGGTGAATGGCATGAGCAGCAACTACGAGGTCATCAAGGCGCACTACGCCGGCTCCGACACCAAGGATCTGGCGGCGATGATGGCGCCGGTCACCGACAAGACGGCGTGGACCGAAATGGCGGGCTTTCCCTATGCGGGCACCTATGTCGGTGCCGACGCCATCATAGCAGGCGTCTTCAAGCGTATCGGCGAGGAGTGGGAAGGCTACGCCCTGAAGGTCGACAGACTGGTCGACGGCGACACCACCATCGTCGGCATCGGCACCTATTCGGGCATCTTCAAAAAGACAGGCAAGGCGATGTCGGCGCGCGTCGTCCATGTCTGGGAAATGCAGGCCGGCAAGGCCGTCAGCTTCGAACAGTTCACCGATACCAAGCTGGTCGCCGCCGCGATGGGCTGAAGCACTGGCGCTGTGAATGCGGGCTCGCCCTGATGCGCTGGCCCGATGAACCTGGGAGGATGGAATGGAAATCAGTCTGAAGACAATGCTGGCCGGCCTAGCGCTATCAAGCGCGCTGGCGCTTGGCAGCGCGGGGGTGGCGAACGCCGGCGACATCGAAATCGTAATCGGCGCGCCGATCTCGCTTACCGGGCCGCTGGCCGGCGACGGCAAGGAACAGAAATGGGCCTATGAGCAGGCCGTCGCCGACATCAACAAAGCAGGCGGCATCATGGTCAAGTCCGCCGGCAAGAAGCTGCCGGTGCGCCTCGTCGTCGCCGACGACGAAAGCTCCGAAGGCAAGGTGGCGTCGGCTCTGGAAAACCTGATCAAGGTGCAAAAGGTCGACGCGCTGCTGTCGACCCATTCCGGGCCGATGAACATCGCCGGCGCCATCGTCGCCGAGAAGTACAAGAAGTTCTACATGATCACGACGGCCTTCCCCTTCGAATGGCAGCCGTTGAAGCTCAAATACTCGGCGTTGTTCTTCTTCCATCCTGGTCCCGGCGCCGAGGTGCCGTTCGAGGTCTGGGACAAGCTGCCGGCCGGCGAGAAGCCGAAACACCCGGCTCTGGTCACCGAAGATTCGCCTGACGGCAAGGGCTTTGGCGGCGCCTTCCAGGCGGCGGCGAAGAAATACGGCTACACCTTTGCCGTCGACGATCCCTGGGCGATCGGCGCCACCGATTATTCGGCGCTGATCACCAAGCTCAAGGCCGCCGACGTCGACGCCATGCTGGTGTTCGGCTCGCCCGCCGACACCATCACGCTGCTGCGGCAGATGAAGGAGCTCGGCTTCTCCGTGCCATATTTCCACGGCTGGAAAGGCACCTGGACCGGCGAATTCCATGAAGCGCTGGGGCCGGACTCCGACTACATCATGACCGACGGCTTCTGGTCGGCAAGCTACCCCTACAAGGGCGCCAAGGAACTCGGCGAGCGCTACGAGGCCGAGTACAAGAAGGACTCCGTCACCGTCGGCGCCTTCTATGCCAATGCGCAAGTGTTGGCGCAGGCGATCGAGAAGGCCGGCAGCACCGACGCATCGGCGATCCACGACGCGATCTTCGGCCACGAGTTCAAGGACACCGTGGTCGGCGACCTGAAATTCGACGAGACCGGCTTCGCGCTGATCCCGAGCGTCGCCACGCAATGGTGGCAGGGCAAACACCAGCTCATCTATCCGGACGGCAGCTGGACCTACAAGCCGGCCCCGGCCTGGGACAAGCGCTGACAGGTGAGGGTTAGGGCGCTCGCGTGGGGAAGCACCCCTACGGGCGTCGGCGCTGCCCCCTGCTGGGCATTTCTCCCCGAATGGTGACGGGGAGAAAGGGCTGGCCGCGGGGGCGGCGCCAACCTGCCAGCTTCCCAAACCAATCACATCCACCGGAGAAACGGAAACACGATGCAGCCTGACGAAACCCTGCTTCGCCTCGAGGCGGTCCAGAAGCGGTTCGGCGGCCTCGTCGTGCTCAACAATGTCGACATCGCGGTCGGCCCCAACGAACTGATCGGGCTGATCGGCCCCAACGGCGCCGGCAAGTCGACGCTGTTCAACGTCATCACCGCCATCTATGCGCCGACGCAAGGGCGGGTGCTGTTTCGCGGCAAGGACATTACCGGCATCGCGCCGCACCGCATCTCCCGGCTCGGCATTGCCCGCACCTTCCAACTGGTGCGCACCTTCCTGACTATGACCGCCTTCGAGAACGTCATGGTCGGCGCCGTCTATGGGGCAGGAGGTCGCGTCAAGCATGCGACGGAGGCGGCGAATGCCGCGCTCGAACTGGTCGGCCTCACTGCCCGGCGCGACATGCGCACCGCGCATATGACGCTCTCCGACCGCCGCATGCTGGAGATCGCCCGCGCCGTTGCGTCAGATCCGGCGCTGCTGCTCCTCGACGAACCGATGGCCGGCCTCAACCCGACCGAGACCCAGCGCATGGTCGATGTTATCCGCCGCGTGCGCGCCGAGCGTGGCCTTTCGATGCTCTGGGTCGAGCACAAGGTCGACGCCATCATGAAAGTGTGCAGCCGCGTCATCGTGCTCGACCATGGTGAGAAGATCGCCGACGGCACGCCGCGCGAAGTCACCCAGAACCGCAAAGTCATAGAGGCCTATCTTGGCGAACCGGCTGCTTGAAGTAAGCGATCTCCAGGTCGCCTATGGCGACGTAGGCGCGCTGTGGGGCGTCTCGCTCCATGTCGACCCCGGCACCATTGTCGCCATCGTCGGCGCCAACGGCGCCGGCAAGACGACGCTGCTCAGAACCGTCTCCGGCCTGCTCAAGCCGAAAAGCGGCGATATCAGGCTGGCCGGCCAATCGCTGGTCGGCAAGGCGCCGCAGGAGATCGCCTCCATGGGCATCGCCCATGTGCCGGAAGGGCGCGGCCTGTTCCGCCAGATGACGGTGCTGGAGAACCTCGAGCTCGGCGCCTTCCAGCCCAAGGCGAGGCCGCGCACGAAAGAACTGCTCGACAAGGCCTATGCGCTGTTTCCGCGCCTGAAGGAGCGCGTGCACCAGAAAGCCGGTTCGCTCTCCGGCGGCGAGCAGCAGATGCTGGCGATCGCGCGGGCCACAATGTCGGAGCCGTCGCTGCTGATCCTCGATGAGCCCTCCCTGGGGCTCAGCCCGCTGGTCGTGCAGCAGATGTTTTCGCTCATCCAGACCTTGCACGGCCAGGGCGTCACCATCCTGCTCGTCGAGCAGAACATCCACCAGGCGCTGAAGGTCGCCGACTACGCCTTCGTGCTCAAGACCGGCTCGCTCGCCATGCAAGGCACCGGCGCCGAACTCATCGCCGATCCCGAAATCCAGAAAGCCTATATGGGCGTGTTGGAGTAATCGATGTTCAACCTGCCCCCTCCCGACATCCTGCTCCAGCTCTCGCTCAACGGCGCGCTTGGCGGCGCCATGTATGGCGTCGCCGCGGTGGGCTTGAGCCTCATCTTCGGCACCATGCGGCTGATCTTCCTCGCCCAGGGTGCGATGATCATTCTCGCCGCCTATTTCGTGCGGGCGCTGTTCTATGGCCTCGGCATCGACCCGTTCCTGTCGCTGCTCATCGTCGTGCCGGTCGGCCTCGGCGTCGGCTGGCTGATGTATCAGGGCCTGTTCCGCAAGGCCGCCGCCGAGGAGGACCGCAACGTTTCGCTGCTGATCGCAGTCGGCCTGATGTTTCTGGTCCAGAACCTGATGACCGTCGTGTGGGGCGGCAACACCGCCGGCGTGGTGACGAGCTATACCGCGACCGGCATCGAACTGCTCGGCGTGCGCACCTCGTTCACCCGCTCGATGGGCTTCCTGATTGCGCTCGCCGGCACCGGACTGGTGATGCTCTTCCTGCGCAAGACGATTGTCGGCAAGGCGGTGCGCGCCGCCTCGGAAGACATGGACGCGGCGACGCTGATGGGCATCAGCCCGCACCGCGTCAACGCCATCGCCTTTGCCATCGGCATCGCGCTTGCGGGGGCTGCCGGCGTCGCGGTGGCAACCACCTTTCCGTTCAACCCGTTCGCCGGCTTCATCTTCAGCCTCAAGGCGCTCGTGGCGCTGGCGCTCGGCGGCATCGGCAATGTCACCGGCGCGCTCGCCGGCGGCATCCTGCTCGGCCTGATCGAAGCCTATGTCCAGTTCTTCATCTCGGGCGGCTGGACGAACGCCATCGCCTACGGCGTGTTCCTCGCGGTGCTGATGTTCAAGCCGGAAGGCCTGTTCAGCCGGCCCTACAAGAAGGCTTGAGAGATGAGCAACGCCTTCAAATGGATCGCCATTGTCGCCGTCGCGGCGCTCGCGCTGCTGCCGTTCGTGCCCGGTGCTGTCGACGCCTATTATTTCTCGTTCCTTTTCTTCGTCTTCCTCTACGCCATCATGGCGCAGAGCTGGAACCTCGTCGCCGGCTATGGCGGCCAGATCAGCCTCGGCAGCCACGCCTTCTTCGGGCTGGGCGCCTACACCACCGCCATCCTGTGGAACGGTAACTATCTCTGGGGCTCGCTCTATGACGCCCATCCCGGCATCTATTATTTCGATCCGGTGACGATGGCGCTGGGCGGCGCGGTGGCCGCCTTTGCCGCCGCCATCATCGGCCTGCCGCTGCTGTCCAAGCTGCGCGGCGACTATTTCGCGCTTGGCACGCTCGGCTTCGGCGAGATCGTCAAGGTGCTGTTCGTCAATGGCGGCGACTTCACCGGCAGCGCCTTCGGCATCGTCGCGCCCGCCGGCATGTTCGACACACTGCGCCCGCATTATTGGGTCGCACTTGGGCTGATGGTCGCCACCGCGCTCGCCATCGGCGTCCTGATGCGCTCACGCTATGGGCTGGCGCTGATCGCCGTGCGCGACGATGAGATGGCGGCATCGGCCAACGGCATCGATGTTCTGAAGGTCAAGGTCGCCGCCTTCGCCGGCAGTGCCTTCATCGCCGGCGTCGCCGGCAGCCTCTACACCTTCTACATCTTCCATGTCGGCCCGGACTCTGTGTTCGACCTCGACTGGATGCTCCTGCCGCTCATGATGACCGTGGTCGGCGGCACCGGCACGCTGCTCGGGCCAATCCTCGGCGCGCTGGTGATGTACGCCGTGTTCGACCTCGCACGCATTGTGGTGCCCGACTATCACCCGGTGATCTCGGGGCTGACGATCATTCTGGCGATGCTGTTCCTGCCGAAGGGGCTGATGCGCAGTTTTGCTGGGAGGGTGATGGTGGCTTAAACGGCTGAGATGGGCCGGAAGCCGAATATCCCTGCCGTCGATTAGCCGTCGACCCCTCTGCCTGTTCGTCAAGAATTAGGTCAGTCGAGCCCGCGTTGTGCGCGGCGTCGCCAGGAGCAGGCTGGTTTCGCTGCCCGTTATGCCGGCTATAAGCCTGATACGGCGCAGCACGGCATCGAAATCCGTCAGCGAGGCGGTGCCGAGCTCGACCACCAGATCCCAACGGCCATTGGTCGTGTGGATGGTGGAGACTTCGGGGAAGCCGCCCAGCGCCCGGACTACGCGGTCGGCGGCATGGCCCTCGATCTCGATCAGCATGATGCCGCGGATGCGCTGATCGACCGCGTCGGCGCGCAGCACCACGGTGTAGCCGATGATCTCGCCAGACCGTTCCAGCCGCTCCATACGCGCCCGGACCGTGGCGCGGGAGACGCCGAGATCGACGGCGAGATCGGACACGCTGCGCCTGGCGTCATGCCGCAGCAAGGTCACGAGGCGTTCGTCCAGCGCATCCATCCAAGATACCATTTTGATCAGTTTCGCTGCCAGTATGATAGAGAATGCTTTCCGTATTGCCAAATCTGCCTGTTCATATCGCCGGCTCGCCGTGATCTTCTCCTGGCCATTCGAAATTTGGTCAGCGGGAAAACGATGCGTTGCAGAATCGTCGGAGCGCCGGTGCAGGACGGCGCTGGCAGAATGGGATGCGAGATGGGGCCGAGCGCGCTGAGGACGGCCGGGCTGGTTGAGGTGCTGTCCAGCCTCGGCCACGCTGTCGAGGATATGGGCGCCGTCCAGGCAATTCCGGTGCGCCGCGTCGTGCACGGCAACCTCGCCCTGAAGGCGCTGCCCGAAATATCGGCGTGGACATCCGCCATTGCCGAAGCCGCCTACGCGGCGAGCGAGAACGCCATGCCGATCTTTCTCGGCGGCGACCATTCGATCTCGGCCGGGACCGTGTCTGGCGTGGCGCGCCGCGCCGCCGAGACCGGCCGCCCGCTGTTCGTGCTGTGGCTCGACGCTCATCCGGATTTCCACACGCTCGACACCACCGCCAGCGGCAATCTGCATGGCGTTCCGCTCGCCTACGCCAGCGGCCAGCCGGGTTTCAGCGGCTATTTTCCGGACCTGCCGGCAGCGGTCGATCCCAAGCGTATCTGCACCATGGGCCTGCGCAGCGTCGACCCGGCCGAACGCAACGCGCTCAACCAGGTGGGCGTGACCGTGCACGACATGCGCGCCATCGACGAGCACGGCATCGCGCCGCTGCTGCGTGCCTTCCTGGCGCGCGTGTCTGATGAAGACGGGCTGCTGCATGTCAGTCTCGACGTCGACTTTCTCGACCCGTCGATCGCGCCGGCTGTCGGCACCACGGTTCCCGGCGGTGCGACGTTCCGCGAGGCGCATCTGGTGATGGAGATGCTGTCCGACAGCGGCCTCGTCTCCAGCCTCGACCTGGTCGAATTGAATCCATTTCTCGACGAGCGCGGCCGCACCGCGACGCTGATGGTCGACTTGACGGCGAGCCTGATGGGCCGCCGCATCATGGACCGCCCGACCCGCAGCCATTCCGGGAGCTTTTGATAATGACCACGGCAAAACTGAACATCGTCCCCTTCGTCAGCGTCGACCGCATGATGAAGCTGGTGCTCGCCGTCGGCGTCGAGCGCTTCCTGACCGAGCTCGCCGGCTACATCGAGGACGACTTCCGGCGCTGGGAGCTTTTCGACAAGACGCCTCGCATCGCCTCGCACAGCCATGACGGCGTGATCGAGCTGATGCCGACAAGCGACGGGCAGCTCTATGGCTTCAAATACGTCAACGGCCATCCCAAGAACATGCGCCAGGGCCTGCAGACGGTGACGGCGTTCGGCGTACTTGCCGATGTCGGCAGCGGCTATCCGATGCTGCTCACCGAGATGACCATCCTGACGGCGTTGCGCACCGCCGCGACCTCCGCCGTCGTGGCCAGGCATCTGGCGCCGCGCGGCGCACGCACCATGGCCATCATCGGCAACGGCGCGCAGTCGGAATTCCAGGCCATCGCCTTCAAGGCGTTGACTGGCGTTGACCGGCTCAGGCTCTACGACATCGACCGGTCCGCCTCGCTGAAATGCGCCAGGAACCTGGCCGGCATGGGGTTCGACATCACCATTTGCGAAACCGGACAGGAAGCGGTTGAAGGGGCCGAGATCATCACGACGGTTACCGCGGACAAGCAATCCGCCACTATTCTCACCGACAACATGGTCGGCTCCGGCGTCCACATCAACGCCGTCGGCGGCGATTGCCCTGGGAAGACCGAACTGCACAAGGACATCCTGCTGCGCTCCGATATTTTCGTCGAGTTCCCGCCGCAGACGCGCATCGAGGGCGAGATCCAGCAACTGGAATCAGATCATCCTGTTACTGAGCTCTGGCAAGTGATCGCCGGCAAGACGCAAGGCCGCCGGGATGCCAAGCAGATCACGTTGTTCGATTCCGTCGGCTTCGCCATCGAGGACTTTTCGGCGCTGCGCTATGTGCGCGACCAACTGCAGGCAACCGGCCTCTACGAAGAGCTCGATCTGCTGGCCGATCCGGACGAGCCGCGCGATCTGTTCGGCATGCTGCTGCGGGCAGCCATGCAGCCGGCCGCCTGAGGCACGTCAAAGACCGTCGTTCACGTTGCCCTCAATGCACCACCGTCCGCACCCGCTCCCTCAGTTCCCGCGGCGCGACATCATACTTGCTCTTGAACGCCCGCGAAAAATGCGCGCTCGAATTGAATCCACAGGCAAACGCAATTTCCGAAATCGAGGCTGAGACGCGGGCAGCAGACAACAATTCATCCTTGCTGCGCTCCAGCCGCCTGTCCCAGACGAAGCGTTCCAGCGTCATGCCTTCGCCTTCGAAGGCGCGGTGCAGATAGCGACGGGAGCAGCCCATGTGGCGGGCTATGTCCTCGGCCGAGAGATTGCTGCGGGCGAGGTTGCCGTCGATATAGGCGACGATGCGTTCGCGCAGTGCTTCCAGCGGCGAGCGGCGGAAGTCCGGGGCCATCGGCTTGGCCTGGATCAGGCCGTTGACGAGCTGGATCAGGCTATCGCCGACGCGGCGGCATCCGGCTTCATCGAGCTTGTGCGCCTCGCCGATTGCCATCTGCATCAGGCCCGACACGATATGGGTCAGGCTATCGCCATTGCCGGGCAACGGCACCGGCGCCGAGAGCCGCGCCAGCGTCTCGTCGCCGAAGGTCGAGCGCGGCACCTGCAGGATGAGCTGGTCGACATCGCTGAGGTTCTGCAGGGAATAGCTGCGCAGGGGATCGTAGATGATCGCCGCGCGCGGGCCGAGATCGACCGCGACCTGCTGCTGTTCGAAGCGGCTGCGTCCGCTGAGCTGCATCAGGATCTTGATCGAGTCGGGATCGAAACTGCGCCAGATGGCGCGGTCGCTGACCACCAGATGCGATCTGGCCTTGATCTCGGACAGCCGGCAGGCACCGAGATGCACCGAAACCAGTTTCGGCAGCGACGGCTCCACGCCGCGCGAAAAACGCTGGGTGATCGGGCCGAACAGCATCCGCGACGCGGACAGGAAAGCCTCGCCATCGGCGACGCTCATATGGTGGGCGGCAGCGTGCATCGTTTCCTCCTCCAGACCAGGATCCCGAAAAGCGCGGACCGCTTTTGCAGGCATCATGCTCAAACCAGAATTTCCCGTCTTTTTGCGGGATTGAGACGCACCGGCAGTGCCGATGCAACCGACAAAGAAGTTAACATGCTAATTATCTCTGGCGCAACGGCGCAGATGAGAAGAGGCGGCATCAGGCCGTAAGCGCACGGTCGGGATGTCTGACCTTCGTCGGCGTGACGCCGGTGTGCTCACGGAACACGCGGCTGAAATGGCCGGCACTGGTGAAGCCGCACCGGTAGGCGACGTCGCTGATCTGCAGGTCGCCGGCCTGCAGCAGCGACTTTGCGTAGTGCACACGCAGGGCGAGATAGGCAGCCATCGGGCTGATCCCCAGCTCGACGTCGAAAAGCCGCTCCAACTGGCGCCGCGAACAGTTCGACTTGGCCGCAATCTCGGCGACCGGTACCTTCTCCTGCAGGCTGCTTTCCATCAACAGCAGTGCCCGCTTCACCGCACGGCTTGATGCCTCCGGGAACAGATCGCCGACGGGCTGTGCGTCGCGGATGTTGCGGATCCGATCAAGCACCAGGATCTTGGCGGCTTTTTCCGCGGCCTTATGACCGATGAACTTCGAGACGAAGTAGCCCGCGAGGTCGGCGGCGCCCGTGCCGCCGGCGCATGTCGAGCGGTTGCGGTCGACCGAAAACAGGCTGTCCGCATGGGCGTTCACGTCGGGAAACAGAGTGCGGAAATCCTTGATGTGAAACCAGCTGACGGCAGCACTGTAGCCGTCCAGCAATCCATACCGCGCCAGCACGAAGCTGCCCGTGCAAAGCGCCGTGATCGGCACGCCTTTCTCGGCGGCGCGCAGGAGAAATGCTTCCTTTTCCGAGCTCAGGCCACGGCTGGTGTCCAGCAGGCCGCCGACGACGACGACATTGTCGAAATCCTCCGGGTTGCCGACAGCCTTGGTGGGCAGCAATTCGACACCGCAACTCGCCCTGATCGGCAGGCCGCGCTCGCCGACGATCTGCCAGTCGAATTCCACGCGCCGGCTGCGATCGCCTTCATCGCCCGCCAGCCGCAACGTGTCGATGAACAGAGACAGCGGCGACAGCGTGAAGTCGCGCACCAGCAGGAATGCGAATTTCTTGGCCATCCGTTTAGGCTACTCGCGTTCGTTTCCGTCTTGGACGGGGATGACGATCATACTGCAAAGTTCAGACACACGTTAAATCGTATGCCTGGTCGCCTTGGGGGTCAAAAATCGACCTGCTATCTCCGATAGCCGACGAAATGGAACCCGGCCACCGGCTCAGTTCCGGGACCCAGCCAGCATCCGCGCAACGCGCGCCATGTCGGCGCTCATTTCGCGGTCGTCGTCGAGCGGGCTGACCAGCGCGCGCACGGCGGCATAGGTGCGTCGCGGCCCTTGCCCCATGCTGTCGACCACGCCGCGCAACTCCACCCCGGTCGCCGCGAAGATCAGTTCCATCGCCACGAGATAGCGCAGGCGTTCTACGATCTCGGCCGTCTTGGCCACCACGCGCGGCGCCATCGATGACTGGTCCTCGATGCCGTCGGAAACGGCAAGCGGGCTGAGCGACATCGGGTTGGCCAAATGCCGGATCTCGGCTTCCAATGCCGCCAGCGGTTTCTGCAATTCGGCGTAGCCCTGGCGGCTGCCACCCCTGGCCGACAGGAAGCGCGGCAGCTCCGCCGTTGTCGGCGACATCAGCTTCATACCGCGGTTGGCGGTGCCGACCGCGCAATGCGCCAGCGCCTGGCCGAGTTGCTCCCAGGCCAGCGTCATCGCCGTCATGTCGAAATTGCCGTTCGAAACCACCCGGCCGGTCTCGGGCAGGATCACCGGATTGTCGCCGGAATGGGCGAGCTCGATCTCCGTTGCCAGCCTTGCCTGTTCGAAGGCGTGTAGCAGCCCGCCCCACACCTGCGGCACGCAGCGATAGCTGAGCGGATCCTGGAGCCGGCGCGCGGCGTTCTCTTGCCACAGCCCGCTTCCCGCCAGTTCCGCCCGCAGCCTGACGCCGATCTCGATCTGGCCGAACGCCGGCCGGGCGGCCAGCGCGTCCTCATCTATGGCTTTGACCGATGAGCGGAACGCCTCATAGTTCAAGGCGATGGCGGCCAGCGACCAGTCGATCAGGTTTGCAACTTCTTCCAGGCACAGGCAGGCCGTGCCGGTCGACAGGCTGTTGGCGACGATGAGGGCGTGGCCGTCCTTCTCGCGCAGGTCGAGCGGTTGGAGCCCGGCCAGCGCCAGCGCCTCGGCCGAGGGCATGATCTTGCCCTGGAACTCCGTCTCGCCGTCGCCGCGCAACGCCCGCGCCATATGGCCGAGATGGGCAAGGTCCGCCGCGCCGATCGATCCCCAGGTGGGGATCACCGGATGGACGCCGGCATTGAGCGCCGCCACCAGGCCCAGTACCACGCGTTCGGAAGTGCCGGTGCCGCCGGCGGCCATGCCAGCGACACGCGCCGTCATCAGCGCCCGCACGGCCTCGGTCGGCAGGGCAGGGCCGATGCCCATGCTATGGCTGAGCGGCACGCTGTGCTGGAAGGCGATCAGATCGGCCTCAGCCAGCGGTGTGTCGACACAGGCGCCAAGACCGGTGGTGACGCCATAGAGTGGCTTGCCAAGCCCGGTGAGATGCTCGATCAGGGCACGGCTCGCCCGGATGCGCTGTAAGGCCTGCCCGCCCAGTTCGAGGCGGGCATGACGCCGCGCAATCTCGGTGACATCGGCCGCGCTGAGCGGCTTGGCATCGAGCATGACCATTCTGAGCGTCATAGGCGGCATCCGTGCTGCGATTGGCTGTCCGGGCGCGGACATGTCGCCTAGGTAGCACCGGTCGGGCCGCCTGTGGCAAGCCCCACCACTTTCTTCCGCCCATCCTGTAGGCGAGCTGACCGGGCGGCAAGGCGGACCTCGACGCGCATCGGATATTTACGCAAGATCGCTATCGGCAGATCGGGACGCCATGTATGCGCGGTGTGAACCACGTCCTCACCATTCCGATGCTGCGGCAGCGCTTCATCTCCCCTCGGTTTTGTCCGATTTTCCGGGGCTAAGCGCCGATCAGAAGAATATCCTCGGGTTTGGTTTGGACGAATATCGTTCGGTCGACTCATGGTTTGACGCGCGCGCGAAGAAGTAGATGCCGCGCTCCAGGGCAATTCCAGGAAAGCGTGAAACGGCCGCCGAGAGGCTCCTATGGATTTGGACCGCTCGCCCACGCGGAATCAGGCACCACCACCAGCTTGCCGACGAAATCCTTGGCGACGAAATCCGCCTGCGCGTGGTGGAAATCGGAGAGCTTGTAGACGCCACCGACCAGTGGCCGGATTTTTCCCGCCTCGATGTATCCGACAAGGCGGCGGAAATCGGCGCGTGTGCCCTGGCTGGAGCCGTGCAGCTGAAGCTGTTTGAGATACATGGTCCTGAGGTCGAGTTGGACGACCGGGCCGGCGATCGCTCCGGCGGTGGTGTAGCGGCCCTCGGGCCGCAGGATGCGCAAGAGGTCGTTGAAGATCGCACCGCCGACGAGGTCGGCGACCACATCTATCGACCGGCCGCCGGTCGCCTTGGCCACGGCTTGCGGCAGGTCGGCGACGCCGCGCGTGATGACGCCCTCGGCGCCGATGTCGAGCACCGCCTGTTCCTTGCCCTTGCCGACGACAGCATAGGGAATGGCGCCACGCGCCCGAGCCAGCTGTACGATGCCTGAGCCGACACCGCCGGAGGCGCCGGTGACAAGAATGCGCTCGCCGGCTTTCAGGCCAGCGCGCTCCAGCATCTGCTCGCCGGTGAGGTAGGCACAGCAGAAGGTGGCGAGTTCGACGTCGCTCATCTCCGTGTCGACGACATGCGCATTTTCCGCTGGCACCACCTGGTACTCAGCGTAACCGCCGTCGCGGCCATGGCCCATGTAATCGATGTCGGCGAGGGAATCGTCGTCGCGGTTGTAGATGGAGAAATCGACCATCACACGTTCGCCGATCCGATCCGGCGACACGCCTTCGCCGACAGCAGCGATGCGCCCCACAGTGTCGGTGCCCTGGATGCGCGGGAAGGTCAGCGTGTTGCCCTGGCGCCGCCATGTGGAGACCGCCCTCGCATCTTCCTCTGTGCCATAGGCGCCCTGACGCACCCAGACATCGGTGTTGTTCATCCCGCAAGCGCTGACCTTGACCAGCACTTCGCCAGCGGCAGGTACCGGCACCTTCACATCGGTGCGGTAGACGAGCTTTTCCGGTCCGCCGTGCCCGGTGAGCAGCACGGCGGCCATGATGGTGGGGACGGTCTTGGTCATGGCATTCATGGGCTGTCTCAGAGATTGGCGAAGACGCTCTTCACCGCATCGGTGGTTTTCGACACGACGATGTCGGCTTCGTCGCGGGTCAGGCAGAGCGGCGGCGCGAAGCCGAGAATGTCGCCCTGCGGCATGGCGCGGCCGATGACGCCGCTCGCTGCCAGCGCCGTGGCGATCTGCGGGCCGATCTTCAGCGAGGGATCGAAGAAGACACGGTCGTCGCGATCCCGTACGAATTCCACCGCCGCCAGCATGCCGTCGCCGCGCACCTCGCCGACGTTCCTGTGACCGCCGACCGCCTTCGCCAGTTCGGCGCGGAAATAGGCGCCGGTCTCGCCGGCATTCTTCACCAGATCCATCTCGTCGATCAGTTCGAGATTGGCGACGCCCGCGGCAACACAGATCGGATGCGCTGAATAGGTCCAGCCATGGCCAAGCGAACCGAGCTTGTCGGACCCTTGCACCAGCACCTGCCACATCCTGTCGGCGACGATGACGCCCGAGAGCGGCGCATAGGCCGAGGTCAGGCCCTTGGCGATGGTGATCAGGTCCGGCTTGATGCCGTAATGGTCGGAGCCGAACATGGTGCCCAGCCGGCCGAAGCCGGTCACCACTTCGTCGGCGACCAGGAGCACGTCGTACTTCTTCAGCACTGCTTGGATTTTTTCCCAGTAACCGGCGGGCGGCGGCACGATGCCGCCGGTGCCGAGGATCGGCTCGCCGATGAAGGCGGCAACCGTCTCGGGGCCTTCGGCCAGCATCATCTCCTCGAGCCTGTCGGCGCAATGCTGCGAGAACTGCTCCTCGCTCATCGAGCGTTCGGCGCGGCGGAAATAATAGGGCGCCTCGGTGTGCAGCACCGGTGCGCGCGGCAGGTCGAAGGCGTTGTGGAACAGGTCGAGCCCGGTCAGCGATCCGGTCATCACGCCCGAGCCGTGATAGCCGCGCCAGCGCGAGATGATCTTCTTCTTCTCCGGCCGGCCGAGAACGTTGTTGTAGTACCAGATCAGTTTGATGTTGGTCTCATTGGCATCCGAGCCCGATAGACCGAAATAGACCCTCGACATGCCCTTCGGCGCGCGGTCGATGATCATCTTGGCGAGCGTGATCGAAGCCTCGGTGCCGTGCCCGACATAGGCGTGATAGTAGGCAAGGTTCTTTGCCTGCGCGGCGATGGCATCCGCGATCTTCTGACGGCCGTAGCCGACATTGACGCAATAGAGCCCGGCAAAGGCATCGATGCTCTTTTTTCCATTGTTGTCCCAGACGGTGACGCCTTCGCCGCCGGCCATAATGCGCGTCGGCGATTCACCCCGCGCGTGCGTGCCCATATGCGTCGAGGGATGGAAGAAGTGGTCGCGATCCCAGGCGGAAAGTTCGTTGGACTGATCGAGCATCTTTTTGACTCCTTGAAAGATCCGGGTGGGGTCTAGGCCACATCCAGGCAGAGATATTTGAGATCGGTGAAGGCCTCCAAGCCGTGGCGCGAGCCTTCGCGGCCGATGCCGGACTGCTTGACCCCGCCGAAGGGGATCGGCGCGCCGGTGATCTTGACGCGGTTGATGGCCACCATGCCGTAGTCGAGCGCGCGGCCCATGCGGTGCTGGCGGGCGCCGTTCTCGGTCACGACATAGGCCACGAGCCCATATTCGGTGGCGTTGGCGCGCTCAATCACCTCGTCCTCGCTGTCGAATGGCGTCACCGCGGCGACCGGGCCAAAGGTCTCCTCGCGCATGATCAGCGCCGCGTCGGGCACATCGGCGAGCAGCGTCGGCTTGTAGAACAGCGGTCCGGCCTGATGGCGTCCACCGCCGGCAAGGCAGCGCGCGCCAAGGGCGACGGCGTCGGCGACCTGCTCCTCGACCTTCTTGACCGCGCGCTGATGCATCAGCGGCCCGATATCGATCTCGCCCGCAAGCCCATTGCCGGTCCGCAGCGCCTCGATGCGGCTGGCGAAGGCCGCGCAGAAGCGGTCGTAGAGCGGGCGCTGGACATAGATGCGGTTGGCGGCAAGGCAGTCCTGGCCGGACGTCGCGAATTTGGCGTCGATGGCGATGTTCACGGCTTTGTCGAGATCGGCATCGGCAAAGACGATCAGCGGCGCGTGGCCGCCAAGCTCCATCACCAGTCGCTTCATCGTCGGCGCGCTCTGTGCCGCAATCAGCCTGCCGATTTCCGTCGAGCCGGTAAAGCTCATGGCGCGCACGCGCGGGTCTTCGCACATCCGACCGACAATGGTCGCGGCCTTGCCGGTGACGATGTTGAAGACGCCGGCGGGCAGGCCGGCGCGCTCGCCGAGTTCGGCCAGCGCCAGCGCCGATAGCGGCGTCTCCGAGGACGGATGCGCGACGATGGTGCAGCCGGCGGCAAGGGCTGCCGCCGCCTTGCGGGTCAGCATCGCCGAGGGAAAATTCCACGGGGTCACGATGCCGACGACACCAAGCGGCTCGCGCCGCACCATCATCTCCGCATCGGGCAGATGGCTGGTGACGCTCTCGGCGTTGAGGCGCTTGGTTTCCTCGGCATACCATTCGACGAAGGAGGCGGCGTAGTCGATTTCGCCCAGCGATTCCTGCAGCGGTTTGCCCTGTTCCAGCGTCATCAGCAACGCCAGGTCGTCCTTGGCTTCGATGATCAGCTCGAACCATTTTCGCAGGATTTTTGCGCGTTCTTGCGGCGGAAGCCTGCGCCAGGCGGGAAAGGTGCGCGCGGCGGCATCGATCGCCCTGGTCGTCTGCCGCGCGTCAAGCGCGGCGACGAAGGCGACGGTGGTGCCGGTCGCCGGATCGGTGACCTCGAAACTTTCCGCCGCTTCGCTCGCCGTCCAATGGCCGTCGACATAGGCCAGTTCGCGAAGCAGCCGGCGGTCGGTGAGCCGGTCGAGCGCTTCATGGCGATGCGAGCGGGCGAAATGCGCGGACATGGTCGAAGCCTCCCGGTTCGGTCTGATACGGGCAGACTATCCAAGGCAGGCAGACAGAGAGGCTGTTTGGAGGTTCGCTGATAGAGAGATTCTCTCTATTGCGCTGGCCGGGCAGACCGTTTCTCCGGCGCTACGTCGACGCCGGCAACAGGTCGGCTATGGGCAGCGCGATATCGTCCTTCACCGTCTTGATGACGATGTAGGTGAAGTAGCGGTCGATGCCGATCTCGCGCTCGAGCAGGCCGTCGACCAGCCTCTGGTAGGCGTCGATGTCGCGCGCCATCACCTTCAGCACGTAGTCGACCCCGCCGCCCACCGACCAGCAGGCGACGATCTCCGGGATATCGCGGATGACGCGTTCAAAGCGGTCGAAATCGGCCTGCCGGTGGCTGGCCAGCGTCACCTCCATCAAGACGGTGGCGACCGGTGCCACCACGCGCATGGCGATCCGGGCGTGGTAGCCGGAGACGATCCCGGCCTTTTCCAGCTTGCGCAGCCGCATCCAGCACGGTGTCGGCGATAGCCCCACCTGCTCGGCCAGCGCCAGCTTGGTGATGCGTCCGTCGCGCTGGATGGCGTCGAGGATCTTCAGGTCGATCGGGTCGAGTTTCGCTGATGTCATCAGGCCCCACTTTTTCGTCCACAGTAGCATGACGGAGCATGATTTCGATTGTCAATTGCACTGATTTCGATCTCTAATAAGCCATGACATTGTGGCAACCCGATCCCGCACTCATAAGGCGGCCCGCCTACCAGTCGCTTGCCGACCAGTTCGCGCGTGCCATCCATGACGGGCGCCTCGCCAATGGCGAGCGGCTACCGACGCATCGCCGGCTGGCGGATGATTTGAAGCTTTCGGTGCAGACGGTCAGCCGCGCCTATGAGGAGCTGATCCGGCGCGGCCTGATTTCGGGCGAGATCGGACGCGGCAGCTTCGTGCAGACGCAGCGCCGCGAGCCGGAGCCGCCCTATCTGCCGGAGCGTCTCGGCGAGGTCATCGATCTCTCCATCCTGAAGCCGGTCTGCGAGCCGATGCATCTGGAGAAGATGAAGCAGGCGCTGGGCTGGCTTGCCGAAAACCTGCCGTCGAGTTCGGCGCTGTCCTTCCGGCCCA
The DNA here is from genome assembly GCA_004791255.1 of bacterium M00.F.Ca.ET.205.01.1.1. Lineage (GTDB taxonomy): Bacteria > Pseudomonadota > Alphaproteobacteria > Rhizobiales > Rhizobiaceae > Mesorhizobium. The sequence continues at coordinate 231,750 of SRUQ01000005.1, forward strand.
ACATGGTGTTTCCGCGCCACCGCGCCCTGGCGGTCGAGTGGCTGAAACTGTGCGGGCTAGAGGCCTCCGCGCAGAACGTCAGCCTGACCAACGGCGCCACCGCCGGCATGACGGTGGCGCTGATGAGCGTCGCGCCGCCCGGCTCGACCGTGGCCACCGAGGCGATCGGCCATCACACGCTGGTGCCGCTCGCCCGCTATCTCGGCTTCAACCTTCAAGGCCTGCCGATCGACGGCAACGGCCTGATCCCCGAGGCGCTCGACAAAGCCTGCCGGCATTCCGATATCCGCGCTGTCTTCGTGCAACCTTCGGTCATCAATCCCACCGCAACCCTGATGGACGCCGCGCGGCGCGCCGAGATTGCGGCGGTGGCGCGCAAGCACGACATCGCCATCATCGAGAACGATGTGCTCGGTCCGCTCGTCGAAGACCGGCCGCCGCCGGTCGCCGCCTTCGCGCCGGAGCGCACGCTCTACGTCACCTCCTTCACCAAGATCACCGTGCCTGGCCTGCGCATCGGCTATCTCGCCGCTCCCGACCGTTATGTGGCTGCCGTCGCCAACCGCCATCTTGTCTCGAACTGGATGGCGACCCCGATGGTGGCCGAGATCGCCACCAGATGGGTGACGGACGGCACCGCGATGGACCTCGTGCGCTGGCAGCGCGCTGCGCTGCGGCGCCGGCAGGATATCGCTGCCGAAGTGCTGGCCGGCGTCGACTACCGCGCCCGGCGCGACGGGCTGCATGTCTGGCTGCAACTGCCTGACGACCGCACTGAAGAGAGCTTTGTCGCCCAGGCCCGCCTGCAGGGCGTGGCCATCGCGCCCGGCGCCTCCTTCCGCATCTCGGACGCGCCCTGGCATCCGGCGGTGCGCATCTCGCTGGGGTCGACCACCGAAGGGGAACTGCGCGCCGGCCTCGGCGTTGTGACCAAGCTGTTGCTTGGCGATCCGGAGCACCTGCTGCTCGCAATCTAGCGAGTGCGCCGCTATTCGGGTGATGCCGGCCTGCGAAAGGCAGCCTCCTGCGCTTCCGGTACTCACGTACGAAAAGTACGCTCCGTTCCGGTTCTCGGAGGCTGCCGTTCTCGGCTCGGCCTGACCCGAATCCCGGCGCACTCGTCGGCGCAGGTTGCTCTAGAATTGTGTGGAATGGGAAATATTGTCATGGTATTATTTTCCCAATTGACATGATTTGGCGCGTTCCGCATCGTTAAGGGCACAGGCTTCTCCAGCAGGGGAAATTCATTTGTCCACAACTGCGCCCATCATCAAGGTCGACGCCATTTCGAAGAGCTTCGGCGCCTTCAAGGTGCTGGACGGCCTGTCGATGCAGGTCATGCCGCGCGAGAAACTGGCGCTGATCGGCCCGTCCGGTTCGGGCAAGACGACAATCCTGCGCATCCTGATGACGCTGGAGCGCATCGATGGCGGCCACATCCAGATCGAGGGCGAGCAGCTCTATCACATGGAGCGCAACGGCCAGCTGCTGCCGGCCGACGAGCGCCATTTGACCAGGATGCGGCAGAAGATCGGCATGGTCTTCCAACTGTTCAATCTGTTTCCGCACAAGAGCGTCATCGACAACGTCACGCTGGCGCCGATGCTGACCAAGGGCACGCCGCGCGCCGCCGCCGAAAAGCGGGCGATGGAACTGCTCGACATGGTCGGCATGGCCGACAAGGCGAAGGCGATGCCGGCACAGCTTTCCGGCGGCCAGAAACAGCGTGTGGCGATCGCCCGCGCGCTCGCCTTGCAGCCGAAGATCATGCTGTTCGACGAGGTGACATCGGCGCTCGATCCGGAGCTGGTCGAGGAGGTGCTCAACGTCTTGTGGCGGCTCTGCGCCGAAACGGACATGACCATGCTGCTGGTCACTCACGAAATGGGCTTTGCCCACGACTTCGCAGACCGGGTGCTGTTCTTCGATCGCGGCAGGATCGTCGAAGAAGGCAAGCCCGACGAGATTTTCCGCAATCCCAGGCAGGAACGCACGCAAGGCTTCCTGAAGAAGATCATTGCGGCCGGACATCGCGTCTGACCGCCATGCAACGACAATTTCGTCCCGAGGCGACGAAGGCGTCCTTACCGCGCAAACCAAGACAACAAACAAGGAGTTGGGAACAATGAAGAAACTTGGCGTACTAGCCGGCGTCGCTGGCCTGGCATTGGCGGCGGTGCTTGCCGCCTCGACCGGCGGTTCGGCCGACGACAGCAAGCTCGAGCAACTGAAGGCTCAAGGCTTCGCCCGCGTCGCCATCGCCAATGAGCCGCCCTATACGGCGGTTGCCGCCGACGGCAAGGTCTCGGGCGCCGCGCCCGACGTGGCGCGCGAGATATTCAAGCGTCTCGGCGTCGGCGACATCGTCGCCTCGATCTCCGAATATGGCGCCATGATCCCCGGCCTGCAGGCCGGCCGTTTCGACGTCGTCACCGCCGGTCTGTTCATGAAGCCGGAACGCTGCGCGGCGGTCGCCTATTCCGAGCCGGTGCTGTGCGACGCCGAGGCGATGCTGGTGAAGAAGGGCAATCCGAAAGGCTTCAAGAGCTACGAGGATGTCGCCAAGGACACCAGCGCCACCATCGGCGCGCCCGGCGGCGGCACCGAGGAGAAGCTGGCGCTCAATGCGGGTGTGCCGCGCGAACGTGTCATCGTCGTGCCGGATGGCCAGAGCGGCCTGAAGATGCTGCAGGACGGCCGTATCGACGCCTATTCGCTGCCTGTGCTGTCGATCAATGACCTGGTCAAGAAGGCCAACGATCCGAACCTCGAAGTCATCGCACCGGTGCAGGGCGCGCCGGTCTATTGCGACGGCGCCGCCTTCAAGAAGGGCGACGAGGCGCTGCGCGACGCTTATGATGTCGAACTGGCCAAGATGAAGAAGTCAGGCGAGTTCGCCAAGATCATCGAGCCCTACGGCTTCTCGGCCGCGGCGGCGATGTCGACGACGCGCGACAAGCTCTGCGCGGCGAAGTGATTTTCCTTCTCCCCCGTTCACGGGGAGAAGGTGGCCCGAAGGGCCGGATGAGGGGCGGCGCCATACTTTTGTAAGGTCGCGCTGCTCCTCATCTGCCTGCCAGCTCTAGTCACTCGAAAAGCCAAGCAATTGGCCTTTCGTTCGCTACGCGAACCGCTCCTCAACTCCCCGCAAACGGGGAGAACGACGCCAAACGCAAACGTTGGAATCCGAATGACCCAGTGGTCCGGCTATCTCGGCCTGATAGTGCAGGGAGCCCTTGTCACCATCGAGCTGACGCTGATGGGCTCGGTGCTCGCCCTGATCATGGCCTTTCTCGCCGGCATGGGACGGCTGTCGCGCTTCTTCGTGCTGCGGGCGCTCGCCACCGCCTATATCGAGTTCTTCCGCGGCACTTCGATCTTCGTGCAGCTGTTTTTCGCCTATTTCGTGCTGCCATTGGTGGGCCTCGAACTGACGCCGCTGCAGGCCGGCGTGCTGGCGCTCGGCTTGAATGTCGGCGCGTATGCGGCGGAGGTGGTGCGCGGCGCCATCCAGTCGATCGGCCGCGAGCAGTATGAGGCCTGCATCGCACTCAACCTTGGCCGCTGGCATGGCATGCGCCATGTCATCCTGCCGCAGGCGTTACTGGTGATGCTGCCAACCTTCGGCAACAACGCCATCGAGTTGCTCAAGGCGACATCGGTCGTCTCGCTGATCTCGCTTGCCGACCTCACCTTCCAGGCGCAGGTGGTGCGCGCCCAGACCGGCAACACCATGGTGCCGTTCGCCACCATCCTGGTCATCTACTTCATCCTGGCGCTGCTCATCTCGTGGGGCGTACGCTCGCTGGAACGCCGCATGGCGCGCGGCCTCGACGGAGTGCGTGTCTGATGGCCAGAGTCCTCCCGATGAATTGGGCCCGCTAATGGACTGGGATTGGAATTTCGTCTGGGAAATCATGCCGACCCTGATCCAGGGCGTGAAGATCACCATCCTGGCGACGCTGCTTGGGTCGGTGCTGGCGGCGATCGTCGGTCTGGGCATTGCGCTGGCGCGCCGCTCGCCCAACAAGGCGATGTCGCGCACTGTCGGCTGGGCGGCCGAGTTCATTCGCGGCACGCCGCTTCTGGTGCAGCTCTATTTCATCTTCTACGTGCTGCCCGACATCGGCATTCTGCTGCCGCCGCTGGTCGCCGGCGTCATCGGGCTTGGGCTGCACTACGGCACCTACACCGCGGAAGTCTATCGCGCCGGCATCGACAATGTGCCGCGCGGCCAGTGGGAGGCGGCCAAGGCCTGCAACCTCAGCGCCCGGCAGACCTGGTCCCACATCATCATCCCGCAGGCCATTCCGCCGATGATCCCGGCGCTGGCAAACTATTTCATCGCCATGTTCAAGGAGACGCCGCTGCTCTCGGCGATCACGGTGCTGGAACTGATGAACCAGGCGAAAAGCGTTGCCAACACCTACTACCGCTATATCGAACCGATTACGCTGGTCGGCGCCTTCTTCCTCGCCATCAGCCTCTGCTCCGTCGTGCTGCTGCGCTGGCTCGAACGCCGCTACGGCAAGATCGAGAGGTAACCGATGAAACCCTTGCCCGAGATCAAGGTCGCACCCAGCCGGCCGACCCTCGACGACCGCCCGCTCGCCAAGCGCGTCGGCTTGATCATCCTGGCCACCGACCACACGACCGAACCGGATTTCCGCCGCATGGTGGCGAACGATCGGATCGGCGTCTATGTCGCGCGCATTCCCTATGCCAACCCGACAACCCCGAACAATCTGCGCAAGATGCAGCCGGCCTTGACGGCGGGCGCGGCCTTGATACTGCCCGACGAACCGCTCGACGCCATCTGCTATTCCTGCACGTCAGCTTCGGTGGTGATCGGCGATGCCGAGATCGAAACGGCGATCCAGGCGGCCAAGCCGGGGGTTCCTGTCGTCACCCCGCCAATGGCGGGCGTGCGCGGGCTGAATGTCCTGGGCGTGCGCAGGATCAGCATCCTCACCCCTTACACCGTGGAGACCTCCAGGCCGATGGCCGCTTATTTCGCGGCGCGTGGGTTCGACATCGCCAGCTTCACCTGCCTTGGTTTTGAAGACGACCGCGAGATGGCGCGTATCGCGCCGGCCGCACTTGTCGATCTGGCGCGACAGGTGACACATGCGCAGGCCGACGCCTTGTTCGTGTCCTGCACGGCTTTGCGCGGTGCGCTCGCGGTGACCGGCATGGAGCAGGCGATCGGCCGGCCGGTGGTGACCAGCAACCAGGCGACGGCCTGGAACTGCTTGCGTCTTTGCGGCGATGAGACAGCCCATCCCGAATTCGGCCGTCTGATGACGCTGCCATTGCCGCGCGGCTGACGACCATGTCGATCGTAACCCTTCGCGATATCCAGGCCGCGCGCGAGCGCATCGTCGGAAAGGTCGAACGCACGCCGACCGTTCTGTCCCGGAGTCTTTCCGAACTTGCCGGCGCTCCTGTTCATCTCAAGCTCGAGCATCGCCAGATCACCGGCAGCTTCAAGCTGCGTGGCGCATCGAATGCCGTTGCTTCACTGAACCAAGACGAGAGAGCGCGCGGCGTGGCTGCCGCCTCGACAGGCAATCACGGCAGGGCGCTTGCCCATGCGGCGAAGTGCCAGGGCATGCGCGCCGTGATCTGCATGTCGCGGCTGGTGCCCGGCAACAAGCTCGACGAAATCCGCCGGCTTGGCGCGGAAGTCCGCATCGTCGGCAACAGCCAGGACGACGCGCAGCAGGAGGTCGAGAGGCTGGTGACGGAAGAAGGGCTGGTGATGCTGCCGCCTTTCGACCATCCGGCGATCATTGCAGGCCAAGGCACGCTTGGGCTGGAGATGATGGAAGAGGTGCCCAATGCCGCGCTGGTGCTGGTACAGCTTTCCGGCGGCGGGCTGGCCTCGGGCATCGCGGCCGCGGTCAAGAGCCTCAGACCCGCGACAAAAATCATCGGCGTCTCGATGGCACGCGGCGCGGCCATGAAGGCCAGCCTCGACACCGGCCGGCCGGTGCAGGTGGAAGAACTGCCGACATTGGCGGACTCGCTCGGCGGCGGCATCGGCCTCGACAACCGGCTGACCTTCGCCATGTGCCGCGACCTGCTCGACGACGTCATCCTGCTCAGCGAGGACGAGATCGCCGCCGGCATCCGTCATGCCTATGAGCAGGAACGCGAGATCGTCGAGGGCGCTGGCGCGGTCGGCATCGCCGCGCTGCTCGCCGGCAAGTTCAAGGCGAGCGGGCCGGTGGTTGTTCTGCTTTCCGGCCGCAACATCGACATGAACGCACATCGCAGGATCGTCTGCGGTGAGGCAACCGGGGAGCGCGCCTCATGAGCCGCATGACCATCCTGACCGAAGCGCAATTGCGTGAGATTGTGACGCTCGATCTCGACGCCGTCGCCTGTGTCGAAAACGCCTTCCGCGCACTGGCAACGCTGCCGGTGGCGATGCCGCCCATCCTGCGCCTCGACATTCCCGAACATCGCGGCGAGGTCGACGTGAAGTCCGCCTATGTGCCCGGCATTGACGGCTTCGCGGTCAAGATTAGCTCCGGCTTCTTCGACAATCCAAAGCTCGGCCTGCCGAGCGGCGGCGGCATGATGGTGCTGCTTTCCGCCAGGACGGGCGTGGTCGAGGCACTGCTGCTCGACAACGGCTACCTCACCGATGTCCGCACGGCTGCTGCCGGCGCGGTCGCGGCCAAGCACCTGTCGCGAGCGAACAGCACAGTCGCGGCGATCTTCGGCGCCGGCGTACAGGCCGGATTGCAATTGGAAGCACTGCGTCTTGTCAGGCCGATCGAGGAAGTCCGCATGTGGGCACGCGACGCCGCCAAGGCCGAAGCCACGGCTGCCCGCTTGCGCGAAAGACTGGGTATCATGGTGCGGGCCGAGCCGGATGCGGCGAACGCGGCGGCCGGCGCCGACATCATCGTCACCACCACGCCCTCGACCGAGCCGCTGATCAAGGCGGGTTTCGTCTCCGCCGGCCAGCACATCACGGCGATGGGTTCGGATGCCGAGCACAAGAACGAGATCGCCCCGGCAATCCTGCGCATGGCCGATCTCTACGTCGCCGACAGCGCCAAGCAGACGCGGCGACTAGGCGAACTGCACCACGCCATCGCGGCGGGTGTGATGGCCGCCGATGTCGAGGTCGTCGAACTCGGCCAGATCATCGCCGGCGACAAGCACGGAAGGCGCACGGCCAGCGACATCACAATCGCCGATCTGACCGGCACCGGAGTTCAGGACACCGCCATTGCCACGCTCGCCCGCGACCGGGCGCGAACCGCCAAGGCCGGAACGTCTTTCGAAAGCTGATAACCGGCCAGAGCGTGATCCGGAAAAGTGGGAACCGGTTTTCCGAAAGATCACGCTCAACAAGAGTAGGCCCAAAAAAACGAGGACCAAGAACAATGCAACCGAGCCTGAAATTCTCGCGCGGCGAATATGCGGAACGCCTTGCCAAGACCCGCAAGGCGATGGAGGCGAAAGGCGTCGATCTTCTGATCGTCAGCGATCCTTCCAACATGGCCTGGTTGACGGGCTATGACGGCTGGTCCTTCTACGTGCATCAGGCGGTTATCGTGCCGCCTACCGGCGAGCCGGTCTGGTATGGCCGCGGCCAGGACGCCAATGGCGCCAAGCGCACCGCCTATCTCGCCCATGACAACATCGTCGGCTATGCCGACCATTACGTGCAGTCGACCGAGCGCCACCCGATGGACTTCTTGTCCAGCGTGCTTGCCGATCGTGGCTGGGGCAAGCTCACCATCGGCGTCGAGATGGACAATTACTGGTTCTCCGCAGCCGCCTTCGCCTCTTTGCAGAAGCACCTGCCCAACGCCCGCTTCGTCGATGCCACCGCGCTGGTCAACTGGCAGCGCGCCGTGAAAAGCCCGACCGAGATCGACTACATGCGCAAGGCGGCCCGTATCGTCGAAGCGATGCACCAGCGCATCTTCGACAAAATAGAAGTCGGCATGCGCAAATGCGACCTCGTCGCCGAGATCTATGATGCCGGCACGCGCGGCGTCGATGGTATCGGCGGCGACTACCCGGCGATCGTGCCGCTGCTGCCGTCGGGCGCCGACGCTTCGGCGCCGCATCTGACCTGGGACGACAGACCGATGAAGGCGGGCGAGGGCACCTTCTTCGAGATCGCCGGTTGCTACAACAGGTATCACTGCCCGCTCTCGCGAACTGTCTTCCTTGGCAAGCCGACGCAGGAATTCCTCGATGCCGAGAAGGCGACGCTGGAAGGAATGGATGCAGGCCTTGCCGCAGCAAGGCCCGGCAACACCTGCGAGGGCATCGCCAACGCCTTTTTCGCGGTGTTGAAGAAGTATGGGATCGTCAAGGATAACCGCACCGGCTATCCGATCGGTATTTCGTATCCGCCGGACTGGGGCGAACGCACGATGAGCCTGCGCCCCGGTGACCGCACCGAACTCAAGCCCGGCATGACCTTCCATTTCATGACCGGCCTGTGGCTGGAGACGATGGGGCTGGAGATCACCGAATCGATCCTGATCACTGAAACCGGCGTCGAGTGCCTGGCGAATGTGCCGCGCAAGCTGGTGGTGAAGGATTGAGCCCGATGTCCACTCTCCGCCCGTCGCCGATCGCGCCGACAGTCGACTTCGACAAGGACGGCGTCCAGCATGGCTTTCTGCGCCTGCCCTACAGCCGCGACGACTCGGCGTGGGGTTCGGTGATGATCCCGATCTGCGTCATCCGCAACGGCAACGGGCCGGCCGCGTTGCTTACAGGCGGCAACCATGGCGACGAGTATGAAGGGCCGTTGGCGCTCTACGAACTTGCCCGCACGCTCGACCCGAAAACCGTCTCCGGCACGGTCATCATTGTGCCGGCGATGAACTATCCGGCTTTCCGTGCCGGCACGCGCACGTCGCCGATCGACAAGGGCAACATGAACCGCAGCTTCCCCGGGCGGCCGGAAGGCACTGTGACGGAGAAGATCGCCGACTATTTTCAACGGGAACTGCTGCCTCGCGCGGACATCGTGTTCGACTTCCACTCCGGTGGCAGGACGCTGGACTTCGTGCCGTTTTGCGCCGCCCACACTGTGCCCGACAAGGCGCAGGAACAAAAAGCCTTCGCGGCGGTCGAGGCCTTTTCGGCGCCGTTCTCGATGCGCATGACCGAGATCGATGCCGTCGGCATGTACGACACGGCGGCGGAGGAGATGGGCAAGGTGTTTGTCAGCACCGAGCTTGGCGGCGGCGGGACGTCCCGGGCCGAAACAGTGCGCATCGCGCGGCGCGGCATTCTCAACGTCCTGCGCCATGTCGGCATTGCCTCTGGTGCGGTCGAGAAGGGCACAACACAGTGGCTCGACATGCCCTCCGGCGATTGCTTCGCCTTCGCCGAGGACGACGGCATGATCGAAACGATGGTCGATCTCGGCGAGCCTGTCGAAGAAGGCGCGGTGCTGGCGCGCATTCATTCCACCGGCCGCACGGGCATCGCCCCACGGGAGATCAGGGCCAAGATGTCCGGCATGCTGGCGGCAAGGCATTTCCCCGGGCTGGTCAAGGCCGGCGATTGCGCCGCTGTGGTTGCTGTATTGGTTGAATGACGGCAAACCTGCGGGCCGGATGCCGGCGGCGCGATGGCGACAAGTCCGTCAGCACTCCGAGGCGGCATCGGTGCGAATGAAGCGAGACCCTCGTCGGGGCGACTGCCTCAGCCCGGCTTGCGCTCGACGATGTAGATGTGGTCGGCCGCCAGCACCACCTCGCCGCGCTGGTTGATGACCTCGCAGCGCTCGATCACCCGTCCTGAACCCGTGCGCTTGGGGTCGTCCTCCTTGGCCGCGATCGTGGTGCGGGTGCGGATGGTGTCGCCGATGAACACCGGCTTGATGAAGCGCAGCCGGTCGTAGCCATAGGAGAAGGCAACCGGGTTGATCACGCTCGCCGTCAGCCCGACGCCCACCGAGAACACCAGCGTGCCATGCGCGATGCGCTGGCCGAACGGCGTCGTCTTCATGAACTCGGCGTCCATGTGGTGCGGGAAGAAGTCGCCGGTGTGTCCGGCATGGACGATGAAGTCGGTCTCGGTGATGGTGCGGCCGCTGGTCAGCCGCGAAGCGCCAATCTCGTAGTCTTCGAAATAGGTGATCTGTTCCATGTCCTGCCTTACGGCTTTTCGGCCAGCGGCGTCGCTGGCGCGGCACTCGATCTATAGGCGGCTTCCACCAGCGCCATCGTGTTCCAGGCATCCTCGACCGAGCTGACAAGCTCGGCGTCTTCACCTGCTGCAAAGCGCTGGACGTTGGCCATGCGGCCCACGAAGGCGTCGGGAAACCATTCGCCGGCGAGCGGCACGGCGATCCAGTCCGTTCCGCCTTTCGGGTAGATTTCCAGAATGTCCGGCTCACCGGTGGGATAGTCGAGATTGAGGCCGAGCTTGAGATAGGCCGCACCCTCGGTGCCGCAGATGCGGAACTCGCAGGCCTGGTGCCGGCGCCCGAACTTGTGGTCGTGGTTGATCGACAGCGCGCAACGCACGGTCTCGCCATAGTCGAGAATGGCGCTGGTCCGGGTCTGCGCCACCGTATGGTTGGGGTGGCCGAGCGACTTGGCGTGCACCCCTCTGGGATCGCCGAGCAACTGCCTGATCAGGTCGAGATAGTGGATCGAGTGCATGGCGATCTCGACGCGCGGCGCCTTGAGCAGGAACTCCCACAATTGCCACGGCGTCGCCAGCGCCAGCCAGGCGTCGAAGTCGACGATTTCACCCAGCCAGCCCTTGGCGATGGCATCCTTCAGCGCCAGCATCATCGGCGCAAAACGGAGCTGGAAATTCACCGCCGCCTTGAGGTTTTTGGCGCGGCAGATTTCGAGGATTTCGGTTGCCTCGCCGAGATAGTTGCCCATCGGTTTCTGGATCAGGGCGACCGCACCGTCGGGCAGGGCCTTCAGGATCTCGGCGTGCCGGCCCGGTGGCGTCGCCAGATCGAAGATCGCGTCGTTGACGGCTGCGGCTTCTTCCACCGAGCCGAAGGCCGCCACGCCCCATTTCCCGGCCAGGGCCTGTGCCTTGGCCTGGTCCGGATCGTAAAGGCCGGCAATCGGGAACCCGGCCTTTCGATAGGCGGGAAAATGCGCGTCGCCGGCGATCGATCCGGCACCGAAAGTGACGATCGGCCGGGGTGTTGAAGGTTTTGGCCAGGACTGGACGAGCAAGGCAGGGTCGAAACCGCCCTCAGTCATAGTGGAAGACCTCGGCCATGCTGGCCCACCATTCGCCCTCCTTGCGGGTCGTGAGCGGCTCCTGGCATGGGATGCAGACGGACCACCATTCCTGCGTCTTCGGATCGGCCGCCATCTTGGCCATGTCGGCCGTGTAGTCGGTGCCGTGATATTCGAAATAGGAAAACAGCAGGTTCTCCGGCCGCTTCAGGTAGATCGAATAGTTCTTGATGTTGCAGGCAGAGATCATGGTCAGCACGTCGGGCCAGACAGCGGCATGCAGGCGGACGTACTCCTCGACCTTTTCCGGCTTCAGCCCCAGCACCATCCCCATCCGCTGCATGTCTGTCTCCTATCTGGTGATCGCCGTGGTGAATTCGGCGATGCTCATGGCCTTGACCGCGTCCCAGTCCCAATCGATGCCGATGCCGGGTTCGTCGGGCGCCAGCGCATGCCCATCCTCGATGCGCATATGCCTGCCGGTCAACTGGTCGAGTTGCGGAATGTATTCGACATACCTGCCGTTCTGAACAGCGCAGGTCAAGCTGACATGCAGTTCCATCAGGAAATGCGGGCAGACCGGAATGTCGAAGGCCTCCGCCGCATGGGCGATCTTCAGCCATGGCGTGATGCCGCCGATGCGGCCGACATCGACCTGCACGATCGAGCAGGCGCCTTTCTGCATGTACTCGCGGAAATGGCGGATGGAGTAAAGCGACTCGCCGATGGCGATCGGCGTTGGTGTCGAGTTCGACAGCCTGAGATGCCCGTCGATGTCGTCGGCGGGCAGCGGCTCCTCGATCCAGGCGAGGTCGAGTTCGCGCAGCCTGGCCGCGCGCCGGATCGCCTCGTCGACCGAAAACCCTTGATTGGCATCGGTCATGATCTCGTACCCGTCGCCGACTGCCTTGCGCACCGCCGACAGGCGCGCCAGATCCTCCGATCCGTGCGGCTTGCCGATCTTCACCTTCGACCCGCGAAATCCCCTGGCCTTGGCGGCCAGCGCATCGTCGACCAGCGCCTGCGTCTCGATGTGCAGCCAGCCGCCTTCGGTCGTGTAGAGCGGGCAGCGGTCTTTGGCGCCGCCGGCGAGCTTCCATAGCGGCAGGTTCTGCTTCTTCGCCCGCAGGTCCCAAAGTGCGGTATCGATCGTCGCGAGGGCGATGGCGGTGATGGCGCCGATGGTCGTGGCGTGCGTGGCGAATTCGAGATCGTGCCAGATCGCCTCGATCATATCCGGGTCGCGGCCGATCAGGCGCGGCGCCAGATGGTCTGACAAAAGCCGCATCACCGAGGAGCCACCGGTGCCGATCGTGTAGCTATAGCCGGTGCCGACCGCGCCGTCGGAATCGGTGATGGTGACGATTGGCGTTTCCTGGCTGACGAAACTCTGGATGGCGTCGGTGCGCTTGACCTTGGGCACAAGGTCCACCATCCGCAGTTCGACCTTTTCGATCTTGGCCATGCCGGTCAGCTCCGCAATGTCTTGCCGGTGTCGGCGGCAAACAGATGCGCCTGCGACAGGTCGAGGCTCATCGCGACCCGCTCGCCGGAGCGCAGCGGTCTCGGGTTCAGCATGCGCGAGACCCAGTCCGTGTCGTTGAACTCGACGAACACCAGCGTCTCGTTGCCGAGTGGTTCGGTGACAGTGATCGGCAGTTCGATCTGATGGACATCGGCGGCATCGCCGGAACTGAGGCCATGGCCGGTCGGATAGATGTCGTCCGGCCGCAGCCCGAAGACGACCTTGTCGCCGGCGGCGACATTGGCCTTGAACTGGGCGGGAAGGGGCAGTTTTGCGCCGGTGGCGAAGACCAATTGGCCACCGTCCACCGTCGCCTCATGCAAGTTCATCGGCGGTGAGCCGATGAAGCCGGCAACGAAGCGGGTTGCCGGCCGGCGGAACACCTCATCCGGGGTGCCGACCTGTTCGATGTAGCCGTCGCGCATGATCACGATGCGGTCGGCAAGCGTCATCGCTTCGACCTGGTCGTGGGTGACGTAGATCACCGTCGACTGCACCTTGGCATGCAGCTTCTTGATCTCGGTGCGCATCTGCGTCCTCAGCTTGGCGTCGAGGTTGGAAAGCGGCTCGTCGAACAGGAACACATCGGGGTCGCGCACGATGGCGCGGCCCATGGCGACGCGCTGGCGCTGGCCTCCGGAGAGTTGCGAAGGCCGGCGATCGAGCAGCGCGTCAAGCCCGAGAATGGCGGAGGCCTCGGCGACGCGGCGGTCCATCTCCTCCTTGGCGGCTCCGGCGATCTTCAGGGAGAAGCCGAGGTTCTCGCGAACCGTCATATGCGGATAGAGCGCGTAGGACTGGAACACCATCGAGATGTTGCGCGAGCGCGGCGGCAGATCGTTGACGACGCGGCCGCCGATCTCGATCGAGCCGGCGCTGATCTCTTCCAGCCCGGCGATCATGCGCAAGGTCGTCGACTTGCCGCAGCCCGACGGACCGACCAGTGCGATGAATTCGCGGTCGGTGATATCGAGATTGATGCCGTGCACGATCCCGATATTGCCGTAGCGCTTGGTCAGCTTTTTGAGGGAAACCGTTGCCATGGGAATCAGCCTTTCACCGCGCCGGAGGTCAGGCCGCCGACGAGGTGTTTCTGGACGATGTAGGTGAGGGTGAGCGCCGGGATGATCATCACCACGGCGAGCGCGCACATGCCGCGCCAGTCGATGGTGAATTCGGCCGTGTAGTCGAGCAGGCCGACCGGCAGCGTCTTGGCGCTGACCGAGCGGGTCAATTGCGAGGCCAGCGCGAACTCGTTCCAGCAGGTCAGGAAGGCAAAGATCGCGGCAGATGCGATGCCTGGCCCCGCAAGCGGAAACTCGACCTGCCAGAAAGCCTGCCAGCGCGTGCAGCCGTCGATCTGCGCGGCTTCCGCCAGGTCCTTGGGCACCTGGCGGAAGAAGCCGTCGATCAGCCAGATGGTGAAGGGCACGTTGAGCGCGACATAGGCCAGGATCAGCCCGAAATGCGTGTCGATGATACCAAGCCGCACATAGAGAAAAAACAGCGGCAGCGACAGCGCGATGCCAGGCACGGTGCGTGTCAGCATCAGGCCGAGGAACACGCCGGACTTGCCGCGAAACCGATAGCGGGCGAAGGCGTAGCCGCCGGCCATGCCGATGGCGACCGCAATGACCGTCGAGGTTACCGAGATGATCAACGAGTTGCGGAAGTACTCGATCACCGGGATGCCACCCTTGCCGATGCCTGAGAACATCGCGACATAGGCGTCGAACGAGATCTGCTGCGGAATCCATACCGGCGGCTTGGCCATGATCTCGACGGTCGGCCGCAGCGATGACAGCACGATCCACAGGCCTGGCAGGCAGATGGTCAGCATCGCCAGGAACAGGCCGATGCGATAGACGATGCCGAGTAGCCGGCGCTTCAGGCGGGCGGAAGAATTCTCGTCCATCACCACTCCGCACCGATCTGCGTGCGCGCCGCGGCGAGCTTGTTGAAGAAATACACGGTGAAGGCGATCGACAGCAGGATCGAGAAATAGGCCATGGCGTTGGCCATGCCCATGCGCCCGTCGCTGTAGGCGGTGCGCGCCACCAGCGTCCAGAGTAGCTCGGTGCGGCCGGCCGGCCCGCCATCGGTCATGATCTTGACGATGTCATAGGCGCGCGCGACATCGAGTGAACGGATGGTCATGGCGATGTAGGCAAAGGGCATGACGAACGGCCACGTCACATAGCGGAACGTCTGCCACGGCGTGCAGCCGTCGACGCGCGCCGCCTCGATCGGCTCCTTGGGCATGGCGAGCAGGCCTGCGAGAATGAGAATGGCGAAGATCGCCGTCGACGACCAGATCTCGGCGACCGAGATGGCGATGAAGGCGAGATGGCCCTCGATCAGCCACGGAATGGCATCCCTGGTGATGCCGAGCGACTGCAGGGCGTTGTTCACCAGCCCGATATTGTCGTTGAACATGAACTTGAACTGGAAGCCGACCAGGATTGGCGAGAACATCATCGGAAACATCATTAGCGTGCGCAGGATGCGCTGGCCGCGCGTCGCCTTCTCGACCAGCATGGCAAGGCCCAGGCCAAGCAACATTTCGAGATTGAGCGCGATCGTCAGCAACAGAACGGTGCGGCCGAACGCCCACCAGAAATCGGCGTTGGCCAGGATCGACAGATAGTTGCGGAAGCCGACGAAGACGAAGAACGTCTCGGGCTTGGTCAGCCGGAACGGCGTGAAGCTGGAATAGAGCGACAGAAGCAACGGCACCACGACCACCGCCGCCAGCACGACGATGGCCGGGAGCAGCAGCAGGAATGGCGCGGATGGCTTGAAGCCCTTCATCAGAATTCCTGGGTTTTGCATTCAACTGCTGGCCGCTCGCTGGTCGAGGCCCGGGCCGGAACGGAAGGGTTGGTTCGCACCAACAAGACGCGATCGCCTCCCCCATTCGTGATGGGGGAGGCGGCTTGGGAGCGGTGGTTAGAGCTTGCCGGCGTCCTGCAGGATTTGCGTCGCCTTGGCGGCGGCTTCATCCAGTGCCTGCTTGGAGGTCTTGTCGCCAAGGATCGCCGCCTGCAGTTCGGGATAGACGGCGTTGGAGATCTCGATCCACTCAGGCGTCTGCGGCACCGCGAAAGCGTGCTTGGCTTCTTCCTGGAAGGCGGAGAGCACCTCCTTCTTGTAGGGATCGCTTGCGGCTTGCTGCAGGTCCCAGTCCCACACAGCGGTGCGGGTCGGCAACGGGCCGGCGGCGGCCTCCAGCTTCTGGCTGTCCTCGTTGGTCAGCCACCAGACGAGGGAAGCCGCGGCCTCCTTGTTCGGGCAGTTCTCGGTCACCGAAAAGCCGTGGAAACCGGACCAACCGGTGCGCTTGCCGGAAGAACCCTTCGGCGCGACCTTGACGCCGACATTGCCGGCGACCTTCGACGACTTCGGGTCGTTGAAGAACCCGGCCCAGCCAGGCCAGTCGAGGTTGATCGCCACGGTACCCGAGGCAAAGCCTTGGCCGAGATCGTCCCAGAGGTAGTTGGTGGTTCCGGCCGGCACGGCCTTGGCCTTGTAGAGGTTGACGAACCAGTCGAGCGCCCGGATGCCGGCCTCCGAGTTGAAAACCGGCTTGCCGTCCTTGTCGAGATATTCGCCGCCCTCGGCGACCACCATCTCGTAGAAGCGGCCGTTGATCGCCTCTTCCTTGCCGGCGAATTGCGTGCCGTAGAAATTCGGCGGGTTGGCGAAGAACTCGGCCTGGTCGCTAACTTCCTTCCAGCTGTCCGGCGGCACCAGGTCATAGCCGTATTTGGCCTTGAACTTGGTCTTGTTGTCGGCGTTCTCGTAGAGGCTCTTCTGGTAGTAGAGCGCCGAGACGTCGAACTGCGCGCGCGGCAGCATCTCCAACTTGCCGTCGATGGTCGCGGCCTTGATCGTCGACGGCACGAAGGCGTCGATCTCTTCCTTGGGCAAGAGCTTGCTGAGGTCGGTGTAGAGACCCGTATATTGCGGCGCGAAGGACGAATGGTTCCAGCCGACGCACCAGTTGGTGCTGCCCGACGCGATGTCGGACTTCAATTCCTTGTCGATGTCGAAGCCGTTCTTCTTGGTCAGGATGTTGACCTTGGCGCCGGTCGCCTTCTCCCATTCGGGAATGCGCTCGTAGAGTTTTTCATATTGCTGGCCGCCGATCAGCTTCACGTCGACGGTCACGCCTTCGAACTTGCCGGGCAGGTCGCCGGCAAGGGCAGTGCCTGCGCCTGACGCAAGCACCAATGCGCCGGCGCACACGCCGGATAGCAGTCTGTTCATTTGTTTTCCTCCCTGGGTGCGCCTCGGCGCGACCGCAACTTGTCCGTGCGGCAAGAAATGCTACATTCATATACAAACAAAACATTCACCCGTACGTCAAGACGAAATTTCTTTCCGGTGAACCCATTCCTGCGTATATGAAGAATCGAATTCACTGGAGAAATCGCCCATGGACGACAGCGAAGACGAGCGCTACCGCGCGCCGGCGCTCGACAAGGGGCTCGACATCCTCGAATTGCTGGCCGGCGTCGACGGTGGCCTGACGCAGGCCGAGATCGCCAAGAAACTCGACCGCAGCCCCAATGAGTTCTACCGCATGCTCGACCGGCTGGTGCGGCGCGGCTACGTGACCAGGCTTGACGGGGACCGCTATTCGCTGACCCTGAAATTGTTCGGCCTGGCGCAATTGCACGCGCCGGTGCGGCGGCTGGTTTCCTACGCCACGCCGCTGATGCGCGAACTGGCCGAGACATCGCAGCAGGCCAACCAACTCGTTGTTTTTGATCGCGGTTCCGCTGTTGTGATCAGCCAGCAGGAGGCGCCGAACTATTGGGGAATTTCGATCCGCGTCGGCTCCCACATCAGCCTGTTCGACACCGGCTCCGGCCATGTGCTGCTTGCCTTCCGCTCACAGGAAGAGCGCCAGATGATGATATCGGAACATGTCCGCAGCACCGACAAGACGGCGCAATCGGCCGAGTTCTTCACCCGTCTCGACCAGATCCGCGACCGTGGCTACGAGATGATGGCCTCGATGCAGACAGCAGGCGTCTTCAACCTCTCGGCCCCGGTGCGCAGTTCCGACGGCAAGGCCATCGCCGCCCTGTCGATCCCCTACATCACCGTCGTCAATGCACCATCGGCGCCCGACATCACCAGAACCATCGAATTGTTGTTGGCAACGTGCGAGACGCTGTCGCATCTGGCCGGGTCGGCGGTGGGCTCATCGGCGTAATTCTTATTTGAATGAAGAATTCCTCCGTGAGATGGTCTAGAACGCTTGGAGGAGGAGCCTCACCATGATTATCGACACCCATCTGCACCTCATTGATCGCTCGGTCTTGCGCTATCCCTGGCTCGGCGCCGTTCCGGCGCTGAACCGCGATTTCTCCTATGAGGAATACGCCGTCGAGGCGCAGCGTGTCGGCGTCGAGCGCGTCTTGCATATGGAGGTCGACGTCGATCCCGCCGACATCGAGGCGGAGACGGTTCATGTCGAGGGCCTGTCGCGGCAGGCCGGCAGCATGCTGGCTGGGGTGGTTGCATCCTGCCGTCCGGAAGAGGCGGATTTTCCAGCCTATCTCGAGCGCCAGCGGGCGAACTCTTTCGTGAAAGGTTTTCGCCGTGTCCTCCATGTCGTGCCGGACGAGCTGTCGGAGAGCGCGCTGTTCCGCGACAACATCAAGCGGCTCGGCGGCACCGGTCTGACCTTCGACCTCGTCGTGTTGCCGCACCAGATTCCCAAGGCGATCGCGCTTGCCGACCTGGCGCCTGACGTCCAGTTCGTTCTCGACCATTGCGGCGTTCCCGATATCAAGGGAAAGAGCGAACACCCCTGGCGCGAGAATATGAGCGAGATCGCGCGGCGGCCGAATGTTGTCGCGAAGATCTCTGGCGTCGTCGCCTACGCCGATCCCGGCAACTGGACCGTCGAGACGCTGCGACCCTATGTCGAACACACGATCGGCGCCTTCGGCTGGGATCGTGTCGTCTGGGGCAGCGACTGGCCGGTCTGCACCCTGGGCGGCGGCCTGTCGACCTGGGTAGGGGCGACCCATGCACTGCTGTCCGGCTGCAGCATTGCGGAACGAGACAGATTGTTGTCGGGCAATGCCAGCAAGCTGTGGCGGCTGAAGTAGTCGGGCTAGGATCCGGCCTGGCGACTCTCCCGGAACAGCCGATTGAGATCGGCAACGACATGTGCGGCCGGTTGGCCTGATCTCAAGCCGGCGATGATGTGGTCGGATGCCGCCTGCTGGAACGCCATGTAGCCGTCATGGCGCGGCCGCATCCACGCCCCCTCCAGCGTCGCGCGCGTATCCCTGTAGAAACCGCCGGTCACGGCGTTGACCGTCCGGTCCTCCCAGGCCGCGGCATGGCCGGGCTGGCCGCCGGCGGCGGCATAGGTGCCGCGTTGCACGTCGCCGCTGGCCACCCAGTAGGCGAAATCGATCGCGGCATTTCTTGCCGTGGAAAAGGCCGACACCGCAATGCCCGTGCCGCCAAGCGCCGAACCGACCGGACCGCTGGTGCCGATGGTAGGAATGTCGGCGAAGGCCAGCCGGTGCTCGCGAAACCCTGATATCGCATAGGAAACGTAGCCGTAAATCAGCGGCGCGCAGACGATCTTGGAATTGGCCTCCGCCATGCGTTCCGAAACGGCGATCGGATCCATCTCGAAACAGGCCGGATCGACCAGCGCCGCGATCTCGCGCATCGCTTCGAAGACCTCGCGGCAAGTCTCGACATCGATGAGATCGCTGGCCGGATCGGTGGCGCAGGGGTGACCGAGATTGCCGGCAAGCGTGTAGAACGCCATCAGCGAATGCGGCGGCCGCAGCGGCAACAGCACGCCGTCTTGCCGGGCAAGATCGAGCACCTCGCTCCACCGCGCCGGCGCCGCATCGAGCGCGTCCGGCCGCCAGGCCTGGACCTGGCTGGCCGCATCGATCGGGAAAGCCCATTGGCGGCCTTGCCAGGCGTAGCTCGGATAAGATTGGCCGACGCTACCGGTGGCAAGGGCTGCGAGCTCCGCCTCGCGGCCGGCGACGTCGAGCGGTTCGAGGCAGCGCTCCGCCGTGATCTGGCCGACATGCGGATGGTCGATGACGATCAAATCATAGGCGCGCGCCAGTTCCTCGACCGGAAAGGACTCGAAATCCTGCAGCGAGCGCTTGTCCCACTCTATCGAGACGCCGGTGCGCTCCTGCCAGAGAGACGAGCAGGCGACCATTGGATCGTAGCCGCGCGGGTGGCTCCAGGTCATGCCCCTCAGCGTGGTCACAGACCGAACTCCGCGCGGATGGCCGCACTGTGCTCGCCGATGCGCGGTGCTGCCCGGTCGACCTTGGCCCTGACACCGTCGACCCGGAGCGGCGAACGCGTGGTGAGGATCGAGACATCGTCCTCGCGCGTCACCGTCTGCAGCATGTCGAGCGACTGAAAACCTTCACTCGCCAGCATTTCCGGCCAGGTCAGCACCTTGGCGCACCAGATATCCGCCGGCTCGAGAACGGTGAGCCATTCGTCGACGGTCCCGGTTGCGATCCTTTGCGCGATGATCGCCTTGATGTCGTCGCGCGCCGTGAACCACGAGGCCGGCTCGTCGCGATAGGGCGCCAATTCTTCGAGCGACAACAGGTCGGCGAGTTTTGGGATCGGCGTCATGGCGATGGCGAGGTAGCCGTCCTTGGCCGGGTAGACGCCGTAAGGCGCCGACAGATAGGCATGCGCGCTGCGGAAGTTGGAGCGTTTGGGCACGCGGCGGCCATCATTGAGATGAGTGGTCAGCACCTCGAACTGGAAATCGACCAGCGCTTCCATGAGGCTGGTCTCGACATGGCTGCCCTTGCCGGTGATGCCACGCCGCACCAGCGCCGCCAGTATGCCTTGCGCGCAGGCCGCTCCCGCCAGCATATCGCCGATGGCCAGCCCGAACGGCACCGGCCCCTGATCCTCGTCGCCATTCAGCCACATCACGCCGGAGCGCGACTGCGCCAGGAGATCCTGGCCGGGGCGCTTCACCCAAGGACCGTCCTCGCCATAGCCGCTGATCGAGGCATAGACCAGGCGCGGGTTGATCTGGCGGACGGTTTCATAGTCGAGGCCGAGCCGTTCGATGACGCCGGGCCGGAAATTCTGGATCAGCACGTCGGCCTTGGCCAACAGCCCGCGCAATACCTGGAGATCGCCCTCGTCCTTCAGGTCGATGGCGAAACTTTCCTTGGCCCGGTTGATGGCATGGAAGATGGTGGAATCGCCGCCGATCTCGGTGTCGCTGAGATAGAGCCGGCGCGACAGGTCGCCGCCATCCGGACGCTCGATCTTGATCACCCGGGCGCCGAGGTCGAGCAGCCTGAGCGAGCAATAGGGTCCGGAGAGGAACTGGCTCATGTCGATGACGACGAGGCCGGCGAGCGGCAATTCGGCTGCTGACGGCATCGCTATTTCTCCGACTTGCCGACGAAATCGGCAGGGTTGCGGTATTTCACCGTCTGCAGATGCTCACAATAGAGGACGAGCTCGCCTTCGCCCTTGAACACTTCGTAGCTGGCGCGGATCAGCCCCATCTCCTTGTAACGGGGCTGCTTGTCGAGATTGGAGCGGATCGAATAGATCGTGTCGCCAATGAAGACAGGTTTTATGAAGCGGAGCTTGTCGTAGCCGTAGGAAAAGGCGTTGACGCAATTGGTGGCGACCAGCCCGAGACCGGCCGAGAAGACGAAGGCGCCGGCGATCAGCCGCTTGCCGAAAATCCCTTCGCTCTCGGCAAACATCTGGTCCTGCACGTAGGGATGGATGTCGAGCACCAGCGTGTTGAAGAGGTGGCTGTCGCCTTCGGCCATGGTGCGTCGCAACGAGCGGATTTTCTGGCCAACGGGCCAGTCCTCGTAGAACCAGTTCTCGGCGTTCCACACCGGCAGGGCGGCATGATCGGCCGGCATATTCCTGGGGTGGGTCGAGGCGACGCCGACGGTGGGCATGAAGTCGGTCATGGCCGCCAATCCTGCGCAAGGAATCTCACGACTGTCGAAACACAGGTCAAGGCGCCGAAAGGCACGACGTCTCCTCCGTCAATCTTCTCTTGTAAATAGTATTTTCACATATGGGATCGAGTTGCAAGCGAGTCCGGCCGAAATTTCGGCCGTCGCCGCGGCGTTGAGGCGCGGGCGGGCAGGGGTGGGAAATGCCTGTATGTTAACATGCGCCGGCGTGCGCCAGGGTAGCGCGAGGCGGCGCCTTTGCGCAGAAATGGCCGAGACTTAAGCCTGTTGGATTGCCGAGAGCTTCCAGCTCGAGCCGCTCTGGCGCGTGAAGGTCCACAGCTCGGTCGTCTCGGTCGGATGATCCTCGTCACCGTCGACGACCTTGCCGCTGGCCCGTTCGCGCGTCACGTCGCGGGACTCGTAGCGCAATGCCGCCGTGGCATAGTCGCGGTCGTCCTCGCGCCAGCTTTCCGCAATGTCTGCCTGCAGCAAGGTGATGTCGGAGACCTCGTTCCTGAGGCCTTTCTGGGCATTGTCGGCCAGTTCTTCGGACAGGTAGGACACCATTTCGGGCGTTACCGCGCGGCGCAGGGCGGCATGGTCTTCGCGCCCGAAGGCTTCCTGGACCTCAGTCAGCAAATGCTGGAAGGCGTCGAGATCGGTCTGGGCGAGCGTAATTTCATCGGAACCCCCGGCCGAAGAGCCTGCGCCCGAACCGCCGCCAAAGCCGGGAATTGAGAAGGAGCGGGCTCGATCCGTCGGCTGCTCTGCCGTTGCGCGATTCTCGAACCGCGAGGCATTGCCCGCGCCGGCGAACGCCGGGGCTGGATTGCGCGCCGATTGCGAGCGGAAGAAGCGGATAGCCAGCATGATCGCGCCGCCTATCAGCAAGGCCTGGAGCAGGAAACCGAACATCCCGGCCAGGCCGCCGAAACCCTGGCCGACGAGCAGGCCGATCAGGCCGCCGAGCAGCAGGCCGCGCATCATCGTTCCACCGAAGCCGCTCATGAAGCCGGGCCTCTGCGGGCCGGCCTGCGGCTGTCGCGCCGCGCTGTTCACGCCGGTGTTGGGCGTCATCGAACGCTCGACCGGCGCGGTCGGCGCCGGTACGGTCCTGGTCGGCCGCGCCGACTGGAACGTGCGCGTGCCACGGCTGCCGAAACTGCCGCCGCGCCGGGCTTCGGCATGATCGATCGCGACCATGGAAAAGGCCAGGAACAGCCCGGCAAAGAGGGCGGCAAATCGGCTTGTGCGGGAAATCATCGGGGTGACCTTTGTCGATGCGGCTTCGGAAATTTTCAGCAGGCGCCGGCGAGTGCCGGGCGTCCTGCGGTCAATCGAACAGCTCTTCGAAGAATGACTTCTTCCGCTTCGGATAGCGGTGGCCTTGCGAGCGCGAATAATCGTCATCGCGGCCGTGGCCATGCTGAGGCTGGGAGAATGCCGCCGGCTGCGGCTGCGGGGCGGGAGGCGCTTCCCTGCCGGAGCGCTCGATGATCTTGTCGAGTTCGCCACGATCGAGCCAGACGCCGCGGCACTGCGGGCAGTAGTCGATCTCGATACCCTGGCGTTCGCTCATCACGAGCGCGACACGGCAGGAGGGGCAAACCAGATTGAGAAGGGAAGATGTCATGTGGGGCTCCAAACCAGAAAGGAATGAGCCCGCTTGACCGAAAAGAAAGGAAACGGGCCCGTTATAGCGGTCCGACATCACGATCGCGAAAGCGACAGTCAGAGGGGCCCGGCCCGCACCCGACAGTTAGGAATGCCCAGCCGCGCCTTCAAGGGCGATATTGCCCGCGAGAATGATTTGCCGCTCAAACCGTCACCACGATCTTGCCGAACTGCTCGTTCGATTCGAGATAGCGGTGCGCCTCGACGATCCGGTCGAAGGCAAAGGTCCGGTCGATGATCGGCCTCAACCTGCCAGCCTCCAGCCCCTCGACGATGAACGCCTTGGCGGCTTCCAGCTTCACCGGATGGCCGGTGATCTCGTGGACGAGGTAGCCGCGCAGCGTCAGTGTTTTCCCCAGTATGGCGGGCAAGGGGAACGGCGTCGGTTCGCGGCTGAGACCGCCATATTCGATCAGAATACCGCCCTTCGCCATCGCCTCCGTCAGCGGTTCGAACATCGGGCCACCGATTGCGTCGAACACGACGCGCACGCCGCGCGGTCCGGTGATTTCACCAAGCCGTGTGGCGAGATCCTCCTCGGCGAGGACCACGACGTCAGCCGCTCCGGCATCGAACAGGGGCTGCTTCTTCGCCGATGTCCGCGTCACCGCGATCGCTGTCGCACCGAGGCTGTTGGCGATTTGGATCGCCGCAAGCCCGACACTGCTTGAAGCAGCGGTAATGACGACGGCATCTCCGTGACGCAACCTGGCTATATCGATTAGCGCACCATAGGCGGTGAGGTACGGCATCCAGATAGCCGCCGCGGTTCGCCAGTCGAGCGACTGCGGGTGTTTGACGATCAGCCCAGCGGGATAGGTGACAAGCTCGCCATAGGCCGGCCAGCGAACCATCGACTGCGGCGGGATGACACTGACAGCGTCGCCCGGCGCAAAATCCGTCACGCCCTCTCCCAGCGCCTCGATGATGCCAGCCGCTTCCAGCCCAAGCCCGGAGGGCAGGGTGGGCGTTTCGATGTAGCTACCCGCGCGCAGCAGTGCCTCGGCGCGATTGAGGCCGAGCGCCTTGACGCGGATTTGAACCTCGCCCGAACCTGGTGGGAGAAGGTCGACATCCTCGATGCGTAGAACCTCGGGACCACCATGCTGGTAGAAGCGAACCATACGTGTCATATCGGGTACTCCAAATTATTCGGACCGAATGAGCTATGGAGCGAAGGCATTCGGTGATAAATGGCGCTGGGGATAAATCAGTAGAAACCAGGAGTTCCGAATATGGATCGGCTTGAGAGCATGGCCGTGTTCGTCAGGGCGATCGACCTCGGTTCGTTTGCGGCGGCGGCCGTCGCACTCGATCTGTCGGGACCGATGGTCGGCAAGCATGTCCGGTTTCTCGAAGAGCGGCTGGGCGTGCGTCTCATCAACCGCACCACGCGCCGCCAGAGCCTGACCGATTTCGGCCGCGCCTACTATGAGCGTTGCCGCCTGGTGCTGGCCGAGGCAGACGCCGCCGACGCGCTCGCCGCCGACCAGCTCTCGGAACCGCGAGGCAGACTGCGCGTGACCATGCCGGCGCATTTCGGTCGCCACTGCGTCACCCCGGTGCTGTTGCGGCTGGCACGGCAATATCCGCTGCTGGAACTCGACCTTTCGCTCAGCGATCGCTTCGCTGATCTGGTCGAGGACGGCTACGATCTCGCCATCCGCACCGGTGACCTCGAGGATAAGGCCGGCGTGATCGCGCGTCGCGTCGCACGCCAGGGCATGGTTGTCTGTGCAGCACCCTCCTATCTGAAAATCCATGGCGACCCGAAGCGGATCGAAGACATCGCCGATCATCAGGCGATCGTCTATCGCCGGCTCGGCCAGGTCGTTCAGCCCTGGCTGTTTGCCCGCGAAGGGCAACCAGCGCAGGAGATCGTGCCCAGGGGCCGGCTGCGGCTCGACGATCTCGATGCCATAGCCGACGCTGCTGTCGGCGGCATGGGCCTTGCCTGGCTGCCTTATTGGCTGGTTCGCGAGCGCATTGAGGCCGGAACACTGGTTGCGCTGTTGCCTGACCAACCGCGCTATCCCTATGACTGCCATGCGCTCTGGCTGCAGACACCGCATCTGCCGCTCAAGGTCCGCGTGGCTGTCGACGCACTAGCGGCTGCCTTGCCGAAACTGATGGATTGATCGCCAACAGAGCACACTTGCGCTCTTCGTGGCGTCGCGTTCCAATGCCATATGAAGACGGAATGCGCGCATCGCAGGAGTGACGGTTGATGACCAAGGGTTCGGATCTGTTCGTGGCGGCCCTCGAAAACGAAGGGGTCGACCGGATTTTCGGCATTCCGGGCGAGGAAAATCTCGACATCGTCGAATCCATCCGGCGATCGTCGATCCAGCTGATCCTGACCCGGCACGAGCAGGCGGCGGCCTTCATGGCCGCCACCTATGGCCGGCTGACCGGCAAGCCCGGCGTGTGTATCACCACGCTTGGCCCCGGCGCGCTCAATCTGACGACCGGTGCGGCCTATGCGCTGCTCGGCGCCATGCCGATGATCATGCTCACCGGCCAGAAGGGCATCCTCTCATCGCGGCAGGCGCGCTTCCAGATTGTCGACATCGTCGCGGCAATGAAGCCGCTGACCAAACTGTCGCGCCAGATCGTTTCGCCCAAGATGATCCCGTCGCTGGTGCGCGAAGCGTTCCGCGTCGCGCAGGAGGAACGCCCGGGCCCTGTGCATCTGGAACTGCCGGAGGACATAGCGGCGGCGGAGTGCGAACCAATTCCTCTGGTGCCGACGCATCCGGTCGACCTGCCGATTGCCGGTGCGGACGCGCTCGATCGCGCGGCCCGGATGATCGTGGAGGCCAAGCGTCCGCTGCTGATGTTCGGGGCGGCGGCATCGCGGCCGCGCGTCACCCCTGACATCGCCCAGTTCGTGCTGCGCACGCAGATCCCCTATTTCACAACGCAGATGGGCAAGGGCACCGTGCCCGGCGGCACCGAACTCTACATGGGAACGGCAGCACTCTCCGAACGCGACTATGTCCACGAGGCCATAGAGCAGGCCGATCTGATCATCACCATCGGCCACGACACGGTGGAGAAACCGCCCTTCATCATGGGCGCCAAGGGGCCGAAGGTCATCCATGTCGGCTATCACTCAGCCGACGTCGAACAGGTCTATTTCCCGCAAGCCGAAATCGTCGGCGACCTCGGTCCGTCGCTGGCGCTGCTGGCCGATCGCGTCGAAGGCAAGATTCCCAACGCGCAAGCTCTATTGCCGCTGCGCGAAAGTATCTTGAACCGGGTCGCCGCGCGCGCCACCGAGGACCGCTTCACGCCGCAGCGCATCGTCCACGACGTGCGCGCGGTGATGCCGGCGGATGGAATCCTCGCCCTCGACAACGGCATGTACAAGATCTGGTTCGCGCGCAACTACCGCACGCGCATGGCAAACACGCTACTGCTCGACAATGCGCTCGCCACCATGGGCGCTGGCCTGCCATCGGCGATGATGGCGGCGCTGCTCTATCCCCAGCGCCGTGTCATGGCCGTCTGCGGCGACGGTGGCTTCATGATGAACAGCCAGGAACTGGAGACTGCGGTCCGGCTCAAGCTCAACCTCGTCGTCCTGCTGCTCGAGGACCACGCTTACGGGATGATCCGCTGGAAGCAGGCGGTCGACGAATTTCCGGATTTCGGCATGACTTTCGGCAATCCGGACTTCGTCAGATATGCCGAAGCCTATGGGGCCAAAGGGACCAGGGTTGGCGCGATTGCCGACTTGCGGCCGGCGCTGGAACAAGCCTTCATCGGCGGCGGCGTGCATCTCGTCGTCGTGCCGATCGACTATTCCGAAAACTCCAGGGTGCTGGTCGATGAACTGCGCGAGCGGCTGCCGGCGCCAACGGCGACCTGACGGCAGCGACGCGGCGGACAGCAGATGCGCGTGTCGACATGCTGGGATGGTCTGTCACCCGGCGATGTCCGCCGCTATTTTCTCGACCATTCGAATCCGGAGTAAATGCCCGTGTCCCAATCCTCTGCAAATGCCTCCGCCGACGCTTCGGCAAAGGAGCGCGCGCTGCTCGAACGCCGCGCCAGGCTGCTCGGGCCGACATACCGCGCCTTCTACCGCAACCCGATCCATCTGGTGCGCGGCAGCGGCGTCTGGCTCTACGACGCGCAGGGGCGGAAATTCCTCGATGCCTACAACAATGTCGCCTCGGTCGGGCATTGCCATCCACGCGTCGTCGAGGCGCTGTCGGGGCAGGCCGCCACGCTCAACACCCACACGCGCTATCTCAGCGAGATCATCCTCGACTATGCGGAAAAACTGCTCGGCACCGTTCCTTCCCATCTCGGCCACGCCATGTTCACCTGCACCGGCAGCGAGGCCAATGATCTCGCCATCCGCATTGCCCAGCATTCCACGGGCAATACCGGGGTGATCGTCACCGACTTCGCCTATCACGGCGCCACGATCTCCACCGCGCAGCTGTCGCCGGCGGCCGTCGGCGCCAAGGGCGTTCCGGCGCACCACAGGACGGTGGCGGCGCCGGACACGTTTCGCGACCATGGCCGCGCCGCGAAGGACTTCGCCAGGAATGTCGTCGCCGCCGTCGAGGATATGCGCGCGCATGGCATCCGCCCTGCGGCGCTGCTTGTCGACTCGGCCTTTTCCAGCGATGGTATTTTCTTCCCAGATGCGGCGGTGCTGCGCGAAGCTGCAGACCACGTCAGGAAGGCAGGCGGCATCGTCATTGCCGACGAGGTCCAGTCCGGCTTCGGCCGGCTTGGCCAGGGCATGTGGGGCTTCGCCAGCTACGGCCTCGAGCCAGACATCGTCACCATGGGCAAGCCGATCGGCGACGGTCATCCGATGGGCGCTGTCCTTGTGCGGCCGAAGCTTGTCAGCTCGTTCGGCTCGAACACCGGCTACTTCAACACCTTTGGTGGCAACCCTGTCGCGGCCGCCGTCGGCATCGCCGTGCTTGATGTAATCGAGGGCGAGGGTTTGATCGAGAATGCGCGGCTGGTTGGCGCCTATACGGCCGAGCTGTTGCGTGCCTTGCAGACCCGCCACGGCATGGTCGCCGACATCAGGCACAACGGCCTCTATTTCGGTGTCGAACTGACGGCGCAGGATGAGGCAACCGCCACCGCCAAGACATCCGCAATCGTCGAAGCCATGCGTGAGGACGGCGTGCTGATTTCGTCCTGCGGTCCGCGCCGCAATGTGCTGAAGATCAGGCCGCCGCTGCCGTTCGCCAGGGACAATGCCGAGCAATTGGCCGAGACTCTCGATCGCGCCCTGTCGAACTGGTGATCCGGGCGCGCGCAATCCGCCCGCCGTCGGCTGGGCGCTGGCCACGCACGATCGGCCTATGCGGCTTCCAGCCGGTCGCGCAGAATGCTCCACGGCAGCAGCATGTTCGGGGCGTAGCGTAGCAGGCCATGGAACGGGATTTGCGCGGGTGGCGCGAATGGCAGCGACAGGTCGCGAGCTTCTGTCCCATCGGCCCAGTCGGCCAGCACCTTGCCCATCGCGGTGGTCATGGCGATGCCGCGGCCATTGCAGGCACGCGCCGCGATCAGGCCCGGGCCGAGATCGATCAGATGCGGCAGGAAATCCGGTTCGACGGCGGCGATCCCCGACCAGCTGTAGTCGAGCGGCGGCAGGTCACGCAGCTCGAGGCGTTTCGAAAGCCGCCGCCGGATTGCCTGCGGCACCCGCCTGTCGGCGCCAGCGCTGATCACATGCATGCCGCCGCTGATCAGCCGGTTCTGGGCATCGAAGCGGAAGGTGATGAGATTGCGCCTGGTGTCGGAAAAACCCTGGCCACCGGGCAGCAGGCGCTCGCGCGTCTTTGACGGCAACGGCGCCGTCGCGATCTGGAAAACTTTCAGCGGGAAATAGGTGCGTTGCAGTGTCGGGTTGAGTGCTCCGCCATAGGCGTTGGTGGCGACCAGTACCTTGCCGGCGCGCAGCGAACCCGATGGGGTGTTCAGCGTCCAGCCGTCGGATGAGCGGTCGATCGATATGACACGCGTATGCTCGATAATCCGCGCCCCGGCTTTCTCGGCCGCATCGGCCAAACCTTGCGCGAACTCGACCGGATTGAGCACGCCGCCCGATCTGTCCATCCAGCCGCCGGCATAGAAGCGCGCGCCGGTCAGC
The DNA here is from genome assembly GCA_004791255.1 of bacterium M00.F.Ca.ET.205.01.1.1. GTDB lineage: Bacteria > Pseudomonadota > Alphaproteobacteria > Rhizobiales > Rhizobiaceae > Mesorhizobium. The sequence goes on from SRUQ01000005.1 coordinate 261,267, forward strand.
GCCTCGGTCTGCTGCCGATCCAGCGTCACCGCCGGCCTGCCGCGCTCCGCCCACTGCCTTGCGCGGGACCGGACCTTCTGGAGAGCAGCCTCGGAGTGCGCCGCCTGTATCCAGCCATTCTGCTCGGCGTCGCAGGCGATGCCGTGCTGCTCGATCAGGCCGAAGACGAGGTCGGCGCTGCCAGCGGCAAACTCGATCAGCCGCTCGCCCCGTTCGGGCCCGAGATGCGCGGATATGGCGTCCGGATCCATCTTGGCGAAGTTCGGCACGACGAAGCCGGCGTTGCGGCCGGTCGCGCCCCAGGCGATGATTTCTGCTTCGAGGACAGCGACCGAAAGACCTTTCGCAGCGGCATGAAGGGCCGTCGAAAGGCCGGTAAAGCCGCCGCCGACGATGGCGAGGTCGACATCGAGCACACCCTCCAGCGCCGGCCGGGGGTGGCGATCGCGGCTGACCGCGTGCCACAGTGAAAGCGCCTCCTGCTTCGCCATTCGTTCAGGACCCGCTCTCGCTGGCGGTGGCCTTCGCCCGTTTGCCGAAGCGCATCCGCCGTGGCCGTTCGCCGAACAGGCCGTTCGGCCGGACCAGCAGTATGACGCAGAGCATAACGCCGATGGCGACGATCTGCAGCGAGGCGGCGCGCGCCTGCTGCTCGGGCGAGAACAGGATGCTGGTCAGTGTGCCCGATCCTGCCCAGATCGCCCACACCAGGACGCTGCCGACGACAGCGCCGACATCGCTGCCGGAGCCGCCGACGATCAGCATCACCCAGACCTGGAAGGTCAGGATCGGCAGGTAATTGTCGGGCGCGATGAAGCCGGTGAAATGCGCCTGCAGCGCACCGGCCAGCGCCATGATGGCGCCGCCGACGGCGAAGGCCTGCACGCGGTAGAAGCGCGCGCTCTTGCCAAGTGAGATCGCCGCGCGTTCATCCTCGCGCAGCGCCTTCAGCACGCGCCCCCACGGGCTGCGCGACAGGTGCTCCAGGGCGAGATAGACAATCAACGTCACCACGCAGACGACGGCGAGGTTGGAGAGGTTGAACAGCAGCGGCGTCTCGGCAAGGCGGCCGAAGGGCCGCGGAATGAAGCCGATGCCGAACGGACCGCCGGTGAGCTTCTGCGCGTTGAGCGCGACCAGTTGCACCACGACTGCGACGCCGAATGTGGTAATCGCCAGATAGTCAGACCGAAGGCGCAGCGTGGCCATGCCGGTCAGCGCGGCGGCAATGCCGCCGACGATCATGGCGCCCAGCCAGCCGACCAGGATAGGCAGGCCGAAGCCGCCCAGCCGTGCCGCGTCATCCGGGGTGGTCAGCAAAGCCGAGGTGTAGGCGCCGATGGCGACGAAGCCGGCGAGGCCGACATTGAACAGGCCGGTCAGCCCCCATTGCAGGTTGAGCCCGAGCGTCACCAGCGAGAAGATCAGCGCGGTGGTCAGGAAGAAGGCGCCGTAGCCAATGAGGTCGATCATCTCTCTCGAACTCCGAAAAGGCCGATCGGCCGCACGAACAGCACGGCCATCAGAATGATGAAGGACACGGCGGCGCGCCATTCCGCGCCGATCAGCTGCACCGCGCCGGCTTCGGCGATCCCGATAATCAGGCCACCGAGCACCGCACCGGGGATGCTGCCGATACCGCCGAGGATGGCTGCGGCAAACATCGGCAGCAGCATGTCGAAGCCCATGAAGGGGCGTATCTGCACCAGAATGCCGATCATCACACCGGCCACACAGGCCAATGCCGCGCCGAGGATCCAGGTGACGCGCACCACGCCGGCAACGTCGATGCCGACGATGCGGGCAAGCGCCGCATTCTGGCTGAGCGCCTGCATGGAGCGTCCTATCTGCGTGCGCGTCATCAGCAGATGCACGCCAAGCACCAGCAAGGCGGTCAGCAACAGCAAGGCGATCTGGTCGGGTGTGATGCGAATGCCGAAGCCGACCGGCATGGCGATCTGGATCGCCCGGCTGAAATAGGTCGGCCGCGAGGTGAAGCTGAATTCCAGCAGGCTGCGCAGCGCCATCGAGGCGCCGAAGCTCGCCATCACCACGATGATCGCCTGGCCCTGTGCGCGCAGCCGCGAAAACAGCACCTTGTCGAGGAGGAGCGCCAGCAGGGCGGTGAAGGCCATGCCGACGACCAGTGCGACCAGCAGCGGCCAGCCGAAGGACAGCGGTGCGATCGGCGCCACCTTGCCGAACGTTGCGCCAATGGCGCTGACCACGGCGAGCGTCGCATAAGTGCCCCAGGCCATGAAATCGCCATGGGCGAAGTTGGAGAAGCGCAGGATGGAGTAGGTCAGCGTCACGCCGATGGCGCCGAGGCCGATCATCGAACCGGTCAGCAACCCGTCGACGACAAATTGCAGGCTCATGCCGCGCCTCCCTTCTCGGCATGCCCCGTCTTCTCTGCGCTGAGAGGGCGCTGGCCGAGGTAGAGTTCGGCGACGACAGGATCGTTCCACAGTTCGGAGGCGACGCCCTCGTGGCTGTCCTTGCCCTCGACCAGCACATAGGCGCGGTCGCCGGTGGCGAGCGCTGCCTTGGCATTCTGTTCGACCAGCAGGATGGTGACTCCAGCCTTGCGGATGCCGGCCAGCATCTCGAACACCATCGACACGAATTTCGGCGACAGTCCGGCCGACGGTTCGTCGAGCACCAGCAGCTTGGGATGGACGATCAAGGCCCGCGCCACGGCCAGCATCTGCCGCTGTCCGCCGGAGAGGTTACCGGCCGCGGCCCGGCGCTGGCGCGCCAGGTCGGGGAACATCGCATACATCTCCTCGATCCGGGCCGGCGCCTCGCGCCGCTCCAGAATGCCGCAGGCAACCCTGAGATTGTCCTCGACCGACATCAGCGGGAAGATGTTCTCGGTCTGCGGCACGAAAGCGAGGCCAAGCCGCACCATGGTGTGGGCAGGCGCTGCGGTGATATCCTTGCCGTCCAGCAGCACCGTGCCGCGTGTGATCGGCACCAGGCCGGCAATGGCCTTGATGAAGCTCGACTTGCCGGCGCCATTGGGGCCCAGCACGACGACGATCTCGCTTTTTCGGACGGTGATCGAGGCGCCGCGCACGATCGGCACACCGGGCTCGTAGCCGGCTTCGAGATCGCGAACATCGAGGACGGTTTCGCTCATGCCGTGCCTCCGAGATAGGCCTCGATGACGCGCGGATCACGGGCCACTTCCTGTGCCGTGCCTTCGCTCAGCAACTGGCCGCTGGCCATTACCAGCACGCGATGGCAAAGCCGCGTCACCATATCGATGTTATGTTCGATCAGGAGGAAGGTGATGCCGCGCTCGTTGATGTCGCGGATGCGGTCGATGATGACTTCCAGGAGTGTCGCGTTGACGCCGGCAGCCGGTTCGTCGAGCAGGATGATCGCCGGGTCGGCCATCATGACGCGGGCGAGTTCCAGAAGCTTGCGCTGCCCGCCCGAAAGCACGCGCGCCGGCTCATGCGCGAGGCGCGCAAGCGAGACCAGTTCGAGCAACTCCATCGCTTTCTTCTGGCCGGCGCGCTCCTGAGCCGCAACCCGCCCTGGCGACAGGAAATTGGCGAGCAGGCTTTCTCCGGCCTGTCCCTGCGCGGCCAGCATGATGTTCTCGATCAGTGTCAGATTGGGCAGCGGCCGCGGGATCTGGAAGGTGCGGCCGAGGCCGCGGCCGATGCGGCGGTGCGCCGCTTCTCCCGACACTTGGACACCATTCAGCACGATGTCGCCGCTGGTAGGCAGCACGCTGCCGGCGAGCAGGTCGAACATCGTCGTCTTTCCGGCCCCGTTCGGGCCGATCAGGCCGAGGATTTCGCCTGCATGAACGTCGAAGGAGACATCGTTGACGGCAATGAGGCCGCCGAACCGCTTGACGACATTCTGTGCCGTCAGAACGGGCGCACGAGCATCGGGCGCGCTTTGTCTATCGATCATCAATCCCTCTGGCCGGAAGCGATAACAGCCGTTTCCTAATTTTTTGATATGTGATCACACTTGCTTTGATCACGCTATTCGGCTTTAATTCCTTCCGCAAGTCCAAAACGCGTTGACGGAAGACCGATGCAGAAGGCCGCCATCGAAAGGAACAATGAGGCAATCGCCGCTCAGCTTGCGCCGGTCGGTCGCGAGACGGTGCAGGATCGTGTCTATTCGGAACTACGCCGCGCGCTGATCGGCGGCCTGTTCGAACCGAGCCAGGTTCTCACCATTCGCGGGCTCGCCGATGCGCTGGTCACCTCGACCATGCCGGTGCGCGAGGCGCTCGGGCGGCTGATCACCGAAAAGGCGCTTGAGGCACTACCCAACCGCTCGGTTCGCGTGCCGCCGATCACGCTGGATCGCCTCGACGATCTCTTGCGGGCCCGCATCCTCATCGAAGGCGAGGCGATTGCGCTGGCCGCCGCCCGCATGGGGCCGCGCCAGATCGCTACCATCGAGACCATTCTGGGCGAATGGGACGAAATGCGCGCGCTCAAGCACAAGAAGGATGTCGATCGCGAGGTGACGCTCAACCAGAGCTTTCATTTCGAGATCTACCGGTCCTGTGGCTCGGCGGTGCTGATCCCGATGATCGAGAGCCTGTGGCTGCAATCGGGGCCATGCATCCGCGTCGCCATCTATGCCTTCTCGGAAGCCGGCGAGGTCGATACCGCCCAGTATCACCGCCGTATCGTCACGGCGCTGGCCACGCAGGATGCGCAAGCCGCGCGCGAGGCACTTGTCGCCGACATCAGCCGGCCCTTCACCTTCCTGCGCCACAAGCTGCAATCGGCAGCGAAAGACCAGACATGACCTCCATCAGCATCACCGAGCCGCGCTCGAAGCTTTCTGTGACGGCACTGCTGCTGCCGGAGAAAGCGCCGGAAAACGTCGCTTTTCTCCGCGCCTATCTCGGCACGCCGCGCATCGTCCCCGGCATCCATGCGATGTGGACCGGGCCCGAGATTTCCTGTCCGGTTCCCGCTGCCGATCTCGCCGGGCAGGCCTATGCCGGCCCTCTACCGGCGGAGAACGCGACCCTGACGCCGCAGCCCGGCGACATCGTGCTGTCCTATGTGCCGCCGCGCGTCTGGGGCGGCGGTCCGAATGCGATCTTCGACATCGGCCTGTTCTACGGCCAGGGTGCGCGCCTGTTCTTTCCGATCGGCTGGCTCGCCGGCAGCGTGGTGGCGCAGGTGCTGCCGCAGGATCACGAGCAGCTGGCGGCGGCCTGCGGCGTCATCCGCCGCAACGGCGCCTGCGACATCACCTTTAGCCTGATGGAGGCCTGAATGGCCGACGACAGTTTCGAGCTCTTCGACCTCCGCGTCGAGGCGGTCATTCCTGAGGGCAAGCCGATCTATTGTGGCGCCAAGGCCGGCGACCATTTCGAGCTCAAGGGCGAGATGCTGTCGATGCCGGCGGGGCAGGGCTTTTCGATCTATTCCATCGCGGCCGTGCTGCCGTTGCTGGCCGCCAAGCAGCGGCCGACGCATGCCAATGATTGGATGACATCGGACGCCGAGATCGCCTGTCCCGATCCGAACTGCGCCAGCCGACTGCGCATCGTCAGGACCGGCAAGCGGCGCTTCAGCCATGCCGAAACGACGGCGGTGCCGCTGCCGGGGGAGACGCAAGACAAATGACCGCCAAGACCTTCGAACTCGCCCCTGGTTACACCATCTCGCGCGTCATTCGCGGCGGCTGGCAGCTGGCCGGCGGCCATGGCGCGATCGATCGCGAGCAGGCGGTGGCCGATTTGATCGCCACCTTCGATGCCGGCATCTGGACCTATGATTGCGCCGATATCTACACCGGCGTCGAGGAACTGATCGGCGCCGCGCGCCTGCGGCTGGCAGGCGAGCGCGGTCTCGACGCCGCCGCCAGGATGAAGGTGCACACCAAGCTGGTGCCCGACCTCGAACGGTTGGCCACCATCAGCCGCGACTATATCAGGGGCATCGTCGACCAGTCGCTGCGCAGGCTGAAGACCGAGCGCATCGACCTCGTCCAGTTCCACTGGTGGGACTATGCTCAGCCGCGCTATGTCGACGCGATGGGCTGGCTCGACGAGTTACGGCGCGAGGGCAAGGTGCGCAATCTCGGCACCACCAATTTCGACACGCCGCGGCTCGCCGAAATCCTCGCCGCCGGCATTCCGCTGGTCAGCCAGCAATTGCAATATTCGGTGCTCGACCAGCGGCCGGCCGGCAGCCTTGCCGCACTCGCGGCGAAGAACGGCGTCAGCTTCCTCTGCTACGGCTCGGTCGCCGGCGGCTTCCTCAGCGATCGATGGCTGGGAGCTGCCGAACCGGCGACGCCGCTCGAAAACCGCTCGCTGGTCAAATACAAGCTGATCATCGACGATTTCGGCGGCTGGGACCTGTTCCAGCAATTGCTGCGGGCGCTGAAAGCCGTCGGCGATCGCCATGGCGTCGACATCGCCACCATCGCCAGCGCCTGGGTGCTGACGCAGCCGCACGTCGCCGCCGTCATCGTCGGCGCGCGCAACCAGGCGCATGCGCTGGCCAACGCGAAAATCATGGATGTCGCGCTGAGCGCCGACGACAAGGCGGCGATCGGCGCGGTGATCGCCAGGGGTCACGGACTGGAAGGCGACGTCTACACGCTCGAGCGCGACCGCCATGGCCGCCACGGTTCGATCATGCACTACAATCTGAATGCAGGCCGGACATGAGCGCCATGAACCGAGAGGCCTCGCTGTTTTCCCGCGCCAGCGCGGAAGTCGTCGATCTGCATCGCTTCTTCGTCGACTGGTTCGTCACCGCGCGCGCCGACACGGTCGATTTCGGCCGTTTCGAGGCCGTCATGGGCGAGGGCTTGACCATGGTCGCGCCGGGTGGAGCGATCCTCGATCGCGATGCGGTCGTCGACCATGTCAGGCAAAGCCGCGCGACTTGCGATGACGGCTTTGCCATCTCGATCGAGGACATCCGGCCCGGCTGGCAAACCGACGACATGATCGTCGTCCTCTACATCGAGGCGCAACTCCGTGGCGGCAAGCACAGCCGCCGTCAGTCGAGCGCCGTCTTCACCACCAGTTCATCGGCGCCCAACGGCGTCGAATGGCGGCATCTGCATGAGACCTGGCTGCAGGTGCCGGAACGCTGAACAGGCTCCAGAGATCAAACGACAGTCTGACAACTCAAGGGGAACAACAATGAGAAACACGATACTCCAACTCACCACCGCGCTCGCTCTCGTCACGATGGCCGGTGCGGCCCAGGCCGCCGATTGCAAGATCACCGTCGGTCTCGTCATGGAACTGACCGGCCCGGCCGGCGAATACGGCCAGGCCGGGGCCAAGTCGGTCGAAATGGCCTTCCGCGACATCAATGCCGCCGGCGGCGTGCGCGGCTGCGACCTCGTCACCGATACGCGTGACAGCCAGAGCCAGGGCAACATCGCCGTCGATGCCGCGACCCAGCTTGTCCAGGTCAAGAAGGTGCCGGTCATCATCGGCGGCATCATCTCGTCCGTCTCGATCCCGATCCTCACCTCGGTCACCGCGCCGGCCAAGATCGTCCAGGTGTCGCCCGCCTCGTCCTCGCCGACGCTGACCGCGCTCGGCCGTGACGGCAAGACCAACGGCATCTTCTTCCGCACCATCACTTCGGATGCGCTGCAAGGTGTCGCCGCCGCCAAATACGCCATCGACAAGGGCTTCAAGAAGCTGTCGATCATCCACGTCAACAACGACTTCGGCGTCAACATGGTGGCCGAATTCTCGCGCGCCTACAAAGCGCTCGGCGGGACCATCGTCTCCGATACGCCCTACAACGAAAAGCAGTCGAGCTATGCCTCGGAAGTTACGGCGGCAATGGCCGGCGAGCCGGACGGCCTCTATCTCGTCAGCACGCCGGTCGATGGCGCCACCGTCGCCCGCACCTGGATATCGCAGGGCGGCGTGCAGAAATTCCTGCTCAATGACGGCATGAACAGCCCCGACTTCATCGACTCCGTCGGCGCCGATTATCTCAAGGACGCCTATGGCACATCGTCGGGCACCAGCCCGACGGCCTCCACCGACTATTTCACCAAGAACTACAAGGAATTCTCCGGCATCGAACCGTCCAATCCGGCGGCCGATCGTTCCTATGATGCCGGCGCCATCGTCGGCCTGGCCATCGCCATTGCCGGCTCCGAGGATCCGGCCAAGATCAAGGATGCCATGTACAAGGCGGTCGATCCCGCCGGCACGCCGATCTTTGCCGGCAAGGAAGAGTTCGCCAAGGCGCTCGGCCTGATCAAGGACGGCAAGCCGATCCGCTATGAAGGCGTCATCGGTCCGGTTGCCTTCGACAAGTTTGGCGACATCACCGGCCCCTTCCGCCTGTGGAAGATCGTCGACGGCAAGGTGACGACCGACGGTGAAATGACCACCGACGACGTCAACGCCCTGCAGGCCAAGCTGCAGTAATCCGCGACCCTTGCCCGGCATCGATCCCCTGGATTCGATGCCGGGTAACTTTACTCCCTGGGCTGGCGCGACAGCCAGAGCCGTCGAGCCTCGTGCTGCTCGGCAAGTTCGGCCTCGTCCCAGTAACCGATCAGCACGCCGGGACCGATCAGCGGATCGAAGTGGCGCATCTTGTCGTCGTTCTCCGTCAGCCATTCCTCGGCAACAGTGATGCGGTTGTTCGGCGTCGCCATCCAGTGGAACAGCGCCTGCCGCAGGCGGTCGATCTCGCCGGCGGCCGATGCGTCGGTGCCGAGATCGCAGAGTTCGCCGGGGTCGCCGCCGAGATCGAAGAGCATCGGCGCCAATCCTTCGCCATGGATCAGTTTGAAGCGGCCGTCGGTGATCATGTAGAGCTTGCAGTCGGACACCGGCATGGCGAGCTTCAGCCGCGCGGCATCGCCGCCATAGTCGTATTCGCTGATCGCGTAGCGGCGCCAGGTCACGCCTTCGCTTGCGAGCAGCGGCGACAGGGAACGGCCTTCGAGGATATGCGGCTTTGCCTTGCCGCCGAAATAGTCGAGGAAGGTGGGCGCGAGGTCGATCATTTCCACCAGCGCATCCGATGTCGTGCCGCGCGTCGCATCGGCCTCGCGGCGCGGATCGTAGACGATCATAGGCACCTTGGCCGCGACATCGTGGAACAGATATTTTTCGCCAAGCCAATGGTCGCCGAGATAGTCGCCATGGTCCGACGTGAACACCACCATGGTGCTGTCGAACAGGCGGCGCTCCGCCATGAATTCGAACAGCTTTCCAAGCTGGTCGTCGACCTGCCTGATCAGGCCCATATAGCAGGGGATGACCCGCTCGCGGACCTCGTCGCGGGAGAAGTTCCGGGAGTAGCGCTCCTGCTGGAAGGCCTCGTAGATCGGGTTGGGCGAGACGCGCTCGGCCTCATCGCGCAGCGGCGGCTGGATATCGGCCTTGCCGTAAATGTCGTGATAGGGCGCCGGCACGATGTAGGGCCAGTGCGGCTTGATGAAGGACAGATGCGCGCACCAGGTTTCGCCCTTGGCCTCGGCCTCCTCGATAAAGCGCATGGCGCGGCGCGTCATGTAGGGTGTCTCGGAATGCTCTTCGGGAATCCGGGCCGGCTTGTCGGCATGGACGAGCAGCCAGCCGTTGAAGTTTTCGCCATCCTCGCCTTCGCCGGAATTCGCCCAGTGCTCCCACGGATTGTCGGCATCGAAGCCGTGCGCGCGCAGATAGCTGTCATAGGCCGGATCGGGATCGTAGGCGGATGAAGGGTGAAGCCCGTCATCACGTTCGAACGGCTCGAAGCCGCATTCGGCGACACGCACGCCGATGATGGAGCTCCTGTCGATGCCGAGGCGCTGCATGCCTTCCTCGTCCGCCCGCATATGCGTCTTGCCGATCAGCGCGCAGCGCACGCCGACCTCGCGCAGATGATCGCCAAGCGTCGGCTCGCCGACCCTCAGCGGCACGCCATTCTGAGTGGACCCATGCGAGCGGACATAGCGCCCGGTATAGGCGCTCATGCGCGAGGGGCCGCACACGGTCGACTGGACATAGGCATTGGTGAAGCGCACGCCCCGGCTCGCCAGCCGGTCGATGTTCGGTGTCTTCAGGCTCTTGTGCCCGGCGCAGCCCAGATAGTCGAAGCGGAGCTGGTCGCACATGATGAAAAGCACGTTACGGCGGTCGGTCATGGCATGACCGTATAGCGGCTCTCCACCGACCGGTAGTGCCAGAACAGCCAGCGCTCTCCAGAGCGTCAGAATGGATAATGCTGGCCCGGATCCTCGATCGTCAGCCAGCGCAGATCGGTAAACTCGGCGATAGAGGCCTTGCCGCCGAAGCGGCCATAGCCCGAGCCTTTGACGCCGCCGAACGGCATCTGCGCCTCGTCGCCGACCGTTGGTCCGTTGATGTGGCAGATGCCGGACTGGATGCGGGCGGCGATCGCCATGGCGCGGCGGATGTCGCGGCTGAAGACGGCGGACGACAGGCCGTATTCGGTATCGTTGGCGACACGCACCGCCTCGTCCTCGCCCTTGACGCGGATCACCGGCTTCACCGGGCCGAAGGATTCTTCGGCATAGACGCGCATGGCCGGCGTGACATGGTCGAGCAGCGTCGCCTCCACCACCGTGCCGCTGCGCTTGCCGCCGGCGACGAGCCTGGCGCCCTTGGCGACCGCGTCAGTGACGAGTTCCTCCATCTTGTCGGCGGCCTGGCTGCTGATCAGTGATCCGAGCACGACATGACCGCGTGGATCGCCGGCCGGCAGTTGCGAGGCGCGGGCGGCGAGTTTGGCGACGAATTCATCGGCGACCGTTTCATCGACGATCAATCGCTCGGTCGACATGCAGATCTGGCCCTGATGCATGAAAGCGCCGAAGGTCGCCGCGTTGACCGCCGCATCGATGTCGGCATCGTCAAGCACAATGAGCGGCGCCTTGCCGCCGAGCTCCAGCAGCGCCGGCTTGAGGTGCCGGCCGGCAAGCTGGGCGATGATCCGGCCGACCTTGGTCGAGCCGGTGAAATTGACGCGCTTGACCGCGGGATGCGCGACAAGCGTTTCGACAATGCCGGCAGCGTCCCTCGGATCATTGGTGACGACATTGATGACGCCCTTCGGCAGGCCGGCCTCGACCAGCACCTGGCCGATCAGCCGGTGCGTGCCCGGGCACATTTCGGAGGCCTTCAGCACCACGGTGTTGCCGCAGGCGAGCGGCATCGCCACGGCACGGGTGCCGAGAATGACCGGCGCGTTCCACGGCGCGATGCCGAGGCAGACGCCGGCCGGCTGGCGGATCGCCATGGCCAGCGTGCCCGGCTTGTCGGACGGAATGACCTCACCCGAAATCTGCGTCGTCATGGCGGCCGCTTCACGCAACATGTTGGCTGCCAGCATGACGTTGAAGCCGGCCCAGGGGCCGGTGGCGCCGGTTTCTTCCATCATAAGCCTGGTGAAGTCGCCGACCTTGGAGGCCATGACATCAGCCGCCTTCAACAGCAGCGTGCGGCGCTCGCCGGGTCCGGTCTTCGACCAGGTCGCAAAGGCAGCTGCGGCGGCTTCGACGGCGGCGTTGGCGTCGGCGATGCTGGCTGCGGCAGCGCGCGTTGCGAGCTTGCCGGTGAAAGGGTCGAGCCGCTCGTAGGAAGCCTTGCCGGTGGCCGCCCTTTCGTCGCCGTCGATCAGAAGTCCGATGTCCATTGTTCTTTCCTTCGCTCTCGATGGATACGCACAGATTGGAATTAGAAGCCGAGCACTTCGGCGTTGATGGATGCCTCGAGGCCGCCGTCGACCGGTACGTTGGCGCCGTTGACCCAGCGCGCGCCATCCGAGCACAGGAACAGCACGACCGGCGCGATGTCGCCCGAGGTGCCGGCGCGCCCGACACGGTCGATGTCGCTGTCGACGCGGGCGTCGCCAAGCACGCTGCGGAACTGTTTCAGGATCGGCGTCTCGACCGGGCCGGGGCTGACGGCATTGACGCGGATGCCGCGGCTCCTGAACAGCTCCTGATGCGCGGCGCGCAAGGTCCACAACACCAGCAGTTCCTTGGAGACTGGATAGCTTTCCTCGTTCTTCACCTGGTGGTCGGCGACCACTTTGGCGACGTCGGGAAAGCCCTCGATGCCGGCCATCGAGGCGGCGCGGTTGATGTTGGCGCGCCAGCCATAGCCGGCGATCGAGGCGACGTTGACGATGGCGCCGCCTTCCCGAAGTCTGGGTGCGACCGCTTCGGAAAGCGCCCGCAGCCCGAAGAAATTGACGGCGAGCGTCGCCACCGCACCGGTGTTGCCGGAGAGCCCGGCGACATTGCAAAGCGCGTCGAAGCGCTGGGGCAGGCGCGCGACCAACTCATCGACGCCGGCCTTCGACGAGATGTCGGCGTTGACGAAACTGCCAACCGGGGCCGCCGGCTCGCGCATGTCGACGCCGATGACATCGGCGCCGAGCTGCCCGGCCAGTTCGGCGGTGCGCGCGCCGATGCCGGAGGCGACACCGGTGATGAGGATCGTCTTGCCAAAAAGCATGGTCATGCCGTCTCCCGATCTGTCGTTGTGTGCTGCGGCTGCGTGTCGTTGCCGGCCGGATCCACCACATCTGTGGCAAGCCGCACGCGGTAGCCGACCGGCAGCAGGCGTAACCCGAACCGTTCCTCGATCGTGCCCCACAGGCCGCGCGGCAGGAACAGCGAGAACAGCACGGCAGTGGCGCCGAGGCCGACGAGGTACCAGACGCCGGCGCCGCCAAACCAGGTCTCGATGAGAAAGAACACCACCGCGCCCAGAATGGCGCCCTCGAAGGTGCCGATGCCGCCGACCAGCACCATGAAGATCATGTAGGCGGTCCACTGTACGTTGAAGTAGGTCTTCGGCTGGAAGGTGATCGACGTCGCCAGCCACAGCGCGCCGGCAATGCCGATGCCGAAGGCGGCAAGCACGAACAACAGCCGCTTGGTGCCGGTGACGCGCACGCCGACCGAGGCGGCGGCATCCTCATTGTCTCTGATGGCGCGGATGGCGGCGCCCGTGCTGCCGCGTAGCAGTCCGAACAGGATGGCGAGCAGGGCGGTCATCGAGGCCAGCGCCAGCCAGTAGATCGTCAGCCTGCGCGCCGATGCATCGTAGACGTTGAGCGAGATCAGCGACGTGCCGGTCTCGCCCTGCACCAGCCGGTCGAGATTGACCAGCAGATGCGTCAGCGCCGCGATCACCCACATGCCGATGGCGAACTCGCCATTCCTGAGCCGCAGCATGATCAGCGACAGCGGCCAGGAGACCGCGCCGACGATGATGCCCGAGGCAAAGAGCGCCAGGAACGGGTTGAGGCCGGCATCGGCAAGGCGGATGGCGAAATAGGCGCCGAGCCCGAAAAACACCTGCTGCCCAACCGAGACCAGGCCGCCGAAGCCGGCCAGCGCATTCCACATCGCCGCCAGGATCACATAGATGAACAGCGCCGTCATGCGGTCGACGGCGCCGGCCGAGAGGAACTGCGGAGCGAAGGCGAGCAGCGCGATGATGACGGCGACAGCGACCCCCGCAATGCGCGAGGTCGCGGTGCCGCGCTCGATGACGGGCGAAGCGGCGCTCATGACGCGCTCCGCGACGGCGGGTTGAACAGGCTGCGCAGGCTGAGGCCGGCCATGGAAAGCCGCACGAACAGCACGATGAGGAACACGGCGTGGCCGCCGATGAGAAAACCCTGCGGATGCACCTGTGCGCCGAGCGTCTGGGCGAGTGCCAGCACGATGCCGCCGATCAGCGTGCCCCACAGCGAACCGGCGCCACCGATGACGGCGGCCTCGAAGGCGAACAGCAATTGCGGTGTGCCGGCATAGGGATCGAAGGTGGCGCGCATGCCGAGGAAGGCGCCGGCGAGGCCGACCGTCACCAAGGCGATTGCCGCGGCAACAGCATTGGCACGGCGCGCATCGACGCCGACCAGCCCGGCCGTGTCGGGATCTTCCGAGGTGGCACGGATCGCGCGGCCGAGCCCGGTGCGGCTGAGGAAGAGCTGCAAGCCGCCAAGCAACACCACGGCGGCGAAGAACATGATCACCGCCAGCTTGCCGACATAGATGCTGCCCGGCCATTCCCAGGAATCGTAGGACAGGCTGCCGATGAACGGCGCCAGCGAGCGCGTGTCGGCGCCGAACTGCTCGAACAGCATGTTGTCGATGACGATGGCGAGGCCGAAGGTGGTGAGGATCGGCAGCAGCGCCCCGCCGCGCGCGCTGCGCTCGAGCAGGAAGCGCTGCAGCGCCCAGCCGATGACAGCCATCAGCGGCAGCACGATGAGCAGGCCGGCAAACGGCGGTATATGGAAGCGCGAGGCGAGCCACCACAGCGCATAGGCCGAGAGCACTGCCAGGCTGCCATGGGCGAGGTTGATGATGCGCATCACCGAAAACATGAAGGACAGGCCGCAAGCGATGAGCGCGTAGTAGCCGCCGAGCAGCACGCCCTGGATGATCTGGTTGCTCATGCCGGCTCGGCCTTCTGCTTGTGCAGGCCGAAATAGGCTTTTGTCACCTCGTCGCGCGAAACGCTCTTGCTGTCCGCCGTTAGCGCGATGCGTCCTTCCAGCATGCAGATGACCTTGTCGGAAACCGACAGTGCCCGGTTGAGATCCTGCTCGACCAGGATGATCGTGGTTCCCGAGCGGATGAGGCCTTGCAGCGCGGCATAGACGCGGTCGACGATCAATGGCGACAGGCCAAGCGACACCTCGTCGAGCAGGAGTACGTCAGGATTGCTCATCAGCGCCCGGCCGATCGCCGTCGCCTGCTGCTCGCCGCCGGAGAGATGGCCAGTCTTGGTGTGCCGGCGCGGCTTCAGGTTGGGAAACATCTCCAGCACCTTGTCGACGCTCCAGTCGCCCGGCCGCCCGGCGGTCCTGCCGAGCAAAAGGTTCTCCTCGACGCTCATGCGCACGAACAGCTTTCGCCCTTCCGGCACCAGCGCGATGCCCATACCGACACGCCGGTGCGACGGCACGCTGGTGAGATCGGCATCGCCCAGAAGCACGCGGCCGGCCGCCGGCTGGTGCGCGCCGGCGATTGCTCTGAGCAACGTCGTCTTGCCCGCGCCATTGGCGCCGACCAGCGCCAGCGTTTCGCCGCGCTCGACGCCGAATGTCACGCCGCGCACCGCTTGCAGCAGGCCATGCCTGACGACCAGGTTCTCGACCGCCATGAAACTCATTTGGGGCCTCCGCCGAGATAGGCGCGGATCACCTCCGGATCGGCCATGACGGCTTGCGGCTCGCCGTCGGCGATGATCTTCCCCGCATCCATGCAGATCAGCCGCTCGGCCACCTGCAGCAGGATGTGGACGATGTGTTCGATCCAGACGATGCCGATCTTGCGGCGGCGCAATTCCTTGATGGTGCCCACGAGTTCGCCGGCCTCGCCGTCGGTCAGGCCGCCGCCGATCTCGTCCAGCAATAGCAGCGTCGGCCGCGCCGCGAGCGCTCGCGCCAGCTCCAGACGCTTGCGGTCGAGCAGGCCGAGCGTCTCGGCGCGCCGGTTGGCGACGCCAAGCATGCCGCACAGTCTCAACGAGCCGAGCGCCTCCTCATAGGCCTCGTCGCGCTGAAGCCCGGCGCCATGCGATGCCGCCACGAAGACGTTCTCGAAAGTGGTCATGCCGGCGAACGGCTTCGGCACCTGATGCGTGCGCACCAGGCCAAGCCGGCAACGCCGCGTCGCCGGCAGCAGCGTCACGTCGCTACCCTTGAAGCTGACCGTGCCGCTGCTCGGCGGGAAGGCGCCCGAAAGCACGCTGAGCAGCGTGGTCTTGCCGGCGCCGTTCGGGCCGACGATGCCGACCGCCTCGCCCGCGCCCATGGCGAAGTCGACATCGTCCAGCACCACAAGCGCGCCGAAGTGCTTGTGGATGCCGGCGGCGCTGAGGATCGCGGCGTCTGGTGGGCTGGTCACGGTGCGATCCCCGTCTGCGGTCGGTCAGCCGTTATACGGCTGGAGCTTGGCCTCGACCGGCACTTTCGGGTCGGTGGCGTTCTCGGTCACGACATAGTCGAGCGGGAACTTGGAACCCTCCTTGGCGGCGACCCATTGCGTGCCGATGATCGGGCCGGGCGACACATTGGCCACCGGCCCGCTGGTGAAGTCGACTTTGCCGACCATGGTCTCGGTCTTGAGCGTGCTCAGCGCCTTGGCCACCGCCGCCTTGTCCTTGGCGTCGGTGCTCGCCTTCAGCGCTTCGAAGCCCGCGTCGAGCAGCGACATCGAGGCGCCGAGCTGCTGCGTCCACTGCTTGCCGCTCGCCGCCTCATAGCCGTCGGCGAGTTCGGTTCCCGATACGCCGGTCAGCGGCGACTTGTAGGGGAACGCCTTGTGCCAGTAGGCGGCGCTCGAAATCTTCATGCCGAGGTCGCCGAGCGCCTCGATGTCGGACGGGAACAGGCCGGTCTTGGCGACCTGCGCGATCTTGATCTGCTTGGTCAGGCCCTGCTGCGCCGCCTGGCGCCAGAAGGCGGCGAAGTCGGGCGGGATCGGGAAGGAGTTGAAAATCTCGACGCCTTCCTGCTTGAACAGCGCGATCTGCGAGGAATAGTCCGTCGTGCCGGTCTCATAGGCGCCGGGATCGACAATGGTAAAACCCTGCTTGGCCAGCAACGGCGCCAGATGGGCGCGGATGGCGTTGCCGTCGGCGTCGTTGGGATACATGACACCGACCTTCTTGTTGGTCTCGATCAGGTTCCATTGCGAGACATAGGCCTTGAAGAATTC
Organism: bacterium M00.F.Ca.ET.205.01.1.1; assembly: GCA_004791255.1. Classification (GTDB taxonomy): domain Bacteria; phylum Pseudomonadota; class Alphaproteobacteria; order Rhizobiales; family Rhizobiaceae; genus Mesorhizobium. The sequence goes on from SRUQ01000005.1 coordinate 277,962, forward strand.
TTCGACGCCGAACCCGAAATGATAGGTCCATTTGAACGGCGAGGGCGCGCCGGGCTTGGCGCCGCGGCCGAAATACCAGGCCTCCCACGGCATCACCGTCGACAGGCAAGGCACACCGGCGGCTTCGCAAGCGTCGGCGACCGGGTTGATCACCTCTGGCGTGGAGACGGCCAGCATCAGGTCGATAGCCTGGTTGTTAATCAGGTCCTTGGCGAGTTGGCCCGCGCGGGAGGGGTCCGATTGCGTATCCTGATCGAGGATTTCCACGCTGTATTTCTTGCCGCCGAGTTCGATGCCGCTGGCAAGTGCCTTGCGGGCAAGATCGAGCACGTAGCCGTCGGTCTCGCCGAAACCGGCCAGCGGTCCGGTGCGCGGGCTGACAAAGCCGACCTTGAGCGTATCACCTGCGGCGAAAGCCTTGCGGCCGCCGAGCGCAAGGGCCGTGCCGCCGGCGATCGACGTGGCAATGAACTGGCGCCGTGAAATGCCTGATATGACGGATTTGCTGCCGATGCTGTGGGTCATGTGTTCCTCCCTCTGTGGCGGCGCCAACCTTGGCCATCGATTGATCGATGGCTGGGAAATGGCACGATTTCAGATCCTCCATCCGCACATTGCCCTAGGGATTTGGTTCGGTAAAATGATATTTTGCGGTGTTTCATTAACCCTGGGGTTATGAAATTTCGAGCCGTACCCAACTGGACCGGCTTAGAAGGGGATGAAATTCTCAGGCCCTTGGGCGTGCCGCTTCGCGGATGGTCTGCAGCAGGATTGAGAAGGCCGGTGACGGCGCCGTGTCCGTGCGCATTGTCAGGCCGACCGGCCCCTTGGTCTCCTCAGTGTCGACGGGCAGGGCGACAAAGGCGCCGCTGCCGAGTTCGTTGGCAACGACGCCCGCGGAAATGATCCAGACAGCATCGCTCTGCCGCAGGAAGGCGCGGCCGAAGGAATCCGACACGGTCTCGATCTCGGTTGCCGGCGCAGTCATGCCGTTGGTGATGAACAGGCGGTCGACAAAGGGACGGATGACCGATTCCCGCGTCGGCATCAGCACCGGGAATGCGTCGAGCCGTGCGAAGATGTCCGCCCCCAGCTCCAGCAGCGGATGCCCCGAGCGCACCACGAACAGCACCTGCTCCGAATAGAGGTGCTCGAAGAAGAAGCCGGTCATGTTCTCCGGCGCCGCCAGCCGGCCGACGACAAGGTCGAGCGCGCCGGTGCGCAACTGCTCGAGCAGCACGGCGTTCTCGCCGGTGACGATCTTGATCGCCGCGCTGGTGTTCTCCTTGAGGAACAGGCTCATGGCATGCGGCATCACCTTGGCCGAGACGGTCGGCAGCGCGCCGATGCGGATCGGGTAGCGGTTGATCGCGCCATCCTGCCTGACGGAATCTACGCCTTGTCTGAGCGCGGTGATCGCCGTGCCGGCATGGCGAAGGAAGATTTCGCCGATGCGCGTCACCCGGATGCCGCGGCCGTCGCGTTCGACGACGGCGACGCCGAGCGCCTCTTCCAGTTCGCGCAAGGTCTTGGTCACCGCCGGCGGGCTGACATGCAGGAAGTCCGCCGCCTTGGCCACGCTGCGCTGGCGCGCGACTTCGAGGAAGGCTTGCAGGTGGCGAAACCGGATACGGCTTTCGGACACGATTTTAATAACCCCTGAGTTAATGAAACGGCGCAAAATATCATTTTACCGAACCAAACGCCTTGTGCAATGTGGAGATGGAGGATCAAACCGTGCCATTCGTCACCCTTGGCGGCATCACGCTGCACCACCGATATGTCGAGGCGAACGGCAAGACGCCTGCGGTCGTGTTCATCAATTCGCTCGGCACCGATTTCCGCATCTGGGACCAACTCCTGTCCGAGCTCGATGGTGAAATGCCGCTGCTGGTCTATGACAAGCGCGGCCACGGGCTGTCCGACATCGGCGACATCAGGTCGATCGACGATCATGTCGACGACCTCATCGGTCTCATCGATCATTTCGGCCTGGACCGCCTCGTGCTGTGCGGCCTGTCGGTCGGCGGCATGATCGCGCAAGGCCTCTATGCCAGGCGACCTGAGATCGTCGCAGCGATGATCCTGTGCGACACTGCGCACAAGATCGGCACTGCCGAGAGCTGGAATGCGCGCATCGCCACCGTACAGGCCAACGGCATCCGGGCTGTCGCGGATGCCGTGCTCAAAGTCTGGTTCACGCCGCCCTTCCATTCGGAGCGCCAGCCCGAACTTGACGGTTACTGGAACATGCTGACCCGGCAAGCGCTGCCCGGTTACATCGGAACCTGCATGGCGGTCCGTGACGCGGACTTCACCGAGACCGCGCGCCGCATCGCGGTGCCGACGCTCTGTGTCGTCGGCGACCAGGATGGCTCCACGCCTCCCGATCTCGTCCGTTCGCTGGCCGATCTCATCCCCGGCGCGCGCTTCGAGATCATCAGCGACGCCGGGCATATTCCTTGCGTCGAACATCCCGCGGCGCTGGTGGCGCTGATTCGCGATTTTGTCGCCTCGCTTCCTTCCGGAGAAACCCATGGATGACGTCCCCGGCAACGCAGCCAGATACCGCACCGGCCTCGCGGTGCGGCGCTCCGTGCTCGGCGACCCGCATGTCGACCGGGCCGAGATTGCCGCCACCGATTTCGACCAGCCGTTCCAGGAACTGATCACCGAGGCCGCCTGGGGAACCGTGTGGGCGCGGCCGGGCTTCAGCAAGCGCGAGCGCTCGATCGTCACGCTGGCGCTGCTGGCGGCCCTTGGCCATGACGAGGAGGTGGCCATGCATGTGCGCGCCACCGCCAACACCGGCGCCTCGCGCAGCGATATCTGCGAGGCGTTCCTGCATGTCGCCATCTATGCCGGCGTGCCGGCGGCCAACCGCGCCTTCAAGATCGCCAAGGAGGTGTTTTCGGAAATGGACGGAGGCAAGGCTGTCCATGCCCGCTGATCCCGGTTCCAACCTGACGCCGGAGACCGGCGCCTTCTTCCAGCGCGACCGGACATGGCATCCGCCGGCGCTGACGCCGAACTACAAGAGTTCCGTGCTGCGCTCGCCGCAGAAGGCGCTTCTCTCCTTCGACAACACGCTGTCGGAGATAGCGGGCCCGGTGTTCGGCCACGCCATGCTCGGCGAACTCGACGCCGACCTGATCCACAATTTCGCCCGGCCCGGCGAGAGCGCCATCGGCGAGCGCATCATCGTCCATGGACGGGTGCTCGACGAGCGTGGCGTTGGCGTGCCCGGCGTGCTGATCGAATTCTGGCAGGCCAATGCCGGCGGCCGCTACCGCCACAAGAAGGACGGCTATCTGGCGCCGCTCGACCCGAATTTCGGCGGCTGCGGCCGCACCATCACGGGCGAGGACGGCTTCTATGCCTTCCGCACCGTGAAACCCGGCCCCTATCCCTGGCCGAACGGGCCCAATGACTGGCGTCCGGCGCATATCCACTTCTCGGTTTTCGGCCACGGCTTTGCCCAGCGGCTGATCACGCAGATGTATTTCGAGGGCGATCCGCTGATCTGGAAGTGCCCGATCGTGCGCGGCATCGCCGACAGGGCGGCCATCGAGGCGCTGACGGCCCTTCTCGACACGCAGGCGACGATCCCGATGGATGCGCTTGCCTACAAGTTCGACATCGTGCTGCGCGGGCGCCGCTCCTCGCTGTTCGAAAACCGGCTGGAGGGCAATTGATGGCCCAGTCGCTCGACCGTCTAAAGGAGAGCCCGTCGCAGACCGCCGGGCCTTACGTGCATATCGGGCTGACGCCCAATTTCTGCGGCATCGCTGGCGTCTACGCGAGCGATCTGGGCGCCGCCATGGTCAACGACAAGACCAAGGGCGAGCGCATCGGCTTGCGCGTCCGTGTCCTCGACGGCACCGGCACGCCGCTCAAGGATGCGCTGGTCGAGATATGGCAGGCCGACGCGGCCGGGCTTTACAATTCACCCGCCGAAATGCGCGGCGCCGCCGATCCGAATTTCCTCGGCTGGGGCCGCTGCCCGACCGACATGGAAACTGGCCTCTGTGCATTCGAGACCATCAAGCCCGGCCGCGTGCCGTTCAGGGATGGCCGCCTGATGGCGCCGCACATCACGCTGTGGATCGTCGCGCGCGGCATCAACCTCGGCCTGCACACTAGGCTCTATTTCTCCGACGAGGAAAAGGCCAATGCCGAGGATCCGATCCTGGCGCGCATCGAGCACCGCGTTCGCGTGCCGACGCTGATCGCCGAACGCCAGAGCGACACCTACGTCTTCGACGTCCATCTCCAGGGGGAGAAGGAAACGGTCTTCTTCGACAGCTGATGGAGAGGTGAAGCAGGACATGACCGTATCGCCCTTCGACCATCCGCTGCTTTCCGGCCTGCTCGGCGACGAGGAGGCGGCGCGGCATTTTTCGCTGGAAGCCGACATTGCCGCCATGCTCGCCTTCGAGCGCGCGCTGGCTGAGGCCGAGGCTGAACGCGGCGTCATTCCCAGGGATGCCGAAGCGGCGATCGTCAAGGCGCTCGCCTCGTTCCGGCCGGATACCGGCAAGCTGCGCGCCGGCGTCGCCAGGGACGGCGTCGTGGTGCCGGAGCTTGTGCGTCAGGTCAGGGCAGCAGTTGGCGACGCGCATGGCGACAAGGTGCATTTCGGCGCCACCAGCCAGGACGTCATCGACACCAGTCTGGTGCTGCGGCTGAAATCCGTCGTCGAGCACCTTGGCCTGCTGCTGACCGAGACCATTCTAAGGCTGGTCTCGCTCGAGGAGCGCTTCGGCGGCAGGGCGCTGACCGGCATGACGCGGATGCAGGCGGCTCTCACGATCACGGTGGCGGATCGCGTCAATGCCTGGCGGGCGCCGCTGCAACGGCATCAGGCGAGACTGTCCGAACAGTCGGCGCGGCTGCTGGTGGTGCAGTTTGGCGGTGCCGCCGGCACGCTGGAAAAGCTGGGCGGCAATGGGCCGGACGTGCGCGCCGCGCTAGCGGCAAAGCTCGGTCTTGCCGATGCGCCGCAATGGCATAGCCAGCGTGACGCGTTGGCCGACTTCGCCGGCTGGCTGTCGCTCGTGACCGGCAGCCTCGCCAAGTTCGGCCAGGACATCGCGCTGATGGCAATGACAGGGACGGACATCGCCCTTGCCGGCGGCGGCGGTTCATCGGCCATGCCGCACAAGCAGAACCCGGTGAAGGCCGAGGCGCTGGTGGCGCTCGCCCGCTTCAACGCCACGCAGCTTTCCGGCATGCATCAGGCGCTTGTGCATGAGCAGGAGCGCTCGGGCGCAGCCTGGACGCTGGAATGGCTGCTTTTGCCGCAGATGGTCGTGGCGACGGCCGCCGCGTTGCGGCTTGCGGCTGAACTTGCCGGACAGATCGAGAGCCTGGGCCACTGATGCGCACACATATCGTCATTATCGGGTCCGGCCCTTCGGGCCTGCTGCTTGGGCAACTCCTGGCCGGCATCGGCGTCGAGACGGTAATTCTCGAGCGCGCGAGCCGCGACCACGTGCTTGGCCGTGTGCGGGCAGGGGTGCTTGAGCAGGGCACGGTCGAATTGCTCGGCGAAGCGGGTGCGGCGGCAAGGCTGCATGCCGAAGGCCTGCCGCACACGGGCTTCTCGCTGGCGTTCAAGGATCGTCTGCATCGCATCGATCTCGATGGGCTCACCGGCGGCAGGCATGTCACCGTCTACGGCCAGACCGAGGTGACACATGATCTCATGGACAAGCGCGAAGCAGCCGGGCTGACCACGGTCTACGAGGCGGCGAACGTCGCCCTGCACGATTTCGATGGCGCAGCCCCGTTCGTTACCTACGAGAAGGATGGCATCACCCATCGCATCGACTGCGACTTCATCGCCGGCTGCGACGGCTATCATGGTGTCAGCCGCAAATCGGTGCCGGAGGGTGCGCTGAAAACCTTCGAGCGGCAGTATCCGTTCGGCTGGCTCGGCGTGCTGGCCGAAGTGCCGCCGGCCGACCACGAACTGGTCTACGCCAACCATGAGCGCGGCTTTGCGCTGTGTTCGATGCGCTCGACGCACCGCAGCCGCTATTATGTCCAGTGTCCATATGATGATCGTGTCGAGGCATGGTCCGACGACCGCTTCTGGGACGAGCTGCGCCGCCGCTTGCCTGAACAGATCGCGGCGAGCGTCACCACCGGGCCGTCCTTTGAAAAGTCGATCGCGCCCCTGCGCTCCTTTGTGGCCGAGCCGATGCGCTTTGGCCGGCTGTTTCTGGTTGGCGACGCCGCCCATATCGTGCCGCCGACCGGCGCCAAGGGCCTCAACCTCGCCGCCAGCGACGTGCGCTATCTCTTCACCGGCCTGCGCGATTTCTACGCTGAAAAATCCCATGCCGGCATCGACGCCTATTCGCAAAAGGCGCTGGCGCGGGTGTGGAAGGCGGTACGCTTTTCCTGGTGGATGACGACCATGCTGCATCGCTTTCCCGACACTGGCGACTTCGGCCAGCGCATCCAGGAGGCCGAACTCGACTATCTCGTCGAGTCGCGCGCCGCATCGACCGCACTCGCCGAGAATTATGTCGGCCTGCCTTACTGAGGGCGTCCCCGACCGCTTGGCCATCTCCTTGAAATCCGGGCCTCCACCTTGGAAGCGTCAATAAATAATTTGACGCGCGTAATGCTCATGCGTTGTATTGAGAACCGAGAAATTTGACTGGATAAGTTCGGTCAAGCATTGCCGCTCGCTGATAAGGGCGACATGACTGGTGAGCGGGGCAAAGGGCAGGAAAAATCGATGGCGGAGAAGACGCACCGCACGATGGATGATTTCGCCCGGGCGTCCGGCGTGTCCCGGCCGACCCTGTCGAAATACTTTGACGATCCGCTGAGCGTGAAGGCCGCGACGCGGACGCGCATCGAGGCGGCACTTCGCTCGTCTGACTATCAGCCGAATGTGTTCGCCCGCAATCTCAACCGCAAGCGCACCCGCAATGTCGGCATCGTCGTGCCGGCGATCACCGATCCGTTCTATGCTGAGATGGTCAGTCGCATCGAATTGCGCTGCCGCGACGAGGGCTTTTGGCCGATCGTCATCTCCTCGCACGGTTCACCCAAGCTGGAAGCGGAATCGGTCCGCACCCTGATGTCGCTGAAGGTCGCGGGCGCCATCGTCGCTCCGCTGGGGTCGGTCTCCGAACCGGGCGTCTTCGAACGGATGGGCGAGAACATCCCGATCGTCTATTTCGACACCTATATCGAGGGCGACACGCCTTTCGTCGGCAACAACAACCACCAGAGCACGTCGATCATGGTCGACTATCTCTGCCGGTCGGGCGAGCCGCCCATCTATATCGACATTCCGCACGTCAACCACAATTCGGGCGAGCGGCTGCAAAGCTATATGGAATCCATGCGGGCCGCCGGTCAGGAGGCGGTCGTCATCGACGCCGGCCGCGATTACGCCTGGGATTTCGAGCGCATCGGCCATGAGTGGATGGAACGGACGCTCGACAGTCGCGGCCTGCCGGGGCGCACCCTCCTGTGCGCCAACGATCGTCTCGCCTTCGGCGTCATGTCCGCCGCCTTCTCGCGCGGCCTGAAGATCGGCCGCAGGCCCGATTGCGACTTCCGCGTCGCCGCCCATGACGATCATCCGCTGAGCCGCTACACCTGTCCGGCGCTGACCACCATGGCGCAGGATTTCGCCGCCATGGCCGGGCGCAGCGTCGAGATCCTGCTGGCCTTGCTGGACGAGGCCGACGCGCAGGACGTGGCGCGGAACGTCAAGCTCGGTGCGACCCTGGTAATGCGTCAGTCGGCCTGAGTGCGCGTCTGCGTCTGGAGCCAGGCCGCAGCCTCGCTCACCGCCTGCCGCGCGGCCAGGATATGGCGGCCCATCGAGACGAAGCCGTGGATCTGCCCCGGCCAGTGCCGCAGCACCACCGGCACGCCCTCGATCCGCAGGCGCTCCGCATAGGCCGTGCCTTCGTCGGTTAGGATGTCATGCCCGGCGATGACGACGAAGGCCGGCGCCGCACCGGCATGGCTTGATGCGAGCAACGGCGAAACACGCCAGTCCGTCATGTCGCCTGATGTGCGCAGATAATGGTCGCGAAACCACGCCATGGTAGCGGCGGTGAGCCCGAAGCCGGTGCCGAAACGCCGGTAGCTGTCCGCCGTCTGCCGGGCATCGGTGTTGGGATAGATCAGGATTTGCGCGGCAAGCGGTGGCGCCAGCCCGTCGCGTGACAGCAGCGCCAGCACCGCGGCAAGATTGCCGCCGGCGCTGTCGCCGGCAACGGCGATGCGGGCAGGGTCGATGCCGAGTTCCCCCGCATTCTCCGCCATGAAGCGTAGCGCCGCGGTGCAATCGTCGAGCCCGGCGGGAAACTTGTGCTCGGGCGCCAGGCGATAGTCGGGGCAGACGACGACCGCATTGCCGAGATTGGCGAGCCAGCGGCAGATCTCGTCATGCGAGGAGAGATTGCCTATCACCCAACCGCCACCATGCAGATAGAGGAGCGCACGCGCCCCGGCTGGCGGGGCCCCGATGCCGCGATGGATGCGGATCCTCACCGGGCCGTTTGGTCCGTCGATCTGCCGTTCGGCGGTGGCCACGACCGGCTCATGCTCGCCTTGCTGTGTCGGGAACGAAGCGTTGTAGGCGGCCCGCGCCGCCGCCACGCTGCCGTTCTCGAACGGTTCGCCACCGGCTTCACGGCCGATTTCAAGTGCGCGCAGCGCATCCGGGTCGAGCGTCATCACCATCGCCATCCTCCGCTAGGCAAGCAGGGTGCGCGCCTCGTCCTCGGTGAGCAAGGCCGGCTGGGCGACATCGCCGGCAATGGCGACCGGGCTCTTGGTTTCGCCCGAGCGCAGGGTCGCCTCCATGATCTCCAGCACATGCAGCGCCAGATTGCCGGACGCGCGCGGTGCTGCTCCCGTCTCCAGGGAACGCACGAGGTCGGCGACGCCGAGCATGCGGTAGTTGGCGCGGTCGGGCGCCGCATAGGGCCAGTTGCGGGCGCCGTAGAGTTCGCTTTCGCTGGCGAAATCCTGCCAGTCGCCGCCGCGCTCGGATAGCGAGACGGTGCCGCCGAACGTGTCCGGATCGGGCAGGCGCAGCGAGCCTTCCGTGCCGTGCAGTTCGATCGGATGGTTGGAATGCTTGAAGACGTCCCACGAAGCACCGAAGGTGACGGTGGCGCCGGAGCGGAATTCGAGCAGCGACAGCACATTGGTCGGCGTGCCGACCTTGAAAGTCGTGTTCTTGAACGGCCCCTCGGCCGTGATCAGCCGCTCCTCCTGTCCCTTGGTCGCCATCGCCATCACGCGCCCGACCGGGCCGAGCAGGTTGACCAGCATGGTCAGGTAGTAGGGTCCCATGTCGAACACCGGGCCGCCGCCGGGCTGGTAGTAGAATTGCGGATTGGGGTGCCAATGCTCCATGCCGCGGCCCATCATGAACGCGGTGCCGGTGACGGCGCGGCCGATCGCGCCTTCATCCATCAGGCGGCGAGCCCGCCTGCCGGCCGCGCCAAGGAAGGTGTCGGGGGCCGAGCCGAGCCGCAGCCCGCGCTCTGCCGCTTCGGCCACCAGGCGGCGGCCGTCGCTGGCCGAGGTCGCCAGCGGCTTTTCGGTGAAGACGTGCTTGCCGGCCGAAAGTGCTGAAAACGAAACGTCGAAATGCGCCGCCGGAATGGTCAGGTTGAGGACGAGGTCGATCTCGGGATCGGCCAGCAGCGCATCGACGCCAAGCGCCCGGATGCCATATTCCTTCGCCCGCAGCGCCGCCATGTCGGCCGAGATGTCGGCGCAGGCGCGCAGTTCGAGCCCGCCAAACAGCGCGGCGTTGCGCAGATAGGTCATCGAGATATTGCCGCATCCGACGACGCCGATACCGAGCTTCGCCTGTGATTTTGTCTGCATTTCTGTCGTGCCTCCCAATGCGGCCATGGTCTGTCGAATCCGCCGCCAAGCTACGGATCGCTTTCGAAAGCGCTATACAACATTTTAAATATTGACGCGCGTAAAATTTTTATAGAACATGCGGAAATGCTGGCGCGAGATCGGGAGGCTGCCAGCCTTGGGAGGAGAAGATGACAGGCATGAAAGATCGGCCCGGCGCCGACGTGAATCCCGTGGGGCCGCACCACCAGGGGTCGCGACGGGTTCAGGCATAGATCACCTTGGCCACGGTCCTATCGAGCTGGCTGCGTATCGGGCCGGACAGGCCATCATCGGTGATCACCACATCGACGCTCGACAGCGAAAATGCCTTGGAGGTCCCGCTGACGCCCCATTTGCTCGAATCCGCAAGCAGGACAACGCGCCGGGCCATGCGCACGAGGTTTCGCTTCGTTCGCGCCATGTCTTCGTTCACGTCGACCACATCCAGTGAGGAGTCGATCGCGTGCGCTCCGACAAACACCTGATGCGCCACCAAGCCGCCGAGAGCCGTGTCGGCATCGGTGATCAGCGTGCTCACCGTGTCTGGATAGACCCGGCCACCGATCATGTGAACGTCGAGCCCGGGCCGATGCATCAGATGCTGCACGATATTCATCGCCGTGGCCGCGACCACGACATTGCTGAGCGGCGGTAACTGCATGGCAACCTGCATCAATGTCGAGCCGCCGTCGAAGATGACCGATTGGTTGTCCTCGAACAGCTCTACCGCTGCCCGGGCGATGCGTTTCTTTGCATCGAGGTTCGTTTGCATCCGCCGGGCGAACGCGGCCGTGGTCGAATCCGTGGTCCGGGTCACCGCCCCTCCGCGGGTCTTGGTCAGCAGTCCCTTGCGGTCCAGTATCTCGAGGTCGGAGCGCACCGTGACTTCCGACACGCCAAAATCGTCCGACAGGTCCTTGATGCGTACCTGTCCGCTGCGTTGCACCTCGCCCAGGATCGATTGGCGTCTCTGCTCTGACAACATTGCCCTGTCCTTGCCTCCATGCGCCAGGCGATCGCGCTGGCCTCGGTTCATTATACCAAAAATACGCGTTTTCGAAAGATTTCGAAAGATTGCTTTTGTGGTTTCTTTCGCAAACACTAGGTCCAGCATTTTGAAATCAATCGATTGGAGATTTTTGGACTCATGAGCCTCGGAACCAAGGTGCGCCTTGCGCGCCTCTTCTCACATCCATCGGGGAACCTTTTCGGCGGCGCGGTCGACCACTTTGTCGGCTATGGCGACGTGCGCAAAGGCGGTCTTGCAGACCTGCCGGGGGCGCTTGCTCGCGTCATGGTGGGCAAACCCGACTACGTCAGCATCCAGCCTGGCACCGCGCGCCATCTGTGGCCGCAATATGCGGGCAAGGCTTCCCTGGTGATCCAGGCCGGCTGCTTCACCCCGGACGATCGCATCAGTGAGCTGATTGCAACGCCCGAAGATGCGGTGCGCGCCGGCGCCGATGCATTGGCCGTGGCCATTCCGGTGCGCGGCGCGACCGAGGGCAAATACATACGTTGGCTGACCGATTCGGTGAATGCCGCGGCCCGCTATGGCATGCCGGTGGTGGCGCATATCTACCCTCGCGATTTCACCGATGGGGCAAAAATCGTCTTCACCCCCGACGAGATCGCCTATGCGGCGCGCATCGGCTACGAGTCCGGCGTCGACGTGATCAAGATCGGTTACACGGGCGATTTCGAGTCGTTTCGAGAGACCGTCCGGACCTGCCCGGTGCCGGTTGTGATCGCGGGTGGTCCCAAGACCGATACGCTGCTCGGCGCCCTTCAGCAGACGGCGGACGCCATCCGTGCGGGCGCGCGCGGCGCCGTGGTGGGCCGCAATCTCTGGGGGCATGGCGATCCTGAGAAGGCAGCGATTGCCTTCCGAGGCGTCATCCATGACGGCCTTTCGGCGCAGGACGCGCTGGCGAAGGCGGGTGCCTGAACGATGCCCACCGTCCCTTCAATCCTCGGCTTCGGAGCCATTTCGATCGACGACATCGTCTATGTCGATCAGCCGTTGTCGGCGGGCAAGGGGAAGGTTCTGCAAAGCACCCGGGCTTTCGGTGGAAATGTCGCGACGGCGCTTGCCGCCGTCGCGCGGCTCGGCGGAAGCGCCGGGTTCATCGGATGGCTGGGCAGTGCCGCCGACGACGCCGTGCTATGCGATCTCGTTGCGAGCGGCGTCGAAACCGCATTCGCGCCGCGCCACTCCGAGGCGCGCCCGGTGCGCTCGCGGATCACCGTCGGCTCGGATGGGGAACGATTCATCGCCTATGACGACGAAGCGATGCTGGGCACCGCGCCGGACTTTCCGGACGAGGTCCTCAGCCGCGCGACCGTTCTGATCGTCGATAGTTACGCGATCCGGTCGCTGGATGTCGTGGCTCGGGCTCGCGATCTCGGCCTTGCAATCCTCGGCGACATCGAATGGAGCAGCGGTCCAGCCACCGAGAGACTGATCGCGCTCTGCGACCATCTCATTCTTCCGCTCGGTTTTGCACGGACTGCCACGGGCCGCCGATCGCCAGCCGAGATGCTCGATGCGTTGTGGTTGCCGTCGCGGTCCGCCGTGGTTCTGACGGATGGCGGCAGGGGCGTCTATTATCGCGGACGCGACGAGACAGGGCTCTGGCACCTGCCTCCGCACCGGGTTGCCGTCGTCGACTCGACCGGCGCCGGCGACTGCTTTCATGGCGCCTATGCCCATGCATTGACGCGCGGGGCCGACACTGCGGGTCGGGTCGCATTCGCGGCCGCGGCGGCGGCCTTTTCGATAACGGGGCGAGGCGGGCGTGAGGCGCTTCCGACCGATGACCAGGTCGCGGAACTCCTGGCATCGACGAACGCGCCGTCGGCAGTCGAACTGAAATATGCGCAGCCGATACCGAAACGTAGCTGAACTATCCGAGGAATATTTCGCAGGCGAAAACAGGCCGAGAAGAACTATAAAAATCAGTGGCTTAGACTTGTGGAGGGAGGAAGATGGCAGAAGTCGTTCTTGAGAATATCTGCAAAACCTACGGGAACAATTTTCACGCGATCGACCAATTGAACCTCTCGGTCGAGGACGGCGAGTTTTTGATTCTCGTCGGGCCGTCCGGCTGCGGGAAATCCACCGCGTTGCGAATGATCGCGGGATTGGAGGACGTCACCAGCGGCAGCCTTCGGATCGGCGGTATAGACGTCGTCGACATGCCGCCCAAGGACCGCGACATCGCGATGGTCTTCCAGAGCTATGCCCTCTACCCGCATATGACGGTGTTCGAAAACATCGCCTTTTCGATGCGGCTGGCGGGCAAACCCAAGGCCGAGCGCAAGAAGCGCGTGGACGAGATCGCCAAAACCCTGCAGCTGACGTCTCTGCTGGACAGCAAACCGGCGAACCTTTCGGGCGGACAGCGTCAGCGGGTTGCCATGGGCCGCGCCATGGTGCGCGAGCCGGCAGCCTTTCTCATGGACGAACCGCTTTCCAATCTGGACGCGAAGCTGCGTGTGCAGATGCGCGCCGAAATCACCAGCCTGCAAAAGCAGCTCGGCGTGACGACCATATACGTGACCCACGACCAGATCGAAGCGATGACGATGGGCGACAGGGTCGCGGTGTTGAAAGGCGGCGTGCTGCAGCAGGTCGACACCCCCAAGAGACTCTATGAATCGCCGGTGAACGCCTTCGTTGCCGGCTTCATCGGGTCTCCTTCGATGAACCTTTTCGAGGCGACCCTGAAGGGCGACGAACTGATCTCCGGCGCCTTCGCCATCCGGCTGCAGGATGCGGCCTTCGTGCGCAGGCCGGGCTTGAGGTCGTATGCGGGACGCAAGGTCGTGTTCGGGATTCGACCGGAGCATCTCTATGACAGCAGCCTCGAATCCGGCCGCAAGTATCAGACGATACCGGCAAAGGTGACCTCGATCGAGGAACTCGGGTCCGAACACATCGTCCATCTCAACATCGACGCGGTCCGCGTGGACTCCGGCGACCCGGACGCGGTGCAGGATTTCGGCCTGGCATCGAACGCGGTGGCGAAGTTCGAACCGATCAGCACCGTCCACGCCGGCTCGGAAATCCGGTTGGCCGTGGATGATACCAAGCTTCATTTCTTCGATCCCGAGACGCATCTGGCGATCTGAAGACCTGCTGCAAGGCCCGCAGGCGAGGGCGAGGCGCCTGCGTAAGAAGACTTCTGAATAACCAGACGATCGTCCGCATTGTGCGACCGATCCCCAAAGAAGGAGGAGAAAATGACGTTTCGTATTAAACCCGCGATGCTGAAAATAGCCGCGGCCGCATGGTTGCTTGGCGCAACCGGCGCCATGGCGGACACGACGCTGGAATTCACCCAATGGTGGGAGCCCGAATTGCCGGCCGGCTCGCTCAGGTCAATCATGGATGAGTTCGAGGCCGCGAATCCCGGAATCAAGGTGACGCTGGTCAGCGGCCCCTATGCGACCACGCGCGACCAGATCTCGGTTGGTGCTGCAACCGGAACGCTCAGCGACGTCGTCGGTCTCGACGGCGCCTGGGTGAACAATCTGAATGCGCAAAACGCACTCGCCGACATGAACCCGATGATGGATGCGAGCAAGTTCGACAAAGCCCAAGTCGCCGACATCATCAAGGTGGACGGCAAGGCGGTGATGTTCCCGGTCGCCTCGTTCGTCTATCCGGTCTTCGTGAATTTGGACCTCGCCGCCCAGGCAGGCGTGACCAAGCTGCCGTCGACCCGCGCGGAGTTTCTCGAAGCCGCCAAGAAGATGACGCAGGCCGACAAGAACCAGTATGGCTGGGTGCTGCCCCTGTCGCTGCAAACGCCATCCGGTGTCCAGAACGACATGATGTCGTGGGTCTGGGCTTCGGGTCAGTCGATGATGGCGAGCGGCAAGCCCGCCCTCGAAGGCAAGCCGGTGGTGGATATGCTCTCCTTCGTCAAATCGCTCAACGACGCCGGCACCATTTCGCCCGGCATCGCCACCAAGACCGAACAGGAAAAAGTCGAGGAATTCGTCAACGACCGCGTCGGGATGATGATCGACTCGCTCGCGCATGTGAACCTCATCCGCAAGCGCAATCCAAAGCTGAACTTCGACCTGATCCCAGTCCCGGTCGTCGAAGGCTACACCGGCAAACGCGGTCTTCCCTACGCCTCATGGGGCATCGGCATCTCCGCCGCTTCGAAGCATCAGGAAGAGGCCTGGAAACTCGTCCAGTATCTGATGAGTGAAAAGGTGAACGCCAAGCTCGTGTCGCTTGCCAACGCCTTCCCGGGCAACGTCAACGCCAAGCCCGATTTCGTGACCTCGGACAAGGCTTTCGGCAAGGCTTTCGAAATCTTCAAGACCGGCTATCTCGCCAATGAGTTCACGGGCCTGCCGGTGGCTGAAGACCTGATGACCCAGTTCGACGTGCAAGCCCAGAAGATGCTCGCCGGCGAGCAGTCTCCGGAACAAGCAGCATCCACCGCTCAGAAGGGTTGGATGGCGAAATTCTGACCGGCCTGTTCCTGTTTGCTATCTTCGACCGGGTGGCCTGGCTTCGGGCAGGCCACCCGGCAACAACGGATCGGCAATTTGAGATGGACCTGTTTTTGAAGCTTACCTTCTCTTGAAGGCGTATCCCAAGGTTGGCACATGACCCGGCAAAAGCGTTCCCACCACAAGCTGAAACGAGCGGTCGCGCCCTACCTCTATCTGTCGCCCTCGCTGCTCATCATCGGCCTTCTGATGCTGCTGCCGATGGCGACGGTGATTGCCTACTCGTTTCAGAACAGCGCGGTGCTGCGTCGTGACCCATCCTTTGCCGGACTGAAACACTACCAGGCGATCTTCGACGATCCGGTGTTCTGGGCCTCGCTGTGGCATACGCTCTACTTCACATGCATGAGTGTCGTTTTTCACATGACCATCGGCATGGTCTTCGCGCTCATGCTGAACAGCGACCGCATCAATCCGAGGCTGCGCAATGTCCTGCGCGTGCTCTACATACTGCCCTGGCTGTTCACCGCGGTGATTATCGCCGTGATCTGGCGCCTCCTCCTGGAGCCGAACGGTGTCGTGAACAGCATTCTCATGCAGATCGGCATCATCGGTTCGAAGGTCGAATGGTTTTCCTCGCCGCAGACCGCGCTGCACGCCGTCACCTTCGCCAATATCTGGGCGGGCTACCCGCTGTTCATGGTCAGCCTGCTCGCAGGCTTGCAGGGCATTCCCAAGGATTTCTACGAGGCCGCCGATATCGACGGGGCGAAGGCCTACCAGAAGCTGATCTTCATCACCATCCCGCAGCTGATGCCGATCATCATCAGCATCTCGCTGCTCGACTTCATCTGGACCATGCAGGTTTTCCCGTTGATCTGGATAACCACCGGCGGCGGCCCGATCTACTCGACCGAGGTCCTCAGCACCTACACCTACAAGCTGGCATTTTCGAGCTACAACCTGTCACAGGCGTCGGCGAGCGCCGTGGTCATCCTGCTGATCTCGCTCGGCCTGACGCTGTTTTACATCCGTTATCAGAAGGCTCGGTAGTCACCATGAGGAAACGAAACTCTGGCAAAGACAGGCTGATCACCGTCGCGCTGCATGTTGCTCTTGCGGCAGGGCTGTTCTTCGCGGCCTTCCCGATCTACTGGATGCTGAGCAGCTCGTTCAAATCGAATACCGAAATCTTTGCCCTGCCGCCAACCATCCTGCCGAAGGCCTTCACGCTGGAAGCCTATGCAGCCATCCTTGGCGACCCGGTAAAGCTGCGCTTCTTCTTCAACAGCTACTTCGTGGCGGGCGCGGTGACCGTGCTGACGGTGCTGATCGCCTTGCTGGCGGCCTATGGGTTCAGCCGCTTCAACTTCCGCGGCAAGGGCAGCCTGAACACACTCATCATCAGCACGCAGACGATCCCGCCGATCACGCTTTTGATCCCTTTCTTCGGGCTTGTCGTCTCCTACGGCATCTTCGACACCTACGTCGCGCTGATCCTGACTTACCTAGTGTTCACACTGCCCTACGCGATCCTGCTGATGACGGGATATCTGAACACCTTGCCCCGCGATCTCGATGAAGCGGTGGCTGTCGACGGCGGCAGCAGTTGGACAGCGCTTTGGCGGGTCATCGTCCCGATCTCACTGCCTGGTATCGTGGCGACGTCGGTCTACACCTTCCTGCTGTGCTGGAACGAATTTCTCTTTGCGCTGACGCTGACGAAGTCAACGTCCATGCGCACCGTCCCGATCGGCATCCAGCTGTTGATGGGACAGCACGCTTTCGAATGGAACCAGATGATGGCGATGAGCGTGCTCGGCTCGCTACCGCTCTTGCTCATCTACCTCGTTGCCCAGAGGTATTTCCTCGCCGGCATGACCGCGGGCTCGGTCAAGTAAGATGTCCATTCCCAAGGAGAACTGACCTGCGTATTCCAGCGCCACATCATCGCGGGGCGACATCAAGGAATAGGCGGAATCAAGGAATGAAAGGATGAATGTGAAAGACCTCAAAGTCGGCTGCCAGACCTTCACCTGGGAAATGCTGGGAGACCGGTTCACCGGCGGCCCCGATGATCTGCTGAAGGCGATCGGCGACGGCGGCTATGCCGGCATCGAGATCACCGACACCATGATCGGCCGCTATGCCGGCAAACCTGCCGAGTTCGCCGCCGCCCTGAAATCGTCCGGCCTGACGCTCGTTTCCTTCGCCTTCGGCTCGAACAGCGGCTTCACACTCAAGGATCAGATCGGCGCCGACCTCGACACCGCCAGGCGCTGGATCGATTTCGCCGCTGCCTTTCCGGGCGCGCTTGTCTCGATGGGCTCGGCGACGGTCGTGTCCGACGGGCCACGCGACGACAAGTTCGCTATCGCCGCAGAGGTTTACAACAAGGCCGGCGAGCTGGGGCGCAAGGCCGGCGTGCAGGTGGCGGTGCATCCAAGCTCGCACCACAATACGCTGCTGTTCGACCGTCCCGACTATGACGCGATCTTCGCGCTGATCGACCCTGACCTAGTCGGCTGGGTGCCGGATACCGGCCACATCCTGCGCGGCCACAAGGACATGGCCGATACGCTCACCACCTATCGCGACCGCATCCGCTACGTCCATCTGAAGGACGTCGACGCCAACGGCACCTGGGCGATGCTCGGCAAGGGTGTGTGCGATACATCAGCCGTCATCGAAATCGCCGGCAGCGCGCCGCATTTCAACGGCTGGCTGGTGCTCGAAGAAGAATCCGACACCGCCGCCGCCGATCCCGCCGGCGCGGTCAAGACCAACCGCCAGACAATGCGCAGTTACGGCGCCTGAAGAACGAGAAGATGATCAAGAAACAAGACAGACGCCTCAGGGTCGGTGTGCTCGGCTGCGGCCCGATCGCCCAGTTCGCACATCTGGAATCCTGCGTTAAGGCAGGCAATGCCGATCTTTATGCCATCTGCGACGCGGCCCCCGACCTGCTCGCCCGCATGGGCGCCACCTACGAGCCGCGGAAAATGTATGCCGACTATGACGCCATGCTCGCCGACCCCGAACTGGAAGCGGTGATCGTCGCCACCTCGGACGCCTATCACGTGCCGATGTCGGTCAAGGCCCTCGACGCCGGCAAGCATGTTCTCTGCGAAAAGCCGATCGGCACTTCGGTCGAGGAAGGCGAGGCGCTGGCGGCGGCGGTCAAGCGCTCCGGCAAGGTGCTGCAGGTCGGGCACATGAAGCGCTTCGACCCGGCGCTGGAGGCGGCCCGCGACTTCGTTCGCGACGAGATGGGCGAGGTGCTGGCGCTGAAGGCCTGGTATTGCGATTCCACCCACCGCTACACCAATACCGATGCCGTGCAGCCGCTGCCCGTCGCCAGCAAGCTGGCGAGAAAGCCGGGCGGCAATCCCAAGGCTGATCTCAGGCAATATTTCATGTTGGCGCACGGCTCGCATCTGGTCGACACCGCCCGCTTCCTCTGCGGCGATATCGTCGCCGTGCGCGCTCGTCTCAACGAGCGCTTCGGCGCTTATTGCTGGTTCGTCGAAACCGAATTCGCCAGCGGCGCGCTCGGCCATCTCGATCTGACCGTCGCCGTGCGCATGGACTGGCACGAAGGCTTCCAGCTCTATGGCGAGAACGGCTCGGTGATCGCCAAGACATTCAACCCCTGGTACTTCCGCGCCAGCGAGGTCGATATTTTCCATGAGAAGGATGCGACCTCGCGCAAACCGCTCGGCGCTGACGGCCACTTCTTCCGCCGCCAGCTCGAAGGCCTCGCCGACACCGTGCTGGACGGCACGCCGATGCGCGGCGCCAATGTCGAGGACGGCATCGCCTCGATCCGCGCCATGGTGGCGATTGCTCGTTCCGTGGAAAGCGGCGAACGAGTCGAACTCGCCTCGGTTTCGGGTGCTGTCTGATGCGCCTCGGCATCTTCGCCAAGACTTTTCCCGGCGCCGATCCGGCCGCCGTGCTGGCTGCGGTCAGGAAGGCCGGATACGAGACGACGCAGTTCAATCTCGCCTGCGCCGGCCTGCCGTCGATGCCGGATGTTGTGCCGGAGGAGGCTGTCGCTTCAATCCGCGCCGCCGCGCAATCATCAGGCGTTTCGCTCGCCGCGCTGTCAGGCACCTACAATATGGCGCATCCCGACAAGTTCGTGCGCGACGATGGGCTGAGGCGTCTGGCCGTCATTATCGAGACGGCCGCCGCCCTGGATATCCCGCTGGTCACGCTCTGTACCGGCTCGCGCAATATCGCCGATCAATGGGCGTACCACCCCGAAAATGCCACGCCTTCTGTCTGGTTCGACATGGCTGCCGAGATGGGGAAGGCGCTGGCGCTGGCCGAACGGGCCGGCGTCGATCTCGGCATCGAGCCCGAGCAGGCCAACATCGTCACCTCGGCCAGGGACGCGACACGTCTGATCGCCGACATGCGCTCCAGGCATCTCAAGATCGTGCTCGATCCGGCGAACCTGTTCGAGCACGCGACGGCGGACGAAGCGCGTGCCATCGTCGCTGCCGCGATCGATGAGGCCGCCGGCCACATCGCGATGGCGCACGCCAAGGACCGGCATGGTGACGGCCGCTTCGCCACCGCTGGACAAGGCATCGTCGACTTCCCGGATTTTATCGCACGGCTGAAAGCCGTGGGCTTCGGCGGCGCGCTCGTCACCCACGGGCTGTCCGCCGACGAGGCGCCGGGCGTCGCCACCTTCCTGCGGGGGCTTGTCTGATGGCGCCGACGACCCTACTCCGCGACGATGCAACGCTACGTGTCTTCGATACCGGGCAAGGCAGGGACACCGGGCAGGGCAGGCTTGCCGCCGTTTTCCAGCATGGTCTCGGCGGCGATGCCGCCCAGGTGGCGCAGAACTTCCCTGACAGCCCGTCACGCCGCCGGCTGACCGTCGAATGCCGCGCACAAGGTGGCTCGGACGCCGGCAGCAGGCGTCCATTCTCGATCGCCATGTTCGCCGACGATGTGCTGGCTGCCGCCGATGCGGCCGGCCTCGACCGCTTCGTTGCCGGCGGCATCTCGATGGGCGCCGCGATCGCGCTCCGCCTTGCGGCTGTTCATCCCGATCGTGTCGCCGGCCTTGTGCTGGTGCGCCCGGCCTGGGCCTTCGATACGGCGCCGCAGAACATGCAGCCTTACGTCGAGGTGGCGGAACTCATCCGCAACCATCCGCTTGGCGAAGCCCGCGCGGCTTTCGCCGCTTCCGCGACCTCAGCCCGTTTTCGCAGCGAAGCGCCTGATAATCTCGCCTCGCTGCTCGGCTTTTTCGAACGCGGCAATGCGGCCGTCTTCGCCGAGGTGATGCAGGCGATCGCAGCCGACGGGCCTGGCGTCTCGCGCGCCGCGGCCGCCGAGCTTACCATCCCGACGCTGGTCATCGGCAGCGGCGTCGATCTCGTCCATCCCCTGGCGACAGCCCGCGAACTTGCGACGACCATCCCCGAAGCTGCCTTCGTCGAAGTGACGCCGAAGGCCGCCGACAAGGACAGCCACTTCGCCGAAATCCGCGCCGCCATCGGCGGCTTTCTCGACAGCAATTTCAACAACCAGGACCAATCATGACCTCGAAAAACCTGTCAGGCCCAGCCGCCATCGCCGCATTGCCGCGCGATCGTCTGATTGCCGAATTCTCGCTCTGGTCGGCCAATCTCGCCAATTTCGAGAGTGACCTGAGGCGCATCGAGCCGCATGTCGATCTGCATCACATCGACGTGGCGGACGGCCACTTCGCGCCGTCCTTCCTGTTCTTCCCCGATCTCGTCGCCCGCATCGCCGCTCTGACGGCCAAGCCCATCCACGTTCACCTGATGGTCGATGCCGGTATCGTCGAGGCGCAGACACGCCAGTTCATCGAGGCCGGTGCCGACATGATCAGCGTCCATGCCGAGAACGGCGAAGCCGGATTGCGCGCCGTGCGGCTGGCGCGCGAACTTGGCGCCGAAGCCGGAATCGTGCTGCGGCTGGAGACGCCGGTCGAGGCGGTGAAGCCGTTCGTCTCCGAGGTCGCTTTCGTCACGCTGCTCGGTACCGCGATCGGCGTCAAGGGCCAGAGCCTGTCCGAGAAAGCCTGCGACAGGCTGGGCGCCGCCCGCGCCATCCTGCGGCAGGCCGGCCGCGAGGCGGCCGTCGTGCTCGCCGCCGACGGCGGCATCCGCCATGAAACCGTGCCGCTGCTTCGCGCCGCCGGCGCCGAGACCGTGGTGCTCGGCTCGCTCGCCTTCGGCGACAAGGATCTCGCCGGCCGCATCGGCTGGCTGCATGGATTGAAGGTCGCGGCATGAGCACGGAAGTCGCCCTCGCGATCGATCTTGGTGGCACCGAGCTTCGTGCCGCCCTGGTCGACCGTGAAGGCAAGATCCTGGCATTCGCGGCGGTGCCGACGCAGGCGCAGGCCGGCCCCGACGTGGTGATCGGCCAGATCGAGGCGCTGGCCGCGACCGTCCATGCCGAGGCGCCGTCGCTGGCCATTGTCGGTGTCGGCGTTGGCGCGCCGGGACCGCTCGATCCGCTGGCCGGCATCGCGGTCGGACCGCCGACGCTGGCCGGCTGGCAGGACGTGCCGCTGGCCGACATTCTCGAACGGCGGCTTGGCCTGCCGGTGCGGCTGGAGAACGACGCCAATGCGGCGGCGCTCGGCGAATGGCGCTTCGGCGCCGGCCACGGCGCGCGCTCGCTGGTCTTCGTCACCGTTTCGACCGGTATCGGTGGCGGCGTCGTTGCCGATGGACGCATCCTGCACGGCCGCCGCGGCCTTGCCGCCGAGATCGGCCATATGACCATCACCAATGAAGGCGAGCGCTGCGTCTGCGGCGTCGTCGGCTGCTTCGAGGCCATTGCCTCGGGCACCGCGCTCGGCCGCCGCGCCAATGCCGCGACGTCGGCCTTCGATGGCTCGACGCTGCGGCGGCTGTCGGCCAATGAGGAGGTCACCGGCCGCCATGTCGTCGAGGCGGCACGACTGCAAGACGGTCTTGCTCTGGCCCTGCTCGAGGAAGAGGCGCGCTGGCTGGGCATAGGCTTCACCAACCTCTTGCATCTCTATTCGCCCGACGTGCTGGTCGTCGGCGGCGGCATCGCCAATGGGCTCGACCTGATGGCGCCCGTGATCGAGGCAACCATTCGGCAGCGCGCCATGCGCGCCTATCGCGACGTGCCGGTCGTCCAGGCACAACTCGGCCGCCACGCCGGACTGGTCGGCGCGGCCAGCCTTGTCCTGTTCGACGATGGCGGCATGCTGGCGGCCCGCAAGCCCATGGAGGGGCCGAGTATCTATTCGGAGGCGAGGAGGGGCTTCAATGGCTGAGCCCAAGCAGCGCGGCGTGGGCACGGCGGAGCGCGCGCCGCCGGACACCGTCACCGCATGAAAAAGGCCGGAGGCGGCGATGCCTCCGGCCAATTCTCTATCGTCGCAGTGTTGCGTGGATCACTCGGCGGGAACGATGTCAGCCGGCAGGCTGTCGTCCGCCGTGCCGGCAAGCGCCCTTGCCAGCTTGGCTTCGTCGAGTTCACCTTCCCAGCGCGCCACGACCAGCGTCGCCACCGCATTGCCGACGAAGTTGGTCAGCGCCCGGCATTCCGACATGAAGCGGTCAACGCCGAGGATCAGCGCCATGCCGGCGACCGGCACGGCCGGGACCACCGACAGCGTTGCGGCCAGCGTGATGAAGCCGGCGCCGGTGATGCCGGCCGCACCTTTCGAGGACAGCATCGCCACCAGGAGCAGCAGGATCTGGTCGGCAAAGGAGAGATGGATGTTCGTTGCCTGGGCGATGAACAGCGCCGCCAGCGTCATGTAGATGTTGGTGCCGTCGAGGTTGAAGGAATAGCCGGTCGGGATGACCAGTCCGACCACCGAGCGCTTGGCGCCGGCCTTCTCCATCTTTTCCATCAGCGAGGGGAGTGCTGCCTCCGACGAGGAGGTGCCCAGGACCAGCAGCAGCTCTTCCTTGATGTAGCGGATCAGGGAAAAGATGGAGAAGCCGTTGTAGCGGCAGACCGCGCCCAGCACGACGAAGACGAACAGGAAGGCTGTCACGTAGAAGGTGCCGACCAGCATGGCGAGGTTGATGACCGCGCCGATGCCGTATTTGCCGATGGTGAAGGCCATGGCGCCGAACGCACCGATCGGGGCGGCCTTCATCAGCACGCTGACCAGCTTGAACATCGGAGCCATCAGCGCCTGCAGGAAGTTGAGCACCGGCGCGCCCTTGTCGCCGACCAGCGCCAGCGCGACGCCGAACAGCACCGAGAAGAACAGCACCTGCAGGATGTCGCCCTCGGCGAAGGCACCGACGATCGTCGACGGGATGATGTTCATCAGGAAGCCGGTGACCGACTGGTCATGCGCCTTGGCGGCGTATGTGCTGATGGTCGAGGCGTCGAGCGTTGCCGGGTCGATGTTGAAGCCGGCGCCCGGCTGCACGACATTGGCCACGATAAGGCCGATGATCAGAGCCAGCGTGGAGAAGGTGAGGAAGTAGAGCATCGCCTTGCCGGCGACGCGGCCGACCTTCTGCAGGTCGCTCATGCCGGCGATGCCGGTCGCTACCGTCAGGAAGATGACCGGCGCGATGATCATCTTGACCAGCTTGATGAAGGCGTCGCCCAACGGCTTCATGCTCTCGCCGATCGACGGATAGTAATGGCCGAGCAAGATGCCGACAGTGATCGCCACGAGCACCTGCACGTAGAGCTGGGCATAGATTGGCTTGCGCTGCGCGGCGGGCGCGCCTGATTGGTCTGCTATGTGCATCGAACTCTCCCTTGCCGGAAGGGGCGGCTAGCGCGTCGCCCTGCAAGACTTCTCCCATCGCGGCGTTCCGGTCGCCCGCCGCTGTAAATGCGGTTGCAAGCGCCGTGCCAGATCGGGGAAAGGCCGGAATACTGGGATTTCAGCCATTCTCGCCTTGTTCTGGGAGGATGCCTGTGCGGATTTCCGCACAAGCCTTGTTTGCCGAGGCGGAATTTCGCATTACACTGGCAGCAAAGCCGTGACGGAAGGGAGAGGGCCGACGCCGCAAGCACGCACCGATAGCGAATCAGCGGGGTTTGCCGGCCGTGACCTGCTGCGCGAGGCGGTGGCCCGGCTGCGCGACGGCCGCTGGCTACTTGTCGTGGTTGCGCTCGCGGTGCTGGCCGGCGCGGTTGCCATTGCCGGGCGCATCGCCGAGGGTCAGGCTGCCGGCGACCTGCGCGACGGGGCGCTGGCCGCCTTGCCGCTGGCAGCAGGAACCCTGACCGGCGAAATCGAAAAGCAGCGCCTGGTGCCGCTGGTGCTGGCCCGCGACGATGCGGTGCGTGGGGCGCTACGCCGTGCCGGGAAGATGCAGGAAGCGGCCCTCAACGATAAGCTCAAGGCGATCGCCGGCGATGCCTCGGCGTCCGCCATCTACGTCATCGACACGGCGGGCATCGCGATATCGGCCAGCAATGCCGGCCAGCCGGACAGCTTTGTCGGTATCGACTACAATTTCCGCCACTATTTCCAGCAGGCGATGGCCAGCGGCGCCGCCAGTCAATATGGACTCGGCACCATCAGCGGCCGCCCGGGCCTCTACCTTGCCAGCCGTGTCGACGATGGCGGCAAGCCGCTTGGCGTCGCGGTGCTGAAGGTCGAACTCGGCGGTGTCGAAGCCAATTGGCGCTCGAGCGGCTTTCTGGTTTTCGTCACCGATGAACGCGGCGTCGTCCTGGCCACCAGCGAGCCCGACTGGCGGTTCCATGCCTTGGCGCCGCTCTCTGCCGCGGACACCGCCGCTGCCCATGAGCAGCTGCAATTGACGGGCGCCGCCTTCGAACCATTGCCGGTGCGGCGCGGCAATGGCGACGGTCTCACGACGATCGACGGCGCCGGAAAGTCGCGCCGCTTCGTCGAGGTGGTGCAGGACCTGCCGGGTGCGGTCCCAGGTTGGCGGCTGTGGCTGCTGACGCCGGCCGATGCGGCGCTGGCGTCCGCCGCCAACACGGCGCGCCTGACCACGCTGCTCGGGCTGCTGCTGACCGGCCTGCTGGCCTTCGTGCTCACCCGTCGCCAGCGCACGCGCCGGCTGCGGCAGGAGGCGCTGGCACGCATGAATGCCGAGCTGGAAAGCCGGGTCAGCACGAGGACGGCCGAACTGACCCGGTCCAATACGGCGCTCGCCGGGGAAATCACCGAACGCGAAAATGCCGAGGCCAAGGTCCGCCGGCTGCGCGACGATCTCGCCCAGGCCAACCGGCTATCCATCCTCGGCCAGATCGCCGCCGGCGTGGCGCACGAGATCAACCAGCCGGTCGCCGCCATCCGCACCTATGCCGAAAATGCCGGCCGTTTTCTCGAAGGCGGCAAGACCGAACCGGCGAGCGGCAATCTGACCTCGATCGTCTCGATGACCGAACGCATCGGTGCCATCACCAGCACGCTGCGCACCTTCGCCCGCCGGCCGGGCGTGGCGGCCTCGCCATTGCCGGTGCGCGAGGCGATCGACGGCGCGCTGTCGCTTCTGTCCGGCCGCATCCGCGATTCCGGCGTCACCATCGTCAAGCCGCGCGGCAGCGCATCGCCGGTGGTGATGGCGAGCCGCATCCGGCTGGAGCAGATCCTGGTCAATCTGTTGCAGAACGCGCTCGACGCCATGAAGGACCGGCCCGATCCCCGCATCGAGATCGACCTCGCCGAGCGCGACGACAGGGTGCTGATTTCGGTGCGCGACAACGGTCCCGGCCTCGGTCCGGAAGCGGCCGGCAATCTGTTCATGCCGTTCCAGACCACCAAGGAGAAGGGGCTTGGGCTCGGGCTGGTGATCTCGCAGGAAATCGCCCAGGAGCTGGGCGGCACGCTGCGGCTCGACCCCGACTACGCCGGCGGCGCATCCTTCACCATCGACTTGAGGCGGATCGAATGACGCAGGGATCAGCGCTGGTCGCGCTTGTCGATGACGACGCGGACCTGCTTCACGCCACGACGCAACTGCTCGAACTCGCCGGCTTC
The DNA here is from genome assembly GCA_004791255.1 of bacterium M00.F.Ca.ET.205.01.1.1. Taxonomy (GTDB): domain Bacteria; phylum Pseudomonadota; class Alphaproteobacteria; order Rhizobiales; family Rhizobiaceae; genus Mesorhizobium. The sequence goes on from SRUQ01000005.1 coordinate 304,318, forward strand.
AGCGTGGTTGCGCTGGACGCTGCCGAGGCGGCGCTCGCCGTCGTCGACGAGAATTTTGAGGGCGTCGTGGTCAGCGATATCAGAATGCCTGGCATGAACGGCCTGCAACTGTTCGACCGCATCAAGGCTGTCGACGCCGACTTGCCGGTGATCCTGGTCACCGGGCATGGTGATGTCGATCTTGCGGTCGCTGCGCTCAAGGACGGCGCCTACGATTTCATCCCCAAACCCTATGCGGGGGAGCGCCTGGTCGAAGCGCTGACACGGGCAACGGAGAAGCGGCGGCTGGTGATGGAGAACCGGCGGCTACGCGAAGCCGCCGCACTGGCTGCCGAAGGCATGCCGCTGATCGGCGAGGCGCTGGCCATCCGGCGGCTGCGCGACACCTTGCGGCAGATCGCCGACATGGATGTCGACGTGCTGGTGGAAGGCGAGACCGGAACCGGCAAGGAAGTGGTGGCCGACCTGCTGCACCGATGGGGCCGGCGCCGCGCAAAGCCCTTCGTGGCGCTGAATTGCGGTGCTCTGCCGGAAACCGTCATCGACAGCGAGCTTTTCGGCCACGAGGCGGGGGCGTTCACCGGTGCGCAGCGGCGGCGGATCGGGCGCGTCGAGCACTCCAGCGGCGGCACGCTGTTCCTTGACGAGATCGAGTCCATGCCGCCGGCCCTGCAGGTCAAGCTGCTTCGGGTGCTGGAGACGCGCAGCCTCACCCCGCTCGGCTCGAACGAGACAAGGCGTCTCGATCTCAGGGTCGTCGCGGCGACCAAGATCGATCTCGGCCGGCCGGACCAGCGCGGCGACTTTCGCGAGGATCTCTATTTTCGCCTCAACGTGGTGACGCTGCGCATCCCGCCGCTGCGCGAACGGCGCGGCGACATCCCTATGCTGTTCGGGCATTTCCTCGGCAAGGCAGCGGAACGCTTCGGCCGGCCTGTGGCTGCGGTGAATGCCGCGGTGAGCGATTATCTGCAGTCGCATGACTGGCCGGGCAATGTGCGTGAACTTGCGCATTTCGCCGACCGCGTCGCACTCGGCCTCGGGCCTGAGGACGAAGCCAGGGCGACGACGGCGCATTCGCCGGAGCCCTCGGCCGCACTGCCCGAGCGCGTCGGCCAATACGAGGCGCAGCTCATCCGCGAGGCGCTGCGCGATCATGGCGGCGACGTGCGCGGCGCCATCGACGCGCTCGGCGTGCCGCGCAAGACGTTCTACGACAAGCTCAAGCGCTATGGCATCGCCGCATCCGAATTCCGGAATGGCGGCGATCCGGACACGCTGCCTGGTCGCGGACAGACATAGAGGTTGCGCCCGGGCAGGGCGCTTCGTAACGCTGCATTTGCATCCACTTGCGCACTACCGGAAGAGCCATGAACACCACGCTCGAAACCACGGCAAATCCCTCGCCGGAAGAACTCGCCTTTCTCGGTGAGCGGCTGGCGGCGTTCAACGATAGCGATGTCGGCGCATCCGGACGAAAGGCGCTGGCGGTGTTCGTGCGCGACGAGGGCGGCGCGGTGGTTGCCGGCATTTCTGGCTACACCGCCTGGGGCTGGCTCTACGTGCAATGGCTGTGGGTCGATGAAAGGCTGCGTGGCCAGTATATGGCAGGCCGGATGCTGGACGCCGCCGAACAGGAAGCCATTGCGCGTGGCTGCCAAAACGCCTGGATCGACACCTTCAGTCCGGTTGCCGCCAGGGTCTATCAGCGGCAGGGCTATCAGCCCTTCGGCACGCTGGCCGATTTCCCGGTCGGCCGCAGCCGCATCTTCCTGCAGAAGAAGCTCTCGGCCGACTAACCAGCCAGCCGCCCGCCACGCATCGGCTGCGGCGCGCCGGTGGTGCTCGGGAAACTGATCGGAAGGCCGCGCAACACGCGAACCGCGAGGAAAGCAAAGCACTCCGCTTCGACCGCGTCGCCGCTCCAGCCGAGGCTCTCGGCCAGCAACACCTCGACACCGGCGCGGCTGGCGAGCATTGCCATCATCGTCGGGTTGTGGCGGCCGCCACCGCTGACCACCAGTCTCTTCGGCCGGCTTGGCAGGAGGTCGAGCGCCTTGCCGACGGCCGAAGCGGTGAAGGCGGTGAGCAGCGCGGCGCCCTCCTCGGCGTTAAGGCCATCGGCCATGGCGGCACCAAAGTCGAAACGGTCGAGCGACTTCGGATATGCCTTGGTCAAATAAGGATGCTGCAACAGCTTGGCGAGCCGGGCCTCGTCCACCTTGCCAGCACGGCCCAGCGCACCGTCGCGGTCCATTTCGCCGAGACCTTTTGACTTGATGAAGTCGTTGAGCGGCGCGTTGGCGGGGCCGGTATCAAAGGCAACGACATTGTCGGCGCCGTCCCACCAGGTGATGTTGGCGACGCCACCGAGATTGAGCACGGCCACCTCGCCACTGGCGCCGGCGCTGCGCATGAGCGCGGTGTGGTACACAGCGGCCAGCGGCGCGCCTTGCCCGCCGGCGCGCATGTCGGCCGAACGGAAATCATAGGCGACCTTGGTGCCGAGGATTTTGTGCATCAAATCGCCGTCGCCGAGCTGCCGGGTCTGGCCGAGCCGCCCGACCTGGGGCGCGCGATGCAGCACGGTCTGGCCGTGGAAGCCGACGACGCCGATATCGGCCATCGTCATGCCAGTGCTCTCGACCAATTCCCTGACCGCCGCCGACTGGGCGCGCGTCAGCGCTTCCTCAGCCGTCCGGAAGATCGCCGGTTCCGGTCCGGTGAAGTTCCAGCCCCTGGCCGCCGTCAACGTCTCTTCCAGCAAGGAACGGATCGATGAGGGATAAGGCATCAGCCGGTAGGTGCCGAAATCCTCGATCCGCTCGCCGTCGGTCTTGATCAGCGCCACGTCGATGTTGCCATCAAGCACGGTGCCGGTCATCAGGCCGACGGCCCAGATTGGTTCCATCGTAGAGTCCCTGTTGAGCATGATCTCGTCCGATACCTGGTTTCCACTTTTCGGGATCATGCTTTAGCTCCATTCACGATATCGCCGACTGCCCGCCGCAGCGAAACGATTCCGCTGTCGAAATGACGTGTCGGATGGATCCGGTTGGTGAGCAAGGTCCATGCCTTGCCCTTGTCGAAGTCGATCCACAGTCCGGTGCCGGTGAAGCCGGTGTGGCCGATGGTTCCCGGGCTGCACAGCGCGCCGCCGGACCAGCTCTCATAGGGGCGTTCCCAGCCATGGGTGCGGGTGGCCGACAAGGGCACGCGCATCAGCGCGATCGACTGTTCGGAGGCGCCGCTGCCGTCCAGCAGCCCCTGTGCGAAATCGAGCACCGAGGCGGCCGTGCCGAACAGGCCGGCATGACCGGCGCCCTGCAGCGCCGAGCAATTGTCGTCATGGACTTCGCCGCAGAGCACTCGATGGCGCCAGCTGCAGTCCTCGGTCGCGGCTGACGCATCGGGCTCCGCCGACCAGGCAAAGCCGGGACCGGCATCCATGTCCCTGATCGTCTTGCCCGACAGCCGCTCGAGCGCAAAGCCGAGCAGGATGAAGTTGATGTCGGAATAGACCGGATCGCCCGCCCGCCATTCGCGCTGCAGGATGAAGGCGCGCAAAAGGTCGGGGTCGCGCCCGTAGGTGTAGACCGGCTCGACCGCAGGGAAGGGCGTCTGGTGGCCGAGGCATTGGCGAAACGTCACCTTCCGCTCCCAGGCTGTCGCATCGTATTGGCGAAGGTCCGGCATGGCGGAAATCAGCTGTGCGTCGAGATCGGTGATGCCGTCTTCGGCAAGCGCCAGGATGCGCGGCGTGGTGAAGATGACCTTGGTTAGGGATGCCAGGTCGAACCAGGTTTCAACGCGCATCGGTCGCTGGTTCGGTACCAGTTGGGCAGAGCCGATTGCCTTGATGATGCGGTGGCCATTGCTGTCGACAATGCCGAGCACGCCGCCGGGAATGCGCTTGGCGGAAACCGCTGTTGCGAGTGGTTGGAACGCGCGGTCGAAGAGTTGGGCGAGGTCGTTCAATGCCGGCCTCCTCTTGAAAGGCCGCGATCCTTCGCGCCCCAGGCACTGTACATCACGCCTCAACCCTTGCCATATGATCTCTGCCAAATTGCTCCCAGCGCGCCGGCGCCGGTTCGAACCCCGGTGGCCTTACCAGCGAGGGGATCTGGCGCGTGTCGAGCTCGAAATGCTCACGCCGCCGGTCGATGGTCGGAACGGCGGCGATGAGCTTCTTCGTATAGGAATGCTTCGGCTTCGACAGCACCGAGGCCGCGTCGCCGATCTCGACGATCTGGCCGGCATAGATGACGGCGATACGGTGGGCGATCCGCTCGACCACCGCCATATCGTGCGAGATGAACAGATAGGCGAGTCCAAATTCGCGCTGCAGGTCGACCAGCAGATCCAGCACCATGGCCTGGACCGAGACGTCGAGCGCGGACACCGCTTCATCGAGGACGACGACCGAAGGGTTGAGCATCAGCGCGCGGGCGATGCATAGCCTCTGCCGCTGGCCGCCGGAAAATTCATGCGGGTAGCGCGCTAGGCTGGTCCTGGGCAGGCCGACGCGTTCGAGCAGGCTCGCCATCCTGGCTTGCGTCTCGGCATTCACGCGGCCGCCGGTGGCGATCACCGGCTCGGCCAGGATGCTCTCGATCGTCAGCCTCGGGTTGAGTGAGGCATAGGGGTTCTGGAACACCATCTGCACCGGCCTGGCGCTGCGCGCGGCCGAAGCCGCCGCGGCGCCCACCGAGAAGCTGCCGCGTGTCGACCGCACCAGCCCCAGCACCGCTTTTGCCGTCGTCGACTTGCCCGAGCCGCTCTCGCCGACGATGGCCAGCGTCTCGCCCGGCATCAGGTCGAAATCGACGCCGTCGACCGCGTGCACCGCCCCAGTGGCGTGGCTGAAGAAGCCGCTCTTGAGCGGAAACCGCACCACGAGGCCATCGACCTCCAGGGCGGGCTTTGTGCCGGCGTCCTTGTCGCGCTGTCCGTCGGCGCGCGCCGCGCGGCCATTGGCGAAATGCGGCACGGCGTGCAGCAAATGCTGCGTGTAGGGATGACTGGGATGATCGAGGATCTGGTTCAGTTCGCCCTGTTCGACGGCCTGCCCGTTCTGCATCACCATCACTCTGTCGGCGATGCCGGCAACCAGGCCGATATCGTGGGTGATGAAGATGACAGACATGCCGGTCTCGCGCTTCAGCTCGGCCAGCAGCGCCATGATCTGCGCCTGCACGGTGACGTCGAGCGCCGTCGTCGGCTCGTCGGCGATCAGCAGGCGCGGGTTGCAGGCGAGCGCAATGGCGATCATCACCCGTTGCAGCATGCCGCCCGAGAGCTGGTTGGGCGTGTATTTCAGCCGCCGCGCGGCATCGGGGATGCGCACGCGGTCGAGCGCGTCCCTGGCCGCCGCCGTGGCTTGCCGGCCGGTCAGGCCGCGATGTAGCCGGAACGATTCCTCGATCTGGGTGCCGATGGTCAAGACCGGATTGAGCGAGGTCATTGGCTCCTGAAATATCATGCCGATCTCGGCGCCGCGAATGCCAGTTAGTTGCGGTTCGCGCGCGCTCGCCAGGTCGAGCACGGCCGCATTGGCGCGTTTCAGCGCAATGCTGCCGCCAGTGATGCGGCCGCCGCCGAAATCGATGAGACGGTTGATCGACAGCGCGGTGACGGATTTTCCCGAGCCGCTCTCGCCGACGATGGCCAGCGTCTCGCCATCCGCCAGGTCGAAGCTGACGCCGCGCACCACCTCATTGGCTCGGGGATCGCGGCCAAAGCCGACGCGCAGGTCGCGGACGGACAGAAGCGGGGTCATGCCAACGCTCTCCGCGTCTTCGGATCGAGTATGTCGCGCAAGGCGTCGCCCAACAGGTTGAAGCCAAGAATGCTGATCATGATCGCCAGGCCGGGGAAGATCATCAGCCATGGCGCGGTTTCCATGAGGTTGCGGCTATCGCTCAGCATCAGGCCGAGCGAGGCCGCGGGCGGCTGCGTGCCGAGCCCAAGGAAGCTCAGGCCGGCCTCGGTCAGCAGCGCCCAGGCCAATGCCAGCGTCACCTGCACGGTCAACGGCGCCACCAGATTGAGCAACAGGTGGCGTGTCACGATATAGCTCGGGCTGCTGCCGAAGGTGCGCGCGGCGTCGACGAATTCGCGTGCTTTCAGCGACAAAGCAGGGCCGCGCACGACGCGGGTGAAGATCGGCGTGTAGACGATCCCGATGGCAACGACGCTGGTCCAGGTGCCCGGTCCGGCAACGGTGACGATGAGCAGCGCCAGAAGGATGGCCGGGAAAGCCAGAAGCACATCCATGATGCGCATCACAATGCCGTCCCAGCGCCGCCCGAGCCAGGCGGCGGCAAGCCCCATTACCGTACCGGCAAGCGTGGCGAAGGCGACCGAGAAGAAGGCGACCGTGAAGGATTGGCCGATGCCCGCCATCAGCCGGCTGGCGACGTCGCGGCCGAACAAATCGGTGCCCATCCAGTAGGCGGCGCTGGGCGCATGCAGCCGGTCGATACGGTATTGCGTGATCGGATTGTGCGGCGTCAGCCCCAGCAGGCCGAGGAGCGCGAGCAGCAGGTAAACGCCGACGATGACGCCGCCGATGCGGCCGCTGCCATGGCCAAAGATGGCGCGCAGGATGCGCTTCATTGCTCCCCCAGCCGGATGCGCGGATCGAGCGCGACATAGGCGAGGTCGACCAGGAGATTGACGATCATGAAGTTGAAGGCGATGAACAGCACGGCTCCCTGCACCAGCGCGTAGTCGCGCTGCAGGATGGCGTCCAGCACCATGCGTCCAAGGCCGGGCAGGGCGTAAATCTGCTCGACGATGACGGCGCCGCCCAGCAGGTAGCCGAACTCGATACCACCAAGCGTTACCACCGGGATCAGCGCATTGGGCAGAGCGTGCCGCCAGATGACGCTGCGCGCCGATGCGCCCTTGCTGCGTGCCGTGCGCACATAGTCGTCGCTCAAAACGTCGAGCATGGCCGAACGTGCTATGCGGGTGACCGAGGCGGCGAAAGCAAAGCCGAGCGTGATCGCCGGCAGGATCAACTGGCTGAGATTGCGCAGCGGATCCTGCCAGAGCGGCGCGAACTCACCCATCGCCGGCAGCACGCCGAAACCGGCCGACAGCGTGTAGATGATCAACAGGCCAAGCACGAAGCTCGGCGTCGACTGGCCGATCATGGCGACGATGCGGACCCCGAGGTCGGACGGTTTTTCGCTATGCGTGGCGGCGTAGATGCCCGCCGGCAGGCCGACCGCCAGGGCGATGATCATCGACAGGATGGCCAGCTCCAGCGTCAGCGGGAAACGCTCGAGGATGACGTCGAGAACCGGCCTGCCATAGGTGACGGAGATGCCGAAATTGCCGTGCAGGATGCCGCCGATCCAGCGCCAGTACTGGACGAACCAGGGTTGGTCGATGCCGAAATAGGCGGCAAGCGCATCCCGCTGCGCCGGCGTCAGCAGGCCGGCCTCTGTGCCGAGCATCGCCGTGATCGAATCGCCCGGCACCATCCGGATCGCGACGAAGACCAGGATGGACACGCCAAGCAGGACGAGAGGAAACGTCGCCAGCCGTCGCAAGAGATAGTTCACGCGCAGAAGACCTCTCGTCCCGTTGCCGAAGCCGACGCTACTGGATCGTCACCTTGCTCAGGCTGAACAGCGTGCCTGTCGGCGTCGGCACGAACCCGGCGATGTTCTTCTGCTGCGCCGTATAGCTGTAGGAAGTGTAGAGCCAGATCCAGGGCGACATTTCGGCGAGATGCTTCTCGAACTCGGCGAAGATCGCCTTGCGTTTTGCCGGGTCGGTCTCGGCGCGTCCCTTCTGCATCAGGCTGTCCAGCGTGTCGTCGATGTAGTTCGCCACCTTCTGCAGATTGCCTGCCTTGGTCCAGTAGCGGTTGTACATGGTGTAGGGGTCGGCGCGGCCGCCATTCAGCGCGACCGCCATGTCGAAATTGCCCTTCAGCCAGGCGTCGACATAGACGTTGAGCTCCATCATCTTGATGTCGAGCTTGACGCCGATTTCGGCCAGCTGCGACTGGATCACCTGGGCCTCCGCCGCCGCCGTCGGCGGCTCGCCGGTGGCGCCGATCACGGTCGCCGAAAAGCCGTCGGCAAAGCCGGCCTCGGCCATCAGCTTCTTGGCCTTCTCGACATCGCGCTTGTAGCAGAACAGCTCGCTTGGATCGGTTGCCAGCGCCGGGATGGTCAGCGGTCCGGTGACCTTGCCTTCGCCGAGCGAAGCGGTGTCCAGCACGTCTTGCCGGTCGATGGCGCAGGAGATCGCCTGCCGCACCTTGAGCTCCGTCATCGGCTTGCGCGACGGATTGAGCTGCAGCACGTGATAGGCAAGCACCGGCACGCGGTTAAGCTGCAGGCTGGCTTCCTTCGGCACCAGCGTGGCGACCAGCGGGTCGTTGAGCAGCGCGAAATCGATCTGCTTGGTGCGCATTGCGGCCAGGATCGCCGCCTCGTCGGGCAGCACGCTGATCTCGATGCTGTCGACGCCGGTCGGGCCGCCGGCCCAGTCCTTGTTGGCGCTCAAGACTTCCTTGGCATTGGGGTCCCATTTGTCGAGCTTGAACGGACCCGAACCAACCGCCTTTGTGCCGATCGAGCCGGCCTTGACTTCAGCCGCCGGCACGATGGCGGCGTTGACGTCGCTCATCGCCGTCAGGATCGGCACGTCGGGCTGCGACAGATGAAACACGACGGTGCCAGCATCCGGCGTGTCGATGCTGGCGATCGACAGGAAGTTGGCGCGCGCTGCAGCGCTCGTCTTTTCGTCGAGGATGCGTTCGAACGAGGCCTTGACGTCGGCCGAGGTCACGGCCGCGCCGTCCTGGAACTTCGCCTTGGGATCGAGCTTGAAGGTCAGCTCCTTGCCGTCCTTGGAAAACTCCCAGGACGTGGCGATGGCGGGCACGATCTGCAGGCTGGCATCGACGCGCACCAGCGGCTCGTAGATCAGCTCCAGCAGCCGCAGCGAGGAAAAAGCGGTCTGCTTGTGCGGGTCAAGCCCGGTGGCGTCCTGCGACCAGGCCATGTGCAGCGTCGCGGCACTCGCCTGCGTCGAAACCGCTTCCACGCCAAGCATCGCGGCAAAGGTGATGCCCGACAGCAGCCTGCTTGTAAGATGAACCATTCTCGTCTCCCATTCTTTGAACATGATGCCTTGCAGTTTCCGCGGACCGCTTCCAAGGCACACATGCTTTGGACTATCGGCCCAGTCTAAGCGGCTTCACGCCGTCTTGTCCCATCCGGCCTCCGGCCGTGTTGTCTTCAAGCGGCCCCAGGCCGTCTTGTCCCTTGCGGCTTCAGGCCGGCCTGTCGCCGATTGCCTTTCTCAGAAATCCTCCGGCTCTGCCGAGGGCGGCGCGCGCCGCCTCGACGTCGAGACCGGTGGTGGTCATCAGGATCGACAGCTTCACGTCATTGCCGGTGCGCTCGAGCGCCTGTCGCGCCTGCGCTGCTGTACAGCCGGTCGTCTGCATGACGATCCTGATTGCTCTCGCGACCAGCTTCCTGTTCGACGGGTTCAGGTCGACCATCAGGTTCTGGTAGCTCTTGCCGATGCGGATCATCGAGGCCGTGCTCAGCATGTTCAGCACCAGCTTCTGCGCGGTTCCCGATTTCAGCCGGGTCGAGCCGGTGAGCACTTCCGGGCCGACGACAGGCGAGATGGCGATATCGGCGATGCCGGCAATGGTCGATGCCGGATTGCACGACAGGGCGACCGTGGTGGCGCCGACCTGTTTTGCATAGGTCAGTCCGCCGATGACATAGGGCGTGCGCCCGCTGACAGCGATGCCGACGATCACATCGTCCGGCGTGAGCCCGATCTCCTGCAATGCCTTGGCGCCCATTTTCGGGTCATCCTCGGCGCCTTCAAGGGACCGCACCAGCGCGTCGGAACCGCCGGCGATCAGCCCGACGACCATGCCTTCCGGCACGCCGAAGGTCGGCGGGCATTCCGATGCGTCGAGCACACCCAGCCGGCCGCTGGTGCCGGCGCCCATATAGATCAGCCGGGCGCCTTTCTGGAAGGCGCGCACGATCCGGTCGACAGCGGCGGCGATCTCCGGCACGACCTTCTCGACGGCGGCCGGAACGATCCGGTCCTCGTCATTGATCCTGCGCAGCACGTCGATGGTCGCCAGCAGGTCGATATCCATTGTCCGCGGATTGCGGCCTTCGGAAACCAGCCGGTCCAGTTCGGACATCAAACCTTGCTCGGTCATTCCAGTGCTTTCAGCGCGCCGCCATTCTTCGTTAACTTTTTAGAATTGGATATTCGAATGGTCAACAAAAAGTTGGAATAAAATATTCCTACCCCGATCGGAGCTAACCTCCGGCGAGCGACCGCCTGGCGAGAATAATTGCCCCCGACACGGCGTCACCGTCGGCCGGTTTCAGGCGCCGCCGCACATCGGGGGAAAGCCAGGGTTCGAGCGGGCTGGAAAGGCCACCGAGCAAGGTCACGCGCGGCGCGCCTTTTTCGAACAGCACCCGCACCAGCGTGTCGATCTGTTCGGCGGCACCTTGCACGATGCGGCGTCCGGCGGGATCGCCCTGGTCGGCATGGCGCATCACCATTGGCGCCAGTGCCGCATAGTCGGTGGCGCTGGCGCGGTCCATCCAGGCAACCGCTTCCATCGGGTCGTCCTGGAAGCGCTGCATCACTTCGCTCAGCAGCGCCGTGCGCTCGTGGCGGTCGTCATGCGCGCGCAGCGCCAGTTGCACGGCCTTCAGGCCTAGGTCGGCGCCGCTGCCTTCATCTGAGATCGGAAAGCCGTAGCCGCCGGCGCGCAGGTCGCGGCCCTCGACGAAGCCGAGGCCGATCGAGCCCGTGCCGGCAATGACGATGGCGCCATCCCTACCGGAATGCGCGCCAAGGCAGGCTCCGATGCCGTCGCTGACGAAGCCGATGCTGGCGAAGGGATGCGCGATCGCTCTCAGCGCTTCCAGCGCGCCCTTGCGGCCGATCCCGGCAAGGCCGATGCCGGCATGAATGCGGGCAATCTCGGCGGCTCCAAATCCTGCCTCCTCGATCGCCGCACCAAACGCCTTCGCAACCGAGGCCCAGGCCGCCTCGATGCCGAGCCGCGTCGAAGCCGGACCGGACAGGCCTTGTCCGAGCACGACGCCTTGCGCATCCTCGATGCGTGCCCGGCAGCCGGTGCCGCCGCCGTCGACACCGAGAAAATAGGGCTCGCCGCTCATGCGCTCAGCCGCTCGATATCGGCGCCGCAGAGGCGCAGCTTGCGGTCGAGTTGTTCATAGCCGCGGTCGAGATGGTAGACGCGGTTGATCATCGTCTCGCCTTCCGACACCAGCGCCGCCAGCACCAGCGAGACCGAGGCGCGCAGATCCGTCGCCATCACCTGCGCCCCGTGCAACCGCTCGCCGCCGCGCACCAGCGCCATTGTGCCCTGCAGCTTGATGTTGGCACCGAGCCGCATCAGCTCGGGCACATGCATGAAGCGGTTCTCGAAGATGGTTTCGCGCAGCAGCGACGCGCCTTCGGCGCAGCACATCAGCGCCATGAACTGCGCCTGGAGATCGGTGGGAAACCCCGGATAGGGTTCGGTCGTGACATCGGCGGCCTTGAGCGGCCGGTCGCGTGACACGATGAGCCCGCGGTCGCCGGGCCAGACGCTGACGCCGGTGGCCTCCAGCGACTGCACCACCGAGGCCATGTGTTCGAGCCGAGCGTGGGTGAGTTCCAACTGGCCGCCGGTGATGGCCGCGGCGATGGCATAGGTGCCGGCCTCGATCCGGTCAGGGATGATGTCGTGCCTGGCCGGGCGCCAGCTTGTGTCGCCGGCGATCAGAATGCGGTGCGTGCCGGCACCCTCGATGCGCGCGCCCATGGCGTTGAGGCAAGCGGCGAGGTCGGCCACTTCAGGCTCGCGCGCCGCGTTGAGGATCTCGGTTTCGCCCTTGGCCATGGTTGCCGCCATCATGGCGGTTTCCGTCGCCCCGACTGATGGCGAGCTGAGCACGATGCGCGTGCCGGTCAGCCCGTTCGGCGTCGAGGCGACGATCAGGCCGCTCTCGATGGCAATCCTGGCGCCGAGTGCGGCGAGTGCGGCGACATGCATGTCGACCGGCCGCGCGCCGATCGCGCAGCCGCCCGGCAACGAAACCCGCGCATGGCCGAAGCGCGCCAGCAACGGCGCCAGCACCAGCACCGTCGCCCGCATCTTTCTCACCGTGTCGTAGGAAGTCTCCTTGGAGACCGCTCCACTGGTGTCGATCGTCGCGCCATGCGCCGACCGCGTCACTTCGGCGCCATGCAGCCGCACCACGCCGAGCATGTTTTCCACGTCGGTCACATCAGGCAGGTTGGCAAGTTCGAGCGGGTAGGGGCTGAGCAGGGCGGCCGCGATCTGCGGCAAGGCCGCATTCTTGGCGCCGGAGATCGTCACCGCGCCTTCCAGCCTGCGTCCGCCGACAATGCGCAATCTGTCCATCACCATGGCTCCGCCACGACTGCCGGCCTAGGGCCGGCTCACGTCGAGAATTAATTCAGCGTTCTTGGCTGTCAATGAAATCTGGAATATTTTATTCCTCTGTTGTGGAGCACCGAAGCGCTCAAGAGGGTTCATGTCCGTTCTGAAGAAGATCACTGCGAAGCTCGACGGCATGGCGGCCGGCGATCGCGAGATCGGCCAGTACATCGTCGACAATCCCGACCAGATGCTGCGCCTGTCTACGGCCGCCCTTGCGGCCGAGATCGGGCGCAGCCAGTCGAGCGTGGTCAAGTTCAGCCAGAAGCTCGGCTATGCCAGCTATCAGGAGCTCAAGCTCGCCATCAGCGAGGCCAAGTCGCGGGACTGGCAAATGCCGGCCGGCGTCATCCACGGTTCGATCGAGGTCGGCGACGGTTTTCCCGTCATCCTGAAGAAGCTGATCGGCAGCAAGCTTCTGTCGATGCAGCAGACTGTCGCCGCCAACAGCGACCGCATCCTCTCCCGGACGCTGGAATTGCTCGACGGCGCGCGCCGCATCCATCTGGTCGGCGTCGGCGCTTCCTCGCTGGTGGCGCGCGATTTCTCCTACAAGCTGATGAAGCTCGGCCGCAATGTCCTGCATGACAGCGACAGCCACATCCAGATGGCCAATGCCTCGACGCTGGGGCCCGACGACGTGCTGTTTGCGCTTTCCTATTCCGGCGCCAGCATCGAAACCTTGCGCATCGCCGAGCTTGCCAGCAAGCGCGGCGCAATGGTGATCGCCGTCACCGGCCTGCACGACAATCCGTTGAGCCGTGTCGCCGACATCCGCCTCTACACCATCGCCGACGAGGAGCGGGCGCGCTCTTCGTCCATCACGGCGCGCGACGCGCAACTGACGCTGACCGACCTGCTGTTCATTCTGCTGGTGCAGAGGCAGCCGGACGCCAACGACTATGTCCACAACAGCGAGGTGGCCGTTTCGGTGTTGAAGGCAGAGCGGTCCTCATAGGGTTGCTATCCCGCGAGGATCGCACACAGTTTCATCGCGATCTCAGACGCTTTCCAGATAGGTCTCGAGCTCGAAGTCGCTGACGTTGAGCGCGAAGGTGTTCAACTCCTGGCGCTTGCAGGCGATGAAGGATTGGCGCAAGGCGGCCGGGAATATCTCCGCCACGTTGGGCCCGCTTTCGAAGCTGGCGATGGCCGAGGCCCAGTCCGGCGGCAGCTTGGCCGGCGGCTGTCCCTGTCCCTCGCTGCCGGCCGGATCACCAGGCGAAAGCTGCTTTTCGATGCCCATCAGCGCCGCGCCGAGGATCGCCGCCAGCACTAGGTAAGGATTGGCGTCGGCGCCGGACACGCGATGCTCGATGCGGCGCGCCGCCGACGGTCCGCCGGGGATGCGGATCGCCACCATGCGGTTCTCGTAGCCCCAGGCGACCGCCGTCGGTGCGTAGGACCGTGGCCTCAGCCTGCGGTAGGAATTGAAATGCGGGGCAAACACCAGCGTGCTCTCGGCCATCGCCGCCAGCAGGCCGCCGACCGCATGGCGCATCGTCTCCGAACCCTGGTCGCTGCCATTGTCGAAAATGTTGCGGCCGTCGGCGTCGACCAGGCTGAAATGGACATGAAAACCGTTGCCGGCACGGTCGCCATAGGGCTTGGCCATGAAGCAGGCGGCAAAGCCGTGCTTGCGGGCAATGCCCTTGACCGTGCGCTTGAACAGCACCGCGTCGTCGGCGGCGCGCAAGGCATCGGCGACATGGTTGAGGTTGATCTCGAACTGGCCGACGCCGTTCTCGGCGATCGCGGTATCGACCGGAATGCCTTGCATGCGGCAGGCTTCGTAGACGTCGTGGATGAAGGCCTCGAAATCATCGATCTCGTCGATCGACAGCGCCGCGTCGGAATCGAGGCGGCGCCCGGTGACCGGCGAAACCGGCCCGATCGGCCGCTGCGACTGCGGGTCGACAAGATAGAATTCGAGTTCGGTCGCCGCGACCGGCGTCAGGCCCAGCGCCTTGTAGCGGTCGAGAATGCGGGCTAGCGCCCGCCGCGGGTCGCCCAGGAACGGCGCGCCGTTCTCATCGGCGAGCCACAGCGGGATCAGCGCTGTCGGATGCGCGATCCAGTCCACCGGAAGAATGCCGCGCCCCGTCCACTGGCAGAGGCCATCGGCGTCGCCGGTGCTGAACACCAAGGAGTCGCCTTCGATGTCCTCGCCCCAGACATCGAGGCCGATCAGCGAGTAGGGCATGCGCAGCTTGCCCTCCAGCGCCTTGCGCGCCTGCTCGACCGGGATGCGCTTTCCGCGCATGATGCCGTTGAGATCGCACACCGCGGCCCGCAGGCTCTGGATGTCGTTTCGGCTTTCGAGCCAGTTCAGAACGTCCGCAACTGCATCGCTCAATTTCCGTTACCTCTGGTTCCCTGCGGTGCCGCGCCTGAGGCGGCAACCCTATTCCTGACAAAGACAGCTTATGAGTTTATGAGGGCTCCTCCGGCGTTCGCCAGAAGAATTTCCGTCATTTTTTCAAATCATTAGCCGGGATGTCGGGAGGCATTTCAGGAACCAATTGCGCGATTTGCGATCGCAACATAGCGACAAGGCAAGGGAAAGCCAAGGGGGTATCTGGCGACGGATGCAGGAGACACCGGTCTAGCTCCGTGCTTCCGGAAATCTGACCTGGCGCAGTATGTGCGCAGCGCCTTCCTCGATGTCGCGCACGATGGCATCGCGGGCGCGGGCGCTGTCCTGCGCCTCGATCGCCGCGACGGCCTCCTCGTGGTGGTCGATGTCGAGGATCGCCGCGAGGCCGTCCTCGAAGCCCATGCCGAGGTTTCGCAGGAAGGGGCCGATCTGCATCCAGACCGTCTCGATCAGGAAGATCATCTGCTCATTGCCGCAGTGACGGTAGATGGAGAATTTGAATGCATAGTTCTTGCGCAGGTAGTCGCCGATGTCGCCCTTGCGCGCCGCCTTCGTCAGCTCGTCGCAATGGCGGCGGATGGCACGCAGATTGTTGCCGTTGATCAGCTTGGCGGCCAGTTCGGTTGCCGTGCCTTCCAGCACCGTTCGCACCGCCGTCAGTTGCGAAAAGCGTTCGGCCGAAATGACCGGCACCTCGACGCTGCCGTTCGGCATCGGGCTCAGCGCGCGCAGCGCCTGCAGCCGCATGAAGGCGGAGCGCACCGGCATGTCGCTGGTGCCAAGCTCCTTGGCGAGCTTGCGCGAGGTCAGCTTCTGGCCCGGCGCGAACTGGCCAGACATCAGCGCCCGCACCAGTTCCAGATAGACCTTTTCATGCAGGGGTACGGTGTCGACCGCGGTCAACCCGAAATGTGTCTTGTCGGCCATTGGCGGGCGCTACTTCATTGGTTCTGAAATCTGCCCTGACGACACACGCCGCAGACAATCAGGGACATGATAGACGCTTCGATCGTTGCACGGCAAGAAGGCGTCATCCTCCAGGCGGTTCTTCGGGCGAACCTTTCCAATCGCCATGGGCCTGGTTGCCCAGCTCATGCTTTCGCATCGGGCGTCCGGCGGCTCCGCCGCACCATGAATTGGCGTCTTACAAATCTTGACCTTTCCCGCACTTGCACGCGCCGCCGCTCTCTGGCTTTTTGAGACACCCATCCGGGCGGACTGATTCGCGTCAGGTCGCCTTGCGGCGATCGTGGTTTTCCCGCTGCGATCAGGATGGGCGTGAAGCGCGAGCGGTTGGCGAAGGAGAAGAGCATGGCCGAGTTCAAGAAGCCCGAGATCTCCGAGATGAGACCAAAGATCACCGTTATCGGCGTCGGCGGCGGTGGTGGCAACGCCATCAACAACATGATCACCGAACAGCTTCAAGGCACTGAATTCATTGCCGCCAACACCGATGCCCAGGCGTTGACCATGTCGAAAGCGACGCGGCTGATCCAGCTTGGCGCCCACGTCACCGAGGGGCTCGGCGCGGGATCGCTGCCCGAGATCGGCCGGGCCGCGGCCGAGGAATCGCTGGACGAGATCATGGACCATTTGGCCGGCACGCATATGTGCTTCGTCACCGCCGGAATGGGCGGCGGCACCGGGACCGGGGCCGCCCCGATCATCGCCCAGGCGGCACGCAAGGCCGGCATCCTGACGGTCGGCGTCGTCACCAAGCCGTTCACCTTCGAGGGCCGGCGCCGCATGCAGATGGCCGAGGAAGGCATCGAGCGGCTGCGCGAAAGCGCCGACACGGTGATCGTCATCCCCAACCAGAACCTGTTCCGGATCGCCGACGCCAAGACCACCTTCGCCGACGCCTTCGTCATCGCCGACCGGGTCCTTTTTGCCGGCGTCAGCTGCATCACCGACCTCATCGTCAAGGAGGGCCTGATCAATCTCGACTTCGCCGACGTCAAATCGGTGATGCGCGGCATGGGCCGCGCGATGATGGGAACCGGCGAGGCATCGGGCGAGAGCCGGGCAATGAAGGCGGCGGAAGCCGCGATCGCCAACCCGTTGCTCGACGAAATGTCGATGAAGGGCGCCAAGGGCGTCCTGGTCTCGATCTCCGGCGGCCGGGACATGACCCTGTTCGAAGTCGACGAGGCCGCCACCCGCATCCGCGAAGAGGTCTATGAGGAGGCCGACATCATCGTCGGCGCCATCTTCGACAAGAGCATGGAAGGCCGCTTCAGAGTCTCGGTGGTGGCGACAGGGCTCGATCGTGCAGTCGGTGCGGAGGCCGCCGAGGCCGGCATCGCGCATGACCGCGCCGGCCAGTCGCCATTGCGGACGCTGCAGTAAGGCGTATCCACTCACGTTCCTGCCGGGAGACATTTCTCAGGGAGAGCATCGCCGACAGCTTCATATTGCCGGGGGATCGGATTGGTTCACGCGATCATCGCGGTCCGTTGTAACGATCTCTGTGCAACTGCTACAAGATTCCGTCATGGACGGCCATCTATACTGGCAACCCGTATCGTTCGAGTGACGAGAGGCGCGGCTTGGAATTTGACTTGAAAACCATCGAAACGCTCGCGCCCGATCAGGCGTCGTTGAGCTCGGCTTCCAAGTTGACTAAGCAATCGAACTGGCCCCGCCTGGAAAAGAACGAACAACTGGCGCTCATCTGGGGCGAATGCCAGGGCTCCGGCTCCAACCCTTATCGCGTGGTCGTCGACACCGGCGACCACGGCTACAAATGCACCTGTCCGTCGCGGAAATTCCCCTGCAAGCACACTTTGGCGCTGATGTGGATCGCCGCCACCACACCAGCCAGTTTCACCGCCGCAGGCTCGACGCCGGAATGGGTGAATGATTGGCTGGGCCGTCGCCGGAAAACCACCTCGCAGTCGGCCCCGTCGGCGCCCGGCGCTGAAAGCAAGAACATCGGTGAGGCTTCGCGCGACGACGAAAGCGCTGCTGTCGAGGATGCAGCCGCGATCGAGCGCCGCGAAACCGCGCAGCGCAAACGCGCCCAGGAGACGCGCTCCTCGATCTCGGTGGCTTTGGACGAACTCGATCAATGGATAGCGGATCAATTGCGGCTGGGCCTTGCCGGGTTTGTCGACAACAGCGGCGATCGCTGCCGCCGCATTGCGGCACGGCTGGTCGACATGAAGGCGACAGCGCTTGCCGGCCGCATCGACGAGATTCCGTCACGGCTGATGGGGCTGCGCAGCGAGGAGCGCCCCGACGCGGCGATCCGCGAACTGGGCAAGCTCGTACTGTTGGCCAAGGCCTGGCGACAGGCGCCTGACGATGCCGAACTGAGGCGTCTTGTATCGACTTCGGAAAGCCGGGAGCAGGTTCTGGCCAATCCGGATGCGATCCAGGTCGAAAGCGTCTGGGAGGTGCTCGGCGAGAGGATCGAGTCGCGCCGTGACGGCCTTGTCAGCCATTCGACCTGGCTGCTCGATCAGAACAGCGTCATTCCGCGATTTGCCCAGTTGCTCGATTATTTCCCGGCCTCTGCCGGTCGCCGATCCAACGCCTTCACGTCTGGCGACCGTTTCGAGGCCAAGCTGGTCTTTTATCCAGCACGCCAGCCGCTGCGGGCGTTGGTGGTCGAGCGCAAGGGTGACATAGCCTCCGGCAAATGGCCGGACTTCAGCCTCGGCGCTTCCGATCCGCTCGCGGCCCATGGTGCTCGCCAAGACAGTGCGCCTTGGATCACCGATTCACCTGTCATACTACCGCCCGGAGCAATCCTGCTCGACGATCGCGGTGCCGCCTGGTGGCAGGCCGCCGGCGATCCGAGTGGCATCGCCTTGTCGATCGCCGGCACAATCAATGCAACGCTGCTTGGGCTGAACCTCGCTGCAACGGCGGCGCTCTGGAACGGCAGTCAGCTTGACCTCCTGGCGGCGCAGAGCGGCTTCGGGAGGCTTGATCTGTCATGAACGAGATCGAGCAGACCGGCCTTGCGGCCATGCGCGATTGCTGGATCACCGGTGGAGCGGCTTTTGATCTGGCTCCGGCCGCATGGAAGACGATCGCCGGCAACGCAAATCCCGACGAACGCGAGCGCCGGCTGCTGGCAATCGCCGCGCAGGCCATCGAAATTGCCTTGCGGCCAGCCGCGCCGAAGGCGCTGAAGCAACGGCCGCCACTGCCAGAACTCGCCTTACCGATCCTGCCGGAGCGCCTACGGCCGCTGTTGCGCGCCGCGCTCAAGCATGCAGCCGACGCAAGGTTCAAGACACGCGTCGCGACGCTCGTCGCCAGCCGGGGCTTTGTGCTGCATCCATTGGATTGGATGCCCGCAGCATCGTATCGTGAGGTTCCGGATGTCTATGCCGCTTGGGTCGACTGGCAAGCAGGTGTGGATGGCGAAAAACAATCTCGCCGCGAGCAACTGACTGCGCAAACCTGGGACGACTTTTATCCTGCTGCGCGCCGTACCGCATTGACCGATATGCGCCGCACCGCTCCGGCTTTGGCAAGACAACTTATCGAGGCCAAGGGATCAAGTGAGCCGGCGGAAGTCAGGTCCACCCTTATTGAACTCATGGGCGTCGGCTTGAGCGCCGATGATGCGCCGTTCCTGAAAAGCCTCTTCGCCGATCGGTCCGGCAGGGTGCGCGAACTGGCTGGCCGGCTGCTGGCAAGATTAGGAGAGCATGGCAACCTAAGCGATGGCACGCCAGAAGATCTGACGGCCGAGTTGGCCGCCTTCATTTCGGAAGGCAAATCCGGCTTTTTCCGCCGCCGCACCACCTACGCACCGCTAAAGCTCAAGTCGCCCAGTCAAGAAAGCCGGCGCGTCGATTTGTTTGCGACCTGTTACCTGGGAGATCTCGCTGCCCGCTTCAGCGTCACTGAGTCCGATTTCGTCGGGGCATGGCAGTTCGGCTTCGACGATAAGGCGGATCTCTTTTTCATCCGAATGGTCTCGGTATCCGGCGGCGAGGCGGCGGTGGCGCATTTGGCCGACACGCTTGTCGCCGAAGGCGGCAAGGCGGTGCTTCTCGCTCTCCATCTCATGGCGCGCCTCGACAGTGGCAGGAAGCGTGCCTTGATCAGACAAATCCTGAAAGACACGTATGATCTTCACGCACTCATCCAGGTCGAAGGCGTCGAAGCAGGCTGGCTGGAATGGGGCGACCTGACAAATGGCCAGACGCTCCCGACATTGCGTTCCCCTGTTGCAAGAAACGACGAGCCCTTGCGGCGAAGCGTTGACCAGATCCTGGAGACCTTGGGCTTTCTTGTCACGGCGGCGACCGCGGAAAAGTTGATCGGCGATGTCGTCGCGGCCGGCATGGCGCCGGCAGCACCTTCGCTCGGTCTGCTGCGCCTCAATGCATCCCTGGTCGGGCCTTGAACCCTAGATGAGCAATCCGGAGAACAGCCAATGAACACAGCCATCCGTCTTCCGGTCGAGCAGGCCTATGCCGCCGAGTTGCAGGCGCTCGCGCGCAATGACGACCGGCAAAAGCCCGCCGGGTGGAGCCTTTCGCCAAAGGCGGTGCTGACTTATCTGCTCGGCGGAAAGGCAGACGACGGGACGCTGGTAACGCCCAAATATGTCGGCCGTCGCCGGCTGATGGAAACCGCCGTGGCGACGCTCGCCACCGACCGCGCATTGTTGCTGCTCGGTGTTCCCGGCACCGCCAAATCCTGGGTGTCGGAGCATCTGGCCGCAGCCATCATGGGGGACTCGACGCTGATCGTGCAATGCACCGCCGGTACCGACGAGAACCAGATCCGTTATGGCTGGAACTACGCGCAGCTACTGGCCAAAGGTCCGAGCCAGGAAGCGCTGGTGCCGACGCCGCTCTACCGCGCCATGCAGGGCGGCAAGCTCTGCCGCCTCGAGGAACTGACGCGCATGGGCTCGGACGTGCAGGACACGCTGATCACCGTGCTGTCAGAAAAGATGATGCCGATTCCCGAACTGAACACCTCGATCTACGCGCAGCGCGGGTTCAACATCATCGCCACCGCCAACAACCGCGACAAGGGCGTCAACGAACTGTCCTCGGCACTGAAGCGCCGCTTCAATGTCGTCGTGCTGCCCTTGCCCGAGGACATGGCCGAGGAAGTGGCGATCGTCTCCAAGCGCGTTGGTGAAATGGCTGACGGTCTCGATCTGCCGGTGCCGAAGAATGTCGGCGAGGAGATCGCCCGTGTGCTGACGATTTTTCGCGAATTGCGTTCCGGCGCGACATCGGACGGCAAGGTTACGCTGAAGACGCCATCCGGGTCGCTATCCACGGCCGAAGCGATTGCCACCATGGTTGGCGGCCTCAGCCAGGCGGCCTGGTTCGACAGCGGCAAGCTCGGCGCCGAAGGCCTTGCCGCCAGCCTGGTCGGCGCGATCGTGAAAGACCCCGTGCAGGACAAGTTGGTGCTGGAGGAATATCTGGAAACCGTGCTCAAGAAACGGCCCGACTATGCCGGCTATTACGCAGCGTTGAACGCCGCGATCTGACATGGCGCTCGGCGACGTTTCCTATTTCGGTATACGCCATCACGGGCCCGGCTCCGCCGAAAGCCTGGTGCAGGCGCTGCGGGATTTGAAACCGGTCGCCGTGCTGATCGAGGGACCGGCCGATGCCTCGGCGCTGCTGCCTTTGCTCGCACGCCCTGAAATGCAGCCGCCGGTGGCGTTGCTTTGCTATCCGGAAGACGATCCGGCTTCGACGAGCTTCTGGCCGTTCGCCGAATTTTCGCCGGAGTACCAGGCGGCCCTGTGGGCAGTTGGCAACGGTGCGGCATTGCGGTTCATAGACCTGCCGTCATCAGCCCGGGTTGCGCCCGCTGACGATGCGCAAAACGCTGCTGACGACGAAACGGAAGCCAAGGCCGAGATCGAGGCGCCGCCGCATCTGCGCGATCCGATCGGAACGCTGGCACAGGCCGCCGGCTATGAAGATGGCGAGAGCTGGTGGGCTGATATCGTCGAGCAGAACCCACAACCCGGCCCCATCTTCGCGGCAATAGCCGATGCGATGACGACGTTGCGCGAAGACGAAGGTCCGCTCGCCGAATTCGAGGCAAAGCGCGAAGCGCATATGCGGCTTGAGATCGCCGCCGCGCGCAAGGAATTCGACGGGCCGATCGCCGTCGTCTGCGGCGCCTTCCACGTGCCGGCACTCCATGCGACGCGTCCACCGAAAGAGGATCAGGCCCTGCTGAAAGGGCTTGCACGGCGCAAGAGCACCATGACCTGGGCGCCATGGACGGGCCCGCGTCTGGCGCTCGGCTTCGGCTATGGCGCCGGTGTCGTCGCCCCCGGCTGGTGCAAGCATCTGTGGCGGACGCGTGGGCAAGGCGATGCCTCCGTCCTCTGGCTCGCACGTATCGCGACAGTGTTGAGAGCCAAGGGGCACACAGTCTCGACCGCCTCGCTGATCGAGGCCGAAAGGCTGGCCCGGACGCTGGCTGTTATCCGGGAGCGGCCGAAGCCCGGCTTCGAGGAATTGCGCGATGCCGCTATTGGTGCCCTGTTCAACGGCGAGGCTCTGCTATGGACGTTGGTCGAAGCCGAACTGCTTCTGGGTGCGGATGTCGGCGAAATTCCGCCCGATACCCCGCTGGCGCCGCTGATCGAGGATCTGCAGCGCAACCAGAAGGCGGCGCGGCTGAAGCCCGAGGCGCTGGAACGCGAATTGTCGGTCGACCTGCGCAGCGAAAGCGGGCTGTTTCGGTCGACCTTGCTGCACCGGCTCAACGTGCTCGGCGTGCGTTGGGGCAAGTTGACGGACAGCGGCCGCAGCCGGGGCACATTTCGTGAGCGCTGGACCCTGTCCTGGGAGCCGGAATATGCCGTTCGCCTGGTCGAGAACCTGGTCTACGGGCCAACCATCGAAAAGGCCGCAAATGGCCGGCTGATCCAGATGATCGGCGCGGCTACGTCGCTCGACGCGCTGGCGGCACTGGTTCAGGGCGCCATCACCGCAAACCTGTCGGAAGCCGCGACCGCTGGCCTGGCGACACTTGAGCAACGCGCGGCGCGCAGCAGCGAATGCCTGGAAATCCTGGCATCGGTGCCACCGCTCGCCGACATCATTCGCTATGGCGAGGCCCGCAAGACCGAAACGGCCCGCCTGGCCGGCCTGCTGGAGCGATTGATCGTCGAAGGCGGGATCGCGCTCTCCTACGCCGCCCGTGATCTCGATGCCCAGGCATCCTCGGCGCTGGTCGGTGCCATGCGCAAGGCCGATGAGGCCATCAAGCTTGTCGAACCTGAACAGGACGTTCTGGACGCCTGGCGCACCGGACTGGCGGCCGTGCTCGACGGATCGCGCTCGACCGCACTGGTGGCAGGCTGCGCCGCGCAACTGCTCTACGAAGCCGGTCACCTATCCGCCGATGCGGCAGCCGCCCTGATCGCGCGGCGCCTGTCGCCGGGAACGCCGGTCACTGAGGCAGCAGGGTTCTTCGAGGGCTTCTTCAGCACCGCCGGTCAGCGGCTGATCTACGACGAAGCGCTGCGCGGCGCGGTCGATGCCTGGCTCAAATCCCTCGACGAGGACGCCTTCATTGCGCATTTGCCGCTGCTGCGCCGGGTCTTTTCGCACCTGGATTCGATGGAGCGGCGGCGGCTGATCGAAGCGGTGCTCGGCCGTTCCCGGCGCTTGCCGGCCGGGTTGACACCGACGCCGGATGGCAGCGAGGCCTGGCGCCGGCACCTGGAGCGGCTCGGACCTTTGCTGATGGGCGAGAACGCCAATGGATGACGAGGCCAGCATAGACCAAACCGAAACAGCCGGCGACGGACGGGAGCGCCGTTGGCGCCTGGCCATCGGTGCCGATGACGAGGCCTCGTCAGCGCTGTCCGACACCGACAAGCGGCTCTCGGCGGCGCTCGATGCGCTTTACGGCGAAGGTGACGGCGATGCGGCTGCCGATCCGCGCAAGCGGCGCGGCGGGCTCGGGCGCTCGGCACCACGAGTAGGGCAGTGGATGGGCGATATCAGATCGTTCTTTCCGGCGCAGGTCGTGCAGATCGTCCAGAAGGATGCCTTCGAGCGGCTCAACCTGAAGCAGATGCTGATGGAGCCGGAATTCCTCAAGGCGATCGAGGCTGACGTCAATCTGGTCGCCGACCTGATCTCGCTGCGCTCGGTCATGCCGGCCACGACCAAGGATATCGCGCGTACCATCATCGCCGATATCGTCGCCAAGCTGATGCAGCGGCTGGAGCAGAAGACAGCCGAGGCGATCCGCGGCGCCGTCGACCGATCGCAACGCACCAACCGTCCACGCCAGCGCGACATCGACTGGTCGCGAACCATCGCGGCCAACCTGCGCCATTATCAGCCCGAGCACAAAACCATCGTACCGGAGAGGCTGGTCGGCTTCATGCGCAAGCAGCGCAGGCTGGTCGATCTGGATGAGGTGGTGCTGTGCGTCGACCAGTCGGGCTCGATGGCAAGTTCTGTGATCTACGCCTCGATATTCGCTGCCGTCATGGCGTCCTTGCCGGTGGTGCGGACCAAGCTCGTCTGCTTCGACACCGCGATCGTCGACTTGACCGAGGAACTCAGCGATCCCGTCGAGGTTTTGTTCGGCGTGCAGCTTGGCGGCGGCACCGATATCAACCAGGCCGTCGCCTATTGCGCCGACCGCATCGAACGGCCGACCAAGTCGCATATGGTGCTGATCACCGACCTTTATGAAGGCGGCAACGGCCAGGAATTGCTGCAGCGGCTGGCCGCGCTGGTTCGCTCGGGCGTCAATGTGGTGGTGCTGCTGGCGCTGACCGACCAGGGCAGGCCGGGCTATGACCCCAAGATGGCGGGCTCCGTGGCAGCGCTTGGTATTCCGGTCTTTGCCTGCACGCCGGATCTGTTTCCGGACATGATGGCGGCGGCACTGCGTCGCGAAGATATCGGCGCATGGGCGGCTGGGGCCGACATCAAGCTGATTCGCGCCGAAGCCGACGATTCTGCGGCTGACGCGTAACTCACCGCAAGAGGCTCCTCGCTTCATCATTCACTGACGTCCGACAGACGGCTGGCCGAAGTCCGCTTCGCCACTATGCCGTGATTTTGCGGGTTGCCCCGCTTGACTCCTGTGCGCCCCTGTGAAAAATTTTGCAGCAACTGATAAAAATATCAGAGGGCGGAACGTGGTTGGATTTGGAAACGGCCTTTTGCGCGACGATGAATCCAGCATGGCGGCGCGTGCCGCCTGGCTTCACTATGCCGGCGGCCTGACCCAATCCGAGGTTGCCAAGCGGCTCGGGCTGACCAGCCTCAAGGCCCACCGCCTCATCACCAAGGCCAACCAGGAAGGCTTGGTGAAGGTCTATATCGACGGCGAAGTGTCGGAATGCGTCCAGCTCGAGGACGAGCTGTCGCGCCGCTACGGTCTCGACTATTGCGAGGTGGTTCCGGATTTCGATCCCGAGGACCTGCCACTCAAAGCGCTCGGCATTGCCGGCGCGCAGTTCCTCAAGCGCGAGATCGAACGCGGCGAAGAGGCGCTGATCGGCGTCGGCCATGGCCGCACGCTCGCGGCTTGCGTGGAGTATCTGCCGCGCACCACCACCGACCGGATTCGCTTCGTCTCGCTGCTCGGCGGGCTGACGCGGAAATTCTCGGCCAACCCGCACGACGTGATTCACCGCCTTGCCGAACGCACCGGCGCCGAAGCCTATGTGATGCCGGTGCCGATGTTCGCCAACACGGTGGAAGACCGCGCCGTGCTGCTCGGGCAGAAGGGCGTCAGCGAGATCCTGGATCTCGCAAGGTCCGCCGATCTCCTGCTTGCCGGCATCGGCACATCGGAACGCGAGGCGTCGCTGGTCGCCACCGGCATGATCGAAAAGGGCGAGATGGAGGAGATCCGCCGCAATGGCGGCGTCGGCGAATTGCTCGGCCATTTCTTCGACGACGCCGGCAAGGCGGTGGCGACGACCGTTTCCAACCGGGCGCTGGCGCTGACGCGCGAGGACATTGCCAGCCGCCGGATCGTCGCCGTCGCCGGCGGCAAGGTGAAGGTTCGCGCCATCCAGTCGGTGCTCGAAGGCCGCTATCTCAAGGGCCTTATCACCGACGAGCGGACTGCGCGATCGCTCGTGGAAGAGACGCCGGTCGGGTAGCCGGCAACAGTCCTGTTGAAACTACCCTGTGGAGGAGAAGACGAAATGCATGAGAAAGAGAAAGACCTCATTGACGCCTTCCTGCGTGGACAGGTCGACCGTCGTGGACTGATCAAGGGCCTGGGTGCGATGGGGCTTGCCGCCGGCACCGCCGGCACGCTGCTCAATCTGGGGCAGACCCGTGCGCTCGCCGCCGATTTCGACTGGCAGGCACACAAGGGCAAGACCATCAAGCTCCTGCTCAACAAGCATCCCTATGCCGATGCGATGATCGCCGATCTCGAGAACTTCAAGCAACTGACCGGCATGAACGTCGTCTATGACGTCTTCCCGGAAGACGTCTATTTCGACAAGGTGACCGCGGCGCTGTCGGCCAGTTCGCCCGAATACGATGCCTTCATGACAGGCGCCTACATGACCTGGACCTACGGCCCGGCCGGCTGGATCACCGACCTCAACGAATGGATCAAGGACCCGGCCAAGACCAACCCGAAATATGCCTGGGACGACTTCCTGCCGGGCGTCAAGAATTCCTGTGCCTGGAACGGCAAGCCGGGCGGCGCTCTGGGTTCCGAAGACGCCAAGCAGTGGTGCATTCCGTGGGGCTTTGAACAGAACAACATCACCTACAACAAGGCGATGTTCGACAAGGCCGGCGTCACCATCCCCGGCAGCATGGACGAGATGGTCGCCGCGGCCGCCAAGCTCTCCAAGGATATCGGTGGCGGCGTCTACGGCATCGGCGTGCGTGGCTCGCGCTCCTGGGCGACGATCCATCCGGGCTTCCTCTCGGCCTATGCCAATTTCGACCAGAAGGACCTCAACGTCTCGGCGGACGGCAAATTGTCGGCGGCCATGAACACCACCGAATCCAAGGCTTTCCACAAGCAATGGGTGCAGATGATCCAGGAAAGCGGCCCCAAGGACTGGTCGACCTACACCTGGTACCAGGTCGGCACCGACCTCGGCGCCGGCGCTTCGGCGATGATCTTCGACGCCGATATCCTCGGCTACTTCATGAACGGCGGCGACAACAAGATGGCCGGCAAGCTCGCCTTCGCAAACTTCAAGGCCAATCCGGCAGCCAAGGCGGCGACGCCCAACATCTGGATCTGGTCGCTGGCGATGTCCAACTTCTCCAAGGACAAGGACGCGACCTGGTACTTCATGCAATGGGCCTCCGGACCGGAGCATGGGCTGTTCGGGGCGACCAAGATGGACTTCGTCAATCCGGTCCGGCAGTCGGTCTGGAAGGATGAGTCGTTCCGCGAGAAGCTGAACAAGAGCTATCCGGGCTATGTCGAAATGTTCGACGCCTCGGCGCCCGGCGCCTCGATCAAGTTCACCGCGCAGCCGCTGTTCTTCGACCTCACCACCGAATGGGCGGCGACGCTGCAGAAGATGGTGGCCAAGGAAGTGCCGGTCGACGAGGGTCTCGACAAGCTGGCCGAAAGCATCAACGGCCAGCTCAAGGAAGCCGGTCTCGGCTAAAGCGAGGCCGAAGGCGGGGCCGCTCGAACAGGCCGGTTCCGCCCGCCTTTCACGTTTGCGACGCGGCGCCTGGAGCAGAGGGAGAAAACCCGATGCTCGAAAGAAAGCGCTGCTAATTCGCCCTCCGGCCGCCTGGCTCCCTTAGGCGGCCGGCCGGGCGAGGCAACAGGGATCACGGAGAAGCGGATGACTGCCGCAACAACCCATAGGGCCGGGCCATCCGGCTTCAGGATCAGCAAGAGGGTGTTGCCCTATGTGCTCAGCCTGCCGGCCTTGCTGGTCTGCATCGGCATCCTGATCCCGTTCCTGACCTCGGTCGTCTACTCGTTCCAACGCTACCGGCTGAGCCAGCCCTGGGCGCGCCAGTTCAACTGGGGCGACAACTACATCTCCTTCTTCACCGACCCGAAGTTCTGGAACACGCTCAAGGTCTCGCTGCTCTATGCCGGCACCACGGTCGTGCTGGAGCTGCTGCTTGGCCTTGCGATCGCCTTGCTGCTGCAGAAACGTTCGACGCTCAACAACTTCATCTCGATCATGCTCCTGATGCCGCTGATGACGGCGCCCGCACTTGCCGCGCTGATGTGGAAGCTGATGACCAACCCCGGCTTCGGCGTGCTGAGCTATCTCGCCAGCCTCATCGGGCTGCAGGATTTCCGCTGGGCCTCGTCGCCCTCGACGGCGCTGTTCACCGTGGTCCTGGTCGACATCTGGGTCTACACGCCCTTCATCATGATCCTGCTGCTCGCCGGGCTGCGCAGCCTGCCGACCCAGCCTTTCGAGGCGGCAGCCCTCGATGGCGTGCCGAGGAGCTTCGTCTTCTTCCGCATCACGCTGCCGATGCTGACGCCCTATATCCTGACGGCGACGCTGTTCCGGCTGCTCGATTCCATCCAGCAGTTCGACATCATCTATGCGATGACCCAGGGCGGCCCCGGCGACACGCTGACCGTCTTCCAGGTCGAGGCCTATCTCAACTTCTTCCAGTCGACCAATGTCGGCCGCTCGGCGGCGCTGATGATCATCCTGTGGGCGATCACCTATCTCCTTTCCAACATCTTCATCAAGAACTGGCTCAGGCTGCGCGAACGCGCCCGCGGCCAGGCATAGGAGGCGGCGATGGAACATACCTCGCTTCTCGAACGCATTCTGCGCGGCGCAGCGCTGGCGCTGGTGGTGATCTTCTTCATGTTTCCGATCGCCTGGATCTTCATGATGTCGTTCCAGACCAACGAGACCATCCTGCGCATCCCGCCGCAGCTCGTCTTCGAGCCGACGCTGGCCAACTATACGGCGCTGATCACCGGCAAGCTGATGACCGCCGCCGGCACGCTCGACATCGCCTTCATGCGCAACCTCGGGAATTCGGTGTTCCTGTCGGTGACCTCGGTCGCGGTCTCCCTGCTGCTCGGCGTGCCGGCCGCCTACGCCTTCGCGCGCCACAAATTCCGTGGCTCGGAGGACATCGCCTTCACGCTGCTGTCGTTCAAGTTCGCGCCGGCGCTGCTGGTGCTGTTGCCGCTCACCCTCTATTTCCAGAAGCTCGGCCTGGCCAACACCTATATCGGGCTGATCTGGGTCTACCAGCTGATCTGCCTGCCGCTGATCCTGTGGATCGTGCGCGGCTATTTCGAGGATATTCCGGCCGACATCGAATATGCCTACCGCATCGGCGGCCATTCCTGGTTCGCCACCTTCCGCAAGATCGCGCTGCCGCTCGCCGGTCCGGGCATCGCTGCTGCCGGCCTGCTCGCCTTCATCTTCGCCTGGAACAATTTCGTCTTCGCGCTGGTGCTCGCCTCCGCCGACAAGCAGCCGGTGACGGTCGGCGCGCTCGCCTTCATCACTTCCTCGGGCATACAGTACGGCCAGATTTCGGCGGCCATCGTGCTGTCGATCACGCCGACGCTGGCGCTCGCCCTCTACGCACAGCGCTATCTGGTCGAAGGCCTGTCGCTCGGCGCGGTGAAAGGATAGACATGGCCAGCCTTGAACTCAGGAACGTCGTCAAGCGCTACAAGAGCCAGACCGTGCTGGACAATCTGTCGCTGACGGTTGCCGACGGCGAGACGCTGGTGCTGTTCGGCCCTTCCGGCGCCGGCAAGACGGTGCTGCTGCGGCTCGTCGCCGGCGTCATCGATCCGGATGAAGGCAAGATCCTGATCGGTGGCGACGACATGACCGATGTCGACGCGGAGTTCCGCGGCGTCGGCATGGCGTTCCAGAATTTCGCGCTGTTTCCTCATATGAGCGCCTTCGACAACATCGCCACGCCGCTCGAGGCCACGCGTTCCTCGCAAAGTGCGATCAAGGCCGGCGTCGAGAGCGTCGCCAAGCTGTTGAAGATCGCCCATGTGCTCTCCCACAAGCCGCGTGCGCTCTCCAACGGCCAGAAGCAGCGCACCGCGCTTGCCCGCGCGCTGGTCGGTTCGCCGCCGCTGCTTTTGCTCGACGATCCCTTGCGCAATGTCGACGCCAAGCTGCGTTTCGAGATGCGGCTGGAACTGCCGCGGCTGCTCGCCGACCGTGGCGCCACCGTCGTCTACGTCACTCAGGACTACAAGGAAGCCATGGCGCTCGGCGACCGCATCGCGGTGATGTCGCAAGGCGTGATCAGGCAGCTCGGCACCCCCGAACAGATCTACCGCGAGCCGGCCAATATCGAGATCGCGCGGCTGTTCGGCGACCCGGCGATCAACCTGCTCGACGTCAAGCCCGCGCGGGATGCCAGGGGGGTCTATGTCGGCTTGTCGAATGTGCAGGTGCATCTCGCCGAAGTTCCCGAGACCGCCATCGGTCGCGACTGCATCATCGGGCTCAGGCCAGAGGCGCTGCATTTCGTCGGTGAAAATGAACCCGGTGCTATTCCCGTGACGGTCGAGGCTGAGACTCCCCTCAACGAAAAGATCGTCACTTTGGTGCGCACCGTACGCGGCCGTGAAATCCTGGTTTCCCGGCCGGCTGGAACGCCGGGCCGCAACGAGGGCAAGGCCCATATCTCGGTCGACGGCAAGAGCGCCTTGCTGTTCGATCATGCGAGCGGCGAGCGCATCGGTTCGAAGAACGTCATCAAGCTGCGCAACGGAGAAGCGGCATGAGCCCGAGTGCACTCACAATATCGGGCGTCGACAAATTCTATGGCCCGATCGACAGGGGCGTCCACGCCGTCAAGAACCTGACGATGGACATCGACAAGGGTGAGATCGTAGCACTGCTCGGCTCGTCGGGCTGCGGCAAGACTTCGACCTTGCGCATGGTGGCTGGCTTCGAAGAGGTATCGCGCGGCGCGATCGCGGTCGGCGGCCGCCAGGTTCACACTCTGCCGCCGGTCAAGCGCAATGTCGCGATGGCTTTCGAGGGCTATTCGCTCTATCCGCCGCTGACCGTGCGCGAGAATATGGCCTTCGCCCTCAAGGCGGCCCGGCTGCCGAAGAGCGAGGTCGATGCCAAGGTCGCCAGCATCGCCAAGCTGCTCGAGATCGAGGACATATTGGAGCGCTACCCCAGTTCCATCTCCGGTGGCCAGCAGCAGCGCGCCAGCCTTGGCCGGGCGCTGATCCGCGAGGCCGATTTGCATCTGCTCGACGAGCCGATGGGGCAGCTCGAGCCGCAGCTTCGCGCCGTGCTGCGCGGCCGCATCAAGCACTTCATCAAGGAGCGCGGCCTGACCGCTATCCTGGTCACCCACGACCAGACCGAGGCCAACGCGCTCGCCGACCGCATCGCGGTGATGGAAGGCGGCGTGCTGCAGCAGTTCGACACGCCCGACCGGATCAAGGAGCGGCCGGCGAACCTGTTCACCGGCACCTTCGTCGGCGAGCCACCGATGAACGTCTTCGAGGCCTTTGTCGGCACGGCGCGCGACAAGATCAAACTCAGGCTCCCCGACGGCCTGTCGCTCGACTACGACAAGGATGCCTTCAGCGCTCCGGTGCGCGATCAGTTGCTCAGCCGCGAGCGGGTCGTCATCGGCATCAGGCCTTATGCGGTCCGGCGCTCCAAGGAAGGCGTTCCGGCCAGGGTCTCGGCCAATCAATGGCTTGGCGACCAGACCCACATCGCCGCGGATTTCGCTGGCGGGTCATTGGTGCTGGTCGAACATGACCGCACCCGCCTCGACCTCGGCGCGCCGATCAATGTCAGCATCGATCCGAAGAATTTGCATGTCTTCGATCAGGCCAGCGGCAAGGCCATCTCGCACGGCATGGAGCTTGCGTAATGCGCGATCTATTGATCGGCATCGACGCCGGCACTTCGGTCATCAAGTCGATCGCTTTCGACACATCAGGCCGACAGATCGCCGCCGCCGCACTGCCCAACCACTATGAGACGCTGCCCGGCGGCGGCGCCGAACAGGATCTGGCGCGGACATGGGCCGATGCCGCCGCGACCTTGCGCCAGCTTGCCGACAAGGTTCCAAACCTCGCCAGCCGGACCGCTGCCATCGCGGTGACCGGGCAGGGCGACGGGACCTGGCTGATCGACGCCAAGGGCGAGCCCGTCGCCAGGGGCTGGCTCTGGCTCGACGCGCGGGCCGGTGCCATCGTCGAGGAAATCCGTGCGCGGCCGGAAGACCGGCTGCGCTTCGAAAAGACCGGCAGCGGCCTTGCTGCCTGCCAGCAGGGTTCGCAGTTCGTCTTCATGAAGCGCAACATGCCCGAAATGCTGGGCAAGGCGGCGACCGCCTTCCACTGCAAGGACTGGCTCTACTTCAAGCTGACCGGCGAACGCGCCACCGATCCGTCGGAGGGAACTTTTACCTTCGGCGACTTCCACACCCGCGACTATTGCGACGACGTGCTCGACGTGCTCGACGTCGCCAATCTCAGGCACCTGCTGCCGCCGATCACCGATGGCACCAGGCACAGCACCGGGCTGTCGCAGGCGGCGGCCAGCGTCACCGGCATGCTTGCCGGCACGCCGGTGGTGCTCGGCTATGTCGATGTCGTCTGTACCGCGCTAGGCGCCGGCCTGCTCGACCGCCAGCGCAAGCCCGGCTGCTCGATCATCGGCTCCACCGGCATGCACATGCGGCTGGCCGAAACCCCTGACGACGTGCAGTTGAACCAGGATGCGACCGGCTACACGATGGCCATGCCGGCGCCAGGCGTGTTCGCCCAGATGCAGTCCAACATGGCGGCGACGCTCAACATCGACTGGGTGCTCGGCATTGCCTCCGGCATTCTCGCCTCGCAAGGCATCACCCGCAGCAACGGCGAGATGATCGCGCTCGTCGATGCCTGGATCGCCGCCTCGCAACCGGCATCGCTGCTCTACCAGCCCTATGTGTCGGAAGCCGGCGAACGCGGCCCGTTCGTCGATGCCAATGCCAGGGCAGGGTTCGTCGGCATTTCCTCGCGGCATGGCTATGCCGACCTGGTGCGCGCCGTCTTCGAAGGGTTGGCGTTCGCGGCGCGCGATTGCTACGCCGCCATGGGGCCGCTGCCACGCGAGATTCGCCTGACCGGCGGCGCCGCCAGGAGCCCGGCGCTGCGCAAGATCCTCGGAGCGGCCATTGGCGCCGACACCCGCACCAGCGCGCGCGAGGAGGCGGGTGCTGCCGGCGCGGCGATGATCGCCGCCGTCTGCATCGGCCAGTACACGTCCATGGATGCGTGCGTCGGCGAATGGGTGACGCCCCTGCTCGGCGAGGCCGAGCCGAGCGACCCGGCCCTGGCCGCGATCTATGACAAGGTGACCCCGTCCTACATGTTGGCACACCAGGCGCTGCGGCCGGTGTGGCGTGCAATGGCAGCGTCGCAGGCAAATTGAGAAGTCGAGCATGCCCAGGAAAATAGCGATCATTGGCGACCACTTCATGCTGCCGGAGGTGTTTCGCGGAGAAATCGAGAAGGTCGCGAGCGGTGACCTCGATATCCGCACGCTGCGGACGGCCTGGCCCGACGAGCCGATGGAGTTCGGCAATGCAGCGCTCGGCCTCGACAAGGTCAAGGAGTATTTCGGCCATCCGGACGACGTCGTCGATTTCATCGGCGACGCCGAGATCCTCGTCACCCAGTTGGCACCGCTGTCGGATGGCATGATGCGGCGCTTGCCGGGGCTCAAGCTGGTCGCCGTCTCGCGTGGCGGTCCGATCAACATCGACATGGCCGCGGCCAAGGCCCACGGCATTACGGTGGTCAACGTGCCGGGCCGCAACGCCACAGCTGTCGCCGAGTTCACCCTCGGCGCCATTCTGGCCGAGACGCGGCTGATCCGGGTCGGCCACGAAGCCTTGCGCAAGGGCGAGTGGCGCGGCGATCTCTACCGTGCCGACCGCACTGGCCGCGAGCTCGGCGAAATGACGGTCGGCGTCGTCGGCTACGGCAATATCGGCACAAAAGTGGTGCGCCTGCTGCGCGCCTTCGGCTGCCGCGTCCTGGTCAGCGATCCCTATGTGCAGTTGAGCGCCGATGACCGCATGGCCGGCGTTGAACTGGTCGCGCTCGACGATCTGCTTACGCGCTCCGACGTGGTCACGCTGCATTCGCGGGTGACCGAGGAGACACGCGGTCTGATCGGCACGGACACGATTGCCCGGATGAAGCCTGGCGTGATTTTCATCAACACGGCGCGCGGACCGCTGGTCGACTACGATGCGCTCTACGAGGCGCTTGTTTCGGGGCAGATCGCCAGCGCCATGCTGGAAACCTTCGCGGTCGAGCCGGTGCCCTCGGACTGGCCGCTGCTGCAACTGCCCAATGTGACACTGACCCCGCATATAGCGGGCGCCTCGGTGCGCACCGTGACCTATGCCGCCGAGCAGGCCGCCGAGGAGGTTCGCCGCTACGTCGCCGGCCTGCCTCCGGTCAACCCGTGCTGAGAATGATGGCCATGCAACTCAGCGGGGCAACGGTGAGATGAACGGCGGCACCGACATCGTCGACCTCTTCGTCATCGGCGGCGGCATCAACGGCGCCGGCATCGCGCGCGACGCCGCCGGGCGCGGCCTTTCCGTCATCCTTTGCGAAAAGGACGATCTTGCCGAAGGCACCAGTTCACGCTCGGGCAAGCTCGTCCATGGCGGCCTGCGCTACCTCGAATATTACGAGTTCCGCCTGGTGCGCGAAGCGCTGATCGAGCGCGAGGTGCTGCTGGAATCGGCGCCGCACATCATCTGGCCGATGCGCTTCGTGCTGCCGCACAGCCCCGACGACCGGCCGGCATGGCTGGTGCGGCTAGGCCTGTTCCTCTACGACCATCTCGGCGGCCGCAAGCGGCTGCCGGCGACGCGCACGCTCGACCTGCGCACCGCGCCGGAGGGCGCTCCGATCAAGGATGCCTTCAGGCGCGGCTTCGAATATTCCGACTGCTGGGTCGACGACGCCCGCCTCGTGCTGATCAATGCGCTGGACGCGCATGAGCGCGGCGCCAAGGTCCTGACCCGGACCGCCTGCACGGCCGCCCATCGCGAGGATGGCCTCTGGTCGGTGGAAATGCGCGATATCGGCACCGGCGTGCGGACCATGGTGCGGGCCCGCGCCCTGATCAATGCCGCCGGCCCCTGGGTCAACGACATCATCAATCGCGTGGCGGGGCAGAACTCGACGCGCAACGTCCGCCTGGTCAAGGGCAGCCACATCGTCGTGCCCAAATTCTGGGAGGGCCGGCAGGCCTATCTCGTCCAGAACAGCGACAAGCGCGTGATTTTCATCAACCCGTACCAGAACGATCTCGCTCTGATCGGCACCACCGATATTCCCTATGACGGGCGGCCCGAGGCGGTGACTGCGGATGAGAGCGAGATCGACTACCTGATCAAGGTGGTCAACCGCTACTTCAAGCGCGGCCTGGCGCGCAGCGATGTGGTCCATTCGTTCTCCGGCGTCAGGCCGCTCTACGACGACAATGCCGACAATCCGAGCGCCGTCACCCGCGACTATATTTTCGAACTCGACGCGCCGGACACGGCCGCGCCGCTGCTGTCGGTCTTCGGCGGCAAGATCACCACCTTCCGCAAGCTCGCCGAGCATGCGCTGGACAGGATCGCTCCGTTTTTCGCGCATATGGGCGCCGCCTGGACAGCCAAGGCGCATTTGCCCGGCGGCGACATCGCCAATGCCGATTTCGAGCAGTTTCTCGGCGATCTCGGAACCGAATATCCGTGGCTGCCGGCATCGCTGGTCAAGCACTATGGCCGGCTCTACGGCACCAGGACGCGGCTTGTGGTCGGCGCGGCCCGCTCGCTCGACGAGCTCGGGCGGCGCTTCGGCAAGGATTTCTTCGAGCGTGAGGCCAATTATCTCATGGAGCAGGAATGGGCGGTGACAGCGGCCGACATCCTGGAACGGCGCACCAAGCACGGGCTGCATCTGTCCGCTGGGGAGAGGGCGGCCTTCGAGACATGGTGCGCAAACCGGCTGGCGAGGGCAGGCTGATGGCGCATGCGGTCGACACCCACTCCAGTGAATTTTGCATGTTGCGCTCACTGTCGGCCAGCATCGGCGCCGACCCGCTGCTGGTCCAGGGCGCCGGCGGCAATACCTCCATCAAGCAGGCCGGCGTGCTGTGGATCAAGGCGTCCGGAACCTGGCTGAAGAACGCGCGGGATGGCGAGATCATGGTGCCGGTCGCGCTGGCGCCGTTGCTCGATGCCGTAGCGCATAAGAGTCCGGCGGCCGAGAAGGCCGCGCAATTCACGCTTGCCGAGCTCAACCCTCGCCAGTTGCGGCCCTCCATAGAGACGACGGTGCATGCGCTGTTGCCGCAGAAGATCGTCGTCCACGTCCATTGTGTCGAAACGATCTCGATAGCCGTGCAGGCCAATGCCGAAGCCTTGCTCGGGGAGCGCCTGCGCGGCCTCGATTGGACCTTCGTGCCCTATCGCCGGCCTGGCCTGCCGCTGGCGCAGGCTATCGCCGAGCGGCTCAGGCCTGCCACCAACGTGCTGGTTCTGGGCAACCACGGTCTGGTGGTCGCCGCCGATACGG
The DNA here is from genome assembly GCA_004791255.1 of bacterium M00.F.Ca.ET.205.01.1.1. Lineage (GTDB taxonomy): Bacteria > Pseudomonadota > Alphaproteobacteria > Rhizobiales > Rhizobiaceae > Mesorhizobium. Next base: position 340,713 of record SRUQ01000005.1, read on the forward strand.
TCGCCGACGCGGCCTTGCTTCTACAACGGGTGACCGGACTGCTCACGCGCCGTCCACGGCCGGCTCCGCCGCCCGATCTCGATGCGCTGCTGAGGCTCGCCGCCGGCAGCGACTACCGGCTGCCGGCCTCGGCCGCCACGCATGCCGTGGCGACCGATCTCGCCGGTTGCCGCATAGCCGCCTCAGGCAGCCTCTATCCCGATCATGTGATCTTCCTTGGCGTCGGCTCGGTGATCGCCGGTCCCGGGGAGAGCGCGGCTGATGTCGTCGCCCGTACCACCGCTGCGCCGACGTCCATTCTCTTTCCCGGTAAGGGCGTGCTGATGCGCCGGGATGCCAATGCCGGCGCCGAGGCGATGGCGCGCTGCCTGGCCGACGTCGTCGCGCGCATCGATGGCGCGGCGCGCGTCAACTATCTCAGCCCGCAGGAGAATGCCGAACTGCTGGACTGGGATGCCGAAAAATACCGCCAGCAGCTCAACCGCGAGGAGGCGACGCTGCAATGACGGTCTCTATCACCATCGTCCTGCGACGGCACCGAGAGGGATAGCGGCATTGCCTTTTACCCTTTCCCTCAACACCAATCCGCTGGTCAACCGCTTTGCCGATCCGGACGACCTGATCGACACCATCGCTTACGAAATAGGCATCAGGGATGTGCAACTCACGCATGAATTCGTCAACCCGGGCTGGCCGGCGGCGACGATCGTCAAATTCATCCGCCTGTTCCGGGGCGCGCTCGCCCGCACCGGCGTGCGCATCACGTCGGGCATGACCGGCCCTTACGGCCGGCTCAATCATTTCGGCCACCCCGACGCCGATGTGCGCCGCTACTATGTCGACTGGTTCAAGACCTTCGCCGACATCTCGGCCGAGCTTGGCGCCTGCGGCATGGGCACGCAGTTCGCCATCTTCACCCACCAGGACTATGACGACCCGGCGCGCCGGGCGCGGCTGTTCGACATCGCGCTGGAGTGCTGGGGCGAGGTCGCCGAGCATGCCAAGGCGGCCGGCCTGAGCTACCTGTTCTGGGAACCGATGTCGGTCGGCCGCGAGTTCGGCCACACCATCGAGAACTGCCGGCTGCTGCAGGGCACGATCGATGCGGCCGGCCTGGCCATTCCGCTGGAGATGATGGTCGACATCGACCATGGCGACGTCACCTCCAGCAACACGGCCGACATCGATCCCTACGCCTGGGCCGAGGCCTTTCCGAGGAAGTCGCCGATCATCCACGTCAAGCAGTCGTCGATGAACAAGGGCGGCCACTGGCCATTCACCGCGGCCCACAACAAGGACGGTCGCATCACGCCTGAAAGGCTGCTGGAGACGGTGCGGCGCGGCGGTGGCGCCGACAACGAGATCTGTCTTGAACTGTCATTCCGCGAGCGCGAGCCGGTCGACCATCAGGTCGTCGCCATGATCCGCGAGTCCGTCGACTACTGGGCGCCTTTCGTCGACGCCGGCAGGGCAAGTCTGCTGCCTCAGCAAAGTAAAGGGCGGACCGATACGGCCCGCCCTTTTTAACGCCCGGACAATGAGCCGAACTCAGCCGAATTTCGGATCGAGGCTGCCCGATTTGTAGCGCTTGGCCATTTCGGCGACCGGCAGCGGCTTGATCTTCTGCGCATTGCCGGCGGTACCGAACTGCTCGAAGCGCTCCTTGCAGAGCTTGCGCATCGCCGCCATCGCCGGCGTCAGATATTTGCGCGGATCGAACTCGCTCGGGTTCTCGGTCAGCACCTTGCGGATCGCGCCGGTCAGCGCCATGCGGTTGTCGGTGTCGATGTTGATCTTGCGCACGCCGTGCTTGATGCCGCGCTGGATCTCTTCCACCGGCACGCCCCAGGTCGGCTTCATCTGGCCGCCATATTTGTTGATGATCTCCTGCAAATCCTCCGGCACCGAGGACGAACCATGCATGACCAGATGCATGTTCGGCAGGCGGCGGTGGATATCCTCGATGACGTTCATGGCCAGCACCGCGCCATCGGGCTTGCGCGAGAACTTGTAGGCGCCGTGGCTGGTGCCCATGGCAACCGCCAGCGCGTCGACATGCGTGTCCTTGACGAACTGCACCGCCTGTTCGGGATCGGTCAAAAGCTGGTCGTGGCTGATCGCGCCCTCGACGCCGTGGCCGTCTTCCTGCTCGCCGCCGCCGCTCTCCAGCGATCCGAGCACGCCGATCTCGCCTTCGACCGAGACGCCGCCCCAATGCGCCATGTCGACGACGCGCTTGGTGATGCCGGAATTGTAGGCGTAGTCGGCCGGCGACTTGCCGTCTTCCTTCAGCGAGCCGTCCATCATCACCGAGGTGAAGCCGTACTGGATCGCGGTGACGCAGGTGGCTTCGTTGTTGCCATGGTCGAGATGCATGCAGACCGGGATGTCGGGGTGGATCTCGACCAGCGCATCGATCAGCTTGGCCAGCACCACGTCATTGGCATAGGCACGCGCACCGCGGCTCGCCTGCAGGATGACCGGCGACTTGGTCTCCTCTGCCGCCTCCATGATGGCGAGGCCCTGTTCCATGTTGTTCATGTTGAAGGCCGGCACGCCATAGCCGTATTCGGCGGCGTGATCGAGCAATTGTCTCAGAGTGATGCGAGCCAACGAATAGTCTCCCGTATCTGTTTTAAAACCTTTGGTGGCGAGCTGCCCGCGCATCGTTCAGCCCACGGATGCTTCTGGCCGGAATTCCGCGCAACCGCAACCGTCGGAAGGCGATCGGACCGCAATTCTTGTTACGGCTTCGTTATGACGATGGCAGGAATATCCCATAGAAATATAACATTATCACAAAATATCTGATGATTTTGCGACATATTGTGTTATTTTGCTGCTCTGCCGGTTCCAGGTGGCGAGACGGGATGATGAAGAGCGATATCCGGCGGCAAGGCATCGTGGATTTTCTGATCGACGCCGGCCAGGCCAGCGTCGATGACCTTGCCGCGCGCTTCGGCGTTTCGAAGATGACGGTGCACCGCGATCTCGACGAGCTCGAGGAAAGCGGCGTCCTGCGCAAGGTGCGCGGCGGCGCCTCGATCCAGCCGAGCAGCCTGTTCGAAAGCGATTTCCGCTACCGACAGAAGCAGGCCGCCGAGGAGAAGCAGCGTCTCGCCGCCGCCGCCGTGGCCATGGTCGAGCCCGGCCAGACGGTGATGATCGATGACGGCTCGACAGCGGGCGGCATCGCGAGGCATCTCGCCGATCTACGGCCGCTGACGGTGATCTCCAACAATCTGGCCGTCATCCAGGAACTGGCAGGCACCGGCGGCATCAACCTGATCACGCTCGGCGGCCAATACAGCAAGAAGTTCCACGGCTTCTTCGGCCTGCTTGCCGAGGCTTCGTTGAGATCGCTGCGCGCCGACGTCGCCTTCTTGTCGTCATCCGCCATCCTCGGTGCATCCGCCTTCCATCAGGACCAGGAGGTGGTGCAGACCAAGCGGCTGATGATGGCGGCGGCGACCCGCAAATATCTGTTGGTCGATCATGGCAAGTTCGGCCGCAGCGCGCTGCATTTCCTGACCGAACTGACGGCGTTCGACACTGTCTTCACCGGGCGCGAGCCCGAGCCGGAGATGCGCAAGGCACTGGATGGCGCCGGCGTTTCGCTGACGGTCGTCGCAAACTGAGCAGGAGTGGATATGGTGTATTGGGTCGGGACAAGCTGGAAGATGAACAAGACGCTGGCCGAGGCATTGGCCTTCGCCGAGGTACTGGCCGGCTTCATTCCCGCGTTTGACGACCGCATCCAGCCTTTCGTCATCCCGCCCTTCACCGCGGTACGCGAGGTTAAGCGGGCACTGTCGTCGACGCGCATCAAGGTTGGTGCGCAGAACATGCATTGGGCCGATGCCGGCGCCTGGACCGGCGAGGTCTCGCCGCCGATGCTGAGGGATTGCGGCCTCGATCTGGTCGAACTCGGCCACAGCGAACGGCGTGAGCATTTCGGCGAGACCGACCGCACCGTCGGCCTCAAGACCGCGGCAGCCGTGAGGCTTGGGCTGATACCGCTGGTCTGCGTCGGCGAGACCCTTGCCGAGCGTGAAAGCGGCAAGGCCGATGCCGTGTTGACCGGCCAGGTCGAAGGTGCGCTGCAATTCCTCGAAGGCGAGGCGAGGGCGGCAAAAATCCTGTTCGCCTATGAGCCGGTCTGGGCGATCGGCGACAAGGGCATTCCGGCCAGCTCCGACTATGCCGACAAACAGCAGGCGCTGATCAAGAAGGTTGCCGGCGGCCTGCTGCCGTCCGTGCCGCCGGTGCTCTATGGCGGCAGCGTCAATCCCGGCAATGCCGCCGAACTGATCGGCCAGCCCAATGTCGACGGCCTGTTCATCGGCCGCTCCGCCTGGCAGGCAGAAGGCTACATCGACATCCTCCGTCGCGCCTCGGCGGCGATCTGAACCAAACGCATCCACTCAATTCAGGAAGGACCACCACCATGAAAATAGCCATTGGAGCCGACAGCGCCGGCAAGCCGCTGCTCGATGTCATATCAGCCCACCTCGCGACCAAGCCGGGCCTCGTCGTCAGCGATCTCAGCCAGTCCGGCTTCTATGCCGACCTGTCGCAGAAACTCGCACAGACCATCGTCGACGGCGAGAACGATCGCGGCATCCTGTTCTGCGGCACCGGCATCGGCGTCTCTATCTCGGCCAACAAGGTGCCGGGCATTCGCGCGGCACTCACCCACGACACCTATTCGGCCGAGCGCGCGGCAAAATCCAACAACGCCCAGATCATCACCATGGGCGCGCGCGTCATCGGTCCGGAACTCGCCAAGGCGATCGTCGACACCTGGCTCGCTTCGGAGTTCGACGAGAAGGGCCCGTCGGCCGGCAATGTCCAGGCGATCGACAGGCTTGATGCGGCGAAGAGCTAGAGCAATTCCAGCAAAAGTGTGAGCGGTTTTCTCGGGACAGGCGCATAGCGCTTGCCTTTGGGAATTGCGTGAAACAAAGACGTAGAGCGGTTCGGCGTTTCCGTGAAACGGTGAACCGCTCTAGGCAAGACTGTCGCGCATGGCTCCGATGACGGTCACCGCCGAGGCCGCACCCGGGTCGATGTGGCCGAGCGAGCGCTCGCCGAGCCGCGACGAGCGGCCCTTGGCGGCGATCATGTCCTTGGTCGCTTCCGCGCCGCGCTCGGCGGCAGCAAGGGCTGCCTGCAGGCTTTCAGCCAAGGTCTGGCCGGCCGCATTGCCGGCGCCGGCCGCTTCCGCCGCCGGCAGCCAGGCATCGATCATCGTCTTCTCGCCGATCTCGGCCTTGCCGCGATCCCGGATGCCTTGCGCCATCGCCTGGAACAAGGCGACGACATCGCCATCGGCAAGCGTCGTCTTGCCCTTGACGGCGGCGGCGGCGCGCATGAAGGCCGTGGCATAGAGCGGGCCCGAGGACGCGCCGACGGCGTTGAGGAACGATTTCGCCGCCATGTTGAGCAAGGCCGTCGGCTCGGTCGCCGCCAGGTCGAGCGGCGCCAGCACGTCGCGCACGGCGTTGAAGCCGAGCGCCATGGCAATGCCATGGTCGGCGTCGCCGATGACGCCGTCGAGTTGGCAGAGCCGGTCCCTGTCGGCCTCGATCGCCACCGCGATGGCATCGAACATTCTTTTCAGGTCGGCGGTATCGATGCTCACGGGAACGCTCCTCAGCCGGCGCGGAACATGGCGCAGTCGCAGGGGTGGTCGAGCATCGCCTGCAACTCCTCGTCGAGATGAAACAGCGTCACCGAAGCGCCTGCCATTTCCAGCGACGTGCAATAATTGCCGACCCAGGTGGCGTGGATGGAAACGCCGATCGCGTCGAGCCTCTGCTTGACCCGGCGGTTCATGATGTAGAGCTCCATCAGCGGGGTCGATCCCAGTGAATTGACCAGCACGGCGACCTTGTCGCCACGCTTCGGCGCCATCTCTGCGAGAATCTTGTCCAGCATCTCGTCGGTAATTTCGTCGGCGGTCTTGAGCGTGCCGCGCGCAATGCCCGGCTCGCCATGGATGCCCATGCCGATCTCCATTTCGTCGGCGCCAATCTCGAAGTTCGGCCGGCGGGTCTGCGGCAGCGAGCACGGCGACAAGGCGACGCCCATGGTGAAGGTGTGGTCGTTGGCCTTGCGGGCGACGCGTTCGACCTCGTCGAGGGACAGCATGCGGTCGCAGGCGGCGCCCGCCGCCTTGAAGACGAAGAAATTGCCGGCGACGCCGCGGCGCTTTTGCCTCTGGTCGCGCGGCGCCGAGGCAACGTCGTCGGTGGTCAGCACCGTGCGCACCTCGATGTCGTCCATCGCGGCCATTTCGCCCGCCATGTCGAAGTTCATCACGTCGCCGGCATAGTTGCCGTACATGAACAGCACGCCGGCGCCGCCGCTCACTGCTTTGGCGCATTCGAGGATTGGATCGGGTGGCGGCGAGGCGAAGACGTTGCCGACAGCCGCCGCGTCCGCCAGCCCCTTGCCGACAAAACCGAGAAAGGTCGGCTCATGGCCGGAGCCGCCGCCGATCACCAGCCCGACCTTGCCCGGCCGCGGGCCATCGCGGGCGATGATCGAGCGCGGGCTGCCGTCCGCGCTCCTGAGGTGGCGCGGATGCGCGGCAAGGACCCCTTCGAGCATCTCGTCGACGGCGCGGTTGCCGTCATTGATGATCTTCTTGGTCTGCACCGGCATCCTCCCGAACTCGGCATTTTGCCGAGATACTACAGTCTGTTACCGGGATTTCCACCCGGCGGCGGAGATTTCAGGCGGCGATCAGTTCCCGCGCCGCCAGGATCTGCACGCAGGCATTGGCCGCTTCCTTGCCCTTGACCAGGAAGTGCTCGAAGAAGAAGCGGTGATGCTCGGCGCTGTCGTGGAAATTGTGCGGCGTCAGCACCGCCGACAGCACCGGGACGCCGGTCGACAGTTGCACGTCCATCATGCCGTCGATGACCGCGCCGGCGACGAATTCGTGCCGGTAGATGCCGCCATTGACGACGAAGGCCGTACCGAGGATCGCCGCATAGCGGCCGGTTTCGGCGAGCGTCTTGGCGTGTAGCGGAATTTCGTACGCGCCGGGCACGTCGAAAACATCGACGGCAAAGCGCTCGCCGCCGAGGCTGGCCATCTCCGCCTGGAAAGCCTGCACGCACTGGTCGACGATATCGGCGTGCCAGCGCGCCCTGATGACGGCGATGCGGGTCGCTTCATAGTCTTTGTGGGAATGCTGATTCATGGGTCCATCCTTCCGTTTCAAACCAGAATCAGGACGCACGATACGGAATCCGGCCCGCCGCGGCGGTCCGTTTTCCGTTTCGTTCTCTTTCATCCGGACTCTAACCGTCGGCTCCGGAATCACACCGGATCTGCTGACCTTTCCAATTGTGCTGGAAAGCGCTCGCGGGCTTCGGCCGAAACCGTTACCGCCGGTGGGGACTTTCACCCCGCCCTGAGAACATTAACGGCTCTGTATGGGAGGACAGCGGTGCCAATGTCAACCGTGCCAGGGGACGGTGGCCAATCACGATCTGTCGACTGGAGCAATCCGATGAGAGGGATCCGGTTGCCTTGTGCGCCACGCCGCCGCCGAGGCGGCAACCAGCATCAGCAAGGCCGCCACCATTGCGCATGTGGCAAAGCCGAAGCTCGAATAAAGCGGCCCGAAGCCCGTGGTGCCGACGAACACCGCAAGATAGGTCACGGCGCTGTTGAGACCCATGATCGTGCCGCGCCGCGACGGATCGAGCGCCGACAGGCGCATCACCAGCACGTTAAGCCCGAAATGATTGGCAAGCCCCCAGGCGGCGACCATGGCAAGCGTGAGGCCGTAGCTGTTGCTCGCGCCGGCGATCGCCACATAGACGATGGCGACGAGCAGATAGGCGAAGGGCATGACCCGCCCGGCGCCCAGACGGTCGATGACGCCGTCGAGCAGCGCTGCCGTGCCGAAACCCAGCCCATAGGCAAGGGCAGCGAGGCCATTGGCGCTGACCGGCTCGCCCAGCCCGACATGAAGATGGTCGCCGAGATAGCCATAGGCGCCGTAGAAAGCGGTCATGAAGGCGCCGCAGGCGACCAACAGCGGGATAATGCCAGGAATGCTCAACGCTTCGAGCGGGGCGGGCGCCGGTCCGGCCTTTCTGACGTCGCTGAGCGAGGTCATCGTCAGCCCCGCCCAGGCCAGCGCGGCAAACACCGCAACGGCGGCAAACACGGCGCGCCAATGCACGAGGTCGGCAAGCACAGCCGACAGCGAAACGCCGGCCACCATGCTGAGCGTCCAGCCGGTCAGTACCACGCCGATCGTGCCGCTTTCGCGGCCGGGCGGAGCGATGGCGGCGGCACTGGCATAGATTGCCGGCATGGCGACGCCGGCGGCAATGCCGGCAAGAAGCTGCGCCGCGACCAGTGCAATCACCGTCGGCGCCGCGGCGCTGGCGACAAGCCCGGCCGCCAGTGTCAGCAACGCCGCCTGCAGCATGCGCCGGGCGCCGATGCGGTCGATGTAGCGGGCCAGGAACAGGGCGCTCGCCGAAGTGCCGAGACCGAAGGCCGCTGCCGCCATCATCACGGCCGGCACGCTGGTTCCGAATGACGAGGCCACGGCCGGTGCGATCGGACCGAGGACAAGCGAGTTCGAACCGATCACGGCGATGCAGCCGGTCAGGAGATAGGCGAGCGCCGGAATCGGCGGCCGGGAATTTTCAGCCAATGCTGCAACTTGATCGCTGTTCGACATATCACCATAATGGCCGCATTAAATTCCGCGACAACAAGGAATTCCGGTATGGATGAAGAAACAGATGGTATTCCGCTGAACAGGCCTGCGGCCCGCGATGTCGATGCGACCGACCGAAGGATATTAGGCGTTCTGGTCGACGATGCGACGGTCAGTTATGCCGAACTCGGCGATCGCGTCGGACTTTCGCCGCCAGCCGCCCATGAACGCGTCAAGCGGCTCCGCCGCAGCGGCGCCATCCGCAGCACATCAGCCATCATCGATCCCAACGCGGTGCGAAAGCCGTTGCTGGCCTTTGTCCATATCGACACCAGCGGCTGGGGCAAGACACCCGAACTGATGGCGATTTCCGAATATCCGGAAGTCGAGGAGATCCACACGGTCGCTGGCGACACCTGCGTCCTGCTCAAGGTGCGCACCGAGGACACGCGCGCGCTTGAAGGCCTGCTGCTGCGTCTCTACGAAACACCCGGCGTCACCAGCACGCGAAGCTACGTGGTTCTGTCCACCTATCTCGAACGGCCGGTACAGCCCGGCGTCACGGCGCAGTGGCCATCGCCCAAGCACATGGCCAAGCCGCTCTACTGACGGATACTAGTTCCCCAGGCGGATCGTTTCGAAATACGCGTCGGTGCCGACCTGACCGCCCTTCAGCGCTATTTCCAGACCGTCGATCTCGCCGCCGCCATGGGCCAGGCAGAGCGGTGATCCCGGCGATTGCGGCAGCGGCATGCGCATGGTCAGCGCGTCGATCGACAGTTGCCCCAGCGCGTGGCTGGACGTATCGCCGCCGGCGATCACCGCGCGCCTGAGCTTCTGCTCGACGATAAGCTGGCGCAGAATGGTCCCCAGCGCTCGTCCGAGCGCGTTGCGGGCGCCGTCGACCCGCTCGATCTCGGCGCCGCGATCGGCCTGCGGCCCAAGCGCGGTGTAGAGGATGACGCTGCGGCCCGCGGCAAGGCTGGCACGGCCGGCCGCCACGGCGCGTTCGATCGCTCCTCCGGAACTTTCCGAGACCAGTTGCAAGGCATCGAGCGGGATACCGTCGAAACCATGCGCCAGCGCGAAGCCGATCTGCTTTTCGGTGGTCGGGGAAACGCTGCCCGAGACGACGGCAAGCCTGTCCACCGGGCCGGCCGAAACGGGCTTGGAGGTTCCCGATACGACCCCCTTGGCCGCCCATGCGGACAGCAGCGCATATTCGACGCCTGAGGATCCCACGACGAAACCGGGATTGTGTTCACGCACCCGCCATAACTGCTCGCCGACCAGCCTCTGCGTCGCACGGTCGGCGACGTCGAACAGCACGATATCCCAGTCGCGCAGGGCCCGGTCGACACCTGTTGAGAGATCGCCTCCCTCGAGCGTCGCGAGGTCAATCAGGCCTGAACTCAGGCTGGTCTGACGCGACAGGTGGACGAGGAGGTCGGCTTCGTTCATCGGCGTCACCGGATGCCGGCTCATCACCGGATGGCGGTCGATGCGGAAATACTCGCCGCGAAAGGCCGCGAAGAGATTGCCGAACGCAGTATAGCGCTTGAGCTGCGGTGCTCCGACGACCAGCGGCACGCTTGCCTCGCCGAAGATACGCCGGCCGATCTCGATCGCGCGGCCGATATTGCCGACCGTAGGACTGGAATCGAAGGTCGAGCAGACCTTGTAGTGGCAGACCGCTGCGCCCAGGCTTTTCAGCCACTCGAAGGCCGTAGCCAGATTGTCTTCCATCCAGTCCGGCGTTTCGCTGCGGCTGGTGCCGGCGAGCCCCAGCGCGCAGCAATGGGAAAAGCGCGCCAGCAGGTGCTGGTCCGGCTGCCGCATGAACAGCACCGTCGGCACGCCGCCGGTTTCGAGCGCCTCCATCACGTCGGTCGAGCCGGTGAGGTCGTCGCCATAGTAGCTGAGGAGGGGGTTCTGCATCGTCCCGCCTCAGGCCGCCTTGCCGTCGCCGAACTTCTCGATCGAGCGCGCCAGTTCGGTATGGTCGCGTGCATAGTCCGCCAGCTCAATGCCCTCGACCGCCGCCTGCCAGGCTTGCTGGACGGCGCGCACGCCGGCGCCGGGTCCATCCGGATGGCTGACGATGCCGCCGCCGCAGAGATAGAGAAGATCGACCGTGCGGCCGGTGCGTTCATAGGTTTCGGGCGCCTGTCCGCCCCATTGGCCCGAACCGGCCACCGGCAGCGCGCAGTCGCCCGGCGAGAACAGCGGCGTCGTCACCGCCTCGAAGGAGCGGACGAAGGACTCGTCTGGCTCCCAGTATTTCGAGGCGATGCCGTTGATCTGGAACTGGTCGACGCCCAGCAGCCGCCAGAACTGCTGCCACACGCTGAAATCCATGCCGAGGCCGGGATGGCGGGTGAGGATGTCCCAGCCATTGCGATGCGCGTGCAGCACCAGCTCGGAACGCTTTCTGAGGTAAGCCATGCCGCCGAAGCCGATGGAGTTGATGTTGACGACGGCGCAATTGCCGCCGGCTTCGACCACCAGATCGTGGTTGCGCATCATCTCGTCGGGATCTGCATGCGAGATGCCGAAGGCATACATCACCTTCTTGCCGGTCTTCTGCTCGTGGTCGAGGATCAGCGGCATGATTGCCTTCACCCGCTCCGCCAGCGGCGAATAGGCCGGGCTCATCAGCTTCTCGTCGTCCTTGATGAAGTCGACGCCGGCCTCGATCAGTTCGCCTACCATCGCGGCCGTCTCGTGCGGTCGCAAGCCCAGCGCCGGCTTCACGATCGTGCCGATGATGGGACGGCCCTCGACACCGGTCAGCCGGCGGCTGCCGGCCACGCCGAACTGCGGGCCCGGATGGGTGCCCATGAATTCCTGCGGCAGCTTCATGTCGACGACGCGGATGCCCGACAGGCCCTTGATCGAATAGGTGCCGCCGATGGCGATGGTCATCAGGGCCGACAGGTCGGTGCCGATGGCGTCGAGCGGAAAGGCGATGTCGACATCGGCGCGCCGGAAAGGCCCGCTGCCGGCCTCGGGAATGGATGGTTGCGCGGCATCGGGCAGATGCCTGATCGCCAGCACGCGGGCGGCGACGCGCGCCTTCAGCTCTTCCGTTTCACCGGGCAGCGCGACGAAGGTCCCGGTCGACTGATCGCTGGCGATCCTGGCCGCCAGCGCCTCGATGCTGCCTGACGTCTCGATGCGGTAGGTGAGGGTGATCATGGGATGCCGGCCGGTCGAAAGGGGTTCGAAAAAAGTTTCGTCACGCAGCAAATCTGGTATAATGAGTACATAAGTATTGCAAGCAAATATGCCGATCTCGCATCGGGGGACGGGCAGGCGCAGGCATTCCGGTATTCCCGCCGGGAATGCTAAACAGGAACCGGGGCCAGGGAGTGATTCGCCACGATGAACCGTTCGGAGCCGATCGTCCGGCGCAAGCTTTCCGACGAAGTCTTTGCAAGGCTGCAGCGGCTGATCACCAGCGGCGAATTGCAGCCGGGCGACGACATGCCGTCGGAGCGTGAATTGATGGAGCGCTTCGAGGTTGGCCGGCCGGCAATCCGCGAGGCGATGCAGGCGCTGAGCAATATGGGGCTTGTCGCGATATCGCATGGCGAGCGCGCCAAGGTGCTTCAGCTCACCGCCAAGTCGATCATCAAACAGGTCGATGGCGCGGCCAAGATCATCCTGTCGTCGTCGAAGGATACGCTCGAGCACCTCAAGAGCGCGCGCATTTTCTTCGAGCGCGGCATGGTCAGGGAAGCCGCCGAAAAGGCCACTGCCGAGGACGTGCAGCGGCTCAAGGCAACGGTTGCCGAGCAGCGCGCCGCGCGTGGCGATTCCGAGGCTTTCATCTCCGCCGACATGAAGTTCCACACCCAGATCGCGACGATATCGGGCAATCCGATCTATGTCGCCGTCAGCGAGGCCATGCTCGGCTGGCTGAAGGAATACCACACCGAGATGCTGATCTGGACCGGCAAGGAAAAGTACACGCTGACCGAGCACGAGGAGATCGTCGACCGCATCGAGCACAGGGATGCCGACGGCGCCGAAAAGGCGATGATCAAGCACCTCGAACGCTCGCGCGCGCTCTATGTGATGAATTCCGAGAAGTAAGCTTAGCCGATCCGCGCAATGGCGTAGGGCGACATCACCAGATGGCCCTGGCCGAGCGCTGAAGCGTCGACCTGGACATCGTCTCCCGTCAGGTTGGCAAGCCACACGATGGTCTCGCCCGAGCCGGAGCGGCCGGCGAGCGCAGCAACGCGCGTCTCGTCGCTCGTCCGGCTCGAGACATGCGCGAGACCGGCCAGGTCGCAGAGCCCTTTGATAGCCTGGAAGAGCGGTCGCGGTGATCCCTCCGCGGCGGGTTCGCCAGATGCCGCCAATAGGCCGAACGGGCCGGCGAAGCTCGAAAGTGTCAGCATCTCCAACCCGGCCGGCGCGACGCGCGCGGCATAGCCGATCGTCCACGCGGCGGCGAACTGGCCGTTGTGGCGCGGATCGCGGTTGGCCATGGCGATGCGCTGTCCCTGCGCATTGTCCTTGGTGGCGCCGCCATAGGGGTTCTGCCGCATGGCGATCGTCGACGGGCCGATCCGGTATGGCTTCGCGCCGAAGATCGCCCGCGACGACCGCGTGATGAAGGGCAAGGCCTCCAGCGACTGCATGACGCTGAGATCGTCGGCGGCATGCACGAGCGGGCAGGTGCAGTGCGTGACGAAATCGAGCAGCCCGGCGGGAACGCGCTTGCGGTTGAGCTCCGTGAAATAGCTGAACATGCCGCCGCCCAGGCGGATATCGGGAAAGGCCCGGCGCGCGGCGGCGTAGACGTCCTCCAGCGGCGGGCATGCCGGCCAGGCGCTGCCCGGCGGTGTGGATTGCCGGTCGACCGAGGGCGACACCGCGATGGCATCGAGCCGCAGGCCGGCCCCGCGCACCATGTCGGCAACGTCGGAGAGTTCGGCATCGAGATCGCCGCTGCAGGCGACCACCGATTCGAGCGTCGTCGCCGCCCGCAACGCAGTGGCGAGCCTGGCATGGGCGCGCAATGCCTCGATGCCGTGGCCGCGTGTCGGGTCGAAATGCAACAGCAATTGCTGTGGGCCGAGCCCGGCCAGATCCGGCAGGTTTGCAAGCGACGCCTCGACGTCTTCGGGATAGATGATCACACCGATGTCAGGCAGTCTCGGTCCCGCTTCGCCGAGTTCGATGCGGACTGGCGCGCAATCAGCCGTGGCGGCAGGCGTCTTTGCCTCCCCCGCAATGCGCAGGCGGATCGTCTGGCGCATTGGTTCGCCGGCCGGCAGCACATAGGGCCATGGCAGCGCCAGCGGCCGCACATAGGTCTTGTAAGAGGCATCAGACCAGTTGCGCTGGTCCTCCATCTCGAACGTGTCGCCCTCCATCCGGCACTCGGCGACGACGCCGGGCCGCACCTCATGCGTGATGGCGCGCAAATCCTTCAACGGCTGCCAGGGGTCGATCAAATCAGGCAGCCTGGTATCCACCACATTGCCGTCGGTATGCTCGACCGTCACCGGGTTGCCGGCAAGACCGGCAATCGGATGCAGGATGCAGAAGCCGCAGCGGTTGGTCTCGAAATCGCTGTCAGGCAGCGCCGTCACGTCGAAGCTGAGATTGCCGTCGGCGAAACCCTCGATCGTAGTGCGAAAGACGAGGCTGCTGCCGTTCGGGCCGACACAGCTTGCCGCATAGCTGACCCGAAAACCGTCGTCGCGCTGGTCGATCGCCAGATCGGCCAACGCAGGCTCATAGGTGCCCCAGTCTCCGTCGCGTACCACATAGGCCATGGCGCGCAGCACCTCAGTGCTCCCATGGCGGATGGTGCGCAGATTGCCGTTGACCAGCTCCGCAGTCAGCGCGCCAGCATGCAGCCGGATCGGCGCTGCTTCGGTCGCCCTGGTGCCATAGAGATCGAAGGCGTCGGCCGTCATTTCAGCAGGGCGTCGATCTGCACCGGCGCGCGGCTTGCGGCACCGGCATAGGCGGCTTCGACGAGCGCGAACGTCTTCAAATTGTCGGCGCCCGAGGTTGCCGGCTCCTTGCCCGCGGCAAGGCTGTCGACCCAGTGCTTCTGGATCGCCAGCACGCTTTCCTGGATGTTGTGCCATGGTCGCGAGGCCCAGGCGAGCAGCGGCGGCGACACATCCCTGACCGTGGTGCCGCTCTTGCCGGTGACGGTGAGTTGGTAGCCCTGCGCCAGCCGGATCGTGCCGTCGCTGCCGTCGAGTTCGATCAGTGTCTCCGGGAACGGCTCCACGGCAAGCTTCGTCGCATAGCTGCAATCGACGACAGAAGTGGCGCCGCCGACATGGTCCATCAGCATCGTGGCGACATCCTCGCCGGCAATGGCCGGATTGATGCGTGCCGTGCGGGCGGTGAGGCTCGATACGTCGCCGAGCAGGAAGCGGGCGATGTCGAGGATGTGGATGCCGAGATCCTCGATGATGAAGCGCTTACCCGTCGCCAGATAAGGCTGGCCGGAAAACACGTCATAGCCGGAGCGGAAGGAAATCCGCCCGAAGAACGGCGTGCCGATCTCGCCGCTGTCGAGCACGGCGCGTACCGCCTGGATCGGCGACTGCCAGCGGAAATTCTCATGCACCATCAGCGGCACGCCGGCATCGGCGCAAGCCGTCACCATCGCCTTGGCGTCGTCCAGCGTCGGCGCAAAGGGTTTCTGGCAGATGACCGGGACGCGGTGGCTGGCCGCCATCTCGACCAGCGGCCGATGGCTGCCCACCGTGGTGGCGATATCGACGAAGTCGAGTTTCTCCGCCGCAAGCATCGCCGCCGCGTCCGCGTAGCGCCGCGCCACGCCGAACTGATCGCCGACGAGCTTGAGCCGTTCCGGATCGCGGTCGCAGATGGCGACGATCTCAGCGCCTTCGATGTCGCGCCAGGCATGCATCTGGTTGACGGCGAAGAAGCCGCAGCCGATCAGCGCTCCACGCAAAGCCACCATGATCAGCCCGCCTTTGCCATCTGCATCAGGGTAACACGCTGCTGAAGCCGGCGCTGCGCCTGGTCGACGACGACGGCGACGATGATGACCAGACCCTTGATCACCATTTGCCAGAAGGAGCTCACCCCCATCATTACCAGCCCGTCCGAGAGGATGCCGATGACGAAGGCGCCGACAATGGTACCGCCGATCGTGCCGCGGCCGCCCGACATCGAGGTGCCGCCGAGCACCGCCGCCGCGATGGCGTTCAGTTCGAAGCTCTCGCCGGTCGCCGGGTGCGAAGCCATCAGCTCCGAGGAGATGATCAGGCCGACGATCGCCGCGCAAAAGCCGGAGAACATGTAGACGAACATCTTGACCATGTTGACGCGCACGCCCGAGATGCGCGCTGCGCGCTCATTGCCGCCGACCGCGAAAATGTGGCGGCCAAGCGGCGTGTAGCGGGCCAGATAGGCCGCCCCCAGCGCCACCACGATCAGGATCCAGATGGAAACCGGCAGGCCGAGCAGCCGGCCGGCGCCGAGGAAGCCGAAGCCGGTGGTGCCAAGGTCCGGCTTGCCGACGAGGTTGGGGAAGGTGCGTCCGTCGGACGACAGCAGCGCCATGCCGCGCGCCACATAGAGCACTCCGAGCGTGGCGATGAAGGGCGCGACGTTGAGCCGGGTGATCAGCAATCCGTTGACGGCGCCAATCGCGATGCCGACCGCCAGCGTGATCAGGATGATCTCGACCACGTTGAAATAGACCGTGTAGCCGATCTGCAAGTCGATGCCGTTGAGCACGAGATAGCCGGCCACCATGCCGCACAGGCCGACGATCGAACCGACCGATAGGTCGATGCCGCCGGTGATGATGACGAAGGTCATGCCCATGGCGAGGAAGGCATTGAGCGCCACGTGCTTGGCCATCAGGATCAGGTTCGCCGCCGACAGGAAGTTCGGCGCCGCGATCGAGAAGAACACCAGCACCGCGATCAGCGCGATGAAGGTCCTGAGCTTCATCAGCGTCAGCAGCGCGGAGCCGCCGGAGGCCGAAGAGGGAGCCGCCCTGGCTGGAATGTCGGTCATCAGCGTTGCGCTCCATGTGCGGGGGCAAGGTGGGTGGGGGCCAGATGTGCCGAGGCAGGTCCGTGGCCCAACGCCGACGCGGCGACGATTGCGGCCTCGGTCGCTTCGGCGCGGTCGAACATGCCGGTCAGCCTGCCATTGCTCATCACGGCGATCCGATCGGACAGCGCCATCACCTCATCGAGGTCGGAGGTGGCGAAGAGGATGCCGAGCCCGTCGCGCGACAGCTTGCGCATGGTGCGGAAGACGTCGGCCTTGGCGCCGACATCGATGCCGCGGCTAGGCTCGTCCATCAACAGCACCTTGGGGCCGGTAAGCAGCGCCTTGCCGATCACCACCTTCTGCTGGTTGCCGCCGGACAACGACGAGACCTCCTGTGCCGGATCGGCGACCTTGATCGCCAATTCGCGCACCATCTGGGTGACCGCCCGCCGCTCGGCACCGCCGCGGATGTGGAACAGGCTAACGAAGCGCGACAGGCTCGCCAGCGTCAAATTGCTGGCGACCGAGAGGATCGACACCAGTCCCTCGCGCTGCCGGTCTTCCGGGATCAGCGCCAGGCCGCGCCGGATGCGCCGCGTCGTGTCGCGCTCCCTGACATGTTTTCCGTCGACAAAAATATTTCCGCTGGCATGAGCATGGCGGCCCATGATGCAGTCGAACAGTTCGCTGCGCCCGGCGCCCATCAGTCCGTAGATGCCGAGGATCTCGCCGGCACGCAGCGACAGCGAGACATGGTCGACCGCCAGTCCGCCGGTGACGCGCGGCAGGCAGATCTCTTCGGCGCGGAAGATTTCGGCGCCCGGCTGATGGCCGTCGGCCTTGGCGAAATCCTTGGCGTCGGACCCGATCATCTGCCGCACGATCCACTGCGTGTCGACGTTGCGCATCTCTTCCTGGCCGGTGATGCGGCCGTCGCGCAGCACGGTGATGTAGTCACCGATGCGGATCAGTTCCTCGAGCCGGTGCGAGATGTAGACGATGGCGACGCCGCGCGCCTTGAGGTCGGCTATGACCTTGAACAGGATTTCGACTTCGGCCGCGCTCAGCGCCGAGGTCGGCTCGTCCATGATCAGGATTTTCGCATCGAGCGAAACCGCCTTGGCGATCTCGACAAGCTGCTGCTGGCCGATGCGCAGGTCTTCGACCAGCATGTCGGGCCGGATGCCGGCTTCGAGCCGTTGCAGGAATTCGCCGGCCCGCCGTTCCTGTTCCTTGCGGTCGATCTTGCGGAACCGGTTGGTGATCTCGCGCGTGGCGAAGATGTTTTCGGCGACGGTCATGTTGCCGAACAGGTTCAACTCCTGGAACACCATGCCGATGCCGCGGTTCACCGCATCCCCCGACGAGGAGAAGGAGACCTCTTCGCCTTCCAGCAGAATGCGTCCGGCCGTCGGCTGCTCGACGCCGGCGATGATCTTCATCAGCGTCGATTTGCCGGCGCCGTTCTCGCCGACCAGCACGTTGACCGCGCCCTTGCGCACTTCGAAATTGGCATGTTTGACAGCGACCGTGCCGGCATAGACCTTGGAGACCTCTTCCAGCTTCAGGATGACGTCGTGACCAGCGCTCATGGCTTCGGCCCGATCTCGGCCTCCGCCGGCGTCACCAGCGGCAGGTCTTGGCCGCTCTCGATCGTATAGGCGCCGACCACCTTGGCGGTGCGGCCTTCCAGGGCCTCGCGCGGCAGCTTGGAAAGCACGGTCTTGTCGGCATAGGCGTTGAATGCCTTGCCGAACTGGGCGAAGTCGATCTGGTTGGTGAAATCGTTGAACTGGACGAAGTCGAGACTGTCGCGCAGTGCCGTGCCGCGCATCGCCGGCCCTATCTGGACGCGCGCATCGGCCTTGCCGTCGCCATCGACGTCGATGTCGATGGTCGCCGCGCGGGATTGCGTATTTGCCGCAACAATCTTGCCTTCGACGCGGACCGCGAAAGTCCAGGGCGAATTCGCCTGCTTCCTGGGGTTGCCGTATTTGCCGCCGGCAGCCGCCGGATCGGTCTTCGCCAGCGCATGGACCACGGCGAACGCTCCGGCCTTCTGCTGGAGATAGGGCACGACCTTCGACGCCCAGATATCCTCGACCATCTTGTCCGGGTTGAAAGCGGGCGTCGCTGCCTCGGTCTGCGCCGACGGCGTCGGCAGGATCTTGCAGGCGCTGAGGCCAAGGCCGGCGAGCGCGGCAAACGTCAGCCAGCTAAAAGGGGTCAGCCAGGTCAATCTGTTCGGCATGGCGGTCAAAAGCACCTGGAACGTGAAATGGAGGCGAGGGGCGAACCCTGGGGTCCGTCCCTCGCTGTTGATTTGCGCCGGCTCAGTTCTTCAGCGCAAAGGTCTCCAGCTTGGCGGCATTGTCGCCATTGATGAGCACGCAGTCCATCAGCTGCTTCTCCTTCTCGGGCGACTTCTTGTTCTTGATGAACTCGCTGGCTTGCTCGACAGCCATCTGCGCCTGGGCATAGGCCGGCTGCAGCACCGTGGCCTTGATGCCGCCGGAGGTGATGGAATCGCGCACGTCGTTCGAGCCATCGAAGCCGGCGACGATGACGTCCTTGCGGCCTGCCGCGGCAAGCGCTGCATAGGCGCCCATCGCCATGGTGTCATTGCCCGAGATGACGCCCTTGATGTCGGGATTGGCCTGCAGGATCGATTCCATCTTGGCATAGGCCTCGGTCTGGCTCCAGTTGGCCGACTGCTGTGCGACCATCTTCAGGTCCGGATAGTCATTGATGATGTCGTGATAGCCCTTGGAACGGATACCGGCATTGGTGTCGGATTCCTTGCCGACCAGCTCGACGAAATTGCCCTTCTCGCCCATCAGCTTGACGAACTCCTGCGCGCCGAGCTGAGCGCCCTGGTAGTTGTTGGAGACGATCTGCGCCACGGCAACGCCGGTGGCGTTGATTTCGCGGTCGATCAGGAAGGAAGGGACGCCGGCGTCTTTGGCCTTCTGCACGGCGGCGACGGTGGCGTCGGCGCCGGCATTGTCGAGGATGATCGCCTTGGCGCCGCGGCCGATCGCGGTGTCGATCAGTTCGGACTGCTTGTTGGCGTCGTCGTCATGCACCAGCACCAGCGCTTCGTAGCCGAGTTCCTTGGCCTTGGCCTCGGCGCCGACGGCTTCCGCCTTGAAGAACGGATTGTCGTGCGAAGGGGTGATGATGGCGATGAGGTCGGCCGCGTAGGCAGGCATTGCCGTGCCGATTGCCAGCATGCCGGCGAAGGCCGCAAGCGTCATTTTGCGTGTCAGTTTCATGAAGTCCTCCCGTTGAAAAAAACCATGCCTCGGTCGACCGAGGCGACTGTCTGCGACTTAATTTGTCAGGCTGCGAAGGTTGCGGGATGCGTTGGCTGAAGCCCTCAGCGGCTTGCGCCAGGGTCAGTTCCCGCTCCCCATCATCCTCCGCCCGTCTCGGCCTCGAACTCCCTGCGAAGCGCTATCGATCCAAGCCGCCAATCAGCTTAGCCAGCTGGTATAATGAGTCAACCACTAATTCAGATGATATGTATCTGATAATGTGAGCCGGAGCATCAAGTGATGCGCTGGATGCTCGCCGCGATCTCTTCCGGCTCGAACACGCGCTTCCAGTCGTCGCGCATCAGCACCGGCTTGCCGAACTCGATGGCCTTGTTGCAGGCATCGGAGAACACGCCCTGGGTCTCACCAAATATGACGGCGCCGAGCACGTTCATATGGCCGAGCAGGAAGTCGAGCGCGGCCTGCCGGTCGACGCCGCGCGCCACGACCTCGTCCATCGCCTCTTTCATCACCACCAGCAGCGAGGCGCACACCGTCTCCGAAAGGCCAGGTTCCAGCAGCGCCATCTGCTCCACTGTCACGCGGTGCGACCGCATCACCGGCGCCCAGATGATCTGGGCGATCTGCTCGCCCTTGGCGTAGTCTTCTTCCGGCCCTTGCATCAGGGCGCTGACGAAATGCTGCTTGGCCTTGACGCCGCCGAAGAAGTCCTTCTTGGCGGCCATGTCGGTCTCGTCGTTGAAGATCGGCGGATGGCAGGGATGGGTGACGAAATAGGTGAGGTCGGAACGATCAGGCAAATGGCCGGCAAAGGGCGCGGCCGCATCGAGAACCACCACCATGGTGCCCGGCGCCAGCTTGCTCTCGATACTCGCAGCGACCTTGCCGATATGGGTGTCCGGCACGGCGAGGATCACCACGTCCGCACCGCTCAGCGCTTCATCGGCACTGACCGTGTCGAAGCCCAGCCCGCTTTTCAGCCGCTCGCGGCCGGCATCGTTCACCTCCACGTGGCGTATCGTGTAGGGCGAACCGCGAAAATTGGTCGAAAGGCGGTAGCCCATTTTCCCACCGGCTCCAAACAGCGCAATCGTCGTCATCTCATGCTCCTGATCTCGACGACGGCTCCGCCGCTCGTCATCATATTAACTGGTATGATCACTCTACCATAGTTTGGCAACAGAAATCGTGCGTGCCGTCATGATGCCGGACCATTTGCCTGCTGGCTGTTGGGGTACAGCGTCGCTGTCGGCGCGATTGACAGATGCCCGCTTTGCCAGCGCTTGCCGTCCGGCGAGCAAGCAATCCTTCGTTGCGCCGCGAAACAGCGAGCATGCTCCGTGCAGGGGCCGGCGTGCAGTCCCGCGCCTCCGGCCGCTGCCGGAAGCGTCGCTGCAAGCTGCAGGTATGGAAGAGACTCCGGCCCTTGCGGCGCTATCCGCCGCGCAGAGCGCTATCCGCGCTCCGGGAACATCGCCTTCAGCCCTTCGCGTGAGGCCTTGGCGACGCCGCGCTCGGTGATCAGACCGGTTACCAGCCGCGCCGGTGTCACGTCGAAAGCCGGGTTTGCCGCCGGGGTCGTCTCGGGCGACACGCGCACCTGCGCAATTCTGCCGTCCGATGTCTTGCCCCAGACCAGCGAGACCTCGTCGCCGGAACGCTCTTCGATCGGGATCTCGGCAAGGCCGTCGCCCACCGTCCAGTCTATGGTCGGTGAGGGCAGCGCGACATAGAACGGCACGTCATTGTCGGCGGCGGCAAGCGCCTTGAGATAGGTGCCGATCTTGTTGCAGACGTCACCATCGGCCGTGGTGCGGTCGGTGCCGACGATCACCATGTCGACCGCGCCATGCTGCATCAGATGGCCGCCGGCATTGTCGACGATCAGCGTGTGCGGCACGCCGTGGCCGGCCATTTCCCAGGCGGTCAGCTGAGCACCCTGGTTGCGCGGCCGCGTCTCGTCGACATAGACATGGACCGGAATGCCGGCCTCGACGGCCAGATAGATCGGCGAGGTGGCGGTGCCGTAGTCGACCGTTGCCAGCCAGCCGGCATTGCAATGGGTGAGAATGTTGACCGTCTCGCCCGGCTGTTTGCGCGCCGCGATCTGCCTGATGATCGCCAGCCCGTTCTCGCCGATGGCGCGGTTCAGCCCGACATCCTCGTCGGCGATTTCGCTGGCCCGCCGATAGGCGGCTTCGGCGCGTTGTTCTGTTGGCAGCGGGCGGAGGAACCGCCGCATCTCGTCCAGCGCCCAGCGCAGATTGATCGCCGTCGGCCGCGTCTCGTGCAGCGACTCCCAGACCGCGTCGAGGGCTGCGTCCGAAGGATCATCGGCCATCTGCATGGCGACGCCATAGGCCGCGGTAACGCCGATCAGCGGCGCGCCGCGCACCCACATGTCGCGAATGGCGGTCGCGATGCCGGCGACCGTGCCGATCGTCTCGACGCGGAACTCATGCGGCAGCCAGCGCTGGTCGATGATCTCGACCGAACGCTTGTCGTCGCTCAGCCAGATGGTGCGATAGTGGCGGTCGCCGACGTTCAAATCCCGCTCTCCTGTTCGATCAGCGCGGCCAGCTTGTTGACCTCGTCGATGCCGTGGATCTGGCGCCGGTTGACGGCGATATGGCGGCCGAATTTCAGCGCCTTCGCCTCACAGGCGGCGCGCAGATCTTCATCGGCGATGGTCTCGAAATCGGCGTTGTGGGCGAGGCCGAGGATACGCCGGTGCACCTCGATACCGGCAAACCCCAACAGGTCGTCCCAGATCTGGTGCAGGACATGGTCGAGCGCCTGCTCGGCGCCCAGCCGATCGCCCTGATCCTCGAACAGGCTTTTCTGGTAGAGCATACCGGTGCGCTCGGTGCGCCACAGATGCGAGAACTCGGCGCGGAACACGGTCCAGGTTTCGGCGGTCACGCCGAGCAGGTAGGCACGCATCGCGTCGCGGCTGCCTTTCTGTTCGTGGCCGCGCTGCGAGAAATAGGACATCCAGAAATTGGCGAGCAGCATGCCGACGTCGAAGGCCATCGGGCCGTAGAAGGCGAACTCCGGATCGATCATCCGGGTTTCGGTGTCGGTGACCATGATCGAGCCGGAATGCAGGTCGCCATGCAGCAGCGTCTCGGCATTGGCAGCGAAAAGATGCTTCAACCGTTGCGCCTCGACCTTGAGGTCGCGGTCGGCGCGCAGTTCGGCGACAAGGCCGTCGAGCTGCGGCGAGGTGTGCCGGTTCATCTTGGCGTCGAAATAAGGATCGGAGAAGACAAGGTTCTCGGTGATGTCGCAGAGTTCGACATTGTCGGCGAACAGCGCGAGATCGGCTTTGCGCTCCTTGGCGAGCATGGAGAAATCAGAACCGCGAAACAGCGTGCGGGCCATGAACAGGCCGATATCCCTGGCAATCCCAGGCAATTGCTGGCCCTCGATCAGCGCGCGCCTGAGAATGATGTGCGGCGACAGATACTCCATGATGATCAGCGCCTGGGTCTCGTCGAAATAGTAGATCGCCGGCACCGAACCCGGCGCGCGCGCCTCCTGACGGGTCAGCGCGTGATATTCGAAGAAGGAGCGCTTCAAGGGCAGCGGCCAGCTGTCGCCGACCAGCCGCACATAGGGCAGGGCCTGCTTGACCACGGCGGCGCCCTTGTCGCCCTCGACGATGAAGACGAGGTTCAGATTGCCGTCGCCGACCTCGCGCACCGCCCAGCGGCTGGTTTCCGCGCCGATGCGCCTGACGAGCGCTTCATTGGCGCCGAGGCGTTCTGCCAGCGTCTCCACCGACAATGCTTCGAACGGCTTCTTCTCGGTCATTCTCACCCCTCCTGCTCGTGACTCCCGATGATAGGGAGCCACGGCGGTCGGGCCAAGCTAGGAAGCGATCTGGCAAATGTCAATCGTGTTGACAATTGACGATGTTGCCCATAGCGTCATGTCCAGGGAGGAAGACATGGTTGAAAATGCCGTGTTCCGCGTGGAGGGGCTGAGGAAATCCTTTGGCCAGAACGAGGTGCTTGGCGGCGTCTCGCTCAATCTTCATGCCGGCGAGGTGACCGTGCTGATGGGCGCCAACGGCGCCGGCAAGTCCACCCTGGTCAAGATCATTTCCGGTGTCTACGAACGCGGCGGCGGCGCGATGAGCCTGGCTGGCCAGGATTTCGCCCCGAGGAAGCCGGCCGAGGCAATCCGCGCCGGCGTGGTTACCGTGCATCAGAACATCAATGACGGCGTCGTCGCCGACCTCGATGTCGCCACCAACCTGACCCTGGACAGGTTGACCGGCAAAGGCGTGCCGACGCTGTTCAATCCCAGCCGGGTGCGGCGCGACGCCAAGGCCGTCGCCGACCGCATGGGGCTCACTATCGATCTCAGGGCTCGCGTCAGCGATCTGTCGCTGGCGGACCGCCAGATGGTGGCCATTGCACGGGCCATGGCGCATCAGCCGATGGTGCTCATTCTCGACGAACCGACCTCCTCGCTGTCCAGCGCCGAAGCCGACCGGCTGTTCCGGCTCATCGACCGGCTGCGCGAGCAGAACGTGGCGATCCTCTATATCTCGCACCGCATGTCGGACATCAGGCGGCTGGCTGACCGTATCGTCTCGATGCGCGACGGCGTCATATCGGGCGTCTTCGACACAAAGCCGCTCGACTATGAGGGCGCGGTCAACGCCATGCTCGGCCGCAAGATCCACCTCGATCGGATCGTTGCCAAAGGAGCCGCCCGGCCTGTCCTGACGGTCGAAGGCTTGCGCATCGCCCAGGGCGCCCGGCCGATTTCGCTGACGCTCGGCGCCGGCGAGGTGGTTGCCATCACCGGCCTCGTCGGTGTCGGCAAGACGGCGCTGGCCGAAACGCTGTTTGGCGTGCGCAGGCCCTTGTCCGGCACCATGACCATGAACGGCAGGCCATATGCGCCGCGCTCGGCCGCCGATGCGATCGCGGCGGGCGTGTTCCTGGTCGCCAAGGACCGGGCGACGAGCGGCATCGTCGGCGGCTTCACCATCGAGCGCAATATCAGCCTGCCGTTCCTGCGGCGGATGTCCAATCTGGCTGTCCTCAAACGCCGCGTCGAACGCGCCACCGCTCGCCGGCAGATCGAGGAACTGGGCATCGTCTGCCGTTCGGAGAAGGATGAGATGCCGACGCTCTCCGGCGGCAACCAGCAGAAGGTGATGGTCGCCCGCTGGATGGCGCAGGACTCAGGCCTGTTCATCCTCGACGAGCCCTTCCAGGGCGTCGATATCTCGGCAAGGCGCGACATCGCCGCCAAATTGCGGGCGAGCGCCGACAACCGCGCGACGCTGCTGTTCGTCACCGAACTCGACGAGGCGCTGGAGACGGCCGACCGCATCCTGGTGATGTCGGAACAGACCATCGTCGGCGAGCACCGCAACGGCGACATCGATCTCGAGCGTCTGCTGGCCGAGGTGGCCGGCGGGCCGCTGCACAGCGCCGCCTGAGCGTGGCGAAAAACGAATGGGAATGGAGAGATCATGGGGTTGAAGTGGGCAGCAACGGCAGCGCGCGGGAGCGCTGAATGACGCTGCGTGATTATGCCATTCGCTATGGCTTCATCGTCCTGTTGCTGGGGCTGGTCGCCTATTTCGCGATCGCCGCCGACGGCTTCGTTTCGCCGCAGAGCGCGGTCTTCATCTTCCAGTCGGTCGCCATCACCGGCGTGCTGGCGCTTGGTGTCACCGCCACCCTGGTCGTCGGCGGCTTCGACCTGTCGATCGGCTCGGTCGCCACGTCGGCGATGATGGCCGCCGCCTACGTCATGGTGGTGCTGGAGCAGAACGCCGTCGTCGCGGTCGTCGTCTGCCTGCTGATCGGCGCCATCGTCGGCCTGATCAATGGCTGGCTGATCGTCTATATGCGCGTGCCCGATCTCCTGGCGACGCTCGGCATGATGTTCCTACTGGTCGGCCTGCAGCGCATCCCGACCGAAGGCCGCTCCATCGCTACCGGCATGACCATGCCCGACGGGTCGGTCGCCAACGGCAAGTTCGGTGACGCCTTCCTGGCGCTCGGCCGCCACCGCTTCGATTTCTTCATCCCGAACCTCATTCCGGTGTCGGTGGTCGTGCTTCTGGTGCTGGCGATCCTGATCTGGTTCTTCCTTGAATACACCCGCTTCGGCCGGATGATGTATGCGGTCGGCAGCAACGAGCGGGCCGCCGAACTCGCCGGCGCGCCTGTCAAGGCATACAAGATCTGGGCCTACGTTATTTCAGGAGTTTTTGCCTCGATCGGCGGGATTCTGCTTGCCGCCCGGCTTGGACGCGGTGACATCGCCTCGGGTAATAATCTGCTGCTTGATGCGGTCGCCGCGGCGCTGATCGGCTACGCGGTGCTTGGCGCCGCCAAGCCGAACGCCTTCGGCACCGCTGTCGGCGCGCTGTTCGTCGGCATCCTGCTGCAAGGCCTGACCATGATGAACGCGCCTTACTACACGCAGGATTTCGTCAAGGGCGTGGTTCTGGTCGTCGCCCTTGTCTTTACCTTTGCCCTTTCGGGCAGGGGCCGGAGCTAGTTTCGACCGGACAGGATTTTGGGTTCAACACTAGTGGAGGAAAACAAGGTGAACATCACAAGAAGACTTCTGGGGAAGGTGGCGCTCGGACTGGCCGGCGCAACCATACTGATGCAGGTCCCTGCGCTGGCGGCGGACAAGCCGGCGCCCTTCGACAAGCCGGGCGTCAAGATCGCGCTGGTGCGTTATCTCTCGACCGGCGACTTCTTCCAGGCCTATCTCTCGGGTGTCGAGGCGCAGTCGAAGGCGCTCGGTATCGACCTGCGCGTGCTCGACAGCCGCCAAGATGCAGCCCTTCAGTCGGACATGGTCGACCAGGCCATCGCGCTCGGCGTGCAGGGTATCATCATCCAGCACGGCCTGACGGAATCGATGAAGGACGCCGCCCAGCGCGCGGTCGACGCCGGCATCAAGGTCGTCGCCTTCGACGTCAATGTCGAAAATCCGAAGATCCCGCAGATCGAGCAGTCCGACCGCGACCTCGCGCGCCTGGCACTCGAACAGGCGGTCAAGGACAATGGCGATAGCTGGAAGGCCGGCTATGTCTATGTCGCCGGCATCGCGCCGCTCGACCGCCGCAACGAAACCTGGGTCGACGTCAAGAAGAAGCATGCGGGCATCAACGAGGTCGCCATGTTCGGCACGCTCGACAACCCGATCGCGAACTCGGTCGCCAACCAGGCACGCTCGGTGCTGACGGCCCATCCCGACATCAAGGTGATGTTCGCGCCCTATGACGAGTTCGCCAAGGGCGTCAAGATCGCCGTCGACGAGGCGGCTCTGAACAAGGGCATCAAGATCTATTCGGCCGACATCTCGACCTCCGACATCGCGGCGATGCGCGAACCCGACAGCGCCTGGGCGGCGACCGCGGCCACCAACCCGGCAGTCGTCGGCCAGGTCTCGGTGCGCGCGCTGGCGCAGCTGCTCGCCGGTGAAGATCCCGGCCACAACGTCATCGTGCCGCCGACGCTGATCACCCAGAAGGAGCTGATCGACAAGGACATCAAGAACATGGAAGACCTGTCGGCCAAGCTGCCGCAGTTCGCCCATGCCGATGTCGCCATGCCGGCCTGGATGCCGAACCCGAACGCGAAGTAGGTACGGATCTGGTAAAAGCGAAAGGGCGGCCAAGAGCCGCCCTTTTCATATGGATGCAGCCTTCGCTTTACAGCCAGTGCTCAGGATCGCGCATGCCGTGGACGATCGCCACGACCAGGACACCGTCCAGCTGCGGTTCGCAAATGACTACATAGCGGCCTTCGATGAGCACACGGACGGTCGCGCTTAACTCAGCCCGGGCCGTCCCCATCCTGGGGTGCTGCGCCGCCAGGTCCAGCTTGTCAAAGATACGCATCAGCAGCTTGTCTGCTGCCTTTTCATTGTCGATTGCGATTGTGCGCCAGCTATCCCGCAAATCCTGCGCGGCGCGCGGTGTGAGCCGATATCTAGCTAGGAAAATCGTCCTTCCCATTTCTCAACTTGGTCGTGATTTTGTTTTGCCTCCAGCAGAGCGGAAAGCGCGCCGCTCTGATCCCCTTTGGCTGCGAGAATCTTCGAAAGACACTCAAATTTTTCGGCCCTTACAGAATTAGCGAAAGGACCTCCCTTACTATCAATAAGGGCTATAGAAACGCGCGTCTGTGCTTCAGCTTCTTCTAGACGGCCCAGCTCAAACAGGCATTCGGCGAGGTCAGCCACGTGAAGACTATGCCCGCCAATGTCCGGGAAGCCAGGTGCAGTTCCAATCGCGATTGCTTCGCGATAAAAAGAAACCGCTTGGTCCAATCGTCCGGCGCGCCGCAGCGCTCCCGCCAATCGCCACGCGCTGTTCGAATGAGTTAAATCGTTGCGCGAATCTTGCTTTCGGTCGTAGCCATAAATAGTCTCTGCCTGGATTACCGCTTGATCTGTCATTCCAAATTTCAGGAGCCAATTTAGTAGGCTCATATAAGCTGAGCGAACTTGATCAATCTTTGACCCCGGTTGACGGATTTTCATCGGATCGTCGGCGATCACTCGCTCAATCTCTTTTTGGCGGTCAAAGCAAATACCTATTGCTCTATCGATATCACCAAGAAGAAATCTTTCCTCGGCCATCCCAAGATTCATGGAGACGCTGCCTTCGGACAAAGGCCCTTCCAATACATCATAAATCTCGCGGGCTTGCTGAAATAGCGCTTCAGCTTCCTTATGATTCCCGAGTTTTGCCTCTATACCGGCAAGGGCGCGTGTGGTCTTTGCCGTCTCGGGAGCGACTTGACCGTATGCCACAATCGACAGTGCAAGCGCTTCGTTCGCGCGGGGCTTCCAAAAAGCTTCGCCTCCTCCGTCCATGAGGTCGCGCGACATACCGGACGTCAAGGCCCGAATTCTCTCTTGTGCTTCGTTGCGATCCATATTTGATCTTCCCCCGGGTTGGTATGGAGGGCGAATATTCGCTGGACGTTACCTCCTAAGAAGGCCCCCGATCCAGCCAGCATCTTGAATTACAAAATCACCCTCTCAGGAATCACCTCTAGCCACGGGCGCGGCGTTCTGCCTTCAGACTGCGTAGAAACTCAGCGGGTTCGACTTCCTCGGGCTTGCCGCTCGCCATGCCCTCGGCATAAGCGCGTTTCAGGTGCTCGATTTCAAGGGCACGCAATTCCTCGCGCTGCTTCCACAGGCGAAGAGCGTTGCGGACAACCTCGCTGTTGGAGGCATATGCGCCGCCTTCGATAGCGCTTTGCAGGCGGGCACTCTGCTTCGCGGTCAGCGAGATGGTGAGGGTGCGCATCGGTTCGGCTTTCATGCCGATCCTATATCATGCCTCACAAGAACTAATAATATTTGTTAGGATTCTGGCATCCGTGTCTTGATCCCCTGCCGAGCGGCAGGGGATCACCAGGCAAGGCCTACCGCAGCGCTGCCGCGATGTTGCCGCCGTCGACCGTCGTCACGTCGGCGGTCGTGCGGTCGGCCAGCGCGTGGTGCAGGAAGGCCTGCGCCACGTCCTGTGCCGTCACTTCCTGGCCGAGGAGGTTGCCGGACATGTATTCCTTCTCCGACACGCCGCGCGCGCCTGAGCGGCTGGCGATCATGGCGTCGGTCAACAGGCCCGAGCGGATCCGGTCGGCGTTGACGGCGTTCGAACGGATGCCATGGGCGCCGTAGTCGAGCGCGTACTGCCTGGAGAGGAACAGCGTCGCCGCCTTCGGCACGCCATAGGCGCCGAACTTCGGGCCAGGATTGACCGCCTGCTTGGAGGTGTTGAACAGAAGGGCGCCGCCAGTACCCTGTTCGAGCATGATGCGCACGGCGTTCTGCGCCGCCGACTGGTGGGCGAAGAAGTTGAGCTCGAAGCTCTTGCGCAGCAGCGCATCGTCCAGCTCGCCGATCCGGCCTTCCCATGCGGCACCGGCATTGGAGACGAGGATGTCGACGCCGCCGAACACGGCGACCGCCCTGTCGAAGGCGGCGCGCATCTGGGCCGGGTCGGTGATATCTGCCCCAACGCCGATCGAATTGTTGCCGGCTTTCTTCGCGGCGTCAGTGGCCTTGTCGGCGTCGAGGTCGACGACGACCGCATGCGCGCCATTGTCGGCGAACAGCTTGGCCGTCGCCGCACCGATCGCGCCGGCGCCGCCGGTGATCAGCACGACCTGGCCGGTCAGCGGCTTCGGCTTGTTGGAAGCGAGCTTGGCCTGTTCCAGCGACCAGTATTCAAGCGGGAACAAATCGGCCTTGGACAGCGGGTGGAAATGGCCGACAGCCTCGGCGCCGCGCACAGCCTCAATCCACATCTCGCCGACGTCGGAAGCGATTTTCGCGTCCTTGAGCGTGCGGCCGTGGCCGAACATGCCGAGGCCCGGCACCAGGGTCAGGCGCGGCATCGGGTCGAGCATGGTGCGCTTGACGTCGTCCAGCGCGTCATTGGTCTCGAAATAGGCGCGATAATCCCTGGCGAAGGCATCGACATGGCTCTTGATGACGGCCTTGTAGTCGCCGGCCTTGTCGGCATCCGGCGCCGGCACCGCCATCGGCCCGGTCTTGATGCGGATCGACAGGTCCGGTGTTGAAACGCCGCGCCCGGCATAGTCGGCGATCTTGGACAAGTTGATGAAATCGACGATCGCGTCGGAGGTGCGGAAATCGCTGATCATGCGGTCGAAGCGGCCTTCGCCACGCGCCACCGCGACCGCGCCGCGCAGCATCGGCGCGATGGCTGCCGGCGTCGACAGCTTGGCCGGCAGCGCCGCCTTGGCCGCCTGCGGCTTGCCGTTCTTGGCCACATACTCTTCGGCGACGTTCACATAGTGGATCATGCGGTCATAGGCCTGCCTGGCATCGTCGCCGAAGGTGAAGATGCCGTGCTTGTCGAGGATCAGGCCTTCGACGCTTGGGTCGGCGTCGAAGACATCGCCCGCCGCCTTGGCCAGGTCGAAGCCCGGCATGATGTAGGGCACATAGCCCATCTTGGCTCCGAACACCTTTGCCACCAGCGCCTTGCTGTCTTGCTGGTCGACGATGGCGAGGATGGCGGTCGAATGCGTGTGGTCGACGAATTTGTGCGGCAGGAAGGCATGCAGCAGCGTCTCGACCGATGGGTTGGGCGAGGCGGGGTCGATGAGGTTCGCCCGCTGCAGCGCCACCATATCCTCGTCGGACAGCTTGGTCAGCGCGCGGGCCTTGATGAGCGCGCCCATCTTCACCGCCGGCAGGCCTTGCGGTTCGATGACGGCCATGTCCCAACCGCTGCCCTTGACGCAGAGGACGTCCCACGCGTCGCCGACTAGATCGATGGCCCTGGTCTTGCAGGATGTGTTGCCGCCGCCATGCAGCACCAGCCGCGGCTCGCCGCCGAGCAGCCGGGTCGTGTAGACGCGCAGCGCGAGGTCGCGACCGACGCCTTTCCCGGCATAGTCGGCAACCAGCTTTTCCGCGTCGGCGTCATTCCAAAGGTTCTTCATATCGCTTCGTCCGATTTCCGTCTTTTGTTGGTCATGAACAGGAAGCCGCGACGTCTTGATGACAGAGGCGGCAGGGGTGGCTTTCTAGGGTGACTTTTTGGCGGCTGCGCCGGCGTGGTCGAGAAGGCGCTCGGCCATCCGCGCGCCGACCACCAGATGGGTGCACAGCCCGCCGGCGAGCGCGGCAAGCAGCGGCTCGAACTTGCTGTCTTCCTGCACCACCATCAGGCGTTTTTCGATGGCGCGAAGCGATGGCAGGTCGGCCGAGATGACCCGCCGGTTGTAGCTGCAGTCCAGCGCGTGGCCGTCGGCGTCGATGATCTGCCCGGCGATGACGCCGGCCGCGCCCGCCTTGCGCAGCACTTCCATTTCGCCCGATGTCAGCGCGCCGCATTTGACGACGTGGCTGTCGGCATCGACGGTGCCGACCGAAAACAGCATGAGATCGCAGTCGCGTATTCCCGACAATTGCTCGCGGATGACAGGTTCGTCGCGAAGCCCCTGGGCCAGTTCCTCCGTGGTCAGCACCAGCGGCGCGTAGAAGTTCAGCCCCTTGGCGTTCAGCCGCCGCGCGATTTCCATTGTGCACTGGTCGGGCCGGTAGGAATAGGGCGCGCCGAGATTGCCGCAAAGCTGCACCACGGTGACATCCTGAAGGTCGGCGTAGGACATGATGTCGGCGATGGTGTAGACGGTGCGGCCCCAGGCAACGCCGATGCGGTCGCCCTTCTTTACCAGTTCCAGGAACACGCTCGCCGCCAGCACCGCAATATCGGTCGCGGGGTCGACGACATAGGCATTCTCGGGCGCGATCCAGACGGCATCGAGCCCCAGCGCGTCTTCCAGTTTGCGCGCCAGCACATCGTCGGTGAAAAGCTGCGTCGAGGTCGAGATGTTGACGATGCCGGTCTCGCGCGCCTTGCGCAGATACATGGCGACCGAAGCACGCGAAATGTTAAGCTGGCTTGCAACCTGATCCTGCCGCAGGCCATGCGCATAATAGAGCCAGGCGGCTTTGTGAATGAGCTGTTCTGCCGGTCGGATTGCCATGCCGTCTCCTCGGCTGACAATAGTCACGGCTCTCGACAAAAGTCAAATTGGCATGCCTAGACACGATTGCCTCTGATCAAGGCGTATGCCGGATCGCCGTTCTACCAAGCCGGCGAAGCATAGCATTTTCAGTCATTGAGGGGGATAGCCTGACGAGAGGCCTAAGGTTAGAAAGTTCGAAGAGGACTAGGGGAGGACGGGATGGCAAATCCCTACGAGCAGGATCTCGACCGCAACGCCGCCAACCACCAGCCGCTGACGCCGCTCACCTATCTGCAAAGGGCGGCGAAGACCTACCCCGATCACGTCGCCATCATCCATGGCGGCCAGCGCATCACCTATCGCGAGTTCTGGCGCCGCTCGCTGAAGCTCGCCTCGGCGCTCTCGAAACAAGGCATCGGCAAGGGCGACACGGTGACGGTGATGCTGTCGAACACGCCGCCGATGCTGGAAGCCCATTTCGGCGTGCCGATGACCAAGGCGGTGCTGCATTCGCTCAACACTCGTCTCGATGCTGCTGTCATCGCCTTCCAACTCGACCATGCTGAGACCAAGGTGCTGATCGTCGACCGCGAATTCTCGGCCGTCGTCAGCGAAGCGCTGGCTCTTGCCAAGGTGAAGCCGCTGGTTATCGACTATGACGACCCCGATTATGCCGCCGACGCGCCCTATCCGAAGGGCGAGCGCATTGGCTCGTTGGACTATGATGCGTTTGTCGCCGACGGCGACGAGGATTTCACATGGTCGATGCCCGACGATGAGTGGGACGCGATCTCGCTCAACTATACCTCAGGCACCACGGGCAATCCGAAAGGGGTCGTCTATCATCATCGCGGCGCTGCGCTGATGGCCTACACCAACACCATCCACGCCGGCATGGCCAAGCACGCGGTCTACCTCTGGACGCTGCCGATGTTCCACTGCAATGGCTGGTGCTTCCCCTGGACGCTGGCCGTGCAGGCCGGCACGCATGTCTGCCTGCGCTGGGTGCGGCCGAAGCCGATCTACGATGCCATCGCCGACCATGGCGTTACGCATCTCTGTGGAGCACCGATCGTCATGTCGGTGCTGATCAACGCCAGGGAAGAAGACAAGCGCGCCTTCACGCAGACCGTCACCTTCAACACTGCCGCCGCCCCGCCGCCGGAGGTGGTGCTGTCGCGCATGGCGGATGCCGGCTTTGCCGTCACCCATCTCTACGGCCTGACCGAAACCTATGGCCCCGCCGTCGTCAACGAATGGCACAATGACTGGGACGCGCTCGACAGGGGCGCGAGGGCGGGCAAGAAGGCGCGGCAGGGCGTGCGCTATGCCTCGCTCGAAGGCCTGACTGTGATGGATCCCGAGACGATGACGGAAACGGCGGCGGATGGCGAGACGATCGGCGAGGTGATGTTCCGCGGCAACATCGTCATGAAGGGCTATTTGAAGAACCGCAAGGCGACCGACGAGGCCTTTGCCGGCGGCTGGTTCCATTCCGGCGACCTCGGTGTCATGCACCCCGACGGCTACATCCAGCTCAAGGACCGCTCCAAGGACATCATCATCTCCGGCGGCGAGAACATCTCGTCAATCGAGGTCGAGGATGCGCTCTACAAACATCCATCGGTTGCCTCCTGCGGGGTCGTGGCGCGCGCGGACGCCAAATGGGGCGAGGTGCCGGTCGCCTATGTCGAACTGAAGCCCGGCAAGGCGGCGACCGAGTCTGAAATCATCGAGCATTGCCGCGCATTGCTTGCCCGCTTCAAGGTGCCGAAGGCGGTGGTGTTTGCGGAGATCCCGAAGACGTCCACGGGGAAGATCCAGAAATTCCGGCTGAGGGAGATGGCGAAGGGAGCGTAGTACGGCTAGGCAAAAGACATCGACGCCGGCGGGAAAGGGGGGGCGCGACGGATCGCGACGCTAAAGGTCAGCGTCCTCGTCTTCCTTCGCCGACCCCCAACTGTCACCATCTGTCACCAATTATACGCGTACGTCGAATCCGTGTTGACTCCTCGCTCCTTTCGATTTACGACTGACGAAAATTGAAATTCGTCACTCATCAAACGAAAGTATCATGTCAGAAGCCGCCAACATCGTGGCAGACCCCGCCAGACAGGAGAATGTGACACGCATTCTCGACTGTGCCGAACGCCTGTTCCGGCACTATGGCTACGGCAAGACCAATGTCGCCGACATTGCCCGCGAGCTTGGCATGTCGCCGGCCAACATCTACCGCTTCTTCGCCTCCAAGGTGGAGATCCACCAGGCGGTCTGCGGCCGCATGCTCGGCGCCAGCTACAAGATGGCCTACGAGATTTCCCGGTTGCCGATCAGTGCCGAGGAGCGGCTGCGGCGCTACGTTCATGCGCAATACAAGATGACGATGGAGGTCATGCTCGATGACCAGAAGGTCCATGAGATGGTCATCGTCGCGCTCGAACGCGACTGGGGCGTCATCGACAAGCATGTCGACAGCATCCACGATCTGTTTGCGGAAATCATCCGCGAGGGCATCGAGGCCGGTGAATTCAGGGAGCAGGATCCGGTAATCGCGTCGCGCTGCTTCGGCGCCGCCACCGTCATTCTGTGCCACCCGCAAATGGTGGCGCAGTGTCTTGCCAAGACCAACAGGGCGATGCCTGACGACCTCATCGACTACGCCATCAAAGCCTTGAAAGAATAGCCGCTGCCCGCCGGGCGCCGGTGTCGACAATCGATCTCCAGTTTGGGAGTGCTAAGGTGTTTTTGTCCAATTCCATCATCCGCCGGCTGCCGGTTGCAGGCTTGATCGTCGCGGCACTTGGCCTTGCCGGCTGCAGCCAGGAGAAGGCGGAGGTCAAGGATATCATCCGCCCCGTCAAGGTCGTCGAGATCGGCCAGGCAGTGACCACCCGCCAGCTCGACTATTCCGGCTCGGTGCGTGCCCGCACCGAGATGAATCTTGGCTTCCGTGTCGCCGGCAAGGTCACCGAGCGGCTCGTCGACGTCGGCCAGCACGTTACCTCCGGCGACGTTCTTGCCCGCGTCGACCCGTCCGACTACGAGCTTTCGGTGAAAAGTGCGGCGGCGAGCCTCGATGCCGCCGAGCGCCAGGTCGAGACGGTCGATCTGGCCAGGAAGCGTGCCGAGCAGCTCTACGCCAAGAATTTCGCGCCGAAATCGCAGCTCGAACAGGCGATATTGACCTATAACCAGGCGGTCGCGACCCGCGATGCCGCCCGCTCGACCCTCGCCCAGGCGCAGAACCAGGTCCATTACACCGACCTCAAGGCCAACGAAGATGGCATCGTCACCGCGGTGACGGCAGATGTCGGCCAGGTGGTCGGTGCCGGCACGCCGGTCATGACCGTTGCCGTCGATGGCGAAAAGGAAGTGCTGATCGCCGTTCCGGAGATGGATATCGCGC
The DNA here is from genome assembly GCA_004791255.1 of bacterium M00.F.Ca.ET.205.01.1.1. Lineage (GTDB taxonomy): Bacteria > Pseudomonadota > Alphaproteobacteria > Rhizobiales > Rhizobiaceae > Mesorhizobium. The sequence goes on from SRUQ01000005.1 coordinate 376,632, forward strand.
AATTCCGGCAGGGCAAGGACGTCAAGGCCAGCTTCTGGTCGGACGATGCGCTGGCCCTTGTCGGAAAAGTGCGCGAGGTTGCCGGCAGCGCCGATCCGCAGTCTCGCACTTTCGCCGTCCGTGTCTCCCTGCCCAACGACCCGCGCGTGCTGCTCGGCATGACCGCCAATGTGCAGGCGACCGTCGCCAGCAAAGCCGAGCTGGTTTCGATCCCGCTCTCCGCTATCGCTGAAAAGGGAGGTCAGAAGATCGTCTGGACCGTTGATCGCGGCAGCGACACGGTGCATCCGCGGCCGATCAAGGTCGCCAACTTCACCGCCGATGGCGTCTCGGTTGCCGATGGCCTGAAGCAGGGCGACGTCGTGGTCGCCGCCGGCACCCAGTTCATGACCGAGAACCTCAAGGTCAAGCCATCGGGTAACGGCATCCAGCAGTCCGCCTCGGCGGACGACGATGTCGCCGCCACCGGCAGCCTGCGCTGAACCGCAGCGAACAATAGAGCCGCTCGTCGTCACCTAGGCGCGAGCGGGACATGGTTTCCGGGCGGCGAGCGCCCGATTGTCGAGGCGCCAGGTTGATGTAACCCCCACATCGATCATCGCGTCCCACCGCGACGAGTGTCTCTTCGCCCGGAAAGCCTCGTCGCCCGGAAGCCACATCGGAAATCCCGTGAGCACGCAGGCGCGTGTTCGCCGACCAATCGGAATGGACTGGCGCCATGACCACCGACAGCACTGAAAAGCGGCCCTTCAACCTTTCGCGCTGGGCGATCGGCCATCCCTCGATTGCCCGCTTCCTGTTCGGCCTGATCATCATCGCCGGCGGGCTCGGCCTGATGCGCATGGGTCAGAAGGAAGACCCTGATTTCACCTTCCGCGTCATGGTCGTGCAGGCGATCTGGCCGGGCTCCTCGATCCAGGAGATGGAGGACCAGGTCGTCAACAAGATCGAGCGCAAGCTGCAGGAGACGCCGCATCTCGATTTCGTCCGTTCCTACACCCGCGCCGGCAGCGCCATCATCACTGTCCAGATCAAGGGCGACACCAATGGCGAAGAGGTGAAGGACGCCTTCTACCAGGTGCGCAAGAAGGTCGGCGATATCCAGGGTGACCTGCCGCAAGGCCTGCTCGGACCCTATTTCAACGATGAGTTCGGCGACACCTTCATCACGCTGCATTCGATCAGTGGCGATGGCTTCAGCTATCCGGAACTGAAGAAGTTCGCCATCCAGGCGCGCGACATGCTGCTGACGACGCCCGGCGTCGAGAAGGCCGTCATTATCGGTGACCAGCCGGAGAAGATCTATATCGACGTCTCGTCCAAGGCGCTCTCCGAACGCGGCCTGACGCTGACCGACCTGCAGAACGCGATCAAGGGCCAGAACAATGTCGATCCGGCCGGCTCGGTCGACACCGGCCAGCGCTCGGTGCGCATCTCGGTCGAAGGCGACGTCACCAAGGCCACCGATATTAGGGAATTGCGCCTGCGCGCCGGCGGCCAGGTGACGCGTCTCGGCGACATAGCCACCGTGAGTTCCGGCCTTGAGGATCCCTATCAGCGCAAGTACCGCTTCAACGGCCATGAAAGCGTCCAGGTCGGCGTCGTCATGGCCAAGGGCTTCAACGTCACCGATGTCGGCAAGGATGTCGAGGCGACCTACAAGCGCTTCGAGGAGGCGCTGCCCTATGGCGTTTCGGTCGACCAGATTTCCGACCAGCCGGAAGTCGTGCGCGATGCGGTGAAGGAGTTCATGGAGGCGCTTGGCGAAGCGCTGCTGATCGTGCTTGCCGTCTCGCTGCTGTCGATCGGCTGGCGCTCCGGCCTGGTCATTGCCATCGCCATCCCGCTGGTGTTGGCCGCCACCTTCGCCATCATGTATGAGCTCGGCATCGACCTCCAGCGCATTTCGCTGGGCGCGCTGATCATCGCGCTCGGGCTGCTCGTCGACGACGCAATGATCGTTGTCGAGATGATGGAGCGAAAGCTCGAGGAAGGACTGGTCAAGATCGAGGCGGCGAGCTTCGCCTATTCCTCGACCGCTTTCCCGATGCTGACCGGCACGCTGATCACCACCGCCGGCTTCATCCCGGTCGGCTTCGCCGCCTCGACGGCCGGTGAATATGTGCGCACGCTGTTCTATGTCGTCGGTATCGCTCTGGTCGTGTCCTGGTTCGTGGCCGTCTACTTCACGCCGTGGCTCGGCTACATGATCCTCAAGCAGCGCAAGCATGCCGGCAATCATCATGATGCGTTCGACACCGGCTTCTACCGGCGGCTTCGCTCGACGGTCGGCTGGGCGGTGCGCCACCGCATCATTGTGCTTGTCATGACGCTAGGCACCTTCGCCACCAGCCTGTGGGCGTTCCAGTTCATCCCGCAGAATTTCTTTCCGCAATCCTCGCGTCCTGAGATCCTCGTCGACCTCTGGCTGCCCGAGGGCACCTCGATCAAGGAGGTCGAGACGCAGGCCAAGGCGCTCGAAGCCAGGATGATGGATGACAAGGACAAGCGCTTCATCGCCACCTATATCGGCGAGGGCGCGCCGCGCTTCTTCCTGCCGCTCGACCAGCAATTGCGCAATCCGAACTATGCCCAGCTCCTGGTGATGGCCAATGACGAGCCGGCGCGCGAGCGGCTGATCGCCAAACTGCGCGCCGTCCTGGCGCAGGATTTTCCTTCGATCCGCTCCAAGGTCGACCGCCTGTTCCTCGGTCCGCCCACCGGCTGGCCGGTCCAGATGCGCGTCATGGGTCCCGATCGCCAGGAAGTGCGCCGCATCGCCGATCAGGTGAAAGCGAAGTTCCGCGAAAACCCGCTGCTCGGCGCAGTGCATGATGATTGGCTGGAGCCGGTGCCGGCGATGAAGCTGGTCATCGACCAGGATCGCGCCCGTGCGCTCGGCGTCACCTCGCAACGCATCCGCCAGATGCTGCAGGCGACCATGTCGGGTGCGCCGCTCGACGACTTCCGCGACGGCGAGGAGACGGTTTCGATCGTCGCCCGCGAACCGGGAGCCAGCCGCAACCTGCTGTCCTCGGTCGACTCGGTCTATATCCCGACCGATTTCGGCGGCTTCGTACCGCTGTCGCAGATCGCCAAGGTGGTGCCGGTGCTCGAGCAAGGCATCGAATGGCGACGCGACCGCCTGCCGACCATCAGCGTGCGGGCGACGCTGCCCGACGGCGTGCAGTCCAACGACGTCGTCACCAAGATGTACAAGGACATCCAGGGCCTGCGCGACGGCCTGGCGCCCGGCTACAAGGTCGAGATCCAGGGTGGCGCCGAGGATTCGGCCGAAAGCCAGGCCTCGATCGCCGCCAAGGCCCCAATCATGCTGGCCGTCATCGTCGTGCTGCTGATGATCCAGCTGCAGAATTTCGGCAAGGCGATGCTGGTGCTGGCCACCGGCCCGCTCGGCATCATCGGGGCGGCGGCAGCGCTGCTGATCAGCGGCGCGCCGTTCGGCTTCGTCGCCATCCTCGGCGTCATCGCGCTGCTCGGCATCATCATGCGCAACTCGATCATCCTGGTCGACCAGATCGACCAGGACATCGCCAAGGGCATGGAACGCTCGGAGGCGATCATCGGCTCGGCCGTGCGCCGTTTCCGGCCGATCGTGCTGACCGCGATGACGGCTGTCCTGGCGCTGATCCCGATCTCGCGTGGCGTGTTCTGGGGCCCGCTCGCCTACGCCATGATGGGCGGCATCCTCGTCGCCACCGTGCTCACCATTTTGGTGCTGCCGGCGGGCTATGCGCTGTTCTTCGGCCGCGAGCCGAAGAAGGCCAAGGCCGACGAGCAGACACCCGAGCCGGAAAAGATCGAAGGCGTCGAACAGCCGCAATTGGCGCTGGCGGCCGAGTAAAGAAGAACCGGCCGGTCGATGGACGACCGGCCGGTTTTCATCCTTTCGGTGGCCGGACCATCCGGCCGGTCAGCCTGTCAGATCACGAATATCCAGTTGGCCAGCAGCATCACCACCACGCCGGCGACCAGCGTCAGGTAGGGCAGCATGCCGGCCTTTTTGACCGAGAGGTCGGCCCCCGCCATGCCGAGATCGGCCAGCATGTGGTCGGGGAACTTGCCGCCGTCCTGAATGTAGTGGCGGAAGCAGAACACCGGGATGATCAGCGCCGCGGTGATCAGGCCGGCCCATAGCGCCATCGGGTTCCACACCTTGGCGCCGGCGCCCATGAAGATGGCGTTGACATAGGCGAAGATCGCTCCGATCCCCAGCAGCCAGCTTGGTGCCCGCCACGGCCGTGCGATATGGCCGTTGTCGATGCGGTGAATCCAGCCGGCGTTGAGGTTGAGGAAGTTGAAGATGATGTAGCCGCAGTTCGACACGGCGAGAATGAAGAAGAAGCTCGTCGCGTCGGCCGAAGCGATGGCCAGCACTGCCAGATTGAAGACCAGGTCCGTCCACATCGCTCGCGTCGGGGCGCCGTGTTCGTTGACATGGCTGAGATAGCGCGGCAGCCAGCCGTCGACCGAACCCTGGTAGAGCGTGCGCGAAGAGCCGGCCATCGCCGTCATGATGCACAGCACCAGCGCCAGGATCATCAGCATCACCAGCAGGCTGTGGATCAGCCTGCCGCCGCCGACCATGCCGGCGAGCGCATCGGCCACACCCGAGCCATCGACGATCGGGGTTGCCAGCATGCCGTTGAGACCGAGCACGCCCTGGAAGGTGAAGGGCACCAGGATGAACAGCAGCATGCATAGCAGGCCGGAATAAAAGATCGCCTTGAAGGTGTCGGTGCCGGGGTTCTTGAATTCCGACGTGTAGCAGACCGCGGTCTCGAAACCGTAGGTCGACCACGCCGCGATGAACATGCCGCCGAGCGCCAATGTCCAGCCGGCAATATTCCAGGAACCGGGGTCGGGTGCATAGGCGGCGGCGAGCGGCACCAGCGGCGAAAAGTTTGCCCAGTCGATCTGGCCGGTGAAGATCGGCACCACGCCGACGATCAGCATCGGGATGATGACCAGCAGGCCGATATACTTCTGCACGCTGGCCGTACCGAGAATGCCGCGATGCTGGATCGAGAAGATGATCAGCATCAGCACCGCGCCGATGAAAAAGGTGGCGTTGAGGGTGAAGGACACCGGACCCAGCGTGTGGCTCCACAGCGTCCAGTTGCGGATCGCCGGCGTCGCGGCAGCCGTCACCGCGGTGATGGCGTCGGCGGGAACCGTTCCGGCATGCGCGGCGATGTAAGCCACGACCTCAGGCGAGGTATCGGTAAAGATTGGCAGCGGTGCCAGCGCGTTGAGGATATAGGCGGCCGCGATCGAGCAGCCGAGCGACAGCACTGGTGACCAGGCGAACCAGTTGCACCACACCGACAGCGGCGCGATGAACTTGGAGTAGCGCAGCCAGGCGGTGGCGCCGTAGATCGAGGCGCCGCCGGATTTGTTCGGGAACAGCCCGGCGATCTCGGCATAGGTGAAGGATTGCAGGAAACCCATGATCATGGACACCGTCCAGATCAGGAAGGCCAGCTTTCCCGTCGTACCGGCAATGCCGCCGATCGAGAACAGGACCAGCGCCGGAACGCCGCTTGCCACCCAGAAGGCGCCACGCCAGTCGATATGCCTGAGCAGCTTGCTCTCGGCAGGCTGCTCCAGGGCCGTGCTTATGGTGCTCATGTCAGTGAGTTCCCCTTTTTGATGTTCCCCACCGGCGACGCCTCGGCTTTGCGAGACTTGTTCCCCGGCAATGATCGTCACGGCTGCCGTGTTTCCACTCAGTCGCATTTTTTTCTTGGGAGTGAAGATTGATCCGGCGCGCTTTCCCGTCAAGCGTTTTGTGAAGCCGTGCACATCACGCTTGCGCGCGCAGGTGAAAAAGCGCTCGCGACGTACCGGCGCGCGGCTCCGTTGCCCAAAAAAGCGGCAGTCAGGAACGTGGTCGGGTCTTCTGCGGATCGTAATGGGCGAAGGCGACGACCCGCGCCGGCAGCCGCTTGGCATGGCCGTCGAGCTTGCCGATCTCGACCTCGGTCCCAACGGCTGAATGCGTGACGTCGAGCCGCGCCAGGGCGATGTTCTTGTTCAGCACCGGCGAACGCATGCTGGAGGTGACCACGCCGATCTGGGCGCGACCGACATGCACGCAGTCGCCATGGCCGACCGCGACATTGCTCTCGATGTCGAGCCCGACCAGTTTCGCCTGCGGATGCTCCTTGCGCCGGATCAGCGCCTCGCGGCCGATGAAATCGTCGGTCTTGGTCTTCAGCGGCACGGTGAAGCCGATGCCTGCCTCGAACGGATCGGTCTGGTCGGAGAACTCGTAACCGGCGAAGATCAGTCCGGCCTCGATGCGCACCATGTCGAGCGCCTGCAGCCCCATCGGCTTCAGCCCGTGCGGCTGCCCGGCCTCCCAGATCGCGTCGAACACCTTTTCGGCATCGCGCGGATGGCACCAGATCTCGTAGCCGAGCTCGCCTGTATAGCCGGTGCGCGACACGACGACCGGAATGCCGTTGCCGCCCCCGATGCGGGCGACCGCGAAGCGGAACCATTCGAGTTCCTCGATGGATGGCTGCAGCGGCGAGGTCCAGATGACCTCTTTCAAGATGTCGCGGCTTTTCGGCCCTTGCACGGCGACATTGTGCATCTGGTCGGTGGAGGAACGCACCAGCACGTTGAGGCCGAGCTTTTTCGCCGTCTCGCGCAGCCACTCGCCGGAAAGGTCGTCACCGCCGACCCAGCGGAAATTGTCCTTGCCGAGCCTCAGCAGCGTGCCGTCGTCGATCATGCCGCCATGCTCGTAGCACATGGCCGAGTAGACGACCTGGCCGATGCCGAGCTTCTTGACGTCGCGGGTCAGCGTGTATTGCAGCAGCGCTTCCGAATCCGGGCCGGTGACCTCGAACTTGCGCAGCGGCGACAGGTCCATGATCACGGCGTCCTGCCGGCAGGCCCAGTACTCGTCGATAGGGCTTTCCTTGGCGAAGGAATTGGCTAGCCAATAGCCCTTGTACTCGACGAAGTTGCGGGTGTGCTTGGCAAAGCTCGAATGAAAAGCTGTCTCGCGGGTCATTTTCGGTTCCGAATCGGGCGTCATGCGTCTGGCGATCGCTCGCGAGAATTTGTGCTGGCCGGAATAGGTCCGCACGTGGATGTCGGTGAGGTCCCAGCCATTGGCCGGCGTCGTGTCATCGGGGCAGGCGGAGGAAACGCAGACGATGTCGGTCAGCGCGCGCAGCAGCACATAATCGCCGGCGCGGGACCATGGCTCGTCCGACACCATGACGCCATGTGCGTCGATCGCCGTGTTGAAGAAGAAGTTGATCGCCATCCAGCCCGCGCGGGGCGTGACGACCTTGTCTGAAAGCGCGCCGTTGAAATTTTCCGAGCAGTTGGTGTGGCCGGGATAGCCGATGTCGTCGTAATATTTCGCCGCGCAGGCGAGTGCGAAGGCGTCGTGCCGGCCGCATGTGTCCTGGATAACCTCGACCAGCGGTTCCATGTCCTGATCGTAATATTTCGAATGCAGGCCGGGCATCGGGTAGCTCGAGCCCATCAGCGTGCGTGTCGTCGTCACGTCGAGCGGGTGGTCGAGGCCCTTGTCGAGCTTGCGCGCCGAAAAACACTGGAAGTCGGTGCACTGGCGCCCGTCGACGTCGATGATCTGCAGAAAGTCGCCCGCCTTGACGAAATAGGATTGCGCCGTCGCCGAATGGACGCGCAGGTCGAGCACCGGATCGGCAAGCGGGTCGGCTAGCTGCCCTCGTGTCTTCAGCCGGATCTTGGCGCGGCGCACCAGCACGGTCAGCGGCGTCGCCGTGTCGTGGCCATCGACCAGCATCGGTCCGCCGGGGGCGGCGATGACGATCGCGCCATCACGTGCGATGGAGAAAGCCTGTTCGGTGCCGGCAGGCGTCGCTCCGCCGAACACGCGCACCGCCTTCGCCTGATCGAGCTGCACCTGCCGGCGCTCAAGCCCGCGCCGCAGCGATGCCAGGCTGTCATCCCCCTCGATGAGCAGCGCCTTGATGCCGGCGGCATTGCTGTTTGATGTCTCGCCGAAGATGCCGGCGTCGGTGGCGCCTGATTTGTCCCAGGCCAGCAATTCGCAAGCCTGGCCACCCTCGACATTGCGCACCGTGATCGTATCGCCGGCCTCGACCTCGATCAGCACCGCGCCGTTGCCCTGGATCGTATAGCGTTCCATGCCCGGCGGCAGCGCGATCTGTCCGGGCCTCAGGATGAGGCTCGGCCTTGGTGGTCCGGCGGCGACAGCGGGGTAGGGCGACTGGCTCATCTCAGCCTTGCGGTTCGAGAAACTAGTTTGCCTGTGTGTGAAATTATTTTCGCTGAGAGAATAGCAGGGCGATGGCGTTTGGCAAGGCGGGCGGTGGCGGTTTCCCCTTCTCCCCTTGTGGGAGAAGGTGTCGCCGAAGGCGACGGATGAGGGGTGTTCCAGGGAACGCCAACGTGTCACTTCGCTGGAACACCCCTCAACCGTCTCGGCGCTACGCGCCGATCCACCTTCTCCCACAAGGGGAGAAGGCAAGACGCGTCGGCGCTACGTCAACTCCCCGGAATGGCCGATCGTGACGCCATACTCCGCTGCCGAATCCAGCATCGTATGCCACAGGCTCTCGGCAAAAGTCGCGAACACCAGCAGATTGAACACCGCCTGTTCGCCGCGATCCCCACCACGCCATAGCGTCACGCTCGTATGGTCCATCGACGTGGCCGCCGCCGCGCCCACCCCCAACACGGCGGGATGCAGATCGATCGACGACAGCTTGGCAAGCATGGTCCGCGCCTTGGCGCCGGAGATGCTGATCAGCACCCGCGCGTGCGACTGGTCCGAGAGCGATGCGCAGGATGCAAAGGCCTGACCAAGCGCCACCATCGTGTGCTTGCCGCCTTTCGACAGGACAAAAAACTGATCCGGTCCCGACCAGATAAGGGTGGCGTCGGCGGTTGGGGCTGTCTGCGGTGTCACCGGTGCGGTAACGCCGAAGCGCGCCTTGGCGACTTTCGCCATCTCGCTTGTCTTGCCGCGCCGCGCCATCACCTGGACGAGGTCGAAATTGCGGATCTCGGTCAGCGACACGCCGGCGTCGCCGTGCGCGCCATGGCGACCGGCGACCAGTGCGCGATCGAGCGGGCTGCGGACCTCCCAGGAAAACTCAGCCACGCTGACGCCCTCCATCCGGATCGTAGAAGACGGGATTGCAGAGTTCGACATCGTAATCCTCGCCGCGCAGGGGATCGTGCGCGTGGACGATTTCGCCGATGCGCTCGCGGCCGCGCTCGACAAGCGCCAGCCCGATCCACTGGTCCAGGGTCGGGGAGAAGCAGACCGAGGTGATGTAGCCCTGGTCGTTATCAGGACCGGGTGTCAGCCCCTTCGGGATGATATGCGCGCCGGAACGCAGGCGCCGCGCTCTGTCGGTTGGCTTGATGCCCACCACAACCTGCCGGTTCGCCGCCACCAGCGCCTCGCGGCCGGCCATGACGCGGCCAATGAAATCCTTCTTGGTCGACATCATCTTGCCGAGGCCGAGATCGGCCGCGGTGGTCGTGCCGCTGAGTTCCGGTCCTGCGACGTGGCCCTTTTCGATGCGCATGACACCCAGCGTTTCGGTGCCGTAAGGTGTCACGCCGAACGGTGCGCCGGCGATCATCAGATTGCGCACCAGCGCCTCGCCATGGCGGGCTGGGACCGAGATCTCGAACGCCATCTCGCCGGAGAAGGAGATGCGGAACAGCCGCGCCTTGATGCCGCCGCGCAAGCTCACTTCGCGCACGCCCATGAAGGGGAAGCCTTCATTGGACAGATCCTCGGCCGGGTCGACGATCTCCTTGAGCAGGTCGCGGGTCTTCGGCCCGGCGATGGAAAATTGCGCCCACTGGTCGGAGACCGAGGTCAGTTGTACGTCGAGTTCCGGGAACAGCACCTGGCGGCAGAATTCGAGGTGCTGCATCACCAGGCCGGCCTTGGCGGTGGTGGTGGTGAGGAAATAGTGGTCCTCGGCCAGCCGTGAGGTCGTGCCGTCGTCATAGACGAAGCCGTCCTCGCGCAGCATCAGCCCGTAGCGGGCTTTGCCGACGGCAAGGTTGGAGAAGGTGTTGATGTAGACGCGATCGAGGAAGGCGCCGGCATCGGGGCCGTGCACGTCGATCTTGCCGAGCGTCGACACGTCGCAGAAGCCGACGCCTGAGCGCACCGCCTTGACCTCGCGGGTCACCGATTCCAGCCAGTCCTTCTCGCCGGCACGCGGATACCATTGCGCGCGCTTCCATAGCCCGGTGTCGACGAAGATCGCACCCTGTTCGGCGGCCCAGTGGTGCGACGGCGTCAGCCGCGTCGCATGGAAGTTTTCGTCGCGGTGATGGCCGGCGAAGGCGCCGATGGCGACAGGCACATAGGGCGGGCGGTAGATCGTCGTACCGGTCTCGGGGATCGAGCGGCCGGCGACCGCCGCCATGATGGCGAGGCCGGCGACATTCGAGGTCTTGCCCTGGTCGGTCGCCATGCCGAGCGTGGTGTAGCGCTTGAGATGTTCGACCGATTCAAACCCTTCGCGCTGCGCCAGTTCGATGTCGGACGCGGTGACGTCGTGTTGCTGATCGACGAAGGCCTTGCCCTTGCCGGCGACATGCCAGAGCGGCGTCAGCGAATAGGCCTCGTCGTCGGCGACCGGCATCGAGCCGGCACTGCCGCTTCGCCCGGCGTCGCGCGCGGCAGCAGCCCCGGCTTCGAACCCTTCGCGCAGGCAGGCGCCGAGGCCGAAGGCGCCGTTGGCTGCGCCCGCGGCAACCATGCCGGGCGGTGCGCCATCCGGCACAAAGGCGGCGATGTCGTCACGCCATTTCGGCCGACCGCGATGGTAGGAGGTGAGACCCACGGTCGGGTTCCAGCCCCCGGACACGGCAAGCCCGTCGGCCTCGACTTCGGCGCGCGACCCGCCGGTCAGCGAAACGGAGAGCGTGCGCACGCCGGCCTTGCCGCCGTCAACGCTGCTGACGGAGCCGTGCAGCACCGGGAAGCCGCTCTTGCTGGCGAGCGAGCGATGCGCCGGCGAAATCTCCGCCCGCGCGTCGATCACGGCCGCCACCTGCAATCCGGCGCCCAGCGCGGTTTCGACCGTGCGCCAGCCATCCTCATTGTTGGTGAACAGCGCGATGCGCTTCGCTGGCGTTGCCGCGTAGCGGCCGATGTAGCTGCGCATTGCCGAGGCCATCATCACGCCGGGCGTGTCGTTGCCGGCAAAGACGATCGGCCGTTCCAGTGCGCCGGCGGCGACCACGCAGCGCTTCGCCACGATTCGCCACAGCCGCTGCCGAACCTCGTGTTCGGGTGGCGAGGGCAGGTGGTCGTTGACGCGCTCGATGGCGCCGTACGTGCCGCCATCATAGACACCGAACAGTGTCGTGCGTGTCATGATGCGCACGTCGGGCAGCGAGGCGAGTTCGGCCAGCGTGCGCGCCAGCCACTCGGCGGCGGGGAGTCCGTCGATCGTGCCGCCATCGGCGAGCAGGCGACCGCCGGGCACAAAATCCTCTTCGCACAGGATGACGCGCGCGCCGCTGCGGCCGGCGGCAAGGGCCGCCGCTAGGCCGGCGGGGCCGGAACCGGCGATCACCACGTCGCAATGCGCCCAGGCCTTGTCGTAAAGGTCGGGGTCGGAAGCCACCGCGGCGCGGCCGAGGCCGGCGGCACGGCGGATTGCCGGCTCGTAGATCGCTTCCCAGAACTTCGCCGGCCACATGAAGGTCTTGTAGTAGAAGCCGGCAACAAAGATCGGCGCGAACAGCTGGTTGACCGACATGACGTCGAAATTGAGCGACGGCCAGCGGTTCTGGCTGGCGGCTTCGAGGCCTTCATAGAGCTCGGCCGTCGTCGCCTTGGTGTTCGGCTCGCGCCGCGCGCCGCTGCGCAGTTCGACCAGCGCGTTCGGCTCTTCCGAGCCTGCGGTCAGGATGCCGCGCGGGCGGTGGTATTTGAACGAGCGGCCGACCAGCTTGACGCCGTTGGCGACCAGTGCGGAGGCGAGCGTGTCGCCCTTGAACCCGGAAAAGGTCTGGCCGTCGAAGCGGAAGCTGAGCGGCGCGGAGCGGTCGACAAGGCCGCCGGACGTGAGACGATGTGTCTGGGCGGCGGCCATCATGCACCAACCTTGGCGGCGCCGGCGCCCGCCGCCGGCTCGACGGCCGAGATCTCGTGCGTCAGCGTGTTGCGAGTGACCTTCAGCCAGGCCCGGCAGCCGCCGCCATGGTACCAGTTCTCGCTCATCACGCCGGCGATGTTGTCGCGCAGATAGACATAGTCGTAGACGGCATCCTCGCCGGCATCGGCCGCCGGCCGCACCGGCTTGGCGTCGCCGAGATAGGTGAACTCGCCGAGTTCGCGTTCGCCGCAGAAGGGACAGGTAATACGCATTGGCTGTGCCCGTCCTCAGTGCAGGTTCGGTTGGGCGCCCTGGCCCTTTTCGTCGATCACCGCACCGGTTCGGAACCGGTCGAGGCGGAAGCGGGCGGCCTCCTTGTGCGTCTCGTCGCGGGCGATCAGGTGGGCAAAGACCAGGCCTGAGCCCGGCGTCGCCTTGAACCCGCCATAGCACCAGCCGGCGTTGAGGTAGAGCCCGTCCACCGGGCTCTTGTCGATGATCGGCGTGCCGTCCATCGACATGTCCATGATGCCGCCCCACTGGCGCAGAAGCCGCACGCGGCCGATCATCGGGATGATCGCCATGCCGCCCTCGCAGACATCTTCCATGACAGGCAGATTGCCGCGCTGGGCGTAGGAATTGTAGCCGTCGATATCGCCGCCGAAGACGAGACCGCCCTTGTCCGACTGGCTGACATAGAAATGCCCGGCGCCGAAGGTCATCACGCCGGGAATGAGCGGCTTGATCGCTTCGGAGACGAAGGCCTGCAGCACATGGCTTTCGATCGGCAGGCGCAGGCCGGCCATCGCCGCGACGCGCGAGGAAGAGCCGGCAACCGCCATGCCGACCTTGCCGGCGCCGATCTTGCCGCGCGAGGTTTCGACGCCAGTCACCTTGCCATTAGCGTCGCGCGTAAAGCCCGTCACTTCGCAATTCTGGATGATGTCGACGCCGAGTTCGCTCGCCGCATGGGCATAGCCCCAGACCACGGCGTCATGCCGCGCCGTGCCGCCGCGCCGCTGCAAGAGACCGCCTTGCACGGGGAAGCGCGCATGGTCGAAATTCAGGAACGGCAGCATCTTCTTCAGCGCCGCCTGGTCGAGCAGTTCGGCGTCGATGCCGTTGATGCGCATGGTGTTGCCGCGCCGCGCATAGGCGTCACGCTGTGCGTCGGAATGGTAGAGATTGAGTACGCCGCGCTGGCTGACCATGGCGTTGTAATTGAGGTCCTGCTCCATCCGCTCCCACAGCTTCATCGACAATTCGTAGAAGCCGGTATTGCCGGGCAAGCCGTAATTGGAGCGGATGATGGTTGTGTTGCGGCCGGCATTGCCGGAGCCGATCCAGCCTTTCTCCAGCACGGCGACATTCTTGATGCCGTACTCGCTGGCGAGGAACCAGGCGGTGGCCAGCCCATGGCCGCCGCCGCCGATGATCACCACGTCGTAGCGGTCTTTCGGGCTGGCATCGCGCCAGGTGCGCTGCCAGGTCTTGTGGCCGGAAAGGGCGGCACGGGCGAGCGAGAAGATCGAGTATTTCATCAGTTCATTCCGAGGTCGCTCGCCTCACACCGGACATCAGATATCCAGCGTGTGGTCGCGCTCCCATTGCGTGAAGTGCGAAGCATAGGAATTCCATTCCTGGTGCTTCAGCTTTAGGTAAGCCGACGAGAATTCCTCACCCAGCGCCGCCTTGAGCGATTTGTCCTTGTCGAACTCGCGCAGCGCATCGAGCAGGTTGAGCGGCAGCTTCGGCGCGCCCTTCACCGTATGGCCGTTCTGGTACATGTCGATGTCGTAGCGCTTGCCCGGATCGGCCTGCGAGCGGATACCGTCAAGACCGGCGGCGATGATCACCGCCTGCAGCAAATAAGGATTGACCGCGCCATCGGGCAGACGCAGCTCGAAGCGGCCGGGGCCGGGCACGCGCACCATGTGGGTTCGGTTGTTGCCGGTCCAGGTCACCGTGTTCGGCGCCCAGGTCGCGCCCGAAATTGTGCGCGGCGCGTTGATGCGCTTGTAGGAATTAACCGTCGGGTTGGTGATCGCGGCAAGAGCAGAGGCATGTTTCATGATGCCGCCAAGGAAGTTCTTGCCCTTGGCCGACAGGCCAAGCTCCATCGATTTGTCGGCGAAGACATTGGTCTTGCCTGCTTTGTCCCACACCGAGATATGGGCGTGGCAGCCATTGCCGGTCAGGCCCTGGAAGGGTTTCGGCATGAAGGTGGCGCGCAGGCCGTGCTTCTCCGCGACCGACTTAACCATGAACTTGAAGAAGGAATGCTTGTCGGCGGTCGCCAGCGCGTGGTCGAAGTTCCAGTTCATCTCGAACTGGCCGTTGGCATCCTCATGGTCGTTCTGATACGGGCCCCAGCCCAGCGCCAGCATGTGGTCGCAGATCTCGGCGATGACATCGTAGCGGCGCATCACCGCCTGCTGGTCGTAGCAGGGTTTTGACGCCGTATCGTACTCGTCGGAGATCGCCTTGCCGTCGGGCGAGATCAGGAAGAATTCGGCCTCGACGCCGGTCTTGACGTGCATGCCCTCGCTGGCGGCTTCGGCGATCAACCGGTTCAGCGTGTTGCGGGGCGCCTGCTCAACATCCTTGTCGTCCATGATGCAGTTGGCGGCGACCCACGCGACCTCGGGCTTCCATGGCAGCTGAATGACCGAATCCGGATCCGGAACCGCCAGCATGTCCGGATGCGCCGGCGTCAGATCGAGCCAGGTGGCGAAGCCGGCAAAGCCGGCGCCGTCCTTCTGCATGTCTGATATCGCCTGCGCCGGAACCAGCTTGGCGCGCTGGCCACCGAACAGATCGGTGTAGGAAATCATGAAATACTTTACGCCGTTCGTCTTGGCGAAAGCGGCGAGATCGTTCCCCATTATAGTTCCTCGCTTATTGGTATGCTGAAGGCTTAGAAGCTGTTTTTCCCCGGTATCCAGTTGGTGCCGGCCAGCGGGACGCCGGCCATGGCTGCTGCCTCGATCGTGAGCGCGACGAGGTCTTCGGGTTCGAGATTGTGCAGGCTGTTCTTGCCGCACGCGCGGGCAATGGTTTGAGCTTCGAGCGTCATCACCTTGAGGTAATTCGCCAGGCGCCGTCCGGCCGCGATCGGGTCGACCCGCTTCATCAGCTCGGGGTCCTGCGTGGTGATGCCGGCGGGGTCGCGGCCTTCGTGCCAGTCGTCATAGGCGCCTGACGTGGTGCCGAGCTCGTTGTACTCCGCCTCCCAGCGGGGATCGTTGTCGCCGAGCGCCACCAGCGCTGCCGTGCCGATCGATACGGCGTCGACGCCAAGGGCCATCGCCTTGGCGACATCGGCGCCGTTGCGGATGCCGCCGGAGACGATCAGCTGCACCTTGCGGTGCATGCCGAGGTCCTGCAGTGCCTGCACCGCCGGCCGGATACAGGCAAGCGTCGGCTGGCCGACATTCTCGATGAACACTTCCTGCGTCGCCGCCGTGCCGCCTTGCATGCCGTCGACGACGACGACGTCGGCGCCGGCCTTCACCGCGAGCGCGGTGTCGTAATAGGGGCGGGCGCCGCCGACCTTGACGTAGATCGGCTTTTCCCAGTCGGTGATTTCGCGCAGCTCGAGAATCTTGATCTCGAGATCGTCGGGCCCGGTCCAATCTGGGTGACGCGAGGCCGAGCGCTGGTCGATGCCTTTGGGCAGCGTGCGCATCTCGGCGACGCGGTCGGAGATCTTCTGGCCGAGCAGCATGCCGCCGCCGCCTGGTTTGGCGCCCTGGCCGACGACCACCTCGATGGCGTCGGCGCGGCGCAGGTCGCGCGGGTTCATGCCGTAGCGCGAGGGCAGATATTGATAGACCAACTGCTTGGAATGACCGCGCTCTTCCTCGGTCATGCCGCCGTCGCCAGTGGTGGTCGAGGTGCCGGACAGCGTCGCACCGCGTCCGAGCGCTTCCTTGGCCGGGCCGGAAAGCGAGCCGAAGCTCATGCCGGCGATGGTGATCGGGATCTTCAGCTCGATCGGCTTCTTGGCATGACGCGAACCCAGCACCACCGAAGTGTCGCAGCGCTCGCGATAGCCTTCCAGCGGGTAGCGCGAGATCGAGGCGCCGAGGAACAGAAGGTCGTCGAAATGCGGCAGCTTGCGCTTGGCGCCGGCGCCCCGGATATCATAGATGCCGGTCGCCGCGGCGCGGCGGATTTCGGAAAGCGTGTAGTCGTCGAAGGTCGCGGATTTGCGCGGTGTCGTCGGCGGGTTGCGGTACGTCATCTTGCCTCAATACGCGTCGGCGTTGTCGATATTGAAATTGTAGAGCGTGCGCGCCGAACCGTAGCGCTTGAACTCCGACGGCTTGACGCCGGTGACACCGGCGCGGTCGAGCAGGCCTTGCAGCAAGTCGATGTGCTCAGGCCGCATCTCCTTGGCGATACAGTCGGCGCCCAGGCTGTCGACTTTGCCGCGCACGAACAGCCGCGCCTCGTAGATGGAATCGCCGAGCGCATCGCCGGCATCGCCCAGCACCACCAGATTGCCGGACTGCGCCATGAAGGCCGACATGTGGCCGATATTGCCATGTACGACGATGTCGATGCCTTTCATCGAGATGCCGCAACGCGACGACGCATTGCCCTCGATGACCAGCAGGCCACCCTTGCCGGTGGCGCCGGCATACTGGCTGGCGTCGCCTTTGACCGTGATCGAGCCCGCCATCATGTTCTCACCGACGCCAGGGCCGGCCGAGCCATGCACGGTGATGGCACTGCCCGAATTCATGCCGCCGCAATAATAGCCGACACTGCCGCGGACATCGATGCTGACGGGCTGGTCGACACCGACGGCGACCGAATGATTGCCCTTCGGGTTGAGCACTTCCCACGCCGTCTCGTTCGAGCCGGCGGTCAGTTTGTGCAGCGCCTGGTTGAGTTCGCGCAACGACTGGACGTCGAGGTCGAAGACACGCGATGCCTGACTGGGGCTCTGGTCGTGCGTTGCCTTGAAGGTTGCCGGCATGAACTCAATGCTCCCAGAAATACACGGTTGCGGGCTCCGGCTCCCAGACCCGCGCATTGTCGATGCCGGGCAGCTTGGTGAGCGCGCGATATTCGGAGCCGAAAGCGACATACTGGTCGGTCTCGGCCATCACGGCGGGCTTGCAGGCGATCGGGTCGCGTACGACGCCGAAGCCATTCTTGGTGCCGACGACGAAGGTGAAGAAGCCGTCGAGGTCGGAGAGCGTGCCTTCCAGCGCCTCACCGAGATTCTTTCCGTGCGCCATCTGCGAGGAGAGATAGGCGGCAGCCACCTCGGTGTCGTTCTCGGTTTCGAATGTCATGCCCTCGCGGACCAGCTCGCGCCGCACATTGTTGTGGTTGGAGAGCGAACCATTGTGCACCAGGCACTGGTCGGCGCCCGTCGAGAAGGGATGCGCGCCCATCGTCGTCACCGCCGATTCCGTAGCCATGCGGGTGTGGCCGATGCCATGCGTGCCGGTCATCTTGCGCACGTCGAAGCGATCGACGACGGCTTCCGGCAGGCCGACTTCCTTGTAGATTTCCACTGCCTCGCCGGCGCCCATGACGCGCACGTCGGGACGAAGCGATTGAAGCGCCGCACGCGCCGCGTCGACCTTGTCGGGCGTCGTCCTGATAACCGCATGCGTCGATTTCGCCGCGATGCTGACAGGTGCGCCGATGGCTTTTGCGAGTTCGGCGTCCAGTCCGCGGAAATCGCGTTCCGGCTTCGGCGACTGGATGGTGATCTTGGCTTCGTTGCCGGACGGGGCGCCATAGATGGCGATGCCGGCACTGTCCGGACCACGGTCGGTCAGACAGATCAGCATCTCCGACAGCATCGCGCCGAGCTTCGGCTCGAGCGCCTTGTCCTTCAGGAACAATCCAACGATTCCGCACATGTCAGCCTCCCGACGTTTGTGACTAAGAGATGATGTACCGAATGAGTCCCTTGAATTCAATGGTATGAAAAAATTTTTCCTCTGGTTACGTATGCGGCTCAATGCCGCTCTGCGCGATCTCGCTGTCGCGCCGGGTAGTGTGAAGCCATTTGGCGGTGCGGATACGAGCGATCTTGTAGGCGTCGAGGATCGACAGCGCATAGATCAGGAAGCCACCGGCGTGGCGGCCGACGAAGCTGGCATCCGGCGGCGCGATCTTGGCTGTCACCCATGCCAGAATGACGATGAAGAAAAGGAATTGCAGGCCGCGCACCGGTACGCCGAGCACGACATGGCCGCTGCCTGGCAGCACGGTCGCCGCGCCCAGGACAAGGTAGGGGCTTGTCGGCGCTGACGCGGTGGTCGGACTGGTCATGCGGCCTGCTGTTCGTTCTTGTTGCTGGCATCGCGAAGGTTGGACAGGGATGTGAGCAGCCGCTCGATCAGCGCCGGATCGATGGCACCGCCGCCGAACGCCGCCTGCCGGAACACGCCATAGCGTGCCCGCTCGGCCTCGGCCAGCAGCCAGACGACGCGCACGCCGTTGGGTGTGATCAGCAATTCCTTGGCGCGGCCTTCGCTGAACAGTTCGAGATGAGTGGAGATGATGCCTTGCGGAAAGCGCGTGCCCCTGCGGTCGGTCCGCAGCACCGCCTCGGCTGGAAAGCCCGGAGCCTTCGGCAGCGTATGGTCGAGATGGTCGAAATTGGAGAATGTCGTCGGCGAGCCCGGCCGCATCATCATGTCGAAGACAGCCGGCACGGCGACCTTTTCGGTGATCGAGACAGACAGCCAGCGCGTCGGCAGTTTTCGCGTCGCCAGCGTATCAACGATGGTGCGCACCTGCACGCGCCGGCCGTTCCAGGATCCCTCCCAGGTGATGACGCCGGCGGTGCCGTCCGAGACGTTGGCCGCGTCGGCGATGACGATGCGAATGGCGGCCTGGTCGGCGGCGAGCGAGGCTGCCTTCCTGTCGCGGCTGCGGCGCGCCAGCCACGCGAGGTGAAGGATGAGCGCCAGGGCGATCGTCCCGGCAAGCAATGCTGATGTCACCTCGGACATTTTGTCAGTCCCGGCCCACCCCCGATCGGGGTGAGCCTTCTCCCATCAATATCCCTGCGGCTTCGGCCACGGCATGGTGAACTGGTCGCCGCGACGTACGAATCTGTAGCGGTAGAAGTGGAACCACAGCGAGATCAGGAAGTAGAAGGCGACCATGGCGATCAGCTGCGAGCCGAAGCCGAGGAAGATGGCGAAGAAGGTCACCACGCACAGGCAGAACAGCACGATTGCCGGCAGCGGATGGAAGGGGTGGGTGTAGCCGCGGCGGATCGACCCCAGCGGCCACTTCTTCCTGAACATCATGATGTTGATGCTCATGAAGGTGTATTGCAGCACGCCCGACAGGATCGAGAAGGTAATCGCCTGGTTGAGGTCGGCGATGAAGGCGAAGGCGAGCGCGATCGGCAGCAGGAACAGGATCGAGCGGTAGGGCGTGCGATAACGCGGATGCACCGCCGAAAACCAGCTCGGCAGATAACGGTCGCGGCCGAGCGAGAACCAGGCGCGTGCCGCGTCGTTGATGCAGCCATTGGCCGAGGCAAGTGCCGCCAGCAGCGTGGCGATGAACAGCAGGTTCTCGAGTAGCGGGCTGCCGGTCAGCTTGCCCGCGTCCCACAGCGGATAGTAAGTAATGCCGAGATATTCCCAGGGCATCAGCGAGGCGCAGACATACCAGGTCATTGCGGCAGCGATCAGAAGCGTGATCATGCCGGCCATCGTGCCGTAGGGAAGCGAGCGCGCCGGCGAACGCACTTCCTCGGCCGCCTGCGTCGTGCCTTCGATGCCGAGATAATACCAGATGCCGAACTGGAAGGCGGCGATGACGCCGATCCAGCCATAGGGCAGCGCATTGCCCGGGGTGACCAGTTCGTTGAGCTTCAGCACCGCACCTTGCGTCCACGGGCTGACCGAGAAGAACAAGACGACGATCGAGACATAGGCGATTGCCGTGATGACGAAGTTGACGTTGAGCGTCATCAGCACGCCGCGATAGTTGAGCCACGCCAGCACCACGATGGTGGCGGCGATGAAGGAATTGTGCGTGAGCCCCTCGACACCGGCCTTGGCGACGATGGTGTCGCCGAGCAGGATGGCATCGGACACTTCGAGCATGGTGTAGGCGAACACCAGGAACAGCGCCACGTTGAAGGCCATCAGCGGCCCGACGATATGCTTGGCTTGCGCATACTGGCCGCCGGCGGCGGCGACGGTCGACGTCACCTCCGAATCGATCATGGCGACCGATGTGTAGAGCAGGCCGACGATCCAGCAGACGATCAGTGCGGCCAGCGCGCCGCCCTTGTCGGCCGCGAAATTCCAGCCGGTGAATTCGCCGACCAGAACGATGCCGACGCCGAGCGCCCAGACATGCGCCGGCCCCAGTACCCTGAGCAGCGAAACCCTGTCGCCGTGGATTGTCGTCGTTTGTGCCGTTTCAACCGCAGCCGTCATGTCAGCCCCACTCAGATCCGGTGTTTTTCAGAAACGGCTTCAAGTTCACCTTCACGCGACGACGTGAGCATGTCCTCGCTGTAGGTCGTATCGACCTTGAACCAGTCGTAAAGCATCCAGAGCGCAAGAACGATCGAGATGCCCCAGCATGCATAGGAAAGTGCCATCCACATGATCGTGTCCCCGGATTATTTGTCGTCGAACTTTTCGTTGATGACGTCGCGATATTCGCGGTCGGATGCGCGGAACAGGAAGACAAAATAACCGATCAGCACGATCGCCATGATGATCAGCGTCGGCCAGTCGATAATGTAGTGAAAGCGGTTCTGGATGATGTCATGGGCGGTTTCCGGCGTGTAGCCGAGCTTCTCCCAGATCGAGGCCATGGTCGGGTTCTGGCCGAGCGCTTCCCAGGTCTTGGCGTCGAGTGCGTCAATGGATTTCGCAGCGCCGGCAAGGCCAAGCTTCAGCGGCAGCCACAGCGCCACGAAAATGGCGACCACGACCACGGCGATGTCGAAGACCTGCCCGGCTTTGCTCTGCTCCGGAGGCTTGTAACGGGACATGCTTTTACCCTCAGGATTTGCTGTTGCGGAACGCGTCGGCGTTCTTGATGTCGAGCCCGTAGATGAACTCCTTGTCTTCCTTGTAGTGCTTGACCATCGCCAGGATGGCCGCGGTGTTGAAGATCAGCACCGCGGCGGCGGCAATCGCGACGACTGCCTTGATGCCGCTGTGCGGAATGTAGGGCCATGTCATGAGGAGGACGAAGAGGATCGTCGCCCACAGGCAGATGATCAGGAGCGCGGATCCGCGCAAGTCGGAGCGATACAGCGCCTCGATGCGCTGCTGCAGGTCTGACATCGGTTTTCCCCTTCTTGCCGCGTCCGGTTCCGAATCCACCGTCCGCGGCTCTCTTTCAAGAGAGTGAAATTTTTTTCATAAATTCAGACCGAATTCCGCAATTGTCAAGACGAATTTACGTCGGGTTAACCGTTGGGCTCCAGTGAACAATTTTGCCTGACAATGAAATTATTTGCTTCAAGGGGATTGCAGGCCTGCCGCGTTTGCGGTCAATATTCCAACCAAAGCTCCGGCCTTGGGCAAAGGAGCAGGGAACAGTTTGATTTTCGAACGGAGGACGAGCGGATGACGGCATCCTGGAGATTTTCGACCCTGGCGGACCGCCATCGCGCGCTGGGTTCGAAGCTCGAAGACTGGAGCGGCATGGGCACCGCCTGGACCTATGACAAGGATGCCGACGAGGAATATGTCGCCATCCGCACCAAGGCCGGGCTGATGGATGTCTCCGGCCTGAAGAAAGTCCACATTACTGGCCCGCACGCCTCGCATCTCATCGACCTCGCCACCACGCGCGACGTCGAAAAGATCTATCCCGGCAAGTCGGCCTATGCCTGCATGCTGAACGAAGCAGGAAAATTCACCGACGACTGCATTCTCTACCGCACCGGGCCGAACGCCTGGATGGTGGTGCATGGCTCGGGCAGCGGCCACGAGGAGTTGCAGCGCGCTTCGGTCGGGCGTGACGTGTCGCTGCGCTTTGACGACAATCTGCACGATCTGTCGCTGCAGGGGCCGACCGCTGTTGACTATTTGGCCAAGCACGTGCCCGGCATTCGCGACCTCAACTATTTCCATCACATGCAGACGCAGCTCTTCGGCTTCCCGGTGATGATCTCGCGCACCGGCTACACCGGCGAGCGCGGCTACGAGATTTTCTGCCGCGGCCAGGATGCCGGCACGATCTGGGACAGAATCCTCGACGAGGGCAAGAGCGCCGGCATCATTCCCTGCCGCTTCACCACGCTCGATATGCTGCGGGTCGAGAGCTACCTGCTGTTTTACCCCTATGACAATTCGCAGAAATACCCGTTCGAGAACGAAGGCCCTGGCGACACGCTGTGGGAACTCGGCCTCGACTTCACCGTCAGCCCAGGCAAGACCGGGTTCCGTGGCGCCGAGGAACACTACCGGCTCAAGGGCAAGGAGCGGTTCAAGATCTATGGCGTTCTGCTCGAGGGCAAGGAGCCGGCCGATGAGGGGGCGCCGGTCTATCGCGACGGCAAAAAGGTCGGCGTGGTTACCTGCGCCATGTATTCGCCGCTGGTCGAGAAATCGATGGGCATCGCCCGGCTCGACGTCGACTGCGCGATCAAGGACACCACGCTCGAGATCCGCAACCGGAGCGGCGCGATCAAGGCGACGGCGCAGCCCTTACCCTTCGACGATCCCAAGAAGACCAAGCGCACCGCCAAGGGTTGAGCTACCATCGACAGCGAGGGTTTTTAAGGCACGAAGTAGAGAATGGCAGCCAAGACCATCATCAGCCGGCCCGTTTACGGAACTCTCTCGCCGCAGCCCGGCAAGCATCATCTGTTTATCGCCGACGCCGAAGGCGCGCTGGCGATTACCGACATGGCCCGAACTGCACCGTCCGGATTTTTCGACGGGGCTGAGATCGTCTTCATCCCCGGGCCCGACGGCAAGCACGCCGGGGCGCTTGAAGCGCTGAAGCCGACCCAGTTTCACCTCGCGCCGTCCTTCGCCAGCCTGCTGCCGAGGCTGAAGCAGACGCTGACCAACGCTCATATGGGGCTGCGCCTCTATCTCGCCGGCACCGAAGGGTTGATCGGCCAGGCCATGCAGGTGGCGCTCGAAGCCGGCATCGACCACACCTCCATGCAGACCGAGCACCGCGGCTCGCTGGCGCGGCGCATGCAATGCGTGCACTGCAAGGGCATTACCGAGAACGTGACCACCCAGCCCGCGACCTGTTCGCATTGCGGCCTGCTGCTTCTGGTGCGCGACCACTATTCGCGGCGGCTCGCCGCCTTCCAGGGCGTCTGCATCAACGCCGAGGACCGCTCCGAGATTCCTCCGATCGAGGAGGCCTTCCCATGAGCACCGGCACCACCAAGCTCGATGTCGTCGTCAGCGATGTCGTTCCGGTCAACGAACTGGTTACCCGCTTCCATTTCCGCCGCCGCGACGGCGAGCTTCTGCCGACCTTTTCAGGGGGCGCCCATGTCGTGGTCGAGATGCGCGATGGCGAGCGCACCAGGCTCAATCCCTATTCGCTGATGGGCTCGCCGCTCGACACGCGCGAGTATACGATTTCGGTGCGCCGCGACGATGTCGGCCGCGGCGGTTCGCTGTTCATGCACAGGGCGGTCAAACCCGGCCTGGAGATGGTGATCAGCTATCCCGTCAACCTGTTTTCGCTCGACCTCAGGGCCAGGAAGCATCTGATGCTGGCGGGCGGCATCGGCATCACCCCGTTCATGGCACAGACCGCGCAACTGGCGGGAGCCGGCGGCAATTTCGAACTGCACTACACCTGCCGCACCGCTTCGCTCGGCACCTATGCCGACGTCCTTCAGCAACGCTATGGGGGCAGGATCAGACTCTATCACGACGACCGCGAGGAGCGCATCGAACTCGACCGGCTTCTGTCCTCGCAGCCGCTTGGCACGCATCTCTATGTCTGCGGCCCGGCCGGCATGATCAACTGGGTGCGTGATCGCGCCTCAGCGCTCGGCTGGCCGCCGGAGACCGTGCATTTCGAGCATTTCGCCGCGCCCCAGCCCGGCGCGCCGTTCGATGTAACGCTGGCCGTCAGCGGCAAGACGATCCGCGTCGGCTCGCAGCAGAGCCTGCTGGAGGCGATCGAGGCGGCCGGCGTCGATCCGCCCTATCTCTGCCGCGGCGGCGTTTGCGGCCAGTGCGAGACCAACGTCATTTCCCACGACGGCAAGTTCATCCACAACGATCACTGGCTGAGCGAGGAAGACCACCGTTCCGGCTGCAAGATCATGCCCTGCGTGTCGCGCTTCGAGGGCAAATCGCTGGTCTTGGAAAGATAGGAGGCGAGCTTGGGCATCACCTTTCGCAAGGAAACGTTTCGCGACGATTTCACGTTCAAGAACAGTCCTGAGCACATCAGGCGGTTTCCGTTCCCATTCCACGAAGACAGCTACATGTACGCGGTCAATATCGAGCCGCATGTCGTCGGCCCGAAGGGCTCGGTGCTGGAAAACCTGATCGACGTCGACGAGCACTATGTCGCCGAGATGCAGGACCGCGCTCTGGTGCTGGCCGAGGATCCGCTGCGCTGCCAATCGCTGCCGCACATGACCCTGGCCGGCTGGGATCTGCTCGAGCTTTTGATGGAGCAGCAGGCGCTGGGCTATCCCGAGCATTTCACGCTGACCCGCGACGGCGACCGCTGGCGCTGGATCAACCGGCCGCTCGGCATCGACGACACCTTCACCTTCGGCGACACCTCGACGCTGCCCTATGGCCCGATGGAGTACATCACCCGCCAGAGCCAGGGCGATTTCTGCATCCTTGACCAGCGCGACGGCAATCTGTGGATGGATGCCGGCATGGTCACCACCCAGGCCGACTGGTCGCTCGATTTCGACATCGGCATGAACTTCTTCGAGTGGCACGCGCCGGTGCCGCTGGCGCATGAGAAGGGGATTTTCGTCAGGGCGCTGAAGTTCCTCACCAACATCCAGCAGGGCAAGCCGGCACGGCGCCTGAACTGGACCATGACCATCAATCCGCGCCTCGACACCAGCCCGGAAAATTATCACAAATGGGGTCCGGACCGGGGCACGGTGACGCCGGAAAATGTCGGCGACAAGGTGCATCTGCGCGTCGAACTGCAGAGCTTCTGGCGGCTGCCGCGCTCCAACGGCATCGTCTTCCCGATCCGCTGCTACCTGATCAAGATGGACGAACTGGTGACGCAGCCGAAATGGGCGCGGCGCCTGCACCGCGTCATCCGCGACCTGCCCGAGGAACTCGCCACCTACAAGGGTTTGACGCGTTATCGGCCGACGCTGGTCGAGTGGCTGTCCAAGCTGGATGACGGGAGTGCGACCAGCCCGGGATTTGGGCCGGACTGAAAGGCCCCTCATCCGGCCCTTCGGGTCACCTTCTCCCCGAGGGGAGAAGAGATCTCTCCCCGAGGGGAGAAGAGATCGCCAACGCCGGCGCCAAGCTCCTCTCCCCTCGGGGAGAGGTCGGATTGCCCCGAATTGCCCTTCGCAATTCGGTCTTGGCAGTCCGGATGAGGGGACTGCTGCGGCGGTCCGACTACCCCGCGCTGCTCTGCGGATAGCAGATGATCGACAGATACCGCATCGGCAGTTTCGTCAGCTGCTCCGGCCCATGTGGGGCGTCCGCGTCGAAGAACAGGCTATCGCCCGGCTTCATCGGATAGAGGTTGCTGCCGTGCCGGTATACCACCTCGCCCTCCAGCATATAGAGGAACTCCATGCCCTCGTGCTGGAAGGTCGGGAACACATCGGAATCTTCGGTCAGGGTGATGAGGTAGGGTTCGACGACGACGCCGCTGGTGTTGGAGCCGATATGGCCAAGCAGATTGTATTGATGGCCGGCGCGCGTGCCGCGGCGCTCGACATCGAGGCCCTGGCCGGCCTTGACGAAGACGGCGCTGCGCTCTTCCTCGAAGCGGCGGAAGAAGGCGGTCACGGGAACGCCGAGCGCCCGCGACAATGCCTGCAGCGTGGTCAGCGACGGCGATGTAATGCCGTTCTCGATCTTCGACAGCATGCCCAGCGAAATGTCGGTGGCGACGGCGAGATCGGCGACGGTGATGCCGAGCTTCTTGCGGAAAGCCCGCACCTCGCGGCCGATCGCCACCTCCAGAACCTTCTCGCGGGTGTCGCGAATGGCATGCGGGTTCTGCGTCAGCGGCGCCCGGATGGTCTTTCCGTCCGCCGACACCTTCGGCAACGGCTTTGCCTTTGCGCCAGCGGAGCCGGGACCGGCCTTGGGATCGGAAATTTTCTTCGCCATCTCGCCCCCGAACCGTGAAGATTTATTTCACCCAAGGTGAACATGTCAGGTGGCGATACAGGAGCGCAACCGTGACGGCAAGCCATCTTATGTCGCACGAGTCGGCCCGGCCGTTGCAACCCCTCCAAGTTTTTCGCCAGGAATCCGTTGTGCGCAAACGCGGTTCCCGCAGATGTCGGTTGACAGCACCGAAGCGCCAATTAATGTCACTGTCAGTGAAATTTGTTTCGCTGGGGAAATCAAAAAAAGTGGAGGCCCGGAAATGAAAACTCGCGTTGCCGTCATCGGAGCCGGACCGTCCGGTCTGGCACAGCTCAGGGCCTTCAAGTCGGCCGCTGACAAGGGCGCCGAGATTCCCGAAATCGTCTGCTTCGAGAAGCAGTCCGATTGGGGCGGCCTGTGGAACTACACCTGGCGCACCGGCCTCGACGAGCATGGCGACCCCGTGCACGGCTCGATGTACCGCTACCTCTGGTCGAACGGACCCAAGGAATGCCTGGAATTTGCCGACTACACGTTCGAGGAGCATTTCGGCCGGCCGATCGGCTCCTATCCGCCGCGCGCCGTGTTGTGGGACTACATCAAGGGCCGCGTCGAAAAATCAGGCCTGCGCAAGTGGGTGCGCTTCAACAGCCCGGTGCGCATGGTCACTTTCTCCGACGAGACCAGGAAATTCACCGTTACCGCGCATGACCGCACCAACGACGTGACCTATTCCGAGGAATTCGACAACGTCGTCGTTGCGTCGGGTCATTTCTCGGTGCCCAACGTCCCCTATTTCGAAGGTTTTTCCACCTTCAATGGCCGCATCCTGCACAGCCACGATTTCCGTGACGCGATGGAGTTCAAGGGCAAGGATATCCTGATCATCGGCCGTTCCTATTCGGCCGAGGACATCGGCTCGCAATGCTACAAATACGGCGCCAAGTCGATCACCTCCAGCTATCGCTCCAAGCCGATGGGCTTCAAGTGGCCGGAGAACTGGAAAGAAGTGCCGCTGCTGCAGAAGGTCGTCGGCAAGACTGCGCACTTCAAGGACGGCACCACAAAGGATGTCGACGCTATCATCCTGTGCACCGGCTATCTCCATTCCTTCCCGTTCCTGACCGACGATCTCAAACTCAAGACCGCCAACCGCATGTGGCCGCTGGACCTCTACGAAGGCGTCGTCTGGGAGAAGAATCCAAAACTGTCCTACATTGGCATGCAGGACCAGTTCTACACCTTCAACATGTTCGACGCGCAGGCCTGGTTTGCCCGCGACGTCATCATGGGCCGCATCAAATTGCCGTCCGCCCAGGCCATGGCCGAGCACGGCGCCAAATGGCGCGCGCGTGAGGAGACGTTGGAAGACGCCGAGCAGATGATCTGGTTCCAGGGCGACTACACCAAGGAACTCATGGACCAGACCGACTATCCCGGCTTTGACGTCGAGGCGGTAAACCAGACCTTCATGGAATGGGAGCACCACAAGGGCGAAGACATTATGAGCTTCCGCGACCATTCCTACCGCTCGCTGATGACCGGCACCATGGCGCCGCTGCATCACACGCCATGGCTGCAGGCGCTGGACGATTCCATGGAGAGCTATCTCGAAGTCAAGGGCGTAGCGGCGGAATAGCCGCGCTACCCCAGCCTTGCCCTGGCCTTGGCAGTCCAGGCGCTGAACAGCCGGTCGGCAACGATGCCGATGAAGGCGATGGCCAGTCCGGCTACGATGCCGCGGCCGGAATCGGCCTTGGACAGTGCGATGAACACTTCCTGGCCGAGATCGCGCGTGCCGACCATGGCGCAGATGATGATCATGGCCAGCGCCATCAGGATGGTCTGGTTGACGCCGAGCATGATTTCGGGAAGCGCCAGCGGCAATTGCACACGGAAAAAAGTCTGGCGCGGCGTGCAGCCCGAGACCTTGGCCGCCTCGATCAGCGCTGGCGGCACCTGCCTTATGCCATGGTTGGTGTAGCGGATCGCCGGCACCACGGCGAAGGCGACGGTGGCGATCATGGCGGTGACATCGCCGACCCGAAACAGCATCACCACCGGGATGATGAAGCAGAAGGACGGCAGCACCTGCAGCGTGTCGATGACGGGCGTGATCACCTTCTCGAAGCGGTCGCTGCGCGCCGCCATCAGTCCCATCGGGATGCCGATCAGGCAGGCGATGAAGGCCGAGATGCCGCAGAGATAGACGGTCGCCATGGTTTTTTCCCAGAGGCCTGTGATGGCGCAGAAGGCGGTGAGGGCCGCCACCATAGCCGCCAGCCGCAGACCTGAGAGCTGATAGCCGGCAAGGCCGAGCAGGAACACTGCGCCCAGCCACGGAAAGCCCTCGCAAAAGGCGCGCAGCGGATTGAGTACATTGAGGATCAGCGCGACGCGGAACGCCTCGATAGTGTCGAAGAAGTTTATCGTCACCCAGTTCACCGCCGCCTTCCACAGCGGCGCGGTGGTGAAGGTGATCGCCTTCGGCACCGCCGCGAAGGCCGGCACGAACAGGCCGAGCAGCGTGGTGACGGCAAGGATGGCAATCGCCAGCGTCAGATTGGGGTAGCGCCGCCACAAGCCTGGGCTCGCCTGCTGATGGACATGGCCCTTGGCCTGCTTGTGCGCGAGGGCCTGGCTCAGCCGGTCGAGCGCGATGGCCAGCGCCACGATCGCGAGACCGGCTTCCATGGCTTCGCCGACCTTGAGCGCGCGCAGCGCCAGCAGCACGTCGTAGCCGAGGCCGCCGGCGCCGATCATCGAGGCGATGATCACCATGTTGAGCGCCAGCATGATCACCTGGTTGACGCCGACCATGAGTGTCGGCCGCGCCGAGGGCAGCAACACTCGCCACAGTTTCTGCCTGGCGGTGCAGCCGGCCATGTCGCTGAATTCGCCGATCTCCAGCGGCACGCGATTGAGGCCGAGCATCGTTGCCCGCACCATCGGCGGCGTCGCAAAAATGGCGGTGGCGATCATCGCCGAGACCGGGCTGTTGCCGAACAGGAGCAGCATCGGGATGAGGTAGGCGAAGGTCGGGATCGTCTGCATCAGGTCGAGGGCAGGGGAGACGACAAGCCTTTCGGCCCACGGCTTGCGCCATGCCCAGATGCCGACGAACAGCCCGGTGAGGATGCAGAACGGCACCGCGATCGAAATCAACGCCAGGGTCAGCATGGCGCTGGTCCATTGGCCGAACAGCGCGATGTAGAGGAAACAGCCGCCGACCAGCAGGCTGAGCTTCCTGCCGCCTGCCGCATGTCCGGCGAGGAAGGCGACAGTGCAAACGCCGACCCAGGACAAGCGCGGCAGCGTGAAGGCATCGGCGCCGTGGCCGATCTTGAAATTCTTGGCCAACAGATTGAGCGCGAAGTCGAGCGGGACGCCGAGCACCGCGGTGATCGAGCGCGTCAGCCAGGACAGGTTCGACTTGATCCAGCCCATCAGCGCGCTGATCCAGTCGGAAACCGGTACGACCGCGCCGGCCGGATAGTTCACTGCCCAGGGGATGCTGTCTTGCAGCAGGAACAGCACAAGCACGGCGGCGAGTGCCGCCGCCCAGATCACGAGCCATCGCTGAAGCGGAGGCTTTGCTTGGCTCGCGCTGGCCGTCACTGTCATGCGCCGGCCCTCAGCCGCTCGATGCCGGCCAGCAGGTCGATCACCGCTTGTGGCGTCACCTCGCCGATCGGCTTGCCGCTGCCGTTGATCACCGCGAACGGCTTGCCGGCGGTGACGATGTCAGCTGAAAAGCTGGCGATCTTGGCCTCGGGCGCCACTGTGCCGCCATGCTCGGCGTCGCCACAGGCGCGCATCAGGCTGCGGGCCGAAATCACCTTGGCGCGGTCGACGTCGCGGGTGAATTCGGCGACATAGTCGGTCGCCGGATTGACCACCAGCTCCTCCGGCGTGCCGATCTGGATGACCTCGCCATCCTTCATGATGGCGATGCGGTCGGCGAGCCTGATCGCCTCGTCGAAATCATGGGTGATGAAGACGATGGTCTTGTGCAGCATGGTCTGCAGCCGCATCAGCTCGTCCTGCATCTCGCGGCGGATCAGCGGATCGAGCGCCGAGAACGGTTCGTCGAGGAACCAGATTTCCGGTTTGGTCGCCAGGCTGCGGGCGATGCCGACGCGCTGCTGCTGGCCGCCGGACAATTCGCGCGGGTAGAAGTGTTCGCGGCCGCGCAGGCCGACCAGTTCGATGACCTCGCGGGCGCGCGCCTCGCGGGTCGTTCGATCCTGCCCCTGGATGCTCAAGGGGAAGGCGATGTTGTCGAGCACGTTGAGATGCGGCAGCAGCGCGAAATTCTGGAACACCATGCCCATGCGATGGCGCCTGAGCTCGATCAGCGCCGCGTCGGAAATTTTGAGCAGGTCCTTGCCTTCGAACTCGACCTTGCCATGGCTCGGTTCGACCAGCCTCGACATGCAGCGCACCAGCGTCGACTTGCCGGAGCCGGACAGGCCCATGATGATGAAGATCTCGCCCTGGCGGATTTCGAGATCGACGGCGCGCACAGCGCCGACCAGCCCGGCCGCGGCGATATCGCCCGTGCTGGCCTTGCCGTCGCGCTCGCGGATGAAATTGACCGCGTTCGCTCCGAACAGCTTCCACACATTGCGGCAGGCAAGTTTCACCGGCCCCTTTTGCGTGTTGGCCGCGTTTGACCCAGGTTCAGTCCTGTCTGCCATTCAAGCATCCTTCTGGGACATCAGGAATCGAGACCCGGCCGATCGACGGCCGGGCCTCCCTTTTCCAGTCGGAACGATCACTGCGCCCAGGCTTTCCAGTCAGCCTCGTGTGCGGCGATCCAGGCGGCGGCGACATCCTCCGGCGTCTTGCCGTTGAGGTCGATCTCGCCGCTCATCTTGTTGAGTTCGTCAGTGTCGATCGTGAAGGCTTTCGCCACCTTGTAGGCGACCGGCCATTTGTCCTTCATGCCGTTCCAGGCATATTTCCAGATCTCGCCATGCGGCTTGCCGCAGTCATATTTGGCATCGGGGTTGGTGCCCCATTTCGGATCGGTATAGCACTCCGGCGTATATTCGGGGAATTGCACCCATTCGCCCTTGTACTTGGCCGGTGCCCAATGCGGTGAATAGATCCACAGCATAATCGGCGCCTTGCGCTGATAGGCCGAATCCAGTTCGGCGAACATCGCCGCATCGGTGCCGGCATGGATGACGGTGAAGGGCAGCTTCAGCGCCTCGACACGCTCGTCGTCAAAGCCTTCCCAGGTTACCGGGCCGCCGAGATAGCGGCCCTTCGGCGCGGTCTCCGCCGTCGAGAATGACGCGGCGCAGGTGGCGTCGAGCAGCGCATGCCAGTCTGGCAAGGTTGGGCATTTCTCCTTCATGTACTCGGGAAACCACCACTCTTCCTTGGCCTTGGGGCCGAGCTTGCCCAGCCGCTCTGTCTGGCCGGTCGCGTCGGAGGCTTTCATCGCCTCGCCGGCAGTCGTGTCCCAGAATTCCAGGCCGACATCGAGGTCGCCATTGGTGAGGCCGGTGGTCAGGCTGGAGAGGTAGTCGGCGGTCGGGTATTCGACGGTGTAGCCGAGCTTTTCCAGAATGCCGCCGAGGATCTTGGCGTTGAGGTTGACGCTGGTCCAGTCGAACAGCGCGATCTTGATCGGGTCGTTGGATTCGGGTGCCGCGGCCTGGGCCGCCGGGTTAATGGCGCTTGCCGCTGCAAGGGCCAGAGCTCCCATTGAGAATTTCGAAATCACACTGCGAAGTGGCATGCTTGTTCTCCTTCAAGCTGTGACGGTTATTGGTCGTTCCCTTCTTGCGTCTTTTCTTGATTGTGTTGGAAAGGCTGGTCGTTGCGCAAGGCCGTTTCCGCCACGGCGCGGCCAAGGGCTGCGCAGGCGCGACGGTTCTCGATTTCGGTGATGACAGATGTTGCCGAGGCGGCCAGTCTCATGGCCGATGGATCGCTGCGATAGCGATCATCCGCGGATCAATTGCCAGTCTTGCGGCGCCCTGCAAGGTGCGAGCCATCAAGGTTCCATGATCGCGAGCATTTCCGGCGGAATTGCTCTTAGCATAGGCTTGGCGAGCCCCGTCTCGCCAATGCCGTTTCATAGGATGAAATTATATATACCAACGTTAATGCCGCGCAACGACTAACGTCGAGCCTGCGGCGAATTTCAGACTGCAGCCGAAGTGATGCAGCAGTCGCCCCGATGTGCCGCCTACCAGCAGACGTAGCCGCCGTCGACGATCAGGTCGAGACCGGTGACGAAGCTCGAGGCGCGGCTGGCCAGGAACACGGTCGGTCCGACCATTTCTTCCGGTGCCGCCATGCGCCCCAATGGTGTGTCGCGTTTGAAGATCTTCACCTCTTCGGCGACTTCAGGCCGCTTGTTCATCGGCGTCAGCGTGTAGCCGGGGCTGACGACGTTGACGCGCAACCCGCGGCCGGCCCACTCCATGGCCAGGCTCTTCGACATGTGAATGACGGCGGCCTTCGATGAATTATAGTGCGCCTGCGTCAAGCCCCGGTTGACGATGGTCCCCGACATCGAGGCGATGTTGATGATCGAACCCTTGCCGCGCGCCAGCATTTTGCGGGCCTCGGCCTGGCAGGACAGGAACACGCCGGCGACATTGACCTCGTGCACCCTCTGCCAGGTCTGCAGCGACAGCGTTTCGGCCGGTTCCGAGCCGGCAATACCGGCATTGTTGACGGCGACGGTCAGGGCGCCGAGCTCTGCTTCGACACGATCGATCGCGGTTGCCAGATCGTGCTCTGACGTCACGGTGCCGGTCAGCACCAGCGCCTTGCGGCCGAGGGCGGTGATCCGGTGCGCGGTTTCGTCGAGCCCACCCTTCGATGTATGGCCGAAACAGGCGACATCGGCGCCTGCCTCGGCCAGTCCGATTGCGATTGCCTGGCCGATGCCGCTGCCGGCGCCGGTGACCAGCGCGACATCGCCGTTGAGTTTGAAAAGATCCATTGTTAGCCCTCCCTATGCAGTGAGGGTATTCGCTAAGTCGTCTCTCGATCAACCTCTTCAGAAATCGCAGGCTTTCGGGCGCATTTCAGAGGACCAGTCCTTCAGCGGCACTGGCTTGAACTTGCCCTCGACGGGTTTGCCCGGCTCCAAATCCTTGGAGACGGTACCCTTGCCGGTTAGATAGTTGATGTCGCAATCGCCAAGCGTCGTCTCGACGCCGCTCGATTTCTGCTGGTTCCAGTCCCAGCTGCGGCTATAGCCGCCGACCAGGAACTTGCCTTGGCGATCCACGATCGTCAGCGTCTCTTCCGTCGATTTGCTGGCGCCGCAGCCGAAGCAGGACCTGACCAACAACGAACCCTTGCCCTTGCTTTCGAGATCGATGACCCGGTCCTCGGTCAGCCCCTTCTTCACAAAATCCGGCAGGCGTGAAGGATCGGACCTTTCCTCGTCCAGATAGATGTAGAGATCGGCGGGGCCGCCGGCCTCCTGCAGGACGAGCGCCCGGTCGGCCTTGCCGTCCTGGTCGATGTCGAGCTTCAGCTCGAAGGCGGGAGCATTTTTGGCAATCACCGGCATTGGCGTCGCCGCCAGGGCGACAAGCCAGGGCCAAATCGCATGATGGAATGCTTTCCTCATAAGCAGGTGTCCGCCGCGCGGCACAAAAATAGCACCGCCGTGGACGGACGCAAATGCGAAACTCAAGGCTGAACCATGTCCTGACCAGTCGAGCGTGAAAGCTCAGAAATACCCGTCCGACGCCGCGGTCGCTTCCTTCGGGATCTCGACGCCGTCGACCAGGATCTTGTCGGCCAGCTCGTGGTGGAAGCACACCAGCCCTTTGATGCGCTCCGCCTCATGCACCGGTCGGGATAGTACCGGCGGCCGGTAGTTCCTGCCGCATGCCTCTTCGATCACCCGCACCTGGGAACAATCGAGGTAGGACATCGCCGGTCGATCACGGCTTTTCGGAAGGGGATCGTTCCCTCAGGATGGACGGCCGTATGTGACCGGCATCCCGAGAGGCAATCTAATTCAGGCCAGTTCGGTCACGGCGGCTTTCTGCAGCTGCGCCAACTCCGAATAGGGGATGTGGCAGCGGATCGAATGACCCGGCTGCGCCTCGGCGAGCGGTGGCTCCTGCTGTTCGCAGATCGGGCCGATCTTGCGCGGGCAGCGCGTCTGGAACACGCACCCCGGCGGCGGGTTGGTGGCGCTGGGGATTTCGCCGTCGAGCCGGATGCGTGCCGTCTCGGTTTGGTCGAGCTTGGGCACCGCCGACAACAGCGCTTCGGTGTAGGGATGGTGCGGGCCGGAGAACACCTCCTCGGAGGGGCCAAGCTCCATGATGCGGCCGAGATAGAGCACGGCGATATTGTCGGAGAGATAACGCACCACGCCAAGGTCGTGCGAGATGAAGATGTAGCTGACGTCTTGCTTGGCCTGCAGGTCGGCCAGCAGGTTGAGGATGGCGGCCTGCACCGAAACGTCGAGCGCCGAGGTCGGCTCGTCGCACACCACGATGCGGGGGTCGCCGGCGAAGGCCCGCGCAATGGCGACGCGCTGTTTCAGTCCGCCGGATAGCTGGCGCGGCTTGACCGCGAGATGCCGGTCGGTGAGCCGCACCGAGCGGATGAGGTCTTCGAGGCGCGCTTCCTGCGCCTTGCCGGAGAGGCCGGCCAACCGCTTCAGGGCGCGGCCGAGGATGTGGCGGATCGAGTGCGAGCGGTTGAGCGCGGAGTCCGGGTTCTGGAAGACGATCTGCATCGCCTTGACCTGGTCGTCGCCACGGTTCGCCAGCTTCGGCGCCAGCGCCTTGCCCTCGAGTTCGATGGTTCCGCCGTCATCGGGCGGCACCAGCCCGAGCAGCAGCCTGGCGAAAGTCGTCTTGCCGCTGCCGGATTCGCCGACCAGGCCCAGAGTCTCGCCGGGCCTGAGATCGAGCGACACGTCCTTCACGGCGCGCAGCGCATGGCCGTGGCTGGCATAGGTCTTGTTCAGCCCGGCGACACGCAGCACCGGTGCGGTTGCCGGCTTGGGCGCGGACGCGCCATCGCTAGGTGTCGTGCGCGGCAGGGCCTGCGCCTTGTCGTGATAGTGGCAGCGCGACTGGCGCGTCCCTCGCTGGTCGCTCAGATCATAGAGCGGCGGCAGTTCGGTGCGGCAGCGCTCGTCGGCCAGCGCGCAGCGGTCGGCGAAGGCGCAGCCCTTGATGGCGGCGCCGATGCCCGGCAGAAAACCCGGAATGGTGTCGAGCCGGCCCTGGTCCTTGCGCTGGCCGCCACGCGGCAGGCAGCGCAGCAGCGCCACGGTGTAGGGATGGCGCGGATCGTTGAAGACGACGTCCGTCGGCCCTTCTTCCACCAGCATGCCGGCATAGAGCACGCCGACCCGGTCGCACATGTTGGAGACGACGGCGAGGTTGTGGCTGATGAACAGGATCGAGGCCGACAGTTCCCGCCTGAGCTGCGCGATGAGGTCGAGCACCTCCGCCTCGACGGTCGCATCGAGCCCGGTCGTCGGTTCGTCGAGGATCAGCATCGAGGGGTCGTTGGCCAGCGCCATGGCGATCGCCACGCGCTGCTGCATGCCGCCCGAAAGCTGGTGCGGATAGCGCTGCATGACCCCGGCCGGGTCGGAGATCCGCACCCGGTTCAGCATCGCGATGGCGCGGTCCTCCGCACCTTTGCCGGAAATGCCGGCAAGTTCGAAGATCTCGGTCAACTGCCGGCCGATGCGGATAGAGGGGTTCAGCGCCTTGCCCGGGTCCTGATAGACCATCGACACGCTTTCGGCGCGGGCGCGTCTCAGCGCCTCGCCGTCGAGTTTCATGACGTCCTGGCCGTCGAGCGAGATCGCGCCGCCGGTAATCGAGCCATTTCTTGGCAAATAGCGCACCACGGTAAGCGCCACGGTGGACTTGCCGCAGCCGGATTCGCCGACCAGCCCATAGGCCTCGCCCTGGCCGATGGTGAGGCTGAGGTTGCGCAGCACCGCACGGTTGCGGCCGTTGACCCGGTAGGCGACCGACAGGTCGTCGAGCTCTAATGCGTTCTTTGCCTTGGCGGGTTCAGTCATTGAACGCTCCATGGACGCCGTCGGCGGCCAGGTTGACGCCGATCACCAGCGAGGCGATTGCGAGTGCGTCGAACAGCACCGTCCACCAGAAGCCGCCGCCGATCATGCCGTAATTGCTGGAGATTGAGAGGCCCCAGTCGGGCGAGGGTGGCTGGATGCCGAAGCCCATGAAGGAGAGCGTCGCCACGGCGAAGATGGCGTAGCCGAGGCGTACCGTCGTCTCGACCAGGATCGGCGGAATGACGTTGGGCAGGATCTCGACGAACATCGTGTGGAACGCGCTTTCGTGCCTGAGCTGGGCGGCGGCGACATAGTCGAGTTCACGTTCGGCCATCACGGCCGAGCGCACCGTGCGCGCGATGATCGGTGCGAAGCTCAAGCCGATG
Organism: bacterium M00.F.Ca.ET.205.01.1.1; assembly: GCA_004791255.1. Lineage (GTDB taxonomy): Bacteria > Pseudomonadota > Alphaproteobacteria > Rhizobiales > Rhizobiaceae > Mesorhizobium. Next base: position 413,476 of record SRUQ01000005.1, read on the forward strand.
ACGACGATGACCGTCGTCTTGGAGGTGCCGAGCGCGACGATGGCGAGCAGGGCCACGATCACCACGGGGATGGCCATGAAGGCCTCCAGGATGCGGCTGACGACGTCGTCGACGAGCCCGCGAAAATAGCCGGTGAGCAGGCCGAGCGCCGTGCCGGCTATTGTCGCCAGCACAGTTGCCAGCGGAGCGACCGTCAGGATGTCGCGCGAGCCGACGATGACGCGCGAGAACACATCGCGGCCGATCTGGTCGGTGCCGAACCAGTGTTCGGACGAAGGCGGCGCCAGCGCGTTGATGATGTCGTCGGCAAGCGGATCGTAGGGTGCGAAATGCTCGCCGAACAACGCGCAGGCAACCCAGAACAGCACGATGGCGAAGCCGACAAGGAAGGTGCGGGAGCGCATGAGCGAAAACAGCGTTTCCGCCAGCGGGCCGCGCCGGCGCGTATCGTCCTGCGCAGGGGAGGTGGTCTCCAAGGCGCTCATTGTTCTGACCCCAGCCGGATGCGCGGATTGAGCACGGAATAGAGGAAGTCGGCGATCAAGGTCGCCACCGCATAGACGATGCCGATGGTGAGGATGCCTGATTCCAGCATTGGAAAATCCTTGCCGCGCGCGGCGGTGAAGATTAGCGAGCCGATGCCCTGGTAGCGGAACAGCGTCTCGATCACCACGAGACCGCCGATGAGGTAACCGGTTTGCGTGGCGATGACCGTGATGGTCGGCATCAGCGCATTGCGCAGCACGTGGCGCCATATCACCGTACGCCAGGGCAGGCCCTTGAGCACGGCGGTGCGCGTATAGTCGGAATCGAGCGCCTCGATCATGCCGGAGCGCGCCATGCGCGCGATATAGCCGAACAGCACCAGAAACAGCGGCAGCGACGGCAGGATCAGGTAATAGAGCTGGGTGAAGAAGCCGGCATCCTTCGGCCATGCCGCCGAGATCGGCAGCCAGCGCAGCCATACCCCGAAGATCAGGATCAGGATGATGCCGGTCACGAATTCCGGAAGCACCGTCACCGACAGGCCGCCAAGGCTGATGATGCGGTCAAGCGGGCGGTTGAGGTTGAGCGCGGCAATCACGCCGCCGAGAATGCCGATCGGCACCACCAGCACGAAAGCCACCGCCGCCAGCTTCATCGAATTGCCGAGCGCGTCGATGACGAACGGTGCCACCGGCGAGCGGAAGATATAGGACGTGCCCATATCGCCCTGAACGAAGTTCGAGATCCAGGTCCAGTACTGCGTGAGCAACGGGCGGTCGACGCCGAGCGAATGATTGAGCGCGTCGACGGCGCGCTGGTCGGCGAACGGGCCAAGGATCGCGCGCCCGACATTGCCGGGCAGTACCTGGCCGCCCAGAAACACCATTGTGCTGAGCAGGAACAGCGTGACGAGCGACAGCGACACACGCCGGACGAGGAAGGAGAGAATGGCTAGGACTCCTTGTGGAGCCAGCCCCCCATGTGGGAGCTGGCTGTTGGAGGATTGGCTTTCCCTTTCCGCTCAGGCCTTCGCCGCCTTTTCGAGGAACAGCTGCGACATGGCGGTCGGCTGCACGCCGGTCACGCCTTTGGCAGTTGCCGTCAGGTAGTCGTAGAAGTAGCCGAAGATGACAGGCGTTTCCTCGAGCAGCAGGTTCTGGATCTTGCCTGCCGTCGCCTTCTGCGCTTCCAGGTCAAGGGCGGCGATATAGCTGGTGGCCAGCGCATCGTAGTCCTTGTTCTTGAAATGCGCCGCGTTCCAGGTGCCATCGCTCTTCAGCGGCGCGGCAAGGTAGACGTTCGGCACGCCGCGGTGCCCGTAATCGGTGATGCCCATCACCGAATCCAGCCAGTTGGATTTGCCGAACACCGCATCGCCGTAATAGGCGCCCTGGTCGAGGATGTTGAGCTCCAGTTCGACGCCGATCTCCTTGACCCAGTTCTGGATGAGCTGGGCGTATTCGGGGATTTCGAGGTAGCGTTCGGTGGTCAGCGTCACCTTGAAGCCCTGGCCGACGCCGGCTGCTTCCATGAGCTGCTTGGCCTGCGCGATATCCTGCTTGCGCTGCGGTACGCTGGTATCCGTCGACGGGTAGACCGAGGCGAACGGGCTGTCATTGCCCAGCGACGAGCGTCCCTTCATCAGGCCGGCGGCCAGCTTGTCGCGATCGAGGCAGAGCGCAATGGCGCGGCGCACGCGCGCATCCTTCAACGGGCCGTCGTCGCAGCGCATATGCAATTGCTGGTGGGCCGACGATTTCAGGCTGATGATGTCGACGTTGGGATCGTTGAGCAGCGCCACACCCGCCAGCACCGGCATCTGGTTGATGATGTCGATCTGTCCGCCCTGCAGCGCCAGGATCTGCGGCTGCATGTCGGCAAAGAAGGTGAATTCGGTACGCTCCGGCAGCGCCTTTTCGCCCCAATAATCCTCGTTGCGGACGAAGGACGCGCCGACCTTGGCCGTGTATTTCTCGATCTTGAACGGCCCGGTGCCGTCGAAGCTCTTCTCGTAGTCGCCCTTGTAGGTCGCCGGGATGATGACGGCGTTGTAGTTGTCGGACGACAGCATGTAGGGGAAGTTGCCGTTCGGCGCATCGAGGTGGAACTCTACCGTATAGTCGTCGACTTTCTTCGAGGCGCCCTTCTGCAGGATGCCGTTGAAGACCGAGAGCGCGTTCGACGAATTCGCCGGGTCGGCGAGCCGGTCGATGCTGGCCACGACGTCGTCGGCCTTCATTTCGCCGCCCGAGTGGAACTTGACGCCCTTGCGCAGCTTGAAGGTCCACACCGTGCCGGTGTCGTTCGGCTTCCAGCTTTCGGCCAGCGCCGGCTTCAGCACGAGGTCGGGACCGTCGACGCAGAGGAACTCGGCAACCTGCTGCATCACCAGCAGGCCGCCGGCATCCGCGATGGTGACAGGATCGATCGTCGCGGCGGGCACGCTGCTGCCGACACGAATGGTGGCGCCGGGCGCGCCCGCACGGGCCAGCGAGGGCATGCCGCCAAGGCCGGCGGCCATGCCGATGCGGCCGAGCAGCGGCAGCGACAGACCGAGCAGGCTGCCGTGGCGGACGAAGTCGCGGCGGCTGACGCGACCGTCGACAAGGCCGTCGATCAGGTGATTTTCGAGCGGCGAGCGATTGCGCCGGAGAAGGTCGAGAATGCGGTAGTTCTTGCTCATGGGTTTAACCCTTTCCCCTGTGTTTTATGGCTGACGAACTTTGGTCGATCGTTCCTTTTCCGGCAGCGGGAGAGGCCCTTTGGCCGGAATTCTAGCATGCGGCTTTACCCGTTCCATCAGTCCTTGGACCGGATGTGTCGGATTCCTGGCACGTCACTTCTCGTCTTTTGGCCGTTCTCCTGGCCGTCTTCTTGGTCGTTCTCTGGCCGTCAGGCGCTGCCTAGTTCAGCGGCAAACGGCGATAGGTTCCGGGCTGTGCCGGGTCATGATACTTGTTGCAGGGTCCTTCCTCGATAAAGTCTCTGTGACACCGGGCGAGGTTTTTCCGCGACAGGGAGACGCCGAGGCCGGGCCCTTCCGGCACGCGCACGGTGTTGTTTCTGGGCGAGAATGGCCCTTCCTCGATGATGTCCATGGGCTGCATGCGAAACAGCGACTGGTTCGGCTCACGGATCCAGCCGAGCGCGGCGCACAGATGCAGATAGGCGGCGCTGCCGATGCCGGTGTCGCCGCTGTAGCACCAGAAATCGATACCGGCGTGTTCGCAGGCGCCGACGAAGCGCAGCATGCGTCCGATGCCGCCATGCGCCGTCGGGTTGCCGACGATGGCATCCGGCACCTTGAGATCCATGGCACGCGCAATGTCGATGTTGTGGGTCGAGAACGGGATCGAGCAATGGCGACGCAACTCGCGCATTTCCTCGATCGTCGCCACCGGATCCTCCCAGTTGCGCACACCGAGATCCTCCAGCGGCCGCACAAGCCGCCGGGCCGTGGCCAGCGAATAGGCCTGGTTGGAATCGATGCGGATCATCACGTCGTCGCCGAGTTTTTGGCGGATCAGCTCGACCATCCTGAGCGAGACTTTCGGGTCTTGCGTCGAAAACTTGCCTTCGAAGAAGGTCGTACCGTGGGTCTCATGCAGTGCGACGCAATAATCGGCGACTTGCTCCGGCGTCGTCTCGCCCTTTACGTTAGGTCCGTCGCCGCGCAGCGAGAAATAGTCGGTGAACGGAATGTCCTTGCGCACCGCGCCGCCGAGCAACTGGTAGAGCGGCTGGTTCCACGCCTTGCCGCGAAGGTCCCACAATGCCATCTCGATGGCGCCGAAAGCCATGATGCGGGCACGGTCGTTGGTCGATTGCACGCCGGTCCAGTAGGGCAGGCAGACATGCTCCGCCCCGGCAATGTCGAAGGCATCCCGGCCGATCAACCGTGGCGCCAGAACATCGTTTATGATCGCAGCGGCCGCCGGTGTCGGCGCCTCGCCGAGGCCGACCATCCCATCCTCCGTTTCGACTTCGACGATCGTAGGCGAGAACCCGTCCAACTCGCCGAACACCCAGGCGTACGGCGCTTCGAGCCTGAAGTTGATCGGCGTCGCCTTGATGCCGCGGATTTTCACCTGCCGACCTCGAAGAATGGTGCGCCGAGCAGGTCGGGGACGACGTCGATGCCGAGGCCCGGCCCATCGGGCACGCCCATGCGGCTGCCGATGACCGGTGGCGTGTTGGAAGCCGTGCGCACCGTCACCCATTCGTGGAAGGCAATGGCGTGCAGGCGGCGCTCTTCCGGCGTCGACAGCGACAGATGCGCCATGGCCGCAGTGTCGATCTCGGCGCCGCCGGTGTCCTCCACCGTGATCATGAAGCCGAGGTCGACGGCAACGTCGCGGATCAGCCGGGTTCTGGTGACGCCGCCGAGGCGCGAGATTTTCAGCGTCAGCCCGTCGGCCGCGCCCCTGCGGTGGATTTCCAGCATCTCCTCAAGCGAGGTGACGGATTCGTCGAGCACCATCGGCTTGTCGAGCATGCGGCGCACCGACATATTCTCGTCGATCGTCGTGCAGGGCTGCTCGAACGTGTAGTCAATGGATCGCGTCGCATCGGCGAACTGGCGCGCCTGGTAGGGCGTCCAGCCGGCATTGGCGTCGCAGAAAATGACGGTGCCTTTCGGCACCGATGCCGCGACCGCGCTCACCCGTTCGATGTCGTCGGCGACATTGCCGCCGACCTTGACCTGAAGCCGGTGGAAGCCGTCCTTGACGATGCGCTTGGCAAGTGCGGCCATCTGATCGAGCGTGCCGTGGGTGACGACCTTGTAGAGTTCTGCCGTATCGCTTTCCTTGCCGCCGAGCATCGTCACCAGCGGCACGCCGGCAGCGCGCGCCGCAAGGTCCCAGCAGGCCATGTCGAACGCGGACTTGATGTAGGGATGGCCCTTGAAAGCGGTGTCCATCAGCCGGCCGATGCCGGCAAGGCCTCGCGGGTCCTGACCGATAAGATGCGGCGCGATTTCCGGCACGCCCGCGCGGGTTCCCGCTGGAAACGCTGCGGAATAGAAATTGCCGAGCGGCGCCATCTCGCCCCAGCCAGTCACGCCGCTGTCCGAGGTTATCGCGACGATCACCGCATCGAAGGCATCGGCAACACGGCCCTTGGACATCCGGTAGGGACCGTCCACGAAAGGCTGCACGACATGGTAGGCTTTTATGGTTGCGATCTTCACGTTGCTGTCCGTTGCGGTGTCAGAATGATCAGCCGCCCTTCGACGGGCGCTTTTCGAGGTCGCGGGCGTAGGAAAGAAGCTCTTCGAAATCGAGGTCGATATGCTCGCGGGCATGGCGCTGGGCGGCACGCATGTCGTTGCCCTTGAGCAGCGCGACATAGGTCTCGTGGACGTCTTCGGCCGGCACCGCTTCCTTGCGCGCCTGCTGGTGCAAGGCGAAGTACATCTGCAGGCGGCTGGTCAGCCGCTGCCAGGTTTCCAGAAGCACCGAGTTGTCGGCCCATTCATGGATCAGCCCGTGTAGTTGCAGGGCGGTTTCGATCTGGCGCGTCGTGTCGCGGTCGCGGGTCGCCTGCTTGACCGCTTCATGGCGCCGGTCGAGCTCGTCGAAGAAACGCTGGTCGCGCAGCTTCCAGGTGCGCTCGATGGCGAATTCGTCCAGCACCTTGTTCAGCGAATAGGCGTCGTCAATGTCCTTGGCGGTGACATTGATGACGAAGGTGCCGGCATAGGGAATGCTGGTCAGGATGCCTTCCTGCACCAATTCGCGCATCGCCTCGCGCAAGGGCGCGCGGCTGACCCGCATCTGTTCGGAAATCCTGAGTTCGTTGAGCTTTTGTCCAGGCTCCAATTGTCCGGTCAGGATCGCCCGCCGCAACAGGGCGACAATCTCGGCGCGGCGCGTCGTGTCCGCTATCGGGCTGAAATCCAGCTTTGCCATTCGGCCACTCCAGAGAAACCGGGAGCAAAGAAGCAGATTGTCGACAATCTGACAAGATACAATTTCGAACGACTCGTGGTCGTCCCGCGCGTTGCCGATGTGGCCGCCCTTGTCGATCCTCTCACGAAAGCGGCGCCCGCGACCTGTGGGAAGGTCGGGGCGCCGCGCTGAAACCGGGCCTGCGGGGGTGTCAGGTAGCCGGTTTCTGTGGGAGTGGGGAGATCGGCATTCCGGGTCCGATCTTTTGCAGATTGCCGGTGATCACCTGGTCGCCTTCCGAGACGCCGCTGAGGATAGCCACCAGGTCGCCGCTGGTCGGGCCAAGCGAAACCAGCCGCTGGTCGACTGTGTTGCCCTTGCCGACGACGTAGACATATTTGCCGAGCTGGCTCGATCCGAGTGCCGTCTGCGGCACCATCAACGCGTCGGGCTGCTGCCTGATATGCAGCCGCACCCGCACATATTGGCCGGGAAGCAGCGAGAACTTGGCGTTGCCGATCGTGGCGCGGGCGGTGATGGTGCCAGTCGAGTGGTCGACCGTATTGTCGATGAAGGTGAGCTCACCCTTCTGGCTGGTCTCGGTCTGGCCCGGCAGCAGGACCTCGACCTCGATCGGGCCGGCTGTCCGGGCCTGCTCGATCTCGGCCAGATCCGTCTCGCTCGGGTTGAACGTCACGTAGATCGGGTCGAGTTGCACCAGCGTGTTGAGCACCGTGCCGGCGACGCTGACCAGCGTTCCGACCGAGGCTTGGTTGCGGCCCAGCCGCCCGGTGAAGGGGGCACGGATCTGCGAGTAGCCCAGATTGAGTTCGGCCGTGCGCACCGCTGCCTGGTTGAGCGCTAGCGACGCCTGTGCCTCGCGCAAGGTGCTGGTGCGCTGGTCGAACCCGTCCTTGGCCAGGTAGCCGCTCTTGGCGAGTTCGGTGCCGCGGCCGAGATTGGAACGCGCATAGTCGAGCGTCGCAGTGTCGCGCTGGACCTGGGCTTTCGCTTGGTCGAGAGCGGCCTGGAAGTCGTCGGGCGAGACCTTGTAGAGAAGGTCGCCCTGGCGCACGTCGGCGCCATCCTGCGCCGTCTGTTCCTGCAGATAACCCGGCACCCTGGCCTGCAGCGTAACGCTGCGGATCGGTTCGATCCGGGCGGCATAGTCCAGATAGATCGGGATCGTCTTCTTCACCACGCTCGCCACCGGCACCGGCATGACGAATGCCGCCGGGGCAGGCGTCGCCGCACCGGCCGTGCCGGCGGTGAGGCTAAGGCTGCCCATATCGAGCAGGTGGACGCTGGCCACCGAGATCGCACCCAGCGCGACAGCCGTACCCAACGCGATTTTCCATCTACGCATGATCGTTCTCCAATCTTATTCAGCTGCTTCCGCCAGGGGAGGGAGGGCGGGCTCGGCAGTTGGTTCAGTGTGTTGAGAGGCAGGCTCGCCGCCGCTGCGGCGTTCGCGCAGCTGTTCGATGACGGCGTAGAACACCGGCACGAAGACCAGCGACAGGATGGTTGCCGCCACCATGCCGCCGAAGACGGTGGTGCCGATCGACTGCCGGCTGGCGGCACCCGCGCCCGTGGCGATCATCAGCGGCACCACGCCGAGGATGAAGGCGAAGGCCGTCATCAAGATCGGCCGCAGCCTGAGCCGCGCGGCTTCCATCGCCGCCTCGACGATGCTTAGGCCTTCCTCGCGCCGCCGCCTTGCGAACTCGACGATCAGGATCGCGTTCTTGGCTGCCAGGCCGATCAGCATGACGAAGCCGATCTGCGAATAGACGTCGATCTGCATGCCGCGCAGCAGGAGTGCGGCGAATGCACCGAACAGCGCCAGCGGCACCGCCAGGAGCACCATGAACGGCATCGCCCAGCTTTCGTACTGCGCCGCCAGGATCAGGAAGACGAAGACGATGGCGAGGCCGAAGACGACCGACGCGATCGATCCTGCTTTCAGTTCCTGGAAGGTGATGCCGGTCCATTCGAAGCCGAAATCCCTGGGCAGCGCCGTGGCAGCGGCCCGTTCCATTGCGGCAACAGCCTGGCCTGAGGAATAGCCGGGTGCTGCGCCGCCATTGATCGTTGCCGAGGCGTTGTTGTTGTAGTGCGGCACGGTTTCCGGGCCGACGAACGGCACCAGCTTGCCCAGCGTGCTGAGCGGCACCATGCCGCCCGAGGCATTGCGCACATAGAGCCGCGAAATGTCGGCGGCACCGGCACGCGCGTCCTTGTCGGCCTGGATCGTCACCCGAAAGGTGCGGCCGAACAGGTTGAAGTCGTTCACATAGAGCGAGCCGAGATAGATCTGCAGCGTGTTGAAGACGTCGGGCAGGTTGAGGCCGAGCAGCTTTGCCTTGGCCCGATCGAGGTCGTAGTTGAACTGCGGCGTCGAGGTCGAGAACGGCGAGAACAGCTGCTGCGGATTGATCTCGGGCTGCTTGCGCGCCTCGGCGATCACCGCTTGCGTGGCGTCGTTGAGCGCAGTGCTGCCGCGGCCGGTGAGGTCCTCGACGACGAATTCGAAGCCGCCTGTCGTGCCGATGCCGGGGATGGAGGGCGGATCGAAGGAGAGCGCGAAGGCTTCCGGGATCTGCATCAGCTTGCCGCGCACGTCGGCGACCAGCTTCGAGGCGCTCTGGTCGGGGCCGCGCTCCTCCCAGGGCTTCAGGATGGCGAATTCCACCGCCGAATTCGACTGCGCCGCGCTGGTCAGGAAGTTCAGGCCGCTGATCGAACCGACGATGTCGACGCCGGGCGTCGCCTGCAATATGTCGCGCGCCTTCTGCGCCACGGCATCCGTGCGCTCCAGCGAAGCGCCGTCGGGCAACTGAATGACGACGAAGAAATAGCCCTGATCCTCGACCGGAAGGAAGGTCGAAGGCAGTTTCTGCCAGACGAAGTAGGTGGCGACCAGTCCGGCCGCGAACAGGCCAAGCATGATCCAGCGCAGCCGGATGAGGATGCGCACGCCATGGGCATAGGCATGCGACAGTCTGTCGAAGCCCGTATTGAACCAGCGGAACAAGAAGAACTGCGTCTCGCCGCGATGGCGCAGGAAGGCGGCGCTGAGCGCGGGACTGAGCGTCAGCGAGTTGAAGGCCGAGATGCCGACCGAAATCGCCACCGTCAGCGCGAACTGATTGTAGAGTTTGCCCGAAACGCCGGGAATGAAGGCGACCGGCACGAACACCGCCATCAGCACGGCTGTCGTGGCGATGATCGGGCCGGTGACTTCCGCCATCGCGGCCTTGGTCGCCGCCAGTGGCTTCAGACCGGCTTCCAGCTGTCGTTCGACATTTTCCACCACCACGATCGCGTCGTCGACGACGAGGCCGATCGCCAGCACCATGCCGAGCAAGGAGAGCATGTTGAGCGAGAAGCCGAGCATCTCCATGACGACCAGCGTCGCCACCAGCGACACCGGAATGGCGATGGTCGGGATGATGGTCGTGCGCCAGCTCTGCAGGAAGATGAACACAACCGCGACGACCAGCACCAAAGCCTCGCCGAGCGTGATCAGCACGTCATGCATGGAGGCCGACACGAAGCGCGTCGTGTCGTAGTGCATCGCATAGTCGACCCCCTTCGGGAACCGCTTCGACAGTTCCTGCATCTTGTCCTTGACGCGCTGCTGAAGGTCGAGGGCGTTGGAGCCGGGCATCTGATAGACGGCGAGCACCACGGTCGGGTCCTTGCCGAAGAAGGCCGACGACGAATATTGCAGCGCGCCCAGTTCGATGCGGGCGACGTCGCGCAGCTTGACCAGCGAACCGGTGGCGGTGTTGGCGCGCACGACGATGTCGCCGAATTCCTTCGGATCGCTCAACCGGCCGACGGCATTGACCTGCATCTCGAAGGCAGTGCCGGCAGGCGCCGGCGATTGGCCGATCTTGCCGGCCGCCACCTGGACGTTCTGTTCGGCGATGGCGTTCTGCACATCGACGGCGGTGATGCCGAGATTGGCGAGCTTGTCCGGATCGAGCCAGACGCGCATCGAATAGCGCCGTTCGCCGAAGATCTGCACATCGCCGACGCCGGGCAGTCGCTTCAGCGGATCGACGACCTGGAGATAAGCAAGGTTGGAGAGCGCCACGGGGTCGACCGAACTGTCGGGCGAGGTCAGGTTGACGATCAGCACGAAGTTCGGGTTCTGCTTCTTGATCGTCACGCCGCCCTGGTTGACGATCGCGGGCAGGGAGGATGCCGCTTGGCTGACGCGGTTCTGCACGTCGACGGCGGCGGTGCTCAGGGAATAGCCGACATCGAAGGTGATGGTGATGGTCGAGGAGCCGTCATTGGAGCTCGTCGACGACATGTAGGTCATGCCTTGCACGCCGTTGATCTGCTGTTCCAGCGGCGTCGTCACCGTGTCGGCCACGACTTGGGCGCTGGCGCCCGGATAGTGGGCGCTGACCACGACCTGCGGCGGCGTGATGTCGGGGAACTGCGAGACGGGCAGCAGGAAGTAACAAATCGTGCCGGCAAGCACCATGATGATGGCGATCGCCGAGGCGAAGATCGGACGGTGGATGAAGAAGTTTACCACGACACGCACGCCTCTCCGGCTGCTCTTGCCCTGCCGAAGGCACTGGCAACCCTGGACAGCCGCTGCTCGCGCCCGGATTCTTCCAGCGAACGGAACAGCGGCACCTCGCGGCGCGCGCCTTGCTTGTCGGCGAGCGAGCGCAGCATCGTCTCGAGGGCGCCAGGATCGACGCCATCGGCTTTCATGACCAGCCGGATCATCGGATCCCGGACGGCTTCATCTATGGTAAGATCGCGGCGCTGTGGCATTGGCCGGCTCCTTGTCTGTCGATTCGCAGCGCATGCTCGCGAACCGTTTTTGTCTCTTCACCGGCCGAGGCCGCATGATGTGCAATTTTTCGCCCGTCTCGCTCTGGCAGGACCAGTTCACGGCCTTGTGATTGACGACGGGCGACATAGGTGTTACCAGTAAGTAACATTCTGGAAGTTACAGACCGGTAACACCCTAGTCAAGAGGTGGCCGAGGGTTTTTTGGAAACGAAAGGAGATCATGATGACAGAAGGCGTCGTGGAGCGCTCTCGTCCCCGGGATCGGATCCTGGAGACGGCACGCGACATGTTCCACAAGCACGGCATCAAGGGCGTCGGCGTCGACGCCATCACCGAAGCTGCCGGCACGAACAAGATGACGCTCTATCGTCACTTCGAATCCAAGGACGAGCTGATCGTCGAGTGCCTGCGCGCCAATGCGCTCAAGGCCGGCGCCATGTGGGACGCATTCGAGGCAGAGTTTCCTGGTGACAAGCTCGCCCAACTGCATGCCTGGATTCGCAAGGCGGCTGCCATGCTCAATGCTGATGGCCGCGGCTGCGATATGGCCAATGCCGCCGCCGAGCTGACCGAGCCGGACCATCCGGCCAGGCTGGTAATCAAGGAGCTCAAGGAAGCCCAACGCGGCCGCCTTGTAACGCTATGCCGGGATGCCGGCATCGGTCAGGCCGAACTGCTCGCCGATACGCTGTCGTTGCTGTTCGAGGGCGCGCGCGTCAGCGTCCAGACCATGGGCACCGAAGGCCCCAGCGCGCAGTTCGTGCGCATGGCGGAAGGGTTGATCGCTTCCTTCCGAGGTACTTCGGCCGGCTGAGTTGTCTGCGGCCGTTGCAGCCATCCGAACGATGGAATGCCCTTTGGGTTGCGCCGCACCGAAATTTCCGCTGGGTGAGTGAAAAAAGCCCGCTGCCGGGAGGAGGTGGCAGCGGGCTCGATTTCGAATGTGGCGCGGGAGGAGGTGCACCCCATTCAGGGCCGGCATCGCATCTGGGAGGAGTAGATGGCCGACAACCAAAAACTACGATTTGCCCAATGATTCGGCAACAATGGATTGTGCATAGCAGCTGTGCAGATTTGCCGTATCAATTATCATACAAATCCGGAAAGCCGGCTTTGCCGAGGCGGTCCCGCCTCACTGCACCGGCACGTTTTCCCTGAAGATCAACCGTGGTTCGATGAACTTGCGCGTCAGGTAGGGTGCCGATGACGCGATCGAGCCGAGCAGGCGAATGACCGATTGTTCGGCGATCAGCCTGGCATTCTGATCGATGACGACATCGACGAGGTCGTCGACGAGATAGCCGCGCGTTTCCCTGGTCAGGTCGTGGCAGATGAAGACCGGCTTCCGGTTGGGCCTGGCTTCGCGGATGGCTTTCGCGACGCCCGAGCGTCCGGCCCCGACGCAGTAGATGCCGAGCAGTTCCGGCTCGTTGTGCAGCGCCTTCATGGTCTCGGCATAGCTGGCATCCGGCTCGTCGTTGATCTCGACAGCACTGCTCACGGTGAGGTTGGGGAACTCCTCGCCGAGCACCGAGCGGAAACCCATTTCGCGCTCCTCATGGCCGCGATAGGAGCGCGAGCCGACGACCATCGCCAGATGGCCTTCGCGGCCGCCGAGGAAGCGTCCCATCAAGAGTGCCGCCGTCCGCCCCGCCCCCCGGTTGTCGATGCCGACATAGGCCGAGCGCGGTGCCGCCGGAATGTCCGATACCAGCGTCACCAGGCGAATGCCGGCGTCGACGATGTCGCGCAGCACGTTGCGTGTCCTGGGGTGGTCGACGGCGATCACGCCGACGCCGTTGGCCTTGAGCGACAGGTTCTCGACGGCTGTCTGCAGCGCGCTGGGCGAGATGCCGGCGAGATTGTGGATCCGGCAGGAAGCGACCAGCGGCAGGCGCGAGGCGTAGTCCTCGATGTGCCTTGCCAGGTCCTGCATGAAGGCATTGGAGCCGATCGGCAGGAAGAATTCGAGGTTTGCCGGCTTCGAGGGCAGCGTCACCTGGTCGGCGACCGGCAGATAGCCGACCTGCTTGGCGGCCTCCATGACGCGTTGCCGGTTGGCCGCGCTGACGCCCGGCCGGTTGTTCAGCGCCCTGTCGACCGTTGCGGTCGACAACCCGCACCCCCTGGCGATGTCAGAAACGGTGGCTTTCATGTCGCCATCCTATGCACCGTCCCGATAGCGCGCCAGACAGACGATGCGATCTGACGAGACGGATGATTGCATTCCATCAGCCGGTTGTATCACCCTCAATGCGGCGGTTTGCCGTCGGCGACGGCGTCGCGGATCTCCTTGTCCGACATGCCGGTGATGATCCGTTCGACCTCCGCGACGCTGGTCGTCTTCGGATCGATGTCGCCGGCCACGACCTTGCCGCGCCGCATGACGACGATGCGGTCGACCACCTGGAAGACATGGTGGATGTTGTGGGCGATGAAGATGCAGGAGTGGCCGGAATCACGGGCGCTGCGCACGAAGCTCAGCACGCCCTGCGTTTCGGCGACGCCAAGGTTGTTGGTAGGCTCGTCGAGAATGATCAGGTCGCTGTCGAAATGCATGGCACGCGCGATCGCCACCGCCTGGCGTTCGCCACCCGACAGCGAACCGATCGGCGTCGTCGGCGGGATGTTCTTGGAGATGCCGACCTGTTTGAGCAGGCCGCGCGCCACCTCGTTCATGGCGTCCTGGTCCATGCGGTTCAGAAAGCGCGGCGGTTTGATCGGCTCGCGCCCAAGGAACAGGTTGCGGGCGATCGACAGCTGGGTGACCAGCGCCGAGTCCTGGTAGATGGTCTCGATGCCCTGCGCGATGGCGTCGCTGGTGCTGCGCAAGGTGACCTTCTTGCCGCGGATGAAGATGTCGCCGCTGGTCAATGGCACCGCGCCCGACAGCACCTTGATCAGCGTCGACTTACCGGCGCCATTGTCGCCGAGCAGGCCGACGATCTCGCGTTCGTTGACATGGAAGTTGGCATCCTCCAGCGCCTGCACACGCCCGTAGGATTTGCGGATGTTTTGCATGCGGATGAGCGGTTCAGTCATGGTTCAAGTCCCTGCCTGATGCCGGCGTTCCAGCCATGAATGGAGTGCCATCATGCCGAGGATAATGGCGCCGATGAAGATGTTGTAGGCGAGGCCGGGCACGCCGATCAGCACGATGCCGTTGCGCATGACGCGCAGGATCAGGATGCCGAGCACGGTGCCGATGATGGTGCCTCGGCCGCCGGTCAGCGCCGTGCCGCCGATCACCACCATGGCGATCACTTCGAGCTCGTAGCCAGTGCCGCTGTTGGGGTTGGCGGCGGACGTGCGCAGCGAGGAGATGACGCCGGCAAGCGAGGCCATGACCGACGACAGGATGAACAGGCCGATCTTGACGCGGCTGACATTGACGCCGCGTGCGCGCGCCGCATTGGGATTGCCGCCGGCCGCCTGGATCCAGTTGCCGGTGCGGCTCTGCGTCAGCACATAGCCGAGCGCTATTGCCGCGGCGATGAACCAGAACAGCGACATGTAGATGCGGAACGGGCCGATGAAGAAGTCGCCGACCAGCGCTTCGGCCAGCCAGCTGCCTTCAGCGCTCCAGGTGCGCTGCGGAAAGCCGTCGGTGACGAACAGCGCGGTGCCGCGCACCACCAAGAGCATGCCGAGCGTCACCAGGAAAGACGGGATCTTGAGCTGCGTCACGAACCAGCCATTGACCAGGCCGATCAGGGCAGCGACCAGCAGCGCGGCAAAAAAGCCGACCTCCAGCGAGGTGAGCCCGCTGTTGAACAGCGTCCACATCAGCACCGGCGAGAAGCCGAACAGCGAACCGACGGAAAGGTCGAATTCGCCTGACGTCATCAGCAGCGTCATCGCCAGCGCGATGAGGCCGAGCTCGACGGTGAAAGCCAGCGTGTTGGAGATGTTCTGCGGCGACAGGAAGTCGGGGTTGATGCTCCAGAAAACCGCGATTTCGACGACGAGCAGCACGAAGGGGCCGAATTCCGGCCTCGCGATCAGGCGTTGGATGAGCGAATGATTTTCCACTGGCGATCCGCGACATGGTTTGAACTGGCCGGAACGTCGCGCCGCCCGGGGGCGGTTCGAAGCTTGGCGAAGGGACAGGTTGGTGAACAACAAATGCGCCGCGCGTCCGGAGGGGCGCGCGGCGACTGAGGTCAGGGATTACTTGCCGGACAGGATCTTGTCGTAAACGCCGGCGGTGTCCTTCTCATAAAGAGCGCCGGTGATGACGTTGAAGCCTGGAGGAATGCCGCCGGCAGCCATGTTGGCGAGCGACAAAGCGACGTAACTGGTCGCCTGCGGGTCTTGCCACTGGCCGGCATTGACATAGCCGTTCAGCACTTCCTGGGTGGTGTCGAGCGAGTTGCCCCAGCCGACGACAGGAATTTCGCCCGGCTTGACACCGACCTGGTCGAACACCCGCTTGATCGAGCCGGTGACCAGGTCGCCGAGGCCGATGATCGCCTTGACCTTGGCCTTGTTGGCGGTGAGGTAGTCGACCATGCGGTTGATCACCTCGGCCTGGTCGAGCGTCGCTTCGGTCACCTCATAGGTGATGCCGAGCGGCCCGAACACGCTCTTGATGCCTTCCTCTTCCTGCACGCCGTAGGTCGCGCCGGGGACTTCGACCGGCATCCAGACGAAATCGCCCTTCTTCACCAGGCCCTTGTCGACCAGATACTGTGCCCAGTGCTTGCCGAAGGTGGTGTTGTCGCCGCCGACATAGGCGTTGAAGTTCGCCTTGGGATCGGGCGTGTTGAAGTTGATGATCGGGATGTTGGCGGTGCGGGCTTCCTTGACGATCTCGACCAGGCTGCCCGGATCGGGGCTGGTGGTGACGATGCCGTCGGCCTTGGCCGAGAGGGCGGCGCGCACCGCCTCCTGCTGCGAGGCAACGTCGCCATTGTGGAACGAGGTGTTGACGGTGTTGCCGGTGTCCTTGGCCCATTGCTTGGCGCCGGCCAGGAAGTACGTCCAGACCGGGTCGGCCGGACCGCCATGCGAAATCCAGTAGAACGTCTTGGCCTGCGCCGCCGCCGGAATGACCGTCAGCGCTATCAACAGGCCGTATAGTACGAGCCTCAGCCGTGTCAGCATTTGATTTCCTCCCGTTTGAAGATGATCGGTTCGGACCCGCCTCTTGGCATCAGCCAAGAACCGGACCCGCGTCTTTTCGCCAGCGCCTTGGTTGGAAGCTCCAGAGCATTCCCTTTTTCGACTGTTGGCAAGCCTCCCCCTGCTAGTGGTAAATGGCGCCTGATGAGGCGCCATCAGCAGTCCCATCAGATTGCATCAGTTTGGATGGTTTTTCCGGGGCGGCCGAACGACCGCAGCCGAGGCTCAGCCGAAAAGGCCGTCCTGGCCATGTCCGCTGCGACGCTTCCGCAACAGCATAAGCAACCGGTCGGCTGCCAGCGCCAGCACGACAAGGGCACCGGTCGCGAAGGTGCGC
The DNA here is from genome assembly GCA_004791255.1 of bacterium M00.F.Ca.ET.205.01.1.1. Classification (GTDB taxonomy): domain Bacteria; phylum Pseudomonadota; class Alphaproteobacteria; order Rhizobiales; family Rhizobiaceae; genus Mesorhizobium. Next base: position 430,141 of record SRUQ01000005.1, read on the forward strand.
CATGCGGCATCCACGCCGAGCAAGGCGATTGCGCTCAGGATTGCCTGGGCGACCAGCATGCCGATCACGGCGCCGACGATGCTGCCGTGGCCGCCCTTGAGCGAAGTGCCGCCCAGAAGCGCTGCCGCAATCGCCAGCAAGCCGAACTCACTGCCGTCGCCAGGGGCGATCGAGCCGCCGGCGCCGACATGGATGACCCCGGCAAGCCCCGCCATCGCACCCATCAGCCCCAGCGCCAGCAGCCGCACCTGGGCCGTCGGGATGCCGGCATAGGCGGCAGCCTGGGGATTGCTGCCGATGGCCTGGACCCGGTAGCCGAAGCGGGTGCGATGAAGCACGATGTGCAGGATCACCGCCAGCACGACGAGAACGATGACGGCCATCGGCACCATTGCGAAGGCCTTGGCGCTCAGCATGGCGAAGAAGCCGCCGCCTGCGGTGGGGGAGGCAATTGTCAGCGCCTTGTCGGCGACCTGCGACAGGCCCTGGATCATCCACCATGTGCCGAGCGTCACCACCAGGACCGGCAGGCGCAGCGTGATCGCCAGCAGGCCATTGAGGAGACCGAGCACGACGCCAAGCAGAACCCCGCCTAGGGCGGCAGGCCACGGATCGATACCGGCGGCCATCAGCATGGCCGTGAAGACAGCACAGAGATGGAAGACGGCACCCGCCGAAAGGTCGATCTCGCGCATGGCGAGCACGAACACCATGCCGATCGCCAGCAGGCCCGGAACAGCGGCTTGCCCCAGCAGCGGCCACAGATTACCGGGATCGAGGAAGGCCGGCCTCAGCCCGCCGAGCAGCCCCAGGAGGACGGCGAGCATGACGATTGCACCGGTCTCGGCCGGCAGTCGAAGAGCGCGTCTTGGCCTGGGGTTGGCCGATCCGGCAAGCTGCGGTGCGGTCTCCGTTTTGGTCATGCAACGCCCTCTTGCTTGGTCTGTCGGTTTTCGGCTGCGGGCGCGCCGGCGGCCACCAGTTTCTGGAGCGCTGCCGCATCCGCGTCGGCGCCTGCAACCTCGCCGGCGATCCGCCCGCGGTGGAAGACCAGGATGCGATCGGAGAGCCCGGTCAACTCGGACAATTCCCGGGAATGCAGGAGCACGATGCAGCCGCTCGCCGCCATCTGCCGGATCAGGGCGTAGATTTCCTGCTTGCTGCCGATGTCGATGCCTCGGGCCGGCTCATCGAGCAGCACCACTTGCGGGCCGATTTCCAGCCATTTGGCGATGACCACCTTCTGCTGGCCGCCGGCCGAGAGCGAGGCCGCAGGCGTCTCCGGCGCGGACCGGATGCGCAACGCCTCGATCTGCCGCGCGGCGCGGTCGAGGGCCACCTTGGGCGAATACCAGCGCGTGCCCCAGTCGCGTGCGCCGGCGACGACAACAGACAGGTTGAAGGCGATGGACTTGTCGGGCATCAGCCCGTTGCCGCGTTCGCCCGAGATCATGCAGATATTGCGCCGCGCCGCCTCCGTGCGGGTTCGCGGCAGCCCGTCTCCATCGGGGAAGCGCGCCTTGCCGGTTCGCGCCGTCCGCTGCCCGAACAGCATGGCGAGCAATTCCTGCGCCCCGGAGCCGGCCAGCCCGGCAAGTCCGACGATCTCGCCGGCGCGGGCCATGAAGCTGATCCCGTTCAGGGTGCCGCCGCCAAGCTTGGCAATTGTAAGCTGCGGCCGCAGCGTGGCGGCAAGCGTGGGCAAAGCCCGGAGCGGCAGCGGGAACAGCGACTGGCGCAACTGGCCGATCATCGCTTCCTCCGACACGGTCAGGTCCTGCCGTGCCTTGGACAGCACGTCGCGGCCGTTGCGTACGACCGTCATCTGGTCGGCGATCGCAAGCGTGTCTTCCAAACGGTTCGAGGCATAGAGCATGCTCATGCCCCTGGCTTTCAGCCCCCGCAGCGCCGCGAACAGCCGTTCGCTCTGGCGCTGGTCGAGCGCCGAGTTCGGTTCGTCGAGAATGAGCAGTCTCGGGTTTTCCAGGAGTGCGCGGGCGAGTGCGATGAACTGCCGCTCGGCAGGGTCGAGATCGCCAAGCGGGGCGTGCACATTGATGGCCAGGCCAAGCTGGCGAAGCAAGGCCCGGCTGCGAGCCTCCATTTCGCGCCGCGAGACCAGTCCGTTGTGGAGCGGTTCGCGGTTTACGAACAGATTGGCGAGCACCGGACGCTCGGGAAACAGTCCGGGCTGCTGCAGGACCACGCCAATGCCCAGCTTGCGCGCCGCATTGGGACTGTCGATCTTCGCCGGCTTGCCGTCGAACTCGATCGCGCCGCCGGTCGGAGCCACGATGCCCGCGAGCATCTTGATCAGCGTTGATTTGCCGGCGCCGCTTTCGCCGACAAGGGCGTGGATCGAGCCGCGCTCGATCACGAGATTCATGTCTTCGAGCACGACCGTGCCGCCAAAGCGCCTGGCGGCATTGCGCACAAGAAGGATCGGCGAATCGGCCATCGGAACGGCCCCCCGACCGCGCCGCGATCTTGGAGCGTATTGCGTCCGCAGTCACCGGCATTTTTGTAAAATTGTGTTGATGGCGGCCGGTTCCGGCAGCACTTTCAGATCAAATCGGCCTTGGCGAGATCGCGCATCAGATGGCTGGCGCCGTAGGTCCAGTGCGGGCAGTCGGGCGACAGTCGCACCCGGTTGACCAGCGCGCCGAACTTTTCCGACGAGATGGTGACGATGTCGCCGACTTTGTGGGTGAAGCCCTTGCCCTTCTCGCCACGGTCCTTGGACGGTACGAACATGGTGCCGAGATAGAGCGCCAGCCCGTCGGGGTACTGATGGTGCGGACCCATGGCGGCGGCGACCAGTTCTTCCGGCGAGCGGCTGATCTCGGCCATCGAGCTGGCGCCTTCGAGCGAGAACCCGTCCTCGCCCTCGACCTTGAGGCGCACGATGGCCTGCTTCACGTCGTTGATGGAGAAGCCTTCGTCGAACAGGCGGATGAAGGGGCCAAGCGAGGCCGAGGCGTTGTTGTCCTTGGCCTTGCCCAAGAGGAGCGCCGAGCGCCCTTCGACGTCGCGCAGATTGACGTCGTTGCCGATGGTGGCGCCGACGATCCTGCCGCTGCTGGCGGCGATCATGGCGATCTCCGGCTCCGGATTGTTCCAGGTCGAGACCGGATGCAGGCCGACATCGGCGCCGAACCCGACCGAGGCCATCGGCTGGCATTTGGTGAAGATCTCGGCATCGGGGCCGATTCCCACTTCCAGATATTGCGACCAGGCGCCGCGCGCGATCAGCTTGGCCTTGATCTCCATCGCCTCGGGCGAGCCGGGCTTCAGCTTCGACAGATCATGGCCGATCAGCCCGGCAATGTCGGCGCGGATGGCATCGGCCTTCTCGGCTGAGCCGCGCGCCTGCTCCTCGATCACGCGTTCGAGCAGGCTGACCACGAAGGTGACGCCCGAGGCCTTCACCGCCTGCAGGTCGACCGGGGAAAGGAGATAGGGCTTCTTCGCATCCCGCTTGCTCGCAAAGCTGTTGGCTGCGATGGCGTCCAATGCGCCGATTGCCTTGCCCTTTGCCGAGCGCACATAGCCGGCCGGGTCCGGCAATTCGCAGAGATCGCGCACCGTTGGCGCCGTGCTCGAGGTGATGTCGATGACCTCGCCGACCCGCACCGTGACCACCAGCGGATGCTGCTTGTCGCTGCTCCTGGCACGACCGACGAAAAGGCCGTCGGCAGGCAGGCGGGTCGGGTCGGTCATGACTTCGGTCCTCTCGTTGGCGCGCGGCACTTTCCCCGGATTTGCCGCGGACGTCTATCCCGTTGATGGCATCGTCGTGGGTTAGTCGCGTGCTGTCTCACAGCCAGGGGGAAACTGGCCTAGTGAAACGCTCTTTCAAATTTGTGAAATCATCAATACGATTTTCATAATCCTTAGCCGCCGAAGGTGATCCTTTGCCCGCAGCCTTTTCCGATCCCGTATGGTGCAAGCCCCAAACGGTGGCTTCGTATCGGTCCGAACTGTCGGGCGGCGGTACGGTCGATGCGGTTGTCGTCGGCGGTGGCATCATGGGGCTGTCGACCGCCCTGCACGCGGCCCGCGCCGGCCTTTCCGTCCAGGTGCTGGAGGCGGGTGCGCTCGGGCAGGGCGCCTCCGGCCTCAATGGTGGCCAGGTCATTCCCGGCCTCAAATACGATCCGGAATGGCTGATCGAGCATTTCGGCAGGGAGCGCGGTGAGGCGCTGATCGCCTTCGCCGCCTCGACCGCCGATGCCGTGTTCGACCTGATCCGCGACGAGAAACTCGCGGTGCCGTTCACGCGCAACGGCTGGATCCAGGCCGCCCACACCGAGACCGCCTTGAAGGCGGCGGCCAATCGCGACCGTCAGTGGCGGGCGCGGGGCGCCGACGTCAGGCTGCTCGACGGGGCCGAGATCGCGGCGATGACCGGCGCCAAAAACTATCACGGCGGCTGGCTCGATCGCCGCGCCGGCATTATCGATCCGCTCGCATATACGCTGGAACTGGCTCGCGCCGCCGCTTCCGCCGGCGCCAGGATCGCCGAGCAGCAGAAGGTGGTGAAACTCGACAAAGAAGGCGCTCTTTGGCGTGTTTCAACGCAAAGCGGAGCCGAACTGCGCGCCAAGTCGGTCGTGCTGGCCACAAATGCCTATACGGACGGTTTGCTGCCCGGACTTGCCCGCACCATCGTGCCGCTGCACTCCTTCCAGATCGCCACCGCGCCACTGCCGGCCGGGCTTGCTTCGGCGATCCTGCCGGGCGGACAAGCCGTCTCGGACTCGCGGCGCATCCTCGTTTATTACCGCAAGAGCGGCGATGGGCGGCTGGTGCTTGGCGGGCGCGGGCGCATGGCGCTGCCCTCAAGCGCTGCCGACTGGGCGCATCTCGAGCGCGCGCTTGTGCGCCTCTATCCGGCACTGGCCGATGTCGCGATCGAAAAGCGCTGGTTCGGCCGCGTGGCGATGACGCCTGACCATCTTCCGCATCTGCACGAACCGGAAAAAGGATTGCTCGCCGTGGTCGGCTGCCAGGGCAGGGGCGTCGGGCTGATGAGCGCGCTGGGCAGGCGCATGGCTGACTATCTGGCGGGTGGCGATCCCGGGCAATTGCCGTTCCCGCTCTCGCCGATCCGGCCGATCCCGTTCCACGCCTTCCGCCAGATCGGCGTTGCAGCAACGATTGCCTGGTACCGGGCGCTCGACGCGTTCGAGCGCTGAAGTTGGATTCAGCTTGACAGTTTCACAAATATGAAAAATCATTAGTCGATTTCAGAAAATCTGGTGAGTAGGTCGATGTCGACCCTAGTTGCATCACAAGCGCCAGAGACCCGGTCTGCATCGGGGTTCCGGTTCGCCATGCTGCTGCCGGGCGCGCTGGTCACCTTCCTGCTCATCCTATTCGCCCTTGGCCTGGTGCTTTTCCTCGCCTTCCGCGGCAATGACGGCTCGCTGCTCGGCACCGGCTTCAACCTGGCGAACTTCATCAGCGTCGTTTCCGATCCGCTCTACGGGACGGTGACGCTGCGCTCGCTCGTCATCGCCGGTCTGGTGACGCTGGCCACGGTCGTCACCGCTTACCCCGTCGCCTATTACCTCGCCTTCCACGCAGGCCGCCGTCGCGGCCTGCTGCTGTTCCTGGTGACGCTGCCGTTCTGGACCAGCTATCTCCTGCGCGTATTCGCCTGGAAGATCGTGCTTGCCTATAATGGCGTGCTGAATTCAGCTTTGATCGAAAGCGGCATCTGGTCCGAGCCGACGCTGGCCTTCCTCAACACGCCTGCCGCGGTGGTCGTCACGCTCGCCCATGCCTACGCGCCCTTTGCCATCCTGCCGATCTATGTGGCGCTGGACACGATCCCGAAATCGCTGCTCGAGGCAGCCTCCGATCTCGGCGCGCGCCCGTTCACCGCGTTCCGCCGCGTCGTGCTGCCCAATTCGATGCCGGGCGTGCTCGCCGCCGCCCTCGTCGTCTTCGTGCCGACCGTCGGCGACTACGTCACGCCGGCCATGGTCGGCGGCCCGTCAAGCACCATGATCGGCTCGCTGATCCAGTCGCAGTTCGGCAAGGCCAATGACTGGCCGTTCGGCGCCGCATTGTCGGTCTGCGTCATGCTGGTAATTCTTCTCGTGGTGCTGGTCGCGCGCGGCGCCGACCGCAGGTTTGGCAGCCGCACATGAAAACCCAAGGCGCCACCACGAAACGGGATGGCCGCTGGCTCGGTCTCTATGTGCTTGCCTATCTCGTCTTCCTCTATCTGCCGGTCCTGCTGATCCCGCTGTTTTCTTTCAACGATTCGATCCAGGCGGCGTTTCCGCTGCAGGGCTTCACGCTGCAATGGTATGCGACACTCTATGGCAATCCGGCGCTGTCCGGCGCGCTCGCCAACAGTCTCGTCATCGGCGTCATCGCGGCCTCCGGTGCCACGCTCTGCGGCATCACCGTGTCCTATATGGATCTCTACGGCCGCTCGCCGCTCGCCGCCACCATCAGCACCATAGCCCGGCTGCCGATCCTCATTCCCGGCGTCATCGTCGGCATTTCCCTGCTCATCCTTGTCAACCTCATTGGCCTCGGGCCATCGCGCGTCGCCATCGTGCTCGGTCACATACTGGTGGCGCTGCCGACGACGGTGGTGATCATGCGCAGCCGCTTCGCCGCCATCCCCAAGACCATTCGGGAGGCGGCACTCGACCTCGGCGCCTCGGACTGGACGACCTTCCGGCGCGTCATGCTGCCGCTCAGCCTGCCGGCGGTGCTGTCGGCCTTCATGCTCGCCTTCCTGATCTCCTTCGACGAGTTCGTCGTCGTCTTCTTCCTCGCCGGCACCGAGCCGACGCTGCCGCTCTATATCTGGAGCCAGTTGCGCTTTCCCCGCTCGCTGCCGACCGTCATGGCGCTCGGAACAGTGATCCTGGCCGCGTCCTTCATCATCGCCGGCACCGCCGAAATCCTGCGCCATCGCGGCCTCGGCGGCGCGCGCCGCAATCCAGCCTGAACCATAACAAAGAAGAGGAGAACGAAAATGGCATTCCACCTGAAATCGCTCACCGGACACAAAGCCCGGGCCGGCCTCGCCGCGCTGGCGCTCGCACTGTCGTCGACCGTGGCGCTGGCCGCCGAAAAGCTGCAATACTTCACCTGGTCGGGCTACGAGTTGCCCGATTTCAACAAGAGCTTCCTCACCGCGCATCCCGATGGTGTCGAGGCTTCCATCTTCGGTGACGACGATGACGCCTTCACCAAGGTCAAGGCAGGTTTCCGTCCTGATCTCGCGCATCCCTGCTACGACAAGGTGGCGCGCTGGAACAAGGAAGGCCTGCTGCAGCCGATCGACACCAAGCGCATCAAGAACTGGGATTCGATCTTCCCTGTGTTCAAGAACCTGCCCGATCTGCAGGCCGGCGACGGCAAGGTCTGGATGGTGCCGTGGGATTGGGGCAACACCTCGATCCTCTACCGCACCGACCTGGTCAAGAACCCCGAAGCGAGCTGGAATCTCTTGTGGGACAAGCAATATGCCGGCCGCATGGCAACCATCGACGCCGTCCATGACACGCCGATCGTCGCCGCACTGCTGGCAGGCGTAAACCCCTTCGACATGACGGCCGAGCAGATGGATAAGGTGGCGGAAAAACTGCGCGAGCAGCGGCCGCTGCTGTCGAGCTACACCACCGACATGACCTCGGTCGAGCAGGCGCTGGCCAGCGGCCAGCTCGTCGCCGCCATGACCTGGAATGCCTCGGCCACTTCGCTCAAGAAACAGGGCGTGCCGGTCGAATTCATGAAGCCGAAGGAAGGCATGCTGACCTGGGCCTGCGGTTTCGTCATGCTGAAGGACGCCAAGAATGTCGATCTCGCTTACGACTTCATCAACAGCCGGCTCGACGCCGATTCCGGCAAATACCTGATCCAGTCCTACGGCTACGGCAGCTCGCTCGCGACCGCCTTCGCCGGCGTGTCGAAGGATGAGTTGGAGAAGCTGCAACTGCCGTCCGACCCCGAGGTGATGCTGAAGTCGACCATCTTCACCGGGCCGATGAAGCAGAACGACGATGTCGCCAAGATGTTCGAGAAGGTGAAGGCGGGGGGCTGAGGCGCCCTTACCTTCTCCCCTTGTGGGAGAAGGTGGCCGCGAAGCGGCCGGATGAGGGGTGTTCCAGGGAAAGCCAGCGTCTCACTCCGCTGGAACACCCCTCATCCGTCTCGTCGCTATCGCGCCGATCCACCTTCTCCCACAAGGGGAGAAGGGGAAACCTGGCGGCGCTGCGCAGATATGAGGATGCAACGAGGACTATTTGATGGACATAGCGAACGAAGCCGCCGAGAAGCCGAAGGACGATGCCGACATTCGCGTCGGCCGGCGCGTGCGGGCGTTGCGGCTCGAGCGCAGGCTGTCGCTGGCCGATCTCGCGGCGAAGGCCGGCATATCGATCGGTGCACTGAGCCAGATCGAGCGCGGCATGTCCTCGCTGCGGGTCAAGGTGATCTGGCCGCTTGCCGCTGCGCTTGACATCGAACCCTCGGCGCTGATCGCCGATGGCGACGATGCCGTCAGCGATCTCTACTGTGTGCGCAGCAACAATCGGCGCTCGATCCCGGTCAAGTCTGAAGGCATTGCCAAAGCGTTGCTGTCTCCGCCCGGCGCCACGCTGACCGGCATGCTGGTGACGGTGGAGGCCGACGGCGGCACGGCGGAAGCCTATGCGCACGCCGGCCACGAGTTCGGTTTCGTGCTTTCGGGCGAGGTCGAACTGGTGGTCGATTCGACAAAATACGGGCTGAAGAGCGGCGACAGCTTCGCCTTCAAGAGCACGCTCCTGCATGCCTTCCACAATCGCGGCGCCGAACGCTGCCAGATCCTGTGGGTCAACACCACGAAGCCCTCCGAGGTCCGCGATGGCGCCTAATCCGCTCGTCCGTCTGCAGGGGATATCGAAGGTGTTTCCCGGCGGCATTGTCGGGCTCGACGCCGTCGATCTCGACATCGCCAGCGGTGAATTCCTGACCTTGCTTGGGCCCTCCGGCTGCGGCAAGACCACCAGCCTGCGCGTCATCGCCGGCTTTGAAAGCCCGTCGAGCGGTACGGTGTTGCTCGATGGCCGCGATATCACCGCACTTTGGCCCTTCGACCGGCCGGTCAACACCGTGTTCCAGGACTACGCGCTGTTTCCGCATATGAACGTTGCCGAAAATGTCGGCTTCGGCCTGTCGTTGCGCAAACTCGCCGGCGCCGAACAGACCAAGCGCGTGCGTGCCGCCCTCGACATGGTCGGTCTCGCCGACAAGCTTGGCGCGCGTGTCTCCGAACTGTCGGGCGGCCAGCGCCAGCGCGTCGCGCTCGCCCGAGCCATCGTCTGTGAGCCGCGCGTGCTTCTGCTCGACGAGCCGCTTTCGGCGCTCGACGCGCATCTGCGCGAACAGATGCAGGTCGAACTGAAGCGGCTGCAGGCGCGGCTTGGCACCACGTTCGTCATGGTCACCCACGACCAGACCGAAGCGCTGTCGATCTCCGACCGCATCGTCGTCATGAACAAGGGCCGCATCGAGCAGATCGCACCGCCGGCAACGCTCTATGACAGGCCCGCGACGCGGTTCGTCGCCTCCTTCATCGGCACGATGAATCTTCTGCAGTCGCGCTTTGTCGGTCGCGACGGCGAGCGGCTGCGTTTTGCCGCCGGCGAACTGCCTCTGGAGGCCTCCTCCGACAGCGGCGAGACGCCGACCGCAGGCGACACGCGCACGATCGGCGTTCGCCCGGAGGATTTTCTGGCTGCGAACGAAGCCGCGGAAGGAACCGCGCCGGCGCGGGTGAGCGGCGTCGTCTTCCACGGCCGCACGCTGCGCCTTCATGCCGAGCTCGGGCAGGGCACGCCTATCGTCATCGACGCCCCGCGTCAGGCCGAGGGTTTTCAATTCAGCGTCGGCGACGTGGCGCATATCAGTCTGCGGCGGGGTGCCAACTGCCCGATGCTGCCTGGCTAATTGCTTCGGGCGCACCAGCGAAGCCAGCGTAATGTCCATCCTGACAGGGTTATGTCAGCTGTCGACCGGTGTGACGATGGCAGGTCAGCCAGCTATTCCCTATCTGCGATGCGTCTGAACAGGAGGAACACAAATGACCATCGCGGAAATTGCCAAGGATTTCACCGAACTGCCTAAGCAGGGAGACCACAACGGTGCCGCCGAAAAGTACAATGCCGATGACATCGCCAGTTACGAGGCCATGGAAGGGCCGATGGCTGTCAGCCATGGTAAGGAGGCCCTCAGGGAGAAGAGCCAATGGTGGCAGGAGAACAACGAAGTCCATGGCGGCGCGGTCGAGGGGCCCTATGTCAACGGCGACCAGTTCGCGGTGCGCTTCAAGTTTGACATAACGCCCAAGGCTACCGGCGAGCGTGTCACCATGGATGAGGTTGGCCTTTACACGGTCAAGAACGGCAAGATCGCCGAAGAGCGCTTCTATTATTAAGGCCGGAGAGTAACCGGCTTCCAGGAGCCGGTTCTTGCTTGCAGGCTTGAGAAATGAACATCGCGGCTAGGACGACACCCTGGCCGCGATGTGAAAGCTCACATCGTCTTCACGCAGGCGGCTGGCAAAGCGGGAAGGGCGGTTCTAGGGTGCGGCCGGATTCGACGACCAATCAGCCAGGAAATCAAAATCGTGACGATCACCATGTACGGCATCACCAACTGCGACACGATCAAGAAGGCCCGCGTCTGGCTGGAAAGCCATGACGTGCCCTATCGTTTCCACGATTATCGGGCCGAAGGGATCGAGACGGGCAGGCTGAACGGCTGGGTCGGCAAGGTCGGCTGGGAAAAGCTCCTCAACAAAGGCAGCACCACCTTCCGCGAACTGCCCGATGCGGAAAAACAATCGCTGGACGAGAAAAAGGCCAAGGCGCTGATGCTGGCCAAACCGACGATGATCAAGCGGCCCGTGCTTGAGATCGGCGACACGATTCTCGTCGGCTTCAAGTCGGATGTCTATGAGGGGGCGGTTGGCGGGAAGTAGGATCGATTTCTTAACCCGCGTTCCTTCGCCGTCGTCTCAAAGTTCAGGCACGGGCTCGCAAATACTCCGCCAGCGCCACGGCGTTGTTGTGCGCCTCGTCATGAGCGCCGTAGAGCAGCGTCACCTTGCCCTGACCAAGCCGCTCGCGCAGTTTCGCCACGGTCTCTTCATTGGCCTCTAGCTCGGCCCGATACCGCTTCTGAAATTCCGGCCAACGCTCCGGCTCATGCCCGAACCATTCGCGCAATTCGTCAGTCGGCGCGATCTCCTTCAGCCAGAGCGCCAGCGCGGCGCTCACCTTGCTGACGCCGCGCGGCCAGATGCGATCGACCAGCACCCGTTGGCCATCAGCCTTGTCGGGTGCTTCGTAGATACGCTTGACCGCGATGTCGAAGGCCATCACACCATCCGCCGGATGGACCCTCAGGCCCACTCGCCCTTGCGCATCACCGGCACCCGGCTGCCGTCCTTGTTCACGCCATCGATGTCTATTCTGTCGGAACCGATCATCCAGTCGATATGGATGAAGCTCTTGTTGCCGCCGCGCTTGGCAATTTCGTCCTGGCTGAGCGAGGCGCCGTCGACGAAGCATTTGGAATAGCACTGGCCGAGCGCGATGTGGCAGGCGGCGTTTTCGTCGAACAGCGTGTTGAAGAATAGCAGGCCGCTGGCCGAGATCGGCGAGGAATGCGGCACCAGCGCCACTTCGCCGAGACGGCGCGAGCCCTCGTCGGTGTCGAGCACTTTCTTCAGCACGTCCTCGCCCTTCGAGGCTTTGGCCTCGACGATCCTGCCTTCCTCGAAGCGTACCGAAATCTCGTCGATCAGCGTGCCCTGGTAGGACAGCGGCTTGGTCGAGGAGACATGGCCCTCAACCCGCCTGGCGTGCGGCGTGGTGAAGACTTCCTCGGTCGGGATGTTGGGATTGCAGGTGATGCCGTTCTTGGCGGTCGAGGCGCCGCCCATCCATTCGTGGCCGTCCGCCAGCCCGACCGTCAGGTCGGTGCCCGGTCCGGTGAAATGCAGCGCATGGAAATTGTGTCCGTTGAGCCATTCGGTGCGGCTGCGCAGCACTGCATTGTGCGCCGTCCAGTTGCCGATCGGGTCCTCCACATCCACCCGCGACGCGGCGAAGATGGCGTCGGCGAGCTTCACCACCGCCACATCGTCCGCGTCGTCGGGGAAGACCTGCTTGGCCCAGGCCAGGTCCGGATAGGCGACGATGTTCCAGTTGATGTCGAAGCCGGTGATCTTTTCCAGCGCCGGCTGGTAGGCCATCGAATTGGCCTTGTTGGCGCGCGCCACTTTCGCCGGGTCCTGCGCCGACAACAGCGACGGATCCTCGCCGCGCACGGCCAGCCGCGCCGCATTGTTGGAAAACGCCTTCGCCATGCCTTCATAGAGCCAGCCGGCGGCGCGGTCGAAACCAGCGTCGGCGCCATAGCGGAAACGCGCCAGCGTGATCTCGTCATCGTTGAAGATCGGCGTCACCAGCCCGGCGCCGGCCTTGTAGGCATGTTCGACGATGCGCCTGGTCAGCGGCAGTGCCGCGATCGACGAGGTCAGCACCAGATCCTGTCCCGGCTGCAACTGCAGCCCGACCTTGATGGCGACCTCCGCCAGCCTGTCGAGCTTCACCGGGTCGATCGTTGCGGAAACGCCGCGCGAATGTGTGGTCATGGTCCTGCCTGCCGTGATGTTTGCACTGGTCCTACATAGACCGCGGCCGGCATCCTTTCCACAGACATTGCGCTGGGCCAGGCTCAGGCAACGCGTTCGATCGACTTGAACTGGACCATTGTCGCCGCGATCTCTTCGCGAATCCAGATCTTGAAATCGCGCACCTTGCGGCTTTCAGCCTTGCTGGTCGAGGTCACCATCCAGTAGCCGAGCCCGCTGGCCGCGCGCACGCCGAAAGGCGCAACCAGCCTTCCGTCAGCCAACGCGTCGGTGGTCAGCAACTGCCACGCAAGCATCACGCCATGGCCGGCGATGGCCGATTCCAGGCACAGCATCGGGTCGGTGAAGCGCGCGCCCTTGCGAAAGGTCACGGGCTTCACACCAGCCGCCTCGAACCAGCTGTTCCAGCTGATCATCGACCGTTCGTCGGTGATGGCGCAGGTCTGCGCGAGGTCACTGACCGACTTGAGCTTTTTGGCGATTGCCGGCGCGCAAACCGGAAAGACTTCCTGAGCCAGCAGAAGTTCCGCCCGCCCTGCCGGCCAGGCGCCGTCGCCCATCCGGATGGCGATGTCGACGTCGGAATGGTCGAGATCGGTGAGCCGGGCCGAGGCGTCGATGCGCAAAAGCACGTTGGGATGCCGATCAAAATGCCGAGACAGCCTCGGCAGCAGCCATTTCGAGGCGAACGCCGGCGCCACCGAAACCACCAGCGTGCATTGGTTTGCCTCGTCGGCAAGCGCCACCGCCTGCGCCAGTTCGCGAAAACCAGCACCCAGCCGGGTGGAGAAAACCGCGCCGAATTCGGTCGGCACGAGGCCGCTCGCCGTGCGCTCGAACAGCGCCTGGCCAAGCTGTTTCTCGGTGCGGCTTATCTGCTGGCTGACGGCGCTGGCGGAAACACCGAGCTCGCCGGCGGCCGCCGCGAGAGAGCCGAGACGGGCAACGGTTTCGACGGCCCGAAGGCCGTTGAGATGGACACGGTTGAGCATTGCCATTGAGATTTTCTAAACCGGTCGGGCCGAAATCTCAATTGAAAGACACATCGAAACGGCAGATTTTGTTGACGGGAGACAAAGCCCGGAGCCGGAAATGCTGAGGATGTTGTCGTCACTCAAGGTCTTGTTGTCAGCGAACGCGCCACATGAGCATCGCCCTGAGACCGAGGCGCTGCGCTGGCTGACCGATCCGCTTTCGCATCCCGCGCTGAACACCATGTCGGAGCGCGAACTGGGCGACGTGCCGTTCCGGCTGACGGCCCGGCGTACCGTGCATGAGACCGCCTCTTGCGACGCCGGCGGTCGCCGCTGAACCAGGCCCCACACTTCAATTCTGAAAAGTTGAGGCGGAGCGGCGCCCCGCCATCGCTGGTCCAACGGATGGTGGATTGTTTCGGCCATCCCCCCAACTATTGTGCGCTGCAATGACATCAGCCTCGACAGCGCTGCGCTTCACCTTCGCCGGCATGATCGCCATGGCCGTCGCCATGGGCATCGGCCGCTTCGTCTACACGCCGATCCTGCCCGGCATGATGGAGGAACTGCATCTGTCGCCGGCCAATGCCGGGTGGATCGCTTCCGCCAACTATCTCGGCTATCTCGTCGGTGCGTTTGCCGCGGCGGGGGGCTGGGCGCACGGGCGAGAGCGTCTGCTGATGCTGGCGGGTCTTGGCGCCAGCGCCGTGCTCGCCGCGCTGATGGGGCTGACCGACGCCATGGCCGCCTTCCTCGCCATCCGCTTTCTGGCCGGCCTGGCGAGCGCCTTCGTCATGGTGTTCATGGCCAGCATCGTGTTCAGCCACATTGCCGCCGCTGGCCGCAGCGAGTTGCAGGCTTGGCATTTTGGCGGCGTCGGCCTCGGCATAGCGATCTCAGCGGCGATGATGGCGCTTCTGGTCACCGACCATGCCGGCTGGGCGGCAGGCTGGCTGTGGTCCGGGGCAATCTCGGCTTGCGGTTTTGTGGTCGTGGCGTTGCTGGCAAATGAAGGGCCGCTCACCAACGGCCAAACCAGCCGCGAGCCGGCGCTGCCGAAAAGCTGGCCGCTGACGAAAATCATCGTCGCCTATGGCCTGTTCGGCTTCGGCTACGTGGTAACCGCGACCTTCCTCGTCGCCATCGTCCGGCAAGGCGGCGGCAGCCGCGTCTTCGAGGCGATGGTGTGGATGGTCGCCGGCCTTGCCGGCTTCCCCTCGGTCTGGCTATGGCAGAAGATCGCGACGCGGATCGGATTCTATGCCGCCTATGCGCTGGCCTGTTTCATCGAGGTGATCGGCGTTACCGCCAGTGTGGCGCTTGGCGGCTATTCCGGGCCACTGCTCGGCGGGGTGCTGCTTGGCGGCACCTTCATCGCCATCACCGCACTCGGCCTTCAGGTCGCGCGGCGACAGGCGCCGGAGGCGCCCCGGCGCATCTTCGCCCTGATGACGTCCTCCTTCGGTCTTGGCCAGATCGTCGGCCCGATCGCTGCTGGATTGCTGGCACAGGCGTCGGGCGACTTCTTCCTCGCTTCGATCGCCGCCGCGGCGGCCCTAGTCGTCTCCGGCGCGGTCATATGGTCGGCTGCTCCAAAATCACCATGATTTGTGGTTTTGCTCGGCGCAGGGCGTCCGGCAGGCATTTTCTTTCCCCCTAATGTGTGACCTTATGCCCGCCAAACCCACCTGATTTGCGCATAGATCGAGGAATTCGCCACAGTGTTCGTATCTTTCTTCCCGCAGCCGAAGCTCTTTTTCACTTCGGCCGCCATTTGGAGCCTTGCAGCGATCCTGTTCTGGTTTTTTGGTGGCGAGCAACTGGGCGCTATTTTAGGACTGCCGCCAGCTGCGGCCGACGCGCCACCGATTATCGGCATCGCGGTGCTGGTGTCGAAGCCGTTCCTCTGGTTCTACATGTACTTCGTGTTTTGCGTCGCCGCCTTTTATGCGTTCTGGAGCTGGTATTCGCCGCATCCGTGGCAGAACTGGTCCATCCTGATGACTGCGGTCATCCTGTTCTTCATCTATTTCAACGTGCAGGTTAGCGTCGCCGTCAACGCCTGGTACGGGCCGTTCTTCGACTATGTACAGGGGCTGATGTCGGGGACCGGCAAGTCCACCAACGGCGAGTTCTACACGGGGCTGGCTGACTTTTCATGGCTAGCGCTGGTTGGCATGAACGTGCAGGTGGTCAACGCCTTTATCGTCAGCCACTGGATCTTCCGCTGGCGCACGGCGATGAACAATTATTTCATCGAGAACTGGGCCAGGTTGCGCCATATCGAGGGCGCCTCGCAGCGTATCCAGGAAGACACGATGCGGTTCTCGCAGATCATGGAGGATCTCGGCTCCAGCTTCGTCCAGTCGATCATGACCCTGATCGCATTCCTGCCTGTCATGATCCAGTTGCAGGCCCATATCAGCGAGCTGCCAATCGTCGGCGCGATCCCGCAGCCATTGGTGGTGGCGGCGCTTGCCTGGTGTCTGTTCGGCACGATTTCGGTGATGGTCGCCGGCCTCAAACTTCCGGGGCTGCAGTTCCGCAACCAGCGTGTCGAAGCCGCGTACCGCAAGGAACTGGTCTATGGCGAGGATCATGCGGAGAGGGCGCAGCCCGCCACCACGAGCGAGCTGTTCGCCAATGTCCGTCACAACTATTTCAGGCTCTATTTCCACTACATCTATTTCAACGTTGTCCGGTACACCTACCTGCAGGCCGACAACATTTTCTCGCTGCTGATCCTCGGCCCGTCGCTGGTCGCGCATAAGATAACCTTTGGCGCGCTGAACCAGATCTCGAACGCCTTCGGCAAGGTAACCGGTTCGCTGCAGTTTCTGCTTACCTCGTGGTCGACCATCGTCGAACTGCAGTCGGTCCACAAACGCCTGCGCGCCTTCGAGGCGACGCTGCAGGGCGAACCGCTGCCGGATATCGACCAGCGCTATCTGGCAAGGCAGAGCGCCGAGGATCCGGCTTAAACATATTCGGATGAAACGTAGGTTGGCGGCTCAGCCGCCCACCGACGCCTGTCGTTCGCCGCCGCGTTGCCGCTCGACATAGTCGCGAAAGCTGATGCATTCGACATCGGCCTTGACGCAGACCTCTCCCGCGAAACGCTCCAGCGCGTTCCAGTAGGCGCCGTCATTCATCAGCGCGAAGTGGAAGCCGAGTTGCAGCGGAATGCGCTTGCCCTGGTATTGCGTGTCGAAGGCAGCGCGGAATGCCTGATAGGTCCGGTCCGCGAACTCGCCGGCCTTGCCTGGCCGTTCGAAACCGGCGGAATGCCTGACATAGAGATTGTAGTCCATGGCAATCACCGGCCGGGATTTCGGCCCTTCGGATATCTGCGGCAGGGAAAAGCGGGTGATGCCGCCGACGGTCGGCGGCTTGGCCGGGCCCTTTGAGACGCCGCTGGCATCGAATTGATAGCCAGCCGCCGGCAACGCTTCGTAGAGCGCCTTGCCTGTCGAAAGATACGGCGCGCGAAAACCGACCACCGCATGCGCGAAATCACGCCAGCCCTTCGGCTCGGGCGCGATGCCGTTGATCGCATAGGCGTTCTCGAGAATACGCTCGAACGAGGCGAACTCCTTCAACCAGTCGGCTTTCGTCCAGTCCTTGCCGTCAAAATGGCCGCAGGCGTGGCTGGCGATGTCGTGGCCTTCCGATGCCGCGAGCCCGATCTGTTCGAGCCGCTCGGCCACTTCCTGCCTCGAAGCGGCAAAGCCGATGTTCGATTTGCCCGGCGTCTTGCCAGGCGCGGTGTATTGGCCGCGCGTGTCCGGCGACAGCAGGAAGACGCAGGAGAGAAAATAGGTGAAATGCGCGCCGGTGCGCTGCGCCAGCGCCCGGCTACGCTTCCATTGCGGGATATCGCGTGCGCTGTCGAAGGAGATGATGACGACCTGCTTGGGCTTTACCGGCGCTGCTGCTGCCGGCGGGTCGCCGAAAGCCGTGCCGACGCCGGCAAGCGAGGCAAGCGAAAACGCAACGACACGAAACGAACGATACATCAGCGAACCCAGGCTCCAGGCGGTCAGCAAGCCGGCTATCGGGCAAATGTGGCGTGGGTGCGATTGGGTTTTCGCCCGTCTGCCCCGGGAATGGGCGATTTTCCGCGCGAACCCCTTCCATGCCGACAAAATTTCGCTAAAACGCGGGCTCAAGAACGGCCCCGGCTGGGCAGGAATGGTTTGATAGATGTCGGACGACAGCTTTATCCGCGAAGTCAATGAAGAGATGCGCCGCGACCAGGCGCACGCGCTGTGGGACCGTTTTGGTCCCGCTCTGCTCGCCATCGCGATCCTGGTGGTGGTCGGCACCGCTGCCTTCGTCGGCTATCGCTATTGGGACGAGACGCGCGCCAACCGTTCCGGCGATGCCTTCTCGCAGGCGCTGAAGCTTGCCAATGACGGCAAGAACGACGAGGCGCTGGCCGCGCTCGACCAGCTGGAGAAGGACGGCTACGGCGCCTATCCGCTGCTTGCCCGCATGCGTGCCGCGACCGTCAAGGCCAGCAAGGGCGACGTCGATGCCGCCGTCAAGGATTTCGACGAGGTCGCCGCCGACGGCACCATTCCGCAAGGCATTCGCGACATGGCACGGCTGCGGGCAGCGCTGCTGCTCGTCGATCACGGCTCCTTCGCCGATGTGTCGAGCCGCGTCGAGGCGCTGACCTCGGACACCAACACGCTGCGCCACACGGCGCGCGAGGCGCTGGGCTTGGCGGCCTGGAAGGAAGGCAAGACCCAGGACGCGCTGAAGCTGTTCGACCAGATCGCCGCCGATGACGGCGCCCCGCGCAACACGCGCGAGCGGGCGACCTTGATGTCCGAGCTGATCCGCGGCTCGGGCAACGCGTCGTGATCCATGACGTTCAAAGTCGCCATCATCGGCCGGCCTAACGTCGGCAAATCGACGCTTTTCAACCGGCTGGTGGGAAAGAAGCTGGCGCTTGTCGACGACACGCCGGGCGTCACCCGCGACCGCCGCGTCCATGCGGCAAAGCTCTACGATCTGCATTTCGATGTCATCGACACCGCCGGTTTCGAGGATGCCGGCGCCTCGACGCTTCCAGGCCGCATGCGCGCGCAGACCGAGATCGCCATCCGCGAGGCCGATCTGATCTTCTTCACCGTCGACGCCAAATCGGGGCTGCTGCCCGATGACAGGGCGTTTGCCGAAGTCGTGCGCAGATCCGGCAAGCCGGTGGTGCTGGTCGCCAACAAGGCCGAGGCGCGCGGCGCGCAAGGCGGCATGCTGGAGGCCTGGGAACTCGGGCTCGGCGAGCCGATCCCGGTCTCGGCCGAACATGGCCAGGGCTTGCCCGACCTGCGTGACGCGGTGATTGCGGCACTTGGCGAAGAGCGCGCCTTTGGCGAAGACGATGAGGACGACGAGGAGATCGCCGCCAGCGAGGTGCTGATTGGCGAGGACATCGCCGATCCCGATGCCGAGGAAGCGCCGGCCTATGACGACACCAAGCCGATGCGCATCGCCGTCGTCGGCCGCCCCAACGCCGGCAAGTCGACGCTGATCAACGCGCTGATCGGCGAGGAGCGGCTCTTGACCGGACCCGAAGCCGGCATCACGCGCGATTCCATATCGGTCGATTGGGACTGGCGCGGCCGCCGCATAAAACTCTTCGACACCGCCGGCATGCGCCGCAAGGCCAAGATCCACGAAAAGCTGGAAGTCATGTCGGTGCAGGATGGCTTGCGCGCCATTCGTTTCGCCGAGATCGTCATCATCGTGCTCGACGCCACCATTCCCTTCGAGAAGCAGGATCTGCAGATCGCCGACCTGATCATCCGCGAGGGCCGCGCGCCGGTGATCGCCTTCAACAAATGGGACCTCATCGACAACCCGCAGGAGCTTCTGGCCGAGCTGCGCGAGAAGACCGAGCGGCTCTTGCCGCAGGCCCGCGGCATGCAGGCGGTGACGGTCTCGGCCGAGACCGGGCGCGGCCTTGACAGGCTGATGGACTCCGTCATCAAGACGCACAAGGTCTGGAACAGCCGCGTTTCCACCGGCAGGCTCAACCGTTGGCTGGAAGGCATATTGGCGCATCATCCGCCTCCCGCCGTCGCCGGCCGCCGGCTGAAGATCAAATATGTCACCCAGGCCAAGACCCGCCCGCCAGGCTTCGTCGTGTCCTGCTCGCGTCCCGATGCGATGCCGCAATCCTATGTCCGCTATCTGACCAACAGCCTGCGCGATGCCTTCGACATGCCGGGCGTGCCGATCCGCATGGCGCTCAGGACATCAGACAACCCGTTCGCCGGCAGGGCCAAGAAGCGCTGAAGACGCTGAGTGCAGCGACTTAGGCGGCTCTTGAAGCCGTATTCGCCTGCGCGCCCTCGGGCAGCACTTCCCGCACCGCTTGCAGCAGAATTTCGGCGAGACGCGCCGCCACCGGATCGAGGTCCGGTTCCTTGCGATGCAGCACCAACGCCATCTGAGGCAGGGCGGGCAAGCCGGCGATCTCCGGCGTCAGCGCCCTGACATTGGCCGGCAGGCCGATGTCAGTGCGGATGGTCAGTCCCAATCCGGCGGCGACGGCCGCCCAGATGCCGCCGAGGCTCGGGCTGGAAAAGGCCATCCGCCAGGACAGGCCGGCGCGGTCGAGCGTTTCGGTTGCCACCGTGCGCAACAGGCAGGGCGCTTCGAGCGCCACCAGCGGCAGCGCTTCGCCGTTGCGTAGTGAGGCTTCTATGGGTTTTGCCGGACCGATCCAGCGCATCTGCACATCGGCGACATGCCTGGTGTAAGGCAGCATCGTGCCATTGTGCCAGGCCAGCGCGATATCGAGATTGCCTGAGGTGATCTTGTCGGCAAGCTCGAAGCTGCGTGCGATCCTGGCCTCGATCTTGACCTTGGGATGGGCGCGGGCGAAGCGCCCGAGCACATCAGGCAGCACCGCTTCGCCAAAGTCCTCCTGCAGGCCGAGCCGCACCCAGCCCTCAAGCTCGACATCGTGGATGGCGGACGCCGCCTCGTCATTCAATTCGAGCAATCGCCGGGCATAGCCGAGCATGGTCTCGCCGGCCTCGGTCAAGGCGAGGCCGCGCCCCGATTTGCGGAAGATCGGTGTCGCCGCCTGCTCCTCCAGCTTCTTCAGTTGCGCACTGACCGCCGAGGTCGAGCGGCCGAGACGATCGGCGGCCTTGGCGAAGCTGCCCAGTTCCATGCCGGTGACGAAGCTTCTGAGAACGTCGAGGTCGAACGTCACGCGATGCATCACAATTGTCCCGTTTATCAGGATTTATGGTCAAAAACTTCCTGATTTTATGGATGAAACTATGGCGATAGACATGTGCCGTCAAGGCCGGTCGCCGGTCGCCAAACGGGAATGCAACCATGTCCGCCATCGTCACGCGCAGCGACTGCCCGTCGCCAAAGTCATCGAAAGCCGGAAGCGAGGGCGCCAGGACATTCACATCAAACCATCGCTGGAAGGTGCTCGGCATCGGCGTCGCCGCCAATGCCGGTTTCTCAGCGACTTTCTCCGGCATACCGGCAACCGCCGTCATGCTGCGACAGGGCTATCATCTCGGCAATGCTGAGCTTGGCCTGGCGCTCGGCCTTCTGGGCCTTGGTGTCGCGCTTTCCGAATTGCCCTGGGGCCTGCTCACCGATCGCTGGGGCGACCGCCGCGTGCTCCTGGCCGGGCTTGGCTTGACAGCGGCCTGGCTGTCCCTGATGGCGCTGCTCGTCGTTCCTTCGTCGTCCGGCGTGCCCGGCGTCGACATGCTGGCCGCCGCCTTGCTCGTCACCGGCCTGCTCGGCGGCAGCGTCAACGGCTCGAGCGGCCGTGCCATCATGGGCTGGTTCGGAGAAGGTGAACGCGGCTTTGCCATGAGCATCAGGCAGACGGCGGTGCCGCTGGGCGGCGGACTCGGCGCTCTTGTCCTGCCATCGCTCGCTTCGACCTGTGGCTTTGCCGCCGTGTTCGGGCTGCTGGCGGGTGCGTCCGCGGTTTCCGCCCTGTTCGCCTGGCGCTGGCTGCACGAGCCGCCGGCACTGGGTGACGCGCCGGCAGCGCCGGCCTCGATCGCCGGGCCGGCGCCGCTGCGCAATGCCGAAGTCTGGCGTATCGCGACGGCGATCGGCCTGCTGTGCTTCCCGCAAGTAGCGGTGCTCACCTTCGCTTCCGTCTTCCTGCACGACGTCGTCGGCCTGGGGACGCTGGCGACCAGCGCCAGCCTCGCCGCCGTGCAGGCCGGCGCCATGGTCATGCGCGTCTGGAGCGGCCGCTTTACCGATCGGCACGGCAACCGCCGGCCGTTCCTGCGGCTTTGCAGCGGGCTCAGCGCGATGGCCTTTGCGCTGCTCTGGCTGCTGGTGCTGGCAAGCCACGCCCTGCCAGGCGGCCAACCGGTGCTGATGGCCGTCCTTCCCCTGATGCTGATTGCCGCCGGCATCTCGGTCTCCGCCTGGCACGGCGTCGCCTACACCGAGCTTGCCACGCTCGCCGGCGCCGGCCATGTCGCAACCGCGCTCAGCCTTGCCAACAGCTTCGTCTTCGTCGGCTTCTTCCTGGTGCCGGTGGCCATCCCCGGGCTGCTGCACCTCTGGTCATGGCCCGGCGTATGGCTGTCGGCGGCCATCTGCGCGCTGGTCGCCTGGCCGATCTTCCTGCGGCCGCCGGCAGCAGGATAAAAATTATGCAACGTCAGGCCAGGGCGACGACAGGCACATGCGCGGATGAAGGTGCTCGCCTGGACATCGGGAACTGTCGCTTGGCCCAGTCGATACCGGGTGTCTCCACCGCTCGATGGAGAACAATTGAAAAGCCGAGGCTGAGTATCGCTGCGGCGATCGCAGCCACCGTCGGACCATAGTGCTGCCTGATCTCGAGATTGTAGGCCAGGACGTGAATGACAACCTGATGGATCATGTAGAATGCGAAGCTGATCTCTCCACAGAAAACCAGGGCACGGCAAGACAGGATGCGCGTCAATGAGCCGGACTGATGCGCGAAGGCATAGACGATGGCGGCGAACAGCGGGTACAGCCCGAATTCGCGGTAGGCGATCGAAGCCATGAGCGATGCGTGCCCAGCAAGAAATTGCGTGATCTCGGCATGTATGCATGCCCAGAGCACCAGGCACACGATTGCGGCAATCTGGCAGAACGTCACCCAGTCATCGGGAATGCGCCGGCTTCTGAACAGTCGATAGACGGCTATCCCCGACAGGAATTCCACCATCCGTACGGGTGGGAAGAGGTGAACGAGCGACACATCCGTGACGTAGAGGTCCAGCCAGGGCTTTTCGGAAGGAGGTGAAAATACCGGCCCGGGCAGGATCGCTGTGAGAGCGATCAGACCGAGGACGGCAAGTGTCCAGCCGCAGGCCACCAGCATGGCCTGGCTTGGCCGCAAGATCAGAATGAACGGCAATGTGAGATAGAAGAACAGTTCGACCGATATCGACCAAGAGACGCCGTTGTACGCGTAGGCTGTACCGTAGGTTGGAATCCAGGAACTCTGCAGAGTGGTTGCCAGGGACGCGGTGAAGAGACTGGCAGGCGGATGAAGCGCCACAAGGGCAAGGAAGAAACACAGCATGTGGACGGGCCACAGACGGAAGAATCTCTGCAAGATGAAGTTTCTGACGTCGCGCCAACCAAGGAATCGCCCGGAGAAACTGTACGACAGCACGAACCCTGACAGGACAAAGAAAAACGAAACGGCACAGCCGAGATACATATCCCGGATGGATCGAGATGCATCTATCCCCAATTCCGTCAGATGATGGATGAAGATCGACAGAGCTGCGACGGCGCGCAACGCAGTCAAGTTTAGAAGCGTTGGGCGCGCTGTTGCTTCCGCCAATTTGGCGGCACTTACGGCTGTATCCCCCGCGACCGTCATCACCCATCCGCTGTGCTGAACCGTTGCTCGGAACCAACTGCCATATGGCGGCGGGAATATGGATATCCCGTTAAGCTCATCCCAGGGCAAGGCACGCCGGCGGACTGCCTTGCCCCGCCAACGGCCGACCGTCCGCCGCGGCGCGCGGCATCACACCTCCCGCCCGGCCGCAAAGCCGCCCGACTTAGCAGCCACGACCGCGAGCCGACTGAGAAAACCCGATCGAAGCCGTTAACGTCCCATCAAGGTTAATGCATCATTTTGCTCTCCAGTGGGGTCAGTTGCGTTCCTGGAGAGAGTTCCGTGCATCGACGCGTCTTGGAGCGGCTTGTTGCCGCCGCCGGTGAGAAGAAGCGCAGTCTTGTGTCTCCTTTCATCATCGGCCTCGGCATCTGGATCGGCTTTCCGACTGATGTCGCCTACCAGGACATGACAAGCCTCGTCTCCGGCCTGGAGTCGCCGACCGCGCGCTGGAATTCCTACGTCGAGAAATCCGTCGCCGGATCGGTCCACGCCGCCGAGATGCCCTTCGTCGATACCGACGTCACCGGTTCGATCTCCGGATCGGGCGTGCGCCTGCCCGGTGTCGGCGCCGTGTCGTTCCGCGGTAAGGGCGGTAAGGTCAGCGCCACGCCCGACGAGGACCGCATCGTGCGCGCCGACAAGAAAGGCCGCATCGTCCAGGTCTCTCCGGTCGCGCCGCCGAAGAACTTCAACGCCGGCTCGATCTTCGAGCGCACCTCTTCCCTGCTGCGCCCAAGCATGGACAGCGGCCTGAAGATGGCTTTCGCCAAGCCGCAGATCAAAGGCAAGGAAATCCAGATCGCCGCCGCCTTCCACGTCCGCGAGGACAAGAAGCCGGATCCCGGCGTGCCGACGATGCTTGCCGCTTTGGTCAACAATGACCATCCCGATATTCTGGCGACGGCCTATGCGCAGTCCGAGCCCGACTATGCCAAGGCCTCGCCCTTCGAGGCTTTGCTTCAGGACGAACAGCCCAACAATGGCCGCTTCATCCCGCCGATGGCCAAGGGCGACCATTGGTGGATCCAGAATCCGCTGCCGGAGAGTGTCTTCTCCAAGAAGGAGCAGGCATGTCTGGCCAACGGCATCTATTTCGAGGCGAGGAGCGAATCCGTGCGCGGCCAGGCCGCTGTCGCCCAGGTCATCCTCAACCGTGTGCGCAATCCGGCCTATCCGAATTCGATCTGCGGCGTCGTCTACCAGAATGACAGCTGGTTCAACCGTTGCCAGTTCTCCTTCGCCTGCGACGGCAGGAAGAAGCGCATCGACAGCCCTGTCGCCTACAAGACCGCGCAGGATATCGCCATGGCCGTTACAGCCGGCAAGATCTTCATCCCTGAGGTCGGCTCGTCGACCCACTACTATGCCCAATATGTCCATCCAGGCTGGGCGCGCACCATGCAGAAGATGACCAAGATCGGCCTGCACATCTTCTACCGCACTTATGGCGGCGGCTGGAGCTGATCGCCTTTCGTACGTCGGGCTTTTCCGCCGGCGGCGGGCTCGTTAGGGCAGCCATTGCCGGGGGGATTCGCACGGTGCATTCCCCTCATCGCGGCGGGCACGATGTCGCACCTTTATAAGTGGCTGATTTTACTATACAAAATACACAACCTTGAACTTCCGCCCGTGGCTTGACGCGCGCAAACCCTCTAACTATGTTGCCGGCGACTTTAGAAGCGGACGGACGGTGACGGTCTGGCCGGGCAGGGGGGTTGCGATGGCCGAGAAAAACAGGCCAGACGGAACCGGAGAAACCGGCCGCGGCAAGCAGCACGACGCCGACATTCGTGATGACGATCTTGAGCGACGTCGGCGTGAACTTGAAGCATCGCTTGCAACAAGGCTGCCGAACCGGTTCGAGGGGAAAGACGAAGCGAAACCAGTGGCCGGATACGGCCAGGCACTCAAGCTGTCCAGCGAGTTCATCGCCGGGGTGGTGGTCGGTGCCGGCGTTGGCTGGATCATCGACCGTCTGGCGGGGACATCGCCATGGGGTCTGATCGTGTTCCTGCTGCTTGGTTTTGGCGCCGGCGTGCTCAATGTCATGCGTTCCGCTGGCGTTGTGGCAGAATTCGGACAGGGCAACAAATCGCGCTCTGACCGGGACGACAGCAAGTAGCCGCCCTCATGCGGCAAATGGCAATTTGGCCGTACGCGGCATTGACGAGGTCTGAACGTGGCAGCTGACAAGGTCGATCCGATCCACCAGTTCCATATCATCAAGCTGATACCGATCAATATCGGCGGCTACGACCTGTCTTTCACCAATTCGGCGCTGTTCATGGTCGCGACCGTGATCGTCGCAGCCGCCTTCCTGTTTCTGACGACGTCGAGCCGCAGCCTGGTTCCGGGCCGACTGCAGTCCATCTCCGAAATGGCCTATGAATTCGTCGGCAACATGCTGCGCGACGCCGCCGGCACGCAGGGCATGAAGTTCTTCCCGTTCGTGTTCTCGCTGTTCATGTTCGTGCTGGTCGCCAACCTGCTTGGCCTGTTCCCGTATTTCTTCACCGTCACCAGCCACATCATCGTCACCTTCGGTCTTGCGGCTCTCGTGATCGGGACCGTGATCGTCTATGGCTTCGGCAAGCATGGCCTTGGTTTCCTCAAGCTGTTCGTGCCGCATGGCGTGCCGGTGTTCCTGCTGCCGCTGGTGGTGCTGATCGAGATCATCTCCTTCGTTTCGCGCCCGGTCAGCCTCTCGGTTCGTCTGTTCGCCAACATGCTTGCCGGCCACATCACGCTGAAGGTTTTCTCCGGGTTCGTCGTCAGCCTGAGCGCGCTCGGCGCGGTCGGCGTGGCGGGATCGGTCCTGCCGCTGGCAATGGCGGTGGCGCTGACGGCGCTTGAATTGCTGGTCGCCTTCCTGCAGGCCTACGTCTTCGCGGTGCTGACCTGCATGTATCTCAACGACGCCCTGCATCCCGGGCACTGACCAAGAGTTTCCGGCCCTTCCAACATTGGCGCCGGATGGAATCGCAACGGAATTTCAGATCCAAAGGAGTTGAACAAATGGACGCAGAAGCAGCAAAGTACATCGGCGCCGGCATCGCTTGCCTGGGCATGGGTGGTGCGGGCATTGGCCTCGGCAACATCTTCGGCAGCTACCTCTCGGGCGCGCTGCGCAATCCGTCGGCAGCCGATGGCCAGTTCGGCCGTCTGATTTTCGGCTTCGCCGTGACCGAAGCTCTGGGCATCTTCTCGCTTCTCATCGCGCTGCTGGCCCTGTTCGGCTGAGCCTCTCTTTGGCTAAGCCGCTCCTTGGCTAAGCTGTGAGAAGATTGGACAGGCCGGCCGCGCGAGCGGCGGGCCTGATTTCTGGGGATAGTCCATGTTCGTGACATCTGCCTTCGCGCAAGAGTCCGCGCCCGCTGCCGACGCCAGCCACGCTGCGACGGAAGGCGAGACGCATTCCGGCACCAGCGTGCCTGCCGAGCACGGTGCATTTCCGCCATTCGATCCGGCGACGTTTCCGTCGCAGCTTCTGTGGCTGGCGATCACGTTCGGGCTGTTCTACCTGTTCCTGAAGCGGGTTGTGGTGCCGCGCGTTGGCGGCATCATCGATGTCCGCAACGACCGCATCAGCCAGGATCTCGACCAGGCCGCCAAGTTGAAGGGCGAGGCTGACGCTGCTGTTGCTGCCTACGAGCAGGAACTGGCGGAAGCCAAGACCAAGGCCAACTCGATCGGCCAGCAGGCCAACGACGCGGCCAAGGCCGAAGCCGAGACCGCACGCAAAAAGGTCGAAGGCGAGCTCGACAAGAAGCTCGGCGAAGCCGAGGCAAGCATCGCTTCCATCAAGGCCAATGCCATGAAGGAAGTCGGCAGCATTGCCGAGGACACCGCTTCGGCGATCGTCGAGGCCCTGGTTGGCGGCAAGGTCAGCAAGGCCGAGATCGCGGCCGCGGTCAAATCCGTGGCCCGGTGAGGAGCGCATTATGGACGCCACATCTCTCGCAACGCTTTGGGCAACCGTAGCCCTCATCATCTTCCTGGGCGTCGCCATCTACATCAAGGTGCCCGGTATCATCGCCAAGGCGCTCGATGCCCGCGCCGCGCGCATCAGCAATGAGCTCGATGAAGCGCGCAAGCTGCGTGAAGAGGCCCAGCAGCTGCTTGGCCAGTACAAGCGCAAGCGCAAAGAGGCAGAGCAGGAAGCCGCCGACATCGTCGCCGCGGCCAAGCGCGAAGCCGAACTGCTCGCCGCCGAGGCGCATAAGAAAACCGAGGACTACGTCGCGCGGCGCACCGCGCTGGCCGAGCAGAAGATCGGTCAGGCCGAGCGCGAAGCGGTTGCCGAAGTGCGCGCCAGCGCCGTCGACATTGCTGTCGAAGCCGCTCGCACGCTGCTCGCCGGCAAGATCGACGCCAAGGCCGGAGCCGACCTGTTCAAAGCTTCGCTCGCCGACGTGAAGGCCAAGCTCAACTGAGCCGATAAACCGCAGAAACAAAAAAAGCCGCCTGGGAAACCTGGCGGCTTTTTTGTTTGGATGGCGGGGCGCGGGAGCTGTCAATCTCCCCCTCGAGGCAGGGCTATCGCATATGGGCGATAGCCTGGATGAGATAGTCGTCATTCCATGCGCATTTCTTGATGCGGTGGCTAACCGGGACTTTGTCGATATCGGCGGCCTGAAGGATATTTCTGGCGAACCGGGTCAGGAGCGCGGTGTTGGCCGGGGCGTTGTCCTTGCGGGCCCGGCTGAGGTCCTCGCGCAGATGAACGTCAAGCATCCAGTGCAGTCCGTTCTCGATCTGCCAATGGGCTCTGGAGAGATCGATCGCCTGCTGCGGCGAAAGCAGGGTAGAGGCCATGAATAGGCGCGTCAGCGGCTTGGCCTGATCGCGCCGGCTGGTGATGCGGATGAAGGCCCTGTGACCGGACATCAGCGGCTCGGCTACCGCCACGACCTCTGCCTGCCGCCACTCGCTGCGGCCATGGCCGGTTTCGGTCCGCTCGGCGACGGCGGGAGTGGTCTGGGCCAGCTGTTGCTTGGCTCGAGCAAGCCAATGGCGGCGGTTTCCCTTGAGCGCGAGCAGGTAGTCGCCGCCGCGCTGGACAATGGCCTCAGCCATGCGCGTGTGGCAGTGGAGCGAATCAGCCGTGACCAATCGGCCAGTAAGATCAATGAGTTCGACGACTTTGAGGGCGGCCTCTACTTCATTCTCTCCATCGCCGGGCGAGACTGCCGCCAGACAGAGCCGCGTTTCGGAGGCAAAGGCCGACACCGTCAGGGGTGGGCTGGCCGCAAGGCCTTTCTCATAGGCCCGTCGCAACGCCTTGCCATCAAGTGAGACAACACCCTGGCGTGCCTGGGCAAAGCCTGCGGCAAAGGCGGCGAACGCACGTCCGAAGGCCTCTGGATCGAGCAGGCGCAGCAGCCGCGAGAAGGTGTCGTGGCTGGGCGCCTCCTCGTAGTCGATCAAGCGCGACAGCGCTTGCTTGCGCTCTTGCGCGAACAACGAAAACTCCGTTGCGTTCGTCGCGCCACACAGGCTCGCAGCGATCATCATCACGATCAGGTCGCCTAGCCGGTGCGTGGCATTGGCTGCGCGCGGATCAGGGACCGCGCCGAAATAGCTCTCAAGACTGGAAATGGCAGTCGCTCCTTCGATGGACTGCCTTCCCAAAGAATCCCTTCTCAAACCAACTTCAAGCCCAAAACCGCCATATGCGATTCCCCTGCCCTCGAGGGGGGAGATTGGCTGTAGCGGCATTGACTCACTCCAGCCCGGCGAAGCTTTCTTCCTCAGTTACCTCGGCACCGCCGAGCCTGAACGGCGCGAAGGACACGCGGTGCAGCCGCGCCACAGGCCCGTGCGCCTCTATCGCGGTGCGGTGCCGGGCGGTGGCATAGCCCATATGCACCTCGAAGCCGTAGCGGTCGTTGTGGTTGCCACAGCCGCACATCATGCGGTCGCGCATTACCTTGGCGACGATCGAAGCGGCGGCGATCGACTGCGAACGCTGGTCGCCCTTGATCAATGCGCGTCCGTCGCAAGGCAGCCCCGGCGGCACATCGCGCCCGTCCGCCAGCGCCAGCTTCGGTCGGATCGGCAGGCCGACCAGCGCACGGCGCATCGCCTCCAGGCTGGCCTTCAGGATATTGCTGCCGTCGATGCCCTCGGCGCTGATCGAGGCCATCGACACGCCGAGCGCCGAGCCGATGATGCGCAGGAACAGCGCTTCGCGCTGCAGATGGCTGAGCCGCTTGGAATCGTCGAGGCCTTCGGGAATGTTGGCCGGGTCGAGCACCACCGCCGCCGCGACCACCGGACCGGCCAGCGGACCCCTGCCGGCTTCATCCATCCCGGCCACCGGCCACAGGCCGTCGGCCATCGCCTTCGTCTCGAAGGAGAAATCGGGTTTCTCGACGATTTCGAAGAGAAGCGGAGAATCGGAACGCGCGCGAGCCATGTTGCGGCGAGGTTCGCATCGGCTCCGATTCTCCGCAAGTCCCTCCGGGTCGGGTGGGGCGCCGGACCGGGAGGGCACCGTCTGCTGGCCGGGGCAGGCCGGACGGGATTTTTGTCGCCGCGGCGGCGATCAAACTGCCGCGGCGATCTGTGATCAGAGCAACATCAACTGCTCCTGGTCTTTTCCGGCCGCGACGAAATGGTCGGTCCGCAGCGTGCGCCGCTCGGCATTGAGACCCAGCCGCTTGGCGGTGATCTCGAAACGCCGGCCGATCTGCCAGGCATAGGGGCCGGCGCCCTTCATGCGCTTGCCCCATTCTGAATCGTAGTCCTTGCCGTCACGCATCGAGCGGATCAGCGACATCACGTGGCGGTAGCGGTCGGGATAGTGGCGCAGCAGCCAGTCCTTGAAGATCGGACTGACTTCGAGCGGCAGGCGCAGCACGACATAGCCCGCCTCGCGCGCGCCGGCATGCCGCGCCGAATCGAGGATACGCTCCATTTCCTGGTCGGTCAGGCCGGGAATGATCGGCGCCACCATCACCGAGGTCGGAATGCCGGCATCCGTAAGCTGCCTGATCGCTTCAAGCCGCTTGCTCGGCGTCGACGCGCGCGGCTCCATCGTCCTGGCCAGCATCCGGTCCAGTGTCGTCACAGAGAGCGCGACCTTGGCCAGTCCGCGCTCGGCCATGCGCGACAGTATGTCGATGTCGCGGGTCACCAGCGCGGATTTGGTGAC
Source organism: bacterium M00.F.Ca.ET.205.01.1.1 (assembly GCA_004791255.1). Taxonomy (GTDB): domain Bacteria; phylum Pseudomonadota; class Alphaproteobacteria; order Rhizobiales; family Rhizobiaceae; genus Mesorhizobium. The sequence continues at coordinate 460,851 of SRUQ01000005.1, forward strand.
AATGCCGACCGGATGGCCGCGCGCTTCCAGCACTTCGAGGATCTCGCGCATGATGCGGTACTGCTTCTCGATCGGCTGGTATGGGTCGGTGTTGGTGCCGATGGCGATGGTGCGCGGCTGGTAGCCGTCCTTCGACAGTTCCTTGTCGAGCAGCCGTGCGGCGTCCGGCTTGGCGAACAGCTTGGATTCGAAATCCAGGCCCGGCGACAGGCCCATGAACGAATGTGTCGGCCGCGCGAAGCAATAGACGCAGCCATGCTCGCAGCCGCGATACGGATTGATCGAGCGATCGAAGGAGATATCGGGCGATTCGTTGCGGGTGATGATGGTGCGCGGCTTCTCCACCTGCACCTCGGTCTTGAAGGGCGGCAACTCCTCCAGCGAGCTCCAGCCATCGTCGAAGACATGCCGGCTGACAGGTTCGAACCGGCCGGACGGGTTGATGCCCGCCGACCGGCCGCGGTTGCGATCCGGGCGGATACGCACGCCGCTCTGCTCGATCATGGCATTGGCCATCTCGGCTCGTCCTGCTCCGAAGGCAGCAATGTCGGCGCGCACGATCGGTTCCATCTTGGCCCGCTCCCAGGGACTGTCCATGTTGTGTCGAATCGCTCTGTTCATGAAATTATTCCTATTTCCTCGATGAGAACAAATCAAGAACTTTCTATGCTGCGTCGCGGAAACTGGCGCTGTGCCGCGCTTTCCGCTATTCGGCTGTCATGCTCAGTGTTCTCATTGAAACCCGCAATGACGAGGAGGGCCTTGCCCGCACGCTCGCCACCTTGATCGGCGGCGCGGTCGAGGGCGTGGTACGCGACGTTATCGTCTGCGACGCCGGTTCCACCGACCAGACGCATCGTGTGGCCGAGCACGCCGGCTGCCACTTCGTGACGGGCGGCGTCGGCGCCGGCATCGGCCGAGCGAAGGGCGATTGGCTGCTGCTCCTGGAACCCGGTGCGCGGCTGGCCGATGGCTGGATCGACGAGGTCGTCGCGCACACCGCCCGGCAAACCATGGCGGCGCGCTTTTCGCGGGCGCGTGGCAGCCGTGTGCCTTTCCTGGCCCGCGTCTTTTCGGCGAACCGCGCTTTGGCTGACGGGCTGGTGATCAGCAAGCGGCAGGCCGCGGCGCTGGCGAAAAACGCCGCCAGTGCCGAGGCTCTTGCGCGCGGCCTGGCGACCAGGCGGCTCGATGCCGAGATATGGGCCGCGCCGCCCAAAGCGCGTCGCGTCGAAACGGATTCTGGCGACGCGCTTTAGGTCCTCTGTTTTTCATGTATGTCGTTCTCCCAAAACAGAGATCGCTTTTGGGCGCCATGCATTGGACTGTTCGCGCAAATGACTTTTTTGCACGTGCTAACGCCTATTGTGCATTGCACAAAAACTGACGCGCGATTACCATTCTGTTGACGCGGGTGAATTGGGTTTGGGTCATTCTGAAGTGGTGAGCTGCCGGCGTCTGTCGGGGCCGCCGTCGCATTCGAGGATCCTGATGCACCTGCCAACCCCCGACAATTCCGGCACCGCCAGTCTCGAGGCAATCGCGCGCAATGGCAGCTGGCTGCGCCGCGTCGCCGTGCGCATCCCGACCTATCTCAGGGATTTGCGTGAAAACCCCGCCTGGCTGCCAATGTTCGTGCTGGCGCGCACCATGGCCGGGCGCCGAATGCACTGGCTGGGCGCAAAGCGCACCCGCCCGCTCGGCGATGCGGGGGATACGATGTTTACCGGCGTCACGCGCGAGGCAATTGTCGACGCGCTGCGCAAGGACGGCCTGTTCTCAGGGCTGGTGCTGCCGCCTGATATCCATGAGGAGATCGCGAACTTTGCCCGGCGCACGCCCTGTTTCGGCAATTTCGACCGCCGGCTCGAATTCATGCCGCAGGAGCATGCCGAGGCCGAGAAGCGTCTCGGCCGGTCGCTGCTCAGCGGGCATTATTTCGAGCGCAGTCTCGACTGCCAGGCGGTACTGGCCATCCAGCGCGATCCGCTGCTGCTCGACATTGCCGCGCACTATCTCGGCGGCCAGGCGAAACTGATCACCACTCGCGTCTGGTGGAGCTTTCCGACCGGCGAGGCTTCCGATGCCGACAAGAACCTCGCTTCGCTCGGCAAATACCATTTCGACCTCGACGACTGGCGGATGCTGAAGTTCTTCTTCTACCTGGTGCCCGTCGATGCCGGCACCGGTCCGCATGTGTATGTCAGGGGCAGCCACAATCGCCGTGCCCTCAAGCACCAGTTCACGCTGCTCGTCGGCCATTCCGCCGCAGAGGTGCTTGATGTCTATGGCCAGCAGAGCCCGGTGACGCTGACAGGCGAGGCCGGCCTTGGCTTCGTCGAGGATCCGTTCGGCTTCCACATGGGCACCGTGCCGGCGCGCACGCCGCGGCTGATGATGGAAGTCGGCTTCGGCGTCTCACGACCCTCGCGCCGACGTTTCCATGGCGAGCCGGTGATCCGCTGACGAGGTCTGATCGGCGAAGAACGGCTACCCGGTTTTCCCGCCGCGTCTGAGATGCTCCTCCAGACGCGGCATGATCTCGACGAAGTTGCACGGCATGTGCCGGTAGTCGAGTTGGGCCTTCAAGATACCGTCCCAGGCGTCCTTGCAGGCGCCGGGCGAGCCGGGCAGCACGAAGACGAAGGTGGCATTGACGACACCGCCGGTCGCGCGGCTCTGGATCGTCGAGGTGCCGATCTTGTCGTAGGAAATGCGATGGAACACTTCGGAAAAGCCGTCCATGCGCTTTTCGAAGATCGGCTCCAGCGCCTCAGGCGTCACATCGCGGCCGGTGAAGCCGGTGCCCCCGGTGGTGATCACGACATCGATGGTCTTGTCGCGCGACCACGCCAGCACCGTGTCGCGGATTTTTTCCCGATCATCGGTGACGATGTCGCGGGCGGCCAGGATGTGGCCGGCTTCGGTGATGCGATCGGCCAGCGTCTGGCCTGATTTGTCGTCGGCAAGGCTGCGCGTATCGGAAACCGTCAGCACAGCGATGCGCACGGGGATGAAGGAACGGCTCTCGTTATTCCCGGCCATGTCAGTCGGCCTCCGATGCCATGCTGCGCGTGGCGGCGACGAACCAGTCTGGTTGCCGGGCGCGGATTTCGGCGGCCGCGCGCTTGGCGACATTGCCGGTTTCGAACAGGCCGAAACAGGTGGCGCCGGAGCCGGACATGCGTGAAAAGCCCGATCCGGCCTTATCAAGCCAGGACAGCGCCCGGCCGATCGCCGGCTGTATGGCGAGGGCTGCTGGTTCGAGATCGTTGCGGGTGATCTCCAGCCAGTTGCGCAGGCTGTGGAAATCGATGCTGCGCGGCAGTGGCGGCAAGGGCTCGTTGTCGCGGCGGGTGAGTGCCGCGAAGACATCAGCCGTCGAGACCGGCTTGCCCGGATTGACTAGCACCAGTCCCAGCGCCGAGAAATCCGGCACCATCGAAAGTTCGTCACCAATGCCGCGCGCGACCAGTGGCTTGGCCGCCAGGCACATCGGGATGTCGGCACCCAGCGCCAGACCGATCCGCGCCAGTTCGGCACTGTCGATGTCGAGTTGCCAGGTCTGCGCCAGTCCGCGAAGCACTGCCGCCGCATCGCTCGAGCCGCCGCCGACGCCGGAGGCGACCGGCAGGTTCTTTTCGAGCTTGATGGCGACCGGTGGCGTGTTTCGTATGCCCGCCGCCTGCCGCAGCGCATCGCGCGCCTTCACCACCAGATTGCCGGCGTCCAGGGGAACATCGGCTGCATAACGGCCCGAGACTGTGAAATCGTCGCTGTCTGCCGGCGCGATCCCGATCCTGTCGCCAAAGCGGGTGAACACCGCCAGGCTGTCGATCAGGTGATAGCCGTCATCGCGCCTGCCGGTGACGTGCAGTGCGAGGTTTATCTTGGCGGGCGCCGGCCACATCAGGGCAAGCTGGCCGTCATCCACGGTCTCGATTGCAAGGGAGATGAGGGTCAGTCCTTGGCCAGCCGGTATTCACCGGTCTTTGGATCCTTGACCAGCGTTCCCGTCGCGCCGTTGGCTGCCTGTTTCTCGGTACGCCGCACCTTGGCTGTCACGCGCTCAGCCTCGCGCACGAAGGTGCGGTAGCCGAAATAGGCGGCAGCGCCAATAACGGCGAAGAAAATGAGCTGCGGCATGTCAAACTCCTACCACGCAAGGGCCGACAAAGGGTGGCCGGTCGGGCTGGTCAGGTAACAATTCTAGACGGTTTCCTCGTTTTTTCAAAGCCCGAAGCGCGCCCACAGCGCGCGTTCTTCCGCCGCATCGATGACACCGCTGGCCGCGGCGGCGGCAATATCGGGCGCCGAAAAACCCATTTTCGAGCCGAACAGGCCGAAGCGGCCGAACAAACCGCGCGGGGCCGTGACCAGCCGCAACTGCGTCTTCGCTCCGAAGCGGGTCTTGAGCACCGTGCGCATGTCGCCGAGCGCATCGACCAGGCCAAGCTCCAAACCTCTCTTGCCGGTCCAGAACAGGCCGGTGAACAGGTCCGGATCGTCCTTGAGTCTGGTGCCGCGGCGCTCCTTGACTAGGTCGATGAAGGTCTCATGCACTTCGAGCTGCAGCGCTTTCAGCCGTTCGACGTCGTCCTTCTTCTCGGGCTTGAACGGGTCGAGCACCGCCTTGTTCTGGCCGGCGGTGTGGACGCGGCGTTCGACGCCGATCTTCTTCATCAGCTCCGGGAAGCCGAACGAGGCCGACACGACGCCGATCGAGCCGACGATCGACGACGGATCGGCGAAGATCTCATCGCCGGCCACCGCGATCATGTAGCCGCCGGAGGCGGCGACATCCTCGACAAAGACCAAAACCCTCTTGTTCTTCTCGGCCGCAAGGTCGCGGATGCGCTTGAAGATCAGCCGCGACTGCACCGGTGAGCCGCCGGGCGAGTTGATGGAGATGGCGATCGCCGGCGCGTCGAAGGAAAACGCCTTTTCGATCACGCCGGCGGTGGAGGCAAGCGACAGGCTCGGCCTGAACTGGCCGCCGCCAGCCATGATGGTGCCGTGCAGCCGTATGACCGGAATGGTGACGACGGTCGAACGCCAGTATTTCGGCAGCAGGCGGTTGAGAAGGCGTTTCACAGATGTTGGTCTCCGGTCGATGGGTTGCAGGCATGTAGGAATTCCGCGGCCAACGGCAATCCCGACCATGCTGACAGGCAGGGTTCAATCTCCAAACAGCGAAGCCAGGCCGTTATTGATCATCTCGGTCCGTTCCGACGGGCCGTCTCCCGACTGGGCGCGAAGCATCAGCGGTGGATGGATGGCGAGTTTTCCTCGCGCTCCCAGCATTGCCCTGACGACGATGCGGATCGCGGCCGCATCGGGGCGAGGGTGGACGGCCAGCATCTCGGCATCGCCGAAGCGGCCTGACATCGCGTCGAGAACGGCGCCGAGCTGTTCCGGCCGTGCGATCACGGCGATCCCGCCGCGCGGCCTGACCACCGCCGCGGCGCTGCGGATCCAGCTCTCGAGCAGCCCGTCCTCCATGACATGCGCTTCGCGTCTCAAGCGATCGGGCGTTGCGCGGTCCTGCGCGGCATTGAACGGCGGGTTCATGATGACGAAGTCGAAATCATTGTCGGCAAGCCCCGCTGCCGTCCGGGCCCGGCCCGACAGCGCGACATCGGCTGTCAGCACCGATGCGCGGTCGCTCAGATGCGCGTTGCCGGGATGGGCAAGCGTGGCCGCCGCGAAAGCCGCCATCTCAGGCGCGCGTTCGACAAGCACGGCGCGTGCGGCCGGGCAGCGCGCCAGCACGGCGAGGCCCGCGGCACCGGCGCCGGCGCCGAAGTCGGCGACACCTCCGCCAAAGGAGGAGGGCACGGATGCGGCCAGCATCATCGCATCCATGCCGGCACGATGGCCGCCGTGCTTGGGCTGCACCAGCCAGAACCGGCCGCGATGGAAGGCATCGACCGTATGGGCCGGCGTGTCCGGGCCAAGGGTGTCAAGGGCAGGGGCGGCTGGAGCGACGGACATTATTTCTGGCGGATCTCGTTGGCAATGCCGGCATCGGTCAGGATGCGCCGCGCCGCATCGGCCTTGTCGGCATCGACCATGACGCGGCGCGGCAGGATGCCGAGCGAACCGTCGAGCACACTCATGTTCTGGTCGGCGACGAAACAACCGATGCCGGCATCGCGCATCAGCGATTCGACGAAGGAAATGATGACGGCGTCGTTGGTGCGGATGAGCTCTATCATCGGGCGAAACTCGCAGTTTGCAGCACTTCTGTAAACGTAGGCCGATTTCCCCGGCAAAGAAGAACCCCTTTCGGGGTTGATTGACAGCTTGTCGCCGACTCCGCGCCAATTCGCCACTTGCCGTGGCTGTATCCGCCGCCCTAGAGTTCATGTCGGGACTAAGGGTGCCGTCGCACGCGTTATATCAAGACGGGAGAGTTTGTCGTGGGTGTCGTTCTCAACATCGAAAACGGGAAGCGGGAGCCCGCCTCCATCAAGGATTTGATCGATCTGACCGCGACCGATATGGCGCGCGTCAACGAGTTGATCCTGTCCAAGGCCGGCTCCGACGTCGAGATGATCCCGGAGGTCGCCAACCACCTGATCTCGTCAGGCGGCAAAAGGCTGCGGCCGATGTTGACGCTCGCCGCGGCCCAGATGTTCGGTTATTCCGGCGAAGGCCACGTCAAGCTCGCCACGGCGGTCGAGTTCATGCACACCGCGACGCTGCTGCACGATGACGTCGTCGACGAGAGCGGCATGCGCCGCGGCAAGAAGACAGCGCGCATGATCTGGGGCAACCAGGCGAGCGTGCTGGTCGGCGACTTCCTGCTTGGCCAGGCCTTCCGCATGATGGTCGAAGTCGGCTCGCTCGAAGCGCTCGACATCCTGTCCAGCGCCGCCTCGATCATCGCCGAAGGCGAGGTCATGCAGCTTGCCGCCGCCAAGAACCTGGAGACCACCGAGGACGAGCATTTCGCCGTCATCAAGGCCAAGACGGCGGCGCTATTCTCGGCCGCCGCCGAGGTCGGCCCGGTGATCGCCCAGGCGACGCGCAACGATCGCGCCGCACTGCGCTCCTACGGCATGAATCTCGGCCTTGCCTTCCAGTTGATCGACGATGCGCTCGACTATGGCGGCACCAGCAAGGATTTGGGCAAGAATGTCGGCGACGATTTCCGCGAGGGCAAGGTGACCTTGCCGGTCATTCTCGCCTACCGGCGCGGCAGCAAAGCCGAACGCACCTTCTGGAAGCGCGCCATCGAGGAGAATGTCACCGACGATGCCGGCCTCGAAAAGGCGATCGGCCTGATGACCCGCCACGGCGCCATCGCCGACACGATCGGGCGCGCCCGCCACTTCGGCGAGATCGCCCGCGACGCGCTGGCGCCGCTGGAGGAGACGCCGCAGAAATCGGCGCTGATCGACGTGATCGATTTCTGCATCAGCCGGGTGAACTGAGAAGATCGGCGACCGGTTCGATCTTGATGTGCCGATGCTGCCGCGCATGCGCCGGGGCTTTTCGTCAGGCGTCACGCGCCAGGCCTGCGCAGGCTGCTGGTGGAGCGGGCTTTGCAGCGCCTTGGCCGGCGGCGGCTACCAGGATGCGCTGATGTGCTGAAAACCCGGCATTGACCGGCGCCGACTTTGGGCCGAAAATCTACGGTGGAGCGCCATCCTTTGTTAATCGGCTGACCCGATTGTGAATTTGAGGCGGATTGAAGCGCGACCCCAAAAAGGCCATGCTTTGCCTCGAATGATCGAATCTACGTCGATCCCGCTGACGCGGTGATGGCGCGTGCTGAAAGGGATATGATGCAGCAGGGACGTGTGCGCTGGCTGACGAGGCTGGCACTTGTGACGGGCATGGCGCTTTCGGCGCTGCCGGCCCATGCCACCACGCAGACCACCGAACCGGTCAAGATCACCTCGTTCTCGGGCGCCTATCTGGCTGCCCGGATCGCCGAAGGCGACAACGACCTCGACAACGCCATCGCTTATTACAAGCAGGCCCTGGCCTTCGATCCCGCCGACACCGGCCTGCAGCAGAGCCTGATGCTGTCGCTGATCGCGCAGGGCCGCTTCGACGAATCTCTCGTCTATGCCGACAAGCTCAAGGAAGTTCCCGACGTCGAGCGCTTCTCGCGTCTGGCGCTGGCGGTCGATTCCTTCCACAAGAAGGATTTCACCAAGGCCCAGTACTGGCTGAAGCTGTCGGTGGAATCCGATCTCGACCGGTTGATCTCCGGCGTCATGTCCGGCTGGGCCCAGCAGGGTGACGGCGATGCGAGCGAAGCGATGGCCTCGATCGACAAGCTGCAGGGGCCGGACTGGTTCGGCCTGTTCAAGTCGTTCCATCGCGCCTTGATCGCCGATGCCTCGAACATGCCTGAAAAGGCCGACGCGATCTACGCCGCGACCATGCAGGACACGGCCGCCGGCAGTGCTGCGCCCGAAACCTGGATGCGCAATGCCCAGGCCTACGCCTCGTTCCTGGCCCGTAAGGGCGACAAGGCCAAGGCGATATCGGTGCTCGACCAAGCCGAGGCGTTTTCGCCGGGCAAGCTGGAAATCGTCGCGTTGCGCGACAGGATCAGCAAGGGCGACAAGATCCCGCCTTTTGCCAGCGGCCCAGCCGACGGCGCCTCCGAAATCCTGCTCGATCTCGCGACCGCGCTCAATCGTGGCGGCGGCGAACCCTTCGTGCGCCTCTATCTGCAGTATGCGCTGGCATTGAAGCCGGACAGCGACGCCGCTCTCGTACAGCTCGCCGCCGTTGCCGAACAGCTCAAGGACGGTGAGGCGGCCATCGCCCTCTACCGTCGCATTCCCGCCTCCTCGCCGCTGAAGGAGCTGTCGGACCTGCAGCTTGGCCTCAACCTTGCCGATCTCGACCGGCATGACGAGGCGATCATGCACCTGAAGGCCTTCGTCGGGGCCCATCCCGACGACATGCGCGCCTATCTGGCGCTTGGCGGCGTCTATTCCTCGAAGGAGGATTTTCGCTCCGCCGCCAATCTCTATGACAAGGCAGTCGAGGCCTTGAAGACGCCGACCGCCGGCAACTGGAACATCTTCTACCAGCGCGGCATCGCCTATGAGCGGCTGAAGGAATGGCCCAAGGCCGAGCCGAATTTCCGCAGGGCGCTGGAGCTGCAGCCGGACCAGCCGCAGGTTCTGAACTATCTCGGCTATTCCTGGGTCGACATGAACACGAACCTCAAGGAAGGCCTGGCGATGATCCAGAAGGCCGTGGATCTCAGGCCGAGCGATGGGTACATCGTCGATTCGCTGGGCTGGGCCTATTTCCGCCTTGGCAGGTTCGACGACGCCGTGCGCGAAATGGAGCGCGCCGTCTCGCTCAAGCCCGAAGATCCGGTGCTGAACGACCATCTCGGCGATGCTTACTGGCGCGTCGGCCGCAAGCTGGAAGCCACCTTCCAGTGGAATCAGGCCCGCGATTTGAAGCCGGATCCCGACGTGCTCGCCACCTTGCAGCAGAAGCTGATGAAGGGCCTGCCGCCGATCGAATCCAACACGGCGCAGGAAACGCCGAAGGTAAAGCCCGAGCCGGTGCCAGCACCGAAGGGCTGAAATCGACGTCCTTGGAAATACGAACGGGGCTCTTCGGAGCCCCGTTTTCATTTGGGGCGCTGCAACGACCTCAGAACAGCTTGCGATAGACGACGAAGCCGGAGCGTTCGCCGACCTTGTCGTAGAGTTTCATCGCCGTGTGGTTGGTTTCGTGCGTCAGCCAGTACACCCGTCCCGAACCGGCCGCCTGCGCCCTGATGTAGACGCCCTCGATGAGCGCCCGGCCGACGCCTTTGCCGCGCGCGGCCTCGTTGGTGAACAGATCCTGCAGATAGCAGTTCGGCGCGATCGCCGTGGTGCTGCGGTGGTAGAGGTAATGCACGAGGCCGACGAGTCCACCCCGGCTTTCGGCAACCAGTGCGTGGACCGGCTCATAGGCATCGAAGAAGCGGGACCATGTCATGGCGGTGATGTCGCCAGGCAGGGCCGTCTCGCCCGAGCGGCCGTAGAACGCGTTGTAGCCGTCCCACAACGGCAGCCATTGTTCGAAATCCTGACGTGTGACGGGGCGGACGATGATGGAGCTGGGCATGGCTGAAACTCGTTGTCCCGGGCATGGGTGGAAGGGCCAAGCAGAACGCAGGGTATCATCAGCGGCAATGGGCCAGCCATTCACAAAGCTTTCGACATGTCCTGCGAGGTCACTGCCGCGCGCCTTGCTTGACGCTTCGCCGCCGTGTCTCTAGGACGGGCCGGCAAGCCAGCCTTTGTTGTCGAGGCCACCCCGTGACGATTGAAATCCCCGCCCATATGCATCCCAGCCGCTCGTTCCAGGGGCTGATCCTGACCTTGCACAATTACTGGGCCGCCTATGGCTGCGTCATCCTGCAACCCTACGACATGGAGGTCGGCGCCGGCACCTTCCATCCGGCAACCACATTGCGCGCACTCGGGCCGAAGCGCTGGAACGCCGCCTATGTGCAGCCCTCGCGCCGCCCCAAGGACGGCCGCTATGGCGAGAACCCCAACCGGCTGCAGCATTATTACCAGTATCAGGTGATCCTGAAGCCCAATCCGCCAAACCTGCAGGAGCTTTATCTCGGCTCGCTGGCGGCGATCGGCGTCGACCCGCTGCTGCACGACATCCGCTTCGTCGAGGACGATTGGGAAAGCCCGACGCTGGGCGCCTGGGGGCTGGGCTGGGAGTGCTGGTGCGACGGCATGGAAGTGTCGCAGTTCACCTATTTCCAGCAGGTCTGCGGCATCGAATGCGCTCCCGTGGCTGGTGAACTGACCTATGGGCTGGAGCGGCTGGCCATGTATGTTCAGGGCGTCGACAATGTCTACGACCTCAATTTCAACGGCCGCGAAGGCGCCGACAAGGTCACCTATGGCGACGTCTTCCTGCAGGCCGAGCAGGAATATTCGCGCCACAATTTCGAGCACGCCAACACGGCGATGCTGCTGCGCCACTTCGAGGACGCCGAGGCCGAGTGCAAGGCGCTGCTCGACGCCGGCGCGCCGGCCTCGAACGACAATCTGCCGATGCACCGCATGGTCTTCCCGGCCTACGACCAGTGCATCAAGGCGAGCCACGTCTTCAACCTGCTCGACGCGCGCGGCGTGATCTCGGTCACCGAGCGGCAGAGCTACATCCTGCGCGTGCGCAATCTGGCGAAAGCCTGCGGCGAGGCGTTTTTGAAGACGCAGGCCGGCGGATTGGCGGCCTAAGAGACCGTTTCGAACTCGCGCTGGCGAGTCATATGATGGTGGTTTCGAGAACCGGAGCGCAGCGGACGTTTGGGTCCGTGAGCACCGGAAGCGCAGAAAACGCCTTCAGATGGCCGCCAGAGCAGAGTTTCCAAACGGACTCTAAGCGGATACTTTCGACGGAGTGGCGGACACGCCGGTCGGCGTCACGCTCTGGCTGCTGGTGCCGTCGATGGTGCGCAGGGCCTGCCGCACGCCCGGCATCGAGAAGGCGCCATGTGCCTGCGCGATGAAGCAGGCGCTGAGTGCGAGGATCTGAAGAAGTCTGGATGCCGTTTTCATCGTCGTTCAGCCAATTGTTCCCTGCCTGAGCGTTGGTCGCTTCAGCGCTGCATTCGGTTCATGGAAATCTTTGATCCAAGGACGGGCGGAATCGCTTCATCCCGACAGGCCGGCTGAAATTCATGGAAAGGGTGACAGCGGCGAGCCGAGTTGCTATGCCCCGCGCGGACCATTTGCCGCGTGAGCTGACCCTGATGCCTGACCTGCTTCTAGAACTTCGTTCCGAGGAAATTCCTGCCCGCATGCAGCGCAAGGCGGCGGGCGATTTGCGGAAGATGCTGACCGACGGTCTCGTCGAGGCGGGGCTGACCTATGAGGCGGCGCGCGAATATTGGACGCCGCGGCGCCTGGCGCTCGATATCCGGGGCCTCACCGCGCGCTCGAAGGATATTCGCGACGAGATCAAGGGCCCCTCGACGACGGCGCCCGAACAGGCCGTCCAGGGTTTCCTGCGCAAGGCGGGACTTGCGTCGATCACCGACGCACATATCCATTCCGACCCGAGGAAGGGCGATTTCTACGTCGCCCACATTTCGAAGCCGGGCAGGGCGGCCGAGGAGATCATCGCCGAACTGGTGCCTGATATCATCCGCGGTTTCCCCTGGCCGAAGTCGATGCGCTGGGGGCCGGCCTCGGCCAAGCCCGGCTCGCTACGCTGGGTGCGGCCCCTGCAGACCATCCTGTGCACCTTCGGCCCGGAAACCGAGGAGCCGGTCGTGGTCGATTTCGAGATCGACGGCATCCGCTCGGGCAATGTCACCTACGGCCATCGCTTCCATGCGCCGGGAGAAATCACCGTGCGCCGCTTCGACGACTATGTGTCGAAGCTCGATGCGGCCAAGGTCGTGCTCGACGCCGACCGGCGCAAGGAGATCATCCTCGCCGATGCCCGCAACATTGCTTTCGCCAACGGGCTCGATCTCGTCGAGGACGAAGGGCTGCTGGAAGAAGTGTCCGGCCTGGTCGAATGGCCTGTCGTGCTGATGGGCGAATTCGAGCAGGATTTCCTCGCCATCCCGCCCGAGGTTATCAGGCTGACCATCCGCGCCAACCAGAAGTGCTTTGTCACCCGCCCGCAAGGCGCGGCGGATGAACTGTCCAACCGCTTCCTGCTGACCGCCAACATCGAGGCCAGAGACGGCGGCAAGGAGATCGCGCACGGCAACGGCAAGGTGGTGCGCGCCCGCCTGTCGGATGCGCTCTATTTCTGGAAGACCGACCAGAGCGACCTGCCCGATCTCGGCCAGCTCCAGGCATCGGCGGAGAAATTCGGCCTCGACCTGAAAAAGCCGCTCGACCAGCGCATGGCCCGCCTCGACCATCTCAACGTGACCTTCCACGCCAAGCTTGGCACGCAGGGCGAGCGGGTGGAGCGGATCAAGTGGCTGGCGGAGGAACTGGCGCCGGCCATCGGCGCCGACCCCGCGCTCGCGTGCCGTGCCGCCGTGCTCGCCAAGGCCGATCTGCAGACCGAGGTGGTCGGTGAATTCCCCGAACTGCAGGGCGCCATGGGCCGCAAATACGCGCTGCTCCAGGGCGAACAGCCGTCGGTCGCGGCTGCCATCGAAGAACACTACAAGCCGCAGGGCCCGTCAGATCGCGTTCCGACCGATCCGATGTCCGTCACAGCAGCGCTTGCGGACAAGCTCGATACGCTGGTTGGTTTCTGGGCCATCGATGAAAAGCCGACAGGCTCGAAGGACCCTTATGCGCTGAGAAGAGCCGCGCTGGGGGTGGTCAGGGTCATCCTCGAAAACAAGCTCAAGCTCTCGCTGGGCGTTGCCATTGCGGCCACCGTCTCTTCGGCACTCGCTGCGTATGACCAGAAAGGCGATGAGGCTGAGAGCCGTGGCGTGGTCGCGATGCTCGATTCCCGTATTGGCGCCTATAAGGGGTCAAGCCGGCTGCTGTCGGAAGCGGGCTTGATTTCCAACTTGCTGAAAGGCGGGCTGTCCAAGGCAATGTCGGAAACCTTTGGCTCCTCAGATCAGGAACGAGAGTTTTTCGATGGCCAGCGTCTGATGGAACTGGAGGCGTCGCTGTCGCCATTCATCGCCGACCTTGTGTCCTTCTTCCATGATCGCCTGAAGGTCTATCTGCGCGATCAGGGCGCGCGCCACGATCTGATCGATGCCGTCATCACGCCAGCGTCTGACGACCTCCTGCAGATCGTGCGCCGGGTCGAGGCGCTGGGCTCCTTCCTCGACACCGAGGATGGCAAGAACCTGCTCGCCGGCACCAAGCGCGCGGCCAACATCCTGGCTGCCGAGGAGAAGAAGAAAACGCTGGTTGCCGGGACTGTTGAGCCGGCGCTATTTCGCGATAACGCAGAGAAGTCGCTGTTTGCAGCGGTCAATCAAGCCGAGAAGCAAGCCGGCGAAGCGATTAAGAACCAAGACTTTTCGGCCGCCATGCTGGCACTTAGCGTGCTGCGCGAACCCGTTGATTCATTTTTCGAAGGTGTTCTCGTGAACGATGAGGACCAGGCCGTGCGCGCCAACCGCCTGGCGCTGCTCGCCCGCATCCGCGCGGCCACCGATCAGGTCGCGGATTTCTCGAAAATCGCAGGCTAGGGGATCGGTTCAGCGGCATCGGAAACCGGTTTTCGGTGCCTTGAAAAAATATCGTCCGGCCGGTCGTTCGAGCCGGCTTACAGTCATATGACGATGACCTCTCCATGGCAAAAGGGACATGTTCCCCAACCCACGGAGGCTTCCATGAATTCCGATCATGAAATCGAAGTGACTGACGAAACCCCGGCCGCCGCCGAGGCGATTGAATCTGCTTCCGAAGCCGACCATGACGCCGCCGCTGCGGTCGAAGCCGCGGATCTGTCCGACGACGACGAGGACGGCGATGATGAGGACGGTGAAGAGTCTGACGAGGACGAAGACAGCGTAACGGCCGAAGGCGACGACGCTGAAGACGACGAAGAATCCGAAGACGGCGAGTCCGAAGAGGACGACGACCAGGAAGAAGCGGCTTGAGATTTCAGTCCGGTTCTGTCGAGAAGAAAGGGCGGCGCATCAGCGCCGCCCTTTTTTGTTGATCTTCCCTGATGTGATCAGTTTTCGAGAATGCTGACGCGCACGCTGTTTTCGTAGACGTCGACCTGGATCAGCGGTTCGCCGTTGACGATGGCGCGCTTGGTCGAGGAACTCATCGCGCCCGGCCGTTCCAGCATGCGTTGCAGGTTGGCGCGGTCGTCATTGGTGGTGAACCAGTCATCGCCCTCGTCATCGCTGTCACGGCGATGGAATTTGTGCCAGTTGGCGCGGTCTTGCCGCACCATCTGCGCGGCGCTGTCCAGCGCATAGCCGTCGCTCGCCTGATGATCGCGGTCGGAAATGCGCGCGACATAGGACCCCAGCATGTCGGCATGCGCGGCACCGGCGCCAAGCAACGATGCCAGGAGAAGCGCGGCCACGGTAACTGTCTTCGATTTTGTCATGATCAACCCCCTTTGAACGATCAGTCCGATTTGCCAGAATTGCCCGGCGAAATTCAGGCGTCACCGGCGCGATATGCCGGGACGATTTGCCCGGCGATGGTGCGCAGGGCGCCGAACTGCCGTCAAGCCGTTCAGCGATTTGGCAGGCTACTTGACCTTGCCGATCCCGTTGGCGGGCTGCCGCTGCGCGGCTGCCGGTTCGGCGGGCTTCTGCGCGCTCGCTGCTGGTGCGGCCGACGCGGTCGCAGTGGCCGGGGCGGTTGCCGCGGCAGGGGCGGTTGCTGCCGCCGGCGCCTTGGCTTGCACGGGCGTCGAGAAGGCGCCGCCGACAACGCCGCCGCGAATGATCATCGGGCTTTGCAGGAAACCATGCTTGGTGTCGCTTCCGTCCGGGATAGCCGCCACCTTTTCATAGGTGACGTCGGGATCGCCGACCGCTACGACCGACTTCACATCGGCGGCCTTGGCGGTGTCCAATACTTTCAGCGTGATGACGGAAGGCGTCGACGATGGCGCGCCGGGATAGACCAGCGACGAGGCCTCGGCCCCGCCAGCGATCGTTGCCACAATGATCCCCAGCGTTCCCAACACCTGTACAGACACTGACATAGCTCCCTTTGCCCAGAAGCCGCACCATAGCCGGTGGCGATTGATGCCGGCTTTCATCGAAACGTAGCATTTTAGGAATTGATAAATCGCCAATGGCCGGCTTGCCCCAGGGGCGCTGCCGTACTACGCACCCGGCATCCGCGAGGTGACGAGATTGGCTGAAATTCTTGCCGTCGGCGAGGCGATGGACCGGGCGCTGGCGCTGCTCGAAGGCGGCGAAGTCGTCGCCATTCCGACCGAGACCGTCTACGGGCTGGCCGGCGACGCCACCAACGGCATCGGCGTGGCGCGCATTTTCGAGGCCAAGGGCCGCCCGCGCTTCAACCCGCTGATCGCCCATGTCGCCGACATGGCAATGGCCGAGCGCATCGCCCTGTTCGACCCGCTGTCGAGAAAGCTGGCGCAGGCGTTCTGGCCAGGCCCGCTGACGCTGGTGCTGCCGCAGCGGCCCGGCAACGGCATTCATCCGCTGGTCACCGCCGGGCTCGACACGATCGCCTTGCGTATGCCGAGGGGCTTTGGCGGCGACCTGATCGGCCGGCTCGGCCGTCCGCTTGC
This sequence comes from bacterium M00.F.Ca.ET.205.01.1.1, assembly GCA_004791255.1. GTDB lineage: Bacteria > Pseudomonadota > Alphaproteobacteria > Rhizobiales > Rhizobiaceae > Mesorhizobium. The sequence continues at coordinate 477,033 of SRUQ01000005.1, forward strand.
CGCGCCCAGCGCCAATTCCTCCGGCAAGATCAGCGCCACGACGGCGCAGGCGGTGGCGGCCGATCTCGGCGCCCGGATCAGGCTGGTGGTCGACGGCGGCGCGACGCCGGTCGGGCTGGAATCGACCATCGTCAAGGCTGAGGGAAATACGTTGCGCCTGCTGCGGCCCGGCGGCATTGCCGCAGAGGAGATCGAGGCGGCCACGGGCATGGCACTGTTGCGCGGCGGTGGCGCCGGTGTCGAGGCGCCGGGCATGCTTGCCTCGCACTATGCGCCGGGTGCGGCGGTACGGCTCAACGCCGAAACGGTCGGCGAGGGCGAAGCGCTTCTGGCTTTCGGCGTCAGGCGTGCGCAGGGCTGGCAGAGCGCGACGGCCTTCCTCAACCTGTCCCAGACGGGTGACCTGCGCGAGGCGGCAAGCGGTCTTTTCGCGGCCATGCAGGAACTCGACCGCAGCGGCGCGCGAACCATTGCCGTCGAACCCATTCCTTTCGACGGACTGGGCGAGGCGATCAACGATCGGCTCGCCCGCGCCGCCGCTCCGCGTGACAAGATCCTGCCGCCAACATAGTTTCCTGAGATGACCGATCGTGCTGAGACACTCGACGCTGCCCTGATCGACCGTTTCGCGGCGATCGTCGGCGAAAAATACGCCTTGCGCGACCAGCGGGATATCGCGCCTTACATTACGGAGCGGCGCGGGCTGTGGCACGGCGCGACATCGCTGGTGCTGCGGCCGGGCAGCGTCGAGGAAGTCAGCCGCATCATGCGGCTGGCGACCGAGACGGGCACGCCAGTGGTGCCGCAAAGCGGCAACACCGGGCTGGTCGGCGCCCAGGTGCCGGACAAGTCCGGCCGCGACATCGTGCTCTCCCTGTCGCGGCTGAACCGCATCCGCGAGATCGATGTGCTCTCGAACACGGTGACGGTCGAGGCCGGCGTCATCCTGCAGACGCTGCAGGAAGCGGCCGACGCCGCCGGCCGGCTGTTCCCACTGTCGCTCGCCGCGCAAGGCACCTGCCAAATCGCCGGCAATCTTTCCTCCAATGCCGGCGGCACCGGCGTGCTGGCCTATGGCAATGCGCGCGAGCTTTGCCTCGGCGTCGAAGTGGTGCTGCCGACGGGCGAGGTGTTCGATGATCTGCGCAAGCTGAAGAAGGACAACACCGGCTACGATTTGAAGAACCTGTTCGTCGGCGCCGAAGGCACGCTCGGCGTCATCACCGCCGCCGTGCTGAAACTGTTCCCGAAGCCTAAGGGGCGCGAAGTCGCTTTCGCCGGCCTGTCGTCGCCCGAAGCGGCGCTGGCGCTGTTCAGCCTGGCGACGGACCGCGCCGGCGCTTCGCTCACGGCCTTCGAGCTGGTCGGCAAGAGACCTTACGATTTCACGCTCAAACATGGGCAAGGCATCGTGCGGCCGCTGGCCGATGACTGGCCCTGGTATGTCTTGATGCAGGTGTCCTCCAGCCGCTCGGAGGCCGACGGCCGAGCGCTGATCGAGGACGTGCTCGCGGATGGTCTCGAGCAAGGCGTCGTTGGCGATGCCGTGGTCGCCGCAAGCCTCGCCCAGGGCGACGCTTTCTGGAATTTCCGCGAGACGCTTCCCGAATGCCAGAAGCCGGAGGGCGCTTCGATCAAGCACGACATTTCAGTGCCGATCGCGTCGATCCCGGACTTCATTGAAAAGGGTGCGATCGCCGTTGCGTCCGTCAGCCCCGGCGCGCGCGTGGTCTGCTTCGGCCACATGGGCGACGGCAACCTCCACTATAACATCTCGCGTCCCGTCGACGGCGACGACGAAGCCTTCCTCGGCCTCTACCATACCATGAACAAGGCCGTGCACGACGTCGTGCGATCCTTCCATGGTTCGATCTCGGCCGAGCACGGCATCGGTCAGCTCAAGCGCGACGAACTGATCGCCACCGCACCGCCGATGGCCATCGACCTGATGCGCCGGGTCAAGGCGGCCTTCGATCCCGCCGGCATCATGAATCCCGGTAAGGTTATCTGATCGTTTCTACATCTTGTTCCTGGTGGCATTCCGATAACCATCCCTGAGATCAGCAAAATTTAACCGACTTTCTTAAGCGCGGCGGTAAGGAGCCCACGCTACTGTTTCCCCATAAACGAGGCCGGGAAAACTGGCCCGGAGAGGACCGGACACCGGCTCTCAGGAGAAACAGGAAGGCATGCAATGAACACCGGACTGAAGCCAGTCTGGGCGGGACGCAACATGCGTCTCGACCCGCTCCGCCTGCCGCAAGTGGTAAGCTATGCCACGCGCGACGACTATGGCGACGTGACCTTCACCATCGACCACCGTGGCGCCGTGATCCGCCGCCTGCTCGAGATGAGCGGCTTGCCGGCGATCATCGCCCTGCCGGCCAATGCCTTCCGCGGCGTTGCCGCCCGTGCCATGGAGGACCCGGAGGGCAACGTCACCGTGACCCTTGAACTCCTGCACAATGATCCGATGCTGTCGGTGCCCCTGCTGGTGGCCGACGATCTCGAAGATGTCGCTGCCGACTGGCGCGCCTGGGCCGATGCCTACCGGCTGCCGATGCTGCTGATCGAATCGGACGGCGTCGCCCGCACGCTGGAAGAATCGCTCGGCGCCGCCATCAAGACGCTGCCAGCCAAGGACCGCCGCAAGGGCCGCGTCTCCAACATGCGCCGCCCGCGCTTCCTCGCCCGCCGCAGGGCCGGCGATCTCGGCCTCCGCCTGGTCATCGACGGCCAGGAGATTATTTCACGGGAGTAGGCGCTCTTTCCCTTCTCCCTTGTGGGAGAAGGTGGATCGGCGCGCAGCGCCGAGACGGATGAGGGGTGTTCCAGCGGAGTGAGAGGTCGGTGTTCCCTGGAGCACCCCTCATCCGTCGCCTTCGGCGACACCTTCTCCCACAAGGGGCCTGTTGCACAGTCCGGGAGAGTACCGACGGGAATGGAATGCAGCGGGTTATTGCTGGCCTCTTGGGGATTGAGGCCTGGTTTTAAGGTTGAGAGGTGGGTTGTTGGGCCATTCGGCCTGGCTT
>SRUQ01000060.1 GCA_004791255.1 bacterium M00.F.Ca.ET.205.01.1.1
GTCGCCGCCGGAAAGCCGCTGGAGATCATGGAGGTCGACCTCGAAGGGCCGCGCGACGGCGAGGTGCTGGTCGAGATCAAGGCGACCGGCATCTGTCATACAGACGAGTTCACCCTGTCGGGCGCCGATCCCGAAGGCCTGTTTCCGGCCATCCTCGGCCATGAGGGCGCCGGCGTCGTCGTCGATGTCGGCAAGGGCGTCACTTCGCTGAAGAAGGGCGACCATGTCATCCCGCTCTATACGCCCGAATGCCGGCAGTGCCCGTCCTGCCTGTCGCGCAAGACCAACCTCTGCACCGCCATCCGCGCCACGCAGGGCCAGGGCCTGATGCCGGACGGCTCGTCGCGCTTCTCGATCGGCAAGGACAAGATTTTTCACTATATGGGCTGCTCGACCTTCTCCAACTTCACCGTTTTGCCGGAGATCGCGCTGGCCAAGGTCAATCCCGACGCGCCCTTCGACAAGATCTGCTACATCGGCTGCGGCGTCACCACAGGCATCGGCGCGGTCATCAACACCGCCAAGGTCGAGCAAGGCGCGACATCAGTGGTCTTCGGCCTCGGCGGCATCGGCCTCAACGTCATCCAGGGTCTTCGCCTTGCCGGCGCCGACATGATCATCGGCGTCGACCTGAACAACGACAAGAAGGCCTGGGGCGAGAAATTCGGCATGACGCATTTCGTCAATCCGAAGGAAATCGATGGCGACATCGTCCCTCACCTCGTCAACATGACCAAGCGTGGCGCCGACCAGATCGGCGGCGCCGACTACACGTTCGACTGCACCGGCAACACCAAAGTGATGCGCCAGGC
>SRUQ01000061.1 GCA_004791255.1 bacterium M00.F.Ca.ET.205.01.1.1
TCTTTTGGAGGCTTTGATGCGTCGGTATGAATTGAGCGATTTTGAATGGGGCATCATCGCGCCTCATCTCCCCAACAAGGTCCGCGGTGTGGCACGCGTTGACGACCGCAAGGTGCTCAACGGCATCCTGTGGCGCTTCCGCACCGGCTCACCCTGGGCCGATGTGCCGGAACGCTATGGCCCTACACCACCTGCTACAACCGGTTCGTGCGATGGCGCAAAGCCGGGGTCTGGGATCGGCTTCTGGCGGCGGTTTCCAAGGCCTTTGACGGCGAGATCATCATGATCGACAGCTCCTGTGTCCGCGTTCACCAGCACGCTGCCACGGCAAAAAAGGGGGCGCTGACGATGGCTGCATGGGACGTTCCCGCGGCGGCCTCACGACCAAGATCCACGCGCTCGTCGATGCCGAAGGCCGGCCGATCGACCTTGTCCTGACGGCCGTACAGGCACATGACGGCAAGCCCGCCGCCGCCATGCTCGACGCCCTCCAACCCGATGCAATCCTGCTTGCCGACCGCGCCTACGACAGCGATGCTATCCGGACGCTCGCGGCGGAGCGAAAAAGCGTGGGCGAACATCCCGCCGAAGAAGAACCGAACCGGCAGTTTTCCCTTCAGCGCATGGGTCTACAGGCAGCGCAATCTCGTCGAGCGATACTTCAACAAACTTAAGCACTTCAGAGCTATCGCAACTCGATATGACCGCGATCCGCTCAATTTCCTCGCTGCCATCAAGCTCGCTTCAGTGCGCATCTGGCTCAGAAATTATGAGTCTGCGACCTA
>SRUQ01000062.1 GCA_004791255.1 bacterium M00.F.Ca.ET.205.01.1.1
ATATTCCATGGATAACGCGCCGACACCCAGCGCTGCGTTTCTCTCTGCTCTCACGACAGAGCATTTCGTGCAGCAGACAGCGATTGGCACATCGATAAGCGAAATGGCGTCGCGAACGACCATCTACATTATGTCTCTGTCGAGCGCTCTTGTGGCAACGGGCTTTGTTACGCAGTCTTCCGAATTCTTCCTGCCGTTTGTCGCGGTTGTGCTGCCATCGGTCTTTTTATTGGGTGCCTTTACCGTCTTGAGGTTGGTCGACATCGCCGCTGAGAACATGCAGGCCCATATCGGCATTGCCCGGATCAGAGCCTGCTATCGAACATTGGGCGACGAAGCTGCATTCCAGTTTTCCAAGGAATTCGGTCGCTGGCCCGAAAACGACGCCGAACCTTCTCTTCGTACTGGACCACTCCTGGCGTATCTGACCACTGCAGCGACCATGATTGCATTCATAAATGCCATCGTCGCTGCGGCTGGCGTTACTCTGCTTGCATTTTGGGTCGGCGCAGAGTTATTGGTGGCGCTGTGTCTTGGTACTGGAATTGCAACCGGCTTGATGACGATTTTCTATTTATACCAGCGCCTTCGGACGAAAGGCATGGTCCGCATTGCCAAACCCTATGGTTCTGAAAAGAACGTGCTTTGAGTGGGCGGAGAATGTGGAGTTTGTCAGTAACGCCGCCAACATGGCCATTTCCGATCTCGTTCAGCGACCA
>SRUQ01000063.1 GCA_004791255.1 bacterium M00.F.Ca.ET.205.01.1.1
GTAACTTGTCCCTTGCCGACTCTGCTATTGCAGCAGGTGCGGTGGCGGACGAGAGACCGGAGCATCTTTGGGCCTTGAAGCCCGTGGGAGAGCGAGGGTCTTCGTCCGCCGTTCCATCGACCCCGAACAGTCGCCTGGGCCGCAAGCGAAGCCCGATTAGGCAAGGATGGGATAGGATGGAAATCGTTGTTGGCATCGACGTTTCGAAGGATCGGCTGGATGTGCACGTTTTGCCGTCCGGTGAAGCGTTTTCGGTTGGTAACGACCATGCCGGGATGGAGGATCTGGCTCGACGTCTTGCAGCCTTTTCTCCGACGGCAATCGGATTGGAGGCTACGGGAGGCTACGAGCAGCTGGCGGTCGCCACTTTGGCGAGCGCCGGCCTTTCGGTTGTCGTGGTCAATCCAGCGCAGGTCCGGGCCTTTGCCAACGCGCTCGGCAAGCGGGCCAAGACCGATCCGATCGACGCTGCCGTCATCGCAGCCTTCATAGCTGCGACCAAGCCGGAACTGCGGCCGCTGCGCGATGCCGAGACCAGGACGTTGGCCGATCTCGTCACGCGCCGGCGTCAGATCGTGCAGATGATCGTGGCCGAAGAGAACCGCGCCCGCACGGTCAACGCAAGACAGGCGCAAAAGAGCATCAAGCGCCTGCTCGCCGCGCTCAGGCGTGAGTTGGAAAGCCTCGATGCCGACCTGGACGATCATATCCGCA
>SRUQ01000064.1 GCA_004791255.1 bacterium M00.F.Ca.ET.205.01.1.1
CGGCATCCAAATGGAGCCGTCACGGGTGGTGAATGTGCGCATCATCCTAAATTCTTCATTGAAGCGAGTTCTCTCTTGGCAACATCCAACTCGGCATAAACGGCTTGGGTTTTCTCGGCGACTTCCTGTATGTCGGCCCACTTGCCCGGCAGACCCTCGACAAGGTCCTGCAATGCCATCTTGGCAATAGCTGCACGCAACTGGAGCTTTCGGACTTTCTTCCTCATCTTATCTAGGTCTGACATAGATCCTTCCTGGAACAATGGTTTGTTGATGCGCTCCATCTCGGGCTAGGCTTCAATGGCTGCAGTCGCATCGTCGACCAGTTTCGTACCGGCCTCAGCAAGTTTGCGGAAAGTCTCGAAGCCGAACCGGTGGACGTCTCGACAGAACGCCCAACCGCCGGAAGCCCCCACGGGTTTCATTTCTATTGTCGGCGACGTCGACACGCCGGAGCGCTCCTCGATCGCAAGCGCTACGGCGGTGTAAAACATGTCGAGCCTCCACAGCGCGTCAGGATCGGGATCGCCGCCAAAGGGTACCGCACGTTGCTGTTGCTTGGTGATGATGAACTCGGCCAGCAGCTCGGCATCCGAATGGCCTTCCCATAAGCCGAAGGAATCCTGAGTACGAATGAGCCGCAGGAGGCATTTGACGAACGGGGAAGCAAGGGCCTCGTCGTC
>SRUQ01000065.1 GCA_004791255.1 bacterium M00.F.Ca.ET.205.01.1.1
TAGGCGCCGATCAGCGCGTCCCCACCGCGGGCCCGCGACAGGAAGGTGAGGAAGATGTCGCCATTGCCGTGGCGGTAGAAGATGCTGGTGCCGCGCAGGTCTTTCGAGCGCAACGGACGCTTCTCGAAATTGTAGGTGGTTTCGCTGGCGGCGATCTGCTTGTCGGTGAAGGAGACCTGCAGGTCGAAGTTGAAATCCGACGCATAGGACGACACCCAGTCGAACTTCCAGCCCATGCGCTGCTTGTAGGGCAGGATCTCGGCCAGCGGCGCGCGTGCAACGACGACCAGCGATACGTCATGATGTTTCAGATGCTGGTTGGCGCCGTCGATATGGTCGGCGAGGAACGAGCAGCCCTGGCAACGGTGATCGCAACCCGGCGCCATCATGAAATGATAGACGATGAGCTGGCTCTTGCCGGCGAAGAGGTCGCCAAGGCGTTTCGGCCCGGCTTCGCTCTCGAAGACGTAATCCTTGCGCAGCTTGAACCAGGGCAGTTGCCGCCGCTCGGCGGCAATAAGGTCGCGGAACTTCGTCAGTTCCTTCTCGCGCTCGAGGTGCTTTCGGTGCGCCTCGAACCAATCCTCCCGCGAAACCACGGCATTGCGATGCATGACTATCTCCTGTCCTCTCCTGCCAAGGACGTCCGAC
>SRUQ01000066.1 GCA_004791255.1 bacterium M00.F.Ca.ET.205.01.1.1
TTGCCCACGAGAACGTCACCGTCACGCCGGAGGTGAAGGAGGCTATTTGGTCAGCGCTGGCCAGCCTTGCCACCGCGCCGGCGCAGGAACGCACACTGACCGGTCTTTCGGTCCTGCTTCAATCCAATGCGCTGAAGACCGCATTGATGCCCTACACGCTCGACGGTCCCTTCGGCCGCCTGCTCGATGCCGATCATGATGGGCTGGCCTTGTCGGATGTGCAGTGTTTCGAGACCGAGGAGTTAATGCACAGCCAAGGCGCTTTGCTGCCGGTGCTTACCTATCTGTTCCAGCGACTTGAGGAACGGTTCGACGGACGGCCCACGCTGATCATGCTCGACGAGGCGTGGGTCTATCTCGACAATCCGCTGTTCGCCGCCCGCATCCGCGAATGGCTGAAGGTGCTGCGAAAGAAGAACGTGTCGGTTGTCTTCGCTACGCAGTCGCTGGCTGATATCGCGGGCTCTGGCATAGCGCCGGCAATCATCGAAAGCTGCCCGCAGCGCATTTTCCTTCCCAATGATCGTGCCGTGGAACCCCAGGCGCGCACAGCCTACGAGCGCTTCGGTTTAAGCGAGCGGCAGATCGAATTGATCGCCCGCGCCACG
>SRUQ01000067.1 GCA_004791255.1 bacterium M00.F.Ca.ET.205.01.1.1
GGGCCACCCGCTCCTCGATATGCTCGATCTCGGGCTTCCAGATCAGAGAGCCGTAGCCAAACAGCCAGAGCGGTTCAGTGTCTGGAAGCTGAGCCTCCAGCTTGCGCGTCATCGCGTCATAGTCTGCGACATCCAGATGCGCCGCGTCGGGATCGGGCCCGCTGTCCTCGACGACGCGAAAGCAGCGGGCGACAAGTTCCTCGGTAAGCGACATCGTTCTTGGCAGCATGCGCGTGACCTTAAGGTCCTCGTTCCGCCGCTACAATCGGGGAAAGCCGGCAATTGACAACAGCTTTGCCCGGGTGTCGGCTGTCGACACCCGGGAGAAGCCGATGCACCCCAATCCGAGCGGACGCGCCCCTTACAACGGCCTGACCGGCCTCCACCTGACCTTGCCGTCGGCGGCCTATTGGGATGCCGACGCCTACCGGCGCGATCTGGAGGCTATCTGGTACCGGAGCTGGCTGATGGTTTGCCGCGAGGCCGATCTCGCGGAGCCGCTTGCCTTCCGAACGGCGCGCATCGGCAGCCAGGAG
>SRUQ01000068.1 GCA_004791255.1 bacterium M00.F.Ca.ET.205.01.1.1
GTCGTCGCAGCTCGACCAGCGGCTGCGCTGCGCCGCCCAACTCTACGTCGCCTGGGAACAGGCGCCGCTTGCCTCGAACCAGATCGAGCTGTCGAAGACCGATGTCGATCACGCCGGCGTGCCGCGCATCGAACTGCACTGGAAGAAGTCGCCGCTGGAGCGGCGGACCTTGCTGGAGGGCTTGAGGCTTTTCGGCACCACCATGGCGCAGAAGAATCTCGGCCGCGTCCGCATCGACGACTGGATCAGCAATGGCGGCGATTACCCGACCAATGAGGAAACGGCCGGCCACCACCATATGGGCGGCACCCGCATGGGCACCGATGTGCTGAAGAGCGTCGTCGACGCCAATTGCAAGGTGCATGGCATGGACAATCTCTATGTCGGCGGCTCCTCTGTGTTCTGCACCTCCGGCCAGTGCAACCCGACCACCACCATCACCGGGCTGGCCTGCCGGTTCGGCGAGGATCTCGGCAAAGTGGTCGCCGTCTGATCGGACGAAGAGCAGACGGCGTCGGCGCCTGGAT
>SRUQ01000069.1 GCA_004791255.1 bacterium M00.F.Ca.ET.205.01.1.1
AGTTAGCCGGCAGGAGCACTCCGTTTCGTTGCCTGAAAGGAAAGATTTCCAGGGAGGAGCCGATGGCACGCAAATACTTAGACTGCCGAGAACTCCCGAGTGAAATGAAATGCACAATCGCGATCTCGGCAGATCGCGAGGATGAGCCGATTGACGCGACGGCACAACACGGGATGTCCGCTCATGGGGAACACTACAGCACAGTTCCGCTCCGAGATGAGCCATCCAGGAAGGCGTACCTGCCTGAGGCCAAGCGATTCTGATGGCGCTCTCCATTGGCCCGCTGCCACCGCCTTTGACCGCAGGCCTTTTTCGGACCACGCGCGAAATTACCTGACGGTGCGGGTTGGCCTCCTCGGTCCTGGCAAGCTTTCACACGGATTTGCGACCAATCTGGCGGATCGTCTGTCTCTCAGCCAAAATGTTTTCAGTTTCTCGTTGCCACCGCTATCAGTGGCCGCCCGGCCTTGCATGGCGGCAATCACATAGTCGGCTCTAT
>SRUQ01000006.1 GCA_004791255.1 bacterium M00.F.Ca.ET.205.01.1.1
CCAAGCCTTGACCCTCCAGCGCGTTCCAAAGTCCAGTCTCAGCTGCGGTGAAAAAGACGCCTCACACCTGCCTGACCGAACGCTCAGCGGCGCTCGAACCACAAGGCTCATGAATAGGACGGGCTAGAGTACTGGATGTGATACGTTGAGGCCGGTCGGCGCTGGCGCTCGGCGAGAGCTCAACTGGGCGGAGCGAAATGACTCGCTGCGTACAATCATTTCACTGAACTAGGACGCCTCGACCTCACGAAAACTTCGCCACAGCCGGTTGACCGCGGGGAACAGATTGTCCACGCGCTCCAGGTGCGCGATACGTTCGCGGACTGCATCCTCGCTGACGACGTCGAGCGCCATACCCATCCTCTGAAGCCACAACGCCGAAAACTGCCAATCGGAACATTTGCCACCTGAGAGCCATTCGGCGATCTTGTCCGGGCGATAATATATGCGGTTCCCCCATCCGCGGCGCATCGGCTCCGTTTCGGGACCCAAACCGCGGACTCGATAATTCGCAAGAGCCTGAAGGGAGGTTCCCAGAAACCGCGCTACAAGGCGGGACGGTATCGGGCGCCACGGTGGCGTGATGGACTCCATCGCAGCCACAACGAACCTTTGAACATCGATCTTGGCGGCGATGCCATGGGGTTCCCATTTGTTGCCTTCATATTCCACGACGCAGCTTGGTTCTTTCATCAGCGGCTTCCACAACGTGTCGCGACTCCAGTTGCTCGATTGCATCGCCTGGCAGCCACTAGTGGACAATACATAGGTCTGCAGTCTCACCCGCTTCCACCACTCAGCCTGCTCCGGTGAAGTTGAAGTGCAGCGTCATGCCGCACGCCTAGGTGGCAAGGCCTCTTAGCTCAGCCCATCTTTCGTTTGTGCCCACCACAGTCGGGCAAAGTCACAAACGCAAGGGATTGAAATGAGAAGACTTTTGACACCAGCACAGGTCGGGAGCCTGATGAACGTTTCGGAGAAGACTGTCGCACGAATGGCCCACGACGGCAGGTTGCCGAAGCCACACCTGATCGGTGGCAAGCCACGCTACTCAGAAGGCGATATCGAGAGATTCTTGGGAATTACAGACGGTCCTTCCGCAGGCTTCACGCTCGATACCCGATCTGGCTCCATCTACCTCGAGATCGTGAAGGCCACATATATGGTTATCGATATGGGTCAGCGGTATGCCGTTTTCGAGTTGAAAGACGGGTCCCCGCATCTGCGGCCCTGGCGCAGCGACATCGTTGATGACCTCCCCAATAACCAACAGCCGGTGTTTCTTTCTTGCGAAGACACCGACGTTCCCGAAGTGGCCCTCTGCGACTTGCCGTCGCTCGCCTCTGCCGAGAGGACGCCACGATGAGCGCGACTGATCAAGTGTCACAACACCCGGACCTGGATGCTTTCGCCGCTGGATGGCATGGCGCCACTGGATTTGCATGCGGGTTCGCAAACAGGCAGCAGCAGTTCTTTCGATGGCCTGAGCAGCGACCGCAGCTCGAAGCCTGGGTGCATGCTCAAAACAAGCGTCAAAGCGCTTACGTCGGTTGGTGCCTTTTCTCCGAGCCTTCCAGAGCCGCGGACAGCGCCAGTGTGCTGCCCGGCATCCTCATTGATCTCGATCTGGCCAGCGGCAAGCACGCCAAGACGAACTACGCTCCGACTGCAGCTGACGCGCTCGCAATCCTCCGACAAACGGCCCTCCCCGAGCCGTCGAGGATTGTCTCAAGCGGTGGTGGTCTGTATCTCCACTATCTGTTCGACGGACCGCTGATCCTGGCAGAAAAGGCTGACCGAGCTAGGGCGGCCGCGGTCACGGAAGGTGTCACTTCGATCGTCCGAAACGCCCTGCAGATCCGAGGCTGGGCGCTTGATAATGTGTCGGACTTGGCCCGGATCACTCGCCCGGTCGGCACCCGCAACTGGAAGTACGATGATCTTCGCGTCGTCGAGTTGGTGTCCGAAACGCAGGAACGCCTTACTGTCGCTGACTACGAGATGTTGATTGGTGCCGGAGCCCATCGGCGAACGGCCGAGAAAACGTCGGCCACATCAGCGGTGGAAGTCGAGCGCAAAGGTGGCGAGTTTGCGTTGATCGAAAAGCACTGCGGTTTTGTGCGTCGGCTCTCTGAGAGACCACAAGACGTCAGCGAACCCGAATGGTACGCTGTGGCGACGCTCGCCGCACATTGCGAAGACGGAGAAGATGGTTTTCACCGACTGTCGGCCTTGGACAGTGCTCGCTACCGTGAAGACGACACTGCCGCAAAGCTCCGGCATGCCAGGAAGGTCAAGCCGCGGACGTGCTCCGATATCGAGACCAGCCTGGATTCATCGGCATGCTCGCGGTGCCCGTTCAAGGCCGCTGACATGGTGTCGCCTTACAAGCTGGCTTTCGGGGACGAGAAGCTCCTCGAATTGCAGGCGCAGTATGTCCTCTCTGCTCAGACGGACTCCTACCATCCGGTCTCTAGGGATATGACGGCGTTGCCCGCTATCTCCTTCAACAATCATTTCGCTCACCGCCTCGAAAGGGTCCACAGTCTTTTCATTCACGATGCTCGGTCGCCAAAAGTCATTGGGACGGATTACATCGCAGGTGATCAGCGGTTGATCATCCGGCGTGCGGAAGGGACGGCCGTGCTGAACGAGTGGAGACCCGGAGGACTGGAGGCAAGAGACGGCAGTACCGAGGTCATTGATGAGCACTTCGCGCTTCTGCTTCCGAAGGATCCTGAACGAGCTTGGGTGTTGGACTATATCGCCCACCTGCTTCAGCATCCGGCCATCAAGGTCAAACACGCGATTTTGCTTATTGGAGAGCCCGGGGTTGGCAAGTCTTTCATTAACGACCTGCTGACGGGCCTTTTCGGGGAGCAGAACGTTAAGGTCGATGATGCCGCTATCCATGCGAGTGACTATAAGCGCGCGTTGGGCAACAAACAGGTCCTCATCATCGAGGAGATGGCAACGTCATCCAAATGGGAGGTTACGAACGCGCTGAAGCCATGGTTCACAAGTGAAAAGGTTGTGGCCAACGAGAAGTACATTAGAGCGCATGAAGTCAGATCGCCGCGGGGTATCTTCATCCACACCAACCACGCTGTTCCGGCCGTGTTCGAGCCGGGGGAACGAAGGAACGCGGTCTTTCGAGTCGATGCTCCTGCTCGCGACCAGGCCTACTACGATCGACTTTTCAGCATGGGCGTTCAGCAATTTCCTGCCTTCAAGGCTAGATTGCTGCAGCGAGACATTTCGGCATGGTCGCCGAATGCTCGGCCGCCCGTGACCGAGGCGAAGGCCGAGATCATTGAAGCTAGCAGAACGCCTGTTGCGGCGGATGTTCAAGAGCTCCTGCGAACCGACCGTATCCGAAGGGACCTGGTGACCGTGCAGGAGATCGTCTCCCTGCTCGCGCATCCCTTGTCCATGGCCGGTGGGCCATCGTCTTCCAAAGTCACCAGGGGACTCCAGGAATTGGGCGCCAGGAAACTTCAAAAGACCAAGCTCTCAAACGGCTCCACGGTGGATCTCTGGGCGGTGCGTAACCCGCAACGGTGGCTGCTAGCCACTCACGCGGAGCGCAAGGCTCACTACGAGGGGGTGGTTGCTCCGTCTGGGATCGTCCTTGGATTGGTCCAGGAAACGGCTCGACAACAGAACGTGTGACAAACGCTCGGTTCCTAGTTCCTGAGTTCTCAGACTTTTTGAAACTTTCTACCTACAATGTATAAAGCTAAAAGTTCTCCAGGCTCTATAGCTGAGAACTAGGAACTGCCCCCCACCTACTGCCGTACTGCGGATCGTTCACCGGAAGCATGTTTGGAAGATTGCGGGCAGGATGCAGGCTGTGCCTTACACACAACAACACACCTGCGTGCGCTGCTGACTACGATTGACGTTTGCCGCTGGCTTCCTTCAGGGCCCTTTGCCTTCTCTTCTCGAGAAGCCTGCGTACGTCGGCTTCCAACCCGTCGCCGGAGTTATCCTTCTCGCGATGTGCAGCCCTCAGGGGCTGTGGCTCGGCCGGCGGCCGAAAGACCTCTGGCCGCGAGATCTTTTTGCTGGACAACCAAGCGTCTATTTCGTGCCGGTGAAATCGTAACTGCCGGCCCAATCGGTGAGCGGGGATTTCACCATTTATCGCCCAATACCTGATTGTCCGGTCCGAGACCTGGAGTTCTTTTGCGAGTTGTGTCGTCGTGATCCACTTCGTCATGGTCTACTGCCCAGTTCTGTTCCCAATGCTCCTGCCCGCCTGCGCCAAAACCTGAGCCAGGTCCAAGGGCCCAAACCCGACTGCTCAACCAGCTGCGGTAGCTGCGTCTATATCACTACATGGACCAGGCGCAGGCGCCCAACGAATGTCAGTCGAGCTTCAGCCTCTGCGATCCAATCGATTTCAAGCACTGGGCGAAAAACACAGCGGTGAAGCTCCCTCTTGAAAGCTTGTTGGCGATGTTCACTTCCTTTTCGTGAACGCCGATGTCGGCCAGCTTTTCGACCAGATCGGCGTAGCTGAGCCCCCGCAGTTTCAGCTCAGCCTTCACGAGCCCGCTGAGCAGCCGCTGCCATTCGGTCTCGGTCATCGGGACATTCTCCACGAAAAAAATGTTGCTCGACCTATTGCGTGGCGCGTCTTCATATTTATCTATCTCAAACCTTAAGTTACATACTGAAAAAGATATATTAGATACCACTAATTCTCAACCAGGGACTCACAACATGACCATCGACCAGACAACCGCAAAAGTGCTGACCGACCTCCTTCGCGAACTCTCTTCAGAACTGGACCTTCATCACGAAGATGACCAGTTCCCAGCCCTCAAGGCAACAATCGACGCGCTGCGAGGCGCTGCTACGCTGATGACGAACGCCGGCCACAAGGCCCCTGAAGTCTACCACCATGTCATGCGCCGCTTCGAACGAGCGACTCGTTCCTAACATAGCGATCCGAAGCCGATATTCACGGCGTCCAGCCTTCCTCTTCCACAGGACTTTCAAAATGTTCGACCCGTGCATCTCAAGCTCCGGCTATCTGACCCTGGCCCGCGAGCGCGACCGGGCCGGAACATCGAAACTGAACGAGGATCTCTCCCAGATGCTCGACGACGACTACGCCTGCGGGCTAACCCAAGAGCACATCGACGTCCTGATCTATCCCGCCAACTGGAGCGCCGTCGCACGCCATGAGCACAGGCCGCCCCGGGTATTTCTTAACTCCAGGATCAACCAGAAGGGCAACGCCGAGATCGGTTGGGCGCGCGGGGAATTGGACCTGCTTTATCCCGAGGACTTCCTGACGAGATATGTGGTCGCGGCTCAGTCCGCTGGCTCGGTCCCATGGCGAGGCATCGGGGAGCTGATGTGGTGGAAGGGCTTCGAGCTCCTGGTCAGCAACGCAATCATCCACAGATCGCCAGTAGCCACCGCGCTCCTGTACGCCCACGCGGCCAGCCTCAACGAGCTCGCGTCCGTCCTTGCCCAACACGTCAATCTGGTCGGCGCAATGGCGCTCAAGTTCACCTATCAGGATGGCGAAATAACCTCGGCGGACTTCGTGCCGACCATCCCGCCTGATCGGCTCCGAGAGATGATCCAGGAGCGAGGCCGGCGGAAGGCGGCAACGCTTCGAGAGGCCGTCGAACGCATCGCAAAGTTCGATCCTGAAGAACCTGAATGATCCTTTGCCACCTCCCTCCTTCTTCACGCACCCAATGTTTGTCCAATGGTCTTCTTCGACGGCACGTTTGCCCACGGCTCTCGCGGCGTTCTTCGGATCTGCCGGATCGGCAGTCCTACTCCCAACGATCCACCGGCATCTCGCGGGCGACACCTTTTCAGCCGAGCTTTCCCGCTGCAGGCGCGAGGAGCGATAGCACGGCCAACTGGATTTTCGACCGGCACTTCCGTTCTGCAGCCCGGCCGTCGGCCGGAAAGTTTTGGAACCGGCTCGGCCGCGGATCTTTCGATCAACCGCGCGCAATTATGTCCAGCGGGGAAGGAGTATACGCTTTTTCCTCGTATGGGACTGACCGATGGCGGGAATGGACCTACCCTCGGCCCGCAAAAATTTTTGCTTTTTCGGGTAATAGCACTCGCCTCCGCAGGCCTGCGATTACGAAAACCCGCTCCCCCTAGAGTACCACGCTAATGACCCATAGAACCGCGACATGGGCGGAACTAGATCGAGGTGCGTTCCACATGATTTGAGCCCACACAGTATGAAGCGACCGTCAAGCCGACTGCCAGACAACCTCACACCTGTTGCGGTCAACCTTGACCAAGCTGCAGCGCTCATCGGGATCGGCACATCGCTGTTCACTCAGCTAGTCGCCGCCGGTCAAATGCCAGAGCCACGGCCGATTGCTTCGCGCCTTCTTTGGGATGTGGAGGAGGTTGCAGCCGCCTTCCGAGCGATCCCGCATCGGGGCGAACCTAACGGATCGGGCACGTCGTCCCCATCAACCAACCCCTGGAACTGATGCCGAGAAAGCTACCAAAAGGCGTTTCCCCTGATCGTGACCGGCACGGAAACGTGCGCCTTTACTTTCGCGCCCCCGGCCAGTCCAAAGTTCGATTGCGAGAACGACCGGGAACGCAGGAGTTCGAGACCGAGGTGGCTTGCGCTCGGCTTAACGTTCCCTACTCGCCCCTTAAGACCATCGGCGTTGCGGACTGGCAGGAACCAGTGTCCCTGCGATCTTTTCGATGGCTGTGTCAGGAATACAAGCGACGTGTAAGGCTGTCCCCAAAGATCCTGACCCGGCGGTCATCGGTTCTCGATGAAATCTGTGACAGCTTGCACAAGGGCGGTAGCAAACGGGGGGCACTCCCTTTTGACCTGCTAGAGCGGAAACACGTCCTTGAGATTCGTGACGATCTTCGTTCGACACCGGGCGCACAAAACGAGGTCGTCAAGGTCATCTCGGCCATGTACGGCTGGGCAGTCGAAAATGACCTCGTCAAGACAAATCCAGCACTCGGCGTGAAGCGCCTCAGGTCGGGTGACGGATTTCATACATGGTCCAGGGGGGAAGTGCGCCAGTTCGAAGCACGCCATCCCCTTGGCAGCAAGGCACGTCTGGCACTGCATTTGGGTTTGTTCACAGGCCTCCGTCGTCAGGATCTTGCGATCCTTGGACGCCAACACGTGACGAATGGATGGCTACACATCCGTCCCCAGAAGACCAGCAAATCGTCAGGTGTGGAAGTCGAACTTCCACTGCTTCCTGAGTTGCGAGCGACGATCGACGCTACTGCCTGCGGCGACCTAACCTTCCTAGTCTCTGAGTGGGGAACGCCGTTCACGGTCAACTCGCTGGGCAACAAGATGCGAGACTGGTGCGATCAAGCAGAACTTCCACACTGTACGCTCCACGGCCTGCGGAAGGCAGGGGCCACCATAGCAGCCGAGAACGGCGCCACGGACGAGCAACTCATGGCGATCTTCGGATGGACCACCAAGCAGCAAACGACGCACTACACGAGGAAAGCGCAACGCCGCCGGATGGCTGAACATGCCGCCCATCTCTTGGTTATTCCGGAACAAAATCAGGACAAAATTGTCCCACCGAAAAAGTCGATGACAAAGGGTGGGACAAAAATTGGGAAAAAGCTCGGAGATTCAACACCTGAATGAAGGTGGTGGTGCCCCTAGCCGGGATCGAACCAGCACTCCTTGCGGAACTCGATTTTGAGTCGAGCGCGTCTACCAATTCCGCCATAGGGGCTCAGGCCGGGCGGCCTGGATGGCGCGGACTATACGGTTGGAGGCCTGTTCGTCAACTGGCCTGTTGCCGATAACGTGCGCAGCCCGCGACCAAACCGCGCCTTTCGGTTTCCCGCGCGCCCTGCCATTGTGCGGCGCGGAAAATCTTTCTAGACAGGCGGCGTGCCGGCGTGCGGCGCATCTTTGCCCACCGCACCGCCGCGCCTTGGGCGATTTGCATTAGGAGAGCCGATGCTTCGCGGATTGTACGACTGGACCTTGTCGCTGGCGGCGCGAAAGTCGGCCGAATGGTGGCTGGCCTTCATCGCCTTCGTCGAAAGCTCGGTGTTCCTGGTGCCGGCCGACGTGCTCTATCTGCCGATGGCGCTGTCGCGGCCGGACCGTGCCTACCGCTACGCCCTGATCGCCACCGTAGCCTCGGTTCTGGGCGGCATTGCCGGCTGGTTCATCGGCCACTATGCCTATGAGGCGGTGGCGAGGCCGATCCTCGAATTCTACGGCAAGTATGACGAGTTCGAGGCGCTGCGCCTTTCCTCCGGCGTCGGCTTCATCGTCCTGATGCTCATCACGTCGGGTGCGGCGCATTTGCCGCCGATCAAGGTGGTGACGATCCTGTCGGGCGTCATCGGCGTCAACCTGCTGCTGTTCATTGGGCTTGCGATCGTCGCACGCGGCGCCCGTTTCCTGCTGCTTGCCTGGCTGCTGCGCCGCTATGGCGAGTCGATCAAGGAGTTCATCGAAAAGCGTTTGGGATTGATCGTCGGCGCCGGCGCGGCTGCCCTTATTTTGCTCTATATCCTCGCCAAATACGCGCTCTAGTCCATGTCCTGACGGCGTGGACACAGAACCAGCGGGCGGCTGATACAACGGACGAAGACCCATGACAGCGACCATGAATGCCGACACCGGACGCCAGCGGACGCGGGCAGCCTTGTTTCTCGCGGTCGCGATGGCCGCGACCGTGGGCTCGGCGCTCGGGTTCCAGTATATCGGCGGCTACATCCCCTGCCATCTCTGCCTGGAGCAGCGCACCCCCTACTATATCGGCGCGCCGCTGATGGTACTGGCGGTGGTCACCTCGATGCTGGGCGCGCCCGCTTGGCTGACGCGCGGCCTTCTGGGCATTGGCGGCCTGCTGATGCTCTACGGCCTCTATCTCGGCGTCTACCATTCCGGCGTCGAATGGCAGTGGTGGGCCGGCCCGACTGATTGCACGGCGGGCGCCGGCCCGGTCGACACCGGCGGCAAGGGCGTGCTCGACGCGCTCGACAAATTCGTGCCGCCCTCCTGCGACAAGGCGGCGTTGCGCATTCTCGGCCTTTCCCTGGCAGGCTGGAACGCCATCGCCAGTCTGGTCCTCGCAGCCGTCGCCTTCCGCAGCGCGCTGTCGCGCGACTGAGTTAGCGCCGACGCGAGATCGTTCAAAGAATTCGGCAGGCTGAATCGTATGGAGTGATTGTCGAGAACCGAAGCGGAGCGGACATCAAATCCGTGAGCTCAGTTCTACTGCGACGCAGTAGAACGGGGAAGCGCAGACAATCGCTGCAGACGGCCAGCCTCCCGAATTCTCGAACGATCTCAGGGTTCGAGTTCGACATCCCAATACAGATAATCCATCCAGCTTTCATGCAGGTGGTTGGGCGGAAACAGGCGGCCGTTATTGTGCAGATCGTGCACCGTCGGCTGGTAGGGCTTCTGCAACGGCCACATCTTGGCGTGCGCCGGCATCATGCCGCCCTTCCTGAGGTTGCAGGGCGAACAGGCGGCGACGACGTTCTCCCACGTCGTGGCGCCGCCACGATGGCGGGGGACGACATGGTCGAAGGTCAGGTCGTCGGGCGTGCCGCAATACTGGCACTGGAAGCGGTCGCGCAGGAAGACGTTGAAACGGGTGAAGGCGGGGTGCCTGGACGGCTTCACATAGGCCTTCAGGCTGACCACGCTCGGCAGCTTCATCGAGAAGGTCGGCGAGGACACAGCGTGCTCGTATTCGGCGACGATGTTGACCCGGTCGAGGAACACCGCCTTGATGGCATCCTGCCATGACCAGAGCGACAAGGGGTAATAGCTGAGCGGACGGTAATCCGCATTCAGCACCAGCGCTGGAAGCCCATCCGGAGATACGGCAACCGTCACCTGTTGACCTCCTTGGTTCAGCGCATGCCCCGAAAATCGTATGATTTTCAGACGGAACCATGCGCCACTTCAAAAAGTCCTACAGCGTCATTTCACATCCAACCGGACATGCGGCGCTGTAGCCGTTCGGCGCGGATACTGTAAGCCCGACATGACAGGGATGTGAAGCGGATTGTAGCGCGGCCGAAACGCCAAAAATGCGCGATTTTCACGATTTTTCAGAGGTTCCGCTCGGCGGGGCCGCATCCCGGCCCCTGGTCTCGCGGTAATAGGACCAGAAAAGTCGCGATGCGACACCTCGCCAAGGGCTCCATGATTCGGCCAGGGCGATCAGCATTTTCTCGGGCGGACGCGGGTCGATGCCGAGCGCATGACCGACGGCGCTCTGCAAGGCGACGTCCCGCGCCGGGAAGATGTCGGGGTGCCCGGCGGCGAACAGGAGATAGACCTCCGCCGTCCACGGGCCGACGCCGGGTACCGCCGTCATCGCGGCGATCGCCTCCCCGGCGTCGAGCGAGCAGAGGTGATGGAGGTCGAGCCCGTCGTCTACCGCCTGGGCAACCGCAAGCAGGCCGCGCTGCTTGGGCCGCGACAGGCCGGCCTCCCGGAACATGTCCTCGCCGGCGGCAAGGATCGCCCCGGGCGTCAACGGATCGACCAGCCTGGTCAGCCGACCGAAGATCGCATCGGCGCTGGCGCGGGAGACCTGCTGCGAGACGATGATCGAGGCCAGGCTGCGAAAGCCGGGCTCGGACAGCCGCAACGGCACCTCGCCCGCCATGCCGCGCACCTTTTCCAGGCGCGGGTCGATCACGCACAGCGCATCGAGCCCGCGGGCGATGTCGTCCAGTGTGGCGATGCGTTGCATTGTATCCTTGTCCGCGAATGTGCCGCAAAGTAGCAACTGGCAAAACCGCCGCACAATCCGATTGCCGCCCCGGAGATGACGCTCCTGACATTCCGCTTCGCGCCCAGCCCCAATGGCGAACTGCATCTCGGCCATGCCTATTCGGCGCTGCTCAACCAGAAGCTGGCGAACCGGGCCGGCGGCCGGCTGCTGCTGCGCATCGAGGACATCGACACGACCCGCTGCACGCCGCAATTCGAGACCGGCGTACTTGCCGACCTGAAATGGCTGGGACTGGACTGGGAAGAGCCGGTGCGCCGGCAGTCGGAGCATTTTGGCGAATACAGGACGGTGCTCGACCGGCTGATCCGCGAGGAATTCGTCTATCCCGCCTTCATGAGCCGCGGCGAGATCAGGGCCTTCATCACCGACAGCGAAAAACGCGACTGGCCGCGCGATCCCGACGGCGTGCCGCTCTATCCCCCGGCCGACAAGGCGCTGCCGACCAGGGAGCGCAAACGGCGGATCGCCGAGGGCGTTCCCTTCGCCTGGCGACTGGATGTCGACGCGGCACTGGCGCGCGCCGGCGGCGATCTGTCCTGGACCGAATATACGGATGAAACGCTCTCGGCGACGCGCCTTGTCGCGGCGCGCCCTCAGGACTGGGGCGACGTGGTCGTGGCGCGCCGCGAGATCCCGACCAGCTACCACCTTGCCGTGGTCATCGACGACGCGCTGCAAGGCGTCAGCCACGTAGTGCGTGGCCAGGACCTGTTTTCGGCGACCGGCGTGCAGCGCCTGCTCCAGGAACTGCTCGGGCTGCGCCAACCGGCCTATTTCCACCACCGGCTGATCCTCGGGCCGGACGGGCGAAAACTGTCGAAGAGCCTTGGGGATACCGGCCTGGCCGCGTTGCGCGGGGCCGGCATGTCGGCTGCAGATGTCCGGCGGCTGGTCGGCTTCTGACCACGACCTAACGTCGTGAGCTGTTGAATTCCGTGATGCATGGATCAATCGTTTCGTTTTGCGCTCCGGACCGAACCGGACTAGAGCATCGCGACGGCTCACTTCCTACCAGGCGCGATTCCCGGAACATGCACAGCCTCAAGCGGTTCATCCCCGCCACCTTCGTCGTCCTGTGGGCGACCGGCTTCATCGGCGCGCGCTATGCCATGCCGTGGGCGGAGCCGTTTACCTTCCTCGCCGCACGGTTCGTCCTGGCGGCAATCCTGTTCGCCATCCTGACGGTCGTGCTGGGCTCGAAGAAAGCCAGCCGCGAAGAAGCGCTGCATGCGGCCGGCGCCGGCATCCTGATGCATGGCATCTATCTCGGCGCGGTGTTCTGGGCCATCCACAGAGGCATGCCGGCCGGCCTGTCGGCGCTGATCGTCGGGCTGCAACCACTGATCACGGCGGTGCTCGCCGGCAAATTCCTCGGCGAGGCGATCCTGCCACGCCATTGGGCCGGCCTCGCCGTCGGCCTGGTTGGCGTCGTCATCGTGCTGTGGCCGAAACTCGGCGCGCTGGGCGGCGGCGTCACGGCGGCGACACTGACCGCCTCGCTCGTCTCGGTGCTCGGCATGGCCGCCGGCACTATCTGGCAGAAGCGCTTTGCCTCCGGCGGCGACCTCGTCGCCGCGACCATGTGGCAATATGTTGGCGGCGCGGCGGTGATGATACTGGCAGCCCTTGCCTTCGAGACCCACACCGTCGTCATCAATGGCGAATTGATCTTCGCCATGGCCTGGCTGGTGCTGGTGCTGTCGGTCGGCGCCATTTTCCTTCTGATGGTGATGATCCGCGACGGCGAGATGTCGAAGGTGGCGTCGCTGTTCTACCTGGTGCCTGCGGTGACGGCCATCATCGCCTGGGCCCTGTTCAACGAACAGCTCAATACGCTGCAGATCGTCGGCATGGCGATCACCACCTTCGGCGTCGCACTGGCCACCGCGCGGCCGGCCAAGGGAAGAACTGAGGAACTGAGGACCTGAGGAAAAGGCGCGCTGTGCTTCTTCTTCAATTCCTCAGTTTCTCAATTCTCCAGTTCTTCTGTCCAGCCGGTATCGACTCAGCCGACCCGGGCGCGCGCCTCCAGATAGCGGCTGATGGCGGCATTGAGCTCGCCGCCAAGGATGAAGATCGCCGAGACGATATAGAGGAAGACAACCGCTATCATGATCGAGGCGAGCCCCGCATAGGTCGTCACATAGGACGAGAAGTGGTCGAGATAGGTGGCGAACATCGTCGAGCCGATGAGCCATGCGGCGAGCGTGAAGATGATGCCGGGGATGAGCGAGACGAAGCGGCGCTTGCCGGCCGGCAGCCAGTAATGCACCGAAAACAGCCCGCCGACGATGACGACCGAAGCGATGACGTAGCGCCATAGCGTGATGGTGCCGGTATAGGGCCTTATCCATTCGAAATTGGCTTCGGCCAGCCGCGCCAGCAGGGGTGCGAACACCAGCAGCACGCTGATCGCCAGGAACCCGGCGGTGGCGATCAGCACGAAAATGATGCTCTGCACCCGGCGATAGATGATGCCGCGCGTTTCCGTGACCCGGTAGGCGCGGTTAAGCGAGGTGCGCAGCGCCTCGATGCCATTCGAGGCAAAATAGGCGGCTAGCAGCACGCCATAGGTCAACAGGTCGGTGCGCCTGATCGTGAGCACGTTCAGCACCTCGCGCGCGATCGGCTTGGCGATCTGTTCCGGCCAGGTATCGAAGACCAGATGCACGGCGGTGTCGGCAAAGGCCTGCGCACCGAGGAAGCTGCCCAGCGTGGTGGCAAAAATCAGGAACGGAAACAGCGCCATCAGCGAGGTGATCGCCAGATGGCTGGCCATCGCCCAGCCGTCATCGGTGTTGAAATGACCGAGCGCGTCGTAGAGCACGCGGCGCAGGGCGACAATATTCCGCAGCAAGAACCCGCGCTCCCTTCGATTGTCTCGACGCCGCGAATATGGGAAGGGAATGTGGCAAATGGCAACCCTTCGTCAAACCACGAATTCTTCAGCGGCAGAGTTGCGCACCATCATCGTCACCGGTGCGTCTTCCGGCATCGGCGCCTATTGTGCGCGAGCGTTGAAGGCGGAAGGCTGGCGGGTGTTCGCGACGGCGCGCAAGCCGCAAGACCTCGCCGCACTCGAAGCGGACGGCATCGAAGGCTTCTACCTCGACTACGCAGAACCGGACTCGATCTCCGCACTGGTGACTTCAGTGCTTGAACGCACCGGCGGCCGGCTCGACGCGCTCTTCAACAATGGCGCCTACGCCCAGGCCGGCGCCGTCGAGGACCTGTCGGTGGCTGCGCTCAAGTCGCAGTTCGAGGTCAATTTCTTCGGCTGGCATGACCTGACCCGCCGTCTCGTGCCCCTCATGCGCCGCCAGGGCCATGGCCGCCTCGTCCACTGCTCGTCGATCCTCGGCCTGGTTCCGGTGCGTTTTCGCGGCGCCTATTCGGCGTCGAAGCATGCACTGGAGGCCCTGATGCTGTGTCAGCGCCAGGAACTGGTGGGCAGCGGCGTCCATGTCTCGCTGATCGAGCCGGGGCCGGTGAAGTCGAAGATCGCCAGCAATGGCCTGCCCTGGTTTGTCGCCAATATCGACCACGAGAACTCGGTGCATCGCGTCGACTATGCTGCCCAGTTGGAGCGGCTGCGCGCCGGCGGCAGTCAATCGGCGCTGAAGCCCGGGCCGGAAGTGGTCCACAAGGTTCTGCGCCATGCACTTCTGTCGCGGCGCCCGCGCCCACACTATGTGGTAACAGCGCCGGCTAAGATCGGCGCGGCTCTCAAACGCATCCTGCCGGCGTCGATATTCTATCGCCTGATGGCCAAACGCGCCTGAACGAACAACAACTGGAAACGCAACAATGGCAACCGTCTTCAACATCCTCGCCATTCTGGTCATGGTCGCCGTTGTGATCGTGCTTGTTCGCGGCCTCATCAACATGATGCGCGGCGGTTCCGGCGTCACCTCCAACAAGCTGATGCAGGCACGCGTGATGCTGCAGGCCGTGGCGCTGGTGCTGATCCTGCTCGCCGTGTATTTCACCCGCAAGTGAAAACGGCGGCTGGGAGGATCAAGGCGTGGTCAAGCTCAACAAGATCTACACCCGCACCGGCGACGACGGCACCACCGGCCTCGGCACCGGTGAGCGGCGGCTGAAATCCGACCTGCGTGTCGACGCCTACGGCACCGTCGACGAGACCAATGCCTGCATCGGCATGGCCCGCGTGCATACCGCCCAGAGCCATCCGGCGATCGACGCCCTGCTGTCGCGCATCCAGAACGATCTGTTCGACCTCGGCGCAGATCTTGCCGTGCCCGACGACGGCAAGCCGCTCGGCTATGAGCCGCTGCGCATCGTTGCCACGCAGACCGACCGCGTCGAGAAGGACATTGACCTCCTCAACAAGGATCTTCAGCCGCTCAAATCCTTTGTGCTCAACGGCGGCACACCGGCAGCGGCCGCACTCCACCTTGCCCGCACGGTGGCGCGGCGGGCCGAGCGGCTGATGGTGGCGCTGGCGCAGGATCCCGGTGAGCACGTCAACAAGGACGGGCTGAAATACATCAACCGCGTCTCCGATTTCCTGTTTGTCGCCGCCCGGGCGGTCAATGACAACGGAAATGCCGACGTGCTATGGGTTCCCGGCAAGAACCGCTGAATTTGACAGGGCGGGAGGGGGCAGGCACCGATGTTCATCCCGCTATACGACACCAACAGGTTGCGCCACATCCGCCTGCAATATGTGACGATCGGGCTGATCGTGGCCAACGCGCTGGTCTACTGCGTCACCGCGCTCGGCGGCGAGAACTTCAACAATGCCGCCGTGCTCGGCCTCGGCTTCATCCCGTCAGTGGTCCATGACACGGCCGAACTCGACCCCCGCTTTATCGTCATTCCCGAAAGCCTGAGCTACGTCACCTATTCCTTCCTGCATGGCGACATCTTCCATCTCGGCGGCAACATGCTGTTCCTGTGGGTGTTCGGCGACAATGTCGAGGACGCGCTCGGCCACATTCGCTACCTGATCTTCTATCTGCTGTGCGCCATCGCCGGAGCCGCCTTCCAGGGCCTCGTCGCCTGGGATTCGCAGGTGCCGCTGATCGGCGCGTCCGGCGCCATCGCCGGCGTGGTCGTCGCCTACCTGATCCTTTATCCCCGGGTGAAGGTCTGGGTGCTGGCCTTCGCCCGTATCCCGCTGCGCATACCGGCCTTCATTCCGCTTATCCTGTGGGTGCTGTTCCAGGTGGTGATGTTCGCCGCCGGCGGCGAGGACCAGATTTCCTGGGCCTGCCACATCGGCGGCATCCTTGCCGGCGCCGTGCTGGTGCTGGTCCTGCGCAGCCGCGGCGTGCCGCTGTTTGCCCCCGCCGACGAGGATGCCGTGGCCGCCGCACCCGACCAGGCGCCGGTAGCCGTTGAGCCAACGGCGCCGGAGCCACCGGCCAGCACCACACAGTGGGGCCGGGGAAGCGCTTCTGGCCCAAACTGAACCGATTTGAGCCGCTTTCACCGTATTGACGTCAAGGGTTGCCGCAACTACGGAAACGTCTCCGTCTCAGCCCAAGGCGGTCAAAGACCAGAATTTCCATCCGGCCAGAATTCCGTCTGGCCGGAATTCAGTCAGGAATGTCGGCTTTCGACAACTCAGAGCGGGCGCAGGCTGCTATAGCGCGCCCAACTAGCGTGAAGAGGTGACAGGCAAATGAAGATCCTTGTGCCCGTGAAGCGGGTTGTCGACGCGAACGTCAAGGTTCGGGTCAAGGCTGATGGTTCGGCGGTGGAACTCGCCAACGTCAAGATGGCGATGAACCCGTTCGACGAGATCGCGGTCGAGGAAGCGATCCGGATCAAGGAAGCCGGCAAGGCCGAGGAGATCATCGTCGTGTCTGTTGGACCGCAGCAGGCGCAGGAAACGCTGCGCACCGCGCTCGCCATGGGCGCCGACCGCGCCATCCTGGTCAAGACCGACGAGCAGACCGAGCCGCTCGGCGTCGCCAAGGTGCTGAAGGGCGTCGTCGATGCCGAGGCCCCCGGCCTCGTCATCCTCGGCAAGCAGGCGATCGACGACGACTCGAACCAGACCGGCCAGATGCTGGCGGCGCTGCTTGGCTGGGCGCAGGGCACCTTCGCCTCCAAGATCGAGCTCGCCGGCGACAAGGCCAAGGTGACGCGCGAAGTCGACGGCGGCCTGCAGACGGTGGAACTGAAGATGCCGGTCATCGTCACCGCCGATCTTCGCCTCAATCAGCCGCGCTATGCTTCGCTGCCCAACATCATGAAGGCCAAGAAGAAGCCGCTCGACGAGAAGAGCCCCGCCGACTACGGCGCCGACGTCAAGCCGCGCCTCAAGGTGATCAAGACCGAGGAGCCCAGCGGCCGCAAGGCTGGCGTCAAGGTCAAGAGCGTGGCCGAACTGGTCGACAAGCTCAAGAACGAAGCCGGCGTTT
Source organism: bacterium M00.F.Ca.ET.205.01.1.1 (assembly GCA_004791255.1). Taxonomy (GTDB): domain Bacteria; phylum Pseudomonadota; class Alphaproteobacteria; order Rhizobiales; family Rhizobiaceae; genus Mesorhizobium. The sequence continues at coordinate 17,177 of SRUQ01000006.1, forward strand.
TGTAAGCGATCGGGAAAGGAACAGACAAATGGCAATTCTCCTCATCGCCGAACACGACAACGCCAGCCTGTCCGACCAGACCGCCAAGGCGCTGTCGGCGGCGCTGCAGATTGGTTCTGACGTGCATGTGCTGGTCGCCGGCAAGGGCGCCAAGGCCGCCGCCGACGCCGCCGCCAAGCTGAAGGGCGTCAGCAAGGTGCTGCTCGCCGAAGCCGACGAACTCGCCGAGCGCCTCGCCGAACCGACGGCAGCACTGGTCGTTTCGCTGGCAGGCGCCTACGACGCCATCGTCGCTCCGGCAACCTCGTCGGGCAAGAACGTCGCCCCGCGCGTCGCCGCCCTGCTCGACGTCGCCCAGGTGTCCGAGATCATCGAGGTGGTTTCACCAGACACTTTCAAGCGGCCGATCTATGCCGGCAACGCCATCCAGACGGTGCAGTCGAGCGACGCCAAGAAGGTGATCACCGTGCGCACCGCGTCCTTTCAAGGAGCGCCCGAGGGTGGCGCGGCTTCTGTCGAGACCGTCCAGGCGGCGGCCAATCCCGGCCTGTCCTCCTTCGTCGAGAACAAGCTGTCGGAGACCGACCGTCCGGAGCTGACCTCGGCCAAGATCATCATCTCGGGCGGCCGTGCGCTTGGTTCTTCGGAGAAGTTCCAGGAAGTCATCCTGCCGGTCGCCGACAAGCTCGGCGCGGCGGTTGGCGCGTCCCGCGCGGCGGTCGATGCCGGCTACGCGCCGAACGACTGGCAGGTCGGCCAGACCGGCAAGGTGGTGGCCCCCGACCTCTACATCGCGGTCGGCATTTCCGGCGCCATCCAGCACCTTGCCGGCATGAAGGACTCCAAGGTCATCGTCGCCATCAACAAGGACGAGGAAGCGCCGATCTTCCAGGTTGCGGACTACGGTCTCGTCGGCGATCTCTTCGTCATTCTGCCGGAGTTGCAGAAGGCGCTTTGACGCCCTCTGCCAAAGCGTATTAAATTACCAAGGGTGGGGTAGACGAAGTCGCCCCGCCCTTTTAGTTTGCACCGCACAAAAAACAGGCCACAAAGCAATTTCAGCAAAAGTGCGCAGCGGTTTTGCGTCCGGAGTTGCGGCAAACAAAGCGAGTGTTTTCGAGCTTCGAAGAAGCGAAAATACTCCAGACGGGATCGGTGTCATGAGCAAGATCGAGACGATCGGCATCATTGGTGCGGGCCAGATGGGCGGCGGCATCGCCCACGTCTCCGCGCTTTCGGGCTACAAGGTGCTGATCTACGATATTTCGCCCGACCGCATCGAGAAGGGCATCGCCACGGTCAGCGGCAACATGGCCCGCCAGGTCGGCTCCGGCAAGCTCGACGAGAAGGTCCGCAATGAGGCGATGGCGCGCATTTCGGCAGCGCCGGCCATGGCCGACCTTGCCGGCGCGGATCTGGTGATCGAGGCGGCGACCGAGGACGAGACCGTCAAGCGCAAGATCTACGCGCAGCTTTGCCCGCAGCTCAATCCCGAAGCGATCCTCGCCACCAACACCTCGTCGATCTCGATCACGCGGCTTGCCGCCCAGACCGACCGGCCGGAGCGCTTCATCGGCATACATTTCATGAACCCGGTGCCGGTGATGAAGCTGGTCGAACTGGTGCGCGGCATCGCCACCGAGGACCAGACCTTCGAGGCCGCGAAGACCTATGTGAAGCAGCTCGACAAGACGATTACGGTCTCGGAGGATTTTCCGGCCTTCATCGTCAACCGCATCCTGCTGCCGATGATCAACGAGGCGATCTACACGCTCTATGAGGGCGTCGGCTCGGTCGATGCCATCGACACCGCCATGCGGCTTGGCGCCAACCATCCGATGGGGCCGCTGCAACTGGCGGACTTCATCGGCCTCGACACCTGCCTGTCGATCATGCAGGTGCTGCATGACGGCCTGTCGGATTCGAAGTACCGCCCCTGCCCGCTGCTGGTGAAATATGTTGAGGCCGGCTGGCTCGGCCGCAAGACCGGACGTGGCTTCTACGACTATCGCGGCGAGCATCCCGTCCCGACGCGCTGAGACGATTTCCGGGTAAGCCGGGTGGCGGCTTTCCGTCCGGGCTATGACGCCGCGGCCAGCGGATTGGGCGGCTGTACGCCGTCCGGCGCCACGAAGACGCATCCGCGCCCGGCCGCCTTGGCCGCGTAGCAGGCGGCATCGGCCCTGGCGATGATCTCGTCGACTTCGCCGCAACCGGCATCGATCGGAGCCAGTCCGATACTGGCGCCGATCTGATAGGGGCGGCCCTCCCAGGTGAAGCCCAGGCCGTTTATCGCATCGATGATGGAGCGCGCCGCAGTCCTGGCGGCGGCGGTCGAGGCCGACTTCAAAATGACCGCGAATTCGTCGCCGCCCAGCCGCGCGACGGTGTTTTCGGGACCAAGCACACCCCGCACCGCCTCGGCCACCCGCTTCAGCAAGGCGTCTCCGGCCGCATGGCCGCCGGTGTCATTGACCAGCTTGAAATGATCGAGGTCGATGAACATGAACTGATGGCCGCTGCCTCCAGCCGCTGCAGCGTCCTTGCGAGCCTGACCGACCAGTTCCTCCATGGTGCGCATGAAGCTCGAGCGGTTGGCAAGGCCGGTCAGCGCGTCATGCGCGGCGGCATGGGCGAGTTGACGCTGCAGGGCGCGCGCGTCGGTGAAATCCTGGAAGACGATGACAAGGCCGCAGAATTCATTGTGCTCATTCATGATTGGGGACACGACCTGGCGGATGCTGCGGCGTGTCTCGTCGCGCCGGATGAGCACGGCGCGGCTGTTCTGGCCCGAATTGTCCTGACCGCCGATCGATGTCCGCGCCACGCCTATGCGTTGCCCCGTCTCCTCGTCGACCGCCCAGTAGACATGGCCGAGCGTCTTGCCGAGCGCATCGCCGATAGTGATGCCGGTCAGCTTCTCGGCCACCGGATTCATGAAGGTGACGCGGTTCGCCGCGTCCGTGCAGATGACGGCATCGCCGATCGACTGCAGCGTCACCTTGAGCCGCTCCTTCTCGTCCGCCAGCAATGCCGCCGACTCGGTCAGCCGCTCTTCGGCCTGCTTGCGCCGGGTGATGTCGGTCAGGCTGCCGATCGCCCTGATCAGCCGCCCCTCCGCGTCGCGCTCGATGGCTTTGCCGCGATTGAGGATCCAGATCCAGTGGCCATCCTTGTGGCGCATCCTGAACTCGGCCTCGAAGAACTCCGTCTTGCCGTCAAGATGAGCGCGATCCGCCTCGGCGACGGCCGCGCGGTCATCGGGATGGATCATCCTCGGCCAGTGGTCGGGATCGCCATCAAGCTCCCCTTCCGCATAGCCCAGCATCTTGACCCAGGTCGCGGAGTAGGTGGTGCCGCCCTTGCGCATGTCGAGGTCCCAGACCCCCTGACCTGCGCCGGCGAGCGCGAAGTTCCAACGTGTTTCGGCCTCGGCGATGCGCGCTTCGGCCTGCTTGCGCGCATCGATGTCCTCGATCTGCGAGACCAGGTAGAGCGGGCGGCGGTTCTTTTCGTCGCGAATGACCGAGCCGGCAAGCTGAGCCCAGACGGGCGTGCCGTCCTTTTTGAGATAGCGCTTCTCGAAGTGGAAGGAATCGACCTTGTCCGCTTTCAGGGCTTCCATGGTTTCGCGCCCGATCTGTAGATCGTCGGGATGTGTGATCTGGAAGAACGTCAGCGCCTCGATCTCCGCGCGGCTATAGCCGAGCATGCCGGCGAAGGCAGGATTGGTCTCTACAATGCGACCGTCCAGGCCGACAATGGCGATACCGATCGCCGAATCCTCCATGGCGCGGCGGAAGCGTTGCTCGCTCTCGGCGATCTGCCGGTGATCTTCGCGGATGCGACGGACGAACAGGCCGGCGAGGAAAAGCGCGCCGACCGCCACCGCGACCGACAGTTGCAGGCAGAGTTGGAGCGCCTCGGCGCTGAGGGTGAGCCGCGACAAAAGCATCGGCGCCGACACCGCGGCAAGGCCGGCCACGAGCAAAGCCAGCCTCGCATGCTTGCGGAATCCCGGTTCGATGATTCCTCGTAGCGTCACGATTTCTGCCACCCCCGTGGGCAATCGCCTTTTCCGTGAAAATCCTGAAGGATCGACTTTAAGGAAAGGTTGCATCCGGGCACTGGCGATATCGCCAACCGGCAAACAATTGGCGGTATGATTAAGGACCGGTATGCAGCGTTGCAGGTACGGGTGCGGCGCTACCAGCGCACGAAAAGCCGTCCGCCGAGCGCGCCGAGCAAGGCCAGCACTGCGATCGCGATCGTATACCAGGTGGCGACGAAAAGCGGCGAGTCGTCGAAACAGTGCGCGGCGTAGAAGGTCGCCGCCAGACCGCCAGCGAGCAGCCCCGCGACCGCGCCGGCAAGCACCGGCCGTGTCGGCGCGCCATAGCGCAGCATCCAAAGGAAAATGGCCAGCGGCCCGATGCCGATCAGCGGGATGAAACCCATGCAGATCATCATGTTGGAGCCGACCATGCGTGTGCTCCACATCACCTCCGGCACCATGAACAGCTCGAGAGCCACCGCCACGGCCACCAGCAGGGGCGCTACGGCCATCCAGGCTACGGCCCGCGCCGTCGAGGCGCCAGGCGTCGAGAGTGCGCGGATCAGAGCGAAAGCGCTGATGGCGAGCACGATTGTGAAAACGAATTTGGAGAGGAAGCGCATCGTATGCGCGGCCGCCATGAAATCCGGACGCGGACCGATCGTCATCCAGAACACCGCCGCCGCGATCACGAGCGCCGCGCCGGCGGCCAGCCACCAGGCCGGGCGCAGCGGCATTGCCTTGCTGCTGATATCGGCGTCGAGTGCCTTGATGAGGTCTTCGGTTCTCATGTCACTGCCGTCCGAATCGCCCCTGTCCAAACCGCTTGGCTATGGCGGCAAGCCCGCGGTGCAGCGATACGCGCACCGCCGTTTCGCTGATGCCGAACTTGGCCGCCGTCTCGCCGATCGAGCGGCCTTCGACCGATATGGCCGAGACCACGGAACGTTGCGCCGGCGGCAAGGTGTCCAGCGCCCGGTTGACGTCGCGGTCGCTGACCGTCTCGGCTTCCGGCTCGGCAAAAGTCTCGGCGATATCGTCGATATCGATTTCGATGCGCCTGCCACGCCGCCGGAAGGCGTCGATCAGCTTGAAGCGGGCAATCGCGTATACCCAAGGCAGCACCGGCGCGTCCTGGCGCCAGGTATGCCGTTTCACATGAATGGCCAGCAAGGTTTCCTGCACGACATCCTCGGGATCGACCCCGCCCTGCACGATCTTGCGCCTGGCAAAACCGCGCACCAGCGCGGCAATCCGGTGGAGAAAGTCGGCATAGGCTTTTTCATCTCCGGCGATCGCGGCCCGCATCAGCCGGGAAAGCTCGGCCTCATCCTTGCCGGTCACAAGAGTTCACTCCCCCGATTTTCGCGTCTCGGTGCTGTTTTGTTACGTGGCCGCCGAAATAATGTCCAAGGCAAAGTACCGGCAAATCACGAAAGTTTGCGGTGGCCTGGGCAGCATCATCCATTATCGACATGGTCCTTCCGGCAGAACTGGAATGCGAGCTTCGCCATCACACGAAATTGTCCCCCCACCCTGACCTTTGCCCGTCAGCGACCGATTGAAGCAGACCATTAATGTTGACTAACTCGTTCATGTATCGATAGGAGAACCAGGACCAACGAAATCCGAGGACGATGCCATGAAATATGCTCTTTCCGCCCTTGCCGGTGCAACCGCGCTTGCAATCAGCCTGATCGCCGGACCGGCGGCGGCCGAGAATGACGGCATCATCGTCTACAACGCCCAGCACGAAAGCCTGGCCAAGGAATGGGCCGAAGGCTTCACCAAGGAAACCGGCATCAAGGTCACGCTGCGCAATGGCGGCGACAGCGATTTCTCCAACCAGATCGTCGCCGAGGGCGCCGCCTCGCCCGCCGACGTGTTCTTGACCGAAAACTCGCCCGCCATGGTGCTTGTCGAGAATGCCGGCCTGTTCGCGCCGGTCGACGCCGACACGCTGGCCCAGGTCCCGCAGGACTATCAGGCATCCAGCGGCAAATGGGTGGGCATCGCCGCGCGCAGCACTGTATTCGCCTACAACAAGACCAAGCTCAGCGCCGACAAGCTGCCCAAGTCGCTGCTCGATCTCGCCGATCCGAGTTGGAAGGGCCGCTGGGCCGCTTCGCCCTCCGGCGCCGACTTCCAGGCCATCGTCAGCGCGCTGCTGCAGCTCAAGGGTGAAGCGGCGACGGCGGACTGGCTGAAGGCGATGAAGGCGAATTTCACCGCCTACAAGGGCAACAGCACCGTGATGAAGGCGGTCAATGCCGGCGAAATCGAAGGCGGCGTGATCTACCACTATTACTATTTCGGCGATCAGGCCAAGACCGGTGAAAACAGCAAGAATGTCGAGCTGCATTATTTCAAGAACCAGGATCCGGGCGCGTTCGTCTCGGTCTCGGGTGGCGGCGTGCTCGCCTCGAGCAAGCATCAGAAGGAAGCCCAGGCGTTCCTGAAGTGGGTGGCCGGCAAGGGTGGCCAGGAGGTGCTGAAGAACGGACAGTCCTTCGAATACGCCGTCGGCAAGGGTGCGGAGTCCAATCCGAAGCTGGTGCCGCTCACCGACCTGCAGGCGCCGAAGGTCGACGCCGCGACGCTGAACTCCAAGAAGGTCACCGACCTGATGACGGCAGCCGGCTTGCTTTAGTTGCCATTCGTCCTAATAAGGACACCAACCGTGCTCCCGCGGGAATTTCGCGGGAGCGTTTTTGTTTTTCGAGACCTGTCGATGACGACACGCTCCCCATCCGACCGCGATCGCGGTCGCTCGATTGCCGCCGCCGGGCGGCAACGGCTTGGCGCCTGATCCGATGCAGTCCGCGGTCGATCTCGCGCGCTCTAGCTTGCCGTCGAAGACGCGCCGGCGAGCGCACCGACGGGTCGCGCCATCGATCGTCACCGCCGCTGTTCTGGTCTCGCTGCTGGCCCTTGTGCCGCTCGCCTTCATCATCTGGATCGCCGTGCAGACAGGCTGGGAGACGGTCTCGGCACTGATCTTCCGGCCGCGCGTCGGCGAACTGCTGGTCAACACCGGCCTGCTGGTGCTGCTCACCGTGCCGATCGCCATCGTGCTATCGGTCTCGCTGGCCTGGCTGACCGAGCGCACCGACCTGCCGGGCGCCCGGCTTTGGGCCTGGCTCTGCGTGGCGCCGCTCGCCATTCCCGCTTTCGTGCACTCCTATGCCTGGATCACTATATTGCCGGGTCTGCATGGCCTGTGGGCCGGCGTGCTGGTGTCCGTCATCGCCTATTTCCCGCTCCTCTATCTGCCGGTGTCGGCGGCGCTGCGCCGGCTCGATCCCGCCCTGGAGGACGCCGCCGCCGCTCTCGGGCTTGGGCCGTGGCGTGTGTTCCGGCGCGTCGTGCTGCCGCAATTGCGGCTTGCCATCTGCGGCGGCTCGCTGCTGGTCGGGTTGCACCTGCTGGCCGAATATGGCCTCTATGTCTTCATCCGCTTCGACACCTTCACCACCGCGATCGTCGATCAGTTCCAGTCGACCTTCAACGGACCGGCCGCCAACATGCTGGCTGGCGTGCTGGTGAGCTGCTGTTTCGTGCTGCTTGGCCTCGAAGTGCTGGTGCGCGGCGAGGAGCGCTATGCCCGCGTCGGCTCCGGCGCCGCGCGGCACCAGCCGCGCGCCCATCTCGGCCGCGCCACCATCCTTTGCCTGCTCCTGCCCGGCATCACGACGCTGCTGACGATCGGCGTGCCGTTCATCACCATCGGTCGCTGGCTGGTCGCCGGCGGCACCGAAGTCTGGCGCTTCGACGAGATCGGCCTGGCGCTCGGCCAGACGCTGTTCCTGGCGCTCGCCGGCGCACTGCTCGCCACCATCGCCGCCATGCCGATGGCCTGGATCTCGATCCGCGCCCCAGGGCCGCTGCAGCGCGTGCTGGAAGGCTGCAACTACATCGTCGGCTCGCTGCCCGGCGTGGTCATCGCCCTGGCACTGGTCACCATCACGGTGCGCATCGCGCTGCCGCTCTACCAGACCCTGTTCACCATCCTGGTTGCTTATGCCCTGATGTTCCTGCCCCGCGCCCTGGTCAGCCTGCGGGCCTCGATCGCCCAGGCGCCGATCGAACTAGAACGGGCCGCTTCGAGCCTCGGCCGGGCGCCGCTCAATGCATTGTGGTCGACAACGATCCGCCTGTCGGCGCCAGGTGCGGCGGCAGGCATGGCGCTGGTGGCGCTCGGCATCATGAACGAGCTGACGGCAACCCAGATGCTGGCGCCGAATGGCACCCGTACGCTGGCGATGGCGTTCTGGTCCTACAGCGGCGAGATCGATTACGCCTCGGCATCGCCTTATGCCTTCATCATGGTGGCGATGTCGCTGCCGCTGACCTGGCTGCTTTATGTCCAGTCGAAACGGATGGCCGGACGATGAGCTTTCTCGAACTCAGCAACCTCAGCAAGCGCTACGGTCCGGTGACGGCACTGGCCGGCGTCGATCTCAGCGTCGCCAGTGGCAGCCGCACCGCGATCGTCGGTCCGTCCGGCTGCGGCAAGACCACCTTGCTGCGGCTGATCGCCGGCTTCGAGGCGCCCGACCAGGGCCGCATCGTGCTCGACGGCAAGGTACTGGCCAATGGCGGCGCCGCTGTGCCCGCGCATCGCCGCGGCATCGGCGTGGTGGCGCAGGACGGCGCCCTGTTCCCGCATCTGACCATATCGGACAATATCGGTTTCGGCATGGAGCGCGGTGAGGACAAGCGCACCGAGCGCATCGTCGAACTGGCCTATATCGTCGGGCTGGACAAGGCGATCCTGAAGCGCCGGCCGCACGAACTTTCCGGCGGCCAGCAGCAGCGTGTGGCGCTCGCCCGCGCCATGGCGATGAAACCGCGATTGATGCTGCTCGACGAACCGTTCTCGGCGCTCGACACCGGGCTGCGCGCCTCGATGCGCAAGGCAGTGGCCGAGCTTCTGGAGGCGGCCGGCATCACCACCATCCTGGTGACGCATGACCAGGCCGAGGCGCTGTCCTTCGCCAGCCAGGTGGCGGTGATGCGCGAAGGCAAGTTCTCGCAGGTCGGCACGCCGCGCGACCTCTATCTCAAGCCCAGGGACAGGATGGTCGCCGAGTTCCTTGGCGACGCCATCATCCTGCCGGCGAGGATAGCCGATGGCTTCGCCACTTCGCCGCTCGGCCGCATCGCCGTCGATACGACCGAGAACCGCGATATCGCCCGCATCATGCTGCGGCCCGAACAGATCGGGCTGAAGCGGACATCGCGCGAGGGCATGTCGGGCACGCCGGATATGCTGTTCGGCGAAGTGACCGAATCGGAATTCGCCGGCGCGCTGTGCATGGTCGCCGTGCGGCTGTTGAACAACCCCGATCCGCCCGATGCCGCCGCGATCGGCAACACGCCGCTGATCCTGCGCAAATCCGGCATGGATGCACCGGCGGTCGGCGAGATCGTGCGGCTGACCGTATCGGGAAAGGCACATGTTTTCGCCTGAACGGATGCCTCCGCCATGCCTCCCATCGAGGCACGCGGCGTAGCGGGTCAACCAGTGATGCAGGACATGTCGAAGATCAAAGGGCCGGTTCGGAAACGGAAGCCTTGAAGACATCGAGGCGGCTTCCCGTCTCCGACGAGAAGAAATGCATGTCCTCGGGCGAAATCTTCAAGCCGACCGTGCTGCCGGGCTCGGGGTGGATCGCCTCCGACGTCATCACCGAGAACGGGGCGCCGTCGAGATCGACATAGATGACCCGACCCGCCCCCAGCTCCTCGACCAGATCGACGGCGGCGCTGAGCGCGCCGGGGGTGCCTGGCGCCACCAGGCGCACCGCTTCCGGCCGGATGCCCATCGCCACCTTGGTGCCGACCGGCAGGCCGGCCCGTGCCATCGCCAAGCGCCGGCTGCCGCCGAGCAGCGACAGCCCATCGAGCTCCACCGTGCCTTCCAGAATGTTCATCGCCGGCGCGCCGACAAAGGTGGCGACGAAACGGCTGGCCGGGCGGCTGTAGATTTCTCCAGGCGTGCCGACCTGCTCGACGCGTCCGCCGTTCATCACCACCAGCCGGTCGGCGAGCGTCATCGCCTCGACCTGGTCGTGGGTGACGAAGACGGAGGTGGCGTTGAGCCGGCGGTGCAGCTTGCGGATTTCCGACCGCATCTGCACGCGCAGCTTGGCGTCGAGGTTGGAAAGCGGCTCGTCGAACAGGAACACCTTCGGCTCGCGGATCATGGCCCGGCCCATGGCGACGCGCTGCCTCTGGCCGCCGGAAAGCGCCATCGGCTTGCGGTCGAGCAGTTGCTCGAGCTCCAGCGTGCGAGCCACCGCCTGGATGCGCTGGCTGCGTTCGGCGGAAGGAACACCTGATACCTTCAGCGAATAGCCGATATTCTGGGCGACGCTCATATGCGGATAAAGCGCATAGTTCTGGAAGACCATGGCGCAGCCGCGCTCGCGTGGTTCCAGCTTGTTGACCACGGTGTCATCGATCGCGATCGTGCCGTCGGAGATATCCTCCAATCCGGCGATCATTCGCAGCAGCGTGGACTTGCCGCAGCCGGACGGTCCGAGAATGACGACGAACTCGCCCGAGGCGAAGTCGAGGTCGACACCGTGCACGACCTGCGTCTTGGCATAGTTCTTCTTGACGCCGCGTATTGTGATGGAGGCCATTTTTCTGTCTCCTTACTTTTCGGTGGCGATCAGGCCGCGCACGAACCAGCGCTGCATGGCGACCACCACGATCAGCGGCGGCAGCATGACGATCAGCGTCCCGGCCATGGCGATGTTCCATTCCGGAATGCCGCCGACATTGGGGATGAGCTGCTTGAGCTCGGTGACCGCCGTCGCATGCGACTGGTCGGTGGTGATGAGCAGCGGCCACAGATACTGGTTCCAGGCCCACAGGAACATGATGGTGCCCAGTGCCGCCATGTTGTTGCGCGACAGCGGCAACAGGATATCGATGAAGAAGCGCAGCGGGCCGGCCCCATCCATGCGCGCCGCCTCGGTCAGCTCGTCCGGCACGGTCAGGAAGAACTGGCGGTAAAGGAAGGTGCCGGTGGCGGTGGCGATCAACGGCATGATCAGGCCCGTATAGGAATTGAGCAGCCCCAGGCTGAGCGAGACCCGGACGCCCGACACCTTCTCGATCAGCCAGCTGATGCCGGTTACGTCGAGGATGGCCTGGTAGGGCGACAGCACGTCGGCGACCACCGCGTAGGTCGGTACGATGCGCACTTCGAGGGGCAGCATCAGCGTGACGAAGATGAGCCAGAAGATGAGGGTGCGCCCGGGATAGCGGAAGTAGACGATCGAGAAAGCGGTGAGCGCCGAGATGATCACTTTGCCGGCAGCGACGCCGGCCGCCATGATGAAACTGTTGAGCAGCTTGGGACCAAGGTCGGCCGTCGTCCAGGCTGTCTTGATGTTGACCCAGAAATCGCTACCCGGCAGCAGCGACATCGGCACGTCGTTGACGTCTTTCAGATTATGCGATGCGGCGATCGCCACGACGACGAACGGCGCCACGCAGAAAACGAAGCCGACGAACAGGATCAGATGCGTGAAGAAGTTGAGGAACGGCGTGCGCTCGACCATGGCCATGTCACCTGTAGTGCACGCGCCGCTCGATGAAGCGGAACTGGAAGATGGTGAGCACGATGATGAGCAGCATCAGGATGATGCTCTGCGCGGCAGCGCCCGAATAGTCCAACCCCCTGAAGCCGTCGGAATAGATCTTGTAGACCATCAGGTTGGTGGCGTTGGCCGGGCCGCCCGATGTCATGATGTCGACGATGCCGAAGGAATCCTGAAAACTCTCGGTGATGTTGATGACCAGCAGGAAGAAGATCGTCGGCGTGATCAATGGGAACTGGATGTCCCAGAAACGCCTGACGACGCCGGATCCGTCCATCGCCGCCGCCTCGATCAGCGAACGCGGAATGGCCTGGAACGCGGCGAGGAAGAAGATGAAGTTGTAGCCGACATATTTCCAGGAGAAGGCGATGATGATCGAGGCCATGGCGTCAGTGCCGTCGAGACCGGGGTCCCAGGAGCCGGGCCACACCTGGTTGACGACGGCCATGAAGCCGGCTTCCGGCGCCAGGATGAAGCGGAACGCCAGCGCCAGCGCGGGTGCGGCGATGCCGTAAGGCCAAATCAGCACCACCCTATAGAGGCGCGAGCCGGCAAGCTGGCGGTCGGTCAGCGCCGCAAGCACGAGCGCGATGAACATCGCCAGGCCGGTGCTGATGCCAGCGAAGATCAGGCTGGCGGTGATCGAATTCCAGTAGTCGGCGTTGGACAGGATCGAACGGAAATTGTCGAGCCCGACCCAGATGTTGCCGCCGCCCCAGGGCTGCTGGAGCGTCAGCGACCAGTACACGGCCTGGCCGGCCGGCCAGTAGAAGAAGGTGAAGATCAACAGCAGTTGCGGCACCGCGAAAAGGATGCCGATAGTCCACCTGCTGAAAGTGACGCGTTTTTCCATCGGTCCGCCGAGGCCGCTGAACGGCCGGTCATGATTGCATTCAATACGCCAAACGGCCGCCCGTCGACAGGAGTCGACGAGCGGCCTTTGAGACCAGATTTCAGGGAAGCGTCTTGCCCGGATAGGTCTGCTGGAAGCGGTCGAGGATGGCATCGCCGTTCTTGACCAGCGTATCGAGACCTTCCTGGACGCTGACCTTGTTGGCGAAGATCGCCTGCATCTGGGTGCCGAACTCGGCGCGGATCTGGGTGAAATTGCCCAGGCGGATGCCGCGGGTGATCTCGGTCGGCTCGGATGCGGTCAAGCTGGCGATCGCGACTTCGCGGCCCTTATAGGGGGCCTTGTCGTAGAAACCCTGGGACTTCAGGTATTCGAAGCCCGACTTGGTCACCGGGATGTAGCCGGTGTTTGTCGACCAGAACAGAGCGGTCTTGGGATCGTGGATGAAGTTGAGGAATGCGGCCGCGCCCTTGTACTCCGCATCCGGCTTGCCGGAGAGCACCCACAGCGATGCGCCGCCGACGAGCGAGTTCTTGCGCTCGGTGCCGGCATAGACCGGCAGTTCGGCGACATCCCACTTCATGCCTTCCTTCTGGGTCTTGCCGACGGTGCCATGGTCGCCGACCGAAGTCAGGATGACCTGGCAGGTGCCCGAGGCGAAGGCCTGCACCATATCCTGGCCGAGATCCTTGGACTTGATCTTGATCAGGCCGGCATCATACCACTTCTTCAGATCGGTGACGTACTGGACGAACTTGGTCTTGTTGACTTCGAGGCGTGCGTCGAGGCCGTCATAGCCATTGTTCTTGGTGGCGATCGGCTGGTTGTGCAGCGCCGAGAACTGCTCCATCAGCTGCCAGCTTTCATTGGCCGAGATGTTGATCGCCATCGGGCACTCATAGCCAGCGTCCTTCAAGGCCTTGAGGTCGGCGCCGACATCTTCCCATGTCTTCGGCGCCTCGGTCTTGCCGATCTTGGCGAAGGCGTCCTTGTTCCAGTACATGAGCGGGGTCGAGGAATTGAACGGGAAGGACAGCATCTCGCCCTTAGAGGTCGCGTAATAGCGCGCGATGCCGGGGAAATAGTCGGCATAGTCGATCTTGTAGCCGTTCTCTTCCATCAGCTTGTCGGCCGGCTTGTAGGCGCCCGACAGCATCATGGTGGCGGTGCCGACATCATAGACCTGGACGACGGCGGGCTGCTTGCCGGCACGGAAGGCGGCGATGGTGTTCTGCAGCGTGGCGTCGTAATTGCCCTGGCTGGTGCAGACGACTTCGTAGTCCTTTTGCGACTCGTTGAAGTTCTTGCACATCGTGTCGACGACGCGGGCAAGATCGCCCGAGAGGCCGAACCAGAAATCGAATTTTACCGGCTCTGCAAAGGCAGGCATCGCCAGCGCGGTGCTGAGCGCCCCTGCGGCAAGGGCAGTGAAGCCCCGCTTGATGATGGTCATGATTTCTTCCCTCTTGAATTGCTGATGACAAGGGTCTTGCGCAAGTCCTTGCCCGCTCTCTTAGAGAAGGTATGTGACAGTTCTGTTGTGGCCTTTTGGCCTGTGGACAGTCCGTCTCTCCTCCCCTTCGGCGGTGCACCGGCGTGAAAACACCACACCGGCGGCTTAGGTAGCTAGGGCGGCTGCCGATGACGTAAAGACCCAGGCGGCAGGCATGTTTACCCGGCTAAGGGGATGCGCGGGAATGCTGGCCAGTCGCTGACGCGTACGCCCTCTGGCCGACCGGCAGCGATGCGGGAGGCGCCTTCAGACAGCACGCCGGAATACTGCCGCTGCGTCGCCATCCTGCGCCGCGCGGGCACGCTATGGTTGCAATCGACTTTATCGATCGTTCAGCGACCAAGAGTTATTCAGTCATATTTCCTCTTTTATTTCCAGTAGATCGGGTGAAACTGGATGTTGACGGTCTATAATTGTATTGTGAACCAGCACGATCTGCGACTGGTAGCACTGGCCGCGCTGATCTGTGGAATTTCCTGTTTTTCGGCCGTCAATCTTCTTCATCACATCGGCCGCTCGACGGATCGAAACCGGCTTGCCTGGCTGGCGATTGCCGCCACCTCGACCGGCTTCGGCATCTGGGCCACGCATTTCATCGCCATGCTGGCCTTCACCCCTGGAATACCCAACGCCTATGATCCGGGGCTTTCCGCGCTCTCCCTCGCGGCGGCGGTGACGTTGACCGCGGCCGGCATGTGGGTCGCCACCCTGCGTGACGATCTCGACCATCATCTCGTCGGCGGCGCCATTCTGGGCGGCGGCATCGCGGCCATGCACTATATCGGCATGGCGGCATTCGAGGTCCAGGGCCGGATCGAATGGAACTTGCTGCTTGTCGCGGCTTCCCTGCTCAGCGGCGTGATCCTCGCGACGCTGGCGCTGCGCGTCGTTCTGCGTCGCTCGTCTCTATCTGCGACATCGGCGGGCGCGGTCCTGCTGACGCTGGCGATCTGTACCTTGCACTTCATCGCCATGGGCGCCGTTTCGATCTTCCCGGATTCCGCCATCGAGATATCCCAATACACGATCGCACCGGCCTCGCAGGCCTTCGCCGCCGCGGCCGCCACGCTGGTGATCCTGGTGCTGTCGGCATCGGCGCTGTGGATCGATTTGCGCTTCCGTCGCCAGAGGCTCGAGGCGGACCGCATGCACGGGCTGGCCAACGCCGCCGTGGAGGGCCTGATCGTCTGCGACGGCAGCCGCATCGTCAGCGCCAACGACAGCATGGCCAGGCTGACCGGCATGGCAGCCGCGATACTGAACGGCATGGATCTGGGCGAACTCTTCGACGGATGGACCGCATCCGACCAGGCGAGCTTCGAAGGACAGCCGCGCGAGGCCGATTTGAACAGCAGCGATGGCACGACAATCCCCGTCGAGCTGATCGCCAGAGGCATCGACTATTGCGGCAAGCCGCACAATGTCATCGCCGTGCGCGATATCCGCGAGCGCAAGAAGGCCGAGCAGGAGATCCTTCGCCTTGCTCATTTCGATCCGCTGACGGGACTGGCCAACCGCCGCAGCTTTTCCAGCCGCCTCGATGCGGAAATCGCCGCGGCGAGCCGACGCGCCAGAACCGGCAAGGGTGCGAAGGGCGGACACCTCGCGCTGCTTCTGTTCGACCTTGATCGGTTCAAGGAGGTCAACGATCTCTATGGACATGGCGCCGGCGACGCGATGCTGCAGAAGGTGGCGGGCTGCGCCGCCAGTGTGCTCCACGATGGCCAGACGCTTGCCCGCCTCGGTGGCGACGAGTTCGCCATCATCGCCCCGAACCTGTCCGACCCGCAGGCGGCAGGCCGCATCGCCAGCACGCTGCTCACCGCCATGCACGAGGAAAACCGGGCCTCGGTCGGCGGCGGCCTGGTATCGGCCAGCATCGGCATTGCCGTCTATCCCCTGGATGCCGAGGACCAGACCAGCCTGATCAGCCACGCCGATACCGCGCTCTATCGCGCCAAGACCGAGGGCAAGGACACCTACCGCTATTTCGAGGCGTCGATGGGCGCCGAGGCCCGCGACAAGCGGGTCATGGAACACGAACTGCGCCAGGCCGTGGCGCGTGACGAATTCTACCTCGTCTATCAGCCGCAGAAGGAAATCAGCAGCGGCCGGATGGTCGGCTTCGAAGCCTTGATCCGCTGGCGCCATCCCGAGCGCGGCGAGGTCTCTCCGACAGTGTTCATCCCGGTGGCCGAAGACAGCGGCATCATCGGCCAGATCGGAGACTGGGTTCTCGAGGCAGCCTGCGAGGAAGCCGCCCGCTGGGAAAATCCGCTTTCGGTCGCCGTCAACGTCTCCGCGGTGCAGCTTCACAACCCCAATTTCGGCCGCAAGGTGCACGAGACCCTGTTGAAGTCGGGGCTTGCCCCGGCCAGGCTGGAGCTTGAGATCACCGAGACGGCGTTGGTGAAGGACATGCCGCGTGCGCTGGCGACCCTGCGCCAGGTCAAGGCGCTTGGCGTGCACGTGGCCATGGACGATTTCGGAACCGGCTATTCCTCGCTGTCCAACCTTCGCGCCTTCCCTTTCGACAAGATCAAGATCGACAGTTCCTTCATCAAGGCGGTCGACACCAACGGCCAGGTCGCGGCGATCGTGCGCGCCGTGCTGGGGCTCGGCCGTGGTCTCGGCCTGCCGGTGCTGGCGGAGGGCGTCGAGACGCTTGGCGAACTGAAATTCCTCGACGCCGAGGCCTGCGAGATCGGCCAGGGCTACTATCTCGGCAAGCCGGCTCCGATCGAGGCCTTCGACGATCTGACTGGCCTGGACAGGCGGTCCAGTGCCGGCGCCGATCAGCGCAGCAGCGGCGTTGCGGTGCTCAAACCACGCTTGCGCTCAGCCTGATCCGCCGGGCTTTGGGACTCAGGACCCCAAAGCCGTTTCCACCAGTCGCCTGGCGTCCGGTCCCGACCATTCGGCCGGCCCGTTCATATGGGCGATCAGGCAACCCTCGCCGTCGATCAGCATGGTGACGGGCAGGCCGAGCGCCAGGCCGCGCGTCTTGAGATCGTTGAACAGCGCGATCGTCGAATCGCGGTAGTAGCCCAGAGTCTGGACGCCGGTATCCTTGAGGAACTTCTTCGGCTTCACATCGTCGCCGGCATCGACATTGACGGCCACGACCTCGAAGGCGTCGCTGCCTTTCTCTTTCTGCAGCGAGTCCAGCGCCGGCATTTCGGCCCGGCAGGGCGCGCACCATGTCGCCCACAAATTGAGCAGCACCGTCTTGCCGGCACGGTCGGCGATCGTCATCGGCTTGCCGTCCGGACCGTTGAAGGCGAGGCTGCGCATGGATTGCGGCGGATCGGCCGGCAAAAGCGCCGCGACCTCGCCGGTGGCGGCGGCCGCGACCTTCTTGGCGCGCTCGCTCTTGGCGGCGCAGGCGACATCGTCCTTGCTGTCGCCGGCAGCGACTTGCGCCGGTGCGTTGTTGCCAGACCGGCTCTCGCTGACATATACCGCGACCGCGCCGGCCAGCGCTCCCGCCACCAGGGCGGCGAGGATCAGGCGCGGGGCCGGGAAAAATCTTTTACCGTCTGCCATTTCTCAAAACTGCTCCGAAGCACGGGTTATAGCCATGAGCGACAAGAAGACCAGCAACCAGATGTGGGGTGGACGATTTGCCTCGGGTCCGGCCGCGATCATGGAAGCCATCAACGCCTCGATCTCGTTCGACCGCAAACTCTATGCGCAGGACATAAGAGGCTCGATCGCCCATAGCGAGATGCTGGCGCAAACGGGCATTATTTCGGCGGCCGATCAAGAAAAAATCGCTGATGGCCTGAAGACCATCCTGAAAGAAATCGAGGCCGGCACATTCGAGTTTTCGACCAGGCTGGAAGACATCCACATGAATGTCGAGGCTCGTCTTGCCGATCTGATCGGTTCGGCGGCCGGCCGGTTGCACACCGCGCGCTCGCGCAACGACCAGGTGGCGGTGGACCTCCGGCTCTGGGTCAAGGACGAGTGCTTCCGCGTCGCCGAGGCGCTGAAGGGGTTGATTACCGCGCTGCTGGAGCGCGCCGAGGAGCACGCGGCGACCGTCATGCCGGGCTTCACCCACATGCAGGCGGCGCAGCCAGTCACCTTCGGCCATCACTGCATGGCTTATGTCGAGATGTTTTCGCGCGACCTGTCGCGCGTCCGCGATGCCGTCGAGCGGATGGATGAAAGCCCGCTCGGCGCCGCCGCCCTCGCCGGCACCAGCTTCCCCATCGACCGTCATGCCACCGCCAGGGCGCTCGGCTTCCGCGAGCCGATGCGCAATTCACTGGACAGCGTCTCCGACCGCGATTTCGCCCTGGAGTTTCTTGCCTTGGCCGCGATCTGCGCCACGCATCTGTCGCGGCTGGCGGAGGAGATCATCATCTGGTCGACGCCGCAGTTCGGCTTCGTCAGGTTGTCGGATAGCTTCTCCACCGGCTCCTCGATCATGCCGCAGAAGAAGAACCCGGATGCCGCCGAGCTGGTGCGCGGCAAGACCGGCCGCGTCAACGGCCACCTGATTGGCCTGCTGACGGTGATGAAAGGCATGCCGCTGACCTATGGCAAGGACATGCAGGAAGACAAGGAATCCGTCTTCGACGCCGCCGAGACGCTCGATCTGATGCTGGCTGCGATGACCGGCATGGTCTCGGACATGACGGTGAACCAGGCCGCGATGAAAAAGGCCGCCGGCTCCGGCCACGCCACGGCGACCGACCTTGCCGACTGGCTGGTGCGCACGCTCGGCCTCCCCTTCCGCGAGGCTCACCACGTCACCGGCCGCGCCGTGGCTCTGGCCGAAGAGAAGAAGGTGAGCCTGGAGAAGCTTTCGCTGGAAGACCTGCAGTCGATCCATCCCGGCATCACATCTGACATTTTCTCGGTGCTAGCGGTGCAGAATTCGGTGAAGAGCCGCGTAAGCTTCGGCGGCACCGCGCCGTCGGAAGTGAGGAAGCAGGTCCGCACCTGGAAAAAGCGGCTCGCCAAGGCGTAATGCCGGATATTGCGACCGGCAACATCCCAGGTGCAATGCGCCGAGAACTCGGCTAAAAGCGGCGGACAAAAGTTTCGGACGGATGGATCGATGACCGGAAGCAGGATTTTGGTGACGCTGACGCTGCTTGCGGCACTTGGCGCCGTTACGGCTTGCGGCAGGAAGGCCGGTCTCGACACCCCTTACGCGGCGGCCGTGCAGGCTCGCAAGGACGCCGAGAAGGCCAAGCAGCCCCTGCCGCCGGAGCCGGAAAAACCGGTCGAGGACAAGAAGTTCATCCTCGACCCGCTGCTCTAGAGCCGACGGGATCACCGATCTCATCCTGCTTCAACTTCCGGAACCATTCCTGTGAACCATTTCGACTACCGTGACGGCGTGCTTCATGCCGAGGACGTGGCAATTCCTGATATTGCTGCTGAGGTCGGCACGCCGTTCTACTGTTATTCGACCGCGACGCTGAGCCGGCACTACCGGGTCTTTGCCAAGGCTTTCGCCGGGCTCGACGCGCTGGTCTGCTACGCCATGAAGGCCAATTCCAACCAGGCGGTGCTGCGCACGCTCGCCAGGCTTGGCGCCGGCGCCGACGTGGTGTCGGAAGGCGAATTGCGCCGTGCGCTTGCCGCCGGCATCCCGGCGAAAAAAATCCTGTTCTCCGGCGTCGGCAAGACGGCGCGCGAAATGGATTTCGCGCTCAATGCCGGCATCCTGTGCTTCAACGTCGAGTCCGAACCGGAACTCGAATTGCTTTCGGCGCGCGCCGCCGCACTGGGCAAGGTGGCGCCGGTCTCGCTGCGCATCAATCCCGATGTCGACGCCAGGACCCACAAGAAGATCTCCACCGGCAAGGCCGAGAACAAGTTCGGCATTCCGTGGCAGCGGGCTCGCCAGGTCTATGCCCGCGCGGCTCAGCTTCCAGGCATCAAGGTCACCGGCATCGACACCCATATCGGCAGCCAGATAACCGAACTGCAGCCCTTCGACGACGCCTTCGCCCTGCTGGTCGAGCTGGTTGGGGCGCTGCGTGGCGACGGCCATGCCATCGAGCATGTCGATCTGGGCGGCGGCCTCGGCATTCCCTACCGCACCGACAACAGCCCGCCGCCTTTGCCCGATGCCTATGCCGAGATCGTCAGGAAGCATGTCACCAAGCTCGGGCTGAAGGTGATGTTCGAGCCGGGCCGGTTGATCGTTGGCAATGCCGGTATCCTGGTCTCGGAAGTGATTTTCGTGAAGGAAGGCGACGCCAAGAACTTCCTCGTCGTCGACGCCGCCATGAACGACCTGATCCGGCCGACGCTCTACGATGCCTTCCACGACATCAAGCCGGTCGTGCAGCCGCCGGCGGACACGCCGCGCATGATGGTCGACGTGGTCGGCCCGGTCTGCGAGACCGGCGATTATATCGGCCTCGACCGCGACTTGCCCAGGCTGAAGGCCGGCGATCTGATCGCTGTCTCGACCGCCGGCGCCTATGGCGCGGTGCAGGCCGGCACCTACAACACCCGCCTGCTGGTGCCGGAAGTGCTGGTCGATGGCGATCGTTTCCATGTTGTGCGCCCGCGCCTGACCTATGACGATCTGATCGGGCTGGATTCGGTGCCTGACTGGCTGGCTTAACCACCACAGGCCTGCGCCTACCCGCCAAGGGAGAGACCATGTCGGACATCACCATCACACGCGAACGCATTGCCGCGGTCGAACCGCGTATCCGCCCCCATGTGCGCCATACGCCGGTGCTGCGCGTCGACATGGCCGATTTCGACCGCCCGCAGATGGCGATCGACCTGAAGCTCGAATGCCTGCAGCATTCCGGCTCGTTCAAGGTGCGCGGCGCCTTCACCAATCTCTTGACGCGGCCGGTGCCCGAGGCCGGCGTCGTCGCCGCCTCGGGCGGCAATCACGGCGCGGCGGTGGCCTATGCGGCCATGCGGCTTGGCCACAAGGCAACCATCTTTGTTCCAGAAGTCAGTCCGGCAGCCAAGCTGGAACGCATCCGCGGCTACGGCGCTGAACTCATCGTCGACGGCGCCCGCTATGCCGACGCGCTGGCTGCCAGCGAACGCTTCGCGCAGGACAGCGGTGCCCTGCAGATCCACGCCTTCAACCAGGAGGAGACGCTGCTCGGCCAGGGTACGGTCGGACTGGAGATCGAGGCCGACTTGCCTGAAATCGACACGCTCCTGGTCGCCGTCGGCGGTGGCGGCCTGATCGGCGGCATCGCCGCCTGGTTTGCCGGCCGCATCCGCATCGTCGCCATCGAGCCCGAGGGCGCGCCGACGCTGCATCGCGCCTTCGAGGCAGGGCACCCCGTCGACGCGCCGGCGGAAGGCATCGCCGCCGATTCGCTGGCGCCCAAGCGCGTTGGCGAAATGATGTTTCCGATCGCCGAGGCCTTCGTCGAGCGCTCCATCCTGGTCAGCGATGACGACATCGTCGCCGCGCAGAAGGCGCTGTGGAACCGGGTCCGCATCATTTCCGAGCCAGGTGGCGCGGCAGCCTTCGCCGCGATCCTCTCCGGCCGCTACACGCCGGCGCCGGGCGAACGGGTCGCCGTGCTGGTCTGCGGGTCGAACACGAACCCCGCGACGTTCTGATTGCAACCGTGACGGCGGCCTTCACGTTTTTTGAAACCGCCTCGCCTTTGCCGTGTTTGCTGGTATTCTTCGAGTCGTGAGGTTTGGGCTATCCTGCCCGCCCCACGGCATGATCCCGAAACGCGGAATCCGGTTTTCGGAACAGATCATGCTCGAAGCGATAGAGCCCCTATCCGTTCGGGATTGGCCAGGCTCTAGGAAGGGCCGATGACTGAACGACCCACCTTCAACCGCGGCCTGGCCGGACGCTTGGCTCTGAGCCGGCTGGCGACGCGGGTCTCGATGATGGTCGAACGCGGCTGGCCGCTGCTGCTGCCGCTGCTCATTGTCGCAAGCCTGTTCTTCAGTGTTTCCTGGCTCGGGCTTTTCCCGCGCCTGCCCGACATGGCGCGCATCGGCCTCGTGGCCGCGTTCGGCATCGCGGCCTTGGCGGCGCTCTATCCGTTGCGTTTGTTCCGCCTGCCGGCAGCGGCCGAGATCGACCGCCGCATCGAGGCGGCCAACGAGTTGTTGCACAGCCCCGTGCAGGTGCAGACCGACCGGCCGAGTGGCCGGGAAAGCAGCTTTTCCCAGGCGCTGTGGCGCGAGCACCAGAAGCGCATGGCCGGCAAGCTCGACAGTCTTGGCGCCGACATGCCGCGCACGCGCGTGCCGGAGCGAGACCCCTGGGGCCTGCGCGCCGTGGCGGCCCTTCTGCTCGTCACCGCCTTTGCCTTCTCCTTCGGGCCGGCAGGCGGCACGCTCTCCGATGGCTTCAGCGCCCATGGCGCGCACGATGCCGTGCCGCCGCGTATCGATGCATGGGTGACGCCGCCGGCCTATACCGGGAAGCCGCCGATCTTCCTGACCGCCGATGCCAACCAGGCGACACCGACGTTTCATGTCCCCGAGGGCAGCGACGTCTCCCTGCGGGTCACCGGTGGCTCGGGCGAGGAAACGCTCGCCTATGCCGACAAGGATGGCAACGCGCGCGCCATTGACCCCGCCGGCGCACAGGCGGCCACGGCCAAGACAGCGGCAAGCCCGGCGGCACCACCCCCCGCCTCAGCCTCAAAGGTTCGCCAGTTCACCGGCAAGCTGGCCAATGACGGCACGCTGACGCTGACCTCGGGTGAGAATGAACTCGGCCGCTGGGCCTTCGCGGTTATCCCTGACAAGCCGCCGCAGATCCGTTTCGTCGGCGAGCCTAAGCGCGCCGTCAACGGCGCCTTCGAACTTAACTACCAGATCGATGACGATTATGGCGCCGCCTCGGCCAAGGCGGTGTTCGCGCTGGCCGATCCGCAGGCGCCGGGTGCGCGTCCGCTCTATGGCCCGCCTGATATGCCGCTGGCCTTGCCGCGCCGCGGCGGCAAATCGAATGCCGCCAGGACCTCGAAGGACCTGACGGAGCATGTCTGGTCCGGTGCCAGCATCAAGCTCACGCTGGTGGCCACCGACGATGCCGGACATACGGCGACCAGCGAGACCAAGACGCTGTCGATGCCGGAGCGCCCGTTCTCCAACCCGCTGGCGCGGGCAGTGATCGAGCAGCGCCGCCTGCTGGCGCTCGACGCCAACGCCAGGTCGCGCGCGCTCGACCTGATGGACGCCATCACGCTGCGCCCAGAAGACACGTTCGACACGATGTCGCACTACCTCGCCATCATGAGCGCGAGGAGCCGGCTGAAGATGGCCGACAGCGATGACCAGTTGCGTGACGCGGTGTCCTATCTTTGGGAGATCGCGCTCGGAATCGAGGAAGGCAACCTCTCGGCCGCCGAGAAGCGACTGCGTCAGGCCCAGCAAGCGCTGCAGGACGCCATCAAGAACGGCGCCAGCGACGCTGAGATCGAAAAGGCGATGAAGGAACTGCGCGAGGCGATGAACCAGTTCCTGCAGGAATTCGCCGAACGCGCCAAGCAGAATCCCAACGCACCGCAGATGCAGCAGAACGGCCAGGAACTGCGCCAGAGCGACATAGACCGGATGATGGACCAGATCGAGAATCTGGCGAAATCCGGCGACCGCGACAAGGCGCAGCAATTGCTGTCGCAGTTGCAGGACATGATGAACAATCTCCAGGCCGGCCGGCAGCAGCAGGGCGGCCAGCAGGACAGCGAGATGCGCCAGCAGATGGACAAGCTTGGCGACATCCTGCGGCGCCAGCAGGAGATGATGAACGACACCTTCCGCATGGACCAGATGCAGCGTGGCGACAACCGCGATCAGCAGTCCGGCCAGGGCGGCGGCGAAGATCAGGACAAGCCGGGCGCCGGCCAGGACCGCGATCCGCTCGCCAGACCCAAGCCGATGACGCCGCAGGAATTCGCTGATGCGTTGAAGCAGTTGCAGGAAGGCCAGGGCAAATTGAAAAGCGACCTCGATCAGCTCAAGAAGAGCCTCGAGGGCATGGGCATGGCGCCCAATGAGGGATTCGGCGAGGCCGGCAAATCCATGGGCAACGCCGAACAGGCGCTCGGAGAAGGCGAAGGTGATCAGGCCGTCGGCCATCAGGGACGGGCGCTGGAGGCGCTGCGCAAGGGCGCCAAGGACATGATGAAGCAGATGCAGGCCATGCAGGGCGACCAGGGCGGCAGCGAGAAAGGCGGCCGCCAGCAGGATGCCGACCGCGACCCGCTCGGCCGGCCACGCGCCAGCCAGGGTCCCGATTTCGGCGATTCGGTGAAGGTGCCCGACGAGATCGACGTGCAGCGCGCCCGCCAGATCCTGGAAGCGATCCGCAAGCGGCTCGGCAATGCGCTGAGCCCCGACATCGAGCGCAGCTACCTGGAACGGCTGCTGGAGCTGAAATAGGAAGCGCTGCCCCTTTCACCCCATACGAAGTCTTGCAGACGGTCGCACAACCATGCCGAAACTTGGCGCCGTAACGCCCATCCTGCGCATCTTCGACATTGCCAAGGCGCGCGAATTCTATGTCGGCTTCCTCGGCTTCGAGGTGAAATGGGAACACCGCTTCGACGACAATGCCCCGCTCTACATGGCGGTCGGCCGCGACGGCTGCGTCCTGCATCTGAGCGAACATCATGGCGACGGTGCGCCCGGCATCGCCATTCGTATCAAGGTAGAGGACATTGCCGCGCTGCATCGCGAACTGACGGCCAGGAAATATCGCTTCGCCAGGCCGGGTCTGGACGAGACGCCATGGAAAACCCGCGAGGTATCGGTCGCCGATCCCTTCGGCAACCGGCTGCATTTCTACGAGGAAGCCGGCTGAGCCTGCCTGCTGACGAACGCCTCGCGGATGGCTTCCTCCATGCCGTCGATCGCCTCGCCGGACGCGTTGGGGTTGCGGTGCATCACCACATTCGAGGCATCGATGTCGCCGAAACCGTCGGCTGCGGTCAGTTCGCGGCAGCCGTTGGGAATGTTGCTGCGAGAAATCGGCGCAATCGCCAACCCAGAAGTGACGGCGAGCTTCAAGCCGCCGGTGGTGTCGCTGGTGTAGGCGACGCGATAGGCAAGGCCGCGCTGCTCCAGCGATTTGATGGCGAAGTCCTTGCACCAGCCGGCGCGGTTGTAGAGGGCGATCGGCAGTGGCCGCTCTTCATGCGTATGGTGGAGCGTCGAGGTCACCCAGACGGTCGGGTCGTGCATCAGCACCTCGCCATCCGAGGGCTCCTGCCATTCGAACACCACGGCGAGATCCAGCTCGCCGGCGGCCACCGCTGCCAGCTGCGCCCCCGAATGCGCGTAGCGCACGGTGACCTCGACCTTGGTGTGGCGCTTGGAAAATGCCCCGAGCGCGCGCGACAGGATCGCGTGACCATACTCCTCCGGAATGCCGATGCGCACCGGACCGCCAAGCGGGGCCACGGCCATCGACGCCGCCGTCTCGTCGAGCAGCGAGACGATGCGGCGGGCATTGACGATCAGCTCGCCGCCGCGCCGCGTCAGCGCCACGCCGCGCGAGCCGCGCTCGAACAGGCTGTCGCCGACAAGGTCCTCGAGCTTCTTCATCTGCATCGACACAGCCGACTGGGTGCGGCCTGCCTGCTCCGCCGCCCTGGTAAAATTCCCCGCTTCGGCAATGGCCACGAAGGTGCGCAGGAGATCGCTGTCTAGCGTTGGTCGCATGGTGTCAGCCATAAGCAATTTTGATTGCTGGTATCATTTCAATTCGTTTGCAACATGTCAAACACAGGACGATATTTGCCTCACCCATTGGATAAGCGGCTGCGAACCAGCCGCGGACCAACCAAGTGTCCTCACTCGTACCCGCTGCCCGAAACGGTGGCGGGTTCTTTTTACCCCGCGGCTGGCGGCCCCGGGTCATACGTGCAGGGAGCCCGACGCAGATGCAGAACCGGATGGTGCGCGGCATACTGAGCCTGTGCCTCGGCGTGCTGGTGTTTTCGCTGCAGGATCCGCTGGTCAAGGCGGTGTCGAGCGGCTACCCGGTGACCGAGGTGATGGCGATCCGCGCCATCGTCGCGCTGCCGATCCTGATCGTTCTCGTTCATATCGATGTCGGGCTGCGCGCCATCCTGTCGAAGCGGTTCGGCATGCTGACGGTTCGCGCCTTCATCCAGTTCACTTCCTATACGGTCTACTATCTGGCCATCGCCGCCTTGCCGCTGGCCGATGCGGTGGCGCTCTATTTCATGGCACCGCTCTGCATCATGGCGATGGCCGGCCCCTATCTTGGTGAGCGCGTTTCCTGGCAGACGCTGGCAACGGTGCTGATCGGCCTGCTTGGCGTCCTTGTGATGCTGCGTCCCGGCGCCGGACTGTTCGACTGGGCGGCGCTGCTGTCGCTGGGCTCGGCCGTGCTCTACGGCTTCTCGCAGCTGATGGCGCGCAAGATCGGCGACACTGAATCCTCCACCGTCATGGCCTTCTACCAGAACGGCGCCTATCTGACCGGCGCGATCGTGGTTGCCGGCGTGTTTCACGTTGCCGGCATCACCCATGCTGCCCATCCGAGCCTGGAATTCCTGGTGCGACCATGGATCTGGCCGACGCTGCCGGATTTCCTGAAAATGGCGGCCTGCGGCTTCGTCGCCTCCGCCGGCATGATACTGTTGTCGCAAGCCTATAGGCTGGCGCCCGCCAACCGCGTCGCCACTTTCGAATACACCGGCATTCTGTGGTCGCCGCTGTGGGGATTTCTGTTCTTCGCCGAAGTGCCGCGCACCAGCACGGTGGCCGGTGCTGCCTTGATTATCGGTGCCGGCCTGCTGGCGCTCAACACGGGATGGCGCAGGAGCGCCGCTCCGGCGCTTGCCGCTACCGATCCGGCCTGATCAGGCGAAAATGCTGAGCGCCCGGTCGACGCGCGAACGGATCTCGGCCAGCGTGAACGGTTTCTGCACGACATCGAGGATGATGCCATTCAATTCCTCGGCGCGTTCGCGCTGGTCGGCATAGCCGGTCATCAGCATGATCTTCATCGACGGAAACAGCGCCGCCGCCGCGACTGCCATCTCGATGCCGTCCATCTCCGGCATGCGAATGTCAGAGACGACCAGATCGTAGCCGCCCTGCGCGGCGCGGATCATGGCCAGGCCCTGCGCGCCGTCGGCGGCGATGTCTATTGCGTGGCCGGCGCGTTCAAGCGCGCGGGCAGCGAGGGTGCGGACGGACTCATCGTCCTCGACGATCAGAAGCTTTGCCATGGCCGGATATTTGGCCGCGAAAAGTTGACTTTTCCTGAAAGCGCCTGACATCGGCCGAGCTAATTTTCTTGCCGCCGTTAAGGTCTTTTTCAGGACTCGCCGGTCGAGGCAAAGGCCTTAGACATCGCCTTTGACGACGCCGACGAAGGGCAGTTCACGAAAAGCGTGCGCCACGTCCATGCCGTAGCCGACGACGAAATAATCTGGGCAGTCGAAGCCGACATAGTCGGCGGCGAGCGCGGTCTGGCGGCGCATGCGCTTGTCGAGCAGCACGGCGATGGAACAGCTCCTGGCGCCGCGCGACAGCATCAGGTCGCGGGTGAAGGTCAGCGTCTTGCCCGATTCCAGAATGTCGTCGATCAGCAGCACGTCGCGGCCGGCGACCTCATTGTCGATGTCACGCAGCACCCTCACCTCGCCGCTGGTGGTGCCGGCGCCATAGCTGGAAATGAAGATGAACTCGACTTCCGGCGACAGGCCGACATCGTGCATGGCGCGGATCAGGTCGGCGGCGAAGATGAACGAACCCTTCAGCACCGAAATCACCAGGAGGTCGTGATAATCGTGCTCGGCGATCTCCTTGGCGAGTTCGAGATTGCGCCGCGCGATCGCGGATGCCGAAAACAGGACTTCGATGTCCTTGTCGCGCACGATGGGCATTGATGGTCTTCCCTGCTGGCCGCCTATTCGGCGAAAGTGACCGAAACGGTCTTGACCCCGTTTCTAGGCACGTCGAGCCGGCTGGCAAAGCCGAATCTTTCGCCCGAAGCCAGCGAACGGCCGGATGTCCCCAACGTATAGCGGGTCAAGCGCCCGTCATTGCCGGTAACCCGGATTTCGAGCGGCGGCAGCACCGCCGGCCCCGCCCCGTCATTTGCGGCCTCGCCATCGACGAACAGCACGGAATTCGGCCCGGAGGCGTCCACACGTGACGTGACCGCTGAAATGCTCAGCGCCGACACCGGCTCGCTCGACAGCACCGGCGCCTGACGCACCAGCGCATGACCGCCCGAAACCCAGAAAGCGGCAAAGGCGGCACCAACGCCCGCGATCCAGAAGATCGGCCCGCCGCGTGAGGCCGGCAGCCGTTCCGCCGGCGCATCCGGCTTGCGCAGCATGTCCATGCCTTCGATGGACGGCGTGACAATGATGCGCTGCGGCGGCGAGGCGGCTTCGACGATGGCGGCGGAGCGCGGCATCACCACATAGTCGGCGTCGACGATATCGGCCGCCGAACCGCGCATGATCCGGTCCGCCACGGCAATTGCCGCCGGATCGGTCATGATTTCGCCGGAAACCGGGCGCGCGGTTCGATCCTCAGCCATCATGGCCCCAGTATTGCAGCACGTTCGCTTTTCGTTTCTTTTGCGTAAACACAAATGGTTAACGCTTCCCCACCGGAGCACTCGTGACGAGCCGAATCCACCCCATAATTAACCGCCGGTTAACCATGCCGGCCGATGGTCTTTTCACACAAAAGGCTGGCTCGCCGCCGCCAGGAATTTCAGGTCGCCGAAATTGATTCGCTTCGAAAATGTCGGCCTCCGCTATGGCATGGGTCCGGAGATCCTCCGCGACATTTCCCTGCATATACCGGAGCGCTCTTTCCAGTTCCTGAGCGGCCCCTCCGGCGCTGGCAAGACGACGCTGCTGCGCCTTTTGTTCATGTCGCTGAAGCCGACGCGCGGGCTGATCACTATCTTCGGCAAGGACCGCTCGCGCATCTCGCGCACCGAACTGCCGCATCTGCGCCGCCGCATCGGCGTGGTGTTTCAGGATTTTCGCCTGCTCGACCACATGACCACCTACGAGAACGTGGCGCTGCCGCTGCGCGTGCGCGGCCGCGAGGAGGCGAGCTACCGCACCGACGTCACCGAACTGTTGAAATGGGTGGGGCTCGGCGAGCGCATGCATGTGCTGCCGCCGGTGCTGTCGGGCGGCGAAAAGCAGCGCGCCGCGATTGCCCGCGCGCTGATCGAACAGCCGGAGATCCTGCTTGCCGATGAGCCGACCGGCAATGTCGATCCGCCGCTGGCGCGGCGGCTGCTGCGGCTGTTCATCGAGCTCAACCGGCTGGGCACCGCCGTGGTGATCGCCACGCACGACCTCGGCCTGATGGAACAGGTCGATGCGCGGCGCATGATCCTGGCTGGCGGGAGGCTGGACGTCTATGACTGACCTGTCCGCCGAACATCTCGATGAACATGACGCCGAGGCGACCGAAGCAAGGCCGCGCTCCCAGCGCCGGATGGCGCCGATCGTGCCGGCCCAGAACATCGCTGGCCGCGCGCTGGTGCTGGTCATCGCCATCATGACCTTCCTGTCCTGCCTGACCTTCGGCGCGGTAACGCTGGTGCGCGACACTGCCTCGGTCTGGGAGAACCAGATCTCGCGCGAGGCGACGATCCAGGTCAAGCCGGTCGACGGCCTTGACATGGAAGCCGCACTTGCCCAGGCCTCGCAGATCGCCGGCGAGTTTCCCGGCGTCAAGGCAACCCGGATCATCGACCGCGACGCGACGGCGCGGCTGCTGGAGCCGTGGCTTGGCTCGGGCCTCAATATCGACGAGTTGCCCGTGCCGCGGCTGATCATCGTCACCATCGATGAGAACAGCCCGCCTGACTTCGCCGCCATGCGCGCGGCGATCACGCCCAAATTGCCGAGCGCTTCGCTGGACGATCACCGCACCTGGGTCGATCGCCTGGTGGCCATGGCCCGTACCACGGTGACCATCGGCATCGCCGTGCTGGCGCTGATGCTGTCGGCGACGGTGCTGACCGTGGTGTTCGCCACCCGCGGCGCCATGGCTGGCAACGGCCATATCATCGAGGTGCTGCATTTCGTCGGCGCCGAAGCACGCTTCATCGCGCGCGAGTTTCGCCGGCATTTCCTGGTCACTGGCATGAAAGGCGCCGCCGCCGGCGGGGCAGCGGCGGTGCTCGTTTTCATTGTCTTCTCCTGGTGGTCGTCGCGCAACATGGCGACACCGCAGGCCGACCAGGCAACCGCCCTGTTCGGCAATTTCGCCATCGGCTCGGCCGGCTATCTCGGCGTCGTCCTGATGGTGCTGGTAATCGGCGCGCTGACGGCGGCGACCTCGCACGCCACCGTCGTCGCCTATCTCAGCGACATCGACGTCCGTCAGCCCGACGCGTGAGGCGGCAGGCGGATGAGCGAGCGCGATCACGAATGGAGAATTAGCGTAACGTAAAGTGCATCTTCTAGCTACCAAAGGCCGCATTTCGGGATTAACCATATGGCGATGGACGCGCGGGAAACGACCGGTACGGCTGGACCGATGCCAGTGGTGGCCTCCCGTTTGCGTGGCCACGGCAAGGTTGGTCGTCTCAGAGCCGCGCTCCGTATAGCAGCCTTTTGCCTGATCCTGCTTGCGTCGATGTTTGCGGGCGGCTTTGGCTGGTTCGCCAACAAGGTTGGCCATATGACCACGCCTGCCGATCCGGCCAAGGCCGACGCGATCATCGTGCTGACCGGTGGCCAATCACGCCTCGATGCGGCGATGGATCTGCTGGCGTCCGGCAAGGGCGAGCGGCTTTTGATCAGCGGCGTCCATCCCTCCGCCAGCCGCCGCCAGTTGCAGGTCGCGACCGGTGGCGACAAGCGGCTGTTCTCTTGCTGCGTCGACATCGACCGCGCCGCGCTCGATACGATCGGCAACGCCGAAGAAAGCGCCAAATGGGTCGAGAGCCATGCCTATGGCACGGTGATCCTCGTCACCAACAATTACCATATGCCGCGCAGCCTGCTGGAAATGGGCCGGCTATTGCATGGCGCGAAGCTCGAGCCCTATCCGGTGGTCAATTCCAACCTCGACAATGGCAACTGGCTGATCAAGCCGCGGGCGTTGCGCGTGCTGTTCACTGAATACACCAAATACCTGCTTGCGCTGGCGCGCGGCATCGTACCGGTGAAGCCGACGCCCGATGGCATCGCGCTGGCCGAAACCGCCGCCGGCGGCTGAATCTTCAGCGCCGCCTCGTCATCCTTTGGCCGTTGCTGCCGACGCCTCCTTGAGGCGCGCTATTTCCTGTTCGAGACGCTGGATGCGCTGGTCGCGATCGCCAAGCGCCGCGGCGACATCGGCCGCCTCGAAACGCTGCGGGATATGCTGCGGACAGTTCGCGTCCCAGGCGGAAACCGTGAACAGGATGACCTGTTCGGGCCGCGCCTTGTAATCCTGCGGCATCAGCTTCGCTACCAGCTCGGCATCGTCCTCAACGACGCGCGCCGTGCCCCAGATCTTGATGCGCTGGCGCTGCATATAGTCGATCAGGAACAGGAAGGCCTGTGGATTGTCGGCCAGATTGCCTTGGGTGATGAACTGCCTGTTGCCGGCAAAATCGGCAAAGCCGATCGTCTTTTCGTCGAGCACCTTGAGGAAGCCCGCCGGCCCGCCGCGATGCTGGATATAGGGCTGGCCCTCGCCATTGGCCGTCGACAGGAAGACACTGGTCTGCATCTCGATGAACGCGGCAAGATCATGCGTGATGTCAGACCTCCAGCCGCCCCGCTCCTCGACGCGGGCATAGGACTGGCGCGAGCCCTTGCGGGCCTGGATCGCCTTGACTGTCGGCGTAAAGGCAACGTCGCTGGTGAAAGCATGCGCGTTCATCGAAAGCCTCCTTTTGGAGCTAAAGACCCAGCTCCGACAATGTTGGATGGTCGTCCGGGCGGCGCCCGAGCGGCCAGTGATATTTGCGGTCGGCCGCGCCGATCGGCAGGTCGTTGATGCTGGCGATGCGCAGGCGCATCAGCCCGTGTTCGTCGAATTCCCAGTTCTCGTTGCCATAGCTGCGGAACCATGAACCGCTGTCGTCGTGCCATTCATAGGCGAAGCGCACCGCGATGCGGTTGTCGTGGAAGGCCCAGACCTCCTTGATCAGCCGGTAATCGAGCTCCCGGCTCCATTTGCGCGTCAGGAAGGCCTGGATGGCCTCGCGGCCCTGCAGGAACTCGGCGCGATTGCGCCAGCGGCTGTCCGCCGTATAGGCGAGCGCGACGCGGGCCGGATCGCGGGAATTCCAGGCATCCTCGGCCATGCGCGCCTTCTGTGCCGCGGTCTCGGCGGTGAATGGCGGCAGCGGCGGACGACTTTCAGACATGGCAGTTTCCTTCTCTGATCGAGGCCGCCTGTGGCCAGGCGGCGAATATGGAGCCTTCCATCATCGCGATGTAGATGGCATATCTGTAATCCATCCTTCCATTTTCCGGAAGAAATATGGATCGACTGGAGGCCATGTCCCTGTTCATTGGCGCGGTGGAAGCCGGCAGCCTTTCCGCCGCCGCGCGCAATCTAGGCATTCCGCTGGCGACGGTCAGCCGCAAAATCTCAGACCTGGAGCGGCATCTCAACACACGCCTCCTCAACCGCTCGACGCGGCGGCTGACCTTGACCGATGCCGGGCACGCCTATCTTGCCGCCTGCCGCCGTATTCTCGACGATGTCGGCGAGGCCGAGCGCACCGCGGCGGGCGAATACAGCGTCCCGACCGGCGAACTGGTGATCACGGCGCCCGTCGTCTTCGGCCGCCTGCACGTTCTACCTGTGGTCACCGCTTTCCTCGCCGCCTATCCCGACGTCGATATCCGGCTCACGCTGGCGGACCGCATAACCCAGCTCGCCGAGGACCATATCGACCTCGCCGTGCGCATCGGCGCGCTCCCTGATTCGAGCCTGGTCGCGCTGCGGGTCGGCGCGATCCGGCGGGTCGTGTGCGCGAGCCCGGCCTACCTCGCCGAACGCGGCACGCCGCAAACCCCCGAGGATCTCGCAACCCACAGCTGCATCACCTTCGAGGGGCCTGGCGGCCTCTCGGCATGGAGCTTTGCATCAGGCAAGGCCGAGATATCGATCCGGGTCCGCTCGCGGCTTCAGGTAAACACCGCCGAGGCGGCGATCGATGCAGCGATTGCCGGTGTCGGACCGACAAGGGTGCTGTCCTACCAGGTCGAGGCGGCGGTGCGATCCGGCGCGCTCCGCATCCTGTTGCGGGAGTTCGAGCCCGAGCCCTGGCCGGTGAACCTGGTGCATGCGGGTCAAGGGCTGCTGCCGGTCAAGCTGCGCGCCTTTCTCGATTTCGCGGCGCCGCGCCTGAGAGACCGGCTGGCGCGGTTGGCGTAGTGCGAGGCCATTTTCTTTTTAGGCGCGCTTGGTGTAACCAACGCACACCTCCTCACCGGACCTCCCCCATGCTTTACATCAGATCGCTGGCGTTCAATTTCGTCTTCTACGTCAATCTGATCGTCCAGATGATCCTCTGGACCCCCTATTATTTCCTGTCGCCGCGTCACCGCGCCTGGTTCGTGCCGAAATTCTGGTCGCGCACCTGCATGTGGCTATACGCCAGGATCGCCGGTACCAGGAGCGAGATCACCGGCCTGGAGAACCTGCCCGAAGGTTCGTTCATCCTGGCGCCGAAACATCAGTCGTTCTGGGACGCGATCGCCTTCTTTCCCTACCTGCACGACCCGCTCTACATCCTGAAACGCGAACTGACCTGGATCCCCTTCTTCGGCTGGTACATCATGAAGATGCGCATGATCCCGGTCCATCGCGGCAGCCGCTCCAAGGCGCTGAAGGCGGTGGTGGCGGCGACCAAGGAAGAAATGGCGCGCAACCCGCGCCAGCTGATCATCTATCCCGAGGGCACGCGGCGCGCGCCGGGCGACCAGCCGGCCTACAAATACGGCATTGTCGAAATCTATTCGCAGCTTGGCATTCCGGTGGTCCCGGTCGCCCATGTCGCCGGCCTCTACTGGCCGCGCCGC
Organism: bacterium M00.F.Ca.ET.205.01.1.1; assembly: GCA_004791255.1. Classification (GTDB taxonomy): domain Bacteria; phylum Pseudomonadota; class Alphaproteobacteria; order Rhizobiales; family Rhizobiaceae; genus Mesorhizobium. The sequence goes on from SRUQ01000006.1 coordinate 51,195, forward strand.
AAATTCCTGCGCTTTCCCGGCACGATCAAGGCGCGCTTCCTGCCGCCGATCCCGCCGGGTCTCGGCAAGGAAGAATTCATGGCGCGGCTGATCGGCGACACCGAAGCCGCCTGCGACGCGTTCCTTGTCGACGCGGCCAGCGCGCCGAACCCGCCGGCCCTGCCGCCGACCGCGGTGAAGCGGCTGCGCGAACTCGGCGCCAAGGCCTGAGAAACTCAGCCAAATACGGCCAATGCGGTGGTCAGCACAGCGTCGCGGCGAACGCCACCCCTGCAAGCAGCCACACGGCATGGATGGCGACGATCATCACCGAGAGGACAGCGAACTTAAGCCAGCTACGTGCGCGCCGCAGCTGGCGAAGCGTCAGCCGCTCGCCTTGTCGAGTTCGGCCATGTCGTCTGATGTCAGTTTTAACGAAACCGCCTTGATCAGGCTGTCCATCTGGCTCGGCTTGGTGGCGCTGGCGATCGGCGCGGTCACGCCTGGCCGCGCGATGGCCCAGGCCAGCGCAACTTCCGCCGGTTTGGCCGAATGCCTGGCGGACACCGCGTCGAGAGCCGCCAGAATGCGCATGCCGCGTGGATTGAGATAGCTGCCGATATCCTCGCCGCGCTCGCTTTGGCCAAGATCGGCCTCGCCGCGATATTTGCCGCTCAGGAAACCCTTGGCCAGGCTGAAATAGGTGATGACGCCGATATCCTCGGCCACGCACAGATCGCGCAACGGACCATCGAAGGACGAGCGGTCATAGAGATTGTATTCCGGCTGCAGCACTTCATAGCGCGGCAGACTGCGCAGGCTCGCCACGTCGAGCGCCGCGCGCAACTGGCCGGCGTCGAGGTTGGAGCAGCCGATATGGCGCACCTTGCCCTTGGCGAGCAGCTTCTCATAGGCGCCAAGCGTTTCCTCATAGGGCGTCGTGGGATCCGGCCAGTGCGATAGATAGAGGTCGATGGCGTCGGTCTGCAGCCGCCTCAGCGAAGCCTCGACGGCTTTCTCGATATAGGCGGCGGACAGGTCCTTGTGGCCCTGCCCCATGTCTGAGCCAACCTTTGTGACCACCACGACCTGATCGCGATTGCCCCGCTCCTTCATCCACTTGCCGATAATGGTTTCCGATTCGCCGCCCTTGTTGCCGGGAACCCAGCGCGAATAGGCGTCCGCCGTGTCGATGGCGTTGAGGCCGGCGCCGACGAACCGGTCGAGCAGGTCGAAGGAGGTCTTTTCGTCAGCGGTCCAGCCAAAGACGTTACCGCCCAGAACCAGCGGCGCGATGAAAAGGTCGGTGCGACCGAGACGGCGTTTTTGCAAGACGGATCTCCGTGAGGGTTGGGGCCGGGCGGATGCCGCCCCCCGGCTGGGCTTCGAGGCCTAACCTAGGTCTCGCCTCACCGACTTCAAAGGCCTGGCGGCATTTTCCGCAGGGCCAGCGCCTCAAGGCGAGAGTCCGCGCGCCACCTCTTCCAGCCAATGGTCGCGAATGCCCAGCGCTTCAAGATGTTCCAGCGTGCTGAACACATAGTCCTCGTTGTTTCCGGATTGGCCGACCGCGCCGCGCACCACCGCTGCCGCGTGCGCTGCATCGATCGCCCCTGCATACTGCTCGTGGCCGCGGTCGACGATGTAGGCCACGGCCTCGACCATGCCGCCGCCGTCGAGCCGGACCTTGAGCGCGCGCTCGAGATAGACTGATGTGACCAGCTCGCGCTCGCGCAGATAGGCGATGACCTCGTCGCGCAACTCGCCCGGCACGCGGAAGGCCAGGCCGACGCAGGAGCCGCCGCGATCGAGGCCAAGCACAAGGCCCGGCCGTTGGCGCGTGCCGCGATGCACGAACGAATAGACGCACAGCGAGCGACGATAGCCATGCAGGCGAGCGCGCTGTGTCTCGACATGCGCGAAACCGGGCCGCCAGATCAGCGAACCATAGCCAAACACCCAAAAATCGCCCATATCGCCGCGCCTGATAGCAAAAGATTGCAGCACCACACCGGAATCGGTGTTTTTTCCATCCGGCTCTGTCTACCTATTGTCGTTGCCGGAATCGACAGCCCGCCCACCGATACGTGAATGAGACCCAGCATGACGTTATCAGACGAACGCCAGACCAACCGCCGCCGCCCTTTGTTCTGGCTGGTTGCGTTCGTGCTCGTGCTGTTCGCCCTCTACAGCGCGGCCTGGTTCTATATGGCGGGCAGGGTTAGAAGCGAGGCCGACAAGGCGGTCGCCGCGCTCAACAAGAGCGGCGTCGCGGCCGGTTGCGCCAATCTCCAGGTCAGCGGCTATCCGTTGAGTTTTACCGTCTCCTGCGACAATCTCGCCTATGAGGATGACGCCAGGAACATCGCCGCCTCGGCCGGCAGTTTCAATGCTGTCGCCCAGCTCGTGCAGCCCTTGTCGCCGATTGCCAATCTGCGCGGTCCGCTCAGGACCTCTGTCCCCGGCATGATGCCGTTGTGGATCGACTGGGACAATCTGCAGGCCGATCTCAAACTGTGGTATCCGCTGCCGCAGCGCATATCCCTGCAAGCCGACGGCCTCTCGGGCCAGACCGATCCGGCCGACGATACCGATCCGGTACAACTGTTCAGCGCCGGCAAGGCGTCAGGCCAAGTGCAACCCAACAATGGCGATCTCGACTATGTCGGCAGCTTTGCCGATCTCGAGATCGATGCCGATGCGATCGGCGGGCGCGTGCTGCCGGCGCTTGATGCCAGCGGCGATGCGACGCTGAAGAACGGCGTTGCCCTGATCCGCACGCAGGCGAAGAGCCTGCGCGGCCAACGAATCGAGATCCGCACGCTCGACCTGTCGTCCGGCACCGCGCGCGTTACCGTTTCCGGGCCTCTGTCGGTCGATGCCGAAGGCCTGGTCGATGCCGACCTGATGATCCGGATCAAGGATCCGAAAGCCGTCGCCGCCATTCTGGGCGGCGCCATACCGGAGCAGAAGAATGCCATCGAGCAGGGTTTTGCGGCACTTGCCCTGCTTGGCAGCGAACCGTCGATGCCGCTCAAGGTGGTCAAGGGCAAGGCCTCGCTCGGCTTCATCCCTCTGGGCAAGATCAAGCCGGTCGAATAAGCATTCCCGATGGACGGACCGGTAAAACTCCTCAGCGTCGGCGCGCTGACGCTCGATACAATCCTGCGCGTCGACACGCTTCCCACCCATCAGGGAAAGTTCATCGCCAGTGACGGCGTCCAGATCGCTTCGGGCATGGCCACCAGTGCCGCCTGCGCCGCTCGCCGGCTGGGGGCCGAAGTGTCGCTGTGGGCGAGCGTCGGCGACGACGCGGTCGGCGACCAGTTGATCTCGGGCATCGAGGCGGAGGGCGTCGATTGCAGCCTGATCCGCCGCGTCGCGGGAGCGCGCTCCGCACTTGCGGCGATCCTGGTCGACGCGCATGGCGAGCGCATCATCGTCCCGTTCTACGACAGGCTGGCGCAGGCGGATCCAGAGGTGCTGCCCGTTGCCGATATCTCCGTATTCGACGCCGTGCTGGCGGATGTGCGCTGGCCGGGCGCCGCGGCCTTGGCGTTGACGGCGGCACGGGCGGCGGGGCGCCCCGCAATTCTCGATGCCGATACGGCTCCATTGCCTGTGCTGGAGCGGCTGTTGCCGCTGGCTTCGCATATCGTCGCCTCGGAGCCGGCAGTCCGCATCATATGCGGCCAGGCGCTGGATCTGGAGACCGCTTGCGCCGACCTCGCGTCGCGCACCGACGCCTTTGTCGCGGTCACCGGCGGCGCCGCCGGCACCTGGTGGCATGACCGGCACGCCGGCCGTGTGCGCCACGTCGCGGCGCCGAAGGTGAAGGTGGTGGATACGCTGGCTGCAGGCGACGTTTTCCACGGGGCCTTTGCCGTCGGACTGGCGCAAGCCATGCCGGTCGAACAGGCGCTGCGCTTTGCAAGTGCCGCCGCGGCACTCAAATGCCAGCGTTTCGGCGGCAGGCTCGGCGCGCCGGACCGCGTCGAGACGCTGGCGATGATGGCAGCCCACTGGACGGGATAATTGCTGGTCCGGCTATGCCTTCGCCGGATGCTCGACTGCCTGGCGGCCGAAATCCGGCACGTCGATGTCCTGCCCGGCCTCGATGATCGAGCGGCGCACCGCCCGGGTGCGGGTGAACAGGTCGAACAGCTTGTCGCCGTCGCCCCAGCGAATGGCCCGCTGCAGGAAGGCGAGGTCCTCCGAGAACCGCGCCAGCATTTCCAGGATGGCGTCCTTGTTGTGCAGGCACACGTCCCGCCACATGGTCGGATCGGAAGCGGCCAGGCGCGTGAAGTCGCGGAAGCCGGAGGCCGAGTATTTGATGACTTCGGTCTTGGTCACCGATTCCAGATCGTCGGCGGTGCCGACGATGTTGTAGGCGATGATATGCGGCAGATGCGAGACGATGGCCAGCGTCATGTCGTGATGCTGCGGGTCCATCGTGTCGATGTTGGCGCCGCAGCGGCGCCAGAATTCCGACAGTCTTTCCAGCGCGTCCGGATCGGTGCCCGGAACCGGCGTGAAGATGCACCAGCGGTTGTCGAACAGGTCGGCAAAGCCCGCATCCGGGCCGGATTTCTCCGTGCCCGCCAGCGGATGGCCGGGAATGAAATGCACGCCCTCGGGCACATGCGGCTGCATCTGCGCGATCACGGATGCCTTGGTCGAGCCGACATCGGTGAGGATCGCGCCCTTTTTCAGCGCCGGCGCGATTTCCTGCGCCACCGCGCCGGACGAACCGACCGGCACCGAGACGATGACCAGATCGGCGTCACGCACCGCTTCCCTGGCATCCGCGGTGTAGGAGTCCCCCAGGCCAAGGGCTTCCGCACGCGCCAGCGTCGTGGCGCTGCGGGTGGAGATGGCGACATGGCGGGCAAGGCCCTCGCGGCGGATGACGCGGGCGAGCGACGAGCCGATCAGGCCGATGCCGACCAGCGCTATTCTTTCAAACATCGGTGATGTCATGGCGTTCTAGCTTTTCAGGAATGTCGTGAGCGCGGCGACGACGCCGCGGTTGGCTTCTTCGGTGCCGACGCTCATGCGCAGCGCGTTGGGAAAGCCGTAGCCGGAAACGCGCCGCAGGATGTAGCCGCGCGCCGTCAGATAATCGTCCGCCGCCGCCGCCGAATGTCTCTGGTCGTCGGGAAAATGGATGAGCAGGAAATTGCCGACGCTGGGCGTCACCCGCAGCCCAAGCCCGGTCATCTGTTCGCTGAGCCAGGAGAGCCAGATCTCGTTGTGCGCGATGCTGCGTTCGACATGGGCGCGGTCCCGGATCGCCGCGATGCCGGCCTCGATCGCCATGGCATTGACGTTGAAGGGGCCGCGCACGCGGTTGATCGCCTCGACGATATGCATCGGTCCATACATCCAGCCGATCCGCGCCCCGCCGAGGCCGATCTTGGAGAAGGTGCGGGTCATCACCACATTGTCGGAACTGCCCGCCAGTTCGATGCCGGCTTCGTAGTCGTTGCGCCGGACATATTCGGCATAGGCCGCGTCCAGCACCAGAAGCACGGTCTTCGGCAGCGCGGCATGCAGGCGGCGGACCTCCTGGAACGGCAGATAGGTGCCGGTCGGATTGTTGGGATTGGCCAGGAACACGATTTTCGTTCGCGGCGTCACCGCGGCCAGGATAGCATCGACATCGGCGCGCTCTTCGCTCTCCTTGACGGCGATCGGGAGGGCGCCCGCCGACTGGATGTAGATCTTGTAGACCATGAAGGCGTGTTCGGTGAATATGGCCTCGTCGCCGGGCGCGAGATAGGTCTGCGCCAACAACCCCAGGATTTCGTCGGAGCCATTGGAACAGATGATGTTCTGTGGGTTGAGGCCATGCACCTCGGCGATCGCCTCGCGCAACCGCCGGGCGGTGCCGTCGGGATAGATATCGAGCTTTGCCGCGACCTCCCGCGCCGCCTCGATCGCCTTTGGCGACGGACCGAGCGGGTTCTCGTTCGACGACAGCTTGTGGACCTTGGCCACGCCGGCGGGCGCCGTGCTTTTGCCAGGCACATAGGCCTCGATGTCCATGATGCCCGCGCGCGGGGTGGGACGTGCCTTGTCCGGTGTCTGCGTCATGTCACAAATCCATCGAAAATGCCTTCACCCGAAGGCCGCAGCGGAAATACAAGCCGTGGCCCACAATGTCGAGAGGTGGCAGTGGCCCCGGATGCCCGGCATTGACGGCGAGGCGGACGAGTTCTAGAAGGACATCGATAGTTCCGTGGTGATTTGGCCGGTCGGCTTGCAGCCACGTTAAACAATTCGCTAAAGGGCCGTTTGCGTGACGTAACCGGCTTTGCGAAGGCAATGCCGGTTTTTTGTTGTCCGCGCCGGCCGGACAGCGTGTCGGGCCGAAACCGATCGGGTTTCCGCCAGGCTCGTTCGTGGATCTAAGAGGGTGCGATGGCCGCTCTGCGCGCAGGCAAGACCAACAACGAGGCCGACCAGCCGTCGAGCCCGGTGTTGCGCTTTGGCGCCGATAAGCCGCTGAAGCTTGACGCGGGCGTGATGCTGTCGCCCTTCCAGATCGCCTACCAGACCTATGGCACGCTCAACGACGCCCGTTCCAACGCCATTCTCGTCTGCCACGCGCTGACCGGCGACCAGCATGTCGCCAGCACCAATCCGGTGACCGGCAAGCCGGGCTGGTGGGAGGTGCTGATCGGCCCGGGGCGGATCATCGATACCAACCGCTTCTTCGTCATCTGCTCCAACGTTGTCGGCGGCTGCCTGGGTTCCACCGGCCCCGCCTCGACCAACCCCGCCACCGGCAAGCCCTACGGGCTCGACCTGCCGATCATCACCATCCGCGACATGGTGCGGGCGCAATTGATGCTGGTCGACCATTTCGGCATCGAAAAGCTATTTTGCGTGCTGGGCGGCTCGATGGGCGGCATGCAGGTGCTGGAATGGGCGTCGACCTATTCCGAGCGCGTCTTCTCGGCGCTGCCGATCGCCACCGGCGCGCGCCATTCCTCGCAGAACATCGCCTTCCACGAGGTTGGCCGGCAGGCCGTCATGGCCGATCCGGACTGGCATGGCGGCAAATATTTCGAACACGGCAGGCGCCCGGAAAAGGGCCTGGCGGTGGCGCGCATGGCCGCCCACATCACCTATCTGTCGGAAGCCGCCCTGCACCGCAAGTTCGGCCGCAACCTGCAGGATCGCGAGGCGCTCACTTTCGGCTTCGATGCCGACTTCCAGATCGAGAGCTACCTGCGCCACCAAGGCATGACCTTCGTCGACCGCTTCGACGCCAATTCCTATCTCTACATGACGCGCTCGATGGATTACTTCGACCTCGCCGCCGACCATGGCGGACGCCTGGCGGATGCCTTCGCCGGTACGAAAACCCGCTTCTGCCTGGTCTCCTTCACCTCGGACTGGCTGTTTCCGACCGAGGAGAGCCGCTCGATCGTGCATGCGCTCAACGCGGCCGGCGCCTCGGTATCCTTCGTCGAGATCGACACCGACCGCGGCCACGACGCCTTCCTGCTCGACGAACCGGGACTGTTCGCTGCCATCAACGGCTTCATCGGTTCGGCGGCTCGGGTACGGGGGCTCAACCCATGAGCGTCAATCGCGCCCCGCGCGTCGACCTGGAAGTCGTCGCCAATCTCATCCCGCCGCAATCGCGCGTCCTCGACGTCGGTTCCGGCGACGGCGAACTGCTGGAATTGCTGCAGGAGACCAAGCAGATCGACGGCCGCGGGCTGGAACTGTCGCAGCGCGGCGTCAACGAATGCGTGGCGCGCGGCCTCTCGGTCATCCAGGGCGACGCCGACAAGGATCTCCAATTCTACCCGGACAAAGGGTTTGACTTCGTCGTCCTGTCACAGACGCTGCAGGCCACCCGCAATCCGAAGCTGGTGCTCGACGAACTGCTGAGAATCGGCAACCGCGCCATCGTGTCCTTCCCCAATTTCGGCCATTGGCGAGTACGGCTGTCGCTGTTCGTCAAGGGACGCATGCCGGTGACCAAGGACCTGCCCTATTCCTGGTATGACACGCCCAACATTCACTTCTGCACCATCCGCGACTTCGTCAACCTGTGCGAGGAACTCGGCGCGACGGTGGACAAGGCAACCGCGCTCGACGCCAACGGCCAGAAGATCGGCCTGTCCATGCCCTGGTGGTTCTGGAACTTCTTCGGCCAGCAGGCGGTGTTTTTGCTGAGGCGATGAGGCCGGCACGCTCTATTTCCAGGCATCCGGGGGCTCGTGCGGATGGTCGATGCCAAAAGGGCGGCAGTCAGCGGTCGAGTTCGGGAAAATACGGATCCGAAAGGAAACGCCGGTCGCGCTCGCCACGCAGGCAATCAACCGGGGTGTCCGCGTCCACAGGAAGGACCTTGGCCTCGTCCCCAAGGCCGCTCACTTCCAGGATAAGTTTGCGCCGGATCGCGGTCGAAAATTCGGCGGCCGCATAGATCGGCAGCACGAAGGAGCCTGGTCCGCCAACCACGCATTGCGCGTAATACTGGTCGAGATGGCTGAAGGTCGGCGACGGATGGATCAAGATCGGCAAGCCATTGATGACGATGCCTTTCGCCACGGCGGCATCGCGTGTCGAGGTGACGGGCGGCCCGATATTGTTGGGGCCATCGCCTGATATGTCGATGACGCTGCGTTCGGCGTCGAAGCCGGTTCCCTCCAACAAGCCGGTGCCGAAGCTCAGCGCGGTGGAAATCGAGGTGCCGCGAAAGCTGCGGAACGGGCGCGCCGCGACCTTGTCGGCGAAGGTGTTGGCGCTCTCGGCACTGTCGATGATCTGCCAGCCGATGACCGCGTCGTCGCGCACCGTGCCGGCCCATTCGAAATAGGCGAGCGCGATGCGGCCCGTCTTGCCGGCTCGGACGGCCTGGATGAACTCGGGATGCCGCAGCGCCTCGACATAGCCGGCGCGCTGCAGGGCGAATTCCTTCTCGTCCATCGACAGCGAGATATCGACCGCCAGCACCAGTTCGACATCCACCGCCGCGACATCCGGCGGCAGGGCAACCGGAGCCGCCTCGGCGCAGGCAAGACAAGCAAGCAGGCGGAGAGCATCGAGCATGGCCGGTGCCAGGTTGTTTCCCTCACCGAACTTCTCTCGCGATCACGGCAAAATAAAGCTTTGCGCCGGCGACCAGGACCCGCCTTTCTTGAGGCCTTATTTCAGGGGCCTATTTTTTGCGGCGGGCAGCGGCGGGTGGCGGCTCGATGGCGCCGGCCCTGACCCGGACAGGCTTCAGTGCCGGTGCGCCGGTATCCTTGACGATCGTCAATCCCCGCGGAAAGAAGTGACTGTTGTGCTGGCCGCGGCCTATGTTGACGATGGCGGTCTCATCCAGGCGCTTCTCCAGCATCGACAGCACCCGCCTCAGCGACGGGCCGTCGAATGCGTCCAGGGCTTCGTCGATGACCACCCATTTCGGCTGCCGCAATGCAAGCCGGGCGAAGGCAAGCGAGCGTTGTTCGTCATCGCCCAGCTCACGCTCCCAGCGGGTGCTGCGGTCGAGCGAGGACGACAGCCGCTCGAGGCCGACCTCGGCAAGTACCGCTCTGATGTCGGCATCGCTTGCCGGAGCATGTCCATTTGGGTGATCGAGAACCTCGCGCAGCGTACCGGCTGGGAAATAGGGAACGCGCGGCACGAAGATCGGAGTTTCTCCCGCCGGCAGGCCAATCCGGCCGCTCCCCCACGGCCACAGGCCGGCTATGGCGCGGAAGAACAGCGTCTTGCCGGCGCCCGGCTCGCCGGTGATCATGACGCGCTCGCCGGGGCGGATTTCGACATGCGGGTCGGATAGTTTTGTGCAACCCTCGGGCGAGCCCACTTGGAGCTTCTCGAAGGTCAGGCTGCCATTGGCGTTGTCACCGAAGGCGATGCGTTTTTCCTCGTCGTGCAACACATCGGTTTCCTCGAGCGCAATGCGGAAATCGGCGACGCGCATCAGCGTGGCGCGCCAGTCGGCGATGCCGCCGATGTTGTTGATGAACCAGCGCAAGGATGAATGCACCTGGTTGAAGGCGCCGACCGCCATCATCAGCCCGCCGAAACTGATGTCGCCCGAGAAATAGACCGGCGAGGCGACCAGGATGGGGGCCACGACGGTGATCCAGCCATAGGTGTCGGTCACCCAGGACAGGTTGATCTGGGCGGTATAGATACGCCGCATGGCGCCCAGCACGGTGCCAAGGTCGAGCTCGAGCCGCCGCCTGGCGTCGGCTTCGCCATGATACAGCGTGATGGCATCGACATTCTCGTTGACGCGCACCATCGAGGAGCGCAGTTCCGCCTCCCTTGTGTAGCGGTCGCTGTTGAGCCGGATCAACGGCCGCCCGACCAGCCAGCTCAGCCAGGATGCGGTGCCGGCGTAGAGAAACGCGGCCCAGACCATGTAGCCAGGTATGGCCAGCGACCAGCCATTGATGTGGAACACGAAGCCCGAAGACAATTCCCACAGCACGCCGACGAACGAGACGAGCAGGATGAAGGACTGCAGCAGCCCGACGCCGAGATCGGTCGACAAATCCGACAGATGCGCGGCGTCCTGCTGCATGCGCTGGTCGGGATTGACGCCGATGGCGCCGGCATTGGCCAGCCGGAAGGCCCGCGCCGGCCGCATCCACTGGTCGATCAGGTCGAGCGTGAGTGCCTCGCGCAACTTCAGCCGGATCATCTGGTTGAGCCAGGTCTGGCCGATGTTGAGCACCAGCAGTCCGCCGGCGATCATCGCGAAGACAAGGAGCTGGTGCAGGAAGGCCTCCATGTCGCGGCGCGCGAGCGCGTCGTAGAAGGGCTGGCTCCAGCGGTTGAGCAGGACCTGGCCGATCGACGTCGCGATAATGACGGCCAGAATGCCGAGCGACGTCCACAGCAGCCAGTTGCGAACCGGCGATCCGGCCAGCGCCTGCCGGATCGTCGTCAGTTGATCGCGCAAACTGCTGGCTTCCACCGTAACCGGCTGAACACTGGCGCCATTATACGGTTGATCAGCCATGCCAGAAATCCTTGCCTTCGGAAGCGCTGTCGAAACCAGATGAAGAGAGAGCCAGCGGCATCCGCATATCAACCAGGCTGCGAGTTCACCACGACAGATAGGTTGGGAAATGCCGCACGGCAGAGATTTCCATGTGTCATCACGAAGGTTTCACCTGGCGGGACGGCGATGCCGCACCGCCGGTCCCGGCTTGGCGGCCGAGCCGCGTCGCGCCATGCGGCGACAGCACCGGCACGAAGACGCGGCGCGACGCGCGCTGGGCTACGGGCACGCCCTGGTAGAGCCGTTTCTGCGCCTCGACGACGATGACACCGGAAAAGATCGGCCATAGCCGCCGGCCGGCGCGTTCCAGCACATTGTTGAACCGCATCATGGAGCGCCGCCGCGATGGCGGAAAGAACAGCGCGTCGGACCAGGACGCCGGCGTGAAATTCGCCTCGCGCAGCAGTTCCGTCAGCTGTCCGCGTGAAAAAGGCCGGCCATTGCCGAACGGCGTGTGCTCGAACCGCGCCCAGACGCCGCGCCGGTTGGGCACGACGATGACGACGCGTCCCGCCGGCGACAGCACCCGCCAGATTTCGTTCAGCGTTTCGCGCGGATTTTCGACATGCTCGAGCGAATGGACCAGGAGCACCCGGTCGATGCAGGAATCGACCAGCGGCAATTCCTCGTCGAAGACCAATGCCGTCGCCGTCGGCCCGGTCGCCGGCCAGACCACGGCGCCTTGCGTTGCCGGCATGAAGGCGAAGACCCGCTCGGCGTCGGCGCCGAAACGCTCCAGCCACGGCAAGGTGTAGCCGAGCCCGACCAGCCTTTCATTGGGGACAGTGGCCCATATTGACGACAGCGCCATCGTGATCGAATGCTCGGCGAACCGGCCGAGCGTTGTCGAATAGAAGGAGCGAAGGTCGACGATGTCGGAATGCATGGCAGGGACGGTAGCCGCGATGATGGCCAAGTTCAACAAAGGCGCCAACTTCGATAGAGGCGCCATGTTCGATAAAGGCCGATGACATTGACTGGCAACCACCCTATGTCTGCCGCAACCAGGGAGAGATCAGATGCCGGTCGAGATCGAACAGTTCATGTGCCGCAGCGACAATTTCGGCGTGCTGGTGCACGACCCTAAAAGCGGTCAGACCGCGATCATCGACGCGCCGGAGGAGGCGCCGATCCTGGCCGCCCTGAAACGCACCGGCTGGACGCCGACTGTCATCCTGACCACGCATCACCATGTCGACCACGTCGAGGCAAATCTGGCGCTGAAGGAGCGTTTCAAGCTGCGCATCGTCGGCCCCGAGGCGGAAAAGGCCAAGATCCCCGGCATCGACGAGACCGTCGAGGAAGGTTCGGTGCTGCGTCTCGGCGAAGAGCGGATCGACGTCATCGCCACGCCCGGCCACACCGTCGGCCATGTCTCCTATCACCTGCCCGGTTCGAAAGTGGCGTTCACCGCCGACACGCTGTTTGCGCTCGGCTGCGGGCGGCTGTTCGAATGCGCGCCGCCGGTGATGTATGAATCGCTGAAGAAGCTCGCGGCCCTGCCGGCGGCCACTGTCGTCTATTGCGGCCACGAGTACACGCTCTCCAACGCCCGCTTCGCGCTGACCGTCGACCCGACCAATTCGGCGCTGAAGGAGCGTGCGGCAAAGATCGAGGCGCTGCGCGCTGGCGACAAGCCGACACTGCCGACGACAATCGGCGAGGAACTGTCGACCAACCCGTTCCTGCGCTGGCACGATCCGGCGATCCGCAAGCATCTCGGAATGGAGACGGCCAGCGACGCCGAAGTCTTCGCCGAGATCCGCAAGCGCAAGGATAATTTCTGACGCGTTTGGAAATCGCAGAACCATGACCAGCGCGGCCGAAATCATCGCGACACTCGGGCTGCAGCCGCATCCCGAGGGCGGCTGGTACGTGGAGACGTTTCGCGATGCCGCCGGCGGCATGCGCGGCCACTCGACGGCGATCTATTTCCTGCTGGAACAGCATCAGGTTTCGGCCTGGCATAGGGTCAAGGACGCCGCCGAGGTCTGGCATTTTCATGCCGGCGCGCCGCTGGCGCTGTCGATGTGGGAAGACCGGAGCCCCGCGCCCAGCATGGTGATCGATCAGGTGCTCGGCAACGGGCTTGCCGCCGGCGAGCGGCCGCAGATCGTCGTGCCGGCCGGCTGGTGGCAATCGGCGCGCAGCCTCGGCGAATGGACGCTGGTCGGCTGTACCGTGGCGCCCGGCTTCGATTTCGCCGCCTTCGAACTGGCCGCGCCCGGCTGGCAGCCCAAGCAGTCCTAACTCAGCAAGAATCCCAGAGTGATGGCGAACTGCGCCGCGTAGTACAGCGCCCAGATGGCAAGGCGCATCCAGCTGCGATGTGGCGAGATGGCGGCCACGAGGAACTTTTCCGTGGCCAGCAGGCCGTCCGAACCCATGAACAGGATGGCGCCTCCGATCAGCCAGGCATTGCCTGTCGTCAGCACAGACATGCCCATCGCCAGGATCGCCACGACATAGACGGCGATTGGGATGCGCAGGCCGGGGCCGACGCGGCGCCACAACGCCGCAAGCATGACGATCGCAAACGCGGCCATCGCCACCGCGATCGCCCCGCGCCAGGGTTGGGCGCCGAGCACGCCCATCCCCTCGCCGTTGCGCAGGAACAGCGCGACATAGATGATGTGGGCGAGGAGGAAGCTGCCCAACCCGCCAAGAAACGCCTTTTCGCCGTCGCGCGACAGGAAGGCGTCACCGATGGCGCTGAGCGCAAGGGCGGCGACCAGCAGCAGCGGACCGCCTTGCATTGCAGCCAGCACGGCGAGCATTGCCACCGAGACTGTCTTTGCCGCCGAGCGGGCAAGCGTCGGCTGCATGCCCGACGTAAAGGCGTAGATGACCGCCGCCACCAGCGAAAAAATCAGCGTCGCGTTGGCATTGGCATCGATGCCACCCGGAAACGGCATCATGCCTTGGCCCCGCTCTCGGCGGCCATTGGCTTGCGCACGAACAGCGACTTTGCCGCCAGGGCCGCGCCCCCGGTGATGAGCACGCAGGCGGCGAGGATGCGCAGCGATGGCTCGGCGACGTGGCTCACGATCAGCACCAGCGTAGACAACAGCGGCGCGGCATAGCTTGCCGCACCCAGCACCTGGATATTGCCGCGCTTGACGCCGATGTCCCAGGCATAGAAGGCGGCCCCCACTGGCATCAGGCCAAGCCCGAGCACGGCGAGCCACTGGCCGGCGCCGTCGGGCAGAACCGTCTGTTCAAGCGCGAAATGGCAGACGAGCGAGAGAACCGCGGTCGCCGCGCAGAACCAGGTGACGATGCTGGTCGGCACCGAGGGAAAGCGCCGCGACAAGAGCGAATAGGACGACCAGAGCATTGCGCAGACGGCGGCCATGGCGTAGCCGAAGGCATAGCGGGCGTCGAAGGCGAGACCGCCGCCCTTGGTGATGATGAGCACGGTGCCGGCGAGGCCGAGCAGCGCACCGACGACGTGGTTCCAGGCGAGTTTTTCGCCCGGCATCAGCGCCGAGCCGAGCACGATCAGCAGTGGCCACAGATAGGCGATCAGGCTCGCCTCCACCGCCGGCGCGTTGCGCAGCGCGGTGAAATAGAAAAAGTGGTAGCCGAACAGGCCGGCAATGCCGATCAGCCACACCTGCGGCGGTATCTTCTGGTTCTTGTCGGCGGCCGGCATGAACAGCCGCGCGACGAGACCAACGCCGGTGCCGATCGAGAAGGTGATCGCCGACAACAGGAACGGCGGCACCTTGCCGGAGGCGTCGGTGAGCAACGCCAGCAGCGCCCACATGGCCACCGCCGAAAAGCCGATCAGTGTTGCGCGCCCCATGTCTTCCCCCGTGACGCGCCCTGTTTTGTCTCCAGTGGCGTGCCTTACTGTACCGCTTCGAACCGTCGGGCGCTGATGGTCAAGGTACCGATCTGCGTTCCGACCGTGGCGTGGATCGGCGCATATACGCCGGTTTGGCCGAGCGGCGCAAACGTCACCATCATGCGGCTGCGGTCCTTGAGATAGTTGAGCGCCTTGCGGCCCTTGCGATAGCCCGCCACCGGCTCGAAACCCATCCGGCAGGTGACGGTGTCGCCCTTATAGCCCGGCACCGAGATCGTGCCTTTCGACGCGTAGCTCAGCGTCAAATCGGCCCGCATTTCCCCATCATAGAACTTCACCTTGCGGCCACAGACCTTGTCGAGGCTGTCGGCATGGATGACGGTGGCGGCCATCGGATCGAGCACGGATGCCAGATCGCCGGCGCCGAGCGGCACCCAGCTCCTGGGGTCGCGCTCGCCGGGCGCCGGAATGACCCGCGTCGAGGTGACTGCGCCATTGGTGAAGCGGATATCGACAACAGATGCCTTCTTACCGGAGGTGTAGTCGGCACGGAACGCCTGCGGCACCATCTTCTTGCCTGAAATCGTACCCTTGGACGAGACCGTGCCGCGCGTGTCGTCGAACAGTCTGGCCAGGCCGGCGGCGGTGACGCTGCCTTCAATGGCATAGGCGCCATTCTCGTAGTGGCTGGAAAACGTCGATCTCGCGATCGAAAGACCAAGGAAGGACACCGTGTATTCGCCCTTGAAGGATTGGGGCGAAGCAGCCCCGGCGGCGGAGGGCACGGCGATAGCAAGCACGGCGGCAAGCGCGTGAGTGAGACGAGGCATGGCGGGATCGGATCCTTGGTTTTCGGCCGGAGGCGGGCAACTCCGGTCTGGCATGTCCCTGTCCGACCGCTTATAGGATGAAATCCGGCCTTAATATGAAATGCCGGGTGCTTCCGAGGGCAAGCCGGAGCTTGACGCCCCGGTGAAATGCAACTATGGAACGCCAACTTTTTCCATAAGGCCGCCTGACCAGAACCGCGCGCCACCCGGCGTGGGCACAAAAGTTTGGCAGGTCACGAGAGAATTGAAGGTTAGAATCATGTCCCGCACCTGCGAACTCACTGCCAAGGCAGTCCAGACCGGCAACAATGTGAGCCACGCCAACAACAAGACCAAGCGTCGCTTCCTGCCGAACCTCGTCAATGTGACGCTGATTTCGGAAGCGCTGAACCAGAACGTGCGCCTGCGCATCTCGGCCAACGCGCTGCGTTCGGTCGAACACCGCGGCGGTCTCGATGCCTTCCTGGCCAAGGCCGACGTCAAGGAATTGTCGCAGCGCGCGCGTCTCTTGAAGAAGCAGATCGCCAAGAAGGTCGCCGAGCAGGCTGCCGCGTAATATCGTTCAAGGCGGGGGACGACCGCCCTGGCCAACCGCTTGTTGGCCAAGGGCATCGGATGGAACAATCCGATGCTCAAATTCGAAGCGAGCATCGCCTCGATGGCGTGATGCTCCGCTGGTTCCATTACCCAGGATAAAAAAATGACTTCCTTTTCGCGATACCTGCCCTTTGTGGCCGCCATGGCGCTTGTCGTTGTGGCATCGAACATTCTCGTGCAGTTCCCCATGCAGGGCCAGATAGGCGGCCTGTCGCTGGCCGACGTACTGACCTGGGGCGCCTTCACCTATCCGTTCTCTTTCCTGGTCACCGACCTCGCCAACCGCCGTTACGGCCCCGCCGTGGCGCGTCGGATCGTCTTTGTCGGCTTCATGACGGCGGTGATCTGTTCGATCCTTGTTCCGCCCTTCCTGTTCCGCCACGGCCTGATCGAATTCGAGACCGCGGCCGACCGGCTGGTGCGCATTGCCGCCGCTTCCGGTGCTGCCTTCCTCACCGCGCAATTGCTCGACGTGACCGTGTTCAACCGGCTGCGCCGGCAGAGCTGGTGGCGGGCGCCGATCATCGGCACGCTGGTCGGCTCGGTGTTCGACACCATCGTGTTCTTCGGTATTGCGTTCTCGGCAGCCTTTGCCTTCGTCGGCCCAAGCGACAGCTTCGCGCTGGAGACGGCGCCGCTGATGGGCGTGCTGCCGGTCGAGGCGATGCGCTGGGTCTCCTGGGCGCTGGGCGACCTCTCGGTGAAGCTGATCATCGCAGTCGTGGCGCTGATCCCCTACCGGCTGCTCGCCACCCGCTGGAGCCAGCCGGCAGTCGTGGTCTAATCCATGATCCCGAAAAGCGAATCCCGGTTTTCGGAAAAGATCATGGTCAGACAAAGTCCATGATTCCCTGGGTCCAGCTCGACTCGGCAAAGACCCCGGATGGCGGCCAGGAGTTGCGCCTGAAGCAGCGCGGCGCCGAATTCTCGATCATGCTCGGCACCAACGAGCTGATGAACAGCCGTCTCAGCGGCTCCGAGCAGGCGCTGGCACGGCTCTCCTGCGACCGGATCGCCGGCCGCCGCCATCCAAGAATCCTCATCGGCGGGCTCGGCATGGGCTTTACCCTGCGCGCAGCGCTTGCCGAGCTCCCCGACGACGCCGGCGTCACCGTCGCGGAACTCGTTCCGGCCGTCGTCGCCTGGGCGCGCGGCCCGATGGCCGGGATTTTCGCCGGCTCGCTCGACGATCCCCGCGTCGCCATTCGCGAGGCCGATGTTGGCCAGGTGATACGCTCCGAGCCCGCCGCCTGGGACGCCATCCTGCTCGACGTCGACAACGGCCCCGAAGGCATCGTCCATAAGGGCAATGACGCGCTCTACAGGCTGGCCGGCCTCACCGCCACGCGCGCCGCCCTGAGGCCGGGCGGCGTCCTTGCCGTGTGGTCGCAGGGGCCGGATGCCGGCTTCACGCGGCGGCTGAAGCAGGCAGGCTTCGCGGTCGAGGAGGTCAACACGCGCGCCAACGGCAAGCGTGGCGCGCGCCATGTCATCTGGATAGCTTCCAACGGACCGCGATCCTGACCTAGGGCAATTCCAGGAAAAGTGCGCAGCGGGTTTTCCCGGGGAACGCGCATAGCGCTTTCCCTTGGGAATTGCAAAAAAACAAGAAGTTAGAGCGGTGCGGGCGTTTCTATCAAACGCTAAACCGCTCTAGCCGTCGGCAGGCTGGGTTTACTCCGACGTCCGCGAATTCGAACCCGCTGTTGAATACCCTCAACTTCAGGTTCGTTGGAACTGCCGCTCAATCCTGGTGCAAGATGAATTCCAGGTAAAGGTTGCGCTGCAGGATCGAGTGGTTGTCGTCGGAGATCAGCGAGACCATCAGGGCACCGTCGTCGCGGGTCCAGACGTCGAGCCCTTCCATATTGTCGATCTGGTAGCCCATGTCGGCATCCAGCAGCACCGGTCCGTCGGCGACGGCGTCCTTCTCGACGCTCTCGCCATAGATGCGCCGAAGCCGCATTCTGATGCCGTTCGCCATCGAGAAGCTGCGTTCCAGGAGCAACAGGTCGCCATCCGGCAGGAAGGCACCGTCGGTGATATCGAAATCGCCATTGCGCTTGACGGTGAAGATGCCCTTGTGCGGCCCTTCGATGATGGCGGCATAGATGTTGCCTGATTTGTCGAGGCTCTTTTCCGACACCACGACCAGCCCGCCCTGATGCTGGCCATTGACATTGGCACGGGTCACGGTCTCGAAGCCGCGGTTCTGCCTGAGCTCGCGCGCCGGCACCAGGAAATCCAGCTGCTTGAACGGCGCCTTCATATGCGCGGGATCGATGCGGAACTGGGCGATGCGATGGCTGCGCTCGAAACCGACGGTGGCGACACCATCCTTGACGTCGAGGCCCTCGGCATCGACCAGCCACTTCTCGTCGATCGGCTGACCGGTTTGATCGACCATCTGCTCCATGCGGAAATTCTGGATGCCGAGAGGCCGCTTGTCGGCGTCGCGGACCACTGTGCCGAAGAACCAGAAGCCGGTGTCGGCGACGCCGATGAAGTCGCCGCCTGGCTTCAGGAAACGAAAGGCCGACAGCGCGCCGAAATCGCGCATCGGCGAGATCATCTCCAGTCCGCCGACGAATTCGAGCGGGCCGAACTGTTTGTCATCATGGCCAATGCGAAACTGGGTAATCGGTCTTGCCGAGACCTCGGCCGTCTCGACCGAAGTCGGGCCGGCGGCAAACGACGGCACCGCGACCGCGCCCACCAGCATGCAGGCAGCGAAAAGCGTCCGCCGGAAGCTGCCGCGCGACAAGATCATCCGGCGCGCCGCATGCCGCCGCGCCGCGTATCCTTCGCGCTTTCCTCGGCAAACAGCGAGGCCAGCTGCTCGGTCATCGCGCCGGCCAGTTCCTCGGCATCGACGATGGTGACGGCGCGCCGGTAATAGCGGGTGACGTCATGGCCGATGCCGATGGCCAGCAGTTCGACCGGCGAGCGTGTCTCGATCAGTTCGATCACGGCGCGCAGATGCCGCTCCAGATAATTGCCCGGATTGACCGACAGCGTCGAATCGTCGACCGGCGCGCCGTCCGAGATCATCATCAGAATCTTGCGCTGCTCGGGCCGGGCGATCAGCCGGTTGTGCGCCCACAGCAGCGCCTCGCCGTCGATGTTCTCCTTGAGCAGGCCTTCGCGCATCATCAGGCCGAGATTGCGCCGGGCCCGGCGCCACGGATGGTCGGCCGACTTGTAGATGATGTGGCGCAGATCGTTGAGGCGGCCGGGGTTCGGCGGCTTGCCATCCTTCAGCCACTTCTCGCGCGCCTGCCCGCCCTTCCAGGCCCGCGTCGTGAAGCCGAGGATCTCGACCGAAACGCCGCAGCGCTCCAGCGTGCGTGCCAGGATGTCGGCGCAGGTGGCGGCAACCGTGATCGGCCGGCCGCGCATCGAGCCCGAATTGTCGAGCACCAGCGTCACCACCGTGTCGCGGAACTTGGTGTCGCGCTCCTGCTTGAACGACAGTGGCTGCATCGGGTCGATGACCACGCGCACCAGCCGCGCCGGGTCGAGATAGCCCTCTTCGAGGTCGAAATCCCAGGACCGGTTCTGCTGCGCCATCAACCGGCGCTGCAACCGGTTGGCCAGCCGGCCGACGACGCCGGAGAGATTGGCGAGCTGCTTGTCGAGGAAGGCGCGCAGCCGGTCGAGCTCCTCTTCCTCGCAAAGCTCCTCGGCGCCGACCGTCTCGTCAAAGGCGGTGGAGAAGACCTTGTAGTCGATCTCCTTCGGCAGATTGGTGAAGGGATTGTCGTTGCGCCGCGCCTCGCCGGGTGTCTCGGCGTCGGCATCGTCGTCATCGGACAGATCGTCGGCGGTGGCGTCGGAGGCTTCGGTCTCCGCCGATTGCTCGTCGTCGGCGGATGCCTCGGCATCCTCGGACTGCGACTGCTCGGAGCCGGAATCGTCTTCGCCGCCCTCCTCGCTCTGTTCCTCGCCTTGCGGCTGGTTGTCGTCATTGTCCTCGGAGTCTTCGGTCTCCTGGTCGTCGCCGAGTTCCTCGGCCATTTCCATGGAGGCGAGCATCTCGCGCACGATGCGGGCGAAAGCCTGCTGGTCCTCGAGTTTGTCCGACAGGCCGTCGAGATCGGCCTTGGCCTTCTCCTCGACCCAGGGACGCCAGAGGTCGACCAGCCGCTCGCCGCTCTTCGGGATGGCCCGGCCGGTCAGCTTTTCGCGCACCATCAGCGCCAGCGCTTCCTCGAGCGGCGCGTCGGCCTTGTCCTTGACGTCGACGAGGTTGGCCTTGGCGTATTTATCCTCCAGCATCGAGCCGATATTGTCGGCGACGCCCTGCATGGCGCGGCTGCCGATCGCCTCGACGCGGGCCTGCTCGACCGCGTCGTAGATGGCGCGGGCAGCCTTGCCTTCCGGCGCCAGCTTGCTGTGGATGCGCACGTCGTGGCAGGCGCGCTTCAACGCCATGGAATCGCCGAGCCCGCGGGTGATGGCGATGTCGGTCTTCGACGCCTTCTTCGGCAGTTCGGGAAGGCGCGCACGGCTTCCCGCCAGCGCCGGCCTGTCCTTGGCGAAGCCGACTTCCAGTTCCTTGTCGCCGGCGATGGCGCGCATGCAGACGGTGACGGCGCGCTTGAAGCTGTCGGCTTCAGACCCCGTTTTCGACTTGTTGCGCGTATTGTCGCCCGGACCCGCCATTGATTATTCCCTGGAGCATGATGGTATCCGAAAGGCCTTCTGACCTTTCGGCATCAGCTCTTAGCCCAGCACCACGTTGGCGGCGCTCTCCGGCAGATCCTGGCCGAAGGCGCGCTGGTAGAACTCGGCAACCACCGAGCGCTCCAGCTCATCGCACTTGTTGAGGAAGGTCAGCCGGAACGCCATGCCGATATCGCCGAAAATCTCGGCATTCTCGGCCCAGGTGATTACGGTACGCGGGCTCATCACCGTCGACAGATCGCCATTGATGAAGGCCGAACGCGTCATGTCGGCGACGCGCACCATCTTGTTGACGATGTCCTTGCCCTTGGCGTCGCGATAGTGCTTGGCCTTGGCCAGTACGATGTTCACCTCATTGTCGTGCGGCAGATAGTTCAGCGTGGTGACGATCGACCAGCGGTCCATCTGCGCCTGGTTGATCTGCTGGGTGCCGTGGTAGAGGCCGGTGGTGTCGCCGAGGCCGACCGTGTTGGCGGTCGAGAACAGCCGGAACGCTGGATGCGGACGGATGACCCGGCTCTGGTCGAGCAGCGTCAGGCGGCCCGACGATTCCAGCACGCGCTGGATGACGAACATCACGTCAGGACGGCCGGCGTCATACTCGTCGAAGCACAGCGCGACATTGTGCTGGTAGGCCCAGGGCAGGATGCCGTCGCGGAATTCGGTGATCTGCAACCCGTCCTTGACCACGATCGCGTCCTTGCCGACGAGATCGATACGGCTGACATGGCTGTCGAGGTTGACGCGCACGCAGGGCCAGTTGAGGCGGGCGGCGACCTGCTCGATATGGGTCGACTTGCCGGTGCCGTGGTAGCCCGACACCATGACGCGGCGGTTGTAGGCGAAGCCGGCCAGGATCGCCATCGTCGTGTTCTTGTCGAACAGATAGTCGGGATCGATGTCAGGCACATGTTCTGATGTCACCGAATAGGCCGGCACCACCATCTTGGAGTCGAAGCCGAATTTATCCTTCACCGACACTGTCGTGTCGGGCAGGTTGGCGATATCGCGATCGACCTTGTTCATATCTCTCAACGTCTCCACAAGCGAAACATCGCGTTTCGCCGGCAATCGATTTTGTTCGGGGGCGGTCTTAAAGCCTTTTCCAACCTTATGAAAGTTGGAAAACGACATGGACCGTAGGGTCGCTCAGCACAGGCCCGCCTGCTTGAGCACACGATAGGCCTGAAGCACATCGCGGAACCGGTCTTCCGAACCTCTGTCGCCACCATTCGCATCCGGATGGTGGAGTTTCACCAGTTCCTTATAGCGTGCCTTGATTTCCTTGCCAGTCGCCTTTGTATCAAGGCCAAGCGTTTCCAGCGCCTTGGCCTCAAGCGGCTTGGCCTTTCGCTGGCGCGCCTCACGCGGATCCTTCGGCCCCTTGAACAGGTCGAACGGGTCGCGCATGCGGTTGTAATAGCCGGCGCGGCCGGAGCGCATCTGCGCCATATCGGGCGACGCCATACCGGGAGAGGAGCGCGTCGAGGCGCCGTTGACGCCCATCTTCCAGGTCGGCCGATGGCCTGTCATCGCTTCCTTCTGGAAGCGCGCCACCTCGGTGTCCGGCACGCCGGAGAAGTAGTTGAAGCCCTTGTTGTACTCGCGCACATGGTCGAAGCAGAAGTGGAAATACTCGCCCTCCTTCATGCGCCCGACCGGCGCGCGATGCGTACCCGCCTCCTTGCAGCCATCCCACTGGCAGATCGGCGCGTGCGACTTCAGCTCCGCATCCTTCTCCGGGCGGATGCGAATCTTCTCGAAATATTTGGGATACGGCTTCATCTCACCCATTTATGGGGCGTTCGCAGATGCGAAACAAGAATTGACATTTTCGCGATCATCGCCCTAACCGCTGAATCGCGGCATAAAGCGGGCGACTGGCGGATTTTGTTGCGCGGTGAGAGCCAGGCTCACGCGCCAACCATATGTGGTGAAGGGAGACTGCGATGTCCATACAGGCGACCATGGAAGACAAGCTCAACAAGGCGTTTGCACCGCAGCGGCTGGTCATCATCAATGAAAGCCATCTCCACGCCGGCCACCACCATCATGGGTCGGACCATCACGGCACCTATGACGGTACCGGCGAGACGCATTTTCGCGTCCGCATCGTGTCGCCGAATTTCGCCGGCATGAGCCGCATCGACCGCCACCGCGCCGTCAACGAATTGCTGGCCGACGAGTTGAAGGCGGGCGTGCACGCGCTGGCGATCGAGCCGGCGGCTCCGGGCGAACAGACGCGCTGGTAGAAGCCAGCCAGCTGCCGAACCTGGTCAGATCACCGCTTCGATGAGGAACGGCCCGCGCCGCGACAGGGCGCTGTCCAGCAGCGCGTCGAAGCGCTCGCATGTGTCGGCGCGGGCCGCTTCCACGCCCATGCCGTTCGCCAGCGAAACCCAATCCAACGCCGGATTGTCGAGATCAAGCATGCGGCGCGCATTCTCGCCGATCGCGTTCACCCCGACATTGCGCATCTCGCCATGCAGGATGGCGTAGGTGCGGTTGGAAAAGACGATCGTCACAACGTCGAGCTTTTCCCGCGCCTGCGTCCACAGCCCTTGCACCGTGTACATGCCGCTGCCGTCAGCCTCCAGATTGACCACCTTGCGGCCGGGACAGGCGATCGCCGCGCCGGTTGCCATCGGAATGCCGCCACCGATCGATCCACCCGTGCCCATCATGTAATCGTGCGGGGCGGCGAAGGCGGACAGCGCGAAGAAACGCCGCGCCGAGGTGACCGCTTCGTCGCAGACGATCGCATCCGCCGGCAACTTACGCGCGACGGAGAGCGCGATGGCATCCTCCGTCAGCCTGCCATTCGGCGTCGGCTCATCGGGAAAGGCATCGGCAACCACCGTCCGTTGCGATGGTGTGCCGCCAAGTTCATCGCGAAGCGCTTCCAGCGCCGCATGCAGGTCGTCGCCATGGACGGCCAGCATCAGCACCTGGCAGCCCTCGCGCACGAGCCGTCCCGGCTTTCCCGGATAGGCGAAGAAGGCGACGGGCTCCCGCCCCCCGACCAGCACCAGGACGTCGATATCCCTCAGCATCGCCGTCGCCGCATCGACCGGATAGGGAATGCGGGTCGGCGCAACGCGGCCACGCCCGCGCTGCATGCGCGCGATCAGCACCTCGCTGAACAGGCGGACATCCCTGGCCGTCGAAATCTGGCCGGCGATTTCGAGCGCATCGGCGCGCGCCGCCCGTCCGCGAACGATCATGCCGACACGGCCAGGTGCGGCACGGATCGCGGCGGCCACCGCGCGCACGGCATCCATGTCGACCGCCGGCTGTGAAAGCACAACTTTGCCTGGCGAGGCCGGGCCAGCGCCGCCCCAGGCCGCGTCCGCCGGCAGGATGAGCGTGGTGACACCCGGCGGCGTCAGCGAGGCGCGAAAGGCTGCCTCCGTGGCCGGCTGGACATCGGCCGGCCCGTCGATGCGGCGCACCCAGTTCGACATCGGCGCCGCCAAGCCCTCTATGTCGCTGGTGAGCGGCGCATCGAGCGGCAGGTGATAGGACGCATGGTCGCCGACGATGTTGATCATCGGGGTCCCGGCGCGCCTTGCATTGTGCATGTTGGCGAGGCCATTGGCCAGGCCCGGACCGGTATGCAGCAGCGTCGCGGCGGGGCGATCGGTCATGCGCGCATAGCCGTCGGCGGCGCCCGTCACCACGCCCTCGAACAGGCCGAGCACGCAGCGCATCTCAGGCTTGCGGTCCAGTGCGGCAACGAAATGCATTTCCGAGGTGCCGGGATTGGCGAAGCAGACCTTTACGTCATTGGCCAGCAGCACGTCGCACAGGATATCGGCGCCATTCATGCAGTCTCCTCCCATGATTGGATATCAATTGCACCCGGGGAGGTACGCCCGGCAATATCCCGCCGCTGCTTTTGGCATGATCCAGTTCGCGGGATAGCCGGCCACGGGATTGTCGGGCCCCGATCGACCGGGATCAGCCGACCGTCGATTTCAGGAACGACAGCGCGGCGGCGGTCAGCGCATCGCCTTCCCTGCCGAAATCGCGGTTGATCGACATATGCGTATAGGCGCTGCCGTCGAACAGCGTCACCTTCGTGCCCGTGGCGCGCAGGCGCTCGGCAAAGGCCTTCGATTCCTCGCCACGGCCCGGCGCCCTGGAATAGGCGATGAAGGTCGGCGGGTGCTTGCGGCCGTCGACATAGCTGGCCGGCGACAATGCCGCCCATTGCGACGGGTCGGAAAACACCCGCGCATAGGCCCGCACCATGCCGCCATTCCTGGAAAGCGCCACAAGGTCATAGGCCCTGGTGTCGTCGAGCAGCAGCCCGGCGAGGCCGGCCAACCCGCCGCGCATGCCGGTCAGCGCAATCAGATGGCAGCCGGTGGAATGGCCCATGCCGACAATGCGGTTGGGATCGCCGCCATGTTCGGCGATGTTGGCCCTGATATAGGCGTAGGCTTTTTCGACATCGCCGGCCTGGGTGGCGACATCGGCTTGCGGCAGCATGCGATAGTCGATGGAGACGAAACAGAATCCGTTGGCCAGCAGGAAGGCCGGCTTGTCGTTGACCTGGCTGCGTTTGCCGAGCCGCCAGGCGCCGCCATGGACGAAGAAAACGACCGGCAAGCCGCCCGCGTCCTCCGGTGCATAAATGTCGAGTTTGGCCGGTCCGTAGTCGAAGGTTTTTGGCGCGGGTTGGCGCTGTCGCCGCGCCGCCGATGCTCCCAATGGCAGTATCCCCGCCACGGAGGCCAGCATGAGGCTTCGTCGATCGATCATTGTGGTCTCCCGGCCGTGCAGACCAACAGTGCTCGCGGGTTCCACGAGCGTCCAGTTAAGGATTGGTAACCCCGGAGGTCCGGCTCGGCGATCAACCATCGATCCGAACCTCGAATGCCACTCCAGCCTTTGGGACTCATCCGCTGTGGAGGAGGCCGGATCGACCGGCCTCGTCGAACTCGCATCAGGCGCAACTGTCGCCGCATCGGGCCTGTCAACGCGCTGCCTTGGCCGTTCAGTTGACGAAATCAATATCTACCCCTTGACGACCTCATCTGGCCATCACCACCTAAGTATTGGGTGAGCATTCCGGCCACTTGGGTGGTGTCTCGGGTTTCAAATGCCAAATGCACGCGCTCTCCTTCATGTGAAGGGAACCACGATGCGTTCCGGCAGTTGAATATATGATGAGCCAGTTGGCAGCCGGAACGGCTCTGAGGGCAAAGCATCATGCGCGACAATCAGTCCGACGTCTTCGATCTGTTTTCGGAAATTTATTCAAACGCGACCGAGGAAGAAACCAGCCTCCAGCAGTATCTCCTTGCTTGCCGCGAGGACAAGTCAATGTATGCCTCGGCGCCCGAACGGATGGTCGAGGCAATAGGCGAGCCGAATCTGGTCGACACCAGCAAGGACGAACGGCTCGGCCGCATTTTTTCGAACCGCACCGTTAAGATCTATCCCTCCTTCTCCGACTTCTACGGAATGGAGGAAACGATCGAGCGCATCGCCGGGTATTTCCGCTATGCCTCCCAGGGACTCGAGGAACGCAAGCAAATCCTCTACCTCCTCGGCCCTGTCGGCGGCGGTAAGTCCTCCCTGGCCGAACGGCTGAAGAAACTGATGGAGCAGCGCCCGATCTACACGCTGAAGGTCGGTAACCAGATCAGCCCGATTTTCGAATCGCCGCTTGGCCTTTTCCACCCGGATCGCATGGGCGACCTGCTCGAGGACAAATACGGCATAGCCCGCCGCCGGCTGAACGGGCTCATCTCACCATGGGCGGCCAAGCGGCTCGACGAACTGTCCGGCGACATTTCCAAATTCAGCGTGGTCAGGCTGATGCCTTCGCGGCTGCGCCAGATCGGCATTGCCAAGACAGAGCCTGGCGACGAAAACAATCAGGATGTCTCGGCCCTGGTTGGCAAGGTCGACATCAGGCAACTGGAAAATTTCAGCCAGTCCGATCCGGACGCCTATTCCTTCAGCGGCGGACTGAACCGGACCACGCAGGGCCTGCTCGAATTCGTCGAGATGTTCAAGGCGCCTATCAAGGTCCTGCACCCGTTGCTGACGGCGACCCAGGAAGGCAGCTACAACGGTACCGAGAATTTCGGTGCCTTTCCCTACCAGGGCATCATCATTGCCCATTCCAACGAATCGGAATGGCAACAGTTCAAGAACAACAAGAACAACGAGGCCTTTCTCGATCGCATCCTCATGGTCAAGGTGCCGTATTGCCTGCGGATCACCGAAGAGAGGCAGATTTACGAAAAGCTGCTGCGCGAGAGCGACTTGGCCACCAGTCCCTGCGCACCTGAAGTGCTGGACATTCTCAGCCGATTCACGGTCTCGACCCGCCTTGCCGAGCACGACAATTCGCCGCTCTACACCAAGATGCGCGCCTATGACGGCGAGAACCTGAAGGAGATTGATCCCAAGGCGAAGTCGGTCCAGGAATATCGCGATGCCGCCGGCGTCGACGAAGGCATGACCGGCGTAAGCACACGTTTCGCCTTCAAGATCTTGTCGCAGACATTCAACTACGACACCAAGGAGGTGGCTGCCGATCCCGTGCACCTGATGTACATCCTGGAAGAGGCGATCAAGCGCGAGCAGTTCCCAAAGGAAACGGAAGCTGCCTATCTCGACTTCATCAAGTCGGAACTGGCAACGCGCTATGCCGAGTTCATCGGCCACGAAATCCAGAAGGCCTATCTGGAATCATACAGCGAGTATGGCCAGAACCTCTTCGACCGTTACATCGCCTATGCCGATGCCTGGATTGAGGATCAGGACTACAAGGATCCCGATACGGGCCAGATTCTCAATCGCGAGGTGTTGGACAAGGAATTGTCGCAGGTTGAGAAACCGGCCGGTATCGCCAATCCCAAGGACTTCCGCAATGAAGTGGTCAAATTCACGCTGCGTGCCCGGGCGCGAAACCACGGCCGCAACCCGTCCTGGACAGGTTATGAGAAACTTCGCGAGGTCATCGAGAAGCGCATGTTCGGCCAGGTCGAAGACCTCTTGCCGGTGATCAGTTTCGGCTCCAAGCAGGACGGCGTCACGGAAAAGCGGCACAATGAATTCGTGCAGCGCATGGTGGAACGCGGCTACACCGAGCGGCAGGTCCGCCGGCTCGTCGACTGGTATATGCGCGTGAACAAGGCGGGTTGAGAAAGCCCGAATGGTTCCATGCCCATTTTTATCGACCGCCGCCTCAATCCGAAGGACAAGAGCTTGGGCAATCGCCAGCGCTTCCTCAGGCGCGCGCGCGAGGAGCTCAAGCGCAGCATACGCGATCAGATCCACGCCGGCAGGATCGCCGACGTGGATGCCGAGCATGTCGTGCCCATGCCCGAAAGAGGAACCGGCGAGCCGACCTTCAACAACGCCAGGAACAGCGGCAAGCGCCAGCACATCCTGCCGGGCAATAGGCATTTCTCCCCTGGAGACCTGATCCCCAAGCCCGGCCAGGGCGGCGGCGCCGGGGCGTCGTCCCCGGGAAACACGGTGTCTGAGGACGACTTTCGTTTTGTGCTGTCACGCGAAGAGGTGCTCGATCTTTTTTTCGAGGATCTCGAACTCCCAGACATGGTCAAGCTCAACCTCAAGGAAATCCTTGCCTTCAAGCCGCGCCGGGCTGGCTTCGCCGCTACCGGTTCACCGACCAACATCAATGTCGGGCGCACGATGCGTAACAGTCACGGCCGGCGTATTGCGCTGAGGCGCCCTAAGCAGGAGGAGTTGGACGCGATCCTCGAGGAACTCGCCATGCTTGAGTTGGCGCCATCCAGCACAGCGACGCGCCAGCGCATTGCCGCATTGCGCGAGGAGCTTGACCGGTTGGAGCGGCGGCGCAAGCGAATTGCCTATGTCGATCCTGTCGACATCCGGTTCAACCGCTTCGATCCCCAGCCTGTGCCGAACGCCAATGCCGTCATGTTCTGCCTGATGGACGTGTCCGGGTCCATGGGTGAGCGCGAGAAGGATTTGGCCAAGCGCTTCTTCGTGCTGCTGCACCTGTTCTTGAAACGGCGCTATGACCGGATCGAAATCGTCTTCATCCGCCATACCCACGAGGCGCAGGAGGTTGACGAGGAGACATTCTTCAATTGCACGCAAAGCGGCGGCACCGTCGTTTCCACCGCACTCGAGGAAATGCATCGCATCGTCAGGCAGCGATATCCGTCCAACGAATGGAATATCTATGCCGCCCAGGCCTCCGACGGAGACAATTCCGTCACCGATTCCGAGCGCTGCATAGCCCTGCTCGACGGCAAGCTTATGCGGCTGTGCCAGTATTTTGCCTATGTCGAGATCATCGACAAGCGCGAAGCCCATATCTTCGGCTCCACCGAGAACGGGACATCGCTATGGCATGCCTATAGCGCGATCGACCTGAAGTGGCCGAACTTCCAGATGAGCCGCATCGCCACGCCTGCTGATATCTACCCGGTCTTTCGCCAGCTCTTCGGCAGGCAGCCGGCTCTCCTCAAGAGAGCATGAGGGAGGCCTATGGCCACGCAAACCGGTAAATCCGATCTGCTTTTTTCCGGATCCGACTGGGATTTTACGAAATTATCGCGAGCTTATGACGCGATCGAGGCGATCGCGGTCGAAGAGCTTCATCTCGATACCTATCCCGTGCAGATGGAGATCATTTCCTCCCAACAGATGCTCGACGCCTACTCGTCGGTCGGTATGCCACTGATGTACCGCCACTGGTCTTTCGGCAAACACTTCCTCCACCAGGATTTGCTCTATCGCAAAGGCGGGCGCGGGCTTGCCTATGAAGTGGTCATCAATTCCAATCCCTGCATCGTCTATCTGATGGAAGAAAACACCATGGCCCTGCAGGCCTTGGTGACGGCCCATGCCGCGCTCGGGCACAACCATTTCTTCAAGAACAATCATCTGTTCAAGCAGTGGACGGACGCGGGAGCGATCCTCAGCTACCTGGACTTCGCCAAGAGTTACATTGCCCGTTGCGAAGAGCGGCACGGCTTCGCTGCCGTCGAGGCTGTTCTCGATTCCGCCCACGCGCTGATGGAACAGGGCGTGTTCCGCTATCACCGGCCGCCGAAGCTTTCGTCGGAACGACAACGCGAAGGGCTTCGCGAGCGCCTCGAATACGAAGAGCGCTCCTATAACGATTTGTGGCGCACGCTGCCGCCTTCGCAGCAAAGGGCCAACGTCAAAGCCCAGGACCCGGAGTGGAAGAAATCGCTCAACCTGCCCGAGGAAAACCTCCTCTATTTCCTGGAAAAGAACAGCCTGGTCCTGGAGCCCTGGCAGCGTGAGATCATCAGGATCGTCCGTGTCGTAGCGCAATATTTCTATCCGCAACGGCAAACACAGGTGATGAACGAGGGCTGCGCCACCTTCGTACACTATACGCTGATGAACATGCTGTTCGACCGCGGCCGGATCAGCGAGGGCGCGATGCTCGAAATCCTGCGCAACCACTCCAACGTGGTCTTCCAGCCGGCGTTCGATGATCCGCGCTTTTCCGGCATCAACCCATACGCACTCGGCCTCGACATGATGCAGGACATCAGGCGCATTTCGACCGAGCCGACAGCCGAGGACCGAGACTGGTTTCCCGACATCGCCGGCCACGGCAACTGGCGCGAGGTCCTGCTCGAGGCCTGGACAGACCATCGCGACGAGTCCTTTATCCGCCAGTACCTCAGTCCGACCTTGATTCGGAAATGGCGGTTTTTTGTGCTCGGCGACGCCGCCGACCAACCGCACTACCAGGTCGCCTCGATCCACAACGAGCACGGCTACGACAAGATACGCGCCGCGCTCGCTCACAGCTATGACGTCGGCGCGAACCGACCGGACATCCAGGTGGTGGATGTCGATCTGCTCGGTGACCGGCAATTGCGACTGCAGCACAAGGTGAAACACGGCATCCTTCTCGAGGATACCAGCCGCGACGCCACGCTTCGTCACATTCGGAGGCTTTGGGGCTATGAGGTCAGCTTGGCGGCTGTCGACGCTGAGACGGGCCTGACGGTCCACGAACGCTCGACGAGCCAGATCGCAGAATGACAAGGCTTTAAGCGTCGCCGGCTGGCCTGATCCTCAGCCTGGCGATCCGGTTCTTGTCGCGCTTCATGACGATGAAGCGCTTGCCGTGGAAGGTGAAGGCCTGCTTTTCATCGGGGATCGACTGCGTCTCGTGGATGACAAGGCCGGCGATCGTCGTCGCCTCCTCGTCCGGCAGGTTCCAGTCGAGCGCCCGGTTGAGGTCGCGGATCGGCACCGTTCCGTCGACGACGACGGAGCCGTCGGCCTCCTGCTTGACGCCCTGGATATCGACATCATGCTCATCGGCGATCTCGCCGACGATCTCCTCGATAATGTCCTCCAGCGTCACCAGCCCTTCGACCTCGCCATATTCGTCAACGACGATGGCGAAATGCGCCTTGCGGCGCAGGAAGGCATTGAGCTGTTCCTGCAAGGTGGTGGTGTCGGGCACGAACCAGGGTTTCGAGGCGATCTTCATCACATCGATCCTGGAAAAATCGTTGCCGACCTCGTTCAGCGCGCGCAGCAGGTCCTTGGCGTGCAGCACGCCGACGATGTTGTCGAGCGAGCCCTTCCACAAAGGCATGCGTGTATGCGGGCTCTGCAGGATTTCGCGCACCACCGCCTCCGGCGCATTGTCGGCATTGACCGAGCGCATATTGGTGCGGTGGACCATGACGTCGGAGACTTCGAGTTCTTCGAGATCGAACAGGCCGCCGATGCGGTCGCGATCCGCCCGTATCACCTGGCCGTCGCGGCGGAAATCATCGACCGCGCCGCGCAGCTCGTCCTGGCTCGAGCGCTGCGGCTCGATGCGCGACAGTTCGTAGCCGAACAGGCCGAGCAGGCGCGTGCGCAAGACAATTGCGAGCAGGATGAGCGCGGCGAGGATGGCGACGACGATCCAGCCGGGCTCGTTGTACATCTCAGCCGGCTTTCCTGCTGGCTGGATGGTTGTCTCGGAGGAAGGACAGCACTTCCGAAGCGGGCACGTCCTTGGCGATGAAGGACTGGCCGATGCCGCGCGTCAGGATAAAGGTCAGCGCGCCGCGCGACACCTTCTTGTCCTGGGTGATGAAGGCAAGCAGCGCCTCGGCGTCAGGCAAGTCGCCCGCAATGTCGGCCATCCGCCAGGGCAGACCGACGGCACGCAGATGTGTCTCGACGCGCGCCGCATCGTCGGGACTGGCGAGGTTGAGCCGCGACGAGAACCGGTGCGCCAGCGCCATGCCGATGGCGACGCCTTCGCCATGGACGAGGCGGGCGCCGTCATACTGCGTAGCGGCTTCCAGCGCATGGCCGAATGTGTGGCCGAGGTTGAGCAGCGCCCGGTCGCCGGTCTCGAACTCGTCGCGGGCAACCACATCGGCCTTGGCCCGGCAGGCCTCGGCAATCGCCTCGGCCCTCTCCTCGCCGCCCGCGAACACTTTTTCCCAGTTCGCTTCCAGCCACGCGAAGAACTCGGGCCGGTCGATCAGCCCGTATTTGGCAAGCTCGGCATAGCCGGCACGGAACTCGCGGATCGGCAGCGTGTCGAGCACTTCGGTGTCGGCCAGCACCAGCTTCGGCTGATGGAAGACGCCGACCAGGTTCTTGCCGCGGGGGCTGTTGATGCCGGTCTTGCCGCCGACCGAGGAATCGACCTGCGCCAGCAGCGAGGTCGGAATCTGCACTAAATTCATTCCGCGCCGCACAATGCCGGCGGCAAAGCCGGTGAGATCGCCGATGACGCCGCCGCCCAAGGCAATCACGACATCGCCGCGCTCCAGTTTCGCCGCCAGGATCCCATCGACCACCTCCTCGAGATGGGCGAAGCTCTTGGTCTTCTCGCCGGCCGGCATGGTGATGATTGCGGGCTGGATGCCGCCCTGCTCGAGCCCGGACTTCAGCGTTCCGAGATGCGCGGCGGCGACATTGTGGTCGGTGACGACAGCGGCGCGCGTGCCCGGCAGGCGACGCGCGATCTCGGCGCCGGCGCGCGACAGCAGGCCGGAGCCGATCAATATGTCGTAGGTCCGGTCGCCAAGGCCGACTTCGACGGTAACAGCTTGATCGCGCCTCACGATTGGACCTCACCCGTGGAAGTGGCTTCCGCGACGCCGAAATGCCGGCAAAGCGCTGATATGACCTCGCTGGCGATGACCTCCTTGCGATCGTCGCGGGTCGGCACGGTGACGTCAGACGTCGCGTAGACCGGATAGCGCTCACCCATCAGCTTTTCCAGCACACCACGCGGGTCGGGGCTCTTCAGCAATGGCCGGTTCTGCTTCTTGGAAACGCGGTCCATCAACAGGTCGAGCTCGGCCTTCAGCCAGATCGACACCCCGTGCGCGGCGATCGCCTCGCGCGTCTGCGCGTTCATGAAGGCGCCGCCGCCGGTCGACAGCACCTGCGGACCATTTTCCAGCAGGCGCAGAATCACGCGCTGTTCGAGCGCCCTGAATTCAGTCTCGCCATAGCGCTCGAAAAGCTCCGGCACCGTCATGCGCGAGACGCCTTCGATCTCCTGGTCGCTGTCGATGAAAGGCAGCGACAGCATCGACCCCACCTTACGGCCGATCGCCGTCTTGCCGGCGCCCATCAGGCCGACGAAGACGATGGAACGGTTGCCCAGCCGGCCAAGCAGCGCGGCATGGCTTTCGCCTGGAGGATTTGCTGGCAACGCGTTCATAAAGCCCTCTTTGCCGGCGTATCGACATGAAAAGCCCGGTTGCGTCAAGCGCGGCGAGCAGGCAGACCCCATATCGGCCAGGCCGGTTCCGCGTCGGAACTTGCTGACAGGCCTCAGCTTCTTCCTTGAATTGGCCGGATTGGCGTCTCATAAGGGCACAGGGTTTGGAAACGCAGAACAAGAAGACGGGCGAGAATTGATGCCGACACTGTTTCGCTTTGTCGTGATAGCAGCGATTCTGGCCGGCATTGCCTATGGTACGATGTTCGCGCTGGTGATGTTCGTCGAGCCGAAAAAGGCGGAAATGAGCGTGCGCATCCCGCCCGAAAAGCTCAATCCCAAGAAAAATTGACCCAGGACAGACCGGCCGCAAGGACATGAACAGCGCCGCCCGCATCGAGGCCTTCCTGGAAATGATGAGCGCCGAGCGCGGCGCGGCCGAGAACACGCTTTCTTCCTATCGCCGCGACCTCGAAGACGCCTCGCAAGAGATCGGCGGTGGTCTTGCCGGCGCGGGTGCGGCCGATATCAGGGCCTATCTCGACGACATCGCCGCGCGCGGCTTTGCGCCGACCTCGCAGGCACGCAAACTGTCGGCGATCCGCCAGTTCTTCAAGTTCCTCTACGCCGAAGGCCTGCGCGGCGACGACCCGACCGGCACGCTGGACAGCCCGAAAAAGGGCCGGCCGCTGCCCAAGACGATGAGCGAGGCAGACACCGGCCGGCTTATCGACCGCGCGGCACTGGAAGCCGGCGACACGGGGCTCCTCGACAATGACAGGCTGGCGGCGCTGCGCCTGCACGCGCTGGTCGAGGTGCTCTATGCCACCGGCTTGCGCGTTTCGGAACTGGTCGGCCTGCCGGTGACGGTGGCGCAGCGCGACGACCGTTTCTTCATGGTGCGCGGCAAGGGCGACAAGGAGCGCATGGTGCCGCTGTCGGCCAAGGCGCGTACGGCGATGCGGGCCTGGCTGGCCGCCCGCGCCGGGGTGCCGGCCTTGTCAGACAGCCCGTTCCTGTTCCCGGCCGCTTCCGACAGCGGCTATCTTTCGCGCCAGGTCTTTGCCCGCGACCTGAAAGGGCTGGCGGCCAGGGCCGGCATCGCCTCGGCGAAGATATCCCCGCACGTGCTGCGCCATGCCTTCGCCAGCCATCTGCTGCAGAACGGCGCGGATCTCAGGGCCGTGCAGCAATTGCTCGGCCATGCCGACATATCGACGACACAGATCTACACCCATGTGCTGGAGGAGCGGCTGGTGCGGCTGGTCAACGATCATCATCCGCTTGCCGACTAGGCCTCATATCGCTATGTGAGGACGACATTCCCCCGCCCGGAGCCTTGGATTTCAGGGTTCCGCCAGTCATCGCCTTCCGACGTATCGGTCCGCTCACGCATGTACAATTACCTCGATTTCGAAAAGCCGGTGCAGGATCTCGAAGGCAAGATCCTCGAGCTGAAGAAGCTTGCCGAGAACGGCGAGGCGGTCGACGTGGCCGACGAGATCAGCCGGCTCGAAAAGCGTTCCCGCGACGCGCTGCGCGACGCCTACAAGGCGCTGACGCCCTGGCAGAAGGTGCAGGTGGCGCGCCATCCCGACAGGCCGCATTGCGTCGACTACATCAAGACTCTGTTCAACGACTTCACGCCGTTGGCCGGCGACCGCAATTTCGGCGAGGACCAGGCAATCGTCGGCGGCTTTGCCCGCTTTCGCGGCGAGCCGGTGGCGATCCTCGGCCAGGAGAAGGGTTCCGACACGGCGAGCCGCCTGAAGCACAATTTCGGCTCGGTGCGTCCGGAAGGCTATCGCAAGGCGGTGCGGCTGATGGAGCTTGCCGACCGTTTCAAGATCCCGCTGGTGACGCTGGTCGACACGGCGGGCGCCTATCCCGGTGTCGGCGCCGAGGAGCGCGGCCAGGCCGAAGCGATCGCCCGCTCGACCTCGGCCTGCCTCGCGCTGAAAGTGCCGTCGATCTCGGTGGTGATTGGCGAGGGTGGCTCCGGCGGCGCCATTGCCATCGCAACCGCCAACCGTGTCTACATGCTTGAACACGCCATCTATTCGGTGATTTCACCCGAGGGCGCGGCCTCCATCCTGTGGCGCGACACGACGCGCTCCAAGGACGCGGCGACCAACATGAAGATCACCGCCCAGGACCTGCTGGAACTGAAGATCATCGACGCCATCGTCCCCGAGCCGCTCGGCGGCGCCCATCGCGGCGCCGAAACGGTGATCGCTTCGACTGGCGACCTCATCGCCAAGACGATGAAGGAATTTGCCGGCGCCAACACCGACTTCCGCGAACAGCGCCGCGAAAAATACCTGGCAATGGGCCGCAGCCTCTGAAGCCCCTGCCGCAATGTGGCGTTGATGAGCAATTTCGCCACAAAAATGCCGCCGCATTCGGGTCAATGAACGTGCCGCGAAGTGTCGGTCGAAGCTTGCGGTAAGGAATTTTCAAGGTTAACGGGCTTACGCTCCGTCGGTGTTCAGCATGCGGGTCCGGCTGTGCGAAGCCATTGGCCCGAGAGAAAAGACATAGCCGTATCCATGTTTGCCAAACTTGCCCGCACCGGAATCCTTGCCGCCTCGATAGCCGTCGCCGGCTGCAATGATTCGTCGATGAAGGATTTTGCGCCGGAGGCCAACAAGCCGCTGCCCGACAAGATCCTGGCTGACATGAGGGCCAAGGGCATGATCCGCACCTCATCGGTGATGGCCCGCATCTTCAAGGAAGAGGGCAAGCTCGAAATCTGGAAAGCCAAGACCAACGGCCGCTACGACATGGTGGCGAGCTACGATATCTGCAAATGGTCGGGCAAGCTCGGGCCGAAATACACCGAAGGCGACCGTCAGGCGCCGGAAGGCTTCTATACGGTCCGGCCGTCGCAGATGAACCCGCGGTCGAACTACCATCTGTCCTTCAACATCGGCTTCCCCAACGCCTATGATCGCGCCAATGGCCGCACGGGCCAGAACCTGATGGTCCATGGCGCCTGTTCGTCGTCGGGCTGCTATTCAATGACCGATGCGCAGATCGAGCAGATCTATGCCTTCGGCCGCGACGCCTTCCAGGGTGGCCAGACCGAATTCCAGATCCAGGCCTTCCCATTCCGCATGACCGCCGCCAACATGGCGCGCTACCGCAACGACCCGAATTACGACTTCTGGAAGATGCTGAAGGTCGGCTACGACAATTTCGAGATCACCAGGGTGCCGCCGAAAGTCGATGTCTGCGAGAAGCGCTACGTCTTCAACCAGGTTGCCGCCGACGGCCAGACTTTCGATCCGACCGGCGCTTGCCCGGCGACCACGCAGCCGGATTCGCTGAAGAGCGCCTACAACACCTATCAGAGCACCTACAACGCGGATTTCAGTGGCGCACTCAAGGCCAGCGTGCCGGCGCCCAAGCCGACCATTGCCGGCATCAAGGAAGCCAGCATCGTCTCTGACTGGTCGAAGCGCCGGGCGCGCGGCGAGCGCGTGCCGATCGATCCGCCTTCGCTCAATTCCGACGGCTCGGTGACCGAGACGGTGCGCATGGGCCGCATCGATTCGCCCGCCGGCCGCAAGATGGCGGCGCTCGACGCCGAAAACGCGGCCAAGAAGAAGGCCGAGGCGCAGAGGCTGGCTGCCATTGAGGCGGCCAAACAGGCCAAGGAAGCCGCCAAGGCGCAGGCTCTTGCTGAAAAAGAAGCAGCCAAGCAAGCCAAGATAGCGGCCAAGGCCGCCAAGGAAGCTCCTGTTGCCACCGCCACCATTGCGGCCCCTGCCGAGGCTGCGCCTGCCGAAACGCAGGCCGCGAACGCCGACGAGAGCCGGGTGACCAAGCTGAAGAACAAGCTGCTCGGCATGTTCGGCGGCTGACATTCTCCGCCGTGACCAGCGACGCCGTCTACGATCTCAAGGGGCTGAACTGCCCTCTGCCTGTGCTGAAGGCGAAGAAGCGGCTGGCCGGAATGGAGCCGGGCAGCCGGCTCTGGCTCGAAACCACCGACCCGCTGGCCGTCATCGACATCCCCGCCTTTTGCTCGGATGCCGGCCACCAGTTGCTTGAAACGGCGTCGGTTTCAGGCGGCCATCGCTTTCTGGTCGAGCGCGGCGAGCAATAATCGAAAAGATCTACTGTCCGGCGATCGCCAGCGGGTTGTTTTCCAGCGCCGCGCGGTCGGGCGTGTCGACCGCCGGCCGATTGGTGAAGGCGGCAAACAGCCGGCGCACATAGTCTTCCGGCATGTCGAGCGTGATCAGCACCAGCCGCGTGCCGCGCTGGCCATCCGGCCAGGCCGGCAGGCGCGCCGGCGGATGCAGGATCTTCTGCACGCCATGTATCACCAGTGGCCGCGACGGATCCTCCTTGAGTTCGATGACGCCCTTCATGCGCAGCAAATGCTCGCCATGCGTCGAGCGTAAGAGGTCGAGGAACATCTCGATGGCCGAGAACGGCACCGGCCCGTCATGGACCAGCGAATAGGAGCGCACGCGCTGGTCGTGCCGGTGGCCGTGATCATGGCTGTGCCCATGATCATGATCGCCATCGCCGTGGTCGCCATGGTGATGGCCATGATCGTGCGCCGCCTCCTCGCCGAGCCAGCGCCGCACGTCCGCGGATTCGGTCGCCGGGTTGTAGAGGCCGCAGTCGAACAGCGCCGCCACGCCGGTTTTCATATCCCCCGCATCGAGCAGGTCCGCCCCGGGATTGATCTGCCGCAGCCGCGCCCGCAGCGCCTCCAGGTCACTGGGATTGGCGCCCAGATCGGCCTTGGAAAGCACGATGCGGTCGGCGACAGCCACCTGCTTGACCGCCTCGACATGGGCGTCGAGCGTCGCCTCGCCATTGACCGCATCGACCAGCGTGATCACGCCGTCGAGT
Organism: bacterium M00.F.Ca.ET.205.01.1.1; assembly: GCA_004791255.1. Classification (GTDB taxonomy): domain Bacteria; phylum Pseudomonadota; class Alphaproteobacteria; order Rhizobiales; family Rhizobiaceae; genus Mesorhizobium. The sequence continues at coordinate 89,720 of SRUQ01000006.1, forward strand.
CGGAAGGCCTGGACAAGTGCTGGATGCGCCATAACAGACTGCAGCACCGGCGCCGGATCCGCGAGCCCCGTGGTCTCGACGATGACGCGGGCAAGCCGGGCGATGCGGCCGGTCTGCAGCCGGTCGACCAGGTCGGCCAGCGTGTCGACCAGTTCGCCGCGCACCGTGCAGCACAGACAGCCGTCGGAAAGCTGGATGATGCCGTCGGAGGCCTGTTCGACCAGGAGATGGTCGATAGCCACCTCGCCGTATTCGTTGATGATGACCGCCGTGTCGGCTAGCGCCGGATCCTTGAGCAGCCGGTTCAGCAGCGTCGTCTTGCCGGCGCCGAGGAAACCGGTCAGCACCGAGACGGGAATGGGAAAGTCCGCCATTCGCCTAGTTCGCGACCTTGACCGGCTGGTCGCCCTGGGCGGCGCTGCCCGCCACGGCGGAGCCTGCAGCCGCGGGCGGCGGGATATCCGGACGCCAGCTCGGGATCGGCACGTCGGCATACTCCTGGCCGCCCTGGTCGAGCATGGCCTTCGGCACCGGACCGGTGGCGCCGCCAAGCCCGACGGCAACCAGCGTCGGCACATGGTCGAGCTTTTCCTGATAGGGCGATTTCGGCACGTCCTTGTCGGCGGCCTTGTCTGCCGCCTTGTCTGCCGCCTTGTCCGCCGCCTTGTCGGCACCGGCGGGTGGCGCCTCCGACTGTTCTTCCGGCGCCTTCTTCCTGCAGATCTCGTCGTGCAGGTCGTTGGCCGAGATGGTGTCGCCATAAGGCGCCAGCGTGGCCACCGTGGCAGCACCTGCGGCTGGCGTGTCAAACCCCTGGTCGAGCAGCCTGGCCGCGGTCTCGGCGCGGCTGACCGCCGATTTCTCGCCCAACACCACCGCGATCAGCGTGCGGCCGTTGCGGGTCGCCGAGCCGATCATGTTGAAGCCGGAAGAGCAGACGAAACCCGTCTTCATGCCGTCGGCGCCGGGATAACGGCCGATCAGGAGATTGTAGTTCGGGATTGCCTTCTTGCCGACGGCAAGCCCCTCGATCGAAAACCACGGCGCATATTGCGGAAACTCGCGGCGGATCGCCATCACCAGCACGGCAAGGTCGCGCGCCGTCGTGTACTGGTCCGGCGAATAGAGCCCGTTCGGATTGACGAAATGGGTGCCGTTCATGCCGAGCCGGGTCGCCTCGGCGTTCATCCGCTCGGCGAAAGCGGCCTGCGAGCCGCCGACATTCTCGCCGATGGCCATGGCGATGTCGTTGGCCGACTTGACCAGCATCATCTTCAGCGCGTTGTCGAGCCGCATCACCGAGCCCGGCTTGAAGCCCATCTTGCTTGGCGGCTCGGCGGCGGAGTGCTTCGTCACCTTGATCGGCGAATCGAGCTGCACCTCACCGGCCGCGATGGCGCGGAAGGTCACGTAGGCGGTCATCAGCTTGCTCAGCGACGCCGGATACCAGCGCTTGAACGCATCCTCGTGTTGCAAAATCTTGCCGCTGTTCAAGTCGAACAGCACCACCGGATTGGCCAGCGCCGAACCGGCCAGGACCGAGAGCATGATTGCGCCAGCCGAGAATAGTTTGAGGAAATGCCTGTGCCGCATGATCGAATCCGAAATCGCCTCTTGCCCTGATTGCCCCTGGCTCCGTAAGATTTCGTTACGCAAGCGCTGGCATCATGGGTCCGCCCCTCAAAAACGGACACCACCGATGCGGTGCTATTTACCCTATGTGACGCCAACATGGCAAAGCGCCTGACGATAATCACAATTGCAAGCACCGGGCACAATTGCTGAACACCAGGCTGAAGCCGGCTGCTCCAACAATGAAATGGGACTATCATGCCAATCCTGAACCGTGCCGCCGAAATGCAGGACGAGGTTGCTGGCTGGCGCCGGCACCTGCACCAGACGCCGGAGCTGAACTTCGACGTCTTCCAGACGGCCGCTTTCGTCACCGAAAAGCTGAAGGCCTTCGGCTGCGACGACGTGGTGACGGGGCTCGGCAAGACCGGTGTCGTCGGCATCATCCGCGGCCGCCTCGGTGAAGGCACCACGGTCGGGCTGCGCGCCGACATGGATGCGCTGCCGCTCAACGAGATCACCGGCAAGCCCTACGCCTCGACCGTGCCCGGCAAGATGCACGCCTGCGGCCATGACGGCCACACGGCAATGCTGCTGGGTGCTGCGAAATATCTCGCCGAGACGCGCAATTTTGCCGGTTCGGTGGCAGTCATCTTCCAGCCGGCCGAGGAAGGCGGCGGCGGCGGCAACGAGATGGTCAAGGATGGCATGATGGAGCGCTTCGGCATATCCAGGGTGTTCGGCATGCACAACATGCCGGGCCTGCCGGTCGGGCAGTTCGCCATCCGGCCGGGTCCGATCATGGCGGCAACGGCCGAGTTCACCATCACCGTGAAGGGCCGTGGCGGCCACGCCGCCATGCCGCACGCCACCATCGATCCGATCGTCATCACCAGCCAGCTGGTCAACGCACTGCAGACGATCGCCTCGCGCAGCACCGACCCGGTCGAGGCCGTGGTGGTGTCGGTGACCAAGTTCCACGCCGGCGACGCCTACAACATCATTCCCGAATCGGCCGAGATCGCCGGCACGGTGCGCACGCTGAAGAAAGAAGTGGCCAAGAAGTCGGAAGAACGCATCCGTGCGATCTGCGCCGGGCTGGCTGCCGCCTTCGGCGCGACGATCGAAGTTGATTATGACGCGAACTATCCGGTGACCTTCAACCACGCCGATGAGACGGTCTTCGCCAGCGACGTGGCGGCAGACGTGGCGGGCGATGCCCAGGTGCACCGCGCCATTCAGCCGGTGATGGGCGGCGAGGACTTCTCCTACATGCTGGAAGCCCGGCCCGGCGCCTTCATCTTCATCGGCAATGGCGACACGGCGGGCCTGCACAACCCCGCCTACGACTTCAACGACGAAGCCATCCCGCATGGCATGAGCTATTGGGTGAAACTGGCAGAGACGGCGCTGGCCGCCTGATCCTGGCCGCGACAAGGGCCGGCCGATTGTGTTCGGCCCGCCCCTTGGCGAAACGATCCGAAGCGGCTATGTGTCTGGCCGCGTGGTCCCGTAGCTCAGTAGGATAGAGCGGCAGATTCCTAATCTGTAGGTCACAGGTTCGATTCCTGTCGGGATCACCATGCTTTTCAAGGACTTGGTGCGACCGTTGCTCCTTCGCGTGACGGATGTGCTCTTCACCAGTGGTGACGTGCCGGAGATGGAATAGCCTATTCCAGTAGGCCAGGATCGTGAAAGGTCACAATCCAGTTGAGCAGCGTGCGGTAGAGGCTATCCACCTCATCATCGATCTCGTCACGCCGGATGCCGAGCGCCTTCGCGTCAGCAAATAGTTTGTGTGTGAGGTCGTGTATCAAGACGACGTCGGCTTTCGCTGTTTCCGGAACATTGTTCTGGATCCACTGGTGGAGGAAATTGATCCCGCGCGTGTTCATGCAGCGACAATTTCGGGACTGCTCTTAGGTTCCAGCCTGCCGTCCGAGGGGCTGCTTCGATAGTGAAGCCCGTTCCGCCGCGTCTTTCCGGTGAACCGCTTGCCGTAGGCTTCCCGGCTTTCCGAGCCTCGGCGCTACGCCTTTCAGATCGCGACCTAGGCCATCGAAAAATTTTTGGCGAGCCTCTTGAAGAGATTTTGGCCCCTCACCAAATCGATGCCCGTCGAGGCTTTGGCTCGACGATCGGAGCGTCGCGGGAACGCTGCGACGCTGCTTGTAAACCATGTTGCTTCACGGAGGATATGGCTATGAGAAGCCCTGAATATGCCCCCCTTTTCCGTTCGACGGTCGGCTTCGACCGCCTTTTCGACATGCTGGAGAACAGTGTACGGACCGATTGGCCGCCCTACGATATCGAGAAGAAGGGTGAGAACGAATATCGCATCACCATGGCCGTCGCCGGCTTCAGCCAGGAGGATGTCGAGTTGACTCAACACGGCCCCGAATTGACGGTGACCGGTCAAAAGAGCACCGCGGAGAACGGCGTGCAGTTTCTCCATCGTGGCTTGGCCAGCCGCAACTTCAAGCAGGTGTTTCGGCTGGCCGATCATGTGAAGGTCGCGAATGCAACCCTTGAAAACGGCTTGCTTTCAATCGAGTTGGTTCGCGAAATCCCCGAGGAACTGAAGCCGCGCCGCATCTCGATCACGTCGACAGCCACGGCCGACCCTCAACCGCAGATCAGCCAGGATGTGAAGCCAGGCCGAAAGGTGGCCTGACGTAGACCCAACGGGGCGGATGTCCGGCAGCGGTCCGACATCCGTCCTGTCGATTTGGAGGATCTTATGAACGACCATCTTTTCAAGAGCCCCGTTTTCGTAAAGAACGCAACCGACCTGATCCAGGAAATCGCCTGCCTGGAGGACGCACTTGAATTCTTGTACGAGTGGCCGAAAAACAGGCGTGGCCCGATCTATGAGACCGCGCTCCGCGCCTGTCAGCGTGCATTTGACAGCGACTATCCGTTGACGGCCGCCCGTGAAGCTTTCAGCGGCTTTGCCAAGGCGGCACGGGTTTTAGAGGACATTGCAACGCCGCTGCCCTGGATGACAGGCCGGGCTGCGAGCAATGGCGGCATGACCGCCTGAAGTTCAAAGAGGTGCGCGATGCTATCAAAACCTTTCGAGACGCCTATACGTGTTTGGGTAGGGCTGGGATTCCCACGACAGCTCAACACTGTTGTCGACGCCTACCAGTTTGCATGTGAATGGTGCGGCAACAGTCCCGAGCAGAAAGCTGCAATCCGCGCGTGCAAGGTGGCATTGAGCGGCGACATCGACGCCGAGACTGCCAGAGGTGTCTTCGTTGCCTTTGCACGGCGCAAGGATATTCTCATCGAAGACGAAGCTGTTTTGCCGCCTGACTGGAAAGGCCGGCCTTATCACGTGTAAAGACCAGCCTGAAGAAGGCGGAGGCGTCCGCCTCCTTCAGGCCACCGAACCAGCCACACGGATCACGTCAACGCCACCTCGACATCCATAGGCACTGCGTGTTCCTGCGATAATTTCAGGAACGCTCTTGGGTTTGCCCTACCGGCCGAGGGGCTGCTTCGAAAGCGACGCCAGTTCCGCCTCATCCCTGATGCCGGCCATGTAATTCGCAATGATGCGGGATGCGAGCGCGTCGCGCGCATTGAGCGATTGATCATCGGTCTTAAGGAGATCGAAAACGCGACGGAGCAGGGCCAGCTCCGTTGGCTGGAGAATGCCGGCCTCGGCAGCCTTGTGTCGAATTGGCATGTGTCCCAACTCCAACCGCGAGGCCGTTATAAAATCACGGCGCCGGCTAAAGGCAAGGCTATTCCTCTTCTCGGCAAATCGTTGAATGACGGCGCGACCGCGTACGAAGCCTATAGGGGTCATACAGCAAGGGCGAATAGAGCTATCAACGCGGTGATAAGGACGCTCATCGGCACCGCTGCGACCAGGCAAGCTTCGATCCATCGGGTTTCCTTGTCACGAAACATCCTCAACTCTCTCTCGCTGGTGTCGGCTAGGTGACAATTTCGAATCGCCGCAACCGGTTCCGCCGCTACGACCTCTGCCTATATCGCGCCGGACTTTGGTCCGATGCCTGACTGGGCCGCGCAAATTGCCAACCATCACGCCACAGCCGCCCAAAAATCACGACAGCGGGCCATGTCTGGAGTAGCTGGGATCAACCAGTGCAGGTCACGAGCGGCGTAGCGATCACCGCCCTCGTCGATGCCATCGAATTGCGGCCCGTGATACGGCAAAAATCCACGACGGGCTGCAACCAATCACTGCCGGAGAAGTTGGACCACCTTCTTTCATCGAATAAGGAGGTCGACCTTGACTGCATTCCTGCCCGTGGCAATTCGATTTGCAAATGGTCAGAAGAGGACGGTTTCGTCGGTAGCCGAAGCCAGAGCCGCAATGGGTGACGAATGGCCCAACAAGGAAAGGCCCGCCTATCGTCACGCGTTGCATTTGCTCGATGAAGCCCAGCTAGGCACATGCCGTCACAGGGTCGCATTCGAAGCCTTCATCAAGGCCGCAAGAGAGCAGAACATGGTTGTTTCAGGACGGCCGAGTCGGGGTCTCGCGCGCCTTGACGCCTTGGCACGCGTGATCAACGCCGGCGATCGACCCTCGCCTTATTCAGGATGAGGGTGGCATCGTAGAACTGCCAAGCCGACGAACGTCAGCAAATCTCAACTCGTGGTACTGGCCCGCGCCCCTCGGCGGAGCGACGCGGGCCGACCAAGTTTGCCCTTGGCCAGCGGCGTCACCCACGCTGCGCCGCGTATATCCAGAACTTGCGTTCTATCGTGCCGTTCCAACGGGATGCAAAAAAGCCCGCCACCTCTGGGCAGCGGGCAGTTCTGGAGTGGGCGCTGGGATCAACCAGCCGGGATCAACGACCGGCCACGTCGTTGGTTGCGTCGCCACGTGGTGACAGACGCTCCCTGGCGCGAATGGAACATCGCTCGCCACCACGCGTTGTTGCTTGCTGCTCACAATTTCCGTTGAGCGCGAAATCACAGGACAAGATGCCCGGATGGCGCCCAGAGCCACTTGCGAATGTCGCTGAAGCCGGCGCTGGCCAATCGGCGAAATTGAGCGTCGACCAGCAGCGCATCATCGTTATCGGCGCCTCGGCCGGGGGCGTGGACGCGCTGAAGCGGATCGTCGGCGACTTTCCTGTCGATCTTCGCGCCACGGTGTTCGTGGTGCTTCACGTCGGCGCCGAGAGCTATCTTGCCGGAATATTGGACCGGTGCGGGGCTTTGCCGGCTCAGGAAGCGACGAGCGGCACGGCGTTCAAGATGAGCAACATCTATATCGCTCCGCCGGGCTTTCATCTGCTGCTTCACGACGGCCACATGCTGCTGCGGCGCGGACCGCGCGAGAATTTGGCCAGGCCGGCCATAGACCCGCTTTTTCGCTCGGCGGCGTTGAGTTATGGCGCGCGCACGATCGGCGTGCTTCTTTCGGGCAGCCTTTCCGACGGCACCGCCGGCATGCGGGCGATCAAGGCGGCGGGAGGGCTGACGGTGGTTCAGGCCCCCCAGGATGCAGTCGTGCCGGATATGGTGGAAAGCGCTCTTCGCCATGTCAGCGTCGATCATTGCGTGCCGATCGCGCAAATGGGCGGTCTGCTCTCCTCGCTGGCGACAGAGCCCGCGGGCGAATCCTTTCCAGTGCCTTCGGGCACGAGGCTCGAGGCAGCGATCGCCGCACAGGAGCATTCCACAATGAAAAATGAAGATCGACTTGGCGAACTTTCGGTGTTTACATGCCCGGAATGCCATGGACCGCTGTGGGAAATCGAGGACGGCGACATGGTCCGGTATCGGTGCCATACCGGGCACGCTCTCACATCGGAAGCGATGGTCGAGGCGCAATCGGCGGAGGCGGACGAGATCTTGTGGAGCCTGCTGCGGATACACCAGCAGCGGGCCGAATTTGCCCGGCGCATGGCGGAACGTGAGAAGACCAGAGATCGGCCCGGCATGGCCAAGAAATTGAGCGATCGGGCGAAGGAATATCAGGCGGATGCCGAGCTGATAGAGCAAATTCTCGAAAGCTGGCGCGAACGGTAGTGGACGGGAATGGCGGGAACACGACGGCGAGCAGAGGAAGTCGGTCCAGACGACAGTAGAGACAGCGATGCGGAAGCCAGGACCGAGGATCCCTGTCCGATCGTGGCTATCGGTGCGTCTGCGGGCGGCATAGCGGCGCTGCAGAGATTCTTTCCAAGTGTTCCGCCGGACGGCGGCCTCGCCTATGTCGTGATCCAGCATCTCGACGCCGAGCACGAAAGCGTGCTGGCAAGCATCATCCAGCGCAGCACATCCATCGAAGTGGAAACGGCGGCGGAAGGCGCCCCGATCGAGCCCAACCGGATCTATGTCATTCCCCCTGGCGTCTCGGTGACCGTCCGAAATCGCAGCTTTCATGTCGCCGTCATGGCAACAGCCCGCACCAAACGAACCCCTATCGACGACTTTTTCGTCTCGCTGGCCGAGGAGCAGGGAGAGAGCGCGGCCGGCGTCATTCTCTCCGGTACCGGCAGCGACGGCACCGTGGGCCTCAAATCGATCAAGGAACACGGTGGACTTACCCTGGCCCAGGAGAGTGCCGAATATGATGGCATGATGCGCAGCGCGGTCCAGACCGGCTTGGTCGATTTGGTGCTGCCAGCCGAAGAAATGGCGGAAAAGCTGGTCGAGTATTTCCGGCACGCCAATCATGTCGTGAACGGTGTCGACCGGGACCAGCGCAAGCGCGACGTTTCCGATCAATTGTCCCGAATCGCGGCACTGCTTCGTGCCCGGACCGGTCACGATTTCAGCGGCTACAAGGACAACACCATTCTGCGGCGAATCCAGCGCCGGATGCAACTGCTGCAGATCGTTGACCCTTCAGCCTTCTACGAAAGGCTGCGGGAAGAACCGCAGCAGGTGGATTTCCTGTTTCAGGACCTGCTGATCGGCGTGACCAACCTGTTTCGTGATCCACACGCATTCGACGCGCTAGAACGCCTGGTTATCCCGAAGCTTTTCGAGAACAGGAAGCCTGACGACACGGTGCGGGTCTGGGTGCCGGGCTGCGCCACCGGCGAGGAGGCCTATTCGATAGCCATGCTGCTGAGGGAGAATGCGCCGAGAGGGGCAGCCTCGCCAAAGCTGCAGATATTCGCCACCGACATCGACGAGCGCGCGCTGGAAGTCGCGCGCGCCGGCCGTTATCCGGCGGCCATCGCCAATGACGTCTCGCCAAAGCGATTGAAGGAGTTCTTCTCGCGCGAGGACGGAACGTACCGGGTCTCCTCCGATCTTCGCGAAATCTGCCTGTTTTCGACGCATAATTTGTTGCGGGACCCACCTTTCTCCAGGCTCGACCTGATCACCTGCCGCAATCTCCTGATCTACATGGGGTCGGAGCTGCAAGAAAAGATCATCCCGATTTTCCACTATGCGCTGCGCAAGGACGGCTATTTGTTTCTCGGTTCGTCCGAAAACGTCACCCGGCACGCGCGATTGTTCACCACTGTCGACAAGGCAGCGCGAATCTTCCAACGGCGGGGCTCGGGAACGCTGCAAAAACTGCCGGAATTCCCGCTCGCAGCCGCGGCCAGGCGACCGGCCGAGCATGCGCGACAGAGGATTACAGGCGGAGGCCTCCAGGAAAACGCTGAGCGTCTGCTGCTCGATCGCTATTCACCCGCCTATGTTGTGGTCAATGTGTCGGGAGAGTTGGTGCACAGTTCAGGAGGAACGGGCAAATATCTCGAGCTGGCGGCAGGCGCCCCCGACAACAACATCTTCGCCATGGCGCGGCGGGGTTTGCGGATGGATCTCAGGGCCGGTCTGCACAAGACCGTCAGTACAGGACAGGTGTCCGTCCAGAACAATATCACCATCGGCACCAATGGCGGGCGCCAGATCATCAGCCTCGTCGTGCAGCCGCTTCCGCCAGATGGCACATCCGACCCGCTCTTCATGCTGGTGTTCAAGGATATGGGCGGCCTCAAGCCGGAGGCCGACCATGAGCCAGTCCACAGCAGCGACGACGTCGAGAGCGCCAACGTCAACCAGCTCGAGAAGGAACTGCGTGAAACCAGGGAGCGGTTGCAGATCACCACGGAAGAGCTCGAATCCTCCAACGAAGAGCTGAAATCGTCCAACGAGGAGCTGTCCTCGATCAACGAGGAATTGCAATCCTCGAACGAGGAACTCGAAACGTCGAAGGAAGAACTGCAGTCGATCAATGAAGAACTGCAAACGGTCAATGCCGAGCTCAACATCCGTGTCGATGAGCTCAGCCGCGCCAACAACGACATCGCCAATCTCCTGGAGAGCACCCAGATCGCCACGGTTTTCCTGGACCGGGATCTCTGCATCAAGAGCTTCACGCCGGCGACCAGGGACCTGTTCCGGCTGGTCGAGAGCGATGTCGGCCGGCCGCTTGCCCATGTTCGCCCCCGCTTCGCGGCCGACAGTCTGCAGGCCGACATCGAACAGGTGCTGCAACGGCTCGGAACAATCGAGCGTGAAGTTTCGAGCATAGAAAGCAGCACACGTTACATCATGCGCGTGCTGCCGTACCGGACGGTCGACAACGTCATCGCCGGCGTCGTTGTCACCTTTGTCGACATCACCAAGATGGCGCGCGCGGAGGAGAGGATCGGCACCCTGGCGCATGATCTGCGCAACCGCATCGAGTCCCTGGAGACGCTGCTCGATCTGGTGCCGGTGGGCATTCTCATCGCTGAGGACGGCCCGACGCCGGAAATGCGGGCGAACCGCCACGCCGCCGAACTGGCCGGGCAGACCTTCACCGGCGCCAAGCTGATCTCCTTGCCCGCTTCCCTGCCGCTGACGATAAATGGCAATGCCATGGCTGCGAAGGACCAGCCGCTGGCCAAGGCCATGCGTACCGGTGAGGCGGTCCCGCAGTACGAGGCCCGCATCGAGAACGCGGACGGCTCGCGCGTCGACATCATGATGTCGGCCAATCCACTGTTCGATGAAAACGGCAAGGTGCGCGGCGCGATCGGCGCGATGGTGGACATATCGCGCCACAAGCGGGCCGAGCGGGACCAGGAGCGATTGCTGCATGAATTACAGCATCGCGTGAAAAACATCCTCGCCACGGTCGCTGCCCTTACCTCCCGCATGGTGCGTTCCTCGCATTCAGTTGCGGAATTCTCGACCGCTTTCCAGGAGCGCCTGCAAGCTATGGCGCGTACCCACGAACTGCTGTCGCAATACAACTGGGAGGGTGCCGACTTTGGAGAACTGCTGAAGGCCACGCTCGCCCCTTATATTGGGGAAGTTGATCGACAGGCTCTGGTACTCGAAGGTCCTTCCTTGCGGCTCAATGCAGGCGCCGCGGCGACTTTTGGACTGGTGTTTTTCGAACTTGCCAGCAACGCCGCCAAGTATGGGGCATACCTTGGCGACAAGGGCCGGGTGGAAGTCAGCTGGCAGGTGGGAAATCCCTCGGGCCTTCTCTCCATTCTTTGGAAAGAGGTGGGCGGGCCGCCTGTTACCAACCCTGTGCGGACGAGTTTCGGAACCGCGTTCATCCAGCAGAGTTTACAATATGAAATGAGCGGAAGCGCCGATCTCGAATTCAAGGGTTCGGGGTTGGAGTGTCGTATGCAGGCCCCGCTCGCCAAGATGACATAACGGCCGACAGAACGGCTGGAGGAGCCATGGATGAAACATCTCCATTATCCGGCCTGCAGGTGCTCATCGTAGAGGACATGTTCCTGATTGCCTTGGAACTCGCCGACCAGTTGGCGGACTCAGGGTGCGATGTGATAGGCCCCGCCGCCTCGGTGAAAGAGGCGCTCGCAAGCATTGATGGTGTGGCACTGGACGGCGCCGTGCTCGACGTCAACCTCGCGGGCGAGCGCAGCTTCCCCATAGCGGAGCATCTGTCATCTCGTGGAATCCCGTTCCTGTTCCTGACCGGTTATGACAGCGTCGCGGCATTTCCCGCAGAATTTCAACAAGTTACAAGGCTGTCGAAGCCGGTTGACCTCAAAGCACTGGTCGATGCCGTCGCGGCATTTGGCAGGCGCACGTAAAACGACCAACTCTGTTCGAGTTCGTTGCGGGGGCTCGCAACCAGCCGACATCGACCTTTGCCGATCGTGCCGATTTGTCAGCCTGGGTGGAGCTATCACCGCAAGACTGGCAGCGCTTTCGTCTTGCCTGACAGTCTGGCTCCGATCGTCAGGCTTTCGGGAAACCAACTGACGAAAGCCCTCATCACCGCGTTTGATTGAGGGAGGGCCGCGATGCGTGCCAGCACAGAGGCGGTGCGAATACGGGTTGCGAATTGCCTACTCCAAGCCTTTGCGTAGCCACTGCCGGCGGCAACGCGCGCCGCGCGATCCCATCGATCGAACCTGGCCAATTCGTTTGCCAACAGCCAGCCGGACTGCAAGGCCATGGAGATGCCTTCGGCGATGATGGGATGGGACTCGCCGGCGACATTGCCGACCCGAAATATGTCGTCGGCAAAACGCGGACGAATGCCAGGGCGTATAGGCCCGGCGGCAAGCCATTCGCCATCGAGCGTTGCGCCTCCGATTGAGGAAACCGTCCCGGGACAGGATGCCATGATGTGCGCGTGAACGGCTTGGCCCGCCGACAAGAAGGCACCACTTTTCTCACGCAATCTGGCCAAGACGTCGCGGCGAATGCAGCAGGACAACGACATCCTGTCCTGATCCGTCCACACCATGCCGCCATAGCCGCCCGGAAATACCAGGAGGGGCATGAGGTCTCGGGCGAGCGAAGCTCCTTTGAAATGAGCCTTGAAACCGAACAGATCGTGAGGCGCACTGATCTTTGGCAGGTTCGTTGAAAGCTTCCCCTGCTCCCAGGAGCCATGCGCGGCTATCACGACTGGCGCAGTGAGAACCCTCTGATCGTCCTTGCCGCTGATCCGGACCGCGGCGTTCTCGCCATCTCTGATGATCTCCACCGCGCGGCAAGGCTGAAAAACATCAGCTCCGGCATTGCGGGCCGCGTCCAAAAGGATGCCATCCAGAACGTCGCGCCCAAGGGCACGCCCAAAAGCGTCTCCCGCCGCCCGCGGCATGCCCGCGTCTATGCCCGGGCCCGAGGCAAACAATGCAACTCGCCTGACTTCCGGGCCCGCCTTGGCGCGTATCGCAGCGCCGGCCCCCAAGCGGTCCAACAGCTCCAGATTGATTGCCGACATGAATTCACCGCAGACTTTTCGGCGCGGAAATTCGCTTCGTTCGATGATGGCGACCGCTCGCCCCTGGCCGCACAAAGCCAAGGCCACGGACGAGCCACTTGGCCCGGCACCTATGACAATGGCATCGTACATCGCGGGAACGCTTCCTTGGAGATGACGCGGAAAGCGTGGGTAAACGGGCCAATCCTGCGTTCTTCACACTGCTGGCCGGAATCCGATGGCCACAGACTGGAAAGTTCATTGCCCGCGAACCCCGCACGGACGCTCGCTGCCGCATCGTGCATGGTCACCTCGTTTACGCCAATGACGCGCAGGAGTGAGCACATTTTCAAGGCAATGGCGTTTCGGCTTGGCTCGGTGGCGATGAACACCGGTGCCAGCCAGCGAAGCGCTGCAAACAGAACCTTCAGCTCCGCATCGGAAAAATGGTGGAGGAACAGATTGGCCGAGACCACGTCGTATGCGCGGGCGCGGGGCCTTGCGATCCAGTCAAAGACGTCACCGGTGACGGTTTCAACCCGCCATCCGAGTGCGGCGAAGTCCGCGCGCCGTTTGTCTGAGATGAGGTTGACCTGGTCAAGCATGACCAGATCCACATCGGTCCAGCTCCTGGCGAAACGTCTTGCAACCGAGAGCATGAATGCTCCGTCGCCGGCGCCGAGTTCCAGTATCCTGGCAGGCCTTTTGCGCACGTTCGCCTTCAACAGACCAGACATGATCGCCCTTTGAAACATCAGCGCGTTTATCCAAATGAGGTCGCGCCGGGAGCCGATTGCCCTGGGATCGTCGGGCGGCAGGATATCGAGCAGCTCCGGCTCGATCCAACGGCGGTCGATGTCCTTGGTCACCTCAGGCATTGCCGGCCATATGGAACATCATCGTCTCAGCCGTCAGGCCGGGTCCGAATGCCATGGCACACCCTACGCGGTCTCCCCTGAACGCGCGCAGCATTCGCTCAAGCACGAACATGACGGTGGCTGAAGACATGTTTCCGTTTTCGCGAAGGACCTCGCGCGACATCGACAAAGCATCGGAATCGAGGTTCAGCGCGCGCTCCACGGCATCGAGAATCGAGCGCCCGCCTGGGTGGACAGCCCAAAGATCGACGTCTCCAACGCTGCTGGCCCCCAGAACGCTGCCAATGCCCGTGGCGAGCGCCCGATGAATTGCGCCGGGGACCTGTCCCGACAAGAACATGTCGAACCCGTCGTCGTGAATGTTCCAAGTCATCAGCTCGCGGCCGTCGGCGGCGACGATCGCGTGAAAACTATCCAGGCCGATGCCGAATGGACGGGCAGTCACCGACGCGGCCGCGCAGCCATCACCCCAGAGGCAGAAGGACAGCAGTTTTTCGAGATCGCTGGTTTCCTTGAGGTGGAGCGTACAGAGTTCGATAGAGACGATTACAACGTGAGCCTCGGGTTCGGACCGGACAATGTGCCTTGCCAGCTTGAGCGCGTTGATTGCCGCGTAGCATCCCATGAAGCCGATGATCGTGCGCTCGACGGTGGTCGGCAAATTGCATCGAGCAATGATCTCCAGATCGATACCGGGGGCGGAGAAACCGGTGCACGTTGTCACGATCAGATGCGTGACGCTCGTCCTGTCTTCATCCTGGAGGAGCCGCTCCACGGCTTGCTGGGCTAGAACCGGCGCAGCGGCCGCAAACATCTCCATGCGCGTCGCCGTTCCTGGAAATGCACCCCGCCTGAAAACGCCCGCCATGTCCACACTCGGCCCCTCCGGATCATTGGCAGGCGCAAAGCACGAATAGCGATGCTCGATGCCGCCATTGTCTGCCATGCGATTGAAAATCGCGCGGCGACGGGGGTCTGCCGTCAACTGGGACCCGGCAAATTGCAGAAAGAACCTGTGCACGCCGTGGTCAGGGACAGCCGTCGCAATTCGGTTGATGAAAGCTTGAGCGCACATTTTCTTCCTTGGCTTGCGGTTGCAAGCCGGTGGTCACCGAGGAAAGCGCCATGTGTTGGAGGCTCACAGCAAATCTGCGCCTTCGACGGCAATGGCAAACTCTATTGTGGTAAACGTTCAGAACCCACAAATGCTTCCTCGGATCCCTGCTCTTTGCCAAATTTAATACTGCAGGCGCATGCGATTGGATCGCAACAGGACCTCGCTGGACAAAGAAATGTTTTGCGTCGTTTGCCCGCAAGCCACCATAAAACACGGCAGATCGGTGTCCCGAGCAAGATATTTGGCCCGAAGACGTGCGACCCGTAGGGATCACGTGTTCGTGTTGATGTAACTTTCCCAAATGCAATCGCGAACCTGAAAGGGGCAACCATGCCTCTTCAAAACGGGAGTATGCACAATGAATTCGATCAAGCTCGCCGTCATTGCCGGTCTCATCGGTCTTTCCGCCTCGCAGGCATTTGCCGAGGATGCGATGGGCACAATGACCATGATGAAGGGCGGAGAAGTGATGGCGATCATGCCGGACGGGCATATGGGCACGATGATGCCGGACGCGAAGATGAGCGCTGAGATGATGAAGACGGCAAAGCCAATCAAGCACTGCATGATGATGATGACCGACGCCAAAGGAAAGGCGTTCATGATCGATACGTCCACCAAGAAGGCTCAGGCCGAATGCGAAAAAATGGCGATGTGACAAGGTAATTCGCGACGCTAAACCCGCCGGAGCCGCCGGCGGGTTTAGCGATAGGCACCTAATTTCATTAGGAGAACGTCGCAGGCAATTCGCACTCTCATTTACGCCTTGCAAATTGATCAGCGAGAACCCTTGGCGGTCTCCTGCATCACGATGGCAACGATCGCGCCAGACAGAAACGTCAATGCGGCGATCGACGTGATCGCCCACGAGAGCCCGAAGCGATCTGCGATGAGACCTGCGGAGAGTGCGCCGATCGCGTAGCCGAGATCGCGCCAGAACCGATAGACGCTAAGGGATCGGGCGCGCCAGGCTGGATGCGAAGCATCAGAAACGGCCGCGATAAGGCTCGGGTAGACCATCGCAGTTCCAACCCCGAGAAGAAGACTGCCGACGAGCCACCATTCGAACTGGCGCGTGGCCGCGGTGACAAACAGGCCGCCCGCCTGGATCCACATTCCAGCGACGATCAGGCCCTTGCGGCCCCAGCGATCACTCAAGGGACCGGTGACGATCTGCAGGATTCCCCATGTCGCGGGATAGGTCGCCTTCAGGATGCCGATACGCTCTATGCCGAGGCCGAAGGACACGAAGAATAGCGGGAAAATACCCCAGCTCATGCCGTCGTTGAGATTGTTGACGAGGCCGGCTTGGGAGGCCGCGAACAGATTGCGATCCCGAAACGAGGTCAAAGCAAAAACCTCCTGGAAGCTGATCGGAGCGGATTGCTGTGCGTGGGCGGATGCCTCCAAGCTGAGGTGATCGCGCGTGTCGCGGACAAGAAGCGCCGACAACACGGCGCCGAGGACCGCATAGCCGATCCCGAGATAGATCGGCACCGGCCGCAGACCGTATCGCGAGGCAAGATAGCCGGTCAGGAACGCGGTCACGCCGACCGCGAGATAGCCGGCAAATTCGTTGAGGCCTACCGCAAGGCCGCGCGACTTCGGCCCGACGAGATCGACCTTCATGATCACCGTCATCGACCAGGCGAACCCCTGGTTGACACCAAGCAACGCGTTGGCGGCAATCACCCACCCCCAGTTTGGCGCCCAGATGATCATGAACGGGACCGGCAAGCCGACAAGCCAGCCGAGGACCAGAACGCGCTTGCGCCCCCAGGTGTCGGCAAGCTGTCCAGACACAAGATTGGCGAGGGCCTTGACCACCCCGAAACTGACGATGAAAGAGACGACGAGTGTCGTTGACGCAATGCCGAACTCTTCCGACCCGATAAGGGGCACCACCGTTCGTTCGATACCGACCATGCCGCCGACGAAGGCGTTGATCAGCATCAGCAGCGCGAACTGCCGCCAATTTTCCTTGAGCCCAAGCCTGACAGCCGCTCGGGCCGACTGTGGAACCGATGCCGTTTCGCCCATTGGCTAGGCAGCAACAGCGGCCAAACCGGAATTGGTGGCGCGATTGCGCGCCGCATCCGGCGGTGGAGGCGGTATTTCGGTGATCATCGTGGCGACGAACGCGTCCTCGTTCTCGATGCGGAGCGCCTTGTTGAAGCGCTTCTCGAAACCAATCGTCGATGTCGGCTTGCCACTGAGCGAGCGGCCGCAGACCGAGCCGGAATAGGCGCCGGGCAGCACCTCGACGTGATCGGGCAATTCCTTGAGACGGCGTACGCTGGAAAACAGCGTCCGCGCGCCGGCCTCGGCGCTGGTTGCCAGTTCGGTTCTCCCGAGATCGCCAACCATGAGCGTGTGGCCTGTCAGCACGAACCATGGCTCTGCCGCGCGCGTCCTGTCCGTGACCAGGAGCGAGATGTGCTCCGGCGTGTGCCCGGGCGTATGCATGACGGTCATGGTCACGTTGCCGAGTTCGAGCACGTCGCCGTCCCTGGCGCCCAGAAACCGGAACCCGGCTTGCGTGCCTTCGAACAGCACGTATTGCGCGCCGGAAGCCGCGGCGAGCGCGCGCCATGTGGAAATATGGTCAGCGTGAATATGCGTGTCGACCACGTAGAGGATGCGCATGCCGGTTGCCTCGGCAACTCTAAGATAAGGCGCGATGTCGCCGACCGGATCGACGACCGCAGCGGCGGACTTTCCACCGCAGCCGAAAAGATACGATGCGGCGATGGGATCGGAATGGAGGAATTGGCGAAGGATCATGACTTGCGCTCCCTGCCTCGCTTCGATAACATTCAATTATTCAGGTGAATGTTTCATCAAGAAGATTGGATGTCAAGAATCGGGCCCAAACAGGCGATTTTCGCCAGCCTCGCGGAAGTGGCCCGGGCTCTCGGGCATGCGCATCGGTTGGAATTGCTGGAACACCTCGCCCAGGGGGAACGGAGCGTCGAGAGCCTGTCCGCGCGGGTGGGCCTCAACTTCGCCAATGCCTCGCGCCACCTTCAAATCCTGCGGCGCGCGCGGCTTGTCGAGACGCGGCGCGACGGCAAGCACATGCGCTATCGTCTTGCCGGAGATGCCCTGGTGGTAGACCTGACGCTGGCGCTGGGACGCGTAGGTCAGCGGAATGTAGCCGAGATCAATCGCGTCATGACCGATTACTTCCACGCTCGCGACGCGCTGGAGGCCGTGTCGCGCGAAGATCTTGTCGCAAGGCTGCATGACGGCCTTGTCACGATTCTCGACGTCCGGCCGGAGGACGAGTTCGCACTCGGCCACCTCCCGGGCGCACTTAACATCCCGCTCGCTGAACTTGAGGGCCGACTGACCGAGCTTCCCGCGGGCCGAGAGATCATCGCTTATTGCCGCGGTCCGTATTGCGTTCTGTCCTTCGAAGCTGTCGCTGCGCTCCGCGCGCACGGCTACCGCGTCCACCGTCTTGAGGACGGCTATCCCGAATGGAAGGCTGCGGGCCTTCCGGTTGAGGCGGCAGCCTGAATGATCCGGCCGGTTCCGCGATCGCCGCTGTTCGAGCCGAAAAAAGATACGGTGCCTTGTCGGTCTTACAAGTCGAGAACATGCTGCGCGAGGCACGACGTCAGAGAGGCTTGTCAGGCGAGCCCTTGCGGGCCCACCTGGTGATTGCCGGGCCTCCGATGTGAGAGAGAATCCTCGCCTGCACTGGCATTTTGGCGTTCGTCTGCTGCATTGGCTGACCGTCGTCGCGCTCGCGGCGCAAATCGCCATTGCTTTCGGGCCGATGCGCGGGCCGGGCATGGCGGCGATGAACTGGCTTCCGCTCCACATGTCGATCGGCGTGACGCTGCTGGCCATCGTCGTTCTCCGGCTTTGCTGGCGCATCCGCACCCAGGCCCCTGCCAGGCACGCCTCAAGGGTCGTCCGGCTTGCGACTGCCTTCTTCCACGTGTTTCTCTATGTCACAATTCTTGCCGTCCTGATAACCGGATGGCTTGGCTACCGGCCAATGCCTTTCATGCCTCCCGCACGGCTTTTCGGATACTGGCCTTTTCCGTTAGCGCCGTCCGTCGGTACGCTGTCGGCAAGAGGCTTTGCCTTCGTCCATGCGAAGCTGGTCTGGATACTGCTTGGACTTGCCGGTGCCCACATCCTGGCTGCGCTGGCGCATGTCGTGCTGTTGCGCGACGGTGTCATGCAAAGCATGGTCTTCGGTCAGCCGAACACGACCTCTCGGCAGGCGAACGGGCTCGCTTCGGTCGACGATGAGGACGGCTGATCACGCCATCGCCCACAATCCTCCCGCGACGATCGCCGCATAGCGCGCGGCCTTGCCTATCGCGACGAGAGCAACGAACACGCCAAGGTTCACGCGCGCCGCGCCCGCGGCGATGGTGAAAGCATCTCCGACGACCGGCAGCCAGGCAAACAGCAGTGTCCATTCGCCAAAGCGCCGGAACGTTCGGCTTGCCTGCTCATAGCGTTCAGGGGTGACGGGGAACCAGCGCCTTCCCCGCAACGAACCGATGCCACGCCCCAGGGCCCAGTTCACCACCGAGCCGAGCGTGTTGCCTGTCGTGGCGACCGCCAAGAGCAGCCAGGGATCGCCACGCCCCGAGACGATCAGGCCGGCGAGCACCGCCTCCGACGAGACCGGCAGGACGGTTGCGGCGAGGAACGCGCTGACGAACAGCGCGCCATAGAGCGTCACCACGCCGGGCTAAAGCGCGGCGACATGCGCTATGCCTGCACGTCGACAATGCCCATCATGCCGAGCTGTTCATGCTCGAGGATGTGGCAATGATACATCCTCGGGCCCGGCCGGTCCTGCCGCAACAACAGCCGTACCGTCTCCCCGCGCGCGACATTGACGGTGTCTTTCCAGGCGCGATAGGCCGGCTCTGATACCTTGCCGTCGCGCTCGTGCTCGACCACCTGGAACTGCGTCCCATGCACATGGAATGGATGATCCATGTCCGCCTTGTTTACGATCTCCCAAAGTTCGACCTGTCCGGCCTTGGCGACGACATCGATGCGCTTCATGTCGAAAGCGGCGCCATTGATCAGGAACCCCATCTCCATGCCGCTGGCATTCATGGCCATGGTTTCGGTGAAGACGAAGCGCCGGCTGACGGCAGGAGCGCCGAACCGGGCGATCGGCCGTAGCGTGTCCGGCAGTGGCGGAACCGGCTCGGCCGGCGTCTGAGAAACTTTGACCGTGAACAGCGTCAACCCTGCATCGTTGGCCCGGCCCGGCCCCATCCAGCCGCGGTCGTAGTCGAGCGTGCGCAGCACGGCGGTGCCGGGCTTGTCGAAGGAGACGATCAACTCGAGCCGTTCCGCCGGGCTGAGCAGGATGTCGTCGGCCGCGACCGGCGCCTCCAGCAGGCCGCCATCCGTTCCGATGATCGTCATTGGCGCGGCATCGAAGGAAAGCCGCAAGAAGCGCGCGTTGGTCGCATTGTAGAACCGGAAGTGCCGTTTCGTGCCAAAGGGGACTGTCAGGGAAGGATTCTTCTGTCCGTTGACCAACACATGGTCGCCGACGCGCCCGTTCATCAGGTCCGTCATCGTGCTGTCGGGCAAGGTGCCGTCGGCCGCGAGGCGCAGGTCGGTGAACACCAGCACGGTGTCGCCATAGGCGGCGGGGATCGGATCGGCCTTCGGCTTGACCACGAACGCGCCGGCAAGGCCGCGATAGACCTGCTCGGCCGTCTTGCCGTGCGGGTGCGGGTGATACCAGTAGGAGCCGGCACTGCCTTCCGGCAGGTCGAAAGAGTAGGTGCGATCCGTGCCCGTCGCGACCGGGTCCGTCGGATTGCCGTCCTGGTCGGCCGGCACCGGCATGCCGTGCCAGTGGATGGTGCTCGCCTCGTCCGCAATCCGGTTGGCGAAGGTGATCTCGATCCGGTCGCCCTCGACTGCCTCGATCAGCGGCCCGGGACTGGTGCCGTTATAACCAAGGATCGGCGTGTCCAGCCCTTCCGCAAAACGCGCTGTGGCCGACTCAGCCGTCAGCCTCGCCTTGAACAGGCCGGGCGTGCCGGCCTCGTTGGCGAGGCGGGGCAAATCGCGAAGGGCTTCGCCTTCCGGCAGCACCGCCACGCCTTGCGGCGCGGCGCCCATATCGTGGCCTGTGTGGCCGCCCATATCCATGCCGGGCATGCCGTCCATCTTCATCTGGGCGGCAGCGCGCACACTCCCAAGAACCGTCGCAAGGCCGGCCGCCAGGAAACCGCGTCGATGCATCTGTCGTCTCCTCGAACACCCCCCGGTGCCAGGCCCGGGTCCCAAGAGACCGCCGATGCCCGGCCAGGTCAATGCGGCGTTTGGGCCACTGGAGAACTCATCGACGATCAAGCCGTCAGGACGATCCTCTCACCAAGCGCCATATAGGTGTCGACCATAAGCGGCCGCAGCGATCAGGCCGTTTCAGGCAACCCTGACCACGAAATGCTTCGTCACCGACTCGACGATCTTCCAGGTCCCTTTGAAATCGGCTTCGACCACGAAGGCGTCGCCGGGACCCACTTCGACCGGCGTGCCGCCGTCGGGCGTGATGATGATGCGGCCGGCGATCATGTGCACGAACTCGTAGTCGGTGTAGGTCGCATGATAGGTGCCGGGCGTCGCCCGCCAGGTTCCCGACATCACCTTGCCGTCCTCGGTCGTATGCTGGACAGCGGTCTGCATGGTCGGCCTGCCCTCTACCACGATCCAGCCAGGTAGATCGCCGGCTTCCGCGTGCTCGACCGCGCCGAATTTGAGGATGGTCTTGTTCGTCATGCCGGGCTCCGTTTGCTTCATGTGTCCGGAAGGTCGGATAGCCGATGCACATGACCGGAGCAATGCCGTGCCAAGCGAAACAGGCGCGGCCGCGTATCGAAGCATGGCCCGCCCGCGCGGAATTGGCCCCTTACGGCTCGTGTCGCGCCGAGACCAGTTCAGCCTTGCGTCGCGCCGTCTCCAGCCCGATGGCGATGAAGCTGCGCGCATGGCGCGCCAATTCCTTGTTGTCGGTCCACAGATTGCGCCAGATGGCGGTCTTCTTCGACAGGTTCTCGTCGACGATCTCGGAAGAGAAGGATTCGAAGGTGAGGTCGTCGCTGTAGCCCACCGCCGCCAGCGCATCGAAGATCGCGGCGAAGTCGATATTGCCGGTGCCAAGGAAGCCGCGATGGCTCTCGCCGATATGGACATAGCCGATCTTCCTTGCCGCATGGCGGATGGCCAGCCCGAGATCGGCCTCCTCGATGTTCATGTGGAAAGTGTCGAGATGCAGGAAGATGTTGTCCGAGCCGGTGTCCTCGATGAAGGCGAGCCCCTGCGCTGATGTGTTGAGCAGATTGCTCTCGAAGCGGTTGACGATTTCGAGGTTGAGCGTGACGCCTGCCGCCTTCGCCGTCTCGGCGACCTTGGCCAGCGCTGCCGCACTGCGGTTCCATTGATCGCGCGTCGGCGCTTGAGTCTGCAGCCCATGGCTGGCCGAGAGGATGCCGGCGACCTTGCCGCCGCCGAGGTCGCGCGTCAGCGCGATCGTGTCGTTGAGGATCGCGACGCCGCGCGCCGCGACCGCCTTGTCACCGCTCGAAATGTCGCCATCGGCCGGCAGGCCGATGCTGATCGCCACGCCGAGATCGAGATCCGCGATACGTTTGGCTAGTCCGCCAATGTCGACATTGGCGGGGTCGAGATAGGAGAATTCGATCAGGTCGAAGCCGGCCTCCCTGGTGTTGGCCAGCGTGCGTTCAAGTTCGCTCTGCGCCGAGCTTGCCGACCAGACGAAAGAATGGATTCCGATGCGCGACATGATCGTCTCCGGTTTGCGGACAGAGTTGGGATGGCGCTCCAGCGCCGCGGGTGCGCCGTCTGCGTTGCGGCGATGGCGGTCATCGCGCACCTCCCGCCTGCAGGCCGAAACTGCCGTATTCCGCGATGAGATCGCGCCAGGTGTCCCGGTAACCGGCGAGACCGCCGAAATGCGCCGCACGCGCCGGCTCCGGCTTCGCGGCGGCGAAATCGCGCCCGACGCTCTCGAAGGCGAGAGCCGCGGCGCCTGTGGCGCTGCCCTCCAGCGTGGCGCCCTGCAGGAAGGCCTGGCCGGGACGAAGCTGCGCCAGCAGCCCGGCAAGCAGGCCGCCATTGTTCAGCCCGCCATCGACGATGACGGTGTTGTTGGATTGGATCAGCTGAAGGCAGTGGTCGACCATCAGCGCGACATAAAGCAATGCCGCCGGCGCGCGCTCGCCGGCGTCGGGTGTAGGACCTACCAATCGGCCGGGGCGATCCGGCATCGGCCCGCCCGGCGCGAAGCTTGGCAGCGCCATGATGCCGGCATCGATCGCCCGCTGCACCGCCTGGCCCTCGATCGGACCTTGCCAGCCATCGCTGATGGCGGCGAATTCGCGGCCGCCCATGAATCGGATGGTCGGCACCGGGCCGCCGTCGACGTCGACATTGACCAGCATGTCGCGGTCGCGGTCGAGCGCATCGAGCGGACAGTCAGGATTGAGTACGACGACCCAGGTGCCGGTCGACACGACGGTCAGGGGCCCAAGCTCCTGCCGGCGATAGGCATGAAGTGCCGCATTGGAATCGTGGACGCCGTTGTGGATGGCGATCACCCGCTTGTTCTGGCCGAAATGCTGTTCGCCCAGGACAGCGCCGGCGCGCGCGAAGACCGGCATCCGATCGCGCCAGCCCTCGGCATCGACCAACGAGGAAAAATCCCGCTGGCGCGGTGCCCACAGATGCGAATGGCAACCGAGATAGGAGACTTCAGAGACCGGCCGGCCACCGAGGCGCCAGCTCCAGTATTGCGGATAGCCGAGGATCGATTTCGCGGAAGCGAACGCCTCGGGATCGACCTCCTGCAGCCACAGCATGTGGCGGCCATAGTTGAAGCCGAGCGGCAGGCGCGGCGAAAAGGTCTCGGCGAAATCCGGAATGCGGCGATCGATCCGCGTCGCGATTTCGGCCGGCGGTTCCTGCTCATAGTCGAGGATCGGATGCGTCAGCGCCTCATCGTCCACAAGGGCAAAGGTGCAGCCATGGCCCGAGACCATCAGCCCTTCCACATCATGGTTTTCGACCGCGCCAGTGACGACACCGAGCGCCCAATCATGCAGGTCGGCCTCATCAAGCACGCTGAACCCGTCCTGGCGGGTCCATTTCGGCTGGGTCCGGCGCTCGTCGAGGATGCGTCCGTCCTGATCGAAGACGAACAGTTTCGAATTGGTCTTGCCAAAATCGAGCACCGCCAATTTCACGGGACGGCTCCCGAGGTCGAAGCAACCCGCACCATGACGCCGGCATCTTCCAGCATTCGGGCGTCGGCGTCCGAAAGACCATCGTCGGTGATTAGCGTACCAATCCGTGACAGCGGCAGCGCGATATTGCGGGCCTGGATCGAGAGCTTGCGGCTGTCGGCAAGGACGACGATCTGGTCGGCGCAGAGGCTGAGGTCGACGATCGAACGGACCAGCAGCGGGTGCGATTCCAGCACGCCTTCCGCACCGATGCCTTGCGCGCCGAGAAAGAACTTCGAGGCGTAAAACGGCGTGGCCTGGGTGGGAGAATGGATGATGCCGGGTTCGCGGTGCAGGTCACCGCCGGCAACCGTCAGGCTGCAATGGCCATGGTCGCTGAGATAGGCGGCCAGCGGCATCGAGTTGGTGTAGAGCCGGATGCTGCGGTCGGCGAGCTTGACGCCGAGATGGAAGCAGGTCGAACCGCCATGGACGATGACCGCATCGCCGTCGCGCACCATGGTCGCCGCGACATTGGCGATCTGGCGCTTGGCCTCGACCGCGAAGTCGCGGTTCTCGTCATAGGGCCGGGCATAGGCAACGCCGGCCTGCGAGGCGCCGTCGAGCGCCGAAATACCGCCATAGACCTTCCGCGCTTCCCCGGCTTCGTCGATCCTGTCGATGTCACGCCTCACCGTCGCCGCCGAAACGCCAAGCCGCTCCTGCAGCTCGCGCACCGAGGCGAAGGGGCGATCCCGCAAGAGCTCGACGATCTGCCGCTGGCGGCCGGAGTCGCTCAAATGTTTCTCCCAGATGCCGTCCTGCGGCGGCAATTGATGTAACTTACTCACCGTCGGCTCGATTGCAAGCGATATCTGACGATATTAGATCACTGTTGACGTAACTTAACCTTATCTGCGATATCACCGTCATCGGAATGCCCCCACCCGCGCATTCAAGGCTGACGTGGCCGACTGTTGAGAGGACATTTGCGATGGCGACCCATGCGGATGCGCAAGAACTGCCTGCCTTGCGATCCCTTTCGGCGGCGATCGGACAAGATCCCCATTTGACCCAGGCCGCAGGCGGCAACACCTCGCTGAAGGCCGGCGACACGCTGTGGATCAAGGCCTCGGGCACATGGCTGAAGGACGCACTCACCGGCGACATCATGGTGCCGGTGGCGATGGCGCCGCTGCTCGAGGCGGTCGAACGGCGCGACCCGGCCGCCGACAAGCCGCAGGCCTTCGCCATCGATGAGCTCAACCCGCGCGGCTTGCGCCCGTCGATCGAAACCACCGTGCACGCGCTGATGCCGCAGCGCGTCGTCCTGCATGTCCACTGCGTCGATACGATTGCGCTGGCCGTGCAGGCCGATTGCAAAACCGAGGCGGCCCGGCGGCTTAGCGGCATCGAATGGGCCTACGTGCCCTATTTCCGGCCGGGCCTGCCGCTTGCCCGAGGCATCGCCGAACAACTTCGGCCCGATGTCGACGTGCTGGTCCTTGGCAACCACGGGCTGGTCGTCGCTGCCGATACGGTCGCCGGCGCCGAGCGTCTGCTGCATCGGGTCCGCTCGCTGCTGGCGCGGCCGGCGCGAGCGACCGCCGCACCCGACATCGCCGCCCTGACCGCGCTTGGCGGCGACAGCGGCTACAGCCTTCCGACTGATATCGAGGCGCACGCGGTCGCGCTCGACGCCGAGAGTTGCCGCATGGCGCAGGCCGGCAGCTTCTACCCGGATCATGTCATCTTCCTCGGCCGGGGCTCAGCCGTGGCAAGGCCCGGCGAGGACGCGGCCGATGTCGCCAGGCGGCTGGGCACCGCTCCCATGGCGATCCTGTTTCCAGGCATTGGCGTGCTGATGCGTGGCGACACCGGGGCCGGCGCCCACGCCATGCAGCGCTGCCTTGCCGATGTCACGGCCCGCGTCGATATTGCGGCGACGCTGAACTATCTCACCGCCGCCGAGAATGACGAACTCGTCAACTGGGACGCGGAGCAGTACCGCCAGAAGCTCAACGCCACCGGTGGCTAGCGAAGGACGGATAACATGACGCCCCTTGCCATAGGCATCGACATCGGCACGTCAGGCGCCCGCGCCGTCGCCATGCGCCCGGATTTCTCCATTGCCGGGCAGGCGGCCTTCCCTCTGGAGAGGTTTGGCGGGAATCACCGTGACCCGGCAATATGGTGGCGAGCCGTCCAGGCGGCGCTGGCGGACTTGCTTTCGACCATCGACCGTGCCGCCGTGTGCGCCATTGCCGTCGATGGCACATCGGGCACGCTGCTGCCGGTGGACGAAGCCGGGCGGCCGCTGGCCGAACCGCTGATGTACAACGACAAGGTTCCGAACGACGCCATCCTGGCCGCGGTGGCGCGCGCGGCACCCGCCGCAAGTGCCGCGCACGGCCCCACGTCGGGTCTCGCCAAGGCCCTGCATTTCCAGCATCTGCCCGGCATTGCCGGCGTGCTGCATCAGGCCGACTGGATCGCCGGGCAGTTTCGCGGCGGGTTCGGCGTCAGCGACGAGAACAATGCGCTCAAGACCGGCTATGACGTCGAGGCGCGCCGCTGGCCGGACTGGATCGCGGCCACCGGAATGCGCATGGAGCTTTTGCCGCGCGTCGTCGAACCGGGCGACGTGACCGGCAGGCTAGCACCAGCTATGGCTGAGCTGGTCGGCCTATCGCGGGAAATCGCCGTCGTTGCCGGCACGACCGATGGCTGCGCTTCTTTCCTGGCGACGGGCGCCACGGCGGTCGGCGACGGCGTCTCCGCGCTGGGTTCCTCGCTGACCATCAAGATGCTGTCGGACCGGCCAATCTCGGCACCGCACTATGGCATTTACAGCCATCGGCTCGGCAACACCTGGCTGGCCGGCGGCGCTTCGAATTCCGGCGGCAAGGTGCTGGCGCAGCATTTTTCGCTCACGAAAATCATCGAACTCAGCGCGGCAATCGATCCGGCGACGGAAACCGGGCTGGATTATTATCCGCTCGGCATGCCGGGGGAACGCTTTCCCGTCGCCGATCCCACATTGCCGCCACGGCTTGCGCCGAGGCCGGCAAACGATGCGGACTATCTCAAGGCGATGTTCGAGGGTATCGCCGCGATCGAAGCGCTCGGCTACCGCAGGCTGGCCGAGCTCGGCGCGCCGGCGCTGACCTCGGTCAGGAGCGTCGGAGGCGGCGCGCGGAACCCGGCCTGGACCGGTATCCGGCAGCGCAAGCTGGGCGTCGCCTTCCTGCCGGCGCTGTCGGACGAGGCCGCCGCCGGCACGGCGCGGCTGGCGCTGAAGGGCGCAAGCGAGGCGGGTCTGGTATGAGCGCGAAAAAGATCGAACGCCTTGACGATATCGGGCCGCTGGCGGAGCGCTATCAGGTTTTCCTGCTCGACCAGTTCGGCGTGCTGCATGACGGCTCCGCCCCCTATCCGGGCGCAGTGGCGGCCGTGTCGGCCCTGAAGCGCGCCGGCAAGACGGTGGTGCTGATTTCCAATTCCGGCAAGCGCGCCAGCCCCAACGAGGCGCGTTTGCTGAAGCTCGGCTTCGAGGCCGGCAGCTGGGATCATTTCGTCTCCTCCGGTGAGGTCGCGTGGCGATCCTTCAACGGCATGGTGTCGTCCGGCGCCCTGCGGTCCGGCACCAAATGCCTGCTGGTCAGCCGCGACGACGACCGCTCGGCGATCGAGGGCCTGCCATTCGAATTGACCGGCCGCGGTGACGATGCGGACCTAGTGCTGATTTCGGCCAGCGAAGGCGACCGCTACGATCTCGACCATTATCGCCAGCTGTTCGCACCGGCGGCGGCGCGGCGGGTGCCGTGCTTCTGCACCAATCCCGACACTGTCATGCTGACCCAGGTTGGGCCGCGCTTCGGCGCCGGCCGCCTGGCCGACCTCTATGAGAGCCTGGGCGGCAGCGTCACCCGCATCGGCAAGCCCTATCCGGAGATCTTCGAGGCCGCGCTGGTGCTGGCCGGCAGGCCGGACCGCGGCAGCGTCGTCTGCGTCGGCGACAGCGTCGAGCACGACATTTCTGGCGGCAACGGCGCCGGTGTCGCCACCGCGCTGGTCCTGTCGGGGATATTGGCGCAGACGCCTGACCTCGCCGGCCTGTTCAGCCAGCACAATGCCTGGCCGGATTACATCACCGCGTCCTTCAGCTTCCGCTGACCGCCGCCAGCATCCGCCGTGCGCTTTCCTCATCGGTGATCAGGATCGTCGGTGCGATCAGATTCATGGCGCCGAGCAGCGCCTCGGTCTTTTCCGCACCGCCGGAGGTGAGGATGCGGATCGGCGCCTTGCGCAGCCGGTCGACATCCACCGACATCACATGGTTGTTGACGGGATGGTCGACCAGATCGCCATTGCGGTCGTAGAAATGGAACAGAAGGTCGCCGACGGCGCCACGCGCCAGCAGCGCCTCCCGGTCCGACTCCTTGAGAAAGCCGCCGCGCGAGAAGGTGGTGGCCGAAGCGATGCCGCCGACGCTCAGCAGCACGGCATCGAGCGCGTCGGCCATTTCAAAGACCTCCTGCAGGCCGCAGCGTTCGACCAGCGCGATCTTGGTCTCGACGCTGTCGACGACGGCAGGTGTCGGCATCAGATAGCCTTCACCCTGGAAGATCTGGGCGAAGCGCCAGGCGAACTCGGCCGGGTTGACGCGGCGCGCGACGCCGACACCGCCAAGCAGCGAAATCACCCTGAAATCGGTCAGCGACCGGGCGCTGATGAACGGCAAGGAGTGGAACAGCGTATTGCCCCAGCCGACGCCGACCTGCATGCCTGACTTCATCGTGTCGGACAGGAACATGCCGGTCTTGGCAGCGATTGCCGGGGTCGGATCGGCATGGGGGTCGGTGAGCGGCGCGACCAGCGCCTGCTGCAGGCCGAAGGTCCTTTCGAGCGCGCGCTCCAGCCGCACGATCTCCAGAAGCTCGCTCTCGATGGTGATTTTCACCTCGTTGCGCGCCCTCGCATCCGCCAGCATGCGCACAATGGTGACGCGGCCGACGCCAAGCACATCGGCGATCTCGTTCTGCGTCATCTGCTCGACGAAATACATCCAGGCGGCACGGATTCTGAGGCGATCCGTCCGGTTCTCATTGACGACCGGCTCGGACATGTCGGCCCGATCGTTCTCGCTATCGCCCTGCCGCCGCCTGCCCAACTTATGTCTCTCCCCCGCAGGCGATGGACGAGCCCCGCCGATTCTCCATGCTGGTCTAATATCGCCTATTGATCTACCAATCGAGAGGAACAATGTAGGGTTGACGGTCGGCGACAGCCGGCCGCGGTCATTGGATGGTTTTGAGGCGACCCGCGATGCTGCGACAAATCTCCAGGGATGTTCGCGTCAACCTGAAGGACCGCCTTCGGGAAGTCCGCGACGTCATCCGCCAGAGCCGCCATGACAGCGACAGCGACGCCAGCGTGGTGCGGGAAGCGACCAGCCATCTGCCGCCATTCCCGGGCAAGGGCATCGAAGGCCTGCTCAGCCACGCCGCGAGTGCCGTCGACGAAGCCCTGTCGATCGCCGAATCGCTTGTTCCGCACGACCGCCCGGCCAAGATCGACGGCACCACCGTAAAGAGCCTCGGCACCTATTTCCCGGATGGAAACCAGGACCGGCAGTCGAACGCCGAGCGCCTGTTCCGGCGTGACATGTATTATCTGGCCAGGGTCGCGTTGGCCGGCCTCAAGGTCGACAACGCCCGCGTCCACGAGGCGGATTTCGCCGCCGTCCACGCCGCGATGCGCAAGCGCCACGCCGGTCTGCTGGCCGCCATGACGCAGGAGAGCGATCCTGCCGGGAGGCCGCCGGCAATCGCCGCGGTCTGCGCGGCGCTGCTGGTCGAATGTCTCTCCCATCGCCCGATCCGCTTTTCCGAGGAGACGGTGGCTGCGGCCGGCGGCGAGCGATCGCTGGACATACGCTGCCTGGCGCCCCTGGTGCTGGCTTGCGGCCTTGCGACCAAGGGTGGGGACTACGCTCCGGAGCCCGATATGCTGGAGATCGCCATCCTGGCCGCCGATGTCAGGCAGGATCGCATTGTCGACGCCAGCGGCAAGGCGGCCCCGGTCGACGAACTGACACCGGTCTTTGCCACCTTGCTCGCTCATCTGCCGTAGAGCAATTCCAGGCTACGCCTATCCTTCGGCCGCCATGGCCGCGATCGTCTTCTTGGCGCGCTGGATCGAGGCCGGGCTCATCGACAGCTCGGTCAGCCCCATCTTCACGAACACCGGGATAAGGTCCGGCCGGCCCGCCGCCTCGCCGCACATGCCGACCATGATGCCGGCGGCGACACCGGCCCTCGCCGTGAGCTCGATTGCCGACATGACAGCCGGATTGGCGACATCGTTGAGCTTGGCCACCGTCGGGTTCAGCCGGTCGGCGGCCATGATGTATTGGGTGAGGTCATTGGTGCCGATCGAGAAGAAGGCAACCTCCTTGGCCAGCACCGGGGCGATCAGCACGGCGGCCGGGGTCTCGATCATCACGCCGAGATCGAACGCCGCGTGCGGTACGCCTTCCCCCCTGAGCTCGGCGGCGCATTCCTCGACCAGGACCCGTGTCTGCCGGACCTCTGATATGTCGGACACCATCGGCAGCATCACCTTGATGTTGCCGTGCACGGCGGCCCTGAGCAATGCCCTGAGCTGGCGCTTGAAGATGTCGGGCCGGTCGAGGCACATGCGGATGCCGCGCCAGCCGAGGAACGGATTTTCCTCATCGGGAAATTCGATGCCGGCAATCGGCTTGTCGCCGCCTATGTCGAGCGTGCGTACGATGACGGGATAAGGCGCGAAGGCCTTGGCCAGCGCCGCATAGGTTTCGGCCTGCATGTCCTCCGACGGCAGGTGCATATGGCGCATGAACAGGAGCTCGGTGCGGAACAGGCCGACGCCCATGGCGCCGGCTTCCTGCGCCGCCTCGATCTCCTCCAGCGAACCGATGTTGGCCGCAACCTCGATGATCCGGCCGTCGGCGAGCTTCGGCGTCACGGTCTTGAAGACGGCGAGCCCAGCGCGTTCGTTTGCCGCCGCTTCGACGCGGCCGGCGAAATCGGCGCGCGTCGCCACATCGGGATCGATGATGACATGGCCGCCATTGCCGTCGATCGCCACTTCGCGCGCGGTGCGCAAGGCATTGATCCGGTCGCCGAGGCCCAGCACCGCCGGGATGCCGTGCGAGCGGGCGATGATGGCGATATGCGAGGTGGCGCCGCCATGGCCGCACACCACGCCGCCAATGCGCTTCAGCGGTGCGCGCGCCAGGTCCCAGGCGCCGATATCGTCGGCGATCAGGATAGCGCCCTGCGGGATATTTTCGAGGCTGACGTCGTCCTGGCCGAGCAAGACGAGGCAAATCTGGCGACCGACGGCATGAACATCGTCCGCCCGCGCATTGAGGTAGTGATCGTCGACGGCGCTGAAATCGGCGGCGATGGTGGAGGC
Organism: bacterium M00.F.Ca.ET.205.01.1.1; assembly: GCA_004791255.1. Classification (GTDB taxonomy): domain Bacteria; phylum Pseudomonadota; class Alphaproteobacteria; order Rhizobiales; family Rhizobiaceae; genus Mesorhizobium. The sequence continues at coordinate 121,142 of SRUQ01000006.1, forward strand.
GGCGGTGATGACGGCCGAGATCGCGTCATTGCCGCCCTTGATCAGACCTTCTACCTCGCCGGTCAGGCTGTCGTCGGCGGCGATATCCCTCAGCGCGGCAACGATGCCGCGGTCGCCGGCCGAGAGACTGTCCTGCGCCAGCGCCCGGTCCATGCGCGCCTGGACGGCGGCGACGGCGGCGTGGAACCTGTCGATCTCGCCTGATATCTCGCTGTCCTGCAGCATGCGGCCTTGTCCCGCGATATCAGGCGGGTAATGCGCGAAGGCCGGCCCGATGGCGACGCCTTCGCTGGCCGCGACGCCGCGCAAGCCGTTTGCTCCAGCGGTTGCCGCCGGCGCGGACACGGCTGCTGGCTCCGGTGCGGCATCGCCGGCCGGCTGGGGATCCTCGTCGTCGAGACCGGCCTTCGGGTTCTCGAGATAGCCGATCAGCGCCTCGATGGCCTCGATGGCGTCGGCGCCATTCGCACGCACGGTGACTTCCTGGTTTTCCTTGACCGCCAGCAGCATCAGCTTGACGGAACTCTTGGCGCTGACCGCCTTGCCGTCCTTGACCAGCTCGACGTCGGATTCGAAACCCTTGGCGAGCTTGACGAACCGCGTGGCGGGACGGGCGTGCAGACCTTCATGCACTCTGACGATGGTCGAGCGTTCCATGGCAAATACTCTGTTTATGGGCGCCACACCCACCATAGGCGGCGGCGCGAATGCTGTCAGGCGGCGATTGTGATGATCGCGTCCGTCTTCAGGGCGGCGACGAGCGCCTGGGCATCAACCAGCGATGCGCAGATCTCGCCCGGCCGCTCGGCCTCGGCGGCGCCGTTGAACGAAATGACGACATGGCCCATCTCGAGCACCTTGCTCCAGGCACTGGAGCCGACCGCGGTTATGACGGCTGAAACCGGGCCGATGGTGATCGAAGCGCCTTTGGCGGGCGCTCCGTCACTCGGGCCCTGCTCCGTCCTGTGCAGGACGGAAACTTCGGCAAGCTCCGGCGGCGAGCCATCCGCGAACAGGATGACCACGCCCCCTTCGGCAAGGTCCGCCACTTCGGGTCCGATTGCAGTGACCCGTGTCTTGAGAAGAACCGACATATGGCGAACCTCGTTGTTGTTGGTGTTTTTTAGAACACGATCAGGGAGACGACCCAGGCGATCAGCACCGAGACCGGGCCCATGATCTGGCGGCTGATAAGCACCGCCGGAACGCCGATTTCGATGGTCTTCGGCTTGGCTTCACCGAGCGCCAGACCGACGGGGACGAAGTCGCAGCCGACCTGGGTGTTGTAGGCAAACAGCGCCGGCAGCGCCATCGCCGGCGAGATCGTGCCGTTGGCGATCTGCGGGCCGATGATGGCCACGCCGATAACCTGCGCGATAACGGCGCCCGGGCCCAGTATGGGCGACAGGAACGGCAGGCCGCAGATGGCCGAGATGACCAGCAGGCCGACGATGTTGTTGGCCAGCGGTCCCATCGGCTGCGCCAGCACGTCGCCGATGCCGGTATAGAGGATCAGGCCGATGAGCATGGTCACGAACGCCATGAACGGCAGCACGTTGCGGACGACCTGATCGATGGTACGGCGGCCGGAATTGAAGAAGATGCCGACCACACGACCCATGACGCGGCCGATCGAGCTGATCAGGCCGATAAGCCCGCCTTCGCTCGGCAGCGGCTCGGCCGCCCTGGTTGTGTTGCTGTTGCTTGAACTCATCGCTGCTGCTCCCCCCGCCGTGGTGACCGCTTCGGATCCGTCCGCCATTGTGACGTTGGCCGGCTTCACGCCCGAAACGTAGATGTCCTCGGTGATGAACTGGGCGAGCGGCCCAGCCTGTCCGACCGGCGTCAGGTTGACGGTCGGGATGCGCTTGCGCGGATAGACGCCGCAGCGTGCGGTGCCGCCGCAATCCACAACGACGACCGCCATCTCGCCTTCGACCGGCGGCGCCTTGAAGCCGTCGACGGCCGTGGCGCCGGTCATGTCGGCGATAAGTTGGGCCACGGGATGGATGCCGCCACCCGTGACGGAGACGACCTTGTCGCGCTGCGCAGTCGGCTCGATGACAAGCGGGCCGCCCCAGCCTGTGTTGCCCCGGGAGATTTTTACGGCTTTGAATGTCTTGTCCATGATGTCCTCCCCGCCCTTACAGCTCGACGCCTTGGCGGCGTGCCATGATGGTGGTGATGCGCTCGGTCAGCATGCCCTTGAGCAGGATGACGACGAGGCCGACAATGGCGTACCAGATCGCCACCTTGACGTGGTAACCGGCGACGACAACACCCTTTTTCTCGAGCTCGAGCAGAGCCACGAGAATGCCGCCCCAGACGAAATATTCGCCGGGATTGATGTGCGGGAACAGGCCGAGCGGCGGGTGCACGTAGGACACGGCCGCGTCATAGAAGGCCGGCTTGTGCTTTTCTTCCAGGAACGACCCGAACGTATAGGCCATCGGGTTGGTGAGGAAGAACACCGCCAGCAGCGGCAACAGCGTGTAGCGCGTCAACGCGATCCGGCCGGCACCGCGCGCCAGGCCGTGAACGCGCTCTTCGCCGACCAGTTCGGTGACGGCGTAGAAGGCGGTCATCAGCACCACCAGCGTCGGGATGATGCCGGTGACGAAGCCGGCGAACACTTCCCCGCCTTTCTGGAAGATGCCGATGAAGTACTTGCCGATGGCGGTCAGCCAGCCGAGCTGCTCTTCCTGCTGGACTTCCTTCAGCTTTTCCTTGAACTGGTCGACGGTGATCGGCCCGCTGTCGGCCTGCGCCAGGACAACGAGATGGTCGGAGGCATGCTCGACGGCGAGCTTGCCATGCAAAGCAGCATCCGAGACCATGGACCCTGCGACATGCAGGTTGTGCACGGCCATGTCGGCATGCTGCGCCAACAACGAAAATACAGACATTTCTCCTCCTTATGCCGCCCGCCGGTTGAAGCCAGTCGGTGCGCGGCGTCCTCTACCCTTTGATTTAGAGACGGGTTCAGATTTCAGGTCGATTGGACCTGACATCATCCGGCTCTAGGCCCTCGCTACGTTCAAACCGGACAGGCCCGGCTTCTTCCCCGGCTCCGACCGTGCTTTGTCGATCTGTTCGATCGCCCGCTTCACGGCCTCGGCCACACCGGGTTCCCCCTCCCCCATGATCGCAGGGTTGGACCGGAGTCGATCGAGGGGAACACCCTCGAATTCTTCATGTCTCTTGAACTTGGTGAAGACGGAACGGCCGCTCATCACCATCATGCGGCGCACGATCAGGTCAGGCGTCACCACGACCAGCGCGATGGTTCCCTTGGCAAATCGGCCGCGAAAATTGCCGGCTCCGACGAAGCCGTCCTTGTACTGGTTGGTGACGCCCCGGAAGACGTCAGAATAGTGCCGCATCTGCAGCCAGACGCCGAGCGACTGCAGCGCCCAGACAATAACCAGCAGAAGCAGTCCCCACTGCCAGATCGCCATTCGGTTCTCCTCCCGAAGCCTGTGTTGAACCGCATCCTTGGATGGATACCGGGCAACAGCAAAGTGAGAACATTTGTTTCCGAGAATGTCAATATGTATGATATTGGCTTGAGCCACGGTCATCCACAGGCGACGACCGATTTCGGCGGCGCCATGGCTGTGCTAACCTGCCGGCAAACGGGATATTTGAAATGGATCTGCCCTTTAGGGACGAATTGGCCCTCATGCCCGACCTGCGGCACCGGTTGCGGCAGTTGCGCTGGTTCCGCGCCACCTTCCGCGGCAGCGCCAAGGTCGTATCCGATACGTTCGGCGTGCGCTTCGAGATCGACGAGGCAAAGCTCACCCGGGCTTTTCTTGACTGGGTCGAGATCATGGAAGCCCAGAAGCGCTTCGCCGCGGTCGACCGTGCCGACTTCATCGTCTTCGCCGCCGGCCTTGTGCTGCGCGAGCTGATCAAGCAAGCGCCGGCCCGCGAAATCTCCGGCCTCACTGATTTGATCGAAACCGATCAGAATGCCGGAACTCTGGAAATCGTCCGCTTCTGGCCGGAAGGTTTTCTCTACACAAACTACTGCGTATCGGCGATTTCGGCGATCCACCAGCAGGAGTTCGGCACCGCGCCCAGCATCGACAAATGCGCCGACGACCTGCGCACTTGGTGGTCCTATCGCGAGAACGTCACCGAGATGCCGGCCTATGCCGTGGCTTTCCTCGACCGTTTCCTCGGCGCGGAACCGAATTGGATCACGCCCGACCGTGCACAATCGCGCCAGGCCATGCAACGGGCGCTCGGGTCTTCACGAGCAAGCGATGCGCTGCGTCAGCTCTAGGCCGGTCAATTCCGCGCCGCAAACATCGCGCTATTGAACATTTGACTCTTTGCCGATAGCGATGTGCGAAATTGACTCCAGGGAGAAGCGCGTGGCGCGATCAAGGCCTATCATTTTCGATTGCGACGGCGTGCTCGTCGACAGCGAGCCCCTGGCCGCCAAGGCCTATGAGCGCGTCTATGAAAAGCATGGCATGCCCGGTGTCCATGGCGGCATCATCGCTCAGTGCATCGGCATGAAGCAGGCCGACATCATCGTCAAAATCAAGGAGTTGACCGGCCACCAGTTCCCGGTAGCCGCTGAAGGCGACATCTGGGCCGAGACCAGGATTCTCTTCGCCGAGGAGCTGAAGCCGACACCGGGCATCGCCGCGTTTTTGGAGACACTCGGCGGCGACCGCTGCGTTGCCTCGTCGTCGTCCGTCGAGCGCATCAACCACAGCCTTGCCGTCACCGGACTGGCGCGGTTTTTCGGCGACGCGATCTACAGCTCCTCGATGGTCAGGAACGGCAAGCCCGCGCCCGACATCTTCCTGTTTGCCGCCGCCAAGATGGGCGCCAATGCCGCCGACTGCATCGTCATCGAGGATTCGCCCTTCGGCATCCAGGGCGCGGTCGCCGCCGGCATGACTGCGATCGGCTACACCGGCGGCGGGCATACTTATGCGGAGCATGGCGCACGGCTGAGCGCGGCCGGCGCCGATTTCGTCTGCGCCGACTGGCATGAAATTAGCCGGCAACTGGCCGGGCTCGGCGTGCCGGCCTAATTCAGCTTATACTTGGCGAATCCACGCTTTGCCCATTCGCCGGGTGGGATCAATGAGCCCACACGAAAATTGAAGGACAGGACCCTGGTCGCATCAGTGTCGACTTCACACCTGAAGCTCAAATCGTACCATTGCGTCCTCGTGCTGAACGCGGCCTGCGGACGATTGAGAACATTTCCTGAGTCCAGTGTAATGGTTGGCACCCATTTGATCGCATAGTCGGCGCCTTGCAATTCCTGGCTCAGGACGTTGCCGCAAAGGTTGGCCACGCGCTGACCGCGCGGCACGTTCTCCATTGAGCTCGTCGCCAGCGCGTCGCCGGTCGCCCCTTGCGAATAAAGCTTCCTGACGCCCGGAAGGCCGGAATAGATCGGCGATCCGGCAGCTGCGGTGTTGGTCGGATTTGACTTCGCCGCCTTCCCGCTTGGAGCTTTGAACGCCGTTGCCGGTTTGAAATTCATCGCCTTTGCCGGTTTGGGCTTCGCCTTTTCGCCCGAAGGCGGAGGCGTCGGTTTGCCCCCGTCGGCCGCCAATGGCTTTGGTGTCTCCGCTGCCTGCTGATCAGCGGTTTGCGGTTGCTCCTCCTGCTTGTCCGGCTGCTGTTTGTCGTTGTCCTCCGTCGCCTGCTTCTCCTCGCTTTGGGCGGATTTGGCATCCGGCGGAACGGCAGCAGGTTTCTCCTCAGGCTTGCTGGGCTGCGCCTGCTGTTCGGGAGTGGGAGACGCGGGTGTCGGAGCAACAGGAGGCTTCGCCGGCTCGTCCTTGGCCGGCTGCGGCGTGTTGGGCTTGGCACTTTCCCCGTCGAGGGATTTTTCAGGCCCGGTATCCTTTTTGCCATACTCGAAAACGCGTTTCAGAACCTGCTCATCCGGCAGCTTCGCCTTCGGTGATTCCGGAGGCGGTTTTTGTTCAGGTGGCTTTTCGACCTTCTGTTCAGGCTTCGGTTCCGGCGGCTTTGGAACGGGCTTCGGCTGCTCGGGCGGCGGTACGATGGCCACATTGACCGGTTGTTCCTGCTGATCTGGCTGTTGTTCGGTCCTTGGCAGGCCGAAGATCAGCAATGCTGAGATGAGCACATGCAGGATGAGCGATGCGGCCAAGGCCCAACGCCAGTTCCGAAACCATTCTCCGATCTTGCCGCTCATTCCGTTCGATGTGGAACGAAATGGTGGCCGCATCAAGCGCAGGCCCGCTGTCGGCGAAACTTTCTCGCCTGACAGATCCGTGATGAGGTGACCCATACCCCAGACCGAACACGAAGTGCTGGACCTGGAACGGGCAGGCCTTACACCAGCATGCCCATCGGGTTTTCGATCAGCCGCTTGAAGGCGCCCAGCAGTTCGGCGCCCAGCGCGCCGTCGACGGCACGATGGTCGGTCGACAGCGTCACCGACATCACTGTGGCTATTCTGATCTCGCCGTTCCTGACCACCGCCCGTTCCTCGCCGGCACCGACCGCCAGGATCGTCGCATGCGGCGGGTTGATGACGGCGGCAAAGTCCTTGATGCCGAACATGCCGAGATTGGAGACGGCCGTCGTGCCGCCCTGATACTCCTCCGGCTTCAGCTTGCGGCTGCGGGCGCGGCTGGCCAAATCCTTCATCTCGTTGGAGATGGTGGACAGCGTCTTTTCCTCGGCCTTGCGGATGATCGGCGTGATCAGCCCGCCGGGGATCGACACGGCGACGCCGACATCGGCATGCTTGTGCTTGACCATGGCGCTGTCGGTCCAGGAGGCATTGGCGTCCGGCACCGCCTTCAGCGCCATGGCCATCGCCTTGATCACCATGTCGTTGACCGACAGCTTGTAGGCGGGTGCCTCACCCTTTTCGGTTTTCTTCACCGGTGCCGCCGCATTGAGCTGCGTGCGCAGCGCCAGCAGCGCGTCGAGCTCGCAGTCGAGCGTCAGGTAGAAATGCGGGATCGTCGACTTAGCCTCGACCAGCCGGCGCGCGATCGTCTTGCGCATATTGTCGTGCGGAACGAGTTCGTAGGAGCCTTGCTCGAACAGCTTCAGCACCTGGTCGTCCGACATCGGCTTGGGCGAAGGAGCCGGCGGGACTTCAGCCGAGGCCGGCGAAGTGATCTCGGCAGTCGGCTGCGCAAAAGCAACAGAGCTTTTCTCGAGGGCAGCCTCCACATCTGCGCGCACGACGCGCCCGCGCGGACCGCTGCCCTTTATCTCGTCAATCTTGAGACCGGCCTCACGGGCCAAGCGGCGCGCCAGAGGCGTCGCGCGCCCGGCGGTCAGCGATTGGCCGATCTCCCCCCTCGTAGGGGAGATGGCCGGCAGGCCAGAGGGGGGCGCCTGGCTCCCTGCCGCTGGCGGGACAGCGCCCCCCTCTGTCGGCTTCGCCGACATCTCCCCCACGAGGGGGGAGATTGGCGCCTTATCCCCGTAGGCCTCGCCCTCGGCATAGATCCATGCAACCGCTGCGCCGACCGGAATATCGACGCCTTCCTTGCCGGTAACGTCGCGCAGCACGCCGCTGGCCGGCGCGTCGATCTCCATCGCCGCCTTGTCGGTCTCGATCTCAAACAGCACGTCGCCCTTCTTGACCTGGGCGCCCTCCGCGGCGAACCAGCGCGAAATCTGTCCGGTCGCCATGTCCATGTCGACCTTGGGAAGAATGACTTCGACCGGCATGGATCAGCGAACCCCTTTCACGAGGTCGCGTGCAGCGCCGATGATGTCGGGAACCTGCGGCACCGTGGCCTTCTCCAGCTCCGGATTGTAGGGGATCGGCGTCTCCGCCCCGCCCAGCCGCACGATCGGCGCGTCGAGATAATCGAACGCCTCGCTCTCGGCGATCATGGCGCTGACCTCGGCGCCGATGCCGAGCGTCTTCACCGCCTCATAGACGCACATCAGCCGCGACGTCTTCTTGACGCTGTCGATGACGGTCTGCTTGTCCATCGGCCTGATCGTCCGTAGGTCGACGACTTCGACGTCGATGCCTTCGGCCTCCAGCACGGCGGCGGCATCGAGCGCCTTCTGCACCATGATCGACGTGGCGACGATGGTCAGATCCCGGCCCTCACGGCGGATGTCGGCCTTGCCGATCGGCACTGTGTAATAGCCTTCGGGCACCGGGCCTTTCATCTTGTAGAGCAGCTTGTGCTCGAAGATCATCACCGGATCGGGATCGGCGACCGCTGCCAGAAGCATGCCCTTGGCATCGTATGGCGTCGCCGGCTGGATGACCTTCAGGCCCGGCACATGGCCGAGCCAGGCCTCGAAGCTCTGGCTGTGCTGCGCAGCCGCCCCGGTGCCGGAGCCGGCGGGAAAGCGCATCACCAGCGGCACCGAAACCTCGCCGCCCAGCATGAAGCGCATCTTGGCTGCCTGGTTGACGATCTGCTCCATGGCGAGCGTGGCAAAATCCGAGAACTGGAATTCGAAGATCGGCCGCATTCCGGTGACGGCGGCGCCGACAGCGACGCCTGCGCCGCCCAGTTCCGAAATCGGCGTGTCCAGCACTCGGTCTGCGCCATAGCGGTCGACCAGATCGCCGGTGACCTGGAAGGCGCCGCCATAGACGCCGATATCCTCGCCCATCAGGAAGACGCGCTCGTCCATGTCCATGGCGATAGCCATGGCTTCCTGGATCGCCTGGGCGTAGCTCAGTTCACGCACCATCGCGTCCATCACGCCAGCTCCGTATAGACATAATTTCCGGTCTCGCTGACGTCAGGCGACGGGCTCGCCTTGGCGAACTCGATGCCGTCGGCGATCTCCTGAGCCACCGCGTTGCGAATGGCCTCGATGCCCTTGTCGTCGATGAAACCGAATTCGCGCAGTTCGTTCTCGAACAGCGTGATCGGGTCGCGGTTCGACATCCAGTCCTCGATCTCTTCCTTGGTGCGATAGCGGTTGCGATCGCTCTTGGAATGGCCGCGATGCCGGTAGGTCTTGGATTCGATCAGCGTCGGCCCCTCGCCGGCGCGCGCCCGCTCGACGGCTTTGTGCGAGGCCTCGGCAACTTCGGAGAAGATGTTGCCGTTGACGATGACGCCGGGCATTGCATAGGCGGCGGCGCGGTCGGCGATGTTCTTCACCGCAGTCGACCGCGCCGTCGATGTCGACATGCCATAGCCATTGTTCTCGCACACGAAAATGACCGGCAGCTGCCAGACCGCCGCCATGTTGAGCGCCTCGTGGAAGGCGCCCTCATTGTTGGCGCCGTCGCCGAAGAACGAGATCACGACCTTGCCGGTCTTCATCATCTTGGATGAGAGCGCAGCGCCGACCGCGATCGGGATGCCGCCGCCGACAATGCCGTTGGCGCCGAGATTGCCCTTGCCGACATCGGCGATATGCATCGAGCCGCCACGGCCTTTGCAATAGCCCGTCGTCTTGCCGAAGAACTCGGCGAACATGCGCTTGACCTCGGCGCCCTTGGCGATGCAGTGGCCATGGCCGCGATGCGTCGAGGTGATCTGGTCATCCTCGGTCAAAGGCATGCAGATGCCCATGGCGCTGGCTTCCTGGCCGATCGACAGATGCATGGTGCCGTGGATGAGGCCGCGCGTATAGCACTCCTCCGCGCCCTCTTCGAAGCGGCGGATGAGATACATCTTGTAGAGCACCTGCTTGAGCTGCTCGGCGCCGTACTGGCGATAGACGAAGGGCAGGTTGGCGCGGCTGTCCGCGACGGCTTTGCTGGCTCCGGCCATGGTCAGGCTCCAACGGTTCCGTAGACGAGCTTGTCCTGGCGGGCGCGCAGTTCGGCGATCTTCGAGCCGGCGGCCGGCGCCGCGTTGGCATAGGTAATCAGCTCGCCCTTCTTGATCGGCGCCGTCACCGAACCGCCTTGCAGCAGGCCGCAGGGAACAGCCTTGGCGGCGCGCGCTTCCGGCGCCGTCATGATCCAGGCGCGGTAGCAATACTCGCCGATCGCATCGAGCGTCTCGCCCGGCTGCATGTCCTTCTTGGCCACCGCGCAGACCTCGGCCACGGGCTTGGCCAGCGGCACCATGTCGGCCTTGCCGTAGAGCACGACGCGGGCACAGGTCAGCGGCACTTCCAGCGAGGTCAGGTGATAGGGGCGGTGGAAGGTGAAATACGGGCCTTTGCCCATCTTCAGATCCTCCATGCGTTCCGAAATGCGCGGATGCGACATGTCGGCGACGACGAAGACGCCGGGCGCGACGCCTTTGCCGATCGAATAGTCGACGACGCCGACCTTCGACAGCACGCCGCCATCTTTTTCAGGCACCAGCACCTTGTTCAGTTCGCCGAGTGTCGCCGCCGGGCCATGCATGCCGGCCTTGTCGGGCACCAGGCCTGTGGCGTTGGCGATCGCCGCCATCTCGACCATGGTCTTGGAGCCATCGACGAATTCGACCAGCATGCGCACATTCATGTGCCGGCGCCTGGCCTCTTCCTCATAGGCTGGCGGCGTGGCGTCGATGTTGAGCGGGTTGTTCTTGCCCTTGCCGGCCGCGACGATCGGATGGCCCATCGCCGAGACGAATTCGATCAGTTCCATGCAGGACGATGGCTCATCGCCAGCGCCCAGCGAATAGGTGACGCCAAGCCTGTCGGCCTCGCTCTTCAGATAGGCGCCGATGGTGACGTCGGCCTCGACATTCATCATCACTAGGTGCTTGCCATGCTCCATGGCGCGCAAGCCGATCTCGGCGCCGACAGCGGGCACGCCGGTGGCATCGATGACGACGTCGATCAGATCATTGTCGATGACCAGGCTGGCGTCGTTTGTCACCGCTACCTTGCCGGCCTCCATGGCAGCGGTCATCGCCGAAGCGTTCGACACTTCGCGGGCATGGCCGGTTTCCTGGAAGGCGATGTCCACCGCCTTGCTGGCGGCGGGGAGGTTCAGTTCTGAAATGGCGCCGATCTCGATGCCGGACATATGCGCGACGCGGGTGACGATGTCGGTTCCCATTTCGCCGGAGCCGATCAGGCCGATGCGGATGGGCTTGCCCGATTTGCCGCGTTCATCGAGATCGCGGGCAAGGCCCGTCAACGAAATATTGGAAGCCATACCGCTTATTCCTCCCACATTGCAGGCTGTTCAATTGCTTGACGGGTATTGAACATATGTATTTCTGTCAAGACTAATGTCCAAATCTGGGGCATTTTTGACAGGCTTTGCGCAAACTGCGGACAAGCCGAAAACCCATGCAGCCGCGACGGCTGCACAGGAGACTTGTTCGCCGGTCGCGACAATCGCTTCGTCGAGACCGCTATCGTCCGGAAATGGAGAGCCTATGACGCCCGTTGCGCCGCGCCGACGGGAAAATCGTGGAAATGCACGATCACCCCATCCACGTCGATCAGGATCACCGCATAGGCGGGCGGCTCATCGCCAAGCCGCCAGTTGTCGGAGAAATCGAGCGCGCTTTGATGGTTGGTACTGCGCAGGGTGCTGACCGGCATGCCGCGCCAGCTGCCGGCGATCAGCCGGTGAACATGGCCGGCGAAGATGTGCCGGACGTTGCCATGGCGTGCCAGCACGTCGTGGAAGGCATCCGCCCCGGCGAGCCGCACCGCGTCAAGCACTGGCATGTGGATGCGGAACGGCGGGTGGTGCATGAACAGGAAGGCGGGCCGGCCGCGCGCTTCGCCGAGCTTCTCGTCCAGCCAGGCGAGCCGGTCGGCGCACAGCCTGCCCTCGACCTCGCCGCTCTCCAGCGTGTCGAGCAGGATCAGCCTTCCCGCATCGCCATCGAAGACGCTCTGGACGAAGCCGCGTTCCGCCGACGCCTGCGGGAACATCTCCAGAAACAGCGCCCGGTCGTCATGGTTGCCGAGCATCAGCCGGTAAGGCAGGCCAAACCTGGCCAAGCTTTCGCCCAGCGCCGCGTAGGCGGCACGTTCGCCGTCATTGGTGAGGTCGCCGGATATCACCACCAGGTCGGCATCGGCGTGGTTGGCGCCGATATCGGCCAGGCAGGCCTGCAGCCGCGCCAGGGGATCGGAACCGTAGAGAAAACCGCCCGGGGCCATGAGATGCGGATCGGAGAGCTGGATGATTTTCATGAATCCTACCGCAATGTTCTGCTGGCGCCCTTGAACACCAGCCGGCTAACGAAACGCTCTTGAGCAATTCCAGGAAAAGTGTGAGCGGTTTTCCCGGGAAAAGCGCATAGCGCTTTCCCTGGGGAATTGCGTTGAAAACAAAGAGCTGGAGTATCCCTTACTGTGCGGTCCAGCCGCCATCCATCGGCAAGGTCGTGCCGGTGATCTGCCTGGCCGCGTCCGAGCACAGGAACAGCGTCAGGGCCGCCAGCTCTTCCACGGTGACGAATTCCTTGGTCGGCTGCGCCGCCAGCAGCACGTCATGCTTGACCTGTTCCTCGGTCATGCCGCGCGCCTTCATCGTGTCGGGGATCTGCTTCTCGACCAGCGGCGTCCAGACATAGCCGGGGGCGATCGCGTTGACCGTGATACCGTCCTGAGCGACTTCCAGCGCCACCGTCTTGGTCAGGCCTGCAATGCCGTGCTTGGCCGAGACATAGGCCGATTTGAACGGCGAGGCGACCAGAGCGTGCGCCGAAGCCGTGTTGATGATGCGGCCCCATTTGCGGCTCTTCATGCCGGGCACCACCGCCTTGATGGCGTAGAAGGCGGCTAGCAAATTGATGCGGATGATGGCTTCCCACTTGTCGTCGGGAAATTCCTCGATCGGCGCCACATGCTGGATGCCGGCATTGTTGACCAGTATGTCGAGGCTGCCGAAGGCTGCTTCGGCCTCGTGCACCATGGCGGCCACCGCGGCACCGTCCATCATGTTGGCATCGGAATAGCGGCACTTGACGCCGAAATCCTTCTCGATCCCGGCGCGCTCCTGCTCGATCGCTGCCGCATCGCCCAGGCCGTTGATGGTGACGTTGGCGCCTTCGGCGGCACAGGCGCGGGCAATGGCCAGGCCGATGCCGCTGGTCGAACCGGTGACGAGGGCATTCTTTTGAGACAGGGAACCCATGGTGATCTCGCGGCAGTGGGAGGGAGGACTAGACATAGGGCGCGCTCTTGTGCGCCGCAACATGACAATGCCACAGCCATATGTCGTCGCGATTACAGCGTTGCGACGGTGCCGGCGCGGCGCCGGGCGTGCCGTCAGACGGCTGACACCGCATTGTCATGGTGCCGTGCAACATAGACCGGTGCACACTCGCGCACGCGCCAGAACACCGACAATTTCAAGCGCATCCACGGCTTGAAGATGCGCCTGCTCGATGCCCTCAAGCGCGTGCCCAAGCACCAGCTGACGCCGGCCGAGGAAACCCTGATCCAGGATTATTCCGATGCCGGTATCGTCAACATCGTGCACCTGATCTACCAGCACAAAAGCTACGAGGGACACGCCAAGGACTACGAATTCTCCGGCACCTCGATGCGTGAGCACTGGGAGATGGGCCGGGAAGACACCCAGCGCACGCTGCGCCATCGCCAATGGCTGACGCTGCCGACCAATGCCGAAGGCGTCTCGATCCACGATTTGCACCGCGAAGACCCGACTTAAGAGCCGCCGTCCGATGATCGTTCAGCGGTCTCAGACCTGCAAGCTATCAGGTTTCCACCGTTCGTTCTGAGCCAGCAATCACCGACGTTCGCGGTTGGCCAAAGCCTCCCTGCCGTCGTCATCCTTGGGCGTAGCGACGCGAAGCGGAGTGAAGACCCAAGGATCCATTCCGTGCCGTCGACCGAGGATTGCGGCGGTGAAGAATTCTGCACCGTTGCAACACGTTGAGGCCGCGGCATGGATACCTTGGGCTGCAGAGCAGCTCCAGGGGTCTGCGCCGCGTCGCTACGCTCCTTGCTCCGCCCGTGGATGACGAAGCGATGGGGCGATGTCCTGGAAATCTGCCTTCTTGAGATGGCGATCCCTCATAGAAAAAGGCAGCACCGGCGACCGGCGCTGCCTTTTGCTTAAGCACCTTTGCACCCCCGCTCAGAACACCTGGCGGAAGATGATGAACAGCACGAAGGCAAGCGTGATCGAGCACGGCAGGGTCAGCACCCAGGCGAGCAGCAGGTTGCGCACCGTCGACCATTGCAGGCCGGAGCCGTTCGCCGCCATCGTTCCGGCGACGCCCGACGACAGCACATGGGTTGTCGACACCGGCAGGCCGAGCCGGTCGGCCATGCCGATGGTCACCATGGCGACGAGCTCGGCGGCGGCACCCTGGCCATAGGTCAGGTGGCTCTTGCCGATCTTCTCGCCGACGGTGACGACGATGCGCTTCCAGCCGACCATCGTGCCAAGCCCGAGCGCCAGCGCGACGGCGATCTTCACCCAGATGGGGATGAACTTCGTCGCGTTGTCGACGGCCTTGTGGTAGTCGGTCACCGCTTTCAGATCGGCGTCCTGCATCGGCAAAAGCTTCTTCTTGTCGATCAGCTTGAGCGCCTCGCCGATCAGGTAGATGTCGTTGCGGGCGTTGCTGACCAGATTGGTCGGCACGTTGTCGACCGAGGCATAGGGCTGCAGCGAAGCCGTCGTGTTGTGGATGTAGGTCTGCAGCGCGAGCGTCGTCTGATCGGTCCAGCTCCGGGTGCGCACGGCATCCTGCACTGCTGCCTTGGCGTCGGTGACGGTGACGCCGGGCTTGGCATATTTGCCCAGCACCTGCTCGACATTGACCGAAGCCGCCTTGTAGGCTTCGAGATAGTTGATGTCGGGGGTACGGTTGAGGGCGTAGGCCGTCGGCACGACGCCGATCAGGATCAGCATGATCAGGCCCATGCCTTTCTGGCCGTCATTGGAACCGTGCGCGAAGCTGACGCCGGTACAGGTGAAGATCAGCAGCGCGCGGATCCACCACGGCGGCGGCGTGTTGCCCTTCGGCGCCTCATAGAGGGCCGGATTGCGCACCAAGAGCTTCATCGCATAGAGCAGGATGGCGGCGGCGAAGAAGCCGATGATCGGCGACACCAGCAAGGTGATGCCGACATTAGTCGCCTGCGACCAGTCGACGCCGCTGGTGGCGCTGCCGGCCGGCGCCATGAACTGGTTGGCGAGGCCGACACCGATGATCGAGCCGACCATCGTGTGCGAGCTCGAGGCCGGCAGGCCGAGGAACCAGGTGCCGAGGTTCCACAGGATCGCAGCGACCAGCAGCGCGAACACCATGGCAAAGCCCGACGAGGAGCCGACCTGCAGGATGAGCTCGACCGGCAGCAGTGACAGGATGCCGAAGGCAACCGCGCCGCTGGAGGTGAGCACCCCGAGGAAATTGAAGGCGCCTGACCACATGACGGCGAATTCCGCCGGTAGCGAGCGTGTGTAGATGACGGTCGCCACCGCATTGGCGGTGTCGTGGAAGCCGTTGACGAACTCGAAACCGAGCGCAATCAGCAAGGCGATGCCGAGCAGGATCCACGGCACAGTCTTGGCCACCGCCAGATCCTGGCTGAGCGCGTAGCCGACATAGACGACGCCAACCAGCACCAGCACGCCGAAGGCCGGCAGGAACCACTTCGCCCCACCCGAACTATGCAGCGGGTGATCCGGTCTCGGAATTCCCGCCTCGTTGGAAACTATATCCACCATGTCCCTCCTATTGCATTGCAGCAAAGAACCGGGAGGGACGCTATGTCCGCGCGATGAAGCCTGTGTGACGCCGATAGAGCCGGCGCGCGAACCATGGTCCGCGCCAGACGTCTTCTCACGAGGGGCTGGAGCGCGTCTTCAGGATTGCCGAGAACAGCGGATCGAAGGCGCGGCTGATCGGCGCCGCCGCCGCGCCGAGCGCGATCGACCAGGGATCGGTGGTACCGAGCTGCAGGCGCGGCAGGGTCCGTCCGGGCCGGTCGGCGATCGATGGCAGCAGCGGATGCATGGCCGCGACCAGCCGGCGCGCCAGTGCTTCCGGCGCACCGCTGGTCAGGATGACGGTCTGCGGGTCGAAGATCGTTTCGATGAGGTGCACACTCCAGCGCAGATCGTGCGCCGCGCCGTCTATCCAGGCTATCATCTTCGGATCTCCAGCCAGGACCAGGGCATCCATCTGCTGATAGATATCGTCGTCGGCCGGGTTGAGGTCGAGATGCTGGTAGAGCGAGGCCAGCGACGCACGGTGTTCGAGTGGCGTCGCGCCGGGGCCGGCCGGCGACAGCAAGGCCATGCCGATCTCGCCCGCATTGCCGTGGCCGCCGCTGTAGAGTTCGCCGTTGAGAATCAGCCCGGTGCCGATGCCGTAGCCGACATAGAGGCAGACGGCATGGTCGACGCCGTGAGCCGCGCCGACGATGCGCTCCGCCGTCGCGCAGGCGGCGGCATCGTTCTGGACGCCGACATTGAGGCCCGTACCGGCCGCCAGCGTTTCCAGCAGCGGAAACTTCTGCCAGGCCGGCATCATCCATTTGTCGTCCGAATTCTTCAGCCCGAAAGGACCAGGCATGGCGACGCCGAGACCGACCAGCCGCTTTTCCGACTGGACCGAAATGCCGGCAAGGTCGCGTCGGACGCCAGCGATCAGGTCGAGGATGATCTCCACGCCCTTGGACGGTTCATCGAAAGGCAGGTTCGCCTCGGCCCGCGCCAGCACGCTGCCCATCAGGTCGACCGCGACCCCGCGCGTCAAATGGCGGTCGATGTGCAGGCCGATGGCGAAGGCGCCTTCGGGAACCAGCCTGTAGGGGGTCGAAGGTTGCCCCCTGCCCTTGCGCACCGCATCCAGCGCCACGACCAGGCCGTCGTTTTCCAGATCCTCGATGATGTTGGAAACCGCCTGCTTGGTGAGCTGCGTCGCCCGCGCCAGGTCGGCGCGCGACAGCGCCCCGTTGAGGCGCAGTGCCTCGATCATGACCCGGCGGTTGTGCGCGCTGGTGCCTTCCTGGTTGGTGCCGCTTTTGGCGCGGATCGGGCTGATATCATCCACCGGCGTTTCCCTCTTGACTCCACTAGACTATTGATCGACTAATTAAGTCAAGCGAATTGACTTAATAGAAACACAGGTCACGCGACATCAACAGGGAAGGCAGGGAACGCCGGCCCGTCACCTTCGGAAATGGGAGAAGAAGATGCTGAAATCGATCGGTAAGACCCTTTTGGGCGCAGTCTTTGTTGGAGGGCTGTTCGTCCCTCACGCCTTCGCCGAGACCACGCTCAACGCTCTGTTCATGGCCCAGGCCGCCTACAGCGAGGCCGATGTGCGCTCCATGACGGATGCCTTCACCAAGGCCAACCCGGACGTCAAGATCAACCTCGAATTCGTCCCCTATGAGGGCCTGCACGACAAGACCGTGCTCGCGCAGGGATCTGGCGGCGGCTACGACGTGGTGCTGTTCGACGTCATCTGGCCGGCCGAATACGCCACCAACAAGGTGCTGGTCGACGTGTCCTCCAAGATCACCGACGACATGAAGAAGGGCGTGCTGCCCGGCGCCTGGACCACGGTTCGCTACGACGGCAAGTACTACGGCATGCCGTGGATCCTCGACACCAAATACCTGTTCTACAACAAGGAAATCCTGGAAAAGGCCGGCATCAAGACGCCGCCGAAGACCTGGGAGGAACTCGGCGAGCAGGCCAAGATCATCCAGGACAAGGGCCTGCTGAAAACACCGATCGCCTGGAGCTGGTCGCAGGCCGAAGCCGCGATCTGCGACTACACCACTCTGGTCAGCGCCTATGGCGGCGACTTCATCAAGGACGGCAAGCCGGACTTCCAGAATGGCGGCGGCCTCTCGGCGCTGAAATACATGGTCGACAGCTATAAGTCCGGCCTCACCAATCCCAATTCCAAGGAGTTCCTGGAAGAGGACGTGCGCAAGGTCTTCGAAAACGGAGACGCCGCCTTCGCGCTGAACTGGACCTATATGTACAACATGGCCAACGACCCGAAGGACTCGAAGATCGCAGGCAAGGTCGGCGTTGTCCCGGCGCCCGGCGTTGCCGGCACCAGCGAGGTCTCGGCCGTCAACGGCTCGATGGGCCTCGGCGTCACCGCGGTCTCGAAACATCCGGACGAAGCCTGGAAATACATCGAGTTCATGACCTCGCAGGCGACGCAGAACCAGTATGCCAAGCTCTCGCTGCCGATCTGGGCCTCATCCTATGACGACCCGGCCGTCACCAAGGGCCAGGAAGAACTGATCGCCGCCGCCAAGCTCGGTCTCGCCGCCATGTATCCGCGCCCGACCACGCCGAAATACCAGGAACTGTCGACCGCCCTGCAGCAGGCCATCCAGGAATCGCTGCTCGGCACGTCTTCGCCGGAAGATGCGCTGAAGGCAGCTGCGCAGAACAGCGGCCTCTAAACAGAAGCACCCTTCAGCATGGGCGGCAGGGGCATGACCCGAAACATCGATATCGATTTTTCGAAAAGGATCATGCCCCAAATCAAAGTGCTACAGCGTCCTTCGCGCGTCCAATAGGACGCGCTGCGCTGTAGTGCCGCCCATGCTATGTCCAAATCCTGTTGAATGAAGAGAGGCTGCTCCGATGTCGAGCACCTGGATGACAACCCGTGCCTGGCTGCTGATGCTGCCTTTGCTCGTGGTCATGGTCGCCGTCATCGGCTGGCCGCTGGTCGATACGGTCGGCCTCTCCTTCACCGACGCCAAGCTGGTTGGCACGGCGGGCAATTTCGTCGGCCTGGACAATTACACCAACATGCTGTCCAGCCCGAACTTCTCGCGCACGCTCGTCACCACCACGCTGTTCGCCGTCATTTCGGTTGCCGCCGAAATGGTGATCGGCGTGCTGGCCGCGCTTCTGCTCAACCAGGATTTTCGCGGCCGCGCCGTCCTGCGCGCCTTGATGATCCTGCCCTGGGCGCTGCCGACGGTGGTCAACGCCACGCTGTGGCGGCTGATCTACAATCCCGAATATGGCGCGCTGAACGCCGCGCTTACGCAACTGCATCTCGTCGACGCCTACCGCTCCTGGCTCGGCGAACCCGGCACCGCGCTGGCGGCGCTGATCGTGGCCGACTGCTGGAAGAACTTTCCGCTGGTGGCGCTGATTGCGCTCGCGGCCCTGCAGGCGGTGCCGCGCGACATCACCGCCGCCTCGCTGGTCGACGGCGCCGGCCCGTTCAACCGCTTCCGCTTCGTCATCCTGCCCTATCTCGCCGGCCCACTGATGGTGGCGCTGGTGCTGCGCACCATCGAGGCGTTCAAGGTCTTCGACATCATCTGGGTGATGACGCGCGGCGGACCGGCAAACACCACCCGCACGCTGTCGATCCTGGTCTATCAGGAGGCATTCTCCTTCCAGCGTGCCGGCTCCGGCGCGTCGCTGGCGTTGATCGTCACCTTGCTCGTCACCGTGCTGGCGGTCGTCTACGCGGCGCTGGTGCGCAAGACCGCCGGGAGTGCTGCCTGATGGAACGCAAGAGCCCGGCCTTCACCATCTTCATCCATGCCTGCGCGATCGTGCTTGCGGCGATCATCCTGGCGCCCATCGCCTGGCTGTTCATCATGAGCATCTCTCCGGCCGCCGACCTCGCCGCCAAGCCGCTGCGCTGGTGGCCGCAAAGCGCCGACTTCTCGCGCTACCAGCAATTGCTGTCGACGGCCGAAAACAGCGCCGGTGCCGCCTTCACCTCATCGCTGCGCAACAGCCTGGAAATCGCCGGCATGGCGACGCTCGCCGCACTCGCTCTGGCGATCCCCGCCGGCTGGGCGGTTTCGCGCACGCCGTCCGTCGGCTGGTCGCTGTCGATGGTCATCGCCACCTATATGCTGCCGCCGGTGGCGCTGGCCGTTCCGCTCTATATGGGGCTGTCCCATCTCGGCCTGCTCAACAACGTCTTCGGCCTGGCGCTGGTCTATTTGACCATCCTGGCGCCGTTCACCACCTGGCTGATGAAATCGGGCTTCGACTCCATCCCGCGCGAGATCGAGGCGGCGGCGATGATCGACGGTGCCGGCCTGTTTCAGACCTTGCGCATCATCACCTTGCCGCTGGCCGCACCTGTCATGGCGACATCGGCGCTGTTTGCGGTGCTGCTCGCCTGGGACGAATTCTTCTACGCGCTGCTGTTCACCTCCGACCAGCGTGCCAAGACCTTGACGGTCGCCATCGCCGACCTCGCCGGCGGCCGTGTTTCCGACTACGGGCTGATCGCCACCGCCGGTGTGCTGGCCGCCTTGCCGCCAGTGCTGATCGGCCTCGTCATGCAGCGGGCGCTGATCTCCGGCCTGACCAGCGGCGGTGTGAAAGGATGACAATGGCAGAGAAAAAACGGCCGGCCGGACTGGCCGCGATCGACCGCGAAATGGCGCGCCAACACGCGGATGCGCTGGCCTCGTTTCGGCAGAACACGCAGGAGGCACAGAAGGTCGCCGCCTCGATCAGGCGGACGGGCCGGTTGTTGCTGCTCGGCATGGGCGGCTCGCATGCCGTTGGCCGCGCCGTCGAGCCGCTGTATCGCGCTCTTGGTGTCGAGGCGCTGGCCACCCCGCTGTCCGAACAGCTTGGCCAGCCGCTGCCGCTCGATGACCGCACCGTGATCGTCACCTCGCAATCAGGCGAAAGCGCCGAGGTCGTCAGATGGTTTTCCGAGGCAGGCGGCAGTTCCGACATTTTCGGCCTGACGCTCGAAGCGAGTTCCTTCCTCGCCCGGACAGCGCCCTGCCTGGTCGGCGCCGGTGGCACCGAACTGGCGTTCGCCGCCACCCGCAGCCTGACCGTGACCTTGGCCCTACATCTGGCCGTCCTGGCTGCTTTGGGCGAGGATCCGGCCCCAGCGCTAGCCGTGCTCGAGGCCCCGCAGGATTGCGATGTCGCCGCGGCCCTCGCGGCGCTGAGCACCGTGGACACGGTCGTCACCTCCGGTCGCCGCTTGCAAGGCGTCGCAGAAGCCCTGGCGCTAGGCCTGACCGAGTTGTCGCGGCTGCCTTGCTTCTCCCTCGAGGGCGGCCAGTTGCGGCACGGGCCGATGGAGATGCTCGGCCCGAAAATCGGCGTCGTCCTGTTTCGCGGCAACGACCCGACGGCGGAACTGGTGACCGCGATGGCGATTTCCGTGGTGGAAACGGGCGCGCCGCTGGTCATCTTCGATGCGTCCGGACTGGCGCCGGTCGCGGGCGCCGTCACGCTCTCGTTCAAGCCGGCCTCCGGCATGGCCGCCATCTTCGCCATGCTGCCGGTGGCGCAGCGCCTGATGATCGCCTTTGCCGACAGCCGCGTCGACAATGCCGGCACGCCGGTGCGCACCACCAAGATCACCAGGAGCGAGTGATGCATCCGCTCGCGGTGATCGGCAACGTCAATGTCGACCTGATCGTCGGCCCGGTCGTCCCCTGGCCGACTGCCGGGACCGAGACCGTCGTCGACCATGACGATCTGCGCGTCGGCGGCCAGGCCGGCAACACCGGGCTTGCCTGGCAGGCGCTGGGCGTCGATTTCGAGATTGCCGCCAATGTCGGCGACGACCAGTTCGGCCACTGGCTGCGCGAAGCGTTCGGCCCTCGCGCCTACAAATGGCCGGTGCGTTCCGAGAGCACGACGCTCTCGGTTGGCATGACCCATCCCGACGGCGAAAGGACGTTTTTCACCACCCGAGGGCACTTGCCCCGCTTCAGCCTGGCCGACGTGTTGTCCGTGCTCGAGGGCAAGCGGCTCGCCGGCGGCTACGCGCTCCTGTGCGGCTCCTTCCTCACCGACGATCTCACCCGCGACTACGAGGCGTTCTTCGACTGGGCTGATGGCCACGACATCGCCGTGGCGCTGGACACCGGCTGGCCGATGCAGGGCTGGACACCGGCCAACTGCAAGGCGGCGCGGGCATGGCTGGCGCGCTGCGACCTGGCGTTGTTCAACGAGGTCGAGACGGTGACGCTGGCCGGCACGCCCGACCCGGCCGACGCTGCGCGGCAAATCCAATCCTTGATGAAGAAGGGGGCTACCGCTGTCGTCAAGCGCGGCCCGGAAGGAGCCATCGCGGTCGGCCAGGCCGGAACGCTGGTCACGGCGGCCGCGCCCGACGTCAAGGTCGTCGACACGATCGGTGCCGGCGATGTCTTCAACGCCGCCTTCCTGGCGGCGCTGGCGCAGGACCAGCCGCTGACCGCGGCGCTGGAGGCCGCAACGCGAGTGGCGTCGCGCGCCATATCAACCTTGCCCCGCAACTATGGCGGGCCCATGCATTTCGAGGTAGCCACGCATGAGCGCGCTTGAGATCCGCAACGTCCGCAAGAACTACGGCAGCGTCGAAACGCTGAAGGGCATCGACATCGCGCTGGAGAGCGGCGAGTTCCTGGTGCTGCTCGGCTCGTCTGGCTGCGGAAAGTCGACCCTGCTCAACATCATCGCCGGCCTCGCCGAAGCAACGAGCGGCGACGTACTGATCGGCGGTCGCTCGATCCTCGGCGTCCATCCCAAGAACCGCGACATCGCCATGGTCTTCCAGTCCTACGCGCTCTATCCGAACCTGACCGTGCGCCGCAACATCGGCTTCGGCCTGGAAATGCGCGGCGTCGCGGTGGCCGAGCGCGACAAGGCGGTGGCCGAGGCCGCGAGGCTGCTGCAGATCGAAAGCCTGCTCGACCGCAAGCCGAGCCAGCTTTCCGGCGGCCAGCGCCAGCGCGTCGCCATCGGCAGGGCGCTGGTGCGCAAACCGCAGGTGTTCCTGTTCGACGAGCCGCTCTCCAATCTCGACGCCAAGCTACGCCTGGAGATGCGCACAGAACTGAAGCGCCTGCATCAGTTGCTGCAGACGACCGTGGTCTACGTCACGCACGACCAGATCGAGGCGATGACGCTGGCCAGCCGCATCGCCGTGATGCGCGACGGCAGGATCGAGCAGCTCGGCACGCCCGAAGAGATCTACAATGAACCAGCGACGCTCTATGTCGCCGGCTTTGTCGGGGCGCCGTCGATGAACATGTTGAAAGCCGTCGTTGCCGATGGCAAGCTCGTCGTCGCCGGCTCCGATGTGCGCATACCCTTGCCGGCGCGCTACAGGACCTCCGCGCGTGAAGGCGCCGAGGTCGTCGTCGGCATCAGGCCGGAAGCGCTGCGTGCGGCGAACAGCACTGCGACGGATCTGTCGCTACCGGTGGAAATCGAGGTTGTCGAACTGACCGGCCCGGAACTGGTCATCTCGGCCCGCATCGGCGCGCAGCGGCTGACGGCCTGCCTGCCGCCGCGAGCCGCGGTTGCCAAGGGCGAGACGCGCAGCCTCGCTTTCGATGAGGCGGCGCTTCGCCTGTTCGACCCATCGACAGGCATGGCCCTGCCGACAGCCTGAAAATTGCGTCGCTGAATTCTACCCGCGCCGCCTCCCTGCGCGGGTGTCCGTCCTAGGGCAATTCCAGGAAAAGTGTGAAAGGGTTTTCCGTCCGGAATTGCGTCAAAACAAAGAGTTAGATTATTTCACCGTTTCCGTGAAACGGTGAAATGCTCTAAGCCCGTACCGCCAGAACCGCAGCCAGCGTCTCATCGAGAACGCCGACCAGATGATCGGCGTTGGCCCTGCTGAAGATCATCGGCGGGCGCATCTTCAGCACATTGTCGTTCGGGCCCTCGGTGCCGATCAGCACGCCGCGCGCCCTCACCCCGTCATTGATGCGGCGGGCAAGCGCCGTCGCCGGCGCCTTGCTCTTGCGGTCCTCGACTAGCTCGATGCCGAGGAACAGGCCCTGGCCGCGCACATCGCCGATAATCTCATAACGCTCCTGCAGCGCCTTGAAGCGGGCCACGAGATAGTCGCCGATCTCCAGCGCATTGCGCCTCAGCCCGTCGCGCTCGATCACGTCGAGCACCGCGAGCCCGGCGACGCAGGACACCGGATTGCCCCCGAACGTGTTGAAGTACTCCATGCCGTTGTTGAACGAGGCTGCGATCTCGGAGGTCGTCACCACGGCCGCCATCGGATGGCCGTTGCCGATCGGCTTGCCCATGGTAACGATGTCAGGCGTCACGCCTTGCGGCTCGAAAGCCCACCAATGGCTGCCGACGCGGCCGAAGCCGACCTGCACCTCGTCGGTGGCGCAGATACCGCCGGCGGCGCGCACCATCGCGTAGACTTCCTGGAGGTAGCCATCCGGCAGGAACACCTGGCCGGCGACGCTGGGGATGGATTCCGCCAGGAACAGGCCCGGAGCCCGGCCTTCCCTCGCCATGGCGGCGATCTGCTCGGCGACGCTTTCGGCGAAGCGCTTTGCGTGTTCGTCGACCGGCCATTCGGCGGGCGCATGATAGCTGTCGGGAATGGCAGCCTCGAACACATGCGGTGGGCGACCTTTGCCGCCCTTGCGCTTGTATTTGTAGGGGCTGAGATCGATCAATTCCTGCGTCGTGCCGTGATAGGCCCAGTCGAGCACGATCGCCTCATTGCGCCCGGTATGGGTCCGCGCCATGCGCAGCATCAAGCTGTTGGCCTCGCTGCCGGAGCAGGCGAAGGACGCCACGGACAGGCCTGCGGGAAGCGTCGCCGTCAGCCGCTCCGCATAGGTCACGATGGCATCGTGCAGATAGCGCGTGTTGGTGTTGAGCTTTGCCGCCTGCTTGGCGATCGCCTCGACCACATCGGGATGGGCATGGCCGAGATGGCAGACATTGTTGAAGCAGTCGAGATAGGCGCGGCCGCGATCGTCGATCAGCCAGGCGCCTTCGCCGCGCACGAACTTGATCGGCTCGGAATAGGAGATGGAGAGATTGGGCAGCAGCGAGGCCTTGCGCGCCGCCACGATCTGCGGACGGGAGCGGCCGCTTTGGCGAAAGGTTTCGGGCGGAATGCCGGCAAGGTCGGCGGCATCGGGAAAGAGTTCCTTCCACACGTCGAGATAGCGCTCCTCGCCGACACCGAGAATGTCGCGCGCCGGCAGGCTCGTATCCGTCGATATCTGGAAATGCAGGTGTGGCGCCCAGCCGCCGTTTTCCCTCGCCGCTCCCATCTCGCCGACAAGAGCGCCCGCCTCCAGACGGTCGCCGGCTTTGAGCCGCCGCCCCGCCTCATGCGCCATATGCCCCCACAAGGTGACGAAGGGCGGACAGCCCTGCGGCGCATGTTCCAGCGCCACCAGGCAGCCATAGCCGAGCGGATCCTCCTCGATCTGGACGCTCCTGACCGTGGCGGCGAGCGGCGTGTAAAGCCGCGTGCCCGCCGGCATGAAAAGATCGAGGCCGAGATGATTGGCGCGCCGCGCGCCTTCGACGAAGCGCGACTGGAAGATGTCGCTGGTATAGACCGTGCGCGCTTCGCCCCATGGGCCGATGCCGAGCGCAATGCCATGCTCGGCGCAATAGGCATCCCACCATGCGGCCGCCTCGTCGGGCCGCTGTGCCGCCGATGTCACCGTCATGGGATTGTGCGGATCGCCATAGGGCACCAGTGCCTTGGCAAGCGTCGCCGGATGGCGGTCGAGGATTGGCGCGAGCGTTGCCCTGTTTGCCGCGATCCAGCCTGTCACGGCGCGCGTGCCCGGAACGGCTTCAAAGCCGCAGGCGTGGCGCAGGATGGCGGTGGCGAAGCGCTGGTTCATCCTCCCGATGCGATTGAGCAGCCGCCAGGCCGGTGCTTCCGAGACAGAAAGGTATGGATTGTCGGCGGTGCGGTCCTTGCGTGCGGCCGACAGCGTCACCGAGGTGACGAGGCGCATTGCGATGAGGTCGAAGAGCAGATCGATCTCCTCTTCGCGCAGCGGATATTCGGCATGGAACCCGGCGGTCAGGCGGGCGGCGGCGCCGATCGGATCCGGCGCATCGAGGATGGCATAGGCGCAGGCGACGGCGACCTCGGCGATCAACACGCAGTGCAGCGCATCGCCGAAATCGATCAGCCCGGCGATACGCTCCGGCCTTTCGGGATCGACGAGCACGTTCCAGTCATTGGCGTCGTTGTGGATCACCTGCGCCCGCAACGCCGGCAGCCGGGGCGCGACCTCGGCATCGAAATGATCAAGGAACCCTTCCAGCAGGGCACGGTCCTGTGCATCATCGACGTGATGCAGGCGCTGCCTTGCACCACCTGCCTGGCGAATGTCCCAGTCGAACGAACGCAATGCGCCGGGATGGATGAAGCCCTGAAGCGCGCGGTCGAGCCGGCCGAGCGCACCGCCCAGGCTCTCAAGCAACGCCGGGGTGGTCTGGCTCTCGGCCAGCGGCCGTCCGGGAAGCCAGGACACCAGCCGCAAGGCATGGCTCTCGCCACCGGGGCTGGAGGCCTGCGCAAGCCATGTTCCCTCGACCGTCTTCCTGAGGCGCGGCACGATCAGGTCGGGACTGCTGCGCGCGAGATGATCGAACAGCGCCGCCTGGAATTGGCTCTCGACGATCGGCTCGCTGGCGTTGACGATCTTCAATATCCACAGCGAGCCGTCAGCCGCGGTCAGCTTGAAATTCTGGTCGCGCTCGCTGTCCAGCGGCGTCACCGTTCCGGTCACGCCGAAGTGCCGCGCGGCGAGGTCGACGGCCTGGCTTGGCGAGAAACGAGGCGCTGGGTGGGAAACGTCGGTCATTTGAAATCCGGTTCTGCTTTGTCAAAGCTTGGCACGGGCCTGAAAATCGGGCATCCGGCAAAGCGTCGGTTGTGCCGGCACAATGACGGCATTGCCCGGCACTTTAACGGAAGCGCTTGGAGCATCGACCAATGAGGGAACTGGACGCCAAGGATCGGGACATTCTCGGCATCCTGTCGAAGGAAGCGCGCATCCCGCTGAAGACGCTTGCCGGGCGCATCGGCCTGTCGCGCAGCGCGACCAGCGAGCGCGTGGCCTCGCTGGAGAAGAGCGGTGTCATCAGAGGCTACCGGGCCGATATCGGCCAGATGGATGCCGGCGTGGTCCGCGCTTTCCTGCTTGTCACGCTGGTCCGCACACCGTCGATCGGCATTCTCGACCAGTTGGCGCGCTATCCGGAAGTGAGGCGCGTATCATCGGTCAGCGGTCAGCTCGATCTCATCGTCGAGGTCGAGGTGCCGTCAATCGACAGGCTGAACACGGTGCGCGACCTCATCGCCACGCTTGGCGGCGTCGAGGACCTGACAACCGCCATCGTCCTGCGCCGCGATATCGAGCGCGCCGTCGATTGAATGCCCGGCAACAGCGTGGTGCTGGGCCTCGGTCAATCCGCTTATTTGGCGATCTCCAGCAGGGACGACACCAGCAGCTGGCGCTCATCCTTCGACAACACATCGAACTCGAACAGGTTCATGCTGCGCATCCCCTCGATGGCGAGGTAGCAGACCAGCAGCGACTTCAGATCCGGCGTCTCGCCCTTCAGCCGTTCGAAAAGCTGCTGCTTGAATGTCTTGATCGGCGTCATGAAGTCGGGATCCTCGGCGATCGCCGAAAATATCCACGACGCCGACGGCTGCTTCTCCTCGCAGTCATTGGCCGACAGCTGGATATAGACCGCAAGCGGGTTTTTGTCCTTGTCATTGCCGTTGGCCGCTTCCAGCGCCTGCTCGAAGTCGTGCAGATAGCCTTCGACCAGGCCTTGCATCAATTTGGCCTTGGTCGGGAAATTGTAGAGCAGCCCGCCTTTCGACACGCCGGCGCGGCTGGCGACGGCATCCAGCGACAGGCTGCCGGGACCGGACTCCCGCGCGACATCGGCCGCCGCAGCGAGAATCTTCTCGCGCGAATTCTTTCTTCGGGCTCTCATGGCGCCTCCCATCGCAAGCTTAGGCCCAATTGACAAGACCGTCCAGACGGTACAGTAAGACCGCCATCATTTGAAATCGGGACCTGCAGTCGATAGTGTCCCGATGTCCGAGCTTCGCGCCGGATTCCGACTGAGGGGACTTCCTTGTTCAAGCGCATACTCCGCATCTTCATCATCGCCGTGATCCTGCTCGTCCTTGTCGTCGTGGTCGGCGGTATTGTCGGTTTCAACTTCCTGCGCGACAACGGCATCAAGCAATACTTCGCCACCATGAAGCCGCCGGCGGCGACCGTGTCGACGACCATCGCCAAGCCGTCGAGCTGGACACCGGGCGTCGAGGCGATTGGCACGGTCAGGGCCGTGCGCGGTGTCGATCTGACGGTCGAGACAACCGGCATCGTCAAGGATATCCTTTTCCACGCCAACCAGAAGCTGGCGGCCAATGCGGTCCTGCTGCAGCTCGACGATGCCGTCGAGCGCGCCGATCTCGAAGCGCAGAAGGCACAGGCCACCTCCGACCAGGCAGCATTTGCCCGGGCCATCGAGCTGCAGCGGCGCGGCGTCGGCACCGATGCGACGCTGGACGCCGCGCGCGCGGCCGCGAGCGCTTCCGCTTCGCAGGTCAACAGATTGCAAGCGGTGCTCGACCAGAAGCAGTTGAGCGCGCCCTTCGCCGGCACGGCCGGCATCCCGAAGATCGACATCGGCCAGTATCTGGCACCCGGCACCGCGGTGGTGACGCTGCAGGATCTCGACACGATGCGCGTCGATTTCTCGGTCCCCGAACAGCAGCTTCCGCTGCTCAAGATCGGCCAGACGGTCCGGCTCGGCCTTGGCGGTGGTGATATGCCGTTCGCCGGCGCTATTCGCGGCATCGATCCAAAGATCGATCCGACGAGCCGGCTGGTGAACATCCGGGCCGAAGTCGCCAATCCGGACGGCAAGCTGACCCCTGGCCAATTCGTGCAGGTGCGCGTCGAACTTCCCGAGGAGCAGAACGTGCTGGCGCTGCCGCAGACGGCGCTGACCACCAGCCTTTATGGCGATTACATCTTCGTCGTGCAGCCGGCCAAGTCCGCCGAGGCGGCGCCCGCGGCAGCGGCCGACAAATCGGCGGATGCCAAGCCCGCCGACGCCATGAAGCCGGCGGCCGAGGTGGCCAAACCCGCCGACGCCAAACCGGCGGATGCCAAGCCGGCCGATACCAAGCCCGCCGACGCCAAGCCCGCCGACGCCAAGCCGGCCGACGCCAAGCCGGCCGCCGACGCGGCCAAGCCGGCGGAGGCCGAGAAGCCTGCGCTTGTCCTGTCGCAGGTGTTCGTCAAGCCCGGCCGTCGTACTGCCGGCATGGTCGAGATCATTGACGGGCTGAAGGCGGGCGATGAGGTCGTCACCGCGGGCCAGAACCGCCTCTTCAACGGCATGTCCGTCGCCGTCGACAACACCATCGACCCGACCAAATCGGCGAACAAGCAGGCCGACCAGCAATGAGCTTTTCCGATATCTTCATTCGCCGGCCTGTCCTTTCGACAGTCCTTGCCTGCATGATCCTGCTCCTGGGTTTCCAGGGCATCTTCAACCTGTCGATCCGCCAGTATCCGAAGGTTGACGAAACCGCGATCACCATCACCACCGCCTATCCGGGCGCCAGCGCCGACCTGATCCAGGGCTTCATTTCCGCCCCGATCGCGCGCGCCGTCGCCTCGACCGAGAACATCGACTACGTCACCTCTTCGAGCAGTCCGTCCTCCAGCACCGTGACGGTGCAGATGAAGCTCGGCTCCAACCCCGACGTCGCGCTGACCGAAGTGCTGTCCAAGGTCCAGGGCGTGCGCGGCACCTTGCCGGATGCGGCCAAGGACCCGGTCATCGTCAAGGGCACCGGCCAGCAGTTCGCGATGATGTACATCTCGATGCAGAATCCGAACATGACCAAGGAGCAGCTGACGGAGTATATCGAGCGCGTCATCCGGCCGCGCATGTCGACGGTCGAAGGCGTCGCCGAGGTGCAGATTTTCGGCGCCCAGGAATATTCGATGCGCGTCTGGATCGACCCGGTCAGGCTTGCCGCCCGCGGCGTGACGGCGGCGGAGGTGCTGACGGCGATCAACAATTCCAACTTCCTGTCGGCGCCCGGCAACACCCAGAACGAGTATGTCGTCTCCTCGATCACCGTGCGCTCGACGCTGCAGACGCCGGAAGCGTTCGCCCAACTGCCGTTGCGCTCGACCGATGGCAACGTGGTGCGACTGCGCGATGTCGCCCGCGTCGAGCTGGCCGCCGCGAACACCGACACTAGGGTCTCCTTCAATGGCAAGCCCGGCACCTTCCTCGCCATCTTCCCGACGCCGGCGGCCAACCCGCTGACCACTGCGGCGGCGCTCACCAAGCTTGTGCCGCAGATTCAGGAGACGCTGCCGAAGGGCATGACGATCGAGGTCGTCTACGACGCGACTGGACAGATCAGCGCTTCGATCGATGAGGTGTTCAAGACCATCGCCGAGGCGGTCGCCATCGTCATCGTCGTCATTCTCCTGTTCCTCGGCTCGTTCCGTTCGGTGCTGATGCCGATCGTCACCATCCCGCTGTCGCTGATCGGCGTCTGTTTCCTTTTGTTTGCGGTGGGATACTCGATCAACCTTCTGTCGCTGCTGGCCATGGTGCTGGCGATCGGCCTTGTCGTCGACGACGCCATCGTGGTGGTGGAGAACATCCATCGCCACATGGAAGAGGACCACATGTCGCCGATGCAGGCGGCGTTCAACGGCATGCGCGAAATCGCCTCGGCCATCGTCGCCATGACCATGACGCTGGCCGCGGTGTTCGCGCCGCTGGCCTTCACCGGTGGCCTGACCGGCGCACTGTTCCGCGAATTCGCGGTTACGCTTGCCGGGTCGGTGGTGCTGTCGGGCGTCATCGCCGTCACCATCACCCCGATGATGTCGGCGCGCCTCCTGAAATCCGGCACGCCCGGCCTTTTCCAGCGCATTGTCGACGGCGCCTTCGCGCGCGTCGAGCATGTCTATGAGCGGGCCGTCACCGGGTCGCTCAACTACCGGCCGCTGACACTGATCATCGTGCTGGCACTTGTCGGCGTGACCGGCTTCATGTTCACCAAGACGTCGAGCGAACTGGCGCCGGAAGAAGACCAGGGCTTCCTGCTGTCGATCGTGACGGGGCCGCGCTATGCGACGTCGGACTACACGGAGACCTACGTCAACCAGATCCTCGGCCTAGTGAGGGACATCCCCGAAACCAGGGCGCAGTTCTCCGCTGTCGCCTTCGGCGGCACGACCAACAGCGCCTTCGTCGGCTTTGCCTTCAAGGACTGGGCGGAACGCAAGCGCAATTCCAAGGAACTTCAGGCCGACATTACGGAACGCCTGGCCAAGGTGGCGGGCGTGCAGGCCTTCGTCTTCGCGCCGCCCACGCTGCCGGGCTCCGGCGGCGGCCTGCCCATCGCCATGGTGGTGCGCTCGACCGGCGCTCCTGCCGAGGTCTTCGAGGAGGCCGAGAAGATCAAGAACAAGGCGCAGGCTTCCGGCCGCTTCATCGTCGTGCAGAACTCGATGGCCTATGACGCGCCGCAGGTGACGGTGACCATCGACCGCGACCGCGCGGCGGCGCTCAACCTGCCTATCGCCGACATCGGCCGCACGCTGACCTTGCTGGTCGGCGGTGCGGAAGTGGCGCAGTTCGACCGCGACTCCAACAGCTACGACATCATCCCGCAGGTGCCGCAGGAATTCCGCGACAACCCCGAGAAGCTCGGCGAATATTTCGTGCGCAGCGTGGACGGCCAGATGGTGCCGCTGTCGGCCGTGGTGAAGATTTCGACCAATGCGGCGCCGGCCGCGATCGAGCAGTTCAACCAGCTGAATTCGGCGACGATTTCGGCGCTGCCACTGCCCGGCGTCACCACCGGCGACGGCCTCAAGGCGCTGGAAGACATCGCCACGGAGAGCCTGCCCGAAACCTTCTTCGTCGATTACTCCGGCCAATCCCGGCAGGAGAAGGAACAGGGCAACACGATCCTGATCGCGTTCGCGGCCGCCGTTGTCGTCATCTATTTGGTGCTGGCGGCGCAGTTCGAGAGCTTCCGTGACCCGCTGATCATCATGATGGCGGTGCCGTTGTCGATCTTCGGCGCCATCGTGCCGCTCAATCTGGGCCTGGGCACGCTCAACATCTACACCCAGGTCGGCCTGATCACGCTGATCGGCCTCATCACCAAGCACGGCATCCTTCTGGTCGAATTCGCCAATCAGCAGCGCGAGGCTCATGGCATGCGCCGGCGCGACGCCATCATCGCCTCGGCCAAGGTGCGTCTGCGGCCGATCCTGATGACGACGGCGGCGATGGCGCTCGGCGTCGTGCCGCTGATCGTCTCCAGCGGCGCCGGCGCCGCGGCGCGTTACTCGATGGGCTTGGTCATCTTCACCGGCATCCTCGTCGGCACCATGTTCACGCTCTTCGTCGTGCCAATGTTCTACACCTTCATCGCCAGCAAGGACCTGCCGCGTCACGCGGAAAAGCCGGATCCAAAATTGATGCCGGTACCGCAGGAGTGAAAGGACCGAAGAACAAGAAAAAAGAGGCCGGAAAACTCCGGCCTCTTTTTTGGCTGTGCTCGATACCGCGGGAAGCTTTCCCGACGGGAGTCCTGGGCAGGCGCGGCAGTGTGCCGACCCCGCCCCCAGCCTTCTACTTGACCCGCCTTCTACTTGACCCGCCTTCTACTTGACGATGACGATGCTGGTGTTGGCCGGCCCGAAGGTCTCGACGAGCTGGTAGAAGTCGGCGGCGTTGTCGGGATGCAACCTGACGCAGCCATGCGAGGCCGGCTGGCCGAGGCGCTTGATCGCGTTGGTCGCATGCACCGCATAGCCGCCGCTGAAGAACACCGAATGCGGCATCGGCGCATTGTCGTATTTCTTCGAATACCACATTTCGTGCATGCTCGTCGGCTTGAACGAGCCGGTCGGTGTCACATGCGCGCTGTCGCCGGTGGAAACCTTCCAGGTGAAGGTCGGCTGGCCGTCGACCAGGACCTCCATCACCTGCTGCGAGAGCGAGACCCGCGCCACGATCTGGTTGGCCGCGGCGTCGGCGTGCGTGCCAGCGCCGAACAGAAGTGCGGCACCGGTGAGCGCGGCAGCGGTGATGTTGATGAGCTTGGCGGAAATGGTGGCGTGCATGATGTCCCCTCTCTCTGCCGGTCGGGCCGGCTCCAATTCGATGGGCGATTTATCCCTGCGGCATGTTTCGAGGATATTTCGCTAGATGCTCGTTTCTGTTTCGAATCTGTTTCTGCTGGTTAACAAGCTCGGCCCTCGACAGCGTGAGGATTACCGCTGCAAAAATGGGATCAAGGCCGCGAACATGGCTACATCCCGCCAATCGAAAGTGCGTATCGGCCTGATAAGAAAGAACATTCCCATATTTCGAAACCAAACTGCAACAAAGCGCGGATTTGGCGGCATGATCCGGAAACGGCCCCCCTGCAGAGTTGACCCAACGAAAGCAGACGGCAAACGGCCATGGGAACGAAAACGAACATAGGGTCCTGGTTCTTCAGGATCAGCATCACGGCAGCGGCCATCGGCGGCGCCGGCATGGTTGCCGGCGGTCCCGTGGCAAAGCTGGCAGCGATGGGTTCGGGGGAGATCTCTACCCTTCACGCCGCCCTGTTTTGTGCCACGGTCTGGATTGTTTCCAGCCTGCGCATCGCCCGGTTGAAGGCCCTCTGGCGGGTTGGCCTTCGGCTGCTGGTATTGCGCGGCCCCTCCGGCAACTTGCTGCTGAGAGGACCGAAGGCCCGCGCCGCTGCGGGGGGCTCCGTGGGCGGCGCGGGCACTTCGGGGGTGTCCTGACTGAACCGCATTCTTATTTTGGGGAGTTGACGCGATGAACACCAAATTTGCAGCTTCGGTGCTTTCGGCCCTGCTCTATGCGCAGGGCCTGCTCGGCTTTGCCGGTCTTGCCACCGTACTCCTGAAGGAGCGTGCCCATGCCGCGGAGTTCAGCGCAAGCAGCGACATGCCGTCAGGGCCATCGCTTCTGGTGGTGCGCTAAACCCGCGGCATCGGACCCAAGGAGGTGGAAACCGATTTTGGGGAACCGCCGGCGCTCAGGCAAACGCATGAAGCCAGCGCCCGGCTGTCAGTCGACGAACTGCGCCGGCGGGTCGAACCGGTAGCCGGCACCACGTATGGTGGTGATGGTTTCGGTGTCAAGCTTGCGGCGCAGCCGCACGATGCGCGAATCGATCGACCGGTCGAAGGCGTCGGCGTTTTCGGCCGGGGCCGCAGCGATGATGTCGTCGCGCGTCAGCACCTTGCGAGGGCTCGCGAGGAACAGCCTGAGCAGCGCCACCTGGCCGGGCGAAAGCTGCTCTTCCGTTCCGGAGCGGTGCATGACGATGGCCGATCGCAGGTCGACGGTCGCATTCTCCAGCACGATCAGTTCCGGACTGCCCCTGCCGCGCCGCGAAAGCAGGCCGCCGACACGGGCTGCCAGTTCCCTGACATTAAGCGGGCTTTCGACGACGTCGGCCGCGCCAAGTTCGAGCGCCAGCACCTTGTCGAGGAGATCGGACGGCCGGCAGATCAGGATGAACTCGGGTCCGCCTTCGCCGCCTTGGCCACCATGCCGCCTGAGCAGATCCCGCCCGTCCGCCTGGCTGAGGCTGTCGCCGACGACGACGACGTCGATGCCCTTTCCCGCCAGCAGCGATTCCGCCTCCCACGGCTGGCGCGCCTGACGCACGTCATGGCCCCGCCGCTCGAGATGGTCGGCGAGTTCCGTCGCGACCACGTCGGCGACCGAGACAAGCGCGATGACGGCGCGTGCAGCCATATTTTTCAACCGTTCCCTGGCAACTGGATATGAGCGCTGGACATCATGTTTATACCCAATCTACTTTCCACTGAAAGTGGGAGCGAAGGCATCGTGCGGGCAAGAATTGTCATCGTCGAGGATGAGCCCGATCTGCGGGAGGCGGTGGCTGAGTATCTCGGCGCCGCCGGCTATGACGTTGCGACCGCCGAAACCGCGGCCGCCGCGCGCAGCCTGGTCGAAACGCAGTCGTTTCATCTTGCCATCCTCGACATCGCCATGCCGGGCGAGGATGGCCTTTCGCTCGGCCGCTGGCTGCGCTCGAAACTGCCGATCGGCATCATATACGCCACCGCCGCCGGCACCGCGCTCGACCGCATCGTCGGGCTGGAGCTTGGCGCCGACGACTATATCGTCAAGCCCTATGAATTGCGCGAAGTGCTGGCCAGGGTCCGCAGCGTGCTGCGCCGGGTTCCGCAGCCCGTGGCCCTACAGGATCGCAAGACCAGCGAGGCCCGTCGCTCGGTCGCCTTCGGTCCCTTCCAGGCCGATCTGGACGGCAGGCTGGTCACCGGCGCCAACGGCGCGGTGATAGATATGGCCAAGAGCGAATTCGACGTGCTGGAGGTGTTCCTGACCCGCGCCAACCGGCTCCTGACCCGCGCCGCCATCTCCGAGGCGATCGGCTTCACCGAGGATCCGGAAGCTTCGCGCGCGGTCGACATCCGCATCATGCGCCTGCGCAAGAAGATCGAGACCGATCCGGCCAATCCGAAATTCCTGCGCACGGTGCGCGGCGAAGGCTATATCTTCTCGCTGCCGGCAGGCGACGGCAACTGAACGCCGGCCGGAACGGCTTCTGTCGGCGCCATGCCGGCCCTGACAGGATTTGACGTGGCCGCGATGACGGCCGAGCATGACGGTTGAAGATGACCGCTGAAGCAGCAAGCACGGATACGCAAGGTTTGAGGCAAGGCGCGGCGATGGCTGCCGTGCGCGTGGTTCGACGCCTGCGTGAGGCCGGCGACTGGCAGCGCGAGATGGACGGCATACTGGAAACGCTGTGCCGCGCCATGGATTGCCAGCGCGGCATCCTGTTTCGCCTGCGCGAGCTGCCCGGCCAGGGCTTTGCCCAGTCGGTCGCCTCGTACTGGATCAACCCCGACTTCGGCGGCGAACTGGCCTCGCCCACGGTTATCATGCAGTCGATCGTCAATACGGACCCGCTGCTGGAGCGGGTGGCCGAGGACGAGCGGCAGGGCAAAATCTTCGCCGGGCACACGCGCGACCTCGACGGCTTCCTGAGAAGCGATTTCGAAAAGCAGAACATCAAGTCCTTCCTGTCGGTGTCCGTCTTCGCGCATGGCCATCTCTGGGGCACGCTGGCGGTCAACGACTGCGTCGACGAACGCGAATGGACCGACGAGGAAGAGGCAACGCTGCACATCATCGCGCTCGCCATCGGCGACGCCATCGAACACTCGCCTTCCGATGCCCATGCCAGCGAGGTCATCCGCCGCACAATGCTGCAGGCTTCGCTTGACGCCATCATCGTCATCGACGAGGCGGGCTCGATTATCGAATTCAATCCAGCTGCCGAGAAGATGTTCGGCTTCCCGCGCAGCGCCATCCTCGGCAAGGACCTGCTCGACACCATTGTGCCGATCTACTACCGCAAGGGCTATGCCTCGGGCGCCGACTACATGTCGGGTCGCGGCGCTCCGATGGTTGGCCAGCGGCTGGAAACCGTCACCCAGAATGCCGCCGGCGAGGTCTTCCCGATCGAGCTGACGGCGACTGAGATGCGGGTCGCCGACCGTCGCCTCATCTTCGGCTCGATCCGCGACCTGCGCGACAAGCTGCGCGCCGAGGAAGAGATCAACCGACAGCGGGAGAAACTGCACCAGAACGAGAAGATGGCGGCGATGGGCTCGCTGCTCGCCGGCGTCTCGCATGAACTCAACAACCCGCTGGCCGTGGTGGTCGCGCAATCGACTCTGCTGCACGAATTCGCCTCCGATCCGCAGACCAAGGTCCGCGCCGAGAAGGTGCGCGCCGCCGCCGAGCGTTGCGGGCGCATCGTCAAGAGCTTCCTGTCGATGGTTCGGCTGCATCCGACCGAGCAGGCCGAGACGGACCTCAACCAGGTGGTCCGCGCCGCGCTTGAGGTGACCGCCTATGGCGCGCGGTCGAGCGGTATCATCATCGACACCGATTTCGCCCCCGGTCCGGTGTTGGCCATGACGGATGCCGACCATGTGACGCAGGTGGCCGC
This sequence comes from bacterium M00.F.Ca.ET.205.01.1.1, assembly GCA_004791255.1. Lineage (GTDB taxonomy): Bacteria > Pseudomonadota > Alphaproteobacteria > Rhizobiales > Rhizobiaceae > Mesorhizobium. Next base: position 157,843 of record SRUQ01000006.1, read on the forward strand.
CAATTTCCTCATCAACAGCCAGCATGCCTTGGCGGGTGTTGCTGGCGACCGGCTGATCAAGGTGCGGACCTTCCGCGGCGAGCGCGGCAATCCAGGCTTCTCGGTCGAGGACAACGGGCCGGGCGTTCCCGAGGCGATCCGCTCGCGCATCTTCGAATCCTATTTCACCACCAAACCGGTCGGCGTCGGCACCGGCATCGGCCTGTCGATTTCGAAATCGATCATCGAGCGCCACAACGGCAATATCTGGTTCGAGGAAGTGCAGCCGAAAGGCGCCCGCTTCGTCGTCCAGTTGCCGGCCATTTCGGCCGGCATCAAGCCAGGAGGCGAGAACCAACCGCGGTCGAGCGGCCTGCGCCATGCGTTGATCATCGATGACGAGCCTGATGTCGCCGGCTCGCTCTCCGACATTCTCGAACTGATGGGCATCAAGTCGCGGATCGTGCCCATCTGGGATTCGGCGGCAACCATACTGGGCGGCCACATGCCGCCGGACATCGTCTTTTCCGACCTGCGCATGCCCGGCACATCAGGCATATCGATCTACCGCGAGCTGCTGGCCGAAAGCCCCGAGCTGGCGCGGCGTTTCGTGCTGGTAACCGGCGACCTGATCGGTGCCAAGGCCGAGATCGAAGCTTTTCCGGCACAGCAGCGCCCGCAGATCCTGGAGAAGCCGTTCAGCACGCTGGATGTGCGCAGCGTGCTTTCGACCGTTGCCGAGCAGGCGGTCGTGAAGGGATAGAAAAAGGCTCCCGGCCGACTTGCGGCGGGAGCCAGGGAACGCTGGAGGAAGCGCTCGGGGAGGTCAGGATATGATCCGAAACGGGAACCTGTTTCAAAATCATGCCCCGGCAGAAATCAAAGGCAGAAGTTAGAAGATGTTCGGCGTGTTGGTCAGCGGCGCGGCGTTGGCGATCATGCGGATAGCGCGTTCCTTGTGCGCTCCTGACTGCTCGGCGATGGCACGCAGGCAATCCACGCTCTCGGCGCCCCAGGCCTGCCCCTTGCAGGCGAAATCGATCGTCGGCATCGGCAGCCGGGCGGTTCTGGTCGTCGTTGACGCGCCGTCGACGATATTGGCAGGCGGGTTCAACGAAGCGAAAGCCGGGCCGACCGTCGGCGTGAACGCCATGCCGGCGAAGGCGCAAACAGCCAGCGCCATGAACATGGCCATGGGGTGGTCGCTGGCGCGCTGGCGAAGCGCCAGCTTCGGGCGGCGGTCAGCGCGCTCTGGAGCCTGAAAGCGGTCGCTGCTGGTGATCTGGACTTTCGCATACATCATCATCCCCTTCGTTGTTTTTCTTTTTCCGATAAAGTGAACTTAATCGCGCTCTGTAACGGCGCAAAGGTGGCGGGAGGCTGACACTGTAACAGGATTGAAACATCCAATCGGGCAGAATCAGTCAAAATCGGGCATTTTGGATACGGCCGCGGATTGCACCATGCGCGTCATGCCGCAGAGGAGAAGGCGAACGCGACGCTTTTTATCGGAACCAAGCCTTGTCCGGAGGGCACGATTCGTGACGGGAACGCCGCGGCGAAACGGGGCTTGGGAACCCAGGCTAACACCCGGATTTTCCGGTGTTTTCAGAGCCGGGGTCGGCGTCGGATTCGGCTGAGATCGGCACCTTGATTTTCGCCACAGAATCCTTCTGGCTCCACAAGCCATTGCATTTCAAAGCAAAATATGATTATATTGAACGATTATTCAATAAAAAGAAGAGACGTTTTATGAACCCGCACCTCCGTGACGTGGCCATCCCGAACGATTGGGACCGGCGGGGACTACCGGGCTGGAGTTACCATTCCGCCGCCCTTCTCGAGCTGGAGAAGGAGCATGTCTTCCGCAATCATTGGCAGATCGCCGGGCATGTCTGCGACATCCCGAAGTCAGGCGATTACCTCACAATGGACGTCATCGGCGAACGCGCCCTGATCGTGCGCGGCAAGGATGGCGTGGTGCGCGGCTTCAACAATATGTGCCGCCACCGCGGCAGCCGTGTCGTCGCCGACCGCCAGGGCAATTGCAAGAACGCGCTGGTCTGCCCGTTCCATGGCTGGGTCTACAATCTTGATGGCACGCTGCGCGGCGCGGCCCGCCCGCGCTCCTTCCCCGACCTCGACAAGACCGAGTTCGGCCTGATGCCGCTCGATCTCGAAATCTGGATGGGCTTCATCTTCATCCGTTTCCGCAACGGCGGCCCGCAGCCTTCCGTCGCCGAACTGATGAAGCCGATCGAGCCCGAATTCGCGCATTACAATGCCGCCGACATGGTGCCCTCCTGGGGCATCTGGACCCAGAAGACTCCGGTCAACTGGAAGTCGGTGCGCGACGTCGACAATGAAGGGTATCACGTCGCCATGGCGCATCCGGCGCTGCAGGACCTCTACGGCGCCACCTATTTCGACGAACCCTTCGTCAACGGCGTGTCGCGCTCCTTCGCCACCTACAATCCGCATGCCGGCCGCCGCTGGAGCGTCAAGAACTACGTCAAGATCGCGCCGGAGCCGGCGCATCTGCCGGACCATCTGAAGAAGGCCTGGGTCTATTACGGCATCTTCCCCAATGCGGTTCTTTCGGTGATGCCGGAATCGGTGCAGTTCTATCAGGAGTTCCCGCTATCGACCGGCGAGACGCTGCTGCGCGGCGCCATCTACCGCTATCGCGACGAAAGCCGCGAGCAGGCCGCCGCCCGCTACCTGTCCTTCCGCATCGACCGCGACACCATGTTGGAAGACGTGCAGTTGTCGGTATGGTCGAACGAATCCATGCTGTCCGAGGCCTTCGAGGGTTTCTACCTCTCCGACCTCGAATACGGCGTGCGCACCCACCACGACCACCTGCGTCGGCAGATCCCGGTGCTCGGCCTGGAAACGGCGCCGGAGGAAAAGGACATGTGGAATTTGAACGACGCGCTGAGGTCGCGGGGGTGACCTCTTCCTTATCCCCGTTCCACGGGGAGAAGGTGCCCGAAGGGCGGATGAGGGGCAGCGCCGGCAGTCGCGATTGGCTTGCCCCATGAACCATCGTCTGATTGAGTCTTGTCAGCCGGCGCTGCGCAGCGTGTGAGCCAGCGCCTCAGGCGGATAAAGTCTTCGCGCGCGGCCAATCACCAAACTCAGCGCCGCCCCTCATCCGCCCGTTGGGCACCTTCTCCCCGTGAAACGGGGAGAAGGAAGAAACTCACCCCCGCCACACGCCTTCGCGACGCAAATCGTCCATCGTGCGCGAGATGCCTTCGCGCAGGATGCCGATCATGTCGTCGATCTGCTCGCGGGTGATGACCAGAGGCGGCGACATAACGCACATATTGATCAGCGGGCGCACCAGGAGGCCGAGTTCGTGGCAGTGCGTGTCGATGCGCTTTCCGACATCCTTGTCGAGCTGCAGCGGGTCCTTGCTGTCGCGGTCAGCGACGCATTCCACGCAGCCCATCAGCCCCATGCCGCGCACCTCGCCGACCAGCGGCAGCTCTTCCAGCGTCTTCAGCTGCGCCTGGAAATAGGGGGCGACGTCGCGCGTGTGCGCCAGCACGCCGTCTTCCAGCAGGTCGAGGTTCTTCAGCGCCACGGCGCAGCCGACCGGATGGCTGGTGTAGGTCAGGCCATGACCGAACAGCGCATCGGGATGGTTGGAGCGTCGCAACTGCTCCAGCAGCCGCTCCGAGATGATGACGCCGCCGAGCGGGAAATAGCCTGAGGTGACGCCCTTGGCGAAGGTGATCATATCGGGGTCGATGCCGAACACATCGCCCGACGCAAAGACATGGCCGACCCGCCCGAAGCCGGTCACCACCTCGTCCGAGACATAGAGGATATCATTGTCGCGGCAGATCTCCCGGATGCGCTTGAGATAGCCGTCCGGCGGCACGACGACGCCGCCCGATGCCTGGATCGGTTCGCCGACGAAAGCGCCGATCCTGTCGGCGCCGACACGCGCCACCGTGTCGCGGAACTGGTCGACGAGGAAATCGGTAAAGGCGGCAATGCTCACGCCCTTGTGCCGGCGGAACGGATCGGGTGAGGCGAGCTTGACCACCAGTTCGTCGGCCCCGTCCATCCAGTCGCGGTCACGCGGGCGGCCGTTGAGCGATGCCGACAGATAGGTCGAGCCGTGATAGGCGCCGCCACGCGACAGGATCATCTTCTTTTCCGGTCGGCCGCGCACATTGTTGTAGAACTGCATGAATCGCAGCGCGGTCTCGACGGCCGACGACCCGCCTGTGGTGAAGAAGGTGTGGCTGAGATCCCCCGGCGCATGATCGGCGATGCGCTTGGCGAGCTCGGCCGACGGCGTGTTCATCGTGTACCACGGCGTGTTGTAGGACAGCGCCATCGCCTGGTCGTACATCACCCTGGCGAGTTCCTCGCGCCGGTGGCCGAGATTGACGCACCACATGCCGGCCGGCCCGTCGATCAGCCGCTTGCCGGTGCCGTCCGTGATATAGATGCCATCGCCCTCGCCGATCAGCGAACGCGCCTCCGAGCCGACCGAGCCGGCATAGGGCCAGGGCTGGACGAGATGGCGCCTTGCCAGCTCGACCGCATCGTCGGCTCCAGCGCCTGCCAATTCGCTCGATTTCAGGTCTCTCACAGCCGCCATGTGCCGCCTCCACATCATCCAACCGAATTTTTCTCGGATCCAGAATCCGCCTTGCAAAGCCGGAAATCGTGGGCTAGCTCACATGATTTTGAATGTCCGTTCAATCAATATTGCAGAAATAGCGCTTGATTTCAATCGGCGGATGCGCGCATGATCGAAGAAAGCCGGCAAGGGGAACAACAGCCGGCGCCAGCCCAATGGGATGCCGCATGGCGGAACGATCCAAGCCTCCAACCGAGATCACGCCCGGAGCCCTGCCGCCAGGAGTCTGGCCCGGAGTTTGGCCATGTCGGTGACCGCGGAAGGGTTGCCCCCGTTGCGCATGACGCGGGCCAGGCGAAATGCCCTTCTGCAATCGGAGCCCGTACAGGGCTTTGCCCTGATCAGCCCGACATTCCTCTACGCGCTCATCCTTCTGGTGCTGCCGATCCTGGTGGTCATCGCCCACTCGTTCTGGACGCAGCACTACCTGACCATCGATCGCACTTTCACGCTGGAAAACTACCGTGTTGCGCTGACCGAGCCGATCTACCGCGACCTGCTGTGGCGCTCGCTCTACATCTCGCTGACGGTCAGTTTCTTCACCGTCGTCCTCGCCTATCCGATCGCCTATTTCATTTCCTTCCATGGCGGCCGCCACAAGAGCCTCTGGCTGTTCCTCATCACCATTCCGTTCTGGACCAGCTACCTGCTGCGCGTGATGTCGTGGAAGGTCATCCTGGGCTACAATGGCGTCTTGAATTCCGGCCTGATGGGCCTCGGCATCATCGACGAACCGTCGACGGCGCTGCTCTACAATTCGAGCGCCGTCATCATCACGCTGACCCATGCATGGGCGGCCTTCGCCATCCTGCCGATCTTCGTCTCGCTGGAGAAGGTCGACCGCACCCTGGTCGAGGCAGCCACCGACCTTGGCGATGGCCCCTTGGGCTCGTTCCTGCGCGTGACCTTGCCGCTGTCGGCGCCCGGCGTCATCTCGGCGGCACTGATCGTCATGATCCCGACGGTCGGCGACTACGTCACGCCCAAGCTCGTCGGAGGCAAGGACGGCGTCATGATCGCCAACGCCATCCAGGCGCAGTTCGGCAAGGCTTCCAACTGGCCGCTCGGAGCAGCGCTTTCCGTCACCACCATGCTGATCGTCAGCCTGATGGCCGGCGCCACCGTGCTGATCATCCGCGCTTTGCAGAGGCTCGCTCGATGAGCGGGCGGCGTCGCGTCCTGTCGGGCGGCTGGCTGTCCGCCTATGCGTTCCTCTATATCGTCTTCCTCTATCTGCCCGTGATCTTCCTGCCGATCTTCTCGGTCAACGTCGCCGCGACACCCAAATTCCCGCTCACCGGCTTCACGCTGCAGTGGTACCAGGACCTGCCGCGCACCCCGGCGCTGCTCGACGCCGCCTGGAACAGCCTGGTCGTCGGCGTGTCGGCCTCAGTGCTCGCCACCGTGCTCGGCATCCTCGCCGCCCGTTCGATCACCCGCTACCGCTATCCCGGCCGCCGCGCCATCAGCGGGCTGATCATGGCACCGCTTGTGCTGCCGGAAGTGATCGTCGCCATCTCCATGCTGCTGGTGATGCTGCAGCTGGGCTTGAGCCTGTCGCTGTTCACCGTCGTGCTCGGCCACGTCCTGGTCTGCATCCCCTATTCGATGACGGTGCTGACCTCCGGCTTCGAAGGGTTCGACCGCAGTCTTGAGGAAGCCTCCGCCGATCTCGGCGAGAGCGCCTTCGGCACCTTCCGGCGCGTGACGCTGCCGATGGTTGCGCCAGCGATCATCTCCAGCCTGCTGGTCTGCTTCACCATCTCGCTGGATGAATTCATCATCGCCTTCTTCCTCACCGGCACCGAGGCGACGCTGCCGATCTATATCTGGGGCCAGTTGCGCTTCGCCTCGAAACTGCCCGGCGTGCTGGCGCTCGGCACGCTGCTGCTGGTCGCCTCCTTCCTGCTGATGACCGTTGCCGAAATCCTGCGCCGCCGCGCGGCCAGGCGCACCCAGAACGAGGGAGGGCTTTATGCCTGAGCGGCCTCAATCCGACCGCACGATGATCGAGATCAACGGCGTCACTCGCAGCTACGGTGCGATCAAGGCGCTCGACGATGCTTCGCTGAGCATCCGGGAAGGCGAGTTCTTCTCCCTGCTCGGCCCGTCAGGCTGCGGCAAGACCACGCTGCTGCGCATGATCGCCGGCTTCGACAATCCGACCAGCGGTTCGATCTCGGTCGGCGGCCAGCCTATGGAAGGTATCGCGCCCAACCGCCGGCCGACCAACATGGTCTTCCAGAGCTATGCCATCTTCCCGCATCTCAACGTCGAGCAGAACGTCGCCTACGGGTTGAAGCGGCTGAAGCTGCAAGGCGCGGAGGAGAAACGCCGGGTCGAGGAGGCGCTGGCGCAGGTGTCGCTCACCGGCCTTGGCAAGCGCGGCGCCACCGAGCTTTCGGGCGGCCAGCGGCAGCGCGTCGCGTTGGCCCGCGCGCTGGTGATGCGACCCAAGGTGCTGCTGCTCGACGAGCCGCTGTCGGCGCTGGACAAGAAGCTGCGCGAACAGATGCAGGTCGAACTGCGCCGCTTGCAGCAGGCGGTCGGCATCACCTTCGTCCTGGTCACCCACGACCAGTATGAGGCGCTCGCCATGTCCGATCGCATCGCCGTGATGTTCGGCGGCAAGATCGCGCAGGTCGCCTCGCCGAAGGAAATCTACCAGCGCCCGGTCAACCGCCAGGTCGCCGATTTCCTCGGCGGCATGAATTTCGTCAAGGCCGAGGTGGTCGAGGAGAACGCCGCTTCGCTGGTCGTCGACACGCTGGGTTTCGGCCGCATCAAGACCGATAAGCCGAAGGCGTTCGCGCGCAATGGCGGCGGCGCCACGCTCGGGATCCGGCCGGAGCGGCTGCGCGTCCTGTGGGACAATGCGACGGCCAAGTTCGAGGTCGCCGGCAAGGTGGTCGAGCGCCACTATTTCGGCGAGATTACCCATCTGATCGTCGAGATACCCGGCCTGGAAAAGCCGCTGTCGGTGACCGAGACCAACGACTTCGGCGCCGACGACATCCCCGTCGGCGCCCCGATCCGCCTCGCCTACGATCCGGAAGCGCTGGTGGCGATGGCGGATTGAACATCGGCGATGATCTTGCGCGCCGCAATCCGCCCGGCGACGATCGCGCCCTCGATATAGCCGGGGAATGACGGCGACAGTTCGGACGAGGCGAAATAGACCGGCGGCGCGCCGACCAGGATCGTCCGTTCGGCGTTCGTCGCCTTCATGTCGACAATGAGGTCGCTGTAGCCGCCAACGCTTCCCGTATCGTTGAACCAATAGCGGATGGCGAAGCCGGTCCAGTTTGCGGCTTCGGGGCCGAGCGCCTCGACCAGTCTCGTCGCAAGCCTGCTGCGCAGGCCTTCCTGCCCGTAGCTGCGCCATTCCATAGCCGACGGGCCGCCGATGAAAACGACCAGCGCCGGATGCTTGTCGTCCTTGCTGGTGTCGCAGACGAAAAGCCCCGGGACGTCGCGCCACATCACCATGCCGCTCAGGCCCTTGTCGCGCCAGAAGGCGCGGGAATAGCGTACGACGATCTTGATGACCGTACCGCCTTGCCAGGCGCCGAGCGCCGCCACCAGCGCATCCGGCAAGGGCGGCGAGAAAGCGATCCTCGACGCCATGACCGGTGAAGCCGCGACCAGCACCGCGCGCGCTTCGACCGTTCCCTTTTCGGTGACGGCGCGTATGCCTCCCAGCCCATGCTCGATGCGCGTCACCGGCGTGCCGAGCCGCACGGGGTCGCCAAGGTCGCCGGCCAAATCCTCGGCCAACGAGTGGATGGTTTCGGCGAGGAAATATTGCAGCTCCGGCGCCTCGTTGGTGATGCGCCGGTCATTGCCGATCAGGTACCAGAGCGGCACCTTTTCCAGCGCCAGGCACCACAGGCCCTCGATCATCGAGCGGAAGGCCGCCTTGGCCTCGCCGGCATCATCCTGCCGCTCGAGCCAGGCGGCGACGGTCAGCCCGGCAATGGCAGGATCGCCCGGTTCGATCCCGTTCATGCGGTCGCGGATCGCCATCGAGCCAAGATAGGTCCGCTCGGCCGCGAGCCCGGGCATCGCCGGCTGGGCGACGAATGCGCCGTCGACATGGGTTTCGACCAGCGTCTTGCCGCGCGCCCGCACCAGCGCCATCAGCTCCGGCATATCCTGGCACAGGAACTGGCCGCCGCTGTCGATGGGCTCGCCCGGCCCCGTCTCCAGCGCCTCCACCCGCCCGCCGACGCGGCCGCGCGCTTCGAGCAACAGGAAGCCGATGCCGGCCTTCTTCAACTCCAGCGCCGCCGACAGGCCGGTGAAGCCGGCGCCGACGATGACGATTTCGGTTGTTTCGGACTTGTCGCTCAATAGCCGGCCTTGATCTTCTCGAACTCGGCCACCATCCGCTGCTTGAGATCAGGCGAAACCGGCTGCTGAAACAGCGTCTTGTCGAGGAACTTGTCGAGGTTGTCGAAGCCTCGGTCGGTCAGCACCTTGGGGTCGATAGCAGCCATGCCGGCGCCATTGCCGTGGCCATAGCCGAAAGTCTTGACCAGATAGTCCGACACGCCGGGCGCATTGACCGCACTGAGGAAATCATAGGCCTGGTCGAGCTTGCCTGGCGCGTCCTTCATCAGCACATAGCCGCACACCCAGGTGGAGATGCCTTCCCTGGTGTCCCGGTTCATGGCGATCGGCAGGCCTTGCCCCTTCAGCGTCACATAGGTCTCGTTCCAACCCCAGACGAGATCGACTTCATTGCCGATAAAAGCCTGGTTGAGGTCGGTGTCATCGGTCCAGTAGAAGCGTATGTTCTTGTGCACGTCGCGCAGGAAGGCGGACGCTTCCTGGAACTGCGCATCGGTCATCTTGGTCCAGTCCTTGAGACCAATGACAAGGCTGGCCAGCGCATAGGCGTCGTCGACATTGTCGCCGATGGTGACACGGCCCTTGAATTTGGGATCGGCGAATATTTTGAGCGAACTCGCCTCGTCGGCCGTCACCTTGTCGGTGCGGTAGAGCAGCGAGGTATTGCCCCAGTCGAACGGCATGAACCAGGCCTTGCCGTCGGCGGTGACGGCCAGATCCTTCATCGCCATGATGCCGGGATTGAGGTCCTTCCAACCGGCAATCCGCGACGTGTCCAACGGCTGCAGTATGCCGGCCTCGCGCCACTTGACCACGCTTTGCGAACAGGGATGCGCAATGTCGGCCTTGAAGCCTGCCCGCATCTTCTCGAAGGCCTCGTCCTCGTCGCCGAAGAAGGCGAAGGTCGGCTCGGCGCCGTATTTGGCTGCGTAGGCGGGGTGCAGCAGCGGATCCTCGTAGCCCGACCAGTCGAACACGACCAGGCTGCCGCCACCTTCGGCAAACGCGTAGACCGCGCCGGCGCCGAGCGTGCAGGCGGCAGCGATGACAAGGCGGCGAAGCATGGAATTCATGGCGCGAACACTCCCCCGTCGCGAACGATTTCGGGAGCGAGGTTAGGCAAATTCCCCGGCTTTGGCGAGCCCATCCGCCGGCGCGCCGGAGACAGATGGGCTCGCCAGACAGACGGCTCAATAACCCGCTTTGATCTTCTCGAACTCGGCGATCATCTTGAGCTTGAGTTCCGACGGAAGCGGCGACTGGAACAGCGTCTTGTCGACGAATTTCTGCACGTCGTCATAGCCCTTTTCCTTCAGAACAGCCTGGTCGACGCCGGCCATGCCCTTGGCGTTGGCCTGGCCGTAGCCCCAATCCTTGACCAGCACCTTGGCGGTCTCCGGATCGTTGACCGCGTTCAGATAATCATAGGCCTTGTCGACATTGCCGGGCGCGTCCTTGAACAGGACGTAACCGCAGACCCAGGTCGAGATGCCTTCCGCCGTGTCCTTCTTCGACTTGATCGGCACGCCGGCGGCGGCAGACTGCACCGTCGCGTCGTTCCATGCCCAGGCCAGATCGACCTCGCCGCCGCTCAGCAACTGGACGATGTCGGTAGTGTCGGTCCAGTAGGAGCGCACGTTCTTGTGCACCTCGCGCAGGAAATCGGACGCCTGCTTGAACTGGTCGTCGGTCATCTTGGTCCAGTCCTTCAGGCCGATGGCCAGGCTCGCCAGCGCGTAAGCGTCGTCGACATTGTCGCCGATCGAGACCCGCCCCTTGTACTTGGGATCGGCAAAGGCCTTCAGCGACTGCACGTCCTTCTCGTCGATCTTGGAAGAGTTGAAGGTAAGCTGGGTGTTGCCCCAGTCCCACGGCATGAACCAGGCCTTGCCGTCCGAGGTCGTGGCAAGATCCTTCATCGCCATGATGCCGGGGTTGAGGTCCTTCCAGCCTGTGATCTTCGAAGTGTCGAGCGGCTGCAGCAGGCCCGCCTCGCGCCATTTCACCACGCTTTGCGAGCAGGGATGGCCAAGGTCGGCCTTGAAGCCGGAGCGCACCTTCTCGAACGCCTCGTCCTCGTCGCCGAAGAAGGCGAAGGTCGGCGAGTCGCCGTTCTTCTCGACATATTTCGGATGGAAGCTCGGATCCTCGTAGCCGGACCAGTCGAACACGATCAGGTCCTTGTCGGCAGCGAGCGCCAGTGCTGCCGCCGAAGCCGCCAGTGTTCCGGCCAACGCCAAGGTCAGTGTCAGGCGTCGCGTCAATATCTTCATTGCGGTTCCATCCTCTGTGGTTTCTTATGATTTTGTCGTTGCGGCACCCTTCAGCGGGTAGTGTTTCGGGAAAGCCACCGACAGGAACTCGTTCGCCGCCTGCAAGGCGGTCTCGCGGGTCGTGTCCTCGGTCCCCATCATCAGCCGCAGCCACAGCCCTTCCAGCATGGCCGACAGCGCCAGCGCCATCACCTGCGGGTCATAGGCATAGGAGCCTCTGCCTTTGAGCGTCGCGCAGAGATCTATGAAGACCTGCTGGTAGTAATTGTCGCGCGAGCTGCTCAGCGCCTGGTAGGTCGGGCGTGACTTGGCCTCGCCCCAGAAAGCCAGCCAGGCCGCGAGCTTGCGCTTGTTGCAGATCGAGCGGTCGAAGTCGGCCCACACCAGATATTGCAGCTGCCTCGCCGGATCGTCACCCGCCTTCTGCAGGGCCGTACGCCAGTGCGCCGAATATTCATCATACATGTGCTGCAGCGTGGCGATCAGCAGCTTTTCCTTGCTCTCGAAATGGAAGTTGACGATACCCCGCGACAGGCCGGCGCCATCGGCGACATCGGCCATCGTCGTTTCCGCATAGCCACGCTTGGCCAGCGAATCGATCGTCGCCTCGATCAGCTGCAGCTGCCTGACCTCTTTCGAAGCTTTGCGGCCGCGCTTTTCGGCATCGCCTTTTCGCGTCGTTTCGGGGGCGTTATCGAGGGCGTCTGCCGTTTTCATGCGCGTGATGGTCTCCAGCATCGCCGGCTATCCCTTGGCATCCGGCTTCCATCCGCGAAGATGAGTGGGACGGTGCTCGCCACTGTCAAGCACCTTCTGCATGGCCTCCCAGGTCTTGATGTTCTTGTCGACATAGGCCGCCCCGACCGCGGCGGCGGCCGTCGGATAGAGCGGCCCTTTCAGCTTTTCCAACTCGCCCCGCGCCACCTCGCGATACCAGAGATTGCGGTCGCGCACAGTGACATCGGCAAAGCCGGCGCTACGCATCGCCCTGATATAGCGCGCCGGCGAGGCCATGGCGAACGACAACCCCTCGGCGGCGATATAGGCTTTCATCTCGGGCGACGGCTCGCCGTCATGCGAAATCATCCAGTTGGAGGCGGCGAAGACGCCGCCGGGCCTCAGCACCCGGAAGATGTCGGCGAACAGCGCGTCCTTGTCCGGCACGTGCAGCAGCGCATCCTTGGAGAAGACGACATCGAAGGAGCAATCCGCAAACGGCAGCCGCCCCGGCGGCGCCTGGATGAAGCGAGCGCGCTCGCTGAGCCCGCGCGCCGCGACGCGCTTCTTTGCCGTCTCGATCACCAGGTGCTCGACATCGTAACCGGTGGCGTGCGCGGCGCCATGGCGCTCAACCAGATGCAGCGTGATGCCGCCGGAGCCGCAGCCGATGTCGAGAATGGTCTTGCCTTTGAGCGAAAGGCCCTCGACCACCCGGTCGACCTCGTCAGGCCCGCCCGGCGACAGGTAGCCGTCGCCCCACAGCGCCTCGAGGAAGCGGATGGCAGTGTCGTCGTACTCCGGTTCGGCCTCTGCCGTTTCGATCATCAGCCCTCGGTCTCCAATCGACGAATGCTCACCTCGAACGCCGGCAAAGCGTAGCGCATACGCGGAAAAACACAACATAATTTGTTGAACATTCATTCAATATGGCTGGACAGAATGGCTTTCGGCGTGCCAGATTTCGCCAAATCGGGAACAGATCACGCAAAAATGAACAGCGGATCGCACAGAGCAATTCCGGGAAAGGCGTGAGCGGATCCGGGAAAACCGCACCGCGCTTTCCCCTTGGGAATGCCTGAAAACAATGGACTGGCCAAAATGAAAGCTTGGGACGCGATCATCATCGGCGGCGGCCACAACGGCCTGGTCAACGCCTGCTACCTGCAGCGCGCCGGGCTCGACGTGCTGGTGGTCGAGAAGAACGACTGGGTCGGAGGGGCGGCCACCAGCCGTGAACTGACGCCGGGCTTCCTCTACTCCAACTGCTCCTATGTCTGCTCGCTGTTCCGGCCCGAGATCATGCGCGACCTCGAACTGCCGCGCTTCGGCCTGCAGGTCATCTCCTATGAAGGCGGCGCGGTGTTCACGCGTGACGGCGACTACCTTGCCAACTACCGCGACCACGACGCACACCGGCGTGAATTCGCCCGCTTCTCCAGGCGCGATGCCGAGGCCTATGACCGCTACGCGCGCGACGTGACCCGGCAATGCCGCTTCATCCAACCCTTGCTGATGCGCACCGCGCCCGACCCGACCAGTTTTCGGCCACGCGATATCGGCGAGTTGCTCTATCTCGGCAAGAAATTCGCCGGCCTGTCGGCGGAAGAAATGGCGCTGACGCTGCGCTTCTGGACCATTTCGATCTCGGACTTCCTCGACGAATATTTCGAGACCGATGTCATCAAGGCGAATTTCGCGCTATCGGGCATCATCGGCACGGCGCTCGGGCCGATGTCGCCCGGCACCGCCTATGTGCTGCTCCACCATTATATGGGCGAAGTCGACGGTTCGGTCGGAGCCTGGGGTTATGCGCGCGGCGGCATGGGCGCCGTGACCAGGGCATTGACCGCATCCTTCAAGGCGTCGGGCGGCACGATCCGCACCGGCGCCGAGGTCGACCATGTGCTGGTCGGCAGGGGCAAGGCCAAGGGCGTGGTGCTGGCCGGCGGCGAGGAAATCTACGGCAAGCTCGTCGTTTCAAATGCCGACGTGAAACGCACTTTCCTGAAGCTCGTCGAGGAAAAGGAACTGCCCGACATTTTCCTGCGCCGGGTCAAGAACTTCAAGATCCGCGGCTCGTCCGGCAAGGTCAACATCGCGCTCGATTCGCTGCCGGAATTTCCCGCTCTGCCGAAGGACTCGCCGGTCTATCGCGGCGACATGCATTTCACCGATTCGATGGAGCGCATGGAGCGCGCCTATGACGACTGGAAGGCCGGGCGCTGGTCGGCCGATCCGTTCCTCGACATGGTCATCCCGACGACGCTCGACCCGACCATGGCTCCATCAGGCAAGCACTTCATGAGCTGCTTCGTGCAATATGCGCCGCCCAAGGTGAGCGGCCGCGACTGGACCGATGCCGACCGCGACGGCTTCGCCGAAAGCGTGATTGCGCAGATCGCGGAATACTCGCCGGGTTTCCGCGACCGCATCGTCCATATGGAAGTGCGCACGCCGCGCGAAATCGAGGCCGAGGTCGGCCTCAGCGAAGGCAATATTTTCCAAGGCGAGCTGACCTTTGACCAGTTGCTGTTCAACCGGCCGGTGCCCGGCTACGCGCAATATCGCTCGCCGGTCGGCGGCCTCTATATGTGCGGCTCCTCCACCCATCCCGGCGGCGGTGTGATGGGCGCCCCCGGGCGCAATGCCGCGGCCGAGATCCTGCGCGACCTCGCCAAGTCCACCTCGCATATGAGCCCGGCCCATGACGTCATTTGATGTAATCGCCATTGGCGGCGGCCATAACGGGCTTGTCGCGGCGGCCACGCTGGCCAAGGCAGGCCGCAAGGTGGTGGTGCTGGAAGCCGCCAGCGCGGTCGGCGGCGCGGCGCGCACCGAGGAATTCGCGCCGGGTTTTCGCGTCTCTGCCGTCGCCCATCTGTTGAACCGCCTGCACCCCGATGTGGTGAAGACGCTGGAGCTGGAAAAGCACGGGCTGCAATTTGCCCGCACCGATTTCCTGCCCTCGGTGGCGCTGTCCACGGGCGGTCCGGCGCTGGTCCTGTATGGCGCCTATGGCGAGGTGCTGACCGGCGCCAGCTCCGCCGAGCAATCAGCCTGGAAGGAGTTGCGTGCGCAACTCCTGCGCTATGCCGGCATATTGAAGCCGTTCCTATCGCGTCGGCCGCCCGATCTTGCCGGTATGTCCTTCAAGGAGACGGCAGCGCTTGGCCAGGCGGCCCTGTCGCTGAAGAAGCTCGGCAAGGAAGACATGCGCGACTTCCTGCGCGTGCTGTTGATGAATGTCGCCGACCTGCTCGACGAACAGCTCGCCGACGACAGGCTGAAGGGCCTGCTCGCCTTTGACGCCACGCTTGGCAGCCATCTCGGTCCGCGCTCGCCGACCTCGCTGCTCGGCCTCTACTACCGGCTGGCCGGCGAGGCTGGCGGAGCGGCCGGCGCGCAGCTGCTGCCCAGGGGCGGCATGGGTGCTGTGGTGACAGCCATCCGCGCCGCTGCGGAAAAGGCTGGTGTCACCATCCGCACTTCGATTTCGGTCGCAAAAATCATCGTCGAGAACGGCCGCGCCGCCGGCGTCGCGCTCGACAATAGCGAGGTGCTGCGCGCCCGCACCATCGTCTCCGCCATCAATCCGGCGACGACCTTGCTCGACCTCGTCGGGCCGCGCGAGATCGACACCGGCTTCCTGCGCAAGGTGAAAAACATCCGCATGAAGGGCGATGCCGCCAAGCTTCATCTGGCGCTCGACCGGCCGCCGCAATTCACCGGCGCCGATGCCGCCGACCACAAGGGCCGGCTGGTCATTGCGCCCTCGCCCGATCACGTCGAGCGCGCCTTCAATCCTTCGAAATATGGCGAATTCTCGCCTGAGCCGGTGATGGAGATCACCTTGCCCAGCCTTGCCGATCCCTCGCTGGCGCCGAGCGGCGCCTGCGTGCTGTCGGCCGTGGTGCAATACGCGCCCTATCAGCTGAAAGACGGGTGGAACGCCGGCAAGCCGAAACTGCTCAAGGCGATCATGGCGCAGCTCGAATCCTATGCGCCCGGCATCGGCAAGACGGTGCAACACAGTGAGCTTCTGACGCCGGTCGACATCGAGGCGCGCTATCGCATTCCCGGCGGCCACTGGCACCATGGTGAATTGCAGGCCGACCAGATGCTGATCTCGCGCCCGGTCTCGGGCTGGTCCGGCTACGACACGCCACTCGACGGTCTGTTCCTGGCCGGCGCCGGTTCGCATCCGGGCGGCGGTGTCTCCGGCGCGCCCGGGCTGAACGCCGCGCGGCGCATTATCGCGATGAAGGGGTAGCTTATGGCCCAGGCAACCAGGAAGAAGCCCACCTCGAAGGCAGCAGACCCGATCGTCTCCGCCCGCATCACCGCCCAAAGCCATTTCCGCACGCTGCGTTTCGGCACGCCGTTCCAGCCGCGCATCGACGCGCTGGCCAAGACCCAGGACTGGTACAACTGGGCCGGCTACCGCGCGCCGTATTCGCTGTGGGACGAGGAGCTCGAATATTTCGCCATCCGCAGCCAGGCGGCGCTGTTCGACATCTCGCCGATGACCAAATACCGCGTTGAGGGACCGGGCGCCGAGGCCTTCCTCGACCGTGTCACGCTGCGCGATGTCACCAAGCTCAAGCCGGGACGCGTCCACTACACGGCGTGGTGCGACGATGAAGGGTTCGTGCTGGACGATGGCACACTGTTCCGCCTCTCGCCGACGCGCTTCCGCCTGTGCTCGCAGGAACGGCATCTGCCGTGGCTGCTCGACAGCGCCATCGGTTTCGAGGTGACCGTCGAGGAAGAAACAGAGGCCGTCGCCGGGCTTGCCTTGCAAGGCCCGACATCCTTCGCCGTGCTGCGCGATGCGGGCTTCATCGGAATCGAGAAGCTGAAAGCCTTTGACCTCGCCGAATTCGAGCATGATGGCGCCACCCTCACCATCTCGCGCACCGGCTTCACCGGCGATCTCGGCTATGAACTGTTCTTCTCAGCTGACCAGGCGCTGAGCCTTTGGGACCGGCTGATGACGGCGGGCGAACCGCGCGGTATCAGGGCCATCGGTTATACCGCGCTCAACCGCGCCAGGCTCGAAGCCGGGCTGATCGTCGCCAATGCCGATTTCACCACCGCCGAACACGCCATCCGCGCCGACCGCCTGCGCATGCCCGACGAGATCGGCCTCGGCTTCATGGTCGATGCGGAAAAGGACCATTTCAACGGCCGCCGCGCCATTCTCGAGGCGCGCGCCAGACGCAAGCTGCGCCATGTGCTGGTCGGGCTGGAGATCGAGGGCAACATCCCGGCCGAGCACGCCATCGTCTACTGCAAGAAAAGCCAGGAGGTCGGACTGGTGAGCGCCGCCATGTGGTCGCCGATGGCCAAGCGCAACATCGCCATCGCCTCGCTGGCGCGGCCCTATGGTGATACGATGGTGGAGGACCTCTGGGTGGAGATCTACGCCATGCGCGAGTTGCAGTACCAGAAGCTGATGAAGCGGGCCAAGGTGGTGCAACGCCCTTTCATCAAGCTCGACCGCCGCACCGCAAATCCGCCGGCGGATTTCTGACCATGGCCGAACAAGCCGACGGGCAGGATGAAGAGGCCGCCGAACAGTGGGAGCTGGTCAACACGCCGCTCGGCGAAAAATGGTCGGGTCGCGCGCGCTACGCCGCCGCCATGTACTTCTACAAACGCGACGAGATGAGCGCCGAGACGCTGGAAGTCTACCGCATCTGCGCCCGGCTCGATTCGGAAAACCCGCTGCCGATCATCCGCGACCGTGCCGTTGGCAAGGAGTGGCTGAAACGCATGGGCTACGATCAGTAGCGTCGCCTCAGCCTATCGTGCGCTCAAGCATGCTCAGCCAGTTGCGATAGGCGATCTTCTCGATCAGCGTCCGGCCGAAGCCGCGCGCGGCCAGCGCATCGATGAGCTTCGGCAGGCCGGCAACGTCGCCGATGACGGCCGGGATCATGGCGCCATCGAAATCCGAGCCGAGGCCGACGCCGTCCTCGCCGAGCGCCTGCAGCAGCGAATCGATATGGCGCACCATGAGGTCGAGGCTGGTGTCGGCATTCATGCGGCCGTCCTCGCGCAGGAACCCGGTGGCGAAGTTCAGCCCGACCATGCCGCCGGACTCGCGTATGGCGCCGAGCTGCCAGTCGGTGAGATTGCGCGAATGGGTGCAGAGCGCATGCACGTTGGAGTGGGTGGCGACCAGCGGCGCGTCGCTGATTTCAGCGACATCGCGAAAGCCCTTCTCGTTGAGATGCGAGAGGTCGATCATGATCTTCAGTTCGTTGCAGGCCTTGACCAGCGCCTTGCCGGCATCGGTCAGACCGGGCCCGGTGTCGGGCGAAGACGGAAAGCGGAACGGCACGCCATGGCCGAAAGCATTCGGCCGGCTCCACACTATGCCGAGCGAACGCAGGCCGGCGGCATGCAGCACATCGAGCATGGTCAGTTCGGGGTCGATCGCCTCGACGCCCTCGATATGAAACACCGCGGCGATCTCATCGCGCGCCATGGCGGCGCGCACATCGCCGGCGCTGCGGCAGACGGACAATGCTCCGGCCCGCTCCAGCCGGAACAGGATCGACGCCATCGCGATGGTCGAGTTGAGGGCATCGCTGCGCGGAACCTCAGGCGGCAGGGGCTCGCTGTCGCTCGGCGCCGCGGGCACGGCGCTACGCCTGGCCTTCTCGACCGGCGGCGGGAAGATCGCGAACATGCCGCCAGCGAAGCCGCCGGCCTTCGCGCGCGGCAGGTCGATGTGGCCGCCCGATTTCCCCTCGATGAACAGCTTTTCGACATCCGTGTCTTTCGACTGATAGAGACGCAGCAGCGTATCGTTATGGCCGTCAAAGACGGGGATGAGGTCTGTTTCAGGCATCGGGGGGATCATTCACTTCGTTTGTCGGCACGGCGAGATAATATATCTAGGCAAGATGCGCCGCCGGGGCAAATTACAAAGCCATCCGGCGGCAACTGGCGCCCGTTTTCCCGTCCATGCCGATCAACGATGTGCCTGCGTGTTCCCTACTGCTTCAGCACGTCGGCCCATTCCGGATGGCGGCGAAACTGGGCATTGGCGAAGGGACAAAGCGGGATGATCTTCTTGCCCGCCGCGCGCGCATCCTCGACGGCGCGGGTGACGAGCCGAAGCCCGGCACCCTGGCCGCGAAACACGTCGGGCACTTCCGTATGATCGATGATGAGCTGGTGCTCGCCGATCTTGGTGAAAGTCATCTCGGCCTCGGCGCCACCGGGCCCGCGCAGGAGATAGCGGCCCTTGGAGCCGCGATCTTCCAGTTCGATCTCAGGCAGTTGGTCGGCCATCGCTATGCTCCTTGCACGGCGCCGGCAAAGAGCCGCCGCGCCGCCTCGATTTCGTTTGGCCGCAGCTCGTGCCCGCCTTCATGCCACGCCACTGTGACATCGGCGCCATCGGCGCGCAAATAGGCTTCCAGCCGCGACGTCAGGTTGGGCGGGCAGATCGGATCTCGCTTGCCCGCCGTCACCAGGATGTGGCGGCCAGCGAGGCTGCCTTTCACCTGCGGTTCGAACGGGATCAGCGGATGCATCAGCACCGTTGCGTCGAACAGGTCAGGGACTTCGAAGACCAGCGATGCCAGAATGTTGGCGCCGTTGGAATAGCCGAGGCCATAGACCGCAGATGGCTTCGCTACGGCGACATGTGCGTTGACGAAATCAGCCATCTTCCCGGTCGCCCGGGCGAGGTCGTCCATATCGTAGACGCCCTCGCCGGTGCGGCGAAAGAAGCGCGCCGCCCCGTGTTCGGAAACATCGCCGCGCGGCGAGACAATGGTTGCCTGGGGCACGAGGTCGCGCCCCAGCGAAACAAGCTGGCTCTCGTCACCTCCGGTGCCATGAAAGACGAAGAGCAAGGGGCTGCCCGGCGAACCGGGCAACACCTTGTGGATGTAACTGTCTGTGCTCATTGTCTCAGCCTTCCAGCTTCTGCAGATGCTGTTCGAGATAGGGCCTGAGATGCTGATGCTGCGTCGGCAGCTTCAGCGCTTCGCCGAGATGAGCGGTATCCTCATCGCGGTCGAAACCCGGCTCGTTGGTAGCCACTTCGAACAGCACGCCGCCCGGCGTGCGGAAATAGATCGCCCAGAAATAGTCGCGGTCGATCACGGGGGTCACGCCATAGCCCGTATCGATCAAGGCCTTGCGCACTTCGAGCTGCTTGGCGCGGTTCTCGACGGCGAAGGCGACATGGTGGACCGAACCCGCGCCGAGGTCGGCGAAGGCCGCGGTCGGCAGCGATTCGATGTCGACGACATCGGCGCCGTTGCCGTTCTTGACCGCCAGCCGCCTGACATTGCCCGACTTGCCGACCTCCTCGTAGCCCATGAATTTCAACAGCTCCTCGGTGGCGCCGCCATCCTTCAGCCTCAGCGAGACCGAGTGAAAGCCACGGATCGCTTCATCGGCGGGAACGCCACCCTTCACCCAGGGCGCGCGGCTGTCGGCCTTGTCCTCGACGAGCGCGAAGCCGTCGCCGTCGGGACCGGCAAACCTGAGCCGCTTCTCGCCGAAGGCTTCTTCGCGTGAGACGCCGGTGACACCTTCGTCCGTGAAGCGCTTTTCCCAATAGGCGAGCGTGCCTTCGGGCACGGAGTAGACCGTGGTGCCGACTTCGCCGACGCCATGGCGGCCCTTGCCGATGTTGGGGAACGGAAAATAGGTCATCACCGAACCAGGCGTGCCGACCTCGTCGGCGTAGTAGAGGTGGTAGACGTCAGGCGCGTCGAAATTGACTGTCTTCTTCACCCGGCGCAGGCCGAGCTTGTGGGTGAAGAAATCATTGTTCTGGCGCGCATCCCTGGCCATTGAGGTGACGTGATGCAGGCCTTTGATTTGGTCGAGCATGATCTTGCTCCTTCCCTTATGTTTGTGCGGCCCTTGCCGCTGTCCACGCCAATATGAGGATCCCCACCTCAGAGGCAAAGGCGGCAAACACAGGATGGACCGTGCTGTAAAAGTGAACAATCGGAAGATACTTGTTCACCAATCGGTCACGGGGTCATCTTGCGTCAACGCCGGAAATCGGCTCCATGGGCGGTATGCAATAGGGGAAGGTTATCGCAAGTGACTGGAAAAGGCAGGCGGCCAAATGTCCTCCTCATCACCTGCGACCAGTGGCGCGGCGACTGCCTGTCGGCATCAGGCCATACCCTGGTAAAAACGCCGAATGCCGACGCGCTGGCGGCTGAAGGTGTCTTGTTCCGGCGTCACTATGGCGGTGCGGCGCCTTGTTCGCCGGCGCGCGCCTCCCTCTACACCGGCCTCTACCAGATGAACAACCGCGTCTGCCGCAACGGCACGCCGCTCGATGCCCGCCACGGCAATATCGCGCTCGCCGCGCGCGGCATCGGCTACGACCCGACCTTGTTCGGCTATACCGACGTGTCGCTCGACCCGCGCCAGCTTGCATCGGCTGATCCACGATTGCGCAGCTATGAAGGCGTGCTGCCCGGCTTCACCGTTCGCCAGTTGCTGCCCGAACATCAGAAGCAGTGGCTGTCCTGGCTGAAGCTGCAGGGCATCGACGCAAGCGCCGGATCTCCTGACATCCATCGTCCCGTCGGCGAAGCGGACGGCGCGGTGACGGAAGCACCGCCCGTCTACTCGAAAGACCAGACGCCGACAGCCTTCCTTGCCGGCGAGTTCATCCGCTGGCTGAGCGAGCAGGAGGAGGCCACCCCATGGTTTGCGCATTTGTCTTTCATCAGCCCGCATCCGCCCTTTATCGTGCCCGAACCGTACAACACCCAATACGATCCGGCGGACGGCCCCACTTTTCACTGCGCGGAAAGCTGGCGTGCGGAGTCTCAGGGCCACCCCTACATCGCCTATCATCTCAGCCAGCAAAACCGCGCGAAGTTCCGCCCCGGCGCCACCGGCAAGGTCCACGATTGGAGCGAGGATGATTTCCGCCAGATCCGGGCAATCTACTACGGCATGATTTCCGAGGTCGATGCGCAGCTCGGCCGGATATGGCAGGCGCTGAAGAACGAAGGGGCGTGGGACGACACCCTCATCGTCCTCACCTCCGACCACGCCGAAATGATGGGCGACCATTTCATGCTGGGCAAGGGCGGCTATTTCGACGGCAGCTACCACATCCCGCTGATCATCCGCGATCCACGCCATCGCAAGGCCGCCGGCAGCGCTGTCGATCGCTTCACCGAAGCGGTGGACATTTTGCCGACGCTCATCGACCTGCTCGGCGAGGATCCCGAACCGCACCTTGACGGCTGCTCGCTGAAACCATTCCTGAGCGGTGGAACTCCCGCCGTGTGGCGCGACGCCGCGCACTGGGAGTTCGACTTCCGCTCGATCGCTGACGGCGACGCCGAGCAGCATTTCGGCATTGCCTCGCGCCAGTGCAACCTCGCCGTCATCCGCACCAAGAAATTCAAATACGTGCATTTCGGCGGCGGCTTGCCGCCCTTGCTTTTCAACGTCGAGGCCGACCCCGGCGAATTGAACAACCTCGCCAGCAGCCCTGCACATTTTTCCACCCGGCTGGAATTCGCCGAAAGGCTGCTTGCCTGGCGGGCCGAACATCTCGACCAATCCTTGGCACTGGCCGAACTGACAGAAAATGGCGTCGTTGGCCATTTCAGTAGGGCAGTAATGGAGTAGGGCAGCAAGGTGTACCAGCATCGACGCCGCACCCTACTGCCCTACTGCCCTACTGCCCTACTGCCCTACTGCCCTACTGCCCTACTGCCCTACTGCCCTACTGCCCTACTGCCCTACCGCAGTATCATCCTCTGCTCGTCGCGCTTCTCGGCATAGCTGCCCTTGTCGTAGGCGGGCTGCGCCTCGAGCTGTTCCTTGGTGAAGGTCGTGTAGAGGTATTTCTTGCCATCCTTGTCGGTCATGAATTTCAGATTATCCATGCCGACCGCCACTTCCTTCTCGCCGATGCCGAGGAAGCCGCCGACGTCGATGATGACCGCGTCCGCCTTCTTGTCCGGTGCCAGCACGACATCGCCGATTTCGCCGACCATCGCATCGTTGGCGCCATAGACGGTGGTGCCCTTCAGGTCGTCGACCCTGATCTCACCGATCGGCATGGCGGTTAGCGTCGACTTGTCGATGGCAGCCGTCTTGGTCTGATCGGGTGCCGACGCATCGGGTGCCGTAGCCGCCGGAGCCTCGGCCGTCTTTTCCGCCGGCTTGACTGCGGGCGCCGTCGTTTCGGCAGGTGCGGTGGCGGGCGCGGTAGCGGCCGGCTCATTGGATGCGGTCGTTGCCGGGACGGGATCATAGGCCTTGCGGTTGAAATCCGGCTGTGCCTGCAGCTCTTCCTTGGTCGTCTGCGCCACCAGCCAGCGGTCGCCGTTCTTCTCCGCCCACTGCGCCTTGTTGAAATCATAGGTAACATTCTTGGCGCCGATGCCAAGGAACCCACCGACCCCGATGACCAGGGATTCGGCCTTGCCCTCCTTGCTCAGCACAATGTCGTTGACGTCGCCGATCTTCTGCGCGTCGTCGCCCGTGCCGTTATAGACATTCTCGCCGATGATGTTGGTGGCGAGGTTGCCTTCAGCGCGCTTCACCGGCTCGGGTGCGGCATTCATATCAGCGGGCGCCTGCGCGGTGTCGGTTGACGTAGCGGGTGCCGCCGGAGCCTGCGCGTCAGTCGATGCGGCAGACGCCGGCGCAGGCGCATAAGGCTTGCTGTCGAACTCCGGGTGCGCGGTCAGCTCGTCCTTCGTGGTCTGTGCGACCAGCCAGCGGTCGCCGTTCTTTTCGGCCCACTGCAGCTTGTCGTAGTCGAAGGCGACGTTCTTGGTTCCGACGCCCAGAAAGCCGCCGACGCCGATGACCACGGATTTCGCCTGGCCGTCCTTGTCGAAGACAACGTCGCTGACCTTGCCGATGGTCTCGGCATTGTCGCCAGTGCCATTGTAGACGGACTCTCCAATGATGTTGGTGACGATGCTGCCCTCTGCCTGCGGCAGCGGCGCGGCGGCTGCCGGTGCTTCCACGGCCGGCGCATCCGCCGGTGCCGGGGTGGCGTTCTGCGCATGGGCGCCGGTCGCGATCAATGTCGCGAGTGCGGTCGTTGCCAAAAGATTGCGGATCATGATGATGTCTCCTCGTGCGTAATTTCCTAATACGCCACGCCCGATTCGAGCCGTCGCCGGAGGCGAGATGGACGCGACATTGGTCCGTTCACAACGCCGTGATGACATTGTTGTTCCGATGTAATTGACCGCGCATAGTCCCCCCGAGCGGCATCCGGGGACGCCTGGCCGGCGGCGGATTCACCATGCCGGGAACCTTTTTGCCCTTCTTGCCGTTTCAGCCGTCGGCTGGATGTCTCCAGCTTGGGTTTGTCGGAAGAACGGAGCGGGCATGCGGTTTGCAGCGGTGCTGAACCGGGATGGTGGCACCTTGCGTACTACCAACCTGGATGCTTTGCGCGATCGCCTGCACGACACGCTGAAAAGGGCAGGCCATTCCGTTGACATCGACGTGGTTGCCGGCAGGGATATTGTCCAGGCCCTTGACAGCGCAACGTCGCGCCGCTCCGTCGATGTCGTTCTGGCTGGCGGTGGCGACGGTACGATCTCGGCCGCCGCGGCGCGGCTGATGGGCAAGAAGAAGGCACTGGCCATCCTGCCCGCCGGAACCATGAACCTTTTTGCTCGAGGGCTTGGCATTCCACAGACGCTCGATGCGGCACTGCAATCCTTCGCTGAAGGGGAAGTGACAGCGGTCGATATCGCCACCGCCAACGGGCGGCCTTTCGTGCATCAATTCTCCATCGGCATGCATGCCCGGATGGTGCAGTTGCGCCAGGGAATGGAATTCGGTTCGCGGCTGGGAAAGATGCGGGCATCCGCGAAGGCGGCATGGGCGACAATCAATAATCCGCCGGCCATGGCCATCACCCTGACCATTGGCGAAGCCGAGATCGTGGTGCGCGCCACCGGCATCGGCGTCACCAACAATCTGTTTGGGGAGGGCCACCTGCCCTTCGCCGACAATCCCGCCGGCGGTGTGCTCGGCATCTACGTCACCGTGGCACGGCAGCGTGCCGAACTGGTCAAGTTCTTCTTCAACGTGGCGCGCGGCAAATGGCGCGACAATGAGCATGTCGAAATCCATCAGACCGAACGGGCGGTGCTGAAAATCCAGTCGGCCAGGAAATGGCGGGCGGTCATCGACGGCGAGTTGACCGACCTCGCTCGCGAAACGACGATCGAAATCCACCCGGGCGCGTTGAATGTGCTGGTGCCGAGGCACGCGGCATGGGCGAAGGCGGCCTAACCCAAGGCAACAGGGCCGCCAAGCTAGCCGCTTCCCGAACCGGTGCCTTGTTCCGTGGTCGGCGTCTTGACGAGTTCGCCGTAGATTTCAGCGATCCCCCAGGCGACGAAGGCCAGCAAGAGCGCGGCGACCAGGATTCGCAGACCATGCCAGCCCCAGTGTCCCTGGCGTGCCTTGTTCTCGGGAATGATCTTGATCATGGCCGGCCTCGATGCGGTGTGGCCCCAATAGGCCCGTCTGGAAGGATATCTTTGGGTAACGGTTCCTTGCTGCGAAGGTTCCGGGTTTGGGCGGGCCCTTCGCAGGCAGATCGACGCGGCGAAGACGCAAGGCGGGCCACACGGCGTTGGGGGCCGCTGATGAACAACGCGACGACACTGGCGCCGGACCTGCCGGCGCTGCAATACGGATCGCTTTCGATCTCCTCGGGCAAGGTCTCGGCTGGAAGGAGCGAGTACGAAAAGACGCCAGGCGCTTTGTGCTGACCTGGCGCGAAAGCGGCGGTCCCGAAGTCGCGCCACCCGATCGGCATGGCTTCGGCTCGATCCTGATCCGCCGCAGCCTCGCCAAGGTCATGTCAAGCGAAGTGACGCATGAGTTCCGCAAGGAAGGCGTGTTCGCTGAAATATCCATGCCGCTGGAAGACTTGCCGAGGTAACAAGCGCCTCAATCCGGCTCGCCACCCGTCGGTTTATCAGGATCGGACTTCACGTTCTCGCGGTAGATGGCGTAGGCCGCCAAAGCCACGGCGGGACCGAGAACGGCCCCGAGACCGCCCTTGCCCTTGAGCAGCGCCGGCAGCACGGCGAGTGCGGCGGTAACGCCTATTGCCGTCATGTCGGCCTTGCGGCGTTCAGCCCGACGCCTGGCCCGCGAACTGGCGGATATCCGGTAGACAAGCAGGATCAGCCCCGCAAGCACCAGGAAACCCGCACCAAAGCCGAGTGCGGCGGCAAATGACCCGTAGCGCGTGGCCGTCCAGATGTAGGCAGCCCCAACCAGGAAACCGAGCCCGCACAAGGCCGCAATCGCGGCGAGCCCATAGATAATCGCTGCCGTGCGCGCGCGGTGCATGGCGGCAACCGTCTCGCCCGAGGCGAGACCCGAAAGCAGCGATGCCAGCATCCCCATCTGGCGCGAGACTAGCGGCGGGCGAGAAGCGCGAACAGGAAGCCGATGCCGGCGGCGATCGCCAGCGACGTCACCGGCTTTTCGCGCACGCTCGCCATCATCTGCGCCTCGATATCCCTGGCGTTGCCGCGCAGGCTGTCAAAGGCGGCCTCGCCCTGGGCGCGCAACTGTTCCACGCCTTCCGTAGCTGCACGGCGGGCAGTGCCATAGCCATGTTCGCCCGTTTTGGCCAACTGCTTGGTGAGTTTATCGATATCGGCCTTCAATTGCCTGATGTCAGCTTCGAGGTCTGCGCTCGCTCGCGCCTCGTTGGCGGTCTTCCCAGGGGCAGTTGCCATAGCTTAACTCCTTGTGATTGCTGGATTTCAAAACGCGCCGCGCGGCTCAAGGTTCCGATGTCGGGACAAACTAGCCGAAAACGCGTTGGCGCGCACCCGATCCGCAAACACGCGACCGAAGGCGTTGTCGGGCCAGCCGCGAGCATCGAGGTTGCGCCCGCCAACAATGGCAGGTTTTTTTAAATGACAGCGCGTCCAATAGCGGTCATGACTCGCTGCGTTTGAAGGAGCCATTGCCAGTGCCCCCATTGCTCGACGGATTGCGCATTCTTGTCCTGGAGGATGAGCTTCTCATCGCCATGGATGTCGAGCAGCTTTGCCGCGACCATGGTGCCGGAGAGGTGGCGATCGCCCGCGATCTCGCCGAGATCGAAGGCGGAACGATTGCTGCCCAATTCGATGCAGCCATAGTCGATCTCATGCTGAGCGGCGCCTCGACGCTCGACTTTGCCGCGCGGCTGCGCGAAGCAGGCTTCCCGTTCGTGTTCGCGTCCGGCTATTCGGACGTGGACGAGATCAGGACGTCCTTTCCAGGCATCAGGCTGGTCACCAAACCCTATTCGGGCGACGACCTGGTGGAGGCGGTGGCACTCGCCTGCGGGCGGGTATTCCAGGATAAGACATAGGCCGGCGCCGCCCGCTTTCAGTGCGCCGCCGTTCCCGTCACCTGGGTCGAAATCGCGTCGGGACCATATTCGTCCTCGCCTGAGATCTTCAAAATCTCTTGCAGCCGCGTGCGCGCCCGGCTGACGCGGCTCTTGATCGTCCCGACCGCGCAGCCGCAGATCTCGGCCGCTTCCTCGTAGGAGAAGCCCGATGCGCCGATGAGGATGATGGCTTCGCGCTGGTCTTCCGGCAATTGTTCGAGCGCGCTGCGGAAATCCTTGAGGTCGAGCTGACCGTGCTGGGCCGGATGCACCGCGAGCCTGGCCGTCAGGATGCCGTCGCTGTCCTGCACCTCGCGGCCGCGCTTGCGCATCTGTGAATAGAACTCATTGCGCAGGATGGTGAAGAGCCAGGCCTTGATGTTGGTGCCGGGCTGGAAGCTTTCATGCTTGTCCCAGGCTTTCACCAGCGTTTCCTGCACGAGATCGTCGGCCTTGTCGGCATTCTGCGTCAGCGACACGGCGAAGGCCCGCAAGCTTGGGATTGCCCCAAGCAGATCGGTCTTGAAGCCTTGGGAGACCGTTGCCATGCCTCAGTCCTTCTTCTGTGAAGGTTCGGCCTGCTCCAATTGGCTAAGCAACTGGGCGAAGCGATCCGGCACATCGTCGGAGACCAGGTCGTCGTAATATTGTTTGAGTTTGCGCCCTATTTCGGAATTTGGTCCGAGCGGGTCGCCCGCACCGTTCCGGCGCCTGCCCGCGGCGCCAGCCAGAATGTCTTTCGCCATATCCTTCATTTCGCCCTTAATTCCCAGCACTCAGGCCGCTCAACACAACGCAATACAAAGCAAGCGGCACCTTTGTCTGGTTGCCCATCCCGAATTCAAACGCCGTCCCGGCATATTAGTTCCATCAAGGTCGGAACTTTTTCGGAGAGCCGACGTTTCAATCATCGGGGCTTGCAACCGTCCTGACCTGAACCTTAAACATCGCGTCATCTGAGGGAGACGTCCATTATGAGCCTTTCCGCCACCATCGCTCCGCATCTGCCGTTCCTGCGCCGATTCTCGCGCGCCGTGTCGGGATCGCAGGAAAGCGGCGATGCGCTGGTCGCAGCGATGCTTGAGGCCATCATCGCCGATGTCGACATGTTTCCCGAGGCATCGAGCGACCGCATAGCTCTGTACAAGGTTTTCGCCAAGCTTTTCACTTCGGTTGCCATCCGCGTTCCGCAGGAGCAGGCGCAGTCGGCTTGGGAACAGCGCGCCGCCGCCAATCTCAACGCGATCGCGCCGCTCCCTCGTCAGGCTTTCCTGCTGGTCGCCGTCGAAGGTTTCAGCGAGGATGAGGCGGCCGAGGTCCTTGGGGTAGGCGAGCAGCGATTCTCCGAACTGCTCGCTGAGGCCAGTAGCGAGATTTCCCGCCAGGTGGCGACCGACGTGCTGATCATCGAAGATGAGCCGCTGATCGCCATGGACATAGAAGAGATGGTCGAGAGCCTCGGTCACCGCGTCGTCGGCACGGCGCGTACCCATGCCGAGGCGGTGACGATATTCGGCAAGACGCGGCCGAAGATGGTGCTGGCCGACATCCAGCTCGCCGACGGCAGTTCGGGTATCGAGGCCGTAAACGAGATTCTGTCGTCGACCCCGGTGCCGGTGATCTTCATCACCGCATTCCCCGAACGCCTGCTGACCGGCGAGCGGCCCGAACCGGCCTTCCTGGTCACCAAGCCGTTCAATCCCGACATGGTCAAGGCCCTGATCAGCCAGGCATTGTTCTTCGACCGTCAGGCGAAGGCCGCCGCCTAGAGCACACGCCGCCATCAGGGAAGAACGCCGCGATTGAAGGCCGTCCGGTGCCGTGCCTCGGGCGGCCTTTTGGCAGGCCCGGATGCGTCATCCGCCGATTTCCAGCCAGGCTTCGTTCCAGCATTTGCAAGCGCCGTCTTTTTCGGCGAATGGTGGAACAAACCGCATCTGCACACGTTTTTATCGCACAATTCGAAGGAGATGAACCATGCTTTACTGGGCGCTCGTATTTCTCGTCGTGGCGATCATCGCCGGCGCGCTTGGTTTCGGCGGCATCGCCGGCACCTCCGCCGGGATAGCGCAGATTTTGTTCTTCGTCTTTCTCGCGTTTCTCGTCATTTCGCTTCTCGCCGGCTTGTTCAGACGGGCGTGAGCGTGATCATTCAGCCGAACACTGGAAGCCGCACCCCTCAAACGGTTTCCAGCCACCGCCGGGCGGAGTCCTTCAAAGGGACACCGTCCGGCGGACCGCTTTTTGGGCCCGAGAAAATCGCATGGGAACCCATTCGACCGTAAGCCGTTCAGCCTGAGTTGGGCGGACAGGTTGGCCTATGAGTTTCAAAAGCAGAGATAGACAGGGAGGCACACGGAGCGACGAAGTCATCGCTCTGCATCCCGCCGAAAGCGGCATGCAACTCGGTCGGGCTCTTCTTCACGCTCTGCACAATGCCGGCATTTCCGTTCTCTATCAGGATCGCGAGATGAAGACCGTCTGGGCGCGCAACATGCGTGCGCCCTGGGCCTCCGAAACCGGCGACAGCAACGGCATCCTGCCGCCGGCCCAGGCCAATCGCATCAGCGGTGCCAAGCGCGACGTCATCGCTTCAGGCAATCCGCAGCGGCTTGAGATCGGCGTCCCGGCCGAGGATGGCGTCCGCTGGTTTGAGGTGTGGATCGATGCCGACCATGGCGATGGCGGCGACGTGCAGGGCGTTGTCACTACGATGGTCGAGACAACTGAGCAGAAACGCCGCGAGCAGACGCTGACAGCGCTGCTGCGCGAAGTCAGCCATCGCTCGAAGAACCTTCTGGCCATCATCCAGAGCATCGCCACCCAGACCGGGCGTTATTCCGACGGTATTGGCGATTTCCTATCCCGTTTTCGCGGCCGGCTGCAGTCACTGGCCTCCTCCCAGGATCTGGTGACATCCTCCAACTGGCGGGGTGCTGCCCTTCGCGAACTGGTGAGCGGCCAGGTCGGCCGCTACACCACGAATGCGCTGCAAAACCTTCGCTTCCGCGGCGCAAACCCCTACCTCAATCCCAACGCGGCGCTGCATATCGGCCTGGCGATGCACGAACTTGCCGTCAATTCCGTCAGCTATGGTGCCTTGTCCCGGCCGGACGGTTTTGTCGAGGTGACAGCCGACCTCC
This sequence comes from bacterium M00.F.Ca.ET.205.01.1.1, assembly GCA_004791255.1. Lineage (GTDB taxonomy): Bacteria > Pseudomonadota > Alphaproteobacteria > Rhizobiales > Rhizobiaceae > Mesorhizobium. The sequence goes on from SRUQ01000006.1 coordinate 188,380, forward strand.
GAACCACCCCGGCCGGCGAGGTTGCCCTGGCGCTGACATGGGCCGAAGCCGTGGCGACCGACGGCGCCCAACTGAGCAGAAAGCGGTTCGGCAGTGTCGCGCTGGAGCGGGTAGTGCCCGCATCGCTGAACGGAACGGCGAGCCTGGAGATCGCCGACGGCCGCCTCGAATACCGCCTTGTCGCCCCGCACGGCAATTTCGCGACCGATTGAGCGATGGGCGGCCGGCCATGATCCTTAACCGGCTGTTCACCATAAAGGCGCAAGCTTTCATTCCCGGATACCGCTGGATCCTGTCACCCCGACGACCATGACTGGGGCGATTATGCAGGGCGGTTTGGGAGGAGCGCCGTGACGGTTGCCGACATGAACAGACTGGAGCAGGCCGCCCGTATCTCGATGGGCGAATTTCAGGATTGCGAGGCCTCCTCGGCACCGCTAGCCCCCGCCCCATATGCCGTGCCGCATCTGGTTGTCCTCGCGCTGGCCGCGGTGATTGTCCTGGCGGTTCTCTTTCACTGACCTGGTCGAAATCCATTCCCCGCGTCTGATTTTCGCAAGGCTCCCGATGTCGAGCCGTGCCCTTGCCATATTTGCGCGTCGCCCCGCCGCAACAGGAACTTTTGACGGATATCGACCGTTGTTGTGGCGGGAGGACATGTCGCCATGGAACACATCGCCGCATTGCTTCTGGTCATCGGCTGCTCGAACGCGATGACCGACTGTCATGAGCTGCAGGTTCCCGTGAGCGTTTTCGAAACCGCGGACCAGTGCACGGCCGAACGCCCGTTCGCGATGGCCGACGTTGAGGGGCAGGCGCAGCACATCGTCGCCAGGTGCCTCGCCGTCGATCCAGCGCTTGAGGACGATTATGACCAGATCGTCTGGAATGTGCGTTCGGATGGCAGCCTTGACGCCTCGCTGGGAGTTTCCAGCCTCGTCATGGCATCAAGCGCCGAGCGCCCAGAAAAAGACTATCTTAGCCAACAATAAATTCGCTGAGCAAAGGCCATCATTTCATGCTAAGTGGTGGCTGGAGCTTACAAAGTGTGGACAAAAAGTGAGGAGTGACTCTATGCGGAAGATGATTATTGCCATGGTTGCGGTGGTCGCTGTCAGCGGCTGCACCACGACCGAGCAGGACGTCGTCGGCGGCGGCTTGATCGGCGCCGGTGTGGGCGGCTTGGTCGGCGGCGGCAAGGGCGCACTGATCGGCGCGGCGGTTGGTGCCGGGTCGGGCCTGCTGGTTCGCAACCTGCGCAATGGCTATTGCCAGTATCGCGATCATCGCGGCCGGATCTACACGGCCCGCTGCAACTAATTCGGCGAATTTGCATCCGGGGACCGGCCTTCCGGTCCCCGGATCGCATGATCGGCCCGACTGCCAGCTATCTCAGACTGCCAGCGGGATTTTGATTTCCACCTTCAGACCGTCAGCCTGAAAATCGCGCTTGATCGTGCCGTGCAGTTCGCGCGTGACGTTGAGATCGATCAGTTTGGTGCCGAACCCCGTCGTGGCCGGCGCCTTCGTCTTCTTCTGTCCGGCTTCCAGCCAGTTGAGCGTCAGCGTACGCTCGCGCCCGCCGCCTGTCAGCGCCCAGTCGACCTTGAGCGCACCGACAATATTGCCGGCTTCGCCATATTTCAGTGCATTTGTCGCCAGTTCGTGAAAGGTCAGACCTAGCGCCTGGGTCGTCGTCTCGTCGAGCAGCACTTCCGGCCCGGACAACATCCCTTCGGGAAGCTCCTTGCCGAACACCTGGCCGAGTTCGATGCGCAGCAGGTCACCCAGGTCCGCCTTCTGCCAGCGCGAGCGCGTCAGCATGTCCTGGGAAGCCGCCATCGCTTGCAGCCGGGCCGAGAACGATGCCGAGAACTCATTGACGTCGGTGGCCCGCGACGCCGTCTGGCGCGCGATCGCCAGCACCCGCGTGATCGAGTTCTTGATGCGATGCTTCATCTCCTGCAGCATCAGATCCTTTTCGAGCAGGCTCTTTTCCGTCGTCGCATGCAGCAGCGACGCGGCCTCGTAGGCACGTTCCTGATAGCGCGCGACCAGCGCGATGGCGCCCGCCAGAAGCAGCCCGAACAACCCCAGCATCACCGGAATGGCGCGCGACGAGGGTGCAGAGAAGGCGCTGGTCGGCCTGAACAGCACGGTCCACGGCCGGCCCGCCACGGTGATCTTGCGGCTGACCAGCAGCGTGTCGCCGATGGTCGAGGCAGGCGGCGTCTGCGAGCGGAACAAGAGATGATCCGGATCGGCCGTGCCGTCATAGATCTCGGTGTTGACCGGCAGCAGCGGCGCCCGGCTGAGCGCGATCTGGAACAGGTCCTGGGCCCGGAAGGCCGCGTAGAGAAGGCCCGACGTCGAGGACCGGTATGCATTGATGACGTCGGGCGCCGTCTCGACATTGAGCCGCACGAACACCAGAAAGCCGGTGAAGGTCTGCACCGCGCCCGTGCCCTGGCCCAATTGCACCAGCCCGCTTGCGTGCTGTCGATCGTCGGCCATTGCCTTTTCGATCGCCGCGCGCCGCACCGGTTCGGTGAACATGTCGTAACCGATGCTGGCCTGGTTTGACGGATCGAGTGGCTCGAAAAGCACGATCGGCGTGCGCCAGGGTTGTGTCGTCTCCGGATAGACGGGATGGCTGGTGCCATGGTCGTGCAGGATGTCGCGTTCGACCGCGGCCTCGTCGCCGGTCTTGACCATCCGCAGGAAACCGATGCCGCGCAGGCCGGCGAAATTGGTGTCGACGTCAAGCGCGTTGAAGAAAGCCTTGAACTCGCTCTGGGAGATGTCGCCGTTGCGGGCGTCGAACAGGGCCTGCGTCGACCGCAGCAGCGACAGATGCAGGTCGATGCGGCTCTCGATCCGGTTGAGTGCGTCGTCGGCCGTCGCATCGAACTTGATGCGTGCCGCCTCCTGTGTCGCGAAATAGGCAAACCCCGCCATCGTCATGCTGATCAGCGCAACGGCGATGAACGCGACGATTGGGAAAAGTTTCTTCAATGGACGATGCGGCTCATCAGCATGTCGGCTCTTTATGGGCAAATCGCCGTGCCAACACAATGGCAGGGCCAAGCCATCCTGACGGTTGGCATATCACACGACCGGCAAACCGCAACGGCCCGGTGACGCGGCTCCAGCCCTTCCGGCCGGCCTCAGGCGGCGATCTTCAGGGCGCCGGGACCGGGAATGGCGCCGGGCGGACATTTGCCCAGGATGATCATGCCGAGCACCTCGTCCTGGGTCACGTCGGTGGTGCGGGCGGTGCCGACGACCTGGCCGTTCTTCATCACGCACACCCGGTCGGCCAGCTCGAACACATCGTGGATGTCGTGGCTGATCAGGAAGATGCCGATGCCGTCCGACTTGAGCTGCTTGACCAGTTCGCCGACCTGCGCCGTCTCCTGCGGCCCAAGTGCCGCCGTCGGCTCGTCCATGATCAGGATGCGGGCATTGAACAGGATCGCGCGCGCGATCGCCACCGACTGCCGCTGACCGCCCGACAGTTTGATCACCGGCTCCTTGAAGCGCTGGAAACGGGGATTGAGCCGGCCCATCACCTTGCGCGCCTCGGCTTCCATGGCGACGTCGTCGAGCGTGCCCCAGCCCGTCATCAGCTCGCGGCCAAGGAACAAATTGGCGGCGGCGTCGACATTGTCGGCCAGCGCAAGCGTCTGGTAGATCGTTTCGATGCCGTATTTCTTGGCGTCGCGAGGATTGGAGATCGAGGCCTCCTCGCCATTGACGAAGATCTGCCCCGCGTCACGCTTGTAAGCGCCGGAGAGAATCTTGATCAGGGTCGATTTGCCGGCACCGTTGTGGCCGAGCAGCGCCACGACCTCGCCGGGGAAAAGATCAATCGAGGCGTCGTCGACGGCGCGGATGCCGCCGAAGGCGATCGAGATGTTGCGCATATCGATCAGCGGGGTGCCCGCGGGAGCGTTTCTTTCGGACATGACCTTATCTCCTCCCTAGACCCGCTTGCGATAGACGGTGTCGAGCCAGACGGCGACGACCAGCACGGCGCCGACGACGATGCTCTGCAGCGGCGAATCAATGCCGAGCAGCACCATGCCGGACTGCAGCGACTGCATCAAAAGCGCGCCGAGCATGGCGCCCAGCACCGTTCCCGAGCCGCCGGCCAGCGAGGTGCCGCCGATGACGGCTGCGGCGATGACCAGAAGCTCGTCCAGCGTGCCCAGCGCATTGGTCGAGGCGTTGAGGCGCGCCGACGAGATCGCCGCGCTGATCGCCGCCAGCACGCCCATGATCATGAACACCTTCATCGTCACCCAGCGTGTGTTGATGCCGGCGAGCGAAGCCGCTTCCGGATTGCCGCCGATGGCGAAGACATAGCGGCCGAACCGGGTGCGTCTGGTGATGAACGTCATGACGATGCCGACCGCGACCGCCATCAGCACCGGGATGGCGATGCCGTGGGCGATGAACAGGCCGCCTTCGGGAATGGTGATGCCGTTCTGCTGTGCGTATTGGCGCACGATGCCGACCGGCCAGGGATAGGAGTTAGCGATCCACACCGCGCCAAGGATGGCGGCGCAGGCGACGACGCCGAGGAAGACTTCCGCCCACACCGGGCGCAGCGGGAAATGAAACCGTTTGCGCTGCGAGCGGCCGTTGAGCAGCGCGAAGGCGACTGCCGCGCAAGCCACGACACCGACGATCCAGCTGGCAGTAGCACCGATCGAGCCGCGTGGCCCGCCACCCATCAGCTGGAAGGTGGCATCGAGCGGCGCGACCGTGCGGCCGTTGGTGATGAGCCACGCCATGCCGCGCCAGACCAGCAGGCCGCCGAGCGTGACGATGAAGGCAGGCACTTCCATATAGGCGATGATGAAGCCCTGAAACGCGCCGATCAAAAGGCCGAGCGCCACGCCGGCGGCGAGAGCGATGATCCAGAGCCACGGATTGCCAAGCTGGAAGCCGATGACGCGAATGAGGAATTCGGCCTGCGCCACGCCCATGATCATGCCGATCACGCCTTCGACGGAGCCGACCGACAGGTCGATGTTGCGCATGACGATGACCAGCACCATGCCGGTCGCCATGATCGCGACCGACGAGGTCTGCACCGAGAGGTTCCATAGATTGCGCGGCGTCAGGAAAAGCCCGCCCGACAGGATGTGGATGCCGATCCATATGACCAACAGCGCGCCGACCATGCCGAGCATGCGCGTGTCGAGCTCGGTTGCCTTGAGAAAGCGCCCGAGGGCGCTGAGTTCGGCTGCGCGTGCGCGATCCGCGGTCGTGTCAGTGGTCATGTCGGTCATGATATCCTCCCACCGGTTTGCCGTCTGGCGCGGTTGCCGGAACACGATGCTATTGGTTTTCCCGGCTCTATTGAAGCGGGGAGCCCTTTGAGAAACGCCGCGGCTTTTGGGGCCGCGGCGCCGATAGTGGACAGTATTGGGCCGTTTTAGTTGCAGGCCGCGACGGTGCCGGCGGCGACGCCCGCGCAGACCTCGTCCTTCTTGATCCAGCCGGCGTCGATGACGACGTTGAGATTGTCCTTGGTGATGGCGATCGGGGTGAGGAACAGCGACTTGACGGTGTTGCCGCCGGGCGTCGTGAAGTCCTTGACACCGGCAATGTCGGTCATCTTCTTGCCGTCGGCCAGCTGCGAGGCGATCTCGGCGGCATTCTTGCCGAGTTCGCGTGCGTCCTTCCACACCGACACGGTCTGGGTGCCGAGCGCGATGCGGTTCAGTGCGGCATGGTCGCCGTCCTGGCCCGATACCGGCACTGTGCCGGCGAGACCCTGCGCCGTCAGCGCCGCGACGACGCCGCCGGCGGTGCCGTCATTGGCCGCGACCACGGCATCGACCTTGTTGTCGTTGGCGGTCAGGAACTGTTCCATGTTCTTCTGGGCGTTGGCGGGCAGCCAGCCGTCCGTGTAGGCCTCGCCGACATTCTTGATCTTGCCCGAGTCGATCGCGTCCTTGAGCACTTCCATCGAGCCCGCGAACAGGAAATCGGCATTCGGGTCGGAACCGGAGCCCTTGATGAAGACATAGTTGCCCTCGGGCTTGGCCTGGAACACGCCGCGGGCCTGCATGCGACCGACTTCCTTGTTGTCGAAGGTCAGGTAAAAGACGTCCTTGTTCTCGATCAGGCGGTCATAGCCGACGACCGGAATGCCTTCGTCGAGCGCCTTCTGGACGGCCGGGCCGATGGCCGAAGCATCCTGCGCCAGGATGATCAGTGAATTGGCGCCCTGCGAGATCAGGCTCTCGACATCGGTGAGCTGCTTGCCGGGGTTGGACTGCGCGTCGGCGGAAATGTACTTGTCGCCGGCGGCCTCGATCGCCTTCTTCATGGCGGCCTCGTCGGTCTTCCAGCGCTCTTCCTGGAAGTTGGACCACGAAACGCCGATAACCTTGTCCTTCGCCTGGGCGACCGACGCGAGCGTCAGCGACATGGCGACACCCGCCAGGATGGCGGTTGCGAATCTTTTCATTGTATCCTCCCTGCGCCGCGTATGGCGCGACCAAACTGGCCCGAAGGCCGGCACAAAGGCTCTATTTTTTCGAGCCTCGAAAAAATACTGGTCCATCGCCGGAACAGTGTCAACATCGATTCTGATGGATTCTGATGTGTCCTCGAATTTTTTTCGAGACCCGGAATAAATAATGACAGGGCTGAACGCTTCTGCCAGTATTTGGCTGGTGTTGCCGGCGGCGCTGGGGGTGGCGAGAGGCTGCGGCAACCGGGGAGGAAGTGCAAGACATGTCGGTCGGAATCCGCCACGACGATCTGCGCCGGCGCAACCGGGCGATGGTGATTGCGGCCGTACGCCGCGCCGGTCAGCCTTCGCGCACGGAAATCGCCGCGACCACCGGTCTCAGCCATTCGACCATATCGGCGATCTCCTCCGATCTGATCGGCGAAGGCATACTGGCGCAGAGCAAGCCGAGCGAGGCCGGCGCGCTGAAGCGAGGCCGGCCCCAGGTCGGACTCTGCCTCAATCCGGAAGCCGCGGCGGTGATGGCCGTGGTGCTGTCGCTGAATTTCCTGTCCGTCGCCGTCATCGACTATGCCGGCCAGGTGATCGCCGAAGAGCAGCGCCGGCTGGACACGCTGACTATGTCGCGCGAGGCGCTGATCGGCGAATGCGTCGCCATCGTGCGGCGCCGGCTCGAGGATCCCGATCTCGACGTCCGGAGCATCGCCCGCATCGCGCTGGCGATCCAGGGCATCACCGACACCGAAGCGCGCGCCATGCTGTGGTCCCCGATCACGCCGCAGACTGACATCGCCTTCGCCGATATACTCGAAGCCGAATTCGGCATCCCCGCCACGGTGGAGAACGACTGCAACATGATGGCGGTGGCGCTACGCTGGCGCGATCCCCAGCGCTACCGCGACGACTTCATCGCCCTCCTGCTTTCGCACGGCATCGGCATGGGCCTGGTGCTGAAGGGCGCATTGTTTACCGGCACCCATTCTTCGGGTGGCGAATTCGGCCACATGATCCATCGGCCTGGCGGCGCACTCTGCCGCTGCGGGCGGCGCGGCTGTGTCGAGGCCTATGCCGGCAACTATGCCATCTGGCGCAACGCCAGGATGATGAGCGAAGATGCCGAACCGGTCGATGTCAACGACGCCGACATGCGCACGCTCGCCGCGCGCGCTCGTGAGAGCGATGGTCCGGAGCGCGAGGCCTACCGCAAGGCCGGCGAGGCGCTGGGCTACGGCCTCGGCAGCCTGTTCGCGCTGATCGATCCCGCACCCGTCGCCATGGTTGGCGTCAGTGCCGCCGCCTTCGACCTGATCGAACCGGCCTTGCGCGAGGCCATCGCCCAGACCGCCGGCGGCCAGCATTCGAAGTCGATTTCCTTCGACACCGAGCCGAATGAACTGCCGCTCATCCGCGAAGGCTGCGCCATGCGCGCACTAACCTTCGTCGACCAGGAGATTTTCGCGCCGGGGGTGCAGGCGAAGGCCGGCGCTGGGAAGAACGTGGCCTGAGCGAACTTGGCGCCGAAGTCGCGAATTGCATCAACGTTGGAGGTTGACCGAAGCCACCGCGACTTCGTCATTCCAGGGCGGAGCAGGAGCGAAGCTCCGTCGCGAAGACCCTGGAATCCATGCCGTTACCTCGGTCGTAGGGGTGCGGCGGTGCAGAATTCTGGATCGTAGCGGTGCTTTGAAGTCCAGGCATGGATCCCTTGGACTGCGGAGCAGCTCCAGAGATCTGCGCCGCGTCGCTTCTTCGCTCCTTGCTCCGCCCGTGGATGACGAAGCATAAGCGTAGCCGCCCCGAGCCTCAGTCTTCCCTGATCGCATATCCCGCCCCACGAATGGTGCGGATCACGTCAGGCATGCGGCCATTGTTGACCGCCTTGCGCAGCCGGCCGACATGCACGTCCACGGTGCGCTCGTCGATATAGATCGTCTCGCCCCAGACATTGTCGAGCAGCTGGCTGCGCGAGAACACCCGGCCGGGATGACGCATCATGAATTCGAGCAGCCGGAACTCGGTCGGCCCGAGCCGGATCTCGCTCTTCTTGCGATAGACCCGATGCGATTCACGGTCGAGCACGATGTCGCCGACCTTGAGCACGCTGGACAGCACCTCAGGCTTGGCCCGGCGCAGCAGCGCCTTGACGCGGGCCATGAATTCCGGCGTCGAGAACGGCTTGACCAGATAATCGTCGGCGCCGGTCGAAAGGCCGCGCACGCGATCGCTTTCCTCGCCGCGCGCCGTCAGCATGATGATCGGCAGCCGCTCGGTCTCGGGCCGCATTCGCAGACGGCGACAAAGCTCGATGCCGGAAACCGCCGGCACCATCCAGTCGAGCACCAGAAGGTCGGGAACGTTCTCCTGCAGCCGAATTTCGGCCTCGTCGCCGCGCGTCACCACCTCGACCTGGTAGCCCTCGGACTCCAGATTGTAGCGGAGCAGCACCCCCAGCGGCTCCTCATCCTCCACCACCATGATGCGTGGCGCGATCATCGACTGGTCACCTCAAAAGCAATTCCAGGAAAAGTGTGAAACGGTTTCCGTGCGGAATCTGCGTGAAAACAAAGAGATAGAGCGGTTCGGCTTGAGACGGTGAACCGTTCCAGTGGTCAGGCGGCCGGCGCCGACATGGCCGTCTCGTCCTGCTTGGGGCGATTGGCGGGCAGTTGCGTGCCGGTCAGAACATAATACGCATTTTCGGCGATGTTGGTCACGTGGTCGCCGATGCGTTCGAGGTTCTTGGCGCAGAACAACAGATGCGTGCAGGCCGTGATGTTGCGCGGATCCTCCATCATGTAGGTCAGGAGTTCACGAAACACGGCAGTGTATTTGACGTCGACGCGCTCGTCGTCGGCGCGCAGCTTGGCGAGTGCCGCGGCATCGCGCGCCGCGTATTCCTCGATGACACCCTGCACCTGGATCAGCACCAGCTGCGCCATCGCGTCGATCGAATGCGACAGATCGCGCGGCGTGGCGGAAAGGCCGACAGTGCCGACACGCTTGGCGATGTTCTTGGCCAGGTCGCCGATGCGCTCGAGATCGCCGGCCATGCGGATCGAGCCGACGACGTGGCGCAGATCGTCGGCCATCGGCTGCCGCTTGGCGATCAGCGTGATGGCGCGGTCGTCGAGCTCGCGCTGGCGCGCATCCATGATGGCGTCGTCGGAGACGACACGCTGGGCCAGCGCATTGTCGGAATTCAGCAGCGCCTTGGTGGCACCGCCGACCATCGAACTGGCGAGATCGCCCATGTCGCGGATCAGCCTGCTGATCTGCCCGAGATCCTCGTCGAAAGCAGCGACTGTATGTTCGCCCATGATCCTAGTCCTCGTGCCTGAAATCCACTGTCGGACCGCTCAGCCGAACCGGCCGGTGATGTAGTCCTGAGTGCGTTTGTCGTCGGGGGTGGTGAACATCTTGTCGGTGGCTCCCTCCTCGACCAGATAGCCGAGATGGAACATCGCGGTGCGCTGCGACACGCGAGCCGCCTGCTGCATCGAGTGGGTGACGATGACGATCGTATAGTTCTGACGCAGTTCGTCGATCAGTTCCTCGACGCGAGCGGTGGCGATCGGATCGAGTGCCGAGCACGGCTCGTCCATCAGGATCACCTCGGGCGACACGGCGATGGCGCGCGCGATGCACAGGCGCTGCTGCTGGCCACCGGAAAGGCCGGTGCCGGGTTCCTGCAAGCGGTCCTTGACCTCGTTCCAGATTGCCGCCTTCTTCAGGCTCGACTCGACGATCTGATCCATGTCGGCCTTGCGCTTGGCCAGCCCGTGGATGCGCGGGCCGTAGGCGACGTTCTCGTAGATCGACTTGGGGAACGGGTTGGGCTTCTGGAACACCATGCCGACGCGCGCCCTGAGTTCGACGACGTCGATGTTCTTGTCGTAGATATCCTCTTCGTCGAGCGTGATCTTGCCGGTCACCCGGGCCGAATCGATGGTGTCGTTCATCCGGTTGAGGCAGCGCAGGAAGGTGGACTTGCCGCACCCAGAAGGGCCAATCAGCGCTGTTACCTGATTGAGGCGGACGTCGAGATTGACATCGAACAGCGCCTGTTTCTCTCCGTAGAACACGCCGACCTTGTCGCCGCGCATTTTGATCACTTCGTTCGACTTGGCGTTCATCTTGTCGCCCACCGCGTTTTCTAGGGACTGTTCGGTCATGATGTTCATACCAAAATGCCTTTTTCTACCAGCGCCGCTCGAACCGACGCCGAAGCACGATCGCGGTGATGTTCATGGCCATGAGGAAGACGAGCAGGATGATGATGGCGCCAGACATTCGCTCGACGAAGGCGCGTTCGGCCTCGTTCGCCCACATGTAGATCTGCACCGGCAGCGCGGTGGCCGGATCGAAAGGCGTCTTCGGATAGTCGGCAACGAAGGCGACCATGCCGATCAGGAGCAGCGGCGCGGTTTCGCCGAGCGCGCGCGCCAGGCCGATGATGGTGCCGGTGAGGATGCCGGGCGCGGCAAGTGGCAGGATGTGCTGGAACACCATTTGCATCTTGGAGGCGCCGAGACCGAGAGCTGCCGAGCGGATCGATGGCGGCACGGCGGCTAGTGCCGCGCGTGTCGCGATGATGATCGTCGGCAGCGTCATCAGCGTCAGCACCAGGCCGCCGACGAAAGCGGCGGAGCGCGGCATGCCGAGGAAATTGATGAACACCGCGAGGCCAAGCAAGCCGAAGACGATCGACGGCACCGCAGCCAGATTGTTGATGTTCACCTCGATCAGGTCGGTGAAGCGGTTCTTCTTGGCGAACTCCTCCAGATAGATTGAGGCGGCGACGCCGATCGGCAGCGCCAGGAGCAGCACGATCACCATCATATAGAACGAGCCGATGATGGCCACGCCCATGCCCGAGGTCTCAGGCCGGCTGGAGGCGCCATAGGTGAACAGGCCGGTGTTGAAATGCTCGGCCATCGCGCCGTCGGCCTTGAGCTTGTTCATCCAGGCGATCTGCTGGTCCGAGACCTTGCGACGCGCTTCCTCGACGCCGAGGTCGATCTGGCCCTTGAAGGCCGAGTCGAGATTGGCGGCGGCGAGAATGTTGACATCACGCGTCGTGCCGATGACCGACGGATTGGCGGCGACGATGTCGCGCAACTGGACGCGCGCGCCTTCGGACAGGAAGCCCTTGAGCTTCTGGATCATCGGCTTGTTGTCCGGAGAGATGCCAAGCTTGGCGATCAGCGCGTTCTCGGCAAGTTTGGGATAATTTGCCTTGATCAGCACGCTCGGATCGGTGCCGCGCTTGTTGGCGGGATCGATCACCTTCTCGTCGAAAGTAATCGGCAACGATACCGTCGTCTGCCAGAAGGCGGTGTAGCCTTTCGAGACGATGGTGACCAGCATGATGGCCAGAAACGCCAGGCCGACGGAAATCGCCACAACGCCGTAGATGCGGAAACGGCGCTCGGCGGCGTAGCGGGCCTTCAGGCCGATGTCGCGGCGTGGATGGGCCGCGACCCTGACCATCGTATCCATGGGGATGTCGGTCATTCGTACTGCTCCCGGTATTTGCGCACGATGTAGAGGGCGACAATGTTCATCACCAGCGTCAGCGCGAACAGCGTCAGGCCGAGCGCGAAGGCGACCAGCGTCTGCGGCGAGTTGAACTCGAGGTCACCGGTAAGCTGGTTGACGATCTTGACGGTGATGGTCGTCATCGCCTCGAACGGGTTGATGGTGAGATTGGCAGCGACACCGGCTGCCAGCACGACGATCATCGTCTCGCCGATGGCGCGGGAGGCGGTCAGCAGGATGGCGCCGACGATGCCGGGTAGTGCCGCCGGCAGGATCACCCGCTTGATCGTCTCGGACCGAGTTGCGCCGAGGCCGAGCGAGCCGTCGCGCATGGCACGCGGCACCGCGGTGATGATGTCGTCGGACAAGGAGGACACGACCGGGATCAGCATCACGCCCATGACCAGGCCGGCGGTGAAGATGCTCTGGCCCTGGATGAAGGGCGAACCACCGGTGAGCGCTGCGGACAGGTCGCGCAGGAACGGCCCGAGCGTGACGACGGCGAAGATACCGTAGACGATGGTCGGTATGCCGGCCAGCAGTTCAAGCGCCGGCTTGACCACCGAGCGCACCCTGGGCGTTGCGTATTCGGACATGTAGACCGCCGACATCAGCCCGACCGGTACTGCCACCAGCAGTGCGACCGCAGCGATGTAGAGCGTGCCGGCAAGGAGCGGGATCAGGCCGAACTGGCCCTGGCTGCCGCCCGAACCGGCAGCGGCGAAACGCGGATCCCAGACCGTGCCGAAGAAAAAACTCATCGGCGAGACGCTCTCGAAGAAGGTAATCGTCTGGAACAGCATGGAAAGCACGATGCCGACGGTGGTCAAGATGGCGATGGTGGAGGCCGCGAGCAGCCCCCACAGCATCAGCCTTTCGACATTGTTGCGCGCCCTTGCGCGCGGCGCGATCTGCCTGAACGCATAAAGGGCGCCGGCGATCGACAAAACGAGGGTGACCGCAGCGCCGATCAGGCTGAGCCGGCTCTGTACCGTGTTCGCCTCGGCGGCGATCGGGATCATATAGTCCTGCGTGTCGCTCGCCAGCGCCACACCCTTGGCGGCGAGCAGCGGCTGCAGCTCGGCGAAAGTTGCGGGCAGCGCGGCCAGCGTGCCTGCATCAAGCTGGCGCAGGCCCTTGGCGAGGCTTTTCACCAGGCTGACGTCAAGTGCTTCGCTGGCAACCTTGCTGTCAGCGGTGCGCTCGGGCAAGGCAGCGTGAATGTGCCGGTCGAGATAGATCGAAGAGCCGATGTTCCAGGCGGCAAGCAGCAAAAGGGCAGGCAGGACGGCGAGCAGGAAGGCCCACCAGCCGTGGTAATGGGCACGGGAATGCGGCTTGACCCGACCATCGTCCTGCGCCGCGGCACGCTGCCGGCCGATGAAAAATGCAACCAGACCGATGGCAACAACGATGGCGAGTACAAGCAAGGACGACATGGGCCCACCCCAAGGGAAACTCTAGTCGCAGCCGCCATTGCGGCGTGCGGCGAAACCAGGGCGCGGGTTCTGCTCCGCGCCCTGGTTCGGTAGCTTGATTACATCGTCTTTCCGGCTGCGAACTCGTCGCGCTGGGCTTTACGCTCGGCGTCCGGAGCCGAGACCAGACCGTACTGGGCGAGCGGGCTTTCCGGGCCGATCATCTGGTCGTCGAGGAAGAATTCGACATATTCCTTCAGGCCGGGAACGACGCCGAGATGCGCCTTCTTGACATAGAAGAACAGCGGGCGCGACACGGGGTACTTGCCGGTGGCGATGGTCTCGGTCGAAGGCACGATGCCTGCCACGGTGGCGACCTTCAGCTTGTCGGCATTGTTCTCGTAGAAGGAGAGGCCGAACACACCGACGCCGGTCTTGTTGGAGTCGATGCGAGCGAGCGTCTCGGTGTAATCGCCGTCGATGTCGACGGCCTTGCCGTCCTTGCGGATGGCGATGCAGGTCTTGCCGATTTCCTTGTCGTCGGCAATGCCGGTGGCCTTGATGGCAGCCTTGTCGCAGCCGGCATCGAGAAGCTTGGTCTCGAAGACTTCACGCGTGCCGTGCTTTTCGCCCGGAATGTAGGCAGCGATATCCCAGTCGGGCAGCTTCGGGTTGACCTGGCTCCACTTGGTGTTCGGGTTGTCGACGAGCTTGCCATCGACGACCAGCTTGGCGGCGAGCGCCTTGTAGATGTCGGCGGGAACCAGCGCCCAGTCCGGGCCCTTGATGTCGGTGGCAAAGACGATGCCGTCATAGCCGATCCGGACTTCCTGGACTTCCTTCACGCCGGCGGCGGCGCAGGACTTCAACTCGTCCGCCTTGATCGGACGCGAAGAGTTGGCGATATCGATCGTGTCTTCGCCGACGCCCTTGCAGAATTCCTTGATGCCGGCGCCGCTGCCGCCGGACTCGACAACCGGGGTCTTGAAGTTGGTGAATGTTTCGCCGAACTGCTCAGCGACGATCTTGGCATAGGGTAGCACGGTCGATGACCCGGCGACCTGGATCTGGTCGCGCGCGGCAGCGAAGCCGGACGACGCGGCGAGCGCAAGCGCCGCGGCCGACGCCGTAAGGAGGAATTTCTTCATGTGGCCTGCTCCTGTTCGGAAGATGGTCTCTCGGCGCCTAGCCAGCGCCCGGTGAGGCCAATAGCCTTCGATTATAACAGTCGCATGACAGTTTCATGTCAGCCCGGTAACGCGTTGCCGGCGCCGGCAAACAGGATAGCGGCCGGCACTGCCGGCACGGTCCGGGTTTGCTCTCCAAATCAGGGACTTGGGTATTTCGGCGGCTGGCCGGCCGCCGATCCCGGCGTGAAATCGCTTCGGCGAAGAAAAGCCGGACGGGAGCGCGTTGCTCGAGGCCAGAGAATGTCTTGGCCGGGCCATCGCCGAAAACAGGTCCGTTGGGGTAGGTGACGCTGTTCCATGCCGGCGGTCGCTGCTCCCGCCCGTAACTGGAAGAGCGGAAATTCGATGCCCCCATTGTCCGGGCTGAGCACTGTCTTTGATATGGTGCGATCGCACCATAGTCCTGCACGCGGAGCCGCAGCGAATCCCGGCTGATTCCCCTGCAAAGGCCGATGACGCGCGCCGTCAAAAAGCGCCACAGCGATCTCGGGGACGAGGGCGTGCACGAACAAAAGCTTGAAGCGCGTCGATTTGAATTCGTTTCGCCGAGACGCGCCTTGGATGGGCCGAGGGCGATGCCTATCCAGCGTTGCGCTGGACCTGGCGGCCAGAACCGATCCAGCGCTCGACCTTTTCGAGCAAGGCCCTGGGGCTGATCGGCTTGGGCAAATAGTCGTCCATGCCGGCCTCCAGGCAGCGTTCGCGGTCGCCCTTGAGCGCGTGCGCGGTGACGCCGACGATCGGCACATGCGTTCCGCTCTGCTCCTCCAGCCGGCGGATGGCTGCGGTCGCTTCCAGCCCGTTCATCTCCGGCATCGAGACGTCCATCAGGATCATGGATGGATTGAGCCTGCCGAAGGCGTCCAGCGCCTTGCGGCCGTTGCCGACGATCTCGAAACCATAGCCGGTCTCGCCGAGGATTTGGGTGAACACCATCTGGTTCACCTCATTGTCCTCGGCCACGAGGATATCCAGCCGGTGTTCGCCGCCGCCGGTGGCCGCCGGCCGAGGGCGGACCGGCGGTGGCTGCAGCAGCGCCCGCTGCTCGGACGGCGCCTGAGGCGATGGCTGAGGGCCACTCCCGGCCACTGTGAGCGGCTCCGCCTGGCCGGTGGCGTGACGGTGCCGCTGGATTGTGGCGACCAGCGTTTCCAGCAGCACCGAGGAGCGCGCGGGCTTGATCAGCTGGGCATCGATGCCGAGATCGCGGTAGCTGGTGTTGGCGAGCGACTGGTCGACTGAAGTCAGCATGATGATCGGCGTGTCGGCAAGGCCGGCGGAGTTGCGCACGACCCGCGCCATCTCGGCCCCGGTCATCTCAGGCATCTGGTAGTCGAGCACGACGCAGTCGACCGGCACGCCGTAGGCAGCGGCCGCGATAAGCACCTTCAGCCCTTCGGCGCCGCTCTCGGCCGCGCAGGAATCGAAGGTCCATGAGGTCATCTGCTCGCTCAGGATGGCGCGGTTGACAGAATTGTCGTCGACGATCAGCACCCGCGCGCCTGTCACGTCGATCGGCATGATGCGCTGGCTGCCCTGCTGTCCGGCCCTCGGCAGCGTCACCGAGAACCAGAAGGTCGAGCCCTTGCCCTCGGCGCTCTCGACACCGATGTCGCCGCCCATCAGCTCGACCAGCCGCGAGGTGATGGCAAGACCAAGCCCGGTGCCCTCATGCCGCCTTGTCGAGGAGGTGTCGACCTGGCTGAACTTTTCGAACACCAGTTTCAGTTTTTCCTCGGGGATGCCGATGCCGGTGTCGGTGACCGAAATCGTCAGTTTCGTTCCGGTCGGAACCCGCTCGCCGGTTACATCCACCAGCACGTGGCCCTCGTCGGTGAACTTCACCGCATTGCCGAGCAGGTTGGTGACGATCTGCCGGATGCGGCCGACATCGCCGATGAACTGGCTTTCGAGCCCGGGCTCGACGCGCACGATGAGTTCGAGGTCTTTTTCCTTGGCGCGCGTCGACACCAGCGTCGCCACATCCTCGATCGCCTCGGCAAGATTGAAAGGGGCTGGATCGAGTACCAGCTGGCCGGCATCGATCTTGGAGAAATCCAGGATGTCGTTGATGATGGTCAACAGCGCATTGCCCGATTTGACGATGATGTCGGTAAACGTCTTCTGCTTCGTATCGAGGTCGGATTTGGCCAGGAGTTCGGCCATGCCGAGCACGCCGTTCATCGGCGTGCGGATCTCATGGCTCATATTGGCGAGGAATTCCGACTTGGCGCGGTCGGCCAGCACGGCGCGCTGGCGCGCCTCGCGCAGTTCGGCCTCGCGCAGCTTCAGTTCGGTGATGTCGGTGGTCGAGCCGATCAGATAGAGCGAGCCGTCCGACGCGATCATCGCGCCCTTGCGGGCGAACTGGTGGCGTACGCTGCCGTCGGCAAGCGTCACCGTTTCCTCGACCTCCTGGGTTTCGCCGGTGCGCAGCACGGCCAGGTCGCCATTGACGAAGGCTTCGCCGTCCTGTCCGAAAATCTCGATGTCGGTCTTGCCGATCGCATCTTCCCTGCTGAGACCGGTGAGATCGCACCAGCCCTTGTTGACGTAGAACTGCCTGAGATCGGAGCGCTTGGCGTAGATCGATACCGGCACGTTGTCGATGAGGCTGCGGAACACCTCGTTCTCGCGCATGCTCTGTTCCAGGGCCTTCTCGCGTGCCTTGACGTCGGTGATGTCTGTGCTGGAGCCGACCAGGTGCACTGACCCGTCCGTGGCCACCAGGCGGCTCTTGCGCGTCATCAACTGCCGCACCGTGCCATCGCGGTGGGTGACCGGCTCCTCGACCTCGCGCACGGCGCCGGTGGCCACGACGTCGCTGTCGTCATGGCTATAGGCTTCCGCGTCCTCTGAGCCGAACAGCTGGCGGTCGGTGCGGCCGATGGCGTCTTCCTTGGCAAGACCAGTGATCGCGCACCAGGCCTTGTTGACGAATTCGATGCTGAGGTCCTGCGCCTTGATGAAGGCGGCCACGGGCAATTCGTCCATGACGTGCCGGAACAGGTCGATCTGGCGCATCGAGTCGCGCAGCGCCGCCTCGCGGCTCTTGATGTCGGTGATGTCGACACGCACGCCGATGAACGTACCGTCATCGGTGCGCATGTCATAGACCTGGTACCAGCGGCCGTCCGGATTGAGGCGCTCATAGGACGAGCTGGGCAAGCGATAGCGGGCGAGCATGGCGTCCATCCAGGCGTCGGGATCGCCGTCATAGAGCCGGTCGATTTCGGCATCGCCGCTGCGCTGGAAATAGCCCACCGATCGGCCAAGCGTGAGGGCATCGCGGAAGGTAGAGCCGGGCCGCCATGCCGGCACCAGCGCCGGCAGCGTGTCCTGCAGCTTGCGGTTGGCAAAGACGAACTTGTCGTCGCGATCGTAGATGATGACGGCGGCCGGCAGCGATTCCAGCACGCTGCCGAGATGCTTGCGGGCATCCTGCGCTTCGGCCTCACGGTTCTTCATCTCGGAGACGTCGACATAGGATATGAGGCGCTTGCCGCCGGCGAGCGGCGCCAGCGATGCCACCAGGGTGCGCCCGTCCGTGTGCGGCATTTCCCTGGAACCGGCGACACCGGCCCTGACTTCCGCTTCGCGCTCGGCGATGTGGCGCTGCCAGACAACATCGTCAGTACCGAAGCAGTCGATGGAACGGCTGGCTTCCATCAATTCACGGAAGCTGGAGCCTATGCTGGCACGAAGCGGATCGATCTTCCACAGGTCGTAGAAGGCGCGGTTGATGACTTCGGCGCGCAGATCGGCATCGAGGACGACGACGCCGATCGGCATCGAATCGACCATTGTGCTGATATCGGCGAGGTTTCCCAACGACGTCTCTCCTCGCTGTCCGGGCGCCAGGTCCCCGAAGGCGCCTGCCAGCGCCGCAGTGTCGGGCCCGCTTGCGCCGCGCGCACCGGTTGTTTCGTCCGCTTCCGCCATACCGCTCCACCCCGAAAACCAAGGCCGAACCCTCCCTCCGCGGTTCGTCGGCGGAATGTGCCTTACAAGCATTAACGATCCGCTAACCTTAACGGCTCGTTTCCTGCGCCGGCCCGGCCCGCCTGCGCTGTTACGCCCGGTTGTCGGCGGCATCGGACCCGCGTTATAAGCCCGCTAAGGGGTGTTGCTGATGCTTGGACGGATTGTGCCTTTCTTCCTGGGCGTGGCGTTGCTTTTCGGCAGCGGCTGTTCGCGCAGCTATGACGGCACCGTCATCATCCCGCGGCAACTCGATGCCCGGCGGTTTTGGGACCGGCCGCCGCCCAATACCGGCTATGGTCAGGTTCAGCCCGATGACGACACCTTCCCGGTGACGCCGCCGCCGACGAGGCAGTTTTCCGAGCGCAGGCCAGCCGTGCCGGCGGCGCGGCGAAAGCACTTTTCGCGAGTTTCGACGCCGCCAGCTTCTTCTTCCCAGGAGGACAAGCTGCTCGCGTGCAGGAATGTCACCGAGCCCGGGAAAAGGGTCCGGATGGTCTGCGACTAGTCCCTTTTCGGTCCAGAAGTACGCAGAAAACAACGGAGCCTAAGCCTATAGCGATGCCGCGCCCTTCCTGGGTTCTATGGCCCCGAGCTTGTCGAGCGCCAGACGAACCTGGCGTAGATCGTCCTGCCAGCCGTCATCCTCGCTCATCGGGCTCTCCGAGGCGGCCCGCTGCAACCCGCGCGCTTCGGATTCGATCTTGCGCAACTCGGCGATCTTCTGCTCGGTGGTAAGCGATCCGTCTTCGACGATCTCCAGCACCTTCATTTCCCTGAATGTGGCCATGGCGTTTCTCCCAATCATGTCGCCCAAAAATGACCTCGGTTGTGGAAGAACGACATGCATGAAAACAAAGACCTGAAGCGCGTGGCCTGAATCCGTTTCGACGCGACGCGCTTTAGCTGTGTCGATCACAACGCCATGAAATCCTGTCCGTTCCACGGGATCGCCGGTCGACGCCCGGGTCGTCGCAAATGTAGCGCTCCACAAGTTGAACCTTTGCCCGGGCTTCGGCGTTGAAGGGCAGAGGAGAACACAGATGTCGATCCACTTCACGGTATCGGAACTGACAAGAAACCTTTTTCATTCCCTCGGCCTCGATCACGAGCGCTCGCCAAGGCCGCTCAACGCCGAGCAAAGCCTGCTGCTGGAATGCTATCTGGCCGGACAGATTCCGGAATCGGCCTGGAATGATTACGTCTTCGAAACGCCCGACCTGGCGCGGCATGTCGAAGCACGGCGCCTGCATCATTGACCGGCGCATACCGCCCGCCCCCGACCGCGGTCTGGCGGCCTCGCCATCTCAGGTACGAAAAAGCAAAAGGCCGGCAGCGAGCCGACCTTTGCTTTCACCGCCGCGCCAGTACATCCGTGGTCGCGGGGTGAACTGCCACCCAGTAGACAGGCTATTGGTGAATCAAACCTTAACGAGCCTCCGATCGAGAAGACCCTAGTCGAGAAACTTGATCTTCTTGAAAGCCATCATTTCTCCCATGACGTTGCCGCTATCGTCGACCTGCTGCCCCTGCCCGACGGTGACCGTCACGCGTTTTCCCTGATAGCGGAACGGCATCGCCGTCTGCGTGTTCCAGCTTTCGCACTCGGGCGCGGCACACAAACCGACTTGCTCGGTCTTCTTGCGGTCGACAATGGTCAGGTAGCAATTGTCGCCACATTCGAAACCTCGAATGGTGCCGGTAATGGTCCTGTCCTTGGCGTGGGACGGTCCGCATTGGGCGACTGCCGACAAGGCGGCGACAAGAGCGATGATCAGGGAGCGTCTCATACGGATAGCTTGCTGCAACAAACCCTGTTGCGCAAGCAGCATCGGGCGCAGCAGCAGCTACGCGACAGCTCTGAGTTTGGGCGCCGCCAACGTGCCCAGGCCGCCGCACTCGGCGCAAACGACGGTCCTTCCCGGGCAGCCGGTCTGGTGAGTCCCTTCCGGGCAGCAATGCCCTTTCGACGCACCCCACCTGGAGCAGTCGAAGACCTTGCCGCCGCCGTGGCAATGCGGGCACACCGTGTTCACCAAGATCATTCCAACTCTATCCAACCCAAATCCGCGCTGCCGCGGACGCCGTCCCCACCCCGCAAGTACCAGAGATTGCTGCGCTTTCAAGCGATGAGCCCTGACTTAAATTGGGTAGATTCGGACTCCTGGCTTCGCAGAGAAACATCTGGCTGGCCAGCGCCGCAGATGGTGCCGTCGCGCGTCAGGACGGAAGCTCAGCAAAGCGTAGGAACTTTTCGGAATGGCCAGGAAATCGACGGCAATTCCATCAAAAGTGCGATGCGGTTGCCTAGAGCAAAGCACTTGAGCTGCGGAAGCGACCCCGTTTTCAGCTGACATACTTTGGCAGATCAGCAAGGCTTCGCTGACCTCGTTCAAAGTGTTGCGCCGCAAAAGCAAAGGGCCGGCTCTGAGCCGGCCCTTCTTCCCTTCCCATCGGCCCAGCCCTATCGTCATGCCTTGGCCTGCGACCTCACATGGGCGATATAGCCGCGCACGTCGCCGGCTGGTTCCGCATAGGCCTTGCCCAGTTTCTTCTCCAATGCCGCCATGTACTCCTTGGCCCATTTGGGCAGCGTGTAGTCGATGACCGCCAGGAATTCGAGCGTGGCCGCGAGCCGGATATCGGCGATCGACGGGTTCTTGCCGCCGATGAACGGCTTGCCGTCGCGAAAGAAGCTGTGAAAGACCTCAAGCGGCTCGGCGATCGCGGCTTCAGCCGCTTTCTGCGCCTCGGATTTCCGGTCGGGATGGGCATCGCTGTGGCCGACTTCGCCCGCATATTGCGGAAAGCCGAGCGCCGGGTAGGTGGCGCGCGCGATGTAGGGATAGAGCGTGCCGACCAGATAGAACATGGCGCTGTCGATCATCGCCCGCTTGGCCGGCGCCTTGGGATAGAACTTTTCCAGCCCGTGCTTGTTGGAGAGATACTGCATGATGGCGCAGCTTTCCCACAGCACGCCGCGCGGCAGGCCCTTGTCCTCGATCATCGGCGTCAGATGCGCCGGGTTGCGCGCCAGGAACTCGGGCGAGCGCGTATGGCCCCAGGCATCGGTCTCCGCGGCATCGAGCCCGGCCGCGCGCGCGAACACCCGCACCGTCATGTTGTTGACGCTGGGCCTCAGCATGCTGAGTCTTACGCCGGGTTTCTTAGCCGGCTTGGCTTTCGTCTTTGCCGCCGCCGGCTTGGCGGCTGCCTTTGCCGAAATCTTCGCGGCAGGTGCCTTCACGGCTTTCGCAGCCGGTTTTTCAGCCGCTTTCGGCGCCGCCTTGGCTTTCGCGCTCTTGGTTGCAGTCTTTGCCATGTGTTCCTCCCCTTGTGGCCGGTTCAGTATGGATTTTTCGGCGCCCGGTTCTCCGACAATGTCTCGCGCGACCGCTCGACCAGCGCCTGGATGGCGTCCGCGAGATGCACCTCGGCGATATTGTAGTCGCCGCGCGCCACGCGGATCCGGTGCGCCTGCATGAGCACGTCGGCATGGGTGAAGCCGGCCGGCGGCTCGAAGCGGTAGGAGGCGAGCTCGATCAGCAGGCCGAGCGGATCCTCGAAATAGATAGAATCCATGAAGCCGCGATCCTTGACGCCGCTATGCTTGATGCCGCGCTCGTCGAGCCGGCCGACCGCCTGCAGGAAGGTGACCCGCGATACCGAGAACGCGATGTGGTGGACGCAGCCTGTGTCGGTCGGCGTGCGCCGCTTGACCGGCGCGCGGCTCTCGTCGGTGAAGATGGTGATCAGCCGCCCGTCGCCCGGATCGAAATAGAGATGGCTTTCGCTCGCCTTGTCGAGATTGGGCTGTTCGAAAATGAACGGCATGCCGAGCACGCCCTCCCAGAAATCGATCGAGGTCTGGCGCCCGGCGCCGACCAGCGTGATGTGATGAACGCCTTGCGACTGTAGCTTCTGCATTTGGCTCCCTCCCGCTGTCTCGATCGCCTCTTGCCGGGCAAGTCCGAAACCGCATTCGCGGGCACCTTGGCCCAGCGAATTGTGACGCGATGCTAATCCAATCGGCACGTTCGCGCCAGAAGGGATGCCGCAGCCGGGATGGTGGAGAGACCTGGCCGGTTCAAGGGGAATCGAACCCAGAGTTCCGGCTCGCAAGCGCAGCGCCGTGTCTGGCGATCCTTCAGGCCGCGTCGAGTTCCATGAGCCTTTGAGCAGCCTTCGCGATGAAGCCAGATCGGGTATAGCCGTGCGCCTCGGCAAAGGCGTCGATTTGGCTCAAGACATCTTCAGGGAGCGTGACGTTCACGCGAACAACCTTTTTGGCCTTGGTTTTCACCGCAACCAGGATTGCAACGCCGTCCCGATTGTTGGCATCGGCCATGACATCTTCCAGGCTGGAAGGTTCCGCAATGGCCTCGCCATCTTCCACAAGCCCGTCGATATGAAAGGCAAGGGCTTCCTCTGCCATGGCACGGGCGTCGTCCAGGTCGGAGCCGGCGGTGACAACACCTGGAAAATCAGGGAAGGACACGCCGAAGTCGCTGTCGGCATCCTTATGGATCAATCCGATATACTGCTTCATGCGTCTACCTCAGCTTCAGACCGGATTGACGTTCAATGCTGCGCCAGGTTTGTTGATTGTGCTTGGTACGCCCAAGGGGAATCGAACCCCTGTTCCCGCCGTGAGAGGGCGGTGTCCTGACCGCTAGACGATGGGCGCGCTCAAGAAGGGGCGATATAGGCTGGCGGCTGGGAAAAAGCAACTGGGGTTCGGCAGCTTTGCGGACTTTGCCGAACGGTCGTCGTCAGCCCTGCCGTTTCGGCTCGATCAGGTCCCACAGATTGCCATGGAGATCGGCGAAAACCGCGACCGTGCCATAGGGCTCATGGCGCGGCGTCTCGTGGAATTCGACGCCCTTCGCGAGCATCATCGCATGGTCGCGGGCAAAGTCCTCGGTTTCGAGGAACAGAAAGACCCGGCCGCCGGTCTGGTTGCCGATGCTGTGCCTCTGTGCTTCGTCGGACGCCTCGGCCAGCAGCAGCCTGGCGCCTTGCCCGTTGGCCGGCGCCACCGTGACCCAACGCTTGCCGCCGCCGAGATCGACATCCTCGAGCAGCAGAAAGCCGAGCCGCTCGACATACCAGGCGATCGCCTTGTCATAGTCGGCGACGACCAGCGCCACGGTCGCGATACGGCGATGTTCAGCGAAGCCGGTCATGTCTGCGGCAAACCTGTTTGCTGCATCGCCGCCCGCCTATTTGGTGCGGATTGCGAACTGGCCGATGATGCGGCGTTCAGCGATGTCGTAGAGGAAGATGGCGCGGCTGCCGTCGGCAAGCTCGGCATCGATCGAGAGACGGTCGCCCGACAGCGACTGGCTGACCACCCTGGCGCCGACCGGCAGCACGATGTCGCCGCTGGACGGCTCGCCGGCCGGGGTCTGGATGTCGCCGGCCAAAGGCGGATTCACTGCAGGCGCCTTGCGGGCTTTGTAGACAATGGCGCCGATCACCACCATAAGAGCGATAAACAGCAGGCCGAGATTGACGACCATGAAGCGGATAAGCTTGCCGCGCAGCTTGTCGACCTCGGGGTCAAGCGGCTTTTCCTGCTCTTCGTCGGCATCGGGCCGGGCCATGGCAAATATTCCGGAATGGTTTTTCGATGAGCGCTCATAGCGAAGAGGACCCTCAATTGATAGAGGACCTGGTGATAGAGGCCGCGCCAACCGTGCTGGTCGCCGGCGCGGATGCGGCCGGCCAGCGCCTCGACCAGTGGCTGGCCGCCCAGCTCGGACCCGACATGTCGCGCAGCCGCGTGCAGATGCTGATCCGGCAAGGCGCGGTCGCCATATCGGGCAAGCCGGTCACCGAGACCAAGCGCAAGATGGCAGCCGGCGAAACCGTGTCCGTCATCATGCCCGAGCCGGAGCCGGCCGAACCGGCGGGCGAAGATATCGCGCTGAACATCCTTTATGAGGATGACGAACTGATCGTCATCAACAAGCCGGCGGGGCTGGTCGTCCATCCCGGCGCCGGCAACTGGACCGGCACGCTGGTCAACGCGCTGATCCACCATTGCGGCGACAGCCTGTCGGGCATTGGCGGCGTACGCCGGCCGGGCATCGTCCACCGTCTCGACAAGGAGACCAGCGGCGTCATGGTGGTGGCCAAGACCGACCGCGCCCACAAGGCGCTGTCGGAGGCTTTTGCCGACCATGGCCTCACCGGCGATCTCGAACGCGCCTATCTGGCGCTGGTCTGGGGCATACCGCAGCGGCCGACCGGAACGGTCGACGCGGCGCTCGGCCGTGCCGCCGACCGCGTGCGCCGCGCGGTGGTGCCGGAAGGCCGCGACGACGCCCGCCATGCCGTCACCCATTTCACCGTCCAGGAGCGTTTCGGCGAAGGCCAGAAGGCATTCGCCAACGCCAGCCTGGTCGAATGCCGGCTGGAGACCGGCCGCACCCACCAGATCCGCGTCCACATGGCCCATATCGGCCATCCCGTCATCGGCGACCCCGACTATGGCCTCGCCTTCCGCACCAAGGCCAACCGGCTGCCGGAACCGTTGAAGAGCAAGGTGCAGGCATTTCCCAGGCAAGCCCTGCACGCATGGCTCCTTGAATTCCGCCACCCCACCACCCATCTAACGATGAGGTTCGAGGCGCCGATACCGGGGGACATGGAGGAACTCGTCGGCGGCTTCCGCAAGCTGTGAGCCCGATCATCAACTAGCCTCACGCTAGCCTTCAAAAAACCTGACTGCCATTGTTCACTTCACCGTGACACACTGTTTCGTGTTGAACAAATGCTGTCTTTTCTGGTTTTGTTCCTGTATAAGAACTGATGTCGCGAGCGAGCCGATTGGTGCTCGCGTCACATGCCCGCCGCGTTTCGGGGGCATCACTCCAATAGAGAGGGGGCGCTATCATGGCCCAGTCACTACCCAGTATCGTTTCCGGCGAAGGCGGCCTCAGCCGCTACCTGGAAGAAATCCGCCGCTTTCCCATGCTTCAGCCGCAGGAAGAGTACATGCTCGCCAAGCGCTACGCCGAGCATGAAGACACTTCCGCCGCGCACAAGCTCGTTACCAGCCATTTGCGGCTCGTCGCCAAGATCGCCATGGGCTATCGCGGCTACGGCCTGCCGATCGGCGAGGTGATCTCGGAAGGCAATGTCGGCCTGATGCAGGCCGTCAAGAAATTCGAACCCGAGCGCGGCTTCCGCCTCGCGACCTACGCCATGTGGTGGATCAAGGCCTCGATCCAGGAGTACATCCTGCGCTCGTGGAGCCTGGTCAAGATGGGCACGACCGCCAACCAGAAGCGGCTGTTCTTCAACCTGCGCAAGGTGAAGGGCAAGATCCAGGCGCTGGACGACGGCGATTTGAAACCCGACCAGATCACCGAGATCGCCACGCGACTGAACGTGTCTGAAGCCGAAGTGGTGTCGATGAACCGCCGCCTGTCCGGCGACGCCTCGCTCAACGCGCCGATCCGCGCAACCGAGGGCGAGTCCGGCGAATGGCAGGACTGGCTGGTCGACGACCACGAAAGCCAGGAAGAGATGCTGATCGAGCAGGATGAGCTGGAAAACCGGCGCAGCATGCTGTCGGGCGCTCTTTCGGTGCTCAACGAGCGCGAGCGGCGCATCTTCGAGGCACGTCGCCTCGCCGACGAGCCGCTGACGCTGGAAGAGCTGTCGGCCGAGTTCGACATCAGCCGCGAGCGCGTGCGCCAGATCGAGGTGCGCGCCTTCGAGAAGGTGCAGGATGCGGTCAAGGCCGCCGCCAAGCGCCAGACCCAGGCCCTGCGCACCATCGAGGCGCAGCCGGCGGCCTAAAGCCGGCTTCCGGCCAGGAAATATCAAGGCGGCGTCAGGAAACCGGCGCCGCCTTTTTCATTGCGTCAGGTCGGCGAAACCTCACAGCCCATCCAGCGGAAACTTCAGATAGCGCCGGCCATTGGCCTCCGGTTCCGGCAGCCGTCCGCCATTCATGTTGACCTGCAGCGCATGCAGGATCAGCCTCGGCATCGGCAGGGTCCGGTCGCGCGCCTGGCGCAAGGCGACGAACTCGGCCTCGCTGCGCGCCGCGACGAGGTGGATATTGCCCGCCTTCTGCTGCGCCACCGTGCTCTCCCACAGCGGCTCGCGGCCGCCGGCCTGGTAGTCATGGCCGACAAACAGCCGCGTCTCGTCGGGCAGCGCCACAATGTCCTGGATCGAGCGCCAGAGCCGCGCCGCGCTGCCGCCGGGGAAATCGGCACGGGCCGAGCCGCTGTCAGGCATGAACAGCGTGTCGTGGATAAAGGCGGCGTCACCGATCACATAGGTGATCGAGGCGAGCGTATGGCCCGGTGAGAACAGTACCTTGACCGGCAGCGTGCCGATCCGGAACGTCTCGCCTGCCCCAAACAGCCTGTCCCACTGCGAGCCGTCAGCGCGAAAATCCGGCCAGTTGTAGATGGCCTTCCACAGGGCCTGGACTTCGACCACCCTGTCGCCGATCGCCGTTAGCGATCCGGTCTTCTCCTTGAGGTAATGAGCCGCCGAGAAGTGATCGGCATGCGGATGGGTGTCGAGGATCCACTCAAGCTGCAGCCCGTTCTCGCCAATGAAATCGAGCAGGACGTCCGCATTGGTCGTCGCGGTGGCGCCCGACTTCTCGTCGAAGTCGAGGATCGGATCGATGACGGCGCAGCGCTTCGTCGCCGGGTCGGCGACGACATACTGGATGGCACCTGTCGGCTTGTCGTAGAAGCCGGCAACCTGCGGCCTGGCCGAAGCGATATCCAATGTCAGGATTCCCTGCCCTGGCTGGACAGGAATGGTTTTCCTTGCCAGCGCTAACCGCGAGCATGGTCATCTAGCATGGCGCACCCGTCAAGTACGCCATGCCAGAAACAGGACGAAAGTCGAAAATACCCTGGCCGAAGATAGGTTATGCCGAGGGCTGCTTGGTCTTCCTGAGATAAGGCAGGATAGTCTCATAGGCGCCGAAGCGCTTGATCGCATCCTCGTTGGAAACCGCGGCGGTGATGATGACATCCTCGCCCTGTTTCCAGTTGGCCGGCGTTGCCACCTGATGCTTGGCGGTGAGCTGCATGGAATCGACCGCGCGCAAGATCTCATCGAAGTTGCGGCCTGTCGTCATCGGGTAGGTCAGCACCAGCTTGATCTTCTTGTCCGGCCCGATGACATAGACCGAACGCACCGTCGCGTTGTCGGCGGGCGTGCGGCCATCCGAACTCTCCCCGGCCCCCGCCGGCAACATCTCATAGAGCTTGGCGACCTTGAGGTCCTTGTCGCCGATCAGCGGGTATTTCACCGAATGGCCGGTCGCCGTCTTGATGTCGTCCTGCCATTTGCCGTGGCTTTCGACCGGATCGACTGAAATGCCGATGATCTTGACGTTACGCTTCTTGAACTCGCCTTCCAGCCCCGCCATCGTGCCGAGCTCGGTGGTGCAGACCGGCGTGAAATTTTTGGGATGGCTGAACAGGATCGCCCAGCCGTCGCCGATCCAGTCGTGGAACTTGATGGACCCTTGCGTGGTCTCGGCGGTGAAATCCGGCGCGATATCGTTGATACGAAGACTCATGACACTCCCCTGTGATCAAATCTCGTCTGTTGCGGGCGCCACGAACGGCTAACCCTGCCGCCATCAGCGCAGATGCCCCAACATCGCTGCATCTTAGCGCAAAATTCGTGACCGCAGGATAATACGAAACTCTTGTCGGCGGCGGAACGGGTATTTTGTGCTGCCGCCGCCGGCGTTCGCGCAGACAGCCCGCCTCTGGCTCAGGCCTTGTTGACGGCCAGCGTCGTTGACAGGTCTTCCATGCGCTGCGCCAGCGCGCCCAGCGCGTTGGTTAGCACGCTGTCGCTCTTGTCGGCCTTGATCAGCGCCTCGTCGCGGGTTTTGCGCAAGGTCAGCACTTCGCTTTCCATGCCCTTGACGCGCTTCTGCAGTTCCGACAGCTCGTCCATCACCATGATGCCGGCCATGACGGTCAGCCGCTGGTCGCCAATCTCGCCGAATGAATCCTTCAGATGCGAGACGTAGCGGTCGAAGCGCTCGGCAAGGTCGATCAGATGCTCTTCCTGGCCCTCGTCGCAGGCCATCCGGTACTGCTTGCCGTCGATTGAAACGGTGACCTGTGCCATGGGCCAGCTCCTATCTGTCCAACACGGCGCGGATGGTTTCCATGGCGGTCACCAGCCGGCGCGACACTTCCTTGTTGGCGTCCTCCAGCCGCTCGGCGCGCGCCTCGGAATTGTCGAGTTCCTGCGCCAGCCGCGAGCGGTCGGCGTTCATCCGCTGCACTTCGGCCTCGGCTTCCGAATAATCGCGCTCATGCTCAAGCTTGGCCGCGACGGCGTTTTCCAAGCCTTCGATGGCCTTGCCCAGCCTGGCGATGACTTCCTTGAGTGTGGCTTCCCCGGTCATGGCCTTCGTCCTGTGCCCTGCCCATCACCGAATCGTTCGCGTTCAGAACGCGTTATCCCTGAAACATTAGGCACCGGGTGAAGGCAACGTCAACAAAGCTCTCGCGACTGTCCCCTGCTAACGCTAATGTAGGCCCGCCGCCGGCATCACAAGACCGGCAAAAACGCACCCGATTTGTTGACTAAAAGCCCGCGCCTGCTATGTGTCGCGCACCTTTTCAAGGGCTCTCCCAAGCTCCCAAACCCCCACATCGGAGGAACCATGACGTCGCGTGAACAACATGACCGGATGGCCAATGCGATCCGCTTTCTCTCCATGGACGCCGTCGAGAAGGCGAATTCCGGCCATCCCGGCCTGCCGATGGGCTGCGCCGACATCGCCACCGTGCTGTTCACGAAATTCCTGAAATTCGACGCCAAGGCGCCGCACTGGGCCGATCGCGACCGCTTCATCCTCTCGGCCGGCCATGGCTCGATGCTGCTTTATTCGCTGCTCTATCTGACCGGCTACGAGGACATGACCCTCGACCAGCTCAAGAATTTCCGCCAGTTGGGATCGAAGACCGCCGGCCATCCCGAATACGGCCATGCCGCCGGCATCGAGACGACCACCGGACCGCTCGGCCAGGGTCTTGCCAATTCGGT
Source organism: bacterium M00.F.Ca.ET.205.01.1.1 (assembly GCA_004791255.1). GTDB lineage: Bacteria > Pseudomonadota > Alphaproteobacteria > Rhizobiales > Rhizobiaceae > Mesorhizobium. The sequence goes on from SRUQ01000006.1 coordinate 218,064, forward strand.
CGGCTTCGCGCTCGGCGAGCGCATCATGAACGCCGCCTTCGGCAACGATCTCGTCAGCCACTACACCTATGTGCTGGCCGGCGACGGCTGCCTGATGGAAGGCGTCTCGCAGGAAGCCATCGCGCTTGCCGGGCACCTGAAGCTCAACAAGCTGATCGTCTTCTGGGACAACAACAACATCTCCATCGACGGCCCGGTCTCGCTCGCCGACAACACCGACCAGGTCGCCCGCTTCCAGGCCTCGGGCTGGAATGCCAGCCACATCGACGGCACCGACCCCGAAGCGATCGCCTATGCCATCGAAGCCGCGCGCCACTCCGACAAGCCGACGATGATCGCCTGCAAGACGACCATCGGCTTCGGCGCGCCGACCAAGGCCGGCACCAACAAGGCGCATGGTTCGCCGCTTGGCGCCGAGGAAATCGCCGGCGCGCGCAAATTCTTCAACTGGCAGTCGCCGCCCTTCGAAATTCCGGCCGACATCCTCGACGGCTGGCGCGCCGCCGGCACGACCGGCGCCAAGGCGCGTGCCGACTGGGAAGGCCGCCTCGCCAAGACCGAGGCCACGCTGAAGGCCGAGTTCGAGCGTCGTCTCGCCGGTAAGCTGCCGTCCAATTTCGACGCCGTCATCGCCGACTACAAGAAGAAGCTGTCGGCCGACAAGCCGAAGGTCGCCACCCGCAAATCGTCCGAAATGGCGCTGGAAGTCATCAACGGCGCCGTGCCCGAAACCATCGGCGGTTCGGCCGACCTCACCGGCTCCAACAACACCAAGACCAGCCAGACCAAGAACATCACGCCGGAGGATTACGGCCAGCGCTATGTCCACTACGGCATCCGCGAGCACGGCATGGCGGCCGCTCTCAACGGCCTGACGCTGCATGGCGGCGTCATCGCCTATGGCGGCACCTTCATGTGCTTCTCCGACTATGCCCGCCCGTCGATGCGGCTGGCCTCGCTGATGGGCATCCGTTCGATCTTCGTCATGACCCATGATTCCATTGGTCTGGGCGAAGACGGCCCGACCCACCAGCCGGTCGAGCACATGGCGGCGCTGCGCGCCATCCCCAACCACAACGTCTTCCGCCCGGCTGACGCGGTGGAAACCGCCGAATGCTGGCAGATTGCCCTTGAATCCGAAAAGACCCCGTCGACCCTGGCGCTGACCCGCCAGAACTTGCCGACGGTGCGCACCGAATTCACGGCCAAGAACCTCAGCAGCCAGGGCGCCTATGAACTGGCCGCGGCCAGCGGCGAGGCGGCGGTGACGATCTTCGCCACCGGTTCCGAGGTCGAGATCGCGCTCGGTGCCCGCGACTTGCTTGAAAAGCACGGTCACCCGACCCGCGTCGTCTCGGTGCCGTGCTTCGAGCTGTTCGACCAGCAGAGCGACGACTACCGCAGGAAGACCATCGGCAACGCGCCGATCAAGATGGCGATCGAGGCCGGCATCCGCCAGGGCTGGGATCACCTGATCGGCTCCGACGGCATCTTCGTCGGCATGACCGGCTTCGGCGCCTCGGGCACGATCGAGCAGCTCTATCCGCATTTCGGCATCACCGCCGAGGCGGCGGCCAAGGCGGCGGAAGCCCGCCTGCACGCCAAGTAAGGCGCATGCGCGAAACCAGAATGGCCCGCGAACCCAGCTATGGCGGTTTCGCGGGCTGGCCCAACCTAATCGATTTAAATCTGGTCATTGGATGGCTGGATTCTTTGCCGGTCCGCCGCTATGAAGCTGCGGACCATCAGTCTGCCCCCCAGCTCCCCGGGAGAGAAAAATGACCGTCAGAGTTGCCATCAACGGATTTGGCCGTATCGGCCGTAACATCCTGCGCGCCATCCATGAGTCCGGCCGCAAGGACATCGACGTCGTCGCCGTCAACGATCTCGGCCCGGTCGAGACCAATGCTCACCTGCTGCGCTACGACAGCGTGCACGGCCGCTTCCCGCACGAAGTGTCGGTGTCCGGCGACCAGATCTCGGTCGGCAAGGAGACCTTCAAGGTCACCGCCATCAAGGATCCGTCCCAGCTGCCGTGGAAGGAACTCGGCATCGACATCGCGCTCGAATGCACCGGTATCTTCACCGCCCGCGACAAGGCCGCCGCGCACCTGACCGCCGGCGCCAAGCGCGTGCTGGTCTCCGCACCTGCCGACGGCGCCGACCTGACCGTCGTCTACGGCATCAACCACGACAAGCTGACCAACGACCACATCGTCATCTCGAACGCGTCCTGCACCACCAACTGCCTGGCGCCGCTGGCGGCTGTCCTGCATGAGACGGTCGGCATCGAAAAGGGCATGATGACGACGATCCACTCCTACACTGGCGACCAGCCGACGCTGGACACCATGCACAAGGATCTCTACCGCGCCCGCGCCGCCGCCCTGTCGCAGATCCCGACCTCGACGGGTGCGGCCAAGGCGATCGGCCTGGTGCTGCCCGACCTCAAGGGCAAGCTCGACGGCATCTCGATCCGCGTGCCGACCCCGAACGTTTCGGTCGTCGACTTCAAGTTCATCGCCAAGCGCTCGACCACGGCGCAGGAAATCAACGAGGCGGTGATCGCCGCTTCCAACGGCAGACTGAAGGGCATTCTCGGCGTTACCCATCACCCGAATGTCTCGATCGACTTCAACCACGATCCGCGCTCCTCGATCATGGCGCTCGACCAGACCAAGGTGATGGACGGCAACTTCGTTTCGGTGCTGTCCTGGTACGACAATGAGTGGGGCTTCTCCAACCGCATGGGCGACACCGCGGTCGCCTTCGGCAAGACCATCGCCTGATCGCAGGCCCATCGTCGCGAGATCTGAAACGCCCGGCTTCGTCCGGGCGTTTTCTTTTGTCGCGCAAGCTACACCAAACCGCCAGAAAATCAGCGGCATAGGGCAAAAAACCACCCTTGCGCCTTGCACTGGCCACGCCTTCGCCCCACTCTCCCGTAAATCGGGATGACATTACAGCGCCGCGCGTCCTCGGACGCGCAAAGGACGCTGTAACACTTTGACTTGGCGCATGATCCTTTCCGAAATCGATACCGATTTCGGGGTCATGCGGCAGGAATCCAGGGGCAAATCACGGATGGAGCATGCGATCTATCTCGTCACGCTGGTCGGCACAGCGCTTGTTGTCGCCGCCGCGTTTTCGAGCCTGATCGCCTTCCGCTTCGGCGCCCCCCTGCTGCTCCTGTTTCTGTGCATCGGCCTGGCCACCGGGACCGACGGCCTCGGCATCGAATTCGACAACGCCCGCATCGCCTATTTTGCCGGCTCATTGGCGCTGGCGGTCATCCTGTTCGATTCCGGCTTCGGCACGCCGCTCAATGCCTTGCGCCAGGCAGCGGGGCCGGCACTGTCGCTGGCCACTGTCGGCGTCATCCTCACCACCGGCCTGTTCGGCGCCGCCGCCTACTATCTGCTCGACCTCAGCTGGCTGGAATCCTTCCTGCTCGGCGCCGCCGTTGCATCGACCGACGCGGCGGCCGTGTTCTTCCTGCTGCGCGCCGGCGAGATCAATCTGCGCGAACGCGTGCGTTCCACCCTCGAGGTCGAATCCGGCACCAACGATCCGATCGCCATCTTCCTGACCATCACCCTGGTCGAGATCATCGCCGCCCACGCCGATCCCGAAGCCAATGTCCTGGCCACCAGCCTGGTCCTCGGCTTCCTGGTCAATATGGGTCTCGGCGCCATCGTCGGCGTGCTCGGCGGCCTTGGCATCGTGCGCCTCGTCGACCGGCTCAATCTCGACCATGGCCTGCTGCCGATCTTCGTGCTGACCTTGTCGCTGATGGTCTTCGCCGCCGCCGGCGCCATTGGCGGCTCGGGCTTCCTGGCGGTCTATATCGCCGGCCTGATTGCGGGCAATTCCGATATCCGCGCCGTCACCATCCTGAAGCGTTTCCAGGACGGCATGTCGTGGCTGGCGCAGATCATCATGTTCCTGATCCTCGGCCTGTTCGCCACGCCGTCGCAATTCCCGGCGATCCTGGTGCCGGCGGTGCTGCTTGGCCTGTTCCTGATGTTCGTCGCCCGGCCGGTCGCGGTTTGGCTCTGCCTGATCCCCTTCCGCCTGCCGCGGCCGGAGATCGCCTTCGTCTCCTGGGTTGGCCTGCGCGGCGCCGTGTCGATCCTGCTTGCCATCACCCCGCTGCTCGGAGGGCTGGAGCACGGCCGCATTATCTTCAACGCCGCCTTCATCATCGTGCTGGTGTCGCTGGTCATCCAGGGCTGGACGGTCGGCCCGCTGGCGCGGCGCCTCGGCCTCATCGTGCCGGCGCGCCTCGGACCGCTCGACAAGGTCGAGCTCGAACTGCCGGGCTCGGCCCATCATGAGCTTCTCGCCTATCGCGTGGCGCCGGGCAGCCCGGTGGCGCGCGGCGAGCGCATTCCGCGCTGGGCGCGGCCCTCGCTGGTGCTGCGCGACGGGCGCTCGATGCGGTTCCAGGACATGGGCCGGCTCGCCGCCGGCGACCAGGTCTATATCTTCGTGCCGGACCGCTATCCACGCCTGCTCGACAAGCTGTTCGCCAGCCGCGCTGTTGTCGATCCCGAGGATGCCGACTTCTTCGGCGCCTTCGCCGTCGATCCCGCCCGCTCGGCGGGAGAACTGGAAGCCGCCTATGGGCCGGGTCTGACCGAAGCGGAGCAGAAGCTCACCGTTGGCGCGCTGGTCACGGCACGACTCGGCGGCCATGTCGAATATGCCGACCGCGTGCTGATCGGCCCGATCGAGCTGATCGTCAGGGATGTCGACGACAAGGGCAGGATCACGGGCCTCGGCCTGTCCTTCGAACCGACCGCGCCGGTGGCAAGAGTGCCGGTGTTCCTGAGCGCCGGCGAGATCGGCGACCGCGTGACCGCTTTCATCCGCAACTGGCGCAAGCCTTCCACCACCCATGCCGCCGAACCCACGCAGGCGCATCCCCCGGTTGAAAAAGTGGACGACAACGCCTGATCTGAAGGCCGGGTCGGCACCCGCCCTTCAAAAATTCGTATCACAGGCAGCCCAACCCTTGCATCGTCGCCGCTGCCGGGTATGGTCCGCGCGATTTTTCCCGCGAAAGGAACCAGCATGGCCGGCTTCAAGACACTGGACGACATCGGCAACATCAACGGCAAGCGCGTGCTGGTGCGCGTCGACCTCAACGTTCCCGTCGCCGACGGCAAGGTCACCGACGCCACCCGCATCGAACGCATTGCGCCGACCATCGCCGAACTGTCCGGCAAGGGCGCCAAGGTCATCCTGCTCGCCCATTTCGGCCGCCCCAAGGATGGCCCCTCGCCCGAATTCTCGCTGGAGCCAATCGCCAAGGCGACGGCCGAGGTGCTCAGCCGCCCGGTCGGGTTCGCCGGCGATTGCATCGGCGACACGGCGGGCAGCGCCGTCGCCGCCATGGACAAGGGCGACGTGCTGCTGCTGGAAAACACCCGCTTCTACAAGGCCGAGGAAAAGAACGACCCGGCCTTCACCGAAAAACTCGCCGCCAATGGCGACATCTTCGTCAACGACGCCTTTTCAGCAGCGCACCGGGCGCATGCCTCGACCGAGGGGCTGGCGCATCTGCTGCCGGCCTTCGCCGGCCGCACCATGCAGGCCGAGCTTGAAGCGCTGGAAAAGGGGCTGGGCAATCCGGTCCGCCCGGTCGTCGCCATTGTCGGCGGCGCCAAGGTCTCGACCAAGATCGACCTGTTGATGAACCTGGTGAAGAAGGTCGACGCGCTGGTCATCGGCGGCGGCATGGCCAACACCTTCCTCGCCGCACGCGGCACCGATGTCGGCAAGTCGCTGTGCGAACATGACCTGGCCGCAACCGCCAAGCAGATCATGATCGAGGCGGCCGAGGCCGGCTGCGCCATCATCCTGCCGGTCGACGGCGTCGTCGCCAAGGAATTCAAGGCGGGTGCCGCCTGCGAGACCGTCGCCATCGCTAACGTGCCTGCCGACGGCATGATCCTCGACGTCGGCGCCAAAACCGTGACCATCATCGGCGAATGGATCGACCGCGCCGCGACGCTGGTCTGGAACGGCCCGCTCGGCGCCTTCGAGATCGCGCCCTTCGACCATGCCACGGTGGCCGCTGCCAAGCATGCGGCTTCCCGCACCAAGGCCGGCAAGCTGGTCTCCGTCGCCGGCGGCGGCGATACGGTGGCGGCCCTCAACCATGCCGGCGTCGCCGACGATTTCACCTATGTCTCGACCGCCGGCGGCGCCTTCCTCGAATGGATGGAAGGCAAGCCGCTGCCGGGCGTCGACGTGCTGAAGCGCTGAGGCATTTCGCGGCCCGAGCGATAATCCGATCAACTCAAGCGGACCGGCGGCGGCGCCGGCGACTTTCAATCGATTCGAGCTTTCCGAGGCCATTCCTTTGGCGGTAGAGTTCCGTTAAGCGCGGAACGGACCTCTGAGGAGAAGCAGAATGAGCGAACGTCTCGAAGACATTGCTGCCGCGATCGTGGCCAACGGCAAGGGCCTTCTGGCCGCCGATGAGAGTTCCGGCACAATCAAGAAGCGCTTCGACGTCATCGGCGTCGAATCGACCGCCGACAGCCGCCGCGACTACCGCGAGATGATGTTCCGCGCCAGGGACGCGATGACCAAGTATATTTCCGGCGTCATCCTCTATGACGAGACCATCCGCCAGAAGGCCGCCGACGGCACGCCGCTGGTCGACATCATCAAGGCGTCAGGCGCCATTCCCGGCATCAAGGTCGATGCCGGCGCCAAGCCTTTGGCCGGCTTTCCCGGCGACACGATTACCGAGGGTCTCGACGGCCTGCGCGAGCGGCTTGCCGACTATTACAAACTGGGCGCCCGCTTCGCCAAATGGCGCGCCGTGATCGACATCGACACCGGCAAGGGCGTCCCCTCGGCCACTTCGATCGGCTCGAACACCCATGCGCTGGCCCGCTATGCCGCCCTCTGCCAGGAGGCCGGCATCGTGCCGATCGTCGAGCCGGAAGTGCTGATGGACGGCGCCCACGACATCGACACCTGCTTTGAGGTTTCGAGGGCGACGCTGACCAGGCTCTATGACGAGCTTTACGCCGCCCGCGTCGTGCTGGAAGGCACGATCCTGAAGCCCAACATGGTGCTGTCGGGCAAGAAATCGGGCAAGGTGGACAGGCCCGAGCAGGTTGCGGTGCCCGGCATCGCCTTCCTGTCCGGCGGCCAGGAGGACGAGGAGGCGACCGCCAACCTCAACGCCATCAACGCCATCGGCCCACATCCGTGGAAGCTGACCTTCTCCTATGGCCGCGCGCTGCAGGCCGCCCCACAGAAGGCGTGGAGCGGCAAGGCCTCGAATGTCGCCGCCGGCCAGGCCGCCTTTACCCACCGCGCCCACATGAATTATCTGGCCGCGCTCGGAAAATGGCAGCCGGCCCTGGAAAAAGCCGCCTGAACTCAGCTCCTTTGACCGCATACTAACCCGGGCCATGTGCCCGGGTTTTTGTTTGTCCCCAAAGAATTGGGCCAGAACTTGGGATCGAGCCTGACCATCCTTATGTCCTCTGCGGTGTTTTCGGCGGCGATGTCGGATTGCGCCCACTTCGAACGTCCTTGAGGTGACCGACAGGGAGAGGCATATGCATCGCAACAAGGCCGTTTCGCGCGAAGACTGGTTTCAGGCGCACAAGGCGCATCTGGCGCGCGAGAAGGAACTGACGAGGTTGCGTGAACGCGTTGCGGCCGAGCGGCGGGAACTGCCCTGGCTGAAAATGCGCAAGGACTATGTCTTCGAGACGGAGCAAGGGCCGAAGAACCTGGCCGATCTCTTCGCCGGCCACAGCCAGCTGATCGTCTATCACTTCGTCTTCGGGCCAGGCTCAACTCATCATTGCGAGAGCTGTGCGTTCGTCGCCGACCATATGGATGGCGCCAACCGGCATCTCAGGCACCACGACGTATCGCTTGTCGCCGTGTCGCGGGCGCCGCTCGCCGAGCTGCTGCCCTACAGGCAGCGCATGGGCTGGAAATTCGACTGGGTGTCGTCCTATGCCTCGGATTTCAACTTCGACATGCAGGTATCCTTCACCGACAGGCAGATTGCGTCGGGTGAAGCGGTTTACAATTTCGAAACGCCGGTGCTGACGTCGAAGGACCTGCCCGGCACCACTGTCTTTTATAGAAACGAAACCGGCGACGTCTTCCTCACCTTCATGTCGCGCGCCCGTGGCAGCGAGCAGCTCATCGGCGCCTATCAATATCTCGACATGGCGCCGAAAGGCCGCGACGAGACCGGTCCTTACCGGACGCTCATGGACTGGGTGCGGCTGCATGACGAATATGGAAACAGGTCGTCGCAGCCGGACCACGCCGGCTTCTGACGCAATGCGCCCAAGCCGGCACGCGGCGCAACGATCCGTTCACCCCGGCTGCAACATGCGCTAAGGCTGCCCAAGGTCATTTCACGGTATCATCATGCGCTTCCCGACCTTTCTCACCTGGCTCGCCTTCCCTGCCTATGTCTGGCAGGGACTGGGTGTGCGTCGCCGCACCTCCCGCATGCTGCCTGCGCAAGGTCCGGTCATGCACGACATACCAGGCAGGGTTCCTGCCATCTCGCTTCTGGTCCTGGGTGATTCCTCGGCGGCCTCGGTCGGTATCGGCAACTCCGAGAACGGGCTTGCCGCGCAACTCGCTGTCCTGATTTCCCAACGCACCGGCAGCAGTGTGCGCTGGCGCGCGGCCGGCTTCAACTCGGCGACATCGGGCCAGATCCGCGATCATGTGCTGCCCAATCTGTCGGCCGATCCGTGGACGCACATCGTGCTTGCCATCGGCACCAACGACACCAAGAATTTTCATTCCGTCCCCCGATTCAAGAAGGAGTTCGGTGGCCTGCTCTACGCCTTGCGCGCCAAATGGCCCGAGGCACGCGTGGTGTGGTCGCCGGTGCTGGAGTTCACACGGGCACCGGCGATGCCGCCGCTGCTGGGCAAGATTCTGGAGGTCCGCGCCACCGCGATGAACCGCATGGGCGAACGCCTCTGCCTGGAACGCGGCGCGGTTCCGGCAGCACGGCTGCCGATCACCAATCCCGAGGCCGGCTTTGCCTCCGACGGGTTTCATGCCTCGGAAGCCGGCTACAGGGCCTGGGCCGAGCATCTGTTGGATTTTGTGCTGGGGAACGAAAGCGCGGGCAAGGTTCGTTGACCCCACCTGAATATCGATGAGTTTATACCCAGTGCCCGAGCACCGCCGCCAGCGAGATTGCCGCCATGGCCAGCAGCGCCAGCTTCCAGAAGTCGCTGCGCCTTCTCAGGCCCGGCCAGCCCAGTGGCTTGATGAGCTGGATAACCATGAAGCCGATGATGACAAGGGCGAGGAGTTTCGTCATGCCGCCTTTGACCAGCAACGCGGCCGGCTGTCAAAACCTGCTCCCAAACACATGCCGCGGCCTGTTGCTTCCGATGGTCTATGAGATGGCTTTGCCTTCGGGAATGCAGGACCGCGCCCCTCGCAGATCATAAATCCGCACGGTCGGTGCAACATAGCCATAGTCCCCATATGGTTTCGAAAATTGCGCTACGATATGGCTGTCGAGGCAACGGAAAATGCCGGCAAGCTCGTATATTCTCGGATCCTGAGCGGATAATCCTCCGCCACGCAGATACCGTTGAAATTTCAACGATACGAGGTAGTCCGCCGACGAAAGATCGCGGTAGTCCTTGGTCATTGGCGCCGGCTCCCCCATTGGGAAATCCACCAGGAAATGCGTGACGCCCTGCTTTTCAAGGAAGCGCATCGCTGCAAAGCGCGTATCTCCCTGCCGGTCCAGGTTCGCGACATAGGCCATGCCGGCATGTCCGCTGGCAACCAAGCAGATCAGACCAAGTCCAATGGCGACTGGCTGGTTTCGGGCTCCAATCGATCTCGAAAAGGCGATACCCGCGGCCAGCAGCAGATAGACGGCGACCGGCAGGATATAGCGCATGAAACCGACGAGTTTGAGCGGCGACAGTTCGAGCATAAACAGCCAGATCAAAGCCGCGCCCGCGTAAGCGGCAACATGTTTGTCGCGGTCGGCGACGATGGCAATGACGATTGCCCCAAGGGCGATCGCCACGGTCGGGCCGGTGAGGCTGGGGATCAGATGAGAACGGAAATGCGTGAGCCCATAGCCTTCCCAGAACCATTCCTTGAGGTCGTGGCCTGTTTCAGCGTGGATCAGTTCGGTGCCAAGGCCATTGATCACCGTTGAAAGCCCGCTTCCGGTCTCGGTCGACAGCGACACGCAGAACACCGCCAAAACTGTCAGCATGGTCGTGGCGGCAACGACGATGGCTTGTCTCGCACCAAGACGGCAATAGACGATCGCGACGACGAAAAGAACCAGGCTGTTGCCGGCGCCCGCATATTTCGCCGTGACGGCAAGGCCGAGCGCAACTCCGAAATAGACGAGGTTGATCGCGGTACCCTGTTCCTTCAACCGCACCAGGGCATGCAGGCCGACGCATATGGCGACGACCAGAATAGGGTCTTCCTTGAAGTAATGCGCGTGAACCGCGATGGCCGGCGAGACTGCAAAAACACTCGCCCAGAGGAAAGCATTGATATCGTCCGCATATCGTCGCAACACGACATAGAAGACGATGCTTGCCGCGACGCTGGCGAGCGCACAGACGGTTCGGCCGGCCAACAAGAAGCTGTGTTCGTTCGATGCCTGGCAAAGCCAGCCGGCGAAGCGAGCCAAGACGATCAACAACGGGGGATGCGCGTAATTGTGGGGCTGGCCCGCTGCGAACGCTACCTTGAGCGGCTCGTCCGGCTGGATCCCGAACGGGAAGTCGAGGTTGTAGAAGGCCAGCGACGCCGAGATCGCCGTCAGCGCCAGAATGGCCAACACCTGGAAAACGTCCCGCCGGGCCAGGCCGGACGAGGCGGCCAGTGCAACCGTCTGGCCACCGGTTGTATCCTTGATCCGCTGTGTGAAAGATTTCGGCATGCCGCTCTTTGACAAGCATTGGGGGCAGCTGTCAAAGCGGTCCTCTCGTCGGGGATCCGACAGAGCGAAATGACGCCCCCTCTCCACGCGAATGCATCCGCCGGAACCATCATTGCTCGCCCTGACGCCCTCCTGACAGACTGCTGTCAGGAGGGGTGTGCGATAGTGTCTGCGTCCACCAAGAGGAGATTGGCCATGAACGGTTTTACCATCCTGCGCGGCATGCAACATTATGTCGGCAAGGTTCGCACGATGCGCAACGATATCCGCACCCGGCGCTTCCTGAATGCACTGCCCGCGGATGTCCGCAAGGATATCGGCTGGCCGGATATGTATGAAGGTCTTCGTATCCGTGACAATTGAGACGATTTTTTCGACATGAATATTGGATGTGGCCGGACCAGCGCCCAAATAATAGGTCCGGCGCGGGGGATGGAGCGAGCTTATGCCTGAACACGAGCCTATCCCCGACCAGAAGACAATCGGTTTCCTTTTCATCGAAGGCTTCGCCGACTGGGAATATGGACTGCTGGCGGCCTCGGCGGCCGAGTGGTTCGGCGCACGCGCCATTTCGCTGACGCCGGATGGCAAGCCCGTGAAAGGGATAAGTGGTTTTCGGCTGACGCCCGATCGCTCGGCTGGGGTTGATGAGAATGGCGATCTCGATGCCGTCGCCGTCATCGGATCCGACAACTGGGCAGGCAACGCGCCGCCGGATGTCGCTGACCTCCTCGCCGCCGTTGCCTCACGCGGCGGGGTGGTCGGCGGCATATGCGCCGGCACCTTGGCGTTGGCCCGAGCCGGCGTGTTCGAGAAAGCCAGGCACACCAGCAATGGCCGTGACTGGATCAACGGCCACGAAGCCGGTTATGCCGGCGACAGCAACTATCAGGATGTGCCTTATGCCGTGGCCGACGGCAAAGTCGTTTCCGCACCGGGTTCGGCGCCAGGCACCTTCGCGCTGGCTTTCCTGAAGGCACTCTACCCGCAAAGAAGTGGCGACATCGCCGGAATGCGGACGCTGTTTGCCAGGGAGTATGCTGAAGGCTCCTGACAGAATGCTGTCAGGAGCGGCATGCAATGATGACATGAGCATGGACGATCGAAAGGACGTTCGATGAAAAGTTGGAACGACCGGCTGAATACGGCGGGCGTAAACGGCCTCAAGCCGACTCCACGCACCATGAGCGACGTTGTCGAAGGCCAACCGATGCTGGTGCCGACCGCGCGCCAGGTCGACGATTTCATCCGCTCGATTCCTAAAGGCGTCGAAATGGACGTGCGGGCGCTGCGTACCGCGCTCGCCATCGAGCATGGCGCGGAAGTGACATGCCCGGTTGCCATAGGCTATCATCTGCGCACCGTCGCCGAGGCCGCCCACGAGGATCTCGAGCGGGGCCTGGCGCTGAGCGACATCGCGCCGTTCTGGCGCGTGCTCGATGCAAAGACGCCGACGACGAGTAAACTGTCCTTCGGCGCGGAGTTCGTCGCCGCGCAACGCAAACGCGAAGGGCTGAAGCCGTAAATGCATGCCGCCCCAGAAGTGGGACCGTTTCCGGAACCACGGCGTGCAAGAGACCGACACCGGGAGACCATACGATGCGACGTGCCGACAGGCTCTTCCAGATCGTGCAGCATCTGCGCGGAGGCCGGCTGGTCACCGCCCAGAAGCTCGGCACGTGGCTCGAGGTTTCCGAGCGAACGATTTATCGCGACATAGCGGACTTGCAATCGACCGGGGTGCCGATCGATGGAGAGGCCGGCGTCGGTTACATGATGAGGGAGGGTTTCGACCTTCCGCCGCTGATGTTCACGCGTGACGAGATCGTGGCGCTGGTCGCCGGCGCGCGCATGGTGCGTGCCTTCGGCGGCGCCGCCATGGCGCGAGCCGCCGACGAGGCGCTGGTCAAGATCGGCGCCGTGCTGCCCGATGCCGAGAAGGATCGCATCGCCCGCACCGAGATCCACACGCCGATGTGGGTGGTGAGCGACGCCGCCCGCGAGGCGATCGACCTGATCGAACGCGCCGTCGAGAAGCGCCAGGTGCTGACTATCGACTATTCGGACGAGGCCGGCCGCGGCACGGCGCGCGACATCAGGCCGCTCGGCCTGTGGTTCTGGGGCAAGGTGTGGACGCTGGTCGCCTGGTGCGAGATGCGCGACGATTTCCGCGCCTTCCGCATCGACCGCATCGCCTCGGTGGTGATCGCCGGCCGCATCTTCAAGCCGGAGCGCGGCAAGCAGCTCGCCGATTTCTACCGGGCGGTGGAGCGCAGCGAGGATTACGGCATGGCGCCGGACAGGGCGGCTCGGAACTGAGACTACGAATCCAACAAAAAAGCCCGCTTAAAGCGGGCTTTTTTAACTGGACTGTCACAGCCCTTATTCGTCGTCCGCGTCCTCGGTCTTCGACTTGAGCGCCGAGAGCTTGGCGAAGACGGCATTGGCGTCGAGTTCGGCATCCTCGTCTTTCGGCTTCTCCGGAGCCGGCACCAGCCGTTCGGTCAAGGCCGCAGGCAGCAGCGTATCGCCGACCGGCTGCGCCTGTTCGCGGCCGCGCGAGGCGCGGTTGACTTCCATGTCGAGGTCGATCTGCGATGCCAGCCCCAGCGTCACCGGATCCATCGGCTGCAGGTTGGCCGAATTCCAGTGCTTGCGCTCACGGATCTGCTCGATCGTCGACTTGGTGGTGCCGACGAGACGCGAGATCTGCGCGTCCTTCAATTCAGGATGGTTGCGCACCAGCCACAGGATCGCATTGGGCCGGTCCTGGCGCTTCGACAGCGGCGTGTAGCGCGGGCCCTTGCGCTTGGATTCGGGCACACGCACCTTGGGGTCGGACAGCTTCAGACGCTGGTTCTGGTCCTTCTCGGCGCGCGCGATCTCGTCGCGGGTCAGCTGGCCGGTCATGATCGGATCCATGCCCTTGATGCCCTGCGCCGATTCGCCGTCGGCGATCGCCTTGACCTCGAGCGGATGCAGCCCGCAGAACTGCGCGATCTGCTCGAAGGAGAGCGCGGTGTTGTCGACCAGCCAGACGGCGGTCGCCTTGGGCATCAGCAGCGTATTGGCCATTTTAAAAATCCTTCTCGTTCGCCCGCGTTCCCGCGCGGGCGGTGGTTTAGAGCCACCAAAATGGGAAATTCGCGGCCTGTATAACTGCTCCGTGGTGATTTCGCAATGTTTTTGGCAAGGGGCGGTCCGGGCAGCCCCAAAAAGACAAAACCCGCCGGACGGGGTCCAGCGGGCTCGGAACCGGCGACGAGCAGGTCGTCTGCGGCGGCTCTGTATTGCGACCCTGCCTTGCGGCAAGGTCGCACTTCCAATCAGATCGCCTGACGGGCGATCCTCTCGATGTCGGCGCGGTTGATGCCGAGGTCGCTGAGCTGACGGGCATTCAGCCGGTTCAGTTCGCGCACGGTTTCGTTGTACATGCGCCAGTTACGGAAAGCACGGATCGGGTTCATGGTAGTCCTCCTGAATTGGGTTCGTTTCGATGATGCACAAATAGTGATCATCGATCCGGACTTGAACGGCTGATTTTGCATAGCAATGATGCAAATGCTGCATTGCACCATTAAGCTTTTGTTCAGCTTGTAGGCAGGGGTGAAGGCGCCCCCGCTCGGTCGGTAGCGGACCTGATCAGGACAATGTCGCTGTCACCCCACGTCGAGCACGATCTTGCCGATATGCTCGCCTTCCTCCATCCGCTCATGCGCCCGCCAGGCGTCGGTGAGCGGGAAGATCATGTCCATGACGGGAGCAACCTTGCGCGCGCCGAGCAACGGCCAGACCTGCGCCTCCAGCGCCGTCGCGATCGCCGCCTTGAACTCGACGGTGCGTGGCCGCAACGTCGAACCCGTATGGGTCAGCCGCTTGACCATGATCTTGGAGAAATCGGCGCTCGCCACCGCGCCGGCCTGGACGGCGATCTGGACAATACGGCCCTCGATGGCCGCGGCCTCGTAGTTTCGGGCGACATAGTCGCCGCCGACCATGTCGAGGATGACGTTGGCACCTTTGCCGTCCGTTGCTTCTTTCACCGCGGCCACGAAATCCTCCTCGCGATAGTTGATCGCGCGGTCGGCGCCGAGCTTTACGCAGGCGTCGCATTTTTCCTTGCTGCCGGCGGTGGTGACGACATGCGCGCCAAAGGCCGAGGCAAGCTGGATCGCCGTGGTGCCGATGCCGGACGAACCGCCATGGACGAGCAGCGTCTCGCCTTTCTTCAGGCCGCCGCGCTCGAACACATTGTGCCAGACGGTGAAGTAGTTCTCCGGCACCGCCGCGGCCTGCGTGTGGGTGAAACCGGCCGGCAGCGGCAGCACGCTGCCGGCATGGACCTTGACATATTCGGCATAGGCGCCGCCGGGCGTCAGCGCGCAGACCCGCTCGCCCAGGCGCCAGCGCGATATCTCGTCGCCGAGCGCCGCCACTTCGCCCGACGCTTCCAGGCCCGGCAGGTCAGACGCGCCGGGCGGCGCCGGATAAGCGCCCTTGCGTTGCTGCACGTCGGGCCGGTTGACGCCCGCTGCATGCACCTTGATCAGGATCTCGCCCGGGCCGGGCACCGGTACGTCGCGAGTCTCCGGCTTCAGCACCCGGGGGCCGCCCGGCTCCGAGATCGCGATGGCGGTCATCGTTGCCGGAATTTTCTGTGCGCTCACCATGAATGTCCCGTTTTCCTCGCCGGCGCCGTACCGGCTGTTTGCATCGACGCCCCTGCCCTATGTATGCTGATTGCCAAATCAGGCAAATGGCCAATCTGGCGTGACCCAATCTGGCGTGGCAAAGGGAGGAGCGACGATGGCGATCTTCGACGACGAACCCAGGAAGAAGGCGCGCCCGCACGAGATCGGGCAGGACCTGGCACTGCTTTCCGTCGGCGAACTGGCCGAGCGCATCGGCATATTGCGCGAGGAAATCACCCGCCTTGAGGCGGAGCTCAAGACCAAGGGCACCACGAAATCGGCCGCCGAGGCGCTGTTCCGCCGCGGATAAGATTTCGGACACTAGAGGCCCGCCGCCGAAAAGCCCGAATGCAACTGTCTTCAGACTTTGCGTCCCTCCTCGATTCAGCCGGATCAAAAAATGCTCGCATCGTATAGACCGATCCTTTCGCTGCTTCGCGGCACTGCCTTTCTTTTGGCGGCATCCGGGCTGCACGGGCTGCTGTTGCCCCTGCGCGGCCAATTGGAAGGCTTCTCGACCGCATCGCTCGGCCTGATGGGCACCGCCTGGGCCGGCGGCTTCGTTACCGGCTGCTTCTTCGCACCCCGCCTCGTGCGCCGCGCCGGGCATGTACGCGCCTTCGGCGCCTTCGCCGCCTCCGGCGCCATCGTGGCGCTGCTCACAGGGCTGATCATCGACGAATATGTCTGGATCCTGCTGCGCGCCTTCACCGGCTTCACCATGGCCGGCGCCTTCATGGTCATTGAAAGCTGGCTGAACGAGAAGGCCACCAATGAGAACCGCGGCACCGTCTTCGGCCTTTACATGATGGTGACCTACGCCTCGATCATGGGCGGGCAGATGATCGTCGCCGGCGGCGACGTGAAATCGGCGTCGCTGTTCATGATCACCGGCATCCTGTTTTGCCTGTCGCTCATTCCGACCGCTGTCTCGACGGCGTCACACCCCAAGCCGCTGCAGGACGTCAAGCTCGACGTCAAGGGGCTCTACGCCAACTCGCCGGTGTCGGCGATCGCCTGCCTTCTGATCGGCATCGCCAATGGCGCCTGGGGTACGCTTGGCGCCGTCTATGGCGCGCGCATCGGTATCCCCACGGCCGAGATCGCCTTGATGATGAGCCTGGTCGTCGTTGCCGGCGCTGCCATGCAGCTTCCAGCTGGGCGCCTCTCGGACAAGACCGACCGGCGTTTCGTGCTGGCCGGTGCGGCCTTCGGCGCGGCGCTGTTTGCGCTTCTCATCTTCCTGCTCGAACCGCGCTCCGGCGTCTTCGTCATCGTCTTCACCGCCGCCTACGGTGCTTTCGCCTACACGCTCTATTCGATCGCAGTGGCGCATGCCAACGACCACGCCCGGGCGGAGGATTTCGTCAAGGTCTCGGGCGGCCTGCTGCTGCTCTACGGCTTCGGCACCATGATCGGGCCGTTGCTGGCAGCGGCGCTGATGGGCTGGATGCGCCCGGAGGGTCTGTTCCTGGCGACCGCCTTCGCGCATCTCAGCCTCGCCGGCTACACGCTGCTGCGCATCAGCCGCCGCGCACCGGTGCCGATCGAGGGTCGCGACGCCTTCAAGACCCAGCCCGCCGACCGTTCGGTCACCCCGGAAGCATTGCGGCTGGACCCCAGAAGAAAAACAGAAGCAAACGGTTGAGATTCGAAGAACTTTGCCTCACATAATGAGGCATGATCTTTTCCGACGCCTTCATGGCGATCGCCGACCCCAACCGGCGCCATCTTCTGGAAGAACTTCGACGCGGCCCGAAGACCGTCAACGAATTGGCGGCCGGGCTACCAGTCTCGCGTCCGGCAGTTTCACAGCACCTGAAAGTGTTGCTCGATGCCGGCCTGGTCAACGCCAAGGCCGAAGGCACGCGGCGTGTCTACACGGTAAGCAACCCCGGCTTCCTGAAGCTCAACATCTGGCTCGATCAGTTCTGGGAAGCCTGACTGCCCCCCGTCAGTCTTGAGGAATGCGCCAGGCGTGTTTCGCGGAACGGTCGGGCCTAGAGCAATTCCAGGAAAAGTGTGAACGGTTTTCCGTCCGGAATTGCGTCAAAACAAAGAGTTAGAGCGGTTCGCCGTTTCCGTGAAACGGTGAAATGCTCTAGCGGGATCGTGCGGCATCGGAATCAGCCGTCATTGTAGGGGAAGAGTTTGAAGTAGGGCTGCGCTTCCTCGATCACGCGAGCGAAGGCGGCTCGCTCGAGCAGCCGGTCGTGATACCGCTTCACCGCAGGATATTTGTCACCCAACGGCTCGACCTTGTTGGCGTAGAACAGCGCCGGTGACGCCGCGCAATCGGCCATGGTGAAAGCATCGCCCGCCGCCCAGTCCTTCGACCGCATCTCCTGTTCGATGATGGCGTAGGAATTGCGCAGCTGGCTCCGCGCCTGCTCGACACCGAACGGATCGGTCTTGTCTTGCGGCCGCAGCCGGTCGCCGACGATCTTCTGCATCGGCTCCTGCACATAGAAGTCATAGAAACGGTCGGCCTGGCGAACCTGGATGGCGAGATCGACATCTGCGGGGATGAGTTCGAGCGGCCCTGGATAGTGCGCGGCCAGATATTCGATGACGATGGTCGATTCCAGCACTGTCCGGTCACGCTTGTCATCGCGTAGCGCCGGCATCTTCCCTGTGGGCGATATCTTCAGGAAGGCGGCGCGGGACTGCTCATCGCCAAGATCGACGATGACAGGCACAAAGGGCGTGCCGTTCTCATAGAACGCGATCAGCGGCTTCCAGCAGAATGAGGCCAGCGGATGATAGTGGAAGGTCAGGGACATTTTTTGCTCATCTGTTTCGTGGTTCGCGGTGTCGGTTGGATTGCCGCCAAAATGGAAGCATTCACGATTGTCGCGGGCTTGTCGCGCCAAAGCTCCTGGGCGTCATTTCCCCTGACATGCCCGGCAATGCCGGCGACAATCACATCCCAATCGTCCGGGTGCAGTTCATGGCCACCGCCTTCGACGCGGATGATCTTAGCGCCGGCGACGATGCCAGCCAGCGCCTCGCCATGCTCGACCGGAAAGATCGGATCGGATGTGCCGTGGATGACCAGCAGCGGCGCCATCAGTTCGTGCAGCCGGCCCTTCCACTGATCACCGCCCTTGAGCAGGAAATGATTTGTAGCGCTGAGCAGGCCGCCGGAGCGGTCATAATCCTGTTCGATGAAGGCCCGCATTCCCGCCTCGTCAAAAGGATGCGCCGTGCTGGCGATCGCCCGCGCATCCCTGACCATGAAATCGATCACCTGGCGGCGGTCCGCCCAGTCGACATTCCCGCCTTCGGCCGCATGCTTCATATAGGCGTCAGTCGTCTGCGGCAGGTGCGAGGTGTCGGTCCCCACCGGCGAGCTGCTGATCACGGTGAGCGATGCGACGCGGGACGGGTGTTTGAGCGCCACCAACTGCGCGATCCTGCCGCCCATCGACATCCCGGCGACATGGGCTTTACCGATGCCGTGGCTGTCGAGAACAGCGAGCGCGTCGTCGGCCATGTCGTCGAATGTGTAGGCGGGCTGTCCCGGGGGATATTTGGTCGAGCGGCCGGTGTCGCGATTGTCGTAGCGGATCACAAACAGGCCGGCGCCGGCGAGTTTGCGGCAAAGCACCTCCGGCCACCAGAGCATGGATGCCATCGCTCCCATGATCAGCAACAGCGCCGGGTTTGCCGGGTCGCCAAAGGCTTCGGATATGAGGTTGGGACGATCGGTTGTTGCCATGGTGCATCCTCCTAATCTGCTTGCATTTTGCAATCGGTTGCACAATAATAAAACCGATACGATAATGCAACCAGTTTCTTTGGAGACAATCGAATGAGTCTCGATCGCCGATCCGGATGCCCGATCAACCTGTCGCTGGAGGTGTTCGGCGACCGCTGGAGCCTGATCATCCTGCGCGACATGATCTTTGGCGGCAGGCGCCATTTTCGCGAGCTGCTCAATGGTTCGATCGAAGGCATTGCCTCCAACATCCTCGCCGACCGGCTGAAGCGGCTGATGGAGTTGGGCATGCTGACCAAGGCCGATGATCCTTCGCACAAGCAGAAAGCAATCTACAGCCTGACCGAGATGGCCATCACGCTGGTGCCGATCCTCGCCCATCTCGGCGCCTGGGGCCGTGTCTGGCTGCCGACCAGCGAGGAGCTTTCCATCCGAGCCGAGCTTCTGGAAAAGGGCGGGCCGCCGATGTGGGAGAAGTTCATGAACGAATTGCGCCATGAGCATCTCGGCTTGCCGGCTGACCCGGCCGCCGGCCCATCCGTCCGGGCGACCCTGCAAGCCGCCTATGAGGCCGTCGTCGCCAGCAAGGCGCAGGCCGCCAGTTCGGCCGCATGACCAACTTATTTTCCCGCTGAGCGGCCGGCTCTGTTACAAGGAACGGAGATGACACTTGACGGGATTGGATAAGGCTGTTGGCCGACAACTCTAAGGATGCCGCCCGCGCGCGTGCTGACCTGCGCTTCAAAAAGCAGGAAGAGGCGGCAACCGTCCGCCAGAAGGCGATGGCCGAATACACAGCCGAGAGCGACGCCCGCAAGGTCAAGACCGACAAGCTGCGGGCGCTTCGCCTTGCCAAGGAAGCCGAAGAGCTTGCCAATGCACCGGCGGCACCCGCCAAGAAGCCGGCCCGCGCCAAGAAAAAATAGGCAATTTCGACGTCGGGCCTGCAACAGGCGGGCGCCGTTCCCATATCTTCAGTGCCATCAGGCGCTGCTGCCTCAACAGCGTCCATTCCACTTCTCGCCGCGAAGCAATTTCAATCCGGACCGGGATTGCCGCGTTGCGCTGACAGCCGATGATCGCCCCTTCCAGACAGGAGATTGCCATGACCGCTCTTCCGCTCGCCAAAGCCATTCAAATCATCGATGCAGCCTTTGCCAGGGGAGCCGACCTCAAGCTCAGGCCGCTCGGCGTCTCCGTGCTCGATGCCGGCGGACATCTGGTCGCCTTCCAGCGCCAGGACGGCGCCTCGTTCCTGCGCCCGCAAATGTCGGCCGGCAAGGCCTATGGGGCGCTGGCGATCGGCATGGGTTCGCGCAAGGTCGAGGCCTTCGCCAAGGAACGCCCGCATCTGATCGCCGGCATCTCCGACGTGTCGGGCGGCCGCGTGCTGCCGGTCGTCGGCGGCGTGCTGATCCGCGACAAGGCAGGCGCGATCATCGGCGCCGTCGGCATTTCCGGCGACACATCGGACAATGACGAGGCGGCGGCGATCGCCGGCATCGAGGCCGCCGGCTTCACCGCCGATCCGGGCTGAGCCCTTAGTTCAAATTAATATCGCGGCTCGCCGACCGCATCGACACGGCAAAACCGGCGAGGACGTCGAACAGCGCGATGATCATCAGCGTGAAGAAGATGGAGTGCGCCGCCCCCTTCACCAGCAGGAATTCGACCAGGAAAGCGACGAAGACCAGCGTCGACAGGAGATGGTCCATGATCGAGGCGCTGGTCGTGCGCGCCGACTTCACCATCTCGGCGAACAGGAAGATCAGCCCGATCAGCACTATCAGGTCGCCGAGTGTCATTGAGAACACCCCACCCGACATCATGGCGACCGAAAATATCTCGGTCGTCCACGGATCGTCACCGCCGCCGAATATTCCGAGCAGTCCGAGATTGTAGAGAACGAAAGGCACGATCAAGAGCGGGACGGCACCGAACATCTGGCGTCTCCATTTGGGGGCACCTTTTGTAGAATGCCCCTGGGGCATGCCGTCAAGAATTTTCGTGCGAAGCCGCAAACACGGTCGAAGACCGGATGCAACAACCCGTCGACTGGGACGCCAGACGCAAAAAGACCGGCCACCGGCCGGTCTTTTTGCAACTCAATCCGCGGAAAGGCTGGTTTCAGCCTTCCTTGGGCGTCAGCACCTGGCGGCCGCGATACATGCCGGTCTTCAGGTCGATGTGGTGCGGGCGGCGCATTTCGCCGGAATTCTTGTCCTCGACATAGGTCGGGGCCTTGAGGGCGTCGGCCGAGCGGCGCATGCCGCGCTTGGACGGAGAGGTTTTGCGTTTCGGAACGGCCATGGATATGCTCCACTACATGGTCAAAAGCCCCGCCCGCCCTCGTGAAAGGGCCATGTCGGGGCCTAAATCTGAGAAAGTCGGGTGCCTATACACGCCTGGTGCCGTTTTGGCCAGCACTGGCGTGAATTTTTTTATGCCGGCTAGTCGAGACAGCCGACATAGGCCCCCGAACGGCCCGCGCGGCGCTCGATCAGATTGGCGAGCCGCCTGAGACCCGGTCCCGGCTTTGCCGGATTGCGGGCGATCGGATTGGGCAGTGTGACGGCCAGAAGCGCCGCCTGCCGGCGCGACAACTGCTTTGCGGAAATGCCGAAATGGTGCTGCGCGGCAGCCTCGATGCCGTAGATGCCCGGTCCCCATTCAGCGATGTTGAGATAGATTTCCATGATGCGGCGTTTCGACATCACCGCGTCCAAATAGACGGCCAGCGGCAGTTCGACGACCTTGCGCACCGAGCCCAGCGGCCGCGACCAGAGGAAAAGGTTCTTCACCGTCTGCATGGTGATGGTCGAGGCACCGCGCGTCGCTTCACCGGCCAGCGCGTCGTCGACGACGCCCCTGAGTTCGCCGAGATCGACGCCACGGTGGAAGCAGAACTGCCCGTCCTCCGACATGATGACCGAATTGGCCAGCGCCGGCGCCACGTCGTCGATCGACACCCAGCGCCGATCATAGCCGGAGAAGGTCGCCAGGTCCTTCAGCATCAGCGTCGAGACCGGATGCACGAAGGACGGCAGGTAAAGGAACGTCAGCACCACCGGGACAAGCGCCAGCACCGCGGCAATGACAATGCCGCGCCGGACCCGGCGCCTGAGACCGCGACGGTTCACGCCCCGCGATCTCGTCGCCATGTCCAGCATTTCGGTTTCATGATCGACGATCGGTTCCGCCAAGCCGCCCAACCCGTGCTTCTGCCCGCTCCGGCATAATGGCGCTTGGCTTCTTGCGCAACGTCTGAGTGTCAGCTACCGCTCCCCGCCATGACGAATGACGGCGAAATGGCGTTCGAAATGGCACTTATCCGGCGGGCGGCCGCCGTCGAGGTGCTGCTGCGGCGGCTGCTGGACGACCGTCCGCTTTCGGGCGAGATCGCGCGGCCCGATCGTCTGATGGCGGCGATGCGCCATGGCGTGCTCAATGGCGGCAAGCGCCTGCGCCCTTTTCTGGCGATGGAAAGTGCCGCCCTTTTTTCCATTGATGGCGAGGCGGCGCTGCGCGTCGCGGCCGCGCTCGAATGTGTGCACTGCTATTCGCTGATCCATGACGACCTGCCCGCCATGGACGATGACGATCTGCGCCGCGGCCAGCCGACCGTGCACAGGGCCTTCGACGAGGCGACTGCGATTCTGGCCGGCGATGCGCTGCTGACGCTGGCCTTCGACATCATCGCCGACGAAGCGACCGCATTGCCGGCCGAGCGGCGGGCCGCTTTGGTGCTGGCGCTGGCCCGCGCCGCCGGTTCCGGCGGCATGGTCGGTGGCCAGAAGCTTGATCTCGAGGCCGAACAGACCCCGCCGGACGAGACCGGCATCATCAGGCTGCAGGCAATGAAGACCGGCGCGCTGATCCGCTTCGCCTGCGAGGCGGGCGCAATCATTGCCGGCACTCCCGCCGAGGATCGCGAGCGGCTGGCCGAATTCGGTTCGGCGATCGGCCTTGCCTTCCAGCTCGCCGACGACCTGCTCGACCTGACCGCCGACGCCAAGCAGATGGGCAAGGCAACCGGCAAGGATGCCGCCGCCGGCAAGGGAACGCTTGTGGCAATGCATGGTGCGGACTGGGCCCGCAGGCAGCTCAACGGTCTCGTCGGCCAGGCGCACGCACTGCTTGAGCCCTATGGCGAAAAGGCGGAGCTGCTGAAGGCGGCCGCAACCTTCGTGGCGACGCGCAACAGCTGACCGGCATTGAGCCCGGCTGGGCTTCACCCCCTGGCGGCGGCATTGGCAACGACAAACACCGCATAGAGCGACTGCCGCGCCGTGATGAACAGGCGGTTGCGCTTGGCGCCGCCGAAGGTGAGGTTGGCCACCATTTCCGGGAGGCGGATCTTGCCGATCAGCGTGCCGTCGGGGTCGAAGCAGTGGACGCCGTCGCCGGCGCCGGCCCAGACGCGGCCTGATGTGTCGACCCGGAAGCCGTCGAACAGGCCGACGCCACAGGTGGCGAAAACGCCGAGCTCCCGAAGCAAACCTCCATCGACGGCGAACTTGCGGATGTGCCTTGGCCCGTCCTTCTGATGCGTGATGCCGGTGTCGCCGACATAGAGGATGCTCTCGTCTGGCGAAAACGCCAGCCCGTTGGGCTTGGCCATCGTCGAGACGACGCGCGTCACCGCGCCCGTCGCGGGATCGGCGCGGTAGACGTGGCAGCCCTCGATCTCCTGCTCGGCGCGGTCGCCCTCATAGTCGGTGGCGATGCCGTAGGGCGGATCGGAAAACCACACCGTGCCGTCCGAATGCACCACCACATCATTGGGCGAATTCAGTCGCTTGCCCTCGAAGCGGTCGGCGATGACCGTGATCGACCCGTCATGTTCGGTGCGCGTGACGCGGCGTGCCCGGTGCTCGCAGGTGACCAGCCGGCCGTCGCCGTCGACCGTATTGCCGTTGGCATTGTTCGCCGGCGTCCGGAACACCGAGACGGCGCCGCTGGTGTCGTCATAGCGCATGATGCGGTCGTTCGGGATGTCGGAGAAGACGAGATAGCGGCCGCCGGCGAACCACGCCGGCCCTTCCAGCCAGCGCCCGCCCGTCCACAGCCGTTCGACCGCCACATGGCCGACGAAACAGCTTTCGAAACGCTCGTCGAGAACCTCGAAGCCAGCGCCCTCTATATCTCCGAACATACGTCATCCTCCGTGAAAGCGGGCCTATCGATAGCCTTCGCGGCCTGCCATTTTCAAGGCTTGACCTACAAAAATGTTAGCGATAACATCGATCGCAGTTCAGTCGTTTGCTTGGCTTGGGAGGAGGCCAGAAAATGCGGCCCAAGCTTATCGAATTCATCGACATCTCCAAGCGCTTCGGCGGCACGCTGGCGCTGAAGTCGGTCTCGCTCGACATTCACGAGGGCGAGATCGTCGCCTTGCTCGGCGAGAACGGCGCCGGCAAGTCGACGCTCATCAAGACGCTCGCTGGCATCCACAGGCGTGACCAGGGGACCATCCGCTTTCGCGGCGAGGACTACCACCACCGCCCGCCGCGTCCGAACCAGCCGCAAAAGGTCGCCTTCATCCATCAGGACCTCGGCCTGATCGAATGGATGACGGTGGCCGAGAATGTCGGCATGGCACAGGGCTTCTCGCGCCGTTCGGGCCTGATCGACTGGCGTGACACGGCGCGCCGCGCCGAACGCGCGCTGGCGCTGGTCGGCTGCGCCTTCGATCCGGCGACGCGTCTCCAGGATCTGTCCCGCACGGAGAAATCGCTGGTCGCCATTGCCCGCGCTCTGGCCACCGAAGCCGATGTGCTGGTGCTCGACGAGCCGACGGCGAGCCTGCCGGCCGACGAGGTCGAGCGCCTGTTCGAGGCGCTGCGGCCGCTGCGCGAACGCGGCGTCGGCATGATCTATGTCTCGCACCGGTTGGACGAGGTGTTCCGCATCGCCGACCGGGTCGCCGTGATGCGCGACGGCCGCATGGTCGCGGTCAAGCCGGTCGCCGAGACCACGCCGCAGGAACTGGTCGACCTGATCGTCGGCCGGCCGGCGCACCAGATGTTCGCCAAGTCGCGCTGGCAGGAGGGACCGGAGCGGCTCAAGGTCGAAAGCCTCACTTGCGGCAATGTCGGCCCGGTCGCCTTCGAGGCAAGGTCCGGCGAGCTGCTCGGCCTTGTCGGCCTGCGCGGCGCCGGACAAGAGGCCGTCGGGCGCGCAATATTCGGAGCCGAGCGTTTCGCCGGCAAGGTCTCTCTCGACGGCAAGCAGCTCGACCTCTCCTCGGTCGGCGCCGCCCTTGCAGCCGGCGTCGGGCTGATCGCGCGCGATCGCACCGAGGAATCGGTGGCGCTGTCGCTCTCGGTGCGCGAGAACATGTATCTCAACCCGTCCGCCGTCGGCCGCGGGCTTTTCTCCTTCATGAAGCCGGCGCGCGAAAGCGAGTTGACGCGCGAACTCGGCGCGCGGCTGGGGCTGCGGCCCAACGATCCGCATCTGCCGATCGAAGCGCTATCGGGCGGCAACCAGCAGAAGGTGGTGGTCGGCCGCTGGCTGGCGACCGGCCGCAAGCTGTTGATCGCTGAGGACCCGACGGCGGGCGTCGATGTCGGTGCCAAGGCCGAGATCTACCGGCTGATCGCGGCCGCCGTCGAAGCCGGGCTGGCGGTCATCGTCGTCTCCACCGATTTCGAGGAGGTCGCCCATATCTGTCACCGCGCGCTGGTCTTCTCGCAAAACCGCATCGTGCGCGAACTCAACGGCGATGCCTTGACGACGGCGGCGCTCATCCGCGCCGCTTCCGTGTCCGAAGCCGCCTAGAGCCGGATGATTTCAGGAGGATCAATGAACTCGATCAAATCGACGGCGCTGGAGCCGACCCGCTCGGAACTCTCCGGACTGAGCCCCGCCCAGAAGGCGGCGCGCTATCTGCCGGTCTACGGCCTGCCTATCCTGATGCTGCTCCTGATCCTGCTGTTCTCGCTGCTGCTGCCGAGGACCTTCCCGACGCTGCTCAACCTGCGCTCGATCGTCTCCGACAAGGCGATCATCGCCATACTGTCGCTGGCCGCGATGATCCCCATGGCCGCGGGCCGCATCGACCTCACGGTCGGCTACGGCATCGTGCTCTGGCACATACTGGCGATCAGCCTGCAGACCGCCTTCGGCATACCTTGGCCGATCGCCGTGCTCATCGTCATCGCGCTCGGCGTCCTCACCGGCTTCATCAACGGCTTGCTGGTCGAGGTGGCGCGCATCGATTCCTTCATTGCCACGCTCGGCACCGGCACCGTGCTCTATGCGCTGGCCATGTGGTACACCGGCGGCCGCCAGGTCGTCGGCGTGCTGCCCGAAGGCTTCCTCTCGCTCAACGGCACCATGCTGTTCGGCCTGCCAATCACCGGCTACTACGTGGTCGTGCTCGCGCTGGCGATGTGGCTGGTGCTCGAATACATGCCGCTCGGCCGTTACCTCTATGCCATCGGCGCCAACCCGAAGGCTGCCGCGCTCAACGGCATTCCGGTGCAGAAATTCGTCATGGGCGCCTTCGTCGCTTCCGGCGCGCTGACCGCGCTTGGCGGCGTGCTGCTGGCCTCGAAGCTCAGGATCGGCCAAGCCAGCGTCGGCCTCGAATACCTCTTGCCGGCGCTGGTCGGCGCCTTCCTCGGGTCGACCACCATCAAGCCCGGCCGCGTCAATGTCTGGGGCACCATCGTCGGCGTCGTCATCCTTGCCGTCGGCATCTCAGGCATCCAGCAGTTCGGCGGCTCGTTCTGGGTCGAGCCGCTGTTCAACGGCGTCACCTTGCTCGTAGCCATCGGCATTGCCGGCTACGCGCAGCGCCGTCGCGGGGCAGTCGTCCCGCCTCCACCACCTGCCAGCCAACCAACAAAGACAACCGACAATGCATAATGGGAGAAGAAACATGCATCGCAGGACAATTCTTCAGCTTGGCGTCGCCTGCCTGGCGCTTGGCATCGCCTCGACCGCGCAGGCCGACCCTATGGCCGACGCCAAGGCCGTCGTCGACAAATACGCCAGCAAGGTCGAGAAATGGGATGGGCCGACGACTGGACCGAAAGGCGCGGCCGGCAAGACCATCGTCGTGCTCGGTGGCGACATGAAGAATGGCGGCATCCTTGGCGTCACCAAGGGCGTCGAGGAAGCCGCTGCCGCGCTCGGCTGGACGGTGAAGACGCTTGACGGCGCCGGCTCGATCGGCGGCCGTACCGCCGCCTTCGGCCAGGCGCTGGCGCTCAATCCCGACGGCATCATCATCAACGGCTTCGACGCCGTCGAGCAGAAGCCAGCCATGGAGCAGGCCAAGGCCGCCAAGATTCCGCTGGCTGCCTGGCACGCAGGCCCCACCGTCGGACCGATCGACGATCTCGGCATCGTCGCCAATGTCTCGACAGATCCGATGGAAGTGTCGAAGGCCGCCGCCGACTGGGCCTTCGTCGACGCCAAGGGCAAGCCCGGCGTCATCATCTTCACCGACTCGACCTACCAGATCGCCATCGCCAAGGCCGACCGAATGAAGAAGGAGATCGAGGATCTCGGCGGCACCGTGCTCGAATATGTCGACACGCCGATCGCCGAGACCTCGCAGCGCATGCCGCAGCTCACCACCTCGCTGCTGCAGAAATACGGCGATCAGTGGACCCATTCGCTGGCGATCAACGACCTCTACTTCGACTTCATGGGTCCATCGCTGGCGGCAGCCGGCAAGTCCGGCACCGACGCGCCGATCAACGTCGCGGCGGGGGACGGTTCGGAATCGGCCTACCAGCGCATCCGCTCCAGCCAGTTCCAGAAGGTGACGGTCGCCGAGCCGCTCAACCTGCAGGGCTGGCAGCTCGTCGACGAGCTCAACCGCGCCATGGCCGGTGAGAAATGGTCGGGCTACATCTCGCCGCTGCATGTGGTGACGTCGCAGAACGTCGAGTTCGACGGCGGCCCCGACAACCGCTTCGACCCGGGCAACGGCTACCGCGACGCATACAAGAAGATCTGGGGCAAGTAAGCGCCGGACGGCAGGACGATAAAGCGGCCGGCGGTCATCCCGCCGGCCGCTCTCTTTTCTCGGAATAGTCAAGCCGTGTGGCGCACGATCACCTTCGGCGTCATGCCGACAATAACCCGGTCGTCGGTCGCGCGGCGCCCGTTGAGCAGATCGAGCACGAGCTCGGCGACGCGGATGCCGATCTCATGCGCCCCGACATCGATCGTGGTGATCGACGGCACCGACTGCTCGGCGAGGTCATAGGCACCGAAGCCGGCGATCGCCACATCCTCGGGAACGCGGATGCCGCGCCGCACGCACTCCATCAGCGCACCGAAGGCGGACAGGTCCGACACGCACATCACCGCTTGCGTGTCCGGCCAGCGCGAGATCATCTCGACCATGGCGGTGGCGCCCTCGCGCATCGAGATCGGCGGCACGCCAGAAGCGATGATGCGCGAAGCGTCGAGGCCGCGATCCTGCAGCGCCGCGACGAAGCCGCGCCGCCGGTCGAGCCCGCGCGTGTCGCGCGATGTGTCGCCGCCGATGAAGCCGAGCCTTGTGTAGCCGCGCTCGATAAAGTGATCGACCATCAGCCGCCCGGCATCCGCATTGGAGAAGCCGACGACATGGCCG
The DNA here is from genome assembly GCA_004791255.1 of bacterium M00.F.Ca.ET.205.01.1.1. Classification (GTDB taxonomy): domain Bacteria; phylum Pseudomonadota; class Alphaproteobacteria; order Rhizobiales; family Rhizobiaceae; genus Mesorhizobium. The sequence goes on from SRUQ01000006.1 coordinate 247,028, forward strand.
ATCGGATCCGCCGGCAGGTCCCAGGTCTCGACCACCGGCACGCCGGCATTGGCCAGCATCTTGCGGCAGCGCGGCGTGTGCCGGCCGCCAGTGACGATGATCGCTTCCGGCCGCCGCTGCAGCAATTGCCCAACGAGGCGCTCTTCCTCCTCGACATTGTAGTCGGTGAAGCCGAGCAGGATCTCCAGCCCGCTGTCGCGCAATCCTTCGGTCATGCCGCGCACGGTGTCGGCGAAATTGGCGTTGTTGATCGAGGGGATTGTTGCCGCCACGAAACCGGAGCGACGCGACGAGAGGTTGGCGGCGATGCTGTCGAAGACATAGCCGAGATCTTCGGCCGCCTTGAGGATGCGATCGCGCGTGTCGGCGCTGACCGAGGCGTCGCGCTTGAAGGCGCGCGACACGGTCATCGTCGAGACGTTGGCGCGACTGGCGACATCGGCCATGGTCGGGCGTTTTGGCGAAGATTGCATGACCGTACGTTATCGATATCACAACGGAATGCAACGCGCCCTCGCCGCTTATGCGAAGGCGATCTGAACCTTCATCGCCCGGCTGCGGTCATTGGCGAGCTCGAAGCCCGACAAGGCGTCGTCGCAGGCCACGGTGTGGGTGATCAGCGGTTTCACGTCGATCAGCCCCTTGCGCATCAGTTCGACGCCGACGGCGAATTCCGGATGGAAGCGGAATGAACCGTTGAGCGACAATTCCTTGGTGGTGATCGCCGCCATCGGCAGCGTCATCTCGCCGCCGAGGCCGAGCTGGACGATGGTGCCGCGCGGCCGCAGCGCCGCGATGCCCTGCGCCAGCGCCGGCGCCGCGCCGGAGCATTCGTAGAGAATGTCGAACGTGCCCTTGTCTGCGAAATAGGGCGCCAGCCCCTCCGGATCGGCTCTGGCGTTGATCGCTTTGTCGGCGCCAGCGCGCAGCGCCATCGACAGGGTGAAATCGGTGAGGTCGACGGCGACGATCTCGGCAGCACCCGCGCGCCGCGCGCTGAGGATGGACAAGAGACCGATCGGTCCACAGCCGGTGACCAGCACGCGCTTGCCCAGCATCTCGCCGGCGCGGCGCGTGGCATGGAGGCAGACCGCCAGCGGTTCGGCCATCGCCGCTTCGCCGGCGCTCAGCCCATCCGCCGGCACACATTGCGAGGCATCCGCCACCAGCCTTTCGCGGAACGCGCCCTGGATGTGCGGGAACGGCATGGCGCTGCCATAGAAGCGCATGTTGAGGCACTGGTTGTGCATGCCTTCACGGCAGTAGCGGCAGCTGTAGCAGGGCCGCGACGGCGACACGGCTACCAGCTGGCCCACCGCTAGCCCGCTGACGCCGGAGCCGAGCCTCTCGATGACGCCGGAGACCTCATGGCCCAGAATCATCGGCTCCTTCAGCCGCACGGTTCCGAAGCCGCCGTGATTGTAGTAGTGCAGGTCGCTGCCGCAGATGCCGCCGGCGGCAAGACGCAACAGCACCTGGCCTGGCCCCGGTTCCTCGACCGGACGGTCCTCGATGCGAAGGTCCTTGGCGGCGTGGATGACGATCGACTTCATGGCGCAGCTCCCTAAGCAATTGCAGGAAAGGCGCGTAACGGCTTTGTGCCTGCACGCGCGCGGGACGGATTCAAAGCACCGGGGTCAGCAGCGCCTGCCCGGCAAAATGGGCGGCAAGGTTGTCCCGCACCAGTCTGCCCATCGCCTTGCGCGTTTCGATCGTCCCGGAGGCATGGTGCGGCTGCAGCAGCACATTGTCGAGCGCCAGGAAGCGCGGATTGAGCTTCGGCTCGCCTTCGAAGACGTCGAGCGCGGCGCAACCCAGCCTTTTCTTTTCGAGCGCGTCGAGCAGCGCCTCCTCGTCGATGTTGGAGGCGCGCGAAATGTTGATCAGCATGCCGTCCTCGCCGAGTGCCGCGATCACCTCCCGATTGACGATGTGGCGCGTTGCGGCGGAAGCGGCAAGCGTCACGAACAGGAAGTCCGAACGCCTGGCCAGAGCGACCGGATCCGCGATGAACTCCCAATCTCCGGCAAAATCCTTCCGCGTCGGGCCGGTGTAGGCGATGTCCATGCCAAAGCCGGCGAGGCGCTGCGCCACCGCATGGCCGATCCGGCCAAGGCCGAGCACGCCGGCGCGCCGGCCCCAGACGCGGCGCTTGAGCGGATAGAGCCCCTTGGCCGCCCAGCTGCCGTCGCGCACCCAGCGTTCCGCCCCGATCATGCCGCGCGACAGGCACAGCATCATGGCGATGCCGAGATCGGCGACGTCGTTGGTCAGCACGTCGGGTGTGTTGGTGACGCGTATGCCCCGCTCCCGGCATGCGGCGAGATCGACCGCGTCGAAGCCGACGCCGTAGACGGAGATGACTTCGAGCGCAGGGCAGGCTTCGATGATAGCGCGGCTGGCGCCGAGCTCACCGCGCGTAGCGATGCCGCGCACAAGCAGCCCGACCTCGGCGAGAAAGGCCGGCTTGTCGGAGGCCTCGAAATAACGATGCACCTCGAAGGCTTCGTTGAGCGGCTCCTCGTCCCATGCAGGATAGGGTCCAATTTGAAGGATGTGAGGCCGCTGCATCGGTTTTGCTCCACTTGACTTGACAGCAGATGTTATCGATAACATAACAGCGTTGCAGCGCGCGAGGCAATCAGGAAAATCAGCTTTATGTCATCCAGTTTGTTCGATCTCACCGGGCGCAGGGCGCTCGTCACCGGCTCCTCGCAGGGCATCGGATTTGCGCTTGCCAAAGGCCTGGCGCAAGCCGGCGCCAAGGTGGTTGTCAACGGCCGCGACGAGGCAAGGCTCAGCGGTGCGGCGGCCGCGATTCCCGGCGCGCAGACACTTGCCTTCGACGCCACCGACCATGACGCGGTCCGCGCCGCCATCGACGCCTTCGAGCGCGACAACGGGCCGATCGACATACTGGTCAACAATGCCGGCATGCAGTTCCGCACGCCCCTTGAGGACTTCCCAGCCGATGCGTTCGAGCGGCTGCTGCAGACCAACGTCGCCAGCGTCTTCCATGTCGGCCAGGCCGTGGCGCGGCACATGATCGGCCGCGGCCGCGGCAAGATCATCAACATCGCCTCGGTGCAGACCGCGCTCGCCCGCCCAGGCATCGCCCCCTACACGGCGACCAAGGGCGCGGTCGGCAACCTCACCAAGGGCATGGCGACCGACTGGGCCAAACATGGCCTGCAATGCAACGCGATCGCGCCCGGCTATTTCGACACGCCGCTCAACGCGGCCCTGGTCGCCGACCCGGCCTTCAGCGGCTGGCTGGAAAAGCGCACCCCGGCCGGCCGCTGGGGCAAGGTCGAAGAACTGGTCGGCGCCTGCGTCTTCCTGGCCTCCGATGCATCCTCCTTTGTCAACGGGCACATTCTCTATGTCGATGGCGGCATCACGGCTTCTATCTGATCCGCCGCCGCGCATGGTCGTCATGGGCGTTACCGGTTCGGGCAAGACGACGATCGGCGAGGCGCTGGCCGATGCGATCGGCGCGACCTATGTCGACGGCGACCGGCTGCATCCCGAGGCCAACATCGCCAAGATGAGCGCCGGCATTCCGCTTGACGACGCCGACCGCTGGCCATGGCTGGCGAAGGTCGGCGAAACACTGCGGCAGCGGGCGGCTCCGGTCATCGTCGGCTGCTCGGCGCTGAAGCGCGCCTACCGCGATTTCATCACCGAACGGGCCGGCACGCCGGTGCTGTTCATCTATCTCGACGGGTCGCGCGAGCTGATCTCGCGGCGCATGCATGAGCGTAGCGGCCACTTCATGCCGACCAGCCTGCTCGACAGCCAGTTCGCGACGCTGGAAGTGCCGGCAAAGGACGAAAACACGATCGCCGTATCAATCGACGCCTCGCTCGAGGCGATCGTTGCCGACATAAGGGCGAGGTTGGAGGAGCGGACTTCATGACCAACACAGTCGCGCTGATCGGCGCCGGCGCCATGGGTGGGGCGATCGGCGAACGGCTGCTCGCCACCGGCAATCGCCTGTTCGTCTTCGATCCCGACAAGGCCAAGGTGGAGGTGCTGGTCGCCAAGGGCGCCGAGGCGGCGGCGAGTGCCGCGGCTGCGGCCGGCAAGGCCGGCTTCGTCATCCTCAGCCTCAATGCGGCGGCGATCGTGCGCCGCGCCGTGTTCGGCGACGGCGGCGTCGCCGCCGGGGCGAAGCCCGGCACGCTGATCATCGACATGTCGTCCATCGACCCAGACGCGACGCGCCAGCTGGCCGCCGACGCCCGCGAGCGGAGCTTCCGCTGGGTCGACAGCCCGCTGTCCGGCGGCGCGCCGAAAGCGCTGGTCGGCGAACTGACCCTGATGGCCGGCGGCGAAGCCGACGATATCGCCGACGCCCACAAGGTGCTGCGCGACGTCGCCAGCAACTACACCCATATGGGCCCGGCCGGTGCGGGCCAGACCACCAAGCTGATCAACCAGGTGCTGTGCGGCTTGAATTTCATGGCCGTGGCGGAGGCGACGCGGCTGGCGCTCGATGCCGGCGTCGACGCGCTCAAGATCCCGCAGGCGCTGAAAGGCGGCCGCGCCGACAGTGCCATCCTGCAGGAATACCTGCCGCGCTTCGTCACCCGCGACTACCGGCGCACCGGCCGCATCGACAACATGGTCAAGGACCTCAACGCCGCCCAGGACCTGGCGCGGCGAACCCACACGGCAATGCCGCTGACCGCCGTCTGTGCCGAGGTGCACCGGCTGCTGACGGCTGCCGGGCTGGGCGGCGAGGACCAGGCCGCATTAATGGAATTTTTCCGACGCAAGGACGAGGAGCACGAGACATGATCACACGCTATGCACTGTTCGAGGGCAAGGTGAAGGACGGTGAGACCGAGGCGTTCCGCAGGGACGTGATCGAGACCATCCTGCCCAAATGGAAAGCCTTCCCCGGCGCGCTCGACGTGCGCGTCAGCTTCGCCGAGAAGCGCGACGATGGCGCGCCGGAGTTTCCGATGATCCTGGCGATCAACTACCCCGACATGGCGGCGGTCGACGCCGCCCTTGCCAGCCCCGTCCGCGCAGAATCCCGTGCCGCGACCGAGGCGGTTCTGGGCCGGTATTTCGAGGGCCGCATCCACCACCACGTCACCATCGCCAACGAGTTTCCTCTCGCCGGCAGTTGACGCTGCCGGCAACAGGCAGCGGCATAGCGCCTTGACGAAGTCAGCAGGGATGGAAAGCTGCGGCGCACCAACGAAATCTTAATGTAAATGAAGCGTAATCCCGACCATTAAAATAATGCGTATGTGTTGGGGTTGCGCATGCCGGAATATTCTTCCTTCATCCGGGCCATCCGGGTCCGTTACCTCTCTGGATTGCTGATCTTCGCGTTGGCTTCCACCGCGATCATGACCGCGCTCAATCGCGTCAACTCCTACCGCCACGAGATCGATGCGCTGAACAGCAACCTCGTCGTCTTCACCCGCGACCTGCGCAATGCAACCAGCTTCGCCGAGACCACCGGCACCGCCTGGCGGACGGAAACCCGCGATGCGCTAGCCGCATCGGCGCGCGGCCATTCGGAGCGGCTGACCGGCGAGATCGATGCGCTTTCGGTGCAGATCGCCGCATTGCGTTCCCGCCTGTCCACCAACACCATCAACGAGATCGAAGAAGCTTCCGTCAACGGCGACCTGTTCTGGTCGCCGCGCGACATGGTGCGCAACTTCAACCTGATGTCGGCGGCGCAGAAGGTCGACGAGTGGAGCTACCGCGAAATCCGCAACCAGAACGACCTGTTTGCCCAGCCGATGCTGGTGCGTGTGCGCACCGCCATGGACGACGAGCGCCATCTGGCCGACGCCTCCAGCGACCGGCTGCTCTTGTGGGCCAGCGGCCTGCTGTTCTCGGTGCTGGCGATCGTCGCCTTCTGGATCTTCCGGCCGATGGAACGGGCCATCCGCCGCGCCTTCGCCGAATCGGCAGAATCCCTGTTCAAGGCCGAGGCCGCCGACCGCGCCAAGTCGGAATTCCTGGCCAATATGAGCCACGAGATCCGCACGCCGATGAACGGCGTGCTCGGCATGGCCGAACTTCTGGCCAAGACCGAACTGACCACGCGCCAGAAAACCTTCACCGACGTCATCGTCAAATCCGGCAACGCGCTGCTCACCATCATCAACGACATCCTCGATTTCTCCAAGATCAACGCCGGACAGCTGACGCTCGACCCGGCGCCGTTCCGTCTCTCGGAGGCGGTCGAGGATGTGGCGACGCTGGTATCGGCGCGTGTCGCCGAGAAGAATTTGGAACTGATCGTGCGCGTCGACCCGCGCCTGCCGGCCTATCTGGTCGGCGACGCCGGCCGCTTCAGGCAGATCGTCACCAACCTGGTCGGCAATGCGGTGAAGTTCACCGAGAAGGGCCACGTGCTGATCGATGTCGGTGGCGAGATCGTCAATGACGTCGTCCAGCTCAAGCTGCGCGTCGAGGACACCGGCATCGGCATCCCGGCCGAGAAGCTGCAGAACGTGTTCGAGAAATTCGCCCAGGTCGACGGCTCCTCCACCCGCCGTCACGAGGGCACCGGCCTCGGCCTTGCCATCGCCGCCCGCCTTGTCGACCTGATGGCCGGCAAGATCGGCGTCGAGAGCGAGATCGGCCGCGGCTCGGTCTTCTGGTTCGCGGTACCGCTGCCCATCCACCATGCCCAGGCGCGCGACGAGCTCGTGCCGGTCGACGTCACCGGCGCGCGCGTGCTGGTCATCGACGACAATCCGGTCAACCGCGAGATCCTGCTTGAGCAGCTCAGAGGCTGGGGCTTCGACTGCGCGGCCGCCGAAAGCGGCGCCGTCGGGCTGGCCTTCCTCGATCGCGCCTTCCAGCTCGGCGCCTCCGTCGACTGCATCATCCTCGACTACCAGATGCCGGGCATGAACGGCGCCGACGTCGCCAGGGCCATATCCGCCGACAGCCGGCTGTCCGCCATCCCTGTCGTGTTGTTGACGTCGGTCGACCAGGTCGACTTCGGCAAGATGATCATCGACTTCGGCATATCGGCGTACCTGACCAAGCCGGCACGCTCCGCGGTGCTGCTCGGCACCGTCATCTCGGTCGTCCAGAAGGCCCGCTCGCAGGTCGGCAAGGCGCAGTTCATCCGCGAACCGGTCGCCGCCCCGCCGCCGCAACCGCCGGCCTTCACTGTCATCCGCGGCCCGGCCGTGCCCGTTGCGACGGCACAGGAACCGGCAGTCACCCCGAACGGCCCGATCGACATCCTCATCGCCGAGGACAATGACGTGAACCAGCTGGTTTTCGGCCAGATCCTCAACGGTCTCGGCTTGAGCTACCGCATCGCCGGCAACGGCCGCACGGCGGTCGAGATGTACCGGTCGCTGCGCCCGCGGTTGATCCTGATGGACGTCTCGATGCCGGAGATGAACGGCTACGAGGCGACCCGCGCCATCCGGGCGATGGAGGCTTCGGCCGGCAGCCACATCCCGATCATCGGCGTCACCGCGCATGCGCTGAAGGGCGACCGGGACAAATGCATCGAGGCTGGCATGGACGACTATCTGCCCAAGCCCGTTTCGCCGGACCGGCTGGGCGCCAAGATCGGCACCTGGCTCAGCGAGACGGTGGCGCAGAAGACGGCCTGATCTCAGACGGTGCGTCCAGGCGGTAGCGACGCATCCAGTCGAGGCTTGTCTCGTCGGCAAGCTTTGCCACACCAGGTTTTACATCCCCAGGGTTCGGCGGTTGGATGCCGAGCGCCCGGCATATGGAAACCAGCGTTGCGGCCGGGTTGCCTGAAAAGCCGCTCATAGCCGATCCGCAGCGGCTCTATGCCTTGTTGTGCAAACCAGATGTTCCAGGCCGCGTCATACGCTTCGAGTTCCGTTACTTCGGCCTGGATGCGCTGGAAGTCATACAGTGGTTCCCCTGGCGGCCCCACCCTTTCGATCTCGGTTCCATCGGGAGCGACATGCCAAAGGCCGGTCTGCTCCGCCTTGACCAAGGACACCGCCTGGGCAAGCTTGTCCTCACGCGACAGGTGCAAGTAGAGCACACGACGGGCGGCTTCCCGCGACGTCTCAAGAGAACCGGATAGCGAAATGGATGTAACCGGAACCGACATAAACAATTCCTCGCTGCAGCGAGCGGTCACCATCGTCGCGCTCGCCAACGTCGCTTATTTCGGGGTGGAATTCGCGGTGGCCCTGGCTATCGGGTCGGTGTCGCTTTTTGCGGACTCCGTCGACTTCCTGGAGGACGCCGCGGTCAATTTCCTGATCCTGCTCGCTCTTGGTTGGTCGGTCCGCGCCCGCGCCCGCATGGGCATGGCTCTGGCCGCCATCCTGCTCGTTCCAGCGCTGGCAACGGTCTGGATGGCCTGGCAGAAGTTCACCGTTCCGATCGCACCGGAGCCCTTCGCGCTCTCATTGACCGGTCTTGGCGCTCTGGTCGTCAATCTGAGCTGCGCATTCCTGCTCGCCCGGTTCCGTCATCACAGTGGAAGCATGACCAAGGCCGCGTTCTTGTCCGCTCGCAACGACGCGATCGCGAACGTGGCTATTGTGGGCGCGGGGTTGGTCACGGCCTTCTTGTGGATTTCGGCGTGGCCGGACCTGATTGTCGGACTCGGCATCGCGGCCATGAACGTCGATGCGGCACATGAGGTATGGACAGCCGCTCGGCAGGAGCATCGGGAAGCAGCTTGACCTTGAGCGGGGGTGTCGCATTGAGACCACAGACCTCTTCGAGACGCGCTTGTCTGGGTGATTGCCGGGCCTATTGCCGAACCCCCGGGCGGATGCGACGGGCGGCTACCGGTTGCGCACCACCACGCAGGCGCCGCCGACGCTTTGCAGCTTCCGGCAGATGACATTGGCGGCGGCGCGGTCGTCGACACCGATCCTGACAGCATAAATGCCGCGCCGGCCGATCGGCGTGCGCACCCGGCTAACCACCGGATCATGGCCGCTAAGCAATGCCGGAAACCGGCTCCGCACCCGCACCCACTGGCCGACCGCCGCACTGCGGCGAAAATTGCCGGCCACCTGGATGCCCCACGGCTTTATGTTGATCGAGGCCATCGCCACGGTGCGCGACATGATCACCGGCAGCTTGCGGCAGGCAACAGTGAAGTCCAGCTTGGCGTCGAGCGGCTCGACCTTTCCGGCATAGGCGCGGTCGGCGAACTTGTCGACCGGCTCGCCCATGACGTCGAAGACGTAGCTCTCCGTCTCCATCGGCAGGAAGCCGCCTGAGTCCAGCCAGCGCGACACCCGGCTTTCGCCGGCATTGTAGGCCGCGGCCGCCAGGCCAAGATTGCCATAGCTGGTTTTCATCTCAGCGAGATATCTCGCCGAGGCCGGGATCGCCTGGTCGATATCGAAGGAATTGGCGAGCCCGCGCATCTTGGCGGTGCCGGGCATGAATTGGGCGATGCCTTCGGCGCCGACGGGGCTCACGGCATTGGGGTCGAAACGGCTTTCCTTCCAGATCAGCCGGGCGAAGAAATCGCGTGGCAGGCCGTTCTGGTCGGCATGAGCCTCAATCAGAGTGCAGACCCGTTCGATCAGCCTTTGTTTGGCGGATCGCGGCGGATCGGCCTGGACGAGCGTCGACCAGCCCAGCCCGCAGAGCAGGATCAGCGTTGCCCGGAGCAAACGCTGCATCCGGCCTACTCGGCCGCGGCTTTGCCGCCGCGCCCGAACCTCTGTTCGATATAGTCGGCGACCATCTTCTCGAAATCCGCGGCGATCGACGGGCCGCGCAGCGTCGCCGCCTTCTTGCCGTCGACGAACACCGGCGCCGTCGGCGTCTCGCCGGTGCCGGGCAGCGAAATGCCGATATCGGCATGCTTTGACTCGCCGGGGCCGTTGACGATGCAGCCCATCACCGCAACCTTGAGGTTTTCGACGCCAGGATATTTCTCGCGCCACACCGGCATGTTTTTACGCAGGTCCGCCTGGATATTCTGCGCCAATTCCTGGAACACCGTCGAGGTGGTGCGGCCGCAGCCGGGGCAGGCCGCGACGATCGGTACGAATTGCCGGAAACCCATGGTCTGCAGCAGTTCCTGCGACACCTGCACCTCGCGCGTACGATCGCCATTGGGCTCCGGCGTCAGCGAGATGCGGATGGTGTCGCCGATGCCTTGCTGCAGCAGGATGCCCATCGCGGCCGACGAAGCGACGATGCCTTTCGAGCCCATGCCGGCCTCGGTGAGGCCGAGATGCAGCGCGTGGTCGGAGCGGGTGGCGAGCTCGGTGTAGACGGCGATCAGGTCCTGCACGCCGCTGACCTTGGCCGACAGGATGATCTTGTCGCGGCCAAGCCCGATCTCTTCGGCCAGCTCGGCCGACAGGATCGCCGACTGCACGATCGCCTCGCGCGTCACTTCCTGCGCCGTCAGCGGAAAGCCCTTGTCCTGGTTGTCGTCCATCAGCCGGGTCAGAAGCTCCTGGTCGAGCGAGCCCCAGTTGACGCCGATGCGCACCGGCTTGTCGTGCTTGATCGCCATCTCGACGATCGCGGCGAACTGCCGGTCCTTCTTGTCCTTGAAGCCGACATTGCCCGGATTGATGCGGTATTTGGCCAGCGCCTCCGCGCAAGCCGGATGGTCCGCGAGCAGCTTGTGGCCGATATAGTGGAAGTCGCCGACCAGCGGAACGTTGACGCCGAGCCGCAGCAAGCGCTCATGGATGCGCGGCACGGCGGCCGCACTCTCGTCGCGGTCGACGGTGATGCGCACGATTTCGGAGCCGGCGCGATGCAGCGCCGCGACTTGCGCGACCGTCTGGTCGATATCGGCCGTGTCGGTGTTGGTCATCGACTGCACGACAACAGGCGCGCCGCCACCGACGGCGACGCCGCCGACATCGACACCGACCGAGGTCCGGCGCGGGAAGGGAGAGGAAAAATATCCGGTCATGCCGGCAGCCTTTAATCTCTGGGGCGCCGCGCGTCCACTTGGACGCACAAGGCACGCGCCTAGCCTATGCGCTGAAGTCCGGGCATGAGGTGGAGGAGCAAAGATGGCTTGTCAATGGCGACAGCGCGCCTCTGGCCGCAATTGATCCCCGCTGAGGGGAGCAAGGCCAAGTCAAAATGGGCCTGAATGAATATCAACCGCGGCTAGTGGGCAGGCGCTGAAAATCAAAAGCCACTGCACCGGCGGCGATTGCCGCCGGCAGGGAAGCCGCGGAATGGCAAGCGGCCTATGGGTCAGTTGGACTTCAGTGCTTGGTCGCCCTCAGTTTTTCAATCTCGTCCTTGAGTGCCAGCTTGCGTCGCTTGAGATTCACGATTTCGAGGTCGTCGACCGATGGATGGTTCATCGCGTCATCGATTTCACGTTCGATGTCGCCGTGTTTCCGCTGCAACTCATCAAGATGGGATGCAAGAGACATGATTGGTTCTCCCTTTCATGGATTTCCTCGATTGCAGCCGTCAAAGGCGCGTCCACCGCCCGCTCGCTTCTGTGACGGCACAATGACACTGTGCCACCTTCGCGCAGCGATGTCGAATGATCCGTGGTAGCATTCCACGACAATGTGAAATGTGATAATGGCTGCGCGCCGGTGGCAGAAATTGCCACCCCCGCCCAATCATGCCCATCAACGGGCGCCGCAGACGTGCAGACGGTTAAAGAATGTCCGATCAGGAACAGGCCGATATTCGCCTCGAATTTTCCCGGCTGAAGCAGGAACACGCCGATTTCGACGCCGCGATCAATGCGATGATCGCCACGAACTGCGATCCGCTGCAGATCCAGCGCATGAAGAAGAAGAAGCTGGCGCTGAAGGACCGGCTGATGAAGCTGGAAGACAGGATCATTCCCGACATTATCGCGTAGAGCAATCGCGCCATAGCCGGTTTGTCGCCTACCCGGCGATAGAAAGCCTGGCGGCGCGCTCGCGCAGCAGACCGATGAGACCAGCGGTCCGCTCGTCAGATGTATCGATGGGAACCACCAGGCACATCGTCGCCTCGACCTTGCCCGGCGCCGAAAACACCGGCACGGCCAGACATTTCGTATAGGCATCGACCAGGCCCGAAGTGACGCAGTAGCCGGTAACACGTGCCTTTGCGATATCGGCGATGAAATCGTCGAGCCGCAGCTTGCGCCCGTCGGGCAGGACGAGATCGCCGTCGGACACCATGCCTTCGACCGCGGCCCTGTCCAATCCCGCAAGAAGCAGCCGCCCTGAAGCCGTCCACGGCAGCGGTATCTGCAGGCCGGTGGCCGAGCTGATGCGGAATGGCCTGGTTCCCGGACTGGAATGGACGATCGTGTAGCGGCCGCTCTGCAGCATGCACAGTTCCGAGGTTTCGCCGGTCTCGCGCGACAGATGATCGACCTCCTGGCGCCCGCGCCTCAAGAGGTCGTTGCCCCGGACATAATCCATTCCGTAGAGGTAGAGCTTCTTGCCGAAATAGACCCGGTTGCCGTCGCCTTCCATTTCCAAAAGGCCGGCATCGACCAGCGAACGCACCAGCGTGTAGGTCGTCGAGCGCGGTGCGTTGACGCCCTTGGCCAGTTCGCCAATGCCGATCGCGCGCTGGGTCACATGAAGGAACTCCAGAATCTCCAGCACCCGGTTGAGACCCTTTTCGCGCGAGGCGGTCGTCTTCTCGCCGGCTGAAACTGCCTGAGCATTGCCATCTTGCATTGTCGATTCCTGGTGTTAGTATCTGTCTTGTACAGCATACACGCGTCTCTTGTAAGAGACAATCTCTTAAGATCAATGTCGCGTGCATTGCCTGTGCGTAGGGGAACACAACACGAAAGGAGGTCGCTGTGAACGACACATCCGGAAGACGTGATTTTTTGAAACTGGGAATGGCGGGACTGGCCACGGCCGGCGTGCTGGCAACCGTCGATGCCCAGAAGGCAGCCGCCCAGGCCGCACCCGATAGCCTGCTGCGCACCGTGCTCGATCGCGGCAAGCTGATCGTCGGCACCGGCAGCACCAACGCGCCCTGGCACTTCGAGAACGATGCCGGCGAACTGGTCGGCATGGACATCACCATGGGGCGCATTCTTGCCAAGGGCCTTTTCGACGATCCGACCAAGGTCGAATTCGTCATGCAGGATCCGGCGCAGCGCATTCCCAATGTCACCACCAACAAGGTCGACATCACCATCCAGTTCATGACCATGAGCGCGCAGCGCTCGCAGCTGGTCAATTTCTCGCGGCCCTATTATGTCGAAGGCGTCGCCTTGCTGAGCCTACCAACCGCCGAGAACAGGACGTTCGACAAGCTGCTTGCCGGCGGCGCCGCGACGCGCATCTCGATCCTGCAGAATGTCGATGCCGAGGCGCAGGTGCATTCGGTCCTGCCACAGTGCCAGGTCATGCAGATCGATACCCAGGCCAATGTGCTGCAGGCATTGGAATCGAAACGCGTCGATGCGGCCGCTGTCGATCTCTCCACCGTGCGCTGGCTCGCCTCGCGCAATCCGGACAAATACTTCGACGCCGGCAAGAGCTGGCTGAGCATGCTTTATGGCGCGGCCCTCCGGCAGGGTGACCTTGATTGGCTGACCTTCGTCAACGCCACCTTCACCATCGCCATGTTCGGCCACGAAAACGCACTCTACGATGCCGCGTTCAAGGACTATTTCGGACAGGAGCCTCCGGCACGCCATCCCGGCTTTCCGGCCATCTGATCCTTGTCAGGCGGGAGGGCATCTCCGGATGCCCTCCCGCCTCCTTACGGCCTGCGGTACTGAGGCGGACGCATGGGCTATGTGCTCAATTTCAACCTGATCTGGCGGCATTTCGATAAGCTGTGGGGCGGCCTGCTGCTCAGCCTCGAGCTTGCTGTCATCTCGATCGCCATCGGCATCGTCATCGGGCTGGTGCTGGCGGTCTGGTATGTGTCGGCGGGACGCGCGGTGCGCGGCGTCATCGCCGCCTATGTCGAATTCATCCGCAACGTGCCGCTGATCCTGCTCGTCTACCTCGTCTTCTACGGCCTGCCGACCGTGGTCGACATCGCCTACAGCGCGCAGACCTCCTTCGTCGCCACGCTGGCACTCTACAGCGGCGCCTATCTGGTCGAGGTGTTTCGCTCCGGCCTCGAAGCGGTGCCGCGCGGGCAGCTCGATGCCGGCAAGGCCATCGGCCTGACGCCCTGGCAAAGGCTGCTGCATGTCCGCCTGCCGACCATGCTGCGCATCACGCTGCCGGCATTGTCCAACACTTTCATCTCGCTGTTCAAGGACACTTCGGTCGCCTCGGTCATCTCGGTGCCGGAGCTGACCTATGGCGCGCAGTGGATCAACTTCAACACTTTCCGCATCGTCGAGGTCTATCTGGTGGTAACGGCCATGTACCTGATGACCGGCTATATCCTTCTCTTCGCGCTTCGACTTGTCGAGCGCCGGTTCAGGGCGGCGCGCTGAGATGCTGATCCAGATCGCCTATGCCTTGCCTTTCCTGGCCCAGGGCTTCGCCCTGACGCTGTGGGTGTCGCTGCTGGTCGTGGTGCTCTCGCTCATCGCCGGCATCATCCTCGGCGTCGGCCTCGTCTACGGCCCGGCGCCGCTGCGCTGGGCGGTGCGCATCTTCTCGGACACCATTCGCGGCATCCCGATCCTGGTGCTGATCTTCTTCGTCTATTACGGTCTGCCCGCCGTCGGACTGCACCTGCCGTCCTTCTGGGCGGCGGTGCTGGCGCTCACTTTGTTCAAGACGGCGCAGGTCGTCGAATACCTACGCGGCGCGGTCGGCTCGATCCCAAAGGGGCAGTCGGAAGCCGCGATGGCGATCGGGCTGACCTTTCGCCAGCGCCTGGTCTACGTCATCTTCCCCCAGGCGTTCCGCCGCTTCCTGCCGCCGTGGATCAATGGCGTCACCGATGCGGTCAAGGGTAGCGCGCTGGTGTCGCTGCTCGGCATCACCGACCTGATGCAGGCCATCAACCAGGTCATCGGCCGCACCTATGAGGCGATGCCGCTCTATATTCTCGGCGCCCTCATCTACTTCGCGGTCAACTATGCGCTTTCGCTTGCCAGCCGGCGGCTGGAGCGGCGTTTCTCTTTCATCCGGGATTAGCCATGTCCACAGACCAGAACGACGCCCCGGCCCTTCTCGACATCCGCGATGTCGCCAAATCCTTTGGCGCCGTCCATGTCCTGCGTTCGGTCAGCCTGCAGGTTACGCGCGGCGAGGTGGTAACCGTCATCGGCCCCTCGGGCAGCGGCAAGACCACGCTGCTGCGCTGCGTCAACTTCCTCGAAAGCTACGACAGCGGCTCCATCCGCATCGATGGCAGGGAGGTCGGCTTCCGCGACACCGGCAACCGCCAGCGCCGCAGCGAAGGCGACCTGGCCGCCATGCGCGCCGAGACCGGCATGGTGTTCCAGGGCTTCAACCTGTTTCCGCATCTGACCGCCGCCGGCAATATCATGCTCGGCCTGACCAAGGTGCGTGGGAAGAGCAGCGCCGAGGCGCGCTCGATCGCCGAGCACTGGCTTGGCCGTGTCGGCCTCGCCCACAAGGCCGACAGCCTGCCGGCCGAACTCTCCGGCGGCCAGCAGCAGCGCGTCGGCATCGCCCGCGCGGTCGCCATGGGACCGAAGATCCTGCTGCTCGACGAGATAACCTCCGCGCTCGACCCCGAGCTCGTCGGCGAGGTGCTGGAGGTGGTGCGCAGCCTCGCCGAGGATGGCATGACGATGGTGATGGTCACCCACGAAATTGCCTTCGCGCGCGACGCGTCGAGCCGTATCGTCTTCATGGCCGATGGCGGCATCAGCGCCGTGGGTCCGCCCAGGGAAATCCTCGCGGCGGACAACACAAACGAACGCCTGCGCACCTTCCTGGCGCGTTTCCGCGCCTCGCATTTCTGACACCTGGCATTTCTGACATTGGGCGGCCAAAGCCGCCGCAAGGAGCCTTTTCCCATGACGCCTTACATCAGGCTCGCCGAACTCGGCCTGACGCTGCCCGAACCGCCGACACCGATCGCCAACTTCGTCACCCATGCCGAAAGTGGCCGGTTGATCTTCCTCTCCGGCCAGGGGCCGTTGCGCGCCGACGGCACGCTGTGCACCGGCAAGGTGGGGGAGGACGTGACGGTCGAACAGGCCTATGATCATGCCCGCCTGACCGGCCTCAATCTGCTGGCCGTCATGCACGCAGCGGCCGGCGACCTCGGCCGCATCGTACGCGTCGTCAAGCTGCTCGGCTTCGTCAATGCCATACCGACCTTCAGCGACCACCCGAAAGTGGTCAACGGCTGCTCCGATCTCTTTGCCGAGGTTTTTGCCAGTATCGGCGGCCATGCCCGCTCGGCGATCGGTGTCGGTTCGCTGCCGGGAAACATCACCGTCGAAATCGAGGCGGTCGTCGAGATCGCCGTTTGACCCCAGAGAAATGGATCTGCCGAGATGAACACCACTTCCACCGATGGCTCCAACACCACGATCCGCGAACGGCTGGGGCTGCGCCCGATCATCAACGTCTCCGGCACGATGACCGCGCTCGGCGCCTCGATCATTGTCCCCGAGGCGATCCGCGCCATGGCCGAGATGGCCTCGCAATGGGTGGAGATGGACGACCTGCAGCGCGCCGCGAGCACGGTCGTCGCCCGCCTTACCGGCGGCGAGGCCGGTTTCATCACCGCCTGCTGCGCCAGCGGCATCACCATGGCCATTGCCGGTGCGATGACCGACACCAACCTGCTCGCCATCGAACGCCTGCCTGACAACACCGAAGGGCTGAAGTCGGAGGTCGTCATCCAGCTCGGCCATATCGTCAACTATGGTGCGCCGATCGACCAGTCGATCCGGCTGGCCGGCGCCAGGGTCGTGCCGGCGGGCACGGTCAGCGTCACGCAGGATTATCATGTGCGCGAGGCGATCAACGAACGCACCGTGGCCGCACTTTACGTCGTCGCCCATCACACCGTGCAGTACGGCATGCTGTCGCTGGAGGAGTTCTGCGATATCTGCCACGCCAAGGGCGTGCCGGTGATTGTAGACGCCGCTTCCGAATACGATCTGCGCGGCTTCCTGGCGCGCGGCGCCGACATCGTCGTCTACAGCGGCCACAAGTTCCTCTCAGGCCCGACCAGCGGCATCGTCACCGGCCGCAAGGATCTGGTGCGGTCGGCCTATCTGCAGAACCGCGGCGTTGCCCGCGCCATGAAGGTCGGCAAGGAAAGCATCGCCGGCACCATGGCGGCGCTCGAAGCCTGGGAAAAGCGCGACCATGCCGGCATCCGCCGGCGCGAGGAAGCCGCGCTCCATCTGTGGAAGGATGCGCTGCAAGGCAATCCAGGCATATCGGCCGAGATCATCCCCGATCCGACCAACAACCCCCTCGACCGCCTGCAGGTGTTCGTGCGGCCGGAGAGCCGGTTCACCGCGGCCGGCCTGACCTCGGCGCTGGCCGCGGGATCGCCGCCCGTCATCGTGCGCAACCACGAGGTCGAGCGCGGCCACTTCTTCCTCGACCCCTGCAACCTGCATCCCGGCGAAGCCGAGATCGTCGCCGAACGGCTGCGCGCCGTGCTGACCGCGAAGGACCGGCCGGCCGACGCCATGAAGCTTGTCCGCAAGGACTCTTCGGGCGCCCTTCGCTGGCCGGATTGAAGCACCAAACCGGCCACTGAAACAGGAATGTACCGGGCATATCAAGTGATCACGTCAGTGTGAACGGCCGGATTAACACGCGGCGGGAATAAACCGCCGCCGCCGCTGGTCTCCCAGACATACGCCACTCCAGGCGTCGAGGAGATCGACATGACCCATCACCACGATGAAGACAATGGCGACGGCATCAGCCGCCGCCATGCGCTGGAATGCATGATCTGGGCCGGCACCGGCGTGCTGTGGACGATTTCAGGGGGCGTGCCCGTGTCGCTCAACCTGCTCGGCGCCGCTCAGGCCGCCGAAGCGATGTCGACCGGCTTCACCTTCCTGCAGATATCCGACAGCCATATCGGCTTCGACAAGGCGGCCAACCCGCACGCCATCGACACGTTGAAGGAGGCGATGGGCAAGATCCAGGCGCTGCCGCAAAAGCCGGCCTTCATGATCCATACCGGCGACATCACCCATCTGTCCAAGCCGGCACAGTTCGACAATGCCGCCCAGATCATCGGCGGCGCCGGCTTCGACGTGCACTATGTGCCGGGCGAACATGACCTCATCGACGACGGCAACGGCCAGGCCTATCTCGAACGCTACGGCAAGGGCACCAAGGGCGCCGGCTGGTATTCGTTCGACCAGAACGGCGTGCACTTCGTGGCGCTGGTCAACGTCGTCAATTTGAAGGCCGGCGGGCTCGGCAACCTTGGCGCCGAGCAACTGGCCTGGCTGGCCGACGACCTCAAGGCGGTCAGCGCCTCGACGCCGGTGGTGGTCTTTGCCCATATTCCGCTCTGGGCCGTCTACCCCGAATGGGGCTGGGGCACCGACGATGCCGCGCAGGCGCTCGGCCTGCTCAAGCGTTTCGGCTCGGTCACCGTGCTCAACGGCCACATCCACCAGATCATGCAGAAGGTGGAGGGCAACGTCACTTTCCACACGGCGCGCTCCACCGCCTTCCCGCAGCCGGCGCCCGGCACCGCGGCCGCGCCCGGGCCGATGACGGTGCCGGCCGGCCGGTTGCGCGGCCTGCTTGGCACCAGCCGCGTGACCGTCAGCCAGGGCACGCATGATCTTGCCATCGTCGACACCACGCTCGCCCAGGCCTGAAGGAAACCACCATGATCTGCATTCGCCTTCCGGCCCGGCACATGGCCGCGATCCTCACCGCCTTCAGCGTGACCATGGCGACCAGCCAGCCGCTGCTCGCTGCCAATGGACCCATGGTCAAGATCGAGAACTTCGCCTTCACGCCGCCCGTGCTGACGGTGAAGCCTGGCACGACCGTAACCTTCACCAATGACGACGACATCCCGCATCTGGTCGTCGCCAACGATGCCTCCTTCCGCTCCAAGGCGCTTGACACCGGTGACAGCTATGAATTCACCTTCACCAAAGCAGGCGACTTTGCCTATTTCTGCGGGCTACACCCGCACATGCAGGGCAAGATCACCGTCGCTCCTTGAGGGCGGGCGGCGGATCGAGCCCGGAGTGCCGGACCATGGTGCGGATTTGAGCGAGAAGGCTTTGGCCGAACGTTTCGGCGAGGTGGTGCTGCCCCACCTCGGCGACGCGCTTTCGCTTGCCCGCTGGCTGACCGGCAATGCCGCCGACGCCGAGGATGTGGTGCAGGACGCCTGCATCAAGGCGCATGCCGGCATTGCTGGCTATGCCGGCGGCAATCCCCGCGCCTGGCTGCTGACCATCGTGCGCAACACCTCCTACACCTGGATGTCGCGCAACCGCCCGCGCGGCATGATGGCGGTCGGGGATCTCGGCGATCTCGACGACATGGCCAGTGCGCACGGCACCAGCCTGCCTGACGAAGACGGGCCGGAGGCAAGCCTGATCGCCAAGGCCGATACGGCGGCACTCGAAGCGGCCATCGTTGCGTTGCCGCAGCCATTTCGCGAAACGCTGGTGCTGCGTGACATCAACGGCCTCAGTTACCGCGAAATTTCCGCCATGCTCGCTGTCCCGATAGGCACGGTGATGTCGCGGCTGGCGCGGGCCCGCGGCCTGCTAGCGTCCGAACTGGGGAGAGCGCCATGACAGCGCATGACGACGGACTGCCCAACGATCCCGAAGGCATCAGGCTGATGATTCATGCTCTCGTCGATGGCGAACTCGATGCGGCCGCCGCACTGGCGGTGGAGCGGCGCATCGCCGCCGATCCGCAACTTGCCGCCGAGCATGCCCGCATCGTCGCCGTGCAAGGCGCCGTCAGCCGCCTGCCGCGCCCTGACGTCAGCGATGCCTTCCTGGCCCGTATCGCGGCGATTGGCGCGCCGGCCGCGCAGGCCCCGGATCAGGAAGCGCAGCGGCGCTCGCCGTCTTCTATCCCGGGCTTGACCGTGGGTGCTGCTGGCGGCCTCAGGCGAAGCGCCGAGGCCCGCCCCTCGCCGGCACGCACCATGCCGAGGGCCCGCCGCTTCGGCTCGTTCGACTGGCGGGCCATGGCGGCCTCGATCATGATCAGCGCCGTGCTGGCCAGCGGGGCGACGCAGTGGGTGATGGTCAACAACGTGGCTGATGGCTTTGCCGCGGCGGTCGCCAGCGGTCATCGCCGCAGTCTGCTCGCCGCCAGCCCAATCGACATCGTCTCGTCCGACCGCCACACGGTAAAACCCTGGCTCGACGCCCGCATCGGCGTGTCGCCACCTGCGCCCGACCTTGCACAGGACGGTTTCGCGCTGATCGGCGGCCGGGTCGAGGTCATCTCAGGCCGGCCGGTGCCGGCGCTGGTCTACCGCCACCGCGAGCATTTGATCACCCTGGTCGCCGAACCGCAGCAAAGCGGCAAGGCCACGGAACCGAACGATCTTTCCTCCGGCGGCTTCTCCATGGTGCACTGGAGCGACGGCGCTTTCTCCTACTGGGCGATCTCCGACATGGAGCGACCCGAGCTCGACGATTTCGTCGCCCGCTTCCGCAAGGCGGCGGTGTAGGGCTGTCGGGGCCGCCAATGGCCGCCTATCCTTGCGGCATCGTGCGAATTCCGCTAAGGCGCGCCTTTGTCGCCGGGGAGCAGCAGCTTGAACGATCAACGCGCCGACGTCGCCATCATTATGGGCAGCCAATCCGACTGGGCGACGATGCGCCAGGCGGCCGAAACGCTGGAAGCGCTCGGCGTTCCCCACAGGCGGCTGATCATTTCGGCGCACCGCACGCCCGACCGGCTCTATGAATTCGCCAAGGGTGCCAAGGCGGCCGGCTACAAGGTGATCATCGCCGGCGCCGGCGGCGCCGCCCACCTGCCCGGCATGACGGCGGCGATGACGCCGCTGCCCGTGTTCGGCGTGCCGGTGGAATCGAAGGCGCTGTCGGGACAGGATTCGCTGCTGTCGATCGTGCAGATGCCGGCCGGCATTCCCGTCGGCACGCTGGCCATCGGCAAGGCGGGTGCGGCCAACGCAGCCCTGCTGGCCGCCGCCGTGCTGGCGCTGAACGACAACAAGCTTGCCGAGCGGCTCGATGCCTGGCGCGCCGCGCAGACCGCCAAGGTCGCGGCCGAACCGACGGATACGCCGTGAGCCTGGCCGCCGGATCGACCATCGGCATCATCGGCGGCGGCCAGCTCGGCCGCATGCTGGCGATATCAGCCGCCCGCCTCGGTTACCGCACCATCGTACTGGAGCTGCAGCCGGACTGCCCGGCGGCGCAAGTGGCCAACCGGCAGATCGTGGCTGCCTATGACGACCCGGCAGCGCTTGCCGAACTGGCGGCCGCCTCCACCGTGGTCACCTACGAATTCGAAAACGTACCGGTCGCCGCCGCAAACGCGCTTGCGACCAAGGTGCCCGTCTATCCGCCGGCACGCGCGCTCGAAGTGGCGCAGGACCGTGTCGCCGAAAAAACCTTCCTCAACGGCATCGGCATACCGACGGCGGACTTCCGCGCGGTCGACGATGATGCCGGGCTGACGGCGGCGCTGAAGGCGTTCAGCGGCAACGGCGTGCTGAAGACGCGGCGCATGGGTTATGACGGCAAGGGCCAGCGCGTCTTCCGCAACATGGAAACGGGCGGCTTTGCCGGCACCTGCGAGGCGATGGGCAACGTGCCGTTGATCCTCGAAGCCTTCGTGCCGTTCGAGCGTGAGATTTCTGTCATCGCGGCGCGTGGCATCGACGGTTCCGTCGCCGCCTACGATCCGGCCGAAAACATCCATCGCCACGGCATCCTGCACAGCTCGACCTTGCCGGCCGGCGTCGCACCGGCGACCGCAAGCGCGGCAAAGGACGCGGCTGCGAAAATACTGTCGGCGCTCGACTATGTCGGCGTCATCGGCGTCGAGTTCTTCGTGCTGGCCGACGGATCGCTGCTGGCCAACGAGATGGCGCCCCGCGTCCACAATTCCGGCCACTGGACGGAGGCCGCGGCAACCGTCTCGCAGTTCGAGCAGCATATCCGTGCCGTCGCCGGCCTGCCCTTGGGCGACCCGGGGCGGCATTCCGACTGCGTGATGGAAAATCTGATCGGCGACGACGTGCTGCGCGTTCCCGCATTGCTCGCCGAGCCTGACGTGATGCTGCATCTCTACGGCAAGGCCGAGGCGCGCCCCGGCCGCAAGATGGGCCACTTCACCAGGATCAGCCGGCGCAATTGACCCCCGAAAGGGGCCTATTGCACCTCGTCGCCTTCAACCTCGTCGGAGCTGCCGCAACTCGCATCGCCTTCCTCGCAATTGGCCGAGGCGGCCAGCTGCTTGATGCGCTCATTGGTCAGCCTGGTCAGGCATTCCGAGACCTCCATCGAATGGATGGAGCCACCCTGGCTGGCGGCGGTGGTGTGCGCGCACTCGGCGTCGCGGAAGGCGATCCAGGCGCGCTGCGCGGCCTGCAGCAATCTCTTGGCATCGGCATCATCCGAACTGATCAGCTCCTGATAGGCCGTGTTGAGCCTGGCGTCGGCGGCCTGATAGTCCTCACCGGCACAGATGTTCATCATCTGCTGGCTTTCGTCGGAACGGTCGCATTCCTGCGCGCCGGCGACAGTCGCCGACGCCAAGACGACAAGGCAGGCGGACAGGAAAATGCGGCGCATGGTCATCCCCAAATCACTCGAAATCCACGGCATCATCCCAGCCGGCCACGGACCGTGCAATGCCACGGGGCCGACATGGCGGATATTTGATGATATCAGGATGAGGAGCATGCTTGCGGTTGACACGGGGGAGGCTCCTCGTTTATGAGCCACCCACAGTTCAAAGGCGCGTCTTCGGGCGCGCTTTAAAGTTTCGACCCGGAACCGGGTCCACACCGACAGGCAAGACCATGAAGATCAAGAATTCGCTCAAGGCGCTGAAGGCGCGTCACCGCGACAACCAGCTGGTTCGCCGCAAGGGCCGCATCTACATCATCAACAAGACCGCTCCGCGCTACAAGGCGCGCCAGGGCTGAGCTTTCGGCTGGAGGCTTTTTGCCTCCGCCAGTTGATGCTTGTTGCCGGTCTGCCGACCGTCTCACGCTAAAATCACTTTGATGTTCCGCCGCCCGGGACTAGAGTCGGGCGATGCGGATTCTTTTTGCATTTTTGACTGCCTTCCTCGTTTCCGGCGCCATCTCTCTGCCGGCACGGGCCGATGACAAGGCGACGGCGCCCGCGGCGCCCGATATTCCGCCACCAGCTATGACCAAACAGGCCCGGCTCGACAAGCTGTTCGGCGACCTGAAGCGCGAGCGCAACGAGAAGGCGGCCGAACGCATTGCCGGCACCATCTGGAGCGAATGGTTCCAGTCCGGCAGCGCCTCGATCGACCTGATGATGCTGTGGTCGCAAAAGGCGATGGACGACCAGAAGTTCGACGTCGCGCTCGATTTCCTCGACCAGGTGGTGACCTTGCAACCGGCCTATGCCGAGGGCTGGAACCGGCGCGCCACGGTGCATTTCATGATGAAGAACTTCGGCAAGTCGATGGCCGACATCGACCGCACGCTGCAGCTCGAGCCCCGCCATTTCGGCGCGCTCTCCGGCCTCGCCCAGATCATGGCGCTGACCGGCCACAAACAGTCGGCGCTGGAAGCCTGGCAGAAAGTGCTGGCCATCTACCCGATGATGCGCAGCGCCCAGGACCAGGTGGCGACGCTGTCCGAAGAATTGGCCGGTGAAGGAATTTGATTCCCTGAAGGGAGTAGGGGAATAGGGCAGTAAGGCAGTAGGGGAGAGATCGGCCGGGAAACACATCCCTACTGCCCTACTGCCCTACTGCCCTACTGCCCTACTGCCCTACTGCCCTACTGCCCTCCTCCAGAACTAATCCCGCCCCACCCCCGTATATCCCCGCATGAACCTCATCTACGCCGCGTTCGCCTTCCTCCTTGCCCTCGTCTTTGCCCTTGCCGGTGTCACCCGCGCCGGCGCGTGGCTGATCGAGCGACGCAATCCGCCGGTTGGCGAGTTCGCCGACATTGGCGGTGCCCGCATCCACTATGTGCATGTCCCGGCCCCCGCTAATGCCGATTTGCCGCCGATCGTCTTCATCCACGGCGCCAGCGCCAACCTCAGGGATCAGATGCTGCCGCTACGGCCGCTGCTGGACGGCCGGGCCGAAATGCTGTTCTTCGACCGGCCGGGTTTTGGCTGGTCCGGTCGTGGCCCCGGCAACAATGAAGACCCCTCGGCGCAAGCCAACACCATCGCCGCCTTGATGGACCGCCTCGGCATGAAACAGGCCATCATCGTCGGCCATTCCTTCGGCGGTGTGGTGACGGCGGCGTTTGGCCGCGAGCATCCCGACAAGACGCTTGGGCTGGTCTTCCTGGCGCCGGCGACCCATCCCTGGCCGGGCGGCGCGACCTCCTGGTATTACGACCTGACCACCATTCCTGTCATCGGCAGGCTGTTTTCCGAGACGCTGTCCTATCCCGCCGGAACACTGCGGATGGCTGACGCCACGACCTGCGTCTTCTCGCCCAACAAGGTGCCGGACGATTACAACAGCCAGGCCTCGATCCCGCTGGTGCTGAGGCCATCGGCCTTCCGCGCCAACGCCACCGACGTCGCCGGCCTCTACCGCTACGCGCTCGGCGCCGCGCCGCACTACAGCGAGATCAAGGCGCCGACCATGGTCATTTCAGGCGATCGCGACAAGGTGGTCTATGCGCACATCCACTCGGTTGGGCTGGTACGCGACATTGCCGGCGCCGAACTGATCTGGGTGCACAATCTCGGCCACAAGCCGGACTGGATCGCTCCGGACCTCGTTGTCGGTGCGATCGAGAAGGTCGCCGGCAGGGATATCGACCTGGAGGCGATGGCCAGGACGGTGGAAGCGCGGATATCAGGTGACGCCTATGGCGCCGGCAGATGTGCCGACATCAGGGAACCGCAGGCCGAACTCGCGCCGACCTGACTTCCTCCGGGACCGGTCAACGCAAGGAACCATGGGGATCGGCGCGACATGTATGTGCTGAAACACGGCGTAAAGAGAGACCCGGAAAGGCGCTGGGCACTGCCGGATCGCATCTTTTTCGGCTACGGCGCGTGCCACATTCTTGCAGGCACCTTTCTCAAACATCCTCCCCTCGAAGGATTTTACGCGGAACGGATCATTCCGGCCGAAGGCTTTTCGGGCAACCATATCTACGTGACGAACGGCGTCATCGCTTTCGACTACCACGGCTATTCCAGCCGCGACCGGCTCCTGGAGCACCACAAGAGAGCATGGGCCTCGCACGGCGCCGGTTGGCATTGCGCGATCGCCAGGGTCGATTTCGATCTGCTCGACACCGCCGGATTGAACCGGCGCAAGATGCTCGGCCCGGATCAGTACCTGCATGACCCGGTTCCGCGCTCACGCCGGTTTCTTCAGCGCTTCGATCACCCTGAAGCCGCGGCAAGAGCGCTCAAAACCGCTCTGCGTTGAAGCCACTGGGGTACGTTTAGGGCCAACTATCTTCCGGCTGTTTCCGATCCTACATAGGCGATGCGCAGCATGTTGGTGGAGCCCGGGGTCCTCAGCGGCACGCCGGCGGTGATGATGATGCGGTCGCCCGGCTTGCCGAATTCCTCTTCCAGCGCGATGCGGCAGGCACGGTTGACCATGTCGTCGAGGTCGGTGGCATCGGGCGAGACGACACAATGCGTGCCCCACAACAGTGACAGCCGTCGCGCCGTGCTGAGGATCGGCGACAGCGCCACGATCGGCACTTGCGGCCGCTCGCGCGCGGCGCGCAGGCCGGTGGTGCCGGAGGCGGTGTAGGTGATGATCGCCGACAGTTTCAGCGTCTCGGCGATCTCGCGGGCGGCCAGCGAAATGGCGTCCGCACCCGTCGCTTCCGGCTCGGAGCGCTGGGCGTTGATGATGCCGGCATAGGTCGGGTCGGTTTCGACCTTGGTGGCGATACGGTCCATCATCGCTACCGCCTCGACCGGATAGGCGCCTGCCGCCGATTCCGCCGACAGCATGACGGCGTCGGCGCCCTCGAAGACGGCGATAGAGACGTCCGAGACTTCGGCGCGGGTCGGCACCGGTGCCGTGATCATCGATTCCAGCATCTGCGTGGCGACCACCACCGGCTTGCCGGCGCGGCGCGCGGCGCGCGTGATCTGCTTCTGGATGCCGGGCACGGCTTCCAGCGGCATCTCGACACCGAGATCGCCACGGGCGACCATCAGCGCATCCGACAGTTCGATGATCTCGGCCAGCCGGGCGACAGCCTGCGGCTTTTCGATCTTGGCCATGATCAGCGCCCGGCCGCGCGCGATCTTGCGCGCTTCGGCCAGATCCTCCGGCCGCTGCACGAAGGACAGCGCCACCCAGTCGACATCAGTGGCGAGCACCGCGTCGAGGTCTTTGCGGTCCTTCTCGGTCAGCGCACCGACCGGCAGGTCTGTATCGGGCAGGCTGACGCCCTTCTTGTCGGAGATCGTGGTGCCGGCGACAACGGTGCAGACGATCGACTTGCCGTCGCTCTTCACCGCCCTCAATTCGAGCTTGCCATCATCGATCAAGAGGCGATGGCCTGTTTCAACCGAGCTCAGGATTTCCGGATGCGGCAGATAAACCCTTGTCGACGTGCCTGGCTCGGGATTGTCGTCGAGCGTGAAGGCCTGGCCTGGTGTGAGCACTTCCTTGCCGTTGGCGAATTTGCCGACACGCAGCTTGGGGCCTTGCAGGTCGGCGAGGATGCCGATCGGCCGGCCGACCTTTCCCTCGACGGCGCGGATGCGGCCGACCAGCGTGCGCATCAGCTCGTGGTCGGTATGGCTCATGTTGATGCGGAACACGTCGGCGCCCGCTTCGAACAGTTTCTGCAGCATCTCCTCGGAGGAGGACGCCGGACCGATGGTGGCTAGGATCTTGACCTTGCGGCTACGTCTCATTGACTGTTTGTTCCCGGGGCGGCTGGCGCGCCTCCCGTTGCGGGCTCGTCGGTCAGCTGGACCATCCAGCTTGCCTGCTCGCCCGTGTCATATTCCTGGAATCCGGCGCGCTGGAAGCCCCGGGCGACGCAGTCGTTCACGCCTGCGATCTTGAACTCTTTTTCAGCCACGCACATGTTGATCGGGCCGTCCCAGCGTCCGCCGCGCTCGGCGTCTTCTGCATAAAGATAGTAAAACCTTGATGACAGCGGCCCTTCGATCAACGTCTTGCAGCTCGATCCTTCGATATGCCACCAGCCCTCGGTGATCCAGCCGGCCTTGGCGCGATAGCCGATGCCGACGCCGACCAGGTTCTGCGTAGCGTTGCAGACCCGGAAATCGGCACGCGCGGGTGAAGCCGCAACCATCGCCGACAGTCCCACTGCGAGCGCCAGGATCGGCATGGCGAAGGCAAAGCGCATGCGCTGCCCGCCGGCGGAACCTATCGCAAAACCCCTCAAGAACCACATCTGCATCTCTCTGCGCCCCTTTTCGGAAAAGTCCGGGCGCATGTCAACGCACCGTTTTGACCAATTCCAATCGATTTAGGAAGGCTCCCGGCGCTCTATCCGTCGCCCCTCGCCAGATTTCAGCGGAAACCTAGGCTAAACAACGGCATTGCACACACGTCGTCTTCGTGGAATGACGATAGCACCCTCCCCGGAAGCCAGCGAACAGACCATTTCCCGCCGATGACCCGATCCACAGTTTTCGCGCCGTTCGATATCGTCGAGGGCGACCGCAAGCGAGGCATCGTGCTGTTGGCCGACCACGCCCGCCGCGACCTGCCCGAGGAGTATGGCAGCCTCGGACTGCCCTCAGCCGAGTTCGACCGCCACATCGCCTATGACATCGGCGTCGAGGCGGTGACGCGCGAACTGGCGGCCCTGCTCGACGTGCCGGCGCTGCTTGCCAATTTCTCGCGGCTGCTGATCGACCCCAACCGGGGCGAGGACGATCCGACGCTGATCCGCCAGCTCTATGACGGCACTGTGGTGCCGGGAAACTATCCCATGGCGCCTGAGGAACGCGAAAGGCGGTTCGACCGCTTCTACCGTCCCTATCACGATGCCGTCGGCGCCATGATTGCTTCGGTGGCCCAGGCGTCCGGACAGGCGCCCTTCATCTTCTCGGTGCATTCCTTCACGCCGGTCATGCAAGGCCGGCCACGGCCATGGCATGTCGGCATATTGTGGGACAGGGACGACCGGGTGGCGCGGCCGCTGATCGACCTGCTGGCCGCCGACGGCAGCCTCGTCGTCGGCGACAACGAGCCCTATGACGGCGCGCTGCGCGGCGACACCATGTTCAAGCATGCCATCGTCAACGGCTACGCCCATGCGCTGATCGAGATCCGCCAGGACCTGATATCGGACGGGAAAGGCGCTCTTGCCTGGGCCGAGCGCCTGGCGCCGATCGTTGACGCGATCGACCGCCGTGCCGATATACATGTGGTGAAGATGTTCGGCTCGCGCACCGGGCCGCTATGACGGAGGCTCCGATGACCGAACTCAGCGACGAGCAGAAGCGCGACTTCGAGGCCGCCGCCTTTCGCCGGCTGGTCGAGCATTTGCGTGAACGCGGCGACGTGCAGAACATCGACCTGATGAATCTCGCCGGCTTCTGCCGCAACTGCCTGTCGAACTGGTACCGCGAAGCGGCCAATGCCGAGGGTGTCGATCTCTCCAAGGACCAATCGCGCGAGATCGTCTATGGCATGTCCTATGCCGACTGGCAGGCGCTGCATCAGACAGAGGCTGCCGACGCCAAGAAGGCCGAGTTCGAGACAAGGCGGCCCAGGGATCACTAGGTCAGCGGGTCGCTATAGGACAACATTGCGCGGCTTCGTCATTCTAGGGCGAAGCAGTCGCGAAGCGACGTCGCGCAGGCCCTAGAATCCATGCCGCGACGCTCGCAAAGGGCACAACGGCTCAGAATGAAGGTCGTGCTCACCGGAGCCGGTTCTGCGCCGTAGCATCGCATAGACGTCCCGGCATGGATCCTCGGGTCTGCGCCGCGTCGCTTCGCTCCTTGCTTCGCCCGTGGATGCTTCGGCCAATCTCCAACGTAATTAGCCCGACACGAACGGTCCCGTTCCTCTTTATCCCTTGGTCCAAGCATTTCCCCCGCCCCAATGCTTGACTGAAAATTGAATCGATCTAATTTGCCGCCCAAAGCCATTTTTGGACCGGATTCGCCTGATGAACCCGCAGAACGCCATGCAGACTGCCATTCACGGACGATGGGCCGTGGCGGCCATTTTCCTCGCCAACGGCTTCCTGACCGGCAGCTGGGCGCCGCAGATCCCGGTGTTCCTGACCCGGCTCGATATCTCGAAATTCACGCTCGGCCTGCTGATCCTTTTGTTCGGCGCCGGCGCGGTCGCCGCCATGACCTGGTGCGGCCACCTGATCTCCAGACACGGTTCGCGCACGGTGCTGCGCTGGTTCGGCCTGTGCGGCAGCTTCGGCCTGCTGGTGGTGGCACTAGCGCCCAACGTGCCGCTGGCGGCCATCGCCATGTTCGTCTTCGGCGGCTCGATCGGCGGCATGGATGTCGCCATGAACGCCAATGCGGTGGTGGTTGAACGGCGGCTGTCGCGCGCCATCATGTCGTCATCGCACGGCTTCTGGAGTCTCGGCGGCTTCGCCGGCGGCGGCCTCGGCGGCTTTGCCATCCAGACTTACGGCCACTTTGCCCATGCAGCTGTGGTGACGGCGCTCGCCTTCGCGGTGATCGCACTGGCGGTCGGCTACCTCATTACCGAAGACAGGCCGCAGGCGGCCGGACATCGCAAATTCGCCCTGCCGGCGAACCCGCTGGTCTACCTCGTCGGGCTGATGGCGCTGCTGTCGATGATTTCCGAGGGCGCGGTGCTCGACTGGGCGGCGCTGTATCTCAGGCAGGAACTCGGCGCCGACCTTGCCGTCGCCGGTCTTGCCTATGCCGCCTTCTCGGGCGTCATGGCGATCATGCGCTTCTTCGGCGACGGCGTGCGCAACCGCTTCGGCGCGGTGACGACGTTGCGCGGTTCGGCCATCGTCGCGGCCGCCGGCATGCTGGTCGCCGGCCTGTCGCCTTCGCCCTGGCTTGCCATATCGGCCTTCGCCCTGTGCGGCTTCGGCATCGCCAACATGGTGCCGATCATCTTTTCGGCCGGCGGCAACCAGGAAGGCATGTCATCGGGTACAGGCATGAGCGTCGTCACCACCATGGGTTACTCCGGCATATTGGTGGCGCCGTCGGCGATCGGCTTTGTCGCCGAACACTCCGGCTTCGGCCCGATCTTCGTCGCCATGTCGGTTTTGCTGATCGTGGTGCTTTTGATGGCCGGGCTTGCTCAGCGCGCCGAATTCGCGCCAGCGCCAGCCGAATAGCGCCTCAGTTCCTCATAGAGAAAGTCCGCCACGCGACGGATGCGCACGCTGCTGCGCACGTCGCGGTGCATGGCCAGCCATACCGGCAGGCTTCGCAGCGGCAGGCCAGGCAGCAGCTTCTCCACCAGCGGGTCCCGGTCGGCGAGCGGCTCCTGGCCGAAACCAACGCCGTTTCCAGCCCGCACCGCCTCCCATAGAACGATCTGGTTATCGGCCCTGAAGCGGAAACTGCTGCGGGTGACCGGGATACCGAATTCGGCAAGGCCTCGGATTATCTCGTCGCTGCGGTCGAAGCCGATCAGCGCGTGGTCGACAAGATCGGTCGGCTGCAGCGGACGGCCACGCCGGTCGAGATAGGAGGTGGCCGCACAGGCGCAGAGCGCGATATCGCAGATCTTGCGCGCCACGAGTTCGTTCTGCGCCGGCTTGACCATACGGATGGCGATGTCGGCATCCCGCCGCAGCAGGTTCTCGACCTGGTTCGAGGCAACGATCTCGACTTCGATACTGGGCTCTTCGATGCCGAGCCGCGCCATCATCCGCGGCAGTACATAGGCCGCCACCACTTCGCTGGCGGCGATGCGCACCGTGCCCTCGATCGCCTCGACCGAGCCCAATGCCAGCAATGAGAAGGCGCTCGCCTGCTCGCTGACCGACTTGCCTCGCTCGAAAAGCATGCTGCCGGCTTCCGTCATCTCATAGCCGCGCCTCCCGCGCCGAAACAGCGTGACGCCCAGCGCCTGTTCCAACTCCCCAATGTGACGGCCAAGCGTCGGCTGGCTGGCTGACAGTCTTCGCGCGGCAGCCGACAGGCTGCCGGTTTCGGCCACGGTGACGAAGCTCTTAATCAGGTTCCAGTCGATGTCTTTCATTCAATACTGAATATCAAAACTGCACACATGGTCAATTTCAATTCACCGGTGAGGCAATCATATTTGGGCTGCAAACACGAACACGGAGACGAAAAATGACCAAGATCGCAATTCTCGGTGCCAACGGACGGCTCGGCCGCGTCGTCGCCAAAGCCTTCATCGACGCCGGCTACGACGTCCGCGCGATTACCCGCAACGGCAAGCTGCCGGCCGAACTCAAGGGCGCCAGCGCCATGGCTGGCGACGCGCTGGACCGCGAGGCGCTGATCCGCGCCACCGAGGGTGTCGACATCATCTTCAACGGCCTGAACCCCATCTACACCGACTGGGGCAAGTGCCTGCCGATGGCCGAGAATGTGATGGCCGCCTGCCATGCCAACGGCGCGCTGCATCTGTTTCCCGGCACCGTCTACAATTACGGCTCGCCGATGCCGGCGGTCATATCGGAAGAGACGCCGTTCCACCCGACGACCGAGAAGGGCCGCATCCGCTGCGCCATGGAAGAGCTGTTTCGCCGCGAGGCTGAGGCGGGCCGCGTCCGCACCATTCTTCTGCGCGCCGGCGATTTCTTCGGCGGCACCGGCAGCGGCTCCTGGTTCGACCTGGTTGTCGCCGCCAAGATCAGCAAGGGCGTCTACACCGCACCGGGCCCGGTCGACCTCGTGCACGAATGGGCTTATCTGCCTGATTTCGCCGTGGGGTTCGTCGCGCTGACCCGCAATCTCGACAAGCTCGGCTTCTACGAGGCGCTGAACTTCCCCGGCCATGCCGTCACCGATCTTGAGATCAAGGCCGCCGCCGAGAAGGCTGTTGGCCGTCAGTTGAAGATGACCGCGATGCCCTGGTGGGTGTTGCGCGCCGGCAGCCCGTTCGTGGCCATGTGGCGCGAGATCGTCTCGATGTCGTACCTGCGCTTCGAGCCGCACCAACTGACGTCGACGCGCCTGGAAGGCATCATCGGCGAAATCCCTCATACGCCGCTGGAGCAGGCTGTCGCCGATGCCCTCAGGGATATCGGCGTCGCCACCGTGGGCGGCGTTCCGAAAGCTGCTTGATTAGCGATCAAAGCCGCCCCATCAGCAGCAAGACGAGCACCACCACCAGCACCACGCCGAGAATGCCTGACGGCCCGTAGCCCCAGGAGCGCGAATGCGGCCAGGCCGGCACCGCGCCGATGAGGACGAGGATCAGGACGATGATGACGATGGTGGTGACCGGCATGAGAAAACTCCGCGCCTTGCATTGCGCCGAGACAATGCTTCGCCCCGGGACAATGCCCTTGCATTGTTCCCGACCAATGCAAGCATTGGTCGTAGGGAGGAAATGCAGAGGCCGCCCGGTTGTTCCGGACGGCCTTTGTCGTTCATGCAGGAAAGCTGCCTACTCGGCCGCCTTCGGGAAGGCGATCGCGGGCTCGGCGTCGGACGCCGGGACATCCGACGAAATCTGGCCCTTGCCGCGTCGGAATATGCGGCGGAAAAACGCGTAGAAGCGGCTGTTCTTGCTGCGAGTGAAGATCATCAGCATCGACGGCGTCACCACCAGCGTCAGCAAGGTGGCGAAGGACAGGCCGAACACGATCGCCGAGGACAGCGAAATCCACCACTGCGTCGACGGCGCGTTGATCGTCGTCTCGTGATGGAAGATTTCAAGGCCAAGACCGAAGGCGATCGGCAACACGCCCAGGATCGCCGACACGGCGGTCAGCACCACCGGACGGGCGCGCTCGCGGCATGTCTGCAGCACCGCATCCATCTTGTCCCAGCCCTCTTCGCGCAGCCGGTCATAGGTGTCGATCAGCACGATGTTGTTGTTCACCACCACGCCGGCCAGCGCAATGACGCCGATGCCTGACATGACGATGCCGAACGCCTCGCCTGTCAGAAGCAGGCCGAGGAACACGCCGATCGTCGCCATGACCACGCAGGATAGAACCAGAAGCACGCTGGTGAACTTGTTGAACTGCATCAGCAGCACCAGGAAGATCAGGAAGATCGCCGCACCGAAGGCCTTGCCGAGGAAAGCGCTGGCTTCCGCACTGTCCTCGTTCGACCCCGCCAGCTTCCAGCGTATGCCGTTGTCGAGCTTCATGTCGGTGACCGCCTTGGTGACCTCCGCCTGCACCGCCGCGACCTGAGTACCGGCGCTGACATTGGCCTGGACGACCACCGTTCGCGCGCTATCGATGCGGTTGAGGATGCCGACCGTCGGCTCTGGCTTGCGCACGACGAAATTCGAGATCGGCACCGAGCCTTGCGAGGTCTGCACCCTGAGTTCGTCCAGCGTCGATAGCGTGCGACGGTCTTCGGGCAGGCGCAGCCGGATATCGACGGCGTCATCGGCGCCGGCAGGACGGTATTCCGACAGCTTCAACCCGTTGGTCACCAGTTGCACCACCGTGCCGACCGCAGTCGGACTGATGCCATATTGCGCCGCCTTGGCGCGGTCGACTTCGAGCGCCCAGTCGACACCGGGCGGCGGCAGGCCGTCGGAAATATCGATGACGCCTGGTACCTTGGCAATGCGCGCAGCGACAGCCCGGGCCTGATCGTCGAGGCCCTTGGGGTCGACGGCGGAAAGCCTGATCTGGATCGCCTTGCCGGTCGGCGGGCCGGCTTCCGGCACGCGGACCTCGACATCGACGCCGGGAATGCCTGCCATGACGGCGCGAAGCTCGTCCAGGATCTGGTTCGCCGACTTCCGCTCGCGCCAATCGATGAACTCATACTGGATGACGCCGACGACGTCCTCGGGCACATCCTGGCCGCCACCCTGCGTCTTGCCAACGCGGGTGTAGACCGATTTCACGCCGGGCCAGCCGAGCAGCCGGTTTTCCGCGATCTTGGTCGCCGTATCCATCTCGGCCAGCGAGAGGTTGCCGCGGGCGTGCACATAGAGCAGGCCGTAATCGGGCTCGACGCTGGGGAAGAACTCGACACCCGCGCCATATTTCGAATAGGCGAAGCCGACGCCGGTCAGCAAGACCGCGGTCAGCACCAGCACCGTGATGGGGAAGCGCACCGCCTGCTTGACCAGCGCCATGTACCAGCCGTCGCGATTGGCATCATCATGATGGGCAGGCGGCTTGGCGAAGATCGCACCCAGCGTCGGCGCGAACACCAGCGCATAGAGCATCGAGGCCGACAGCGTGACGATCAGCGTGATCGGCATGTATTTCATGAAATCGCCGATGATGCCGGGCCAGAACAGAAGCGGCGAGAAGGCCGCGATGCGCGTCATCGTCGCGGCGATCACCGGACCGGCCATGCGCTTCGCGGCCAGCGTGAAGGCTTCCGCCTTCGGCATGCCTTCGGCCATGCGCCGCTCGGCGAATTCGGTGACGATGATGGCATCGTCGACCAGCATGCCAACCGCCAGGATGAGGCTGAACAGCACGATCATGTTGATCGTATAGCCCATCATGGCGAGCAGCAGGATGCCGATCAGGAAGGATGAGGGGATGGCAAGTCCGATCAGCAGCGAGGCACGGCCGGACAGCGCATAGAGGATGACGATGAACACCAGGATGACGGCGATCATCACGTGGTTCTGCAGGTCGCCAAGCAACTGGTTGACGAAGACCGACTTGTCCTGCGTGTAGGTGACGTTCATGCCTTCCGGCATCGTCTTGACGAAGGCATCGGACACCTCCCTGACCTTGGTCAGCGTGTCGATCAGGTTGGCGCCGATGCGTTTCTTGACTTCGATGGCAATGGCCGGCTTGCCGTTGAGGCGCGTGATCGTCTCGGCGTCCTTGAAGGTCGAACGGATGGTGGCGATGTCCTTGGCCTGCACCACGGCGTTGGGCGTGGCGACGACCGGCAGATTGGCGACGTCTTCCGGCGTCTCGATCAGCGACGGTACCTTGACCGCGTATTTGCCTTCCGAACCTTCAAGATTGCCGGCGGCGACCAGGCTGTTCGAGGCCCCAACCCCTTGCATGACCTGATCGAGCTGCAGTCCGTAGGACGACAGCTTCATCGGATCGATGACGACTTCGACGAGATCGTCGCGCGAGCCCTGCAGCGAGCCTTCCAGCACGCCGGGCACTTCCTCGATGCGGTCGCGCAATTCACGCGCGGCTGATGTCAGCACGCGCTCGGGCAATTCGCCCGACAGCGTCACGACGAGGACGGGAAATTCGGAGATGTTGACTTCGGTGACGACAGGCTCTTCGGCCGCCTGCGGCAGGTCGGCCTTGCCGTCCTGCACCTTGGAACGCGTATCCTGCAGCGCGGTGGCGAGGTTGGTCTGCGGCTGGAACTCGACCAGCACATAGCCGCCGCCCTGGAAGGCGGCCGAGCGCATTTCCTTGAGGCCCTTCAGGCTCTTCAGCTTGCTCTCCATGGGCCGCAGCAGAAGGCGCTCGGAATCCTCCGGCGAAATGCCCTGATAGATCAGGCTGACATACATCATCGGAATCGGAACATCGGGTTCCGCTTCCTTCGGTGTCGACTCATACGCAACCCAACCCGCCAGCAGCAGGAAGACCAGAACCGAAATGGTCAGGCGGGCATTGTTGATCGCGAGTTTGACGATATCCATTGGCTAACGCCTATTCTCAAGATTTCAGGAGCGGCATTGCAGCCGGTTGTCCCCGCCCAGGGCCATCCGTCGCAAGCTCGTGCTACTGCGTACCCGCAGTCGCTTCGCCCAACAGTTTCTGGATGGTCGCCTGGTCGGCTTCGACCGGCTTGACCACGTCGCCTTCCTTGACCAGTTCCTGGCCGGCGACGATGACGCGGGCATCGGCGGGGATGCCGCCAAGCACCAGACCCCTGGGCGAGTCGTCGACCAGGTCGATCGGGAAGAACACCACCTTGTTGTTCTTGTCGACGGCGCGGATGCCAAGGTCGCCCTTGTCGCCGAGCGTCACCACCGAGCGCGGCAGCATGACGGCATCGGTGGGCTGCGCGCTGAGTGCAATCTCGGCCGTCATGCCGGCCGGCACCGAGCCATCGCCATTGGGAATGGCAACCTCGACGCGGAAGGTGCGGGTGGCCGACGATGCGTCGCGGCTGATGTAGCGCACGGTGCCTTCGACGGTCTGGCCGCTGACCAGCCGAACGCCGGCCTTGTCACCAATCTTGAGATAGCCGAGATCGCGCTCGCTGATCTCGCCGCGGGCGATGACCGGATCGAGCTTGAGGATGGTCGCCACTTCGCCGCCCTGCATGACCGAGCTGCCAAGCTCCACCGGCACCCGGTCGATGACGCCGTCGAAGGGCGCCTTGACCTCGTTGCGGTCGAGCTCGGCCTGCGCGGTATCCAGCTGGGATTGCGCCTGGGTCAGGTTGGAGCGGGCGGTGTCAAGCTGGAGCTTGGGCAGATTGCCTGTCTTGGCCAGCCGCTCGGCGGCATCGAGCTCGGCCTTGCGCTGCGCCACGAGCTGCTTGGCATTGTCGACCATCGAGATCTTTTCCTCGGCGGCGAGCATCAGCACCAGGTCGCCGGTCTTGACGTGATCGCCCTGCTTGACCGGCAGCTTGTCGATGACACCGGCGACGCGGGTTGCCAGCACCGCGCGCTTGTCGGCCTCGGTCAGGCCTGAAATACGGATGGCGCGCGCATAGGTTTTGCGCGGCGGCGTCACCACAGCAACGGTCCGCAACGGAGCCTTCGGCTCGGCTTCCGCCGCCTTCGGCTTGCTCGCGTCCGGCGCCTTGCCCTGGTCGACTTCGGCCGCCTTGGCCTTGTTGGCCGCTACGCTGCCGACCGACGAGAATTCGCCTGTCCCCATCCATGCCGCGAAACCAATGAGCACAACAATGGCTGCAAGCTTGTGAAACCTGATTCTCGGCATCGTCGTTTTTTCCGTTGCGGGTTCGGCCAGCACCGCGCCTTCATGGCGTGGGCGCGTCGCCGATATGGGTGCGCGCCTGACCGGGTTCAAATTGCCGTGATCGGCGAGCGCGTTTCTACATCAAAGTTGCACCGCAATATAGTCCGAAAGTTGCAGCAGCATTGCGTAGCCGGGCAAGGTGTGGCCGCCGCGAAACTGTTCTCGATCTGCTAAAATACCAGCTCAGCGAACTCGCAGCCTATTCACGACCCGCCTTTACTGCCCAACCCCGACCGACCGATCCGCCATCGCCGACCCGGCAGCGCGATCCTCCCCGAAATACAGCCACAATCGCCCGCTCGATTCTTTATCCGAATGAGAATCTTGACCGACAAGCCAGGTCATTCTC
Organism: bacterium M00.F.Ca.ET.205.01.1.1; assembly: GCA_004791255.1. Taxonomy (GTDB): domain Bacteria; phylum Pseudomonadota; class Alphaproteobacteria; order Rhizobiales; family Rhizobiaceae; genus Mesorhizobium. Next base: position 284,400 of record SRUQ01000006.1, read on the forward strand.
GGTCAGCGACACCATCCGACCCAGGAGTCGGGGGTACAGACCAAACCATTGAAATAGCGTGCTAAATTTCAAGGATACACCAATCCGGCTGGCTGCCCGAAGCCAATTCATTGACATAGAAACTGGTGTCGAGAGCGTCGATACCCATGGCACCGCACTGTCTGGAACCGGCGTCGCCCATCGGTTCGCGACGTGACCACCAGGCACGGTGCGGCTGAGGAAACTCAGAGTATTTCCTGTGTCATTCGCAGGAGTGGCGTCGGCGTTCCGCTCGTCAGTTTCCAGCAATACTGTGCGACAGCGCGCGGCCGCGTCGGGGACGTTGGTGGCAGCAGGCGTCAGCATGATGAAGCATTCCCCACACGCGAAGGTTGTCGCCTTGCCGGATCGCCCTAGCCGATACTCCGATTTCCGGAAAACCTCGCGGATCGTCCTGATCGATCCGACCTTTTCGCGCGATAGCCGGGCAGCGCCTGATGCAGATCGGCTATCGCCCCTTCGGCACCTGGCGGGTTCAGGCCCGGCGGCGCTCGGCCTCGGGGTTCCTGCGCGCTGCAAGGAATTCCTTCACGCGGCGGCCGGGTGCTGGGCCGCGCACCGGCTTGAAACCGTCATCGAGTTCGCCCGACAGATCGAGTGTCGCTTGGTTGCCGACGGCATCGTAATTCTCCTCCAGCCAGTCGCTGGCGGCGGTGCGGCCGAGATCGCGTAGATAGGTCAGGAACGCCCATTCGGCATTGACCTTCGATGATGCCGCCAGGTCCTTGAACGCTTCGTCGGCATCGATGCGATGCATGCGGATGTCGCGGTATTCGCCACGCGGCAGGCGGCCGGCGGCGATCAGTTCCTTGACGAAGGCGATCGAGCGGAATTCGCGCAGCAGCCCGGCATTGAAGGTGATCTCGTCGATGCGGTTCTGGATCTCGTTGGCGCTTTTCGGCGTTCCTTCGCGCACCACCGGGTTGATCTGCACCAGAAGTACATCCTCGGTCGCCGCCGTCTTGAAGAACGGGAACAGCGCCGGATTGCCGCCATAGCCACCATCCCAATGGGGTACGCCCTTGATCTCGACGGCGCGGAACAGTTGCGGCAGGCAGGCCGAGGCCATCACCGTGTCGAGGTCGATCTCGCCATCGGAGAAGACGCGCAGCTGTCCGGTCTCGACATTGGTCGCCGAGATGAACAGCTCCATCGACTTGCAGGCCCGCACGTTTTTGAAATCGATCTCCTGCGCGACCACGTCGCGCAGCGGGTTGAGGCCGAGCGGGTTGGCGACATAGGGCGAGAACACCCGCGACATCGTGTCGAAGAAGACATAGCCCGGCGTGTTCTCGATCGACCAGTTGCCCCAGGCGACATCCCACGGCATGCGCTGCACCGGGCTGAACCGCCCCTTTGCCGCCACCGCGCGCCAGAAATCGTCGAGCTTTTGCCGCGCACCGTCGACGCCGCCACGGACAAAACCGTCGGCCAGCGCCACGGCGTTCATGGCGCCGGCGCTGGTGCCGGACACCGCCGATATCTCCAACCTGCCGTCCTCCAGCAGACGGTCGAGCACGCCCCACGAAAAGGCGCCGTGCGAGCCGCCGCCCTGGAGGGCGACGTTGATCTTCTTCTTTTCCTCCGCCTTGCCGTTCTTCGTCATGGCGTTCCTGTCATCCTGCTGCGCCACCCTGCCCCAACGTCATTGGACGAAGAAGCTATCGGCAGCTTATGTTGCAGTGCAGCATATAAGGACGGACCAAGGCAAGAACACGAACACGGTCGCGTGATCACATCAAATTTCGGTCATGAAAGAAGCGCCTTCCGCTTCGAAAGCGGAAGGGCATTGGCCGGCGAAACCGGCTGCCGCCTCAGGCGACGAGATCCGGCACCGGCCCGACATAGCGCGACTGCGGACGGATCAGGCGTCCGGTCGTCTGCTGCTCGCGCGCATGCGCGATCCAGCCGGCGACGCGGCCGGCGGCGAAGACATTGCTGAAGGTTTGGCTGGGAAAACCCGCAGCCTCGAGCACGAGCGCGGTGTAGAACTCGACATTGGTTTGCAGCGAGCGCGACGGCTTGGCGACCCGAAGCACGTCGAGCGCCGTTTGCTCGACCGTCTCCGCTAAGGCCAGGCGCTGGCCGGTCTCGCCCTCGCCGCCGAGTTTGCGCACCACCGCCTTCAGCACATCGGCGCGCGGATCGCGCACGCGGTAGATGCGATGGCCGAACCCCATGATGCGATCGCCATGCTCGATCTCGTCGCGCAGCCAGCCGGCCGCGTCGCCATGCGCCGCGATGGCGTCCAGCATTTCGATCACCGGGCCGGGCGCGCCGCCATGCAGCGGCCCTTTGAGCGCTCCAAGTCCGGCAAGCACGCAGGATGTCAGGCCGGACTGTGTCGAGGCCACGACGCGTGTCGCGAAGGTCGACGCGTTGAGGCCGTGGTCGCATACGGTGACGAGATAGGTGTCGAGCGCCTTCGCCAGATCGGGTGGCGCAGCCTTGCCGTTGAGCATGCGCAGCATGTCGGCGGCATGGTCGGCCCGGCTGTCGGGCGCCGCCGGCCTGCCGCCACGCTTGAGGGTGAGCAGGGCCGGCGTCAGCACCGCCGGCGCCGCGATCAGCCGCAACGCGTCGGTCAGCGTCTCGCCATCCGGCAAAAACGCCATCCCGGCACGCATCCCGCTGTAGACGTCGAGTGCTGCAAGCGAAGGAAGCAGGGGCTGCAGCCGCGCGAACACATCGCTGCGCGCTTCGCCGATCCCTTCCGCCAGTTCCGCATCGCCGGGAAGGTCATCGAAGAAGCCGTCCAGCAGCAGGCGAACCACCTGGGCGTAGTCCCAGCGCCCCGCCAACTCCGTCAGCGAATGCCCGCGGATCGTCAGATGGCCGCCAAGCCCGTCCACGTCCGACAGCACGGTTTCCGCCGCCACCACATCATCGAGCCCGTTCGCCATAGCCTGTCTCCTTGCAGCTGTCCGAGAGGGGAGATAAGGCTAGGCAATCCCGTTCATCAATCTTGATCAATAGAATCAATATAAAAGTACCCCACCCCATGTCGGAATGGCTATCGCGGGAAGAGGCACTGGAAAGGCTCAAGGTGCGGCCGCAGACGCTCTACGCCTATGTCAGCCGTGGCCGCATCGGCATGCGGCCCGACCAGGCCGATCCGCGCCGCAGCCAGTACCGTGCCGACGACATTGCCGCCTTGGCGACCCGCCGCGCACGCGGACGCAGCCCCTCGGCCATCGCCGAAAGCGCCATCGCCTGGGGCGAGCCGTCGATCGTCACCACCATCTCGACCGTGGCCCACGGTCATCTCATCTATCGCGGCAAGGATGCGGTTGTCCTGTCGGGCCGCGACACGCTTGAAGAGACCGCGGCCATCCTGTGGGCGTTGCCGCACCCGCCGGTTTTTGCCACGCCGGCCGACGTAAAGGGTCAAAGCGGCCAGTCGGCGGCCTTCACACGGCTTGCATTGGCAGCCAGCGAAGGCCGGCCATCGCTCGGACGCAGTGCCGCATCGCTTTATGCCGACGCCGCGCAGGCCGTGGGCGTGCTGGCCGGCACTCTGGGCGCCACTCCGGGGCCGGATCCGGTCCATTGCCGGCTGGCGCGCGGCTGGTCTGTGGAGACAAAGGCGGCGGAAGCGATCCGCCGCGCGCTTGTCCTGCTTGCCGATCATGAACTCAACGCCTCGACCTTCGCCGCGCGCGTCGCCGCCTCGACCGGGGCGCCGCTGGCCGCCTGCCTGCTGGCCGGTCTGGCGACGCTATCGGGGCCCCGCCATGGCGGCGCCGGCGAGGCGGTCCTGCAACTGGCCGAAGATGCAGCCCGGCACGGCGCCGACACCGCGCTCGGGCGCTGGCTGGATCACGAGCGCCCGCTGCCGAGCTTCGGCCATCCGCTCTACCCCGATGGCGATGCCCGCGCGGCCGCCTTGCTGGCCGACATCGATCTCGACGACACGCTGCGCTCACTGCAGGATGCCGTGCTTGCCGCGACCGGAGCGCGCCCGAACATCGACTTCGCGCTGGCAGCCATGACGCGCAATTTCGGCTTGCCGCGCGACGCACCGTTTCGCTTGTTCGCGCTCGGCCGCGGCATTGGCTGGGCGGCCCATGCCGTGGAGCAAGTGACGAGCGGAGGCCTCATCAGGCCGCGCGCCCGCTACGAAGGCCCCGTAGCCGAGCAGCTTGCCGAGTGGGATTGAATTCCGCTCGGAACGTCGCGGCTGCGGGCAGCCGCGAGGCGGCTACGACATCGTGTCGAGCTTGCGCTGCATGGCCGCGATCTGGTCCTTGAGCTGCTGCAGGTCGTCCGACTTCTCAGGCGCTTCCCTCCTGGCCGGTTCGGCCGAGGCCGGGGACGCGGCCGGCACCGAGCCGGCGGCGGGAAATGGCGTGAACATCCGCATCGCGTTCTGGAACATTTCCACGTTGCGGCGCGTCTGTTCTTCAAGCGCCTTCATTGGCGTCGGCATCTTCATCATGTCTATCGGCGACTTGCCGAAGGCGCCCTTCATCTGCTCGCGGAAACGCTCCTGTTCCTTGGAGAAAGCGATCATCGACTGCTCGAGGAAGCTCGGCACGATCATCTGCATCTGGTCGCCGTAAAAGGCGATCAGCTGGCGCAGGAACGGGATCGGCAGCATGTTCTGCCCGTCCTTGTTCTCCAGTTCGAAGATGATCTGGGTCAGCACCGGATGCGTGATGTCGTCGCCGGTCTTGGCGTCCTGAACGGTAAATTCCTCGCCTCGCTTGACCATCTCGGCCAGGTCCTCGAGCGTCACATACGTACTGGTGCCCGTATTGTAGAGGCGGCGATTGGCATATTTCTTGATGATGATCGGATCGTCTTTTGCGGCCATCTGCATCCTCCCCGGACACCGGCGCGCCTGAGCAAGCCACCGGTAACGATTGCTCCCTTTTTAAGGATAGGCGCAAAAGCCTCATAATTCCAAGCAGTTTGTGCAGTGCGGGATCATTTAATGCTGCATGGCCGGCGAAATATGCTGCGCAGCAATGAACGGGCCGATGGCGGCGCGAGGCGCGACCTGCTTGCAGCGCATGGGCGCCATGCCGATTTCCGGTTTGACTTGAGGGTGGGAAACGGCAAGAAAAGTCCTCGACGGCAGAATAACACCCTTGAAGTCTGGAGAAGAAAATGTCCGCTTCCATCGTCATTGCCAGCGCCGCGCGTACCGCAGTCGGCTCCTTCAACGGCGCCTTCGCCGCCACGCCGGCGCATGAACTCGGCGCCGTCGTCATCAAGGAATTGCTCGCGCGCGCCGGCGTCGAGGCAGGCGAGGTCGACGAGGTCATTCTCGGCCAGGTGCTGACCGCCGCCCAGGGGCAGAATCCCGCCCGTCAGGCTTCGATCCTTGCCGGCCTGCCCAAGGAGACCACCGCCTGGGGTCTCAATCAGGTTTGCGGCTCTGGCCTGCGCGCGATCGCGCTCGGCATGCAGCAGATCGCCACTGGCGACGCCAAGGTGATCGTCGCCGGTGGCCAGGAATCGATGTCGCTGTCGGCGCATGCCCAGCACCTGCGCGCCGGGGTGAAGATGGGCGACTACAAGATGATCGACACCATGATCAAGGATGGCCTGTGGGATGCCTTCAACGGCTACCACATGGGCAACACCGCCGAGAACGTCGCCCGCCAGTTCCAGATCACCCGCGACGACCAGGACCAGTTCGCGCTGGCCTCGCAGAACAAGGCCGAGGCCGCCCAGAAGGCCGGCAAGTTCAAGGATGAGATCGTCGCCTTCACCATCAAGGGCAAGAAGGGCGACACCACGGTCGACCAGGACGAATACATCCGCCACGGCGCCACGATCGACGCCATGACCAAGCTGAAGCCGGCCTTCGACAAGGACGGCACGGTGACTGCCGCCAACGCATCCGGCATCAACGATGGCGCCGCCGGCGCGCTGCTGATGAGCGAGGCGGAAGCCGTCAGGCGCGGCATCACCCCGCTGGCACGCATCGTGTCCTGGGCGACGGCGGGCGTCGATCCGGCTGTTATGGGCACCGGCCCGATCCCGGCGTCGCAGCGCGCGCTGGAAAAGGCCGGCTGGTCGGTCGGCGATCTCGACCTGGTCGAGGCCAACGAGGCCTTCGCCGCGCAGGCCTGCGCCGTCAACAAGGGCATGGGCTGGGATCCGTCGATCGTCAACGTCAATGGCGGCGCCATTGCCATCGGCCACCCGATCGGCGCCTCGGGCGCCCGCGTCTTCAACACGCTGGTCTATGAGATGCGCCGCCGCGGCGCCAAGAAGGGTCTCGCCACGCTCTGCATCGGCGGCGGCATGGGCGTCGCCATGTGCGTCGAAGCGCTCTGAGAACCAAGCCAATAGCGAATAGGGAGTAGCGAATAGGGAAGAATGGCGTCGGCGCGACGGGACATGGAATCCCTACTCGCTATTCGCTACTCTCTATTCGCTCAAACAGGGAGGAACTGCATGACCAAGGTTGCAATCGTCACGGGCGGATCGCGCGGCATCGGCGCCGCGATATCGATCGCGTTGAAGAGTGCCGGCTATTCGGTTGCCGCGAACTATGCCGGCAATGACGAGGCCGCGGCCAAGTTCAGCGCGGAGACCGGGATCAAGACCTACAAATGGTCGGTCGCAGACTATGACGCCTGCGCCGCCGGCATCAAGCAGGTCGAGGCCGATCTCGGTCCGGTCTCGGTGCTGGTCAACAATGCCGGCATCACCCGCGACGCCATGTTCCACAAGCTGACGCGCGACCAGTGGAAAGAAGTCATCGACACCAATCTGTCCGGCGTCTTCAACATGACGCATCCGCTGTGGGGCGGCATGCGCGAGCGCAAGTTCGGCCGCGTCATCACCATCTCCTCGATCAACGGCCAGAAGGGCCAGGCCGGCCAGGTCAACTACTCCGCCGCCAAGGCCGGCGACATCGGCTTCTCGAAGGCGCTGGCGCAGGAAGGGGCTCGCGCCGGCATCACCGTCAACGTCATCTGCCCCGGCTACATCGCCACCGAAATGGTCAAGGCGATCGACGAGAAAGTGCTCAACGAGCGCATCATCCCGCAGATCCCGGTCGGCCGCCTCGGCGAGCCGGAAGAGATCGCGCGCTGCGTCGTCTTCCTGGCCTCCGAGGATGCCGGTTTCATCACTGGCTCGACGATCACTGCCAATGGCGGCCAGTACTTCGTCTGAGGCGGCAGCAACGGATCTCAGAGCCACGGCGGACCGCAGGAAGCCGGTCCGTCCTCATTCGCTTCCGAGGCTCGCCGCGGCACGATGCTCCAGATCGGCACGCAAAGGTTAACCGCGACAGCGCCGACTGTGGGAAACCTGTTCCCAAGCCTGTGGATTCTCGGTGGATAAGCTGTTCACAACACAAGATATTGGGGTGAACAAACCGAGAAGATACCGAGATCGCTGATTCGTCGCCGATTCGTTCCTGCTTTGGCCGGAACGTTAACGACAAAGGCCGAAAACCGCCGCCAAATGATTAAGGCTCGTTAAGAAAAGTCAATAATTTCATAATCTTGGCCAATCGCCGCCGAACAGCGACGATGCACTGCCGGCAAAGGTTAATGGTGACTCCCACCTAGCATGAAACGGGCCAGTTCCGCGATTCAGCATGTGGTAAGGGTCGCCTGTCGAAACTCCAGATATAGCCGTGAACAAAACCTGAATCCGTCGGAGTCAGCGATTCGTCGCCGATTCGTTCCAGACTCGTTCCATCTGTTAAATGCAGCCCTGTCCACGATCCGACATCGCTATCTTGGAGCCGCGCGGGAACATTCCGCTTTCGCTTCGCGCCCGAAATCCCTATGTGTCGGCTGTCATACGCGCCAGCTGCGGCGCGCTCCCGACAATGAGTGGCCAGAAAGCCTTATTTCCGAGCCGATGAACATCCAGTCGAAACACACCGAGCCGCTGATCCTGTCGGGCCGCGACGTGACCGCGGTACTTGGGCCGACCAATACCGGCAAGACCCATCTCGCCATCGAGCGCATGGTGGCGCACGAGACCGGCATCATCGGCCTGCCGCTCCGGCTGCTGGCGCGCGAAGTCTATGCCCGCGTCTGCGAGAAGGTCGGCGCCCACAAGGTGGCGCTCATCACCGGCGAGGAGAAGATCCAGCCGGTGGGCGCGAAATATTCGGTCTGCACCGTCGAGGCCATGCCGCGCGAGACCGACGCCGCCTTCGTCGCCATCGATGAGGTGCAGCTCGCCGGCGACCTCGAGCGCGGCCACATCTTCACCGACCGCATCCTGCATTTGCGCGGCCGCCAGGAGACCCTGCTGCTCGGCGCGGCCACCATGCACGGCATCTTGCAGCGGCTTCTGAAAGGCGTCTCGGTGGTGACGCGGCCGCGGCTCTCGCATCTCGCCTATGCCGGTTCGAAGAAGCTGACCCGGCTGCCGCGACGCACGGCGATCGTCGCTTTCTCCGCTGACGAGGTCTACGCCATCGCCGAGCTGATCCGCCGCCAGCAGGGCGGTGCCGCCGTCGTGCTTGGCGCGCTGTCGCCGCGCACCCGCAACGCGCAGGTGGCTTTGTTCCAGGCCGGCGACGTCGACTACCTCATTGCCACCGACGCCATCGGCATGGGCCTCAACCTCGATCTCGACCATGTCGCCTTCGCCCAGAACCGCAAGTTCGACGGTTACCAGTTTCGCAATCTGACGGCGGCCGAACTCGGCCAGATCGCCGGCCGCGCCGGCCGGCATCTGCGCGACGGCACTTTCGGCGTCACCGGCCAGGTCGATCCGCTGGATGAGGATCTGGTCCAGAAGATCGAAAGCCATGATTTCGAACCGGTGAAGGTGCTGCAGTGGCGCACCGCGCAGTTCGATTTCGCCAGCCTCGACGCGCTGAAGCGCTCGATCGAAACCAACGCGCCCGTGGAAGGCCTGACGCGGGCGCTGCCGGCGGTCGATGCACAGGCGCTCGAACATCTTTCCCGCGACGAGGAGATCAGGGCGCTCGCTACAGATGCCAAGCGCGTGGCGTTGCTGTGGGAAGCCTGCGCGCTGCCCGACTACCGCAAGATTGCGCCGGCCCAGCATGCCGACCTGATCGCCTCCATCTACATGGACCTCGCCCGCCATGGCCATGTCGATGAGAATTACATGGCCGAGCAGGTGCGCCGCGCCGACACCACCGAGGGCGACATCGACACGCTGTCGCATCGCATTGCGCAGATCCGCACCTGGACATTCGTGTCGAACCGGCCCGGCTGGCTGGCCGATCAGGCACACTGGCAGGAAAAGACGCGCGAAATCGAAGACAGATTGTCGGATGCGCTGCATGAGCGGTTGACGAAACGCTTCGTAGACCGCAGGACTTCCGTCCTCATGCGGCGCCTTAGAGAAAATACCATGCCTGAAGCCGAAATTAGCCCTACCGGAACCGTCCTTGTCGAAGGCCATCATGTCGGCGAGTTGCAAGGGTTCCGTTTCACCGCTGACCAGACGGCCGGCGGCGAAGACGCCAAAGCCGTGCGCACGGCCGCGCAAAAGGCGCTGGCCGCCGAGTTCGAGGCGCGCGCCGAACGCTTCGGCGCCTGCGCCAATGGCGACCTGGCGCTAGGCTCGGACGGCACGCTGCGCTGGATCGGCGCGCCGATCGGCACGCTGGTTTCGGGCGAAGACGCGCTGAAGCCGCGCCTGGTGCTGCTGGCCGACGAACAACTGACCGGCCCGGCCCGCGACAAGGTCGCGGCGCGTGCCGAGCGCTTCGTCAATTTCCAGATCGAGTCGCTGCTGAAGCCGCTGGTCGACCTGAAGAACGCCGACCAGATCACCGGCATCGGCCGTGGCATCGCCTTCCAGCTGGTCGAGCATTTCGGCCTCATCAATCGCCGCGACATCGCCGAGGAGATGAAGTCGCTCGACCAGGAGGGCCGTGCGGCGCTCCGTCGCCTCGGCGTGCGCTTCGGCGCCTATCACGTTTTCGTGCCGGCGCTGATCAAGCCGGCGCCCGCCGGGTTGGTGACCTTGCTGTGGGCCTTGAAGAACGATGGCAAGGACAAGGCGGGTTTCGGCGACGTCGTCCATGCGCTGGCCTCCGGTCGCACGTCCGTGGTGATCGATCCGGCATTCGACAAGGCCTTCTACAAGCTTGCCGGCTACCGCAATCTCGGCCGCCGCGCCGTGCGCATCGACATTCTGGAGCGGCTGGCTGATCTCATCCGCCCGGCGACGAACTGGAAGCCCGGCCTCGGCCAGCGTCCGGACGGCGCCTATGACGGCCAGTCCTTCATGGTAACGCCGCCGATGATGTCGATCCTCGGCGCCACCGCCGACGATATGGAAGAAATCCTGAAAGGCCTCGGCTATCGCGCCGAGCCGAAGCCGCCGGCCGAAGTCAAGGCGCGGCTCGAGGCGCAGGACAACGCCGCGCGCGAAGCCGCCGCGGCAAAACTCGCGGCGGAAGAGGCTGCGCGTGCCGAGCAGGCCAGGGCAGCGGAAGCTGCGGCAATGGACGCAGTCGCAGAAGCTTCAGTCGAAGGTTCCGAGGCGGCTGTTGCCGTTGATGCAGCCATCGAAGTTCCCGAGCAGGCTGTTGCCGTTGACGCCGCCGCCGAAACTCCTGCCGAAGCCGTAGCCGAGCCTGTCGCGGAAGGGCCGGCAGAAGCTCAGGCCGAGGCCACGGAAGATGCTCCTGCTGAAACCGTGGAAGAAGCTCCGTCTGTGGTGGAAGCTATCGCTGACGTCACTGCCACCGAAAGCGCCGAAGCCCTTACCTCCCCCTCGATGGGGGAGGTCGCGTCGCAAAGCGACGCGGGTGGGGGTGATGGCGCCAACGATGCCAGCGATACAAGCGCCGGCGCGGCCCCCGCCCCGGCGCTGCGCGCCGACCCTCCCCACGAGGGGGATGGTGAAGAAGCGCCCAAGCCGATCCTGCTCTGGCGCCAGGGCCGCTTCGAGCAGCGTCCGCGTCACCACGAAGGCCGCAACAATCGCCCGCGCAACGGCCAGGCGCGCGGTCGTGGCAATGCACCTGCCGCCGATCCTGCCGGCGCGGCGGCGGCCCCGTCAGGAGAGCGTCCGGCGCATGAAGGTCGCCGCGATGGCACCGGCAAGCCGCGCTTCGACCGTTCGAAGTTCAAGCCCAAGCCGCAAGGCGAAGGCGAACAGCGTCGCGACGGCCGCCCGCAGGGCGAGCGTCCCGACCGCCGCGAAGGACGGCCGGACTGGAAGGGCGGCAGGCCGGAAGGCAAGGGCGGCCCGCAAGGTGGCAAGCCCGCGTTCCAGGCCAAGCCGCGCGAGGAGCGCCCGGCACGTTTCGATCCGGACTCGCCCTTCGCCAAGCTCGCCGCCTTGCGCGACCAGTTGAAGAAGTAAACTCGGCGGAACAGGATGGTTGTCGAAGGCCGCCAGCGCATCGACAAATGGCTGTTCTTCTCACGCGCGGTGAAATCGCGCTCGCTGGCCGCCAAACTGGTGGTCGCCGGACGAGTGCGCATCAATCGCGACAAAGCAGCGCAGGCCTCCGATCTAGTCAAGCCGGGCGACGTGCTGACCATCACGCTCGACCGGCGCATCTTCGTCTGGAAAGTGCTCGATGCCGGTTCCCGGCGCGGTCCGGCCGAGGAAGCGCGCACGCTCTACGAGGACATCTCGCCGCCGCCTGCGCCCCGGGAAGCAGCCCCTCCCGATGCCATCCCGGCGCTGCGCGAGGCCGGCAGCGGCCGCCCGACGAAGAAGCAACGCCGCCAGACCGACCGCTTGATCAATGAAGATTGATCGATAGCGCTCAGATGAACGCTCCGGGCGGAGTGCATCGCGCTCTGATCCCACTCCTCAAAAGGGCACGGCCGGCGCCGTCAACCCGGCCCAGTGGAATTCCATTCCGGTAACACTGGCGCCGGTCGCAACGGCTGCCCTTGCCAGAGGCCGGCAAAGGCGTTACCTCACGGAAAAAGCCAACAAAAACGGGACGTCCCGGAGCCGACCTATGACCTATGTCGTGACCGACAATTGCATCAAGTGCAAATACATGGACTGCATCGAGGTCTGTCCGGTCGACTGTTTCTACGAAGGCGAGAACATGCTCGTCATCCATCCCGACGAATGCATCGACTGCGGCGTCTGCGAGCCGGAATGCCCGGCCGACGCGATCAAGCCCGACACCGAGCCGGGCCTCGACAAATGGCTGCAGATCAACACCGAATACGCCGAGAAATGGCCCAACATCACCGCCAAGAAGGAGCCGCCGGCCGACGCCAAGACCTTCGACGGCGAGGCGGGCAAGTTCGAAAAATACTTCTCCGCCGAACCCGGCGAAGGCGATTGACAAGACGGCCGCAAAGGTTGGTATTACGCTGGGTAAGAGCCATCTCACATTAACCGCCTTGACAGGCGGCGGTGACCTGTGGCCTTCGCTTGTGCAGCAAAACCTTGATTCTTCCGACTTTTTGTGTTACATCAGCCAAACATGCCGGTGACACAACGTCGATTTATGGCGCAGACGCCCCAAATCACTGAAAGGTGAAAATCCCACTCCGGACCAGAGCGATCTGGGCCAGGCGGTCGCAATTCGTGCGGTTTGCCGGTCCCGGCCTTGCCGGTGGGTTCATCTGTTGTGCGGCTAACGATCGGGTCTCCGATCGCGCGAGTTCGGGCTGGCAGGATGCCGGCACCACAACGAAGGAGTTCAGGGCGTAATGGCAACGATCACCCCGCAGAAGAAGTCCACTGCTGCGCGTCACGGTTTCAAGACCGGCGAGTACATCGTCTATCCGGCGCATGGCGTCGGGCAGATCGTGTCGATCGACGAGCAGGAAGTGGCCGGCCACAAGCTGGAACTGTTCGTCATCGACTTCCAGAAGGACAAGATGCGCCTGAAGGTGCCGGTCGCCAAGGCGACCTCGATCGGCATGCGCAAGCTGTCGGAAGAGGATTATGTCGAACGCGCGCTGAAGGTCGTGCAGGGCCGCGCCCGCGTCAAGCGCACCATGTGGTCGCGCCGCGCCCAGGAGTATGATGCCAAGATCAATTCGGGCGACCTGATCTCGATCTCGGAAGTCGTGCGCGATCTCTACCGTGCCGACAACCAGCCTGAGCAGTCCTATTCCGAGCGTCAGCTCTATGAGGCCGCGCTCGACCGCATGGCCCGCGAGATCGCCGCGGTGAACCGCATGTCGGAAACCGAAGCCGTGCGCCTGATCGAGGTCAACCTCAACAAAGGCCCCAAGCGCGGCGCCAAGGCCGACAACGAGGAAGCCGAGCAGGAAGAAGCTGCCTGAATCCCTTTGCCCTAAAGTTCACGAAAAACCCGGCCTCGCGCCGGGTTTTTTTGTCTTTGGAAGTGAGGGGTAAGGCGCCTACGCCCCGCCTTCCCTCTCCGCTTCATGCTTTAGCGTCGCGATAAAGCGCTTGGTGCGTTCGCGCTCGGGATTGGCGAACAGCGTGGCCGACGGACCCTTCTCGACGACGACGCCGGCATCGAGGAACACCGCCTCCTGCGCGATCTTGGAGGCGAGCCGCAGATCGTGCGTCGCCATCACCATGGTCGTGCCCTCGCTGGCGAGCTGGCCGAGCACGTCGACCACTTCCTGCGCCAGTTCCGGGTCGAGCGCCGAGGTCGGCTCGTCGCAAAGCAGCACTTTCGGCGACGGCGCCAGCGCCCGGGCGATCGCCACGCGCTGCTGCTGGCCGCCCGAGAGCGTCGCCGGCCAGGCATCGGCCTTGTGCGCCATGCCGACCTTCTCCAGCAGAGCGAGCGCCCGCTCGCGTGCCCGCGCCTCCGACCATTTCAGCACCGTTACCAGCCCTTCCATGACGTTCTCGATCGCGGTGCGGTGCGGGAACAGCTGGAAGTTCTGGAACACCATCCCGGTCTGCAGCCGCAGCCGCCTTATGTCGGCCGCAGGCACTTTGCCGCCCGGGCGGAATTCCAGCGCCGCCTCGCCGATGCGCACCGTGCCCGAGGTCGGGATCTCCAGGAGGTTGATGCAGCGCAGCAGCGTGCTCTTGCCGCCGCCGGAGGGACCGACCAGCGCGGTGACGCTGCCTTCGGCAATGGTGATGGTCACCCCCTTCAGCACGAGATTGTCGCCAAAGCGCTTCTCTATGTCGGTGAGGCCGATCATGCGCGCGCCTCCAGGAAACCGCCATAGCGATTGAGCCGCGCCTCCAGGCGCGTCTGCAAGGCCGACAGCACTGAGCTCATCGCCAGGTAGAGGGTCGCCGCCTCGACATAGAGGATCAGCGGCTCATAGCTGGTGGCGACGATGCGCTGCGCCGCCTGGAACATCTCCGGCACGGTGATGGCGGCGGCGAGCGAAGTGTCCTTGACCAGCGAGATGAAGGTGTTGGAGAGCGGCGGCACCGCGACGCGCCCGGCTTGCGGCAGGATGGTGCGCCGCATCGCCTGGCTCCAGCTCATGCCGATCGAATAGGCGGCTTCCCACTGGCCTTTCGGCACCGAGCCGATGGCGGCGCGGATGATTTCCGATGTGTAGGCGCCGATGTTGAGAGTGAAGCCGATCAACGCCGCCGTGAAGGCGTCGAGCAGGATGCCGACCGACGGCAGGCCGTAGAAGATGAGGAACAGCTGCACCAGAAGCGGCGTGCCGCGGAAAATCCAGACATAGAAGCGCACCAGCATGACCAGCGGCTTCGGCCCGAACAGCCGGCCAAGTGCCGCCCCTAGCCCGACCGTTAGACCGAGAACGAAGGACAGCAGCGTCAGCGGCACGGTGAAGATCAGCGCGGCCCACAGCAGCGAGGGCAGCGAGTCCAGCATCAGTTGCAGCCAGTGCGGCACGAAAGACACTCCGGAATGGTAGAGGCGGTTTCAGCGAAACGCGAATGCGTCAGCCATATCACGATAAAAGCGGCGAGCCGTCAAAGACGACCCGCCGCTGGATACGCTGTAGCGGCCGACAGCCGGCCCTTATGAATTACTTCGAGACGTCCTGGCCGAAATAGGTGTCGGCGATCTTCTTGTAGGTGCCGTCGGCCTTGATATCGGCCAGCGCCTTGTTGATGGCGGCAACCAGCTCCGGATCGCCCTTGCGCACGATGACGCCGGAATAGTCGGCGTTTTCTTCCTGCGCGGCGATCTTCACATTGGCGTCGGGCTTGTGCTTCTTGAAGTCGAGGAAGGACAGGCTGTCATTGATGGTGGCGTCGGCGCGGCCGGTCAAAAGCAGCTGGATCGACTGGTCGAAGCCATCGGTGCCGACGAGTTCGGCGCCGTTCGTCTCGGCCAGCTTGCCGAAGTTCGAGGTCAGCGACTGGGCCGACTTCTTGCCCTTGAGGTCGGCGAAGCTCTTGATGTCGGTGTTGTCGCCGCGCACGATCAGCACCGCCTTGGAGGCAATGTAGGGATCGGAGAAATCATACTTCGCCTTGCGCGCGTCGGTGATGCCGACTTCGTTGATAACGGCGTCGTAGCGACTGACATCGAGGCCGGCGATCAAGCCGTCCCACTTGCCTTCGAGGTACTCGACCTTGACGCCGAGCTTGTCGCCGATCGCCTTGGCGATCTCCACGTCGAAACCGACCAGCGCGCCACCGGCATCATGATAGGTGAAGGGCGCATAGGTCCCTTCCGTGCCGACCTTGATGACGCCAGCCTGCTTGATCTGGTCGAGATTGGCGCCGGCATGGCCTGCGGCGACGGCCAGAGCCTGCAGCGTTCCGGCGACGATAAGTGACTTCAGCCATTTCATATTTCTGTGATCCCGTCCTTGGCCGGATGGCCGGCACGTTGTGAGTTTTTGGAAACTGGCAGATGTATGCCGAAAAAATAAGGAACGAAATTTCAAAAGCAACACGTTCCTGAAATCAGATTCTCGAAATGGTGCTTTTTAACCCGATGCGAGGGCTGACGGAAACTCCGGCGCTGTGCCTCCAGGCAGCACCATCCACGCGCCTGCGGCAGCGGAACCTTTCCCGCGCATGGCACGTTCTGGCTGTTCTAGGGCACGCGACCGCCATTTCAACCCAGGGCGCCTTGCCAAGCTTGAAAAGTCATCCGCATCGCCTGAGCCAAGGAGCGCCTCAATGATGGAAGACACGGCAGGACGGATCATGGTCCGGGCGGCAATGAGGGCTCCTTACCTCGAGCGCGACGAGGAGCATCGGCTCGCTTTGCGCTGGAAGGAAGACAACGACCAGAACGCGCTGCATAGCATCACCGTAGCCCATATGCGCCTGGTCATCTCCATGGCCTCCAAATTCCGCCACTACGGCCTGCCGCTCGGCGACCTGGTCCAGGAAGGCCATGTCGGCCTGCTCGAGGCCGCCGCCCGCTTCGAACCGGAGCGCGAGGTGCGCTTTTCCACCTACGCGACCTGGTGGATTCGCGCCTCGATGCAGGACTACATCCTGCGCAACTGGTCGATCGTGCGTGGCGGCACCAGCTCGGCGCAGAAGGCGCTGTTCTTCAACCTGCGGCGCCTGCGCGCCCGCTTGGCCAACGGCGCAGAGCCACTGTCGAATGCCGCACTCTATCGCGAGGTGTCGGTGGCGCTCGGTGTTTCCGAAGCCGACGTCGCCATGATGGATTCGCGGCTGTCGTCGCCCGATTCCTCGCTCAACGTGCCGCTTGCCGACGATGGCGGCACAACCGAGCGCATGGATTTCCTGGTCTCGGACGATCCCCTGCCCGACGAGATCGTCACCGACAAGATCGATGTCGCGCGACGCTCGCTGTGGCTGCATGAAGCGCTTCGCGCGCTCAACGCACGCGAACTCAGGATCATCGAGGAGCGCCGGTTGAACGACGAGGGCGCAACGCTAGAGGCGCTCGGCGAGACCCTCGGCATTTCCAAGGAGCGCGTTCGCCAGATTGAGGCCCGCGCCATGGAAAAGCTGAAAGTGGCGCTGGTGGCGCAGAACCCGGAATTCATGGCGAGCGCCGCCTGACAGGCCAATGCCCGCCACCTCAGGCGCCCGGCAAGTTCTACTTGTCGGTGACGATCTTGACCTTGTCGCCGGCCGAAACCGCGGCGCCCGGCGATAGCGCGTTGAGCACGCGGAACAGGTCGAGCTTGCGGTCGACCCCCACCATCTGCGCCGAGAGCGAACCCATGGTCTGGCCAGGCTGGACGGTGACGACGCGGATGTGCAGCGGCTTCAAAGCCGCCTTCTCCGCCGGGCTCAGGATGCGGAACGAGCCGCTGACCGAGCGTGCCACCGTGTCGAGCGAGGTGCTGGCCGAAGGTGCCGCGGTCAGCAGCCGATAGACCTGACCGCCGGCACGGATCACCGCGATGTCGAACTGCCAGCCTTCGGCGCTGGCATGAGCGGTCGCCGCCTCATTGCCGTTGATCGTTTCCTGCTTGACGGTGCTGTCGTCGAGACCGGCCACCCAGCCGCTGCGGATATAGTCGGTGAGCGCCCGGTTCTTGTCGATCGAAACGCCGTCGAAGCGGATGGCGATGTCGCCCGGCCCCGTCGCCGTCACCGCGGCGGCCGAATTGTCGATGATGAAGCCCTCGGGCACCGAGAACGAGACGCCGAGACCCGGATGCAGGAAGGTCTCGCCGCGCACATAGCCTTCTTCCGGCGTATCGCCGTAAAGCAGGCCGTCAATACCGGCGAGGAAGGAATCGCGATCGCGCGTGCCGACGCCGGGGGCGCCGAACTGGCGGGCATGGCGCTGCGCCAGATCGATGCGCTGCGGCGTGTTCGGATGCGTGGCCAGGAAGTCGAGGCTGGCGTCGGTGGCGCCTGATATCGAGCGGAAATCGGTATAGGCCGACATCGACTGCAGGAAGCGGCCGGCGGCAAAGGGGTCGTAGCCGGCTTCGCCGATCGACTTGATGCCGATGGCGTCGGCCTCGAGCTCCTGGTTGCGTGAGAACTGCGCCAGCCTGAGCTTGCCGCGGATCAGCGCCGCCTTGGCCGTCGGGCTGTCGCCGAGCACGTCGGAAACGACCTTGGTCGCCAGGCCTTCCTCGGCCTCGAGCTGCTGGCGCTGCAGGCCGTGATTGGCAGTGACGTGGCCCATCTCGTGCGCGATGACGGCGGCCAGTTCCGAAGAATCGTTTGCCAGCGCCAGGAGACCGCGCGTGACGTAGAGATAGCCGCCCGGCAGCGCGAAGGCGTTGACGTTGGGCGAATTGAGGATGGTGATGCGATAGGTCTGGGTCGGATTGGCCGACACCACCGTCAGGCTGCCGACCACCTTGGCGACCATGCGCTCTAGCTTGGGATCGGAATATTCGCCGCCATAGGTCGCCAGGATGCGCGGATGCTGCGCCTTGGCCATTTCGGCGAGCTTGCTGTTGGCGACGACATTGTCGACCGTGATCGGCCTGTCGGATGGCTGGAAGCCGGATTCCTGCACGTCCGGCGGCGTGAACATCTGGCAGCTTGCGAGCGCCACGGCAAAGCCGGCCAGCGCCAGAAAGCGCGCCAGCGGATACATTCGTAGTCTGTCAACGCCGATCGCCAGAACGGCTTCCTTTCGGGCCTGGCACATGAGCTCGAAAATCGGGGGCGATCCTCGGAAACCCGTCATGCGCAAAAATCAAACTGCTACAGCATCCGTCACGCGTCCCTCGGGGCACGCGGCGGATGCTGTAGGCAAATCACGGCCTGCGCCGGACCAATGGGGCGGACCTAGCCACACTACTGTGACCATGGCAAGCAAGCGTGACGTTGCCTCAATCCGGTTTGACCGTAAATTATGTCCGCTTCCGGGCAATATCGCGTGATACCGGATCCCCGGCACCCGCACCGATATAGCGCCGGAACGCCTCCGGACCAGCCCCGGCAAAGAAATCGTCCGCCGTGCCGGCCGCCGCGACGGCGCCCTTGTCGAGAAACACCACATTCTGGCCGATGCGGCGCGCATCCTGCGGCTGGTGGGTGACGAACAGCACCGTCATGCCGCGTTCGCCATGAACGCCTGCGACCAGGTCGAGCATGTCGTCGCGCAGAGCAGGCCCGAGTGAAGCAAAGGGCTCGTCGAGCAGAAGCACCGGCCGGTCGCGCACCAGAACGCGGGCCAGTGCCACGCGCTGCCGCTCGCCTCCGGAGAGTTCGCGCGGCAGCCGCTTTTCCTTGCCGGCCAGGCCGGTGCGCGCGATCGCCTCCGATATGTCAGCGCGGTCGTCGCCGGTCAGCCGCAGCGACGGCGATCGGCCAAGCCCGACATTCTGCTCGACCGACAGATGGGCGAACAGGTTGTTCTCCTGGAACACCATGGACACAGGCCGCGCCGAGGGAAGCGCCGCACCGACATCGACGCCGCCGATCAGCACCCGGCCGGCCTGCGGCGCCTCGAAGCCCGCCACAAGGTTGAGCAGCGTCGACTTGCCCGAACCGCTCGGCCCCATGATGGCGGTGATTTTCGACGCGGCGAAATCGACATCGAAGAATAGCGGTGCCTCGCCATAGCTGAACGAGACCTTGTCCAGCCGTACCTCGGCTCCGCTTGCCGCGCCATTGGTCACACCGATTGGCATCAGGCTTTCTCTCCCCGTCCCAGCCAGTCGGCGGCCAGCACCAGCGCAAGGCAGACCAGGCCGAGCAGCAGCGCCAGGCCGGCCGCGTCCTCGGTGCGGTAGCTGCCCATGCGCGCCAGGAGAAGGTAGGGCAATGTCTGCACGGAATCACTGCCGAACAGCGCGATGACGCCGAGATCGCCGAGCGACAGCGCCATGGCGAAGGCGAAGCCGGTGGCGAGCGGCCGCCGCAACGACGGCCAGTCGACCAGCCGGAACCTGGCCCAGCCCGCAATGCCGAGCAGCGCGCAGAGCCGTTCGTGCCGTTCGCTCGCTGCATCATAGGCCGGGCGGATGGCGCGGATGGCAAATGGCATCGCCATGACGGCGTTGACGGTGACGACCATGATCGGCGCGATGGCGAAGACGTCGCCGGCATGGCGCAGCAGCAAAAACCAGCCGGCACCAATGACAATGGGCGGCACGACCAGCACGAGGCCGGCGCCGGTATCGGCGGCGTGTTCCAGAAGGCTGCGCGGACCTGCGCGGCGATTGAGCGCAAGCGCGCGGCGCGCTATGGTCAGCGACAGCGACAACAGCACCGACAGCAGCGCCGACACAAAGGCGAGCCCGGCGCTGGTCAATGTCGCTTGCCGCACCGTGGCCTCGCCGGCCAGCCGGCCGAGATCGGCCCCAAGCCCGGCCGCCAGCGTCGCCGCCATCGGCCCGGCAACGAACAGCAGCGCGAGCGCGATGAGCACGATGTTCAAAATCGTCTCGCCTGCGCCGACCGAGAGATAGCGTCTTGGCGCCACCGGCAGGTTTGCGTCACCCGTTGTGTTGGCGCCAAGCCGCGTGAGGCAAAGCATGACAAGGCATGTCAGCGCGACCTGCAGCAGGGTCAGCGCCACCGCGCGCGCCGGGTCGAAATCGAAGCGCAATGCCTGATAGATGCCGACCTCCAGCGTCGTCGCGGCCGGCCCGCCGCCGAGCGTCAGCACGATGGTGAACGAGGTGATACAGAGCATGAAGACCAGCCCGGCGATGCCAGGCAACGCCGCCCGCAGCATCGGCCATTCGATCAGCCGGAAGGCCGGGCGCGGTCCCATGCCGAGCTGGCTCGCCAGCCGCCATTGGTCGGCCGGTATGGTCTGCAGCGCCTCGAGAAACAGGCGCGAGCTGAGCGGCAGGTTGAAGAAGACATGGGCGACGAGGATGCCGGACAGGCCGTATATGCCTGGCCAGCCCTGGCCGCCGACAGCGCTGAGCAAGCCGGAGAAATAGCCGGCACGGCCATAAAGCGCCAGGATGCCGAGCGCGGCGACGATGGCCGGCAGCGCCAGGGGCAGAGCGAAAAGCTGCAGGATGAAGCCGCGCCCGAAGAAGCGCGGATGCCGCGACAGCGCGCGGGCCACCAACAGCGCCGGCCCGACCGAAAGCAGCGTCGACAGCGCTGCCTGCCACAGCGTGAAGCGCACCACGCGCAGGAGATAGGGATCGAGCGCCGCCCAGGCGCCCGAGAGATCGTGAGCGCCTTCGAAGAGCAGGCCGGTAAAAGCCCCGCCGATCAGCAGCGCAACCGCCGCAAGCGCGGTGATGCCTGCGGTGACGCGGGGATCAGACGCAAGTCGCACGAAAGGCCTTTAACGGGCGTCGCGTTCCTTCGCGCCCCCGATTGGCGAAATCGCCGATGACAGCCAAACTCCCCCCTCGTGGGGGAGATGTCCGGCAGGACAGAGGGGGGCGCCGTAGAGCACTCATCTTCGTATCATACGGCCAACTACTTGCTCATCACCGAAAGCCACTCATCCACCCAGGCCTTGCGGTTGGCCGCGACCTCGTCAGCGCTGAACAGCAAGGTCTTGGTCGGCTTGACCAGTTTGTCGAAAGCTGGATTGAGCGGCTTGTCGGTCTTGCCGGCCGGGAACATCCAGTTGGTCTCGGGGATGGCATCCTGGAATTTCGGCCCGGTCATGAAGGCCATGAACTTCTCCGCCAGCGGGTTCTTCGCCCCTGACGTGGTGATGCCGGCGACCTCGATCTGCAGATACTCGCCCTCTTCGAAGGAAGCCGCCTGGTAGCGTTGCGTGTTCTCGGCGACCATGTGGTAGGCCGGCGAGGTGGTGTAGGACAGCACCATCGGCGCCTCGCCCTTGGTGAACAGGCCATAGGCCTCGCTCCAGCCCGGCGTCACCGTCAGCACCTTTGCCTTGAGCTTGGCCCAGGCCTCCGGCGCCTTGTCGCCATAGACCGACTTGACCCACAACAGCAGGCCGAGACCCGGGGTCGAGGTGCGCGGATCCTGGATGACGATCTTCTCGTCGGCGCTGCCCTCGACCAATTCCTTCAGGCTCTTCGGCGGCGTCTTCAGCTTCTCGGTGTCGTAGACGACGGCGAAGTAACCGTAATCGAACGGGACAAAAGTGTCGTCGCTCCAACCGCCCGGCACCTTGGCGTCGGCCACCGCGCCATGCGGCGAAAACAGGCCCGTGGCCTTGGCCTCGGCAGTGAGGTTGGTGTCGAGGCCAAGCACGATATCGGCCTTGGTCGATCCACCCTCGAGCTTGACCCGGTTGAGCAGGGCGACGCCATCGGCGACCGAGACGAACTCGACGTCGCAGCCGCATTCGGCCTCGAATTCCTTCTTCACCACCGGGCCCGGACCCCAGTCGGCGGTGAAGCTCTCATAGGTGTAGACGGTGAGCTTGTCCTTGGCGAAAGCCGGCACGGCCGCCGCGAGAACCATTGCGGAAACTAGAGAGTATAAAAGCGTGCGCATCGGCGCCTCCTTCGTTCGAATTGAAAGGAATTGAGGCGTCGGACTGTCCGAAACGTCTAATCCCTCCGCCGGTACAAACCGGATCAGGTTCAGCGGGTTGGCGAGATTGCCTCTCAGCCGGCCCGCGAAATTCGCGTCCGGCACCCCGTTAGAGCGTTTCGACACATAAGCCCGGCCGATCCCTCACGCAAGCAGAGTTTGCCGGCCTTCCGTTTCCGCTGCCGGGCTGGTAAGGGCCACCGGATATGAGCACATTCACCATCCTGCTTGGCGGCGATCTCATCCGCACGCCGCGCCTCGACCGACAGGTCGAGGGGTCCCGCGTGATCGCCGCCGACGCCGGTATCGGTCATGCGCGCCTGCTGGGCCTCGTGCCGGAGCTCTGGGTGGGCGATTTCGATTCCGTGCCGGCCGGCCTGCCCGATGAGCTGGCCGCCGTGCCCCGCCGGACCTTTCCGGCCGAAAAGGACAAGACCGATGGCGAACTCGCGATCGCGGCAGCACTTGAGCACGGCGCCACCAGCCTGGTGCTTGCCGGCGCCTTCGGCGGCAAGCGCGCCGACCACGCCTTCCTGCACCTTGCCCTTGGCCTGCGGCTGGCCGAGGCCGGGACAAAAGTGCTTCTGACCAGCGGCGCCCAGGAAGGCGTCCCCTTGCTGGCGGGGAAAGCCGGCTTCGACTATCCCGACGGCACGCTGTTTTCGATCCTCGGTTTTTCCGAGCTTTCCGGGCTGACCGTTTCCGGCGCCAAATGGCCGCTCGACCGTGTCGAGGTCGCGTTCGGCTCATCGCTGACCATTTCCAATGAGGTCAAGGGCGGCCTCCAAATCGCGCTCGAAACCGGCCGCGCGCTGCTGCTCGCTCATCCCTACCCCTTGCCCGGAAGCTGACATGGCCCCGCCCCTTCTCAATCTCGATGCAATCAAGCTGACCTTCGGCGGCACGCCGCTCCTCGATGGCGCCGCATTGAGCGCTTCGGCCGGCGACAAGATCGCGCTGGTCGGCCGCAACGGCTCGGGCAAGTCGACGCTGCTGAAGATCGCCGCCGGGCTGATCGAGCCCCAGGACGGCGAGGTGTTCCGCCAGCCTTCTGCGACGGTGCGCTATCTGCCGCAGATGCCCGACATGGACGGTTTCGCCAACGTGCGCGCCTATGTCGAGGCGGGGCTCGGGCCCGCCGACGACCCCTATCGCGCCAGCTATCTGATGGAGCATCTCGGCCTGTCGGGCGAGGAGCGGCCGAACGACCTCTCCGGCGGTGAGTCGAGGCGCGCCGCGCTTGCCCGTGTGATGGCGCCCGAGCCGGATATCCTGCTGCTTGATGAGCCGACCAACCATCTTGATCTGTCGGTCATCGAATGGCTGGAAGAGGAACTCGTTCGCACCTCCTCGGCTCTTATCGTCATCTCTCACGACCGTCGTTTCCTTGAGCGCGTCTCGCGCGCCACCGTCTGGCTCGACCGCGGCCAGACGCGCAGGCTGGACAAGGGCTTCGGCCATTTCGAGGAATGGCGCGACCTTGTGCTGGAAGAGGAAGAGCGCGAGCAGCACAAGCTCGGCCGCCAGATCGTGCGCGAGGAGCACTGGCTGCGCTATGGCGTGACCGCGCGGCGCAAGCGCAACATGCGCCGTCTCGGCGAATTGCAGACCATGCGCCTGCGTTTTCGCGGCCATCGCGGCGCCGAAGGCTCAGCGACCATGGTGGCCAGCGACGCCGCCGAATCCGGCAAGCTGGTGATCGAGGCCAAGAACATCGAGAAAAGCTTCGGCGACCTCACCGTGGTCAAGGGGTTCTCGACCCGCATCCAGCGCGGCGACCGGGTCGGCCTGGTCGGGCCGAACGGCGCCGGCAAGACGACGCTTCTGAAGATGCTGACCGGCGAATTGGTGCCCGACGCCGGCTCGGTACGGCTCGGCACCAATCTGGAGATCGCCACGCTCGACCAGAAGCGCGAGGCGGTCGACCCGCAGGAAACGCTGGCGCAATACCTGACCGACGGGCGCGGCGAGAACCTGGTCATCAATGGCGAGCAGCGCCATGTCGTCTCCTACATGAAGGACTTCCTGTTCAAGCCGGAGCAGGCGCGCACGCCGGTGCGCGAGCTTTCCGGCGGCGAGCGGGCACGGCTGATCCTGGCGCGCGTGCTGGCAAGACCGGCGAACCTCTTGGTGCTCGATGAGCCGACCAACGATCTCGACATGGAGACCCTGGAGCTGTTGCAGGAACTGGTCGCCGGCTTTGCCGGTACCGTCATCCTGGTCAGCCACGACCGCGATTTCCTCGACCGCACCGTCACCAGCGTGATTGCGCCCGACGGCGGCGGCCGCTGGGTCGAATATGCCGGCGGCTATTCCGATATGCTGGCGCAGCGCGGCGGCACCAGGCTCGACGACCGCAAGGCGCGCGCCAAAGCCGAGAACGGCGAGACGCCGGCACCGGCCAGGAGCGAGCCGGCGACGCCGAAAGGTCCGGCGAAGAAACTGTCGTTCAAGCAGAAATTCGCCCTGGAATCACTGCCCAAGAAGATCGAGGCGGTGACGGCGTCGATCTCGCGGCTGGAGAACAACATCGCCGATCCTGCCTTCTACGAGCGCGATCCGGTCTCGTTCCAGAAAACGATCGCCGCGCTCGACAAGGAGCGCGCCACGCTGGCCGCGCTCGAGGAAGAGTGGCTGGAACTGGAAATGCTCCGCGAGGAGATGGAAGGGTAGGCCGGAGACGGCCAGCCGGCTTGATTGTTGCCTCTGCACCGGAATGCGCATACATTATGCGCATGTTGCGGAGATTGCCATGCGCAAGATAGCCTTGAACGCGATCCGTCAGCCGGCAAATCTGTCGATCGATTCGAATCTCATGAAGGAAGCCAAAGGGCTCGACGTGAACGTCTCCCGTGCCGCTGAAGCCGGCATTGCCGAGGCGGTGGCTGCCGAAAAGAGCCGGCTGTGGAAGCTCGAGAATCGCGCTACGATGGACGCCTGGAACGATTACGCCGAAGAGCACGGCATCCCACTGCAAGAACATCGTCAGTTCTGATGGCGCGCTACGATGTCTTCGCCGGTCGCGTCGAAGGCAGCTATTTGCTCGACGTTCAGTCAGACCTGCTCGACAATTTCAAAACGCGGGTGGTCATCCCGCTTCTGCCAGTGGCAACGGTGCCGCCACCGATGCGAAAGCTGCATCCCGTCTTCGAGATCAATGGGCGAAAACTGGTGATGGCGACCCATCTGATCGCCACGGTTCCTGTCAGCGAACTCGGTGAAAGTCGGCTGAACCTGGCCAAGCATCACGATAATGTCGTCGGCGCATTGGATATGCTGTTCCAAGGCTTCTGACCAGCCCGAGACCTTGGGTAGCGCCTTTCTCAGCCCGCCGTCTTCGCCTGCCAGGCCTTGATCGCCTCGTCGAACACCTTCTCGCCGGGAATGCCCTTTTCCATGGTCAGCAGCGCCCGCCGTCCGGTCTTGTAGACAACCGGCACGTCGATCCAGTCCTGGCCGCGCAGCAGGGTCAGGTTGGCGTCCTCGTCGGCCTTGGTGTCGTTGAGCGCGACGAGGAAGAAGCCGTCGGCGATCTTGGCCGGGATGCCGATCAGCGGGCTGCCGGCGTCCTGCTCCGAACTCTTCATGGCCACGCGCAAGATGTTGTCGACGCCGCCGCCTTCGAAGCCGTCGGGCGTCAGGAAGATCATCTCGATGATATGGCTGGCCGGCAAGGTCTGGTCGGTGTTGCGGCGGATGGTCATGCGCAGCTGGATGTCCTTGCCGGGAATGGTCGCCTCGGCGCGGATCGCCGGCTCGGGCGGCAGGTCGCCGCCGGGCGATTCCTGCACCAGCGACCAGACGATGTTGCCCGGCTCGGCCGAGCCTTGCGCGGTGCTGGTGCGCTCCTCATAGAAGATCGCCTTCTGGCCGACCGGCAGGGCGGTTTCCGCCGGCGCGGCCGCGGGTGCTGCTGGTGCTGCCGGTGCAGCACCCGCCGGCGCGGGTGGCGTTGCTGCGGCATCGGCGGGAGCCGTGCCATTGGCGGGCGGTGTCGCGGGTGCCGCGCCCGCTGGAGGCGTGTTGGCTGCCGGTGCAGCCGCGGCCGGCGTACCACTAGCAGGCGCGGGCACCGCCGGAGCCGACAGCGCCGGTGCGTTCGTTGCCGTTGGCGGCGTGGTCAGCGCGGCAACGGATTCACCCTCGCCAATGCCACTCTGCCCGCCAGCCGGGCCGGGATCGACTTCGCCGCCTTGCGGCGTCAGCCGTTGTGTGAATTTTGTCGCCCCCTCGGGCGCGGCGCCGCCTGCCGCTGGCGCCGCGGCATCGGTCGCCGGCTTGGCCGGCGCCGGTTTCACCGGTTCGGTCGTCGCCACCTTGGTACCGCCGCCGAGGCCCAGCATCTTGCCGAAGGCATCCTTGTTCAACCAGACGCCATAGCCGCCGCCGGCAACGACCAGCAGCGCGACGGCAGCGGCGATCAGCCCGCCATAGCTGCGCTTGCGTTCGGCCGGGCGCAATCGCTGGAACGTGTCGTCGGCCCCCGGCGCGTCGTCATCATTGGCAAAGACGTCGTCCTGGTCGTCATCCCGGTCCGCATCCATGCCCGGCAAGCTCTTTTCCGAGAAGTCCGGAACGGGTTGGGCCGGCGTCGGCTTTTGCCAACTCTGCTCGACCTTGGCTGCCGGGGCAGGCTTGTAGGGTTCGGGGCTTGCCGTCGGCTTGTACGGCTCCGGCCTGGTTGCGGCAGGCGCCGGCCGATACGGGCTTGGAGCGGGAGCCGCTTCCGCCTGCACCGGCTGCTTGGTGTGGCTCGACTGGTTCTTGTTGCGGTCGATGGAGGAGAAGATGTGCTCCAGCTCCGCCAGCGGATCGGCCTCCTGCACGCTCTTGGCGTAAGTCCGCTCGACAGTTGCTATAGCGCTTTCCAGCTGGCGCTTCTGGCTATCTATGTCTTGCGCGGCCATGGGCGGCAACTTTTCCGCAAGCTTCTTGGCCAGCATGGTACGAACGCTGTCATAAATGCGCGTGCGCTTTTCCGGCGTCTCGTCGCCGTGCTTCACGAACGCGTTTTTCAGAATAGCAACGAAATCTACCATGCTTCGGTCGACCTGTATTTTGTTTCCGCGCCGGCCCCCGCAAATCAGCCGTAATGCCCGGAAAGGCTTGAGAAACTAGTCTTGAAACGGGTCGGTCACAAGTATCGTATCGTCTCGTTCCGGGCTGGTGGAAAGCAGCGCCACCGGCGCGCCGATCAACTCTTCTATATATCGGACATACTTGACGGCTTGCGCCGGCAGATCGTTCCAGCTGCGCGCGCCGGCGGTGGTGCCTTTCCAGCCCTCCAGCGTCTCGTAGATGGGTTCCACGCGCGCCTGCGCGCCCTGGCTGGCCGGCAGATAGTCGATCGTCTCGCCGTCGAGGCTGTAGCCGGTGCAGACCTTGATCTCGTCCAGCCCGTCGAGCACATCGAGCTTGGTCAGCGCGATGCCCTTGATGCCGTTGACCGCCACAGCCTGGCGCACCAATACCGCATCGAACCAGCCGCAGCGGCGCTTGCGTCCGGTGACGACGCCGAATTCGTGGCCGCGCGTGCCGAGGAATTCGCCGACCTCGTTCTTCTGCTCGGTCGGGAACGGGCCTTCGCCGACGCGTGTCGTGTATGCCTTGGTGATGCCCAGGACATAACCGATGGCGCCAGGCCCGACGCCGGAACCGGCGGCAGCCTGGCCGGCCACCGTGTTGGACGAGGTGACGAATGGATAGGTGCCGTGGTCGATATCGAGCAGCGTGCCTTGCGCGCCCTCGAACAGGATGCGCTCGCCGGCGCGGCGCTTGTCGTCGAGCACCTTCCAGACCCGGTCCATATAGGGGAGGATTTCGCCGGCAACCGAGGTCAATTCCTGCATAATCGCATCATGCGTGACCTCGCCATGGCCGAGCCCACGACGCAGCGCATTGTGGTGCGTCAGCAGCCTGTCGACCTTCAGGGGCAACGTTTCCAAATCCGCCAAGTCCATCACCCGAACCGCGCGCCTGCCCACCTTGTCTTCATAGGCGGGGCCGATACCGCGGCGGGTCGTGCCAATCTTCGTTCCGGAATTGGAGGCGGCGTCCTCGCGGAATCCATCCAGCTCCCGGTGCAGGGAGAGGATAAGCGCTGTGTTTTCGGCTATTTTCAGGCGATCCGGCGTCACCTCGACGCCTTGCGCCTTGAGTTTCGCCACTTCCGCGACGAAAGCGTGCGGGTCGAAGACGACGCCATTGCCGATGATGGACAGCTTGCCTTGCCGCACCACGCCCGAAGGCAAGAGCGACAGCTTGTAGACCTTGCCGTCGACGACCAGCGTGTGGCCGGCATTGTGCCCGCCCTGGAAGCGCACCACCACATCGGCGCGCTCGGACAGCCAGTCGACGATCTTGCCCTTGCCTTCGTCGCCCCATTGCGAGCCGACGACCACCACATTGGCCATGTTTTCTTTCCCTTGAGGCGCCGCCAGGCGGCTTGAAGACTGTTCGAAACGACAGGCCTCTATAACGTCAAGAGCAGGCCGATGCGACCTTTCTTTGCCGCCGAAAAGCCCCTGAGGCACAACAATTTTCGGCTTTGACATCATTTACTTGACCAGATGAGGGCAATAGGCCGGGAGGGACCTCCCCTTTCACCCACTCCCGGTCGTGACCCGCCATGCACCGAAGCGCCTACATGTTCCTGCTGCTCACCACCTTGCTTTGGGGCGGCAACTCGGTGGCCGGCAAGCTGGCGGTCGACCACGTGTCGCCGATGACGCTGGTCTTCCTGCGCTGGGTGCTGGCCGTGGCGATCCTGCTGCCGATCGGCTGGAAGACGATACGGGAGGACTGGCCAGTGGTGCGCAGGCACTGGTTCGTTCTGGCGGCACTGGGCGCCAGCGGCTTCACTTTGTTCAACACGATCTTTTACACCGCACTCAACTACACGACGGCGATCAACGTCTCCATCGAGCAGGCGGCGATGCCGATCCTGATCATGACAGCCAATTTCATTTTCTTCCGCCTGCGCGTGAACTGGGCGCAGATTGCCGGCGTGGCGCTGACCATCTTCGGCGTGGTGTTGACCGCATGCCATGGCGACCCGCGCCGGCTGCTGACGCTGGAGCTCAATTTCGGCGACGCCATCATGCTGGTCGCCGTCCTCCTCTACAGCGGCTACTCGGTCGGGCTGCGGCTGAAGCCGGCCGTGCGCTGGCAAAGCCTGATGCTGGCCATGTCGGTTGCCGCACTCTTCACCTCGCTGCCCTTCTTCCTGTGGGAGGTCGCCGCCGGCAAGCTCATCGTGCCCGACGCGCGCGGCTGGGCGGTCATCGTCTACACCGCGATCGGCGCTTCGGTCATCTCGCAGATCTTCTACATCAGGGGCAACGAGCTGATCGGCGCCAACCGCGCCGGCCTGTTCATCAACCTGGTGCCGATCTTCGGCACGCTGCTTTCGGTGCTGATCGTCGGCGAGACGTTCCAGCTCTACCAGGCGCTGGCGCTGGTCCTCGTGCTGGGCGGCATCGGGCTCGCCGAATACAGCGGCCCCAGGATGGCCTTTGGCCGCTGACGGCACTGGCGCCCGGAAATTGCTGGACCAATTCCTTGCGCACCGCGGCCGGTGGCCAGGCGGATGAAACGCCATACGAGAACGCCCCGCATGCCTGCCGGCATCCGGGGCGTCGCAATGGTGTGGTTTGCGGTTCGTGCGGCCTTACACGCCACCGACGTCGAAGTGCAGAGGCTTGGCCGAGTCGATCGATTTGTGCGCCCGCAGCTGATCGAGCACCCGTTCCGGGAACGGCGCATCAAGATAGAGCAGCGCGATGGCGTCGCCCCCTGGCCGGTTGCGGCCAAGTTGGAAGTTGGCGATGTTGACGCCATTCTCGCCGCACACCGTGCCGAGCAGGCCGATAATGCCGGGGGCATCGGCATTGGTCGTGTAGAGCATGTGCTGGCCGACCTCGGCGTCGAGATTGATGCCTTTGATCTGGATGAAGCGCGGCTTGCCGTCGGAGAAGCAGGTGCCGGCGATCGAGCGGGTCCTGTGCTCGGTCGTGACGGTGAGCTTGATGTAGCCGTCGAAGACGCCCGACTTGTCGCGCTTGACCTCGGCGACGATGATGCCGCGCTCCTTCACCATGATCGGCGCCGACACCATGTTGACGTCCGAGACCTGCGGCCGGATGAGGCCGGCAAGGGCGGCACTGATCAGCGCGCGCGTGTTCATCGTCGCGGTCGAGCCGTCGAACAGGATCTCGACCTCCTTGATCGGATCCTCGGTGACCTGGCCGACAAAGGCGCCGAGCACTTCGGCCAGCTTGACGAAGGGCTTCAGCCGCGGCGCTTCTTCCGCCGTGATCGAGGGCATGTTGATGGCGTTGGAAACCGCGCCCTTGATCAGATAGTCGGCCATCTGCTCGGCGACCTGCAGGGCGACATTCTCCTGCGCTTCCGCCGTCGAGGCGCCAAGGTGCGGCGTCGCCACCACGTTGTCCATGCCGAACAGGGCGTTCTGCTCGGCAGGCTCGACCTCGAACACGTCGATGCCGGCGCCGCCCACCTTGCCGCTCTTGAGAGCCGCGATGAGGTCGGCCTCGACCACCAGTCCGCCGCGGGCGCAGTTGATGATGCGCACGCCGTTCTTCATCTTGGCGATTGCCGCCGCGTCGATGATGTTGCGGGTCTTGTCGGTCAGCGGCGTGTGCAGCGTGATGAAGTCCGCGCGCGCGAACAGCTCGTCGAGCTCGACCTTGTCGACGCCGAGTTCCTCGGCGCGCTTGTCCGACAGGAACGGATCGAAGGCCACGACATGCATCTTGAGGCCAACGCCGCGCGTCGCCACGATCGAGCCGATATTGCCGCAGCCGATGACGCCCAGCGTCTTGCCGGTGATCTCGACCCCCATGAAGCGGTTCTTCTCCCACCTGCCGGCATGGGTCGAGGCGTTGGCTTCCGGAATCTGGCGCGCCAGCGCGAAGATCATGGCGACCGCGTGTTCGGCCGTGGTGATCGAGTTGCCGAAGGGCGTGTTCATCACGATGATACCCTTGCGGCTGGCCGCCGGGATATCGACATTGTCGACGCCGATGCCGGCGCGGCCGACGACCTTCAGATTGGTGGCGGCGTTGATCAGTTTCTCGGTGACCTTGGTCGCCGAGCGGATGGCGAGGCCGTCATACTGGCCGATGACTTCGAGCAGCTTTTCCTTGTCCTTGCCGAGATCGGGCAGGTAGTCGACCTCGATGCCGCGGTCCTTGAAGATCTGCACAGCGGTGGTGGAAAGTTTGTCTGAAACGAGAACGCGGGGCGCCATAGCGGCCTCCATGAAAAGAATTGGATGATCGGGGGAAATGGCGGCCCGCAGGCCGCCATGAAATCTCAGGCCGCCGCTTTCAGCGATGCCTTCTGCGCGGCAAAGGCCCAGTCGAGCCAGGGCAGCAGCGCTTCGAGATCGGAAGCCTCGACGGTTGCGCCGCACCAGATGCGCAGGCCGGGCGGTGCGTCGCGATAGGAGCCGATGTCGTAGGCCACGCCCTCCTTGTCGAGTACCGAGACCAGTGCCTTGGCGAAGGCGGCCTGGCCGTCGGCATCGAGCGCCGCGACTTGCCGGTCGGTGAAGGACAGGCACACCGACGTGTTCGAGCGCGTCGCAGGCTCGACTGCGAGATGGCCGAGCCAGGAGGATTTGCCGACGAAGCCGTCGAGGACGGCGGCATTGGCATCGGCACGCGCGACCAGCGCATCGAGCCCGCCGATCGACTTCGCCCAGTTCAGCGCATCGAGATAGTCCTCGACGCACAGCATCGACGGCGTGTTGATGGTTTCGCCCTTGAAGATGCCTTCGATCAGCTTGCCGCCCGAGGTCAGCCGGAAGATTTTCGGCAGCGGCCAGCCGGGCTTGTAGGTCTCCAGCCGCGCCACCGCGCGGGGCGACAGGATCAGCATGCCATGCGCGCCCTCGCCGCCCAGCGCCTTCTGCCAGGAGAAGGTGACGACATCGAGCTTCTCGAAATCGAGCCGCTGCGCGAAGGCCGCCGAGGTGGCGTCGCAGATGGTAAGGCCCTTGCGGTCCGCCGGGATGAAATCGCCGTTCGGCACGCGCACGCCCGATGTGGTGCCGTTCCAGGTGAAGACCACGTCGCGGTCGAAGTCGATCTTGGCGAGATCAGGCAGCGCGCCATAGCCGGCCTCAATCTTGCGCACGTCGGCGAGCTTCAGCTGCTTGACCACGTCGGTGACCCAGCCGGCGCCAAAACTCTCCCAGGCAACCATGTCGACGCCGCGTTCGCCGAGCAGCGACCACAGTGCCATTTCGACCGCGCCGGTATCCGAGGCCGGTACGATGCCGATGCGGTAGTCCGCCGGAACCTGGAGAACCTCCCGCGTCAGCTCGATCGCCTGTTCGAGCTTGGCCTTGCCGATCTTGGCGCGGTGGGAACGGCCGAGCGCGGCATTCTTCAACGCCTCAACCGACCAGCCGGGACGCTTCGCGCAGGGACCAGAGGAGAAATTGGGGTTTGCCGGACGGAGTCCGGGCTTCGTAGCTGTCGTCATCGTGGTCTATCCTTCCAGATAGTGGCCCCTCGTTGGGGAGGGGTGGCCCACGGACGGCGATATGCGTTCAGGCTCCCGGCGTCAAGAGGAAAGTTTTTGTCGCTGGCAGGATACCTGGCGATACGGGATCAGGATGTCGTGACTTCAAACGCAAACGGCGGACCTGACGCTGGCTACTCCTGCGTTCGTCCTAACCGTCATTGCGGCAAACGTGGCCGGCGCCCTGGCCAGGCCTAAATGGTCCCCGCTCATGGCCACGGTGGTCGATGCAACCCCAGCGGCCGCCCACATACCAGGAATGTTCGCCGTCGGAGGTGAGCTTGCAATCAATACACACCTCCGCCCAGCCATGCTCAAACGGAAGCGCCCCATCGTATCGAGCTGGGATAACCAACGCCAGATTGCGGTTGATGAAACCGATCTTGCTGCCGACTGGGGACCTCGCGAGGCCGTCGGCGAATGGTTCGGCCCAGTTGTCCATCATCATCACGGGAGCCAATCGGCCGTCCCGTCGCACATAATACCATCCACCACCAATGTTGACACTTGCGAGGCCGTTCCGGTCGAAATCCAGTGCGAGGAGGTGCTTGCGCTTCAGGTGGATATGTCCGGCGGCGTCCGACCATGCGCAATGCTCAAAATCAAGGACGTCGTCCTTGGCTTTCGAAGAGTAGCTACAACGGTAGTCGGGGTTGGCCACCGGGTTCGCCATGGACCATTCGATCCCGGCGAACAGGGCTGAGAGGGTGAACGCGCAGATCAAGACTGCGCTATTGAGGGGCAGGACTTTCACACTTCTCGCCCGAGTTAAACAGCGTGCCCAGGCCTACCAGAGATCGTAGCGCAGCCCGAGCTTGACCTGATGATTGCTGATCCCCTTCTGGATCGGAAAGGAAGTCAGGCTCTCGGCCGTCACGTATTCGGCACTCGGGGCGGAGAAATACTGGTAGCCCACATCGACGGAAACGTTTTTCGTCACTTGGTAGGCAAGGCCCGCATTCAGCGTATAGGCGAGCGAGTATTGTGTCGCGTTGTCCTGCACGCTGAAACTGTTGGCGGGGGCATTGTTGTCCGTGTAAGTCGCCGAAAGCTTCCGCGTACTGCGGACCAAACCGATGCCGGCGCCAACATAAGGCGTGATTCCGACATATGTGCCGAGATCTACATAGCCGTTGATTATCCCCGAGAAGGCATAGTTCTTCAGCGATCCCGATCCCTGGGTCGGCAAAGTCGGCAGTGCGACGACCGCTGAATCGTCGTAGCTGTAGCTGGCGTTGTTACCCGGCAGATAACCGAAGTTCAGATCGGCGCGAAGGTAATCGTTGAAATGATAGCCGAAGCCGACGCTCGCAAACACTGCGTCTTCGCTCTCGCTGAAGTTTTCGTTGTTGATCGTTGACGGGAAGGTGAAATCCCCGTTCTTGAAGCTCTTCTGCACCAGATAGGAGACATCGCCGCGCAGATACCAGCCTGAGCCGACCTCGACCGGGACGTAATCCGGCGCCTGGTCGACATAGACCGGCGGATCGTAGTCGGCCGCTAGCGCCGATGTCAGCGGCATCAGGGCGAACGCGCCAACCGCCAGCGCCATACGTGATGTGAGTGTCATGGTCCCCGGCTCCCGAATTCGGCGCCGTCGCCCAGGCGACGGCAGCCATCGTTTCATGAGCCATTGTTAACCATAGTGGTTAAGTCGGGGTTAAGGCTAACAGAGCGTTAGCACTTTGATTTCGAACGGATCTTAATCAGTTACACGCACAAACGAAAGCCGCCCGGCTGATGCCGGGCGGTTGAGCAATTCGCTGATTTCGAAGCGGCTACTTGGTGTAGATCGGCTCCGGTTCCGGCTGATAGGCCACGGGTGCGGCGCAACCGTTGTTGCCGCCGAACTGGTAACGCAGACCGCCGCGTACCTCATGGGTGTTGATGCCGCGGTCTTCGCCGGGCCCAGCGCTGGAGATGTCCCATTCGAACATGCGGCCGCCCTGGATATGGGAGAAGCGGTAGCCGGCGTCCAGGATCACCTTATCGGTCAGGCAGTAGGAGGCGCCGGCCATCAGCGCATAAGCGAAGCGCCAGTTCGATGCACCCGGGTTGGTCTCGGTGGTGTTCGGGTCATAGACAGTATCCCACTTGACGCGCGCGCCACCGATACCGGCGCCGACGTAAGGCGTGATGCCGTGCCAGGTGCCGATATCGACATAGGCATTGGCTAGCAGCAGCAGAGCGCTCATCTTCGACACTTCGGTCGAAGTTCCGTTGATGTCCGAGGTTCCGCCGTTGAAGTTCGACTTGAACCAGTAGTCGGCGGTCAAATCCGTGCGGAAGTGATCGTTGATCTTGTAGCCGACACCGGCACCGAGCGAGAAGCCACCCTTGAGCTTGCCGAAGTCGAAACTCCTTTCACCGGGTATGACGGTACAATTACAGGGGTCGATCGTGTAGGTCGTATAGTCGATGCCGCGCAGGCTCGACTTGTGATAGTCAAGGTCGCCACGGATATACCAGCCGCCGACATCGGCGACCGGCTGCTCATAGACTGGCGGCGGGGCCTCTTCGACCACCGGCTCCGGAAGGTCGGCCGCGAACACTGGCCAGGCCAAGCCCGCGAACAGCAACGCGAACAGGACCTTTCTTGCTGTATTGAACATGCTTGTCACCCCTAGAACCCTCGGAACAGCGATTGCTTCCGAATGAAGATTGGCTTTCAGGCGTGGATAATGAATTGCAAAGGTTAAAAGGCGTTTAACCCTGTCGATTAACCACGAATCGATAGAATTCGAGGTATTCAGCCTGAATTATGAAGCTGGGGATCGGCTCGCCGGCCAACAAAAAAGCCCGCCGGAGAGGCGGGCTTTGAACCGGCGCGGACCTCGATCAGGCGGCGCTGCGTGTTTCCGATATGACCTCGACGAGGTCGTTGACGACGGCCTCGACCAGTTGCGGATCGTCGCCCTCGGCCATGACGCGGATCAGCGGTTCGGTGCCCGACGGCCGGATGACAAGGCGCCCGGTCTTGCCGAGACGGTGGCGGGCATCCTCGATCGCGGCCTTGACCGGGGCTTCCTCCAGCGGCTTGCCGCCGGCGATGCGAACGTTCTTCAGGAGTTGCGGCACCGGCTCGAACTTCTTCGACAGTTCGCTGACCGGACGGCCCTGCCGCTTGATGCAGGCCAGCACCTGCAGCGCCGAGACCAGGCCGTCGCCCGTGGTCGAGAAATCCGACAGCACGATATGGCCGGACTGCTCGCCGCCGACATTGAGCCCATGCGCGCGCATATGTTCGACGACATAGCGGTCGCCGACCTTGGTGCGGTGCAGATGCAGCTTCATGTCGCCGAGGAAGCGCTCGAGGCCGAGATTGGACATCACGGTCGAAACGACGCCGCCGCCGGCAAGGCGCCCGTTTTGATGCCAGGACTCGGCGATCAGCGCCATGATCTGGTCGCCGTCGACGATCGCCCCGTTCTCGTCGACGATGACGACGCGGTCGGCATCGCCGTCGAGCGCGATGCCGATATCGGCGCGCACTTCGTGCACCTTCTTCTGCAGGCCGGCCGGATGGGTCGAGCCGCATTCCTTGTTGATGTTGAAGCCGTTGGGTTCGACATTGATGGCGACGACATCGGCGCCGAGTTCCCACAGCGCTTCCGGAGCCACCTTGTAGGCGGCGCCATTGGCGCAATCGACGACGATCCGCAGACCCGAAAGCGACATCGAGCGCGGCAGCGTGCGCTTGGCGAATTCGATGTAGCGGTCATGCACGCCGTCGACGCGCTTGGCGCGGCCGAGCCCGTCGGAATCGGCAAGCGCCAGTTCGATATCCTTGTCGAGCATGCCCTCGATACGCTCCTCGATCTCGTCGGAGAGCTTGTAGCCGTCGGGGCCGAACAGCTTGATGCCGTTGTCGTAGTAGGGGTTGTGCGAAGCCGAGATCATCACGCCGATATCGGCGCGCAGCGAACGCACCAGCATGGCGACGGCCGGCGTCGGGATGGGGCCGAGCAGGAACACGTCCATGCCGGCGGCGCAAAGACCGGCCACCATGGCATTCTCGATCATGTAGCCGGAAAGCCTCGTGTCCTTGCCGAGCACGACCCGGTGGCGATGGCTGCCGCGCTGGAACGAAAGGCCGGCGGCCATACCGACGCGCATGGCGATTTCCGCGGTCATCGGAAACTTGTTGGCGCGCCCGCGAATGCCGTCCGTGCCGAAGTAATTCCCTGCCATGCTATTTGGAGTCCTTGACGTTCTTTTGTGGCACGTCATGCCACAATTGGCCGGCGTGCTACCATCACATTGTGTGATTATATGTTACCAATCCTTAGAAAATCCTTGTTGCGCACCGCACACAACATGGCCGTGGCGTAGCACGCCTGGCCCTTCGCGCCGCAATATACCAGTTATGCGAGCGCTTGGGCGCGGATGCAGCCAGAAATTCTTGCCGCCAAGTGGTCAACAGGCAGCGATTTCATCACCTTATCGTTAGGCGCCGGCTTTCGTCGCGATATGCGCCACTTGGCATCTGGCGCAACCGACCGTTGAACGTTATTGATTCGCAGGGACGTATAATGGGCTGCCGCAACGGAGAAACGCTATGCTCATCCACCGACTTGCTACCTTGACCGGCCTCGCGGTCGCGACGTTGTTCCTGGCCGCGCCAGCCAACGCGCTGACGATGGCCGAATGCAGCACGAAATACAACGCCGCCAAGGACGCGGGGACACTTGCCGGCGCGACCTGGAACCAGTTCCGCAAGGCGCAGTGCGGCACCGACGCCGCCGCCACCACGGACGCCAAGCCGGCCACCACCAAGGCTGCCGAGACCAAGCCAGCCGAAGCCAAGCCTGCCAAGGCGAAGCCTGCGGCTGCGGCGGCCGACAGCACCGCCAAGGGCCTGACCGCCAAGGAATGCAGCGCCAAATACCAGGCGGCCAAGGCTGCCGGCACGCTGAACGGCATGAAGTGGAACGACTTCCGCAAGGCCGAGTGCGCCGCCGGCGCTTCGACCGCCGCCGGCACCAAGCCGGCCAAGCCGGCGACCACGAAGGCTGCCGCGGCTCCTGCCGACAATGGCGGCAAAGGCCTGACCATGGCCGAATGCGGCGCCAAGTACCAGGCGGCCAAGACCGCCAACACGCTGAAGGGTCAGAAGTGGAACGACTTCCGCAAGGCCGAATGCGGCCCCGCTGCCGCGGATGACGACACCGTGCCGGCCCCGAGCGAAGCCACCTACACCAAGGAACCGGCAAAGCCGACGACTGTTGCCCCCAAGGGCGTCACCTTCCCGTCCGCGGTCTCGGCGAAATATGCCAGCGAGACCCCCGGAAAGGGCCGCATGCACACCTGCCTCGACCAGTACTACGCCCTCAAGGACGCCAATGCGCTCGGCGGCCTGAAGTGGATCCAGAAGGGCGGCGGCTTCTACAGCCTGTGCAACGCCAAGCTGAAGGGCTGAGCCACGCATGGCATTCCCCCTGATCGATGGGGCATGACCCGGTTGAGATCGTATTGAATTAGACGTCAAATCTGGCAAGGACAGGCAAAGGCCCGCGATGTATCTGCTTCGCGGGCCTTTTTGTTGCGCGCGAAGACGCCCGGCCTTGCTCGCATCTGCATATCGCCGGATCCGTCGGCATCATCAATTCGCCCACACTGCCAGGCCTGTCGGTAGCTCGCAAAGATTCCAGTTGAACATAGCAGGAACAAACAGTATACAAAAAGACATCTAACTTGTTATCAACCAGGAGGGTCTTATGCGCAGTTTGAAATTGGCAGTATTGGCTGTGACGGCATCGGTTGCTTGGAGCGTCGCCCCTGCAAGCGCTCTGACGATGAAGGAATGCGGCGAGACCTATCGGACAGCCAAGGAAGGCGGCTCTCTGAACGGCATGGACTGGGCCGCTTTCCGCAAGGAGAAATGCGCGATATCAGCTGCGGAGAGTGTCAGCGCGGATACGGACAAAACCGCGCCGCAGCCGAAAGAGGAAACCAGCGCGGCGGTCGCCCCCACTGTAGCGCCGGCGGGCGTGACATTCCCGACCACCCTCGCCGCCGAGTTCAAGACCGAAAAGCCCGCGAAGGCGCGGATGAAGACCTGCCTGCAGGGTT
This sequence comes from bacterium M00.F.Ca.ET.205.01.1.1, assembly GCA_004791255.1. GTDB lineage: Bacteria > Pseudomonadota > Alphaproteobacteria > Rhizobiales > Rhizobiaceae > Mesorhizobium. The sequence continues at coordinate 323,226 of SRUQ01000006.1, forward strand.
ACCACGGCAACAAGGAGGCGGGTACGTTGAACGGCCTTCGCTGGATCCAGAAGGGCGGCGGTTATTACAGCCTGTGCAATGCGCGGCTGAAAGTTGAATCATAAAAATCGAGTACGGCGGATTAAAGCGGTTCACCGTTTTTCACGCAGACGTTGAGCCGTGATCCTCGGGCTTGACCCGAGGATCTGCTGTCGTGCGACATCTGGGCGCCGGCTGTGAGTTGGCAACCGCCAATCCGGTTGCGTTGGCAGGTCCTCGGGACAAGCCGGACGATGACGCTCCAAGCTACGTCCGGCGCTTCTCCTGAGGCAACGTCGCCCAAAAGTGAGAAGAGTCTCAGTTTGAAATTCGGGACTGTTAAAAATCCATGGTCGCTATCGATTGCCTGACTTCAGCCAACTCTGAGGCCACTTCTGGACGATCGAATGACAAAGCGAGGTAGGTAGCCAAAACGACGGCACTTCCATTCGAAAGGTACCAAACTCCGAGTGTCTCATTGAGATCGCGGGAGACGCACCCGACAGAAAATACCTTGCCCATGTTTGTAACCGGATCGTCAAACACTCGGGCCTGCTTTCTGCAAAACTCCCCGAGCATGCTTTTCAGTGCAACTATGTTGACTCGCGGATGTTTGCCTCCGGCATAGCGGGCAATCGTGAACTGAAACGCTCCAACTCCGGAGGAGCGGGCAAGCGTCGGTACACCCTCGGGTACGTCGTCTGTTATGTCAGTCCAATCCGACGATAGATCAAAATGCAGTCCGCAGAACTCTATGCGCATGCTGAACCGCCCTGGTCTGGAGCAATGCCAGGAAAAGTGTGAGGCGGCTTTCCCGGGACAAGCGGATAGCGCTTGCCCTCGGGAATTGCGTCAAAGCGAAGAGTTGGAGCGGTTCGCCGTTTCCGTGAAACGGTCAAATGCTCTAGCCTTGCGGCTGCGGTTCCATGCCGCCCTCGGGCTCGGGGCCCTTCTTGCGGCGGCCGGATTTCGGCACGGCCGAACCACGGCTGGGCGGCGTATCGTCGCCCAAATCGCGCGCGGGCTTCTCGCCGGCGATGAGCTGCTTGATCTCGTCGCCAGACAGTGTCTCGTATTCAAGCAGGCCCTGCGCCAGGGCGATCCATTCCTTCTTCTTCTTGGTCAGCACCGCCTTCGCCGTCGAATAGGCATCGTCGATCAGCCGGCGCACTTCGGCGTCGATGATCTGGGCGGTTTCTTCCGAGATGTTCTGCGTGCGCGCCACCGAATGGCCGAGGAAGACTTCCTCCTGGTTGTCGCCATAAGCGACATGGCCAAGCTTGTCGGAGAAGCCCCAGCGCGTGACCATGGCGCGCGCCAGCTTGGTCGCCTGTTCGATGTCGGAGGAAGCGCCGGAGGTGATGTTCTCCTTGCCGAACTTGAACTCCTCGGCAACGCGTCCGCCCATCATGATGGCGAGCCGCGAGACCATGTATTTGTAGCTCATCGAATAGCGGTCGCCTTCCGGCAGCTGCATGACCATGCCCAGCGCACGGCCGCGCGGGATGATGGTCGCCTTGTGCAGCGGATCGGCCGACGGCACGTTGAGCGCCAGGATGGCATGGCCAGCTTCGTGATAGGCAGTGAGCTCCTTCTCGGCCTGGGTCATGGCCGACGAGCGGCGCTCTGCGCCCATCATGATCTTGTCCTTGGCGTCCTCGAATTCGGCCATGGTGACGAGGCGCTTGTTGCGCCGTGCCGCCATGAGCGCGGATTCATTGACCAGGTTCATCAGGTCGGCGCCGGAGAAGCCGGGCGTGCCGCGGGCAACCACCTTAAGGTCGACATTGGGCGCCAGCGGCACGTTGCGCACATGCACCTTGAGGATCTTCTCGCGGCCGACGATGTCGGGGTTCGGCACCACCACCTGGCGGTCGAAACGGCCCGGACGCAGCAGCGCCGGATCGAGCACGTCGGGCCGGTTGGTGGCGGCGATCAGGATGATGCTTTCGTTGGACTCGAAACCGTCCATCTCGACCAGCAACTGGTTCAGTGTCTGCTCGCGCTCGTCATTGCCACCGCCGAGACCGGCGCCGCGATGGCGGCCGACGGCGTCGATTTCGTCGATGAAGATGATGCAGGGCGCGTTCTTCTTGGCCTGGTCGAACATATCACGCACGCGGCTGGCGCCGACGCCGACGAACATCTCGACGAAGTCCGAGCCCGAAATGGTGAAGAACGGCACGTTGGCTTCGCCGGCGACCGAGCGGGCGAGCAGCGTCTTGCCGGTTCCCGGAGGACCGACCAGCAGCACGCCGCGCGGAATCTTGCCGCCCAGCCGCTGGAACTTCTGCGGATCGCGCAGGAATTCGACGATCTCTTCCAGATCTTCCTTGGCCTCGTCGACACCGGCAACGTCCTGAAAGGTGACGCGGCCATGCGCTTCGGTCAGAAGCTTGGCCTTCGATTTGCCGAAGCCCATCGCCCTGCCTGACCCGGACTGCATCTGACGCATGAAGAATATCCACACGCCAAGGATGAGGATCATCGGCAGATAGGAGATCAGGTAGCCGAACAGCGAGTTGTTGCCATCGGTTTCAGGACGGGCATTGATGGTGACGTTCTTGTCCTGCAGCCGCGAGACCAGTGAGGGATCGCCGGGCGAATAGGTCTGGAAGCCATTGGAATTGTCCGAATAGGTGCCGGTGATGCGGGCGCCCGCGATGGTCACCGTCTTGACCCGCCCCGCCGCGACATCCTGCAGGAACTGCGAATAGGGCACATCGGCGGAGGCCCCGCGCGTCTGCGGCGTCTGGAACAGATTGAACAGCGCGATGAGCAGGACCGCTATGATCGCCCAGAGCGCGAGGTTGCGATAATTCGGATTCATCAATTGTCCCGTTTGGGCGTCCGCGGGCGGACACGCGTCATGAGAGGAAACTTGCGCCTAACATAGGGAGAGCGCCTCCCCTTGCCAAGCATAACAGCACGTGTGGGTTAAGCTTTCGCCCCATGATCGTCAGGCACTGTGGCCGCGCAAAGGCAGAGGCGGAACCCGAGCCGCGCCAATCAGCCCGGCGACGGCGCGCGCCGGTGCCAGGTCGAAGGACGGCAGGAAACGGGCAAAGGGCGCCACAACCGGCCGCGCCGTGAACCCTGGCAACGCCAGCCCGTCGCGTGCCGAACCAGCATTTTCAACGGCTTGCCGCAATGCCGGTTCGCAGGCCAGTGCTGCCCGCATCAGGCTTGGCGGCGTTTCTCCATGGACGATGACAAGCCGTTTGGCCGCCGCAGCCCCGAGCGGCGCGATCAACAATGCTGCCCCGCTGTCGCTCAAAGTGATGTCTCGGCGGCCGTCCCAGATCAGCCCGTCGGCGGCCGCAACCAGTGGCAGGCCGCGCCTCTCGCGGTGCAGGAAGATGCCGGCTCGCCTGAAGTCGACCACCGTCCGCGACAATGTGGCGCAAACAAATCCGGCCTTCAGCCGGCCGAAAAGGGCGGCACTGCGCGCCTGGTCAGGCAGGAAGGCAACGCCCCCGGTCGCGGCCAGCAGGATGCGCAACGCGTAGATGGCCGCGCGATCCCCGTCTGATGTCAGAAGGCCCGGATCGAGACGGATGAGACCGGCACAAGGCCGGCTGGAAAAGCGCTCGATCAGATCGGCGGCCTCGACGCCAAGCCGCGTGCGCGCGCCGGCCTCGCGCGCGGCCAGCGCCAGCGCATCGTCCATGCGCCGTGCGCCGTCCACGCCGGCAAGTACCGCGCGCAGGCGCGGCCGCTCGAAGGCCTCGTCGGCATTGGTCGGGTCCTCGGTCCAGCCGACCTGCTGGCGCCGCAGGAAATCGCGCAGCGCCGCGCGCCGCACACCGAGAAGCGGCCGCACGATCCAGTCGCGCCAATCATGCAAGGTGGCGGGCGCCATGCCGGCAAGGCCACGCCCCTCGTCTTGGCCGTCCTCGTTGCGGTGCTGCCGCATCACCACCGTTTCGGCCTGGTCGTCCGCTGTGTGGCCGGTCGCGATCAGGCCGATCCCTTCCGCTCGCGCGGCACTGGCCAGCAGGCGATAGCGCGCTTCCCGCGCTGCCGCCGGCAGGCCTGTGGAAGGCTTGGCGCCCTCCCAGGCAAGGATGCGATGCGGAATGCCACGCTCCGCGCACAGTCTCGCCATCGCTTGCGCCTCAGCCGCCGAGCCTTGCCGCAGGCCATGGTCGACCGTCACCGCGAGCAGCCTGGCGGACGGCGCGGTTTTGTCGAGATGCTGTTTGAGGAGAAGAAGCAGGGCGGTCGAGTCGCTGCCGCCGGACACGGCCGCAACGGCGCCGCTGGTGAAATCGATATGCGAAAAAAGGGTCTTCGAAAGATCAGGCCCGCTGCCGAGCATCAATGCATGTCGCCGGGAAGTGGTCCCGGTTTTGGGACGACATGCCAGGGAAACATCAGCACGCAGCCAGGGCCTTTTCCTGTTTGATGCGCTCCTTGAGCGCGCTGGAAATGTCGGGGTAGCGCTTGCCGACCTCGCCGAAGGTGGCGCAGGCGACGTCGTGCTGCTTGAGGCCGACCAGCGACACGCCGAGCTTCAAGAGCATGTCGGGAGCCTTCTTGGCCTTGGGATAATCCTTGCTGGCGGAGAGAAAGACCTCGGCGGCGTCGCGGTATTTCTGCTGGCCAAGCAGCGATTCACCCAGCCAGTAATGTGCGTCCGCCGTCTTGGCGTCCTTTGGGAAGCGGGAGATATGGTCGCGGAAACCCTGTTCGGCGGTACCGTAGTCGCCCGACAGGATGAATTGATAGGAATTGCGGTAGAGCTCTTCCGGGTCGTTGGTGGACGGCAATGCCGCGACCACCGTGCCGCCCGACTTGCCGGCCTTGGCGGGAGCTCCGGTGGCCGGGGCAGTGTCCTGCGTCGGCGCGGTCGACTGGGTGCTGCCACCGGCATCGACCACATTGCCGTTCTTGTCGACGGTGATGGTGCCGAAGGTCTTTTCCGGCGCGCCCGTTCCGGGGATCACCTTGCCAGGCTCGCCATCGGGCGATTCGACGATGACGTCCTCGACCGTCTTGCCGCCGGCGGATGCGGCGTCGGCGGGCGCGGCACCGGCCGGTGCCCGGGTTGCCGGAGCCGCCGCCACGTCTGTGTTGGTATCGGTGGTGGCGTCGGACTTCTTCTTCGGCGCCGGCGGCTGTCCGCCCTGCGAGCCACCTTGCGAACCGCCCTCGAGCTGCTGGAAGCGGAACTCGTTATCTTCCTGCTGCTTGCGGATCTGCTCCTGCATCTGCAGGACCTGAAAATTGAGTTCCTCGATCTTGCCGTTCATCTGCCGCAGCTGGTCTTCCATACTGGTGGCCGCCGTGCCATCGGACTGCACCATCTGGACCTGATCGGGTTTCTTCTTTTCCCCGAAAAGCTTGGGCAATTCGATACTGGGCAGATGGAAGGAAAAGCCGCTGTCGGCTGGTTGCCCCGTGCCGCTGGGCCCCAGGCCGCTCGCCAGGGCGGTGACGCCCGAAAGAAGAAGCACCGCAAGCGTGCCGCTCAGAACCGATCTCAAATGCATGTGCCTCTCGCCGTATCGTTAGCTTGTTCGCGCCTTCCAATCAGAGTGGGACCAGTCAAGCGCACTCGGCTCATAGCAGGGAGCGAGACTTCGGCCAAATTTTGTTTCCGGTGCCCGGATATGAAAAAGGCGGCCCGCAGGCCGCCTTTTGCAATTCTGTGTTGCATTTTTATCATCTGGTGCGCCGCGCGCCTTCCGGCGCGCGGGCGCCTCAGGAGCCAGCGCCGCTGAGCGTGGTTACCGCGCGGCGGTTCTGCGACCAGCAGGAGATGTCGTCGCATACGGCGACCGGACGCTCCTTGCCGTAGGAAATGGTCTTCAGCCGGCTGGAAGCGACGCCCTTGGAAACCAGGAAGTCGCGGGTGGCGGCAGCGCGGCGGGCGCCGAGCGCCAGATTGTATTCGCGGGTGCCGCGCTCGTCGGCATGGCCCTCGACGACGATGGCATACTGCTTGTACTGGTTCAGCCACTGCGCCTGGCGGGCAAGCGTCGTCTGGGCATCGGCACGGATCGAGGTCGAGTCCGTGTCGAAGAAGATACGGTCGCCAATGTTGACGGTGAAGTCCTGCGCCGAGCCGGGTGTCGCCGCGCCAGCGCCGTTGAGGCCGAGATCGGCAGCGTTGTTCGGGGTCTTCTTCGAGGCGCACCCGGTGATGGCAAGAGCTGCCACCAGCGCGATCATGGCCGGGTTTCTGGTAAGTGCTGCGATACGGCCCATGCCGCCTCTCCTTCGTATTCGAGTGATCGTATTCGAGTGATTTCGTTGATCACCCAGTAACCACGTTTGGGTTAACCCGCATTCAATAAACACGGTTAAAAATTAGTTTAGCTGCCCGTCCGCAACCTCTTTGATCCGAGGCCACGATTGGCGCGGACCCTAGGCGGAAATGCGGCCAAAACGCGACCAATGCATGGAAAAGGGGCCGAAACGGCCCCTTTTCAGCATGTGTGGCAATTCAGCCGAACCTATTCCAGCAGCGGCGACCAGGCCGGATCGGACGCGAAATTCGCAGTCGGGATCGGCTGTTCGTTGCGGCCGGTAAGATCGACCGACACCAGCTTCGGACCACCTGCGGAGTCGCGGAAGAACATCAGCACGCGGCCGTTCGGCGCCCAGGTCGGCCCTTCCTGCTGGAAGCCGGACGACAGGATGCGCTCGCCCGAACCGTCGGTCTTCATGACGCCGATCTGGAATTCGCCGCCGGTCTGCTTGGTGAAGGCGATGAGGTCGCCGCGCGGCGACCATACCGGCGTCGAATAGACGCCGTCGCCGAAGGAGATGCGGGTCTGGCCCGAGCCGTCGGCGCCCATCACATAGATCTGCGCACGGCCGCCACGGTCGGAGGTGAACACCACCTTGCTGCCGTCGGGCGAATAGGAGGGCGAGGTGTCGATGGCCGTCGAATTGGTCAGCCTCGTCGTCGAGCGGCTGCGCAGATCCATGGCGAAGATGTTGGAATTGCCGTCGTCGCGCAACAGGCTCATGATCACCTTCTGGCCATCGGGCGAGAAGCGCGGCGCAAACGTCATGCCGGGGAAATTGCCGACCAGTTCGCGCTGCCCGGTCTCGATCTGCAGCAGATAGACCCTGGGCTGGCCGCTCTCATAGGACATGTAAGTGATTTCCTGCCGGTTCGGCGAGAAACGCGGCGTCAGCACGATCGACCTGCCGTCCGAAAGATAGCGGATGTTGGCGCCGTCCTGGTCCATGATGGCGAGCCGCTTCTTGCGCGCGTTCTTGGCACCGGACTCGTCGATGAACACGACGCGGGTGTCGAAATAGCCCTTCTCGCCGGTGATCCGCTCATAGATGGCGTCGGCGATGATGTGGGCGACGCGGCGCTGGTTGGCATCGTTGGCGAAGAACTGTTCGCCCGACATCTGCTGGCCGGCGAACGTATCCCACAGCCGGTACTGCGCGCGGATGCGGCCATCGGCCTCCTTGCTGACGCTGCCGGTGACCAGCGCCTGCGCATTGATCACCTTCCAGTCGTCGAAGCGGGGGGTTGCGTCCGGATTGGCGATCTTCTCGATGAAGGCGCTCTTGTCGATCGGCGCGAACAGACCGGAGCGCTTGAGATCGGCGCTGACGATCTGGGAAATCTGTGCGCCAAGCGCATCGCCGCCCTGGAAATCGGTAATGGCGATCGGCAGCGGCTCGACATTGCCCTTGTTGACGTTGAGCTCGACCAGCGCCCATGCCGGCATGGGAACGACGGCCGTCATGCCCAGCGCCATGGCTGCAATCGTCAGGAGCGGCTTGAGGAAGGATCTCATATCTTCTCGCTTCTCTTCTTTGATTGGGTGGACGCCAGGCCTAGAGGCCAAGCATTTCCCTTGGATCGAATGTGACCCGGATGTCGTTCCAGATGTCCTGCTTGCCGGCGGGAACCTGCAGGCCGGCCATGTCGCATTTCTGAACCGCGCGCACCGCGCTCTCATCGAACTGCCTGTTGCCGCTCGATGTTTCGACGGACGGACGGCCGTCGAGCTTGCCGGAATTATCCAGATTGAAGCGAACGACGACGACGAAATTCTCCGAACCTTCAAGCCCGGCCGGCAAGGTCCAGCAACCGCCCAGCTGGCTTTCCAATGCCCCCTGCTCTGACTTGGACAGCTTCTGTCCCTGATCCTTGTCGCCGCCGAGCGAGGCCTGTTGGGTCGAGCGCTTGGCGCCGCCACCGGACGGCTTCTGCTTGTCCAGCAGAGCCGAAATCTCATCGGCATTGAACTGCTTGTCGTCCGACTTCGGCTTCGACGAGGCCTCCTTGACCGGCTTGTCGGCATCCTTGCGGTCCGGAGCCTTGGCGCTTTCAGCCTGCGCCGGCTGCGGCTTGGGCCGCGCTTCCGGCGCGGGCGCCGAACTCGGCAACTGTGTCTCTTCCGTGGGCGGGTCCTTGGCTATGGCCTCGGCGACGGCATCCGGCTTGACCTCGGGCGTCGGATCGATAGCGGCGGTCTTGTCCTGCGGCGGCGGGGTCGGCGCCGGTTTGGCCGGCGTCGGCTTGGGTTCCGTCTGCTTGACCGGTTCGGGCTTGACCTCTTCCTTGGGCTGCGGCGCCGGCGCCACCTCCGTAGCCGGGATCGGCTTCGGCTTTTCCTGCGGCTTCGGCACGTCCTCGGTCTTCGGAATCTCTTTCGGGGTCGGCGCGGGCGGCGGCGCCGACGTCGTATCGACCGGCTTCGGCTTGGCTTCCGGCGTTATCGGCTTGTCGGTATCGACGCTGTTTTCGCCGACCTTCTGCGAAGCCGGGACAATGTCGGGACGCTGGGTCGGCAGTGGCGCCGGCTTTTCGTGCATCACGGCCTTCTTGTCGCCCTGCAGCGTCTGCGCGATTGCCTCCATCGGCACGATATCGACCGCGACCGACTCTACGTCGGCGGACGGAAGCGCGGCTGGCGCCGACAGCGTGAACAGGCCGAAAGCCAGCGCCGCCGTATGCAAGATGACCGATGTGGTGAGGCCGGTCCTCATTTCGCGTCTATTGATCCTGTTCCTGCAGTGAAACCAGGCCGATATTCTTGTATCCAGCGGCCGAGATGCGGGCCATTACCTTCATCGCGGTGCCATAATCGGTGGATCTGTCGCCGCGGATGAAGATGCGTTCCTCATAGCCGGTCTTGGAGATCGCCTGCAGCTTGGCCACCAGTTCCTCGATCGGGATTTCGGTCTCCTGCAGGAAAATCTTGCCGGTGGCGTCGATCGAGACGGTGATAGGCTGGGTGTCTGCGTTCATCGCCTTGGCCTGCGTGTCCGGCAGGTCGATCGGCACGCCGACCGTCAGCATTGGTGCTGCGACCATGAAGATGATCAGCAGCACCAGCATCACGTCGACCATCGGCGTAACGTTGATTTCTGACATCAGCCCATGGTGGCGGCCGCGCCGCCTGTGGCCGCGCCCGCCGCGTCCTGCCATGCCTACGGACATACCCATCAGTTACTCCTCAGGCCTTCGGCGCGACTTTTTCATCGATTTGGCGCGAGAGTATGGCGGAGAACTCGTCGGAGAACCCTTCCATGCGCACCGCGATCTTGCTCGCGTCAGACGACAGCTTGTTGTAGGCGATGACGGCGGGAATGGCGGCGAGCAGGCCGATGGCTGTCGCCAGCAGCGCTTCGGCGATGCCTGGCGCAACCACCGCGAGGCTGGTGTTCTTCGAACCGGCGATGGCCTGGAACGAGGTCATGATGCCGATAACGGTGCCGAACAGGCCGATGAAGGGGGCGGCCGAACCGGTGGTGGCGAGGAAGCCGAGGCGTCCCTCAAGCTTCTCCATCTCGCGCGTCAGCGCCAGATCCATCGCCTTGTCGATGCGGGTCTGCAGGCCGAGCGGCGATTTGGCGCCCTTCTCGAAACTCTTCTTCCACTCGCGCATGGCAGCGACGAAGATGGCGCCCATGCCTGTGGTCTTGCGGTCGGCGAGCGTCCGGTAGAGCTCCTCCAGCGACTGGCCCGACCAGAACACCTGTTCGAAGCGGTTCAGCGCCAGCCGCATGCGGCCATAGGCGACAAGCTTGTCGACGATGATCGCCCAGGTCCAGACCGAGGCGAAGAGCAGGCCGATCATGACCAGCTTGACCACCCAGCTGGCCTGCATGAACAGCGCCCAAATCGACAATTGCGCGCCCGGGTCGGCGAGTGCAATATTTTCCATCGTAACGTCCTTAAGATTTTCCGGGCGTAGCTGGCGGCTGGCCCCTGGCATCCCTTGTGATCGGTTCGCACGAAGCTACCGGATTCCCCAAACCGTGCCTTTCGCGGCCTTTTCGGGGCAAATGTTGGTGAAAGGAAGGCGCGCGATCGCACCAATCTTCACCAATATCTTCATGAACCGTTATGGTTAAGGATGGGTTAGTATATAAGGCGCGGCGCATTGCCGCGCTTGGAAGCGTGGCGACCCGACATTCACCGACTTTTTGAAGCCCGTCCGTCTGGCGGTCTAGTCAACGGTCCTTGGCATGAAAGCCGCGACCCATTCCTTCGGAAAACGGCGCGGTCGGCCGTTCTCGCCGATGATCGCCGCCTCGACCTTGGCCTCGACCAGCACATCGTCGCCGCGCCTGAGCTGCTGCGCCATGAAGATGCGCGCGCCGGAAATCTCCTCAGTGCGGGTGTCGACGGTCAGGATGTCGTCGATGCGGGCCGGGGCGCGAAACGCGATCTCCATGCGGCGCACCACCCAAACGATCTTTTCGCCATGCTTGCCGTCGGCAAGCTCGGTGTGATGCACGCCGGTCAGCCTGAGATAGTCGGAGCGGCCGCGTTCGAAGAATTCGAGATAGCGCGCATGGTAGACGACGCCGGAGAAGTCGGTGTCGGCATAGTAGACCCTGGCCATGAGCCGGTGGCCGAACGCCGTCAGCGCACCGGAAATACCCGCCAGCAATGTCGTGGATTCACCATGATCGCCCATCGCGTTCCCTTTTTCAGTCGCGGCAAGGCCCCTCTTCCCAGCGCGACATGGCATCGGATGGCACTGTTGACGGCGATGATCAAGAGCGGCCTGCCTGCCTGGCAAGGCGAGCCCGAGGTGATGGGCGCGATCCGAAGCCTGCCTGACGCGCCGATCAGCCAAGGTCGATCGACAGGATTTCCGGCGGCATGCCGAAACGGATGGGCAAAGTGCTGAAGCCGAGCCCACCGGTGACGATCAGGTTGCGGTCGCTCTCCACGACATGGCCGTAGGCGTATCGGTTGCCGAAACGCGATGGCACCACGGGCGAATAGCCGAACAGCCGCACCTGGCCGCCATGGGTGTGCCCCGACAGGGTCAGGGACACCCGCCAGGGCACCTTTGGAAAAATGTCAGGTTCATGCGCGAGCAGGATGATGGGCGAGGAGTCGCCGATCTTGGCCAGCGTGCCGTCGAGATCGTCCAGTCCTGTCGGCCTGGAACGCCCGTTGGTCGGCAAAAGCGCCAGCTGGTCGGCTAACCCGGCGATCCAGACGCCATGCCCGTCCTTTTCGAGGCGCACGACGTCGTTCTCCAGCACCGGGATGCCGACCGCCTCCAAGGCCTTGCGTGCGATTGTCGGACCGGCCCCGGCGCGTTGCGCGAAACCATCGCTCCACCAGTCATGGTTGCCGAGGATCGACAGCACGCCGAGCGGAGCCTTGAGACCCGACAGCACGCCCGCCCATTGCGGCGGCGCCACCCTGTCCGCCCCCAGACGCATGCCGGCGATGTAGTCGCCGAGCAGCACGACCAGGTCCGGCTGCAGCGCATTCGCGTCTTGGACCAGCGACGCGATCCGTTCCGGCGTCATCCACGGACGGCAGGCGTGGATGTCGGCAAGCGCCACGATGCGCATCTTCAGGCCGGCAGGCCAATGCGGCGGTGTCAGCGCATAGCGCTTGACATGCGTCAGCAGCATCGGCTCGATGCCGACGGCATAGGCGCTGAACGAGGCGACCGACAGGAACGACCCGCCGACGAAGCGCAGGAACCCGCGTCTGGTTATCATAGTGAGGCTCCGGCACCTTGATCATGTCGGCATGCCCCCAATGCATGTCGCCCAAAAGTGACTACGGTTTTGGGAAGGACGACATGCAAACATAGGCAGCGGGCCCGATACAATGCAGGAATACGCCGGCAAGCCGGCGAAGATGAGGAGAATTTGCGCAGGCCCGATCACTGATGCTTGATCGGCGGCGTGAAGAGCCGCGCCGGGCTACTCTTCCTGGAACAAATTGATCTGCTGCTGCGCCAGGTCCTTCGGCACATCGAGGCCGAGATGCCGCCAGGCATTGGCCGTCAGCATGCGGCCGCGCGGCGTGCGCTGGATGAAGCCCTGCTGGATCAGATAGGGCTCGATAATGTCCTCGATAGCATCGCGCGGCTCGGAAAGGCCGGCCGCGATGGTCTCGATGCCGACCGGCCCGCCGCCGAAATTGCGGGCAATCATCGACAGGTAGCGGCGGTCGAGCGCGTCCAGGCCGAGCGCGTCGACCTCGAGCCGGGTCAACGCTTCGTCGGCGATCAGGCGGTCGACATGGCCGTCGCCGGCGACCGAGGCGAAATCGCGCACGCGCCGCAACAGCCGGCCGGCAATGCGTGGCGTGCCGCGCGCGCGCCGCGCAATCTCCAGCGCGCCGTCGTCGCCGAGCGGCATCTGCAGGATGCGGGCGCCGCGCCGCACGATCTGCTCGAGCTCCTCGACCGTGTAGAAATTGAGCCGCACCGGAATGCCGAAGCGGTCGCGCAGGGGATTGGTCAAAAGCCCAAGCCGCGTGGTGGCGGCAACGAGGGTGAAGCGCGCAAGGTCGATCTTGACCGAGCGCGCCGCCGGCCCCTCGCCGATGATCAGGTCGAGCTGGAAATCCTCCATCGCCGGATAAAGGATTTCCTCCACCGCCGGGTTCAGCCGGTGGATTTCGTCGATGAACAGCACGTCGCCTTCTTCGAGATTGGTGAGCAGGGCCGCGAGATCACCGGCCTTGGCGATCACCGGGCCGGAGGTCGAGCGGAAATTGACGCCTAGCTCGCGCGCCATGATCTGCGCCAGCGTCGTCTTGCCCAGCCCCGGCGGCCCGACGAACAGCACATGGTCGAGCGCTTCCTTGCGGCCCTTGGCAGCCTCGATGAACACTTTGAGATTGGCCCGCACCGCCGCCTGGCCGACGAAATCGTCAAGCGTCTGCGGCCGCAAGGTCTGCTCGGCATCCTCACCGCGTTTGTCGGGGGCGATCAGGCGGGGAGAAAGGCTCATGCAGCCTTCCTCGCATATGGCCGCGAACCGGACAAGCGAGCGTTCACCGCGCCAGTTCCTTCAACCCAAAACGGATCAGCTTCGAGGCGTCGGCATCCTCGCCCGCCGTCTTCAGCGCCGCTGATACCGCATTGGCTGCGGTGTCGCGGGAGTAGCCGAGATTGACCAGCGCCGAGACGGCGTCGCTGATCGGAGCCGGCGCCACGCCTTCACCGATTTCCTGCTTCAGGCCGATCGTTCCCGAGGCAGCGCCTGCATAGGCCGGCGCCTTGGTCTTCAGCTCGGTGACGATGCGTTCGGCCACCTTCTTGCCGACACCGGGCGCGCGCGAAACCATGGCGATGTCGCGCAACGCGATCGCATTGGCGAGGTCGGCCGGCGCCAGCGTCGACAGGATGGCCAGCGCCACCTTGGCGCCGACGCCTTGCACATTGGTCATCAGCAGGCGGAACCACTCGCGCTCCAGCGCCGACTGGAAGCCGTAGAGCCGGATCATGTCCTCGCGCACATAGGTCTCGATGAACAGCACCACCGCCTCGCCGGGCGAAGGCAGCGCTGCCAGCGTCCGCGCCGAGCAATAGGCGACATAGCCGACGCCATGCACATCGACGAGACAATGGTCCTCATCGATCTCGTCGAGCGTGCCCTTGAGCTTGCCGATCATTCCCGACAGCCTCTCATGACGCCAGCGCCATCCGGTAGGCCGCGCTTTGCCTGTGATGCGCATGACAGATGGCGATCGCCAGCGCATCGGCGGCATCGTCGGTGTCGAAGGTCGCCTTCGGCATCAGCACCTTCACCATCATGTGGATCTGCTTCTTCTCGCCATGGCCGACGCCGATGACAGCTTTCTTCACGGCATTGGGCGCGTATTCGGCCACGACCAGCCCGGCGCGCGCCGGCACCAGCATGGCGATGCCGCGAGCCTGCCCGAGCTTCAGCGTCGCCGTCGCGTCCTTGTTGACGAAGGTCTGCTCGATCGCGGCTTCCTGCGGCATGGCCGCATGCAGGATCTCGGCGAGCCCGTCATGCAGCTGGCACAGCCGCGTCGCCAGCGCCGCCTTGTCGTCGGAGCGCACCGTGCCGGAAGCGACGAAGCGCAACGAATTGCCGAGGCTCTCGATGATGCCCCAACCGGTGCGTCTCAGCCCCGGATCGATACCGATGATGCGAATCGCGTCCCCCATGCCGTGAGTGTACCTCCGGCGGACAGCGATGCCAGCGAAAAGTGAACAAACCAGAAACAACTACCCGCGAGCCGCAGATAGTTTCGACGGTTCTCAGTTGCGGGCGAAAGCAGTGTTGAGGAGGCTGATCTGGTCGGAGACCGGATTGACCCTGCGGCCGGTGGGCTGCATGTCGATCACGGCGCCGGCGCCGTAGATTTCCTCGTCCATGCGGCGCACCAGCGCCTGCAGGCGCAGCGACCGGGTGACGAGATCGAGGAAATCACTGGGCAGTTCGGCCCAGCCGGTCGCCTCGTCATGGGCGGAAGCCGTGTCGAGCCGCACCTTGGATTTCTCGGACGCGACCTGGTCGCGGGTCATCTCGCCGGAATTCGCCGCGCGCTGCAACAGCAGCCAGGAGGCAACCTGCATCAGCCTGGTGGTCAGCCGCATCGATTCGGCCGCATAGAGCGTGGCCGCCGGCCGCGACAGTTTCTTGGCCTCGGCCCGGCCCTTGCCATCGAGGTACTCCGCCGCCTGCTCGACCAGGCCCATGCCTTCCTGGTAAAGCGGTTTGAAGGAGTGCGAAAAAACCCGGCGTTCCGCCAGCTTCACGGTTTTTGCGCTACCCTTCGAAAGCTCGTTCATTGAGACGCCCCTGCACTTGCAACCGGCCGATTCGGCTCCCTGCCGATACACCCGGAACCCTATATGACTGAAGCTTGAAAATGCGCTTCGCCGGGGGTGAAGGCAAGCACATGTTTAACAGAAGGTTAACGGCGAATCGACGCCCGTGAGCCACCTGAAATGCAGACAAAAAAAGAGCCGCGGATAAGGCGGCTCTCAGGAGTTTAACAGGGAGGCGTCAAACAAAGTGGCTCCAACCACTCGGTAAGAATCCAGATCACTGGATGCACATAGTAAACGCCTGTAAAGCTTAATGGACCGTTAACGGGTCCAATGTTTTTTGACCGAATACCGTACCGATGTGCCGTTACAGCACAGGCCTCGAGGTACGGCGCACCCCTGAAATCAGGCCTTTTTCCACACCGCCGGCAAGGCGATGAAGGCAAAAAGCAGCATGGCCGCGTAGAAGCCCATCGAAGAGGCCGCCACCATGGGTTCGATTGCCGCATTGCCGGCAAGCAGGAAATAGAGGCCGATCACCAGGCCGATGCCACTGACGGCCGTCAGCCAGAAATGAATCGTGGCGAGCGTCTTTTGCGCGACCGCCGGAAACAGATGGTAGAAGAAGGCGAACACCGCCGACATCAGCCATCCCGCCACCATCGTGTGAGCATGGGTCGGCATCTGGCCGTGGTCCTGGCTGATCGCCATCGACAGGCCGAGTGCCATGCCGCACAGCGCATAGATGATGGCCAATGTGAAGAAATTCCGGGCTACGCCTTGCATGTCTGTTCCCCCAATGCCTGTTCCCGTTTTTCGGGAATGAGTTGATCGTCAGGCGACTGTCATCGCCACCGGGTTGCCGGCGTTGGCGCACTAGCATCAGCGGTGTTTCCGGACGATGTCGCGCCAACCCCTCCCGACAGGTCGCATATTAGCAGAAACGAATCCGGGCATCTGCGTTCGTTGCAGCTTGTACCCGTGAAAAAAGGCAGCCCGAAACACATCCGGGTTTTTCACGACATCGTTCCGAAACACATGCAACGCTAAACGCCGGCTCCTCTGACGGCTGGCGCGGATTCGCCTCGCCGCAAACCCACCGAAACACCCCGGGAGCAACCATGGACTGGTATTCGATCGTCAAATTCCTCCACGTCGTCGCGGCCACTCTGTGGGTCGGTGGCGGCTTCGTCTTGTTCCTGCTTGGCTTGCTTGCCGAGCGCGCCGGCAACATTGACGACAAGCTGTATGCGATGCGGGCCAGCGGGGAACTGGGCGGCCGTTTCTTCGCACCGATGTCGATGCTGACCCTGGTTTTCGGCCTCATCATGTGCGGCTTCTGGGTCGGCTTTTCCGATCTGTGGATCGTCATCGGTCTCGCCGGCTACGCCACGACCTTTTCGATCGGCATGTTCATCTTCAAGCCGACCGGCGAGCGCATGGGCGCGATGATCGCCAAGGAGGGCGTCACGCCAGCCGTTCTTGCCGTCGGCCAGCGCATGATGAGCGCGGCGCGCTTCGATTATGCGGTGATGCTGGTGATCATCGTCGACATGGTGCTCAAGCCGACCGCGCATGACATCGGCATCCTTGCCGGCATGGCGTTGATCGTCATGGTGGGCGCCGCACTGGCCTTTGGCGGCAACCGGCGCCTCGTGCCGAGCGCCGCCTGACACCGCCGTGACGGTGAGTGCGGCCGCCTGGCCGCCTCAACCCTTTACATCAGGCCGGCGACGCCATCCCACAAAAGCTTGAGCGCCACCACCGCCACCGTTGCGTAGGTGAAGGGATAGAAAATCTCCGGCCTCATCCGCCGCACCAGCCAGGCGCCGGCGACGGTCGACAGCGGCGCCAGCGGCATCAGCACGGCGGACGCCGTCAGATTGGCGGTGTCGAACTGGCCGAGCGCGAAATAGGGCACCAGCTTCAGCGCATTGGTGGCGGCAAAGAAGATCGCCGCCGTGCCCGACAGCACCTTCGGATCGAGCCTTATCGGCAAGGCGTAGACCTGGAAGGGCGGGCCGCCGACATGGGCAACGAAACTGGTGAAGCCGGCGACCGTGCCCCAGAGCGCGGCCGCCGCGCGGTTTGGCTCCGCCGCATGGTCGGCGCCATGGCGAAACTGCAGATAGAGCCAGCGCAGCACGAAGATGATGGCGACGGCGCCGACGATCAGCCGCACCGCTTCCTCGGTGACCAAAGCGGCCGTCAGCCAGCCAAGGCCGATGCCGATGACCGCGCCCGGCATCATGTCGACCAGCATCTTTCTGTCGTAGACACCCCACCACGTCCACACCGAGACGATGTCCATCAGGCACAGGATCGGCAGCAGGATGGCGGCCGCCTGCACCGGCGGCATGGTCAGCGCCATCAGCGGCACGCCGACGAAGCCGACGGCGCCGCCGAAGCCGCCCTTGGAAAGGCCGACCAGAATGACCGCCGGAATGGCGGCCGCGTAGAACCACGGATCGAGAAGCAGGCCTGACATGGGGGGAGAAACTTGGTCTGGAGGGAAAGCGCTTTGGCCGCCTGAATAGCCCAGAATTCGATGCGCCGCGACAGCAAATGTCGGTGATCGACGGGACTTGGCGAAGCTGCCGCGCAGCCCCACCAGCCCCGCAGTGTCAGGAAGACGGCGGCGGCAACGGGCCAAGCGGCGGCGGTCGCCGCCGGATCGGCTGCGCCTTGATAATGGCGGTGCTGGTCTCCGCCTTGTCGGCGATGCGGTCGAGAATCCCGTCGAGATCGCCGATCGAGCGCACATAGAGCCTGGCGACAAAACAGTCGTCACCCGTGACCTTGTCGCATTCGCCGAATTCGGCGATCTCCTCGATCAGCTTCTGGACGATATGCAGCTTGCCCGGCAGCGGCCGGATGCGCACGATCGCCTGCAGCGTATAGCCGAGCGCCAGCGGATCGATCTCGACGGTGAAGGCCCGGATGACGCCCCGCTCCTCGAGCCGCCGCAGCCGCTCGGACACGCTCGGCGACGACAGCCCGACCTGGCCGGCCAGGTCCTTCAGCGAGGTCCGCGCATCCCTGATGAGGATATCGAGCAGGCGCCGGTCGAGATCGTCAATCATATTATTTTCCTTCGTAAAAATCGCCACAGGCCTTTTTTATTTAGGAAGACACGGCATATCACTTTCCATAACTCATGGAAAGCGCTCCTGCGGCATGAAACAATCCTTCCTTCACGATTGCAGGGGTGTTTTATGGACGAGAAGCTGCGCGGTACCGTCGAAATGTCGGCGGCAATGGCGATCCTGGGAACGATCGGCTGGTTCGTCGTCATGTCGGGCCGACCGATCATGGATGTGGTGTTCTGGCGTTGCGCCTTCGGCGCGGTGACGCTGCTCGTCATCTGCGCCGCGCTGGGACTGCTGCGCAACAGTCTGTCGTGGCGCATCCTCGGCATCGCCGCACTCGGCGGCGCCGCCATCGTCATCAACTGGCTGCTGCTGTTCAGCGCCTTTTCCCGCGCCTCGATCTCGATCGCCACCGCCGTCTACAACACACAGCCCTTCATGCTGGTCGGCTTCGGCGCGCTGTTCTTCGGCGAGCGGCTGACGATGACGAAACTGGCGTGGCTGACGATAGCCTTCGCCGGCATGGTGCTGATCGTCCAGGCGGCACCCGACGCCGGCGAGGTCGGCACCAATTATTTCGCCGGCATCCTGATGGCCCTGGCCGCGGCCTTGTTCTGGGCCGTCGCCGCGATCGTCACCAAGAAGCTCAAGGGCACGCCGCCACACCTCATCGCGCTGATCCAGGTCTGCGCCGGCGTCGTCATGCTGGCGCCCTTCGCCAACCTTTCGCAACTTCCCGCCGACCCGTGGAGCTGGGCTATGCTGGCCACGCTCGGCATCGTCCACACCGGCCTGATGTACATCCTGATGTATGGCGCCATCCAGAAACTGCCGACACATCTGCAGGGATCGCTGTCCTTCATCTATCCGGTGGTGGCAATCCTGGTCGACGTCGTCGCCTTCGGCCACCGGCTGCATTTGGCGCAGATCGTCGGCGCCGCCGCCATCCTGATCGCGGCCGCCGGTATGAACCTTGGCTGGACGCTGTGGCGAGCCAAGGCCCCGGCCTGAGGCCTCGATGCCGGTGCTTCGCCGGCCCTAGGCTTTTCAAGCGACGATCCGCGCGTCGCGCCTGTTCAATCCCGGCACTTTGCTCTATGCCGCAATCCAACCATCTTCGCCCGGCATAGGCGAAACCCGGGATCGAAGAACCATGAATGACGCAACGCCCCCCAACCGCTGCCGTATCGTGCTGATCGCGCCACCTGGCGTGCCGGCGGCGCGCATCGCCCTGGCATTCGAGGGCGGCGACGTCGCTTCGCTGATCCTGCCCCAGAACGGCATGGACGACGACGCCTTCCAGGCCTTCGCCGAACAGATCGTGCCGGCGGCGCAGGCCGCGGGGGCCGCGGTCGTCATTGCCGGCGACACCCGCATCGCCGGCCGCGTTCAGGCCGACGGCATCCATGTCGAGGTCTCCAAGGCCGAGCTCGCCGAGACGATCGAACATTTCCAGGCAAAGATGATGGTCGGCGCCGGCGGCGCCAAGACGCGCGACGATGCGCTCGAGCTTGGCGAGACAAGGCCCGACTACATCTTCTTCGGCCGCTTCGGTTATGACAACAAGCCGGAGCCGCACCCGCGCAACCTGTCGCTGGGACAATGGTGGGCCGACATGATCCAGATCCCTTGCATCGTCATGGCCGGGTCCGATCTCGCCTCGGTCGAAATCGTGGCCGCCACCGGTGCCGAGTTCGTCGCGCTGTCGAGCGCGGTGTTCGCGGACGGCTCCGACCCGAAAGCGGCGATCGCCGCCGCCAACGCGCTGCTCGACGAGACCGCACCGCGTTTCGAGGACTGACGTGGCGCGGGCGACGCTTCCCCTGCATATCCTGGCCGCGGCGCTGATGGTGCAGACCGCCGCCGCTGAAACGATTCCGTTGCCGCAGCCCAAGCCGGATGGCGGCGTGCATACCGACAAGCCGATCGACAAACCGCTGCCGCAACCCGCGACCACGACCGAACCGGCACCGCTGCCATCGGCCGACACCGTCAATCCCGACCGCTTCGGCGCCAGGCCGGCGGACCCGGCCTACGGCGCCTTCCAGCGCGGGCTCTACAAGACCGCCTACAATCTTGCGCTGGTCCGCGCGCAAAACGGCGACCCGGCGGCGCAGACGCTGGTGGCCGAGATCCTGTCGCGCGGGCTCGGCGTTCCGCTCAACGCGGCGGAAGCCGCGAAATGGTATGCGCTTGCCGCCGAACAGGGTGTGCCGGAATCGCAGTTCCAGTATGCGCTGATGCTGCTCGACGGCCGCTACGCCAAGAAGGACACCAAGGGGGCTTATGCGCTGATGCAGGCGGCCGCCGAAGCCGGCAACCAGCTGGCGCAGTTCAATTTCGCGCAGATGCTGGTCCAGCAGGATCCCGGCGACGCCGGTCTCGCCAAGGCGGTTTCCTATTATGAGCGCGCCGCCACGACCGGCCTTGCCGACGCCCAGTACGCCATGTCGCAGATCTATGCCAATGGCGTTGGCGGCAAGCCGCGCGACGACGCCCAGGCCCGGCGTTTGCTGGCGCAGGCGGCACGGCAGAACTACGACACCGCCCAGATCGATCTCGCCGCCTGGATGATCGAGGGCCGCGGCGGCGCACGCGACCTGAAGTCCGCCTTTGGCTGGACAAGGCGCGCCGCCGAGGGCGGCAATGTCGCCGCCCAGAACCGCCTGGCCAAACTCTATATGCAAGGCATCGGCACCGATCCCGACCTCGTGCTCGCCGGGGCCTGGTACATCGTTGCCCGCCGCGCCGGCCTCATCGACCCTGACATGGACGACTTCCTGCAGGGCTTGAGCGACGACCAGACCAAGCAGGCACTGCAGAAGGCGAACCGCCTGCCTTGAGGACGGCGCGCATATTCATTGCATGTGATCGAGGACAATTTTGCCGAAGGGGGAGCCGTGCTCGAGATGGTGGAAGGCGCCGGCGGCCTCCCGCCACGGCAAGACCTTGTGGATCACCGGCCTCAGCCGGTTGACGGCAAGAGCCCGGTTCATCGCCTCGAAGGATTCGCGTGAACCAACCGGTATCCCGCGCGCCTGGACCTGGCGGCGGAAGATGTCGAGCGGATTGATTGCCCCTTCATTACCGCCGAGATAGCCGATCACGTTGATCTGGGCACCGCGCGCCGATGCCCTCAGCGACTGGGCGAAGCTTTGCGGCCCGCCGACTTCGATGATGTGATCGGCGCCCCGCCCGCCGGTTAGCGCCAGCACGGCCGACGCCCAATCCGGGTCGCTGCGGTAGTTGATGCCGTCATGGGCGCCGAGCCCCTTTGCACGCGTGAGCTTGTCGTCGCTGCTCGAGGTGACGATGACGCGCGCGCCGGCGGCGGCTGCAAACTGCACCGCAAACAGCGAGACGCCGCCTGTGCCCAGGGTCAGCACCGTCTCGCCGGGCTTCAACCGGCCTTCGGTGAACAGCGCATGCCAGGCGGTGACGGCGGCGCAAGGCAATGTCGCCGCCTCGACATCGCTCAGATGCTCCGGCGCAAGGACGGCAGCCTGTTCATCCAGCCTGGCGAACTCGCTGAGCAACCCGTCGACGGGGCCGCCTCGTTGATAAGACGGTTCCGCCATGACGAAACTGCCGCCCACCCAACGCTGCCAGAATGTGGCGCAGACGCGGTCGCCGACCTTGAAGCGGGTCACTTCTGCGCCAACCGCAACCACTTCGCCGACGCCGTCGGAAAGCGGCACCAACGGCAGCGCGAAGGCGGTGTGGTAACTGCCGCGGGCGATTTCCACATCGCGGTAGTTGAGCGCGGTTGCCTTGACCTTGATGACCATCTCCTGACGGCCCGGTTCCGGTATCGGGCGCTCGACCAGTCTGAGACTGTCGATGCCGCCGGGGTGCTGCAATTCCATCGCCTTCATTGTCTTCCCTTTCCGTCAGGAGGTCCGCGGAAGGAAAGTCGCTTGCCAGCATCATAATTTCAAATTCATAATAATCAGAATGATTATGCATTTGGAGCAATGACGGAAATGTTGGAGGAATTGCGCACGCTCGTTTTGTTCGCCGAGGAAGGCTCGATCCAGAATGTGGCCCGCCGCCTGCCTTTGACGCAGCCCGCCGTTACGCGTCAGATGCAGCGGCTGGAGGATATGCTCGGTACTACGCTTCTCGATCGCCGGCAGAAGCCGCCGCGCCTGACCATGGCGGGATTGGAGATCCTGGATCGCGCACAAGACATACTGGCTTCGGTCGAGGCTTTGAAAGCCTTCGCCACAGACACCGAACCGCAAGGCGTGCTGCGTTTGGGTCTGGCCCATGGCTTGTCCGATGCCAGCATTGCGGGCGCTATCGCCCGCGCGGCGGCTGCGTTTCCGAAGATATCCTTGCGGCTCAAAACCGGCTGGAGCGCTGAGCTGATCGAGCAGTTCGAACGAGGCCAATTCGACATGGCGATCGTTCTGCGACCTGCCGATCATCAAAGCCCGGACACGCTCGGCACCGAACGTCTCACCATCATAGCGCAGGCTGGTGGTGCCGAACCCCATCTCACGGACACCTGGGCTTCCATGCCGTGGGTACTCAGCCCCGAGCCCTGCGACGCGCGTCAGAGACTCCTCGCCATTTTGGGAGGCGAACGGCATCGGCTCGTCGTGGCAGCGGAAATTCAGGACCCGGCGATGCAGATGGAATGGGTACGTCGGGGTCACGGCCTCGGCCTCATGCCGTCGCGGCTCGCGGCGCGAGGACTTCCCGACGACCTCGCGCTTGTCGATACCGGAGATGTCGATCTTTCATTACAGGTGGTGGCGCTGTGCTCTCCGCACCTCAACCGCCTGGCAAAGGCCGCGCAGGCCATTGCAAAGACCGTCGGCGACGTCATCGAGATCGAGACCTGATGCCGGCTTGCCGGCTGGAGCCGATCCGCCCTCCCTTGCCTCTCCGGGCGATTTGTGGTCTTGGAGCCCTCAATCGCTTGTCGAGGCGAACGTCCCATACCAACGGCCTGACCGTTGGCAGCATTCCGGATCCCATCATCATGGCCAAGATCAATGGCAACGAAATCCGTCCCGGCTACGTCATCGAGCACGATGGCGGCCTCTGGGTGGCGGTCAAGACCAACACCGTCAAGCCCGGCAAGGGCGGCGCCTATAACCAGGTCGAGCTGAAGAACCTCATCAACGGCACCAAGCTCAACGAGCGCTTCCGTTCGGCCGAGACTGTCGAGCAGATCCGGCTCGATCTGAAGGATTTCTCCTTCCTCTACGAACAGGACGACGCGCTGGTGTTCATGGACACGCA
The DNA here is from genome assembly GCA_004791255.1 of bacterium M00.F.Ca.ET.205.01.1.1. Lineage (GTDB taxonomy): Bacteria > Pseudomonadota > Alphaproteobacteria > Rhizobiales > Rhizobiaceae > Mesorhizobium. The sequence continues at coordinate 346,585 of SRUQ01000006.1, forward strand.
GAGCTACGAACAGCTGGAACTGAACAAGGACTTCGTCGGCGACCGCTCGGCCTTCCTGCAGGACGGCATGATGGTGACGGTGCAGCTCTACGAGGAAAGGCCGATAGGCATTTCCCTGCCCGACTATGTGACGCTGACCATCACCGAGGCGGATCCGGTGGTGAAGGGGCAGACGGCCGCGTCCTCCTATAAGCCGGCGGTGCTGGAGAACGGCATCCGGGTGCTGGTGCCGCCGTTCATCGGCGCCGGCGAACGCATCATCGTCGACACCAACGAAATCACTTACGTGCGCCGCGCGGACTGACGCATGTCGCCCAAAAGTGGCCCCGGTTTTGGGCCGCCGACATGCATCGATACAAAGTTTAAAGCGTAGCAGCAGGAAGAATCTTAATGGCACGCTCAGCCCTTCTCAACGTCATGGTCCAGGCCGCAATGAAGGCCGGCCGCTCGCTGTCGCGCGACTTCGGCGAGGTGCAGAACCTGCAGGTCTCGATGAAAGGCCCGGGCGACTATGTCAGCCAGGCCGACCGCAAGGCCGAAGACATCGTCTTTGCCGAACTGTCGAAGGCGCGCCCGGGCTACGGTTTCCTGATGGAAGAGCGCGGCGCCATAGAAGGCGACGACAGCCAGCACCGCTGGATCGTCGATCCGCTCGACGGCACCACCAATTTCCTGCACGGCATTCCGCTGTTCGCCGTCTCGATCGCGCTTGAGCGCCAGGGCCAGATCGTTGCCGGTGTCATCTACAATCCGGCCATGGACGAGCTCTATACGACCGAGCGCGGCGGCGGCGCCTTCATGAATGACCGCCGTCTGCGCGTCGCCGGCCGCACCAAGCTCATCGACAGCGTCATCGGCTGCGGCGTGCCGCATCTGGGACGCGGCCAGCACGGCCATTTCCTCGTCGAACTGCGCAATGTCATGGCCGAGGTTTCCGGCGTCAGGCGCCTCGGCTCCGCCTCGCTCGATCTCGCCTATGTCGCCGCCGGCCGCATGGACGGCTTCTGGGAAGTCGGCCTGTCGGCCTGGGATGTCGCCGCAGGCCTTCTCTTGATCCGCGAGGCGGGCGGCTTCGTTTCCGACATGGACGGCGGACAGGATATGCTCGACAACGGCTCGGTCGTCGCCGGCAATGAGGTCATCCAGCGCGCCTTGCTGAAGACGGTGAAAATGCCGTTCGCGCCGCGCTGAAGCAGTACCAGAAAAACTGTTACGCGGCTTCCGTCCGGAACTGGGCAAAGGCCCGCGGCGCTGAGCGCCGCAGTCGCAAAACCGCAACCAAAGCTTGAAATACTGTCCGGCGGCTGCCCAGATACGGGGTGATGCAGGACGACAGATGACCAGGACGCCGCCGCAGATCGAGATTCCGTTCGTCGGGCGCTGGCACTATTCGCGCGCCGAGATGATCGCCGACGGCATCGTCCACGCCGTCGGCATCGTGCTGGCGATCGCGGCCGGTTCGGCGCTGCTGGCGCTCGCCGCCTTTCGGGTCGGGCCTGGCGAATACATCGCCGCCGCCTTCTACGTCGTCTCGCTGCTCACCGTCCTGTCGGTATCGCTGACCTACAATCTGTGGCCGGTGACCTCACCGGTGAAATGGGTGTTGCGGCGTTTCGATCACGCCGCGATCTACCTGCTGATCGCCGCCACCTACACGCCCTTCCTGGCGCAGCTCGACGGCTCGCCATTGGCCAGCTGGATGATCGTCCTGGTGTGGACGGCGGCGGCGGCAGGCATCGCCATCAAGGTGTTCCTCCCCGGCCGCCTCGACCGGCTGGCGATCGTCTTCTACCTCGCCATCGGCTGGAGCGGCATCGTCCTGGCCAAGCCGCTGGTCGAGACGCTGCCGACGACATCGATCGCGCTCATCGTCGCCGGCGGCGTCGTCTATTCCTGCGGCGTCATCTTCTTCGCCTGGAAGGGGCTGCGCTTCCACAACGCGCTGTGGCATGGTTTCGTCGTCACCGGCGCCGGCCTGCATCTGGCGGCAATGGTTGACTGCCTGGTCATCAACCGCCTCTGATAGCGGAGGCTCCGAGGCGGCCTGTGGCAATATTGCCAAGCGCCATTCAATTTGGTCACAATTCCGTTTAGAGTCGCCAACTACGTGATCGGCGGCACTGGAGCAATTCCAGGGAAAGTGTGAGCGGTTTCCCGTTCGGAATTGCGTAAAGGCAAATAGAGCATCGGAAACGGGGCACGGATGGCTTTTCTCAGATCCTTCGGCATGGGCAGACGCTCCGATGTGCTGATATACGACCCCCACAAACTATCGAGCCCGCAGGTCTTCCTGCTGACCATGGTCATCTTCCTGGCAATCGTGGCGTTTATTGCCGCGATCCTTACCCGCCAGATCTCGACCGCCTTCGCCACCAATCCCGGTCTCAACGGCCTGATCGTCGGCGTTCTCGCGGTCGGCATCCTGCTGGCCTTCGCCCAGGTCGGGCGGCTGTTTCGGGAAGTGCGCTGGGTCAACTCCTTCCGCGCCGGCTCCGAGACCACCGAACCGGTACTGCTGGCGCCGATGAAGGCAATGATCGGCCGCTCGTCGACCATGGCCTTTTCGACCAGTTCGATGCGCACCATGCTCGATTCTATCGCCACGCGCCTGGATGAAAGCCGCGACACCTCGCGCTACCTCGTCGGCCTCCTGGTGTTCCTCGGCCTGCTCGGCACCTTCTGGGGCCTGTTGAACACAATCGGCTCGATCCGCGAAACCATCGAATCGCTCGACCCCGGCACCGGTGACGCCGCCGCGGTGCTCGAGTCGCTGAAGCAGGGGCTGTCGGCGCCGCTGGCCGGCATGGGCACGGCCTTTTCGTCCTCGCTGTTCGGCCTGTCCGGCTCGCTGGTGCTTGGCTTTCTCGACCTGCAGGCCGGCCGCTCCCAGACGCGCTTCTACACCGAGTTGGAAAACTGGCTCTCCTCGGTCACCGACCTGTCGTCGGACATCGTCGTCTCCGATCCGGCCAAGACCGAATCCTCCGACGAGATCCGCGTGCTGTCGGAACGGCTGCGCAGCATGCAAGAGAATGGCAGCGGCTCCAATCCGCGCGTCGCCACCGCCATGGCCAATCTCGCCGACGGCATTTCCGGCCTGGTCAAGAACATGCGCTCCGAGCAGCAGATCATGCGCGACTGGGTCGAGGCCCAGTCCGACGAGCAGAAGGCGATGCGCAACACGCTGGAGAAGATCGCCGACGCCCTGAAGAAGCAGGGAGTGCACTGACGTGGCCCTGGCACGGGCGCGGCGCGCCGATCGTCGCATCGATTATTGGCCAGGCTTCGTCGATGCGCTGTCGACGCTGCTTCTGGCCATCATGTTCCTGCTTACCGTCTTCGTGCTGGCGCAGTTCCTGCTCGGCCGCGAAATCTCCGGCAAGGATACGGCGCTCTCGCGCCTCAATTCGCAGATCAACGAACTGACGCAGCTTCTGGCACTGGAGCGCTCGACGGCACAGGACAAGGAGGATTCGCTCGCCAACCTGCAGGCATCGCTGTCGGCGGCGGAGGCTGAAAAGAGCCGGCTCGAACAGTTGCTGGCACAAGGTGCGGGCGCCGGCGACGCCGCCAACCAGCGCGCCGCGGAGCTGGGCGGCGAACTCGACAGCCAGCGGCAGATCAGCCAGCAGGCATTGAGCCAGGTCGAGATTCTCAACCAGCAGATCGCGGCACTGCGCAAGCAGATCGGCGCGCTCGAGGATGCGCTCAACGTGTCCGAGGCCCGCGACCGCGATTCCAACACCAAGATCGCCGACCTTGGCCGCCGGCTGAACGTGGCGCTGGCGCAGCGCGTGCAGGAACTCAACCGCTACCGCTCCGATTTCTTCGGCCGCCTGCGCGAAATCCTCGCCGACCGCGAGAACATCCGCATCGTCGGCGACCGCTTCGTCTTCCAGTCGGAAGTGCTGTTCCCGACCGGCTCCGAAGTCATCAACGATGCCGGCAAGGTCGAGATGAAGAAGCTGGCCGACGCCATCATCGAATTGCAGAAAGAGATTCCGCCGGAGATCAACTGGGTGTTGCGCGTCGACGGCCATACCGACAACAAGCCGCTCTCCGGCACCGGCCGCTACCGCGACAACTGGGAGCTGTCGACGGCGCGCTCGACCTCGGTGGTGAAGTTCCTGATCGAGAACGGCGTGCCGGCCAACCGGCTGGTCGCCGCCGGCTTCGGCGAGTTCCAGCCGCTCGATCCCGCCGACACCGACGAGGCGCGCAACAAGAACCGTCGCATTGAACTGAAGCTCACCGAACGTTGATTTATCATCACGCGAACTTGTTCGGTGGTTCAACCCTAGGGCGCGAGCCACAGGCGACAAGGCCTGAAAAGATTATCTTTTTTTAATTACACTTCCCCTCAGAGCGCTCCTAGCCTGCTTCCCAAGGGCCGAGAACCGCCGGCGATGCCTCCCATCGCGACGCGACGGAACCGGACGGCCCACACGGTTGGAAGGGCGACGGCGCGACCGCTCCCTTCCCAGCAGGAGGTAGCACCCCATGCGCCCATCAGCATCTCTCAAGACTGCAACGCTTGCCGCGATTCTCATTGCCGCCCCGCTCGCCGGCGCCTATGCCGCTGGCCATCACAAGGGTGCTCTCGATGCGACCGACCCGACCGACTTGACCGGCCCGCGTGTCGAGGCGCTCATCGAGCAGGTCCGAGGCGTTCATCGAGGCATAGTCGATGCCAGGCAGGCCAATAACATCACATCGGCGGTGGCCGGACGCCTAGAAATGCGCACGGCCCGCATCAGCGAGGCGGCCGAGAAGATAGCGGCCTCGGATCATGGCCGGATACCAGCGGCGCAATACCACGACTTGCTGCGCCGTCTCGACAATGTCGACCAGCGGCTGATGATCGATACCGGCAGCGGTTTCCTGATGGGTGATGGCTCCGACGGCGGAAACTATCCGAACGGCTGAGGCCCATCCCGGCTTGAAAGGTCCAAGAGGAAGGGACCACCTGGCGCCTTCGGGACCCCAATCCCGCGGGCGTCCTTTTTCCTACCAGCCGAGCCAGACCGCGATCAGGGCGGCCACGGCCGGCACGGTCTGGATGAACAGTATCTTGCGGCCGACCGTCGCCGCCCCGTAGAGGCCGGCAATGGCCACGCACAGCAGGAAGAAAACCTTGACCTGGAACCCGGCCGCACCGAGGTACAGCCCCCAGATCAGGCCGGCGGCGAGAAAGCCGTTGTATAGGCCCTGATTGGCGGCGAGCACTTTCGAGGCGCTGGCGAATTCCGGCGTGAGCCGGAATGTCTTGTGCCCACGCGGCGTGTCCCACAGCACCATCTCCAGATAGACGATGTAGGCATGGATCAAGGCCACCAGCCCGACCAGGACGTTGCCGATCATTGTGTTCCCCCTTCGAATGTCGCAGGCACCATTTCACGCGTCACCGCGACTGCGCAAGCGGCATCTGCCTGACGGTGTGGCAGGGTTGCCAACGCTGCCGCATTGGTATCTTTTCCCGCCGTCCCCCAATCACGGAAGCCGCCATGTCCTTTCAGAAACTCGACGACCTCGGCCACAAGCTCGAAGCGCTGGACCACGCTCTGGCCATCCTCGGCGCGGATGAAGCGACCCACATGGCCGTCGGCGGCGGCGAGAAACGCGCCGAGGCGATGGCGGCACTGGCGGGCATGTATCACACGCGGGCGACCGCGCCCGAAATCGCCGACTGGATCGCCGCCGCCGAGGGCGAGGCGCTCGACGACGAACAGCGTGCCGCACTGGGCGAGTTGCGGCGCCAATACACCAACCTGACCTGCCTGCCGGTCCAATTCGTCGAACGCCAGACGACGGCGCGCATGCGCTGCGAGCAGTTGTGGCGCGACCTGCGCGCCAAGAACGATTGGGCGGGCTTCCAGCCGGCGCTTGAGGGCGTGGTGGCGCTTGTGCGCGAAGAGGCGGCCCTGCGCTCCGGCGTGCTTGGCCTCGACCCTTACGACGCGCTGATGGAGCAGTTCGATCCCGGCAACCGCGCCGCCGACATCACCCCCGTGTTCGCCGACCTGAAAGCCTTCCTCAAAGGCTTCGTGCCGGAGGCGCTGGCGATCCAGGAAGCGCGCCTGCGCAAACGCCAGCTGAGGCCGCTTTCGGGAACCTATGCCATCGACCGCCAGCGCGAGCTCGGCCTTGCCATGATGGCGGCGGTCGGCTTCGACCTGACGCACGGCTCGCTGTCGGTGTCGCACCATCCGTTCTGCGGCGGCGTGCCGAGCGACGTGCGCATCACCACCCGCTACAAGACGTCGGATTTCCTGTCGGCGCTGATGGGCGTGCTGCACGAGACCGGCCATGCGCTCTACGAACAGAACCTGCCGAAGGCGTGGTCGCACTGGCCGCTCGGCAAGGCGCGCGGCATGGCGGTGCATGAGAGCCAGAGCCTGTTCGTCGAAAAACAGATCGGCCGCAACCCCGCCTTCTGGCGCTGGGCGCTGCCGATGGTCGAAAAGCATCTCGGCGAGGCCTGGTCGCTCGACGATATCCTGCCGCATGTGCACCATGTCGAACGCGGCCTTATCCGCGTCGACGCCGATGAGGTGACCTATCCGCTGCATGTCATCCTGCGCTACGAACTGGAGCAGGAGCTTGTCTCGGGAAGGCTTGAGGTGGCTGACCTGCCCGAAGCCTGGGACGCCGGGATGCGCGATTATCTCGGCCTGTCGACGATCGACAATCCGGCCGATGGCCCGATGCAGGACGTGCATTGGGCAGGCGCCGCCTTCGGCTATTTCCCCTCCTATACGCTGGGCGCGATGATGGCGGCACAGCAATGGGCTGCATTGACGCGCGAACATCCTTCCGCGGACGATGATCTTGCTAAGGGAAATTTCGAGGCCATAAACAACTGGCGCCGCGAAAAAATCTGGTCGCGGGGTTCGCGCTGGTCGACACCGGACCTGCTCGAACGCGCCACCGGCGAAAGGCTCAACGCCGCGTATTTCGTCAATCACCTGAAGCAGCGCTACGGCGGCTGAAATCGGCCCGCGCACCACCCGACGGCGACCTTGCGGGATCGCCTCCACTTTTCTATCACTGGTGGTATCCGACGGTATCTGCAAGATGATCGGATAATGCGGGTGGGGTGCTTCAGGTGATGTCTACTGCGATCACGCGGCTTTTCGTCTTGATTGCCCTGGCGGTCTTCTCCTCGCCCGCCATGGCGGATGCCGAAATCCACAAGGGCAGCCCCGGCGCCTGGATAGACCGCGTCGAGATTCCCAAGCCGGATCCGCGCTTTGACAGCCAGATCAGGAACGGCGTCTCGAATCTGGTGTCGGAATATCAGATCCGCCAGCAGCCCGGCGGCATCGAGGCGTTCGACCGCTATGCCTATAGAATCGTCGACCGCACCGGACTCGAGCGCGGCGCCGCGATCAATTTCGAGTTCGACCCGGCAACATCGCAGGTCACGATGAACTGGCTGAACATCATCCGCGATGGGGTGGTGATCGACCGGTTGCCCACCGCGACCTTCGACGTCTTCCGGCGCGAGAAGGACGCGGAGAAGGGCCTCTTCGACGGCTGGCTTACCGCCTACGTGAATGTCGACGATGTCCGCGTCGGCGACATCATCGACTACGGCAAGACCACAATCAGGACGCCGATCGTCGGCGCCGATCTGTTTTTCCACTCGATCTCCATGGCCTGGGACGAACCGGTCGCGCTCATTCGCGAAAAGGTGATTTGGCCGGCATCCCAGCCGCTGAACATCCGCCAGGTGCGAACCGACATCCAGCCGGTAATCAAGACCGACGGCGCATCGAAATCCTACATTTGGCAGAGCATCGCCCCTGCTCCGGTCAAGTCCGAAGAAAATCTGCCGGCGGATTTCCTGGCCTACCCGGCGATCCAGATCTCTTCGACAGCCAGTTGGCAGGACGTCGTCGATGCGATGCTGCCCTACTATCGGCTCGATCAGGAGCTGCCGGCCGGATTCGCATCCAAGCTCGACGACATCGCCGCCAGATACGCCAGCCCGGAAGACCGGATGATCGAGGCCATGCGGCTGGTGCAGGACAGCATCCGTTATGTGAGCCTGTCGATGGGCCGGGGCTCCTACATTCCGCGCAGTCCGGCCACCGTGATCGCCAGCGGCTTCGGCGACTGTAAGGACAAGGCGCTGCTGCTTGCCTCCAGCCTGCGCCGGCTTGGCGTTGAGGCGGAACCGGCCCTGACTGATCTCGACGACGGACTAGCACTCGGCGACATGCTTCCGACGATCCGCGCCTTCGACCACGTCATCGTCAGGGCGGTAATCAAAAGCCAGACATACTGGATCGATGCGACCAACTATCTGCAGGGCGGCAGGGCCGAGAATCTCATCCCGCCCGACTATGGCTTTGCCTTGCCTGTTGTCGCCGGCAGCGCGCAGATGGAAAGGATCGAACGCAAGGAGCTGTTCCAGCCGACCACCTTCGTCAGCGAGGCGTTCGACTTTCCAAAAGCCAAGGGCGGGGCGCTCAAGCTGACGGTCAGCACGACCTATCGGGATGGCGATGCCGATAGCATGCGATACAGGCTGGTTTCGCAATCCACCTCCAAGCTCGCCGACGACTATCTCCAGTACTACAACCGCCAGTACCCGGGAATGACGAGCCTGGCACCGATGTCGACAAGCGACGATCGTGACCACAATGTCGTCACGACGCAGGAAACCTACGAGCTGCCGGCCGAGGCGCTCGACGCTGACGATCTCGCCAAGAATTTCCCGCTGAAAGCTGATGTCGGCATTGGCAATCTTCCCCAGCCGGACATGGTCGGCAGGATCGGACCGGTCTGGCTCGGCAACCAGATGTTCAAGCGCCATCAATGCATCGTCAGGAACCTGAAGGCGAAATTTGCCGGGCCCGAGAAATCAGACGACGTGATCACGCCCTATGTCGCCTTCAAGGCACGCTGGTCGAGCACGCCCACCGAGTTCCAGGTCGACTGGTTTCTCAAGACGATCGGCGATCGGGTTCCCGCCAAGGACATCGGCTCCTACCTCAGGTCGCGAAACAGGATGAGCAACAACGCCGCCTGGAACTACAACTTCGCCTACGTCGAAGCCGAGGCGAATTGAAGCCGGAACGGGCCTACTCGGCCGCGCCCCTGAAGGCGCTGGCGCCGGTTTCGAACTGCAGCTTGGCGAGCCTGGCATAGATGCCGCCCTTGGCGACCAGGCTCTGGTGCGTGCCTTCCTCGACGATACGCCCGCCATCCATGACCAGGATGCGGTCCGCCTTCAGCACCGTTGCCAGCCGGTGCGCAATGACGATGGTGGTGCGGCCCCGCATCAGCCGCTCCAGCGCCGTCTGCACCAGCGTCTCGCTTTCGGCGTCGAGCGCCGAGGTCGCCTCGTCGAGCAGCAGGATCGGCGCGTCGCGCAGGATGGCGCGGGCGATCGCCATGCGCTGGCGCTGGCCGCCGGACAGCGTCACGCCGCGCTCGCCGACCTGGCTGTCATAGCCCTTGTCGAGCTTGAGGATGAATTCATCGGCCAGCGCGTCCTTCGCCGCCGCTTCGATCTCGGCGTCGCTGGCGCCAGGCCGGCCGAAACCGATATTGTCGCGGGCGCTCGCCGCGAAAATGGTAACGTCCTGCGGCACGATGGCGATACGCTGCCTTATCGCCGCCGGATCGGCCTCGCGCACATCGACGCCGTCGATTGCGATACTGCCGGTCTCGGGATCGTAGAAGCGCAGGATCAGCGAGAAGACGGTGCTTTTCCCCGCCCCCGAAGGGCCGACGATCGCCACCGTCTCACCGGGCTTGACCGAAAAACTCAGGCCATGGACGGCGGCGCGGTCCGGCCGTGCCGGATAGGAGAAGGACACGTCGTCGAAAAGGATGGCGCCCTTGCTCGCCGCCGGCAGCGGCTTCGGCTCGGCGGGAGCCTGGATGGCCGGCGTCTCGGCCAGGATCTCGGTCAATCGTTCGGCAGCACCCGCTGCCTGGGCAAGTTCGCCCCAGACTTCCGACAACGCGCCGAGCGCGCCGGCTGCGAACACCGAATAGAGCAGGAACTGGCCGAGCGTGCCCGGCGATATCGTGCCTTCGAGCACGTCGCGCGAGCCGAACCACAGCACCGCCACGACGGACGAGAAGATGGTGAAGATGGCAAAGAAGGTGAGGAAGGAGCGCGCGAAGATCGAGGCGCGCGCCGCCTCGAAAGCCGCCTCCACCGCGCCGGAGAAATGGCCTGTGACAAGCTGTTCATTGGTGAAGGCCTGCAAGGTGCGCACCGCGCCGATCTGCTCGCTGGCATAGGCGGTGGCGTCGGCAAGCGTGTCCTGCGCCTGCCTGGACTTGCGCCGCACGGAGCGGCCGAAGGCGACCAGCGGCAGCACGATCACCGGTATTGCCGCGATGACCAGGCCCGACAGTTTCGGGCTGGTGACGACCATCATCGCCAGAGCGCCAAGGCCGAGGATGACATTGCGCAGCGCCACCGAAGCCGTGGCGCCGACCGCCGACTTGACCTGCGTGGTGTCGGCGGCCAGCCGCGACACGATCTCGCCCGACTGAGCGCTGTCGAAGAAGGACGGCGACAGCGTCGTCACATGGGCAAAAACGTCGCGCCGGATATCGGCCACGACACGTTCGCCGAGCGTGATGACGAAATAGTAGCGGCCGGCCGAGGCTGCCGCCAACAGGGCCGCCATCGCCACCAGCGCCGCGAAATATTCGGCGATGAAGGTGGTGTTGGCCGCGGAAAAACCGTGGTCGATCATGCGCCGCACGGCCAGCGGCAGCGCCAGCGTCGTCGACGCCGCGATGACCAGCGAGATGAGGGCGCCGACGACCAGGGTGCGATATCCAGTGATATAGGGGAACAGACGCCTGAGCGGCTTGAGCGAGCGCCTGCGCCCGTCTGCGCTGCTTGATTGCGCCATCACAGTGTTTCCTCTGGCCGCCTTCCGCCTGTGCGCCTCAATATGCGCTTGCCGCGGCCTTGTGATTCAATTCCGGCTGATGTATAGGCTCGCCGACCGTTTTAGAAGCCGTGGCTCCTCAATAGCTGCGGCTTCGAGTTTTAAAAAGGGGCGCATCGACGCAGGTCTATGCCCGTCAGCCGCGCCGGCAAGCCAGGAACAGAGCCATGAAGACCGATATCCATCCCGACTACCACACCATCAAGGTCGTCATGACCGACGGCACCGAATACTCGACCCGTTCGACCTGGGGCAAGGAAGGCGATACGATGAACCTCGATATCGACCCGACCACCCACCCGGCCTGGACCGGCGGCCAGCAGACCCTGCTCGACCGCGGCGGTCGCCTGTCGAAGTTCAAGAAGCGCTTCGAAGGCTTCGGCATCTAAGCCAGGCCACCTGCAGAATGCAAAAAACCCGCCTTGCGGCGGGTTTTTTGTTGCCTGTGCTTCGCGCACGAAAGCTCTCTCAGGTCAGCAATTCCCGCAGCGCCATGCGCTTGTAAGCGGCGACCAGCCTGTCGCCCTCCTGCCGGTCGACCGAGATCGCCAGCCGCACCGCGGCCTCGCCCATCTGCCAGACCAGGAACGCTGTCGTCTCCAGGGCGATAGGATCGGCGCCGGGCCTCAGTCGCTTGAGCACGGCCGTGAGGAATTCGGCATTGGCCCGACTGTCGGCGAGTTCGAGCTGGCGAAGCGCCTTGTCGGCCTGCGTGCCCGACCAGATGTCGCGCATCACCGGCTCGGCCAGGAACAGCCCGTAATAGATATCGACCAGCTCCGAGAACGCCCGGCCCAGACCTTCGGCGTCGCTGACGTCTTTCAACGCCGCCGAAATGCAGGCCTGGCTTTCGGCGGTATAACGCTCGGCCAGCGCCCAGACGATCGCCCGCTTGTCGGGAAAGAACTGGTAGAGCGACCCGATGGACACCCCTGCCCGTTCCGCCACCTCGCCCATACGCATGGCGTCGCTGCCTTGCTCGGCGATCAACGCCGAGGCGGCGCCAAGCATGCGCTCGACCCGTTCGCGGCTGCGCTGCTGGCTCGGCGCCCGGCGTGGCGAGGCAATCTGCTCTTGCGGTGAAACCGGCGCTGCGGCGTCTTCCATGGCTGTCTCCAGGCAAAATCGCTTGACTCACAAAATACGAGGGTTTATCACGTTTTGCAAATATGAGGATTACTCATGTTTTGGGTTGAGGAACTCGAAATCAAGGCGCGTGCTTGGCCGGGCGCCCAAGGACTTCTCCGCCCACGCAACCGAAACCGCCGCAACCGGCATCTGGAGCAACTGAGATGATCAAGCTTCTTCCCACCCTCACCTTCATTGCCGCGATCGGCTCGGGCGTCGTCGGCGGCGTGTTCTTCGCCTTTTCCAACTTCGTCATGGCCGCACTTGCCCGGCTGCCCGTCCCCAGCGGAATCGCTGCGATGAACTCGATCAACGTCACGGTCATCACCCCGACGTTCATGACGGCGCTGTTCGGCACCGGGCTGATCTGCCTGGTGCTTATCGCCGCCGCTCTCATGGGCTGGAGCCAGTCCAGCTCGTACTGGCTGCTGGCCGGCGCGGTGATATACCTGATCGGCAACCCGATCGTGACCATGGTCTTCAACGTGCCGCTCAACGATGCGCTCGCCGCGGTCGATCCGGAAAGCGCCAACGGCGCCGCCGTGTGGGCGAACCATCTGAGCCAATGGGTGATGTGGAACCACGTCCGCACCATCACCGCCATCGTGGCAATGGCCTGCTTCATCTTCGCATTGCTCTAAAGGCGCTTGGCACGCAAAGCTGCGTTGAGATTCAGGTCAGGCCGAGCCGAAAGTGGTGGCTTCTGAGAACCGGAGCGGAGCGTACTTGAAGTACGTGAGCACCGGAAGCGCAGGAAGCCACGGCTTGCAGGCCGGCCTCACCTGAATATCAATGCAGCTTAACCCTTGCGGTCGGCATGGCCAAGATCGCGATCAGGGTCGATAACGTCGCGAACCAGTTGCTTCAACTTGGCCGCGTCGGGAAAGCCGCCGTCGCGCTTGCGGTCCCAGACCAGCGTCTCGTTGCAGGAAATGGTGAAGATGCCGCCGGTGCCGGGCACCAGCGTCACCTCGCCGAGATCGGTGCCGAAGGTGGAGAGCAGCTCCTGCGCCATCCAGCCGGCGCGTAGCAGCCACATGCACTGCGTGCAATAGGTGATGCGGATGGTGGGCAGAGGGGTCGTCTCGCTCATCCGGATTGAGTTCCCTGGCCGATCACGCCGCGCTGAGCTTGGCCATGGTCTCGTCGTCGACCTCGAAGTTGGCGTAGACGCTTTGCACGTCGTCGTCATCCTCGAGCGTCGCAACCAGCTTCATCAGCGACTGCGCCCGCTCTTCGTCGACCGGCACGTTGTTCTGCGGCTGCCAGATCGGCTTCACCGATTCCGCTTCGCCAAGCGAGGCTTCCAGCGCCTTCGACACGTCGCCCATGCTCTCGAAGCCGCAATAGATGGTGTGGCCTTCCTCGTCGGTTTCCACATCGTCGGCGCCGGCATCGATCGCCGCATCCATCACCTTGTCGGCGCTGCCGACTGACGCCGGATAGTAGATTTCGCCAACCCGGTTCCACATGAACGACACCGAGCCGGTTTCGCCGAGCGCGCCGCCGGCCTTGGTGAAGGCGGCCCGCACGTTCGATGCGGAACGGTTGCGGTTGTCGGTCAACGCCTCGACGATCAGCGCCACGCCGCCGGGGCCATAGCCCTCGTAGCGCACCGCTTCGTAATTCTCGGCATCGCCCATCGACGCCTTGTTGATGGCGCGCTGGATGTTGTCCTTGGGCATCGACACCGCCTTGGCGTTCTGCACCGCAAGGCGCAGCCGCGGGTTCATCGATACATCTGGTGTTCCGCTCTTGGCGGCGACGGTGATTTCGCGCGCCAGCTTGGAAAACATTTTCGATCGCACCGCGTCCTGACGGCCCTTGCGGTGCATGATGTTCTTGAACTGTGAATGGCCAGCCATGGCACCCCTGTCGTGTTCGGCTAGAGCATCCGCGGCGAGGTGCATGACCTCGTCTTTTGCAAAATGCTCGAATTCAAAATTTCAGAACGTCCCTGATGCGTCCGGAGGACGTACGGCGTTCTCTGTCGGAATGGCCGGCTTATAAATAAATCGGCTCAATTCGTCCAGCGCGCCGTGCCGCGGGCCAATCAACGCGCCGCCTTTCCCCGCAGGTCGGCGATTTCCGGCAGCGATTATCCTTCCAGATCGGACTTCAGGCGATCAATGATGCTCAGCGCATGGCCGGCATATTGGCTGATCCAGCGGTCGTGGATCTGCTTGATCGGCAGCGCGTTGAGGTGGTTCCAGCGCTCGCGCCCCTCACGGCGCGCCACAATCAAGTCGGCCTCCTCCAGCACCTTGAGATGCAGCATGACGGTGCAGCGGTCGATATCGGAAAAAGCTTCGCACAACATGCCCGTGGTCTTTGGCGCGTCTTTCAACTGATCCAGCATTTCGCGCCGACGCGGATGTGCCAGCGCCTTGAAAACATTGTCATCTTGCGGTTGGCTTGACATGTTATATTTCTATAACATATCTTTTCGACAGGCAAGGAAGGAGTTGTGGATATGTCCCTTGGATTCAGGATTTCCGGGCGCATCGGCAAGCCGGTCGCCGATGTCTTCGACGCCGTCGTCAACCCGACGAAGCTCAGTGGCTACTTCACCACCATCGGCGGCGCCTCGGCTCCGCTGGTCGCCGGCACCACCGTGACCTGGTGGAAGACGGTGCCGGTCGAGGTCGACGAGGTGACGAAGGACAGCCGCATCGTGCTGCGCTGGGACGCGACCGACGCTGACGGCAAGCCCGACTACAAGACCCGCATCGAGATGACCTTCGAGCCGCTGGACGATGGCGGCACTTTCGTCACCATTGCCGAGAGCGGATGGCGCGAAGGCGAGGTCGGACTGAAGAAATCCTTCCTCAACTGCGAGGGCTGGTCGCAGATGCTGGCCTGCATGAAGGCCTATGTCGAATACGGCATCAACCTGCGCGACGGCTACTACCGCAGCGAGATCAAGGACGAACCCGCCAACGAGACCAACATCTGAGCAGAACAACGGAGCCAGAAATGAACGCTAAAATCACCGGCGGCATCAACATCGCCATGAAGGTACCGCCGCACCAGTATGAGGCAACGATCGCCTTCTACCGCGACGTCGTCGGCCTGAAGCCATTCACCGCCAAGGCGCCCGCCATCGGCTTCGAACTCGGCCCTGTCAGGCTGTGGATCGATGAGGCGCCGATGATGAGCCAGGCCGAAATCTGGCTGGAACTCTTCACGGAGGATTTTCCGGCCGCGGCCGCGCACCTCGCTGATGTGGGCGTCGCGCGTTGCGATGCCGTTGAGCCCTTGGGAGAGGGCTTTCGCGGCGGCTGGATCACCAGCCCGGCCAGCATCGTTCACATGCTGCGCGAACCCGACGCCTGGTGAACATCTCGGGCTTGAGCCCAATTCCCGGCGGGGCTTCCGGAATATCTCAGATGTCAATCTCGCCGCCAGGCAGACAGCCAGCCTGGCCAGTTGATCGCGCTTACCCTGGCTGAGCTCTTTGCTGACGACGACACTCAATGCCCGCCGGATTTCTTCCGCCGCCGCGCCAGCATGTTGAGCCCCTCGACCAGCGCCGAAAAACCCATCGCTGCGTAAATATAGCCCTTGGGCACGTGGTAGCCCATGCCGTCGGCGATCAGCGTCATGCCGATCATCAACAGGAAGCCCAGCGCCAGCATGACGATTGTGGGGTTCTTGGCGATGAAGTTCGCCAGCGGCGTTGCCGCCAGCATCATGACGCTCACCGCGACGATCACGGCGATGTACATGATGGCAATCTCATCGGTCATGCCGACGGCGGTGATGATGGAATCGATCGAGAAGACGAGGTCGAGCAGCAGGATCTGGAAGATCGCGCCGGCAAGGCTCATCTGCAGCGTGCCGACCATCGTATCCTGATGGTCCTGCGGATCGACCGTGTGGTGGATTTCCTTGGTCGCCTTCCAGACCAGGAACAGGCCGCCGGCGATCAGGATCAGGTCGCGCCAGGAGAAGCCGTGGCCCAAGGCAGTGAACACCGGCGCCGTCAGCTGGACGATGATGGAGATGGTGGCAAGCAGCACCAGCCGCATGATGAGCGCCGCCGAGATGCCGAGGCGGCGGGCGCGGGCGCGCTGTTCTTCCGGCAATTTGTTGGTCAGGATTGAGATGAAGATCAGATTGTCGATGCCGAGCACGATCTCGAGCACCACCAGCGTCAGCAAAGCGACCCATGCGGTTGGATCAGACACGAATTGAAAATGCGGCGCCAGGAATTCAACGAGCTGCATGGAGGTCGTCCCCTCTACGATCTAAGGCATGTCGCCCAAAAGTGCGTCGCGGTTTCGGGATCACGACATGCTTAACCAACAAAATCAAAAGCGCGCCGCATCAGACAGGTCGAACGCGACGCGCTTTTTAAACAGTGTCGTCGCCAGTTAGGTACTATGCTCACCCATATCAATGTCACGACCAGAAGGATGGCGCGGTTTCCTCCAGTCGCGGCCCGCGACGAAACGGCGCGATCTTCTCGGTGAGCCCTGTGCGATCGGAAATAGTGACGCCGACACCGCACAATGTCGCCGGACCGGTGGCCGCTTCGAAACGCCCTTTCGGTACCTTCGACAGGAACCGGTTGAGCGGCTCCTCCTTCTCCATGCCGAGCGAGGAATCATAGTCGCCGCACATGCCGGCATCCGACATATAGCCGGTGCCGCCATTGAGGATCTGGTGGTCGCCGGTCGGCTGGTGCGTATGAGTGCCGATGACGAGACTGGCGCGACCGTCCACGAAATGCGCGAAGCACATTTTCTCCGAGGTTGCCTCGGCGTGGAAATCGATGACCACCGCATCGGCCTGTTCGCCGAGCGGACAGGCCGCAAGCTCGCGCTCGCCGGCTTGGAAGGGATCGTCGAGTTCGGGATGCATGAACACCCGGCCCATGATGTTGGCCACCAGAACCCGCGCGCCGTTCTTGGCGATGTAGACGCCCGAGCCACGCCCCGGCGTGCCCTTGGGAAAATTGGAGGGGCGCAGAAAGCGCTGTTCGCGCGGCGCGAAGGCCAGCGCGTCGCGCTGGTCCCAGACATGGTTGCCGGTGGTCACGACGTCGGCGCCGGCCGCGATCGTCTCGCGAAAGATCTCTTCGGTGATGCCGAAGCCGCCGGCGGCGTTCTCGCCATTGACGATGACGAAGTCGAGTTTGAAGTCGGCGATCAGGCCGGGCAGTTGTTCCCAAACCGCCGTGCGTCCCGTCTTGCCGACCATGTCACCGAGGAAAAGAAGTCTCATGGGATCCCGAACCGAAAGTCAGTGTTGCATGACTTTTTGCTAGAGATCATGCATGGCGAAATCTATCTACAATTGCGGCACGAAGCGGCGCAACCCACTCTCGGTCAGTATTTCCGGAATGACCACGTCGTGGTTCTCGTCCGGAACCTGCGCCACCTCCTGGCAATCGAAGGCGATGCCGATCAGCCGCGGCGGCTGCCCCTTGTCGGTGAGCTTGGCGATCGCGCGGTCATAATAGCCGGCGCCGTAGCCGATGCGGTGGCCGCGCCCATCGAAAGCAGCGAGCGGCACCAGCATCAGCGCGGGGTCGAGCACCGCGGCCTCCTCATGCGGGCCGACCGTGCCGAACCCCATATCGACCATCGGCGCGCCGCGCACCAGTTCGCGAAAGACGATGGTGGACTTGTCGAGGATGGCGGGCAGGCAAAGCCGCGCGCCCTTTTCGCGCAACGCGAACATCAAGGGCCGGACGTCGACCTCCGAGCGCATCGGCCAGAAACCGGAAACGATCTGTCCCGGATCGACGGCGATCTGGTCACGCGCCGTCTCCGCCATTTCGAGCGCGATTTCCACCCGCCAGAATTCGTCGAGCGCATCCCGGCGCCCAAGCGCTTCCTTGCGCAGATGTTTTTTCAGGTCTCTGTGAGAGGTCATGCGGCCAAACTAGAAAAGGTCAGATTTGGATGGAGTTTTGAGAGCGACGTTTTTTACCGCAGGATCCACCGAAGTGTCAGCGGTTCGGTGACATGATCATGCGAAACAACACGTCAGCGGAGCGACTTTTCGTTCGTGAGCACCGCACAAAGCGGCGCGACGACAAAATCCGCCAGATATGGCCTTTTCGATAAGTGACGATCCACACAACCGGTGGAGAGGTCGATCCCGGGTGCCTACAAAGTAGGTGGGCGCCGTGTGAGAAAACCCACGGGTCTTCCCAGGGACAGCTCCCTAAGGATCGTTAAGGCCCCGGGGAAAAGTGTCTCCTGCCGGGAAGCGCAGACCGTCTCGCCCAATATAGGCCTATGGCCTCCCGAGCGCCAGAGAGATGGCGTTCTTTCCGTGCCGCCCTCATAGGCCGCCATCGCCAACCCACCCTTGCGCGCGCCGAGCCGCCTCCTTACGGTCGCCCGGAATGGATCGAGGAGAAAAAATGCGCTTCGAAGGCACGGCGGCCTATGTCGCCGACAAGGATCTGATGGTGGCGGTCAACGCCGCGATCGCGCTCGAGCGGCCGCTGCTGGTCAAGGGCGAACCTGGCACCGGCAAGACGGAACTCGCCCGCCAGGTGGCGGCCGCACTCGGCCTCGACCTCATCGAATGGCACGTCAAGTCGACGACGCGGGCGCAGCAGGGCCTCTACGAATACGATGCCGTGTCGCGGCTGCGCGACAGCCAGCTTGGGGACGAGCGCTTCAACGAGATCAAAAACTACATCAGGCGCGGCAAGCTGTGGGAGGCTTTCTCCGCCGGCAAGAAAGTAGTGCTGCTGATCGACGAGATCGACAAGGCCGACATCGAATTCCCCAACGATTTGTTGCAGGAACTCGATAAGATGGAGTTCTTCGTCTACGAGACCGGCGAGACCATCCGCGCCGCCGTGCGCCCCATCGTCATCATCACTTCGAACAACGAGAAGGAACTGCCGGACGCCTTCCTGCGCCGCTGCTTCTTCCACTACATCCGCTTTCCCGACGTCGACACGCTGCACAGGATTGTCGACGTCCACTATCCCGGCATCAAGCAGACTCTGGTGCGCGCGGCGCTGACCCAGTTTTACGAAATCCGCGACGTGCCCGGCCTGAAGAAAAAGCCCTCGACCTCGGAAGCGCTCGACTGGATCCGCCTACTGGTCGCCGACGACATCGCGCCCGAGGATCTGCGCGCCGACCCAAAGAACGCCCTGCCCAAACTGCATGGCGCGCTGTTGAAGAATGAACAGGATGTGCACCTGTTCGAACGGCTGGCGTTCATGGCGCGGCGGCAACAGTAGACGCCAGCGACAGCGCTTTTCCTGCCGGTGGACCGTTGCCGGCAAGCGGCGACTGGCGCAGCTTCGGTCCACAGACTTTGGAGGAAACGAAATGACCGAGATAACCGTCCGCCCACTGGCGAAGACTGACCACGCCGACTGGCGCCGCCTGTGGACCGACTATCTGACCTTCTACGAGACCAAGCTGCCGGAAGAGGTCTACGCCGTCACCTGGAAGCGGCTGTTCACCGAAGGCGAGTTCGAGCCGAAAGGTTTTATCGCCACGCTCGACGGCAAGGCAGTAGGCCTCACCCACTATCTCTACCACCGCTCCGGCTGGTCGGAGAAAAACAACTGCTATCTGCAGGATCTGTTCGCCGACCCGCAGGTGCGCGGCAAGGGCATCGGAGCCGCCCTGATCGAAGCGGTCAAGCAGGAGGCCGGCAAGATCGGCGTCAAGAACGTCTACTGGATGACGCACGAGACCAACGCCACCGCGGGCAAGCTCTACGACCACGTGGCGCGCCGCACCGGTTTCATCGAATACGATTTGCTGTGACGCATAGCAAACGATTGATATAGCTCCGATTGCGCAATATATTGCGCACAGATTGGATGCGTGATGGCACTGTTCGAAACCAACACGCGCAAGATCGTAACGAGGCTTTTGCAGGATGGCTGGGTCAGTGTCGGCGGTGGCAAGCACGACAAGTATGAGCATCCGGCACGGCCCGAGATCATAATCATCGTGCCTCGGCATCGTGAACAATCTCCGGGGGTTGCGCGGTCAATCGCTCGGCTGGCTGGATGGATTTGAGGACGGACACATGACGCACTATGTCGGAATTCTGGATGGCGCGGATAATGTCTGGGGCGTGCGGGTCCCTGACCTTCCGGGTTGCTATGGCGGTGGCGCGAGCCCAGAGGAAGCGATTGCCGATGTTACATCGGCGATGCGCGAATGGGTTGAAGCGCGAATGGCCAAAACGGCTTCCTTGCCGGAAGCAAGGACAGTGGCCGATCTGCTGCGAGTGAATGAAATCGATAGCGCGGCCGGCGAATCCGCCGTGATGATCCCGGTACTTATAGATTCAGGGCGGCCCGTTCGAGCCAACCTGTCACTTGACGCCGGTCTCCTGGCCGCGATCGATGCCGAGGCCAGTCGTCGCGGCCTGACGCGCTCCGCTTTTATTGCAAGCGCCGCACGCGAGAAGATCGAAGGCCACAGGTAACGACCCGCCAATGTTCCTTCCCTTCTTCCTCGAATTGAAGGCCGCGCGGGTTCCCGTTTCGCTGCGGGAATATCTGTCGCTGCTCGAGGGGCTGGAGGCCGGACTGGTCGACTATGATGTCGAGGGTTTTTACTATCTCGCCCGCGCCGCCTTGGTGAAGGACGAGCGCCACATCGACCGCTTCGACCAAGTGTTCGCGCATGTCTTCAAGGGCATAGAGGCGCTCGGCGGCCCGGATGCCGTCGACGTCGCCGATATCCCTGAGGAATGGCTGCGCCGGCTGGCCGAAAAGCACCTGACCGAGGAAGAGAAAAAACTGGTCGAGGCGCTCGGCGGTTTCGAAAAGCTGATGGAGACGCTGAAACAGCGGCTGGAGGAGCAGAAAGGCCGCCACCAGGGTGGCTCGAAATGGATCGGCACCGGCGGGACCTCGCCCTTCGGCGCCTATGGCTACAACCCCGAAGGCGTGCGCATCGGCCAGCACGAGAGCCGCAACCGCAGCGCGGTGAAGGTCTGGGACAAGCGCGAGTTCAGAAATTTCGACGATGCGGTCGAACTCGGCACCCGCAACATCAAGGTGGCGCTGAAGCGCTTGCGCCGCTGGGTGCGCGAGGGCGCCGAGGAGGAGTTCGACCTGCCCGGTACCATCCACGCCACCGCCGAGCACGGTTATCTCGACGTCAAGACGCGGCCCGAGCGGCGAAACGCTGTAAAGCTCCTGATGTTCTTCGATGTCGGCGGCTCGATGGATGATCACATCAAAAGCGTCGAGGAATTGTTCTCGGCCGCCCGCGCCGAATTCCGCCAGCTCGAATATTTCTACTTCCACAACTGTCTCTACGAGAGCGTGTGGAAGGACAATCGCCGACGCCATGCCGAGACGATCCCGACCTTTGACCTCCTCCACAAATACGGCCCCGACTACAAGGTCATCGTCGTCGGCGACGCCTCGATGAGCCCTTACGAAATCGCGCATCCCGGCGGCTCGGTCGAACATTGGAACCCGGAAGCCGGCGCCGTCTGGCTCGGCCGCCTTTTGCAGCAATGGCCGAACGCAGTATGGCTCAACCCCGAAAGCCAGAAGAACTGGGGCTTCACCCATTCGATCGCCATGATCAGAGACATCTTCAGCGGCCGCATGTTTCCGATGACGCTCGCCGGGCTGGAAGCGGCGACGAAACAGCTTTCGAGAAAACACTGAGCAATTTCCGGAGCTACCATGACCTGCTTCCTCTGCCTGCAATGCGGCGTCCAGTTCGCTGCGACTGAGACGCCGCCTGAGTACTGCCCGATCTGCGAAGACGAACGGCAGTTTGTGCGCTGGGAGGGCCAGGCGTGGATCACAGAGCAAGAGCTCTCTGCCGGGCATAGACTGGTGATGAGGGACGATGCCGGCGTGCTCGGCTTCGGCATCGAGCAGCGCTTCGCCATCGGCCAGCGGGCGCAACTCGTGCAGACGCCGCACGGCAACGTGCTGTGGGACTGCGTCTCGATGGTGAGCGACGAGGCTGTGGCCGAGATCAACCGGCGCGGCGGCCTGGCCGCCATCGCCATCTCGCACTGCCATTTCTATTCGGCGATGGCCTGTTGGAGCGGGGCCTTTGGCGGCGTGCCGATCTATCTCCATGCCGATGACCGGCAATGGATCATGCGGCCGCATCCCTCGATCATCAGTTGGCAAGGCGAGACGCTGGCCCTCAATCCGTCGTTGACGCTCATCCGCTGCGGCGGCCATTTTGCCGGCAGCCAGGTGCTGCATTGGCAGCGCGAGGGCGGCAACGCCCTGCTGACCGGGGACACGGTGCAGGTGACGCCGACGCGCCGCCATGTCAGCTTCATGTACAGCTACCCGAACCAGATACCGCTCAACGCGGCGGCCGTGCGCCGCATCGCGGCGGCACTGGAACCCTTCGACTTCGACGACATCCGCGGCGCATGGTGGGACCTGAACATCATCGGGGGCGGCAAGGCAGCGTTCAGCGCATCGGTCGCTCGTTACCTCGCGGCCATCGCATGATCGCCGATCGAAAATGCGAGAAAATCCGGTAACAAGTGCCTATGTTGGAGCGAATATGAGTTGCAACCAATAACGAGCCGCCAAGGCTGAGGAGATTCTTCATGGACACCCACGCCTACCCCGTCACCCGCACCGATGCCGAATGGCGCGCCCGGCTGACGCCGGAACAATATGCGGTCATGCGCAACCACGGCACCGAGCGTCCCGGAAGCTGCGCCCTGCTCTACGAAAAGCGCGCCGGCACGTTTTCCTGCGTCGGCTGCGATCAGCCGCTGTTCGAATCCAAGCTGAAGTTCGAGAGCGGCACCGGCTGGCCGAGTTTCAACGACCCGGTGCCCGGTTCGGTCGAAAACACGGTCGACCGCAGCTACGGCATGGTCCGCACCGAATGCCATTGCGCCCGCTGCGGCAGTCACCTCGGCCATGTCTTCGAGGACGGCCCGCCGCCGACCGGCCTGCGCTACTGCATCAACGGCGTGGCGCTGAAATTCGAGCCGGCGGCCTGAACGAGCCGCCGTCGACACATCTTGCGAAGGGCGGCTCCGGCCGCCCTTTTTATGTGTCTGGCAGCTCAGACAACGGTCGAGGCGATCAGCCAGAGCGCCGACCCCAGCATGAACAGCGAAGCCCTGGCGCCGCCCGCTTTCTCGACCGTGCGCCACACGGCCAAGGTCAGGAAAATATTGTAGGGCACCGGCGCGAAATGCACCGCCAGCACAAGCGGGAGCGGCATCTTCAGGCCGAGCAGGACCAGGGCGGCCACCGATGAGACGATGCTGATTGCGGTGGCGACGAAGATCGTGTCGCGCCAGAACAGCCGCTCGAGCGGCACCTGGCCAAGCCAACGCGAGCGGAAGAAGTCAGCCACCATAGCGGCCTACTTCTGTCCAAGCACTTCGACAACGGCGCGCTCGACACGCGAGCATTCCGTCACCAGCCAGTCGGTCATCGCCGGCCAGTTGTCCTCGGCAAAGCAATTGACCCGCCACATCGAATTGATGCCGAGGCCCTCGCAGCTTTGTTCCGGCCTGAGCTTCAGCCTGTCTTCGATCGCTGGCTGGAACGGCTTCAGCCGTGACCAGCTTTGCGTGGCACCGAATTTCTCGTTGCGGCCGAAGAAGACGCCGACATGGTTCTGCGCCGGCGCGACATACATGGAAAGGACAAGCGCGAAATCGGGTAGTCCGCGCTGCCAGAACCACGGCCCGCGCCGCGCCATCACAGCCCTTTCTTCCGGATGCCGCTCAGCAAACAGCGTCCAGAAGCTGCGTTGACGGAATTCAGAGGCGCGGCGGGCGCCAAAGTCGAATTCGCTCATGATTCGAACCGTTGAGGGCGCCGCAACCGGCGCCCTAAGCTGTTTCCAGCCTTAGACCATGCCGAGGGCGGCCATGTACAGGTCGAGGATCGCATCCTCTTCCTGGCGCTCGGCCTGGTCCTTCTTGCGCAGCCGGATGATCGACCGCATCGCCTTGGTGTCGAAGCCGGTGCCCTTGGCTTCGGCGAACACTTCCTTGATGTCGTCGGAAATGGTCTTCTTCTCTTCCTCGAGCCGCTCGATGCGCTCGATGAAGGCACGCAGCTGGCCGGCGGCAACAGTCTGGCTGGTCTCGGTGATATCGTCGGCCATGTTTTTCTCCAAAATTTGGCTGCGCGCCGCGACTCGGGAAAACAGCGGCGGCGAATTTCAGCGGTTCGATGCCCGACCGGGGCCACGGGGTCAAGCAGTTATCGGTGCGGCATGAAAGGCTGCTGCCAGCTGCGGATCGCGACACGCCTAAGGTGTGTTGAGATTCAGGTCAGGCCGAGCCGAAAACGGTGGCTTTCGAGAACCGGAGCGGAGCCCACCTAAGGTCCGTGAGCACCGGAAGCGCAGAAAATCACCGTCTGCAGGCCGGCATCACCGAATATCAGCACACCTAGTTGAACGCGATCAGCAGGTCCTTCGCATCGATCTGGTCGCCGGTCTTGACCAGCACCTCGGCGACCGTGCCGTCGCGCTCGGCATGCAGTGCCGTCTCCATCTTCATCGCCTCGATGGACAAAAGCACGTCGCCCGCCTTCACCGCCTGGCCGGCGGCAACGGCAAGGGCCGAGACCACGCCGGGCATCGGCGCGCCGACATGCGCCTCGTTGCCGGGCTCGGCCTTTCGGCGCGCCTTTGCGGCGGAGGCGCCATGGGCCCTGTCCGGCACCTTGACGCGGCGCGGCTGGCCGTTGAGCTCGAAGAACACGGTGACCATGCCCTTCTCATCGACATCGCCGAACGCCTGGCAGCGAACCACCAGCGTCTTGCCCTTCTCGATGTCGACGAATATCTCCTCTTCCGATTTCATGCCGTAGAAATAGGTCGGCGTCGGCAGCACGCTGACCGGCCCGTAGGTTTCCTGTGCGGCGGCGAAGTCGGAGAACACCTTCGGATACATCAGCCACGAGGCGAATTCATATTCCGAGAGCTTGCGTTCGAGCTTGGTCTCGATCTCCTTGCGGCTGGCCTTGAGGTCGGCCGGCTTGAGCAGTGAGCCCGGCCGCGCCGTGATCGGCTTGTCGCCCTTCAGCGCCTTCTTCTGCAGCGCCTGCGGCCAGCCGCCGGGCGACTGGCCGAGATCGCCACGCAGCATGGAAACGACCGAGTCCGGAAAGGCGATGTCCCGCGCCGGATTCTCGACGTCGGCGACGGTCAGGTCCTGGCTCACCATCATCAGCGCCATGTCGCCGACCACCTTGGACGACGGCGTCACCTTGACGATGTCGCCGAACATCAGGTTGACGTCGTGATAGGTCTGCGCCACTTCGTGCCAGCGTGTCTCCAGCCCTAGCGAGCGCGCTTGCTCCTTGAGGTTGGTGAACTGGCCGCCCGGCATTTCGTGCAGATAGACTTCGGAGGCCGGCCCCTTGAGGTCGCTTTCGAAGGCAGCGTACTGATTGCGCACCGCTTCCCAGTAGAACGAGATCCTGCGGATCCATTGCGGGTCGAGTCCCGGGTCGCGTTCGGTGCCCTTCAGCGCCTCGACGATCGAACCGAGGCATGGCTGCGAGGTATTGCCGGAGAAGGCGTCCATCGCGGCATCGATGGCGTCGACGCCGGTTTCGACCGCGGCAAGCACCGTTGCCGCCGACAAGCCTGACGTGTCATGCGTGTGGAAATGGATCGGCAGGTCGGTGGCCTCGCGCAGCGCCTTGAACAGCACCCGCGCCGCCGACGGCTTCAGCAGCCCCGCCATGTCCTTGACGGCGATGATATGCGCGCCGGCAGCCTCCAACTCCTTCGCCAACCCGACATAGTATTTAAGGTCGTATTTGGCCCGCGCCGGATCGAGTATGTCGCCCGTGTAGCAGATTGCCGCTTCGATCAATTTGCCTTCGGCGCCGACCGCATCCATGGCGACGCGCATGTTCTCCACCCAGTTCAGGCAGTCGAACACCCGGAACAGGTCGATGCCGCCAGCCGCTGCCTGCTTGACGAAATGCTGCACGACATTGTCGGGATAGTTGGTATAGCCGACGCCATTGGCGCCGCGCAGCAGCATCTGCAGCAGAAGGTTTGGCGCGGCTTCGCGGACCAGCGACAGACGCTCCCAGGGATCCTCGGTGAGAAAGCGCATGGCAACGTCGAAGGTGGCACCGCCCCAGCATTCCAGCGACAGCAGCTGCGGCAAGGCGCGCGCATAGGTGCCGGCGATGCCGGCAATGTCGTGCGTGCGCATGCGGGTCGCCAGCAGCGACTGGTGGCCGTCACGCATCGTCGTGTCGGTGACCAGCACTTCCTTCTGTTCGCGCATCCAGGTCGCGAATTTCTCCGGGCCGAGCACGTCGAGCTTCTGCTTGCTGCCGCTTGGCACATTGCCGTTGAGGTAGGGCACGACAGGTGCCGCCGCATCGGCCTTGGGCATTGGCCGGCCGCGTGTCTCCGGGTGACCGTTGACGCTGACATCGGCCAGGTAGTTGAGCAGCTTGGTGGCGCGGTCCTGGCGCTTGACCTGCTGGAACAGCTCCGGCGTCGTGTCGATGAACCTGGTCGTGTAGGAATTGTCGGCAAAGCTCGGGTGGTTGATGATCGCTTCGAGGAAGGTGAGATTGGTGGCGACGCCGCGGATGCGGAATTCGCGCAGCGCCCGGTTCATGCGCGCGATCGTCTCGGCCGGCGTCGGCGCCCAGGCCGTCACCTTCTCCAGCAGCGGATCGTAGAAGCGGGTGATCACCGCGCCGGAATAGGCGGTGCCGCCGTCGAGTCGGATGCCGAAGCCGGTGGCGCCGCGATAGGCGGTGATGCGGCCATAGTCGGGAATGAAATTGTGCTCGGGATCCTCGGTGGTGATGCGGCACTGCAGCGCGTGGCCGTTCAGCCTGATGTCCTTCTGCGCCGGCACCCCCGATTCCGGCGTGCCGATCGCAAAACCGTCGAGGATGTGGATCTGCGCCTTCACGATGTCGATGCCGGTCACCATCTCGGTGACGGTATGCTCGACCTGGATGCGCGGATTGACCTCGATGAAGTAGAACTTGCCGGTGTCGGCGTCCTGCAGGAATTCGACCGTGCCGGCGCCGATATAGCTGGTCTCCCCCGCGATCTTCAGCGCATAGCCGCAGAGTTCCTGGCGCAGCGCCTCGCTGAGATAAGGTGCCGGCGCGCGCTCGACGACCTTCTGGTTGCGGCGCTGGATGGAGCAGTCGCGCTCGAACAGGTGCACGGCGTTGCCATGCGTGTCGCCAAGCACCTGCACCTCGACATGGCGGGCGCGCTCGATCAGCTTTTCGAGATAGACTTCGTCCTTGCCGAAGGCGGCTTTCGCCTCGCGCTTGCCTTCCATGACCTCGCGGGCGAGATCGGCTTCCGCCCGGATGGCGCGCATGCCGCGGCCGCCGCCGCCCCATGACGCCTTCAGCATCACCGGATAGCCGACCTCCTTGGCCAGCTTCTTGACCGCTTCCATGTCATCCGGCAGCGGATCGGTGGCAGGCACCACGGGCACGCCGACCTCGATCGCCAGGTTGCGCGCCGCCACCTTGTTGCCGAGCCGGCGCATCGTCTCCGGCTTCGGGCCGATGAAGGTGATGCCGGCCTGGGCGCAGGCCTCGGCGAACTCAGGGCTTTCCGACAACAGCCCGTAACCGGGATGGATGGCATCGGCGCCCGAAAGACGGGCGACGCGGATTACCTCCTCGATCGACAGATAGCTTTCGATCGGCCCCATATCCTTGGCCAGATGCGGACCGCGCCCGACCTGATAGCTCTCGTCGGCCTTGAAGCGATGCAGGGAATATTTGTCTTCCTCGGCCCAGATCGCCACGGTTTTGAGACCCAGCTCATTGGCCGCGCGAAACACGCGGATGGCGATTTCTGACCGGTTGGCGACGAGGATCTTCGTGATGGCCAAGGACTGGGCTCCAGCAACGGAAGGGAAGAGAAATCGCCGCAATGATTAGCGTGAAAATGCTGCAGTGCAAACAGAATCAACGCTAGATTCAATCGATTGAAATGGATTCTTTGCGCCAAGGTCGGTCGCATCCGGCCAAATGCGGGGGAAAGCGCCAGCGGCGCCATTCGAGGCATGATCATTTCGCGACTAAAGCAACTTCGGGAAACGTGTGAAACGGCTTTCCGCCCGCAATTGCGTCAAACGCTCAAAAGGCCGGTTCAACCAGGCCGGCTTCTTCCGGGACGGCCAGACCCAACGAAAAATGCCCGGCGCTAGGCGCCGGGCATTTCACGAAGATCGAAACCGACAGGCTTATTTCTTCTGGATGTAGGTGTACTTGCCGTCGTCGCCCTTCTTCCACTCGTACATGACGTAGCCGGGCAGCGTCGGGTCGCCCTTGGCGTCATAGGAGAGGTCGCCGAGCACGGTCTTGAACGGGCCGTTTTCATGCATCGCCTTGGCGACCGCCTGCGGGTCGTTCGACTTTGCGGCGGTAGCGGCTTCCGAGATCGCCTGCACGGCGGCGTAAGCGTAGAGCGTATAGGCTTCCGGCTCGAAGCCCTGAGCGCGGAACTTCTCGACCAGTTCTTTGTTGCTCGGGATCAGACGCGGATCCGGGCCGAACGTGTTCAGCGTGCCCGCGACCGCGTCACCCGCGATCGAAGCCAACTCGTTCGACACGATGCCGTCGCCGGAAATCAGCGTCGCCTTGAGGCCCTGGTCGGCCGCCTGGCGGATGATCAGGCCGGCTTCGGTGTGCAGGCCGCCCCAGTAGATGATCGTAACGCCGGATTCCTTCATCTTGGCGATCAGCGCCGAGAAGTCCTTGTCGCCGACATTGATGCCTTCGTACATGACTTCCGTCAGGCCGGCGGCATTCATTGCCTTCTTGGTCTCGTCGGCAAGGCCCTGACCGTAGGTGGTCTTGTCGTGAACGACGGCGATCTTCGCGTCCTTGAAGTTGGCGGCGAGATAAGCGCCGGCGATGCTGCCCTGCTGGTCATCGCGTCCGCAGGTGCGGAACACGTTCCACAGGCCGCGCTCGGTGAACTTCGGGTTGGTCGCGGCCGGGGTGATCTCGACGATGTTGTTTTCCGCGTAGACTTCCGACGCCGGGATCGAGACGCCCGAGTTGAAATGGCCGACCACGAACTTGACGCCGTCGCCGACGAACTTGTTGGCGACCGAGATGCCCTGCTTCGGATCGGAGACGTCATCGCCGACTTCGAGCTTGATCTGCTCGCCATTGATGCCGCCCTTGGCATTGATGTCGGCGACGGCCGCCTCGGCACCCTTCTGAAGCTGAGCGCCGAAGGCTGCGTTCGGACCGGTGATCGGGCCGGCGACGCCGACCAGGACGTCAGCCCACGCATTGCCGCCGAACGCGACCAGCGCGGTCAGGGCGACGGCGGACAAAAGTGTCTTTTTCATGTAAAACGCTCCCATTAACGGAGTGGGCGTGGATGAAGCTTTCATGCGATGCCCACCCTTATCGCAGAAAGCATAGTTTGCCGATTTTCAGGCACTTGTCACGCCGATTTATCCCCGAAGCGGCGTTAATGATGAACGTCAACCTTTCGGTTTCCAGCTCAAGATTGAAGCTCTTTCGTAGAGCCAATTATACTGTGTGACCATCTGGTTGGTTCGTGTGTATTGATAGCCGACAAAGCCCAGTATCATCAGCACGATGGTGTCGACGACATAGTAGTGCAGCGAGAACATCGTGCCGGCGAACAGCGCGTGATGGATGAAGCGGATCCCGATGCCGAGCCCAAGCAGATAGGCAAACAGGTGGGCGAAGCTGCGCCAGGTCTGCGCGCTGGCCTTGCCTGTCATCCAGGCCGCCCAGCCGCCCAGCAGGCAGGTGACGAACAAGAACTGCCAGATCGACGGTTCCTCGTAGAGAATGCCTTGCATGGTGGTGATGCTCCCTGAACTCAGTGGTGGCCGCCTTCGAGATAGGCGGCGCGCACTTCCGGATTGGCGAGCAGTTCCTTGCCGGTGCCGCTCATCGTCACATTGCCGTTGACCATGACATAACCGCGCGTCGCCAGCTTGAGCGCGCCGAAGGCGTTCTGCTCGACCAGGAACACCGTCAGCCCCTGCGTGCGATTCAGTTCGCGGATGGCATCGAAGATCTGCTTGACGATCAGCGGCGCCAGGCCCAGCGACGGTTCGTCGAGCAAAAGCAGTTTCGGCCGCGCCATCAGCGCGCGCCCGATCGACAGCATCTGCTGTTCGCCGCCCGACAGCGTGCCGCCGCGCTGCGCGATGCGTTCCTTCAGGCGCGGGAACAGCGTGAACACCTTCTCGACGTCCTCGTCATAATGCTTGAGGTTGTCGAGGCTGGCGCCCATCTGCAGGTTTTCCATCACCGTCATGCGCGGGAAGATGCGCCGTCCCTCCGGCGACTGGGCGATGCGCATGCGCGCGATCTCGTGCGTCGGCAGCTGGGTGATATCGGTGCCGGCGAAGGTGATGGTGCCGGCGCGGGCGCGCGGTGCGCCGAAGATGGTCATCATCAGCGTCGATTTGCCGGCGCCGTTGGCGCCGATCAGGGCCACGATCTCGCCCTGCTTGACGGTGACGTCGACACCGTTCAGCGCGCGGATGTTGCCGTAATAGGTCTGGACGCCCTTGATATCGAGCAGCGTTGTCGCGGCCATTATTTACGCCCTCCACGCGGCTTGGCTGTCGGGGGTTTCCCGGCCGGCTTGGCGGTGGCCCGCTCGGACGGCTTTCTCGGCGTGGCGCTGGCCCTTGCATCGACCTGCGCGGCCTTCGAGGCGCCTTTGGATACCGTAACGCGCTCGCCCTCGCTGTGGCCGACCGTGTCGGTCACCGGCCCGGCGAGAAACGAGGATGACGTACCCGGACCATGCGCGGCATCGGGACCCGTATCGAGTTGCTCGATGACGTTCTCGTCGCCGACTTCGATGAGCACGGTCTCGACTTCCTCGTCGTCGACGCCGAGATAGGCGGCGATGACGCGCGGATCCGTGCGCACCGACTGAGGATTGCCATCCGAGATCTTGCGGCCATATTCCAGCACGACGACATGGTCCGATATCTGCATGACCACCGACATGTCATGCTCGATCAGCAGGATCGAGGTGCCCGACGTGTTCTTGATGTCCATCAGCAGTTCGTTGAGCGCGGCCGATTCCTTCGGGTTGAGGCCGGCGGCCGGTTCGTCGAGGCACAGAAGTTCCGGCCCGGTGCACATGGCGCGGGCGATCTCAAGCCGACGCTGCGCGCCATAGGGCAGGTCGCCCGCCGGATCGTCGGCACGGTCGACGAGATCGGCCTTCTCCAGCCAATGCTTGGCAAGCTCCACCGATTCCGCCTCGACCTTGCGGTAGCCGCTGAAGCCGAGCAGGCCGAGCACCGTGTAGCCCGAAGCCTTCATCAGCTTGTTGTGCTGGGCAACGAGCAGGTTCTCCAGCAGCGTCATGCCGGAGAACAGCCGGATGTTCTGGAACGTGCGCGCCACTTTGGCGCGCGCCGGGATCTCGTGGTTGGGCAGCCGTTCGAGCAGGAAGCTCGAGCCGTCGGCCCGGTTGAGCGTGATCATGCCTTCCGACGGCTTGTAGAAGCCGGTGATGCAGTTGAACACGGTGGTCTTGCCGGCGCCGTTGGGCCCGATCAGCGCCGTGATCTCGCCGCGCTTGGCGGTGAAGGACAGGTCGCCAATGGCGACCAGGCCGCCGAACTTCATTGACAAATGTTCGACCTGCAGGATGGCGTTGTTCATAGGTGTGCTCGCATTCATCAGCCGTGTCCTTCCTTGGTGAAGGAACTGGAGACAGCCCTTCGCACCTTGAGGAAGGCGGTCGGCTCGCGACTGCCGACGAAGCCGCGCGGCTTCCACAGCATGACGATGACCATGGCCATGCCGAACAGAAGCATGCGGTAGAGTTCCGGCGTGAAATCGGGACCGAACCCGGGTATTATCGTGGTGTCACCCCAGGTCAGGCCCTTTTTGAGGAAGTCGAGCTCGCGCAGGGCTTCGGTGCCGCCGATCATCACCAGCGCAGCCACGGCGATGCCGACCAGCGAGCCCATGCCGCCGAGCACGACGATGGCCAGGATGATGGCCGATTCCAGGAAGACGAAGGATTCGGGACTGACGAAGCCCTGGCGCGCGGCGAAGAACGAGCCGGCGAAACCGCCGAACATGGCACCGGTGGCAAAGGCGGTCAGCTTGGTGGTGGTGGTGTTGATGCCGAGCGAACGGCAGG
Organism: bacterium M00.F.Ca.ET.205.01.1.1; assembly: GCA_004791255.1. Lineage (GTDB taxonomy): Bacteria > Pseudomonadota > Alphaproteobacteria > Rhizobiales > Rhizobiaceae > Mesorhizobium. The sequence goes on from SRUQ01000006.1 coordinate 378,749, forward strand.
CGATTTCGTCCTCGCGCAGCGCTTCCCAGGCACGGCCGACGGGCAGACGGCGTAGCCTGATGGTGACGAAGGCGGTGAGCAGGCACAGGCCCAGGATCAGATAGTAGAGAAAGATCTTGTAGTAGGCGCCTGACTGGGCGATGCCGAGCACCTTGGCGATGTAGTTCGAATCCGACACGTTGAACGACATCAGGCCGAAGAAGCTGACCTTGGGAATGCCGGAAATGCCGGCCGACCCGTTGGTGACTTCACGCCAGTTGATCAGCACCAGACGGATGATCTCGCCGAAAGCCAGCGTCACGATAGCCAGATAGTCGCCGCGAAGGCGCAGCACCGGGAAGCCGAGCAGAACCCCCCAGAGGGCGGCCATGGCGCCGGCGGTGGGCAACAGGATCCAGAAAGACAGGCCGAAATGCGTGGCCAGAAGCGCATAGGAATAGGCGCCAAGCGCATAAAAGGCGACGTAGCCGAGGTCGAGCAGGCCGGCGAGGCCAACAACGATGTTCAGGCCCCAGGCCAGCATCACATAGATCAGGATCTGGATGCCGAAATTGTCGACCCACTTCAGCGACCCCTGCAAGCCGGCCACCACCGACCACGACATCAGGGACAGAATGGCGACGACGACGATCGGATAGAGCACCAGCACCGTAATGCCCAATTTGGTGAAGTTGGCATGGATGAAGGCGCGGAAATAGTAGATCGCGCAGGCCAGCGCATAGACGATCGAGAGTGCCCGCAAAGACCGGGCAAAATCGCCAAAGAACGGCCCCAGCACGGGCGTGAGGTAGCTGCCGCCCGCAATCAATATTACCGCGACCACGGCCGCGACGACAAAGGCTGGGAACCGGAAGAACCGTGACGCCAGGCTGTCCGGCAACACGCCGGTGGCGACGTTGGCGATCTTCTGGCTGGCCATGAACGGCAGGGCATATGCCACATAAAGGAACCGCCCGACAGCCGTGGCGATCACCACCCCGGCGAGCAGGATCCAGCGTGTCGTGACGACCAGTTCATTGGAGATGTTCTGACCAGTCTTCAGCCCGATGAACAACACGAACAGGCCAAGCGCGATGGCGCCGGCATAAAACCCTTCCTTGAGGGCGCGCTGCACAGGGGTGGCGACGGTGTCGCGTTCCGGAGATGTGGTGACGGCCATGGTCTCAAACCTTTTCGACTTCAGGCCGGCCCAATATGCCGGAAGGCAGGAAGATCAGCACGATGGCCAGGATGGAGAACGCCGCGACGTCCTTGTAGTCGATCGAGAAATAGGCCGACCACATGCTTTCGATGAAGCCGATCAAGAGACCGCCAAGCACGGCACCCGGCAGTGAACCGATGCCGCCGAGCACCGCTGCCGTGAACGCCTTCACCCCGGGCACGAAGCCATCCGAGAAGGCGATGACGCCGTAATACATCAGGAACAGCGTGCCGGCGACGGCGGCGAGCGCCGCGCCCATGATGAAGGTGATCGAGATGGTGCGGTCGACATCGACGCCGAGCAGCGCCGCCATCTTGCGGTCCTGCTCGCACGCTCTTTGCGCTCGGCCAAGCGAGGTCCTGTTGACCAGGTACCAGAACAGCGCCAGCAGTGCTGCCGTGACGAGAACGATGATGATCTGCTTCAGCGAGACGCTGATGCCGTTGATGTCGTAGACCTGGCTGACCATCGGCGGGATCGGCTTGTTGCGCGGCCCCTGCGTCACCTGGACGAAGTTCGACAGCGCGATCGACATGCCGATGGCGGTGATCAGCGGCGCCAACCGGAACGAACCGCGCAGTGGCCGGTAGGCCACCTTTTCGATCGTCCAGTTGTAGAGGCTGGTCAGCAGCATCGCCACGATCATCATGACCAGCAGCGCGATGACGACGGGCACCGAATAGAACAGCGCGCCGAGGACGAGGAAGACGATCAGCGCCGCGAAGGCGCCCACCATGAAGATATCGCCATGGGCGAAATTGATCATGCCGATGATGCCGTAGACCATCGTGTAGCCGATCGCGATCAGCCCATAGATCGATCCCAGCGTCAGCCCGTTTATAAGCTGCTGGACAAAGTACTGCATACTGACTTGGCTCCCCTGGAACGTCGCCCTTACGGACGCGTTCCTTTTCGTATTTCCCCTAGTCGTAAAGTTTCGAGCCCGGATTGCAACGTGATTTTTTGATCGCCGCCAGCGTCTCCGATGCACGCCTTTCCGATCGTCTGTTTTTTGCTCCCAATCCCTGGACTATCGCGGACCCTATCATTGGCACAACGCAATGTCTTTGACGATTCCGACGCATCATGCGCTTCGTTTCGAAGAAATCACCGTCAAAATTGAGTGAAGAGACGAATCGTTGCGTTCCTGACTTGGTTCATTTTTCTGACATGTTTGTTTCCCCAGAGGCAGGATTCCTGCCACGCATCCATTTGGGAAGGCACGCGAACAGATAGCGGTCCCGCGATCAAAACCAGCCATCGGCGCGTCGCCGCCGATGGCGACAGGCCCCTGCTTCAGGGATCAGTAGGCGGACCCGCCAGTCTCGCTCAGCGCATGCCGTTCCGTGCCGTTCAGGGGAGGATTGAAGACGCTGACCAGAACCATGTCGCGCGCGGCGTCTGCACGCAGATAATGCTCGTCATGTTCGTCGAGCACATAGATCGTGCCGGGTTCTATGCGATGCACCGCGCCGGTCATATCCTCGACCTCTCCGGTCCCGGCGATGCAGTAGCAGGCCTCGAAATGCCGTCGATACTGGAGGCGTGATTCGCTGCCGGCGCGCACCACGGTATGGCACACGGTGAAGCCCATGCCGTCACGCTGTGTCAGCAGGCGGTGACTGGTCCCATTGCCCCAGTCGACGAAGAAGTCAGATTTTTCTACATCAGCCAATTGTCTGGTGAACATTTTTCTTCCCTGTAGGCGTGATCAAAGCCGAAGATACCGGCTGGATCGTTGATCCGCGTATAGAAATGCCGCCTGGAAAGCCGGTTTTCAAATGATTGCTTCTCACCATTTCTGTTAGTAAAATTTACACATGGACTACATCCCGCTGAATGCCATCCGCGCTTTCGAGGCCGCTTCGCGCCGGCTGAGTTTTTCGGCTGCAGCGGAAGAACTGCATGTGACCCATCCGGCCGTCAGCCATCAGATCAGGCGCCTGGAGGAATGGCTGGGCGTACCCCTGTTCCACCGCGACGCACGCAAGGTACGGCTGACGGATGCCGGCGTGATCCTGCAGGCGTCGGCGAGCGGCGCGCTCGCCGAACTTGGCGCCACATGCCGGCGCATCCGCCGCAATGCAGCGTCGGCGACGCTGTCCGTGGGCTGCATTCCCTCCATCGCCAGCCGCTGGCTGGTGCCGAGGCTGCCGGACTTCACCGCCGCCCATCCCGAAATCGGCATGAGGGTCGCCTATGCCAAGGCTGACGATAGGCTCAGAGACGGCGAGAACGACGTGCTGATCACGCTTGGAGCCGACCCGACGCCTGGCGTCACCAGCCTCAAGCTGTTTTCACGCCTCAACCGACCGGTTTGCAGCCCCTATTATTGCGCCGGCAGGGACCAGCTTCGGACGCCTGCGGGGATCGCCGGGGCGGACCTGCTGCATGACGAGAACCGCGAGGGCTGGCGCGAGTGGTTTTCCGAGGCCGGACTGCCTGATGTCGACGTCGGCAACGGCCCCGTCTTCGCCGACTTCAACATCCTTGCCACGGCGGTCATCGCCGGCCACGGCGTGGCACTTTGCCCCGTCGACGTTTTTCGCGACGAGTTGAAGCGCGGCGACCTCGTCGTTCTGTCCGATGTGTCGACCAACCGCGACAAGGGTTATTTCCTGACGATGGCGGCGGACGCCTCACCCGCCGCGCGCACCTTCGCCGACTGGTTTCACCAGGCGGTGGCCGTCGACCTCGGCGCGGAAGATCAGCAGCGCGCCGCTATCACTTGACGACAAAGCCATGCGCGAACGGATCGCGGTCGTCGATGAAGATCGTGTTCAGTCCGGTCATCCGGGCCCAGCCGCCGATCGAAGGGATGATCGCCGGTTTGCCGGCGACGCTGACGTCCTTTTCGACCTTGCCCTTGAACAGCGAACCGATGATCGATTCATGCACGAAGGCGTCGCCGGCCTTCAGCTTGCCCTTGGCGTGAAGCTGCGCCATCCGCGCCGAGGTGCCGGTGCCGCAGGGCGAACGGTCGATCGCCTTGTCGCCATAGAAAACCGCATTGCGGGCATCCGCCCCGTCTACGGTGGGCTTGCCGGTCCACAACATGTGCGACAGCCTGTTGATCCCTGGATTTTCCGGATGCACGAAAGAGTACTTCTCGTTGAGCCGCTGCCGCACCACGGGGCTCCAGGCGATGAGATCGCCGGCCGAATAATCCGCCATGTCGCGATAATTCGCCTGCGGCTCGACGATGGCGTAGAAATTGCCGCCATAGGCGACGTCGACGGTGATTTCGCCAAGCCCGGGGCATTCGACCGTCAGGCCTTCCGCATGGAGGAAAGACGGCACATTGGTGATGCGCACTTCCTCGACATACTCGCCGACCTGCTTGTACTCGGCGATGACCAGCCCCGCCGGCGTGTCGAGCCTCAGTACACCAGGCGTCTTCGGCTTGATCAGCCCGTGCTCGATGGCCATTGTCACCGTGCCGATGGTGCCGTGGCCGCACATCGGCAGGCAGCCTGATGTTTCGATGAACAGGATGGCGATGTCGCAGTCGTCGCGCGTCGGCGGATAGAGGATCGAGCCCGACATCACGTCGTGGCCGCGCGGTTCGAACATCAGCCCGGTGCGGATCCAGTCATATTCGGCGAGGAAATGCGCCCGCTGCTCCATCATCGTCGAACCCTGAAGCAACGGGCCGCCGCCGGCGACCAGCCGCACCGGATTGCCGCAAGTGTGGCCATCGATGCAGAAGAAGGATTTCCTGGCCATGACGCTCCTCGAAAAACTCAAAACCGTTGTGGGCTGAAGGGGCTGAGATCGACAGACGAAGTCTGCCCCAGGACGAGTTCCCGGATCAACCGCCCGGTGGCGGCCGACTGGGTCAAGCCCAGGTGGCCGTGGCCGAAGGCATAGACCACCGACTGATGTCCAGGCGCACGACCGATGACGGGCAAGGAATCGGGCAGTGAGGGGCGGAAACCCATCCATTCGCGCCCGCCGGCCGGATCGAGCCCGGGCAGGAAGCTTTGCGCCTTGCGCAACAGCGCCTTCGACCTGGCATAGTTGGGCGGCCGCTCGATGCCGCCGAGTTCGACGGCGCCGCCGACGCGCAGGCCGGTGTCCAGCGGCGTGATGACGAAGCCATGGCCTGAGAAGATCAATTGCCGCCTGACATCGAAAGCGCCCTTCGGCAGCGTCGTGTTGTAGCCGCGCTCGGTTTCGAGCGGAATGCGGTCCCCGAGCTGCCTTGCCAGGAGATGCGACCAGGCGCCGGCGGCGATGACCAGTTGGCGCGCCTGTCTCGTCGTGCCGTCGGCGAGCACGATCGTGGCGCCATCCGCACCGGCCTCGACACGTTCGACCCGCGCCTTCTCGAAGCGCGCGCCCTTGGCCTCGGCATAGGCCCAGACAGCCTTGCCGAGCAGCTTTGGATCGGCGACCGTCTTCCATCCCGGCACGAACGTGGCCTTGACGAAGCGCGGCGCGAGGCCGGGCTGAAGTGCCGCCATCTCGTCGCCCTCGACATGGCGAAAACCGATGCCGAACCGTTTGCGCGCCGCCCAGCCGGGCAGCGATGCCTGGAACTCCGCTTCGCTTTCATAGAATTCGAGCGAACCGTCCTCGCGCAGCATCGGCCGCGTGCCGGAGCGATCGAGCAGGTGCATCCATTCGGCTTCGGCAAGCTTCATCATGCCGGCTTGCGCGGCAAAGCTCGCCTCGTACTTTTCCGGCGCGCCGGCGCGCCAGAAGCGGATCAGCCAGGGCAGGAGTTTCGGCAGATAGGCGGGCGGGATGCTGAGCGGCCCAAGCGGATCGGCGAGCCATTTCGGCAATTGCCGGATCATACCCTTGTGCGCCAGCGGCAGCACGTCGGAGAAGGCGAAGGCGGCGGCGTTGCCGGAACTCGTCTCCTCGCAGATGCCGGTGCGGTCGAAGACCGTGACGCTGCACCCCGCCTCGGCGAGGAAGGCAGCCGCGCAGATGCCGATGATGCCGCCACCGATGATGGCGATGTCCTGGCGTTCTCCCCGTTCACGCGGAGTTGGTGCCCGCAGGGCGGATAAGGGGCGGCGCCCCTCCTGTGTCGTAGAATTTCCCTGCACGTCGGCACTGCCCTTCATCCGATCGCCGCCATCTTCACCCCGAAAATAGGGAGAAGAAAGCCCTCAGAACTGCGGCAGCGTCGGGCGAACCGCCAGCGCGTCCTTGACGATCTTCTCGACCGCCTTGCGGCGCTCGCCCGACAGCGGCTGGCGCGGCATGCGCACGCGGTCGTTGGTGTTGATGGCGAACACTTCGGCAAGCTTGATGTTCTGCACCAGATAGGTCGAGACGTCGAGATCGAGCAGTGGCCGGAACCAGCGGTAGATGGCGAGCGCCTCTTCGCGGCGGCCCTGCTTCATCAGCTGGTAGATGGCGACCGTCTCGCGCGGGAACGCGGTGACCAGCCCGGCCACCCAGCCGATGGCGCCGACCGACAGTGCCTCGAAGGCGAGATTGTCGACGCCGGTGAACAGATCATAACGCGTGCCCAGGCGGTTGATGATCTCGGTCGAGCGCCGGATGTCGTCGGACGATTCCTTGATGGCGACGAAGCGCTTGTCGGATGCCAGTTCCTCCATCAGGTCGACCGTGACGTCGACGCGGTAGGCGAGCCGGTTGGAGTAGATCATGACCGGCAGGTCGCCTGCCTCGGCGACGGCGCGAAGTGCCGCGACCGTTTCTTCCGGATTGGTGTGGTAGATCGGGCTCGGCACCACCATCAGGCCGTTGGCGCCTTCCTTGGCGGCGCGCTTGGCGATGCTCGTCGCCTCGCGGGTCCCTGCCTCATTGACCGTCAGCAGCACCGGCTTCTTGCCGGCGACCTTCTGCGCCGCCTTCAGCACCTCGATCTTCTCGTCGGGCGATAGCATCGGCCCTTCGCCGAGCGATCCGCAGACGATGATGCCGTCACAGCCGGCCTCCATCTGCAGGCCATAGCAGCGCTCCATCTCGGCATGGTCGAGGCGGTCGTCTTCGGTGAATTTGGTCGTGACGGCGGGGAAAACTCCGGTCCACATGATCATCGCTCCATCTGATATATCAGCCATATATCTGCTAAGAAACTCGCTGTCAATGCGGAATCTGTTATGATATATTATAGATATATCAGGAGAGCGCCTTTGATATCCATGGAAGCAAGCATCGCATCCGAGCCGGCGACGGCCAAAGCCTACCGCGTACTCGAGCATATGATCGTGACGCTGGAGCTGGCGCCGGCGAGTTTCGTCACCGAGGGCGCGCTGATCGACAGGCTCGGGCTCGGGCGCACGCCGGTGCGCGAGGCGATCCAACGGTTGGCATGGGAAGGGCTGCTGGACGTCAGGCCACGTGCCGGCATCGCGATAGCCGCGCTGCATCCAGGCGACTGGCTGCGCGTGCTCGACGCCAGGCGCGGCGTCGAGGTGGTGCTGGCGCGCTCGGCCGCCCGCTTCGTCACCCGCGAGGCGGCCGACCTGTTTCACGAGGCAGCACTTGCCATGCAGAAAGCGGTCATATCAGGCAATGTGCTCGCCTTCATCCAGGCCGACAAGGCGCTCGACGAAGCGCTGGCGCTCGCCGCCGACAACCCTTTCGCCGCGCGGCTGGCTGCCCCGCTTCAGACCCACAGCCGCCGCTTCTGGTTCCGCTACAAGTCCGACACCGGGCTCGCCGAATCGGCCGAGCACCATGTCGCGCTGATCCGCTCGATCCTCGACGGCGACGAGGAGGGGGCTGCCAAGGACGCCAAGAAGCTCATGGCGCTGCTTCGCGGCCACGCCGAGACGGCGGCCACTCGCTGACCAGAGCAACGTCCGCAATTGCTCCTGGGCTCAGCCGCCGGACTGCCCGACCGCGGTCGCCAGTGTGTCTTCCCATCCGTCACCGGCCGCCAGGATGCAGGTTTGGCCGTTAACGTCGGTCATCAGGATGGTCCAGGTTCCGCCGGCCGAGACAAAGACCTCGAAGATGGCTACTTGCCCGGCCACGCCGTAACCCAGCCGCTTCTCCTCGAATGCCGCCGCCAGCCTTGCGACCAGATAGTCGCGGCCGCCGCAGATCAGTTGCGCCTGCGCGGATGACGCCGACACCGCCATCGCCGCGCCGACCACCGCCAGCTTCATCCATTGATACGAAAATACCCGTGCCATAGGGCACCTCCTTCGCCTTCGCATTCCGGCAAGGGAGGCACATCGGCCGCCTCAGCATGCCGGAACGTTCCAGGCCGGATTCGACGTCATCATCACGTCACTCCTTCTGGTTTCCGGTCTGTCATCGGGAACACATGGCTCCCTGGATTCGATATGGTGAGGTCCCGATCCTAAAACAAGCACCCTGTCTGGCCTGGTCCTGATCAGCACCAAGCCGCGCCGAACCTTGTTCGACGCGGCGAGGAAACAAGCCACCGTACCAAGCGGCTGGCGCTGCTGCGCGGCCCCGCAGAAAATGGCGATGCGCTGAGCCCGCTCAGGCGCCCGGCAGGGCCGCCTTGATCGTTGTCCCATCCCAGCCTTCGCCAGCGGACAGGATACAACTCTGGCCCTTGGTATCGGAGGCCAGAACGGTCCAAGTGCCTTGCTCGGAAACAAAAACCTCAAGGACCACGCCGGAGTTGATCAGGCCGCGCCCGGCTTCGCTCTCATGAAACGTGTCGCCGAGCGCCTTGACGATGTCGGCGCGTTTGGCGCATTGCCCGGCGGCTTCAGCATGCGCGATACCGGACATTGCCACCCCCGTGCAGAAAATCGTTGCGACAGGACGCCATTTCATCTGACACCTCCTTGCGCCAGACGAGAACCCCGGATGACACCGGCGCTGTTGGATTGGCCTGCACCTTGGCAGGGATACAGGCTAAAAGCAGGCTCCAGCCGCTTGGTTCCATCACGTCAGCATTTTGACAGAGAGCTCGACGCCGGGAATCATAAGGCCCGGAGCGTAGCCCCGGGCCTTTCGTGCGATCTGGGATCTAGTTCAGTTCATCGTCGGGATGACGAACTCGGCGCCGTCCTTGATACCGGACGGCCAGCGCGAAGTGACCGTCTTGGTCTTGGTGTAAAAACGAAACGCGTCCGGGCCGTGCTGGTTGAGGTCGCCGAAGGACGACGCCTTCCAGCCACCGAAGGTGTAATAGGCGATCGGCACCGGGATCGGCACGTTCACGCCGACCATGCCGACCTGGACGCGTGAGGCGAAGTCACGCGCGGCGTCGCCGTCACGGGTGAAGATGGCGACGCCATTGCCCATCTCATGGTCATTGGCGAGCTTGATGGCGTTCTCATAGGTCGGCGCGCGCACCACCGACAGCACCGGCCCAAAGATCTCCTCCTTGTAGATGCGCATGTCCGCGGTCACGTTGTCGAACAGGCAGCCGCCCATATAGTAGCCGTTCTCGTAGCCCTGCATCTTGAAGCCGCGGCCATCGACGACCAGCTTGGCGCCTTCCTTGACGCCGGTGTCGACATAGCCCTTCACCCGCTCCAGTGCCTGCGCCGTCACCAGCGGGCCGAAATCGGCGGCCGAATCCGTCGACGGGCCGACCTTGAGGCTCTCGACGCGCGGGATCAGCTTTTCCATCAGCCGGTTTGCGGTGTCATTGCCGACCGGGACAGCCACCGAAATCGCCATGCAGCGCTCGCCGGCCGAGCCGTAGCCGGCGCCGATCAGCGCGTCGACGGTCTGGTCCATGTCGGCGTCGGGCATGATGATCATGTGGTTCTTGGCGCCGCCGAAGCACTGCACGCGCTTGCCGGCCGCGGTACCGCGCGAATAGATGTAGTGGGCGATCGGCGTCGAGCCGACGAAGCCTACGGCCTTGATGTCCGGATCGTCGAGGATGGCGTCGACCACTTCCTTGTCGCCATTGACGACGTTGAGGATACCTGCCGGCAGGCCGGCCTCGAGGAACAGTTCGGCGATGCGGATCGGCACGCCCGGATCGCGCTCGGACGGCTTCAGGATGAAGGCGTTGCCGCAGGCGATGGCTGGCGCGATCTTCCACAGCGGGATCATCGCCGGGAAGTTGAACGGGGTGATGCCGGCAACGACGCCGAGCGGCTGGCGCATCGAATAGACGTCGATACCGGGGCCGGCGCCATCGGTGAATTCGCCCTTCATCATGTGCGGCGCGCCGATGCAGACCTCGACCACTTCGAGGCCGCGCTGGATGTCGCCCTTGGCGTCGGCGATGGTCTTGCCGTGCTCGCGGGCCAGGATTTCGGCCAGTTCGTCATAGTCGCGGGCGACCAGTTCGAGAAACTTCATCAGCACGCGCACGCGGCGCTGCGGGTTGGTGGCGGCCCATTTGGGCTGTGCGGCCTTGGCGTCCTCGACAGCCGCGCGCAGTTCCGCCTGCGAAGCCAGCGCAACCGTGCCACGCACCGAACCATCCATGGGCTGCATGACATCCTGCTTGCGGCCGCTGGTTCCGGCGACATGCTTGCCGCCAATGAAATGACCGTACTCGATCATGATTTCTCTCCCTGGGTTTATGATGCCGCATTGTCCGCCTTTGCGTCGGCGATGGCAACGCGAGGGAGATCGCAACCGTTGTGCGAAAAATAGACAACGGCGGTCGGCTGTGCATTAATTGCCGCAAATGGCTTCTTGCCCGGAGGGTAGATGAACTGGGATGACGTCCGCATCTTTCTCGCCGTCGCACGCGCCGGCCAGATCCTCGGCGCGGCCAGGCGGCTGGAACTCAACCACGCCACCGTCTCGCGCCGTATCGCCGCGCTCGAGGAGGCGCTGCGGACCAAGCTGTTTCGCCGGCTGACCACCGGCAGCGAACTGACACCGGCCGGCGAGCGCTTCCTCGACATTGCCGAGCGCATGGAAGCCGACATGATCGCGGCGCGTTCGACCATTTCAGGCGACGGCGACGATGTCTCCGGCACGGTGCGCATCGGCGCGCCCGACGGCTTCGGCGTCGCCTTCCTGGCCAAGCGCCTGGGCGAACTCACAGCCCTCCACCGTGAGCTCACCATACAGCTCGTGCCGGTACCGCGCTCCTTCTCGCTGTCGCGGCGCGAGGCCGACATCGCCATCACCGTCGAGCGACCGACCGAAGGCCGGCTGGTGGCGGGCAAGCTGGTCGACTACTCGCTGGGGCTGTTTGCCTCCCGCACCTATGTCCAGGCGCATGGCCTGCCCGAAACCGCCGCCGAACTCGGCCGGCACACGCTGATCGGCTACGTGCCCGACCTCATCGTCAGCCCCTCGCTTGATTATGCGGCGGAATTCAGCGCCGACTGGCGCACGAGCTTCGCCATCTCCTCGGCGCTCGGCCAGGCCGAAGCCGTGCGCTCGGGCGCCGGCATCGGCATCCTGCACACTTTCGTCGCCCGCTCGATGCCCGAGCTGGTGCCGGTCGACATCGTCGCGCCCATCCGCCGCGCCTACTGGCTGGTCTACCACGAATCGGTCAGGCCGCTGCGCCGCGTCCAGATCGTCGCCAGCTTCATCACCAGGGCGGTGGAGCGGGAACGGGGCCTGTTCACCTGATTTCACAAGCCTGGAAACGCGATGCGCAGATCAAAGCGGGTCCAGAATGAACGAGTTGACCACACGCTCAGCCTTGCCCGCAAGCGGGGCCCACATTTGCGTCACTTGCTCTGCGCTCTCGGCCATGACGCTGCAGTTCTTTTCCTTGCCACAAAACCGGCCAGTGTGGCATCAGGCGTGCGACCGCCTCATGGGCGCGTCGTCGGGTGGGGATCTTTCAGAAAGCTGGCGCCGATAGACTATGCGAGCCGTTCTTGCCATCCTGCCGCTGCTTTTCGTCTCCGCATGCGCCAATCCGTGGACCAAGGTCCCGGAAGCCGAATTGCCCAAGCCCGTCCGCTACGCCATGGCCCGCCCCTCGCCTTTCGTCATCGGCAATTACTGCGGGCCGGGCACCCGTACCGGCGATCTCTCGGCCCGGCCGGTCGACCGCCTCGATGCGGTCTGCCAAATCCATGACGCCTGCTACATCGCCCAGCACGACCATTGCGGCTGCGACGGCGCCCTCGTCGCCTCGGCGAGAGCGATCCGCGACGACAAGACGGCGCACCGCAAGATGCGCAGCGAGGCGGAACTGCTGATCGCCACTTTCGCCATCCCGGTCTGCAAGGTCTTCCCGCATGGCTTCATGCCGCCGCGCGATCCGGCGCAGTTGAGCGCCATGAAGGCCGGAGCGAACGGGTGAAGGGCCGCACCGCCATCGCCATGGCCCTGCTCGGGCTGGCGCTCCTTGCCGGTTGTGCCGGCGCGGGCCGCGGCTCCTGCGATCTGCTGCAGGGTGAAAAGGCCTGCACCCGCCCATCGCTGTCGGCCGCTGCTTCGGGTCCAGGAGTAGCCGCAGCGCAATTCTTCGGCGATGCCGGCGCAAGCGACTATGAAAAGCGGTTCCTGGCGCTGCTCGCCCATCACCAGCTCGGCGCGATGGATCGCGCCAACGGCACCGGTCCTTTCGGACGGGACCGCCGCGATGTTGAGAACCGCGACTTCCAGGCAGCGTATTCGACGCTGCAACGGCTGGCCGATCCGGTTGCCGCGCCGCTTCTGCCGCCTGGGGACGGCGGCAGCGGCGACGGCCATTTCGACGGACGCTGGCGGGTGTCGCGGCAGACGCTCTACATCGACGCCACGGCACGGCCTTCCCAGCCCAAGGTCTTCGATTTTTCCGGCCTGCAGGCGCGCAGCACCGAAATTGTCGTGCGCCTGGCCGGCAAGCAGCCTGCCGACATCGAGGCCACCTGCGACGGCACATTGGCGATCCGCGCCGCCGGCGCCTCGCACACCATCGCCGCCGGCGCGGCATTCCGCTTTCGCCTGTCGGGCGAGGACGACACGGCCAGCCTGTTTCCGAACGACAGCCTGAACCGCTGCACGGCAAGCATCCGCTCCAGCCTCGGCCCTCCGGCAACCCCGCTCACCATCCGGCGCGAGGAAACCGCCGATCCGGCGCTTGCGGCCTTCGATATCAGCTATCGGCGTTGCCCAACGCCCGACCCCAGCGGCCTCGATGCCCTCCAGCGCGCTTTCTTCGCCAGCCGCTGGCTGTCGCAGACCTGCGCCGCGCCGATCGGGCAGCCCAAACTGCTGCGCAAATCGCGCGACGGCTTCAACGCCAAGGTCGAGGCGCTGATGGGCGCGCCACTCTCCGACAGCGCCATCGACAAGGGCGATCCGGAATTGCCGCTAGATTTCTCGAAGGCGCCGAGACTGAAGCTGATCTATCTCTCGTCGCTGGAGTTCAAGGCCGACTTTACCGGCCGCGTCATGGAAAGGCTGATCCGCCATCACGCCGCCCTCGGCACCAAGGTGCGCATCATGGTCACCGACGTGCTGGAGCGTGACAAGGACGACGCCATGCTGCACCGGCTGGCGGCCGAATTCCCCAATGTCGAACTGCAGGAATACCGCTGGCGGGCCGATCACGGCGCGCCGATCGACGAGCAGATTTCGCAGCTCCACAAGACTCATCACATCAAGATGCTGGCGACGCTGGCGCAGGACCCCTCCCGCTCGCGCGCCATCATCGGCGGGCGCAACATCCATGACGGCTTCCTGTTCCACAGGCCGATCGACCTGTCGCGCTATCCGGAGCTGCAGCAATACGGCAAGACCGACGGCCTTTCGCTGAACTACTATTCGAACTGGAGCGACTTCGACATCGAGTTCTCAGACAGAACGACGGTCGAGACCCTCGCCGCGCATCTGTCGACCGTGTGGCTGCGCGACGCCGACACCAATATCATCAGGCCCTTTTCCATTCCGGTTCGCGGCAATCGCCTGCATCCGTCAGGAACGGCGCGGCATTTCATCTCCGTGCCCTACGAGGACGGCCATGCGCTGGAGGACTATTTCGTCGAACTGGTCGATGCCGCCCGGCACCATATCCAGATCGTCAATCCCTATCTCAACCTGACGCCGAAGCTCAGCCTCGCCTTCGATCGGGCGCTCGCCCGAGGTGTCAAGATCGACATTGTCGGCCGCATCGATCTCAAGGGCGATATCGGCGGCAGGTTCCTCACCGCGCTCAACAAGCTGTTCGTCGAGAAATATGGCGACCGCATCAACATTCGCGAGTTCAAGGCGCCTGACGTGGTGCTGCATTCCAAGATCATGATGATCGACGAAAGGCTGGTGGCGATCTCGTCGGTCAATCTCAACAACCGCAGCTTCTTCCACGATTCGGAGAACGGCATGATGGTGCTCGATCCCGCCTTCTACGCCAGGATGAAGCCGGTCTACGACGACTATGTCGCGCACTCCAACCCGGTCGATCCCAAGGTGACGATCCCCTGGGCCTACCGGCTGCTGTTCGACGAGAAATGGATCAAGGAAGCGTTCTGATGCCGCCCTATTTCAGGTAGCGTTCCTGCGCGAGCGCGCGCGCATCGACGTCGGGTACCTTGTTCGACATGATGTCCGCCAGCACCTTGGCCGACCCGCAGGCCATGGTCCAGCCCAGCGTTCCGTGCCCGGTGTTGAGGAAGAGATTGGACACTTCGGTGCGGCCGATGATGGGCGGCCCGTCCGGCGTCATCGGCCGCAGACCGCACCAGAACGTCGCCTCGCGCATGGAACCGGCGCCCGGAAACAAATCGCCCAGCGAGTGTTCCAGCGTGCGCCGCCGCGATTCGTGCAGCCTCAGGTCAAAGCCGGAAATCTCAGCCGTGCCGCCGACGCGGATGCGGTCGCCAAGCCGAGTGATCGCCACCTTGTAGGTCTCGTCCATCACCGTCGACACGGGTGCTGCGGCGGCGTCCTTGATCGGCACGGTGATCGAATAGCCCTTGACCGGATAGACCGGGATCGGGCGCTTGATCCGGCGCATGAAGCCCGCCGAATAGCTGCCCATCGCCATCACATAGGCATCGGCGATTTTGAAGCCGGCGCTGGTGCTCAGATTGCCGATCCGGTTGCGGCTGCGGATAACGCGCCAGACGGTCACGTCGTATTCGAACTTGACGCCGCGCGCCACGCAAAGCTCGGCCAGCCTGTCGGTGAACATCTTGCAGTCGCCGGTCTCGTCGCCGGGCAGCCTCAGCCCGCCGACGAATTTCTCGCGCACCCCGGCCAGCGCCGGCTCCGCCGCGATGCAGCCATCCTGGTCGAGGATCTCGTAGGGCACGCCGTATTTCTTCAGCACCTCGACATCGCCAGATGTGCCGTCGAGCTGCTTCTGCGTGCGGAACAGCTGCAGCGTGCCTTTGGTGCGCTCGTCATAGCTGATGCCGGTCGCCGCGCGCAGCGCCTTCAGCGTGTCACGGCTGTATTCGGCCAGCGGCACCATGCGCGACTTGTTGATCGCGTAGCGCTCGGCCGTGCAGTTGCGCAGCATCTTGACCAGCCATGTCCACATGTATGGATCGAAGGCCGGCCGCACCACCAGCGGCCCGTGCTTCATCAGCAGCCACTTGATCGCCTTCAGCGGAATGCCGGGTCCGGCCCAGGGCGAAGCGTAGCCGGGCGAAATCTCGCCGGCATTGGCAAAGCTGGTTTCCAGCGCCGGACCTTTCTGGCGGTCGAGCACCGTCACCTCATGGCCGGCTTCGGCGAGATAGTAGGCCGTGGTCACACCGATCACGCCACCGCCCAGCACAATGATTTTCATCGTTCACTCCTTGTCGCGCCGCGTCCTCAGGACGCACGGGGACGCGACCGCATTGTCGATTTGTGCATGATCCCAGGCGAAAATCGATGCCGATTTTCGAGACCATGCGCCGGACCTGTTCACGCCGCAGAGGGACCGGGGTCGTCCTCGTCTGTCTGCCGCATTCCGGCCGACTCGCCAAGAGGCCGCCAATCGGCTGCGGCACTGTAGACGAGAGTGAGCCCGTACGGTTTTCGGCCGTCGACCCGACGTTTCTGCCTGACCGCGCTCCGGGCAGCCTCCGGCTGATAGAGCACCGCTTTGATCTGGATTGCCTCCAGCCGACCATCCGGGTGCTCGACCGATGCCGTCTGGCCCTGCGCCATGCCAAGCATGCAGAGCCCCCGCCTCGTTGCCACCGACAGGCTGGAGCCGACCGGTCCGCACCCCTCGTTCTGCACCAGCGTGCGCGTCTCGGCGGGACCGGCATTGATGCCGAACACCACCCTGCTGTTCAGCGTAACGATATCGGGGCCGACCGAATCGATCGGGACCACGTCGGCGATTGAAAGCTTGTGTTCGAGCATGTGCACAATCGGATCCGCGAATGCCCGTCGGCGCTCCAGCATGACTTCGAGGAAGGCGAAGTCCTTCGTCGTCAGGCAGCAAGTCGTGTTCATCATTCCCGCCTCCACGATCAAGGCCTTTGCGGGCCGGAGGCCGGCGTATCGACAGCTTCAATGGTTACCGACAATTCCCGGCCGTCACGGCTGCTCCACCGCACCGCCTGCCCGATGGCCGCACCGATGAGAGCCGTTCCCATCGGCGTCAGCACCGAGATGCGATTTTCGGCAATATCTGCCTCCCCCGGATAGACCAGCACGATGCGCTGTGTGTCCCCGCTTTCGCCGCGAACCGTTACCGTCGAGCCCATGCGCACCACGTCGTTCGGCATGGCCGCTGCCTCCGTGATGACGGCCCGGTCCATTTCCGAAAGCAGTTCCTCGGCCGTCTCCGGTGCGCGGTCGAGCAAGGCCCTTGCCAGGCCTGTCAGCCTGTTATGTTCGGTGTCGCTGATCAAAATCTGGTTGCTTGGACGCAGTCCTGTTGCATGTTGCATGGCATACCTCATGGATCGGTGCATCCGAGGGATGCGCCGTTGCAGCCGCAGTGGCGGCGGCATGATGAAAGGCCGGCAGCCGCGAAGGGCCGACGGCTTGATGGCGATTGTGGATGGATGGATTCCCCGGTACGGACGGACGCCAGAAGGCGGCCCGCCGGGGCTATGATCCCGCGATCGGACAGACCCTGAACAAGGTTCTGATATAAGCGAGGTTGCTCATGTCCCGAGCCTTGCCGACGGGCGCCCGCTTGTCAAGCGCGGCCAAACCGCTCAGCCGCCGACATAGTCCCGGTGGAAGCGCCGGCCGAGGCTGGCCAGGATTTCGTAACCGATGGTGCCGGCATGGCCGGCGGCATCGTCGACGGTTTGCGATGGTCCGAGCAGTTCGACCAGATCGCCTTCGCCGAGCCGGCCCGGCGGCAGCGCGGACATATCGAGAATGATCGAATCCATCGACACCCGGCCGAGGAAAGGCAGCCGCACGCCCTCGAACCAGGCGGCGGAAACCGAGCGGCGCAACCAGCCATCGGCATAGCCGAAGGAAATCGTAGCCAGCCGCAGCGGCCCTTCGGCGCGAAAACTGTGGCCATAGCCGATGCCGGCGCCTTTCTCGACCCTGCGGGTCTGCGCCACCTTGGCCTGCAGCCGCACCACCGGCAGCATCGGGTTGGGTTCGTCCGGCGTCGGGTTGATGCCATAGAGCGCCGCCCCAGGGCGGGCGAGATCATAGTGATAGGATGGTCCCAGAAAGATGCCGGAGGAGTTGGCGAGCGAGGCCGGCGCCTTGGGCAGCATTTCGCGCAGCCGCTCGAATGCTATCAGCTGCTGTTCATTGGCCGGATGGTGCGGCTCGTCGGCGCAGGCGAGATGGCTCATCAAAAGTCTGACGTCGATACCCGCGAAAGCACTGGCATCCCTGGCCACCGTCTCGACTTCGGCCGGCGCCATGCCTAGCCGCGACATGCCGCTGTCGACCTGAATGGCGGCAGGCAGTTCGCGACCCGCGCTGCGCGCCGCGTCGCGCCAGGCCTTCAACTGCCCGGTACTGTTGATGACAGCGCAAAGCCCGGCCGCGACCGCTTCCGGCTCGGAGCCTGGCGGCAGTCCATTGAGCACATAGATGTCTGGCCCGGCACCAACTGCCTTGCGCAGGTCGAGACCTTCGGCCAGCAACGCGACGAAGAAGATATCGCAGCCTTCGTCCTGGAGCGCCGCCGCCACCTCGCGCGCGCCGAGCCCATAGCCGTCGGCCTTGACCACGCCGGCGCAGCGCACGCCGCCCAGCCGCGCCTTCAGCCGCCGGTAGTTCTGGCGGATCGCACCGAGATCGATGGTCAGGATAGCGCCGGCCGCGGCTTCGCTTATGGCAGCGGCGTCCTTTGGCGGTGACCTCGTGGGGGCGTCGTTCATGGCGACCCTTCTGGTGACGGATAGACATCAATAGGACCGTCGAGCCGACACGGCAACTGCGGGCCGTTTCGACCGCGGCTGCGCGGAACCGGCTACGCCACCAAATGCCGGAACGCCGCCACCACGTCTTCATAGACCTTGCGCTTGAACGGCACGATCAAATCGGGAAGATCCTGCATCGGCCGCCATGCCCATTTGTCGAACTCGGCGGTGTGGCCGCCCGGTGGCGGGTTGATCTGGATTTCGCTGCTCTCGCCATGAAAGCGGTAGGCAAACCATTTCTGCGTCTGGCCGCGATACCTGCCCTTGAAGGCGATGCCGACCAGATGGTCCGGCAGGTCGTAGTTGATCCAGTCCGGCGCCTCGGCAAGCAGCGAGACGCTGCGCATGCCGGTCTCCTCATAGAGTTCCCGCTCCGCCGCCTGCAACGGTTCCTCGCCCTTGTCGATACCGCCTTGCGGCATCTGCCAGAGCTGCGTCGTGCCGGCAAACTCGCTGTCGGGCTCGGCGATGCGGTGGCCGACCCAGACAGAGCCGCCGGGATTGAGGATCATCAGCCCGACACACGGCCGGTAAGGCAAGGTTTCACGGTCAACTTTGTTCGTCTTCACCATCAGTCAGTTTTCCACCCGTTTTCCGATGGCTAACCCTTTTGCGGATCGATAGCCACCGCCGAAATCGGTACGATCTCGATGCCGCGCTTCTTGGCTTCCGCCACCCAGGACGTCACCGTGTCGATCGTCACGTCGAAGGCGGAGCCTATGCCGACGGCAGAGCCCTTGGCCCGCGCCGTCGCTTCCAGGCTGTCCAGCTTCTTCAGGATTTCGCCGCGGTCCTGCACGGCATCGATCGCCATGTCGCCGGCAATGAAAGGCACGCCGTCCTTGAGCGCCAGGTCCGGCGCCATGCTGCGCGCCGACGAGCCGTCGTCGACATAGGCGAGCCCGCGCTTGCCGAGTTCGGCCATGAACGGCTCCATGGCCGCCGCATCGGTGGAGAAGCGCGCGCCCATATAGTTCATGACCCCGGTGTAGTTGGTCGTCCGCGACAGGGCCCAGTGCAGGTTCTTGATGTTCTCGTCGGCGCTCGCCGCCACCGTCAGCGTGTTGCGGCCGGGGTTGACGTTGGGAAAGTCGAACGGTTCGAGCGGCACCTGCATGACGATCTCGTGGCCGCTCTGCCGCGCCGCCGTCATCCAGCGGCCGATGCTGTTGCCTTGCGGCGCGAAACCAAGCGTCACTTCCGGCGGCAGCCTGGCGATCGCCGCCTGGGTGCCAGTCTGCGACACGGCAAGCCCGCCGATGACGATCGCCACCCGCGCCCCGCGCGCCCCGGACCAGGGCCGCGCATAGACGTCGAACGGCCGCCTTCCGTCGGTGGCGCGGATCGGCAAGGGACCGGTGTCGCTGGCCTCGATCAGCGCCTTGTCGGGAATATGCGCGATCTTCAGGTTCTGGCCGAGCGTCGCAGGATCGTGGATGACGATCGCCCCCTTGGGCGGGACATCACCCTCTTCGCTCTGTACGTGGATGATCTGTGGCCCGCCGCTCTTGGTCGACAAATCTTTTGCCGGCGTCTCGGGCTTCGGTGCTGCGACTGGGGCCAGGGCAGGCGGAGCTGGCTGCGCCGCCGCCGTCATTTGCGGCGTCGAGACGGTGACCTCTTGCGGCTTTCGAAATGGCTGCCCGCGCAGCGCGATGGCACCGGAAACGCCGACCACGGCCAGCACGACCACGGTCGCCGCGATGACGCCGGCGTTGACCTTGCCGGCGGCACGCGGCGCCCGGACGCTCTGTCCGAGCGGGCGTTCGATGTCCTTGCCGATATCAGCCAAACCTTGTCCCCGGTGCCATGGTTCCGAAGGCGGCCCTTCGAAAGACATGCGCGCGAATTCATCAAAACTGGCGCTTGCCCTGGCGCCGCATCCCCGAATCAAACTGCCGGAACCTTTCGGTCCCGGCAGCATCGCATTGCTTGCGTCAGGCGGCCAGACCTGGCCGCGGGCCTACTGGTTGAGCACGGCCTTTTCCGGATTGGGCGGGAAGGACGGATCCGTTTTCTGACCGCGCAGCAGCTGCTCGGCATAGATGAGCTGCAGATCGTCCTTCGGATCCGGCGGCACATAGGCTGCCGAGCCCGAACCGGTCGAGCTCTCGTCGGCACCCTTGATATGGCCCTTGAGGTCGGATTCACCGCGCGTCAGGTCCCTGCCCTGCAGTTCGGGCGGCAGCGGCTGGTCGACTTTGATGTCGGGCGTGATGCCCTTGCCCTGGATCGACTTGCCGGACGGCGTGTAATAGAGCGCCGTCGTCAGCCTGAGCGCACCGTTCTCGCCGAGCGGGATGATGGTCTGCACCGAACCCTTGCCGAAGGACTGCGTGCCGACCACCGTGACGCGGCGCAGATCCTGCAGCGCGCCGGCGACGATTTCGGAAGCGCTGGCCGAGCCGCCATTGACGAGCACGATGATCGGCTTGCCGTTGACGTCGTCGACCTGCTTGGGCTTGGCGTCGAAACGGGTGACGTCCTTGGGATCGCGGCCGCGGGTCGAGACGATCTCGCCGCGCTTGAGGAACGCATCCGACACGCTCACCGCCTGGTCGAGCAGGCCGCCCGGATTGAGGCGCAGGTCGAGCACATAGCCCTTGAGCTTGTCGTCCGGCACCTGCTTCTTGATGGTGTCGATGGCGTTCTCGAGGTCGTCATAGGTCTTTTCGGTGAAGGAGGTGATCTTCATGTAGCCGATGTCGTTCTCGACCCGGAACTTGACCGCCTTGACCTTGATGATGTCGCGCACGACAGTCAGTTCGATCGGCTTGTCGGCGCCCTGGCGCAGAATGGTGAGCTTGATCGGCGTATTGACCAGGCCGCGCATCTTGTCGACAGCGTCGTTGAGCGTCAGGCCGCGAACCTCCTGGCCGTCGATCTTGGCAATGTAGTCGCCGGCCAGAACGCCCGCCTTGGCGGCCGGCGTGTCGTCGATGGGCGTGATCACCTTGACCAGGTCGTTCTCCATGGTGACCTCGATGCCGAGGCCGCCGAACTCGCCCTTGGTCTGGACGCGCATGTCCTGCGCCTGTTCGGCATTCATGTAGGAGGAGTGCGGGTCGAGCGAGGCGAGCATGCCGTTGATGGCGTTCTCGACCAGCGACTTGTCGTCGGGCGGCGTCACATACTGCGCCCGCACCCGCTCGAAGATGTCGCCGAAGATCGCCAGTTGCTTGTAGGTCTCCGACCCCGCAGCGTTCGCCGCCGAGCCGGGCGCGCCATAGACGAGGCTCATGGCGGATGCGCCCATCAGCGCACCGGCAAACAGAAGCGACAGTTTCCGCATCATTTCACGTCCTTCCAGAAAAACGGTCCGACCACCATGGGGCCGGATCGACGGGTTTTCCATCCTTGCGGAACTCGACATAGAGTTCCGGCGTGGCATTTCCATTCTTCGAAGCCGAGGTGCTCGCCACCCGGGCTTCTCCCATCGCACCGACCGGCTCTCCTGCGAGAACTGACTGGCCAGTCGCGACGCTGATTCTGCTCATCCCCGCCAGGACGACATGATAGCCGTCGCCTGCGTCGAGGATCAAGAGTTGACCATAGGAGCGAAACGGCCCCGCATAAAGCACATTCCCATCCGCCGGCGCGGTGACGATGGCTCCTGATTGTGTCGCAACCATGTCACCTAGCATCAACGCGCCGTTACCGTCATTGGCGCCGAAGCGGCGTTTGATGCGGCCGGTGACCGGCAGCGCGATCTGCCCCTGCAATGCCGAAAAAGGCGCTGCCGCGGTGAGCTGGTTGCCTTCGGGAACCGGCAGTGAGGCCGTCTGGTCACCGCTGGGCGCTGTGCCATCGGGCTCGCCGGCATCGGCTGCCTTTGCGGCATCCGCGGCCTTGCGCGCCTTGTCGGCCTGCGCTTCAAGCGATGCGATCAGCTCTTTCAGGCTGCTGGCCTTGGCCGCCAGCGCTTCGGATTTCTGTTGTTCGGCCGCCATTTGCGCCTGCGTGTCGGCCGCGAGTTTCTGCTTGGCTTCCAGGAGCATGCCGAGCCGTTTCTTTTCGGCCGTCTGCTCGCCGACCGCCGTCGTCAGCCGCGCTCGTTCCGCCTCGATCGAGGCCGTCACCCGGGTCTGCTCCTTGAGGTCGGCCAGCAGCCTGTCGGTCTGCTGGCGCAACTCCGGCACCACGGCGCCAAGCAGGATGGCGCTGCGCACCGACGACAACGCGTCTTCCGGCTTGACCAGGATCGCCGGCGGCGGATTGAGCCCCATGCGCTGCAAGGCGCCCAGCACTTCGGCCAGCACGTCGCGCCGCGCCGCGAGCGAGGCGCGAATCTTCTGCTCTTCGCCCTTCAAACCCTCCAGCTTGGCACCGATATCCTCGATGTCCTGGCCGAGCTTCTGCTCGGTCATGGCCGACTGGATCAGCGCGGCGGTGATCGAGGCGTGGTCCTTCTTGACCGTGGCGATATCGGCGGCAAGCTTGGCCAGCCGCTCCGACGAAAGCGTTATCTCCTTGGAAACCTGCTCATATTCGGCGCGGCTCTGGTCCGGATCGGGCGCCATGTCGAGCGTGTTCTCGGCCCGCGCGGCATGGAACGACAGGACGATCGCCGCCGCCGCGATGCCGCAGCGCCCGCGCCATATGCCCGTTATCGATTTCCAGCCTTCAGACATGCACGATGGACTCTATCCGCGGCTTCGTTAACGAATCATCAACCATATTAATGCGCTTCGCCCAAAGCCGTTTGGCGCTTTTGAACAGCGGCACGCACAAACGCAACAGGTGCAAGCGCTGGAATGCCCGCCCGGCATGCGATCTTGCGCGGCATTGGGGCGGAATTCAGTGCCGACCGGCTGTTTTCAGGATCGGTGATAAGGATGGCCGGACAGGATCGTAGCCGCCCTGTAGAGCTGCTCGCCCAGCATCACGCGCACCAGCTGATGCGGCCAGGTCAGGGCGCCGAAAGACAGCACCAGTTCGGCCTGGTCTCGCAACGCCTGGTCGTGACCGTCGGCACCGCCGATGGCCAGGACCATTGCCTTGCGGCCGGCATCCCGCAACTGGCCGATACGGCCGGCGAAATCTTCGGAGGAAAGGCTCTTGCCGCGCTCGTCGAGCAGGATAAGGGCCGTGCCTGGCTGCAGCTGCGCCTGCAGCCGCGCGCCTTCGTCGCGCCGGCGCTCATTGGCATTCGCGGCGCGGCCCTCGGCGATCTCGACGATGCCGGCGAATTCCAGCCCAACCGCCGGGCCGCTCTTGGCGAAGCGCTCGAAATATCGGTCGGCGAGTTCCCTCTCGGGGCCGGCTTTCATCCGGCCCACGGCATGAACTGATATCTTCATCCCTGCCTCGGCAAGCTTTCAATCCATGTCGCACCCAGGACGGTTACGACACGGGACGAAGCTCAGTGCAAGGTCTCTTCCTCGAGGTCCGGCGCCTGCCACATCTTTTCGAGATTGTAGAATTCGCGGACTTCGGGGCGGAAGACATGGACGATGATGTCGCCCGAATCGATCAGGACCCAGTCGGCGCCGGACAGCCCCTCAACGCGCGCCGTGCCGAGGCCGGCATCCTTGAGCGCCTTGAGGAGGTGGTCGGCGACAGCCGAGACATGCCGGTGCGATCGGCCCGACGCAACGACCATATAGTCGCCGAGGCTCGATTTTCCCTGGATGTCGATGGAGACGATGTTTTCGGCCTTGGAGTCTTCCAGACTGGCAAGGACTGTCTTGATGGCGCGGGACACGGCGTCGTTTACGCTGATCCCGGCCGGCGAAGGCATGATGTCGGCCTTCTTCCGCAGTGCTGTTCTCAGTGTATTTCCTTTCGCAGCAAGAACAACCAAATCACCCCCAAAAGCAGGTGACACCACTTAGATAGGCAGAGTTCCCTGACAGTTTCAAGACGCATGGCTGCCTGCGCGCAAACGGATGGTGCACTGTTCGGTTCCCTGCCGGCGGCAAAAGATCGGAACCCAGGCGCGCCGCATGGGTTATCGGCTCATCGACCAACCGGAATCCCGTCATGCCCATCGAACCGCAAAACGCTCTCCTCAGCGTCCAGACAGCCATTGCGCAACTGAGCACGCTGATCGTTTCCTACTCATTCTCGGCCATAGGCGCGGTGATTCTGCTCGTCGTCGGCTATATCATTGCCGGCCTGCTCGAGCGCTCGATCTTCGTCGGGCTTGGCCATATCCACGGCTTCGACGCGACGCTTCGCCATTTCTTCTCCAAGATCGTCCGCTACGCCGTGCTGGTCCTCGTCGTTATCATGGTGCTGGGCCAGTTCGGCGTGCAGACGGCATCGATCATCGCCGCCATCGGCGCCATCGGGCTGGCGATCGGCCTCGCCTTGCAAGGCACACTGCAAAACATCGCCGCCGGCATCATGCTTCTGGCGCTGCGGCCATTCCGGATCGGCGAATCGGTCGAAGTCGGCTCCATATCCGGCTCGATCGAGGAGATCGGCCTGTTCGCCACGAAGCTGCGCACCGCCGACGGCGTCTACATCCTGGCCCCCAATTCAACGCTGTGGAACCAGCCGGTGCGCAATTTCTCGCGCAACGGCATCCGTCGCGGCGACATCACGCTCGGCATCGGCTCCTGGAACGACATCGACCTCGCCCAGAAGACGCTGCTTGCCATTGCCGGTGCCGAGAAGCGCATCCGCCGCGAACCGGCGCCGATCGCCTTCGTGGCGAACCTCGGCGAGACCATGGTTTCGCTCACCTTGCGCTATTGGACCTCGGCGGCCGACCATTTCGCCACCCAGATCGACATGACCAAACGCGCCAAGCAGGCCTTTGACAGCGAGGGCATATCGATCCCGCTGCCGCCACCGGAAGCGCCATCGCCAGAGGCCCGCAGGCAATAACCCAATTCAGGGATCACGCCGCGCCGCGGTCCTGATCAGTCCTTGGCCCGGCCCGTTGGCTCGTCCGGGGCGAAGGCGAGTTCGACCGGCAGCGGCGTCTGCGCCGACATCGGCGCGAAACTGCCTGTGGCGGTTGCCGGAACCGGCCGTGCCGCCATCACCCGCCACAGCACGAACAGGCAGAATGCCGAAGCGATGACGATGCCGACATAGATGAAGGTCGCCGTGCCGAAAATTGCGGAGAGGGCCGTGACGATGCCCGGCACCACGAAGCCGGCCAGCGACCAGGCAAACAGCATCGAACTCGACAGGGCAAGCAGTTCATCCTTCCTGGCGCGGTCGGCGGCATGCGCGCTGGACAGTGCATAGATCGATTCCGCCGCCCCGTCCCAGACCAGGTAGATCACCACCAGGACCATCAGCGCACCGCCGTCGAACACGATCGCCAGCACGCTGGCGACGACCGCCAGCGCCGCGGCGCCGGCAAGCACGTAGCGTCGGTCGGTGCGGTCCGAAATCCAGCCGAGCGGGATCTGCAGGATCAGCGTGCCGACCGGCATTGCCGACAACAGCAGCGCGACGTCGGCCTGGCTGTAGCCCTTGGCGGTGGCGTGGATAGGCGCGAAGCCGGAAACGATCATCGACAGGCCGCCGACGGCCAGCATGCCGGCAACGCCGACCGGCGAAATCCGCCAGGCTTGCCGCAGCGCGACCGAAGCCGCCTGCGGCGCCGGCGGCTGGGCAAGCCGCGTCATGCCGACCGGCAGGATCGACAGAGCGGTGAAGGCAATGCCGATAAGCGACGCGGCGGCGGTGTGGATATCGATGATCGCAAGCGTCGCATAGCCGACGCCCAGGCCGCCGATATAGGCGACATAGAACACCGCCATCACCCGGCCGCGTATGGCATTGGGCAGCGCATCGTTGAGCCAGCTCTGCGCGACGATGAACAGGCCGCATATGGCAAAGCCATAGAGGGCGCGCGCCGCGATCCACAGCACCGGATGCGGCCCGGCGCCGATCGCGGCATTGGAAAGCGCAATCAGAGCCGACAGCACCATGAAGGCGCGGGCATGTCCGACCCTGCGCACCAGCGGTCCGGTGAGGATGCAGCCGGCGAGGCCGCCGGCCGAAAGCCCGGTGACGATCAGCCCGGCCCAGGTCGGATCGAAGCCTTCGACGCCGAGCCGGACCGGAATATAGGCAAACATCAACCCGTTGCCGATGGCGATCAGCGCCATCGACACGATGATGCTGGCAATCGCGATCAACGGCGCCGGTTGCGTGGCCTGTCGCGAATCTTTCGTGGTGCGGTTCTTCTCGATCATGCTTGCGCAGCTTCGCTTACCAGAGGCCAAAAAGCCGCCGTAAAAGCGACATCGCGCGCCTTCCTTCTCCCCTGGCGGGAGAAGGGATATTCAGCCCTTCGCGGCCTTGCGCAGCGCGGTCGAGGACAGCGACGAACGCGGGCCGTGGATGAAGGTCCAAGCCGGCGCCTTGGTGCGGGCAAGCCTTGGGGCATCGCCCTCGTCGACGCGGGCATAGTCGAAGGTCTTGGCGACGACCGACGACAGAAACGACAGCGTCGAGCCGGGCCGGTCGATGACGGCGATCGGGAAGGTCATGACGATCTGGCGCCAGCGTTGCCAGCGATGGAAGTCGCGCAGCGAATCCGCGCCCATGATCCAGACGAAGTCGACGCCGGGATTGCGCGCCTTGACCAGCGCCAGCGCGTCGGCGGTAAAACGCACATGATGCGCCGCCTCGAAGGCCGTGACCTTGATCTTGGGGTTTTTGGCGACCTGTTCGGACAGTTGCAGCCGCTCTGCCAAAGGCGCCAGCTCGCGCGTGCTCTTCAGCGGATTGCCGGGAGTGACCATCCACCACAACTGGTCGAGCGCCAGGCGCCTGAGCGCGATCTCGGCGACCAGCGCATGGCCGGCATGCGGTGGATTGAACGACCCGCCGAACAGCCCGACGGCCAGCCCCTTCTCGGCATGCGGCATGGTGAGATAGCGCGAGGGGACGGCGAACTTACCCTCCCCCTCGTGGGGAGGGTCGATCCGCGAAGCGGAGCGGGGTGGGGGTATCGTGGAATTCAGCGTCGTCCCCCCACCCGGCTCGCTACGCTCGCCACCCTCCCCACCGGGGGGAGGGTAAGATCAGTGCTCAAGGCCTCACCTGTCCCGACCCGCGCACGCGGTATTTGAACGAGGTCAGCTGTTCGACGCCGACCGGGCCGCGCGCGTGCATCTTGCCGGTGGCGATGCCGATCTCGGCCCCCATGCCGAACTCGCCGCCATCGGCAAATTGCGTCGAGGCATTGTGCAGCAGGATGGCCGAATCGATCTCGCTGAAGAACTTCCCCACCGCCTGCGCGTCCTCGGCGACGATCGCTTCCGTGTGGTGCGAGGAGAAGGTCTCGATGTGTTCGATGGCTTCAGTCACGCCGTCGACCAGCTTCACGGCGATGATGGCGTCGAGATATTCGGTCACCCAGTCGGCATCGGTCGCCGGCTTGGCGTCGAAGAACAGTTTCATCACCTCGGTATCGGCGTGGATTTCGCAGCCGGCGGCGCGCAAGGCGTCGAGGATCGGCACCAGATGCGTTGCCGCCACCGCACGGTCGACCAGCAGCGTCTCGGCCGCGCCGCAGACACCGGTGCGCCGCATCTTGGCGTTGACGGCGATTTTCACCGCCATGTCAAGTTGCGCCGAACGGTCGATATAGAGATGGCAGATGCCTTCGAGATGGGCAAAGACCGGCACCCGCGCCTCGCTCTGCACGCGCCCGACCAGGCTTTTGCCGCCACGCGGAATGATGACGTCGAGATTGCCGCCCAGGCCCTTGAGCATCTCGCCAACGGCGGCGCGGTCGGTCGTCGGCACCAGCTGGATGGCATCCTGCGGCAGGCCGGCGGCCTTCAGCCCGTCGACCAGGCAGGCGTGGATGACGGCCGACGAATTGAGCGAATCCGAGCCGCCGCGCAGAATCACCGGATTGCCGGCCTTGAGGCACAGCGCGCCGGCATCCGCGGTAACGTTCGGCCGGCTCTCATAGATGACGCCGACGACGCCGAGCGGCGTGCGCACGCGCTCGATATGCAGGCCGTTCGGCCGGTCCCAGGCGGCGATGACGTTGCCGATAGGATCCCTAAGCTCGGCGATTTCGCGGATGCCATCGGCCATGGCGCGGATGCGCGCCGGATCGAGCTTCAGCCGGTCCATGAAGGAGCCGGAAAGCCCGGATTCGTGGCCATTCGAGACATCGATGGCGTTGGCGTCGAGAATCTCCTGCTCACGGGAAATGATCGCGTCGGCCATGGCAACGAGCGCGGCATTCTTGGCGGCGGTGGAGGCGACGGCCAGCGGTCGAGCGGCAGCGCGAGCCCGGTGGCCGATATCGGCCATCAGCGCCACAGTGTCATCCCGGGATTGTTCATGCAGCTTCAGCATGGCTCATCCTCCGCTTATATCGCCGCCAGCCAATACTTCGTCACTCGCCTGTACTTGGTCACTGGCCCGTACTTGGTCACTGGCCCGTACTTGGTCACTGGCCCGTACTTGGTCACTGGAGTGACTCACCACAAGATCATCCCTGTGGATCATCGCTGACCGCGCCTCATAGCCGAGCACCGTCTCGATCTCGGCCGTCTTCAGGCCTGCGATCCTTACGGCATCGGCGGCGTCGTAGGCAACCAGCCCGCGCGCGATCTCGCGGCCCTCGGGCGACAGGATCGCCACCGTGTCGCCGCGCGAGAAATTGCCGCTGACCAGCCTGACCCCAGCCGGCAGCAGCGATTTTCCCGACAGCAGCGCACCAATGGCGCCGGCATCGACGGTGAGCCGGCCGGCCGGTTCGAGCTGGCCGGCGATCCAGGTCTTGTAACCCTTGACCGGATTGGCGCTCGGCCGGAAGAAGGTGGCGCGCTCGCCGCGCTCGATCGCCATCAGCGGCGACAGCCGCGTGCCCGAGGTGATGATCATCGCAGTGCCGGCGGCATTGGCGATCTTGCCGGCATCGAGTTTGGTGCGCATGCCGCCGCGCGACAGTTCGGACGCGGCTGCACCCGCCATCGCTTCGATGTCCGGTGTGATGCGGTCGACCACCGGGATGAATTTGGCTTGGGGATCACGCGCCGGCGGCGCGGTGTAGAGCCCGTCAATGTCGGACAGCAGCACCAAAAGGTCAGCGCCCATCATCGTCGCCACCCGCGCGGCCAACCGGTCATTGTCGCCATAGCGGATTTCGGAGGTCGCCACCG
This sequence comes from bacterium M00.F.Ca.ET.205.01.1.1, assembly GCA_004791255.1. Classification (GTDB taxonomy): domain Bacteria; phylum Pseudomonadota; class Alphaproteobacteria; order Rhizobiales; family Rhizobiaceae; genus Mesorhizobium. The sequence goes on from SRUQ01000006.1 coordinate 408,181, forward strand.
TGTCGTTCTCGTTGATGACCGGCACCGCCTTCATCTTGAGCAGCGTCGAGATGGTGGCGCGCGCGTTGAGATAGCGGCGGCGCTCCTCGGTGTCGCCAAGGGTCAACAGAATCTGGCCCGACTTCAGCCCGCCCTTGCCCAGCGCATCCGACCAGGCGCCGGCGAGCGCGATCTGGCCGACAGCGGCGGCGGCCTGGCTCTCCTCGAGCTTCAAGGCGCGCTTGCCGAGACCAAGGATGGTGCGGCCAAGCGCGATGGCGCCGGACGAAACGACGAGGATCTCGGCGCCGCCACCAGCCAGCACGGCAATGTCGTCGGCCAGCGCGTTCAGCCAGTCGCGCTTCAGCCCGGCCGCGCGGTCGACAAGCAGCGCCGATCCGATCTTGACGGTGATGCGCCGGTATTTCTTCAGCGACTGCATGGTTCTTACTTTTCCCAGCGCGTGTCGACCGGCGCGGCGATCGCGTCGCGCGCCTCCGCGACGACGGCCATCAGCGCGCGCAGCACCGCTTCCACGCCTTCGCCGGTGACGGCGGACAAAAGCATCGGCGTGCGGCCGGCGGCGCGCTTCAGCGAGGCCACCTTCTTCTTGCGCTCGTCGGCGTCGAGCGTGTCGGCCTGGCTGAGCGCCACGATCTCGACCTTGTCGGTCAGGCCGTTGCCATAGGCTTCGAGTTCGGCCCGCACGGTCTTGTAGGCCTTGCCGGCATTTTCTTCCTGCGCCGAGACCAGGTGCAGCAGCACGCGCGTGCGCTCGACATGGCCGAGAAAACGGTCGCCGATGCCGACGCCCTCATGCGCGCCTTCGATCAGGCCCGGAATATCGGCGATGACGAATTCGCGCGCGTCGATGCGAGCGACGCCGAGGCCGGGGTGCAGCGTCGTGAACGGATAGTCGGCGATCTTCGGCTTGGCGGCGGTGACGGCCGCCAGGAAGGTCGACTTGCCGGCGTTGGGCAGCCCGACCAGCCCGGCATCGGCGATCAGCTTCAGCCTGAGCCAGATGTTGAGCTCCTCACCCGGCAGGCCGGGGTTGGCGCGGCGTGGCGCCTGGTTGGTCGAGGTCTTGAAATGCTGGTTGCCGAAGCCGCCATTGCCCCCCTTGGCAAGCAGGAAGCGCTGGCCGACCACGGTCAGGTCGCAGATCAGCGTCTCATTGTCTTCCTCGAAGACCTGGGTTCCGGCCGGCACTTTCAGCGTGATGTCGGCGCCCTTGGCGCCCGTCATGTTGCGGCCCATGCCATGGGTGCCGGTCTTGGCCTTGAAATGCTGCTGGTAGCGATAGTCGATGAGCGTGTTCAACCCGTTGACGGCTTCCGCCCAGACATCGCCGCCGCGCCCGCCGTCGCCGCCGTCGGGTCCGCCGAACTCGATGAACTTTTCACGCCGGAACGACACGGAGCCCGCGCCGCCGTCGCCGGAGCGGATATAGACTTTGGCTTGATCAAGAAATTTCATCGGACTGCGGTTTCTTTATTGGCCTTGCGGCATTGCTCTAAACGTTAGGCCTTGCTCTAAACCAAGGCGCGGCCAAGGGCGAGGCTGTTTTATGACAATGGCCGCGTGGGGTTGGCCGGAGATGCGGCATGAAGCTTGTAACCTACAACATCCAGTACGGCATCGGTCTTGATGGACAGTATAATCTCGCGCGCATCGCCGATGCTGTCCGCGGCGCCGATGTGATCGCGCTGCAGGAGGTCACCCGCAACAATCCGAGAAACGGCGGGCGCGACATGGTTGCCGAGATCAGCGAGGCGCTGCCCGACTATTTCGCCGTCTATGGCAGCAATTTCGAGGCCAATCTCGGCTCGCGCATCGAGAACGGCCGCGCCATCACCACGACCTTCCAGCTCGGCAATATGATGCTGTCGAAGACGCCCATTCATCTGTCGCGCAACCTGCTTTTGCCGCGCAGCCGCAGCTTCGAGATGATGAACTTCCAGCGTGGCGCGCTGGAGGCGCTGGTCGAGACGCCGCTTGGCTTCATCCGCTTCTATTCCATCCATCTCGATCATCGCAGCCCGGTCGAACGCACCAGGCAGATCCAGTTCCTGCGCCGGCGCCTGTTGAATTATGCGCTTGAAGGCGGCGCGCTGTCCGGCGTCGCCGAAATCGGCCTGCCGGAACTGCCGCATCCCGAAGCCTTTATCGCCACGGGCGACTTCAACATGCTGGCTGGATCGCCCGAATATGTCGAACTCGCCGGCCGGCCGGACCATGAATTCGGCATGCCGCTGACTGCCGACTTCGCCGTCGATGCCGCCGTGCGCCTGAACCTCACCGGCGACGATTTCGCCACCTGGGTCGACCCCAAACAGCCCGACAACAGCAGCCGCCACAAGCGCATGGACTATGTCTTCACCAGCGCCTCGCTCGCCAAATCCCTGAAGCGCCTGTGGGTCGACCGGCAGGCCGGCGGCTCGGACCACCGGCCTGTTTGGGTCGAACTGGGCTGAGCCTGTTCATCCGCTGGCGTTTTCGCGTTCGACAATCGCCATCATGATCGCATCGCGATATTCACCGTCGATGCAGACAGCGTCGCGCTGCACACCCTCCCTGACAAACCCGACCTTGTCGTAAAGGGCGATGGCGCGCACATTGTCGGAGTGCACGAAAAGCTCGATACGGACAAAGCCGGCCTTACGCGCTTGCGTCAGCGCCGCATCGATGAGCTTCCGCCCCAGGCCACGCCCCCGATAGGCGGGGAGAATGCCCATGCCAAGCGCGCCACGATGGGCGTGTATGGGCCGATCATGCCGAGTGATGTCGCACCAGCCGACAATCTCGCCACGAACAATAGCTCCATAGGCTGGGTCGCCTCTCTCGATACGCTCCAGCTGGAAGCTCCTGACTTGATCCAGCGACGGCGCCTCAAGGAAGGACAGGTACTTTCGCTCCCGCGCAACGAGATCGAGCGCGCGATGAAAGCTTTCGACATGCCCCGGTGCGATCGGTGCGATCGCGACCGTTTCAATATCGCTGCTGTCATCGCGCATTGGCTTGACCCGCGCCATCCATCAAAAATGCACCCAGTTCCTGAGGCTGGTCCAGGTCTTCCTGTCGAGCCGGTAGCGCTCGACCGGCACCTGGCCGGCGACGATGGAGTTCAGCATGCCCTGGCCGGCATACTGGAAGCCGCACTTGTGGATGACCCGGCGCGAGGCCGGATTGATGACCCTGGTCGAGGCATGCAGCACCTGGATCGAGGTCCTCTGAAAGGCGAGGTCGACCAGCGCGTGAGCGGCTTCCGTCGCATAGCCGCGCTTCCAGTGTGGCTCGCCGATCCAGTAGCCAAGCTCCAGCCCGCGATCGGTGGTGTTCAAGCCCGCGCAGCCGACGAAGGTCTCGGTGCCGGCCAGCGTCAGCGCATAGACGATGCCGGAGCGGCGCGACTTGGTCATGGCCAGGAAGGCACGCGCTTCGGCCTCGCCATAGGGGTGCGGCATGCGCGCCAGCATCTCGGCGACATGACGGTTGTCGGCAAGCTCGACCAGTTGCGCGAGGTCCCGCTCATGCGGAGCCCGCATCACCAGCCGCTCGGTGACCAGCACCGGGCAGTCTATCGAATAACTTTCGTCGTCTGAGTCTTCCGCTTCGGCAACCATGGCAAAGTCCTCCAGGCAAAAGAAAAGGGGAGATGGAAACCCATCTCCCCTGATCCTTTTCCTGGCTTTGCCAGACACCGGTTCCCGAGATGGGTTGCCGGTGTTCTAGTGCGGAACCGGCTACTCCGCGGCTTTGGCAATCGGGTTGACCGATACGTAGGTTCGGCCGTTGGCTTTTTTGTTGAACATCACAGCGCCGGATTCGAGCGCGAAAAGCGTATGGTCCGTGCCCATGCCGACATTGACGCCGGGATGCCAGGTGGTGCCGCGTTGACGAATGATGATGTTGCCCGGGATGACGGCTTCGCCGCCGAACTTCTTCACGCCCAGACGCTTGGAATTCGAGTCGCGACCGTTGCGCGACGAACCGCCAGCTTTCTTGTGTGCCATCTAACTAACTCCGTTGCGCCGCAAGGCGCCTAAAAGGCCTTATGAACGCGTTCGCGTTCCGTTTCAAGTCCGATCCGGCGATGTTTCGCCGGAAGAATTACTTCTTCGCCAGTTCCTTGGCCTGTTCGCGCCAGTCCTTGATCTGGTCGGCGCTGAACGGCATGTGCTCGTCGATCTTGGCGACATCCTTGTCGGTCAGCTTGGCGAGCTGCGCGAAGGTGATGATGCCCTGCTCGCCCAGATCCTTGGCGGCGACCGGGCCGATGCCCTTGATCACGGTCAGGTCGTCCGGCTCGCCCTTCGGCGCCTTGAACAGCGGCGCTGCCGCGGTCTCGGCTGCCTTGGCTTCCTTCTTCGGCGCGGCCTCGGCCTTCTTCGGCGCGGCCTCTGCGGCTACCTCAGCCTTGGCTTCCACTTTCGCGGCGGCCTTCTTGGCGGGCTTGGCGCCACCCAGCAGGATCTCGGAGATCCGCACGGTGGTGAGCAGCTGGCGATGGCCGATCTTGCGGCGCGAATTCTGACGGCGGCGCTTCTTGAAAGCGATGACCGTGCGGTTCTTGCCCTGCTCGACGACTTCGGCGGTAACCAGAGCGCCATCGACGAACGGCGCACCGAAGGTGACATTCTCGCCCTCGCCATGCGCGAGCACGTGGCCGATCTCGACGATGTCGCCGACATTGGCTTCGAGTTTTTCGATCTTCAGGAGATCGTTGGCGGCAACGCGATACTGCTTACCGCCCGTTTTAATGACTGCGAACATTTTTTGCCTTTCGCTGTTCGGTCGGCCTTTATGAACCGCCTCTGGCGGTTCGGCCGTCTTTTTGTCAGTCTGCGGGTTCAAAAAACAAGCGGCGCGGAGCACCCTCCACGCCGATTGCGCGCTGTCCCTAACCGAAGGTTGCGTGTGAGTCAAGGCAAACGGCCGCTGCCGAGACTGTTATTGGCCGGCAAAGACCGGCCGTGTGCTGTCAGCGGGGGAGAGGCAGGGATACGCGGGCGGCGATGACCGCCAGAACCCCGCGCCCTTGCGTCGGGCTGACAGCCGTCAAGAAACGCCGCAAAACCGCCACTTGACCGGCGCGCCAAATATCGGCGGATTTGGCCTTGTAACCTGCCCGATCAGCCGTTATCTAGTGCGCCGCGCCGGCAACGGCCGACCATGACCGCGGAGAGGTGGCAGAGTGGTCGAATGCACCGCACTCGAAATGCGGCATGGGTGCAAGCCCATCGGGGGTTCGAATCCCTCCCTCTCCGCCATTTAGCTTCCATAATAATCGTTTCCTTTCAAAAGCTTCCTTGTTGCGCTTGACCAGCGCGAAGCGAAACTTATCTTAGACTGTGTAACAAACTGTGTAACATTAGAGAAAGATAATGCGACGTTCCGCAGCGCCAAAGCCGCATAAACGTGAAGGCATCTGGTATCTCGTCCGCAGGGTGCCGAAGGAATTCGCGGCGTTTGATCGCCGCTGCCTAGTACGCATTTCCACGGGCGTCGCCGTGGCTGACGATCCCCGCGGTGTACGGGCGCGAGATGCAGTGCAAAGCCTCGGCGCGGGGCTGGAGGCGTATTGGCGTAGACTGCGGGAAGGCCAATCCGCCGAGGCGGGGCTGCGTTTCGAAGCCGCGAGGAAGCGCGCGCGGTCATTTGGATTGGCCTATCGCTCTAACGAGGAACTAGCAGCGGGGCCGCTCGACGAACTCATGGCCCGTATCAAGCTGCTCCTCGACAAAAAATCGATCGAGGACGCGCAGGACGTCTCGGCCGTCATGGGTGGGGAGAAGCGGCCAGCGGTCCGCCTGAGCGGTCTTATCAAGGAATTCGAGACGATCGAGCAACAGAACTTGCTGACCATGTCGCCTAACCAAATCAAGAAATGGCGTAACCCCAAAAAGCGCGCAGTTGCCAATCTGGTTGGAGTCATTGGCGACAAGGAGATCGCAAGCCTCACTCGGGACGACGCAATCGCGTTCCGCGAGTGGTGGCAAAAGCGGATCGTTGAGGATGGACTTGATATCGGTACGGCCAACAAGGACATCGGCCATGTTTCGAAAATGCTGCGCGTCGTCGATCTGACTCACCAGCTCAAGCTGGAGCCGGTTTTTCGAAACCTGCGTCTTTCCGGCGCCGTCCCCGGGCAACGCGCTGCGTTCACAGCGGAGTTCATTCAGGAGAAGATACTCGCTGAAGGCGCGCTCGACGGACTCAATGACGAAGCCCGCCATCTAATCTATGTGATTGCCGATACCGGACTCAGGCTTTCTGAAGCGGCAAACCTCACCACCGAAACAATCCACCTCGATCAAGAAATCCCGCATGTGCGGGTGCGCCCCAATGGCCGTCGCTTGAAGACCGGTCATTCAGCCCGTGACATTCCCTTGGTTGGCGGCGCACTTGCAGCCATCAAGCTCCATCCGGACGGCTTTCCTCGTTATCGCGACAAGGCCGCGTCACTTTCAGCGCTCGTCAACAAGGTGCTCGCCAGCAAGGAACTTCTGCCGACTTCCGAGCATAGTCTTTATAGCCTGCGACACACTTTCGAGGACCGGCTGACGGCAGTTGAGGCGCCGGAGAAGGTAATTGCTTCTCTGATGGGCCACAAATGGATCCGGCCCAAATACGGCGCGGGACCTTCGTTAGCGCAAAAGCGCGAGTGGCTTCAAAAAATCGCTTTTACCCCGCCCGGGCGAATGTGATTGCGGCGCCATCCAGGCCTTGAGAACCAACCTCACGGCTCCAGCTGTCCGAGCCATTTAGGTTGAGCGTGGCCAGCACGCGCTGCGCTCGCTCGCGATTTCCGAGCTTCCGCCGCATTTGTTCGACCTCGTATTCCAGCCTTTCGAAGGTCGGTATATAGGCATCTCCATGCCGGATGACCAAGTAGGCGGCAACAGCTAGACAGCATTCTAGCTCCGTGGCCGATGGATCGGAAAAAGGGGCGACGCCATACCAAGACGAGCAACGCCTCTCGAGGGCTTCCGAACTAGGCAAACGGCCAGCATGTGGCATGGGATACAAACCTATGCCTGATCGACGAACCTAAAGTGCTCACGAAGCTTGACCGGTACGCGGGCCATCGGAGGGTTCTGCCTAAAACCGCCAAAAATTTTGAAACACCCATTCATCCGGCTCGAATTCAAAGGGATCGGCGATTTTTGGGTTATGGCTTGCAAGCATAGTTCAGCCCAGACAAGAACGCCTGATATCTTGTCGTTCACTGTCACCCTGCCAAATATGGTGCCGGTGACAACGGCAGTTTGGCGAGCAGAAGAATTCCCGAGACTGAGACGTTCTACGGCTTGGCCCATGTTCGCGCTCCTCCTCGATTGGAGACAGGATGGGCCATATGGAAGCGAATAAAAGGAGGTTGGTGACGAGTCTCGGTAGTGGAGTAGAAACGGGTGGAAAAGCTTGCGCTATTCGCCGTCGGCGCCGCTAAGCGCATTTGAGAGAAGGGGCAACGATCGCCAAGAGATGACGTCCGATCGCAAGCCGGCTAGAAATGCGACAGTGACGCGCCTTTTTTGGCACGACCTTAGCACCCGATCGGGCCTCAGCTGGTCGTCGTTGCGCAGCCGATCGGGTGCGATTTTTATAAAGCTCTCTTGGCTTTAGCTTTGAGAGCCCGTCATCGAGACAAATGCAAGGGAACGGTCCCGCCCCCTGGGGACATTCGACATGCCGTGGCAGCTTCCTATGGTGAGCCAGCGCATTCCGATACACGTTTTCCGCGCTCTACCGTTGCTCCAGCACCTGTGCTGAGGCTGAGCGCTTGATCAGGACCCGACCGCTGCTGTTGCGGGATGGTGACTGGGTTGAGGTCGCGAAAACCTTGACCGCGGGTACGTTGTTCATCCAGATGAGCGCTGAGCCGAGAAGCAGCCAAGAACGCTTCCCGTAATCGAATCCTACGGGAACCGCGAAACCAGCGTCCAAGGGACGCAATTCTCCGACGTCGTTCACTCAAGCTCATCTCGCAACTTGAACGCTTGTATGAAGCCGCTGCATGTGCGCCGGTGGACCGGATTGCTGCTATCCAAACCACGTGCTCAGTTTCGCCCCCGTAATAACTCTACCGTCCGAAACGGCTTTCGCGCGTCAGGTCCACCCCACATGAAAGTTCCGCGAGCAGCACGGACGGAGAGGCCGGTCACAACTCCTTCGCGTGCTCTTTTACTACCGAATCAAGTGCCAAATGGAGAGGCACTGCCTTAGAGAACAGGAAGCCCTGCGCGGTTCTGCAGCCAAGCTTGTACAGAGTTTGCCGATCTGCCTCTGTTTCAACGCCCTCGGCCATGACCTCGATCCCGAGCGTCCTACCAAGGTCAATCACCGCTTTGACAAGCAGCCGATTCTCCCGGGACTTGGCTAAGCCGCGAATGAAGCCCTGATCTATTTTCACTTTCCTGATCCGACTGTCCTTGAGCGATGCCAACGTCGAAAAACCGGTGCCGAAGTCCTCGAGCGCGATAGAAATGCCAGCATGTGAAAGCTGGCCGAGCTTTTCATCCACTCTGTCCGGATCCACTGGGGCTTCTTCGGTAATCTCGATGTCGAACATCGTTGCAGGGAGGTCTTTTGCCGCCAGACCATTAAGAATCATCTCGTCAATATCGCCAGCTTCCAACTCGCGCGGTGAAACATTCATCGCCACACGAACATCACGACGGTCAGCTTTGACCAAGCCCTCGATAAGAGCGCAACAGTCGGCGAATACCGTTTGAGTTAGCAGCTGAAGCATTCCAGTTTCGCGTGCCGCTGTCATGATCTCGGGCGGAGAAATGGGACCGTGAAGCGGGTGAGACCATCTTAGCAAGGCTTCAAAACCGACGACGCTTCAGTTTCGAGTCTTACGATTGGCTGAAACCAAGCGACCAAGCTTCTCATCGTTATCGCCGAATGAAGATCGCGTTCGATTGACTGGCGGCGTTGCAGTTCCCGGGCTAGCTCGGCACCGAACAGACAAAATTCATTCCTGCCGCGGCGCTTAGCTGTGTAAAGGGCGATGTCGGCCCGCAACAACATTTCCGTCAGTCCGGGGTTTTCAGCCAAGTAGATTCCTATAGACGCTCCAATGCGGACGGATGCGATCCCAGGATAGGGGCGAGCAAGCTTGGCTATGAGATTGGACGCGAGATTGGTGGGAGAAGGAGAATTCTTTCGCGAAGAAAAAACCAGCACGAATTCATCCCCACCGATGCGGGCGAGCGTTGAGCCCTCCGGTGCTTCTTCCTCTATTCGGCGGGCGATCCTGGCAAGCAGCTCGTCACCCGTTCTGTGACCGTAGGTACCGTTGACAGATTTGAACCCGTCCAGATCAATCAGCATGGCCACAAAGGGTCCATCGGTGTTCTCAAACTGATCGATTGCATGTTCGAGGCCCCGCCTGTTGAGGAGCGCGGTAAGATGGTCCTCCCTGGAATTGCGCTCCATTTCCGCGGCAAGCCGCTCGGCTTGATGTCTCAGGCGGCTCGCGTCACGGAAGCGCGCTTGTCCAACGAACGAGGATCGAACCAGGCCGCCCTCGAAAAGCAGGACGGCAAAAGCCAGAATGTAGTTTTCCGGGGCTCCCTTCGTCAGCAAACATGCGGCGGCAATGAGGAGTGGCGGTGTGATGAAGCATATCGCTGCCGCAGCATATGAGCTGCCGTACGTGACCGCGCCAGCTGAAATGCCCGCCAGAATTATTAGATGCAGCGATGCTTGAGACGTCGTGTATCCAGCCGTTAGGATGGCAAGGAATGACCAGGTGAATCCCGCCAGAAGAGCAAGCCTGCCAAACCAGCGAAGCCGCAGCCAAACCCGTGTCAGATCATCCTGGACTCCGGGTTCCTTCAGCTGATGACGGGCGAGTGCAAGGCGGGCGGCATTTATCGCATTAACGACCGAAAACCAGGCCGCGCCAGCAAGACCGTTCCCGGAAAGGGCCTGCACGGTCAAAATCAGCCCGGACAGCACAATGCTTATCGGCATTGAGACGAAAAGGCCTGCCCTCAGATCAGCGAGCTGGTCCTGAAGGATTCTCGCCTCCAGCGGATCTTCTTTTCCAAGGCTGGACGGGTCAGCTTGCTTACTCCTGCTTGTCCGCAGCCTATGCAGCCCCCCTGAAGGACGGGTTAATTCTTCAATCGGAGATCAGCGTCGGGGAGCAGGATTACTCCGGTGCATCATGCACTCTCTCCCATCGCTCGCCCAGCACGCGCAAAAATGCGACTGCTGGTGCAGTATCACCGCTGGAGCTCCGCCGATATCCCATGCCGGACAAGGGGAACATGTTGGGCAAAGCGAAGCCCCAGATGCCTTGCAAGCCGTGCCGCCAGGTGGTCTCTGGAGTAGAGTCCAATCAATATGTTCGTTGCATGGTAGAGCGGCGCCGCCGACAGGCGCAGCCGCCTTTCGTATATATGCAGCATGTCGGGGTCGCCAACATTGCGGCCGTCGCGGCACGCAGTCATGATTCCACGGGCGAGTTGCTTCTGGCTGCTGAGACCGATGTTGAATCCGTGAGCGGTCACCGGGTGCATGCCGATGGCAGCGTCGCCGATGAGTGCGGCGCTCGGCGCCCGGAATTTGTGCGCCCAGGTCGTGACCAGCGGATAGGTGTGGCGCTTGCTTGCCAAGGTCATTTTTCCAAGGCGCCCTCGACACCGTTTCGTCAACTCCGACAGGAACAAATCATCATCGAAGGCAAGCAGTCTATAGGCCTCGTTTGAGCGCAATGTGAGCAGCAGCGACGACATGCCCTCCGCGAGGGGCAACATCGCTATCGTCTGATGGTGATCGAACCATTCGATGGCGATCTGGTGGTGGGCGCGCTCGTGCCTCACTCGGCAAATCAGCATCGAGTGGCCAAGCCGGTTGATATCGGCGCCGATGCCTAGCAGATCACGCGTGGCGGACAAACGCGAATCCGCGGCAACAACCAGCCGAGCAGTTAAACGCGCGCCATTAGAGAGCGTTACGACTGCTCCTTCTTGGCTGTTTGTTGCATCGACGACCGAGTGGCCGCACAACAGCCGGGCGCGATCCTGCAAGCGGACGATTTTGAACAGCGCCTCGCGGATCCGGCAATTTGGAACCAAAACCCCCAGCGGTTCTCCAGAGTTGCTGGGAGGATCGAAACGAAGAGCGAATGCGCTCGAGCCGTTGAGCACGCGCGCGCCTTGAAGTGCTGATTTGTCCGAAGCCGGGATGACATCCCAGGCGCCGAGCTCGCGAAGGGTTCTGATCGAAGCGTTGGTCAGCGCGATTTCGCGACCATCGAAAGCCGGATTCGCCAGACTATCGAATGTGTTCTGTTCAACAACTGCCACCTTGAGTTCGCTTTGGGCAAGCGACGCAGCGAACGAAAGGCCGACCGGGCCGGCTCCAACGACAACGATGTCAAAATTATCGTCAGAGCCCATCAGCGTGCCGCCATCCGGTCGCCTATCCTCGTGTAACGGTGGAACTGAGCCGAGTGACATGAGCTCCGTGGCCGCCGCATTGCCTAAAGGCGCTGGGCCGGGAGATTCGCATCGATCGGCAACGAAGCACTCAAAGCGCTCAGAGGTGGATGCGGCTAACCGATCCCGCCCTTTGGCCGCGCAGCCGCGCAGATCGCCGCCAGCAAGCGAGACACTCGCGACGCTGGTCAGCCACGGCCGCGCCGCATCGATCGCCACATTCCACCTGGAACCCTTGCGCATACTACTCACGCTCCACGACGTCGAAGCGGGCTCTCTTGCGAGGGTATCGAACGTAGCGCTCTCTCTCGTCATCCCAGCCAAGGTAGCGGAAACTTTTATCCACGACCGCGCATATCTCATCAAGAACCTGCTGCATGGCTTCGATGTCGATGTCCTTGCAATTCAGTCGCCGATAGAGCAAAGCCCACGCGGCGACATAGTCGTCGAAATAGCGCGCGTCACTCGAACCAATGATCAACTTCGGACGGTTGATCGATCTCGAAAACGCACGTCCCAACCCCGATGATGCTCCGCAGCACGTTGACATCACGAGGATCTTCGGCGCTGGATGCGAGCCCTGGAACATTTCTACGAAGTCAGCCCAAAGAAGGCCACTTTCGACGCACACAACCCATCAAAGGCGAAAGCTGTTGATCGGCCCCCGTGTCCGCGCAGCCACGCGGATGGTCAGCCAGCAAGCGAGATACACACGACGCCGGTCAGCTAATGGCTGCGCCGTAAGCACAAGGCATGGCCGACCACACGACAGAAAACCCAGAACCGTGAAGGTGCTGATAATGACGACCAATCTTTCCGTAAGTCATGCATTTCTCCGTCGAAGACTGGTCAATAGAACACACCGATGAGTATGACCCTGATCTGGATCAGCCAGACATGACCAATCGGCACTGGCGGTTCACGGTCAGGTGATCGACCGTGACGTTCCACTTTGGAACCCGTGCGCACATGGCCAAGCTCTCGTCCGGCCACGCGAGGTACTCTCGTGGCATCAGCCGCCTCATACTGGGTGCAATGGGAGGCAGTCCTTCGCACGACAGAGGCTTTTCACAAATGTAGTGTGCAGCTTAGGTCAAGATGGTCATGGAGCATGGAGCATGGAGCATGGACAGCTTGTTCCCGACCGAGCCGGCTCGACTGACGAGCGCGATCCGCGCATCTTATGCACAGCGGATTGAAATCAGCGTTCCGGTTTGTCGTCCCGATCAATTAGTATCCGCTCGGCGGCTCCGTCGAGATCTTCGTATTGACCGCTTCGCAATGCCCAGACGAAGCCGGACACACCCAGTGCACCCAGAAAAAGGGCCACTGGTATGAGATAGAGCAACGTCGTCACGAGGATTATGCCGAATAGCTGACTGCGGAGCGTCCGACTTTTTGAATAACTTGCAGCGTCGCATTCGCCCCGAAGCCGTGCAAGCGCAATGCGTTTCCAATAACAAGCACCGATGAGGCAGACATGGCAATCGCCGCTAACAAAGGCGTGGCGTGCCCGAGGATGGCGATTGGTACTGCCACCGCATTGTAGACGATCGCAATCGCGATGTTCTGGCGGATCAGGTGTCCCGCCTTGCGCGAGACGTCCAGCGCGAGAGGCACTGCCAGAAGGCTTTCGCGCAGGAATACGAAGTCGGCGGCATTGCGGCCAATGTCGGCGGCGGTAGCTGGAGCGATCGAGACATGCGCCGCGCTGAGCGCCGGCGTGTCGTTGAGGCCGTCGCCAACCATCAGAACCTTGTGTCCGTCTTTCGCCAGGGTCTCGATGCGCTCGACCTTGCCGGATGGCAGCAGGCACGGAACGAAGTCCTTGACACCCAGCATTTCTGCGACTTCACCGCAGGCACCCGCAGTATCGCCCGACAGCATTTCCACTGACACCCCGGCATGGCTCAATTGCCCGATCGCCGCCTTGGCGTCTGCGCGCAGCGCGTCCTCAAAATCGAAGGTCGCGACAATGAACCCGTCTTTTGTCAGCACGGTTCCGCCATGTTTGCCTTCACCACCGGTCCGGGCTCTCCATCCAGCCCATCCGCGTCGGCCTAGCCGCCAGGTGCTTCCGGCTCCAGTGGCTTCGATTCCAAACCCTGGATGCTCGGTGACGGCATCAAATTTGTACTGCCCGCCGGGATGGGCAAAACCGGCTATGGCCTTTGAAAAAGGATGGCGGGAATGCGTAGCCATGTCTCCCGCGACTGCCAGCATGGCCGGATCGATCGACGATGCATTGACCAGCCGGGGCTGGCCGAGCGTGAGCGTTCCGGTCTTGTCGAACACCGCTGTATCAATCGTCGCCAGGCGCTCCATGGCAGAACCGTCCTTTACCATGATGCCGTTCTCAAACAGGCGCCGCGCGGCGACCACCTGAACGATCGGTACGGCGAGGCCGAGCGCGCACGGGCAGGTGATGATCAGAACGGCAATGGCGATGGTTATCGCCCGGTGCCAGTCGCCGGTCACCGCCATCCAGCCAAGGAACGTCGCGAAGGCTGTGAGATGAACCACCGGGGCATAGAGCGCTGAAACGCGATCGGCGATCCGGCGATAATGCGCGCGGCCGCCCTCTGCGGCTTCCATAAGACGAACCATTTCCGCCAGAAACGAATCCTTCGCGGCGGCTGTCGCCTCAATCGTCAGCGGGCCGGTAAGATTGAGCACGCCGGCCTGAACTGCTTCGCCCGGCGCCACGTTTTTCGGCGTGCTTTCGCCTGAGGCCAGCGAGCAGTCGAGATCCGACGTTCCCTGGATGATCTTGCCGTCGACGGGGATCCTCTCACCGGCTGCGATCAACAACCGCATGCCTGGTTCGATCTCGCCGACCGGCAAATAGTCGCGCGCGCCGTCGCTGCGCAGCACCATGGCGCCATGTGCGGCCAACTGGGACAGGCCTTTCACAGCGGTCCGGGCACGTTCGCGCATCACGTGATCCAACGTGCGGCCGATCAACAGGAAGAACAGCAGCGATACCGACGCGTCAAAATAGGCGTGATCGCCATGGTTGATCGTCTCGTAGAGGCTCATGGCGTAGGCGAGCGAAACACCGACCGCGATCGGCACGTCCATATTCATGCGGCCATGGCGCAAAGCATTCCAGGCCGAACGGAAGAAGATGCCGCCGGCGAAGGCGAGGGCAGGAATGGCGATCAGCGCCGAGACCCAGTGAAACAGGTCGCGGGTAGCACCTTCGGCGCCGGACCAGACCGAGACCGAAAGCAGCATGATGTTGCCCGCCGCAAAGCCGGCAACCGCGACCGCGCGGATCAAATCCGATAACGTCCTGTCCTTGTCGCCGACCTCGGAAGGGAAGAGATGCGCCTGGTAGCCTAGCCGCCCAAGCGCGACGACGAACGGTGGGACCTCGTCACCACGCCACCGGACAGAGACCCGTTTCGTCGACAGGTTGACGCGGGCGCTCTCGACGCGATCGAGCTTTCCCAGCGCCGTCTCGATCGTCTGGATGCAGCCTGCGCAATGAACCGTCGGTACTGAAAGATCGGTCTGGTGAAGATCATCGCCAAGCGATCGGCTCGCCAGCCTGATCTCCTGGCTGGACGGCAGGACCGATCCGGTGTTGACCAGATCAAGCGCCATTTCGGCGCCCGGTGCACAACAACTCATTGCAGCGCTCCATTGGAAATCATGATCCGGCGGACGTCGCGATACGGTTTGTCCAGACCGGCGTCGGCGTCGACTTCGACAATCCAGACGCCGTCCTTCGGCATGTGCTGGGCTGCGAATTCCTGGCCCGAGGCGGGTGCGAGGGTGACCGACTTGTCCTCCTTCTCGTACGCGGGATGGCGAAACAGCACCTTGACGCCGTGCAAGGGAACCGGCTTGCCGGCGACGTCGGCGAGGCCATAGCGAACTTCGCCCCATGCGATGGTCAGCTTGCCGGTCCAGCCAAGTGCTGCCTGCGCCCGTCCTTCCTCGGCCTTCTTGTTGAATTGCTGGCTCGCCACATAGGTGTTTTCGACGACGAGGCCAGTCCAGCTTGTGCTGGCGAGCGTTGCCATGGTCAGATTGACTGCGATGACCACGCCGAAAAAGGCCAGGATGATGACCAGCATGTGCCTGCCGGTGAATTCACGAGGCTTTTGTACATTGGCAGTCATCTGAGGGGCTCCGGCGCGTTGAAGGTGGCGGTGTACTCGTTCGACTCAAAGCTGGCTCTGTCCTCGACGCGGAACTTGAAGGTCTGTGCCGGAGCGCGGATCTGGTCCGCCGGCTGGCGAACGAAGACCCTCAGCATTTTCAGGCGGTCGGGTTCGACCGGAATGGCGAAGGAACGGCCTGCGGGGATGTCGTCGCCGACGACGACCATGTCAGCGCCTTCAAGGCCCTGCATGGTTACGACGATCGTCCTCGGCTCGGGGATCATGTTGAGCAGCTTGACGGTATAGCCATTGCGGATGGATCCGTCGGTCAGCGTGACGAACTGGGGATTGCGATCATGCAATACGTTCAGTTCGAGCCGATCGCGCGTCAGCAGCGAATAGAGCAGGCCGAGGCCGATCAGCGACCACAAGCCCATGTAGACGTAGGTGCGCGGCCGAAAGATCTTGCGGATGTGAAAATGCGCCACCTTGTCGGAGAACAGGCCATCAGCGGTCCTGATCAGCGATGGATTGACTGAGCTGGACCCGCCTGCAGTCGCCAGCATCATGTTGGCGTTGTAGTCGGAGAGCGTCGCATAGGCGATCAGCCCACGCTCCTTGCCGAGCTTGTCCATGACGCCGTCACAGGCGTCGATGCAGAGCGCGCAAGTGATGCATTCGAGCTGCTGGCCGTCGCGAATGTCTATCCCCATCGGGCAGACCGCGACACAGGCATTGCAGTCGACGCAGTCGCCCACGGGCTGGCCTGCGGCCAGCACCTTCTTGGCGTGGCGCGAACGCGGTTCGCCGCGCCAGTCATTGTAGGTGACAGTGAGGGAATTTTCATCGAGCATGGCCGCCTGGATGCGGGGCCACGGGCACATATAGGTGCAGACCTGTTCGCGCATCAGACCGCCGAACGTGTAGGTGGTAGCCGTCAGGACGGCGACAGTGATGTAGGCGACGGGCGCCGCAGTGCCGGTGAAGAGCTCGCCGAGCAGCGTCGGTGCATCGGCAAAGTAGAAGATCCAGGCGCCGCCAGTCGCCGCCCCTATGACCAGCCAGATGGTGTGCTTGGACACACGCAGCATGAGCTTGCGCGCGGTCCAGGGACCTGCGTCAAGTTTCATGCGGGCGTTGCGGTCCCCCTCGATCGCACGTTCGACGACGAGGAACAGATCGACCCACACCGTCTGAGGGCATGCATAGCCGCACCAGGCACGGCCGACAGTCGAGGTGATCAGGAAAAGACCGACGCCCGCCATGACCAGGAGGCCGGCCACATAGAAGAATTCCTGGGGCCATATCTCGATGAAGAAGAAGTAGAAGCGCCGGTTCGCGAGATCGAGCAGGACTGCCTGGTCCGGGGCAAATGGACCGCGAGCCCAAGGCAGCCACGCAGCCAGGTAGTAGATGCCAAGTGTGATCGTCATCACCAGCCATTTGAAGCGACGAAAGTTGCCCGAGGCGCGCTTCGGAAAGATCTTTTGACGCGCGGCATAAAGCGGCTTGCGGGTTTTGGCGGAATTGACAGTTTCTGTTTCGAGCCGTGTCAACTGCGTCTTATCACGCATGTGCAACTCCACTTTCCCAGCCAATGTCAGGGGCACCTGTCGTAAAGCCTCGCGGTAGGATAGCCTTGCCGGGTTGTGCAGATCGCATTAGGGATGGTGTCGAGGCCCGGCTCACGCCGGGCCTCGTCCGCTTGGCAGGGGGGACCGAAGAATAGGACTTCCATTCCTATTCTCCGCCGCCAAGCGAATGGACATAAACTGCAAGTTCCTTGACCTTGATCTCGCCGAGACGGCCAACCCAGGCCGGCATGACGCCCTGTTTTGGCGCACGGACCTGTGCGGCGATGGCTGTCTCACCGGATCCATAGAGCCAGATCGCATCGGTCAGGTCGGGGGCGCCGAATTCCCTGTTGCCTTTTGCATTGTCGCCGTGACAGGCGACGCAGTTCTCGGCAAAGACCTTGGCGCCGGGTTGGATCAGACTTGCATCGCGGACCTTGCCGGAAAGGCTGGCCACGTAGGCGCTGACTTGTGCGATCTGGTCGGCGGTAATGATGTCGCCGAAGGCCGGCATTTCCGACAGGCGCGTGTCCGGATCGGATGCGAAGCGGATGCCGTGCGTAATCGTCTGCTGGATCTGCTCGGCCTTGCCGCCCCATAGCCAGTCGTCGTCGTTGAGATTGGGAAAGCCCTTGGAACCTTGGGCGCCGGAGCCGTGACATTGTACGCAATTGACCTTGAAAGCGGCGCCACCGGCGGCGATTGCGAATTCGCGCAGGCCGTCGTCCGCGGAGATCTCCGAGACGCTCTTGGACTCCACCGCCGAGATATATTTGCCCTTGGCGGCCTCAGCCGCAGTCAGCTCGTTCCTGACCTCGTTGCGGCTGGAATAGCCGAGCACACCCTTCGTCGCCGAGTGCAACAGAGGCCATGCTGGATAGGCGATGGTGTAGCCTATCGCCCAGACAATGGTGACGTAAAAGGTGATAACCCACCATCTGGGAAGCGGGTTGTTCAGCTCCCGGATGCCATCCCATTCGTGGCCGGTGGTCGAGACGCCAGAGATTTCATCGATATGCTCGTCGCTCATGATCACTCGTCCTCGAGCGGAATGCGGGCCGCTTCGTCGGCCAGCCTTCGGCTGCCGGGGCGTAGGGCAAAGGCGATGCACCCCACGAAGAACAGCGCCATCGCAACCAGGCCCCAGCTGTCGGCAAACGCCCGCATCAAATTGTAGGTCATCAGCGTTCTCCTCAGCGGTAGCCGGCGGCTTCGTCGTAATTTTTGAAGTCGACCAGTGTGCCAAGCATCTGCAGGTAGGCGAGCAGGGCATCCATTTCGGTGACCTGTTGCGGGTTGCCGTCGAAGTCGCCGATCTTGGCTTTTGGGTAACGCGCCTCAAGGCCTGATGTGTCGGCATTGGGATCGGCCTGCGCCGCCAGATCCGCATTGGCGTGGACGATCATGTCATCGGTGTAAGGGACGGCTACAAGCCTGTTGGCGACCAGATGCGTTGAGAAATCCTTCACGTCGATCGGCGTGTCTTTCAGGAACCCATAGCTCGGCATGATCGATTCCGGCACCACCGAGCGCGGGTCGGTAAGATGCGCGACATGCCATGCATTCGAGTAGCGGTCGCCAACTCTGGCGAGATCCGGCCCGGTGCGCTTCGATCCCCACTGGAAGGGGTGATCGTACATGGACTCGGCAGCTAGGCTGTAGTGGCCATAGCGCTCAACTTCGTCGCGGAACGGCCTGATCATCTGGCTATGACAGAGGTAGCAGCCCTCGCGCATATAGATGTTGCGCCCGACAAGTTCGAGCGGCGAATAGGGGCGCATGCCTTCCACCTTCTCGATCGTATTGTCGAGATAGAAGAGAGGCGCGATCTCGACGATGCCGCCGACCGTCACCACGAGCAGCGAGCCAACGAGAAGAAGCGTGGCGTTCTTCTCGATGATTGCGTGTTTGTCCATCAAGCCCATTACCTGGCTCCTGATCGCGCAGGTCGGATGGCGACGGGGCTCGGCATCGGCTCCTCCTCGCGCTGGTGGCCGAGGATGGTCCTGGTGATGTTCCAGGCCATGATCAGCGCGCCGGAGAGGTACATGGCCCCACCGATGGCGCGCATGACATAGTAGGGGTGCATGGCGGCGACGGTCTCGGCGAAGGAGTAGACCAGGAAGCCCTGCTCGTCGTATTCGCGCCACATCAGGCCCTGCATGACGCCGGATACCCACATCACCGCGGCGTAGACAACGATACCAAGTGTCGCCAGCCAGAAATGCCAGGTGACCAGCCGCAACGAGTAGAGCCGTTGCCGGTTCCAGAGCTTCGGCACCATGTAGTAGATTGCGCCGAACGAGATCATGCCAACCCAGCCGAGCGCGCCCGAATGGACGTGGCCGATCGTCCAGTCGGTATAATGCGACAGCGAATTGACCGCCCGGATCGCCATGATGGGGCCTTCGAAGGTCGACATGCCATAGAAGGCGACGGCCATCACCATCATGCGTATGATCGGATCGGTGCGCAGCTTGTCCCAGGCGCCGGACAGCGTCATCAGGCCGTTGATCATGCCGCCCCAGGACGGCATCCACAGCATGATCGAGAACACCATGCCGAGCGTCTGCGCCCAATCGGGCAAGGCGGTGTAGTGCAGGTGATGCGGCCCGGCCCAGATGTAGAGAAAGATGATCGCCCAGAAATGGACGATCGACAGCCGGTACGAATAGACTGGCCGGTTCGCCTGCTTGGGCACGAAATAATACATCATGCCGAGGAAGCCGGCGGTGAGAAAGAAGCCGACCGCGTTGTGGCCGTACCACCATTGCGTCAAGGCGTCCTGGACCCCTGAAAAGGCGGAGTAGCTCTTGGAGCCCAGGAACGAGACTGGTATGGACAGGTTGTTGACCACATGCAGCATCGCGATGGTGACGATGAACGACAGGTAGAACCAGTTGGCCACGTAGATATGCGGTTCCTTGCGCTTCAGGATCGTGCCAAGGAACAGAATGAGGTAGGCGACCCAGACGATGGTCAGCCAGACATCCACATACCATTCGGGTTCGGCGTACTCGCGGCCCTCGGTGATGCCGAGCAGGTAGCCGGTCGCGGCCATGACGATGAACAGCTGGTAGCCCCAGAAGACGAACCAGGCCAGATCACGGCCGAAGAGGCGGGCGCGGCAGGTGCGCTGCACGACATACAGAGACGTGCAAAGCAGCGCGTTGCCGCCGAAGGCGAAGACGACACCGGATGTGTGCAACGGCCGCAAACGACCGAAATTGAACCAGGGCTGGATGTTGAGATCGGGGTAGGCGAGCTGCAGCGCGATCACCACGCCGACCAGCATGCCGACGACACCCCAGAACACGGTGGCGATCGCGCCGTAGCGGATCGGACCATCCATGTAAGCGGATGGGTCAATCGGAGCTGCTGGCTTGAACTCCGTGTTGCGCAACAGGATCGCAGTGAAACCAGCCACTGCGAAGAACAACACCCACATGTGTCGGCGGAAAGGTTCATCCACGCCGAAGCCGGCGGCCACCAGGGCCGCAAAAGCGAACACGCTTAGAAGGACGATCTCTGTGCCGAATTTCATTGCAGATCCCGATCTCGAATCTGGTGGATGCCAAATCCGCAGCGCACTAATCGCGCAGCCGCCGCCCCCTCGCCCTGATCTATGTCAGGCCGCAAGATTTTGTGTCGGCGGCGCAATCAGCAGGTGGCGAATGAACGAGGAACGCAGCGCGGGCTCACCCCCCTCATGGAAGGCGTTCCCTGGGTTGGGCGGGCGCAGACGCGATCGCTGAGGCGAAAGCTGAGGCCCTGCGCGCGTTGGATGCTATTGCCGATGCCCTGCCAAACGTTGTTCGGATCCCATTGGAAACGAACGCGATCGTTCCGCCGAGCCGTGGCAGATTAAGGACCATGCTTCGCCGGTATGTGCCGAAACACACCTGGCGATTGGTCACGTTCCTATCAAAGCCCGAAAGCTGTTTGTCTCGACCGTGACGCCGCTTCGTCGAAGGCGCGGCAACATCGCATTAAAAGGCAAACACGGCCCGCCCCGGAGTCATGCGACATGGCCTCGCCGCTTAGGGCCGCTCGCGTCCGCCGCCACAGCGCTTCTCCAGACGGCTTATGCTGTCCACCGTCACATGGCGTGCGTTCTCAATCCGAATCACCCCGTCAGCCCGCAATCGCGTCAGTTGGCGGCTCACGGTCTCGTTGGTGATTCCAAGGAAATCAGACATTTCGACACGCGTCAGCGGCAGATCGAAGGACGCCGACCCGGAAGCCGCATCGAGACTGGAATCGATATTCCGGGCCATCATGAGGAGAAAAGTCGCTACCTTTTCCGGAGCTGTCTTGCGCCCCAGCGTCACCATCCACTCGCGCGCCTCATCGAGTTCATTCAGCGTCTGTTTGAGCAGGCGATGCTCGAATTCCCGTGACGCCTTCATCATCCGTTCGACGGCCGCTCGCGGAAACGAACACAGCGTGACTGCTGTTGCCGCTTCCGCATTGATCGAGCTTTCCACCTTGAAAGGACGTCCCAGAAAATCCGGTGCAAACTGGAGACCGACGATCTGCTGGCGCCCATCCGACAGGCTCTTTGATAGCTTTACAACGCCTGAAAGCACGTTGGAGTAGCTGTCGACGTTCTGTGCCTCGCCGGTCAACTCCATTCCTGACTCGATCCGGCGACGCGAGCAAGTCTTGGCGAGCCCAACCAAATTGTCTGGATCGAGCGCACCGCAGACACCGCGACGCCGTGCCTCGCAAGGGAAGCAAAGAACAGGAATGCCGGAACTATGAATGTCTTGCCGAAAGGTCATGCGTTCGCCTTACCCGATCCTAACTGCCGGCAGGATACCCATCCAGGGTAGAGAAATCCTGCGGCGGTTTGTCCATGAGCGCGGCTGATCGAGATCAGGGTCTGCTTCAGCGATGCGTGCAGTGTTCCGGCGGGCAACACGGTGAACGCGAGATGCAATCGGAAATAGCTGTCAAACTCAGCGAGAACGTCCCACGCTACACCAGCTATCCGACGGCGCCGCATTTCCATTCGGGGATCGATGCTGCCATTTACCGTGGCTGGTTGGAGACGCTGGAAAGCGGCGACGAAATCTCGCTGTACCTGCACATTCCTTACTGCGACAAGCTCTGCTGGTTCTGCGCCTGCCACACCAAGCAGACGCACCAATATGAGCCGGTGGCCGCTTATCTGCGCTCGCTGAATGCCGAAATCGTCACGATTGCCGGTCTGCTGAGCGGCAAGGCACATGTCCGTGCAATCCACTTCGGTGGCGGTTCGCCAACTATTCTGAGGCCCGATGATATGGTTGCTCTTGGAGCGGCCTTGCGGGACAGCTTCGACTTTCTCCCGGATGCTACGGTCAGCATCGAAATCGAAACCAACGACATGGACAAGGCGCGCCTTGATGCACTTGCTCAAATCGGCGTAACCCGGGCGAGCCTCGGCGTGCAGGATTTCGATCCGCAAGTGCAAAAAGCAATTAATCGTGAGCAGAGTTTTTTGCAGACCAAGGCAGTCGTCGACGGGGTTCGTTCGCGGGGCGTCGAATCGGTCAATCTGGACCTGCTCTACGGGCTCCCGAATCAGACACGCGAGACGATCTGTTCCACGGTGGCGCAGGCACTGACCTTGGAGCCAGACCGGATGGCCCTGTTCGGCTACGCACATGTGCCCTGGTTCAAGAAGCATCAGACGATGATCGACGAGGCATGGCTGCCGAGTCCCACTGAGCGTTTCGCCCAATCTCAACTCGCGGCGCGGGCAATTGTCGCCAAGGGATATGAGGCAATAGGACTCGATCATTTCGCGAAGCCCGACGATGCGCTGGCCATAGCGGCCCGCGCAGGGGTTTTGCATCGCAATTTTCAGGGCTACACTGAGGATCGCTGCCCGACACTGATCGGACTTGGCCCTTCGTCCATCGGTCGTTTTCGCCAAGGCTACGTGCAAAACATGGCTTCGACTGCCGGGTACGGGCGCATGGTTGCGGATGGCGGGTTGGCTGCCGTCCGCGGCGTTGCCCTTTCCGACGACGATCGCGTCCGTGGCTGGATCATCGAGCGGCTGATGTGTGATTTTGCCTTCTCGGCAGTCGATCTGGTGGAGCGGTTCGGCAAAGCCGGCGAGCAGCTCCTTCATCGCTCGAGGTCCATCGCACTCCACGATCCTGCCCGAGCGCTTGAATTCGATGGTGACAGTTTCCTCGTACGGACTGAAAGTCGCCCCTTCATTCGAACCATCGCGGCCAAGTTCGATACATATTTCAAAGGGGGAACGGCGAGGCACTCGGTGGCGGTCTGAGCAAAGCACAGTGCGCTCGCCGTTTGGTCGATCGGCGAACCAGCTGCGTTCGTTTTGACCGCTCATAGGCGACTACCGCATCAAATCGAAAATGCAAACTTAGGCTGTTGCGCGGTATCTCCTTCCACATCCTCTCTTGCGCATACCTACATTCCAAGGGGTTTGATCCTATGCTTCGCGAGGAGCAGGTAGGTCGCGACAGCTAGGCAATGTTCCAGCTGCCCTAGCGGAGGAGTCACGATTTTCCGGCAAGCTCCGTCGGCAGACGTTCTTTTCTGGCCCTGGCAAAGGCTCGGTCGCCTTCCAGAAACGCCGCCAGCATGAAAGGGATGAGTTCTGCCACGGTTTCAGACTGACCATAGGTCTGACGGTAAAGTGCAGCATACTCCTTGAGTGTTTGGCTCAGCTCCGCGCTGACGGTAATGGTGATCTTCGAAGCTGTTCGGTCCGGAAGTTTTCCAAGTTTCAGGTCAGCCATGATAACTCCTGCTCAACTGGCGTATGGCCGCAGCACGATGTCCTTGTGCACGATGACGCGCAGTGGCCAACCTGGGCGGACGACGATGGTGGGCTGGATATTGAGGTTTTTTTCGGTGATGCGCTGGCCGGCTCGACTGGCGTTCTGCTGGGCTGATTCCCGGATCGCCTTGACCAGATCGCTCTCGTTTTCGCCGAGGCTGAATTCTGTGCCGACACCGAGCAATGTGGCAAGCGCCACTCCCTTGATCATCTGCCAAGTGTGGAAATCGACTTTGTCTTCCAGCCCTGCGTAGCCGGCGGTGTCGCTCGCGGGCAGATTGTCGATTTCGGCCGACGAGCCGTCGGGCAGCAGAATGCGCTGCCAGACCAGCAGCGCTCGCTTTTGCCCGAACGCGACGACGCTGTCGTAGACGCCGATAAGACGTGAGCCCTGCGGAATCAGCAATATGTTGCCCGTGACCGTGTCGTGCACATTTTCGGTGACTTGCGCGACGACAAGGCCCGGCAAATCGGAATTGATGCCGGTGATCAGGCTGGCGGCAATCACGCTGCCAGCCATCAGTTGATATGGCGAGATCGGCGTCTGAAGCGCATGCGGATTGTAGATCCCGCCAGTGCTCCGCTGGCTGAGAAAATCAAGCTTTCGCTGCTGATTGTTCTGGTCGCCTTCCGCCGCCGCCACCGAGGCTGACGCGCGTCCTGCTTCGGATTGGGGAAGCGCCTCAAATGGATGCTGAGCAGTTTGCACGCTCTCTCCGACATCTGTCTGTTGAGCTCGATTTTCGACGCGGAAAAGCACCCGCGATTCACGCGCTTCGATCGCCTGCTGCGCTAGACGCTGCTCCTCGGCCGAGATGTCTTGGCCCGGCACGATGCCGAGCTGGCGCTGCCGCTCGAGGATGGGGCGGCCGAGGTCGCCCGGCAAAGGTAGCCCAAGGACGGGAGGCTTTGGCTTCATGCCGGAATAGTCATGGGGAAGCGTATCGAGTCCCTCGGCGGTTGGTTTGCGCTCAGTGTTGTAGAGATCTTCCGCCTGATCCCTGATGCGAAGGGCCGGCCCCTGGAGGGCGATCATGGTAACGCCGAAGACAGCGCCGGATCCGAGCGCTGCGATAGCGATGATCACACCGCGCCTGAACCGCACCACGCGGCGGGGAGAGGCCCGAAGCTGCAGTTCCTCGGGATCCAGTTTCGGCGGGATGCCAGAGCGGGAATTTTCGATCATGAGCCCTCACCTCGCCGGCTGCCGCGAAAGAGCGAGATCCGCCGTTGCGGTTGCCTGCCGTCAATCCTGCTGATGCGGATCACCTGCTGCCGCTTGGTGCCGAGGCGAAGTTCGGCCGCGGCGAAGAGCCGATCGACGATGTAATAGTTGCCGCGCACGCGATAGTTGACGAGCTCGCTGCTCCCATCTGCGCCGACGATGAAGAGTGGTGGCGCCTCGCCCTGATCTATGCGACGAGGGAACTCAATATAGACCTTGCTGCCGTCGTCGAAGGCTCGCGTCGGTCTCCAGGGCGGTGTGTCGCCACTGATTGAGTAGCGAAAGCGAAGGTTTTCGAGCGCGATGTTCGACGCGACCGGTGTAACTGCCTCGGCTTGAGCATTGCGCTGGCGAAGCGCGATGATCTGGTCTTGGCTGTAGGTCCAGGAGATTGCCGCCATTGCGGTCTTCTCGGTGCTTTGAAGCTGCAAATGATAGGTCCGCCGGTCCGTCGTAATGACGACATTGGTGGCAAGACCCGGCGCGAAGGGTTTTACCAGAACATGGGTGCGCTGATTGTCACCGGTGCCGCTTGCGGTATCGCCAATGACCCAGCGCACGGTGTCGCCAGCCGACACGGCGGTTAGTTTCTCGCCCGGCTGCAGAGCGATGTCGGTCACGCGCTCCGGCGCGGCATAGAGTTGATAAAGCGCGCCATCGGTGAAGGGGTAGACTTGCACTGCATTAACATACCCGTACTTGGTGGGTTGCTGGGTCGCGGCTTTGTTGGCATCAGCGACGCGTTCTTCAGGAGGGCGCTTGTCCTCGGCCTTGCCGGGCTCGGGCTGCATTTGGCCAGGCAGCGGCAGTGGTTTTGGCACCTCGACAATTCTAATCGGCCTCTCCGGCGCTTTTTCGATCGCGGCCGGTTTGAAGTCGGCAGCGTCATAGGAAATCTCAGGCGGCGGCACCTTCTTCGATGCACAAGCGGAAACGACCGCTGCCGACACCGATAGGATCAGCACGGCACGAATCGGTGACATTTTACCTTTCATTGGTGGACTCCGTCGGAGAAAGGGGGGCTGGGACGGCGCTGTCGAGCTCGCGTGACCAGTCAATGGCATTGATGAAGACGCCGAGCGGATTCTTGCGCAGCTGATCCGTATTGCTTGGCGAGCGGATCACGATCGTGAGGATCGCAGTCCAGCGCATCGTGCTGGCAAGGCTTCCGCGCTCAAACACCTGCTCGGTCCATTTGACCTGGAATGAACTTTCGGAGGCTCTGACCACGCTGGTGACCTGTACCGAAACACTGCGCGTTCCGATCTGACCGAAGGGGTCGTTCGCCTTGGCGTATTCGTTGAGGAAGAGCGCTGCGCGATCGCTAGCAAAGTCGTACGCTGCCAACCAGTTCTGCCGAACCAAAACCGGATCGGTGGAAACGGAACGGACATTCTGGATGAAGCGGCCGAGATGCCAGGCGATCTGAGCATCCGAGGGCTCATAATTCCGGACCGCCGGCGCGACGGCGCGCGTCTCGCCGAAGCCATCGACCTCGACGACATAAGGCACGACACGGCTTTGCATCGACTGCCATACGAGTCCGCCGGAAAGCCCGGTCGCCAAGGCCAGGCAGCCAAGGGCCATGATCCGCCAGTTCCTGGCCTGCAGTCGAGATGAGCCGATGCGCTCGTCCCACAGTTGGGCGGCTTTTTGATACGGCGTGACCGGTTCGGGTGTTTTGCCGTAACGGTGCACGGGTCGCTTGAAGAGCATCTAGTCATCCTTGTCGTTGAGAGAGGGGTTGGCGCTGCCTCCCGGCCGGTCTCCGTCTCGGACAGCTTGCATGGCAGCGTGGCGATTTGCCCGGGCGGTCTGTTCAGAACGTAGGCGCCTTGCCCACGTCGGCGCCGAAACAGTGGCCGAACCGGCAGAGCGTTCGGTCATTGACGCTGTCGGCGCGCCGCCGGTCGCGGTCCACGCGGCATCGCGCCCGGCATCGGCGTTGCGCCCAACACTTGCAGTGGCGGATCGCGCTATGCGTATAGCGGCGCCGCCAGCTGCACTGGTTACACCATGCATTCCAGCAGCCACAC
>SRUQ01000070.1 GCA_004791255.1 bacterium M00.F.Ca.ET.205.01.1.1
GGGTCGCATGCTGAAGATTCCTAAAGACTGCATCATCTTGGATGGTGTCGCTTGCTCAGGCGAACGCAGCGTCAACGGTCGATGGTTTTGTCCGCGCGCGATCTATCCGTTCTGGCGGGAATCCTGGCTCACCAGGGCCGACGACACCGCCGACGAGCCCACTGAACAGTCATGCCACCGTTAGAATGGCGTGGGGTTTTTTCGCAATAGACACTGATGCACCTCTCTTCGACAAGGCGAGGATGTGGATGAATTCCGGAAGCAAGAGTCGCACAACTCGTGGGGGAAATGCGACGTCAAACCGACAGTCGCCCGTTCCCGCTACGTTCGTACTCCTTTCGTTTCTGGCTGGCATCACTGGCCGCTCTGTTGGCCCGATTAGGTAGTTGCGCGCGCTATATCCCCCGCGCAAACTTCTGCCACGAAGCATGTCATCAGGCAGCCCAATGATCCCAAATGTTCTCGGTTGGAACATGCGCGGCCG
>SRUQ01000071.1 GCA_004791255.1 bacterium M00.F.Ca.ET.205.01.1.1
GCCCGAACAGGAAAGGCGACAGCCGCTCGGTGCGGTCGACGTCGTCCATGTTCGGCTTCAGCGCGAAATAGAGCGCGATGGCGATCAGAAGCAGGGGGAGCAGGGCGCGCAGGAAATCGCCGGGCACGACCGTCGCCAAAAGCGCCCCGACCGCGCCGCCTGCAAGCGCCAGCAGCGCCGATGGCAGTTGGCGGCGCAGGTCGACCTTGCCGTTCGCCGCGTAATGGATGGTGGCCGAACCGGAGCCGAACATGCCCTGCAGCTTGTTGGTGCCGAGTGCTGCGACCGGCGAAAAGCCGGCGAGCAGCAGCGCCGGGATCGTGATCAGCCCGCCGCCGCCGGCGATCGAGTCGACAAAGCCCGCGGCAAAAGCCGCGCCGAAGAAGGTGGTGCTTCTGATCGACGAGATCGACAAGGCCGACATCGAGTTTCCCAACGACCTGCTGCAGGAACTCGACCGCATGGAATTCTTCGTCTACGAG
>SRUQ01000072.1 GCA_004791255.1 bacterium M00.F.Ca.ET.205.01.1.1
ATGCCCGCGATGGGCCAATAGCGGACATCCGCTGCCTCGCATCTGGTCACGATCAAGGGGTAAAGAACGCCGACGAGTTGGGAGCTCAGCCCTTCTTGAACTCGAATAGTTCGATGACGTTGCCCGATGGGTCTTCAAGTAGGATGGCCCGGCCAGCTCCACCATCGCTGATGTCGCCGCGGAAGTTTGCGTCGGCCCCGCGCAACCGGTCGATCAGAACATCCAGTTCCTTGGTGACGACCATGAATCGGTTCCACCCGCCCGGCTTTGGATTGCCGCCAGCCTGACCACCACTTCCCGCACCTGGGGCACTAAGATACAGGGTCAGTTCGTCGCGAAGGAGCGCTGCAAACTTGCCGGGGTTGTGCATGTCCACTTTAAAATCGAGATTGTCTCGATAGAACGCGACCGCCTTGTCGATGTCGGCAACGATATATCGGACGGATGCCATTAGCTTTCTCCGTGTGGG
>SRUQ01000073.1 GCA_004791255.1 bacterium M00.F.Ca.ET.205.01.1.1
GCGGGCTATCAAAGACTTTCTGCGTCAATTTCTTGGTCATGGCGGGGCTCAGCTGGGTATAGTATGCCTTATCTTCTTTTTTGTGCTGGCAGCGGTGCCGAATATTCTGGTGGGACCTCTGCAGACTGCGATCAATGCAACCGGCGACTTCCTCGCACCACCATCAAGCCAGCATCTGCTGGGGACGGATGAGGTGGGGCGAGACGTGCTCAATCTGGTCGTCCATGGTGCCCGGATATCACTCACGATCGCGCTGCTGGCGACTGTAATCAGCCTCATCGTCGGCACCACGAAGATCACCTGCTGCAGCATATATTCCATTGCTGTCGGCTTGGATCCGCCCTTGTCGAGCATACGACGGACCGCATCCTGTTCGGTTACCGAGCCACCTTCGCCGGAGCGGTAACGCGCGCCGAGCGCCTGGTTCCAGCCCATCTGGGCGCGAATGAATTCCTTGAAATGTTCCTT
>SRUQ01000074.1 GCA_004791255.1 bacterium M00.F.Ca.ET.205.01.1.1
CGCAGGATTGTCCCGGTGTTGCCGGCGATATCCGGCTGGTAGAGCGCGATACGGAGACGATCGTTCATTTTCGCGTCCTGCTAATAAGTGGCAGATCGGCCACAGGCATCTCCGGCTTTCGGCGATTTCTGCACTGGCGGGTGGCCATTTTCTGCGAAGTCGAGTATATGCCCATCATCGTCAACCCAAACCGAAGGAGGGGGACCACATGATGACCATGCACTTCCAGTTCCTCTCCCGGGCTCACCTATGCCCAACGGCGGTTTCGGTACGACGATTCTTCTGACACTTTAAGACCTCATCGCACCGATTCCCGCCGAACCCAGTTTTCGGCTGACGAAGGAATCTCGCGATGTTTTTCAAACTGCCAAAGGGGCCAGGCGCCCCCGTTGAACGTGTCCGAGCTGACGCTTGCCGTCATGCACTGACCGACGCGTTTCGTGCCTCCGGC
>SRUQ01000075.1 GCA_004791255.1 bacterium M00.F.Ca.ET.205.01.1.1
GGCTGCGCGTGTCCGAAACCGTCAGCACCGCGATGCGCACGGGGATGAAG
Source organism: bacterium M00.F.Ca.ET.205.01.1.1 (assembly GCA_004791255.1). GTDB lineage: Bacteria > Pseudomonadota > Alphaproteobacteria > Rhizobiales > Rhizobiaceae > Mesorhizobium. Next base: position 51 of record SRUQ01000075.1, read on the forward strand.
GGGCGGCTCTCGTCAATCTTGGCCATGGGCGTCGGCCTCCATGCTTCGCGTCGCGGCGACGAACCAGTCGGGATGGCGGCGCCTTATATCGAGCGCCGCGCGCTTAGCGACATTGCCGGTCTCGAACAGGCCGAAGCATGTGGCGCCGGAGCCCGACATGCGCGCAAACGCAGCATCGGCACGCTTGAGTGCCTTCAGCGCTTCGCCGATCGCTGGTTGGATCGATTGGGCAGGGGGCTCGAGATCGTTACGCGTCGTCTCCAGCCAGTTGCGGACGGCGTGGAAGTCGAGCCGCTTCGGCAGCGCCGGCAGCGCCTCCTTGTCGCGACGGGAGAGCGCCTTGAACACGTCCGGCGTCGCGACGGCGACGCCCGGATTGACCAGTACCAGGCCGAGCGCC
>SRUQ01000076.1 GCA_004791255.1 bacterium M00.F.Ca.ET.205.01.1.1
CAGCGCCAAGCGCGTTGGCCAGAGCTGTCACAATGCCGCCGAGTAGGCCTGATATGCCGAACGTCCGAATTCCGGCCGTCCGGCTGCGATCGGGTGCATGGCGCTCCCGCCAGCCGCGCTCCAATCCGACGAGTAGACCTATTGCCAAGGCGAGTCCGCGCCGGGCTATGAGCGTATCCATGAGGTTGCGGCTCTCAGGCTGTGGCCATCGGCAGGTGGTCGCGAACCCACCTGACGATTTGCCTAGCACTCATCGCGCCGGAGACGCGCGCAACCTCTTGCCCGCCGTGGAACAGGATCATGGTCGGGATGCCGCGGATACCAAGCCTGGCAGCGACGGCTTGTTCCCTGTCCGAATTCAGCTTGATCAGCCGGACATGCGGCTCCAGTTCCTGCGCTGCCGCTTCATAGGCCGGTGCCATCATCTTGCACGGGCCGCACCAGGG
>SRUQ01000077.1 GCA_004791255.1 bacterium M00.F.Ca.ET.205.01.1.1
TTCGAAATCGCCCGTCAGTCCGTCGGAGCCGTAGCCGGTGGCGAACACGAACGGGATGCCGCGCCGACGCAGGACTTCAGCCACGGGAAACGACTTTGTGCCGGCGAGGTTTATGTCGAGGATGGCCAGGTCGATATCCGCCTGGTCGGCGAACGTCATGGCCTCGCCCACCTGGGCAAGCGATCCTACCACCTGGTGTCCCATTTCGAGCAGAAGATCTTCCAAAAGCATGGCGACGAGGAATTCATCCTCGAGAATCAGAACCCGTTTCGCCTGCCCGGTCACCCTGTGCTCCAAGCATCTGCCCGGCGGGTAGCGGGGCAATCATTGTACACACAATTCCAGTCGACGCGTAGTCAACGCGCACTTCGCCGCCGAGTTCCGACGCCAGGGCGCGTTCTATCAGGCGCGAACCGAAGCCCTTGTTCTTCGGTTTGGCAGATCG
>SRUQ01000078.1 GCA_004791255.1 bacterium M00.F.Ca.ET.205.01.1.1
CCCGGATGCGCTGCGTGCGCTCGGCCGCCGGAACACCGGCCACCTTCAGCGAATAGCCGATGTTCTGCGCCACGCTCATGTGCGGGTAGAGCGCGTAGTTCTGGAACACCATGGCGCAGCCGCGCTCGCGCGGCTCGAGCTTGTTGACCACGGCGCCGTCGATGGCGATCGTGCCGTCGGAAATCTCTTCCAGCCCCGCGATCATCCTGAGCAGCGTGGACTTGCCGCAGCCGGACGGCCCGACGAAGACGACAAACTCGCCATCGGCGATGTCGATGTTGGCGCCATGGACAACTTCGAAGACGCCGAAGCGTTTGACGACATTGGTGAGGGTGACGGCTGCCATTGTGCTCCTTCCTACTTGACCGCGCCGGCGGCGATGCCGGCGATGAAATGACGCTGCAACAGCACGAAGACGATGAGCATCGGCACTGTCAGC
>SRUQ01000079.1 GCA_004791255.1 bacterium M00.F.Ca.ET.205.01.1.1
CGCCCAGTTTCATGCGTTCATCGCCGGGAATGGCAAAGCATGTGGGCGCGGCGTCGCGAAAGCGCGGGTCGAGCATCACATCATACGGGACCGAGATGAGGTCGATACCGGCGCGTTCGGCGGCCTCGGCCTCTTCAAGCGAAAAGACGCGCAGCTTCGAAAGCTGGCGCTTACCCTCCAACGACTGCAAATCGGCTACGGTCAGTCTGCTGCGTGCCATATCTCTTGATCCCTCAATGCCGGTTGGAGGCGAACTACGCCGCGAGCAGCGATTTCAGCTTGACCGCCTGCGAGCCCAGCGCTTCAGGCGATGGTGTCGCCCGTTTGGCGATCAGCATTTCCGCCAGGCGGATATTGCGCGCCACCGCATTGCCGGGGCCGATGCCGCTGGCGGCGACCAGCCTGCCGTTCTCGGTGAGATGGAACAGGATGAAGGCA
>SRUQ01000007.1 GCA_004791255.1 bacterium M00.F.Ca.ET.205.01.1.1
GCGCTGCAAACTTGCCGGGGTTGTGCATGTCCACTTTAAAATCGAGATTGTCTCGATAGAACGCGACCGCCTTGTCGATGTCGGCAACGATATATCGGACGGATGCCATTAGCTTTCTCCGTGTGGGTCGCAACCGGTTGCTGAGTGTGGGTCGCAACGGGTTGCTGATGCCTGACTTCATTCAATGAAGCCTCCTCTCGCCGATGGGTAGTTCGACGCGGCGGCTATCGTTGCCAAATCTTTTCGTTCTTCTGCTGATAGTCGGGGAACGCCTTAGTTAGCCCACCGATAACTTCTGCTGCCGTTTCAAACATCGCCTTGAACTGGGGTTCATCCACTTTGCCGATGTCTTCCCGCTGTAATTTTGAATTTCCTGAAGCCGCTGCTCCACCTTTTGAACGTGATGTTTGGGATCGCTGCGATCGCTTGGTCCCGTGGTTGTTGGGCCAACGTCCACAACAGAATTTGGTTCCGGTCAGCTCGCGACCGGATCGAACCAGAGCCAAATCCGGCCATGTCCGCTATGCCGCCGAAAGCGAAGTAAATTCAGAGCATTAGCGGCACCGCCACCGGACATTTAGCGGTTGATGGCGTTGCTCCGCGTGTGATTCAAGTTCCCAAACCGGACCCTCGAATCATGCGCTACGAACTCAGCTATTACGAATGGACCACTATCAAGCCGATGCTGCCGAACAAGCCGCGAGGCGTTCGGCGCGTAAATGACCGTCGCGTCCTCAACGGCATCTTTTGGGTCCTGCGTTCAGGTGCGCGTGGCGCGACCTGCCGGAGAACTACGGTCCCCGCACCACTTGTTACAATCGCTTCATTCGTTGGCGGCGGGCTGGCATCTGGGACGGAATCATGGATGCACTGGCCGCCGGTCGTGACGCGGCGGTGCAAATGATCGATACCTCCGTCGTGCGCGTGCACCAACACGGAGCCTGCATCGCCGACAACAATCGGCAAGATATGGGTCGTTCATGAGGTGGCCTGACCAGCAAGATTCACGCGTTGGTGGACAAGAATGGCCTGCCGCTCTGGCCAACTATCTGGCGTTCGTCAAACTCGCATCAATCCGAATTTGGCTGCGTGCTAATGAGTCCACGCCGTAGCTCGATATCTGCTAGGAGACGTCTCAAACCTTGCTCGACTGGCCCCTCCGGGAGCGACACGAAACAGATGCAAGTCGCGAAGCAAGCAGAACGTCACGGGATTTAGGTGGAGAACTTCTGATTCCCAAACTCCACCAATTCACTTCACCGAAATACTGGGGCCACCCTCGACCGCCAGCACCAGCCGGCGATTGGTGATGCGAGCCAGTTGCGCCAGCCGGCCGGCGGGCCGCTCGCCATAGAGATCGGCGAGCGATGCCGGCAGCACCAGCGCCAGCACGCCGTTGCCGCGATGCTCCCATTTCAACCTGGGCATGATGCCGGGCATCGACGCGGTCAACAGGTAGACGACTCGCATCATCGCCGCCAACAGCCGCGCCCGCTCGAGATAGCGCGGCGTTGCCAGCGCCTTGATTTCGGGCGCGATGGTTTCGTTGAAGACGCCGTCGTGACGATAGGCGTTGGCGAGCGCCAGATAGGCGCGGCCCGGATGGTCGACACCTATGAAGGAGGCGTGGGCGATGATGTTGAGCGATTGCTTGCCACGATATTCGGGATGCGCGCGCCAGCCGATATCGGCAAGCAGGCAGGCGGCATGGCGATAGCGCGCCTCGTCTTCCGTCTCGTCGATGCCGAAGGCCTTGAAGGCCTTGCCCGTCCATTCGACGAGGTCATGTGCGTGATGAACCGAGCGCGAGCGCAAGAGGGCAAGCTCCTCGGCGGCCGAGATCAGCGGATCGGCCTTCTGCTCGGCCTGGTCGAGCAGCGAATAGAGGAAGCCTTCGCGTACGCCGAGCGCCGAAACTATGAGCTTCGACGGCTGCATCGCCGCCATGATCTCCTGCAGCACCACCGCGCCGTAAGGCAGCAGCGAGCGGCGATTTTTCGAAACGCCCTCGATACCCCTGACCTTCTCGATCTCGCCCCTGGCCACCTGGCGCAGGAAGGCGGCGGCGCTTTCGACCGAGATTTCGTAGTGGTGCATGACGCCGAGCGGATAGTTGCTCATTTCCATGTGCAGGCGGGCAAGGTTTCGCCAGGTGCCGCCGACGGCATAGAAGGGCCTGCCCTGCCCGCCTTTCAGGAGCTTCGCCCGCGCCAGTTCATCGCGCGCGATCTTCGCGGCCTGGGTAAGCGAGTTCTTCGCCATGTCCTGCAGGCGCAGGCCGCCCAGCGGCAGCGTTATGCCATCACCGATCGCTTCCTTGTTGACGTCGACCAGTTCTAGACTGCCGCCGCCGAGGTCGCCGGCGATGCCATCGGCCGGGTGGAAACCCGAGATGACGCCGAGCGCCGAATAATAGGCTTCCTGGCGGCCGCTGATGACGCGGATCTCGGTTTTCAGCACCTCTTCGGCGCGATGGATGAAATCGGGACCGTTGATCGCCTCGCGGGCGGCAGCGGTCGCCAGTACATACATGTGCTCGGCGCCTGCCTGATCGGAAAGCGCGCGGAAGCGGCGGAACTCCTCCATCGAGCGCGACACGCCCTCCGGATCGAGCTTGCCCGTCGACACGATGCCACGGCCGAGGCCGGCCAGCATCTTTTCGTTGAACAGCATGGTCGGCGAGCGCGCCAGCCCCTCATAGACGACAAGGCGGATCGAATTCGAGCCGATGTCGATGATGGACAGCGGTCGGCGATCCTGCAGCCGGCCCTGGGAAACAGACGGCATCAGGTGGCGGCGTTCTTCTTGCGGCGCTTGAACTGCGCGATCCGCTTCGGCGCATGCGATTTCAGCGCATCACCCCGTCCCGACAGGCTCGGATTGGTCATGAAATATTCCTGCGCGTTGAACGGTTCCTCGCCCTCTTCCAGCACGACGCGCCGGGAGGTTCCATCAGCCAATACGTCGAAACTTTGCTGATTGTCCATGATGTTGCCCAGCATGATCTGGCCGAGCACCTGTTCATGCACAGTTGGATTGGTGATCGGCACCATGGTCTCGACGCGGCGGTCGAGGTTGCGCGGCATGAGGTCGGCCGAGGAGATGTAGACGATCGCCTCGTCCGACGGCAGGCCATAGCCGTTGCCGAAGCAATAGATGCGGCTGTGCTCGAGGAAACGGCCGACGATCGACTTGACCCTGATGTTTTCCGACAGGCCCGGCACCTGCGGCCGCAGGCAGCAGATGCCGCGCACGACCAGGTCGACCTCGACGCCGGCGCGGCTGGCATCATAGAGCGCGTCGATGATGATCGGATCGACCAGCGCGTTCATCTTCATCCAGATGCGCGACGGCCTACCCTCCAGGGCATGGGCGATTTCGTCCGATATGTGCTGCAGGATGCGGTTCCTGAGCGTGAATGGCGAGATCGCCAGCCGCATTTCGGCGGTCGGTTCGGCATAGCCGGTGATGAAGTTGAAAAGCTGGGCTACGTCGCGCGCGATCGTGGCATCGGTGGTGAAGAAGGACAGGTCGGTGTAGATGCGTGCCGTCACGGGATGGTAGTTGCCGGTGCCGAGATGCACGTAATTGCGCAGCTTGCCGTCCTCGCGCCGCACCACCAGCGACATCTTGGCGTGCGTCTTGAGTTCGAGGAAGCCGAACACGACCTGGACACCGGCGCGCTCGAGGTCGCGCGCCCAGCGAATATTGGCTTCCTCGTCGAACCGCGCCTTGAGCTCGACAAGTGCGGTCACCGACTTGCCGGCCTCGGCGGCATCGACCAGCGCGCGCACGATCGGGCTGTCGTTGGAGGTGCGGTAAAGCGTCTGCTTGATCGCCACCACTTCGGGATCGGCCATTGCCTGGCGCAGGAATTGCACCACCACATCGAAGGATTCGTAGGGATGATGGACGACGATGTCCTTCTCGCGGATGGCGGCGAAGCAATCGCCGCCATGCTCGCGGATCCGTTCGGGAAAGCGTGGATTGTAGGGCGTGAATTTCAGGTCGTCGCGGGGAATGGCGACGATCTCCGAAATCTGGCTGAGCGCCAGCGGACCGGTGAGCACACTGATGCGGCTCGACGAGACGCCGAGCTCGCCGGCGACAAACTCGCGCAGTTCGGCCGGCATCAGCATGTCGAACTCGATGCGGATCACGGAACCGCGGCGGCGCCGCTTCAGGGCCGTCTCGAACAGCCGCACCAGATCTTCCGACTCTTCCTCGACCTCGATATCGCTGTCCCGGATGATCCGGAACGTACCGGAGCCCTTAACTTCATAGCCCGGGAAGAGCTTGCCGATATAGAGGCCGACCGCCTCCTCGAGCGGGATGAAGCGGACATGGTGCTTGCGGTCCGGCAGGCGGATGAAGCGCTTCAGCGCCACCGGCAGGCGCAAGAGCGCACTCATCTCCTCGCCGTTCTTGCGATGGCGAAGCTGCAGCGCCATCGAGAAGCCGAGATTGGGAATGAACGGGAACGGATGCGCCGGATCGATCGACAGCGGGGTCAGCACCGGAAACACCTGCTCCTGGAAGTGATCTTCCAGCCAGACCTTCTCATCCTTGGTCAGCGCATCACGGGTGATGCTCTCGATGCCTTCCTTGTTGAGCAGCACCGTCAACGCCGAAAGGCTCTTCTGCTGGTCCTCCTGCAGCCGCTCGACCTCGCGCAGCAACTGCTCGAGTTGCTGTTCGGGGGTGCGGCCATCGGGGCTCTTCAGCACGATGCCCTCGCGCACCTGGCCGGCAAGGCCAGCGACACGCACCATGAAGAACTCGTCGAGGTTGGCGGCCGAGATCGACAGGAAGCGGACCCGCTCGAGCAGCGGATGATGCTCGTTCAGCGATTCTTCGAGGACGCGGCGATTGAATTGCAGCCAGGAGAATTCACGGTTGACGAAACGGTCGGGATTGCCCCCTTCCGGGCTCGCCTTCTCGACATTGATGAATTCGCTCTGCACCGGCTTCAGTTCGTTCATGGATCCTGCTCTTCCCCGCCCCAGCCGGTTAACCGGCTTAACTTATCCTGTGGCAGGCTTTTGCGACAGTTCTCTGACAGGCTTTTGCGACAGTTTGATTTCATCGAACTTGCAAAGAGCCCTGATATGATCCAGATGCAGGTGAGACGGCGTTAAGGAGACGACGATGGCAGGCGGTTCCATTCCCCATTTCCAGAATGATGCGGGCTATCCGGCGATCGACATCGGCGTGCGGGAATTCATGTGCACCGGCGCCAACCCGCCCTTCGACCATCCGCATGTGTTCCTCGATATGGGCGGCGACGACGAGAAGGTCTGCCCCTACTGCTCGACGCTCTATCGCTATTCGCCGAAGCTGAAGGCGACGGAAACGCTGCCGGCCGGCTGCCTCTACATCGACCAGGCCGCCTGAACCTCCAGCGGCCGCGCCGATGGACGACACGCGCGCCCGCCAGATCGTCATCGCCGGGGCGGGCATTGCCGGGCTGACCGCAGCGATTGCTTTCGCCGGCCGCGGCTACGATGTGCGGATATTCGAGCAGGCGCAACGCCTCGAAGCCGCCGGCGCCGGCATCCAGCTTTCTCCCAATGCGACACGCATCCTGCGCCAGCTCGGCGTGCTTGAACATCTGCTGCCGAAGGCTATCCGGCCGGAGGCGGTGGTTTTGAAGGACGCCGCCACGCTGCGCGAACTGGCGCGCGTCCCGCTCGGGCAATCGGCTGAAAGCCGCTGGGGGGCGCCCTATCTGGTTGCCCATCGCGCCGACGTTCAGGCGGCGCTGATGGCACGGGTGGCCGAATCGCCAGGGATCGAACTGGTCACCGGCGCGCGTGTCAGCGCAATTGCGGCAGGACCGAGTGGCGTCACCGTGACAACCGAGGTCGGCGGCGAAAGGGTCTCGACCGACGGTTTCCTGCTGGTTGGCGCCGATGGCGTCTGGTCTTCGACACGCAAGCTCGCCGGCTCGCGCGGCGGAAGCGATTCCACAGGAAGCCGCTTCTCCGGCGAACTGGCCTGGCGCGCCACGGTCGCGGCTGACAGCGCCGCCGGACAAGCCTTTGCCGCGATCGGCGCCACGGACTGCGCCACGACTTTCCTGCATCCGGGTTTTCATCTGGTTGCCTACCCGGTGAGCGGCGGCAACGCCTTCAACCTTGTCGCTTTCACCAGGGGTGAGCGCATTGCCGAGGGCTGGTCGGGCTACGCCGATCCCGGCATTCTCTCAGCTGCCATGCGCCGTACTGCGCCGGCGCTGGCGAAAGTGGCTGTTTTGGCTGGCCCGTGGACGGCCTGGCCGATCCATACGGTCGATCCGAAACAGCGATGGGCTAAGCCGCCGGGCATCGCGCTGATCGGCGATGCGGCGCACGCGATGACGCCATTCGCGGCGCAAGGCGCGGCCATGGCGATCGAGGATGCAGCAACGCTTGCCGGCCTGGTCGCCGACTTCCCCGGCGATGCGTCGCAGAGCCTGGCTATTTGGGAAAACTTGCGCCGGCCGCGCATCGAGAGAGTGCTTAAGCGCGGCGCGCTCAACCGGCTGGCCTGGCACGCCTGGGGGCCAATCGCGGTCGCCCGCAATCTGGTGCTTGCGACGCGATCGGCGGAGAAGCTCGCGGCCGATCTGGACTGGCTCTACGGCTGGGAGGAGCGCAACGTTGTGAGACGTTGAGAAGTCTCTAATTTTGGCAGAGAGCTGTAGTTCGGTTGAGAGCGGACTAAGCCCCGCAACCCTAGTTGTACAATCCTAGCGACCACCCCAGCGTCACCGGCAGCGGGTTCCACCAGCCGGTGCGCAGGCCGGCGGTGCGCAGGGCCGCCGCGGTCCAGGTATTGCAGCCGACCAGTGCGTTGAAATGGCCATTGGCCTCGTAGAAGCGGTCGAAACTGGAATAGCCGGCGTTGCCGATGACAACAGGCCCGGCCGATCCCTGTTGGAAGCTCGCCGCGACATAGTCAAGCAGTGCCGAAAAATGCTGCTCGTCGATGTCGAAGCCGGCGACGTCGGGATGCGGCTCGGCGATGGCCCCGGCGACATCGACATGCATCACGGAAGCGTCGAGCGTCAGCGCCTTGAGCACTGGCATGGCCTTCAGTTGCGACCAGGTCGGCGTCTCCAGATAGAAGGCGCGGCCACCCCAGCCGAAGACGAGGTAGCGCACCTCGCTCGCAGCGACGGGCAGGCCCGACTCGGCAAGAAAACCAAAGCGCCGCCGCACATCGTCGTCGACCGGGATGGCGATGTCGGTATGGATCGGGTTCCTCAGCACCAGGATGCGGCGTGTCCCCTCGCCCATCGCCGCGGCCGGCCAAAGCGGGCGCGGCAGCAGCGTGCCGAGCGTCGCGGCAAGTGCCAATGCGACAACCAGCATGGCCAGGAAACGCAGGAGCTTTTTCATCAGGGCGGGGCTTTGCAATTCCGGTGCGTGCTGGACGGGAGTGATCGTCCGAGGCAAAAAAGCCCGGCTGCGGCAGCCGGGCTTTTCAGAATTGGCCTAGGGTCGCTCAGTGCAGGATCTGCGACAGGAACAGTTTCGTGCGCTCGTGGCGCGGATGGTCGAAGAACTCGGCCGGCGTGTTCTGCTCGACGATCTGGCCCTGATCCATGAAGATCACCCGGTTGGCGACTTTGCGCGCAAAGCCCATCTCGTGGGTGACGCACAGCATGGTCATGCCTTCCTCGGCCAGGCCCACCATCGTCTCCAGCACTTCCTTGATCATCTCGGGATCGAGGGCCGAGGTCGGCTCGTCGAACAGCATGATGCGCGGGTTCATGCACAGCGAGCGGGCGATCGCCACGCGCTGCTGCTGGCCGCCCGAAAGCTGGCCAGGGTACTTGTTGGCCTGTTCGGGAATTTTCACGCGCTTGAGGAAATGCATGGCGATCTCCTCGGCCTGCTTCTTCGGCGTCTTGCGCACCCAGATCGGCGCCAGAGTGCAGTTCTCCAGGATGGTCAGATGCGGGAACAGGTTGAAGTGCTGGAACACCATGCCGACCTCACGGCGCACCTCGTCGATCTTCTTCAGATCGTTGGTCAGTTCCTTGCCGTCGACGATGATCTTGCCCTTCTGGTGTTCCTCCAGCCGGTTGATACAGCGGATCATGGTCGACTTGCCCGATCCTGAAGGACCGCAAATGACGATGCGCTCGCCGCGCATCACCTTCAAATTGATGTCCTTCAGCACATGGAACTCGCCGTACCATTTGTGCATGGCGACGATGTCGATGGCGACATCGGTGGTGGAAATATGCATCTTGGCGGCGTTGACCTTCAGGTCCTCGGCGCTGACGGCATTTTCGGTGGCCATGGCAGTTCCCCTTTTTGTTCTTAGCGTTTGTAGCCGGTGTCGAGCCGGCGTTCTGTATACATCGAATAGCGCGACATGCCGAAACAGAACAGCCAGAAGACGAAGGCAGCGAACACCAGACCGGACTTCGCGGTCTGCGGCGTTGCCCAGTTGGCGTCGGACAGGTTCTGCTTGACCACGCCCAAAAGGTCGAAGATCGAGATGATGAGGACCAGGCTGGTGTCCTTGAACATGCCGATGAAAGTGTTGACGATGGCGGGAATCACGAGCTTGAGCGCCTGTGGCAGCACGATCAGACCCATCTTCTGCCAATAGCCGAGGCCGAGCGAATCGGCGCCTTCATATTGTCCTTTCGGAATTGCCTGCAGGCCGCCGCGAATCACTTCCGCCATATAGGCGGCGGCAAACAGCGACACGCCGATCAGCGCCCGCAGGAACTTGTCGAAAGTGACACCCGCCGGCAGGAACAGCGGCAGCATGACGCTGGCAAAGAACAGCACTGTGATCAGTGGAATACCGCGCACGAACTCGATGAAGATCACGCATAGCATCTTGACGATCGGCATTTTCGAGCGCCGGCCGAGCGCCAGCACGGTGCCCAGCGGCAGCGATACGACAATGCCGACGAAGGAAAGGCTGAGCGTGACCAGGAGACCACCCCAGCGTGACGTCTCGACCTGCGTCAGGCCGAACGCGCCACCGGACAGGAGAAAGAAGGAGACAACCGGCAGCACCAAAAACAGCAGGATGGCGTTCAGCCCTTTGCGCGGCACGCGCGGGATCAGCATCGGCACCAAAAGCGCCACCAGCAGAACCGCGACCAGGATCGGCCGCCAGCGCTCCTCGACCGGATAGGTGCCGAACATGAACTGGCCGAACTTGGCGTTGACGAAGGCCCAGCAGGCTCCGCTCCAGCCATCCGGCTGGATGCCGCCTTGGGCGACGGTGGCGCAGACGCTCCGGTCCGGTCCGGTCCACTGGGCATTGATGAAGGCCCAGTTGATGACCTGCGGCAGAACCCAGGCCACGATGATGATGCCAAGAATGGTGAGGATGGTGTCGCCGACAGAACCGACCAGGTTCTGGCGCACCCAGGCGAGAGGGCCACGCACACCGGCCGGCGCGGGCTCGGCCAGCGCCATTTCGGTGCGTACCCAGGATGTGTCGTGTTCCTGCATGGCCCTACCTCTCCACCAGCGCCATTCTGGCATTGACGACGTTCATGACCGCTGATGTCACCAGGCTCAGGATGAGATAGGCGATCATCATGATCAGCACGCCCTCGACTGCCTGGCCGGTCTGGTTGAGGACGGTGCCCGCGGTCGCTGTCAGGTCGGGATAGCCGATGGCGATCGCCAGCGACGAGTTCTTGGTCAAATTGAGATACTGGCTGGTCATCGGCGGGATGACGATGCGCATGGCCTGCGGCACCACGACCAGCCGCAAGATCGGACTGGAACGCAAGCCCAAAGCAGCAGCCGCCTCGGTCTGGCCCTTGCTGACGCCCCTGATACCGGCCCGCACGATCTCGGCGATGAAGGCAGCGGTGTAGCAGGACAGCGCCAGATACAGCGACAGAAACTCCGGCTTGATCTGGAAGCCGCCGGTCAGGTTGAAGGTCGATTGCTTCGGAAAATCAAAGGTAAGGGGCATTCCGCCGAGCACGAAGGCGAGCAGCGGCAGGCCGACGATCAGCGCCACCGATGTCCAGAAAACCGGAAACTGCTGGCCGGTCGCCATCTGGCGCTGGCGTGCCTTGTGGGCAACGAACCAGGCCATGGCAAGCGCGACCACGAACGCGACCAGCATCAGCCAGGAGCCCTCGCCCCAGACAGTGCGCGGAAAATAGAAGCCGCGCTGGTTGAGATAGGACCCGAACGGCAGATGGAAGCTGTCGCGCGGCGCCGGCAGCACGGCGAGCACACCCGAGTACCAGAAGAAAATCACCAGCAGCGGCGGAATGTTGCGGAAGATCTCGACATAGACCGTGCAGATCTTGCGGATCAGCCAGTTCTGCGACAGCCGGCCGACGCCGATGACGAAGCCGATGATGGTGGCGGTGATGATGCCGGCAACGGCGACGATGATGGTGTTGATGAGGCCGACAATGATCGCACGGCCATAGGTCGAGTCCGACGTGTAGGCGATTGGCGTATCCGAGATATCGAAGCCGGCACGTCCCTTGAGGAAGCCGAAGCCGGAGGCGATGTGCAGGCGCTGCAGGTTGTCGATGACGTTCTGCACGATCCACCAGACGGAGCCGAACAGCAAGACGACGACCAGCGTCTGGAAGAAGAGACTGCGTATTTTCGGGTCATTGACGAAGGAGCCGCTGGGCTCCTCGCGAAGGATTTCCTGCGAAGCCATGGACCATCCCCTGGAAAGAGAAACCGGGAGGCAGAATACCTGCCTCCCGGATCACATTTCGATCAGCGGATCGGCGGAGCGTATTGCAGGCCGCCTTTGGTCCACAGCGCGTTGATGCCGCGGGCAATCTTGAGCGGGCTGCCCGAACCGACATTGCGGTCGAACATTTCGCCGTAGTTGCCGACGGCCTTGACGATGTTGACGACCCAGTCGTTGGAGACGCCGAGATCGGTGCCGATCTTGGTGTCGGCCTCCTGGCCGAGCACGCGCTTGATCTCCGGGCTGGGGGAGTTCTTCATCTCATCGACATTGGCCTTGGTGACGCCGAGTTCCTCAGCATCGAGCAGTGCGAAATAAGTCCACTTGACGATGTGGTACCACTGGTCGTCGCCCTGGCGCACCGCCGGTCCGAGCGGCTCCTTCGAGATGATCTCCGGCAGCACGACGTGATCGGCCGGCGAGCCCAGCGTCAGGCGGATACCATAAAGACCCGACTGGTCGGTGGTGTAGACGTCGCAGCGGCCGGCGTCATAGGCGGCGTTGACCTCTTCGAGCTTCTCGAAGACGACCGGATTGTACTCCATCTTGTTCGCCTTGAAGTAGTCGGCGAGGTTGAGCTCGGTGGTGGTGCCGCTCTGCACGCAGACGGCGGCGCCCGAAAGCTGGAGCGCCGAATTGACGCCCGGCAGTTTCTTGGCGTTGATCATGAAGCCCTGGCCGTCATAGTAGGTGGTGCCGACGAAATTCAGGCCAAGCGCCGTATCGCGGTTGATGGTCCAGGTGGTGTTGCGCGACAGGATGTCGACCTCGCCCGACTGCAGCGCGGTGAAGCGCTCCTTGGCGCTGAGCGGCGTGAACTTGACCTTGGAGCCGTCACCGAAGACGGCGGCTGCGACCGCGCGGCAGAAATCCGCGTCGATGCCTTGCCAGTCGCCCTTGTCGTCCGGCGCCGAGAAGCCGGCAAGGCCCGTCGAGACACCGCACTGGATGAAGCCCTTCGCCTTGACGGTGTCGAGCGTGCCGGCCGACGCGGCCGACGCCATCAATCCAAGCGTGGCGGCGCCAAAAATGCCGATAGCAATGTGTTTCATGACCCACAGACCCTTTTCTGTTTTCAGGCAAACCCTGATCTTTTTTCCCGTGTGAATGCAGCTTCCCATCCCGGCCCATTCCCGGAACCCCGCATCGCAAATCGACGCGCCGCCTCCCATTCACGAACAGCATCGAAGGCGATAATTCCCGTGAGGTCAAGGGAAATGACCGAATTCGGATGCGTTTGAAAATCGATTGCCGCAATTGCCCGAATTGCAGACAAAGCCGCCTGCAATTTAGTCATGTGCACAAGTAAAGCCGGCGAACTTCGTTTGACGCCAGCCGCGCTCTGTCGACGAAAATTCGCGCCCGCCGCGATTACTCTACGTTACTGTATGCTGGCGATGAACTGGCATGGACCGCATTGTCGCAGCCTTGACCTACCGCTGCCGACATGCCGGGCGGAAAGCCGCGAAGTGCGGGCGTGGCTCTTCTGCGCAGACAAGTGGCACATTCGAAGTTCATGTCCTGGCGGCGGCGGGCTGTTGCGCGGCCCACATCGCCGCACTATGGCTAGCCTTTCATCAAAAGGCGTAGAACACATGGCAAAAGACGGCAACGAGCCGGTTATCGGCAAGATGGGTATCAACACGCGGCTGGCGCATTCGGGCAACAACCCGCATGACTATTTCGGCTTCGTCAATCCGCCTGTCGTGCATGCCTCGACCGTGCTGTTTCGCGATGCAGCTTCGATGGCCGGGCGCAGCCAGAAATACACCTATGGCACGCGCGGCACACCGACCACGGACGCCCTTGCCCACGCCATAGACGCGCTGGAAGGATCCGCCGGCACGATCCTGGTGCCGTCCGGCCTTGCGGCCGTGACCGTGCCGCTGCTGGCCTTCGTATCGGCGGGCGACCACCTGCTGATCGTCGACAGCGTCTATCATCCGACGCGCAACTTCGCCGACACGATGTTGAAGCGCCTTGGCGTCGAGGTTGAATATTACGATCCGCATGTCGGCGCCGGCATCGCCGCGTTGCTGAAGCCCAACACGAAGGTCGTGCTAACGGAATCGCCGGCATCGAACACGTTCGAGGTGCAGGATATACCGGCAATCGCCAAGGCGGCGCACGCCGCCGGTGCCATCGTGATGATGGACAACACCTGGGCGACGCCGCTCTATTTCCGCCCGCTCGACCATGGCGTCGACATCTCGATCCATGCGGCGACGAAATACCCGGCCGGCCATTCCGACGTGCTGCTTGGCACGGTCTCGGCCAATGAGAGGTGCTGGAAGCAGCTCTATGAGAGTTTCTGCACCCTCGGCTGCTGCGCCGGACCCGACGACGTCTACCAGGTGCTGCGCGGCTTGCGCACGATGGGCGTTCGGCTCGACCATCACCAGCGCAGCGCGCTCGCCATCGCGTCGTGGCTCGAGGGCCAGAAGGGCGTGGCGCGCGTGCTCCACCCTGCCCTTTCCAGCCACCCGGACCACGAATTGTGGAAGCGCGACTTCTGCGGTTCGAGCGGCATCTTTTCCATCGTGCTCGCCGGCGGTGGCCAGCAACAGCAGCATGCCTTCCTCGACGCGCTGCGGATCTTCGGCCTCGGCTACTCCTGGGGCGGCTATGAGAGCCTCGCGGTACCAGTCTGGCTTGCCGACCGCATCGTCGCAAAAGGCCCTTATGAAGGTCCGCTGATCCGCCTGCAGATCGGCCTTGAGGACGTCGAAGATCTGAAAGCCGACATCCTGCGCGGTCTGGCCGCCGCCGCTGCCGCCTGACGGGGGACACATTAGCGGAGCGATTCTGGAAACCGCGCAAGGCCTTGGCGCAATTGACAAAGCGCAGGCCGTTCGCGGCGCATGTCGATTGCCACGCTGAGCAATATTATTCTCACACGAGCCAATTTTTCGGATTTGTTTGACTTCCAAACCGGCGGACCCGGCTGCATTGCCGACAGTTGGGGAAATCCCCAGTCCATTCACCAAGAGCTTGCCATGGCCTTCCGCCTCTTCGTTCCTATCCTGGCCGGCGCGACGTTGCGCGAGCGCATCTTCGCCTGCATCGGCGCGCTGATCGGCATCGCCTTGACCGGCGCGATCTCCGGATTGGCACTGGGCAGCGGGCCGCATGTGCCGCTGCTGGTGGCGCCGATGGGGGCGTCGGCGGTGCTGCTGTTCGCGGTGCCGGCCAGCCCGCTGGCGCAGCCCTGGTCGATCATCGGCGGCAACACAATCTCCGCGCTGGTCGGCGTCATCGTGGTGCATTTCGTGCATCAGCCAGTGCTTGCCACCGGCATAGCCGTGGCGTTGGCGATCGCCGCCATGTCGTTCTCGCGCTGCCTGCATCCGCCGGGAGGCGCCGCCGCGCTGACCGCCGTGTTCGGCGGACCTGCCGTCATCAGCGCCGGTTTCCTGTTTCCGTTCATACCGGTGGCGGCCAACTCTATCCTGCTGGTGGCGCTGGGCTACGTGTTCCACAAGCTCGCCCGCCGCAGCTATCCGCACAGACCGGCGCCGGCGCCGGCGAACAGCCACGGCACCATCGACCCACCGGCGCACTTGCGCGTCGGCTTTCGGGCCGAGGACATCGATGCCGCACTCGGCGCGCTCGACGAGACGTTCGACATCGACCGCAACGATCTCGACCGGCTGCTGCGGCAGGTCGAATTGCAGGCAATGGTGCGCGAGCATTCAACGCTGCTGTGCGAGGACATCATGTCGCGCGATGTGATCTCGGTCGACAAAGACACGCCCGCCGACACGGCACGCCAATTGCTGCTCGACCATAATATCCGCATCTTGCCGGTGGTCGACGCCGAGGCAAGGCTGGCCGGAACCGTAGGACTGCGCGAACTGGCACGGACCGCCGATACGGTCGGCGCGGTGATCTCGCCCGCGGCGACCGCCTCGGCAAGGGCAACTGCCATCGGATTGCTGCCCGTACTGACCGACGGGCACAGCCACGCGGTCATCATCGTTGACGACGAAACGAGGATTCTCGGGCTGATCACCCAGACCGACCTGCTGGCGGCAACGGCGCGGCTCCAGGCCGCTGGCAAGCCCTCGACTGAACCGGTACTCTAGCCTCAGCCGGCGCCTGGCGAAAATAGCTGGGAACCTTTTGCCGGCAAGGTCGTCCAATCTCTGGAATAGAGGTTCTGACCGGAGTTCGGGTTGAGGAAAATGGCCGTGTCTGTCGTGGTGACCGCGCCGTCTGCAATGTCAGGTGACATGCAGCTTGCACGCCGGGCGCTGGCGCGCGACGGCGACGCGTTCCGCACCATCGTCAAGACATACAATCAGAGGCTCTACCGCCTCGCCCGTAGCGTGGTGCGCAACGACAGCGAGGCCGAGGATGTCGTGCAGGAAGCCTATGTCAGGGCATTCGCGCATCTCGGCTCGTTTCGAGGCGACGCCTCGCTCGGCACGTGGCTGTCGCGGATCGTGCTCAACGAAGCGCTCGGCCGCCTGCGCAAAAAGCGCAGAGTGCCGGAGAACCCGCAAGCCGAGATCATTCAATTTCCCCTCACCCCCAGCGACGATCCGGAGCGGACTATGGCGCAACGGCAGATCCTCAAGCTGGTCGAACAGGCGACCGACAGCCTCCCCGATGTCTACCGGATGGTGTTCGTGGCGCGCGTGATAGAAGGGCTGAGCATCGAAGAGACCGCCGACCTTCTCGGCGTGCGACCGGAGACCATCAAGACCAGGCTGCACCGCGCCCGCCTTCTGGTGCGCAAGGCACTGGACGACCAGATCGGGCCGGTGCTGCTCGATGCGTTCCCCTTTGCCGGCCGGCGCTGCGAGAGGATGACCGATGCGGTAATGCGGCGATTGGGCCTCCAAGCCTGATTTTTCGCCAAGTTCCCGGGAACGTTCGCCGCCGCCAGGCATCCAATGACCGTCAACTGAAAACGCTACCCGGCGCGATCCCGTGCCGGCGGAAGGAGAATCCCATGCTTTTTCGTCACACCGCAGCACTTGCCGCGCTACTTCTGCTTGGCGCGGCCCCGCTGGCACAGGCGGCCGACAAGCCGACCGATCCGCAGATCGCCCATATCGCCTATACGGCCGGCGTCCTCGACATCGAGGCGGCCAAGCAGGCGATCAAGAAATCGAAAAACAAGGAGGTCGTCGACTTTGCCAAAGATATGGAACGCGACCATGAGGCGGTAAACAAGCAGGCGCTCGACCTGGTCAAGAAGCTCAAGGTTAAGCCCGAGGACAACGCCACCAGCAAGGCGCTGACCAAGGCGGCAGAGGAGGAACGCGCCAAGCTCGACAAGCTGAAAGGCGCGGCCTTCGACAAGGCCTATATCGAGAATGAGGTGGCCTACCACAAGCAGGTCAACGGCGCGCTTGAGACCCTACTCATTCCCTCGGCTAGCAATGCCGAGCTGAAGGGCCTGCTGGAGACCGGCCTGAAGATCTTCCAGGGCCATGAGCAACATGCGGAACACGTTGCCGGCATGCTGAAATGAAGGCGGCAGCGCTGATCCGGGAACTTCTCGTGGCCTCGACGTTGACGATCGTCGCCAGCCCCGTGCTGGCGGCGACGATCGAGGTGACGATCGACAAGCTCGTCTTTTCGCCGGCCAGCGTTGCGGCGAAAGTCGGCGACACGATCGTGTGGGTGAACAAGGACGTGTTTGCCCACACGGCCACCGTGAAGGGCGGCTGGGACGTGATGATCCCACCGAAGAAATCGTCAAGCATGATCGTGAAGGCGGCGGGAGCGGTCGACTATTTCTGCCGCTTCCACCCCAATATGAAAGGTCACCTGGACGTCTCGCCCTGAACTGCCGCCCGGTCGAATGCGCGCGAGGCTCGCCTCGCCTCATCCGGCCGGGCGATATGCGTCCATGATCCGTCATAGGCGGGCTTGCGCTGTTCGATCCAGGCGTCGAGCCCTTCGCGCAGGTCCGCGGTCGGAGCCATGCGTGCGAACTGTTCGGCTTCGACAAGCAGGCCTTCGGCAATGCCGAGATTGAGGCCCCGCGCCACGGCGGTGAGGATGCTTGCCACGGCCGCCTGGGAATGCGTGGTGATGCGCCGGGCAAGATCAAATGCGGCGGGCAGCAGCCGTTCGTGCGGCACCACCTGGTTGACGAGGCCGAGTTCAAGCGCCCGGGCGGCTGAGAACGCCTCGC
The DNA here is from genome assembly GCA_004791255.1 of bacterium M00.F.Ca.ET.205.01.1.1. Lineage (GTDB taxonomy): Bacteria > Pseudomonadota > Alphaproteobacteria > Rhizobiales > Rhizobiaceae > Mesorhizobium. Next base: position 16,850 of record SRUQ01000007.1, read on the forward strand.
CGGTCAAAAGCAGTTCGAGCGCCCGCTTGCGGCCGGCCAGCCGAGGCAGACGCTGCGTCCCGCCGAAGGTCGGCGGCATGGCGAGCCGAATCTCGGGCTTGGCGAACAGGGCACGCTCGCTGGCGACCGCGAGCTGCACCGCCTCGGTGATTTCGCAGCCGCCGCCAAAGGCGATCCCATTGACGGCGGCGATGACGGGCTTGCGGAAGGCTTCGAGCCGCGCCGTCAGCCGCTGGCCGCGCTGGACGAAATCGCGCAAGGCGGCATCGGTGCCGGCGGCAACGCTGTCCGAGAATTCAGGAATGTCGCCGCCAGCGGAGAAAGCCCGCTCGCCAGCTCCGGTGACGATGACGGCGCCGATGGCGGTGTCGGCCTCCACCGCATCGAGACGCTGCAGCATGCGGTCGATCAGCGCATAGCTCAAGGCGTTGAGCTTTTCGGGGCGATTGAGCGTGAGGATGGCGATGCCGTCGCGAGCCTCTGCGAGCACCAAGTCGTTCATGTCGGTTCCTTTCCGCTGCGTTCACAGGGAGTGGATCAGGCTTTCGATTGCATGTATATTCACTAGTCGGTATACATGCCTGCATGAGCCAAGCCACCATCCCTACCCGAAAACGCATCGTCGATGCCGCGACGAAGCTGTTCTACGCCGAGGGTATTGGCCGCGTCAGCGTCGATGCGGTAGCCGAGAAGGCCGGGCTGACCAAGCGAACGCTCTACTATCATTTCAGGAGCAAGGACGATTTGATCGCCGCCTATCTCGAGGGTCGCGACCAGCCCAATATCAGGCAGATGGCGGGTTGGTTCGAGGCGGCCGAAGGCGATGCCTATGCCAAGGTCGAGGCGATCTTCACCAATCTGGCGCGCGTGTCGCGCCACCCGAAATGGAAGGGCTGCGGCTTCCTGCGCACAGCCGCCGAGTTGGCCGCCATGCCCGGCCATCCGGCGGTGAAGGCCGGCTCGCGGCACAAGGCGAATTTCGAAGCCTGGCTCTCGGGCGAACTGTCGGCGCGCGGTATCGCCGAAGCCGACGTGCTGGCGCGCGAGATCGTGCTTCTGATGGATGGCGCCTTCTCGGTCATGCTGGTCCACCGCAACCCGGACTACATCGAGGCAGCAGGCAGAGCGGCCGCGATGCTGGTTCGGGCGAGAGCGGCAAGCGGAAGCTGATCAGGGCATGGCGGCCAACCAGGCGGTGCCGGCGGCAAGGGTGAGCAGCGTCAGCGGCAGGCCTATCTTGAAAAAGGCGCCGAAAGACAAATGCGTGCCCGAGGCGCGCGCCTGCTCGGCGACGATGAGGTTGGCGACCGAGCCGAGCAGGGTGAAATTGCCGGCCAGCGTCGAGCTCATCGCCACCACCAGCCAGGCACGCTCGGGATCGGCCAGCCCCGGAATGAACGGCCGCAGCGCCAGCACCGCCGGCACATTGCTCATAATGTTGGACAGAACGGCGGTGAAGCCGGACAGCCGCCACACATTGTCCAGCCCGAGGCCTTTGGTCGACGCGATGATGTCGGGTGTCAGCAATGTCTTTTCGGCGCCTGCGACGACCACGAACAGGCCAGCGAACATGAACAGCAGCGGCCCGTCGATCTCGCGGTAGATGCGTTCCGGCTTGATGGCACGGGTGAGCAGAAGAATGGCGCCGCCGATGAGTGCGGCCTTGGCGACAGGCATACCGGCGAAGAAGGCGATTGCCAGCCCGATGCAGACAACCACCGCTTTCAGTACCTGGCCGCGATGCATGCGGCCGCGCGAAACATGCGGCGTCAGCTCGCCGTTGCGCGTGAATTCGGCGCGGTAGACGATGCGCACGATGACGATGACCGCGACGAGGCCGAACAGGGCGACCGGAGCGAGTGCTGCCGAGAAGGCCGGATAGGAGATGCCCGACAGCGCGCCGATGACCATGTTTTGTGGATTGCCGGTGATGGTGGCAACGCTGCCGCAGTTCGAGGCCGTGGCGGTGGCGATCAGGTAGGGGATCGGATTGCGGTTGATGACGCGGGTGACGTGGACGACGATCGGCGCCATGACCAGGCAGATGGCGTCGTTGACCAGGAAGGCCGACAGCACACCGGTCAGGAGCGTCACCATCACCAGAAGCATGAAGGGCGCATGCGCGTGTTCTATGGCGATGGCGCCAAGGCCGCGAAAGGCACCGGACACTTTGAGATGCGCCACCACGATCATCATGCCGAGCAGGAGCGTGATGGTGTCGAAATTGATGGCGCGGTAGGCGTCCTCCATGCTGACGGCGCCGACGGCGATCATCGCCGCCCCGCCGAGCAGCGCGATGCCCGCCCGGTCGAGACGCAGGCCCGGTATGCGCCCGATGGCGACGCCGGCATAGGTCAGGACCAGTATCAGCAGTGCCGCCGCGCCCATCAGTGTCATCGGTGGAAAGTCCTGCTCAGTCTGCGGGCGCCTATGCTGTCCGTCGGTCTCTTGCTTATCCACCTTTAGCGCGATGTCGAGACCGATGCCAAACAGGTTGCCGTGGGGCTGTGGACAGGCAAAACGGCGGCGGCGTCAACGCCGATAGAAATCCAGCCGCTGCCGCAACGCCTGTGGCGAAAACAGCGCCTCGACGGTCTGCCGCGCCTTGTGGCCCACTGCCGCCCGCAGCCCCGGATCGGCTTTGAGTTCGGTCAGGATTTGCGCCGCCTGTTGCGTCGTGTCGAACAGAAACCCGTTCTCGCCATGGTTGATGTGGTCGGCGTAGCCGCCATGCCGATGGCAGACCACGGGCAAGCCGCAGGCCATGGCCTCGAACACCACGCGCCCAAACGTCTCCACATGCGACCCGGTGCGGTAGTAAAACACGTCGAGCGTCGGCAGGAACAGCTCGGCGGCAAGCTGGCCCTGCGGCAGGAGTTCGAGTTGCGGATGCGGCGCAAGCCTGTCCTTGAGCAGCATCCCGCCCTGGATCCGCACCGCGGCGCCATCCGCCAGCAAAGCTTCATAAAACGGCACATCGTCAGGATGGTGTTTGTCCGGCGTATCGCGGCTTAACCGCCCGACCGTGAACGGACCCGTCCGCTCGATCTTTGACGGTGAAAACCGTCCGGTATCAATCGGCGAGGGATGAACGACACCGTCGACCTTGAGCATGCGTTTCTGAAAGTCGGAAATCAGCACCAGCTCGGCGTCAGGCCAGCGCAGCATGCGCGGCATGCGCGCCGTCAGCGCGAGCACTTTCGGATGAAACGTGTTGAAGACGTAGATCAGCCGGCGCGGTCGCGGGATCAGGTAGGGCCACACCTTGTTGCGCCAATGCGCGCCGAGGAAGACATAGGTGCCGCCGTCCGGGACACTGCGCTTCAACGGCGAGATGTGGCGAATCGGGAATTGCCGCGTCAGTTCGCCGGACGCCTTGGAAGAGGTTGCCCACAGACGGACCTGCGCGCCGGCGCTCAACAGCCGGTAAAGCTCCAGGGTCTCGAGTTCGCTGCCGCCGAAGGGATTCTGAAAGCCGTTGAACAGATGGATCATGATCGCTGCGCTGACCTGGCCTTGGCCGTCTCTCCTTCGTTTGCCCGGCCGAGAAAGGGATGCTCGGTGAACTCAGGAAGGCAGGAACGTCTTAGCGATGACCCATGCGTCACCGATGCGGAGGAAGCACACCGGCAAGAGAGCGTCAAGGAAACGGCCTGTGCCGTCCTCCTCCACGCAAAGCGTCAATGCATGGTGGCAGCGCTGGGGTGAGGCACCAAAGCGGCCTCCGCCGGATCGAAACTGACCTGGTCGCGTCCGTTCGACTTGGCCGTATAGAGCCGTCTGTCGGCCGCGGAAAAGATCTGCTCATAGGTGGTCGGGCCCCTGAAGCTCGTGCCGCCGATGCTGACAGAAAGTGGACAAGAGCGGCCGCCGGGAGAAAACTCCATCTCCCGGATGCGCCGGCGGATGCCTTCGGCAACCAGCCAGGACTGCGACGGATCAACGCCCGGGAGAAACACACCGAACTCTTCGCCGCCGATGCGGCCGACGATATCGCCGCCGCGCAACTGCCCTTTGATCGCTTGCGCAATCAGCTTGAGCGCCTGGTCGCCGCAATCATGGCCGAGGCGGTCGTTGATCGACTTGAAATGGTCGGCATCGATGATCAGCAACGCGCCCGAATTGGTCTGTTCCTGCTTCCGGGTCTGCTCGAGATAGGCTTCGACCAGCATCGAGAAGGCGCCACGGTTCAGCACCGCCGTCAGGCTGTCTGTGGCGGCAACGATGCTGAGCTCACGCTGGGCGATGGCGAGCTGGCGAATCTTCCACATCAGGAAACACAAGAATGTTCCGCCCAGCACCAAAGGCAGCAGGAGGTCGGTCAGTTCCGCCCGCCACAGCGCCTCGGGCGAAAGATAGGGGAAATTGAACGAATCGACGAAAAACGCCACGGCAATGAAGAATGCCGTGCCGGCAGCGGTGACGGCGATCACCCTGCCCCAGCTCGTCGACGACAGGTCGAGCTTCATGGCCTTCAACTCCGTTAGCGGCGCCTACTATGGCGCGCCAACGCAAACAAAGTGCTAAGACTTTGCTTCCAATTCGACTTCGGCGGGCAGATGCCCGGAGATCGGCGGCCGCAGAAACCGGCGACCGCCCGCGCTTTCTTGATGAAAGCCGGGGCGGCCCGTTGAACCTGGTGCTGACTGGCGGGAGAATCCTGGGCGTCAGGCGTTGGGCGTCGACCCATCCAGCGTCTCGACGACCACAAAGGACGCCGCGATCAGGTCGTCAGCATCCAGGCATAGGGCGCCTTCACCGGCGCCCATGATAGCGGCAACCTTGTGGAAGGCTTTCATGTCATGGTCGGATATTCGGGCGCTTTGCATTCTGGCTTTCAGTTCGGCGATACGGCGCCCCAGGGTCGGGGACGTTCCAATTTCACGTTTCGACATAGCGTGGTTTCTCCTCCCCCAACCCGTACGTGTCTCACCCTGCCCATTTCGCCGGCCCGCACATTGCCTTTCATGAGGGTCCGCGAATACAAGGCCCCGAACGCGTCATTCGCGTGAAGGTTCCCGCCCCGCAAGGTCACGAAATAATACCGGGGGCGTGGCTGGGCAGGCAGGCGGCCAGGGCGTCACGATGCAGGTTTCCGATCATATCGGGGGACAGCCGAAGATCCAAAATCTCGTTCAAGCTCTTGAAATTATTGGCGATCCCGACAGGATTCGAACCTGTGACCATCGGCTTAGAAGGCCGGTGCTCTATCCAGCTGAGCTACGGGACCGCTGGCCGGCTCGCGGCCGGAAGATATATGCGCTAGCGCTCACCGCTTGCCGGTCAGTGCGTCCAGGGCGTCCTGCGGTCATAGCGGAAATTCTCCGCATAGGAAATCTGGCGGCGTTTGGTCTCTTTCGGCTCCTCGACGCGAAAGGCAAGCCCTTGCTTCTCGGCATAGGCCACCGCCTCTTCCCGCGTCTCGAAGGTAAGCCTTATCTGACTTCTCATGTCACCGGAGGTGGTATAGCCCATCAGCGGGTCGATCTTCTTGCGCGTCTCGGGGTCGAACTCCAGCACCCAGTGGCCGGTCTTGGCCTTGCCGGACTGCATCGCGGTTTTGGCAGGGCTGAAAATGCGCGCGGACATGGCCACCTCGTTATTGTGCAAGGCAGCATCGCTACCCCTTCGCCCGTCATTACTGCGCAATGCACACGGCGGCAAGGTTTTTGCACTTGCCATGTAACACCGAAATGAATAGGCAACAGACCGTTCGGAGTGTAGCGCAGGCTGGTAGCGCATCTGGTTTGGGACCAGAGGGTCGGGAGTTCGAATCTCTCCACTCCGACCAATCTTCCCCGAGACATGTCGATAAGCGCCGGCGCGACCCGTATGGCTCGGCGTCGACCCTGCGCAAGGTCGGCTGCGAGGTTTCGCAAGCCATGTCTGCGACGGCCCGCCTGCCGCCATTTCAAGCTCGCTTCCATCGCCATTGCCGGCTTAAACTTCGGCAAACGGGGGATCGCCGATGCTTGGTTTGGATGCGTGGCTGTCGCTGTTCGGGCCGGCCTACTTTGCCTATGCGGGCATAACGATCCCGTTCATGGTCGTGTGGGCGATTGCCTGCGCGGCGCTGGCGATGTGGAACAATCGGGAAAGCCGCAGGCAGACCAGAAAAAAGACGGGCGAGGTCGCTTCCTGGTCGTGGCCAAAAAGCATCGGGATTTTCGTGCTGGTCGCGGCTGGTTATGTCGCCGCCCACACCGCCGTCTATCTCGTGGCCCGTCATTTCGCGCGGCTGTGGTTGTGAGATCGACGATGCCAGCGCGGCCTCAGTCCGCGCATTTTGAAGGCAAGCTCGCCGGGCGAGAACCCCATCCGCCTCATGCCCGGCGAGCCTGCAACCTGATTTGGAGCGAAATCAGGACCGGGATCAGCCGGCACAGCTTTCAGAGCAAGATCGGTGCCGCCATTATTTCCCGAAATGGGACAGGGCTGGGACTTCCGCACCCTTGTTTTCGAATGTCAAAGTTGATTTTGACGTGGCGCGAGCGTTCTATCACCTCGAAGAGTGGGGTGTAGAATGACTAATTCCTATCCTGGCGACGAGGCGACGGCCGAACAGATACTAAGGCTCGCAAATGAATTTAGAACTGCAGCGATCCGTCTTCTGGAACATCGCCGCAAGCGTGATGTATTGTCCTTAGCGCCATGCCGCTTTGCCGCACTTCACGCAATTGAACTCTACCTAAATGCACGGCTACTGCTGTCTGGTTCCGATCCAAAGGTCGTTCGTGGCCTGCAGCATGACTTTACCGCACGTACGGAGAGGGTGGCGGCTTCCGGACTGGTCCTGCGAAAACGCACAGCGCAGCACCTGTCTCAACTCGCGGGAAACCGGGAATATTTGGTGGCGCGATACAGCCCTGGAATGAGCACCACCCTGTCGCAAATCAACAGGCTGATGGCAACATTGGACGAGGTCGCGGCAAAAGTAGACGGGGCTCTACCGGTGCGGAACGGCAGGCCGGCACCGGGAACCTAAATCTGGAACTCGCCCTGCCCCTCATCCATGGCGCTGACGGTCTCAGCCGCGAGCGCCCGTGTGATCGGCGTCTTGCGCTCGAGCGCCATGCGGTCCAGCCGCTCGACTACGCGCATGGCTGTCGCCAGCGAGCGTTCGATGCGGCGCACGAGGTATTGCACCACATGCGGCTCGACCTCGACCTGGCGATCGGCGAACAGCTTGGTGATGACGCCGGCGAGCAGGAGGTCGTCGGGCTCATGGATTTCGACGGTGGCCGCCGCCTTCAGCCGTGACGCCAGATCGGGTAGTGAAACACCCCAGGCCCCGGGGAAACGGCGCGCGGTCAGAAGCAAATGCGAGCCGCTGCCGCGCACCGCATTGATCAGATGGAACAGGCCCTGCTGGTCGACCGTGCCGGTATCGACATCGTCGATCAGCGCCGGCCGGGCGCCGAGATTTGCGATGCTGTCGCCAATGCGGCCCGCATCGACCACGACGGCATTGGCCCGCGCCCGCCAGATCGAGACCAGATGCGTCTTGCCGGAACCGGCCGGCCCGGCAAGTACCACCACGGATGATGGCCAGTCGGGCCAGCGGTCGACCAACGCCACCGCCTGCTTGTTGGTGCCGGAGACGACAAGCTCGTCGCGCGAATAGCCGGTGCCATGGCCGAGATCGAGCGGCAGCTGGCGCGGCGGGTCTGTCTTCTCAGTGGTCATTTCAGCGACGCGGTTGCGAGCGACGGCCCCCGCCGCGGTCGGCGGGCAGCGGCGGCGCCAGATCGCCATGCCCCTTGTAGAGCGGCGATTCGAGATAACGGGCAATGGCAAAGCGGACCAGCACGGCAACCGCGGCCGAAGCCGGGACGGCAATCAGCAGGCCGACAAAGCCAAACAGCGCGCCGAAGGCGAACAGCGCGAACATCAGCCATACCGGATGCAGGCCGACGCTCTTTCCCACCAGTCGCGGCTGCAGGATGTTGCCCTCGATGAACTGGCCGATGAAGAACACCACCGCGACCGCGACGATCATGGCCCAGTCGGGCCAGAACTGGACGAAGGCGACGCCGACGGCCAGCACCAGCCCGGTCAGCGAACCGACATAGGGAATGAAGGAGATGAGGCCGGCGAACAGGCCGATGAGAATGCCGAAATTCAGACCGGTCAGCGTCAGGCCGGTCGCATACATGGCGCCCAGTACCAGGCAAAGCGTGCCTTGGCCGCGCACGAAACCGGCCGTCGCGGTGTTGATGTCCCTGGCGATGGCGCGAACCGTGGCGACATTGTCGCGCGGCACCCAGCTGTCGATGACCGCGACCATGCGATCCCAGTCGAGCAGCATGTAGAAGGCGACCACCGGCGTCACCACGAACAGGCTGACCACCGAGACCAGTGCCACGCCGGAACTCCAGATCGAGGTGAAGACCGTGGTGAGCAGCCCGAAGCCGGAGGTCAGCAATGAGTTCAATCCGTCGCGCAAGCTATTGGCGTTGACGCCGAATTTCTGTTCCAGCCACCTTGGATCGAAGGAAGTGATCAGGCTCTGCAGGCGGGTCAGGTATTCCGGCAGCTTGCCGGCGAAATCGGCCATTTGCGTCGCCAGCACCGGGATGAGGATGACGAAGGCCAGCACCAGCACGATGAGGAAGGTGATGAGGATGACCACCGTCGCCATGAAGCGCGACAAGCCGAGCCGCTGTAGCCGGTCGGCGACCGGATCGAGGAAATAGGCCAGCACCATGCCGGCGACGAAGGGCAGCAGGATGTCACTGAAGACATAGAGGAACAGCGCGAGCACGGCGGCGCCGGCCAGCCAGAAGAAGATCTGCCGGCGAAACGCGGAGGACGCGGCAAGCTCGGCAGCCGTAGCCTTTATCACGGCAGCTTTTCTCTCAGATGTCCGGGGTGGAGCTTTCGCCATAGCCGCTCATATGTCTCAGCCAAGCCACGAGATAGGCCGCGGCCGAAGCCACGGTCAAGACCCCGGACAGCAATATGAGGGCGGGCCGCAGCGGGTCGAGATGGACGGCAAGCGCCAGTTCCCCAAGCACCGCCGCCGCCAGCACGATCTGGACGGCGGTGTTGGCCTTCGAGACGAACAGCGGCTTCACCTCGACCGGATGGGCCATGACGGTGGACAGCAGCACCGCGCAGACGATTAGTGCGTCGCGCGACACCATGGTGACCACCAGCCACAGCGGCAGCTGCCCGATGAAGCCCATGACGACGAACACCGAAACCAGCAGCAGCTTGTCGGCCATCGGATCGAGATAGGCTCCGAGTGCCGACTGCTGATCGAAGCGGCGGGCGATGAACCCGTCGACGCCATCGGAAATCCCGGCAACGAGGAAGCCGGCAAAGGCCCAGTCCCAGCGCGCCTGCAACATGGCCAGCACCACAGCCGGCACCAGCACGAGGCGCAGGATGGTGATCAGGTTGGGGATGGTCAAGGCATTGTCCCGCCATGGCTTTGTTGGAAAATAGATGATGGCGATGGTAGACGGGCGCAAGGGAGTAGCAAGGCAACGACGATACGTCTGCGCGGGGCACCCCCGCCACCCTGCCGGGCAGAGGGCCCTGTTCAGCCGACATTTCCGCTTTTTCTGGGGCAAAATTCCCCTGGCCGTGCGTCATCCTTGCTCCTCGAAACCATTCATGCGAAGAGCCCGCAATGGAAACAGGGACGAGCCGACAATGAGCAAGGGCGATAAGGCCAAGCGCAGGAACGGGCTCACCTATGCCGAGGCCGGTGTCGATATAGACGCCGGCAATCTGATGGTCGAGAAGATCAAGCCGCTGGTGCGCGCGACGCGCCGGCCGGGCGCGGATGGCGAGATCGGCGGCTTCGGCGGCCTGTTCGACCTCAAGGCCGCCGGCTTCACCGATCCGGTACTGGTCGCTGCCAATGACGGCGTCGGCACCAAGCTGAAGATCGCCATCGATGCCGGCAAGCACGACACGATCGGGATCGACCTGGTCGCCATGTGCGTCAACGACATCGTCGTGCAAGGCGCCGAACCACTGTTCTTCCTCGATTATTTCGCCACCGGCAAACTCGACCCCGACCAGGGGGCGGCGATTGTCGGCGGCATCGCCGAAGGCTGCCGGCAGGCTGGCTGCGCGCTGATCGGCGGCGAAACGGCTGAAATGCCCGGCATGTATCACGGCAAGGACTACGACCTCGCCGGCTTTGCGGTCGGCGCGGCCGAGCGCGGCCAGCTCTTGCCCACCGACGATATCGTCGAGGGCGATGTTTTGCTCGGCCTCGCCTCGTCGGGTCTCCACTCCAATGGGTTCTCACTGGTGCGCCGCATCGTCGAGGCGAGTGGGCTGGCCTGGAGTGCCCCCGCGCCGTTCAACGATGAAGCGACCCTTGCCGAAGCGCTGCTGGAACCGACACGCATCTATGTGAAGTCGATCCTGAAGGCGATCCGCAACACGCATGGCATCAAGGCGCTCGCCCACATCACCGGCGGCGGCTTTCCCGAAAACATTCCGCGCGTGCTGCCCAAGGATTTTTCGGCCGAGCTCGATCTTGAGGCGATCGACGTGCCGCCGGTGTTCTCGTGGCTCGCCAAGACCGGCGGCGTGGCGCCGGAAGAGATGATGCGCACCTTCAATTGCGGCATCGGCATGATCCTGGCGGTAGCGTCCGGCCAGGCGGCACAGGTGGCCGCGGTACTGCAGGAAGCCGGGGAGACGGTGACGCCGATCGGCCGCATCGTGCCGCGCCGCGACGCCGGTGTCATCTATCGGGGTTCGATCGGCCTATGAGCAGGAAACGCACGGTCGTGCTGATCTCGGGACGCGGCTCCAACATGACGGCGCTGATCGCGGCTGCCAGCGACCCGGCCTTTCCAGCCGAAATCGTTGGCGTCATCTCCGACAAGGCCGACGCCGCCGGGCTCGGCATTGCCAAAGCGCGCGGCATCGCCACCCAGGTGATTTCGCGCGCCGACCATGGCAGCAAGCAGGCGCATGACGCCGCGATCGACGCGGCGCTTACCGCATTCAACGCCGAGATCGTGGCGCTGGCCGGTTACATGCGCATCCTCAGCGCCGGCTTTGTCCAGAAGTGGCAGGGCCGCATGATCAACATCCACCCTGCCCTGCTGCCAGCCTTCAGGGGGCTTGATACCCATGCGCGGGCGCTGGCCGCCGGCATGCGCATCCATGGTTGCACGGTGCATTTCGTGACAGCGGAAATGGATGACGGTCCAATCATCGCCCAGGCGGCGGTGCCGGTGATGGTCGGCGACAATGCCGACTCGCTGGCCGCCCGCGTGCTGAAGGCGGAGCACCGGCTCTATGCGCTGGCGCTGGGCCTGGTTGCCGAGGGCAAGGCGCGCATGGAGAACGGCCGCACCGTGCTTGCCCATTTCGCCGACGACGCCGACAACGGCACCTCGGTGGTGATGGCGCCCGACCCGCTGCGCGAGGAAGCCGACCTCGAACAGTTGGCGCGGATTACGCCCTGAGCAGAGCTCGGTGATGAGACAGCTTTTCCTACTTCGCCACGCCAAATCGAGCTGGGATACGCCTGCGCTCGCCGATTTCGACCGGCCGCTTGCCGAACGCGGATTGAAGGCAGCCCGATTTGTGGGTCGCGAGCTTGCGGCACGCGACTGGCTGCCGGACCTGGCGCTGGTATCACCGGCGCTGCGCACCCGCGAAACCTGGCGGCTGGTGGCCGCGGAGTTGCCGGGGCATCCCCGCGCTACGTTTGCCGAGCCTCTCTATGATGCCTCGGCGGCGGATATCATGAACGAGGTGCGCAGAGCCGATCCGGCGAGCGGTTGCCTGATGGTGGTCGGCCACAATCCGGGCCTGGAGAATTTGGCAAAACAACTTGCCGGGCCGAGATCGGAAACGAAAGCGCGCGAAAGACTTGAGGAAAAGTTTCCGACAACGGCCCTGGCGCGCTTTGTCTTTGACGGCGACTGGTCTGGCCTCGCTTCTGCCCGCCTCACGCATTTCCTGCGGCCAAGGGATCTAAGGTAGAAACCCGATCCCGGGCGGGCGCGGCAGGTCAAACCCACCGCGCCCGGGACACTAGCAATTCCAGGAAAAGTGCGGAGCGGTTTTCCGTCCGGAATTGCGAGAAAACAAAGCTCTAGTTGCCCCAGATGCCCTGGCCGGGTTCCGGCCATTCTGTGGCGGTCTTCGTCTTGGCATCGGCAGGTTTGTGGTCGGCCATGCCGGTGTTCTTGAGTGCGCCTGTAACCGCATGATCGACGCCGGCGATCGGTGCGACGGGCTGGTTGGCGGCTTCGGATCCGTAATGGTCGCTGCCGGCGAAGGTACTGCCGGTGGCAATGAGGATGGCAGCCGCGGTGAGAGCAATTCTGTTCATTTCAGGTCTCCTGGTTTCCTGGATCAGGCGGCGTCTTGGGAGGACGGTTCCGCTGCAGACAAGACCCGATGCGGTCTGGATTTATTCCTGGACGTGGAATGTTTTTTGCCGACTGAGCGGATCGGCAGTTCGTGCGGATTGCTGCCCCTTGCGCAAAAACAAGAGCGGCGGGCCAAGCCCACCGCTCTTGTAGTCAAGGCTCGATAATCAGCACTGATTAGCGGCCCCAGATGCCCTGGCCAGACTGGGCCGGCACCTTGGCGTCGGCATCAGCCTGCGCCTTTTCGGACTTCAGGATCGAGCCGGTGTGGAAGGTGTCGACATTGAAAGTCGACTGGCTGGCGACCGGCTGGTTGGCGTCGTTGGAGCCGTAATGGTCGCTGCCGGCGAAAGCGCTGCCCGTGGCGATGAGGAGGGCGGCGGCGGTAAGAGCGATCTTGGTCATTTTAAGTACTCCTGAATTTCTTTGTTCTGTCCGTCTGGTGGCGTGCCCTTGGGAGGAATTTCGCGTCGCTCGGACCACCCCGAGATGGGTTGATGGTTTGGCGACTTCCAATCACGAAGATGTTCCTTCGCAATGTCAGCCCCGCTCTTGAAATCCGGCCAATGGACTCGGCACCCACAATATTATTGTTTCATATCAATGATTTAGGAGAAGCCACAGGTTAACCTTGACTACACTTTGCCAGGCCAGCGTTCATCACAGATGCACGGTCTGTCAACATAAATCGAACCGAACGGTTCGGTTCGAATAATAGTAGCGCGGCTTATGCCGCTCGGTTGCCTGCGTTTGCCTTGCAAGCGGATCGATATTATCGCTTGTGAATGGTCCTCAACCGGACACGGGTTGGCGGTGCCGGTCGACAAAACGGAGGAAGACCAGGGTGAGCTGCTTCCCAGGACAGCGATAGAAATGCGGCTGCTGCTCGTCGAAGACAATCGCGAACTGGCGGACTGGCTGGGCAAGACCCTGCGCCAGGCGAACTATGTCGTCGATGTCGTCCATGACGGCGAGGATGTCGAGCACGCGCTTGCCGCGGGCGACCACGCGCTTATCATCCTCGACCTTGCCTTGCCGCGCATGGGCGGAATGGAGGTGCTGCGCAAGCTCAGGGCACGCGGAAACAGGGTGCCGGTGATCGTGCTCACCGCCAATGCCAGCCTTGACGGCCGCGTCAAGGGTCTCAACGAAGGCGCCGACGACTATCTGGCCAAGCCCTTCCAGATCGAGGAGCTCGAAGCCCGCATCCGCGTGCAGCTGCGCCGCGCCAACGACCGCACGGCGCCGGTCGTTGCCTGCGGTGATCTTGTCTTCGACACCAACACGCGGCTGTTTTCGCTGGCCGGCGAGACGCTGGCGCTCACGCCGCGCGAACATGCGGTGCTCGAACAATTGATGGTCAAGGCCGGGCGCACGGTGAGCAAGGCGGCACTGTCGGCGGCGATCTACGATTTCGAGACCGACGCCGACCCCAGCGCCATCGAAATCTACGTGCATCGTGTGCGCAAGAAACTCGAGGGATCGCGCGTCCAGATCGCCACCTTGCGCGGCCTCGGCTATTTGCTTCGCCATGAAGATTAGGCGTCATGAGGATTAACAGCCTTCGCCTGCAGCTGCTGGCCTGGGTGGTGCTGCCGCTGGCCGCATTGGCGGCTATCAATCTGTGGACCAGCCAGCGCAACGCGCTGGCGACTGCCGACCTCGTCACCGACCGGATGCTGGTGGGATCCGCCCGCGCAATTGCCGAGCAGGTGGCGATGGCGGACGGCGTGCTCGACGCCACCGTGCCTCCGGCCGCGATCGAGATGTTCGACACAGGCGACCGCGACAGCGTCTACTACCGCGTCGAGACCGCCGGCGGACGGCTGCTTACCGGCTATCCCGACCTGCCGGTGGCGCCGGGCGGAAAGAGCGTTGAGGCGGCCTATCGCGACCATCCGTTGCGGCTTGCAACGCTTAGCCATGCGGTAGTCGGCGCCGGGGCGGATTCGCCGATCATCGTCACCGTGGGCGTCACGCTTGCCGGCCACGACGCGATGGTGAAACGCCTCTGGCTCAGCGCTTTTGCCCAACAGCTGGCGCTGGTGGCGATTGCCGGCGTCTTGGTGCTGCTGGGTCTGCGCCGCGGGCTGGCGCCGCTGATCCGGCTGCGTGACGCCGTGCGCTCACCAAGCCGCAATGAGCTTGATCCTATCCAGGTTTCTGGTGCGCAGAGCGAGATCCGGCCGCTGATCGATGCACTCAATGTCTATATGGAGCGCGTGCGGGCACAGATGGCCGCACAGCGGCGCTTCATCGCCAATGCGGCGCATCAGTTGCGCACGCCTTTGGCCCTCCTGTCGACACAGGCAAGCTATGCGCTTCGTGAGAGTGCCGCCGATCAGCGCCAGGAAGCCCTGGTGGCGCTGCAGGCAAGCTCCGGCAAGCTGGCCCGGCTCGCCGAGCAGCTTTTGACCCTGTCGCGCGCGGAGCCCGGCAGCCGGCGGCCACGCGCCGATCGCATCGATCTCACCGAAGCCGCCCGGCAAGTGCTGGAAACGCATGCCCCGAACGCGATCGCCCGCAAGATCGATCTCGGCCTCGAGGAAGCCGGCCCCGTGCCGGTCATCGGCGACGGCACCATGCTGCGCGAGATGATCGTCAACCTCGTCGACAACGCGCTGCGCTATTCCACTCCAGGCGGCAGCGTGACGGTGAAACTCACCTCGGCAGCCGGCGAGGCTGAGCTCACGGTCACCGATGCCGGACCTGGCATTCCAGCGGAGGAACGGGAGCATGTCTTCGAGCGCTTCTACCGCGTTGCCGGCGCCAGCGAGGAAGGCAGCGGGCTTGGCCTGGCGATCGTGCGCGAGGTGGTCGAGAATGCCGGCGGCAGCGTAACGCTTTGCGATGCCGCCACCGGCGGGCTGGTGGTCGAGGTCAGGCTGCCCCTGGCCTGATCGATCAGGCTCCCTGCTCGTTGAACGGCGCCGGGCGCCACTTCACCACATAGTTCTCGAAGCGGGTGATGATGAATTCCACCACCAGCGCCATGACGGCCAGGATGATCATGGCGGCAAAGACGCCATTGGCGTTGAAGGCGCCCTGCGCGGTCGAGATCAGCAAGCCCATGCCCTGTTTGGCGCCGAGGAATTCACCGACCACGGCACCAACCAGCGCAAAACCGAAGCTGACATGCAGGCTGGCCAGGATCCAGCTCATCGCCGACGGGATGATGACCGTGGTGGTGATCTGGAACGGCGAGGCGCCGAGAATCTGGGCGTTGGCGATCATCGATCTGTCGGCCTCGCGCACGCCCTGGAACGCGTTGGCGAAGACGACGAAAAAAACCATCACCACGGCGAGCGCCACCTTGGAGGCCATGCCGAGGCCGAGCGCGATGATGAAGACGGAGCCCAGCACGACGCGCGGCACGGAATTGGCGATCTTGATGTAGATGGAAAAGACATCCGCCAGGAGCCGGTTGCGGCCGAGGATGATGCCGGCTGCGATGCCGCCGAGCGCGCCGATGACGAAGCCGAGGAAGGTTTCCTCCAGCGTCACATAGATCTGCAGCCAGAGCGGCCCTTGCGAAGTGCCCTCGGTGACCCACGACCATATCTGCTCCCATATGCCGGAGGGGCTGGAGAAGAAGAACGGGTCGATGAAGTTGTAGTCCGCGCCGAGTTCCCACAAAGCCAGGAAGACGACGAGAATTGCGAGCCGCAGGCCGATCACCAGGGCATGGCGCCGGTGCAGGCGCGCCTTTGCGCGGGCTTCGGCGACCGCGATCGAGGTTTCGCGCGTGGCAGCCCTGTCGGCCGCTGGAGAGATGGCTGTCATGTCGTTTCTCCTCTCAATGGCCGGTCTGCAGGCCGCGGTTCTGGCCGAGCTGCACTTCCTCGCGCAGGTCGCTCCAGATCACCTTGGCGATCTCGATGAATTTGGGGTCGTAGCGGATGTCGGCCATGACGCGTGGGCGCGGCAAGTCGATGCGATAGACGCTTTTCACCGTGCCCGGCCCGGCGGTAAGCACATAAACCTTGTCGGCCAGCGCCACCGCTTCCTCGAGATCGTGGGTGACGAAGACGACGGAGGATTTCTGTTCCGACCACAGGTCCAACAGTTCGTCCTGCATGGCGGTGCGGGTCTGCATGTCGAGCGCGCTGAACGGCTCGTCCATCAAAAGAATCTTGGGCTGGTTGATGAAGGTCTGGGCAAGGGCCACTCGCTTGCGCATGCCGCCCGAGAGCTGGTGGGGATAGTGTTTTTCAAAGCGGGCAAGGCCGACGCGGGCGATCCAATCGCGCGCCCGCTCATAGGCCTCAGCCTTCGGCGTGCCGCGATAGAGAGGACCGGCGGCGACATTGTCGATGACGCTGCGCCACGGGAAAAGCGCATCCGACTGGAAGACGAAGCCGATGTCGCGGCTGATCTCGGTGACGGGATTGCCCATGACGCGGACATTGCCGGTCGTCGGCCTGAGCAGGCCGGTGACCAGGTTGAGCGTCGTCGACTTGCCGCAGCCGGTCGGTCCGACGACGCAGGCGAACTCGCCGCGCGCCACCGTCATGGTGAAATCGCGGATCGCCGTCATCATGTGGCCGTCGGGCGTGACAAAGCGCAGCGTCACGTCATCGATGGCGATCGCGGCATCGGCCGGCGGCGCGGCTGGAGACAGCTTCTCCGCCGCCATGGTTTGCAATTGCATGGCACACTCCTGTGGCGATGGTGCTGGGATGCCGGCAGGTTGCGCCCGCGAGCTCACCGTTCATCGGCATCCGGGAAGGCGCCGCTGCCGAATTGATTCAGGCAGCCGGCGCAAGGTGTTGTTTTTCAACAGGCGCGGAGAATTCCGCGCCTGTTGAATGGCCTATTTGGCGGCGTCGACGAATTCCGTCGTATAGGTTTTCGACAGGTCGATCTGCTTGCCCTGCAAGCTCTTGGAGAAGGTCGAAAGCACCTTGAGCACCGTCTGCGGGCCATCGGTCGGCATGCGTCCATCGGGTGTGAACATGGCCTTGCCGCCGGCCAGGCCCTTTATATAGAGATCCCTGTTGCCGGCGTAGTAGTCCTTCGGCATCTTGTCCGCGATCTCCTCGGCCGAATGGCCGGCGATGAACTTCATCGTCTTGACGAAGGCATTGGCGAGCTTCTGCGCCTCGTCCTTGTGGCCTTCGACCCAGGACGACTGGACGTAGAAGGAGGCCGCCGGATAATCGCCGCCCAGCGCTTCCTTGGTCTTTTCCGGCGTGCGCATGTCGACAAGGATGTTGGCCTCGCCGGTCGCGAGCAGCTTGGCAATGGTCGGTTCGGTGGTCATGCCGGCCTGGATCTGGTCCTGCTTGATGGCGGCGATGAAGGTGTTGCCGGCGCCAACCGGCAGCAGCGTGTAGTCGCCAGGCTTCAGGCCGCTGCGCACGGCAAGATACTGGCTGAGGAAATCGGTCGAGGAGCCGAGGCCGGTGACGCCAAGCGTGGCGCCCTTGAAGTCGGCCGGCGACTTGATCTCCGGATGCTTGGCCGAGACCAGCTCGACCTCACCTGGCGCCTGGCTGAACTGGACGATCGACTGGATGTATTTGCCCTTCGACTGCAGGTCGACGGTGTGGTCGTAGAAGCCGACGACGCCCTGTACGGCGCCGGCCAGCAATTCGTTCTCGGCCTCGACGCCGGCGCGTGAATTGACCAGTTCGACGTCGAGCCCCTCGTCCTTGAAGTAGCCGAGCTGCTGGGTGAGCACGGCCGGCAGATAGATCTGCTTTTCCATGCCGCCGACGATGATGGTGATCTTGTCGGCGGCGGACGCCGCAGTCGCGCCCGTGGCGGCGATGGCAAGCGTCAGCGCAGCCGAACGCAAGATGCATTTCGAGATGAAACCGGTCACGTAATTTCCTCCACCTTGGCGGCACGCCATTCAAGCCGCACCGCATTTCCTCCTGCCGGCCGCTCCCGCACCGGTCACGTGGCGAACGCCACAAAACCGTCATGGCATGGCCAAGCTTTCAGCTGGCTTTCAGTCGTTTTAGCGGCCGGTGAAAGTGGAAACCTGCAAAATTTGCCGGTCAGGCAGCGCCGAAACCAAGCACGTCGCGCATGTCGTATTCGCCGGGCGGCCGTCCGGCGACCCAGAGAGCCGCCGCGATGGCGCCGCGGGCGAACATCGAGCGATCACCGCCCGCGTGCGCCAGGGTAACCGTCTCGCCCTCGGCGCAGAAGCTGATGCTGTGCTCGCCGACGATGCTGCCGCCGCGCGCCGCGGCAAAGCCGATCTCGCCCATTGGCCGCGCGCCGGTGACACCATCGCGAACGCGCCTTGCCACGGTTTCCAGCTCAACGCCGCGCCCGCAGGCGGCAGCGTGCCCCAGCATCAACGCAGTGCCCGACGGGGCATCGATCTTGTGGCGGTGATGCGCCTCGAAAATCTCGACGTCCCAGTCGTCGGAGCCGAGCGCCTTGGCAGCCTTTTCGACCAGCCCCGTCAGCATATTGAGACCCAGCGAATAGCTGCCCGAGCGCACGATGGCGACGGTTTTGGCGGCTTCCGCGATGGCTGACAGTTCATCGGCGTCAAAGCCGGTCGAGCCGATGACCAAAGCCGGCCCGCCCCGTGCGGCGCAAAGCCTGGCGAGGTCTGCCGAGGCAGCCGGCGGGGTGAAATCGATGACCACATCGGCAAGGTCAAGCGCTTCGTCGCGGCCCACCAGCCCTTCGCCGGGAACGCCCGGCCTGTGAAAGCGGCCCGCAAGCGCCAGCCGCGCATCGACCTCGACGGCCTCAGCCATCTGCCGTCCCATCCGGCCCAGCGCCCCGGCAATGGCGATTCTGATCGGTGGCTTGGACATGGAACCGCCGGCTATTTCCACATGCCGCGCATGCGTGCGCCGATATCGACACGGACGTCGGGCCGTGGCGCCCTGCCCTGAGCCGCCTGCACGGGCGGCCACGACATCTGTTCGAACGCACCGAGGATCGAGGCCGGGATGAAGCGGGTCCGCGAGGCATAGACATGGCGGTCGCCGCGGGCCGGCTGGTTGTGCGGAAAGAAGCGCTGCGGCATGACGAGGTTGAGACTGTCCTTGGCCCGCGTCATCGCCACATAGAGCAGCCGGCGCTCCTCGTCGATGTCCTCCTTGGTGCCGACGCCGAGATCGGCCGGAATGCAGCCATCGATCGTGTTGAGGACAAACACGTTCTTCCACTCCTGGCCCTTGGCCGAATGGATGGTCGACAGGATCAAATAATCCTCGTCGCGATGCGGCGGACCGGCCTGGTCGCTGGTGGCGTCGGGCGGATCAAGCGTCAGCTCGGTCAGGAAGCGTTCGCGCGAGGCATAGCCCTGGCCGATCTGCTCGAGCTGCAGCAGGTCGGCCCGGCGCGTGGTCGCATCCTCATGGATGCGCTCAAGATGCGGCTCGTACCAGAGCCTGACCTGTTCGAGATCTGCCGGCCATTTGGCGCCGGCGCGCAGGCCTGAATAGAGCGAGACGAAGCCCGGCCAGTCGTCCGCGGCGCGCTGCGGCGGGCGCCAGCCGGCCAGCCCCATCGCTTCGTCCAGCGCCGACGTCATGGCGTCGACCACTTGCCCAGCAGCCGACGGGCCGATGCCGGGCAAAAGCTGCAGCACACGAAAGCCGGCGACGCGGTCGCGCGGGTTTTCGGCGAAGCGCAGCACAGCCAGCACGTCCTTGACATGCGCGGCGTCGAGGAACTTCAGCCCGCCGAACTTGACGAAAGGAATGTTGCGCCGCGTCAGCTCTATCTCGAGCGGGCCGCTGTGATGCGAGGCACGGAATAGCACCGCCTGCGATTTCAGTGCGGTGCCGACCTCGCGCTCGGCCAGGATGGCGTCGCAGACGAAATTTGCCTGCTCGGCCTCGTCGCGCACCGTCACCAGCCTCGGCTTGTCGGTCGATTTGCGTTCCGTCCACAGGTTCTTGGTGAAGCGCTCCGATGCCTCGCCGATCACCGCGTTGGCGGCGGCGAGAATGGTCTCGGTCGAGCGGTAATTGCGCTCCAGCATCACCATTTCGGCGGCTTGCTCGAACTGCTTGGGAAAGTCGAGGATGTTTCGCACCTCCGCGGCGCGGAAGGAATAGATCGACTGCGCGTCGTCGCCGACTACGGTCAGCCCGGCGCCATCCGGCTTGAGCGCCAGCAAGATCGAAGCCTGGAGCCGGTTGGTGTCCTGGTATTCGTCGACCAGCACATGGTCGAAACGGCCGCCCAGATGCGCCGCGATCTCCGGTTCGGCCGCCAGCTGCGCCCAGTAGAGCAGCAGATCGTCGTAATCGAGCACATTCTGCGCCTGCTTGGCCTCGACATAACCGGCGAACAACTGCTTCAACTGTTCGGTCCAGCCGGCGCACCAGGGAAAGGCGGAGCCCAACACCTCGCCGAGCGGCGCCTGCGCGTTGACGGCGCGCGAATAGATGGCAAGGCATGTGCCCTTGGCGGGAAAGCGCTGCTCGGTCTTCGAGAAGCCGAGTTCGTGCCGGACCAGATTCATCAGGTCGGCCGAATCCTCGCGGTCATGAATGGTGAAGGCCGGATCAAGGCCGATCTCCAGCGCATAGTCGCGCAGCAGCCGGGCGCCGATGCCATGGAAAGTGCCGGCCCACGTCAGCGCGTCGGTGACCACCGCTGCGTCGCGGCCGAGCACCTCGCCGGCGATGCGCTCGACCCGCCTGGCCATTTCGGAGGCGGCGCGGCGCGAGAACGTCATCAACAGGATGCGGCGGGGGTCGGCGCCCCTGACGATCAGATGGGCTACGCGGTGCGCCAGTGTGTTGGTCTTGCCGGAGCCAGCGCCGGCGATGACCAGCAACGGCCCGGCGATCTGGCCATCGCCATGTTCGACCGCCTGGCGCTGGGCGTCGTTCAGCCGGGCGAGATAGGCAGGCTGGGCGGCCGGTTCGCGAATGATCGAATCATGGGCGGCGAGGTTCATCGCCCATCAAGCATCGTTTCCGCTTTGTTCGCAATGTCGTTGTTCGCGACAGCTAACGCCTGGGATCGACACCCATCGCCGCCGACTGCTGGCGCAGGGCTTCGCGATCATTCTTCGGTGCCGGCAACAGGATCGGGTCGAAGTCGTCGGGCACCTCGTCGATGGTCTTGCGTATGAGGCGATAGGTGACAAAGACCAGTGTTCCAGCCAGGAGCAGACGGATCATGCGGCGTTCCTCCTTTGCCGGATCAACCGCTTGTTTGGGGTTTTGTTCCCTTCATGTGCGCCGCAACCAAACCGGCCTCACCTCGTTGTCGAACGAGAGGAGCTTGGCGATGAAGAAGATTTTCCTGGCGCTGGTCCTGATCGCTCTGACCGTCTCGGCCTGCGACAACAAACTCCCGCCGACAAAGGCTCACGGTGCTGCCGAAACCCTGATCAGCGGCGCTGCCGCCGCCATCGGCAGATAAGCCGGCATTTCCGTCACTGCATGGCAGCGATGCATTCCTCCAGGCGCTCGAGGCGGAATTTGGCGTTGCGCAGTTCGTGCCCTGCGTCCTGCCGTTTCTGGCGGCCATGAGGCGAAGGGGCTGCGGTCAGGTTGCTCTCGAGTTCGGCTATACGCGCCCGCACCTGCCGCGCCTCGTCCTGGCGCAACGCCTTGATCCATCCACGCCCACGCATCGGTCTTCCCGCCAGCCCCACAGCATGCGGGAGCCATTACCCGGGAGACCCTAATTTCCGGCAAGCCCAAACTTTAAAAGTTTAACGGCCGCTAATTTAGCCTGCAAAGAGAGGGCTTCCCAAAGAAGAAGGCCGGCGCCGCTTGGGAGGAGAAGGCGCCGGCCAAGCGGATATATCAGGTCCGCCGCACAATGCATCTTATCTGAGTCTCTGGTTGGCGTCATGGCCGCTGTGATTGCTCATTCGCCGCCACCGCCGGCCGTCCGCAGCATCATACCGGCGATCTCCTTGAGGAGCTTCGCGGCCACCCCAGCTGTCAAGTTGGAGATGTCGCGGGCCGGGTTCAATTCGACGATATCGGCAGCCACGATCGGCTTGTCGACCGTTTGAATGAGACTGATAACCTGGCGGGTCGTCAGACCGCCGGGCTCGCGGTGCGAGACACCGGGTGCGAAAGCCGGGTCGAGGCCATCGAGGTCCATCGAGATATAGACCGGTGTTTTCAGGTCGAGCTTCAGATCATCGCTAAACCGCGCCGCCTCAATCACCTCGACGCCGAACCGCTTAAACTGATCGCGATGGTGGTCGTTGATGGTGCGCAGGCCGACCTGAATGAGGCGATCGGCAAGCCGCTCCTCCATGATGCGGGCAAAGGGCGATGTGTGTGAGCGCGGATTGTCCTGATAGGCATCGTACATATCGGGATGCGCATCGATATGCAGGATGGTGAGATTGGGATGGCGGCGGCGTACCGCGCGCAGCACCGGCCAGGAGATGGCATGATCGCCGCCAAGGCAGATCAACGGATCGCCGCACTCCAGCACACGCCCGACCTCGCGCTTGATCAGTTCCCAGGGATCGCCGGCGGCGCTGAAATCGATGTCACCGTGGTCGACAAGCCTGTCCGTCAAATCGAACCCGGTTTCGCTCCACATGCTGTAGGCATCGGAGAACAGCTCGGGACGGATTTTCGCCGGCGCCTGCGCCGCGCCCTTGGCAAACGATGAGTTGTC
This sequence comes from bacterium M00.F.Ca.ET.205.01.1.1, assembly GCA_004791255.1. GTDB lineage: Bacteria > Pseudomonadota > Alphaproteobacteria > Rhizobiales > Rhizobiaceae > Mesorhizobium. The sequence goes on from SRUQ01000007.1 coordinate 39,796, forward strand.
GTCGTGTGGAATTCCCAGAAGTGAAATCTTGGTCATCCGCGTCCAGCCTCCGTCAGGCGCGTTCAATAGACCCGGGAGTTGGCTGTCGGTAGCGATGATGTTTGGGCCAGGGGCGGTCAGACACCGTCATCTCCCGGCCTGGAGCCTTTGCCTGACCACGGCGACATGGAAATTCGTGCCGTGCAACAGCCCGTCATCATTGAAGTCGTAGCTGGAATTGTGCAGCGGCGCCGAGGCCTCGCCATTGCCGAGGAAGACGAAGCAGCCCGGCACACGGTCAAGGAACCGCGCGAAATCCTCGGAGCCGGTCATCGGCTCGCGAGCGACGGCGATAGCGGCGGGCTCGAAGACGGTTCTGGCTGCGGCAAAGGCGTGCTCCACCAGTTCGGCATCGTTCTGAAGCGGGACGAATTCCCTGGTGTAAGTCACCTCGGCGCCGACATTGTAGGCCAGCGCCGTTCCCTCGGCGATGACACGCATCTGCCGTTCGATCTCGGCGCTGACCTCGGGACGGAAGCTGCGGGCGTCGCCCAGGATGCGGGCAAGACCGGGCAGCGCGTTGCGGGTACCATCGGTGATCAGTTCTGTCACCGACACCACCGAAATGTCGGCCGGGCTCAGCCGGCGCGCGACGATGGTCTGCAGATTGGTGACCAGCGCGCAGGCGGCGACCAGCGTTTCCTGCCCCGAATGAGGCCGCGCCGCGTGGCCACCCATCCCCTTCAGCACGATCTCGAAATTGTCCTCCGCAGACATGATCGGGCCAGCGCGGGTCTCGAAATGGCCGATGGGCAGGCCCGGCATATTGTGCAGCCCAAAAATCTCGTCGAAGGGAAAGCGCTGCATCAACCCGTCATCGAGCATGGCGAGCGCGCCCTTGCCCCACTCCTCGGCCGGCTGGAAGATGAAGCGTACCGTGCCGTCGAAGCGGCCCTCCCCGGCCAGGCGCTTGGCCGCGCCAAGCAGCATGGTCGTGTGGCCGTCATGGCCGCAGGCGTGCATGAAGCCGTCATTGCGCGAGCGGTAGGGCGCTGCCGATTGTTCGGATATGCGCAACGCATCCATGTCGGCCCTGAGCGCAATCGCCCGGTTGCCGCTGCCGCGTTTCAACGTGCCGACCACGCCGGTGCCGCCGACGCCCTCGGCGACGTCGTCGAGCCCGAACTCCCGCAACTTTGCCGCGACGAAAGCGGCGGTACGTTTCTCCTCGAAGCCAAACTCGGGGTGCGCATGCAAGTCGCGGCGCCAGGCGGTCATCTCCCGCTTCAGCTCGTCGGCATAAAGGTCAGCCATGTATTCGTCCCTCCCGCCCCAATTCCGCAAGGCCGGCGATCACATCAAGCAGCACATTGGCGCCGGCGACAAGCTCGGCTTCCCCGGTGTGTTCGCGTGGATTGTGGCTGATGCCGCCGGCGCTTGGCACGAAGATCATCGCGCTCGGGCCTATCCGCGCCATCATCTGCGCATCATGGCCGGCGCCGGAGGTGATGCGCCTGGACACCAGCCCCCGGTCTTTCGCGGCCGCTTCGATCCGTCGACAATATGCTGGTCGAAGATCACCGGCTCGAAACGGGCAAGCCTTTCGACTGACACCATGACGCCCAAGGTGGTGGCCAATTGTTCGAGATAAGCGGCAAGCGCCGCCTCCTCGGTCTGCAAACGATGCTCGAACGGGTCGCGCAGATCGATGGTGAAGACCGCGCGCGAGGGTATGACATTGATGGCGTTGGGCTCGAACCGCATCGTGCCCACGGTGGCAACCGTCGGTGTGTTCGAGGCGGTTGCCCGGTCGTGCAGGAAGGTGACGACGCGGGCAGCGGCGTGGCCGGCATCGCTGCGCATCGACATCGGCGTGGTGCCGGCATGGTTGGCGTCGCCGTCGATGGTAATGCGCTGCCACGAAATGCCTTGCAGGTTTTCCACCGCGGCAATGGGAATGCCCTCGCGCTCCAGCACCGGCCCCTGTTCGATATGCAGTTCGACATAGGCATGCGGCTTGAGAAAGCCTGGCTCCTTGTCACCGGCATAACCGATACGCGCCAATTCCTCCCCGAGCGTGCTGCCGTCGGTGCCGATGGCAGCCAGCGCGTCATCGAGGCCGACACCGCCGGCATAGACGAGCGAGCCCATCATGTCGGGAGAAAAGCGAACGCCCTCCTCATTGGTGAAGGCGGCAACGGCGATCGGGCGCGACGGGACAAGGCCCGACGCCTTCAGCGTCTGGATCACTTCCAGCCCGGCAAGCACGCCGTAGCAGCCATCATAGATGCCCGCGTCGATCACGCTGTCGATATGCGAGCCGACCATGACCGGCGCCAAGCCGGCGTTCTCCGGCGTCTGCCAGATCCCGAAGATGTTGCCGATGCGATCGACGGCGACATCGAGCCCAGCTTCGTTCAGCCAACCGACGAAGCAGTCGCGGCCAAGTTTGTCCGCATCCGAGGCGGCAAGCCGCACCAGCCTGCCGTCGCAGTCGCGGCCAATGGCGCCCAGCTCGCGGATGCGGCCGAGCAGACGCTGCGCATCGATCGAAATCATGATGCCGCTCCAAGCAATGCCTTGCCGGCCAGCACATCCGCCGCGCTTGCGCCGACCAGTTCGGCATAGCGGCGCGGATCGGTGGCTCCCTCCGTGTTGATGACCAGCACCCTCGATTTCCGATCCAGGCCAAGGTCGGCCCTATGGTCGGCAACCGCCCGGATCACGCCGGCAAGGCCGACACCGCCGCTTTCACCGGCAACGATGGCAGGATCGCCGGCGGTCGGTCTAGCCAGACGGCGCATCACGGAGACGGCCTCATCCTCGTCCACCGTCATGAAGGCATCGGCGGCGCGCGCCAGCACCCGCCAGGCGACCGGCGAGGCCTCATAGCATTCAAGCATCGCCATAACCGTTGGCTCATCATGCGCAACCTTGACTGGATGCCCTGCGCGCGCTGCCCCCAGCACACAGGCGGCTCGCGCCGGCTCGACCACGACGAAGGCGGGCCTCGCATCGCCAAGCACCATGCTGAGGTGACCGGCCAGCGCGGCGGCAATGCCGCCGACGCCGGCCTGGACGAAAACGTGGGTCGGCGCCTCCGGCAACTGGCGCAGCGCCTCGCGGACTATCGCAGTGTAGCCCTGCATGACGAGGCCTGGAATGCGCTCATAGCCCGGCCATGAGGTGTCGGACACCACCGTCCAGGCTTTCTCATCGGCCACCTCGGCGGCCTGCCGGACCGAGTCGTCGTAATTGCCGGCGACGCGGATCATCTGCGCGCCATAGCGGGCAATGGCGGCAATACGCTCCTCGCTGACCCCGGCATGGACAAAGATCGCCGCCCGCGCGCCGACCAGTTGCGCGCCTTGCGCGACCGAGCGGCCGTGATTGCCATCGGTGGCGCAAGCGACCGTCATGGTCGCGGCAACCGCCAGCACATCCGGCTGGTCGAGATCGGCGATGTCGACCGGGCGGCCAAGCCGGCGGCCCGCTTGCTCCAGCACCAGGCGAAACACCGCATAGGCGCCGCCAAGCGCCTTGAAACTGCCGAGGCCAAGACGAAAGCCCTCATCCTTGATATTAAGGGCGCCGAGCCCGAGTTCGCCCGCCAGCGCCGGCAGCGCATGCAGCGGCGTCGGCTGATGATTGTCGCGATGCGACAGGAAACGCTCGACCGTATCGGCGCCGGCCGCGCCAAGGGTCTCCGCATCGGCCTGATCGAGCGGCTGGCGGTGCAAGGGATTTGGATTGAGCAGGAACATCGCTACCTCACCGACTGATAGCGAGAATATATTGCAGCACAGGCGCAAAGAGCGCTGTAATATGGCTTTCGAAATGCAAGTTTATTTCGTGCGGAGACGCAATTGCCCCCATCACCGTCCTCGCTGGACAGTTTCGACCTCGCCATCCTGGCCATTCTGCAGCGGGACAATACGACGCCGCAGCGGCTGATCGGCGAACAGGTGAACCTGTCGGCGCCGGCGGTGCAGCGCCGCATCAAGCGGATGGAACAGTCCGGCGTCATCGCGGCCAATGTCGCTGTCGTCGAGCCGGCGGCGGTCGGGCAGCCCATCACCATCTTCGTCGAGGTGGAGCTCGAAAGCGAACGCGCCGAGCTGATCGACGCCGCTAAGCGGCAATTCTCGGCGGCGCCGGAAGTGCAGCAATGCTACTACGTCACCGGTGAGGCCGACTTCATCCTGGTCATCACCGTAGCCGACATGAGCGCCTATGAGGCGCTGACCCGGCGGCTGTTCTTCGACAGCAACAATGTGCGGAAATTCCGCACTCTCGTTGCCATGGACCGCGTCAAAGTCGGATTGACCGTGCCGCTGCCCGGCTGAGCACCCGGCCGGTAGCTTTTCTGCCATGCGTCTGCCATTCTCCGGCCGCGAATTCGGCGGCGGAGGCGCGCTTGAACGACACCCCGGTTGTAATTGTCGGCGCCGGACCGGCGGGCTTGGCCGTTGCCGCCTGCCTGCGGCAGGCAGGACAGGATTTCATCCTGCTGGAGAAAGAGCAGCAGACCACGCCTGCCTGGCGGCGCCACTACGAGCGCGTCCACCTGCATACGACCAAGCGCTATTCCTCCCTGCCCTTCGTGCCCTTTCCCAAGACCTATCCGCGCTATGTGCCGCGCGATCTCTTCGTCGAATATCTCGACGCCTACGCGCAGCGCTTCGACCTGCGGCCCCGCTTCGGCGAAACGGTGCGCTCAGTGACCCGGCAAGGCCGCGGCTGGCAAGTTGAGACGACATCCGGCGCCACGCGTGCTTCGCATGTGGTGGTCGCATCCGGCTACAATGCCGAACCGCTGATGCCGGCATTCGCCGGCGCCGAGACCTTTCAGGGCAAGTCACTGCACAGCGCCGGCTATCGCAACGCCGCGCCGTTCGCCGGCCAGTCGGTGCTGGTCGTCGGCATGGGCAACACCGGCGCCGAGATCGCGCTCGACCTGGCGGAGGGCGGCGCGCGACCGACGATCTCGGTGCGCGGCGGCGTCCATATCGTGCCGCGCGAATTGCTCGGCGTGCCGATTCAGATGATCGGCATGGCCTCCCGCTTTGGGCCTCGGAGCCTTAACGACGCTCTGTTTCCCATCATACTCGATCTGGCGCTGGGCAGGCTGGAGAAATATGGGTTGAGGCGCCCGAAGCAGGGATTGCTGCAACAGATCGACGTGGCGTCGCGAATTCCTGTCATCGACGTCGGCACCATCCAGAAAATCCGCGAAGGCACGATCAAGATCGCGCCCGATATCGCAGAGATATCGCGTGACGGCGTGCGCTTCGTCGACGGCAAGAGAGGTCGGTTCGACGCGATCGTCTTCGCCACCGGCTTCCGGCCGGGCTATGCCGGTTTTCTCGACCCTGGCATCCAGCCCGACGGCAGTGGCGTTACCGCGCAAGCCTCGAATCTCGGCCTCTACCTTGTTGGTTTCCACAATGCAGTCACCGGATTGCTGCGCGAAATCGGGATCGAAGCCGCTGATATCGCCGACGATATCCGCCACGGGCAAAACAGGAAGAAGGCGGCTGAAACCCTGCCGGTGTGAGGAGGCTCAGCCGGCGGCGCGCAGCCACACCTTGTTGTCGTGGAAGGCGGCGCCGCCGTAAGGCGCCGGTGCATCGGCGCCGGTCAGCACGTTGATGCCCTCGCCGCGCTCATGTGCGCTGTTGGGCCAGATACCCTCGGCAATCACCACGCCACGCTTGATGCCGGCGAACAACCTGGCGTGCAGCACCACCTCGCCACGCGCATTGCCGATCTCGACGCGGTCGCCCTCCGCCAGGCCGTATGCCGCGGCGTCTTCCGGATGCAAGAGCAGCTCCGGCCTGCCCTCCTTGGCCCGCGACACGGGCGTCTCGGCGAAGGTCGAGTTGAGAAAATTGCGCGCCGGCGATGTCGTCAGCCGGAACGGGTGCGCCTCGTCCGCAACCTCGATCAGGTCGACATGGTCGGGGAATTCCGGCAGCCGCGACACCGGTCCGAACAGGCCCATGCTCTTCGGCGGCCGGTTGGGCGCGGCCTGGCCGGTCCAGTCGGCGCGGAAGCGAAATTTCTTGTCGGCGTGGCCGAAGCCTTCGATGAAATGCGCGGCCGCGAAATCCGGCTGCATGTCGACCCATTTCTGTTCCTTCAAGCTGTCGAAGCTGCCCAGTCCGCGCTTGCCGAGGATGATGTCGATGTGCTGCTGTTCGGTGAGGCCGAAGCCGGGCCGGTCGGAGACGCCCAAGCGTTTGCCGAGCTCCTCGATGACAAAGTGGTTGGTGCGCGGCCCTTCCGGCGGCTCGATCAGCTTGGGGCCGAGCGTGATGTGCTGGTTGCCGCCGCCCTTGTAGATATCGTCATGCTCGACGAACATCGTTGCCGGCAGCACGACATCGGCAAGCTTGGCCGTGTCGGTCATGAACTGCTCATGCACGCATGTGAACAGATCGTCGCGCAGGAAGCCCTGCTTCACCAGCCGCTGCTCCGGCGCGACATTCACCGGATTGGTGTTCTGGATCAGCATCGCGGTGACCGGTGGGCCGCCAAAGAGCGCGTCCTCGGCGCCTGTCAGCACCGGCCCGATGCGCGAATGGTCGAGATAGCGGATCGAGGGATCACGCATCTTCGTGCCTTCCAGCACATCCTGGTTGAGCTTGAAGATGCCCGAATTGGAGTGGAAAGCACCGCCGCCTTCATATTGCCAGGCGCCGGTGACGGCCGCGATGCAGGATGCGGCATGCATGTTGACGGCACCATTGCGCTGGCGGGCAAAACCATAGCCGAGCCGGAAATAGGTTTTTTTGGTGGTGCCGACCAATCGGGCAAAGGCCTCGATCTCGGCGACCGTCAAACCGGTGATCTCAGCCGCCCATTCAGGCGTGCGGGTGACGAGATGCGCTTCGAGCCCCTTGGGGTCGTCGGTGTATTTTTCGAGATAGGCGCGGTCGGCCATCCCGTCGCGAAACAGCACATGCATGACCGCGCAGGCAAGCGCGCCATCGGTGCCCGGCCTTAGCACCAGCCCCATGTCGGCCTGTTTCATGGTGGCGTTTTCATAGACATCGATGACGACGATTTTCGCGCCACGTTCCTTGCGCGCCTTGATGGCGTGGGTCATGACGTTGACCTGGGTGACCACGGCATTGGTGCCCCAGACCACCACGCAATCGGATCTGCCCATCTCGCGCGGATCGGGACCCCGCAAGGCGCCCGCCCCCATCATCCAGCCTGTCCAGGCCAGATTGGTGCAGATCGAGCCGAAGAAACCCGAATATTTCTTGGCATGCCGCAGCCGGTCGATGCCATCGCGCTGCACCAGCCCCATCGTGCCGGCATAATAATAAGGCCAGACCGTCTCCGAGCCGTACTTTTCCTCGGCCGCGATGAATTTTTCGGCGACGAGATCGAGTGCTGCTTCCCAGCTCGCCTCCTGCCACACGCCGTCGCCCTTGGCGCCCTTGCGCACCAGCGGCTTCAGCAGGCGATCGGGATGATGAACGCGGTCGGCATAGCGCGCGACCTTGGCGCAGACGACGCCGGATGTGTAGGTGTTGGCCTTGGCGCCATGGACACGGCCGATGCGGTTGCCATCGAGCAACTCGACCTCGAGCGCACACGTCGACGGGCAGTCATGCGGACAGGCCGAATGGCCGATGCGAAGCTTGGCGTGCTGGTTCATGAAGGAGTGTTTAGCGGGTTTTGGAGACAGCGTGTAGGGCCAGTTACACGCCGTCAATGCGCTTGAGCTGTGCGTTGTAGGCGCCACATTCGAGACAGCGCAAGTGGCGCTCGAAATGTGTTGCGCCTGCGGGAGTATCGAAAACCTTTAAGTCTGCCTCGCCGCAGTCGGGGCATTTGACGGAAACTTTGGGGTCAAGCGCCAGCATCTTGCCGGCTTCGATCCACAATTCCTTCGACATACCTACTCCGCGGTGCCTTCCTCATACTCGGCCGACATGGCCAGCCATTTGTCTTCGTGGCCGGCGAGCGTCTGGGCAAGCTGCGAGCGTTCCTTGGCCAGCCTTGTCGCGGTCGACGGATCCTTTTCGTAGATCGCCGGGTTGGCCAGTTCGTCCTCGATGCCGTCGATGCGCTTGCGAATGCGGTCCATGAGCGCTTCGGTGGCGCGGATTTCCTTGGCCAGCGGTTCGAAGGCGGCACGGCGCGCCGCTGCCTCGCGGCGACGGTCTGCCTTCGACGCCTTGTCAGCCTCGCGCCGCTCGCGGCGGTCGCCGGACACACCTGTGACCAGCGTCTTGTAGTCCTCCAGGTCGCCATCATAGGGATTGACCGCACCGTCCTTGACCAGCCACAGCCGGTCGGCCGTTGCCTCCAGGAGATGGCGGTCGTGCGAGATCAGGATCACCGCGCCTGGAAATTCGTTCAGCGCGTGGATCAGGGATTCGCGGCTGTCGATGTCGAGATGGTTGGTCGGCTCGTCGAGGATGAACAGGTTCGGTCCCTCGAAGGCCGACAGGCCCATCAGCAGCCGCGCCTTTTCTCCGCCGGACAGGTCCTTGGCCGCCGTGTTCATCTTTTCGGTCGCCAGGCCAAACTGGGCAACGCGGCCACGCACCTTGGATTCCGGCGCCTCCGGCATCAGCCGGCGGACATGCTCATAGGCGTTCTCCTCCGGCCTGAGATCGTCGAGCTGATGCTGGGCGAAGATCGCCACTTTCAGCCCGGGCGCCACCGTCATGGTGCCGGTCTCCTGCTTGAGGCGGCCGGACAGAAGCTTGGCGAAGGTCGACTTGCCGTTGCCGTTGGCCCCGAGCAGCGCGATGCGGTCGTCGGCATCGATGCGCAGCGTCATCTTCTTCAGGATCGGCGACCCTTCGGCATAGCCGACATTGACGTTGTTAAGCGCGATGATCGGCGAGGCCACGGTCTTCACCGGCTCCGGGAAGGAGAACGGCCGCACCGAGTCGTTGACGATGGCCGCTATCGGCTTCATCTTTTCCAGCGCCTTGATGCGTGACTGCGCCTGTCTTGCCTTGGAGGCCTTGGCGCGGAAGCGCTCGACGAAGGACTCCATGTGTTTGCGGGCGGCCTCCTGTTTGACGCGGCCCTTTTCCTGCAACTCCTTCTGCTCGGTGTACTGCCGCTCGAACTGGTCGTAGCCGCCGCGCCAGAAGGTCAGTTTCTTCTGGTCGAGATGGACAATCGAGTTGACGGCACGGTTGAGCAGGTCACGGTCGTGCGAAATCAGTAGAACAGTGTGCGGATACTTCGAAACGTAGTTCTCCAGCCACAGCGTGCCTTCGAGATCGAGATAGTTGGTCGGCTCGTCGAGCAGCAGAAGGTCGGGCTCGGAAAACAGCACCGCGGCCAGCGCCACGCGCATGCGCCAGCCGCCGGAGAAGGACGAGGCCGGGCGCCGCTGCGCGGCATCGTCGAAGCCGAGGCCGGCGAGGATGGTGGCCGCGCGAGACTCGGCAGAATGCGCGTCGATGTCGGCCAGCCGCATATGGATGTCGGCGATGCGGTGCGGATCGGTGGCGGTCTTTTCCTCTTCGAGAAGCGCCGTGCGTTCGAGGTCGGCCTTGAGCACGATTTCGATCAGCGGCTCCTCGGTGGCGGGCGCTTCCTGCGCCACCTGGCCAATGCGGGTGTTCTTCGGCAGGCTGATCGAGCCGGTCTCGGAAGGGAAATCGCCGGTTATGGCCTTGAACAACGTGGTCTTGCCGGTGCCGTTGCGGCCGACAAGGCCGGCCTTCGTGCCGGCTGGCAGGGTCAGCGAGGCATGGTCGAGAAGCAGGCGGCCCGCCATGCGCAGCGAGAGGTCGTTGATGATAAGCATGGCCGCGCTTTTGCACGGGTGGCCAATGCTGCGCAAGACCTTGCGGGCCGGTTGGCCACGCAAGGCGCGAATTCGGCGCACACATGCGCCGTCAGGCGGGCGAAACTGCCTTAGAGCGGATCAGCGCGCTTCAGAACGCTGAACCGCTCCAAGTCTTTGTTTCCGCGCTCAGGCCGTAGCCTTGCGCTTCGCCCCCTTGGCGCCGGCCGGCGGCGCCGCGGGCTTGCGGCCAAGTCCCGTCGACTTCGCCAGCGCCGACCGTGTCGCGGAATAATTCGGAGCGACCATCGGATAGTCTGACGGAAGGCTCCATTTAGCCCGATACTCGTCCGGGCTCAGCCCATAGTCCGTCCTGAGGTGCCGCTTGAGCGACTTGAATTTCTTGCCGTCCTCCAAGCAGACAATGTAGTCGGGAAAAACCGACTTCTTCGGATTCACTGCAGGAACCAGACTTGGGCTTTCCGCAACAACGACCCCACCCAGCTTTCGAACCGAGGCGCTGACGCTGGCAATCAGGTCAGGCAGGCCGGAAGCCGGCAGCGGATTGTTGCCGACATAGGCCGAGACAATGTCGGCAGTCAGTTCGATAATGGTCTTATCCTCGATATTTGACAATTCTGTCACCCTATTTGCGACAAAGTCATCCACCCCAGCGAAGACTTTCGTCGATTTATCTTTCTACCGTGTCCCCCAACGGACAGCCAAGTCTCAAAAACGAATCAAAACTTGACGAAGATATTTTTCATGGGAAATCGAGTTCGCGCAAATTAGAAAATCTAATACTTGAGAGTAGCAGTCTTCGCGACGGGGCTGTCGGCCAATATCTCTAGAATACGCTTCCAGCGGGCGCAACGCCCAAAATCCTTTTGCTCAATCGCCTTCTCGGCTTTCATCGCGGCGTAAAGCGGTGCCTCCGCGCCGAATTCCTTGACCAGCCAATGCGCTTCCTGCCTGGCGAGGCGCTCATTTTCATCAAACATAGTTTTCTACCTCCGAACGCTCCAGGCCGACCGCAATACAACTGCCAATAACCAGGACTGCTCCCGCGATGGCGATCATCGTCATGCGTTCGCCGGACAGGGCCAGCAGCAAAGTCGAAGCAATCGGCGTCAGATAGGCGACCACGGCTACCTTGCCGCTGCCTTCGAGCTTCAGGGCGCGCGACCAGAAATAGTAGCCCAATCCCATTGGGCCGGCGCCGAGATAGAGCCCGAGAGCAAGGTCGGTGCCCTCGGCCCAGGCGGCGCCATCGTGGGCGCACCATATGGATGTCAAGGCGACACCGATCAGCGACGACGGCAGCAAAAGCCGATCGGGCGAGACGGCGACCCGTCCCACCATCACTGAGTAGAACGCCATGCACAGCGCGGACCCGAATGCGGCGACATAGCCAACGAGATCACCCTGGAACCAGGTGTGATCGCGTCCTCCCGAGATTACCAGCGCGACGCCGACGAAACCAAGGACCGCTGCAATGCCCAACAGTGCCGGACGCTGCGGCTTTTCAAAGACGAGCACGGCCGCGGCGACCATCAAGGGCCAAGTATAGGCCACGAGATTGGCCTCGATGACCGGCATCGAGGCAAAGGCGATATATTGCAGCACCATGGTGCCGACCAGACCGACGAAGCCGACCGCGAGCGATACGAGCGCGGGTCTCGCCGCGAGTGGCGGAGCCCTCTCCCTGCTCACGAACCGGATCAGCGCGAAGACCAGTGCAGCTCCCGCGAATTGCAGGAACTGCACCTGCGACACCGGATGATTCGCCAGCAGGGATTTGCCGACCAACGCATTGGTCGACCACAAAGCCACCGCGCCGGCGGCGAAGACCAGCGCGGATCTGGCTACCATGATTCCCTTGCTCCGCCCGGAGCCGGCGCTTCGACAGGTGCCGGCGCGGGGCGCTCTGCCTCGAACCTGCGATAGGCCGGCAGTTGGTTGGTCCAGACGTCCTCGGCCAGTTCGTTGACCCATTCGCGATCGTGGTCGTTGTCGGCCGCGAGATAGAACATGCGGTTGTCGTCGACATAGGGTTTGGCCACCGAGCGCTGGTTGAGCACCAGGGTGACGCGATTGCCATACTGGATCGGCGCCGTGCGATGCAGGACACCGAGGAACTGGCCCAGCGTGGCGTAATTCATCTTGTGGTCGATGCGCATGATGCGATTGCGCGGGATTTCACGGCCGGATTCAAGGATGGCGCGGCCTGTCTCGGAATCGTCGCAATAGATTTCCAGATGGCCGCCGACCAGCGGATCGCTGATCGAGAGCGGAATGAGTTCGGTCACCGGCACACCATCGCAATGCCAGTCGACGGCGCCGTCCTTGGGGTTCATGAAGGTGACGGTCGAGCCGACGATCGACAGCGGATAGGGCTCGAGCTTGGTGCCCATCATGTCGGAGAGCCTCTCCAGGCGAAGCTTGTCATGCAGGAGCTCCCTGATCTCGGGAATATAGCGGTCGGCACCAGTGATGAAGGTGAGATCCAGGTGCTTGTGTACGGCGTGACTGGCCTTGAGCTTGAGCGCGGCCTCCTCGATGGCGGCAAGCAGTGCCGGATCGTAGCCGTGCAGGTACTGGGCAACACCGAAGCTCGACACTTTCCATGCGGTTTCGTGACCGATGATGGCTTCACGGCTCATCGCATAGCGCAGTTCGGGAATTGTATGGGCGTTCATTCTACTTCTCCAGGAGGGGGGCAACACTTAGTTAACAGTCGATTAAATTAGCCCCCCCTGTAAAATTAGGAATGCTGGTGCTAGTGTAAGCCCAGCTTAAGGTCGAAACCCGTGCGTCTGCTCAGTCAGGTCAATCTCAATTCGCTGAAAATCGTGGAGAGTGCTGCCCGGCACGGGAATTTCACGCGTGCCGGCGAAGAGCAGTTCATCACCGCTTCGGCGGTCAGCCAGCGCGTCAAAAGCCTGGAAGATCAGCTTCGTTTCAAGATATTCCAGCGCGGCGGCAACGCTGTTTCACTGACGCCTGAAGGCGAGACCTACGTGTCGCGCGTGCGCGAAGCGCTGGAGCGGATCGTCGCCGCCAGCATGGAAGCGACCGGGCAATCGCAGGAGCATGTCTTGAAGATATCGGTGCTGCCGACCTTCGCGGCACGTTGGCTGTTTCCGCGACTGCCGCATTTCCAGCAGCAATATCCCGATATCGTTATGCGGGTTTCGACTTCATACGCGACGCATGAATTCACGACCTCGGATTTCGACCTCGAAATCCGCTATGGCGACGGCAATTTTCACGGATTGCCGTCCGATCTGCTGTTTCACGAAGACCTGACACCGGTGTGCAGCCGCAAACTGTTCCATGAGGTTCTCGGCGGAAAGCCGCGGTCCAAGGTGACGCCGGACGACCTCAAGTACTTTACGCTTTTGCATTCCGACACCTGCACCCAGAACTGGCAATCCTGGCTGGGTTTCGCCGGCGCCAGCTTCGTGCTGAGCGAGACCAAAAGCATCTATTTCGACTCGTGCATGATGTCTTACGAGGCAGCCAATGCCGGGATGGGGTTTGCCGTCGCCAACCGCGCCTACATGGCCAGCGATATCCGCGCCGAAAGGCTGGTGGCCCCATTCGCCGTCCACCAGCCGAACACCGCCGGTTGGTATTTTGTGTCACCTCAAAAGAGCCTTGCCACGCGCAAGGTACTGCTGTTCAAACAATGGGTCATGGCTGAGGCGGCTCAAACGCAGAGCGAGTTGGACAGCGAAGTCCGTGGCTTGGTTTCTGCAATCGGCTGAGACACGGCCCAGCGTTCGATTGTCCCGATGGAATTGAACCGGTAGGAAGCAAGTTCAGACTTGTCAGCTAGTGGATACTTGCGCCCGATCAATGCAACCCATCTTGTCTGGAGAAATTGTTGAACTGTTGCCCCTTCAGCTGGGGCATTCGCGGGAACTTGTGAACGCGGCCGCGGATGGTGAACTGTGGAATCTCAGGGCGACCGTAGTGCCAGGCCCCGATACGATTGATGAATACATCGCCAACGCCTTGGCCGGACAACAGACAGGGACAGTCATGCCTTACGCGATCGTCTTGCGCAGCACCGGGCTGATATGCGGCAGCACACGGTTTTGGAAGATAGATCGCCTGAATAGAAAGCTGGAGATTGGACATACCTGGCTTAGTCGTTCGACCCAACGATCGGGGGTCAACACCGAGGCCAAGTACCTTCTCTTGACCCAGGCCTTCGAAGTCATGGACTGCGTTCGTGTGCAATTCACCACAGATGAACTGAACCACGCATCGAGGGCGGCCATTCTCAGAATAGGAGCCACGCAGGAAGGAATCGTTCGCAATGAGCGGATCATGCCGGATGGCCGGAAGCGCAATTCCGTGCGGTTCAGCATTGTTGATTCCGAATGGCCGGACATCAAGGCGATGCTGGAGCAAAGGATGCAGAGATAGCGCGGCCGGCCTGCCGCCTCAGGCGAAGGCCCTGCCTTCCTCGGTGCGCTGGAAATGAGCGAGATCGAGCAGAACGGAGGGACGTCCCAGAACCGTCAGGACCATATGCGCCTGGCCGCGGTGATGTGTCTGGTGGTTGAAGAGGTGACTCAGCGCCGGCGCCAGGCGTTGCGAGACGGTGCGCATGTCCGACACCGTCATGTAGGTGAAGCGGCCCGACAGCGCCTTCTCGGCCAGGCCGCCAAGCCAGTCGATAATCCGCCGGTCCTCCGCCTCGCGTGCCGCCCGAAGACCAGGCAAGGCGCGGTACAATATCGCGTCCAGCGCGGTCGGCGCATCGCCCTCGCCGGTGAAGCGCTTCATCCAGATGCGATCGGTGACGAGCAGATGATTGAGCGTGCCCATCATCGAACCGAAGAAGGCACCGACATTCCGGTTGAATTCCTCTTCGTCCAGAGCCGCGGCGGCTTCGTAAATGCGGCCATTGGCCCATTGATTGTAGGCCGCGAACATCATGAAATGCTGTTTCATCTTTTCTCCCGCCATACCGGTCCTCTTTGCGTCGCGGGATACGTAAACCGTGAGGAAGGCGCCGCCAATGACCATTCTGCTCTATGATCTCGTCGGCCGCGACGCTACCCGCCCGTTCAGCCCGCAATGCTGGAAGATCGTGATGGCGCTGGCGCACAAAGGGGCTCGAGGCCGGCGCGGTGCCGACCCGCTTCCTTGAGGTGCCGGCATCGAGGGCGGCGTTTCGAAAACCGTGCCGGTGATCAGCGACGGCGACAGGGTGGTGGCCGATTCCTTTGCCATTGCACTCTATCTCGACGAAGCCTACCCGGACCGGCCGGCGCTGTTTGGCGGCGAAGGCGGCAAGGCGATGGCGCGGTTCATCGAGCGCTGGTCGCAACTGACCATCCATCCCTATGTCACAACCGCTGCGCTCGTCGATCTGCATGCCATGCAGGACGAGGAGAACGCCGTGTATTTCCGGCAGAGCCGGGAGCAGCGCTTCGGCAAGAAACTGGAAGACGTCGTCGTGGCACGGGATGACGGACTGGCAGCCTTCCAGGCGGCACTGGAGCCGCTGCGTTCGATGCTCGGCTACCAGACGTTCATCGGCGGCGCCTCGCCGCTGTTTGCCGATTATATCGTCTTCGGCGCGCTGCAATGGGCGCGCATTGCCTCGCCCTATCAGCTGCTCGACGAGAGCGACGTGGTGGCGCAATGGTTCGACCGCTGCCTTGACCTGCACGGCAAGCGGGGGCGAAAGGTAGCCGCGGCATGACGCCTCGGCGCGTGCCTTCTGCGCAGGGCGCGCCGTCAATCGCCAAAAAGGCCAGCGACGGGGTGAGCTGACCTACTTGGCCGCTGCCTTTTTGGGCTTGCTGGTCTTGGCGGCTTTCGCCTCCTTGGGTTCGGCTTTCGCCTTGCCAGCGCCGGCTGCCGTCTTGGATGGCTTTTTGGCCATCGGCGGCTTCGTCCCGGAATCCTCCCGGTCGACGTCGGCTGCTGCCTGATGCCAATGGCGCTCATGCTGGCCGGCCGGTTGCCCTTCTTCCTGCCAGATCTGGTGTGCGCGGTTGCGAATGCGCTCCTGGCGATCGTCTGTCATGGTCATCAGGTCTCCATTCGGGCCGACTTCAGCGCGGCGCCGACATGGCGACTATAGCAAGCAAAACGGAGCTTTACAGCCGCCTGATCCGCTTCGCGGGCCGTTCCGGCCCATTGCTATCGCTTCGGGCGTTCGGCACTCGCAAAGCCAGGCAATTGGCTTTCCATCCGCTTCGCGGACCGTTCCTCACCCCTCTTGGCAATGGGCCGGGCGGCTTGTATAGAGCCCGCCACTCCCATTTCAATTTCAGACAAGGACGACCCATGGCGCTCGAACGCACCTTTTCCATGATCAAGCCGGACGCAACCCGGCGTAACCTCACCGGCGCCATCACCAAGATGCTGGAAGACGCCGGCCTGCGCGTTATCGCATCGCGCCGCGTGTGGATGAGCCGCCGCGAGGCTGAAGGCTTCTACGCCGTCCACAAGGAGCGTCCGTTCTTCGGCGAGCTGGTGGAATCCATGTCCTCGGGCCCGACCATCGTGCAGGTTCTGGAAGGCGAGAGCGCGATTACCAAGAACCGCGACGTGATGGGCGCCACCAACCCGGCCAGCGCCGCCGAAGGCACCATCCGCAAGGTGCATGCGCTGTCGATCGGCGAGAACTCGGTGCACGGCTCCGACGCGCCTGAGACCGCAGCGCAGGAAATCAAATACTGGTTCTCGGACACCGAAATCGTCGGCTGAACGACAAACCAGCTTTCAGCCAAAGGGCCGGCGTTTCGCCGGCCCTTTTTTGACCCGGGCCGGGCTTCGGCTCCAAAACGGCTCTCAACGGATGAGCGGCGTGTCCCAGAGTTGGCCGAGCAGCGCTTTCAGCTCGGTGAAACGCTTCTGCCCAAGCACCTCGGCCCATTCCCGTTCGACGTCCAGCAGGATGTCCGCCATCTTCTGGTAGGCGGCGCGCCCGCGGTCGGTGAAGTGGACGATGGTCCCGCCACTCTCATCGGGTGCCGCCGAGCGGGTGATGTAACCCATCGCTTCCAGTGTCTTCAGCAGCTGGTTCATGGCCTGCTTGCTCATAGCAGCGCGCTCGGCGAGCACGCTCGGGCGAACGCCGTCCGGGCCGGGATATTGGATCACCGCCATGTGCGGCGGGCTAATATCCTCGAAGCCCGAGGCCCTGAGATCCCTGATCAGCTTGCGATGAATGGCCATGGCCGGCACGCGCAGCAGCGCGCCGATCAGTGGTGGCTTCTTTGGCGGATCTTCCGTGGATGACGGCATTGACACTCTGGTAAATTGAGTTTACTCACTTCGGTAAATTCGATTTACCACATAGGAGGATGGAATGCTAGACACAGCCAGCCAGGTCCGCGTCAATCCCGCCGACGAAACAATCAGCCATGGCGGCCTTGCGGTGCGCTTCCTGCTGACCGGCGACCAATCGAATGGCAACATCGCCGCCTTCGAACTGACGGTCCCCGGTTCGCAGCGCCTGCTCGCCCCGGCACACAGCCACGACCACTATGAGGAGACGATGTACGGGATCGAAGGCGTGCTGACGCTGACCGTCGACGGACACCGGCACGACATCGGGCCCGGCCAGGCATTGTGCATTCCGCGCGGCGCGGTTCATCGCTTCGACAACGACACCGCCGAGATCGCCAAGGTGCTGTGCGTCGTGACGCCGGCGGCGATCGGTCCGGAATATTTTCGCGAGGCCTTCGCCATCTTCAGCACCGGCGGCCCGCCCGACCGCGCCAAGCTCATGGACCTGATGCACCGGTTCGGCCTGACGCCGGCGCCGCCCCAGGCGTGATTCTAACTCGCTGCGTTGAATCGCAAAATGTCGCGGCCGTCCTTGTCTGATATGGTCAGCTTGCCGCCATCTATGCGGTATGACGCCGCCCTGGCCAGCGCCTCGAACAGCGCCTTTTCCTCGGCCATCACCTCGGGCGCGCAGGCCTTGTAGGTCGAACCGATGTCACTGACGGCAATCGACCGGTCATCGACCTTGGCGGTGGCGAAGTAAACATTGCAAGGACCGCTGCCGCCGGCCTTGCCGGCTTCGCTGACCCTGAAGGTGGCCTGCGGCTCCCGGATCGCGCCGATGCCGTCGATATATTCGACAAGCCAGCTTTGGCCGAACACGGAAACCTTGGCCGAAGCATCGCTTGGCGTCACCATCTTCAGCATGATGGTCTGCGGCGCCTCGGTCAGCGGATCGAGCTGGTGGCGCATATCGGAGATGAACATCAGCCTGTCGTCGACGGTGATACGCGCCTGCAAAGCATAGGTCATCTGCCGCTGGATTACCGAAGGATCGAACTTGATTGCGAAGCTGATCGGCACCTGGCCGGTCGGCGTCACTTTCTGCTCGCCGATGACCCTGGCCGGTGCGTCGGCCAGCGAGACATCGGCAAGCTGGACGGAGAGCACGGCATTGGGCGGCAAGGCGATGCGCTCACGATAGATCACCTCGCCCCTCACGACCTGTTCGGCAGCGACCGAGAGTTCAGGGACAGCCAGGATGCCAAGGACCAGAGGCACGAAACCGAAGACGAAGAACTCCGCGATCCTGTCCAGCATGACCATCTCCCTAGCCCAGGCCGATCAATGCCGGCGAGTTGGCCAAAGGATTGCGGTCAATGCATGGCTGCCGCGGGATTTATTGCGAGCGCGGCTGCTTCCAGCGCCCGGCGGCCTCGGCATCGGCCTCCTTGGCTTCGACCCATTCGCCTTTTGACCCGTCGGCACGATGCTCCTTCTTCCAGAAGGGGGCGCGCGACTTGAGATAATCCATGAGGAAATTCGCCGCCTCGAAGGCTGCCTGCCGGTGCGCCGAGGCGGCAACCACCAGCACGATGTTTTCGCCTGGCCGGATCTTGCCGTAGCGATGGATGGCGGTGAGGCCCTGTAGCGGCCAGCGCAGAACCGCTTCGGCCGCGATGCGCATGATTTCGGCTTGCGCCATGCCGGGATAGTGCTCGAGCTCGAGTGCCGACAGCGTGCCCTGCTCGTCCCGGCAAAGGCCGGAAAAGGTTACCACAGCGCCGATGTCGGCACGCCCCTGCGTCAGTCCGGCGATCTCGACGGCGACGTCGAAATCCTGCGCCTGGATGCGCACGACGGGAACGACCTCGCCGGCCATTTCAACCTCCGGTCATCGGCGGGAACAGCGCGATCTCGCGCGCGCCGGCGACTTTTTCGCGATGCTCGACATGCTCCTGGTCGATGGCGACGCGGATCACGTCAGGATATTGCAGTGCGTGCTCGTACTCCTCGCCGCGCGACTTCAGCCAGCGCAAGAGGTCGGCGACCGTGTCGATGCCGGCGGGCAACTCGACATCCTCTTGCGGCTTGCCGATCCGCTCGCGCACCCAGGCGAAATAGATGAGCCTGGTTGTCATCTCACTCGTCCATGATGTGCTTGAGGCCGGCGCGGAAATAATCATAGCCGGTGTAGAGGGTGACCAGGGCGGCGATCCACAGCAGCACCAGGCCGGTCTGCGTGGTCAGCGGAAAGATCTTGTCGCCGGCCGGCCCCGCCAGCAGGAAAGCGATGGCGACCATCTGGATGGTGGTTTTCCACTTGGCGAGTTGCGTCACCGGCACCGACACTTTCAGCGCCGCCAGATATTCGCGCAGGCCGGAAACCAGGATTTCGCGGCACAGAATGATTATTGCCGCCCATAGCGACCAGCCGGCGATGCCGGCATGGCGGTCGGTGTCGGCGGCAAGCAGCAGCAGGCAGGTCGCGACCAGCAGCTTGTCTGCGATGGGATCCAGCATCTTGCCGATGTTGGAGGTCTGCTGCCAGGCGCGCGCAAAATAGCCGTCGAAATAGTCGGTGATGGACGCCAGCAGGAAAATGACCAGCGCCGACCAGCGAGCGAAGTCGCTCGATTTCAGGTGCCCTTCGAGAAAAAAGCACAGCACCACCAGCGGCACCGCGATGATGCGGGCGTAGGTAAGGATATTAGGCAAGTTGAACGCGCGCTGGGCCATGTCTTCAGGGACTCTCTCTGCCTGCGTACTCAAATCAGAAGCGAATGTGGGGGGTCAACAGGCCAAAATCGATTGGCCAGCCGAAAATACCCTAATCTGTCTGAAAGTGTGATGCATCAACTCTCGTGGAAATGGTTATAGACCAGCTTGGCCATCTGCTCGGAAATGCCGTCGACTTTCCTGAGATCCTCGATGGCGGCCCGGCTGACCGCCTTAGCGGTGCCGAAATGCAGGAGCAGTGCCCGCTTGCGGCCAGGGCCGATGCCACCGATCTCGTCCAGCGGGCTCTTGACCATCTCCTTCTTGCGCCGCGCCCGATGCGAGCCGATGGCGAAGCGATGGACCTCATCGCGCAAGCGCTGAACGAAATAGAGCACGGGATCGCGCACGGGGAGCGAAAACGAATCCCTGCCCTTGACGAAGAAGCGCTCGCGGCCTGCATCACGGTCCTGGCCCTTGGCGATGCCGATGGCCACGACGCGGTCCTCGATGCCGAGATCGCCAAGGATCTTGCGCACCGCCGTCATCTGGCCCTGGCCGCCGTCGATCAGGATGACATCAGGCCAGGCGGGGAAGCTGCCGGAAATATCGTCTTCGACGCCGCCATCCGCTTGCGCGGCAACGGCTTCGCCGGGCGCCACATCGCCATGCTCCTTCAGCAGCCGCGAAAAGCGTCGCTCCATCACCTCGCGCATCATGCCGAAATCGTCGCCCGGCGTGATCTCGGTCGAGCGTATGTTGAACTTGCGGTACTGGTTCTTGACGAAGCCTTCCGGCCCGGCGACGACCAAGGCGCCAACGGCATTGGTGCCCATGATGTGCGAGTTGTCATAGACCTCGATGCGAACCGGCGGCTTTTCGAGGCCGAAGGTCTCGGCGAAACCAGCCAACAGCCGCGCCTGCGTCGAGGTCTCGGCCAGCCTCCGGCCAAGCGCCTCGCGGGCATTTTGCAGCGCGTTGTCGGTCAGGTCCTTCTTCTCGCCGCGCTGCGGCACCGAGATGGCGACCTTGCGGCCGGCGCGCGTGGAAAGCGCCTCGGCCAGCAGCTCCTGTTCCTCGACGGCGTGCGAGAGCAGGATGGCGCGCGGCGTCGGCTTGTCGTCATAGAATTGCGCCAGGAACGAGCCCAGCACTTCCGCCCCCTCCAGCGCCGGATCGGCCTTGGGGAAATAGGCCCGGTTGCCCCAATTCTGGCCGGTGCGGAAGAAGAACACCTGGATGCAGATCTGGCCGCCCTCCTGATGGATGGCGAAGACGTCGGCCTCGTCGACGGTCTGCGGGTTGATGCCCTGGTGGCTCTGCACATGCGAGAGCGCCGCGAGCCGGTCGCGATAGATGGCGGCGCGCTCGAAATCGAGGTCTTGCGAGGCCTGCTGCATGGCCGCCGAAATCTCGGTCTTCACCTTCTGGCTGCGGCCCGAGAGGAAATCCTTGGCCTCATCGACCAGTTCGGCATAGCCCTCATGCGAGATTTCGCCGGTGCAAGGGCCGGCACAGCGCTTGATCTGGTAGAGCAGGCACGGCCTGGTTCGGTTCTCGTAGAAGGAATTGGTGCAGCTCCTGAGCAGGAAGGCGCGCTGCAGCGAATTGATGGTGCGGCCGACGGCGCCGGCGGAGGCAAAGGGGCCGAAATAGTCGCCCTTGCGCGATCGCGCCCCGCGATGCTTGTAGATGCCCGGCGAGACATGGTCGCCGGTCAGGAGGATATAGGGAAACGACTTGTCGTCGCGCATCAGCACGTTGAATCGCGGCCGCAAGCGCTTGATAAGATTGGCTTCGAGCAACAGCGCTTCGATCTCGGTGCGGGTGACGACGAATTCCATCGTCGCGGTCTCGCGCACCATGCGGCCGATGCGTTGGGTGTGGAATCTGCCTTGAGCGTAATTGGTGACGCGCTTCTTCAGGCTGCGCGCCTTGCCGACATAGAGCACGTCGCCCGACGCGTTCATCATGCGGTAGACACCGGGCGCATTGGGCAGCCGCTTGACCAGTGTCTGGATCACTTCGGCGCCGACCATGCCGTCGGCATCCCCGGCATGCGAGGTCCAGTCGACCGCGGTGAAGGCGACATCGGGACCGGCCGGTTCGACGATCTCCTCGGCCGCCTCGTCCTCGATGTCGATTTCGGGAGGCAGGTCGTCGGTGCCGCTACGCGGTCTGCTTTTCTGATCTGTGGGACTCATTCCGTCATGCCTGTCACATCGGGCGTCTGCCATGCAAGATGCTGGCCGCCATCGAGCGCGATCATCTGGCCGGTGACCGAGCGCGCTTCCCAGAGATAACGGATGGTGGCGCCGAATTCCGGCAATTGCGGGCCATGCTTCAGGATCAGCCCGGCGACCTGCGCATCAAAATCGGAATCGTCCTGGCGCACGTTCTTCAGGGTCGGGCCTGGACCGATGGCGTTGACGCGGATGCGCGGGGCGAGCGCCTGCGCCATCATCTGCGTTGCCGTCCACAAGGCCGACTTCGACAGCGCATAGGAGAAATAGCGCGGCGTCGGCCGCCAGACGCGCTGGTCGATGATGTTGACGATCAGCCCCTCCTGCCCTTCCGGTAGAGCCCGGGCGAAACTCTGCGCCAGCAGCGCCGGGGTTTTCAGGTGAATGGCAAAGTGGCGGTCCCAGGCCTGCCAATCGAAATCCTCAACGGAATCGTCGACGAACAGCGAAGCGTTGTTGACCAGAAGCGAGATTGGTCCGAGCGCTGCCTCCGCCCGGCCGACCAGGCCGGCGACAGCATCCATATCGGTCAGGTCGGCGCCGACCACGACGGCGCGGCCGCCGGCGCGGTTGATTCCGGCGGCCAGCGCATCCGCCTCGCCGTGCGAGCGGTTGGCGTGGATGGCAACGGCAAAACCATGGGCGCAGAGATCCTCGACGATCGCCTTGCCGATCCGTTTTGCCCCGCCCGTCACCAGCGCCGCGGTAGCTTTATTCATCTGTCGTCAATCCCTTGTTTTCGACGCGAAATGATGGCGCCGGCAAAATATGGCCTATCATCGGTTAAGTGACGTTCGCACCTGGGGCAGCATTGTGGCGAAACGGCCTGGCCGGCACTCCGACTCGTCCCGCAACGAGGCCAGCCGGGACCCAATATAGGGTGATGGACTCCATGCACCAAGCGGTGTGCAGCGCAGCATGACCCGGCTGCTGACATTTCGCTGTTGCGAAGATGCAACGTCAAGGTTCGGCCTCATTCGTGCCGGGGAATGACCCAAGTTCAGGTTCGCTTCAGCCGCATTTCGACACGACATTCGGAACCGACGAACGCCAGATCCGTTTCACCCCCCGGACGGGTCGATGGCGATCGTGAGAAACAAGCCTGTGTCCTGTGGCTTAAGGAGTAAAGAACAATGCAAGCCAATCTCAAATTCGCACGGCCGCTGGCTGTCGCGCTCGGGCTCTTCGCCCTCGGTGGTTCCGCTTATGCTGCGGACGTCGTTCAGGAAGAGCCGCCGGCACCCGCCCCGATTGCCGAACTGCCCGTCGCATCCTGGGCCGGACCCTATGCCGGTCTTAACGTCGGCTACGGCTTCAGCGGCAAGACCAAGGAAAAGGACTTCGGCGTTCAGACCGACACCAAGGGTTTCGTCGGCAGTGTCTTCGGCGGCTACCAGTGGCAGCAGGAGAACTTCGTGTACGGCGCTGAAGCCGAACTCGGCTACAACGGCGTCAAGGGTGACGATAACGGCATCAACTCCAAAGCCGGCTTCGAAGGCTCGCTGCGTGCCCGTCTCGGCTACGCTGTGACCCCGGAGATTCTGCTCTACGGAACCGGCGGTCTCGCCGGCAGAAGCCTGAAGGTCGAGGACTCCGTCATTCCGGCCAGCGACACCGCCACCATGCTCGGCTGGACGGCCGGCGTCGGTACCGACATCAAGCTGACCGACAATGTGTTCGGCCGCGTCGAGTATCGCTACACCGACTTCGGCTCCAAGAGCTTCGACGGTATCGGCAAGGTCAAGGCCACCGACAACCGCGTCACCTTCGGCGTCGGTATGAAGTTCTAAGTCGTTCAAGCCACGACACGAAAAGCCGGGCCTCGCGCCCGGCTTTTTTGTTGCCCGCCGTCGCGATTGCTTTCAGGCGCACCGCCCCCTTGCGACAGGTCCGCCAACACCGCGCAGAATAAGCCGCGCGATCTCCTCAGGCTGGCCGCTTTGCGACTTTGGCCGGTTTGACTTTCGGCGGCAGCGTCTCGACGAAAGCCAGTGCGCGACCGAGCCAGCCGGCGAGATCGGCTTCGCCCGCCGTGCCTTGAGCCGCGACATGGACGTAGCCTTCCATCGAGCGCCCGCCCATCTCCATCGGGCTCGCATGAGGAAGCGCTACGGTGGCCGCATGCGCGGCCCTGCCGACGCGCACCAGGAGCCCGCGCTTCGAGGTGCCGATCAGCATGTTGCCGTTGATCATGAAGCAGGTGCCGCCGAACATCTTCTGCTCGGTGAAGGCGCGCTTGCCGAGGGCGGCACGCAGACGCTCGACCATCGGATCGGGCGCAGCGCTGGTTGAGGGCGTTGCCATGCTAACCACTCCGCGATTTGGATGGGTGTCAGGCAAGCATGGAAGCGGGTGGGAATTCAAGGCGGGAGCGCGCGCACCACCAATCTCCCCACAATGGGGAGATCGCTGCAATTACCCCGGCACGCAACCCTTCAGCTCCGGGTACTTCTCATCGAAGCGCGCGGCCCAGCGCACGAGCCGGCCGCGGCCCTTTTCCCATTGCCCGCCAAAGCGCAGCGAGAGGTAGCCGAGGGTGGCGCGCAGCGCCATCTGGCCGACGGTGATCTTCTTCGGCAGTTTCGGCGGGTTGGCGTTGATGAGGTCGAGTGCGGCGGTGATCTTCACCCACTGGCGGTCGAGCCAGGGCTGATAGACCATCTCCTCCGGTCGCGTGCGGCGCTCATAGACCATCGACAGCGCGCAGTCGCAAATGCCGTCGGCGAGTGCCTCCAGCATTTCCGCCTCCAGCCGCTTGTCGGGGTTGCGCGGGAACAATGCGTTCTTCGAGGCGCGGTTGAGGTGCTGGGTGATGACGCGGCTGTCATGGATCGCGCGACCGTCCTCGAGCACCAGCACCGGGATCTTGCCGAGCGGATTGGCATCGATCAGTTCGGCCGGCTTCTCCTCGGTCTTGATGGGCACCAGATCGATCGCAATGCCAGCATAGGCCGCCGCCATCCGCACCTTCGAGCTGTAGGGGGAGGTGGAGGCGTAGAGAAGCTTCGGCATCATCGGGTTCCTGTTGCAGTCGGGCAGTGTTGACCGAACAGGTTCTCGCGATCAACGGCCAGAGCACAAAAAACAACAGCCAGAAAACCGAAGGCGGCGGTTTCCTCTCCCGGCTATCGCGACATGCCTACAGACTTGGTACGCCGGAACACGGGAGCAGCAGGCGGCTGGATTCAAAACCCGCTCCAACCAAGCTCGTTCCCGGGCACTGCAACCGGGTTAGCCCGCTCCGAGAGAAGCCCGAAGGCGAGCGAGGCGGCCTATTGGCGCCTCGCTTTGCAGCCCTCGTCCCTTCCTCGACAGCCCAGCACACGATCCCGGATAACTTGCCTCCGAAACCGCGCCGATCCAGAGCGCCAGAGCGTCCTCGCCGCGTCCACAGAGACGTGCGACGCCCCGACGGCTCGGGTCTACTTCTTGGCCGGAGCCTTGGCCTTCGCAGGCGCTGCCTTGGCCTTCGGTGCGGCGGCTTTCTTCACCGCGGGCTTGGTCGCGGCGGCCGCGGCCTTCTTGGGCGCCGCCTTCGCTGCCGGCTTGGCGGCGGCCTTCGCAGGCGCTGCTTTCTTGGCTGCAGGTTTCGCCGCAGGTTTTGCCGCAGCCTTGGCCGCTGGCTTCTTGGCTGGTGCTGCCTTCGCTGCCGGCTTTGCCGCAGCCTTCGCAGGCGCTGCTTTCTTCACTGCCGGCTTTGCTGCTGCCTTGGCCGCAGGCTTCTTGGCCGGTGCCGCCTTTGCCGCAGGCTTTGCTGCGGCCTTCGCAGGCGCTGCTTTCTTCACTGCCGTTGCGGCCTTCGCCGCGACTGCTTTTGCGGGTGCTTTCTTTGCCGGAGCCTTGGATGCCGGCGCTTTAGATGACTGCTTAGCCATGTCATGCCCCTTCACGTTATGCCGACGGCCGTGAATGACCCCGGCCGGCAATGCATATCTGACTCGCGGCTCGCTAGCCAGCGAAGCAATGAGATGATTTTTCGCGAACGAGAGCTTGGCTGCGCGCGACTGTTCTCGGCACCGACTTTCGCAAAATCATCGGCTGATCTTGGAGCCCGATCAGACGTTTCCGCCGACACTACGAGAGCATAAAAACGTCGAAGCTTTCACGCGCGACAATCGCGCGGCTCACAAGCTGCGAACATTGCGGGATGCCGTCCATCCGTCTCGTCGACTTGAGTTGCAGGACGATCTACATCGGCTGCGAACGCAAAGACCTCGCGTTCTGGATCAGCAGAATACTCTGTGTTATAGAGTAATCTGCATCCATCGAAGGGAATGCGTGATGCGGTTCCTCGAAGATCAGACAGCCTGTAGCGTTGGGCTCATCGCCGGCGGCCTGCGGCTGATCCATATTGAGACCTGCTGATGGGTGCCGACGAGATCATTCATCAAAGCACACGGCTGAAGATCATGGTGGCGCTCAATGTACTGGACAGGCGCGAGGCGCTGGAATTCACCCGGCTGAAGGTCATCGTGGATGTCACAGATGGCAATCTTGGGGCGCATATCGACACGCTGGCGAGAGCCGGCTACGTCGATATCGAAAAGCTATTCGTTGGGCGCAGGCCGCAGACACGGGTCAAGGCGACCGCGGTTGGGCGACGCGCTTTTCGCAATCACGCCGCCTTCCTGCGCACCCTTCTCGACGAGGCGGAGCCGCCGCCGGAGCGCCGTCAGCGCAAGGCGCGGCGACGCTGATTGCTGGCCATCGCAAGCGGCAATTACCAGCGCAATCTCTCAGCGCGTGGCGACCACGGCGACGCCGGCGCCTATCATTACACCGCCGGCGGCGCGGTTCACCCGACGCACGATGCGCGGCGTGCTCAACAGGCTGCGGGCGCGGCTGGCGAGGACGACATGCCCACCGATCACCACAGCCTCGACAGCCAGGATGACTGCAATCAGGATGATGAGATGATCGGCGGTCAGCGACGCGCCGACGACATTGGGCAACAGCGCCACGTAGAACAGCGGCATTTTCGGATTGCCGAGATTGAGGGCGACGCCGGTGGCAAAGATCATCAGCATTCCGCGCCGTCCAGAGACTGGCTGCAGGTCAGGCACGACCGGCACGGCCGTCCATAGCCTGATGCCCATCCAGATCAGATAGGCCGCTCCGCCGTAGCGAAGCAGGGTCATGACAACCGCCATCTTGGCGGCGATGATCGACAGGCCGAAGGCCGCGAGCGCCAGAAAGATGAGAATGCCGACCACCGTGCCGGCACCATAGGCGATGCCCGACGCCGCGCCGCTGGAGATCGTGCGGGCAACGATTGTCATGTTGTCCGGACCCGGGCTGGCGGCGAACACGAAGAAGGCAGCAGCGAAGGCAAGGATGGTGGCAAGGTCCATGGAGACTCCGAAAGTGGCCTGTTGCCCTCGGGCTTTCAGCCTAGCCGATCCGGCGGTCGGCGACATCTGGAAAAATCAGCATTGTCTTCCAGAATCATCGTCGCCATGGATGCGCGCCTGGTTGGCGACCTGCGACGATCGCACCGGAGATTTTCGTCACGGCTGATAGCCGAGGCAGATGGCGCCGAACGCGACAACGGCACAGGCGCCGACCCGCCGCGGCGTCAGCGACTCGCCGAGAAACAGCCGGCCGATAAGGGCCGCGAAGACGACACTTGTCTCGCGGATGGCGGTGATTGGTCCCGCCGGCCCGAGCGCGAATGCGGCGACGACGACACCATAGGCCAGAAGCGCAAAGAGTCCGCCGCCCATTGCTTTCCAGGTATCGGGTGCCCGCAGGTCGACGGTGAGCCGGCCACGCAGAATCACGAAGGTCGTGGGCAGCAGCGCGCCGTAGAGCAGCAGCACCCAGGCGGTGTAGGCGCCGGCATTTCCCGCGGCGCGGACGCCGATTGCATCCACGGTCGCGTATGCGGCGATAATCGCACCCGTCGCCAACGCGTAGAAGATCGACGTCGTGGCGGCTCTCCCCCGTCCCAGCGAAAGCCCCATGATGCCGCAACCAACCAAGGCGACGCCCAAGGCCTGCGGCATGGTGAGCCGCTGGTCGGCCAGGAGAAATCCACCGAGCGTGACGAGCAGCGGCACGCTTCCGCGAACTATGGGATAGACCTGTCCGAGTTCGCCATATCTGTAGGCGGCCACCAGAAATACGCTGTAGCCGACCTGGAGGCAGGCCGAGAGCGCGACGTAGGGCCAGGCCGACGCAGCCGGAAAGGCGTGGAAAATGGCGAAGGGAATGGCGAGCGCCGTGCTGGAAAAGCTCATCACGGTGATGGTCCACAACCTGTCCGCTCCCGTTCGCAGAAAGGCGTTCCAGCTTGCGTGCAGGATCGCGGCAAAAAGCGCGAGCCCGATGACCAGCGGGCTCATTGCGGCCTGCGAGAGGCGGCGATCAGCCCCAAGCCTGCCTTGCGGGCCGCGCGAACGGCGGCGTCGACCTGCCCCATCTGCGCCATCAGGGTCGCGCCTTCGATCAGCATCAGCAGCGCTGCCGCCACACTCTCCGCCTGTCCGCGTGGCATTGCGTCCGTGAGGATCTGCCGCATGCGCAGCCTGAGGCCGTTCTTCTGCCTGGCGACAGCCTTGAAAACCGGATGCTGGGGATCACCGAACTCGGCCAGCGCATGCGCGAACAGGCAGCCATGAAAATCCTCGCTGCGGAACCAGCGCTCATGCCAATCGAATATCTTTTTGATTTTCTGCTCCGGCGTCCCCCCCTCCTCCGCGAGCCGATCGAGCTGGCGGTCAAACCGCCTGGCGCGATAGTCGAGCACCTCGACGATCAGGTCGTCCTTGCTCGGGAAATGCCGGTACATCGTCATCTTGGCCACATCGGCCTCGGCGATGATGCGATCGATACCGGTGGCGTGGAAGCCAGCACGCTTGAACAGCGCGTAGGCCGTCTCGACGACGTGCTGGCGTTTGTCGGAAGCGGGCGATGATGGCATGGCGGCTACCAAGTGATGAGACAGGTCTGTCTCATCCTAGTGCGCCGGAACCCATCGGTTGTCAACACGGGTTGAAACGCGCCTGCAGCGGGCCGCAGGCGCGAGAGGGAACCGTAAGCGGAAAAACGCGCTTAGCGCAGGACGCGGCAGCGGCCGTTGTAGACCATCCAGCGGTCGAAGCCGGCGACGCAGAATTCGACATTGTCGCCGATCGAGGCAAAGCCCTGCCCTTCTTCGATCAGATAGAAGATCGAGCGGTCACGGCCGTCGGACAGATTGACGGTGGCCCGGCAATAATGACGGCCGATCGGCCATTGTTCGCTCGCCTGCTGATACCGGTGCTGACGAATGTTGCGAAAATCGGTGATGGCGACATCGGGCAAATGCGGCACGTGACGCACCTGATAGGCGAACCGGTTGGTGATCTTGTTCAGCACCCATGACTCGCCGCAGACGCTGCCGTCATCGCCGGAATAGACGCCAAGGTCAGCGGCATGAACCGCCTGGGTGACGCCGAGCGATGCGGAAAGCGGAGTGCACAAAGCAACGAGTGCCGCTAGGGCGGATTTGGCGAAGCGAGTCATGACAGCCTCTCAGGGTCGATTGCGCGCACTGTGGGGATTCGCTTGGCGGCGGTCAAGCGGTTGCATCAACGATGGTGAACCAGGAGAAACGCTCCCACGCGGATTGCCTGGAAATGCGTGGTCTTTGTTGATCCTGGCCCGCCAATCTACTCCCGGGCCAGCCAGTCCAGCGACCAGTCCGCCGGCTTTGCCACCGCCAGCAGCTTGTGCAGTGCCGGCAGCAAGGTGCGCAACTCGCCCTCAAGCGTGAAAGGTGGATTGACCACCACCATGCCGCTGCCGTCCAGGCTGGGCTCCGAAGAGGGTGGCCTGATCTCGAATTCTATGTCGAGCAGCTTCGGAATGCCGGATTGCTTCAGCGCCTTCCTGAAGGCGATGATCGCCTTGCGGTCCTTGATCGGATACCACAGCGCATAGAGGCCGCCGGGCCAGCGTCTGTGGGCTCTCATGAGCCCGTCAACGAGGCGGTCGAATTCACCCGCTTCCTCGAAGGGAGGGTCGATCAGAACCAGGCCGCGCTTTTCCTTCGGCGGCAGATGCGCGCCAAGCGCCAGCCAGCCATCGAGTTCGATCACCCTTGCCTGGAAATCGCCTGCGAATACCGCCTTAAGCGTCGCGGCATCCTTGGGGTGCAGTTCGATCGCCGTCAGCCGATCCTGCTTGCGCATGAGATGCCGGGCGATCAGCGGCGAGCCCGGATATCTGGTCACGCCGCCGTTGGGGTTGAGCGAGCGCACCGCATCGAGGTAGGGCGCCAGAAGCGCAGCGGCCTTTGCCTCGAGCGCGGCATCGACCAGCCGGCCGATACCGCCTTGCCATTCGCCTGTCTTCTGCGCTTCGAGCGACGACAGGTCGTAACGGCCGATGCCGGCATGGGTGTCGATGACGCGAAACGCCTTGTCCTTCTGCTTCAAATAGTCGAGCAGCCGTGTCAGCACGACATGCTTGACGACATCGGCGAAGTTTCCGGCGTGATAGACGTGGCGATAGTTCACTTGGAGCCCCTGCCCCAGCGCGGCTGTGGCGGCTGCGAGTTCGGATTTTGCGGATGGCCACCGCCGCCGCCGAAACGCAGCGACAGCACGAACCCAATCAGGCCGGCCGCTATCATGGCGTAGCCGACCGGCCGTGCGCGGCTGTCGACCTCGCCCGCACCGGAGCGCAGGACGAGGTCTACCGCGCGGATCGGAATATCGTCGGCATCGCCCGGGCCGACGGTGAAGACGTAGGGCCCAGGATTGACCGTGGCGATCACGCCGGCTTCGTCGCGAAAAATCTTGTCGGGAAGCTGCGGGCTCACCTGGCGTGGGTTGTCGGAATGGTTGAACTGGAGTGTCGAGGCAAGCGCGGTGCGGCCGCCGCCGGCGGCGGTCAAGGTCAGCACGGTTCGCTGCTGCGAGACGATGCGCTCGGCCCTCGCGGTCAGGTCGACCAGCACCCGAACCGGCGCATCGCGGCCGGTGAGCGGCACCGTCACCGGCTTGAAGCGGCCGCCCTCGTACACCCGCCAGGTTCCGATCTCATGGCCGGAGAAATTGGTCATCGCCCAGGGATAGAGAACGCCGACGCCGATGCCGGCGAACAGGATCAACAGGAAGAGAAAGCGCATTTCGACCTCACCTCATGATTTTGCCATACCTTGCGGGAGCCAAAAAGGCGATGGGCTCGACATCGCCGTCTGCGACACGCCTTTGCATGGTCGGCGATGTGGGCGTTTGTCAGGAACCGTTCGCGAGCCCCTTGCGCGCCATCGCGCACCGGATGACGGTAGAGCCAGGGGACAGAGGTCGGAGGATTCGATTTGATGGCAGGCATGCGGTACCGCAGCCAGTCGCGTCTAGCGCGTCGCGGCAAAACCGGGTGTATCAACTGATGGCGCCGATCAAGGTCGATCCTGCCAAGGTGCACGAATTCAGGGAAGCCGGCGATTTCCACGCCTGGCTCGGCATACACCATGACATCGAGACCGAGGTGTGGATCAAGATCCACAAGGCTGGATCGGGACTGACGTCGATCACCCCCAAGCAAGCCATCGACGTGGTGTTGTGCTGGGGCTGGATCGATGCGGTGCGCAAGGGGTTCGACGAAAACTCCTTCCTGCAGCGCTACACGCCGCGGGGCGCGAAAAGCATCTGGAGCCAGATCAACATCGACAATGTCGCCCGGCTGATCGAGGAAGGCCGCATGACCGCGCACGGGCTTGCCCAGGCCGAAGCCGCCAAGGCCGACGGGCGCTGGGCGCGCGCCTATGGCAGCAGCAAGGACATGAAGATCCCCGAGGATCTTCAGGCGGCCATCGATGCCGAGCCCAAGGCTAGCGCGATGCTTGCCAAGCTCAGCGCGCAGAACCGCTTCGCGCTGGCCTTCCGCACCCACAACATGAAGACCGAAGCCGCGCGCAAGAAGAAAATCGAGACGTTCGTGGAGATGCTGAAGCGCGGCGAAACGATCTACCCTCAGGGCAGGAAATGACGGTGGACCGTTGCCTTCCCGAGACCAGTTGGCGAACCGACAAGGCGAGACGTCCTGTCCTTCCGCTTAAAAACTAGTTTGCATTGGCGCCATCGCGCAGGCGTTCCATTTCGTCCAGCAGCATGTCGAGCCCAAGTTCGAATGTCTTGTCGAATTCGACGGCGCCGAAAAAGCGCCCGGCGGCCATGGCATTGGGAAAGTCCCGCGCCAGCTGCTCGTCGCTGACCGTGGTCACGGCCGACGGACCCTTGGCGTAGCCTGCGTTCTCGTCCAGCATCGCGCCCATCAGATAGTAGCCGACGGCCCGGAACAGCCGCGCGCTGAGTTCGGTATCGAAACCGCCATCCCTGAACAGCCCGAGAATGCCGTTCAACCAGGCAAGACAAACCGGCGAGTTCATCCGATAGGTGACGAGGAAGGTGGCATAGGCCGGGTGATCGTGGCCGATGCGACGAAAATCCTGCATGGCGGTGCGCATCCTTTGCCGCCACGGCAGGCCGGCGTCGGGCATTTCAAGGGCGCCAATCAGACGGTCGACCAGCGCTTCGTGTAAATGCGCCACCGAAGGAAAGTGGTGATAGATGCTCATCGCCTCGCAGCCGAGTGCCGCCGCGAGCTTGCGCATCGAGAAGCCCGCCAGGCCCTCGGCTTCGATCACCTCAAAGGCGGCGTTTTCGATCATGTCGCGGGACAACCGCCCGCGCGTTCTCTTTTTTTTGATCGGTGAATCCATGGCGTCGCTTGACAGCTTACACTGTAAGGTTCAATTTCCCCGATACCTTACACAGTAAGGCTAACAAAAACCAGAGGAGAAAAACATGTCGACCCATCGCGTTGTCAATACCGTGCAGTCTTCCATCCGCCGTGCTCTCCTGCTCTCCGCCTCGGCCTGCTTCCTGTCGCTGGGCGCGGCGCCGGTCCGCGCCGACGACTATGATGCAGCCATCAAGGACATCCAGTCGACCATGGGTGGCGTACCAAGCTTTGTAAAGCAGTTCCCAAAGGCTGGCCTGCCCGGTGCATGGGCCGAGGTCAAGGCTATCGAACTCAGCGACAAGACGGCGTTGCCGCCTAAGGTCAAGTCGCTGATCTCGCTGGCGGTCGCGGCACAGATTCCATGCAACTATTGCATATGGTCGGATACGCAGGATGCCAAGCGCGCCGGCGCCACAGACGAAGAGATCCAGGAAGCCGTGGCAATGGCGGCGCTCACCCGCCACTGGAGCACCATCTTCAACGGCATGCAGGTCGATTTCGACACGTACAAGAAGGAAATGGGCGGGCAATAAGCCGCTGGCAACGGTTGGCGCCCCTCCGCAGAGGCCCGCAATGGCGGGCCTCTCAGCGCACCCGTGCGGACCGGCACTCGATCGCACCTCTCTACCTAAGCGATCAGTAGCTATGGCTAATTGACCATTAGCGGAATAAGGACGAACCTGTCGGCGCCTCTGCGGCTTTGGACGGAAATTCCGGCTGTTTTTAAGGATAAAGGTCGAGATACATGCGAAACCTACGGCATATTGAAGCTGATTTTGAACGTCTTGAAAATCTTTTTTGAGTCATTTCGAACTTACTTTTAAAGCATCCCTGACCTAAACTTTTTCTGAGCTGAGATTTTATTTTATTTTTCCACGATCACGTAAGTTTTGTATTTTTTGCCAACAGCAGGCCAAAATCCGATGAATTTGAGGTGCGCGCCAGGGCTTCGGCGCCGGGATTAACCACCTGCGAGCGATTGTGGTTAAGGGATTGCTAATTTAGTTGACTAGGATAGCCACAGGTATATTTTTAAACTCGTTGGGATGTGCAATTTGCGCGAGCAATGGGCGATAGTGGCAACAAACGTGTAGTCGCGAAGTCGGGCATCGGGAAAACTGAGCGGCGATAGGCCGCGCCACGTCGGTCCTGCGAACTCAAAGAGCAATTGGCGCACATCAGAGATGGCGAGTCCGCGCAAGCGGAGGGTTTTGTCACGTCCGTAGGGGCTTGGCAGGGCAGTGCTTTGCCCTGTCGCGGGCGATGGTGTGCGAAGTGCGTAAGGGGAAGACCATGAGTAAGGTTATCAAGGTTCTGAAACTCGGGGCTGGAACCAACAGAAGGGGCGCTCGCAGAAGTCGCGTATTGATCGCCGGGGGAGCAGGATTTCTGGGCTCGCATCTGTCCGAACGGCTGCTGGCCGACGGATACGAAGTCGTCGCGCTCGACAATTTCCATACCGGCAAGAAGTGCAATCTCGGCGGCATACTGAGCGATCCGGCATTCAGATGCGTCGAGCATGACATCATCGATGCGCTTCCCTGGGACATTCCGGTCGACGAAATCTACAACCTCGCCTGCCCTGCCTCGCCGCCACATTATCAGGCCGACCCGATCCATACATTCAAGACCAGCGTCTATGGCTCGTTGAACCTTCTGGAACTCGCCCGGCGCCACAATGCCAAGATCTTCCAGGCTTCCACTTCGGAGGTCTATGGCGATCCGCTGGTGCATCCGCAGCCGGAAAGTTACCTCGGCAATGTCAACACGCACGGTCCACGTTCCTGTTACGACGAGGGCAAGCGTTCGGCGGAGACCCTGTTCTTCGACTATTCGCGAACGTACGGCCTCGATGTCCGCGTCGCGCGGATATTCAACACCTATGGCCGCCGTATGCAGCCCGATGACGGCCGCGTAGTGTCAAACTTCATCGTCCAGGCGCTGCGCGGCGAAGACCTGACCGTTTATGGCAGCGGCATGCAGACACGATCGTTCTGCTACGTGGACGACCTGATCGAGGGCTTTGTCAGGCTTATGAATGCTTCAACACCGCCGCCGCACCCGGTCAATCTCGGCAACCCTGCCGAATTCACCGTCATGGATCTGGCCAAGCTGGTCGTCAACTCCACGAATTCCCGGTCGCGCATCGTGCATCGGCCGCTGCCCGTCGACGACCCCAGGCAACGCAGGCCCGACATCTCTTTTGCCAGGCAAAATCTCGGTTGGGAACCGACGATCAGCCTCAGCCAGGGCCTGGCCCGCACCGTGGAGTATTTCGATGCCCTGCTTTGCGGCGGCCGGTCGGTCAAGGAAGCCGCGGCGTCATGACAGTCGCCGCCGTTCTCGTGACGGGCGGCGCCGGCTTCATCGGCAGCCACACCTGCAAGCTCTTGTCAGCTGCCGGGTATCTCCCGGTGGTCTATGACAATCTGAGCCGCGGCAACGAGAAATCCGTTGCTTGGGGTCCGCTTGTCATCGGCGATATCCGGGACCAGGATACGCTGCAGGGGGCAATGAAGACCTATCGGCCAACGGCCGTCATTCACTTTGCGGCGCTGGCCTATGTCGGGGAGTCCGTTCGCGAGCCGGCCGAATATTATTCGACCAATGTGACGGGCACCATCGCCGTGCTCGATGCCGCGCGTTCGAACTCCATCAAAAACATCATCTTCTCCAGCAGTTGCGCGACCTACGGCGTGCCGGATGCATTGCCCGTGCGCGAGACCTCCGCGCAAAATCCGATCAGCCCGTACGGACGCACCAAGCTGATGGGCGAGCAGATCATCGGCGACTACGCGGCCGCCTACGGGATGAAATACGCCATCCTGCGCTATTTCAATGCCTGCGGTGCCGATCCCGAGGGCGAGCTTGGTGAGTGGCATTCGCCGGAAACCCACCTAGTCCCTAGGGTGCTCATGGCCGCATCGGGCATCATCGACGAGATCGAGGTTTTCGGCACGGACTACGACACATCGGATGGCACTTGCGTACGCGACTATATCCATGTCAGCGATCTCGCCCGCGCCCATCTAAAGGCGCTCCTGCATCTGGAAGTCGGCCGCGAAAGCCTGTCGGTCAATCTCGGCACCGGGCGAGGTGTTTCGATCAAGGAGATCCTGCAGGCAGTCAGCCGCATGACCTCCCGACCCGTCCCGGCAGTCTACAGGACCAGGCGTCCCGGAGACCCGGCCGAACTCTATGCCGATCCGGCGAATGCGCGCGAACATCTTGGCTTTGTGCCAGAGCTTTCCGACATCGACACGATCGTCAAGACAGCCGCCCCGTTTTTTGGCCTGGCAACGAAATCGACGCCAATGCCGCAAACCGGGCGGGCAGAACCTCGCGCCGCTCAATAGCTCAGAGATAGCGGGCGTGGCAGCTCGCGCGTTGGCCAAAACCGCTAGGGCTGCAGATATAAGGCGAACCGCCCAGGACCTTGCCGCCACCGACCGGATTGAAAGAGACTTTCACCGGGTCCAGCGCGTGGGCCTTGATCTGCTGTGGTGAGGCAAAAGCGTAACCTCGTCCAGTGATCCGTGTTGTGCTCGTCGCCAGGATCGATGGCTCGATTCTAAGCGAATGAGCCGTAGGCATGGCGTAGGCCGCCTGGACCGCAGGTTTGCTGCGGAGCGAGTAGACCACGGGCTTGGAGACCGAATTGGTTGTGGTCGCATCCATATTCTGACAGCCTGAAATCATCGAAATGATCGCTGCGGCGGCAACAATAGATACGACATTTTTGCCTGGGCGGAATGCGCCCATTGCGGAATTGCTCATCAGGTGTCCCCTGCGTCAAATATAGGCCAATGGCGCGTTGCGACATATTTCGTGTTCGCCGCCTTCACGCCGTATGAACAGCAACCACTCGCACATCACGCTGGAATATTAGACATCACTAATTATTAAACTTCATGAAAGCCGTCTGGCAGGCTCACCGTCTCGTCGCCCTGTCAGATACAACGCGATCATCGGCAGTCCGCGCGCCGATTGCTCCAGCCGAACCGCTTGGGGCTTCAGCATAAATGATTCGCCAGTTCCTTGACAGGCGCCCTGCAAGAGCAGCCCTGCTGGTCGAATCAGAAACATCCGACGGGGATCGCGAACCGCTCTATCTCTTTGTTTTGACGCAGTTTCCAAGGGAACGCGTTACGCGCTTTTCCGGGAAAACCGTTTCACACTTTTCCTGGAATTGCTCTAATTCTTGGAACTGAGCAGCTTGCGGGCTTCTTCGAATTGTGCGGCCTTTGTGTCGCCCACTTCAAATTTCCGATGTTCGTCGGAAGGGTCCTCGGGAGATCGCAGGAAACTGTACCACTTCCCATCCGGCTCCTTGCGCTGTTCGATGTTGCCGCCGTTGATGCGGTGGCTGTAGCAGGTGCGATGCTGCTCGCCGGCATAGTTCTTGGACCGCCAGGCAAGGTCCATGCAGATCTTGCCGTCGTTGGTCACCAACCATTTGCCTTCCGCGAAGGAGGCCGAATCCTGTCTTGATGTCCAGGCCCGCAGCGGACGGCCATTCTTTCCAAAATAGGCCGCTCCATCTTTCCATATCCATGTGCGGTCGGCGTAGAGGATCGACAGCTCGAAGGCCGTTGGAACACTGGCAGTATCCGGCCCCGCGGGTCCGCTGTCTTTGACGGCAGCCGCGTGCGCCACTCCCGAGAGAACCGTCTGGCCGCAGAGGATCAGGAGAACGAGAAGTCGGGTGCCTGCCGGTCGACGAGGTTGCTTGCGCTGCCGATGGTCGACACGAAGCGGAGACAATCTGGTCAGAGCTATCGGCACAATTGGCGTTCGCATGTTTGCTTGGCCCGAGGCAGCACCATCAGCGCCTTGGCGCCCATGCCAACTATTTAACAGTCGCGAGAACGGTGATGTCAACCTTTACGACGCGGAGGAACAACAACCATTCGAGACACGCGCGCGGCCTGCACTCGTCAAAATTAAGGATTGCGCGGTATATTCCTACGTCTCTGACAATCGCGCGTGACAAGAAGATCCGCGGACGTCGGGGAGGACGCGGTTTTCAAATGACGGAAGACCCGGAATTGGAACAGGTCGAAGGTCAGCAATACCTGCAGCAGTCGATCGATCGGGGCGTTGCTGCTCGCGACTACCTGAGCCCCAACACGGCGATCTTGCTCGGAATCCTGTTCATTGCGGTCGTGTTCAGATTCCACAACATCACCTTGCCGCTGGTCGATGCCTTCAGCTGGCGCGAGACAAGTACGGCAATGATGGCCGACAATTTTCAACAGCGCAGCTGGAACATCTTCTTCCCCGAGGTCAGTTGGACCGGACCCGGGCCAAGCTATCAGGGCCGCGAGTTCCAGATCATCAGCTATCTGACGGCCTTGCTCTACGAGGCGTTTGGCTGGCACGACTGGTTTGGCCGCATGGTCGCCGCCTTGTTCGGGCTGGTGACGGTCTTTTCGCTGCACCGGCTGACAGCTCTGTGCTGGGGCGAAACACACGCGCATGCCGCGGCTCTGGCCTACGCGCTGATGCCCGCGACGATCATGATCGACAGTTCGTTTCTTCCCGACCCCTCGATGCTGGCCCTGGTGACAACAGGTGTCTGGCTGTTCGCCAAGTACTGGGCCGGCGGCAGCGGCTGGCTGTTGCCGCTGGCCACCGTCAGCTTTTCGCTGGGTGCGCTGGCAAAGCCGCCGGGGCTGGCCGCAGGCGCCGTCATCTTCTTCCTGATGGTCTGCTGGATCCGGGAGAACAGGCGAAAGCAGGCAGTCAAGGTCTTCGTAGCAGGGCTTCTGAGCCTCGCCTGCATCGCCGCCTATTTCAGCTGGGCCATCTATCTCGGCCGCAGCTATCCCCCCTATCACGTCGCGGGCAGCGGCTACATCTGGGATTCCGGCTTCGGGACATTCTTCAGGAACAGCTTCTACTTCAAATCCGTGTGGAACACCTCGGTCTGGTGGTTCTACGGCTATCCGTTCATGGCACTGATCGCGGTCGGCTTCTGGATGCCGCCTCGAGCCGCCGAAGACCCGAAGCAACGCACCCTTTCGGCCATTCCCTATGTCTGGCTGGCGGCGGCCATGGTCGTCTATCTGGCGGCTGCGCGCGAGATCACCAACAATCCGTGGAACTACCACATCTTCCATGTGCCGTTCGCGATGTTCTGCGGCCGCGGCGCGCTTTTGCTGGTTACGCTCGCATCGGGAACCGTTCTGTCGCCGGCGGTCGTGCTGCGCGCGATCTGCCTTGCTGTCGTCACGCTCGTCTGGTCGACCTTCCCCCTTATTGCAACCATGAAGGCGCCGATCGCCATGGACGGCAAGCTGCTAGGCGAGGACCTGGCGCGGCTCGCCAAGCCCGGCGATCTCGTCATCGCCATTGCACCAGAGGTCGGCGATCCCGTCCCCGTTTATTACAGCCGAACGCGCGGCTGGGTGTTCCCGCCCGGCGGCGGCGACGTCGAATGGTCCAAATTCGTCGCCGACGATGCGACTGCGGTCGCGCAGCTCGAGGACTTGCGCGCGCAAGGCGCGGACCTGTTCGGTGTCGCCAAGAGCGCGGCCGACAAGAAGGACCGACTGTTCATGGAGCATCATAAAGGGGTGGTCGAGTATCTGGACAAAACCGCAACCAAGCTTGTGGATTCGGACACGCTGCTAATCTATAGACTTGGCAGTCCCTGATGGAGCCGGACCGGCAAGAGGCTTTGTGGGCCCGAGATTGGGCAAGGGCAAGAATGCGGCGGTCGCCGGCGGTTGCGCAAGCTCCGCACGCCCGGGCCTGACAGGCAATGCGGTCGACCGGCGACCCGATCGGCTACCAATGCCGTGGATCTTGAGATACAGCACGCCGCGGCAAAGGGAACTCAAGGGCGCAAGCCTGCGCAGGAATTGTTGAATTGTTGAAGCGAGTGATTTCGATCGTCGTGACCTTGGCCCTGCTGGCCTGGCTCGCCAGCGACGCGCGCTGGCGGATGGTCGGCGATGCCTTCGACCGTATCACGCTCGGCACGTTCGCAGTGGCGACGATCGCGTTTTTCGTCACCTATGTCTTGCGTGCGTTGCGCGTCTGCGACGAGTTCCGCGATGAGGTGCATGGCCGATTTGGCGCCTGCCTGCGCGTCATTCTGATTCACAATGCGATGATCAACGTCATACCGTTCCGCGGCGGCGAGACCGCCTTTCCGCTGCTCCTGCGCCAGGTCTTCGGTGTACCGATCATGCGCGCCAGCGCCTCGCTGCTTTGGTTCAGGCTGCAGGACGCTTTCGTCGTAGGGGTGCTGGCCCTGGCGGTGTGGCCGGGCCTGCATCCGGCAATGAGGATCGCGGGCATAGTCGCCTTGATCGCCGCGGCCTGGTACCTGCCGCGCTGGGCGCGCGCGCCGCATGACTGGGCCGAGCGCAGCAGGCTCGTGGCGAAGCTCGGCCTGCTGCGCGACACCTTCACCGAGGCCACCGGGCGTTCGCGCTACGGCTGGTGGTGGACGATCGCCAACTGGTCGCTGAAGCTCGCCGTGCAGGGATGGCTTCTGGCATTGATGTTGGGGACATCGTTTACCACGGCTTTTCCAGGCGTCATCGGGGCCGAAGGCGCCGCCATACTACCGGTGCAAGGCGTCGCCGGCTTCGGCACCTATGAAGCGGGAGCGGCGGCGGCATTGCTCACCTCCGGAATCGCGATGAAGAGTGGCCTGCAAGCGGCACTGGCGCTGCACCTGTTCATCTTTTGCTCGGCTATCGCCACGGGCGCGGTCGCCTGGCTGTTTCCCTCGAAATCGACGCTGCCGGAGAACCCGGCCGTCGGACCTGCAAGGAAGCCATCCCAATGAACGTATTGCCCATCCCTGCTTCGGAACTGCCTGACGGCGCGGTGATGCCTGATCATACGCTGTCCATCGTCGTGCCAATGTACAACGAGGCCGAGAACGTCGAGCCGCTGCTGACACGGATTCACCAGGCGATGGAACACTATGGCCGGCCGTGGGAGGTGGTGCTGGTCGATGACGGCAGCACCGACGCGACGGTCAGTGAGATAAGGCGACTGGCGGCGCATTACGGTTCGCATGTGCATGCAGTCGAGCTGGTGCGCAACTACAAGCAGACAGCCGCGATGCAGGCAGGCATCGACGCGGCACGTGGCGATGTCATCGCCACGATCGACGGCGATCTGCAAAACGACCCCTTCGATATCCCGCGCATGGTCTACCGCCTGCTGAGCGAGGATCTCGACCTGGTGGTCGGCTGGCGCAAGGACCGCCAAGAGGGGTTTTTGATGCGCAGACTCCCCTCTCGGATCGCCAACGCGCTGATCGCACGCGTCACCGGCGTGCGCCTCAAGGACTATGGGTGCAGCCTCAAGGTCTATCGCGGCAACGTCATCCGTAGCGTCAAGCTCTATGGCGAGATGCACCGATTCATCCCGGCCTGGCTGGCCACGGTGACGACCCCAAGACGCATCGCGCAGGAGGTGGTGACGCACCATGCCCGCATCCACGGCGAATCCAAATACGGCATTTCGCGCACCTTCAGGGTCGTTCTCGATCTGGTGTTCATGTATTTCTTCATGCGCTACCGCACCCGGCCCGGGCATTTCTTCGGCGGCATCGGCATCGTGCTTGGCGCGCTGGGTTCGCTGATCCTTGCCTATCTGCTTTGCCTGAAGCTGCTTTTCGCGGAAGACATCGGAACACGCCCGATGCTGTTCACCGGCTTCTTCCTGCTCATCGCCGGGGTGCAGATGGTGACGTCGGGCGTCCTGGCGGAAATGCTGGCACGCGTCTATCACGAGGCGAACGGATCATCGGCTTATGTCGCGCGACCGCGGCCAGAGCCCCGAGACAATGATGGTGACGGTTGGTACCGCCCTGGAGTCGGATGATTTCAGGTCGAATCGGCCTGAAATCTGACTCGCTCGCCAAAACCGCTTCACGCTTTTCGGGATCATGCTCTTGCAGAGCGCCCGTTTCCAGGACGATCTAGGAAGGAACGGCAAGGTACGTCGACCGGTATCGCCAGCAACGGCCGGAGGGCAAGAGGTAAGGCGCAACACCTGCGCCACCCTCTCGCCCTCGGCGCGCGCCCCCCGGCGAAGACGGACCAGCGGCTCCCTCAGTCAATTCACGCCGCCGCTTTCGGGTCTGATATTCTGAACTAGTAACGCGAACGGCAGCTGGCGCGCTGGCCGAAGCCGCTCGGGCTGCAAATCCAGGGCGAATGGCCCAGGAACGGACCGCCTGGGCTGAAGGAAACCTTCACCCGCGCCGGGCTGCCGACCCGCGGCGGCCGCACAAAGGCCGCATAGGCCTCCTCCCTCGTGCGCGTCACGCTGGTTAGCTGCGTGAGCGCCTTGCGGTAAAGAACCTTCTTCCCGACATTATGAATCTTGTTGACGTGGTGGGTATTGTTGCCGAACCCTTGGTCGATCCGGCCGTTGATCGAACCGGTTCTGGTCGTGTCCGTGGCCTGACAGCCGGATACCATCGAGACCAACGCGATGGCAGCAGCAGCTAAGGCATGTTTCCTGCCTGCGCTGGCCAGACTTTCCGCAAACTTGTTCATCGCCTGTCCCCTGCCCTGGAAAACAGCTTGGTTGTGCGCGGACGGTATACTTTGTACCCGCCGTTTTCCGCGCCTTGTGAATGGCCGTTTTCCACTCACATCACGCCCGTATATTAGAGGGGACTTATTAAGATTCGTGCAAACAGCATGATGAACACGGTCTTTCGCTGTTCGTTCGGATATGATGGAAAAATTCAGGCGGTTGGATCGAGGCCCCGACGGACGGGCTTCGCCATAGAATGCTTGGGAGAACGACGCATTTGCGCCGGCGGCAAAATAGCGGCCGGTGCTCGGGCTGGCATGCTCGGAGGGTTGTTTTCGGCTTTACGAGACGCTCAACACGAGGCGCTTAGAGCATGATGCCGACATGCATTAGCGCCGCGTTTCCCAACCTGGATCGAAATAGAAATTGCGGGCCCCGATGTTGCCTTGGCCGGCGCCGGAAACCACATAGGCGATGCGGACGATGCGGACGCCGCCGGCGCCTTGCTGCAGCCCGTATACGCCCTCCATGCCACGATCGTAGAAGCCCACGGCCGGCACGATGATCGCCAGCATGGCGAGCGAAGCCTGCAAGGCGACTATCGTCGCATTGGCGCGCAGCGGGATCTTGTTCTCGATGACGTGCCTTACGACGATGACCACCACCAGAAGCCCGTAGAGAAAGGCGTTGAAGGCGGCGAACCAATAGAAGCCGGTGGCATCGAAGGGATGCTCTACGAGCAGGACGGGCAGCGCAGCACCGATGGCCAACACCACATAGGGAGCGAAGGCGCGGGCCGGCAGAAGCTGCTTGGGGCCGCTGCCCTTGGGCGTGACGCGGAAATCCACGAACGACTTGGTCACATGATCGCGCAGCGACGACAGCGTGCCGGCCAGCACCCAAGGCCAGCGCGCGAAGAACAGGAACAGCGTGCCTTCCCAGCTGATCGTCTTGGCCGTGATCGGCCGCGACACGCCGAAAGCCTTCAGCATCATCACCAGGCCGACCAGGGCGGCCGCGTTCGGCAGGTAGTAGAACAGGAAATCGAGATACGTGACATTAGCGAAGTTGCGCCCGGTGAAGAGCGCATACATCGGCATTACGTACATCAGCAGCGCGAAGACGGCGAATAGCGGATACCAGAGCTGGCAAAAGAGGAACTGGAACCTCAACCGCGGCGGCAGCTTGGGAAAATAGGTGGGCGAATATTCGAGCATGATCGTCATCAGGCTGCGCGACCACTGGAATTCCTGGGTGACAAGATCAGCAAAGGTTTGCGGTCCGTCACCATGGGCGATGGCATCTATCGCATGCACGCCGTGCCATCCGGCCGCGTTGATCAGCATCGAGGTGGAATGATCCTCGGCCAGTTCCGGACCGAGACCGCCCGCCTGCTTGAGCGCCTTGGTTCGTACGGCATAGTGCGAGCCGATGCACAGCGGCGCCCCGTGGCCGGTATGGCCTGACTGCAACGGGCCGTGGAACATCCCTTCTGGAAACAGCCGGCCGCGCGCTGACCAGCTTTCGGCGGCATTGTTGTCGCAGATGCTCGGCGCCGACACGTAGCCGACCGTGGGATCGGCGAAGGGGTAGAGGATTTCCCTGAGATAGGTCGGCGTCGGCACATGGTCGGCGTCCATCTGGGCGACGAAATCATAACGCTGATATCCATAGTGGTCGTAGAAGAACGCCAGGTTGCCTTCCTTGCAGCGGGTACGGCGCGGCCAGCTCTTGCGGTGATAGTCTTCCCTGCCGCGCCGCGTCGAGATCTGCACGCCATGAGCATCGCACCAGCGAACCGTCTCCTCGGACGGGTCCTCGTCGGCCAGCCAGCTGTCATGCGGATAATCCTGCGCAAGCATGGCTTCCAGCGTGCGCGCGACCACGGCAAAGGGTTCGGACGGAGCCTTGGTCACCACCATGGCGACACGCGAACGCTTCGGGATATTGTAGAGCTTGGACGGTTTCCTCGACGCGTGCACGTTGAGC
The DNA here is from genome assembly GCA_004791255.1 of bacterium M00.F.Ca.ET.205.01.1.1. Classification (GTDB taxonomy): domain Bacteria; phylum Pseudomonadota; class Alphaproteobacteria; order Rhizobiales; family Rhizobiaceae; genus Mesorhizobium. The sequence continues at coordinate 84,010 of SRUQ01000007.1, forward strand.
AGGAAGTACATCGGCATCAACGTCAGCCAGGCCAGCACAAGCGTGGCGAAGGTGAATGCCCCGATATATTCGATATGTTCGGGTTTCAGCCACCAGATCCAGAAAAAGCCGAGGGTGAGGAACCAGAAGGCCAGGCCCAGCCGCAGGATCCATTGGCGAACGGGAGACAGCACAGGCACAAGAAAAGAGCCCTTGCGCGCAGAGGCGACCAGAGCCGTCCCAGGTCGCCGCGCCAGCTTGCTCGCACCACCGATGCCTGCATCCGCGGAAACGCTCATACACTTACTCGCCACTATCTGGGGCTTCAGCCGAGCAATGGCTGAAAGCTCCCAAAAACCCGGCGGTAGAATCCGTCAGCGCTTTCTTAGAGTCAACTAAATTAGTGATTGGTTAAGTATGTTGCTTCAGATCTGGTTAACTAAGGCACGTCGCGTCGGAACGGATTCATGCGACCGCTTTGGGCCTTTGTTTTCATGCATGTCGTTGTCGCAAAACCGAGTTCACTTTTAGGCGGCATGCATTAACGCTTTGAATCGCGGGAGGAATCCCGTCGAACAATCGCCGCGGTCAGCTCCGGAATGAAGCGCCGACAAAATTTCAGCGTTGGAGAATTCGCCGTCGGGGCCAGCATGATCTGGCCAGGAGCAGCATTAACCATGTTGCGGCTGTCAAGGTTAAGCAACCGTTAATTGCACTTGACTCTTGGCCCCGACCGGCTCTTAATTTAGCTAGGGATCATATATCGGATTATTGACGCGAATTTGTGAGTATCGCGGCGAAATCTCTCTCTTTGGCTCCTGAATGTCGGTGCTTTTGAGAGATAATTTTGGGCCCTGGTGCGAAGGTTCGCACGCCGCCCAATGGTCGCTCCGAATTCCCATGGATTCCGCCAACAACCGATCGGGTTGGTAAGTCGTGTCGATCAAGCATCGATGCGCGCGGGCGAAGCCTCAACTTCGGTGAGATGTCGAGGCTATGGGAGGTGAACATGAAACACTTCGCAGCAAGTGCAATTGCGATCGCGCTGGCTTTGGGCGGAAGCGTCGCGTTGCCGACAGCGGGAGGCGCCGGCTCCATAGCCGGCACCGACCCCGTCCAGACGAGTAGCGCAGCTTCGGCGTTCGGGTCCTATGATCCCTACGGCGACTTCAGTGCCGACAAGACTGCCAGCATCGAGGAGTTGTTCCTGCCGTGGGAAGACGTCGATCTGGCGAGCCTTCCCTTGGCCGACGCCTATGCCCTTCAGCGCGGGCGTTCGCTGTTGATCACCATCGAGCCGTGGACCTGGTCGAAGGACTGGCGCATCACTCCGCCCGAGTTGCGTGACGGCATATTGAGCGGTCGGTATGACGCCAACATGCAGGCGATCTGCGATCTGGTAGGCCAGATGAAGAGCCCGGTGACCATTCGCTGGGCGCAGGAAATGGAAGACACGAACGGCCGCTTCACCTGGGCCAACTGGGCGCCCAAGGACTGGATCGCCGCCTACCACCGCGAAGTCGATCTTTGTCGCAAAGCCGCACCCGCGGCAAAATACATGTGGTCGCCCAAGGGCGAGGCGGGTCTGGAGAAGTACTATCCCGGCGACAACTATGTCGACGTGATCGGCCTGTCGGTTTTCGGCCTGCAGCAGAAGGACAATGACGAGAGCGGTCACGATCGTACCTTCGCCGAGGCGCTGAAGCCCGGCTATGACCGCGTCGCAGGGTTCAACAAGCCGATCGTGGTGGCGGAACTCGGCTATGTCGGCAAGCAGGACTATGTCTCGAAGTGGCAGGGAGATACCCGCAAGTCCTATGCGGAGTTCCCGGCGCTGACTTCGGTCGTCTACTTCAACCAGAAGGAAGTGTGGCCGTGGCTGGGTGGCTATGGTCTGCCCGACTGGAGGGTGACCCACAACGTCCTGCCGTAGGCCCATCGCGCTGATCCATCCCGACACGATCGGGATGGATTTCCATCTCCGTGTTTGATCGTGTTCCATCCCGAACCAACGGTTCGAGACGATGGTTGAGACGTGGCATAAATCAGCCTTTGGAGTAGTTCCGTGAAACGCGTACTGGGAAATTGTCTGGGGGTGGCATTCGCCTGCTCCGTTCTTGTTCTTGGCTTCCAGGTCCCTGCGATGGCCAAGTCCGCAGCGAGAATCGCTGAGCAGGCGCAAAACGCCGCAGTGGTTCCTGACGAGGGCGTCTACCAGATCTATCAGGCCATTCGTGGCTGTGGGGCAAGAACGGCGCCGCGTTCTTTGCCGTCAGGCAGCGGCAGCTCGACGCCTGGACTTCCAACAAAGGCAAGCCGGGCTATGGCGACGGCATGTGGTTCATCCCCGGCGGCGGCAAGATGTGCTATCACGCGAAATGGTACGGCTCATGGGGCGTGAAGGGCTCGACGACCTGCTTCGAGCATCGCCAGGCGGGCAATGTGGTCTACCAGCGCAAATCTCCGGATGGCGACTGGTACGTTTTCAAGAGATTGAAATACGGCGACTACGTCACCACGAAACAGACCCGGATCAAGGCAAAGCAGTAGAACCTGCCGTCCGCGAGAATCCGCTGGCCTAAAGCACGTCGCGTCCAAACAGATTCACGCGACGCGCTTTAGCTCTTTGTTTTCATGCATGATGTCGTCCGAAACCGAGTCGAACTTTTCGGCATGATGCTCTATGCCTTCCGCTCCCACCGGCGATCGGGTGTCTGCTGCCAATAGGTGACGGCGTGGCCGGCGTCCTTCATCACTTTCCAATGCCCGCGCGCCGCCTCGACCTGGCCGGCATCGTGGCCGTCGAACAGGAACACGGCGCGCTCGTAGCCGCCGAGGTCCGGTGGTGATGCGCCATCGACCAGAAAGCGTATCTGTGCCGCGTTCGCATTGCCCTCCCCTGTGGTCAACAGGATCGGCTGCTCGGCGGGATAGGCCTCGCGGTCGGTGGCGTGCGCCAGGAATGAATCGTCGCGAAATGTCCACAGATGCTGGTCGAGCGCGTCGCGCCGTTCCTCGGTGCCGGTCTGCACCACGGCGCGCCAGCCGCGATCGACGCTGCGCTCCAAAAGGCCCGGGAGCGCATCTTCCAGCGTCGATTCGGTCAGATGGTAGAACAGCACGTCAGCCATGGATCGCGATCAGCCCTCGTAGTGATCGCGCACCAGCCGGTCGAGCAACCTGACGCCGAAACCCGAACCCCATGACTGGTTGATCTCGTTCGACGGCGAACCCATCGCCGTGCCGGCGATGTCGAGATGCGCCCAGGGCGTGTCCTTGACGAAGCGCTGCAGGAACTGCGCGGCGATGATGGCGCCGCCATAGCGGCCGCCGATGTTCTTCATGTCGGCGTTCTTGGAATCGATCAGCTTGTCGTATTCGGCGCCGAGCGGCATGCGCCACAGCCGCTCCTGCGTCGCCTGTCCCGCCGCCGTCAGCCGGCCCGCCAGTTCATCATTGTTGGAGAACAGTCCGGCGTAGTGCTGGCCGAGCGCAACCATGACGGCGCCGGTCAGTGTCGCCAGGTTGACCATGAACTTCGGCTGGAAGCGGTCGTTGCAATACCAGAGCGCGTCGGCCAGCACCAGGCGCCCTTCCGCGTCGGTGTTGAGCACCTCGATGGTCTGGCCCGACATCGAGGTGACGATGTCGCCGGGGCGCTGGGCATGGCCGTCGACGGCGTTCTCGACGAGGCCGATGATGCCGACGACATTGGCCTTGGCCTTGCGCACGGCCAGCGCATGCAACAGGCCAGTGACCGCGGCCGCACCGCCCATGTCGCCCTTCATGTCCTCCATGCCGGACGCCGGCTTCATCGAATTGCCGCCTGTGTCGAAGGTAACGCCCTTGCCGACGAAGGCGACCGGGCTGTCCTTGGGCTTGCCGCCGTTCCATTGCATGACGGCCATGCGGGCGCCGCGCGGCGAACCCTGGGCAACGCCGAGCAGCGAGCCCATGCCGAGCTTGGTCATCTCCTTTTCGGTCAGGATCTCGACCTTGACGCCGAGCGCTTCCAGTCCCTTGGCGCGGGCGGCGAACTCGACCGGCCCCAGCATGTTCGCCGGCTCATTGACGAGGTCGCGCGCCAGAAGCACGCCGTCGATCACCGCGCCGGTGTCGGCAAAGGCCTTTTTCGCACCTGCCGGATCAGCCGTATGGATGGTTATCTTGACCGGCTTTTTGGGATCGGCCTTGCCGTTCGCGTGGCCGTCATCCTTGTCCTTCCTGGTCTTGTACTTGTCGAAGGCATAGCCGCGCAGGAGAATGCCGGCGGCGAGGCTCGCGGCCTGCGCACCACTTAATGAAACGCCGGCCAGATCGAGCACCACAGCCACGTCGGTCGCCTTGCGCAACGATGCGGCGATGGTGCCGCCGAGCTTCAGCCAGGCATAGTCATCGAGCCCCGAGGCCTTGCCGGCACCGACCGCGACCAGCCTGTCGAGCGACGTCGCCTGCGGCGCCAGGATTTCAACGATAGTGGCGAACTTGCCTGTGAACTCGGCCACCGGGAAAGCCCGTTCCAGCGTCTTGCCCGGATCGTAAGCCTGGGTGGATTCGCTCACGCCGCCATCATCCGCCACCAGTACGAAGACTGTGCCTTTCCTGTTCGCCGCGGTCTGGGGCGCGGCGAATTTGGCGAAGGCGATCGACGGTCTCTGGTTCATCATGTCCTGCTTTCAGGGAATGCGTGGCTTTGGGCGAAGCGGTTTGAAACGATCCGCGACATTTGGTCGTTTTCCGGCATTTGGCAAGACTTTGCCAGAATGGCTACCCATATGAGACATGGAATCGATGGCGATTCGTCGCGGTACGGCTCCGCATTTCGCCGCAACCTGTTGTTAACCATCGATGTTTTCCCTTTCTTATGCATTCCCGCCGACACTCCGGCCTGCCGCGGCGCATGATGTGGAACGGGAATCGGATCGACTTGCCCGCGCAGCCCAATGGAGCCAGTTGTGCGGGCGTCGCCGGACAGCTACCCTTAAGCGGTGGCATGATGCCGTTCGAGAAAATCGAGTAAAGCCTTCATGAAGGTCGTTGAACGCTACATCATGCGCCGCGCTTTCGTGGTCTTCCTGGCAGCGCTGGTCTGGACGCTGGCCATCGTGTGGACGACGCAGGTGCTGGCCAAGATCGACCTCGTCACCGACAGCGGCCAGTCATCGCTGACCTTCTTCGAGGTCGCGGCGCTCATTCTTCCCTCGATCATCCCGATCGTCGTGCCTTTCGCGCTCGTTGTGGCGGTCGCCCAGACACTCAGCGTCATGAATTCCGACTCGGAGCTTGCCGTCGTCAACGCCGCGGGTGCCTCACGCTGGACCATCGTGCGGCCGATCATGCTTCTGGCGGCCGCGGCCAGCATCTTTTCCTTCGCGGTGGACAATGGCATCGATCCCTATGCGCGGCAGAAAAACCGCGCGCTGGTTGCGGAGTCGCGTGCCGACCTTTTGTCGCTGATCATCCAGGAAGGCACCTTCCGCAAGATCGACGAGGGATTGTTCCTGCAGATCGGAGAGCGGCTTCCCGACAACCGGCTGGGCGGCATCTTCGTTGCGGATTCGCGCGAAGAGGGCGTCAACCTTGTCTACTACGCCAAGAGCGGCAGCATCGTCGAACGCGGCGGCGAAAAGGTGCTGATGATGAATGACGGCGTCATTCATCGGAAAACGATGACCGGCGACCTCAGCGTCATTCGCTTCACGTCCTATGCTTTCGACATGTCGGCCTTCATGGCGGCGGCCTCGCAGGTGTCGCTGATGGCGAAGGACCAGACGACCCAGTACCTGCTCAACCCAAGCGCCAACGACAAGAGTTATCAGCAAAACCCGAACGAATACCGGGCCGAGGTCAACCAGCGGTTTTCGGAATGGCTTTATTCCATGGTCTTCGCGCTGATCGCGCTCGCGGTCGCCGGCGACGCGCGCTCGCATCGCGAGGCGCGCGTCAATCCGCTGATCACGGCCATCACGATATCGCTGTTCGTGCGCTGGCTGGGCTTCTTTGCCGCCAGCAAGGCCGATGAGATCCCGCAATATGCCTATATGGTCTATGGCGTGCCCATCGTGTCGTCGGCGGTGGCGATCTGGTTCATCGCTTCCAACCGGACAATGGAATTGCCCGTGGCCTGGGCGGACTGGATGACAAACCTCGCCGGCCGGATCGGCGAGGCGTGGAGCGCCATGAAGCTGCGCCTGTCGGGGCGCGGCGCCTCGGGCCAGGAGATCGGCTGATGGGCTGGACGTTGGGCCGCTATTTCTTCTTCCGCTACGTGACGATCACCATCTGGTTCTTCCTTGGCCTTCTGGCGCTGGTATTCCTGATCGACTTCACCGAACTTTCAGGCCGCACCACCGGCCTGCCCGGCTTCACCTATGGCACGGCGGTGGCCATTTCGGGCCTTCGGATGCCGATGATCATGCTGCAGACAGTGCCGTTCGTCGGCCTGTTCTCGGCGATGGCGACACTGGTCTCGCTCAACCGCAGATACGAGCTGGTCATCGCGCGCTCGGCCGGCGTGTCCGCATGGCAATTCCTTTTGCCATGCTGCATCGGCGCGCTGCTGTTCGGCTTCCTTTCGGTCGGCCTCATCAACCCGCTCGCCGCGCACGCCTTTTCCTGGTCCGAGCAGATCGAAACCGAGCTGCGGTCCGGCAAGTCGAACGAAGTGTCGGCCGATGCCGCGCCCTGGATCCGGCAGAAGACCAGCACCGGAGACACCATCATCGGCGCGCGGGCGATTCTCAATCAAGGCCTGGAGATGGCCGACGCGGTGTTCTTCATTCTCGACCCGCAAGGCAACATCGTCGAGCGCAAGGACGCGGCGCGTGCCTACCTGCGGGACGGTTACTGGGATCTGCAGGATGTGAAGACCTTCAGGAACGGCGTCATCCAGCCTGCGGCAAACGATCGCGTGCCGACCAATCTGAAGCCGGAATTCGTGCAGGAGCGGCTGGCGCGGCCGGAGACGATCCCGTTCTACGACCTGCCCGGAAAGATCGAGGTTGCCCGCTCCTTCGGCCTCAAGGCAAATGCCTTTGCCATGCAGTTTGATTCGCTGGTGGCGTTGCCTTTCCTCCTCGTCGCCATGACGCTGATTGCTGCAACAGTTTCAATGCGATTTGCGAGGATGGGGCAGTCCGCAACGATGATTCTGGGTGGCGTCGTCGCCGGGTTTCTGCTTTATGTCGTTTCGGTGCTGGTGAAGGCATTCGGCGTGGCGGGGTTCGTGCCGACTGTGGTAGCCGCCTGGGTGCCGGTCGTGGTAGCTATGTTCTTCGGGGTGACTTTCCTGCTATACAAGGAAGACGGCTAGTGAGGGAGGCCTTTTTGCCCAGCGACAGGCAGGCCCATTTGGCGCGCCTCTATGCGGCGAGCGCCTTGGCGTGCCTGCTTGCCTGCGCCGTCCCGCTGCCGGCCTTCGCGCAGGACGTCGGCGACATGGCGACCAAGGTTCCGTCCGACTCGCAGATGCTGCTGGCGGCAGATACGCTGGTCTACAACAACGACAACCAGACCGTGACCGCCGTCGGCGGCGTGCAGATCGACTATGGCGGCAATCGGCTTGTCGCCCAGAGGGTCGAGTACAACCGCAACACCAAGCGGATGGTGGCGAGCGGCAATGTCGAGGTCGTCAACAGCGACGGCACCAAGATCAATTCGCAGCACATCGACATCACCGACGACTTCGCCGACGGCTTCGTCAACGCATTGCGCGTCGAAACCATCGACAAGGCTTATTTCGCCGCTGAAAGCGCCGAACGCATGGGCGGTGTGCTGACCACCTTCCACAACGGCGTCTACACCGCCTGCGAACCTTGCGAAGACAAGCCAGACAAAGCGCCGACCTGGCGCGTCAAGGCCAGAAAGATCATCTGGAACGGCGAAAAGAAGACGGTTCGCTTCGAGAACGCGAATTTCGAGTTCTTCGGCTTTCCGCTCGCCTACCTGCCAGCGTTCGAGATCGCCGATCCGACGGTGAAGCGCAAGAGCGGCTTCCTGATCCCCAGCATCAGCTACAACAGCAATCTCGGCTACAGCGTCAGGGTTCCCTATTACTTCGCGCTTTCGCCGACCTACGACCTGACGGTGACCGGCAGCGGCTATACCAGGCAGGGCTTTCTCGGCGAGGCGGAGTGGCGCCAGCGTTTCAACAATGGCGAATACAGCCTGAAGATCGCGGGCATCCAGCAGCGGAAACCCGACGCCTTCATCGATAGCGCAGGCCCCAATGTCGATTCCGGCGCGGCCGGAGATCCGAACAAGTTCCGCGGCATGATGGGCACGCAGGGACAGTTCGCCATTAATTCGCGCTGGAATTTCGGCTGGGACGTACTGCTGCAGACCGACAAGGACTTCTCAAGCACTTATAATATCGCCAAGTACAATGCCGGCGTCCACCAGTCGTCGGTCTACTTGACGGGTCTTGATGGCCGCAATTATTTCGATCTGCGAGCCATGCATTTCGAGGTCCAGGAAAACACGCTCAACAGCAATATCGCCGCGCGCGCCAACCAGCAGCCCTGGGTGCTGCCCTCGCTCGACTATGCCTACATTCCCGACGCGTCGGTCGCCGGCGGCCAGCTGTCGCTCGACGTCAATTCGCGCGTCCTGCGCCGCAATTCTCTCGACGAGACTTTCAAGACGCCATACGACTCTCTCACTCCTGTGCAGCGCGTCCGCGGCATTGAAGGCGAATCCGGACGTCTGACGGCCGAAGCGGAATGGAAGCGAAGCTTCGTCACCGATGACGGACTGGTGCTGACGCCGTTGCTGGCGCTGCAGGGCGATGTCGACTACCTCAACGCATCGTCGGGTTCGCTGGCCGCCGTCAATGAGATGGCGACGAATCTGGGGCAGAAGGACGACATGCGCTCGTCCTTTGCCCGTTACATGGCGACTGCCGGACTGGAGATGCGCTGGCCGCTGCTGTTTTCCATGGCCAGCGGCTCCAACCATGTCTTCGAGCCGATGGCGCAGGTGTTCTTGCGTCCGAACGAACAGTATGTCGGTGGCCTCTCGGTTCCGAACGAAGATGCCCAGAGCATGGTCTTCGATGCGACCACGCTGTTCGAACGCGACAAATTCTCCGGTTATGACCGTGTCGAAGGCGGCTCGCGCGCCAATGTCGGTCTGCGCTATTCCGGCTCCTACAACAATGGCTGGGGCACCAATGCCCTTCTCGGCCAGTCCTATCAGCTTGGCGGCGAAAACTCGTTCGCGGCACCGGATCTGGTCAATGTCGGCGCCTATTCGGGCCTTCAGACTTCCACGTCGGATTATGTCGGCCTGTTCGGCATCAACAGCCCGAACGGGTTCGCTGCCTCGGTCAGCGGCCGTTTCGACGAACAGAGCTTCGAGGTCAGGCGCGCCGAATTGAAGGCTGCTTATTCTGGCCTGCCGGTGTCGCTCAGCGCCAAATACGCCTTCATCCAGGCGCAGCCGCTCTACGGCTTCACGACCGATCGTCATGAAGTGACGCTTGGCGTGTCGACGCATCTCGCCGAGAACTGGCGCGTGTTCGGGACCGGCACCTATGATCTGCAGCAAAGCCTGCTGGTCAAGGACGGCGTCGGTTTCGCCTACAACGATTCCTGCTTCACCTATCTGATGACGTACTCGCAGTCGCGTGACCTGAACACCAGGGAAGTGACGCAGAGCATCGGCTTCAACCTGTCGTTCCGCACCCTCGGCGATTTCGGCTCGTCGACCAGCGCCATCGACACCATCCAGTAAGCCGGCGACATCGTTTCGCCGCATAGGGCTGGCACGGATTCGCGCACCCGGAAATGGAAACAATCGGGCGGGACCGGGATAGAATTGGGATGCTAAGGATGAGGAAATACCTCTTTTCGGTAGGGTTTGCGTTGCTTGTGGCAGCAACATCCCTGTCGATGGCCGTGATGACACCGCCGGCGTTCGCCAGCGAGATCAAATACGTCGTCAACGACGTACCGATCACCAGCGGCGACATCGCGCATCGCGCCGCGTTCCTCAAATTGCAGCGCAAGAAGGGCGACGCCGCCCAGGAAATGATCGACCAGACGCTGCGTTTGGCGGAGGCCAAGCGGCTTGGCATCCGCATCAGCGACGCCCAGGTCGATGCTGCCTATCAGCGCTTTGCCTCCAACAACAAGATGCAGCTTGCCCAGCTTAACGGCGTCATGGAAAAATCCGGCGTCACCAGGGACCATTTCAAGGAATTCATCCGCTCCCAGATGGCCTGGAACCAGGCCTTGAGCGCGCGCTATCGCTCCGGCGAGGGCGGCAGCGTGACCGAGCAGGACGCGGTCAGGCGCATGCTCGACAAGGGCGGCTCCAAGCCGAGCGCCACCGAATACATGCTGCAGCAGGTCATCTTCGTCGTGCCGGCGGCGGAACGCGGCGCGATGCTGGCCAAGCGCAAGCGCGAAGCCGATGCCATGCGCGCCCGCTTCAACGGCTGCAACACGACCCGCGAGTTCGCCAAGGGCCTGATCGACGTCACCGTGCGCGATCTCGGCCGGGTGCTGGCGCCGCAATTGCCACCCGATTGGGCAGAGCAGATCAAGGCAACCAAGGTTGGCGGCGCCACCACAACGCGCGAGACCGAGCGCGGCGTCGAATTCATCGGCATCTGCTCGTCGCGTGAAGTATCCGACGACAAGGTCGCCCAGATGATGTTCCAGAGCGAAGGCTCCAACGATAAGGCCGCCGACGAGCTCAGCAAGAAATATGTCGACGAGCTGAAGGCGAAAGCCCGTATCGTCAAGCGCTGACGTGGGTAGCGCAACGACCGCGCTGGCGCTGAGTGTCGGGGATCCGTCCGGCATAGGGCCGGAGATCGCGATTGCCGCATTTCTTGCGCGCTCTGCCGCGGCCCTGCCCGCCTTCTACCTTCTAGCCGATCCGGCACTGATCGCCGCTCGCGCGCGGACCCTTGGCGTTTCGCTGCCTGTCCAGGAGGTGACGCCGGTGCAGGCGACGGAGGTTTTTGGCCACGGCGCCCTGCCAATCGTCGCGCTGGATGCCCGCTTCATCGACAGCCCCGGCCAGCCGGACCCGCGCAATGCAGCCGGCACCATCGAAGCCATCGACCGCGCCGTGGCCGCCTGCCTTGCCGGCGATGCCGCCGCCGTGGTCACTTGCCCGATCGCCAAAAAGCCGCTCTACGACGCGGGCTTCCGCTTTCCCGGCCACACCGAATATCTGGCGCATCTGGCAAGCCGGCACAGTGGCGTCGAGGCGATGCCGGTGATGATGCTGGCCGGTCCCGATCTGCGCACCGTACCCGTCACCATCCATATCGCGCTGGCCGAGGTGCCGAAGGCGCTGACGACGGAATTGATCATCGCGACCGCGCGCATCACCGCCGCCGACCTCGCCAGCCGCTTCGGCATCGCCAGGCCCCGCCTCGCCATTGCCGGCCTGAACCCGCATGCCGGCGAAGGCGGTTCCATGGGCGTGGAGGATGCGCGCATCATCCTGCCGGCTGTCGAGACGCTGCGGGCAGAAGGCATCGACGCCGTCGGGCCGCTGCCCGCCGACACGTTGTTCCATGCCCGCGCGCGCGCCGGCTACGACGTGGCGCTGTGCATGTACCACGACCAGGCGCTGATCCCGGCCAAGGCGCTTGCCTTCGACGAGGCGGTCAACGTCACGCTTGGCTTGCCTTTCATCCGCACCTCACCCGACCACGGCACGGCTTTCGACATTGCCGGCAAGGGTATTGCGCGGCCCGACAGCCTGATCGCGGCGCTACGGCTTGCGCGGCAACTGGCGGATATCGGCAAGGAGCAGGCATGAGGCGCTGGCCATGAGGTACTGGCCATGAGGTACTGGCCATGAGCATCGACGGGCTGCCGCCGCTGCGCGACGTGATCGAACGCCATGGTTTGCAGGCGAAGAAGGCGCTTGGCCAGAATTTCCTGCTCGACCTCAACCTGACCGGCAAGATCGCGCGCGCCGCCGGCGATCTCGCGGACACAACGGTGATCGAGGTCGGCCCCGGTCCCGGCGGGCTGACAAGGGCGCTGCTTTTCAACGGCGCGCGCAAGGTCGTCGCCATCGAGCGCGACGAACGCTGCCTGGCAGCGCTGGCCGAGGTTTCCGCTCATTATCCCGGCCGCCTGGAGGTGGTTTCCGGCGACGCGCTGAAGACCGACTTCACGACGCTTGCCGCAGTCGGCGGAAACGGCGGCCCGGTCAGGATCGTCGCCAACCTGCCCTACAATATCGGGACCGAATTGCTGATACGCTGGCTGACCGTCAGCGACTGGCCGCCCTTCTATGCCTCGATGACGCTGATGTTCCAACGCGAGGTGGCCCAGCGCATCGTCGCCACGCCGGGCAGCGATGCCTATGGCAGGCTCGGCGTGCTGGCCGGCTGGCGCACGCAGGCCAGGATCGCCTTCGACGTGCCGCCCCAGGCCTTCACGCCGCCCCCAAAAGTCACCTCTTCGGTGGTGCATCTGGAGCCGCGCGCGGCGCCCTTGCCCGCCGATGTGAGGAAACTCGGCCGTGTCACCGAAGCCGCCTTCGGTCAGCGCCGAAAGATGCTGAGGCAGAGCGTAAAAAGCCTCGGCGGCGAGGCTCTGCTCGATCGCGTGGATATTGATCCGACCCGCCGCGCCGAAACGCTCAGCGTCGAGGAATTCGTGCGGTTGACCAACGCGATGTAGCTTTCTTCGCCCCGTTCACGGGCAGAAGCGACAATCACACCGTCTTCTCGTCCAGCAATCCTGAGACGAAATCGAACAAACCGGGTCGGCGGTCTCGCCGTAGCCGCTCGGCAACAACGATACCGCGCACTTCTGCGAACGCACGGTCGAGATCATCGTTGACGATGACGAAGTCATATTCCTTCCAGTGCTCGATCTCGTTGCGCGCATTCTTCAGCCGCGTCTCGATCACTGCTTCCTGGTCCTCGGCGCGGCGCTTCAGCCGCGCCTTCAACTCCTTCATCGAGGGCGGCAGGATGAAGATCGAGACGATATCGGCGCGCATCTTCTCCTTCAACTGCTGGGCGCCTTGCCAGTCGATGTCGAACAGCATGTCGCGGCCCTGCGCCAGTGCCAGTTCGGCTGGCTCGCGCGGTGTCGCGTAGCAATTGCCGTGCACTTCGGCCCATTCCAGCAACGCATCGGAGTCGCGCAGCCGCTCGAACTCGCGCATGGTGCGAAAATGGTAGTGAACCCCTTCGATCTCACTGCCGCGGCGCGGCCTGGTGGTGACCGAGACCGACAGTTCGAGACTGGAATCGCTTTCCAAAAGATTGCGCGCGATCGTCGACTTGCCGGCGCCGGACGGCGACGACAGGACCAGCATCAGGCCCCGGCGGCGAATGCGGGCTCCCAAATCCCTGGGAACCATCGGTTCCTTGGCAACCATCGGCTACTCCAGATTCTGGACCTGTTCACGAAACTGGTCGACCACGGCCTTCAGCTCCAGTCCGATCGCGGTGACAGCGGCAGCGTTCGACTTCGAACACAGCGTATTCGATTCCCGGTTAAATTCCTGTGCCAGAAAATCGAGCTTGCGGCCGACGGCGCCGCCCCCTCTGAGTAACGCCCGGCCGGACGCGACATGCGTTTTCAGCCGGTCGATCTCTTCGCGGATGTCGGCCTTGGTGGCGAGGAACGCCGCTTCCATGTGCAGCCGGCTCGCATCCAGATTGGCGGAAGCGTCCATCAGCAGCCTGACCTGCTCGGCGATGCGCTCGCGGATCGCCGCCGGATCGCGTGACGGATCCGCCTCGGCGCGCAAGGTCAGCGCCTCGATGGCGTCGATATGGCCCGACAAAAGCAGGGCCAGCGCAGCACCCTCGCCTTGCCGCGCCTGCTCAAGCCCTTTCAGCGCCGCTTCAAGCGCGGTCATGATCGCCATGTCGAGTGCGGCGCGGGCCTCCTCGGTTTCGACGGCCTCTGGAATGTCCAGCACGCCACGCAGCGACAGCAGCCCGTCGGCCGTTGCGGCCGCCGCGCCGAACTGCTCCTGAAGCCGCTTGGCAAGGCCGGCCAAATCCTTCAGGAAGGCTTCGTTGACGACCGGCTGCGCCTGCGCACCGGCGGCACGGCTAATGGTCAGCGTCGCCTGGAAATTGCCCCGGGCAAACCGCTTCTGGAGTGTTTGCCTGACCGCCGGCTCCAGCCGTTCGAAGCCTTGCGGCAGCCTTAGCCGCACCTCGACACTCTTGCCGTTGACGGACTTGACCTCCCAGGCGATCGAGGTGCCGTCGTGCTCGGCGACGGCACGCGCAAATCCGGTCATACTCTGCAAATTCATAGTGCTCGTATATCCCCCTGGCGGATGCTCCTGAAAGGCGGTTCGCGGCCCGGATCATGCGCGGCTTGAAAATGCCTGACGTCCGACACCTGCCATCAGGCGCACCATGCTTTTTTGCCAAAATAGCAGCGCACCCCCTCCATTCAAAACGCGCACGGCACGATTCGCGCAAGGGATGATTTCAGCGCCCGGCCTACTGCGCAGCCCCCGTATCGCCGCCGGCGTCGCCATTGTCATCGGTATTGCTGTTGTCGCTCCCGTCCGCCGGTGCATCGGTCTGGCCCTCGACCTTGGGGGCGTTCGCCTTGGCGGCATCCTCGGCCTGCTTCTTCTGCAAGGCGCGATAGCGGGCAACGTTCTGGTTGTGCTCTTCCAGCGTCGCCGCAAACACATGGCCGCCCGTGCCGTCGGCCACGAAATAGAGCTCCTCGGTCTTCGACGGGTTGGCGACGGCCTCAAGAGCAGCGCGGCCGGGATTGGCGATCGGCGTCGGCGGCAGGCCGCTGATCAGATAGGTGTTGTAGGGCGTCTGCTTCTGGATGTCGGACTGGTAGATCGGACGGTCGGCGGGTTTGCCCTTGCCGCCGAACAGGCCATAGATGATGGTCGGATCGGATTGCAGCCGCATGCCCTTGGCCAACCGGTTCAGGAAGACGGCGGCGACCCGTGAACGCTCGTCACCCCTGCCCGTTTCCTTCTCGACGATCGACGCCAGTGTGACAAACTCGTCGACATTGGCCAGCGGCAGATCCGGCGCGCGCCGTTTCCAGACGTCATCGACCAGTTTCTTCTGGTCGGCCAGAAGCTTGTCGACCATCTCCTGGCGTGTGGCGCCGCGGGTGAAGCGCAGCGTGTCGGTGGCGAGGCTGCCCTCGGCAGGCGTGGCCGCCGGCATGTCGCCACTCAGAGCGCCCTCTTCGGCGATGCGTTGCAGCGCCTGCTCGACGGTCAGACCCTCCGGAATGGTCAGCGAGTACATTACCGACTTGCCGCTCTTCAGCAATTCCATGATGTCGCGCATGGATGCCCTGGGCTTGATCTCGTATTCGCCGGCCTTCAGCGCAGAGTCATTGCCGAAGGCCCGCACGCCAAGGCGGAATATGCGGGCGTCACTGATCAGTCCGCGCCGCTCGAGCTGGTCGGCGATATCCTGGACGCCGGTGTTCGGCTTGACCAGGAAGGTGTCGGCGTTGGCCGACGGGCCGGGCTCGGTGAATTCCTGCTTGCCGAAATACAGCGCGACGCCAGCCGCCAGAACCATCAGCATCACCGAGGAGATGACGAAGTTCATGAACACGACGACCTGGCTGCGCGAAGCGCGCGAACGCTTCGGCGGCGGCGTGCCGGCTTCAGGCCGCAAGGCCTCGTTGGCCGTCTTCGGCACGATCGGTCCCGGCGTCGCCGGCCGTTGTCCCAAATCTCCGTTTCCCGCCGGATTTGTGTTCATTTTGCCCTACCGTTTGATCGCCCAACGAATCCCCTCCGGCAGAGTAGGGGCGAATATGGCAAAATTGACGACACGCCGAAGCATCGCCCGGCGGCCGGGCGATCAGCCATTGTAGCGCTGGAAGACCAGCGAAGCATTGGTGCCGCCAAATCCGAAGGAATTGGACAGTGCCACGTCGATCTGGCGGGCGCGCGGCTTGTTCGGCACCAGGTCGATGGCCGTCTCTCGCTCCGGATTGTCGAGATTGATCGTCGCCGGCGCGATGTTGTCGCGGATGGCGAGGATCGAGAAGATCGCCTCGGCGGCACCCGCTGCCCCAAGCAGATGCCCGATCGACGACTTGGTCGACGACATCGAAATCTTGGACGCGGCATTGCCGACCAGCCGCTCGACCGCGCCGAGTTCGATCGTGTCGGCCATGGTCGAGGTGCCGTGCGCGTTGATGTAGTCGACGTCGGCGGGCACGAGCTTCGCCCGGTTCAGCGCCGCCGTCATGCAGCGGAAGGCGCCGTCGCCATCCTCGGCGGGCGCGGTGATGTGATAGGCATCGCCGGTCAGGCCATAGCCGGTCACTTCGGCATAGATCCTGGCGCCCCGGGCCTTGGCGTGTTCAAGCTCTTCCAGCACCACCACACCGGCGCCCTCGCCCATGACGAAGCCGTCGCGGTCGCGGTCATAGGGGCGCGAAGCTTTTTGCGGTGTATCGTTGCGTTCGGTGGACAGCGCCCGGCAGGCCGCGAAGCCCGCCAGCGAAAGCCGGGTCACCGGCGATTCCGCACCGCCGGCCAACATCACATCGGCATCGCCGAAGATGATCAGACGGGCGGCATCGCCTATGGCGTGCGCACCAGTCGAACAGGCCGTGACGACAGCGTGGTTGGGGCCTTTCAGCCCGTGCCGGATCGAAACCTGGCCCGACACGAGATTGATGATGTTCCCGGGAATGAAGAACGGGCTGATGCGGCGCGGCCCGCGTTCCTTGAGGATGATCGCATTCTCGGCGATGCCCTCGAGGCCGCCGATGCCGGAGCCGATCATCACGCCGGTGGCGTGGCGCTCCGCTTCGGTGCCCGGCTCCCAGCCGGAATCCTTCAGCGCTTCGTCGGCGGCCGCGATCCCGTACAGGATGAAGTCGCCGATCTTGCGAAGTTCCTTCGGCTCAAGAACGGCTTCGGGATTGAGCGTGCCGTTGGAACCGTCGCCGCGCGGAATGACATGGGCGATCTTGCAGGCAAGATCGTCCACCTCGAACTCGGTGACGCGCTTGGCAGCGCTGCGGCCGGTCAGCAGTTCCTTCCAGCCGTGCTCGAAGCCCATACCGAACGGCGAAACCAGGCCAAGGCCCGTGACGACGACACGCCTCATCTCAGGTTCTCCCCGGTGATGACTGCGGAAAGCGTCAGGCCGAAGCCTTGTCGATGTACTTCACGGCATCGCCGACGGTCAGGATGGTCTCGGCCGCATCGTCGGGAATCTCGACGCCGAATTCTTCTTCGAACGCCATGACGAGTTCGACCGTGTCGAGGCTGTCAGCGCCCAGATCATCGATGAAGCTCGCCTGCTCCGTCACCTTGTCGGCATCGACGCCCAGGTGCTCGATGACGATCTTCTTGACGCGCTCTGCGGTGTCACTCATTTGGGGCATCCTCGTCTTTTGGTTGTCTGTCTTCGTTAGCGGGCGGAATGCCGCTAATCAAGCTGAAAGATAGTGGTGCCGGAAACGCAACGGTTGCGAACCGGTTTTTGCCCGAACCGCCGGGTTGCGGGCCGCATTACACGAAAAATCCTGGGCGTCCAAGCCGAAATGGTCTCTTTTCACAACCCGGCGGCGTTGCCCCGGACCTTGTTCAGATCATCGCCATGCCGCCATTCACGTGAATGGTCTGGCCGGTGACGTAGGCGGCCTCATTGGAAGCCAGATAAGCGACGGCAGAGGCAACCTCGGCGCTGGTGCCCATGCGTTTTGACGGGATGGCCGCCATGATCGCTTCTTTCTGCTTGTCGTTGAGCTTGTCGGTCATTGCCGATTCGATGAAGCCCGGGGCAACGCAGTTGACGGTGATGTTGCGGGTGGCGATCTCCTGCGCCAGCGATTTGGAAAAGCCGATCATGCCGGCCTTGGTGGCGCAGTAATTGGTCTGGCCGGGATTGCCGGTCACGCCGACAACCGAAGTGATGTTGATGATCCGGCCATGGCGGCGGCGCATCATCGGATGGGTGAGTTCCCTGGTCAGCCGGAACACGGCGGTCAGATTGACCTCGAGCACCGAGTCCCAGTCGGCATCCGACATGCGCACGAACAGCCCGTCCTTGGTGATGCCGGCATTGTTGACCAGGATGTCGACGCCTTCGAGATCCGCTTCCGCCTTCTGGCCAAGCGCCTTGACCTCGTCACGGTCGGACAGATTGGCGGGGAACAGCTTGACGCGATCGCCAAGCTCGGAGGCCAGCGCCTCCAGCTTTTCGACGCGCGTGCCATGCAGGCCGACGATGGCGCCCTGCGCATGCAGAACCCTGGCGATTGCCTCGCCGATGCCGCCCGATGCGCCGGTGACGAGTGCCTTGCGGCCGGTCAGTTCGAACATTTTTGTCTCCTGATTGAAGAGAGCACCCGTCAGATGGGTGGGTCAAATCTCGTTTCTAGGCAAGGGTTGCCAAAGCCGCCTCGACGTCGGCCGCCGTACCTATGGCGCTGGTCGCGATGTCGCGGTTGATGCGCCGGGCCAGCCCCGAAAGCACCTTTCCGGCGCCGACTTCGTAAAGTGTGGTAACGCCATTACCACCGAACCACTCCACCGTCTCGCGCCAGCGCACGCGGCCCGTCACCTGTTCGACCAGGCGCCGGGCGATCTCATCGGGATCGCTGACCGGGGTGACACTGACGTTGGAAACGACGGGAACCGCCGGCGCATGCCTGGTCACGCCGGCAAGCGCCTCGCGCATGACATCAGCCGCAGGCGCCATGAGCGCCGAATGGAACGGCGCGGAGACCTGCAGCATCAGCGCCCGCTTGGCGCCCTTCTCGGTGCACAGTTTCGCCGCCAGTTCGACCGCCGCCTTGGCGCCTGATATGACCAGTTGGCCGCCGCCATTGTCGTTGGCGATCTGGCAGACGGATCCCTTCGCGGCCTCGGCGCAGGCGGCCTCGACATCGGCCTGTTCCAGCCCGATGATCGCCGCCATGGCGCCCTCGCCCGCCGGCACCGCCGCCTGCATGGCGTTGCCGCGGACGCGCAGCAGGCGGGCAGCGTCGGCGACCGAAACAAAACCGGCGGCGGCGAGTGCGGAATATTCGCCCAGTGAATGGCCGGCGACATAGGCGACCTTGCCCTGCAGCGAGAAGCCGCGCGATTCCAGGGCCCTGACCGTCGCCAGCGACACTGCCATCAGCGCCGGCTGCGCATTGGCAGTGAGCGTCAGCGTCTCTTCGGGTCCTTCCCAGATCAGCTTCGACAGGTTTTCGCCAAGCGCCTCATCGACTTCCTGGAAAACCCTGCGCGCCTCCGGGAAAGCGTCAGCGAGATCCTTGCCCATGCCGACAGCCTGGCTGCCTTGTCCTGGAAAGGTGAATGCAACGGCCATGCTGGGGCTCCCAAAGGCTGGTTTTGCTTGCCTGATACACGAATTTTTCCTGCCTGTGACGCAAGGCGGGCGGCCAAGTCAAGTCCAGTTCGGCTTCGCAGCAGGCCAGTATCACAAGCCGAGTGTCTGTTCCAAAAGGCTTTTTGGCGATCACTCATGATGAAAACCGCTCACGAATCGTTCGCTGGCTCTTCTTATTTTCGCTACAGGCGCTAGTTTTGCGTGACAGTTCAATGACAATTGAATGACGCTTTTGTTGCGGGCCCGGGGAAAACCAAGGTGGCAAAGAGTTCAAGACGGATCGGCAAGGCCGAGCCGCAGTTCCTGGAAGACGATCCCTCCACCGGCTATCTGCCGGGCCGGAGGTGGCCGGTCGTCCGCTATGGGCTGATCAGCCTGGCGATCTCGGCGGTCCTGGTCTTCGCCATCGAATGGATCGTGCGCGGCGATTTCACCGGCACCGTGTCGTTCTTCCTGCAGCCACTCAAGCCCGGCTGGACCACCATCATCGTGTTCGCGCTGATCATGATCGGCCTCGACGCAGTGCTCGGCCGCAGCCATCAGAGCCTGATGATCATCGCGCCGCTGACGCTGTCGCTGGCTTTTGTCGGCCACCAGAAGTCGCATTATCTCGGCGATCCGCTCTATCCGACCGACTTTCTCTACGCCCGCCAGATCTTCGCCCTGCTGCCGCTCCTGGTGCGCGAACGGCCGATGACCGCGCTTGCCATGGTGGTCGGCATCGTCGCGGGCCTGTCGCTGCTCGTCTATGGCTGGCGGGTGTGGCGCCGCAGGGTTCCGGCGCTCAGCCACAAGGGCCGGCTGGCACGGCTGACGCTGGCGGTGCCGCTGCTTGCCTTCTTCGTCTCGATCATGGACTATGCCACCTTCTCCTGGACCCGCGACCGGCTGCAGATCATCCCGATCATGTGGGACCAGAAGGAGAACTACGCTTCCAACGGCTTCGCACTCGCCTTTGCCCTCAATGTGCCGATGGCGCATGTCTCGGCGCCGCCGGACTATTCGGAAAAATCGATCGCGGCGATCGACCGGCCACAGGCGACCGCCTCGGTTCCCGACGAAAAGCCCGACATCATCATCGTCATGAGCGAATCCTTCTGGGATCCGACCAAGCTGCCAGGCGTCACCATCACGCCCGATCCTATCCCCACGGTGCGGGCGCTGCGTTCAGGCTCGATGTTCTCGCCCGAATTCGGCGGCATGACCGCCAACATCGAGTTCGAGGCGCTGACCGGCTTTTCCAATGCCTTCCTGCCGGCCGGCAGCATCCCCTACCAGCAATATGTGCGCACCCCGACGCCTTCGATGGCGACCTTCCTGAAAAGCGAAGGCTACAGGGCACGCGCCATCCATCCGGGCACCAACTGGTTCTGGAACCGTGGCGCGGTCTATGCCGATTTCGGCTTCAACGACTTCAAGTCGGAAGAAACGCTGCCGCCGATGGAAAAACGCGGGCCGCTGGCATCGGACGCGGCGATGACCGATGAGATCATCCGCGAGGCCGACGCCAGCGACGATCCGGTGTTCTTCTTCGCGGTCAGCCTGCAGAACCACGGCCCCTATGAACCGAACCGCTATTACAATCCGACCCATACGGTGCAGGCGCCGATCAGTCGGTGGGCGCGCGATTCGCTCCTCTCCTATGCCGAAGGGTCTGCAGACGCGGACCGCGGCCTGGAGCGTCTGATCGAATGGGCCAAGAAGCGCGAACGGCCAACCATCGTCGCCTTCTTCGGCGACCATCTGCCTCCGCTGGGACCGGTCTATGTCGAGACCGGCTTCCTCAATGACAATGTCGCGCCGCGCAAGGAAGCGACGCCGGAAGCCGCTCTCGAACATCACCAGACGCCGTTGATCATCTGGTCGAACCGCTCCGGCTCGGTCGAGGATCTGGGCGCGGTAAGCCCGGCGTTCCTGCCCTACCATATCCTCACCACCGCGGGCATCACCCATCCCTACTACACCGGCTTCCTGGGCGAGATGCGGGAGCGCTACCGCGTCGTCGACCGCAACCTGTTGCTGACCCCGGCCGGCGAAGCCACGCCCGACTGGTCGCGGCAGAAGGAGATCGACCCGGCGATCCGCGATTTCCGGCTGATCCAGTACGATATGATGTTCGGCAAGCGCCATGCGGCGCCCGACTTCTTCCCGGAAACGGTCGACAGGGTTGTCGCCCACACGAGTTGAGGGCCTCTGCCCTAGGGTTTGTTCCGACCTGTTGGGTTCGGGCGCTCAGTTCGTCAGTTGCAGCTTCGAGAATTTGTTGGCGATCTGCAGGAATACGTTCGGCAGTTTGGCCGGGTCGTTGACAGCATAATAGTCGCCTGGCTCCGAGGCGCATGCGCTGTAGAGCGTGCGGTTGGCCGCGGTGTCGGACTGCAAGACCATCGTGTAAATCTGCACCCCCTGGTTCTTCAGCTGCGTGCACACGCTCTTGGTCCAGCCGTCGACATTGCGGGCTGCCGTCGCCTGGTTGTCCGATCCGAAACGGCCATCCGCCAGATATCCGTAAGACGTATAATCGGACTTGGTCGGCTCGTTGCTGGCGCCGTAGACGACGTTCTCGCCATCGGTGAGCAAGAGCACGATCTTGCTGACGCCCACCGTCTTGAACGGCGCGCCGTCAGTGTAGGGTTCGCCGGGCGAAAGCACCCGCATGCCCCAGGACAGGCCTTCCGAGACGTTGGTGCCGGAACCGTTCCACTCCGTCATCTGGCTCGCTGCCTTGCGCAGCTTGTCGAAATCGTCGGTCAGGGGAACGACAGGGGTCGGACAGGAACGGTTGGGGCCAACGGTGATCGTGCTGCCGGTCTCGGTGACGATCTTTCTTGTCGGCGCGACATATTTGGCGACCTTTTCCATATCCTTGCGCGACGGTGCGTCGGCCGTCGTTAGATCGCTAAGGTCGATATCGAGAGTATTGACGCCCGGCTGCTTGACTTTCTCATCGTCTACGGTGTCGTCGAGGTAGGAATTGTTGTAGCTCGTGGCCGAATTGCCGTAGGCACCGGACGGCGTGGCTGCGGGCGCTGGATCATCAGGAGCGAAATAGGGTACGAACAGACTGTCGGGTTTCGACGGATCGGGCGGCGTGTCGGAGACATTGTAGGCGCCGGGCCGCGCCTCGACGCAGCCTTTCCATCCGCTGTCGTTCCAGCCGCCTTTCAGGCCGAGCTGCTTGAACAGCGCCATGTGGTTCGGCCGCTTGCCCTTGATGACGGGGAAATTGATGCCGTTGGTGGAGGACTTGCCATGCATGTCGATCCACGACGGGTCGAACCCATCGCCATTGACATTGACGGCGGTGACGAACGGAACCAGCGAGGCGCGAACCTGGCGCGTCGGCGATTTTGTCGCTTCGAGCGTGTCCAGCAGCGATTTCGTCGCCGTCCTCAATGCCGTCATGCGGGCGCCGGCCATCGAGCCGGTATTGTCCAGCACCAGCACGACTTCGAGCTGATTGTTCGATTCTACCGCCGAGGCATCGACCACGATGTGCTTGTTCTGGCCGAACAGGAAGGCGAAGTTCAGATTGACGTCGGCCGAGGCGACCGCCTTGGTCTTGACGTAGTTGACACCCCTGTCGACGGTCAGCGTGGCCTGCGCGTTCGCGAGTTCGCCATGTCCAACAATATTGGCCTGGAAATAGCGGTCGAAGGCGTCGTTGCGGGTAATTTCCAGATCGCCGAGATGCGAGGAGGCAAGATTTGCCGAGTCGAGCGCATTCTGCAGATTGCTTTTGGCCCGCATGATGGTGGAGACATCGACGGCAAAGGCCACGGCGGACAGGATGGCCGGCAGGCCCATCCCCAGCAAAAGTGCAAAATTGCCGCTCTTCGAGCGCCAGAATTTCTTGAGAAGCATCCTTACCCCCGGAAATGCTTGTCCCCGGTTGCGGACGCGGGGCGTCGTCTTTTGCACCGATCATCATGAATCGGCGGTTGATGGCGGGCTTCAACCCGGAACAACCTGATGTGGTGGTTAAGGCCGGGTTTCCGGAAGATGGCGGCGGCTCGCCGAGTTTTCGACGCCCGCGACATTGCGGCATGTCCGGTGCCCTTGCCTTATCGACGGATTGCTGTATAGACGCCCGCAATCTGCCGGTCCCAGCTGGGGGCTGAACGGAGGGCCGGAGGTTTTATCAAAAGCCTTCGCGTGAAGCCAGAAGTGCTTCCGCCTCCCGTGTCTCCGCTCTCGACCGTCTCGTCATGCTCCTTTCTTCCCCCGTTCCTCAGGGATACGCGGGTCAGAGAAGTTGCAGAGGCTTTTGCCGCCGGGAACCGGGAGAGAAACGAAGAAAGGCACAAAGACATAATGGCTCTTTACGAACATGTGTTTCTTGCCCGGCAGGACCTCTCGCAGCAGCAGGTCGATGCGCTTGTCGAACAGTACAAGGGCGTCATCGCAGCGAACGGCGGATCTGTCGGCCGGGTCGAGAACTGGGGACTGAAGTCCCTCACCTACCGGGTCAACAAGAACCGGAAGGCATACTACACGCTGATGGACCTCACCTGCCCGCCGGCCGCGCTCAACGAAATGGAGCGCCAGATGGGCCTGTCCGAGGACGTGCTGCGCTTCCTGACCATCAAGGTCGAGGCGCATGAGGAAGGTGCTTCGGCCATGATGCAGAAGCGCGAAGAGCGCTCGGAACGCGGCGGCTTCGGCGACCGCGACCGTGGCGATCGTGGCCCGCGCTCGTTCGGCGACCGCGATCGCGGCGACCGTGGCGATCGTCCGCCGCGCTCGTTCGGCGATGCCGCTGGCGATCGTGGTCCGCGCCGTCCGCGCGAAGGCTTTGAAGGGGGTGCAGAATAATGGTCGACATCAATCAGATCCCGACCCGGCGCCCGTTCCATCGTCGCCGCAAGACCTGCCCGTTCTCCGGCGCCAACGCGCCCAAGATCGACTACAAGGATGTGCGTCTGCTGCAGCGCTACATTTCCGAGCGTGGCAAGATCGTGCCGTCGCGCATCACCGCCGTCAGCCAGAAGAAGCAGCGTGAGCTCGCCAAGGCGATCAAGCGCGCCCGCTTCCTCGGCCTGCTGCCCTACGTGGTTCGCTAGATTCCTGAAACGGGCGGTTCGCCGCCCGTTTTCTCCTCCACGGCGACGGGCGCCGCTGGATTGTTTCAATGATGCAGGTCGTTGTTGTCCCAAAACCGGGACCCACTTTTGGGCGACATGCATTGAAATCCCGGGTTGAGGCCAAAAGCCTCTAACTGCCGCGACAGGCAGGACAGCGACACCGGCGGCAACGCCCCTTTTGCTTCCTGACCTGTTCCAGAGAATTCGGCGCGAACCCCACCGGGCGGCGTCCAAGCTGAAAGGAACAAAACCATGGAAGTCATTCTTCTCGAACGCATTTCCCGCCTCGGCCAGATGGGCGACACCGTCAAGGTCAAGGACGGGTTCGCCCGCAACTTCCTGCTGCCGCAGGGCAAGGCGCTGCGCGCCAACGAAGCCAACAAGAAGAAGTTCGAGGGCCAGCGCGCCCAGCTCGAAGCCCGTAACCTCGAGCGCAAGTCGGAGGCCACGCAGGTCGCCGAGAAGCTTGACGGCAAGAGCTTCATCGCCGTTCGTTCGGCGGGTGAGACCGGCCAGCTCTACGGTTCGGTGTCGACGCGCGACATCGCCGATCTGCTGACGGCGGAAGGCTTCACGGTCGGCCGCACCCAGATCCAGCTCAACCAGCCGATCAAGACCATCGGCCTCACCAATGTGGCGATCGCGCTGCATCCGGAAGTCGAGGTCACCATCACGCTCAACATCGCCCGCACGGCCGACGAAGCCGAGCGTCAGGCCAAGGGCGAGACGCTGACCACCGCCGAGGCCATCTATGGCGACGACATCAACGACAACGCCCGGCCGGAGAATTTCTTCGACCCGAACAGCGAGTTCGAAGGCGGCGAAGACAACGCCTGATCGGGCACGATCGGAGCGCCGAACCGGCACTCCGATCACCCTGACGGTTTCCAGTCATTTCTGGACCAATGCCCGGGCCTCGCGCCTGGGCATTTTTGTGCCAAAAGGAACTTTTCGAAACCCTATATATTGATGCAGAGTAGGACAGCCTGTCTGACCGAGAGGGGACATTGGGTGATGAATATTCTGCTGACGCGCGTTCTCGACCGCCTTGTGCGCACGGGCAATCTCAAGGTAACCGGGCCAAAGGGCGCGACGGAAACATTCGGTGACGGCAGCGGCGAGCCGGTGCACCTGCACATCAAGACCAGGCATGCCGAGCGCGCCATCACCTTCGATCCGATGCTGGCTGTGCCGGAAGCCTATATGGACGGCGAACTCGACGTTCTCGAAGGCGGACCGCTCGGCCTGATGCGCATCGCTTTCCAGAACATGGGCAGCGGCGGCATCGACGCGACCTGGTCGAAGGCCATCGAGGGCCTGCGCCACGCCTTCCGCCGCCTGCAGCAGATCAACACCACGTCGCGCTCGCGCCGCAACGTGCAGCGCCACTATGATCTGTCGGGCGAGCTCTACCGGCTCTTCCTCGACGAGGACATGCAGTATTCCTGCGCCTATTTCGAACAGCCCGACATGACGCTCGACGAGGCGCAGGCCGCCAAGAAACGCCATATCGCTGCCAAGCTCCGGCTGAAGGCAGGACAGACTGTGCTCGACATCGGCTCCGGCTGGGGCGGGCTCGGCCTTTACCTGGCCAAGGCTTTCGACGTCGACGTGCAAGGCGTGACGCTGTCGACCGAACAGCATGGCGTGGCCACCGACCGGGCGCATGCGCAGGGGCTGGAAAACCACGTTCATTTCGAGCTGAAGGACTATCGCGAGCTCAACGAGCGTTTCGACCGCATCGTGTCGGTCGGCATGTTCGAACATGTCGGCGTCAACCATTATCGCACCTTCTTCGAGAAGGCGGCGACATTGCTCAAGCCTGACGGCGTCATGCTGTTGCACACGATCGGCCGCTCCGGCGTGCCGTGGGCGACCACCGCCTTCATCCGCAAATACATCTTCCCGGGCGGCTACGTACCGGCGATGTCCGAGGTGCTGCCGGCGATCGAAAAATCCGGCCTCGTCGTCACCGATGTCGAAGTCCTGCGGCTCCACTATGCCGATACGCTGAAGCATTGGGGCCAGCGTTTTGCGGCCAACCGCGACAAGGCCAAGGCGATTTATGACGAACGCTTCTGCCGTATGTGGGAGTTCTATCTGGCGGCCTCGGAAGCCGCCTTCCGCTGGCAGGACCTGGTCATCTTCCAGTTCCAGATCACGAAAACGAACGACACGCTGCCGATGACACGCGACTATATTGGCAAATGTGAAAAGGCGCTGGAAATGCGCGACATGGGCCACCGCGAACCGGCACCCGTCGCGAAGCCCGTCAAGCCCGCCCGTCGCCGCAAGGTAGCGGAGTAGGAATTCCGCCTGCAGGACCATTGGCGCTTGCCATTCCTGGCCCCTGCCCCGAAAAAGGCCTCGTCGATCGTCGCGAGGCCTTTTTCATGTCCTATCTCCTCTACACTGCAGCCGCGCTCGCCGAAGTCGCCGGCTGCTTTTCGGTGTGGGCGTGGTGGCGGCTGGAGAAGTCGGCGCTGTGGCTGGCACCGGGATTGGTCCTGCTGCTTCTGTTCGCCTGGCTGCTGGCGCTGGTCGACACCGATGCCGCCGGCCGCGCCTACGCCGCTTATGGCGGCATCTACATCGCCGCCTCGCTGGCCTGGCTGTGGCTGGTTGAAGGCGTGCGCCCCGACCGCTGGGATCTTGCAGGGGCGGCGCTCTGCATAGCCGGTGCCTCGGTCATCCTGCTCGCACCGCGTGGAGCGTGAGCCATGGAACTGCCCGCGCCGCTCAGACAAGCCGTCGACCGTGTCCTCGAAAAGGTGCCGCTGGCGACGCTCAGGCAAGCGGCGAAGACACTCTCCGACCGCTACCGCGCTGAACTGCGCGACGGCCGCCTGCACATGGCGCAGGACATGGCGGTCAAGGCCTATCTGGCGACGCGACTGCCAGCCACCTATGCCGCGGTCCGTGCCAGCCTCGACGCGCTGAACGAGACCAGACCGGAATTTACCCCCAAGACCCTGCTCGATGTCGGCGCCGGCCCTGGTACGGTGCTTTGGGCCACGGCGGAAGTCTGGCCCGATCTCGAAGCGGCAGTGCTGTTCGAAGCGAGTACCGTGGTGCGCAAGGTCGGCGAGATGCTCGCCGCCGATGCAATCACTGCCCGGACCGTCTGGCAGGCGGGCGATGTCACAACAGACCTTGCCGACCTTCATCCAGCGGACCTCGTCACCTGCGCCTATGTGCTGGACGAGATCGTGCCGGCATCCCTACCAAAAATGGTCGACCGGCTCTGGCAGCTGACAACAGACACGCTGCTGATCGTCGAGCCGGGCACACCGGCCGGCTGGCAGCGCATCCTGGCGGTGCGCGCGCAGTTGATCACGGCCGGCGCGCATCTGCTGGCGCCCTGCCCGCATGAAGCCCCTTGCCCGCTGGCCCAGCCCGACTGGTGCCACTTTTCGCGCCGCGTCGCCCGTTCACGCCTGCACCGGCTGGCCAAGGACGCCGACGTGCCATGGGAAGACGAGAAATTCATCTATGTCGCGGCCTCGCGCCGGCCCGCAGCTTCCCATGCAGCACGGGTGATCGCGCCACCGAAATCGGGCTCCGGCAAGGTTTCGCTGAAACTTTGCAGGCCCGACGGCGGCGCCGACGAGCAGTTGTTCAGCAAGCGCGACGGCGAGTTGTTCAAGGCCGCGCGACGGGCGGACTGGGGCGATACGCTGGGCTGAGGCGCATATGCCGATGACGTTGCACGAAGAACGAAAGCGGCCCAGAAAGGAGGCCTCTTCCGAACCGCTGCATCGCTTATAGGTAACGGCATGGATTCTGTGGTCTGCGCCGCGTCGCTTCGCTCCGTGCTCCGCCATAGAATGACGACCTGACGAGCGTTTCGGCTAATCTCGAACGTCCGTGATTCTCGTGCCCATAAGTCTCCCGTGAACGGCCCCCAGGCCATATGGCCGAACAGATTGTTCTTGCTTCGTTCCGACGCCGCGCGTAAGAATCATTGCTTGGCGAGTCAATTGGAATCGGGGCGCGGGAATAGTCTCCTGTGGACGGTTTGCCGTCCCTGTGAACAACGGGCATCAAGGCAATTTGGTCGAGCGGTGGTGCAGAAAGGTCAGCACCGTTTTCGCTTGGTTCTGATATCGACTGATCGGGATCAAAATCGGGGACATCATGGCAGAGGCAGCGCGAAAAATCGGCGTAGCGGAGCAACCGCTCTATCGCGAAGCACCGAACAACATCGAGGCCGAGCAGGCGCTGCTGGGCGCGATCCTCGTCAACAACGATGCCTTTTATCGCGTGTCCGACTTCCTGAAGGCGGGCCATTTCTACGAACCGCTGCACCGCAAGATTTTTGATGTCGCTGGCGAGCTCATCCGCATGGGCAAGGTGGCGACGCCGATCACGCTGAAAACCTTCCTGCCGGCCGACGAGAAGGTCGGTGATATGACGGTTGCGCAGTATGTCGTGCGGCTGGCCGTCGAAGCCGTCACCGTCGTCAACGCCACCGACTATGGCCGCGCCATCTACGACCTTGCCACGCGCCGCGCGCTGATCACCGTCGGCGAGGACATGGTCAACATCGCCTATGACGCGCCGGTCGACATGGCGCCTTCCGAGCAGATCGAGGACGCCGAGCGCCGGCTGTTCGAACTGGCTGAAACCGGGCGCTACGATGGCGGCTTCGAGAGCTTCACCGACGCGGTCAAGACCGCGGTCGACATGGCCAACGCCGCCTATATGCGCGACGGGCATTTGTCGGGCCTGGCCACCGGCATGCGCGATCTCGACCGCCGCATGGGCGGCCTGCAATCATCCGACTTGATCGTGCTTGCCGGCCGCCCCGGCATGGGCAAGACGTCGCTCGCCACCAACATCGCCTTCAACATCGCCGAGATGTATGTGCCGGCGCAGCAGGCAGACGGATCGTTCAAGGCGGCCAATGGCGGCGTCGTCGGCTTCTTCTCGCTCGAAATGTCGTCCGAACAGCTCGCCACCCGTATCATTTCCGAGCAGACGGAAATCTCGTCGTCGAAGATCCGCCGCGGCGAAATCAGCGAGATGGATTTCGAAAAGCTGGTCGCCTGCTCGCAGACCATGCAAAAGATCCCGCTGTTCATCGACCAGACCGGCGGTATCTCGATCGCCCAGCTTTCGGCCCGCGCGCGCCGCCTGAAGCGACAGCGCGGCCTCGACCTGATCGTCATCGACTATATTCAGCTGATGCAGGGTTCGAGCGCCAAGTCTTCGCAGAACCGCGTCCAGGAAATCACCGAGATCACCACCGGCCTCAAGGCGCTGGCCAAGGAGCTGGCGGTGCCGATCATCGCGCTGTCGCAGCTCTCGCGTCAGGTCGAAAGCCGCGAAGACAAGCGCCCGCAGCTCTCCGACTTGCGTGAATCCGGGTCGATCGAGCAGGACGCCGACGTCGTCATCTTCGTCTATCGCGAGGAGTATTACCTCAAGAACCGCGAGCCGAAGCTCGGCACCGAGGAATACGTCAAGTGGGAAAACGAGATGAACGAGATGCGCGGCAAGGCCGAGGTG
Organism: bacterium M00.F.Ca.ET.205.01.1.1; assembly: GCA_004791255.1. Classification (GTDB taxonomy): domain Bacteria; phylum Pseudomonadota; class Alphaproteobacteria; order Rhizobiales; family Rhizobiaceae; genus Mesorhizobium. The sequence continues at coordinate 113,893 of SRUQ01000007.1, forward strand.
ATCGTGGCCAAGCAGCGCCACGGCCCGACGGGTTCGGTGACGCTTGCCTTCCACGGCGAATTCACCCGCTTCTCCGACCTGGCAGAAGAGCATCATATCGCGGAAAGGTTTGAGTAGGCCTTGGCCCACGTCTGATGGCTAAATCGCGCGTCCAGTTCATCTGCCAGAATTGCGGCTCGGTGCATCAGCGCTGGGCCGGCAAATGCGATGCCTGCGGCGAGTGGAACACGCTGGTCGAGGAAGGCACGTCGGGCGGCATCGGCTCGGGGCCGGCGAACACGCGCAATGCCCGCAAGGGCCGGGCCGTGGTGCTGACCACGCTTTCGGGCGACATCGAGGACGCACCGCGCATCGTCTCGGGCATCGGCGAACTCGACCGCGCAACCGGCGGCGGGTTCGTGCGCGGATCGGCACTGCTGGTCGGCGGCGATCCCGGCATCGGCAAGTCGACGCTGCTCACGCAAGCGGCGGCCGCCCTCGCCTCGCGGGGCCATCGCATCGTCTATGTCTCGGGCGAGGAGGCCGTCGCCCAGATCAGGCTTCGGGCGCAGCGGCTGGGCGTCGCCTCGACGCCGGTCGAACTCGCCGCCGAAACCAATGTCGAGGATATTCTTGCCACCATCGCCGACGGCAAGCGGCCGGACCTGGTCATCCTGGATTCGATCCAGACGCTGTGGACCGACCTTGCCGATTCGGCGCCAGGCACCGTTACCCAGGTACGCGCCGCCGCCCAGGCGATGATCCGCTATGCGAAATCCACGGGTGCTGCGATCGTGCTGGTCGGCCATGTCACCAAGGAAGGCCAGATCGCCGGCCCGCGTGTGGTCGAGCACATGGTCGACGGCGTGCTCTATTTCGAGGGCGAAGGCGGCCATCACTACCGCATCCTGCGCACGGTAAAGAACCGCTTCGGGCCGACGGACGAGATCGGCGTTTTCGAAATGTCGGACAAGGGGCTGCGCGAGGTCTCCAATCCGTCCGAGCTTTTCCTCGGCGAACGGCACGCGAAATCGCCGGGCGCGGCGGTTTTCGCCGGCATGGAAGGGACGCGACCTGTTCTCGTCGAGATCCAGGCGCTGGTCGCGCCCTCTTCGCTCGGCACGCCGCGCCGTGCCGTCGTCGGCTGGGATGGCGCGCGCCTCTCGATGGTGCTCGCGGTGCTGGAAGCCCATTGCGGCGTGCGCTTCGGCCAGCACGACGTCTATCTCAACGTCGCCGGCGGGTACCGCATCTCTGAGCCGGCGGCCGATCTCGCCGTCGCTGCCGCACTGGTTTCGTCGCTCACCGGTCTTGCCCTTCCCGCCGATTGCGTCTATTTCGGCGAAATCAGCCTGTCGGGCGCCGTGAGGCCGGTTGCGCATGCGCAGCAACGCCTTAAGGAAGCCGAAAAGCTGGGTTTTGGAAGCGCGGTTCTGCCTTTGGGCAGCGAGGAACTGGCTGGGGGAATCGGGGCCGGCGCTTTCCAGCCCACCGAGCTTGCCGACCTCGTGGCGCGCATTGCCGGCTCACGACGCAGCCGCGCCAACGAAGAAGAGTGACGCGGCTCACCCGGTGGTGAGCAACACGGAGTGGGGCGAAGAACATGCCGATTACGCTGCTGGACGGAATTCTCGTCGGCTTCACCCTGGTCTCGGCGATGCTCGCCATGGTTCGCGGCTTTTCCCGCGAAGTGCTTTCCGTCGTATCCTGGGCGGCAGCGGCGGCGGCGGCCTTCTTCTTCTACAAGCCGGTCCTGCCCTATCTGAAGCCCTATATCGAGAATGAGAAGATCGCCATGGCGGCGTCCGCCGGCGTCGTCTTCATCATCGCGCTGATCGTCGTCTCCGTCATCACCATGAAGCTTGCCGACTGGATCATCGATTCCCGCATCGGCGCGCTCGACCGCACGCTCGGCTTCCTCTACGGCGCCGCGCGCGGCATCCTGGTGGTTGCGGTGGCGCTGCTGTTCTTCAACTGGCTGGCCGGCGCCAAGGCACCCGCATGGGTCACCGATGCCAAGTCGCGGCCGCTGTTGGAACAGATCGGCGCCAAGCTCGAGAGCCTGCTGCCCGAGGATCCGGAAAACGCCATCCTCAAGAAGCTCAATCCGAATCAGCCCGCCCCGGGCGCCGAGACGCCGGCCGCTCCCGATGCGCCCGCGGCTGATGCCCCGGCAAGCGGCGACGACGCCAACGCGCCGGCTCCCGACGACAATGACACCGGTCCGGCAGATAACACTGCAAAGCCGGCGCCGGCAGCACCGGCAAACTGACGCCGGGACGGATGATCGCGTGAACGATTGCACGGCGCGCGTTGCTTTCGACGCGCGACCGCCTTATATGGCGATTTTAGCGGAGCTTAAGATGGCAGACGCAGACGACGTGCTTTCCGCCGAGGCCGACGACCATTTCCACGACGAATGCGGTGTGTTCGGCATTTTCGGCCGGCAGGACGCTGCGGCCATTGTCACGCTTGGCCTGCACGCGCTGCAGCATCGCGGCCAGGAAGCGGCCGGCATCGTCTCCTATGACGGCACCCAGTTCCATGTCGAACGCCATGTCGGCCTGATTGGCGACACCTTCACCAAGCAGGGCGTCATGGACAGGCTGCAAGGCAATCGCGCCATCGGCCACACACGTTACGCCACCACGGGCGGCGCGGGCATACGCAACATCCAGCCCTTCTTCGCCGAACTCGCCGATGGCGGCTTTGCCGTTGCCCATAACGGCAACCTGACCAACGCCATGACCGTGCAGCGCGCGCTGCAGAAGCAGGGCGCGATCTTCTCGTCCACATCAGACACCGAGACGCTGTTGCATCTGGTCGCCACCAGCAAGGAACGCGACCTCAACTCGCGCTTCATCGATGCGGTGCGGCAGGTCGAGGGCGCCTTCTCATTGGTGGCGATGACGGCCAAGAAGATGATCGGCTGCCGCGATCCGCTCGGCATCCGGCCGCTGGTGCTGGGCGATCTCGACGGCGCCTGGATCCTGGCTTCCGAGACCTGCGCGCTCGACATCATCGGCGCCCGCTTCGTGCGCGACCTGAAGCCCGGCGAAATGGTCGTCGTCACCGCCAAGGGCATTGAAAGCCTGTTTCCGTTCGAACCGCAGAAGACCCGCTTCTGCATCTTCGAATATGTCTATTTCGCGCGTCCGGATTCCTCGGTCGAGGGCCGCAACGTCTATGAGGTGCGCAAGCGCATCGGCGCCGAACTGGCGCAGGAGAACCCGGTCGAGGCCGACATCGTCGTGCCGGTGCCGGATTCCGGCACGCCGGCCGCGATCGGCTTCTCCCAGGCCGCCGGCATTCCCTTCGAGCTCGGCATCATCCGCAACCATTATGTCGGCCGCACCTTCATCCAGCCCGGCGATTCGATCCGCCACATGGGCGTCAAGCTGAAGCACAACGCCAACCGCCGCATGATCGAGGGCAAGCGCGTCGTGCTGGTCGACGACAGCATCGTGCGCGGCACCACCAGCCAGAAGATCGTGCAGATGGTGCGCGACGCCGGCGCCAAGGAAGTGCATATGCGCATCGCCTCGCCGCCGACCAGCGCGTCGTGCTTCTATGGCGTCGACACGCCGGAAAAATCGAAGCTCCTGGCATCGCGCATGTCGATCCAGGAGATGGCGGAGTTCATCCGCGTCGATTCGCTCGGCTTCCTGACCATCGACGGGCTCTACCGCGCGGTCGGCGAAGCCGGTCGCGACAGCGAGCAGCCGCAATTCTGCGATGCCTGCTTCACCGGCCAATACCCGACCCGCCTGCTCGACTTCGAAGGCCACGACAATGTGCGCACGCTGTCGCTACTGTCGACCAGCGGGGCGTAGGCCAGACCACCTTACGGAAATTCTCGCATGACCCTCGACCTTACCGGCCGCACAGCGGTCGTCACCGGCGCCTCGCGCGGCATCGGCTACTTCATCGCCAGGGAATTGGCCGCCGCCGGCGCCCACGTCATCGCGGTTGCCCGCACCGTCGGCGGGCTGGAGGAACTTGACGACCAGATCAAGGCCGAACGGGCGAAATCCGGCAAGGGCGAAGCGACGCTGGTGCCGCTCGACCTCGCCGACATGGCCGGCATCGACAGGCTGGGCGGCGCCATTCACGAGCGCTGGGGCAAGCTCGACATTCTGGTCGCCAACGCCGGCGTGCTCGGCGTCATCTCGCCGATCGGCCATGTCGAGGCCAAGACCTTCGAAAAGGTGATGACCATCAACGTCACCTCAACCTGGCGGCTGATCCGCTCGGTCGATCCGCTGCTCAGGCTCTCCGACGCCGGACGCGCCATCATCCTGTCCTCCAACGCCGCCCATTCGGCGCGCGCGTTCTGGGCCCCTTACGCGGCTTCCAAGGCCGCGGTCGAGACGATGATGCGCTCGTGGGCGCATGAGACGCAGAGCCTGCCGCTCCGGGTCAACGCCGCCGATCCCGGCGCCACCCGCACCGCCATGCGCGCGCAAGCCGTGCCCGGCGAGGATCCCGAGACGCTGCCGCATCCCCAGGAGATCGCCAGGCGCATCGTGCCGCTGGCCAGCCCGGACCTCAAGGAAACCGGGCTGATCTTCCAGGCCAAGCACAACCGCTTCGTCGCCTACCGGCAGCCCGAATAGTCCGTTCTTAAGAACGCCTACACGAAAGGCAGCGGCTTATTCTATTGTTTCGCAGCGAACCGACCATCGCCACATCACGCGGCTGTGATGTGGCGGTGGAAAGCTGTGGCGAGGTCATGCTTTCGTCATTTCGCAGGTGTTGTTAGGATCGCATCGACTCCCACAACAACCGCCCGAAATTGGCAGAACAAGGAATTTCCCATGGCTTCGACCGTAGCGTTGGTCTGGTATCTGGTAATCGCCGGCCCGCAAGGCGGCATGGTTGTGCTGCCCAGCACCTTCGACAAGCGCGAACAATGCACTGCCGCCATCACCGAATATCAGAAGCAGCCGACGCCGACCGGCTGGTCGCTGCAATGCGTGCCGAGCGCTTCGCCGTTCACCGATGAGGGTGACGCGGAAGTACCGTCGGCGCAGTAAGCGCTGGACGGCGGCTAGACTAAACTGCCAGAAGCTTGCCGGCGGGACAGCGCCCCCCTCTGCCCTGCCGGGCATCTCCCCCACGAGGGGGGAGATTGGCGACTTCAACGCCGCGCACTTACCGTCAGTTCGGGCTTCTGGTTGATGGTCTGAAACACCACGCAATAACGCTCGGTCAGCTTCAGCAGCGAGTCTATCCGCTCCTGTGGTTCATCCGTATCGAGATCGAAATTGAGCCGGATGGTGCGAAAGCCGACTGGTGCATCCTTGGCGACACCGAGTGTGCCGCGAAAGTCAAGGTCGCCTTCGGCTTCCACAGTGGCGGCGCCGAGCTTGAATTCCAGCGCCGTCGCCACCGCCTTCAAGGTCACCCCGGCACAAGCGACCAGGGCCTCTAGAAGCATGTCGCCCGAGCAGAGTTCGAGTCCCGAGCCGCCGGTTGCCGGATGCAGTCCGGCGATCGCGATCGCCCTGCCGGTCTCCACCTTGCAGGCAACCGACTGGTCATCGATCGCACCTTTGGCCCTGAGCGTGATGAGCGCGCGCGAAGCGTCGTCGCGATAGGCTTGCTTCAGTGGCCCCTGCATGGCCTTCAATCCGGTCGCATCCATTTCGCTGCCCTTTTGTCGACTGTTTCAATCGTTGGCGTGCGCCGCCCGGTCGAAATTCGCCCCGATCACCCTGTAAAGCAAACGATATTCGTTCCCACTGCAGTTCCACTCAGCCGCCGGGGGCGCGCAGACCGATATCCCAAATGGGACATTGACGGACGCGGCCCCAAACCCGTCTGATCCCCGCAGATCTTGTCGTTCCATTTTCCGGTGATCCGCCATGCCACGTACCCTTTCGACAAAGCCGAAACAGGACGGGTTTCGCGCGCCTGGCGAATTCGAGCCCAAATCGGGCTGCTGGCTGATCTGGCCGGAGCGCCCCGACACCTGGCGCCTCGGCGCCAAGCCGGCGCAGAAATTGTTCGCCAATGTCGCGGCGGCGATCGCGCAAAGCGAACCGGTGACGGTGGCGGCCTCCGGTCGCCAATGGCAAAATGCCAGAGCGCGGCTGCCTAGCCATGTGCGCGTCGTGGAAATGTCAACGAACGATTCATGGCTGCGCGACAGCGGTCCCAATTTCGTCGTCAACGATCATGGCGACGTGCGCGGCGTCGACTGGACCTTCAACGCCTATGGCGGGTTCAACGGTGGGCTTTACGCGCCCTGGGACCTGGATGACCTGGCGGCGCAAAAGGTGCTCGAGGTCGAAAGGATGGATCGTTACCGCGCGCCACTGATCGCCGAGGGCGGCGGCTTGCAGTGCGATGGCGAAGGTACTCTCCTCACGACGCAGCAATGCCTGCTCAATCCAAATCGCAACGCCCATCTCGGCAAGGCCGAGGTGGAACGGCAGCTTGGCGACTATCTCGGCGTCGAAACCGTCATCTGGCTGCCGCGCGGCCTTGCGTTCGACGAGACCGACGGCCATATCGACGATGTCTGTTGCTTCGTGCGGCCCGGCGTAGTCGCGCTGAGCTGGACCGACAATCGGGAAGACCCGCAATATGAGATCGTGCGGGAAGCCGAGGACATGCTTCGTTCGGCCCGTGACGCGCGCGGCCGCGCCCTGGAAGTCCACCGGCTGCCCCATCCGTTGCCGATCGAGATAACGCCGGAAGAAAGCGAAAGCGTGGACCGGCTCGATTCGACCTGGGCGCGACCGGCCGGAATCCGGATCGCGGCGAGCTATATCAACTACTATCCCGGCAACAGTGTCGTGGTCGTGCCGGAGTTCGGCTCCGATCTCGATGTCAAGGCCAAGGCAACGCTGGCCGCGCTTTTCCCCGACCACAGGATAATCGGCATCGAGAACTCTCGCGAGATCTTGCTCGGCGGCGGCAATGTCGCCTGCATCACCTTGCCGGTCTATGCGCCGCAACGACGCTGAGAAACGAGCCATGCCGGCAGACCGACCGCAGCGAAAAGGAGGACATTCATGCGCGCTCTTATCTTCTCGGCCCTGCTTGGCGGGCTTGCCTGCGGCACCTGTGCCGGCGCGGCCCAGGCGGACGAGGAAAAGGTGGTCAACGTCTACAACTGGTCCGACTACATCGCGCCGGACACAGCCGATAAATTCGAGAAGGAGACGGGGATCAAGGTTCGCTACGATGTCTATGACGGCAACGAAGTTCTCGAGACCAAGCTGCTGACCGGCGGCTCGGGATATGATGTGGTCTATCCCTCGGCCTATCCGTTCCTGAAGAACCAGGTTAAGGCCGGCGCTTTGCTGGAACTCGACCCATCGAAGCTTGCAAATCACTCGAAGATCGACCAGCAGGCCCTCTCGCTGATTGCCGGCGCGGACCCCCGGAACCTGCATGCCGTGCCCTACATGGCGGTCACCGACGGCATTGGCTACAACGTCGCCGCCGTCAAACAGCGGCTGCCGAACGCGCCGACGGATTCCTTCGCCATGGTCTTCGACGTCGACGTGGTCAAGAAGCTCTCCGATTGCGGCGTGGCCATGATCGATGCGCCCGCAGAAGTCATCCCGATGGCGATGAACTATCTCCATATCGACCCCAGGTCGACCAGCCCCGACGACCTCGCCAAGGTCGAGGAACTGATGGGCAAGGTGCGACCCTACATCCGCTATTTCCATTCATCGAAATACATCAACGACCTGGCGAACGGCGACATCTGTGTCGTGCTGGGCTGGTCCGGCGACATACTTCAGGCAAGGACCCGTGCCGCCGAATCCGCTGGGAAGCTTGAGATCGCCTATTCCATCCCGAGGGAAGGCACACTCATCAACTTCGATACGATGGCGATACCGAAGGATGCGCCACACCCCGGCAACGCCCAGGCCTGGATCGACTTCAATCTGCGGCCCGATATCGCCGCCGCCAATTCCAGCTATGTCTCCTACGCCAATGCAATACCGGCCTCCTTGCCGCTGATGGACAAGGCGATTGCCGGCGATCCGGGCGTCTATCCTCCCGATGCCGTGAAGGCCAGGCTGTTCGTGGTGGACAACAATGACGCCAAGCTGCTTCGATCGCAAAATCGCATGTGGACGCGCATCGTGACGGGCCAGTAGCGCAATTCCAGGAAAAGTGCGTGGCGGCGCCTACGCCGTCAGTCCTGAGCGACGTCGCGAATCGTCGCCAGCAGTTCGACCTGGGAATGCACGCCGAGCTTGCGATAGATCTGCTTGATGTGATTGCGGACGGTGCCGGGTGAAATGGCGAGGCTTCGCGAAATGGTCTTGGCATTGCCGCCGTCGACCAGATGCTGGACGATCTCGCTCTCGCGGCTGCTTAGCCGCGATCGTGCCGAACCGACCATCATGCTCTTGTCCCGGCAGCGGCACAGATCGAGCAGCTTCTGCAAAATGAGCTTCGTCGCGTCGCTTGCCGCGCGAGCCATCGCCAAATCCTGCTCGCCGAAAGGTGGCGTCCCGTTTCGGCGCAGAAAGGTGGCATAGCCGGCGGTCAGCCGGTCAAGATTGAACACGCCGGTTATCTCATCGAAGCTGTCGGAAGGACCGTAGAATTCGCGATAGTAGGGCGTGAACTGGAAGTCGCCGTTGCGCAGGGCCGACAACGGCAACAGGAAGTCCTGCCTGCTGCTGGCGAACTTCTGGAAGAAAGGATCCAGACGGTAGACGCGGGCATCATAGTCGCGGTTCCAGCGATCGGGGCCGGCATCGTCGATGGTCAGGGACGTGATGTCTCGACGATAGAAGCCGACATAGACGCGGTCCGAGCCCAGCAGCACGCTCGCCGCCGCCGTGAAGCGAGCCGACAATTCTTCCGGCGTCGCGGCAACGGCCGCGGCGGCCAAACCACCGCTCCAGCGTCCAAACCGATCGAGGGAAAAGGTCGACTGCATTCCGGTCCACAGTAGCGCAAGCCGTTGCAAGTTCAACCTGACGGAGCCATGCCACCAGGCTTGAGAGGGCTTCCGCACCGCAACTCCCATCCCTTGCCCCAACGCAAGCATGACGCTGGTTCTGCGCCTGTGACCAACGTGGCCGAGGCTGCTGACACTACGATGTCAGGACGGAACCGCGTAGAGTGGCGACATGACCGATGCCATTGCCTCCAGTTCCCCTGATACAGCCGAACGCTCGCTGGGCATCGTGCTGGTGTCGGCGTCGGCTGCGGTGTTCGGCCTGACCGGCGTCTTGACCAAATCGATCCATGCCGATCCGCTGACCATCACCTGCTGGCGTGGCTTCATCGGCTCGATCCTGATCAGCCTCTATGTGTTGTGGCGCCGGCGGCGCTCCGGCAACCGCCAAACGCTGCGGCTCGGCTGGCGTGGCTGGCTGTTGGCGGTGGAAGGGGCGCTAGCCAGCATCGCCTTCATATCAGCCTTCAAATTCACCTTCGTCGCCAATGTCACGGTCATCTACGCGACATCGCCCTTCATTGCCGCCTTGCTGGCCTATTTGCTGGTGCGTGAGCCGATCCGCCTGCAGACGATGCTTGCCGCCGCTGCCTCGCTTTGCGGCGTGGCGGTCATGGTCTGGTCGAGCTTCGGCAGCGGCAATCTGTTCGGCGACGGCCTGGCGCTGCTGATGACGATCGGCAGCGCGCTCTACATGATCATGGTGCGCGCCTTTCGCGACACGCCGGTGGTGTGGGCCGGCGCGGTGTCGGCCATGCTTCTGTTCGCCCTCGGCTGGTTCGTCACCGATCCGCTGGCGGTCTCCGCACGGGACGCGCTGCTGTTGATCGCTTTCGGTTCGTGCTTTGCGCTGTCCTCGATCCTTTGGACGGAAGGTGCACGGCTCATCCCGGCAGCCGAATCCGGCCTGCTCGGTTCGGCCGAAGTGCCGTTTGCGATCCTGTTTGCCTTCCTGTTCCTGGCCGAGATTCCGCCGATGGCCAGCCTGATCGGTGGCGTCATCGTGCTGGCAGCGGTGTTTGCCCATGCCGGCCGTGACTGGGTGGCGGCCAGACAACACGCGGCGCCAAACCTCTCGTGACGAGGAAATCCAAAAAAATTCCACAGTCACGGAACCATCATCCGGTTCAGGCATTATGTAGCCGACGGACCACCCCCCAAGTCCCCCCAAACCCCTGGTCCGTCCTACCTCCAAGCCGACCGCAAGGTCGGCTTTTTCTTTGCCGAGATCAGCCAAACGATCCCGGCAAAGCCAGGCCGGCACCAAGCAGCGTGGCCAGCTCCCGTGCCGGGCCTTCGGCATCGTCGCGTTGCCGGATGGCGAACTCGGCGACGGGAACCGGCGGCAGATCGAACCCGCGCGGCGCTTCTGAAATGCCGGAATGGGCAAAGCGTTGGGTGCGCAGCGTCAACGCAATGCCGGCATTCACCGCCGTGCGCAGTCCGGCAAGGCTGGCGCTGCCGGCCGCGATACGGTAGCGGCGCCCGGCCGCATCAAGTGCGGCGATCGCCGCTTCGCGAAAGCCGCAATACGGATCGAGCAGCGCCAGCGGCAATTCCTCCTGCCGCGCCGCCAGACCTTTTTGCGAACAAAGCCATAGCATCGGCTCGCGCAACACCGCGACTTCATCAGGCGCCGGCGCCTGGCGCATCACGATCGCCAGGTCGAGCCCGCCACCCTGAAGGGCCTGCGCCAACTCGGCGGAACGGCCGACACGCAGTTCGATCCTGACCCGCGGATGGCTTTGGGCAAAGGCCCGCAGAAGATCGGGCAGGCCGCTGTCGGCGAAATCCTGAGTCGTGCCGATGGCGATGCGTCCGTCGGCCTTCGCACCCTTGAGGCCGAGCCACGCCTCGCGATGCGCGGCAAGGATGCGCCGGGCGTGGCCGACCAGATCCTCGCCGGTCGGCGTCAGCCCACGGCCCCTGCCCTGCGGCGCCAGCAACGGTTCGCCGACGGCCTCCTCCAGCCGCTGCATCTGCGCCGTCACGGCCGAGGGCGAACGCCCCACGATCGACGCAGCCTGCGCCAGCGAACCGCCATCGACGAAGGCCAGGAATGTTTTCAGGAGGTCGGGATCAAGCGTTCTCATCATTCGATTTTATCGAAGTGTCTGTTAAAAACAATTCGATTTTATTGGTCAATTGATGATGGCAAGGTCACTCCAACGGCAAACGGATGCCGCTCAAACCAGGGAGAAGACAGTGCCTATCATCAACGTCAGCGTCACCGGCAAGCCCGACGCCGCACTCTCGGCCAGGATCGCCAGGGAGGTGACCGAACTCACCGCCACGCATCTGCGCAAGGATCCAACCATCACCGCGGTCGCCATCTCCTATTTCGACCCGCAGCACTGGTTCGCCGGCGGCAAATCGCTGGCCGAGCATGCCACCAACACATTCTGGCTGGACATCAAGGTGGTGGACGGCACCAACACCAAGCTGGAACTGGAAGCCTATCTCAAGGCGGTCTTCGAGGCCTTCGGCCGCTTGCTGGGCAGTGTGCACGACGAAAGCTATGCTTTCGTGCACGAAGTGCCGGCTTCCGCCTACGGCTATGGCGGCAAAACGCAGGAGTTCCGCTTCATCAGCGGACGGTTGAAGGCGGCGTGAGCTGCCTTCCCTTCTCACCACATTGACCTTGTCCCGACTTCCGCTACCCTCTAGCCGAAGCGGCCGCAGAGCCGCGCTGCGAAAAACGTTGGGAGCGACGCGGCATGATGCTGACACTGGCGCTGCTTGCGGGTCTTGTCCTGGCCTGGCTGCTGATCGGCGTGGCGGAGAAATTCCGCCTCGGCCTGCGCTTTACCCAGGCGCTGCTCTATGTGCCGTTCAAGCTTGCGTACCGGATCAGCGACAACCGCATCAAGGTCGCGCGCGACGCGGCCGCGCCGATAATCTACGTCATTTCGCATCAGTCGCGCTTCGAACCGGCGCTGATGCTGTCGCTGCTGCCTGACGACACGCTGCACATTCTCGACGAGGCTTCGGCCAAAGCGCCATGGCTCGAGCCGTGGCGCGAGCTTGGCCGCACCATCGCCTTCAATGCCGAGCACGTCTTCGTCAGCCGCAGGCTGGTGCGCGTGCTGAAGGGCAAGGGACGGCTCGCCGTCTACCTGCCCGATGCGGTCGAACCCGATGTCAAAACGTTCCGGCTGTTTCGCGCCATCACCCGCATCGCCATGCAGGCCGATGCGCGCATCGTGCCGATCTTCGTCGGCGGCGCGCGCGAGCTGCCGGTTTCGCTGACGCCGGCCACCGTCGCGCCGCGCCGCTGGTTCCCGCGCCTTGCCATCAGCGCCCTGGAGCCGATGACCATCGCCGAGCTGGTGGCGCGCAACCCCGACCAAGCCTCCAACACCAACGCGCTGTTCGACCGCGTCGCCGAGGCGCGATTTGGCGCCACCGACCTCAGGCGCGGCCTGTTCCTGGCCATGCGCGACGCGGCGGATCGGGTCGGCGCCGCGCACCCGATCATCGAGGATGTCATTTCGGGAGCGCTGAGTTACCGAAAACTGTTCATCGGTGCGCGTGTGCTGGGGCGGCGTTTCGAGGCGGTGACCGCTCCGGGCGAAGCCGTCGGCCTGCTTCTGCCCAACGCCAATGGCGTGGTGCTGTCCTTTATCGGCCTGCTCTCGGCCGGCCGCGTGGCGGCGATGATCAACTATACGGCGGGTCCAGCCAGCGTCACCGCAGCCGTGCGCACGGCGGTGATCCGCACCGTCGTCTCTTCGCGCGCCTTCGTCGAAAAAGCCGATCTCTCTGACATCGTCGCCGCCGCCGAGAATGGCGGCGCCAAATTCCTGTGGCTGGAGGATGCGCGCGAAAGCGTGACGGCGCTGGAGAAGCTCACTGCCGCGCTTCTGTGGCGCTGGCCGCTGCAACGCCAGGACGCGGGCAAGCCTGCGGTGATCTTGTTTACCTCCGGCTCGGAGGGCACGCCGAAGGCGGTCGTGCTGTCGCACAAGAACCTGCTCGCCAACGCCATGCAGGCCGAGGCGCGCATCACCATCTCGCCGGCCGACATATTGCTCAACGTGCTGCCGGTGTTTCATTCGTTCGGGCTGACTGGCGGCACCATCCTGCCGCTGGTCACCGGGGTAAAGCTGTTCCTCTACCCCTCGCCCCTGCACTACAAGATCATCCCCGAGATCGCCCGCAAGGTGAAGCCGACCATAATGTTCGGCACCGACACGTTCCTCGCCAACTACGCGCGCACCGCCAAGGATGGCGACTTTTCCAGCCTGCGCTTCGTCGTGGCCGGGGCCGAGGCGGTGAAGCCGGAGACCCGCCGCGTCTATCGCGAGCGCTTCGAGGCCGAGATCATCGAAGGCTTCGGGTTGACCGAGGCGGCCCCGGTTGTTGCCGTCAACACCGCCATCCATGGCCGCGACGGCACCGTCGGACGGCTGTTGCCGGCCATCCGCATGAAGCTCGAGCCGGTCGAGGGCATCGAGGACGCCGGGCGCCTCTGGCTCGACGGACCGAACATGATGATGGGCTACATGACGTCAGACCGACCCGGCGAATTGCAGCCGCTGGAAGGCTGGCACGACACCGGCGATATCGTTTCGGTCGACCGCGAAGGTTTCGTCACCATCCGGGGTCGGGCCAAGCGCTTCGCCAAGATCGCCGGCGAGATGGTGTCGCTGGGCGCGGTCGAGATGCTGGTGCAGTCGCTGTGGCCTGAAGAGCGCCATGCGGCGGTTGCGGTGCCCGATAAGAGACGCGGCGAGCGCATCGTGCTTGTCACCACCGCCGACGATGCCAGTGCCGAGGAATTGCGCCAGTTCGGAAAAAAGGCCGGAGCGGCGGAACTGATGGTGCCCAACGACATCGTCAAAGTGGAAGAAATCCCGGTGCTGGGCTCGGGCAAAACAGACTATGTATCGACGAGGAAGCTGGCGATCGACAAGCTGGGGCTGGGTGTCGCGGCTTAGCAGCGCTAGCCGATATCCGATGGCGGGACCTTTTCCCCTTCCAGCTTGGCGCGTTTGGAATAGGCGCGAACAGAAAAGGGCAAGAAGATCAGGTACCCGGCGACCGACGCCGTCAGCGTGTACCAGGGATAGGTCATCAAAAGCAGGATGTAGAGCACGACGCCCAGGATGATCGGCAGCACCCTGTCGCCCGGGATTTTGACGCTCTTGCCGGAATAAACCGGCAAGCGGCTGACCAGCAGGAAAGCGACCAGGATGGTGAAGCCGGTGGCGACGAAGGCGGCCGGGCGGCTGGGCTCCAGCCCAAGCCGCAGGAAAAACAGGTACATCGGCAGCATGACCAGAACGGCACCCGCAGGCGCCGGCACGCCAACGAAATATTCCGACTGCCACAGCGGGCGCTCGGCCTTCTCGTCGTCGAGCACGTTGAAGCGGGCTAGCCTGAGTCCGCAGGCGATGGCGAACAGAAGCGCTGCGATCCAGCCCGGGGAACCGGCCCGGTCAAGCAGGAAGGCATAGAGCACCAGGGCCGGCGCGACGCCGAAATTGACGATGTCGGCGAGCGAATCCATCTGCGCTCCGAATTTCGACGTCGCCTTCAGCATCCGCGCCAGGCGCCCATCGATGCCGTCAAGGAAGGCGGCCAGCAGCACCATCACCACCGCCGTCTCGAAACGGTCCTCGAAGGCGAAGCGGATGCCGGACAGGCCGGCGCAGATGGCAAGCACGGTGACGAGGTTGGGCAGCACCATGCGCATCGGGATTTCGCGGATGCGCGGACCGCCGCTGGCATGTGCCTCGAATTTTTTGAACGGCGCGCCCACCGGTCAGGAAATCCTGACGAGCGGCGTGGCGGCGACACCGCCGAACTCCGCCAGCACAGTCTCGCCGCCGACCGCCGTTTGGCCGACAGCGACGCGCGGCGTCGCCGCCAGCGGCAGAAAGACATCGACGCGCGAGCCGAAGCGGATCAGGCCGAAGCGCTCACCGGTGCCGATCGAGGCGCCGGCCTCGGCCCAGCAGACGATGCGCCGCGCCACCAGACCGGCGATCTGGACAGCCGCGACGGTGCCGTTGGGGCTCTCGATGACCAGGCCGTTACGCTCGTTCTCGGTGCTGGCCTTGTCGAGTTCGGCATTGAGGAATTTGCCTGGCCGGTGTTCGATCTTGGTAATGCGCCCACGCACCGGAGAGCGGTTCACGTGGCAGGAAAAGACGTTCATGAACACCGAGATGCGGGTCATCTCGACATTGCCGAGGCCAAGCTCGCGCGGCGGAACGGCCGGTCCGACGGCCGAGACTATGCCATCGGCGGGGCTGACGACCAGGCTGTCGTCGACCGGCGTGACACGCTCGGGATCGCGGAAGAAATAGACGCACCAGGCGGTGAGGATGAGGCCGATCCAGAACAGGATCGAAGAGAAATAGCCAAGGAAAAGCGTCGCCGCGCCGAAGGCCGCGATAAAGGGATAGCCCTCGCGATGGATCGGTACGAACGCGTTCTTGACCGTGTCGACAAGGCTCATGGGCTGGGGGCAGTCCCTGTTTCAGGTCCGGCCTCAATAGCCGAAACACCCCCTGCCCGCAACGCGACAATCGGTGGCGCGAATTAATGGGCAAGGCCGGCTGGTCTTCGGCCAGCCGCGCCAGCCCCGGCAAGCTCGAAATCAGAGACCGCACAAAGCCGCGATCCTGCGGCACGAATGGCCACGCCGATGGAGCGTTCTTCTTAAGCAGTAAGCTGTGATCGCCTAGACGGTCCAGCCAGATCCGCGTCGAACAATTTATTCGCCAGCTGCTACCGCAAGGTCAAAATACTCCTGAAGCTCATTTCGATGAACCTCCGCCAGACTTTTCTCGTTGTCGCCGCGGAGCAGCACGCCACGATCCGGGTAAGACTGGAAGAGAAAAGCGTGACGACCAGCCAGCACAACCCAATTCACAACCGGCGCCCCCTCGCGCTGAACGACCGAATTCGCCGAAACAATAGCCCTCGTCGGATCGACTCCAACCTTTCGCAGCAGCAAATCGACGGCGACCGGCGCATGATACTCCTCCGCTAGCTCAATCACTCTTGCTACCACTTGCCCGTCCGCGTGCCCAAGCCTGCGGCCAACACGAGGCGCGCCAGCCGCGAGTACATTTTCACCTGGGCGAACAATCGCTGGTGTCTCAGGAGGTATGTACTCATAGAAAGCCGCGTGGCTGTCCGTTGCCACGCACAGGCGAAGCTCATTCGCATTGGTCTGGAGTTGAAAAACCAATTGCTTCTCACCATTGACATCCAACATCCTCGCCATGCCAAGCGACAATCTGACCTCCGGTGGCGCTGCATTGGCGCAAGCGAGACTGACTCCCACATGGCGCTCGCTGATCATCTGACCGACCAGTTCGGCAACCGACTGATGGAGAAGCCGAGGTTCACGGCGGGGATTGCCCATTGCCAACCGAAGTATGGCCTCATCGCAGACCTCGTCTTCGATAATTCGCAGATCGGGCCAGGACACGATCCAGCGCGCCAGCAGCTCGATCATCGGTGAAGCTTCGTCAGCGTCGTAGAAGGCATCGTCAAGCGTATCGAGAAAATCGTCGCGGCCGCCCTCGAAGCCGGTCTGTTCTTCGGCCTCGTCAGGGTGTTCGGAGACCCAGGTGGACATCTTTTCGAGCGTCGCCAATTGCCCTTTTGCGCCAGCAGCCGTGAGACCGGCACGGGCGTTTGCAACCATAGTGTCGAACTCCCCGCCGGCATTATGGATGAATTGACTATGACCACCGTTCTTTACCTCCGCCGAATACAAATCAGCGTGGGAGACCTGCATCGCCTTCAGATTGATCTCCGATTTTCGGTAAAGCCCGTTGGAAACCATACTGTGGATGAATTTCTCGACAGCAAAAACGATTTCAAAAGGTTTTTCGGTCGCCTCATCCACGACCGACCGGGGTACGATCACTGGCAACAAGAACTCGGTTCTCGATGCATGCGTTGTAGCCGGAGACTGAACTCCAGACGGATTCTTGAGGATTGCCTTGGATTTTCGCGAGAAAAAGCCAAACATTCAAAATTTCCCTAAGTGCGGAGAACAACTTTCAGAGGGTTATTGTGATGAAACTATATCAGCGGCACAATGGGATATAGGAACTCAAACCTGAGCTGTCGGCACTTGGCCATAGAAAATGGAGCGTTCCGGCCTACGAAAATTGATCATGACTATGTCGGGACACCCGTCCCTTGCCCGTCCTTGATGAGACGATGCCGTCTTGCATAACCGTCGTACCACAAGGAGTTCCTCCCATGCAGAACCGATCTCTTTCACCGCGTCTCGTCACAACAGGCCTAGCCTTCGGCGAATCTCCGCGTTGGCATGATGGACGCCTGTGGCTCTGCAACTGGGGCACCGGCGAGATCGTCGCCGTGGACGAAGGCGGCAAAAGCGAGGTCATGCTTACCATACCAGCTGTTCTGCCCTACTCGATCGACTGGCTGCCGGATGGACGGCTGCTGGTGATCTCGGGCCGCGAAGGCCTGCTGCTGCGGCAGGAAGTGGATGGCAGGCTCGTCACCCATGCCGATCTGCGCGGCCTGTCGAAATGCCCATGGAACGAGATCGTCGTCGATGGGCGCGGCAACATCTATGTCAATGGCGGCGGTCCGGCGCCGGCTGCCGGTGAGCATTTCGGCCCCGGCACCATCGTGCTGATCGCGCCGGATGGCGCGGTCCGGCAAGTGGCGGATACGATCGCCTTTGCCAATGGTATGGCGATGACGCCTGATAACAAGACGCTTGTCATTGCCGAATCCCATGCCAACCGGCTGACCGCCTTTGACATCGCCGCCGACGGCACTTTGTCCAACCGGCGCGTCTGGGCCGATCTCGATGGATACCCTGACGGCATCTGCCTCGATGCCGAAGGTGGGGCCTGGTATGCGGATGTTCCCAACAAGCACTGTGTGCGAGTGGCCGAAGGCGGGGAGGTGCTGCAAACCGTCATAGCCGATCGCGGCTGCTTTGCCTGCATGCTGGGCGGTGCGGACAGGAAAACACTGTTCATCGCCGCCGCGCAATGGCGCGGCTTCGAGCACATGGTCAGCGACGCCCGCACTGGCCAGGTGCTCGCCATCGAGGCGCCGGCACCTGGCGTTGGCTGGCCTGGTTAGAGTCCAGGCACCCGCTGATAGTTGGCGATGTCAGCCCGCACGCCGAGCCTGGCGATCGTCTCCTTGGGGTCGAAGGCCACGCGCTCATGCGCGGCCTTGACGATCGGTACGACATTGTCGACGGCGTCCTGGCTCTCCCATTCGACGATGGTGACGAGGTTGAATTCGCCCGGACCGGAGAACTGTTCGAGCAGAAAATCCTGCACAAAGCCTTGCTGCAGGCGCAGCAACTCGTGCGTCATCTTCACCTTGGCAAGGATTTCCTCGCGGGCGTTGGCGGGCACGACGAATTTATCAACCCTGAACACGCTGCTGCCGTTAACATTTTGATTCGTAAAGCTCATATCCATTTGTCTCGTCCTCGAGGGTGCTGTCTTGCGGCTCTCGGACGACGGTCTACAATCTCAACTTAAGTTGAGGTCAAGCAGATTTTTGAGCCGCTACGACACTTCCGACGTGCGCCGGCGCACCACGACGCCCAGTTCGTCGCTTTCGCGGGCGATGCGTAGCCGCTCCTCGGCTTCGGTCGCCTCGCGCTGGCGGTCCCACATCGATGCATAGAGGCCGTGCTTGCGCATCAGATCGACATGGGTGCCGCGCTCGGCGATCTGGCCATCCTTGAGCACGATGATCTCGTCGGCGGAAATCACCGTCGACAGGCGGTGCGCAATGACAATGGTGGTGCGGCCCTTGCTGACGAGATCGAGCGCGGCCTGGATTTCCTGCTCGGTGTGGCTGTCCAGCGCCGAGGTCGCCTCGTCGAGCATCAGGATCGGCGGCGCCTTGAGGATGGTGCGGGCTATCGCCACGCGCTGCTTCTCGCCGCCCGACAGTTTCAGCCCGCGCTCGCCGACCATCGACTTATAGCCGTCGGGCAGCTTCTCGATGAACGGTCCGATCTGGGCGAGTTCAGCGGCCTTCTGCACCTCCTCCTCGCTGGCGCCGACGCGGCCGTAGCGGATGTTGTAGGCGATGGTGTCGTTGAACAGCACCGTGTCCTGCGGCACCATGCCGAGCACGGCGCGCAGGCTCTCCTGCGTGACATCCCTGATGTCCTGGCCGTCGATCAGCACCTGGCCACCTTGTACGTCATAGAACCGGAACAGCAGCCGCGAGATGGTCGACTTTCCGGCGCCCGAGGGTCCGACGATGGCCACCGTCTTGCCAGCCGGCACCTCAAAGGAGACGCCCTTCAGTATCTTGCGGTTCTGATCGTAGGAGAAATGCACGTCGCGGAACTCGACCTTGCCGGCGCTGACGACCAAAGGCTTTGCATCCGGCTTGTCGACGATCTCTTGCGGCACGTCGAGCAGGTCGAACATGTGCTCGATATCGGTCAGTCCTTGCCGGATTTCACGGTAGATGAAGCCGATGAAGTTGAGCGGCACGGAAAGCTGCACCAGCATGGCATTGATGAAGACGAAATCGCCGACCGTCTGCGTGTGGGCCTGCACCTCCAGCGCCGACATGCACATGACGACGACAGTGCCGACACCGAAGATGAAGCCCTGGCCGAAGTTCAGCCAACCGAGCGAAGTCCAGGTCTTGGTGGCGGCGATCTCGTAGCGCGCCATCGAGCGGTCGAAGCGGTCGGCTTCCATGCGCTCATTGGTGAAGTACTTGACCGTCTCGAAATTGAGCAGCGAGTCGATCGCCTTGGTGTTGGCGTCGGTGTCGCTATCGTTCATGTCGCGGCGGATCGAGATGCGCCAGTCGCTGGCCTTGACCGTGAACCAGACGTAGAGCCAGACGGTGACTGCGACCACGGCCACGTATTTCCAGCCATAGGTGAAGCCGAAGATGCCGGCGGTCAGCCCGAATTCGAGGATGGTTGGCGCCGTGTTGAGCATGATGAAGCGCACGATCGTCTCGATGCCCTTGGTGCCGCGCTCGATGATGCGCGACAGGCCGCCGGTGCGGCGCTCCAGATGGAACCGCAGCGACAGCTGGTGCATGTGGACGAAGGTGCGGAAGGCAAGCTGGCGCACCGCATGCTGGCCAACGCGGGCAAACAGCGCGTCGCGCAACTGGTTGAAGCCGAGCTGAACGAGTCTCAGCACATTGTAGGCAACGACCAGCATCACCGGGGCAAGCAGGAAAGATGGCAGCGGCGGCGGCGTCTTGGCGGCGCCGGCCAGCGCGTCGGTTGCCCATTTGAAAAAATAGGGACCGGCGACCAACGTCACCTTGGCAACGACAAGCAGCAGCGTCGCCCATGTCACCCGTGCCCTGAGATCGGCGCGATCGGCCGGCCACATATAGGGCCATAGGTTGCGCAATGTGGTCAGGGTCGAGGTGTCGGCGGAGACGGTTTTTTCGGCCACTTTTCTTGCCTTTTGGGTGGGAGGGTCAGCGGCCGGAGCAGCAGGAATTGACGAGTTCGCTCAGCGATTCCGATGTCTGCGCGAGCGCGGCGTGGTCGACCGTATAGCGCGAACGCTGACGGTCGGGCTCGAAGCGAACCAGACCAGCATCGACCAGTATCTTGAGGTGTTGGGAAACCGTGGATTGTGCCAGATCGAAGCGGTCGACGACTTCGCGGCAACAGCAGGAATTGCTGGCCGACAGGTGCTTGATGATTTCGATGCGAGCCGGGTGCGACAGCGCCGCCAGCCGAATGGCAACGGCGTGGCTGTCAGTCGCAACATCATGCGGCAAGTGGCACTGGCCGCCGGCTTCTGGAAGGGAGTCGCTCATCGTCCATCGGCGATAAACGATGACCGAAGCTGCGGCAAGCTACCCTTATGGGCAGAGTCTGGAACTGCCAATCTCCCCCCACGTGGGGGAGATTGGCAGCAGGTCGGCTATTTCGTCTTGGTTGGCGCCGTCGTCGCCTGCTCGCCCATCGCCTTGAGGTCGGCGGCTTCGCCTTCCTTCGACTTCTCAGGGACCTTGAACACCTGCCCCGGCCAGATGCGGTCGGGATCGCTGATCTGGTCCTGGTTAGCGAGGTAGATGGTCGAATAGCGGACGCCGTGGCCATAGACGCGGCGCGAGATTCGCCACAGCGTGTCGTGGCGACGGATGATCACGGCGCCGTCGGCATGTTCGAGCTTGGGTGCCACCGTCTCGGGCAAGTCGCTCGGCGGGGTCGCCGCCGCTACGACGGCCGGAGCCTCCGTGGCGGGCGCTGCCGGTGCTGCAGGTGCCGTCCCGGCCGGAGCGGCGGCAACGGCCGGCGCCTCGGTGGTCGGCGCTGCGGGAGCCGGAGCGGCAGGTGCTTCGGCGGCCGCAGGAGCAGCCGGCTTGGTCTCCGCAGGCTTGGTCTCGGCGGGCGCCACGGCGGCAACCGATTCGCCTGGTTCGCGCTCGAACGGTACGGCGGCGCGGGCTACCACCTTCACGCCGTCGGCATCGAGGCCGTCGACATGGATGGTGTAGCTGCCGACGGGAATGTCGCGCGTCGCCTCGACGAGGAAGTGCCCGTCCGGCGACGTCTGCGCGTCACCGAGCA
Source organism: bacterium M00.F.Ca.ET.205.01.1.1 (assembly GCA_004791255.1). Lineage (GTDB taxonomy): Bacteria > Pseudomonadota > Alphaproteobacteria > Rhizobiales > Rhizobiaceae > Mesorhizobium. The sequence goes on from SRUQ01000007.1 coordinate 135,363, forward strand.
GGATGTCGTTGGCATAGGCGCGTACCTTGCGGCCCGGATCGGCGAGGCCGGCGACGAAGATCTTGTTGCCGTCGATTTCGACCGCTTCAACGACGATCCTGGGTTCGGCAGCCGGTGCGGCAGGCGGCGTTGCGGGCGCTGCAGGTGCAGGCTTTGCTTCCACCAACGCCGGCGCGGTTGCTGCCGGCGCAGCAGGTGCCGGAGCGGTCGTTGCAGGCGCTTCGGCGGCCGGAACCGCTGGCGCAGGAGCAGCCGGTGCGGCAGCCTGGTCGCCGGTGGCTGGTGCGGCCGGTTTTGTCTCGGCCGCTGGAACGGTGAGCAGTTCGGCCGGCTTGCCCGGCTCTTCAACCATGGCCAGCACCTGGCCGGCCGCATTGGCCGGAACCGAAACGACAGCGGTCTGCACCGATGCGGTCACGACCGTTCCGGTCGTCGAACGCAGCGAAATCGTATAATCGCCAGGTTTCAGCGGATCGTCGAGGACGATGACAAAGGCGCCGTCGGGACCGGCGACGGTCGAGCCGATCACAGTCGCGCCGTTGAGGATCTCGACCTTCGAGTTGGGCTCCGCGTTGCCGGCGACGACGATCGAACCGTTGCTTTCGACGCGCACGACGTCGAAGGTCGGCGCGATCGGGCCCGCTGCGGCGGGTGCCGCCGGAGCCGCCGCATCCGTCCCGGGCGCTGCCGGCGCCGCGGCTTCGGTTGACGGTGCGGCTGGAGCGGTCGCCTGGGGCGCCGCGGCGGGAGCGGCCGGCACGGCCGGCGCCGGCAATCGCCCTTCGGTGCCGGGATCCGCCGGTTTCGGCGCCGCGGGCGGCGTCAAGGCCGCCACCTGCGGCGGCGGCGTACGATTAAGATACGGGTCGAGCGCGCCCGACACATAGGCGGTTCCCGCTGCCGCGACGGTCCCACCCGCCGCGAACAAGAACGCCTTCAAAGGATTGATTGCCATGTATTTCACTACCCCTTAGCCACCTAACGCCGGTCTAGCCTGTTTTGACATGACCGACAAGAAAAAGCCCCGGCTTGTTACCCCCTGGGGCTTGACCGCGCTTTAAGACCCAATCACCTATCATCAGTATGAACACGATTCGATCCGTCTGCGTCTATTGCGGCTCGTCTCCGGGCCGCAATGAAATCTACACGAAGGCCGGCCACCTGCTTGGGCGCTCGATTGCCAAAGCAGGTCTGCGGCTGGTCTATGGCGGCGGCACCAAAGGCATCATGGGCGCCGTCGCGGAAGGCGCGCTCAAGGCGGGCGGCAAGGTTACGGGCATAATCCCTCGCTTCCTGATCAACAGGGAAGCAACCGAAACCGCGCTTGACCGGCTCGACGAGTTGCTGATCACCGACAACATGCACGAGCGCAAACATAAGATGTTCGAGAAATCCGACGCCTTTGTGGCGCTGCCTGGCGGCATCGGCACGGTCGAAGAGATCGTCGAGATCATGACCTGGGCGCAACTCGGCCATCACCGCAAGCCGATCGTCTTCGGCAATGTCAACGGTTTCTGGGATCCGATGCTGACGTTGCTTGATCACATGGCCGCGGAAGGCTTCATCCACACCGCGCAACGGGTCAAGCCGCTGGTGGTCAACGATCCCGAGGCAATCGTCCCAGCCATCATGGTGGCAGGCTCTTCCGTCGACGCGCCGACCGAAGGCGTGCAGTCGGTGATCGACAAGATGTAAAGTCAGGGGAGTAAGGGAATAGGGCAGTAAGGCAGTAGGGGAGAGCAAAAGGCTCGAGAGACTGCAAACCTACTGCCCTACTGCCCTACTGCCCTACTGCCCTACTGCCCTACTGCCCTACTGCCCTACTGCCCTACTGCCCTACTGCCCTCCGCAAACCAGCAATCACCGCGCGCCTGTCCCGCCGCCGCCAGGCCAGGTGGACCGAGACGGTGCGGTCGAACCAGGGCAGGTCGCGGAACACGATGCCGGGCGGCGCGGTGTTCCGCAGGCTGGCCTGCACTGTCGCCAGGCCAAGCCCGGCGCTGACCAGGCCGAGCGAAGTCAGCGGATCCGTCGTCTCGTAAGCGATGTCGGGCGTGAAGCCGGCCCTGGCGCAGGCTGCCAGGAACTGGACACGAAGCGTATCGCCGGGCTGGCGCACCACGGTGATCCAGGGGCGGCCGTCGAGATGGGAAGGTCCGATCTCGACGACGTCGGCGAGCGCATCGCCTTCTGGCATGGCCAGCACCAGCGGCTCGCGCCGGATGAGCATCGAGGCAATGTCGGGATCCTCGGCCAGCGGCGGCGAATAGACCAGGCCGAGGTCGAGCGTACGCCGGCGTAGCCCCTCCAATTGCGCGGCGGAACGCTGGTTCGTCAATCTGAGATGGAAGTCCGGGCGTTCGCGGCGGAACTGCCTGAGCATGCGCGCCAGCAACCCCGCATGCACCGCGCCCTCGACGTAGCCGATAGCGAGGCTGCCGGCGGCCCCACTAGCGAGACTGCGGCCAAATTCCTCGAGGCGCCGCGCGCCGGCAAGCAGCGCCCGCGCCTCGGCAAGGAAGGCCTGGCCTTCGGCATTGAGATGCACCCGCTGCTTCGCCCGTTCGAACAGGGCGACGCCCAGTTGTTGTTCCAGTTGCATGATCTGCCGGCTCAGCGGCGATTGCGAGAGGTGCAGCAGTTCGGCGGCGCGGCCGACATTCCCCTGCTCGGCGACGGCAACGAAATAGCGGAGTTGGCGCAGATCGAACATACCCTGCTCAGTCCTGTCAGGTCTCAACTTTAGCCTAATCAGTCTTGGACTGTCTGGCTAGCGGCAGCAACAATTGGGACATCCCAACTTTCAAAGCAGGAGACTTCAATGCAGTTCTTTGCCCTTCTCACCCGCAACACCGAAAGATTCACCGATGCCGATTTCGCGCCACTGCTGCCTGGCGAGGCGGAACAGCGGCGCACGCTCTACGCCGAAGGCGCGGTGCGCCAGGTGTGGAACCGCGGCGACCTCCCCGGCAGCGGCATGATGCTCGAGGCTGCCAATGATGCCGAGGTGCGCGGCCATCTCGCCACGCTGCCGCTGGTCAAGGCCGGCATGATGGATATTGCCGCTGTTGTGCCGCTCAATCCCTATCCCGGCTTCGGACCGAAGCGCTGAGCCGTATCAGACGGCGGCCGCCGTCGGCCGCTGCTCGAGCGGCGACCTAGCCACTGCGGCCGGACGGACGCTTTTCGGCGATTCCATTTGCGGCGGACCTCCTGGTTGGTTAATCGGGAGATGGGCAAGGGGAGTCAACGATGGCGGATAGGATAGGCGGCGCGCCGGATCGCGTTCCGCGCGCTTCGGTCGTCATGACCGTCTACACGGACCAGCGGTTTCTCGATGCTGCGGTCAACAGCATCCTGAGCCAGGAGTTCGACGACCTCGAGCTCATCATAGTCGATGACGGGACAGGCCAGGACGCAGTCTTCCAGGAGCTGGTGCGTCGCGACCCACGCATCCGGCTTGTCACCAACCCGACCAATCTCGGCACCGCCGCCGCCGCCAACCGTGGCATCGAGGCGGCACGCGGCGACATCATCCTGCGCCTCGATGCCGATGACATCGCCGAGCCGACGCATGTCGGGCGGCACGTCGCCGCGCTGGACGAGGACAGCGAACTTGGCCTCGTCGGAAACGCGGTGACGCTGATCGACGAAGCCGACCGTGTCGTCGGCGCGCAGCGGATGCCCGAAACGGACCTGGAGATCCGCTGGACCATCCTGTTCCACAATCCCTTCTACCATTCGACGATCGCCTACCGCCGCGGCTGCTTCGAGGCAGCCGGGCACTACAGGATCGATGAGCTGGTCTCGCAGGATCACTACCTGTGGTTTGACATGCTGGGCTTGTGCCGGGCGCGAAACCTGGCCGAGCCGTTGACGCGCTATCGGCTGAACACGCTTGGGCTGACCGCGACAAATGCAAAAAATGCCCGCAATCGCACGCACCCGATCCGCCAGGCGACCTGGGCGCGCCTCGGCCTGACCTATGACCTCTACGACGACGCTTTCGCCCAGGACCTGACCAACTTCATCCGTGGGCATGTGATCGCCACCGAACGACGCGCCGCTGCCTATGGCAAGTTGCTTGGCGTACTGAAGACCTTTCTTGCGGCATCGCGCCCCTTCAACCGCGCGGCTGACGCGGACGCGGCAACGCGCCTGGCGCATGATATCGTCGAGCGCATGCTCGCCAACCCGCCGCCGGGTCTCATAGCGACGTTGCGCCTATGCCACCTATGCTGGCCACTCGGCTGGCGCACCGTAACCGGTGCGATGACAAAACGGCTGCGGATTAAGCTCAACAGATGGCTGCCCAAAACAGGCAGGTAACTGAACTGGCCCTGGGCCAATCGCCGACGAACGGGGCGCTCTTGAACAGAAGGTGTCGTCCTGCCCGTAAAGAGGAGAACTATGACCCCTGATTTTTCCGCGTGGTTTGCAGACAAGAGTCTTTCGACCGACTGGACTTCGCGTTTCTTTTCCCTCTGGGCCTCACTGCTCCAGTCGCGCCGGGGCGAGGCCCTCGACGTTCTGGAAATCGGTTCCTGGGAGGGCCGGTCGGCGATCTTCTTTCTCAACTATCTCGGCAAATGCCGGCTGACCTGCATTGATACATTCAGCGGCAGTCCCGAACACGCCCTGCGCAATAAATGGAGCGACCAGCTTGCACATATGGAGCAACGCTTCGACAGCAATCTCGCCGAGTTCGGCGAACGGGTCGAGAAGATCAAAAGTCCTTCGTCCCGGGCGTTGGCCCACCTTATCACCAGCGAGCGGCGTTTCGACCTCGTCTATGTCGACGGCAGCCACCACAGTGCCGACGTCCAGTTGGATGCCGTGCTTTCCTGGCCGATGGTTCGGGATGGCGGGATTGTCATTTTCGACGACTACGAATGGACTTTCTTTGCCAACGAGGTTGACCGTCCAAAACTCGGCATCGACAGCTTCCTGTCGGTGCATGCCGGCCAATACCGCGAGCTCTACCGTGGAGAACAAGTCATCATCCAGAAAATCGGCGCCGCCAAGGAGGCGCGCCCGACAATGCCCTCGCGGCAATCGCCCGTTCCGAAGGAAGAACCCCTCAGCGAAACCAAAACCGATGGATCTGGAGACAGCGTCGAGTTTGTGCTGATTGCCGAGGCAGGCATTCTCGAAGCACAGGCCCTGCTGCTGTGCGAAAGCATAAGGTGCTTCGCCGGCTCTTATTCAAAATCCGCGATAACGGCCGTTTCGCCGAGAAGCGACCGTCGTCCCTCCCCGTCGACGCTAAGCCGGCTCAAGCAACTTGGAGTGGAGTATCTGCCGATCGAGATCGACAGTTGCTGTCCGCAATACGGCCCCTCATACCGGGTACATTCGCTTGCCCATGTCGAGAGACGGGCCGGACCGCCGGTCATCATCCAGCTTGATAGCGATGCGATATTCGTCGCCGAGCCCGACTTTTCGTTGGGCACAAACTCCGCCGCTGCCCGCCCGGTGGACGTAAAGGGGATGTGTACGACAGGCGCCGGCGACCCATTCGACGCTTACTGGAGAGAGCTATGCGCCCTTGCCGGTGTCGACTACGAGCACCTGCCTGTCGTGCGCACGAGCGTCGACAACCTGGCTGTGCGTGCCAGCTACAATGCCGGGCTCATCGCCGCAAGAAGGGCGTGTGGCCTGTTTCAGCGCACTGAAGACATTCTCAAGAAGCTGGTGGCAGCCGATATGAAGCCATGGGCCGGCGCCGAACCCGCCTATAGCACCGGGACCGGCGTGCTGCAGGGAGACGCTACCGCCTTCTGGGGCACGAGCCAGGCAGCCTTCTCACTGGCGGCTGTCGCCGGCAACCATTCCGTGCGGCTTTTGCCGGCCACCCATAACTTTCCGCTTCACGGCTTCAATCCGGCCACAGCGCCGAATCCGGCCCAGTTGGTCCATATTCACTATCATGGACTGTTCAATGATGGCTCAGCCGCCGCGAACCCGCTGCTGGACGGAAGCCTGGCGCTGCCTGCGGGAATACCCGAATGGCTTGAAGCCCGGCTGCCGTTGCGGGAAGGTCAGCCACCAGCCGCGCTGATGCCCCCCTGCACGCACCATTCTCGGAGAAAAGCGATCCTGGTGCTTGGAATGCACCGCAGCGGGACCTCGGCGCTTGCCGGCACCCTCGCCGCATTGGGATCGGCCCATCCCACAAAGCCATTGCCCGCCGACCGCAACAATCCCAAAGGGTACTGGGAAAGCGCCCCGCTCAATTCAGCAAACGACGAGTTGCTCGCGGCAGCAAGCTCATCGTGGCATGACTGGCGGCCACTCAATTCGCAATGGCTGCAATCGCCGGCGGCCGAGCGTCACCGCCACAAGATCAAGGCGATCCTCGCAAGCGAATTCGGCGATGAGCCGTTGTTTTTCGTCAAGGATCCCAGGATCTGCCGGTTCGTTCCTTTCATGTCGTCGATCCTTGCCGAAATGGAAGTCGACACGGTGGCGCTCCTGCCGTTTCGCAACCCGCTCGAGGTCGCTTACTCGCTAAAGCGGAGGGATGGATTGCCGCTGTCAAAATCCCTTTTGCTGTGGCTCAGGCACGTGCTCGAGGCGGAGCATCATTCGCGACACATGCCACGGTATTTGATCCGCCACGAAGAATTCCTGATCGACTGGCGGAATCAAATCGACCGCGCGGCGGAGAGGACCGGCATCGTGTGGCCGACCCGCTCCGACCGGGCGTATGCCGAGATAGGGCGTTTCCTGACCGCGGAGTTGCATCATGAACGAGCTACGGCCGAGGACATGCAAAACCATTCGGAGGTAACACCGCTGATCCGCACCGCCTACGACATTCTATGTGCCATGGCAGACAACGGCGACAGCCAGAAATTGCGCGATGAGCTGGACCTGATACGGGCAAAGTTCGATGAAAGCTGCGATGTCGTGGGGGCTGCAGCGACCGCCGACTCCGATCAGTTGCGCGGTGAGCGCGATGCACTCGCGCACGATCGCAACAATCTCCTTGCCGAACGTACCGCACTGCTCGCGTCGTACAGCTGGCGACTGACAGCCCCGTTGCGGTGGTTGCTAAGTACGTCCATGCGCCGAGGATGAGAGCAACTGCTATTCAGGCCGCCCTGCCGTTGCTTGGCAAACTGTGACCGGCTGTCAAGAAACCGTCACACGAAACCGGACTCGCCCGTGCTAGAAATCGCGGTCAGGTGCCGCCACGTGGCGCCGTCTTTCGAAACCCGCATCTGGCACCGCGCCCATGGATATCGCCCTCGCCCCGGAAGGCTCCGACCTGTCGCCTTACCTGCCCGACGAGCACGGGCTGTTCTTCATCTACCACTTTACCGCCGAAGGCGTGCGGACCAAGGATGTGGCCGCCGCGCACTGGACCTGGCGCAGCTACCAGCTCTCCGACATGCGCGCCCGCCATGAAATCGGCGCCGATCGGGATTTGCCGGTGCCAGTGCGCGAGGCCTTCCTGTCCGCCAGCCATGGTTGCCACATAGACCTCGAGGACGACTGGCTCTATGGCGACCTGCCTGATTTGCGCCACGACTATTCGGCGGAAGCCGGCGGGCTTGGTCATTTCCGTTTCGCTCTCAACGACACGATGCTGGTCGGAGCCCGCAAGCAGCCGCTGCAGTCGGTCGACAACATCCGCAAGGCGATCGAGAACGGATCGCGCAAATTCCGCTCGCCGGCCGAGCTGATCGAGGCGGTCGTCGGCCAGTCGTTCGACGGCATGGCGGCGGAACTTTCGGGACTCGGCGACAATCTCGACGGCATCGAGGACCGCATTGTCTGCGACGCATGGCACAATGAGCGACAGGCGCTGGTCGACGCACGCCGGCATCTGGTGGTGATCCACCGCCAGATGGCGACGCTGACCAATCTGTTTCGCCACCTCGACCATTCGCACCGCAACGACCTGCCCGATTCGATCAACGACATGGCGGCGCGGCTTTCGCACCGTGCGCAGACGGTGCACTATGATGGCGAGCAGTTGCAGGCCCGCACCAGGCTTCTGCAGGACGAACTGATGGCCAAGCTGACAACCCAGTCGAACCGGCTGCTCTATGTGCTGTCGGTGATGACAGCCGTGCTGTTGCCGATGACCATCATCTCGGGCCTGTTCGGCATGAATGTCGGCGGCTTGCCACTGGTCGACACGCCAATGGGTTTCTGGGTGGTGACGGCGGTCTCGATGCTGATCGCAGGCGTGACCTATCTGTTTGTCAGGCGGCTCGGCCAGATGTAGGCGCGGCCCGGCGGCCTCACGCCGAAGCCCTGATATCCTCGATGATGGTGCCGGCGGCGCGGACCTCGGCTTCGTGATCCGGCTCGCGCCAGGTCTCGGCCAAGCCGGCCTCGTACCATTCACGCATCGCAGGCAAGGCAAGCAACTGCTCGGGATAGGCGGCGGCCGCGCCCTCGAAAGCGAGCCCGTAAGACTGCGCACGGAACGCCACCGGGGCGAAGAAGGCATCGACGGCGGTGAAGCTGGCGCCGGCCAGGAACGGTCCGCCAAAGCGGGCAAGACCGTCGTTCCAGAGGTCGCCGAGGCGGAAGAGATCGTGCTTCAGCGCATACGGCATCGGAAACGGCTCGACCCGCAGGCCGCAGCTCATCGGGCACAGATTGCGAAGCGCGGTGAAACTCGAATGCATTTCGGCGGCGGCGGACCGCGCCCAGGCGCGCGCCTTGGCCTCGACCGGCCACACGCCGTGGTGGCGCTCGGCCAGATATTCGGCGATGGCGAGCGAATCCCAGACCGCCCAGCCATCATCGATCAGGCACGGCACCCGGCCGCTCGGCGAGAATGGCCGGTAGAGGGTCCAGCTCGATCCCGTCGGGAATGGCGTCAGCCGTTCCTCGAACGGAATGTCCAGCTCGCGCATCAATATCCATGGCCGCAACGACCACGAGGAATAGTTCTTGTTGGCGATATGCAGCAGGTACATTCGAAATTCCTACCTTGCGGGCTGTGACGCTGCCCGCTGCCGCGCTGTCGACAACATCGACCAGGAATAGATTGCGAGGGCCGTCCAGATCAGCGCGAAGGCCACGGCCTGGGTGGTGCCGAACGGCTCGTTGAAGACCAGCACGGCAATCAGGAACACCATTGTCGGCGCGATGTATTGCATGATGCCGATCGTGGAGAGGCGCAGCAGCTTGGCGCCAAAGGCGAAAAGCAACAGCGGCACCGCGGTGACCGGACCGCAGCCGACCAGCAGCGCCGTGTCGGTCATGGTGCTGGACACGATGTGGTCCTGGCCGGTGGCAATCAGATAGACGATGTAGCCGATTGCCGGCACCGACAGCAGAAGTACTTCGAGCAGGAAACCCTGGCTGGGGCCGATCGGCAACGTCTTGCGGAAGAAACCGTAGGCGGCGAAGGAAAAGGCCAGCGCCAGCGACACCCAGGGCAGTTTGCCGCCCTCGATGGTCAGCACCATGACGGCGATCGCGGCCAGCGCCACTGCGGCCATCTGCAGACGGTCGAGCCGTTCGCCCAGCAGCAATGCTCCGACGACGACGCTGACCAGCGGGTTGATGTAGTAGCCGAGCGCGGTCTCGACGGTGCGGTCGACAGAAATCGCCCAGACATAGATGCCCCAGTTGACCGAAATCAGCGCCGCCGTCAGCGCCGCCATCGAGATGGTGCGGGGCGAACGGATTGCCGCCTTGAAATCAGCCGTGCGGCCGGCCCAGACCAGAACCGCGGCGGCAATCGGCACCGACCAGACAATGCGATGGGCAATGACTTCGGAAAGCGGCAGGTGGGCCACCGCCTTCATGTAGAAGGGCAGCAGCCCCCACAGGAGATAGGCGCCCAACGCCAGCAGGAAACCGCGACGGGCGGTTGAATTCGCGTCGAGGGCAATTGCTTCTGTGGCCATGGGCCAATGCTATGGCCCAGCAATCCCGGCAAGACCATCGCAAAGTTGTGATGGATCAATGGACTTTCGCTGATGGGTCAAGTGGCGGGGGCCGCGGGGCCCCCGCTCAAGGCCACAAATCCGCTTCTGACGATCCACCCATTTATTAGAACTTTCTGTTGCTACGAGCCGCCGCCGGCAATAATATCTCCTTGGGCTTGAGGGAGTCTAGAATGACCTGATTCGGAGATCTCATGTCGCGTCTGACAAGTGCTATAAAAAATAGGAAGTATACTTTCTTCCGAGCGCAGCTCAAAGTCAGGCATCATCTGGGGGACTCGGTTTCATATCGTGCTTATCGCGCCACGACAGACATCGACTACTTCTTCCACGTCTTCCCCGAACAGAAGTTGATCTATATTGAAGTGCCAAAGGCTGGCTGCACGACAGTCAAGCGACTGCTCTCGATCTGCGCCTACGGCGTCAATCAGGATGACCGTCCCGGGGCATACCATATACGTCAACAATCGGGACTTCTGGCCCCGAGCGACGTCGGCGTAAAGCTGTTCGAATCGTTGCTGCGCGACCCGGAGACACTGATTTTCTCCGTGGTGAGAAATCCATTCTCCAGACTGCGGTCATGTTATCTCAACAAGTTCTATGACCTCAAAATATCCGACCCGAAAAATACCAAGCTGATCAAGCAGTTGATTGGTGACATGAGTTCGTTATCCTCATCCGATATCGAACGCGATCAGATGTCTTTCGACAGTTTCGTCAAAGGCGCATGTGCAACGGCCGCTCTTGGCAAGGATGGCCATTGGAGCCTGATGTCGGCAATAATCCCGGATTCAAGTGACTTCACGGTCGAGATCATCAAACTCGAATCCCTGGCTGAAGGCCTGACGCCTGTCCTCGACCGTCTGGGCGCCTCGGAGGAAATTCGAAGCTCGCAGGCAAAGCCGCTCAACCAGTCTGCCCCGAGGCCGGAAATCGTGTGGACGGAGCCGCTGGCCGACGCGGTCGCGCGAGCCTATGCGGAAGACTTCAGGCGGTTCGGCTACGACCCCAATTATCGCTCCGGCCGACGATCCAAAGCGGCATTTGCCGGAGCGATTTGAATGACGAGGCTTCGCCCCGTCAAGGCGATCGCCTACTCCGCCGCCACCAGCCCAGCCATGTCGCGGTTCTTCATCAGCTTGTAGATGATCGAATCCATCAGCGCCTGGAAGGAGGCGTCGATGATGTTTTCCGACACGCCGACCGTCCACCAGCGGGCGCCGGTGCCGTCGTACGATTCGATCAGCACGCGGGTGATCGCTTCGGTGCCGCCATTGAGGATACGCACCTTGAAATCGGCTAGCTCCATGTCGGCGATTTCATTCTGAAATTTGCCGAGATCCTTGCGCAGCGCGATGTCGAGCGCGTTGACCGGCCCGTGGCCCTCGGCCACCGACATCTTCTCCTCGCCGTCGACCAGCACTTTGACGATCGCTTCCGAAACCGTCTTCAGCTGGCCGTTGGCGTCGAAACGGCGCTCGACCATGCAGCGGAACGAGGTGACGTTGAAGAACTCCGGCAGGCCGTGCAGCATCTTGCGGGCCAGCAGCTCGAAGGAGGCGTCGGCGCCCTCATAGGCATAGCCTTCCGCCTCGCGCTCCTTGACGACCGCAATCAGCGCGTCGAGCCGGTGGTCGTCCTTCGGCACATCGATGCCGCGTCGCTTCAGTTCGGCGAGGAAGTTCGCCTTGCCGCCCTGGTCGGAGACCATGACACGGCGCCGGTTGCCGACCGCTTCCGGCGGCACGTGCTCATAGGTCGCTGGCTCCTTGGCCAGCGCCGAGGCATGGATGCCGGCCTTGGTGGCGAAGGCGGACGAGCCGACATAGGGCGCCTGCGCTTCCGGCGCGCGGTTCAACAGCTCGTCGAAGGCGCGCGACAGGCGCGAGATGCCGGTCAGCGCTTCCGTAGAAATGCCCGTCTCGAAGCGGTCGGCGAAGGCCGGCTTCAGCGCCAGCGTCGGGACGATGGTGATCAGGTTGGCGTTGCCACAGCGCTCGCCGATGCCGTTCAGCGTGCCCTGGATCTGGCGCACGCCAGCTTCGACGGCGGCCAGCGAATTGGCCACCGCCTGGCCGGTATCGTCATGGGCATGGATGCCGAGATGGTCGCCGGGAATGCCCGCGGCGATAACCTTCCCAACCAGGGCATGGACTTCCGAAGGCTGGGTGCCGCCATTGGTGTCGCACAGCACCACCCAGCGCGCACCGGCCTCGTAGGCGGTCTTGGCGCAGGCCAGTGCGTAATCGGGGTTGGCCTTGAAGCCGTCGAAGAAATGCTCGCAGTCAACCATCGCCTCCTTGCCGACGGCAATGGCGGCTTCGACCGAAGCCTTGATCGATTCGAGGTTCTCCTCATTGGTGCAGCCAAGCGCGACGCGCACATGATAGTCCCAGCTCTTGGCGACGAAGCAGATGGCGTCGGAGCTGGACTGGACGAGTGCCGCCAGCCCCGGATCGTTGGAGGCCGACACCCCTGCCCGCTTGGTCATGCCGAAGGCGACGAATTTGGCGCGCTCCGTGCGCTTCTGCCTGAAGAATGCAGTGTCGGTCGGGTTCGCGCCGGGATAGCCGCCCTCGACATAGTCGAGGCCGAACTCGTCCAGCAACCTGGCGATGGCAACCTTGTCCTCAACGGAAAAGTCGATGCCCGGCGTCTGCTGGCCGTCGCGAAGGGTGGTGTCGAAGAGGTAGAGGCGTTGTTTTGTCATGGCTAAGCTCGAAAGGCCGCGCTCCTTCAACGAGCGCGGGCAGGCATCGTCATTTCCCCGCAAACCGATCCGTCGCCCGGATCAACTGGTCGAGAATGCCGGGCTCCGAATAGGCATGGCCGGCGCCTTCGATCAGATGGAAATCCGCCTTCGGCCAGGCCTTGTGGAGGGCCCAGGCATAGCGCGCCGGACACGGCATGTCGTAGCGGCCATGGACGATGGTGCCTGGTATATCCCTGAGCTTCCACGCGTCGCGCAGCAACTGTCCCTCCTCCAGCCAGCCGGCATGGACGAAGTAATGGTTCTCGATACGGGCAAAGGCCACCGCGTAGTCATCTTCGCCAAACTTGCCGCTGGTTTCCGGCTCCGGCAGCAGCGTGATCGTCTCGCCCTCCCACAGGCTCCAGGCAAGGGCGGCTTCGACCTGTGCTTTGCGATCGGACCCGACCAGCCGCTTGCGATAGGCCGCCATCATGTCGCCGCGCTCGGCCTCGGGGATCGGCGCCAGGAAGCGCTCCCACTTATCCGGGAACATCTCGGAGACGCCGAACTGATAGTACCATTCGAGTTCGGGCCGGGTCAGCGTGTAGATGCCGCGCACGACAAGTTCGCTGACGCGCTCGGGATGCGTCTCGGCATAGGCGAGCGCCAAGGTCGAGCCCCAGGAGCCGCCAAACACCAGCCACTTGTCGAAACCGGCCATTTCACGCAACCGCTCGATGTCGGCGACGAGGTGCCAGGTGGTGTTGGCTTCGAGCGAGGCGTTGGGCGTCGACTTGCCGCAACCGCGCTGGTCGAACAGGATGACGTCGTAGAGTTTCGGGTCGAACAGCCGCCGGTGTTTCGGCGAGATGGTGCCGCCGGGGCCGCCATGCAGGAATACCGCCGGCTTGGCGCCCTTGGTGCCGGAACGCTCCCAATAGATCTGGTGGCCGTCGCCGACATCGAGCATGCCGCTGTCGAAGGCTTCGATCTCGGGATAGAGGGTGCGCAAGCTCATAGTTTCAGGCCCTGTTGCGGCCAGTTGGCCGTTTCGTGATCGGGATGCTGGAAGGAGATGATGTGCTCCTGCCTGGTGTAAAAATCCGGGTCGTCATGGACCGGCGCCTCGAAGATCTTTTCGACCCAGGGCAGCCGCGCGGCATAGTTGACCTGGATCTGCGGGGCGAGATCCGAACGGTCGTCGAAGGCGCCGATGGCGATCTCCAGGCCACCGGGCTGGCGATAGGTCAGCGGCGTGCCGCAGCGGGCGCAGAAGCCGCGATCGATGTTGACCGAGGACTGGAAGTAGCTCGGCTCCTCATGGGTCCATTCGACGCCATCCCTGGGCGCCGTCACCAGCGCGCCGAAGAAGGACCCGAACTGTTTCTGGCACATGCGGCAATGGCAGATGGAGGGGCGGCCGAGCGCGCCTTTGACGCGAAAGCGCACCGCGCCGCACTGGCAGCCGCCGGTTCGAACTTGATCGGTCATGGTCTTTCCTCCGGTGGCCATTGGTCGGTGTCATGGTCGGGGTGCTGATAGGAGACGAGTTCGGCGAGATAGGGCGCCGACGACATGTCAGCCATGGTGTCCTCGCCCGGCAATTGCGGGATCGTATCGACGTAGGGCAGTTTCGCTTCGGTGCCCCACTGGATCAGCGGCACGATTTCCGCCGGATTGTCGAACGCACCGATCGCCAGGCCGACGCCATCCGGCGCGGTGAAGGTCAGCGGCGTGCCGCAATCGGCGCAAAAGCCGCGCTCGACATGGCTGGATGAGCGGAAATATTTCGGTCCGCCACGCGTCCAGTCGAGCCTGGCGCCGCGCACGGAAACCAGCGGCGCGTAAAACGAGCCGAACGCCTTCTGGCACATGCGGCAATGGCAGATCGAAGCGTCGCCGAGCGCGCCCTCGACGCGAAAGCGCACCGCGCCGCACTGGCAGCCACCGGTATAGACCGGCCGATTGTCGAGGCTCATGGCAGGTCACTCCGGATCATGGCAGACCGCCTCGACATTGTTGCCGTCGGGATCGAAGACGAAAGCGCCGTAGTAATTCGGGTGATAATGCGGCCGCAGCCCCGGCCCGCCATTGTCCTTGCCGCCGGCAGCGAGTGCGGCCGCATGAAAGGCATCAACCTCGGCGCGGCTGCGCGCGGTAAACGCGACGTGTTGGGTGGTCGCCTGCGGCTTGTCCGTTTTGTCGCTCAGCCAGAACACCGCCCGGTCGCGGCCATAGCCGCCGACCTTGGCGCCGCCCGTGTATTCCTGCGGCACCATGTAGAGCAGCGCAGCCCCCAGCGGCGCCATCGCCTTATCGTAGAACGCCTTGGACTTTTCAAAATCGGAAACACTGATGCCGAGATGGTCGATCATGGAACGAGTACCTCCATTGCAGGTTCCGGCACCTCGGCGCCGGCCAGGCCGGCGGCGATGACGATGTGCTGGCAGATATTGTCGATATCGCGGATCTGCGCCCCCCTCACCGCTTCACTTCCCACGTCGTCACACGTTCGCCGGTGACCGGGTCCTTGCCGTCCTTGAGCTGCACGCCTTGCGCCAGGAGTTCGTCGCGCACGCGGTCGGCCTCTGCCCAGTTCTTGGCGGCGATCAGCGCCAGACGATCTGCAATCGCCTTGGCGACCGCGACCTCATCGACCTTGGCAGCGCCGACGTCGAAACCGAGGAAGGCGAGCGCCGCCTTGAGCGAGGCGGCGGCGGCATTGTCGCCGCCGCCGTTAAAGTCGGTCGCCTCGCCGGCAAGCTGGGTCAATTGCTGGAAGGCAGCGTAGGTCGCGAGATCGTCCGACAGCGCCTCCACGATCTCGGCCGGCAACGAACCGGCTGCCGGGGCAAGATCGGCCGCGCGCTTCCATTTGCGCAGCGTGTTCTCCGCCTCCTCCAGCTTGCGCACGGAAAAGTCGATCGGTTCGCGGTAGTGCGTCATCAGCATCGCCAGCCGCAGCACCTCGCCCGGCCATTTGCGGCCGCCGAACGTCTCGGTCTCGAGGAGCTCGTTGATCGAGTAGAAATTGCCGAGGCTTTTCGACATCTTCTGGCCTTCGACCTGCAGGAAACCGTTGTGCATCCAGACATTGGCCATGACCTGCGTGCCGTGGGCGCAGCGTGACTGGGCGATCTCGTTCTCATGGTGCGGGAAGATCAGGTCGAGGCCGCCGCCATGGATGTCGAAGACCTCGCCGAGATAGGCAGCCGACATGGCCGAGCACTCGATGTGCCAGCCCGGCCGGCCCCTGCCCCACGGGCTTTCCCAGCCCGGTTCCTCGGGCGAGGACAGCTTCCACAGGACGAAGTCGCCAGGGCTCTTCTTATGTGCGTCGACGGCGACGCGGGCGCCGGCCTGCTGTTCGTCGAGATTGCGCTTCGACAACTGCCCGTAATCCGCCATCGAGGCGGTATCGAACAAGACCTCGCCGGCCGCGACATAGGCATGGCCGCGATCGATCAGCTGCCCGATCAGCGACAGCATGTCGATCTTGCCGTCGGCGCGCGGCGCGACGAACTCCGTGGCGCGCGGCTCGAAGGTCGGCTGCAGGCAGCCGAGCAGCGCCACATCCTTGTGGTACTGGTCGGCGGTCTTCTCCGTCACGCGCCGGATGGCGTCGTTGAGCGAGAGTTTCCCCGTCTCGATCTCGGCACCGAAATCGCGCAAGGCGCGGGCGTTAATCTTGTCGTCGACATCGGTGATGTTGCGCACATAGGTGACATGCGCCTCGCCATAGACATGGCGCAACAGGCGGAACAGCACGTCGAAGACGATCGCCGGCCTGGCATTGCCGATATGGGCGAAGTCATAGACGGTCGGGCCGCAAACATACATGCGCACGTTTTGCAGATCGATGGGGACAAAACCCTCCTTCGTGCGCGTCAGCGTGTTGTAGAGGCGCAGGTCTTGCGATGCGTCGGACATTCGTGCCTTCCCGGTTGTATTCCTGTTTGCCGAACCTGTTCGACGCCAAGGCGCAAAACGAAGCTCCAGCCTGCTGGCCGGGGGCGTTTGTCCAATCTAGGGAAAGATGAGGCGAAAACGTCCGGACCAGCGCGAGGCTAGCCAATAATGCAAATGCCACAAATGGCGAAAGACGTTCTCATGGGCGGCTTTATCGCCCTGACCACTGTTGCCGTCAAGCCGCTGCGCCCGAGAAAAACGTCGCCAGGACCGGCAAACGCGTCGCCCGATCACGCGGAATCAGGCAGTGAAATATTTTATTAAACATGTCGGCACAGTCATGAAACATTCGCCGGCTAGATCGGGACCTGTCACGATTTGGTCAGATTCAGCCGTCAAACGCGAACACGAAAACGTTACCTGGGAAGAGATCGATGCCTCGAAGCAAGCAAGAAGCCAACCGTGCCAAGCAACCGGCGCTGGCCAACCACTATCGCGCAATCGGCCCGGCCGCGATCGTCGCTGCGCTTCTGCACACCGCCAAGAAGAAGAAGCCGGCCGCCAAGATCATATCGCCCCGCGCTGCCTGAAGCGCTCTACGGCCAGTGCCGGATACGGCGGCCAGGGCGCTGAACCAGATGGCGCCAGCCGCGCCTCGAAATGACAGCTCCCACTAAAACAAAGTCATCTGACTGTCGTCCGCGCCGGGCTTCTGGCGCCTGACCTTCTCGGGCTCCGGCCCGATCTCGCCCCTCTCCTGAATCTCCGGCCCGGTGTTGGCGACCTTGTTGACGAGGTCAGAGACCGGAATGGCCTCGAAGAAGTCGCGCTGTGCCGGCCGCAGAAGATCTGCGACGTCGCGCGGCTCGAGCCTGCGGCAGTCGAGCCAGCGCGCGAAATCATGCTGATCGATGACGATGGGCATGCGGTCGTGGATATCAGCGATGTCGGCATTGGCGCTGACCGTCATGATGGCGCCGGTATCCATCTCCGAACCGCCCGGCTCGGCATAGGTCTCGATCAGGCCGGCAAAGGCCACCACCCCGCCATGCCGCGGCCGAATCCAATAGGGCTGTCCCTTCTTGCCGCCGGTCTGCCGCCATTCATAAAAGCCGGATGCCGGTATCAGGGCCCGGCGGTGGCGCATGGCTGTCTTGAACGAGGCTTTTTCCAACACGCCTTCCGAGCGGGCGTTGATCAGCAGCGGAAACTCCCTGGTGTCCTTGACCCAGGCCGGGAGAAGGCCCCAGCGCACCAGCATCGGCTGGCGATCCGGCAGATTGGAGCCCGGCGCCTGCGGAACACCGGCGACAGCCGCCAAGATCGGCTGCGTCGGCGCGATGTTGTAGCGGGCCGGAAATTCCTCCAATTCCGCCAGGCCTAAATAGGCTGCGGTCTGGTCCGGCGTCGCGGTCAAGGCAAAGCGTCCACACATGGCTGAATGGTCCTGAAGCGCCCCGGGGATAGTTCGATCCCGAAAGTGGCGATGGAACAGCGGCGCTGCAACCGCTAATGCTGTGCCACGCCGGCCGGTCCACAACAGGCTGCGGGACTGGAAGGCCGGAACCATGAACGAGACACGCAATATCCTTCCAGCCGTTTCAGTGGCGGTCGTCCGCGATAGCACCGTTCTCCTGGTCAAGCGCGCGCTGCAGCCGTCGCAAGGGCTTTATGCTTTCCCCGGCGGCAAGGTCGAGGCCGGCGAGACGCTGCAGGATGCGGCACAGCGCGAACTCATGGAAGAAACTGGTTTGCACGCCGCCGGCTTTCGCCCGCTTCGCGACATCCATATCGACGGCCGGGAGGACAACCATCCGGTCGACTATCGCCTCACGGTGTTCGGCGCGGCCTATGCCGGCGGTGAGCCGGTGGCCAGCGACGACGCCGAGACCGCGGCTTTCTACACGCTTGCCGAAATGGCTGATATGCCGCTTGCCGGCTCGGTGTTCGCGGTGGCCGAGGAATTGCTAGGCGGGCCCGACGCAAATCCCGAAAGACCTTGAAATCTCCGACCGCCGTAGCGGAATAGCCTTGCAGGCGACAAATTGTTTGGCCAGATAGGCGCATGCGCCGCGCCTCTCTCATCCTCGCGATATGTCTGGCCGTCAGCGCCGCTTTGACAGCGCGGCCGGCGCTCGCCGCCGAGGCACCATTCGAGCCCGGGTTGATGCGGCTCGCCGAGGTTTTGGGATCGCTGCATTTCCTGCGCAATCTCTGCGGCGAAAAGGGCGACCAGTGGCGGGCGGAGATGGAAAAGCTGCTCGAATCGGAGAATCCGGACCCGGATCGGCGCGCCCGCTTCATCGCCAGCTTCAACCGTGGCTACCGCTCGTTCGGAGGCACCTACACGCAGTGCACCGAGTCGGCTACCGAAGCCATCAGCCGCTATATGAAGGAAGGCGAGACGCTGTCGCGCGACATCGCCTCGCGCTACGGAAACTAGGCACTCATCAACAGATATTCGTCCCGGCGCCCGCCATGACGCTCAAAACCGGCTTGTACCAACCTGCGTCCTGGTGCAATCGTAATGTTGCGCTTCTGCAACAGTGTTAACGAAACGTTACCGTGCGGATGCGGAATTAACTCAAACTGAAGGTTTTCACCCCGCAGGCCGGCCTAATCGGCTAAGTTTGCTCCGGATTAAACGAAGCTTTGCCGAGCGCAGCCAAGCTTAGCAATAGACGATCAAAAAAATGTCGTATTTACAGATACTTACTTAAGGCTGCGTGTAAACGGAACAGATCAGGCCCGATCCGGTTCGAGGGATCGCTGCTTGAAAGGGTGGACATCGCATATGGAACATGGTGTCAACGACATCGACGCGCTGGTCAGGGAAGAAAAACGCCTGACCGCGGTGGAGAGCCACAGCGAAGCCTGGGCGGAGGGTCTTTCGGCCGGGATAGAACCCGAGATCATCGCCGAGGCGGCGCTCGAAACCGCATTCGGCGAAATGCTGCGCGCCAATGGCGAGACCTCGGCGCTTGCCCTGCTCGACCGCATGCGTGAAAAGGTGATCGCGGGCGCCTTCGAGCCCGAGCGGCTGCGGCACTGAACCGGCCACCCGGTTCTTCGACCATCAAGTGCCGTTCGGGCATCAGCCCGGAAGCAGGGAGAAACGGGCAGTGCATTTTTCGATGTCAGGCAAGCCGAACGGCTTGGTCCTCTACATCCGTCTCGCTGCTTGCTGTGCCGCGATTCCATTGCTGACGTGCCTCGCGAGCAGCCCAGCCCATGCCTTGAGCGAAATCAAGCGCGAAGAACTCCCCTCGCCGGTCACGCCGTCGGCGGACGACGATGCCTCGCAGCCCGGCAGCACCATCCCGATGCCCGATCCGTTGGGAACGCCGCCTTCAACCAGCCAGCCGGCCGCACCGGATGCCGGAAAGCCGGACAGCCCACCGGACAGCGGGGCCAACAGGCCGCGCGTCGATCCGGAGGCGCCACTGCCGGAGGTCGTCTACGATCTCGGCAAGCTGCCCGAACCGGTGCGGCGCATGCACGGCCTGATCATCGAAGCCTGCAAGAGCGGCGACATCGAAAAGCTGAGGCCGTTGGTCGGCAAGGGCGACGGCATGACCCAGCTGTCGCTGGCAGACATAGACGGCGATGCCATCGCTTTCCTCAAGGGCCTGTCCGGCGACCCGGACGGCCAGGAGATCCTGGCCATTCTGGAGGAAGTGCTCAACGCCGGCTATGTCCATGTCGATGCCGGCACGCCGCAGGAACTCTATGTCTGGCCCTATTTCTTCGCGCTGCCGCTGGACAAGCTCGATGCCAGGCAGCGGGTCGAACTGTTCAAGATCGTCACCGCCGGCGACTTCGACGACATGAAGCAGTTCGGCGCCTACATCTTCTACCGCGTCGGCATCACACCCGCCGGGCAATGGACGTTTTTCGTCGCAGGCGATTGAAGCTTTCCCCGCCCCTTACTTATGGGCCTAGACGGCCAGCGCCTCTGAAAACTCCACCGCCCTGCCCTGGCTCGGCGTGGTGATTTCGCCATCCCACATGACCCGCCGGCCGCGGATGACGGTGCCGACCGGCCAGCCGGTGACTTGCTTGCCGTCATAGGGCGTCCAGCCTGCCTTCGAGCCGGCCTGCGCGTTGGTGATGGTCTCGCGCCGCTTCATGTCGACGATTGTGAAATCGGCATCGTAGCCTGCGGCGATGCGGCCTTTCCTGGCCATGCCGAAGATGCGTTGCGGGCCGTGGCTGGAGAGATCGACGAAGCGCTGCAAACTCAGTCGCCCGGCATTGACGTGGTCGAGCATGATCGGCACCAGCGTCTGCACGCCGGTCATCCCCGAGGGTGAGGCCGGATACGGCTTTGCCTTCTCGGCCAGCGTGTGCGGCGCATGATCGGAGCCGAGGACGTCGACGATGCCTTGGCCGATGCCGTGCCAGACACCGTCGCGATGGCGGGCGGCGCGCACCGGCGGGTTCATCTGGATCAGCGTGCCAAGCCGCGCATAGTCGTCGGCCGACAGGGTCAGGTGGTGCGGTGTCGCCTCGCAGGTCGCGACATCCTTGTGCTGTTCGAGGAACAATATCTCCTCGGCAGTCGAGATGTGCAGGACATGGATGCGGGCGCGGACGCTGCGCGCAACACGCACCAGCCGTTCGGTGCAGCGCAAGGCGGCGATCTCGTCGCGCCAGACCGGATGCGACGACGGTTCGCCCTCGATGCGTTCGCCCAGACGCTCGCGCAGGCGGAACTCGTCTTCCGAATGGAAGGCGGCGCGACGGCGCGTATTCCTCAGGATCGAAGCGACGCCTTCATCATCCTCGACCAGCAGGTCGCCGGTGGATGAGCCCATGAAGACCTTGATGCCGGCAGCCCCTGGAAGCCGCTCCAGTTCGCCGACGTCGCCAGCGTTGTCGCGGGTACCGCCGACCCAGAAGGCGAAGTCGCAATGCATGCGGCCGCTACCGCGCCGCACCTTGTCGGCAAGGGTTGCCTCGCTGGTGGTCAAGGGATTGGTGTTGGGCATCTCGAATACGGCGGTGACGCCGCCGAGGACCGCCGCGCGCGAACCGGTCTCCAGGTCTTCCTTGTGCTCCAGTCCCGGCTCGCGGAAATGCACCTGGCTGTCGACGACGCCCGGTAAGATATGCAGGCCGCGGCAATCGATCGTCTCACCGGCCGAGGCCTGGCTCAGGTCGCCGATGGCGGCGATGCGCCCGCCGCTCACGCCGATGTCGCGTAGCCCTTCGCCGTCATGGTTGACCACCAGGCCGCCTGTCAGGATGAGGTCGTAGGTCTTCGCCATGCTGATCGATCTCTTGCGGGGGGAGTGTCAGCGGCTTACGTAATGACCAGCACTTTTGCAAGATCAGGCTTTCACCCGCCCCATGCCCTTTGCCCTTTTGAACGACCGTACGCTCATCTCCGTGTCAGGGCCTGACGCCGAGCATTTTCTGCAAAACATCCTCACCACCGACCTCGATGCGCTGGCGGCCGGTGAGGTTAAACCTGGGGCACTGCTTGCGCCGCAAGGCAAGATCCTGTTCGATTTCCTGATCTCGCGCGCTGGCGAAAACGCGTTCCGTCTCGAATGCCGCGCGGACATCGTGGATGATTTCCTGCGCCGGCTGATGCTTTACCGGCTGCGCGCCAAGGTCGAGCTTGCCAAGCAGGATCAATCGCTTGTCACGGTCGTATGGGGAGATGATTCAACCGCTTCACATTCCGATTCAACAGCGTTTGGCGACACCCGCTTCCGCGACGCCACCGTGAAGCGCTCCTATGGCGGCGGCGCCAAGGGCGGCGAGGCCGGCGCGTGGCAGGCCCTGCGCATCGCCAGTGGCATCGCAGAAAGCGGGACCGATTACCAACTCGGCGACGCCTTTCCACATGACGTGCTGCTCGACGAGACCGGCGGCGTCGGCTTCAAGAAGGGCTGCTATGTCGGGCAGGAGGTCGTCTCGCGCATGCAGCATCGCGGCACGGCCAGGCGGCGCGTGCTGATTGTCCAAGCCGAGCGGCCCCTGCCGGTGGCGGGCACTGATTTGTCCGTCGAAGGACGCTCCGTCGGCACGCTCGGTTCGAATGCCGGCACCAGCGGGCTCGCCATCGCGCGCGTCGACAGGGTCAAGGCGGCGCTTGACGCCGGCCAGCCGATCCTGGCGGGGGACGTGCCGGTTACGCTCACCATTCCAGCCTGGGCCAGGTTCAGCTTTCCGCAGGACGCCGCGGGCGCGGAGGAGGCCTGATGGCGGCCGACCGCATCGGGGCGCCGCCACGCGCCTGGCAGCGCATGCTGTCCGGCCGCCGGCTCGACCTGCTCGACCCCTCGCCCCTCGACATCGAAATATCAGATATTGCCCACGGGCTGGCCCGCGTCGCCCGATGGAATGGCCAGACAAGCGGCGACCATGCCTTTTCCGTCGCCCAGCATTCGCTGCTGGTGGAGGCGTTGTTCAACGAGTTGGTGCCCGAGGCTCGAGCAGATGCGCAGCTCGCGGCCCTTTTGCACGATGCGCCCGAATATGTCATCGGCGACATGATCTCGCCGTTTAAATCGGTGATGGGCGGCAGCTACAAGGATTGTGAGCTGCGCCTGCAGCGCGCCATCCACCTGCGCTTCTCGCTGCCGCCGGAACTCGGCGCCACCTTGCGCAAGGAGATCAAGCGAGCCGACCAGATCGCCGCCTATTTCGAGGCAACGCTGCTTGCCGGCTTTTCTACCGCCGAGGCGACCGAGTTCTTCGGCCGCCCGCGCGGCTTCAACGCCGAACGCTTCGATTTCACGCCCCGCTCGGTGACCTGGGCGCAGACGGCATTTCTGAAGCGTTTTTCGGCGATCGAGAAGTCACGACGGCAGGTTCCGACGCCAGCGGCAGGGTAAGAAAACGCTAAATTAACCGGAAACGTCAACAGTGCGATGTTCGATCACACACCGCAGGCGCGCCTCATGCCCGTCGTGGATGTCAAAGCTGGTTCGGTCGTCCCACAGCGGGCAGCCGAAGGCGTGGATCGCTCACACCGCATAGAAGACGAGCTGCGCGAACAGAACGAGCGCTTTTCGGCCGCCGTCGAGAACATGTCTCATGGGTTGTGCATGTTCGATGCCGACGAGCGGATGATCATCTGCAACCGAAACTACATCGAGCTCTTCCGCCTCGACGCCAAGGTGATGAAGCCCGGCGTCCGCTTCTTTGACATCCTGCAGTATAGCGTCGATATCGGCATCGCCTCGCAAACTGCCGAGCAACTTTATGCCGTCCGCAAGCCCTATATCGACGGCGCGAAGCCGTCGACCTACGAGGAGACGCTGTCGGACGGGCGCGTCATCGTCATCTCGCACCGGCCGCTGGCTTCCGGCGGCTGGGTCTCGATCTATGAGGACGTGACCGTGCAGCGGCGCGCCGAAGAAGAGCTGAAGGAGCAGCATCGCCGTTTCGACGCGGCACTCGCCAATATGTCGCAAGGCCTGCTGATGTACGACGCCGACGGCAAGATGATCGTACGCAACGGGCGTTTTCTGGAACTCTACAACGTCACCGCCGCGGACTTCCCGCTTGGAACGACGCACCGCGACGCGCTCGAACGATTGCTGGAACTCGGCATCTACACGCAGATCGACGTCGACAGCGAAGTTGCCAAAACCGAAGCCTGCCGCCTGGCGGGAAAAATCCATTCAGCCTATCGGCATCTTGCCGACGGCAGGACGATTCTGGTCACACGCCGGCCGATGAGCGGCAGCGGCTGGGTGGCGACTTTCGACGACGTCACCGAACGCCGCCGCACCGAAGAGCGCATGACCCACCTTGCGCACCACGATACACTGACCGGGCTGCCCAACCGCTCGATGTTTCGCGAACGGCTCGACCTTGCGCTGGAGGATGCGGCAGCCGCCCCCCTGGCGATCTTCTCGCTCGACCTCGATCGCTTCAAGGCCGTCAACGACACCTGGGGACATCCGGCCGGCGATTGGCTGTTGAAGAGCGTGGCCGAGAGGCTGCAGCGCTGCCTGCGCAACGACACGGATATCGTCGCCCGGTTTGGCGGCGACGAATTCGTCATCGTCCAGTTCAACGTGAGGGGTCCGGCGGAGGCGGAAAGACTGGCCAAACGCATCGTCGAGGTGATCGCAAAGCCGTTTCGTGACAAGGGTCGGGACATGCATGTCGGCGTCAGCCAAGGCATCGCGCTCTTCCCTGGCGACGGCAAAGATGCCGGCGCGCTGTTGAAAAACGCCGATATGGCGCTTTACCGGGCCAAGGCCGAAGGCCGCAACCTCTACCGCTTCTTCGAGCCGGGGATGGATGCCCTGGTGCAAGCGCGCCGCGCGCTCGAAGTCGACCTGGAGGCAGCGCTGCCGCGCCGGGAATTCGACCTTCATTTTCAGCCGATCATGACCATTGCGTCGGGCGAGATCATCGGCGCCGAAGCGTTGATGCGCTGGCATTCGCCGGAGCGCGGCATGGTGGCACCGGATGAATTCATTCCGGTCACCGAGGAAATCGGGCTGATCGTGCCGCTCGGCGAATGGGCGCTGCGGAAAGCCTGTGCGACCGCCGCGAATTGGCCCTCCGGCCTGCGCATCGCGGTCAATGTCTCGGCCGTGCAACTCAGAAACAGTGGCTTTGCCCGCAGCGTCATCTCGGCACTGGCCTTCTCCGGCATACCAGCCGGCCGGCTGGAACTGGAGATCACCGAGACCGTGCTGATGGACGGCAGCGAAACCGTGCTGAAAACGTTGCGGCAATTGCGCGAACTTGGCGTGCGCATCGCGCTCGACGATTTCGGTACCGGCTATTCCTCGCTCGGCTATCTCCAGCGCTTTCCCGTCGACAAGATCAAAATCGACCGCTCGTTCATCCGTGATATCGGCAATCGCGACAGTGCGGCGATCGTTCGCGCCATCATCGGACTGGGCACCGAACTCGGCATCACCGTCACAGCGGAAGGCGTCGAGACCGAAGCACAACTCGATATGCTGCGCCGCCACGGCTGCGTCGAGGCACAAGGTTATCTGATCGGCGTGCCGTCCAAGGCGGCCGACATCCAGCGTCTGTTAGAATCGGGGGCACTGAACAGCCGGACTGGCTGACAGCACCAGATGATTTTGCTGGAATTGCTCTGGTCAGCGCAGCGCCTCGATGTATTTCTCGTGGAAGCTGACATAGCCCGGTTCGACCACCTTGAGATGCCGCTCGATGAGCCGGTGAAACTCCGGCAACTGATGGAACGGCACGCCCGGATAGGCATGATGCTCAGCATGGAAGGGCATGTTCCAGGCGAGTTTGCGCACCAGCCAGTTGGTCAGTGTCGTCCTGGTGTTCTCCAGCATGTTGGCGACGAACGGGCAACGGCCATGCTCTGCCAGCAGATAGAGCCGCAGGAACGGCTGGCCGAGCAGCGCCGGCATGATCCAGACATAGAGCAGCACCGTTGCGTGGAACCACACGGCGAGCACCAGCACGACGGCGTAGAAGGCAATCATCGCCCGTGCCTCGGCACGCACCTTGGGGAGGCCCTTCGGCGGCAC
Organism: bacterium M00.F.Ca.ET.205.01.1.1; assembly: GCA_004791255.1. Classification (GTDB taxonomy): domain Bacteria; phylum Pseudomonadota; class Alphaproteobacteria; order Rhizobiales; family Rhizobiaceae; genus Mesorhizobium. The sequence goes on from SRUQ01000007.1 coordinate 161,378, forward strand.
GTAGCTGCCCTGGCCGCGGCCCATGGCATTGGCGTAGAGCGTCTTGAAATGGCCCCACCATACCGGAAGCCCCGAGACGTGGATCAGATACTGCCGCACGGTTTCGGGTTTCGGGAAAGCCAGCTCCGGATCGTTTTCCGGATCCTGGGTGAAGCGGTGGTGGGCGAAATGGAAGTAGCGGAACCAGTCGGCCGGCAGTGCGATCGCCAGGCTGCACAGCCGTGCCACGCCGTCATTCAGCCATTGCGTTTCGAAAGCCGTGCGGTGAACTGTCTCGTGCAGCAGCGTGAACAGGAAAACGATGAGGATGCCTTGCGGCAGCATCAGCAACGGCCAGAACGGCACCTTGGCCGCGATCAGCGATCCAATGATGACAATCGCACCCAAGTGAGCGCCGAGCTGGAACATGCCCGCGACATCGGATTTGGCCGTCAGGCGATTGCGCTCTTCCGGTGTCAGTGACGCGATGATGTCGCGATGGTCCATCGACTTCGATCCAGGCTGGAGTTGATGAAGACCAGTCTAGTCAGCGAAAAAGCTTTCCAAAAACGACGATTCCTGCGATTTGGATAAGGTAAACTTATCTATCGGGCGAGCATGGTCACATCTCCATCCCTGAAAGGGCTTCAGGCTTTCGAAGCCGCGGCTCGCACGGGCAGCTTCGCGGCGGCAGCGGAGGAGCTTTCGGTCTCGGCCGCCGCCGTCAGCCAGCTTATCCGCACCGTGGAAGAGCAGATGGGCCGCAAGCTGTTCCAGCGGGTCAACCGTCGCGTTGTCCTCACCGAGGCTGGCGTGGAAATGCTGCCACGGCTGACCATGGCTTTCCAGGAGATCGGCAGCGTCTCGCGCGAGCTGGTCGGCGATGCATTCCGCCCGCGCCTGGTTGTATCAGTGCCGCCATCCATGGCCATGGGCTGGCTCTCGCAGCGTCTGGCCGGCTTTGTCGCAAGTCACAGTGCCGCCGACATATCGCTCCGGGGCGATGACGACCCGGTGCCGTTCGACCGCGAGCTGTTTGACATCAGGCTCTCCTACGGACCGCATTACCGCGGATACCCGACCGAGGACATCGCCAGGGACGCCGTCTATCCCGTCTGCGCGCCAAGGCTTGCCGGCATGGTCAAGGCTGGCGGCGCGCCGCTCGCCGGGCTGCCGCTGATCCACACCGACTGGGGTCCGACCGGCGCGTCGTTTCCATCCTGGCGCACCTGGTTCGATGCCGTCGGTGTCCAACCGGGTCGGGCAGCGCAACGTGGTCTGTCGGCCAACTCCTCGCGTGCGGCACTCGACCTTGCCATTTCGGGACTGGGTGTGGCGCTGGCGCAAGGGATCTATTGCGCCGAAGCGCTGGAGGACGGCAGGCTGGTCCGCCCGGTCACAAGGGCGATCGAGCTGCGCCAGTCCTACTGCCTGACCATCCCGGAGCGGAGCCGCAGGCGCGATGTAGTGGCGGCATTTCGCGACTGGCTGATCGACGAATGCCGGCGCGCGGTTGGCTCGCCATCGCTCCGTTGACCCGGCCGGTGATGGTCAGAGGTGGCCGCTCAATGCCGCGACCATGTCCTTGCTCGTCGCCACCGGAATGATCTCGAACTCGACCAGATCAGCCCATTCGATGACCCAGCGCTGCAGCAGCGTAACGTCATCGGCCTCCACCAACAGGAAGCAGCGGCTCATGTCTGCCGCGATCCAGCTGTGGTGGACGACAAGTTCGTCCGGCTTCAGGCGGCCCCGATCGCGGAAGCGGCGATAAATGTCCTTGCGGTCGCAACCGGTGAAATCCTCGATCACGATGAACTGCATCCAATGCCCCTCGGTTGAACTACCGCCCCGGCCGGTCCAGCCGCTCCAGGAACCACTGCGTCAACCGCACCCAGACCTCGTCCTTCTCGCCGGAATCCTCCCAGCCATGGTCGAGATTGGGGTTGTCGTTGACCTCGATGACGAACACGCCGTCCTTGGTCTCCTTGAGGTCGACGCCGTAGAGCCCGTCACCGATACAGCGCGCCGCCTTGACCGCCGTCTCGACGACATGGGCCGGCGTTTCCTTCAGCGTGAAGGTCTTGATGCCGCCCTGGTCCGGCTTGCCGTTGGCCTTGTGGTTGACGATCTGCCAGTGCTTCTTGGCCATCAGATAGTGCACCGCGAACAGCGGCTGTCCGCCAAGCACGCCGACGCGCCAGTCATACTCGGTCGGAATGAATTTCTGCGCGATCAGAAGGTCGGAATCCTCCAGCCATGCGGTGGCCAGCGTCTTCAATTCCTCGAAGTCGGCGCATTTCTTGACGCCGCGCGAGAATGACGAATCGGGGATTTTCAGCACCATCGGAAAACCCAGCGTCTGCGCCGCCAGTTCAAGGTCCGAGGTGCCGGCGATCATCACCGTCGGCGGCACCGGCACCTTGTTGTAGGCCATCAGTTCGTTGAGATAGACCTTGTTGGTGCAGCGGATCATCGACAGCGGATCGTCGATGACCGGCATGCCTTCCTGCTGCGCGCGGCGGGCGAAGCGGTAGGTGTGGTTGGAGATCGAGGTGGTCTCGCGGATGAAGAGCGCATCGTAATTGGCGAGCTTGGCGAGGTCGCGCTTGGTGATGGGCTCGATTTCGACCCCCATCTTCTCGGCGATCTTGGCCCAGTAGCGCAGCGACGATATCTCCGAGGGCGGCAATTCCTCATGCGGATCGACCAGCGTGGCGAAAGTGTAGCGCGCCGGCGTGCGGCCCTTGGTGTCGCGCCACTCGCGGTTGGTATAGGTCTCGAGGCACTGGATGAAGGTCGCTTCCTCGTCCTCGGTCATCCGGGCCAGAGGGTGGAAGCCGATCTTGCGGATCGAGGCCCATTCGGCGCTGTCCTTGATATGGACCTCCAGCGCCGGCGCCCGGAACCAATCGAACAGAAGCTTGGCGAAGCGATCCCAGACCTTGGACGGGCCAATGCCGAAAAAGATGCAGACCTTTGCGGGAAACGCGCCGCCGAGATCCTTGCGGCATTTGTTGAGCGCCAGTTCCAGTTCGGGCAGCGCGTGCTCGTAGAGCTTGCGCTCCGACAGGTCGATCATCGTCTCGACGGTCGGGATGACCTTGTGGCCGCGCGAACCGGCGAGCAGCGAGGCGTAATAGCCACGGCTCTGGTAGGCGTAATTGTTCGACAGGTTGATGACCTTCGGCCGCTGGCCGCGAAACAGCGAGGGATGCGCGAGGTAGTCGCGGTTGGTGATGATCTTGTGCGGCGTCGCCACCTGATCGAGATCGTTCTGCCGGCCGGTAAGGATGACCCAGGTCATTGTTATCAGCGTTTCCCCAGAGTGATGGCGGCGCGCAGTCCGTCGCGGCCGAACTGCGCCATGTTCATGAAGATGCCGTAGGGCACCGGAATGTTGGCGGCATCAAGGATGGTCTCCTGCCTTTCGTCCTCGACCCAGGGATCGTGGATCAGGATATGGTCTCCGTCGTCGCCGATGGCCAGCACCCAGTGCGGCACTTTCTTGCCGAACATCAGAAAACCGCTGATCAGCACCAGCACCAGTTTTCCCGCGGCGATCGCGGCGCGGATGTCGTCGATAGTGAATGAGCGGTAATTCACTGGAATGCCGTAAAGTTCCGCGCGACGGCGAAAGTCGACCTGGGCCAGTTCCATCACCCGCCGCTTATCCTCACTGCGTACCGACTGCAGGAACAGTGCGCCGTAGAAGGACACGTAAATCTCGGCCGCGAGGCCACTCTCGTGACCGGAGACAGCCAGGCCGAAGGGCTCGCAACCGCCCGGCCCCGACATCATGAACACAGTGGTAGCCTCACGCCACAGGCGGATTTCCATGACCGGGTCCGGCACGAAGCCCGGGTCGAAATTGGCCATGGCCATCATCAGGCAGCAAGGACCGCAGGTGAATTCGCAGGTCTGCTGGTAGAACGGGACCCTGGTGGCGACCGGGAGTTCGCCGCGCAAGGTCTTTTCGTAGCGCAATGCGGTGGCGCCGTCTTCGTAGTAGCCGGGCTCACGACCGATCTTGCGATAGCCGGCCTGCTCATAGATGCCGATGGCCCGGCCATTGTCTTCCCGCACTTCGAGGCGCAGCATCATGCGGTCATGCTCGAAGGCCGCCTCCTCCGCCGCCGCCAGCAAGTGGCGGCCAATGCCGAGACCACTGAAGAACGGGCTTGTGGCAAGGGAGTAGAGGCGCGCCACGCCGCTGCCCTTGCGAAACAGCACGATCGCATAGCCAGCGATTCGGCCATCTCTTTCGGCGACCAGCGTCTCGGCGGTCTCGCGCTCGATAAACTGGCGGAAGGAACGTCGCGAAATACGATCGCTCGAGAAAACAGCCTTCTCGATGGCGGCGAGGTCATCGACGTCAGACGCGCGGGCCGTGCGGATTTCGGCAGGCATGCGACTTGAGAAAACCTCGATTGGGTTGTGGGAAGGCCCTACTCGAAAACGCATGGATATCAGCCGAAACGACAGCATCCATCAAGCGCTTTCGCACCTCGATTAGGGCCGAATTGTGACAGATTCGGACCCGGCTGTTGCCTCGAAAGTTTGGGCTTTTCCAACCTGACGGCGGAGCGTGTTCAGCTTGCCAGGCCATTCACAAGCTGCGTGTAAGCGCTCTTGGCGACCGCGGCCAATTGCTCGCGCGGCAAGGAGCCGACGACGGCGCAGCCATAGCCCTTGTCCAGCCAATACACGGCCTCGGGGCCATTCTGCGCCGCCATATAGGTTCCCTTGGCGTTGGCCGTCGTTTCCGTGGTGACGAACAGCGACAGACGCTGACCCTTGCCGTCCTCGTAGAGCAGCATGGCCGCCTTGCCGGCGCCCGCCGGAAGCAAGCGGCCGCCAACGAGTTCGAAACCGTCGGCGGTCAGGTCCGGCGCCACCAGCTTCAGACCCACCCGGTTTGACAGCCAGGTCTGCAAATGGTCCTTGTCGCTGGCCGGCACCTCCACCGCGTGGCGCTTTTCGGCGGCGTAGATGACATGGGCTGCGATCGCCTGTTCGGCCAGCAGATCCTCAGCCGGATCTTCCTGGCCAATTCCGCCACTGCCGGCAAAATAGCCGCCAAGGCCGCCCATGACGAGGATTGCCGCGGCAGCGGCGGCAAGCCACCAGCGCGAGCGTGGCGCCGCCGTCTTCAAGGGCGCCTCGCCGAACACGACTTTTCGCAACCGTTCCGGCACAGCCTCGTCCAGCACATTGCCGAAGGCGGCGCGCAAGGCCGTCCGGTCGGCGGTGAAACGGGCGCTTTTCGCCTTCATCTCGGGATTGGCGTCGAGCCAGGCGTCGTAGGCGATCCGCTCCTCGGCGGGCAGTTCGCCGTCGAGCGCCATGTGGATGTCACGTTCGGAAAAATCGCGGCGGATCATTTCTCGACAACCCTTATCGCCCGCCGGCGCGCCGTGTCGGCCAGCAATGCGCGCATCTCCTCACGTCCGCGCGCAATGCGCGACATCAGCGTGCCTGCCGGCACGCCCAGTATGTTGGCGGCCTCGGCATAGGAAAAACCTTCAATCGCGACCATGACGAGGGCCGCACGGCGATCGGGGCTGATCGCCTGCAGGGCGTCGATGATTTCGCGCGAGGCGATGCTCTCCACCTGCTCGGCCGGCTGGGCGAGCGCCTCGCCGGCTTCCAGCGGCAGCATCGCCGCTTCGCCGCGGCGGTTCACCTTGCGCATCTGGTCGATGAACAAATGATGCATGATCGTAAACAGCCACCTCCTGGGGCTTTCTCCGGTCTGCCAATTCTCGAGCCGCGTGAGCGCCCGCTCGAGGCAATCCTGGACAAGATCGTCAGCGGCATCACGGTCGCGCAACAGCGAGCGCGCGTAGCGGCGCAGGCGCGGTATCTCTCCAAGGATGGCTGCCTTCTTTTCGTCCATGACCGCTGGTTTTCGAAGTCGCCTTTATTGATCCCAATTGAACGCGCCTTCTCGGCGCGGCGCAAGCGGCCAGCGCGAAGCGGTCCGCCGCCCCGGTCACCCAAGCAATGATGTAACGCTGGCGAATGCCGGTTTATTCCCGGCTGGATTGAACTTCCGGCTCCGCGACAGGAATCTCCTTGGCCGCCCGCGTCAAAAGCTTCTGATAAAACAGGCCGATGCCGATCAGCACGGCACCAAGCCCGATGAAGGACAGCGCCCTCAGCACGCCTTCCAGTTCCGACATGTCGAACAGGAAGACTTTCAGCACGGCGACCGCGATCAGCCCGGCCGAGGCAATGCGCAGCACCTGCGACTTCAGCCAGACGCCGGCGGTGAGCAGCACCACGCCGATGACCAGCCAGAGCGCCGAGTAGGTGTAGGTCTCCAACTGGCCAAGTCCGCTCCACAGGCCGATGAACTCGCCCTTGAACAGGCGCCTGACCGACAGCGTGGCGTAGACGAAGGCAAGCAGCGAGGCCACCAGCGCCAGCATGGCCGAATACCATTTCGGCCGCTTGCCCCTGACATAGAGCGCCAAGCCGCCGGCGGCGATCGCCGGCAGGAGATAAGCGAGGAACAACAGGTTGAAGACCGGGATCCGGCCGGTCGATTCGTCCGTGAACAACGGGTCCAGCACCAGGAAGTGCTGAATGAAGACGAAGGCGACCGAGACCACGCCGGCCGTCATCGAACCATAGCGCAGCACCGAACTTGGCGAGCGCCGGTCGATGGCGACCAGGATGGCGCCGGCGCCAAGGGCGATCAGCGTGTAGATCGCCTGTTCGGCAAGGGTGGCAGCATCGCTGTTGATGACGCCGCCATGCATGGCATGGCGCACCAGCATGGCAAGCGTCAGCAGCGCGAACAGCGCCGCCGAAGCCTCCATGGCAAGGCGCGGCCGGCCATTGCCAGCTATTGGTTGTGTGGGGGTGGTGCGGGCCAACTGCCAGGCGGCAAAGCCGAAGGCGAGCGCCGGCACGCCATAGCCTGGCAGCAGCCAGTTGAAGACCGGTGTCGTCGACAGGAACTCGGCGCCGACGACGGTTGGGTCGAAAGCGACACGGCCAAGCACCGCGACGACGGCGGCAACCGAAATCCAGCCGAGCACCGGATAGGAGCGCCAGCGCGTGGCCAGCGCCGGCACGACTGCGGCTGCGCCAAGCAGAATGGTGGTCCAGCCGGACCCGAAAGCCATGTGCAGCATCAGCAGGCCCGCAACTGCCGCGCCACCCAGGGCAAAGGACACTGCAATACCGCCTGCGAGCGGCGGCCTTTCGGCGCGCGCCACCCACTCGCCGCCGGCGGCGAAAGCCACGACCGCAAGTGCTGCGACCGCCGCATAGGCAAGGTCGCGGTCGAGATTGCCGAAGGTGAACCAGAGCGCCAAAAGGATGAACAGCGGCACGATGACTCCCCATGCCGCCCAACATGCCGCGCGGATCTGCGCCGAGGCGGCAAAGCGGCGTGCGGCCCAGAAACCGGCGCCCGCGAAGACCAGGCCGAGGCCAATGCCGATGCGCAGCGTCAGGTCATTTCCGGTCGACACCGGCAGACCGTCAAAGCCCACATTGGCTTGGGACAGGTTGGAGCCGATGGTGGTTGGCGGAATGATGCCGAGATGGATCATCACGGTCACCAGTCCGGCGGCGTGCAGCAGCGGCACTGCGCGGGGCCGGTAGAGTGCGGTGGCGACAAGGGCGACGAGGACCAAAGCGCCAGGCAAGGCATAGCCGGCGGCGACAAATGTCGAGTCGACGGACAGGCCAAGTGCGGAAAACGCTACGAAAGTCCCCGGCACGATCGATGGCCAGTCGAAGCCCTCTTTTGCCGTTTCCGATTCGCCGCCACGACTGCCAAGCCAGGCAAAAGCAAGCACGGCGAGCGTGACCGCGTCGATGAACAGGATGGCGGAAAGGTTCGCCGCCGGAGCGTCCGTCATATAGAGGATGGTCCAGACGCCGGTGCCGAAGAAGGCTGCCGCCATCAGCAATTTCCAGTCGCGCATGCGGGCGATGACGCCGGTGGCGGCAAGCACGATAGCGAGGTAGCCGAACAGCGCCCAGACATTTGGCGCGGTCGAGGCGACCAGCGCCGGCGTCGCCATAGCGCCGACGAGGCCGATGCCGGCCAGTGCCTGGCCATGGATGAGAGCGGCGGCGATCGTCGCGATGCCGATGGCGCCGAGCAAGGTGAAGGCGAGCGCCGGCCCAATGAAGCCGTAGATGCCATGCGCCGCATAGACGGTGCCGAAGAGTATGAAGGCGCCGGCCGCGGTCAGGATCGCCGGGATGTAGGCGCCGGCGACGTCTTGCACCGGCACCTTGAAGCCAGTGCGGCGGATGAACTCGCCTGCGCCGACCAGCACCAGGCCGAGCAGCCCCGCCATGGTCAACCGCACTTCAGGTCCGAAAATACCAGACTCGATGGTGTAGCGGATGAGGAACAGGCCGCCCAGCGCCAGCGCGATGCCGCCGACCCAGACCGCCCAGCGGGTGCCGAGCGCCGTTTCGATGTCCGGCTTGCCCGGCGCCTTGACGGCTGGCGCGGCGGGTTCCGATGCCTTCGCCGCCCCGCCCGTGATCCATGGCCCGGAGACGATCTCGCCAGTCGAGAGTTCCGCGGCCGCAGCCGGCGCCTCCGTGGCGACCGCCTCGCCGATCACCGGCGAGGCAATATCGGCGGCTGGGGCAACTGCTGGGGCTTCAACCGGTTTGCCGCCGGTTGCCAGCTGTTCGGATGGCTTGGCCACGGGCGGCACTGCACCCGAAAGGACAAGGCTGTGGAGCGCGCCAAGTTCACGCTCGATGAGGCCGATGCGGCTTTGCTGGCGCGAAAAGATAACGAACAAGGCGATGATGGCGACGAGGCCGATCAGGCTTTCAAACATGGCGGTTCCCCCAAACCAGGCCAGTTTTCACTGACAATCGAATGTGGCCGGCAAACGACCAAACAAATTTCAGGCGCAGCCGACTGGCTGTCCAGAAATCAACGTGCGGCCAGAGTGGCAGCCGGAAAGATCGAGCATGTTTCGGTGCCGAACGCCAGCAATTTGCCGCTGGCGTCCTTAAGCGTCGCTTCCGACACGGCCAGCCTGCGGCCCTTGTGAACGATTTTGCCTTCGCTGATCACCTCTCCGGTCCTGGGCGTGATCGGTCGCGTCAGGTTTACCTTGAACTCCGCCGTCGTATAGGCCTCGCCTTTGCCGAGCAACGTCTGCACGGCGCAGGCCAGAGCCGAATCGAGCAAAGTCGCTGCCCAGCCACCATGCACGCCGCCCAGCGGGTTAAGATGGTGCTCGTTGGGCACGCCGCGGAAGACGGCCCGGCCCTCGGAGACTTCGGTCAGCGCGAAGTTGAGCTGAAACGAAATCGGCGGCGCCGGATATATTCCGTCGATGATGCGCTGCAACAACTCCAGGCCGGTGTATTTCAGAATGTCGGCACGCGGAATCGTGCCGAGGCCGAGCGGCGAGACCCGGCCCGGATAAAGTTCGACCTCGCTCATGCGGCGTTCTCCCCGGCGATGGCCTTGCGGGCTGCCTGCTGCTGCTTGCGCAATGCGGCCAGGAAGCCGGCACGAGCGTCAGGCTGCTCGATGCCGCGCGGTTCGTAGACGTGACGCGTGAAGAAAAAGCCGGTCAGCCGGAAGGCGTCCTCGACCGCAGCCGGATCCGCACGCAGGCCGGAGCCACGCTGCAGGAAGGCAGGCAGCGCCAGCATCTTGTCGCCCCAGGGCGCTCCGGCTTCACGCGACACGGCGCGACCCGACTTCGGCGAGACATAGGCGAGGTCCTGGCGAGTGCCGGTGGCTGCGCACTGGCTGAGATCGAGGCCGAAACCGAGTTCGTCGAGAATCAAAAGTTCGAAGCGCGCCACCAATTCGCCGGCGGCGTCGGCATCGTCGAGATGGACGATCATCACGGCAAGCGCTTCGTAAAGGCCACCATGGGCGTCGCGCTCGGGCAGCAGGCGCAGATGCGCGGCCATGGTCTGCAGCCCATAGACGGCGACGGCGCTGTCCATCAGCCGGGCGGCGTTCATCTCGATCGCCTCGGCCTGGAACGTGCCGAGATGCTCGTCGAGACGGGCCCGCCACAGCAGATCGACGCGGTTGCCGGGCTGGAGAACGGGCTGCTGCTTGCGCGAACGGCCGCCACGCACGAGGCCGAGATGGCGGCCATGCGTACGAGTCATCACCTCGAGGATGGCGCTGGTTTCGCCATGCTTGCGGGTGCCGAGAACGATTCCCTCGTCGCGCCATTCCATGCGCAGAGCTTTTCACCGGTTGGGTGGCGAAATCAAGGTGAGCGCCACGACGGCTAGACCGAATTGGCAAATGAGCCTGCCGCTTTTGAAGCCGGCACGAAGAAACTACGACGGGTCAGCCATTCCGAGCGGAGCGGCCGACCCTAGATCGCAGGCCATTCTTTGGAGGTCAGGTCCACTCAAAGCCATAGTGAGAAAGTGTGTCATCTGAAAGACAGTTTCGGTCCAAATAGAAACAGCCCGCAATACACATACTGCGGGCTGCTTCTTCAGCGAAGTTGAGATTATTAGAACGAGCGCTGGAAGCGGAGGATACCGCCGACGTTGCTCTTCTTGTCGGCATGGGTCCAGTTAGATACAGTATCGTTGCCGACATTGAGGTAGTCGACTTCGGCCGTGACCTTCAAGCCCTTAACGATCTCGTAGGCCACGTTGGCCGCGACGCCGAGGTTCTTGCCCTCGTCATACGACACCTGAGCGTTGAACGAGGTCTTCTCGTTGAACTTGTAGGTGCCACCGCCCCACAGTGCCCAGTTGCCGCTCCACTGCTTGTAGAAGCCGCGGCCACTGGCCGGAATGGCATAGCTCGGATCCGACAGGTTGTCGTCAGTACCGTAGCCGGCCATGATGAACAGCGACAACTCGTCGGAAGCTTTCACATCCAACCGGACCTTGCCGGCGACTTCCTCGTAGTTGCTGTCATAGGCCACGACGCCGGTGATCGCACCCCAGCCCTGCGTGTACTTCACGCCGCCGACGACATGCGGAACGTAGCTGTCGATCGTGCCGACCTTGCCCGAGCCTTCTTCGAGAGAGGCCACGGCCGAGAAGCCGTTGCCTGCGTCGAAGTAATACTGGACGACGTTGGTGTCGAAGCCGCCATAGGGAACCAGCGTATCCTGGATGACGCTGCCGGCATAGCCGATGAACGTATCGAAGGCCGATTCGTCCTTACCGACGCGCAGACCACCGAGCTGAATCCAGGCGAAGTTCAGCGAGACGCCCGAGTTGCCAGCAGGATTGCCAGATGTGGTGGCATAGCCGTTACGGTTGCCGAAGTTGAAGCGGGTCTCGGTGTAGGTCTTCAAGGTGCCGAGTTCGGTTTCCTGGCCGGTCCAGGTCTTCAGCGTGAAGCGGGCCTTCTTGCGCCAGGTTTCCTTCTCTGTGCCATCCTGCACGTCGCGGGTTTTTGCGCCATCGAACGAGCCGACATCGCCACCGCCGATGTCGTAACGGACATAGCCGCCGATGCGCAGGCAGGTTTCGGTGCCCGGGATGTAGAAGTAGCCAGCGCCGTAGACGTCGCAAATCTTGACGTATTCAGCGGGTTCCGGCTCGGCGACGACGACGGCGTCGGCGGCGCGCGCACCGGAAACTGCGATCAGGGCCGCAGCGGAGCCGAGAAGAAGGCTCTTGATGTTCATTTTCTGACCTCTCCAGTCAAAGTTAAAAATGGCTTCGGATTTGTGGTTGGCGGCAATGTTTTCCCACCTCACCCCCACAACGAAAAAAGTACGCACCGCGCCCCCTTTTCCGGCGCGACCATACCCATCGATCTTCCACCTTCAATGACAATTCCATAAATGCGCCCGATTCACACCACAGATTAAATCCATGTTGCATAAATAACACTAATTCATTCCGCCGGATTTACGGCATTGCACAAGTGAAACATTGTCATATTTTTGTAATAATTGAATTTAGTTCTTCAACTAAATTCTCAAATCGAGAATCTACGCTATAAGTATCAACGCAATATAATTCGACGTCTAAGTTATATCTGGTGCCTTTACCCGATCGCACTACCTCCGCCCTACCGAATGGACCAGCACGGAACCGCGCCCGAGGAATACGCGAGCAACGCCAAGCTTGATGCGACGAGCATGGGGGCGCTGGCCGCCTTCTTCGGGATGCTGATCGCCGACCTGTCGGCGAAAGAAAGAAGTGGCTATGCGGCGCGGGTAAAATGGCAGGCGACGAGGAAGCCGGGCATCGCCGACGGCACGGCGCGTTGTCTTGTGGCGGCCCGCGTCTTCAAAACCGGCGCCGTCGAGAAATATCGGAAATCTTTCAGAAAGTGCTCGGGATTTTTGGCCGCGCAACCGTCAGAAGGAGCGAATTGGCCGACGCGGCCGGTGCGCTCGGAAGCCTGACCGTGATCTCGTCGCCCAGATGGAAGGTCCTGTTGTCCCACCCGCCAAAATCAACCGGCCGCACGGCCAGATGCATCCAGCAGGGAATTTTGCGCGGCGACCAACCGGCGCACCAGATCGGCACCGATCGCAGGGCTAATGCGGAAACTCCAGGCCCATCTCGCGGTAGCGCTCGGGGTCGTCGCCCCAGTGCTCACGCACCTTGACGAACAGGAACAGGTGCACCTTCTGCTCGAGAATTCCCGCTATTTCCATGCGCGCTGCCTGGCCGATGGCGCGGATGGTCTCGCCCTTGTGGCCCAGCACGATCTTCTTCTGGCTGTCGCGCTCGACATAGATGGTCTGGTCGATGCGCACCGAGCCATCCGGCTTCTCTTCCCATTTCTCGGTCTCGATATGGGAGGAATAGGGCAATTCCTGATGCAGCCGCAGATACAGCTTTTCGCGGGTGATCTCGGCCGCGAGCTGGCGCATCGGCAGGTCCGATATCTGGTCTTCCGGATAGTACCACGGCCCGGCCGGCAGCGCCTGCGCCAGATAGTCGAGCAGATCCTTGCAGCCGGAACCGGTCAGCGCCGAGACCATGAAGGTGCGTTTGAACGGCACTTTTTCATTCGCTGCCGCCGACAGGGCCAGCAGCGCCTCCGGCTTGACCCGGTCGACCTTGTTGAGGATGAGTGCCATCGGCTGGCGGACATCTTTCAGCCGCTCGAGAATGGCGTCGGCGTCGCCCCTGATGCCGCGCTCGGCGTCGATCAAAAGCAGCACGATATCGGCGTCCTTGGCACCGCCCCAGGCAGTGGTCACCATCGCCGTGTCGAGACGCCGCTTCGGCTTGAAGATGCCTGGCGTGTCGACGAAGACGATCTGCGCATTGTCATGCGTGGCAATGCCGCGCACGATGGCGCGCGTCGTCTGCACCTTGTGGGTGACGATCGACACCTTGGCGCCGACAAGCTGGTTGACCAGCGTCGACTTGCCCGCATTGGGCGCGCCAATCAGCGCGACAAAGCCGGAATGTGTGTTTGCCGGTGGGCTTTCTGCGGTGACAGTCATGCTTCTTCGCCTTTCCAGACGCCTTCGCGCAGCAGCAGCACTGTGGCGGCCGCCTGTTCGGCCTCGCGCTTTGAACGGCCACTGCCGACGGCCGGCTGAAATGCGCCAACCCTGACACTGACGGTGAAGAGCGGATCGTGGTCCGGCCCCTCACGGCCGTCTATGCTGTAAGCCGGAACGGCGCTTGCCGCCTGGTGCGCCCATTCCTGCAATTCCGTCTTGGCGTCGCGACGCGCCGCACCGGAAGCCTGCGAGCGCGGCTGCCAGTATTTGTGGATGAATGCGCGGGCCGCTTCCAGGCCGCCGTCGAGATAGAGCACGGCGATCAGCGATTCCAGCGCGTCGGCACGCAGATTGACGCGCTTGCGCCCCTCGAGGCCACGCACATCCGATCCGGCGCGGATCAGCTCCGGCAGGCCGATATGTTCGGCAATTTCGGACAGGGCTTCGGCATTGACCAATGCATTGAGCCGCAGCGAAAGCTCGCCCTCCGCCGCATCGGGAAACGCGGCCAGCAGCATGTCGGCGACGACAAGGCCCAGGACCCGGTCGCCGAGAAATTCGAAACGCTCATAGTCGGTGCCGGCATTGGCGCCGCGGGCACTGGCATGGGTGAGCGCGCGCTGCAGGCGCTGGCGGTCGGCAAAGGCATGGCCCGTGCGCTCCACCAGCGCTTCGGCGAGCGCGTCGGCGGTCAGCCGTCTTGTCGCCGCCATGGCCCTAGTTGACGAAATGGAACAGGCGCGAAGCACGCATCAGCGACGGCCATTTCCAGATTTCGAGCGGGCTTGCCTTGCCGGCGATCGAGAAGAAGACGAGGTTGGCGCGACCGACCAGATTTTCTGCCGGAACAAAGCCGACGGTGAAGCGGCTGTCGGCGGAGTTGTCCCTGTTGTCGCCCATCATGAAATAATGGCCGGGCGGCACGTCGAATTCGCGGGTGTTGTCGCCGATCGAGTTCGGATTGAGGTCAAGCGTGTCGTAGCTGACGCCATTGGGCAAGGTCTCCCGGTAGACATCGATGGGGCGGGCTTCCTCGGTGATATCGGGATTGTCGATCTGGCCGCTTTTCACCCGCGGCACGCCGACCCCGTTGATGAAGAGCTGGCCATCCCTGACCTGGATCTTGTCGCCGGGCAGGCCGACCACGCGCTTGATGTAGTCGACAGACGGATCCGGCGGGAACTTGAAGACCACCACGTCACCGCGTTTCGGCTCGGAGCCCCAGATGCGGCCCGAGAAGATGTCGGGGCCGAACGGCAGCGAGTAGCGCGAATAGCCATAGGACCATTTGGTGACGAACAGGTAATCACCTTCCAGGAGCGTCGGCCGCATCGAACCCGACGGGATCGAGAACGGCTGGAACAGCAGCGTGCGGATGACCAGGGCGAGCAAAAGCGCCTGGACGATGACGCTGACGGTTTCGCCAAGCCCGCCGGATTTCTTCTGGGATTTTTCAGCCACGCTCATGTCGTCCTCGATTGTGCGTTGGTTGGTATAGAGTCTCGGCGCGCGCTGGGCAACGTCATGCCGGCGTTTGATATAATCGCCGGTGGTCAGAAGCAATCAATGTGGCGCTTGTTCGACGGGCAACGCCTCGATGATCACAAAGGCTTGAGCAAGCGGGAAATCATCGGTGATCGTGAGGTGGATCGCCGCTCGATGGCCGGGGGGCAGGATTTTGTCCAGCCGCGCCAGGGCTCCGCCGGTCAAGGCCATGGTTGGCGCGCCGCTTGGCAGATTGACGACGCCCATATCGCGCCAGAACACACCTTGCGCCAGACCGGTGCCCAGCGCCTTGGCACAGGCTTCCTTGGCGGCGAAACGCTTGGCATAGGAGGCGGCGCGGGCGCGCCTGTTTTCGGAGCGCGCCTGCTCGACCTCGGTGTAGATTCGCTGGATGAAACGCTGGCCGTGGCGCTCCAGCGATTTCTCGATCCGTGTGATGTCGATCAGGTCGCTGCCGATGCCGATGATCATCGCGCGGCTGAACCGATGCCTGTGCCGGGATGGGCGGAGTGCTCACGGCGCCTTGCGCGCTCGGCCAGCCGCTTGCGCCGCTGCTCACGGAAGACATTCATGCCCCAGCGCGTGATGCCGTAGAACAGGAGCCCGAACACCAGCCCGAGCGGCACCGCGCCGATCAGCATCGGCTCCAGCACCGGATGCCACAGTTTGGCGAAGGAAAGCGTGTGCATCATCTCGCCCAGATGCGCCGGCGGGCCATGCGCCGGCAGGCGATCGTGCAGGATGAGCTTACCGGTTTCCCAGGACGCGCCCCAGAGCAGCGGAAAGGTCAGGGGATTGCCGAAGAAAACGGCGCCGAGTGCCGCCGCCACCAGATTGCCGGCGATCACCCAGCACAGCACGGCGGCAATGATGAAATGGAACCCGACGGGAAAGAACGAAGCGAACACGCCGGCGGCGACGCCGGCCGCCACGGCATGCGGGGTGGCATTCAGCCGCAGGATCCGCTTGGAGAAATACTGGAGCGAGCGCGAAAATGACCGGCGCGGCCACAAATAGGTACGCACCCGTTCGAGATAACCATCAGGCTTGCGACGTCGAAAAAGCACTCTGTTCCCGTTCCACGGCGCACCAGCCGACAAAACCCGGCCTGGCAGACAACTCTATATTGCGCTCTGCGATCGCCCCATGGCAATTGCGACCTTGATATAAGACGCGCTGCCCGAAGAACAACCAAGCGTCATCCGGACCGGTCGCCACAGCCCCTGGGGCATCGTTCGAACAGGGCACAATAGCGGCGAATTTAAGGAGATGCTAAATCCACCAGGCGCGTCGAGCCAAGCGACCATCCGCGCGGAATGATCGCTGCCGGCGATCATTCCGGTTCCCAGTCAGATGTTGCGGCTGCCGGGCTTGATCGCCGGTATGGCGGCGAGCTCCGGTGGCAACCGGTCGGCCGGATAGGCCGGAACCTCGTATTCGGCAAGAGCGATCAGCGGGACGCCGACATTGGTCTTGCCGGCGGAACGGTCGATGATGCAGGCGGCTGCGACCACTTCGGCGCCGAGTGCGCGCAGGCAGTCGATGGTCTCGCGGATCGACAGGCCGGTGGTGACGATGTCCTCGACGATGACGACGCGCGCGCCTTTGTCGATCTCGAAGCGGCGCAGCCTGAATTCGCCCCCTTCCCGCTCGACCCAAATTGCCGGCACGCCGAGATGGCGCGACGTCTCGTAGGCCGGGATCAGCCCGCCGATCGCCGGGCCGACGACGTAGTCGATCTTGCGGGGCACCATCTTGCGGATCTTCCCGGCCAGCGCCTTGCACAGCTTTTCGGTCTTGTCGGCATGCATGAACACCCGCGCCTTCTGCAGGAAGACCGGGCTGCGCAGGCCCGAAGTCAGGATGAAATGGCCTTCGAGGACGGCGCCCGCCTCGCGAAAAATATCTAGTACTTCATCGGTGTTCATGTCTGCCTGTCCCCCTGGTCAGCCGCGTCAGCCGTTCACCCGTCGCGCGTCGCTGACGCTTGAATTGTCCTTGAGCTGCGACAGCAGCCGGTTGAGGTGCTTGACGTCCCAGACCTCGAGATCGATCAGCATCTCGGTGAAGTCGGGCGCGGTGCGAACCATAGACAGCGTATGGATGTTGGCATCGTTGGAGGCAACGACCTGGGCGATATCGGCGAGCGAGCCCGGCGCGTTGATGGCGGTGACCGAGACGCGCGCCGGGAAGCGCTCCTTGGTGCGCTCGTCAATGTCCCAGCGCACGTCGATCCAGCGTTCGGGCTGGTCGTCGAAAGCCTGCAGCGCCGGCGACTGGATCGGATAGATGGTGATGCCCGTTCCCGGCTGGACGATGCCGACGATGCGGTCGCCAGGCACCGCCCCTTCCGGCGCGAAGCGCACCGGCAGGTCGCCGCGCACGCCGCGGATCGGCACGGCGTCGTCGCGCGGCTGGTCCTTGTCCTTGCGCGCGGCACGGCCCGGAATCTGGAACAGCATGCCGGCGGCATTGCGGATCTTCGACCACCCCTCCTCCCGCTGCTTGGGCGCAGCCTGGGTAACGCGCTCATCCTTGTAGTCGGGGAAGACGGCTTTCATGACATCGGTCGAGGCCAGTTCCCCGCGCCCGACGGAGGCCAGCACGTCCTCAACGTCCTTGCGCGCCAGCCGATGCAGGACCGGCTTCAGGCTTTCCTTGGTGAAGCTCTTGCCGGCGCGCTCGAAGGCACGCTCCAGAATGCGCGCGCCCAGACCCGAATATTGCTTGCGGATCGCGTTCTTGGTGGCGCGGCGGATGGCTGCGCGCGCCTTGCCGGTGACGACCACCGATTCCCATGCCGCGGGAGGCACCTGCGCCTTTGAGCGGATGATCTCGACCTCGTCGCCGTTCTTCAGTTCGGTCATCAGCGGCATGATGCGGCCATTGACCTTGGCGCCGACGCAGGTGTCGCCGACATCCGTATGCACCGCATAGGCGAAGTCGATGGGCGTGGCGCCGCGCGGCAGCGCGATCAGCATGCCTTTCGGCGTGAAGCAGAACACCTGGTCCTGGAACAGCTCCAGCTTGGTGTTCTCGAGAAAATCCTCGGGATTGTCGCCCTCGGCGAGCTGCTCGATGGTGCGCCGCAGCCAGGCATAGGCGTTGGTCTCCTTCGAGATCGCGGGCGCGGTACCGTTCGTCTTGCCGCCGGTGTCCTTGTAGACCGAATGGGCGGCGACCCCATATTCGGCGATCTTGTTCATTTCGCGGGTGCGGATCTGCAGTTCGACGCGCTGGCGTGACGGGCCGACGATGGTGGTGTGGATCGACCGGTAGTCGTTCTGCTTCGGCGTCGAGATGTAATCCTTGAAGCGGCCTGGCACCATCGACCAGGTCGTGTGGATGGCGCCGAGCGCACGGTAGCAGTCCTCGACGCTGTCCACGACGACGCGGAAGCCGAAAATATCCGAGAGCTGCTCGAAGGAAAGCGCCTTGGCTTCCATCTTGCGAAACACCGACCATGGCTTCTTCTGCCGGCTTTTGACGGCGGCCTTGATGGCGTGTTTTTCAAACAGCGCCGAAAGCGCCTTCTCGATCTCCGACAGCACGTCCTTGTTGCGCTCGAAGATTTCGGCCAGCCTTGCCGTGACCGCGCGATAGGCCTCCGGATTGATGTAGCGGAAGGCGATCTCCTCCAGCTCCTCGCGCATGCCTTGCATGCCCATGCGCCCGGCCAGCGGCGCATAGATGTCCATCGTCTCCTCGGCAATGCGCAGGCGCTTGGCCTCCGGCATATGGTCGAGGGTGCGCATGTTGTGCAGGCGATCGGCGAGCTTGACCAGGAGGACGCGGACGTCTTCGGAAATCGCCAGCAAAAGCTTGCGCAGGTTTTCCGCCTGCTCTGCCTTCTTAGACACGAGGTCGAGCTTCTTGAGCTTGGTCAGGCCCTCGACCAGCTTGCCCATTTCAGGCCCAAACAGTTCGTCGATCTCGGCCCTGGTCGCCGTTGTGTCCTCGATCGTGTCATGCAGCAGGGCAACGGCAATCGTCGCTTCGTCCATGTGCATTTCGGTGAGGATGGCGGCAACTTCAAGCGGATGCGAGAAATAGGGATCGCCGGAAGCGCGCTTCTGGTGGCCATGCTTCTGCATGGCGTAGACATAGGCCTTATTGAGCAACGCCTCGTTGACGTCAGGCTTGTAGCGCTGCACGCGCTCGACAAGCTCATACTGACGCATCATGGGCGGAATCTCACAGCGATGAAATGAATCATGCGCCGCACTGCTGTACGGCGCATGTCATAGATAGCCACGAAACTGCCGATACGGAAGTGCCTGAAACGTGTTCCAGGCAATCCAAAAGCTCTTAGTAGTCGTCGCTCTTTTCCGGCGGCACCAGGCCTTCGATGCCGGCCAGCAGGTCTTCCTCGGTCATGCGATCGAAAGTGACGTTGTCCTCGGCATCATCAGAGTCGGTGGCCGCGACGGCACCGCCGGTCTGATCGGCGATCACCTCGCCATCGGCTTCTGGCTCGTCAACCTCGACATGCTTCTGCAGCGAGTGGATCAGATCTTCCTTGAGATCGTCCGGCGAGAGCGTCTCGTCGGCGATCTCGCGCAGAGCGATGACCGGGTTCTTGTCATTGTCGCGCGGAACGGTGATCTGCGCGCCCTGGCTGATCTGACGAGCGCGATGGCCGGCCAGAAGCACCAGCTCGAAGCGGTTGTCGACCTTGTCGATGCAATCTTCAACGGTTACGCGGGCCATGGATTGCCCCTTTCATGCCTGGATGTGACGGAAAACAGGCGCGGTCCATAACCCGAACGCCGCCAAAACACAAGCATCATGGCAATGGCCGGGCCGAAGGGCGTTCCATCTGCCGTTGGCTAATCTGATTCTCGCCCAGGCCCGTTCCGCCAGTGGTTCAGCGCGCCAGCCGCAGCACCATCGATCACAATTGCTTGCGTTGCGGCAACTCACCCTTGGATTGCCGCAAAACTGGCGTTATCTCGAAAAGCCAGAGGTCGGCCGGTTTATTATGGGCCGACAATCGCATTCGTTTTGACGGCCACTTATTTCGAAAAGGAATTTTCCATGTTCGATCCTCGTGAGAAAATCGGCCTGTTCATCGACGGCGCCAATCTCTACGCCACCTCGCGCGCGCTCGGTTTCGACATCGATTATCGCAAGCTTCTGTCGAGCTTCCAGAAGCGCGGCTATCTGCTGCGCGCCTATTATTACACCGCGCTGGTCGAGGATCAGGAATATTCCTCGATCCGGCCGTTGATCGACTGGCTCGACTACAACGGCTTCAAGGTCGTCACCAAGCCCGCCAAGGAATTCACCGACTCGACCGGACGCCGCAAGATCAAGGGCAATATGGACATCGAGCTTACGGTCGACGCGCTGGAACTCGCCGACGTCGTCGACCACTATGTCATCTTCTCCGGCGACGGCGACTTCCGCACCCTGGTCGAAGCGCTGCAGCGGCGCGGCCGCAAGGTGTCGATCGTCTCGACCATGGCCTCGCAGCCGCCGATGATTTCCGATGACCTTCGCCGCCAGGCCGACCACTTCATCGACCTGACGACGCTGAAGAACGAGGTCGGCCGCGATCCATCCGAACGGCCGGTGCGCCGGCCCGAACCGGCCGAGGTCGATGAGGACGACTATTAAGGCCGGTCGCCTTGACCGCCCTTTCTCCGGCCGAACCCGGCCGCGACTGCGCATTCTGCCCGCGCCTGCATGACTTCATCGCCGACTGGCGGCGGCGCGAGCCGTCCTGGTTCAATGCCCCCGTGCCGACCTTTCTGCCGCCCGAGGGTGAGGATTCGGTCCAGCTGCTGATAGTCGGACTGGCGCCAGGCCTGCGCGGCGCCAATCGCACGGGCCGGCCCTTCACCGGCGACTATGCCGGCGAGTTGCTTTATTCGACGCTGATTTCGCATGGCCTCGCGCGCGGTGAGTTCAAGGCGCGGCCTGACGACGGCCTCGAACTCGTCGGCACGGCGATCACCAATGCGGTGCGCTGCGTGCCGCCGGAGAACAAGCCGGTCGGTGCCGAGATCTCCACCTGCCGGACATTCCTGGTGCCGACGATCGCGCGGTTCAGGAACCTGCGCGCGGTGCTGGCGCTGGGCTCGATCGCCCATCAGTCGACCGTGCGGGCGCTTGGCCAGCGCGTTGCCGCCTACCCGTTCAAGCATGGCGGCCAACTGAGGGCTGGCGGTATCACCCTGTTTTCCAGCTATCACTGCTCGCGCTACAACACCAATACGGGCGTGCTCACGGAAGCGATGTTCGTCAATGTTTTCAGCCAGATCGCAGCATTCCTGGAGACCTGAAACCGCCGCTCACACCGGCAACAACGCATCCGGTTTTACCTCGCCGATCGAGGCGTAGGTATGGGTTTCCTTGACGCCCGGCAGCGGCAGGATCACCCGCTTCAGAAAATCCTGATAGGCGGCCATTTCCGAAATGCGGGCCTTCACCAGATAGTCGAAGCCACCGACGACCATATGGCATTCCAGCACCTCGGGCGCCTTCGTCACCGCCTCGGCGAAGCGGTCGAAAATATGCGGCGCCGTATGATCGAGCCGAACCTCGATGAAGACCAGCGTACCGCGACCGATCTTGCGCGGATCGAGAACAGCCCTGACCGCCGTGATGAAGCCGTCGCGAAACAGGCGTTTGACCCGCTGGCTGGCGCCGGTCGGCGACAGGCCGACGCGCGTCGCCAGATCGAGCGTCGTTCGGCGTCCGTCTTCTTGCAGCAGCCGCAGAAGACTGCGGTCAATGTTGTCGAGATCGTCTGCAGGATTCACGTTTGATCGACCTCATTTGCGTGAATTGCACTTCATCCGTCGGAAAACAGCGTATTTTGTCGCAGTCCGTTCGACAATAGGCTGCTCCTTCATCGCAACCTCCGGATCTGTCCAAATGGCGATGTGACGGCAGGGCTGACATGGCACGCGAACGAGATACGGGAAACACGCGGCTGGCAATCATCGCCGGCGTCGCGATGATCGGCATCTATGCCGCGCAGTTCGTGGCCGCACGTTTCAGCCTCAAGGAGCATCTGACGGCCACCGACATGGCTAGCTTGCGCTTTGCCGGCGCCGGCGCGGTCTTCCTGCCGATCGTGTGGCAACGCGGCCTTGCGACGCTGAAAACGCTCGGCTGGCGGCGCGGACTGGCGTTGGCGGCGCTCGCCGGATTGCCGTACCCCCTGATCATCAACTGGGGTCTGACCTATGCGCCCGCAGCCCATGGCGCTTCACTCTGCCCGGCCTCGATCGTCTTCTTCTCATTCCTGCTATCGCTCGTCAGGGAACGCGCTTCGCGGCAGCGGATCATTGGTGTGGTTACGATCATTGCCGGGCTGTTGCTGTTCATCGCACCGGCGCGCGCAGGTGCCGGCGATATCCTGTTCGGCGACCTGCTGTTCATCGGATCGGGCGCAATGTTTTCCGCCTATGCCGCTCTGGTGCAACGGTGGCGCGTCGACCCTGTCACGGCAACCGCTGCGGTTGTGGTCTTGTCGTGCCTGCCGCTGCCGCTCCTCTGCCTCCTCGCGCCAAGCGGCCTGCAAGCCGCGTCAGCTGCCGAGATCATCAGCCAGATCGTCATCCAGGGTCTTCTCGCCGGCGCGGCCGCCATGTTCCTTTACACCTACATTGTCAGCCAGTTGGGATCGCAGGCGGCATCGCTGTTTCTGCCGGGCGTGCCGATCGCCACAGTGATGGTCGGCATGGTCGTGCTCGGCGAAACGCCGATGACGATGCAGTTCGCGGCTATCGCCATCATGGCCGCCGGAATGGGCTACTCAACGATGGGAGGGCGCGGGGCTAGGGAAAACCCGGCTCTGCAGACACCGGCTAAATCGTGAGTGCCGTCAGCGGCATAGCGCTGTTCTGAAGAAGCTGAATCCGACGTTTAGATCGGGCATGGCACAGATCAAGGTGCGAGCAACGCAGCCAATCTCTCCTGTCCACCCTGCAGGACATTCAGATCGACATCGCCATTGATGCCATCGACGCGCCCCCTGTTGTGGTACTGCCAGTAAATCCAGTCGTCGCGATCGGGACGAAGCAGCAATGATCGCAGCCAGAGCGGGCGCGTGGCGATCTGCCCGGCATAGGTGTCCGCTGCCTCATCGGTCAGATAGAAAATAGCCTTCTTGCCGAAGGCGGCTTCCACCGGTCCGAGGAAGGCCTGGAGTTCGGCGTTCAGCTGCTCGGGCGACGGGCGCTGCGGACAATTGCCGCCGAATTCGATGTCGACAACCGGCGGCAGCAAGGGCCCGTCGCGCGGCACCACCGAGATGAAATTCTTCGCCTGGTCGGCGCCCGGCCGGCAGAAGGTGAAGAAGTGATAGGCGCCGACCGCGAGCCCGGCAGCGCGGGCCGCACGCAGATTGCCGGCGAAGGCATCGTCGACATGGTCGCCGCCCTCGGTCGCCTTGATGACGGCGAAAGCGACATCATCGGCGGCAACACGCCGCCAGTCGATCTGGCCCTGATGATGGGAGACGTCGATGCCTCTGACCGGGTAGCGATCGCGATCCGGAGAGAAAGTGCGGAAGTAGAGGAAGCCGCCTGCCACGGCGAGGCCCGCAAGAACCAGGCTAACCGATCCCCAGAGGATGATCCAGTTCTTCAAAACTGTGCCCTCAGGTACTTGCTGGCTCACATTGCTCGAAACTCGAGAGCCTGGCGTTGCTCAGCCGCGTTCCTTCAACAGCCGGCCCTTTTCACGCGACCAATCGCGCTGCTTCTCGGTCTCGCGCTTGTCGTGCAGTTTCTTGCCACGGCCGACGGCGAGCAGCAGCTTGGCGCGGCCCTGGTCGTTGAAATAGATTTTTAGCGGCACCAGCGTCATGCCTTCACGGTCGACGCTCTGCGATAGTTTCGCCATCTCGCGCTTGTTGAGCAGGAGTTTCCTGCGGCGGCGTGGCTCGTGGTTGAAGCGGTTGGCCTGCAGATATTCCGGCAGATACGAGTTGATCAGCCAGATCTCGCCACCCTCAACCGAGGCATAGCTGTCCTGGATGTTGGCCTGGCCCTGACGCAGGGATTTGACCTCGGTACCAGTCAGCACAAGGCCGGCCTCGATCGTGTCGAGCACCTCATAGGAGAACCGAGCCTTGCGGTTCTCCGCAACGGTCTTGTTGTTGGGGTCGGCTTTTCTGACTTGATTCATGACGTCTAGAGTCCGTTTCGAAACTCGCTCCTGCGAGTCAGATGATGGTGCCACCGAGAACCGGAGCGGAGCGTACATATAGTACGTGAGCACCGGAAGCGCAGGTGGCGCCTTCAGATGGCCGCAGGAGTAGAGTTTCCAAACGGGGTCGCTAATTAATCAAGCCGGCGTGCTTCATGGCCGCATCGATTCTTTCGGCCGTCGAAGACTCGACGGTGACCAACGGCGAACGCAGCACATTCTCGACCTTGCCGAGCTTCGACAGCGCATATTTGGCGCCGGACACGCCGGGCTCGAGGAAGATCGCCTTGTGCAGCGGCAAGAGGCGGTCTTGCAATTCCAGCGCCTTGGCGCTGTCGCCGGACAGCGTCGCTTCCTGGAACTCCGCGCAAAGCCGCGGCGCGACATTCGATGTCACCGAGATGCAGCCGATGCCGCCATGGGCGTTGAAGCCGAGCGCGGAGGCATCCTCGCCGGACAGCTGGATGAAATCCTTGCCGCAGGTGGCGCGCTGTTCGGACACACGCTCGACCTTGCCGGTGGCATCCTTGACGCCGACGATGTTCTTGAAGTCGTGTACCAGGCGGCCCATCGTCTCCGGCGTCATATCGATCACCGAGCGCGGCGGGATGTTGTAGATGATGATTGGCAGCTTGGTCGCCCTGGCGACGGCGGCGAAATGCTCATAGAGGCCGCGCTGCGTCGGCTTGTTATAGTAGGGCGTGACGACCAGGGCCGCATCGGCGCCCGC
Source organism: bacterium M00.F.Ca.ET.205.01.1.1 (assembly GCA_004791255.1). Taxonomy (GTDB): domain Bacteria; phylum Pseudomonadota; class Alphaproteobacteria; order Rhizobiales; family Rhizobiaceae; genus Mesorhizobium. Next base: position 186,176 of record SRUQ01000007.1, read on the forward strand.
GTTTTCGGCATACTGGACCAGCCCGACCGCTTCCACGGTGTTGTTGGAGCCGGCGCCGGCGACGACCGGAACCCTGCCCTTGGCCACTTCGATGCAGACCTTGACGACCTGGCGGTGCTCGTCATGCGACAGCGTCGGCGACTCGCCTGTGGTGCCGACCGGAACGAGACCCGTGGTGCCCTCGCCAAGTTGCCATTCGACGAAAGCGCGAAAGGCTTTCTCGTCGAAACGCCCGCTCTTTTCGAACGGTGTCACGAGCGCAGTAAGCGAGCCTCTCAGCATGTCGTCCAACTCCTTGGAACTTTTTCGGTTGTGCATGCCGTTGCCCCAAAACCGGGGCGACATGCATCGATCGTCTATTGTTCGCGCCTTCTAACCGAAAGCGAAGCCGCGCACCATAGTCTCGACATGGTTGCGCGGCAAGCATTGCCATGGTGCCAGCAAGCGCAATTCCGAGAGCCTCGATAACCCTTTGTTTACGAGCCCTTCACGACCTAAGTTTAGGCTTCGGGGCATCTTCGCCTGCTGGTAAAATGCCGGATTAGGGAAAGACACGAGATCATGCCGATCAGTCGGCCCCACATCTTCGCGCTTCTTGGCGCCATCGCCGTGCTGGTGCCCGGCGGGGCGATCAGCAGCAGCGTCGATGTGCAGGTCACCTCGGCCATCCCGCTGCCCGCCCTTGGGGACAAGGCACCGCAGGATGCCTTGCCCAGCGTCGTGCAGATGAAGAGCGGGCTGGACGCACTGGCGGCCGGCGACATTGCGACGGCGCGCGGCGTGCGCGATGCCTTGCCCGCCCGTTCGCTCGACCAGCATATCCTTGCCTGGGCGATCGCGCTTTATGGCGGCGACAAGGTTCCCAGCGGCGACATTGCCGCGGCCGCGAAGATGCTGCCCAATTGGCCTGGCACCGTGGCGCTGCGCAAGAACAGCGAACGCGCGCTCTATCGCGAGAACCCTGCCCCAGATGTCGTCATCCAGGCCTTCGACGGCAGCCAGCCGCAGACATTCGAAGGCGTGATGGTTCTCTCCCGCGCCTATGTCGCGCAGGGCAATGCCCAGGCGGCGCGGTCGGTGCTGGTGCCGTTCTGGCGCACCGCGATCCTGGAAGCCAAGGACGAGACGGCGCTGATCAAGGAGTTTGGCGGCCTCATCCCGGCCGCAGATCACCGCTTCCGCATGGAACGCATGTTCTATGCCGACCGCGCCGGCTCCGCGCAGAGGGTTGCGTCCCTGGCGGGCGCCGAGCAGTTGGCGACGGCCTGGGCAGCGGCCAACAAGGGCGACAAGAACGCTCTCAAACTGCTGAAGGCTGTGCCGACGGCGCAGCGCTCGGCCGGCTATTTCTTCGCGCAGGCCGAATATCTGCGCAAGCAGGAGAACTTTGCCGACGCCGCCGCTGTCGTGATGATGGCGCCACCTGATCGTGAGGCCTTGGTCGACCCGGATGCCTGGTGGGTCGAACGCCGGGTGCTGTCGCGCGAACTGGTCGACCAGGGCGACATGAAAACCGCCTACAGAATAGTTTCCACGCATGCGGCGGAGAGCGCGGCCAATGCGGCGGAGGCCGAGTTCCATGCCGGCTGGTATGCGCTGCGCGGCCTCAACGACCCCAAGCTTGCCGCAACGCATTTCGCGCGCATCGCCGACCTTGCCCAGGGGCCGATGACGCTGTCGCGCGCCTACTACTGGCTCGGCCGTGCAGCCGAAGTCGGCGGCCCGGGCAACGCCACCGACTATTTTGCGCGCGCGGCGGCCTATGGCACGACATTTTATGGGCAGCTTGCCGCCGAACGCATCGGCCGCCCGGAGCTGAACCTCCTCTATCCCACGCCAAGCGCCGCCGACCGCCAGAGTTTTGCCGGCCGCGAGGCCGTCGCTGCCATCAAGCGGCTGCAGGAGGCCGGCTACGACCGCTACGCCGAAACGCTCTATCGTGACCTGGCAGGCCAGTTGACCAGCCCGGGTGAACTGGCGCTGCTGGCGGTGCTTGCCGAAAAGCAGGACAACCACTTCATGTCGCTCAAGATCGGCAAGATCGCCGGCGCGCGCGGCATCGATGTCGGCGCCCTGTCGCACCCGCTCGGCGTCATTCCTGATTCTGCCGATATTTCGGGTTCTGGCAAGGCGCTGGCCTATGCCATTGCGCGCCAGGAAAGTGAGTTCAACGTCGGCGCCGTCTCCAGCGCCGGCGCGCGCGGCTTGCTGCAGCTGATGCCGGGAACCGCCAAGCAATTGGCCAAAAAGGCCGGGCTGCAGTTTTCGCAGGCAAGGCTGACCACCGATGCCGGTTACAACGCGACGCTCGGTTCAGCCTTCCTCGGCGAGCAGCTCGAACGCTTCAACGGCTCCTATATCCTGACCTTCGCCGGTTACAATGCAGGACCCAACCGCGCCTCCCAATGGGTGGCCAGATATGGCGACCCGCGCGGCAAGGACATCGACGCCGTCGTCGACTGGATCGAGCGGATTCCCTACACGGAAACAAGAAGTTACGTGCAGCGCGTGATGGAGAATTACGAGGTCTACAAGATGCGTATTTCAGGGAAATACGACATTGTTGGCGACCTCGTGAACGGGCGAGGTTGAGGCTCTTGTTCTCGCCTAACGGGGCCAGGGAGAGCCACTCCATTTGACCCTCGTGCGCACCGCCTGTAGCAGTCGTGGACGATCCTGAGCAAAGGAGTCCGCCCCATGTCGAGCAATCCGGAATTTTCGGACTTCTTTTATATCTCAGCTGACGGACTGAGACTTCACGCTCGTGTTTATGGCGAGACAAATTCCGGAGCTTTGCCAGTTGTCTGCCTGCCCGGCCTCACCCGCAACGGGCGCGATTTCCATGAACTGGCGCTTCACCTGTCGGGAAGCGCGAAAAACCCCCGCAAGGTGGTCGCGTTCGACTATCGCGGCCGCGGGCAGTCCGACCACGACCCCGACATCGGCCACTACAATGTCGGCGTCGAAGCCAGCGACATCCTGGCCGGCCTTACGGTGCTGGGCATCGACGACGCCGCGTTCATCGGCACTTCGCGCGGCGGGCTGGTCATCCATGTCCTGGGCGCGTTGCGGCCCGCTGTGCTGAAGGCGATCGTGCTGAACGATATCGGGCCGGTGATCGAACCAGCGGGCCTCGACCATATCAAGTCCTACCTGGAACGCACACCGAAGCCGAAGACTTTCGCCGAGGCGATCGATGCCCAGGTCCGTGTCCACGGACCTGACTTTCCCGCACTTGCCGAAGCTGACTGGCGGCGAATGGTGGGAGCGATTTATCGCGAGACGGATCACGGGTTGCTGCCGGACTTCGACCCGAAGCTGGTCGACACCGTTGCCAATCTCGATCTGACGCAACCGCTGCCGGCGCTATGGCCGCAATTCGAAGCCCTGGCGGCGATCCCTCTGCTTGCGATTCGTGGCGCCAACTCCAGATTATTGTCCGTGGACACGCTACGGCAGATGCGGGAACGCCATCCGACGATGGAAACAATCACGGTCGAGGGCCAGGGACACGCCCCCTTCCTAGAAACCGGCAGTTTGCCGGGCGAGATCGCGGCTTTCCTGAACAAAGCTCAAGCCGGTATCCAAACAAAGTAAACCCCAAGATCAAACCTGATCCTGGGGTCATGATAGCAATATAGGAAAGCCTGGCGAACTATTTGGCTTTCGAACTTTTCCTCGGCGCCTTGGCCGCCTTCGCCACGGCGGCTTCAACCTTTGGCGCGGATGCCGCTGACGAAGGCGTGGTCAGCGGCGAGGCAAAGGCAGACCTCTCGCCCGACAGCCCCTCGCCGCGCGGCGTCTCGAGCACGGTGACGCAACCATCGAGATCGTTGGTGGCCAGATGCGCGTAGCGCATGGTCATCGACAAGGTCTGGTGACCGAGCCACATCTGCACGCGCCTGATGTCGATGCCGCCCTGGACGAGGCGCGAAGCGCAGGTGTGGCGCAGAATGTGCGGCACGACCTGGTCGTCGGCGCCAAGCCCGACTTCGGCTTTCGCGTCGTTCCAGATCGCACGGAACTGTGCCTGGCTGAACTGGGTAAACGGGCCTTTGGGCCGGCGACCCTCGGTAACGGGCAGCTTGATGACTTCCTTGACCCGCTCGGTCATCGGAATGGTGCGGCTGCGGCCGGACTTGGTGATCCAGAACGAAACGCGATGTTCCTGGATGTCGTTCCAGATCAGCCCGAGCGCTTCGCCGAGACGGCATCCGGTGTCGACCAGGAATACGGAAAGCCTGTAGGCATCTTCGCTACGGCTCCTGATGGCCGCGAACAACCTCGCCTCTTCGTCTCTTTCGAGGAAACGAATCCGCCCCGACCGCTCCTTCTGGCGGCGGAACTCGGGCAGGCTGTGGATATCTCCCATCTTGTAAGCCTTGCGCAGCAGTTTGCTGAGGGCAGCCATCTTTCGATTGATGGTTGCGTTGCTGTTGCCGCGCTGGCGCAAGGTAGCAATAAGGTTATCCAGGGCACTCTGGTCAAAGGCGCTGAAACGCTCCCCGAGGAGAATCTCGTCTATTTCGCCGATGAAGGAGCTGACATTGTACTTATGCCGCCCATCATCCCATAGTATGTCACGGTAAGTTGAAAAAAGCTCTCCGACCCTGAACGACTTTACTTCTCTGATCTTGTTGTAACTGTATCGTATCTTCGAATTCTGAGAAGAAAACATCGAAAAATGATCAGAGGGCTCACCCTCTTGAATCGCTTCGTTCGTCATCATTTGCCACACCCCCGAGTGGGATAGATCAGCCCTATCCGCTTGGAGGCGTCCTTTCAAGAGATTTGAATCACGCAGTTGTGATTTCATCCGCCCATCAGCGGATCCCACGAAATCACACGCGGACCCTTTTCAGCTACCGTTCCCCCTGTTCCTTCTGCTTATCTTGACCCAGTCACGAAATAAAACAGCCCGGGCGCTGAAGCGCCCGGGCTGGTATTCACCTGTATAAAGCCAACCCTTAGAACGAGCGCTGGAAGCGGAGCATGCCGCCGATGCTGCTCTTCTTGTCGGCATTGGTCCAGTTGGAGAAGTCGGCGTCGTCGAACTTGCCTGCATTGAGGTAGTCGACTTCGGCCGTGACCGTGAAGCCGGGAACCACATCGTAAGCGATGTTCGCCGCGACGCCGAGGTTCTTCCACTCGTCATAGGAAATCTGGGCGTTGAACGAGGTCTTCTCGTTGAACTTGTAGGTGCCACCGCCCCACACCGCCCAGTTGCCGCCCCACTGCTTGTAGAAGCCGCGACCGCCAGCATCGAAGACATAGCTCGGATCCGACAGGTTGTCGTCCGTGCCGTAGCCGCCCATGACCCACAGCTGGATGGCGTCAGACACATTCACGTCCAAGCGGACCTTGCCGGCGACTTCTTCGTAGTTGCTGTCATAAGCAACGACGCCGGTGATCGCGCCCCAGCCCTGCGTGTACTTCACGCCGCCGACGACATGCGGAACGTAGCTGTCGATCGTGCCCGCGCCGTAGAAACCATCTTTGCCAGCGCCCGAACCTTCTTCAAGAGACAGGACTGCCGAGAAGCCGTTGCCGGCGTCGAAGTAGTACTGGATGACGTTGGTGTCGAAATCGCCATAGGGAACCAGCGTATCCTGGATGACGCTGCCGGCGTAGCCGATGAACGTGTTGAAGGCCGATTCGTCCTTACCGACGCGCAGGCCACCGAGCTGGATCCAGGCGAAGTTCAGCGAGACGCCCGAGTTGCCAGCAGGATTGCCAGATGTGGTGGCATAGTCGTTACGGTTGCCGAAATTCCAGCGAGTCTCGGTGTAGGTCTTCAAGGTGCCGAGTTCGGTTTCCTGGCCGGTCCAGGTCTTCAGCGTGAAGCGGGCCTTCTTGCGCCAGGTATCTTCCTCGGTGCCATCCTGCACGTCACGGGTCTTCGCGCCATCGAACGAGCCGACGTCGCCGCCGCTGATGTCGTAACGGACATAGCCGCCGATGCGCAGGCAGGTTTCGGTGCCCGGGATGTAGAAGTAGCCAGCGCCGTAGACGTCGCAGATCTTGACGTATTCAGCGGGTTCCGGCTCGGCGACGACGACGGCGTCGGCGGCGCGCGCACCGGAAACTGCGATCAGGGCCGCAGCGGAGCCGAGAAGAAGGCTCTTGATGTTCATTTTCTGACCTCCAGTCAAAAGTTAAAATACGGGTCTGGGTATTCTTTGCTGAAGGACAGCGTTCCCTGCCCCATCCCCACTACCGAAAAAGATGCGCACCGCGCCGCTCCTTCGAAATCGACATTACCCATGAGGCGGCGGCGTTCAACCACGATCGTACCGGCAAAAGGTCTGTTCGGCTGCTATCCCCCAGCGTTGTTGCACAAATGACACGATTTGGCCTCACTCAGAAAGCTCTCGTTAACCATCGCACCCGCCGTTCCCCTTATTTCCCGCCGAATCCGGTGGTCGCGCGACGGAATCATGGCAACGGGCCCGCGCACCAGCCTGGGAATCGCCGCAGAAGCGCCCCATCCCGGCAGGCCTCTGCCCGTGTCACTGATATTTTTCCATATAATGACGCGGGCTTGTTGATTGTGCCCGCGCTTTTCTTTATCCAGCGGCGCGACGGAGAGGTGGCCGAGTGGTCGAAGGCGCTCCCCTGCTAAGGGAGTAGAGGTCAAAAGCTTCTCGTGGGTTCGAATCCCATCCTCTCCGCCACCCCACGCCCTGCGGGCTTCGGGTGGCAGACCACCCGGAACCGCATTTGGGTACATCTATTTTCTGCAGCTCCATAACGGCGACATTTGTGTCGGATCGACAAACGATCTTCGGCGCCGTTTCGAATTGCATCGGTCAGGCCATATGACGTCGACCAAAGCTCATCTGCCTGTAGCGTTGAAGGCCTATCTCGCGGTTGAAACCGAGGCCAACGCACGGCAGCTCGAGCGGTATTTCCAAGTCCGGGGCGGGCAAGGCTTTCACGAGCAAGCGTTTTTGGCGGACAGAGCTCGCCGGACGGCGCCAGAGATTTATCTATCTGAAATAAAACAAGAAAAAAGCTCAGCGAGCTGCTTTCCATTGACCTCCGCTCGCGATTCTGACTGGAGGTCAGAAAATGAACATCAAGAGCCTTCTTCTCGGCTCCGCTGCGGCCCTGATCGCAGTTTCCGGTGCGCGCGCCGCCGACGCCGTCGTCGTCGCCGAGCCGGAACCCGCTGAATACGTCAAGATTTGCGACGTCTACGGCGCTGGCTACTTCTACATCCCGGGCACCGAGACCTGCCTGCGCATCGGCGGCTATGTCCGTTACGACATCGGCGGTGGCGATGTCGGCTCGTTCGATGGCGCAAAGAGCTTCGATCACGAGGATGGTGAAGAAAAGAGCACCTGGTCCAAGAACGCCCGCTTCACGCTGAAGACCTGGACCGGCCAGGAAACCGAGCTCGGCACCTTGAAGACCTACACCGAGACCCGCTTCAACTTCGGCAACCGTAACGGCTACCCCTCGGCAGACGATCCGGCTACGGAAGCAGATGAATTCAACAATAACTCTGCCGGCAACAAGAACGTCTCGCTGAACTTCGCCTGGATTCAGCTCGGTGGCCTGCGCGTCGGTAAAGACGAATCGGCCTTCGATACGTTCATCGGCTACGCCGGCAACGTCATCCAGGATACGCTGGTTCCCTACGGCGATTTCGACACCAACGTCGTCCAGTACTACTTCGACGCCGGCAACGGCTTCTCGGCCGTCCTCTCGCTCGAAGAAGGCTCGGGCACGGTCGGCACCATCGACAGCTACGTTCCGCATGTCGTCGGCGGCGTGAAGTACACGCAGGGCTGGGGCGCGATCACCGGCGTCGTTGCTTATGACAGCAACTACGAAGAAGTCGCCGGCAAGGTCCGCCTGGATGTGAATGTGTCTGACGCCATCCAGCTGTGGGTCATGGGCGGCTACGGCACGGACGACAACCTGTCGGATCCGAGCTATGCCATTCCGGCTGGCGGTCGCGGCTTCTACAAGCAGTGGGGCGGCAACTGGGCGGTGTGGGGCGGTGGCACCTACAAGTTCAACGAGAAGACCTCGTTCAACGCCCAGATTTCCTATGACGACTGGAAGAACCTCGGCGTCGCGGCGAACATCGCTTACGATGTGGTCCCCGGCTTCACGGTCACGGCCGAAGTCGACTACCTCAATGCAGGCAAGTTCGACGACGCCGACTTCTCCAACTGGACCAATGCCGACAAGAAGAGCAGCGTCGGTGGCATGCTCCGCTTCCAGCGCTCGTTCTAACAGGTCACGCCTGATTGAAGACAGAAACCCGGCGGGCAACCGCCGGGTTTTCACGTCTCGGTGCCCATATCGGATCGTGCGTTGCTTCGGCGCGCTCAAATCGACATCCGGCTGATCCACACCGCCAGAACAACAGCGGCTCGGTCCAGATCGCCTGCAGATTTCCCAAATTCGGATCAGATATCGGCAAGGTCGCCCAATGACTCAATCAGCGGCTGGATCTCGCTTTCGTAATTCGTCCACTGCTTGACGGACGACTTATAGATCGGCTGGCGGACCTGCCAATTGCTATAGGTCTTTACGGAGCCGCCCCTGTCAAAAAAGCGCAAGCAGGTATCGTCCCAGGGGAGTCCGAGATAATCTATGAGACAGCGCGACTGCTTCTCTTGATTTTCAATCAACGTCTCGTACCGGTTTTCGAAGATACGGCCCGGGAAAATCTTGTCCCAATGCCGCATCAGACGATCATACTCCCTGTAGTAAAGCCCCAGTGTCTCCAGATCGGCGCTATAGCTATGCGCTTCACCGAGTTGCAGGACAAAGCATGAGATGCAGTTGTCAATGGCGTCGCGGCGACAATGAATGATGCGCGCATTGGGGAAAAGGATGCCAATCAGGCCGACCAGCTCGAAATTGTGAGGCATCTTGTCGACAATTCGAAGCGCATCAGGGGCCAGTTCGCGCAGGTATGCAAGATGCTCCGCAGCCAGCGCCCTGGACAGCTGTGGAGTCATGGATGCGATCGCCTCACCCGGGCTTATGTCAGAACCATGCCTGAGATCGAGCCCGTTCCATGTGCGTCTCAGCTTTGTTAACTCGCCAGCGCCATGAACATTGGGATGGCTGGCGCAGATCTGCTCAGTCAATGTTGTGCCCGAGCGAGGCATCCCGACTACGAACACGGGCACCTCCGAGACATTGCCAGAAGCAGCCCTTGAAGCCACCAAATCCGGTGTAAAGGTTTCGATCAGGGCGTCGACCCAACTACGGTAGGATTGCACATCGAAGCTCTGGCCGCCGGCTTGATTTCCTTTTTTGAAATGATTCATCGCCTCCTTGTAGCGACCGAGGTCGTTGAGCAGCTTTCCGGCCGCGTGATGGAGCGCCGTCGCTCCCTCGGATCCGTGGTCAGGGTCTTGAAGCTCTGTCAGGATCGCCGCGAGTTCTGGTGGCTCTTCAGTGAATTTGTGCGTGCGTACAAGTGCATTGTAGGCAGCAGGTACCGCGATGCGCCGATCTATCGCCTCTCGGAGATGAACCGCGGCTTCGTCCATACGGCCGAGGCTTGCCAGCGCACGAGGCAGCCCCAACCGGGCCATAGGATGATCTGGGTCGACCCTGAGCGCCTTCTCAAAGAGAGGCAGCCCCATTTCCCCCTTGTCAAACGAATTGTATGCATCGCCCAAGGAGCAAAGCGCTTCCACCAGATCCGGCTTCAATGCCAGTGCGTGCTCAATGTGTTTGATCGCCGGTGTAAACTCGCTGAGCCTCAAATAGGCCTGACCGAGGCTTAGGTGATAGTAGGGATTTAGAGGCTCCTGCGCGATCGCCCGACCAAAATACCGCATAACCTTCTCTTCGTCGTACCCGATCCCCAGCGTCCCCAGTATATAAAGGGCCAGCGGATGTTCAGGTGTTCTCGCCAGAACGCGATGACAGAGTTCTTCCGCCTCAGGCAATCGATTCTCTTGCTGGAACTCGAGCGCCTGCCTCAACATCATATCGTCTGCCTGGGCGCGAGACGGAGCCGCCTTTGCGGGCTGAGGTTTCGGTTGCCCAACCTTCAGCGGTGCGCCCTTCGGCGCTACTTGGGTTTTTAGGTGCTTTGCCCAAGCGGGCGGCAATCGGTTGCTCATTCTATTCCGCTAGCAAAACGGATCGGCGAAATCCAGTGCGGCATTGTCATCTTGCGCCCAACATGCCTCCACGCTAGCAAGAAGGCCCTTTTCAAGCGAGCTTCCGCCATGCGCCTGCGCCCTCCTCTCACGCCTGTTATCGCAGCGCTTCCTTCGACGGTCCCGTTCGTCGGCCCGGAAGCGCAGGAGCGTGATCGCGGCCGGCCTTTCCGTGCCCGCATCGGCGCCAATGAGAGCAGCTTTGGCCCTTCGCCGCACGTCATTGCGCGCATGGCCGAGATCGCCGGCGACATGTGGATGTATTGCGATCCCGACAATTTCGATCTGAAGGTTGCGGCCGCGGCGCATCACGACGTGGCGGTCGAGAACGTTGTCGTAGGCGAAGGCATCGATGGCCTGCTCAGTCTGGTGGCGCGTATGTATGTGGCGCCGGGCGATGCCGTAGTGACCTCGCTTGGGGCCTATCCGACCTTCAATTTCCATGTTGCCGGTGTCGGCGGGCGGCTGGTCACGGTTCCCTACGAAAACGATCGCGAGAGCCTGGACGGCCTGCTTGCGGCAGTCATCAGGGAAAAGGCGCCGCTGGTCTACCTGTCCAACCCGGACAACCCGATGGGCAGCTGGTGGGAGGCAAACGAGATCATCCGCCTCATCGAAGCGCTGCCGGAAACCACCATGCTGGTGCTGGACGAGGCCTATGGCGAACTGGGGCCGGCCTCGGCGCTGCCGCCGATCGACATCTCCCGGCCGAACGTCATCCGCATGCGTACCTTCTCGAAGGCCTACGGGCTTGCCGGCATACGCTGCGGCTATGCGGTGGCGGAAGCAGAGGTGATCCGCGACTTCGAAAAGATACGCAACCACTATGGCGTCAGCCGCATGGCGCAGATCGTCGGCGTCGAGGCGCTTGCCGACCAGGCCTATCTCGAGACGGTGGTGGCGCGGGTGGCCGCCGGACGCCGTCGAATCAATGATATCGCCGAGCAGAACGGGCTGAAGCCGCTGGTCTCGGCGACCAATTTCGTCACCATCGACTGCGGCCGCGACGGCGCTTTCGCGCTAAAGATCCTGCAGGGCCTGCTGTCGCGCGATGTCTTCATCCGCAAGCCGATGGCGCCTGGGCTCGACCGCTGCATCCGCGTCAGCGTGGGCCTCGACCATGAACTCGATATTTTCGCCGAGGAGCTGCCCGGGGCGCTGGCCGCTGCACGAGGCAACTAACCCTCAATATTGCTCGGTTGCGGGGCTCGTCTACAAATCCAGTTCCCAGGTCTGGCCGGTCAAGTCCTTGCCGAAACTGTGATGGCGCTCCTGTGACACCAACTGGAAGCCGGCCCGCTCGTAGATCGCGCGGGCGGCGACCAGGATGTCGTTCGTCCACAGCACGAGCCTTGTGTAGCCGCAGGCACGGGCCTGGTCCACGCATTGTGCGACGAGGCGCTTGCCGATGCCCATGCCACGCGCCGCCGCCTCGACATGCAGCATGCGCAGCTTGGCGACCTCGTCATCGACATGCACCAGAAACACCGCGCCGAGCGGCTGGCCGGCGCGTTCGGCGATCCAGCAGAAATCGCGACCGGGCTTGAAATTGCGGATGAAATCGGCACCGATCTCGGCCAGCATGGCCTCGAACTCGATGGTCCAGCCATATTCCTCGGCGTAAAGCTCAGCCTGCCGCTGCACCACCCAGCCGACATCTCCGACGCGATGCGGCCGCAATATCACCCTGGATGCTTCCTCCGGCGCCGTCTCACCCAGCAATTCGGCCGCCTTGCGCAACACCTCGCGCAACTCATGCAGCCTGCGATCGGGCAGGTTCTCGACCAGCCGCGCGGTATCGCGATCCGCCGCCGCCTGGAGGTTGGCAAGGGCAGCCTCGCCTCTTGCCGTCAGCGACAATATCCGCCGACGCTTGTCAGCCGGATCGGTCCGGGTTTCGGTCAACCCGTCGCCGGCGAATTTGCGCAGAATGCGCGTCAGATAAGCGGGATCGAGGCGCAATTGCCGGGCGATGTCGGATGCCGCCGGACCGATGTCCAGGTCGAAGGCTTCGGCAAGAAACCCGCGTTCGCCGGCGATCCCAGCCGCCGGACGGGCCCGATGACCCAGTTCGAACAGCACGCGCGCCTCTGTCAAGGTGAAAGGGCTCTGTGTCAGGGTCTCGTCGAGAAGGCCAACGGTGCGCGTGTAGAAGCGATTGAAGCGCCTGATGTCGGCCACCAATGCGTTTCGTTCGTCAAACATCTGCGTTCCACCTTCCGATAGGGCATCCATTTTGCGAAATTGGTGGACTGAGTCAATTAATTTTCAAAAGCCAGCGCGACCGGCTATTGCGTCGTGTGCGCATTTCTCAGGTTGCATTCCCCGAGCCGCGCGCCAGATTCCAAGGGGACAGGCTTGGAGAGATTCATGGCTGATCATCGCAGGGAAGTGCGGGTACGCGTCTACGGCAACGTGCAAGGCGTCGGCTTCAGGCTCTGGGTTCGGTACGAGGCCGCAAGCCTTGGACTTGCGGGCTGGGTTCGCAACGAAGCGGACGGGTCTGTAACGACCCAGATTGCAGGCCTTGATGAAGCGGTCTCGACAATGATCGAGCGACTCTGGAAAGGGCCGTCCGGGGCTTCGGTTTCCAGGGTCGACGTCGTGGAGTCCGCAGCCGGAAACGCTCTTGTTGGGTTCAGGATCGTTGCATGACGGCGGATGGTTCGCCCCCTTGAATTAATTGAACGTTCGTTTTATTATTATCTCGCGAAGGGGCTGACATGGCGCGTACGACCGGATCCGACGGTGAAAAGACCGAAGCCGCTGTCCGCGAGGCCGCGGTCAACCTGATTGCGCGCCAAGGCTACGAAGCGATGTCGATGCGCCAGCTCGCCGCCGAAGTCGGCGTGCAGGCCGCCGCGCTCTACCGCTACTTCCCGACCAAGGAAGAACTGCTGTTCACGCTGATGCGCGAGCACATGGAGGGGCTCGGCGCGGCATGGGAGAGGGCCAGGCCTGCCGATGCGGAGCCGCGCCGGCGGCTCTCGGCCTATGTGCGCAACCATATCGCTTTCCATATCGAGCGCCGTCACGCCACGCATGTGTCGAACATGGAGTTGCGCAGCCTCTCGCCCGAAAGGCTGACGCATATCCTGCGGCTGCGCACGGCCTACGAAAAGGAACTGCGCGCCATCCTGCGCGATGGGGCCGACAGCGGGGCCTTCAGCATCGACGACGTCGGGCTCACCGCCATGGCGCTGATCCAGATGATGACCGGCGTCATCGTCTGGTTCCGGCCGGATGAACGGCTGTCGATCGCAGAAGTGACGGCGACATATCTTTCGATGACAATGCGCCTGGTCGGCGCGAAAGTTGAAAGCACGGAGGAACGGCATGTACACGAACACGCTCAGCTTCGGGCATGACGAGGATATCGAGGCGCTGCGCGACATGGTGCGGCGCTTCGCGCAGGACAGGATCGCGCCCATTGCCGCCGGCATCGACCGCGACAACGAATTCCCGGCGCATCTGTGGCGCGAACTCGGGTCTCTCGGTCTGCTCGGGATTACCGCCGATCCCGATTTCGGCGGCAGCGGCATGGGCTATCTCGCCCATGTGATCGCGGTCGAGGAGATTTCGCGGGCCTCGGCTTCGGTCGGCCTGTCCTACGGCGCCCACTCCAATCTCTGCGTCAATCAGATCAACCGCTGGGCCACGCCGGCACAGAAGGAAAAATACCTGCCACCGCTGTGTTCGGGCGAGCGCGTCGGCGCGCTGGCCATGTCGGAAACCGGCGCCGGCTCGGACGTCGTCTCCCTCAAGCTGCGCGCCGAAAAGCGCAACGACCGCTACGTGCTCAACGGCACCAAGATGTGGATCACCAACGGCCCGGACGCCGAAACGCTGGTGGTCTACGCCAAAACCGATCCGGAGCGGAAATCGCGCGGCATCACCGCCTTCATCGTCGAGAAGGCAATGGCCGGATTTTCGGTGGCGCAGAAACTCGACAAGCTCGGCATGCGCGGTTCCAACACTGGCGAACTGGTGTTCGAGAATGTGGAGGTGCCGTTCGACAATGTGCTGCACGAGGAAGGCCGCGGCGTCGAAGTGCTGATGTCGGGGCTCGACTATGAGCGCACCGTGCTCGCCGGCGGGCCGATCGGCCTGATGGCGGCGTGCCTGGACGTCGCCATCCCCTATGTGCACGAGCGCAAGCAGTTCGGCCAGCCGATCGGCGAGTTCCAGCTGGTGCAAGGCAAGCTCGCCGATATGTATACGGTGATGAACGCCGCTCGCGCCTATGTCTATGCCGTCGCCGCTGCCTGCGACCGTGGCCAGACGACCCGCAAGGATGCCGCCGGTTGCGTGCTGTTCGCCGCCGAAAAGGCGACGCAAATGGCGCTGGACGCCCTGCAGCTGCTTGGCGGCAATGGCTATATCAACGATTATCCGACCGGCCGACTGCTGCGCGACGCCAAGCTCTACGAAATCGGCGCCGGCACCAGCGAAATCCGCCGCTGGCTGATCGGCCGCGAGATCATGGCGGAGGGGGTTTAGTGCGCTCGGCTCGTCACTTTCGTCGAGCTTTCATCAACCCGCTTGCGGGCGGCCTCCGCAAGCGTGTCCGACACCCACTGATTGATCGATTTGCCGTCACTGGCGGCCGCCTTGCCCAGCAAAGCGTGGATTTCCGGCGTGGTACGCAGCGCAAGCTTGCCCGAATAGGGTTTCTGTGGATCGACGCCACGCTCCGCGCAGAAAGCAAGATAGTCATCGACGCTGTCGTGGAATGCCTTCACCAGTTCCTCTGCGGTTTCCGCCTCAAAGGTTACGATGTCTCGAATGCCAAGGATGCGGCCGTGAAACACCATGTCCTCGTCGTCGAATTCGATCGAGCCGGCATATCCCTTGTAAAGCTTCATGGCCTCATTCCAACATTCATCAAAAACTCTCTGATATCCCTGATTGCCCATCGTTTGGTATCAGGTGACGGGTGGGGCCGATGCAGGAACAGAGTCTGGCCCGAGAGGGTGAAACGGACCCGCGAACCGCTGCCTTCCGAAACCTCTGCCCCAAGCGCCACCAACAGAACCTCGACATCCCGCCATTTGATCGAAGCGCTGACCGGATTGGCGAATATCTTGTCCAGCGTTTGCCGGTGCGCAGCTTTCATGGCTTTTCGCCCTCCCCAAATCGAATACCTTAACGGCCGACTCCTTTCGGGCTAGGGCGGGGCCCAAGTGATACTAAAATATGATATCATCCGAGGTTCGTCAATGCCTGTCCTCAGCTCTCAGATCTCCCCCTCCTCCGAAACCTTTCGCGCCAATGCCGAACGCATGCGCACCTTGGTCGCCGACATTGCGGAGAAGGCAGCGACCGTCGAGCGCGGCGGTTCCGACGAAGCGCGCGAACGCCATGTCGGCCGTGGCAAGCTGTTGCCACGCGAGCGCCTGGCCCAACTGCTCGACACCGGTTCGCCCTTCCTCGAGATCGGCCAGTTTGCCGCATGGTCGATGTATGGCGAGGAGATTTCATCCGCCGGGCTGATCGCAGGGGTCGGCCGGGTCGAAGGCACCGAGGTGATGGTTGTCGTCAACGACGCCACGGTGAAGGGCGGCACCTACTATCCGCTGACCGTGAAAAAGCATCTGCGCGCGCAGGAAATCGCGCTGCAGAACAATCTGCCTTGCGTCTACCTCGTCGACAGCGGCGGCGCCAACCTGCCCAACCAGGACGAGGTGTTTCCCGACCGCGAGCATTTCGGCCGCATCTTCTACAACCAGGCCAACATGTCGGCGGCCGGCATTCCGCAGATCGCCTGCGTCATGGGCTCATGCACGGCGGGCGGCGCCTATGTGCCGGCGATGTCCGACGAGACGATCATGGTGCGCAACCAGGCGACCATTTTTCTCGGCGGCCCGCCGCTGGTGAAGGCCGCGACCGGCGAGGATGTCAGCGCCGAGGACCTCGGCGGCGCGGATGTGCACACCAGGCTTTCCGGCGTTGCCGATCACTACGCACTCGATGACGAGCATGCGCTGGCCATTTGCCGGCGCATCATCAAGAACCTCAACCGGAACAAGGCTGTGAGCCTGAAGCTGCAGAAACCGATTCCGCCGCTTCATCCGGCGGATGAGCTCTATGGCATCGTGCCGACGGACCTGCGCCAGCCCTATGATGTGCGCGAGGTGATCGCCCGCCTCGTCGATGGGTCCGAATTCGACGAGTTCAAGCAGAATTACGGTACCACGCTGGTCACCGGCTTTGCCCATCTGCACGGCATGCCGGTCGGTATCATCGGCAACAATGGCGTGCTGTTTTCCGAAAGCGCGCTGAAGGGCGCGCATTTCATCGAGCTGTGCTGTCAGCGCGGCATTCCGCTGGTTTTCCTGCAGAACATCACCGGCTTCATGGTGGGGCGCAAATACGAGGCGGGCGGCATCGCCAAGGACGGCGCCAAACTGGTGATGGCGGTGGCAACCGCCAAGGTGCCGAAGGTCACCGTCATCATCGGCGGCTCGTTCGGCGCCGGCAATTACGGCATGTGCGGGCGCGCCTATTCGCCCCGCTTCCTATGGATGTGGCCGAACGCCCGCATCTCGGTGATGGGCGGCGAACAGGCGGCAACCGTGCTCGCCATGGTCAAGCGCGAAGGCATCGAGCGCAAGGGCGGAGAGTGGAGCGCCGAGGAGGAAGCGAAATTCAGAAAGCCGATCCTGATGAAGTACGAGCATGAGGGCCACCCGCTCTATTCCTCGGCACGGCTGTGGGACGACGGTATCATCGACCCGGCCAAGACGCGCGAGGTGCTGGCGCTGAGCCTTTCGGCGGCCCTCAATGCCGAGATCGAGGAGACACGCTTCGGCGTGTTCAGGATGTGACGATGAGCGAGGTGCAGAGCGGGGTCCGCATCCCCCTTCAGCGCTCCAACAAGAAAATGGCGGAACTATACCAACGTGCCGTTGCTGCCCGTCCAGGAAGCTGAACTGTATGGACCAACGGATTCACCAGAAAAAGCAAGCTAGAATCCCTGCCAATGGGCTGGCGGCAAGGCAGAATATTGGCTACTGCTCCTCCTGCTTGGTGCAAAGGGGACAGGGTGAAAATGAAACTGAAATATTGCCAGATAGCGGCTGCTTCGATACTTTCTATTTCTCTAATATTTTCGGCAATAGGCAACAGCCAGGCTGGATCGCTGGCGGGCAGCAAGGGGGACGTGCGTTTTCCGCCGACCGTGGGCGCGGGCGAATGCAACGATGGCTACAAGGCCTACATCGCAGCGAGCGGTCATTCGGCCTACGCCACGACCTTTTATTCTCGCGTCGTGGACCTCTACATCATCTGCGGGACGAAGCTCAACGCGGCGTCCCAGAAGGCTGCGGAAGAAATGGCGATGCGCAACTGCCAGGCCGGCTTGACGCGGTGGAAGCTCAAGACCGCAAGTGGCGGCTGCGCAATCTCGGCGTCGAAGTAGGCGCTGCTTCGGTCGGCTTAGAGCGCTCCCTTGGCAAGGGAGGAGCTAACAGTGCCCGACGAACGATTGCCCGGACAGGCCGGCGGGACAGGGCCCCTCTCTATCCTGCCGGACATCTCCCCCACAAGGGGGGAGATCGGCAGCTTGCGCGCCACCGCTCACTTTTCAACGTTGACGATTGGCGAGATCGACCACGACGTCCGATCTCCCCCCTAGTGGGGGAGATGTCCGGCAGGACAGAGGGGGCGCGAAGGAATGCCTCCCTGACGCCAAGCGATTTCTGGCTACGGAGGCTCCATGTTTAGCAAGATACTGATCGCCAATCGCGGCGAGATCGCTTGCCGTGTCATCCGCACCGCCCGCAAGCTGGGCGTGCGCGCCGTCGCCGTCTATTCGGACGCGGACGCAAAGGCCCTGCATGTCGAACTGGCCGACGAGGCGGTGCATATCGGCCCCTCACCTGTCGGCGAGAGCTATCTGCGCGGCGACAGGATCGTCGCGGCGGCGCTCGCCACGGGTGCCGAAGCCATCCATCCAGGCTACGGCTTCCTCTCGGAAAACCCTGATTTCGTCGACCGGGTCGTGGCGGCGGGGCTCATCTTCATTGGCCCGTCGGCCAGTTCGATCCGTGCCATGGGGCTCAAAGATGCCGCCAAACGGCTGATGGAGAAAGCCGGCGTCCCTGTTGTGCCGGGCTACCATGGCGAGGCGCAGGAAATCGTGCTGTTGGCGTCGAAGGCGCGCGAGATCGGTTATCCCGTACTGATCAAGGCGCGAGCCGGCGGCGGTGGCAAGGGCATGCGCCGGGTCGAGCATCCCGACGATTTCTCCGAGGCGCTGTCGTCCGCCAGGCGCGAGGCCAAGGCCGCCTTCGGCGACGACCGTGTGCTGGTGGAAAAATATGTCGATAAGCCCAGGCACATCGAAGTGCAGGTGTTCGGCGACAATTTCGGCAATGCCGTGCATCTCTACGAACGCGACTGCTCGGCGCAGCGCCGCCACCAGAAGGTGATCGAGGAGGCGCCGGCGCCAGGCATGACGGAGGCGTTGCGCAAGGCAATGACCGAGGCGGCGGTGAAGGCCGCCAAGGCGATCGACTATTCCGGTGCCGGCACCATCGAGTTCATCGTCGACGCCTCGCAAGGGCTGAAGGCCGACCGCTTCTGGTTCATGGAAATGAATACGCGGCTGCAGGTCGAGCATCCCGTCACCGAAATGGTCACCGGCATCGACCTGGTTGAATGGCAGTTGCGGGTTGCCAGCGGCGAGAGGCTACCGAAGATGCAAACCGAGATAAAGCTTGACGGCCACGCCTTCGAGGCGCGCCTTTATGCCGAAGATGCGGCAAAGGGATTTTTGCCGGCGACCGGCACGCTCCACCACCTGAAATTTCCGGACGTGGCGGCCAAAAATACCGCCATGCGCGTCGAGACCGGCGTGCGGGCCGGCGACGCCATCTCCCCCTACTATGACCCAATGATCGCCAAGCTGGTGGTGCATGCCGGGGACCGGGATGCGGCACTGAGGGGCTTGCACAAGGCCCTGGCCCGGACTGAAGTGGCGGGCTCGACGGTCAACACCGCCTTTCTCGCCGCCCTCGCCACCGACCCCGACTTCGTGGCCGGCGACGTCGACACCGGGCTGATCGGCAGACATCAGCAAGAGCTGGTCGCGATCCCCGAGCCGAACGACGAGACGATCGCGGCGGCGGCTCTGGCGGCGGCCGGAGCAGATGCGGGAACCCCGGCCGCCGACCCCTGGTCCTCGCTTGCGGGCTATGCGCATTTCCACACGCTGGCGCGAAGCATCAGGCTTCGCTACGGCGAAGAGGAGATCCAGGCGCAGCTTTCCGCGCGCCGGGATGGCCGCTTCCAGGTGGCGCTGGCCGCGCCGCACGACACGGTCAATTCCCATGATCTTAGGGCCGCTCCCCGCCTTGCTCGCTGGCCAGGCCACGTCACCGTGTTCGAAGGCGCGATCGGCTATACCTTCGCGGTGCCGGATCCGCTGGCCAAGGCCGATGAGGCGGCCGCCGCATCGGGCAGCCTGCGTGCGCCGATGCCGGGGCTGGTCAAGCTGGTGCGCGCGGCAGAAGGCGATGCCGTGATCAAAGGCCAGCCGCTGCTGATCCTCGAGGCGATGAAGATGGAGCACAGCATCGCAGCGCCCCATGACGGGGTGATCGCGGAGATCGCCACCGAGGGCTCGCAGGTGAGCGACGGCACCGTGTTGGTGCGGTTCGCCGAGGACAGCCAAGGCTGAGTGCACTTCGGATACTCGCAGGGCGCGCCTTAGACCAGCAATCTATCCAAGAACGAAAATGGCCGGACAAGCCCGGCCATTTCCACAAATTCAAGACCGCTTACTGCGCGATCGGCGCGTACTTGCCGTCATGCCACTGGTTGATGTCGTAGCTGGCGTTTTTCAGGTCGCCCTTCTCATCGAAGATGACATCGCCGACGACGGTGCTGATCGGCTTGCCGTCCTTGAGAGCCTCGGCAACCTTGCCCGGATCGTCGCTGCCGGCGCGCTTGATGCCTTCGGCGACGGCCTGGACCACGGCATAAGAGAAGAGCGTGAAGCCCTCCGGGGTGAATCCGCCGGCCTTGATCTTGGCGACCGCATCCTTCGCTTCGGGCTTCGCCTGCGGATCCGACGGGAAGACGAACATCGTGCCCTCGCCGGCCGGGCCGGAAACTTGCCAGAATTCCGGCGAAGCGATCGAGTCCGGCATGATGAGTTGGAACTTGACGTTCTGCTCGGCCGACTGGCGCAGGATGAGGCCTGCCTCCGGATGGTAGCCGCCGAAATAGACGACGTCGGCCTTGAGGTCCTTCAGCTTGGTGACGAGCGCCGAATAGTCCTTTTCACCGGCATTGATGCCTTCGTAGTCGACTTCCTTGAGGCCGCCGGCATTCATCGTGGCCTTCACGGCATCGGCAACGCCCTGACCATAAGCGCTCTTGTCATGCAGGACGACAATGTTCTTGCCGGCATACTTCTTGGCGATCCACGGGCCGATGAAAGCGCCCTGCGCATCGTCACGCGTGTAGAGGCGCATGATCGTCGGCCAGCCGGACTTGGCGGCGGCGTCGGTCAGCACCGGATTCGACGAGGCCGGGCTCATCATCAGCGTGCCGGATTCGGCATAGACTGCCGAGGCCGGGATGCTGGAACCCGAGCAGGCATGACCGTCGACGAATTTGATGCCGTTTGCAACGATACGGTTGGCAACCGAGACGGCCTGCTTCGGATCACACTGGTCGTCCTCGACATCAAGCTTGATCATCGAGCCGTTGACGCCGCCGGCGGCGTTGATCGCGTCGGCGGCGGCCTGCGCGCCCTGCTTGAACTGATCGCCGATGGTGGCGAGCTGGCCGGTCATCGGGCCGACCACCGAAATGGTGATGTCGTCGGCAAAGGCAACCGGTGCGCTCATCATCAGGCCAAAAATGGCCGCGCCCAAAATACCCATTTTTTTCATGGCAGTAGAACTCCTCCACTCACGCGCGGCCGCCCCGGCCGCGCTTCTTCCAGAGAGGCCGGACAATTTCATCCTTCATTGGGTCTGTCTAGGCGCATTGGCGGCGCTCGATTGGGCCTGGGAAAGGCCCCGAGCAACAGCAAAAGCCGCGCCGGCCTTGTCCCGGCCGGTCGCGGCTTTGGTTGTCGTGCTGTTTCCGGAGCGCCCCCGCACCTCGAACGCAACCCGCCTTCCCTGTCTTCCTGTTGGCCATGATCTCCACTTTTCGGGATCATGGTCCGCGCGCGGCTTGGCCATCCGGCCTGCCGCGTTCTCGTTGTTTGAATTCGACTGTCTTTTCGCAGCCTTCTCCCTGTCGTGGGCCGATCGTCTTCTTGCGATCCTGGCCCACCTTCCCCGTCTGGCGGAATTCAGTGGATGGTCATCCATTCGCGGGCTTCGCGGAGCGCCTTGGCGATCTCGACCTTCGACATGGCAGCCGACAGTTCAGAACGCAGCTCTGCGGCGCGGACCGAACCCTTGATGGCGGCGATGTTGAACCATTTGTGGGCGGCAACGACGTCGGTCTCGCAGTCGCGGCCGGTCGCATACATCATGCCCAATTCGAAAAGAATGTCGGCCTGGGCAGTTGCACCCATGGCGCCGAAGCCTGCTTCAAGCATTTCAAAACGTGCCATTTTTAGTCCCCTGTCTGGCTCCCGAGAGCTGCCTCCGTTTGTCTTTCCGGGCTGCTCTTTCGATGCTTTCGAGAATGCCGTGCAGGCTTGAATCCGTCGTTAAATGGCGTGCTTAATTTGAGGAAAACAAAGCTAAAACAATAGGTAAACGCGGAAATTCGTTAATGATACGAAGCCAGCAATTCGGCTGGTTTGCATCAAATTTGACGAAAATTTTGGAGGCTGGGATCAACACTCCGCTAACCACAGGAAACAAACACGATGCGCCGATCGTTTCAGACCACTGCCAACAAGGCACATCCGCACGGCTTCAAATTCCCCAATTCTTCCGTTGCGGCACCGCTTTTGTTTTGCAAGGAGCTGGATTAGCTTACGTTTGCGTAAGCGGCAGACCGGCAGGTGCAACGCCTGCCGGCTATCCACGGGAGGACACCATGTTTCGAAGAGCAAGCCTGGCCCTGGCGGCCACTTTGATCCTGACCGGTGCGGCATTGGCCGATCCGATCGAAGGCAACTGGAAGACACAAGCCGGCTCGACAGCGGCGATCGCCGGCAGCGGCACGTTTTCCATCACGCTGAAATCCGGCAAATACTCCGGCAAGAACATCGGGGCGTTCAAGGCGGCCGGCGACAACAAGTACACCGGCACCATCACCGATCCGGAGACCGACAAGACCTATTCGGGCAAGGCGACGATTTCGGGCACCTCTCTGAAGATGAGCGGCTGCGTGCTCGGCGGACTGATCTGCAAGAGCCAGACCTGGCACAAGCTCTGATCGACCGATCCTTGCGTTCTGACGACGGGGCCCTGACGGGCCCCGTTTTCGTTTGATCCAGACGCCGCCCGCCGGTGTTCGACACGCCACGCGGGTGTCCGATCAAGCCGTGCCAAACGCCTCAAAATCCCGTCAACCAATTTGAACCGCAGATGAACGCCGGCATCAGAGCCGGTTCAGCGGCCGAAGGGCATTCTCCCGCTCGTTGAAGGAGACACGACCCAATGCTCGCCCGCCGCTTCACCATCGTCTGCCTGCTGATGAGCCTGTTTGGAATGTTCTTCGCCATCCTCGTCGCCGAAGCGGGCCGTCCGGCCCGCTCCTGGGACGAAGCCGCAAGAACCTGCCGCCTCGCCTGCCCGACCACCCTTCGCCACTGAAACAAAGAAACCGGACCTCGAAAAGAAAAGCTGAAACGTCATGGACCGCATCGCCGCCAACGCCCTCAAGACCCTCCGGCTTCTGCCGCGGGCGATGCTTCTGCTGATGCTTCTGGCCGCTCCGGTCCTGGCCGTACCGATGATGCGCGCCGATGCGGGCTCGACGATCGAGGCGCCGGCACTGAAGAAGTCCGGGGTTGGCTTCGTGCTGCTGGTCAGCCTGCAGCGCGGATAAAGAAAAAAGGCGCTTTGGGCGCCTTTGACAGCGACACCCCTCCCAACCGCTCGTCCAAGTCTCTATATTGAGCCATGGAAAAGCGAATCTACCCTCAAGCTATCGAATCTGTCGTCATGCCCGAGCCTTTTGGCCGGCAAAGCTTTAACAGCGCCGAGAAAGCCGTCGCCGCACTCCAGGCGCTTTACGACCGCAACACCAAGTTCCTGCGCGACTCCTTCGCGGCGCTTGCCGCCGGTGGCGACAGCAGCAGGCGCTACCGGGCCTTCTATCCGGAGATCGGCGTCACCACGACTTCGTTCACCCAGGTCGACTCGCGCCAGGCCTACGGCCATATGCCGACGCCAGGCCATTTCGCCACCACTGTCACCCAGCCGCAATTGTTCGAAAGTTACCTCGTCGAGCAGCTTCGGCTGATCATGCGCAATCACGGCGTGCCGGTGACTGTTTCGGAATCCACCACGCCCATTCCACTGCATTTCGCCTTCCTCGAGGGCACCTATGTCGACGGCGCCGCGGCCGAACGCATCAAGCGGCCGATCCGCGACCTCTTCGACGTGCCCGATCTCGACGGCACCGATGACCAGATCGCCAACGGCACGTTCGAGGTCGCCTTCGGCGACCCCCGGCCGCTGGCTCCGTTCACGGCACAGCGTATCGACTATTCGCTGCACCGGATGACGCATTACACGGCGACCAGCCCGCAGCATTTTCAGAACTTCGTGCTGTTCACCAACTACCAGTTCTACATCGACGAGTTCGTCGCCCGCGCCCGCGACCTGATGGAGAATGGCGGCGGCGGTTACTCGGAATTCGTCGAACCAGGCAATGTCGTGACCCGTGCCGGCGCCGGCATGGCGAGCGACGGCGCGCCGCCCGCCCGGCTGCCGCAGATGCCGGCCTATCACCTGAAGAAGCCGAACCATGGCGGCATCACCATGGTCAACATCGGCGTCGGGCCATCCAATGCCAAGACGATCACCGACCATATTGCGGTGCTGAGGCCACACGCCTGGGTGATGCTCGGCCACTGCGCCGGGCTGCGCAACACGCAGGCGCTGGGCGACTATGTGCTGGCCCACGCCTATGTGCGCGAGGATCATGTGCTGGACGACGACCTTCCGGTGTGGGTGCCGATCCCGCCGCTGGCCGAGATCCAGGTGGCGCTGCAGGAGGCGGTCGCGGAAGTGACCGGGCTTTCCGGTTACGACCTCAAGCGCATCATGCGCACCGGCACCGTCGCCACCATCGACAACCGCAACTGGGAACTGCGCGACCAGCGCGGACCGGTGCAGCGCCTGTCGCAGTCGCGTGCCATCGCGCTCGACATGGAATCGGCGACGATCGCGGCCAACGGCTTCCGCTTCCGCGTGCCTTACGGCACGCTGCTGTGCGTTTCCGACAAGCCGCTGCACGGCGAGTTGAAACTGCCGGGGATGGCCACCGAATTCTACAAGCGGCAGGTGGCCCAACATCTGACCATCGGCATCAAGGCGATGGAAAAGCTGGCCGAGATGCCGATGGAGCGGTTGCATTCTCGCAAGCTCAGGAGCTTTTCGGAGACGGCCTTCCAGTAGGCGGCGGCTCGCCGGGGACCGGCGGGGCAATTCGCCGTCTTGATCGGGCCGCAATTTGGCCGCTAAGCAGACCGACTGGATTTCCAGCGGTATTCGACAATCAGAGCAAGATGACGACAGGCGGCACGCGCTCGAACATGATGGCTGGGGTGATATTCCTGGCAATGATGGCATTCTCAGCCGCACTCGTGGCCGGGTTCTTCGGCAGATTGCATCCGGCGTTCGATTCGTTCTCGCATTTCCGCATTCATCTCAGCGTGCTGACGGCGCTGCTGGCGCTGCCATTGCTTGCCAGCTCCTACTACCGGCTGCAGGCGGCAGCGGGGCTTCTCTTCGCCATCGCCTGCCTCGCCACCACGGCAAGCGCATTGCCCAGGCTGTGGCCGCAGCAGGCGGTCGCCAAGCCCGCCGACCAGACTATCTACAGCCTGTTGCAGATGAACCTGCGCTTCAACAATCCGACACCGAAGAAAGTGCTGTCGCTGATCGGCCGCACCAACCCTGACGTGATCACCCTCGACGAAGTATCGGCGATGTGGACAACCGAGCTCGGCTACATCGCCAGCGCCTACCCCTACCGCATCCTTTGTGACTACCCGAACGGTGTCTTCGGCGTCGCCTTGCTGTCGCGCCGTCCCTTCGCTACCGGCACCGCGCCGCATTGCGAGCCGCGCGGCGCGATGGCAACCGCCACCATCGATTTTGGCGGCATATCCGTCGATGTCGCCGCGATCCATTTGAGCTGGCCCTGGCCGAAGGAACAATATTGGCAGATCGGCGAGTTGGCGGAACCATTGGCCGCGCTCGGCGAGACCGCGATCATGGCCGGAGACTGCAACGCCGTGCCGTGGAGTGCGGCAGTGCGGCGCGTGGCGGCACTTGGCCGCCTGAGCGTCATGGCGTCCGCCGGACCGACCTGGATCCACCGCACGCTGCCCGATTTCCTGCGCCGCTTCGCCGGCCTGCCTATCGACCAGGTGTTCAGCAAGGGCGGGGTTACGATCCTGTCGTCGGCGCGGCTGGAAGATACCGGCTCCGACCATCTTCCAGTGCTGGTCGAGTTCACGCTAAAGCCTGACGATAAACAGCCTGAGCATGAGCACGCCACAGCGCTCGCGGCGAGCGACTTGTCAACCAAGCCGCACGGCTGACGCGTCACACGAGCGGAACATCCGCGCCGCGGCGAAGCGTTGAGATGGCGAACGAATTGCTCGTTCAATGTTTCCCGATCAAGGCTGCGATCAGATGTTCGACATGACCGCCATTGCTGTGCTCGCGCCGATCGAAGGCATTTTGTCTGGCCTCATATTCGGCATAGACAGTCTTGATACGAAGCTGCGCCTCGCGGCGCGCCTTATAGCAAGACGGGTCGTTGGCCGTCCGCAAGCCGGCTATCGACCTTTCCGTGGCGCGCATCATCTCCTTGGCGATGCGCCCATGTGTTTCCTCATGGGCGCGAACACCGGCGAAAAACCTGTTCCAGCGGCTCTTCAGCGCCGGCGTCACGGGCGAAGCGATACGAGGGAAGGTGTAGTACAGGTTGAGCGTTCCATTGACCCTCCGCAGCCGGCAGACGCCGTTGTCCTGACCTCCGCCGAGATCCCAGTCGACGGTGTAGGCAGTTGTGGCGATGGCATGGGTCATGAAGCCGTGCTTGGGGCCCTTGCGGTCCATCGCGTCGATGAGGCCTGTACCCGAACTTCCCGTGATGGCGTAGGTCCGCGTCTGGACGACTGCCCTGGTGCCGGCCAACGCCTCTGGCGCGCATAGCGTCCCTATGGCGACGAGGCATGTCACAACGGTGCGGCGCATCGGCCCTTCTCCCTATCCCTGAAGAAGGAAACCACAAGCCGGTGACCGTTTCAACGCCTCTTCTGGCCTGGATGCCGTCGCAGCCAGCCCTCGCCTACATTTTGCTGCCGCCGCGCCCTAGATGGCCCGGCGGCGCGGGTCACATACCCTGGTAGACCGGTCCTTCACCACCCTGCGGCGGCACCCAGTTGATGTTCTGGTTCGGGTCCTTGATATCGCAGGTCTTGCAGTGGACGCAGTTCTGCGCGTTGATGACGAAGCGTACGTCCTTGGCCGCGGGATCGGCAGCGGCGTTGCCGTCCTTGTCAACCCATTCGTAGACGCCGGCCGGGCAATAGCGTGTCGAGGGCCCTGCAAAGACATCGTGCTCGGAGCGCTGCTGCAGCGCCATGTCGCCGACGACGAGGTGCACCGGCTCGTTTTCCTCGTGGTTGGTGTTGGACAGGAACACCGAGGAGAGGCGGTCGAAGGTCAGCACGCCATCCGGTTTCGGATAAGCGATCTTGCTGTGCTTCGATGCCGGCTCGAGCGCCGCATAGTCGGCCTTGCCGTGCTTCAGCGTGCCGAAGGGCGAGAAGCCAAACAGCGTGTTCAGCCACATGTCCAGCCCGCCGATGCCGACGCCGACGATGGTGCCAAAGCGCGACCACAGCGGCTTGACGTTGCGCACCTTCTTCAAATCCTTGCCGATGTCGGTCGCGCGCCAGGCCGCCTCGTAGGAGGAAAGCTCGTCATTGGCGCGTCCGGCGCCGATCGCCTCGGCGACATGCTCGGCCGCCAGCATGCCCGACAGCACGGCGTTGTGCGAGCCCTTGATGCGCGGCACGTTGACGAAGCCCGCCGCACAACCCATCAGCACGCCGCCCGGGAATGAAAGCTTCGGCACCGACTGCCAGCCGCCCTCGGTGATGGCGCGGGCGCCGTAGCCGATGCGCTTGGCGCCCTCGAAAGTGCCTTTGATCGCCGGATGGGTCTTGAAGCGCTGGAATTCCTCGAACGGCGACAGATAGGGGTTCTTGTAATTGAGGTGGAGGACGAAGCCGACAGCGACCTGATTGTCCTCCAGATGGTAGAGGAAGGACCCGCCGCCGGTCTTGAGGTCGAGCGGCCAGCCGAAGGAATGCTGGACAAGGCCCGGCCGGTGGTTCTCCGGCTTGACCTGCCAGAGCTCCTTGAGGCCGATGCCGTATTTGCCCGGCTCACGGCCATCGGAAAGCTTGTATTTGGCGATGAGCTGCTTGGCGAGCGAGCCGCGCGCGCCCTCGCCGATCAGCACATATTTGCCCATCAGCGCCATGCCCGGCGCGAAGCCCGGGCCGTGCGAGCCGTCCTTCTCGACGCCCATGTCGCCGGTGACGACGCCGGTGACGGCGCCTTCTTCGTTGTAGATGAGGCCGGCAGCGGCGAAGCCGGGATAAATTTCGACGCCGAGCGCTTCGGCCTTGGTCGCCAGCCAGCGGCAGACATTGCCAAGTGAGACGATGTAGTTGCCGTGATTGTTCATCAGCGGCGGCATCATGATGTTGGGCAGGCGGAACGAGCCGGCCGGGCCAAGCACCAGGAAATGATCCGCCGTCACCGGCGTCTTGAACGGATGGCCCTCCTCCTCGCGCCAGCCGGGCAGCAAGCGGTCGATGCCGATTGGATCGACGACGGCGCCTGACAGGATGTGGGCACCGACCTCGCCGCCCTTTTCCAGAACGACGACGGAAAGCTCGGGATTGACCTGCTTGAGGCGAATGGCGGCGGCAAGGCCGGCGGGACCGGCGCCGACGATGACCACGTCGAATTCCATGCTTTCGCGTTCGATATCGCTCATCAACCCCTCCGCACTGGCTTATCCCATTCGGGCATCTTGCTGGCTCCTGCGCTGCATAGCGCATCAATTGGCGACAGGAAACCGGCGCATACGTGACAATGCGGTTTTGGCCAAAAAGTCGCGCACCATGCGGCAGGGACGGGTGTTTCGCCGGGCGAGGCGGCAAGATTTACGTTTTTAATTGTTCGACAGCTTGCTTATCGGCCATACTTCACGCCATGCGCATTCCTGGGCCAGGCGGCTTTTCATCGACGCGCTTTCCATCAACGCCCGGCCGGGCCGGCCTGGCGCTCCTTGCGGCCCTCCCACTGCTGGCGCCGGTTCTTGCTTTCGCAGATGAGGTGAAGGTCTGGGCCGCGGGCGCCTATTCCTTCTCCGACGAGCTTGGCGGGTTCCGCATCACCGGCGCTTCCGGCACCGGCACCAAGGACGATCCGCTTGTTATCACCGAGGAGCTGAATTCGGCGACGCCGGTGACACTGACCATCCGCACGACCAAGCCGATCCAGGCCTTCGGCAAGGCCGGCGAATTCGCCAACGGCGTCATGTATATGCGCCTCAACGTGCTCAACAACAGCGGCCAGGCCTGGGTCGAATTCCAATTCGAACTACAGGAGATCCTCGACCAGCCGAGCGTGTTCGGCGACGGGCTTTCCTTCGACCAGCGCAACAAGACGCCCGACAACATCGTGTCGAGCAACTTCGCCGATTTCGACCGCGACTTCGAACCCTATGACCGGCTGCTGTTTCGCAATGGCAAGGTCGATCCGCTCAAGACCGTCAGTTTCGAATTCCTGGTCACCGACTACACGCCGCGCTGGACTTTTTATCTGGTGCAGGATCCGCGCATACCGACGGGATAGGGCAAGCAGCCAACCTTGCAAAATGCCGTCGCGCGGACGATGGTGGCGCCATGACTGCCGCCTCCCCCAACCACCCGATCGATATCGCCGAGTTGCTGGCCTTCTATGCCAGCGTTGGCGTTGACGAGGCGCTGGAGGACGAACCGGTCAACCGCTTCGCGGAGCCCGCCCCGAAGGCCGCGCCACGCGCAACGGCAACTGCCGCGCCGCCCGTTGAGAGCGCGGCGCCGCCACGGACCACGGCACCGCCGCGCCTCGATGCAAGCGGGTTGCCGGATGCTCCGGCAGCGCGGCCGCCCACCTCGACCGTGCCCGACGAAGCGCAGGCGGCGCTGGCACGGCAGATGGCATCGGCAGCGTCGACGCTCGACGAGCTTCGCCGGCAGATGGCGTCTTTCGAGGGCTGCAATCTCAAGGCCACCGCCAAGAACCTGGTGTTCGCCGACGGCAATCCGGAAGCTGACGTCATGCTGGTCGGCGAGGCGCCCGGCCGCGACGAGGACATAGAGGGCCTGCCATTCGTTGGCCGTTCCGGTAGGCTGCTCGACCGCATGCTGGCGGCGATCGGCCTCGACCGCACCTCGGTCTACATCGCCAACGTCATCCCCTGGCGGCCGCCGGGCAACCGCACGCCGACGCCGCACGAGACCGAAATCTGCCGGCCGTTCATCGAGCGGCAGATCGAACTGGTCAATCCCAAGGTGCTGGTCAATCTCGGCGGCCCATCAGCCAAGACCTTGCTCGACACCTCGGAAGGGATTCTCAGGCTGCGCGGCAACTGGCGCGTCCACACCACGGCCTCCGGCATCGCCATCCCGGCCATGCCGACACTGCATCCCGCCTATCTGTTACGCACGCCCGCGCACAAGAAACTGGCGTGGCGGGATTTTCTCGAGGTCAAGGCGAAGCTGAGGGGCTTGGGGTAAGGCGCCATAACCTGCGAGGTAATTGAATTGCGCCCCTCGCCGCCTTAGTCATGCGGCTATGACCACGACAGAAACCTCCGCCGGAAGCCTCATTCGCGAATGGCGTACGCGCCGGCGCATGTCGCAACTCGACCTCGCCATGGAAGCCGAGATATCGCAGCGGCATCTGAGCTTTGTCGAGAGCGGCCGGGCCGCGCCCTCACGCGACATGGTGCTGCATCTGGCCGAGCAGTTGTCGATCCCGCTTCGGCAGCGCAATCAATTGCTGCTGGCGGCAGGTTTCGCGCCGAGCTTCAGCGAAAGGCCGCTCAGCGACACGACGCTGGCGCCGGCGATGGCGGCGGTGGAGATCGTGCTCAAGGGACATGAGCCGTTTCCGGCACTGGCTGTCGACCGGCATTGGAACCTGGTTTCGGCGAATGCCGCGATTGCTCCTTTCCTCGCCGATGTCAGCGACACTTCGCTGCTGACGCCGCCGGTCAATGTGCTTCGCCTGTCCCTGCACCCCGGCGGCATCGCGCCGCGTATCGTCAACCTGCAGGAATGGCGCACGCATCTGCTGGAGCGGCTGAAGCGCCAGAACGATGCCACCGGCGATCCCCTGTTGATCGAATTGGAGCGCGAGTTGCGCACCTATCCGTCCGGCTTGAAAAGTGGACGGCCAGCGCCCATCGAGCCCGATGGCATTGTCCATCCGCTACGGCTCGCGCATGGCGATCAGGTGCTGTCCTTCATCAGCACCATCACCGTGTTCGGCACGCCGCTGGACGTGACGCTGTCGGAACTGGCGATCGAATCGTTCTTCCCGGCGGACGAGCAGACACGGGCGGTGCTGGTGCGGCTGGGGAAGGAGCGGGCCGGAAATAATTCATAGCCGGTCCCTGCTCTTCGCTGCAGCTCTCAGCCCTTCAGGCGTTCAAGTCCTCTGAAACGTCCACTGGACCTTTCAATCCAGACCGAACTTTCACCGTTCGGCGTTCGGAAAGCCAAGCAATTGGCTTTCCGTCCGCCAGGCGGACCTCTCCTCAGCCCTGTGGCGGCGTCGCCGTCCTGGTGCGCGTACGCTCAAGACCCAGTTGCCGTTCGCGCCAGATGATGAAGATGCCGGCGGCGACCACGATCACTCCGCCGACCAGTGTACTGAGCGAGGTCACGTCGCCGAACACGAGATAGCCGACGACGACGCCTAGGAGCATGGAGGTGTATTCGAACGGCGCCACGACCGAAGCCTCGGCGTGACGATAGGCCGAGGTCATCAGGATTTGGCCAAGGCCGCCGCAGAAGCCGGCCATAATAAGGAGCGCGGCTTGTGCTGGCGCAAGCGCCTGCCAGCCGAAGGGCAGCGTCAGCAGCGAGAGCACGCTCGCGGTCGACGAGAACCACAACACGATGGTTGCCGTCTTTTCCGTCTGCACGAGATTGCGCACCAGCAGCATGGCTACAGCCGAGATCGCCGCCGCGACAAGCGCGGCGATGACGCCAAGCAGTTCCTGATCGTCGAGTCCCTGGTCCGAATTGAGCAACGTCAGTTCCGGCCAGGAAATGATGAGCACGCCAATGAGACCGACGGCGACCGCGCTCCAGCGATAGACCCGGATCGTCTCGCCGAGGAAGATCGAGGAAAACACCACGACCAGCAGCGGCTGGGCGTAGTTCAAGGTGATCGCCTCCGGCAACGGCAGGCGAGTCAATGCGAAGAAGCCAAGCCCCATGGCGCCGACACCGACGACGCCGCGCGCGACGTGGTTGAACGGTCGTTTCGTAACGAATGCCGTGCCTAGCTGCCCTTTCAACGCCAGGAAGGCAATGATCGGGAAGATGGCAAAGAAGGACCGGAAAAAGACGATCTGGCCGGCGGGCACATCGCCGGCCGCCTTGATGCAGGTCTGCATGCCGACGAAAACCGCGACCGAGACGATTTTGAGCGCAATGCCTCTCAGCGTGCCGTGGCCACTGGCATGGTCGTCTGCCTCGTCCGGTTTCGCCCCTGATGTCACGCTGGCGATGCGTCCCTGGTGGTCGAAGGCAGGTTGCGGGACTCGAAATGGAAGAACGGGAAATTGTCGGCGCGCGGCATGGAAGCGCCCATCCCGAACTTCGGTGTGACGACGGTCATGAATGCCTCGCAATGGCGGAAAAGGAAGCCCTGAAATAGGCTCTGCCGCAGTTTTGTCGAGGGGCCGTTTCGTGTAAAGAGCGCGGGCTTCAAATTTTTTGGACCAGGCGGATGATGTCCGGTCCCCGGAAAAGACAGGAAAAGCCAGGGAATGCGCACCGATACCGGCCATGTCT
This sequence comes from bacterium M00.F.Ca.ET.205.01.1.1, assembly GCA_004791255.1. GTDB lineage: Bacteria > Pseudomonadota > Alphaproteobacteria > Rhizobiales > Rhizobiaceae > Mesorhizobium. The sequence goes on from SRUQ01000007.1 coordinate 218,579, forward strand.
TCAAGCTCGAAGACTATCGCCCCAGCGACTATCTCATTCCGGAAACGAAGCTTGATTTCCGTCTTTCTCCCGAGGCCACGACAGTTGTCGCCAGGCTGACGGTCGAACGCCGCCAGGGAGTAGCAGCTTCGGCACCGCTGGTGCTGGACGGCGACGGGCTGACGCTCAGGCGCATCGAGATCAACGGCGCGAAAGCAAAGCCCGCCGATTTTGTCGCCACATCAGATCAGTTGACCATCGCCAAGCCGCCGGTTGCCAACCGATTCGAACTGCTCATCGAGACCGAACTGATGCCCTCGGGCAACGAGGCGCTGATGGGTCTCTACCGGTCCAGCAATGTCTATTGCACGCAATGCGAGGCCGAGGGCTTCCGCCGCATCACCTATTTCCTCGATCGTCCGGACATACTGTCGGTCTACACGGTGCGCATCGAAGCACACCGCGACGCGGCGCCGCTTCTGCTCTCCAATGGCAATCCGGTCGACAAGGGCAACCTCGCCGACGGCTGGCATTATGCCGTCTGGCATGACCCTTTCCCCAAGCCGTCCTATCTGTTCGCGCTGGTGGCGGGCAATCTCGGCAAGGTCGCCGACAGCTTCGTCACTCTGTCCGGCCGCAATGTCGAGCTTGGCATCTATGTCGAGCCTGGCAAGGAGCAGCTCGCCGGTTACGCCATGGATGCGCTGAAGCGGTCGATGACCTGGGACGAACAAGCGTTCGGCCGCGAATACGACCTCGACGTGTTCAACATCGTCGCCGTGTCCGATTTCAACATGGGCGCGATGGAGAACAAGGGCCTAAACATATTCAACGATAAATATGTGCTGGCCGACCAGGACACCGCGACGGATGCCGATTTCGCCAATATCGAGGCGATCATCGCGCATGAGTATTTCCACAATTGGACTGGCAACAGAATAACTTGCCGCGACTGGTTCCAGCTTTGCCTGAAGGAAGGGTTGACCGTCTTCCGCGACCATGAATTCTCCGCCGACCAGCGCTCTCGGGCGGTCAAGCGCATCGCCGAGGTCCGCACGTTGCGCGCGCACCAATTCCCCGAGGACCAGGGACCGCTGGCGCATCCGGTGCGGCCGCGCCGCTATCGCGAGATCAACAATTTCTACACGGCGACCGTCTACGAAAAGGGTTCCGAGGTGGTGCGCATGATCCGCACCATTCTTGGCCCGGAGAATTTCCGCGCCGGCATGGACCTCTATTTCGAGCGGCATGACGGCGACGCGGCGACGATCGAGGATTTCCTGAAAGTGTTCGAGGCAGTATCCGGCCGCGACCTGTCGCAGTTCGCGCTTTGGTACCACCAGGCCGGCACGCCCAACCTCACGGTCAGTTCGGCCTACAATGCGGGGACAAGAGAGTTCACGCTCGAAATCGAGCAGTCGGTGCCGCCGACACCGTCCGAAAGCCGCAAGCGGCTGATGCACATCCCGCTTTCCTTCGGCCTTGTTGGGGCCGGCGGCAAACCCGTGGACTATGCAGGGGTCGACGGCGCCCATGTCGAGGACGGCGTCATCCACGTCCGCAAGCGCCGCCACACGGTGCGCTTCTCGGGCGTGGCCGAACGGCCCGCTGTGTCGCTCAACCGTGGCTTCTCGGCGCCGATAACGCTTTCGGTCGAGCAGAAGGCCGATGATCAGTTCTTCCTGGCTGGCCATGACAGCGACAGCTTCTCGCGCTGGCAGGCCTTCAACACGCTGCTCACCGATGCGCTGATCGCAGCCGTCCGCCAGATTACAGGCGGCGAACCGCCGAACTTCAGCACAAGGCTGGCCGAGCTAGCCGGCAGGATCGCTGGCGACGAAGCGCTGGAACCGGCCTATCGGGCGCTGGCGCTGGCGTTGCCCGGAGAGGCCGACATCGCCCGCGACATCGGCGGGAATATCGACCCCGATGCCATCTTCGCCGGCCGCCAGGCGCTGGCGCTGGCAATCGCAGGCGCCAACAAGGACACATTCGCGGCCTTCTACGCCGGGCTTGCCGACAAAGGTCCCTTCAGCCCTGACGCCGCCGATGCGGGACGGCGGGCGCTGCGCAACATCCTGCTCGACTATCTCGCCCTGCTGCCGGGTGGCGCCGGGCTTGCCACAAGGCATTTCGGTGCGGCCACCAACATGACCGACCGTGCCGCGGCATTGACTGTATTGGCGCACCGCCATTCCGCTTCCGCCGAGGCCACGGAAGCGCTGGCCACGTTCGAGGCCAAATACGGCAGTGATGCGCTGGTGATGGACAAATGGTTCCAGATCCAGGCCGGCGTCCCAGGCCCGCGGACGGTCGAGACCGTTCAAGCCCTGACCGCCCATCCTGCCTTCTCGATGGCCAACCCGAACCGGGTGCGCTCGCTGATCGGCACATTCGCCAGCGCCAATCAGACCGGCTTCCACCGCGCCGATGGTGCTGGCTACCGGCTCTTTGTGCAGACGGTGCTCGAGGTCGAAAAGCGCAACCCGCAAGTCGCGGCGAGGCTGGCGACGGCGCTGAGGTCATGGCGTTCACTGGAGCCCGGCCGGCAGGCCAAAGCCAGGGAAGCGCTGCTTTCGATCGCCAACGCCGAAAACCTGTCGGCGGATTTGCGCGACATTGTCGAACGAACCTTGGCCTAGGAAGAGCGATCTCCCCACGCGGGGAGATCGCCGTTTCAGCGTTATTTTATTCGATTTTTAATCTTTTTTCGTCCGACCACTGGACAAGGCGAATCACGTTTGATTCTTTACTGACGATTCGGACGTGCGGCGTTTGCCGGATCATCAAGCATAGGCAGAAATCGGGGAGTGCCATTTATGGCGAAGGCGGACGCGTGGGGCGCGCCCGGTGGGACGGCTTTTGCGCGGCGCGAGACGCGCAGCGACGGCCTTGCCGGGAATACGCGGCTCATCGCCGAACCGGCCTACAAGCGGCTTCTGGCGGCCGAACCGCTTTTGCGCCGGTCGATACCGGCCCTGATCATCATCTTCCTGATCGTCATCGCGGCGCTGCGGGTGCTGTCGCTGATGAACGAGCGCGACGATGTCGAACGCGATGCCAAGGCGATCCTGACGCTGGCAGCGGGTCAGCTGGCCAGTTCGCTCGCCACCACCTCCGGCACGCTGCCGGGAGCCACGCAGGACCTGTTGGAGACCACCAGTCGGCAGGGTGCGATGGGCCGCAGCCATGTGCTTCTCATCACCGACAGCGCCTTCAGGATCACCGCGGTGACACCGCGCTCCGTGCCCTGGCAAGGCCATTCGCTCGACGGCCTGGTCCAGGGCGGCCAGCCGCTGTTCATGTTCGGCGACCGCGCCGGCGTCATGGAGGTCAGTATCGGCGGGCAGGACTGGTATGCCGCCGTCAGCCTGGCCAAGGACAGCAAGGGAGCAGCGGCCGCGCTGGTGCCGCAGGAAGCGGTGTTCGACACATGGCGCAAGACCGTCTCGCTCAACGTTACCTTGTTCGTGCTGACGGCCGGCGTGCTGATCATCATACTCTACGCCTATTTCGGCCAGGCGGCGCGCGCGCAGGCGGCCGACCGCATCTACCTGGAAGCGCATCAGCGCATCGACATGGCCCTGGTGCGCGGCCGCTGCGGCCTGTGGGACTGGGACATGGTGCGCGGCAAGATGTACTGGTCGCGCTCGATGTACGACATGCTCGGCTATGAGCCCTGCGACACGATGCTGTCCTTCGGCGAGGTCGACGAGATCATCCACCCTGAGGATGGCGACTTGTTCGAGCTCGCCAACAGGATCGTCGCCCGCGAGATCGACCATATCGACCAGGTGTTCCGTATGCGGCATGCCGATGGCCAGTGGGTGTGGATGCGGGCTCGCGCCCAGGTCATGGATCCGGAGGCGCCGGAGATCCAGTTGATCGGCATTGCCGTCGACGTCACCGAGCAGCGCCATCTGGCGCTGCGTTCCGAAGCCGCCGACCTTCGGCTCAGAACCGCGATCGAGAACATCACCGAATCCTTCGTGCTGTGGGATTCGACACAGCGGCTGATCATGTGCAATTCGAAGTACCAGCAGGACAACGGGCTGTCGGACCGTGACGTGATGCCGGGTGTGATGCGCACGGCACTGGAAGAACGCATGCTTGCCTTTGCTTCCGAGCGGCGACTTGCCAACACCAACGGACCGCAAGGCGGCGCAACTTTCGAGCGGCAGCTGGCCGACGGCCGCTGGCTGCAGGTCAACGAACTCAGGACCAGGGACGGCGGCACGGTCTCGGTGGGGTCCGATATCACCCAGATCAAGCTGCACCAGGAAAAGCTGGTCGACAGCGAACGGCGGCTGATGGCGACGATCCACGATCTCAGCCTCGCCCGCCGCGCCGAAGAAGAGCGCGCCCGCGAACTGGTCGAGCTCAACCGCATGTACATGAAGGAGACCGAGCGAGCCGAAGCGGCAAACCGGGCCAAGTCCGAGTTCCTGGCCAACATGTCACACGAATTGCGCACGCCGCTCAACGCCATCATCGGTTTCTCCGAGCTGATGGAACAAGGGCTGTTCGGCCCGCTCGGCTCGGAGCGCTACGAAGAATACGCCACCGACATCAACAGCAGCGGCAAATACCTGCTCGGCGTCATCAACGACATTCTCGACATGTCCAAGATCGAGGCCGGCCAGTTCTCGCTCGATCGCGAAGAGATCGATCTCGGGCCGCTGATCAGCGAGACCGTCCGCGTCGTCTCGCTGCAAGCGGCGCAGAAGGCGATCGCGGTGGAGACGCGCATCGCCGAGGCGCTGACGCTGATCGCCGACCGCCGCGCGATCAAACAGATCGTCATCAACCTTCTGTCCAACGCGGTGAAATTCACCGGCCAGGGCGGCCACATATCGGTTCGGGCCCGCAACACGTCAGGCGCGCTGGTGCTGACCATAGAGGACAATGGCTGCGGCATTCCGAAGGAAGCACTCGGCAAGCTCGGGCGTCCGTTCGAACAGGTGCAGAACCAGTTCTCCAAGAACCATGCCGGATCCGGGCTTGGCCTCGCCATCTCGCGCTCGCTGGCCGAACTGCAAGGCGGCGCGCTGAAGATCCGCTCGACCGAAGGTGTCGGCACCATCGTGTCGGTACGCATTCCGGTGAAGAAGGCAACCCCGGCGGTCAGGGTCGCGGCTTAGCTCTAAGAGCTCCTGCTCGCCGGTGTCGGCGAGAGCCTGACCGCCTTTGACAAAACTATCCATTTTATCTATTTTAGATAGATTGAGGGTTTTGTCATGCGGGTTACATCTACGGAATTCCAACAGAATGTCGGGCGCTTTCAGGACGCCGCCCAGCGTGCTCCGGTCGCAATCACAAAGAATGGCCGGACCCACACGGTACTGCTGTCGGCCGCGATGTTCGAGGTGCTGATCAAAGGTCGGGTCGCTCGTCCAGTGGAAGAACTGGACGACGAAACGCTTAACGCCATTGCTGAGAGCACCGTTCCGACCGAATATGACGGACTGGACGCAATGCTCAAAGACTGGACCCCGTGAGCCTGCCCAAGCCTGTCCCTGGCCTGGTGATTTCCTATTCATATCTCTGGGTGAGAGAACACGAAAAGGGTGCGGAGGAAGGGCGCAAAAGCCGGCCATGCGCCATCGTCGCCGCGCGCCGGATCGTAGAGGGTCGTGAGGTCGTGACGGTGGTTCCGATCACACACTCGCCACCGGCTGATCCGGTTGACGCAATAGAGATGCCCGCGCCCCTCAAGGACTATCTCGGCCTCGATGGGACGCCGTCATGGATCATCGTGACGGAAACCAATGATTTCCTCTGGCCAGGGCCCGATCTCAGACCTATTGCGGGTCTCAAGCCATCTCGCTTCGATTACGGCATGCTGCCGCCGCGCTTCTATGCCCACCTGCGCGATCGGATCTTACAAGCTCATGCAAGCCGCGCCCTTCAGCAAATTCAGCGGACAGAATAGCTGCGTTGGATCGCGGGAGATTCCCATGGCGTCGCCGCCTTCCACAAAATCGGCCGCCGGTCACGGCGATCCGGCGCGAAGCAGACGGTCGAAATCCCTTCTGACCTTCCGCGACGTTTCCTTGAGATGGGCTTCAAGCACACCGAAATCCGGGAGATCGGTGACCGCCAGCAGCAGGTCGGACAAGCCCGGCGGTACGTCGTCGCGCTCGAACTGGCCGGTCAGGCAAAGCCTGATCATCTGGGTCAGCGCCAGATAGAGCCGATAGGCCTCGCTGAGCTCCTGCCTGACATCGGCGGCGGCGAATTGCGGCGCGAGGCGCGACAGCACTTCCGCGGTCGCCGTTGCCCTCTTGCCCGGTTCGACGTTGCCGGTGATGACCGCCACCTGGGCGATGAATTCGAGATCGATCAGGCCGCCCGGGATCAGCTTGATATCCCAGAGGTCGTGCGGCGGCTTCTCCTGCTCGATCATGGCGCGCATCTCGGAGGCTTCCGCCCTCACCTTTGCCGCGTCGCGCGGCTGGCCGAGCACTGCCGCAACCTCGGCCTCGACCTCGGCGCAGAGACTGGCGTCGCCGCCGATGGCGCGCGCTCGTGACAGCGCCATGTGCTCCCAGGTCCAGGCCTCCTGACGCTGGTATTTCTTGAACGAGTCGATGTGGGTGGCCACCGGCCCCTTGTTGCCGGACGGCCGCAGCCGCAGGTCGAGTTCGTAGAGGACGCCTTCGGCCGTCGGCGCCGAAACCGCCGATATGAGGCGCTGCGTCATGCGCGAATAGTAGTGCGACGGCGCCAGCGGCTTGTCGCCGTCGGATTCCTCGGCTTCCGCGTCGTGGTCATAGAGCAGGATGAGGTCGACGTCGGAGCCGGCGGTCAGTTCGCGGCTGCCGAGCTTGCCCATGCCGAGCAGCGAAACCACGCCGCCGGCAATGGTACCGTGACGGGCCGCGAACTCTGCCATCACCGCCTGCAAGGCCGCCGCTATGGTGAGATCGGCGAGATCGGAAAAGGCGCGGCCGGCGCGGACCGGGTCGATCGAGCCGGCAAGCAGCCGCACGCCGATCAGGAATTTCTGCTCGGAGGCAAAGATGCGCAAGCGGTCGAGCACGTCTTCATAGGCCCGATCGCCTTCGATAAAGGCGGCAAGCCGCGCCGCCAGATAGGCGCGGTCCGGCAATTCGGTCAGCAGAGCCGGGTCGAGCAGGCCATCGAAGACATGCGGCCGGCGCGTGATGATCGCCGCCAGCCGCGGTGCCGCTCCCATGATCGTCGCCATGAGCTTGAGCAGCGCTGGATTGGACTGCAGAAGCGAAAACAGCTGGATCCCGGCCGGCAGGCCGGCGAGGAACTCGTCAAAACGAACCAGTGCCTCATCGGCGCGGCGCGTCTGGCCGAACGCCTTGAGCAGCGCCGGCGTCAGTTCGGTCAGCCGTTCACGCGCCTCCGCCGACTGGGTGACGCGATAGCGGCCGAAATGCCAGCCGCGGATGACCCGGCAAATGTCGCTCGGCCGCTGGAAGCCAAGCCCGTGCAAGGTCCGCAGCGTGTCGGGATCATCGACGTCGCCGGTGAAAACCAGATTGCCGACACCCGCCGAAAGCTCCGGAGCGGTCTCGAACAGCGCGGCGTAGTGGCGCTCGACCTGCTGCAGCGAGGCGCGGAAGGCCAGCGAGAACGCGGCCGCATCGGCAAAGCCCAGCATGCGGGCAATCCGCTCGAGCCCTTCATCGTCTTCCGGCAGCGTGTGCGTCTGCTCATCGGCAACCATCTGGATGTCGTGCTCGACGCGGCGCAGGAACCAGTACTGGCGGGCGAGCGCGTCGCGGGCGTCTGATGTGATCCAGCCGCGCGCCGCAAGCTGGCCGAGCATCGGCACGGTCTCGCGGCCGCGCAACTCTGGAAAACGGCCGCCGGCGATAAGCTGCTGCGTCTGCACGAAGAATTCGATCTCGCGGATGCCGCCGCGTCCGAGCTTTACGTTGTGGCCCTTGACCGCGATCTCGCCATGGCCCTTGTGGGCGTGGATCTGGCGCTTGATCGAATGGACGTCGGCGATTGCCGCGTAGTCCATATATTTGCGCCAGATATAGGGCTGCAACTCCTTGAGGAAGGCCGCGCCCGCCTTGAGGTCGCCGGCGACCGGGCGCGCCTTGATCATGGCGGCGCGCTCCCAGTTCTGGCCGCGCGCCTCGTAGTAGCGCAGCGCGGCTTCAACCGGGATCGCCAGCGGTGTCGAACCCGGATCCGGCCGCAGCCTAAGGTCGGTGCGAAAGACATAGCCGTGCTCGGTGCGGTCCTGCAGGATGCGGACCAGACGGCGCGTCAGGCGCGAAAACAGCTCCGTGGCATCGAGCGGATCGACAACGGCTGGCGCATCCGGATCGAAGAAGACGACAAGGTCGATATCGGAGGAAAAATTCAGCTCGTGCGCGCCGAGCTTGCCCATGCCGAGCAGGATCCAGCCCGATTGCTTCGAGGGACTGGCAGGATCGGGCAGTCTGAGCTTGCCCTGGCCATGCGCGTCGCGCAGCAGGAAGTCGACAGCGGCGCGCGTGCAGGCATCGGCGAGGTCACTCAGCCGCCGCACGGTCAGCGCCGTTTCGGCCTCACCGGCAAGATCGGCCAGCGCGATCAGGAAATGCGCCTCGGCCTTCCAAAGCCGCAAGTCCATCATCAAGCCGGATTCCGAGATCGCCTCGGCCAGAGGCGCCTGGTCGATGGCGGCCCTGATCGCGGCAAGCCGATCCTCGACCGTCTGGTCGAAAAGCCCATCCAGTATTTGAGGCCGGCGGCGCGCCGTGTCGCGCAGGAAGGGCGACAGGTCGCAGACAGCGGCCAGCAAGTTCTGGATCGCGCCCTTGCCGGCCAGAAATTTGGCCAACCGCGCCAGGCCCTCTTCCCGTGCCGCGTCGGCGATCTCGGCCAGGTCCTGCCGTGCCCGGACCGCATCGAGAGGAGCAAGGCTTAGCGCCGGCTTCAACAGCCAGTGCGGTGTGGCCGGTTTTGCACCCGTCATCAATGATCCTCGCGTGCGCGGAAACTCATGACCACGGATAATCCCGGATTGCCCGGCAACAGATCAAGCCTGCCAGAGTGGAATGTCATGACCGCCTTGGCGAGGCTCAACCCAAGGCCGGAGCCGGGCTGCGAACGGCTCTTCTCCAGCCGCACGAAGCGTTCGGTCACCCGCGCGCGGTCGGCATCGTCGGGAATGCCCTGGCCGTTGTCGGCGACCGAAAGCCGGATCTCGCCCTGCGTGCGCTGCAGCATAACATGGACCGTCGGTTGCGAGGTGGAATCGGTCGAATACTTGATCGCATTGTCGACGATGTTGGACAGTGCCTGTCCGATAAGCTCACGATTGCCGTTGACGACGAAAGCACCGCCCACCGCGGCTTCCAGCGAAACACCCGCCTCCTCCGCCACCGGCTCATAGAGTTCGACGACATCGCGCACGGCCGCCACCAGATCGACGCGGTTGGTGTTCTCCGAGGAATAGCCCGCCTCCAGCCGGGAGATCATCAGGATGGCGTTGAAGGTCTTTATCAGTTGGTCGGACTCGGCAATGGTGCCTTCCAGAGCCTGGCGGTAGTCCGATGTCTTGTGCTTGCCGGACAGTGTCGCTTCCGCCCGGTTGCGCAGGCGGGTCAGCGGCGTCTTCAGGTCATGCGCGATGTTGTCGGAGACCTGCTTCAGGCCTTCGTTGAGCGTGGCGATCCTGGCCAGCATGGCGTTGAGGTTCTCGGAAAGCCTGTCGAACTCGTCGCCGGCGCCCGTCACCGGCAGCCGGCCCGAAAGATCACCGCCCATGATGCGGCGGCTGGCCTGCGAGACACCATCGATGCGCTTCAGCGCGGCGCGGCCGACAAAGAACCAGATCAGCAGTCCCCCCAGGCCCATCATGCCGAGCGCCAGCATCAAGGCACGGCGAATGACGGCGCGGAATCGCTCCGGCTCACCGAGGTCGCGGCCGACCAGCATGATCATCTGGTTCGGCAGCCGCAGCACCAGGGCGATGGCGTTGTGGCCCTTCTCACCTGCGGTCTGGCCGGGCTGGGTCTCATTCGGGTCAGCGGTTCCGCTGCGCAGCCGGTCGAGTTCACCCTCGCCAAAGCGTTGGTAAGAGAACGGTTCGGTCGTCCACCCCTCGGTATCGATAACCCCCGGCTCCAGGCTCTGCACGTTGCCCGTCAATATCTGGCCGTTGGCATCGGCGATCAGATAGAGGTTGGCGCCTGGCTGGCGCGACCGGTTTTCGACCACACGCACCAGCACGGGCAGGCCGCCGCGCTTGTAAGCACTGGCAAGACCCGCCACCTCGTCATTGATCGTGTCTTGCGTCTGCCCGGTCAGCATGCTCGCCGACAGCGAGGTCATGTAGAAGACCAGCAGCACGGCGCAGAGGGCGAAAAGTAGAAAATAAAGCGCCGAAAGCCGCGCTGCCGTCGTCTTCATGATGGCGGGCACGGAAAGAGCCATGCTTGTGCTAACCGCCCTTCAGCATATAGCCCGCGCCGCGGATCGTGTGCAGGATGGGCTTGTCGAAGCCCTTCTCGATCTTGCCGCGCAGCCGCGAGACATGGACGTCGATGACATTGGTCTGCGGATCGAAATGATAGTCCCAGACATTTTCGAGCAGCATGGTGCGCGTCACCACCTGGCCGGCGTGGCGCATCAGATATTCGAGCAGGCGGAACTCGCGCGGCTGCAACGTGATTTCGCGCGCCGCGCGGCGGACCGAGTGCGACAGCCTGTCGAGTTCGAGGTCGCCGACGCGGTAAACGGTTTCGGCTTCCTTGGCGCTGGCACGGCGGTTCAGCACCTCGACGCGGGCCAGCAGCTCCGAAAATGCATAGGGCTTGGTCAGGTAGTCGTCACCGCCGGCCCGCAAGCCGGTGACCCGGTCGTCGACCTCGCCCAGTGCCGACAGGATCAGCACCGGGGTGGCGTTGCCCCTGGAGCGAAGGCCGGCAATGACCGACAGGCCATCGCGGCGCGGCATCATCCGGTCGATGACCATCACGTCATAGTCGCCAGCATCGGCAAGCGCGAAGCCGGTTTCGCCGTCACCGGCGACATGCGCGGTGTGACCGGCCTCCGTGAAGGCCTTCTGCAGATAATCCGCTGCCTCGCGATCGTCCTCAATGACGAGAATCTTCATGGCGCCGTTATACGCGATTTCGCTGGAAGGTTGAGTAGCCGGCATCTGCATTAGCCTTTGCCAAAGCACATCGCGATCAGGATTGATCCGAGCGTGGGCGATCAAGTCTTTGTCTGGGAGCGCGATGCCCCCTGAGCCACAGAAAATTCCGCTCGTCGCGGCTGTTTGCGGGCAGAAGCGCCGCGCAGCACGCCCAAGCCCAAGGGCCGGCCTCTGTGCGGTGGGGCGGCAGCGGGCGATGGGAGGCCCGCTGCCGCAGAAGGGGAGCACGATGACTGACTAACGGGCTCACCTTCCTGCTTTCCCATGCGGTGGGCTCGGGGGTGTTGAAACCACCGCATTGGAAAAGTCGTTCGTCAGCCCTTGGCTACGGGCAGCGCGACGAAGCGGTTGGTGTCGTCGCGGGTGATCTGCATCAGCACGGCCTTGCGTCCCGATTTCGCCGCATCGGTCATGGCCTTGTTGACGTCGTCGGCGCCGTTGACCTCGGCCGAATTGACGGCGGTGATGACGTCGCCAGGCTGGATGCCGCGCTCCGCGGCATCGCTGTCGGGATCGACATCGGTGACTACGAGCCCCTTGCCGTTCTCGGACTTGGTGACGGTGAGGCCGAGATCGGCAAGTGTATCGGCCTTGGCCGGAGCCGCCGGCTTGTCGTCGGCCGAGGCCTGCTTGTCGCTCGACGGCAGTTTGCCGAGCTCGACCTTGATCGTCTGGCTCTTGCCGTCGCGCCAGACGGCGACGTCAACCGACTTGCCCGGCGAATAGGCGCCGATCAGGCGGGCCAGTTCCTTGGGCGAGGCAACATCCTTGCCGTCGACCTGGGTGATCACGTCTCCTGCGACGATGCCGCTCTTCTTGCCCGGACCATCGTCCTGGGCGCTGGACACCAGTGCGCCGCTCTCGGACTTCAGGCCGAGCGATTCGGCGATATCAGACGTGACCGGCTGGATTTCGACGCCGAGCCAGCCACGCTGCACGGTGCCGCTCTTCATCAGGTCCTCGACGACCTGCTTGGCGGTCGAAGCGGGGATGTCAAAGGCGATGCCGACGCTGCCGCCCGAAGGCGAGAAGATCGCGGTGTTGATACCGACCACCTGGCCGTTGAGGTTGAAGGTCGGGCCACCCGAATTGCCGCGATTGACCGAGGCGTCGATCTGGAGGAAATCGTCATAGGGGCCAGCGCCGATGTCGCGGCCGCGCGCCGAGACGATGCCGGCAGTGACGGTGCCGCCGAGGCCGAACGGATTGCCGACGGCCACGACCCAGTCGCCGACGCGAACCTTGGAATCGTCAGCGAAGTCGACATAGGTGAACTTGCCGCCGCCCTCGACCTTGAGCACGGCGAGATCGGTGCGCTGATCGGTGCCGACCAGCTTGGCGTCGAGTTCCTTGCCGTCATTGGTCACTACGGTGAAGGCGGTGCCCTCCTCGACGACATGGTTGTTGGTGACGAGATAGCCGTCCTCGGAAATGAAGAAACCCGACCCCTGCGCCACCGGACGCGGCTGGTCGTTGTTGCGGTCGCGGTGGCCGAAGCGGCGGTGACCCTGATCGTTCTGGCCGTTCTGGCCGTCCTGATCGCCAAAGCCACGGAATTCCTTGAAGAAGCGGCGCAGCTGCGGATTGTTGGGGAGATTGTCGAGACCGTCCTGGTCGTCGGAGCCGTCATCGGCCGTGGGCTGGATCTTGGCCTTGACCTTGACGCTGACCACGGCGGGCGAAACGCGCTCGACGATATCGGCGAAGCCCTGCACCTGGGGCGCCTCGACGCGCACGGCATCGGCCAGAACGGGGCTGGTTCCACTGGTCAGTGCGCCAATGCCGATCGCTCCGGCGACCGCAATGGATGCAGCGGCGGCCAGCAGACGCTTGCGGGTGCGGGAATATGAATTGGGGGCAATATTCATGGGGTTTCGTATCCTCTTTCAAAGGGGACGCGCCTTGATCGGCATCCTCGGGAGAGAGAATTAGAGAGGCGCACATTACAGCGCCATTTCCGGTACATGAAACTTTGGTAATGTTTGCGCTGGCAGCGGGCGTCAGTCGCGACGCAAGATTGCATCCAGCGCCGCCTGTTCGTCAGCGGAGAGGGATTTGGTTGCCGTGAGCCGGCGTGACCGGGCGCTGAGCACGATGAACAGGCCGCCGGCCAGAAGCAGGATCACCGGCGTGCCCCACAGCAAGGCATTCCTCAGATCGAAGCGCGGCTTCAGCAGCACGAACTCGCCGTAGCGGGATACGACATAGTCCATCACCTGCTGGTCGCTGTCGCCGGCAACTAGGCGCTGGCGCACCAGAATGCGCAGGTCGCGGGCCAGATCGGCATCGGATTCGTCGATCGACTGGTTCTGGCAGACCATGCAGCGCAGCCCTTCCGACAGCGCCCTCGCCCTTGCCTCCAGCGCCGGGTCGGCGAGCATCTCGTCGGGCTTCACCGCCAATGCCGTGCCGGCGCAGCCGAGCGCCAGCAGCAGGACAAGCAACGCGGCGGAAAACCTTGCTTTCATGGCAGGCTCGCGGTTGCCACGGCAGCGGCCGGCTTGCGGCGCCGTGACGGCGCGCCGATGCGCAGGCGCCTGTCCATCAGCGACATGGCGGCACCCGCCATCATCACCAGGCCCCCGCCCCAGATCAGCGTCACCAGCGGCTTCCACCAGAGGCGCACCACGACGGAACCGTCCTTGCCCTCGTCGCCGAGCGAGATATAGAGCTGCGAGAGCCCGATCGTCCTGATGCCGGACTCGGTCGTCATCATCTGCCGCACAGGATAGAAGCGCTTGGCGGAACTGATCGCGCCGACGGGACTGCCGCCGGCGCCGATCAGCTCGAACCGGCCGCGATCCTCGCTGTAGTTCGGTCCCTGGGCCGGATAAAGCCCGACGAAACGCACCGTGCGGTCGGAGATTTCTACGGTTTCACCGGCATGCATGGTGAGGATTCTCTCCGTGCCAAAGCAGAGCGTGCCGACAATGCCGAGCACCGTCAGGCCGAGGCCGAGATGGGCGAGCGCGGTGCCGAAGACCGAACGCGGCAGGCCCAACAGACGCCGCACCATGATGCCGGTGGCGACGTTGCCGAAACCGGATTTGACGGCAAGATCGGTGAGCGCGCCGAGGATCAGCCAGACGGCGAGGCCGACGCCAAGGGCAGCAAGCACCGAGGCGCCGTTGATGAACAGAGCCGTCACCAGCATTGCCAGCAGGGCGGCCGCGAATGCCGCCATCAGGCGCTGCCCGACGGCGAGGATGTCGCCACGCTTCCAGGCCAGCAGCGGCCCGAACGGCACCATCACCAGCAGCGGCACCATCAGCGGCGCGAAGGTGAGGTTGAAGAACGGCGCACCGACCGAAATCTTGTCCGCCGAAAAAGCCTCCACCACCAGCGGGTAGAGCGTACCGACCAGCACGGTGGCGGTGGCCGTGGTCAGGAACAGGTTGTTCAACACCAGCGCGCCTTCGCGCGAGACCGGATGGAACAGGCCGCCGGCGGTGAGCCTCGAAGCGCGCAGCGCAAACAGCGCCAGCGATCCGCCGATGAAGAGCGTCAGTATGCACAGGATGAAGATGCCGCGCGTCGGATCGGTGGCGAAGGCGTGCACCGAAGTCAGCACGCCGGAGCGGACCAGGAAGGTGCCGAGCAGCGACAGCGAGAAGGTGAGGATGGCGAGCAGCAGCGTCCAGATCTTCAGCGCCGAGCGCTTTTCCATGACGATGGCAGAATGCAGCAGCGCGGTGCCCGCCAGCCAGGGCATGAAGGAGGCGTTCTCGACCGGGTCCCAGAACCAGAAGCCGCCCCAGCCGAGTTCGTAATAGGCCCAGTACGATCCCATGGCGATGCCGCCGGTCAGGAACATCCAGGCGACCAGCGTCCACGGCCGCACCCAGCGCGCCCAGGACGCGTCAATGCGGCCCTCGATGAGCGCGGCGACCGAGAACGAAAAGCAGATCGAAAAGCCGACATAGCCGAGATAGAGAAAAGGCGGGTGAACGGCGAGGCCGAGATCCTGTAGGATCGGATTGAGGTCGCGGCCTTCGATCGGCGCCGGATTGAGCCGGATGAAGGGATTGGACGTCGTCAGGATGAACAGGAAGAAGGCAGCGCCGATGGCGCCCTGCACGGCCAGCACGTTGGCGCGCAGCGTTGCCGGCAGGTTGGAGCCGAAGGCTGCGACAAGGGCGCCGAAGAAGGTCAGGATCAGCACCCAGAGCAGCATCGAGCCTTCATGATTGCCCCAGGTTCCGGTGATCTTG
This sequence comes from bacterium M00.F.Ca.ET.205.01.1.1, assembly GCA_004791255.1. Lineage (GTDB taxonomy): Bacteria > Pseudomonadota > Alphaproteobacteria > Rhizobiales > Rhizobiaceae > Mesorhizobium. The sequence goes on from SRUQ01000007.1 coordinate 233,906, forward strand.
TAGATCATCGGCTGCAGCGAATGCGAATTTTCCCAGACACTGGCCACCGAGAAATCGGAGCTTGCATAGGCACTCGCAAGTGCTGCGAACGACAGCGCGGTCAAGGCAAAGCCGCTGACCGCGACGGGACCGCCGACCGCCATCAGCCGCTGATTGTCGAGGCGCGCGCCAAACAGCGGCACGGTCGTCTGCACCAGGGCCAGCGCGAAGGCCAGGACAAGGGCGAAATGTCCGGTTTCAACCATGCGCCTTACTCGCTCTTGCTCTCTTGCCAGACACCCTTGGCCTTCAGGCCGTCGGCCACTTCCTTGGGCATGTAGCGCTCGTCGTGCTTGGCCAGCACGCTGTCGGCAACGAAGACACCGTCCGGACCGAAGGTTCCTTCGGTGATGACGCCCTGCTCCTCGCGAAAGAGGTCGGGCAGAATGCCGGTATAGGTGACCTTGACCGATTTGTGGGTGTCGGTGACCGAAAAGGCGACAGCAGCACCCTGCCCGCGCTGGACCGTGCCTTTCTCGACCAGGCCGCCCAGCCTGATGCGCTGGCCGGGCTGCACGGTTGCGGTGATCAGGTCCGCGGGCATGTAGAAATAGGACGCTTTCTGGCCGAGCGCGTAAAAGGTGAGGCCGGTGGCGGCGCCCAGGAAAGCAAGCCCGCCCGCGATCACCGACAGCCGTTTCTGCTTGCGCGTCATGTCAGTCTCTACTCCGTCGCCGACAGGCCGAGCGAGGCGGCAAAGGCGGTGATTTTCTTCGCCTCGTCACTGTCGGCGCCAAACACGGCAATAGCGCGGCTCAGCGCCTCGCGCGCCTGATCGGCTTTGCCCAGCACGACATAGGAACGAACGAGCCGCATCCATCCTTCCGGGTCGCGCGGATTCTGCCGCAGTTTTTCATCAAGCCCAGCGACCATGGTGCTGATCATGGCTTGCCTGTCCTGTGGCGACATCGACGAGGCGGCGTCGACATCTCCGGCACTCGGGCCGTTGGCCGGTTCGCCCGAGGCGACGCCCGAATCGGCCGGGCTGGAGCCGGCGGACTTGGCCAGGGCCTGCTCGACCGCGCCGCGCCAAGGTGAATCCGGCGGCAGCGCGGCGAGCATCGCCTGCCAGGCCGCGACGGCGTCCTTGGTCCGGCCTTCCTGCGCCAATGCCATGGCGAGGTAGAAGCTTGCCTTGGCGTTGGCCGGATCAAGCTTCAATGCCGCCTCGAAGGCATCCTGGGCATCGGCCGAGACGATGCCACCGGCAGCACCTGCGATGGCCTCGCCGAGGCCGGCCTGGCGGACCGCGCTATCGCCGTCGAAGCGAATGGCGTTGCGGTAAGCGGCAACCGCGTCGGAAAAGCGCTGCATGCGCAGATAGACCGGCGCCAACACGTCCCAGCCCCTGCCATCAGCAGGATTGGCGGCAAGATGGGCTTCGGCGCGCGCCACCAGTTCGTCGACCGAACTGTCGGCGGGGCTCTTGGCCAGCCGCTCGCTGAGCGGCTGCGACGGCAGGTCGGGCGAGCCGATCTTGATGTAGAGTCCCCAGCTGACCAGCGGCACCGCCAGAACGGCCACCGTCGCGACCAGCCGCGTCGCGACCGACGCTTTCTTGGGTGATGCCTTGCCGGCCGGATCGGCAGCGCCAAGGCGAAGGATGCGGCGGGCGATCTCGGCCCGCGCCTCGTCGGCTTCAGCCGGCTGGATCAGGCCGCGCGCGGCGTCGCGATCGAGTTCGGACAGCTGGTCGCGGTAGACTTCAAGGTCGTGATCGCTGCTCGAAGACGCGCCTCTGGCGCCGCCAGCCAGCGGCAGCAGCACCGCCAGGCTTGCGCCCAGCGTGAGGATTGCGGCTATGACCCAGAACAGCATGGTTCTTCCAATAACGGCAGAGCCCTGCCCTGCCAACACGGGCATCCTGCGACGCTTTGACGGCAGGCACGCCGAATGTCCTTGATCGACATCAAACGGCCGGGTTCCGGCCGGAGCCGGTCAAAATCTCAGGTCAGCGGCGTCCAGCTGCCATCGGCGTTTCGGCAGGCGGTTCCGCGTGCCGTCACGCTGGCGCCACCATTGAAAACCGTCTGCGTGTACTGGCGGCAGTCCTGCGAGCCGACACGGTAGGGCTGGGCCGGAACCACTTCGCCGTAGCGCGAAGCCTGAGCGCCCTTCCACGCCACCTTCTGGCCGCTGCTGGTATATTCGAGCGCCTTGTATTCAGCTTCGAGCGCGCTGCGCTTTTCGGCATCGCTCAGCCCGTTGCCGACCGACCCGCCAATGAGGCCGCCGCCCATGGCCGAGATGATCGACGTGGTGACCTTGCCGCCGGCCGGAGGTGTCGCGGCCAGTGCCGGCGCGATGGTAGGACCCTTGCCACCCAAGGTGGTGCAGCCGGAAACAGCCAGCAATGCGGAAACGAGCGCGAGACGAATCTTCATTCAAATGACCGGTTTTCTGAAGCAAAGAGATGGAAACATGGCCGCCCCGCCAGCATATAAGCGAGGCCATAGTATTGATATTTGTCGGAAATTTGGCCGATGGGGGCAGTATGGAAAGGCATCACTGAAGGCTCCGCAATCGCACCACCGCCTTCAATCCGCCCATGCTGGACCGTTCGAGCGCCAGAATGCCTCCATACTCGTTGACGAGGTCGGCGACAATGGCCAGCCCGAGACCAGTGCCGGGCTTTGTCTCGTCAAGGCGCCGTCCCCGCTTCAATGCCTCGCGCGCCTTGTCCTCGGGAATGCCTGGGCCGTCGTCCTCGATGCTGATCTCGAACAGGCTGTCGTCCATGCCATCCAGAGGCATGACCGAGACCAGCACCGCGCTCTTGGCCCATTTCATCGCGTTTTCCAGGAGATTGCCGAGCAACTCCTCGAGATCCTCGCGTTCGCCGGCAAACAGGATCTCGGTGGCCGGCAGCGACAGCGACAGGCTCGTCTGCGGGTTGAGCTTCTGCAAAACCCGCACCATGCGCTGCATCAGCGGCGTTACCGGCGTGCGGTAGACGACGCTGTCGCGCTGTGCCGCGACGCGGGCGCGCTGCAGATAGTGTTCGACCTGTTTCTGCATGGAGGCGGCCTGATCGGCGATCAATTGCCCCTTGGGACCGCCAAGTGCGCGCCCCTCATTGAGCAGTACCGCCAGCGGCGTCTTCAGCGAATGGGCGAGATTGCCGACTTGGGTTCGCGAACGTTCGACGATTCGTTTGTTGTTTTCGATCAACGCGTTGGTTTCGTTGGCCAAGGGTTCGATCTCGGCCGGAAAGCGGCCGTCAAGCCTATGCGCGGTGCCTTCGCGCACCATGGCTAGCGCGTTCCTGACCCTGCGCAGCGGCTGCAAGCCGAGCAGGATGGCGATGGCGTTGATGGCGATCATGCCGACGCCGAACAGGGAGAGGTAGGTCAGCAGGCGGCGCTGGAAGGTGGCGATCTCCTGGTCCAGCTCGGACTTGTTGCCCATGACGCGGAAACGCGCGGCGCGGTTCTTGGCATCGAGAACGAATTCGCTCTCGAACACGACGAGTTCCTCACCATTGATGCCTTGCGCTGAATAGCTGCGCTGGAAGTTGGCGTTGAAGGGCTCGTCAGCCACGTCAGGCGAAGGGATCGTCTTGGTCATCGACGATGAATGGAGGTCGCCATGCACGCCTTCCGATGCGGGCTCGACGGACCAGTACCAGCCCGAATTCGGTTCTGAAAACCTGAGGTCGCCGAGATCGGGCGCGCCGGTGAGCGCGCCGGCGTCGGAAATGCCGATGGAGCCGATCAGGTTGAACAGATGCGCCGAAAGCAGGCTGTCGAAGCCGCGTTCGCTGGCCTGGCGGTAGAGCGTGGTGATCAGGGTGAAGATGACGATGAGCGTCAGGATCGCCCAGACCGTGGAGAAGGCGATGACGCGAAACGTCAGCGAGCGCGGCCACAAGCGCAGCGAAAGCCGCCTGCTGGCGGTTTGAGTGGTGGGGAGCGGTTCCGCCTTACGCCTCCGGCTCACGCATGCGATAGCCCATGCCGCGCACAGTCTCGATCATGTCGATGCCCATCTTCTTGCGAAGCCGCCCGACAAAGACTTCGATGGTGTTGGAGTCGCGGTCGAAATCCTGGTCGTAGAGATGCTCGACCAGTTCGGTGCGCGACACCACCTCGCCCATATGGTGCATCAGATAGGCAAGTAGGCGGAACTCGTGCGAGGTCAGCTTCAGCGGCACGCCGTCGACATCGGCCTTCGATGCCTTGGTGTCGAGGCGCAGCGGTCCGCAGGTCAGTTCGGACGAGGCATGGCCGGCGGCACGGCGGATCAGCGCCCTTACCCGCGCCAGCACCTCCTCGATGTGGAACGGCTTGGTGACATAGTCATCGGCGCCGGCGTCGATGCCGGACACCTTGTCGCTCCAACGATCGCGGGCGGTCAGGATCAGCACCGGCATCTTGCGGCCGCCGCGGCGCCAGCGCTCGACGACGCTGATGCCGTCCATCTGCGGCAGGCCGATGTCGAGCACGACGGCGTCGTATGGTTCGGTGTCGCCAAGGAAATGACCTTCCTCGCCGTCGAAGGCGCGGTCGACGACATAGCCGGCATCGACCAGCGCATCCGATATCTGGCGGTTGAGATCCTTGTCATCCTCGACGACGAGTACGCGCATGCGGGGACCATTGGCTGTTGACTGGTGGGTTCTGATATAGGCCGATTCCGCCGGCCTGGGAAACGGAGCCCTGTAAGATGGAAGTTCGGCTCAGTTCGCCGGGACGACGATTTCGGAACGGCGCGGACGCTGTCCATCCTTGCCCGGGACGAGCACGACGATGACGCAGACCGGCTGCCCGCCGCGTGTCGACTGCGAGGCCTTGGCCAGCGTTCCGCCATTCTGCTCGGCCACCTGCTGGCCGATCGCATAGCAATCGGATGCAGCTACGATGATGGGGGCGTCGTCCTGCCCGGCCGCGGCGGCCGGTGCCGCGCCTGCCTGCACCGCAAACAGCCCGGCACAGAGTGCCAGGGCCGCGGTTCGGAAATGGGGGCGAAGCGTTTTCATGCCCGGCGTTGTAACGCATCGGTGCTGAACGTGAAATGAACAGTGAACAACGCCAACGACATGTGCGCTACACCCCTGAACCGCGAGACAAGCGAGATTGATCTCGCCCCCCGACCGGCGAAATCCCGAGCGGCAGTCTAGACTCCGTTTCGGCAATATTGAAAGCCGGTCAGGTATTTTCCTGCGTCAGCGCGCGAAAACGCAGCAATCCGTGATGCACCGCCAGGTCCTCGTCGTAGCGGGCCTCGGCGAATTCCAGCGACAGGCGTGTCTGGCCATGCGGGCCGATAGCCAGCGCCGCGTCAGCGAGGCGCGCCTCGATGCTGTTCATGATGAGGCGGGTTTCGGCATCGCCATGGGCCTTCGACCAGACGTGCAGCGTCACCAGCTGATCGTCATTGTTCTCAGCGCCGGTATCCCAGTCGAAGCCGGAGGTCAGGCCACAGGTCACATAGGGAAAGGCTGCACTGTCGGTTGCGCGCTCGTACAATCCGGTGCCGCCCAGCAGCGCCGACAGCGACGCATCGCTCTTCAGCCTCAGGAACAAGGCCTGCATCAGATCGCCAGGCGCCGTCATATGTCATTCCCCTCGCCTGTCGCGGCTGCAGATATCGCCGATCGCAACCTAGTCGCCCATAACGGATTTCGCCAGAGTGGAGCAACAGGAAGCTCTGGATCAGCTGGTCCTCTCGGCAACGCCAGCCATGACATGAGTCCGGCGCAGAAATGTGAACGCTTTTTCCGATCAACGAGATGGGACATGGGCGCGTTCCAATCTGCTATCGCCAGCCAGATCACATGTCTTTGGAGACGACCCATGAATGTCGTACCCACTTTCGCCGGCAATGGCGCCCGCCTCGACACTTCGCGCCTGTGTGTCTGCACGGACCGCATCCAGGAGACGAGCGACGTCGTCACGCTGATTTTCGAGTGCGTCGACGGCCGGAGTTTCAACTTCCACGCCGGCCAATTCATCACCATCCGCTTCGACTGGAACGGTGAACAGTTTTCACGCGTCTTCACCATAGCCTCGCCGCCAAGCCGCCCGCGGCGCATCGCCTTGACGATCAAGGCGGCCAGGGACGGCAAGGCAACGCGCATCCTGCATGATCATTTCGGCGAAGGCGCTACGGCCGAGATCGGTGAAGCCAGCGGCGAATTCACGCTCGAGGGCCGTGCCTTGCAAAAGGCGCTTTTCCTTTGCGCCGGCAGCGGCATCACCCCGTTCATGTCGATGCTGCGGTCGCTCAGCGATACAGGCAGCGATCTCGACATCTGCTTCATCCAATGCGCGCGAACGCCGGACGATGTTCTGTTCGAGGACGAGCTGCGAAGCCTTGCCCACCTGCCTCGACTGCACGTGGAGATCGTCTGCAGCCAGGCATCCGGCGCCTCTGGAACCGGCGGCCGGCTCGACATGGCGAAGCTGGCCGAACTCGTGCCGGACGCCGCGGAACGCAGCGCCTTCCTATGCGGGCCCTCGGCGTTCATGAAAGCCATGCGCCGCCACCTTCTGGAGCTTGGCGTTCCGGCACGCGAGATTTTTGAAGAGGCCTTCGGTCCGGCGCCGTCGGACGCTATCAAGTCCGCAGTTGGCGACGGGCAAGGCGGCGAGGCAAGAAGCATTCTTTTCCAGCGTTGCGGCATCAATCGTGTGGCCGGCGCCGGTGAAACCATTCTGGATCTTGCCGAGGCGGCCGGCATCCATGTCGAGACGTCCTGCCGGATGGGCCTGTGCGGAACATGCAAGGTCATGCTGGCAAGCGGCGCGGTGGACATGAACGATATGGGGGGCCTTTCGGATGCCGAGCGCGAGGCGGGCTTTGTCCTTGCCTGCTGCAGCACACCGACAAGCGACGTCGCCATCGACCTGTAGCCCCTGCGTCTGAGGCGCTACTAGACCGTCATCAGCTTAAGCGCCTTCAGCAGCCGGGCATGGGTGTGAGAATGGTGATGCCGCACGTGCACGGCGGAATAGATCGGATGGGAGATTTTTGGCGCGTCGGCGACGAGCTCCGCCACCTTCTCCTGCCGCAATTTCGTCGCGACCGCCTCGGTGACGAAGGCCGTGCCGCCCTGGCTTCTCAAGAGATGGGCGACAGCGCCGCCGTTTCCGGTTGAAACCGGGCTGTTCTCCAGTTCGGGCAACATCTGTCTGTGCGCGCGGTCGAAGGATGCGGAATAGTTGGCGCGGATGTAGTCCGCCGGCGCGACGTCGCTGAAGGCCACGCGGCGGGTGGAGACCATCACGAAGCTCTCCTCGGCGATCTGCTCATAGTGAATGTCGGGAAGATGCTGCGGCGAATAGAGCACGGCAAGATCGAGGCTGCCCGTGGTGAGGTCCAGGATCATCTGGTTGGAATAGTCGATCTCGACATAGATCGCCAGCTTGGGCATCGTCGTCCTCACCCAGACCAGCCATTCCTGCAGGACACGCTCGTAGAGATCGAACTGGATGCCGATGCGTATGAGACGGTCGAACTTGCCGACCGACTGTATTTCGCGGCGCGCGTCCAGCCATCTCAGCTTCACCGCGCGCGCATGCTGCTCGAAACGCACACCGGCAGCGGTGGGCTCCGTGCCGCTCTTGTTGCGAATGAAGAGCTGCTTTTCCAGCAGCGTCTCGAGCGTGCGAATGCGACTCGATACGGTGGACTGGGTGATGCCGAGCCGCTCCGCGGTCCTGTTGAAATTCCGGGTCTCGATGAGGTCGAGGAAGGTATCGAGCAATTCTATCTGCATTCCAGCCACCAGAGAACGAGCCGATCCCAGTCGGCTAACGCCTTTTTTCCCGGGCAGACAATGGGTAATCGGGTTCTTCGATTAAACTGCGGCCGGCGACTGCGTTGCCGGCGACAGCGCCGAAGTCCACCGTTCGTGCATCCAACCCTCCTCGGCAGGTGATGCATCAATGTTTATCGTCGACACGGACGTGCACAACTACTGGTCCAGTGCAGAAGTCCTCCTCCCCTACCTCGAGCCCTACTGGCGCGATTTCATGGTCCGCGGCGAAAAGCCAGGCCCGGCGGGCAGCTTCCCGCATGGACATCGCCCGTGGCTGCATCCCGAAGGATTTTCGCGGCATGACATCAAGCCGCAGACCGAGGAAGACAACTACCTGATCATGAAGGAGAAGCACCTCGATCTCTACGATATCGACGTTGCGATCCTTACGGCCGACGAGCCGCTGGAAGCCTCGACGCTGGCCAACTACCACTATGCCAACGCGCTGGTGAAAGCCTATAACGACTACATGATCGACTGGTGGCTGCCCAAGGACAGGCGCTTCAAGGGATCGATCATCATCTCTCCGACCGATCCGCATGGGGCAGCGGCCGAGATCAGGCGCCTGGGCGGACACAAGGACATCGTCCAGGTCCTGGCAAGCCATGGCTCGCAGCGCCCCTATGGCGATCCCTTCTACCATCCGATCTTCGAGGCCTGCGCGGAGGTCGGCCTGCCCTTCGCGATCCATTTTGGCGGACAGGGCGGCGTCAATCACAATGCCGTCGCCAGTGGCCCGACCGCCTACTACTGGGAAACGCATGCGCTGCTCAGCCAGCCGGCGATGACCCATGTGGTCAGCATGATCTCCAACGGCGTGTTCGAGAAATATCCCGACCTCTACTTCGTCGTCATCGAATGCGGCGTCTCGTGGGTGCCTTCGTTGATGTGGCGGCTCGATGCCAACTTCAAGGCGCTGCGCAAGGAGACGCCTTGGCTGAAGATGCTGCCGTCGGAATATTGCCGCCGCAACATCCGCTTCAGCACCCAGCCGCTCGAGCAACCGCAAAATGTGAAGCACCTCTGGGAGACGCTCGAGCACATGGACGGCCAGAACACGCTGCTCTTTGCTTCCGACTATCCGCATTGGGACTTCGACGCGCCGACCAATCTGCACATACCGCCCGCCTGGCGCGACAAGGTGATGGGGCTGAACGCGCTTGAAGTCTACAAGCGCATCGAGGCACCGGCGGCAACCGCGAAGGTTGCGTGATGGAGGCAGCTCTAGCCCCCTCCCGGACTTATGCCTGCAAGGTCGCGGAGGTAGCGACCGGGCAGCCGAAGATCGTCACTTTCGGCCGTATAAGCGTCGGCATATTCCAGCTCCACGACGGCTATGCCGCCCTGCTGAACATATGCCCGCATCGTGCAGGGCAGCTCTGCGAAGGACCGGTCTGCGGAACCACCAGACAAACCGACAAGACCGAGTTCGTCTATGAGCGGGCCGGCGAACTCGTTCGCTGCGCCTGGCATGGATGGGAGTTCGAAATCCGATCCGGAAAGTGCCTCGTTGACGATCGGCTCAAGGCACGAACCTTCCCCGTCCACCGGGACGGCGAAGATCTTTATGTCGAACTCGGTCGATAACCGGACGAGACGCCCGGCCGAGCGAAAACAATGCAACGCGGCGACTGATTAGAGGCATCGACCATGGAAACGGTAAAATTCACGCAGATGAAGGATGGCGACCGCGAGGATTACGCGTTCCTCACCGAACACGAGATCGAATATGCCGATGGCACCGCCGATCGGCTGCTCGCCGCCATGGTCGAGCTCGACAAATCGCTGTCGGGCTACAAGGTGACGCGGCTCGGTCACTCCCTGCAGGCAGCAACCCGGGCATGGAATGCCGGAGCGGACACCGACTGGGTGGTATCGGCGCTGCTGCACGACATTGGCGATATCTATGCCCCCTACAACCATGACGAATTTGCCGCGGCCATCATCCGGCCATTCGTGCGCGAACAGTGCGCCTGGGTGGTGGAGAAGCACGGCGATTTCCAGCTGCTCTACTATGGCAAACATGTCGGGGCCAATCCGAACAAGCGGGAAGCCTTCCGGGGCAGCCCCTACTTCGACGACTGCGCCGAATTCTGCGAGAAATGGGACCAATCGAGCTTCGATCCGGACTATCCGACTTTGCCGCTGGCGTTCTTTGCACCGCTGGTGAAAGAGGTGTTCGCGCGCAAGAGCTACGATCCGGCGGTGACAAGGGCCGAGGTCCGCGTGCCACTGTCCGATGAGGATGCCGCCGCCGGACGGTCTGGGGCATAGTTTCTGCTCACGACACTCGACAAGCGAAGCATGGTCGTGGACTCCTGCTTGCCCGGCCACGTAGGCTAGCCAATATGGCATGGCCAACATGATGGAATGTTTCCCTGACGGCTTGATCGGCAGCGAGCACTCCTTCGATTTCCGGAGCTGAGAATGCTTGATGCAGAAAAGGCCAGGGCCGCGTCGCGTCTCCTGACGGGCCATTGGGATAAGGGCACGCATCTCGGCGCCATACCCGAGGAATTGCGGCCCCGGACGCGGACCGAAGGCTATGCCATCCAGTCGCATGTCATGGAGCGTTCGGCTGCTCCGCTTTTCGGCTGGAAGATCGCGGCCACCAGCCTGGCCGGACAAAAGCATATCAATGTCGACGGCCCGATGGCCGGGCGTCTGCTGGCCGAGAAGGCGGTCGAAGTTGGCGGGACCGTTTCGCTGGCGACCAGCAAGATGCGTGTCGCCGAGATCGAATTCGCTTTCCGTTTCGGCCGCGAACTGCCGCCGCGCCCGGCGCGCTATGAAATCGCCGAGGTGATGGACGCCGTGGCGACCTTGCACCCGGCGATCGAAATCCCGGACTCGCGCTATGACGATTTCTGCGCCGTCGGCGCGCCGCAGCTCATCGCCGACAATGCCTGCGCCAATCTGTTCGTCATCGGCGAGGCCGTGGCGGAAGACTGGCGCGGCGTGAACCTGGCCGAGCACCCGGTCACCGCTTTCGTTTCCGGCAAATCGCAGCATCACGGAACGGGAGCTGCTGTGCTGGGCGACCCTCGTATCGCGCTGACCTGGCTCGTCAATGAACTGTCGGGCCTCGGCATAGCCGCCCAGCCGGGACAGATCGTGATCACGGGCACCTGCGTGACGCCGATTGCTGTGGTGGCAGGCGACGAAGTCGTCGGCGATCTCGGCAGGTTTGGCCGCGTCTCGGTGCGGTTTGTTTAGCCTATAGGGGCTTGCTTCCGCCGCGCACTCGAACCACCACGCTCCTCACCGCCAGAACCAGCACGGTGATGATGATCAGGATCACCGACAGTGCAGCGATTGCCGGGTCGATGTTGTCGCGCAGGCCCATCCACATCAGACGGGGCAGCGTGATGGCGTTGACCGAGGTGATGAACAGCGTGACGCCGATCTCCTCCCAGGAAAGCACGAAGGAGAGCAGCGCCGCGGTGACGATGCCGAACTTGATATTGGGCATGATGACGCGCGTGGCGCGCTCCCAGACACTGGCGCCGAGGCCGCGCGCGGCGAGGTCGATGCGGCGGTCGAGCTGGCTGAGCGAGACCAGGATCAGCACCGTGGCGAAGGGCACCGTCATCACCGAATGGGCCATGGCGACGCCGAGCCAGGTATCGTAGCCGAAGAAGGACGAGACGCCGGAGATCGAGGTCAGCAGGAAATAGAGCGTCACCGCCGAAACCACCGGCGGCACCACCATCGGCAGCAGCACGAAGCCGACCAGAGCGGCGGTGAAGCGCGGCTGGAACATCCAGACGCCAAGGCTGAAACAAAGCGCCAGCATGGTGGAAATCGCGCTGCTGACGACGCCGATGCGGATCGACAGCAGGATGGACTGCAGCCAGCGCGGATCCTCGATCAGCGAGCGGTAGTGGCGCAGCGACAGTTCACCTGACGGCATCGCCAGCATGCGGCTCGGCGTCAGCGACACCGGGATAACCGCCAGCAGCGGCATGAGCAGGAACAACGCCACCAGGATGGCGAGTGTCAGCGACACGGGACCGGGGCGATAGGTCGGCATCGCGCTACACCAATTGCTTCGGTTTGACGTAGCGGAACAAGATCGCCATCAGCGCGCTGACGAACAGCACCAGCACGACGCTGATGGCCGCCCCCAGCCCCCAGTCCGGGCTCTGGAATATCCTGAGATAGATCAGTTCGGCGATCATCACGCTGCGGCCGCCGCCAAGGATCGCCGGGGTAACGAAGAAGCCGAGCGAGAAGACGAAGACGATCATCGCCGCGCCGATGATACCGGAGCGCGTCATCGGCACGAACACCTCCCAGAAGGTGCGCATGCGGCTGGAGCCCAGGCCGCGCGCCGCGAGCAGCACGCGCTCGTCGAGGCTGCGCATGGCCGATGCCAACGGGAAGACGGCGAAGGGAATGAGGAAATGCGTCATGCCGACGACGACGCCGAATTCATTGCGCACCAGCGCCAGCGGTTCGGAAATGAAGCCGATCGACTGCAGCCAGGTGTTGATCAGGCCGCGATTGGACAGGAGCGCCACCCAGCCGAAGGCGCGCGTCAGCACCGAAATCCAGAACGGCACCAGGATGCAGAATTCGGCGATGAGGCGCTGGGCCGGCGTGCCGCGCACCCAGACGACCGTGATGGCATAGGCCGCAGTGACCGACACCAGCGTGACGATGGCGGCGATGCGCAGCGTGCGGATGAACACCGACTGCACCAGATCGTCGGTGAGCAGCGCCTGATATTGGCCGAGCCCCGGCGTCGGCAGCGTGAAGCTCCATTTGACGACGCCAAGGAACGGCCAGGCATAGGCCAAGGCGAGGAACACGAGCAGCGGCGCCATCAACAGCGCCGCGCCCATCCTGTCGGAGAGAACACCTCTCATATCAGATCAGAATCCGTCGGTCAGGCGGAGATGATCTTGGTGTATTCGTCGAGCGCCGGCCCGTAGTTCTTGGCGTACCAGTCCATGTCGAGCGCGATCTGCTTCTTCATGTTCTCGGGATCGACGGGATTGATGCGCTTCTTGTCGGCGGGAATCAGCGCGTCGGCCGCCGGATTGGCAGGGCCCTGGCCGAGCTTGTCGAACATGACGAGCTGCTTTTGCGGATCCTGGGCGCTGGCGATGAACTTCATCGCCGCGTCCTTGCCGCCGGGGTTGTTCTTGAGCACGGCCAGCGCGCCGGGGGAGATCAGGCCCTGGTCCCAGATGAACTTGATCTTGCCGCCCGAGTCCTGCTCGATCAGCGAGGCGCGCGTCGACCAGACGATCGCCATCGAGGCTTCGCCGTTGAGCAGCACGCTCTGGCTCTCGGCACCGCCGCCCCAATAGGCGACGACGTTTTCCTTGAAGGCGGCAATCTTGTCATGCGCGCGCTTCAGGTCGAGCGGGTAGAGCGAGGCTGGTGCGATGCCGTCGGCCAGAAGGGCCGCCTCCCAGCTCGACACGCCCCATTTGTAGAGCGAGCGCTTGCCGGGGAATTTCTTCACGTCGAAGAAATCGGCCATGCCGGCTGGGGCGTCCTTGCCGTATTTCTCGGAATCGTAGGCAATGACGTAGGAGAAGAAATAGGTCGAGGCGGCGTATTCCCAGCCAAAACCTTCGCGCATCTTCTTCTTGTCGACGATGGCATAGTCGATCGGCTCCAGCATGCCTTGCGCGCCGAGCGTGATGGCCGAGAACGGATCGACGTCGACCAGGTCCCAGGTCGGCGCGCCGCTCTTGAACTGCGCCGCGATCGCGCCTTCGGTCGGACCTGAGCCGTCCATCTTGACGGCGATGCCGGTGTCCTTGGTGAAGGCCTGGCCATAGGCGGCGTCGTAAGCCGTGATGGCGTCGCCGCCCCAGTTGACCAGCACCAGTTCCTTGGCTTGCGCGAAGGCGCCGGTCGAGCGCAGGAACATCGGCGTGCCGGCAAGCACGAGGCCTGCAAGCTGCGCGAACTGGCGGCGCGAAATCTCGCCGCGGCCTGCCCTGGCGGACAGGCTTTCGATGGCATTTTTCTTGGTATCGTTCATGTCAGTTCCCCTTGTTTTCATTGGTCTTATCCGGTTCGGCCGGTATCAAGCCGCGCCCGGCGCTCATTGTCCTCCGTCCGGAAGGAGGAAACCTTTTTCCGCCGGCCAGGTCAGCCAGACGGAATTGCCTTTGCTCAATGCCGCGGCGGCCACTTCGTTCGGCACCGAGACTGTCACGCGCGAGCCCTCGCGCGTGGTCAGGTCGAGCTTGGTCGCCGCTCCGAGATAGGTCGAGGCAATGGCGGTCGCCGCAATGCCGTTCTCGCCCACGGCCGCCTCGCGCGCGATCGACATATGCTCCGGCCGGATGGCGAGGATCGCATCGCCACGGACTTTCTCGGCCTTGCAGCGCATGTTTACCGCCCGGTCTTCGCACAGGCCCATCGAGCCATTGTCGGCCGGTTGCACGCCCTTCAGCGGCAGCATGTTGATCTCGCCCAGGAACTCGGCGACGAAACGATTGTCGGGTCGGTCGTAGACCTCGTCCGGTGCCCCGACCTGCAGCAATTTGCCGTGGTTGAAGATGGCGACGCGCGACGACAGCGCCAGCGCCTCGCTCTGGTCATGGGTGACGAAGACGAAGGTTGTGCCGGTTTCCTGGTGCAGCCGCTTCATCTCGGCCTGCATCTGGCCGCGTAGGCTCTTGTCCAGCGCCGAGAACGGTTCGTCGAGCAACAGCACGCCCGGCTCGAACACCAGCGCGCGGGCGAGCGCGACGCGCTGCTGCTGGCCGCCCGAAAGCTGCGACGGCAGTTTCTTCGCGTGGCCGACAAGTCCGACACGCTCGATCATCTCACCGACACGGCGCTTGATCTCGGCGGCGGATTTCTTGCGCACCTTGAGCGGGAAAGCGATGTTCTGCTCGACGCTCATGTGCGGGAACAGCGCGTAGCCCTGGAACACCATGCCGGCGGCGCGCTGCTCGGCCGGACGGTCGGTGATGTCGGTGCCGTCGCTGAACAGCCGCCCCTCGGTCGGCTGCACGAAACCGGCCAGTATCATCAGGAAAGTGGTCTTGCCCGAACCGGAAGGCCCAAGCAGGGTCAGGAACTCGCCGCGGCCGATATCGAGCGTCAGATTGTCCAGCGCACGGAACGAGCCAAAGCTCTTACCGATCCCGATTGCCTTGATCTCTGCGGCCCGGCCGGGTTGCTGCATCCTGCCTCTTCCTCAGTCCCAAGGGGAAATCGTAGGCAGGGCGCAGCCTCACCGCAACCGAATAGTTTTCGCCTGATCGGCAAATTTGATTCACGTCTGGCGCCGTTCTCCCCTGTCGAGGGCGAGATCAGCGCTGGTTCTCCGACAGCTTCGACCTCAGCCAGCCGGCGAAGGCATCCAGCACGGGATGCCCGGCCTTGGCATGTTCGAAGACCAGGAAATAGGAGCGCGGCGACGGGATCGAGGTTTCGAACGGCTTGACCAGCCGGCCTTCGCTCAGCGCCCGGCGGCTGGTCAGTTCGTCACCCATGGCAATTCCCTGCCCGGCGATGGCGGCGGAGAAGACTAGGTTCATGTCGGAAAAGAAGATGCCGCCCTCGGTGTCGGGGTTCTCGACCTTGGCCAGCGCCAGCCAGCGCGCCCAATCCTCGGTGTCGCCGAGATGGAGCAGGTTGGCGCGCAGCACGTCGGCGGGCTTTGTGAAGCCGCCGACCTTGTTGAGCAGTGCCGGGCTGCAGAGCGGCGTGAACGAGACTTCACAAAGCAGTTCCACCGCCCGGTTCGGCCAGTTGCCGACGCCAAAGGCAATGAAGGCGTCCGCGTCCGGATTGCTGACGTCGTCGAGGCGGCGCGGCGTCAGTATATGCAGCGCCACGTCCGGGTACATCTGGCGGAATTCATCGATATGGGTGCACAGGAACAGCGAGGCGAAGCCCGGCGTGCAGGAGACGGCGAAGGAGCCGCCGACGCCGGTGCCGGCATGCTGCGTTACCGCATCGCCGAGCACGGTCAGCGCCTTGCGCACATCCGCGGCATAGCGCTGGCCGCGCGGCGTCAGCGCCACGCCCTTGCCGATGCGCTCGAGCAGGTCGAAGCCGAGGTCGCGTTCGAGCAGGCGCAATTGATGGCTGACCGCGCTGCGGGTGAGATGGAGTTCGTCGGCGGCGCGCCAGACGCTGCCATGCCTGGCGAAACTGTCGAGGGCGCGTAGCGCCTGCGTCGATGGAATTCTCAAGAGGCCTCAGGTGAACCGAATTTGCACGAACCGGGAAAACATATCACTTTTTGGCGAGCCGCTTCACTGCTTTCTTTGATGGATGGACAAACCCGCACCGACATCGGCGCAAGCAACAGCGCTTGCCTGCCTCGACGGCATCCAGCCGTCGCTGTCGCAATGGACGCGCACCATTTTCGACTTCGGCGAAACCGCCTGGCGCGAATACCAGTCTGCCGCCTGGTATGTGGCGCGGCTGCGGCATGAGGGATTTTCCGTCGAGGAAGGCTCGGGCGGCATGCCGACCGCGTTCTGCGCTCACTGGACCAATGGCGCCGGCCCGACCATCGGCATGTACGCCGAATATGACGCGGTGCCCGGCAACTGCCAGGATGCCGTGACCGTGAAGCGGCCGCGCCCTGGCCTCGGCGTCGAGGCCGGCGGCCACACCGACCCGCATTCGGGACTGGGCATCGCCAGCCTCGGCGGCCTGCTCGCCACCAAGGCCGCCATGCAGCGGCACGGTATTGCGGGCACGCTACGCTTCACCGGCGAGCCGGCAGAGAAAGTACGCGGCTCGAAGCCGATCCATGCCGCCAAGGGCTACTATGACGGCCTTGCCGGCATGCTCTCCTTCCATCCCTTCTACATGCTGCCGCTCTGCAACACGGCGCGCTGGGATACGCATTGTGGCGCAGCCTATGCGATGATCTATCGCTTCATCTGCGACGAGCCGGAGAGCTGGGCACGGGCGGCCGGGGATGGCGCCCCGATCCCGCAGGCGCATTCGGCGGTGCGGGCGCCCGGCGCCAACGATGCGCTGATGACCATGTACATGGCCTCCAAGGCGCTGCGCGATTCCATGCTGCCGCATCAGGGCGGCTGGTCGATCAGCGAAGCGATCCTGACCGCCGGGCAAGCGACCGCCGACAATCTGCCGGCGGGTCTGGCCGAGATCCAGTACATGATCCGCGTGCCGACCCTTGCCATGGCCGAGCAGGTCACATCAGTGCTCGATCGCAATGCGGCGGCCGCCGCCGCGATCAGCGGCTGCCGCTACGAACGCCACTGGGTGTCGAAGTCGCGGCCGGGGCTGGCCAACCACGCCATGGCCGGGATTGCCTATGGGGCACTGTCGAGTGTCGGGCCGCCGCGCTGGGACGAGGCGGCGAGGACAATCGCTCGCGAAATCCAGGTCAATGCCGGGGGTGTTGCCTCCGAAAATCCATTCATCGACGAGCTCGAACGGCTGATCGCGCCGCAGGAGGCCGAGGCGATCCTGCGCCGCGACCTGCCGCCTTCGCAGGTGAACTCGACCTCGGACGATTACACCGACATGAGCTGGCATGCGCCGACGGCGCGCTTCTATGTCGCCCGTCCGGCACTACGCTCGGCAAACGGCCACGCCTATCCAGCCTGGGTGATGAACGCGCTGGGCGGCATTCCTGCCACCATCGACCCGATGGTCATCTGCGCTTCGAAGACGATCGCGCTCTCAGCCCTGCGCCTGCTCGAGGACAAGACGGCCCGCGATGCCGCCATGGACGAGTTCGTCGCCCGCACCGGCGGCGGCGTCGGCGGCTCCAACTGGATCGCGCCGCTTTGCGATTACGATCCGCCGATCAACTTCCGCTGGCCCGAATATGTCACCACGCCGCGCGGCCGCGACTGGTGGATTCCGGCCGCTTCCACCGCATGACACGCAACACCAACAAAATCGAGGAGAGCCCCATGACCGTCCATGACCGCATCGTCGCCGAGCCGTTCTCGCTGCAGCGCCGCAATCCCGCCGGCGGCACCAAGCCGCTGACATCATGGGGTTTCGCCAACGAGACCGATGTGCTGACCGATGTGCTGCTCGGCTCGCCCAATTTCCTGCGGCACCTGTCGACCAGTTCGCTGTCGCGCAAGCATCTGCGCGAGGCGCCCTGCAACGTCCAGATCGCGCAGGCGCAGCACAAGGACCTGGTTGCCGCCTATGAGCATTTCGGCGTCAAAATCCACTGGCATGAGCCGACACCGGAACTGCCGATGCAGGTCTACTCCCGCGATTCCAGCGTGATGACGCCTTACGGCGCGTTCATCACCGCCATGGCCAACTGGTGGCGGCGCGGCGAGAACTATGCCGCCATCCGCACCTATGAGAAGCTCGGCATCCCGATCTACGACATGGTCACGGCAGGCACTTTCGAGGGTGGCGACTTCAACGTCATCGAGGATGGCGTGGTGCTGATCGGCTGCGGCGGTGCCCGCACGCAGGAGGAAGGTGCCCGTCAGGTGCAGTCCTGGTTCGAGAAGGAAGGCTGGGAAACCCGCATCGCCTTCATCGACGAATATTACGTCCATATCGACCTGATGGTGGTGCCGATCGCCGAGAAGCTGACCGCCGTCTGCCTCGCCTGCACCGAGCCCGGCATCGTCGACTGGCTGAAGGGCAAAGGCCACGAGATCATCGACGTGCCCTTCCAGGACACGATGGCGCTCGGCTGCAACTTCATGTCGCTTGGTAAGGACAGGGTGATCGCGCCGACGTCTAGCCAGACGTTGATCGGTCAACTCAAGGCGCGAGGCTTCGAGGTCGCGGCGATCGACATGAGCGAAATCTCCAAGACCGGCGGCGGTATTCACTGCATGGCGCAGGCTTTGAAGCGGGAAGCGGCGTAGGCGACGCTTCGGCCAGCGGTCTTCGGGCAAGGTCAGTCCGGAACGCAATCGCTAGAGCCGCCAGGCCATTCGAATGGCAGGGCGGCGCCCGCCATTGCTTGCGCGACACCTAATATAAGAGCACAGTAAAACCAGGGAGGGGCTCACCAACAAGATCGGGAGGAAATCATGAATGCCATGAGCTTCACTACCCTTGAAGGCGGCAAGACGACCGTCGAGGCCGCAGCCCTCGAGGCATTTTCGACACAGATACGCGGCACGGTGCTGCGGCAAGGCGATGCCGCCTATGATGAAATCCGTGGCATCTGGAATGGCATGGTCGACCGGCGGCCTGGGCTGATCGTGTGCTGCATCGGCGCTTCGGATGTCGTCAGCGCGGTGAATTTCGCCCGGGAAAACGGGCTTCTCGTCTCAGTCCGTGGTGGTGGTCACAACATCGCCGGCAGCGCCGTCTGCGAGGACGGCCTGATGATCGATCTGTCGCTGATGAAATCGGTGCGGGTCGATATCGCCGCGAAACGCGCCTGGGTCGGTCCCGGCGCCACGCTCGTCGATGTCGACCGGGAAACGCAGGCCTTTGGACTGGCGGTGCCGACCGGCATCAACTCGACCACTGGCATTGCGGGCCTGACACTGGGTGGCGGCTTCGGCTGGATCACCCGCAAATTCGGACTGACCATCGACAATCTCGTTTCCGCCGATGTGGTCACCGCCGACGGCAAGCTGCTGCGCGCCAGCCAGAGCGAGAATGCCGACCTGTTCTGGGCGTTGCGCGGCGGCGGCGGCAATTTCGGCATCGTCACGGCGTTCGAGTTCCAGCTCCACCAATTAGGGCCGCAAGTGCTGTCGGGGCTTGTCGTCCATCCCTTCGCCGATGCCGAAAAGGTGCTGCGGGAGTATCGCAAGGCGCTCGAAACCGCACCGGATGAACTCACCTGCTGGGTGGTCATGCGGCAGGCGCCGCCCCTGCCCTTCCTGCCCGCCGAATGGCACGGCAAGGAGGTGCTGGTTCTGGCCATGTGTTATTGCGGCGACATCCAGGCTGGCGAAAAGGCGACCCACAAGCTTCGCGCCATCGGCACGCCGATTGCCGATGTCGTCGGCCCCAATCCGTTCACCGGCTGGCAGCAGGCATTCGACCCACTGCTTGCGCCCGGCGCCCGCAACTACTGGAAGAGTCATGACTTCACCGAGTTTTCAGATAAGGCGGCTGCGGCCGTCACGGGGGCAATAGCCAAGCTGCCGGGACCCGAATGCGAGATATTCGTCGGCCATGTCGGCGGCGCGGCAGGTCGCGTCGCCGCGGACGCAACGGCGTTTCCACAGCGCAGCTCGCATTTCGTCATGAACGTTCACGCCCGCTGGCGCGAACCGGCGATGGACAAGGCCTGCATCGACTGGGCTCGTGCCGTCTACGAGGCGACCAAGCCCTATGCCGCCGGCACCGCCTATGTGAACTTCATGCCGGAGGACGAGGTCGACCGCGTCGAAGCGGCCTATGGCGGCAACTATCGGCGGCTTCTGGAAATCAAGCAGCGCTACGACCCGCTGAACCTGTTCCGCATGAACCAGAATTTGCGCCCGAAAGAAAACCTGCGCGCCGCCTGAAGCGCACTTGTGCCGCAGTAGCAAAAAAGCCCGCGTCTCCGCTGGAGGCGCGGGCTTTGCGTTCACGTGCCGTCAGTCGTCGGCACCAATCGGCAGGCCGGGACCTGGCCCCTGCCCTGTCCGTAAACAAACCTCAACCTTGTATCCTCACGGCCCTTGTGGGTGTCCCCAAAATGGATGAATAGTCGGGACAGGGCGTTGCCCTGAAATTGCCCGCTTGCGGTTTTCAGGTCGCGCCACAGCCGAGCCGGGTTTTTGAATGGTCAGCCCTGAACCGCGCAAGAGAAGAGGTGCGATCGCCTCCCGCCTGCTGGCGATGGATGCCTGGATCGATTCTTCGCTCTACGAGATCGGGTTCAAGGCACGACAGTTCTGGGAAGGTGCGACGATCTTTTCGCGGCGCTTCCGCGTCAAGGGTTGGCGGCGCGGCGTTGTCGAGCTTTTGAGCGAAGGTTTTACGCTCGGTGCCGGCGGCATCGTGGTGATGCTGGCGCTGGCCATCCCCGCGTTCCAGGATACGGCCGGCGACTGGCGCGCCCAGGGCGACTTCGCCGTCACCTTCCTCGACCGCTATGGCAACGAGATCGGCCAGCGCGGCATCATCCAGCGCGATTCCGTACCGGTCGACGAGATGCCCGACCACGTCATCAAGGCGGTTCTGGCCACAGAGGATCGGCGCTTCTTCGACCACTACGGCATCGACGTGCTCGGCCTGTCGCGCGCCATCTTCGAGAATGTGCGGGCGAACTCCGTCGTCCAGGGCGGCTCCAGCATCACCCAGCAGCTGGCCAAGAACCTGTTCCTGACCAATGAGCGCACCTTCGAGCGCAAGATCAAGGAAGCCTTCCTGTCGCTGTGGCTGGAAGCCAATCTGTCGAAGAAGGAAATCCTGCAGCTCTATCTCGACCGCGCCTATATGGGCGGCGGCACGTTCGGCATCGAGGCGGCCGCCGACTTCTATTTCGGCAAGAGCGTCAAGGACCTCAATCTCGCCGAGGCGGCGATGCTTGCCGGTCTGTTCAAGGCGCCGACCAAATACGCTCCGCACATCAACCTGCCGGCGGCGCGCGCGCGCGCCAATGTGGTGCTGTCCAATCTCGTCGATTCCGGCTTCATGACCGAGGGCCAGGTGCTGCAGGCAAGACTGCATCCGGCCGACGTGGTCGACCGCGGCGAGCAGAAAAGCCCCGACTATTACCTCGACTGGGCGTTTGACGAGGTCAAGAAGATCGCCAAGCCGGGCCAGCACTCGCTGGTTGCCCACACCACTTTCGACGCCAACATCCAGAAGGCGGCGGAGGAATCAGTGGAGTTCCACCTGCGCCAGTTCGGCAAGGAATACAACGTCACCGAAGGCGCGGTGGTGGTCATTGAAACCAATGGAGCGGTCAGGGCCATTGTCGGCGGCCGCGACTACGGCGCCAGCCAGTTCAACCGCGCCACCAAGGCGCTGCGCCAGACCGGCTCTTCGTTCAAACCTTATGTCTATGCGACCGCGATGGAACACGGCTTCACGCCGAACTCGATCATATCAGGCGGGCCGATCAGCTGGGGCAACTGGTCGCCGCACAATTACAGTGGTGAATCGGCGGGCAACATCACGCTGATCATGGCCATGGCCAAATCGATCAACACCGTGCCGGTGCGGCTGGCCAAGGACCATCTCGGCATCGCTCCGATCAAGGCGATGGCTGAATCGTTCGGAGTGGAATCGCCGCTGGAAGCGCACAAGACGATGGTGCTCGGCACCTCGGGCATGACCGTGATGGACCAGGCGACCGGCTACAGCGTGTTCGCCCAGAACGGCTTTGTCGGCTCCCGGCACGGCATCACGCAGCTCGTCACCCGCACCGGCGAGGTGGTCTATGATTTCGCCAAGGACGCGCCGCCGCCGCATCGCGTGCTGTCGGAGCAGGCACTGATCTCGATGAACACCATGCTTGCGGCGGTGCCGGTGATGGGCACCGCCCGACGCGCCCTGATTCCCAACATCGTCGTCGCCGGCAAGACCGGCACGACGCAGTCCTATCGCGACGCGTGGTTCGTCGGCTTCACCGGCAACTACACCGCGGCCGTATGGCTGGGCAATGACGACTTCACCCCGACCAAGAACATGACGGGCGGCTCGCTGCCGGCGATGGTGTGGCAGCGCCTGATGGTCTATGCGCATCAGAACATCGACCTGAAGCCGATCCCCGGCATCGACAAGCCGTTTGTCGACGAGGAGATCGCGGCCAAGGCCGAGGAAGCGCAAAAGAAGAACGATGCGCAGGCAGCCGCCGATGAAGCCGCCCAGCGGCCGCCGGTGCTGTCCAGCCGGACCACACAGACATTGCGAGACATGACCCGCGTGTTCCAGTCGGCGCCCATCCTCCATCCGCCCACACCGCCGGAAACGCTTTCGGCGCTGTAGGCGTTTCCCCGAGAGCAGCAATCCAGACAGGCAAATCCATCGGCCCGGCTTGCCACGAGCCCCTGCGCCGCGATATCCCCGAACGGCAATTCTTCCTGTGCCCGGCCTCTCATGCTCAAGAACGCCTTCCTGATGTTGCTTTCGCTCGCCATCGCCATTGGCGGCGGCGGCGCCAGCGTCTGGTATGCGCTGAAAGTCCAGGACGGCGTCGGCGCGATCAGGATCGGCCAGTGGACGGCCTTTCCCGACATCGGCACACCGGCAGCGGACCCTTATTCCAAGGCCCGCGTGGCGCGGGAGGGCGTGCTGGCGCTCGGCCGTGCCGAGGGGCTGTCCTTCGTCGCCGAGAATGACGCCGCCGGCGAACGGCTAAAACGTGAATGCACCTACATGATCGCGGGCGACCTGCCGACCGCCCGGTTCTGGACGCTCTATGCCGCCGATCAATCGCTGGGCGTGGTCGAAACCGGCAAGTCGCGGCTTGCAGCGCTGCAGTCCTATGGGGTGCTGCGCCAGCCCGACAATTCGGTGGCGATTTCGGTCAGCAGTCACCCCATGCCCGGCAACTGGCTTTTGACCGACGGCTCCGGCAGGATGTATTTCGTCCTGACCTTCTATGACACGCCGATCGCCAGCAGCACCGGCCTGTCCGACGTCTCGCTGCCCAGGATCACCAAGGTCGGCTGCGATGCGTAGTTTTTTTGCCGCACTGCGCCGCCTTTTCCATGTCGTGCTGCTCGGCCTTGTCGGCGCCGGCATCGTGCACATCGTCGTGCTGTTGCTGGTGCCTGAATTTTCCGAACGCGACGCCTGGTCGCGACTGTCGATGGCCTCGGACCTCTACAGGATGAACCGGCTCGACGCCGAGGCCGGTGGCGCGCCGGTGGTGAAATCGGTCGATCCGCTGTTTTACGCGACGGCGTGCCGCTTCGATCTCGACGAGGGAATGGTGCGGATCCGGGCACCGGGCAACGTGCCCTTCTGGTCGGTGTCAGTCTACGACCGCAGCGGCCACAACATCTATTCCTTCAACGACCATACGGCGACGGGCGGCAAGCTGGACGCCGTGGTGCTGACACCGGCGCAGATGATCGACGTGCGCAGGGACCTGCCCGAGGACCTTCAGGGAGCGATCTTCGTCGAGGCGCCGATCGATGAAGGCATATTCGTCATCCGCAGCTTCGTGCCGGACGACAGCTGGAAGCCGATCGTGTCGCGCTTTCTCGAGCAGAGTTCCTGCGAGCTTCAGGACTTTTAGGCCTGGATCCGCGCCAGAACAGCCGCGAGCAGGTGCAGCCCGAAGCTCAGGGCGCCGCTTCAGGCAATTCAGTGATGCGGCACCGGCGTCCGGGGCGACCCGGGCTTGTCGGGTCCGATGGGCCGCGCCGCCTCGCCCGCATGTGAGCGCTCATAGCGGATGCCGGGAAAGATGATTACCGCCGCCGGTATTTCGGTGGTCTGCTTGGTTCGATTGGTCGGTGCCGTTCTCGGCACGAATGACAGTACCATGCCCATGACTCGCGCATTCCTCTCGGTTTCCCCGGAGCACAACGCAACGCCTCCAAATTCGATTAAGCCGCCCAGAGGGTTAACGGAGCGCTAACGGATCGTCGCTAACTTGATCTTTGTCTGGGGTCGGGACGTTCCGACCCGGGACAGTCGCAAAACCGGCACAGTCCCGGTCGAGCGTGGTCAAGCGTGTGTGTGTGTCGGGCGTATCCCTCGTGTCATCTTCGGATTTCAGGCAAATCGCGGTACGGACGGAATCGGGAAAGGCCGAAAGGCTGTTCCGCGCCGCGGTGTCGGCATTCTGCTCGCTCACCCGCCCGTCGCGCCGCGAGATCGGCCAGTTGGAAGACCTGACGCTGCCGCTGTTCGACGACGTGTCGGTCGAATCGCGCCGCTACGTGGCGGCGGCGCTGTCCGAATGCGAATATGCCCCGGCCGGACTGGTGCGCCGCCTGTGTGAAGAGCCGGTCGATATTTCGGCCCCCTTGCTTATCCGTTCACGCGTGGTCAGCGATATCGACCTGATCGCGCTGATCGGCCGGCATGGGCTGCCGCATGCGCGCGCCATTGCGCGGCGCAAGGATCTGAACGCGACCATCGCCAACCTGATCCGGGCATTGGAAAAACCGATGCTGGTGCGGGTGAGGCCCAGCCAAGCGGAAGCCGCTCGGCCTCCGCCCGAGACCACACAAACGGTCGCGGACAGTGTGACGAGCGAACCGGCGACGGGTGCGGCGGCGGAAAACGCGCGGCGCAGGCTGCGCTCCATGATGCGCACCGGCGACGAGGCACTGGCGGCGCAGGTCGATCCGTTCACCAGCCCGGACACCTACGGCAAACTGCGCGAGACCGCGCTGACCGGAAACGCCGCCTTCTTCCAGACCGCGCTCGCCGACGCGCTCGATATCGATTTTTCGACCGCACGTTCGCTGATGGCAAACCAGAACTATGGCTCGCTGCTTGCGGCGCTGCGCTCGCTTGACCTGAGCGAAGACCGCGCGTTCTTGATCACGGTTGCCGTCTATCCCAGCCAGTTCCCGCATCCGCAGGCGATCCGCGCCTTCCTCGACCGCTACCGGGTGCTGCATCGCGATGTGGCGCTCGACAGGGTGCGGGGATGGAAAGCCGAAACCCTGTCCAGGGCGGTTCACGGTGCCGCGCCCGCCAGCAGCGACAGCCACACGGCATCGAACAGTGACGAGGCAGCGGCTTCGTCCAGCCTCAGGGCGTCTTCACGGAAATAAGTTCCTCGACGGGAACCGCCCCGGCCTCGATCTCGACCACCCATATATCGGGATCGAATTTCTTCTCGCGTTCCAATCTGGCGTCCAGCACGGCGGCGTCGTCGCCGGCGGCGAGAGGGCTGAAGAAGCGATCGTCGGGCTTGGCGGAGTCATAGCTCGTCTGTGGCGCCGGCCCGTAAAGCGCCACCTCGCCCAGCCGGTCCCGCGTGAGCACGAAAACGGCGCCCGCCTCCGTTGCGCCGCGCTTGACCACGGCGGCAAATCCTCCGGCGCCGAAAACCCGGCGCACCAGGGCCGACACCCACAGGTCAGTGGTCACGCGCATGGGGAAACTCCGAACGACATGCGGGCTTGTCTAGCCCTATTTCCGTCGTGCGGCGAGCCGTCTTACCGGATCAATTGGTCAGGCCGATCTCGCGCATCTTGACGTAGACCAGTTCGTCCGGCTCGCCGGTCTGGGGCAACCCGAACAGCGACTGGAACTCCTTGATCGCTGCCTTGGTGCGTGCACCAACGACGCCGTCGAGCTGCATGTCGTCATTGCCGAAAGCCTTGAGCCCGGCCTGGATCTTGACGATGCGGGCATCGGGCGCCTGGGGAGCGGTGGTGGTCTGCAGCGACACAGGAACGGCCGGCGAGACCTCGGGACGAGGCTGCGGTTTCGGCACGGAGGCGGTCTTCGGCGTGGCGCCCAGTTGGTCGAGCAGCAGCGCATCGATCTCGCCCGACGCGTTGAGCCCGACCTTCTGCTGGTAGGCCTGGATGGCTTTGCGCGTGTTGGGGCCGGAAATGCCGTCGACCGTGCCGGCGTAGAAATCGAGGTCCTTCAATATGCCTTGCACCTGCTCGACCACCGGGTCGCCCTTGACCGGGGCCGGTGCGGCGCTTGGCCGTACGATGTTGAAGGTGGTTTCCGGCTCGTCGGCGGCGGCGTGCGGAACGCCCTGTATGTTGCGCGTGGCGAAGAACGCGCCGGCATGCGGGAAAGGCTGATACCACAGCGCATTCGCCGAAACGTAGAACAGCGTGACCAGGAATGCGGTCGATCCCCCGACCAGCACGGGATTGCGCGAAATCATGCCACCGACGGCGACGGCTCCGTCCTGGAAGGCGTTGCTGCGGCGTTTGACCGCCTTAAGCTGTTTTGCGGAGCGAGCCATTTCTGTCCCCTTTCGCCCTGGCCGCAGGCATTGTCAGCACCCCGGCCTTGTCCGCCGGACGCCCCTTCGGGCCGTTCACCGGCAGGCTTATGGTCACCGTGGTGCCCTCGCCCGGCATGCTCTCGATCGACATCGTGCCTTCGTGCAGCGTCACCAGGCCCTTGACCAGCGACAGACCAAGGCCGGTACCCTCGAAACGGCGGGTATAGTCGTTCTGGATCTGCATGAATGGCTTGCCCAGATTGACGAAATCCTCCTCGGCAATGCCGATGCCGGTGTCGCGGACCCAAAAATGCAGGCGCGAACCGATACGCTTGGCGCCGACCACGACATCGCCGCCATCGGGCGTGAACTTGATCGCGTTGGAGACGAGGTTGATGAGGATCTGCTGCACGGCACGGCGATCGGCATTGATCTCGCCGGCATCGGGCGCGATCTGCGCCTGCAGGTCAATGTTCTTGGCCTGCGCCTGCAGCCGCATCATCGACTGGCACATGTCGACGGCCTCGATGAACCGGAACGGCTCCGGCTCGGCCGCATAGGCGCCCGATTCGATCCTCGATACGTCGAGGATCGAGGTGACCACGGCAAGCAGGTGCTGGCCCGAATCGCGCACCAGGCCGACATATTCCTTCTGGCGCGGATCCTTGAAGCCGCCGAACATCTCGTGCAGCAGCATATCCGAGAAGCCGATGATGGCATTGAGCGGCGTGCGCAGCTCATGGCTCACCACCGCCAGGAAGCGGCCTTTGGCCACTTCGGCGGCGGCGGCGGTATCGTTGGCGGCGGCGAGGTCTTCGCGCAGCCTGGCAATCTCGTCATTCTCGCGCAGGACCAGTGTGAACACCTCGCCCGCGTCGCGAGCGCGCAACATTTCGAGCGAGAACGGCCGATAGTTGTCCGCCGCCAGGCCGTTGCCGTCCTGCGGCAGCCTGATGCGCAGTTCGAGCCGGCGCGATGCCGCACCGTCACGCATGTCGGCGAGCGCGCTGAGATAGGAAACGCGATCCGACAGATGGACGCGGTCGAAGAGTCCGGTTCCGGACAGAAGTTCGGGCGGCAGCTTCAAGAGCGTGCGTGCCTTTGCCGAAGCGTCGAGGACCTCGCCGTGGCGGGCGACACGCAGAACCACCGCATCGATCATGTCTTCGAGACGGTCTGAGCTGTCCATCGCATCCGCTGCCGCGGCCGCGCTGTGGGATGCCGTGATGCGCGGCAGCAGCGTGAGCGCCCAGGCCAGCGGCACCAGCCAGTGCCACGGCGCGATCTGCGCTCCCGCGACCGGGAGGATGCCTGCGGCCAGAGGCTGGCACAGAATGGCGACAACGGCCGAGACGGCGCCCCACAGCGCGGCACGGCGCGAGGCGCCGATCCACCAGGCCTCGAACGGCAGCGCCACGACCAGCATGGCAACCGGAGAACTCAGCCCACCGGCGGCGGCGATAAGGCCCCCAAGGGCAATGCCAGCCGCCGCCAGGGCGGCGCGGCCAGCCAAATCCATTTTGCCGGTCGCGGCCACCAGCAGGGCGACGAACCAGCACAGGCCGAAGGCCGCGAAAATGGCGGCCATGGTGACGGCGGCCCCCATGCCCGAAGTGACCAGCGTAACCGCCGCACCGGCGGCAAAGAACGGCGCCGCCAGCATGGCGCCGATGAAGCGGCGCTGGCGCTCGCGCTCGCCCCGCCCGAGAATCGAGGGATGGACCATACGCTCGCAACCGGCGGCCATGGCGCCGGGCAATTCAACGTATCTGGCCTTGATCGGCATCAACTCAACGCACCCGCACTCGTGAACAGCTCTGCTTTTGCAGATTGTTTTGGTTGGCTCTGAAACTCGCATCCAGCGTTTAAAGAATGGATAAGGCAGGGCCGACCAACACCCCGGCCTTTGGCAAATATCGGGACGACGGACGCCGAAAACCCGCGCAAATGCCGCCATAGTAAACGGAGGGTTATGCTGGGAGACCAGCCGGCCGACGGCCGGAGGTGGCGCAGGGACTGTCCGATTTCATGGAATATGCAGGAAAATCAGTCGCATGGATGGCTATCGCAAGATTAGGAAAATCGTCCCAATCTGAAACAAATCAATAGAAAAACGCTTGCTTTCGAATTTGCCTAAAATTTGAGGAAAATTGTCGGCTAACCTGCAAGCCGTCCTTTGCGCCTGTGTGCCAACATCCTGCCTACAAAAGAGGTCATGCCATATGGATGCATGATCCGGTCACGACGAGAGGCGAGCATGTTCTTTCTGATCAGAATGGCTTTCTGGTTTTCGCTGGTGCTGCTGGCGCTGCCTTTGAGTGTCGGCTCGGACGAGCCGGGCCATGAAAGCGTCGGGCCGATCCAGGCGCTGTTTGCGGCACGCGACGCTGTCGGCGACATCGCCGGCATCTGCGACCGCAAGCCCGATGTCTGCCAAACCGGCAAGTCGGCCATGAACACCATCACCGCCCGGGCCAGGGAAACCGCCAAGATCGCGGCCGCCATGCTTGACGACAAGTCTATTGAGTCCGACAGGTCTGCAGGCCCCGATACATCGACGATGACCGGCAGCGTTCCCGAGACCATCATATTGCCCGAGACAGTCAACCTGCCGGTACAGAATTAGGCCGTTTCGACGGCGCACCGCGGGCTGTCTGGCCTCTCGACGTCCGCGGTGTTCTTGTTTTTCCGTGACGCGGCCGCGCTGTGTCACTATATCCGGGCCATGACGAGCACGATCCAGACAATCCGCGACGACTTCTCCTTCCTCGAGGAATGGGAAGACCGCTATCGCTACGTCATCGAGCTTGGCGAGGCACTGCCGCCCTTTCCCGACGCAGAACGCACCGCCGTCAACAAGGTGCCGGGCTGCGTCAGCCAGGTCTGGCTCACGACCGAACGGGAATCGGGCGCCGATCCGATCATCACCTTCACAGGCGATTCGGACGCCCATATCGTGCGCGGGCTGGTCGCCATCATGCTGGCGCTGTTTTCCGGAAGGACCGCGAGCGAGATTCAGAAGACCGATGCGGAAGCGACGCTGAAGGGGCTCGGCCTGGACGAGCATCTGTCGCCGCAGCGCGCCAATGGCCTGCGCTCGATGGTCAAGCGCATCAAGCGCGATGCCGAGATGGCGCTCGCCCAGACGGCCTGAAAAGATCCTCGCCCGGCGGCCAACAAAGCCGCACGATCTGGCTTACAAAACGATCCAGTCCTACAAAATCAAACGGCGCCCGAAGGCGCCGTCCATGTCGGTCAGATCTGGCAAGCGGCGATTTACCGGGCCTTGCGCTTGCGGCCGAGACCCATCTTCTTGGCAAGCTGGGAGCGGGCGGCAGCGTAGTTCGGCGCGACCATCGGGTAGGTCGGATCCAGGTTCCACTTTTCGCGGTACTGGTCGGGCGTCAGATCGTAGTGGGTCATCAGATGGCGCTTGAGCGACTTGAACTTCTTACCGTCTTCAAGGCAGACGATGTAGTCGTCATGAACCGAGCGCTTCGGATTCACTGCCGGCTTCTGCTTGTCGGCAGGCGGCTGTTCGACAGTTCCGCCCACACGCCCAAGGGCGGTATGGACGTCGGATATGAGGTTCGGCAGTTCGCCGACCGGTACGGGATTGTTGCTGACATAGGCTGCCACCACGTCGGCGGTCAGCTCGATCAGCGCGTCGCTGTTTCTGGAAGGTGTTTCGGCAATATCCATGGTCTTCAGGCCCCAACAAGAGTCAGTTTAGTGCGCCCCTTTTTACAGACAGGGCATTGCACGAATTTTGCGCAGATGGAGGGTGCACGATTCGTGTCACACGGATATCAATGCCCCCATGGGCCAAGTAAGTCAATTCGATTGTTTCACTATATTGCGTTTTGCCGATCAAATATTCGCGGATCAGCTTCAAACTTTCGTGGGCAGTGTAATTTTTCGATATTTCGCGGGCGAAACCATCCGCAGCTAACGTAACGTCAGTTTGCCGTTACATTCGAGATAACTCAACAAGCGCGCCTCAATGCTTGGTTATGCTTGACCTTTATGAGGAGAGTATTGGTTGTTCGCCCCAGTCCACAAAACCACAGGTTGCCGTAATTTTGTCGTTCGAACAAACCGGCCCATTCCGGGCCGGCGAGGCTCAGGATCAATGGCCAGGTCACTCAATATGGGACGATGTATTTGCCGTAGGCCCAGCCGGTGACGAAGTTGCCGTTCTTGGCCGGGTCATGCCAGACTTCGCACCAGCGGTAGCGAACCGTCTACTGCTGCTTCCATGCCGGCTGGCCTGTTATGTCGAGCAGGTTTACGCCGCCGGTGCATCGCCCGGTCATCTGCAGAACAGTGCCATTCGGATAGGCGGCCTGTTTTTGCGATGTACCAGATGGATATTTGCGTATGTTGAGCGTGTCGCCGAACGGCACGTTGGCTACTTGCCAAGCCGAGAATACGGTCGCATGAGATTGGCCGGCGAAGGCCAGAGCTGTAGAAGCAACGACAACAGCCGTGACGATGCGAGTCTTGATATTCATTATTTCTCCTCCCAAGCCACCTTTCCGGGCGCAGTCATGGCAATACACCCCAACTCTTGAACCCGCGCTGATCGGCGTGTTCATTCGCCATTCAAGATATTTCCAAGCGAGACTCAATGACCAAGACTTCAACATTTCCGACCGTCACCCCGCCGGTGCCCGAGAAGCGGCCGGTTTCCGACACGCATCATGGGATCTCGCGGACCGACGAGTATGGCTGGCTGCGGGCCGACAACTGGCAGGAGATGTTCAGGGATCCATCCCTCCTCGATGCTGGCATCCGCGCCGAACTCGAGGCCGAAAACGCCTACCAGTCGACACTGATGGCCGACACGGCCGAGCTGCGGAAGCAGCTTTTCAGGGAGATGAAAGGGCGCATCAAGGAAGACGATTCATCGGTGCCGATGAAGGACGGGCCTTTTGCCTATGGTTCGTCCTTCAAGCTCGGCGGCGAGCAGCCGCGCTATTTCCGCATGCCGCGTGACGGCGGCGCCGAACTTATCCTGCTCGACGGTGATGTCGAGGCCGAGGGCAAAGCCTATTTCCGGCTTGGCGGCGTCGATCATTCGACAGATCATCGCAAGCTCTTGTGGGCGTTCGACGACAAGGGCTCGGAATTCTACACGCTTCGGGTGCGCGACCTCGGGGATGGTAAGGAACTTGCCGACGAAATTCCCGACACAGGCGGTTCCGGCGCATGGAATGCCGGCAATGACGGCTTTTTCTACACCCGGCTCGATCCCAATCATCGCCCTTCCAAGGTGCTGTTCCATGCACTGGGGCACGATCCGGGCAGCGACCGGCTGATCTATGAGGAAAACGACCCCGGCTTCTTCATGAATGTTGACGGCACGCGTTCCAATGAATGGATCGTGATCGCCGTCAACGACCATGAGACCTCGGAATACCGGCTGCTTAGCGCCGCGGACCCGTTTGCCGAACCGAAGCTGGTGGCGGCGCGCGAACCCGGCCTGCAATACGAACTCGAAGAAGGCGGCGACATCTTCTTCATCCTGACCAACGCCGACGGCGCCAAGGACTTCAAGATCATGACCGCGCCGGCGGGCGACCCGTTCCGCGCCAACTGGCAGGAACTGGTGCCGCACGAGGCAGGCCGGCTGATCCTGTCGGTGATCGGCTTCAAGGACCATATGGTCAGGCTCGAACGCAAGGAGGGCCTGCCGCGCATCGTGGTGCGCGACCGCCAGAGCGGCGAGGAACACCTGATCGCCTTCGACGAGGAGGCGTTCTCGCTCAGCCTGTCCGGATCGCTGGAATACGACACCGATGTGATGCGCTTCAGCTATTCGTCGATGACGACGCCGGCGCAGGTCTTCGACTACAACATGCGCACCCGCGAGCGGGTGCTGCTCAAGACCCAGGAAGTGCCATCCGGCCACGACGCCGATCACTACGTCACACGGCGGCTGATGGCGCCGGCCGCCGATGGCGAACTGGTGCCGATTTCGCTTCTGCACCATCGCGACACGCCGCTGGATGGTTCGGCGCCTTGCCTGCTCTATGGCTACGGCTCCTACGGCATTGCCGTGCCGGCGGCGTTCAACACCAACTGGTTCTCGCTGGTCGACCGTGGCTTTGTCTTCGCCATCGCCCATGTCCGGGGCGGCAAGGACAAGGGTTACGGCTGGTATGACGACGGCAAGCGGGCGCACAAGACGAATACCTTCACGGATTTCATCGCCTGCGCGCGCCATCTGGTCTCCGAACGCTACACCACGCATGACCGCATCGTCGCGCAGGGCGGCTCGGCCGGCGGGATGCTGATGGGCGCCATCGCCAACATGGCACCCGACTGTTTCGGCGGCATCGTCGCCGAGGTTCCGTTCGTCGATGTGCTGACCACCATGCTGGACGCCAGCCTGCCGCTGACGCCGCCGGAATGGCCCGAATGGGGCAATCCGATCGCGTCGGCCGACGATTACCGGACCATCGCCGCCTATTCGCCCTACGACAATGTCGGCGCGCTCGATTACCCGCCGATCCTGGCGCTTGCCGGCCTTACCGACCCGCGCGTCACCTACTGGGAGCCGGCCAAATGGGTGGCGCGGCTGCGCGACCGCAAGGCAGGCGACAATCCGGTGCTGTTCAAGATCAATATGGACTCCGGCCACGCCGGTGCCTCCGGCCGGTTCTCCCGGCTGGAAGAGATCGCCTATACCTATTCCTTTGCCTTGAAAGTGACGGGCAAGGCAAACCTTGCGGGAGACCAGATATGATCGATCCATCCACATTGATGACCTACGTTGCGGTCGTGCTCGGCTTTGTGTTCATCCCGGGCCCGGCCACTCTCCTGACGGTTGCGCGGGCGACAAGTTCCGGAACCAGGGTCGGCATTGCGACAGGCGCCGGAGTCGCGGCTGGCGATGTGTTTCACACCGTCATGGCGATGGTCGGCATTTCGGCGGTGATTGCCGCTTCGGCGACGCTGTTCAGCGTCATCAAGTATATCGGGGCGGCGTATCTCGTTTATCTCGGTATTCGCGCGATCATCGAGAAAACGCCGGCCGATCTTACCGGCGGTGCGCTGGCGATCTCAGCGGGCAAGGCGTTCCGGCAAGCCGTTCTCACCGAAGTGCTCAACCCCAAGACGGCGCTCTTCTTCCTCGCCTTCCTGCCGCAGTTCGTGCGGCCCGAAAACGGATCGGTGATGCTTCAATTGCTCGCGTTGGGGATCATATTCGTGCTGCTCGGCCTTTTCAGCACGGTGGTGTTCGCGCTGAGCGCGGGTGGATTGGGCAGCTTTCTGCGCCGAAACCCGAGGGTGCTGAAATGGCAGGGCAAGGTCGTCGGCGGCATTTACTGCGCTCTGGGTATTCGTCTGGCGCTGCAGCAGCGCTGACGCCGGATCGCGGCCGGTGCGCCAGTTCGGGCGCGCTGGCCGATCATGATTTTTTGAATTCCGGCTGCGCATTTCTGCTCGCAATTGCGGCGCTCACGCGCTACCCAAGGCGCGGTTTTTTTTCGGGCCACGACAGCCCATAATCGCGCAAGGTCCATCATGCTGCTCGTCGACACCTATCTCGAGAAATCACCCATCCAGGGCATCGGCGTTTTCGCCAAGAACCACATTCCCCAGGGCACGCTGATCTGGAGGCTCGATTCGAAGTTCGACCGGGTGATCGCGGTCGACACCTACGAGAGCCAGACCGGACCGGTGAAGAGCTATCTCGACCGCTATTCCTATCCCGACCGGCGCGATCCCAGCTATATCGTCTTCGAAGCCGACGACGCGCGCTATATGAACCATGCCGACCAGCCGAACTGCGATGTCTCCGCCCCCGAGGAAAGCTTTGCGCTGCGCGATATCGCCCCCGGCGAGGAACTGACCTGCAACTACAACCATTTCTTCGAGACAGGGTTCGACTTCCTGGGCGACCGGTGACCGCCAAGCAGTAACCACCGGCTGCGAACCCTCACCCGGAAGGCTTGCGCGCCGGATAGCCGTTTGGGTGCGGCGGTATTGCTTTGAGATAGGCTGAGATCGCCGCCCGATCTTCCGCTGTCAGTTCGGCCATATTGCGCTGCACATCGACCATGGCGCCGCCGACGGAATCGAAATCGGGCGTGAAGCCGGTTTCGAGGTAGTTGGCGATATCGGCCGCGGACCAGCCGCCGACGCCGCCCTTGCCCGGGGTGATGTTCGGCACGACGCCTGAGCCCTCGGCAGCGACGGCACCGGCCAGCCACTCACCTTTCTTCGTTCCGCCCGTGAGATCACGCGGTGTATGGCACTCGCCGCAGTGACCCGGTCCCTCGACCAGATAGCGGCCGGCCATCACAGGTTCGGGCGTGCCGTCGGGCAAGGGAATGACGGGCTGATCGCTGAGATAGAGCAGCTTCCAGAGGCCGATGCCACGCCTGATGTTGAAGGGGAACGCCAGCGAATTGCCCGGCGCCTTGCCGGCGACGGCGGGAAGCGTCTTCAGGAAAGCATAGAGGTCGGCAATGTCCGACGGCTTCATGCGAGCGTAGGAGGCGTAGGGGAACGCCGGATAGAAATGCTCGCCCGAGGGCGACACCCCTTTCAGCATCGCGTTGGCGAGATCCTCGGCCGACCACGCCCCGA
This sequence comes from bacterium M00.F.Ca.ET.205.01.1.1, assembly GCA_004791255.1. Classification (GTDB taxonomy): domain Bacteria; phylum Pseudomonadota; class Alphaproteobacteria; order Rhizobiales; family Rhizobiaceae; genus Mesorhizobium. The sequence continues at coordinate 269,044 of SRUQ01000007.1, forward strand.
TGCCGTCCTTGGGGTCTTGCGAAATATTGGGCGGCACGAAGGTGCCGAATGGTGTCTTGAGTTGGAGGCCGCCGACCAGTTGAAGCCGCGCATCGCCCTGTGAGCCCGGCTTTGCATGGCAAGAGGTGCAGCCTCCGGCATAGAAAATGCGCTTGCCCCTGGCGGCGTCGCCCGGCCCGAGTTGCGCCAGGGCCGCTCCGTCAAGCCTGACCGGTGCCGACAATAGCCAGCAAGCAGCCGCACCGGCGCCGCCCAGGACGAGGGCCGCGCCGACGAGCTTCTTCAGCCAGGCCATGTCAGGTCATCAGCTCTTCTTGACCCTGTAGCCCTGGTGGCAGGCGCCGCAGTCTGGGCCGATGGTGCCGATCTGGGCCTTCAGCGCGTCGACATCGCCTGGAGCCGCCGCGACCGCGGCCTTGACGCCGGCGAGATACTTGTCTTCCGCAGCCTTGAAGCCGGCCATGTCTTCCCAGATCTTCGGCGCCGCCGTGGTGTCACCCGCTTCGCTGCCTTTCGGGAACAGGGCATCGACGTCAAATTTCTCGGCATTTACCTGCAGCGCCTGCAGTTGCGTCAGCACCGCCGCGGCATCGAAAGGCTCCTCGCCCTTGACCACTTTGGACAGGCCGCCGACCAGCTTTCCGCGCTCCTTCATCAGAGCCTGCCGATCGAGGATCGGATCGGCAAAGGCCGCCGAACCAGCGACTGCGACCATTGAGATGGCGATGACAAGCTTTCTCATTCATTTGGCTCCATGGAAGGGCATTTCAGGACAGGACGTTAACGGATGCGGCCGGCGCAATATTCCCTTTGTGTCGGGTGATTTTTGCCTGACCTCCGCTGGCGCGGGCTTGGCGCAGAAAAAGAAAAGCCCCGGGGATGCCGGGGCTTATCAGAAGATCAATCAGGCTTTCGCTTTTTCGTAGAGTTCGAGCACGTGATCCCAGTTGATCAGGTTGTCGACGAATGCCTCGAGATATTTCGGGCGGGCGTTGCGATAGTCGATGTAGTAGGAATGCTCCCAGACATCGACGCCGAGGATCGGCGAGGCACCGTGAACCAGCGGGTTCTCGCCATTCGGTGTCTTCGAAATCGCCAGCTTGCCATCCTTTACCGAAACCCAGGCCCAGCCCGAACCGAACTGCGTCGTGCCGGCAGCGATGAAATCGGCCTTGAACTTGTCATAGCCGCCAAGGTCGCTATCGAATGCCTTCTGCAGCGCGCCGGGCAGCTTGTTGCCGCCGCCGCCCTTCTTCATCCACTTCCAGAAATGGATGTGATTGTAGTGCTGGGCGGCATTGTTGAAGAGGCCGGCGTTCTTGCCGAACGACTGCTTGACCACCTCTTCGACCGACAGGTCGCCCAGCCCTGCTTCGGCGGCGAGCTTGTTGCCGTTGTCGACATAGGCCTTGTGGTGCTTGTCGTGGTGGTATTCCAGCGTCTCTTTCGACATGTAAGGCTGCAAGGCCTCATAGTCGTAGGGCAGAGCGGGCAATTCGAAAGCCATGGGTAGTACTCCCTCGTGGAAAAATCCGGTGTCGATACCGGACTAAGATAGGTCTGGGTTGAGCTGGAACAACTCCGGAATGAAGCGCCGGTTCCCTTTCTAGGCGGGTTCCGGAAAACTGTCACACGGTTTTCCTGCGACGAGCCGGGCAGCGACAAAAAGGTCGGACTGACGCGTCAGCCTGTCGATGTCGAATGCGCCCAATCCCAATAGAGCTCGCGCGCCTTCTTGGCCACCGGGCCGGGCTGCAGGTCGCGATCCTCGATGCGGGTGATCGGCACCACCTTGGAGTGGTTGCCGGTCGAGAAAATCTCGTCCGCCTCGAGGAAATCACGCACCCACAGCGTCTTTTCGGTTGTCCTGAACCCATAGTCGCCAAGCAGCGTCATGGTGCGCGAGCGGGTGATGCCGGACAGGAACGTACCGTTCGGTGCCGGGGTCAGGACGTGGCCGTCCTTGACCAGGAAGATGTTCGAGCTTCCGGTCTCGGCGACGTTGCCCAGCATGTCGAGGACCAACGCATTGTCGAAACCACGCATCTTGGCTTCGAGGATAGCGCGGCCATTGTTGGGATAGAGGCAACCGGCCTTGGCGTTGGTCGGCATGGTTTCGATGGTCGGGCGCCGGAATGGCGACACCGTCACGGAAAATCCGGTTGGCGGGATCATCGGCGACTCGTAGAGGCAGAGGCAGAAGCGGGTCGAGGCGGGATCCGCCGGCACGCCCATGTAGCCGCCGTGCTCGGCCCAGTACATCGGCCTGATATAGACCGCCGTCTTGCCGTCGAACTTCTTCAACCCGTCCCAGGTCAGCCCGACAATCTGTTCGGGGGTCATGTTCGGCTTGAGGCCGAGGGCGATCGCCGAGGCGTTGACGCGTGCTGCATGAAGCTCGAGATCGGGAGCGACGCCCTCGAACCAGCGGGCGCCGTCGAACACGCTGGTGCCGAGCCACATGGCATGGCTGCGCGGCCCCAGAATGGCGACATTGCCCTCGTACCAGTCGCCATCGACGAAAGTCCATGTCGCGGATAGTGCCGCAGCCGCCAGTGTCATCGCTTTGTCCCGTTCCAGTCCGTCTCGCGTGTGGCCATTGGAAAATGCTTTGGCGGGCGCCGTCAACCGGCATCGGCCAAGTTTCGTTGAGGCCACGGCACTCAAAGCGCCCCAGCGGTGCAATCAGGGCTTGCACCTTGCCGCGCCCGGTCGCAGAACTGCTTCATGCAATACGCCGCCTATGTTTTCGACGCCTACGGCACATTGTTCGACGTGCATGCCGCCGTGCGCCGCCATGCCGACGATATCGGGCCGGACGGCCAGTTGCTGTCCGAAATCTGGCGGGCCAAACAGCTCGAATATTCCTGGGTGCGCACGCTGATGGGCGCCTATGCCGACTTCTGGCAACTCACCGAACAATCGCTCGATTTCGCGCTTCGCAAAGTCCCGTCCGCCCACCCCGGCCTCAAGGCCAAATTGCTGGAGGCCTACTGGCGGCTGGACTGTTATCCGGAAGTGCCTGCCGTGCTGAAGGCGCTGAAGGCCTCGGGGGCAAGGCTGGCGATCCTGTCCAACGGCTCGCCCGAGATGCTGCAGGCGGCGGTCAAGTCCGCAGCACTCGACCAGGTGCTGGATGACATCTATTCCGTCGATGCTATCAGGCGCTTCAAGACCGATCCCTCTGTCTACGACATGGTCACCACCGGCTGGCGCCTCTATCCGGGCGCGGTCTCGTTCCAGTCCTCCAACCGCTGGGATATCGCCGGCGCGACCAAATTCGGCTTCCGCACCGTGTGGATCAATCGCACCAACCAGCCGGAAGAATATCGGGATTTTCCGCCGGCGCTGATCTTGCCGTCGCTCGACGCGCTGGTGTCAGGCGGCTAGGCTGCGTGTCTGTGGCGCTGACGCCACAGTGACCCGGCAGTCACAGCTTCGCCTTTGTTTGTCCACGTTCGGGCCAGATTTGGAACCGCCTATCGCCTCGGGTGTTGTCAGGCACCCGCGCAGCCAGCGTATTCACGCTTTGTTGCGGTTTCAGACTTTAAGAAGGCAGCCATGTCCATATCCGAAATCGAGACCTTTCGCCTGAGCCGTCGCGGCTTTCTCAACGCCGCAGCCCTTGGCGCAGCTTCGATCGCGGTTTCCGCATGCGCCACCACAAGACCCGGTCCGGTCGAGCCGCCGCCGCCAACCTATGTCGAGCCGCCACTGGCCGATTATGTGTCGATGTACGCGGCGGTAAGCGATGGCGGCTTCGATCTGCCGGCCATCCCGGTCGACAAGATCGATCCGCAGTTCCTGCGCCAGATCGTGCCCGACCCGACCGGCCAGAAGCCGGGAACCATCATCGTCGATACGACAGGCCATTTCCTCTATCTGGTGCGCCCCGGCGGCCAGGCGATCCGTTATGGCGTCGGTCTCGGCCGCGCCGGCTTCGAATGGTCTGGAGACGCCGTCGTCCAGTGGAAGCAGAAATGGCCGAAGTGGACGCCGCCGGACGAGATGGTCGCCCGCCAGCCGGAGCTGCAACAATACAGCGCCGACAATGGCGGCATGCCCGGCGGCCTGAAGAACCCGCTCGGCGCCCGCGCGCTCTATCTCTTCCAGGGCAATGTCGACACGCTCTACCGCCTGCACGGCTCGCCGGAATGGCGCTCGATCGGCAAGTCGGTGTCATCGGGCTGCGTGCGCCTGATGAACCAGGACATCATCGACCTCTACGACCGCGTACCGTCGAAGACGCCGGTCATCGTCACCAGCGACGCCAGCCAGCCGATGGTGGCGACGGCTGACCACAAGGCCATTCCGATCGACGCCGGCGTGCCGGACGGATCGGTGCTGCTCGGACCGGTCAAGGCAATCACGAATTCGATCTTCTGATCGCAGGGGTGCGAGGCGTGGGTTTGCCATCTTCGGGCTTCAGCCGATCCCACAGTGGCCGAACGCCTCTGGTCGGACGTCGCTAAGGGGAAGTCAGGGAGAGTCCGGCATCGTCCGAACGTGTCCCATTGGGTTCTCGTTAGCCCCCCCAGCCGGCAAGTTCGAGAGCGGATCTGATCCGCTCCTGAACGTCGGAGCGCGCCAGGCGAAGGTCTGCAACGATCGCTTCTGCAGTCAAACCCGGTTCGGCTTCCCGTCCTGCCTGGGCGCATGACCGAGCCTTCTCGATATCGCCATCGAGAGCATAGCATGCTGCCAGCCGGCCCCAATACCATACGCTCTTGAGGGGCAAGCAGGAGAACGACAAAGCGGCTTCTCGATAGCGGCCCGCAATAAGCAGCGCCTCGCCCCTGTCGAAGTAATACCAATGCGGGTGCATCGGATTAAGTTGAATGGCCTGGTCCAGAAGCGCCAAACCGGCCTCGGCGTTTCCACAAAGCGCCTGGAAAAAACCGGTCTGGGCCAATGTATCGGCGTCGTAGGGATTGAGTTCCAGGGCGCGACCGAAATGCTGGGCCGCAGCCTCGAAGTCGTTCCGATAAACCAGGATCAAAGCCAAAATCCGGTGGCATCGCGCCTCATCGGGGCTGAGGCCTATGCCGTGCAGAGCGCGATTGTGGGCCTGATCGAGCACGGACCGCGGGGCGCTGATATAGCCCCCAATGATCGTATCCGCCAACGCGAGATACGCATGGGCAAGTCCCGAGACCGGATCGAGTTCCAGCGCCCTTAGCAAATGGCCGCGTGCCTGCTGGTTCACCCCCTCGCCATAACTGCGCAGCAGCGCAATGCCGCGCAAGATATGTACATAGGCTTCCACGTTGGCAGCTGCTACGGGAGAAACTCGTCGCATGGCTGCGCTTTCGATGTTGGCGACCAACGCCATCGCGATCCGCTGCGCAACCGTTCTATGAAAGGCGAAGATCTCGCTCATTTTGAACGAAAAAACTTGCGCCCATACCCGTCGGCCGGACACTGTTTCCGACAGAACAACGCGCGCATTGTATCCGCCATCGAAACTTTCAACGGTGCCTTCGGCAACAAAGTCCGCCCCGAGACGCTCTGCGGTCGCTGAGATGTCTTGATCGGAGTATTGGGCAAGCGCGAAGGCTGAATGACGCGCAAGCACCGCGATGGTCTTGAAGTAGGAGAGCGCATTGATGATCTCCTCGACCGCACCATCAAAGAGCGGCTTTGCCGCCGTATCGGCAGCATTGACGCGAAACGGCAGGATGGCGACCATAGGTTCCGGCGTTCGTTTGGCTGGAACTGTCGCCGACCCAGGCGATCGAGAATCGTCGGCGGGCTGGAAAATGTACCCACGCCGGGGGACGTTGCGGACCAGCGACTGGGCCTCGTCGCCGATGCATTTGCGCACGTCGCGAACGCACTGGGTGAGCGAATCTTCGGTGACTGTGCTGCGGGGCCAGACCGCTTCGAAAAGCTCGTCCTTGCTCAGCACACGGCCTGGGTTGCGCACCAAGAAGGCGAGCAAGTCAAAGGTCTTTGGCCTGATGGGAACGATCTCACCATCGCGCCGCAACGTGCCGCGTTCGAGATCGAGAATCGCGCTGCCGATCTGTTGTGCCACGGACCTGAACCATCGCCGCGCTTGATAGCGCTGCGACCATCGGAGCCGCAGAAGACGGTAAAGGTCAAGCCCTTAAGACGCCGTCTCGGGAGAGGCGGAGCTGAAAAAGCACGGCGAGGCGCTGCCAAAGGCCGCGCTTTGCTTCGCCAGAGGGGAACGGGTCGGAGGGCGTCAGAGCGTCGAGATAGTGCATCATCTGCACCGCTTCGCCGCCACAGAACTCAATGCTGCCTGTCGACAAGATCCGACACACCTCCTCCCTTGCAATGATTGACGGAGAGAATGGACCTTCAACCTTCGCATGCATGGTCGATCTCCAGGGTCTAAGTTGTCGCCCGAAAGCATCGCAGCGCTTGGCCATCGTGTCCTGAACGGATGCTGATTTAGTTCTGAAATCGCAGTGGAGTGAGGGGCAAACCGGGTGCCCAATCGAGCTCGCAGCACCCACGGTGCGGCTTTTTGCGATCTCGGTGCGTTCCCAACTCGCGATCGATGCGCCAGCCTGGCAGCGCTATTCCGGCAGCCCCGCCTTTCGCAAACCTTCCGCAAGCAGAGCCATATCGGCCGGACGGCTAGTTGAAATGACGTCGGCGAGATTGGAAATTCGTTGGCCGGGATCGAGGCCGAGAATTCGGCTTACGACCTTTTGCGCATCCTCGGTTCGGCCGGCGTGAGCATAGCTTGCAGCCGCAAAGCGCAACGACCCCAAAAAGTCCGGCTTTTCCCGCAACGACCTTTCAGCCCAAGATGATGCCTCCTCAAATCGACCCGCGAAGAGATGAGCCACTGCAACCGCATTCAGCATGTCGAACATGAGCGGGTCGACTGGGCTCATGCGCATCGCGGTCGCCAAGTGCCGGAGTGAGGTTTCCGTATCGCCGAGGTCGGCTCTGACCCAGCCGCTGAATAGCCACGCGGTAGCCAGGTTCGGATTGAGCGCAAGCGCGCGATCAATGAACGCTGCCCCGCTATTGTTGTCGCCCACGACGTAGGCGAGCGCGGTCCCGCCGCGGGAAAGAGCGATCGCGTCATCCCTGCCCAAATCCACGGCCTTCAGAGCCAGGCGCTCGGTTTCGGCAGTTTCCTGCTTGGGGTCCCTCATCCAGCCGTTCGCCTTGCGTATGACGGCACACCAGGCGGCCATGCCGTATGCCGAGGCAAATTCAGGGTCGAGTTCGATGGCTTTGTAAAACAACTGAAGGGCGTTTGCGGTGGATTCCCTGGTCAACTGGTGGAGGCTTGCTATCCCGCGCAGATAGTAGTCGTAAGCGTCAAGGTGCTCGGTAGGCTTGCGCTTGGCCCGCTCGATCTCTGCCTGTTCCAGCTTCGGAGCGATCGCTCCCACGACGCTCCGGGTCACTTCCTCCTGCAGGTCAAAAACGTCCTCCAGCCCGCCGTCAAAACGGTCGGCCCATAGATGTGCTCCCGTTGTCGCGTCGATAAGCTGCCCGGTGATGCGAACCCTGCTCGCCGCCTTGCGCACGCTCCCTTCAAGCACGTAGCGCACACCAAGCTCGCGTCCGACCTGCTTGATGTCCACTGCCCGTCCCTTGTAGGTAAAGCTCGAGTTGCGCGCGATGACGAACAGCCAGCGCGTCCGGGACAGCGCGGTGATGATCTCCTCAACCATGCCGTCAGCGAAGTAGCCCTGCTCGGGATCGCTACTCATATTGTCGAATGGCAAGACCGCGATGGACGGTTTGTCGGGAAGCGTCAGCGTATCCCTTGCGGAGAATACCAAAGTGGGTTTCGCTCGACTGACCCGATAGGCGCGCACCGCCTCCACGATGTTATGGACCTGATGGCTACCGAGGTCGGTGTAGGCATAGTCCAGTTTGCCTTTGACCTGCTCATAGACGTTGCTCGCGACGCAGACGCCGCCAGGTTCTGCGAGCTTCTCGAGCCGCGCGGCGATGTTCACGCCATCACCGTAGATCGTACCGTCCTGTGCAATCACGTCGCCCAAATTCACGCCCATGCGGAAAGTCATGCGCTTGTCTTCGGGCAAACTTCCATTGTGAGCGGCCAATCCCTCCTGGGCTTCGACCGCACACTGCACCGCGTGGACAGCGCTGGCGAATTCGACAAGAAGGCTGTCGCCGGCGGAACCGACGATGCGTCCGTGCGACTCTGTGATCTTGGGCTCGATCAGTTCAGCGCGAAGCCTCTTCAGATGCGCAAGCGTGCCAACCTCGTCGGCTCCCATGAGGCGGCTGTAGCCGACGACGTCGACAGCAAGAATTGCGGTGAGGCGTCGCTCCATGCTTGTGTCCTGCCTCTTCCGTAGGTCGAAGCTCCGGCGGCCAGCGTATTCTAGTCCTAACTCCAGCCGAAGGTAGGTGATGCGACCTCAACGGCCCAACTTGGCCAGTTCCCTTTGCGCGGCGACGAGGTCGACAATTGGATACCTTGTGTCAAATGTGCGGACCACCGCTTGCAGACCAGTCGCCGCCTCATGGACACGACCTTGCCGTGCCAGAACTGGTGCTAGCTGCGTTGTGGCGCGAAGCTCGAAGAGTCTCGCTTGCTGACGACGGGCCGTGGCAATTGCTGTTTCGAATAGGTGCGCGGCACCCGTCAGGTCACCTCTGTCCGCGGCAATCTGGCCACGAAGGCGGATACATTCTGCTAGATAGCTCGCCTCGTCCGTGTCGAGAATGAGGGTATCGACATCATCAAGTATTTGCGATGCGTCTTCGAGGCGACCGGCCCGCAGAAGAAGATCACAAAGTTCGCATGCTTTCTCAGGGGTATGAAAAACGACGCCCTGCCCACGCCAGAGAACCAAACTCTCCCGGACGTCATCGATGCCGGCATTCAGTTCGCCTAGATGCGAGCGGGCATGACCACGCCACCTGACGCCGCTGCTTCGGCGCGCCGTGTAGCCATGACGCTCGCAAATCTCGACGATCTTCCTAGCGTTATCGAGTACTTCCTCGTATTGACCGAGCAGCGCGCACAATTGGCACCGCACGAGGAGATGCCACGCGAGGTCGAAAGGCTTATCGAGCTGGTCAAAATTGCGCATCAGGCGCTCTTTCTCTTCCACTGCAGCATCGAAGAAACCCAATATGATCAGCGATTCGCTGAAATATGCTTGGGCAGAGACACGTTGATCCGCACCCGCGAACGAAATACGATGACTTGGGTCAACCCGATCAATCAGATCTAAGGCCTTGCGCAAGACCTCCGCTGCCAGCGGCTGGTCGCCCCGGTTGGAATGAGCGATCCCCTTTGCCGCCCAAAGTGCACTCAGATAGGCCGCCGGAACGAGATTGGCATCGTTTAGGAGCTGCTCTTCGGCCAGGGTCAGGTAATCCTGATTGCGCCCAGTGGCGTAGAAAAATGGAGCGAGTGAAAGCGCAACGTCACATTGCAATTCGACCGATGCAGTGTTCGCGGCAGCAAGGCGTGCATCCTCAAGCGTCCTCCCAAGGCGCACGGAACGATACCCTTCGGCCTGCATCAAGGCATTGGCCAGCGCAAGGTGGAGATGTGTCATCCGTTCGGCGCCGGCGGACACATCGCCAAGTCTCGTGCTGCAGTCGATAGCACTGGAAAAGTGCGACACGGCTTCTCGGGTGGCCGCTCTTGCCAAGGCGGCATCTCCCGCCCTTTGCCAGCGATCGAGCGCGCCCGCCCAATCCCCAGCCTCCTGGAAGTGGTGCGCGAGGAGTTCGGGTTGCGCTTCAGTGATGTCGGGCCACTTTTCCGCCAACACGTTTGCGACTCGCTTGTGTAGCTCCTGGCGCTTAGCGCGCAGCAGCGTGCCATACGCTGCGTCCTGAACGAGCGCATGCTTGAAGAGGTAAGTGGCCAGCGGCCGCGTCCCGCGGCAGAACACCAGACCGGCGCCGACGAGTTGATCCAATGCGCCATTTAGCTCGGCGGCATTTCGCTGTGCTACCGCTGCCAGCAAGTCGTAGGAGAACTCCCGGCCGAGAACCGCGCCGATTTGTGCGACCTCCTCAACGGCTGAGCCGAGGCGATCGAGCCGCGCCATCAACGAGGCATGCAGCGTGGCGGGAACTTTCAACGCCGTCGCACCAGTTCTTGAGAGCATTGCCGTGGCGTTCCCGCCCTCCAACACTGCCTTGGTCAGCTCCTCGACGAACAGTGGCACCCCATCCGTGCGCTCGATGATCTCCGCAACAACGTCGCTCGGCAGCTCTCCGGTGCCGACGACCCGCTGGACCAGCGCGGCGCCTTCACGACGGTCGAGCCGATTGAGGACAAGAACCGTGACGTGCGCCTGCCCGGTCCACGGCGGTTGAAACTCGGGGCGAAACGTGAGGAGAAGCAGCACCGGCAGGCGAGGCACCCGCTCGATCACCAAGTCGAGCAGCTCGCGCGAGCTAGGGTCGATCCAGTGCACATCCTCGAAGAGCATCAGCACCGGACCTCGTCGCGCCAAGCCTTCGAGCTGCCGAAGCAGCGCGTCGAAGATCTTCTCTTTCTTCCGCTGGGGCGTCAGATGGAGAGGCGGGAAGCGGCCTTCGGTCGGCAACGACAGCAGCTCGGCCAGCAGCGCGACGTCCTCCGGCGACGCCGGGGCAAGCAGGGCCGCAAGCTTATCCAGCTTTCTCTCCGGTGGGTCGTCGCGCTCCAACCCGGCGGCACGTTCCAGCTGCGCAATGATCGGGTGGAGCGCGCTGTCTTGACGGTGCGGCGAACAGAAATAGCGCAAGCGGGTGTGTGGCTCATTCTGGATCCGCTCCTGCAAAGTGACAGTGAGGCGCGACTTTCCGATGCCGGGCTCGCCTGAGAGCAGCACTACGCGACCTTCGCCACTTTTGGCGCGATGCCAGTTCCGCTCCAACTGGTCGACCTCCTCCTGACGTCCGACCAGCGACGTGGGCGTCGCCCCATGCAGCGCTTCGAACCGGCTCTCGATGCTACTCTCGCCAACCGCTTGATAGGCGTGGATCGGCTCCGGAAAGCCTTTCACTTCCAGGTCGCCAAGGTCGCGGTATTCGAAGAGATCGCCGAGGAGCTGCCGCGTTTGCGGCCCGATCACGACCGCGTCGGGCTCGGCAAGAGCTTGCAGGCGGGCGGCGAGGTTTGGCGTCTCGCCCACGACGCCTCGCTCTTGCCCCTCACCGGCGGTGATCAGATCGCCAACGACGACCTGGCCGGTAGCGATGCCGACGCGAACCCGCAATGGCTCGGACAGCTGAAGCCGCCTGACACTGTCGATGAGAGCGAGGCCGGCGCGCACCGCCTGTTCCGCATCGTTTTCGTGTGCCTGCGGGTAGCCGAAATACACCAACACGCCATCGCCCATATACTTGGCAACATAGCCGCTGAAGCGGGTGACCGTATCGGCGACACAGCGGTGATACGCTCCGATAATCTCACGCAGGTCCTCGGGATCGAGACGCGAGGCGAGCACCGTCGAGCCGACGAGGTCGACGAACATCACAGTGAGTTGCCGCCGCTCCGCGCGAGATTCCGAGGGTGCAGGCGGGGGCTGAGGCGTGGTAGGCGGGTTCTGATCTCTGGCCAGGGCCGCAATGCCGCTGAGCAACTTACGCCGATGGCCAATCGACGTGATCCCGAGCGCCGTCAGATCGTCGGCGGTCAGGCTTGGGAGCACCTCTTCATCGATGTCATGGCTACGGAAGGCGTCGGCATACTCGCCGACGCCGAGGCTCACCAGCCATGCGCGAACATCCACGTGCCTACCTCCCAGGCGGTGGAGGCTTTCCCGACCACTATATCGCAAACACCCAGTTGGGTCGCGCCTCTTGTGCTAGGAGCAGTGCCAGCTTTGAGCCGGTGCGCCATCGAACCCGACCGGCACTCATGGCCCCCTTCGGTCCTATGGCTGCCCGAGAGGCTTCGCCTCCTCCGCCTCGCATTCCGGCAGCCGCACAGGTTTGGCGAGCTCTGACAGCGCCTCGGGCTTGGCGCAAAGCGGAAAGCCGGCGAGCGGCATTGTCTCGATGAAACGACCGCGCTCCGTCTTGCTCAAGCTAAATTCATTTACCATGCCCTCGACGGTCAGGTCCGGATACCGTTTGAGGGTTTCCCTGACCGAAGCATTCGCCTCATCGATTCGATCCAGGGCCGCAAAGGAGCTGCTACGCATCATCCACTCCCATTTGCTGTAGTTATCGGTCGTCTTGCGCTCCAGCATCTTCAAGGCGTCCTGATAGCGGCCAGCCATAAAATAGGCAGAGGAGTAGAAACCAGTTGCCCACATCGGGTAATTCGGGTCGAGCCGTATGACGTGGTCGACCAACTGAGCGCCGCGATCGGGTTCGTCGAAGCCTGACGCAAAGCCGGAATAGAATGTCAGGATTTCGGCCGAACCCGGAGCGAGGCGGAGGGCCGTGTCCAGCTCGACCTTGGCGCGGGCGTTGTCGCCCTTGTCCTTGAGGCTCATGCCAAAAACCGCGTGCGCCTCGGCGTCGCTCGGATCGAGCCGCACCGCGCGTTCGGCTACATCGGCAGCCGCCTTGACCTCGCTCTCGCGATTGATACCGAAGTCAGCCAATATGTTGTGAGCATGATAAAGTTCCACCCAGGCGCGTGCGAACTCCGGATCCAGCTCGACAGCGAGATTGAGCAGCCTGATGGCCTCCTGCTCATCCGCTACGGTAATCTTTTCAATCCTTTCGGTTCCGAGCAGATAGTAATCATAGACAGTCAAGTTGTCCGGCCGTTTGCGCTTCGCTGCAGCCCGCCCCGCTCCCTGAATCAGCCCCACGCCGTTGCCGAGACGGTTGGTGACCTGCTCGGCGATCTCGGTTTGAATGGCGAACACGTCTTCAGCAGGCCGGTCCCATCGCTCCGACCACAGATGGTTGCCGGTTTTTGCATCGATCAACTGCGCGGTGATCCGCAGCCGGCCTCCCTGGCGCTGGATCGAGCCTTCCAGCACATAGCCGACGTCGAGCGCGCTTGCGACCTGGCGAACATCCAGCGACTTGCCTTTGTACGCTTGCGTCGAATTGCGTGCCACGACGTCGAGTTCGGGAAACTGCGCGAGATCGGTGATGATGTCCTCGGTGAGGCCATCGGCCAGACGCCCTGTGGCGTCGTCGCCGCCAAAGTTGTTGAAGGGCAGCACTGCGACCGACGGCTTGGTACCCAGAGCAGCTGAATGAAAGAACCACCATGTCCCGCCGCCGCCCAGCAGAGCAAATAGTACGATGGCCGCCGCCGTCCCGACCCAGCTCGGCATCGCCTTACGCAAAGTCCAGCGCGGCCGCTTGCCGTCGAACCTCAGCCGGTACATCCGAACCGGGCGGCTGATATTCTTTACTTGTTGCTCGCCAGCGAAATCGAGGGACCAATCAAGCTTGCCTTGCAGATGGTCAAAGGCTGTGCCCGACACGATCACGCCGCCAGCATCAGCGAGTTGCTGCAATCGCGCGGCGACATTAACGCCATCGCCATAGACATCGCCGTCAACCAATGCAACGTCGCCCAGATTGACCCCGATGCGGAACACGATGCGCTCAGGCTCGGGCAGACCTTCATTGCGCGCCGCCGCCGCACTTTGGATTTCCGCTGCGCATGCGACTGCGTCGACCACGCTGTCGAAGGCGACAAGCGCGCCATCGCCCATCAGCTTGATGAGGCGGCCTTGGTGCTGGGAGATGGCGGGATCGAACAGCTCGGCACGAACGGATTTCAACCGCTCGATGGTGCCGACCTCATCGGCCTCCATCGCCCTTGAGTAGCCGACCATATCGGCCGCCAGGATCGCCAGCAGCTTCCGGTTCAATGGAGGGACGATCATCATCCGGCCCCGGACCCAACATAGCTAAAATGGTACACCCAGCGCAGCGCCCTGACGAGTCAGGAGGCCATCCATTTGCCCCGGTGGTCGGAAAGGTCGCTTCTGGTGCAAAGCGGTCCGCACGAGGCTGGACACAAGGGTCGGCTTTCTTGCCCAGTCATCCTGGATGGTGACAGTCGGGTCCGGCCCCACTGCGGTCGTTCGAGAACTGGCAGCGGATCGCCGCTTCTGGCGTGCATAGCTGCCGCTCCTTACCGCCCCCGCGCCAAGCTGCCCAATATGCCGCGCACGATGGCCCGGCCGACCGACGAGCCGACAGAACGAACCACCGATTTGATCGCCGCTTCCGCCACCGTCTGGCGATTGGAAGGGCGTGGCGCCGGTGCGCGCCGACCACCCGACTGTGGTTCCGGATCGTCATTGCCGAAGCCCGGAATGGTCCAGCGCGAACGGCCGGTGTCGGCCTGCTGCGCCTCGGCATCCGCCGCATCCTTGGCTTTCTTCTGCAGCAGCTCGAAGGCCGATTCGCGATCGATGACCTGATCGTACTGGCCGACAACCGGGCTTTCCTGGATCAGCTTATGCCGCTCGGTGGGAGCTATCGGCCCAAGCCGCGACGATGGCGGGCGGATCAAGGTGCGTTGCACCATGGAGGGAATGCCCTTGGCTTCCAACGTGGAAACCAGGGCTTCGCCGGTGCCGAGCTGGGTTATGGCTGTCGAGCAGTCGAAATCGGGATTGGGCCGGAACGTCTCGGCCGCCGTCCTCACCGCCTGCTGCTCGCGCGGCGTATAAGCGCGCAGCGCGTGCTGGACGCGGTTGCCGAGCTGGGCCAGCACCTTCTCGGGGATGTCCAAGGGATTCTGCGTGACGAAATAGACGCCGACGCCCTTCGAGCGGATCAGGCGCACCACCTGCTCGACCCGGTCGATCAGCACCTTCGGCGCCTCGTCGAACAAGAGATGCGCCTCGTCGAAGAAGAACACTAGCTTCGGCTTGTCGGGATCGCCGACTTCGGGCAGTTCCTCGAACAGTTCCGACATCAGCCAGAGCAGGAAGGTGGCGTAGAGCCGCGGGTTCATCATCAGCTTGTCCGCGGCCAGCACGCTGATGGCGCCGCGGCCGTCGCGGGTGGTGCGCATGATGTCCGAGATGCGCAATGCCGGCTCGCCGAAGAAGTTCGCCGCCCCTTGCTGTTCCAGCACCAGCAGCGTGCGCTGGATGGCGCCGACGGAAGGTTTGGTCACGTTGCCGTAGCGGGCGCTGATCTCGTCGGCACGCCCGGCGATGTTGGCAAGCAGCGCCTGCAGATCCTTCAGGTCGAGCAGCAGCAGGCCGTCCTCGTCGGCGATGCGGAAGGCGATGTTCATGATGCCTTCCTGCGCCTCGGTGAGGTTCATCAGCCGCGACAGAAGCAGCGGGCCCATCTCGGATATGGTGGCGCGAATGGGATGGCCTTGCTCGCCGAACAGATCCCAGAAGATGACCGGGAATTCCTGGAAATCATAGGGATCGAGCTTGACCTGCTCGGCCCGCTTGACCAGGAAATCCTGGGCCGTGCCCATCATGGCGATACCGGACAGGTCGCCTTTGATGTCGGCGCAGAATACCGGCACGCCGGCATTGGAAAAGCCTTCCGCCAGGATCTGCAAGGTGACGGTCTTGCCGGTGCCGGTGGCGCCGGTCACAAGGCCATGGCGGTTGCCGTATTGCAGCAGCAGTTCCTCGGCGCGCTGGTAGCTGTCATCCGGCTTGCGGCTGGCGCCGATAAAAATGCTGGTCTCGTCAGCCATATGACCGGTCTCCGCAATCTGGTCTGTAAAAATTGGTCCTTTGTCCGCAGGTATAGTCAGGCCACCGCACAGCGACAATGGCGCTCGTCGATCAAGGGCCTATTTGGAGCTTGCGGATTTCAGTCATGTTTGGCAATCGTTCATGGTTCGTGCTGCCGTAGCCGGGAGCTGTCCGGCAGGTGAATTCGAAACTTGGAAACGCATTGCATTGCGGTATGGCAGCGGGGCTCGTAGACTGAGGTGCTCCAGGCTGATGCGGCCGCAGACAATGAGGACAATGGATGGGCGCGGGAGCCTTGACCAGGGATAACGAACTTCCCAATGCCGACCGGCAGCGGTGGCTGGCGCTGGCCGAAAAAGCGCTGGCCGGTGCGTCTTTCGAGGAAAGGCTGGTTTCGCACACGGATGACGGCATCCGCGTAGAACCGCTCTATGAGCGCACGGCGGTCGCGGAGCCGATCGTGCGCACCAATCCGAGATCGCCATGGATCGTCAGCCAGCGTATCGACGATCCCGACGTTGGCCGTGCCAAGGCCCAGGCTCTCGAAGACGTCGCCCAGGGCGCAACCGGATTGTCACTGGTCTTCGAAGGCGCGCCGAATGCATTCGGCTACGGCCTGCCGAGGACAGCGCAGGCGCTGGAGACGGTGCTGGACGGCATCGCCCTCAACTGTGTCCAGATCCGCATCGACGCCCACCCCTGGAGCCGCCCGATGGCCGACTGGCTGGTGGCGTTCCTGGGCAAGCGCCGCTCGGATCCGGCAAAGCTCAACCTTTCCTTCGGCATCGATCCGGCAGCAATCCTGGCCGGAACCGGCCGCTTGCGTATGTCGATAGAGGCGCTGCAGGAATCGATGCCGCAGTCGCTGGCGCATTTCTTCGCGATGGGCGTTCCGGGCGTGCTGCTCGAGGCGGACGGGCGGGTGTTCCACAATGCCGGCGCCACCGAAGCGCAGGAGCTCGGCATCATGCTGGCTTCCGCCGTCTCCTATCTCAGGATGTTCGAGAAGGCGCGGCAGCCGCTTGTCTATGCCGCTCCCCATATCGGCTTCGCGCTCAGCGTCGACCAGGACCAGTTCCTGGCGATGGCCAAGGTCCGCGCGCTGCGGCGGCTGTGGGCTCGCACCCAGGAAGCCTGTTCGATCCCCAATTCCACCGCCAACATCCATGCCGAGACATCGTTTCGCATGATGACGATGATGGACCCGGAAACCAACATCCTGCGCACGACAATCGCCTGCTTCGCCGCGGCGGCGGGCGGGGCCGATTCGATCGCCATCCTGCCGCACACTATCGCGCACGGCCTGCCATCGGGTTTTGCCCGTCGTGTCGCCCGCAATGCGCAGCTGATCATGGCCAATGAAAGCCATATCGATCATGTCGCCGACCCAGCCTATGGTTCCGGTGGCGTCGAGACGCTCACCACCGACCTCTGCGAAGCGGCCTGGGCGGAGCTGCAGGCGATCGAAGCCGAGGGCGGCGTGTTGGCCAGCCTGCGGGACGGACATATCCAGAAGCGTGTCCGCGCCGCCTCCGCAAAGCGCGCCGCCGCTTTTCAGTCGGGCGAGAGGGCGATCATCGGCACCACGCTCTATCCGCAGAAGACCGAACGTCCGGTCGAGACGCTCGCGGCAGAACAACGGCCGGCCGTCGCGGAAGGCGTCGCCCTGTGCGAACCGCTGTATCCGGTTCGCATCGACCAGTCGATCGAGGCCGCTTCTTGATCCCGGATTTCAGTCAAATCGGCTGGGTGCCGCCAAGGCGTGCGCCGGTCGAGGTCAAGGGCCAGCGGATGACGCCGGAGGGCCTTGCCGTCAAGCACCTCTACACGCAAGCCGACCTGAAGGGGCTGCCGCATCTCGATACCTATCCGGGCATGCCGCCCTTCGTGCGCGGCCCCTACCCGACCATGTATGTCCAGCAGCCCTGGACGATCCGGCAGTATGCCGGCTTCTCGACGGCCGAAGAATCCAATGCCTTCTACCGGCGCAACCTCGCCGCCGGCCAGAAAGGCCTCTCCGTTGCGTTCGACCTTGCCACGCATCGCGGCTATGACAGCGACCATCCGCGCGTCGCCGGCGATGTCGGTATGGCGGGCGTGGCGATCGATTCCATCCTCGACATGCGCCAGCTGTTCGACGGCATCCCGCTCGGCGAGATGACGGTGTCGATGACCATGAACGGCGCGGTGCTGCCGATCATGGCGCTCTACATCGTGGCGGCCGAGGAACAAGGCGTCGCGCAAAAGGACCTCGCCGGGACCATTCAGAACGACATTCTGAAGGAGTTCATGGTCCGCAACACGTACATCTATCCGCCGAAGCCCTCGATGCGGATCGTGTCGGACATCTTCTCCTACACCTCTCGGCACATGCCGAAGTTCAACTCGATCTCGATTTCCGGCTACCACATGCAGGAGGCCGGGGCGACGGCCGATCTCGAACTCGCCTACACCATCGCCGACGGCATTGAATATGCCCGCGCCGGCGTTGCCGCCGGCCTCGACATCGACCGCTTCGCGCCGCGCCTGTCATTCTTCTGGGCGATCGGCATGAACTTCTTCATGGAGGTGGCCAAGCTCAGGGCCGCACGCCTGTTATGGGCAAGCCTGTTGAAGAAGAATTTCGCGCCCAAAGACGAGCGCTCGCTGTCGCTGCGGACGCACAGCCAGACCTCGGGCTGGTCGCTGACGGCGCAGGACCCCTACAACAACATCATCCGCACCATGATCGAGGCGATGGCGGCGACGCAGGGCCACACGCAGTCGCTGCACACCAACTCCTTCGACGAGGCGATGGCGCTGCCGACCGACCATTCGGCGCGCATTGCCCGCAACACGCAGCTTATCCTGCAGAAGGAGTCCGGCACCACGCGCATCATCGATCCATGGGGCGGCTCTGCCTATCTGGAGCGGCTCACCCATGATCTGGCCGCGCGCGCGCTCGCCCATATCGAGGAGGTCGAGGCTGTCGGCGGCATAGCCGCGGCAACCGAGAAAGGCATTCCCAAGCTGCGCATCGAGGAAGCCGCCGCCCGCACACAAGCGCGCATCGATTCCGGCGAGCAGATGCTGGTCGGGGTCAATGCGCACCGGCCCGAAACGGATATCGAAGTCGACGTGCTGAAGATCGACAATGCCGAGGTCAGGGCGCGGCAATTGTCGAAGCTGCAGCGGCTGAAAGGCACCCGAGACGTCGCCGCCGTCGAAAGCGCGCTCGACGCGCTGACCCGTGCCACGCAGGGAAATGAAAACCTTCTTGAGTTCGCCATCCGCGCTGCGCGTGCCAATGCCACGGTCGGCGAGATTTCGATGGCGCTGGAGCGGACCTTCGGCCGCCATGTCGCGTCGGTCCAGCTGATTTCCGGTGTCTATCGCCAGGCGCTGGGTGACAATCCACTGACCGACCGGCTGCAAGAGAAGGTGGAGGCCTTTGAAAGGCAATCCGGAGGCAAGCCGCGCATCCTCATCGCCAAGATGGGCCAGGACGGGCACGACCGCGGCCAGAAGGTGGTTGCCACCGCTTTCGCCGATCTCGGCTTCGATGTCACTGTCGGCGCCATGTTCCAGACGCCCGAGGAGATCGCCAGGCTGGCGGTTGCGCATGACGTTCATATCATCGGCGCCTCGTCGCTGGCCGCCGGCCACCTGACGCTGATCCCCGAACTGCGCGACACGCTGAAGAAGCTTGGCCACGGCGACATGCTGATCGTGGCCGGCGGCGTCATTCCGCCACAGGATTACGACGCGGTTCTGCAAGCAGGCGCTGCGGAGATTTTCCCGCCAGGGACGGTTATCCCGGAAGCGGCGGAGCGTCTGCTCGACAGGCTGCTGGTGGAAAGCTGACGTTGTTATAATTTCCGTTGCAACATACGGCTTGTCTCGTTATAATCAACGTTGCAACAGGATGTTTCATCATGAACACCACCATTCGCAAAATCGGCAATTCCGACGGCCTGATTCTGCCGAAAGAGCTTCTTGATCGATTGAACCTCAAGAGGGGCGATAACGTGGTGGTCGTTCAGGAGGGGCAAGAGCTTCGCTTACGCCGATTGGAAGACTCTGCCGAGGAATTCGAGCGTAAGATGAAGGTCGCGCGCGAGCGGATGAAGAAATATGAGGTTGCCTACCGCGCTCTCGCAAAATGACCGAGCATCATTCGAGGGAATTTGTGCAGGCGATGCACGCCGAGCAGTTGCGCCTGCACGGCGGCGCACCGGGTACCCGTGATGAAGGCATGCTGGAGTCGGCGCTCGCGCGTCCACAGCAAAAAGAGGCATATGGCAACCCAGATCTATGCGAACTGGCCGCCGCCTATCTTTTCGGCATTGCGAAGAACCACCCGTTCGTTGACGGCAACAAGCGCACCGCCTTCGCGGCGGCCGATCTGTTTCTCTATTTCAACGGACTGAGCCTGGAGGCTGACCAGCAGGATATTATCCAACTGGTTCTGATGGTGGCAGCCGGCGAGATCGATGAAGCAGGCGCAGCCGCGTTCTTTCGCGACCATGTCGTCAAGATCGAGACATAGCCGGTCGGCGGTGGCTTATCCGCCATTGCTCAGCTTGACGATTTCCCATTCCTTGCCGTTGACGGCGGCGACGTCGCCGACCTTCTTGCCGAACAGTGCAACGGCCATGGGCGACATATGGGAAATGGTGCCCTTGGCCGGATCGGCCTCGTCCTCGCCGACGATCTTCCAATGGACCTTGCGGCCATCGTCACCTTCGAGCGTCACGCCCATGCCGAAGCGAACCTGGTCGCTGTGAGGCTCCGGCACCGAAAGCTCGGCATTCTCGCGCCGCGCCGTCCAATAGCGCAGGTCGCGTGACACGACGGCGATGCGCTCGCGGTCGGCCTTGCGTTCGGCTTTCGCCAGGACATCGCGCAACTCGGCGAGATTCTCCTCGATCTGCGCCAGGCCATGCTCGGTCACCAGATTGCGGTTCTGGCTGATCGGCCGTTCACCGACACCGGCAATGGCGTTTTCGCTGTCTTCTTCGCGGGTAAAAGCTCTGCTCATCCCTTCAACTTAGGCGCGCGGGGCCTGCTCGACAAGCCACTGCCTCAGGGGAGAGACGGAACGGCTGGCACGATTCCTGCGATGTCGGGTCGGACACTGGGATTCTGTGCCGATGTTGAACAGACGAACACTGCTGAGGCAGACTGCCGGGTTTGCCATCATGGGTCTCGCGCTCGGCAAGGCGGCCGCCGCCGGTCTGCCCGGCATCGAGAAAGCCGCGATGCGCGGCTCGATCAACGCCACCGAGCTTGGTGTGCAATCCGGCACATCAGACGATCAGAGCAAGGTTTTCGCCAAGCTTTTGCGCGAGGCCAACGATCGCGACACGACGGTGTTCCTGCCGGCAGGCACCTATGTCGTGTCCAATCTGTCGTTGCCGGGCCGTGTGCGCCTGGCCGGCGTGCCGGGCGCAACCCGCATCGTCTATGGCGGCGACGGCCATCTGTTCATGGCCGAACAGGCCGATCATATCGAGCTTAGCGGACTGGTCTTCGACGGCAGCAACCGCTCGATGGCCGACTATGCGCAAGGGCTGCTCGATCTGCGCCGTATCGGCCATCTCGTTATCGACAATTGCCAGATCACCGGCAGCGGCAAGAACGGGCTGGCGCTCGAACACGCGGCCGGCCGGATCGAGCGCACGGACATATCGGGCGCGGCGGATGCCGGCATCTATTCGGTCGAGGCGGCAGGGCTGGCGATATCAGGCAACACGATTTCCGACTGCGCCAATGGCGGCATCCTCGTGCATCGGTGGCAGGCCGGGGAAGACGGCACCATCGTCACCGGCAACCGGGTCCAGCGCATCGGCGCGCGCAGCGGCGGCACCGGCCAGAACGGCAACGGCATCAACGCCTTCCGCGCCGCCAATGTCGTCATCTCCGGCAACGTCGTATCGGACTGCGCCTTCTCGGCGATCCGCGCCAACAGCTCCAGCAATCTGCAGATATCGGGCAACACCTGCCTGCGGTCCGGCGAAACGGCGGTCTATTCCGAATTCTCCTTCGAGGGCGCCGTCATCAGCAACAACATCGTCGACTGCGCGGCCAACGGCATCTCGATCGTCAACTTCAACGAAGGCGGCCGCATGGGCGTCTGCTCGGGAAACATCGTGCGCAATCTGTCGACCGTTGGCCCCTACCCCGCCGACGCGCCTGGATTCGGCGTCGGCATCGGCGTCGAGGCCGACACCACCGTCTCCAACAATGTCATCGAGAACGCACCGCTCTACGGCATGCTGATCGGCTGGGGGCCGTATCTGCGCAATGTCGTGGCCACCGGCAACATCATCCGCAAGGCCGGAACCGGCATCGTCGTCAGCGTGGTCGAGGGCGCCGGGACGGCTGTCATTTCGGACAATGTCATCGACGGCGCCCGCAACGGCGCCATTGTCGGCCAGCGCTGGGCGGAGCCGGCAACCGGCGATCTCGCCGCGTCAGCCGAAAGCGGCTACGCGCATCTGACCGTCGAGCGCAACCACGTCAGCTAAGTTCTTGCCTTGCTTCAGTTCAGCGCCGCCGTTGGCCGCAGCGAGCCGACCTTGGCGCCGATCCGGCTTTCGATCGGCGTGTTTGCCAGTTCGCGCAGCTTGGCCGCCACGGCATCATCCGCTTGCAGAAGCTTGGCCAGGACGGCGGCACATATGGCTTCGCCAGCGCGAGCGGCACCATCATCGCATTTGATCGCGATTCCGAGGCCAAGTTCGGGAAGTGCGGCACAGTGGACGCCCTCTGCGCCGCCCTTGGCGAAGATCCGTCCCGGTGCGGCTTCCATCAAAGCGACATCGGCGCGGCCGGTTCCGGCAACGAAGAAGGGTTGCGCCATGCAGGCCGAAAGCAGGCGTTTCGCGGCCTTGGCCCGCTCAGGACCGAAACCCCGCGCTGTCGCCATGCGGGCAAAGCCGAGCGCGAAGCTTCTGAGCGGCACCGCGTAGGTCGGGATCGAGCAACCGTCGGTTGCCCATTCGTCGGCGCTATGGACAGCGCCGGTGACCGCCTGCATGGCGTCGCGGACCATCTCCTGCAAGGCATGGCCGGCCTTGACGTAACCGCGGTGCGCGATGCCGACATGCACGCAGGTGCAGATGAAACCGGAATGCTTGCCCGAGCAGTTGTTGTGCAGTGCGTTCGGCAAACCGCCGGCGCGCGCCAGCGCAATCTCGGCATCATGGCTCGACGGCCAGTGGGCACCGCATTCGAGTGCCGTGCCGTCAAGGCCGGCCTTGGCCAACATGGATCGCGCCAGTTCGACATGAGCCGGCTCGCCCGAATGCGAGGCACAGGCAAGCGCCAGTTCGCGATTGCCGAAGCCGTAGGCGTCGGCAGCACCCGATTCGACCAGCGGCAGGGCCTGGATTGCTTTGACGGCGGAGCGCGGGAAAACCGGACGCGATGTATCGCCAATCTCGATAACCGCTTTGCCGTCGGCATCCAGAACCGCGACAGCGCCGCGATGCGCGCTCTCGACGATCGCGCCACGCAGAACCTCGATCAGAACCGGAATTGTCATGCGACCTCCCACTGTAATGCGGGCGGTTTATCTGATCCGGTCGAGAATGGAAACGTAGTTGGCGACCGCCGCACCGCCCATGTTGAAGATGCCGCCGAGCTTTGCACCCTCGACCTGGATGCCGCCGGCTTCACCGACGAGTTGCATGGCGGTCAGCACATGCATGGAGACGCCGGTGGCGCCGATCGGATGGCCCTTGGCCTTCAGCCCGCCGGAAGGGTTGACCGGCAGGCGGCCGTTCTTCGCCGTGGTGCCGTCCAGCGCCAGCTTCGCGCCCTCGCCGGGCTTGGCCAACCCCATCGCCTCGTACTCGATCAACTCGGCGATGGTGAAGCAGTCATGCGTTTCGACGAAGGAGAGATCGTCGAGCGTCACGCCGGCCGATTTGAGCGCGCGGGTCCAGGCCTGCTCGCAGCCTTCGAAGGCAAGGATGTCGCGCTTCGACATCGGCAGGAAATCCTGCACATGTTCGTTGGCGCGGAAGGCGACGGCGCGGCGCATCTTCAGCGCTGTTGCGGTATCCGTAAGCACCAGGGCTGCCGCGCCATCGGAAACCAGCGAGCAATCGGTGCGCTTCAAGGGACCAGCGACGAAGGGGTTCTTCTCGCTTTCCTGGCGGCAGAATTCGTAGCCGAAATCCTTGCGCATCTGCGCATAGGGATTGTCGACGCCGTTCTTGTGGTTCTTGGCGGCAATCATCGCCAGCGCGTCGGACTGGTCGCCGTAGCGCTGGAAATAGGCCTGGGCGATCTTGCCGAACACGCCGGCGAAGCCCGCCGGCGTCTCGCCATCTTCGGGCAAATAGGAGGCCTTGAGCAGGTTCTTGCCGATCTCGGGACCGGGCGTCGTCGTCATCTGCTCGGCGCCGACCACCAGCACGATGCGTGCCGCGTTGGCATCGATGGCGCGGATGCCTTGCCGGACCGCAGCAGAGCCGGTGGCACACGCATTCTCGACGCGCGTCGCCGGCTTGAAGCGCAACCGGTCGTCGGCCTGCAGCACCAGGCTGGCGGTGAAATCCTGGGCGGAAAAGCCGGCATTGAAATGCCCGAGCACGATCTCGTCGACCTCGTCCGGGCCGATGCCGGCATGATCGAGCGCATCAGTCGCCACCTTGACGATCAGGTTTTCGAGCGTCTCGCCTTCGAGCTTGCCGAAGCGCGAATGCGCCCAGCCAACGATGCATGCGGTCATGGCGGTCTCCATCCTCGGCGCCAGCCTAGCACGTCCTGCGGCGCCCGCATTGTTAATATTGTTCAATCGTGAACCATTCTCCAGCCCATGTGAAGAGCCAGAAGCACCTGCCGTTGGGCCACATGCTCATGGGATCCAAAATCAGCCGGATTTTTGTTGATTGATCCGTCAATAAAAAATAATCTTGGCTGAACTGGATCTCCCAAATGCCGAAAATCGGAATGGAACCGCTGCGCCGCAAAGCGCTTATCGACGCGACGATCTCGGCGATCGGCGCGCGCGGTTCGCTTGACGTGACCATGTCGGAGATCGCCGGGCGCGCCGGCGTTTCCTCAGCACTTGCCCACCACTATTTTGGCGCCAAGGACGAACTGCTGTTCGCGACGATGCGGCACATCCTGGCCGAACTGACCACGGATATGCGGCGCGCCCTCCAGTCGGCGGGCACGGCGCGCGAGCGTGTATCGGCGGTGGTCGGGGTCAATTTTTCCGATATCCAGTTTCAGGCCGAGACCATCGCGGCCTGGCTCGCCTTCTATGTTGAGGCGCAGAAATCGGCGCCCTTGCGCCGCCTGCTCCGAATCTATGCGCGGCGGCTGCATTCGAACCTGATGAGCGGACTGACCGGCATTCTGCCGAGAGCCGAAGCCGACCGTGCCGCCGAGGCGACGTCGGCGCTGATCGACGGGCTCTACATCAGGCGCGCGCTGAAGGACGGCGTGCCCGATGCCGCGACCGCGATCGCGCTGGTCGAGGATTATCTAGAAACCAAACTTGGCGAGCGGCAAAAACGGTGACAGCGAAACGGCCTAATTTCCTGATCGTCATGGTCGATCAGCTCAACGGGACCTTGTTTCCGGACGGGCCGGCAGAGTTTCTGCATGCCCCGCATCTGAAAGCATTGGCCGCGCGTTCGGCGCGCTTCAAGAACAATTACACGGCATCGCCGCTCTGCGCGCCAGGCCGCGCCTCGTTCATGAGCGGGCAGTTGCCGTCGCGCACCGGGGTCTATGACAACGCCGCCGAATTCGTCTCGTCGATCCCGACCTTCGCCCATCATCTGCGCGCCGCCGGCTATTACACCTGCCTGTCGGGCAAGATGCATTTCGTCGGGCCGGACCAGTTGCACGGCT
This sequence comes from bacterium M00.F.Ca.ET.205.01.1.1, assembly GCA_004791255.1. Lineage (GTDB taxonomy): Bacteria > Pseudomonadota > Alphaproteobacteria > Rhizobiales > Rhizobiaceae > Mesorhizobium. The sequence continues at coordinate 294,480 of SRUQ01000007.1, forward strand.
TCGAGGAGCGGCTGACCACCGACATCTATCCGGCCGATTTCGGCTGGACACCGGATTACCGCAAGCCCGGCGAGCGCATCGAATGGTGGTATCACAATCTCGGTTCGGTGACCGGCGCCGGCGTCGCCGAGACCACCAACCAGATGGAGTATGACGACGAGGTCGTGTTCCTGGCGTCGCAGAAACTCTACCAGCTTTCGCGTGAGCAAGACGATGCGGACCGCCGGCCCTGGTGCCTCACCGTTTCGCTGTCGCACCCGCACGATCCCTATGTCGCACGCAAGCAGTGTTGGGATCTCTATGAGCATTGCCAGGCGCTGGACCCGGAGACGGGGTTCATTGCGCGTAATGATCAGGACGCGCATTCGCAGCGGCTTTATCATGCCTCGGACTACCCCTCTTTCGAGATCACGTCAGAGCAGGTGCGTCGTTCGCGACGCGGCTATTTCGCCAACATCTCTTATGTCGACGACAAGGTCGGCGAGCTTCTCGACGTTCTCACGCGCACGCGCATGCTCGACGACACCATCATCCTGTTCTGCTCGGACCATGGCGACATGCTCGGCGAGCGCGGCCTGTGGTTCAAGATGAGCTTCTTCGAGGGCTCGGCGCGGGTCCCGCTGATGATCGCCGGCAAGGGCGTGCCATCAGGGCTGATCGAGGCGCCGGTCTCCAATCTCGACGTGACGCCGACGCTTTGTGACCTCGCCGGCATCGACATCGGAGCGATCGCACCGTGGACCGACGGCCAGTCGCTGCTGCCGCTTGCCGAGGGCGGGCCGCGGACCGCGCCTGTGTTGATGGAGTATGCGGCGGAAGGCTCCTATGCCCCGCTAGTGGCAATTCGCGACGGCAGATACAAATTCGTCCACTGCGAACTCGACCCGCCGCAATTGTTCGATCTCGAAGCCGATCCGCTCGAGCGCGATAACCTAGCCCTCGATCCGGCGAATGCTGCCCTGCTGGCGGCGTTCACGGAAAGGGCCCGAACTCGCTGGGACATGGGCGCTTTCGACGCCGCCGTGCGCGAGAGCCAGGCGCGCCGTTGGGTCGTCTACCCGGCGCTGCGCAACGGCGCCTACTACCCCTGGGACTTCCAGCCGCTGCAGAAGGCCTCCGAGCGCTACATGCGCAATCACATGAACCTCGACAATCTCGAAGAGAGCAAAAGGTATCCCAGAGGCGAATGATGGCAGACGTTCTCGTCCCTACCCTTGACCATCTCAGGCAGGCCTATGCCGTTACCGGCAAGGCCACGCAGGTGACACCGCTGCTGGAATCTGCGGCTTTGGCAAAAGAGACTGGCGCTGCGCGTGTCTTCATCAAGCCGGAATCGCTGCAATGGGCCGGCTCCTTCAAGGTGCGCGGTGCCTATTGGCGGCTGAAGCAGCTTTCACCTGACGAAGCGAAGAAAGGCGTCGTCGCCTATTCTTCGGGCAATTTCGCGCAAGGGCTGGCGGCAGCCGGCCAGGCGCTCGGCATTCCCGTCACCATCGTCATGCCGATCGATGCGCCGGCGGCGAAACGCGATGCGACGGCCGGCTACGGCGCACGCGTGGTGCTGACCGATCACGGCGACCGCGCCCGCGAGGAAGTCGCGGCCGCCAAGGCGCGCGAGATCGCCGAGACCGAGCACCTCACCTTGCTGCATCCCTTCGACGATCCGGAAATCGTTGCCGGACAGGCCGGCGCCGGGCTGGAGGCGCTTGACCAGCTCGCAGCCAAAGATGCCGGCGCCGACCTTTTGTTCTGCTCGGTCGGCGGTGGCGGGTTGATCGGCGGCGTTTCGCTCGCCTTCCACTATCTGTCGCCGGCCACAGAGATCATCGGTGTCGAACCTGAGGGTTTCAACGGCATGGGTTCGTCGTTGGCGCATGGGGCGATCGAGACCATGCCGATCGCGCCGAAATCGATCTGCGACGGATTGATGTCGCGACGGCCGGGCGATGCGCCGTTCGCGGCGGTCAAGACCGCCGGCGTGCGCGGCATAACCGTCGACGATCAGTCGGTGAGGCGGGCAATGAAGATCGCCTTCGAGCGGATGAAGCTGGTGCTGGAGCCATCGGGCGCGGCATCGCTGGCCGCACTGCTCGGCGGCAAGGTGGATGTCAGGGACAAGACCGTCCTTGTGGTTGCAACCGGCGGCAATGTCTCGCTCGCCGATTTTATGGCGCATATGAACAATGCTTGAAGCGGATTTCGTCATCATCGGCTCCGGCTCCGCCGGCTCGGCCATGGCCTACCGGCTGTCGGAGGACGGCAAGAACTCGGTGATCGTCATCGAGTTCGGCGGCACCGATCTGGGGCCGCTGATCCAGATGCCGTCGGCGCTGTCGATCCCGCTCAACATGGAACTCTACGACTGGGGCTTTGCCAGCGAGCCGGAACCGCATCTTGGCGGCCGGGTGCTGGCGACGCCGCGCGGCAAGGTGATCGGCGGCTCGTCCTCGATCAACGGCATGGTCTATGTGCGCGGCCACGCTCGCGACTTCGACCACTGGGCCGAAGACGGTGCCGCCGGCTGGGGCTTCGCCGACGTCCTCCCCTATTTCAAGCGCATGGAGGATTCCAACGGCGGCGAGGATGGCTGGCGCGGCCATGGTGGCCCGCTGCATGTGCAGCGTGGCTCGCGCAAGAATCCACTCTACGGCGCCTTTGTCGAAGCCGGCCGCCAGGCCGGGTTCGAACTGACCGACGACTACAATGGCGCGAAGCAGGAAGGCTTCGGGCCGATGGAGCAGACCATTTCTGGTGGTCGCCGCTGGTCGGCGGCATCAGCCTATCTGAAGCCGGCTCTCAAGCGGAAAAATGTCAGGCTGGTCAAAGGGTTCGCCCGCCGCGTGATCATCGAGAATCAGCGCGCCGTCGGCGTCGAAATCGAAGCTCACAAACAGGTTCAGGTCGTTAAGGCGCGACGTGAAGTGATCCTTGCCGCGTCGTCGATCAATTCACCCAAGATCCTGATGCTGTCGGGCATCGGCCCGGGTGCGCACCTGCAGGAGAACGGCATCGCCGTGGCCGCCGACCGGCCCGGCGTCGGCCGCAACCTGCAGGATCACATGGAGCTCTATATCCAGCAGGAATCATTGCTGCCGATCACGCTGAACTCGGTGCTCAACCCGTTCTCGAAGGCCATGATCGGCGCGCAGTGGCTGTTCTTCAAGACCGGCCTCGGCGCCACCAATCATTTCGAGGCGGCGGCCTTCGTGCGTTCGCGCGCCGGCGTCGACTACCCCGACATCCAGTATCACTTCATTCCGGCGGCGGTGCGCTATGACGGCAAGGCGGCGGCGAAGTCGCACGGCTTCCAGGCGCATGTCGGGCCGATGCGCTCGAAGTCGCGAGGCTCGGTGACGCTGCGCTCGCCCGACGCCAGGGCCAAGCCGGTGATCCGTTTCAATTACATGTCGCATCCAGACGACTGGACCGAGTTCCGCCACTGCATAAGGCTGACGCGCGAGATTTTTGGCCAGAAGGCCTTCGACGCCTTTCGCGGCAAGGAAATCTCGCCGGGCAGCAACGTCCAGTCCGACGACGAGCTCGATGTCTTCATCCGCGACCATGCCGAGAGCGCCTACCATCCTTGCGGAACCTGCAAGATGGGCCGCGCCGACGATCTGATGAGCGTCGTCGATCCGGCATGCCGGGTGATCGGCATCGACGGCTTGCGCGTTGCCGATTCGTCGATCTTCCCGCGCGTGACCAACGGCAATCTCAACGCGCCGTCGATCATGACCGGCGAAAAGGCCTCCGACCACATCCTTGGCCGAACGCCGCTGGCGCCGTCCAACCAGGAGCCATGGATCAATCCACGCTGGCAGGCCTCGGACAGATAGGCCATGATCCGCCGATAGAATACGCCGCCCGATAGCCGCCCCGCCCAACGATTCGGAGACTTCCCATGCGCGCCCAGCCCACGGCTTCGCACTATGTCAATGGACGCTATATCGAGGACGAGCGGGGTGCCGCGCTGCCGGTCATCTATCCGGCAACCGGCGAAGTCATCGCCACGTTGCATTCGGCTACACCAAACGTGCTGGAACTGGCCATCGAGGCGGCACGCGCCGCACAGCCCGCCTGGGCGCGGCTGAAGCCGGTGGAGCGCGGCCGTATCCTGCGCCGCGCCGCCGACATTCTTCGCGCCCGCAATGCCGATCTCGCCCGCATCGAGACGCTCGACACCGGCAAGGCGATCCAGGAGACCCTGGTGGCCGATGCCCCCTCGGCCGCCGACTGCCTCGAATATTTCGGCGGTGCGGTCGCAGCCTTCACCGGTGAGGCGATCGATCTCGGCGGCCCCTTCGCCTATACACGGCGCGAGGCGCTCGGCGTCTGTGTCGGTATCGGCGCCTGGAACTACCCGATCCAGATCGCCGGCTGGAAATCCGCGCCGGCGCTCGCCATGGGCAACGCCATGGTGTTCAAGCCGTCGGAAAATACGCCGCTGTCGGCGCTGGCGCTGGCCGAGATCTACAGCGAGGCCGGCCTTCCAGACGGGCTGTTCAACGTCGTGCAGGGCTATGGCGATGTCGGCGCCGGACTGGTCGGGCATGACGTGGTGGCCAAGGTTTCGGTGACCGGCTCGGTGCCGACCGGCCGCAAGGTGCTGTCGCTTGCCGGCTCGAAGATGAAGCATGCGACGATGGAACTCGGCGGCAAGTCACCGCTGATCGTATTCGACGATGCCGATCTCGAAAACGCCATCGGCGGCGCCATGCTCGGCAACTTCTACTCAACCGGCCAGATCTGCTCCAACGGCACGCGCGTCTTCGTGCAGAGCGGCATCCACGACCGCTTCGTCGACCGGCTGGTCGAGCGCACCAAGAAAATCCGCATCGGCGATCCGCTTGATCCGGAAACGCAGATGGGACCACTGGTCAACAAGGCGCAGCAGGAGAAGGTAGTCTCCTACATCGCCGCCGGTCAGCAGGATGGAGCGACGCTGGCCTGCGGCGGCAACGTGCCTTCTCTGCAAGGCTTTGACGGCGGCTTCTTCGTCGAGCCGACCGTGTTCACCGGCGTCACCGACACGATGCGCATCGCCCGCGAGGAGATCTTCGGACCGGTGATGAGCGTGCTGAAATTCGATGGCGAGGACGAGGTGATCGACCGCGCCAACGACACTGAATTCGGCCTCGCCGCCGGTGTCTTCACCCGCGACCTGCCGCGCGCGCACAGAGTCATCGCCGAGCTGCAGGCCGGCACCTGCTGGATCAACGCCTACAATCTGACGCCGGTGGAAATCCCCTTCGGCGGCGTCAAGCAGTCCGGCATCGGGCGGGAGAATTCGCTGGCAGCGCTGGGGCATTATTCGCAGGTGAAGGCGGTTTATGTTGAGACGGGGGATGTGGCGTGCCCTTATTGAGAAGCTGGCGCCTCTCAATGCGACCTCACCCCATCTCCGCGGTCCCATCCAGATACTGCGTCAGCGCGCAGACCAGATGATAAAAAATGCTGGCGGGCACGTCTGATGCCTGTGAGCGGCCGCGCTCGTCGATGCGGTCGATCCAGAGCCCGAGCGGCGCGGGGTCGATGTGCCAGCGGAACAGCCGGCCGACGCGCGCCTCGATCTCGGGCTTGAGGTCGGGGCCGCCCGTGCTGTCCAGCGCGAGTGCCGCCTTGATCGCTTCGGCCTGCGGCCAGCCGCGCGAGACCGTGTCGAGCGGCAGGCCCTGGCGCGACACGGCGCCGTAGGAAAGGCCGGTGGCGCGGTTGAGGCCGTTGGCAACGGCCGAGGCATAGAGCTTGCGGGCAAAGGCATTGAGGTCGGTCTGGCCGCTGCGCGTGGCGAAATCGACAAGCAGCGAGGCCCACTCGAAATGATGGCCGGGCTCGGTCCATGTGCCTTTCTCGCCCAGCGGCTTCCAACTATCATCGAAATATTCACCCAGCGTCCAGCTTTCGGCATCGAAGAAGTGGCTGCGAAAGAGGTCGATGATGCGCGAGGCGCGACGCAGATAGGCGCGCTCACCGGTCGCCTGATGCCAGGCGAGGAAGGCCTCGAGCAGATGCATATGTGGGTCGGAGCGCCGCTCGCCCTCGCCGTCAGAGGTTTCGAGGAAGCCGGTCATGCGGCTGTCCTCGAGATGGGCATCGAGAAAGACGAAGGTTTCCTCGCCGAGCCGCAAGGCATCGGGGTGGCCCGATATATGGGCGTGCGCCAGCGCCAGGAGCACGCAGGAATGATCGTAGGCATCCTCGATCGGATCGGCGACCGAGCCGTCGACATTGAGCGTGCGCACCCAGCCGCCTCGATCGGTGCGGCCCTTGCCGGCCATGAAGTCGATGCCGTGCGCGATGAGCTGGTCGGCGGGGCCGTCCCAGCCGCGCTCCTTGGCGACCGCGAAGGCGTAGACCTGCCGCGCCTGCGTGCGCATGCGCTTGGGCTTGATCAGCGGCGAGGCATCGAAGCCGAGTGCTTCGTGAAAGCCGCCATGGCGCTTGTCGACGCCCGCAGTCGACCATAACGGCAAGGTTTCCTCGAACAGCCAGTGGTGCACGCGCCGCCGCCAGGCGCCGCTCTCGATGACGCGGTCGGGCGCCGGCGTAAATCTCGTCTCCAGCCGGCCGGATTTCTCCAGCTGTTCGACGATTTTCTTGACATGCTGGCTGTGGCTGACCGGCGCCACGAAAGTGGCATCCGATGTGGAAACGATGGCGACATCCTTCATGCCGATGGCCGACAGCAGGCGGCCTTCGCTGCGGATGTAGGCGTTTTCGCAGTCAATGGCGACGACATCGCCGACGATGACATTTCCGTCCTTGTCGGACGGGCCGACATCGAGCAGCGACTGCCACGAGCCGAGGTCGTTCCAGCGGAAACCGGCCGGCACCATGGCGATGTCGCTCGCGCGTTCCATGACCGCATAGTCGATCGACGTCGAAGGAATGGCGGCATAGAGGTCCAGCGGCATGTAGAGGCCGGACAGGTCCGACGTCGCCGCCTTGAAGGCAGCCTCCGTGGCCTGCCATATACCAGGTTCGAAAGCCGCGAAGGCATCTCGCATGACGCCGGCGCGAAACAGGAAGATGCCGGTGTTCCAGTAGAAAGTGCCGGCTTGGAGATATCCTTGCGCGGTGGCGAGATCCGGCTTCTCGACAAAGCGCGAAACGTCGAACACGCCGTTGTTCCCGCCCGACACCTCGATATAGCCATAGCCGGTTTCGGGCTGCGTGGGCTTGCGGCCGAACACCACCAGCCTGCCGGCACGCGCCGCGGCCGCACCCGCCTCGATGCTCTGCCAGAACTCGCGTCCGGTTGAAATCTCATGGTCGGACGGCACCACCAGCACCAGTTCATCGCCGAACTCGGAGAGCGTGCGCAGCGTGGCCAGCGCCACGGCGGCGGCGGTGTTGCGCCCCGTGGGCTCGAACAGCGGACCGCCGCCTGCGAGGTCAATGCCGGCAAGGTCGGCACGGACGCGCTCGGCATGGCGCTCGGACGCGATGAGAAAAATCGGTGTCTCGCCTTCCTCCCTTGCCTCCAGACGGCGCAAGGTCTTGGCCAGCATCGATCCGTCGCCGGAGAGGTCATGGAACTGCTTCGGATTGTCCTCGCGCGACAGCGGCCAGAGCCGCGAGCCGACACCGCCGCTCATGACGAAACTGACGATGCGCTGGCTCATTCGGGTCTCACACTGCGAAAGTATTTGATAGCCGGTTGCTAGCATACAAGCTTTGAGCGGTGTTAGTCCGACCGGGGCTGCGCAGGGATGCCAGCCACACGCGCGGCGAAAGCTGACGAAATGCTGAGAAGTGCTGCCATTGCCGCTTGCAGGATCGAAAAGCGGCGGCTATAAGCCCGCGGTCTGGTCACGGAGTGTAGCGCAGCCTGGTAGCGCACCTCGTTCGGGACGAGGGGGTCGCAGGTTCAAATCCTGCCACTCCGACCAGAAAAAACAGTGAGTTAGCGCATCCCGACTTTGGCGCTACACCTGATATCCCACGTTGGAATGTATCGTCCGCGGTGACGCGGTTCGATTTCAAACTTTTCCGTCTCCCGCCGAGGAAACCAAAGGTTTCGCCCGCGACCGCGAGCACACGAGGAAAAATGGCGAACCCGGCTTCCAACGGAAGAGCCGGGCCCGCAATGGACGATCAATAGCCGTCGTTTCCGATCACTACACGGTGATGATATCGTTGGTGGCGTAGAGGGCTGACTGAGCCCGTAACGATCACAGTATCTCGACGGTGATGCCTGCGACCATGGTCGTAGAACGCTACCGTGCCGTGGTGACGGTGATGCAGGCGCTGGCCATCCTCGTTGATGATCCTGACCTTGTGGTGGTTTCGGTGGTGGGTTTTGATCACAACATCGGCCTCGGCTGCCGAAGCCACAGCCGGCAATCCGATGAGAAGCGCCAGGGCGCACACGATCATTGGTTTCATGGGATTCTCTCCACGCCTTTCAATTGCCCTTCGTTGGATAAACCCCGGCGATTCCCTTTGGTTCCGGCTTTTCCCCGGGGTCGATCAAGCCTGCCGCGATCGCCTAGGCCATATCGGCCCAAAGGTGGCCTCGGCTTTGGGACAACGACATGCATGAAAAACAAAGACTAAAGCCCGTCGCATAAATCCGTTTCGACGCGACGCGCTTCAGGGCTGGGTGGGGGCTGGCTCTCGCTCATGGTACCTGCAAAGGACGATGCGGCTCGAGGCGTCAGTCACACTGATATCAGGCAGCACGACTATCTGGCTCCAGAAGTCGCAATGTCTGGATATCGCCTCCGGGAGGTCGTTCGAGATTATGCCGGAGATAATTGCGACATCGCCTTCGCTGCAGTTCGTCTTTCCGGAAAGCTGAGCCGCCGCGGCCACTATCTTGCATGACCGCTCCTCCTCCGCGTGCAAGGGGGCGCAGCAAACAAGGGCAATAGCCGCGGCTAGAACTGGATTGCGCATACGAATTCCCGGCTCGACTGGCATTCCATCAACTGGCTTAAGTGCAGCAGACTGTTGAAATTGAGGGTTCGCCCGCCGCATGGCAGCGGCGAACGAACCCTATCGGCGCAGGAAGGGACGAAACTGCGCCGATCAGCAAACTTTCATTGCCGGATGTCATCGACGATCTAGCCAAGGCTAAATCCAATCACCATGAAGGTGATTGCCACAGCGAAGATCGGGGCAAGCAGCCAGCGCGCTTGATCGACACTCCTCTCCATTTGTTCCTCCTTGCTGCAGCGGAGAACGGTCGCAAATAGTGACCGTTCCGGGTGATGTCGCCGGTGAGACTATTGCGTTTTGGCATGGGACTTATGTCCCACATCCCATCCGACCGAAGCCCGGCCCCGGGAACGTTTGCAATTTTCCCAAGTTCGGTGCCTGGCGAGGACGAGGTCGTCCTGCGCCGGCCCGAAGGAGGAAATCATGAGAATGCATATTACCGGAGCCGCCGCGGCTTTTTTGCTGCTTGCAGGTGTCGGCGCGGCTGCGGCCGAGGACATCATTATTCAGCCCGAACAGGAAACGGTCATTCGTGAGTACGTCAAGAAGCAGCCGCTCGCGTCCGTTAAGCTTCCCGGCGTGGAACTCAATCTCGGCACGGCTTTGCCGGACACAGTCGAGCTCCATGAAGTTCCCAACGTCAAATACCGTTACGTCGTGATCGACAACCAGACGGTTCTGGTCGATCCGGGCACGCGCAAGATCGTCAAGGTCATCCAGTAAAACAAGGACAGCCCGCGATATGCGGGCTGTCCAAAGGGGGTAGCCACCGATGCCGAACCGCGGAACTGCAGCATCCGAAGCCATGCGAGTGCGTGTAGGTGACCTCAAGGCTGGGATGCAGGCCGCCCAGATCAGCGAGAGCGACGTAGAGACTTTTCAAAAGATCGCCGCCAAGATGGAAGGCGGCTCGGGTCGGATTGATGGCGACGACCTGATCGCCGCTTCCTTCGTTGCCGGCCCGGACGCGGACTAAGACCTGACTGCCATGCCGACAATCAGCAAACTCTTTGATTCCCGTGCTGAAGCAGCGCGGGCCGCGACCGACCTCGTTGCAGCGGGCGTCCCTCGCGTCCAGATCGCGGTTATCGGCCCCTACAGCGACGAGCTGGCGGGGCTGTGGGCATTTCCAGGCGCCATTCTTGGTGCAGCGGCCGGCGGTTTTGTCTGGCTAGGCGCACTTCATAGTATCGACCCATTCGCAGCGGGACTGTCGGCAACGGCTCTGCTGGGTGCCGTCTGTGGCGGTCTTGCTGGCGGGCTGCTCGGAGCATTCGCCACTGCCGCCCTCAAGCCAGATAAAGCGGGTACTGCCGAAGGAATCATCCTGGTGACGGCGCAGGTCGACGATGACGAAACAGAAATCGCTCAGGCGGTGCTCGGCGTTTACATCCCCACAACAGCCCTCGCCGCCGCAGCGGCATGAGCTTGCTGAAAAGGCCATTCAGTCGATCTTAGACCGCACTCACAGGTAGTTTCCGTCGATTTGCAAACTTTGATGAAATAGTCGTCGGCTCAAGGTGGTTCGATGAATATGATAAGGCCCGCGAAACTGGTTGGCTGATGTGGGTATGAACTTATTTTCCGGGACAGCCTCGCTCCCTGTTCTCGTGATGGCGCTGGCCCTCGTCGCGGGCTGTTCGTCGATCGGCAGAACCGTCGATCCGGCGAAATACGACAGCATGAACTGCACAGAACTCAACAGCGCGCTGGGGAGCACCGCCCGCGACATCTCGCAAACGGCGATCACCCGCGGCAAGGTCGCGAACACCAGCGTTCCGCGCTGGCTGCTGGGCGGTACGCGCGTGAAGACCGCGGTCGCAGACCGCGAAACCGCCAGCATCGAACGTCTGAAGCGGCAGCAGGATGCCATTGCCGCGACACGGGCGCGCAAGTGCGCGAGATCAACCGACTGAGCGATCAGACGTTGGGTTGGGATGCCGGCTACCGCCAGGCGGCGGGCCTCAGGCACTCAAGCGGAATCGCGTCACATCGATCGCCGCGTTCATCAGCGTCTGCGTGTAAGCTGCCTGCGGATTGCCGAAAATCTGTTCGGTCGGCCCTTCCTCGACGATCTTGCCCTGCTTCATGACGATAATGTAGTCGGCCATGGCGCGGACCACGGCGAGGTCGTGGCTGATGAAGAGGTAGGACAATTCGTGGTCGGCCTGCAGCTTGCGCAAGAGTTCGACGATCTGCTTCTGCACCGAACGGTCGAGCGCCGAAGTCGGCTCATCGAGCACCACCAGCCTGGGTTTCAGGATCATGGCGCGGGCAATGGCGATGCGCTGGCGCTGGCCGCCGGAGAATTCGTGCGGATAGCGGTTGCGGGCGTTGGGGTCGAGGCCGACTTCACGCAAGGCCTCGACCGCGCGCTGATCACGCTGCTTGCCCGACAGGTTGGGTTCATGCACCAACAGCCCTTCGGTGATGACCTGGCCGACGGTCATGCGTGGTGACAGCGAGCCGAACGGATCCTGGAAGACAAGCTGCATCTCGCGCCGCAACGGCCGCATCGCCTGGCGGTCGGCCTGCGAAATATCGCGATCGCCGAAGCGGATCAGCCCGTCACTCGGCAGCAATCTGAGCAGCGCCCGTCCGAGCGTCGACTTGCCGGAGCCGGATTCACCGACAATGCCGATGGTCTGGTTGCGTTGCAGCCGGATCGAGATGTGATCGACGGCGCGCAGCATCAGCGGCGGGCCCCCCAGGAAGCCGCCGCCGATCCGAAAGGTCACCTCGACGTTGCGGCCTTCGAGCAGCACCGGCGCATTGGCGGGCGGCGGCGCCTTGCTGCCGGTCGGCTCTGCCGCCAGCAGCATTTTGGTGTAGGCATGCTGCGGATTGGCAAAGATGGCTTCCGCCTCGCCCTCCTCGACCACCTCGCCCTGGCGCATGACATAGACGCGGTCGGCGAAGCGCCGCACGATGCCGAGGTCATGGGTGATGAAGACGATCGCCATGCCGAGCTTGCGCTGCAATTCGGCGAGCAGCATCAGGATCTGCGCCTGGATGGTGACGTCGAGCGCCGTCGTCGGCTCGTCGGCGATCAGGATGTCGGGATCGTTGGCAAGCGCCATGGCGATCATGACGCGCTGGCGCTGGCCGCCCGACATTTCATGCGGATAGGATTTCATGCGCCGTTCGGGATCGGGAATATGCACCAGCCGCAGAAGCTTGAGCGCTTCTTCGCGAGCCTCGGCGGCATTGAGGCCCCGGTGCCTGCGGATCGGTTCGATCAGCTGGTTGCCGATCGAATAGAGCGGATCGAGCGAGGTCATCGGCTCCTGGAAGATCATGCTGATCTTGGCGCCGCGGACCTTGTTGAGCTCGGATTTGGTGAGAGTCAGGAGATTGCGGCCGCGATAGTCGACGGCGCCAGTGGCTTCGCCATTGGAGGCCAGAAGGTTCATCGCCGCCATCATCGTCTGGCTCTTGCCGGAGCCGGATTCGCCGACCACGGCGACGGTCTCGCCTGATTTGACATTGATGTTGATGCCCTTCACCGCTTCGACTGCGCCGTCGAGGGTTCGGAAGCGGACGCGCAAATCCTTGACGCTGAGGATCGTTTCGGAAGTAGCCATCTTAGCGGTCTCCATCCTATCGATCTCTCGGGTCGAGTGCGTCGCGCAGGCCATCGCCGACGAAATTCAGAGCGAACAGCGTCGAGACGAGGAAAAAGGCGGGGAACAAGAGCAGCCAGTTGGCAGTTCCGATGTTCTTGGCGCCGACTGAAATCAGCACGCCCCAGCTGGTCATCGGCTCCTGCACGCCGAGTCCGAGGAATGACAGAAAACTCTCCAGGATGATGACCTGCGGCACCAGCAGCGTCATGTAGATGACGACCGGGCCAAGCAGGTTGGGAATGACATGGCGCAGCAGGATGCCGCGCTGGCCGACACCCATCGCTTCGGCCGCCTGGACATACTCCTGGCGGCGGATCGACAGCGCCTGGCCGCGCACGATGCGGGCCATGTCGAGCCACAGCACCGCACCCACTGCCAGGAACATCAACACGAAGTTGCGGCCGAAGAACACCACCAGCATGATGACGAAGAAGATGAAGGGCAAGGAATAGAGCACGTCAACGATGCGCATCATCACCTCGTCGACCCGGCCGCCGGAAAAACCCGAAGCGGCGCCATAAATCACACCAATCACTACCGCCACGACGCCGGCGAGCAGGCCGATGGCGAGCGAGATGCGTCCGGCCATCAACGTGCGCGACAGCAGATCGCGGCCGGTGTTGTCGGTGCCGAACAGGAAATATTGCTGCTTGACCGCCGCGCTCATCGTCACTTCGAGACCGTCGGGCGACTTGCTCTCGATCTTGGTGTCGTCAAAGGCATCGGAACGGTCGAGATAGCGGATGTTGCGGTCGTCGATCGGCTTGGCCGACTTGACGGTGACGAAGACCTGATTGCCTTCCTGGTGCCACTCCTTGATGTCGACGCGCATACGCTTGATCGCTTCATTGAGCGCCGTCTCGATCATGTCGGGCTTCGGGTAGGACGACAGGCTTGGCGGCATGCGCACATAGTCGGCATAAATGGTCGTGTACTGGTGCGGCACGAACCACGGCCCGAAGACGCTGATGATGGCGATCAGGATGAGGTAGTAGAGGCTGAACATGGCGGCGCGATTGGCCTTGAGCCGCGCCCAGGCATCGCCCCAGAGCGAGCGGCCGACGATTACCGGAGCCGTGGCTGCAATGTCAGTCATAGCGCACCCTCGGGTCGACGACGGCGTACATGACGTCGACGATCAGGTTGAAGACGATGGTGAAGATAGCGATCACCACCACGGTTCCCATCACCAGCGTGTAGTCGCGGTTGAGCGCGGCATCGACGAAGTAGCGGCCGACGCCTGGAATGGAAAAGATCGTCTCGACGATGACCGATCCAGTCAAAAGTGCTGCCGCCGCCGGTCCGGTGAAGGAGACGATCGGCAGGATCGCGCCGCGCAGTGCGTGCTTGACCACCACCGACCAGTCGGACAGGCCGAGCGCCCGGGCGGTGCGGATATGATGGGATCGCAGCGATTCGATCATCGAGCCGCGCATCAGGCGGGCAACGATGGCGATCTGCGGCAGAGCCAGCGTCAGCACCGGGCCGACCTTGTTGACGAAGGCGCCATCGCCCCAGCCGCCGATCGGCAACAGCTTCCAGGTCAGTCCGAAGACGAGCTGGATCACCGGCGCAATGACAAAGGTAGGAATGGTGCTGCCGGCAGTCGCCAGCGCAATCACCGTGTAGTCGCCAAGCTTGTTCTGGTTGAGTGCCGCGATGGTGCCCAGCATCGAACCGAGCAGCAGCGCCAGGATCAGCGCCGAGGCGCCGAGCTGGATCGAGATCGGCAAGCCCTTGGCAAACAGTTCAGTGACGGTGAAATCCGGCATGTTGTAGCTCGGGCCGAAATTGCCGCGCAGCAGATTGCCGAGATAGTGCACATATTGCAGCCAGAGCGGATCGCCGAGGCCGAACTGGGCTTCGAGATTGGCCTTGATCTCGGGGCTCAGCCCCCGCTCCTGGTTGAACGGGCCGCCCGGAGCGACGCGTATCAGGAAGAACGCCATGGTCACGATGACGAATAGCGTCGGAATGGCGGTCAGAAGCCGCCGGAAGACATATCGCAGCATCGGCGCCTCGCTTCGGCCAGAGCGACACGCGTCCCTGCGGACGTGCATCCACGCTCCGGCGCTCCAAATCTTCGCACCGTGCTTGCCGAAAATCGATCACGATTTTCGCACCGATGCGATGACCGACCAGCCCGCCGCGCCCAGATGAGGCGCGGCGGGCTGGTCAAGGAATGATGAAATCAGTCCTTGGAGACGAAGCGGGACGGATGGATGTCCATCACATTGTCATCGAAGCCATGCAGCTTCGAGGAAACGATATCGTGGAAGCTGTAGTAGAGCAGCGGGATCTGGCCGACGTCGTCGACGAGGATGCGCTCGGCCTCGGCAAGTTCCTTCATCCGCTCTTCGGGCTTGCCGCCGGCAGCTGCGGCCTTGTCCATGGCCGCCTCGTATGCCGGGCTGTTGTAGTCCGAATAGTTGTTGCCGCTCGCCTTGCGCGAGATGCCGAGGAAGGTCTCCGGATCCTTATAGTCTGCGATCCAGGCGGCGCGCGCCAGGTCATAGTTGCCCTTCTGCTCGAGGAAGGAGTAGTGGGTCTTGGTGTCGGTGTTGAGCAGCGTGACCTCGACGCCGAGCGGCTTCAACTGCTCCTGGATGGCAACAGCGGTGTTCTTGTGGTTTTCCGAGGTGTTGTAGCGGATCTCCATCTTCAGCGGATGCTCGGGCGTATAGCCGAGTTTCTCGAGGATCTTCTTGGCGGCGTCCTCGCGGTCGATCTGCGGCATGTCGGCGTATTTGGCCACTGCCGGCGTATAGCCCGCGATGCCCGGGGGCACCATCGAATAGCCAGGCAGCATCGAGTTCTGCCAGACCTTCTCGGCTAGGAAGTCGCGGTCGATCGCCATCGAGATGGCGGTGCGCAGTTCGGGATTGTCCCACGGCGCCTTGTCGGTCTTGATCGCATAGTAGTAGGTCCCGAGATACGGTCCGACGCGGACCTGATCGCCGAACTTGGTCTTGAGGTCAGCGAGCTGTTCGGTCGGCAGGTCGCCGTAGCTGTCGAGTTCGCCGGCCTCGAAGCGCTTCATCGCCGATGAGCGGTCTTCGGTCGGGATATAGTTGACGACGTCCATCTTGACGGTCGCGGCGTCCCAGAATTTCGGATTCTTGACCAGCTTCATGTGGTCGTTGGGAATCCACTCGGCCAACGTATAGGCGCCGTTCGAAACGAGATTGCCCGCCTTGATCCAGTCGGCGCCGAGCTTTTCGATTGAGGCCTTGTTGACCGGATAGGTGGCCTGGTGGGTCAGCATCTCCAGGAAATAAGGCGTCGGCGCCTTCAGCGTCACTTCCAGCGTGTTGGCGTCGATCGCCTTGACGCCCATATCCTCGGGCTTGCCTTTCTTGGTGTTGACGTCCTCTGCCCCCTTCACGGGATAGAGCATGGAAGCGTATTCGGCAGCGGTCGCCGGATCCTCCAGCCGGCGGAAGGAATAGACGAAATCGTCCGCCGTCACCGGGCTGCCATCCGACCACAAGCCGTCCTTGCGCAGCTTGAAGGTGTAGACGGTGCCGTCATCCGATACCGTCCAACTTTCGGCGGCGCCGGGAATGAGGTTCGTCTTCTGGTCGTGCATGACCAGTCCCTGGAACAGGTCGCGTATAATATCGGCTTCGTAGACGGTCGAGGTCTTGTGCGGGTCGACCGTCTCTGCTTCGGCGGCGGAACCGCGGTTATAGACGGTCTCGGCGAAGGCCGGCGTGTAGAATGTACCGGCGGCCAAAGCCATGGTTGTGGCGAACACCGTCGCCTTCAGCATGTTTTTCAGCATGAAGTTCTCCCTGTCGGCGCCGCCATTGGCGCGCCTTTACGTGTTGACGCCCCGAGACCGATGCCTGGTCCCTTTGAGCGCGCCGCCGGTTCCCTTCCTGCGGCTGGTGCCCAGACACTAACGCGGAGATTTTTTATTTCAACAGACTCTCTGGGTCACCCAAAGTAAGGCCGCATGAAAACTGCGCCACAACGACCGAAACACCCGCCGAAACCATGAACTTGACTTGGTTTCCTCATCTCGCCGCGATTTCTCACAAGGCGTTTTTCACTGCATCGGTCCGGCACAATGTGTTAATGCGTTCTTAAGCAACCACAAGTTACATTCCAATCATCTTCAATACGGCTTCCCTTCCGACGCGTGACGGCCATGAGTAACCGAGCAAGTAAAAAATCGATATTCTGTGAAAATCTGTATAAATTCCAAGAAAACTCCGGAACTTCGGCGGTCGAATTCGCCTTGCTCTCGCCGCTCTTCATGCTGCTATTGCTCGGAATGGTTGCATACGGTATATATTTCGGTGCTGCCAATTCGATCCAGCAAATCGCCGCTGACGCAGCCCGTACGGCCATCGCCGGCTTGAACCAGACCGAACGCCAGACGCTGGTGGCGAGTTTCGTCACCAACAATGCAGGCGGATACGCCTTCGTCGATGCCAGCAAGCTGACCTACCAGGCCAACGACAGCACGGCCGACGGCAGTCAGTTCGTGGTGTCCATCCAGTATGATGCCCGTAACCTGCCGATCTGGAATCTCTTCCCGGGCATAACCATGCCAGGGACGACGATCACGCGCCAGTCAACGATCAGGGTCGGGGGCATCTGAATGCGATTGCCCGGGCGCAAGGAGATCGGCCGGCTCGCACGGCGGATGCTGGCCGACAGGACGGCGAACTTCGCCGTGATGACGGCACTTATGTCGCCGGTCGCGCTGGCTCTGGCCGCGGTCGCCGTCGATGAGGCTTCGATCTACACCGAACGCCGGGAAGCCCAGGCGATGGTCGATCTGGCGGCGATCACCGCGGCTTCGAACATCAACAACGTCAATGCGGCGGTGATCACCACGCTCACCGACAACGGCATGCCGGGCGTGGTCGTTCAAGCCACGGGCCAGACCATCCCGGCGGCCGTCGGAAAAACCGTGGTGACGGTCACACAAGGCCGATATGCCTCGTCGACCGCCACCGTCAACCAGCGCTTTCAGGCTGGCGCAACGCCCTACAATGCCGTCCGTGTCACTCTGGCGAAGATCCCCAACCGCTATTTCGCAAGCTCGCTGATTCCCACTCCGGTCATCGGCACCGAAGCCACCGCCAGCATGACGCCACTGGCGACGTTCTCGGTCGGATCGCGGCTGCTCGGCGTCAATGGCGGCATTCTCAACGCACTTCTGAGCGGTCTGCTGGGCGGCAATATCTCGCTCAGCGTGATGGACTACAACGGGTTGATTTCCGCTGATGTCAGCGTGCTTTCCTTTGTCAGTGCTCTGGCCACGCAATTGAACATAACAGCCGGCACCTATTCGGACGTGCTGGCGTCGAAGGCGACCGTCGGCCAGTTCGCCACCGCCATGGCCAACGTTCCCGGGATGGGCAACACCGCCAAGGCAGCCCTGCAAACGATCGCTTCCAAATCGACCAGCACCGTCAAAATTCCGCTCAGCAGCCTGATCGACCTTGGCTCCGTTGGCAGCGTGGGCCTGGGACAGGCGCCGGCAGGCCTGGGGGTCGATGCGAGCGCCATGGGGATGCTGACCGCCGCCGCGGTGCTGGCGAACGGGACCAACCAGGCCGCCATCGATCTTGGAGCCACGATTCCCGGGCTTGCTTCCACCAAACTCAACATCGCCATCGGCGAGCCGGCACAGTCCTCGCCGTGGCTGTCGATCGATGGCATCGGCACAGTGGTGCGCACCGCGCAGACGCGCATCAAGCTGACGGCCTCGGTCACGGTCGGCACGCCGGGTCTCGGCGGCGGCATCAGCCTGCTGGCGGTCAATCTGCCGCTCAATGTGGAAGTCGCCTATGCCGAAGCCAAGCTGACCGACATCACCTGTCCGACGGGGCCTTCCAGCATCAACGTTTCGATCGCCGCGCACCCCGGTATTGCCCAGTTGAACCTGGCCAACAGCAACAACCCGTCCGGCTTCGCTGATTTCAGCCAGCCGCAGACCTTCACCGACGCAGACATTGCCGATGTCAGCCTCAAGATCCTGCTGATCAACATTCCGCTGATCCAGGTGATGGGTTCCGCCGTGACCGCGATCACCAACAACAGCCCGCAGATCTTGACCTTCAACGCGACCGACATTGCCAACAAGACGGTCAAGACCGTTTCGACACGCAACATCTCGCAGTCGCTCACCACGTCGCTGGTCAACAATTTGTCGCTTTCGGTCAAGACGCTTGGCCTGGGTATCGATCTGACCGCCCTGCTCGGAACGGTCAAGCCGGCGGTGGTGGCGCTGCTCAACACCGTGACTGCGCCCGTCGACGACTTGCTCTACAATGTGCTCTCCGCGCTCGGCGTCGGCGTCGGCCAGGCCGATGTCCGCGTCACCGGCGCGACTTGCGGCCGCGCCGTGCTCGTTCAGTAGAGCACTTCAGTCGAGCTGACCGAGGAAAGAGCCGAGTGCGGGCAACGCCAACTCGTTGTCCTCAACGATGGCAGTGCCACCGGCAATCGGCGTGAAACTTCCGATATCCTCGAGCACCGGCCAACGCGCCGGCTCGGCGGCGAAGTTGAAGACGCAGAGCAGCCTTTCGGCTGCGCCTTCACGGATGAAGGCCAGCACGTCGCCTTCGGCTTCGAGAAAACGGATCGAACCGCCGATCAGCGCCGGATGGCCCTTGCGCAAGGCGAGCGTCGAACGGTAGGCGGACAGCACCGACCGCTCCTCGCCGTTCTGCACGTCGACCGCGCGGCTGCGATGGCCGGACGGGACCGGCAACCACGGCTTGGCCGCAGAGAAGCCGGCATTGTCGGCACCGGCCTCCCAGACCATCGGCGTGCGGCAACCATCCCTGCCCTTCACGCCGGGCCAGAAGCGGATGCCGACGGGATCCCGCAGATCCTCATAGGCAAGTTCGGCCTCCTCCAGGCCGAGTTCCTCGCCCTGGTAGAGGCAGATCGAGCCGCGAAGACAGGACAACAGTATGATCGAAAAGCTGGCCACCGCGTCGGGATCGCCGCCCAGCCGCGTCCAGCGACTCACATGGCGCACCACGTCATGGTTGGAGAACGCCCAGCAGACCCAGCCGTCGGCAACCGCATTTTCGAAGGCCTCGACGCAGCCGCGCACATGGGCCGCCGAGAATTGCGGACCGAGCAGATCGAAAGTGTAGGACATATGCAGCCTGTCGCCGCCGGATGTGTAGGCGGCGAGCGTCTGCAGGGAGCGGCCTTCATCGCCGATCTCGCCGACGGCGGCGCGGCCGCCATACTCGTCGAGCAGCGCCCGGAAGCGCTTGAGGAAAGCGAGGTTTTCAGGCTGCGTCTTGTCGAACAGATGTTCCTGATAGAGGTAGGTGTTGGTCTCCGTGTTGGTGCCTGCGACGCTCGAGGCCAAGGGCGGATTGCTGCGCAGCCAACGGTCGTGGACGTAGTAGTTGACCGTATCCAGCCGGAACCCGTCGACGCCGCGCTCCAGCCAGAACCGCACTGTCTCCAGAAGGGCATCCTGGACGTCCGGATTGTGGAAGTTGAGATCCGGCTGCGAGGCAAGGAAATTATGCATGTAGTATTGCCGGCGGGTCGAATCCCATTCCCAGGCCGGACCACCGAAAACCGACAGCCAGTTGTTGGGCGCGCCGCCATCGGGCTTGGTATCGGCCCAGACGTACCAGTCTGCCTTGGGGTTGTCGCGGCTGGCGCGGCTTTCGACAAACCACTCGTGCCTGTCGGAAGAATGCGACAGCACCTGGTCGATGATGATCCTGAGACCCAGCCGATGTGCCTGGGCAACCAGCGCATCGAAATCCTGCAATGTACCGAACATCGGATCGACGTCGCGGTAGTCCGACACGTCGTAGCCCATGTCGGCCATCGGCGACTTGAAGAAGGGCGACAGCCAGACCGCATCGACGCCGAGCGAGGCAATATGGGCGAGCCGCGCGGTGATGCCCTTGAGGTCGCCGCTGCCGTCGCCGGTGGAGTCCTGGTAGGAACGCGGATAGACGTGGTAGATGACGCAGCCGCGCCACCATTCGGCCCTTCGCTCCGCATTGTCATCAGCCATCATGATCCCTTCCTGGCACGGGCCTTCCCGGCCTTGCGTTCGATCATGAAACTCACGCTGCGGCCGGGCAGCGGCCGTGTCAGATCATCGGCCCGTGTTTCGATCGCAGGATGCCACTGGAATCCATCGTGAACGGGCAAGGTGAACACGCATTGGCGGCGGTCGCCGTTGATGATGACAGCGAGGCGGCCGGCCTCGTTGCCAAGCAGCATGACAAGGCGATGCCGGGCGGGATCGTTCCAGTCGCCCTCGCCGAACGGCGCGCCGGTCTCGGTCAACCAGGCGACGTCGGCAATGCCGGAGCCATCGGCTGGGCCCCCGATCAGGAAATGCGTGTCCGACAGCATGGGCACCGCGCGGCGAAGTGCGGCAAGTGCCGATGCATACTGTTCCAGTTCCAGGTTTCGCCCCGCCCAGTCGAGCCAGGTGATGGCGTTGTCCTGCGCATAGGCATTGTTGTTGCCTTGCTGGCTGCGGCCGAATTCATCGCCCGCGGTCAGCATGATGGTGCCGCGCGAGGCAAACAATGTCGCCAGCAGTGCGCGCTGGTCGTTGAGGCGAGCGTTGGCGATTGCAGCGTCAGACGCTTCGCCCTCGACGCCATTGTTCCAGGACAGGTTCTCGTCGTGGCCGTCGCTGTTTTGCTCGCCATTGGCCTCATTGTGCTTGCGCTCGTAGGCAACAATGTCGGCCAAGGTCATGCCGTCATGGGCGGCGATGAAGTTCACGCTGCGGCTTGCCGGCTGCCCTGCCCTGTTGAACACATCGGACGAACCGGCAAGCCGGGTGGCGAGCGAGCCGACCTTCCCGGCGTCGCCGCGCCAGAAGCGCCTGACATCGTCGCGGTAACGGTCGTTCCATTCCAGGTCTGGCGACCGGAAATTGCCGAGCTGGTAGCCGTCAGGTCCGATATCCCAGGGTTCGGCGATCAGCACCCTATCGGCAAGGACGGGATCGCCTGAAATGGCCCGGAGCAGCGGCGCATCCGGGTCGAATCTGCCATCGACGCGGCCAAGTATCGGGGCCAGATCGAAGCGGAATCCGTCCACGCCGGCCTGGCCGACAAAATGGCGGAGCGTGTCGAGGACCATTTCCCGCACGATCGGGTGGTCGCAAGCAATCGTGTTGCCGGTGCCGGTGTCATTGGCCAATGCGCCGCCAGGGAGATGACGATAATAGGCCTGATTGTCGAGACCGCGCAGCGACAATGTCGGCCCCAACCGGTCGCTTTCTCCGGTGTGGTTGAAGACGAGATCGAGGATGCTGCCGATGCCTGCCTTGCGCAGCGTCGCGACGGTCTCGCGCAACTCCGCAAGACCGCCGGGTGCAAGGCGCGGATCGAGCGCCATGAAGGTGACGGGGTTGTAGCCCCAGGCGTTGCTGAGGCCCAGCGGCGGCAAATGCCGCTCGTCGATCGAGGCGGTGATCGGCATCAGCTCGACGGCGGAGACGCCGAGCTTTTTCAGATGTTCGATAATGGCGGGATGGGTAAGCGCCGCGATGGTGCCCCGCTGCGCTTCCGGCACATCCGGATGCAGCCTGGTGAAAGAGCGGACGTTCAGTTCGTAGATCAGGCCGCCTGGCTGGAAGAGTGGCGGTTGCGCTGGCACCGGCTGCGGTAGCGTCGTGGCCACCGACTTCGGCATCAGCGGCGCGGTGTCAGCGCCCTCGTTGCGTTTGGCGGCAAGTCGCCAGTGGTATTGATAGGGCCGGTCGATCTCGACGGCGTAGGGATCGGCGAGCAGCTTTTCGGGGTCGAACCACAGGCCGCGCTCTGGTGCGTAGTCGCCATCGGCGCGAAAACCATAGCGCGTGCCTGCGGCCAGGCCGGACACGAAAAGCGCATGCACGCCTTCGCCTTCCGGTTTCAGTTCCAGGCGATCGCGTTCACGGTTTCCGTGCTCGTCAAAGATCGAGACCCACAAGCGCCGGGCCGACGAGGACCAGACGGCGAAGCGGATGCCCTCTCCGGCAATGGTTGCGCCGAGGTTGTTCACCCGCGCTCCCCCTTCTCCCCTTGTGGGAGAAGGTGTCGCCAAAGGCGACGGATGAGGGGTGCTCCAGCTTGGCACCAACCGCACCCCGCGCAACACCCCTCAACCGTTTCGGCGCTGCGCGCCGATCCACCGCCCTGGGGCGAGCCACGGGTCTCGCCCCGTCCTTCGGACCCCACAAGGGGAGAAGGAAGAAGGCGCAGCACCTCCCTCAAGTAATCACGCTCGGCTTGTTGCGGCCGGTGTGGCTCTTGATGCCGGCGATGTCGTCGGCCGCCGCGATCAGATCGGCGAGAGCTTCTTGCGTGTCGAGGTCGTGCCGCGCTTGGTCCGGTTCGTAGCGCTCGATATAGACGCGCAAGGTCGCGCCAGAGGTGCCGGTGCCGGATAGGCGGAAGACGACGCGCGAGCCGCCCTCGAACAGCACCCTGATGCCCTGATGCTCGCTCACCGAACCGTCGACTGGATCGTGATAGGCAAAATCGTCGGCCTTGGCGATCTTCAGGCCACGAACGCTGGTGCCCGGCAGCGAGCTCAGCTTGGCCCTGAGTTCGTCGACCAGCGCATTGGCGCGGTCGATTTCGACCTCTTCATAGTCGTGCCGCGAATAGTAGTTGCGCCCATAGGCCGCCCAGTGCTCGGTGACGATCTGCTTGCAGCTTTCGCCGCGCGCCGCCAGGATGTTGAGCCAAAGAAGCACAGCCCACAGGCCGTCCTTTTCACGGACATGGTTGGAGCCGGTGCCGGCGCTTTCCTCGCCGCAGATCGTCGCCATGCCGGCATCGAGCAGATTGCCGAAGAACTTCCACCCGGTCGGCGTCTCATAAATGCCGATGCCGAGCTTTTCGGCGACGCGGTCGGCCGCACCACTGGTCGGCATCGAACGGGCGATGCCCTTCAGCCCATCCTTGTAACCCGGCGCCAGCTGCGCATTGGCGGCGAGCATGGCGACCGAATCCGACGGGGTGACGAAAATACCCTTGCCGATGATCAGATTGCGATCGCCGTCGCCATCGGAAGCCGCGCCGAAATCCGGCGCGTCCGGCCCCATCATCTCGTCATAGAGATGCTTGGCGTGAACCAGATTGGGATCTGGATGGTGGCCGCCGAAATCCGGCAGCGGCTTGTAGTTGCGGCAGGTGCCGTTCGGCGCGCCAAGCCGGCGCTCGAGGATTTCCTTGGCATAGGGGCCGGTGACCGCATGCATGGCGTCGAAACGCATGCGAAAGCCGTATTTGAAATTGGCGCGGATGGCGTCGAAGTCGAACAGGCTTTCCATCAGTTCGGCATAGTCGGTGACCGGATCGATGATCTCCACCGTCATACCGCCGGCCTCGACCGTGCCTGTAGTGTCGATGTCGATCGGATCGATGTCGGCGATCTTGAAGCTCGCAATCGTCTTGGTCTTGGCAAAGATCGCGTCGGTCAGCTTTTCCGGCGCCGGGCCACCATTGCCGGCATTGTACTTGATCCCGAAATCCTCGTGCGGGCCGCCCGGATTGTGGCTGGCCGACAGGATGATGCCGCCGAAGGTCTTGTATTTGCGGATGACATGCGAGGCGGCCGGGGTCGACAGGATGCCGCCCTGCCCGACCATCACCTTGCCGAAGCCATTGGCGGCGGCCATGGCGATGGCCTTCTGGATCACCTCTCTGTTATAGAAGCGACCGTCGCCGCCGATGACCAGCGTCTTGCCGGCAAAACCGTCCAGTGCGTCGAAGATCGACTGGATGAAATTCTCGGCATAGTGCTCCTGCTGGAAGACAGGCACCTTCTTGCGCAGGCCTGACGTGCCGGGCTTCTGGTCCAGATAGGGTTTGGTGGCGACGGTGCGTATCATGCCTCAGGCAGCCCTTTTCGATAGCAGCAAGCGATAGAGTTCAACGTATTTTTCGGCGCTTCGATCCCAGGAGACATCGGCCTTCATGCCCTGCCGCTGGATCGATGCCCAGGTTGCGGGATTTGAATGCGCGTCGACCAGCCGGCGGATGGCGTGCAGCATCGCGCCGCCATTGTTGGGGGCGAACTCGAAGCCGGTGGCCACGCCCGCCGCCGTCGCCGCCTCGTTGGCATCGATGACGGTGTCGGCAAGGCCGCCGGTGCGGGCAACCACCGGCACGCAGCCATAGCGAAGGCCGTAGAGTTGGGTCAGCCCGCAAGGCTCGAAACGCGACGGGACGACGATGGCGTCGCAGCCGCCCTGCATGACGTGGGACAGCCCTTCGTCATAGCCGATGACGACGCCGACGCGGCCACGATGGCGGGCGGCGGCGGCAAGCAGCGCGCCTTCGAGGCCGGCGTCGCCGGAGCCCAGCACCGCCAGCCGCGCGCCGGCGGCAACGATGCCGTCGACAACCGCGGCCAATATGTCCATGCCCTTCTGCCAGGTCAGCCGGCTGACGACGCAGACGATCGGGCTGTCGTCGCGCTCGAGGCCGAAGCGATCCTCGACGGCGGCGCGGTTGGGGCGGCGTGCTTCGAGCGTGGCGGCCGCATAGTTGGAGACGAGGAGCTTGTCGGCCTGCGGGTCCCAGATCGCGGTGTCGATGCCGTTGACGATACCGTAGAGATCGGAGGCGCGCATGTTGATCAAGCCGTCGAGACCCATGCCGAATTCCGGGGAGCGGATCTCCTGCGCATAGGTTGGGCTGACCGTGGTAATCGCCCAGGCAGCCTGCAGCCCGGCCTTAAGAAAGCCGACGCCGCCATAATATTCGACGCCGTCGAGCGCCATGGCCGTCGCCGGCAGGCCGAGTTCGCCGAAGATGCCGGCGCCGAACTGGCCCTGGAAAGCAAGATTGTGCACCGTCATCATCGACGGCGTGCCGACCGCATTGCCGTAGCGCATATAGGCAAGCGTCATCGCCGACTGCCAGTCGTGGGCATGCACGATATCGGGCATGTAGCCCGAGATGGCGCCTCCGGCGATGTCGGCGCCGACCTGGCTCAACGCCGCGAAGCGCCGCCAATTGTCCGGCCAGTCTGCGCCCGAGGCATTGCCGTAGGGTCCGCCAGGACGGTCGAACAGATGCGGCGCGTCGAGCACGAAGAGGTCGAGCCCGGCAAGTTGGACGGCATGGACCGAGGCCTTGCTGCCCTGCAGCAGGGGATACTGATAGACTGCCTTCTTTTTCTTGAAGGCGCCCATCACGGTCGGATAGCCCGGAATGAGCGTGCGCATGGTCACGCCCTTGGCGGCGAGCGCGAGGGGCAGCGCGCCGGTCACATCGGCGAGCCCGCCGGTCTTGATCAGCGGGAATATCTCGGGCGTGACCGACAGAACCTGCATGCGCCTACAATCCGATTCGGTCCTAGAGTTTCAGCTTGTCGATCATGTCCTGCGTGACAAGGCAGATGCCTTTCTCGGAAACGCGGAAGCGCTTGGCGTCAAGCACCGGGTCTTCGCCGACCACCAGCCCTTCCGGTATCCTTACACCGTGGTCGATGACCACGCGCTTCAACTTTGCGTTCCGGCCGACATGAACGTCGGGCAACATGACGACCTCTTCCAGCGCCGAGTAGGAATTGATGCGCGCGCCGGTGAAGATCAGGCTTTTCTTCAAGGAAGCGCCGGAGACGATGCAGTCGCCAGACACCAGCGACGAGACGGCAGAACCGCGACGGCCGTCTTCGTCGTGGACGAACTTTGCCGGCGGCTTCAACTCGGCATAGGTCCAGATCGGCCAGTCGCGGTCGTAGAGGTCGAGTTCGGGCGTTACGTCGGTCAGGTCGATATTGGCTTCCCAATAGGCGTCGACCGTGCCGACGTCGCGCCAGTAGGCCTCGTTCTCGGCGGTCGAGCGCACGCAGGACTTGGCGAAGCGGTGGGCGATCGCCTTTCCGTGCTGGACGATGTAGGGGATGATGTCCTTGCCAAAGTCGCGGCTGGAACCCGGCTCGGCGGCGTCGCGGCGCAATTGCTCCATCAGGAATTTGGTCTTGAACACGTAGATGCCCATCGAGGCCAGCGCGTAGTCCGGCTTGTCGGGAATGCCGGGCGGATCGGCGGGCTTCTCGATGAAGGAGATGATGTTGTCCTTGGCGTCGACATGCATGACGCCGAAGCCGGTGGCTTCCATGCGCGGCACTTCGAGGCAGCCGACCGTCACATCGGCGCCGGCGTCGACATGCTGGCGCAGCATCAGCTCGTAATCCATCTTGTAGATGTGGTCGCCGGCCAGGATCACCATGTATTCCGGCCCGTAGGCCTCGATGATATCGATGTTCTGGTAGACCGCGTCCGCCGTACCTTCATACCATTGCGTTTCCGACACGCGTTGGCTGGCCGGCAGGATGTCGAAACTTTCGTTTCGCTCGGGCCGAAGGAAGTTCCAGCCGCGCTGCAGGTGGCGGATCAGCGAATGCGCCTTGTACTGGGTGGCGACGCCGAGGCGGCGGATGCCGGAGTTCAGCGCATTGGAGAGCGCGAAATCGATGATGCGCGTCTTGCCGCCGAAATAGACCGCCGGCTTGGCGCGCCGGTCGGTCAGCTCCTTGAGGCGGCTGCCGCGCCCGCCGGCCAGCACATAGGCCATGGCATCGCGGGCCAGCGGCTGGGTTCGTTTCAAGTCTGCCATTTCTACCCTCCCAAGTTACTCAGTCTCGACATATTGCTCGGTCTCGACGGGCTCAGTCGGGAACGAGCTCAAGCATGATCGTCGACAGTGGCGGCAAGAGCATCGTCGCAGAAATGCTCGCACCCTCCGCCGTCGCTTCGACCGTGCCGCCATTGCCCTTGCCGGAGCCGCCATATTCGGAAGCGTCGGTGTTGATGATCTCGCGCCACTTGCCGGCCTTCGGCAGCGGCACGCGATAATTGTCGCGCGGCACCGGCGTGAAATTGGAAATGACGGCGACCGGGTTGCCGCCCGGCGCGCTGCGCAGCCAGGCAAAAACCGAATTCTGGCTATCGTCGACGATCAGCCAGGAGAACCCTTCCGGCTCGCAATCGCGGCCATGCAGCGCCGGGCGCGATCGGTAGAGATAGTTGAGATCGCGCACGGTCTGCCAGACGCCGCGATGCGGCCGGAAATCGAGCAGGTTCCAGTCGAGCGCGCGCGCCTCGCTCCATTCGCGGCGCTGGGCAAATTCCTGGCCCATGAACAGAAGCTTCTTGCCGGGGTAGCCCCACATGAAGGCGTAGTAGGCGCGCAAGGTCGCGAATTTCTGCCAGTCGTCGCCGGCCATCTTGCCAAGCAGCGTGCCTTTGCCGTGCACGACCTCGTCATGCGAGAGCGGCAGCACGAAATTCTCCGAGAAGGCGTAAGTCAGGCCGAAGGTGATGTCGTTGTGATGGTGCTTGCGGAAGATCGGCTCCTTGGAAAAATACTCCAGAGTGTCGTGCATGAAGCCCATGTTCCACTTGAAGCCGAAGCCCAGCCCGCCCTCATGCACCGGCCGCGAAACCTTCGGCCACGAGGTCGATTCCTCGGCGATGGTCATGACGCCGGGGTGATGGCCGTAGAGCTCCTTGTTCATCTTCTGCAGGAAGCTGACCGCCTGCAAGTTCTCACGCCCGCCCTTCTCGTTGGGGATCCACTCGCCGGCCTTGCGCGAATAGTCGAGGTAGAGCATCGAGGCGACGGCGTCGACGCGCAGGCCGTCGACATGATATTTCTCGGCCCAGAACAGCGCGTTGTTGACGAGGAACGACACCACTTCGCCGCGGCCGAAATTGTAGATGGCGGTGTTCCAGTCGGGATGAAAACCCTGGCGCGGATCGGCATGCTCGTAGAGCGCCGTGCCGTCGAAATGCACCAGCCCATGCTCGTCGACCGGGAAATGCGCCGGCACCCAGTCGAGGATGACGCCGATGCCGGCGCGGTGGGCGCCATCGATGAAGCGGGCAAAACCGTCCGGGTCGCCGAAACGCGCCGACGGCGCGTAGAGGCCGGTGGTCTGGTAACCCCAGGACGGATCATAGGGATGTTCGGAGATCGGCAGGAACTCGATATGGGTGAAGCCGGTCTCGACGGCATAAGGGATCAGCCGTTCGGCCAGTTCATCCCATGACAGGAAGGTGCCGTCGTCGCCAAGCTGCCACGAGCCGGCATGGACCTCGTAGATGGAGATGGCCTCGCGCCGGGGGTCGGCGTTGCGCCAGAAATTGCGATGCGCCTCGTCACCCCATGGATGTGACGGCGGCACCGCGGTCACCGATGCGGTTGCCGGACGCAGTTCGGACTTGAAGGCGAACGGATCGGCCTTCAGCGGCAGCCTGACGCCATCGGGGCCGATGATCTCGTATTTGTAGGGGCGCCCGGCACCGAGATCGGGAATGAACACTTCCCAGATGCCGGTGTCGCGGCGGTCACGCATCGCATGGCGGCGGCCATCCCAGTCGTTGAAATCGCCGACCACAGAGACGCGTCTGGCATTGGGGGCCCAGACGGCGAAATGGACGCCGGTAGCGCCCTCGTGCTCGATGACATGGGCGCCGAGTTTGTCGAACAGCCTCAGATGCGAGCCTTCGGAGATGTAGTAGTCGTCCATCGGGCCGAGTACCGGGCCGAACGAATAGGGATCGGTCACCCACCAGTCACCGCCGGCATTGCGCGCATGGTAGCGCAGCGGCTGGCGCTTCTTGATCGACAGTCTGCCCTCGAAGAAACCGGCATCGTCGCGCCTGGCCAACTCGCCCGCGTTGATGCCGGTCAGCGTATAGGCGGTGACGGATTCGGCGTGCGGAACGAAGCAACGGGCAAACAGGCTCTTGCCGACTGTCTGAACACCGAGAACCGCGAAGGGATTGCCGTGCGTGCCGGCGACAATTGCCGCAACATCGCTGGCTGGCGCCAGTCCGTCCGGCCCGCTTGTCGCAGCGGTCGCGCGCGGCTTCCTCATCAGGCGGTCGCCCTCCCCGGGCACCTAGGGCCTGTTCCATCCCGATGGGATCGGGATGGAACAGACTCTATCTCCTTGTTTGAGCATGATCTTTTCCGAAAACCGAATTCCACTTTCGGGATCATGCTTCAGTCTTTTGTTTTGAGCCACATTGCTGGTGGCCTCATGCAATCATATCAAGCGGGCACGTTCCAGATTTCTTTCGCATATTGGCGGATTGTACGATCGGAAGAAAACCAGCCCATGCGCGCGACGTTGCGGATGGCGCGCGCATACCAGTCCGGACTGTTGCGCCAGACGGCGTCGACGTCGCGCTGGCAGGCGGCATAGGCGTCGAAATCGGCGGCGACCATGAACCAGTCGCTCTCGTAGAGGCCGTTGATGAGATCGCGGTAGCGGTCGGGATCATCAGGCGAAAAGACCCCGGACGACACCGCCGCGACCGCCTGCGCCAGTTCGGGAGACGCCTCGATCACGCCGCGCGGGTTGTAGCCGTTGTTGCGACGCTCGGCGACCTCAGCCGTGGTCAGGCCGAAGATGAAGATGTTGTCGTCGCCGACGCACTCCTTGATCTCGACATTGGCGCCGTCAAGCGTGCCGATGGTCAGCGCGCCGTTGAGCGCGAACTTCATGTTGCCGGTGCCCGACGCTTCCATGCCGGCGGTCGAGATCTGCTCCGACAGGTCGGCGGCCGGCATCATGATCTCGGCCAGGCTGACATTGTAGTTCGGCAGGAACACCACCTTGAGCAGGCCGCGCACGGCCGGATCGCGGTTGATGACCCTGGCGACGTCGTTGGCCAGTTTGATGATCAGCTTGGCGTTGTGGTAGCTGGGCGCCGCCTTGCCGCCGAAGAATTTCACGCGCGGCATCCAGTCCCTCTCGGGATGCGAGCGGATCTGGTCATAGAGCGCTACCGCCTCGAGGATATTCAAAAGCTGGCGCTTGTACTCATGGATGCGCTTGATCTGGATATCGAACAGCGCCGAAGGGTCGACCTTGATGCCGAGCCGGTCGGCGACGAGATTGGCCAGCCGCACCTTGTTCTGCCGCTTGACGGCGGCGAACTTGTCGCGAAAGGCGGCATCGTCGGCGAAGGCATCGAGCCCTTTGATACCATCGATGTCATCGAGAAAGCGGTCGCCGATCGC
The DNA here is from genome assembly GCA_004791255.1 of bacterium M00.F.Ca.ET.205.01.1.1. Taxonomy (GTDB): domain Bacteria; phylum Pseudomonadota; class Alphaproteobacteria; order Rhizobiales; family Rhizobiaceae; genus Mesorhizobium. The sequence goes on from SRUQ01000007.1 coordinate 325,057, forward strand.
CTCCCGGGCAAGCGATGTCAGCCCGGGGTTGCACTGGATCAGCCAGCGCCGCGGCGTGATGCCGTTGGTCTTGTTGTTGATGCGGTCGGGATAGAGCTTGTGCAGGTCGGCGAACACCGTTTCCTTCATCAGCTCGGTATGCAGCGCCGAAACGCCGTTGATCGAATGCGAGCCGACGAACGCCAGATTGCCCATGCGCACGCGGCGGTCGCCATTCTCCTGTATCAGCGAGATGCGGCTGATCTGCTCGCCGGAGAACTGGTTGGTGGCGCGCGCTTCCAGCAGCACCTGCGCGTTGATGGCGTAGACGATCTGCATGTGGCGCGGCAAAAGCCGCTCGAACAGCGGCACCGGCCAGCTCTCCAGCGCCTCTGGCAGCAGCGTGTGGTTGGTGTAGCCGAAGGTGCGCTTGGTGACATCCCAGGCGAGGTCGAAGTCCATGCCGTGGACATCCATCAAGAGCCGCATCAGCTCCGGTACCGCGATTGCCGGATGGGTGTCGTTGAGATGGATCGCCGCCTTGTCGGGCAGTGATTTCAGGTCACCATACTGGCTGAGATGGCGCTGGACGATATCCTGCAGAGAGGCGGTGGAGAAGAAATACTCCTGCCGCAGCCTGAGCTCCTGCCCGGCCTTGTGGGAATCGGCGGGATAGAGCACGCGCGAAAGAGCGTCGGCCTTGTTGCTTTCGGCCAGCGCGCCGATGTGGTCGCCGGCATTGAACTTGTCGAGCAGGATCGGGTCGATCGGCATGCCCGACCACAGCCGCAGCGTGTTGACCCGGTTTGCCCGCCATCCGACGACGGGCGTGTCGTAGGCGACGGCGAGCACGTGTTCGGTCGGCTTCCAGACATGGCGCTCGAGCCGGCCATCTTTCGAGGTCACCGATTCCACGGAGCCGCCGAAACCGACCTCGAAGGAGCGTTCGCGCCGCTCGAACTCCCAGGGATTGCCGTGGTCGAGCCAGGTCTCGGGCAGTTCGACCTGCCAGCCGTCATGGATCTCCTGGCGGAACATGCCGTTGGCGTAGCGGATGCCGTAGCCATGCGCGGGAATGTCGACGGTCGCCAAGCTTTCCATGAAGCAGGCGGCGAGCCGGCCAAGGCCGCCATTGCCGAGGGCTGCATCCGGTTCGAGTGCGGCGACGAGATCGAGATCGACGCCGAGCGACGACAGCGCCTCCCGCATGCTCTCCATCAGGCCGAGATTGGAGAAGGCGTCGCGCATCAGGCGGCCGATGAGGAACTCCAGCGACAAATAGTAGACGCGCTTTTCCTGCTGGTCGTAGGCCTCTTTCGTCGCCTGCATCCAGTGATCGACGATGCGGTCGCGCACCACCTTGATCGAGGCGGTCAGCCAGTCGTACTGGGTCGCGACCGTGGTGTCCTTGCCGACCCTGTATTTGAGGGACATCAGGACTTCTTCGGCAAGCGTCTTCGGATCGGGATTGTCGAGAGCTGGGGCTTCGATCGTCATGGCGGATGTCATATCGCCTCTCGTTCGGTTTGGCCTGATCATACCGGCTTTCACCGTTTCGCCCAGCCTATCCTAGTGCAATGCAGCATGTTTTCAATCGATTTAGGAAAACCTCCGCCAGCTTACCCTGCGGCAATTTGACAGTTCAGGCCGCCAATGCTGCCTCCGGGGCCGCCTTTGCGCCGGTCATGAAGGCGACGGCGTCGGACATCGTGTATTGCTTGGGATCGATGACGCACAGGCGGCGACCCAGCCGGTGGATGTGGATGCGGTCGGCCACTTCGAAGACATGCGGCATGTTGTGCGAGATGAGCACGATCGGCAGGCCTCGCTTCTTCACGTCGAGGATCAGCTCGAGCACGCGGCGGCTCTCCTTGACGCCAAGTGCTGCCGTCGGTTCGTCCATGATGACCATCTTGGAGCCGAAGGCGGCGGCTCGGGCCACCGCCACGCCCTGGCGCTGGCCGCCCGACAGCGTCTCCACCGCCTGGCTGATGTTCTGGATGGTCATCAAACCGAGCTCGGTGAGCTTGTCGCGGGCGCGCTTTTCCATCGCCGGACGGTCGAGCATGCGAAGCCACTGGCCGATAAAGCCGGGTTTGCGGATCTCGCGGCCGAGAAACATGTTGTCGGCGATCGACAGAGCCGGCGACAGCGCCAGATTCTGATAGACCGTTTCGATCCCGGCTTCGCGGGCTTCCATCGGTGACTTGAAGGAAACGGGCTTGCCCTCAAGCCGTATCTCGCCTTCGTCGGGCACGGCCGCGCCGGAAATCGCCTTGATGAGCGACGACTTACCGGCGCCATTGTCGCCGATGACAGCGAGGATCTCACCCGGATAAAGGTCGAAATCGGCATTGTCGAGGGCTGTGACACGGCCATAGCGCTTGACCAGACCACGAGCGGTGAGAATGGGTTCCTGGGTCATGATTATGCCGAAACCTTTCTGATCCATTGGTCGACCGCCACGGCACCGATGATCAGCACACCGGTGAGCAGCACTTTCCATTGCGGATCGGCGCCCATCATGTTGAGGCCCATCGAGACGACACCGACGATCATAGCGCCGAACAGCGTGCCCAGGATTGAGCCGCGCCCGCCAAACAGAGAAATACCCCCGATCACCGTCGCGGTGATCGCTTGCAGATTGTAATCGGTCACAGCGGCGGACGGCGAGATCGAACCGTTGCGGCCGATGGAGACCCAGGCAGCGAACGCGGCGATCAAACCGGCAAGCGTGTAGACGGTCACCAACACCTTCTTGGTCTGGATGCCAGACAGCTTCGCCGCCTCCTGGTCATCGCCCACGGCGTAGACATGGCGGCCCCAGGCCGTGTGATTGAGCACGTACCAGAGGAGCAATACGAGCAAGACCGTGGCTATGACGCCGAGCGTCAGCACTGCGGTGCCGACCCTGAAGCTCATTGCAAAAAGATGCAGCAGCGGCGCAGTCGTATCGACGTCGGTGTCGCGGATCGTCTCATTGGCCGAATAGATGAAGTTCGTCGCCATGACGATGTTCCAGGTGCCAAGCGTCACGATGAAGGGCGGCAGCTTCATGTAAGCGACGAGCAGTCCGTTGAGCAGGCCACAGGCGGCGCCGGAGGCGAGCCCGATGGCCACGGCGACCACGCTCGGCATGCCGTAGCTGACCGCGCAATTGCCCATGATCACAGCCGAGATCACCATGATCACGCCAATCGACAGGTCGATGCCGGCGGTCAGGATGACCAGCGTCTGCGCGGCCCCGAGAATGCCGATGATGGCGATCTGCTGCAGGATCAGCGTCAGCGTGTAGGACGAGAAGAATCGCCCTCCGATGGCGATGCCGAAGATGATGACCGACAGAACCAGCACGATCAGCGGCACCGCGGCGGGTGTCGAGTGCAGGAAATGCTGGATGCGCTTGACGGCCGATTTGTGCTCGTCAAAAGCGGCAACGCTTGTGTCGCTGCTCGAGAGAACCTTCTCGAATTCCTGAGCTTGAGCCATGTTTCCTCCCGCAGGCTTCAGCCAAACGCTGACGCCCGTCCACGCTTTTCCGGTCTACTGCCGGGATTGCTCGCGGTGACGCGATCCATCGTCCACCGGATGCGGCCAGGGATCAAGTCCCCCGGCCGCACCGATTGGTTTTTACCGGTCAGACCGGCATCAGCCCCAGCACTTGGCGAGGCCTTCCTTGGTGTCGATGGACTTGACGCCAGTGGCCGGCTTGTCGGTCACCAGGTTGACGCCGGTGTCGAAGAAGTTCTTGCCTTCGGTCGGCTTCGGCTTGGTTCCGTCCTTGGCGAAAGCGGCGATCGCCTCGATGCCGAGCGCGGCCATCTGCAGCGGATATTGCTGCGAGGTGGCGCCGATGACGCCTTCGGTGACCGACTTAACGCCGGGGCAGCCGCCGTCAACGGAAACGATCAGCACCTGCTTTTCAAGACCGACGGCCTTGAGCGCCTGGTAGGCACCGACAGCGGCCGGCTCGTTGATGGTGTGGATGACGGTGATGCCGGAATCCTTCTGGAGAAGGTTTTCCATCGCCTTGCGGCCGCCTTCCTCGTTGCCGTTGGTGACGTCGTGGCCGACAATGCGGGGATCGGCCTCGTCGCCGATCTTGTTGGGGTCCTTCACGTCGATGCCGTAGCCCATCATGAAGCCCTGGTCGCGCAGAACGTCGACGGTCGGCTGCGACGGGGTCAGGTCGAGGAAGCCAATCTTGGCATCCTTGGCCTTGTCGCCCAGCGTCGCGGCGGCCCAGGCGCCGATCAGCTTGCCAGCTTCCAGATTGTCGGTGGCGAAGGTCGCGTCAGCGGCGTCGATCGGATCGAGCGGCGTGTCGAGCGCAATCACCAGCAGGCCCGCGTCACGCGCCTTCTTCACCGTCGGCACGATGCCCTTGGTGTCGGACGCAGTGATCAGTATGCCCTTGGCGCCGTCGGCGATGCAGCTTTCGATCGCGGCGACCTGGCTTTCACTGTCGCCATCGATCTTGCCGGCATAGGTCTTGAGATCAACACCCAGTTCCTTGGCCTTGGCGGTCGCGCCTTCCTTCATCTTGACGAAGAAGGGATTGGTGTCGGTCTTGGTGATCAGGCAGGCGCCGACACCGGCGGCGGATGCGGACGAAGCGAACGCCATCAGACCCAATGCGGCCGCCGCAAAAACGGTGGACTTCAACAGTTTTGTATTGGTCACGATTTCCTCCCAGTGGAACATTTCCGATGCCGGCCAACCGGCACCCTCAAGGCATCCAGGCGACTTCTCCCGGCGCGGATGCTGACCCAAAAGAACACCAGTCCAACGCATCTGTCAATAATTAAATCACTCTTATTTATTATTGACAGCCTTGCCCCCTTCCCGCATTCTGGCCCAAAAGCAGCGAGGGGAAAAGACGGGAGGAACAGGGTGGAGACCGCCATTGCCAGGCATGGTTCGCCCGAAGCGAACGACAGCCTCTTTCACCGCGGCACCAACCAGAGCGGCATGCGGGACCACAACGAGCGGCTGGTGCTCTCGCTGGTGCGGCAGCACGGCAGCCTGGCGAAGTCCGACATCGCCCGTATGACCGGACTTTCGGCGCAGACGGTTTCGGTGATCATGCGCGAGCTCGAGGACGAAAGCCTGCTGGTGCGCCAGGCGCCTTTGCGCGGCAAGATCGGCCAGCCCTCCATCCCCATGGCGCTCAATCCCGAAGGCGCTTTCTTCATTGGGCTGAAAATCGGCCGCCGCAGCGCCGAGCTCGTGCTGATCGACTTCCTCGGGCAGGTGCGCGCGATGCTGCAGCATTCCTATCGCTACCCTGCCCCGCGCGAGACGGTTGAATTTGTCACATCAGGCATAAAGAAGATGCGCGGCGAGCTTTCGCCCGCCCAGGACAAGCGCATCGCCGGACTTGGCATCGCCATGCCTTTCGAACTCTGGAACTGGGCCGACACCGCCGGCGCGCCGCGTGATGTGATGGACGAATGGCGCCACCGCGACATCCGCGCCGACATCCAGGCGCAGTGCGAATTTCCGGTCTATCTGCAGAACGACGCTACCTCCGCCTGCGGCGCCGAGCTGGTCTTCGGCCAGGCGAGCGCGGCGCGCGACTTCGTCTATTTCTACATTGGCGCCTTTGCCGGCGGCGGCATCGTGCTCAACGGCCGGCTTTTCGGCGGGCCGACCGGCAATGCCGGCGCGCTCGGCTCCATGCCGGTGCCCGGCCCGGATGGAAAGCCGGCCCAGTTGATCGACGTGGCGTCGATCGCCATGCTGGAAAGGGCGCTCAATGCCCGCGGCATCGAAGCCTCTCATCTTTGGACCTCGCCGGAGGACTGGGGAGAGATCGGGACCGAGCTCGACGCCTGGATAGCCAGCGCCGCGCAGGCGCTGGCCTATGCCATCGTGGCTGCGTCCTCGGTCATCGATTTCGAAGCCGCGGTGATCGACGGCTGGATGCCGAAGGCCGTGCGCAGCCGGCTGGTCGATGCGATCGTCACGGCAATGGCCGGGATCGACGGCGAAGGGCTGAAGCTTCCTGTGGTCCGCGAGGGAAGCGTGGGCATCCACGCACGAGCGCTGGGTGGCGCCAGTCTGCCGCTGTCCGAGCGGTTCCTGATCGGCTCGACGACAATTTCCAGGAGCGCCTGAGCATGCTGATCGGCATTCCAGCACTGCTTGGTCCGGAGCTTCTGGCGACCTTGCGGGCGATGGGCCATGGCGACGAGATCGCGCTGGTCGACGGGAACTATCCGGCGCAGGAGCACGCCAGGCGGCTGGTGCGGGCCGATGGCCATCATCTGATGCCGGTGCTCGACGCCATATTGACCGTGCTGCCCGTCGATGAGGCCGTGCCGGAGGCGCTGTTTCGCGCCTCGGTCAAGGGCGACCCCGCGCTTGCCGATCCCGTGCACAGCGAGATCGAAGCGCTGTGCGCAAAGCGGGCGCCCGGCCGCAAGGTGGTTGCGCTGGCCGGCGCCGACTTCTATGCACGCGTCAAGGCCGTGCACACGATCGTCGCGACGAGCGAGCCCAGGCTTTATGCCAACATCATCATCCGCAAGGGCGTGATCCATCCGCCGGAGACGACAAACAAATGATCCTTTGCTGCGGAGAGGCCCTGATCGACATGCTGCCGCGCACGACAACCGAGGGCGAACCCGCCTTCGCGCCCTATGTCGGCGGCGCGGTGTTCAACACGGCCATCGCACTTGGCCGGCTCGGCGCCCCGGCCGGTTTCTTCTCCGGCCTGTCGTCGGATCTGTTCGGCGGCCAGTTCCGCGACGCGCTCGGGGCAAGCAAGGTCAGTTCCACCTATGCCCACACGTCACCGCGGCCGACGACGCTCGCTTTCGTCAGGCTGAACAACGGCCAGGCGACCTACACCTTCTATGACGAGAACACCGCCGGGCGCATGCTCACCATCGAGGACCTGCCACAGCTCGGCCCCGAGATCGAGGCCATGCTGTTCGGCGCCATCAGCCTGATCTCGGAGCCCGCCGGCTCCGCCTATGAGGAATTCATGAAACGCGAGCATGGCCGCCGCGTGATGATGCTCGACCCCAACATCCGGCCGAATTTCATCCCTGACAAGGCCAAGCATCTCAGGCGCATCCGCGAGATGATGGCGATGGCCGATATCGTGAAGCTCTCGGACGAGGACCTCCATTGGTTCGACGAAGCCGGCTCGCATGAGGAGGTGGTTCGCAACTGGCTCGACCGTGGGCCGAAGCTCATCGTCGTCACCCATGGCAGTGAAGGCGCCGTCGGCTACAGCAGGAACCACACCGTCACGGTGATGCCGGAAAAGGTCACCGTGGTAGACACGGTCGGCGCCGGCGACACGTTCAACGCCGGCATCCTCGCCTCCTTGCACGAGCAGGGACTGCTGTCGAAAGCGGCGATCGCGGACCTGTCCAAGGACGCCATCTGCAAGGCCCTGGCGCTCGGCGCCAAGGCGGCGGCGGTGACGGTGTCGCGCGCCGGCGCCAATCCGCCCTGGCGGCACGAGATCGGCTGATCACCTGCCCGGCCGATCACTTTATGTTTCCATCGGCCGGAAAAGCGCGATAGGGAACTATCCAAATGTGCCTTGAAAGCCGGATTTCCGGCTTTTCCAGGCCATGCGCCGGCAAAAGACGGTAACAGGCTGCGACATCTACGCAATTCGCCCTTACCCCGGCCGGCTTTTTCAGCCGCGCCAACTCTGTTACCAGCGGGCCGGTTCATTGGCAGCACGTAGAGGCCGACATGCAGTTCATCGATCTTGGCGCGCAGCGCGAACGTATCCGCGACCGGCTGAAAGCCGCCATCGACCATGTCGTCGAGGACGGCCGCTACATCCTTGGTCCGCAGGTCGCTGAATTCGAAAAGAAACTCGCCGCCTATATCGGCGTCAAGCATGTGGTGGCCTGCGCCAACGGCACCGATGCGCTGCTGTTGCCGCTGTTTGCCGCCGGCATCGGACCCGGCGACGCGGTGTTCGTGCCGAGCTTCACCTTCGCCGCCACGGCGGAAGTGGTGGCGCTGGCCAAGGCCGAGCCGGTCTTCGTCGATGTCGACGCCAAGAGCTACAACATCGACATCGCCAGCCTCGAAGCGGCGATCGCGATGATAAAGAAGGAAGGCCGGCTGAAGCCGAAGGCGATCATCCCGGTCGATTTGTTCGGACTTGCCGCCGACTACGATGCGATCATGGCCATCGCCAAGCGCGAAGGGCTGCTGGTGATCGAGGACGCCGCCCAGTCGATGGGCGGGTCGCTCGACGGCAAGATGTGCGGTGCCTTCGGCCATGTCGGCTCGACCAGCTTCTACCCGGCCAAGCCGCTCGGCTGCTACGGCGACGGCGGCGCGATGTTCACCAATGACGATGTGCTGGCCGACCAGCTCAGATCCTTCGCCTTCCATGGCAAGGGCGAGACGCAGTATGACAATGTCCGCGTCGGCATCAATTCGCGGCTCGACACGCTGCAGGCGGCGATCCTGATCGAGAAGCTCGCCATCCTCGAGGACGAGATGGTTGCACGCCAAGTGGTGGCCAACCGCTACGCCCAGGGCCTTGGCGACATCGTCACCGCTGCCGGCAACCTCGACGGCAGCCGCTCGGCCTGGGCGCAATACGCGATCGAGACGCCGAAGCGCGACGGATTGCGGGCGCATCTGAGCGAAAAGGGCATTCCGTCGGTCATCTACTACGTCAAGCCGCTGCACGAGCAGGTCGCTTACCGTGACTATCCGCGCACGCCGACCGGTCTTGCCGTTTCGGAGGATTTGCCGAAGCGGATTCTGTGCCTGCCGATGCATCCCTATCTCGGCGAAGCCGATCAGGACCGGATCATCGAGACGATCCGAAACTATATCGGCTCGAACTCGGCGCAGGCCGCGGCCGAGTAGTCACTACGGCAGCTTGTCAGGCGGGTTCGCCCCTGCCCTTCCGCTCGCAATGAAATGCGGATTGGCGAAATCCGCGTCACTGGCCTGGTTGCGCTTGCCATAGGCTAGCGGTTGCCCATCCAGCGTGCGTGTGGCACCGCCGGCGGCGCGCAGAACCGCGTCACCGGCCGCGGTGTCCCATTCCATGGTGCGGCCGAAGCGCGGATAGAGATCCGCCTCGGCGCTGGCGACGAGGCAGAATTTCAGCGACGAGCCGACCGAGACGATCTCGGCCGCCCCGAGGTCGCGTATATAGGCTTCGGTTTCCGGCGTATTGTGGGAGCGGCTGGCAACCACGGCCAGTGGCGTCGCGGCCGCTCTCGCCGAAATCGGCTGGCGAGCGACGATCCGGTAGTTGGTGTCGACCTCGATCGATTCCGCCCTGCCCGGCCGGCCGGAAAAGAACCGGCCTGTGCACGGCGCGAACACGACACCGACTTCCGGCACGCCGTGGCGGATCAGGGCTATGTTGACGGTGAAATCGGTCCGCCGGTTGACGAATTCCTTGGTGCCGTCGAGCGGATCGATCAGGAAAAAGGCTTCGCCGAGATCGGATGGCATGACCCCGGCCGCCGCTTCCTCTTCGGCCACGCAGGGAATGTCGGGATAGGCCGAGCGCAATCCTTCGAGAATGATCTTCTCGCTCTCACGGTCGGCCTCGGTGACCGGCGATGCATCGGCCTTGCTGTCGACCGCGCAGCCGGCGTGGAAGACGCGCATGACTTCGCGGCCCGCCGCCAGGGCGAGCTGTTCGAAGACGCCAAGCATCGCTTGGTCGTCAGATACCGCCGCCATTGTCATATTGGTCTTCGGCAATGTCGCGCTCGTTCAGCCAGTGTTCCAGCGCCTCTACCATCTCCTCGGCCGATTTGCCGAGGGTCTCCAGATGGATTTCCGGATTCTCCGGCGCTTCATAGGGAGAATCCACACCAGTGAAATTCTTGATCTCGCCATTCAGCGCCCGGGCGTAGAGCCCCTTGGGATCGCGCCGGGCGCATTCCTCGAATGGCGTGTCGACGAACACTTCAATGAACTCACCGTCAGCCATCAATTCGCGCGCCATGCGCCGCTCGGCGCTAAACGGCGAAATGAACGAGACAATGACGACCAACCCGGCATCGGCCATCAGGCGCGCCACTTCGGCGACGCGGCGGATGTTCTCGACGCGGTCGGCGTCGGTGAAGCCAAGATCGCGGTTCAGGCCGTGACGGACGTTGTCGCCGTCAAGAATGTAGGTATGGCGGCCGGTGGCGAACAGCTTCTTTTCGAACAGATTGGCGATTGTCGACTTGCCGGAGCCCGAGAGCCCGGTGAACCAGAACACCGCCGGCCGCTGGTTCTTCATGTCGGCGCGGACACGCTTGCCGACATCGAGCGACTGCCAGTGGATGTTCTCGGCACGGCGCAGCGAATGCAGGATCATGCCGGCGCCGACGGTGGCGTTGCTGATGCGGTCGATGAGGATGAAGGCGCCCGTATCGCGGTTTTCGGCGAAGGGATCGAAAGCGATCGGCGCGCGCGTCGAGAGGTTGCAGATGCCGACCTCGTTCATCTCCAGCGACTTGGCCGCCTCATGGGCGAAGTCATTGACGTTGATGCGGTATTTGAGGTCGGTGACGGTGGCGCTGGTCTGGTCGGTTTCCGTGCGCAGGATGTAGGAGCGACCCGGCAGCAGCGCATGTTCGTCAAACCAGACGATGTTGGCGGCGAACTGATCAGCGACCTGCGGCCGCGCTGCGGGGGAGACCAGCATGTTGCCCCTGGAGACCTCGACCTCGTCGTCGAGAACCAGCGTGATGGCCTGGCCGGCCACGGCCTGCTTGAGGTCGCCGCCCTGGGCGACGATGCGCTTGACGCGCGAGGACTTGCCGGACTTGGCGACGACGATCTCGTCGCCTTGCGCGACAGAGCCGGAGGCGATGGTGCCGGCAAAGCCGCGAAAGTCGAGATTGGGACGGTTAACGTACTGCACCGGAAAGCGGAACGGCAGCTCGGCAGCGGCATCTTCGACCGAAACGGTTTCCAGATGCTCGATCAGCGTCGGCCCCGCATACCATTCCATCTTCTGCGAGCGGCCGGTGACGTTGTCGCCGTAGCGGGCCGACATCGGGATCGGCACGATGGTCTGGAAGCCGAGGCTACGCGAAAATTCCAGATAGTCCTCGGTGATCCGGTCGAAGGCCGCTTTGTCGAAATCGACGAGGTCGATCTTGTTGACGGCCAGCACGATGTGGCGAATGCCGAGCAGGGAAGCGATGATCGAATGGCGCCTCGTCTGGCGCAGCACGCCCTGCCGCGCGTCAATCAGCACGATGGCGAGGTCCGCGGTCGAGGCGCCGGTCGCCATGTTGCGCGTATACTGCTCGTGGCCGGGCGTGTCGGCAACGATGAACTTGCGCTTCGGCGTCGCGAAGAAGCGGTAGGCGACGTCGATGGTGATGCCCTGCTCGCGCTCGGCCTCGAGACCGTCGACCAAAAGCGCGAAATCGATGTCGTCGCCGGTCGTGCCGTGCTTACGCGAATCGCGCTCGAGCGCGGCGAGCTGGTCCTCGAATATCTGCTTGGTGTCGGAGAGCAGCCGGCCGATCAGCGTCGACTTGCCGTCGTCGACGGAGCCGCAGGTGAGAAAGCGCAGCAGCGACTTCTTCTCCTGGGCGGCCATGTAGTCGCGGATGCCGTCGGTCGGGGCGAGGCTCTTTGCCGTGTGGCGCATGCTCAGAAATACCCCTCGCGCTTCTTCTTTTCCATCGAGCCGGCTTCGTCACGGTCGATCAGGCGGCCCTGACGCTCGGAGGTGCGGGCGGTCAGCATCTCGGCGACGATGGCCTCCAGCGTGTCGGCGCTGGATTCTATGGCGCCGGTCAGCGGGTAGCAGCCAAGCGTGCGGAAACGCACCAGCCGGTTCTCGACGGTCTCGCCCGGGCGCAGTTTCATGCGGTCGTCATCCTTGAGGATCAGCATGCCGTCGCGTTCGACCACCGGCCGCTCCTTGGCGAAATAGAGCGGCACGATCGGGATGTTCTCCTGCAGGATGTACTGCCAGATGTCGAGTTCGGTCCAGTTGGACAGCGGGAAGACGCGGATCGATTCACCCTGCGCGATGCGGGTGTTGAAAATCCTCCACATTTCGGGCCGCTGGTTCTTTGGGTCCCAGGCGTGCTGGGCGTTGCGGAAGGAGAAGATGCGCTCCTTGGCGCGCGACTTCTCTTCGTCGCGGCGGGCACCGCCGAAGGCGGCGTCGAAACCGTATTTGTCGAGCGCCTGGCGCAACCCCACCGTTTTCATCACATGCGTGTGGGTGTTCGAACCATGATCGAACGGATTGATGCCGTCGCGCACGCCGTCTTCATTGACGTGAACCAGGAGGTCGAAGCCGAGCTTTTGCGCCATCTGATCACGGAAGGCGATCATTTCGCGAAACTTCCAGGTGGTGTCGACATGAAGAAACGGGAAAGGCGGTTTGGCCGGGTAGAAGGCCTTCATCGCCAGATGCATCAGCACGGACGAATCCTTGCCGACCGAATAGAGCATGACCGGCTTGGCGAAGGCGGCCGCGACTTCGCGGAAGATATGGATGGATTCGGCCTCGAGCCGCTGCAAATGCGTGAGCGCGATATTCATGGACAGTCTAGCGTTCTCTCGTGCCTTCCAACAGAAAACCTTGAGTCAAATCACCGGGCTTCTCGCCCCGGTACAGGTTTCGCTTCTGGAAATGTGTTTCGTGCGGGCGTTCTAGCAGATCGCTGCCGTCCAGAACAATGCAAGACGAACTTGGCACCCCGTGGTTCGAGAATGAATTTTCCATACGCCCGTCGAAATCAGGAAATTCCTGCCCGCCGGGTCGATAGGCAGGAAAACTCGGGAAAAATATTGCCTAGGAAGATACGATGTCTCCTTCCAGGGGCGCCCTGCCCCGATCGTCCGCGGCGGCTGTCGATTTTTGCCGGCGAACGGCTTTGCCGCACTATCGAGAAAGGAGGCCAGCCGCTATACCGGCCGGCGAAAGCGGGCAAGATGCATCAATGCAGCATGGGCAGATTTCACGGCGAGCACATTCGGCTTAGTTAAAGAATATCCGCCGCGTGCAGCGTCCAGAGAGTAGCGAGCCAGAACTTGACCCAGCTTTCTTCCCTGAAGCAGCACTTTTCGCCTTCTCGGGTCAACATCTACTTCTCCATTGTCTGCTTCCTTTTTCCACCTGTGCTAGGGTCCGTTGTCAGCTTTGTCTACAACGGCGGCGGCCTCTCATCCGTGCTGTTGATCGCGTTGAAGAAGAGACGGCTCAACGTCGACCGGGCCATGATGGCGCTGACTGTCGCGCTTTATGCTTATTGTGCAGCGAATATCATGGCTTCAGTCGCCAACAATGCGATCTCCAGGGACGCGGCGCATTTGATACCGCTCGTTACCTTTCTGCTTTTTCCCTTCTCCTATTCGACGTGGAGCATCACGCAGAAGCCCACACTTGCCCGCGTTGCCGTGCGGAGCAGCATGGCGGCCTGTTTTGTCGCGCTGCTGTTGGCGGCCATTCAGCAGCACTGGCTGGGGATGCGTGCCGAGGGCGGGGCTGGAAATGCGATCGTCTTCGCTACGGTCGCCTGCCTGGCTGTGACAGTCTGTGTGGCCGCGGTGCTGTCGGGCATAGAGCAACACCGAGGCCTTTTGATCTGCGCCACATTCGCAGGCATGATCGCCATCGTCTATTCCGGTACGCGCATCATCTGGCTGGCGCTGCTGATTGCCGGTCTCGCCGTTGTGCTGATCAACCGTCACAGGCTGAAGGACAGGGATACCGCGCGCGCGCTGTTGGCGCTGGTAGCGATCAGCATCGTGGTCGCGGTTTTCGGCTTCGAGATGATATCGGGACGCCTTGATTTCCTGCGCTCCGACTGGGACATGCTCGGTGCTCACGGCAGTTCCGACACCTCGCTTGGGATACGCGTTGCTCTCTGGGAGATCGGCCTGAAAGCTTTCCGTGAGATGCCCCTGTTCGGTCATGGGGTGGGTGCGAGCCAGTTGTTGATCAAACAAGGTTTTCAAGATCTGTTCGCGAAATCAGAAGGTTTCAACCACTTCCACAACGGTTTTCTGACCGCTTTGGTGCAAGCGGGAATTCTGGGCGCCATGACGCTGGCGGCGATCTTTGCGGTGGCGGCCAGGAATGCTGCCCTTGTCTTGCGCGACAGCGCCGATCCGGTCGAGCGTTTCGGTGCCACCATGATTGTCGTCGTGGTGATCACCTATCTGACCGGCGGGATGACGGGCATCCTGATCGGCCACGACATTCTGGACTCCGTGCTGATGGTCTTCCTGGTGTGTGGAACCTATCTGGCATCGGGACGTCAGGTTCCGTTGATGGACGACCCAATTCTTCCGCCAGTGGCGGAGGAATTGCCGCCTTCATCGTCAGCCTCGTAGGTCAAGGCCATGAAAGTCCTCGTCACGGGCGCGACAGGGTTCATCGGGCGGCTTGTCGCCCGTCAGCTTGGTGAGGCCGGCGCCGAGCTTCGCCTCGCCTCCCGACACCCGGAGAAGCTTGGTCCGGCGCATGACGCCGTGCAAATGCCCGGTTTCGATGCGCCGGCCGCGGCCTTCCTGGCCCTCACCAGGGATGTAAGCCATGTCGTCCATTGTGCCGGCTTGAACAATGATCAAGGCAACGCGACCGAAGCCGATTTTCGGGCAGCCAATGCCGAACTGAGCGCACGGCTGGCACATGCCGCCGCCGCGCAGGCAAGCGGGCGCTTCATCCATCTGTCCTCGATCCGTGCCGTGATCGGCGCGCGCGCCAGCGCAACGATCGATGCGGATACGATCCCCGACCCGCAATGCGCCTACGGACGCTCGAAGCGTGAAGGCGAGATCAGGGTGCTGGACGCCTATGCTTCGCATGGCCGCCCCGATGCCACCGTGCTGCGTCTGCCTCCGGTCTATGGAGCTGGCATGAGGGGAAATCTGGCGACACTGATGCGCCTGGCCGATACAGCGCTGCCGCTGCCGGCGGGGGTCCTGACTGGGAGGCGGTCGCTGCTTTCATCGGAAGCGGCAGCACGAGCGGTGTCGCATCTTCTGTCGACGCATTCGGAGCCCCTTCGCCCGGTCTATCTCGCCAGCGATGTATCGCCGGTTTCGGTGGCGGCTATCGTCGGCGCCTTCCGCAGCGGTTTCGGACGGCCGATGCGCCTGATGGCCGTGCCGGCCGGCCCGATGCAGGCGGTCGCGACCTTGCTGGGCAAGCGGGCGTTCTGGGACAGCATGACCGCGACGCAGATATGCGACGCTTCGATGCTGATGTCGGACGGCTGGCAGCCGGAGACCGAGACGCTGGAACGGCTGGCCGAGATCGCAGCGAGCGGAAAAACCTGCCCTATTCCTTGACCATCATCTTTTCCAACAAACGGATTTTCCGCTTTTGGGACCATGGTCCGTTCAGCGCCGAAAGAGCGTTCCAAACAGGATGCGAAGGTCGATCCAGAGCGAGGCTGTCTTGAGATAGGCCGCATCGGTTTCGGCCAGAAGCCGAGGGGTCGACATATCGATGCCTTTGACCTGCGCCAGGCCGGTTATGCCCGGACGTGCGGCGAGCACCCCGAGCCGCCTGCGACACTCGACCAGTTCCGTCTGGGTCGGCAGGCAGGGGCGTGGGCCGACCAGGCTCATCTCGCCCCTAAGCACATTCCAGAACTGCGGCAGTTCATCGAGCTTAAATTTCCGCAGGATTCTTCCCACCGATGTGACGGAATTCGCCGGCGCTTCATGCGAGGGCAATGACGGCGTCCCGACATACATCGTTCGCAATTTGTGGCAGCGGAACAACACGCCATCGCGGCCGACTCGCGTCTGCGAAAAAATGGCCGGACCAGGCGACGAAACCCGAACGGCCAGGACGGCGAGCAGCACAAGGGGGGACGTGGCTAAAAACAAAACGGCCGCGCCGACGAGATCGAAGGTTCGCTTCAGTCCCTTCATGGGCATCCGGCAATGCTCCTGGTCGACAAGCCCGTCGGCCACCGGATCGATCCCTGGCCAAGATCCTGCGGTTCAATCCTCAGCTGCAACGAACTTAACCAGCTTGCCCAATTGTTTTCGCGCCGGGTTTCTGCCGCGCTGCGGGCGGCTCCGGGTCATGGAGTTCCGCCAGCACGGCAAGCGCCGCAGCCTTGTCCTGGTTCTTCACTGCCGCCTGCAGCGCCGACAGCGCGGCCTGAACCCTCGACCACGCCACGATATCGGTCCTGAGGCCGAAGATCTTGGCAATGTCGAGCGTGACGATCTCTTCATTGGCGCCCTGCAGCGTCTCGTGCAGCTTCTCGCCGGGCCTGATGCCGGTGAAGCGGATCGGGATATCCACGTAGGGGCTCTTGCCGGCCATGCGGATCATGGTTTCCGCCACTTCGAGGATCGGCACGGGTTTGCCCATGTCCAGCATATAGATGGCGTAGTCGTCATTGCCGTGGCGCGACTGTGCGTCGGCAGCCGACATGATAACGAGGTCGACAGCTTCCGCCACGGTCATGAAATAGCGGGTCATACGTCGATCGGTAATCGTGACCGGGCCGCCGGCTTCGATCTGTGCCTGAAAGATGGTCGCCACCGAGCCGTTGGAGCCGAACACATTACCGAACCGCACTGCGATGAATTTGGTGCGGGAACGGAGCCCGTCCGGCTCGATTGCGTGGTTTTCATGCAGGGAACTGACAAGTTGCTCGGCCGCCCTCTTTGTGATGCCAAGCACCGAAGTCGGATCCACGGCCTTGTCGCTCGAGATGAGGAGGAATTGCGGAACGCCACATTTGGCGGCAACTTCGGCGCAGACAAGCGTGCCGAAAACATTGGTCTGGATGGCCGATTCCCAGTTCTCCTCGAGCAACGGAACGTGCTTGAGCGCCGCGGCATGAAAGATGATGTCCGGTTTGAATTCGGTGACGACACGCGTCATCTGGCGCCGATCCGCGACATCGACAATGCGGACCTTGAGTCGGTCGTGGTCCTTCTCGTCGACGTACTGGCTCAACTGAAAAATACCGAACTCGGAATTGTCCGCGACCAGCACCGCCTCTGCCTTGAGCTCCAGAGACCTCTTGACCAATGTCCGGCCGATGGAGCCGGCGCCACCCGTCACCAGGACCCGTTTGCCGCCGACGAAGGCGCTGATGCGTTCGATATCGGACGGCACCGTCGGGCGGCGCAAGATCGTTTCCATCTCGACAGCGTCGAGAACCAGTTTCCCCTCCTGCCCCCGTTGTGACAGCCCTGAAAACTGCACGACGGCTATGCCGCCATGCCGGGCGACACGCACGAGTTCGGAATATTCCTCGATCTCATGCTCGGCGCCGCTGCCAAAAATAAGCAGGTCGAGGCTCTTGGTGCCGGCCGCGTAGTCTTCCAGTACATCGATCAGGCGCGGCCGGGTCGCCACCACGGGAACACCATGAATGCGTGTGCCCAACGGTGCGCCGTGCTCTGTCGCCATGATGCCGGCGATGGAGTAGTCGGCGGGGTCAGCCGTGCGGGTGAAGCGTATGATCAGGTCAGCCTCGCCGAGCCGGCCGACGAACAGCGCCCGCTTGGCCTGCACCTTGTCGGTCTTGAGGGTGAAAATACCCCAGCTCGCGCCATCGCGAAGAAAGCGGTAGAATAGCCGAGGCGCTGATATGATGGTGAAAGAGACCAGGAAAAAGACGATGAACTGGCGCTCGTTGAGGCCGGCCACCGGCTGGAAGAAGCGAGACAGCAGCGACACGGCATAAAGCACAACCGTCAGAATCGCACAGCTCTTCAGAATATTGAAAAAGTCCGGAGTCGAGGCAAAGCGCCAGATCGTGGTGTAGAGACCGCAATACCGGAACAGCAGGTGGCTGATAAGAACGATGCCCGCCCAGGTGGACAAGCCCTGGTAGGAGAATGCATCGAACGAAAGGTTCGACCGCGAGAGGACGAGACTAAGGGCAACCGCGACCAGGACCATGACAAGGTCCTGGACCATGATGATGGCGCGCCGCATCTTCGGCCGACTTCCGGATACGGCTTCTACATAGGAAGTCATTGGCCAGTATTGAACTCCAGGCGAAAGGACTTGGGCACTACAATAGCCCGATCGAATGGCTTTCGTCACCGACCATGCGCTCGAAATTCCAATCCTCAGCCCCCGCTGCAATCCACCGCATAGCGTGGAGTTGCGGTCATCGCCAGAGTTTTTTTGGTTTCAGCTTGGGTCAGAGCGTCAACCGTTCAACCGTTGCTCTTGCGCTGGTATGCGGCAGGGCTCGCCATGCATTTGTCCGCAGCGAGAAATCGCACAGGGTGAAATAGCGAACGCGCCATTTCGCACAATTAGCGTATCGTCGGCTCCATGTTGCCCGAACCATCCGTTCCTGCCTACGCAAAGATACAGTTTATCGAGTGAAGTCAGGCAGTTAGTTCATGCGCGAGGCCAGTTTATTGCCTGAAGAGCTCGGAAATTCCCTGCTTGAAATTGTCATAGGCGAATTTCCTGGACGAGAATTCCCTGGCTTCCTGCTGCCGGTGGATCGCTGCGGGGCGGTCAGCGAGGATCGACATGATCCGGTCGGCGAATCCTTCGCAGTCGCCGACATCAACCAAATCCAACGATGCAGCCGCATCCCCAAGTTCCTGCGTAATAAGAGGGATATTCGTTGCAACCACCGGCACGCCCAAGTGTAGCGCTTCGGTTATCTGAGTCGGGAAATTTCCTTCCATCTCAGACGTAAACAAGAGACAAAGCGCATTCCTGTACAAATGTCCGAGCTCCGCGTCCGTCAGCTCCGCAAGCGATACCAAATGCTCATCGGCACCGGCTGCCGATTTGCCTGTTAACGGCGTGGTCAAAAGTCCAACCAGTTGATCCTTGCTCCCCGTCTCCTCGAGTCGGCTGTTTACAATCGCCACGGTCTTTGCGAAATCGGAGAGCCGCTTTGAGGGTCGGTTCCTCGTGGGATAGAATGCGTAGTGCCTTGGCAGCGCCGCAACCCGATCGAGGGACTCCGTGCCGTATGCACTGTCGTTCAGAAACGGTAGGGGAACGTGGGCGATGTTTTCGGGCCGCGGGGCCAGAATGGTCTTGGGCAGATAAGATGCCGTGAACGCCGAGTTGGTCAGGATACGGCGAGCCTTGGCAACCATCGCTCTTCCGACAATGGCGTATTGCTGCGTAGCGCCCATCTCGGCCGAGTCCGGATAGAAATGAGGCATGTAATCCGGAAGATACAAAACGATATCCTTGCCTCTAAGATCGGCAAGTTCGGGGAACATATAGTAGTGCGGTATCAACACATGGCCGATGTTGGCATCTGCATTTATCAGATCAACATATTCGGCGCCCGGCATGGCACCACTGGCAAGCTTGATATTTTTGAACTTTTTCTCAGCCCTGTTCATGGCCTTGAAAATTGCCACCAATGCCGTCGATGCCAGTGCCCGTGGCATCTTCCTAAAATCTCGTCCTCGGTAAAGCCTCTTGAGATGATCCGTGCTGACGGAGAACGGTCGCGTCCGCGCAATTCGATGAAGGCGATCGAGCGCCTTCACGACCCTTCCTCCGCCGGCAACCTCTTCGTCTATGACCATGACCCTCATGCCGGGCCCAGCGGCAGAACCGAGGAATCCATGGATGCGACCGACGTCCTCCCTGCGGCTCGTGACCACCACCTTGAAGCCGAGATCCGCCAGCGCACGAATGATCTGACGAACAACCCGCGCGATCCCCTCTGCGCAGTGGTATTCGCCATTGTGACGTACAACCAATGGCCCGAAACCGTGGAAGGCTACAACAACCGTTTTAGCGGCCGGCGCCTTCATCTTCACGGTCGGCGTATAGATCAATTCCTCGGCCCGGTTCGCACCTGTGTCGCCAAGAGCCTTTTCTATTGCCCGGTCGAATATGGGCCACACCGCCTCCGGCTGATAGAGTTCCCGAACCTCGGCCTGACTTTCGATGAGTTCGCGCGAGAAGGCGCTGTCGCCCTTCCTCAATTGCTCCGACCGCTTCACCATATCTTCAATGCCGTTGGTCTTCCCGGGAGCCTCGGCGGGGAAATACCGGCTGAGCAAGGATCCCCTTTGGAAAAGAACGGGGCCGCCAAGCGTCATGAACTCTATCGGGGGCAGATAGCAGACGGTCGGCTCCCCATAATGATACGCAAAGCCACGCATCTGGGTTAGTCGTCTCAGGAATTCAGAGCGCTCGACGGTGCCTATCACCTGTTTATCGCCGACAGGGACATTCTGAGCGCCGAAAATCCTGTAACCTTTCGCGGGGAAATAGCGCTTCAGTTGGCGGTAGTTGGCGCTGTAGTAAGGGATGTCCGCCACCCTGGGACAGAGCAGCCCCATCTCAGGCAGCGATGCTCCAGTATCCCATGTATCTCGCAAATCGACGACATCCTGCGTGAGGCAGTAGGGAACGATCATCATGCGTGATCGCAGCCAATCGTCCTCTACATCGGTCACCTTTTCGGAGTGCGGCATGAACCAGAAATCGTCCCGCTCGGTGACAAGCCGCAGCCCTCCAAGCTTACTGAGTTCATCCGACAGGCTGTAGGGCTGACCATAGGTGCGATAGATGACGCGGCCATGGTAGGCTTTCAGGAAATGCACGAGCCACAATGGGTTGATTGTAACGATTGCCGCGTCGAAATACGCGTTCAGAACCTCCGCTGCTTCCGGCGGGATTTCGTCATAGAAAAAGTTAGTCCTTTCCAATATCTCCAGAGCCTCCCTGGGCAGGCTGGAGTCGGACGGGAGCCAATCGTAGACGGCGGATTGATCGTAGACGTCGCTCAGATAGGGCGGATTGAAAACCTCGTAGCCAAGCGCCCGGAGGCGGGGAAGTTCGGTCTGCAAGAGCACTTTGTGCATGCCGAGCCAGAAAACACGCTTCTTCTTGATCATCTGCTCGATCATCCGCTTTCCAGCCCCCCAGAAAGTAATGTCTGGTATTGCAGTGCATCATAGCTTGTCAAACGACAGACCAGAAGCGATGCCGATTTCATCGCCAAGCCTGGCACGGCCTCTGCATTCGATGCGGTGATGTTGCAATGGGGTTCGACTCTGCTATGCGGAAGGGAGCGTCGGCACCCGGCATGAAAAGTCGGGATCACGCGGAAACTTGGTATCACGGCGAAATGATTGCTGCTGCCGCACACAGCTCAGTGTACCCAGATCGTAGATGAAGATCGGAATCGATGCACGCAACCTTGTGCCGGGTCTCACGGGTATCGGAAGATACGTCGTCGAGATGACGCGGGCGCTGGTCGCGGCCGGCCACCGACCAATTCTCTACCTGCCCGAGCCGCCCGCCAACGGACTGGTGGACCTGAAGGGCGCCGACATGCGTGTCGCGGGGTTTCGTGGTGCCGTCGCCCGCATGATCTGGTCGCAAACCGCGCTGCCACGCGCAGCAGCCGGCGACGCGGTCGATGTCTTCTGGGGGCCAGCGCACCGGCTTCCCTTCCGGCTGCCGGCACCGATGCCGCGCGTGGTCACTATCCACGATCTGGTTTGGGCATATGCTCCCGAAACCATGCGTTGGCAGACATGGGGCGCGGAGCGCATCTTTGCTGGAGCGGCGGTGCGCCGGGCTGACGCGATTGTCGTGGACTCGGATGCAACCATGGGAGCGCTCCGGCAGAGATATCCAGGCCTGGAGGCTCCGGTTACAACGATCTATCCTGGCTACACCCGCCTCGTTCCGGGCGATATCGAGGCTGTCCGCACTCGTTTTGGCATTGACCGAACGTATCTGTTGTTCGTGGGGACCCTTGAGCCGCGCAAGAATCTGGTGCGCCTGCTGGAGGCCTGGGCCGGACTTGGCTCGGCGGTTCGTTCAGGCCACTTGCTGGTTATCGCCGGCGGGCAAGGCTGGCACCTCGGCGATCTTCGATCGCACCTCGCTCGCCTCAAGATTTCCGATCAGGTGAGGCTCACCGGATATCTGGATGACAATGACCTGGCATCGCTCTATGCCGGAGCCCGCGCCCTTACCATGCCTTCACTCTACGAAGGGTTTGGCTTGCCCATTCTGGAGGCAAACGGGTTTGGCGTACCGGTGCTGACCTCGAACATCTCTTCAATGCCCGAGATTGCCGGCGAAGGTGCCTTGCTGGTCGATCCGCTGTCGGTCAGCGATCTCACCGCAAAACTGCATCACCTGCTTACTGACGATCGCGATCTCGCCAGGCGAGCCGCGATCGCCAAGGCCAATGCAGCGCGTTTCGACTGGCATGCCAGCGCCGAACGGCTGCTTGAGGTTTTCGACCAAGCCGCGGCCAAACGGAAAGGACGCTGACATGCGCGTCCTCCACTTCTTCAAGACCTACTGGCCCGATACATTCGGCGGCATGGAACGGGCTATCCATGCGATCGCGTGCGGAACCTCGAAACTGGGCATTGAGCCAACGGTGCTTTCGCTCAGCCGCAAGCCGCAGCAAAATACCGTCTTCTTCGACGGGCATTGGGCATATAAAGCACGCCTCGACCTGGAGATCGCTTCGACCGGTTTTTCGCTGGACGCATTCAAGCGCTTCGGCGAACTGGCAGCGAAAGCCGACGTGATTCACTATCACTTCCCCTGGCCGTTCATGGACCTGGTTCATTTCGGCACGCGCGTACGCAAACCGACGGTGGTCACCTATCAGTCCGACATCGTCAAGCAGAGCGTGCTGTTGCAGCTTTATCGTCCGCTGATGCATCGCTTTCTCAACAGCGTCGATCGTATCGTCGTGGCATCGCCCAATTATCTGGAAACGAGCAAGGTCCTGCGAGGGCAGCGGGCCAAAACCGTCGTCATTCCCAACGGCCTGGAGGCGAGCGCATATCCGGAACCGTCGGAAGGACGGCTACGGGCGTGGCGCAGGCGATTTCCCGGTCAGTTTTTCTTGTTCACCGGGGTCCTGCGCTACTACAAGGGCCTGCACATCCTGATCGAGGCTGCACGCCTGAGCGGGTATCCGGTCGTGGTTGTCGGTGCCGGCCCGATGGAACGAGAGTGGCGCGCGCAAGCAAGCCAATTGTCGAACGTGCATTTTGTCGGCGCACTGGAGGAAGAGGACAAGATTGCGCTGCTCAAGCTGTGCACGGCAGTTGTGTTCCCCTCCCATCTGCGCTCGGAAGCATTTGGGCTGTCGCTGGTCGAGGCGGCGATGTTCGGCAAACCCATGATCTCCTGCGAGATCGGCACCGGCACCAGTTTCATCAACCTGGACAAGGTGACGGGATTGGTCGTCCCACCGGGCGACGCGCCGGCCCTGGCCGAAGCCATGGCTCGGATATGGGTGGACTCGGACATGGCCGGCCGCTTCGGGAAAAATGCCGTCGAGCGATACGAGAGTCTGTTCACGGCCGAGCAAATGGCGCTCGCCTACGCGAAGCTTTACCGGGATCTGGTCAGGATCGGGTGATGGCCCAGTAAATCGCATGCCACCATTTTCACACATAGAAGGGCAACACGCCGTTGACTATTTCTCGTTTGCAAAAGCTCAGAAATGAAATCGGAAACCTCCTGGCATCTCCATTCCAGAGCGAACGCAAGACTGCACTATCGGTGCTGCCAAGACAGACGATGCATAGAGATAACCTTAGCGCGCTACAGCGCGTCCTAGAAAAAATAAAATGCAGCTACTCGATCGCATTTACACCGCGATGCGGCAGCAACCATTTGTGCGATTTGTTGACACAGGCGGAGATTGGTCAGCCAACGGAATTTTTTCAGTACGATCTTTCGCATTGGAAGGTCCCTGGCGCCGAGGCGGCGATTTTGAAAATTCTCCAGGAAAACACAGTCAATGGCATTTTCGGTGCGAAATTCGCCCATGATCATTGCGCATGGCTACAGAGTGTATTCGGCAATATTATCGGGAAGAAAAGGCTTTTGGCCGATGTGCTTCCGAATCATCGATGGATACGGCTCGTGCGAAGAGACAAGATCGCGCAGGCAATGTCTCTTTACAGGGCAAGGGTGACGCAGGAGTGGCTTAGGTGGCAGGACAATAGAAAGTCGAACGTCGACGTGCCCTATGATTTTTCGGCAATAGTGGCTTGCTATCAAACGGTCGTCACCGCCGAATTGGCGTGGGATGTCTATTTCTCGGAATATGGCATCGAGCCACTAGTCATCCACTATGAGGAACTGGCGGAGTGTCCCCATCAGACGATCGCGGCAATAGCGGCATTTTTAGCCGTGGAGAACTGGCGTTCGTTGGACGGAGCGGAAGCGAATCTTCGAATCCAGCGTGATGAAATCACAGCATCTCTCATCGGTCAGTTCCGTCAGGATCTGCTAGAAGTCGGTCGCTTGCAGGGTTCTGCCGGCTGTCAATTGCAATAGGCGATCGTGCGTCTGGGACGCTATGCGTTCCATTGTAAATTCCTGCGCCCATTCTTGCGCAAGTTGATCGAATTCATGAACCGATGTGCGTCCTCGGTCGAGGGGCAGCACTGGCTCGTCAGGGCTGGCCATGCCATGCACCTGAGCAGACACGAGCTCTGACAGTGCTGCAGTAAGGCCCTCTACATC
Source organism: bacterium M00.F.Ca.ET.205.01.1.1 (assembly GCA_004791255.1). Lineage (GTDB taxonomy): Bacteria > Pseudomonadota > Alphaproteobacteria > Rhizobiales > Rhizobiaceae > Mesorhizobium. The sequence continues at coordinate 349,469 of SRUQ01000007.1, forward strand.
CCCGGTTGGCACAATGCGGCCAAGCCGATTGGCAATGTGAGGTAAATTATATGCGTCGTAGACTAGCGGGACACAGCCGGCTCGGAAGCCTTCGGCGACGGGCCGGCAGAACCCTTCGTGATAGGAGGGGATGGCAACGATATGGGCCTCGCCGAACAACCGATCCCGCTCGGTATCATCAATCGTACCCGTAAATGAGATGACTGGCTTCAGATGATGCTTCTCAATAAGCGATTGCAATTCCCTGATATAGGCGGGATCGGACCAATGCGTATTGCCAGCGATGGTCACGCGCAGCATGGACTGCAAAGCGGGCGCGCAAGCGACCGCATTGATCAAATCGTGAATGCCTTTTGATGGCGCGATGCGGCCGACAAACAAGACCGATATGCGATCCTTAGCTTTCTGCGAAAGTTTGGAGGGTATCGGATCTTCAACAACAAGCGGAATGACCCGGATTTTGTCGTGTTCGAAGCCGCGATCGAGAAGATATTGTGCGTTGCTCGGACTATCGGCCCAAATTTCATCGGCGCGCCGCAGTATTTCAATCTGGCGGAGCGAACGCTCTATCACGGGCCTGTCGGCCTGCCGCACCAAATGCAGCGGCGTCACATTGTGAAAGCGGACGATCTTCACTCGGGGTCCACCGCCGAGCAGGGCGTCGAACAGCCCGTGATAAATACCGAAGTGAAAAATGGCCGCATCGGCGGTGTAGTAAACTGGGTCGAGGAGTAACTCACCTGACGTGTTGCGCTGACGGTGCGCAATCTCAGGATACTCACAAGCATGCCCAAGATGGATGGCCTCGAACCCCGCGTCCTTGGAAAGGATGCGCATCGTGTCCCGAACGGCAAGTGAAATCGCGTCACGCTGCAGCAAAATGGGAGCTACGACCGCGACACGTAGTGGCTGTCTTTCAATTGCGTCCATCCTCATCCCACCCCCACCACGCTCCATCAGTCAGTCGTGGCCCTGCTTGCCTGACGCAACAGCGCAACGACCCCATGTGCCGCCGCTTCGACCGAAAAGCGCTGCTCATAGCGGCGACGGCCGGCTTCGCCAAATGAGCGGCGCAGCAAAACTTCGGCGACTAGCCGTTCGAGACAACGCTCTAAGGAGACCGAGTCGCCTGGTTCGGCCAACAGTCCGGTGTACTCGGGTTCCACAATTTCGACCATACCGCCGGCGCGGCAGGCTATGACAGGTTTGCCGTAGATCATGGCTTCCACGAGTACCTGCCCAAAGGATTCGAAACGGCTGGGCGCAACGAAAATATCGCAGGCGCGGTAGAACCCCCGCAGCTGTTCTTCGGAAACCTCACCATGGAAGGTCATCCGCGCTGTCGGCGTCGCGGCCTCGAAGGCAGCACGATAGGTGGTCTTGCCATCCGGTCCTGGGATATTGTCATTGCCTACTATATCGAAGTGGAGGTCAGGATATCTCGCAAGCAGTGAGGGGATGACATCAAGCAGTACGTCAATGCCCTTACGTCTCTCGAGCCGTCCGATGAAGACAACGCGTAGAGTTCCCTGCGGTAGCGGGGCAGGCGGCACATCGGGAAGAGCCGAGAAGTCCTCCAGGCCCAACGGCACCATAGCCGTGCGCCCATCTTCCAGCGCAACATCATAGACCCTCGAAATATCGCGGCGAATGGCCTTGCTGATGGCATGGATCCCTGCCGAGTCACGCAGCAGGCGAGCCTCCAAGGCCAGCATTGGCTTGGCGAAGCCCTCCATGAATTGCAAATCATCCCTGTGGTGATCATGGCTCTCAAGCCAGAAATGCAAGGTTGTCTGCAGGCCAGTCACGAGCGGAAAGCAATCGTCAAGCAGGATCGCCGCGCCCTCGCAATCCCATATTGGCGCGTAGACGGCATCGACCTGCTGGCGTTGAGCTAACCGGCGCAACTCCTCCAACATAAGGGCCGAATGGGTCCAGATGTGCGCCGGAATGGTGCCCTCTTCCGGCTGCATCTCACTCGACTGGCGCGAAACGACGCGATGGACCCAAACCCCGTCCTCAAAATCAACGCGATCATGTTCGTGGCCTCGCGTGAGCACATGGACATTGTGGCCGATGGCAGCCACCGCACGCGCCAATTGGTTTATATATCGCCCAACGCCACCGACGGGACCGGGCGGATATTCCTGACTGAGAAAGACGAACGTGTTGCGCCCACCCGACGGGGTAAGCCGCGCAAAGGGCAGAAAGGACGAGGCCGGTCGGGAGGGGAGAATAGGGGCCATCAGGCGGCGGGAATTGCTTAGCCCGCGTTTGAGGCCGACTTCCCATGCCCTTTCTTCGTCAACGCTAAAGACATCAAGGTCCATCTGCGATAGCAACCGACTGGTTTCGACATGATAGCGGACATCCGCTTCCTGCCCCCGCACAAAGAACAACATGTCCTCGACAGCGCGCTTGACGCTATAGTGGTTGCGGTTATTGACAAGGGAAAAATAGAGCTTGTTCTTCAGCACGGGATAGCGGACGCGGGTTACCCGATCGGGCGAGCGGATGGCACTAGGCAAGAATTTGTGATGGACGGCGGCGTTCGGTAATTGCCGTATCTTCCAACCCGCATCATTGATGCGACAGCACAGGTCGGTCTCGTCGAGGTAGAATTCATATTCCTCATCGAATCCACCAAGGGCGACTAGGACATCGCGCCTAAAGGCCGCGTTTGTGCCCTGCAAATAAGGAAAATTGTAGGAGCCGGGAAAATTGTACTCGTCGGCCGGCGTCTTGCGCTGCCAATCGGCATTACCCAGCCTGTCGGCCGAGGAGTAGAGATATTGCTCGCGCGCGCCGGTATGATCCATGACGATTCCGCCCGCTGCAGCGACCTGTGGATCATCGAATGCGGGAAGCAAATCGACCAGCCACTGCTGTTCGGGCATGCCGTCATCATCGACAAAGGCAACGATATCACCCGCTGCCAGTGCAATGCCGAGATTGCGCGAGGCAGAGAGATTGCGCTCCGGATTGCTCGCGACCTTGATGCGGCCCTCCCACTTGGCGAGCACCTCGGCGATACCGTCTTCTGTCGGACCGCGGACAACGCAGACTTCGTATTCGGGCCCGTCAAGAAACTGCAGGCAATGCAGATTATTGGCGAGCGCCTCCGCTCGGCCATCTGTACAGATGACGATAGAGATTCGCGGATCTAAGCTGATCCGATCAGGATCATTTTCATACATGAGTAATCCTTTCTTGCCCTTGGAGAAGGGCGGATCGCCCGCTAAATAAAAGCTTTCCGGATCACTGGCATATTTCTTCTGCGGTCACCGAAATCCTTCAATTAATAATCGCTTCGAACGAGGCAAATGTCGCAGAATAGCATTCTGTGCAGCGCAAGGTAGTGCACGCGCCAGCCCAGATTAGCACAAAACCAGTTCACGACCTGAACGATACCATAAGGCGAGTTGGAAGTGTGGTCCGCCATGATATAGTCGTTGAAGACCAGATAGCCGTTCTTCGAAAGTTTCCGGGCCGCAACTTCGGCATCGCGCAATACCCCCTCTAGCGTATGATCTCCGTCGATATAGATGATGTCGTATAGTTCGTCCCGTTGCTGTGTCATGAGTTGACTGCTGTCGCCCTCAAAAATTCGCATCCGGCCGCTTGCCACTTCATGGGCGAAGCGCTCCTGATAGAATTGTCGATGGGTCTGGCCGCGAAATGTCTCGACTGAAGGCCGCCCCCAAATCGTCTCGATTTCATGTAGTCGGAAGATATCGAACGCATCGAAGCGAGCGGGTTCTACGGTGCGAAGGACGTGCTCGGAGAAATCTCCGAAGGCCACGCCGATTTCCGCAAATTTTCCGCCGCGTGGCAAAGTAGCCAATGCATCCTCGCGCGTTGCAAAAATCCGAGCCTTTTCAACGTGCTCCTGAGCTAGTGAAAGAGGGACATCGGAAACACTAATGGAACCGTTAGAAACCGGACCTGCCATTGGTCTGCCCTTAGTCTCGTCGACGGATACCAGACGTGGATTTCTCCAAATTTGAGCGCCATCTACCTCGGCCATCAATTCCAACGAATCCTTCCCAGGGTCGAATGTGAAACGGGTCGGCTTCTCATTCTCCAAGACCCAACCGGCTCTGTGAAGAGTTCCAATAAGCGCGCCGTCGAGCAGACGGGAGTGTGTGCCGATAACCAGCCATTTTGCGCGTTCGTTCAGGAATTCCACCGTGCTGGACACGAGGTCCGCTTCCCAGCCCTGAACATCTATATGGACGAGATCCCACACCGGCCGACGGGCGAGGAGGTCCCGAAACGGAAGGATATCCACATCGATATAGTCGTGGGCGGCATGGGGGATATAATCGGCGTCATCTTGGTTTATCTTGCCGTCAGTCTCCCGGATAGGCCTGCCACCGCCAGCATTGGCTGCGTCGGATATTCTGGGCCAGCGGGCATTTCCTGCTTCAACACCCACTGCCGCACGAAGCAAATTGTGCGACTCGGGATCGAGACCATTGTCGATGAAATGTTGGCGCATCAGTTCGAACCGGCCGGGATCAGCCTCCACCCCGAGCAAGTGAATGTCCTTGATACCGAGATGCGAGCAGGCAACGGCACCTGCTGCCAGCCAGGGACCCCAGCCAGCACCGAGTTCCATCATGGCGAAATCGCCCCTGGCGGAGGCAACTGCCTTGAGCAGGCCGATCCACTCGACCGCTTCGAACAGGTCGTGGGGAACTGGTCGCCCGAATACCTTCCCGTCAAACTGCCGGGCGATGTTCCAGAGCGAGGTGGTTCGCGTGCGCGTGCCAAGGAAGTCCGTCACGAAGCCTAGTTCCGGCTCCGGCCGCACATCTTTGAAAAGATCAAAGACCCATAGATCATCGGCGGTGTAGCCCGCGTATATTTCTCCAGGCGTGGGAGCAAGTTTGACCTCCGGGATGGGAGCCGGGGCTGGAATTGCCTGGGCCGTAGGCCTGCCTGTAGGATCGGCAGGGACGGTGTCTAGTCGGCGCAATCGCTCCAGAGTCTCAGTTGCCGTATGCGGAAGATAAATCAACCTTTTGGCGTAGCGAAGGGCCTTGGCTGTGATTGAAGAACGTTGGGTCATGGTGCTGTCGCTACAATCTCGAATTCGAAACATTTGCCATTCCGGCGACCTGCGACCGGAACAGAGATTTCCTTGAACCCAGCTTCTTGCAGAAGCGCTTTCAAACTGTCAGGCGTGAATAGGTTGAAATGGTAATCGCCGTCATAATCCTGCGCACCATAAGTGACCTCACGGAAGTCGTCGAAAGGCATCTCACCGGTTGCTGTCGCTTGCAGCATGGCTGCTGCATCCGGCGTCACGGCTTTGAACACCCCCCCGGGGCGCAACCGGCTGCGCCAATAGGGAAGCAGCCGCCGGCGCATGGTTTCAAGAGGAAAGTGCTCAACAAGGTGCGCAGAGAATATCTCATCCACACTATGCTCCTCGAAGGGCAGGTCACCGACATCGGCAACGACGTCGACGCCCGGCAGATGGCGTGCATCCACATTAATGTACTCTGTCAGCGCAATGTGGCCACTGCCCAGATTGAGGCGTAGTCGCCTTTCACGGCGCGCCGCTTCGAATTTGCCGGCTGAGACGATCAACGGCCGGATTTTCTGATCCCCTCCCCCGTTGGGCGCAGACTGTCCCTTGGATCCGTGATTGAATTCGAAGAGGGTTTCCCGGCGGACGAACTCGACGCGTTCCCACAGGGAACTGATGGCCGCGTCGGCATTCTTGCCACGCGCTTCCACGGCATCGGCACGCTGCGACAAGGCAGCAACGACCTCCTCCAGCCGCTCCGCGAGGGCCGCAGTTTCGCTGTCGGAGGCCCGAGAGTGTGTCTTAGTCAGTTCGTTCAGTCGCCTGGATAGCGCCGCCACTTCATGAGAGACGGCTGGGACGCTCGCCATTGCATTCAAGAAGGCGGAAATATGTGTATGCCAAGCTTGTTCAAGGGACGAGAGGCGAGATTCGATCGGGGCGAGACGACCTTCGATGCGAAACCATATCTTGCGCCAAATGGGTTGTACAATCGAGAGCAAAGCTGTCTTAACCATTTTCTCATTACTCCCGCCAACCTCTGCACTTACCATGGAATACTTGCCGTCAAACTCACGCACAGCCGACGGCCCGAATGCTTGAGAATATCTTTCTGCCTGAATGACAGCATGTAGATGATTATTCAGCGCCGGAAAGTGTCCGAGGAGCCGCTTTGCGGGCGTCGCAAGACGAGGACGCGTGCGGAGATAATTCGCAAGCTCTACGGCCGAACACCGCGCCACCCGCCGCGGCCGGGTACCGGGTTTGAAAGTTGTCCACGACCATATTCCGCGTGCGAGCCAATTGACCTTGTCGCGCGAAGCCCGCATCGGCTCGGTGATGCGCCACGAAGTCGAAGCGTAGACCGCAGCGAGCCGATTTTCCAACGCGAGTTTGGCGCCTTGTTCCTCGGCCAAACGGGCTTCCGTTGTTGCCTTGGCACTGCTCTCCTCCGCAAGCTGTTTGCGAAGAGCAATCGTTTCGGCTTTAACCGTGCGAGCAAACCAGGAAGTGGCACTTACTGCGAAACCGTCGAAATAATTCGGGCCGATATCAAAGTGCGGCTTAAGTTCAGAATGCTCTATACTTAAATAAAATCTGTTCAAGCCGTCGAAATAGACAAAATCATAGCCAATATCCAAGAGGCCAGGTTCCCAAGGTGCATGGCTTGGCTCTGTCGAGTTCGGCTTGGTGCTCTCGACAACGACGACCCACGGCCGAGCGTCAGAGGGGAGCCAGCTTTTTATCACCTGGTCTTCCATGCCCTCGACATCGATTTTCATCCAGTGAATATCTCGATCGCCATGGAGAGACAGAATTGTTGAAAGCGGTTGGGAAGAAACCGATATCAGCCTGGCCTTGATCCCTTCATTCTCGTGCTTTCTGGCGATTCCTTCATTGCCAGTACTCAACCCGGTATTGGGTATTTCGAAAAACTTGATTTCGCCGGGCTCCTGAGCGACGGCCGCCTGGATCACCTCTTCGTCGGGCCGAGCAGCGCGCAGCTTCTCCGCATAGTCGGCGCTTGGCTCGACATGCACGCCCCGCCAACCTTTCTCGTAAAAGGCAAGGCTTACAGAATCAACCACGGGATCTTGTGCGCCGATGTCGATGTAGAACCCAGGTTCCACATGCTTGAGCGCGCGCCAAAGAATCACGTCTTCAAAATTTTGAGCGTAAGACGTGATTGGCATCGCCCATAACCTCTACACATTCATTCTTGTTTCAAGCCGAGCGCTCAACCGAAATAGGCTGGGAGGACCTCTTTGGTAGGTCCGTCCATCAGCACCCGACCGTGCTCCATCCACAAAATGCGGTTGCAGTTTTTCTGCAGCAGATCGCGCGAGTGGCTGGCAAGGACAAGTATCTTGGTCGTGTCGACGATCTCGCGCAGCCGCTTGTCGGCCTTGTGTTTGAAATCCTCGTCGCCGGTCGACAGCCATTCGTCCATGACCAGTATTTCCGGCCGGATCGCCGTGGAGGTCGAGAACGCCAGGCGAAGCTGCATGCCGGACGAGTAAGTCCGGAATGGCATGTCGAGGAAATCACCCAAGCCGGTGAACTCGGCAATCTCGTCGAACTGTTCCCGCAATTGTTCCCGCCGCATGCCCATCATTGCCGCGCGCAGCTTGATATTTTCGCGTCCGGTTGCTTCCGGGTCGATACCCAAGGAGATGTTGATAAGAGACACGCATTCGCCACGGATCAGTGCAGATCCGCTCGTCGGCTTGTAGATGCCCGACAGCACGCGCAGCAGCGTCGTCTTGCCAGAACCGTTGTGGCCGACGAGCCCGATCCGGTCCCCCTCGTTTACAGAAAAACTCACATCCTCCAGTCCGCGCACGATGACATGGCCATCGCCCCGGCGGTCGATCGCGCCTCCCGTCGCGACGCTGAGTACCCTGTTCTTGAGAGAACGGCTTGCCGCGTTGAATACCGGAAATTCGACCGAGACGCCGGCCAATGTGATGGAAGCCATAGCAGTGATCATAGCCAATAGGGAATGCGATGACGATAGCGGCCGAAGAGCAACAGCGCGACCGTCCAGCCTGCGACCGCGAACACAATGCAGGCGATCCAACTGGTCGCGAACGGCAATTCACCCAGAAGTGGGTCCCGCACGACGCTGATGAGATGGTAAAAGGGATTAAGGTCCAGCAACCGCTGCGAAATGCCTTCTGGAAGCGTTCGTGGCATCCACATAATCGGGGTCAGGTACATCATGACCTGCAGGAGATTCTGCATCACCTGCGTCATGTCGCGGTAGCGGGCGCACAACACAGCCAGAATAAGCATAATCCAGAGCAAATTGAGCGACAAAACTAAAAAGCCGGGCACCGCCAGGAAAACCTGCCATGTCGGCATGCGTCCGACCGCCAGCAGGACGAGGGGGTATATCAGAATGTTATGACCAAGAATGATGGCGTTGCGGTACAACGTCCGCAATACATGAGTGAACAGCGGCATACGCACCTGAAGGATGATACCCTCGGCACCGACAAAGGTCGTGCATCCCTCACTGATCGCCGATGCGATGAAACCCCAAAAGATCAGGCTGACGCAGATGTAGGGAAGGTATTCCTGCATCGGCGTGCGAAAGAGCGTGCCGAAGACGAACCCCAGCGCGCCGATCATGACACCCATGTTGATGGTCAGCCAAAACGCTCCGACCCGCGAGCGCCGGTAACGCTGGGCGACGTCCTGCCAACTGAAAGTTGTCGCAAGATGGTGCTTCTGAAGCGCCGCGTTTATATCGGCGAAGGCCTCTGGAAGGAAGCCGGTCCTAGATGGCAGCATATGTCGAGATGTCCCGATCGTGTGTTCTGCCCGAGCCCCGCAGCATGCGACAGGTTCGATACATTATTGCCCTGGGGACATCAAGTTGATCGCCAAAACGGTTGTGCCAAGCTGTTCGCGACGACCGCGTCATCCACTGTATCATGAGCACGGCACGTTCCATGTGATTTCAGGCAGTACGCACGAGATTGCCATCCCGATCCAGCCACGGCGCGAGACGACGCCGAATCTCCAACAAGACATCCGGCTTGGTTTCAAATTTGCTGCGGTCCGAGATATGGCGGCGGTGAAAAAAAGTCTCTGCGTCATAGTAAGTCCAGCCACTATCCACGATCTTTCTCTTCTTCTGCTCGACGTCGTTCAACAATCTCGAGATGCGGCGCTTGCTCAGCTCACGACAATCCTTGATCCATTCCAGCGGACTGTAGTCGGCACAGACATAACGGCCGATCTTCCACGTCGAACGGAGACGGTGGCTTTCGATCTCTTCCATACTGACGACAAGGGAATGGGCCGCAATGCGCTCATAGAGGCGCATCCATGGCAACATTATCGTATCGACAACGTGTGCGGGGTCTCCACCAAACGTATTGAGCCATGACAACACGGCGCTTTCCGGCTTTCTGACGGTACAGACCGACTTGACCGAGCCATCGCGCAGCATGCCAAGCAGTTCCTCATCGGCATAATGCGCCTTGTAGATGGCGTGAGTGGTGTCGCCTGACGTAAACTGCGCGCGTTTGTCGGAGGTGATCGACGCAACGCTGCCCCGCCTGGACAGAGACCTCCTGACCACATTGAAAGAATAAGTGGATCCGCTGCGCGGCATTCCGGACACAAATACCAGCATTTTCAGATCCATCTAAATAATTTCTACCACCTTGATCAGAATTTCTGTACACGTCTCCCACCTAGATAATCTCTATCTCGGGGAACGGAAAGATAAATTTGCCACCATCCGCAAGATATTCGCGCTCCCGACGCAGGATTCCATCTTTGAAATGCCAGGGCAGGACCAGAAAATAGTCCGGTTTCATCGCCCGCGCGTCCGCTTCGGAGACGATCGGTATGTGCGTTCCAGGGGTCATGCGACCGAATTTTTCCGGGTTGACCTCAGCGATCGCAGGGATTTCGGCTTGCGTGAAGTTGCAGAACTGCAGGACGACATTGCCCTTGGTCGAAGCACCGTAGCCCAGCACTTTCTTGCCGTCGGCAACGAGTGTTCGAATGAGGCGCGACAGATCGTCCTTGTGGCGGAACACACGCTCCTCGAAGTCGCGGAAAGGCCGCGGCGTGGACAGGCCCATGCGGTCCTCCTGCTCCAGCAACCAATCGATGACGGCTTGATCAGCCTTGAGACTTTTGTTGCCCTTGTGGGCAGCGGTGACAGCGAAACTGCCGCCGTTGATGTTGTTCATGACCACGTTGACGATCTTGAGACCGGACGCCTCTAGGATCTTCGCGACAACCCCGAGAGAATAATATTCGATGTGCTCGTGGCAGATCGTGTCATAGGAGTTGAGGCGAAGCATCGACGGCATGTAGCTTTGCTCGAAATGCCAGATGCCGTCCTCGGCAAGCACCTCAGCCACCTGGCGGGCAAACGCGATGGGATCTTCGAGATCATAGAACATCGCAATGGATGTTACGATCTTCGCCCGCTTCTGCGAGATGCCGCGATATGCCTCGGCCGAAAAAAAGTCCGGCACCAGTTTCACGTCATCGGGATAATACTGAGCAAATTTCCTGCCCGTCGGATCGATGCCGATGCGCGTCAGTCCCGCAGTCGAATAGGCCTTCAGGGTCGTACAGTCGTTGCTTCCGATATCGAGCACGACATCACCGCCGCGCGGAGAGGCAAGCCGCTCCAGGAAACGAACCTTGTGCGTCAAATGATCGACCATCGACTGGTTGAGACCCGAGCGATAGCCGTAATTATCGCCGTACATCTCGCCTGGCTCGTAGGAATGTCTGAGCTGCAGGAGCCCGCTGGAAGGAGACCAGACCAGTTCCAGCGGCCCTTTGGTCACGTGCTCGGACGCCGATTTGGGAAATACGCCTGTCAGCGCCTGCTCGCCCAGATTGAGCACAGGGACGAGATCCCTGCCCTTGCCGACACGGCAGGCCTTGATGGCGTGATAACTTACCTCGTTCATGAGCTCAGTACTTCGAGTTGTTGGTGGAAGGGTGCCGGGCTGTCACCCCCCCAAAGGTGAGGACACGGTTGGTATCTTGGCTTTGCCGAACTGCCGACAGCATTGGAGGTTCCTTGTTCATCCCTGGGCCACGCGTGCGCGGCAATCTTTCAGAACCGCCACAAGGGTCTCCTCGAAGAGATGTCGGGGCGCCCAGCCAAGCTGTGTGCGGATGCGGTTTGCGTCCCCTACAATGCGCGGCAGGTCGCTCGGCCGCAGCCGCTGGGAGTCCTGTTCGGTGACGATCTTGACTCTGCTTTGCGCTAAAAGCCTATCCAAAATATCTCCCATCCGCCACGAGATGCCTGAGGCGACATTGAAGATGGTGTTCGGCGCGAGATCGTCACTGTTCAAGGCCACCTGCGCATAAGCGCTGGCGACGTCTCGCGCGTCCAGGAAGTCCCGCTGCGCATCGAGATTGCCGACGCGAATGACCGGCGGAGCCAGCCCTGCTTCAATCCGCGCAATCTGCATGGCGAAAGCCGGCACAACAAATGCCTCGGTTTGCCCTGGTCCAGTGTGATTGAAGGGGCGCAGACGAATGCATTTGAGGCCCTGGCGCGAGAGCGCACCCAAGGCAAGATCGGCCGCGGCCTTGGTTACGGCATAATCGTCGATCGGCGCAAGCAGTGCGCTTTCGTCAAGCGGCTGGCCGGTTTTGGCGCTCTCGCCATAGACCAGGCCCGATCCCACGTGGATCATCCAACATCCCGGCGCCTTGTCGAGGACGGCGTGAGCAACGTTGAGCGCGCCCTGTACATGGATGCGCCACGTGTTCTGGGGGTCGGCCTGGGCAGCGCCAAGGGCCGCGACGGCGGCAAGATGAACGACATGCGTCGGCCGGTGGCGGGCGACAGCGTCCTGCACAGCTACCTTGTCCGTCACGTCCAGTGCCTCGACTTGACCGAACACAGGATGCGCGCCGCCGTCCTTGGAGGTCGCGACAACGACAAGGCCGCTGCCGCAAACGCCGTGAAGCGCTTCCGAGACATAAGGGCCGACAAAGCCCCGCGCACCTGTAATCAAAACCCGCATGCGAACCTCGCCAGCCCTATCTCAGAGGTGCTGGTCACGTCTTACACGCTCCAGGTCGGCTTCGACCATCTCGACGACGAGTTCCTTGAGGCTGGTCTTGGCCTCCCAGCCCAATTTCTCCTTGGCCTTTGCAGGATTGCCGTGCAAAACCTCGACTTCCGCAGGCCGCAGGAAGCGTTCGTCGATCGAGACGTGATCGTCCATGTTGAGGCCGACATGGTCGAAGGCCAGCCTGCAAAACTCCCGAACGGAGACGGTCTTGCCCGTCGCGACCACATAGTCGCTTGCCGTGTCCTGCTGCACCATCAGCCACATGGCCTCCACGTAGTCACGTGCATGGCCCCAATCGCGCTTGGCTTCAAGGTTGCCGAGAGCCACCTTGTCCTGCAGCCCGAGCTTGATGCGTGCAACGGCGTCGGTAATCTTGCGCGTGACGAATTCGATGCCGCGCAAAGGGGATTCATGATTGAACAGAATGCCGCTCGAGGCGTGAAGTCCGAAGCTCTCACGATAGTTGACCGTCATCCAATGGGCATAGAGTTTGGCCGCGGCATAAGGAGAACGCGGATAAAAGGGCGTCTTCTCCGACTGGATGGGTTCCTGGATCAGCCCATACATTTCAGAGGACGATGCCTGGTAGAAACGAGCTTCGGGACTGGTTGTCCGCACTGCTTCCAACATATTGGCTGCCCCAAGGCCGGTCACCGTGCCGGTCAAAAGCGGCTGCTGCCAGGACGATTTGACGAAGGACTGGGCCGCGAGATTGTAGACTTCAGCCGGGCGAACGTCTCGAAGCACTCGAATGAGGCCGGACAAATCGGTCAGGTTCCCGTCGTGGAGCACGATCTTGTCCGCGACCCCAAGCCACTTCAATCGTGAGCCGATCACATCTGCAGAAGCGCTGCGTCGCAGAAGGCCATGGACCTCGTATCCCTTGTCGAGCAGGAACTTCGAGAGGTAGGCTCCATCCTGTCCGGTCACGCCGGTAATAAACGCTGTTTTGGAATTCATGACGGGCCTATCTCTACTTTCTTGATTGCCAATTCAGAAATGCAAACATCTGCTCGACAACGGGACACCCAATTGCGGGATGCGCGCCCGAAGCCTCCAATTTACGTGCGGCCATAGACATCGTCGAACCGTACGATGTCGTCTTCGCCGAGATATTCCCCGCTTTGCACTTCGATCATGACGAGCGGAAGAATACCGGGGTTTTCCAGGCGATGCTTGTGACCGCATGGGATGTAGGTGGACTGGTTGGTCGCGAGCAGGATTTCACTCTGGCCGTTTACGACCTTCGCTGTCCCGCTCACCACCACCCAGTGTTCGGAGCGGTGATGGTGCGCCTGAAGGCTGAGGCGCGCGCTCGGCTTGACTTCAATGCGCTTGATCTTGAAGCGCGGCCCTTCTTCCAGGACGGTGTAGGTACCCCATGGGCGATGCACCGTGCGATGCACCGTTGCCGCCTCGTGACCCTGCGTCTTGAGGCGATTGTAGAGGTCCTTTACCTGTTGCGCCTGATCCTTGTGAGCAACAAGAAGTGCGTCCGGCGTGTCAACGATCAGAAGATCCGAAACGCCGACAAGGCAGACAAGCCGATCTTCGCTGTGCACATAGCAGTCCGTCGCGTCCTGCAGCATTGTCTCCCCGATCGTGCGGTTGCCTCGTTCGTCAGCTGGCACGAGCTGCGAGAGGACGTTCCACGAGCCGATGTCGGACCAATCGAAACTGCAGGGCACAAAACCCACATTCCTTGCCTTCTCCATCACCGCATAGTCGATAGAGACGGCAGGAACGGCCGCAAAACCATCCTTATCTATCTCAAAAGTGATGCGGTCCGCCGCATCGGTTGTCCTGGCTTTCTCGAGCGCCCCGCGCGCATTGGACAACACGTCGGGGCATAGCTCCTGCATCGCCGCGATCATCGACCGGGCCGCAAAACAGAACATGCCCGAATTCCAGAAAAACCGACCGCTGGCAATGAATTCTGCCGCCCGCTCCGCATTCGGCTTCTCCACGAACCGCAAGACCGTATCGCCCTCGGCCTCGATATAGCCAAATCCGGTTTCGGGGCGCTCGGGTTTCATGCCAAAGGTGACGATGCGTCCGGTGGCCGCGATCGTCGCCGCCTTCGCCACGGCCGCGCCGAAACCAGCTTCATCCAGGATCAGATGATCCGCAGGCAGCACGACAAGAATGGCGTCAGGACTCTCGCTTGCGACCTGCAATGAAGCAAGCGCGATTGCGGCGGCCGTGTCACGGCCGAAAGGCTCCAGCAGGAATGTGTTCTTCACACTTGGCGCCACCACTTCCGCATACTCGTCCGCCGTCAGGAACAGCAGATCGCGGTTGGTGACCGTTACAACATGATTGACCCCTTCGATGCCGATGGCGCGGGCGTAGGTCCTTCGAATAAGGGTCCCGCCGTCCGGCAGCGGAATAAAGGGCTTTGGGTGCAGCGCGCGAGAAATCGGCCACAGTCGGGACCCGACACCTCCACTTATGATGACAGGAACGATCTTGGTCAAACTTCAGCTTTCCAGATTTGAGCTCTGCCAAGGCCGAGACCCCAACCGAGCAATTCGTCTGCACGGGATTCGGTCTTTGCCTCGGTATAGCACCGCAATTCGGGCGCGTTACCTGACGCACGAAAATGGACAACCTCCCGGTTGCGGGCGGTGATACGCACACCGTCGCGATTGTCAATGTCCGCAACACCCCCGAGACCCTCGAACATGTCGTTGGCGTAGACAGCATCCGTCGACAGTTTTTCCAGGAAAGATGCGCTGTTTTCGGTCGGCACGCCTTCAAGCCGGCCACTTGCCGCGGCAAGAAACCCGAAGCTGGCCGCTATTTCGGCGAGCGGGCGACCCGTCGCCGCAACCGTTGAAAGCACGCAGAGAATTGGCAACAGTGCATCCCTGGTCCGCAAGGCGGCAAGCGTGCGTCCATGCTTCTCGACCGATGAGCCAAGCAGCACACCGCCATTTGCTTCGAACCCCACCACGCATCTTGCGCCCTGAGAGCGCGCCGTGCTGATCCCCTCGATAACATAGGGCGACCCCACGCGCGTCCGAACCACCCTGTCGAAATGACCGCAACGCTCCAGCGCGGAGTTGGAACTGATTGGCGTCACAATGCAGTCGGCATCCAGGAATCGCGCAGTGATCGCGCCCACCAGGTCACCGCGCACGAAACTGCCATGCGCGTCCGCCACAAGCGGTCGGTCACTATCGCCGTCGGCAGACACGATGGCGTCGAACGGCTCTGCCGCGGCCCAATCCTTGAGAAGCGCCAGATCCTCCGGCCTGAGCGCTTCCGTATCTACGGGAATGAAGCGTTCGGCCCTGCCCAAGGGCACTGCATCAGCCCCCAGTGTGCGCAGGATATCGACAATGATGTCTCTTGCCACGGACGAATGCTGGTAGACGCCGACACGAACACCGGAAAGGCTACCATTCGGAAAGAAGCCAAGAAAATGGTCTTTGTATTGCGTGGAAGGATCGGAGCCCGGCCGCGCGGGTTCGGCTAACGGCCGCGTTGGGGCGGCGGTCTGCAAACCGGCCTGGATATTCACAATCTCGACTTCGTCGCGCTTGTCGATCTCGCCGTCCGCCCGGTAGAATTTAAGCCCGTTTCTGTCGTCGGGAATGTGACTGCCTGTGACCATGACCGCCGGGGCATTTTTGCTCGTGGCATGAAGTGCGAGTGCCGGCGTAGGCAAGGCTCCGCAATCGACCGGAACCAGACCGGCCTCGGCGATCGCCGCATGAACAATCCCGGCAATGTCGGGACTGGAGGAGCGAAGGTCACGCGCGACGAAGACCTCGTCGCCGTCGCTCAGAACGCCCCGCCCCAAAAGCATGCGCATGAACGCAATCGTATAGCTGCGCGCCGGCGGCCCATTAAGCTCGCTGACGAGACCGCGCAGCCCGCTGGTACCGAACTTCAAAGTCACTGGCTGTCACCTCTCTCGGCGAACTTCGCCCCGGTGAAGATTCTGGCAAGACTCCTTGTCGCCGTCCATGACCGGTCACGGCAGGAAAGCGGGCGGACTCGAACGTCAGGCAAGGCAATGATATGGTTCAAAGCCGCTAAACCCGATCGTATAGCGACAGTATTTTCTTAGAGATCGCTAATACTATTGAGTACAGCCGGTTCTCACCGCCTCCAGCAAGGATTGTTCCTTTCAAGAAGCTCTCCGTTGATTGCCAAGCCCCCACCTGACACCAAGTCGCCCGTGCTTATGTTTCGCGCAATGGCTTGTCAATCTCGGGCGCGCACCGGGGCTCGATTTCAATGTGGTGACCGCAGGCCGCTGTGCCTTGCGGTTTCGTTTGGGAGGATGACGAGTCCGGCCAGCAACCAGACAGCAGAAGTGCGATGGCTCTAACTGTCGGTCGAAAGGATGAGGTCCATTTTGAGCGCTTTCAAAAATGGTCACAGATAATCGATATGAATCAACCTAACGTCCGGGCAACAGCCTGGGCGCCGAAGTCGCCCGGTCTTTCCCGCTGGAGAGCAGCGCAAAGCTGAGGCCCAAGCTCGGGATCACCGGCGGCTTTTCCGGCCTCGACGGATCGGGCGCCTTTGGCGCGGTCACCACTGGGCTGACCATGCAGACAACGAATTTCTGATGTTCGACACAAGCCTGCTCTTCAATATGGAGGCGACGGACAGAAGTCCGTCGGCGCCAAGGTCGCAGCAGGCAAGAAGTTCTAACGCGACGCCTTTAGGCCTCAGGCGCATCCTTGGACAGGATGCGCCGCACCACCTGCTCGGTGGAGTTTCGCCAGTCAGGGGCGGTCCATCCAAACCGGGTTGTGAATTTCGCGCTCGACAGGCGTGAATTGGCGGGACGCCGCGCCTTGGTCGGATAGTCCTGCGTGGCAATGTCGCGGACCCGCGCCCAGGGGCCGTCATTCGCCTGGCTTGCGGCGAGGACATGACGGGCAAGGCCGCTCCAGTTGGTCTCGCCCGTGCCGGCCAGATGATAGGTGCCGAATGCCGTGAAGTCCCTGCCGCCATGCAGCCTTGCCGCCGCATGCAGGACGGCGTCGGCGATATCGAGCGCCGAGGTCGGATTTCCCCACTGGTCGGCGACGACAGAGATCTCGTCGCGGTCGGCGGCAAGCCTCAACATGGTCTTGACGAAATTCTTGCCGAACGGGCTGTAGACCCAGGCCGTGCGCAAGATGAGATGCCGAGGATTGGCGGCCGCCACCGCTTCTTCTCCGGCAAGCTTCGAGGCACCATAGACGCTGCGCGGAGCGGTCTGGTCAGTCTCCAGATAGGCATCGCGCTTGGTGCCGTCGAAGACATAGTCCGTCGAAAGATGGATGACGGGAACGCCGAGCCGCGCAGCGGCTTGTGCCACCTTGCCGGCGCCGGCCGCATTCACCGCAAAGGCCTGATCGGGCTCGTCCTCGGCCTGGTCCACGGCCGTATAGGCGGCAGCCGACACGACGATGTCGGGCTTGCCCGCGGCAATTGCGTCGATGACGGTTTCCGGCTTTGCCAGGTCGAGTTCCGGGCGGCCAATGGCGATGACGTCCACGTCAGCATGCCTTTGGCCAGCCTCCAGCAGGCTTGTCGCGACCTGACCTTCGCGTCCGGTTACAAGGAGCCTCACACGCTCTCCTTGCGCGCTTCGCCCAGCCGCTCGCCGGCATAGCGCTGCTCGCGGATTGGCCCCCACCACCATTTGTTGTCGAGAAACCAGTCCACGGTCCTCGCCAGGCCGCTGGCGAAGTTCTCCCTTGGCGCCCAGCCAAGATCGCGGCTGATCTTGGAAGCATCGATGGCGTAGCGGCGGTCATGGCCAGGACGGTCGGTGACGAAGGAGATCAGGTCGCGGTAGCTCTTGCCGGAAGCCCGAGGCCGCCTGGCGTCAAGCAGATCGCAGATCGTCTCGACGACGGCGAGGTTCGTCCGCTCGGAATTGCCGCCCACATTGTAGCTCTCGCCCGGTTGCCCCTTCGTCGCGACCAGTTCCAGGGCACGCGCATGGTCCTCGACGAACAGCCAGTCGCGCACATTGGCGCCGGCGCCATAGACCGGCAGGGATTTTTCGTCGAGCGCGTTGAGGATGACGAGCGGGATCAGCTTTTCGGGAAAATGATAGGGGCCGTAATTGTTGGAGCAATTGGAGAGCACGACCGGCAAGCCGTAGGTTTCATGCCAGGCCCGCACCAAATGGTCCGAGGCCGCCTTCGAGGCGGAATAGGGCGAGGATGGCGCATAAGGGGTCTCCTCGACGAACATGCCACCGTCGAAGGGAAGATCGCCGAACACTTCGTCGGTCGAGACGTGATGGAAGCGGAAGCGGCTTTTGCGATCGTCGGAAATGCCGCGCCAATACTCCAGCGCGGCATTGAGCATCCTGTAGGTGCCGACGATGTTGGTCTCGATGAAGGCGCCCGGCCCGTCGATCGAGCGGTCGACATGGCTTTCGGCGGCGAGGTTCATGACGATGTCGATATCGTCGCGGCGCAGTATGTCGAGCACCGCCCGCTCATCACAGATGTCGGCATGGGCGAAGTTGTAATTGTGCGCGTTCTCGATCGGCCGCAGCGAGGCCAGATTGCCGGCATAGGTCAGCTTGTCGAGATTGGTCACCCGATAGGCCGGATTGGCGCAAAGATGACGGCACACCGCCGAACCAATGAAGCCCGCACCACCTGTCACCAGAAAATTCACGCTGTTGTCCTTATCCGCATCTGTCTTCGTGGCAACACCGATCAGGCAAACACCTCGGCGCCGGCAAGCAGCGGCGCCTTGAGGTCCTTGTCTGAAAGCTGGAATCCGCCGGCGATCGATGGCCACTCGATGCCGATGGCGGGATCGTCGAAGCGGATCGACCGCTCATGCTCCGGCGAATAGGTATCGGTGACCTTGTAGAGGACCTCGGTGTCGGGCACGAGCGTCACGAAGCCATGCGCAAAGCCTCTCGGCACAAGAATCTGGTTGCCCTTTTCGGCCGAAATCTCGTGAGCAATCCATTTTCCGAAGGTCTTCGAGCTCCGACGGATGTCGACACAGACATCCAGAACCCGACCGCGCACAACCCGCAGCAACTTGTCCTGGGTCCTGGGCGCAAGCTGATAGTGGAGTCCGCGCAAGACACCTGCCGCGGCGGAAAAGGAGTGGTTGTCCTGCACGAAAAGCAAGTCGATGCCGGCCTGCGCAAAACGCTCGGCATTGTAGGTTTCCATGAAGAAACCGCGTGCATCGCCATGCCGCTTCGGAACGATTTCCAGCAGACCGTCGAGACCGAGGGACTTGACCTCCAACATCTAGTCCTCCAACAACTCGACGACACGCCGGCGCAGATAGGCAGCGTATTCATTCTTCCCCAGGCGGGTTGCCCGCCTCAGGACCTCTTCAGCCGTCAGCCAGCCTTGCTCGAAGGCGATTTCCTCGGGACAGGCGACCTTGATGCCCTGGCGGCGTTCGATCGTGCGCACAAACGAGGAGGCATCGTTCAGACTGTCGTGGGTTCCGGTATCGAGCCAAGCATAGCCGCGCCCCAATCGATGCACATGAAGTTGGCCGCGTTCGAGATAGGCGTTGTTGACCGCCGTAATCTCGAGTTCGCCGCGTGCCGAGGGCTGCGTGTCGAGAGCGATGTCGACGACCTCGTTGTCATAGAAGTAGAGACCGGTAACGGCCCAATTCGATTTCGGGTTCTGCGGCTTTTCCTCGATTGAAAGTGCCGTTCCCGTGGTCTTGTCGAAAGAAACCACGCCGTAACGCTCGGGGTCCTCGACGTGATAGGCGAACACCGAGGCACCGCTCTCGCGCGATGCCGCAGCGCGACAAAGCTTCGACAACCCGTCGCCAAAATAGATGTTGTCGCCAAGGATCATCGACACGCTGTCCTTGCCGATGAAGTCGCGGCCGATGATGAACGCCTCTGCAAGCCCATTGGGCTGTGGTTGCTCGGCATAAGAAAAATCCAACCCGAATTCTGACCCGTCGCCAAGCAAATCCCGGAAGGCCGGCAGGTCTCGCGGCGTTGAGATGACTAGGATCTCGCGGATACCCGCCAGCATCAGCACGCTCAGCGGATAGTAGATCATCGGTTTGTCGTAGATCGGGAGGATTTGCTTAGACACTGCCAACGTCAACGGATAGAGACGCGTTCCACTACCTCCTGCAAGGATAATCCCCTTCAAAAAACTCTCCTTGTCATGTCTAAGTCTCCGGCCTTGACGCAAGGCGCCGAACTTAGGTTTCACGCAATGGCTTGTCGAGCGCGGCATTCAACAAACGGCCGGGCCACGCACGACAGAGAACCATCCCCAGGCGGCAAGCGTCCGTTCAATACTCAGAGACCATCACACCGACGTGAAGAAAGCCTTACAGGACCACCATTGGTTCGCATTTCGGGCACAACAACGCGGCACTATCCCTGCCCAAAATACGACCGATACCACTCGACAAACCGGCCGACGCCCTCGACCACAGTCGTCATCGGGCGATAGCCGACGGCCTCTTGCAGCGCGGAGGTGTCGGCGAACGTATCCGGCACGTCGCCGGCCTGCAACGGCAGCAGCTCGATGATGGCTTTGCGGCCAAGCGCTGTCTCCAGCGCCTCGACATAGGCGGACAGCTTCACCGGCTTGCTGTTGCCGATGTTGAAAATGCGCCAGGGGGCACTGCTCGTCGCCGGATCCGGATGGCCGGAATCCCAGGCTGGATTGGCGGCGGCCGGGGTGTCGCTGGCCCGGATCACGCCTTCTGCGATGTCCTCGACATAGGTGAAATCGCGTGTGTGGTTGCCGTTGTTGAACAGCTTGATCGGCTCGCCGGCCAGGATGTTCCTGGTGAAGAGGAAAAGCGCCATGTCCGGGCGACCCCAGGGGCCGTAGACGGTGAAGAAGCGAAGGCCGGTCGTCGGTAGTCGGAACAAATGGCTGTAGCTGTGCGCCATCAGTTCATTGGCGCGCTTGGTGGCGGCGTAGAACTGCAGCGGATGGTCGGCCGGGCGATGCTCGGAAAATGGCATGTCGGTGTTGGCGCCATAAACACTTGAGGTGCTGGCATAGGTCAGGTGCGCGATGCCGCCATTGCGGCAGGCCTCGAGGATGTTGGTATAGGCGACGATGTTGCTCTCGACATAGGCGCGCGGGTTTTCCAGGCTGTAGCGAACCCCGGCCTGGGCGGCGAGATGGATCACCCGGTCGAAGCCATGGCCGGCAAAGCAGTCATCCACGACAGTCCTGTCAGCGAGATTGCCGTGGATGAAATGATAGCCCGAATTGGTTTTGCGGCTCGCCTCGGCCAGAAGCCCCAGCCGCGCCTGCTTGATTTGCGGATCGTAATAGCTGTTGAGGCTGTCGATGCCGACAACCTCGTCGCCGCGCTCCAGCAAGCGCCTGGCGACATGGTAGCCGATAAATCCAGCGATGCCGGTGACCAGAACTTTCATCGGAAACATCCTTGTGACAGTGCCGGGGCCTGGCCCATCATGTCACAAGCTTCCCGCAAACGTCAGGTGCGTTTCAGCAATGACCAGACGGCCGGCACCATGCTTGCCGCCAGGGCGACCTTGATCAGGTCGCCGACGATGAACGGCAGGACGCCGAACTGCCAGGACTTTTCCGCGCCGATGAGCAGCGCCAGCCAGGCAAAGCCCATTGCCATCATTACCACTTCGGCAACCAGCATGGCGTTGAAAAGCTTGATCGGATGGCGGTCCCAGCCGCGATCGGAAGCCCAGCCGACAATCGCCGCCATGACCACGAAGCCGGCGAGGTAGCCGCCGGTCGAGCCGATCATGTAGGCAATGCCGATGCCCTTTTCGGGTGTGCCCTGGAAGACGGGGAAGCCCATCGCGCCTTCGGCCATGTAGAGCAGCAGGGTGGCCACGCCGAGGCGCAGGCCGAAAGCGGCCGCGATCAGCAGCACGGCAAGCGTCTGCATGGAGATGTCGACTGGTCCCAGCACCACCTTGGTCTTGGCCGACAAGGTCAGCAGCAGCGTTCCGGCGATCGCCAGGAAGAACTGCACCGCCAGCCGCGAAGCGCCGTCTTGCGGCATGGCCAGGGAAACAAGCGGTTGCGGTGTCGTTGCAGTAGCCATGGTCTTCCTCAATCCGATTTGCCGCCATCCGGTATGGCGTTCTTGCGTTTTCCTATATTGCCTTGCGTGCTATGCGGCAATCGGGTTTGCCGTTTCCAGAAACAGTCCGCCGACACATGGCTCTCAAATTCGACACCAGTTTCGATCCGGGCTACGGGCAAGGCGTCGCCGTCGCGCCCGGCGTGCAGCGCGTCACCGCCCGCAATCCCAGCCCCTTCACCTTTCACGGCACCAACAGTTACATCGTCGGGCACGACACGCTGGCGGTCATCGATCCGGGACCGGATGACGAAGCGCATCTCCAGACCTTGCTCGACGTGATTGCCGGCAGGCCGGTCAGCCATATCTTCGTCAGCCACACGCATCGCGACCACTCCCCGCTGGCAGCCGCATTGAAAGAGTGTACCGGCGCCACGGTGCTGGCGGAGGGGCCGCACCGGCCGGCACGGCCCCTGCACACCGGCGAGACCAATGCGCTGGATGCCAGCGCCGACACGGCCTTTATTCCCGATGTTGCGTTGCGCGACGGCGAACTGGTTGCCGGCGATGGCTGGGCGATCCGCACGGTCCTCACCCCTGGTCATACCGCCAATCACGCGGCGTTTGCGCTGGAAGGGACCGGCATCCTGTTTTCGGCCGACCATGTCATGGCCTGGGCGACATCCATCGTGGCGCCGCCGGACGGAGCCATGGCCGACTACATGGCCTCGCTCGACCGGCTGATCGAACGCGGCGACCGCTTGCTGCTGCCTGGCCATGGGGGACCGGTGACGGCGCCGCGCAGCTTCATGCGCGGTTTGAAGACACATCGCAGAATGCGCGAACGCGCCATTTTGGAGCGCATCAGAACCGGCGACCGGACGATCTCCGACATGGTCAAGGCGATCTACAGGGATACCGACCCGCGGCTGCACGGCGCCGCGGGCCTGTCGGTGCTGGCCCATCTCGAGGATCTGGTGGAGCGCGGCCTGGTCGCGACAGACGCCGCGCCGGCCATCGACGGCATTTTCACCCCGGCCGGATAGCGGGGCTCACGACACTTCTGCTGCGTCAGAAACGGCTGGAACGTTCCTCCGGCTGCGGCGACTTCAAGCCATGGCAGGAACATACCGGATCGGCCGGAAGCCGTGCGGCGGTTTCCAGCGCGACCCGCGAGGCCGTCATGGACAGGCTCGGCAACACGTCGTCCTGCAGCAATTTCTGGCGATTGCGGTCCATATAGTCGTTGAAGCCCGCCGTAACGAACGCCAAAGGTACGAAACAGGCGGCAATCTCGCGCGACAAAGTTGCTTCAGGAGCGATCGAGTGGTTGAGGACGTCCGCTCCCAGGTTCCGATATGCCAGTGCTTCGGCGGGAGTTGTCAGCCGTGGCCCGTAGCAGTGGGCAGTGACCAACTGCTGTTCGAGGCCATGGACGCGGCATTCGGCTGGCCAATGGCGCCGGGCGGTCTCGGCCAGAACGGCCGCACATCTTGGACATACGATCTGCTTGCCCGAGCAGTCGAAGCTCTGACGGCCAGGCAGCAGTGAAAACGGGGTCTGCGACAGTTCGATGATATCGGCATTCACCACCATGTCGCCGGGCTGGATCGCCTTGTTGACGGCGCCGACCGTCGAGCAGGCCAGGACTTGGCGCACACCCGCGTTCATCAACACCCAGAACGCGCGGCGATGGCAGGAATGGTCGATATGGTCGCGGGGGTTGCCGTGCGAATACATGCACAGCGCCTGTTTCGTTTTGCCTTCGACGGTAATCGACGCATCGAACTCGAGCAGCTTCCAGTTGTCGGAACGACCGAAAGGCGTTGCAAAACTCATGTCGCGCCGTAAGGTGCTCACACCCTCAAATTCGACATCTTCCGGGAAGGCTAGCCCCCAGTTTGCGGAGCCGGTGATGATGGCCAGCCCTACCTGAGGGATGTTCGTTGACTGATCCGCCGGAGCCCCGGCCAGGTGATGACTTGCAGGCATTTTTCCAGTCTCGGTCAGGATTTTTGGCGAAGGGTTACGACTAGGACAACGACCACGACGATGACGGTCCACAAGGTCGAAATCGCAGCAATGGTCGGGTCGATCTGATCGCGTAGCGACAGGAACATAAGCTTCGGCAACGTGCTGTTTTGACCGCTGGCGACGAAGATCGAAATCACAGACTCGTCCAGCGAAGTCAGGAAGGCCATCAGCGTGGCTGACAACAGACTGATCTGAAGTTGCGGGACAATTATTCCGCCAATGGCTCTCGGCCAGTTTGCGCCCAGGCTGCGCGCCGCCTGAACCTGGTTCCAATCAAAGCGGGCCAGAGCGGGCAACAACACAATGCACGCGACCGGGATGGCCAGCACAACATGTCCGACCAGGACACCGAACAGTGTTCCGACCAGATGTTGCGCCGCCAGAACAAAGAAGAGGCCGATCGCGAGCAGAATCCCGGGCACAATGGACGGGGTGAGCAAAACGCCCTGAATGGTTACGGCGGCCCTTCCGCCGAGCCTGTTCATCGAGATGGAGGCCAGCAGCCCCAGGGGCACTGCGATCATCGCCGTTAATGTGCCGAGGATCAGGCTCGTCCGGAGTGCGGCCATCCATGTCGCCGAAGCGAAGAAAGTTTCGTACCAGCGCAACGAGTATGCCCGCGGTGGGAACTCGAGAAGATTGGACGCCGAAAAGGAGAGCGGGACCACGACCAGCGTCGGCAACATCAGGAACGCCATTACGAGCGCGCAAAGGCTCCACAGGAGGATGCGGGCCAGTCTGCCATCTGGATAGGCTTCAAGCATATGCTGTGCCCACTCTGCGTCCGGCAATCAGCCGCCGCGCCGCCAGGAACATCACCCCCACCAACGCCATGAGAACGAGTAGCAGAATGCCCAGGACGCTCGCCGAGCCCCAATCCTGGAAGGTCGATAGCGTGCGCTCGATCCGAGTGGAAAGAGGATTTACCTTGCCGCCGCCAAGCACAGCCGGCGTGATGAAAAACCCTATGGTGTAAATGAAGACGATGATCGAACCCGAGAAGATACCGCCGGACGAAAGCGGCAGAATGACCGTGCGGATCGTTTGCCCGAGGGTGGCCCCCATGCTCGCCGACGCGCGGACGAGGTTTGCGTCGATATCGCGCATCGCGGCGTAAACGGGCAGCAGAAAAAGCGGCAGCATGTAGTGAACCATGCCGATCAGCGTGCCGGTGAAATTGTAGACCAGCGGCAATGGCTCCGCGGTCAGGCCCGAACCCGTCAAAGCCGCATTGATCAAGCCGTCGCGCCGCAACAGCACGAGCCAGCCATAGGTGCGCACCAGAATGGAGGTCCACAAGGGCAACATGACGAAGGCCATCAGCAAGTTGGCCACCCTCGGACGGGCGCTGGCCAGGGCGAGCGCCAGGGGGGTACCGAGAAGAATGCAGATCGCCAGCGTGCCCAGAGACAGTTCAAGGGTCGTGGCCAGCGCCGACCAAGTCAGTCCGCTCGAAAGCACCTTCTCGTAATTGCCGACGGTGTATTCGCCCCCTGTGGTCAAGAACGATTGCCGGATGATCCAGACAATGGGCAGTATCGCCGCCAACCCGACGATGAAAAGCGCAGGCAGTGAAAGCGAGAGGAAGAACTGCCGCTCGCGTCGAGCGTCCGCCGCGAGCGCAGGATCGGCAAGGACGGTCACGCTGCCGCTCCCGGTATCGCGTGAACTTTCGCTGCTGGTGCATAGGCGGTCACCCGCTGACCGCTGGCAAGTTCGGCGCAGCCACTAGCCAGCGCTGCCGGAATGCAGACAAGGATTTCCTGTCCGCCCTCAAGCGCTAGCGTCAAAAGCCAGTTCTCGCCGCGAAATGCCTTGGCGCGCAGCGTTCCCTCAAGCGCCACCCCGTCTCTCCCGACGAGCTTCGCATCAAGATGAAAGCTTTCCGCGCGGATCATCAAAGCTTCGCGCGATGCATCGGCGCCGTCGATCCTGCGCACCGATCCCGGGGCCACAATGTTGGCCTCACCCATGAACTCCGCGACGAAGCGGGTCGATGGACGATCATAAATGCGCTGTGGCGTGTCGATCTGCTGGATGCGGCCGGAATTCATCACCGCAATCCGATCTGACATGATCAGTGCTTCGCGCTGATCATGGGTCACATAGATGGTGGTAATACCCAGATCATCGTGCAGGCGCCGGATCTCATATTGCATGGTCTCGCGCAGATTTTTGTCTAGCGCCGACAGCGGCTCATCCATCAGCATCACGCGCGGCTCGAAGACGATCGCCCGCGCCAATGCCACCCGCTGCCGCTGGCCGCCGGACAGGGCGGCGATACCGCGCTCCGACAGACCGTCCAGCTTCACGCGGGCCAAGGTGTCAAGCGCCCGTTGACGGGCTTCCGCCTTCGGTATCCTGCGCAGCGCCAGCGGATATTCGACGTTGGCGAGGACGTTCATGTGGGGGAACAGGGCGTAGTTCTGGAAAACGATGCCGATGTCCCGCCTGTTGGGGGCAAGGCGGGTAATGTCGCGATCTCCCAACAGGAGCTTTCCGGAATCGGGCCGGACAAACCCGGCCAGAGCCATCAGCAAGGTGGTCTTGCCAGATCCGGAGGGGCCGAGCAGCGTGAGGAATTCGCCAGCCTTGATATCGACCGAGACATCGTCCAGCGCGACGTAAGAGCCATAGGTCTTGCGCACGCTGTCGATGGTGATCGGGAGTGACTTCATCATGGGCTTCAGCCTAGAGCTGAGTCTCAGCGGGCCATCATCTCATCGAAGGCTTTTTGAGCGGCTTCGCCATTCTTGACCCACCAATCCGCGTTCGAAAATACGGAGGTACCGGCATTTTCAGGCGCGGTCGCAAGCGTCTTCAGACGGTCCTCGGGAATAAGGCCACCCTCATAGCCAGCAGGATTGACCGGGCCATACGCGATGAAGTCAGTTAGCTTCGCCACGCGCGCGGGCTGTGTCATCGCCGCGATGAGCTTCATGGCTGCTTCCTTGTTTGGCGCCCCTTTCGGCACACCCAGGCAGTCGGTGCCGATGACCGAACCCTTGAACGTGTAGTCAGCCGCGCCGCCATCCGCTTTCACGGTCTGCGCCCGGCCGTTCCAGGTGACGACCAGATCCGCTTCGCCGTCTTTCAGCAACTGCGCCGACTGCGCCCCCGAGGTCCACCACACGGCGATATTTGGCTTGATCGCTTCAAGCCGCTTGATAGCTCGCTCCAGACCTTCCGGCGTGCTGAGCACGGAATAGACGTCCGCCGGCGCCACGCCGTCGGAGAGCAGCGCGATCTCGATCGAGTCCTGCGCGTTGGCGCGCAGCGCGCGACGGCCCGGGAATTTGGCAACGTCCCAGAACTCGGCCCAGGTCTTGGGTGGATTCTCGCCATAGGTTTTGGTGTTCCACGACATGACGGTGCCATAGGAATCAAAGGGATAACAGTAGTCGGACTTTGCACCGGCCGGCACGGAGTTGGGATCGACGATCTTGTAGTCAAGCGGCTCCAGCAGCGACTGTGCCGCCGCCTGCGCGCCCTCCGGTGAGCCCAGGTGAATGACGTCGGTCGTGACCGCACCCGAGGTGACCTGCATCTTCAGAGCGGCTAGGCCGTCGCTTAGGGTCTCCTCGTGGACATCATAGCCAAGCTCTTTTGCAGCAGGCCCCCACATGGCTTCCTTCATGGCGTTGCCATAGTCGCCACCTGCGGTCGTGATGGTGACTGTTTGGGCATGGACGGGCAAGGCAGCCGAAATCGCCAAAGCGGCCAAGGAAATGCGTAGCCAGGACATAGGTTCTCCTCCCTAGGATTCGTCAAAAATCTGCTCAAATGAGCTATTTTTTGTAATCGTAACGTTACGATTGCATCGAAACTTAGTCGTGTCAAGCTGCTTTAGCGAGCACTTGGATTGACCGTGAGGTGGAATCCGGTCACGTAATGACGGTCAGCAAATCCAGCCGGCGCTTTCGCAGAGGAGGTCGGGCGACATGGCCAACCTAAAACAGATTGCGGCGGAACTTTCCCTTTCGGTGACCACGGTGTCCCGCGCACTGAAGGATGGGCCGGAAGTCCATCCCTCGACCATCGCTCGCGTCAAGGAGGTCGCGAAGCGGGTCGGCTATGTGCCAAATCATCATGGCTTCGCGCTCAAAACCGGCCGCACGCTGACGATGACGGCAATATACCCGATGGAGACACAAGACCATCTTTCCGATCTGTTGAAGCTTCCGTTGATCGAAGGCATGACGCTGGCTGCGCGGCAAGCGGGTTATAGTCTGTCTATATATTCCACCACTCCCGACGACGATCCCGTTGAGAGTGTGCAGCGGCAGTTGCAGGCGCGCAGTACCGATGGACTGATTATCACGCGCATGGTGTCAAACGATCCGCGCGTCAAGCTGCTGCTGGATCAAGGCATGCCATTTGTCGCGTTCGGAAGAACCGACCTGGACGTCGCATATCCTTATGTTGATATCGACAACCAACAGATTGCCTGCGAGGCAACCCGACAGCTGATCGATAAGGGCTGTCGACGCATTGCACTGCAACTTCTCGTACCTGGGGATCAAGCGAGTGCGATGCGTCTTTCCGGCTATCAGAATGCGCTGGCGCAGGTCGGAATTCCGATAGACCAGTCGCTGATCGGCCATGGCATGTTTACGATGGAATCGAGCGCCGCCTGGTTCGATCATTTGCTGGGGTCGTCAGATCCGCCAACCGGCTTGGCATGCGCCAACGAACTAGGCCTTCTGGGGGCGTTACACGTTCTTGGCAGAAGAGCTCTTGTGCCTGGGAGGGACGTCCACATCGTGACTCGCGACAGCACGCGGCTTGCACGCTTTCTGCCCGTGAAGGTTGGCATACATTCCGTTGATATGGCTGATGTCGGACACAAGCTCATCGAGGCGTTGGAGAGTCGGATCGCCAATCCGCTTGGGCCGGTCGCGACAATCCTGATCGAAGGCAGGTTCGAGGCGGCCGAATAGACTAATTCACCATTCCACCGAGACGGTGAATTCGTCAGGGGTCTTTCGTATAGTCAGGCCCAAAACGTGTCGGCAGACCGTCGGCGAGTTTCACCCAAGGGAGCTTCTCCTCGAAGGCGACATGCAGCGTCGGTGCAAATTCTTCCGGCTTCTCCATCGCTGCCGCAAAGAAGTGCATGACATTCGACATCTTCTTCGAGCGGAAGGACAGCGGCGTGCCGCAATGATCGCAAAATGTTCTTTTCACGCCAGGAGACGAGTTGAACACCTTCGGCGGCTTGCCTAGCCATCGCCATTGGCCATCCAGGACGCCGATATAGGCGGTTATCGGCGCCGAACATTGCCGCCGGCAACTTTCGCAATGACAGACCACGCAGGCCTGTGCCGGACCATCGACTTCAAAAGCAACGCTGCCGCATAAGCAACGACCACGCATGCGAGCTCTCCCTCCGTCAACATGGACAGGGTAATGCCGGAGCGCGTGCAAGACGCCAGGAAATACGCCGGACTGGGGCCCAATCCCGACATTCGAGGCTAGCGATTGTTAGTCCTTATCCGAGGCGCGTCGCGCGATCACTCCGCCGGCGCAGCGCCGACCTGGCCGGCGACTTCCTGGTCGAGTTCGGCGAGGAAATCGCTGATGCGCGCGGCGTTGTCGCCGAGATCGAAGCGGCCGTAGCGCGAGGCCGAGCGCATGTCGACGATGACCGTATCGCCGTCGTCGGTGACGCGGATCGCCACGTCGGCGGGAAGGCCGAGGACAAAGCCCCTGGCAACGGCGGTAATGGTTACGTCGCTCTGTCCGGCGAGGTCGGGATAGGGTTCGGAAAGATCCCAGTTGCGGCGATCGAGCACGGTTTCGACGGCATCGACCACGGTCTCGAACGGCAGATCGTAGCTGCGCGCGGTAACAAGCGGATAGCTGTCGGTCTGCAGCCGCTGCTCGCCGGGCGTCGGCGGCGAGAGCACGTTCATATCCTTGGTGCGGTCGCCGACGTCGAGCACCGGCGGTTCGTCGAAATCGGTCGAGATATCCCTGAGCGGCGGAAAGGTCGCCGCCCAGTAGGCGGCGACGCCGTAGGGGGCGAGCACCAGCAGTGCCAGCAACACGCCGACGCTGATGTCGCGGCCGCCGCGATCGCCGAAGTTCCACAGCCTGGAAAAGGCAACGGCGGCAAATATCAGCGCCAGCGCCGCCAGCAGCGCGACGATGCCGAGCACCCAGAGAAACACAGGCGTCTCGACGAGATCGAAATAGTGGCCAACGAAGACGGTGAGCACGAGCACCGCCGAAAAAGCCGCCGTGCGCCGCGACCATCCGGCGGCCTTGGACGTTTGCCGTTCGGGAATGCCTGCCATTTTTCTCTGCGTTGCCCCAACCCGAACGGAGACTTAGTTTGTTTTTGCGCCGGCTTGAAGCTCAAACACGCAACATCCCCTCAATCCGTCGGCAAGCGGTAGTCCCTGAACTGCTGGCGCAAGGTGGTCTTCTGGATCTTGCCGGCGGCGGTGTGCGGGATTTCGCCGACGAAGGCGACGTCGTCGGGCATCCACCATTTGGCCACCTTGCCTTCCATGAAATCGAGGATGTCCGCCTTGCTCGGCTCCTTGCCCGGCTTGCGGACCACGACCAGCAGTGGCCGCTCGCCCCATTTCGAATGCTGGATGCCGATGGCGGCGGCCTCCGCCACGTCAGGATGGCCGACGGCCAGATTCTCGAGGTCGATGGTCGAAATCCATTCGCCGCCTGACTTGATGACGTCCTTGGCGCGGTCGGTGATCTGCATGTAGCCGCCGGGGTCGATATGAGCGACGTCTCCGGTGTCGAACCAGCCGTCCTCGTCGAACTGCTCCGCGCCGGCGCCGCCATAGTAGGCCCGGGCCACCGCCGGTCCGCGCACCTTCAGGCGCCCGAATGTCCGGCCGTCCCAGGGCTGGGCGTTGTCGTCGTCATCGGTCACCTTCATTTCGACGCCGAAGGGCGGATAACCCTGCTTGCTCTGGACATCGAGCCTGGCCTCACCCTCGAGCTCTTCATATTCGGGCTTCAGCGTGCACAGCGTGCCGAGCGGCGACATTTCGGTCATGCCCCAGGCGTGGATGACCTGGACGCCGTAATTGTCCTGGAATTTGGTCATGATCGCTCGAGGGCAGGACGAGCCGCCGATAACCACCTTGTTTAAATGAGGAAGCTTCTTCCCGGTCTCCTCCAGATGCTGCAGCAGCATCATCCACACCGTCGGCACTGCGGCGCTGAACGTCACTTTCTCGGTGTCGAGCAATTCATAGATCGAGGCGCCGTCCATCTTGCAGCCTGGCATGACCAGCTTGGCGCCGACCATCGGCGCACTCTGGCCAAGGCCCCAGGCATTGGCGTGGAACATCGGCACGACAGGCAGGATCGTATCGCGCGATGACAGGCCCATCGCGTCGGGCATGGCGGCGATCATGGCGTGCAGCACGTTCGAGCGATGGCTGTAGACGACACCCTTGGGATCGCCCGTCGTGCCCGAAGTGTAGCACATGCCGGCAGCGGTACCTTCGTCGAGGCTCTTCCAGGCGAAATCGCCATCGGCCTCGTCGAGCCATTCCTCATAGGCGACGACATTCGCGAGCATGGTTTGCGGCAGGTGCGCCCTGTCGGTCAGCACGATCACCTGTTTCAGCGACTTGACCGCGCCGGCGATCTTCTCGAGCAGCGGGATGAAGGTCAGGTCGACGAAGACGGCCTTATCCTCGGCGTTGTTCATGATCCAGGCGATCTGCTCGGGAAACAGGCGCGGATTGAGCGTGTGATAGATCGCGCCGATGCCCATGATGCCGTACCAGGCCTCGATATGGCGCGCCGTGTTCCAGGCCAGCGTGGCTATGCGGTCGCCCAATCCGAAGCCGTCGCGCTCGAGCCGCTGGGCTACCTTGAGAGAACGGCGATGGATATCGGCATAGGTGGTGCGCACGATCGGGCCTTCGATCGAGCGCGACACGATCTCGCGGGAGCCATGCTGCCGCTCCGCATTGTCGATGAGCTTGTGGCACAGCAGCGGCCATTCCTGCATCAATCCCAGCATCCAAATCCTCCCTCACGCTTTTCGCGTCACGCTTTTGGTTCCCGCGTTACGCTTTTGGTTCCATTGTGAAGCGAACCGGCGAATTGTCCAGTCATCCGCAGACCCGGCGGGCGAAAGCCAGCTTCAGGCCAACACCGCAAACGGTTGAATCCGGGCGCTTTTTTGATTTTCGGATGACTGCTCCTCCTGCCAGCCGAGTGGCGGAAGCTTCAACTCCGTTACATCACTGCAAACTCTGTTGATCGGATTGGCAGCAAAAAGTGCCACAATCCGGCCATTGTCGGCGTTAAGTTTCGTTAACGGGCAAAGGGGTGCGATTGGCGACTGAAAGAGGTTCGCATGGACGCGCTCGACGATAAGGCCCTCGAGAGTACGCTTGCCGAAAGCCTGGCCGACCTGGAGTCGGACACAAAGACCGTTTCCGACGACGAATTTGTCGAGGTTGTCGGCGGCGCGCTCGAAGCCGTGGGCGGCACGCTGCTGTTCAAGATGTGCGTCCAGAACGAAGGCGAAGGCCAGTATGTCGCGGCCGCCTCCGTCGGCAATGGCGGCAATCGCCAGTTCCTGTTGCTCACGTTGCCGACCGGCGGCGGCTCGCTCAAGGTCGAGACCGTGTCGAGAAGCAGCAACCCGGTGGCGGGCATTGCAGCCGCTTATGCCGGGCTGATGGACGTCTTCAAAGCCGCCGCCTGAGCTTGGGCTAACAAAACGGGGAAGCACGTACGTGTGTCGCCGTGCCCAGGCGACCGCCTTGGCATATCTCCTTTGGCGACAAAGACCCTTGCACTCCAGACAGGTTCGCCACACCTATGGGTTCAGGCAAGGAGGAGACCCAGCATGGACAAGATCGCCAACCCGGCACCAGGCTTCCAGCGCAATCCCGACAAGGTCATCACCATCGAACCCTACAAGGGCACGGTCATTGTTCGCGCCGGCGGCACTGTTATCGCTTCCTCCGCGAACGCCAAGGTGCTGGCCGAATCCCCCTACCCCGCGGTCTTCTATGTTCCGTTCGCCGACATCGATTTTGACAAGCTGAGCGCCACGGACCGCTCGACCCATTGTCCCTACAAGGGCGATGCAAGCTATTGGAGCGTGCTGCCTGCCGGCGAAACGGGCAAGGACGCAATGTGGGCCTATCGGCGCCCCTTCGACGAAATGCTGGAGATTGGCGACCACGGCGCGTTCTACGCCAGCAAGGTCAGCATCGAAGCGACGCCAGCCTAGTCTGGCACGAAAATCACTGGCGCCATGAGGCTCTCAAGTTCGATATCCAGATCGGGAAGAAGAAATAGATCACCATCTCGCGAACCAAGGCCTTCCACACAAGGGCGTTGGTCGAGTCGGTCGTGTGATAGGCTCCCCAGGCGCCACGGCCTGTCGCGTGATCGTTGAAACCTCCCGTCAACATTCCGATAATCATATACGCCATCACCAATGTCGCGATGACGGGGTGCGCCTTGACGGTTTTTGGGTCAGACTTCGACAATAGGCATACATAAAACAGAATGCTGAAGATCGCAAAAATAACCGACCATGTAGAGGTGATCGAAAAAAGGCTGCACTCCTGGTTTACTGCGCCGTTCCATTGATCGAGATCCGCATAGATGGGCCCATTGCCGGGCCATAACCATCGCAGTGTCGAGAAATCGCGAAATGAACACGTGTAGCGTATGGGAAGATGAGGAGTTGCAATCCACACTGCTGCCGAAGCGGCAACTAGAACGCAGATTGCAGCCACTATCCTTCGTGGGCTTACAGGCAGTTTTTGCGCGTGTTGCTCCGTAACGGACATGTCGTGCTCTTTTAGGCGGCATGGATGGCGCGTGGGCAGACTGTAAGTAATTTCCGTTGTTCCACTGAGCAATAGCCCTCTCAAAGGTTTTATCGCGGGCCGTCCATGTCGCTCGAAACCATTGCACTTTCGGCGGGCGGCGTATTGCGTGGCCCGCGGCACTGTCATCGCGTCCTCGACGAAATGCTGGAGATCGCCGACCAAGGCGCGTTCTACGCAAGCAAGGTCAGCATCGAAGCGACGCCGGCTTAGACGCCACCCCTCAGTCGGTGGTGCCGTGATTGCCGACCCCGTCGGCATCGTCGAGCCGCACGAAGGTCAAGCCCTTGGCCTTGAGCGCCAGCAGGCCCTCCACCACGCCCTCGCCGGCGGCGTGCGTCGGCTGATTGATGTGGGCGATGATGACGTCACCGTCCTTCGCCGCCGCGATGCGTTTGGTGGTCTCCTTGGCGCCCAGCAGCGAACCGCCGTCGCCGTTGATCGAAAAGCCGGCGATCTTGAAACCGAGCTTGCGGATCATGGCGATCGCCGACGGGCTATACTCGGCGGTTGCGCCGCGAAACCACTTTGGCGCCGGCTCGCCGGTCGTGGCCAGGGCTGCGGCGCCCGCCTCGACCTCGGCCAGCACGGCCTCCGGGCTGCCGGCGCTGCGGATGCCATAAATCTTCTGCGGCGTATCGACAGCCGGGATATGGCGGCCGCCGTGATTTTCCAGTTCGAACAGATCCGGATGCGCCCGCATGATTTCGACGGCGGCGGCGTTGCGCTTCAGCCAGATACCGGTGACGAAGATGGTGGCGGGGATCTTGTTGGCCACCAGCGCCGAGAGGATGCGGTTGTCGGTCTGTCCGCCGCAGGCATCGAGGGTCAGCGCTACCCGACCGCCTCCGCTGGCATCGGCCTTGATGTGCATCGTCGGTTCGACAAGCGTCGCCGCAGTGCCGTGGGATATCATCCACAACGACATGGCGACCATGCAGAGCTGTTTTTGCAACAAGCGCATCAAACCGAATTCCTGACCGGGCAATTTCAAGCGGGCATCCCAAGACCCGCATCAAGGCGGAAATCGGGATGATGCATAGCAGAAATGCACCCGTCGCGACAATTTGACCGGCAGCCATGGCGAACGACAATCGATCGCCAAGGCTCGGGAAAAATGCTCAGCCGCGAGCCGCCTTCGCCACCTGGACTGCCGCTTGCGCGGCCGCCAGCCTGGCGATCGGCACGCGGTAGGGCGAGCAGGACACGTAGTCGAGGCCGACCTCCTCGCAGAAGCGGATCGAGGCCGGATCGCCGCCATGCTCGCCGCAAATGCCAAGCTTGATCTCGGGCCGCGTCGCCCTGCCCTTCCCGGCCGCCATGCGCACCAGTTCGCCGACGCCGTCGATATCGAGCGAGACGAACGGGTCCTGCTCGATGATGCCCTTCTTGCGATAGGTCTCCAGGAACGAGGCCGCATCGTCACGGGAGATGCCGAAGGTAGTCTGGGTGAGGTCGTTGGTGCCGAAGGAGAAGAATTCGGCTGACTGAGCGATCACATGGGCACGGATCGCCGCGCGCGGCAGTTCGATCATCGTACCGGTGAGGTAATCGATCTTGACGCCGCTCTCGTCCATGACAGCCTTGGCAACCGCATCGATGCGCGCCTTGACGTAGTCAAGTTCCTTCACCAGGCCGACCAGCGGCACCATGATCTCCGGCACCACCAGCGCGCCGGCTTTCTTGCCGGCTTCGACGGCCGCCTCGAAAATGGCGCGCGCCTGCATCTCGGCAATCTCCGGATAGGAGACGGCAAGCCTGCAGCCGCGATGGCCAAGCATCGGGTTGAACTCGTGCAGCGCGTCGGTGCGCTGCCGGAGCTTTTCCGGCGACACATTCATGGCGGCCGCAACCTCGGCGATTTCGGCCTCGGTCTTGGGCAGGAATTCGTGCAGCGGCGGGTCGAGCAGGCGGATCGTCACCGGCAGGCCGGCCATGATCTCGAACAGTTCGAGGAAATCCGAGCGCTGCATGGGCAACAGCTTGGCAAGGGCGGCGCGGCGGTCCTTCTCGGTGTCGGCCAGGATCATCTCTCGCATGGCGACAATGCGGGCACCGTCGAAGAACATGTGCTCGGTGCGGCAGAGACCGATGCCTTCGGCACCGAAGGAGCGCGCCATGCGCGCGTCGAGCGGCGTTTCGGCATTGGTGCGCACCTTCATGCGACGCACCGCATCGGCCCATTCCATGATGGCGGCGAAATCACCCGAAAGTTCGGGCTGCAGCATCGCCACGGTGCCCTTCAGCACCTGGCCGTTGCCGCCGTCGATCGTGATGATATCGCCCTTGCGGAAGGTCTGCCCCATCGAGAGCAGCGTGCCTGCCCTGTAGTCGACGCGCAGCGAACCGGCGCCCGACACGCAGGGTTTGCCCATGCCCCGCGCAACGACCGCGGCGTGGCTGGTCATGCCGCCGCGCGTGGTCAGGATGCCTTCCGCCGCGTGCATGCCGTGGATGTCCTCGGGGCTGGTCTCGATGCGCACCAGGATCGCTTTGCGGCCTTGCGCCTTGAGGTCCTCGGCATCACCGGAGGAAAAAACGATCTCGCCAGTGGCGGCACCCGGCGACGCCGGCAGGCCGACGCCGATGACGTCGCGCGCGGCCTTCGGGTCGATGGTCGGGTGGAGCAACTGGTCGAGCGAGGCGGGATCGATGCGGGCGACCGCCTCCTCTTTCGAGATCAAACCGTCCCTGGCCATCTCGACGGCGATCCTGAGTGCTGCCTTGGCGGTGCGCTTGCCCGACCTCGTCTGCAGCATCCACAATTTGCCGCGCTCGATGGTGAATTCGAGGTCCTGCATGTCGCGGTAGTGCTTTTCCAGGCTGTCGGAGATGGTGACGAAGGACTGGAAGGCGTCAGGCATCAGCTTCTGCAGCGACGGCTTGTCGGAGCCGGCAGCGATGCGGGCGGCCTCGGTGATGTTCTGCGGGGTGCGGATGCCGGCCACGACATCCTCGCCCTGCGCATTCACCAGGAACTCGCCATAGAGCATCTTCTCGCCGGTCGAGGGATTGCGGGTGAAGGCGACGCCGGTGGCCGAGGTCTCGCCCATATTGCCGAACACCATGGCCTGGACGTTGACTGCCGTGCCCCAGCTTTCCGGGATATCGTGCAGGCGGCGGTAGGTGATGGCGCGGTTATTCATCCAGCTTGAAAACACAGCGCCAATGGCGCCCCAGAGCTGCTCATGCGGATCCTGCGGGAACGGTTTGCCCAGCTCCTCCTCGACCTTGGCCTTGTAGAGCGCGATCACGGCTTGCCATTCAATGGCCGTCAGTTCGGTGTCGAGTTCATGGCCGAGGCTCGCCTTCTGGTCCTCGAGGATTTCCTCGAACACTTCGTGGTCGAGCCCCATGACGACATCGGAATACATCTGGATGAAACGGCGGTAGCTGTCATAGGCAAAACGGGGATCGCCGGAATCGGCAGCCAGCGCCTCGACGGTCTCGTCATTGAGGCCCAGATTGAGCACGGTGTCCATCATGCCGGGCATCGACGCACGAGCGCCGGAACGCACCGACACCAGGAGCAGTTTCGACGGATCGCCAAATCGGCGGCCGGTGAGCCGGCCGATATGGTCGAGCGCCCCAGTGACATCAGCTTCCAGCCCTGCCGGATAAGCGCGGCCATTGGCATAGTAGGCGTTGCAGACCTCGGTGGTGATGGTGAAGCCCGGCGGCACCGGCAGGCCCAGGCTGCACATCTCGGCCAGGTTGGCGCCCTTGCCGCCCAGCAGATTCCTGTCGCCGGCACGGCCTTCCGCCGCACCGTCGCCAAAGGTGAAAACCCATTTGGTCATGCTTTGCTCTCCGCTTGCAGGAGATTGGAAAGATTGGCGAAACCGAAAGTTCCGCCCGCGTCCGACGTTCGAGCGATATGATGGTGCAGTGCGAAAGGCAAGGGCACCGGCAAGGCAGCCCGGCCGCTACAATCGATTAAGGAAAAGCCGCGTCAAAAAGACTTGCCAGTTCGACGTACCGGATATAGAACAAATAGAGAACAACGAGTGCACCATGAAACTCACCGGAAAGCTCGACTATCTGGAACTGCCGGCCACCGGCGCGACCCTGGACAGCGTGAAGGCGTTCTACAGCGCCGCCTTTTCCTGGTCTTTCACCGACTACGGGCCGACCTATTCGGCTTTTGCCGAAGGCCTCGACGGCGGCTTCCAGGCCGATGCCGCCGAGGCTGCCGCCAAGCCGCTGCCGGTGCTCTATTCCCAGGACCTGGAAAGGACATTGGGCGCGGTCGAGACCGCCGGCGGCACGATCGTCAAGCCGATCTTTTCATTTCCCGGCGGCAGGCGTTTCCACTTTGTCGACCCGGCCGGAAACGAAATGGCGGTGTGGGGCGAATAGGCGCCCATGACCGTTGCGCCATGGCGACCGCATTTCAAATCGTGGATCAGCCGGAATGTCGCAATGTCCAGCATTGAGCTTTCCGCCGGCTCATCCTATAAGGCCGCGCGCAGTCGACGCTTGTCAGCTGCTGGGGCGTCGCCAAGTGGTAAGGCATCGGTTTTTGGTACCGACATTCCCAGGTTCGAATCCTGGCGCCCCAGCCAAGCTGGAATTGTCTGTCGAAAACTTGGTCTCGCGGGTTTCTTCCGCTCCGCACTCGGGCTCGCATTGTGAGCCAGCCGCCATGTGAGCCAGCCGCCATCATAGTTTGCAGTTTCGTCCGGCCCGGGCGCCATTCAGCACAAAACTGCGAACGTCGTGTCGCGCCGAATACGCTCCGGGCCTTCCTTCCGCCGCGGCGAGCGTCTGCAGGACTCATGTCGCAGGCGCGATGCAACGAAAGCCAAGGTGGCAAGTGGACGTATCCACGGGCTGCGCCATGCGAGCGGCCGGGCGGTAGCGCCGGCAGTAGCTGGGGGCGCACAGGAAGGACCCGCCCTTGGTGACCTTACGCGGAATCGGAATGTCGGGAGTCAGCGGATCGTAGCTCGCCTCGAGCTCGCCGCCGCGTGGATTCTCCATCGTGCAGCAGGGGCTTTCGATCCGGCGGTGCTCCTGGTACCAGTCCGTGGTCCACTGCCAGACATTGCCGGCCATATCATAGAGGCCGTAGCCATTTGCCGGAAACGAGCCGACTGGCGCGGTCCATTCGTAGCCGTCCTTGCAATCGTTGCGGAATGGGAACTCGCCTTGATACGTGTTGGCCATATGCTGGCCGTCGGGGGTCAGTTCGTCGCCCCACACGAATTCGGCGCCGTCCAACCCTCCACGCGAGGCAAACTCCCACTCGGCTTCATTGGGCAGCGCTTTTCCGGCCCACCCGGCATATGCTTGGGCGTCTTCGAAGGCTATGTGGACGACCGGATGGTCCTGGAGCTTGGTGATCGAACTCGCAGGTCCACGCGGATGTCGCCAATTGGCGCCGCGCACATAGACCCACCAATTGTAGTGATTGTGCATATCCACCGGACCAGACGGTTTTTTGAAGATGGTGGAGGACGGCGCCAGCATTTCCGGCTTGGCGCCCGGATAGTTGACTGGGTTGGCGGGCCTCTCGGCCAGGGTCACGTAACCGGTTTCCGCGATGAAGCGACCGAACTCCCGGTTCGTGACGGTGCACGGGTCGATCCAGAAACCGCGGACGCGAACCCGGTGTGCGGGCGCTTCCTCAGGATAGTGCCGGTCCGAACCCATGAGGAACTCACCACCGGGTATCCAGATCATGTTGGGAAACGGGGCCTCGCCTTGCCTGGGTGATGGTTCATGTCCCACGGCGAGTTGAGTTCCGATATCCATACGCAGGCTCATTGGACGCACCCCACGCCTAATTATCGAAATTCAAGACGCGGTTCCAGTCGCTCTTGATGTCCACGAGATTTCAGCCCTTCGCTGTTGCCCTGACCGCGCCCGGTCGAACCGGGCGCGGCCGAAGTTTGCGCTAATTCGCGCCGGTGCCGGCGGACCCAGCCGTCAGGCTCGCGAGAACCTTGTCGATAGAGAAGCTGCCCGGCTTCTGTCGCGGCGGGAATTCCTTGAACGTAGCAAGAAATTTGCCGACATATTGCTGCGCCGGCACCAGCAAGAACACGTGTTCGACGCGCCAGCGGTCATAGTCCATGCCTTCGTGATCGGCCGTTTCGAACGGGTCTGAACGCAGGTTGAACAGCTTCGGCAGGCGCAGAGGTACGAACGGTTCCTCCCAGACTTCGAACCCTTCCCCACGCTGCTCGGCGAAGACCAGCTTCCACTGGTCGTAGCGCAATGCCACCAGCGACCCATCGTCGTTGAAGTAGAAGAACTCATGACGGGGGTCCTGCCCCTTGCCGGCGAAGTAGTCCATCTGGTTGTAGCCATCGAGGTGAACCTTGAAGGTCTTCTTGCCGACCTTAAGGCCTGCCTTCAGCTTCTCGCCGATGTCTGGCTCGCCAACCGCCGCCATCAAGGTCGGGATCCAGTCTTCGTGTGACACGATGTCGTTGAGGATCGTGCCCGGCTTCACCACGCCCGGCCAGCGCACCATGGCAGGCACTCGGTAGCCGCCTTCCCAATTGGTATTCTTCTCACCGCGGAAAGGGGACTGGCCGCCGTCGGGCCAAGTGAACTTCTCGGCGCCGTTGTCGGTCGAATACATGACGATTGTATTGTCATCGAGGCCTAGCTCCTTGAGCTTGTCGAGTACCTGGCCGACCTGACCGTCGTGCTCGACCATACCGTCGGGATAGATGCCGAGCCCGGTTTTGCCTTCGCTCTCCTTCTTCAGTCGCGTCCAGATGTGCATGCGGGTGGAATTCCACCACAGGAAGAACGGCTTGTTTGCAGCCTTTGCCCGTTGCATGAAATCGAGCGCCTTGTCGGTGACCTCGGCGTCGACGGTCTCCATGCGCTTCTTCGTCAGCGGTCCCGTGCTCTCGATCTTCTGCGTGCCATCCGGGTTCGCCCAGCAATGGATCACACCGCGCGTCCCGTATTTCTTCTGCATCTCCGGGTCTTTGAAGTAGTCGGGATGCTCTGGCTCATCCTCGGCGTTCAAATGGTAGAGCGAGCCGAAGAACTCATCGAAACCGTGAGCGGTGGGCAGATGCTCGTCGCGGTCGCCCAGATGGTTTTTGCCGAACTGGCCGGTCATGTAACCCTGCGCCTTGAGCAGATCCGCAAGCGTCGGGTCCTCCGGCTGCAGTCCTTCCTTGGCGCCAGGCAGGCCGACCTTCAGCATCCCGGTGCGGAACGGCGTCTGCCCGGTGATGAAGGCGGCGCGGCCGGCGGTGCAGCTCTGCTGGCCGTAGTAGTCCGTGAAGAGCGCGCCCTCTTTCGCGATGCTGTCGATGTTGGGCGTTTTGTAACCCATCATGCCCTGGTTGTAGGCGCTGATGTTCCACCAACCGATGTCGTCGCCCCAGATGATGAGTATGTTCGGCTGCTTCTGCGGCTGGGCCGTGGCTTGCTTCGCCAGCCCCCCAGCCGCAATGGCTGATATGGTGAGAACCGAAGCGGCGCCGAGCAGAACATCGCGACGCCTAATGGGCAGACCTGACACACGCTCTCCGCATCTGGCTTCCGGTTTCTTGTTCATGGCAGTCCTCCCTTTTGTTGTGACTCATGTGACCGCTCACTAATGCGCAGTCCGGAGTCAGTTCCCATTCGTGTTGATTTTCCGGCCCGTTGGCCGCATCAGTCCCCAATGCCGCCGCGCGAAGGCATGTCGGAAAAGGCTGAGCCAGCGCCAATGAATGGGCGCTGTCTCCCGGATAGTCCGCGGCCTTTGCCGAACAGTCGGCCAGCATGACGCGACGCTCGCCTCGACGAAGCACCTGAATTCCGCGTTTGTGACCATCGTGCGATCCACCGAGAAGCCGCCGACGACGACCCGGTGCGCCGGCGCCTCTTCCGATTAGTGGCCGTTCGAGGCCATCAGGAATTCCCCGCCGGGGACCCGCACCATGTCCTCGGGCACGACGGCGTCAATCGG
This sequence comes from bacterium M00.F.Ca.ET.205.01.1.1, assembly GCA_004791255.1. Taxonomy (GTDB): domain Bacteria; phylum Pseudomonadota; class Alphaproteobacteria; order Rhizobiales; family Rhizobiaceae; genus Mesorhizobium. Next base: position 391,400 of record SRUQ01000007.1, read on the forward strand.
CCTGTCCATTCGGCCGTCAGTCCCCCAAACTGAGCAGAGTCGAGGGATCGGCCGTCACTGGTGGCGCGAAGAAGATCAGGCGCACCGCATCCATGAGCAATTGTGGCGGCACCATCTCACCTGCCAACTCCGTAATGCGCCCTTGCAAATCCTTCACCTTGTCGGGGTTAGCAGCCGCGACATCGTGAGCTTCGACTTTGTCCTCGGCGAGGTTGAAGAGCTCCACCTTCGACGGCAACGAGGCCTTCCACACGAGCTTCCAGTCGCCCTTGCGAACGGCGCCTGCCATGGGATCGATGTTGTAGACCACCTCGTTGCGGGGAGACGGCTTGCCTTCGCTCAGCGTGTCCCAGACATTCATGCCGTCGAGCGGCTTGCTCTTGTCCAGCTTTGCGTTGGCCAGGGCTGCCAGTGTCGGAACCATGTCGACGACGTGGACCATGCCGCCGACCACGCCCGGCTTGATCTTGCCTGGCCAGTTGGCAAGCGCGGCGACCCTCGTGCCGCCCTCATAGAGCGTGCCTTTGCCATCGCGGAATGGCGCATTGCTGGCTGGCAATTCGCCGCTGACCTTCGAATCGCCGGCAAACAGCGAGTTCTTCACACCACCATTGTCGCTTTGGAAAACGATGAGGGTATTGTCCCGCATGCCCTTCTTTTCGAGCGCCGCAACCACCTTGCCGACGCCGTCGTCGACCACCGAGATCATCGCCGCATATTTGCGCCGGTTCTCGTCCGCGATGCCCTTGAAGCGGTCAAGATACTCCTGCGGCGCCTGGAACGGCGTGTGCGGGGCGGTAAAGGCAAGATAGAGGAACAGCGGCTTCTTTCCGTCATGGCCCTCGACCACGCGGGCAGCCTCATTGCCGAACAGCGTGTTGTCGTACCCGGTTTCGTTAAGCGGCTTGTTGTTGCGATACCAGTCCTTCACGCCGTGTGAGGAATGCTTGAAGTGGTCGATCTCGCCGACCAGCGCGCCATAGAAATAATCGAACCCGCGCTGGCGAGGCCAGAATTCCGGCTTGGCATGGCCGAGGTGCCATTTGCCGACCATGGTCGTCTTGTAGCCGGCGTCCTTCAGAGCCTGCGGCAGGAGATACTCGTCGACCGGAAGTCCGTAGGTGCCCGCCGCCGGAATGACGCCTGTCTGCAATCCGTAGCGGAGCGGATAGCGGCCGGTCATCAGCGCCGCACGCGTCGGCGTGCACATGGGCAAGGCGTAGAACTGATCGAAATGAGCCCCCTCTTGGGCCAGTTTGTCCAGGTTGGGCGTCTTGATGTCGGAGCCGTTGAAGCCGACGTCGGCAAAACCCATGTCGTCGACAACGACGTAGACGATGTTTGGCTGCGAGGGCTGGGCCGCCGTGGGCTGAACACCGGCAAGGCCGGCAAGCGCGCCTGAAAGGCCGGCTGGAACCGCAAAGCGCGAAACGGCAGCTGCCGTGCCGGCCAACAATGCATCGCGCCGCGTTATGTTGGTTGTGCCGGCTTCAGCCGGGAAGTCTCGATCGATACTCATACTCTCCCACCTTCTCCCCTTAGGGGCAAATGCTTTTGAGGATCCCATCGTCAAGCACCCTGAAGGCCAAGCTTTCAGGACCAATGTTCTGCTTCCCGGCCGCCACGAAGCAGCCACTTCACAACAATCCTCTATTGGGCGACCGCGAATTGATAGGTGAACCCCAACATCGGCCCCTGCTGAGTGAGTTTGTTCACGAAGCCGTCGCGGCTATAGTTGTCGTGCACGGCCCGATAACCGACAAACATCGATGCCTTTTCGTTAAACTGATAACCGGCGCCTCCCATCACATCCCACATGGATTTGGACCCAGCGCCGAAACCACCGACCAGACCCCAGCCGGCTAGGTAGATTCCGTTGCCGACATCGGCCTTGAATTTGGCGCCGATCACAGGATCGACCCAAGTGTCGCCGTCACTCGCCGATCTGCCGTCAAGCGCACCGCCGTGGAACTCGAAACGGTTGTCAACTGACCAGAGGCGGGCGCCGGCCACCAGATCGAAATTCGTCCCATCCTGGTAGTAAATGCTGTAACCGCCGAGCGCAGTCCCCATGAAAGTGCTCACCGTCGCATCGATATTGGAGGCGAGGATTCCTTTCGGGGTGCCTATGTTGGCGTCGAGCTTGGCGTAGACTATGTCGGTGCTGATGGTGAAAGGCCCGTTGCGAGCCTCTGTGAGCCCCATGAAGCCGAATTTGAGGTGCTGCAGCACGTCGCTGAAGCTCACATCGACATCCTGAGGCGGGAAGCCGAAGAGGCCGCTTTCGCCGTTGATTCCGGATGCCCACAGATATGGGGCGACAGTGAAGGTCCAACCTTCATCCCCCTGCTGCTTGGTCGTGTCAGCTGCAAACGCATTGGCCGCACAAAGTATCGACGCGGCTGTCGTTCCCAAGGCGGCCAAAGGAAATTTGTTCATGATTGTCCCCACTTTTCCGCCTCGTAGCCTACCTGCTTGTGGCGAAGATTCCGCTGCGAACCATGCACCGAGTCATATTTGGTACAGCATCGAAGACTAGATGAAATCTCGCTTTGCGCTAGGTCAATTCGGCCGCGTTGCATCGGAACGGAACGGACAAACATATCAACGTCTTGCGCCATTCGCTCCTCCGGTCTCAGCGCCACACGATAACCATGGCAAAGGCGCTCGATGTTCTCGGCGCACCGTCTGAACCAAATCTTCTTCGTCCATAGCCCCCACCAGCCGGTAGTCGGCGATATTTTGAGCTAATTGATTTCGCGCAATTCGGGATTAAGCTACTCCTAATACAACCGTCCTGCTATCCACTTTGCGCAAAGGACCTATTTTTGACCGCCTGGCCTTCATCGCATTCGCACAGGGACGTGCGGCTCAGCCCAGACGAGCTTGCCGATGCCGCCTCTGGGCTGCCCGTGAAGATCGACAGGCTTTCGCCCGGGCGCCTGCTGTCGCGCATCAGGCAAATCCAGTCTCATGGCAAGTGGGCGCTAGATCTGGCCGAATTCAACTGCGCCTTCCGAGCCAGCGGCGGCTTTGATGGAAGCTCCGTGGCAATAGTTGCCATCGAGCGGGCCTGCGACTCGACAATCTGCGGCATCCCGCTCGAAGACGACATGATCGTGACAATCCCCGCCGGCACCAGCGTGACGGCAACCGTCCAGCCCGGCCTTAACTACACAGGCGCCGTTGTTCCGACCTCGATCTGGGCGGAAATCCAGGCGTTTGACGCGGGAGCGGTCGTCGAGCAGGCTGCCGATCGCCCAGACGCCGCTCGGCTCACCACCAGCGATGCGAAAATATTCCGAAGCCAGATGGAAGCGATGGCAGACTGCTTCGGAGCAGCCGCAAGCGGTTCGGTTCCGGCGGAGCACACTCCTGTCGCATTGATGGAATATCTGGGAGGCATCGCCGACGCCTTGGCCGATGCGGGTGGTAATAACGCCTCAGTAGAACGATCCTCCAGCCGTTATCTCAGGCAAGCGTGGGCGGCCGAGGACTTCATTCGCGCCCACATCCGGGAAGACATGCCCATTATTCGATTGTGCAAGGAAATCGGCGTTAGCCGCCGCCAATTGGAGTACGCCTTTCGCACCACCTTCGCCGTAAGCCCATTGGAATTCATCAGGGCGCTTCGCCTCAATGAAGCCAGGCGGCTCCTTGCCACGAGAGGCGCAACCGGCTTGAGCGTCACCAGGATCGCGATGGAGGTTGGGATCACTCATCTGGGCCGTTTCGCAGCGAACTATCGCCTGCTCTTCGGAGAGTGTCCGAAGGAGACGCTTCAACGCGCCGGGAGATCGTGGCCGGGACGTAACGTGCGCCGGAGGAGCCGCACCGCGCCATGATTGTAAGACAGTCCGATCGAATTTGCGCAATCCGGATAGAAGTCGCATTCTATAATTAGTATCTTCTAAAATAAATAGAACAACTTTGCCTCTGGTCCGCTGAGTCGGGAGCGGACCCAGCCTGATTTGGGCTCGGCGTGGGTTTGCGTCAGGCGCGCGGCTGCATCGGCTGCGGATTTGAACACTGGGAGTTGTGAGTTTTGGGAGGATGCAAAATGACAAAATCCAGCTTGAAATCGACCAGCGCTGCCGCGATCGCCGTCGCATTGATGTTTGCGGGGATCGTCGACGCTGTTACGCCCTTCGCCCCTTTCGTCAGCGATGCGCAGGCGCGCGTCGGTCATCCGCTCACCCCTGGCAGCGTCGCGGGGGTTGCGAGGCGCACCACGCGCCGTACGATCCGCCGTTCGACCATCTATGTGAATAGGCTACCGGCAGCGTGCGTGAAGACTTCGGTCAACGGCACCGTACTGTGGCACTGTGGCAGCACGTATTATCAAGCCTACAGCGGACGGTATGTGGTTGTGCAAGTACATTGAGTCGAGCTCGGCGCCTCGGAAGTTGTACTTGGTGAGGCTTCGCAGTCGCCGCCGCGGTGTTCGAGGAACGGGTGGAAGATAGGCGGATAGCGCGCAGCGTTCGCCGCACCGTGGGGCCGGCGTGGTTCGTTCGATTGCGGGAAATTCTGGTCGCATCGTCGACCGAAGATTGCCGGAGGGCGCGATGAGCAACGCACTGCCCACTCGAATTGGCATTTTGCTGTCGGCCGTCGTTCCGATCTTCTTTTGGGTGCTCGTTGGAACCTCCTGGGCCCAGGCCCAGCAGCCTCCGGACGGCGTGCCGCCCGAAAAGGCACGGCAGTTCCTCGACCTGCTGTCCGACCCCGAGGTGAAGGGATGGCTCGAAGGAAAGATGCCGGCGGCCGCCGAGGAATCGCCCGCCCCGTCGCTTGCCGACGCTATCTCGAGCTGGGAGTTGGCCGTTCGCGCACGTCTCGTCGCGCTCACCGACGCCATTCCTCGCATCCCGCAGGAGCTAGCTGTGGAGCCTCAACAGGTTGTCCTCGGTTAGAGCGAGGCGACTGATAGGTGTTTTGGACTTTAGGCTCCCGTGGGGACGGTGCCAATTGTATCTGTGCAGCCAGACCGGCAACTCTGCGGC
>SRUQ01000080.1 GCA_004791255.1 bacterium M00.F.Ca.ET.205.01.1.1
CCTCTGTCGTCAGCCCGAGCCGCGCCGCGATGTCGAGCAGCGCTTCGGCCTTGGCGGCGCGGCCGAGGATGGGTTCGGCCACGATGCCGGTGAATTCGCCGTCTTTCTCGATCAGGCGGTTGGCCCGATTTTCCTGGAAACCCAGCATGGCGGCGATGCGGCCGGTGAAAACGTCGAAGCCGCCCGAGACCAGCGCCGTCCAGGCGCCATGGGCGCGCATCGTCCGTACCAAAGCGCGCCCGCCGGCGGCGAGCGTCAGCCGGTTGGCGATGACGCGATCGACCACGGCGGTATCCAGACCTTTCAGCAAGGCGACGCGCTCGCGAAAGGCGGGCTCGAAGGCGATCTCGCCATTCATCGCGCGCGCGGTGATCGCCGCCACATGGTCCTTGACGCCGATTTCGTCGGCAAGCTCGTCGATGCACTCCTGGTC
>SRUQ01000081.1 GCA_004791255.1 bacterium M00.F.Ca.ET.205.01.1.1
ACGACGCTCTTCCGATCTGCGGAGGAAGCTACATTTCGCATGGCATGGGTCCTCGACCAGCTCTTCAGCGATAAGTACGATCAGGAGAATCGATCAGGAGCATGAAGTGAGCAATCTAAACAGCGGCCTGAGGTGCTGCCACGCCCGACCATGTCCCTGCGCGCCCTTGTTTCACTCGTCATCTCACGAAGGATTCCCATCCACCCGAGGTGGAACCTCGTATCACGCCGACTGAATCGCTGGGGTCGTCAACAACAGCCTTGCCCAGGCTGGCTCCCTTAATCATCTAGTATGCGAGCAAGGGTCACCGCACAGGGAAACACGTCCGACGCGATTGTCCTCGCCTGATTGATGCAAGCGCGGCGTTAACCGAAGAGCCGGCCCTACGGCCTTCGATTTCTGAAGCGCGCAGG
>SRUQ01000082.1 GCA_004791255.1 bacterium M00.F.Ca.ET.205.01.1.1
CCCGAACGTGACGACCAACAAGGTCGACATCACTATCCAGTTCATGACCATGACCGCGCAGCGCTCGCAGCTGATCCATTTCTCGCGCCCTTACTATGTCGAAGGCGTCGCGCTGCTCACCCTGCCCGGCTCCGAGAACAAGACCTTCGACAAGCTCCTGGCCAACGGCGCCAACACCCGCATCTCGATCCTGCAGAATGTCGATGCCGAAAGCTCGGTGCATTTCGCCTTGCCGCAGGCGCAGGTGATGCAGATCGACACCCAGGCCAACGTGCTGCAGGCGCTGGAGTCCAAGCGCGTCGACGCCGCCGCGGTCGACCTCTCGACCGTGCGCTGGCTCGCCTCGCGCAACCCGGACAAATATTTCGATGCCGGCAAGAGCTGGTACTCGATGCTTTACGGCGCGGCCGTCAGGCAGGGCGATCTCGAC
>SRUQ01000083.1 GCA_004791255.1 bacterium M00.F.Ca.ET.205.01.1.1
GCCTGGATGGCCTCCTCGTTGACCTCGACGCCCAGCCCCGGCAGATCGCCGACCGGATAGTCGGTTCCGTCGAGCCGTGGTTGCACGGGGAAGAAGTCGGAATTGTCGAAGCCGAGCTTGCTTTCGGGCACCCTGGTCTCGAGCCACGCGAAGTTCGGCACCGCGGCGGCGAGATGTTCGGCTCGCAGGCCTTCGGCATCAAGCCCGACATCATGGTGCTGTCCAAGCAGATCTCGTCGTCCTATCTGCCGATCTCGGCCCTGCTCATCAACGACAGGGTGTTCGAGCCGATCGCCGACGAGAGCGACCGCATCGGCACGTTCGGCCATGGCTTTACCGGCGGCGGTCATCCTGTCGCCGCGGCGGTCGCGCTGGAGAACATCAAGCTGATCGAGGAGCGCGATCTCGTCGGCAATGCGCGCAAGGTCGG
>SRUQ01000084.1 GCA_004791255.1 bacterium M00.F.Ca.ET.205.01.1.1
GTCCGTATCGCACGAGATCTGGAAGAAGCCAGACCTTGGAACAAACGGCGACCTAAGACTTGGGCAGGCGGCAAATGACAGTCACGCCGAAGAAGATGGGGGCTGACGACGGCCTCGTTCCCTCCCCAAAACCGCATTTCGAGATCGATCTCGGAAATGATGTCCATGTCCTCATGCTGACCGGGATCAGATAGATGTGAGACGGAGGGCCTTGAGAAAGGTTCGGGGGTTTAGAAGCTGGAGTTGCAACACAACCGGTTTCTGGAGAACCCCCGATCCAGGTTTTTGGCATCAAGGGATCACACGCTCAGGCACACGTATTTCATCTCTGTATAATCATCGATTCCGTATTTTGACCCTTCGCGGCCAAGGCCAGATTGCTTGATGCCACCAAAAGGCGCAACTTCCGTGGAGATCAGCCCA
>SRUQ01000085.1 GCA_004791255.1 bacterium M00.F.Ca.ET.205.01.1.1
CGCCGGACCTTACCTTCGCGGAACAGGTCATAGCCGGCGAACATTTCATCCGCGCCTTCACCCGTCAGTACGACCTTGATTCCGTGCTCCCGTACCAACCTTGAAAGCAGAAGAAGTGGCGCCGGCGCGGTCCTCAGGATCGGACGTTCGGTGTGGTAGATCACATCTGGAAAGACGTCTGCGATGTCGCTGCGAGAAACCACCACCTCGTGGTGCTCGCTGCCGGTCGCGCCTGCCACCAATCGCTGGTAGCGGGTCTCGTCATACTCAGCATCGGCAAACCGCAGCGAAAAGGTCTGGAAGCGGTCGCCCGCGATGCGGCTTGCCATCATGGCGACAAGCGAGCTGTCTAGTCCGCCGGACAGGTAGCAGCCAACAGGCACATCGGCCTGTTCGATGCGCAGAGCCGTCGCCGAATACAG
>SRUQ01000086.1 GCA_004791255.1 bacterium M00.F.Ca.ET.205.01.1.1
CGCTTGAAGACCGACCTGATGCTATTGGCCTGACCACCGGCTTCACCCTTTACTCGCCCGAGGGGGTGGCGAGATGGAAGCACTACCGGGGGGAATTCCCAAGCTCCGGCGACGCAGCCCAGCGCTTTGAAAGGATGTTGTGGTTCTACCATGCCGGCGACGCCATATATGACCCGATCTACGGCTTGTTCCGACGCTCCCGGCTCCTGGAAACGGGCATGCTTCGCCGCTCTGAGCAGGCAGACTGGCTGATATGCGCGGAACTGGCGCTTATGGGGCCTATCATTCACATCCCCGATCGACTGGCGAACCGCACGCAGAAGCCGCGTCGCGGCCTGGACCGAGTGGCATTTCGCCGGCGCCTTGACCCCAACCGAAGCGAAGACCTCAGAACCTGGCCTTCCCGCACCTGTCGTGAT
>SRUQ01000087.1 GCA_004791255.1 bacterium M00.F.Ca.ET.205.01.1.1
CGCCCGGAACGGCCTTGGCCAGCGCTTCGCCGTGCTCGATCGGAAAGAGCGGATCTGTGGCGCCGTGGATGACGAGCAGCGGCGTGCGCAGGTCTCGCACCGTCCGTTGCGGGCCGCCGCCCTTGAGCAGGAAATGGTTGGTCGCGTTGGCAAGACCGCCGGAGCGGTCGTAATCGTCCTCGATCATCGCACGCGTCCGTTTCTCGTCGAACGGATGCAGCGTGCTGGCGATCGCCCGCGCATCCTTGACCATGAAGTCGAGCACCTGCTCCCGGTTCGACCAATCGACGCCGCCGCCCCCTGCCGAATGCTCCCTGTAGGCCTCGGTCATTCCCGGCAGACCGGACGCGTCGACGCCGAGCGGCGAGCTTGAGATCACGGTGAGCGCGCTGACGCGTTCGGGATATTTCAGCG
>SRUQ01000088.1 GCA_004791255.1 bacterium M00.F.Ca.ET.205.01.1.1
CCCCCAACCTGTTTCGCAAGAACTTCTCGCTGATTTCCGCCCTCGGCTTCAGCCGCTTCAACACCAATGACGAGGAGTGGGCGACAAGGCGCTCAATCACGCAAGACAGTTACCTCGCTGCAGCGAAGCCCGCCCAGGTGCAAAGCGTGTCCGATATCTTCGCCTCGTGCTTCAGCGTCTGCGAAACGTCCCTGGCCGGCATCCAGGAGGCGCTGTTCGCTGGCGCCCTGACCATCTTCTATCAGGCGTTCAGACTTGTGGCTGAGCCCCGGTCGACGGCGGCATTGCTTGACCGGACCCGCGAGGTGCTGCGCCGCCTGCAATATTACTCCTGGGTCACGCCGACCGATGCTGAGCGCACCAGCGTCATCAGCGACGCCCGCGCGGTCATAGCCGAGTTCGGAGCGCAGCT
>SRUQ01000089.1 GCA_004791255.1 bacterium M00.F.Ca.ET.205.01.1.1
TTCAGGGGGGCGAGCCCTTGCTTCGGGTCGATCTCCTGAGAGCCGTTCGGGACTTCTGTCGCGGAAGGTTTGCCCGGTCTCAATTCGTCATCTGCACGAATCTGCAAGCACTGGACGAGCGTGCATGGGACTTTCTGGATGCCGATGATACATTCATCAGCACGTCGCTTGACGGAGACCGGGCCACGCATGAGCGTCAGCGAACCCACGGCACCGGAGTCACTGACGCCTTCTTTCGAAATCTCGAGGCAGCCGTTTCCCGCTATCCGGAGGGCAAGATCTCGGCTCTGCCCACGGTGGATGTCGCCAACCCGCCGGATTTCGACACGCTGCTGGACAACTATGAGCGCTATGGGATCAGGTCCGTCTACCTGCGCCCGATAAACCACCAAGGATTCGCCAGAAA
>SRUQ01000008.1 GCA_004791255.1 bacterium M00.F.Ca.ET.205.01.1.1
ACCATCAGCCAAATGAGCGATGATCCGCTCATCAGCCTGCCGGCAGTGGCGCGCTGATCAATTCCGGCCCATGCCGGAGAGCACGGCGACCAATGCCGTCAGCTACACCACTCCAGTGGGCACGATCAAGGAGCCGACAAAACCGGCCCTGTCGTCAACACTGAACGCTTTCGTGTGCAGACTGGCACCCTTGGAACCAAAGACCGAAATCGCCGGCTGTCGGCTGAAAGGCTGGAGCTCGAAAAGTTTGACGCCATTCCTTAGCAATCGCTTGCGATAGTTTGCATAGGCTCCGTGGACCGCGGCGACATCCGTGGCAGCCAGGGAATTGGTCAAAACCGCGACGTCCACCCCGCTACTGACGAGGTTTGACAAGATCGCTGAGCCTCTCTTCCCAGGAATGAAATAGGGAGACACTATCTCCAGACAATTGCGTGCCGACTGAATGATGGGAAGCAGCTCCTTCATCAGCCAACCGCGACGTCTCCAGCCACGAACCTTCTCTGGAGGGTCGGAGAGCACTCGAACATTTTTCACCCAGTGCAGCTCGTTACTGGCCGCGATGAACTCAGCGATGGAACCTCGATCACCAATCCCTTTCAAAAATTTTGACTCTGTACCCGCATCGAATCTCTCAAATAAATCGGCTTGCGTGGTCACCGCAGCCGGACCGAGCGCATTAATTGGCTTTGCTTCCGGGCAAGCCCAGAAAGACTCGAATATTTGGGTCGTCTGATGCACGGCGGGACCGAGCAGCAGCACGTCGAGATCACGGAAATTGGTTTCTGCAGCATCAAAATAGGCATCGCCAACGTTTCGCCCACCGACGATGGCAACAGTCCCGTCGGCGATCCACGCCTTGTTGTGCATCCGCCGCGTCAACGCAAAAAGTCGCAATAAAACTTCCCCGCCGCGCAGGACACCGCGTGCCCTGATGCTGCTTGGGTTGAACAATTTCAGCTCGATGTTTGGATGACTGCTCAACGCCAGGTATGAGGCATCGTTCTTGCGCGGATTGCCGTCGTCGAGGAGCATCCTCACGCGTACACCGCGTTGCGCGGCCCGGAAGACTTCCTGCAGGAGTAAGCGGCCGGTGTGGTCGTCATGCCAGAGATAGTACATGAGGTCGAGCGTTCGAACTGCACCTCTTGCCGCAAGGACTCGCGCGGCGAAGGCATTGTGATTGTCCGAGATGAGCAACAAGCCGCTGTTGCCCGTTTGGATATTCGCGTCCGCTCGCGCGATGGAGACGTCCATGAACTGGCTACCTTCCGACGGCGATCGGAGCCGATTAGCTCGAATCACAGCAAGAACATTTCAGGGACAATCTAGTTGCATAAATGCCTGTTCGCGCTACTGACCCGTTGCCAAAAGGTGATGCGCTCGGCACGCACTGCTGGGGCGCGGAACTCGGTTTCGAGTCAGCCGATCTGGGCAAGGACCCGACAACTGAGCCGGACCTGATGATGCTATGGAACGTCCTGACTGGACGCCGGGGCCGCGGGACCGATCGGTACCCGAAGATCACCTACTAAACGGTCGGGCGCGGCCGGCCTTTGGAAGGAACTGAACATGCCATCGCGGGTTATCGGAGACGGGAGGAGTGAATGATTTCCGTCCGATATATCGTTGCCGACGTCGAGGAGGCGGTCGAGTTCTATCAAGACAATCTCGATTTCAAGGTCGACAAGCACAATCCGGGCAAGTTCGCCGCGCTTGTTGTGCGACGAATTCACGCTGTATCTCAGCGCCCCAGGCGCGGGAAGCGGTGGTCAGGCGGGCGGCGACCCGACGCCTGGCGTGTGGAACCGGTTATGATCGTCACGAAGGAGCTCGACGTTCTGATCGAGCGGTTGCGCCGGGCTCATGCACGATTCCGCGGCGACATAAGCGATGGCGGCGCCGGTCGCGCCATCTGCTTGAAGATCCTTGGGGCAACCTCATCGAGCTATTCGAGTACAAGAAGGACTGAAGCTAGCGTACCGGTACGCCGGTGTTAGCATTCATCCCCAGCATTCGCGCGAACAATCCAGGTAGGCGAGCGAATTGTTCTTTGCGAAACGAGATCGTGGAAGGGCATCGGGGGAACCAGATCCTGCTCGAGGACCTCTCTGGAAATCCGATCGAACTGTTTCAGCGAGCGGGCCGCTGAAGGCCGCGCAATATACCACGTCAGACGAAAGGCTCCTCCGCAATAGCTGACCTTCGCCTGCACTCACAGGCGCCGTTGTCGGCCTTCAGCGGTCAGATGGAAAAGAAACCCATGGCCTTGCCTTTCATTACGCTCAGTGTGGATTTCGGCGGCGGGTTTGCACGCCGCCCGCGACGGCCGGGACTGAGGTCCCAGCTCAACACGGTGATCGCTCAAAATGCGCAGCTCCACCAGGCAAACCTTGTCAGTCATACGGCACAATCGTCTCCCGCCTACCAACAGGTGCCGCGTCAGGTGACCGAGCATTTCGTTGCGCAGGGATCGACCATGCTCCAGGCCAAGCAACAGGCCATCGGCTGGATTGGGCAGTTGATCGCGCGCCAGGCTTCGCTAATCGCTTATGTCGACGTCTTTCGCTACTGCGCAATCGTGACGGCGTTGTTTGTCTCCCTCGCCTTGCTGCTTCGGTCACCAAAGTTCGACAAGCGCTAGCTGAAATATCGTCGGCCCTGGAACTCGCTCGCCGGCTTTTCGTTCAGACCCTATCCAACAAGGGAGAAAAACTCATGCCACGCGGTGACAAATCGAAATACACCGACAAACAGGAACGCAAGGCCGACCACATTGCCGAGGGCTACGAGAAGCGTGGGGTTTCCGACAAGGAAGCTGAGCGTCGCGCATGGGCGACCGTCAACAAGGATGATGGCGGCGGCAAGAAGGAAGGCGGCTCTGGTCGCGGCGAGCACACAGGCAATCCGGCGGCGCACAAGGGCGGTAGAATCGGCGGCGAGGCATCGGCGTCACGCTCGTCTGCAAGCCGATCGGAATCGGCCAAGAAGGCCGCAGCCAACCGCAAACGGAACGCCGAACACCACACCCATTGACTGGCTGCTCGGAGCATCAGCATAAAATCCCAACTCGTCAACGAGGTTAGCGGACAACGGACATTCGTCGTGGTGCTGGAGCCCAGCGAAGAAGCATTCGCCGGGCTTACCGCCTTCGCAGTCGACCACAAGATCGGCAGCGCGTCCCTGACCGCCATCGGCGCGTTCGAAAGAGCCACCGTCGGCTGGTTTGACCTGAACGCAAAGACCTACCGCAAAATCCCGATCGACGAGCAATGCGAAGTGCTGAGCGCGATCGGCGATATAGCGCTAGGCGACGATGAGAAGTCCAGCCTGCATGTCTATGCGGTACTCGGATTGAGCGACGGAACCACAAGGGGGTGGGCACCTGCTTGAAGGCATCGTTCGGCCAACGCTCGAAGTCACCCTGGTGGAAGCTCCCGGCCATTTATGCCGCAGCAAGCGTCCGGAACTCGGTGTTGCGCTGATCGATCTTGACGCTTGAGTTTCGGTTGGCAGGGCGGTTTACGTCCAGCTCGAGAGAACTGTCTCCATCTCGACTGTCTCGACCTGCTGCGCAAACCGCTGATGATAGACGGTCAGCAGCGCGTCGTGGGTTGCATCGGAGGAGCTGCATAGCGGGTCGGTGACCAGGACCACTCGATAGCCGAAATCGATGGCTCCGAGCACCGTGGCCAGAACGCATACATCTGTTTCGCCGCCGGTGATATGCGCGCATCGATCGCCAAGGGGACCATAGGCCAAACCTGGCATAGACATCAGCGCGTCTCCGACCGGCAGTATGTGTCCACGACAGCTCCCTAGAAAAGATACGCAACGCCAAGTGTCGGGACTGGTTCCTGAGATGGCACAGGAACCGACGCAAATGAGTGGCGTTTCCGCTGGGACGAATGGAGTTGCTCGCATGAGATCACGCGACACGTTAGGGGGCCGCAAGCTGGGACGGCCAAAATGGAGCTAAGCGGAGGATGTCTCTGCGGCACTATCCGCTTGCGCGTCGGAAGCGAACCGAGAGTACATTACTGTGATTGTGACATGTGCCGGCGAGCGACCGGCAGCGCATTCGCGGTACTGGCCTGGGTGTCTTCTCAAAGCGTCGTCTGGATCAATGTAACGCCAACCTATCGCAGGTCTTCGCCGATCGCCCAGAGGGGGTTCTGCTCCGCCTGCGGATCGCCGCTCAGCCTTTTCTGTGACGCATCGCCCGGCGAGATCGCGCTGCATGTCGGGAAGTTCGACGATCCGTCTCGCCTGGAGCCGCGCTACAACTATGGGTCGAGGCAGCGACTTAGCTGGGTTTGCTGTGGAATAGACCTACCGCACCACGATCCCGAGGAGCGATGGTGAAAGCATGCCTGAAAGGGAAGCCAGATGAGCATCTTTTACCGGGCCGCCAAGATCGCGGAAGAGGTCCATGCGTCGCAACGCGACAAGACTGGGCAGCCTTACATCGAGCATTGTCGGCGTGTCGTTGATGGTGTCGAAACGATGGATCAGAAGGTCGTCGCGTATCTCCATGACGTGCTGGAAAAGGGCGAAGGCTGGAACCGGACCAAGATCGAACAAGCGGGCTTCGGTCCGACCATTGCTTCGGCTGTTGACGCCATGTCACGCAGAGACGGCGAGGGCTATTTCGCCTTCGTGCGACGCGCTGCATCGAACCCTCTGGCGCTGCCGGTGAAGCGTGCGGATCTGGAAGACAATATCTGGCAGGCGCGACAAGTTGGGGGATCGACTGTCAAATACGAAAAGGCACTACGCATTCTTGATGAGGAGTTTCCACGCCGTTAGGAGTACCCGAGGGCCTCAGCTCGGCCCGGTGTGCGCACGAGCAATCTACTCCATGACGTGGGGCGTATTCCGCTTGTCCTCCACGGGGTCGACGTCTATGCGCGCCTTTTCAGGATCGAACGCGCCGTGGCCGACAATTGCCCTCGCCGCGGTGTCAGGAGTTTCATATGCCCACATGAAATCGTCAGCCGAGCTTCCCACGGCATGGACGCGCCAGTAACTGGCTGTGCCTTTCAATGGGCATTCGGTCGTGGTGTTGGTCTTTTCGAAAAGGTCGAAATAGATATCTTCGAAGGGGATGTAGAATACAGGCTCCCTCTTCCCGAAGCACCTCGGCTCGGTCGGGGGCTGCGACTATGGCGTCGGAAAATCGCACCATCACCGTGCCGCCAAACGGCTCAATGGCCAACCGGCCCCGTGTGGCGTGTTGCTGTTGCGGCTGACGTGTGCATATCGGTTCTCCTGCCAACAGGCGTTCTGAGATCGAGGATCATTTGCTCGGAGGGGCTCGGTGATAGGCTGATCACCGCCAGTCGTGGCGTATTTGGTTGCCTGGCTAGGCCTTCAACCGCTGGTGCTTTTCGAGCCAACTCCAACCACCGGACCGGCCGCTTCGCGCTCGGCCTCCGGGCCTTCCGCCTCTATTTCCTGCACTGCCTGGTCCCAGTGTTCCTGCTCTCTTTCGGCTGGACGGCCTTCCCGCTCCCAGATTTCATAGGCTCGCCGTTTGATGCGCTCTTCCCTGCTGTCCATGTCTCGATCCTCCGATCCATCAGTCTCAATTCAGGCCGATATTTTTTGTTCCTTCTTGTCGGGAAGACGAGCCGTGGAGCCTGTGCTTTCGATCGGGGCGTAGTGTGGAATGTCGGCTTGGCAATTTCCGTGCCGACATTTTTTCATGACACATCGACACGGGCAGATTTATGAATCCGCCATCTATCCGTGCCCGGCACGCCACTCTTCCGACGCGTGGCGCGATGCCGGATCGCCAGTCGGATTGAAAGACATGACGGCCGTTGCTTCCAGCAGGTGACGCCCATGCGGGAATTGCCGGAAAGACATCGACGCCGATGTGGTCATCCTTCGCCGTGGGAACCTTGTCAGCGGGTTCACTACGGCCGCGACTTTGTGGGTGATGACGGCGATCGGCTTGGCATTCGGTGGTGGTCAGTATGGATTGGGCGCAGCCGGAACGTTGCTGACCTTGTTGACGCTTCTCGTCTTGGAATGGATCGACGTGCGCATTCCACGCGACCATCGTGCCGAACTGGATGTCGCATGCAAGGATAGAAAGGCGGACGATCTGCCCGAAATTGTCAAGCCGCTCGGCTACCGGGCGCGGTTGGTCGGTCTTCAGCGTCGCCCGGATCGTGAAGACCCGGTATTTTCGTTCGAAATTGGCTGGACTCAGCCGGATTGTAGCGGCCGCCAACGGATTTGCTTGCTTTGATCGATCAGCACGCCGAAATCACAAAATTCCAACTGGTTCGCCAGCCGTAGATGAAGAGGTGGCCGCTCAACGCACCGAAGCGCGAAGCGCTGATATGAAAAGCACCAGCAACGCCAACGCATTGAGGCCGGCCGCGATAGCGTGCGAATATTCCCATTGGCGCCGCAGCAACTCCCAGTTTTCGGGTAGAACGGTCCAGTTCCGGGTTGCCTGGTTGATCGGATTAGTCAGTCTCCAGAAGGCAAGCTGCGTGGCCCCGATGCAGATGAAAGCCAGGACAATAAAGCCGAAAGATCCGCCTGACCGGTAGGGCAGGACCGCCAGGGCCGCTGTCGAGAGCAATGCACCCAGCACCACTATCCCGAACAGGCTCCAGCCATCATAGACGCGTTGTGCGGCCAGGTAGCTCGTTCCGTCGAGCTTCGTTTAGTTGAACATCGAGAAGAAATGCGCGCCGGCCGGGACAAAGGCCAATGCCACGAAGATGAAGCTGATTACCCTCAGACTGTAAATTGCCATATCCAGCTCCTCTCAACCAGAGCTAGGGCAATCGACGAGATTGGAAAGGCTGTCTGAATTGCGCATCGGGGCCGATCTGCGACCACCCTGCGATCTCGTTGGTCGTTCTTTGACACTCAAGCATCTCCTCGCGGAACAAAGCTTTTTGGTTGAAGTTCTGCCTGTTTAAGGGACGCCGGGGAGGCGACGTCGAATGCCGATGCTGAACCAGTCGGCAACCTATTCGGCCGACCATCGTTTTTCCCGGAGTTCTTTCGAATGGATAGACGATGCTCGTCCAGACCCTCGAAGTCTGCGATATAAAGCTGGCGGCATCTACTGCCGGCGATCCGAGTCGACCTGCTTTGATCCTTCTGCACGGTTGGCCACATTCCCGAAAAATCTATGATGGCGTGATCGATGAACTCGGCACGCGATACTTTACGTTGGCTTTCGATCTTCCGGAGATCGGTGAATCGCGTGGTACTCCCCCGTCGGCGGAGAAAGAGGTCCTGGCCGATATCCTGATTTCAGCCGCCGAGGCCTACGGGGCCAAATCTATCGTCGTTGCGGGCTTTGATGTGGGCGGCATGATTGCCTTCGCTGCCGCTCGTTATCATGGTGATCGGATCGTCGGCGCGGTGCCGATGAATACGGTGATCCCCGGCCTTCATCCATGGACGAAAGTAGTCGCGAACCCGGACATCTGGCATTTTGCGTTCCATGCGGTGCCTGAGTTACCGGAGTTGCTGGTGACAGGCCACCAGCGCGCCTACTTCGATTTCTTCTTTGATCTGCTCGCTGGCCATTCCGATGCTTTGACGAATGAAATGCGGGAGAACTTTACAGAGGCCTATTCGAGGCCGGAGGCGCTTAAAGCCGGCTTTGAATGGTATCGCGCGTTTAAGCAGGATGCCAAGGTCAATGCTGTACCGGCACGGATCGAAGTTCCGATCCTCTATATCCGCGGCGACGCTGATTCCGGATCGATCGACGACTATCTGGAGGGTCTAAGGCTGTCCGGAGCAGGGAACCTGCAGGGCCACATGATCGCCAATTGCGGCGAGTTTCTGCCAATCGAGGCACCAGAGGAATTCGTCAAGGCGCTGGTGGAGTTTGCACCAAGATAGCTGAAGCGATCTGCAGCCATGCCAGTACCTACGGGTTCGCGGACGTTATACGCCAGACCGTGTTTCCGACATCGTTCGGCAATCGAAGCGCACCCGATTTGTCGACGGCAGCCCCCACGGCCGCCCATGCGTTGCGCAGGCCGCTTGCGAAGATGCGTGAGCGTCCTGTGGCCCTGTCGACCAGACGGCGGCCCTGTCCTTTTCCGCCGAGATGCGGCGTCTGATCTGAGAGTCGGCGTACGGCTGTCATGGATTTTTAGAGCGCAAAGTCCGCAAGATGATCGAATACCGTCGTTCGGAACTGTGGGATACTGTGTTCCCATTGCGTGCACCAAGGGCCGGCCATGAGATAGGCCGATCTCGGCTCGACGAGGATGGTCCGGCGATCCCACCTGGCGCCATTCTTCCGCCGGGGCCGGAAGCTGCAGGATGCCAAGAGCGATACACCAGCTACTTCTTCAAAAAGAGGTTTTGTCGCGATGCCAGCCAATGTCAGCGCCTGGCGATATTCGTTGATCAACAACTGTGCGAAGGCCTCGGCGGGCTGGCTCGCAAAAGCCGCAATCCTCTCTCGGCGAGGTCGTCGCAGCGCGCAGGGACAGCAGAAAGTCGGGTATCGGCGGCTCAAGGATCGCCAAGGTCGATTTCGGAGCTGAACAATATGCCCGCATCTTTCTTCGAAAAACTTGGGCATGAGCGTCTGCCTGTCGTTCCGGTCAGGTGGCGGCAGATGGGCCGAGATTGTCTAACCTTGGGGCACGATCCGGTTAAGCGGCTCGCCCCTGGCCCATCCGAGCATGGTTGTGACTTTGGCGCTACCGCACTTATTCGCGTTTGGTAATGAGGGGCATTAGATCGCCAGCCCGCCGACGGCCAACACCCTGGTGGCGCGCCTTGATATCTCGCTTCATAGAGTAGCGAATCCAATAGGTGCCAATCAGCTCAAATACTGGTCGCCGCTCGCATCGAGGGCACAAGGCCGCGTTTGCCCTTAGAAGACGGCATTCGTTCCGGCGACTTCGTCACACCAGAGTCCCGAGGCGAAATTCATACCTGCGCGGCTGGCCTGCGGCTGGCGGCCGGAACTGGCGGTCACGCAACGCGTTCTCCAAAGATCTTTCGGCAATGGAGATTGGAGCGCGCTATGGGCCTGTTTACGAAGGACATCAAGACGATGGACGATCTGTTCCTGCACGTTTTGCAGGACATCTACTATGCTGAAAAACAGATTCTGAAGGCGCTCCCCGATATGGTCGAAACGGCGACCAACCGGGATTTGACGGCGGCTTTCAAAGACCACCTCGCCGAAACGCAAAAGCACGTCCAACGGCTCGAGCAAGCCTTCGAGCTTATCGGTGAAAGCCCAAAGGGAACGACCTGCCCGGCGATCGATGGCATCATCAAGGAAGCCAACGGGATTGCAGGCGAGGTTGCCGAGAAGAAGGTACTCGACGCCGCCTTGATCACCGCCGCGCAGGCCGTCGAGCATTATGAGATTACCCGCTACGGAACTTTGATTGCGTGGGCGCAGCAGAGCGGCAACGAAGCCGTCGCCCGACTTCTCACTGCTACCCTCAAAGAGGAAAAGGCGGCGGACAAGAAACTCACCACCATCGCCGAACGGAAAGTCAACGAGAAGGCGTCGAGTTGATCGATGCGCTTGGGGACGCTTGCATGAACGCGCGCGCTGAACACACCCGATCCCTCTGGATGAATGTCGACGTCTGTCCCGATGCGCCGAAATTCTCGGGCAAGAAGAGCTGTGACACAGTCATCATAGGAGCCGGGATCGCCGGACTGTCGATCGCTCACGAATTGGCCAACATCGGCCAGAAGGTCATCGTCATCGATCGCGGAACGATCGCCGGCGGTATGACATCGCGAACCACGGCGCATCTGGCGCCGATCTGTGACGATGGCCTGAGCGCGTTGATCAACCTGCGGGGGGAAGAAGTTGCAAGGCTCTTTCAGGAAAGTCAGGAAGCCGCCGTCGCCCGCATCGAAGAAAACGTCTCCGAGCTGCGGATCGGTTGCAATTTTCGCAGGTTGGACGCGTTTCTGTTTCCGGCGATGGGTGTCGACCCCAAGGACGCCCGCGATCGACGCCAGCAAGAATTCGATGCGGCACGAAAGGTCGGGGCCGCTGTCGAACTGGTAACTGGCGTGCCGCTCAACGGTTTCGAAGAGGCGCCAGTCCTGTGCTACCCCAACCAGGCCACTTTCCATCCGTTGAGATATCTGCGCGGGCTAGCGGGATCGATCCGGGACAGCGGCTCCCTCATTTTCGCCGACAGCGCCGCGACCTCCGTCGAGGAACTGCCTGACGACGGCGTGCGCGTCTCCACGGAGAACGGCGGCGTGATTGAAGCGGGATCGGCCGTCGTCGCCACGAACTCGCCGATCAACGATCGTTTTCAGCTGCACACCAAGATGTCGCCCTACCGGACCTACGCGATTGCTTTCACATTGCCGAAGGGTGCGCTCCCCGATGCGCTGTTCTGGGACACGGGCGATCCTTACCACTACGTCCGAATGAATCCCGGTCCCGGCTCGGTTGACTATCTGATCGCAGGCGGAGCCGACCACAAATCCGGCGAATCCGACGACGGCGACATTCGTTTCGAGGCAGTCGAGGCCTGGATACGAGTGCTCGTCCCAAGCTTGGGCAAAGAGGTCACGCGCTGGTCGGGACAGGTTCTGGACACGATTGACTATTGCGCCTTCATCGGCCTCAATCCCGGTAGCAAGTCGGTCTATGTCGTCACCGGCGATTCCGGCCAAGGAATAACGCATGGCGCGCTGTCCGGCTTGCTGGTGAAGGATAGGATTTCGGGTAAGGAGAACCCGTGGGCCGAGGTCTATGAGCCGTCGCGCAACACGCCCTCCGGCGTGATCAACTATGTTCGCGAAAACCTATCCGCGGTCAAAAATCTCGCCGGCTATCTGCTTCCGGGTGACTTGAAGTCACTGGCCGAGCTTGAGCCTGGCCAAGGCGGGGTCCTCCGGGATGGGCTGCGCAAGATCGCTGCCTGCCGCGATATGGCTGGAAAGCTCCATCTGAATTCCGCCGTCTGCACGCATTCTGGATGCGAAGTGGCCTGGAATTCCACCGAGCAGTGCTGGGACTGCTGCTGTCATGGCTCGCATTTTGCTCCCGACGGCACCGTGCTCAACGGGCCGGCCGTTGGTCGGCTCCACCCAGTGGACGCACCGGCGGGAGGAACATGATGCCCATACTCGAGCGCGGCAAAACGCTCGTCGAGAAAATCACCGGCTGGCAACGGCCCTCAAGCGACGAGCTCGGTCGGTTGGTGCGCCAGCGCAAGGCCAATGCATTCCGCTTCGAGGACGACGGCATCATCCCCAATCATCCCCACTGGCCATTGGTCGTCTATCGCGGGGTTGTAAAGCTACCTGCCGAATTCGATCCGCCGGCAATCTTCGAGGAGCTCTTCGAGCGCAACGACTGGAAGGGGTCCTGGCGAAACGGCATCTACGATTATGCGCATTACCATTCCCGCATACATGAGGTTCTTGGCATCGCTCGCGGATCGGCAAAGGTGCAGTTCGGAGGCAAGCGCGGCCGTACGCTCACGATCAAGGCGGCAGACGTCGCTATTTTGCCAGCAGGCACGGGTCACCAGTGCCTTGCGGCGAGCGAAGACTTTCTCGTGGTCGGCGCCTACCCGCCCAACGGCACATACGATGAATGTTCTAGTAGCGAGGACCATGCCCGCGCGCTAAAAACCATTCTCAAAGTCGCTAAACCACGACAGGATCCCGTCTACGGTGGCAGCGGTCCGCTTTTCGACATCTGGAAAGCATTTCGGTGAGCGCTGAAGCGTGAGCGCTTCCGCCCAGTTCCTCTGGATCGCCGAGTTGCGCTGCCTCGATGGCGGGCGACAAAGGGCCGCGCCAATGCACTTCGACCAAGGAGCGATTGGCCCTGATCGCCGTTAAGACGGACAGAGATTATGCAATGGACATCAACGTTCCCGGGAAAGACATAGGCCTTGACGAGCGACGTGAGCGCCGTAGGCTGCGCCGCGAAAAGCAGCGCGCAGAGAACGTGGGACGCGCGGAAAAAATGCACCTCGCACGGCTGGCGGGCAAAGGGCCTGGCCGCCATTCGACCGATTTGGCGAACTCCGCCTATGTCGGCTGCTCCGGATGGTTCTATTGGAAATGGCGCGGAAAGTTCTATCCGGCCGAGATGCCAACCTCAGAATGGTTCACTCATTATGCGCAGCGTTTCGACACTGTCGAAATAAACGCATCCTTCTATTCCTGGCCGACCGTCGCAAATGTGAAAACCTGGCTTCGTCAGCCCGGAACGCGCGCGTTCGTTTACACCATAAAAGTCTGTGAGCTGATCACGCACGTCAAGAGATTCGAGGATACCGAAACCCTGGCAAAAGATTTTGGACTGATCGCCGATATCCTTGGCAAGCGGATGGGCTGCTTTCTCTTCCAGCTTCCGCCAAGCTATCGCTTCACCGAGGAGAGGCTCCGCGCCATTCTGAGCCAGCTCGACCACACGCGACGCAACGTCGTGGAATTTCGTCATGCCAGTTGGTGGAACGAGACCGTCTATTCCGCCTTCCGCGAGAGCGGCACGATATTCTGTTCCTGCAGCGGTCCACGGCTTCCGGACGTTCTGGTTCGCACAGCCAACGATATTTACCTCCGAATGCACGGTCCGGAGCGCTGGTACAGGCACGACTATTCCGAAGGCGAGTTAGCCGAATGGGCCGAGAGGATCAAGAACAGCGGCGCGCGAAGAGCTTGGGTTTATTTCAACAACGACTATGAAGGCTTTGCGCCCAGCAACGCTTTGACCATGCGCCGGCTGCTCGTTCAAACAGGCTTCGATCAAGCTCCGTCCGAAGTGGATGTTTCCGTGGCGGCTCCGTCATAATAGTATGAAATCCGCGTCCGATGAACCCGCCAGCAAAGCACACTTCCTGCAAATGCCAGATAAGGCGCTGCGCACGTCCAATCGTTTCGGGCGCTTTCCTCGTTGGCTCGGTTCCCGCTGTTGCTCTGCGTCCGCTCGGTCGGTTCAGCTTTCGACCACCAGCGGTGCTTTCACCAATTCCACTGCTGCGAGCCGCTCCGGGCCGGGTTTTGTGCCACAAAGAACCACAAAACGATGGTCATTTTCGTGTGCGGTCGGGTCGCTTTTCCAGTCGGGCACGAACACGAGGGCGCATGCGCAAGAAATCGATCCCATTGCGACGGGTCCGGCTCGAATCTTGACGATGCCCGCAGCCCCTGGGGAAAGCTTCAGTCGCGCAAGATTAAGGAGCGTGCCCCGTTCAGGCGGCGGAGGACCAAACCGATCGTCAAGCTCGGCCGCGAAGCATCGATCTCGGCAAGGATCTCGAAGCGTTGCAGGAAGACTAAAAGGCTCTGGAACATAGTCGCTCGGAAGAGACCCTGCATCTTCAGATCAATCGCCGGCTGCAGCTTTCAACGATCCTGCCGCGCGCCTGATCCACCGCCAGCGCCAACAACCGTCGATGAAGGCCCAAGCCGATCAGCGTCATATGGCCCGCCTGTTCCTCCAACCAGGCGGCCGGCCTCAGGTCGAGATCCGGCGCGCTGCGGGCACGTCGTGCCCGTTCTGACGATATTGGGTCGCCCTCGCCCTTGGCGAAGGCGACCATCGCGTCATCCATTTCAGCAGAGGAAAGGCCCGCGTCGCCGCGGGCTTACTGATGGCTGCGTATCGGACACTCAGGCTTTGTCGACGAGGTTCTTCACCGCGTCTTTGACCTGACCCTTCGCAACCTGCCCATTGCCCTTGGTTTCCTGGACTTTGCCCTTGGCCTGTTCTTCGTGGTTGTCCACGGCCTTGCCTACAGCCTGGCGAGCCTTTCCAGCGACTTCGTTCGCCTTGCCTTTAACCTTGTCCGATGACGAGCTCCTTCTTACTTCAGGCAATCAGTCGGTAAAGGAATTTACTCCTCGACAATTGGTTCCACTTCACAAGGCCGTCGCGAAGGGTAACAGCGAGTAGCCGCAAGCTGCCGGTCGGCTTGAGTGGGAGACCGGCGCTGAAGTTAGACCTCAGGACCGACGCGCTGACCGAGACGGACGTTGGATGCGTACGGGTCCTCCCGACCGCAAGAGAATGCGGCAACAGTCGAATGCCAGCCTTTCGCGGCCGGGCCAAAGCCGCCCTCACCGCTCCACCCCTTACCGGCCTCAGCTAGCTGGCTCTGGGACATCAAGGACATGGCGGATGCCCTCGCCCCTCGCCTGCGTGAAGCGGCCGCCCGAATCCGATGCCTGGCTATAGCGAGATCGAAATCAGAACGAGGGTCACGCTCTCTGTTCCGCCGCCAGCCGGAGCGAACGGAACCTAATTCACACGGCCCTGTTTCGGAGTAAGCGACCGAAGAGGACACAAATATGAAATCAAAATCATCGCGGGACATGCCAAGTCCAAAACCCCGGAAGGACAAAGAGCGGGATACCCGAGAGGCGGTGATCACGACGCCCGACAAAACCAATGTTTGGGATCGCGACCTCGTCCATGGCGATGGTGAAAGCGTCGGGATAAAATCCGAGCAGCAGGGCACGAACTCTAAATAATCCGGGGTACTGGCGGCGTGGAAATCCGCGCGCGACGCTCTGTTCGCCGCTTTAAGGCCTCGCTCCTAACGGGATAGACGAGCCCGATGATTTTCAGACTTACCTTCCTTGGCACCTCGGCCAGCGTTCCCTCTGCGGAGCGCAATCACCCTGCCCTACTCGTGGAAGCCGGCGGCCACCGAATTTTGGTCGACTGCGGGGAAGGCACGCAGCGCCAGCTGCTGCGAAGCGGCGCCGGCTTCCGGCGGCTTCATCGCTTGCTCCTCACGCATGCGCATTTCGACCATATACTTGGAATCCCCGGCCTGTTCTCGACGCTCCGGTTGCGGCAAAGCGATGAGCTCCTCACCGTCCATGGGGGCCAGGACACCCTCGACGTCGTCGTGCGCGTGCTGGCTGGCCTGTGGGGTGCAGGACGAGCGCCGATCTCACTAAGGTTTGAGCCGCTGACGCCCGGTCGGCTTTTCGACGCCGACGAATTCACGATCGACTGCTTTCAGGTTCGCCACCGCGACACGGATAGCTACGGCTTCGTGCTCGAGACGCCGCCGCGCCGCCACCTTCGCGCCGACCAATTGACGTCCCTGGACGTGCCAGACGGTCCAATCAGGAAGGAACTGGTGGAAGGCCGGTCTATCACCCTCGCCGATGGCCGGACGGTTGCTTCCGAAGACGTGCTAGGACCGCTGGAAAGAGGCAAGAGGCTGGTCATCATCGGCGATACGGAGGCCACCGATGGGCTAGCGGAACATGCCCGCGGCGCTGACCTTCTGGTAATCGAGGCCACCTTCCTGGACCGAGATGCGCCCATGGCGCGCGACTATGGTCATCTCACGGCTGCGCAGGCGGCATCTCTGGCAGCGACGAGCGACGTGAAGCAGCTCGTTCTGACGCATATCTCCGGCCGCTATACCGATGAAGAAATTCTCGCGGAAGCCGTGGGGACATTTCCGAACAGCCGTATTGCGGCCGATCTCGATGTGCTCACCGTATAACCGCTACGACAATGACATTCAGGATAGGCATCATCTCCGACACGCACGGCCTGCTGAGGCCTGAGGCGGAACGACGCCTGGTCGGAGTCGACCACATCATCCATGGCGGGGACATCGGCAGTCCTGACCGAAACTCAAGACCGTTGATGGGATACTTACCTTAATCCGGGCAGCGCCGGTCGCCGTCGTTTCAAGTTGCCGATCACGCTTGCGACGGTTGATACACGCCTGACGGTCTACAGCCGGTCTTTCAGGATCTCAGTAGCAGCTAAGGCGCCGGCTCAAGGCGATCGCATCCCATCGGGACGGCCCTCCGCAAGCAACCATCACCTCAAATTGGCTTCTTGAAACGCGGAATGGAGAGTTCGACAATGCCTTTTATGCGACTTTCGAAGCACAGAGGGCGAACGTTGAAAGGGCGTTGCGTGTTTTTGACGTTAATAGGCCTGCCCATTCCGCAGTTCCGGTGATCATCAGCAATAGCATGAACGGGGCCAGCAGCAGTATGTCCGCTTCTGGTGCAGGGAAGAACGATTGCGGACGTCGGTGCAGAGGAGCCTAGCCCTTTTCCCTGGTCTCATTCTCAGCAGAGTCTAAATTCGGCCGCTCAATCCTTTGCGTCTCAACATTGTAGACGCGAACGTGCCCCTCGAGGCCTTTGAACTGGCGAGTACCGAGGTCAACGATCGGCGTGTTGCCAGGCAAATGGCGCGCCACGGAATAATCGATAAGGATTTGTCCATCTTCAGCGGACGAACACAGCCTCGATGCCAAGTTCACGACATTGCCAATTGCGGTGTAGTCAGCGCGGGCCTCATAGCCAATTCGACCCACCGTTGCCCACCCCATAGCGAGCCCCATGCCGAAGCCAATCTCATAACCACGCTGCCGCCAACCAGATATGAGCTCTTGTGTGGAATCCTGCATGTCGACAGCCATTTTTACGGCATGAAGCGCCGGCCCTTCACATGGAACCGGGGCGTTGACGAGAATCATCAATCCATCCGCCGAAAAACTGGTCAGCGTTGCTTCATACTTGGTGATGATCGCGCCGAGCGCCTCATAGTACTCACGCAGGACCTGCATGAGGTTCTCAGGCTCAGCGTGAGCTGAAAATGCAGTAAAGCCACGTAAGTCGCTAAAAACAGCGACTACTTCTGCGCGCTGTCCAGCGAGTATTCGCTCGTCACCGGCCTTCTCTACGAGTTCCGCAACCTGTGGTGCAAGGAAGCGCTTCAACCGCGACAGTCGCTCCGCGCGGTCCCGTGATGTGGCAAGTTCCTGCGTCATTTCGTTGAACCGAGCAGCCAACCGCTCAAGTTCGTCTCCGGTGGAGATGTTGATCCGGTGATCGAACTGTCCAGCACCGATCTTGAGAGCGCCCTCCTCCAACAAGAGGATAGGCCCGCTCATCCGTCTAGCAAGCCAATATGCGAGCACCGCCGCAAGGACTGTGGCGAGGAACAACAACCCGCCAGTCCGCCACAATGAAGCGTATAGAGGCGCAAAAGCCTCTGCCTGCGACTGCTCGACAATTACCGTCCAGCCGGCCGCGGCTACCGGCGCGCCAGCAATCACAACGCGTTCATTCTCGGCGTTGCGGCTTGCAATCGCAGTGCCGCCTGCGGCAGCGATCGCATCCCGCAATTCGCGCCGGGCCAACGCTGCTTTCTCGTCGGCGCCCTGCATCACTTCGCTGATCGCGGGGTGAGCGACGAGGCGGCCGGCCTCGTCGATGACAAATCCCCGGCCGCTGCGGCCCACGCGGATTTCGGAAACGATGAGCCAGACAGGCTTCAGACTGATTTCGGCGATGACCGAGTTGGCGACGACTAAATTGTCGTAACTGGCCATCGCTATGGTTATGGAGGGTTCGGAACCCGGGCGATAAATGACTGGGCCGTACCAGACCTTCGCCGTCCTGACGCCCACGACAGCGGGATCGCCTGAGCGATCCGCCCCGCTTTCTGTCCTGTTTTTGTCAGTGCGAGAGATGTGTAGCCGCTCCGCGCCAGTGCCGTCGACAATACTGATGCTGAGGATTCCCGGGGCCTGGTGCATCGCTCGTACGGCAAGAAGGCGAAGCTGTTTCACGCTGGCCATATTCGACCCTTCCGGGGGGATCGTCGAGCCTAGCGGAAGCTGGATGCCGTCAAGAAAGCTCTCAATTTTGTCGACCGCCGATGTTGCCTCGGACTGCAGCAGGGCACTGAGGATCGCATGCTGGTCGACATAGCTGAACCACGTGTTGCTGATGCCACCGGCAGCCATCGGAAAAATGGCCGCCGCGAACAAGACTAAGAAATACTTCTGAAATAGCGATCGACGCATGATGCGGCTTTGAGATTGGAGGAAGGTCTCCCTCGTGATGCCGCCCGACCATAGGTCGCGACAGCTCAGTCCCAGAAAGGTAACCTAAATTATTGCGTCTTGGTATGGGCTGAGCCGTTCCCACCCATGGTCGCGTCTCGTGCCCTTCCACAGGGTTGGACAAAGGAATGTTTCGCAATCACGACCCTCGGCTTGATGGTGTCCGCTTCAGGGCAACGACGAACGTTGCCTGTTAGGCCGAGACGGGGCGCAAAGCTGCCGTCGAAATCGGATCTGCGTACGCCGCGATCCATTGTCCGGCTGGTTGTCCAGACTAAATATTGTGGCTGATCAAACGGCTCGACGATCGCAGCTCGCTCGCATCCTCAGGGATGCTCACGCCGCTTCCGTAGCCCAACGAGACGAAACACCTGTTGGCAGGGGCCAAGGCGATCTTGAAGGCCATCTCGATTCCTGCGAGCTTCTCACTGTCAACGGAGGGCACATCCATGGCACATAAGTTCGAAATCTATAAGGACAAAGCTGGCGAGTATCGCGTTCGCTTCAAGTACAACAGCGAGGTGATATTCTCGACCGAGGGCTACTCAAGCAAATCCAGCGCTCAGAACGCCATCGACTCGATCAAGAAAAATGGCCCGAGTGCGCCGGTCGACGACAATAGCTAATCGCCTTCGACTCCACACAGTGCTGCGGCAGTTCTGAAGCTGGAGCACATTGGCTTCGGAGCGAGCCTCGGCTCGGCACTAGCACTTGTTGCGCTAGGGCAAGTGAAGCCGTGATCTCCTAAGGGAATCCTCAGCAAATAGACTTCACTAGACCTCTGCTACATTTAGGAGCATTCTCCCGCTGGGGGGAGATGGTGTGGATAGGTCTCGTTACGACAATCGTTCTGATCGCTGGCGCAAGCGCACTGGAGCAAAACACTCCCGTGCACTGCGGTGGGCAAGTGTGCCGCGACGGTTGATCTTCGTCACCGCTGCTGCAGTCGGTGCCTTCGCTGCTGAGACGGTCATGATGCATAGAGGCAGCTCGCCCGACCTGACTCCTTCGAACTGGATCGGGCCGAAGCCCGCCCTTATGACCGGCGTCGCGTCCGTCATTGACGGTGACACAATCGAGATCCGCGGCCAGCGCATTCGGTTCAACGGGATCGACGCGCCAGAGAGCAAGCAATACTGCGACGACGCCAAGGGGTTCGAGTACCCGTGCGGCCGACGATCGGCCGAAGCGCTGGATAGTTTCCTGGCCGCTTCGCGGCCGGTGCAGTGTACTTTCGTGACTTGGGATCGCTATCACCGCTACGTCGGCGACTGCCGGCGCGCCGACGGCGCCAGAGTAGCAGGGTGGATGGTCGAGCATGGCCAGGCGCTCGATTGGCCTCGCTACAGCAATGGCGCCTATGCGCCTCAGCAGGCAAAGGCCAAGGCGGCGAAGGTCGGTTTATGGGTCGGCAAATTCGACGCGCCTTGGGACTGGCGCGCCTCGGATGGCGACGGTGCTGCGCCGTCGAGCCAGCCGCTCGGCATCATCAGTCGCAAGCTGGTCGCGCAAAGCGGCGGCCTTTCGTGCGAGCCCCGGCGATACTGCTCGCAAATCAGCTCCTGCGAAGACGCCCAATGGTACCTGCACAACTGTGCGTGGGGCCGCAAGCTGGATAGGGATGGTGACGGGGTAGCGTGCGAGACGCTTTGCTAGGGAGGGGTTCATGGATGACAAGTTCTATAACTGCGTCGGCGGCGATCGTATTTCTTCCCGGCAGATCGATGAGTTGGTTGGGTTAGCGCGCGGCCTCGCTGCAGACGGAAGTATCAACAAGGCAGAAGTCGAGTTCCTTCAAAAGTGGCTGGCCGCCAATGTCGAGATTAGCGATCAGCCGATCGTCCGGACCTTGTACCGACGGGTCAATGAAATCCTTGCGGACGGGGTGCTCGATGCCGATGAACACACCGAACTTCTCGATACGTTGAACAGCTTCTCGAACCGAGATTTCGAACTCGGGGAAGTGTTCAAGCCGACCACCCTGCCCCTTTGCAATCCGCCTCCGAATTTGACCTTTGAAGGTCGGTCATACTGTTTCACCGGGACGTTCAATTATGGCCAGCGAAAATACTGCGAGCAGGCCATAGCGGATCGTGGCGGCCGCGCCGGCAGTTTGACGCAAAAGACCGACGTGCTGGTGATCGGTGCCTACGCCACGGAGTCTTGGAAACACTCATCGTTTGGCGACAAGATTTTCAAAGCGA
Organism: bacterium M00.F.Ca.ET.205.01.1.1; assembly: GCA_004791255.1. Classification (GTDB taxonomy): domain Bacteria; phylum Pseudomonadota; class Alphaproteobacteria; order Rhizobiales; family Rhizobiaceae; genus Mesorhizobium. Next base: position 20,057 of record SRUQ01000008.1, read on the forward strand.
CCGCCTGGCGCGACCAGGGCTTGCCAATCTCGATTGTCGCCGAGAGCCATTGGGTCGGTTTTCTCTGACTTCGTCCGTTCGTTTGGCAGCGTCTCATACCATCAGCACTATTCGACCGAGGTGGAACGATGCGACACAATGCGTTCAGCGATCCGATCCGCCTGTCTCCGCGATTTGCATGTCTCTTCGTTACGAGCTTGATCGCGCTCGCAGTTGCAACGGCAGCTGGGTGCAGCTCCATAGACTACCAGAAGCTCACCACCGGCGAGATATCCGGCAGCTTGTTCGTCATGTGGGTCGGTGAACGCAACAGTTCCGGCGACGGGAATTTCCTGTTCGTGCCCGACCCTCGCGACCCCTTGATCTTCCATCGGGCCGATCCGACGGCTCCAGGTAGCAAGATCAAGCCGGGCCTCATGTACACGGACGGCGGCTCAATCCCGAAAATCGCGCAAGTCTTTAAGGGGCTCTCACCTTGGGGCTACGCTCCGGCCTACATGATCCATGACTGGATCTTCATCGCGCATCACTGCATCGTCGACGGCAGCTCCGAGAAGAGGTTCGACCAAGTCCATAGCGTCGAGTTCGACGATTCCGCAGCGATCCTCGGCGAGGCAATCAAGGCGTTGATCGCGACGCGCCAGGTCGCGCCAAACGATGTTGCACCCAGCGCCATCACTGCTGCCGTTGGAAGCGCAATCGCCAAGGAACTTTGGGACGAGAAGGGAGCCTGTAAGTCGTTACAGGTCAGCGCAAAAGATACTGCTTCAGCAGAGGCAGCGATACCGGGCTCGACATCCAAAGCTCAAAATCTGAGGACCTTCCAAATACCAGAGAAGGCCCCAGCATGGTCAGGAACTCGCCACGAAAGACGTCGAGATTGAGGTCCTTCACGACGAAGTTGATGCCGTCGTAGGATTTTTTCACGTCTTCGAACCGAACGAGGGCATCGAGCCGATTGTCCGCCGCAAGTGTCATTCGCTGGGAAAAATTCATCGATGCTCTCCTCCGGAAACCCGCGCTACTGCGCAAGCCAGGTCGTAAAGCGCTTGCGTATTTCGTCTCCGTTGTCGGCCCAGAATCCATTGTCGAGAGTTAGCGAAACTGTCAGGTTCTGTGGGCTGGTCGGCAGATTCTTGGCATCCTCCGGCGTCACGAACTCTGCCGCCGATTTCCGTACCGGGCCATAGGGAATGTATTTGGTTATCCCCGCGAGCACCTTCGGCTCGACCGCGTATTTGATGAAGGCGAGCGATCCGTCGGCATTCTTGGCACCCTTGGGGATTACCCAGTAGTTGGAATCGAGGATCTGGTTGTCCCAGACGATCCGAAAATCCTTGCCTTCCTTGTTGGCATTGTAGATGCGGCCGTTCCAAGCGGTCGTCATCGTCACCTCGCCCGATGCGAGCAACTGCGGTGCCTGCGCGCCGGCTTCCCACCAAACGATGCTGTCCTTGATCGTGTCGAGCTTGGCGAAGGCCCGATCAACGCCTGCCGGTGTCGAAAGGGTTTCGTAGACCTGGTCAGCCGGTACGCCATCGGCAAGCAATGCGAATTCCAGATTGGTAGCCGGGTTTTTCCAGAGGCCGCGCTTTCCCGGGAACTTCGTGGTGTCGAACAAGTCCTTGATCGTCTTCGGGCCGTCCGGCAGCTTGTTGCCGTCATAGGCAAGGATTGTCGCATAGACGATCGTACCGACGCCGCATTCCGAGGTCGTGCCCTTGATCCAATCGTTCTGCGGTCCGATCTTGGCCCAGTCAATCTTTTCAAAGATGCCCTCGTCGCAACCCTGCAATAGTGTCGGCGCATCGACATCCACGACATCTATGGTGGTGTTGCCGGATTCGATCATCGCCTTGATCTTGGCGATCTCACCGCCGTATTCCTGCTCATCAATCTTGGCCCCGGTTTCGGCGGCATAGGTCTCGAACACGGCCCTGCGCTGCGCTTCCTGGTAAGCACCGCCGAAACTCATGACCGAAAGCGTGTCTTGCGCTCGCGCTGCATTCGAACAAAATGGCGCAAGCGCGAACAGCGACAAAGTCAGCACACGACCTGTTAAGCGATATCCCATTTCCGACACTCCCATTGGTTGGAAACACGGTCTCGACTTGCGTATGGGCGAGCCTTGGCCGGTGCAAAACGGTAATTTGGCAAGGGCAGGACAGCAAATAAGTACATCGCATGGCCCCATGAGGAAGCGTTATCGCCGCGGGCGCCCCCTGAGGGTTCGATTGCCATTTCTCAGGCACGAAAGCACTTGTCTGCCCACGCCGCTGCGCTTCCTTTGTTGCCATGGGGAACGGCGACACCGGCTTCGGCGTCGAGGCCCGAGAAGGGCGACCTGGCCCTGGCAGAGGAACTGATCTCGGCAGCGGCCGGCACAAGCCACCATGTAGGTCATCGAGATCGGCCAGGCCGTCGCCCATATCGTTCGAGCTACCTTGGGAACGACGCGGCTACGAAGGCGGCGCCCAGTTGCGCGCCCTGCGCCGTAATGGTGTGGCCCACCCCGGGTAAAATGTGGCTGTGGGCATCGAGGCCCAGTTTGCGAAGAGCTTTAACCGCTTCTAACGTGTTGGCAGCTGGGATCACCGGGTCCGCCGCGCCATGCACCGCCAGAACGCGTGGTGATCCGACCGGAGTGAAGGGCTGTGGCGATGCGAGACGGCTGGAATAGGCGACGACGGCGCCAACCGGCCATCGTCCCGAAGCGATGGCGTCGAGGGCCATGATGGCCCCCTGCGAAAAGCCGACGAGGGCCACCCGCTCGAGCCTGCGGAGCAATCCATGCTGTTCGATGGCGCCGCGCAGGACGTCGTCGAACGCGGGCCTTGCCGCAACGATGCGCTGCGGCCGGTTGGCCTCCGTGACAGCGGAGACGCTGAACCACTGCCGCCCTGCTCCGCCGCCGTCGAAGGCGAACGGGCCATCTGGTGCCGCGAACGCGGCCGTCGGCAGAGATGGCTGCCAGGCCTGGGCGAGCGGCATGAGATCGGCGCCGCGGCTGCCGACGCCGTGCAGGAAGACAACGAGGCTCTTGGCAAGGGAAGTGGCCATGGGTTTTACCTGTTTGGGAAGCGCTTGAACCGTCGGTCAAAGCCCGAGATCGCTAAGGTCGGGGCCATTTGGCACGATACCGTTCGGGTTGAGCGACTTGATCGAATAGTAGCCCTTCTTGATGTGGTCGATATGGACCGTATCGCGCACGCCGGGGATATCCAGCAATCGCTTCAGGTAGGTTGACAGATTGGGATATTCGGCAAGGCGCCTAAGGTTGCATTTGAAGAGGCCGTGGTAAGCGGCATCGAAGCGCACCAGCGTCACGAACAGGCGGATGTCGGCCTCGGTAAGCCGGTCGCCGAGCAAGAAAGCACCTGCAGTCAGGCCCGCCTCCAGTTCGTCGAGCATTGTGAAGACGCCGCGATAGGCTTCACCATAGGCGAGCTGCGTTGTGGCAAAGCCAGCGCGGTAGACGCCATTGTTCAGCGTCGGATAGATGCGATCGTTGAGCGCGTCGATTTCGGCGCGCAGGCCCTGCGGATAAGATCGATACTCTGGCCAGCGCTCCGAACCCTGAGTTGAAAATACGCACGATTTCGGCCGACTCGTTGTTGACGATCGTCGCGCGCTTCTTGTCCCACAGGACCGGCACCGTGGCGCGGCCGGTGAAGTCGTCGTCGGCCTTGCTATAGAGTTCATGCAGATAGGTGGCGCCGTTGAGTTTATCCCGGTTGGCGCCGGGATAGTCACCGAAACGCCAGCCCTGATCAGTCAGCGCCGGCTCGACTACCGATAGGGAAACGACGTCTTCGAGCCTCTTGAGCTTGCGGGCGATCAATGTCCGCGACGCCCAGGGACAGATCAGCGCGACATAGAGGTGGTAGCGCCCGGCTTCTGCGGCAAAGCCACCCTCGCCAGACGGCCCGGCGCTGCCGCCGGGCGTGATCCAGTTGCGGAAGCTGGAAATCTGCCGGACGAAGCCTCCTTTCTCGTCCTTGGCCTGGACCGGTTGCCAGTCCTCCGTCCATTTTCCATTTAAAAGCATCAGCGTCTCCGATCTTCAAAGGAGGTCGTCCCAGACACGGCGGAGTTTTGCCCGCATCCCGGGGACACGAGTTATCCACGCGTCCTCTGCAAGGCGTAGGTGCCGTTGCCAAGCAGCGCCAGCGAAGCTAACGCAACGGCCCAGAATGCCGGGAACTCCCAGCCGCCATTGGGGTTGCTGAAGAAGAAGCCTGCCGCGCCATGCGGGGCGTAGATCGAGCCGAGCAGGATCGGGATCAGCGCGATCGAAACCCAGCGGCTCCACATGCCGGCGATCAGCGCAAGGCCACCGGAAAGCTCCGCCGCGATAACCACATAGGCGAGCGGACCGGGAAAGCCGAGGCTTTCGAAGACCCCGCCGTGCCCGCCGGCGTGAAGATGAAGGTTTTCAAACCGGCGTGGGCCAGGAATAAAATGCCCATACTGACGCGCAGGAGCAGGGCGGCGAGGTTCGCGTTGTTCGTCTTGGTCATGGACGTGGTTCCTGTCAAATGCTGGGAGCGTTGAGCGATTATGCGGTCTGCCAAGTCTGTTTGGCTGAATGGAGGCGTAAAACGCACGGTTTGCGTAGTCCAACCGTCCCCAAACCGGCGGTCAAACCATCTTGCGTTTAGCCGGTACCAGTTCGCGGTCCGTCTGCCTGATCTTCATCGCATTGTGGGACGGTCAATTCTCCCCCGATTGCGGCGATAAGGGCGGACACGCGGGCACGCACCCGCGGAGGAAGTCGAACTAGCCGCTCGATCAAGCGTCGACCTTCTGCGCTGGCAATGAAACCAATGCGCACATCGACCGGTAGATGTGAACCCTCGTGGCCGCTCTCACCATTCTCCGGAAGGCCTTCGAAAAACCGACTGACGGGGACGCCTAGCGACCTGCCAATCTTGTAGATCATGGACGCGCTCACCCGGTTCCTTGCGTTCTCGTATTTTTGGAGCTGTTGAAACGTGATGCCTATCGATCGGGCAAGCTGAACTTGCGATACGTCCGACTGCATGCGAACCGTTGCGATCTGCCTGCCGACGTGCATATCGGCGGGGTGAGGATCACGCCCGATATTTGGTTTTTGGGCCGCCCGGAAAGGGCTCGAGCGTTTCGGCTTCAACAAAGCGTTCGATGCTCCAACATGTCACGGGGTGGGAAATCAGTCGCGGTCGGTTCTGGTTCTTGCGTCGATTGTCAGCCGAATTTTCGCGCAGGCGGCACAACTATCCTGCCGGAGTATCCGGATATTTCGATCCCGGTACCGAAGGCACGCGAGCGGCTTGCGAAACCCTCGAGAATATCTCGCGCCACGTGTCCGGTGGCGGGGACGGGAACCAATTTGCCCGTCTCGGAACCTGTGCGTTCATTTACCTCGCCGATCACGACCGGCAGAAGGTCTATGCCTTCGAGCGTTCCATTCGCATCGTAGCGGCAAGCCGCGACAATGCTCTGCCAGACTTCAGGTGGATCCCATTCCCCCTCGTCCGGATGGACGTGAAAGAGGAAATTTCCGAGACCGTAGAAGATGGGCGAGCCGTTGTAGATTTCCACCGCCTGAAGAACCGGGGCGCCGTGGCTGACGAAGAGGTCTGCGCCCGCTTCGATGCATGTGCGGGCAAAGGTTTGCACCCAGCGCGGCACGTCCTGCCAACCCGGTTCCCAATGGTGGTGATGCAGATAGGCGATCACAAAATCGCCTTGCGCAGCCGCCTGCCGGACGGCGGACAAATGAATATTCGCGCTCAGCTGATCGATCTCGATAAAGCGGCTGAAATCGGCAGCCTGGGTGAACACGGTCCCGTAGAAATTCAGCTCCTTCCCACTCGTTAGCTCCGGCGGATCTTCCGGTTGCGCGTAGTTGGTGAGTTCAAGGTGCGAGCTCTGCAACTGATCGCCAAGCCTTGCCAGCCTTCGGAAGTGCCCGTCGGGCACCCCAATCTTCCGAACGGTTTTCAGCCGGTTGACGCCAGGCCGAGCCGGACGGGAAGCGGTGCTGTTCTCGGCATACATGTTGGCCGGGCCTGGGCCTGCGTCTATCGCAAGAAGAGAGACCTGGCGGGCGCCTAGATGGCGATGGCCGAGTTTCGCGGCATGGGTCTTATCGATGCCGACCCCAGCATGCAGGAAGCCGCGCGCTTCGACCTCCTCCAGCGTCGCGAGGACGCCGGAAGCACCGAGATCGAATGCGTGGTTGTTCGCCAAGGCGAGCGCGTTGAAGCCGATGTCCTGCAATGCATCCAGAACTTCGGCCCTGGAATAGCCGAAGTACCTGCCTTTGGTCGGCCAACCACCTTGTTTGCCGAGGATCGTCGACTCGAAATTGGTGAAGACGACGTCACCCTGCTGCAAAAAGCGTATAACCGCCGCGAACCGTTCGTCTTGAACATGACGGATGTCATGCGTGATCAATGATTGGCCGGTTACGACCACGCAAAATGGGTCTTTCATGGAACTCGCCTCATGGTCGTGAAGGGTCGGGCGCCGCCATTCGGCTAGCACCGCATCGAAGTCGCCGCCGATCGCCGGGCTATTTTGGCAGGGCCGGAGAAATGTCCGTCTTGAACCACTTCAGGCTCAACGCCTTGATGGTGCCATCCTTGGTGGCAGCGTCGAGCGCCGCATTGAACTTGGTGAGCAGCTCGCTATCGTCTTTGCGCATGCCAGCGCCAATACCCGGACCCCAGAGACCACCATTCAGCTCCGGTCCGAAAAACACCGCAACCGACCCACCAGGTGCCTCCAGGAAATCGCGCCATGTGAAATAGTCGGCGAGGCCGCCGTCGACGCGCCCCGCGGTAAGGTCGAGCTTCAAATTGTCGAGACTGTCATAGCTGCGAATGGTGACAACATCGCCGAGGAGCTGCTTCACAACAGCCTCGGAGTTCGATGAACGAAGAACACCGATGGCTTTGCCGCTGAGGGTGGACCTGAGCCGCTCGATCGTTGCCTTCTCCCTGTCTCCAAATGTGGAGAGATTGACTTTCTCTTTGGTGTCGCCGGCATCGAGCCCGAGCTCTTTGCGCACGACGAACTGGTTGTAGCCGCTGGCATATGGGCTGGAGAATGCGATCTGCTGCTTGCGCTTTTCCGTGATCGCCATCCCGGACATGATGACGTCGTATTTCCCGACCAGCAGCGCAGGAATGATCCCGTCCCAATCCTGCGCGACGAAGCTGCATTTGATTTTGATGCGGTTGCACAGCTCGAGACCGACATCGACATCGTAACCGTAAAGCTTGCCATCCGCGTCTGTGCCGTCCCAGGGCGGCGACGCACCTTCGGTAGCGATCGATATAGTTCGCTCGCTTTCGGCACGAGCCGGCAAGGCTGCGAGCAACGACGCGACAGAAATGGCAATAGCCAGGGGCATGCGCATAGAGTACCTCTTTCTTTTGGTTTGGGTGGGAAGGCAGCCGTAAGGCTGCGGCGTCACGGCACGAGTGTCGTGATCTCGTGGTCAGGCAAGGTCGGACGGAGCCGCGCCTTGCGTCTTTGCTTTGGAGTGTTTTCGTTCGAAAGCCGCCGTTCGAGGAACTGGGTCGCTTTTACGGCGAGCGTCGTGAGCGCCAGATAAATCGCTCCTGCGACGATGAAGACCTCGTAGGGCGCGAAGGTAGCCGACACAATCTGTCTCGCCATGCCGGTTAACTCGAGCAGCGTTACCGTGCTTGCCAGCGATGAGCCCTTGATCATCCCCACGACTTCGTTTCCGTAAGCCGGAAGCGAAATCCGGAAAGCAATCGGAAAGGTGACAAGGCGGGCGATCTGCAAGCGTTTCAGGCCAAGCGCCTTTGCGGCCTCAATGATACCGGTCGGCACGGACTGGAGACCGCGGCACAGGATTTCGGTCGTGTGCGCCGCGCTGTTCAGCGAAAAGGTGAACAGGGCGCACCAGAGAGGGTCTTTAAGGATCACCCAGAAGACGCTGGCGCGCACAGCCTCGATCTGGCTCAAACCATAATAGAGCAAGAAGAGCTGAACCAGCATCGGCGTACCGCGGATGACATAGGTGTAGGCCAGCACCGCGAAAGAGAGGCTTGGGCGTCCAAACGCGCGAGCGAACGCCAGCGGCACCGACAGAAGAAATCCGGTCGCCAGCGACAGGACTGTGAGGATCAAGGTGAGCCCGATTCCTGAGGGCAGAACCCGTAGGGCGTCGAACATCAAGCCAAAGTTCATGGTGGCGCCCCCTATCGACCGAATGCGGGATAGCGCCGCTCCGCCAACCGGATCGACAGCAAGGTGATCGTCGTCAGGGAGAGATAGAAAGCGGATGCTGCAAGGTAGAAGGTCAACGGCGCGCGCAAGGATCCGGCGCCGACATAGGCAACGCGCATGATGTCGGTCAGGCCGACAACAGAGACCAGTGCCGTATCCTTGAAGAGCGATATCCAAAGATTGCCATAGGCCGGCAGCGCGAGCCTCAGCATCTGCGGACCGACAATGAACATCCACCGCTGCCAAGCATTTAGTCCAAGCGACTTCGCTGCTTCGGTCTGCCCCCCTGGCACCGCCGCAATGGCACCGCGGAAAACTTCGGTCGCATAGCCGCTGAAGACAACAGTCAGCGCGATGACTCCTGCGGTGAAAGCGTTCACCTCCACATACCTGCCCGCGAGTTTGCTCGCGAAGGTGGTTCCGCCGAAATAGATGAGCAGGATTATGAGGAGTTCTGGAACGCCCCGAACCACTGTCGTGTAAGCCGTCACGACATTTTTGAAACGGGCTGGAGGCAAGCCTTTCGAGATGGCCAACAGCAGGCCGAATACGGTGCCGAGGAACCCACTAACAAGAGCAAGGCCAATGGTAACCATGAAGGCGGCAGCGAATTGAGCAGCAAAACCGCCCATGAGACTCATCCATCGGTTCGCAGTCTCGCAATCTATGCCGCGTCTTTCCACGACACATCCACGGCTTTTCACCTGATATTGCGAAATCTACTAAGGAGCATCCTGCAATAGATTTGCTGGATTTCCTCTAAATTACCGACACTGCCTATTCATTCAATCTATAACTTTCAGAATTTTTGCTATAACGGCTGATTATATACGCTATCCCCCCAAACGATCTGAAAGCGAGAGACTGCTACTCGTCTGGCCAAGCCAAGACCGTGCAGGTTGAGAGAATTTATTTCCCGACACGTCTTGCGATCCCCACAGTCGGCGCCGCGCCAGCAGATTTTCAAGAGCCGCTTTGGTGCCGCAGGGCAAGAATCCTCACGATGGCATAAGAGCTGACTTCGCTAGCCGAGTCCGCGTTTCGCCTACTTTGCCTTCGGGGGCGGGCAAAATAGCGTGGCCGGATCGCTCTCAAGCACCTTTGCGATCTTCTCCGCCACGTTGAGGGAAGGGTTCTTTTGCCCTCGCTCTATACCGCCCATGTAGCTGTACGCAAGGCCAGCCTCGGTTGCCAGGGCTTCAAGGGTCATGCCGCGCGCCTTCCGGACTCTACGAACGTTTGCTCCAAAAATCTCCGTAAGGCGCATGCGCGCATAGGCACAAGCAAACCCTCCTCTTTACCAGTCACTATAGTGACTATATGGTGATGGATTCGGAGCTTGCTTGGCGACTTGAGTTTTAAGGCGCTCGGCCCCGAACCAATTCTCAGCTCGGTCCGCCAAGTCAATTCACAGTGGCTCGGGCGTTCTCGAGAAAAAGGGCGCAAAATGGAGTTGCTGCAGAGCGGCTTGAAGCTCCGACAATTGCAGGTCTTTCGTCAGGTGTTGTGGACCGGATCGACGAGACAGGCAGCTGCTGCGCTCGGGATAAGCCAACCTGCGGTCAGCCAGCACGTGAAGCAGCTCGAGGCTGCCCTCGGCATTGCTCTTTTCGAAAGGTCGAGCAACCGCATCATCCCGTCGAGGAAGGCCTGGGAGCTTCTGCGCAACGTGGAATTGGCCCTGACTTCCATGGACCGCCTGGAAGCGTCGATCTTCGCGATAAAGAACGATGAGAAGCAGCGGATCGCAATTGCTGCACCCGCCGTCTTCGGTTTCGTGACATTGCCGAAGGTCGTAGCAACTATCCGCTCGAAGACGGCTTCGAGTGTCCGGTCAATTTCGGGAAACTACGAGCAGGTGGGTGAGCATATCCTGTCTGGGCGGGCAGATCTTGGAATCTCGAGGTTGCCCCTGGATCCCCGGCTGTTTGAATGGGCACCGATCGGTTCGGCACGCAATGTGTGCATCTTCAACCCCAAGCATCGTTTCTCAAAGAAATCATGTGTCGAGGCGCACGACCTGGAAGGGGAAAAGATCGTCGACATCGACCCTCAGTTTGCGTCGCATCAAATGAACTTCAACGCGCTGCGCTTCGCCGGGATCGAGCCGGACATACTGGTGGAATACGATTGCAATGGTTACGAGGTCGGCTTCGTCTCGGCCGGTCTCGGCGTTTCCATCACCAACGAAATCATCGCCCGCGAATATGCGGCGTTCGAGCTGGAAGCAAAGCCGGTGGAGCCCTCGGCCCTCTATCACTACGTTGCGGTCTGGCAGAAAGGCAGGGTCTTTTCCAACGTGTTGGAAGTCTCTCTCGAGGCAATCCTGTCGGCCTTTCATCCGGCGGCGCAAAGTGGACCTACTGTTCTCCCGATACACGCCGCTGCCCGCGGTGCTGACCGTTCCTCCTAACGGCTCCGGACTAACCCTCCCGCTCATGCTTTGCCTTCGCGAAAACGCGATCCGTCGCGATGAAACGCTCGAGCATGGGCACGATCAAGCGCAGGGGATCGGTGGAGGATTGCCCCGCTTCGCGTCCGAGAATTTCGGCATATCGGGTCAGGTCGCGATACAGCGGCGCCGGAAGCTCGATTGTGACTTTGACAGGTTTGTCCTCGGCAATGGGGCCGAGTTTCAGCTTGGCCATTTCAGCCTCCGTATGGTTCGAGCACAAGGTCGCGGGTGACAAGAACGCGCACGGGAAAACCAGGGCGAATGTCGAGCGTCGGCGCTATCTGAAGTTGGCGCTGGACGATCTGCTGGCCAACCTGGCTGACGCTGTCGGAAGCGCCGCTGCGCAAGGCGCGCACGATATCGCTCTCCTGGCCGGACGAGCCTGCCTCCGCCCCGACGCTGAGGATGGTGGAAAGTGCCGCCGCCTTGAACAACTCGCCCCAGTGATAGTCGACGCCATCCTCAAGGCCCGCATAGCCCTGACCGTCCGCGCCAGGCTGGCGCTCAAGAACAATCGAACGGCCGTCCGGGAAAATCAGCCTGTTCCAGACAAGCAGCACGCGTTGTTGCCCGAACCCCACCCCGCTGTCGTATTGGCCAATCACTCTGGTGCCTTGCGGGATCAGAAGCGCGCGCCCTGTCGGGCTGTCGTACACGTTCTGCGTCACCTGGGCGGTGATCTGGCCTGGCAGGTCCGAACGGATACCAGTTACGAGGGCAGCCGGAATCACGGCTCCGGCCTGAAGCACATAAGGTGAAGCCGGTGGCACGACGCGATCGGGCGCGACGGTGTTGCGGTCAGCGGCTGCATTCAGGAAGGCGAGCTGCCGGTCTTGCTGCGTTTGTCCGGCAGGAGCCAGACCGGCGAGATCCTGCGCGGCAACATTTGTCTGATGTTCTGTCGTAGCGTCGGCGGCAACCCCGGTCTGGAAGAAGACCTGCGATGTTCGTGCCGCCTCTTCTTCCGCTCGCCGTCGTTGTTCGGCCTCGTCAACAGTGGGCGTCGCGATAGTCGGCGTGACAACGGGCTGCCCCCTGTTCTGGGCGTCGAGAATCGGACGGCCGAGATCTCCGGGCAGCGGCGGCCCAAGGATCGGGCCGGTATAGTCGCGTGGCAGGTTGGCCAGCCCATCCGCCGGTTGCCGGTTGGAAGTCGAAAAGAGTTCCTCGCCATGAGAGTCTGTCTCGCGCGTCTGCAGGGCGTATATCAGCGCGCCGCCAATGCCGAGCGACGCGACGAAGGCGACGCCGGCGAGCACCTTGCGCGACAGGCGGGTCACTCGCGGCGGCTCGGCGCGAAGCCGCATGGGAGAGGCCGCCGTTTCGTTCTCGTTCATGGCTGCTCCCCTCCCCTTTGCCTGGTTGGATTGGTGACTTTCGACGCTGAACTAGAGGTCGGCATCCAAGGCAATCGATCCTTCTTGATCCCATCGCTTCGGACGATCCTCACGGTCTGTTGTCGTTTGCCGCTGCCCAGGCGCAGTTCGGCCGCGCCGAAGAGACGGTCGACAATCAGAATGTTTTGGAAGACGCGGCTGTTGACGATCTGGGCTTCGCCGTCCGGGCCGATGACGAAGATCGGCGGCATCTCGCCCTGTACGATCCCGCGCGAGAACTCGACGTAGACGCGCCTGCCATCGTCATAGACGGTGACGGGCTTCCAGGGCGGCGTGTCACCTGTGAGACCATAGCGGTAGTTGCGCTGGACGGTGTCCGGGATCATCGGCGTGGCAGGAATAACCTGCCGCCGATCGGTTGGCTGCGCCGGGTAGGCCCATGCCACGGCCGGCATGTAAGGCTTTTCGCCTGCCCGCAGCTCGATCATGTAGCTTCGCCGGTCGGTGGTGACCACGAGATTGGTGGTGATGTCGGCGCGCGAGGGCTTCACCAGCACGTGGACGCGCCGGGTCACGCCTGAACCGCTCTCGGTATCGCCAATGATCCAGCGCGCGGTGTCTCCCGCCGCAATCGGGCCGCCTCCAGTCAGGTTCTCGCCGGGTTCAAGGGCGATGTCTGTTATCTGCCCGGGTGCGGCATAGACCTGGTAGAGCGCCCCTTCGCTCCAGGGATAGATCTGGATGGCGTTGTAGTAGCCTTCGCGCCGCGGCTGGATGCGGGCGGCAGCGTTGGCGTTCTCGACACGCGCAGTCGGTGTATCGCCAGCCGCACCCCCTAGCGTTGGCGTCCAGCCCGGCGGAATGTGGGGCGGCTTGGGTTTTTGATCGGCGGGTCCTGCCGGGACGGGTGGCAGCGGCGGCACGTAGGAATCATAAGCAATCTGTGGCGGTTTCTGGAGCGTGGCACAGCTGGTGAGTACCAATCCCGAGAGGAGTGCCGAGGCGAGTACGGATCCACGAACAGCTGGAAACGCGACGGTAGGCAGTGCGAGGCTCATTGGCTCATCTCCCGCGACCAGTTGATGGCGTTGACGTAGATGCCGAGCGGGTTCACCCGAAGCCGTTCGGTGTCATGCGGCGGCTGGACCACGATTGTGAGGATCGCGGTCCAGTGCTCCGTGGTGGAAAGCTGACCGCTTTCGTAACGACGCTCGGTCCAGGCGATGCGGAAGGAGTCCGCGGAGGCACGGATGACCGAAGACACCTCGACCGCCACCTGCTGCTTGCCGACTTTGGAAAAGGGGTCGTTTGCGCGGGCATAATCATTGAGCGCCGTCGCACCCTGGTCGGTCGTCCATTCATAGGCGCGCAGCCAATTTTGGCGCACGATGATCGGATCGGCCGGGATCGATCGCACCTGCTCCACGAAGCGGGCGAGGTGCCAGGCGATCTGCGGATCGGTCGGCTTGTAGTCGGCAGTCGCCGGCGCGACCGTCTGCGCCTGTCCGAGCGCATCGACCTGGACCACCCACGGCACCACCGATCCTCGCGCTGCCATCCATACGACCGAGCAAGCGAGGCCAGCCGAGAGGATCAGCGATCCGAAGGCCATGTACCGCCAGTTCCTGGCTTGCAAGCGGGCGGAACCGATGCGCTCGTCCCAGATCTGCTGCGCCTTCTGATAGGGCGTCTCCGGTTGAGGTGATTTGCCGTAGTGGACGGCGGGTCGTCGAAAGATGTTCATTGGTCATTTGCCTTCGGAGAGAGAAATCGATGTGCCGCTGCCGTGGGCTTCGCCGGCACGCACGGCGTGCGCTGTGGTCTGGACGCCATGAGAGAGTTGCTGTGATCGCTGCATACGTTTGGCCCAGTCCGGCTGGCCCTTGCCCACGCTGCCCGCCTGGCCGTCGCGGCCGAATGACGGATCGCTAGCTGCACCGGCCACGCGGCCGACTGTGCCCAGGGTCGATGAGCCACCGGTTGCCTCGACGGCCGAATTGGCGCCGGAAGCGAAGCTCGACTTCATGGATTGGCTGGCGCGCGCGGCGGCGCGCTTGAGCGGCGAGGCAGCAGCTGACACACCAGCGCTCGCAACGCCACCCATCCCGGAGGCGATGCCGGCGGCGCCAGTCTGGCCCGCCGAACCGAGAGCATAGGCGGCAGACGCACCGCCTGCGAGAGATGAGCCGCTCCGGGCCGCCAATGGCACTGCAGACAAAGCCGCACTTCCGCCTCGCATCGCGAGACCAGCAGTGCCGCCGGCGACGAGCGCCATGCCGCCTGCCGCGAGACCTGTTCCAACCGCCGCTCCGGCACCAAGCTGCGGTCCACCGGAGACAAGACCGTTGGCAATGGCGGGACCCAAAATACCGAGCCCAAGCAGTGACAGCGCCGCCAGCACGATCGCCATCGCCTGGTCGATTGTCGGGTTCTCGCCGCCGAAGCCCTGGGTGAACTCGCCAAACAGCGTCGAGCCGATGCCGATGACGACGGCAAGCACAAGCACCTTGATGCCCGATGAGATGACGTTGCCAAGCACGCGTTCGGCCATGAAGGCCGTCTTGCCGAAGAGACCGAAGGGGATGAGAACGAAGCCTGCCAGCGTCGACAGCTTGAACTCGATCAGGGTGACGAAAAGCTGCACGGCCAGGATGAAGAAGGCGAGCAGGACGAGCGCCCAGGCGAAGAGCAGGCAGGCGATCTGGATGAAGTTCTCGAAGAAGGACACGTAGCCCATCAACCCCGAGATCGCCTCAAGCAGGGGTCGTCCCGCATCGAGGCCGGTTTGCGCAACCTTGCCTGGACGAAGCAGATCCTGGACTGAAAACCCGGTGCCGCTCGCCTTCAGCCCGAGCCCGGAAAAGCTTTCGAAAACGATCCGGGCAAGGCTGTTCCAGTTGGAAATCAGGTAGGCGAAGACGCCAACGAACAGCGTCTTCTTGACCAGCCGCGCGAGAATGTCGTCATCGGCGCCCCAACTCCAGAAGAGGGCGGCGAGCGTCACGTCAATGACGATCAGGGTGGTGGCGACAAAGGCGACTTCGCCACCAAGCAGGCCGAACCCACTGTCTATGTAACGGGTGAAGGTGGCGAGGAATTGGTCGATGACGCCGGTGTTGCCCATGCCTATCGCGCCTCCGACGAGGTCGCATCTTTCGGCGCGGTGACCGGCCCGGATGCCGAGGTCGCAAATGGCGATTTGGAACCGAGGAAACGGTCACGCTGTTCAGCCCACAAGCGCAAACAGTCGCCGTCGCGCAAAGCAGCCCCGCCGAGGGTCTGGCAGCGGCGAAGACCTTCACGCAGCGTGGTGAGCGACAGAGCAGCCCTCGGCATCCCGGTAACCGCGGTGACCGACTTTTCCTCCTTCCGGTTCATCTCGACCGCGGTCGCCGTGACGGCGATCGCGACGAAAATGACAGCGACGACGCGGGCGAGTGACTTGCCATCCACGGTCGGAACCCTCAGCGATTGAACATTGCGGCATTGCCGGCCTGGTAGCCGGAGCCGGGGGTGAGGAAGCGACGGCGCTGCTCGCGGCCCTGGTCGGCGGCGGCGGTACGTTCCGCCTCAGTCAGTGACTGGGCGCGACCGTTGGCGGCGACAACGGCGGTGAGGTCGGCAAGCTGCTGCGCCTGCAGCGCGAGGAGCTGGTTGCCGGCCTGCGTCGCCTGCAGCGCGCCGGTCGCTGATTGGCTGGCGCCGACAAGCGCCGACATTTGCGTGCGATTGGTGTCGATGTTTCCAACGACGCCTGCCTGCACGCGCATGGCGTCCTGCAGGCCGCCAACGGTGTTTTGCCAGCGCGAGCGCGCATCCGTGACGAGTTGCTGGTCGGAAGTGGAGAGAGAGACGCTGCCATATTGCTGCTGGAACGCCTTGTCGATCTGCTGGACGTCGAAGGCGACGTTCTGCGCCTGGCTGAGGAGTTGCTGAGTGCGCTGCACCGATTGCTGCAACTGCTGCAGCGAGGAGAAGGGCAGGCTCGCGAGATTGCGGGCCTGGTTGATCAGCATCTGGGCCTGGTTCTGCAGCGATGTGATCTGGTTGGTGATCTGCTGAAGCGATCGCGCCGCCGTCAGCACATTTTGCGAATAGTTGGACGGATCAAAGACGATGAATGCCTGCGCCGGCGCAGTCACCATCAGCGAGGCCGCAACCGGTGCGGTGAGCAAGGTGGCGGCCAGCAACACAGCGCGAGAGCAGTTTCTATGGCTAGTCATGATTGGAGCTCCTTTTCAGCTTGCGGTAGGGAGGTGGAGAGGTCGGGAATGAGCTCAGCGGCCCAGGCGACGTTTCGGGCGCACAACCAGGCTGCGAGGAAGCCGTCTCGCCCGTGTTCGGCGGCGATGCTGGCGATCAAGGCCTGATCGGTTTTTGAGGATGCGGCACAGAGCGCCAGCCCAACTTCGGACAAGCCAAGTTCGAACAGGCGGTTGCCACGCCGGGACTGGCAGTAGTAGTCGCGTTTCGGCGTTGCCCGCGCCAGGATCTCTATCTGGCGGTCGTTGAGGCCGAAGCGGCGATAGATCGCCGTGATCTGCGGCTCGATCGCGCGTTCGTTCGGCAAGAGCAACCGGGTCGGGCAGCTCTCGATGATCGCGGGCGCGATGTTCGAATTGTCGATGTCGGACAGCGACTGCGTGGCAAAGATGACGCTGGCGTTCTTCTTGCGCAGCGTCTTCAGCCATTCGCGCAACTGGCCGGCGAAACCTTCGTCGTCAAGGGCGAGCCAGCCCTCGTCAATGATGAGCAATGTCGGCCGTCCATCGAGCCGGCCACCAATGCGATGGAAGAGGTAGGAAAGAACCGCCGGTGCGGCTCCGGTGCCGACAAGGCCCTCGATTTCGAAAGCCTGCACGGATGCCGCGCCAAGGTGCTCCGCCTCGGCATCGAGCAACCGGCCGTAGGGACCGCCGATGCAATAGGAGCGAAGGGCCAGCTTCAGATCATTCGCCTGCAAAAGCACGCTCAGGCCGGTGATGGTGCGTTCCTCGACTGGCGCCGAGGCGAGCGACGTCAGTGTGGCCCAGATGTGCTCCTTGGCATCCGGGGTGATAGCGATGCCTTCGCGCGCCAGGATCGCCACGATCCAGTCGGCGGCCCAGGCACGCTCGTAGGTGTCGTGTATGCGGGCAAGTGGCTGGAGCGAGACCGAGGCCTCCGTGCCTTCGGTGAGTTCGCCCCCGAGATCGTGCCAGTCGCCGCCCATGGCAAGTGTTGCGGCGCGGATCGAACCGCCGAAATCGAAGGCAAAGATTTGGGCCTGCGCATAGCGGCGAAACTGCAAGGCCATCAGTGCCAGCAGCACCGACTTGCCGGCGCCGGTGGGGCCTACAACAAGCGTGTGCCCGACGTCGCCGACATGCAGGGACAACCGGAACGGGGTCGAGCCCTCGGTCTTGCCGTACAGCAAGGGGGGCGCACCGAAGTGCTCGTCCCGTTCCGGCCCCGCCCACACGGCAGAGAGGGGAATCATGTGGGCGAGATTGAGTGTCGAGATGGGCGGCTGGCGGACATTGGCGTAGGCGTGTCCGGGCAATGAGCCTAGCCAGGCGTCCACGGCATTGATGGTTTCGACCATGGCGGTGAAGTCGCGGCCCTGGATGACCTTCTCGACGAGATGAAGTTTCTCCTGCGACACCCGCGGATCGGCGTCCCAGACAGTCACGGTCGCAGTGACGTAGGCCATGCCCGCCACGTCTGCCCCGAGTTCCTGCAAGGCCATGTCGGCGTCGGCGGACTTGTTGGCGGCGTCGGGGTCCACGAGCACTGACGGCTCGTTGGTCATGACCTCCTTCAGGATCGCCGCAATCGACTTGCGTTTGGCGAACCATTGCCGCCGTATCTTCGTCAGCAGCTTGGCGGCATCAGTCTTGTCGAGCAGGATCGCGCGTGTAGACCAGCGATAGGGAAAGGCGAGCCGGTTGAGGTCATCAAGCAGACCCGGCGTGGTAGCGGTCGGGAAACCGACGATGGTGAGCACGCGAAGATGCTGGTCGCCAAGGCGCGGTTCGAGCCCACCGGTCAGTGGCAGGTCGGCCAGCAGCGCATCGAGATAGATGGGTGTCTCCGGAACGCGCACGCGGTGGCGCTTGGTCGAGACCGTCGAATGCAGGTAGGTCAGCGTCTCGCTGTCATCGAGCCACCGGCATTCCGGCATGAAGCCGTCGAGCAGGGAGAGCACGCGCTCGGTGCGATCGACAAAGGCGCGCAGGACTTCGTTGGCATCTATGCCAGATTGATCG
Source organism: bacterium M00.F.Ca.ET.205.01.1.1 (assembly GCA_004791255.1). Taxonomy (GTDB): domain Bacteria; phylum Pseudomonadota; class Alphaproteobacteria; order Rhizobiales; family Rhizobiaceae; genus Mesorhizobium. Next base: position 38,347 of record SRUQ01000008.1, read on the forward strand.
CGTCCCTCGTAGAGCCACGTCTCGGCGCGGGCGGCTTCCTCGGCCGGCGGCAGATAGAGGAAGGTGAGGAAGTAGCTCGATACGAAATGAACTTCTTCTTCTTCGAACTCGGCTTTGCGTTCGGCGTCGACCAGGCGAGAGGCGGGATCGGGAAACTGGCTTTCAGGATAGGTCGCGGCGTCGTGCCGCTGCGCCTCGACAAAGAGGCTCCAACCCGAACCGAGGCGACGGAAGGCGTTGTTGATGCGCGAGGCCACCGCGACCAGTTCGGCCGCGACGGCAGATTCGAGATCCGGCCCGCGGAACGTGGCGGTTCGCTGAAAGCTGCCATCCTTGTTCAGCACCACGCCAGGCGCGACGAGCGCAACCCATGGCAGGTAGTCGGCAAGGCGGCAGACGGTGCGGCGATATTCGGCAAGGTTCATCATGATCGCGCCCTCAAACAGACAGGTGAGCGGGGAGGCGCAGATGCCGGCGGCCGACTTCCATGAACAGCGGATCGCGCTTGGCGGCCCACACCGCCGTGAAATGCCCAAGCGCCCAGATGATGAGGCCGACCAGCCAGAGGCGCAGGCCGAGGCCAACCGCACCTGCCAGTGTGCCGTTCAGGATTGCGATGGAGCGGGGTGCGCCGCCAAGCAGGATGTGCTCGATCAATGCCCTGTGAACCGGGACGGTGAACCCCGACACCGTGTCGACTTGTTCGAAAGCGGTTGCCATCAGATCAGCGCCCCGCCCGCAAACGAGAAGAACGACAGAAAGAAGCTCGACGCTGCAAAGGCGATGGACAGGCCAAAAACGATCTGGATCAGCCGCCTGAAACCGCCTGAAGTATCGCCAAAGGCCAGCGTCAGGCCGGTGACGATGATGATGATGACGGCGATGATCTTGGAGACCGGTCCTTCGATCGACTGAAGGATTTTCTCGAGCGGCTGCTCCCACGGCATCGAGGAGCCGGCCGCATGCGCCGATGGGGCCAGCACTAGGCTTATGACAAGGGACGTGGCGACGGTAGTTGCGTGCCGGTAGCAGCGAGAAAGCTTGCGGGTCATGAATGGTCTCCTGTGTTGTCCGGGGTGGCTTGTGAGATGCGATAATCGCCGGCAGGGCCGAGCCCTTCGACACGCGCGAGTTCGGCGAGCCGCCGGGCCGAGCCGCGCCCTGTGAGGACGGCAACAAGATTGATGGTCTCTGCGATCAGAGCGCGCGGCACCGTGACGACGGCTTCCTGGATGAGTTGCTCGAGACGGCGCAGGGCCCCGATCGCGGATCCGGCATGCATGGTGCCAATGCCGCCGGGATGTCCGGTGCCCCAGGCCTTCAAGAGGTCGAGGGCCTCGGCGCCGCGCACTTCGCCGATCGGGATGCGGTCTGGTCGCAAGCGCATTGAGGATCGGACCAGGTCGGAAAGCGTCGCCACACCATCCTTTGTCCGCATGGCGACAAGGTTGGGGGCAGAGCACTGGAGTTCGCGCGTGTCTTCGATGATGACGACCCGATCGGTTCCCTTCGCGACTTCGGCGAGCAGGGCATTGGTCAGGGTCGTCTTGCCTGTCGATGTGCCGCCGGCGACGAGGATGTTCGCGCGCGTAGCGACTGCGGCACGCAAGGTCGCCGCCTGATCGAGGGTCATGATGCCAGCCGCCACATAATCATCGAGTGTGAAGACCGCGACGGCGGGTTTGCGGATCGCGAAGGTCGGAGCGGCGACGACTGGCGGCAGCAGTCCCTCGAACCGTTCCCCGGTTTCGGGCAATTCAGCAGAGACCCGCGGGGAACGGGAATGCACTTCAGCGCCGACATGATGGGCGACCAGGCGCACGATGCGGTCGCCATCAGCGGCAGACATCACGTCCCCGGTCTCGGCCAGACCTTCAGTGAGGCGATCCACCCAGACACGACCGTCGGGGTTCAGCATGACTTCGACGACGGTGGGATCGTCCAGGAGCCGCGTTATCTTGGCTCCGAGCGCTGTGCGCAGCATGCGCGAACTGCGCGCGAGGCCTTCGGAATTGTTATGCAAAACCACGATCCAGTCCCCGTTTCAGTCGGGAACAACTCGGACCGTCCCCGCTCGGGGATGATCAAGAGAGCCAGAAACCAGGCGGATTCAACAGGTTTCGAGCGGAGTAGTAGTGTGGCGTGCAAAGACAGGCCGACGGCGATGGTGCCACCAATTGGTGCGGCCCCGGCCCTGCGGGTACCCAGGTATCCGGCCTAGTCGAAGGTTTCTACACGCTCGGCAACGAGGCGGCGGATCGCGGCGGCGGCCTCGGCGGCGGAACCGTCGTTGGCGATCAGCGGCGGAACTGTAAGGTCGGCGGCTCCGGCGCCGACCGCCTCAACGACAGCAGAAATGGTCCGGTCGGCCTCGCCTGCCCTGATTCCCGCCGTGGCAGCAAGGGTCTTGAAGTCGCTGCGGCGCAAGCGGTCGTCTTTGCCGTTCAGCTTGAGAGCCATGCGATCGCGTTCAAGGCGAGGAAAAACCCGCGTTGTCACCGCGTCATAGAGCGGCGCCATGCGCACGGTGGAAAAACGGTCGCTGCCGGGCTCGGCGATCTTGAGCAGCGCGAGGTTCTTGAGGTGCATGTCGCCATCGGCGATCAGCCAGGCGAAGACCGCGCGCCGCAGTACCAGCAGCAAGTCCTCCTCTGGCGCAGTCGACAGCGGCCGCAGGGCGCGCGCGACGCGCTCGATCGTGCCGTCATACTTGGCCTCGGTCGGCACTGCGAGGACCGACGTAAAGTCCTCAAGCGCCAGCATCCGCGTGTCGTTGTCGCCGCGGCGAATGTCGAAGCGTTCGACGATCAGTGCCGGAGGCATGTCGTCTGGCATCGGCAGGAGCGCCACGGACGGAACCTCAAAGCCCGCAGCGGTGCCCAGTTTAAGCGATATGTACTCGACGATGGACAGGATTTCGAACCCGCTTGTGCCTGCGGGCTTGAGGATATGCGTGAACGGCCGGCCCGTGCTCGGCAACAGCGTGCCATCTTCTGCAAGGAACATGGGCGCCTTGATCTGGATGCCGGAGAGCCGCGGCGTGTCGCTGCGAGCGAAGATCGCGGCAAGATTGCGCTCAAAGCTGTCTTTCAGCGATCCGCTGCCTGGTCCTTCATAGCGCCCGGTAAAAACACCGTCGGTGGTGAAGCGGGTGAGCGGTGTCGTTAGAATGTCGGCTGGGAGCGAAGCGAGTTCACGTTGGTCTTCGGCAATGGTGATGTTCGACATATAGCGCTTGCCCGACTTCAGCAGGGCGCGTTCATCACGCTCCTTGAGCACTGACTCGAGCCAGCCTTCCGGCAGCAAAGCTGTGATAAAGGGCGGCAGTCGGCCCGGCGTAGTCTGACGGATTAGCGGCGGACCTCGCCAGTCTTGCCCGCGCCAACGCCACTCGAAGCCATCATGGGTCAGGTGGCCGACCGGCGCGGTGTGCCAAGCGACGGTAAGGTCGAGCGCGGCCTCGTTGGTAACCGGCGCGGCGGGGCTGCGGAGCAGATAACGTTCCGCCTGTTCCCCCTCGCGGTACCATTGGTTCTCGCGAGCGAGAGTCCAGAGCGCGTCGGCGGCGTCTTGCGGTGTGCCGTATTCCTCGACGAGGCGTTCGGAGATCTGGGTTCGCATGGTATCGTCGATGGACGCGGCGTGTTCGCTGCGCAGGCGGAAGGCTTCGAGAAAGCGCTGACGAATGGCCGAGACGTCGACGCGAAATTCGCCCATGCCATCATCAACGACCGCCGGGGCCACCGCGGGGTGGTCCGGGGCGATGTTCTGGATGATCTCGAGGCCGCGTAAGCGTGTTCGCTGGCTACGGCGTCCGCTCATGAAAAGTCGGCCGTCTCGGGTCGGCCCCAGCAGGACCGCGGCGGCGGCTGACAGGTATGCTTGAGGATAGAGGTAGCGGGCAATCCGGACCGCGTGTCGCATGACTGTCGCGTCGACATCGTCGCCCTGGTCGACATAGATGCCACGCATCAACTGAACCAGCCGACCGGTTTCCGCTAGGTAGTGGCTGCGGGTTTTGTCGATCGTTTCCCCGACGAGATGGAGAGCCATGATGCCTGACTTTCGCGTGTTTCATATACGGGAAAGTTAGTAGATTAAGTGCAGCAGGGTCAAGAGATTATAACTTTCGCGTATTTCATACACGTGAAAGTTACAAAAGAGCGACCCCAAGGGAGATATCGACATTGGCGACTTCGGCTGGGTTGATCAACGACTGGTCCGCTCGGGCTCAGATCGCTAACGATCGTGGGCAAATTCAAGGCCGCTCATGCCACACGAGCACAGCGGCAAGACCATCTCTCCTCTCGGGTTGGGTAGCATGTATCAACGCACGACGCGCAGAAGGGAGCCGCCTGGGACTATGTGAAATGGTTCGCCAGCGGCTCAAGGACTCAGCAGCCAAAAGCACCACCTTTTGCCGTAGGGCAAATTGCCACGGCGGCTTGCGCCACCGGAGCTTCTTTGCGTCGTCAGACCCGGCGTCGGGTCGGCCTGGCGCGGCTACTTCGGCGAATTGTGATCAGCTTGCAATTTTGGCACGGTCAACCCAGGTGTTGAACTGTTCCTGATGGGCTTCGATCCATTTCTGCGCCAGTTTCTTGATGTTGCTGTCGCTGCCGCCCTTTTCGCTGATCGTTTGTTCCCAGGTCGACCAGTCGGCCAGCGGGAACGACATCTGCTCTACGAGCTTCTTGACGGCCGGATTGGCTGCAATGAATTCCCGGTTGGCGACGGCGTTCCAGTTCCATGCCGCCATGGCCATGCGGCAAGGATCAGCGCCGCCTGCGCAACCGCTGACGCCAGGCACCAAGGCAGAGCCCTTGTTGGGGACTGATTCCGGCAAGGCATCGAAGGGCGTCGGCAGCCAGACGACATCTTTGCCAGGCACCAGAGCCTTGTTCATCCAAGAAGGGCTCCAGGCATAAAAGAATACCGGCTCCCCGCGCTTAACACGGGCGACGGCCTCGACCATCAGCGCCTCGTATTTGCCGCGGACCGAATTGACGCTGCCCTTGAGTCCGAATTTCTCTAGCTGGAAGTCGACGACGTCGCCGCAACTCCAGCCTGGATCGCAATTGATGAGGTCGGCTTTGCCGGTCGTGCCGAAAAGTGCGGCGATCTTCGCATCCTTCATCTGATCGAGCGTAGTGATGTTGTTTGCGTCGGCGGTTTTTTTGTCGATCAGATAGCCATTGATGCCGCCGCCTTGAATTAGGCCACCGCCGACGATCTCCGCCTCCGCCTCGACCTTCTTGTAGCCCGGCTCGCGCTGCGGGAAGTTTATATCGGTCGCGATATCGAGATCGCCCTGGGCCGCCGCTTGGAAGAACAAGGTGGTGTTGAGCGTGCTAAGCTTGACGTCGTAACCGAGTTCCTTCATCGCCGCCATGCCGATCTGGGCAACGACATAATTGGCGCCTAGGCTGTCGGACTGGGCGTACCGCACCGTCTTGCCGCTCCCAGGCAGGTCTTCGGCGAAAGCAGTTTGGCTTAGAGAGGCCGCCAGCACCATGCCGGTGACAAAAAGGGAAAAGGTTTTCAGGCTGTGCTTCATCGATGTTCTCCTTCTGGATTTTTCTTTGGACTTCACTGAGTTCGAGGTTCGGCTGTAACGCGGGCACTGCAAGGGATAGGCAATGAATTCCTGTCCGGCGGAACGAGCCGCCAGTGTCGTCATTCCGGTGGTGGTTGCCGCCGGAGCGGCTCCGCTCAATGCGTGTGGTTCGCTGCGGTTGTTGCGATGGCCTCGTGCGATCGCTCGCCTTTGAAAAGATTGAAAAGGTAGTGCAGCACCGACCTGCGCTTGCGGCCGGTCGGCTGGGCAAGCTGCTGGGTGATGCGATCAAGCATCATAGCGAGCAGGACGATGGCGATGCCACCGACGGCGGCGCGACCGACATCGAGACGTCCGAGACCTTGGAGAACCACGAGGCCAAGGCCTTCCGCGCCGATCATGGCGACGACTACGGACATCACCATCGCAGTGAGCACGGTCTGGTTCAGTCCTCCGAGAATGGTGGGGATAGCCAACGGCAGCTGTATTTCCCACAGAAGCTGGTGCTTATCGGCGCCGAAGGCGAGACCTGCTTCGACCATTTCCTGCTCTACCATGCGAATACCCAGATTGGTGAAGCGGATGAGCGGCGGTGCAGCGGCTGTCACGACCGCCACTTCGCCCGGCACTGTGCCGACGCCGAACAGCATGACGACCGGTACGAGGTAAACGAATGTCGGTGTGGTCTGCATAATGTCGAGCACCGGCCGCACCACGCTCCAGACCTTGTCGTTACGAGCACACCAGATCCCGGTCGGCACGCCGATGGCCGTGCAAAACACGATGGCCGTGGTAATCAGCGAAAGCGTTGTCATGGCCTCGGTCCACACCCCGATGGCTGCGATCACGACAAGTGAGATGGCGCTGAACACCGCGATGCCGATGCTGGCAAGCCGATAGGCGGTCAAGAACACCAGAACGACGAAGATCGGGAACGGAATTTCGTGCAGTATGTAATCGTTGAACGACAACAGGTTTTCGACCGGCCACTTGATTGCAATAAACAGTGGACGGAGGTGGAGCGCGACCCATTGGACGGCGTCTGCAATCCACTGGTCCACCGGAAAGATGGCTAGATCATCGGCATCAAGCATTTTGGCCTCCCATCGAAACAGGCGCTGGCGATCTCGCCGCCGAGGCGATCCGTCCAAGAATATGTTCGGGTTCAAGCATGCCGAGGAAGCAGCCGTCCTCGTCAATGACGGCCATTGCCTTGCCGCTCTGATACAAGCCAGCGACATCCACGAGCTTGGTGGTGCCGCTCACCGCGACGAAATCACGCGTCAAAAGGGCATCGACCGGCTTGCCAGCCTTTACCTGTTGCAGGGCGGCAGCGTCGAGACAGCCGACGATGCGGTTCGACGCGTCGACGGCAAAACTCATGGCCTCGGGATGCTCGGCGTCGCCGACGATCCGCGCCGAACCATCGCCTGACACCGTCGAACCGGTGCGCATCACCGACCGTGCGTCAAACAATCGCGACCGGTCGACTTCGCGCGTGAAGGCGGCGACATAATCGCTGCCTGGTTCGAGCACGATCGATTGCGGCGTTCCCTCGCGCACCAATTCGCCTTCGGACATAATGGCGATGCGCGTTCCGAGTTTCAGCGCCTCCTGGAAGTCATGAGTGATGAAGAGGATGGTCTTCTTCAGCGTGTGCTGCAGCCGCAGCAACTCATCCTGCATCTCGGTCCTGATCAGCGGGTCAAGGGCGCTGAAGGCTTCGTCCATTATGAGGACGTCGGCATCGGTCGCCAGGGCCCGCGCCAAGCCGACACGCTGGCGCATGCCGCCGGAAAGTTCATGCGGGCGATGATAGGCCCATTTGGCGAGACCGACGATCGCCAGCACCTCTTCAGCGCGCCTGCGGCGCTGCGCGGCGGAAACGCCACGCAACTTCAGGCCGAATTCGGCATTTTCGATCACCGATTTGTTTGGCAACAAGGCAAAATGCTGGAAGACCATGGAGATGCGCGTGCGCCGCAATTCGCGAAGCGCGTCCTCGCGTAGCGGCACGATGTCGATATCGTCGAGCAGGATCTTGCCTGCCGTTGGTTCGTTCAGCCTGTTGATGCAACGCGCAAGCGTCGATTTGCCGGACCCCGAAAGGCCCATGACCATGTAAATCGCGCCTGAGGGAACGGAAAGCGAGACGTTATTCAGACCGACGACGGCGTCGGTCTCCGCAAGGACACGCGCCTTATCCGCGCCGGTGGCGAGCAGCGTCATGGCTCTGGTGGGTGAAGGGGCGAAAATCTTATACAGATTCTCTACTCTCAATCGCTCTGTCACCAATGGCTCCTGTTTCAACGATACGGATGTTCGCGATCCGCAATTTCTTGACGAGGATCAATTAAGGGGCATGTCAGCTAGATCGTCTTCCACGAACACGGAGGATTTTTGCTGCTACGCTTCCTCCAAACCGGGGCGCATTTACTGCAGTGCAACTCCACCGTGCGCCGCTTGGTTTCAGGGTTTGCCTTGCGTTTCCCTTCTTCTATTGGAGTGGTGAAAAATCGGTCGGAAGAAGGATACGGTTTTCCGCGCTTTCGATCAGCGCCGTCAGTTTCGGAATGAAGGCCCGCCAGCGCGCATCTTCCGACAACGTGCGCCGGCGCGCGACGCGATCCGCGAAATCGACATATCGCCACAGATGGACCATCTGGTTCAGCGGCCCGACCTCGGTGACGAAATAGCCGATCAGCCCGCCGAGAATCGGTTCCTGGATTGCCAGCCCCTCCTCGCGTACAAGCTTCAGATATTCGGAGGTTTTGCCCGATCTAATGCGATAGATACGCTCTTCAACGATCATTTCACGGTCTCCGGCACGGTCAAAAAATCCGCCATCATCGATGCGACGAGATCGGGTGCTTCCGTCAGGATCGAATGCCGCAGCCCCGGAAGGACGCGGAGCTCGGAGCCTGGGACGCGCTCATGCATATATCTTGCCATGCGCGGATTGGAGCCTGCATCCTCCTCGCCGGTTGCAATCAACGTCGGGCAGCGAATCTGGTCGAGAAAACCGCCGAAGTCGGTCTCGGCGAGAACCCGGTAGGCAGAAGCGTAACAGTCCGGATCGTTCTGAGAATTTCGCTGCCTAAGCGTAGCGATCAGATCGGGATTCTTCTTCTGGAAATCCTCAGTCAGCCAACGCGACAGGGATGCGTCATAGTGCGATCCCGGTTCGCCGCTGCGAAGAGCGGCGAGGCGGGCGAGAACGCGCTCCCGCTCCTCGGGCGTGCGTCCCGCGACCGTCGAGAGGAGAATAAGGCGCTGAATGCGCGGAAGATGCGTCAGTGCCAACCGCTGTGCGATCAACCCGCCAAGCGAAAAACCGGCCAGATGGAAACGGTCGAAGCCGACACTGTCAGCCAACGCAAGTGTTTCGGCAACGAAATCGTCGATCTCGTAGCGGCCTTTGACGCGCGACGAGTTTCCGTGACCCCGTAGGTCGAACGTCAGGATGGTGAACCGATGCTTCAGCCGCTCGACGACCCCGCTCCAGGCTTCAAGGTAGGAACCGACACCGTGGATGAGCACCAGCGGCACTGCCCCATTGCCGTCAACCCTATAGTTCAGGACCACATCTCCGACCGTATGACGCTGCGTATCAGTCATCCTAATACCCTGCCGCGGCCAGTTGCTGGGTTTCGCGCCCGCGTTGCGCAAAGAAGGGCATGACCTCGTCTGTGAACAGGCGAAGTGTCTTCTTCTGCAGTTCGAAGGGCAGGTTGAAGCTGAGGCCGAGACAATATTGATCGACGCCAGCTGCTTCGTAGTCGAGCAGCTTCTCGATCACTTCGTCGGGCGTTCCGAACATCAGGTTCTTGCGGATATTTTCCGGGTTGTAGTTGTCGCGGCCCCTAACGCTTTCGAAGGGCACGGCCTCCGGGAAACCGTTCTTCACGGTGCCAATGTTCTGCATCAGGTTTTCGAAATAGCGACCGTAGTTCATGCTGTGCTCGACGGCGAGATGCCAGTCATCGACCTTGTCATAGACGCAAGTGCGCCGCTGCATCATGAATTTTGGGCGTTTCACCTCGGGATGATCGGCGACCGCCTTGTTGAACTTGCTGGCGAGCACGCCGATTTCCGCCGCCGGAAGCGAGAGCGGCGTGGAGAGGATGTTGGCGCCGATGCCGAGCGCCCAGTCGAAGGTGCCGGGATCGCGGGCGGCGACCCAGATGCGAGGACCTCCCTTCTGCAGCGGCTTCGGCACCGAGGTCGCTCGCGGAAAATTCCAGTACTGGCCCTCATGCGCATAATCACCGGCCCAAAGCTTCTGGACCGCTGGCACCAGTTCCTTCATGTAGCCCACGCCCTCCTGCTGCTGGACGCCCGGCGCCATTCGGTCGAACTCGTATTGATAGGCGCCGCGGGCGATGCCGAATTCCAGGCGCCCGTTCGTAAGGTGATCGCACAGTGCGGCTTCGCCAGCGAGACGGATTGGATTCCAATAGGCGGCGGCAAGCGTTGCCGTTCCCAGGCGGATACGGCTCGTATGCTGGGATAGCCACGTGAGGATCTGAAACGGATTGGGTGATATCGTGCACTCGATTGTGTGGTGCTCCGGCGTCCAGATCGTCTCAAACCCGCCGGCGTCCGCGATTTTGGCAAGTTGCAGCAGATTGTCCATTACGGCCGTCATCGAGGTTTCTGGCGAGAAACGCTCCATGCCCAATGAGACGGCAAATTTCATTTCAATCTCCCTTGGATGGTCTGCCCCAGTGTTTCTGACGGTCAGCGCAGTCGAATGACAAAGGGATCCTGCATGGCGCCGGAATAGTCGATGACGACATTTTTTGCCCTGGAGAACTCGCGCATGACGTCGAAACCGCCACGCCTGCCGTAACCACTTTCCTTGAAGCCGCCATTTGCGGACATGTAGGCTGCTGACCGGTAGGTGTTGATCCAAACGGTACCTGCATCGATCCGGTTGGCGAAGCGCATCGCCCGGTCGATATTCTGGGTCCAGATCCCGGACGCGAGGCCGTAGCGTGTGTCGTTGGCGAGTTCGATCATGTCTTCTTCCGAGGAAAAGGGCATGACACCAACGACCGGTCCGAAAAGCTCATCGCGCATGAAGGACATATCGTTCTTGGCGTCGATCATGACGGTCGGCTCGAAATACCAGCCGCGGGCGAGTTCTTCCGCCTGAGGACGCTTACCGCCTGACGCGATCCGTGCCCCTTCCTTGACGCCCGAAGCAACGTAGGACTCGACTTTCGTCAGCTGCGCCGACAGCGCCAGCGGGCCGATATCCGTCTTGTCCTCCAATGGGTGGCCGACGGTGATGCGGTTGGTGCGTTCCACCAACGCTTCGATGAAGCGGTCGTAGACACTGGCCTCCACGAAGCAGCGCGAGCCGGCGACGCAGGTCTGGCCCGCAGCTGCGAAGACGCCCGAAACGACCCCATTAACGGCCTTTTCGATATCAACGTCGGAAAAGATCACATGGGGAGATTTGCCGCCGAGTTCCATCTGGCACTGCGCAAGGTTGGTCGCCGCGTTAGCAGCAATTTTACGGCCGGTATCGGTGCTGCCGGTGAAGACGTATTTTGCGATGCCCTTTTGCCGCGTCAGCGCGTCGCCGGTTACCGCACCCGTTCCCGAGACGACGTTGACAACGCCGGCCGGAAACCCCGCTTCCATGATTAGCTCGGCCAAGGCCAGCGTCGAGGCCGTCGCGTGCTCGGAAGGCTTGATGACGATGGTGTTGCCAATCGCCAAACAGGGAGCGAGCGTTCCTGTCAACATCATCAGCGGCGAGTTCCAGGGTGTGATCATGCCGACGACGCCGATCGGTTCGCGCATGTTGAAGTTGAGCTGGTCCAGCTTGTTGACCGGGATCGTATCGCCCTGCAGTTTGTCAGCCATGCCGGCAAAGTAAGTGTAAGAGTCCGGGATCGAGCGCATCTGCGCCCGCATTTCTTTGATCAACTTCCCATTGTCGCGTGTTTCGATCAGCGCCAGGTCGTCGGCATTGGCAAGAACCAGATCGGCCAGCTTGCGCACCAGCTTTCCGCGATCGGTTTGCGTCATACGTCGCCAGGCAGGATTGACGAATGCGTTTTGCGCCGCCTCAACCGCCAGTCGCACATCGTTGGCGTCGGCTTCCGCAAACTGATACCAGGCGTCCGCGGTGGTCGGGTCGAAACTGTCCAGGTAGCGACCGGATGTCGGTTCGACAAACCGGCCGTCGATAAAGAGGTTGAGGCGCATTCCCTCGAGCGATTTCACCGTCGTCTTCATCGTCGCTTCCTGATTTCGGGTTAGTCTTGAATGGCCTGATGCCACGAACGGGCCTCGCCCTCGATCATTGCTAGTCGCCCGCCGTCGCCGGAATCCATGTAGATGCCAAAGCGTTCCTGCTTGCGCTCGCGGACATAGCGGCGAAGCATCGCCCGCAATTCCCGGGTCGGGATGAGGTCATAGGGCAGCTTGTCAATGGCAAAGAACCGCAGGTCTTCCGGCAGGTCGCGCCCTTGTCCGCCATCGGCAAGTCGGGCGCGATAGATTAGATAACCGGGGTCGCAGTCGGCAACATCGAAGATCGAGTAAAGAAAGGTGTTGTCCGACAGCAGCTTGAGGGATTTGCCGTCGTCGAGCGGCAGTTCGCTGCCAGCCTTACGGCGTTTGGCCGTTGGCAGAGCCCAGCCACCGCTTCCATCCGCTCGCAGCAGGATCTCACCGCTGGCTTCGATCAGATAACCGATGATCATGTTGTGCGAGGCCAGCCAGCCGGACGGCAGCGGATCCTTAACGCTGGCGTATCGGCCGCGGCAAAAGCCGAGCGGCGCTGAAGGGCTCGTACCGAAAGCCTGCACCTGGCCGATCAGGATGACATGATCGCCTGCATCGACCCTGTTGTAGATCGTGCAGTCGAACCAGGTAAGGCTGTCCGTCAAGATTGGCGCGCCGGTATGAACGCGGTCGTGATTGACGGACTGGAATTTATCAGGGGATTTCGAGGCGAAGATCGCCGAGATGTCGACCTGTCTCTCATGTAGCAGGTTAACGGCAAAGGAATCCGCCGTCGTAAAGGCAGCAAAGCTTGACGCCGATTTCGCGACGCAGACCAGCAGCAGCGGCGGATCGAGCGAAACCGAGGTGAAGGAATTAGCCGTCATGCCCCGCGGATCGCCGTCCGTGTCCCGCGTGGTGATGACGGTGACGCCGGTGACAAAGGTTCCGAAAGCCCGACGCAACGCGATTGGGTCGATGGCCGTCGGAACCTTTTCGGTTCCCGTGGTCAACATGGGATCAGCGCCTCCTGGTGGTTGATAGCGGGAAGGCTAATCGCAAGAAGAGCGACCTTCTTCCTTCTTTCAGCCGGAAGAGCACGGGAAATATTGCTGCAGTTTGCGGTAAGAGAGGAAGAGTGCCGATCTGCCGTCCCGAGCGTCAGGTCGATTGATCTTCAGCCAAAGAACGACCTCCCGTGACACCATGCAGGTGAATGGCCAATTCGATGGCAAAGCGCCGCTCTGGCGTCTCGACATCGACGCCGAACATTTCCTCGATTCGCGACAGGCGATAGCGCAGCGTGGTTACGTGCAGGCCCATCGCATCGGCGCAGGCGCCGCTGCGGCAGCCCTCCCTCAGATAAGTCGACAGCGTTTTCAGATAGGGCGTGCCATGCTGGCGGTCATGGGCGGCGATGGCGCCGACGCTTTCCTGCACGAAAGCGCGTACGTCGTCGACGCCCGCGGCTGCTACGAGCATCGGCAACGGCCCAAAATCCTGCCCGGACAGCGCACCGGTGCGACCGAACGAACGGGCGATGGCAATCATGCGACTGCAGCGATCCCAAGCCAACGGATAATCCGTCAGCGTGGCACAGACGTTGCTGGCGACGACGATCGGTTCTTCGTCAAAATATTGGCCAAGATCCGCTGCGATGCGCCGCATCAGTTTCGATGTCCGCTCCTGTTTCCAGACCTCGTCATAGGGAATGAGGCACACCAGCCCGCCATCGATGGCCACGACGCACGCGGGAACGGAAGCTTGCTGCATGATACGGGCGAGACTGTGGTGCAGATCGACAGACGTTCCGCCAAGATTCTTCGCGCTCTCGGGAAAGTCGACGACGACGATTTGCTGGGTTGTCATGAAATTGATGCCGAGCCGCTGGGCCCGCTGCTGGACATCTGCCGCGTCGCGCCAACGCCGCTCCACGACCTCGAAGAAAAGCTCGGTCTGCGTGCGGGTTTCGAAACGGAATCGGATGAAACTGCGCATCATTTGGACGCTGAGCGCAAACTTGGCGCTGTCAAGCAACAACTGGTCCAGGTCGCTGAAGGCACGCGACGTGGAAAAGATGATCAATGCCCCGACAAGTTGGCGGTCGACCGTCAAGGGCTCGATGCGGGCGGCGAGATTGAGCCGGGAGCAGCCGTCATCGAGAAAAAGCGACGCCCCGCTGTCGCCGCCCCTCTCAATTGTATCGCGTGCTGCCTTTCCCAGTTGTCGGCTCAGCGGGCCGGCCGCTGCTGATTGCCAAGCGGCATCGTCGAACTGCACCTCGCTTGGCGAGCGCCCGGCGATGATCTGGTTCGCAGTAAAATCGACGACGACCACCGGATTGGGCAGCAGGCTGCCGACCATCGCCGACAATGAAGAAACGGAGCCGTCTGCAAGCACGTGTTCAAGTAGTGAGGTGTGCGCCTTGAGCGCCTTTTGCAACCTGTCTCCGGCCTGCCGTTCGGCTTCCAGCCGCTGCTCCCTCTCGATCGCGATGGCGCCGAGATGGACGATCATACCCAGAAACGCCAAGTCCTCTTCCGGAACCTCCATGATATCCCGCGACACGACGCTCAGCACCATTGGCCGGCCCTCGAAGTCGCTGCAGTTCATAGGCATGACGAGGACGGTGCGGTAATCTCGCTCGAAAGCTTCGCGGCGATAACCTGGAAACTCTTCGGATTCGCGCACGTCGCGGATGTAGACTGGCTCGTTCCGCTTCAAGGCGATCAGCGAGGGGCTCGTCGCCAGTTCCCAACGGTCAGGGAGCGTTCGCTGAATCAACGTCGGGTCATGCCGAACCATCACATGGGCATAACCATGAGCGGCATCGATCGACATGATCGAACCGAGCGTCCAGTTCGCATGGCGGCAGGCGGCGAAAACCAAGTGCTTCAGGATCATGACAAGGTCGCGGCCGGAATTGATCTCACTCGCGACGTCTTTGAGAACCGAGATTTGAGCCTTCCTGTCCACGATCGCTCCCTGCGCTACGACCCGCCGAGTTAGGCATGCGCGGAAGCTGAATTCTACATCGTTTCGAAGTGCCGGTCATTCCGTTTTTCCTCCTTAACGAAGGAAGACATTCACCGTCGTTGCTCATTAGGTTGCGCCACAATCCAGCGAAACAGAGGAGGAATCCATGGATCTCGGAGTGAGAAAGATCTGCACATTCATCGAGGAAGTATTCGTCGAGGGTGGCAAGAAAGCCGACCAACCGATCTCCATGGTGGTGGTCGCAGCCGTATTGAAGAACCCGTGGGCCGGTAAAGGGTTCGTTGAAAATTTGCGCCCTGAGATTCTCCGGTTGGCGCCGGGTCTTGGCGCCGAAATGACCAAACGGTTGGTGGCGCTCTTGTCGGCGGATAAGGTTGAGGCTTACGGCAAGGCGGCTTCGGTCGGCGTCAATGGCGAGATCGAACATGCATCGGCGCTGATCCATACCTTGCGGTTCGGCAACATGTTCCGCACGGCGGTAAACGGCACGACCTATCTGAGCTTCACGAATACCCGCAACGGGCCCGGTGCCCTTCTTTCCCTGCCTATGACCCACAAGAGCGAAACCGGCAAACGCTCCCACTTCCTGACGGCCAACTTCCAGGTTCCGGACGCACCCGGTGCGGATGAGGTGCTGATCGCCATTGGCGCCTGTGATGGCGGGCGGGCGCATCCACGTATCGCCGACAGGTTCCAGGACATGGCGGAAATGGAAGTTGAGGGGCAGGCACGCTGAGCTTCGTCTTTCGCAGCAATCCCGGGGCGCCGAAATGACCTTCCTCTATGATGCCGATGCCGAACGCGGCGCCGAGTGGGCAAGTCGAGCTCGCGGAAGCATGCGAGCACATAACGAGCTCATATTTCGCGCGCCGGACCATCGCTACGATCGTGCGGTGCCAAGGAGCTATCGGCTTGTCCCGACCGCAGACATGCGAACCAAGCTTGCGGCCGACTACGAGCGCATGTCGGTGAAGATCTTTGACACGCCGCCGGCCTTTACCGACGTCATGGCAAGCATCGAAGCGCTTGAGCACCATCTCAATGCTGCTCCGGCCGGCGCGCCCGATGCCGGCGGTATCCGGCGAAGACCGAATAGACCAGAAGGGTCGAACTGATGGCGATTAGCCTCGTCGAAAAAACCATGCGCGTTTTTTGATCTGCAGTCCGGCTAGGGCTGCATTCAATTGTCTCCTATCGGATTGATATCCTCCGAAATCTCCTGCCGCAGTTTCGGCCCCTTTGCCAGCCGCCGGCCCAAGGCGGTGACGAAAGCGTCGTAGCGTTCCGCTGCCTTGGCCCGTGCTGCCTGGGCCGCGGGCTCCGGCAAGGCCGGCGTGGTCGCCAGCCAGAAGCGGACGAACACGGCCAAGGTCTCTACCGCAATGCCTATATCGCGTTCCTGCCTGGCCAGACGCCGATCAACCTGGTCGAGGCGTTTGGTGATCGTCGCCTCGCGCCTCTCATCCGCATCCGGCGACAGGAACGAAGCGATCGCGGCTTCAGCAATCATGGACTGGGATTGATCACGTCGCGCCGCATAGTCCGCGAGCATCGTCATGATAGGCGGATCGAGATAGACGGAGATCTGCACCTTCTTCTTGCGGGCGGTCATGTCGTCTACAACTCCATGCCGTCATCGGGATCGAGGGAAACCTGCCGCGCCGCGCCTTCTACAAGGCGAGCCAACCGCCGATTGCTGACGGCGTCGTCGTCGCCTTCATCGACCGGGTCGATCTCGAACTCGTTCTCGATCGCGGCCCTTTTCTCGACTGGCGGCCCGCAATTGAGTTCGGGTTGCAGACGCTGCTCTGATCCCGTCGGATCTTCATCTTTCTGTTGCGGCGGGCCTGGAGGAGCGGCGGCCTTGTGGCCGGCCAGCACCGGCAGGTGGCTCCAATCATCAAGATGCCCCCCTTCCGGACGGACCAGTTTAGGTGGCGGCAGGACGCGTCCCCGGAAGCGAGCATCCTCATAATAGCGCGCCTTCTGGGCTCTGATCGGCGGTGCGCCAGCCACCATCACGATCTCGTCGCTTGGTGGAAGTTGCATGACCTCGCCAGGGGTCAGCAACTGACGGGCGGTCTCCTGCCGCGACACCATGAGATGTCCGAGCCAGGGCGAGAGCCGGTGGCCGGCATAATTCTTCATTGCCCGCATCTCCGTTGCCGTGCCGAGCGCGTCGGACACACGTTTGGCAGTCCTTTCATCGTTTGTGGCAAAGCTCACGCGCACATGACAGTTGTCGAGGATCGAGTTGTTCGGGCCGTAGGCCTTCTCGATCTGGTTCAAGGACTGCGCGATCAGGAAGCTTTTAAGCCCGTAGCCGGCCATGAAGGCCAGGGCGGACTCGAAGAAATCGAGGCGGCCGAGCGCCGGAAACTCATCCAGCATCAGCAGCAATCGGTGGCGGCTGGTCTTTGTGTGCAGGTCCTCGGTCAGCCGACGCCCGATCTGATTGAGTAGAAGGCGAATGAGCGGTTTGGTCCGATTGATGTCGGAAGGCGGCACGACCAGGTAGAGCGTCGCCGGTTGCTTGCTACCGACGATGTCGGCGATCCGCCAGTCGCAGCGTCTCGTCACCTCGGCGACGACGGGATCGCGATAGAGGCCTAGGAATGACATGGCGGTGGACAGCACGCCCGACCGTTCGTTATCGGATTTGTTGAGCAGTTCGCGCGCAGCACTGGCGATGACCGGATGCGGGCCGGTTTCGCCGAGATGCGCGGTTTTCATCATTGCCGAAAGCGTCGACTCGATGGGGCGCCTCGGATCGGAGAGGAACGAGGCGACCCCGGCCAGCGTCTTGTCCTTCTCGGCATAGAGGACGTGGAGGATCGCTCCAACCAAAAGCGCGTGGCTGGTCTTTTCCCAGTGGTTCCGCTTTTCAAGGCTGCCTTCCGGATCGACCAGAATGTCGGCAATGTTCTGGACGTCGCGAACCTCCCATTCGCCGCGACGGACTTCGAGGAGTGGATTGTACGCCGACGATCTCGAATTGGTCGGATCGAAGAGTAGCACGCGACCGTGCAGTGCGCGAAAGCCGGCGGTGAGCTGCCAGTTCTCACCCTTGATGTCGTGGACGATCGCCGAGCCGGGCCAAGTTAGCAGCGAAGGCACCACCAAGCCGACTCCCTTGCCAGACCGGGTCGGGGCGAAGCACAGCACATGCTCAGGCCCGTCATGGCGGAGGTAGTGGCGATCGTGGCGCCCGAGCACGACACCTTCGGCGCCGAGCAACCCGGCAGCCTCAACCTCCCTCTTTCCGGCCCATCGCGCCGACCCATAGGTATGGACGTTCTTGGCTTCGCGCGCACGCCACACCGACATGCCGATCGCAACAATGACCGACAGGAAGCCACCAGAGACGGCGATCAGTCCGCCTTCCACGAAGATGTCCGGGGCGTAGGCGTCGTAAAAATACCACCACCAGAACAGCGCTGGCGGGTAGTAGACGGGCAAGCCGGCGAGCTCGAACCAGGGCGGGCCCAACTGCGCCTGGAAGCCAAGGCGCCATGCCGTCCATTGCGTCGCCGCCCAGCTCGTCAACAGGACGATCAGGAAGACAGTGAGGATCTGACCCCAGAGTATCTTCGTGGCGGACATGGAGGTCCCTTCTCGTGTTTGTCAGAGACCGAGCCCGCGTTTGCGAGCAAAGCTCCAGTCGACGCCACCGTCACCGCGAGCGACACCGGCGACATGCTGGCCAAGATGCTTTTCAAGCGAGAGGGACCAAGGCACCAGCTGAAAGCCGAGGCCGTCGTCCAGCATGGCGAAGCGACCAGAGGCGAGCGCGAAGCGCTGGCGGTATGTTCCCGTGACATGGTCGCCGCTGGCGGCAGGGTTGAAGGGCCGTCCAGCCTCTGCGGACAACTTCTCGCCAAGCAATTCCAGTTCCTGGCGGCGTAGCGTATCGATCAGGTTGCGGGTGAAGACGATCCGGTCACCTTGCCGCTCTGCGAGCCCTCGATTGACAAGATGTTCGGCTCGTCGGCTCAAGGCGTCGCGGACCTCGACGCCGAAGCCGCCTTCAGCCAGAGCGGTCGGCTCGCGAGCGATGGCCTGGCGGTCGAGCCAAGTCGCACCCGATGCCACGGCTTGCTCATCCAAGCCGAGATCGGAGCGCACCGCGAGCGCAACCCGACGCTGACCGCGCGCGTCATCGAATTTGCGCAGTTCGACGATCGACCCTGGCGCGCCATCGCCAGCCGCCTGCAGATCGGAAAGCTTGATGTGGTGGATGCGCCCGTCAACGCCGTCGACTACCGCATATGCCGTTCCGCTCAGCTCATCATCCAGCCCGCGGTCGACCAGCCGGCCAATGATGGGGGTGTCGAGACCTTCAGCCGCCGGAACGTAGTTGCCCGAGCCACGCTCGATCCCTCGCTCGGTCAGCGCGTGGTGCATCCGTTTGATGATGTCGTTGCGCTCGCCGAGCTCTCTCAGCGTCGTCTCGGCCTTGTCGCCAATCACCCATTGGCCAGGTCCGACCTGATCGGCGAGACCAAGGGCTTCGAGCTTGCGTAGCCGGCCGACCTTCAGCGCTTGATACTCGTCCGGTTGCCTATGAGGAAGCGGGGCCAAATCGATGACGCCGGCATCGCGGCTATCGCGAACCAGCTGGCGATCGAGCTGCGTCCAGCGATCGGACTGGACTTGGCTTTCGAGAGCACGGCGGATGTCGAGGTCGGTGCGCGGCCCCAACTCCTGGGTAATCAGGTCGCGAGCCCGGTCGCGCATCCCTTCCCTGATATAGTCGCGCGCGATGACCAGATCCTGGCCGTCGTCGCGCACCCCAAGCACGATCAGATGGATATGGGGATGCTCGGTGTTCCAGTGATCGACGGCCGCCCAATCGAGACGTGTCCCGAGATCCTTCTCCATCTGTCCGACCAGATCGCGGGTGAAGGATCTGAGGTCCGACATCTCCGTCGCATCGTCAGGCGAGACGATGAAGCGGAAATGGTGCCGGTCGCCGTCCGCGCGGGCGGCCAAGGCCGCGCCGTCCACCTCCTCGGTCCCTGGCCCGAACAACCGTGCCTTCTCCCCATCCTGGGTCACCCCCTCACGCCGCAGATAACTGAGGTGCGTGCCAAGGGGAGTTGCACGCAGGGAATGCCGGACGACGCGGGCCTTCACGACGGCGCCGCGCGACCGCGACGTGATGAGGCGGTTGGCCAGGATACTGGCGCGCTGACCGTGACCAAAGCGGGAGCGATTGCCCTGAACGATCCGCCCAGCTCGTGAGATACCACCGCCAGCCTTTTTCGCGGCGGCCAGAGCCTGCGCGATGAAGGGGCGTGCCTGCTGGGCACGCGTCGAGCGAATGCGGCCGGAACGAATGCGAAATTTGCGCTCATCGGCCATGGCGCAGCCTCGCAATGTGGCAGAGCCGGCGTAGATTCAATGACTTGGGTGTTCGGCGGACATTGCGCCCAAGAGCAGCAATGTGCGGCACGCCCCTGAAAGCCAGGCAAACACGACCGCTCAACCGGGGTACAATGTGTGCCCTTTTATCCTGCCATCCCTCGGTGGTGGTGCCTGCCCTACCCTTCTCCGCACGCCATGGTACGCTGGAGCACTCGATGGTGCGAAAAGCGCTCATGCGGCTCATGGCGCGGACCTTTCGCTCGCTTCGGGCACGAAGAGGCCAGTTGAGCGAGGTTCGGTGTCAGCCAGTCCTTCCTTTGGAACAGCCTCTGAACCTTCATCGCGGGAACGCCCCAGTTGCAGCGAACTGCCGCCGAGTTGGTCGCTCGGCTGCACGGCGAAGAGTGGCGCCTGCTTCCAACCACGCTGTGCTGGGGCAGTCGGACTGAGAGCTTTCCGCCCGCCGTCGTTGAGTATGGCGGATGTGACGTCGGCGACGTAGGCACGCGTTTCGCGAGGCAGCCGCCTGCCCTGCAATGAGGCCTCATAGCGTCCTGGGCCGGCATTGTAGGCGGCAATCCAGCCGGGCGATCCGTAGCGATCTACCAACTCGCGGATATAGGCCGAGCCGGCAATGATATTATCGTGCGGATCATAGGGATCGCCGCCAAGACCATACCGAACACGCAGGTCGGACCACGTGTCGGGCACAATCTGCATGAGACCCATAGCGCCCTTGCGCGATGTGGCGCGTTGGTCACCGGCACTTTCGGCGATGAGAACGGCACTGATCCACGCGGGCGGAAGACGAAAGCGCCTCGCCGCTTCCGCGATGTGGACGTCATAGAGTTTGCGCGCCGACGGCGAGTCGACTGTCGGGCTCTGTGCCAGGGCATGCGCTGAAACCAGCCATATGATGCCGAGCCCGACAAGCAGAACGAGCGTTGTACGCCGGCCCACGCGAGGCAACGCGGGCGCTCCCGTTTGGGGCGTCCGCCGGCGGCGCGCGGACATCACTTATCCTTCTCTGCGCGGTCACGCGAGCGCGACCATTGCAGCGACCAGGACTTGTTGTCGTCGCCGTTCTGGAACAGATAGGCGCGGATCGGCTGCGCGAAAGTCGGGTCATCAATCTGCAGCGTTACGAACTCACCGGCCTTTTTGCTGGAGTGTTTCCAACCGGCGCCAATCGCGGTGCCGTATTCTGCGCCGGCGTGCACACGATAGTCGGGCGCATTGTCCGCATCGCTCGCTTCCGCCGCGACGATCGCGACCTCGAGGTTGAGGCTTAGCGTGCGGATTTGTCCTGAATACCCGGTCTGATGGCGGATGAATTCTCCGATCTGTGGCATGTCCTGTCTCCTGTTTTTGATGGTTGCGGTGACGATCGGACGGCACGCAAGGCGCGCGCCGATGGCGCGCTCACCGGCCTGGCGCATGCCATTGGAAGCGGCCGTCGCCCTGCTCGTCCGTCCACAGCGGAACCGCGCGGCCGACGATGTGGTCTGTGGGGAGGAGGCCGAAGTAACGTCCGTCGAAGCTGTCGCGAACCTGGCTGTTCATCAGGAAAACGGCGCCTACGGAAATGCGCCGGCAGCCCTGCCAATCTGGCAGATCGCGACCGGCGCGATCGCGTTTGAGCGCCATGCCGATTTCAGTGCCATCGACAGAGAGGATCAGTCCTTTCCGGCACACGATCTGGCCAGAAACTGCAACGATGTGCTTGAGCAACAGCACGCCCTTCGGCAGATAGCCGCGGTCAGCAAGCAATGTCGCGAGCGGTTCGGGCGGCGCAAAGGCAACGAGATCGGGCGCCGAAAACGGCACGCCGCCACCGATCCAGTACAGGCCGATTGGTGTGCTGGCTGAGGCGTTCCAGATGAACCTTGGCGACACCGCGGTTACCGCGGGATAGAGCGCGGCCGTGGTCGCCAGTGCCGTCGCGAGGGCAATCGCGGACCGGGTCATAGCTGGACCCGCTGACGCAGGACGTAGGCTCGGTGAAGATCCCGTGTATAGGCGCGCGGCTCCAGCCCCGCCGTCGATCGGTTGTGGACGTGCCGCCAGTGATCGGGCGAAACCGCTTCAGGGTCGATGCCGAGTTGCTCGATGCCGTCGATCGCCTGCAGCACCCGCTCGACCTTGGGCCAGCCTTCAGCCTTGAGCAGGATGTCGCCGCCGGGTCGCACGAAAGGCAGCGTTTGATGGGCTTCACCGTCGGCGACCGCGCGAACGATATCGAGGCGAGAAATGATCGTGCCGAAGTCGTTCGCGGCCCAGCGAACGAAGGCAAAGATGGTGCCCGGGCGAAACGAAACAATGCGCCGGTGACGGTCGAGCACCTTCTCCTGAGCGACCGAACCGAAGCGGATCCAGTACTCGATCTTCTTCTCGACCCATGTCAGCTCGACGTGAGTTAAGCCGTCATCGTCCATCACGCTGAGCAGCGTTCGGTTTGAACGGAAGTCAACGACAGTGCCCATTGGCTGTCTCCTGATTTCGCGGGGAAGCAGGACGCGTGATGTGGTTGTTGAGGTGATGCCAGCGTGGTGAATCCACGGCGCCTTCGCGGAGCACAGTTCAGCGTCCATGCCGCCCGATCGGCGCAAAAGCCGCCGGCGGATGGCGCTTGGCCGGCAGCACGGAACCGCGCGGGTCCGAAGTCGAGGTCACCGCACCGCGCTCGGCCCAGGCTTGCAGATCGTCGACGGCGTAGACGACACGGCCGCCAAGTTTGCGATAACCAGGGCCAGTGCCGTAGGTACGGTGCTTCTCTAGCGTGCGGGACGACAGGCTGAGGAACTCGGCAGCTTCCTTGGTGCGCAGAAAGCGCGGCGGCAAAACGGCTAGATCTGGTCGCATGTATCGAGCCTCCGTGGGGTTTTGAGAACCGCTGGTGCTCAGCGGCGGACAGCGACCACCGTGGCGGAAAGGCGGCTTCGCAGGGGATGGGGAAGATTGGGAGGCCTGAAATCACCACCCCAGGGTGCTACGAGCGCTTGCGATGGCGCAGCAATTGCAGATAGCCGCCGGCGATCATGGCTCCCCCGCCCTTGACGAGACCGATCACAGTGTCGCGCAACGATGAGGTCTTCCACGGAGCCGAAGCAACGCGCCCCGTCCCATAGAAAGCAGTCGCGATTTCGCGGTAGCTTGCGCCGTTGGCGCGGCCATCGGCGGCCCGCATCATCAGGCGCAGGCGGCGCCTCTGCTGAACTGTCATTCGCGTATCGGGGGGAACAGGCCGCCTGTTATAGGCACGCCAGAAACGGACGAGAGCCTCTACCCGTCCGAGTGTCTGCAAATCCAGCGGGATCAAGGCCACGAGGGAACGGTTCGCGTTGCTCCCGGGAATGAGCAGAAGCTGTGTTGCTACCCCGCTATCGTGGACGACGTGCGACCCCTGCGGACTGTCGCGATGGGCGCCGATCCCGGCGAGCACCGTAGAGGGTTCGGATGACAGAAATTCCGGCGACGGCGCCAAGGTCAGCACCGCAGGATCGGCAAGAGGCGACCACAGAACGTTTTGCGTCAATGCGGACAGGTCAGGCCGGGCTGCGAAATCGCAACCCCCAGCGTCTCTGCACTTCTGTTGGGAACGGTTTCGTCTCTGTTCCCGAACGAACGAGCGCCAGATAGTGCCGCTGATAAGAATTTGAGCGGCGTAGACATTCCCAGGCGAGTCCTTCGATTGGCAAGCTGTCGAAGAAGTCGTAGCTGTTATCGTCCCCCCAACGCGACGTGTTCGGCTTCATCGTGTCGGTCCTCATCGAACTGCAAGTCGTGCCCGCATCGATTCCGGGGGATTGGGATTGGCGGAAGACCCTGGATAGACATCGCGTGATGTTTTTTTGGCATCACCGGGGCGGCAATTTTCGCTAGGTGTCGGTCTTACGCAGAAGATGCCGGTAGCCGGTTCGTGTCATCCAGCGCGCCCGCGCCAGATGACTGTCATGAACCTCTCGGGCACGCCGCGGCTCCTGTTTCGGATCGATCCCGAAGAGGATCCTGACCACCTCGTGCCAATCGGCGCCGTCGGCGTCGGCGTCGAACAAGCGCATGTAGAGCTTGACGTGGCGGCGATCATAGTCGGTGAGTTCTTCACCGGTGGGCGCGGTGTCGTCGAACGGCTCGATCATAATTTTCACTCCCCAATGCGCGAGACGTGAATCACAGTTCTTACAGATGTCCCTGTGGCTGCGGAGGCCGCTTTGCGAGCATCACCCGATGCCAAGTCGGCATCGCAACCATCGCGCGCCTTGCGGCTTTCGGTGTGATCGCACGAGGTCCCGCCCGGATGAACCGGGCGGGATCCGTGTGCCAGCCTATTCTGCGTTACGGCGGCTCGGGCGGGACCAGATCAGGCTGTAGGCCTCGCCGTCTTCGTCGTTGAAGAGGTTGGCGAAGATCGGGTTGGTGAAGCTCGGATCGTCGAGTTTGAGGCCCAGATAGTCGCGGCCCTCATTGGACTGCTTGGACCAGGCGGCGCCGATCTCCGCGCGGCCGACGAAAATCCGATGGCTGGGGGCGTTCTCGCCGCTGGTGCGGGTTTCGGGGACGATGCGCACGCCGCGGGCCTGGACGCTGAGAGTGACGATTTCGCCGGTGAACTCGTTGTTGCCGGACTTCTTGAAGGTGCCGATGGTAGCCATGATAGTTCTCCTTAATCCTGTGTCTCGAGCTCCGCACCATTGCGGTCTCGATGGTGGTCGAAAGGTCGGAGGCGATTGACGGCGCACCCTAGGGGCCGAAGCGAAGCGGAGGACGGCGCGGAAGCGATTTTGTTGTGCGCGAGGAATGACGGCCCAGCCGGCAGGGGAAGAAAGTCGCGGAGCGTCGTTGCGTCATAGGCAATCGAGGCGAAGCCGCCCTTCAGACCAGAAACACCAATCGAAGAGACCGCTTCGGTGCTGGCCATGACAGGTGGGGCATGGAGATTTGGCGACCTGCGCCCGATCCGGCCCGGCAACAGAAATTCCACGCAATCGGTGGCCGCTTTCGCAATTGGCCCGCGCGTTGCATCGACTAAGCTCGCGCGAGACGTGATGGCTCCGGTATGCGGCTTTTCGTTCGCTATCCGTAGAGGGCGTTGGATCATTCGCTGACCTCATGACGAGGCCCGCCCGCGTGGCCGATCTCAATAGCGTCTCGCCGCCGGTTACCGGCCTCACCAATGGATGACGACGACGGTTATATCTTGTCTCAAATGCCCAACGGGCAGCCCAAGGATAGGTCCCGCGCGGACCCTCAGATTCCATCAGGGTGGACTATGACAATGAGTTGCCTTGGTCTTGAAAACTTAGGGGCATGGGCCCGTCGGGGAATTTACCGAGCTGACCGCGGATATCGCTTTCGCCTATGTCAGCAACAATCCCGTCCCCGTCGCGGGCTGGCTGAGCTCTTATCCATTCATCGTTGTCCGGCGTCGGCCAGCCGATGGCGGTCGAGCAGCCTCGGCAAGAGCAGGCGGTCAACCTTAAGAAGTCGGTGACCTGGATTTCATCATCCGCCTTGAAGACGGCAAAAAGTTCAATTTTCTGAAGCGCCATGTCTGTTCACACTATGGTCTTATGCCTGAGGAATACCGCACTGGTGGGCTCGGAACACGATTGCGCGATGGTGGTACCAACTACGCCGCTCAGCGATCGGGTGGTGAAGTCGATCAACCTCGGCAGGAAGGCCGCATCCGGCAAGAAGCCTGTCGCCATGGCAAGAAAGAAGGTTTGAGTGCAAAGACAAATAGGACGGCGTCTTTTGTTTCCTACTGCATTGGCAGCCGCGCTATTAGTTACCGCATTGCCTGCCCCGGCTGAGCCCCTGACAGGTGTTGCGTCCGTCATCGACGGCGACACGATCGAAATCCATGGAGCGCGCATACGCCTAAATGGCATCGACGCGCCGGAGAGCTCCCAGATTTGCCTCGACAACACCGGCAAGAATTACCGCTGCGGCCAAAAGGCGGCACTCGCACTTGCCGATTTTCTGAATGCGCGCCGTTCAACTTCTTGCATTGAGGTCGACCGCGATCAGTTCAGGCGCATGGTGGCCGTCTGCACGGCAAGCGGTGTCGATATCGGCGAATGGATGGTCAGGAAGGGCTACGCGGTCGACTGGCCGAAATACAGCGCAGGGTTCTATGCCAGGGCTGAGACTGAGGCCAAGGCAGCCAGGCGCGGCCTATGGGCTGGATCGTTCGACCGGCCATGGGAATGGCGCAAACAAAAGACGGTCAACTGATATCATTCCCCCAAGGAACTTCCGTGAAACGACGACGACGTTGCGCCTTTTTCGATCGAACGCCTGTCTGCCCGCCCACGACCTAGCGAGAGGTACGGGCGGGCTGAACTAGGGCTCTACACGCTGGTTGGTGCGATTAGTAATCGCCGTTGTAATAGCGATCGTCGCAAGGCGCCGTGTAGATGCGGCCGTAGCGATCCTGGTAACGGCACATCTGTTCGCCGCGGCGCTGCGGGGTGGTGGCGGAGCCGACGACTGCGCCGAGCAGGGCACCGCCGGCCGCGCCGATGACCGTGCTCTTGGTGTCGCCGCCGATCGCCTGGCCTACCAGAGCGCCACCGGCGCCGCCGAGGAGCGCCCCTGTGGTCGCGCGCTGCTGACCTTCGGTCTGCGACTGGCAGCCGGCAAGTGCGGCGGTCATCAGGAGGGCGGCTATGGCTTTGTGAAAGGTCATGAAAGTCTCCCTTAAAAGTCTGAAATCCCTATCGATAATCCCGTGCGGCTCCATTGCGGCGGAACGGCGGCAGGCATGCTCACGATATGAGACATGGTTTCTCGCGTGTTGAAGGCCTTAGCGGGGGTGCAAGGCGGATCGTAAAGCGATTGGTCATCCCCAATTGTCAGATCGCTCAGCTTCGCTGCATGCGGTGGACCTCGAGCCGCGGTGTCGATATCCGCGAATGGATGGTCAGGAAGGTCTACGCGGTCGACCGGCCGAAATACAGCGCAGGGTTCTATGCGAAGGCGGGATAGCGAGGCCTGAGCCGCAAAGCGATGCGGGCCGGATCTTTCGAAAGGCCATGGGAATGGCCGAAGGAGAAGACGGTTCATTGAGCTACTCGCGCAGATAGCTCTTGGCGCCACTGTCCGTCATGCAGAAGTGGCCGCCACGCGGGCCGATGCAAAAATGGCCCGACCGACAAGAGCATTCCGTCTGGCTATTTGGAGGAGCCATCTCCGTCTCCCCGCCACTATCCCTGAGGCCCAGCGGCTGGTTTGACCCTCCTCCCATCTCGGCCGAGCAATCCTTCCTGCTAGCACTTACGGAGCCGTCGTTGCATATGAATGTGCTGCCTTGGCAGTGGGAAATACCGCCCTTGCGGCCGCTGCAAGGCGTATTCGAGGCCAGCGAGGCCTGCACTGCAATCACTGTAATGCAGATCGCGCCAAACAGCACTTCAAGCGGCAGCCTCATTGTCTTCCCCCTCTCTTAGTCGAGAGAGTGTAGCAACCAGTTAGGGACAGCAAGCCGGCTTACTCGTCGACCCAGACAACCCGCCGCTCCCACCTGATCTCTTTCAGGCGCCGGAAGCGCATGACCTGCCGCTCCTCGCCGGATGGGTGGAATAGCTCTGCGCTCATCCACTCTTGCTTGCCGCATTTCTGGCAGCGGATCTTCTTTCGCACCTGGTCGATCGTGACGTTCCCGATCACCTCCCTGAGTTCGGCCGGCTTATAGAAGCGCTTGATGTTGCAATGCCCGCAGCGGACACCGGCAACCTGCCCGGCGTCCTGGGCATGCATCAGCGTCCAGGCGACGCCCTTCGGCCATTTGTCAGGTTGCTCCGGCATGGGAACGAAATAAGAACAAATTCCTATTGCGGGTCAAGCGGGACTCGGCCATCAGTCAAGCATGAACGATGAACCAGCCAGGCTTGCCGAGGGCATTACGCCAGTCCAGAGAGACCGCTCTGCGGTGCTCGGGCATTTCTGTGAACATCAGGGATGCGGCAAGGTCGGCGGCTGGGGTTTTGCAAGACGGCGCCAGGAATCGCACTGGTTCTGCTTCGAGCACCGGGGCGAAGGCGAGGGTTACCTTTGATGGCGATAGGTTTGAAAATGAAATATGCGAAAGCGCCCACCCAATTTGCCCGCATAGGCGGAAGCGCCTATATGCTTCGCGGCAAGCATGGGAACACCAATGGCCTACACTGTCATCTGGTATGATAGACGCGGCGTCACCGACAAGACGGTTTTTGACGCCGAGAAAGCAGCGAAGGATCACGCAATCTCAATGTTCCCGACCCGAAAGGGTGATGATGGGGTCGTATCCGTTGAAGTTCGCAAGGACAATGGCACCGTCGTATTCAGTCACGCGGAGAACTGAGATGCCAACCGGACCTAAAGGCCAGAAGCGACCAGCCGACGTGATCGGCAACGTCGTCCGCGTTATGCGCATTGCCACTGGCGAGGAAGCCGACAATCGGTTGGGGCGCTCTGCCTAATGCCAAGGTTCTATTTTGACTGCCACGATGGCACCCTGCTCATGCACGACAGCGATGGCCTGGAATTTGCCAACGTCGATCAGGCGAAACAGGCTTTACAACAATTCCTGATGAGCATGGTGCGGAACGTTGAGCCGACGGCCGGACGCCTTGCGGTTTGGGTTGTCCTTCGTGACGAAACGGGCAAGCCGCTTACTCAAGCACTTGCCGAATTTGAGGTCAGAGAAATTTCACACTGACACACTACCTCGATGGCATTGAACTAGACATGTGGCCACCGCTTAATACCGTAAGCAGCGGTACAATTTCGAACGCGATCCCGGTGAGCGACGTGTAGAAGTTGCATCTGCTCGAACAGGCTCAAAAGCTCTTCGGCTATGTCTGACCTCAAACCCTTGCGGTGGAAGTCGGCGACGATCTCCCGCTGGCGCGCAATGTGGCGCTCGCCCAAGAGCACATGCTGCTCCAGCATCGCCAGAAGGGCATCCCTCATTGCCAGAGCCTAGCAGATTTCTCGCCGCGATGTGGTTGGGCCTAAAAGAGACAGGTCGAGCGTAGGCGATATGCCGACTGCCTTGGCGTCACCAAACCGTTTGTGAGTGAGGTCGTGTATTGAGACCGCATCAGCCTTCGCGCTTTCCGGAACGTTGTTCTGGATCTCCACTGATGTAGGAAATTGATCCCGCGCGTGCTCATGCAGCCATAATTTCAGGACGGGTCTTGGATCTGCCCTGGAACAATAGCGGCGCAGTGGTTCTTCACCGAGCGGCCGAGGAGTCATGCAGGAGGTTGACTACTGCTTTGTGAAAAGCGTAGGTGACGGGCTCGCCACCCCGCGTCCAGGGTGCGCTTTTCCCGATAGAGGTACAAAAATGGGCGACAAATATCCGAATGTCCGAGAACATTTCTTCGCGGCGGTCCGCGCGCTAGCAGCCTCTGCGGACAGCATCCAGGCGAGACTGATCGAAGCGAATTCAAGCATTTTGAATGTCACGATCGACGAATTCGACGGCGACCTCGAACTCAAAATCAAATTTGCCAAATTGCTGGACCTTCTGGCGACCGATCAAGATGATCTGGAAACGGTTGCTGTTGAAAATGCGGCGCACATGACTGACTTCGAGGCCATTAAGATAGCCGATCTGATCTGCGATTTCTTCTACGAGATCACTTAGCTGCGGTGGTACGTGCCGGGGCTGATCGGCGAGGCCAAGACCGTCGACGAGCTCAAGCTTGGTTTGCACAGACAGTGAAAGCACCGGCCGGCGGTGGCGATGTCATTGCCTATCGTTTGCCAAGGGATTTTGGGAACCGCCCACAGCCCGGCTCGCTTATCGAGGTGACACAGGATGTCGCGGGCCGGGCCGTGTCCCCGGAATTGGGGTCCCCAGGGGGCCGCCACACTCTGCACCCATCAGATCGTCCAGACAAGGAAAAGCCCGTCGCTCGGGAGGACTGGCGACGGGCTTCCCTTTCGGACCAAAGGAGCGGACATGACCGCTCCAGATAAACCGCATTCGCGAACACCCGTTCCGCGCTCTCGCTAATATATTAGCAACTGCTTGACGAAGGCTTCTGCTGCGCCAGACTCATACACATGGTGAAGGACAGCTTCAGCATTGGCGACGAGGTCGCCATCACCGCGACGATCCGCAAGCGGGTCACTGATGATCGCGTCAGCGTCTCGATACCGTCGTATGGCCAGCCCCATTCCATCGTTGACAGGACATTGACGGCGATCAAGGGACAGCACATCGAACTGGTTGGCGACGTCACCCATGTCGATGAGGGCAAGGTCACGGTCAACCTTGGGGTCCCGGTCACGGTGAACGCCGAGACTGTCAGGCTGGTCACGCGGTATGTGCCGAAGCGGAATACGCCGCTGGTGAACAAGGCGACATGAGCCATCGCTAACGCGATGACACAGGACAACTCCTTCCTATGAATGAAGAAAGGACGCCCGGCCTATAGGGAGGCTAGGGCGCCCAGGGCACTACGGCCACGCCGGCAAAGGGGGCAATACCGGGTGGCTGGGCAACGCGGTCGTGTTTCGTTCCGTGGCCTAATGGCCTTATTTGTTAGCCACCCATTTTCATTGCCATCGCGCAGAAATCCGCGTGCGACTTGTTAATCGTGGCATCGCCGCAGTCTTTCAACACCGCCTTCTGTTCGTCGGGTTTCATGGCCGTCCATGCGGCCTTGAAATCCTTTTCCGTCCTCAACGTTTTCATACCGGCATCGGTAAAAAACGGCGACATCTTTGCCGGATCGTCAAGCGCCGATGTATTGCCACCGGCGGCGAGCGCCGTGCCAGTCATCATCGTAAGCGCAATCGCGCCCATCGTGAGCATCTTGATGTTCATTGGAATATCTCCTGTGGTGCACAAATGTGACCGCAAGGTCAACGTGCCTCCCCGACTCCGGTTCCATCGCCAGCAAGGCTTATTTTAGCAACGTCTTGACCAGTGATCGAGCGTCTGGGCTACGATCGAACAACGTAGGCAAAGGTTCGTTCCTCTGCCCTTGTATCCGTGACGCGGAGCCAATTCTCTTCGTTGCGCCTGAAGGTCACTGGCTGGCCGACATGCGCCTCTGCCGCCTTGAATGGCAACTCCGCCATGACAAGGATGGTCGACACAACCGACGCACCTGTCATCACGTCGACCCGAAACCGCACCAACGTCCCCATTGTTCCCCCCTGATTTCTAATTTTCCTCCCAGAAATCTTGTAGCGAAGCGTGGCGCAAATCCTCCTCGCCGCGCAAGTGCTTCACGCGGCCGATGATGCCAGGCTTTGCCCATTGCGTCGCTGGCCGCTTCATTCCCTTCGGCGCTTCTCCGGCGTGCTCCTGGACCTGCTTCCACAGCCGCTCGCGGATGGCGCGGCTCGAGTTGATGAAGGCAGAGCCCACATACCGGCCAGTAGCGCGGTCGGCCATCAGGGCAAAGGCTGGCTTTCCCGCTTCGCGCTCGACGCCAAGCAGCTCGTATTCGTCGACCGCATAGCATTTCGCCTTCAGCCAGGCGGTCGAAGGCCCGCTGCGGTATTTGCTGTCGCGGCGCTTCGATACCATGCCCTCAAGGCCAGCCTGGTCGAGCAAATGAAAGATGGCCTTGGCATCGCCCGGCAACGGCTCACTGAACTGGATACGGCGGCCAGGCTCGGTCATGCCGGACAGGATTTCGCGACGCTCCTCCAGCGCCATATCGCGCAGATCCTGGCCGTCGAGGTGCAGGAGATCGAAGGCGACGAAATAAAGCTCATGCTGCCGACGGGTAATCGCCTTGCGCAGCGCGCCGAAGTCAGAAAGTCCGGCATCGTTGAGCACAATGATTTCGCCGTCGACAATGGCGCTGTCCGCCCCAAGGTGTGCGGCTTCTGCCACCAGGTCGCGATACTTGGACGTCCAGTCGAGACCGTTGCGCGTGTAAATGCGGGTGCCATCCTCGTCGATGATGAGTTGCGACCGGTAGCCGTCGAACTTCACCTCATGCAGCCAGTTTTCGCCCTCGGGCGGCTGATCGACAAGGGTGGGCATCAAAGGCGCGACAAACTTTAAACGCATGACTGGACTCGCAAAACCGCGATTCAATCAGCATGTGCTAAAATAGTTCCGGAACATTTCACGATGGCCGAATGTTGCAGCGGGCATGACGAAGCTCTCAGACCTTGGACCGCCCATACCCGGCAGGCTGTATGGTGGGGATCTCCTCCGTGAAGGCGGGCATTTCTACAATTGCCCGAACTGCGGCCAGAAGGTCGATCAGCGTGATTTGCGCCAGGTCATCTGGCACGAAGAACCTAGCCATGAACCATTGGAACCAGAACACGCTGCGACGATCCTGGAATTTCGCCCAAGGAAATAGGGCCGCTCGGCTTGGCCTTGCGCACTGCCGCCTTCTCTGCGCGAAACCGCACATAGGCTTCGTCCGCCGCGCGCGCTTGCGTTCCAGCCGCTATGCTCCGGCAGCGGCGGATCGCCCCGCGAGGCGTTGTGCCTTGCCGGCAAATGGCAAGGCACCGGCCGCTCAAGCCCCGTGAGGGTCTATTTCACCGATGATCTCCGAGTTGTCGCCGTCGTACTCGTCTGCCGGTATGACGGCGAGCGAGCCATCGCCGGCCCGAAAGATGACGATGCTGACCATCAGGCTGGTGGCGAGACTGAAGGCGAAGGCGTTTGCTTCTATGAGGGACATTGATCCGGCTCCTGTTTGGAAGCGGGGATCGATCCCCGCGTGACAGGCGCCCGATGTGTCCGGCCGAGGGCCGCAATCACCGTGAAGGCGAAGCTGAAATGGCGGCACGCTTTGCGTAGTCCAACCCTTTATGGGTTGATTGCATCAGGTCCTCTGACCGGACCAAGGAATTGCGCTCCTGAACGCGGGGGTCGATCCCCGCTTCCAAACAGGAGCCGGCAAGGGAGGCTCTAAGCCCACGACCACGGACCGAGATATCGGAGCGGACAGGCATGTCATGTGGCGTCGGCCGGACACCCCTCATTTGGCGCCGAACTTCATGACCGGGATGCCCAGCATGCGCGCCTTATCGGCGAGGTTGTCCTGGATGCCTGTGCCGGGGAAATGGACGACCCCGATCGGCATCGTATCGAGCATGGCGTCATTACGTTTGAAGGGAGCGGCCTTGGCGTGCCGGGTCCAGTCAGGTTTGAAGGCGATCTGTGGCACCTTGCGGCTGTAAGCCCATTTGGATGCGATCAACTCCGCACCGCGGGGTGATCCGCCATGGAGCAGGACCATCTCCGGGTGCTTGGTGTGAACCTGGTCGAGCTTCGCCCAGATCAGGCGGTGGTCGTTGAAGTCGAGCCCTCCGGTAAGGGCTACCTTCGGCCCGGGAGGCAAAAGCACCTGAGCGTCGGCGTGCTTCTTTGCGGCAAGAAAATCGCGACTGTCGATCATTGCCGCGGTGAGATTGCGATGATTGACCCTGGAGCCCGAACGCGGCCGCCATATCGAAAGGGTGTGGCGCTCGAAGTGCTCGGCGGCCTGGTCGCGCATCAGTTCGAAGGCGCCGCGGCGTTCGAGCAGCGTCTGACCCAGTGCAACGAGCTTTTCGAGTTCGACCGACTTGACCTCGGATCCGTCTTGTTCCCGCTGGAGGCGACGCTGAGCGACTTCGTTCTCGTCGAGCTCGCGTTCGATCCGGTAGGTTGCGCGATGGAAAAGGTTGACCGTGCCCCACAGGAGTTCCTCAAGGTCGGGTTCGAGCCGCGTGTCGGCCAGCGCCACGACCAGGGCGTCGAAGATGTCGGCGATGCTGGCCGCGATAATTTGGCACTCGGGAAGCGGACGCGGATCGGGTTCGTCTTCGAAGGGTCGATAACCATAGAGCTGGAGTTCCTGGAGGACGTGGTCGGTCGGAGATGACGTGTGCGGTGGTTGGAAGGTGTCATCGTGGTCGTTCATGGTGGTCTTCCTTCTGCGGAACGGCCGCGCCATCGGGGCCTTCATGGCGACGAAGGCGGCGGGCGGCCTGGACTTGCACCCGCAGCGAAAGCGCAGGGCCGAAACGACAGTGGAGGATGGCGAAAGCCCGGCTATTTTGTTTCGCGATGGAACGCGCTCCTCTCGGCGCGCCGGAAAATAGTCGGGCGCAGCCATTGCCGGTCCGGGCCGGCCGCCGCCCGATCGCCCTCTGGAAGGCCATGGGCCGGTCCTTTCCGGGGAGGATCACCACGCACACCGGGATCACCCGACAGCGACCTGCCACGTTTCCTTCCTCTTTCCGGTCACGCCGCCAGGGCCACGAAGCGGGTGACGTCATGAGGGGCAATTTGGGGACGCAGAATCGCTCTGAGGGCTTCGAAACCAAGCAGCCGTAGGTCCTCATTGAAGTCGCCGAGTCGCGGCGTCAGCTCCATCGCCTCGATCCCCGCCGCTCTGGTACGTTCGATGAGCGTCATCATTGCAGCATCTCCCGCCGGATCATTGTCGCGGGCGATGTAGAGCCGCCGCAGTGCGTCGGGAAACTGGATAGCCGAGAGATGGGCCGCCGACAGGGCTGCGATCATCGGCATGGCGGGCAGCGCCGAGCGTTGCGAGAGCATGGTCTCGATGCCTTCACCTGCGGCCATCACGTCACATCCGCTGCCAAACCTGACGGCGTGCCCGAGCAGTTCGCCCATGGCTCGCCTCGGCGTGGCAATCGGAGCCCGGCCGAGATGGACCTCGCTGAAACCTTGTGGATCGAGCCAGGTGCGGTGGGCGCCGGTGAGCGTGCCAGCGAGGTCGGTGACGGCTGCGATCATCGCAGGCCAGGTCTCGGTCGGGCCATGCTCGTCGGGACGGTAATAACAGCGTGGGTGAAACCGCAGACATCCAGTTTCGTGAAGAGCTGTTATTCCGCGTGCACGCAAGTATGTCTCCACGAGCGTCTGTGAAATCGGCTGCGAGATGGAAAACAGCCGCCGTGCCGCCTCTGCGGAGGCGGAAGGTTTGCGCGCCCTGGTCCACTTCGGTGCTCCCGGTTGCTGCTCGCAGCAGGGCATGCTCAGGAAGGTACGGGCCTCCGCGGCGACATCTAGAAAGTCGATCAGGCAGCGGCTTTCCCGGATCACGTCGAGCAAGTCGCCGTGCTCTCCCGTGGCAG
Source organism: bacterium M00.F.Ca.ET.205.01.1.1 (assembly GCA_004791255.1). GTDB lineage: Bacteria > Pseudomonadota > Alphaproteobacteria > Rhizobiales > Rhizobiaceae > Mesorhizobium. The sequence continues at coordinate 73,580 of SRUQ01000008.1, forward strand.
CGTCGGTCCATTTGCCGGCCGGGCCTTTGGGAGAATCGTTGAGCCGCACGTACATCGATCGCCCCGGTGTGTTTCGGACGTCGCCAACCTGCCAATAGTTGCCCTGGCGTCGGCCATTCGAGAGATAATTGCGACATACCGCCTCCGCCTGCCTGCTGAGACGGCGCGCAAGATCATGCTGGTTGCTCGGCACGGTGCGCCTCCAAGGAAAAGGCCCGCCGTCGCCCGGCGGGCCAATTAAAGACTTGCTGCTGCCTATTCGGCCGCGATCGTGTGAAGCTCTTTCTTGGCTTCACCATCTTGAGCGATGGTATCCACTTCAGCCATGGACGTTTCGCCGCCGTTCTCCGCCGTCGCTTCGACCGAGTTTTCCGAGGCCTGGGCTTCCCCGGCTTCTGCATCCGAATGCCCCGGCGTGCGCAGTGGCTCAGGCAGCCAGCCGCTCTCGGCGATCAGGGTCTGCGCCTCACTGGCCATATCGCCCTTTTTGAGGTGCGATATCCGTTCAGCAGACTGCTGTCCTTTCGCTTCGGTGACCGCCTGGATGATGCGGGCCTTCGTTACGCGCCCGAGGAAGTTGTCCACGCTCGGACGCCACCCGGCTGCCGTCATGTCGAGGTCAACTGCCTTCGCCAACCGGTCGGCATGGGCGAACGCACGCGGCCGCCGGTTCCAAGCCTCATGCACAGCGTTAACCGAGAGGCTGACAATATGGGCAAACAGTGCGGTTTGGCGATCACCGTTCCAATCCTGCAGTGCGTCCCACAGGTCAGTTGCTTCCTTCGGCAACGCGTTGGCCCAGTTGTCGTGTCGCACTCGGATCGCCTGAGCACAGATGCTGTCGTTCAACCCTGGAGCTTGTGCGCCGAAGCTAATGCTTTTCAGGTCGAGTTCGAGGCAACTATCCAATCCATAATGATAAAATGTCTTCAGCGTAAGCGCGTGCAACGCCGCGAGGAAAGCGACCTCTGGCCGTTCGCCGAGCGCCTGGCGCAAGCCAAGCGTGCGATGGGCGGTCAGTTCCGTCATGAGCCGGTCAGAGATAGGCGACAGCCCTTCAGCGTCCTCGGGCTCTGACAGTGGCCCACTGTCCGTCGTGACGGTGTCGTCATCGCAGCTTGCCGCAGCCGAGAGGGGCTCGCTTGCTCCTTCAGCCGGCTGTGCATCCACCGGGAGTTCGTCCTCAGGACGCACATGGCCGCGCTCGACGCGCAGACAACCGTCAGGTGCAATGCTGATGAAGGCGCCGGCGCGGGCAACCTCGGCGGGGTCGAATGCGAGTGGACGGCCCCCAAAAGATTCTAGCCCGGTCTCCAATTCAGCGAGGCGTTGATCGATCCCTTCCGGAAAATCATCAACGCTGTCGTACTCCTCGGACAAGCGATCATACTCGGCCTGGAAGGCCTCGCGGGTCGTCACCTCATCGGCGGTAAGTGGCATCGGTTCGCCGCGAAGTTGGCGGAGACCGAAGTTGTGGCCGTAGGCGAAGTCTGGCGCGACTTCGATCCACTTCCAGCCTTCGACACGAACCGCATCCGCCTCGCGTTCCAGCTTGTCCGCGACCAGCCGATCTATCTGCGCGACGTCCTGCAGCCAGCCACCATCATCGCCCTGAAACAGGTCTCGCAAGACTATGCCGCCAGCATCGACATAAGCATCGATGCCAATAAACTGCACGCGCTTGTCTGACGCACTCACTGCGCCTTCGGTCAGCATGCGACGGATGGCATAGGGCTGCTTGTCGTAGGAGGACTTAACGCGCTCCAATACCTGCTCTTGGCGCTCATGATCGCCGGAGACAGTGAACGCCATGAGTTGGTCAAGCGTCAGACCGTCCTCGGCGTAGATCTCGAGCAGGACCGGCGACACCGATGCCAGCTTCAAGCGCTGCTTGACGACACTGACCGAAACGAAGAAGGCAGCAGCGATTTCTTCCTCCGACTGGCCCTTCTCCCGCAGGGCGAGGAAGGCTCGGAACTGATCGAGGGGATGGAGGGGTGCACGCTGGACGTTTTCCGCCAGCGAGTCCTCCTCGGCAATGCCATTCTCGCGTACGACGCAGGGGACCGGCGCAGTCTTGGCCAAGCGCTTCTGCTTCACCAAAAGGTCTAGCGCCCGATAGCGCCGGCCGCCGGCGGGAATCTCGAACATTCCGGTATCGAGACCGGCTTCATCCTTGATAGCCCGCACGCTGAGGCCCTGCAGAAGTCCACGGCGGGCGACGTCCTCGGCCAGTTCCTCGATCGAGATGCCAGCCTTCACGCGCCGGACATTTGCCTGGCTGAGCACAAGCTTGTTGAAAGGAATGTCGCGCGAGGACGACAGGATGATCTTTTTGGCGATAGCAGCCATCGATATGTACTCCGCGACGGGCGGCCGAAAGCCACTCTCTCGGCCTCCAACCCGTCACGAAGCGCAGCGCCGCCCTCTGACTCTTGAGGACGGCGCCGAGGGCTACGAGAAAGAAGGAACGTAAAGCGATCCCGCTGAAGGCAGGTTATCATCTCCGGCTGCCCAGAGATTATACGGCCTGGTCGAGCAGCTTCTTCGCCCGCGCCTCCAGATCGAGCCGAGCATCTTGATGAGCCTTGTCGCGGGCTACTGCCGTGATGCCCTGGACGAAGTCGAACACACTCTCGGGCTTGCGACCCTCCTCTGTCAGCACCGTCTCAATGATTTTCGTCGCCTCCGCCTTGGAGAAGCCGCGCTTGCGCAGGAAATCGCTACGGTCGTCATCGGAGCGGGCGACGATTCGTTCTCGCGCCGCCTTGATGCCATTGACGAAGGGCACCGGTGAGGAGTTGGCGAAGCGTGCCAGCGCTGGCGCTGCCTCATGTGCGAAACGCGAGGCCGCGTATTTCGAATGGCGGATGGTGATCTGCTCGAAATCCTCAACACCCCATAGGTTCCGGTTCTGACAGACGGCTCGGAGGTAGAAGCTGGCAATGCCGAGCGTTTTGGCGCCGACCTCGGAGTTCCAGCAATAGAATCCGCGGAAATAGAGGTCGGGTGAGCCGTCGGGGAGCCGGCCAGCCTCGATCGGGTTGAGGTCGTCGACGAGGAAAAGGAAAACGTCGCGGTCGGAGGCATAGAGCGTCGTGGTGTCCTTGGTTATGGCGGCTCGAGGCTTGTAGATGCCGGTCGCCCATTCAAGGACGCCGGGCACTTTCCACCGGGTGTCGCCGGTGCCGTTGCCGGCAATACGCTGCACGGCGGTGACGAGTTCATGGTCGAAGATGCGGCCATAGTCCGGGCCGGTGACAGCACGCAGTTCGACGCGGCCATCGTCGATCTCAAGGGTCTTCACCTGCTCGGCGCGGTGGGACGTCAGGCCGTACTGCAAATTGATGCCTGCGAGCGGTGCTGGCAGCTGGCGCAGATAGGCCGCCGGCGCGCCAACAAGGCTCGCGAGTTGGCCGAAGCTCCAATGGGTTGGGGCGATCGGGACATCGGAGCCCGGCAGCACCAGAGTCAGGCGCTCGGCATCGTCGCGGCTCGCCTCCACCCTGATAGCCGCGCTGTCCACCGTCCTCGTCCGGCTGCGTTCGGTCCGGATCTGCACTGCCTCGAATAGCTCCGACAAAGACAGGTAGCGCTCATCGGCCGGCCGCGAAAACCATTCGGAGGACACGCGGCCAATCCGTTCGCCGCGGCTCAGATCCACCTTATAGCCGCCGGAACGATCACGGGTAGCGTCCAAAACTTGTGTCATGGGTCGTCTCCATGACGGGCGCCGGGAGACCTCTCCCAGGCCTTAACCCGTCACGGAACCTGATCCGAACTTTCACTCTCCCGGTGTCGCCGCGCAAAAAAGCGCATCCAGACAACACGCACGCTGGAGTGGCTATATCGCGGCGTTTTCACAGCGCCACTTAACCGCGACATCTGTCCGATTGCACGCTACGGCTGGAGGAGCTGATTTCCAGCGGCAAGCAAGCAGAAAACACAACAACGCTGTTCCGCGAACTGCCGTTCGGAAGAGGCAACCGGCGTCTCGCCTAAGCGCGCTTCGACCTATTTGCACGACACTACGCGCTGGACTACGCGTCTCCGATTTTATCTTTCTGTAATTGGCATGACCGATTTAACCTCCTGGAGCCAAGCAACGAGGAGAAGGGCAATGAGTGGCATTAACGAAACCGCCATCAAGCGAACGATCCGTCGCAAGCAACTGCGCGAAATTGTCCCGCTGGCCGACTCCACTATTTATGAAATGGAACAACGCGGGCAATTTCCGCGACGTTTTGCTCTCACCCCTCGTTGCGTCGTGTGGGATCTGGCCGAGGTTGAAACCTGGCTCCATGCGCGCAGGGCAGCACCAATTCCCCGAGCCAGCCCTCCAGATGTGCGTTTGAGAAAGACCGCTCCTGTCAAAGCGCTGGATCGGGCTCAAAGACCGTCATCATCGGGGGCATAAGGACGACGGGGCGCTTCCTTCCCTCAACCCAGGCCTCCACTACATCGGACCACTCTTGCATCATGTGGCGGCGCTGAACCTCGTATTCCGCCTTGTTGTAGACTCCACGGGAAGAGCGGCCGTCCTCATGGGCGAGGCATTTCTCGATCCAGTCGCTGTTGAACCCTAGCTCATTCAAAAGCGTGGAGCCGGTGCGCCGAAGATCGTGCACAGTGAACGGCTCAAGCGGCAGACCCTCGTTCTTCGCCTGTTCGGCGACCGCATAAGTCACGCGATTGAAGGTTGCCCGCGACATTGGCGCATCCGCGTCGTAGCGCGACGGCAGTACGAAACGCGAGTTCCCCGAGCAAGTCTTGAGCGCAATGAAGATGTCGAGAGCTTGGCGTGACAAATAGACATTGAGGGCCTTCGATCGCTTCATCCGTTCCTTGGGGATGCTCCAGACCGCGTTTTCGAAGTCAACCTCGTCCCAGATTGCATCCTGAAGCTCGCTCTTTCGCACCATCGTGAGCAGGATGAGGCGAAGGCCGAGACGAATGGTGGGCAGAGTGGCGACCCTCTCCAGCATCTTCAGCATGACGCGGATTTCAGTTGGAGAGAGCGAGCGATCCCTCGGAACGAAGTTTGCGATCGATGCCGGCCCGACGTCATCGGCTGGATTGGACACCTTCTCGCCATGGAGAATGGCAAAGGCATAAATCTGTTTGAGAATGTCGCGGACATGGATTGCCGTTGCCGGTGCTCCGCGCTCGACGATCTTGCCACACAAGGCGCGAAGGTCGTCTGGTGTAATTTCAGTCAGCAGCCGATTGCGCCACTCCGGCAGGAGCTCGCGCTCGAAAATTGACCGGCGCATCGATCGAGTGCTGTCCGCCATTGGCGCCAAAGTCAGCCATTTGTCTCCAAACTGGCCAAAGTTCTTGGCTTCTTTCAGCCGCCGTTTGTCTCGTTGCTTCTCGATGGCAGGAGAGCGGCCCTCCCTGATCGCTCGGCGGGCATCAAGGCATTTCTCGCGCGCCTGGAGGAGAGAGATTCCATCGCGGCCGTATTTGCCGAGATAGACGGTCTCCCTCCGGCCGTTGAGCCTGTAGTCCAGACGAAACGAGATCGTTCCACTAGGCATAACGCGGACATACATGCCGTCACGGTCCGCAACCTTGTAGATTTTCTGTTTTATTTTCAATGCCTTGAGAGCGGCGTCCGTCAGCATCCCGACTGCCTTTCCAAAAGTACCGTCACCGGGTTTTTGAGAGCTATCAGCGGAAATACCGTTGACTTTTCAGATGCTTAGTCTGAAAAAAGTACCGTCATCAGCTCTCTATGGCATGACGGTACTTTCAAAAATTCATCGTGGCAATATGGCGGAGGGCCGTCAGCCAGTCCGCCGAAGCCAAAAGATGCACGCCGATAGACAGCGAAAGCTGTCGGCGAAAAGTATTTTTAATTTCAGAGGGTTAGGTCGAATTCCGGCGCAAATTCGGCGGCTTTCGGATGGGCATGAATCATTCCCACTCGATCGTCCCAGGCGGCTTCGAGGTCACGTCGTAGACGACGCGGTTGATGCCTTTGACTTCGTTGATGATGCGTGTGGCGGCGGCGGCGAGGAAATTCATGTCGTAGTGGTAGAAGTCGGCGGTCATGCCGTCGACCGAGGTGACGGCGCGCAGCGCGCAGACGAATTCGTAGGTGCGGCCGTCGCCCATCACGCCGACGGTCTGCACGGGAAGCAGCACGGCGAAAGCCTGCCAGATGGCGTCGTAGAGGCCGGCCTTGCGGATTTCGTCGAGATAGATGGCGTCGGCCTCGCGCAGGATTTCGAGCTTCTCGCGAGAAATGCCGCCGGGGCAGCGGATGGCGAGGCCCGGACCCGGGAATGGATGGCGACCAATGAAGCTTTCGGGCAGGCCGAGCTCCTTGCCGAGCGCCCTCACCTCGTCCTTGAACAGTTCGCGCAGCGGCTCGACCAGCTGCATGTTCATGCGCTCGGGCAGGCCGCCGACATTGTGGTGCGACTTGATCGTCACCGAGGGGCCGCCGGTGAAGGACACGCTTTCGATGACGTCGGGATAGAGCGTGCCCTGGGCCAGGAAATCGGCGCCGCCGAGTTTCTTCGCCTCTTCCTCGAACACTTCGATGAACAGCCGGCCGATGGTCTTGCGCTTTTTCTCGGGGTCGGACTCGCCTTCCAGCCGCGAGATGAACTTGTCCGAGGCATCGACCAGGATCAGCGGCAGATTGTAGTGCTGGCGGAACATCGCCACCACGCCCGCCGCCTCGTCCTTGCGCATCAGGCCGTGGTCGACAAGGATGCAGGTCAGCTGGTCGCCGACCGCCTCGTGGATGAGGAGTGCCGCGACGGAGGAATCGACGCCGCCCGACAGCGCGCAGATGACCTTGCCCTTGCCGACCTGCTTGCGGATCGCCTCGACCGCGTGCTCGCGATAGGCGCGCATCGTCCAGTCGCCCTCGATGCCGGCGATGTTGTGGACGAAGTTCCTCAACAGCCTGGCGCCATCAGGCGTGTGCACCACCTCCGGGTGGAACATGATGCCGTACATCTTGCGCTCGACATTGCCGAAGATGGCGAAGGGCGAGCCTTCCGACTTGCCGAACACCTCAAAACCCTTGGGCAGCGAGATGACGCGGTCGCCGTGACTCATCCACACCTGGTGGCGCTGGCCGGTTGCCCACAGGCCTTCGAACAGCGGGCTCTCCTTCTCGATCTCGACGAAGGCGCGGCCGAACTCGCGATGGTTGGAGCTTTCGGCGACGCCGCCCATCTGCACGCACATGGCCATCTGGCCGTAGCAGATGCCGAGCACCGGAACGCCGGCGTCGAAGACGATCTGCGGCGCGCGCGGGCTGCCTATGTCGGATGTCGAGGCCGGGCCGCCCGACAGGATCACCGCTTTCGGATTGATGCGCTTGAACGCAGCTTCGGCCGATTGGAACGGCACGATCTCGGAAAACACGCCGGCTTCGCGGATGCGGCGGGCGATGAGCTGCGTAAACTGGCTGCCGAAATCGACAATCAGGACGGTGTCTGGATGATTGGCTGTTGTCATGGCGAGCGTTTAGAGAAAGAAACGAGTCGACGCAATGGGTTGCGTGGCCTGACCTTTAAGCCGAGCTCGCATCTTTTTGGGGCGAATCCGCCCGAAGCAGACCGCCGCCGATCGCCTGTTCGAGCTGCATGACGGCGTCCGCCAGTTTCTCGTCGATGACGTGCAGATACTCGGTCCAGTCGCCGACGTGCCTCAGATCGGCCGCGCCATCCGAAATGCCGCGAAGGCCGATGAGCGGGATATCGAACAACTGGCAGGCGCGGAGGCAGGCGAAGGTCTCCATGTCGACCATGTCGGCGGCAATGGCGTCATAGGCCGCGCCGGTGATGATCGCGCCGCCGGTCGACAGGGTCGCCTCCCTGATTTCAGGGAGGCGCAACGGCAGCGGCACCGTCACCGGCAGGTCGAGGAACGGCGTAGCACCCTTCTCGAAGCCAAGCGGCGAGGCGTCGATGTCGCGATAGCTGACCGATACGGCCTGGTAGATTTCGGTCTGCTCCAGGGTCCGGCTGCCGGCGGAGCCAAGCGAGACGATAAGGTCAGGCAGCGCCTTTTGCGACTTCAGCCAGGACAGTTCGGAGCCCAGCCTGACGCCGGCTTCGACCGGCCCGACTCCGGTCATCAGCGGCGTGAACAGCCGTTTGAGATGTGGACCGTATTCGGCCTGAGCGGCCATGACGAAGAGGACGTTCTTGTCACCAATGCGCACGACATTGCTCATCGGATCACCCTGCTATGCCATCGCGCCCGACCACCGTCATCATCGTCCCGGTCATGGTGGCGATCAGCTTGGCCTCGCCGTCGGCGGTGAAGGCATAGGCCTGGCCGTCGGCAACGATGATGGTGCGGCCGGGCTTGGTCACCGAGCCTCGAAACAGGAAGCGCTCGCCCCTGCCCGGCGCCAGCAGATTGACCTTGAATTCGATGGTCAGCACGCTGGAGCTTTCCGGCATCAGCGAGAACGCCGCGTAGCCGCAGGCCGAGTCCAGCGCGGTCGAGATGACGCCGGCATGCAGGAAGCCGTGCTGCTGGGTGAGCGCCGCCGAATAGGGCATCTCGATCTCGATGATGCCTGGGGTCACCAGCGTCAGCTCGGCGCCGATCGTCGCCATCGCCTGCTGGCGCGCGAAGGACGCCCTGACGCGATCCTCATAGTCGGGAGCGGGTACGATCTTTGCTGCCATGGCCGTTGCCTTCCCATTTGCCGGGAAAGCTTATTGCAGAGGCCGGCAGTGCAGGCAATCGTCTATTGCTGCACTGCAGCAATTTCACCCCGGCGCGCTTGCCGGCACCGTCGCCTTCCGCGCAGCCCCACTCAAGCGGTTTTGCGCAGCGCACAGACGTAGAAACCGTCGGTGCCGCTCAGCGCCGGCGACAGGCAGATGCCGCCCAAGGCGCCGATCCGCATGGCGTCCGCATGACCCGGGAAATGGCTGTCCCAGAGGCGGCGATGATCAATCGGCTCAAAGCCGCCGCTGCGCGCAAGAAACGCGGCGACCTGGTCGCCATTTTCCTCGTCGAACACCGAACAGGTGATGTAGACCAGCAGCCCGCCCGGCTTGACGTAGCCGCTGGCGGTATCGAGGATCGCCTTCTGCTCGCCCTTGCGGGCGTCGAGTTGCCTTTGCGTCAGCCGCCATTTGGCATCGGGGCGCCGCCGCCAGGTGCCGCTGCCGGTGCAGGGCGCGTCCACCAGGACGATATCCATGTGGCCGGCGAGCGGGGCGAGTTCGGCTGGTTTGGCGACGATCTGCACGTTGCGGTTTTCCGAGCGGCGGATGCGATCGAAGATCGGCGCCAGCCGCGCCTTTTCGGCATCGTGGGCGAAGACCTGGCCCCGGTTGTCCATCGCGGCCGACAGCGCCAGCGTCTTGCCGCCGGCACCGGCGCAGAAATCGAGCACCTGCATGCCAGGCTGCGCACCGGCAAGGGCGGCCGCTATCTGCGAGCCCTCGTCCTGAACCTCGAACCAGCCCTTCTGGAAGGCCGGCTCGGCTTGCACGTTGGGGTGCCGGCCATCGCCGTCGATCGGCGGAATGCGGATGCCGTGCGGCGCGATCCGGGCCGCACCGGCGCCGGCCTGCGCCAGTTCGGACAGGACCTTGGCGCGATCGGCCTGCAGCGTGTTGACCCTGATGTCGAGCGGCGGGCGGGTGGCAAGGGCGGCGCCCTCCTCGACCCAGGCCTCGCCAAAGGCGCGTTCGAAAAGCGGCTCGCACCAATCGGGTATGTCGGCCCGCACCGCGGGCGGCGCATCGGCCAACCGGCGGCCGGCGATTGTCTCAAGCTCCGTGGCACTCAGCAGCGGCGGCGCGAACTTGTCGCCGTCGAGCGCGCCGTTGAGCGATGGTGCGGTCTGGCCCCATTCGAGCAGCAGCGCGCCGAAACCGACCGCGCGCGGCGTGTCGCCATCCAGCAGCCAGCCGGCGGAACGCTTGCGGCGCAGCGCATCGTAGACGATGTTCCCGATCGCCGCCCGGTCGCCGCCGCCGGCGAAGCGGTGCGACAGCCCCCAGTCCTTCAGCGCATCGGCCACCGGCCGGTGACGCCGCCCAATGTCATCCAGCACTTCGATGGCCGCAGCCAGCCGTCCGCCCAGTCGCATTCGTCATTCCACCAAGTCGTACATTTGATCCCTGCCTGCTCTTAGAGCCTTTCGCGTCAGGATTGAACCCGTCTTGCGACGGCGAGGCAATCGCCGCCACAGCGCCGACAGCGCGACCGGCTGATCTTCGGCGGATGAATGTCTCGAGCCCGCAAGAGCAGATCGGCCAAATAGATGCAAGCTCTCTAATGTTCATAAATTAGGCCAGCAAGCACGGGCCGCGCCGCAACTGGGCTGCTTTCCAAGTTTTTCGGTTGGGAATACTCTTGCCGCCATGATTCGCGGCGCAGAAAATTTGGACCGGCGGATCGCTACGTGGAGAGGGCAATGAAGACTTATCTGGCGGAAGTTCTAGGCACATTTCTGTTGGTGTTCATCGGCACGGCATCGGTGGTGACGGGTGGCTTCGGCGGCGCGCTGCCGCTCGGCCAGGAAGGCATCGGCCTCGCATTCGGCATCGGCCTGATCGCGGCGGCCTATGCGATCGGCCCGATTTCGGGCGCGCATCTCAATCCGGCGGTGACACTGGGCGTCTTTCTTGCCGGCCGGCTGCCGGCCAAGGATGTCATCCCCTACTGGATCGCCCAAATCATCGGCGCCATCATCGCCTCGCTGGCGCTGTGGATCATCGTTTCCGGCCAGACCGGCGGCCACACCGGCGGGTTCGGCGCCAATGGCTGGGAGGAGACGAAATGGGGCATGAGCTCGGCCTTCCTGTGGGAACTGATCGGCACCTTCACCTTCGTCACCGTCATCCTCAGCGTTACCGCCGAAAAGCACTCGACGGCGTTTGCCGGCCTGGTCATCGGCCTGACGCTGGCGGGCATCCATTTCGCCATGATCCCGGTCACCGGCACTTCGGTCAATCCGGCGCGCTCGATCGGCCCGGCGCTGTTTACGGGCGGCGCGGCGCTCAGTCAGCTGTGGCTGTTCATCGTCGCGCCGCTGATCGGCGGCGCCATTGCCGGGGTGGTCGCCAAGGCGCGCGTGTTCGAGAAAGACTGAGCTTTCGACAGCCTGACATGCAAAAGGCGCGGGTCTGGCCCGCGCCTTTTTTGTTGGATCAAGCTTCGCCTGGATCAGCCGGCGAGGTCGAAGCGATCGGCGTTCATCACCTTGGTCCACGCCGCCACAAAATCCCTGGCGAACTTCTGCCCGGCATCGCTGGAGCCATAGACCTCGGCCAGCGCACGCAGCTGTGCGTGCGAGCCGAAGATCAGGTCGGCACGGGTGCCAGTCCACTTGACCTCTTTGGTCTTGCGGTCGCGCGCTTCATAGACCTCGTCGGAGCCTGTTGCCGGGTCCCACACCGTGCTCATGCTGAGCAGGTTGACGAAGAAGTCGTTGGTCAGGGCGCCCGGCCGATTGGTTAATACGCCATGCTTCGAATGGCCGGTGTTAGCACCAAGCACGCGCAGGCCAGCGACGAGCACGGTCATCTCCGGCGCCGTCAGACCGAGCAACTGCGCCCGGTCGACAAGCAAGGCCTCGACCGACAGCACCTGCTTGCCCCTTGCATAATTGCGGAAGCCGTCGGCGACCGGCTCGAGTGCGGCGAACGAGGCGACGTCCGTCTGTTCCTGCGAGGCATCCATGCGGCCCGGCGTGAACGGCGCCTTCACCTCATTGCCGCCGTCCCTGGCAGCCTTCTCGACGGCAGCAACGCCGCCGAGCACGATCAGGTCGGCGAGCGAGACCTTCTTGCCGCCAGTCTGCGCCGCGTTGAACTCCTTCTGGATGGCTTCGAGCTTGGCCAGCACCTTTGCGAGTTCCGCCGGCTGGTTGACGGCCCAGTCCTTCTGGGGCGAAAGACGGATGCGCGCGCCATTGGCGCCGCCGCGCTTGTCGGAACCGCGGAAGGTCGAGGCCGAGGCCCAGGCGGTCGAGACCAGCTCCGACACGGACAGGCCGGACGCCAGGATTTTCGCCTTGAGCGAGGCTATGTCCTGCTCGCCGACCAGTTCGTGGTCGATGGCCGGGATCGGATCCTGCCAGATCAGCTCTTCCTTCGGCACGAGCGGGCCGAGATAGCGCACGACCGGCCCCATGTCGCGGTGGGTCAGCTTGAACCAGGCGCGGGCGAAGGCATCGGCGAATTGCTCCGGATGCTCATGGAAGCGCCGCGAAATCTTCTCGTAGGCCGGGTCGGTGCGCAGTGCGAGGTCAGTGGTCAGCATGGCCGGCGCATGATGCTTCGACTTGTCGTGCGCATCCGGCACCGTGCCGGCGCCGGCGCCGCCCTTCGGCGTCCACTGATTGGCTCCGGCCGGGCTCTTCGTCAGTTCCCATTCGTAGTTGAAGAGATTGTCGAAGAAGTTGTTGCTCCACTTCGTCGGCGTCGTGGTCCAGGTCACTTCGAGGCCCGAGGTGATCGCATCGCCGGCAATGCCGGACGCATGCTTGCTCGACCAGCCGAGGCCTTGGGCCTCGATGCCGGCGCCTTCCGGCTCGGCGCCGACCAGCGACGCATCACCGGCGCCATGCGTCTTGCCGAAAGTGTGGCCGCCTGCGATCAGCGCCACCGTTTCTTCGTCATTCATCGCCATGCGGGCGAAGGTCTCGCGGATATCACGAGCGGCAGCGAGCGGGTCCGGCTTGCCGTTCGGGCCTTCCGGATTGACGTAGATCAGACCCATCTGCACCGCGCCGAGATGGCCGCTCAGTTCGCGGTCGCCGGAATAGCGCTCGTCGCCGAGCCATTTGGCTTCCGAACCCCAGTTCACGTCCTGCTCGGGCTCCCAGACATCGGCGCGGCCGCCGGCAAAACCGAAGGTCTTGAAGCCCATCGATTCCAGGGCGACATTGCCGGTGAGGATCAACAGGTCGGCCCAGGAGATCTTGCGACCGTATTTCTGCTTGACCGGCCACAAGAGGCGGCGAGCCTTGTCGAGATTGGCATTGTCCGGCCAGCTGTTGAGCGGCGCGAAACGCTGCTGGCCGGCACCGGCGCCACCACGGCCGTCACCGATGCGATAGGTGCCGGCGCTGTGCCAGGCCATGCGGATGAACAGCGGCCCGTAATGGCCGAAGTCTGCCGGCCACCAGTCCTGCGAATCCGTCATCACCTTGTGCAGGTCCTTGACGACCGCATCGAGATCGAGGCGGGCGAATTCCTTGGCGTAGTCGAAGTCTTCGCCCATCGGGTCCGAGAGGTTCGACTGCTGGTGCAGAACGCCGAGGTCAAGCTGGTTCGGCCACCAATCACGGTTGGTTCTGGCACCGGCCCCATGCGCGACAGGGCATTTGCCCGCGCTGTTGTCGTCGGTTTTCGCGTCCATCTTAGTGCTCCGATTTGCCGAGGTTTGCTCTTGCCGGGGTTTGATTTTTGCCGAGATTTTGGGGGCGGCCAATGGCCACCACAATCTGGAACGATTCCAGCCTAGGCCAGCCCGACGATAAAAACAAATTGTCTTTCCTGTTTTTTCCGATAGGTTTTTCTTATGATCGGATTGACAGTTCGCCAGATGCATTATTTCGAGGCGCTGGCGCAGACGCTGCATTTCGGCCGCGCCGCCAAGCTCGCCGGCGTCAGCCAGCCGGCGCTGTCCTCGCAGATCGCAGAGATGGAGCAGCGGCTGAACTGCCGGCTGTTCGATCGCGGCGGCAAAGCGGTGCGCATGACCGACGAAGCGACAGCACTTCTGCCACGCATCGAGCGTATCCTTGCCGACATACGCGAGGTCGAAACGATGGCGCGGCGCGGCCGCCCGGCCATGGGAGGACGGTTCCGGCTGGGCATCATCCCGACCGTCGCGCCCTACCTTCTGCCGCGCGCCCTGCCCGAGCTGAAAAAGCACTTTCCCGCCCTGCAACTCGAACTGCGCGAGGCGGTGACGGCGTCGCTGGCCGAGGACATCGCCTCGCAAAGGCTCGACGCCTTCATCGCCGCCCTGCCGCTCGACCATCCGGGGCTGGTCACCGAGGCGCTGTTTCCCGACCGGTTTTTCCTGGCCGTGCCATCGGGCGATCCGGCTTTTGCCTCGCCGCCGGTGCCGCCCGAAAGCCCGGCGCTGGAGCGGCTGATGCTTTTGGAGGAGGGCCATTGCCTGCGCGAGCAGGCGCTGGCCGTCTGCGGCAATGTGCGGCCGGTGGCGATGGCAAGCTATGGCGCCACCAGCCTGACCACGCTGCTGCAGATGGTGGCGCATGGGCTGGGCGTGACGCTGATCCCGGAAATGGCGACAGGACCGGCAGGTGCCATTCCCGACCTCAAGATCGTGCCCTTCCAGGAGCCGATGCCGCAACGCACAATCTGCCTCGCCTGGCGGCGCAACAGCGCGTTGCACCACGAATGCATGGAGCTGGCGACGATCATTCGCGGACTGGATGCGGTGGTGGCGGCGTGAGATAGGGCGGCGGCTACAAAACCCGCGACAGGAATTCGCGGGTGCGCGGCGATGTCGGATTGGCGATCATTTCGCGCGGCGCGCCGCGTTCAACAATGACGCCGCCATCCATGAACACGAGCTGGTCGCCGATCTCGCGGGCGAAGCCGACCTCGTGGGTGACGACGACCATGGTCATGCCGCTCTCAGCGAGATCGCGCATCACCTGCAGTACCTCGCCGACCAGTTCCGGATCGAGCGCCGAGGTCGGTTCGTCGAACAGCAGCACCTTCGGCTTCATCGCCATGGCGCGCGCGATGGCGACGCGCTGCTGCTGTCCGCCGGACAGCTCTCGCGGATAGCGGTCGACCTTGTCGGCGAGGCCGACGCGCCGCAGCAGCACTTCCGCCTCGGTCTTCGCCTGCTCGAGCGAAATCCGCCGCACCTGCGTCGGCGCCTCGATCAGGTTCTCCATCACCGTCATGTGCGAGAACAGGTTGAACGACTGGAACAGCATGCCGATCTCGGCCCGGCGCTGGCAGAGCAGATCGTCCTTGACCTCATAGAGCTTGTCGCCCTGGAGGTCGTAGCCGACGAACTGGCTGTCCACTAACAGGATGCCGGCGCTGAGCTTTTCCAGATGGTTGATGCAGCGCAGGAATGTGCTCTTGCCCGAGCCCGACGGGCCGATGATGCAGGCCACCGACCCTTCCGGCACATCGAGGTCGACGCCCTTGAGAACTTCGAGCTGGCCATAGGATTTGCGCACGCCGCGCGCGAACACCATGGAGCCGGGCGGCACGCCGAAGCGGCTTCGGTTTTCGGATTTCACGTCGCTCATCGGGCAACGCCGCGCAGGCTGATGGCGTTGCGCAGGGCGCGCAGCGTCAGCGGCTCGCGTCTGACATCGCTGCGGCCGAAATGGCGCTCGAGGAAATGCTGGCCGACCGACATGATGCTGACCACCGCCAGATACCAAAAGGCGACGACGATCAGCAGCGGGATGGTCTCGAAGGTGCGCGCATAGATGCTCTGCGCCGTATAGAACAGATCGTCGACGGCGATGAACGTCACCAGCGAGGTCATCTTCAAAAGGTTGATCGCCTCATTGCCGGTCGGCGGCAGCACGAAACGCATGGCCTGCGGCAGCGTGATGCGCTTCAGGATCATGCGGTAGGGCATGCCTAGCGCGCTTGCCGCTTCCGCCTGGCCCGACGGCACCGACTTGATGCCGGCGCGGATGATCTCGGCCATGTAGCCGGCCTCGCACAGTGACAGCGCGACGACCGCGGAAAAAGAACGGCGTCATGAAATCATTGGTGCGCACCGAAAACAGCGTGCCGAGGAACGGCAGGGTCAGCGAGATCTCACGCACCAGCAGCGACAGGTTGAACCAGAAGATCAGCTGGATCAGTGCCGGCACGCCGCGGAAGAACCAGACATAGACGCCGGAGAAGGCGCGCAGCACCGGGCTTGGCGACACGCGCATGATGGCGATCACGGTGCCGACCACGATCGCCAGCAGCATGATCACCACGGTCAGGATCAAGGTGTTGGAGAGACCGCGCATGATCGAGGGATGGAAGAGATAGCCGGCGGCCGTGCCCCAGGCGAAGGCCGGGTTGCTGGCGAAGGCGCGGATGATCAGGGATGCCAGGAGCAGAGCGAAAGCCGTGCCGACCCAGATGCCATAGCGGCGTTGCGGCACGACTGTGAGCCGCGACACGGCGGCGGCAACGCCCGGCTCGACGCCGATCTCGGTCGGGTGGGCGACGCCCATCGGAGGTCTCCTGGTGATAGGCCGGCGCCTGACCGATGATCAGGCGCCGGGTAGCCTTACTCGGCGCGCAACGCGTCCATCGCGCCGACGAAATAGGGTTCCTTGATGGCGTAGGCGCCCATGCCGTATTTGTCGAGGATAGCCTTGTAGGTGCCGTTGTTGAACAGCTCGGCAAGGGCGGCCACCATCATGCCGGCGGTCTCCTTGTCATCCTTGGCGATCGCCATGCCGAGCGGCGCCACGTCGTAGAGCGTCGGCAGCACCACCAACTGACCCTTGCTGGTCACCTCGAAATAGCTCGATGCGGTGGCGTCGTCCATGCGGGCGTCGACGCGGTCGGAAAGCACCGCCTGGACGATGTCGGTCGAGGAGTTGAACACCGACTTTTCGATGGCCTTCTGGCCCTTGTCGGTGCAGTCCTTGCCGAGCTTGTCGACCAGGAAGTCCGAGGCGCTGCCGGCCGAGACGCCGATGCGCTTGCCGCAGAGCGGCGTGTCGCCGCTGAAGCTCGCCTTCTTGTCGGGCGAGGTCGAGACGGCAAGGCCGGCTTTCAGGAACATGACGAAATCCACCTGCTTCAGCCGCTCGGGCGTCGCCGAGAAGGTCTCCCAGGCGATCTTGAAGCGGCCGGCGGCCAGGCCGGGGATCATCGACGGGAACGGCGTGCGCTGCACGTCGAGCTTGGCGTCGACCAGCTTGGCCACCGCGCCGGCAAGCTCGATGATGATGCCGGTCTGCTTGCCGTCGGCGTCGAGATACTCGAACGGCGCGTAGTCCAGCGTGTTGGCGACGGCGAGCGTTCCGCTTTGCTTGACCTCAGCCGATTTCGGCACATCGGCGGCCCTGGAAACGCCGCCCCAGGCCGTTGCGGAGATCGCCAGCGCCAGGCCGGTCAGTCGCAGATATGTGTTCATTGCTGTTCCCCTTTCTTGTCCTTGTCTGCAGTCTTTCCAAATAACCCGTGCCGGTCCACCCAGGACCGGCACGGGTTCGAAATCCCTTATGAGGCGGCCGCTTCCGCCGCCTTGTTCTTGCGGTAGTGGTAATTCTTGTCGATGCGCTCCATCAGATAGTCGCCGTAGAGCACCGGCTCGTATTTCGGCTTGGCGCCGGCCGGCACGCAGACCGGCAGTGCCGTGATCGTTTCATCCATCGACGGATCGAAGAAGAAGGGCTGAGAATAGCGTTCGCGCCCGGACCGGTTGATGACGCGGTGCGGCGTCGAGACGAACTGGTCGTTCGACCAGCGTGCCAGGATGTCGCCGACATTCATGACGAAGGAATCCGGGACCGGCGGCGCCGGTACCCAGTCGCCGGCCTTGTTCTTGACTTCTAGGCCGCCGACATTGTCCTGCGCCAACAAAGTGATGAAGCCGTAATCGGTGTGCGGCGCAGAGCCGAACAACCCCTCTTCCTGGGGCTGCGTCGGATAGTGCAGCAGCCGCAGGAAGGTCGTCGGCTGCTCGAAATAGCGGTCGAGGCTGTCGGACGGCAGCCCGAGCGACAGCGCGATGGCGCGCACCATCTTGCGGGCGAGCGTCCCCATCTCCTGGACATAGCGCTCGATCGTTTCCCTGAAGCCGGCAAGCGCCGTCTCGTCAGGCCATTGATTGGGACCTTGCAGCGGCTTGTCGGCCACGGCGCGCGGATCGTCGGCGCCGACCTCATGCATGAAGAAGATCGATTCGCTCTGGTTCGGCTTGCTGACGGTCGCCACGGAGGAAGTGACGATGGTAGAGCCGGCAAAAGGCAGGAAGCCGCGGAAATTCCGGTCGATCTTCAGCTTCAGCTTTTCCTCGTCGGGCAAGGCGAAGAAGCGCTTGGAAGCCTCGCGCACCGCTTCGACATCGGCGCGCGCGATGGGATGCCCGGTGACATAGAGGAAGCCGATCGTCTCGAGATAGCGGCGCAGCGTCGCTGCCGTCGACCGGATCGCGGCTTCGTCGTCGCCATAGAGCGCCGATACGTCGAGGATCGGAATTTCGGAAAAATCGCCGCGCTCTTGTCCATCCATTTTCGAACACCCTATCTTGAACATAAGATACAGTACTGTATTTCTACACATAAGGACGGCCTCATCAATAGGCTTTCCACCGCAAAAGGAAGAGCGCTCCACATGGCACCACGCAAGATCATCATCGACACCGATCCGGGCCAGGACGACGCATTCGCCATCCTCTTCGCGCTGGGGTCGCCTGATGAACTCGACGTGGTCGGCATCACCACGGTCGGCGGTAACGTGCCGCTCGCCCTGACGTCGAAGAACGCGCTGAAGGTGGTGGAACTCGCCGGGCGACCCGACGTGCCGGTCTATGCCGGATGCCCGGCGCCGATGGTGCGCAAGTTGATCACCGCCGAATATGTGCATGGCGAAACCGGCCTCGACGGCGCCGATCTGCCCGAGCCGGTGACGCCGCTGCAGAGCGAACATGCCGTCAACTACATGGTGCGCACGATCATGGACGCGCCGGAGGGCGAACTGACCGTCTGCACGCTCGGGCCGATGACCAATCTGGCCATGGCCATGACCATGGAGCCGAGGATCGTGCCGCGTCTGCGCGAAGTGGTGCTGATGGGCGGCGGCTTCTTCCAGGGCGGCAACGCCACGCCGGCCGCCGAGTTCAACATCTTCGTCGACCCGCATGCCGCGCACAGGGTGTTCGACAGCGGCGTGCCGGTGACGATGGCCGGCATTGACTGCACCTACACGGCGATGATGACGCCGGAATGGCTCGACCGCCTGCGCGCCACCGGCAGCCGCGCCGCGATCGAGGCAGCGAACCTGGCCGACTTCTACCGCCAGTACGGCACCCACAAATTCGAGACGCCAGCGCGCCCGATCCACGATGCCTGCGTCACCGGTTATCTCCTGGCGCCGCAGGTCTACGAACAGCGCCAATGCGCGGTGACCGTCGACATCGTCTCGCCGGAGACGATCGGCATGACCGTGGTCGACTGGTGGCATGTCACGGGCCGGCGCAAAAACTGCAACGTGCTGCGGCGCATCGATCCGGCGCCGTTCTTCGAACTGATGCTGGAGCGGATCAGCGCATTGCCCTGAGTCCATCTCTTTGTTTTTACGCAATTCCTAACGGAAAACCGCTACACACTTTTCCTGGAATTGCTCTAGCATTTCGCAAAAGATGAGATGTCGAAGAGTCGCGAAGTACATCGGAGCCGGCAAACGGATTGCAGGCGTTGCGCATGGCGATGAAGGTCTTGATCGGATGAAAGCGGACAGCGCCCCTGCCAGAGGCAAGAGACCGTCCAAACCCGCGGCGCCTGCAAAGGCGGCGCGGCAGACGCTGAGCCGCGAGGCCTGGATCGCGGCGGCGCGCAAAGTGCTGGAGAAGCACGGCATCGGCGAGGTCAAGATTGACCGCCTCGCCAAGCAGTTCAAGGTGACACGCGGCAGCTTCTATTTCCATTTCACCAGCCTGGCTGACCTTCGCGACGGCCTGCTGCAGGAATGGCGCGATATCAATTGCCAGCCCTTCTGGGCGATGCGCGAGATGCGCGACATGGACGGCCTGCAGTTCTTCACCGACATCGTGCATGTCTGGGTCGACGAAGCACCGTTCAGTCCGCTGCTTGATCTGGCCGTGCGCGACTGGTCGCGAACCTCGAAGAAGCTGGCGCAGGAGGTCAAGGACATAGACAATCTGCGCATCGAGCTTTTGATCCGCTCCTTCCGCGCCATGGGCTATCCGCCGGATGAAAGCCTGGTGCGCGCCCGCATCACCTATTTCCACCAGATCGGCCAGTACGCGCTGTCCTTCAAGGAGGATCCGGCGGTGCGCAGGAGCTACCAGCCGCTGTTCGGCGAGGTGCTATTGGGGCCGCTGGTGCAGGAACCGGGGACGGCGCCGAGACCGACGGAGGGGCGGAACGGGCGGCGGTAGGACGGGTGGCGCGGGTAGGTTGGCGTGCGCCCTGGCTCAGGCTGACCAGGACCACAATCTAGAGGCGCGACCAAGCGCCAACCTCGTACCTGCCGACGACAACGCTTCGATTTGCAATCACCTCGGCCCGCATTCGCTCCTGCAGGCTGTCGGGACCGAGATCCGAAACACTGATAACGCCCGACTGTTCCATGACAGGAGCCATTGTCACGGCGAGATCGCACAAGAGGTCAATGCCACTTGAGGTGTCAGATCCGCCACCCGCCAAGGCACTCACCGCCATAGTCGGGGCCGGCAGTCCGGCCTTGATGAAGGCGGAATATAGTCCGAGTCCTATGTTGGGGTTTGTGCCTACTCTACGAAAGGTCTCGGCTATGCATCGAAAGCAGTTGTCGTAAATCGGCGAGGAAGGAAACGACGCTGTCCCGGTCCAGTCGACTTCGTGGAAAGCGATGATGCCCCCGGGGCGCAGGTGCCTCGCTATTCCCCTCAACATGGTGACCGGATCTGGTGAGAACATCAGAACATAGCGGCCCACAATTGCGTCGAAGAGACCGTCGAACGCAAAATCCGCCGGATCGCATTCCTGAAAGGTAACGTTGTCCAAGGCGCGCTTCCTGGCTCTTCCCCGGGCGGCTTCGGTTGCCGTGGATGACCTGTCGGAACCGACCACCGTGCCGGTTGGGCCGACAATCTCAGCGGCAAGAAAGGCAACATCGCCAGCGCCGCTGCCGATATCGAGCACCCGCATTCCGGCCTTAACGCCGGCGCTGCTGAAATACTGTCGCGTTATCGGATCAACCAAGGTCGCCTGGGTCGCCAAGCGACGCAGCTCTCGGTCCGAATGACCCAATTCGTATTCGTAACGTCGCTTCCGCTGGGGCTCTTCCTCGGGCATGTCCTGTAATCCCCTCAGTCACAAATGGACGATATCCTCATGCACTAGGAGCCATCGGCGGTTGTCGCCGATTTGATCCAATGTCGGTGATGCTACGCAAAGCGCTCGGCGGCCAACCTCTGTTCGTAGGCCTTGATGTGAGTGTATGCGAGCAGGAGCGTTAGCACATCGACACCAGTCCCCTCAGCCATCCGCAGCATAAAGCCGATGATATGATCGACTTCGGTTCGGCCGCGCCGCTCAATATCGCGCAGCATCGAAGTCGTGTAGAGCGAGTCCGGCTGCGAAAACGTTCTTCGATATGCGTCCAGGAACTCGCTGCTTGGACGATAGCCGCGGGCCGCGGCGATAGCGCTGACGGTGCCCAGCAGCTTGAGGAATATGGCCCCGCCGTCAGGGGTCCGCACGATTTCGCCGACATTCGCTCGCATCAGGCAAGTCATGGCGGCCGCTGTCGCAAGGTGGACCAGCTTTTCCCACATCCGCTGCATGATGTCGCTGACGGCATGTACCTCGACGCCCCGCGCGGCCTCAAACAGCACCCTCAGAGTATCGACGCGCTTCGTGACCTCTCCCGATTGCTCGCCGAATGTAATCGCACGCCAGTCGTCGAGCTGCCGGACAATGCCATCTTCGGTCAACGTAACCTGAATCCTGGCCGATCCACCCATCACACGGTTTCGACCGAATGCCTCGTTCAGAATGTCGATGTGGGCGACACCGTTGAGCAATGGCAAAACGACACCAGAGGCAGCAAGCGCCGGCGCGATTGTCTTGACGGCGTCCTCGAGGTCATAGGCCTTGCACGTCAGGATAACGACATCGTAGTCCGGCCCGACGTCTGATGCCACGGCGGTTCGGACATCCAACTCTACATTTCCAAATTGGCTTTCAATCCGCAGGCCGCGCCTTTTGAGGAGGTCCCGTCGTCCCTCTCGCACAAGAAAAGTGACATCAGCGCCCGCTTCGACCAACCGGCCACCGAAATAGCCCCCGATGCCTCCGGCGCCAAGAACCAATATCCTTGGATCACTCATGTCTTTCCTGACGCGCACCGCCTGGTAGCAGCACCCCAAGGTACTGCACACCATTCAATTTAGCATAGGCTCATATGTATTGTAGCCGATTTTCGCCCAATGCCTGGCAGTGAGTTGTCCAACGAGGACCAAGCGCGACGCAGGTACGTCCAGTAGATGTCGCCTAGCCTTCCGCCACGGGGATGAGGGCGGTTTCTTACCCTACCGGCGCGAAAGTGGAGGGATCGCGTTCGGCTCAGAACGCAACATTCTGAAGACGGCCACTCAGAAGCCCGCTCTTGGCGGAAGCTCACATCTCGCCAAACCACCTCAAGCCGTCTTCTGTGCCACACCCCAGTTCCTCCACCATCGCCTCGCGCATCAGGAACTTCTGCGGCTTGCCGGTCACCGTCATCGGCAATTCGGTGCGGAAGCGGATGATTGCTCGCCCGATAATCCGCTCCACAACAGTTTCCTGATGAGCGGGTGCCTCATCCCTGCATCTGATCGCTCACTTGCACGAGAGATTTCATACACAAGGGATTTCATGGTATAAATATGAGAAATATATAAGTAAAAAATACTACAAGATGGACCATTCCAGTCAAGAACGTCGTTCTTTCAGTGCTGAAGCTTACATTGCATATGAAAAGAGCCAAGACCAAAAGGACCGCATCAGCAGCCGGCAGCCCCAGGGTCAGTCCCCTCCCCGTCAGCAGGCTGGCGGCTGCGATTCCCGGTATGGTCAGGCCGATCGTGGCGCAAGCCGAGCCCATCGCGACATTCAAACCGCGCTGCAACTCGTTGTTGAGTGAAGCGCGCACCGCCGAAATGGCCTCCGGCATCAACACCAGCCCCGCGATCATTGCCCCCACAATGCTGTCAGCCTGGGTCACCTGGTAGGCTACGAGCGTATCTTCGACGCTCGCCGCGACCTGCTCGGCGAGCATGACAATTCCGATCAGCCCGGCCATCAGCAGCAAAGCGCTGGCAGCGAAGTTCTCGTGAGGCGCGGCGCGCACCGAAACGTTGTGTGGCTGTCCCTGGACAAAGTCTTCCCGGTGCCGGACGGTCTGCGCGAACACGAAGCTTGCATAGAGCAGCACTGAAAGGACGCTGACGAAACCAAGTTGGGCTGCCGAAAACGTGCCGGGATCCGTGGCCTGGGTGTAGGTCGGCAGAATAAGCGTCATGACGGTCAGCGCGATCAGAACCGCCAGATAGGCACTGGTCCCTTGCCGCACGATGGCCTGCTTGCGGTGACGCCAGCCGCCAAGCGCGAGACACATGCCGACAACGCCGGTGGATGTGATCATCACCGTCGAGAAGACGGACTCCCGTGCCAGCGTCGGGTTGTTCTCTCCATGCAGCATCATGGAAACAATGATCGACACTTCGATTGCCGTGACGGCAAACGTCAGCACCAGCGTGCCGTATGGCTCCCCTACCCGCCGAGCTATCGCCTCAGCGTGGTCGAGCACCACGAAAATGGTGACGAACATGATCGCACTCGACAGTGCACCGACAAGGATCCTGGCGTTCAGCGAACCCTGATCCACCGACAGCCCGCTGGCTCTGACCGCGACAGCCATCGCTAGCGCAGCGAGGGGCATCGCGTAGGAAATCGCCGATCGTCCGAAACCAGTCATTCAAGCCCCCCATATGTTTCTGCGAACTTTGTGGAAAGCCTGTGGGGAGCGCCTCAGCCAATGTCACCGCAACGCCGGCAAGCCCATCGCCCGGCCTTCGATTCCGGCAAACGATACCGATCCGCGGCTCCTGAAGATGCCGCGAGGTCGCTCGACCTTGGCATTGTTGAGCGCAACGTCAAAGTCGAGGCGCCCACCCCTCAAGCCGTCTTCTGCACCACCAGCCCTAACTCTTCCACCATCGCCTCGCGCATCAGGAACTTCTGCGGCTTGCCGGTCACCGTCATCGGCAATTCGGTGCGGAAGCGGATGTAGCGCGGGACCTTGTAGTGGGCGATCTGGCCGGCGCAGAAGGTTTTGATCTCCTGTTCGGTGGCGACCTGGCCGGGTTTCAGCACGATCCAGGCGCACAGCTCCTCGCCATATTTGGCGTCCGGAATGCCGAACACCTGCACTTCCCTGACTTTGGGATGGCGGTAGAGGAATTCCTCGACCTCGCGCGGGTAGACGTTTTCGCCGCCGCGAATGACCATGTCCTTGACCCGGCCGACGATGTTGCAATAGCCCTCGGCATCGATGGTGGCGAGGTCGCCGGTGTGCATCCAGCCGTCGGCGTCGATCGCCTCGCGGGTCTTGTCCTCGTCGTCCCAATAGCCCTTCATGACGGAATAGCCGCGCGTGCAGAGTTCGCCCGGCGCACCCACGACGACGGTCGCGCCATCGGTATCGATCGCCTTGACCTCGACATGCGGGTGGATGCGCCCGACCGTCGAGACACGCTTTTCCAGCGGATCGTCGGTGCTGCTCTGGAACGAGACCGGGCTGGTCTCGGTCATGCCATAGGCGATGGTCACCTCGGACATGTGCATCAGCGACACCACCTTCTTCATCACCTCGATCGGGCATGGCGAGCCGGCCATGATGCCGGTGCGCAGGCTGGAGAGATCGAAGGTCGAGAAATCCGGATGGTCGAGCATGCCGACGAACATGGTCGGCACGCCGTAGAGACCGGTGCAGCGTTCCTGCGCGATCGCCTTCAGGGTCAGGCCGGGGTCGAAACCCTCGCAAGGAAAAACCATCGTCGCGCCCTTGGTGACGCAGCCCATGGTGCCCATCGACATGCCGAAGCAATGGTAAAGCGGTACCGGAATACAGAGGCGATCGTCGACGGTGAGCTTGATGGCCGAGGTGACGAAATTGCCGTTGTTGACGATGTTCAGATGGGTGAGCGTCGCTCCCTTGGGCGCGCCTGTCGTGCCCGAGGTGAACTGGATGTTGATCGCATCGCCCGGCTTCAAACTCTCTGAAATCCGGTCGAGGCTGTCATGCTCGTCGCGGCCGGCCATGGCCAGCACGTCGCCGAAATTGAACATGCCCGGCGAGTTCTCCTCGCCCATGCGGATGACGATCCTCAGCGCCGGCAGTTTCGCGGCCCTCAGCTTGCCGGGTGTCGCGGTCGCGATCTCCGGCGCCAGCGTCTCGATCATGCCGAGATAGTCCGAGGTCTTGAAGCTCGCCGCCGTCACCAGCGCCTTGCAGCCGACCTTGTTCAGCGCATACTCAAGTTCGGTCAGCCGGTAGGCCGGGTTGATGTTGACCAGGATCAGGCCGATGCGGGCGGTGGCGAACTGCGTCACCAGCCACTCCCAGCGGTTGGGCGACCAGATGCCGACGCGGTCGCCCTTGTGGAGGCCGAGCGCCAGGAAGCCGGCGGCCAGTGCGTCGACCGTGTCCGACAGTTCGCTCCAGGTGAAGCGCTTGTCCTGGCCGACGAAGATTGCGGCATCGAGCGTGCCGTATCTGCTGACGGTGTCGGAGAACAGGGCTGGAATGGTTTCCTCCAGCAACGGCACCTTGCGCTCGCCCGAGACATGCGCCCTGCCGTCGACGGGCGCGACAAAGACAATGCCGGAGTGCGCGCCGCGTCCACGCAGATTGGTGGCGCTTTTCAGCTCGTCGAGATTGACCGGCATCGCTGTCTCCTCCCTGCACGGACCAAGCCTATCAGCCTGCCGGGACGGTGGAAATCCCGCCGATGGTACTGGAGGGCGGCTCTCCTTCGAGGGAAGGTCGCTATGCGATCGCCGCCGCCATCTTCGCGGCCATGTCGCGCAAAACGGCCTCGTCCGCTGCGGCACGCGGCTTCCTGGAGGCCACAAGGCAGGCCTGCGACTTCAGGACGACGCCGTCGCCCAGCACCTTGAGATGGTTGGCGCGCAGCGTGGAGCCTGACGACGTGATGTCGACGATGATGTCGGCAAGGCCGGCCGCCGGTGCGCCCTCGGTGGCGCCGAGGCTCTCGACGATGCGATAGACCTGGATGCCGTGCTTCTGCGAGAAGAATTGCTGCGTCAGCCGCCAGTATTTGGTGGCGATCCGGAGCCGCCGGCCATGGCGATGGCGGAAATCGGCGGCGACATCGTCGAGATCGGCCATGGTGTCGACATCGAGCCATATCTCGGGCACCGCGACCACGACATCGGCATGGCCGAAGCCGAGACGGGCGACGATCTCGGCACGCGCCTCCCAGTCGGCGAGGTTCTCGCGCACCAGGTCCTCGCCGGTGATGCCGAGATCGACCGCCCCCTGGCCGATCTCGCCCGAAATTTCGGACGCCGACAGGAAGGCGACCTCGATGCCCTGCGCGCCCTCGATGCGGCCGCGATAGGAGCGCTCGTCGCCGGGCAGGCTGACGGCGAGACCGGCCTTGGCCAGCACCTCCAGCGCCTGCTCCTTGAGCCGGCCCTTCGACGGGATCGCCAGCGTGATCATGATGCCTTCTCCCGCAGCGCCTCGATGCGGTCGAGCCAGACCGAGAAGCCGACGCCGGGGATCGGCGTCCTGGCGCCAAGCAGAGTCAGCAGCCGGTCGTAACGGCCACCGCCGGCCAGGGGGCGGTCGCCACCCCTGGCAGCAATTTCGAAGACAAGGCCGGTGTAGTAATCGAGCGGGCGGCCGAAGGCCGCATCGTAGCGGACCTGCTTTGCCGGCAGACCATGCGCTTCGACCGCCCTGGCGCGGGCGGAGAACTTCTCCAGGGCCGCGCCTAGAGAAAGCCCGGCGCCGGCGGCAAAGCTTTCCAGCGCCTGCGTGGCGCCATCGAGCGGCACGTCGATCGCCAGAAAGGCTTTCAGCGCTGCAAAAGCCTCGTTCGACAGCCGCACGCTGCGCAACTCGGCCTTCTCGATCAGCCGCCGCGCAATGTCCGCCGGTGCGCGCCCGGCCGATGCCGAAAGGCCGGCCGCTTCCATGCCGCCGGCTATGTGCGCGGAAAGGCCGTCGACATCGCCGTCGAGGACAAGTGCGGCGACCGGACCGGCCAGCTGGCTGTTGCGCGGCGGGTTGGCAAGATCGGCGAGCGCGGCCTGCAACAGCAACGCCGAGCCGAAGGCACGCGCCAGCCGCATGCGCCAGCCGCGCGGCAGGCCAAGTGCGGCCAGCACCGCTTCGAAGATGCCCTGGTCACCGAGCGTGATCGCCAGCGATTGGCCAGGCAGTACCAATGAGAGCAGCGCATGCGCGTCGGCCACGGAACGGGCATCGGCTTCAGCGGTATCGCGGTCGCCGAGATCCTCGATGCCGGCCTGGAAGAATTCGTTGCCGCCCTCGCGGCGCTGGCGGAACACTTCGCCGAGATAGGAATAGCGGCGCGGCGTGCCGGCCTGGCTGGCGATGTGGTCGAGACAGACGGGAATGGTGAATTCCGGCCGCAGGCACAGCGTCTTGCCGGTCTCGCTCTCGGTGAGGAAGATGCGGCGTCGCAGGTCCTCGCCGGCCATGTCGAGGAACGGATCGGCCGGCTGCAGTACTGCGACTTCGACCGCATGCGTGTTGCGCGCGGCGAAGAGGGTGATGATGTCGGCCGAGATGGCGGGGTAGCGAGAGGTCATGCGCGGCGCCCTTCCCTTCTCCCCTTGTGGGAGAAGGTGGATCGGCGCTCAGCGCCGAGACGGATAAGGGGTGCGTGACGGAATGAGGCGTTGGCGTTCCCTGGAACACCCCTCATCCGACCTCGCTTCGCGAGGCCACCTTCTCCCACAAGGGGAGAAGGACAAGAGCGCGCGGCGCTTGTCACTTCGACCGCTCCTCGGCCTGCGCCGCCAAAATCTTCTTCACCTCCGCAACCAGCTCACCCTCCGCCACCGTCACCTGGGCAGGTCTCGCGGCGCGCCATTCGGCGTTGTCCGTGATCTCCTTCGACATGCGGGCGCCTTCGACCAGGTCCTTGATCTGCAGTTCACCCTTGGCGCGCTCGTCGCCGCCCTGGATGATGGCGACCGGACAACCGCGACGGTCGGCATATTTGAGCTGCGCCTTCATGCCGGCGCCGCCGAGATACATTTCGGAGCGGATGCCTGCGGCGCGCAATTCGGCGACCATCTTCTGGTAGCGGCCGAGGCTTTCCGTGTCCCTGTCCATGACCAGCACAACGACCGGGGCGATCACGTCGGCGTTGTCGAGCTTGCCGAGGTTCTTCAGCGCCGTCATCAGCCTGGAAACGCCGATGGAAAAGCCGGTCGCCGGCACCGGCTCGCCACGGAAGCGCGAGACCAGCCCATCATAGCGCCCGCCGCCGCCGACCGAACCGAAGCGCACGATCTGGCCGTCCTCGTTGGGGATTTCGGCCAGAAGCTCGGCCTCGAAGACAGGGCCGGTGTAGTATTCGAGGCCGCGCACGACCGAGGGACTAATCCTAACCCGTTTGGTACCGTATCCGGATGCGGTCAACAGGGCCGCGATTTGACGTAGTTCCTCCAGCCCCTGCCTGCCGATTTCCGTTTCCTCTAGAATCTCCTCCCAATCATCGATGACAAGCGAATTGAGGACCCTAAATCCCTCACCCATGTTGGGCGAGATATCGTCGTCATCAAGGCCCACACCTTCGTAATGTGTCGCCTGAATGGAATGAACTTTCTCCGATCCAAAGACATCTAGAAGCTTTGATGTCTGCGCCTCATTGAGCCCAGCACCTTTGGTGAAGTCTCCGCTCTCATCCTTCCGACCCACACCCAAGAGCAGGCGAACACCTTCAACACCAAGCTTATCCAGCTTGTCGATGGCGCGCAGCACGGTCAGCCGGCGACCGGCATTCTCCTCGCCGCCAAGGCCGATGGCTTCGAGCACGCCATCCAGCACCTTGCGGTTGTTGACGCGGATGACGTAGTCGCCGCGCTTGATGCCGAGCGCTTCCATCACGTCGGCCATCATCATCGCCATCTCGGCGTCGGCGGCGACGCCGGGCGTGCCGATCGTGTCGGCGTCGAACTGCATGAACTGGCGGAAGCGGCCGGGACCCGGCTTCTCGTTGCGGAACACCCAACCGGAGCGGTAGCTGCGATAGGGCTTGGGCAGGCGTTCGAAATTCTCGGCGACGAAGCGCGCCGTCGGCGCCGTCAGGTCGTAGCGCAGCGACAGCCACTGGTCGTCATCGTCCTGGAAGGAGAACACGCCTTCGTTCGGCCGGTCCT
Source organism: bacterium M00.F.Ca.ET.205.01.1.1 (assembly GCA_004791255.1). Lineage (GTDB taxonomy): Bacteria > Pseudomonadota > Alphaproteobacteria > Rhizobiales > Rhizobiaceae > Mesorhizobium. Next base: position 102,705 of record SRUQ01000008.1, read on the forward strand.
GGTCGGGCAAGAATTTGCCGAGCGCATCGGTGTATTCGATCAGCGGCTGGTCGGCGGGCTCGAAGCCATAGAGCTCGTACACCGAACGGATCGTCGCCATCATCTTCTCGACGGCGCGGATGTCCTCGGCGCTGCGGTCGGCAAAACCGCGCGGCAGCCGCGCTTTCGTCTTTTCCGATTTGTCGGCCATGGCTGAGGTCTTTTTGCTGAATAAATGACAACGTCTTTCGAGTGCGCGTGTCCTAGCCGAAGCCGCTTTGTGCGGCAAGGGTTGGCACTTCTGCCCTCTCCCCGCGCGGGACACGAAACAAAACACACCGAAAATGAAACAATGCCGCCATCGGCGCGGCATCGTGCCGACACAATCGGGGCCGATATAGCGCATCGAAACAATGGGTTCGGGACATGAGCAGCGCAGTGAAATTCCATATCGACAGCCATGCAGACGAAATGCCGGCACGCCTGCGCCCGGCCAACACCCTTGCTCCCAAGATGGTTGGCCAGACGGCGGGACCGTTCGACGTCCCCGCCGACACCGGCAAGCGGTCCTCGATGCGCGACGCGCTGGTGACCGGCCTGCTGGTGATCTACCCGACAGTCGCCACCGTGGCGGCGATCGTCGCCGGCCTGTTCCTCGCCAGCGCCAACGGCACTTGACCTATTTCGGCCGCTTGAACGCCTTTCGGTCCTTCTCGACCTGGTTGCGGCAGACACATCCCTGCAGGTGATCGTTGACCAGGCCCATGGCCTGCATGAAGGCGTAGACGGTGGTTGGGCCGACGAAGCTCCAGCCGCGCTTCTTCAATTCCTTGGAGATGCGGACCGAGACCGCGGTGGTCGGGTTGGCGCGCAGATGGGCGAGGTCGACGATTTCGGGCCGCTCCTCCTTGCCGGGCTCGAGTCTCCAGAACCAGGCGGCCAGCGAGCCGAACTCATCGACCATTTCGCGGGCGCGTTTGGCGTTGTTGATGGTCGAGACGATCTTGCCGCGATGGCGGATGATGCCGGCATTTCCGAGCAGGCGCTCGACATCCTGTTCGGTGAAGGCGGCGACCTTGTCGAAGTCGAAGCCGGCGAAGGCCTCACGAAAATTCTCGCGCTTGCGCAGGATGGTCAGCCACGACAGGCCCGACTGGAACCCCTCAAGGCAGATCTTCTCGAACAGCCTGCGATCGTCGGCCATCGGCCGGCCCCATTCATGGTCGTGGTAGTGCAAATAGTCAGGCAGGTTGCCGTGCCAGAAGCAGCGCACGACGCCGTCAGGACCGGCAAGCAGGCCGGTATTTTCATTGCTCATCCCGAAAAATCCATCCGTTAACGCGCTTTGCGCTGCTTTTACCGTGGCTTTACCAGATTCCTGAACCCAGCGGTAACCACACCAAAGGGTTTACTGCCAAAGCGGCATTTTACGCATTCCGATTCATGTTTCGGTTGCCGCTCGACGCCAATGATCGCCTAAACCCGGAGCGTCTTGCCCGGCGTATCAGACGATCAAGGTGCGTTCCGATGAAATTGCTGCTTCCTCTGTTCAGCGCGGCGCTGCTTGCCGCAAGCGCCATGCCTTCCCATGCCGGCGACCGCTATGCCGACAGGCCGCCGGTGATGGTGAGTCCCGACCTTTCCGCACCCTGGGTGCTGCAGCTTGGCCATGCGCCGGGCATCGTGCGGCAGAACCGCCAGGCCCTGCAGCAGCCGCGCCAGCGCTATGCGCAACCGGCGCAGCCCGACCGGGTGCAGACGGCAGGCGTGCAGGCGCCGGCCAAGCGCATGGTCGCGCGCCCGCAGATCAACCCGGTCTACCTGCCGCAGGAAGTCGACTATGACGGCGGGCAAAAGCCGGGCACCATCGTCATCGATACGACGCAGAATTTCCTCTATCTAGTCGAGAAGAACGGCAAGGCCCGGCGCTATGGCGTCGGCACCGGCAAGCCCGGCTTCGAATGGTCGGGCACGCACAAGATCACCAACAAGCGCGAGTGGCCGGACTGGCGCCCGCCGGCGGAGATGATCAAGCGCGAGGCCGCCAAGGGCCGCTATTTGCCGACCTATCTGGCCGGCGGCATGGAAAACCCGCTCGGCGCGCGCGCACTCTATCTCGGCACGACGGAATATCGCATCCACGGCACCAACCAGCCGTGGACGATCGGCGGCGCGGTGTCATCGGGCTGCATCCGCATGCGCAACGAGGACGTGGTCGACCTCTACGAACGGGTCAATGTCGGAACCACGGTCGAGGTGATATAGTAATTCTCACGAATCACCTGATCCGGCTTTGCCTGGATCGGAAGGAATAACGGGGGACGGGCCGTATGGGGATGCGGTCGGTCAAGAAGGGCAGCGCGGGAAACCGCGCTGCCCTTTCTTTTTGATCGTTGTGCGATGCCGTGCCTGACACGGCCCGCGTCGTTGCGTCGCGCGGAAAGCATGATCGTTCGCTTTCATGCTGCCATTTTCGATGGTCTTTTGCTATTTGGGCGCGATCAACGAAAGAGTTCTCCCCCATGTCCCTGCCCGATGACAGCCGCTATCTCAAAGGCGGTCCGGTTGCCAAGCGCATCATCGCCGCCGTGCGCGAGGATGCGGCCATTGCGCGTTCCGAGGGTTTTCCGCCCAAGCTGATCTCGATCACCGTCGGCGACACCGATGCCGTCGATGTCTATGTGCGCAACCAGCGCGCCAAGGCGGAACTGGCCGGGATCGACTTCGAGGAGAGGCGCTTTCCGGCCACCATCACCGCGGGCGAACTGGAAGCGGCAATCCATGGCCTCAACGCCGATCCGCGCGTCACCGGCATCATCATCCAGCGGCCGGTGCCGACGCATATCCCGATCAAGACGCTGCAGGCGGCGGTGCATCCGCTGAAGGACGTCGAGGGCATGCACCCGGCCTCGATCGGCAACATCGTCTACAACCAGCTTGACCTGGCGCCCTGCACGGCGGCGGCCTCGGTCGAACTGCTCAAGGAAACCGGGCTCGATCTCAAGGGGCTGGAAGTCGTCATCGTCGGCCATTCGGAAATCGTCGGCAAGCCGATCGCCTTCCTGCTGATGAGCGAAGGCGCGACGGTCACCGTCTGCCATCACATGACGCGGTCTGTCGCAGCGCATGCGCGCCGCGCCGACGCGCTGTTCGTTGCCGTCGGCAAGCCGCGGCTGATCAAGGCCGACATGGTCAAGCCAGGCGCTGCCGTCATCGATATCGGAATCAACTCGGAAATCGGACCGGACGGCACCAGCCGCATCGTCGGCGATGTCGACACCGACAGCGTGAAGGACGTGGCCTCCTGGATCACGCCGGTTCCGGGCGGCGTCGGTCCGATCACTGTGGCGATCCTGCTGCGCAACACCATGGTGGCGCTCAGCCGCCAGCGCGCGCTCTACGAGGCGACCTACGGGACGGCGGACAGGCTCGCGGCAGAGTAGTGCCGGAGCGCCCTACTCCGCGGCGACCAACGTCTCGTCAGCAACGCCTTCCGGCTTCGGCCCGCCATAGGCCCAGTCGAGCAGCTTGATCGTGTGCACCACCGGCAGCTTTGCTGCCGAAGCGATCTGGGTGATGCAGCCGATGTTGCCGGTGGCAACAATCGAAGCCCCGGTCGCCTCGATGTTTCTCACTTTGCGATCGCGCAGCCTGGCCGAAATCTCTGACTGCAGGATGTTGTAGGTGCCGGCCGAGCCGCAGCACAGATGGCCCTCGCGCGGCTCGCGCACGATAAAGCCGGCCTTGGCCAAGAGTTCCTTCGGCTGACGGATGATCTTCTGGCCGTGCTGCATCGAGCAGGCGGAATGATAAGCGACGACCGTGCCCGGCTTGCGCACCGGTTCGGGCAAGTCGATGGCCGCCAGATATTCGGTAATGTCCTTGGCCAGCGCCGAGACCCGCGCGGCCTTGTCGGCATAGGCTGGGTCGAGCCGCAGCATGAAGCCGTAATCCTTGATCGTTGTGCCGCAGCCCGACGCGGTGATGATGATGGCGTCGAGCCCGCCTTGCGAGAGGAGGCTGGTCCAGGCATCGACATTCTGCCTGGCCGAGGCAAGGGCGGCTTCCTCCCTGCCCATATGGTGGACCAGCGCGCCGCAACAGCCCTCGCCCGGCGACACCACAACCTCGACGCCGAGCCGTGTCAGCAGCGAGATGGTCGTATCGTTGATGCCGGGATCGAGCACCGACTGCGCGCAACCGGTCAGGATGGCGACGCGGCCTCTTTTGATACCCTGCCCGGGGTGGATGCCGGGTGAGGCCATTGGCGACGCCGTGGGGATCGATGCCGGCGCGAGCTTGAGCATGGCACTGAGCGGCTTCAGCGCCGGGATTTTTTCGAACAGGCCGATGAACGGCCGGCCAAGCTTCGCCAACCGGAGCGCGGCGCGGAAGCGCCGGGGATAGGGCAGCACGAAAGCCAGCAGGGCGCGGGTCAGGCGATCCGGCAGTGGCCGCCTGTATGTCTCCTGGATATGGGCGCGGGCATGGTCGACCAGATGCATGTAATTGACGCCGGACGGACAGGTGGTCATGCAGGCCAGGCACGACAGGCAACGGTCGATATGGGTGACGATCTCCTTGTCGGCGGGACGGCCGTTTTCCAGCATGTCCTTGATCAGGTAAATGCGGCCGCGTGGCGAATCCAGCTCGTTGCCAAGCGTCACATAGGTCGGGCAGGTGGCGGTGCAGAAGCCGCAATGCACGCATTTGCGCAGGATCTTTTCCGATTCCGCGACATCAGGATCGGCAAGCTGCGCGGCTGAGAAATTGGTTTGCATCGCGTTCCGGTCCTAGGCCATGCGGCCGGGATTGAGGATGTTCTTGGGGTCGAATTCCTGCTTCAGCCGCCGGCTGAGCGCGGCCAGCGCCGGCGCCTGCGGCTCGAACACCGGCAGCGCGGCGCGGTGGGCGGGTGCAGCGCGTACCAGCGTCGCGTGGCCGCCGCCATGTTTTCTGAGCAACCCGCGAAGCAGAGCGGCTTCCGGATCGCCCTCTTCCATGCGCAGCCACACCAGCCCGCCCTGCCAGTCATAATAGGCGCTGACGGCGGCCTGCATGCGCAAGGTCAGCACCATCTGGTGCGCCTGGGACGGCGCCATCGACACGCGCCAGACCGGTTTCTCGCCGCCATCGGCAAAGGGCCTGATATCTCTGATATCGCGCCACAGGCCGGTCGAAGCTTCGCCGGCGATTTCTTCCAGCGGCCCGGCGCCTCCGAGCAGCGCCTTCAGCGCCGCGATGCGATAGGCGACGGAGGGGCCAAAACCTTCGACGCGCAGCAGCGTCGCGGCATCGCTACCGAGGCTGCCGCCGGTGACACGCGCGGCAATGCGCTCCGGCAGATGGGCGGCGCTCGACACCTCGGCACTGGAGCCGAGCGCTATGGCCATGGCGCTTGCCGCGGCATCGTCGAGCAGGCCGCGCACGGCGAGCGTCACCTCGGTCTCGGCCGCCGGCAGCACCTTGAAGATGACATCGGTGAACACGGCGAGCGTGCCCCAGCTGTTGGCCATCAGCTTGGAGAGATCATAACCAGTGACGTTCTTGACCACGCGGCCGCCCGACTTGAACGCCTCGCCGCGCCCGGAGACCACGTTGATGCCCAGTATATGATCGCGCGCCGCGCCGGCCTTCAGCCGGCGCGGCCCGGACAGGTTCGCGGCGAGCACGCCGCCGATGGTGCCCTTGCCCGGTTCGCCGCCAAGCAGCGGACCGTAGTCCATCGGCTCGAAAGCGAGCTGCTGACCGTTTTCCGCCAGCAGCTTTTCGATCTCGGCCAACGGCGTGCCTGCCTTCGCCGACAGCACCAGTTCGGCCGGTTCGTAGAGGGTGACGCCCGAGAATTTCGACAGGTCGAGCGTGTGCTCGGTCTGCAGCGGGCGACCGATGCCGCGCTTGGAGCCGTGGCCGAGGATTTCGAGGGGGGATTCTTCCGCGGCTGCCCAGGCGATGGTGGAGAGGACTTCAGCTGGAGTGGCGGGGGCAAAGGTAGTCATAGGTTCGCGCCTTTCCTCGCCCCCGCAAAGCGGGGGAGAGAGGATAGGCCGAGTTCTGTCGCGCCCCCCTCTGTCCTGCCGGCCATCTCCCCCTCAAGGGGGGAGATCAGATGTCGCGCAGGGTTTCGCCAATCCTCTGCGTTGAAGAAAGGGCGAAGCGCACGAACTGCCAATCTACCTCCTTGAGGGGGAGATGTCCGGCAGGACAGAGAGGGGTGTGCGGTGACGGGGACAGAAGCGTTCATGGTCAACCCACAATCACCTCAGAACTGCATGAGTTAACGCCGCGAAGACCCAGATCTTGTCCTTGTCTAACGGCTCATGGTTTTGAAGCTTGAACTGGCCTTGTTGGGTGATGCTCAGCAAATTCCAGCCATGCTTAAGGCCGTCACGCTTGCGTTTCAGCTGCAGGTATCCGCGTCCGACGAGCCAGCGCATATCCTCCGTATAGGGCGGCCAGTACTGACGACCAACCGAAAGACCTTCCTTGTAGAAATCCTGAATGGCCCAAAGCAATGCCATGCGACGGCGCATACCGGGTGGGGAAACAAGCGGGAGCGTAGGCCGATTCCGTAGGCGCTCGATCTCTATTCGTCCCTCCGCCACCCGTTGCTTCCACGGCACCGGGCGATTTGCCCACCTTGCAGGTCCTGCCAAGCGTCCCATCTCAAAACCTCGGAATATCCGGAAATGCCACCTGCCCGCGATGCACATGCATGCGCCCCAACTCGGCGCAGCGGCGCAGTTGCGGGAAGACCTTGCCCGGGTTGAGCAGATGGTTGGGGTCGAAGGCGCATTTGACGCGCATTTGCTGGTCGAGGTCGAGCTGACTGAACATCTCCGGCATCAGGTCGCGCTTCTCCACGCCGACGCCGTGTTCGCCGGTCAACACGCCGCCGACCTTGACGCAGAGCCGCAATATGTCGGCGCCGAAGCTTTCAGCCTTGTCGAGCTCGCCCGGTACATTGGCGTCGTAGAGGATCAGCGGATGCAGGTTGCCGTCGCCGGCGTGGAAGACGTTGGCGACGCCGAGCCCGTATTTTTCCGACAGCTCGCGCATGCCGGCGAGCACGCGCGGCAATTCCTTGCGCGGGATGGTGCCGTCCATGCAGTAATAGTCGGGCGAGATGCGGCCGACCGCCGGGAACGCCGCCTTGCGGCCCGCCCAGAAGCTCAGCCGTTCCTGCTCGGACTGCGAAATACGGCAGGTGGTGGAGCCGTTGCGGATGGCGATCGCCTCGACGGCGGTGATGAGATGGTCGACCTCGACACCGGGGCCGTCCAGTTCGACGATGAGCAGCGCCTCGACATCGAGGGGATAGCCGGCATGGACGAAATCCTCGGCCGCATGGATCGCCGGCCGATCCATCATCTCCATGCCGCCTGGAATGATGCCGGCGCCGATGATGTCGGCGACGCACTGGCCGCCCTGCTCGCTGGTCGGAAAGCCGATCAGCAATGCGCGCGCCGTTTCCGGCTTCTTCAGAATGCGCACGGTGACCTCGGTGACGACGCCGAGCAGGCCTTCGGAGCCGGTCATGACGCCGAGCAGGTCGTAGCCTTCGCTATCCAGATGATAGCCGCCGAGCCGCACCACCTCGCCATTCATCAGCACCATCTCGATGCCCAGCACATTGTTGGCGGTGAGGCCGTATTTCAGGCAGTGCACACCGCCGGAATTTTCCGCGACGTTGCCGCCGATCGAGCAGGCGATCTGGGAGGATGGATCGGGGGCATAGTAAAAGCCCTCCTGCTCGACGGCTGACGTGATGCCGAGATTGGTGACGCCCGGCTGGGCGACGACGATGCGGTTGGGGTAGTCGACCTGAAGGATGCGGTTGAAGCGGCTCATCACCAGAAGCACCGCATCTTCCAGCGGCAGCGCGCCGCCCGACAGCGAGGTGCCGGAGCCGCGCGGCACGACGCGGATGTTGCGGTCGTTGCAGTATTTCAGCACGCGCGAGACCTGGGCCACCGTTTCGGGTAGCACCACCACCAGCGGCAATTGCCGATAGGCGGTGAGACCGTCGCTTTCGAAGACGCGCATTTCATTGGCTGCGTCGACCACGCCCTCGCCCGGCACGATGATGCGCATGTCGGCGACGATCTCGGCGCGCCGGCTCATCGTGGCGGCGTCTGGCTTCGGCATGGCAAGGCCGGACATGGGCAGCCTCATTTCGCTTGACTGGTCAAAATCTTTTACCAGTCAAGCGCGCCGCATGCAAATCCTGCTTTGGTCGAGGGCTATCATTGAGGTGTCGATCGCCTTCCGTCGCGGCAATCTGCCGCTGTTTCACCCTTGCCTTCACGAGGGAAGTGAGCGGGGGCGGCGCAAAGGACGGCGATCTACGAGCCCCCACCCCGATCCGTTTTGCGGATCGACCCTCCCCACGCGGGGGAGGGTAAAGGACGCTACTCGCCTGGATGCTTGCCGGGTTCGGAATGCATGAGCCGCACGCGGCGGACGGCCCACCACACAAGCAGGATGGCGACCGGCACCGAGGCGGCGGTGACGACCTCGGGCGCGAAGGCATGGCCGAAGACCGAGGCGCCCTTGGCGACATAGCCGATGAGGCCGACGACATAATAGGACACGGCGGCGACCGAGAGGCCCTCGACCGTCTGCTGCAGCCGCAGTTGCAGGCGGGCGCGGTTGTTCATCGAGGCCAGCAAATCGCGGTTCTGCTTCTCGACCTCGACATCGACCCAGGTGCGCAGCAGCGTGGTAGCGCGGGTGAGTTTGCGCGACAAATTGGCCTGGCGCTCCTCGACCGAGCGGCAGGTGCGCATGGCTGGCGCCATGCGCCGCTGCAGGAAGCCCGACCAGGTGTCGTAGCCCTGCACGGCCTCCTCATCCAGCGCCTCGAGGCGCTCGGTGACAATCCCGTCATAGGCGCGGCTGGCGCCAAAGCGATAGAGGCTGGAGGCGGCATCGGCCTCCAGTTCGGCGGCGAGCTCGGTCAGGTCGGCGAGCAGCGTCTGGCTGTCGCGGGTCTCGGCCCCCTTCATCTCCAGCGTGGTCTGGGCCAGCCTGTCCTCAATGCGGCGGGCGCGGCCGGACAAGGTCAGCGCCAGCGGCAGGCCGAGCATGGCAAGCGTGCGATAGGTCTCGATGTCGATCAGCCGCTGCGACAGCGCGCCGGTGCTGGCCGGGGACAGGCCGCGGTCAAGCATCAGCATGCGGGTCATGCCGTCGCCGTCCTGGCGAAAGTCGGTGATGATGGCCGCATTGCCGCGCTCGACCAGCGAGTAGCAAAGGCTGGTCGGGTCGAAGCCGGCAATCAGCCGCTCGCTTGCCTGCGTCCATTTGCGGATTTCGAGCCTGATGCCCGAGATGACGGTTCCCGGCGGGGAGAAGCCGTTGCCGAACGGCGAATCCTCCTGCGCCCTGCCGCTTTCGGAAAGCGGCCCTTCCCAGAGATAGGTCGAAAATTCCGTATGCCGCTCCCAGCGCAGCGAGCCCTTGCCCCATTTCATGGCGTGGTGGCGAGCCTGGCGGTCGGGCGTGGCGATGCCGAGGCGCCGGGACAGTTCCGACAGCACCGCATGGTCGACGCCGGAGCCGCCCTCGGTCATGAACGACAACTGGATCAGCACTCGGGGCTTTTCGACCAGCGGATGCGGGCGGGCATGGACCTCGCCCAAGGCGCCGGGCCGGCCCTCATGCGCGGGGAAACCCATGACGCTGCCCTGCGCGCGCGGCTGGAATTCGAGATTCGACGTCTCGTCCGACACGGCTGGTCCCCCTGTTCTCGACCTTGCGTGCAATCGTGTCCGTCTAGGGCGGAACACAGGATGACGCAAACAGCAAGTTTAGCCGGGAACGATAGGGCACCGAAGCGGCGGGACCGACCGCATTGGACGAATTGGATAAATAATTTGACCAGTTGGCGACGCGGGCTTTATCCTGCGCAACACAAAATCAAGCCCCAGGCACTCGGTTGAGCGACATTTTCTCCAGGATCGAGCATTCGCGAACCGCCGACGAGGTGGTTCAGCAGATCGAGAGCCTGATCCTCGAAGGCGTGCTGCGCACCGGCGACCGCCTGCCGGGCGAGCGCGAGCTGGCACGCCAGTTCGACGTGTCGCGGCCGATCCTGCGCGACGCGCTGAAGGCACTCGAGGGACGCAACCTCCTGACGACCAAGGCAGGCGGCGGCACCTATGTCGCCGACATTATCGGCCAGCTGTTCACCAAACCGGTGGCGGACCTGATCTCGACGCATCGCAAGGCGGTGGCCGACTATCTGGAGTATCGCCGCGAGATTGAAGGTGTGGCGGCCGAGTACGCGGCGCGGCGCGCCACGCCGGAAGATCTGGCGCTGCTCGACCGGATCATGGCACGCATGGACGAGGCGCACCGCACCGGCGATTTCGACGACGAAGCCGAGATCGATGTCGAGTTCCACCATGCGATCTGCGAGTGCGCGCACAACATCCTGCTCCTGCACACGCTGCGCTCCTGCTACCGGCTCCTGTCGGAAGGCGTGTTCCAGAACCGGCTGCTGGTGTTCACCGTGCCCGGCGCGCGCGAGGCGCTGCTTGCCCAACACCGGGCGATCCATGCCGCGGTCAAGGCCGGCGACCCGGCCGGCGCGCGGCAGGCGGCCATGGACCACATGACCTATGTCGAGCGGTCGATGGCGGAAGCCGAGCGCAGCGGCGACTGGCAGCGCGTCTCGCGGCTGAGGCTGCGACAGCGCTCGGAAGCCGGCGCTATCGAACCGGCGCGCAAGCGCTCCTGAACAGATTAGACCGAACAGGGACCACGATGAGCGACATCCTGACTATTGCCGACCTCAAGGACCTGGCGCGGCGACGCGTGCCCAGGATGTTCTTTGACTATGCCGATTCCGGCGCATGGACCGAAAGCACCTACCGGGCCAACGAGGAGGATTTCGGCAAGATCAAGTTCCGCCAGCGCGTGCTGGTCGACATGAGCAACCGCTCGCTGGAATCGACCATGGTCGGCGAAAAGGTGGCGATGCCGGTGGCGCTCGCTCCGACCGGGCTGACCGGCATGCAGCATGCCGACGGCGAGATGCTGGCGGCGCAGGCGGCGGAGGAATTCGGGGTGCCGTTCACCTTGTCGACGATGAGCATCTGCTCGATCGAGGATGTCGCCTCGGTGACAAGCAAGCCGTTCTGGTTCCAGCTCTACGTGCTGCGCGACAAGGATTTCGTGCTCAACCTGATCGACCGCGCGAAGGCGGCCAAATGCTCGGCGCTGGTGCTGACGCTCGACCTGCAGATCCTCGGCCAGCGGCACAAGGATGTCCGCAACGGGCTTTCGGCACCACCCAAGATGACGCTGACCAACATCGCCGACATCGCGATGCGCCCGCGCTGGTGGATGGGCATGGCCGGCACCAAACGGCGCACCTTCCGCAACATTGTCGGCCATGCCAAGGGCGTCGGCGACGTGGCCTCGCTGGCGTCTTGGACCACCGAACAGTTCGATCCGCATCTGTCGTGGAAGGATGTCGCCTGGATCAAGGAGCGCTGGGGCGGCAAGCTGATCCTGAAAGGTATTCTCGACAAGGAGGACGCCTTGATGGCGGCCGAGACAGGCGCCGACGCCATCGTGGTCTCCAACCATGGCGGGCGCCAGTTGGATGGCGCATCGTCGTCGATCATGGCCCTGGAAGAGATCGCGGATGCGGTCGGAGACAGGATCGAAGTGCATATGGATGGCGGCATCCGGTCGGGCCAGGACGTGCTCAAGGCGCTCTGTCTCGGCGCAAAGGGCACCTATATCGGCCGGCCATTCCTCTACGGCCTCGGCGCACTCGGCAAGGAAGGGGTTACCAAGGCTTTGGAAATCATCCGAAAGGAGATGGACATCACGCTTGCGCTGTGCGGAAAGCGTCTGGTGACCGACATGGGCAAAGACCAGCTTCGCCGCTAGGGTCGGTGACGGCCCGACCACGGAGACAAGCTAAGCCTTGACGGAAGCCGGCATCCACTTTCTTGACGCGCAGGGGCCGGACGGCTTGCGCCTCTACGCGATCGGCGACGTGCATGGCCGGCTCGACCTTTTGACCGCCATGCATCGGCGCATCGAGGCGGAGATCGCGCATGACAGGCCTGCCGACTGGCGCGTCATCCATCTTGGCGACTATGTCGACCGCGGACCGGACTCCAAGGGCGTCATCAACTTCCTGATCGAGGCGCGCGCACGCGATCCGCGAAACCTGATGCTGGCCGGCAACCACGACGTCGGCTTTCTGGATTTTCTCAAAGCCCCCGACGCGGAAGGGCTTTTTATCCGCTTTGGCGGCATCCAGACGGCGCACTCCTACGGCGTGCCGCTGAGTGAAGGCACCTGGCTCGGCAAAGAGGCCACGCTGCGCAAGGGCCACCAAGCCCTGGTCGAGGCGGTGCCGCCAAGCCATGTCGACTTCCTGCGCAAGCTGACTTTTCGGGTGACGTTCGGCGACTTCTTCTTCTGCCATGCGGGCATCAGGCCCGATGTGGCACTGGAGCGGCAGAACCCGCAGGACCTGATCTGGATCCGCGAGGCCTTCCACAACCATCCCGGCCTCTATCCGAAGATCATCGTCCACGGCCACACGCCGGTGCCCGAGGCGGAAGTGATGGCCAACCGCGTCAATGTCGACACGCTTGCCTGGCAATCAGGCATGCTGAGCGCGCTCGTCGTCGATGGGCGAGACAAGCGCATCCTGGAAATGGCGATAAAGGCGGCTTGAGCCCGCGCGTCCGGGGACGCGAAAAGGCCGGCGTTCAGCGCAGCGAGGCGGTGACGCCGTAGCCGTCGACGGCATTGTGGTTGTTGGCCGCGTCGGCGGCATAGATGCCGAGACCGCCGACCACGATGGCGGACAGCATGGCAAAGGACAGAAGCGCTGCTTTCACGGAAGTCATCTCTTGTTGAGCTTTCTGCATCTGTACACGAGGCGGTTACCAATGCGTTGAAACCGAAAATACGTCTCAAAGTTTCGACGATTTCGCGCTTCTAGGCGTGTTCTGTATCGGCGGTGTGTCGCACGGGTCACACAAAAGGTTCATCCCGGTTGCACAGCCGATATAGAGCGCGCGCCTTCTAGGATGGCGGGCGGACACAAGCCAAGGATGAAGAGGGTTTTCCCCAGGCGGATTCACGGCCGCGTGCCAATTATGTCACGCACAGGTCCGTGAGAGGCGGATGATCAGATCGTCGCCACCCAGGCGCGGGCGATGGCGATGCCGGCCGAGTCGGCGTCGGGGCCGTTGCGTTCTATCTCTCCGGCGAGGCGGTCGTTCCAGTCGGGATGACGCGCGGCGATGATTTCGGCGAAGGACGTGCTCCAGTCGCGCACCATCGGCGTATCGGCCTCGAAATGGAACTGGAAGCCATAGGCGGCACGGCCAAGCCGAAAGGCCTGGTTTTCAGCCACCGCGCTGCCGGCAAGCCGCACGGCGTTTTCCGGCAGCCCGAACGTGTCATCGTGCCATTCGAAGATCGGAAAATTTTCGGGAAGTGCAGCAAGCACCGGATCCGACTTCGCGGCCGGCGTCAGCGAAACCTTGTGCCAGCCGAATTCGGTGGCGCCGCCGATCTGGTTGCTGCCGCCGTAGGCGCGCGCCAGAAGCTGGCTGCCGAGGCAGATGCCAAGCACCGAGCGATCCGTATCGGCGAAATCGCGCGTCAGTTCGAGCAATGCCGGGAAGTATGGGCAGATCTCGTCATCGAGCGCGTTCTGGGCGCCGCCAAGCACGACAATGGCATCATGCTCCTCGCTGCTGTCGGGCAAGGTCTCGCCACGATAGGGCTTGCGCAGGTCGATATCGGCGCCGGCTTCGGCCAGCGCCGCGCCGATCTGGCCAAGGCCCTCATTGTCGAAATTCTGGACCACCAGCACCCGCATCGAAAAACCCTGCTGACATGAAAATGATGCGCCGAGCGATATCATGGCGCCGGCATTTCAGCCAAGATGCGAGCGCGCGGAGAAAACTATGCCACTGCAGAACCGGGTCGATCCGTTCGGCGCCATCCATGCCGTGCCGGAGCGCGGCCTGTTCACCGGCAATCGCGGCATCATCCATGATCCCGAAACCAAGACGCTGCTGAAAAAGCGCTGGGCCTTGCCAGCCTGGATCATCTGCGTGTGCCAGTTCCGCAATGTGCGGCGCGAGCCGATGGGCCGCAACAGGGCTGGTGGCAAACCCGGCTGGACGGAATTGTTCTTCCTCGACGAGGTGACGGCGCTGGCGGCCGGGCATCGCCCCTGCTTCTTCTGCCGGCGCGAGCGGGCGAAGGATTTCGTCAAGCGCTTCGGAGACGCGTTCAACATTGCCGAGCCGCGCGCGCCAATGGTCGACAAACGGCTGCACAAGGAGCGGCTGGCTTCGGGCGGCAGACCACCAGTGGTTGCTCTTGACGACCTTGCACGCCTGCCGGAAGGCGCAATGGTTGCGGATGGCGGCAAGGCCTTTGCCTTGCATGGCGGAAAAGTACTGCGCTGGTCGTTCGCCGGATATGGCCCGCCGGCTGATTTCGGGCAGCTCCAAGGCAATACACTTTCACTGCTGACACCGGCGACGACGCTCGCCGTCCTGCGGCATGGCTTCCAACCAGTCTGGCACTCGTCAGCCGAGGCTTGACGCCGGCGGCCACGTCGCCCATTCCTCGGCGATGCGCGCCAATTACAAGATGCAACGTCTGTTCGTGGCCGACGATCTCGGGCCCGATGCCGAGTTCGACGCCGACCAGCAGCAGAGCCATTATCTCCAGCATGTGCTGCGGCTCGGCGAAGGCGCCGAAGTGCTACTTTTCAACGGCCGCGACGGCGAATGGTCGGCGGCCATCGCGGCGAAATCGAAGAAAGTGGTAAGGCTCAGGGTGCGCGAGCAACAAAGGCCGCAGCCGCCCCTGCCCGATCTCATCTATTGCTTCGCGCCGCTGAAACAGGGACGGCTCGACTATCTCGTGCAGAAGGCCGTCGAAATGGGTGCCGGCGTGCTGCAGCCGGTCATCACCCAACACACGCAAGTGGCAAAGCCTTCGATCGATCGCCTGCGCGCCAATGTCGTCGAGGCGGCCGAGCAATGCGGCATCCTGGCGGTGCCGGAGGTGCGTGAGGCGGAAAAGTTCGAACGGCTGCTGACCGGCTGGGACAAGGAGCGGCGGCTGATCTTCTGCGACGAGGATGCCTCGACCAACAATCCGCTGGCAGCGCTGCAGGCGATAAAGGAGAAAAAACTCGCGCTGCTTGTCGGGCCTGAAGGCGGGTTTTCCGATGACGAGCGCAGGATGTTGCGGGCGCTTCCCTTCGTCACCGCCATTCCGCTGGGTCCGCGCATCCTGCGCGCCGATACGGCGGCGGTCGCCGCATTTTCGGTAATGCAAGCGACCATTGGCGACTGGTAAGACTTCGTCTCCTGCAAGGGGCACGTCCTGGCCGCGGCCTTCAATTCCTCTTGACCTGTGGCTCAGGATTTTTCGCTTGATCGGCTACTGACATTTCGTCCATTTAGCGCCCGGCGGTCGTCCGGTCGCTCTACAGCTGCGCGCGTCCTTTCGGAGGCGCAAGGGACGCTGTAGGACTTGATTGGGCAGTGATCCTCTCCGAAAATCGGAAGTCGATTTTCGGAGTCAGGTACGGAGGGCTTGAAAATGGCGCGCGATACTACCGATTTCCGGCCAATCGAAGGCATTGACGAACTCGTCGAGCATCTGGCCGAAGGCAACAAGCCGCGCGACAAGTGGCGCATCGGCACCGAACACGAGAAGTTCCCCTTCTATGTCGACGGCAACGCGCCGGTGCCTTACGGCGGCGAGCGCGGCATCCGCGCCATCCTCGAAGGCATGCAGCAAAAGCTCGGCTGGGACCCGATCATCGACGATGGCCGCATCATCGGCCTGGTCGAGCCGACCGGCCAGGGCGCGATCTCGCTGGAGCCCGGCGGCCAATTCGAACTTTCCGGCGCGCCGCTGGAGTCCATCCATCAGACCTGCCGCGAAGGCAATGCGCATCTGGCGCAGGTGCGCGAGATCGCCGAACCGATGGGCATCCGCTTCCTCGGCCTTGGCGGCAGCCCGAAATGGTCGCTGGCCGAGACACCGAAAATGCCGAAGTCGCGCTATGAGATCATGACGCGCTACATGCCCAAGGTCGGCACCAAGGGCCTCGACATGATGTACCGCACCTGCACCATCCAGGTGAATCTCGACTTCGAGAGCGAGGCCGACATGCGTCGCAAGATGCAGGTGTCGCTGAAGCTGCAGCCGCTGTCGACGGCGCTGTTCGCCAATTCGCCCTTCACCGAAAGCCGGCCGAACGGCCTGCAGAGCTGGCGCGGCGATATCTGGCGCGACACCGACAACCAGCGCTCGGGCCTGCTCGAATTCTGCTTCTCGCCCGAATTCGGTTTTGCCGACTATGTCGAATGGGCGCTCGACGTGCCGATGTATTTCGTCATACGCGACGGCCGCTATCACGACATGACGCACATCACCTTCCGCCAGTTCATGGCCGGTGCGGCGCGCAATGAAGTGCCGGACGGGCTGCCGACGATGGGCGACTGGGCGAACCATCTGTCGACACTGTTTCCGGACGTGCGACTGAAGCGTTTTCTTGAAATGCGCGGCGCCGACGGCGGGCCATGGCGGCGCATCTGCGCGCTGCCGGCCTTCTGGGTCGGGCTGCTCTATGACGAGGCGGCCCTCGACGCCGCCGAGGCGCTGACGTCGAGTTGGACCTACAAGGAAGTGCTGGCGATGCGCAACGCCGTGCCGGAGCAAGGCATTGCAGCGCCCTTCCGCAACACCACGCTGCGTGAAATCGCGCGTGACGTGATGGTCATCTCGCGCATGGGCCTGAAGAACCGCGGCAAGAAGAACCGCGACGGCTACGACGAAACCTCCTTCCTCAACACGCTCGACGAGGTCGTGGCGCGCGGCACCACCAGCGCCGAGGAGATGCTGTCGGCCTATCACACGCGCTGGGGCGGCTCGATCGAGCCGGTGTTCATGGAATACGCCTATTGAGTCCACGGTTTGACGCAGCCGATAGATGCCGAAAGGCGCTTCAATCGGCTGCGGAAACGAATTAGGCTTCTCCGGCGAGGATTTCCGGAGGAGAAACCATGCCTACCTTGTTCGATATGCTGGCGCAGGCCCAGAACGGCAACGGCATGCAGGTGCTTGCCCAGCAATATGGGCTTTCGATGCAGCAGACGCAGGCCGCGGTCGCAGCACTGCTGCCGGCCTTCTCGCAAGGGCTGCAGCGCAACACCGCCGATCCCTATGGGCTCGGCGCCTTCATGACGGCGATGGCGAGCGGCCAGCACGCCAAATATTTCGAGGACGCAGCCAGAGCCTTCTCGCCGCAAGGCGTCAATGAGGGCAATGGCATTCTGGGGCATCTGTTCGGCTCGAAGGACCTGTCGCGCGCCGTCGCCAGCCAGGCGGCGCAGGCCAGCGGCGTCAGCCAGCAGATCCTGCAACAGATGCTGCCGGCGATCGCCTCGATGGTGATGGGCGGCCTGTTCAAGCAGACAACAAACCAGATGCAGGCCGCCGGCGGCTTTGGCGGTGGCGGCAATCCGCTCGGCGAGATCATCGAGCAGATAATGCGGCAAGGCGGCGGACTGGGCGGCGCACCGGCGCCCCAGCCGAGCCCGGCACCGCAAAATCCGATGGACAATCCGCTCGGCAAGGTGCTGCAGGACATGTTCGGCGGTGGCGCGCCGCAACCGCAAAACCAGCCGCAACCGCCGCAGAACCCCTATGGCGACAATCCGCTCGGCAAGGTCCTGCAGGACATGTTCGGCGGCGGCGCTCAGCAGCCGCAAGGCAGGGCGCAGCCCCAGCAACCGCAGCAAACGCAAAATCCCTATGGCGACAACCCACTGGGGAAGATGTTCGAGGACATGCTGCGGCAAGCTGGCGGTGGATTGGGCGGCGGACAACCGGCACCGCAACAACGCCAACCGCAGAGCAACCCGAGCGGCAGGCCGAAGAACCCGTTCGACGATATATTCGGCCAGATGTTCGAGACCGGCGCGCAGCAGCGTGACGAGTACCAGAAGGGCATGGAAACGATCTTCGACCAGTTCAAGCGCGGCATGGACCGGCGCTGAACGGCGCTTCAGTGTCGAAAAGAAAAGCCCGGTCCTTGGGAGGACCGGGCAGCGTGCAGGCAGGCCGGCGGGGAACCGGCAGGGAGTGGGGAGCCTGCATGATCCTTGGTCGCGCTGAACCCTGAAAAGGTTCAACGGAACCGAAACTTGAGCAATCAGGCGACCTTGCGGGCGATGTCCTGGACGGTCTCGATCCGGTCGCTGGCAATTTCGCGCAACATCGCCGTCGGGTCGCGGCCGAACGGCACGTCGATGGCGACGTGGAGGTCGGCGCGCGTCAGGCCGATGTCGGCGAGTTCGGCATCCGACATCTCGCCCAGGCGATAGAAGGCGCGGCGATTTTTCCAGGCGCGGTAGCTGTTGGCGACGGCATTGAGCACGCGCGTCGCAACGGCCGGACGCGAGGTGATGCGCGAGGTCTCGGTGGCGAAATCGATCGTGGTCATGGCAGTCTCCTTCAGAGTCGAGCGGACAAAACCGGGCGATCGGCGCTGACGACAGCGGCCGTTCCGGCTTCGATTCACTTCAAGTTGTGCATGTCGTTGCCCCCAAAACCGGAGGCCACTTTGGGCGACATGCAGCGCCTTCATGTGGATGTTCGTAATTTGCCATTCGCCGATTGATAAATCCAACGAATGTTTCTAATCTTTACCATCAACACCAGTGATGGATCACACCGATGAAAGCGCCACTCGATCTCGATCAGTTGCAGACCTTCATCTCGATCGCCGACACCGGCAGTTTCACCCGGGCGGCCGAGGAAGTGCATCGCACGCAGTCCGCGGTGTCGATGCAGATGCGCCGGCTGGAGGAGCGGATCGGCAAGCCGCTGTTCGAAAAGGACGGGCGCAGCAACAGACTGACCGAGGAAGGCGACAAGCTGCTCTCCTACGCGCGGCGGCTGCTCTACCTGAACCGCGAGACGCTCGCCGCTTTCGACGATCGGCGGCTCGAAGGCACCATCCGCATAGGCACGCCGGACGATTATGCCGACCGTTTCCTGCCCGAGATCATGGCCCGCTTCACCCGCTCCAACCCGCGCGTCGAATTGACCGTCATCTGCGAACCGACGCCGGGGCTGGTCGAGCACATCAAGCGCGGCAATCTCGATCTGGCTCTGGTGACGCACAACGATGTCCGTGGCCAGTCGGAGGTGGTGCGGCGCGAACCGCTATTGTGGGTCACCTCGGCCAACCATGCCACGCATGAGCAGGAAACCTTGCCGATGGCCTTTGGCCGCCCGAACTGCATCTGGCGCCGCGCCGCCGTCGACGTGCTCGACCAGCAGAACCGCGACTATCGCATCCTGTTCACCAGTTTCTCGGCAACCGTCATCACTGCCGCGGTGCTGTCCGGCCTGGCGATCTCGGTGCTGCCGGAATGCGCGCTACGGCCGGGCATGCGGGTGCTGGGCGAGGCCGACGGCTTCGGCGCCCTGCCCGACTGCCGCATCGGCATCATGCGCGGCCAGACCTCGCGGCCGGAGATTGTCGACGCGCTTGCCCGCCACATTTCGGAAAGCCTTGATAACATCTCGGTACCGCTTGGCGATGAGAGCGGAACCTTCGACTTCGCGGCGCTTGCCTACGCCAAGATCAGGCGCACCAAAGCGAACCAGATCCTGCCTGGCTGGTAGGGAGACCTGCGTCAGGCGCTGGCAATGGCCTGGCCGTCCTCTTCGCCAGGCGGCGCCAGGCCCGGCAGGCCGAGCAACTGGATCGGGTCGAGCGGTTGCGACAACAGATAGCCCTGCAACTGGTGGCACCCCATACCGACGAGCAGTGCCTTCTGCTCCTCGGTTTCGACGCCTTCGGCGGTGACCTCGACTTCAAGCGCGATGGCAAGGTCGACGAGCGCCCTGACGATCGCTGTCGAATTGCCGTCCTTATCGAGAAGGCGCACGAATGAACGGTCGATCTTGAGCTTGTCGATGGCATGGCGCCGCAGATAACTCAGCGACGAATAGCCGGTGCCAAAGTCATCGAGCACGATGCTGATGCCGGACTGGCGCAAGGCCACCAGGGCGGCCGCGATCGTATCATTGTTTTCCAGGAGCACGTTTTCCGTGATCTCGAGTTGCAAACGCACCGGCGCCAGGCCGGTCTCGGCAAGGATCGCCGCGACCATTCCGGCAAATCCGGCGTCGCGCAGCTGCAGCGGCGACACATTGACCGCCATCCACGGCAGTTCGGTGCGCACCGCAAACCGGCAGGCTTCCCGCAAAACCCATTTGCCGAGTTCGCCGATCATGCCGCGCTCCTCGGCAATGGCGATAAACTGCGCCGCCGGCAGGGCGCCATGCACTTCGTGGCTCCAACGGATCAGCGCTTCCGCGCCGAGGATCGTCCTGCCGTCAACGGCAAAGACCGGCTGATAGTTGAGTTTGATGCCCGTGCCACCGGTCAGCGCCTTGCGCAGTTCGCTCTCGACCTTGCGCTTGCGCAGCAAGAGATCATCCATGTCGCCGGCGAAGACCTCGTAGCGGCCGCGACCATTCCTTTTGGCCTCGTAAAGCGCGATGTCGGCCTTGCGCAGCAGGTCGTCGGCATCGGCCCCAGGGCCTGCCGACAGAGCGATGCCGATGCTGGCGCTGACGAAGACCTGGTCGTCTATCAGCTTGAACGGTTCCCGCAGTCGCTGCTGCAGCCTTTCCGAGACATCCTCGGCATCGCGCACACCGTGGACATCGATCAGAATGACGGCGAATTCGTCGCCGCCAAGCCGCGCCACGGTGTCGACGTCGCGAATGGTGCGTTGCAGCCTGGCGGCGGTCTGGCGCACCAGTTCGTCGCCGGCCGGATGTCCGAGCGTGTCGTTGACATGCTTGAAGCGATCGATGTCGAGGTAGAGCAGCGCCACCTTGGCGGTGTCGTGACTGGCGATCAGCAGGGCGCGGCGCAGGCGGTCCTCGAACAGCGCCCGGTTGGGCAAGCCTGTCAGCGTATCGTGAAAGGCGAGATACTGGGCTTCGTTGCGGCTGGTCTGCAATGCCGAGGAGGCGCGGCGCAGTCGCCGCAGCAGGAAGGCCAGTACGCTCGCCGCCAAAAGCACGGCGATGATCAAGGCCGGGCCTGCCTTGCGCACCAGGGTCAGGCCGGGGCGTTCCTGGTCCCAGCCGATGTAGCCCAGGATGACACCGCGCGAATCGACCAGCGGTATGGCGGCCGAGCCGGTCGGTTGCGACAAGGACAAGAGATGCGCGCCCTCCAGCAGATATTTGCCGGCGATCCTGGCGATGACGGCGTCGTTGATGAATTCCACGGAGATATGCAGGTATTCGGTGCCCGGGGCCTGGGTGACGCGGTCGGTACTCGGCACCAGCGGCGCGATGCTGACGATGGCCGGCATGCCGCCGAGCGACACCAGATCCTCGGCAACCATCTTGGCCGCGCCTCCGGCCGCCCCCTCGGCCGGAGGTCCGGCGATCAGGCTGCGTAGTTTTTCGACGGTCGGCCGCAAGGCGGCTTCGTCCTCGGCGTAAAGGTTCGCCGCAACCAGCTTTCCCTCGCGCATGGCATGGATCGGACGGCCAGCCGCATCGAGCACGTAGACCCGGTTGTGGCCGTAGTAGGAGTACATCCAGACGCTGAGGTTCTCGGCCATCCACGTCTCGTTGCCGGCCTTGGCGTTGATGACGGAATCGTCCCAGACCGAGATGCTTTCCTGTTCGCGCTCGACAGCGGCGATCTGGTCCTGCAAGCCATTGGCGAAGAAAATCTTTTGCCGCTCGAGCGAGGCATGGTCGGCCTGCATGGCGGCGTAGAAACCGAAGCCGACGACGATGACCAGGGCGAAAGCGGCGAGCGCCAGCACGGTCAGTGTGACCTGATTGGTCAATGGGCTGCGTTGTGCGCCTGAGTTCATACGCCCTGGTGGCTCTCCCTGGGCAGGTCGGATCCCGTCCTGCTCTTGGCGCCGACTCAAACAAATCGGACTTAAGATCGGGTTATGACGCACCGCCTTGACGCCGGCGGATAACACCCGCTCAATCGACCGATGACCGAGGCAGCATCCGAATCACGAACCAACGCCACCGAGTACACGGTGAGCGAGATTTCCGGCGCGCTGAAGCGCACCGTCGAGGATGTCTTCGGCAATGTGCGGGTGCGCGGCGAAATCTCGGGCTATCGCGGGCCGCATTCCTCCGGCCATGCCTATTTCGCGCTGAAGGACGACCGCGCGCGGCTCGACGCCGTGGTTTGGAAGGGCACGATGAGCCGGCTGAAATTCCGTCCCGAGGAAGGGATGGAGGTGATCGCCACCGGCAAGCTCACCACCTATCCCGGCAAGTCCAACTACCAGATCGTCATCGACAATCTGGAGCCTGCCGGCGCCGGTGCTCTGATGGCGCTGCTGGAGGAACGCAAGCGCCGGCTGCAGGCCGAAGGGCTTTTCGACGCCGAGCGCAAACGCCGGCTGCCGTTCATGCCGCGCGTCATCGGCGTCGTCACCTCACCGACAGGTGCTGTCATCCGCGACATCATCCACCGCATCAAGGACCGTTTTCCGCTGCATGTGGTGGTCTGGCCGGTGCGCGTGCAAGGCGAGACGGCGGGCGCGGAAGTGACCAATGCCGTTGCCGGCTTCAATGCGCTGGCATGGGACGGCCCCGTGCGGCGTCCCGACCTGTTGATCGTGGCGCGCGGCGGCGGCAGCCTTGAGGACCTCTGGGGGTTCAACGACGAAGCCTTGGCCCGTGCGGTGGCGGCGTCCGCCATTCCGGTGATTTCGGCCGTCGGCCATGAGACCGACTGGACATTGATCGACCTGGTGGCTGATGTGCGAGCGCCGACGCCGACGGGAGCGGCCGAGATCGCCGTGCCGGTGAAGGCGGACCTGGAGGCAACGCTTGCAAGCCTAGGCGCGCGGCTCAAGGCGGCGGTGCTGCGCAATTTCGAGCGCAAACGGCAAGCAGCCCGCGCCGCTGCCCGTGCATTGCCCTCGCCCGATCAATTGCTGGCGCTGCCGCGCCGTCGGCTCGACGAGGCGACCAGCCGGCTCGGTCGGGGACTGTCGGTCAGTGTCGAGCGCAAGCGGGGGCGGCTCACGGCGCAGCGGCTGACGCCGGCCACACTGTCGCGGCGCATGAATGAGGCACGCACGCTGACCGGGCGCGACCTTGCCCGCGCGCAGGCGGCGTTTTTCGCCATCGTGCGCGAGCGCCGCGCGCGGTTTGCGCGCACCGCGACCAGGCTTTCGCCGGCGCCGATCGTGCGGCGCCAGAAACTGCAAGGGGATATGCTGGCGGCGCTGGCGCGGCGGCAGGACCGGGCGATCTCGCTGCGGCTCGAACGCCTGCGCGGACAATTGAGCCAAGCCGACCGCCTGCTTGCGACGCTGTCGCACAAGGCGGTGCTGGCGCGCGGCTTTGCCCTGGTCAAGGACGCCGACGGGACCGTCATCAAGCAGGCCGCGGACGTGGCGTCCGGCATGGCGCTGTCGTTGGAATTCGCCGATGGCACCACCGATGCGGTGGCAACCAGCGGTGCGGCGCGGCCAAAGCCGGTCGCCAAACCGGCAACCAAGGCAAAGGAGCCGGGCAACCAGGGCTCCCTGTTCTGAGCACCTGATATGACAGACAATCCGCACGAGAGAACCCCCTCCGGCAAGCCGCGCGCCCGACAGTTCGGCATCGGCTTTGAGGGAACGCCGGGGCCGCTCAACGCGATCACCGATGTCGCCGGCGTATCGGTCGGCTATGCGACGCTGATTTCAGGCGACGGTGCGCTCGTCGTCGGCCAGGGGCCTGTGCGCACCGGCGTCACCGCGATCCTGCCAAGGCCGCGTGCCGAGCTCGCTACGCCCGTCTTTGCCGGCATATTCAGCCAGAACGGCAATGGCGAGTTGACCGGTTCGCACATCGTCGAGGAAACCGGGGCCTTCAACTTCCCGATCACCATCACCAACACGCATTCCTGCGGCGTCACACGCGACGGGACGCTGCGCTGGATGCAGCGCGAACTGCCGGCGGCGGTCAACAGCGCCTGGGGCCTCCCGGTGGCCGCCGAAACCTATGACGGCTTCCTCAACGACATTAACGGCCATCATGTCAGCTTCGTGCATGTCGCCCAGGCGCTCGATGGCGCGGGCAACGGCGCGATCGAGGAAGGCAGCGTCGGAGGCGGCACGGGCATGATCGCCTTCGGCTTCAAGGCCGGCTCCGGCACCGCCTCGCGCATTGTCGAATGGCAAGGCCGCACTCACACGGTCGGCGCTTTCGTGCAGGCGAATTTCGGCAAGCGGCGCAATTTCATGCTTCGTGGAGAGCGCGTCGGGCCGCAACTCGTCGAACCGGCGATCCGCGAAGGCACGCCACGCGCCGAGAAGGGCTCCATCATCGCCGTCATCGCCACCGACGCGCCGTTCCTGCCGCACCAGATGAAGCGGCTGGCCCGCCGCGTGCCGCTCGGCGTCGCCATGACCGGGGGCTTCGGCTACCACAGTTCGGGTGACATCTTCCTCGCCTTCTCGACCGCCAATGCGGATGCCGCGCTGGGCCTATCGGGCCGGATCGCCAACGCCGATTTCATCCCCGACACCGACATCGACCCGTTTTTCGATGCGGTGATCCAGACCGTCGAGGAGGCGATCCTCAACGCGATGGTGGCCAATGACGACATGACCGGGCGCGACGGCAATTTCGTCCCGGCGCTGCCAAAGGCATGGCTGATAGAGAAGTTTGGCTGAAAAGCGCTTTTGGACGAGGGCTGAAAACAAAAACGCGGGCCGACAGCCCGCGTTCTGGTTCAGAATGGGTATGCCTACGCGTTATTCCGCGGCCTTGTCAGGTGCCTGCTGATGCTCGTCGGCTTCGGCCGCTTCCTCGAGCCTTGAGGCAATGAGTTCCTGGATGTCGCCGACTTCTTCCTGGATATCCTCCAGGGGGATGCCGATCTCGGCCGCGCGGGCGGCGCATTCCTTGGCCAGGGTTTCGGCTTCGACCTTGGCTGGCGAGGGCTGGCAATGGACCTTCTCGCCAATCCATCCGCGCAAGAACTCGATCGCATGTTCACTCATACTTGTGTTCCCTGGCGGCAAAGCCGGTTGGTAATCATAAACGTTGCCACCCCGCGAAGGATGCATGTTCCCATTCCAGCCGAGTCGCCGCCGGCCCGCAAGCCGACGTCGTGCAAGGTCCACAGAGCGGAAGGTGACAGAGGATTGAAGAACATTTTCTGATTCTGGGGGACTGATACCGTTGCGGGAATCCTGTCCCGCGGCGAGAGGCTGCTTCTACTTGCTTCTTACGGCTTTCAGTCCGTTTGCATCTCAATGGCTGTTACAACAGCTGTCCGGTGACCCTGCCCTTGGCGGGCACGCGCCATCGAAGCCGCCGCTATATAGTGATATCCTCATGCAATGTCGACTCTCCCTTGCTGCTGTGCACAAAAGGCCCCCGTTTGACCGTCCGGATAGATGTTCCGGTCAAAAGTTTTCGACCCAGGGCCTGAGCTCCAGTTCCCAGGTCCAGGCGCTGCGGTGCTGGCGGTGGATGCCGAGATAGGCCTCGGCGATCGCGTCCGGCGACAGCCTGCGATCCTCAGAGTCGGGAGCCTGGCCGGAAGCCGCGGCGGCGATAGCGCCATCGATGATGAAATGCGCGACGTGGATGTTCTTGGGCGCCAGTTCACGCGCCATGGACTGCGCCAGACCGCGCAGGCCGAATTTCGGCATGGCGAAACCGGCCGAGCCGGCGAAACCCTTGACGCTTGCCGTTGCCCCGGTGAACAGGATCGAGCCTTCGCCGCGTGCCAGCAGCCGGCGCGCCGCCTGCTGGCCGACCAGGAAGCCGCCATAGGTACCGACCAGCAAGGCCTGCCGGACAGTCTCGGGATCGAGGTCGCCGAGCGGCCCGCGCGCCCGCCCGCTGGCGTTGAAGATGGCAAGCGACAGCGGCCCGGCCTGGTCCGCGACCTCGAACAGGTGTTCGAC
This sequence comes from bacterium M00.F.Ca.ET.205.01.1.1, assembly GCA_004791255.1. Taxonomy (GTDB): domain Bacteria; phylum Pseudomonadota; class Alphaproteobacteria; order Rhizobiales; family Rhizobiaceae; genus Mesorhizobium. The sequence goes on from SRUQ01000008.1 coordinate 128,699, forward strand.
CGACGCGGGGTCGGACACATCGGTCGCCACGGCCTGCGCGCCGGTCTCGGCCAGCAATGCGCCGAGTTTGTCGATATTGCGGGCGGCGAGCACGACGCGAAAGCCCTGCCGGGTCAAAAGACGCGCCAGCGAGGCGCTCAAGCCAGCACCGGCGCCGGCGATCACTGCGACATTGGATGTCATGAGACCTCTCCTTCGTTCCGTGGACGGATGACGTGACAGACGTTGCCGGATCAGCTCCGCGCAGGCAATGCACACGATAGGCCAAGAAAAAAGCCGGGCGCGAAAACGGCCCGGCCAAAAGAGAAGGTGATAACCTTCAGAGGGGAACACCGTTCGGTGGAATGGGAGGAAACCCCCGAACGATCATCCTATCCTGAGCCTATTTTCTTCTGATGACGACGAATGCCATTCTAAAATCGGCCGACATGGCAGAAAATCCCTGCTTTCCCGGATGAAATCAGCATGCCCGGGCTTCCGGCTCGAGCAGATCGGCATAGTGGCGCCGCGCCACATCGGGATGCGAGCGCAGCCGGCTCTTCAGCACGTTGGTGCCGACATCGCGAAACAGCGGATTGTCCGGATCGCTGGCGGGACCCCGCGCCTGCGCCGCCAATTCTTCGGAAAGGCCAAGCAGCGGGATGGTGGCATCGAGCCGGGCGCTGAAGAAGAACGGCACCGAAATGCGCTCGACGCCGGCGGGCGGCGTCACCACGCGGTGCACGGTGGCGCGCAGATAGCCGTTCGAGGCCAGTTCGAGCAATTCGCCGATGTTGACGACCAGCGTTCCGGGGATCGGGTCGACATCAACCCAGCTGCCGTCGTAGTCGACCTGCAGCCCCTTGTTGTCGTCCTGGAGCAGCAGCGTCAGGAAGCCGCCATCCTTGTGCGCGCCGACGCCCTGGTCGCCGCCGGTCGCTTCGCGGCCGGGGTAGCGCACGATCTTCATGCGATGGTTAGGCTCTGCGTCATAGATCGGATCGAAGGCATCCTCGGGCTGGTCGAGTGATAGCACGAAGGCCTTGAGCAGGCGAATGGCCACCGCCGTCACCCTAGCCTGCCATGTGAGCAGCGCCGGCTTCAGCTCCGGCAATGCCGCTGGCCACTGGTTCGGACCCTGCAGCCGCGTCCAGGCGGGCACGCCGGGGCCTTGCGCGATCGCCTGGCGCTCGACGCCGATGTCGAGCTGTTCGCGCCAGTCCGCCTTGCCCCTCGTCAGTTCGCCGCCGGCACGCGTATAACCGCGAAACTGCGAGGACTTGACCATCTCGATCGCCAGCTTTTCCCCTTCCGGCAAGGCGAAGAACCGCCGCGAGGCACTGAGCACCTCGCTGATGTCGGCCCATGGGATGCCGTGGCCGGCCAGGTAGAAAAAGCCGATGTCGCGCGAGGCGGAGCGCAGATCCGCCAGAAATGTGCGGCGCTCCGAGGCGCCTTGTTCGAGACGGCTCAGATCGAGCACGGGCACTATTCTGGGCATGTCGGGCTCCTTCCCCATCGAGGGCCGCAAGTGTCATCGACTTCAATCTGCCGGGAAAGGAACGATCGGCCCTTCCCGGCCAGTGCGACGAACAATTTTTCCATTTAGACGGGCGGCGTGATGATGAGCACGATCATCGCGCGAGGTTGGATGCACGATCCGGGCGCCATGTTCACATTCATTTCAGGCACAGTGCGATGCCCTCATTGGCCCTTGAAGGGTCAAGTCGGACACGCGTACCATCCAATGGCTTGAAGTGAGTCTGTCACATTCGTCCGAGCTAATGCCCGGATTGATTTGGATAATTTCCTTGAATACGCAAGCAATCGGCAGCGCGCCGGAGCGCGGCAAATCGTTTGCCCATGTGGCGGAAGCGTCCTGGGGCAAGGGCCTCAGCACCTTGCTCCGGATCGTGCGCATGACGCTGCGCCATCCCTGGCAAGTCGCGATCACGCTGGTCTCGACCTTCATTGCCGCAACGCTGCAGCTTTTCATTCCGCGCCTCTTGGGGCGCGCCATCGACCAGGCGCAGGGCGTGGTGGCGGCCGGAGGCGCTGCGGCGGAGCATGCGCTGTGGAACACGGCGCTGATACTGCTCGCCGTCAGCGTCCTGCGCGGTCTCTTCACGATGGCGCAGAACTATTACGGCGAGGCCGTCGGCCATCGGACCGGCTATGAACTGCGGCTTGCCTTTTACGAGAAGATCCAGCGCCTGAGCTTTGCCTATCACGACAGGGTCCACACCGGCGACCTGATCACGCTCGGGCTGCTCGACCTCGACGGCGTGCGCATGTTCTTTGCCACCGGCATTTTGCGCGTCGTCCTGCTCGGCGTGTTGATCGGTGTCGGCGCTTACCTTTTGATCAGCACCGACCTCGTGCTCGGATTGCTCAGTCTCAGCTTCGTGCCGTTCGTGGCCTGGCGCTCCTCGGTCACCCAGCTCAAGCTGCGCAGCACCTGGTTGACACTGCAGGAGAGGCTGTCGGTGCTGAGCCGGGTTATGGACGAGAACCTCGGCGGCATCCGCGTCGTGCGCGCCTTCGCGGCGCAGGATCACGAGATGGAAAAATTCGACCGCGCCAAGCAGGATGCGCTGGCCCTGGCCAATAGGCGCGTCGAGATCCGCGTCGGCAACACCAGCGCCATGAACTTCTCCTTCCTGGCCGCCATGGGCCTGGTGCTGTGGTTCGGCGGCCAGAAGGTGATCGCGGGCCAGATCAGCGTCGGCACGCTGGCGCAGTTCCTGACCTTCATGACCATCCTGCAGATGCCGGTGCGCCAGCTCGGCCTGATGGTCAACTCGTTCGCGCGCGCCTCGACCTGCGGCACGCGGCTGTTCGAACTGCTCGACACGGAGCTCGACATCGAGGACGCGCCCGACGCCAGGGACCTCGTCGTCACCGACGGCTTGCTGCGTTTCGACAATGTCGGTTTCCGCTATGAGGGTGCCAGCGGCCGGCCGGCGCTGTCGGGCATCTCCTTCGAGGCCAGGCCCGGCGAGACCGTCGGCATCGTCGGCCCGCCAGGCAGCGGCAAGTCGACCATCGCGCACCTGATCCCGCGCTTCTACGACGTGACTTCAGGCACGATCACCCTCGACGGACAGGACATCCGCGGGGTCACGCTGCAATCGCTACGCAAGGCGGTCGGCGTCGTACAGCAGGACGCCTTCCTGTTCACCACCTCGATCGAGAACAATATCGCCTATGGCAATCCGTGGGCGCGCGAGACCCGTATCGAGCGCGCGGCGGAGTCGGCGCAACTGCACAACTACATCATCGGGCTTCCGGCGGGCTACACCACGGTCGTCGGCGAACGCGGCGCGTCGCTTTCCGGCGGCCAGCGGCAGCGCCTGACCATCGCGCGCAGCCTGATGCTGCGGCCGTCGGTGCTGGTCTTCGACGATTCCACCGCGGCCGTCGACGCCGGCACCGAGCAGCGCATCCGTGCGGCGATGAAGCGCTTCGCTAAGGACCGCGTCACGCTCATCATCTCGCACCGGCTGAGTTCGCTGATGCATGCCGACCAGATCCTGTTCGTCGACGGTGGCCGGATCGTCGAGCGCGGCACGCATGAGGAGTTGCTGGCGCTCGGTGGACGCTATCGCGCGCTCTACGACCTGCAGCTGCGGCCGGACGAAGACCGGCTCGAGGGAGCCGCCTGATGCCGGCGCAAAACGACGACGAGAAGGAAGACAAGAGCGGGCGGCCAACCAAGGCCGTCGTCGGCTCGCACCGCGACGAGGAGGAGGTCTTCGGCAAGGCCTACGACCCGCGCATAATCAGGCGCATCTGGAGCTTCGTGAAGCCGTATCAGAGCCGGATATTCATCTCGGTCGCCGCGGTGCTGGTGTTCACGCTGACGCAGTTGGCGATCCCGCTGGTGATCCGCTATGCCATCGACCACGGCATGGCTCCGGGCAGGCTCGACCGCTCGGTGATGATCGGGGCGACCGTCGCCTTCGCGGGGATCATCCTTATCAACTATGCGGCGAGCCATGTGCAGGAGACCGTCGTCGGCAAGGTGGCCGAGAACGTGCTGTCGGACCTGCGCCGCGCCATGTTCAGCCATCTGCAGCGCGTCTCGCTGAGCTTCATGGACAAGACAGAGGTCGGCCGGCTGATGTCGCGCCTGCAGGGCGACGTCAACTCGATGCAGGAATTCCTCGAAACGTCGGTCATGTCGGTTGGCGACATCGTGCTGTTGTTCGGCATCGTCAGCGTGCTCTTGTGGCTCGACTTCCGGCTCGGGCTGCTGACGCTGTCGACGATGCCGATGCTGTTCATCGTGCGCCTGTTCTGGCTGCCGCGCGCCAAGGTCGCCTTCATGGCCGCGCACGAAACCAACTCGATCGCCAATGGCGCGTTGGCGGAAGGCATCCATGGCGTGCGCACGGTGCAGAGCCTGGAGCGCCAGCATGTCAATTTCGACCTTTACGACGAGAAGGTGCTGGCCAATCTGAACGCCCATCTGCGGTCGGCGAAATACGCGCAGGTGATGGTGCCGATCGTCGATACGCTGACCGGCATCGCCATGGCGACCGTCATCGTCGTCGGTGGCTCGATGGTGCTGTCGCACAGCCTCGACGTCGGCGTCATGGTGGCGTTCCTGTTCTACATCCAGCGCTTCTTCGATCCGATCCGCTCGCTCACCATGCAGTACAGCGTCATGCAGCGCGCCATGGCTTCGGGCCAGCGCATCTCGGAAGTGCTCGACGTGCCGGTGGAGGTCAGCGACCGGCCGGGTGCGGTTTCGCTGTCGCGCGACATGGACGGCTCGGTCGAATTCAGGAACGTCACCTTCGGCTACCGGCAAAACCTGCCGGTGCTGAAGGACATCTCGTTCCGCGTCAATCCGGGCGAGACGGTAGCACTTGTCGGCCCGACCGGATCGGGCAAGTCGAGCTCTATGGCTCTGGTGCACCGCTTCTACGATGTCTGGTCAGGCGAGGTGCTGGTCGGCGGACATGACGTGCGCGACCTGACGCAGGATTCGCTCGGCGACCAGGTGGCCATGGTGCTGCAGGAGCCGTTCCTGTTTTCCGGAACGGTGCTGGAGAACATCCGCTACCACAAGACATCAGCCATCCGCGAAGAGGTGGTGCGCGCAGCAAAGGCGGTCGGCGCGCATGACTTCATCGAGGATTTGCCTGATGGCTACGACACGGAACTCGAGCAGCGCGGCGGCAACCTCTCGCTCGGCCAGCGGCAGTTGATCAGCTTCGCGCGGGCGCTGGTGGCCGACGCCAAGATCCTGGTGCTAGACGAAGCCACCGCCAGCATCGATTCCTACACGGAGATGCTGATCCAGAAGGCGCTGGTGACATTGCTGGAGGGCCGCACCGGCCTCGTCATCGCGCACCGGCTGGCCACCATCCGCGGCGCCGACCGCATCATCGTGCTGCAGAACGGCGAGATCGTCGAAAGCGGCAACCACGAACAGCTGATGGAAAGAAAGGGCCTCTACGCCCGCCTCTACAACATGAACTACGCCTCGTTCGACGACATTTCGGAAGAGGACATGGAGCGCGATATGGCGGTGGGCAAGGCGACATAGATGTCGTGGCGAACAGGCCAGCAAGAACGGCAGCGGTCCTCGGCGACGCGGCATGCCGACCAGATCACCCGTGGAAACGGCATGCCGACCCCCGGGTCAGGTAAATATAAGCGTTTGCTGTTAAGCCTCGCGCAACCTCTCCGGTCCATGCTGGTTGCAGATCGTCGAGGGTGCCATGAAGCGCAAGTCGATATTACTCTTCGCTTTTCCTGCGTTCGTGCTGCTTGCTCTGACTGCAGAGCGAGTGGCGACGGTTCTGCTTGGAACCTATCCGGCTAGCCCCGCAATGTGGTTTGTCTGGCTTGAACTGCGCCCCTTGGCGACGATGTTCTGGCAGCAGGTCGATCTTTATCTGGGTGGCACGATGGCCGTTGACGCCGCCATCCTGGCCGCGGCAGCGATCATCTTCTGGATGGCGTGCCGCACGAGAAAGTCGGCTGCATTCTTCTTCCTTGCCAATCACCTGGCGCTGCTTTTCGCCGGGCTGATGATGGCCGTAGGCGGTCATTCGGAAACGGCGAGCACGATTGCCGCATTCGCGCCCCCCAGCACCTTTCCGTTCTCGCTGATGGTCGATTTCACCTGGGAGAACAGCTTGGTGCTCACACTCGGCTTTGCAGCCTGCGCCTACTGTCATGTCGCCTACCTCAGCGAAACCCGGCAGCGCGCAGAGGCGCTGGCCGTGCGCCTGATGGCCCTGAAGCGGGATTTCTAAGGCAGATCAGCAGCGCCGCTATCGCCGCCCCCGCGCTCTCTACTTGACCTTGCGGTAGTAGACCTTGCCCTCCGGTGTTACCGTTCGCTGGTATGCCGGATTTGGGCCAGGGGGTGCTGCGGAAATCCTCCTCCTGGGCGGCTGCGGCGTCTCAATTACTGAGGGCTCGGTCGCGACTTCGGTGTCGGCAGACGCTTCCGCCACGGTACTGCTTGCGACAAATGGTTCCGGCGCGCTCGACATGCTGGCGTCATCGGCCACTGAAGGGTTCTGTTCCAATCGGACTATGTTGCCGTTGATTTCGTTGAAACGGCCTTGCAGCTGGCTATCCAGTCTTTCGAACCGGCTTTGGAAGCCGTTGTTGACCGTATCGAGCCGGGCGCCGATCCGCTGCTCGAACGCCCCGAGTTCCTCAAGCCGTCCTTCCACGTTGCGCAGGTCGCTGATGCCCCTGTAGAGAAAGACGGCCGCCGTGGCGTTCAGCACGGCAAACAGCGACAATCCGATGGTGACGGCGACAGCCAGCCGGGACCGGCTTTTGTCGCGGTCGAGCAGTGGCGCTTCAAGCGGCTCGGCGACTATGGTCGGCACGTCCGGATCGCTGATCGTCGTCATTGAACCACCACCTTGGTACCTATCGGCACGCGCTTGAAAAGATCGATCACGTCCGTGTTGGTAAGACGAAAACAGCCGGATGTGCCGTCGAACCCCACGCCCGTGGGATCATTGGTGCCGTGGATACGATAGAGCGTGTCGCGCCCATCGCGAAGCAGATAAAGCGCCCTTGCACCCAGCGGATTGTAAGGACCCGAAGGCACCAGTTCCGGCAGTTCCGGCTGGCGGGCGCGCATTTCCTTGGGCGGGCGCCACTGCGGCCATTCCGTCTTTGCCCCTACTTTGACGATCCCGGTCCAGCCGAATCCGTCCCGTCCGACGCTGATCTGGTAGCGAAGCGCCTGGCCCTGGCGGGTCACCAGGTAAAGCGCCTTCTCGCCCTTGCGGATGATGATCGTTCCCGGCTGCTCGGTGGTTGTGAAGGCAACGGCCTTGCGCAGGCTGGGCCCCATCGCCGGCAGCGGCGGCCGATCCGAAAGCCCCGATCGCGCATGGGCCACGTCGTGTACGGATAGCGCCAGCGCCACGCCCAGCACGCAGGCGCCTGCCAGCCCCGCGGCAACCCGATATCTATCGGGCAGCGTCATCAAGCCGCTCTTTGAACATCCGCTTCAGATCCTTGTTGAAGCGCGCGCGCCCATCTACCTCGGAAGGTGGGATAGCCCGGTTCAGCGCATCGGTCAAAAGGGCGCTGTCGAGCGCGACCGACTTGATGTGCGGCGCCTTGAAGATCTTTTCGAGTTCGCTGCGCGAAAAATGGTTCCCGAACCATTTGCGCTTGTGCTTGTTGGCGACGAGCGTGATGCTGACCGCATTGCCGCGCAGCTCACGGATCTTCTTGTAGAGGCGCTTGCCTTGCCGCAGCGAAGCGACATTGAGTTCGAAGACGATGAATATCTCGTCGCTCGTCGAAAGCACCGAGTTTTGCCAGGGCGTCTCGATGTTCGGCAGGTCGATGACGATGTCGTCGAAACGGTAAGCGACGAGATCCAGGAGCCGGAAGACGAAATCGCTGCCGTGTGGCTCGAACGGCAGCTGCGGCCTCTCGAACGCATAGAGCGTGAGGCCGGACGGGCGCGAAAGCTTGATGACATCCATCAGCTCGACATCCAGCCGCTCCGGCTGGCCGATGATGCCAGCAAGATCGAACTGGTTGAACAGATTGAGGTAGGCGCCGCAATTGGCGCTCTGGAAATCGAGATCGACCAGGCAGGTCGAGGCCGCGCGTTCTGCCGATTTCGAGGCCAGGAATTCGGCCGCCGACAGCGCCAGCGTCGTCGCGCCGGCGCCACCGCTGGCGCTGATGAAAGTGATGATGCGGCTTTTCGTTCCCTGGTTGCCGGTATCATGGAAGGTCACCGCGTTGAGCAGTTCCTTGCCGTCGAGCGGCTTGTGCAGCCAGTCCGAGGCGTTCATGCGCACCAGCACGCGCGTCTGTTCCGACGCCAGTTCGTCGGAAACCGCGATAAGCGGCACGCTCGCCCACAGGGCGCGCGCCTCGACTATGCCTGGCCTGCCGAGCAGACCGCCATTGCCGAGATCGAGGATGACGATGCCCGGGCGCGTGTCCGCCGGCGGACCTTTGAGAAAATCATCCGTCTCGGAAATCCGGACGTCGTAGATCGCCAGCGCGTCGAGCCGCGTCGCCACATCGCGCTTGAAATTCGGATCGGAGGAAAACAGCGCCACCTGCTTTCGCTTGGTCGGCAGAACCTTGGGGTTGATGGCGTTCATGGCGTCCACGTGCTCTTCATGTCTTCGCCCGTAACCGTGCTCAGCATGGAGGGCATGGTGATGTTGCCGAACCCGAGCAAGCCGCCCAGGAAGAAGAACTGGAAGGGATGATTGGTGATGCTGACGGTGATGGTCGGCACAGGCCCGCTAGGCCGTGTCCAGTAGCCAAGGCCTGATGCGGCATATTCTATCCGCACTTCGGATTTAAGCAGCGTAGGCAGAAGATTGACCATGCCCGCCCGTCCGCCGCCGCCACTGAAAATAAAATCGAATGAGGCCTGGCTCACCGTGAGGTTCTGGCATGTGGCGCCGGTTCCGCAACTGCACGAAACGGTACCTGCGCTATCAGCGGTGCATATGTAGTCGTACGTGCCCGCCGGAACGGCGGTTCCCACCAGCGTGGGGTCGGAGGGCGTTTTTGCCTCAAGGGCGAGCCCGCTGGCGATAGGCGTGGAAATCCGCGCCAGCCTGGCGCCCATCTGCACTGCCTTGTTGCCGGCGTTCCATTGGTAGAAGAGGTAGCCGAAGTCGACAAAGCCGAGCAGCAGGGTCAGCAGCACCGGCATGGCCACGGCCATTTCGACCATGGTGGCGCCGGACTGGTCCGCGCCGAATTTCCGCTTCGCCATCACCATCCGAGGACTCGCTCCTGATGTGACGCGGTTATTGTGAGGGCGCCGAAGCCAAGATAGCTCCAAAGCCCGAGATCGCTATAGGGGAAAGAGGCGCTGACCTTAACGACATTCACCGTACCGGTGCTGCTGAGATAGAGTTCGGTGCCGGTGGAAAGGTCAACCGCCTGGAAGGAACTGACACTTACCTGCACCGTGCTCCAGCCCTTCACCCTGTCGCTGCCGCCGGTGACGGCGCCCTTTATAGCCAGGTTCGTTCCGAGCGCGACGCAATTGTTCCAGTCGCTGCCATTGCAGCGCGCCATGTAACGCGCGCCGTCCTCCACGCCGGCTTCGAGCAGCAGACGCGTGTTCAGGATGTTGGAGAATTCGAACACACCCGCCGACAACAGAAGCATGAATGGTACGACGAGCGCCACCTCGACCAGTGCAGCACCGTTTTCCTCGCCTTTGAAACGTTGGATGATTTCGCTGAGCTTGATCATGGCGGCTCTACCGATAGAGCTGGGCTTCGTTGCGGAGAACCTTGTCGAGGGTGTTGTTGCCCAGCGGGCCATCCACATCGACAATCTCAAGACTGATAGGCTTCTCGTTAGCCGAAGAGTCCTCATCGTCCTTGCTGTTGTCCTGCTTTTGAACCGGACTGTTTACGAAGACGCTTGCATAGCCATCCGGTTTCAACTGGGTGTGACCGTTGATCTTTGATTGGTTGGCGATGCAGTCGACGATCGCCATGTTGAACAGCCGGCGATCGGGATCCGCCGTCGGCGTCGCACCTTTGAAGCATGCCGGGGTGCCTGTTTCCTTCGACGGATTTGGCGACTTGTCGCCAACCAGGTTGTGAGAGATTTCGTACTTGTAGACGTCGTACCGCGAAGCCGGCTGGGTCGTTGAGGTCGGGTGGCTTAAGCTCGGAATCGACGGATAGGCGGCACCACCATGGTTCACGCTCCAGTAGCCTGAGCGATCCCATGTGGAATCCGTCATACCGGTCGAACTGTCATAGTTGTTGCCTGGCGGAAGACCCATCGCCGAGCCGTCTGTCGCAGCGGTGAACTTGTTGCAGTTGCTGGTCTTGTCAGCCCCCTTGCGCACGTTGCTCGCCGGTCGGTATTGCCAATTCTTGTCCTGCTTACTGAGTGAACTGCTGTAGATATCGAAGCGAACATTTACGCCGGCGTTGACCTGCCCAAGAGTGACGCCTGTCTTCGTGGTGAGCGCGTCACGTTGATAGCAGGTTCCTGCCGTACCGATCGCAATCGCATCCCGCAGCGATGTCAGGTTGTTGTCTATCAAGCCGAAATTGCCTGGCCCTGGGTTTGAGTCCACCTTCAAGATGCGATATTCGCGGCTGTAAGTCAGCCCCGCTGCAAACGCCTCCTGGATCGTCTTGCTGGTTCCCGGCGTACTCGTCTCGAACGGGTTGCACATGAAGATCGGCACGGTTTCGCAGATGGACTGAGTGAATCCGGCCACCGCCTGTGGCTGCAGGTCCATGGTGTCGTTGCTGCCAACGAAGCTGGCTGGAAAGATCGTCGCGAAAGCGCCCGCGCCTGCGGCCTTTACTGAGACCTCCGCGAACGAAACAGCCTTGGGATCGGTGCTTGCCCAGTTCACTCCGTCCGCGTCGATACCGGCGGCGCTCAATGCGGTGCTGTCACTTGCAGGAATTCCGGTCAGGTAGGTTACCGTCACGTCGGATAGGGCGAGCGTGTGATCGCCTGAGGTGGAAAACTTGGTTGTGTTGGTGAGGAGAGTCGTCACAGCCAGGTTGGCCCGAGTGATCGAATCCGCCCTGCTGTCAAGTTCCGCCGCAGCGGCAAGCGCAAGCGCGTCGGCACCCTTCTGGAGATCGTTGTGAAGAGTGTTTGCCCGGCTCATGTCGATGGCCAGAAGCGACAAGCCGACGAGAACCGGCACCAAAATTGCGGCGAACAGCATCGCTACGCCGCGCTGATCGTTCCAGAAAGCTCGAATGGTCCTCAACATGACCTTACTCTCTGTTCCATTCGTGCCAAGCATCCTCGCATGCCGGCGCACCGCATCCTTCTGCTCAATTCGCTCCGTTGGTCACGCCTGTCCCGCCGACATTGACCGTCATGTTGGTCGTCGGCGCCGCCGCCGGTGGAATTCTGTACTTTTGGACGGCGGCGGCGGCGCGGACGCCATCGCCTTCGATCCTGGTATTGTTCGAAGCCGGGTTGAGCGGGTCGACCGTCTGCAACATTGAATTAAACTTCTGCGTATCGCCGGCGGCCAAGGTCACCGTGTCGTAGTTGTTCAGATAGTCGGCGGCGCAGCCCGTCAGCGGCGCGGCACACAGAATGAGGATCAGGACGCTATTTCTTGACATAGAGCATCTTGTCCTTCGATTTGAAGTCGAGCATGTGGCCATAGGGGCCGGTGACGCCGTCGCCTTTTTCATATTTGCGGATCATGTCCTTGTTCACTTCGAGCTGACCGAGGATGAAGAACTCGGGATCGTTGGCCGGCCGCGTCTTGTCGAATGGGGTCGCCAATTGCTCGCCGGGCTTCACCGGCCGCACGATATGCGGCGTGACGACGACGACCAGTTCGGTTTCTTCTTTCTGGTTGCTCGAATTGCGGAACAACGAGCCGATGACCGGCACCTGGCCGAGCCACGGCACCTGTTTCTGAAGCTTGGTGGTTTTGCTCGACAGAAGCCCACCGACGGCGAAACTCTGGCCGTCACGCAGTTCGACAACGGTCTGCAGTTTGCGATTGGTGAAGATCGGGTCGCCGGCGGTGGTGAAGCTGGTCAGATCGCTCACCTCGGGCGCCAGTTTCATATGGATCTTACCGTCATCCAGCACGACCGGCGTGAACAGCAGATTGACGCCGAATTGCTTGAATTCGATCTGAACCTGGCCGTTGGCGTCGACGCTGCGGATAGGGATTTCGCCGCCGGCGTTGAAGCTGGCCGGCTCACCTGAGAGCGTGGTCAAATTAGGCTCGGCCAGCGTGCGCACGACGCCCTTGGCCTCGAGGGCCTCGATGATCAGATCGACCTTGATGTTGCTGTCGATGACGCGGGTGATCAGCGCCGCGAAGGGATTGGTATTCGAAAGCAGGCCGGTGACCAGGTCTCCCGGCCCCAGAACCACATTGTCTTCGTCGACGGCGCCAATACCGGTTCCGGTTCGGGTCGTTCCCCTGCTGTTCGTGCTCCTGATCGACACGCCAAGGTCGCGGCCGGCATTGCGCTTGGCTTCGAGGATGCGCACCTCCAGATTGACCTGCTGGCTGTCGTCTACGATGACGGAGTTGATGATGGCATCGGGACCGTATTGCTGGGCAACATCGAGAATAGATTGGAGCGTGGCGGCGTCCTTGACATGGCCGCCAAGCCTGACCTTGCCGTTGATCGAACCGATTTCGATGCGCGACCTGGGCGCCACCTGCCGAATCGCCTGCGCCATGTCGTTGACGTCGACGCCGACCTCGATCTGGATGACGCCGAGCGAGCGCTTGTCCGGTGAGAACAGGTTGACAGTGGTGGTGCCGGCGCCCTTGCCGATGACATAGAGCGTGCGGTCGGTCATCGGCTGGGCATCGGCGATCTTCTCGTCGCCAACGACGATGTCGCCGAGATTGGCGCTCACCTGGATCGTCACCGATTGCGACATCGGCAGGAAGATACGATGGACGCTGGGATTCGACACATCGACGAATCGGTCGGCTGCATCAGCCACAACGCTCGACGCCAGAAACGTCGCCGAACAGGACAACGCGGCCGCCGCCATCCCAATCCAAAACCCCCGCATCCCCATCTCCCAACTGCTGCCGGCGGCAGCCCTTGCCTCGCCGCGTTCTTGTTTAGGGTTGTCGCGGCACGTCATATGTCTCGAGCTTCATACCCCGAAACACGCCGACAGTCACCTGCACCGGCGGTGCCGGCTGCACATACTTGACCACTTCCTTCACAACTTCCTTCACTTCTGGCGCGGATACCACCGCTGGCGCCGGCTTAACCTTGCTCAACTGGTCGAGTTGACTGCCCACCCGCTCCACCGCCTGGGCCAGTCCGTTGATTCGGTCGTCGGCGCGCTTGCGCTCCTCGGCGGCGGCGGCTTCTGCGGCCGCCTTCTTGTCGAGTTCGGCCTGCCTTCTGGCAACATCCTCAGGCGTATCGCCCGTCAGATCCGCGAGCGTCACGCGTTCGTTTGTTTCGCCCTTGCTGGCCGCGGCCTGGCGAAGCGCCAGCGACAACTGCCCGGCGCCTGCCGCCAGTGTCAGCTTTTGCGCATCCTTGGTGTTGGCCTCGAGCGTTACTGCTTTGACAACCGTCGGGCTGTCCTTGCTTTCATCGGCAACCTGGTCGACGGCGAGCACCTTCATGCTCTGCAGCAGAACGTCGACGAAACTCCTGTCCACGCCATCACTGTCGCGAACCGTACGCGTCAAAAGCACGTCAACGCGATCGCCGGGGAAAACAAAGCCGGCAACGCCCAGAACGTCATTGACCCTGATGGAAACGGCCTTCATCCCTTCGCCGAGCACCGCCGAAAGCGTGGCGCGCTGGCCGGGGCCGGTGATCTTGTTGGCAAGAACGGGTTCGTTAGGGCCGATCGTCTGCAGCGCCTGCTTCGCGCCTTCGCCGGCCAGTGCGTCCTTGGTCGTCTTGAAGGCGCCGGCTGGAACCGCGCCCGCCGGCCACGCGATCTCGCGCAGCTTGTCCGATGTCAGCGTGTCGCCGAACTTCAAGGGCACCGCGGCCACGACGACTGTGTCGCGTTCGACGCCGTTTGCCTGCGCCATGGCGCTGCGCTGGTTGGCCAGCCAAATGTTGACAAGTACCACTGCCAGAACGCCGAACACGCCGGCAAGCACGATCATGATAAATGTATTAGCGCGCATTGGACCCAAGCCCCTAGGTCATGCCGCGGGAACTCGCCCGCCGCGATTAAGGATCAGGCCCGGATTCTATGATCCGGGCCTGAGTCTTGTCGATCAATTGCCTGTCCCAGCTCCGGCGTTGCAAGTACCGCCAGCCTTACCATCCAATAAGCCGCAGAGACCGGTAAAACGGCCCGTGACCCAGCCACCGATAGCAAGGATTGCAAGGATTGCCGCGCCGGCGATGATGCCGACGAGGATTGAGTATTCGACCATGGCGGCGCCGTTTTCATCGTCGCGGAACCGCCGGGTCATCGTCATGAGCGTCTTCATGATCTTCTCCAAACGTTACATCGCCCTAAGTCGCAACGCGGCCCAGGGCGCGTTGTCCGATCAGGTGCCGACGCCTGTGCCCTTGATGCAGGTGCCGCCGGCCTTGCCGTTCAGAGTGTCGCAAAGACCGCTGAAACGTCCGCTGACCCAGCCGCCGATGGCAAGGATAGCGAGGATGGCGGCGCCGGCGATAATGCCGACGAGAATGGAATATTCGACCATAGCAGCGCCGTTTTCATCGTCGCGGAACTGCCGGGTCATCGTCATGAGCTTCTTCATGTCAATTTCTCCCCTTGGAGTTGAACCCGACGAGACGAGCCAGGATGAAATCCATACCCGAGCATCCCCCGTCATCACGATCCTAGGTCCCGAAAAATTGCAGAGTCAAATGGGATTAATGGTTCCTTAACTTTCCAATACATGAACTTTCGAGTTCAGCGCGTCCTTAAATTCAGCAAGGGCTTGATTCTTCTAATTTTTCAAGTGCTCTTAACCATTCGTTCACAATTATGCCTGCGCCCTAATCAAGCTAATCCTATTTTAGTAATGCAGCATATTCCTTTATATCTAAGGGGTTATAGCCAATTATGGAGCGGCTGTCCGTGTCGGACCACGCAAGGGGCACAGGGCACGCAAAGCTTAGTGCGCTGCACATGTTTGACGGGGCGGAGACCAGAAATAAAAACGATATTTTTTTGGTGCGCTTCTTAACTATGTTGAAAGTATTGACCAGGCGCGAGCCGCCGCTTGTGCGTCGCTTGGTTAACGTTTAGTTTCGTCTAATCTGGGCTAAAGGGGTATAGGGGACTATGCTGGGGCGGTTCATCAAGGGTGGCGAGACGCGGATCGAGCCGAGGGCGGAAACGATAGCGCTTATCCCTGTCGCGCCGCCCCTGGCGCCTGCCGCCGAGGTCGAATCGCATAGCGACGATTTCCTGACGCTCAAAGTCGAGCTTCACCGCCATCTCATCGATCGCTTCAACCTTACCGCCCTCGAGAACGCATCCAAGGATGAGATCCTGAATGAGATCCGGCCGATCGTGCGCGAATTCGTCCGTGGCCGAAACGTGCCGCTGAATGCACGCGAGCTCGATCAACTGACCAGCGACACGGCCGATGAGATGCTGGGGCTCGGGCCGATCGAACCGCTGCTCAAGGACGATTCGATCACCGACATCCTCATCAATACTCACAAACGGGTCTTCATCGAACGGCGCGGCATGGTCGAGGAAACGGCAATCCGCTTTCGTGACGAGGCGCATCTGCTGCGCGTCATCAACAAGATCGTCTCTGCGATCGGCAGGCGTGTCGATGAATCGGCGCCGATGGTCGACGCGCGGCTGGAGGACGGATCGCGCGTCAACATCGCAGTGCGGCCGATCTCGGTGGACGGGCCTCTGGTGTCGATCCGCAAATTCTCCAAAAACCCCTATTCGCTCGAACGCTTGATCGTGCTCAACTCGATCCGCCCGCCAATGGTCGATCTGTTGCGCATCGCCGTGCAGGCGCGCAAGTCGATCCTGGTTTCGGGCGGCACCGGCAGCGGCAAGACGACCTTGCTCAATGCGCTGTCGAGTTACATCCCATCCAGGGAGCGGCTGATCACCATCGAAGACGCGGCGGAACTGCAGCTGCAGCAACCGCATGTCGGCCGGCTCGAGACACGCCCGCCCAATGTCGAGGGCAAAGGCGAGATTCGCCAACGCGAGCTGGTCAAGAATGCGCTGCGCATGCGACCCGACCGCATCATCGTCGGCGAGGTTCGCGGCGAGGAAGCCTTCGACATGCTGCAGGCGATGAACACCGGCCATGAGGGCTCGATGACGACCATCCATGCCAATACGCCGCGCGACGCCATCTCGCGTCTCGAACAGATGGTTGGAATGGCCGGCATGCCAATGACGCATGAGTCCATCCGGGCGCAAATCGCCTCGGCCATCGACATCATCGTGCAGACGCAGCGTCTCTCCGACGGCGGCAGGCGGGTCGTCTCCATATCGGAACTGACCGGCATGGAGGGCAACGTCGTGCAGCTTCAGGAAATCTATCATTTCGTGCGTCGCGACGTCACCGCCGACGGTGCGATCATCGGCGACTTTCGAGCCACTGGCGTTCGGCCGCGTTTCGCAGTTGAGGCGGCGACACTCGGACATCATTTTGGCAAGGACGCCTTTAATCCACAGGTTCCGCTCTGATGCTGTCCGGCCAGACAATGCTCTATTTCATCTATACCGTGGCGGCAGCGTCGGTCATTCTAGCTGCAGAGGCCCTGTATCTTTCCTATGCAAGTCGCCGCTCGCGCGCCGGATCGGTCAACCGCAGGCTAAAGCGTTTGGCCGATGAAGCTCCCGCCGAACAGACCTTGCAACGATTGCTGCGCGAGCGCGGGCTGTCGAGTTCGGGGGACTTCCTTTTTGGCCTGGTGGGTCTGAACCGGCTTTATACGCAATCCGGGATCACCGGAAATCCCCTGACCTTCGCCGCGACATTTATTGTCGTCGGGCTTGCCGTGGCAATGGCTCTCTCTTTCTTCATGGATGTATCGAGCCTGGCGGCGTCTATCGTTTTTCTGGTGATTGGGCTTGCGCTGCCGCTCCTGCTCCTGCGGCGCGCCCGCAACAAGCGTATCCGGAAGTTCGCCAAGCAACTGCCCGATGCGCTCGACATGATCGTACGCTCGCTACGGGCTGGACACCCGGCCTCAGTGGCAGTTGGTCTCGTGGCTCGGGAGATGGCGGATCCGCTCGGCACCGAGTTCGGTATCGTGTCCGACGAAATCACCTTTGGCCTCAGCATGGAGCAGGCTGTGCGAAAGCTATCGCAGCGCGTGGGTTTCGAGGGCCTCAATCTGCTGTCGGTGTCGTTGTCGATCCAGGCCAAGACAGGTGGAAACCTGACGGGCATCTTGCACAATCTCTCGTCCGTGCTGCGTGAAAGGCACAAGCTGGGGATGAAAATTAGAGCGCTTTCAGCAGAAGGCAGAGTGTCAGCGTGGATCATATCCTTTTTCCCAATCGTGATGTTCTTGGTCCTTCTGGTGCTCGCGCCGTCCTACTATGGCGCCGTTTGGGATAATCCACTCATTTTTCCCGTGTTCCTGATCTTCGGGGTATGGGCGCTTTTGGGTGACTTCATCATGTATAAAATGGTGAATTTCGACTTCTGACGGGAGAGAAGAATTAACGTATTCTCAAATATACAGGACTTGGGCCTTCTCGTATCGACCGCTGTCTTTGTAGCGGCGGCGGCACTTTTTCTCTTTGGTGGCCTTGTCTTTTTGCCGGCGCTGCAGACGAGAAAGCTGGTCGCGCAAAGCCTCATAGCCGAAGGCATCACCGATCGCCGTTCAATGCTCGGCCTCGAGCAGCAGGCCAAGATTTGGGCTCAGAGGCCGGTTGAAGCGTATTTTCGGTCCGTGGAGAAAGAGCGGGACGAGCCCAACGCTCTTGAAGCGAAACTCTTTCGCGCCGGCTTTTATCAGGCAAGCGCCCCGCTGATATATACCTTGTCACGATTTGCAGCGGTCTGTGCCGGCTTCTCGGTGATGTATGTGCTTCTGTCTCAAGTCCTGCCGCCAAATTTGCCCTCGTTTGTGACCCTTGCCGGATCAGGGTTGTTCGGGCTCGCTTGCATCGTCATTCCGAGCATCATGCTCGATCGTTTCGAAAATACGCAGAAGCGGATCTATCGTCGCGGCTTCCCCGATTTCATGGATATGATGATTACCTGCGCCGATGCCGGCATGAGCCTGGAGGCCGCTGTGGAACGGGTGAGCCAGGAACTGGCCGCGACCCACAAATGGTTGGGGATACAGCTTTCGATCATGAATCTCCAGTTGCGCGCAGGCAAGCCGCTGCGCGAAGCACTGCGCGAACTGGCTGATCGCATCGGCCTTGACGAGGCAAGGGCGTTGGCCGTGTTATTCCGTCAATCGGAAGAACTCGGTACAAGCCTGACGGATGCGTTGCGCGTCTACAGCGACGAAATGCGGTCTCAGAGAATACTTCACGCGGAGGAACGTGCGAATGCGCTGCCCGTCAAGATGATGATCCCGCTGGGTATCTGTATCTTCCCGGTCGTGCTGATGATCGTCCTCCTCCCGGTGGTGATTCGGATGCAGGCCATTTTCATCCATTGAGCAATATGCTTTGGTGACTCACCGAGTCGAGGGATCCCTGAGGGAAAAAATGACAGGGTCAATACGCCTCGCGGCCGCAGCCAGTCTGTTGATGATGGTGCTTGCCGGCTGCCAGACAAATGACGCGGACACCATGAACGGTGTCGTCCGCACCAATGAGCCGGCAAAGGGCGACGTCACGTCCTTTGGCGATGCCTTCGACGGGTTGAAAACAGTCAGCGACGTCGAATACTACGCTTCGGACCAGGCCGTGGCGGTGGCCAAGAACCAGTTCCGCGCGGAAAATTATGGCAATGCCGGCGCCCTGTTCTTGAAGGCGACGCGGCTGGCGCCCAATGATGGTGGCGCCTGGATGGGACTGGCCGCCTCCTGCGACCGCATCCACCGCTTCGACCTCGCCGACAGGGCCTACGCCCGCGCCTTCAAGCTGCTTGGTCCGTCGCCTGAATATTACAACAATGTCGGCTATTCCTCCCTGCTGCGCGGCAAGCTGCAGGACGCGCGCAGCAATTTCCTCAAGGCCTACGAATTGGCGCCCAACGACCCTACCGTTGCCAACAATCTGAAGCTGCTGTCGTCGAGCGTGCAGAACGTCGAGCGCTAGTATGTTGCTTATCGAAGCGCTGCTGCTGAAGGCGCTCGCCATCCCTCTGCTCGCAAGGATTGCCTGGCTCGATTTCACCACCCAGAAGATAGCCAATCGCGACGTGCTGCTGCTGCTCTGCATGGGGGCGGGAGGCCTGCTGCTGCCGTCGCTTCAATCCGGGTCGTGGTGGGATATGGGCCTCGGCGCGCTCGGGGGCTTCGTGCTGTTCGTCGCGCTCTTTCCGTTCTGGGTCTTGCGCAAGCTTGGCGCCGGCGACGTGAAGCTGTTGTCTGTCATGCCATTTCTGATCAGCGGAGACGGTCTCGTCGTCTTTACCGTGTTGCTCCTGTTTTTCGCTATCGCCACTGCGATACTCGTGAAAAATCCGTTCATGCTACCGGCGGGAGCGTTTCGCCTCTACGTGGAGCATATGGATCGGAAGGGGGTCGTTCCCTTCGGCGTTCCAATATCGGCGGCTGCGATTTGCGCGATCGCCTTCCAAATGTATGAAAATCTGGTGGTCGCAACCAGTTCGGGGATCCTGAACCAGCTTAACTGAAGCTCGGCAGGCTCTTTGCTTGGTCTCGCACGAGACCAGTCCGGCCCGCGTCAGCTTTCGCCTCTACAAGGTGGCGGCGGTCGGCGGCCGCGCGATCACCGAGGCTTTGCGCCGGGTGACGGCGTGCATGCTGGCATGCTTGTCCTGCAAACTCACGATCTATGAGATGGTCACCGAACAATCCGACCCGAAACGAAAGTTGCAATCGCGTTCCGCGGCCGGAACCGACGCATCCTTCAAGGATGCGTCGGGACAAAAGCCTCAAGGGTGGTGGATTTCCGTTCCCAGCACCTTCAGGCATTCCCGGATGAACGCTGCGAGCGCCGTCCAACCCTTGGCCGAAACCATCGTTCCGTCGACATAGGCGTCGGTGGGGGACAGGTCGATGTATGTGCCGCCGGCGAGCGTCACCTCCGGCTCGCAAGCCGCGAGCGCCGCCACCTTCTTGCCACGGACGACGCCGTCGACCGCGATCAGGATCTGGACGCCGTGGCAGATCGTGAAGATCGGCTTCTTGGTTTCGTGAAAATGACGCACCATCGCCTGCACGCGCTTGTCGGTGCGGATGTATTCGGGGCCGCGACCGCCGGCGCAGTAGACAGCGTCGTATTGGTTCAGCTGCTTTTCGGCATCGGAAAAGGTCTTGTTGATCAGCGCATTGTGACCGAGCTTTTCGGTATAGGTCTGATCACCCTCAAAATCGTGCAGCGATGTCCTGATCATGTCTCCGGCGTTTTTGTCGGGGCACACGACGTGAACGGTGTGCCCCACCGCTTCCATCGCCTGCTGATAGACGAAGATTTCATATTCCTCGGTGAAATCACCGGTCAGCATCAGGATCTTTTTGCTTGGCATGGCTCTTCCTCTCGGCTTGTTCCAGGGCGAGGTGCACTTCGCGCTTCACCTTCTGGGGATCGAAATCGGGTTAGAACGGAGACCAGCGGAATTCCTTGGCGTTGGCCTGGGGTTCCAGCGGCGCACCGAGCTTGATGGCGGTCCGGAAAGCGATCATCGCCTACTCGAACGCAGGCAGGAGCCGGTCCCGCGAATTCTCGATATGCACGCGCATGGCTTTTTCGGCGGCGTCGGGGTCGCCCGCGGAGAAGGCAGCGAGAATAGCCTCGTGCTCGTCGAGCGCCTCTTCGGTCACCCGCGAGTGATACATCAAGCGGAAGATATGGAAGTGGGTATGCTGGTGATTGAGTGTCTCGCGAATGAGCTCGTTGCGGGCGAATTCCGCAATCTTGTCGTGGAAGATCGCGTCCTGACGGGCGAAGTTCGAATAGCGCAGGCGTTCGTCTTTCCCCACCCGGCGGGCCATGACGCCAGCCGCCTCCTGCAGCACGGCAAGGCGCTCGTCGTCCAGCGTCACGGTGGCCTTGGCCGCGGCAGCAGGCTCAAGCAGAAGGCGCAGTTCGTAGAGCTCGTCAAAGCGGCGACGGGTGATTTGCGGTGCGGCCCGATAGCCGATGAGGTGGGTCTTCATCACCAGACCCTCCCCCTCCAACCGGCCAAGCGCCTCACGAATGGGGGTATGCGAGACGTTGAATTCCTTCACCAGATTGTCGACGGTGATCCGCGATCCCGGTGCAATTCTCAAAGACATCAGCTGGGCGAAGATTGCCTCGTAAACGTCGCCTGCCAGGCTGTTGGCGCGCTGGATGCGGCCAGGTGGATGGGCTTCACGGTCAACCGTCAGGTCCGAGTTCTGCATTGTTTGCCTCTTGACAGAAGCACCCACTAACACGATGCTCCCGGCAATTCAATCCTATATCCTATACGATTTTATAGGGGATATTGCGTGATCCACAGCATCGGGGCCGGTCTCCGGACCGGAGCTAATTCTCCTGGCTCCCAATCCGTCGTCGTCGAAGGATGGCGTGCATGACCTTGTTTGCAGCGGCGCGCCTGCCGCGCGAGATTCTGTTCGGCAAAGGCCAGCGCCATGTGCTGCCTGCCGTTGCCGCCAAACATGGGCGGCGCGCGTTCGTCTGTACCGATGAGCGTTTCGCGGCAACATCCCAGTTCGCAGAAATCCTTGCTGGCTTGCACAAGGCGGAGATGGGCACGCTGGTCCATGACCAGACACTGCCGGATGTGCCCCGCGACAGCGTCGCCGCCGGCATTGCAAGGGCGAAGGATTTCAGGCCGGACATGGTCATCGGAATCGGCGGCGGCAGTTGCCTCGACATGGCCAAGTGCGCAGCACTTCTGCTCAGCCATGGCGGCAAGCTCCAGGACTACTACGGCGAGTTCAAGGTGCCAGGGCCTACCCTGCCCGTCATCGCAGTACCGACAACCGCAGGGACAGGCTCCGAGGTGACCCCGGTCGCGGTGATCTCCGACCCGGATCGGACGCTGAAAGTGGGAATCTCGAGTCCCCATCTCATTACCGCGGTGGCGCTTTGCGACCCGGATCTGACGGCGACCTGTCCACCCTCACTGACAGCGATCGCCGGCGCCGACGCGCTGACGCACGCGATCGAGGCCTTCACAGCGGCCAAACGCGGCGCTGATCCTCATTTGCCCCAGCAGCACGTCTTCATCGGCAAGAGCGCCCTGACCGACCATTTCGCGCTTCTGGCTATCAGGCTGCTGGGCCGCAGCCTCGAAAAGGCATATCGCGACGGATCGGACGAGAATGCGCGCGCCGATGTCATGATGGGAGCACTGGCCGCCGGTTGCGCCTTCGGCACGGCCGGAACGGCCGCCGCCCACGCGGTACAGTATCCTGTCGGGGCGCTTACCCATACCGCTCATGGCCTGGGGGTCGCCACCATGCTGCCCTATGTGATGACCTATAACCTTCTCGCCGCGGCTGCCGAGATCGCCGAAGTCGGCGCGGCTCTCGGCCTTTCCCATCCTGGCAGCGGCAACACCGACGCATTGGCGCATGCCACGATCCTGGAGGTGAGCCGGCTGTTCGGTGCCATCGGCATCCCGCCGACACTGGCCGAACTCGGTCTTGCCGAAGACAGGATCGACTGGACAGCCGAGCAGGCGCTCGGCATCGACCGGTTGATCAAGAACAACCCCCGTCCCTTCGACCTCGTCGCGATGCGACGACTGGTCAGGGCTGCTTATGACGGCGACATGTCCGCCGCCAAGATGTGATCGACCAGGAGCTCATCCGATGAATATCGCCTCAGGCATATCCGACGAGGATCAAGATATGTTCGATTACGCAACGGTCTCGCACGGCCTCTACATTGGCGGACGCTGGCAACCCTCGTCGCAGGGGCGTGTGATCGAAGTCATCGATCCATCGACCGAAGCCGTGATCGCGGCGGTTCCCGATGCCACGCTCGCCGATGCCGCCTCCGCCGTCGACGCGGCCGCGAAGGCAGCCCCCGGCTGGCGCGAGACCCCGCCACGCAGGCGTTCGGAAATCCTGCGGCGCTGCTTCGAACTGATGACCGAACGGGCGGAGATTTTGGCTGCCCTGATCTCGCTGGAGAACGGCAAGGCGCTGCGCGACGCGCGCGGTGAAGTCGCTTACGCTGCGGAGTTTTTCCGCTGGAATGCCGAGGAGGCCGTCCGCATCAGCGGCGAGTTCGGCCTTGCGCCGTCGGGCACGAACCGGATCATTGTCGACTACCAGCCCATCGGCATCTGCGTGCTCGTCACGCCATGGAATTTTCCGGCCGCCATGGCGACACGCAAAATCGCGCCGGCGCTCGCGGCCGGCTGCACCGTGATCCTGAAACCCGCCAGCGAGACGCCGCTGACGGCCTATGCGCTTGCGGCGCTCTACGAGGAAGCCGGCGTGCCGCCAGGCGTCGTCAACGTTCTGACGACTTCGGCCCCCGGACCAGTAACGGCGGCCATGCTGGCCGATCCACGGGTGCGAAAGCTGTCGTTCACCGGCTCTACCGGCGTCGGCCGCATGCTCCTGGCAGAAGCCGCAAAACACGTCATCTCATGCTCCATGGAGCTTGGCGGCAATGCACCGTTCATCGTCTTCGACGACGCCGATCTGGAAGCAGCGCTCGACGGCGCGATGGTTGCCAAGATGCGCAACGCCGGCGAAGCCTGCACGGCCGCCAACCGGCTTTACGTGCAGGCTGGCATCCATGATGCTTTTGCGGATGGGTTGAGCAAACGCATGGCTGCCCTCAATGTTGGCCCTGGCACCCTAGTGCAGGCCGAATGCGGACCGATGATCACCAGGAAGGCCGTGCAAAACATCGACCGGCTCGTCCAGGACGCGGTCGCCCGTGGCGCCAGGGTTTTGTGCGGAGGAGCGATCCCCGAAGGCAAAGGCTACTTCTACCCGCCGACGGTGCTTCGCGACGTGCCGGGTGACGCCGCGATGGTCCACGAGGAGATATTTGGTCCGGTGGCTCCGATCATGCGCTTCGACAGCGAGGCGGACGCCATCGCCAGGGCCAATGACACCGAATACGGTCTCGCGGCCTATATTTATACGCGTGACCTGGCCAGAGGGATGCGCGTGGCATCCAAGATCGAGTCGGGCATGATCGCCCTGAACCGCGGCCTGATGTCGGACCCGGCAGCTCCTTTCGGCGGGGTCAAGCAGAGCGGGCTGGGCCGGGAAGGTGGCCAGAAGCATGGCGTTGCCGAGTTCATGGAGGCGAAGTACATCGCCGTAACCCTGTGAGCGAACACGCCAAAGATCCGTTTCGCATTCGCGATCACGTGGTCGAGTTCGACGATATCGTCGCCGAGATCGTGCGCAGAAGCCAGGACACCAGGGCGAACGTTCCGATGGCCGCCGATGTCGCCTACGGAGATGACGCCACCGAGACGATGGATCTGTTCTTTCCCAGGGGCAAACGAAACCGCCTGCCGGTGCACATGTTCATCCACGGCGGCTACTGGCGCATGTTCTCCAAGCGTGATTACTCGTATGTGGCCGAGACCGTCACGGACGCCGGTGCGATCGCGATCATTGTCGACTACGCGCTGATGCCGGCCGTCAGAATGGCTGGCATTGTCGACCAGGTGCGCCGCGCCAGGCGATGGGTGCGTGACCATATCGCGGGCCATGGCGGCAATCCCGACCTGCTGACCGTAAGCGGCCATTCCGCCGGCGCGCATCTGGCAACGATGCTTTTCAACGGCGACAACCGGCCTTCCGGCATCAAGGCTGCGCTGCTGCTCGGCGGGCTTTACGACCTGAAGCCATTGCAGAATTCGTTCCTTGCCGCCGAGATCGCGATCACCGACGACGAAACCCGCCGCTTTTCGCCGATCAACCACAGCTTCGATCCATCCGTGGTCGTCGAGATTTCTGTCGGAGCCGACGAAACGCCGCCCTTTCACAGCCAGGCCGCACTCTTTGCGATCCATCTGGAGAAACAGGGATTGGCTGTCTCATGCACAACCCTTGCCGCGGCCAATCACATGAGCAGCGTCCGCGACCTTGGCTTGGCGGGTACCGATGCGGCGTCACTGTTGGCCCGCCTCGTGACCACCTGAGACCTGAAGGCTCTTTCTGGGTCGCCGTGAGCTAGACTAGTAGCCGTAGTAGAGGCCCAGCCCGCGCTGCAGGGCCGACGCCAGATGCGCCTGCATCGCCGCCGCGGCCGCTTCCGGGTCGCGCGCCTTGCATGCCAGGATGACCTGCATGTGTTCGCGCAGGGATTGCAGCACGAGCGAGACAGTGACTTTTCTGTCCAGCCGGATCAGCCGAACGTAATTGTGCAGGCGCTTGTAGGAACTGTCGATCAATGGATTGTTCAGGCTGGCAATGATGGAGTGATGCAGCAAGGTCTCGAGTTGCTCGAGGCCGGCTCTGGCGTGGTCGGTGAGCCCGTTGCGCTCGATGTCTTCGATGACGGACAGATGTCGTCGTTCCAGTTCCTCTAATTCCGCCTCTTCTGCCGTTTGCGCGTAAACCCCAGTCGCCGCCCGCTCGATAATGCTGCGAAACTGATAGGTCGACCTGGTCAGTTCGAAGCCGGGCTTGACGAACTGGATGCCCGAGCGCGAATGGATGACGACAATCCCCTCCGCCTCGAGCAGCTTGAGCGCATCGCGCAGCGGCGCAACCGGGATCTGCAGCATTTTGACCAGATCGCCTTGCGACAGAAAGGCCCCCGCGGGGATCTTCCGCTCAAACAGCGTCTCGAGAATTCGCGTATAGGCACGATCGCCAAGGCGTTGGCCAATCGCTGATCCGGCGTCCGCTTCGAGCTTCCCTTCGCGCTCTGCCACTGTCGTTAATCTCCCCGCTCTGAAATATCTAAATGCATGTGTAGGATATCACTGGCTGCATCGTAGAGCACTGCATTACCCCTTATCAATTCGCTTGTAACCGGACATGACAACAAGAGGCCCGCAAGGGCATGCATCCGGTACTTTGGCCCCATTGCCTCGCGAGAGAAGGGGCTGGCGCCGCGCTCCAAACGCTCCGAGACCCGCGGATAAAACGGATCGACAGGCCCCTGCCCGCTGCAGCGGCGTGCCACTCGCTTTGCTTTTCGCGCCTTGCCCACTTGCCTCAGGCTCGTATCTGAAATATCTAAATCGTATTCTGACATATCAGAGATCCAGTATGCGCATTGCAGACTATCGCATCACCCGCTTTCAATTTGCTCGTGACCGGATCATCGGTGACAGCCAGGTCCGCATCGAAACGGCACACGTCGCCGCGCTTGAACTCGTTGCCGAGAGCGGCCTGGTCGGGCTGGGCTTTGCCCAGAGTTTGTTTCATCCCCTGCCGGACCAGGCGGAGATCGTTCGCTTTTTCGAGGAGGAGGCCTGGCCCGGTCTTGTCGGACAATCACCTTTGGCACTGGTGCATCGGGTCCAGCGGCCCCGGGGTGGGAACAGGCGCGCCTTCGGCCTGCCTTTTGAGGAAGCTCTTCAGGTTGCGTTGTGGGATCTGAGTGCCAAGCAGGCTGGCCTGCCGTTGCACGAGCTTCTGGGAAGCCGGCGCAAGCGCGTAAGAGCCTATGCATCAGGTCTGGATTTCCACCTCGGCGACGATGAATTCCAGGCGTTCTTTGCCCATGCCGAGGCCCTCGGCTACCGCGCGTTCAAGATCAAGGTGGGGCATCCCGATTTCGACTGGGATTTGTCCCGGCTGGAGCTTTTGAAAAGGACAGTGCGGCCCGGCTCTTCGATCATGATCGACGCCAACGAGGCTTGGGGAGCCAAGGAAGCATCGGTAAAACTGCAGAAAATTCATGGCCTTGGCTATGATCTGCTGTGGGCCGAGGACCCTATTCTGCGCCATGATTTCGACGGCCTTCGCAACCTCAAGGCGGCAACGCCCTGGACCATGATCAATTCAGGCGAATATCTCGATGCAGCCGGCAAACGTCTGTTGATGCAGGCTGGCGCCACCGACATGCTGAATGTCCATGGGCAAGTGACCGACGTCATGCGGATCGGCTGGCTGGCAGCCGAACTCGGCGTCCCGGTCACTCTCGGCAACACATTTCTTGAAATCGGCGTGCACATGGCGTGTGCGCTGCCGGAGGTCGAGTGGCTCGAATACTCGTTCCAGAACTTCGATCACCTGGTCGAGCAGACGATGGAAATTCGTGACGGCTGGATCCATGCGCCGGATAGACCGGGCCACGGACTGGTCTTGTCGGAGACTGCGCGAGTGAAGTGGGCGCGCCCCGAAATCCTGTCGCGCGAAGAGCTTGGTGACGCGCCAGTCAACCCGCGGGTTGATGGAAGCCCTCAAAATCGCGGCGCGCGCTGATTGAGCGAAAGCTGGTAGACAAAAAGGGAGGAATGACGTGCAAAAACTGAAGATAGTGACCGCCATCGCGGCCATGATTATGGCCTCGCCCGTGCTGGCGCAGGAGATCACCGTATGGGACGTCAACGTGGACGATGCCGCCCACGCGACATACTACGATCATGCGAAGGCAGCATTCGAGGCCGCGCACCCGGGAGCAACTCTCAATCTCCTGTCTCAGCCGGACGCCGAGTACTACACGCTGCTGGGTACGGCACTCGCTTCGAAGGCCGGTCCCGACGTCATCTGGGCCAATGGTGGCGCCCAGGCCAAGGCCCTGGTTGGCGGGCTGATCCCGCTTGACGACAAGTTGCCTGACCTGATCTCAAAGCTGGTTGGAAAGTCGGCCTTCACCGGGCCTGACGGCAAGCTGTATTTCATCCCGACGACGCTCCAGGGCCACGTCGTCTACTACAACAAGGCGCTCTACAAGGCCGCCGGCCTCGATCCGGAGAAGCCGCCGACGACGTGGGCTGAACTGACCAAGGTCTGCGATACCTTCAAGGCGAGCGGCAAGCCCGCCTGTTTCATGATGGCCAACAAGGAAGGTTACAACGCCGAATTCTTCCTGTCGGAAGCAGCGAACCAGTCGCTGACCGCGACGCAGCAGGCCGATTGGCTGGCCGGCAAGCTTCATTGGTCGGATCCGCCGATCAAGGCCATCCTGCAGGCCTGGGTCGATACCGCCAAGAATGGCTGGTATCAGGAGGGCGGCAACTCGCAGACCATGTTCATGGACGAGTTCGCCCTGTTCGAACAAGGTATCGCGGCCAACGTGATGGGGCTGCTCTCCAACGTCGCGCACTGGAAGCAGTTCGAAAAGAACATGGGTGTCGACAAGGTCGGCGTCTATCCGATGCCCTCGCCGACGGTTGCCGGCGACCAGCACGAAGGCGCCCCCGGCGTGCCGCTCGATGGCGGCGTCGGCTACGGCGTCAACAAGGACTCCCCCAACATCGATCTCGCCGTCGACGCAGTGCGGATCCTCGCTTCGCCAGAGGTCCTGTCATACCTGGTCAACGACACCGGGTCGGTGCCCGCGAACACCGAAGTCAATACCTCCGGAATCGACAGCCCCGGCCTGAAGCAGATCATGGGCTGGCTTGCAACCAGAGCCGTTCCGACGACGCACGCAAATTCTTCGGCAGCGGAGCTCGATGAATGGCATCGCCAAAGCCAGCTTCTGTACAATGGTGAAGCCACCGTGGAGCAGGCTGCGGTTGCGCTGGACAAGGTTCAGGCTGACGCCAAACCGCAAAAATAATCTTTTCTCAGGTACGCTGATGGGGGCGCGACTATGCGCCCCCATCCCCAAGCTCAGTGACCGTGCATGACCGCCAATTCGATACACCAGACAGGCCAGGCCGCGCGGACCCGTTCCCGCCGGAGCCGGGCTCGCCGAGCAGAGGCGCGCGTTGCATTGCTGTTTCTGCTCCCGGCAATCCTGCTTGTGCTGGTGTTCCGCATTTTCCCGCTGTTCTGGGGTTTTGCCATCTCCCTGACCAGCGCGACTTCGACCGACCCCGGCCAGTTCATCGGCGCCGGCAACTACCTGCGGGCGCTGGACGATCCGAATTTCCGCTCTGCCATGGCAAACGCCGTGGCGGTGCTGCTTTCGGTGCCGATCTTTGTGACCATTCCGATGCTGCTGGCGATCCTGATTCATCAGGGCGTGCCGGGACGCACGTTTTTTCGCTCCGTCTATTTCTTTCCCGCCATTCTCTCCAGCGTCATCATCGGTTCCATCTTCAGCGTGGTGCTGAGCTTCAATGGCAATCTCAACGCGTTGCTAAACCTCGCGGGCATCAGTGGGGTGGACTGGCTGGGGCACTCCGCGACCGCCCTTCCGGTGACACTCGCGATCCAATGCTGGTCGACCTTCGGCATGGGCGTGCTGATCTTCCTTGCCGGACTTTCGACCGTTTCCAAGGAGATGGTCGAGGCGGCTCGTCTCGACGGCGCCAAGATGTGGCAAATCTGGTGGCATGTCATCATCCCGGAGCTTCGCCCGATCATCGAATTCTCGACGGTGATCACCACCATCGGCCTGCTGACGTCGATGTTCGGCCTGATCTACGTGCTGACCGGCGGCGGCCCCGGAACGGCAACGACGGTGCCCGAATATCTGATCTGGGCCGCCCAAGGCAGGCTTAACCGGCCCGCTTATGCCGCCGCTGTCTCGATGGTCCTGTTTCTCATGACCAGCATCCTCGCCTGGTTGCAGATCCGCATCCTGTCACGCAACGCAAACATCTGAGGGGCATGGTGTCAGGAGCAGGAAAACGACAGAGGCTGGCCCTCAGGATTGCAGCGGTCCCGATGGGGCTGCTGGCGTTGAGCTGCCTCTATCCCATTTTTTTCGCGATCAACAACGCGTTCAAGACCCGTGACGATTACATGCGCGACCGCTTCGGGCTGGCCACGCAGCCCACATTCGACAATTTCGTCCAGGCCTGGAGCCGCGCGCACCTCAACGAGTACTTCCTCAATTCCGTGATTGCGACGCTCGGCGCGGTCATCCTGTTGATGGTCGTGTCTTCCATGGCCGGGTTTGCCCTGGCGTCGCTGCGCTTTCCCTATCGGCGCTTCCTGTTTGCGGTCATCCTGTCGTCCCTGATGATCCCCGTGCAGGTCGTTCTCGTGCCCTTCATGCGCACGATGCTTGCCCTCAACCTCGTCAACACGCACATCGGGCTCATCCTGTCATACACCGCGTTTTTCCTGCCTTTCTCGGTTTACATGATGACGGCGTTCTACTCGGGACTGCCACGCGAACTGATCGAGGCAGCGCGGATCGACGGGGCCAAGCTGCTGCAGGTCTGGTGGCACGTGATGCTGCCGCTGGGAATGCCGGCTCTGGTGACGCTGGCCATCCTAAATACCCTCAGCTGCTGGAACGATATTCTGATTTCCCTGCTGGTCATGCAGAAGCACCGCACCCTCATGGTGGGGATTTCGGCACTCAAGGGCCAGTACTCGGACCAGATACCCCTGTTTACCTCAGGCATCGTCATCGCGGCGGCCCCGATCGTTGTTCTTTACATATTGTTCCAGCGACGAATTGTTTCGGGAATCGCCGTGGGCGCAGTGAAAGGTTAGTCGATGGCGCGTGTCGAACTGAAACAGGTCAGCAAGAGCTTTGGATCGACGGACGTTATCCGCGATGTCTCGCTTTCGATCGAGGAGGGCGAGTTCGCCGTATTCGTGGGTCCTTCAGGCTGCGGAAAGTCGACGCTGCTCAGGATGATCGCCGGGCTCGAAGAGACGAGCGAGGGCGAAATCTTCATCGGTGGTGATGATGTGACCGACGAGGAGCCTGCCGACCGGGGCGTCTCGATGGTGTTCCAGTCTTACGCGCTTTATCCGCATATGACGGTGGCCGACAATATGAGCTTCGGCCTTCGGATGGCGCACCGCCCGAAGGCGGAGATAAAGGACAAGGTCGAGCGGGCCGCCAAGATCCTGCAGCTCGAAGAGTACTTGCAGCGCAAACCCGCTCAGCTCTCGGGAGGACAGCGCCAGCGGGTCGCGATAGGACGCGCGATCGTGCGCGACCCGAAGGTGTTTCTCTTTGACGAGCCGCTCAGCAACCTCGATGCCGAGCTCCGGGTGCAGATGCGCGTGGAACTGGCCAAGCTCCACCGTGTCCTCGGCAACACCATGATCTATGTGACGCACGACCAGACTGAAGCGCTGACCATGGCCGATCGGATCGTCGTTCTGCGCAGCGGGCGCATCGAGCAGATCGGCACGCCAGGCAGCCTCTACCAGGATCCCGACAACGCGTTCGTCGCGGGTTTCATAGGCTCTCCCCGAATGAACTTTCTGACAGCCACTGCACTGGCGGGGGGCCGTCTCGCGGTTGGAGGCCGGGAGATGGACAGCCCGGCACAGGCCACGCTGGAGCCCGGACGCAAATTGCAGCTGGGTTTGAGGCCCGAGCATCTCGACCAGAACGAGGGTATCGACCTCGAGGCGACCGTGGAGTTCGTCGAAGCGATGGGCTCCACATCCTATGTCCACGCCACGCTGGCGACCGGCGAGACCATCATCGCGGAGCGGCGGTCGTCTCAGCCAAGGACCGGCGACAAGATCATCCTGCATTTTGCGCCCGCATCGGCGCGTCTCTTCGGAGACGACGGAGAACGGTTTCGGTAAGCGTTGCACGCTCCCTGCCGATTTTGCGGTCACGCCTGGGTGGGGCTGCAAAACTCGATCCGGGAGCTGGCCTGATGGCCGATCCATGCCCCGCCCAGTGCGGCGGGCGAGAACAGTCGCTCAAGCCAACGCGTGCCAGCTTCCGCCTCAGGAAGGCCCCAGCGACGTTGACGGATCAATGAGCGCAGTACACCCTCGCAACGACCCGATTCAGCCTCCGAGAGGAGGTCGACCGAAGCGTTCGCGAGATCATGCAGAAACAGGCAATAGCGACCAGGAAAGAAGAGCCTTCCGGCAAGGCCCACGATGCGAATGTGGACCTGATCGCGGTAGTCGTGGCGATGACGGAGCACGGGCCTGGCGCCCTCACCGTCGGCCGCGCTGATGCCCTGCCCTCAGGGCCGTTCGAGCTCAGCCATCGCTCCCTCCAGTTCGGCCTGAGGGCATGGGTGGAACACCAGACCGGCCACCAGCTTGGTTATATCGAGCAGCTCTACACATTCGCCGATCGCGACCGGATCGGTGAGCAGCGCCAGCAACGGGTGATCTCGATCAGCTATCTCGCCCTGACGCGCGCCGAACATGCCGTCGGATCGAGCAAGCGTGCGTGGCGGAGTTGGTATGACTATTTCCCCTGGGAAGACCATCGTTCCGGCGTCCCGTCCATCATTCCAGGCATTCTCCAACCGCGCCTTTTGGCCTGGGCGGACGACGCTGGCCACGACGTGGAGAGGCGTGAACGCAGGCAACGGGCTGGAATCGCCTTCGGTTTCGACGGGCGTGACTGGAACGAGGAACTCGTCCTGCAACGTTACGAGCTCCTGTATGAGGCGGCCCTGGTCGAAGAGGCGGTGCGCGGGTCGGAGCTAAGCGCGTCCCCGCCGATACCCGGGACCCCGATGATTGCAGACCACCGCCGCATCCTGGCGACCGGGATCGCGCGGCTGCGTTCCAAGATCAAATACCGGCCTGTCGTGTTCGAGCTGATGCCACCCGTCTTCACCCTACTCCAGTTGCAGCGCACGGTGGAAGCGCTCTCCGGGAGGCTGCTCCACAAGCCGAACTTCCGGCGCCTCATCGAGCAGCAGGATCTGGTCGAGGAGACAGGTGAGACGACCTCCGATACCGTCGGAAGGCCGGCGAAGCTGTTCCGCTTCCGCCACGCCGTCCTCGACGAACGGGTTGTCGCGGGGACGAAATTGCCACTATCGCGCGCTTGACATCCCTTATTCTCAAAGTAAGTATATATCCATCTTATACTCACTTGGAGCATAATTGGAGCGCCGATGTCCGTTTCACTTTCGACCGCCGCATCCCTCTATGATCGCGTTCGGCGGGTGATTCCGCCGATCGAATGGCCTGCTTTCACCGATGACATCGACGCAATCCTGGCGCTGAAACGCGAGCGCAACGCCGTCATCCTGGCGCATAATTACCAGACGCCCGAGATATTCCATTGCGTGGCCGACATCGTTGGCGACAGCCTGGCGCTGGCCCGCAAGGCGATGACGGTCGATGCGGATGTCATCGTGCTCGCCGGCGTGCATTTCATGGCTGAGACGGCCAAGCTGCTCAACCCGGGCAAGACCGTGGTCATTCCGGACCTCAGCGCCGGCTGTTCGCTGGCCGACTCGATCACGGCCTCGGATGTGCGGCTTATGCGGCAGCGCTATCCCGGCGTTCCGATCGTGACCTATGTCAACACCTCCGCAGCCGTGAAGGCAGAATCCGATATCTGCTGCACGTCGGGCAATGCGCTGGCTATCGTCGAATCGCTCGACGTTCCGCGGGTGATCATGCTGCCCGACGAATATCTGGCGAAGAACATTGCGGCGCAGACAAAGGTCGAGATCATCGCCTGGAAAGGGCATTGCGAAGTGCATGAGCGCTTCAGCCCCGCCGACATACGCGAGCTGCGCGAGGCGCATCCCGGCGTCACGGTGCTTGCCCATCCCGAGTGCCCGCCGGAGGTTGTCGCCGAAGCGGATTTCGCTGGCTCGACGGCGGCGATGTCCGACTATGTCGGGCGGCACAAGCCGGCGCGCGTCGTGCTGATGACCGAATGCTCGATGAGCGACAACGTCGCCGTCGAGCATCCCGACGTCGACTTCGTGCGCCCCTGCAATCTCTGCCCGCACATGAAGCGCATCACGCTTGGCAACATACGCGCGGCACTCGAGCAGAACCGCCATATCGTCACCATCGATCCCAGCGTCGCCGACCGGGCACGGCAGGCGGTGGAACGGATGCTCGCGATATGACCATGCACGACCTCCACGGCCGGCCGGTCATCATCGGCGGCGGCATCGCGGGCCTGATGACGGCGCTTCACCTCGCTCCGGAACCGGTGGCCCTCATCTCGACGGTCACTTTAGGGGACGAAACCTCCAGCATGCTTGCCCAGGGTGGGGTTGCGGCGAGCCTCGCCATCGATGACAGCCCGGGCCTGCATCTTGCCGACACGCTCGCGGCCGGCGACGGGTTTTGCGACGAGATAGCGGCGCGCCGCGTTGTCGATGCGGCCCCCCAGGCGATCGACCATCTCAAGCGGCTGGGCGTCGCTTTCGACCATGCGCCCGACGGCACGTTGCTGCTCGGGCTCGAAGCCGCGCATTCGTGCCGTCGGATCGTGCATGCCGGCGGCGACGCCACCGGCCGTGAATTGGTCCACGTGCTTGCCTCCGCGGTGCGACAGACGCCTTCGATCGCGATCCTTGAAGGCGTCGAGGTGCGGCGCCTTCTCGTCGAGGACGGCGAAATCGCCGGCGTGCTTGCCGTCGCATGCAGCGAAGCAATCCAGCTCTCGACGAACCGCGTGGTGCT
This sequence comes from bacterium M00.F.Ca.ET.205.01.1.1, assembly GCA_004791255.1. Lineage (GTDB taxonomy): Bacteria > Pseudomonadota > Alphaproteobacteria > Rhizobiales > Rhizobiaceae > Mesorhizobium. Next base: position 163,105 of record SRUQ01000008.1, read on the forward strand.
CGCGACCGGCGGCATAGGCGGCCTGTTCGACCATACGACGAACCCGCTCGGCTCGTTCGGCCAGGGCCTGGCGCTTGCCGCGCGTGGCGGCGCGGAGCTTGCCGATCTCGAATTCGTCCAGTTTCACCCGACCGCGCTCGACGGCCCGAAACACCCGATGCCGCTGGTCAGCGAAGCGGTGCGCGGCGAAGGCGCGGTGCTAATCGACGAGCGCGGGCAGCGCTTTCTCGCCGATACGCCGGGGGCCGAACTCGCTCCCCGCGATGTCGTCGCGCGGGCGGCCTGGCGCCAGCTTGGCGCCGGGCATCGCGTGTTCCTCGACGCGCGGCAATGTCTCGGGTCGAGGTTTGCCGAGCGCTTCCCGGCGATTGCATTGCTCTGCCGCGAGGCCGGCATAGACCCTGCCGGGCAGCCGATCCCCGTACGCCCCGCCGCGCACTATCACATGGGTGGCGTGGCCGTGGATGCCGAAGGCCGCAGTTCGCTGCGCGGCCTGTGGGCCTGCGGCGAGGTCGCCCGGACCGGGCTGCACGGTGCCAACCGCCTCGCCAGCAACTCGCTCATCGAAGCTGTGACGTCCGCCGCATGGGTCGCGACAAGCGTCGCCGCCGCGTCACGCGGCACGCACGGACGGCTGAAGCCTGCGATCGTGCCGCCACGACCCGATGCCTCGCGCATCCGCCCGATCGCTTCGCGCGCTCTCGGCATCGAGCGCGACGGCGAGACTCTGCGCGAGGCAGCAAGGAGCCTGGCGCCGATTGCCGCCGGCGGTGATGCAGGCTCCGACCCTGCATTGGTCGCGCTGATGATCACTTTCGCCGCCCTTCGTCGCGAAGAAAGCCGAGGCTCGCACTTCCGCACCGATTTCCCTCGACGAAATGCCCAGTCACAATCGCTGCGGCTGACGCTGGACGAGACGCTCGAGGCGGCAGCGGCCTTTTCCGACACTACATTTGCCGCGAAAGCGCTGCCCGGCAGGAGGGCCTGATCATGATGCTGAAGCCGCTGCCGCGCATAATGATCGAGCCACTGGTGCGCGCCGCCCTGCTCGAGGATCTTGGACGCGCCGGCGATATCACCAGCGATGCGATCGTTCCGGCGGATGCGACCGCGACGATGGTGCTCGCTACACGACAACCTGGCGTGATTGCCGGCCTCGACGTCGCCGCCCTCGCCTTCGAACTGATCGATCCACGGACCGAGATTACGGTGGTCCATGCTGACGGCTCCGCTCTCTCGGGCGGCGATGTCGTCGCGACAGTGCAAGGACCTGCCCGCGCGCTGCTGACCGCCGAACGGACGGCGCTGAACTTCCTCTGCCATCTCTGCGGCATCGCCACGCAGACCGCGGCGGTCGTTGAAGCCGTGCGGGATCACAAGGCCAGGATCGTGTGCACGCGAAAGACCACACCTGGTCTGCGCGCCCTGGAGAAATACGCCGTGCGCGCCGGAGGCGGCGCCAATCATCGCTTTGGCCTCGACGACGCGGTGCTCATCAAGGACAATCATATCGCGATCGCCGGCGATATCCGCACCGCCATCGAAAGGGCGCGCGCCGGCGCAGGCCACATGATGAAGATCGAGGTCGAGGTCGACACGCTCGATCAACTCGACATGGCGCTGGCGGCAAACGTCGATGCTGTACTGCTGGACAACATGTCCGTCGGGCAGTTGACGGAGGCGGTAGCAATGGTCGGCGGCCGCGCGATTACCGAGGCGTCGGGCCGGGTGACACCGCAGACCGCGCGTGCGATCGCCGCGACAGGAGTCGACCTGATTTCGGTCGGATGGATCACCCATAGCGCGCCGATCCTTGATATTGGACTGGATTGCCGGTAGCGAAACATGCCCTAAACCGGCGCACGCGGCCCTTGAACAGAAACCGGCGCTCGTGAGCCGGCAAAAACTGTCGGGTTGGCCAATAGTTTCGATGCTCGTTGGTCGGAAATCGAAATGGATATCCAGACGATGGAGGTGGCATGAACGCCGAATTGCACCTGAACGCGGACGCCGGGGCGATCCAAGGGGCGTCCCCCCAATGGAGCCGGGAAGCGGCGCAGGCAGTCTACGACCTGCCTTTCAATGACCTGCTGTTCCGGGCCCAGACCATCCATCGCGAGAATTTCGACCCCAACCGGGTGCAGTTGTCGCGCCTGCTCTCGATCAAGACCGGCGGCTGTCCCGAGGATTGCGGCTATTGCAGCCAGTCCTCGCATCACCAGTCCGGGCTCAAGGCCTCGAAGCTGATGGAGGTCAAACGCGTCATCGCCGAGGCGACGAAGGCGCGCGACGCGGGCGCCACGCGTTATTGCATGGGCGCCGCCTGGCGCAACCCCAAGGAGCGCGACATGGAGGCCGTGGTCGCCATGGTCGAAGGCGTGAAGGCGCTCGGCATGGAGACCTGCATGACGCTCGGCATGCTCGACCTCGGCCAGGCGCAGCGCCTCAAGCAGGCAGGGCTCGACTACTACAACCACAACATCGACACCTCAGAGCGCTACTACAGCGAGGTCATTTCGACCAGGACCTTCGCCGACCGGCTGAATACGCTTGCCAATGTCCGCGACAGCGGCATGAAGGTCTGCTGCGGCGGCATTGTCGGCATGGGCGAGGAGAAAGCCGATCGCATCGACATGCTGGTGACGCTCGCCAACCTGCCGGAGCCGCCCGACAGCGTGCCGATCAACATGCTGATCCCGATCGAGGGCACGCCGCTTGGCGAGGCCGAACCCATCGAACCGATCGAATTCGTGCGCACCATTGCGCTCGCCCGCATCATGATGCCGAAATCGCATGTGCGGCTTTCTGCCGGCCGCACGGCGATGAGCGACGAGATGCAGGCGCTGTGCTTTTTCGCCGGCGCCAACTCCATCTTCGTCGGCGACACTCTGCTGACCGCCGACAACCCCGGAGAAGACAAGGACAGCGCGCTGTTTCGCCGGCTGGGCATCAAGCCGATGGAGCGCGAAGCCCAGTGAATGGGCAAGTGAACGGCCGGGCCATGCTCGACCGCTACGAGACCAGCCTGCGCGGACTGGCCCGCAAGGACCGGTTGCGGAGCCTCAGCGGCCGTTCGGGCGCCGATTTTGCCTCCAACGACTATCTCGGCCTTGCAGGCTCGAAGCGCATGGCCGAGGCGGTCGCGTCGGCACTTGCCGCCGGCACGCCCGTCGGGGCGACCGGTTCGCGGCTCCTGCGTGGCAACGACCCCGAACACGAGGCCCTCGAGGTCAAGGCAGCCAGCTTCTTCGGCGCCGAACGCGCGCTGTTCTTCGGCGGCGGCTATGTCGCCAACTTCGCGGTGCTCACGACCTTGCCCCAGAAGGGCGATCTGGTCGTGCTGGACGAACTCATCCATGCCAGCGCGCATGAGGGAGCGCGTGCCGGCCGCGCCGAAGTGGCTGAAGTCGCGCATAACGATGCGAACGCCGTGGACGATGCAATCCGGTCCTGGCGCGCGAGAGGCGGCGTCGGCCACGCCTGGATCGTGGCCGAGAGCCTCTACAGCATGGACGGCGACCGGGCTCCGCTCGGCGAACTGATCGAGGTCGCGGACCGCAACGACGCATTCCTGTTCGTCGACGAGGCGCACGCCACCGGCGTCTACGGCCCGGCGGGGCGCGGTCTCGCGCACGATCTCGAAGGCCGCGACAATGTGGGGGTGCTGCATACCTGCGGCAAGGCGCTGGGCGCCTCCGGCGCGCTGGTCACCGCGCCGGCAGTGCTGTGCGACTATCTGGTCAACCGCTGCCGGCCCTTCATCTTTGCCACTGCGCCCTCGCCGCTGATGGCCGTGGCGGCGGCGACGGCCCTCGACATCGTCGCCGACGAGCCGGAGCGCCGCGAGCGATTGGCGGGGCTGGTCGCGCTTGCCAGCAAGGGGGCCGAGAACCTTGGCCTGCCTGCCAGCGGTTCGCAGATCCTGCCGATCATCGTCGGCGACAACGCCCGCGCCATGGCGCTGGCGCAGGCACTCCAGTCGCGTGGCTTCGACGTGCGCGGCATCCGCCCGCCAACCGTGCCCGAGGGCACGGCAAGGCTACGGATCTCGCTGACGCTGAATGTCGGCGAGGACGACGTCTCGGCGCTGTTCGATGCGCTTGCGCAGGAATGGGAACGCAGGCGATGACGGTGCAAATCGTCGTGACCGGCACCGACACCGGCATCGGCAAGACGGTGTTCGCCGCCGGCCTTGCCGGTTTGCTCGATGGCTTCTACTGGAAGCCGGTGCAGGCAGGCATTCTGGAAGGGACCGACAGCGAGACCGTCTCCAAACTCGCCGGATTGCCCGCCGACCGGGTGCTGGCAGAATCCTGGCGCCTCAACGAGCCGCTCTCGCCTCACCGCGCCGCCGAGTTGGATAGCGTGGAAATCGATGCGGACACATTGATGCTGCCCGCGACCGACCGGCCGCTTGTCGTCGAAGGCGCAGGCGGTCTGATGGTGCCGGTCAACAGGCGCACGCTCTACATCGACATCTTCGCGCGGTGGCGGGCGCCGGTGGTGCTCTGTGCCCGCACCGGCCTCGGCACCATCAACCACACGCTGCTGTCGATCGAGGCGCTGCGCGCCCGCTCCATAAAGCTGCTCGGCGTCGCCTTCATCGGCGACGAGATGGCAGATACGCAAAGGACGATCGCCGAGATGGGCAAGGTGCGCGTGCTCGGCCGCTTGCCGCGCCTCGATCCGCTGACATCAGAGGCGCTCCGCGCGGCCATGAAAGCCTCATTCGAGGTCGCCGACTTCATGGAGGTCCTGTCATGAGCCGCTCCGCCGTCTGGCATCCGTTTACCCAACATGCCACCGAGCCGGTGCCGCCGACGATCGTGTGCACCGAAGGTGCCTATGTCGAGACGCGCGACGGCAAGCGCATACTCGACGCGATTTCCTCCTGGTGGGTCATCACCCACGGCCACCGCCACCCGAAGATCGTGGAGGCGATCCGCGAGGCGACCGAAACGCTCGACCAGGTGATCTTTGCCGGCCTCAGCCATGAGCCGGCCGAGCGATTGGCTTCGGCGCTGGTCGACATGGCGCCGGCCGGCCTCGACTGGGTCTTCTTTTCCGACAGCGGCTCGACCAGCGTCGAGGTGGCGCTGAAGATGGCGCTCGGCTTTCACCGCAACAACGGCGCGCCGCGCTCGCGTATCGTCGTCATGGAACACAGCTATCACGGCGACACTATCGGCACGATGAGCGTCGGCGCGCGTGGCGTTTTCAACGCCGCGTATGAGCCGCTACTGTTTCAGGTCGACACCATCCCCTTTCCCGCTGCAGGCCGGGAGCAGGAAACACTCGACGCCTTCGAACGGCTGGCGCGCGACCGCGAGGTTGCCGCGCTGATCGTCGAGCCGCTGGTGCTCGGCGCCGGTGGCATGCTCATGTATCCGGCTTCGATCCTCGCCGAACTCAAGCGCATTGCCGAGCGCTCCGGCACGCTTTTCATTGCCGACGAAGTCATGACCGGCTGGGGCCGCACCGGCACCATGTTTGCCTGCGAACAGGCGGCGGTCGCGCCCGATATTCTGTGCACGTCCAAGGGACTGACAGGCGGCTCGCTGCCGCTTGCGGCAACGCTTGCCACCGATGCGATCTTCCGCGCGCACTACTCCAGCGACCGGGCCAGGACCTTCTTCCATTCGAGTTCCTACACAGCGAACCCGATCGCCTGCGCGGCAGCGCTCGCCAATGTCGGCATCTGGAACGACGAACCGGTGGCCGAACGCGTGGCCGCGTTGTCGCGGATGCAGGTGGAGAAAATTGCACGGTTCAACGGGGATCCGCGTTTCGAGAATATGCGCACGAGCGGCACCATCGCCGCCCTCGACCTCCGCGTCGGCAATGCCGGCTATCTCGCCGAGGTCGGCCCCAGGCTGCGCGCCTTCTTCCTCGATCGCGGATTGCTGGTACGACCGCTCGGCAACATCCTCTACCTGCTGCCGCCCTATTGCGTCACATCGGGTGAACTCGACCGACTCTACACGGCAATAGACGAAGCAGCCGAGCTTGCGGGCGACGGTAGATGAACCGCACGGCGCGCATCATCGGCCTCGGCCATCACGTGCCGGCGCGCCGGGTCGGCAATGCCGAGATCGAGGCAGGCCTCGGGCTGGAGGCAGGCTGGATCGAGGGGCGCACCGGCATCCGCTCGCGCTTCTGGGCGGAACCTGGCGACACGCTTTCGGGACTGGCGGCCAAAGCGGGTGACATGGCGCTGGAGGCAGCCGGCATCGAGCGCAAGGAGATCGGCCTGCTGCTGCTCGCCACATCGACGCCGGACCATCTCTTGCCACCGAGCGCGCCGCTGGTGGCGCACAAGCTCGGCCTCGAAAAGGCCGGCGGGGTTGACCTAGCGGGCGCCTGCGCCGGGTTCATCTATGCCATGACCTTTGCCGACGGCTTCGTGCGCCTGCACAACAAGCCGGCCATCGTCATCGCCGCCAACATATTGAGCCGCCGCATCAACCCGGCCGAGCGCGCGAGCGCCGTGCTGTTCGCCGATGCCGCAGGTGCGGTGGTGCTGGCCCCATCCAGCGATCCCGGCCACGGCATAATCGGCGCCTCTTTTGCCTCGGATGGATCCGCGTATGGCCTGATCCATATTCCGGCGGGCGGCAGCAACCGTCCGTTCGCGCAAGAAATCGACATCGCCGAAACCCGCATGACCATCGCGAACGGCCGCGACGTCTTCGCCAAGGCGGTGGAGATGATGAGCCGCTGCTCCGTCGAGGCGTTGGAAGCGGCCGGTCTTTCAGCGCCGGAGATCGCCCGTTTCGTGCCGCACCAGGCGAATGCCCGCATCTTCAACGCGGTCGGCAAGTCGCTCGGCATCGACGACGGGCGGATCGTCAAGACCATCGCGGACTATGGCAACTCGTCGGCCGGAACAATCCCGCTGTCGCTATCGGTTGCCCACGGCGCCAGCCCCTTTCAGCCTGGCGAGAAACTGCTGCTGGCGGCGGCCGGTGCAGGCCTGACCGGTGGAGCGATAGTGGTCGGTTGCTGACCCATCAGGCCGCCCGCCGATCTGGCGCAACACAGCACCCAACGAGTCCCAACTTCCCTTTTTAGGACCCGCCCGTCCGCTACAACAGTTGACAGAGCGACTTCGCTTCGTCCAACCTAGGCGTCTCACCAGGGGAGTCCCGGCAAGGGGCTGAGATACTGCTATCGCGCGCAGTGACCCGTTGAACCTGATCCAGTTCATACTGGCGTAGGGACGGTGCGAGGCTTTGCGAGCTGGCAATCCGGCTTTGGCATTCGGGCAATACCCGTATTCCACGAAGCTTCACTTCCTCCTCATCGCGTGGACTGGGTCTCCGTTGCACTCGAGCAAGGAGGCTCACTCATGAATGCCCTTACCCCGACCGTCACCGTCGGCGAATTGCCCGCTTCGAAGAAAATCCACAAGCCAGGCCAACTTCACCCGGACCTGCGGGTGCCGATGCGTGAGATCTCGGTCCACCCGAGCGCCGGCGAGCCGCCGGTCACGGTCTACGATTCGTCAGGCCCCTATACGGACGCCGCGGTGAAAACCGATATCGAGCGCGGCTTGCCGCGGTTGCGCGAGACATGGATCGAGGCACGCGGCGACGTGGAGCGCTACGAAGGCCGGACAATCAAGCCCGAGGACAACGGCTTCGTCTCTGCTGATCGCCTGACGCCGGAGTTTCCTGTGCGCAACCAGCCATTGCGTGCCACTGGTGGCCGTGCCGTCACCCAGCTCGCCTATGCCCGCGCCGGCATCATCACGCCGGAAATGGAGTTCGTCGCCATCCGCGAAAACCTCGGCCGTGAGCAGTTGCGTTCGAAACTTCAACGCGATGGCGAGAGCTTCGGCGCCGCGATCCCGGACTTCGTCACCCCGGAATTCGTGCGTGACGAGGTGGCGCGCGGCCGCGCCATCATCCCGTCCAACATCAACCACCCCGAAAGCGAGCCGATGATCATCGGCCGCAATTTTCTGGTGAAGATCAACGCCAATATCGGCAACTCCGCCGTCACCTCGTCGATGGCCGAAGAGGTCGAAAAGATGGTGTGGGCGATCCGCTGGGGCGCCGATACCGTGATGGACCTCTCCACCGGCCGCAACATCCACAACATCCGCGACTGGATCGTGCGCAACTCACCGGTGCCGATCGGCACGGTGCCGCTCTATCAAGCGCTCGAGAAGGTCGGCGGCATCGCCGAGGATCTGACCTGGGAGGTTTATCGCGATACGCTGATCGAACAAGCCGAGCAGGGCGTGGACTATTTCACGATCCATGCCGGCGTGCGCCTGCCCTACATCCCGCTCACCGTCGACCGCGTCACCGGCATCGTGTCGCGGGGCGGCTCGATCATGGCCAAGTGGTGCCTCCACCACCACAAGGAGAGCTTCCTCTATGAGCATTTCGAGGAGATCTGCGACATCTGCCGCACCTACGACGTGGCGTTCTCGCTCGGCGACGGTCTTCGCCCCGGCTCGATCGCCGACGCCAACGACGCCGCCCAGTTCGCCGAATTGGAAACGCTTGGAGAGCTGACGAAGATCGCCTGGGCCAAGGACTGCCAGGTAATGATCGAAGGGCCCGGCCATGTGCCGATGCACAAGATCAAGGAAAACATGGACAAGCAGCTCACGGTCTGTGGCGAAGCGCCGTTCTATACGCTGGGGCCGCTCACCACGGACATTGCACCGGGCTACGACCACATCACATCGGGCATAGGCGCGGCAATGATCGGCTGGTTCGGAACGGCGATGCTTTGCTATGTCACGCCCAAGGAACATCTCGGTCTGCCTGACCGCGACGACGTCAAGACTGGCGTCATCACCTACAGAATTGCCGCTCACGCGGCCGACCTCGCCAAGGGCCATCCGGCCGCCAAGGTCAGGGACGATGCGCTGTCGAGGGCGCGCTTCGAATTCAGATGGGAGGACCAGTTCAACCTCTCGCTCGATCCGGAGACGGCGCGCGCCTTCCACGACAAAACCCTGCCGAAGGAAGCGCATAAGGTGGCCCATTTCTGCTCCATGTGCGGCCCCAAGTTCTGCTCGATGCGGATCTCGCACGACATCCGAGCGGAAGCGCAGAAGGAAGGGCTCGCGGCGATGGCGGCGAAGTACCGGGACGGCGGCGACCTCTACATGCCCGTCGACGGCACCACGGAGCGCACGGACACGCCATGAAGGTGCTCATTCGCGGCGCGGGCGTTGCCGGGTTGACGCTCGCGCACGAGCTGGCAACGCGCGGCGCCGAGGTGTCCGTGGTCGAGAAACGCGGGGAGATCGCCGGCAATGCCTCCTGGCAGGCCGGCGGCATGCTCGCGCCCTGGTGCGAGCGCGAGAGTGCCGAGGAGGCGGTCCTCACGCTCGGGCGCGGGGCGGCCGACTGGTGGGACAGAGCGTTGCCCGGTCATGTCTCGCGCAACGGCACGCTCGTGGTGGCGCCTGCGCGCGATGCCGGCGAGTTGGATCGCTTCGGCCGCCGCACGTCCGGCTTCAGGCAGCTCGGCGCCGATGAGATCGCGGCGCTCGAACCAGCGCTCGCGGGCCGGTTCGGGCGCGGCCTGTTCTTCGCCGAGGAAGCACATCTCGACCCACGCAAGGCGTTGCTCGCGCTAAGCGAAGCGCTGCCTGGCATGGGCACGCGCCTCGAGTTCGGTTGCCGCACGGTGTCAGCCATCCCGGATGTCGAGGTGGACTGTACCGGCATCGCCGACCGGCGACCGGAATTGCGTGGCGTTCGAGGCGAGATGCTCATCCTGCGGACAGGCGAAATCTCGCTGGCCCGACCGGTGCGCCTGCTTCATCCGCGCATCCCGGTCTATGTCGTGCCGCGCGGGGAAAACCTGTTCATGGTCGGCGCGACGATGATCGAGTGCGATGCCGCCGGCCCGATCACCGCGCGCTCGACCATGGAGTTGCTCAGCGCCGCTTACGCGCTGCATCCGGCCTTTGGCGAAGCTGAGCTGGTCGAAACAGGCGTGGGCGTGCGCCCCGCATTCGCCGACAACCTGCCTCGCGTCGAGGGCGACGGGAGGCGCATTCGCATCAACGGCCTCTACCGCCACGGCTTCCTGCTCGCGCCGGCCATGGCGCGGCAGGCGGCCGACATCATCCTGGGAAATCCCGCCGCAAAGGAGTTGACCCTTGAAGCTCATCGTTAACAGCCAGCACCATGACGTCGCGGCCGAGACGCTCGCCGCACTGCTCATAGAACTCGACTTCCAGGGCAGTTGGCTCGCCACCGCACTAAACGGCGAAGTCGTGCACAGCAAAGCGCGCGACAACTGCCGGCTGACTGATGGCGACCGGATCGAAATCCTCTCGCCGATGAAGGGGGGCTGACCCATGCTCGAGTTCTACGGAGAGAAACTGTCGTCCCGTCTGCTGCTGGGCACCGCGCTCTACCCTTCACCCGCTGTTATGGCCGATGCCGTGAAGGCGTCCGGCTCGGAGATCGTCACCGCGTCGCTTCGCCGCGAGACCTCCGGCGGCAAGTCCGGCGGCCAGTTCTGGTCGCTGGTTCAGTCGCTGGGAGTTCGCGTCCTGCCCAACACCGCCGGGTGCCACTCGGCCAAGGAAGCGGTCACGACTGCGCGGATGGCGCGCGAGGTGTTCGCCACGAACTGGATCAAGCTCGAAGTGATCGGCAATCACGATACGCTGCAGCCTGATGTCTTCGGGCTGGTCGAGGCCGCAAAAATCCTTGCCTCGGAAGGCTTCGAAGTCTTTCCCTACACGACAGACGATCTTGTCGTTGCCGAGCGCCTGCTTGATGCCGGCTGCAGGCTGTTGATGCCCTGGTGCGCGCCGATAGGCTCCGCGCGCGGGCCGCAGAACCCGGATGCGCTGCGAAGCCTGCGCGGCCATTTTCCCGGCGTGCCGTTGATCGTCGATGCCGGCATTGGTCGGCCGTCGCATGCCGCAGCCGTGATGGAGCTTGGCTATGACGCGGTGCTTCTGAACACCGCGATAGCCAAGGCAGGCGATCCCGTGACTATGGCCGTGGCCTTCGGCAAGGCGGTAGAGGCGGGCCGTGAAGCCTATTGCGCCGGCCTGCTCGAGCCGCGCGACATGGCTGTCCCCTCAACCCCCGTCATCGGCATGGCAGCATTTTGATGAAGCTCGATCCGTTCTACCTGATCGTCGATTCCGCCGCCTCGATCGAACGTCTGGTGCCGCTTGGCGTGAAGCTGGTGCAGTTGCGCATCAAGGACCAGGACGAAGCGTCACTGCGGCGAGAGGTTCGTACCTCCAAGGCGATATGTGACCGCCACGGCTGCCAACTCATCGTCAACGACTACTGGCGTCTCGCGATCGAGGAGGATTGCGATTTCGTCCATCTCGGCCAGGAAGATCTTGCAGAAGCCGATGTGAAAGCGATCCGCAGGGCGGGCCTGAAGCTCGGCCTCAGCACCCACGACGACGCCGAGCTGGAAACCGCGCTGCAAGCCGAACCGGACTATGTCGCGCTCGGCCCGATCTACCCGACCATCCTCAAGGCGATGAAATGGGCGCCGCAGGGGCTGGACCGCATCGCCATCTGGAAACAGCGCGTCGGCGCGCTTCCACTGGTGGCCATTGGCGGGCTTACGGTCGAGCGCATTGCCGGTGTCTTCGCGCAGGGCGCGCAATGCGCCGCAGTAGTGACCGATATCACCCGCAATGCGCAACCCGAGGCGCGCGCAGTGGAATGGCTGGCGGCGACGGCGCAATGGCGATGACACCGCATGTGCTCATCGTCGCCGGGTCCGATTCCAGCGGCGGCGCTGGAATAGCGCGCGACATCGAGATCGTATCCGCCTTTGGACTGCGCAGTTGCCTCGCTGTCACGGCCGTTACTGTGCAGACGCACTCTGCCGTCGAGCGGATCGAGCAGATGCCGCCCGAGCTTATCGCCGCCCAGATGCGCGCTGCATTTGCCGCGAACACCGTCGCTGCGGTCAAGATCGGCATGCTGGGCACGGCGGCAGCAATCGAGGCGGTCGGTTCCGTCCTGGCGAGCAATCCGCAAATACCGGCGGTGCTCGACCCGGTACTGGCCTCGACCTCGGGACGAGTGCTGCTGGAGGACGACGCCATCGACACGCTGCGCCGCGATCTGATCCCGGTCTGTCGGCTCGTAACGCCCAATCTGATCGAACTGGCAAAGCTGACCGGGTCCGTACCGGCGCCGGACCAAGAAAGCGCCGGCCGTCAAGGCGAGAAACTTTCGGGAAGCGTAGGGACTGCCGTACTCGTCAAGGGCGGGCACGCACAGGGAGCCCAAGCCGTCGATGTGCTGCTGCAGCCAAACCGCCCTGCGGCTCGGTTCGAGGCGCCTCGCTTGCCGGGAGGGATGCGAGGAACAGGCTGCATGCTATCCAGCGCCATCGCCGCCTCTCTTGCCCTCGGCGTATCGCTGGAAGGAAGCGTCCGGAGCGGCAAGCAGTATGTTTTCGACATCATTGCTCGGCTGCAGTGACTCGGCACATTCATATCCGTGTTGGCGAAGACCGCGTCATACCAGAAGCCAAACGGCAGACGTTCCGACTGCAATTCCGAGAGGCTGAAGGTCGGGACAGCCAAGACCGAGCTCGGCTAGACGAACAAGGTATGTCCCCCAGTCGTCTGGAACTTGGTTCATGGCGCACTTGTCCGAGCGGGCTCGAAGCCGCCCGTATGGAATGACATCGTCACACATGATGCGGACCCACACTGATGTTCTGCTCTTTGCAGCCGCGAACTGCAGATTTGATCTGGCACAATTCGCGTCATGGTTTCGACCGGTAGGATCACCCATGGTCCTAAATCTGGTCATCGGCACCGTCGTCATAAGTCTGACGGTTCTGATTCATACCTTCGGGCTTATCGGGGTCACACATGCGATGGGATACCTTGTCTCCCGCTTTCGCATGCATGGGCGCCGCAGCCGCATTGTCGCGATGATCAGCGTGGTGATGGGTCTCTTTGCCGTCATGACCGCGGAGGTCTGGCTCTGGGCCGGACTATACCGGTTGCTCGATATCTTCGCGGATTTCGAAACCGCGTTGTACTTTTCCACCATCACCTTCTCGACGGTCGGCTACGGCGACATAGTGCCCGCTCACGGGTGGCGTGTCCTGGCGGCGCTCGAGGGCGTGAACGGTCTCTTGCTTATCGGCTGGTCGACCGCCTACCTGATCGCAGCAGGCACCCGTGTCGGACCGTTCAAGGCCGGCGAGCATTTCTGACCGGCCGACGCCTAAACTTGCTCCCGATCAATAAACACCCGGTATTCTGCTGGTAGGGTTTCTCGAGGCAGAGAGCTGCCCTTCTGCTTCTTTCGACGAATTGACTATGTGCTGATCGAGCCGCAGATCGGTTAGATCGGGAGGAGAGACATCCGGGTTGGGAGGATAAATGTGGCCGAAGCTCTATACGATCATCATGCTGCCGCATCCGAAGCAGTTGTAGGCTCGGTCAGGGTGCCGGCGTCTTGAGGCGGGACGCTTGGCCTGAACTACTCGAAGGAATAGGTGAAGCCCTCCTTGGAGGCGCCGACTGTCACCTTCGTCATCTTTTCGCCGCCGAGCGACCGGTTTAGCACGCCGCGGCTCAGTTCCGGCAGCAGAGTGTTGGTGAGGATGGCATCGATCATCCGGCCGCCGGATTCGATCTCGGTGCAGCGAGCCTTGACCAGATCCATGACGCCGTCGCCGATGACCAATTCGGCATCGCTGGTTGCCCGCAGCCGGCGCGCGATCTTGGCGAACTGGTGACGAGTGATTGCCTCGATCATCGAATCCGAGAGCGGATAGTAGGGAATGGTCACCACCCGGCCGAGAAAGGCCGCCGGGAAGACCTTCAGCAACGGGCCGCGCAAAGCGGTGTCCAGATCGTCCAGCCCGGCCCGCAACGAACCGTTCCGGGTCCGGTCCATGATGACTTCGGAACCGACATTCGAGGTGAGCAGGATCAGCGTGTTCTTGAAATCGATCCGCCGGCCTTCGCTGTCGTCCATCATCCCCTTGTCGAAGACCTGGAAGAAGATTTCGTGCACGTCCGGATGCGCCTTCTCGACCTCATCGAGCAGGATCACCGAATAGGGTTTTCTGCGGACCGCCTCCGTCAGGATGCCGCCCTTGCCGTAGCCGACATAACCGGGCGGTGCGCCCTTCAAGGTGGAGACCGTATGCGCCTCCTGGAACTCGGACATGTTGATCGATATCAGGTTCTGCTCGCCGCCATAGAGCGTTTCGGCCAGCGCCAATGCGGTTTCGGTCTTGCCGACGCCCGAGGGGCCGCAAAGCAGGAACACGCCCACCGGCTTTTCCGGGGCGCCGAGCCCGGCGCGGCTGGTCTGCACACGCCTGGCGATCATCTCCATGGCATGGTCCTGCCCGACGACACGTTCGGACAGCGTGGCGGCGAGCTTCAACGCCTTTTCGGTCTGGCTGGAGAGCATGCGTCCGGTCGGGATGCCGGTCCAGTCCTGGACCACGGCAGCCACGGCGTTGCGGTCGACCGACGGCAGGATCAGCGGCGTCTCGCCTTGCGCCGCGGCCAGTTCCGCCATCAGTTCGCGTAGCCGGGCTAGATCGGCGGCCGGATCGGGCGAACCGTCGGCCGCCGCTTCGGCATCGGCGTCGGTCTTGACCGCTTCCGATGCCTTGGCTTTCGAGCCCTTGCTCTTCGGGCCCTTTTCCCCGGCTGCCTTGCTTTCGGGCGCCTTGGTCTCGGCTACTTCGGCCGCCCTCTCACCGGTGGCCTCCTCCGCTGCCGTATCGAGCGGCACGCCCTCGCCGCGCAGCCTGGCGCGCCGGTCGAGGATTTCGGCAACCAGCGCCTTTTCCCTCTCCCAGCGCGCCTGGGCGGCGGCAAGCGTGGCTTCGGTCTCGGCCAGCCCGGCGTCGACCCGCGCCTGCCGCTCAGTCACCTCGATGCCGATCGCGGCCTCGCGGCCAATGATGCCGTTCTCGACCTCCAGCGCCTGGCGGCGGCGCAAGATATCCTCGACTTCGGCCGGCGTGGCATGCTGCGATATGGCAACGCGCGCACAAGCGGTGTCGAGCAGGCTCACCGCCTTGTCAGGCAGTTGCCGCGCCGGGATGTAGCGGTGCGAAAGGCCGACCGCCGCCTCGATTGCCTCATCGAGTATCTGCACCTTGTGGTGCTGCTCAAGAACGCCGGCGACGCCGCGCAACATCAGCACCGCCACCACCTCCGACGGCTCGTCGATCTTGACCACCTGGAAACGGCGGGTCAGCGCCGGGTCTTTCTCGATGTGCTGCTTGTATTCGGCCCAGGTCGTTGCCGCGATGGTGCGAAGTTCGCCCCGCGCCAGCGCCGGTTTCAGGAGATTGGCGGCATCGCCGGTTCCTGCCGCGCCACCGGCGCCGATCAGCGTGTGGGCTTCGTCGATGAACAGGATGACCGGCGTTTCGGAGGATTGAACCTCATCGATGACAGCCTTCAGTCGTTTTTCGAATTCGCCCTTCACGCTGGCGCCCGCCTGCATCAAGCCGACGTCGAGCATGCGCACGCTGACATTCTGCAGCGTCGGCGGCACGTCGCCTTGGGCTATACGCAAGGCAAAGCCCTCGACGACCGCGGTCTTGCCGACCCCGGCCTCGCCGGTCAGGATCGGGTTGTTCTGCCGGCGCCGCATCAGGATGTCGACGATCTGCCTGATCTCCGGATCGCGGCCGACGACCGGATCGATCTTGCCATCGCGGGCTCGCTGGGTCAGGTCGGTGGCGTATTTGGCCAGCGCCGAATCCCCGCCCGGAGCCCGTTTTGGCGCTTCGGTTGCGGGAACCGCGGTCGAAGCGCCGGCTTCGAGTGAGCCCTGCGTGACATCGGCGAACCGCGCGACGACCGCGTCGGCGTCGATCTTGTCAAACTCGCCGCTGATCTTCGACAGCAGGCCTTCCAGCGCCGGCGTCTTCAGGCAGGCAAGCAGGATATGCCCGCTGCGGACTTCCTCGACCGCGAACTCCAGTGACGCCAGATTCCAGCCTTCCTGGATGGCGTGGAAGATATGATCGGAGAATTCCTCGATCGAGGTGGCGCCATAAGGCAACTTGTCGACGGCGCGGGTCATATCGGCCGCGAGCCGGCTGGCATCCACCCCGGCTTCGGCGATTATCATCTGGACATCCGAGCGTTCGGACAGCACCAGTTGCTCGATGAAGTGGACGAGTTCGACGTAAGGATTGCCGCGAAGTTTGGCGGTGTCGGCTGCTGCCTTGAAGGCGCGCACCCCCACAGGATTGAGCTTGCCGACCAGTTCCTTGCGTTTGACACTCTGCGATGACCGGCGCTGTTCCATCGAACGTGCTCCTGCAATCTGCCAGCGATAACCTGCCACATAAGCCGTCACTTGACAAAGCGCGTGACGGACAGAGGCGTCGATGCCTGGTTCGGCCGGCTCGACTCATTTGTGGAAAGTTCCGCACCTCTCAATGCGAACAGCCACGCAAATGATTGCCCTAACGTCATGCATTTCGCAAACCAGCTCGTCAATCACAGCCTGGATTTCGGCATCAGAAGCCAGTTGCGTTTAGCTTCTGTTAATTTTTGAGCAGTCCTCGATTTGTGGTAAAGTGCAACCGTGTGATATCGTCGGGTCACATACAGTTTGAGGGCCGGTCGCTGGGGGTTTGTGTGATTGATGTCGCGCTCTGGCTTGCTCGACTGGACGGTGAAAATCCGTCGGGCGCGGATTTGCGCAACGATCCGGCTTTCCATGAGCTGGAGCGCCTGACGGAACCCCAGATCAAGGTCGTCCACGACGGCAACAACAAGCCCGCCTCGCAAAGCACTGTCCCGGTCGACTGGCCGGCCGTGCTGGCAAAGGCGGAGGAGTTGCGCGCGCATGGCCGGGACCTGCGCCTGCTCGTCATGGTCACGCGCGCACTTGCCAATGAAGAGGGGCTGGCCGGGCTGGCCCAGGGCTTGAGCCTCATCGCACAGAGCTTCGACCAGCATTGGGAAACCATGCATCCGGCGTTGCGGCCGAATGCCGTGCCGCGCGATGCCGCCTTGCGCCGCATCAACGCCCTGCTCGACCTTCAGAACGGCCAGGAAGGGCTGCTGGCCAACCTGCGACAGATGACGTTCTTTGCCCCGCGTTCGATCGGGCCGATCAGCGGACGCGATCTGGAACAGGGCGCGCTCGACGAGCGCGTCATGCTCCAGGAAGCCGCCTCGGGGCTGAATGCAGCGGAGAAGGCCGCCCTGACCAGTGCGCACGCACAGCTCTTGAACCGGCTGCGCGCCGGATGCGCGGCACAGATCGATCAAGCGGGCGCCGAGATGATCGCGCTGGTGGCCGGCGCGCGGGCAGCGATCGCCGCCCTCGATGCGGTCGAGACGGCCCTCAACGCTCGCCTGGACGGCGGCGGCGCACCGGTTCCGGAATTGAAGCGGTTCCTGCAGCGTTTGCTGACGACCCTCGAACGGAATTCGGCAACCGGCGCCGTGACGAACGGCGCGACCAAGCCCCCAGCGCCGGCAGAACCGGCCACGCCTGCTCGAAACGGTCATGGAGCCGATACTATGGCAAGTATGGCAAGCTACGCGGACTCGAGCGCGGGACTTCCCGACCGGATTTCCTCGCGTGACGACGTGGTTAAATGCCTCGACCTCGTCGTCGCCTTCTATGACCGCACCGAACCGTCGAGCCCGATACCGCATCTGGCGCGGCGCGTGCGCCGCATGGTGCACATGGATTTCGTTGAACTGATGGAAGATCTCGCCCCGTCGGGGCTGAAGGAATTCCGGCTCCTTGCCGGCGTTCCAGACGTCAAGAAGACGGCCCAGAAGGATGAAAGGTAACAGCACATGCCAGCCGAAAGCAAAGCGAAGGTCATCGAACGAAATCGCGCGCCGCGGGTGCAGATCGCCTACGACGTCGAAACCTACGGCAGCCCGACGACGATCGAACTGCCCTTCGTCATGGGCGTGATGGCCGACCTTTCCGGCGCTTCGCAAACCAGGGAAGCGTCAAAGTCGGTGCTGGACCGTGCCTTTGTCGAGACCGACGCGAACCGCTTCCCCAAGTTCATGGAAGCGCTCGGGCCGCGCGTCAAAGCGCGGGTAAAGAACACGCTGCCGCAGGCCGAGGGCCAGGAGCGCGACGAGGAACTGGCGCTCGATCTGACCTTCTCCAAAATGGGCGATTTCGCGCCGGACAAGATCGCCGAGCAGGTGCCGCAACTGGCCGAGATCCTCAAGATGCGACGCCAGCTCGAGGAACTGCTCGGCTTCATGGACGGCCGCGTCGACGCCGAAAAACGCATCGCGCAGCTTCTCAACAACGAACCGCTTCTTGGCAAGATCGCCAGCCAGGCACTGGCCGACGACGACAAGGCAGGGGAGTAGACCATGGCCGAACAGCAAAAGACCGCCGCCGTTGCCGCCGAGGCCGAAGCCATCGACCTTGGCGAATTCAGCGGGCTCCTCGAGAAGGATTTCAAGGTCAAGAAGGACGACAGCGAGAAGCTGCAGCAACTCGTGCGCAATCTCGCGCTCGCGGCACAATCGCGTTCCGATACCACGACCATCTCGTCCAACGCGATCAAGTCGATCAAGTCGCTGATATCGGGCATCGACAAGATGCTGACCACGCAGGTCAACGAGATCCTGCACGCGCCGGAAGTGCGCGAGATGGAAGGCACATGGCGCGGCCTCTGGTATCTCGTCAACAACACCGAGACGGATCAGAAGCTGAAGATCCGGGTGATGAACATCTCCAAGGAGCAGCTGGCCGACACGCTCGAAGACTATGAAGGCCAGATGTGGGACCAGAGCCCGATCTTCAAGAAAGTCTATACGGACGAGTATTCGATGCTCGGCGGCGAGCCGATCGGCTGCGTGGTCGGCGCCTACGAATTCTCGAACCATCCACGCGATGTCGGTCTGCTGCGCAACATTTCCGGCATCTGTGCCTCGGCGCACACGCCGTTTATCGCGGCCGCCTCGCCTCGCCTGTTCCGCATGGACAGTTGGCAGGAACTGCCCAACCCGCAGGACCTGCAGATGATCGTCTCCAACCCGGCCTACGCCTCGTGGCAATCTCTGCGCGAGAGCGAGGACGCCCGCTACATCGGCCTGACCATGCCGCGCGTGCTGGCCCGGCTGCCCTATGGCACCGATACCGTTCCGGTGAAGGGCTTCACCTTCGAGGAAGAGGTGCAGGGCGATCACAACAAATATGTCTGGATGAACGCCGCCTTCCCGATGGGCGTCAACATAAACCGCAGCCACAAGCTCTATGGCTGGGGCACGCAGATCCGCGGCGTCGAGAATGGCGGCACGGTGCTCAATTTGCCGGTGCACAGCTTCCCGACCGACGATGGGTCGATAGCGATGAAATGCCCGACGGAAGTCGCCATCGACGACCGGCGCGAGGCGGAACTGGCCAAGCTCGGCCTGATGCCGATCCTGCATCGCAAGAACACCGATCTTGCGGCCTTCATCGGCGCCCACTCGCTGCAGGACGATGAGACACGGGCGGGACGGCTGGTCGACCCCGACGCGCAGTCCAATGAGCGGCTGAGCGCCAACCTGCCCTATCTCTTCCCGGTGTCGCGCTTTGCGCACTACCTCAAGGCCATTGCGCGCGACAAGGTCGGCTCGTTCAAGGAGCGCTCCGACATGCAAATCTGGCTGACCGAGTGGATCAACCGCTACGTCCTGGCCAACCCCGCCTTTGCCGACGACAAGGCGCGCGCCAAGCGCCCGCTTGCCGCCGCCGAGGTCCAGGTGGACAGCGTCGAGGGGCGGCCAGGCTACTACAATGCCCGTTTCTATCTGCGCCCGCACTATCAGCTGGAGGGCATCAACGCCTCGCTCCGGCTGGTGTCGGAGCTGCCGTCCGTGAAGACTTGATCTGCAGCAACAACATCTTGGTTTTTGAAAGCGGTGGAGAAAGACAATGCCGACAACTACGAAGATCGATGGCTTTCTGAAAGTTCCGGATATCAAGGGGCCGAGCAAGCGCGACGGCCATGAGGACGAAATCGAAGTCCATGGCGTCGATTACAAGATCGTCGCGCCATACGATCCGAATTCGCTGTCGCGGCGCGGCCGGGTTTCGCTGGGCATGATCAAGTTCACCAAGCACTACGACAAGTCCTCGCCCTATCTGAAAAAGGCACTGTTCGAGAACAAGGCACTCGACGAGGTGGTGTTTTCGGCACGCCGTACCATCGACGGAGAAACCAGCGACTACCTGGTCGTCACCCTGACCGATGCCTCGATCATGGAATACGACATGCAGCAGGCTGATGACGAGGCCGACCTGATCGAGGAAGAAGTCAGCTTCGCCTACAAGAAGATCAAGTTCGTCTACGACAAGGACGACGAGATCGAAATGGATGTCTATGTCGGCAAGTGAGGCCCGACGTCCCGGCGCGGACAAGCTGCAGGGTACCGGCAGCTCGCGAGCAAAGCGCGAAGCGGTCCAGCCTTCGCTCTGGGACCGCCTCGTCAATGACCTGCCGGGCATGACCTCCGAAATAGACGGGCTGCGCCAGAGCTTGCAGGACGAGCTCGGCGCCGACCGGCTGGAGGCGTTGGCGGCGGCCAGCGCACGACTGATCGACGCCGATGCGGAGCTGACGCCTGACCAGAAGCGGCGTCTGCACCGGCTCGCCTTTCAGAGCCAGCACCGCGCCGAGATAGAAAGCCGCGGCGTGGTCGTATCGGCCCGCGTGCTCAGGGAGGCCGTGCGGCGCGATATCGAGGCTCTGTTCAACACCGAGCGCTTCGAGGCCGTGCCGTTGCTTTCCGATTTCGAAAGCGAGCAGGCCGGAGACAATCCGCCGTCGCTCGCCGATTTCCCGGAAGTGCGCCGCAGTGTGATCAACTATGGCGTACCTTCCTTTTCGGGCCGTTCCTCCCGTGACTTTGACCGCGACGCCCTGGCGCGCGAGATCCGCTCGGTGCTCGCCACCTTCGAGCCCCGTCTGAAGGAAAGCGCCACAAACGTCACGGTGACCCTTGGCGACAAAAGCGTCGGCCTGAAGATCGAGATTGATGCGGTGTTGATCATGACGCCGACGCCGGAACGCATGCGCCTGCGCACCACGATCAATCTCGACAACGGCCTGGCGCGGACCGAATTCAGGGAGGCCTGAGATGGATCGGGTCTTCGTGGAATATTACGAAGAGGAACTGACCCATATCAGGGCCCTGGCGGCGGAATTCGCCGACATGCATCCGGCCGTGGCGCGCAACCTGTCGCTCGATACGGTTCCGTGTCCCGACCCCTATGTCGAGCGGCTGCTCGACGGCGTCGCCTTCCTTGCCGCGCGCACCCGGCTGAAGGTCGACGCGGAGCGCTCGCGCTTTTCGCGCAGCGTCCTCGATGTGCTCTATCCCGATCTGGTCACGCCTGCGCCGGCAACGGCGATGGTGGTGCTGAAGCCTGGCCAGCAGGTGCAGACCATGATTGCCGGCCATGTCGTCAAGCGCAACACCCGGCTGGTCTCCAGCCTGCAGCCCGGCCTCTCGACGCGCTGCACCTTCACCACCGCCCAGGACATCACGCTGTGGCCGATAGCGGTCACTTCGGTAAGTTATTTTCAAGACCGCAGCGCGCTGGCGGCGGCCGGCATAGGGCCGATCGGCGGTGTGGGCGGCGAGGCGGCGCTGCGGATCGGGCTGGCCCGGACCGGAAAAGGCAGGCTCGACGAACTGTCGCTCGACCAGCTTGATCTCTACTTTGCCGGGCGCGCCAAGGCGCCACTGATTTTCGACGCGATCTTCGGCGCTTGCTCGGCCGTCGGCGCGCGCGCGGAAGGCAAGACCAACCCGATATCGCCTTTGCCGGAACCCCAGATGATCGGCATCAGCGACGACGAGGCGCTGATGCCTCGTACCCGCCCGACATTCGAGGGGTACCGTCTGCTACGCGAATACTTCATGATGCCCGAGCGCTTTCACTATGCGCGGATATCAGGGCTGCAGCCCGTCGTGCGGCGCTGCGCGGCCGGGCTGGACATCAACTTCGTGTTCAGGCGTCCGGTGCCTGAGCTCGCCGATCTGACACCGGCCGATTTCGAACTTTTCGCAACGCCGATCATCAATCTCTTCGAGCGTGAGTGCAACGTCATCGAGCTCGATGCGCGCAAGACACGCCAGGTGCTGCACGCCGACCGGACCCGGGCGCGCGACTTCGAGATATACCGAGTCATCCGCGTCGAGGACGCCGACACCGGCGGCGGCGACGCCGAAATTCCCGAGCTGTTCAGCCTGGGGCAGAACCGCGGCAGCGGCTGGGTCTATTCCACCGAGCGGCGCCCACGGCGCGCCACGGAAGATGAGCGGCGCGACGGGCTGACCCGCACTTCCTACACCGGGGACGATGTTTTCCTGGCGATCTCACGCCCGGTGGAGAGCCAGCCGAATCGGCCGCTGAAGCGTGTCGACGTCGTGGCGCTTTGCACCAACCGCGACCTGCCGATCCTCGACGACAATCCGACTTTGACGCTGGAGGCCGGCGATCCGGTCGAGACGGTGCGGCTTCTCGGCGCGCTGCATCCGCCGCGTCCGGCTATCCCCGCGGCGCTGCCGACCGGCGCGGCGGGCGAATCGCGCGCCGACAATCTCGCCTGGCGGCTGGTGGCGCAGCTGACGCTCAATTTTCTGAGCCTTGCCAAGGAAGGCCGCGGCGTCGATCCGCTGCATGCGCTGCTTGATCTTTACGCCGACCGCGGCGACCCGAGCCTCGCCCGCAACGTGCATTCGATCGTGCGCATCGACTCGCGGCCGGTCATCGAACGGCTGCAGATCGACGGGCCGATGTGCTTCGGACGCGGCACGGAAGTGACATTGCATGTGGACCAGTCAGTCCTAGCCGGGCAAAGCACATTGCTGCTTTGCGCCTTGCTCGCACGGCTGTTTGCCCGTCATGCCGGAATAAACGGCTTTGTGCGAACCCGCACGCGGCTGCTGCAGAAGCAGGAGGATGTGCCATGGCCGATGACGCCCGGCAATCGCTACCTGATCTAGAGGCATCCGAGCCGCTGCCGGCGGAGGGATTGTCCGACACGTTCGACTTCTTCGAGCTGTTGCGCCGGCTCGAACGGAAGGGCGGGCTGTTCGGCTATACCGGCTCGCCGGCGCGCGAGCCGGCAAGGCTCGGGCAGCATGTACGGCTTAGTTTTTCGGCCAGGGACGTGGTTGAATTCCGGGACGCCAGCGACAAGGGGCCGGCGCGGGTTACTGTCGCGAATCTCGGACTGATGGGACCTGAAGGTCCCATGCCCCTGCATCTGACGCGCTGGGTGCTCGATCGCCTTTCGCAGCGCTGGTTCACCGGCGCGGACGCGCAACAGACCAGCGACACGACCTTCGTCGATTTCGTCAACATCCTGCAGCACCGCATGATCGCCCTCTACTATCGTGCGTGGGCGGATGCGCATCCGGCCGTCCAGGTCGAGCGCGCGGTCGGCGGGCGCGTTCGCGCCATGCTTGAAGCTATGGCGGGGATTGGCCTTCCCGGCACACAAAGCGCCGATCTCGATACGGTGAAGCTTCGCCAGGCGGCTTCGCTCGCCAGCCAGGTCGACGGCCCGGAACGGCTGACTCTGTTCCTGGCCGAAGCCTTCCGTGTGCCGGTTCAGATCAAGGAATTCATCGCCGCCTGGATAACCATACCAACCAAGCTGCAGACCCGCCTGGCAAAGGCCTATGCAAGCCTTGGCCGGGGGGCGACGATCGGCCCGCGTGTTTTCAACCGCCAGAGCAGGATCGAATTGCGCGTCGGCCCGCTGGGATTTGACGACTTCAAGGCGTTCCTGCCTGGCGGGCCAAGGCTCAAACTGTTCAAGCAGGCCGTTCTCGACATGGTCGGAGAATCGCTCGACGTCGACCTGCGCATCGTGCTTGCGCGCGACGCAGTGCCAGCGCCCAGGATCGGATCGGTGCAGCTTGGCCGGACCGCCTGGCTTGCACGGCCCGCTGAAAGAGGCGATGCTGACGACATGCGGCTGCGGACGATCGTCGGATGGCGGCCGGAAATGGCGGGGGTCGCGGCATGAGCCTGCTGCTGACGCTGGAGCAAGGGCCACGCACCCAGGCGGTACGGCAGACCCGGCTGGACGAAGGCGAGCTGGTGATCGGCCGCAGCGCAGACGCAGGCTGGCAGATCAACGATCCCGACATGTTCGTTTCGCGGGCGCATTGCCGGATTTCCGGCGGACGCGACGGATATTTCGTCACCGACACATCGAGCAGCGGACTGTTCATAAACGATGCCGACAGCCCGCTCGGCCCCGGCAAGTCGACGCGCCTGCAGAGCGGCATGCGGCTGAGGCTGGGCGATTATGTCGTGCATGTCGACCTGCAGACCCCGGCTGCCCAGGCACAAGCTGCCAGCCAGCCGGTTGGCGAACCTTTCCCGCCGGCATCCCGGGGGCCGATCAGCATCGGCCGAGATGACTTCTTTTCCGCCAAGGTCGAAGAGGAGCCCCGGCGCCCCCGTCCGGCCGATCTGCCGAGCCCGTTCGAGCAGCCGGTTGCTGGCGCGTTCGATCGTGCCAGCGCCAGCCAGCGCAGTTCGCCGGCCTTCGATGATCCGTTCAGCCTCGACCCGGTTTCAACGCCCGTGTCGAGTAACGCCGCAGATCTCGAACCGGGCGGGGCGGCGCGCCAGTCGGATCCATTCAGCCTCGACCCGCTGCCATCCACCGGTCGCGCGGCCGAACGCGCTGATGCCAGGCCATCCGATTTCAACAACGACTTTGGCTTCGGCCCAGCCGCAACACCCAGCCTGCCAAACGGCGCCGGCTCAAGCGGACAGCGCGAGCGCGTCGCCCCGCGGCCGCAATCGGCCCATCCCTGGGATTTGCCGGTGCAGGCGGCCGAGGTCCCGCCGCCAGCGCGGCCAGTTGCTCCGAAACCCGCCTCTCTGCCGGCGGCGGCGCAGCTAGAAGACATGGCGCTGCGCTCCGCCTTCCTGCGCGGCATGGGCGTCGAGGAAGCCGATTTCCCCGGACGCAACAGCATCGCCGAGATGGAGAAGTTCGGGCGCGAATACCGCATGATGATGGAAGGCCTGATGCAGCTTCTGCGCAAGCGGGCCGAGGAAAAGGGGAACGCTCGCGTCGCCCAGACCATGGTCGGGGCTTCCGAAGTCAATCCGCTCAAATTTCTACCGACGGTCGACGACGCCATCGTCACGCTTATCGCCGAGCGCAGCCCCGGATTCCTCGCCGGCGAACCGGCAATCGCCGATGCGGTTCGCGATCTCGCGCAGCATCACGTGCGCGCCTGGCGAGGTGTGCAGGCCGCGTTGCGGCGGATGATCGACCGTTTCGACCCGGCAGTGATCGAGCAAGAGCTGAAATCGAATTCCGCCATCGGCACCCTGCTTTCGGGCGGGCGCGGCGCCAAGCTGTGGGAGCTTTATCAAAAACGCCATCGTGAAATCGCCGAGAGCGCGGAAAAAAGTTTCCTGGGCGAAATCGGCGCTGATTTTCGGGACGCATATGAGGAGGAGTGAGACATGATCGACAGACGCGAATTCATCGTTGCCCTCGGCGCAACCGGACTGGTTACGGCTTGCCAGAGCGGTCCGCCAAAACCTTCGGTAATCACGATCAACGCGAGCGGCGCGGCCGGCATGAATCCGGGACCAGGCGGCGGCGACCGGCCTGTGACGATCCTGGTCATGCGGCTGCGCAGCACCGGGAAGTTCAACTCCGCCGACTACTTTGCGCTGCAGGGCGATGCAGGCTCAGCGCTGGCGGGCGATCTCATCGGATCCGACCAGATCGCCGTCGGACCTGGAAAATCCGCGTCCAAGACCATCACCGTCGAGCCGGACGCCACCGCGCTGGGTTTCGTCGCGCTGATCCGTGAGCCTGGCGGAAGGAACTGGCGGACGAGCAAGTCGGTGTCGCCGGGGTCGAAATTCACCATCAATGTCACGGTCGGCAGCGGCGGCATTTCCGCCTAGCGGCCAGGGCAAGGAGAGCTCGATGCAGAGAGTAGCGGCATGAGCGATGCAAACAGGGTGCTGTGGTCCGAGGGACTTTTCCTGCGGACCCAGCATTTCCAGCAGCAGGATCGCTTCTTCGAGGCGACGGTGCGCGGCGCTTTGCAGGCCGGGCAGTTGCACACGTTCGGCTTTCAACAGCTGACGCTCGACCAGGCATTGCTGGAGGCGGGCCAGATCTCGATCCTGTCCGCACGCGGCATCTTCCCGGACGGGACGCCTTTCTCCATTCCCGACCTGATGGACGCGCCGCGACCGCTGCCGGTCACACCGGACACCAGCGCCGGACCGGTGCTGGTCGCCTTGCCGCTCGAGCCTGCTGGCGGTGTCGGCTTCGATCCGGCGCACGCCGCCGCCTCGGGAGCCCGATATCATGGACGCATCGTTTCGGTGCGTGACGCCGTCCAGGGCGGTTCGGATCCCGAAGAAATCGAGATCGCCCGTCCACAGGCACTGCTGCTTGCCCCTGGCAAATCGGTCGGTGGCTACACGGCCTTGCCGATAGCCGACGTCAAAGGGGTTCGCGCCGATGGCGGCATCTCGCTCGACGAGACCTTCCTGCCGCCGACGCTGGTTACCGGCGCGGTGGCCTGGTATCGGCAATTGCTTCTGGAAGTCGTCACCGGCCTCGACCAGATCGCCGAGGCGCATGGCAAGATGGTCATGGGCGGACCTGGGCGCAGCGTCGAGGATCTGCTGATGCTCAATCTCGCCAACGCGGCGCGTCCGCGGCTGGCCCACATGCTGGCGCAGGATGTCTTCCATCCGGCCGAGCTCTATTTGGAACTCGCCGGCCTAGCCGGTTCGATGGCCACCTACGGATCGAGCGCACGGCGGCTGGGCGAGTTGCCGCCTTACGATCACATGGCGCCCGGCCCTGCCTATTCGGCGCTGGCGGATGCGCTCCGCTCGCTGATCCTCAGCCTGCGTTACATCGAGCCCAAATCGCGGGCGCTGCCTGTCATGCGGCATTCGACCAATGTCTGGAAAATCCGCATCGACAACCCGAAGCTGCTGGTGGCCAGCCGGATCGTCATCCGCGTCGGTTCCGAGCTGTCGGAGGACGCGCTGCGCAAGATCTTCGTCAACCAGGCGACAGTCGGCTCGGCCGACCAGTTCGAAGGCCTGTGGAAATCGCGTCTGCCCGGCATTCCCCTGAAGCCGCTTCATTCGCAGCCGCGCGAGATTCCCTATGACGGCGATCGACTGTGCCTGGAACTGGACCAGAAGAGCGAGCACTGGGCGTCGCTGCTCGATGCTCCCGGTTTCGTCATCGGCGTTTCCGGCGTGTTGCCAAGCGAGCCGCAGGTGGACTGCTATTCGGTGAACAGGTGAGATCATGAGCCGCGATGATCCTTTCGGACTGTCGGAGGATCGAGAGCGCACCCGCATACGGCTGACCGGCGCGCCGATGCCGCGGCCGATGGCGCCGCTCTTGCCGGGCGCGGCGGTAAAACGGTCCCGTACTCATCCCAACGCGCTCGTCAACGCATTCGCGCCGCTGCTCGAATTCGCGCCCGAGCTTGAAAGCGCGCTGCCGCCGGAGAATCCGGAAGCATTGCGCACGCGGCTGCTGGAAGAACTGGTGCGGGCGCGCGACACGGCGATGTCGACGGGATCGCCAATGGAACGTGCCGACCAGGCGGCCTGGGCCGTGGCGGCGCTGCTCGACGACCTCGCGCTCAACACGCCATGGGGCGGCGCCAGCGCCTGGCCGCGCCAGCCGCTTGTGGTCATGCTGCGCGGCGACGTCGACGCCGGCACGCAGTTCTTCACGCGCCTCGACGAGCTGGAGCGCCATCCCAACCGCGATCGCGAATTGCTGGAACTGCAGTATGACTGCATGGCGCTCGGCTTCCGCGGCAAGTATCGCGTGCCCGGACGCTCGGGCGACCGCTCGCTCAATGCCGTGCGCGTGGCGGCGGCCCGCTTCCTGCGCGATGCCGACGCCGAAGGCGCGCCGCTGTCGCCGAACTGGAAAGGCGTGATCGCGTCCGACGAGCCGCAGCGCTTCATCGTGCCGATCTGGGTCATGGCGCTCGGCGCAGCGGTTGTTGCCACGGCGGTGCATGTCGGGCTGTCGATGGGATTGAGCAGCCAGGCGGTCGAGCTTTCGGCGCTGGTGCGCGCACTGCCGCCGCCCGCGCGCGGCGACATCAGCCGGACCTCGCCCAAGGTCGAGGCGCCGCCACCGGAGAAGGTGGATTTCGCGCTGCTGCCGGAATTCCAGGCCGGGGCGCCGGCCGGGCTCAAATCAGCCCTCAGCGGAACCGAGAGCGTTTCGCTGGCCAAGCTGGTCATCCAGGCTTCCAATCCCGAACTGTTCCAGTCGTCGCGACCGCAACTGACCGACGGGTTCGAACCGCTGATCGGCTCGATCGCCAAGGTGATCCTCGCCAATCAGGAGCTGATCGGAAACATAACCGTGGTCGGTCATACGGACGGCGTTCCCCTGCAGAAGACCAACCCGCTGTCGACCAACCAGCGACTGTCGGAGGCTCGCGCCCAGACGATTGCCGACATGCTGGTCCAGAACGGCGTGCCGCAGGACCGCGTGCATTCCGAAGGCCGCGCGGCCACCGATCCGGTGGCCAGCGACAGCACACGCGAAGGGCGGGCCTTGAACCGCCGTGTCGAGGTGCTCGTCGAAAAGAGGCTGTGAGATGTTCATACTGCGCTTCCTCTGGGCGGTCCTGACATCGCGCTGGCTGTGGACGCTGATCGGCATCACGCTGCTTTCCCTGGTCATCTGGGTGTTCGGCCCGATCGTCAGGGTCGGTCCCTACGAACCGTTCGCCTCCGAGAATGTGCGTATCGTCATCATCGCGCTGCTGGTCATCTTCTGGCTGATCTGGCTGATCATCGCCCAGCGCCGGGCGATCCGTGCCAACCGGATGTTCGTCGCGGAAATTGCCGCGCCGGCGGTGGAAAAGCCGCTCGGCCCAGGTGAAGAAAACGTCGCCGCCGTGGGTGCGAAGTTCGCCGAGGTGATGGCCGAGCTGAAGCGCCGCAAGCTGGGTGGCCGCAAGTTTCTGCGCGAGATGCCGTGGTACGTGATCGTCGGACCGCCGGCCACCGGCAAGACCACGGCGCTCAGGCAATCCGGACTGAACTTTCCGATCGACCTCACCGACGACCTGCAGGGGGTTGGCGGCACGCGCAATTGCGACTGGTTCTTTTCCGAGAACGCGGTTCTGATCGACACCGCCGGCCGCTATGTCCAGCAGGAGAGCCAGCCCGAAGTCGACGCGGCGGAATGGCTGGGCTTTCTCGACCTGCTGAAGAAGCATCGCGGCCGCCGCGCCCTCAACGGCGTCATCCTCGCGCTTTCGATCGACGTGCTTTCTGAAGGCGACGAAGCGATCAAGGCGCACGGCCGCAAGATCCGGCGCAGGCTGGCCGAGCTCAACGACCGTCTCGAAATCCGCCTTCCGGTCTACCTGATGCTGACCAAGGCCGATCTGATCAAGGGCTTCGAGGCTTTCTTCGGCGGTCTGTCCACCGCCTCGCGCGAACAGGTATGGGGCACGACCTTCGCGCTCGATGCGCGTGTCGATGCCAAGACCATTGAGCGCGAGATTTCGACGCTGGCGACGGAACTGGAGCGGCGGCTGGTGCCGCGCCTGGAGGATGAGGACAAGCTTGCCGCCCGTGCCGAGATCTTCAGATTTCCGGCCCAGCTCGCCAGCCTGTCCGAACCGATCCAGGTGCTGGTCGAGGCGATGTTCGGCGAAAGCCGGTATGAAGAGGCCGCCTGGCTGCGCGGCCTCTATCTGACATCGGCGACGCAGGAAGGGGCGCCGATCGACCGGCTGACTGCGGCGCTGTCTTCGACCTTCGGCCTTCCGCCACGGCGGGCCCTGCCCGCACCAAGGGTCGAGAAACGCAGCTTCTTCCTGAAGAACCTGCTCACCGAGGTCATCTTCAAGGAAGCCGGCCTCGGCACGTTCGACCCGCTGGCGCAGCGCCGCCGCGCCTGGATCTGGCGGGGCGCGGCGGCCGCGTGCGCGGCAGCCGCGCTGCTGGCCGGCGGACTGTTCACCTGGTCCTATTTCGACAATCGCAACGCGATCACGGCACAGGCAAGCCAGTTCGAGGCACTGCAGACGCCGCTGACCGCTGCCGCCGCAGATCCG
Organism: bacterium M00.F.Ca.ET.205.01.1.1; assembly: GCA_004791255.1. Lineage (GTDB taxonomy): Bacteria > Pseudomonadota > Alphaproteobacteria > Rhizobiales > Rhizobiaceae > Mesorhizobium. The sequence goes on from SRUQ01000008.1 coordinate 193,196, forward strand.
GCATCGGTGCAGCAGCCTGCCATCGACGGGGCGCTGGAGGCGATGGATGCCGTCGCAAGCGCGCGGACCCCCCCGCCGGGAGCTGCCCAGGATCTGCTAGGCCCCTCGGCCTCGGCAGAACTGGTGCGGGCGCAGACCGACACCTACGACCACGCCCTGCGCAACGTGCTCGAGCCACGCATGGTCGCTCTGCTCGAAGCGACCATGTGGCGGCAGATCCGCGATCCGGATTTCATGCTCGGCGCTCTCAAAACCTATCGCATGATGACGGGGCTGTCGCAGATGGATCCGGACTTCGCCCAGAACTGGTGGGTGAACAGCCTGCCCGAATTCGCCGCCGCCGCACCCTTCCCGACCGCCGACGCCGAGGAGCATCAACTGGCCGCCATCCGCCGGATGGCGGTCGACGAGAGCTATGTCACGCCGGACCAGGCCCTGGTTGCCGAAGCACTGAAAACGGTGTGCACGATCTCGTTGCCGGCGCGTGCCTACAAGCAGTTGCTGGCCGACCCGGAGGTGACCGGGCTCAAGGAATGGATCCCGGCCAATTTCGCCGGCCCCAATGGCGGCAAGGTGTTTGCGCGGCGCTCGGGCAAGACACTTCGCGTCGGCGTTGCCGGAGCATTCACCTATTCCGGCTTTCACGACGCCATCCTCGACCGCATCGACGATGTCGCCGCCCAGGCGGCGCTCGATCGCGCGGTTTTTGCCGGCGGCTGTTCCGAGAACTCCGAGACCTCGGTCTCGGCGCTGTCGGAGGATATTCTGAAGCTCTACTATGACGACTATATCGCGCAATGGGACAGCTTCCTGCGCGACATGAGGCTGGCGCCATTGACCGATCTCAATGTCGCCAGCGAGAATCTGAAGGACCTCTCGAGTGCCGATTCAGCGCTGAAGCGGCTGCTTACGGCTGTTGTTCAGGAGACCGAACTGACGCGCTCCGACGAGGCGCCCGCCGATGACAAGGCGGCTCCCAAGGGCGCCTCCAAACTGCTGGGCAAACTCGGCAAGCTCGGCAAGCTCGCGACATCGGGTGCGAAACTGCTTCCCCGCGCCGGCTCGGCCACCGAGGTGGACCTGACCGGCAATCTGGTGGCCGAACATTTCAAACCGCTGAAGAGCACCATTGCCGAGGTCGACGGCCAGCCGCCGGCGCTGGATGCCGCCGTTGTCGCGCTGACCGCGCTTTCGAACGTGCTGCAGACGGTGACCGCCAACCCCAATCCGCAGGATGCCATCAAGAAGCAGGGCGGCCTTGCCGAGCTGACCGGCGCGGTCGCCAGGCAGGCGCAGATCCTGCCCGACCCGATCAACAGCTGGCTGGGCGGGATTGCCGGAGACACCAGCAACCTGACCCAGAAGGCGGTCACTTCCGAGCTCAACGCCATCTGGCGGGCCGACATCCTGCCTTTCTGCCAGGCCGCGCTGAACGATCGCTATCCCTTCAGCGCCGACAGCGCGGTGGACGTCAATGTGCGTGACTTCGCCAGGCTGTTCGGGCCGGCCGGGCTGATCGACGGTTTCATCAACGATCATTTGATCAACTATGTCGACACGACCAGCCAGCCGTGGAAATGGCGCGCCGATTTCGGCCTCGATCCTTCGGCGCTGGCGGCGTTCGAGCAGGCGAGGCATATACGCGACGATCTTTTCCCCGGCGGCACCGGACCGGTGATGAGCTTCACGCTCGAACCGAAGGACCTGTCTCCCAACGTCACGCGCGTCACGCTCAATCTCGATGGCCAGACGCTGGCCTACTACAACAACGCGACGCGGCCACAACCGATGACCTGGCCCGGCAAGGACGGCACCGGGGTGATTTCGCTGGCTTTCCAGCCGATCGACGGATCGCCGGAAATTCTGCTCAACGAGACCGGCAGCTGGGCCTGGCTGAGGATGCTGCGCAACGGCCGCTTCGCCGCCACGTCGCTGTCCGATGTCTATAGCCTGCGCCTGGGCACGAAAGGCATGTGGGCCGATTTCGAGCTCAAGGCCGCCAGCGTCGAAAACCCCTACAATCTGCAGATGTTCAAGAAGTTCACATGTCCACCGCAGATATGAATGCGCCCGGTTTCTACGGCAAAATGCCCGCCACCGGCGATTTCGTGACGCGGCGGCTGCCAGGGGACTTTGTTCGAGGCTGGGACCGCTGGCTGGCGCAACACATCGTTCCGTTGTCTGGCTCTGAGTTCTGGCCGCAGACAACCTCGCTGCGCTTCCTGGCGGGCCCGGACTTCTTCGGCGCATCGGCAGGCATCATCTTGCAGAGCGCCGACAGGGTTGGCAGGCTGTTCCCGCTGAGCGTCGTCGCGACGCTTTCCGAAGCTCCCCTTCTGCTGGCCGACGCCGAGGCCTGGTTTTCCGATGTCGAAGCGGCGGCCTTCGCCGCCCAGCGCGGCGAGCTGACGCCTGACGAACTGGATACAGCACTTGCCGCCCTGCCGGTCCCAGCTGTGGAGCCGGGTGAAGAGATCATCGGCGGCATGGTGATTTGGACAGCCCGGTCGGATATTTTCGACATCGACCCGCAATCGCCGCAGATGACGCTGGAGCAGATTTTTGCGGCCAGTTGGGAGACCAGCTGATGCAGATATACAACCAGACGGGTTACCCGCACCAATTCACCATGGGCTTGGACAAGGCCGGCCATGAGTGGATCGTGGTTGTGGTGAAGGGCACGTTCGATTTTCCATCGGCGCCAGGCGGAGCGGTGCAGAAATCGGCCGACCAGGTACCGCTGGTGATGGCCGACACGCAAACCGGAGTGCCTGGCTACTCGGCCACGCTGTGGGAGACCGACTTCGCCTTCCGCAAATCGCGCTGCGACGTGATCGCCAATGGCTGCGCCTACGCGCCGGGCGGACGACCGGCGGAGCGCGTGCCGGTCGGCATCAAGGTTGGCAATTGGTCAAAACTCTTCGACGTCGTCGGCCACCGCGAATGGCGCTCGATTGGCCCGGTCTTCACCGCCACGTCGCCGCAACCCTTCCTGAAAATGGCCATCTCCTATGACGTTGCCTGGGGCGGTGTCGACAGGCTGGATCCGGAGGACAAGCTTCCCGCCAGCTACAAATACAACCCGGTCGGAACCGGCTGGTCGCGCGCCAGAAACCAGCGGCTTATTCCAGGACTGCGACTGCCGAACACACAAGCTGTCGGCGAAGAGATCCGCTCGCCGTTCGGCGACTACAAGCCGGTGAGTTTCGGGCCGATGGGCCGCGGTTGGCCCGGCCGGATCGAATATGGCGGCACCTACGACGACAATTGGATCAAGAACATCTTTCCCTTCCTGCCGCCTGACTTCGACGAGCGCTATTTCCAGATGGCGCCGGCCGACCAGCAGATCGAGCTGCCGAAAGGCGGCGAGGAGGTGCAATTGGTGAACCTGACGCCCGAGGGGCGGGTGGGTTTTCGCCTGCCGTCGACGGCACTGCCGATGACGCTGTTCAAGGGCATGCAGAAGGCCTACGCAGGCGGCATCTTTCCCGACACTGTCCTCTTCGACCCGGAGCATCGGCGCTTCTCGCTGGTCTGGCGGGTCTCGCAGCGCATCCACAGAACCATCCTCGATTTCAGCGAATGCTGGATCGGCCCACCGACAGAGTCGATGCGTCGTGCGCGCACCACTGGACGCGCCTTCGTCCGGGCCAACCTGACCGTTCCCCAAGATGAGGCCGAGGACGCATGAGCACGGCGATCGACATCGCGTCGATTGGCATGGTGACCGCGGTCGGTCTTGACGCCCCGTCCGCCTGTGCGGCGATGCGCGCCCGGCTCGACGGATTTCAGGAAACTCGTTTCCTGGGACCAAACGGCGAATGGCTGATCGGCGCGCCGGTACCGCTCCCGCGCAACTGGATCGGCGAGAAGCGGATCGCCCATCTCGCGGCTGGCGCAATCTGCGAGGCCTTCGAGGCAATTCCTGAAGCGCGCGGACAGACCGCTCTTATCCTTTGCCTGGCAGAAGAGGATCGGCCAGGCAGACCAGTGGCCGACAGCGCCAGCCTGCTGCGCCGTATTGGGGAGATCGTCGAGATAGAGCCCCACACGCGGTCCCGTGTGGTCGCGCATGATCGTCCGTCTGGACATGTCGCGCTGGAGCAGGCGCGCAGGATAATCGGATCGGGTGAAGCCTCCTACGTGATGCTTGCCGGAGTAGACAGCTATCTGACGGCACCAGCGATCGAACACTACCAAAAGAACAAGCGGCTTCTGACGCTCGAAAATCCCAACGGCTTTATACCAGGCGAAGCGGCAGCCGCGGTTTTGTGTTCACGGTCGGAGCCCGGCGGTTTTCGCCTGCATGGGCTTGGCCTCTCCCGCGAAGCAGCCTCCATCTACAACATCCAGGATCTGCCGCTGCGCGGTGACGGCATGACAGCGGCCTACGATACGGCTTTCCGGGAAACCGGCATTGAAATGAACCGCCTCGGCTATCGCATCGCCGACCTCATCGGTGAGCAGTACTGGTTTAAGCAGAGCGCCCTGGCCGCTCTGCGGCTGTTGCGCGGCCGGCACGATTTCCAGGACATCTGGTCGCCGGGTGAATCGCTCGGCAATGTCGGTGCCGCCGCGGTTCCATTGATGATCGGCATGGCTTGGACCGCGGCACGGAAGGGTTATGCGGCGGGAAACCCGGTCCTCATCGAAGCCTCGAATGATGCCGGCGCCTGCGGTGCAGCACTTCTCGCGGCGAGGGTCGCCTGATGGGCAATGTCTTCGCAAACGGTCTTGAAATCTCGGGCAAGGATGTAAACGCCAAGACGATAGCAGCCTTTCCCGACGTTTGCTTTACGCCCCCCGAGAACCCGGCCACCCCGCCGGGCGTCCCCATTCCCTACCCCAGTTTCGGCCTCGCCGACGACACCGAACAAGGCACCGGCACCGTCAAGATCGGCGGCAAGACGGTGAACATCAAGAACAAGTCCGACCTTTCCAAAACGAGCGGCACGGAAGCCGGCGCCGCCGCCAAAAAGGGTGTCATAACCTCGAAGAACACCGGCAAGGAGTATTTCAACTCCTGGTCCAACAACGTGAAATTCGATGGCGAACCGGTCATCCGCATGACCGATCTCGCTACCAACAACCACGCCTCGCCCATCGGCAATACGCCACCCTGGATCCATATCGCGGCGCTGACCGTGGGGGGTCAAAATTGCCTTACCCTCCTGGCATCGATCGATATCCACGTGCATCCCTACGACGAGGCCGACAATCACTGCAAGAAGGGCAAGCAGCAATCGGATCACGTCATCCAGAATGCCTTCTTCGAGCCGGCTCGGGGCGCTGGGCCGATAGGCGCGTTCCCGCGCTACACCGAAGCCGATGCACCTTGTATCTGTCTGAATGACGGCAAGAAGAAAACCACCCAACACGGCAAGAAATCGCGCAAACAGATCAAGCGGGCAACGGCGCAGCGGCGGGCGATCAGTGCCGGCAAGTCTGGAGCTTGCACACAGACCTACGCGTCCGCACGTGACGCCGAACTCCAGCATACGGCCGAGAGCCTGCCAAAGCTGGCGGCCAGCCCGGACGCGCAGGAATGTCTCAAGGCCATTTGCGACACCTACTTCAAATGGGCCACCAGGAAGCGCAGCCAAGACAGGCTCGATGAAGTTGTGTGTGACGTACCAAAGGTGTGACCATGGAATGTATCGACGCTCAGATCGCCGTCGGCGACAGTTTCTACTGCCTGTTCTATGAGGAGAACGGCCCCGGCAATCACCTTTCTCGTATCTATCATTTCAGCGGGCGCAAGGACCCGCGGGTACGGCTGGTCGCCGAGATACGCGAATGGGTAGCGTCCATCTGGGCCAACCGTGCGGGCCGGCTTTTTGGAGCGGTTTGGGATGGTCAAATTCTCTCGATCGGCGAGACGGTCGAGCCCATCGGCAGCGTCGATCTGCTCGGGACGATAAAACTGGCTGGTTTCGACGACGAACCGCAGTTCATCATGGGCGAGGACGGCCTCATCTTCGAGAACCGTCGCGGTGCCTGGCAGCGGGTTCCGTTCCGCGGCAAACAGGACGTGTATTCGGTCGCGCGGAGGGAGGCGGATACATACGTGTTTGCCGCATCCGCCGGCCGCTTGATCACCTATTCCGGCGGCACAGCCACGGTCGAGCACCTGCCGACAAACGTCGACCTTCATGGAATAGCCTTCACCACTCCGGCGAGGGGCGTAGTCGTCGGCGACGAGGGAGTGGCGTTCCACTACAATTCCGGGACTTGGACCGATATTTCCGCCGATCGGCCGAGCCTGCAAGATGCTCACGCCTTCAAGGGCCGGCTGCTGGCTTCGCTTGAGGACGAAGCCGTCGCCGAAATTGCCGGTGACGGCACTTTTTCAAACCTCTACGACCGCCCTGCCTACTACTTTTCCTCGAACGACAGCTTCTGCGTTACTTTCGACGATGAGGCCGCGCACATATACGACGGCAAGCAATGGACCTCGGTTCAGTTTGCTGGCCTGGTGCCGTTGTAAGCCGCCGGTAGTCCCGCCGAGGATACAGAACAATCGAAGCTCGCCCGTTCAGGACACGTGGCGGTTGGCTGAAATCCACGCCCGAACTTTTTCAGGGTCAAGATCGACGATCCGCAGCGACCCTGCCGCCGACAGCATTCGCAAGACGAACAATTCTCCGGGCTCCGGATACTCGGCATAGCGTTCCTTTGCGATTTCGCGGCCGGCCTCGCCCGCGACCCTCAGCCCATCAAGATGGGCCTCGAGCCTCTCGATCAGGCGAGCAACGCGCACTTCATCCATGTCCGGATTTTCTTCGGGGTATAGCAGGTGATGGTCATAAACAGTCCACAAGAATGCAGCCATCTCAGCATGCTGACGAACGATTTCACGGAGAACAGGCGCGGCCATCAGTTCAGATTCACCGAACCGCCGCGAATGCGGTTGGCGGCGCTGGCGTGGCTGGTCACATAGGTGCCGCGGATGGTGATGCGACCATCCTTTTCCATGATGATCGTCGCTTTCCCGCAGCGAAGTTCGAGGCGCTCATTCGCGGTAATTCGCACCTGCTCCCCGTCCCGAACGACCTGCGGAACATTTGCCTTGCGTGCCGGATCGACAATCCGCCCGACAATGAGTGGCCGCCCGGGATCGCCATCCTGAAAGAGCAGCGCCACTTCGGCGCCGATCATATCCGAAGTGAGGTCGGCAAGGCTTCGCGCCGGAATCGCGGTCTCCTGCGGATTGCCTGGAAAAACCACGAGAGGCGAATCCTCTCCGAAACCCAGGAAAACGCCGATCACGACGCCTTCGATCCGCTCTTTCGTAACCGTCATCGCCCGTCCTCAGTTCTGTTTAATCTCCGAGCCCTTCATCGTGATGTCGCTGGAGGCTTTGACGTTGATCTTGCCCGAACCCTTGATGGTGATGTCCTTGCCTTCGATTGCGATCGTGCCATCCTTTTTCATCGCGATCGCCGCCGAGCCGCATTTGATTATGATGGAGTCGCCCGCTTCGATAACGAGATCCTTGCCGATCTTCATCGCGCCATCTTCACCGATTTCGACGACGCTGCCCTTGCCGATCTTCAGGGCGCGCGAGCCGGCTACCTGTGTCGCATCATCATTGGTAACCTTGGTGCTGCGACCCTTGCCGATTTCCGAAGTCTGTCCGCCGCCGATCTTGAAACTCTGGTCAGCGCCGATCTGAACGCTCTGGCCGGCCGCTATAGTCCAGCTGTCGGCAGCCCCGATGTCGTGGCTCTGCGCTGCGCCTACCGTCACCGACCGCGTCGCACCGATTGTATTCGTCTGCGGCCCGCCAACGCTTCGTGTCTCGGACGCACCGACCGTATCGATGCGAGCCGCGCCAACAGTCACCGTCTGGACAATCCCTACCGTCTGCGAGTGGTTTGAGCCGATCGTCTCCGTCGAGTTCGAGCCGATACCGATCGTCTCGTTGGACCCTACCGTCAGCGACCGGTTCTTGCCCACCGTCTCGGTGTCGTTGCTGCCGATGTTGGTGGTCTGGTCGACGCCGACCTTGACCGTCTTGTTGTTGCCGACGTCCTCGTCGAGGTTGTGGCCGACGGAATGCTTGGCGTCATGGTCGATGCGGTCGGACTGGTCGTGCTGCACCGTCTTGTTGCGATCGTGTTTGATCAGAAGGTGGTGATCCTTCTGCGCCTGGAAATTGACCAGTTCCGAGCCGGCCTTGTCCTCGAACATCAGCTCATTGTAGCCACCGCCGCCGAGCGAGGAGTTCGACTTCCAGCCCGACTGGGTGGCATTGCCCGGCAGGCCGTAGGGCGGCATCTGCGAGGCGTTGTAGACCCGGCCGGTGATGATCGGCAGGTCAGGGTCGCCTTCGATGAAGTCGACGATGACCTCCTGGCCAATGCGCGGTATCTGGATGAAGCCCCAGCCGCTGCCGGCCCAGGTCTGCGAGACCCGCACGAAGCAGGAGCTGTTCTCATCCTTCTTGCCCTGGCGATCCCAGTGGAACTGCACCTTCACACGCGCGTATTTGTCGGTGAAAATCTCCTGGCCGGACGGCCCGACCACCGTTGCCGTCTGCGGTCCGCGCATGATCGGCCGCGGCGTGATGCGTGGCGGGCGATAGGCCAAGGCGGTCGGCGCCACGCCGAGGATCACCTTGAAATTCTCGCTGTCGACATCCGTGTGGCTTCTGTAGCCCGGATCGAACAGCCGGTATTCGGCGCTGACCACCAGATATTCCTGGTTCTGGTCGTCGCGCGGAAAGCCATCGAGCTTGAACGTGCAGCCCGAAAACAGGCCGCGCACGGTGCCGACCGCGGCTATGCGCTGGTGGACGGCCTGGATTTCCTCGCGCCGGATGGCGGCCAGGCTGTCACCACGGCCGACTTCGAGGTGCGCGCCGGGCTGTCGGTAGTTCTCGCCCGCGGCCAGTTTGTGACTGAACGGCTGCGCCGACTTGGCCATCAGGTCGGCGCCCGGTTTCTTGAAATCATAGTCGGTATGGGCATAGGCGCCCGGGCGCACCGAACTGCCCGGTATCCATTCGGTGATGTATTCGACATCGCGCCGGGAACCCTGCCCCTCGAAGTGATAGGGCACTTTCTCGTAGCCCGGCGCCGGCTTCAGCTTGCTCATCGCATCGGTCAGGACAAGCGTGTGCTTGCCCTCGTCATGCTCGAAGAAATAGAGGATGCCTTCATGCTCGAGCAGGCGCTGGACGAAATCCAGATCGGTCTCGTCATATTGCACGCAGTATTCGCGCGGCGGATAGGATCCCTGCAGGCGCAGGTCGTATTCCGCTGTGCTGTATTTCTTGAAGACGTCCTTGACGATGTCGACGACGCTCTTGTTCTGGAAGATACGGCAATCGGTGGTGTTTCCGAGAAACCAGAGCCACGGCCTGATGACAGCTTCGTAATAGGCCAGCCGGTCCTCGATACGGGTCAGCCGAAATTCCGACACCAGCCCGCTGAACCAGCGTTTCGGATCGGATTCGCCTTCGACCGAAACCATCCCGCCCAGCATCTTCAGCGGATCGATGTCTGGGCTGGAACTGACGAACCCAACCGTATAGGCCAAGCAGCGGCTGATCTCATCGCGCCCGACAAGATGCGTGAAGGTCAGCAACTCGGCGCCAACCGGCGTCTGGACAACCGTGGCACGTTCGTTCGGCATGGGTCGTGCCCCTCCTGGACGCGGCCGCCGGCGCGATGAATCCGAAGTCCCCGCTGTCTATTCGAGAGCTTCTCTTCGACCCGCCGCACCGGGCCATGTTGAGCCTACCACATGTTGTCTGGCTGACCAAAGAGGATGCACGGCAACAAAGCCTTTGCCTTGTCGATGCATCGGCTCTGTCCTGTTGTGCGCGCAAGCTGCTAGAATGTGGAGTATCGGTCAGCGTTCGATGGCGATCCTGCATGTACATCAGCCTGCAAATCAACAATATCGAGTCCTTGCCCGCTGATAGTCCGACCGGATACGCGGCGCGGGATCGCGGCTTCGACATCGGACGCGAGGCTTGCGACTGGACCTTGCCGGACCCCGACAAGTTCATCTCGGGCCGGCACTGCGAGGTTCGATACGAGGCAGGCGCGTTCTGGCTGCACGATGTCTCGCGCAATGGAACCTACATCAACGGATCAAGCCAGCGCATGACCGGCCCGCACCGGCTGGGCCATGGCGACAGGGTGCTGATCGGCCGCTATGTCATCTTCGTCTCGGTCGACGACCAGCACGCTGCGGCGGGCCATCCGCAAACCGCCCACGCTTCGACCCAACGGGAAATGCCGGCCACGACAGGCCGGCCGCTCGAACTCGCCGCCGAGCCGTTTTTCACGCCGGCAGGGCATCAGTCCGGGCAACGGGCAGCGGCACCGTCGTTCCCGCCGCAACCGCCCCTGCCCTCGACAAGAGACGACGTGCTGCGGGAAATCGCGATCGCGGCCGGCATCTCGCCGGAACTGCTGCAATCGCGCGACCCGCACGAAGCCGCCGCCGAAATCGGCACCGTGCTGCGAACCGTGGTCGAGGAACTGACCTTGCTCTTGAAAGCGCGCGCCGCGGCGAAAATGCTGGCCAAGAGCACACAACGGACGATGATCAGCGCCGCAGACAACAATCCGCTGAAGTTCGTGCCGGGAACCGACGACATCCTCGAAATCATGTTCGCGCGGCGCCGTGCCGGCTATCTCGATGCCAGGCGCAGCATCGAGGACGCATTCCGCGATCTCAAGACGCATGAATTCGCCACCTATGCCGCCATGCAAACCGCGCTGTCGCGGCTGCTTGACGACCTGTCGCCCGAAGCCATCGGAAGGAAGCTTCCGCCGACGTCGTTCTCGTCGAAGAAAAGCCAGGCCTGGGACGCTTTCGTCGCCACATGGCGAACCATGGAGGAAGCGCACGAGAACGGCATGCTGGACATATTCCTGGCTTATTTCAGCGAAGCCTATGCCAAGGCCGACAAGCAGAAATAGCGAGAGTCGCCGGGCTGCACTCGGCGAAGAAAGCCACACCGCGGCGCGGCATCCGGTTCCAATCGGGAGTTTCTGAGATTACCATCACATCAGACAATTCGCTAAGCGGGTAAGGCTGATCGACCTGGGGGTCTGCGGCAAATGTCATCTTTCGGCGCGATAGTATCTTGTAGCCGACCTTCTTGCGGACACTGCCCTGGCCTGCAGGGCCTGCATTTGCTTTACCGGACGGCGAGCCGCCTGGTGCCGCCCCAATGTGAGCGCCGCGTACCGACGGACGACCGGCGATGAGCTCGAAGGACGATCCTTTTGGCCCGGCGGGCAAGACCGTCATTCGCGCTACTCCACGGCGCGAGCGAAAGCCAGCGCCAGCCTCTCAGGAGCCCGCCGCGGATGGCGGGCAGCGCTCGCAGGTCAAGGACTCGACAGTGTTCGATCCCGGCGTCGGCCAGCACAAACCGCCGGGCTGGGCATCCGGGACCGTCATCTATCAAGGAGTTCCTTCCGCCGCGACCGGCGGCAGCGGTTCTGCGGCAGCACCGCCGTCGGCGATGCGGCAGGAAACATTGCTCGATGTCACGGACAGCGTCAGATATGGCGCGGCAAACCCGATCCTGGCCGCAGCCGCGCCGCTGCTGATGCTGTTCGGCCAGCTCAGGCTCATCCCAGTCGAGCGGCAAGCGGAGCCGTTGGCGGAACATATCGCAGAAGCGATAGACAAATTCGACAGGACGCTAGGGAAATCAGGCGTTGCGGAAGAAGATGCGCGGATCGCGAAATTCGTCCTCTGCGAAACCGCCGACGACCTCATCGGCAACCTGCCCTGGCCACGGAAAGACGCCTGGGCGCAGCACAGCCTGCTGTCGCAGTTCTTCCACGTCGAGCCGAGCGGCACGGGCTTCTTCGAAGCTCTGAACAAGGTATTGGCCAGCCCGGAGGCCCATCAGGATCTGCTCGAACTGATGCATGCCTGCCTGTCGCTGGGGTTCGAAGGCCAGTATCGAGGCCTGACACGCGAAGACACCAACCTCGAACGCGTTCGGCGCGACGTCTACGAAACACTCCGCTATTTCAAGGCGCGCGCGGACGAGGACATCTCGCCCCGCTGGCAGGGCCTGGCGGCAGCGACGACGCGGTCGTCGATACGCCTGCCGCTCTGGGCGGTTGCGGCAGCGGCGTCGGCGCTGCTGACCGCCGCGTTCTTCGCGCTGCGGGTCTTCATCACCAATGAAGGCGATGCGGCCGCCGGCGAATTGCTGGCGCTCAACCCATCGACGCCGATCACCATCGAGAGGGCCAGCGTGGCGCCGCTGGCCGAGCCGGAGAAGGTCACCCCACCCCCGACCACGGCCACAACCACGCAGATCGACCGCATCCGCTCGGCACTGGCCAAGGAAGTCGAAGCCGGCGGGCTGACCATCGGCACGAAGGGCGACTTCATCGTGGTGGAAATCAGCAATCAGCTGCTGTTCCAGTCCGGCAAGGCCGATGCGAAACCGGAGTTCCAGCCGATTGCCGCCGACATCGCCGCCGCCCTGCAGCCCGAGCGCGGCCCGATCAGGATCGTTGGCCATACGGACAATGTGAAGCCGCGCAAATCGAGCCCGTTCAAGTCCAATTTCGACCTTTCCGTCGCCAGGGCGAAGGCCGTCGAAACAATGATGGCGCCGAGTTTCAGCGACCCTTCGCGACTGGCCGTCGACGGCAAGGGCGAGGACGAGCCGATCGCCGACAATGCGACGCCGGAAGGCCGCGCCAAGAACCGCCGTGTCGATGTGATGATCGCCAAGGAGGAGACGCTGTGAGCACGGCCGGTTGGAAGCGCCCATGATGCGTTGGCTGCTGCGGCTCTCCAGCGTGATCGCGCTCGCCGGCTTTTCGGCGGCGGTGTGGTTTGCCGGGCCGCTGATCCGCTTTGCCGACACCCGCCCCCTGGGACCGACCTGGCTGCGCGCGACAATCGTCGGCGTGATCGTGGCGGCCGTGGCGCTCTTCTACGGATTGCGCTTCTGGCGGACGCGCAAGGCGCAGAAGGCGCTCGAGACGGCCGTTGCCCGCAGCGACGACAGGGATGATGACTCGCAGGTGCTCGAGGCACGCATGACCGAGGCGATCGCCGCGCTCAAACGGTCGAGCGGCAAGCGCAATTTCCTCTATGATATCCCCTGGTACATCATTATCGGCCCGCCCGGTGCCGGCAAGACCACGGCACTGGTGAATTCCGGGCTGAATTTTCCGCTGGCCGGTTCGGGGGCCGCCCAGCCGGTCGCCGGCGTCGGCGGCACTCGCTCCTGCGACTGGTGGTTCACTGACGAGGCCGTGCTGATCGACACGGCGGGACGCTACACGACGCAGGATTCCAATGCCCAAAGCGATCAGAAGAGCTGGCTGGCCTTCCTGTCGCTGCTCAAGCGATACCGAACAAAGCAGCCGATAAATGGGGTCATCCTGGCTATCAGCCTCGCTGATCTCATCAGCTTCGACGATCGGCAGCTTGACGCTCACGTCGCCGAGATACGCAGTCGCCTGCGCGAAATCCACGAGACGCTGAAAATCCAGTTTCCTGTTTATCTGCTGTTCACCAAGGCCGATCTGGTTTCCGGATTCATGGACTATTTCGGCGCTTTCGACGAGCCGCGCCGGCGCAAGGTCTGGGGCGCGACGTTCCAGACCACGGATCGCAACAAGAACATGGCCGCCGAGGCCCCGGCCGAATTCGACGCGTTGGCAAGACGCCTGGTCGAAGAGATGCCCGACCGTCTTCAGGAAGAGGCTGACCCGGGCGCACGCATATCCGTCTTTGGTTTTCCGGCCCAGTTCGGCGCGCTGAAAAGCCGCGTCGCAAATTTTGTCGCCAGCCTGTTCGATCCGACGCGCAGCCAGGTGAATGTCAGCCTGCGTGGACTCTATTTCTCGTCGGGCACGCAAGAAGGAACGCCAATCGATCAGGTGCTGGGCGCCATCGGCCGCAGCTTCGGCAGCCAGTCCAGCGGCCACCTCTCAGGAACTGGCAAAAGCTTCTTCCTGCACGATCTGTTGGCGAGCGTCATTTTTGCCGAATCCGGATGGGTCTCGTACGACAAATCGGCTGTCAGGCGTGCGGCGATCGCCAGATTTGCAGGACTTTCCGCGATCGCGCTGATCGCTGCGGCGGCGCTTGGCACCCTGGCTTTGAGCTTCACAGCCAACCGGTCGCTGATCGCTTCGACGTCACATGCCATGGGCCAATATCGCGAGACGGCGGATGCACTGCTCAAGAGCACCGAGGTGACCGATGTCGACCTCGAAAACGTCATTGGTCCGCTCGACCAGTTGCGCGATCTGCCGGCCGGGTTCGAAACCGGCGACGCGCCGACACCGATCGAAGAGACGTTCGGCCTCAGCCAGCGGGAGAGACTGCTTTCGGCATCCAAGACGGCTTACCGGCAGGCGCTGGAACGAATGCTGCGATCGCGGCTGCTGATCCAGGCCGAGCGGACGATCCAGGCGAAGATGGCCGATCCCGACGCGCTCTACGAGCCGTTGAAAATCTATCTGATGCTTGGCGGCAAGGCGCCGAAGGTCGACGACGCGCTGATCATTTCCTGGATGAAGCAGGATTGGGAACAGAACCGCTATCCCGGCGAAAACAACCGCGAAGGACGCGAGCATCTCGAAAAGCATTTGCGCGCCATGCTTGCCCTTGATGACGCCTACGATCCGGTTTTCGAACTGAACCAGCCGCTCGTCGAAGCCGCTCAACGCTCGCTTGGGCGAATGAGCCTCGCCGACCGTGCCACCGCATCGATCAAGTCGGCGGTCTATGCGGCCGCGCTAGAGGATTTTTCAGTGTCCGCCAAAACCGGCCCGGAAGCGCAACTGCTGTTCGAGCGGGTCGATGGCGGCGACTTGGCGGGCCTTCGCGTTGCCGGCGTCTACACCTATGCCGGCTTCAACAAATTCTACCTCGGGCAACTGTCGCGCATTGCCCAGACACTCGTCGACGACCAGTGGGTGCTCGGCGGCGGCGGCGAGCAAGGCGGCCTCGATCAGGAATTGCTCAAGCTCGGGCCCGAACTTCTCGATAGCTACGGAAAGGACTTCGCAGCGGCGTGGAACGGCGTTCTCGACCAGCTCAAGTTCAAAGCGATGCTGAAGGACAAGCCGGACTATATGGCCCTTTCCGCCGTCGCCTCGCCAAGCTCCCCGATCGAACAGCTGTTTACGGCGATCGCCGACGAAACAGCCCTGACACGGGAAGATGCCACAGGGGTTGAAGCCGGCACGGTTGAAGGACAGTCCCAGGACGCCGCCAACATGGCCAGGGGGTTGGCGCGCATCGGCATTCAAGTCGCCACCGGAAAATCGCAGAGCCGAGCCGGCTCGGAATCCGCAAGTGCGCAGAACCCGAAACCTGGGGCCAATATCGAAGCTCAGTTCCGGTCGTTCCAGACCCTTGTCAGCGGTCCTGCCGGACGCCGTCCAATCGATGCCTTGACCCAGAATTTTCGCGATATCTACAAAAGCCTGAAACTGGCGAGCGACGTGCCTTCGCAGACGGAACGCGTCAACGCGAACCTGCAGCTTCAGATAGCCACCCTTCGCGCCAATGTCTCGCGATTGCCCAAGCAGCTTGGCCGGATGATCAATGCGACAGCGGACGAGTTTGAGGGCAACGTCGCCCAAACGTCGGTGGCCAATTTGAACCAGATGCTCGACCAGGCGGTTACGGCTCCCTGCGAGGCG
Source organism: bacterium M00.F.Ca.ET.205.01.1.1 (assembly GCA_004791255.1). GTDB lineage: Bacteria > Pseudomonadota > Alphaproteobacteria > Rhizobiales > Rhizobiaceae > Mesorhizobium. The sequence goes on from SRUQ01000008.1 coordinate 208,861, forward strand.
GCGGTCAACGGCCATTATCCCTTTGCCAGCGATGGCACCGAGGACATCTCGATGGCGGATTTCGCCAAACTGTTTGCCCCTGGCGGGTTGATGGACCGGTTCTTCGCGCAGAATCTCGCCTCGCTGATCGATATGACCGGTCAGGAGTGGAACTGGAAACAGGATGCGCGGTTCGGACGCGACCTGTCGAAATCGACGCTGAAGAACTTCCAGCTTGCAGCCGAAATCCGCAGCGCCTTCTTTCCCCAGGGCGGATCAACGCCCTCGATCAGCGTCACCGTCACGCCGTTCTCGCTGCATGGCGACGCCGATGCGGCGGTGCTTGATGTCGATGGCCAGACCGTGCAGAGCAACCAGGCGGGGAACGCCCCGACAACCGTGACATGGCCGACGAGCACGGCCTCCGGATCCGCCAGCCTGAGCCTGACCCCGGAGATGCCGGGGCGTGAATCCGCCATCCGGTTCGAAGGGCCGTGGGCGCTGAAGCGATTGCTCGACAAGGCGACCGTCACCGGCAGCGACAGCAATGTCCAGGCGCGTTTCGTGATCGGCGGCCGCGACGTGACCTATACGATCCAGACTGGCTCCGGCCCCAGCCCCTTCCTGCTTCCGGCACTTTCCGGATTCAGCTGCCCGAAGGCGTTTTGAGATGAACCCAGCGCTTTTCGATGCCGCAGCAGCATGCGTCCGCCTCAGGGTTCAGGACCTTAATTTCGATACTTTAATGGTCGAGCCTGTGGCAAAATGGCTTGCGCGAGCGCCTGGGAGCGCGCCGCAGAGGACGCTTAACAAGCGTTTGGTGGCAAGTTGAGCGACGTTGCCCTTCCCTTTGACAGTTTCGGCGTGAGCCACAAGGGCTGTCTGCGCGAGCACAATGAAGACAACTATCTGGTCGAGCCAGAAACCGGCCTCTGGGTGGTGGCCGACGGAATGGGTGGACATGAAGCCGGCGAGGTCGCTTCGGCCAGCATTGTCGACCATCTGGCCACGGTCGGCATAGCAAGCTCGGCCCCGGATCTGCGGGCGCGCTTCGAGGACAGGCTGAGCCGGGCCAATGCCGAGATCCGCGGGATATCCGAGTCACGCGGCATAACCATCGGCTCGACGGTTGCGGCGCTGTTGGCGATGGACGGGCGCTTTGCCTGCCTGTGGGCAGGCGACAGCCGGGTCTATCTGATCCGCAACGCCTCGATCTCGCAGATTTCGAAGGATCACACCGAAGTGCAGGAACTGCTCGACCGAGGCGTGATCAGCGCGGCCGAGGCGCTCACCTGGCCACGCCGCAATGTCATCACCCATGCGGTGGGCGTCAGCGATGACTTCGTCATCGACTACCAGCAAGGCGAACTGATGCCGGGCGACATTTTCGTGCTGAGCACCGATGGGCTGACGGCGCATGTCAGCGATGCCGAGATCGAGGCGGCAGTGGTTTCGGCAACACCCCAGGCGGCATGCGAAAATCTCCTGGAAACCGTGCTGGCGCGGGGCGGCACGGACAATGTCACCATCGTGCTGGTGAAGATCGGAAACGGGCGCAATGGACAGACGCTCCGCCCTGACTTCTCCAAAGCGGAGGGCTGACGCGGATGAGCGCCGACGACAAGACGCGACTATCGCCACAGGTGGCCAACACCGCCGTCGGCACGCAGCTCAGCGGCATCTACGAACTTGACGAGCGGATTGCATTCGGCGGCATGGGCGAGGTCTATCGCGGCCACAACATCCAGACCGGCGACCATGTCGCGATCAAGATCGTGCTGCCTGAGTTTGCCCGAGATCAGACGATCCTGTCCTTGTTCCGCAAGGAGGCCTCGATCCTCAATCACCTGTCGCATGACGCGGTCGTGCGATACCACGTCTTCACGATCGATCCGGGGATCGGCCGTCCCTACCTCGCCATGGAATTCGTCGACGGCGCGTCGCTGTTCGACATCATGCGCCGTGGCCCGATGCCGACCGAAGAGGTCCGCAAGCTCTGCCATCGCCTTGCGTCCGGCCTGAGCGCCGTGCATCAGGCGGGAGCCATCCATCGCGATCTTTCCCCTGATAACATCATCTTGCCGGGAGGCCGGGTCGACCGCGCAAAGATCATCGATTTCGGCATCGCACGGTCGGCGACCGTGGGCGGCGAGACGCTGATCGGCGGCAAGTTCGCCGGAAAATACAATTACGTCTCACCCGAACAGCTCGGGCTGTACAGCGGTGACGTCAGCGAGCAGTCCGACATCTACAGCCTTGGGCTGGTGCTGGCTGCCGTTTTGCGCGGCAAGCCGCTCGACATGAGCGGATCGCAGTTCGAGGTCATCGAAAAGCGCCGGGTGGTGCCTGATCTCTCCGATATCGACGCGGATTTTCGCGACATTGTCGAAGCCATGCTGCAACCGGATCCGCAAGACCGGCCGGTCAGCATGGCCGATATCGCCAGGATGACGCGCGATGAAGAGGAAGGCACGACGCCGCCGACATCCAGGGCACCCCGCGAGCGGCCGGCCTTGCCGTCGGCCGGGCAGACCCTCGGCCCTGGCCCCACGGTCCAACCCCAGCGATCCAATGTAACGCCGAACAACGCGCCGGCGGCAAAGGACCCGGGCGAGCAGCGCTTCGTGCCTCATGTGCGGCCAGCGCATCTGTCCGAACCCCAGCCTTCGCCGGCCACCGCCGGCCGGCCGCTTACACGCCCGGCGGATGGTCCTCAAAAAACCACGAGGACCCCGGTCGTCGCCATCGCCGCCGTGGCGGCACTGGCTGTGATATCCGGTGCCGGTCTTTATCTCAGCGACTTCATGACGTCGGCTCCGCCGGTTGCCGGCAAGACATCGCCTTCCGCGCCCCAACCCTCAAAGCCGGCACCAGAACCGTCAAAGCCGGTCGAGGCGGACAAAGTCGCCGAAGCTGCCGAGCCGGCAAAGACTGTTGCCCCTGCGCAGCCGCAAGCCGAGCCCGCCAAGCCGCCGACTGAAAATCAGGCCGATGCCGTGCCGGCTCAAAAGCCGCAGCCCTCACAGCCCGCCGCGATTCCTTCGCAGACCATGAAACCCGCGCCACCGCCGGAAGCGCAGCCGCAGACCGAGGCAAGCACGCCGCCAGTTGCAGGCACGGCCGATGCCAGGCCCGTGCAGGCGCCGGAGCCGGCGACGCCCATTACTCCCCCGCCGGCCAAGGAGCCGCCGACACCATCCCCGACGGATGTGCAGCAGCAGCCGGTACAGGTGCCGCCGACAATCCAGCCGGATACGACGGCCAGCGGCAGTCAAACGCCGGCTCCCTCGCCCGCGCCGACTGCTCCCGCCGCACCGGCCGCCGAGAAGGCCTCAACTCCGCCACCGGCCCAGGCAGAGGTTGTGGAGAGCCCAAAGCCCGAACCGCCGGCCAGCCAGCCGGCAGCGCCCAAAGTGGCCGAGCCGGCGACCAACCCCTTTGCGAGCCAGCCGGATGCCACAAACGCCGAGAACCAGACGGCTGCGCCGCCGGCAGCCAAACAGCCGGACCAGCCGGTCGTCGCCTTGAACCTGCCCAAACCGGAGGTTCCCCCGACCGACGACACCGCGCAACGGGTCTCCTGGGTTCGCGACTTCGGCGGCGGCGACTGCTTCTATGCGACCATGACGTCGTCAACCGACCAGGCCGCAGGGATCGAAGGATTCGGCACTGCGGTCCAGCCATTCGAACGGATGCTGAGCGATTTCCAGGCGAAATTCCATGTCGAGCCGGACATCAGCGTCCGCCTCATCGAGCCAGGCCAATGCGAGGTCACCAACTTCCTGCGCTTTCTCGGCCAGAGCGCGGCCGACAAGCCGCAGCTTGTTCTCGACCGGACATCGGTGCCGAACGGTACGCCGATCAGCGGCACGCTGGTGACGCGTGGCGGGCTCATTTCCAGCGTGCTGTTGATCGATCACAAAGGCATGGTGTTCAATCTCGACGACCGCATGGTAACCGAATCGGACAAGGCTACATTCAGCATCCCGATTGGCCTTGGCGCCGCCGACAAGGCCGCGGGAAAGGCCGTGCCGCAGATCATCATGGTGATCACAGGCCCGCAGGATATTCAGGCGGCGGCCTTCTCCACGCCGACGCCGGCCTCGGTGCTGCTGCCCAAAATCCTCGAAGAGATCGAGACCGACGGATCTCAGTTCTCAGCCACCGCCAAGTACTTCCGGCTCGGCGGATAGCATCGGCGCCCGATGGAACGACGCCGCGCCTGTTTGCCTCATCCGTCCGCCGCCCTGCCCGTAAAGCAGTGCGATCCGGCTCGAACACCGCCGGCCCTGACGGGCCGCGTGAAGCTTGCGGTCATGGCGGGAGCGGCACTGCTGGCCGTGCTGTGCTCCAGCGAAGCGCGCGCCGAATTCACGGTCTGCAACCAGACGCTCGACGTCGTCAATCTGGCCGTCGGCCAGAAGGTCGACAATGCGGACCAGACCGATGGCTGGTGGACCATCGGCGCCAATCAGTGCGTGAACATCATCCGAGAGGAACTGACAAACCGCTACGTCTACATCTACGCAACGGATGTCTTTGGCCATGCGATCCTCACCGGGTCGACCGAAATGTGCGTCGAGCGGCGGCGTTTCTCGATACGAGGCATCGACGAATGCTGGCAGCGCGGCCATATCGCGGCGCATTTTCTCGAAGTCGATACGCTTGAACAGGTGCGGTGGACCTTCTTCCTGACTGGAAGCAATCCGTGACGCACAGCATCGACACCAGCTTCAGAGAGAAAAAGCTGGCGCGGGCCGCCCTTCGCAGGCGCACACTCTGGCGCAGGCTGCTCGCCGGCCTGACGGTGACTGTCGTGCTTTCCGTCGCCGCCGGTTTCTACCTCACCGCCGACTATTGGTCGTTCGGTGACGAGGACGAGGACCTGCATGCGGTCGAGGGTACTGACGACGTGCCGGCCGACGCATCCGTCTATGTGCCGGCGATTATCGACCTTGCCGGAGACCCGATGTGGATCACGCTCGCGCCCGATGCGGACACGGCAAGCAAGGGCCATGCGGTAGCGCGCCCGGCCGAGCTCGACAGTTCCGGCGCCTCGCCACAGATCGAGATCCTCTCCGACGTGATGCTGAGTGCCAGCGAAAAGTTCATGACGACGATCCCGTCGACGCAGGAGGACTTCGCGTTCTTCCAGGCTCAGCGACGGACCGCTCCGACATCCCCGCCGGAAGCACCCTCCGAGCAGGCCGCTCCGCCTGCGCCGGCGCCAGACGATCAGCAGGGCGACCTTGAAAATGACCTTCAGGCGGCGCCGGAAGCTAGCGAGGCCCCGGCAAGTTCGGCGCCCAAGCCGGATGCCGACGACCCGGAGGCCGGATGGGGAGAGACCATCAACCAGGGTGAGGCAGCGCTGCCAGCCTTCAAGAAGACCCAGATCGAGAACAATACAACCGTCGCAACCGTGACCAGCGAGTACCGGCGCTTCGAGGCGACCGAAGACACGTTCGTCAAGATCCTCAACGACCGCAGCCTGGACAGCGTTGCGCTCGATGCGCATTTCTCCGCCGACGATGCCAAGCTGGCCGGCGAAGCCATGAAGGCGCTCTTCAGCCGGGACGGTCTGGAGGCGGGCTATGTTGTCGCCATGCGCGGCTTCCGGCCGAACCGCGAGACGACGACGATGTCGCTCATGCAGGTTTCGATCTACGCCAAGAATGTCTTTGTCGGCACGCTGACCCGCAACGCCGCGGGCGCCTTCGTCTCGGGCGTCGACCCCTGGGTCCGCGAGGACCTGTTCAACTATTCCGGTGCCGATCAAGGCGGACCCAAGCGTCAATACCGCCTGCTCGACGCGATCTATTCGACAGCCGCGCGCAACAAGGTTCCAACCGGCGTCATCGGCGAGGCGATCATGTACCTGTCGCGAGGACAGGATCTCGACGCCTTCGCCAGCGAGGACCAGCGTCTCGTGCTGATCTATTCGCAGACGCCGCGCGGCAATGTGCAGGGCGCGGGGCGGGTGCTCTATGTCGGCGTCCAGGGCGGTGAGAAGACCATCGACTGTTTCGTTTTCCAGCAGAGCGACGGCCAGTTCGCCTGCGTTGCCGGTGACGATCAGGTCCGCTCGCTGACGGTCACCAACGGCATGGTCACGCCGGTGAGCGGGGTCATGACCTCGACCTTCGGCCCGCGCAAGCACCCGATCCTCGGCGTCGTTCGCATCCACAAGGGTGTGGATTGGGCGGCCCCAGTCGGCACGCCGATCATGGCCGCCTTCGACGGCGAGATCAGCTTCCAGGGCGATGGCGGCAGCTATGGCAATCTGGTGAAGATTTCGCACGCGAACGGGCGCGAGACGCGTTACGCGCATATGCAGAAATTCGCCATTGCAAGCGGCGTCGGCACCAAGGTGAAGGCCGGTGACGTCATTGGCTATATCGGCACGTCAGGGCTTTCGACCGGCCCGCACCTGCATTTCGAGCTCTACCAGAACGGCGCGGCGATCGATCCGCTGGGGACCGTCACCACGGTCGCCGCCTTCGATACTGGCAATTCCGGCGCTTCCGGCGATGTCGCTGTCGAAACACTGACCGAGCGGATCGTTCATGTCGAAAGCGGCGGCAGCGCCCGCGCCAAGAACCCGAACTCGTCAGCCACCGGCGCCGGCCAGTTCATAACCAAGACCTGGATCCGGATGATGAACACCTACCGCCCGGACCTGGCGCGCACGCTGTCGACCGCAGACCTGCTCGCTTTGCGCTACGACGCCACGATCTCGCGTGAAATGGTGCGCAATCTGGCACGCGAAGGCGAGGCCTATCTGCGGGCGCGCGGTCACCAGATCACCGCCGGTCGGCTCTATCTCTGTCATTTCCTGGGAATGGAAGGCGCCCATCAAGTGCTGTCGGCACAAGGTTCGGCGCAACTGAGCGCCGTGCTGGGGTCGGCCGTCATCCAGGCCAACCCGTTTCTCACCGGCAAGACAGCCGCCTATGTGGTGGACTGGGCCGAAAGGAAAATGGGCCAGAAGCTGAGCCGTGTGGCTACCGACGCCACCCCGCCGTCGACGACGACGGAGATCCGCCAGACATCGCCGGAGTTCCAGAAATACAAGCAGGCGGTCACGGCGCTGATAGGTTCGATTGAGAACACGCTTTGAAGCGGACCGTCGCGGCGCCAGCCGCCCAGACTATTGGTGTTCCTGCCGCCAAGTGTTACCATGGGTAACTTTTTCGGGCCGCTTGTGAACCAATATTGTGGTCAAGATCACATAAGCCCAAGAGCCTTTTTTGGCACAAGCGACCTGGTCGCTGACGCAATTTAGCATGCGCAGACATCAATAGCGCGCCCTGATGGGCGGAGGGCTGGTCCATGAAAGCGTACACCGTCTTTCTGAGCGGGATTCTCCTGTTTCTGCTTGCTGCGTTCAGCGCCGAGGCTGCCGCGCCGGAAGCCAAACGCGTCGCGCTGGTGATCGGCAATAGCAAATACATCCACGCGGTTACCTTGCCCAATCCCGCCAACGATGCCCACCTCATCGCATCGACGCTGCGCAATGCCGGCTTCGAGGTGATCGAAGGAGTCGACCAGGACAATGCAGGCATGCACAGCCTCATCAGCCGGTTCACCGAACAATCCTACGATGCCGACCTGGCGGTCGTTTTCTATGCCGGTCACGGCATGCAGGTCGACGGCAAGAACTATCTGATACCGGTCGACGCCGAACTGACATCGCCGGCCTATCTCAAGACCCGCACCGTCCAGATCGACGACTTCATGGCGGCGTTACCGCCTGACCCGGCGATTGGCGTCATCATTCTCGATGCCTGCCGCGACAACCCGCTGGCAAGGACGCTGGCCGCCGCGCTGCCGAAAAGCCGCTCCACCTCCCTGGGCACCGGGTTGGCGCCTGTGGAAGCAAAATCGGACGGCGTCGGAACGGGTGGCCTGCTGATTGCGTACGCAACAGATCCGGGCGCCATCGCTTTCGATGGCAACGGGGTCGACAGCCCCTACTCGACAGCGCTCGCCAGGCACCTGACCGAACCCGGCGTCGAAATCCAGAGCGCGCTAACGCGCGTGCGCGGCGAAGTGACCGAAACCACGCAAGGCCGCCAAAGGCCATGGCACAACGCATCGCTGGGACGCGAGGTTTTCCTTGGAAAGCCTGTGGCGGCAGCCGCGCCTGCTCCTGCCAATCCGGCGCCCGACGCATCCAACGCCGCAGCGGCATCCGCTCCTGCTCCTGTCGCCAGTGATCCGCCCTCGTGGGAGGTCGAGCAACGGCTTTGGGACGAGGCTTCCAAGCGCAATTCCGTTCCGTTCTACGAAGCCTACCTCGACCAGTTTCCGAACGGCCGCTTCGCCACCGTTGCGCGGTTGAACATCGACGAATTGAACGACCCGAAAGCCCAGAACCGGCAGGTCGCATCTCTCGACACCGACCAGGCGAACGCCAGTTCCGGCTCCGCCGTGCGTACATCGGTGGGTGTTTCGGACGAGATGAAGCAAACCCAGGGCAGCGAGATGACGGAAAATGCGATCGGCCTCGATCGCCAGGGACGCATCGACTTGCAATTGCGCATCGAGGCGCTGGGCAACGAGCTTGGGCGCATCGACGGCACCATCGGGCCACAGACGCGCCAGGCGATCGGCGTCTGGCAAGCCAAGAACGGCCTGCCGCAGACCAGCTATCTTACGCGCGAGCAACTGGCGTTCCTGGTGATCCAGACCGATCCGATGATGGAAGCCGTGCGCGCCAGATACGCCGCCGACCAAGCCCATGCGGCACAACCGAAGAAGCAGGTGGTGCAGAAGGTCCGTACGCCGAGGCCGGAGGCACAGAAACCCCGCAGACAACAGAAAGTCGTTCAGCAGCGGCGGCACCGCGAGACCATCGTGCGCGAGGACGATCCTCCGCCACCCTCGGACAACAACGACTTCCTCACCAAGGCGCTGATCTTCGGCACAGGTGTGGCTGTGGGTGGCGTGCTCAAGCAGTAACGTCGCGCGCTACTGCGTCTTTATCCGCATCTCCACGCGGCGGTTGACCGGATCGTACGGATTGGGGCTGCGCGGATTCTTTTCGCCCATGCCGATCGCGTTGATGCGGGCAGGCTCGACACCGCTGGCCGTCAGGAAGGCTGCCACCGATCGCGCTCGCCTTTGCGATAGGCCTTCATTGTAGTGCACCGTACCGGTGGCGTCGGTGTAGCCCTCGACGACAAAGCTGAACGTGCTCAGCCGGTTGTCTTTCAGGGCCTTGGCGAACTCACCGAGTTCGGCGCGCGCGGTGGTGTCGAGTTCGGCCGAATCCAGCCCGAAATTGATCAGCATGTCGAGGCTGGACTTTTCTGCCGGCTGGTCTTTTGCCTTGGTCTTGCTTTTGCACTCTTCCTCGGTGCCGACACAAATTCCCCGCGACTTGCCAAGATCGGCCGCCCCGGCAAAGAACTTCACGATGTCTTCCGATTTCTGAACGGGGTCGGCGAAAGCGTGGGTCGAAAAGAACACGGCCGCCAACACAAAGGCTGAACTGCCCCACTGCATAGCGGTTACTCCTGTTTTGAGCATCCGATTTCGAAGTCCAAGATCATACCAAACTCCATGGCAATTGTCTGTCGATAAACGGCAGGAGCACGATGGCGCCCGGCGGTTGCTGCTGCTTCATCGGTTGAGACTTGACCCGCGCCGCGCCTGAGGCTTGAGTGGCCAAAGCTTCTCGATGAAAGCGTCGCGGTCATGGCCAACGGGCTCCGGTTCAAAACGGCACGGGATCTTTTCGTGGCTTGTCCCGCCATTGCCCGGGACATGAGAACCCCACCAACCGAACAGCACTCGATAGCGTTTTGCCGGGACCTCCTCGCCGGGCGCGTTCCAGAGGAAGCGGTGACGTTCTGTGCCTACCTGCTTCCCGAGCGCGCCGCGATCTGGTGGGCGCATGAATGCCTGGGCCATCTGGCAGACCTGCTCGACGAGACCGATCGGGAATTGCTCGCGCTTGTTCGCGATTGGGTTGGAGAACCGGACAGTCCCCGCCACCAGGTGGCCGTCAGCGCCGCCACACGGACACCGCCGACGACGCCGGCAGGCTGGATCGCGCTCGCTGCGGGATGGCGGGACAATGGTTCGGCGGCGACGATCGCGCCGGGTTTGCACGCATTTCCGGCGGCCCATGCGGTCAATGCCGGGATTCTGGCCGGACTTGCCCGTGTCGCGCTGACGGACAGGCTTTCCGTGCTGACGGCCTTTGTCGAAATGGGCCTTGAGATGGCCGAGAGCGAGGCGCAGCACCAATCGGCGGATGCATATTAGAGCCGCATCCTGCCCCTACTTGCAGCCGCCTTGCGCCCATCTGGCAAGCGCCACCTTGAAGCGCGTTCCAAGCGGGTGCTGCAGGCGCAAAACGGAGACGTCATTGGCGGCGAAATTCTTCGCCTGATCGCACAGCCGGGCCTGGTTCCATTCATGGCAGCCGTCGCAGTGCTTGCCCTCCCAAACCGACTTGTCCAATCCTTCCACCGGACTGAACAAGGGCTTGCCCTTGATCAGTTCCGCGATGCTCTTGCCGTCGATGGCGGCATCGCCGAAGTCGACCGGATGGTCAAAGAGGATCGGCGCATCCGACCCCAGCTTGGGGATCTCCTGGCGCAGCGCGTCGAGCGCCAACTGATCGCCGTTTTGACCTGCAGTTGCACCAGCGGCGCCGGTGTTGCTCGCATCGGAGCCGCCCTCGGCAGGAGGTGCGCTCGCCTCGCCCACGATCAATGGCGCATTGAGATCGACCTTGTGGAGGACGACCTCCGTGGTCAGTGAAGACTTGATCCAGGGGCGCTGCTTGCCGGCGGTTGCCTTGACGACGTCGCTGGTGACCCGGTTCATCGCCTCGGTGATGGAAACGTTGGAAGCGCCGATGTGCTGGAGCAGCGCGGCGGAGAACGGCGAGTGCTCGCCCGACCCGTCATAGGCAAGTTGATTGGGGCTGGCGGCGAAGGCGACGAGCGTGCTGGCGCCGCCATTCTCTATGGACATCTCGGCAAGGCCGCTGCTGGCACCGCCCACTGTCTTGGCCAGCACCTGCGCGAGGGGATTGTCGCGGCATGCGTCGAGAAACACCAGCCTGACGCTGGTCTGGCGCGACATCTGGCGCAGAACGGAATCAACCGACACGGCCTCGCCGTCGAGAGAGGTTTCTTTCTTCAGCGCGGCGTCGACCGGAAGCAGGTAGTTCTTGCCTGAAACCTGCAGGCCGTGGCCGGCATAGAAAAACAGCGCGATGTCGGCTCCGCGCACCTGTTTTGCGAACTGGACGATCGTCGCCTGCGTCTGCGGCTTGGTCAGGTCGAAGCCGGAAACCACCTCGAAGCCGAGCTTCTTCAGGCGCTCGGCCATGGCCTGGGCGTCGCGCACCGGATTGGCGAGGGGTGCGGCGTGCTGGTACTGGGCATTGCCGAGGACGAGCGCCACGCGGCGCTCGGCGCTGGCCGCGGCCACGGTCAAAAGCAGGGCAAGCAAGGCGAGCCCCACGGCCCGAACGAGGCCAGCACGACGGGCGATCGGACCAAACCTCACCGCACCCTCAGAGTTTGGTGGCGGAAAACTCGATCCGCCGATTGAGCGCCTTGTTCTTCGACGTGTCGTTGGCGGCGACCGGCCGCTCCTCGCCGTAGCCGGTCGCGGTGATCTGCGTACGGGGAATGCCGGCGGCAACAATGGCGTCGGCAACAGCCTGGGCCCGCCTTTCCGACAGTTGCTTGTTCGCGTCCGGCGACCCGTCGGAATCGGTGTAGCCGGAAACCTCGACCTTGAGGCTCGGGCATTTGCCGACGACACCTTCGACCTCTTCAAGCAGCGGTCGGCTCTTGGCATCGAGCCGGGCGCTGGCAGGCCGGAAGTAGATAGCGCCGGTGCGCGAGAGCACGGCGAAGCGGTTCAGGCATTCCTCGTCGTTGAAGTTGGCCTTGGCTGCGTCGGTGGCAACCGGCCCGACATCGGCCGCCGCGGACGTCTGGCTGGCGGCAGGCTTGCTGCCGTCGGCGGCGAAGACGAAATCGAACGACACCGACGCGGTCGGTACGATGTTGGTCACATTGGCCGCCTGCTGCAGCTTGTCGATGTTCGGCAGCAGGCCGAAGTCCTCGACATGGACAGCGACCGGGGCTTCCGATGCGACCGACACCATGGTGTCGCTGATCATGGTGACGACGACACTGGCCTCGAGGTCCTTGTCGACGCCATGCAGGTTGAGGCGGAACGGCAAGGTAGCCTTCACCCTGCGCTTTGTCGCGAGGTCGGCGAACGCAGCCGGGTCCACCTTCGCCGTCAGTTCGGCGGTCGGGTATTTGAATGTCTCGAAGAACAGGAAGCGCATGCGGACATTGCGCAGGTCGACGCCGGTATCGACCGAATTGAGGTCGAACGTGACCTTGGCATCGCCCGCCGCGCTAAGCGTGCCGGTGATGTTCCTGATCTTGTTGGTCTCGACGATCGTGTTCTTCTTGACCGACTGATAGGTGATCACGGAAGCGGCAGGATCGAGCGTCCAGTTCGGTGCGGCGTTGGCGGCTTGCGATCCGAAGAGCAGCAACGATGCCACGACCAGACCAAGAACTCTTGCGGTTCTCGAAATTGTCTTCCACCAGAATGCGACGACTTCGAACATGGAACGCCCCTGCCCAGGAACCACCGTATCGATACCGACACCGCGCGAACGCGATCGAAGCATAGATTACTTGCACCCTCTTGGCGAGCAGTAGCAGCGGTCTTCCAGTCTGGGGCCTGACTGTGGAATTGCCTAGTCAAATGGAGGGGCCATTGCCACCGGCGCCAAGTCACGGCAGTGCGCCGCGAGACCTTGACTTGCCTTAAACTCATCCCCAGCCGCCGCCGCCGCCGCCGTTGCCGCCGCCCAAAGGCGGAACGACGACAGGTGTGGCTTCCTCCGCCGGCTTTATCACCTTCTTGGCAGTGACCTTTTTCTGCTGCTGGATTTTTGGCTCGGTCGTGCGAACGAGTTTCGGCCCGTGCTTCGTCGTCGGCGGCGGCGGGGGCGTCGGCTCGGGCTTGGGCGCGACGGACATGCAGCCCGCTAGCGCCGCCATGGCACCGGATAGACCTATCGCAATCAATGCCTGCTTCACTGTCGTGCCCACCATCGCCTCCTTTTGATCAAAACAGGTCCCGGCGCGGATTGGCTTGATCCCAGACTGCTCTGGCCGCGTTGACCAGTTGGTCGTCCAGCGAACCACTCGCCGGAATTTTCGCCTTGAGTTCGCCGCGCAATTGCTTGAGGGCCGCCGTCTTGGCCTTCACGCCGAATTTTGTCAGCGTCACCTTGGCGTCCGGCAACTCCTTGCGTAGATCAAGTGCGACCGCAAAGGCCAGGTAACGCACCGCTATCGCCTGGTCGGCCTTGTCGCCCTTCTGCATTTCGAGGGCGGCGCGATCATAGGCACCGGACTGATCGCCGCGTGCAGTAGCCAGCTCAAGCAGTCTTTGCGCCTCGGCGAGGTCCTGCACCACGCCGACGCCGTCGCGGTACATGCGGCCAAGGCTGGCCGGAGCATAGGGTTGGCCAAGATCTATGGCCTTCTGAAACAGCGCCAGCGCCGCCTTCGGATTCTTCTCGATGCCCTGGCCGCTAAGATAATTGCGGCCGAGCAGATTCATCGAATACATGTCCTGGCGCTGAACCCCGGCCTGCAGGAAGGCGACGGCGCGCGCCGGATCGGCAGGCACGCCGTTGCGGCCCTCGGCAAAAATCGCGGCGAGATCGTTCATGGCATAGGTATGGCCCATTGCCGCCGCTTTGAGCAGCAGGTCGAGGCCCTTGCCGGTGTCCCGGTCGACGCCATAGCCGTTGAACAAGGCACGCCCCCATGACGCCATCCCGTAGGGATCGCCCTTGTCGGACGCCGCCGCGTAGAAGGCGTTGGCCTGCTTGCGGTCGATGGGCATTCCCGCGCCCGTCGCGTTGAGGTAGCCGAGTTCGAACACGGCGCGGACGTGGCCTTTGTCGGCTGCCACCTGGATGGCTTTCTTGGCCTGATCGACCTTGCCGGTCGCCAGCAGCGCGCGCCCCAGTTCGTAGCGGAACCGGGCGACATCGGGATAGGCTTTCACCGCCGCCTCGCAGGCCTTCACCGCCTGGGCGCCGATTTCGTTCGGCAGCAGGCCCGGAACGACGCCCTGCAGGTCGAGAGGCTCGCCGGCAGCCTGGTCGCACGGATCGACGCTGGGCGACAGTTTCATGGTGGCGGGCTTGGATGAGCTGCTGTCGGCGCGGATCTCGAAACCGACCTCGACCGGCGCTGCGGCCCCGATCTGGGGTTCGTAGCGCAGTTGGTCGACTTCATCCGCCATCAGGCTCGACTCCGGCGACAGCGCACGATCCGGCAGGGACAGCGTTCCGGTTGCCGGATAGCTCGCGAGTTTCAGGCTGACCGCGGGATCCCTGGTCGGGAAGTCCAGTTTCAGCGGAACCGGGCCGACACCGACCGGAACGCTGATCTCGCGGTTCTCGATCGCCTCGGCGGCGCCGGTGATGTGGATGCCTCGTTCCAGCACCTGCTGCTTCTGCTCGGTCTCGAGCGAGGCGACAATCTGTTCGCCCTGGGCGCCCTGGCCGTCCTTGACACGGAACACCATGATGCCCTGGGCTTCGCCACCCCAATTGTCATGCGTGGCGTAGGCCAGCATGTCCACCTCTTCGGGTGCACCGACGCCCTTGGGCACATCCATCTTCAGGCGTGGCAGGTCCCTGCCCGCCATCTGTTCGCCCACCGCGACGGGCTTGCCGTCGAGCAGCAGGCGGCCAAGCGCGGGCGGCCTTTCGATGCTGACGGTGATCAATCCGCCATCGACATCCACCGGCTCCGGCAGATCCAGCGCGACAGGTCCGATACCCGACGGCACGACCTTCTCCAGAACCGGCGGCAGCGACGGCCGGTTGGCGCGCCGCATCAGGACGACCTCGTCAATGAGGGAGGAGTTTTCCCACGGAACCTGCTTGCCCTCGGTGGCCTCGACTACATCGCGGCGCACCGCGGCCATGACCGTTCTTATCTCCTGGTTCGGCGCCAGCGCCCGGCGAGAGAACGCCGATGAAAACGGGCTGAGATCGCCTGCTCCGTCATAGGCGACCGCGCCAGGCTCGGTGGCAAAGGCGATTAGCGTGTTCAGCGAGCTTTTGACCTGCGCGAGCCCGGTGTTGCCTGCGGTGATGAGTTGGTCCCGCAGCCAGTAATCCTTGCGCGGAAACGGATTGTTGCGGCAGGCGTCGAGGATGATCACCTGGATCTTCGATTTCGCGCGCAATTGCTGCAGGACATCGTCGAGCTTGACCGCCTGGACTTCTATGTCGGCAGCGTTCTTCAGCGAGGCATCCACGGGAATGAGGAAATTCTCGCCGCCGATCTGAAAGCCATGGCCTGAATAGTAGACGACGGACAGGTCGGCGCCATCCGCGGCCGCGAGGTAGTTGCGGAACTGCTCCTCGAACTGCAGCTTGGTGAGGTCCTTGGCGACGAACACTTCGAAGCCGGCCAGCCGGAACGTCTTTGAGACGTCCTCGGCATCCTTGTCAGGATTCTTGAGGACGGGGATTTCCCGGTATTCGGAATTGCCGATCACGAGGGCGACCCGTCGGTCAGCCGACGCGTCGAAAGTCGTGAACGCCGCTACGAGAAAGACCGCGATCAATCCGCAAAGTCGGAGCATGACAACTGCCTCAACGCCGCACCCTGACGACCACAAGCCCCCAGGTTGCGGCATCAAGGTCTGTTGAAGAACTCACAATCTGTCGAGACCGCCATAGAGCGAAAGCCGTCGCGACAGCAGGCACCTTCCCCATCCGATCGAGGTCTAAATTACTCCAGAGCCTGGTCATCCGCAATGCGTGTCAACCGCACCGGCTCGCCCTCGGCTGACCATCAGAGAGTTTGTCACGGGGGCGCCAGGTCGAGCGCGGCAATCGTCTTCGGCGGTGCGGCCGAAAGAGTAGAGGTCGACCTCGAACCCAGGAAGGCGCGCGCCGCCAGCACAAACAAAATCAGATATTTATGGAGAACGCCGATGGTACCGTTGGCTGGGATCGAACCAGCGACCTCCGGATCCACAATCCGGCGCTCTAACCATCTGAGCTACAACGGCACACTTGCCAGAGCAGGAAGGGGGCAGAAATTCGTTCCGCCTGATCCGCTCTGTCGTTCGGCGATGCGTCCTTACGGGCTTATGGATTCTAATTCAAGGCCTTTGGAAAGCAAAGGCCACTTGCCCACATCGGCGCGCGTTTGACCGGACAAAAAAGGGGCAAAGAAAAAGGCCGGCGGGAGGAGGTGCCGGCCTTTTCCTGTTACGAGCCAGCGGGAGGAGGTGCTGGCTGGTCACCCCGGAGGTAGAGGGAGGAGGTTCCACCCGCCGGGTATTCTTTGATGGCTACCATCATACGCCTGATCATTTTGATGAAAATGCGACCTTTGTCGCATTTTCGGATCATGCGCCGATATCAGGCGGCCTTGATTTCCTTGATCGCCTTCTCGAAGGCGGCCTTGATCGGCTTGGAGACGTCCTCGGCCGCCTTGGAAGCAACAGCCTGGAAGTCCTTGGCCTGCTCTACGGTCGACTCGACGCGCTTGCGCAGGAAGGCGGTCTGCAGTTCGACGACTTCCGACAGCGACTTGGCGCCGATCAGGGCTTCGAGATGCGAGAAGCCGGCCTCGGCATTGGCGCGCAGCGCGGCAATGGTCTTGAGCGACAGGTCGCTGGAAACGGTCTTGGCGGTCTCGTAGGTCGACTCCAGAGCCTTCTGGGTCTCCTCGGCACCGGTCTTCAGTTTGGCGTAGGCCTCTTTCGACTGCTCAACGCCCTTCTCGGCGAAAGCGCGCATCTGGTCGGTGGCCTTCGAAGCGTCGAAGCTCGGGAATTCAACGTTTTCAACGGTCTCGGCGGTCTTGGTCCTGGACATATTCCATCCTTTTCAGCGGCAGCGGCTTTGACAGAAAGCCGTCTCGTTCATGTATGATGGCAATATAAAGGCAATTTTTGTGCATTGCAATATCTTTGTTGCACTGCACCATAAATTTTCTTCCGGCCATTAACCAAGACGCCAAATTCCAGCCTTTGCACGTTCTGGCTTGTGGACCTTCGCGCCGCCGGCTTTTATTAACAAAGCGTTAACTGCAAACTGCCCGCTCCGTGAGGGTTCGCCAAGCGTATGCCGTCCGAATACTCCTTCCTCGATGTCGCCGTGCTCGACGCGGTCCGCCAGCGCTTTGCCGCCGGCGACGCGATCGCGATCCTGTCGCTGGACCTGGAGCAGGTGATCTGGGCCAACGGCCCGGGTGCCGCGGTGTTCGGCTATTCCGACATTGAAGTCATCATCGGCGCCGACGCAAGGTTGCCGCTGATCGCGCGGCGCCAGATCATGGCCACGAGCGGTTTTCCCCGGATCGGCAGCGACCGCGCCATCACGGTGCGGCTGGCGACCGGCATGACCAGCCGCGCCGTCGGCTTCCAGGCCAGCGCGGTGACGCTGCCCGATGGCGAGGACGCCATCATGCTGGCGGTGCCGGCGGCGCATACCGGTTCGCGAAGCGCGGCCGAAATCGCCACACGCGCCATCGGCGGCTTAACCGAAGACGGTCATTTCATCGCCTTCATCGATGCCAAGGGCAATGTCGAGGCCGCATCGGACGGATTCTCGGCGCTCGGCATCCAGCCCATGACGCTCGCCGCACTGGTGGCCGACGTGGCCAATGAAGGCGACCGCATCGTCAAGCGCCTGGTTCCCGGCGGCAACACATCCTATCCGGCCGGCCTCGCCCTGCTGACGCCGGAACGCCACCTGCTGGTGGTGATCGACGAGGACAAGCTTGGCGACGGGACGCCGACCGAGGGAGGTCCGGCGCTCGAGGGTACGCAAACCAAGGCCCATGAGATCGGTGCCGCTGCGGCGTCAGACGGCGAGCAGTCCCTGCCCGACCAGGACAACCAGCCGACAGCCGGCGAGCCGCAGACCGAAGCAGCCGAACAGCAACCTGTCGCTGCCGTGCCCCAGGGCGAACCTGCCGCTGCCGAGGCCGCCCCTGACGAAACCCCGGAACCAGCGGCGCAAGGGGATGTGCGGCCCAGCGAGCAGACACCGCCGATGGCAAACAACGACCAGCCGGCGACAAGCGGGACGCCGGCACAGCACGACCATTGGTACTTCCATGCCGGCGAGGACGAGGCGCCAGAAGCCGAGGCCGCGCCGGAGCCGGCTGCCGCAGCAGGTTCCGATGTCGCCAAGCAGGATGAGGTTCAGGCTCCAGTTCCTTCTACTACGGCTTCCGCCGCCAGGACCATCGATCACACGGCGCCGCCGTTGCGCTTTGTCTGGCGCACCGATGCCGAGGGCAGGTTCAGCGCCCTGTCGCCGGAATTCGCCGATATCGTCGGCAAGCCGGCCGCCGATGTGATCGGCAGGCGCTTCAGGGACGTCGCGGCAACCTTCGGCCTTGACCCGTCGGGCGAGATCGCCGGACTGCTGGAGCGGCGCGACACCTGGTCCGGCCGTTCTGTGCTGTGGCCTGTGGTCGGCACCGACATGAAGATACCCGTCGATCTGGCCGCCCTGCCCGTCTATGGCCGCAGCCGCGCCTTCGAAGGATTTCGTGGCTTCGGCGTTGCCCGCAGCGGCGACGCGCTCGTCGACCCGGAAGCGATCGGCATGGCGCTGGTGCCCAATGGCGAGGCCGCGTCTGCGCCGGAGCCGAAGAGCGCCGAACCCGTATCCGAACAGCCCAAAGTTGACGAACCCAAGGCCGGAGAGCTGAAGGCATCGGATCCGTTCAAGGGCGAGGTGCCGGCACTGACCATCGTGCCGAAGCCGGAACGGCGCTTCGCCGACAAGGTGATCCGCCTGGCCGAACATCGCCAGCCCGCCAACGACAAGGGCCCGGACAAGGGCCTGTCGATGCTGGAACGGTCCGCCTTCCGCGAGATCGGCGAGCGGCTGAAGAAGGACAGCAGCGCAGCCGAGCCGCCGGCGGCCGAAAAGCCCGTCATCGAAAGCCAGGCAGAACCGGCGGTCGCACCACCAGCCGAGCCGGTAGCGCAGACACCGGCGGAAATTCCGGCCGCAAAAACGGAGGCCTTGCCCTCCGGCGAGGCGACGCCCGATGCTGTTCAGGGCGACGAACAGACAGTGGCCGGCGAAACCCTTTCGGCAGAACCAAGGGACGACGCGGAGCTGGCCGAAGCATCCGATGCCGAGGACGAAGCGGATCTCGCGCGGCTCGACGGCGCTCATCCGGATGACGTGGTTCGCGACGAAGCCACCGACCCCTTGCCCGCCGCGACGGGCTCGCTGCTCAGCTACGCCGGCAGCAGCGACGAACCCGGTCCTGTCGCGGACAATGAGCAACCCACGGCCTCCGGGCCGGCAGCAGCCGAACCGGAAAGCGCCGAGCCCGTGGCGACTGCCGAAGAAGCGGCAAGCGCCGACGACGACAGCATGACGGCGGCCGATTTTCGCGATGCCGAGGACAATGAGGATTGGGCCGACGGCGAGGAAGCCACCGCGGTTGATGACCGGGCTGCCGCGCATGCCGAGGCAACGACCGCCGACGACGAACAGGCAGCCGAGCCCACCGACGAGACGATCAGCGCAACCGACGCGGCCGAGACATCAGTGCAACGGCCGCGCCTGCAGGTGCCGCCGCTCAGGACGGAAGGGTTCGTGCCGTCGGCCTTTTCCGCCGGAGACGAGCACAAGGCGCCCGATACCTCGCTGCTCAGCAAGCTGCCGGTGCCGCTCATCATCCATTCGGGCGACCAGTTGCACTATGCCAACGAGGAATTCCTCGATCTGACCGGATACGAGACGCTTGAGGACCTTGAGGATGCGGGCGGCCTGGGCGCGCTGTTTGCCGACCCCTATGCCGATGACGGCATCTCGGACGGCACCGACCGCGCCTTGCGGTTGAAGACGAATGACGGCCAGGAATTCCCGATCGAAGCCATCCTGCGCTCGATTCCGTGGCGCGACGGCAAGGCACTGATGCTGGTGGTGCGCCGTTCCGGCGAAGACGACGCGCCGGCGGCACTGCACGCGATTGGCGACGAGCAGACGCAGCCCGACATTTCCGAGCTCAAGGCTCGCATCGCCGAGATGCGGACGATCATCGACACCGCCACCGACGGCGTCGTGCTGATCGGCCGCGATGGCGCCATCCGCTCGATCAGCCGTCCGGCGGAAGCGCTGTTCGGCTTCGACAGCGACGAGGTGACCGGCAAGGCCTTCGCCTCGCTGTTTGCCATCGAAAGCCAGCGCGCGGCGCGCGACTATCTCAACGGCCTCTCCGAGCCCGGCGTGGCGAGCGTGTTGAACGACGGCCGCGAGGTGATCGGGCGCGAGGCGCAGGGCCGCTTCATTCCGCTGTTCATGACCATCGGCCGGCTGCCCGGCGACAGCGGCTTCTGTGCGGTGGTGCGCGACATTACGCAGTGGAAACGAGCCGAAGAGGACCTGACCCAGGCGCGTGCCGTGGCCGAACGCGCCTCCTCGCAAAAGACCGATTTCCTCGCCCGCATCAGCCATGAGATCCGCACGCCGCTCAATGCCATCATCGGCTTTTCCGAACTGATGGTGGACGAGAAATTCGGGCCGGTGGCCAATGACCGCTACCGCGACTATCTGCGCGACATCAACCGTTCGGGCAACCATGTGCTCGACCTGGTCAACGACCTGCTGGACATTTCGAAGATCGAGGCCGGCCAGCAGGAGATGGCCTATGAGGCCGTCTCGCTCAACGACACGCTGGCCGAGACCGTGGCGATGATGCAGCCGCAGGCCAACCGCGAACGCGTCATCATCCGCTCCAGCTTCGCGTCGCGGCTGCCGGAAGTGGTGGCCGACCTGCGCAGCGTGCGCCAGATCGCCCTCAACATCCTGTCCAATGCCATCCGCTACACCCAGGCCGGCGGCCAGGTAATCGTCTCGACCGCCTACGAAACCTCGGGCGACGTGGTCATGCGGGTGCGCGACACCGGCATCGGCATGAGCCAGGCCGAGATCGAGCAGGCGCTGAAGCCGTTCAAGCAGATCAACGCGCTGAAGCGCGGACGCGGCGACGGCACCGGGCTTGGACTGCCGCTGACCAAGGCGATGGTGGAGGCGAACCGCGCCCGCTTCACCATCAATTCGACGCCTGGCGAAGGAACGCTGGTCGAGGTCGCCTTCCCGTCAACCCGGGTGCTTGCCGAGTAGTCCGATCTGCCGAGGCGGCTCGTGGAAGTGGACAAAGAAAAGGCGTCCATTAGGACGCCTTGAGAGATGGGATTGCTGTCACAACGGGGACTTGAGCCAAAAGCGGATCCTCCGGGGGCCGAGGAACGGGATTTCTCCCTCAAGTTACGTGCGACTATCGGCGCCGGCCCTTAACAACTCCTTACCGGCTCGCCAAAAAGTTTACGAATGTGTACCACTCGTGAAATCTAGGTAAATTCGCGCGACATTTTTGGTTAACCATACCGCCGGGCGATCACTCGGCCAGCTGCGGCAGGTTCCTGAACAGTTCCAGCGCTTCGGGATTGGCGAGCGCCTCCTTGTTCTTGATGGCGCGGCCGTGCACGATATCGCGCACGGCAAGCTCCGTGATCTTGCCGGATTTGGTGCGCGGAATGTCCGACACGGCGACGATCCTGGCGGGTACGTGGCGCGGGCTGGCGCCGGTGCGGATTTTTGCCCGGATGCGCTTCTCCAACTCGTCGTCGAGCTTGACGCCCGCAGCCAGGCGCACGAACAGCACGACGCGCACGTCATTGTCGAAATCCTGGCCGATGCACAGCGCCTCGAGGATTTCGGGCATCTGCTCGACCTGGTTGTAGATCTCGGCTGTGCCGATGCGCACGCCGCCCGGGTTGAGCGTGGCGTCGGAGCGGCCATGGATGATCATGCCGCCATGGGCGGTCCATTCGGCGAAATCACCATGGCACCAGACATTGTCGAAGCGCTCGAAATAGGCGGCCTGGTATTTCTTGCCCTCCGGATCGTTCCAGAAGCCGATCGGCATGGCCGGGAAGGCCTTGGCGCAAACCAGTTCGCCCTTCTCCTGCCGGATCGGCTTGCCGTCGTCGTCCCAGACATCGACGGCGAGGCCAAGGCCCGGCCCCTGGATCTCGCCGCTCCAGACCGGCTCAGTCGGAACGCCGAGCACGAAGCAGGAGACGATGTCGGTGCCGCCTGAGACCGAGGCCAGATGCACGTCCTTCTTGATGCCGTCATAGACGAAGCGGAAATCCTCCGGCGACAGCGGCGAGCCGGTCGAGGAGATGCTGCGCACGCTCGACAGATCGTGGCTGCGGATCGGCTTCAGGCCAGCCTTGCGCACGGAATCGATGAATTTCGCCGAGGTACCGAAAAAGCTCATCTTCTCGGCATCGGCGAAGTCGAACAGCACATTGCCGTCGGGATAGAAGGGCGAACCGTCATAGAGCAGCAAGGTCGCGCCCGAAGCGAGGCCCGACACCAGCCAGTTCCACATCATCCAGCCGCAGGTGGTGAAGTAGAAGAAGCGGTCGCCGTCGACCAGGCCGGCATGCAGCCGATGTTCCTTGACGTGCTGGATCAGCGTCCCGCCGGCTGAATGGACGATGCATTTGGGAACGCCGGTCGTGCCCGACGAGAACAGGATGTAGAGCGGGTGGGCGAAGGGCAGCCGCTCGAAGCTGACCGGCTTGACCGCGAAGGGCGCCAGCGCATCTTCCATCGCCGCGGCCTTGTCGATGGTCGCGGCGACATCGCTCGAAGTGCCCAGATAGTCGACGACCAGCACCTTGCGGACCGTGCCGAGCTTGGCGGCGACCGCCGCGATCTTGTCGGCGACCTCGATCGCCTTGCCATTGTACCAATAACCGTCGGGGGCGATGAAGACGACCGGCTCGATCTGGCCGAAGCGGTCGAGGACGCCCTGTTCGCCGAAATCGGGGGAACAGGACGACCACACGGCGCCGATCGAGCTTGCTGCCAGCATGGCGGCGACGCTTTCGGGCATGTTGGGCATCATCGCGGCAATGCGATCGCCCTTTTTCACCTTGAGCGACACGAAAAGCTGCTGCAGGCGCGAGGTCAGCGCATGCAGCTGGTTCCAGGACAACCGCCGCTCGACCTTGTCCTCGCCGCGAAACACAATCGCTTCGCCCGATCCGATCTTCTTCAAGAGGTTCCCGGCGAAATTCAGGGTCGCATCCGGGAAAAACGAGGCGCCCGGCATCCGGTCGCCATCAACAAGCACGCTCTCGCCCTTGTCGCCGACAATGCCGCAGAAATCCCAGACCAGGCTCCAGAAACCCTCGCGGTCTTCGACCGACCAACGGTGAAGGTCGCCATAGGAGGATAGCGTGGCGCCGGTTTTGGCTGCAGCAGCCTTCGCGAAGGCGGTGAGAGGCGCGGCCTCAATCTGGTCTTGCGTCGGGGTCCAGAGCGGTGCTTCGGCAGCCATGATCGATCCTCCGTGAAGCACGTCGCGTCCCAAGACCGATATGCTTTAACCCCTGTTTCTCAGGCGCCGCTGTCCCAAAAGCGCCGCGCCGCGTGGCAGGCTCAAGCCGATCGCTTATGCCTATTGCGCCGCAGCAGAGCAAGATTTTGTTCGGCCAAAGCGCGCAGGTGTGCGCAAATGCCATCGCCGGGCCATAAAGACTTGAAATGCCTCAGCCCGAAGTCGTAGTGACGACTTGAAGTCGTGGTGACGACTTGAAGTCGTGGTGACGACTTGAAGTCGTGGTGGCGACCTGAAGTCGTGGTGGCGACCTGAAGTCGTGGTGACGACGGGGGGTTACACCCGTCGGGCTATTTTGTTGGACTGGAAGCATACGGGGCGATATGCCGTCATCTTTGATCCGGCGCGGAATATGGGCGATCGGCGCTGCCGTGATCGTCATCGCGCTGGTCGTCGCCACCTTGCCGTTGATCGCATCGACGCGGATCGTACGCGACCGCATCGCCTGGGAATTGAGTGCATGGAGCGGCTTTAGGGTCACCATAGACGGCTCGCCGCGTATCGAGGTCTGGCCGAATTTCCGGGCGATCCTGAGCGATGTGACGCTTTCGAAATGGACCGACGCCGACGCACCGCCAGTGGTCGAGGCCGAGCGGGTCGAAGTCGATCTGTCCGCAATGGCGGCATTGCAGGGCGATGTGGTGTTTTCCACCGCCCGGCTGGTTCGGCCGACGATCAGGGTGCAGCGCGCGACATCAGGCCTGTTCCTGCCGGCCGTGCCGACCGGCGGCCGCATCGCGCGTTCGATCGACACGGCGCGCGGCGTGGTCAGCGCCGATCCGGCCAAGCCCGATCTCGACAAGCTGCCGTCCGACACGTTCGGAACCGTGGAATTCAGGGACGGCCGCATGGTGGCCACCGTCAACGGCAAGGACGAAGAGGTCTTAAGCAGCCTGAGCGGCCAGGCGACGTGGGCGGCGATGAACAGCAATGCGACGCTGTCGGCAACCGGGATCTGGCGCGGCGAAAGCGTTACCCTCGACATCGCCTCGCCGAAGCCGCTGGTGCTGTTTGCCGGCGGCACGGGGCCCATCACCCTATCCTTCAAGGCGGCACCCGCCACCTTCTCGTTCGACGGCACGGCCAGCATGTCCGAAAACGGCTATTTCGACGGTCAGGCAAAGTTCTCGGCGCCGTCACTGCGCCGCGTGCTCGAATGGTTGCAAGCCGGCATCGCGCCGGGCGCCGCCATCGGCTCCGTCAGTATTTCAAGCAAGGTCACGGCGACGCCTGGACGCGTCAAATTCGACAATACGGCTCTCTCGCTCGACAACAATCCGGGCATGGGCGCCCTGGACCTGGCGCTTGGCGATGCGCAACCGGTGATATCGGGCACGCTTGCCTTCGACACGCTCGACCTCAGGTCGTTTCTGTCGGCCTTCACGCCGCTTGGGCCGGCCGATCAAGCGGGGCCGGATGCAGCCGACGCGAATTTCGCCGATCGGGTCAATCTCGATCTGAGGCTGTCGGCGGCGCACGCCACGGCCGGCCCCATTCAGCTTGCCGACGTCGCCGCCACTGCCCAGGTCAAGGACGGGCTTTCCGTCTTCGACATCTCCGATGCCTCTGCCTTTGGTGGCAATGTGCAGACCAGCCTTCGTTTCGACCGCAAGCCGGAGGGCACCCAGGTCGAGATGCGGCTGCTGGCTTCCGACATCGATGGCGGCGCCTTCGGCACCGCCGCCGGAATGACGCGGCTGGTGCCGGTCGGCACGGGAACCGTCTCGGTCATCCTCAAGGGACCGGGCAGAACCTGGGACTCGGTCTTCGAGAACGCCGATGGTTCGGTCTCGGCGACTTTCGGGCCGGGCGCGCTGAGCAAGTTCAACCTGCCGGCCTTCCTCAAACATACCGAACAGGGCGGCTTCTTCGCACTTGACGATGTTTCGGACGGGACGCTGCCGATCGACGGCGCCGAGATCAAGGCGACCATCTCGAAAGGCGTGGCGCGGCTGGACAAGGCCGAGGCCAATGCGGCCAAGTACAAGATCTGGCTTTCCGGCATCGCGTCCTATGCGGGGCGCGGGCTGGCGCTGTCCGGCGGCGTGATCCAGCCCGACCAGGCGGCAACGCAAACAAAAGGCCAGCAAGGTTCCAACCAGTCGTCATTCTTCGTCGGCGGGACCTGGAGCACGCCGTTCATTTCGCCGATAAGCCGCGGCGTCTCGGGCGAATAGCGCTCGTCTATTCGCTATTCGCCCAGTTGCCTTGTCCGCCCTCACCCGCGCTGTGCGGCCTGTTCGTCGAGCTGGCGTTGCGCCTCGCGCCGCTTGTTGGCGAGCGAAGCGATGATGACGCCGACCGCAACGACAGCGATCAGGATGGTGCAGGCGGCGTTGATCTCCGGCGTCACGCCGAGGCGAACCTGGCTGTAGATCTTCATCGGCAGCGTGGTGGCGCCCGGCCCAGAGGTGAAGGATGCGATCACCAGGTCGTCGAGCGAGAGGGTGAAGGCCAGCATCCAGCCGGACACGATCGCCGGCAGGATGACCGGCAGCGTGATCTGGAGGAAGGTTTTCACCGGCGTTGCGCCAAGATCCATCGCCGCCTCCTCCAGCGAGCGGTCGAAGGAGACCAGGCGCGACTGGACGACAACGGCCACGAAGCACATTGTGAGCGTGATGTGGGCGAGCGTGACAGTAAAGAAGCCGCGATCGAGTCCAACGGCAACGAACAGCAGCAGCAGCGACAGGCCGGTGATCACTTCCGGCATAACCAGCGGCGCGAACACCATGCCGGAAAACAGCACCCTGCCCCGAAAGCGCGTGTAACGCGTCAAGGTCAGCGCCGCCAGGGTGCCGAGCACCGTTGCCACCGTGGCCGAAATCACGCCGACGCGCGCAGTCACCCAGGTGGCGTCCATCAGGCCCTGATTGTGGAACAGCGAGACGTACCACTTGACGGAGAAGCCGCCCCAGACGGTGACGAGCTTGGACTCGTTGAAAGAGAAGACGATGAGCAAGACGATCGGCAGATAAAGAAAGGCAAAGCCCAGCACGATCGAAGTGACGTTGAAACGGCTCCAGGTCGCGTTCATTTGCCCTGCTCCTGGGCACGTGCCTGCGCCTGCTGGAAAAGCATAATCGGAATGGTAAGCAAGAGCAGCAGGATGACTGCGACAGCGGAGGAGACCGGCCAGTCGCGGTTGGCGAAGAACTCGTTCCACAGCGTCTTGCCGATCATCAGCGTTTGCGAGCCGCCGAGCAGATCGGGAATGACGAACTCGCCAACGGCGGGAATGAACACCAGCAGGCAGCCGGCGATGACGCCCGGCAGCGACAGCGGGAAGGTGATCTTCCAGAAGGCGCTGGTGGGCGGACAGCCGAGGTCCTTCGCCGCCTCGATCAGCGAATAGTCCATCTTTTCCAGCGAGGAATAGAGCGGCAGGACCATGAACGGCAAATAGGAATAGACGATGCCGATGAAGATCGCGGTGTAGGTGTTGAGGATCACCAGCGGCTGGTTGATGATGTGCAGCGACAACAGCAGCTGGTTGAGCAGGCCCTCGGGCTTGAGGATGCCGATCCAGGCATAGACGCGGATCAGGAACGAGGTCCAGAACGGCAGGATGACCAGCATCAGCAAGGTCGGGCGAATCGTTGCCGGCGCGCGCGCCATGCCGTAGGCGATCGGGTAGCCGACGATCAGCGTCAGCACGGTCGAGATCGCGGCGATGACGACGCTGGTGACATACGCGTTGAAATAGAGCGCGTCCTGCGTCAGCCAGGTATAATTGTCGAAGCTGAGTTCGCGAAATCCGGCGAAGAACCCGGAAATGCCGTCCCTGAAGTCCAGCACCGGTGTGTAGGGCGGCATGGCGATCGCCGTCTGCGACAGCGATATCTTGAAGACGATGATGAAGGGGACGAGGAAGAAGAACAGCAGCCAGAGGTAGGGAACGAAGATGACCAGCCGGTTGACGAAGCCGGCGCCCAACCGCGCCAGGAACGGCTTGGCAGCAGCCGATGGGCCGGCGTCTGATATGGCGATGTTGGACATATCAGCCCCCTACCGTGCCAGCACGACGCCGGCATCCGGCCGGAAGGACACCCAGGCGCGATCGTTCCAGGTCAGCGGATCTTCGGTCACGCGCGCCGCGTTCAAGGCGCTTGCCCGCACCATTTGCCCGTCGTCCAGCCTGATGTGGTAGACGGTCATGTCACCGAGATAGGCAACGTCATAGACTTCACCTTCCAGCGCGTTGACGCTGTCGGCCGGCTTCCTCGACGATACCTTGATCTTCTCCGGCCTGATCGCGAAGACGATATCGGCGCCCGTCGCCGGCGCATTGCCGGTATTGTCGACGACGATCTCGGCGCCGGTCGCGCCGGTGATGCGCGTTGTCTTGTCGCTCCGCTCTGCGACCTTGCCCTCGAACATGTTCACATTGCCGACGAAGTGGGCGACGAAGCGCGATGCCGGGGCTTCATAGACTTCGGCCGGCGTCGCCACCTGCATCACCTCGCCCTTGTCCATGATGGCGATGCGGTCGGCCATGGTCATGGCCTCTTCCTGGTCGTGGGTGACGACGACGAAGGTGAGGCCGAGTTCCTGCTGCAAATCCATCAGCTCGAACTGCGTTTCCTCGCGCAGCTTCTTGTCGAGCGCGCCGAGCGGCTCGTCGAGCAGCAGCACTTTCGGCCGCTTGGCGACCGATCGCGCAAGCGCGACGCGCTGGCGCTGGCCACCGGACAGCTGGTGCGGCTTGCGCTTGGCGAACTGCTCGAGCTTGACCAGCTTTAGCATCTCGGCGACGCGCTTTTCGATGTCGGGCTTGGGCATGCCTTCCTGCTTGAGGCCGAAGGCGATGTTCTTCTCCACCGTCATATGCGGGAACAGCGCGTAGGACTGGAACATCATGTTGACCGGCCGGCGATAGGGCGGGATGCCGCGCAAATCCTGGCCGTCTAGCAGGATGCGGCCCGATGTCGGCTCCTCGAAGCCGGCGAGCATCCTGAGCAGCGTCGACTTTCCGCAACCGGACGCGCCGAGCAGGGCGAAGAACTCGCGCTCGAATATGGTCAGCGACAGATTGTTGACGGCGGTGAAGTCACCGAACTTCTTGGTGACATTGTCGAACTGAATGTATGGCTTGGCGTTCGGGTCGTTCCATGGCGCAAAATCTCTGCGGATGCTGCCAAGCGATTTCATGTCCCCACTCCGTTCTACTGTTGGTCCCCACGCGAAAAGAAAGAGACCCCGGCAGTTGGCTGCCGGGGTCTCTTCAGACTGGCTATTGGCCGGTAACGATCTTCGTCCAGGTGCGCGTGATGATGCGCTGGGTCTTGGGATCGTACGGCTGAACCGTATAGAGCTTCTTCAAGGTCTCGGCGTCCGGATAGACCGACGGGTCGTCCAGAAGTGCCTTGTCGACGAATTGCTGCGAAGCCTTGTTGCCGTTGGCATAGAGCACGTAGTTCGATGATTTCGCGATCACTTCCGGCGTCATCATGTAGTTGATGAATTCGAGCGCCTCGGCGACGTGCGGAGCATCGGCGGGGATTGCCATCTGGTCGAACCACATCTGGGCGCCTTCCTTCGGCACGGAATAGCCGATTTCAACGCCTTGCTTGGCCTCGACGGCGCGGTTGCGGGCCTGGAACACGTCACCCGACCAGCCGACTGCCAGGCAGATGTCGCCATTGGCAAGCGCGTTGATGTATTCGGACGAATGGAACTTCCTGATGTAGGGCCGAATCTTGAGCAGAGCTTCCTCGGCCTTGGCGATTTCGTCGGGCGAGGTGCTGTTCGGATCCAGACCGAGATATTTCAACGCCGCCGGGATGATGTCGGCCGGCGAGTCCAGCACGTAGACGCCGCAGTCCTTCAATTTGGCCAGGCTCTCGGGGTTGAAGAAAGTATCCCAGCTGTCGATCTTGTCGGTGCCGAGCGCCGCCTGCACTTTCTTGATGTTGTAGCCGATGCCGACCGTGCCCCACATGTAGTTGATCGAGTATTCGTTGTCGGGGTCGTATTTGGCGGTTCGTTCGGAAACCGTGTCCCACATGTTGGAGAGGTTCGGCAGTTTCGACTTGTCGAGCTTCTGGAAGACACCGGCCTGTATCTGGCGGGCCAGGAAGTTGCCGCTCGGCACGACGACGTCGTAGCCGCTGCCGCCGGCGAGCAGTTTGGTTTCCAGGATCTCGTTGGAATCGAAGGTGTCGTAGACGACCTTGATGCCGGTCTTCTTGGTGAAATCGTCGATGATCGAACTGTCGATGTAATCCGACCAGTTGAACACATTGACGACGCGATCCTCGGCGTGGGCCGCGGGGGTTAAAAGCGCCAACAATACCGAAGTCGCCGAAAGCCAGAGCGCTTTGCGGATCATGCTATTCTCCTTTGGTGAGTGTTCCGTCGCCGGCCTGTCGCGGGTCCGCGCAGCCGGGCATTTGTTTCAGACTATTTAGCTCTCCAGGGGGCGACAAGCGCCGATCACGGCTGCCAGCCGCCCGATATCGCGGGCTGGAAGCAATTGCGGCGCCGTCAGAAGCTTTCGCCACCGTGCGGGCAGAAATACAGGATTTTGGTCCGGTCTCGATCGGGCCGCCGGGGAGACTTGGCAAGATACGCCTGTCTTGTTGTTGCCGTAATCCCAGCCTGCCCGCGCCACAGCGAGCTTGTCAAGGCAAAGCTTCGGCGCCGCATCAATTCGGCGACGGCACCCCGGTAACCCCGGCCCGCACCGGCCGTGTCTGGCGCTTGAACTCCAGCCCGATATGGACAAGCAGCGCCGTGACCACCACCGTGCCGCCGATGATGGTGCGCCCTGACGGCACCTCGGAATGGATGAGCCAGACCCATATCGGCCCCAGGATCGGCTCGAACGTGCCGAGCAGCGCCGCAACGGCGGCCGGGATCAGCCGCGCGCCGGTGGCGAAGAAGGCAAGGCCAATACCGAGATTGACCACGCCGAAAGCGAAGAGAAAGCCCATGTCGCCGGCCGATACCGCGAAAACCGACGCCTGCGAGGCGGCAAAGCACGCGGCCAGGATCGTGCCGAGACAGGTCGCCGGCGTCATGCGCACGCTTGAAAAGCGCCGGGTGATGACGGTGGCGATCGAGAACATCAGGGCGATCAGCAGTGCCAGCCCGTCGCCTATCGGCGAGACGGCGCCGTCGAGCGATTCCGACACCATGATGGCGACGCCAGCGATGACGGCGACGATGGCCACCCAGGTCGTGACGGCCACCATTTCGCGGAACAGCGCCCAGGCGAACAAGGCCGCCAGAAGCGGTACGCCGGCCTGCATCAGAAGGATGTTGGCGACAGTGGTGTAGGCAAGCGCCACGACGAACGAGGTCGACGCGATGGCGAAGCAGAACCCGACCGCAATACCGGGCAGGCCCATGTCGCGAAACGATCTCAGCATGCCGCGCCAACCGTCACGCCAGACCATGAACGACAGCAGGAAGGCGGCCGCCCAGACCGAGCGCCAGAATATCACGGTCCAGCTGTCGCCGACGGTGATGAAGCGGGCGATGGTGCCGCCGAAACTCCACATCAGTGCCGACAGGAACACAAGCAGGAAGCCGATGCGCTCTTCCCGCTGCGGGCTGGCCGATGCAGCCGGGCTCGACGATGATGCTGCGTCTCTCATGGGCGCGACTGTCGGACTTCTGTAAACGGGACGATGCGCAGGGGACGACAAAAAACTGCTCTGTTGGCGTAACGCAAAGACTTAAGCCGCGACTGATCCAGACCCCGGCGACAATTGTGGCACCTTCGCTGCCGTTCTACTGAAAATCCGCCGTGTTACTGGAAATCGAAGGCGCTGAGACCCGTCACCATCTCGTCGAGCCCGAGCGGGCGTGTCACCGGTGGTTCGGCGCGCGCCAGGCAGCCGACGCGTTCGCAAAGCCGACAGGCTGGCCCGACCGGCGTCGCCATGACGGCACCAGGTCCGGCCTTGCCGGCTGCCACGCCGGGAAGTGCGGCGCCGTAGACGATGTCGTCGCGGAAGCCGATGTCGCAACCGAGCAGCAGCGCGGTGTGGCGCGGACGCTCGGCGAAGGCGCCTTGCGGTCCCTCCAGCGTGCGGGCGACGCACAGGAATTCGGCGCCGTCGGGCATTTCGACCGCTTCGACAAAGACCTGGCCGGGCTGGCTGAAGGCTGCATGCACGGGAAGCTTGGGACAACCGCCACCGAAGCGGCTTTGCGGAAACCCTTGGCTACCGGCTCTGCGGAAGCGGTTGCCGGCATTATCGACCTCCAGCATGAAGAAAGGCACGCCTGCCGCGCCTTGCCGCTGCAGCATGGTCAGCCGGTTCGCCGCCTGTTCGAAGGAGACGCTGAAGCGCGAGCGCAGCACGTCGATGTCGTAGCGCGCGCGCACGGCCGCCGCATGGAAGGCCTGATAGGGCATCATCAGCGCGTGAGCCGCATAGCGGCCGAGCTCGAAACGGGCCAGCCGGCGGGCCTCGTCGGTGGTGAGCTTCAGCGCTTGGATTTCGCCGGCGACCGCAACCGTCATGCGGATCAGGCAGGCCTCCATCGCCACCTCGCGCAACTGGTCGAACGGCGACAGGCGCTCGGACAGGAACAGGCGCTGCGAATGGCGGTCGTAGCGGCGGCGCCAGTTCGGCATGGTGGCGACCGGCAGCACCTTGACCACGATGCCGTATTCGCGCTTCAGCCAGGCCTTCAGCGCGGCGAACAGATCATCGCCGGGGTCGAGCACCGACGTGAACGCCTCGGCCTCCTCCTCGAGCGCCGGAAAATGGTTCGGCCGGCGCTCGAACGTCTCATGGACCTCGTCGATGGGCAGCCTGGCGCCCGACAGCGCGGTGGCCCGGCCCTCGCGCGCCAGGAGCTCGTTGAGATCGGACAGGCGTTCGGCCTGCTCGCGGTAGGCACGAAACAGTTTCGTCACCGCCGCGGCGGCGTTGGGAGCGGCTTCGGCAAGGTCGATCAGTTCCTGGTCTCCCGGCAATTCGCCGACCAGCAGCGGATCGGTGAACACTTCCTTGAGGGCCGCGACCGACCCCCTCGCCTCGCCCTGCAGTTCGTGCGGATCGACCTTGTAGACAGAAGCGAGCTTGAGGATCAGCTGCACCGTCAGCGGCCGCTGATTGCGTTCGATGAGGTTGAGATAGGACGGCGAGATGCCAAGGCCCTCGGCCATCGCCGTCTGGGTCAGGCCCTTGGCGTTGCGGATGCGGCGGATGCGCGGCCCGGCGAAAATCTTCTGTTCAGCCATATGTGTTCCTTGACACGATTTTACATCGTTCGCGCGATCGTAGTTCGGCTGCTGCCTTTTACAAGAATTACAAATTTACTGCGATTGCCTGTCAAACACAATACAGATTTTCCCTTATCTGGCGGCGATTTCCTTGATTTTTCTGGCTCATTTTGCGGCGCAATGTAAATTCAGTCACACCACAGCGCGGAGACAATCACCGCGTGAACGCAGAGCAAAAAGTCCTCGGAGTGACCCATGACTGATTTTTACAATCTCGTTCCCTCGGCTCCGGAAGGCCGTTTCGACGGCATCGAGCGGCCCTATTCGCCGGCGGACGTGAGGCGGCTGCGCGGCTCGGTGCAGATCCGGCAGAGCCTGGCCGAAATGGGCGCCAACCGGCTGTGGAAGCTCATCCACGAGGAGGATTTCGTCAACGCGCTGGGCGCCATGTCGGGCAACCAGGCGATGCAGCAGGTGCGCGCCGGACTGAAGGCGATCTACCTGTCGGGCTGGCAAGTTGCCGCCGATGCCAACACCGCTTCGGCGATGTATCCCGACCAGTCGCTTTATCCGGCCAACGCCGCGCCGGAACTGGTCAAGCGCATCAACCGCACGCTGCAGCGCGCCGACCAGATCGAGACATCCGAGGGCAACGGGCTTTCGGTCGAGACCTGGTTCGCGCCAATCGTCGCCGACGCGGAAGCCGGTTTCGGCGGGCCGCTCAATGCCTTCGAGATCATGAAGGCCTTCATCGAGGCGGGCGCCGCCGGCGTCCACTATGAGGACCAGCTGGCATCGGAAAAGAAATGCGGCCATCTCGGCGGCAAGGTGCTGATCCCCACGGCGGCGCATATCCGCAACCTCAACGCGGCGCGGCTCGCGGCAGATGTGATGGGCACGCCGACACTGGTCGTCGCGCGCACCGATGCGGAAGCCGCCAAGCTTTTGACGTCAGACATCGACGAGCGCGACCAGCCCTTCGTCGACTACGATGCCGGCCGCACGGTGGAAGGCTTCTACCACGTCAGGAATGGCATCGAGCCCTGCATCGCGCGCGCCATCGCCTATGCGCCGCATGCCGACCTGATCTGGTGCGAGACGTCCAAGCCGGATCTGGCGCAGGCCAGGAAGTTCGCCGAGGGCGTACGCAGGCACCACCCGGACAAGCTGCTGGCCTATAACTGCTCGCCGTCGTTCAACTGGAAGAAGAATCTCGACGACGCCACGATCGCCAGGTTCCAGAAGGAACTCGGCGCCATGGGTTACAAGTTCCAGTTCATCACGCTGGCCGGCTTCCACCAGCTCAACTACGGCATGTTCGAACTGGCGCGCGGCTACAAGGCGCGGCAGATGGCCGCCTACTCCGAGTTGCAGGAAGCCGAATTCGCGGCAGAAGCCAATGGCTACACGGCGACCAAGCATCAGCGCGAGGTCGGCACCGGCTATTTCGACGCGGTGTCGATGGCCATCACCGGCGGCCAGTCATCGACCACCGCCATGCATGAATCGACCGAGCACGCGCAGTTCAAGCCGGCAGCCGAATAGCCGGAACGACAGACACAGAGGAAACGCCCGGAAGGGCTCAACGACAAGGAGAAGAGCAATGGCATCGATAAGCCGCGTCAAGGAACGGGCCGAGGAACAATCGACCACGATGAGCGTCGACCAGCAGGCGACGATCCGCATGCTGGCCAACGACTTACACCGGCTCAACCAGTCGGTGATGAAGGCGGTCGAGGCGGGCGTCTCGGTGGAACTGGTGCGCTCGGCCCGCCACCATGGCGGCGACGGCAACTGGGGCGATCTGCTGATCCCGGTGATCGTCACCCAGCAGAGCCATGGCTGAGCGAAGATCGTCGAGGCCGACCCTTCACCTGCGCAATGTATGCGCAGGTGAATTTTATTTTTATGCAACCAGCCGATGGACAGAACAGTACAGTAGTGTTGCTTGAATCCACTGTGTGGCGGTGTTTTCAGAGCGCTTTTATTTCAACTTGACATGGACCTCGATCTCACGCCAATTGTCGCCGAAATTTCAACTCTGCATTGAAATGGGGGCGAGCTTCGTGGCCGACTTGTGTGCCCAGTGAATCGCGAGGGCGAGACTCCGAAACATGTGAATTTGATGAGCCGGGCTTCAGGCACCGAGACGATCCGCGATGCCTCGCAGGTGCTTGTCGTCGGGAAATCGCCGATCAACCGGGTGGTGGTTTCGAAGATCGTCGAGCGGTGCGGCCTCAAACCCGTGTCGGAATCGCCTGACATGGCGGCGAGGACCTTGCGGTCGCTTGTTCCCGGCGCCATCGTTCTGGATGGAGGTTCCGACAACAAGGATTGCGACAACCTGATGTCGAGCATCGAAACGTTGCGGCGGGCATCGGGCAAATCGCTTCCGCCTGTCATCCTGCTTTCAACCAAGACCGGCACGCCGGAAAGCCTGGCCCTGTCTGATATCGTCGACGTGGTAGTGGCCAAGCCGATCACACCGGAGCGGCTGCAGCCGGTGATCGACAGGCTACTCAGCCGCTGAGGGGGAAGCGTCGAAGCGGTCCGTATTGGCGTTGAAAAGCGTCGTCGCCCGTCAGCCTGGCCTTGCGAGCCCCTCGATCAGCGCCGGCAATTGTCCGAGGTCTGAAATCTGGCGGAAGCGCGGCTCCTCGACCGGCGCTTCGACATGCTCCAGCACCCAGGTCAATTCGTGCGGCACGTGGACACCCCAGCCGCCGGCCTCGATGGCCGGCACCACGTCGGACTTCAGCGAGTTGCCGACCATCATGCTCCTGGCCGGGCCGTCGCCATGACGGCTGAAGACACGAGCATAGGTGGCGGCGGTCTTGTCGCTGACGATCTCGACCGCATCGAACAGATCGCCGAGCCCGGATCCGGCCAGCTTGCGCTCTTGGTCGAAGAGATCGCCCTTGGTGATCAGCACCAGGCGGAACGCGCCGGCAAGCGCCTCCACCGTTTCGCGCGCATGCGGCAGGACCTCGATCGGGTGGCTCAGCATCTCGCGGCCGGCATCGAGAATTTCGGCAATCACCGAGCCCGGAACGCGGCCTTGTGTGACCTCGATCGCAGTCTCGATCATCGACAGCGTAAAACCCTTGATGCCGAAGCCATAGACGGCGAGGTTGCGCCTTTCGGCCTCCAGCAGTCGCGCCGAAACCAGCTCCGCCTCGCCATGGTCGGCGAGCATAGCGGCAAAGCGTTTCTCGGTGATGCGAAAGAACTGCTCGTTCTGCCACAGCGTGTCGTCGGCATCGAAGCCGATGGTGGTCAGTTCGCTGTTGTTTCGCATCGGTGTCGTCCAGTTTTGACAGGCGGCAGACCCTAATCCTACCGGCGCGTTTTTCAACCACAACCGAGAATGCCGATCAGGGCTCCCCTTCCCTTCCGTCGCGGGGCACGGCTATACTCCGAAATCCGCAACCCAATCTGGTGAATGATGCCACCTGCAAAAAAGGAAGTCCGTCCGTCGAGCCGCGGAGGGCGCGTCCGCACGCCTGCCTTCGTGAAAAGCCAACGCGGCGTCAAGAACTGGAAGGAAGTCAGCGCCTGGCTGGAATGGCGCGGCATCGAAGACATCGAATGCATCACTCCCGACCAGGCGGGCGTCGCTCGCGGCAAGATGATGCCATCGAAGAAATTCACCTCCAACACCTCGCTGGCGCTGCCTTCAGCCGTCTTCATGACGACGATTTCCGGCGGCTATCCCGAGGACGGCAATGGTTTCCACTATCCGGAGGACGACGGCGACCTCAAGCTGATGCCTGATCTTTCGACGCTGACGGTGGTGCCGTGGGAAGAAGACCCGACGGCCGCCGTCATCTGCGACCTCGTCCACCAGGACGGCCGTTCGGTCGAATTCACGCCGCGTAACGTGCTGAAGCGCGTGCTTGCGGCTTACGACAGACTGGGGCTGAAGCCGGTGGTGGCGCCCGAGATCGAATTCTACCTCGTGCGCAAGAATCCCGACCCGGACTATCCGCTGACCCCGCCGGTCGGCCGCTCGGGGCGGCCGATCGGTGGCGGCGCCGGCTATTCGATCGCCGGCGTCAACGAGTTCGACGAGCTGATCGACGACATCTACCATTTCTCCGAGGGCCAAGGCCTCGAGATCGATACGCTGATTCACGAAGAGGGTGCGGGTCAGCTTGAGATCAATCTGCGCCATGGCGACCCGATCGAGCTCGCCGACCAGGTGTTCATGTTCAAGCGCACCATCCGCGAGGCGGCGCTCAAGCACGAAATCTACGCCACCTTCATGGCCAAGCCGATCCAGGGGCAGCCGGGTTCGGCCATGCATATCCACCAGTCGATCATCGACAAGAAGACGGGGCGCAACATCTTCTCGGCCGAGGACGGTTCGGAAACCGAGGCGTTCTTCCATTTCATCGGCGGCATGCAGAAGCACGTGCCGAACGCGCTGGTGATGTTCGCGCCCTACGTCAATTCCTATCGTCGGCTGACACAGGCGGCGTCGGCTCCGGTCAACAACAAATGGGGTTATGACAACCGCACCACCGCGTTCCGCGTGCCGCGCTCCGACCCGGCGGCACGGCGCGTTGAAAACCGCATCCCCTCCTCCGACGCCAACCCCTATCTGGCGCTGGCAGCCTCGCTCGCCTGCGGGCTGATCGGCATCACCAACAAGATCAAGGCCGAACCGCCAGTGCTGACGACGGCCAATGCGGACGAGATCGACCTGCCGCGCAGCCTGCTCGAAGCTGTCGACCTGTTCGAGGGCGACGAAGAACTCGGCGCCATCCTCGGCAAGTCCTTCGCCGCCACCTACGCGGCG
This sequence comes from bacterium M00.F.Ca.ET.205.01.1.1, assembly GCA_004791255.1. Lineage (GTDB taxonomy): Bacteria > Pseudomonadota > Alphaproteobacteria > Rhizobiales > Rhizobiaceae > Mesorhizobium. Next base: position 246,326 of record SRUQ01000008.1, read on the forward strand.
ATCAAGCGGGCCGAGTTCGAGACGTTCATGGAAGTGATCAGCCCATGGGAGAGGGAGTATTTGTTGCTGAATGTGTAGGGCAATAGGGGAGCAAGGCAGTAGGGGAGTAGGGGAGTAGGGGACGAGTGGCGGAAAGAACAGGCTCCTACAAGGACTTACTAGTTTGGCAGCAAGCAATGGATCTTGCCGTGGCTGTCTACAGCTCCACGAAATCATGGCCTAGAGAGGAGCTTTATGGGCTGACCAGCCAAGTGCGGCGCGCCGCGAGCTCGGTGCCGGCAAACATAGCTGAGGGGTATGGCAGAGAGGTTCGCGGATCCTATCTACAGTTCCTCCGTATTGCCCAAGGATCGTTGAAGGAACTGGAAACCCAACTTCTAATCGCCGAGCGAACCGGGATCGCACAGCAAGCGACGACGGCTTCACTCCTGGCCAGTACCGATAGTGTCGGAAAGCTGTTGCGGCTTTTGATCCGCAAACTGTCCCCGGAATAGCTTCCCCTATTCCCCTATTCCCCTATTCCCCTATTCCCCTATTCCCCTATTCTCCTTCCCCGTGAGCATCATGCCCTACCAATCCCCCATTTCCCCCGGCCGTTCCTGGTACGAGGACACGGCTGGCTCGCGGCCCGAATACCCGGCGCTCGACGGCGACCGGTCCTGCGACGTGGTCGTCATTGGCGGCGGCTTCACCGGCCTGTCGGCGGCGGTTCATCTGGCCAAAGCGGGGACCAATGTCGTCTTGATCGAAGCGTACCGCTTCGGCGACGGCGCCTCAGGGCGCAATGGTGGGCAACTTGGCACCGGGCAGCGCGCCTGGGCCGAGGATATGGAAGCCGAATACGGTCTGTCCCGTGCCAGGGCGCTGTTCGATCTTGCCGAGGAAGCCAAGGCGCATCTGCTGGACTTCGCCGCCACCAACCAGATCGAGATCGACTACATGCCGGGCCAATTGTCGGTCGCGCACAAGCCGCGCTATGTCGACGATTACAAGGCGCATGCTGAGATCATGGCCGGCCGCTTCAACTACCCGCATATCTCGTTCATGAACGCCAGGGAAACGGCGGAACGGCTGGGCTCGACCGCCTATTTCGGCGGCACGCGCGACACCGGCACCGGCCACATCCACCCGATGAAACTGGTGATCGGCACGGCCCGGGTGGCGGCGCAGGCCGGCGCGCAGCTGTTCGAAAGAACGCCATCGACCGGCGTCGTTTCCAGCGGCGGCAAGGTCAAGATATCGACGCCGCGAGGCACGGTGACGGCACAGAAATGCCTGATCGCGGTCAACGCCTATGGCGGCACGCTTGAGCCGGTGAGCGCCGCGCACATCATGCCGATCGGGTCCTTCATTGGCGCGACCGTGCCCTTGGGGGTGGAGTCGAAAGTCCTGCCGGGGGGCGAGTCGGTCGATGATTCCCGCTTCGTCGTGCGCTATTTCCGCCGCTCGAGGGATGGGCGGCTCCTGTTCGGCGGACGAGAGGTCTATGGCGTCAACGATCCGAAGGACATCCACATCCACATCCGCCGCCAGATCACGGAGCTCTACCCTGACCTCAGAGATATCGAGATAACCCATGGCTGGGGCGGTTATGTCGGCATCACTGTGCCGAGAAAGCCCTTCGTGCGCGAAGTGATGCCGAATGTGATCTCGGTCGGCGGCTACTCCGGTCACGGCGTCATGCTGGCGAACTTCTTCGGCAAGCTCTACGCCGAAACGGTTGCAGGCAATCGCGACCGGCTGAAGCTGATCGAGGATCTGAGGATTCCGCCCTTCCCCGGCGGCCGGCGTTTGCGCACGCCGCTGCTGTTTCTTGCGCTCAACTGGTTCGCGCTGCGGGACCGAATCTAATCGCTCCGATATGATGTAATATTGTAATATTTCTTGCCCAGGCGGCGCATTGCGCAATTCCCGGCAAAGGCGCAGAATCTGCTACGATGGCGTACTGATGCCACAATTGCGGGCAAAAGGTGCTGCTTCTGGGCGATTGTTCGGGGATTTGTTTGCGGGCCAGCCCGCGTCGATTTTGGGACTGATGCCGATCAGATGCCGGACTTCCGGCGCCGATCGAAAGAACATCGGCCCACCTATGGAGGTGGCAAGAGTGAGAGAGCCCTTCAGTTTCGGTACGCCGGAACGTCGGCGCTTTGCCATGCAGTTCGGATACGAAATGCGGCCGTCCTTCTGGCAGGAAGTCCGTTCGAACTCGCATCTGGTGATTGCCGCGGTCGGCACCGCCGCGCTGCTTGGCGTGGCCGCGGTCGCGCTCTGGCTCGCATTGCCGGCAAATGAGAGGCAAGCGGCGGCGGCCAATCCCGAGCAGACGATTCCGGCAATTCCGGTAAAGACGACGAAGATCGCGCCTCCGGGGACAACGGTGGCGGGCACAACCGTGGCCGCAGCAGCCGCGCCGCAGGCAGCGCCCAAGTCCAACCAGATCAAACCGACCGTGGCAGTCGCCGCAGCCGCCATACCGGCGCTCTCCGCCAATGATCCGCGCTGGACCGACTCCCAACAGACACCCGCACCGGCTCCTTCCAGCCAGACGGCGAACCAGGCCGAGCAAGCGCCGGCCAAGCCGGCGACAGCCGCGGCGTTCGCGCAACCCGCCGCCGACAGCGACGCCGCCACCGAACTTGCCAAGGTCGCCGCGCCGCCTGCCCCGGCGCCCGGCAAGCCAGACGGCGCAAAGACCGCCGCCATCCCCGCCGTGCAGCCGCAACAGCCCACGGCGGCGCAGGATGACGAGAGCAAGGCCAAGGCCAAGCCAGGCAAGGTGGCGGCCGCCGGCACCGGACGCATTTTGCGGCCCGTGACGATGCGCAGCGGACCGAAGAAGGGGGCTGCGGCCATCGTCACCGTGCCCGCCAGAACCTCGGTGCAGGTGATGAGCTGCAAGCAATGGTGCCAGATCGTCTATAACGGCAAGACCGGCTGGGTCTACAAAAGCTACATCAAGCCGGGCGCGTAATATCCGACACGCCTGCGGCGGTCAGATGCAGCGCCCGCCATCGACCTCCAGCGCCACGCCGGTGATGAAGGCGGCTTCGTCAGAGGCCAGCCAAAGTGCCGCATTGGCGATGTCGAGCGGCGTCGAAAGCCGGCCGAGCGGAATGGAGGCGCGGAATCTGTCGCGGATTTCGGGCGTGTCGGCGCCCATGAATTTCTCCAGCATGCCGGTCTCTCCGGCAACCGGACAGAGACAGTTGACGCGGATGTTCTTGGGCGCGAGCTCGACCGCCATCGACTTGGTGGCGGTGATCGCCCAGCCTTTCGAGGCGTTGTACCAGGTGAGGCCGGGCCGTGGCCTGAGCCCCGCGGTGGAGGCGGTGGTGAGAATGACGCCGCCACCTTGCCGCTCCATGATCGGCACCACGGCAAGGGCGGCGTGATAAATCGCCTTCATGTTGACCGCCGTGATCAGGTCGAACGTCTCCTCGTCGACGTCGAGCAAATCGCCGTTGCGGTGGGTGAAGCCGGCATTGTTGACCATGATGTCGATGCGGCCGAAGGCGTTCTTGGCGGCATGGACCATCTCGTCGAATTCGGAGCGCAGCGAAACATCGGTCTGCGTCCAGATAGCCGCGTTGCCGATTTCGCCGGCGACGCGCTCGGCTCCCTTGGCGTTGAGATCGGCCACGACCACCCGCGCGCCCTCTTCGGCGAAGCGCCTGGCCATGCCTTCACCGAAGCCGGATGCCGCGCCGGTGATGACCGCGACCTTGTTTTCGAGGCGCATGGGTTTCCCGCTCATTGAGATCATCCCGCGATTGCACAAGGTGGGCGGCGGACCGCCACGGCTCATGCCGCGACGGACAGCGCGCCGATTTCTCCCTTAGCTTTCGTCACATTCGCGTTCTATGCTGCAGGTGCGAAAGCTTCACGGAGTCTTCGATCACCGAAAAGCCTGTGGGCAGCGCCTGTGTCAAGCGCACATCTGGACCCAATCACACTCCAACGATTGGTCTTCGATGTGACACCATGGCACTGGATAAATTAAATCGATTAGATTATATCAGCCCCGCACCTGCGAGCGGCGTCAAAGCGGATAGACCATGACAAGCCAGATCATCCCCGTCGACCCTTTCGATTTCATCATTTTCGGCGGCACCGGCGACCTGTCGGAGCGCAAGCTTTTGCCGTCGCTCTATTACCGCCAGCGCGACCACCAGTTTTCCGAGCCGACGCGCATCATCGGCACGTCGCGCTCGAAGATGACCGACGCGGAGTTCCAGGCTTTCGCCAAGCAGGCGATCTCCGATCATGTCAAACCGGCCGACATCGACGCCAAGGAACTGGCGACCTTCCTGGCGCGGCTTTCCTATGTCTCGGCGGATGCGACGAGCGGCGCCGGCTTCGACGCGCTCAAGAAGGCGATCGGCGACAGCGACCGTATCCGCGCCTTCTATCTGGCGGTGGCGCCGGCGCTGTTCGGCGACATCTCGCACAAGCTCAGAGAGCACAGTCTGATCACGCCGAATTCGCGCATCGTGCTGGAGAAGCCGATCGGCCGTGACCTCGCCTCGGCGCAGGCGCTCAACGATCTGGTCGGCGACGACTTCCACGAAAGCCAGATCTTCCGCATCGACCACTATCTCGGCAAGGAAACAGTGCAGAACCTGATGGCGCTGCGCTTTGCCAACGCGCTCTACGAGCCGCTGTGGAATTCCGCCCATATCGACCATGTTCAGATCACGGTCGCCGAGACCGTCGGCCTGGAAGACCGCGTCACCTACTACGACAAGGCGGGCGCGCTGCGCGACATGGTGCAGAACCACATGCTGCAGCTGCTCTGCCTGGTCGCCATGGAGGCGCCGTCGTCGATGGACGCCGACGCCGTGCGCGACGAAAAGCTGAAAGTGCTGCGGGCGCTGAAGCGCATCAGCGGCAACGAGGCGCCCAAGCACACCGTGCGCGGACAGTATCGCGCCGGCGCTTCCGCCGGCGGACCGGTGAAGGGCTATGTCGAGGAACTCGGCAAGGACAGCAACACCGAGACCTTCGTCGCCATCAAGGCCGAGATCGGCAACTGGCGTTGGGCCGGCGTTCCCTTCTATCTCAGGACCGGCAAGCGGCTGGCGACGCGCGTTTCGGAAATCGTCATCGAGTTCAAGCCGATCCCGCATTCCATCTTCGGCGACAGCGCCGGACCGATCTTCGCCAACCAGCTGGTCATCCGGCTGCAGCCCGACGACGGCGTCAAGCAGTTCATCATGATCAAGGACCCGGGTCCGGGCGGCATGCGGCTGCGCCAGATCTCGCTCGACATGAGCTTCGCGCAATCCTTCGACGGCCGCGCCCCCGACGCCTATGAGCGGCTGATCATGGATGTCATCCGTGGCAACCAGACGCTGTTCATGCGCCGCGACGAGGTGGAGGCCGCCTGGCAGTGGATCGACCCGATCCAGAACGCCTGGGAAAGCGCCAAGCAGGAGGCGCAAGGCTATACGGCAGGCACCTGGGGTCCTTCGGCCTCGATAGCGCTGATCGAACGCGACGGGCGGACATGGCACGAGAGCAATTGAGCAGCGCCAGCTACAACTGGAACGCCTTTCCCGGCCGCCCGGAACTGGCGGCGGCACTGGCGGCCCGCGTTGCCGAGCGTCTGACCAGGGCGATCGCCGAACGCGGCACGGCATTGCTGGCTGTCTCCGGCGGCACCACGCCGGCAAAGTTCTTCGCAGCGCTTTCGGCGATGCCGATCGCCTGGGACAAGGTGGTCGTGACGCTGGTCGACGAGCGCTTTGTGCCGGCTTCCTCGCCGCGCTCCAACGCCGGGCTTGTGGCCGCCAACCTGCTGCAGAATGCGGCGGCATCGGGCCGCTTCGTGCCGCTCTATCATGAAGCCGTCAGCATCGAGGCCGCAGCCGCATCCGACAATGCGGCGCTCCAGTCGCTGCCCTGGCCGCTCGATGTGGTGGTGCTCGGCATGGGACTGGATGGCCACACCGCCTCGTTCTTTCCCGACGCCGACGAGCTGCCGAAGCTGCTCGACCCATCCTGCGACCGGATAATCATGCCGGTTCATGCGGCAAGTGCGGGCGAGCCGCGATTGACCTTGACCATGGCGCGCATCATCGACGCCGGTTTGCTTGCGCTGCACATAGAGGGCGAGGACAAGCGCACCGCCTTCGACGGGGCCATGGGTGCGGGACCGCGCAAGCCGATCCGCGCCGTGCTCGACGCATCGCCCAGGCCCGTGGAGGTTTTCTGGGCGCCCTGATTTTTCAATTCATTGCGGTCCCGGCAATGACGGGAGGATATTTCCGGGACCGCGCCTGAAAGGACCTGATGCCATGACCGCAAGACGCGACATCGAAGCCATCACCGATCGTATCCGCCAACGTTCGAGGGCCGGCCGCGAAGCGTATCTCGGCCGCATCGACGCCGCGTCGAGCCGAAGCGCCAACCGGGCCGTGCTCTCCTGCGGCAATCTTGCCCACGGCTTTGCCGTCTGCAGTCCCTCGGAGAAGCTGGCGCTCGGCGCCGACCGCGTGCCGAACCTTGGCATCATCACCTCCTACAACGACATGCTGTCGGCGCATCAGCCCTTCGAGACTTTTCCCGCCCTGATCAAGGAAGCGGCGCGCGAGGCTGGCGGCATCGCCCAGGTGGCCGGCGGCGTGCCGGCCATGTGCGACGGCGTCACGCAAGGCCAGCCGGGCATGGAACTGTCGCTGTTTTCGCGCGATGTCATCGCCATGGCCGCCGCGGTCGGCCTGTCGCACAACATGTTCGACGCCGCCGTCTATCTCGGCGTCTGCGACAAGATCGTGCCGGGGCTGGTGATCGGCGCACTCACCTTTGGCCATCTGCCGGCGGTGTTCATTCCGGCCGGGCCGATGACCTCGGGCCTGCCCAATGACGAAAAGGCCAAGATCCGCCAGCTCTATGCCGAGGGCAAGGCAGGGCGGGCCGAACTGCTGGAGGCCGAGTCCAAATCCTATCACGGGCCGGGCACCTGCACCTTCTACGGCACGGCCAACTCCAACCAGATGCTGATGGAGATAATGGGCCTGCACATGCCGGGCGCGTCCTTCGTCAATCCCGGCACGCCGCTGCGTGACGCCTTGACCCGCGAGGCGACAAGACAGGCGCTGGCGATCACCGCGCTTGGCAACGCCTATACGCCGGTCGGGCGCATGATCGACGAGCGCTCCATCGTCAATGGCGTGGTCGGCCTGCATGCGACGGGTGGCTCGACCAACCACACCATCCATCTCATCGCCATGGCGGCGGCGGCCGGCATCGCGCTGACCTGGCAGGACATTTCCGACCTTTCCGAAGTGGTGCCGCTCTTGGCGCGCGTCTATCCGAACGGGCTTGCCGACGTAAATCATTTCCATGCCGCAGGCGGGCTCGGCTTCCTGATCCGCGAACTGCTCGACGAAGGCGTCCTGCACGAGGACGTGCAGACAATCTGGGGCGAAGGCCTGCGCTCCTATGCGGTCGAGGCGAGGCTCGGCGCCGATGGCGGCGTCGTGCGTGAGGCCGCTCCCCGCGCCAGCGGCGATGAGAAGGTGCTGGCGCCGTTCAGCAAGGCGTTCCAGCCAACGGGCGGCCTGAAGGTGCTGGCGGGCAATCTCGGCCATGCGGTCATCAAGACCTCGGCCGTAAAGCCTGAGCGGCGCCTCATCGAGGCGCCGGCCAAGGTGTTCGACAGCCAGCAAGGTCTGAACGAGGCCTTCAAGGCGGGCACGCTGACTGGCGACTTCATCGCCGTCATCCGCTTCCAGGGGCCGAAGGCCAACGGCATGCCGGAACTGCACAAGCTGACCACCGTGCTCGGCATCCTGCAGGATCGCGGCCAGCGCGTGGCGCTGGTCACCGACGGACGCATGTCGGGCGCCTCCGGCAAGGTGCCTGCGGCGATCCACGTGACGCCGGAAGCGGTCGAGGACGGGCCGATCGCCAGGATCCATGAGGGCGACGTCATCCGGCTCGACGCTGATGCGGGCACGCTGGAGGTGCTGGTGCCGGCGGCGGAATTCGCGCTGCGCCGGACAGCCGATGCCGATCTCATCGGCAACGAGTTCGGCTTCGGACGCGAGCTGTTCGCCGGGTTCCGGCAATTGGTCGGTCGCGCCGACCACGGCGCCAGCGCGTTCGGAACAGCCTGACCTGCGTCCTATCCTTCAAGCAAAAAGGGCGGCTTGAGCCGCCCTTTTTCATGATTGCGGCAAGGCGATCACGGCTGAACGGTGATCTCGGCCCGCTCGCCGGCCTTGACCGTCACCGGCATTTCCTTGTCATGGCCTCCATCCGACATGTGCCGGACGACCACATAGTCGCCAGCCGGAATGGTCTGCTGCCAGGTTTCGCCATAGTTCAGGCCAAGCGCCTTGCGGTTGCCCTGAATGTCCTTTTTCGGCGACAAGACCTCGATCGAGTAGGCCCCGGGCGCCGACATCGACAGAACACCGGCGTTGAGCGACACCTTGATGTCCTGATTGTCGCCGACCTTGACGGTGAACGGCTGCTCGACACCGGCAAGGTCAAGTGTGGTGACGGCGACATAGTCGTCCGGCGGCAGCCAGAACTTGCTGTCGGGTCCATAGGAATGGGCGACATCGTCACGCGAGCCGTCGATCTTCTTCTTGGCCTTGACGATCTGGAAGCCGATGCCGGAGCTGTCGGCCTTGTCTCCTCCAGCGGAGTAATAGGCATTGAAGACGGCATGGCCAACGCCGACGATCACATCCTTTTCGACCGTCTGCCCGGCGGCGAGCTGGATGGTCTCGGTCACCGAGCCGCTGCCGATCTCAACCGTGATCTTCTGTTCCCCTGCCGGCACGATGACTTTGGAGTCGCCATAGTGGGTGGTGCTGCCGCCCGGATGGGTAAAGTCGACACGGGCTTCGGTACTGATGTCGGCGCCCTGGCTTGCCTTGGGGTGGATGAGCATTGTGCCCGCGTTCAAGGTGAAGAGAGGCTTGTAGACCTGACCGGCCTCGATCTTGATCTTCTGCTCCACCTTGGCCTCGTCATCGCGCGCCACGACGATGTAGTCGCCGGGATCGAGATTGCCGTTGTAGATGCCGTATTCGGTGGTGACGTAATCGCCGCGCGAACCGTCGGATTTCGCCTTGGAGATTTCCCAGGCGTTGCCATCGGTGATCGGCTCGCCACCTTCGGCCATCACCACGCTCGGGGTGAAATTGAATTCCGGCTTGGCAGGTTCGGGTGCAGGTGCCGGAGCGGGCGTCGGCTCCGGAGCCGGCGCAGGGGCTGGCGCCGGAGCGGCGACGGTTTCGACCAATGCTTCCTGCAGCGCCTTCTCGTCGGAAGCCTGGATGTACTTGCCGCCGGTGTTGTCGGCCAGACATGAGATCTGCTTGCCTTCATCGGCGGTCAGACCGAAGCCGACCACATCGGCGGTGAAATCGACGCCCGACGCCTCGAGTTCCTTGCCGAGAGCACAAGGATCGCCGCCACAGGTCTCGAGACCATCGGTGATGAGGACGACTGTCGCCTTGTCCTCTGTGTATTTCAGCGCTTCGGCTGCCTGTTTGACGGCCGCCGTCAGCGGCGTCTTGCCGAGGAATTTCAGGCTGTCGGCGGCGGCCGAGATGGCGCTTGCCGAGCCTGCCTGGGCCGGCACGATGAGCTGGATGTCGTCGCAACTGCCCTTCTCGCGATGGCCATAGGCCATGAAGCCGATCTCGTCATCGGCGGGGACCGACTGAAGCACGTTTCTCAACGATTCACGGGCGATTTCCAGCTTGGGCTTGCCGTCGATCTGCGCCCACATCGAGCCGGATGCATCGAGAATGATGATGACCTTGTTCGCGGCAAAGCCGAGCGTCGTCATCGACAACAGGAGGATCGCCGCAGCGACGCTCCGCGCAAATACCGCCATCGAAATCTCCTGAGTTAGCCCCCTGGAGCGGTTCACCGTTTCACGGAAACGCCGAACCGCTCCATATCTTTGTTTTCAAGCAATTCCCTAGGGAAAGCGCAACGCGCTTTTCCCGGGAAAACCGCTGACACTCTTCCTGGAATTGCTCTGGTCCGCACCCGCGAAGCTATTTGACGCTGCGTCCGGACACAAGCCCAGGACGCGTAGGTGGCTCAGACGCCAGGCCCCGATGCTGGCCGACCAACCACCGGCATCAGCCGTCAACGCCTCAATAGGTGGTGCGCCGTTCTTCCGAAGGCGGCCGGCCGAACTGCAGCCTATAGCTCTGGGCAAAATAAGAGTGCGAGGTGAAGCCGGTGGCGATGGCCACGTCGAGGATCGGCATGTTGGTCTGGCGCAGCAATTCGCGGGCCCGCTCCAGCCGCAGCCGCATGTAGTAGCGGCCGGGCGTGACGCTGAGGTGGCGCAGGAACAGCCGCTCCACCTGGCGCACCGACAGGCCTGCCGATTTGGCCAACTGCACCGCCGAGAGCGGCTCGTCGAGATGGTCGGCCATCAGTTCGACGATGCGCCGCAGCTTTTCCGACTTGCCGGTCAGGTCGCGCTCCGGACCGACACGCTGGCGGTCGCCGGCGGAGCGGATGCGTTCGTGCTGGAACTGGTTGGCGACGCCATTGGCGAGGTTGGAGCCGAAATCGCCACGCACGATCTCCAGCATAAGGTCGATCGAGGTGGTGCCGCCGGCGCAGGTATAGCGCTTACGGTCGATCTCGAAGACATTGCCGGTGCAGTTGATGTCGGGGAAGCGCTCGACGAAGCCGGCGCGGTTCTCCCAATGGATGGTGCAGCGATAGCCTTCGAGCTGGCCGGCCTCGGCAAGCAGATAGGAGCCTACCGACAGCGCGCCGAGGGCGTTGCCGCGCCGGCCCCAGCTGCGCAGCGCCGCCAGCACCTTGCTCTTGCCGGGAAACTCCGTCGTCAGGCCGACCGAGACGAATAAGATATCGACCGGCGGCAGATCGGCGACGCTGTAGTCGATCTTGAGCGGCAGGCCGTTGGAGGCCATCACCGGATCGCCATCGGCCGACACCGTCGTCCAGCCGTAGAAGTCGCGGCCGAGCAAACGGTTGGCGGAGCGGAACGTGTCGATCGCCGCTGCCAGCGAGAACATGGAAAATTTGTCGACCAGCAGGAAGGCAAACTGCCGCCCACCCTGAACGGGATCACTCACGACCGGCCGTTCCACGGGAGCAGAGGGGTTCGGCAAAGCTGGCGCTTTCAGAAGGAGGGCCGCTTCAACCCGGCCGCGAGGTAGGCTGAGGCTAACGTATTGGCCATCAGCATGGCAATGGTCATCGGCCCGACGCCGCCAGGCACCGGAGTGATGGCGCCGGCCGCCTTTGCCGCTTCCGCATAGGCGACATCGCCGACGAGGCGGGATTTGCCCTCGCCTTTTTCGGGTGCCGGGATGCGGTTGATGCCGACATCGATGACGGTCGCGCCGGGCTTCACCCAATCGCCTTTGATCATTTCGGGCCGGCCGACGGCGGCAACCAGAATATCGGCGGTGCGGGCCAGTGCCGGCAGGTCCTTCGTGCGGCTATGCGCGATGGTGACGGTGCAGTTGGCGGCAAGCAGCAGATTGGCCATCGGCTTGCCGACAATGTTGGAGCGGCCAACGACGACCGCGTTGAGGCCGGACAGATCCTTGCCACGCACACGCTCGATCAAGAGCATCGAGCCGGCGGGCGTGCAGGGAACGAAGGCGGTGTCGAGTTCGCCGGTGCCGAGCTTGCCGACATTGATGAAATGGAAGCCGTCGACATCCTTCTGGGGCGCAATGGCCTGGATGATCTTGCCGGCGTCGACATGGGCGGGAAGCGGAAGCTGGACCAGGATGCCGTTGACGGCAGGATCGGCATTGAGATCCTCGATGATCTTGAGCAGCGCCTCTTGGGACGTCTCCGCCGGCAGCGTGTGTTGGAGCGAATGGAAACCGCATTCCTTGGCGGTGCGCGATTTGGAGGCGACGTAGACCTGGCTCGCCGGATCCTCGCCAACGATGACGACGGCGAGGCCGGGCTTGGCCTTGCCCGTGGCCACCAGTTCGGCGGTCAAGGTCTTGACCGTCCGCACCACGTCTTCGGCAACGCTCTTCCCGTCAATCACTTCGGCCATGGACCACCTTGGACATTATTTTGCTTCGGGCGGCATTTTCACGAAAATTGGCAGATGCAATCCCGTCAAAGCGCCTTCTCATGCCGTTTACGCGAAACCGGCATGTTTTTGTTTGGCAGCGCCGAAAATTTTTTGGCTCAGAAGTAGCGACGGTGGGCGCGGCTTTCGGTGAGTTCGCGAACCGCCTCCCGGAATTCGCGCAGGCTGGCACGGATTTCATCGATCGGCGCCGGTTCGGCGCTCTCCTCGACCGGGGCGAAGGGATCAGTCCATGGCGCGGCGGCATGGGCGGGAGGCGGGGCAGATGCCGGCTGGTAAGGCATCTGCACGGCATAGGGCGAAATGACCTGCGCGTAGGGGTCCCTGGCCGGCGACTGCGCCTGCGGAAAGCTCAGCGGCTGCGCGTGGGGATAGGCTGGCGGGGCTGGGTATGTCGGTATCACGGACGATGCCGATGGCTGGGCCATCGGCTGGGGATAGGCTGGCGGGGCTGGGTATGTCGGTATCACGGATGATGCCGATGGGTGCGCCATCGGCTGGAGATATCCGCCATCGGCACCCGGTAAGGGCGACCGCCCATGGTCCGGAGCCACCGGCGGCCGAGACTGGAAAACGGACCCGGAATGGCCGCCTGGAAATATCGGTGCGTTCGGCGGAAGACCATTTTCGGTGACGGCGGGGGACGTGAACCCGTCAGAGAATCCATCACCGGAAAATGCATCATCGGCGGGCTTTCGCGCCAAGGACTTGCGCAGTCTCGACAGGAACCCTCGGACTGGCCCGGGGGCCTGGGCCGCCGGAACCTCGGCTTGTGTGGTATGGGGCTGGAATGCCGGCAGTGGCGGGGGCGCCGCCAAAGGCGAATGCGGCGGCGACGATGGGGGCGCCGGATTCGCCCGCGCCTCGCGCCGCGAACGGGCCAGCCTGTGGCGCATGGCGGCATCTTCGCGCCAGCCGTAGTCCGCCCGGTCGCCTATCGAAACCAGCGGTTCCTCGGCCTCGCCGCGCACGGCCTGGCCAAGCGCAAGCAAGGAACGCTCGCGCCTCCAATCCTCACGGTTTTCCCTGTCGACCATTGTCATGGAGCTCTACGCTTGGCCGCTTGCCAGCGGCGGTCGGCCATTCATTAAGCTACGCTAAACAGGCATGGGAAACAAAAGGTTAATTTCTCGGAGCGACCCGTACCCTTTCCCCTCTGTTGCGCCTGGCCTGCCGCAGGGATCGCTGCGGCCGCTCGCGATGCACGCGCCAGCTCGATCCTGACAGGGGCTTCCCCGGCGGAGGCTGAGCGTCCACAGCGCCGCATCCTTTCGGACGCGCAAAGGGACGCTGTAGCACTTTGATTTTGCGCATGATCCTTGCCGAAAATCGGTTCCGATTTTCGGGGTCATGCGCTAAGGGAGGAGCCTGCTTTTGGAGGGCTCCAATGACGATCAGGCTTGTTCTCGCCGGCTGCGGCAATATGGGTTACGCCATGCTCTCGGGCTGGCTGAAATCCGGCAAGCTTGCACCGTCTGCGGTGTTCGTGGTCGAACCCAATGCGGAGCTGCGCAATCGCGCGGCGACGCTGGGCTGCGGCACGGCGGCGGATGCCGGCGCCATTCCGGCCGATGCGGTGCCCGATCTGGTCGTCATCGCAGTGAAGCCGCAGGTGATCCGCGACGTCACCGCCGCCTACAAGCGCTTCGGCAACGGCCGCACGACCTTCGTCAGCATTGCTGCGGGAACGCCGGCCGCCACCTTCGAGGAGATCCTCGGCATCCGCGCGCCTGTCGTGCGCTGCATGCCCAACACGCCAGCCGCCATCGGCAAGGGCATGATGGTGGTGTTTTCGAACAGGCTGGTTTCCGATGACGCCAAGCGTTTCGTCGCCGATCTTCTGTCGGCGAGCGGCGAAGTGTCCACCATCGACGACGAGGGCCTGATGGACGCCGTCACCGCCGTTTCGGGATCGGGTCCGGCCTATGTCTTCCATTTCATCGAAGCGCTGACCGTCGCCGCGGAAAAGGCCGGGCTGCCGGCGGCGACCGCCAAGCTGCTTGCCATGCAGACCGTCTATGGCGCCGCCTCGCTTGCCGCCGAAAGCCATGAGGAGCCGGGCGTGCTGCGCCAGCAGGTAACCAGCCCCAACGGCACCACGGCAGCAGCACTTGGCGTATTGATGGGCGAGGACCGGCTGACCAATCTGCTCACGCAGGCGGTGGAAGCGGCGCGGCTCCGATCGATCGAGCTGGGGAAGTAAGCCTCAGCCTCTCCCGTACAGCATCTCGTCCTGCAGCCGGCGCAGGGCGAACAGCCTCGTCGTCTGGTCGGGCGCCGCGTTGTCGGCGGTCAGCAATTCGCCTTTCCTGACCGGTTTCAGCACCTTGCCGTCCTCGAGCAGGCCCACCGGCACGGCGCGCTGGGCGCGGGCTTCGCCGACGGTCATGGTCCAAGAGCGGTAGCAGGTCTCGCCGATCGCATCGAAAGTCTCGCCGGCGGCGAGATCGCGCTTGGCGACGGCGCAGACCTCGGCCACCGGGCGCGACAGCGGCACCATATCGGGCTTGCCGAAGAGAGCGATGCGGGCGGCGGTCAGCGGCACTTCCAGCGATGTCAGATGATAAGGCCGGAACAGGCTGTAATAGGGGCCGTGACCGATATGCAGATCGTCCATGCGCTCGATGATGCGCGGATGAGTTGCCTCGACGATGACGAAGACGCCGGGCGCGACGCCCTTGCCGATCGTGTAGTCGACGACGCCCTTCTTCAACAAAAGGCCGCCATCCTCGCGCGGGATCAACACCTTGGCGAGGTCGTCGCGATCGGCCTTGGGGCCATGCATGCCGGGCACGTCGGGCACCAGCCCGGTGGCGTTGGCGATGGCGCACATCTCGACCATGGTCTTGGAGCCGTCGACGAACTCGACCAGCATGCGCGGGTTCATGTTGCGGCGGATCGCTTCCTCGCGATAGTCGTCGGGCACGGCGTTGTGGTTGAGCGGGTTGTTCTTGCCCTTGCCGGCCGAAACGATGGTCAGGCCAAGCGCCGACGCGAACTCGATCAATTCCATGCAGCTCGACGGTTCGTCGCCGGCGCCGACCGAATAGACGACGCCGAGCCGGTCGGCCTGCTGCTTGAGATAGCAGCCGATGGTGACGTCGGCCTCGACATTCATCATCACCAGGTGCTTGCCGTGCTCCATGGCTTTCAGGTCGAAATCGGCGGCGACGCCGGGCTTGCCGGTGGCGTCGATGACGACGTCAATCAGCGGGTTGGTGACCAGCATCTCGTTGGAGGTGATGGCGATCCTGCCGCTTTCGATGGCGCCGGTGACCTTCGACGCGGTCTCGGCCTCGGCCGCCATCGCTTCATCGCCATAGGCGATGCGGATGGCATCGCGCGCGGTGTGTGGGCGGCGCGTCGAAACGGCACAGACCGAAATGCCGGGCATCAGCATGCCTTGCGTGACGAGATCAGTGCCCATCTCCCCAGAACCGATGACGCCGATGCGCACAGGACGGCCCTCGGCGGCACGCCTGGCGAGATCGCGGGCAAGCCCGGTCAAGGCGACATTGATCATGCAGGAAATATCCACAGCTTCTTGATTTGGGCCGCATTAGCAGGGAACGGGCGCAGATGCCACGCCGTTCGCAGCGCTTGGGTCATGCCTGTATCCCTTCGGGCGGGGTTCAAACCACCCTGACGTAGCTCGTCATTCCCGATTTCTGGTGCTCGATGATATGGCAATGCAGCAGCCAGTCGCCGGGATTGTCGGCGACGAAGCCGAGGCTCACCTTCTCGTTGGGCTGGATAAGGTAGGTGTCCGAAATCAGCGGCTGAACCTGGCGCGTCGACGACGACAGCACCTTGAAGCTCATGCCGTGCAAATGCATTGGATGCGGCTGTGGCGTCAGGTTCTCCATGTCGATGACATAGCTCTTGCCGAGCTTCAATTCGGCCAGCGGCGCGGTTGGGTCCGGCGTGTCGCCCGGCCACGGCACCTTGTTGATGGCCCAGAAACTGTAGCCGAGCGAACCGCAGATGCCGTCACTCGGGATGTTTTCCGCCGTGGCGCTGAGCGCCAGTGAAATGTGCGCAGCCGTGGACAGATCGACCTCGGAGACCGCATTGGCCTCCAGCGGGGCGACATCGCGCATGTGGCGCTTCAGCGACGTTCCCGTCGCCCGCAGCGTCGCCAGGATTTTGGGCTTGGTGCCCCTGACGTCGCGCAGGCTGACGATGGCGCCCTCGTCGTCGGGCATGCGGATGGCGAGTTCCATGCGCTGTCCCGGCCCAAGCAGCAAGGCATCGGGTGCAAACCGTTGCGGCACCGGATTGCCGTCGAGCGCGATGACATCAGCCTCGGCGCCGTCGACGCGAAAGGCATAGATGCGGGTCACATCCGTGATCGCCACACGCAGACGCACCAGCCCGCCGGCCGGCGCGTCATATTGCGGCTGATCGAGCCAGTTGGCGGTGCGCACGGTACCGTAGGTGCCGGTTCTCGCGGCATCGCGCGGCCGGAACTGTTCGATGAACTGGGCATCGTCGCCGAGGCGCCAGTCGCGCAGATTGAGAACCACTTCGGCATCGAATTTGGGATCGCTGGGATTTTCGACCACGATAGCGCCGGTCAGGCCGTGGCCCATCTGCTCCAGAGTGTTGCAGTGCGGGTGGTACCAGAAGGTACCGGCATCGGGCGGGGTGAAGGCGTAGTCGAAATGGTCGCCTGTATAGACATAGGGCTGGACCAGGAACGGCACGCCGTCCATCTTGTTGGGAACACGAATGCCGTGCCAGTGGATCGTCGTCGGGTCGTCGATGGCGTTGACCAGGCGCGCCGCAAAGGGTTCACCCTTTTTCATCCTGAGCACCGGCGGCATTCCGGCATTGCCATAGGTCAGCACATCCCTGGTCTGGCCGCCATCCATCAGCTTGGCCTGGATTTTCGCCGTCTGCAGCACCACCGGCTCCGGCGTGGCGGCCCTGCTGCCAAGCTTGCCAAGGGCCGACAGCCCAACCCCACCCGCGCCTGCAGCCACGGTCGCTTTCAAAAACCCGCGGCGGGTGAGTACGGTCATTCAGCGCTCCAACGGCTAGACGGTGCCGCAATCTATCGCCGCCTTGGATCACAGGCGAGCCATCAGCGCAAATGCCGATGTTGGCATCTCGTTTGTCAGTCGAGCTTGGCCAGCAAGGCCTGCGCCTCGGCGAGGTTCTTTTCGGAACCGGCGGTGAGGTCGTCCATCTTGCGCTCGCGGAAGATGACCAGCGCATCCTGGCAGGCGGCGATCGCTTCCTCGGCCAGCGCCTTCTCCTTGCGGGCAGCACCCAGATCGGTCAGCACGTCGCACAGGCTGTCCTCGGTAAAGGCGATGCCCGGCACAGAATTGATCTTCTTCTGCACGGCGACCGCCTCGCGCAGGATCGGCACCGCCTCCTCGAAACGGGCGACGTTGTTTTCGGCGCGGCCGGCCAGCGTCAGGTTGTAGCCGATCTCGTTCTGCAGATTGGCCCACCGGTCGGGGTCGCGGTCGCGGCCGACCTGGTCGGCGAGCCCCCGGTTGACGGCGATCGCCTCGACGAACACGGCGGCGGAAGGTTCTTTCCCGCCGATCATGCCGAGCACATTGGCCAGGCTTGCCTGCGTGGTCGCCCAGCGTTCAGGGTCCCGGTCACGCGTGCGCGTGGCCTGGATAGTGCGGTAGATGCCGGCCGAACGTTTAAGCAAGGCGACATCGTTGCGCCAATAGCCCAGTGTGGACAGCGCGCTCGCCAGATTGGCCTGGTTGCGCAGCCAGCCGCCATTGTCCCGGTCAGGGGTGATGATGGTGAGCGCCGACTCATAAGCCTGCACGGACTTCGCCATAGCCTCCGGGTCCGAGGCGGCGTTGGCCTGCATCATCCGCGCATTGCCGAGGTCGCCCTGGATGGACGCCCAGCGTGTGCGGTCCGGCTGCGTGGCGTAGAAGGCAAGCGCTGCCTCATGCACCGTCGCCGCCTTCTGGTAGAGCGAGGGATCGTTGCTCGAGCCGGCAAGGTAGTAATAGGCGTTGCCGAGATCGCCCTGAAGCTGGGCGCGATCCGCCGGGGCCGTGGCCGGGTCGTAGGCCGGCAAGGCCGCTTCCAGCGCTGTCACCGACTGGGCGAAATCGGCGCCGTCCTGCATCCGGTCGCCCAGAAGCAGCAGCGCGAAGCCGAGCCCCCATTGCGTCGCCGCCCGAGCTTCCGGATCACTGTCTGACGTCTGCACTTCCAGCGCCGCGCGGTAGGCGGCTACTGAGCGTTGCAGCGCTTCGGTCGAGCCATCCGCCGAATTGCCGAGCATCGAAAGTGCGGCGCCAAGCCGGTACTGCGTCTTCGCCCAATCCTTCGAAGCGTTTGCCTTGGTCCGCACGGTGAGAGCGGCATCATAGGCGGCTATTGCCTGTTCGAGGATCGCCTTGTCGCCGGTGCGGTCGCCCCAGGTGGACAGCGTACTGCCAAGGCTATGCTGGATCGAAGCGAATTCCGTCGGCGCGGCGGTGGCGGTGTAGACTTCCGAGGCACTGCGATAGGCCGCCGCCGACTGCTGGAGATAGTCGATGCCGGCGTCCCGCTCGCCAAGCGTCGCATAGACCGAGCCGAGATTCTGCTTGAGCGAGGCCCAGTCGAGCGGCAGTTTTTCATGCGGGTATTCGGAAAGTGCTGCCTGATAGGCCGTTGCGGCCTGCAGCAGCAAATCCTTGTCGTCCTGCTTGTCGCCGAGACGCTGCAAGGCGTTGCCGAGCGTCAGTTGTCCGTTGGCCCAGCTCGCTGCCGCGTGCTCACGGGTCCAGATGGTGAGTGCCGCCTCCGCCGCTTGCCGTGCACGCTGCAGGGTTGGGATGTCGCCGTCGATCTCGCCGATCGTCTCCAGCGCCGAGCTCATATTGTTCTCGATGGTCGCCCATTGCGCCGGCGCGCGTTCCCTCGTCATTTCCTCGAGCGCCGCCTCGTAAGCCGCGACCGATTGCTCCAGCGTCGCCACATCCTTTTCGCGCGCGCCGAGGCGAAACAGGGCGGCCCCGAGATTGACCTGGCTCAACGCCCAGTCGAGCGGCACGCGCTCGCGGCTGTATTCAGTCAACGCGGCGCGATGCGCCTCGATGGTGGCTTTGAAGCTCTCGCTGCCGGTTTCGCGTTCGCCGCGTTCCGACAGCACGATGCCGAGATTGTTCTCGGTCGCCGCCCATTCGAGCGGCACCTTCTTCGAGCTCTGGACCTCGAGCGCCGCGCGAAATGTGGCGACAGCCTTGTCGAGCAGCGCCGTGCCATTCTCGCGCTGGCCAAGCCGCCAATAGACGGTGCCGAGATTGCCCGATGTGGACGCCCAGTCATTGGGATAGGCCTCGCGTGTGTAGACAGTCAGCGCCTGTTCGAAGGCGGCGGCCGCCTTGTCGAGGTCGTCGCGGCCGGCCTCGCGCTCGCCCAGCGTCGAGAGCGTGGTGGCGAGGTTGTTCTGGGTGGCCGCCCATTGCCGCGGCGTCTTTTCGCGCGACACGTAGGTCAGGCTCTTTCCGTAGGCCGTGACCGCCTGCAGCAGGAAGGCGTTGTCGCCGGAGAACGCGCCCTGGTTGGAAAGCGCTTCGGATTCCGCGCTCTTGTAGTACCAGGCGTCCTCGTCGCTCCATTTTTCGGCCTCGTCAAAGGCCTTGGCGTAATCCTGTGCGGCCTTCAGGTAATCGAACGACAGCTCATAGGTTTTCGCGCTGCTGGCAAAAACCGATGCGAATTCCAGCCGGCGCGCCTTGAGGTCGGCTTCGGCCTTGTCGACCGTATTGGACAATTCGCCCACGCGGGCCTTGGCCTGTTCGTGGAATTTCTTGGCGGCGTCCAGCGCGCCCTCCTGCACCGCCTGGTCGGCCAGTTTCGACAGTCTGGTTATCTCGGGGTCCTGACTCTTCAACGTCACCTGTTCGGCCAGCACCTGCTTCAACCGCTCGGTCTGGCCGCGCAGCAATTTGTCGAGTTCGGCTGGGTCCTTAGGCGTCTCGGCGCCAAGTGTCTTCAGCATGGCGTAGAGCGCGTCCATCGGCACGCCGCCATCATGCGAGATGCTCTCGATCTGGCGGCGTGCCGGGTCCGGCAAGGCCGAGATGGTGAGCAGCAACCGGCGGCGCTCGGTGAGGATTTCACCCTCCTCGCCCTTTGGCGCTTCGGCAGGGGTGCCGAAATAGAGCAGCCGGCGCAGGCTTTCGTTGACCCATGGCCGCTGCCGGCCGTTGGTCTTGAGATAGACCTCCTCGCCGACCATGCGCAGCACGGTGCCGAATTCCTCGCCGCCCATCGTGTCGATATGGCGCAGGATGGCCGCCGCATAGGGGCTATTGCCGTCGGCCGGGCCGTCGAGTGCCACCTTGCCGGGCTCGGCGGCGAAGCCGATCACCTGGCCGAGGCTGTCGTCGGCCGAGCCGTTGGCTGGCGCATTGCCCTTCAGCGCGACAACGCCGCGCGTTTCGCCAAGACCGCCTGCGCCGATCGGCTTGCCGTCGTCGCCTGGCGTCAGCTTCAGCAGCGTGCCCGGCGGGAACGGATCGTTGCGGCAGGCGTCGAGCAGCACGATGGTGACCGGCACCTTCGCCTTGAGCTCGGCCACGATCGACGACAACGGCACCAGCTTCTCGCCGGCATCGTCGAGTGCCGAAATGTCGGCATCCACGGGGACCAAAAAGTTCTCGCCGCCGGCCTCGATGCCATGGCCGGAATAGTAGATGACGGCGACATCGGCGCCCTCGGCATCGTCGACGAAGCTTTCGAGATCGCGCTTCAGCTTGCGTGCGTCGCGGTTGGTGGCGACATCGGTCTCGAAGCCGAGCTTGCCGAACATCTCTTCGACGGCGCGGGCGTCGTTTTCGGGATTGGACAATTTGCCGACATGCTTGTAGTCGGACTGGCCGATGATCAGCGCCACACCTTTCAGCGCCTTTGGTTCTTCCGCCAGCGCCGGAACCAGCGCGCAAAGACACAGCAGCAGCGCTACGGCAAGCGCCACGCCCATGCGCACAGTTTCGACCGCTACCCGCTCAAACCGCATCGCCCACCCCTGAACCCGCAAGATGCGATCTCTCCCGAAGAGATGGCATCATGATGACCGGCAGATGGCAAGTCCGGGCAGAACTGGTGTTCTTGCAGGGACCGGCCCGCAGATGCCGGCTGGCTTTCGCGCCGCGAGCGGATAGTCTTGCGCAAAGAGGCTATCACCAGGCGCGCTGGTTCGGTGCAATGTGTTTCGGGGAATTGCGATGACGGAATTCACGCCAAAATTCGATCTGGCCGGCAAGGTGGTGCTGGTCACCGGCGCTTCGCGCGGCATTGGCCGTGCCTGTGCTCTGGCCTGCGCCGGTTCCGGCGCCGACATGATCGTCGGGGTGCGCAGCAAGGCCGACGGCGCGGCGCTCGTCGCCGAGATCGAACGCATCGGCCGGCGGGCGCTCGCCGTGCAGATGGATGCGACCGATCTCCTCACGGTGCGTCACGGCGTTGCCGACGCGCATGCCGCCTTCGGCCGCATCGATGTTCTGGTCAACAATGTCGGGCTGGGCCCGGATAATTTGGCGGAAGATGTCACCGAGGAGGATTTCGACCTCACCGTAAACGTCAACCTCAAGGGCACGTTCTTTACAACGCAGGCGGTCGGGCGGCTGATGATTGCCCAAAAATCGGGGCGCATCATCAACATCTCCTCGCAGGCCGGGACGGTGACGCTGAAGGGCGAGGCGGTCTACTGCATGAGCAAGGCGGCGATCAACCATCTGACGCGCTGTCTCGCCGCCGAATGGGCGCAGCACAAGATCACCGTCAACAGCGTGGCTCCGACCTTCATCTGGACCGACGGCACCCGGCCGTCGCTCGCCGAACCGGATTTTCATGCGCGTGTGCTGGGCCACATCCCGCTTGGCCGCATCGGCGACCCGATCGATGTCGCCGGAGCCGTGGTGTTCCTCGCCTCGCCGGCGGCGTCTCTGATCACCGGGACGAACATATTGGTCGATGGCGGCTGGTCGGTGGCTTAGGCACTCACATTTCCTGCTGCTTTTGAGTTTTTGCAGATATTTTTTCGGGAGCGGATTCTTGCCGAGTGATTTGGAGAACCGGGCTCGCGCGTTTGCCACCCGGGCGCACCGGTCGATCGACCAGCGACGAAAATATACCAACCAGCCCTATATCGTGCATCCCTTGGCAGTCGCCGAGATTGTACGTGGCGTGCCGCATACCGCCGAGATGATCGCCGCCGCCTATCTGCACGATGTGGTGGAAGACACGCCCGTAACGATTGCCGAGATCGAGGAGGAATTCGGCCCGGCAGTCGCCGGACTGGTCGGATGGCTGACCGATGTGTCCGGGCCTTCCGACGGCAACCGTGCGGCACGCAAGGCAAAGGACCTGGCGCATACGGCAGCCGCGCCCGCCGAGGCAAAGACGATCAAGCTTGCCGACCTTATCGACAACACCCGCACCATCGAGCAGCATGACCCCGGCTTCTGGCGCGTCTATCGCGTCGAAAAGATCCGGCTGCTCGACGTTTTGAGACAGGGCGATGCGACACTGTGGAAGCGTGCCGCCGAACAGTGTTCGATGCCTATTTGAAGCTGGCCATCGGCAGGAATTTCACCGCGGAGCCGGTAAAACGACGGTGGTCGGCCGACTCGCTTCGCGGCCGGAATCCGGCGAGATAAACCTGCTCCGGCGCCGTGCGGATAATATTGGCTGCAATAACGGACGCCGGCGCGGCTCCGGTTGCCCCGTCGATGCCGCGATCAGCCGCAAGTGGCGGGCTGGTCGACACCACGGACGGCTTGACGCGCGGCTGGACACGGTCCGCCTTAGGGCTGGCCCTGACGCTATGTTCGAGCTTCGGCACGGGGGCAGCGACGCGCTGGCCGGCCAGCGGATCAAGGGTGTCGTCCACGGGATGCATGGCCAGCAAGGCCCCGATTGCATCGCCGGATTTGGCCGCTTCCGGCTGACGCGCCTGATTTGTCTGATCTTGCGGCCGCCGTGTCGGCAACGGGATGTTGAGCGCCACCCCGTCCGGAGCGACGCTCGCGGGAGCGGCATCCGCCTTGGCCAGGGGAATGTCACTGCCAGCGGCCGGCTTTGCCACCGCCGGTTCGGCCCGTGGCTGGGACGCGCTCGGCACGGTTTGCGGGGCCGGAATGCCGGCCGTGGATTCAGCGCGCGGCGCGAAGGCCGGCAACGGCACTGCGCCGGGCGCCATGGCCATGACGATCGCTTCCGGCGCCCTTTGTCCAGTTGGCGTTTCTTCGGCCGGAGCGGCGGACGCCACCTGGATATCAGCCCGCTGGGCTGCCTCTGGCGGGACGATGGCAATGGCCTGTCCGGATTCGATTGATTTGGGCTCGACCGATTTGGCCGGTTTGCGCGGCGCCGGCACGGCTTGAGCGACCTCGTCCGGCTCGCCGCCGCGCCCACCCAAAAGGCTGGCGAACAGGCCGCGCTGCTTGCGTTGGCCACCATCGACGCTTGCCAGTTCGATGTTGGGGGTGCCGGCGGCCTTGCGCGATTTGTAGGCGGCCAGCGCCTGGTCGTAGCCAGGCAGCGCCCTACCGTCGCTCGGCATGTGCAGCGTGTTGCCGTTCGGGAATACCCTGGTGAGTTCCTGGCGGCTGATGCCTGGCCAGTGCCGCACATTGCCGACATCCATATGGATGAAAGGCGAGCCCGAGGTCGGGTAATAGCCGACACCGCCGCCCTGCATCTTGAGACCGATGTCGCGCAGCTTCTTCAGCGGCACATCCGGCAGGAAGAAGTCCATGGCGCGGCCAACCATGTGCTGGCTCTCCTTGGCCACGCCTTTCGAGCGGCCGCGCAGCATGGCGTTCGTCGTCGGCGAACGATAGGCGCTGACCACGTGGATATAGGCTGTCGAGCCGCTGGTCCGGTAGGCCTGCCAGACGAGGTCGAGCAAGCGCGGATCCATCCTGGTGGGCTCGTTGCGGCGCCAGTCGCGCAACATGAAGTTGATCTTCTTCAATCCGGCCTGATCATAGCGGCCATCGCGCTTGAACACGATCTCTGCCTTCTCGCCGGTATGGAGATGTTGGATCCTGAGAGCGCGCGTCTCGGCGAACGCAGAGGTGACGCACATGCAAAGGAACGTTGTCACGACGGCCGGCAAACTCGTCCACCAACGGAAAGCGCCGGGCGCGTTTTGTTCGCTTTCAATCACGTTCATGCCTTGCACATCGTTTTTGTTTCGGCGTTTTGAGTCTGCGCCGATATGAAGAGCCTTGTTTTTCGAAGCCTGGACCTGACAGGCATGGGCTCGACCCGCGCAGACAGGCGTCCCACAACACGTCCTGTCGATGAACAGCATCTTGGTTAACGAATCGTGTTCGCGACGGGAGGCGGCGATCAATCACCTAACGGCTGCCGCCTTCCAACCTCCGCTTCAGCGATATCCAGGGAGCGAGTCGGGACGGTTACTTTGTGACGGCTCCGCGCTATATTGAAGCAATTGCTAATATAATAAAAACGTGCCAGCGTCAGGTGCCGCGTCGCGTATGGGAGGTTGCCATGGCCGATGGTGGAATGAATGTAACGAAACTTGCATTCAAGTCTCATAATAACCCGGATGAAGTTCGCTCGCCCGACAAGACACGCGTCGAGGTTGTGCGACTTCCCGGTTTCACACTCGGGCGGCTCAACATGGAGCCGGGATGGAAATGGTCCGAGTGCGTGAAGCCTGTCGTCAAGACAGACAGCTGTCAGGTATCGCATGTCGGTTACGTTGTGTCGGGAACGATCACCGTTAGAATGAATGACGGCACCCAGAAAACGTTCGAGCAAGGCACGTCCTATACAATTCCGCCCGGCCATGACGCCTGGGTGGAGGGCAACGAACGCTTTGTTTGTATCGAAGTCATGAGTGCCGAGCAGTATGCCAAACCAGTAGGGTAGAAGGCAAAACTGCCAGGTTTGCGTCGGGCGACAGGGCTGCTGTCGCGCCATCAAATTGTCGACGCGGAAGACCACGCGACCGTGACTCCGCCCGCTCCGCAGGCACAACAAGAACGATAATCTCGCCATCCAGAATCGGATGCGCGAGCGGGTGTGGTGCGTTCCGGCACAGACGTAGCGCCACAGAACCCATGTGGTCGGGGTTGCCCGGTGCAATTTCAAAGAGAACGGCTGGTGCTGCGAGACAGGATTGAACTCTCGTCTCCGTCAATAATTTCAATACCTTACGTTGTGTAAAATTGTGACGATCATAACAATGAACCGAAATCCTTCGTATTCACTCAGCCTTTGAGCGCCGGGAATGCCCCGCCTGGTCGGCTTGTCCCGCAGCTGCCAGGGCCGGAACCGAATAGACCCTGCCGCGTCATAGAAGCAGGTTCTCGTGGAGTCACATCGATGATTAGGTTCGTTCTGTTCGTCGCCGCGGCGCTCGCGCTGGCCAGCAGCGGGACAGAGGCGGCAAAGCTGGACCCTACAGCCGTCAATCAGGCCCAATTCAGCGCCGGCGAACCGAAAGGCGTCAGCCCGGCCATACTGAAGGCGCAGATTCTTCTGGATCGCGCCCGCTTCTCGCCGGGCCTGATCGACGGCCGCGTTTCAGAGAACTTCACCAAGGCGGTCCGGGCCTTTCAGGCGGCGAACGGATTCCCATCCGATGGCAAGCTCACGCGGGAGACTTGGGACAAGTTGATGGCAACCTCCGCCAACGCGGCGCTCGTAGCCTATGAGCTGACGCGCAAGGATGTGCGCGGGCCTTTTACCAAGCATATTCCGGCGCGCTTGGAGAGGATGGCCCACCTGCCGAGGCTCGGCTATCACAGCGCGATGGAGAAGCTGGCGGAACGCTTCCATGTCAGCGAACAAGTGCTCAGACGACTCAATCCGGGAATCCGCTTGAAGAAGGTCGGCACGAAGTTGCTGGTGCCTGACGTTGGTCGGGGCGATCCTCCCGCCGCCATTGCTGGCGTCGAAGTCGACAAGGGCGCCCGCCTGGTGCGCGTGCTCGATCCTTCCGGCAAAGCGCTTGCAGTCTACCCCGCCTCGATCGGCAGTGACGAGAAGCCGGCGCCGAGCGGCCAGGCAGAGATCAAACGCGTGGTGCATAACCCGACCTATCACTACGATCCCGACTTCGCTTTCAAGGGAGTGAAGACCAAGCGGCCCTTCGCCATTGCCGCCGGGCCGAACAATCCCGTGGGATCGGTTTGGATCGATCTCTCGATCGAGAGCTACGGCATTCACGGCACGCCCGAACCCGGCAAGATCGGCGCGACCTTCTCGCATGGCTGCATCAGGCTGACTAACTGGGATGCAGAAGACCTCGCCTCTATGGTGGAGAAGGGGACAAAAGTTACCTTCAAGGGTGAAACGGCGGAGGCTGGAGATGAGCAGCCTCAGTAGCGCATACGCGGAACGCCCGGCGCTCGTGTGTTTGCAGCGCACATTCCAGCGGCCAATGAGGGCACGGTACCCCGTTCTCATTAAAACGCGAGCAGGGCCTTTCCGTATTTGGCCCAAAGCTGCTCGCAATCTCTGGCTCGAAGAGTTGGAGTTCCCAGGCCGCCGTATACAACCATTGCGGCACGCACATCGTAGCCCAAGATTGGAGCATTGGCGACAAACTGGACGGCCTCACCCAAACGGCAAACGTCAATAGCGGCCTCGATTTTGTTGGTGCTATCGAACACACCCAGGATCTGGGCTTCCTTGTTCCTCACTTCCAACACAGCTGCCAGCGCTTCTTCAGTCATGATGTGGCCTGTCGAGGTACCGCTTTTGCATTGGGCATCAATGAGACAACGCTTCGCGGCGTGTCCCGAACGCGCCGAGTGCTTCGCGACATTTGTTGATTGCACCTTGCCGCGAACCATTCAGCGCCATCGCGCGTCAACCCTATGAGGCATTGGTTAGAGAAATCCGCCGGCACGCCCACGAAAGTGTCAAATACGGCCCAAGTGTCGGTCGGCTCCTGCACGATGACGAATCTCATATTCGGCACTCCTAATGTAATGACTCGCGAGGAGTGCCCACTGTTCCGACACATGATCCCTGTGACCGTTCTGTCAGAAATTGCTGAATCCAACCCTACCCGAGCTGTGAATTGCGGCTGGCAGCTCGACCTTCTTGGACAGACACTCATGAGGGGCCTACCCTGGCGATCACTTCAAAATCAACACTCCAGACCGGTGCGTCAGCCGCAGCACCAGGCGGTTCCTAGCGTTGAGCAGTTCGGGGCGATCGGTGGGAATCGATCGTCCGTCTCAGTTCGCGACGTTCCGAGGTTGCGGGATTGCGTGCGTTAGACAGCGATGCGAGGCTTCTTTTTCAGGGTGTCTTAGTGCTTTGGGTTTTGCTTCCCGCTTCGCCGCAGGTTGCTGATTTGCGACTCCCTGAGCTATCCGCGCCTCCCGTAGACGGGCGGTCTTGGCCTCGCGAGCGATGCCGTATTGCGCTGTCGCAAATGGCCGGCCAAGAGGCGGTAAATCTTCGACTGGCTGTAGATAGCGATGACGGCGACATTCGGCATTCCGCATTTGCGAGGCCTTGTAAGCTTCAGTGTCTCTGGCGGCGTCTCGTCGTCGCTTCCTTTCTCCGGGTTCGGCATCTTCGGCAGCCTTTTCTATGCTCGGCCATCGGCGCCGCAGTTCCTCAAACGAACGGAATGGCACCCGCCAGGCGCGCAGCTCGTCATCCCAACTTGCCACGGACTGCCCGCAACTCCTCGAGAACGGTCTTCGAACAAGGCGTGCGAACACACGTATGTCCGTACCCTCCAAGTATGAGCTGGATATCGGATCGAAGGCGAAAGTATCACGTCCCTTGCTGCCTCCGTGGACAGCCAACATCTCTGCCTCTCGCGCCAACCAGCGGTCGATCCAGCGGGTGGCCGTCTTTCCGGGGACGAACCAAATCTTGCGCTTCACTCCACCTTGCCAGGGGAAAGGCCTGTCGAAATCGCTATACGGCCATTCTATCGAGCGAAAGCGCGCTTCGGCGCCGGGCGCATTCCCCGTTCGCGCACGGGATTGCGTCCGAGTTATCCATCGTATTTATGTGATCGCGCTTCGTTGCCTTGAACGCCGTCCCAACCTTTAGGTTCACGAGCATCGATCCGATGGCCATTGGTCGGATACCGAGAGGGACAGGGCGCCGTACGCTGGCGCCCCAAAAATGCATCCCTACCCCAAGGGACGGTGAAACCTTCTCCACTCTCGGTGATTAACCCTGATCTGAAAGGCGAATCCATGCCGAGACGACAGGGGATGGCGACAACAGCCATGCGGCCAAGAAAGCCCCGTTCGCGCCCGCTAAAAGGCGAGGAAACAGAGGTGAAGCATATTGTGGAGACCCAGAATGTGTCGCCAGACCAGGCGCGGGAACTTCTGCGTCGATATGGACACGATTGGCGCAAGATAGAAGAAGCCGCGAAGTCCTACAAAGACGAAAAATAAGGATTGCCTAGTTGGAGGGGCGATCCGGGAGGAAATTCCATGCCAACCAAAATCAAAGATGCGCCACCGAAGCAGCCCGACCGGAGGAAGCCACCTGTGACTCGTCCCGACAAGGAAGCACCATCATTTGAGCATGTCGATCCACCGCCGCGAGATGTGCGCGAAGCTCCGGCACCAAATCCAAACGGCGATAAGAAGTAACCGCCGGCGCGCGCCGAAACCTCTGGGTATCTTGCAGGGTGGAAGCCGATTTTTTGCATGTGCCCTGAGCCATGTCCTTGCTCACAGAACGTTCCGCAAGTCATAGGTTCATGGGTGATGGAGACGCGCCAGACCCAGTGATCGCCTCTCGGAACATAAGGAGCTAACGACCGTTTTGCCTTTGTGTAAAACCAAGGAGGCTGTTGACCATGGACTGGAACCGCGTTGAAGGAAACTGGAAACAGGTCAAAGGCAAGATCAAGGAGCAGTGGGGCAAACTCACCGATGACGATCTGGACCGAATCGCCGGCAAGCGCGACCAACTGGAAGGCAAGATTCAGGAACGTTACGGGATTGAGAAGGATAGGGTGCGTCGAGATATCGACGACTGGTATACACGCCAAGGCTGGTAGGATTGGCGTTGGCCATTGAAAGGCGCTGCCGCTTGGCAGCGCCATCTTTGATGGACCACCAAGCGCCTCCCGGAACCGCACCTAGCCGCAAGGGGGGGGTTGCAAAGCGTGCTCGTCGTGTTTTCGACGCGGGACTACGCAGTTGCAGCCATCGCCCGAATGCAGATGCCGAAGGGTGTCCCTCACGCCGACGTGCCGACCATTGCGCCCTGTTTGGAACAAGAGGTTTTTCTGTCCGTTGGGATGAGCGACACCGTTTTGCGATCAACGCAGGTGAGGGACGGGTCCGACAAAAACGGAGAATAGTATGAAAATCCACCTTAGAACCGCTGCGGCCAGCTTGTTCATTCTTTTTGGGGTGGGGGCCGCCGCCGCCGAGGACATAATAATTCAACCCGAAGAAGACACTGTCATCCAAGAATATGTGAAAAAGGAGCCGTTGGGATCAATCAAGTTGCCAGGTGTGGAACTCAACGTCGGCACCGCTCTGCCGGATACGGTCGAACTTCGTGAAGTCCCCAAGGTCAAATACCGCTACGTGGTGATCGACAACCGGACGGTTCTCGTGGACCCCGGTACGCGCAAGATCATCAAGGTCTACAACTGAGTACTCATCGTCGTCTTTATGGCCCCGCCTTCGGCGGGGCTGCTAAGGCTGTGAGTCTCGCGATCCGGCAAGCGACCTGACAGAGGCCGATGACTAGGCCTTGCGGCGCTTCGAAAGAGCCTTCATTAGTTCCGCTTCGGTGATGACCCCGTTCTGAAAAACGATGACGACTTCCTCGGCGAGGGCTTCCCTCTGCTCCCTGTCTTTTTGGGCTAGACGGCGCTCTTTGCACAAAAGATCGAACACCCGCTGGAGCAAGTCCAGATCAGCGGGCTCGGATATTCCGCTGTAGCGTGTCAGAGGCATAGGGCCGCCCTCAATTGCCAACCCTGGCTTGTATTTTGCCACAGTCTACGCGGAATTCAATCGGGCTTGAGGGGATCGGTCCGCGGCACGGCGCACACACATCTTCGTCGCAGCGGTCCTCTCCGAATACGCTTACGCAACATAATGCCCATCGCGCGCGTTCTACCGATGGAGGAGGTAGGGCCGGACTAACAGACGGCCTCCATGCAGCGACAAGATCGAGGCAACCATGATGCCTAAGTTCAAAGAAGCGCTTGAGCGCGGAAAGCAGGCGAGGCGTCGGCAGGAGGAGCACGCCTACAATGAGACGGCGGAGCAAGTTGCCCCTGTGACCGACTTCGGCGCGCAGGCCAGGGCTTGGCTAAACGACGTTGCGATTGCGTCGTTGGAAGCGGCCAAGGCTGACGTGGCAGGCGAGATTGCTGTCGACATAGACACCGCCCCACGCCGCCAGGTCAAAGCGTCAACGCCATCCATTCGGTTCCAAATCTACAGGAAGCGAGAACCGGAGAAGAAGATCAGAAAGACGTTCACTGTCGGCGTTCAGTTGAGTGGAGGGGTCTCAGTGTCCGCGCCTGGGATCGTGGCGAAAGATGTGGGAAACATAGGCGACAGGTCTGATGAGCGGTTCCGTAACTTGGTAGCCGAATTGATCGAGGACGCCGCTAAAAGCACTTAGTCAACCTGTAGGAAAGGTAGCTCAATGGCACGGTGCGGGTGTAGCTGCCCCCATCGCCTCGGAATTGAGATCCTTGGCTACGTTGACCCACTCGGCGCATAGATGGCAGGCTCAATCGCAACGCCGCATTGTCACGACCTCCGAGACTAGAGGTCCACCAACGAAACTGACCCAGCCATCAATCCCCGTCCGATTTGTTACATGATTTGTAACGTCAGAATGGAAAGAAAGCGTTGTGCGTCAAAGGGCTTCAGCGATTTCAAGGGGATAGACTGGTGCTGCGAGAGAGGATTGAACTCTCGACCTCTCCCTTACCAAGGGAGTGCTCTACCACTGAGCTACCGCAGCCGCTGATGGCGGGGCTTCTGCCATATCAAACCGGCAAGCGCAAGGCCAAGAACAACGCAACTGTGAAAGCCTTTGCCGGATAGCTTTCGATGACATGGCCGTGCCACAATGTTGGCTATGCCTGAATGGGCGTGCTGGCCGGGTGCCGGCCGGGACGGGACGATGAGCGACAAGACAATTCCAGCAAAAAAGGGCGGTGCCGGCCGCAAGGATCGGCTTGCAGAGCAATTGCGGGCCAATTTGCAGAAGCGCAAGGCGCAGTCGCGCTCGCGGCGCACCGGCGACGCCGATCACCGGCCTGACGGGCTCGCGGCCGCCGGGAAAACGCAGAAAGATTAACTCGAATCGGCCACTCTTGGCCGGGGACAGCCGAAATCCTATTTCTTGAACCTGATCGGCCAATGGTCTAGACGGGCCGATACTCAAACGATTGAACCGGCTTTTTCGAGCCGAGAGGGACGTTTTTCCATGGATCGCATCAGAATTATCGGCGGCAACCAGCTTGCCGGAAGCATTCCGATCTCGGGCGCCAAGAACGCCGCTTTGCCGCTGATGATCGCCTCGCTTTTGACCGACGACACGCTGACCCTGGAGAACGTGCCGCACCTGGCCGATGTCGAGCAGCTGATCCGCATCCTGGGCAATCATGGCGTCGACTATTCGGTCAACGGCCGCCGCGAGAAGCAGAACGAGGGCTATTCGCGCACCATCAACTTCTCCGCCCGCAACATCGTCGACACGACGGCTCCATACGAGCTGGTGTCGAAGATGCGCGCCTCGTTCTGGGTGATCGGCCCGCTGCTCGCCCGCATGGGCGAGGCCAAGGTGTCGCTGCCCGGCGGCTGCGCCATCGGCACGCGGCCGGTCGATCTGTTCCTCGAAGGCCTGCAGGCACTGGGTGCCGACATCGACGTCGACACCGGCTATGTCCTGGCCAAGACCAGGAACGGCCGCCTGGTCGGCAACCGCTTCGTGTTTCCGAAAGTCTCGGTGGGCGCCACCCATGTGCTGATGATGGCGGCGTCGCTGGCCAAGGGCGAGACGGTGCTGGAAAACGCCGCCTGCGAGCCCGAGATCGTCAATCTCGCCGAATGCCTCAATGCCATGGGCGCCAGGATTTCCGGCGCCGGCACGCCGACCATTACCATCGACGGTGTCGAATCGCTGTCGGGTGCCCGCGTGCGCGTCATCCCGGACCGCATCGAGACCGGCACCTATGCGATGGCCGTCGCCATGACCGGCGGCGACGTCGTGCTCGAAGGCGCGCGGCCGGAACTGCTGCAGACCGCGCTGGACGTCATTTCGCAGACCGGCGCCGAGATCACGCCGACCAATTCCGGCATCCGCGTCCGGCGCAACGGCGCCGGCATTGCGCCGGTCGATGTGACGACGGCGCCCTTCCCGGCCTTCCCGACCGATCTTCAGGCGCAGTTCATGGGCCTGATGACCATGGCCAAGGGCAAGTCGCGCATCACCGAGACGATCTTCGAAAACCGCTTCATGCATGTGCAGGAACTGGCCCGGCTCGGCGCCCACATCACGCTTTCGGGCCAGACGGCGATCGTCGACGGCGTGCCGAAGCTGAAGGGCGCACCTGTGATGGCAACCGATTTGCGCGCCTCCGTCTCGCTGGTCATTGCCGGCCTGGCTGCCGAAGGCGAGACCACGGTCAACCGCGTCTACCATCTCGACCGCGGCTTCGAGCGGCTGGAAGAAAAGCTATCCAACTGCGGCGCGGTGATCGAGCGCATTTCGGCTTAGGCGAAATCGGCATTAGCCCGCCTCTACGCCGGTGGGTTGGCGAAAGCTGAGGCGACATCCGATCTCCCCTGCAAAGGGGGCGATCGGCAGCTTCCCCCACGGCGCCTTTCCGTGATTGCCCCGAGCGGGATCCGCGTTGCGGTTGCACCGATCGGAAAGACCGCCTAACAGAAGGCTGAACAGTCAACCTTCAGGTGTGCATTCCGCATGGCAGCCTTAAAACTCATCGCGCTCGACGACCAGGATCTGGGCATTGTCTCGGCTCATGTCCAGGACGCCGTGATGAAGGTTTCGGACCTCGAGTTCCTGCCATCGGCCAAGCGTTTCGTGCTGACCATGAACCGCTTCGTCTGGGAGGCAAAGTCGGGCCTGTTTCGCCAGCACAATGAGCGGCGGCAGGCCGTGCTGCATTTCGACCGGGTGCTCGGCGCCAAGACCAGCGGCATTGCGCGCGACAAGCCGGCCGAAGTGCTGTCGCTGCTGGCGGTGAGCTTCATCGAGATCAGCAAGCCTGCCGGCATCGTCGAACTGATCTTTTCGGGCGGCAGCGCGATCATGCTCGATGTCGAGTGCATCGAGGCGCGCCTCGCCGACATAGGCGGCGCGTGGGAAGCCACGTCGCGTCCTGCCCACAGGTCCTGAGTATCCGATGGCTATCACGCTTCGCCAATCCGACGCCGATTTCGAGCAGCGTTTCGCCGCCTTCCTGACGACCAAGCGGGAAGTGTCGGAGGACGTCGATGCCGCGGTTCGCCAGATCATCGCGCGCGTGCGCGCCGAGGGCGACGCGGCCCTGATCGACTACACGCTGAAATTCGACAAGGCCGACCTGAACAAGCTAGGCATCGCCGTCTCCAGGGACGACATCGCAAAGGCCTATGCAGAGGCCGACCCGCAAACGGTCGAGGCGCTGCATTTCGCGCGCGACCGCATCCGCTCGCATCACGAGCGGCAGAAGCCCAGGGACGACCGCTATACGGATGCGGCCGGCGTCGAGCTCGGCTCGCGCTGGACGGCCATCGAGGCGGTCGGGCTCTACGTGCCCGGCGGTACGGCAAGTTATCCGAGTTCGGTGCTGATGAACGCCATCCCGGCTGGGGTGGCCGGGGTCGAGCGCATCGTCATGGTGGTGCCGGCTCCCGGCGGCATCATCAATCCGCTGGTGCTGGTGGCGGCCGACATTGCCGGCGTGTCTGAAATCTACCGCGTCGGCGGCGCCCAGGCGATCGCAGCACTTGCCTACGGAACCGGGACGATCCGGCCCGTCGCCAAGATCGTCGGGCCGGGCAATGCCTATGTCGCGGCGGCGAAGCGCCAGGTGTTCGGCACGGTCGGCATCGACATGATCGCCGGCCCTTCGGAAGTGCTTGTCGTGGCCGACGCGGACAATGATCCGGACTGGATCGCCGCCGACCTTCTCGCCCAGGCCGAACATGACGTGTCGGCGCAGTCAATCCTGATCACCGATGATGCGGCTTTCGGCGTTGCCGTCGAAGCGGCGGTCGAGCGCCAGTTGAAGAGCCTGCCGCGCGCCGAGACGGCGGCGGCGAGCTGGCGCGATTTCGGCGCGGTGATCCTCGTCCCGACCATCGAGTCCTCGCTGCCGCTGGTCGACCGTATCGCGGCCGAACATGTCGAACTCGCCATCGCGGATGCGGAGGCCTTTCTTTCCAGGATGCGCAATGCCGGCGCGGTGTTTCTCGGCCGTCACACGCCGGAAGCCATCGGCGACTATGTCGGCGGTTCCAACCATGTGCTGCCGACGGCGCGCTCGGCGCGTTTCTCGTCGGGCCTGTCGGTGCTCGATTTCGTCAAGCGCACCTCGATCCTGAAGCTGGGGCCGGAACAATTGCGGGCGCTGGCGCCCGCGGCCATGGCGCTGGCCAGCGCG
The DNA here is from genome assembly GCA_004791255.1 of bacterium M00.F.Ca.ET.205.01.1.1. Lineage (GTDB taxonomy): Bacteria > Pseudomonadota > Alphaproteobacteria > Rhizobiales > Rhizobiaceae > Mesorhizobium. Next base: position 281,005 of record SRUQ01000008.1, read on the forward strand.
GAAGGCCTCGACGCGCATGGCCGTTCCGTCTCCAGACGGCTGAACATGTAGGCTGATATGTCCGACTCCGATCAAACCCGCGCCAGGCTGATCGATGTCGAGCTCGATGAATCGATCGGCCGCTCCACGCCCGATGTCGAGCATGAGCGCGCGGTGGCGATCTTCGACCTGATCGAGGAGAACAGTTTTCAGCCGGTCAACGACGGCGGCGCCGGCCCCTACCGGCTCAAGCTGTCGCTGGCAGAGTCCCGGCTGGTCTTTGCCGTGACGCGCGAGGATGGCGGCGACGTCGTCACCCATATCCTGTCGCTGACGCCGCTCAGGCGCATCGTCAAGGACTACTACCTGATCTGCGAGAGCTACTACGACGCCATCCGCTCCTCGACGCCGAGCCATATCGAGGCAATCGACATGGGCCGACGCGGCCTGCACAATGAGGGCTCGCAGACGCTGATGGACCGGCTGGCTGGCAAGATCGACATCGACTTCGACACGGCGCGCCGGCTGTTCACGCTGGTCTGCGTGCTGCATTGGCGGGGCTAGCCCTGGCTGCCGGCGCCCTGCCCCGTTCGGTCCTGTTCCTGTGCGGCATGAATGCCGTGCGTTCGCCAATGGCCGAACTGCTGGCGCGCCGGATGCTGCCGGCCACTATTTTCGTTGCCTCCGCCGGCGTCCGCGCCGGTGAGCGCGACCCGTTCGTCGATGCCGTGCTTGCCGAGGAAGGTCTGTCGCTGGGCGAACGCCATCCAAGAACGATGGATGACCTCGAGGACGACTATTTCGACCTGATCGTGACGTTGGCGCCGGAAGCGCACCATGCGGCACTTGAGCTCACCCGTTCGCTCGCCGTCGAGGTCGAATATTGGCCGACGCCCGATCCGACTGACGCCGGCGGCACGCGCGAGCAGATCATGGCCAGTTATCGCGACGTGCGCGAAAGGTTGAAAACCCGCATAGTCCGCCGATTCGCTCCCATTCAGGCCGCCGATTAAGCGTGTTCACAAGCGGACGAATATCATATAGGTTCCGCCGAAATTTCCGGCCGGGCGCCGGGAAAGCAATCCAAGTAAAGGTATCGAATGCCGAAGGAAGAAGTCCTCGAGTTTCCGGGTGTGGTCACGGAACTGCTGCCCAACGCCATGTTCCGGGTGAAACTCGAAAACGAACACGAAATCATCGCCCATACGGCCGGCCGCATGCGCAAGAACCGCATCCGCGTGCTGACCGGCGACAAGGTCCTGGTCGAAATGACGCCCTACGACCTGACCAAGGGCCGCATCACCTATCGTTTCAAGTAAGATCGCCAGGACCCGGCTGGAATCGCGATGAGCATTTTGCAGAAGCTGGTGCTTGCCTCGGGTTCGCCGCGCCGCATTGAACTCTTGCAGCAGGCCGGCATCGAGCCGGACCGGGTGCTGCCCGCCGACATCGACGAGGCGCCGCTGCGCGCCGAGCATCCGCGCTCGCTGGCCAAGCGGCTGGCGACGGAGAAGGCCGAGAAGGCGCTGGCCTCGCTGAAATCGGAAGCCGACTATGCGCCGGGCTTCGTGCTTGCCGCTGATACGGTGGTCGCTGTCGGACGGCGCATCCTGCCGAAGGCCGAGACGCTCGACGACGCCTCCAACTGCCTGGGGCTGCTCTCCGGCCGCTCGCACCGGGTCTATTCCGGCATCTGCCTGATCACGCCGGGCGGCAAATTGCGTCAGCGGCTGGTCGAGACGCGGGTGCGCTTCAAGCGGCTGCCGCGCGAGGAGATCGACGCCTATGTCGCGTCGGGAGAGTGGCGCGGCAAGGCCGGCGGCTACGCCGTCCAAGGCCTGGCCGGCGCTTTCGTCGTCAAGCTGGTCGGCTCCTACACCAACGTCGTCGGCCTGCCGCTCTATGAGACGGTTGCGCTGCTTTCGGGCGAAGGCTTCAAGGTCCACCAGAGCTGGCTGTCCGCGCGGCCATGAGCCTGGACGACAAGGTAACCCCGCTGCGGCCGAAGCGGCCCTGCCCCGAATGCGGCAAGCCGTCGGCGCGCGAGACCTATCCGTTCTGCTCCAAGCGCTGCAAGGACATAGACCTCAACCGTTGGCTGAAGGGCGCCTATGTCATCAGCGGCCGCGACGACGAGGAAGAACCCGACGCCGACGAGCCGAAGTGATCGAGGCCGCCGTTCAGGCGGCCTGCGTCTTGCGGCTCACACGCGCCCAGGCCGGCAGCCAGTCTCCATGAGCTGAGAGAAGATCATCGACCAGGGACCAGATCTGGTCGAGGTCGAGTTCGGCCGCGGTGTGCGGGTCCATCATCGCGGCGTGATAGATGTGGTCGCGATTCTCGGTCATCAGCGCCCGCACCGTCAGTTCCTGCACGTTGATGTTGGTGCGGATCAGCGCCGTCAATTGCGGCGGCAAGTCGCCGATATAGGTCGGCTGGATGCCGGACGCATCGACCAGGCACGGCACCTCGGCGGCGCAATCCTGGGGCAGCGAGGTGATGCAGCCATTGTTGCGGACATTGCCGTAGATCACCGAGGGTTCGCCGGTCCAGACCGAGTTCATGATCGAGGAGGCATATTCCTTCGACTCCTCGACCTCGATGCGCTGGGCCGAGCGGTAGGCCTGTGCCTGGTCCTTCCAGCGCTCGATCTGCTCGATACAACGCTTGGGATATTCGTCGAGCGGAATGCCGTATTTCTCGATCAGATCGGGGCGGCCGTCCTTGATGAAATAGGGCGTGTATTCGGCGAAATGCTCCGAGCTTTCGGTGACGAAGTAACCGAGCCGGGTCAGCATCTCGTAGCGCACCTTGTTGGGGCAGCGCGGATTCCAGCCGGGCTTGGGGGCCCGGCCTTCGCGATAGGCGCGCACGAGGTCGGGATAGAGATCGCGGTAGGAGCCGTCCGGCTGCCGGTGCTCGAACTTGAGATAGAAGGCCATGTGGTTGATGCCGGCCGAGCGGTAGCGGATCTCGCCATAGGGAAGGTCGAGATCGTGCGCGAGTTCCATCGCCGTACCCTGCACCGAATGGCAGAGCCCGACCTGCTTGATATCAGGGTATTTCTCCGATATCGCCCAGGTGTTGATCGCCATCGGGTTGACGTATTGCAGCATGATCGCCTCCGGGCAGACGGCAAGCATGTCCTCACAGATCTTCCACAGATGCGGCACGGTCCGGAGGCCGCGCATGATGCCGCCGACGCCGAGCGTGTCGGCGATGGTCTGGCGCAACCCGTATTTCTTCGGCACCTCGAAATCGGTGACCGTGCAAGGCTCGTAGCCGCCAATCTGGAAGGCGACGACGACGAAGTCGGCGCCGGCAAGCGCCTTGCGCTGATCCGAATAGGCCTCGGCCTTCGCCTTGACGCCGAGCGTTGCGATCAGCTTGTTGACGACGATTGCGCTCTCTTCCAGCCGCTGCGGGTTGATGTCCATCAGCGCGATCGTCGCGCCTGAAAGGGCCGGCCGCTGCAGCACATCGCCGACGATGTTCTTCATGAACACCGTCGATCCGGCGCCGATGAAAGTGATCTTGGGATTTCTTGCCACGCTAACCTCCGGCATAAGTTTCAGGCCACGTCGAAGGCGGCCCTGACGAGCCGTTCGGTGTAGGCGGTCTTGGGATTGGAAAGGACCTCGTCGACGGGTCCCTGTTCGACGATCTTGCCGTGCTGCATGACGATGACGCGATGGCACAGCGCCCGCACCACCTTGAGGTCATGCGAGATGAAGAGGTAGCTCAGGCCGCGCTCGTCCTGCAGCTTGCGCAACAGGTCGATGATCTGCGCCTGGACCGAAAGGTCGAGCGCCGATGTCGGCTCGTCGAGCAGGATGAATTCGGGTTCGAGCGCAATGGCCCGCGCAATGGCGATGCGCTGCCGCTGGCCGCCGGAGAATTCGTGCGGGAAGCGCGACAGGATATCGCCGGGCATGCCGGCGCTGACCAGCGCCTCGCGCACCCGCTCGACCCGCTCGCGCCGCGTCGCGCCGATGCTGTTGACGATCAGCCCTTCCTCGATGATCTGGCCAATCGTCATACGCGGATTGAGCGAGGAGAACGGATCCTGGAAGACGATCTGCATGCGCGAGCGCAGCGGCCGCATTTCGGCCCGCGACAGGCCATGGATCGGCTGGCCGTCGAAGCGGATCTCGCCGCGCTTGGCGTCCTGCAGCCTGAGCAGCGCCAGCCCGAACGTGGTCTTGCCGGAGCCGGATTCGCCGACCAGCCCCAGCGTCTCGTGGCGGCAAAGCTTGAGGTCGAGGTCGTCGACGGCGACCAGTTCGCGCCAGTCCGGCTTCAGGAAAGAGCCGTGGCGCAGCATGAAGCAAACGCGCATATCGTTGGCCTCGAGGATGGCGCCGCTGCCTTCGGGCAGCGGTTGCGGCCGGCCGCGCGGCTCGGAGGCAAGCAGGCGCTGCGTATAGGGATGCTGCGGGCTGGCGAAAAGCCGTTCGGTGACGTTGTGCTCGCGCATCTCGCCATGCTGCATGACATAGACGTAGTCGGAGAATTTGCGCACCACGGTAAGGTCGTGCGTGATCAGGATCACCGCCATCCGCAGTTCCTTCTGCAGGTTGCGGATCAGGTTCAGGATCTGCGCCTGGACGGTGACGTCGAGTGCTGTGGTCGGCTCGTCGGCGATCAGCACGTCGGGGTCGTTGGCCAGCGCCATGGCAATCATCACGCGCTGGCGCTGTCCGCCCGAAAGCTGATGCGGATACTGCTTGAGCCGTGCGGCGGGATCGGGAATCTGGACATGCTCGAGCAGTTCGAGCGCTCGTGCCCAGGCCTGCCTGCGGCCCACCTTGCGATGCACCCTGATCGCTTCGACGATCTGGCTGCCGACCGTGTAGATCGGGTTGAGCGAACTCATCGGCTCCTGGAAGATCATCGAGATGCGGTTGCCGCGCAGCTTGCGCCGCTCGCGCTCGGGGAATTTCAGGATGTTGCGGCCGTCATAGTCGACGCTCGACCTCGGCGACACCGTGGCGCGCCGGGACAACAGCCCCATGACGGTGCGCGCCGTCACCGACTTGCCGGACCCGGATTCGCCGACGATCGCGATCGTCTCGCCACGATAGAGCTGGAACGAAACGTTCTTGACCGCCTCGACGACGCCGTGTTCGACCTTGAACGCGACCTCGATGTTGCGGGCGTCGATGACCGGCTGGTCCTGGCGACCATCATGGTCGTGGCGGACGGTCGGAGCGTAGGATTCGGCAAGTGCGATGCTCATCCCGGCCACCTCAATAAGGATCGACGGCATCGCGCAGGCCGTCACCCAGCGCGTTGAAGGCAAAGACGGTGACCAGCACGAAGCCGACCGGCGACAGGATCCAGGGATAGGTGCCGATGACCGAATAGGTCGCGGTGTCCTGCAGCATCAGGCCCCATGAGATCAGCGGCGGCTTGACGGCGAAGCCGAGGAACCCAAGGAAGGATTCCAGAAGCACCACCGTCGGGATGGCCAGAGTGACCGCAACGATCACATGGCTCATCACATTGGGGAAGATGTGTTGCATGATGATGCGCCGGTCGGTGGCGCCGACCGCCATGGCGGCGCGCACATACTCGATCCGTGCCAGCGCCAGCGTCTTGCCGCGCACCTCGCGCGACATCTGCGCCCAGCCGAGCGCCGACATGACGATGATGACGAAGGCCAGGAAGACGTTGGTCGGCGCGGTGACCGGGATCAGCGTCGTCAGCGCCAGATAGAGCGGCAGTTGCGGGAAGGCGAGCACCAGTTCGACGAAGCGCTGCATCCAGATATCGAAGCGGCCGCCGAAATAGCCGGAGACCATGCCGACGGTCGTGCCGATGACGGTGATGATGAAGACCACCGTCAGCGCGATCATCAGCGAGACGCGCGAACCGTGGATGGCGCGCGACAGCACGTCGCGGCCGAACTTGTCGGTACCAAGGAAATGCACCGGCTGGCCGTCCATCGAGGCGAAGAAATGGCGGCTTGCCGGGATGAGGCCGAGGAGCTTGTAAGGCGCGCCTTCGACGAAGAAACCGAGCAGCCTTGGATGGTCGTAGTCGGGCCCGACGATGGGCTGGAAGGTGACCGGGTCGAGATCGGTGGAATCGGCGAGCGCATAGACCCTCGGCCGGGCGACGAAATTGCCGTCCTTGTCGTGGAAAGCAGGCATCTGTGGCGGCGCGAAACCGACATCCGTCGCCTTCGGATCCATCGGCGCCAGAAACTCGGCGAACACGGCCATCAGGAGCAGCAGCACGACCAGGCAGAGCCCGGCCATGCCGGTCCAGGAACGCCTCAGCCGGCGCCAGACGAGCGCGATGTAGCTCTCATTGCCGCGCGCGGGCTTGCTTGCGCTTTCCTCGGCAGGCAGCGGCAGCGGCGGCGGCGTTGTGTCGAAAGCCAGCATCTAGCCCTCCCCGAACTGGCGCACGCGTGGATCGAGCAAGGCGAGCAGCATGTCGGCGATGATGTTGCCGACGATCAGCGTCGCCGACAGCACCATCATGAAGGTGGCGGTGACATAGACGTCGCCGACGGCCATCGAGCCGACGATCGCCGGGCCGACGGTGGGCAACGCGAAGATGATTGCCGTCTCGATCTCGCCGGTGAGCATGTAGGGCAGCACCACGCCCTGATACATGACCAGCGGATGCAGCGCATTGGGCACGGCATGGCGCATGACGACGGCGCTTCCGGTCAGCCCCTTGGCCTTGGCCGTCTCGACATATTGCGCGTTCAGCGTGTCCAGCAGGTTTCCGCGCATGACGCGCATATTGTAGGCAAGGCCGCCGAAAGTGGCGATCGCCACCACCGGCCAGACATGCTTGACCAGGTCGACGAACTTGCCCCACGACCATGGCGCGCCGCCATATTGCGGCGAGAAGAACGAACCGATCTCCGACACGTTGAACTGGAAGACAAGGAGATAGACGATGATCAGCGCCATCAGGAAGCGCGGCACCGTCATGCCGAGGAAGGAAATGGCCGACAGCGTCGAGTCGATCCAGGTGTATTGCCGGGTCGCCGCCCAGATGCCGAAGGTGATGCCCAGCACCGAGGCGAGCAGGTGGCAGACCAGCGCCAGAAGCAAGGTGCGCGGCAGGCGCTCGCCGACCACATCGGCGACCGGCTTGTTGTAATAGAGGCTGTAGCCGAAATCGCCGCGGGTGACGATGCCACCGATCCAGTTGAGATACTGGACGGGCAGCGGCTTATCGAGGCCATGCTCGATGCGGTAGGCGTTGGCCTGCGCATCGGCCTCGGCGAAGGAGGCGCCACCCTGATTGATCAGCTGCGAGCGGATGTAGTCGGCATAGTCGCCCGGCGGCGCCTGGATGATGGCGAAGGTGACCAGGCTGAGGATGGCGAGGACCGGGATTGCCGACGCTATGCGCATGAGCAGGAATCGCAGCATCGGACGGTCTCATTCCTTGTCTCGCCGATCGCACCGTTCCGGTGCATGCGGAGGTTGGCTTTGTCCGGCCGCGCCAGCGGCGCGGCCGGAGTTCTCTCGTCAGGGGAGGTAAACCTTACATCGGACCCTTGTCACCCGGTTTGCCGGGAAGCTCCTGCGGGAACAATTCATACTTGGCCTGCTTGTCGGCCGCCACGAACACCCGTTCGCGGACAATCGAATCCTCGGCCCAGTTGAACATGAAGATCGGCGTTCCCTGCGGGATGTTGGAGAAGCGCTTGTTGACGATCAGCGCGCCCGGATATTCCGTCAGGCCGACATTGTAGACGTGCTCGGTCGAGATCTTCTGGAAGTCTCTCATCAGGCTGGCGCGCTGATCGTTGTCCTGCGTCGAGACGAACTTGTTGACGATGTCGACGAGGTCCTTCTCGAACGGCATCAGGTCGACTTCGCCGCTTTCCGGAGCGCGATGGTTCCAGCTGGTCTTCGGACCGACCGGGGCGAGCTGCTCGGTGTTCTGCACCACCGACGTCAGTTCCTGGTCGTTGCGCCTGATCAGCCAGTCGAAGCGACCGGAATATTGCGAGGCGTCGCGCTGGGTGCCGTTGAGCCCATTGAGCACGACGCGAAGCCCGAGCTTTTCCATCTGGGCGACGACGCCTTCGGCGAGGCTCTTGTCGGTCGTATAGTCGTTGTTGACCAGCATGACGATCTCGACGTTCTTGCCGCCGGCGGTGCCGGCCGGGAAGTTCACGATGCCGTCGCCGTCTGTATCCTTGAGGCCGGCCTTGGCGAGCTCGGCCTTGGCGCCCTCGATATCGAAGGGGTAGTAGACGGTCGATTTGCGGTCATAGAAGCTGGTGCCCGACGAGAGCCCGCCAGGGTAGATGGCGGTGAACGGGCCCTTGACGAGCGAGTCACCTAGCGCCTTGCGGTCGAGCGCCATGGTGACGCCCTTGCGGAAATCCTCGTTGCGGTTCAACTCGCGGACCGCCTGGCTGCGCTCGTCCGGATTGCCCCAGCCATTGGCGGAGAAATTCAGGCGTAGATTGTAGCCGATCAGACGCGGGCCGAAGGCGAGCCTGGCCGGCGCATTTGCCTCCGCCGCGCGCTTCAGCGAGGCGACGAAGTTTTCCGGCTGCTCCAGGTTGGAGAAGTCGGCCGAGCCGGCTACCGCCTGGACGTCGCGGTCGGCCCAGGTCGACAGCTTGTATTGCAGCTCGTTGAGATAGGGCAGCTGATTGCCCTTCTCGTCGACCTTCCAGTAGTAAGGATTGCGGCGCAGGACGATGATATCGTCCGCCCGGTATTCGACGGGCACCCAGGCGCCCATCACCGGCATGTTCATATATTCCGGCGGGAAGGCGTTCTTGAACTGGTCGTAGGTGTTCTTCGAATATTTCGGGTGCTGGGGCTTCAATATGTGCGCGGGGCCGGGGCAGAAGGTGCCGTAGGCCATGGCGTAGAGATATTGTTTGGGGAAGGCTTCCTTGAAGGTCCACTCCACGGTGTAGTCGTCGATCTTCTTCAGCGTCGTGCCGACGCCGAAGGTTTCCTGCGTCGCGCCGTTAAGCGGCGACACGTTGGGGTCGACGACCTCGTCGTCCCAGTAGAACATCACGTCATCGGCATTGAAGGCGACGCCATCGGACCATTTGGCGCCTTCGACCAGATGCATGGTCAGCTTGTGGCCGTCGGCCGACCAGTCCCAGCTTTTGGCCAGGTTCGGCAGTGGCTCGGTGTCCTTGGCCTCGACCTGGAACAGCGGCGCGGTGCGCGTCAGGCATTCGGAAAGGCCGATATCGATGCCGCCCCAGCCTTGCGTCTGGCCGGCGCCGTAGTTCCAGCCTTCCGGCCGGCCGCCGATGACATGGCGCATGGTGTCGCCATAGACGCCGATGCCATCAGGCATGTTGGCAGTCTTGAAGACCAGCGGCTCCTTCGGCAGCCTTTCCTGGACCGGCGGCAGCTTGCCGGTCTTGACGTATTTCTCGGTGACCCAGTCGGGCTCGTGATACTGCGGCAGCGCCTTGAATTCGAGGATGGAATCACGCGGCACGTAGCTGATCTTGCCTTCGGCCGGGAACGTTGCCGGCTCCGGCGGGACTGTCGGTTCGGACGCGAAAGCGTTGAGCGCCACAACCGAGACGCTCAGCGCCAGTCCGGCGGCAATGCCAATTCTGCACAAATTTCTCATTCCGTTCTCCTCCCTTATGTCTGGACGTCTGCTTGCTGCCCGCCTTGTTTCAGGGGCGGCTGATCGCGACGAACCGGCCTCCCGCCGGTCCGCCCGCGGGGCGAAATCTCAGCCGGCCTGTTTCAATGCCGCCTTTTCGGCGCGCAATTCCTCGATCGAGCGCACGCTTCTGCGCGCCGCGCCCGCCCAGTCGCGGGTCTTGACCGCGGATTTCGAAAGCCGATCTTTTGCCGCCGGAACCGCATCGGCGTATTGCGGCAGCCATTGGGCCTGGGCGACGACCATCTCGTCCACCATCTGCCAGACTTCCTCGGGCGTCGACACCGCGCCGACCAGCGGGTCGTGCAGCACGGCGAGCTTCAGGAGATCGATGTCGCCCGATATCGCGGCATGCACCGACATGCGCTGGACGTTGATGGAGGAAATGCAGGTGGCCGCGCACGCTTCCGGCAGCGTGATGCCGGCGGCCATGTTGATGCCGAAGCGGTCGACGAAGCCGGGCGATTCGATGATGGCGTCCTGCGGCAGGTTGGTGATCACGCCGGCGTTCTTGACGTTGAAGTGGCCGCGATAGACGCGATTGGTCTCCAGCGCCTCCAAAATGTGGCTGGCATGCTCATTGGAACGCTTGGCGGGGTCGATCGGCTTCGAGGCCGCTTCGAGGAATTGCGGATATTCCGTCTCGAACCAGTTGCGGGTTTCGGTCGAGTAGCGGAGATAGCCGCCGGTCTCGCCATGAATCCAGTCCGACATGTCGATCCAGCGGGTGATTTCGTCCGGCCGCTTGCGATACCAGGGCAGATATTCCGACAGATGGCCGTTGCTTTCGGTCGAATAGACGCCGAAGCGCTTCAGCACGTCGATGCGCAGCTTTTCCTGCTTGGAATAGACCGGATGCGCCTCGAAGGCGGCGACCAGCTCGTCCTTGCCGATGCTGCGGCCGTTCAGCCGCAGATCGATGAACCAGGTCTGGTGGTTGATCCCGGAACAGACATAATCGAGTTCGCCATGCGATTTTGCACCGAGAACTTCGGCGATCTGCTCAGCACCGTGCTGGACGCCGTGGCAAAGACCGACCGTGTCGACCTTGCCGTACTCGATCGCCGCCCAGGTGTTCATCGCCATCGGATTGGCGTAGTTGAGGAACTTCGCGTTGGTGTCGGCGACCTCGCGGATGTCCTTGCAGAAATCGAGGATCACCGGAATGTTGCGCTGGCCGTAGAGGATGCCGCCGGCGCAGATCGTGTCGCCGACGCACTGGTCGATGCCGTATTTCAGCGGAATCCTGATGTCGTCGGCATAGGCTTCGAGCCCGCCGACCCGGACGCAGCTGATGATATAGCGCGCCCCCTCGATAGCCTGCCGGCGATCGGTCGTTGCCGTCACTTTGGTCGGCAAATTGTTCGCCTCGACGATCCTGTCGAGGATCGCCTTGATCATTCCGAGATTGTGCTGGCTGACGTCGGTGAGCGCGAATTCGATATCCTTGAATTCCGGCACGCACAAAATATCGGTGAACAGTTTCTTGGTGAATCCGACGCTGCCGGCACCAATAATAGCGATTTTGAAACTCATCACCTTCACCTCGATCCAGTCGAATGCTAGGCAGGGATCAAAGAAGGAGAAAACAGCCACGCGCCTGACGACGCATGCCATTCAAGCCAGAATTCGGCTTTTTTTCCTCCCACGCGCTCCTCGGCCGCGGGTCTTCCGTGTTCTTCGAGGCTGATTATGCGCTTATTCGCGAGTGCCGCCAGAGAAGGATTATGCTTTCAAGGGTAATTTTGTGCTGCAGGATTTGATCGCCAACGGACAGTCGATGCGAACGATCTCGCTGCCCCGCGGCCGCCAGCGCCTGCATGCCATGCCGACCAGCACGGGCTACGAGGTGCGGGAGGGCGAGACCTACGACTGGGACGGGCGCAGGCGCGGCCAGACGCCGTTCACCGTGCTTCAACACACGATCAGCGGCACCGGCCGGCTGCGCTACGAGAACCGCGATTACCGCCTGCAGAAGAACGACACGTTGCTGGTGCTGGTGCCGCACAACCATCGCTACTGGCTGGCCAGGGACGAGCGCTGGGAATATTTCTGGATCTCGATGAATGGCGAGGAGGCGCTGCGCATCCACAAATCGATCATCGACGTCTCGGGACCGGTGTTACGGCTGCAGCCGGCGACGATCGACCATCTTGCCGATTGCAGCCTGCGCCTCATCAAGGGAGCGGCTTCGCCTGGCGCGGCTTCGGCGATCGCCTATGAGGCAGCGATGGCGCTCTATGACGATGTCTTCGGCTCGCACGCCTTCGCCGAAAAGCAGAGCGCCATGCAGCCGGTCATCGACCACATCAACGCCAATCTCGACAAGCCCTTGCCGGTGGCAGAGCTGGTGCAAATCAGCGGCCTCAGCCGGGCGCATTTCTCGCGCCGGTTCGCCGAGATCGAGGGCATCCCGCCGGCCGAATTCGTGCTGCAGCAACGGCTGCAGCGCGCGGCGAAGCTTTTGACGAAAGCCGATTTCCTGCCGGTGAAGGAAGTCGCCATCCTGTGCGGCTTCGAGGACCCGAACTATTTCTCCAAGGTCTTCCGCCGCCTCTACGGCATTGCGCCCGGCCAGTTCCGCACCACCGGCATGTATGCCTCGATGAGGGTCCCGGCCAGGCGCGGCGTCAGAGCGTCAAACGACGAGACCTGACGCCGCCTGTTCCTGGATATCAAGCCGCGCGCAGGCTGCCGCCATCCAGCCATTCGAGATCGGCTGGCGAGAGCGCGATATCGAGCGCCCGCAGGCTGTCGTCCAGTTCGCCCAGCGTGCGCGGACCGATCAGCGGAACCGATGGGAAAGGCTGACGGAGCACATAGGCGAGCGCAATGTGGATCGGGCTCTTGCCCAGTCTGGCGGCGAGTTCGATCGCCCGGTCGCGGCGGCCGAAGTTGCGCTCGGAGTACCAGACCCGCACCAGTTCCTCATTATCGCGCCGGTCGCGGCCAGCACGATCGGTGAAGAAGCCGCGGCCCTGGCTCGACCAGGCGAAATTCGGCATCTGCCGCGCCGTCAGCCACGTTTTCCACTCATCGGTGGAAGACGTCACGCAGCCGGCCCAGATCGGCTCCAGCATCTCGGCCAGCGAGAAATTGTTGGAGAGCGCGCCGGGCTTCTGCTTGCCGGTGCGCTCGGCATAGGCAATCGCCTCGTCCATGCGCGCCATGGTCCAATTGGAGCCGCCGAACGGCCCGCGGATGCGGCCGGCCTTGACCTCTGCGTCCATCGCATCGACGAACTCGCCGACCGGCACGTCCAGATTGTCGCGGTGCATGAAATAGACATCGACATGGTCTGTCTGCAGGCGGTCGAGCGACTGGGCGAGTTGCTTGCCGATGATGTCGGGATAGCAGAGCGGCGAGTGCGCACCCTTGCCGATGACCACCGACTGCTCGCGCACGCCGCGGCTTTTCAACCATTCGCCAAGCAGTTTCTCGGTATAGCCGCCGCCATAGACATAGCCGGTGTCGAAGAGATTGCCGCCGGCCTCGAAGAAGGCATCGAGCAGGATCGAGCCCGACGAGAAGGTGCGGAAATCCTCGAAGCCGAGCGCCACCACCGAGGCCGGTTTCGGCAGGCCGGGTATGGCGCGCTTGCCGATCGCGGTGCCGCCGGAGCGCAGAGGCCGGCCGGAGATGGTGCTGGTGCGCTGGGGTGCCTTCTCGATCTCGTATTCCAGGCCCACTGCCGCGCGCCATTTGTCGAGCACCTGCAAGGTGCCGAGGCTGTCGGCCCAGCCCATGCCCGGCCAGGCGAATTCCTGTTTGCCCGCAAGGATTGCCTCGCCGGCGGCATCAACCTCGAAGGAATAGACATGCCGCTTCTCGTTGACGCTGATGGTCTCGCGCGCGCCATCCGAGCCAGTGACGTCGATCCGGCCGAGGCCGACGTCGCGGTCGCCACCGGCGAACCAGAAGTCCGGCACTTCGATGCGGCCCTTGGTGCCTAGGATGCGCAGCACATTATCCTGGTTGAGCGAGATGCTGCAGGAGACTTCGGCGACGATGCCGCCGGGAAAATGCAGCAGCGCCGAGGCCCATTCATCGACGCCGGACTGGCCGAGATGGGCGGCGCCCACCACCTTGTCGGGCTCGGCGAAAGGTTTGCCCGTCGCGGCACCGGCGATCAGTCGCGCCATCGAGACGGGATAGCCGCCGACGTCCAGAATGCCGCCGCCGGCAAGATCGTTGGCATAGAGCCGGTGCTCAGGCATGAAGCCCGGCATGGCGAAGCCGAAGCTCGACTTGATCATCCTGATCTCGCCGATGATGTCAGACCGGATCAGTTCCACCAGCTTCAGCGTCTGCGGATGCAGCCGGTACATGAAGGCTTCGCCGAGAAACGTGCCGGCCTTGCGCGCGGCGTGCATCATGGCGTCGGCCTCGAAGGCGGTCAGCGCCAGCGGCTTCTCGCACAGCACATGCTTGCCGGCCTCCGCCGCCCGGATCGCCCATTGCGCGTGGCCGGGATGAGGGATGGAAATATAGACAGCGTCGATGTCCGGATCGGCGAGCAGCGCTTCGTAGCCTTCGATGATACGGGCGCCGGGAAAGCTCTCGGCAAGGCCGGGCTTGCCGGGATTGCGCGCGCCGATGGCCGCCAGTGTTCCGTTGCGCGAGCCGGCGAGGCCACCGGCAAAGGCCTTGGCGATGCCGCCCGGCCCAAGAATGCCCCAGCGGATGGGCGTGGTTGCGGTCATGTCATTCTCCTTGAGATCTGGCAAAGGGCGACCGCTCAGCGCAGCCGCAGGCCTTTTTCGTCGAACAGATAGGATTTGCGGATGGATACGGTGATTTCCGGTGTGTCGGGAACCTTGGCCGCGTCGCGCTGGACCACGACGTCTTCGCCATTGGCTGTCCTGGCGTAAACAAAGCTGGTGCCGCCGAGATGCTCGACGACGTCGATGGCGAGGGTGAGGTCGGCGTCGCCCTCCCCGGCAATGCCGAAATGCTCGGGCCGTACGCCGACGATGACCTTGCTGCCCGCCTCCGGTGCTGCACCCGTCAGCGGCTGCACGATGCGGGTCTTTTCCTCGCCGGCCAGTTCGACCACGACGCCATGCGCGTCGCGCCCGACGATGCGGCCCTTGATGAAGTTCATCTTCGGCGAGCCGACAAAGCCGGCCACGAACTGATTGTCTGGATCGTCGTAGAGATCGAGGGGCCGGCCGATCTGCTCGACATGGCCGCCGCGCAGCACGACGATCCTGTCTGCCAGCGTCATCGCCTCGGTCTGGTCGTGCGTGACATAGATCATGGTGGTGCCGAGTTCCTTGTGCAGCCGCGAAATCTCGACCCGCATCTGGACGCGCAGTTCGGCGTCGAGATTGGAGAGCGGCTCGTCGAACAGGAACACCTGCGGCTCGCGCACGATGGCGCGGCCGATGGCA
This sequence comes from bacterium M00.F.Ca.ET.205.01.1.1, assembly GCA_004791255.1. Taxonomy (GTDB): domain Bacteria; phylum Pseudomonadota; class Alphaproteobacteria; order Rhizobiales; family Rhizobiaceae; genus Mesorhizobium. The sequence goes on from SRUQ01000008.1 coordinate 296,013, forward strand.
ACGCGCTGCCGCTGGCCGCCCGAGAGTTTTTTCGGACGCCGCTCCATCAATTCGCTGATGCGCAGGATCTCGGCCGCCCTCTTCACCCTGCGGTCGGTATCGGCCTTCGGATTGCCGGTCATGCGCAATCCGAAGGAGAGGTTCTGCTCGACGCTCATATGCGGATAGAGCGCATAGGACTGGAACACCATGGCGATGCCGCGGTCGGCCGGCTCGACATCGTTGACCAGCTTGCCGCCGATGGCGATCTCGCCGTCGGTGATGTCCTCGAGCCCGGCGATCATCCTCAGCAAGGTGGACTTGCCGCAGCCGGACGGGCCGACGAAGACGACGAATTCGCCGTCCTTGATGTCGATGTTGGCGCCGTGGACGACCGGGAAGTTGCCGAAGCGCTTGACGACATTGTTGAGCGTAACCGTTGCCATGCCGACTCGACCTTACTTGACCGCGCCGGCGGCGATGCCGGCGATGAAATGACGCTGCAGGAGCACGAAGACGACGAGCATCGGCACGGTCAGCATGACGGCGCCGGCCATGATGCCGCCCCACGACACCTTGGTGAGGCCGATCAGCGTGCCGAGCGCCACGGGCGCGGTCATCGAACCCGGTTGGCTGTTGATCAGCAGCGGCCACAGATAATTGTTCCAGGACGCCAGGAACAGGATGATGCAGAGCGCCGCCAGCATAGGCCGCGCCAGCGGCAATGCGACGAAGACGAAGATGCGCCACTCCTTGACGCCCTCGACGCGGGCGGCATCGAACAGATCGTCGGGCATCATCGAAAAGCTCTGCCGCATGAACAGCACGCCGAGTGAGTTGAACAGCGGCGGCACGATCAGCGCCACCCAGGTGTTGGCGAGTTGGAAGTCGCGCGCCACCATGATGAATTGCGGGATCAGCACCACCGCATAGGGCAGCGTGATGGTGCCGAGGATGATGGCGACGACCACGCCCTTGCCGACGAACTGGTAGCGGGCCAGCGCCCAGCCGGCCATCGAGGTGAGCATAACCGACAGGACGGTGTAGGTCACCGCCACGCAGACGGAGATGATGATGGCGCCGACAAAATCGGTGTCGCGCTGCAGATTGTTGAAATTGTCGACGAAATTGCCGTGCGGCAACAGCTCGATGCCGGGGCTGAAGATGCCGTTGTCAGGCATGGTCGAGAACACGACCATCATCCACAGTGGAAACAGCCAGAGCAAAGCCAACGGCGTGAGGAAGAGATGCAGCGCGATGCTGCGCTTGAGCCTGGCCGAGGAGAGCGAGCTCATTTCGGTTCCCTCGTCAGCCAGAGCTGCACCAGCGTGATCGCGATGGCGAGCGCGGCCATGGTGTAGGCGACGGCCGAGGCGTAGCCAAAATTGAGCGAGCGGAAGCCCTGGCGGTAGAGCAGCAGGCCGAGCGTCTCGGTGCCGCCGCCCGGTCCGCCACGCTCTGTGATCAGGAACGGCTCGGTGAACAATTGCATGGTGCCGATGATGGACAGCACGGCGCAGAAGACGATGACCGGCTTGAGCAGCGGCAGCGTGATGAAGAAGAACTGCTTGAGCTTGCTGACGCGGTCGAGCGTCGCCGCCTCATAGACGTCCTCGGGAATGGATTGCATGCCGGCAAGCAGGATGATGGCGTTGTAGCCGGCCCAGCGCCAGGTGACCGCGATCATGATCAGCGCCATCGCCGGCGTGACGTTGGAGAACCAGTCGATCTTGGGCAGGCCAATGCTGTTCAGGAGCTTGTTGATGATGCCGAAATCGAGGCTGAACATCAGCCGAAAGACAGCCGAATAGGCGACCTCGCCGACCACGACCGGGGCGAAGAAGGCGAAGCGGTAGAGACCGCGCGCCTTGAGCAGCGGCGAATTCAGGAGCACCGCCATGACCATCGCCAGCGTGATCATCACCGGGACCTGGATGACCAGGATGAGCAGCGTGTTCTTGAGCGCGTTGAAGAAGGCCGGGTCGCCGATCAGCCGGCCCCAGTTGAAGCCGGGGGCGAAACGCCACGGCACGGTGCGCGTCGCCTGGAAGGAAATCAGGAACGAAGAGATGATCGGCCACACCCAGAAGATGGCGAAGATCAGAAGATAGGGCGTGAGGAAGCGATAGGCCGTGGCGTTGCGGTTGCGCATCTTCCTCCTCCTTCATACCGGTGTTTCAAACAAAGCGCGCAGGCGGCGACGGTCCGGGCGGCAGGGTGCCGCCCGAACCGGGTCCTGGGAGGTCAGGACTTGACCGGCAGTCCGGTTGCCGCGGCGATCTGTTGGGCCGCATCGTCGAGTGCCGCCTTGGCGTCGGGGTAGCCGCCGGCGAGGTATTTGGTCTGCACCGCGCGCACGATGATCTCGGCATCGCTCTGGAACTGCGTGCCGCGGCTGGGAACGACCTTGGGCAAGGTGGCCAGGATATCCTTCCACACTGCCTGGCCACCCCAATAGGGCAGGCCTTGCGCGACGTAGGGGTCATCCAGCGCCGAGATCAGCGACGGCACCAGGCCGAAGTCCTTGAGCATCGTGATCTGGCCTTCATTGGTCTCCAGCGTGTATTTCAGGTACTCGTAGGCCGCTTCCTTGTTCTTCGACGCCGAGGTGATGGCGAGCGAGGAGCCGCCGAGATTGGCGGCGCGCGGGCCATCCGCAGTGAGGCTCGGCATCAGGTAGACGCCCCATTTGCCGTTTTCGCCGGCCGATTCGGTGCGGATGGTGCCTTCATACCAGCCGCCATAGATCTGGGTGGCGACCGTGCCGGCGGTGTTGTTGGTGATCTTGGTGCCCCAGTCGGCCGACGAGATGATGCCGGCGTCCTTCATCTCCTTGACCTTGGTCAGCGCATCGACGCATTTTGGCTGGTTGACGATGATCGACAGGCCGTCCTCGGCGAAATAGGCGCAGCCCTGCTCGTTGGAGATCATGCGGAAGAATTCGGTGTCGCCGTTGAAATCGGCGTTGGTCATGGTGACGCCGGGATTGGCGGCCTGGATCTTCTTGCCGGCGGCGATGAAATCGTCCCAGGTCTTGATCGATGCCGGATCGACGCCGGCCTTTTCGTAGAAGTCGCGGCGATAGAAGGCGGCCACCGGACCGGAATCCCACGGCATGGCATAGGCCTTGTCGCCAACCTCAAGCTCGGTGCGCTTGAAATCGGGGAATTTCTTCTGGTCCTCGGCGGTGTAGCCCAGCGTGTGCAGGTCGACGAAGCAGTCGGGGAACTGGCTCCAGTAATTCTCGGCCTCGCCGTTCTCGACAGAGACGATGTCGGGCAGGCCGACGCCGCCGGCGGCACATCCGGCGATCGACTTATCGTAGGTCGGCTGGTTGCCGAGATCCTGGACCGTGACCTTGATATCGGGATGGAGCTTGTTGAAGCCGGCAACGGTTGCCTTCAACGAGGAAGCGGCAATGTTCCAGCTCCAGATCGTGATTTCGCCGGACTGCGCAAATGCCGGGGCAGCGGAGCCCAGGGTAAGCGCGAGCGCGGCGCAGGTCAGTGTGATGCGCATTGAAATCCTCCCATTTCATTTGCTCTCTCTGCGAGCTTGGTTAGAATTATGCAGCGCGGAAGGCTTGTCGCCGACAAAGGGAATACGGAATTGGCGGAAAGTAAGATGCCCGATCGGCCGTTTTACCAGCCTGGCGCCAGCAGCGTGGAAGGCACGCCGCTGCTGCTGCAGATGTTTCACACCACTCCGCTGGTGATGCTGAAACCGCATTGGCACGCGCAGGTCGAGGTCAATTTCATCGTGCGCGGCAACGTGCATTACCGCATGAACGACCACGAAATATCGCTGTCGGCCGGCGAGATGTGCCTGTTCTGGGGCGGCCTGCCGCACCAGATGGACGATCTCTCCGACGATGCCATCTATGCCGGCGCGCACCTGCCGCTGGTGCATTTCTTCCGGCTGCATCTGCCGGCCGACGTGCGCCACCGGCTGATGACCGGCACGACGCTGGTGACCGGCGCCACCGATCAATCCGACAACGACAATTTCGCCCGCTGGAACCGCTATGCCCGCTCGGGCGATCCGGCCAAGGCCGAGCACGCCGTCAACGAATTGCTGCTGCGGCTGGAGCGGGTGCGGTTCGAGCCCTACCGGATGGTGCCGGGAACCGCGGCCGGACAGGAAGCCGGCAATCCCTTCGACCAGCAATCGTCGCGCAATGTCGGGCGGATGTGCGATTTCATCGCCGAGAATTTCCTCTACGACATCGATTGCCTGAACATAGCGGCGGCCGCCGACATCCACCCCAAATACGCCATGAGCCTGTTCAAGAAATCGACCGGCATGACGCTCAACGAATATGTCAACCTTTTGCGGCTGAGCTATGCGCAGGCCATGCTGATGCACCAGGACGCCAATGTGCTGCGCGTCGCCATGGAGTCCGGCTTCGGCTCGCTCAGCGCCTTCAACAAGTCGTTCCGCAAGCTGGCCGGCATGACGCCGTCCGATTTCCGCAAGGGCGTGGCCGGCGCCAGATAGGCGCAAAGCAGCATGGGAAGCCGGTCCATTCATGGCATTTCTTTTCCTGCCGGAAATCCACACCTAGGCGCTGGACAGGCCGGATTCCCATGCTATAACCCACGCGCTTTCAAGGGACGCCACGGCGCCCCTGAAATCCGGATCGCGAGTTTTCGTTAGCCGGAACAGGCCCAGATAGCTCAGTTGGTAGAGCAGCGGATTGAAAATCCGCGTGTCGGTGGTTCGAATCCGCCTCTGGGCACCATCCCCTCCTCTCCCGACAGTCCCTCTCGCCGAAGCCGCTACGCTTCTGTTTCGGCAACTAACTGAAATCCTTACTGATTTCGGCGCGTAAAGCGCGGGTGGCCGGGTTTTGTGGAATTTCGGCGCAGTTGGTCCAACGAGGCGGGGGGCTGGTATTTTCGCTGGTATTGGAGATCCTGATGGTATCGATGCAGCCAAATGGAGGCCCCGAAAATGGCCCTTTCCGACGTAAAATGCCGAAATGCCAGACCCGTTTCCAAGCTCGTGAAATTGTCTGACGGTGGCGGGCTCCAGCTTTGGGTGCAGCCTACCGGATCTCGCCTATGGCGCCTCGCCTATCGTTTTGACGGCAAGCAGAAGCTTCTGGCGTTGGGCAGCTATCCCCTCATCTCCCTCGCTGAGGCACGCGAGGCGCGCGATACCGCCAAACGTCTCCTCCTACGTGGCATCGACCCCGCACAGGAGCGTAAGTCGCAAAAGGCTTCGGCAGAGGACACCTTTCACTCAATCGCGGTGGACTATGTCGACAAGCTGAAGAAGGAGGGACGTGCCGACCGGACTATCACCAAGGTCAAATGGTTGCTCGACTTTGCCTATCCAACGTTTGGGGACAAAAGCGTTCGGGAGATCGATCCAGCCACAATTCTTGTCGCTCTCCGCAGCGTGGAGGTTCGCGGTCGATACGAGTCGGCCAGGCGATTGCGCTCCACCATCGGCAGTGTGTTTCGGTATGCAATCGCAACCGCACGCGCCGATGTAGATCCAACGATCGCCCTGAGGGGCGCACTCGTCGGTCCGACGGTCACGCCGCGTGCCGCGGTTACCGATCCTAATGCCTTGGGAGGCTTGCTGAGGGCGATCAATGCATTTGACGGACAGCCTACAACCCGAGCCGGCCTGAAGCTGATGGCTCTGCTGTTTCCCCGCCCCGGCGAGCTGCGCGCGGCTGGATGGGACGAGTTCGATTTCGAAAGCTCGGTGTGGAGCATCCCTGAAGGACGCATGAAGATGCGACGGCCGCACCGTGTACCTCTGTCCAGGCAGGCCGTCAGCGTCCTGACCTCACTTAGAGAAATCTCTGGTGGTGGATCGCTGTTGTTTCCTAGTGTTCGATCGGTTTCGCGCCCGATTTCCGACAACACGCTTAACGCCGCCCTTCGCCGTATGGGCTACGGCAAGGAAGAAGCTACCGCGCACGGTTTTCGGGCAACAGCATCAACTCTGCTTAACGAATGCGGAAAGTGGCATCCGGATGCCATAGAGCGGCAACTGGCCCACATTGAGAACAACGACGTTCGTCGCGCCTACGCCCGAGCAGAGCACTGGGAAGAGCGCGTCAAGATGATGCAATGGTGGGCCGACTATTTGGATGAACTGGAGAGCAAAAACGCGCGGATGATCTCGATAGGGGGACGCGGGAAGCCTGCTGCCCATTCACCATCGCAACCGTCCACTTCGAACCCAACATCGGCAACTCACTAAAAGCCGAGACGAATCTCCAACCTCCGAAATCATAGTGATGGTCAGAATCGATGCTAGACGACCGTATGGTCGACCCGGAGCCCTGCCGAATCGAGCAAAATCGGCTATTTAGCGGCCGTCGGTGCGGAAATCCAGTTTCAGTGGCTTAGCAAGCTGCCGCCCCGACCGTCTCCGGCCCTTTCCTCCCGGTTGATCTGCGCCCGCATGCCGGCAAGAGCGGCCGCCGCGTCGTCTCGACCTTCATCGCCACCGCCTTGGCCCCAGGAGACGGCCGAGGCCGCCAGCACCCAATGGTGCCGCGTTGTCGACCAGATTCGGCCGAAGGTGCCCAAGCTAGCCGCCATCATGGACGACGCCGAACTCGACGTGCTGGCCTACATGACCTTCCCCAGAGAGCCCCGCGCCAAACTGCATAGCACCAATCTGTTCGAGCGCCTCAACGGCGAGATCAAGCGGCGCCGAGGTCCTTGGCATCTTCCCCAATGAGCCATCGTCCGCCTCGTCGGCGCACTCCTGCTCGAACACACGATGAATGGGCCGTGCAGCGGGCGCGCTACATGACCCTTGGGACCATCAGCCAGACGAGCGATGATCCGCTCATCAGTCTGCCCGCAGTGGCGCGCTGATCAGTCCGGCCGATGCGGAGAGCACGGCGACCAACGCCGCCAGCTACACCACGCGGCGGACCCGACCCAATCAGTCAGCGCATACCGCTATTCGCGGCAACGGGATATGCGTGGGCCATTGTTGAGGACCAACGTCTCGTCGAGGACATGAAGTCCGACTTCACGATAGAGGCGCCGCTTCTAGATGACCCAATCGTTCAGTGCATAGGCATGGATGTAGTCATTCCTGCATTTCCACAGCGTCGCAAGTCCGTGGTAGGCAGTCCCGGGATACCGCAGCCGCAGGATCGAGGTTATTCGCAGCCGATCAGAACGATGACAGCGAAGTTCACCCTTATAATATTGGTTAGAGATGTGGATCGTAGAAAGGAAACCGGTTATTTGCCTGATTGGCGGAGCGGGCAAATCACACGTCTTTAGTGATTCCGATAAGGCAAAGGAATATTCTATGACCAGTTCTCCCGAACACGACGGCCAAACGGATATCGTGTCGATAGCCGCCGACATTGTCGCCGCCTATGTGTCGAACAATCCACTGCCGGTTGGCGAGTTGCCGAAGTTGATCGGCGATATCCATGCCGCTCTGCAAGGGATCGGCACGCCAGCGACGGAACCTGTGGTCAAGCAGGAACCGGCAGTTTCGATCAGAAAGTCGCTGACGCCGGATTTCATCATCTGCCTGGAAGACGGAAAAAAATTCAAATCCCTAAAGCGCCATCTCGCAACGCATTACAATCTGAGCCCCGAAGAATACCGGCAGAAGTGGAAGCTGCCATCCGACTATCCGATGGTAGCGCCGAGCTACGCGGCCACCCGCTCGGCGATGGCGAAGTCGATAGGACTCGGGCGCAAGCCAGCGGCGCCTACACCCGCACCGGCAGCGAAACCAAAACGAGTTGCTCGGGCGGCGGCAGCGACAACAACCCCAAAAGCAATCAAGTCGCCGGTGAAGAAGGCACGCAAGGCATCCACCAAAGCGTAGCGCCTGAACCTGACAGCGGTGGCGAACCTGGATATGGCGAAGACCCGTCCCACGGCGAGGCTTCGTTGCAGGCTGATCGCCCGGCAGCGCGACGGGGCCAAAGAGAGCTAACTCGTTCTCGTGTCGATCAAGCTCGCATTGATTGGAGCGGGCTACCTGCCCAGCATTAGCGTATGCGTAGACCGCTGCTTCGTCGACCGGGATGAGCCACTTGGGATTGAGACCGCGAATGCCACGTTTGTTACGGCATCTCGCCATTGTCACCCGTCGCGAGTATGCCCGGGAACGACCATCTCGACATCTACCATTTTCGTGCGGGCCTGCCGTCGGATCTTTTCCAAACTCTGGATGTCAACATTTCGATTGGCATCGATGAACTCGCACAGGCGCCGAACTACAGAATCAAAGTCGCCCGCACGATCAGCAAGCGTCAAGTATTCGATCAGGTCCGCAGGTATCCGGGAGCGCCGTAGCGTCGACGTGATCTGGCCGAAGAACCCCTGTCGCCCGGGGTCGTATCGATCTGGTGAAAGCTCCTGCCCAACCACCTGTTGCCAAGTTTCAGGCAAGCAGGCGTTGAGCAAATAGGCGAACGGCACGATCCACTCAGGCTGCCTGACGGAACAGTAGTGTCGCGCGAAACGCTGAACTCGGCCGCGGTCACCCCAGGTCGCGATCGCGCTCAGCAGGGTTGTCGCCTCAGCGATGACGTCGCGGTCCTTGAGTATCTGGCTTGGGACCTCCGCCAACGAGCCGCGCTCGATAGCGTCTCTATGCTCGGTTGTAAGAGCGCGGAATTTGTCGGAAGCTCCGCTTCCGCGCGAAACGCTGTCGCCCGCCCAGTGGACGAGAATGGCATATTCGGCAAATGAGATTCCGGCCAGTATGCGATCCTTTTCCGCCTTTGCCCAAATCGTCAGCGCAGTGCCCTGGGTTTCGAAACCGACCTGCAGCAGGAATCGTAGCGAGCATTCCCGCATACGGCCCTGGCCGGACGCGCTGGCGAGCGAATCGCCGAGGCGCCATTCTATGTGGGCGAAAAGCGTGGGGTCGTAGAGCCCTGCGGTGATCAACGACTGCGTCAGCGCATGCCAGTTGTCATTGCCGCGGCTGCTGTATAGCGAATCGATCAACGCAGGATAGCGTTTGGCCCAATACTCTGGCGGGCGTTCGCCGGCAAGCGAGAGCTGGGCTACGTAGAATGCGAATTGGGTGAGATCGAACTGGGCCGAGGGGATCACCAGAGCGGCTGGGTCGAGGCGCGACCAAAATCCGCATTTGATCTGGATTGCCTGCCAAGCACTCTGCTGCCCAACATCGTCAGACGAGGCCGGCCTGTCGCGCTGGGCCAGAAGCTGTACACGCGGCTCGATCCTTCTGTCGTTTATGCCGCGCAGGCCGCTGCCGGTGCGACGGAGATGCTCCCACAAGAGATCATCCGGGAGTTGACTCATATGGTCGAATTCGAGCGATCGTTTGCCGAACTTCGCTTGAATCAGATTCCAGGCTGGGGAACCGGTTTCGAAATCCTGGATGTCGGCCACCAACTCGGAGAGGTAATTGTGAAGGCTCCCATCCGAGTAGATTTCCTCTTTGTCGCCCCGCAGCAGGACATAGTATACGTGCTCGACGGGATCACGGTCGGCGTAGTACGCAATCAGCGCCTCGACCACCCGGTCGAACCTGTCCGGATCGCGGCGGCGCATCAGCGGGAGCGTGCGCGCCCTGAGTTCCCTACGGTGACGAATGCTGTCACCTCCGGGCTGTCCTTCGACGAGCCATGTCTCACGGGACAAGAGATCAAAAGCCACCTCTGCTTCCGACGCATCAAGCCCGCAGACCGGCGCCAGCACGTCCCGCGCCATTTGGCGCGTGACGCTGCGCGCAATCAGCCCTGGCCATGCAAGCTTGCGGGCTCGTTCGTCGCGGACATGGTCCAGGATGCGCCGCTCATAGAGTGCGGCGACGAACTTGTCGTCGGCGCTTTCGCCCAGCCGGACAATGTCGTCGACGACGGTCGCTCGCATGTCGGGCTTCGTGTCGCGCACCATCTCGACCGCTACTCGCAGGCTGAGCGGCTCCCGGCGGCTGTCGGGATCCTTCTTGCGCCCTGCAATCCGCCGCGACCAGCTTTCATTCCATTCATTGGGGAGCAGGTCTTTGCCTAACTGCTCGACCATGCTCCGCGCGTCGTCTACAGAGAGCGGTTGTAGCTTCAGCGGGGTGACCTCAAACGCATCGCCGATCGAAAGCTGGTCGACGCCAGACCTTCCCGCGGCAACCACGCAGAATTCGACAAATGGATCCTCCGCATCGGCGCCCAGGGTACGCAGTAAGATGAGGACGCCCTCCGTCGCTGCGGGGTCGGACTCCACGATCTCCAGCGTGTCGAGCACCAGCAGGAACGTCGCGGCGCCGTTCAACCTGAGCGCAGTTCTGGTGATGCTGCGAAACGTCTTGCACCATTGCCTTAGGTCGCCGGTCGCCCGGCCCATGAGCGACTGCCGCATTTGTTCGCTCAATTGATGGAGAGGCTGCTCAGCGTCCGGATACTGGAAGGACAGCTGACGGCAGATTTCCAGCAGCATCAAGCCAGCGCCCCGGGGCTGGACATCCGAGCGGTCGAAGTCGAGATACGCGAACGGAAATTGCTGCTGGGAAAGCGTCGCATGATCGTACAGAAACTTCGCCACTAGCGCCGTCTTGCCCAGGCCGCCGCGCGCGACAAGAGAAAGCAGCCTCGGCTTGCTGCGGGTTACGCGATGAAAGCCGCGGCTGGCCGATTCCAGGACAGAGTGTGAAGCCAGCACATCGACAACGCTGCGCAAAATGCGCAGCTCCTCGGCCCGCCCGACGAACCGGCCTCCTACGCTCGTGGGCCCCTTGGCCGGATCTACCCCGATCAGAATGCCGAGCGGGGTCAGGATTTCCGCCAGGCCGGCACGTCGCCGGCATTCTGCCAGCGAGGGGACCGAGGGCGAGATGTTCATGACGCCCTCGAGTTCTTCGCGGGCGGCCGTGATCGCACGGCGCTGATTGGCCAAGAGCGCATCCGAGACGCTGCGTCCGCGGAGGAATTCGCGCAGATACGTGTCGGCGAGTTTCTCGAGCTCGGCGTTCGGGGTCGACAGGGTGGCGCGGTCGTCGGCCTCGTACTCACCAAGCAAGCGAGGCAGCGCGGACGTCGCGTCGACCGAATTCAGCACTCGCTGTCGCTCGGCATTCAAAAGACGCAGGTGTTTGGCGCCCGAAGCAGAAACAAGAACCGACTGGCGCAGCAGCCATGCTCGCGTCCCGACGTCAGGTTTTAGTGCGTCGAGGTGGTAATTGTAGCTGATGGCCGCACGCAGCACCGACCCAGAAATATCAAGCGGGGGTGTCGTGGCATCGGCAGGCGTGGACCGGGCCGCCGCCTCGAGCGCCGGCAAGTCGGGACCGCTTTTCTGCGCCCCGAACCCCGACACGTCCGAGCCTGGTCGTGCCGGCTCGACCGATGATAGGTTGGGACCGGTCCACGCCGCGTCGAACCGCACGATCGCCTCCAGAGCAGTCTTTCCCACCGCTTTCTCCAACTGGTCGCGAATATCCGACCTTGCGAGGAGATTGGTCAGATAGTCGGCGGAGAGGCTTTTCATAACTTGTGCCCGCTGCTCTGGTAGGCGCCGGCAATGAGATTTGCCAGAATCTGCTGACAAACGCTCAGCGGCGTGTGGTCAAGATTGCCCTTTGCGTGTTCGCCCTGCAGAACGCCGGGCACCAGCAGCAGTACGCCCGATGCAAGGGCGAGCGGATCCTGCAGGATGCCGGCCTCGTCAAAAGCGGCTTGAAATGTGGCCGAGATATGCTGGACTAGCACGTCGGCGGGAGAAAACGTCTCGACGGACATGTCTTGCGAGGTCAGGAACTCTGGAACGGCTCCTAGGAATAACCACTGGAGCTCGGCGCGCACGTCCGTCACCGCACCCTCATCAATGTCGGCGCCGATAAGGCCGGCTGTGAACTTGCGGACCTGAGATGACAGCGGACGCTGGTCGAGATCGTCCAACAGAATCCAAGTTTTCGCCCATTTCACGGACGACACCATCACCGGGGGATTCGCGTTTGCGATGGCGAGATCCTCTTGTGTGTTGGGACGATCGAGCGCGATGTTGTCCTGAACAATTCGCTTCAAGACTTCGGTCGTGTTGACCGTGGTCGTGCGGTGCGCGGCGAGCTGCTTGGCAAACCACTCCGGCATCTCCTGGGATTCCCAGCGATCGACCTTGTCCCCGTCCTTGGCGTCTTTTGGCAAGTCAACGCCGGGCCTTGGCGGGAAGGCGCCAAGGTCTTCCTTCGACATCCCGAATCCGGCTGCGAGCACAAGCACGAAGTCCTCGAGAGTTTCGGGAATGAGCTCGGTGTCGCCGCCCAACACAATAATATTCTGCTTTCCATCGGCCGCCAGAAAGGTCCGCACGATGTCGGCCGTGAACGACTTTCCGGCACCTTTCTGTGGCGCATCGGCAACATAGACCCTGTTGCTGCGGCTCCTTGTCAGGGGCGATGGACCTGTCGCGTTGTCGAGCCACGTCTGAAGCTTGTCCCTGCCCAGCACCGGAACCAAGGCACTTCCGGGCCGTGTCACGCGCCAGATCGATTTTGCCGCTCCCTGCACGGAGTTGATCGGAAGATGCGTGAGGACCTTCGGATGGATTGCATCGATGCGGACGGCCAGATTTCCCTTCAGTACGCCGGCAGGCCTGTATGCAGCGCTGTGAATGCCGATAAGTTCCATCCGGCTGTTCAGACAGGGGGCGCCAGAAGAGCCCTCGTCAGTTTCCAACTCGTAGATCACACGGGTGTTTGGATCCCAATGGCCGAGTATCCTGCCGAATGCGTGCTGCATTGACATGCCTTGCGGATGCTGCGGCATGACGACCTGGCTCTCGACTGCGTAGGCCGGCGGCGCAGGCGTATCCACGGCGAACCAGCCACGTCGCGCCCTGGAGCCGCCGCTGACGGGGAGGTTTCCGACAGCTTCGTCCAGCCTGATCAGCCCGAAATCAAGATCGGTTGCCAGCTGCGCGAGCTCTGCGTCGTTCAGCGCCGCCACGGTGCCCGCCCATGGAACGGGCGAGCTTTGTGCAACCAGCCAATTGGTTGGGTGCAATCCAACCACGCGCACGCCATGGAGATTGGCGAGGTCGGCCGTGCCCTGAATCGGATCACCCGCCCAATAGTCGAAAACGACCTTAAACGATTGAGGCACTTGGGCGGATCGACCTGATGAAAGCAGCGGGTCGAAGGTGTGCAGAGCCGTCAAGATTAGGTCGGGGCCCACGAGAAAGGCGGTCCCGCTTGTCGAGACAGCCTGACCCTGGGCATTGAGGAATGTTCCCACCACAATGGCCACCCGTGGGCGGACCTTGGTGAACAGCTCTGAAAGTCCTCGATCGGTGATGAAATGACTGCGTTTCTTCAGCAGCGCCTGGAGGGCGTTTGGCGGCGCGGCCGGCATTCGAACCGATCGCGCCAATGCCGCAATCCTTTCCTGGTGATCCCCCGACCATGAGATTTCGAAGAAGAGCCTCTCGGCGAGATCGCACGCAAGTCCCCTTTCGTTGAATTCATGAAGGAGCGCCCGAAACAGGGCAAGCACGGGGTCAGCCTGCCCGGCGGACTTCTCCTTCACCAACGCCTCGTAGTCCGGAACAATCTCGAAGGCGCGCACCTCCCGTTCAAGACGGCTCGGCGCGACGTCACGCGCGCACGCAGCGGCAAAGATGTCCAGTTCTGCTGGCGTCAGCTTCATTTTCGCAGTCTCGAGGCAAGACGCTGGCTTTTCATGGCCGCGGCAGCAGCTTGCCCAGTTCGGGGTGGTTCACGATGTCATCCGCCGGGATGGCGCGGTTGCCGGACTTGGAGTCTCCCCAGTAGTGCAGCGCACGGACGTCCGGCGCGGCAAAGCCGACGACGGCGGCCCCCGAATAGCCGCCGACCGTGGAGGCGTCGTGGACGATATGCGTCTGTTCCGGGGATACCGGGTCCATCAACTCGCCGAAACTCACGCGCTTGCGCTCGTCCGGGCGGCCGAACACCGCCATGATGTCGTCGGGCACGCTCTCCAGATAGCCGGGGTGGCCGACGATATAGAGCCGGTCGATGTCGAATACATCGGCGCGAGATACGGCAAGGGAAGACGGGCCGGCGCCATGCACGCGTTCGACGCGCAGCAGCGCCGCATCGACAGGATCGGAATCGGCAGCCACGAACGGCACGTCGACGATTCGGTAGACAATCTGCCTTGCCGCGCCGTTGTCGAAGGCGAAGTCGAGAAGCACCTCGTAATCACCCTTCATGCGGGCCTTGTTCGTGCCGGGGAAACGCCGCGCGATGCGTACGCCACCGTCAGGCGGGAACAGCACGTGGCGGTTGGTCAGCGCCAGATCAGGGCCGACCAGGAATGCAGTGCCCTGCACCCAGGGCGGCCGGTTGGCGATGAGCTTGTCGGTAACTTGCACGGCGGCAGTTGCCGAAGTGACCGTCCAAAGATTCTTGAAATGCTCATCGGCGAGCAGTTTCCACAGACCGGCCTCCGGGTAGAGGCCGATGTCCTCCAACCCCTCCGACAGCACCCTGACCGCAGGGCGGCCGCGCACATGGATCACCGCCTCCAGAGCGATCGCCTCGGATTGGTTGAGTGCTCCGTCGGACGCTCCGTCGAGCTTCAGAAGCGCCCGGTTGGCGCTGGCGACGATGGTACGGGCGATCCCTTCCGCCTCCGCGGGCCCGATAGGTCGGCCTTCCTGGACACGCGAGGCCATCAGTCGTTTGGTGATGGCTTGGACGTCGCGGTCAGCGGGACCTCCGCGGGACGCGCCACTCGACTCCGTGCCAGTGCTTTCGAGACTACCCATCGGTTTCGCCACACCACCGGCCTCAAGCTGGCCCGAGGCGCGCCCAAGGATCTTGTGTACGCGGCTCGCTGTATGCTCAAGCCGCAGCCTGTCGATATCGCTCATAGCCGCCCTCCCGTGCCGGTGGTCCGTTTCACGGACGGCCCCAACTGTGTCCGCAAGCCCCTGGAGATCCGCGCCGGTGGCATGGCTTCCAGACTGCCCTCGCGGGAACGCGCCACGCGGGCACGGTCTAGCCCCATGCAGGCAAGCTCCAGCAAGCCCTGCTTGTCGCTCAACAGCGGGGCCACCGCCTCGAGCTGGCCGAAGGCTCCGGTCTCCGACAGCAGATCCCGCACCTGATCCGCCGTCGAGCGAGCGCCGGCCGCTTCGGGTGCACCCGCGAAGTCGGGCGCGCGGCGCAGAAGCGCTTCGGCGTTGACTATCCCTGCCCCATACTCGTCCGTGTCGAACCCGGGCGGTACGTGGGCGCTTCGTTGCACAGTCGCCTTGAACACAGACTGCAACTTCGTTCCGGGCTTGAGGTTCTGAACAAGCTGGTCGCGCCCATGGTGGGCAAGCCAGCACGCGGCGACGCCAGCCAGGTGAGCGACCGCGTACGATGTTCCCTCGCCGCCGCCCACCTTGCCGGCATTGGTCGGATCGCGCGCGTCAGCGCGCAGCACCAGCTCTGCTGGGCCGGAGATATCGACGACCTGGCCGTGGCTCGAGCCTTTCCAGGGCAGCATCTTCTCATTGATGCCGCCAACCGCCACGACCTCGTCATAGCGCGCCGGCCAGACGACCGTCCCGACGCAGTTGCCGGCTGCTGCGAGGACGATGATGTTGGCGTCCACCGCCTTACGGACCGCGGCTTGCAATGCCGAACCAAAAAGCCCGCCCAGGCTCATGGTAATCACATGCGCTCCCTGCAGCCTGGCATGGTTGATCGCCTGGGCCACGCGGCTCTGGTCGATCACGACGACGGAGGTGATGGCGCGGATCGGTATCAGGGTGGCTTCCGGCGCGCTGCCACTCATCGCGCCAGCCTCGGGACTGGCGATCACGCTGCCAGTCGAGGTGCCGTGACCGACATTGCCAGAGCCCTTCATTGGATCGACGGGTGGTTTGCCGGGTTCGATAAAATTGGCCGAGCGCTTGTCCTTGTCGACTTTCGTGGGCATTTCGGCGTGGGTCGGCACCACGCCGGTGTCCGGCTGGAACACGAGGATGCCCTTGCCGGCGCGCGGGCGCCCCAGGGCCTGCGAGAATGCCCAGGCTTGGCGAACATTGGTCTTGTTGAGTGCCCAGTCCGGGTCTAGCGGAGCGTCGCCCTTCTCGTCTACCCAACACCAGAAGGCAAAATTCGCACTTTCGGCGGTGCCATCCTCCGGCGGCGCCGAGCCAACGGCGAAATAGTTGGCCGACAGGTCCGGCTCCACCGTATCGCTACCGAGCAGATGGTTGAGGTGGCGAGCGACGTCGAACAGGTCCGAGCGATCGGTGGCGACCACGCCCGGGATGGTGATGAGACGGAAGCGGTCGAGTTGAGGATCGGCAGCGAACAGCGGCCCGACCTCGACGTCGAGGTTGAGCGCTCGGCTGACCTCAGCGCGAATGGTGCTGTCGGTCATTGGGGTCGACAGGGTGACGACGAGCCGAATGTCGTCGGCGGAGGGCTTTTGGCTCTTCTGCACGTCGTCCCAAAAGGCCACAATATCCGCGATGTCGGCGCCCGCAGGCGGAGGTGCCGCGGCCGGGCCTTCGCTGGCCGCCGGCCTAGCGGCGACCCCGGCCGACGCCATGATGCCGGCGCCCTCGGCGGTGGTGAACTGGTCCGTATCTCGGATCTTGCGGGCGAAATCGACCCCTGCGAGTTCCTCGATTTCGGCGATCGGACGCATGTACTTGACCCACTTGTCGGGAACCACCAACTCGGTGTCGATGCTCGACAGGTCCTGTTCCAGTGTGAAGCCGTAGCTCTGCAGCCGGCCCTCGGTGCTCGCGACAATCAGCTTCCAGAACTTTCGAGGGATCTTGATCGCGATCTCGCCCTCCGTGTCGACGCCGCGAAAGATCGGATCGTCCCCGGCGAGAACAGGTCCGCCGAAGACCGCCAGGTTCTCGGTTCGCGCGCTCTTCAGCACCAGGTTTTCAAGCGCGCCCCAATTGTCGGCCTCCTCGTCTGGCCGATTGAAACGGGCTGTCTGCGGGGAGCAGTTGGTGACATGAAACGTGTCGCCATTGGCGTTCTGCATCTCGGCGTAGGTGTCGCCCCAGGCGACATCCTCCCGCCGCACGATATGACCCTTGTCGAAGGCCTTGCGGTCCTTGTTGTAGAACTTGTCCGGCAGTTGCTCGTTGTCGAGGATCCGCCCATCGCCGAACCATTTCTCGCTATCGTCCTTGCCCATGCCGCCGAGGCCCTTGCGGCCATAGCCTGCTTGTGGCCGATTGCCCGGCCTCTTCCTGGCGGGATCGGCGCTGACATTTGCCGCCGCAAAAAGGGCCAGCCGTCGCGCCTTGTGCATCACCACTGAGAAGTGATGGTAGGAGATTTCGTGGCTGCCGTCCGCCATACGGACCAGTTCGTCCGGGCGTCGCGGCTTCGGCATGGGTACGGAGACTCCAAGGAATCTCGGATCATAGCCTTTGCGTGTCGAATAGTCGGTCTCGTGCACCGGCTCGACGGCGCGCTCGACGATAGCCGTCGCGGCAGCGTCGGATCGTTGCGTGGTCACGGACGCGGCACCGAGTTGCGCCTGGCCGAGGCGGACCGTGATTTCGAGCGGTATAGTGATGCGCATTTCTCCGCCATTCGCGGCCATTGCATTTCCTCCTGAGCCAGATGATGGGGATGCGTCCGCAACGATAGGCCTAGTCGAGATATCGACGGGCTCGGGCCAGGCCGAGCCGGCGGACACTTGGCGCCAGGCGTCGTCCCATGCAGTCGCCCTGCGCGTGACCGGGCCTGCGAAGGTCACGCCCGTGTCGATGACGCGCCCGTCGGCGGCCAGGGCACCCGCTGGAACGCAATAGTTTGCGACGGCGTAACGCCCACCGAAGTGGAGACCGAGCACATCGCCGGTCTCAAGATCGAGCACACACGACCCCGAATTGCCGCCGAGCGTGGAACTGTCATGGAGGGCGGCGTCAACGACACGGTTGTAGTAGGTGTCGACGGCTGCGATCTCCCGTATCTTTCCGGGTTGAAGGCGCTTGATGCCGTAGACCCCCGCGAACACATCGTTCTGGATGTCGGCGGAGTTGCGAATGTCGAAGGTCGGATAGCCGATCACGGCGACTTCCTTGCCCGTCATTGCGCCGGGATCGAGGGTTGCGAGACGCAGTTGCTGGCGGATCGCGGGTAGACCTTCGACCTCAAGGAGGGCCATGTCCCAATGGGGGTGGATCATAACAACCCGTGACACCTGCAGATAGGCCGTTGCTGGGAGGCCGCGCTCCTTGAGGAAATCGATGCCGGCTTCGAGCCCCTGAATGAAATTCAGGCCCGACGTCCCGAGGCCTTCCGCGAATGCCTCCGCGACATGGCGGTTGGTCATCAGCAGTCGGGGTCCGACCACGAAGCCGGTGCCGCCATAAGGCAGCGTGGGGTGATTTGGCAGCTCGATCCGGCCGATGCCGGGAAACTTCGCCTTCAGCCGGTCGCGGAGTTCCGGCCTGTTGAGATGCAGCCAGTCGGGGTGTCGCGTGCTGAAGTCGCCGCCCACGATGTCAATGGCGGGTCGCTTCGCCGGTAAGATGATCGCTTCAAGATGGTAGCGTTCACTGGGATCGAGCGTTTCGCCACGGTCCAGCTTCTGAAGTGTGGTGCGGGTCAGAGTTTCAGCCGCGCCCGCGCTTTCCGACCCAGAAGCACCGGGCATCATTTCTTCGATTGTGTGGGACGCCGTCGTCTTCCTGAGGAATTCGCGCAGCTGATTTTGCGATGCAAAAGAAGTCATGATCGAATCGATGCCTCTTGCGTCAATTTCTAGTGCAGAAACTATCTGGTTTCAGAATATGGATGGCTACCTTTGTGCCAACGGTTGGGGTCTGCACTGGCGGAACCCGCTCCCCTGTCGCTGATCTCAAGCCCCAGGCAATGGCGCGACAACGGTTCGCGTTGCCGCGATCGCCAGCGCGCTTTCAGTGGCCGCGCCGCTCGCATGGAATGGCTTTACAATTCTGATCGGTGTCCCATTGACCTCAGTCAACAGGCCGCTCCATACCATCTGATAAAGGCGCTTGAGATCGAATGTGTCCTGGGAGGTTAGCTTACTGTCGTTGCCGTAATTCATTATGCTGAATTTTTTGTGCTCCCCGAATATCTCGGCAGGCCAGTCGGTTTCGCTGACCAATGCAAAAAAATGTCTCAAGCCGAATATGTGGCCGATCTCATGGATAAGCGTTTCGACCTGTTCTTCCGAAGGCTGTTCGAACATACGCGGATAAAGCGTTAGCTTGTGACGCCCTGCGTCTGGGAAAAATGCACTGGCCAGCACGCACCCATTGTCATCGCAATCATCCGTCGATCTCATGACGACTTCAAAGTCCCAGGAATCATCGCGCTTGGCAAATTTGACGGGAGCCGAGTCGCCCCACTTTAAGATGGCTTGGCCGAGCAGTTGTTCTACAGCCGCTTTCGCCGCGGCCTGATTTTCAAACACTGCGAAGGAATTGTCACGGAAACGCCAGCGCAGTGTGGTGCCCTTGGCCCACAGGGGAATAAAGCCCTCGGACGCATCGACCACAATTTCTAGCGGCGTGCGTCCGTGTGGCGTTGTGTGCCCCCTCTTTTCTGTGTCGCAGCGCACACCCTCTCTAATGATGTGGACGTCTTTGACTCCCGCCTTTTTCGCTCTCGTCAGTTTGAATGGATTGGCGTTACCTGCTTGTTTGGAAGCCATAGTCTTCGAGTGTGAATGTGCCATCGATCTCTCCTGTATATTCGATGCATGAGCATTGTTGTGCCGGCGTCGTTTTTAAGCACATGCATAGAACGCCAGCAGGAAATTACAGCATATTCATATTTATGCATAAGCGCAACAATATATTACGATTAAAGTATTTGTTATTAACCACAAAAACAGGCCTTTGGCAGTTCGACCAACCCGATCTGTTCTATCATAGATAACTTCTGTTTGTTGCGGTGACGAGAAACTCCCACCGCTGTAGTTGACCTTTATTTGCCTATCCAGATTTCACAGAGACGTGTATGTGGGATGAGTCCTCAAAGAAAACCCAGTCGCAACCCGCATCCACCGCCAGGCGAGCTAGCCTGCCGAGCTTTGCACCGTCGACCGGATTGGTCGTGAGGTCGGCAGCCCTGCCATCGTAATGGAGCGAAGCGTCGGCATGCTCATTGTCTTCATCCCAGGCCTCGGTAACCCGCAGCTTGGCGCCGGGCCATTCCGACGCAACCACATTGGCAAGGGAATCGAGTTTGCTCTTGAGACGGGGCGT
The DNA here is from genome assembly GCA_004791255.1 of bacterium M00.F.Ca.ET.205.01.1.1. Lineage (GTDB taxonomy): Bacteria > Pseudomonadota > Alphaproteobacteria > Rhizobiales > Rhizobiaceae > Mesorhizobium. The sequence continues at coordinate 316,163 of SRUQ01000008.1, forward strand.
CATCACGCGATCGGCGCCGGTGTTTTCCTCGTCCTTGAATACGATCTTGGCGTTTGTATTCGTGACAAGACCGGCGAATTCGGGATCGGTGCGTGCGATTTTTTTAGTGATCGGACCGCAGGTCACCACTTCGGAAGCGTTGGGGACCTTTTGACCCTGCGAAAGGTCGCCAGTGGCAAATGTCGCAGGACCGCCGCCTACCCGTCTATCGGATGAAGGCCTGATGCCGAAATATGCATATGCCGCTGATACTGCCAGGCCAAGCCAGGTGGAGCCTATATCGGAAAGGGTCGAACTGGCCTTTGGGTAGAGCATGACGCCGACAACGAGTGCGGCCAAGCCAGTTGCGATCCATGCCAGAAGGTAGAGCACAACCACGGTATTGGTTGCGTAGACGGCGGTTTTCGATTCCGGCGCGAAGGAACCAACAGTGGGCGCATTTCCTGGTTCGGTAACAGTCAGGTGGGCTATGACCAGTGCAGAGACCAAGCCGCCTACGGTGGTGACGACATATTTGAAGCCGTCTCCAAATAACGGAGATACCGGCTCACATACCGGCATGGACCGACAATTTTCCACGACCAACGAAATCATATAAAACGTCGAAAACGAAAACAGGCATAGAAGAATTACTGCGATAACACTGCCGAAGAATGCAGTCATCGGAGAGTTCATACCCTTAGCTCCAGGTTGCATCGTAAGTGTATCTGCGATTGGCGGTGAGACGCTGACGGCGCACCCGCCCGACGCCGCTTTTCATTTGCTGTCAGTTCACGGTACTCGGCGGCTGGGCCTCGCAGCCGCCTCTTCGCCACCAGCAGCGCAGACGTTGATCGCCGTGATCCGAGTTCGTAATTTCTCGCTGCCGTTTAGAGGGGACGTCAATGCTGGAGAAGCCGCGCTGATCTGAAGGGGGATCCTCCTCCTCGACTTCCGCACAACGGTCTCCGTCGTCACTAATAATCTGGAGAGCGCGTCCGTCCTGGAGCACCATGGCAACTTCCGGATCAAGACCGGAGAGATTCGGTTGTGTCTCCCAAGCCACCGCCTTGTGCTCGGGCTCGCCATCCCACCAGTAGAGCGCGTAATCGACGGCTGCCGCGTCACTCGCCTTGCCAGCAACGATCAAATAGCGATCCCCAACCCGTTCCAGGCTGCGAATGCCGCGCCCATCCAGGTCGAGCATCGCCGTATTGCCGAATTCGGCCTGATTGCCTTTCGCGGCGAGCACCAGGTCGGCGTTCTTCAGCTTCACAACCGCTGCCTTGTCGTCGACGAGATTACGAAACCCGAACAACAAGCCTCCATCGGGTGTGGCGGCGAGACCCTCGACGTTGATGCTGCCATCGGACGACCCTGAAAGCTTCACCAGCTGCGACTTCAGATCCTCGCGCACGACTCCCGTTGGTTCGAGCGTCGTGCTGTCGTTGCCCTGCACAATCCGGGTCGCGAAGATCACCTTTCTCTTTTTGTCCCTACCGCCCGAGCTATTGGACTGGGAGGCAGTCCAATAGACGATGTCGCCTCTGGCAGTGGCGCCCTCGAGATCAGACTTCTCGTAACCGGTGAATGTCGTGAGATCCACGGAAGCAGAGATGGCGGGCGATCCGCGCTCATAAATCCGGATCACATTCGACTCGTCGGTTGCGACGGCGAAGGTTGATGCGCCGATAAATGCTCCACCGGAGGGCTCGCAAATCCCACTGTATCGCTGCAGGTCGGCTGTCGATCCGACCGCTACAGCTCCGCAAAAGAAGACGATAGCGATGCCGACGCTCTTGTTCATAGCTGCCTCCTTGCTGCCGCCTGTCGAATCCGCGGGCTAGACGATCCCGATTTCGATCAGGTACGCGCAGGCGTCGCCGTACCATTTGGCTGCTCGGTCAAGATGATCGCCGTAGGCGCGCAGACCCCATGGGCTGTGTGCGCTGCTATAGAGTCCGCCGGCGTTGAACGCGGCCGCGACCAAAATCGGATCGAAGCCGCTGTTGTTGAGCCGGATCCGGATTTCCGCCGCGCCAAGATCAAGATTGGTGGTGAAGTCATACAGCGGATGATCGGCGGGTTTGGGGTTGGGTTTAGCCGGATACACCGGGGCGACCGCGAGAGGATCATAGTTGAGGCCGAACACCGTGCCTTTCGAGCGGATGACCCAGCGTGCAGTCGTGCCGAGCGATTGAACGGGGCCTGCCGAATAGTCCCCGAGCGTCGGCGGATTGACGTCATCGTTCTCGACGTGCGCCTCCCAGCGGAATGTCTTCGGGCCTGTGAACTTGTCTGCTTTGTAGATGTGCGTCTCGGTTGCCACCGTCATCAAGAGCAGCGCCGGCGGTATGCCGTGTTTGGCGCTCGCGGCAAGCAGCTCGGAGCCCATGTATTCCATGACCTTCCTCATCGTATCGAGGCTTTGCTCCCAACGCTGCTGCTTGACGGTGCCGCTCTCGCGGGTGGCGAGGCCGCGCTCGTCGTATCGCCATTCCCTTGTCCCGTTGCCGAACGAATGCCAATCCTTCTCATCCATCGGCGGCACGGTCGCCGGCGCGAAGGCAATCGAGGGTGCGCTGACCGTCTGCATACGGTCCGATCTTGCAATCCTGAGAGGGGTTACGGCCTGATCGGCATCGAGCCGCACGGCGGACGCAGCTAGGTCGAGAAGAAGCTGGCTTGGATTGCGCAACCGGTTCGGGCGAGGGTTGGCCTGCGGCCAGGAATAGTTTTTGGTCGTGCCGCTCGAGTAGGTTTCGAAATGCAGCATGTTCAATCGGCCGACAGTGCCGATCCGCTGACCGGCGCTCACCCGATCGCCGATGCTGAGACCAAGCGATGAGAGCGAATTGGGCGAGACTTCACCGTAGTTGACCACATATCCATCGTGCTGGACCAGGAGCGCGTAGGTGTCTTGATAGAAGTGATAGAAATTGACGATCCTGCCGTCTTCCACGGCGACGACCGCGTCGCCTTCGGAACAATAAAGATCAATCGCGCAGTGATAGCGGGCGCCGCCGCTTCGATCGGCAAGGAAGCGGCGCGAGGCATTGGCACCAGAAGCGCCTCCGCCGACTAGACGCGTGTTGACTTCCAAGGCGCGCGGATGGCGCGTCACAACAGGCCAATAGGCTGTGCCCGCGGTGGACGCGGCGAACGCAATCGGGTCCCCGGTCGGGATCGGCAGGGCTTGCTCGGCATCTGTCCCGGCGTCGGCATGCGCTGCAAAGTGGTAATCGATGGACGCCAGCGCGTCGTCGATAGCCTCTGGAGCTAGACTGCTCGCGACTTCCGCCTTTGCCGCCGTGATAAAGTTAACCTCGGTGGTTGTGCGCCTGCGCGAATCCCTGTTGTAGAACGCGACACGGTCGAGGAACGTCCGCCAACCATTTGGCCGCCCCCGCAGGACGCTGGGGCAGTTTTTGCCTGTCCAGTCATGATGCTGGCGCAGGCCCTCGGGCACGGTGATACCGAGTTGCATGCCCAGAAACACACAAAGCCGCGCCGCCCGGTCGTAAGCGGTTGCCTCATCCATGCCGCGATGCATGCAGATCTCGATGCCAATGCTGGATGCATTGGCGGCAGCATGAGCGTGCCATCCCATCTCGTTTATCGGGAGATGCTGGTAGATGTCGTTGTCGTCCACCGTGAAGTGCCACGATACCCTGCGGGCGACTGCGTCACTGCCGCGAATGTATCGATTGTGTGCTTCGGCATCGGCGCCTGGACCGGGGTTGTCCGTGTTGTGAATGGTCAGTGTGATCGGCCGTATCCGTGTTCCTGGCCGCGTCGGGAAACCCGATGGCAAGAGGTCGACAATGATGCCGAGCGGATTGGCGGATGCCGCGGCGATTGTCCGGCGCGAGCCGGCATTCGATTTGACCTGTGTTTTCGGCGCTGGATTATCCAAGGCATCCTCCTTCGACGGGGAACTCAATCGTTTCAACGACTTCATCAAAGCGGTTTGCAAAATTGGTGTGGACGAGATGCTCGCAATCCTAGATCAGCGAAAAAATCGTGGGCGTGAAAACACCGTGAAATACTTCGATGTGAGCTTAAGGGGGAATGGAGTGGCTATTGCGCGCGTCTGCACCGGCTAGCCAGCAATTCTTGCCGAACGGACTTCGCTCTCTTCAGCCGCATGATTTTGCTTTCCCCGCGAGAATCAGCAAGGTCCCATGAATATTTGCTTCTTCTAATGGATAGCGGGACGCAGAAAATTGCGGTAAGTAAATATAGGGCACGGAATACTTCTGCGGGGCGGACATGCTACAGCTAAATGCTCTCGGCAGGCTAACCCTCACCGATGAGGGAGGGCGTGATTTCGCGCCACAGGGCAGCAAGGCGCGCGGGGCGATTGCGCTTCTGGCTGTCGCGCCCGGCCACACGCGGACACGGACATGGCTGCAGCAGCGCTTGTGGAGCGACCGGGCAGCGGAACAGGCGGCGGGCAGTTTGCGGGCGACCCTCAGTGAGATACGCCGCGCGCTGGGGCCGCACCGTCAACTGCTGGTGGCTTCGCGACATGCCGTGACTTTAGACCCCGCGGGCTTCAATGTCGTGTACGAACCGTCCGTCGACATGAGGCGGGGAGGCACAGTCGAGGCCTTTGAAGACGTCGACGTGCACGACCAGGAATTCGAGCATGTTATCCGCGACGTGCGCAGCCATGTCCTCGAGAGATGGATGCAGCAGCGTAGAGCAGCGCCGCGCCAAAGACGCATCGTGCTGGTGCGGAGCGATGCCCGAGGAGCGCCAGCAGCCGACGTCGGCGCGCGACTGTTGCAGAATCGGATACTGAGTGCATTGCGACAGATGGACGATTTGGAGATCATGAGTGCGGACGAGGCCGGCGGTGCGGATGATCTCGATGCGCCCGGAGGGCAGCCGCAGGCAATGCTCTTGATCCGAGTGCTTTCCGTTGCGGTTGGTAATGATGTTTTCCTGTCCTGCGAAATTCAGAATGGCCGACGGCTATGGTCCGACAACGCGAGCGTGCCTGCTGCCATCGGCGCGATGCATGAGTCGGTCGATTTGGACAGGCTTGCACTCAACACAGTCGAACGCGTTTCCGATGCTTTCGCCGAAGCGGCATCGATTAATGGAGCGGATGCTTGTGCATCTGTCCTGGCGCACCAAGCGCGGAATCTGTTTTTTCGTCTCGATAGGAAAAGCCTCGTAGCTGCTGACAGCCTGTTCAAGCGGGCGTTCGAGATTGAGCCGCGCGGCCGGTACCTGGTGTGGCGTGGCTTCTTGCGCAATGCCGCATTCTTTCAACACCGAACGATGTCATTCCTGGACAACGTTGCACCAGTCACGGAACTCGCTATGGAAGCGCTCCGCCACTCGCCCGATGATGCCGTCGTTCAGACAATCAGTTCGCAGATTGAGTATGTTCACCAAGGCAATCTGCGGACGCCGCTCGTGATGGCGCAGCGCGGCGTCGAGCGAGATCCTACGGACCCGTTGGGATGGGCGCTGCTCTCCAACGCCTTGAGTACAAACGGCAAGCTGGAAGAAGGATACCAGACTGCGCGGCGCGCTCTGGAACTTACCAAACACAGTCCTTTTCAGTTCTATTTCGAGCACTTCGCCTGCATGGCCGCAACCGCTCTGGCGGATTACGATCAGGCGCTGTTGCACGCCAGAACGGCCCTTCGCTTCCGCCCAGACTTTGTCTCAACACGGCGTTATGAGGTGGCCTTGCACCTGCGCCGCGATGAGGCGCCGCAGCTTCGCCAAGCGGTTAAGGCCCTTCAGCAGCAGGAGCCGGACTTTACGCCAGCGGCGCTCCTTGATCCTGCCTATCCGGTCAATACGCTGCGGCGGCTGCCGATCATGGCAGCGATAGAAAAGAAGGCCGCTGGCCGGATTGATAATTGGCTGGAAGCATAGCTGCCCCATCGCCCGAGCGAGACGGTCTAGTGTCCTTCAGCCGTTTCGTGAAATCGTCGTGAATTCATACTCGACGCCTGAGAAGTCTGCACTGCCCCACTATCCTTTTCTTCCTGAGGCGCATTTACTCAAGGAGAGCTTCAATCGCGTTCAACCGGGAGCCTCATTGACCGTGCAGGCAATAAACTGCCCGGACGTCACGATCGCTCGACGAATTGGGCGTCGTCCGACAAGAACAGATGGTATCCAGGGAGGATTTGGAAGCTCAATGGAGAGGCTGATCGAGCGCGATGCTGAGCTTAACTTGCAGCGAGGAGTCTGTCCGATTGGATCAGCCCCTGCGTGTCGGCAGGAACCCGATTTCAGTCCCTCGGTGCTTCTCGATCCGCGATACCTAGCGCTTTACCAAGACCGCTGCTGACTGAATCGGTCCGTTAGATCGATGACGGGGCCGACTGTGATATCTCACAGACAGCCCGCGACCAGAAAGGACAGACTGTGACCGCACCTGAGCGAATCAGATTTGACAGTGTCGAGCGGCAACTGCTTGACGCCGCGTTGGCAGGGCAGGAACTGTGGCCCTATTCCAGCAGCGGCAATCCAGTACGGAATTTCTGGAAGGAGGCCCGTGAGGCGCTGGAAAACTATTACAGCGACACGAGCGGAGAGCGTCTCCGCGCCGTGCCAGCGGGATCTGGCACCGCCGCCATCCATGTCGCGCTTGGCGGCCTCCAAATTCCCGCCGGCACCGAGGTTATCGTTCCACCAATCACTGACATGGGAACGGTGATGCCGGTGATCTTTCAGAATGCGATTCCCGTGTTCGCCGATCTTGATCCGAATACCGGATTGCTGACGGCGGAAACGATCGCGCGCGTCGCGACCAGTCGCACTTCGGCGGTCATTGTCGCGCACCTGGGGGGCTCGCCTGCAGATATGGATCCGATTCTTGATTTCTGTCGGCAACACAAGATCAAAGTGATTGAAGATGCTGCGCAGGCTCAGGGGGCCAGCTATAAAGGACGTCCCGCGGGAACGCGAGGCGATGCTGGCTGCTTCAGCCTCAACTCCCAAAAACACATCACTTGTGGCGAGGGCGGCTTTGTCCTCGTAAGGAGCGAGGATGATTTCCTGCGGTGCCTCAACTTCTCCGACAAGCATCGCAACCGGACCGGCGTGAACGATACAAATAGCGAGCACTACATATACAACGGGTCAGGCGTAAATTACCGGATGAGCGACCTGGAGTTCGCCATGCTCCTGGCGCAGCTGCCCAAATTGGCTAAAGTAGCGGCTCGCTTTACAGCTGTTGGCCAACGACTTGATGAGAGGCTGTCAAAGATTCCCGGTGTGCGGCCGCAGCAACACCACGGCGAAGCGATCTCCAGCTATTTCTTTCAAATGTTTCGCCTAGAGCCGGATCTGGTGGCACGCCGGGAAGATGTGCTGAAGGCGATGCGCCTCGCGGCGAATTCGGTCGGCATGGGCGTCGGTAGATCCTACGGCGATGAAACCCTTTATCGGACTGGTGTGTTCAGGAACCGGAACTTTTTCGACACTTTCGGGCAACCGAACAACGAAACTCCAATCTGGCCGGCCGAGTTGGTTGCGCGACAAGTCTTCCCGGATGTCCCCGAGACTGTCTTTGACTATAAGCAGACACATTGCCCGGAAGCTGAAAAGTGGATCGAAAGCTCGTTGCAGATAGTGTTCCACGACGGCCATGAACCACATCATGCTGACGTGATTGCTGATGCTATTGAGACCGTACTGTCTGACTAATCAGCTCGCTCAAGCAATGCATATTGGGAGGGCGTATCATTGAAGGTGAGCGCGATCACCTGCCGGGACAAACGCCGTCGCTAGTGGCCTTGCTGTCTCCCATGCGTCGAGCGAGAGGGTACCTTCGGGTATGGGCTGCACTTGCACGGGTTGCCAACCTTAGGAATGACCACACTGAAAGGCTTGGTAAGTATCAACGGTACAATGAATTTGGCAGGCCAGCCACCACACTAATGGAGAACGCAGATGCGTGTCTGTGCGAAAACTGTGATGCTGATTTGGATGATGCTCGGCAACTTGGCCATTGCGCCTCGGCCGGCTCACGCGGCCTGCGACGTTCCGGAAAACTCGACGCTCGACACAGCGGCGAGTATCCTTTTCAACTGCTCAAGCACGATGGCTCTCACTAGCCTGCCTCCCGGGGAGAAAGAGTTCGTTGCCAATTTATCCTTTCCGAAGACCCTCCCAGCCGTGGAGACTCCATGGCGCGGGATCGACTTCCGCGTGGAGCCTGAACGTTATCTTCGCACTCTCCTTGCCTATGGGCTGAAGGACAATGTCCCCATCGACTGGAGGGTCGAGAAGGGATCGCAGAGCTGGTGCCACGCGCCGTGGTTTCAGGATATTCGAGAGCGCATTCACGGTATGACCCGTGAACGAGGATCGCGCCTTTTCGAACTCTCGGAGCATCAACGTTCTCGCGCCGAAAACTGGGCAGTCGGGTTCTATAACGCGGTTGGATGCTATGGGCTCGGTCAGGTTTGGGCGGACCCCGCGCGGCCGAAGACCAAGGGGTTCGTGTTCCCGCCCAACACATTTGCAATCAAACTGCTCTTCACCACCGCGCCGATTTCGCGGGTGCCTTATCTAACGGGATCAAAGACATGGAACGCCGCCATTGGCGAGCACGGCTCCGTCAAGGAAATGCGCCTTTTGCAAGTAGATGTTGCGGTGAAGGATCCAGCAGCTGACGCCCTGACGGGTTGGATTTTTGGCACTTTCATGTACGACGCCTATGCACCCGGTGACGAAGCCTGGTCAAAGCTTGTTCCCGTGGGACTGATGTGGGGAAACGACCCTGAATTGACTGCCAAGAAGTATCAGGAAGATGGAGGCGCCGTGCAGGAAAGCTGGGTCAATCCGGCTGTGGCTGCTCGGTTCTTCCCGCTACCTCGTCACCATCTTGGATTGTTTGGGCGCCTTAATGGACCCGTCGACAACTTCAATTCTGCATGCCTTGCGTGCCATGCGCGTGCCCTCGATTGGGGTCGGGCAGTTCCGTCTGAAGGCCCTCTCTTTGATGAAATGAATGTCCTCTTGCCATTCGCCATCAATCCTTATGATGAAGAGGCGCTAAGGAATTATTTCAGGAATCGCGCATCCACGGAACCTTTCGTCGCCGAGACCCAGTCGCTCGACTATTCGCTCCAGCTTGCGGGTGGTATTTTCAATTTTCGCCGTTGGGTGGATAGGACTTTTTCAACCCAGGCAGCGGAAACGCGTGATGTTGCCCCTTACACCTTTGAAGCAGAGAACAGCGGCGACCCCGGAGTAGCACTGCGCAAGATACTGCCGCCGGCACATGACAGGTCCCATGTGGATCGTTCCCCGTTTTCCCGCGGCGAATAGAACCATGCACGTAGGCGGGCGATGCCACCATCCGAGAGATCGACCAGCAATAAATTGGCGGATGCTGTCGGCAGGCGTTGCGGAACGCGCAACTTGGACATCGTCGAAACACCAGTTCAGTGGGTAAGTTGCGACGATGGCCGGAGCAATAGTTGCTAGCGCCGCCAAAATGCGCGTTCATGAATGGAAACCGGCGCCACATAGACGGATCGAACGCCGGCGCGTTTTTCGTGGAGCGAATATCTGCTGGGGCGTCCTGATGCATCGAAAGCCGAAGTCAGATCGGGCTACATCCATTCCATCAGAGAGATCGAAGACGAAAGTGCATCTCGCGGGCATTTATCAATTCGAGTGGGAGCCCCGGTCTGTGTCAGAAAACTGCGATCTCCAGGCACCATCCAAGGTCGGGGGCCGAAGATGGCGCGGCCACGATTAAGTGCGTGTCGTGCTCGATACCCCGCGCTGCGCGTTGTCTGCTGTTGAAACTGATTGCCGTCGCGGCTTCTCCGATACGCCGGAGCCCGGCAGGCCTTCCTTTCTGGCCTTGGCAAACGCTCGGTCGCTTTCCACAAATTCCACGAGCATGTATGGGATGAGTTCAGCCACCGTCTCCGACTCGCCATAGGTCTGGCGGTAGAGCGCCGCGTAGTCGTTGAGTGCTTGGCCCAGATCGGCGCTAACGGTGATGGTGATCTTGGACGGAGTCCGGTCCGGAAGCCTTCCAAGTTTCAGGTTCGACATGACCTACTCCTGTTCAACTCGAATACGGCCGGAGCATAAGATCCTTGTGCACGATGACGCGCAGCGGCCAACCAGGGCGGACGGTTATCGTGGGTTGAATATTGAGGTTCTTTTCGGTGATGCGCTGGCCGGCTTGGCTGACGTTCTGCTGCGTGGATTCGCGGATCGCCTTGACCAGGTCGCTTTCATTGTTCCCAAAGCTCAACTCCGTGCCGACGCCCAGCAATGTGGCTAGTGTGACGCCCTTGATCAGCTGCCAGGTGTGGAAATCCACCTTGTCTTCAAGTCCTGCGTAACCGGCAGTGTCGGTTGCGGGCAGATTGTCGATTTCGATCGAAGAGCCATCGGGCATCACAATGCGCTGCCAGACTAGCAGGGCGCGCTTTTGCCCAAAGGCAACGACGCTGTCGTAGGTGCCGATCAGCCGTGAGCCCTGTGGGATGAGCAAGGTGTTGCCGGTGACCGTGTCGTGCACATTTTCGGTGACCTGTGCTACGACAAGGCCGGGCAAGTCGGAATTGATACCTGTGATCAGGCTTGCCGCGATGACGCTGCCGGCCATCAGCTGATATGGCGAAGCTGGCGTCTGCAGCGCATGTGGATTGTAGTTTCCGCCTGTGCTCTGCTGGCTGATTAAATCGAGCTTGCGCTGCTGATTGGTTCTGGTCGCCCTCGGCTGGCGCAACCGAAGCCGATGCGCGTGTCTCACTGGATTGCGGAAGGGCCTCAAACGGTTGCTGCGGACCTTGCCCATTGCCGGCCATATGCATCTGTCCGGGCCGGCTTTCGATACGGAAAAGGACTTGCGATTCGCGCGCCGCGATCGCCTGCTGGGCGAGGCGCTGCTGCTCGGCGGATGCCTCCTGCCCCGGCGCTATGCCAAGCTGACGTTGACGTTCAAGGATGGGACGGCCGAGGTCGCCGGGCAGAGGTGGTCCAAGCACAGGAGGCTTCGGCTTCATTCCGGAATAGTCCTTGGGAAGCGTGTCAAGTCCCTCCGCCGTTGGCTTACGGTCAGTGTTGTAGAGGTCTTCCGCCTGCTCTTTGATGCGCAATGCAGGTCCCTGAAGCATCGTGACGCCCAGAATGGTTCCCGATGCGACTGCAGCGATGGCGACGATCACACCGCGCCTGAATCGCACGGCGCGGCGGGGTGAGGCTCGCAACTGCAGCTGCTCGGGATCGAGTTTCGAAGGTGCATCGGGTCGGGAAGTATCGGTCATGAGTGCTCACCTCACCTGCTGGACCGTGCAAAAAGTGGTATCCGCCGCAGCGGCTGCCGGCCATCAGTCCTCGTAATGAGCACGACCTGCTGTTGCTTGGTGCCCAGGCGCAGTTCGGCGGCGGCAAAGAGACGATCGACGATATAGTAGTTGCCCCGCATGCGGTAATTGACGAGCTGGTTGTTCCCGTCAGCACCGACGATGAAGAGTGGCGGCGCCTCGCCCTGATCGATGCGGCGCGGAAATTCGATATAGACCTTGCTGCCGTCGTCGAAGGCGCGCGTCGGCCTCCAGGCTGGTGTGTCGCCGGTGATTGAATAGCGGAAGCGGATATTTTCGAGCGCCACATTCGACGTCACCGGCATAGCAGCCTCGGCTTGAGCGTTGCGCTGACGCAACGCAATGATCTGGTCTTCGCTGTAGGTCCAGGAGATTGCCGCCATTGCGGTCTTTTCGGTGCTTTGAAGTTGTAGGTGGTACGTCCTCCGTTCCGTGGTGATCACCAGATTGGTGCTCAGCCCCGGCGCAAAGGGCTTTACCAGCACATGGGTGCGCTGGTTATCACCCGTGCCGCTGACGGTGTCGCCAATCACCCAACGCACGGTGTCGCCGGCCGACACGGCTGTGAGTTTCTCACCTGGCTGCAGAGCAATATCGCTGACGCGCTCGGGTGCGGCGTAGAGCTGATAAAGTGCGCCATAGACCTGGACCGCATTGACATACCCGTACTTGGTGGGTTGCTGGGTGGCCGCCTTGTTGGCATCGGCGACGCGATCTTCAGGAGAGCGCTTGTCTTCGACGGCCTTGCCCGGCTCGGGCTGTAACTGGCCGGGTAGCGGCAACGGCTTTGGCACCTCGACGATCTTGACCGGCTTCTCCGGCGACTTCTCGACAGCCGCAGGTTTGAAGTCAGCAGCATCGTAGGAGTTTTCGGGTGGCGGCACCGGCTTCGATCCACAGGCGGAGAGGACGGCTGCTGACGGGGACAGTACCAGCGCTGCACGGAACGATGGGGCTCTATTTGTCATGGGCGGGCTCCTTGGGGGAAAAAGATGTTGGCGCGGCACCGTCGAGTTCACGTGACCAGTCGATGGCGTTGATGAAGACGCCGAGCGGATTGTTGCGCAGCTGGTCAGTATTGCTTTGGCGGGCGCATCACGATGGTAAGGATCGCGGTCCAGCGCGTCGTGCTTGCCAGGCTGCCACGCTCAAAGACCTGCTCGGTCCATTTGACTTGGAACGAGCTATCGGAAGCCCGGACTACGCTGGTCACCTGGACCGATAGCTGCGCGTGCCGATCTGACCGAAAGGGTCGTTCGCCTTTGCGTACTCGTTGAGGAAGAGCGCTGCTCGATCGGTGGCAAAGTCATAAGCTGCCAGCCAGCTCTGCCGCACCAGCACTGGATCGGTGGAAACGGAACGGACATTCTGGATGAAACGACCGAGGTGCCATGCGATCTGGGCATCCGAGGGCTCGTAGCCCCGGATTGCCGGCGCGACGGCGCGCGCCTCACCGAAGCGGTCCACCTCGACGACGTAAGGCACGACACGGCTTTGCACCGATTGCCATACAAGTGCGCCCGAGAGGCCAGTCGCTAAAGCCAGACAGCCAAGAGCCATGAGCCGCCAGTTACGGGCCTGTACCCGAGATGAGCCGATGCGCTCGTCCCAGAGCTGGGCGGCCTTTTGCTACGGCGTGACCGGCTCGGGCGTCTTGCCGTAACGTTGAACGGGTCGCTTGAAGAGCATCTAGTCGTCCTTGTCGTTGAGGGAGGGATTGGCGCCGCCGCCCGACCTGTCGCCATCTCGGACGGCCTGCACGGCGGCGTGTCGATGCGCACGGGCGGTCTGTTCTGAACGCAAGCGCCTTGCCCATGTCGGCGCGCCATCGGGAGCTGCAGCTGGGCTTCTGGTCATTGACGTGATCGGTGCACCACCCGTCGCGGTCCACGCGGCATCGCGCCCGGCATCGGCGTTGCGCCCAACACTTGCAGTGGCGGATCGCGCTATGCGTATAGCGGCGCCGCCAGCTGCACTGGTTACACCATGCATTCCAGCAGCCACAC
>SRUQ01000090.1 GCA_004791255.1 bacterium M00.F.Ca.ET.205.01.1.1
CGGCTTTCGCCGGATGAAGCGAGAAGGGGTGTCGTCGCCTATTCCTCCGGAAATTTCGCGCAGGGGCTGGCGGCGGCCGGCCAGGCGCTGGGCATCCCCGTCACCATCGTTATGCCGCTCGATGCGCCCGCCGCCAAGCGCGACGCGACGGCCGGTTACGGCGCGCGGGTGGTGCTGACCGATCATGGCGACCGCGCCCGCGAGGAGGTTGCCGCGGCCAGGGCGCGCGAGATCGCCGAAACCGAGCACCTCACGCTTCTCCATCCCTTCGACGATCCCGAGATCGTCGCCGGCCAGGCGCGACTGGTCGATGAGCGACTGCCGGGAGAGCGACGATGCCTCCGGCGCCTTCATCAGGCCGAGCAGGCGGGGCTGCTGTAGTCCCCTGCGTCACCTTGCGAGAGC
>SRUQ01000091.1 GCA_004791255.1 bacterium M00.F.Ca.ET.205.01.1.1
TGCCGGCGGTGTCAACTTTTTCCAGAAGCGCCTGGCCCGTCTTTAGCCGTCTCAGCGCAAGCCCTGTCATCATTCCTTCCTGACCCCGCCGCCACTCGGCGTAAAGTTCAGGCAGTGAATCCAAGGCTGCACTGACCGCTTCGGCTCCGGAAACGGCAGCCCGAGCGAGAGCCTCCATGCCGAACTCGACGCGCTCCTTGCCGGGACGACACGCTCCACCTCCTGCTGCGGAAGGAAATCGGTCCAAACACGCGTCACGGGGAGCGGATCGTTCGTCGCGTCACGCCGTTCTTGCCAGCCGGCAGATGTGTTGCGACCAACGGCATATTCGCGGACATCGCGATAATGGAGATCGCCCAGCCTAAGTTCGAAATCATCGGACTGGTAGGTGGACAGGTCGCTG
>SRUQ01000092.1 GCA_004791255.1 bacterium M00.F.Ca.ET.205.01.1.1
GCTGCGTGACGTTGGTCAAGTCGTCGAACCAGGCGGCTTCCACCGGCAAGGGAAAAGGTCTCGTCCATAGCAAACACAGGGTCCGCACGAAGGCGGGTCCTCACCGTCCTCAACACGAGCTTCTGATCCAGGCGGAAGACCCGAACATTATCTACAGGGTCATCGAATCGATGCCCTCACGGCCCTAGCTGACAGAGGTTCTTCCACCTGGCACCCGCCCTTCAACGAAGGGCCGGTAGTCGGAACCACCTTTGACGACAGCGTGCACGACGCGGGCCATCTTGGCGGTAATAGCGGTCATTGCCTTGCGGCGTAGATCGGGATTGTCGCGATCCCGCGCAATGTAGGGTTCGAAGTTATGACGGAAGCCATTCTCCGGCTGGCGGATGGCGACTTGTCC
>SRUQ01000093.1 GCA_004791255.1 bacterium M00.F.Ca.ET.205.01.1.1
ATCTATCGGCGCTCACACCGTCAACCATCTCAACCTGAAACGGCTTTCGGAGGCCGACGCGCGGCATGAGATCGGCGATGTCCGGCGCATATTGCTGGAGAAGCTCGGTCAGGAGCCGCGCCATCTTGCCTATCCCTATGGCTATGCCAGCGCCGTCGGCTGCCGCGAAGTGGGCTTTGCCCGCGATGCCGGCGACGTCTCGGCGGTGACGACGCGCCATGGCGTGCTGCGCGCCGAGCATGCCGGCTTCCTGCACGCGCTGCAGCGCATCTCCGTCAACGGCCGCTACCAGAGCGTTGCGAATATCCAAACGATGCTGTCCGGCATCACCACGCCGCTCGCCAATGCCGGCAAGATGGTGGTGACCATCTAAACCAGCCGGCGCCGCTGGCGTCAG
>SRUQ01000094.1 GCA_004791255.1 bacterium M00.F.Ca.ET.205.01.1.1
AAAACGCCAGAGCTACGCCCAATGCAAGGGTAAATCGATTTATCTTGAGGGTAAGCGATGTCATTCCAGTCCTCCTTCTGATCTGGCGTGCCGGATGCCTTGGCCAGGCCGGCACCGTCCTTCCGTTGTCGACAATGGGGGCTATTGTCGGCTTCCTCCCCCCGAATGCGGGCCGCTGCCTGGCGAGCCAACGGATTCCCGCATCAAGACCTTGCAGGGCTCGAGCCGCGCCCTGGGCGGGCCGCCCTCCCCCTCGATCCTGCGAAACAGCACGTCCATCGCATTGCTGGCGATCTCGTGCACCGGCTGCACCACGGCTGCAATTGCCGGCCATGTCACCTGCATCCATTCGGCGTCGTCGAAGCCGACCAGCGAAATGTCGTCCGGGCAGTGCCAG
>SRUQ01000095.1 GCA_004791255.1 bacterium M00.F.Ca.ET.205.01.1.1
TTCAATTTCTCGCCACCCAATTGGGGCCAAAACCAGAGCCCGCAGACCTTCAACACGCTGAATTCGTTCGTCCCCAAGGGCGATTCCCCGCAACGCATGGAAATGTGTTTCGATTCCTTGATGGTGCGGGCGCTCGACGAGCCGGACGCGGTCTATGGGCTGATTGCCGACGGCGTCACGATCTCCGACGACCGCAACGGCTTCACCTTCTCGCTACGTCCGCAGGCACGTTTCCACGACGGCACGCCGCTCACCGCCGACGACGTCGCCTTTACCTACAAGCTGCTCAAGGACAAAGGGCATCCGGACTACGCGCTGTCGCTGACGCATCTGGATGACGTGGTGGCGAAGGATACCCATACGGTCGAGCTCAAATTCTCCGGCAAGCAGTCG
>SRUQ01000096.1 GCA_004791255.1 bacterium M00.F.Ca.ET.205.01.1.1
TGGAACCCGGCGCGGATCGCCCGCGAGATCATCAGCGACGTCGTCGAGGTGAAGACGAAGCGCTTCACACCATAGGCTACGGCCGCGTCGAGCAGGTTGAGCGTGCCTTGCACATTCGTCGCGACGAAGGCGCTGTTCTCGAAATGCTCGATATTCGGCTTGTGCAGCGCGCCGCTGTGAACGATGGCCTCGATGCGATTCTCACCTATCGTTCCCAGCACGAGGTCTCGGTCGGCGACCGAGCCGACGACCTGTGTCTGCTCGGACGGCACCGGGTCAAGACCCACCACTTCATGGCCGAGCGACTTCAGCCTCGGCGCCAATGCGCTGCCCAGCCAGCCGGACCATCCTGTGAGCAAGATCCGCATCGATCACACCGCCATTTCCGCTCC
>SRUQ01000097.1 GCA_004791255.1 bacterium M00.F.Ca.ET.205.01.1.1
AGCACCGGCTGGTGGTCCGGCAGGGCCGCGATCGCGCCGACCAGATCGAGCGGCGCATCGACGGTAACCCAGCCTTCGCCGCGCCGCGACCGATGCAGCGCAATTCGCTCACGCATCTCGTCATCATAGGCCTGCGCCGTGGCGATGTAGGCCCAGGGCGACGGATGGGCGGTCGTCAGGTTCTCGGCATGCGAGCTCTTGCCCGAGCGCGCGCCGCCCAGAACGAAGGTCAGTCTCCGATCGGAAGTTTTATTGCCGCTCGCGGCTGTCACGCCGGTCATTCCCTGCCTTTTGCCTTCGGATAGATCCTGTCGCGGCCCGAAGCCGACGGCGCGCGACCTTAGCGGACCCGCTGTGGCCGGCAAACCATATTCCGCCGTGTCCAGGCGCG
>SRUQ01000098.1 GCA_004791255.1 bacterium M00.F.Ca.ET.205.01.1.1
GTACGAGCCATTGCTGAAGGAGATCAGGGTGCTGCGAGACGAGTTCGGTGGCCGCACCATTGCGGTGCTGCTCCCGGAGGTCGTGCCGCCCAACTGGTGGCAGTATATCCTGCATACCCATCGCGCCCGCCGACTGCACGCCAAACTGCTCGAGCTCGGCGGATCGGACATCGTGATCATTTCCGTGCCTTGGTACATCGAGGAACCGAGGATCGAAGCGACCCATTGAATGTTGCCGCTCCCCTCGGTCGAGCCGCTTGGTCAAAAGTTTCGGCCGCGCGATGGAAAACAGGAACGTTCCCTTTTCTCAGGCATTTTCCCTAGTCTGCATCTCGTCCACTCCTGTTGCTGGGCCTGGAAAATTGTCACCCAGAGAGCATAATTTGTC
>SRUQ01000099.1 GCA_004791255.1 bacterium M00.F.Ca.ET.205.01.1.1
TTTAGCACGACGCGCTTTAAAGCGCGCCCCCTTGGGCGGCGCGTGCGGGAGGCAGCATGTCCAATCCGGTTCTGGTCGAGGTTCTGCGCGGGGCGGTGGTCGAAAGCGCTCATAGCGGCGCGGTCGCGGTCTTCGATGCCGACGGCAAGTCCGTCTGGGAGATCGGCGACACAGCGCGGCCGGTGTTCCCGCGCTCGGCGGTGAAGGCGATCCAGGCGCTGCCGCTGGTCGAATCGGGTGCTGCCGATGCCTACGGCTTCGGCGACCGCGAATTGGCGCTGGCCTGCGCCTCGCATTCCGGCGAGCCCGAGCACACCAAACTCGCCGCCGCGATGCTCGCCAAGGCGAACCTCGACAGAAACGCGCTCGAATGCGGCGCGCACTGGCC
>SRUQ01000009.1:0-264847 GCA_004791255.1 bacterium M00.F.Ca.ET.205.01.1.1
CGCTCACGAAGATCGTTTGAAATGGGAGCCGTCATGAGATGCTGGCCTCCGATCCAGCCAGCATCTTGAATCACAAAATCACTCCCACGGGAATCCCACAGATTCAGTCAAAATCTGAACCGCTCTAAGGTCAACCCGAACTCGCTGCGCCAGGTGGCCGCCGCAGTAGAATTCTCAGCCGACCTCAAGTCGGCGGCGTGCCGTTCTCTGCCAGCACCGCGCCGGCGAGATAGAGCGAACCGCCGATCAGGATGCGTGGCGGTGGGCCGTCCCAGGTGTCGCGTAGCAGCATCAGCGCGCTGGCGACGGAACTCATCGGCTCTGCAGTCAGCCCGGCTTCCGTCGCGCGAATCGCCAGCTCGTCGTTCGGCACGCCGGCATCGCTCAGGCTTACCGGGACCGTGTAGACGTGCCGGACAAGGCCCTTGAATGCGCGGAAATAGCCGCTCTGGTCCTTGGTGTTGATCATGCCGGCGATCAGGAACAGCGGCCTGGGGTTCTTTTCTTCCTGTTCGGCCAGCGCTTCGGCCACGACCAGGCCGGCGCCTGGATTATGGCCGCCGTCGAGCCAGATGTCGGTGCCCTTTGGCGCCAGGTCCGTCAGCCTGCCTTGCGACAGCTTCTGCATCCGTCCCGGCCAGGCGACAGCAGTCATTGCCTTTTCGACGGCGCGATGGCTGATCTCGAAGCCCGCCGCCTTGACCGAGGCGATCGCCGCCGCCGCATTGGCGAACTGGTGGCGCCCGGGCAGTCTTGGCGGCGGCAGGTCCATCAGGCCGTCATCGTCCTGGTAGACCATGCGGCCGTTTTCCTCGAAGGCGAGGAAGTCCTGGCCGTAGACGAGGGTCGGGCAGCCGAGCCGGTCGGCGGCATCGATCAGAACCTCGAGCGCCGTCTCGCTTTCCTGCGCGCCGATGACGACCGGACAGCCGGGTTTCATGATGCCTGCCTTTTCGGCGGCGATCAGCTCGACGCGGTCGCCGAGATAGGCCTCATGGTCCATCGACACCGGCATGATCACCGAAACCGCCGGCTCCTTGATGACATTGGTGGCATCGAAACGGCCGCCAAGCCCCACCTCGATGACGGCCGCATCGGCATGGTGTTCCGAAAACAACAGGAAGGTGACGGCGGTGAGGATCTCGAAGACGGTGATCGTCTCGCCTTCATTGGCATGGGCGACGCGGGCAATGGCATCGGCGAAGACATGATCGTCGACCAGCCTGCCGCCGCCATCGGCGGCGAGCCGGTAGCGTTCGTGCCAGTGCACCAGATGCGGCGAGGTGTGGACATGGACGCGGTAGTCGGCGGCCTCGAGCAGCGCACGTGAAAACGCCGCGCACGAGCCCTTGCCGTTGGTGCCGGCGATGTGGATCACCGGCGGCAGCCTGTCCTGCGGGTTGCCAAGCCGCCCCAGGAGCCGCGCGATGCGGTCGAGCGAAAGGTCGAAACCTTTCGGGTGAAGCGCCATCAGGGCTTCGATTTCGCGGTCGGCGGCAAGCGTGGTCATAACGACAGGCCCTCAAAAGACTTGTGTTGGCGCGTCAGGTTGTCTGCCATGACGACGGATAGCCACGCCTTCGTCATCCTAGGGCGAAGCAAGGAGCGTAGCGACGCGGCGCAGAACCTAGGATCCATTCCGTGACCTTCACCGAAAGACGCAGCGACCCAGAAGGCCATGCCTCTCTATCCCAGCGTCCTGTCAGTACGTCCACTCAAGCGCCTCGACATTCTCATAGTAACTACAGCCGTGGCGCAGTCCGCAGGTCACGGCATGGATCCTAGGGTCTCCGCGACGGAGCTAAGCTCCTGCTTCGCCCTAGGATGACGAAGGCGCGCGCCGTGCGCAATCGCGGTTCGCGGCGCTGGGTGTCGCGTCAGGCCTGCGGCCGTGCCTCGATGGAAACAACCGCCGGCGGCAGGATTTCCGGCTCCAGCGGCTTTTGCTCTTCCGGCATCTTGAGCAGCATCTTGAGCAACCGCGCGATCGTCTGGCGCATCTCAAGCCGCGACACCACCATGTCGACCATGCCGTGATCCATGAGATATTCGGAGCGCTGGAAGCCGTCCGGCAGCTTCTCGCGGATGGTCTGCTCGATGACGCGCGGCCCGGCAAAGCCGATCAGCGCGCCGGGTTCGGCGATGTGGACGTCGCCCAGCATGGCGTAGGAGGCGGTGACGCCGCCGGTGGTCGGGTTGGTCAGCACGACGATGTAGGGCAGGCCGGCTTCCTTCAGCCGGTCGACGCCGACCGTGGTGCGCGGCAATTGCATGAGGGACAAAATACCTTCCTGCATGCGGGCGCCGCCGGAAGCGGCAAACAGGATCAGCGGCCGCTTGCGCTGCAGAGCGACCTCGAAGGCATGAACGATGGCATCGCCGGCCGCCATTCCGAGCGAGCCGCCCATGAAGGCGAAGTCCTGAACCGTCACCACCACCGGCAGGCCTTCGATGGTGCCCAGCGCGTTGACGATGGCGTCCTCCAGGCCAGTCTTGGCCTTGGCGTCCTTCAGCCGGTCGGTATAGCGCTTCTCGTCGCGGAACTTCAGCGGGTCCAGGACGACCTTGGGGTTGTCGAGCTGTTCGTACTTGCCGTCGTCGAGGAAGTATTTCAGCCGCTCCTTGGCCGAAATCTTCATGTGGTGGCCGGAAGAGGGGATGACGAACTGGTTGGATTCCAGGTCCTTGTGGAACACCATCTCGCCGGTCTCGGGATCCTTGATCCAGAGATTCTCGGGCATGTCGGTCCGCCGGCCGAGCATCGAATTGATCTTCGGGCGAACGTAATTGGTGATCCAGTTCATCGCTTCGGCTCCTGTCCTGACCAAGAGTTGGCTAATGCATGTCGCCCAAGAGTGGGAACCGGTTTTGGGATAACGACATGCACAAGACCTGAGGTAATAAAACTATTCGGCAGCAGCAAGGCGGGCAGAGCGCACGCCTTGCGCCAGGCCGCTGACCAGCGTGGCGACGGCTTCGGCCGGATCGGCTGTCTTCTCGCCCTTCGGTCCCAGCACATTGGCCACCGCATTGATAATCGCGGTGCCGACGACGACGCCGTCGGCATTGGCGCCGATCACCCGCGCCTGTTCGGCGGTCTTGACGCCGAAGCCGACGCAGACCGGCAGGTCGGTGTGGCCCTTGATGCGCTTGACGGCGGCGGCCACCTTGCCGGTGTCGGCCAGCGCCGAACCGGTAATGCCGGTCATCGACACGTAGTAGACGAAGCCGGACGTATTCTGCAGCACCTTGGGCAGGCGCTTGTCGTCGGTGGTCGGCGTCGCCAGCCGGATGAAGTTGATGCCGGCCTTCAGTGCCGGAATGCAGAGTTCCTCGTCCATTTCCGGCGGCAGGTCGACGACGATCAGCCCGTCGATGCCGCTCGCCTTGGCGTCGGTAAGGAAGCGGTCGACGCCGTAGATGTAGATCGGGTTGTAGTAGCCCATCAGCACGATCGGCGTGTCGTTGTCGCCGGCGCGGAAGTCGGACGCCAGCTTCAGTGTCTTGGCGAGCGTCTGGCCGCCCTTCAGCGCCCGAAGCCCGGCAGCCTGGATCGCCGGGCCATCGGCCATCGGGTCGGAGAACGGCATTCCCATTTCGATGACGTCGGCGCCGGCGGTCGGCAGCGCCTTCATGATCGACAGCGACGTGTCATAATCCGGGTCGCCGCCCATGAAATAGGTGACGAGCGCCGGGCGGCCTTCGGACTTCAGCTTCGCCATGCGGCGGTCGATGCGGGTGGTCATTGTCAGATCTCCATGCCCAGCATGTTGGCCACCGTGTGCACGTCCTTGTCGCCACGTCCCGACAGGTTGACGATGACGATCTGGTCCTTGTCCATGGCGGGCACGATCTTCACCGCATGCGCGATGGCGTGCGCGGATTCCAGCGCCGGGATGATGCCTTCGACGCGGGTTGTCAGCTTGAACGCTTCCAGCGCCTCGTCGTCCAGGATCGGTACATATTCGACGCGGCCTGAGTCGCGCAGCCACGAATGCTCCGGGCCGACGCCGGGGTAATCGAGGCCGGCCGAGATTGAATGGCCGTCCATGATCTGGCCATCGGAATTCTGCAGCAGATAGGTGCGGTTGCCATGCAGCACGCCGGGCGAACCGGCATTCATCGAGGCGCAGTGCTCAATGCCGTCGAGGCCGCGCCCGCCGGCCTCGATGCCGATGATGCGCACATCCTTGTCGTCGAGGAAGGGGTGGAACAGGCCGATGGCGTTGGAACCGCCGCCGACGGCGGCGATGATGGTGTCGGGCAGCCGGCCCTCCTGCTCGAGGATCTGCGCGCGGGCTTCCGAGCCGATAACCGACTGGAAGTCGCGCACCAGCTCCGGATAGGGATGCGGGCCGGCGGCGGTGCCGATCAGGTAATAGGTGTCCTCGACATTGGTCACCCAGTCGCGCAACGCCTCGTTCATGGCGTCCTTCAGCGTGCCGTGGCCGGCGGTGACTGGACGCACTTCGGCACCAAGCAGCTTCATGCGGAAGACGTTGGGGCTTTGGCGGGCGACGTCGGTGGCGCCCATATAGACCACGCAGGGGAAGCCGAAGCGCGCCGCCACGGTGGCCGAGGCGACGCCATGCTGGCCGGCGCCGGTCTCGGCGATGATGCGCTTCTTGCCCATGCGCTTGGCCAGCAGGATCTGGCCGAGGCAGTTGTTGATCTTGTGCGAGCCGGTGTGGTTCAAATCCTCGCGCTTGAAATAGACTTTGGCGCCGCCGAGATGTTTCGTCAGCCCTTCGGCGAAATAGAGCTTCGAAGGCCGCCCGGCATAATGGGTCGAAAGGTCGGTGAGTTCCGCCCTGAAATCCGGATCGTTCTTGACCTCATTCCAGTGCCGCTCGAGGTCAAGGATCAGCGGCATAAGCGTTTCGGCAACGAAACGACCCCCGAAAATGCCGAACATGCCCTGTTCGTCGGGTCCGGTGCGGAAGGAATTGGGTATCGCCGGCTTGTTCATAGCCGATCTCCTACATCTATGTTTTGAGCATGTCCTTGTCGGAAAACCGGGTTCCACTTTTCCGGGACATGCTCTGGTTTGAGCCGGTCAGGCGGCGCGATCGTCGCGTGCTGCCCTGACGGCCCGGAAAAACTGTTCGATCAGCGCCGGATCCTTGACGCCTGGCGCGCTTTCCACGCCGGAGGAAATGTCTATTCCTGGCGGGCTCGCTAGCCGAAGGGCGTCGCCGATATTGGCGGCGTTCAGCCCACCGGAAAGCATGTAATCGACGCCGGCGTCAAGGCCGGCAAGGATGTGCCAGTCGAAGGCAACGCCATTGCCGCCCGGCAGCTCGGAGCCTTTCGGCGGCTTGGCGTCGAACAGGAAGCGATCGGCAATGCCGACGAAAGGCTTTATCCGTTCGAGATCGGCGGCCGCGCTGACCGAAAGCGCCTTCATGACCGGCAACCCGTAGCGGGCTTTCAGTTCGGCCACGCGCCCGGGCGTCTCCGAACCGTGCAACTGCAACATGTCGGGCTGCATTTTTCCGACGATTTCATCCAGGAAGGCATCGCTGGCATCGACCGTGACGACGACCGCCAAAGCCTTGCCGCGCGCCGCTTGGCGCAGGCGTCCGGCCTCGGCCGGTTCGATATAGCGCGGGCTCTTCGGGAAGAAAATAAAGCCGACATGGCTGGCGCCGCCGGCAAGGGCCGCTTCCATCGCAGCGTCGGTCTTCAAGCCGCAGATTTTGATATCAAGCGCCATGGCGCGGGGATTGGCACGAAAAGCGCCAAGAGTCGAGAAAAAGCATGCTGTTTGCCGGCAGCGCCAAAGGCGCTACCTATTGATGGACAGGACTCAGGCGGGAGCAGAACCATGGCCGACACAACCGTTGCCGAACTCAGGCAGAAGATCGCGCAGGCGCGCGAGGTCATCGCCCATCTGATGGACAAGGCCGCCTTCAACGGCGCCGAGGCGCACCGCGCGCTGGACTATTTCGGCGGCGATGCCTTCAACCGGGATTTTCTGCCCTGGCCGCATCATGGCGATGAGGGGCTGCGACCGGAGGAGTTGAACGCCGCGAACGATGATTGAACGGGTTCGTGGGGCAGGGCAACCGTGGCTTTGCCAACCCTAGAAGTTTGCACTGGCAGCGGCGGCTGACACCCGCGTCTACTCAAACACGATCGCCTGCAGGGCGCCGCCATTGCGCTTCAGCCAGTCCTTGCAGCGGTCGGTATCCGGGCAGAGCTTCTCGCACAATTTCCAGAATTTCGGGCCGTGGTTCATCTCCTTGAGATGCGCCACTTCATGCGCGACCAGATAGTTGATGACAGGCGCCGGCGCCATCATGATGCGCCAGGAGAAGGACAGGTTGCCTTCCGAGGTGCAGGAGCCCCAGCGGCTGGACGTGTCCTTGTAGCGGATCGCCTTGGCGCGCTTGCCGAGCGCCTCGGTGTGCTTGGCCACCAGCTTCTCGATCTCTTTCTTCGCCTCGCGCTTGAGGAAATCGGCGATGCGGCGCGGCAGATGGATGCGCTCGCCATGCACGATCAGCAGCGGACCGCGCTCGTCGCGCGACACCGCGACGGTCCCGCGATTTGACGGTTCATGCACGATGCGGTGCGCCACGCCGCGCACCGGGATCTTGATGCCTGGCCGCACCTGCGGCCGCGTCGGCACCTTGGCCAGGCGCTGCTCCAGCCAGTCCTGGTGGCGCTCGAGAAACCTGTCCACCTCGCCGCGGCGCAGGCCCGGCGGCACGGTGATGCGCAGGCCCTGGCCGCCGGAATCGATGCGTAGCGTCAGGCGCCGCGCCCTGGAGCTCTCGACGATCTTGAGCGGCAGCGTGCGGCCGGCGACGCAGTATTCCCGCTCCACGGCGGGCGTGGGTTTGGGCTTTGTCAGATTGCGGAAGAACCCGATGGTCATGGGAGGACGATACGCGATTCGAGGAAAACGAATAGAACAAAAAAGAAACGGCGCCGCTCGCGCGACGCCGTTGTCATACCTCGGTCTGTCCCACAGCGCCGCGCGTCCTCTCGGACGCGCAAAGGACGCTGTGGCACCTTAAGTTGGCGCATGACCCTTTTCGAAAATCGGTTCCGGTTTTCGGGGTCATGCGCTGGACCTTAGTCGTCAAGCAGGTTCGAGCCTTTACCGCGCTTGGTGGGCGTCGTTCCGGTCGCCGGGTCGGTCTTGGCCGGAGCCGTCGACTTGTTGCGGTTGGCCATGAAGCGGTCGAACTCGTCCTGATCCTTGGCGCGGCGCAATTCACGGGCATAGTCGTCGAACTCGCTCAGCATCTCGTCGAGCTTGCGGCGTTCCTCGGCGAGGCGCTCAAGCTCCTTTTCGCGCCAGTCGTCGAAAGCGACGTTGCCGGTGCGAGCGGAGCCATGGCCCCAGCGCGCGGCCTTGTCGGAACCGCGGCGGCAGCCGGCGAAGATGCCGTCGGTCGCGCGGTTGACGTCACGCTTGAAGCCGTCGAGCCGGTCGCCCCAGATGATGTAGGCGAGCATGGCGAAGCCGAGCGGCCAGAACACCATGAAGCCGATCACCATCAACGCGATGGTTGCCGGCGTCCAGGCCGGGCGGATCAATGCAGATGTGTTCATTTTCTCCCATTCCTTCGGTTGGAGACAGCCAGAACCGGCTGCGTGGAATCGAGATGGGAAGGCAAAAACGGCGATTCAAGGCAATGGCCGCCAAAACCGGACAAGAGGCTGAAATGATTGTTGCATTTTGAGGCTTTCCAGGAAAAGCGCAACCATGCCTGCGACCAGCCCCCAGAACGCGGCGCCGACGCCGAACAGCGTCAGCCCCGACGCGGTCACGGCGAAGGTGATGGTGGCCGGCATGCGCTCGTCCTCGTTCTTGAGCGCGATCGACAGCGCGTTGGCAAGCGGCGCCATCAGTGCAAGACCCGCCACCAGCACGATCAGGCTCTGCGGCAGCACGGCGAAGATCGCCACCAGCGAGGCGCCGAAAATGGCAAAGACCAGATAGGCAAGCGCATAGAACGGTCCGGTTTTCCAGCGCTCGGCGGGATCGGGGTGGACGTCGGGTCCGGTGCAGATCGCCGCCGAGATCGCCGCCAGATTGGTGGTCGAGCCGCCGAATGGCGCCGACAAGAGCGAGAACAGCCCGGTGACGCCGATCAGCGGGCCGGGTTGCGGGTGGTAGCCGGCGGCGCGCAGCACGGCCAGCCCCGACAGGTTCTGCGAGGCCATGGTGACGAGGTAGAGCGGCAGCGCCAGGCCGATGATCGCCGTTGCGGTGACATCGGGCGCGATCAGCGTCAGCGTCGACAGTTCCGGCGCCGGCAGGCCGCCGACACGGCCGGTGAGGAAGGCGGCAAGACCGCCGCCGATCAGCACCACCAGCACCGAGAGCGCCGGATTGAACAGCCTGATGACGAAGAAGGTCCCAATCAGCGGCAGGATCAGCCAGGGGTCGGCGGGAATGGCCTTGACCGCGTTCACGGCGAAGCTGACGAGGATGCCGGCCAGCATACCCGATGCCACCGAGGCGGGGATTTTGGAGATCAGCCGTGTCAGCGGCCCGAACAGGCCGGTGGCGATCAAAAGAATGCCTGTGACGATGAAGGCGCCGACCGCCTCGCCGATCGAAAAGCCGCTCGACGCCGCGACCAGTGCCAGGCCCGGCGTCGACCAGGCGGTGATGACAGGCATCTTCGTGCGCCAGGACAACCATAGGCACTCGATGGCCATGGCCAGGCAGATGGCGGTCACGCCGCTCGCCGTCTCGACCTGCGTCGCGCCGACCGCCTTGGCGGCGGCAATCACGATGGCCAGCGTGCCACCGAAGCCGACGATGGCCGCGACTAAGGCGGATATCGGAATGGAAAGGCGCATCTTCACTTGCTCCGCTCGACCATGTCGCTGACCGACCGCATCAGCATGTCGAGGTCCTGTGGCCGCGACAGGCGGTGGTCGCCGTCCGGAATGAGCGACAGCGTCACATCGTCGGCCGGCAGCAGACTGACCAGCTTCAGCGCGTGGCTCGACGGCACATCCGCATCGGCCAGCCCCTGCAGGATGTGGACGGGGCAATGGGTGTCGATCGGGCCGGTCATGACCCGGTTGTTGCGCCCATCCTCGATCAGCGCGCGCGTGTAGATGTAAGGCTCCGCGGAATAGTCCGACGGCTCCTCGAAGAAGCCTTTCTCCGAGAGGTCGCGCTTCTGCGCCTCGGTCAATACCGGCTCGACCAGTTCGCGGGTGAAATCCGGCGCCGGCGCCAAAAGCACCAGCCCGGCGATGCGGTTCTCGCCGGCTTTGCGCAACTCCTGCACCATGCGCAGCGCGATCCAGGCTCCCATCGAGGACCCGACCAGGATCTGATCGCCCCTGGTGAAATGCCGGAACACGGCAAGGCTCTGCGAAAGCCAGGTTGAAATCGTGCCGTCGGCGAACGCGCCGCCGGATTCGCCGTGACCGGAATAGTCGTGGCGCAGGAAGGCGAGGGCCTCTTTCGCCGCCCACTCCGACAGCGTCTCGGCCTTCGTCCCCAGCATGTCCGACTTGTAGCCGCCCAGCCAGACAATGCCGGGCGTCGCTCCCGGGGAATGGCGTACTGCTATGCGCGCGCCATCGACATCGAGAAAGGTTGGGGGTGTGGCGGTCATGGCTTTTTCCTCAGGCCCCTCTTTCGGCACGGGGTTCTTGTGACACAACCGGTGGCGTGGCGAAAAGTGCTCGCGACGTTTCTTTGTTTGGTGCAGGCCAGCGATCAGGGTGATTTCTCGTCAATGCTGTGCTATTGACTTGCGCCGCGCGCTCACCACATTGGCGCGTCCAAGCATCAAGACTGACAAACCCAGAACGAAACGGCCCAGGAGACCACGACCATTCGCAGACCTTTCAAAGCAGCGGCGCCGACCAAGGATGGCCCGCGCTCCAACCGTGATATCCGGGTTCCCCGGGTCCAGCTTATCGACGCCGAAGGCCAGAACCGTGGCGATGTTTCCATCAATGACGCTTTGCTGCTCGCCGAAGAGGCTGGGCTCGATCTCGTCGAGATATCGCCCAATGCGGTACCCCCCGTCGTAAAAATCCTCGATCTCGGCAAGTTGAAATACGCCAACCAGAAGAAGGCGGCCGAGGCGCGCAAGAACCAGAAGGTCATCGAGATCAAGGAGATCAAGATGCGCCCCAACATCGACGACCATGATTACGAGACCAAGATGAAAGCCGTCAGGCGCTTCTTCGAGGAAGGCGACAAGGTCAAGCTGACGCTGCGTTTCCGAGGCCGCGAGATGGCGCATATGGAACTGGGCATGCAGCTTCTGAACAAGGTGCGCGAGGAAGTGGCTACCATTGCCAAGGTCGAAGCGGAGCCGAAGCTCGAAGGCCGCCAGATGATGATGGTGCTGGCGCCGCGCTAAAACGCGTCGCGTCGTCCCAAAACTGACGTCACTTTTTGGGCGACATGCATCACGATGACGTCAGGCCTGGGCATCGCGCTCCAAATCCGCCTGAATTGTGCTAAACGGCGTCCCGGCGATTGGCGGGACGCCTGTTTGCTGGCCTGAGCCGAGATCGCCGGCTTTGTTTTGCATGTCGTCCTCCCAGAACCGGGGCCACTTTGGGCTAGGGCTACTCGACGATCGGATTCCACCCTTGGACAATGAACTGAAATACGGGCTGGGCAACTACCAGCAGATACGTCGGCTGGTGCTTGCCGTGCTCGTGGTGGTGCTGTTTCTGGCGCTGCTGTTTGGCCAGTCGACCTTCCCGCCCGACACTTGGGTGCATGAGTCGATCGAAATGTTCGGCGTATTGCTGATCTTCCTCGGCATCGTCGGGCGCTTGTGGTCGACGCTCTATATCGGCGGACGCAAATCCTCCGAAGTGGTCACGGGCGGCCCCTATTCGATCACCCGCAACCCGCTCTACGTTTTCTCGACCGTGGCCGCGGCCGGTGTCGGCGCGCAGATCGGCTCGTTCTCCGGCATCATCCTTTTCGCGCTGCTGTGCGCGGGCGCCTTCCACATCGTCATCTTGCGCGAAGAAAAATTCCTCAAGGAAGCGCTTGGCGCGCCCTACCAGGCCTATCTGGAGAAGGTGCCGCGCTTCTTCCCCAATTTGTCGCTCTACAATGAGGGCGACACAGGCAGCTTCAGGCCGCGCCTGCTGTTGACCACCCTGCTCGATGGCCTGGTGTTTCTCGTGGCACTGCCCGCCTTCGAGCTGATCGATGGCGCCCAGCTCTCGGGTGTGCTGCCGGTGTGGTTCACGCTGCCCTGACCACGGACCGCACGTCGCATCCCGGCACGGCGTGGTGGGTGTTGCGCACCGGCTCTGTTTGATCTATAGCACCGCCGTTCCAAGAAAACCGCCCGGCAGGGCATGCCGTGGCGGTTTCATTTGCTTTTCGGGCTTTGGTCGGCCCGAAGCGAACAAAACAAGAGGCGTGGAGTGCCGGAGGCACGACAGGGACCTCATAGAAACGGAGTAGCAAAATGCCCAAGATGAAGACCAAATCGGCCGCCAAAAAGCGGTTCAAGATCACCGGTACGGGTAAAGTCCTGTCGGCAGCGGCCGGCAAGCGTCACGGCATGATCAAGCGTTCCAACAAGTTCATTCGAAATGCCCGCGGCACGATGGTTCTGGCTGAACCGGATGGCAAGAAGGTCATCAAGAATTTTCTGCCGAACGGCCTCTGAGCATTCGGCCCCGGAACAGCATTTAAGGAGATCATGACATGGCACGCGTAAAAAGAGGCGTCACCGCTCACGCCAAGCACAAGAAGGTCCTGAAAGCCGCGAAAGGCTTCTACGGCCGCCGCAAGAACACCATCCGCATCGCCAAGCAGGCGGTGGAAAAGTCGCTGCAGTACGCTTATCGCGACCGCAAGAACCGCAAGCGCTCGTTCCGCGCGCTGTGGATCCAGCGCATCAACGCCGCGACCCACGAACATGGCCTGACCTATGGCCGCTTCATCGACGGCCTCAACAAGGCCGGCATCGAGATCGATCGCAAGATCCTCTCCGACATGGCCATCCATGAGCCGCAGGCGTTCGCCGCGCTGGTGGCCAAGGCCAAGGTCGCGCTCGAATATCTGAAGAACACCACGCCGAACGCTTTTGAAAGCGCTGTCGCCTAAGACCAGCGCTTCCCAAGCACTTTCGACACTTGATTTGGGGAACCCGCGCTGGCACGGCTGGCGCGGGTTTTTCTTATGCCTGAACTCTCACTCCAAACGTGACTTTCACGTCTAGAGCGATTTCCAACGCAGTGAGCTTGATCGTGAACGACGCAACCATTGGCCTTGATGCACTCGAAAATTCACTGCTTGCCGACATCGCCTCGGCCGCTGACGAGGCGTCGATCGAGGCCGTGCGCGTCGCCGCTCTCGGCAAGAAGGGGTCGATCTCCGAAATCCTGAAGACGCTCGGCGCCATGAGCGCCGAAGAGCGCCAGGTCAAGGGCCCCGCCATCAACGGCCTGAAGAACCGCGTCACCGAGGCGCTGACCGCGCGCAAGGCGGAATTGAAGGACGTTGCGATCACCGCGCGCCTGGTGGCCGAAAAGGTCGACGTGACCTTGCCGGTGCGCCAGTCGCCGGCCGAGCGCGGCCGCATCCATCCGATCAGCCAGGTCATCGACGAGATCGCGGCGATCTTCGGCGACCTCGGTTTCGCGATCGCCGAAGGTCCCGATATCGAGACCGATTATTACAATTTCACCGCGCTGAATTTTCCCGAAGGCCATCCGGCGCGCGAGATGCACGACACCTTCTTCTTCCAGCCGGACGAGAAGGGCGAGCGCAAGCTGTTGCGCACCCACACCTCGCCGGTGCAGATCCGCACCATGGAGAAGCAGAAGCCGCCGATCCGCATCGTCATCCCCGGCAAGACCTACCGCCAGGATTCCGACGCCACCCACTCGCCGATGTTCCATCAGGTCGAGGGGCTGGTGATCGACAAGACGGCTAACGTCGCCAACATGAAGTGGGTGCTGGAAGAGTTCTGCAAGGCCTTCTTCGAGGTGCCCTCGGTCAAGATGCGCTTCCGGCCGTCCTTCTTCCCGTTCACCGAGCCGAGCCTCGAGGTCGACATCCAGTGCGACCGCTCGCGGCCCGGCGAAGTGCGCTTCGGCGAAGGCTCCGACTGGATGGAGATCCTCGGCTGCGGCATGGTCCACCCCAATGTGCTGCGGGCCGGCGGGCTCGATCCCGACGAATATCAGGGCTTTGCCTGGGGCATGGGCATCGACCGCATCGCCATGCTGAAATACGGCATGCCGGACCTGCGCGCCTTCTTCGACGCCGATGTCCGCTGGCTGTCGCATTATGGTTTCCGCCCGCTCGACATGCCGACGCTGTTCGGCGGCCTGAGCGCGTAATTTCGAATGCGAATGCGGGCTTTCGCCTGACATGAAACTGGTTTGCGCACGCTTCCGCCTGGTCGAAGTGTTCGCTGAAGACGACGCGAAAGTGTGAGACGATGAAATTCACCCTCTCCTGGCTCAAGGATCATCTCGAGACCGACGCCTCGCTCGCCGAAATCGTCGAGCGGCTGACGTCGATCGGCCTCGAGGTCGAACATGTCGACGACAAGGCGGGCCTGAAACCCTTCGTCATCGCCAAGGTGCTGACGGCGGTGCAGCACCCCGACGCCGACCGGCTGCGCGTGCTGACGGTCGACACCGGCGACGGCAAGGCCCCCGTGCAGGTCGTCTGCGGCGCGCCCAATGCGCGGGCCGGCCTGATCGGCGCCTTTGCCGCGCCCGGCACCTATGTCCCCGGCATCGATGTGACGCTGACGGTCGGCAAGATCAGGGGGGTCGAAAGCCATGGCATGATGTGTTCCGAGCGTGAGCTGGAACTGTCCGACGAGCACAACGGCATCATCGACCTGCCCGAAGATGCACCGGTCGGCACCAGCTTCGCGGCTTACGCGCACCTTGACGATCCGGTGATCGAGATCAACCTGACGCCGAACCGGCCGGATGCCACCAGCGTCTACGGCATTGCCCGGGATCTGGCGGCGAGCGGGCTTGGCCGCCTCGTCGGCGGCGCCATCATGCCCCATGTCGGCAGCGGCATGTGTCCGGTCAAGGTGACGATCGAGGCCCCGGAGCTCTGCCCCGGCTTCGCGCTCACGCTGGTCAGCGGCGTAAAGAACGGCCCGTCCCCGAAATGGCTGCAGCAGCGGCTTCTCGCCATCGGACTCAGGCCGATCAGCGCCCTGGTCGACATCACCAATTACGTCACCTTCGACCGCGGCCGGCCGCTGCATGTGTTCGACGCGAAAAAAGTGGCCGGCAACCTCACCGTGCGTCGGGCCAAGGACGGCGAAAAAGTGCTGGCGCTCGATGGCCGCGAATACACGCTGACGCCGGAGATGTGCGTCATAGCAGACGAAGACGGTGTCGAGTCGATCGCCGGCATCATGGGCGGCGAGCATTCCGGCTGCGACGAGAACACATCAGACGTGCTGATCGAATCCGCGCTCTGGGACCCGATCACCACGGCCCGCACGGGCCGCGCACTCGGCATCATCACCGATGCGCGCTATCGCTTCGAGCGCGGCGTCGACCCCGAATTCATGGTGCCCGGCATCGAGCTGGCGACCAGGCTGGTGCTCGATTTCTGCGGCGGCACGCCGAGCGAGATCGAGGTGGCGGGCTATGCCGGCCATCAACCCAGGATCGTTGCGTTCCCGGTGTCGGAGGTGAAGCGGCTGACCGGCATCGAAGTCCCCAAGGCGGAAAGCCTCGACATCCTGTCGCGTCTCGGCTTCAAGCCGAAAGGCGCGGGCGATGTCGTCGATGTGGTGGTTCCGTCCTGGCGGCCCGATGTCGACGGCAAGGCCGATCTGGTCGAGGAAGTGATGCGCATCCACGGCGTCGACAACATAGCGCCGCAGCCGCTCGGCGCGCATGACGCGGTCAATTCGAAGATCCTGACCACGCTGCAGGTCCGCACCCGCACCGCCAAGCGCGCGCTCGCCGTGCGCGGCATGATGGAGGCCGTCACCTGGTCGTTCATCCCGGCCAGGCACGCAGAACTGTTCGGCGGCGGCCAGACGGCGCTCAAGCTTGCCAACCCCATCGCCGCCGACATGTCCGACATGCGGCCATCGCTGCTGCCGGGGCTGATCGCGGCTGCCCAGCGCAATGCCGACAAGGGCCTTGGCGACGTGGCGCTGTTCGAGGTCTCGGGCACCTACGAAGGCGACGGCGCCGAGCAGCAGCGCCGCGTTGCCGCCGGCGTGCGCCGCGGCACGGCAAAGCTCGACGGCTCGGGCCGCAACTGGGCCGGCAATTCCGGCGCGGTCGGCGTGTTCGACGCCAAGGCCGACGCGATCGCAGCCCTTGAAGCCTGCGGTGCGCCGGTCGAGCGGCTGCAGATCGAGGCCGGCGGCCCGG
Organism: bacterium M00.F.Ca.ET.205.01.1.1; assembly: GCA_004791255.1. Taxonomy (GTDB): domain Bacteria; phylum Pseudomonadota; class Alphaproteobacteria; order Rhizobiales; family Rhizobiaceae; genus Mesorhizobium. The sequence goes on from SRUQ01000009.1 coordinate 15,349, forward strand.
CCTGGTATCATCCCGGCCGTTCCGGCACCATCAAGCTCGGACCGAAGACGGTGCTCGGCACGTTCGGCGAATTCCATCCCAGGACGCTGGAAGGGCTCGATGCTTCGGGCCCGCTCTGCGGCTTCGAGGTTTTCGTCGACGCCGTGCCCGAGCCGAAGGCCAAGCCGACGAAGACCAAGCCGAGGCTCGACCTGTCCGCCTTCCAGGCGGTGAAGCGCGACTTCGCCTTCGTCGTCGACAAAGCCGTCGAGGCCGGCACGCTGGTGCGCGCCGCCCTTGCCGCCGACAAGAAGCTGGTCACCGGTGTTTCGGTCTTCGATATCTTCGAGGGTGCGTCGCTGGGCGCGGCCAAGAAGTCGATCGCCATCGAAGTGTCGATCCAGCCGGTCGAAAGGACCCTGACCGACGAGGATTTCGAGGCCCTGGCCAAGCGCATCGTAGAGAATGTCGGCAAGCAGACGGGTGGCGTGCTGCGCGGCTGAGGGAATTCGGGATTGCCGGCAGGTGGCGAATCGTCCTCCAAAGGGCGATGCACCACCTCCGCTATTCCGGGCTGCCGATCGAAGCACAACGGGCGGCGTTTCTCGACATCGTATCGGCAGATCCTCTGCTCGCCGAGACGCTGGCACGGGTGAGCGCGCTCGCGCTGCCCGACTGGCTGGTGGTCTCCGGCGCGCTTTACAACAGCATCTGGAATCACCTGACCGGCAAGCCGCCGGGCTACGGTATCAGGGATGTCGACCTGTTCTATTTCGACGATGCCGACCTGTCCTATGAGGCCGAGGATGCCGTAATCCAACGGGCTGCGACCCATTTCGAGGGACTGCCGTTGCCGGTGGAAGTGCGCAACCAGGCACGGGTGCATCTTTGGTATCCGCAGAAGTTCGGGCAGGAGTGTCCGCGCTATACGAGCGCCAGTGAGTCCGTGAGCTATTTCGCGTCGAAGACCCATGCGGTAGGGGTGCGATATGACGCCGACAGGCAATTGGAGCTGGTGGCGCCGTTCGGGCTGGATGACGTCTTCTCGTTCCGCATCACGCCGAACCGGGCGATGGACAACCAGCGCACGCATGAGGCGAAGGGGAGGCGGGCGCAGGAGAACTGGCCGGAGATTAGTGTTGTGCCTTGGTAGGGAGAGGTTGGCGCGAGGCGCCCCCCCTCTGTCCTACCGGCCATCTCCCCCACGAGGGGGGAGATCAGCAGCTTCGCGGTCTTCGCCCGTTCTTCAACGCTGGTGATTGGCGAAAGCAGAGGCGACATTCAATCTCCCCCCTTGAGGGGGAGATGTCCGGCAGGACAGAGAGGGGCTTCGCGCCGACCATTCAATAAAAGGGGCGCCTAAGCGCCTCCATTTCAGCGTGCGGCGTGCTCACCCATTCACCAGCGTCAGCAACTCCTCCGTATAGCGCTTGCCCATCACCTTGTCCGGCGACAGCGCATCGCCAATCGCCGCTACCTCGACTGCACTCAACTCGATCGCTGCCGCCGCCGTATTCTGCTCCAGATGGCGGATTTTGCGCGCGCCGGGGATCGGCACGATGAAATCGCCCTGGTGCAGCACCCAGGCCAGCGCCAGCTGCGCCGAGGTCACGCCCTTTTCGGTCGCCATCTTTTCCAGCGTGGCGACGACCTTGGCGTTGGCCGCCATGGCATCGGCCTGGAAGCGCGGCAAGGTGCGGCGCCAGTCGCCATCATCCAGCGTCTCCGGCTTGACGATCGCGCCGGTCAGCAGGCCACGGCCAAGCGGGCTGTAGGGCACGAAGCCGATGCCGAGTTCGCGGCAGACGGCAAAGACATCGTCTTCCGGGTCGCGGCTCCACAGCGAATATTCGCTTTGCACGGCCGCGATCGGGTGCACGGCATGCGCCCGGCGGATGGTCGCCGCGCTTGCTTCGGAGAGACCGAGCGCCCGCACCTTGCCCTCGCGCACCAGTTCCGCCATGGCGCCGACCGTATCCTCGATCGGCACATTGGGGTCGACGCGGTGCTGGTAGTAGAGGTCGATGACATCGGTGCCTAGCCGCTTCAGCGAGGCCTCGGCCACCGCCTTGACGTGCTCGGGGCGACTGTCGACCCCGGCCATGCGGTCGAGGCCCGTGCCTTCCTCCAGAATCTTGAAGCCGAACTTTGTCGCGATGGTCACCTTGTCACGCACCGACTTCAGCGCCTTGCCGAGCAGGATCTCGTTCTCGTAGGGGCCATAGACTTCCGCCGTGTCGAAGAAGTTGACGCCGATCTCGACGGCGCGGTGCAGCGTGGCGATTGCTTCGGCTTCCGGCTGGCCGCCATAGGCAAAACTCATGCCCATGCAGCCGAGGCCGACGGGATAGACGTTCAATTCAGTTCCTAGCTTGCGGGTTTGCATCAGGCATCTCCTTGTTGCGATGCGACAGAGATAGCGCCTTGCAGTTCGTTCGATAATCAGCTCTTGTTCGTACAGGCTGTTCCAAGAAATAGATCAATGAACCGAGCGCATCTTTCACAGCTGGCGGTGCTGGCGACCGTTGCCCAATGCGGCAGCTTTCGCGGCGCGGCCAGGGAATTGGCCATCGCGCCGTCGGCGGTCAGCCATGCGGTGTCCAGTCTGGAGGCGCGGCTTGGCGTGCGGCTGCTGGCGCGCAGCACGCGGAGCGTCGCCCCGACCGAGGAAGGCGCGCAGCTGCTGGACCGACTGCGGCCGGCGCTGTCCGAGATCGACCTGGCGCTGGAGACGGCGGTCGAGGCACGTGATCGACCGGCCGGCAATCTCCGGCTCAGCGTACCACGCACGGCAGCCCATCTGGTGCTGACGCCACGGCTCGGTGCTTTTGCATCAGCCTATCCCGACATCGTGCTGGAGATCATCATCGAGGATCGGTTCACCGATGTGGTGGAAGGCGGGTTCGATGCTGGCGTGCGACTCGGCGAAAGCCTGCAGCGCGACATGATCGCGGTGCGCATCGGACCGGACATTCGCGGCGCCGTGGTCGGCGCGCCAGCCTATTTCGAAGCGAACCCCAGGCCGCGCCATCCGCGCGAGCTTGTCGGCCATCGCTGCATCCGCTTCCGCTTTTCCAGCGGCATCCTCTACCGCTGGGAATTCGAGAAGGAGGGGGAGGAGATCGAGATGGCGGTCGAGGGACCGCTGATCCTGGACGAGGACCATCTGATCGCCCAGGCAGCCATCGACGGTGCCGGCCTCGCCTTCGTCTTCGAACCCTATGTCCGCACGCCGCTTGCCGATGGCAGGCTGATCCGTGTGCTCGAGGACTGGTGCCCGCCCTTCGACGGCTTCTTCGTCTACTATCCCAGCCGCCGCCAGATGCGTCCGGCATTGAGAGCCTTCGTCGATTTCTTCAAGGTGAGCGCGTAGCGTACCCTCACCTTGTGGGGAGGTCGATCCGCGCAGCGGATCGGGGTGGGGGTCTTCGTAGGGCGAAGCCCCCGTCGTTTCGCACCGACCCTCCCCACGAGGGGGGAGGGTGGAAGAAAGTCGGCCCCGTAGGCGTTCTTCGACCATGCCTGCTGCAATCATCAACACCGCGTCCCGCTACGGCTGGGCGACCATCCTCCTCCACTGGCTGATCGCCCTGATTTTCATAGGTCAGTTCCTGCTCGGTTTCGTCATGGTGCGGTTAGAGAGCCAGCGCATCGCTTTCGAACTGATCCAGCTGCACAAGTCGTTCGGCTTTCTGCTGCTCGGCCTGATCATCCTGCGCATCGCCTGGCGGCTCGGCAATGCCGTGCCGGCCTTGCCATCGTCGATCGGCGCCCTGGAACGGCGGACTGCGCCGCTCGCGCATCTGGCGCTTTATGCCTTCCAGCTGGCGCTGCCCCTGTCCGGTTGGGCGCTGGTGTCGGTGTCGACGCTGGAAATCCCCAGCATGCCGTTCAACCTGTTTGTGATGCCCAATTTGCCGCTTGCCGAATCCGATGCCGCCGAAGGCTTCTGGGCCTCGGCGCACTGGTATCTTGCCTATGCCGGCATAGCCCTGGTCGCCCTTCATTCCGCTGCGGCGCTGCGCCATCATTTCCGGCTGCGCGACAGCGTGCTGACGCGCATGATCACGCCTTCGTCAGGTGGGGAATAGAACGGGCGTCAGTCTCGTTTGTAGGATGAGGACGCCAGCGGCGCTGCCTCCTAAAAGGAACAAAACCATGTATGTGCGACTCCTCGGGTTGGTGGCCGTTTCCGCTTGCCTTGCTGTACCCGTTTCCGCTGCCGTTGCTCTCGGTGATGCCGCCGGCAGCTACTCGATCAGCCAGGCCGGCTCCTCGATCCACTTCACCATCGGCAAGGCCGGCGGCGGCGGCTTCGATGGGGCTTTCGCCCGCTTCAAGGGCGCGATCCGCATCGACAATGGCGATGTCGGCCGTTCGAAGGTCGACCTTACCATCTATCCGGAAAGCGTCGGCACCGGTCAGGGCCGCATCGATGCCTTCCTGCGCTCCGACGCGGTGTTCGATGCGGCCAACAGCCCGGAAATCCAGTTCCGTTCGACCAGTGTGACCCGCACCAGCGATACGTCGGCCCTGGTCACCGGCCGGCTGACGGCGCGCGGCAAGACATCAACGGAAAAGTTCACTGCCGAACTCGACGGCCTCAAAGCTGGCACGATCAAATTCCACGTCACCGGCAAGGTGCTGAGGTCTCGTTACGGCATGGATGTCGGCACGCCGCTCTATTCCAACGTCGTCGATTTCGACATGACGCTGACGGGCAAGCGGGGCTAGTCGGGGCCCGTTTCCTGTCCCACTTCGTGGGGCAAGGAAACCAGCACCCGCATTGGCTTTTCCCTCGATTTCGGGCAAACCTCGTCGCCTGTAATCGATAGGGAGAAGCGTGATGTTCCGATGGGGTGTGTTGTCGACGGCCAAGATTGGCCGCGAGCAGTTGTTGCCGGCGATCGTCGAGGCGCAGAACGGTGTGCTGTCGGCTATCGCCAGCCGTGACCTGTCGAAGGCCAAGGCATTGGCCGAGCGCTTCGGCGCCCGCCATGCCTTCGGCTCCTATGAGGACCTTCTCGCCTCGAACGAAGTCGATGGCGTCTATATCCCGCTGCCCACCTCGCAGCATGTCGAATGGGCGGCGAAGGCCATCGAAGCGGGAAAACATGTGCTGGTCGAGAAGCCTCTGGCACTCGACGCCAAGGACATCGCACCGCTGATCAAGCTGCGCGACCAGAAGAAGGTGCTGGTCTGCGAAGCCTTCATGGTCATCTACCACCCGCAATGGATCAAGGTGCGCGACCTCATCGCCGGCGGCGCCATCGGCCGGCTGCGCCATGTGCAGGGTGCTTTCTCCTATTACAACGTCGACCCCAACAACATGCGCAACAAGCTCGATCTCGGCGGCGGCGCGCTGCCCGACATCGGCGTCTACCCGACCGTGTCGACGCGGTTCTCGACTGGCAAGGAGCCGCTGCGCGTGCAGGCGACGATCGAGCGCGACAAGACATTCGGCACCGACATCTACTCCTCGATCCGCGCCGATTTCGGCGATTTCGAACTGTCCTTCTATCTGTCGACGCAGATGGCGGCGCGGCAGGTCATGGTGTTTCACGGCGAGAAGGGGTTCATCGAGGTGTTTTCCCCGTTCAATGCCGGGCTCTACGACCATCACCGCGTCGAACTGCACAACCAGAACCACACCGAGGCGCAGGTGTTCCGCTTCCCCGGCACGCAGCAGTACCGGCTGGAGGTCGAGACCTTTGCGCGGGCGGCGCAGGGCGACAAGGAGCGCGTCTTCACGCTGGAGGAGTCCGTGCTCAATCAAAAGGTGATCGACGCCATCTTCCGCGCCGGCGACACAGGCGGCTGGGAGAACGTTTAGGTCCTCGCATTGAATTGCCGGCTAATTGTGGGGAAGAAAAATGGCTGACGATGCGGACGTGATCATTGTCGGCGCCGGTCTTGCGGGACTGGTTGCCGCCGCCGAGCTTGCCGAAGCCGGCAAGAGGATCATCATCGTCGACCAGGAGCCGGAGCAGTCGCTGGGCGGCCAGGCCTTCTGGTCGTTCGGCGGCCTCTTCCTCGTCGATTCGCCCGAGCAGCGACGCATGCGCATCCGCGATTCCCTTGATCTGGCGCTCGAGGACTGGATTGGCACCGCGGCCTTCGACCGGCCGGAGGATTTCTGGCCGAGCAAATGGGCCGAGGCCTATGTCGGCTTCGCCGCCGGCGAGAAACGCTCCTGGCTGATCGAGCGCGGGCTGAAGTTCTTCCCCGTCGTCGGCTGGGCCGAGCGCGGCGGCGGCAATGCCATCGGCCACGGCAATTCGGTGCCGCGCTTCCACGTCACCTGGGGCACCGGTCCCGGCGTGCTCGAGCCTTTTGTCCTGCGCGTGCGCGAGGCGCAGAAGCGCGGATTGCTGAGCTTCAGATTCCGTCACCGGGTCAGTGAACTGACGCGGACCGGCGCTGTCGTAACCGGCGTGCGCGGCGAAATCCTGCAGCCGAGCGCCGTCGAGCGCGGCCAGAAGAGCGCGCGCGACATAGAAGGCGGGTTCGAGCTTCACGCGCAGGCGGTCATCGTCGCCTCCGGCGGCATCGGCGCCAACCATCAACTGGTCCGCGAAAACTGGCCGAAGCGCCTGGGCGCCGCACCAAAGCGCATGATCACCGGCGTGCCAGACCATGTCGACGGCCGCATGCTGGCGATCTCCGAACAGGCCGGCGGTTCGATCGTCAACCGCGACCGCATGTGGCACTATGTCGAGGGCATCAAGAACTGGGCGCCGATCTGGACCGACCATGCCATCCGCATCCTGCCCGGCCCATCCTCGCTCTGGCTAGACGCGCGCGGCAAGCGCCTGCCGGTGCCGCTGTACCCCGGCTTCGACACGCTGGGCACGCTCAGCCACATCATGGGCACCGGCTTCGATTATTCCTGGTTCATCCTGACCAAGAAGATCATCCAGAAAGAGTTCGCGCTGTCGGGTTCCGAACAGAATCCCGATTTGACCGGCAAGAGCTGGCGCCAGGTGCTTGGCCGCGCCACCTCGGGCATTCCGGGCCCGGTCAAGGCGTTCATGGAAAAGGGCGAGGACTTTATTGTCGAGACCGACCTTTCGACCCTTGTCGCGCGTATGAACAAACTGACTGGCGGCGAGCCGCTGCTCAATGTCGGAGTGGTTGAGCGAGAGATTCGCGCCCGCGACAGGCAGCTCGACAACCCGTTCTCCAAGGACATGCAAATCACGGCGCTACGCGGCGCGCGCACCTATCTCGGCGACAGACTGATCCGCACGGCCAAGCCGCACAAGATGCTCGACCCGGCCAACGGCCCGCTGATCGCGGTGCGCCTCAACATCCTCACCCGCAAGACGCTGGGCGGCCTGCAGACCGATCTCGACAGCCGCGTGCTCGGCGCCGATGGCCAGCCGGTCCAGGGCCTCTACGCGGTTGGCGAAGTCGCCGGATTCGGCGGCGGCGGCGTGCACGGCTACGCGGCGTTGGAAGGCACTTTCCTCGGCGGCTGCATCTTTTCAGGCCGCAGCGCTGGCCGGGCGGCGGCAAGGGCTGTGGCCTGAGCTGACGTTTGTGGTCGGCTCACCAGGGCCAGGCGCCTTGTCCCAATGCCGTCACTGCATCGACGATGCGGGTGAAGCTGTCACGGGCGCGGCCGACCGTGTGCCTGGCCCTGAGATAGCCGTGCACCAGCCCTTTCTCCTCGAACCAGGATGCGCGGCCGCCGGCCGCGGCGATGCGGTCGCGATAGGTCTCGCCATCCGATGACAGCGGGTCGCATTCGGCGGTGATCGCGACTGTCGGCGGCAGCCTGGCGAAGTCGGGGTCGGCGAGCGGCGACAGGGTGACGTCATTGGCCCAGTCCCGACCGCCAGTGCGGATATGCTTGTAGAATTCGAGGTCGCGCATGGTCAGCATCGGCGCCTCGGCATGCTTGAGATAGGACCCTTTCGTGCGGTCGCCGCCGAGGCCTGGATAGATCAGCACCTGGCCGATCGGTTTCTTGGCGTGGCCGCGCGTCGCATGGGCAACGGCGGCGCAGAGATTGCCGCCGGCGCTGTCGCCGCAAAGCAGGATGGGGCGGTCGTAGCTGCTGGCCACCCACTCGAAGGCGTTCAGCGCGTCGGCGAAGGCGGCGGGATGCAGATGCTCCGGCGCCAGCCGGTAGTCAACGGAAACCACTTCGTAGCCGGTGCGGGCGCAAAGCTCGGCGCAGACATCGTCATGGCTGTCGAGGCCGCCAAGGATGAAGCCGCCGCCATGGATATAGAGCACCATCGCTGTCTTGTCCGGCGTTGCCTTGCGATAGATGCGGATCGGGATGCTGTTGGCGGGCGTCGCGATGGCCGTCGTCTCGGCGATCACGCCGTGCGGATAGCCGGCAAAGAACTCCCTGCACATCCGATCATAGATGTCGCGCTGCTGCACGATCGTACAGTCGATCGTACCGGGCGGATAGTAGGAGTTGGTCCGCTCGATGAAGGCCCAGGTCTCGGCGTCGATGAAGGTTTTGTAGTCGGTCATTGGCACTCCTTACCTCCCCCTTGATGGGGGAGGTCGCCGCGAAGCGGCGGGTGGGGGATGGCGGCGCTGCACCCCGCCCCGGACCTGCGGTCCGGCCCTCCCCATCGAGGGGAGGGTAAGGGAACTCACTTCCCCTTCCAGACCGGGTCGCGCTTCTCCGCAAACGCCCGGAAGCCTTCCATATTGTCTTCCGATCCATAGAGCGCATCGACGGTCGGCAGTTGGCGGCGGGTCACCTTGTTCATGGCGTCCTGGAAGGTCAGCGCCTCGGCTACGCGCGCCGTCTCCTTGATCGAGGCGAATACCAGCGGCGGGCCGCTGGCGAGCAGCCGGGCGATCTCCCAGACGCGGTCCTCGAGCTTGTCCTTGGGCAGCACCTCGTTGACCAGGCCCCAGCGATGCGCCTCGGCGACATCCATCCAGCGGCCGGTGAACAGGAGGTCCATGGCGATGTGATAGGGGATGCGCTTCGGCAGCTTGATTGTCGCGGCGTCGGCCAGCGTGCCGGCGCGGATTTCGGGCAGCGCGAAGGAGGAATGGTCCGAGGCGTAGATCAGGTCGCAGGACAGTGCCAGTTCAAAGCCGCCGCCGACCGCCATGCCGTTGACGCAGGCGATGACAGGCTTGTTCAGGTCGCGCAGTTCCTGCAGTCCGGCAAAGCCGCCGACGCCATAATCGCCATCGACCGCATCGCCAGCGGCCGCCGCCTTCAGGTCCCAGCCGGCGCAGAAGAACTTGTCGCCGGCCGTCTTGACGATGGCGACGCGCAGTTCGGGATCGTCGCGGAACGCCTTGAAGGTCTCGCCCATCAGCCTGGAGGTCTTCAGGTCGATGGCATTGGCCTTCGGCCGGTCGAGCGTGACTTCGAGGATGGCACCCTCGCGGCGGGTCGAAACGACGTCAGACATTCTTCTTCTCTCCAAGCACCAGCAGTGCGTCGGCAATCCACGCGCCCTTGCCTTCGCTGCACACGATCAGCGGATTGATGTCGAGTTCCTCGATCTCGCCTTCATTCTTCTGCACGAAATCGGCGATGCCCGAGATGGCGTCGATGGCCGCTTTGACGTCGGCCTTCGGCCGGCCGCGATAGCCCTCGAGCAACGGATAGAGCCTGAGCCCACGCAATGCAGCCTCAATGTCGTCGCGCGTCGCCGGCAGCATCAGCGTGACGCTGTCGCGCAACAGTTCGACCAGAACGCCGCCGGTGCCGAGCGTCATCACGGCGCCGAACATCGGGTCGCGGGTGAAGCCGACGATCAGTTCGGCGACGCCGTCACGCACCATGCGCTCGGCATAGAGGCCGGTGCCGAGCGGCAGGAGATCGTGCGCCGCCGTGCTGACGGATTCGGCATCCCGCAGGTTGAGCCTGACGGCGCCGACTTCCGACTTGTGGGTGACGCCGAGCGCCTTCAGCGCCACGGGGAAGCCGAGCGCCATCGACGAAATCACCGCCTCGACGGCGTTGCCGGCGCGCTCGCCCTTCGGCACCGGCAGTCCGGCCTTGATCAGCCGCGCCTTCGCTTCGGCCTCGTCGGGGGTGATGTGGTCGCCGCCGGGCGCACCGGCGGCCGATGTGTCGATCGGTTGCGCCTGCGGCTCGTGCCAGGCCCAGCCGATGAAGGCGGCGGCCTGGGCTGCGTCCATCGCTTCGGAAATGCCGAACAACGGCACCATGCCGCGCGCCATCAGCCCGGCCGTATATTCCTCCGGCAGGTTTTCCGGCAGCGAGGACACGATCGCGCCCTGCGCCTTGTTGGTCTTCAGCGCCGATTCGAAAGCGCGCAGCGTCGCCCACCAATCGGTGTCCGAGCAGCGGTCGGGGCGCGGGAAGTCGAGCACCAGCATATTGAGGTCAAAGCCGCCCGACACCATGGCGGTGAAGGTGGCCGTCATCGCCGGCTCGTTGTTCCAGATGAAGGTGTGATAGTCGAGCGGGTTGGCCACTGCCACCAGCGGCCCGAGCGTCGATTTGACATGGGCGCGGTGCTTTTCCGTCAGCACCGGGAAGTTGACCCAGCGCCCCTCTGCGCTGTCGGCCATGACGGAGGCCTCGCCGCCCGAACAGCTCATCGACGACAGCTTGTAGCCGGGCAGAGGTCCGGTGATGTGCAGCAGCTTCAGCGCCTCGATGAAGGCGGGGATGGAATCGACGCGTGCAATGCCAAGCCGCCTCAGGAAGGCACCGGAGGCCGCATCGGAGCCGGCCAGTGAGGCGGTGTGCGACACCGTCGCCTGCCGCGCCTGTTCGGAACGGCCGACCTTCATGGCGATGATCGGCTTCTTCAGCTCGCGCGCCCGCGCCGCCAGACGCTCGAAGCCGGCGACCGAATCGAAGGCCTCGATGTGCAGGCCGAGCGAGGTGACGCGCTCGTCCTCGATCAGGCCGAGCGCCATTTCGGATAGCCCGGTCTGCGCCTGGTTGCCGGCCGTCATCAGGAAAGCGATCGGCAGGCCGCGCTTCTGCATCGTCATGTTGATGGCGATGTTGGAAGACTGGGTGATGATGGCGACGCCCTTGCCACCCTCGGCCAGCCGGATGCCGCCGTGCTGGTCGGGCCACAAAAGCGCGCCGTCGGTATAGTTGATCAGGCCGTAGCAGTTCGGGCCGATGATCGGCATCTGGCCGGCAGCCGCGACCAGTTCGTCCTGCAGCCGCTCGCCGTCATCGTCATAGGCTTCGGTCTCGAGAAAGCCGGCGGCAAAGCAGACGGCGCCGCCGGCACCGCGCTCGGCCAGCGCCTTGACGACCTCGATGGTCAGATGCCGGTTGACGCCGACAAAGGCGGCGTCCGGCGCGCCGGGCAGTTCGGCGACGGAGCGGTAGGCCTTGCGCCCGGCGACTTCGTCCTTGGTTGGGTGCACCGGCCAGATATCGCCGGCAAAGCCCATCTTGATCGATTGCGCGACGACGGCAGCGGCCTGCGCCCCGCCGAACACGGCGATCGATTTGGGGCGCAGGAGACGTTCGAGTTTATGCATGGTCATCTTTTCGTTTTGAGCGCGATATCTCAGGACAAACGATATCGTTTGTCCGATAAAACCGAAATGCCGGTTCTGGCCATCATGCTCTAAGCACCGAACGGACGCAGCAGCGCCCGCGAAATAATATGTCGCTGAATCTCCGAAGTGCCTTCCCAGATGCGTTCGACGCGCGCGTCGCGCCAGATGCGCTCCAGTGGGAGATCGTCCATCAGCCCCATGCCGCCATGGATCTGGATCGCTTCGTCGGCGACGAAGGCCAGCATCTCTGTGGCCTTCAGCTTGGCCATGGCCATATCCTGGTCGGTAACGGTGCCCTGATCGTACTTCCAGCCGGCTTCGAACACCATCAGGTCGGCGGCCTTGAGCTCCGTCGCCATGTCGGCGAGCTTGAACGACACGCCCTGGAACTTGCCGATCTGCTGGCCGAACTGCTGGCGCTGCGCGGAATATTCGATGGCGTGGCCGAGCGCCCGCTCGGCGCGGCCGAGGCAGGTGGCGCCGACCTGCAGGCGGGTTGCGCCGAGCCAGGAATTGGCGACGTCGAAGCCCTTGTGCACTTCGCCCAGAACCTGGGAAGCCGGCAGCCGGCAATCGTCGAATTCGAGGATGGCGTTGGTGTAGCCGCGATGCGAGACGTTGCGATAGCCATCGCGCACCGTGAACCCCCTGGTGTCCTTGTCGACGAAGAAGGCGGTGATCTTCTTGCGTTTTCCCCGCGCAGTCTCTTCTTCGCCAGAGGCCATGAAGACGATGGCGAAATCGGCAAGGTCGGCATGGCTGATGAAATGCTTGGTGCCGTTCAGCACCCAGTCGTCGCCATCCTGCACGGCCGTCGCCTTCATGCCGCGCAGGTCGGAGCCGGCGCCCGGCTCGGTCATCGCCAGGCAGTCCCACTTCTCGCCACGGATGCAGGGGAACAGATATTTTTCGCGTTGCTCCGGCGTACCGGCGAGCAGGATGTTGGAGGGCCGCGCTACGCAGGTCCAGTGCAGCGCGTAATTGGCGCGGCCGAGTTCCTTTTCGTAGAGCAGCCAGGTCACCGTGTCCAAGCCCGCGCCGCCGACATCCGCCGGCATGTTGGCGGCGTAGAGGCCGGCCTCGATCGCCTTGGCCTTGATCTCCTCGATCAGTTCGCGGCGCAGCACCCCGGTGCGCTCGACCTCGCGCTCATGCGGGTAGAGCTCGTTCTCGACGAAGGCGCGGGTCGTCTCGACGATGAGTTTTTGTTCTTCCGACAGACCGAAATCCATGAGGTTAGCCCTTCTTCTTGGCGGTCTTCTTTTTCGGCTTTTCGGCCTTCTTCACCGGCTTGCCTGCCTTGGCCTTTTCCGCCGCCTTGGAGGCAACGGGCTTCTTCGCCGCCAGCTTGGCGAGCTGTTTGGTGTAGTCCTTGTGCAGCGCGCCGGCGCCCCAGCCCTTGCCTTTGTTCTGCTTCGACAGTGCGTCCATGATGGCGACCAGATTGTCGTCGCGGATCTTTTCCAGCTCACGGATCGACAGGCCGTGCGCCTGGTCGTCCGACTGCGTGGCGATCAGGTCGACCAGCTCGTCGTTGAACTCGGGCACGTCCATCAGCTTGGTCCACGGCCATTTCAGGCAGGGCCCGAACTGCGCCATGAAGTGGCGCATGCCGGCCTCGCCGCCGGCGACGCGATAGACCTGGAACATGCCCATCTGAGCCCAGCGCAGGCCGAAGCCGTAGCGCATGATGTCGTCGAGTTCCTCGACCGTGCAGATGCCGTCCTTGATCAGCCACAGCGCCTCGCGCCACGCCGCCTCGAGCAGGCGATCGCCGACGAAGGCCTCGATCTCCTTGCGGATGACCACCGGCTTCATGCCGATCGAGGTATAGATTTCCTTGGCGACTTCGATCGCCTCGGGGAAAGTCTGGTCACCGCCGACGATCTCGACCAGCGGCAAGAGATAGACCGGGTTGAACGGATGGCCGACGACCAGGCGCTCCGGATGCTTCTTCATCGCCACCTGCATGTCGGTCGGCTTGATACCGGACGTCGACGAGCCGACAATGGCATTGGCCGGCGCGTGGGTGTCGATCTCGGCCAACACCTTGTGCTTGAGGTCGAGCCGCTCCGGCACGCTTTCCTGGATGAAGTCGGCATCGGCCACCGCCTCGGCGATGGTCTTGGCGAAGGTCAGCTTGCCTTCCTTGGGCAGGCCGCCGGGCACCATCTGCTTGTAGGCGCGACGCGCGCCCTTCATCACTTCCGAGACCTTGCGCGAGGCCTCGGGATCCGGATCGAAGATCGACACGTCGATGCCGTTCAACAGCAGCCGCGCCACCCAGCCGGCGCCGATGACACCGCCGCCGATGGCGGCCGCCTTGTTGATGATGCTCATGCGGAAGCTCCGGTTCTTGTGCTGGCTGTCTGGGGATCGGTAAGCGGGACGCGCTCGCCGGCGCGGATCACTGCGGGGTCGTATGCCTTGCGTGCGAAGACTTCGAGCACGAAGGGCCGGAAGAATTCGATCGGTAGCGTCTCGTAGTCGGGGTCGAAGCTCGACTGGTCCCACCACTCGCAGAACTGGTCGCAATCGTCGAAATAGGCGTGGCCGGCAAAGCGCTCGCGCGCATGGCGGTTGCCGCCGACATGATGGGCATAATAGAGGCGCTGGAAGTCGCCGTGCTTTTCCACCACCCAGGTGCATTGCTCGCGCACGAACGGCTTCAGGATCGAAGCGGCATATTCGTCGTGATTGTAGGGCGCGTAGATGTCGCCGATGTCGTGCAGCAGCGCGCAGGCGATCCAGTCGGTGTCGGCGCCGTCGCGCCAGGCGCGGGTAGCGGCTTGCAGCGAATGGCCGAGCCGGGTGATCTTGTAACCGGAAAGGCCCTCGTCGAGCTGAACCAGCGCGTCGAGCAGCCGCTCGCCGGTCCTTGCGGCATATTCGATCTCATGGGCGGTCAGGAACGCGTAGTCGTCCCTGTCGCCATCCTTCATCGCGGTGAATTTGACGGTAGCCATGTCGCTGCCCTCCAAACTATGCCGCGATGGGCGCCCTTTTGGTCAGATTGAGCTTCTTGCGCACCTCTTCGGGTCCAAGGATCCTGGCGCCCAGATTGGTAACGATGCTGGCCGCGCGTTCGACCAGCTGCGCGTTGGTCGCCAGCACGCCCTTGTCGAGCCACAGATTGTCTTCGAGGCCGACACGGACATTGCCGCCGGCGAGCACCGCGGCGGCGGCATAGGCCATCTGGTTGCGGCCAATGGCGAAAGCCGACCAGTTCCAGGTCGACGGCACGTTGTTGACCATCGCCATGAAGGTGTTGAGATCGTCGGGCGCGCCCCACGGCACGCCCATGCAGAGCTGCACCAGCGCGTCCGCGTTCAGCACCTTTTCCTCGACCAGTTGCTTGGCGAACCAGAGATGGCCGGTGTCGAAGGCCTCTATCTCCGGCTTGACGCCGAGTGCCGTCATCATGCCGCCCATGGCGCGCAGCATGCCGGGCGTGTTGGTCATGACATAGTCGGCCTCGGCGAAGTTCATGGTGCCGCAGTCGAGCGTGCAGATTTCCGGCAGGCACTGGCGCACATGTTCCATACGGTTGGTGGCGCCGCCCATGTCGGTGCCTTTTTCGTTGAGCGGCAGCGGCGCCTCGGGCGAGCCGAACACCATGTCGCCGCCCATGCCGGCGGTCAGGTTCAGGATGACATCGACGTCAGCCGCACGGATACGCTCGGTCACCTCGCGGTAGAGATGCACGTCGCGCCTGGGCTTGCCGGTCTCGGGGTCGCGGACATGGCAGTGGACGATGGCAGCGCCCGCCTTGGCCGCATCGATGGCCGAATCGGCGATCTGCTTGGGCGAGCGCGGCACATGCGGGCTGCGGTCCTGCGAGCCGCCGGACCCGGTCACGGCACAGGTAATGAAGACCTCACGGTTCATCGCAAGCGGCATCGAATTCTCCTCCAGTCATCAGAAGCCACAACAATGACCGACTTGCGGGAAACTGTTTTGCGTTTTACGAAGCCGTCATGATCAAAAGCGAAAAGCCGGGTATCTTTCGTGCCGAGCGCGAGCCGCTCAAGGTGACGTTCCTGGTGTTTTCAGGATCTTCGATCATGTGCGTGGCCTCGGCCGTCGATCCGCTCCGCGCTGCCAACCGCATCTCGGGCGAGACGCTGTTTGATTTCAAACTGGTCTCGGTGACAGGCGAGGCGCCGGTCACCACATGCGGCCTGCCGGTGGCGGTCAGCGGCCGCTTCGACGCCACAGAGCCGACCGACATGCTGGTCGTCGTCGCCGGCTTCGGCACGCAGAATTATGCCACCTCGGCCTTGCTATCGGGTTTGCGCCGGGCGGCGCGTGCGGCTCGCGCCTGCGGCGGGGTCGAGGCCGGCACCTGGCTGGTGGCGCGGGCTGGCCTGCTTGAAGGCCGCAGCGCCACCACCCACTGGGAGGATATGGAGGATTTTTCCTCGGCTTTCCCTGGCGTCGATGTGCGGCCGGACCGCTACGTCATCGACGGGCCGGTGTTCACCTCGGGCGGCGCCTCGCCGACCTTCGATCTGATGCTGCATCTGATTCGCACCCGCCTCGGCATGGCCGTGGCGCTCGATGTCGCCAGCGTCTTCATCTACGATCAGGCCCGCGCCGCGACAGACGCGCAGCCGCTGGTCTCGCTCGGCCGGCTCGACGGCTACGATCCGCGTCTGGCGCAAGCCATCCGGTTGATGGAATCGCATGTCGATGAGCCGCTCACCATTGACGCGGTGGCAAAGCGCGCCGGGGTGACGGCGCGCACGCTGGAGAGCATCTTTCGCAGATCGATCGGCGAGACGCCGGGCGCCTATTATCTCAGGCTGCGGCTCGGCGCTGCACGCCGTCTGGTGGTCGATACCAGGGTGGCGATGGCCGACATTGCCGGGCGGACGGGATTTTCGTCCGCCGCCGCGTTTTCCAGAGCGTTTTCGAGAGCTTTTGGCGAAGCCCCAGTCAGGCTTCGCCGGGGGTAGTGCAGCGGTTACGCCGCATTCTGGCGGTCGCTGCCGCCGTCGATCTGCGAGCGCATCTGCCGCGCGAGATGCGTCTCGAAGCGGCTGGCAACGGCGCGATCCCATTCGTTCAGCCGGCGTGCGCCATCTTTCGAATGCGGCATCGCCATCAGCCGGTCAATGATCGAGCCGGCCCGTTCAGGTGAGAGCAGGGCGTCGATCTCACGTTCGTTCTGCATCGGTTCGCCTCCTTCTTCCTCTCCGCCACGCACCTCGTTTATACGAGATTCGTGACGGCAGTTTGAAGGCAGGAGCGAGGTCATTGAGGGGCGACAAAGGGCAAAACCTTGTCGTCAACTAGGCGTCCTGGCGAACGCGATTCCGGGAACCGGATTCCGAATCAGACGGCGGCTTCACTGTCGTGAAGCCGCCGTCCTATTCATCCCGCGTCAGACGTAGCGGTTGACGATGTTTTCGAGCAATTCCTGGCGGCCCGAACGCGGCTGCGGCTCTATCTTCTTCTTCACCACGCGCTCGGCGATTTCTTCGAGTGTACGCTTGCCCGCAAGCATCGCCTTGGCTTCTGCACTGTTCCAGCCGGCATAGCGTTCGGCCAGCGGACCCGACAGCGCCTTGTCCTCGACCATCTTCGCGGCTGCCTTGAGGCCGCGCGCGCAGGCATCCATGCCACCGATATGGCCGATCAGCAGGTCCTGCGGGTCGAGCGACTGGCGCCGCAGCTTGGCATCGAAATTGGTGCCGCCGGTCTTGAAGCCGCCGGCCCGCAGGACCTGATAGTAGGCCAGCGCCATCTCCGGCACGTTGTTGGGGAACTGGTCGGTGTCCCAGCCCGACTGATAGTCGTTACGGTTCATGTCGATCGAGCCGAACACGCCGAGCGCGTCGGCCAAAGCCAGCTCATGCTCGAAGGAATGGCCGGCGAGGATGGCGTGGCCCTGTTCGATGTTGAGCTTGACCTCCTTCTCCAGTCCGAAGCGCTTGAGGAAGCCGTAGACCGTGGCGACGTCGTAATCATACTGGTGCTTGGTCGGCTCCTGCGGCTTCGGCTCGATCAGGATCGTGCCCTTGAAACCGATCTTGTGCTTGTAGTCGACGACGAGGTTGAGGAAACGGCCGGCCTGCTCCTGCTCGCGCCCAAGGTCGGTGTTGAGCAGCGTCTCATAACCCTCGCGCCCGCCCCACAGCACATAGTTCTCGCCCTTCAGCCGCTTGGTGACGTCGATGCAGCTCTTCACCGTCGCCGCCGCATAGGCGAACACATCCGGATCAGGATTGGTCGCCGCACCCGACATGAAGCGGCGGTTGGAGAACAGGTTCGCCGTGCCCCACAAGAGCTTGACGCCGGTCTGCTTCATCTTGCCGGCGAAATAGTCCGCGATCTCGTCGAGGCGGGCAGCGCTTTCCGAAAAATCCTTGCCTTCCGGCCGCACATCGGCGTCGTGGAAGCAGAAATAGGGCGCACCCAGCAGCGAGAACATTTCGAAGGCGACGTCGGCCTTTAGCTTGGCTAGCTCCATCGTGTCGACGCCGCCGGCCTTCGGGAACCAGGGGCGGTCGAAGGTCTGGCCACCGAACGGGTCGCCGCCCGGCCAGGCGAAGGAATGCCAGTAGGCTACGGCAAAGCGCAGATGGTCTTCCAGCCGCTTGCCGGCCACCACTTCGTCCGGATTGTAGAACCGGTAGGCCAGCGGATTGGTCGAATCCGGCCCCTCATACTTGATCGTCTTGATGTCGCCGAAGAATCCGCTGCTCATTCTCTTTCCTCTCGAATAGTTCGCCCTGATTACCTCAGGCGTAATTGGTTTCACGCGCACGCTGGTCGAAAAGGTTGGTGTCAAAGCCACAAGGAGACCTGCAATGACCGACCTCAACAAGATTGCCGAAGCCTACATCACCGCCTGGAACGAGAGCGACGCGGATCGCCGGGTCGCCCTGCTCGAGGCGACCTTCACCGAAGACGTCAGCTATCGCGATCCGCTCATGCAGGGCGACGGCCATGACGGCGTCGCCGCGCTGATCGACGGTGTGCAGCAACGCTTTGCCGGCTTCCGGTTTTCGCTGAAGGGCAAGCCGGACGGTTTCGCCGACACGATCCGCTTCTCCTGGAACCTGGGACCGGAAGGCACCCCGTCCGTCATCGAAGGCACCGACATCGGTGTCATCGAAGGCGGCCGCCTGAAGAGCGTTACCGGCTTCCTCGACAAAGTGCCGGCGCAGTGATCCTGCAAGCCACAGCGTGGGCGGGAAATCGCTCACGCCGTAGCGCTCCGGATCGCCGGATAGAGCGCGCGATAGCGCTGGTAAGCATCAGCGAAAGCACTACCCAAGCCGGCATCCGGATCGATCGTCGCATCCGTCCTGGGCGCCGTGCACACAGCAAGCGGGTCAGCCCCGGTCGCGGCGATCAGGCCGAGCCTCGCCGCACCAAACGCAGCGCCAAAATCGCCGTCGGCGGGAATGTCGACGGGAAGCTGCAGCGCGGTGGCGATTGCCTTCAACCAGTAGCGCGAGCGCGAACCGCCGCCGATCGCCGTCACCCGCGTCAGGCTGGTGCCGGCCGTCTTCAGCGCTTCCAGGCTGTCGCGAAAGGCGAAGGCGACGCCTTCGAGCACGGCTTGCGTCAGCACTGCACGGCTCGATTCATGGCCCAGCCCGGTGAAGGCGCCGCGAATGGCCGAATCATTGTGCGGCGTGCGCTCGCCCGAGAGATAGGGCAGGAAGGAGACGCCGGTTGGCGCCTTGAGTTTCTCGCCGAGTTCACCGGTCAGGTCGCCCGCGCTCTTGCCGGATATTTCCGACAGCCAGTTGAGCGAATCGGTCGCCGACAGGATGACGCCCATCTGGTGCCAGGTGTCGGGCAGGGCGTGGCAGAAGGTGTGCACCGCGCTCGCCGGATTGGGCAGATAGGTGGCGTTGGCGGCAAACAGCACCCCAGACGTGCCGAGCGATACGAAGGCGTGGCCGGCGCCGACCGTGCCCATGCCGCAGGCGGACGCCGCATTGTCTCCGGCGCCGCCGGCCACTGGGATGCCTGATGCAATGCCCCATTTCGAGGCGAGTTCGCCGCGCAAGGCGCCGGCCTTCGCGGTGCCTTCAGTGAGCGACGGCATATGTTTTTCATCGAGCGACGTCGCGGCAAGCAGGTCAGCGGACCAACGTCGCTTGCCAACATCAAGCCACGCCGTGCCGGCTGAATCGGACATTTCCGAAATATGCTCGCCGGTCAGCCAGAGCCGCAGGAAGTCCTTGGGCAGCAGCACTTTCGCCACTTTGGCAAAGACGGTCGGTTCGTTGTTCTTTACCCAGGCGAGTTTCGGCGCGGTGAAACCAGGGAAGACGATGTTGCCGGTGAGTTGGCGGAAGCGTGGATCGGCGTCGAGAGCGGCCGCCTCGACATGGCTGCGCGTGTCGTTCCACAGGATGCAGGGCCGCAGCACCTTGTCGGCGGCATCGAGCAGCGTCGCGCCATGCATCTGGCCGGAGAGGCCGATGCCTTTCACGGCGGCGAGCTGCGCCGGGTGAGAGGCCTTCAGCTCGGCGATAGCGTCTTCGCAGGCGCGGATCCAGTGTGCCGGGTCCTGCTCGGACCAGCCGGGATGCGGCCGCGAGACGTCAAGCGAGCCATGGCCGGAACCGATGACGGTCTGTCCGGCATCAACCAGCAGCGCCTTGACGCCCGACGTGCCCAGGTCGAGGCCCAAATACATGATCTTCCTCCCATGCCATTATTTTTTTCGGATCCCGAAAAAATCTGGCTGAGCCAGCTTTTAAGCCAAGATCGGCTCCGGGTCAATTCTCTGACAAATCGGCGGCGCGGCGCGAGAACAGCGCGGACAGCGGACTGTCCGGTCGCACGAGGGAGCGTTCGGCCGTCAACGCCCTGGCCAAGCCGCGGTCGCCGGCGCGCAAGGCCGCCTCGATCAGCGTCAGGTCGATGACGTCGCGCTGGGCATGGCTGCCGCCGAAACGGTGCGCGATTGCCCGGATCGGCCGGATCAGACGCACGGTCTCGGCGTAGTTGCCCTTGCCGAACGCCTCGATCGCCAGCGTCAAGGGGTGCCCGACATCGCTGGTGAAAGCGGCATTGTCGTCGCCGCCGCGCATCGCCTCGCGCTGGGCTTCGAGCAAGGTGCGCGCCTGGGCGTCGAGCCCGGCGCCGACAAAGGCCATCATCGCATGGGCATCGTTGAAGGCGTAGTTGGCGACGCCCGCCTTGGGCCAGTTGGCGGCGAGCGCTGCCCAGCGGTCGCCAACATCGGCGCCGCCGAGATGCAGCCGCCACAGGATTGCCGAGGCATCGACCATGTTGAGCGCCATCGTCGACGGCGTGCCATAGATTGGGCCATCATAGAGCGCCAGCACCTCGTCGGTCTCGCCGAGATCGTAGTGGAACAGCGACAGATGCCACCAATTGTGCACCTGGAGGAAGCTTTCCTTGGTCCATGCCTCGGGATTGGCGCGCATCCAGGCGATGCCGTCCTTTTGCCGGCTCTGCATTTCCATGACATGCGCGACCGCGTGCTGCGCCCAGCCGTCGCGCGGTTCGAGCTCAACCGCCGTGCGGCCGAGCTTTTCGGCGCGCGCATAGTCGCCCATCTCCTCCAGCCCGAAGGCCTGCATGCCGAGAACCGCGTGATAGCCGGGCATGCCGCCCTGCCAGGCCGGCAGGGCGCGGGCGATGCGGTCGCGCAGCATGCGGGCATTGCCGGTGAAGAAATCGATCTGGTGGCCGGTCAGCAACGCCAGCGCATCGAGCGGGAATTCGATGCTGAGATCCTCCAGGACCTTGGCGGCGTCATGCCAGCGCCCGTCGGCGAGATGGCCAAGCGCCACGACATGTGCCTTCTCGCGCGCCGTGGCGGCAAGCGGCAGTGCCGCCAGATGACAGGCCTTGGCGACGGCCGTCGCCTCGCGCTCGGTGGCGAGGCCGAACAGAAAGCCTTTGAAAACATGCGCCATGACGAAATCGGGATTCTCGGCGATCGCCCGGTCGGCCGATCCGACCGGATCGCCGACAAAGCGCTGCAAATCGCCCAGGGCCTGGCGATAGGCGGTGAACCCCGCCGGCGTCGCGCCTGACAAGGACAAGCCGAATTCGTCTTTGACCATCGCATGACCTCCGGATTCCGGCCGATCCTAGAGCATAGGCGCCGGACACGCCAAGCGCGGCCGGGTCGGTCGTCGTGCAAGGAGACCCAATCGGACCGGATTCTCTTGGGTCCGACCTCAATTCCCCGAGCGCATCGCCACCGTGGCGATGCCGGCGCCGACCAGCAGCGTGCCGCCGGTGCGGTTGAAGATGCGGATCGCTTTGGGGTTGCGCACGACGTTGCGCGCCCTTGCGGCGATCAGCGCATAACCGAAGGCATTGGCGAAGGCGAGCGCCAGGAAGGTCGTCTCGAAGACCAGCATCTGCGTCCAGAAATCGGCATGCCGGTCGAGGAACTGCGGCAGGAAGGCGACGAAGAAAGTGATGCTTTTCGGATTGAGCGCGGTGACCAGCCAGGCATGCGCCATCATTTTGGCGGCGGACACCGCATCGGTGCGTGGTTCGGCCTTGAGCGCGCCGCCGGCGCGGAACAGTTTTATGCCGAGATAGATCAGATAACCCGCGCCGATCAGCTTCAGGATCGTGAACACCGTCGCCGAGGCCGCCAGCAGCGCGCCGATGCCCAGCATCGATAGTGTCATCGCGGTGAAGTCGCCCAGCGCCACGCCGACCGCCATCGGCAAGGCGGTGCGCCAGCCCTGGCCAAGCGCATAGGACACGACCAGAAGGATGGTCGGACCCGGAATGATGAGAAGGATTGTCGACGCGGCAGCGAAGGCGGCCCAGTTTTCGAAGGACATGCTTGTCTCCCTTGAGCTCAAAGAAGAGGATAAATCCTTGTGCCCGGGAGAATGTAAAGAGGATTTTCAAACGCAATCGCAGGCGGAAAACCGCGACGCACTTTCGAAGAGACCGTTTCGAAATTCGCTCTGGCGAGTCATATGGTGGTGGTTTCGAGAACCGTAGCGCAGCGGACATTGGGTCCGTGAGCAACGGAAGCGCAGAAAACACCGTCAGATGGCCGCCGGAGCAGAATTTCCAAACGGTCTCTAAGATGTCAATTGCGCCAACGGCAGGCCGGCGTCAGTTCGCGCCGGTCAGCGTGGCCATGATATCGGCCAGGCTGACATCGGCACCCAGACCCAATGCGGCCGCGGCAATGGCAGCGCCGAAAAGTTTGATGTCGATTTTTAAGGTCTTGCACATCGGGTCCCCTCGCTGGTCACCCAAGGGGTAGGAAAGGCCGGTGCCGGGATTATGACCCAGGCGAGGTCTCTTTGCGCATGGGAACGCTGCCGGGCAGAGATGGCGTGCGCCGAAATGCCGTCAGGCAGGCCGCAAACGCAGGCGTGGCAAGCTCTTCACGCTTTATCAACCATGAATGATGAAAATGCCCGCCATCCGGCCGGACCGTGCTTCCCGCCGACAGCGTAGGGTTTGGGTATATGCGTGAGTTGCCGCAAGGTCTGACGCCGCCACGAAACGGCGACGCAATCGAAACCGATCTTCTTCTTTCCCGCCGCGCCGTTTTATCAGGAGCAGGCGCATTGGCGCTGCTCGGCGTTGCCGGCTGCTCGACAGTGGGCGGCGGCATGCCGGCGCTCGAACTCGACGATACGGTCACCGGTTCGGTGCCGCATATCCGGCCCTCGATCAGCGTCGACAAGAACATCACCAGCCCCGACGTGATGTATGCCTCCGTGACCGACAATGGCTTCGACCTACCGGAAGTGCCCTATCTGAAGGTCAAGCCGGAATTCCGCCGCCAGATCGTCGTCGACACCACCGGCGAAGCGCCCGGCACCATTGTCGTCCACCTGAAGGAGCGCATGCTTTATCTGGTCCAGCCGGGTGGCGACGCCATCCGCTACGGCGTCGGCATCGGCAAGGACGGCTTCCGCTGGTCCGGCCGCGCCAACATCCAGTATGGCAAGGAATGGCCGACATGGACGCCGCCGCCGGAGATGATCCAGCGCAAGCCCGAACTGGTGAAGTGGCAGGGCGGCCAGCCCGGCGGCCTCACCAACCCGCTCGGCGCCCGTGCTCTGTACATCTATCAGGACGGCAAGGACACCGGCTACCGCATCCACGGCTCGCCCGAATGGTGGAGCATCGGCCAGGCGATGTCGTCGGGCTGCGTGCGCCTGATCAACCAGGACATCATCGACCTCTACAGCCGCGTCTCCAAGAAGAACCCGGTCGTGGTGCTCTGACCGATTATCCTTCCGTTTCTCCCGTTGCGCGATGCGGCAAGACAGGCCAAGGTGCTTGAAAAGCATCGCCCCTGGAGAGAGCAAGCATGGCCGGAACTTTCGTCATTGCGCAGGGCGGCGGCCCCACCGCTGTCATCAACCAGACCGTGGTCGGAGCAACGCTGGAGATCCGTAAGCGCCATCCCGGCGCCAAGGTCCTGGGCTCGATCCACGGCGTGCGCGGCATTCGCGATGGCAACTATGTCGATCTCTCCGCCATTCCGGAGGACCGGCTGCGGCTGATCGCGGGAACGCCCAGCGCCGCACTCGGCTCGACGCGCGACAAGCCGGACGCCGCCTATTGCGAGGTCATCCTCAAGGGCCTGCAGAAGGCAGGCGCCGATGCCTTCATCTACATCGGCGGCAACGACACGTCAGGCACGCAGCAGATCCTGACCGATGCCGCCGGTGGTAAGATCGCCTTCGTCCATGCGCCGAAGACCATCGACAATGATCTCGAGGAGAACGACCACACGCCGGGATTCATTTCGGCGGCGGAGTTCGTTGCCGGCGCTTTCCTGTCAGTCGACCTCGATTTCCGCGCGCTGCCCGGCATCTATGTCGGCATCGTCATGGGCCGGCATGCAGGCTTCCTGACCGCCGCCGCCGCCGCCTGGCAGCTCGACCCCGATAGCGGCCCGCACCTCGTCTATGTACCGGAGCGGCCATTTTCCGCAGCCGGCTTCATCGACGACGTGCGCGCCACGCTCGATCGCCACAAGCGCTGCATCGTCGCCGTGTCGGAAGGGGTGAGCACCGCCGACGGCAAGGCGCTGGTCGAAAGCCTGGTGCCGCCGGAAAAGCTGGAGCGCGACCAGCAT
Source organism: bacterium M00.F.Ca.ET.205.01.1.1 (assembly GCA_004791255.1). Lineage (GTDB taxonomy): Bacteria > Pseudomonadota > Alphaproteobacteria > Rhizobiales > Rhizobiaceae > Mesorhizobium. Next base: position 39,902 of record SRUQ01000009.1, read on the forward strand.
GGCAACGTCAAGCTATCAGGCAGCGATCTGCCGGCAGCACTAGAGCGCGCGCTGGCCGATGGCCTGCCGGGCAAGCGGGCCCGCGTCGACGCGCTCGGCTACATGCCGCGCGGCTATGTCGGCGCCATCAGTGCGGTCGATGCGCAGGAGGCCTTCGATGCCGGAGCCTTCGCCGTCAGCGTTGCCGAACAGGGCGGCGGCTCGGTGGCGCTGCAATATGACGGCACGAAAACCGTGCTGAAGAAGGTGCCGCTCAAGAATGTAGCCGGCAAAACCCGCCACATGCCGGATAATTTCATGAAGCCCGGTGTCAACCAGCTGTCCGATGCCGGCATGGACTATCTGAAGCGGCTGGTGCCGGAAAAATACAAGGTCGGAAAGCCCTTCGTCTGATGCAGGCATCTCCTGCGATGCCGGACTGGTTCAGCAGGGATATCGTCGACGACAGGACGACGATGCTGACCGAGCCATTCGTGCATGACTTCGTGCGCGCCAACATCTGGCATCTGCGTGGCCGCGACGCCGACCTCCTAGTCGACACCGGCATGGGCATCTGCCCGCTGGCGCCGCACATCGAGACGCCGGCCGGCAAGCCGCTCATCGTTGTTGCCACCCACATCCATCTCGACCATGTCGGCTCGCTGCACGAATTCCCGCTGCGGGCCGGGCCGACGATGAGCGCGGCTCGCTTCGAGGATATGGATGAGGCCGTGACCTACGCCTACATGTTTCACAATCTCGACGGCGCCGTCTCGCATCTGCCTGCGCCGGGCTGGAAGGCGTCCGACTACAGAATTGCGCCGGCGCCGCTGACGCGCACACTCGACGAGGGCGATATCGTCGATCTCGGCGACCGCCAGTTCCGCGTCCTGCACCTTCCCGGCCATTCGCCGGACTCGATCGCGCTGTTCGACGAGGCCGATGGCCTGTTCTTCAGCGGCGACGCCATCTACGACAGCTGGCTGATCGACGACCTGCCGGATTCGGACAAACCGGCCTATATCAGGACCATGCGGCGGTTGCTCGATCTGCCTCTCCGCATCGGTCATGGCGGTCATGGCCCAAGCTTCGACGGCCGCCGCATGCGCGACATCGCCACCGGCTACCTCAGGCGCAACGGCGGCGTCTGATCCCGGCGATTGCCGCACATCCGCGTCCAGCTGCCAAGATTCCGGTTGCCCGTGGGCACGTCTTCGAGAACACTACGACGGGTCGGCAAGCGGCCGCGACGCAAAAGGGATGTGCTGATGGCCACGCGCGGCTTCTCGGGGCGAAAGCCTCCCACCGACAATGGCGAGCGCATTCCGCCGGGCCAATATCTCGAACAGGGATTTCCGGTGCTGTCGGCCGGGCCGACGCCGCGCGTTCGCACCGAAGACTGGTCGTTCACGCTCAAGCATGGGCCGCGCCCGATCAAGAAATGGAACTGGTCCGAGTTCAGCGCGCTGCCTCTGACCAGGATGACGCGCGACATCCATTGCGTCACCGCCTGGACCAAGTTCGACACCGCCTGGCAAGGCGTGCTCGTCGACGATATCCTCGCCGATGCCGGCATAACACCACCGACCGGCTACACGCTGGCGCTGTCCTTCGACGGCTATTCGACCAACGTGCCGGCCAAGGATCTGCTGGGCGGCAAATCGATGGTGGCGCTGCTCTACGAGGGCAAGCCGATCACATCGGACCATGGCGGCCCGGCGCGGCTGCTGGTGCCGCATCTCTATTTCTGGAAGTCGGCCAAATGGGTGAACGGGCTGCAGTTCACCGAACGAGACGAGCCCGGCTTCTGGGAATTGCGCGGCTACCACATCTATGGCGACCCGTGGCGCGAGCAGCGTTATACGGACGACCCATGAGCGAGGTGCCGCAGTCGCCCTGGCAGGCGGCCAGCATCACCCGCATCGAAAAGCGTACGCCGCGCGTCACCTCTTTCTTCTTCAGCCTGTCGCGGCCCTTCGTCTACCAGGCCGGCCAACATGTCGATGTCCGGCTGACGGCGCCGGACGGCTACCAGGCCCGCCGGTCCTATTCCATCGCTTCCGCGCCCGGTAAGGGTGAGGCGATGGAGGGCGCGACGATCGAGCTGGCGATCGAGAAGCTCGACGACGGCGAGGTGTCACCCTTCTTCCACGAGGTGGCGGCGATCGGCGATGAGGTCGAACTGCGCGGCCCGCTCGGCGGCCATTTCATCTGGTCGGCCAGCGACGGCGGCCCGATCCTTCTGGTCGGCGGCGGCTCGGGCGTGGTGCCGCTGATGGCGATGGCGCGCCAGCGGGAGGCGAGCGGATCGAAGGCGCCGATGACGCTGGTGTTTTCGGCGCGCGTCTGGGACGAGGTGATCTTCCGCGACGAGTTGGTCGACCTCGACGGCCGCCAGGACGGGTTCAACCTGGTGCTGACCTTGACGCGCGAGCCGGCCCGGCGCCCGATGCACCATTCGCGGCGCATCGATGCTCGGATGATGATCGAGGCCGTGGAACGGCTGCCCAAGGCACCGGCGCTTGCCTTTGTCTGCGGCTCAAATGCCTTCGTCTCGGCCGCCGCCCAGGCGCTGATCGACGCCGGCGTACCGGCCGACCTCATCCGCACCGAGCGCTACGGGGTCTGAAGCGGATCGAGCAAGCCGAGGGGCTTGAAGGCAAGGCGGCCTGTGGCAGTCGGATCAGCGGAGCGGCGAAAACGCTGCCGAGATCAGCGCGAACGGCAGCGCGCCATAGGTGGCGATGGTCGCGTCGTCGTGCCATTGCCGGAATTGCCGCGATGGCCGCGCTTCCAGCATCAAGGCCTGGCCGTCGCCGTTCAGCGTCACCTTGCCGCGAAAATGCAGCACCCGCTCCTTGCCGGACCGGCTGATGGCCATCGCACGCAGGCGCGCGACATGGTCCTCGCCGGCATTGATCTCCATCTCGATACGACGCCGGACCGACGGAACGCCGATCCTGACGATGACATCCAGCATCATCTCTCCGCTCGTCGACGGACAGGGGATGGATTGAGAAAACACCGGCGGTGCGTTCGTTTTCGGCGGCTTGCCGGCGGCCTTCCGGCCGCGCCAGGCCCTGGCCGGCGGCTCCTGCTGCAGCCGGCCGCTCTTCCGCTTCAGCCGCAACTGCTTGGCAAGGCCGCGCGACAGCCAGACTAGCCTGCCGAAATCCGTGCGCGGCTTTGCCTGCAGCACCGATGACCAGCGCGAAAGGCCGGTGCGATCGGCCATCGCCACCACCTCAGCGAGGGCCGCCTCGGGCACTGCAACGCCGATCTCCCGTACCAGGTAGGAGAGCGCCACGGCCGCGGCCACCGCAAGGCCGCGCCGGGCGACGACATCGAGGAACACATCCCAGTCGACATCGCCGCCGCGGATCGCAACTGCGCAGTCGACCAGCCAGTCGCTGTGCGTGTGGGCGTCGAGGCCGCCATGCGCGATGGCCAGAGCCATGCGATCGGCGGCGCAGGGCACCACCACGCCGACATCGCTGAATTCGGCGGCCAATGCCCGATGCCAGATCGCCAGATCGTCTTCGGCGCTCCGCTGCGACCCGTCATAGGCGAGCTGGTGCAGGTCGATGTCGCCAAAATTCCCCTTGAAGAAATTCATCGAGCGCAGCGATGCCAGCCTTGTCCGCAAATATTGCGGGCTGACGCCGGTGGCGATCTGCCATTCCCGCTCGCGCAGCACGTCGAAGGCGGTCCGCATGTCCCGCGGCTGCACCAGTATATCGATGTCGTGCGCCACCCGGCCACGCTGCGCCGAGGCGTTTACCGCGACGCGGCTGGCACCCTTGACCACCATAACCGCTACGCCGGCATCGACCATCGCCAGCAGCGCCGGTTCGGCCTCGCGCATCGCCATCCGCGACTTGGTCCACAACATCTTCTGAAGGCCAATCAGGCGCGGAAAGGCGGAATGGTCCGAGAGTTTGCGGCCGAACCGGTCAGAGATCGCCGCGAGCAGCCGGTGTTCCCGGAACGAGACGTGGTCGATGTCGTTTTCGTCCAGCCAGCCTGCCGCGTGGGCGCGGGCGGCACCTTCATCGGAGAGCAGAACGGCCTTGAGCAGTTGATCGAGCCCGCCGGTCGGCCAGGACCAGCCATAGTCCGGAAACCGTCGGCCGATCGGGCGGGTTTTCACGGCGGTCAATTCGGCCCCGCTCTGTTGCGTGCCCGCCGCTGCATGGCGAGCCTTGCCACTTCGAGGTAACCGCGGTCGCGCTGGGGATCACGGCCATAGGAGAGACTGCCGGGCCGGATACGCCGCAGCGCCAGCACCTCATCGATCATCGCAAGGACAAGACCTGCTTCACGCACCCGGGCAATCCAGTCGATCATCTCGCCGCGCCCACCTTGCGGATCGACAATCGCGCCTGCGGTTTCGACCACGCCCCGGCGTACCATCATCGTCGTGCGCGACCAGCCGGGCACACCGGCTGCTTCGGGCAAGCTGGAGCTGTCTCCTCGAAACGTCCGCCAATGCGTGAAGACCCCGGCCGTTTCAGGATGGCGATCAAGGAAGGCAAGCTGTTTTTCGATCTTGCCAGGCAGCCAGAGGTCGTCGGCGTCGAGCGTGGCGACAAACGGGGTCGTGAGCGCGGCAAAGCCTCTGGTGGTGGCAGTGCCGGGGCCGGCATTTTCCTGTTGCAGTATCGTTACCGGCAACCGCATTGCGGTGATGGCCGCAACAGTACCGTCGGTGGAACCATCGTCGACGACGACAATGATTTCCGGCTTGACCGTCTGGGCCAAAACGGAGTTCAGCGTCTCGCCGATGGTGGCGGCAGCATTGAAGGCTGGAATGACAACGCCGTAGCCTGCCATCAAAGAAAACGCCACTGCGCGAGATCCTTGAAGTCGAATATCCCCTCGACCCGGCGCAAGCTGGGGTCGGCCTTGTGGCGCTTCATCGATTTGTGGATGGCGCGCATGAACTCGCGAAAGGGCACATCAGCTTCCTTGGTCATGTTGCCGGGATGACGCCTGTAATAGAGAGCGACTGTATCGGGCATAATGTATCTTGTGCCGCTCTCAAAGACCCGCAGCAGGTAGTCCGTGTCCTCAGCTTGCTTGAAGTCCTCATCGAAAGCGCCGATGCGGTCGACAAGGGTACGGGCGAAGATTCCGGCGGACAGGTGGATACCGCGCACGGTGATTGAGTGACTGTCAGCCGCCGGTTCCAGTGTCTCGTCATCCAGCCTGTCGACCAGCGTCATGCGCGAATACGTCAATTCGAGACTTGGATCTTTTTCGAAACGGACGAGATCGGCCTCGAAGCGACCGGCTGGAGAGATGTCGTCGGAATCGAGGAATGACACCAGCCGTGTTTGTGGCAGCAATTGCCTTAGCCCGGCATTGCGCGCTTTGGTGACCCCGCCATTGGGCTGCTGGAAAAGACGAATGCATGGAGCTTCGCTGGCCAACGAGCGTACGACGGCAGCCGTGCTGTCGGTCGACCCGTCGTCGATGACGATAATGTCGAGGTCGGCGGTTGTGCTTTGCCTGAGCAGCGAACGCAGGGCCGCGCCGACAAAGGCCTCGCGGTTGTGGACCGGCATGATCACGCTCAGCCTCATAGGCAGCTCCAAGGCCGTTCACGCATCACATCATCTGCCAGTTGGCGGGGCTCTTCAGTTCGAAAATGCCCTGGACCTCGCGCAGCGATGGATCCGCCTTGCGTCGTCGCATCGCCTTGTGAATTGCACGCAAATGGTTGCGCAGCCTGCCGCTATGCTCCTTGGTGACATTTCCGGCGTGGCGACGGTAGTAGATCGCAATGGTATCCAGCAACAGGTAGCTCGGGCCAGTCTCGAAAACGCGAAGCAGATAGTCGGTGTCTTCGGCTTGCTCGAACTCCTCGTCGAACCGGCCCGTTCGCTCGATGAGCTCTCTTCTGAACACCGCCGCACTCAGCGAAATTCCACGAAGCGTCATGGTGTGGCTGTCGCTTGCGGGCTCCAGTGTTTCATCATCAATCCGGTCGGCCAGCGTCATCAGCGAATAGGTCAACTCGAGGCCGGGGTCGGCCGTGAAATGCGCAAGGTCGGTCTTGAAGCGCCCGGCCAACGAGATGTCGTCGGAATCCAGGAAAGAAACAAAATCGCAGTCCGGCGGCAATTGCCGCAGCCCGGCATTGCGTGCCTTGGCGACACCCATATTGGATTGGTGGAACAGGCGGATGCAAGCGCTCTCGTCCATGATGGAGCGCATCGCTTCGGCCGAGCCGTCGGTCGAGCCGTCATCGATGACGATGATATCGAGATCGGCGGCGTCGCGCTGCTGTACCAGCGACCGCAATGCCGAAACGACATAGCGTTCGCGGTTGTAGACGGGCATGATCACGCTCAATTTCACGAAATGCCCCGTGCGAGGAAATTCGAAATCGTACCGGCGATCTCCTCAGGGTCGGTCCCCAGGGACAGCCGGTAGCATGGCAGCAGTCGAGTGAGTTCGCCAAACAGACGGAAGCCGCTCTCACGCTCGCCGGGCATCTGCATGATGCCCGATGGTGCAAGCGCCAGCATGGCGTCCCGGCGAGAAGCCGGCACGATTGAACTTGTCTCGCTGCCGCTGATATGTGGCACCATCAACGCAATGATGTCCAGAGTTGCAGGCACCGGCCGAGGCGCGATATCGGCAATGTGAAAAGTATGCTTGCCCTGCCAGTTGAGCGGCCCATGCTGCCTGAGCCGCTGCTGCAGCCCCAGCCGCGCGAAGCCTTGCGGGTCCTGCTTCAGCGTTGAAAACAGCGGTCGTGCGGTCACGCCCCTCTCAAGGTCGACCAGCACATAATCGTCGCCGACGCTGTCCAGGCCGTTGAGCAGCCCGGATGCCACCGTTCCCGACTTTCCGGCCCCACCCGAGCCGGCCAGCAGGATGCCCTTGCCGTCGAGGCCAAGCGTCCCGGCATGGGCAAGCCGCATGCCGCGCGCCGCATATTCCCAGTGCAGGAAGGGGCGCAGCGGCGCCGCCGGCTCCCATGGCGGGAAAGCGTTGGCCGCGGTCATCAGTTGCACACCGACCCGGTGCTGCGGATCGTAGAACTGCCAGAAATCGAGATCGTGGTAGAAATGGCCGCGCAATCCGGCCTCAGCCAAACGCGTCGCAAAACCATGTTCGGTGTAGTGCGCGTCACCCCACTGCGCCGGGATGGGGATCGTGTCGATGCCCGGGTGAGCGACGAAAATCCGGGAGCCGGCTGTTTCAGCCTCATCATTGCCGGCTTCGACATAGGCATGGCCGAGGGCGTCCGCCAGCGCGCCGGGGCTGAGATGGACGGTGAGTTCCAGTCGAGGCAAGCGCGACTTGTGCGTAACCGGAAACTTCGCGGCCGCGCTTTCCGCGGTGGTGATGAGATAGCGGGCGTAGTCTGGCAGGGTTTGGAGTGTGACGCGCGGCATGGGCTGTCTCGGTGTCCAGTTGTCGCGCGGTGACCGGTCAATCAGTTTGCCAGCTTGACCGCCGGCCAGCCGAGAGGCTCCTCGACCTCATGGATCGGGTCCACGACGATGAGATCGGCGAGATCGTCATGGGCTTCGACGACGAGCGGCTCGCGCGCGGCGGCAAGCTGCGAGAGTAGATCGACCGGAAGCGGGTTAGGCGCCGTGTCGGCGGGCGCGAGCAACCCGAAGTCGAGCAACCGTGCAATGAAGTTTGTCAGTTCCGCCGACGCTATCGCGCCGGTCTCGGCGAGCGCACCAGCGGAAACCCCCGACGAAAGCGCCTGCCACACTCCGCTGCCTGAATCGGAGAAGCCGAAATATTTTCCCGTCGAAAGATCGAGCACCACGGCTTCGCCGTCGAAGGACTCAAACACAATGTCCTTGCTCGCCACCGCGTAGACGTCGGGCTGACGCATTGTTCCTGGCCCCGCTCTGCGATCCAGTTGGCCACCGGCCGACCGTGGGATCGCTTGCCCCTTGGTAAGGGCTGTAAACACTCGATTCCGCCTTGGCAAGCCAAAGGCGGGCCGACAAAGCCCCTACCATTTTCGGGGTCGATCGGGCTCCAGGCCCGGTCAGGCCTCGATTTCCAGCGCCGACAGCGGTTTGGAACAGCAGGCGAGGATGAAGCCGTCGTCGATCTCGTGGTCGAGGATGCCGCCATTGTGGCTCATCTCGACATCGCCCGAAACCTTCTTCACCTTGCACGTTCCGCACAACCCGAATTCGCAGGCCGCCGGTATCCGCACGCCTGACGCACGCGCCGTCTGCAGCACGGTCTGTCCGGCAACGCAGTCGGCATCGACATCCGAAAGCGCGAAGCGGATCGGCGTCACGGCTTCGACCGGAGCGGCCGCACCGTCTTGCGCCGGCGCTGCGAACGGCGCCGGAATCTCCTCCACCAAAGGCGCCGCAAAGCTCTCCTGATGATAGTGAGCCATGTCGAAGCCGGCGGCCTCCAGCATGCCGCGCACGGCGCGCATGAAGGGATCGGGGCCGCAGCAGAAGATCTCGCGCTCGCGGAAATCCGGCGCCAGCAGCGGCAGCCGGATGGCGTCGATGCGGCCCATATGGCCGTACCAGCCCTCGCGGCTGGAGCGCTCCTCGATCATGAAGCCGAGCGACAGGCCCGGCATGTGGCCGCCGAGCAGTTCAAGCTCCTTGCGGAAGATGATTTCTTCCGGGCGCCGCGCGCAATTGACGAAGCCGACGTCGGTCCACGGCGCGCAGTCGTTCAGCCAGCGCAGCATCGACATCATCGGCGTCACGCCGGAACCGGCCGAGACGAACAGATATTTGGCCGCCGGATGGCTGTGCAGCGAGAAATCGCCGGCCGGCCCATAGGCCTTGACGTGCGAACCGGGTTTCAGATGATCGAACATCCAGCGTGTGCCGGTGCTGCCGGCCTGCGCCTTCACCGTCACCGCGATGGAGAACGGCCGCGACGGCGATGATGACAGCGTGTAGGTGCGCATCAGCGGCCCATCAGGCGTCGGCAGTTCCAGCATCACGAACTGGCCGGGCTTGTAGCGGAACCAGGTCTGGTTGTCGGAGCGAAAGGTGAAGGTCTTTACGTCGGGCGCCTCGTCGCTGACGCCGGTCACCTCCAGCACCTGCAGCCTGTCGTTCCACGGCGCCATCTGGTCGAGATGGCGATAGAGCCCGAGGTCGGTCATGGCGTTCATCCCCGTGTCCTTTTTGCTTTGCTCATGTCGTCATCCCAAGATCGCGGTGCACTTTTGGGCGGCATGAGCTACGCGACGCTGCGCAGTGCCGGCCGGCCGCCTTCGGCCAGGCGTGGGCCGATGAAACGCGCATACCAGTCGACGAACTGGATGACACCGCCCTCATGCAGTTCGGAATAGGGGCCGGGCTCGTAGGCCGGCGACAGGATGCCGAAGGCATTTTCCTCGACGATGCGGCGGTCCTGGTCGTTGGTCTCGGTCCAGACATGGGTGAGTTCGGCGAGATCGTAATCGACGCCCTCGACCGCGTCCTTGTGCACCAGCCATTTCGTCGTCACCGCCGTTTCGGTGGCGCTGACCGGCAGCACGCGGAAGGTCACCGCATGGTCGATGAGGATGTGGTTCCAGGTCGTCGGGTAGTGATAGTGCATCAAGGTGCCGATGCGGTCGGCCGAAACGCTGTCGGACAGGTTCTTCGTCACCGCCAGCTTGCCGTTCATCGTATAGCTCTGGGCATCGCGCAGCAGCGGCGCGCGCGTGGCGCGGTACTGGCCTTCAGGGTCGATGCGGAACTTGCTCGGCAGGCCCGCCGCTTCGCATTTGGCCCAGTGCGCCAGCATTTCCGGATCGCTGTCGGCTCCCTGCACGCCGGTTACATTAGGCGCTTCCGGGAAGGTCTTGCAGAGCTCCGGATGATTGCCGGCGCAATGATAGCACTCGCGGTTGTTTTCCCAGACCAGCTTCCAGTTGCCCTTCTCGATGATCGTGCTCTCGAAGGCGATCTTGGCCTCGCTCAGCCGGTGCGGCTTGAGATAGGGCTCGATCATCGCCCGCATCGGCGCGAAGTCGGCAGGTTCTTTCGCCAGGCAGATGAAGATATAGCCGCCGACGCTCTCGCAGGCGACCGGCTTCAGGCCGAACTGGCTCTTGTCGAAACCCTCCGCCATCTGCCGGGCGAACAGCAGCCTGCCGTCGAGCTCGTAGGTCCATTGGTGGTAGGGGCAGACGAGCTTTGCCGCCAGGCCCTTGTCGGTGTTGCACACCCGGCTGCCGCGATGGCGGCAGGAATTGTGGAAGGCATTGATGTTGCCTTTCTGGTCGCGCACCAGCACGACCGGATAGTCGCCGACCTGCACGGTGATGAAGCTGCCGGGCTTGGGCAATTCGCAATCATGGCCGATGAACAGCCAGTCGCGGTACCAGATCAGCTCCATGTCGAGCTTGAAGAAATCGGGATCGGTGTAGAAGGGCTGCTCGAGGGAGAAACCGTCCCTGCGGCTTTGCAGCAGCCTCAGCATGTCGTTGCGCACATCCATGTCCTGTCCTCACAGCCAAGGACTGAACTGGTGGTGATGGAGGAAGGATTGGACGCGGGGCGCGGCGAAAGCCGGACATGCGTCGTCCGCCTCTTGATCGCCCACCGCGATCAGTCGAGTTTCGATAGCTCGGGCTGGTTTCCGGGCTCTGGAGTTGTCCTTGCGGACCATCGCGACACCTTCCCAGGCTTCTTGCCCAGTGGTCTCCCGTTGCGACTTCAAACTCCACCACCGTTGCGGGGGCAGCGCCGGATTCTGACCGGCTTCCCAATTCTCCGCCCCGTCGTCACGAAGCGGCACCTGAGATGACACGATCTAATCATGGCAGGCGTCGCGGCATCGGTATGAAAACGACATCGCATGCCATGCGGCGCGACATGCATTTGAAACGCAGGCGTCGACGATTGCGGGATTGCAATCATCTCCAATTGCCGGCTGTGCCGGACGTCGGTTTTGACCCTTAGCCGGGGATAAAAAAACGGTAACAGTTTCGAAAAGTGACTATTAGCGGTTTCTAAAATCGAACCGAACGGTTCGTTTCTGTTGACGGTGCGTGCAGCACAGTGTGAACGCCGGGCCCCCGACACAGTTGGTGAACAGCCAGAGCGATTCATCTAAGCAGCTGATATTAAGAGCAAAAAAATAAGGTGTAGATGGCTTTGGCACAATTTCAAGTGGCGGATTCATGGTCCACACGGAACAACTTCGTGATTGGAAATGGCCCTGCGTCTCTCCCACATCGGGGCAGTCCGAACGACGCGATTTCATTCCCAAGACACGCCGCTAGACGGACGGAAAAATACTGGAGTACTAAAAATGAAAAAGATGGTTCTCACTGCCGCCGCCCTTCTGGCCATTTCCGGCAGCGCCTTCGCCAATGGCAGCGACCACTATGGTTCGGACGTCCCGGCGGCAACCGCTGTCGACAGCTCGCACACCGCTTCGGTCAAGAAGTCGGAACCGGCTGCTCAGACGCCTGCCCCGGGTGCCGACCGTAACCTCTTCGGCAACAACTAACAGCCGATCCCAGCCGACGGCGGGCTCGCCCGCCTCTCCGGCGGGTCTCAAGAAATTCAGGAGACTATTATGAACAAGATCCTCATCGCTGCCGCCGCCGTCCTGGCTATCTCCGGCAGCGCCTATGCCCGCAACGACAATGTTGGCGGGACCGACATCAACAAGCAGACGACCGTCAACGTCGACAACACCCGTACCGGGTCGATCCGCAACACGGATTCGCCGGTCTACAAGCTGCTCAATTCGTCGGGTGACGTGCAGAAGTCCGCCCCCCAGGGCAGCGACAGGAACCTCTTCGGCAACAACTAACAGCCGAAGTCGATTTCGAGTTGCGAAAAGAGAGCGGCGGGCCTGGCCCGCCGCTCTCTTTTCATGCCGAAACCACTCGACGCGCCGGCCTCAGGCCGCCTTCACTTCCACCATCTTGTGCGAGAAAGAGTGCCCGTCGGCGTCGAAGATGTGAAGGTCTCCGGCATCGGCGGTCAGCCGCAGCGTCGCGCCGCGCTTGACCTCGACATTACCCGGCAGCTTGGTCACCAGCGGCAGGTCGGCGCGGCCGATGTCGATATAGACGAGCTGCACCTCGCCAAGCTGCTCGACATAGTCGACCGTGCCCTCGAACAGATAGTCGGCACCGCTCGCGATCGCGAGGTCTTCCGGGCGCACGCCGAAGCTGACCGACATGCCCTTGGCCGAGGCAGGCGTCGCGATCGGCACCGTCGCCTTGCGGCCGCCGACATGGCTGATGACGGTCGGGCTGCCTGATTTGTCGATGGTCGCCGGCAGGATGTTCATGGCCGGCGAGCCGATGAACTGGGCGACGAACAGATTGCCGGGCCGCTTGTAGAGCTCCATCGGCGTGCCGACCTGCTCGATATGGCCTTCCTTGAGCACGACGATGCGGTCGGCAAGCGTCATCGCCTCCACCTGGTCGTGGGTGACGTAGATCATGGTCGTGTTGGGCATCGATTCCTTGAGCTTGGCGATCTCGATGCGGGTGGCGACGCGCAAGGCGGCGTCAAGGTTCGACAGTGGTTCGTCGAACAGGAACACTTTCGGGTTGCGCACGATGGCGCGGCCGATGGCGACGCGCTGGCGCTGGCCGCCAGACATCGCCTTGGGCAGGCGGTCGAGATATTTGGTCAGCTGCAGGATTTCCGCCGCCTGGCGCACGCGGCGGTCGATCTCGGCCTTGTTCTCCTTACCGATCTTCATCGAGAACGCCATGTTGTCGTAGACAGTCATGTGCGGATAGAGCGCATAGGACTGGAACACCATGGCGATGCCGCGTTTCGAAGGCGGCACGTCGTTGACCATCTCGCCGTCGATCTTGAGGTCGCCAGACGTGATTTCCTCAAGCCCGGCGATCGAGCGCAGCAAGGTCGACTTGCCGCAGCCAGACGGCCCGACGAAGACGATGAACTCGCCCGATTTGATGTCGAGGTCGATGCCGTGGAGAATGTTGAGATTGCCGTAGGACTTCTTCACTTGCCTCAAATTGACATCGGCCATTGGTTTCCTCCCAGTATTTTCTCAAAGACGAATGATTTTCTCAAAGACCAGTGAATTTCTCAAAGATTTCAGTCGATGCGGCCGAACCAGGCGCCGTAGCCGCCAAGCTCGATCGAACCGGTGCTTGCCTGCCCCGAAAACCCGTGTCCTGGCATAGGTTGCAGTGATCGGTTGCCGAGGTCAACCTTCGCCGGCCCGGCGCCCAGATTGAAGACACAGACGATCTGTTCGTTGCCCGCGCGGCGCGTGAACGCGACGGTGTCGCCCTCGCTTTCGATGAAGGTGATGTCGCCCTTGGCCAGCGCCGGATGGGCGCGGCGGAAGGTGAGAAAGCGGCGGTAGTGCTCCAGCAGCGACGCCTGGTCGCCCTGCTGCACATTGACCGCTTGCGCCAGGTGCTTGGCCGGCACCGGCAGCCAGGGTTTTGCTGGGGAGAAGCCGCCATTCCTGGCGCCGCCATCCCACACCATCGGTGTGCGGCAGCCGTCGCGGCCCTTGAATTCCGGCCAGAAGCGGATGCCGTAGGGATCCTGCAAATCCTCGAACTTGAGTTCGGCCTCGCCAAGGCCGAGTTCCTCGCCCTGGTAGAGGCAGACAGAGCCCCGCAGCGACATCAGCAGCGCCGAGATGACCTTCAGATAGGCGGTCGGGTCGGCCTCGTCGGCGGCCCAGCGCGTGGCCGGACGCATCACGTCGTGGTTGGAATAGGCCCAGCACGACCAGCCGTCGCTGGCGACCTTGCCAAACGCTTCCAGCACCGAGCGCACCTTGCCGGCGCTGATCTTCTCCGGCGCCAGGAAGTCGAAGGAATAGCACATGTGCACGCGCTTGCCGCCGGCGGTGTAGGCCGCGACCACATCCAGCCCGCGCTGCGAATCGCCGACTTCGCCGACCGCGGCGGTCGCCGGATATTCATCGAGGAGCGCGCGAAAGCGTTCGAGGAAGCCGAGGTTTTCCGGCCGGCTCTTGTCGTAGATGTGGTCCTGGTAGTTGTAGGGATTGACCGCCGGCGCGGTCTGGTCGTTGCGCTCTTCCGGCGGCAGCGGCGGATTGTTTTCGAGCCCCTGGCTGTGGAAGTAGAAATTGATGGTGTCGAGCCTGAAGCCGTCGACGCCGCGCTCCAGCCAGAAGCGGGTGACGTCGAGCAGCGCGTCCTGGACTTCACTATTGTGGAAGTTGAGGTCGGGCTGCTCGGCCAGGAAATTGTGCAGGTAATATTGCTGCCGGCTGGTGTCCCATTGCCAGGCCGAGCCGCCGAAGATCGACAGCCAGTTGTTGGGCGGCGTGCCGTCCGGTCTGGCATCCGCCCATACATACCAGTCCGCTTTGGGATTGCTGCGGCTGGAGCGGCTTTCCTTGAACCACGGGTGGATGTCGGCGGTGTGTGACAGCACCTCGTCGATCATCACTTTGAGGCCCAGCCGGTGCGCCTCCGCCGTCAGTGCATCGAAATCGGCCAGCGTGCCGAACATCGGGTCGACGTCGCAATAGTCCGAAACATCATAGCCGAAATCCTTCATCGGCGATTTGAAGAACGGCGAGATCCAGATCGCATCCGCTCCGAGCGCGGCGATATAGGGAAGCCTGTCGATGATGCCCTTGAGATCGCCGATGCCGTCGCCGTTCGAATCCTGATAGCTACGCGGATAGATCTGGTAGATCACCGCGCCTCGCCACCAGTCGCGGTCGGCGGCGAGATCGGGTTTCGAGCTGGCTTTCAAAGCGGATTGCATGGTTTCAGCCTCCTTTCACCGAGCCGGCAAGCAGCCCGCGGACGAAATAGCGCTGCAGCGAGAAGAACACGATCAGCGGCACGATGATGGTCACGAAGGCCGATGTCGTCAGGATCTCCCAATCGCCGCCGCGCGAGCCAAGCAATGCATTGAGCTTGGCCGTCAGCACGATCTGGTCTGCTTCCGTACCGAGGAAAACCATCGCCACCAAGAGATCGTTCCATACCCACAGGAACTGGAAGATGGCAAACGAGGCCAGCACCGGGAAAGACAGCGGCAACACGATCTTGACGAAGATCTCGAAATCGCTGGCGCCATCGATGCGCGCCGATTCCATGATCTCGCGCGGCAGGCCGGCAATGTAGCTGCGCAGGAGGTAGATGGCGAAGGGCAGGCCGAAGCCGGTATGCGCCAGCCAGATGCCGAGATAGGTCTTCGACGGCACGCCGAAGAAGGTGCCGACGCCATTGTAGAGCTTGAGCAGCGGGATCAGCGACATCTGCAGCGGCACGACCAGCAGGCCGATGATAACCGCGATCAACAGCGCGCGGCCGGGAAAGCGCATCCAGGCCAGCGCGTAGGCAGCGAAGGCCGCGATAAGGATCGGGATGACGGTCGCTGGAATGGTAACGGTCAGCGAGTTCATGAACGAGCGGCCGATGCCTTCCGAAAACAGCACCGTCTTGTAGTTGTCGGTGGTGAATTTCGGCGGCGCCGACGAGGCGTAGTAGACACGCTGTCCACGGTCGCCTTCGAACGCCTTGGGCGAGGCGAGCACGAAACTGCCGTCGGCGTTGACCTGCAGGGTCACGCCATCACCGAGGTCGGCTGGCGTGCCTGCCGGATACTGCGTCGGTGCCGCCGACTTGACACCGAAAGCGCTGATGTCGCGCTTGGCGCCATCGCCGAAGACATTGCCTTCGATGACATATTTGCCGTCCTTCTGCACCTGCGTCGAAGCGGCCGGCAGCCGGCCTGCCTCGGTCTGGCTGGAGCTGGAGAACGAATTCCACCAGCCCGAGGCGATGATCTGGTCCTTGACGCGCAGCGAGGAGACCAGGATGCCGAGTGTCGGGATGGTCCAGATCGTAACGAAGACCAGCACGGCGATGTGAACGCCGAAACGGCTGGCGAAGGAATTTCCGGTCGCGACGGCCATGTCAGTGTCCTCCCGTCTCTCTGTTCGCCTGGCGGATGTTCCAGACCATGATCGGAATGACCGCGATCATGATGATGATGGCAATCGTGGCGCCACGGCCGAAATCGCCGCCGCCGCGGAACATCCAGTCGAACATCAGATTGGCCAGCACCTGGCTGTTCCACTGGCCGTTGGTCATGGTCAGCACGATGTCGAAAACTTTCAGCACCAGGATGGTGATCGTCGTCCACACCACGGCGATGGTGCCCCAGATCTGCGGCACCATGATCTTCCAGAAAATCTGGAACGGATTGGCGCCATCGATGACTGCGGCTTCCAGTGTCTCTTCGGGAATGCCTCGCAGCGCCGAGGACAGGATGACCATGGCAAAGCCGGTCTGGATCCAGACCAGGATGATCATCAGGAAGAAATTGTTCCAGAACGGCAGCGATATCCACACCTGCGGCTCACCGCCGAAATGCTGGATGATGGCGTTGAAGATGCCGATCTGCGTCTGGCCTTCGCCGCGATATTCGTAGATGAATTTCCAGATGACGCTGGCGCCGACGAAGGAGATCGCCAGCGGCAGGAAGATCAGGCTCTTGGCGATCGTGCCCCACCAGATCTTGTCGGTGAGCACCGCGATGATCAGCCCCAGGAAGGTGCAGGCGGCGGGCACCACGGCCAGCCACAGCACATTGTTGAGGATCGAATTGCGGAACTCGCGGTCGCCGAATGCCCACTCATAGTTGGCCAGGCCGACGAAGTTGACGCCGCCGCGGTCAAGGAACGACAGCCGCAGCGTTTCGACCACGGGATAGATCAGATAGATGGTCAGAATGATCATTGCCGGGCCGACGAACAGCCACGGACGGATCAGCCCTTGCCGGCGCAGATTGTCGACGGCGGCCGCGCCGGAAACGCCGCGCGACGGGAAGATCAGGTCGAGCAGTTTGTTGGCGCCCCAGAAATAGGCAACGCAGCCGCCGACGCCGATGATGATGACAAATATGGCCGATAAAATCTGAGCCGCCATGGGTCCCTCTCCCTGCGCATGATCGGCCAGGCAGAGCTGGCGATTGGATGCACCGATTTTGTTATTCGGAACAAGCGAACGCGAAAGGCTCCCGGCATGTGCTGCCGGTAGATCCGGGCCGGAGCCCGAATCTGGTATGAGGATATGGAAGTCTGGATTGCAGCTGCAACCGGCTGCTTTGCTTGCCGACGCCTACTTGATCGCGTCCCAGCTCTTCTGGATATCGGTGGCGACATCCTGCGCCGACTTGCCGCCGACCAGATCGATCATGCCGGTCCAGAACGAACCGGCGCCGATCTTGCCCGGCATCAGGTCCGATCCGTCGAAGCGGAAGGTCGAGGCGTTGGCCAGGATTTCGCCCTGCTTCTTCAGCGCGTCGCTGGCATAGGCATCCTTGTTGACCGCCTTGAACGGGGTCACGAAGCCGCCCTGAGCCATCCAGATCTCATGCGCCAGCGGCATCTTCAGGAATTCGATGAAGGCGCGCGCGGCCTTGGAGTCCTTGGTGATCATGGCCAGCGTTCCGGCGCCGAGCACGGGTGTGCCGAGTTCCGGCTTGGAGGCATAGGGCGGGAAGTAGAAGAAGTCCGCGTCCTGGCCGAGTTTGGTGCCTTCCGGGAAGAAGGTCGGGATGAACGAGGCCTGGTGATGCAGGTAGCACTTCGGCGGCACCGCGAAGAGGCCTTTTGGGCTGTCGCGGAAATCGGTCGCCGCAACCGCCTTGGCGCCGCCGTCGACCATCTTGTCGTCGGTCGCGATCTTGCCGAAGATGTCGATGGCGTTGACCACCGCCGGATCGTTGAACGGGATCTCGTTCTTCACCCATTTGTCGTAGACTTCCGGCGATTGGGTGCGCAGCATCAGGTCTTCGACCCAGTCGGTCGCCGGCCAGCCGGTGGCGCCGCCGGAGCCGAGCCCGATGCACCAGGGCTTGCCGCCATCGGCGATGATTTTCTTCTCGAGGTCGGCGAGTTCTTCCTGCGTCTTCGGAACCTTGTAGCCGGCTTCCTCGAAATTGTCCGGCGAGTACCAGACCAGCGACTTCACGTCGGCCTTGTAGGGGAAGGCGAAGAAGCCCGGCTTGCCGTCCTTGTCCTTGAAGGTGCCGAGGTCGACCCATGACTGTCCGGCGCCGTAATTGTCCTTGACCCATTTGGCGGTTTCGTCGCCGAGCGGCGTCAGAAGGCCCTTCGAGGCGAGGTCCTGGATCAGGCCCGGCTGCGGCAGCACGGCGATGTTGGGCGGGCTGCCGGCCTGCGTGTCGATGACGATCTGCTGTTCGTAATTCTCCGAGGAGGAGTATTTGATCTCGGCGCCGGTGGCTTCCTGGAAGTATTCGAGAACCGCACGCACAAGGCCCTCGTCCTCGCCGCGCCACGGCCCGAAGATGGTCAGTGTCTCGCCCTTGAGGTCGACCTTCTTGAGGTCGTCGTAGTTCGCCCAGTGAAAGCGCGGGTCCTCGCCCGGCTTGAACTTCAGTTCGGCCTGCGCCGGCAGGCTAAGAGTGAGCGCGGCAAACGCGGCGCCCAGCAAAAGCACTTTCTTCATCGCTATTCCTCCCAGTGGTCACTAACAGTTCGGACGAAACCTCCATCTCGTCCGCCGACGCCCGTGGAACTGTGACTCAGTCGCGAAAGAACCGCAACCTTTCGAAGAGTCTTCCAAAGCGCTTTGGCTGTTTCGATCTCGCCATTGAATCGCTCAGGTGTCAAGAGGGTTGGCGAACTAATCGATTTAATTCTGGGTATTTAGCCAGTAGAAAGTGCAGTGCAGCATGCTTTTTTGGCGACGCAACAGCAATTTTTGTTTCAAACCCGGCCCTGGCGCGCTTATGGTCGCCCTCACATGGCAGCGCCCCTGATGGCGCTTGGGTCGATTCAATTTAAAAGCGCTTTGAGGCATGGAGGCCTCTCGTGAACCTCAAACAGCTCGCGCACATGCTGGCGCTTTCACAGACCACGGTCAGCCGCGCGCTGAATGGCTATCCCGAGGTCAATGAGGAAACGCGCAGGCGCGTCATGGACGCGGCCAAGCGGCATGGCTATCGCCCCAACCCGAGCGCGCGCCGACTGGCGACGGGCAAGTCCGGCATGATCGGCTATGTCTTGCCGACGGGGGCGGCCGTCGACATCGACCCGCATTTCGTCGAATTCCTCTCCGGCCTCGGCGATTATGCCCGCGCTCACGAGCTCGACCTTGTCCTGTCCCCGGCCGACGCCGACGATCAGGAGACGACCTACCGGCGCATCGTCGCCAACCGGCAGGTCGACGCCGTCTACATTTCCTCGCCCGGACCCGCCGACCGGCGCGTAGCGTTGGTCAACACGCTCGGCATCCCCTTCATCGTTCATGGCCGCAGCGAAGGCTCGGGTTTCGACTATCCCTATCTCGACATCGACAATGAAGGCGCCTTCCGCGAGGCGGCGCGCCTGCTCGTTCAACTCGGTCACCGGCGGCTGGCGCTGATCAACGGCGACAACCGCGAGACCTTCGCCATTCACCGCGAGCGCGGCGTGCGCCGGGCGCTTGCCGCCAGTGGCCTGACCTTGGGCGACAGTCATGTCTGTTCCGTCGTCATGACCGAGGAGAACGGCTATCGCGCCACGAGGCGCCTGCTCGAACAGGACGACGCACCCACGGCAATCGCCTGCTCCAGCCTGATCATGGCGCTGGGGGTCGTGCGCGCCGTGCGCGACCTTGGCCTGACCATCCCCGGCGATGTCTCGCTGATTGCCCATGACGACGTCTTTCCCTGGCTGAAGCCGGAGAATTTTTCGGTGCCGCTGTCGACGACGCGCTCCTCGATCCGTCTCGCCGGCGCCCGCGTCGCCGAACGGCTGGCCGCGCGGATTTCGGGACTAGAGGAGGGCGCGCGCGGCGAGGTCTGGCCGGTCGATCTGGTGGTGCGCGGGTCAGTGGCTGGCGCGCCGGGTTAGAATAAACGGGGGTCGGCTTGTTGTTCGGGCATCCGGTATCGGCTCAACCCGCGGACTTGAGGTGATCGATGAAGGCGCGCAGCTTCGGCAGCACCTGGCGTTTGCCGGGATGATAGAGGAAGACGCCTGGCGTCGCGCCGGACAAGCCCTCCAGCACCGGCCGGAGCTTTCCCTGTTCTACCGCAGCTTCGGCGACGGGCCGAGGCGTCTGCGCCAGGCCAACGCCCTGGATCGCAGCCCCCAGCAACGTCGGATAGTCGTGCGCGATCAGCGGGCCTGAGACGGCCGCCTCGATCGCCCCATTGCCGTCGGCGAAGGACCAGGGCGCGATGGTGCCGTTCGAGCGCCGCAGGCGCAGGCAGGCGTGGTGGCGCAGATCGTCGACCTGTTCGGGGCAGCCGTGGCGCTCGAGATAGTCCGGGCTGCCGACGACGACGAAGGCGAATGGCGGCGTCAGCCGCACCGCGACCATGTCGGGAGCGATGAACTGGCCGAGGCGGATGCCGGCATCGAAACCGCCGGTCGCAAGATCGACCATCTCGTCGCTGGCGGCGATCTCCATTTCGATCTCGGGATAGGCCCGGCAGAACGATGCGATCATCGGCTCCAGGATCAGCGGCACGACGGCGCGGGGCACGGACAGGCGCAAGAGCCCGGTCGGCCGTTGGCCGACATCGCGGGCGGCTTCGCCGGCAGCTATGATCTCCTCGAAGGCAGGACCGGCGCGGTCCAGGAACCGCTGGCCGGCTTCGGTCAGGCCGACGCTGCGCGTCGTGCGGGCGAACAGCGCCGCACCCATGCGGGCTTCCAGCGCTCGCACCGCCTGGCTCACGGCGGATGGCGTCACCCCGAGATCGGCGGCGGCACGGCGGAAGTTCCGATGCCTCGCGACAGCCAGGAATACCTCGACGCCTTCCAGCGCGCCGTGCCGGATTGTGTAGCTCTGCTTCATAGCTTGTTCTGATTACAGCGGATGGTCGAACTATGGAAGGAGGCTTAGGTAACCGGTTGAAGCTCGAAAGTCGCATAAGCCCACTGCGAGGAAACCAGATGCCGACGGAAATTCTGTTCCAGATCCAACTCGCCCTCGGCTATGCCGCCTGGCTGCTTTGCTTCGGCGTCTACGGCCTGCCGTGGCTGAACTCGATGGACCGGATTGCGGCGCAACGCGCCATTGCTACTTTGCACAGCTTCCGCTTCTTCGGGCTCGTCTTCATCCTTCCGGGCGTCGTCGGCCCCAACCTGCCCGCCACCTTTGCCGTGTTCGCCGCCTACGGCGACTTCGCGACCGGGGTGCTGGCCATGCTGGCACTGCTCACGATAAGGGTTCGTCCGCTCTTCTGGGCATTCGTCGTCGCCTTCAATCTCGTCGGCACGGTAGACCTCATCGTCGCCTACCACCACGCCATCCAGGCCGGCCTTCCGGCGCATGCGGAGCAGCTGGGCGCTACCTACGCGATCCCGATCATCTACGTGCCGCTGCTGATGATCACGCACATCGCCGCGTTCTGGTTTCTGATCCGACCCCGGCAAGCCGCGGCTTGAGCCGCTGCGGTCTATTCCTTGGCCGCTTCCGCCGCCTTGGTATCCAGCAGCCCATAGCCGAAATCATTGTCGCGCCCTTTCGGGCCGAGATCTTTCGCGGTGGCCGCAAGCGCCTTCTCGATATCGTCGGCCGAGCGATCGGGATCGGCATGGATGAGGTTGGCGATAGCGCCGCTCACGATCGCCGCGGCGAAGGAAGTGCCGGTGACGACGTCCGAGCCTGCGCCGCTCGGCGCCACCATCTCGACGCCGGGCGCAGAGATGAAGACATAGGCGCCGCGATTGGCCTGCGGCATCAGCGCATCCTTGGCATCGGTGGCGGTCACCGCGATGACGCCGTCGAAGGCAGCGGGATAGCCATAGGGCGCCTTTGGTCCGTTGTTGCCGGCTGCGGCGACCAGCACCATGCCGAGCGCGCGCGCATTGCGGCAGGCGGCGCCGAGCAGGTCGTTCTTCGGCCCGACGAAGCTCATATTGATGATGCGCACATCCTGTTCCGCCGCCCAGTCGAGCGCCGACAGGATGACGTCCATGGTCGACTTGCCGCCCTCGAAGGCGCGGGCGTGGTAGATCCTGGCACCCGGCGCCATGCCTTCCAGCGCGCCGACCCCGGCGATCAGCCCGTCTATCGAGGTGCCATGGTCGCGCTTTTCGATCGGCACGTCGGGCATGGCGTCGAACTGCCCGGCGATGACGCCGGCCAGCGCCGGATTGCTGTCGTCGATGCCGGTGTCGATCACCGCGATGCGGACGTTTTCGCCGCTGGCCGATTTGGAGTCCAGCGCGATGCGGTCGAAGGCATAGTTGACGATGCCGGCCGCCTGCTGCAGCGAGTAGATATGGTTGGGCTCGCGCCGCTGCGTGCGGCCGTCGGCGGCAAGCTGCGCCAGGACGACGCCGACCGGGCGGCCGTCAGGGATGCCGAAGCGCACCAGCGTGGTGCCCAGCAGCCGCGACAGCCGCTGCGAGCGCACTTCAAGGCCGAAGGAGGCCGCGATCTGCTGCACTGCGCCGGCATCGCCGTCGACGGTCACCAGCACCTCGTCGGGGACGAATTCGCCGGCCACGGCGCGCGGCGGCTGAACGGCGATGAGATCGGTCGGCGAGACGATCGGACCGCTCGGCGGCGGGCCGGCCTGGTTGCCTCCGGCGGGAGGTGTCGCGGGTCCGGGACTTGGCGTCGGCACCGGCGGCGTGGCGGCTGCCGGGTTGGGGAACAAATCGACGATCAGCGCCGGCAGGAACACCGCGCCGGCCGCGTCCGATCCGTCCTGTGCGCCAGTATCGTCCTTGGCGCAGTCGGTGCCCGCCGCATTGGTGCCGTTGCGGCACTCGGTCTTTGCCGGGTCGGGTTTGGCATTGTTGTTCTGCGCCGACGCGGGCACGGCGGTGATTGTCACCGCCGCCGCCAAAGCACTTCCAAGAAAAGTGCGTAGCGGTTTTCTCGGGAAAAGCGCAAAGCGCTTTCCCTTGGGAATTGCGTCAAAACAGGCAGGTTGAGCGGGTCGGCGTTTCCGTGACCCGCCGACCCGTCCAAGGATTGCCGCAAATCGAATGACCGCCTCAGCCGCCATCAGCCGGTTTCCTTCCCTCGATCACAGTTTCCGCGAGAGGCTGGGCGGCAATGAGGCCGCGCAGCCTCTCGTAATCGGCGGCGGTCGTCGCCGGAATGGCAAGCCTGAAGACACCGTCGGCGGTCGGCCCGCCGATGATCTTGAGCTTGTTGGCGTCGAGGAAGCCGGCAATGTCGGCCATCTTCGCCTCCGGCTTGAATTTGACCAGGGCGAACGGCATCTTCGCCAGATCGTCTTGCGCGCCGGCGATTTCGAAATCATGGCTCTGGCCGCCGGGTTGCACCAGCGACTGCACCATGACCAGCGCCAGCAGTGCCGCTGCCGCTGCCCAGGCGACGCCGGCCGGCACCGCCATGAAGCGGCCCCAGGCCTGCGCCAGCCAGGACGACCCTGCCGGCTTGCGAGCGGGGCCGACTTCGGCATCGAGCGCCCTGGCGAAGCGGCTGAGCGCGTCGGCCGGCGGCCGGATCGTCTCATTGGCGGCGGCGGTGCTGGAAAATTCGGCCTCGGCCTCGCCAAGTGCCGCAAGCGCAGCCGGATCGCTGGCCAGCCATTCCTCGATGGCTTCCAGGTCCGAGCCTTCCAGCGAGCCGTTCAGGTAGAACGGCAGCAGCGTTTCCATTTCGTCGCGGCGCGACATTTTTTCAGCGGCGCTCATGGCCACCCCCTGTCGTAACCGGCGGCCTTGAGGGCCTCGCCGAGTTTCTTGCGGGCGTAGAACATCCGGGTCTTGACCGTGGCGACCGGAATGTCGAGCACCTCGCCGATCTCGGTAACCGATTGCCCCTGATAATAGGCAAGGTCGATGACGATACGATGTTCCTGCGGTAAGGCGTCGATGAAACGGCGCAGTGCCGCGCCCTTGTCTTCCTTCATGGTGGCGACTTCAGGCGTGTCGGCGCTGTCGGGCACCGCGGCGGCGGCCTCGTCGTCGATCCAGTCTTCCTTCTTCTTGCGCAGCAGCGACAGCGCCTTGAAGCGGGCGATGCCGAGCAGCCATGTCGAGACTTCGGAGCGCCCTTCGAAACCTGGCGCCTGTCGCCACAGTTCGAGGAACACTTCGTTGGCGATATCGTCAGCCATCATTTCCGATCCCGTCTGGCGCGCCACGAAGCGGTAGATTCGCGCGTGGTGACGCATGAACAGGAGCCGCACGGCAGCCCGGTCGCCCTTCGCGACCCGGTCGACAAGCGCGCGATCGGTCTCCGTCGCCGCCGTCATGTCCGGTTGAGCCGCCTGGCTCCTGTAGGCTCTGTCGCTAATCGGTCCAAAAAGGTTCATCCTCCGCCCAGGAATTCGCGGAGGCTAGCCGAAGAAAGTTTGTGTTGCCAGAGGGTGAGGAGCGTCCCGCCGAAGGCGGGTCAATCGACAATGATTTGTCGATTGAAGCGACGAACGCCCGAAGCCATAGCGTAGGGCCGGGCGACCCGCCGAAGGCGGGTCAATCGACAATGATTTGTCGATTGAAGCGACGAACGCCCGAAGCCATAGCGTAGGGCCGGGCGACCCGCCGAAAGCGGGTCGCCCGACAGTGATTTGTCGATTGAAGCGACTA
Organism: bacterium M00.F.Ca.ET.205.01.1.1; assembly: GCA_004791255.1. Lineage (GTDB taxonomy): Bacteria > Pseudomonadota > Alphaproteobacteria > Rhizobiales > Rhizobiaceae > Mesorhizobium. The sequence goes on from SRUQ01000009.1 coordinate 64,379, forward strand.
ACGCCTGAAGCCATGGCGTAGGGCCGGGCGGGCCGCTCTGATTGCTCAAGCGTAGGGCGTGCCTGCCATTGCGGTTTCGATGCCGATGCTGCCCTTGTCGACGAGGGCGAGAAAAGCGGCACTCGCTTTTTCCGTGTTTCGGGTTTCTCGAAAGGTCCGGTGCGCCTCGATGAAGGCCACGCTCCATGTCGCCAGGAGCAGGGTGGCCGCCAACTGGGCGTCGGCATCAGTCGCATCCCGCCCCGCACCTTCCGCCAGCGCCACCGCCAGAATCTGTGCGAGTTCGTCCCGTATCGCCCTGGCCCGGGCCTTGAGCGTTTCGCTGCCCGCGACGGTCCCGGTAAGGTCCTGGCTGCGTGCCGAGAATTCGACGACGGGGCTGCGTTCCGCGACCAGCCGATGCGCCAACAGGCGCAGCGCCTCGACCGGCGCGACGCCGGGATCGCGCTGCCGCAGCGCTTCGCGCAGCATCTCGCGGCCCTCTTCATCGCGATCGAAGAACATGTCCTCCTTGCGCGGGAAGTGATTGAACACGGTCATCCGCCCGACATCGGCTGCTTCGGCGATCTCGTCCACCGTCACATGATCGAAACCGCGCTCGAAGAAGAGGCGTGTCGCGGCATCGGAGATGCCTTGCCGCGTGGCAAGGCGCTTACGGGATCGGCGGTCTGGCGGCACAGGCATGGGCCTTCGATACCACGATGTATGTACTGGGTACATATTCGTATTGACATGTAGAAGTCGATCGTTCATATCTGTACTTAGTATATATTTAAACCGAGTACACTAACGAGCGTTCAGGCCGCACAGGCTCCCGCCATTCAAACACGACCGGCCGTTCGCCTGGAGCCGACCATGAACAGATCCCTTATCGTCATCTTCGCCGCCATCTGCCTCGACGCCGTTGGCATTGGCCTCGTCTTTCCAATTCTGCCGCGGCTTCTCGAAGAGGTGACGCACAGCCCCGATGTCGCGCCCTACATCGGCATAATGACCGCGCTCTATGCGGTCATGCAGTTCGTCTTCGCTCCTATGCTCGGCGCGCTGAGCGACAATCTCGGCAGGCGTCCGGTGCTGCTCGTTTCGCTGGCGGGCGCCGCGATCAATTATGTCGTCATGGCATTCGCACCGCAGCTTTGGATGCTGTTTCTCGGCCGCGCCATCGCCGGGTTGACCAGCGCCAATGTCTCAGTGGCTATGGCCTACATCACCGATATCTCGCCGCCGCAGACGCGGGCTCGTCGCTTCGGCCTGTTCAATGCCATGTTCGGCGCCGGCTTCATCGTCGGGCCGGTTCTCGGCGGGCTGCTGGGCGACCATTGGCTGCGGCTGCCATTCATCGTCGCAGCCGTGCTGAATGCACTGAATCTCCTGCTCGCCTTCTTCATCCTGCCGGAGTCCCGCTCACCGGCCCGCCGGCAGATCGAGCTGGCCGCGCTCAACCCGCTGCGGCCGCTGGGTTGGGTCTTCTCGCTGAAGGGGCTTCTGCCTGTCGTGCTGGTGTTCTTCATCCTGAGCGCCACCGGCGACGCCTATGGCACCTGCTGGGCCTTGTGGGGTTTCGACACGTTCGGGTGGAATGGCCTCTGGATCGGCCTGTCGCTGGGCGCCTTCGGCGTCTGCCAGACGCTGGTGCAGGCATTTCTGCCCGGCCCCGCGACCAGGTTGCTCGGTGAGCGCTGGGCCGTCATCGTCGGCATTGGCTGCGCCTCAACCGCTCTCCTCGCCATGGCCTTCGCCAGCCAGGGCTGGATGGTGTTTGCCATCATGCCGGTCTTCGCGCTGGCCGGTATTGGCGCGCCGGCATTTCAGGCCTTCGTCACCCGAAAGGTCGATCCCGCCCTGCAGGGCCAGCTCCAGGGCGTGCTGGCATCGGCGGTCAGCCTGGCTTCCATCGTCGCGCCGCTGGCATTCTCGACATTCTACTTCGGCGTCCAGAAGCACTGGCCCGGAGCCATCTGGCTCCTGGTGGTCGTCATCTATGCAACAGCAATCCCGCTGGTTTTCCTCGCCACACGCACGGCCCGCTCCCTGCAGCCGGCAAGTGCATAGCGCAGAGCCTGCGAAAGGCGTCTAACTCAAAAACGGCTTCGCCTTCATCGTCGCCGGAACCGGCAAGCCGAGGCGGCTCAGCACGGTCGGCGCCAGTTGCAACTGGTCGAGCAGCGTATCGGCCTGCGGTCCCTGGCCGGCGCCGAAATAGTAGAGCGCAAAATCCTGCATCTCGTCATCATGGCCGCCATGGTGGCCACGGTCGGTCTGGCCGTGATCGGCGGTGACCATCACCTCGTAGCCGGCCGCGATCCAGCCCGGCAGGAAGGCGGCCAGCATGCCGTCCATCGCATAGCAGGCATGGTCCATCTCGTGGCAGTCATGGCCGAAGCGGTGACCCATCGAATCCAGCGTGCAAGTGTGCAGGATGCCGTAGTCGATGCCATGGCGCTTGGTCAGCATGGTCAGTGTCGCGAACAGGTCGACATCGCTCGGCGTCATCTGGTTGCGCAAATTATAGCCGGTCATGGTGTGGAAGCGGCCATGCGTGATCGGGCCGCCGGGCTCGTCGTACTCCATGTCCTCGACCAGATCGAACGGATAGGACCGGAAGAATTCCGACCAGTAGGAGTGGGTGACCGCACCCGTCTCGCCGCCGGCCTTGCTGACCTCGGAGAAGATGTCGGGCTGTTCGACGCGAAAGCGGTTCTCATTGGAGAGGATGCCGTGCACCTGCGGCGACACGCCGGTGTGGATCGAGGCATAGCAGCAGGCCGAGGTCGACGGCAGCACCGAGCGCATCTTCCACACCCGCGCTTCGCCCGATTGCACCCAGCCTTCCAGATTGCCCATCAGCCGGCGCCAGTTGCGGTAGGGCACGCCGTCGAGGATGATCAGCAGAAGCTTGGTCCTGAGCGCCACGGGCGGCTCCATAGGGTCTGGCGGTTGAGATAGTGGCGCCGTGCGACCATCGGGCGGCACGGCGCTTCAGAACTATCAGATTGCGGCGACCAGGCTGAGCCTAATTCCCGGCGCTGGCCATGCGCCGTCCCTTGATCGCCTTCTCCAGCCAGCCGATCTCCATTTCCGGAACGGACGACAGCAACAGGTCGGTGTAGGCATCGAAGGGCGGCGTCAGCACCTTGCTCTTGGAACCGTAGCGCACCACCTCGCCGCGATACATCACCGCGATCGAATCGGCGATTGACTTCACCGTCGCCAGATCGTGGGTGATGAAGAGGTAGGCGACCTTCTCGTGCTCCTGCAGGTTGAGCAGCAGTTTGAGGATGCCGTTGGCCACCAGCGGGTCAAGCGCCGATGTCACCTCATCGCAGATGATCAGCTTCGGCTTGGCGGCAAGCGAGCGCGCGATGCAGACGCGCTGTTTCTGGCCACCCGAGAGCTCGGCCGGATAGCGGTCGATGAAGCCCTTGCCCATCTCGATCTCGTCGAGCAGCTCGGCGACGCGCCGGTCGCGTTCGCGCCCGCGAATGCCGAAATAGAATTCGAGCGGCCGGCCGATGATGGTGCCGACGGTCTGGCGCGGGTTCATCGCCACGTCGGCCATCTGGTAGATCATCTGCAACTGGCGCAGATCTTCCTTCGGCCGGTCGGCAAGCCGGTTGGCCAGCGGACGCCCGTCGAAGGTCACCGTGCCCTGTTCGGGCGGCAAGAGCCCGGTGATGGCGCGCGCCAGCGTCGACTTGCCGGAGCCGGATTCGCCGACCACGGCCAGCGTCTGACCGGGGTAGATGTCGACCGAGACGTTCTTGAGCACCTTGACCTGGCCGCCGCCATAGGCGGCGGTGACGTTCTTCACCGACAGGAACGGCGTCGCGCCGGGGTTCTGCTCCTGGTGTTCGATCTCGTGCACCGAGACCAGCGCGTTGGTGTATTCTTGGCGCGGCTCCTTGATGATCTGGCGGGTACCGCCCCATTCGACCAGCCGGCCATGGCGCAACACCATGATCTCGTCGGAGACCTGGGCGACAACGGCAAGGTCGTGGGTGATGTAGAGCGCCGCCACATGCGTGTCGCGGATGGCGTCCTTGATCGCGGCCAGCACGTCGATCTGCGTCGTCACGTCGAGCGCCGTGGTCGGCTCGTCGAAGACGATCAGGTCGGGCTCGGAACACAGCGCCATCGCCGTCATCACGCGCTGCAACTGGCCACCCGAAACCTGGTGCGGGAACCGTTCGCCGATAGTCTCAGGGTTGGGCAGGCTGAGCTTCTTGAACAGCGCGATGGCGCGCTTCTCGGCCTCGGCCCGTGTCGCGGTGCCGTGCAGCAGCGTGGCTTCCACCACCTGGTCCATCAGCCTGTGCGCCGGGTTGAAGGCGGCCGCCGCCGACTGCGCGACATAGCAGACCTCGCGGCCGCGCAGTTTGCGAAAGCCTTCCTTGCCGCCCTTCAATATGTCGCGGCCGTTGAGGATCACCTCGCCGCCGGTGATGCGCACGCCGCCGCGGCCATAGCCCATCGACGACAGGCCGATGGTCGACTTGCCGGCGCCGGATTCGCCGATCAGGCCGAGCACCTTGCCCTTTTCCAGCGTCAGCGAAACATCATGGACCAGCGTGATGGTCTTCGGCGCTTCGCCGGGCGGATAGACCGTCGCTTCGATGCGCAGGTTGCGGATGTCGAGGAGAGGGGTGGACTTTGCCATGCCGTTAGCCATCAGCCGCGTCCTCCCTTCAGGCTCGTCGTGCGATTGAGGATCCAGTCGGCGACAAGGTTGACCGAGATTGCCAGCGCCGCGATCGCCGCCGCCGGAATGAGTGCGGCGGCGATGCCGAAGACGATGCCGTCCTTGTTTTCCTTGACCATGCCGCCCCAGTCGGCATCCGGCGGCTGCACGCCGAGGCCGAGGAAGGACAGCGTCGACAGGAACAGCACCGCGTAGATGAAGCGCAGGCCGAGTTCCGAGACCAGCGGCGACAGCGCATTGGGCAGGATCTCGCGGAAGATGATCCAGGCGCTGCCTTCGCCGCGCAATTTGGCGGCTTCGACATAGTCCATGACGTTGATGTCGACGGCGACCGCGCGCGACAGACGGTAGACGCGCGTCGAATCGAGAATGCCCATCACCAGGATGAGCGTCACCAGGTTTGTCGGCAGCACCGAGAGCACGACGAGAGCCATGATCAGCGTCGGGATCGACATTAAGAGGTCGACGAGGCGCGACAGGATCGTATCGTACCAGCCGCCGAAGACGGCGGCCGAGAAGCCGAGGATGGCGCCGAGCGAGAACGACAGCGCGGTGGCCAGCACGGCGATGAACAAGGTGATGCGGGCGCCGTAGATCATGCGCGACAGGAGATCGCGGCCAAGGTTGTCGGTGCCCAGCCAGTGCGCCGCCGACATCGGTTCCCAGACGTCGCCGACGATCTCGGCGTTGTCGTGCGGCGAGATCCATGGCGCGAAGATTGCCGCCAGCACGAACAGGGCGGTCAGCACAAGGCCGATCAAGGCGGGGATGGGGATGCGTCTTATGTCGAGCATGCCCGCCCCCTTACTTCGGATGCCTGAGACGCGGATTGGCGACGATCGCCGCTATGTCCGCGATGATGTTGAGGCTGATGTAGACGGCGGCGAAGATCAGCCCGACCGCCTGCACCACAGGCACGTCGCGTTTGGTGACGTGGTCGACCAGATACTGCCCCATGCCGGGATAGACGAAGATCACCTCGACCACCACAACGCCGACGATGAGATAGGCGAGGTTGAGCATGACGACATTGATGATCGGCGCGATCGCGTTCGGAAAGGCGTGTTTGCGGATGACGGAGAAGGCCGAAAGCCCCTTGAGTTCCGCCGTTTCGACATAGGCCGACTGCATGACGTTGAGGATCGCCGCGCGCGTCATGCGCATCATGTGGGCAAGCACGACAAGCGTCAGCGCCGCCGCCGGCAAGGCGATGGCCTGCATGCGCTCGCCGAAGGGCATGCCGTCATAGACGGTGGAGATGGCCGGGAAGATTTGCCAATGCACCGCGAAGAAATAGACCAGCAGATAGCCGACGAAGAATTCCGGGAAGGAGGTCGAGGCGAGGGCCAGGCCGGAGATCAGCTTGTCGACCCAGCCATTGCGGTAGCGCACCGCGATCAGGCCGAGGATGATCGCCAGCGGCACCGCCACGATCGCCGCCCAGAAGGCGAGGAACAGCGTGTTCCACAGCCGTCCCTTGATCGATGTCGCGATATCCTGGCCGCTCGACATGGCGGTGCCGAGGTCACCGGTCAGCACGCCGCCGAGCCAGTGGAAATACCTGACATAGGCTGGATCGTTGAGGCCGAGCTGCTCGCGCAGATTGGCAAGCGACTCCGGCGTCGCCGATTGTCCAAGGATGGCTTGCGCAACGTCGCCGGGCAGGATCTGTGTGCCGGCGAAGATCAGGACCGATATGGCCAACAGAAGGAGGATGCCCAGCGCAATGCGCTGGGCAATTAGTTTCAGGATGGGTGAAGACATCTCTGCAAAGCCGGACTCAGGCCTGCAGCCAGCACTTCGCCAGGGCGTAGCCGTTCATCAGTTCCTGGTGCGGATCGTCCACCCAGCCATCCACCTTCGCACCCGTCGCGTCGATGAACTGGTTGAACATTGGCAGGATCAGGCCGCCTTCGTCGCGGACCATCACGGCCATGTCGTGGTACATCTGCTTGCGCTTGGCCTCGTCCAGTTCGGCGCGCGCTGCAAGCACCATCTTGTCGAAGTCCGGGCGCTTGAAACGGGTGTCGTTCCAGTCGGCCGTCGACAGATAGGCGGTCGAGTACATCTGGTCCTGCGTCGAGCGGCCGCCCCAGTAGGAGGCGCAGAAGGGCTGCTTGTTCCAGACCTCGTTCCAGTAACCGTCGCCGGGCTCGCGCTTGAGCTCGATCTTGATACCGGCCTTGGCCGCGCTCTGCTGGAAGAGCTGGGACGCATCGACCGCGCCCGGGAAGGCGACGTCCGAGGTCCTGAGCAGCACGGTGCCGTCATGGCCCGACTTCTTGTAGTGGAACTTGGCCTTGTCGGGATCGTACTTGCGCTGCTCGATGTCGGTGAACAGCGGATAGGAGGAATTGATCGGGAAGTCGTTGCCGAGCGAACCATAGCCGCGCAGCACCTTGGTCAGCATCTCCTCGCGGTCGATCGCCAGCTTCAGCGCCATCCTGAGGTCGTTGTTGTCGAACGGCGCCGTGTTGCAATGCATGATGAACACATAGTGGCCTGGGCCCGCATGGTTGCGGATGGTGACACCCGGCACGCGCTTGATCAGGTCGACGATCTTCGGCTCGACGCGGTTGATCATGTTGACCTGGCCGCCCTGCAGGGCCGCCGTGCGTGCCGTCGCGTCGTTGATGACGATGACCTCGATCTGGTCGGCGTGGCCCATCTTGTCGCCCTGCCAGTAGTTGGCGAAGCGTTCGCCGCCATGGCGCACGCCGGGCTCGTTGGTCGCGACCTTGTACGGGCCGGCCGAGATGCCGGCATCCGGCTTGTCCTTGCCGCCGTTCGGCTGGACGATCAGGTGATAGTCGCTGAGCAGGTAGGGAAGGTCGGCATTGGCCTCCTTCAGCGTCAGCACCACTTCCTTGCCGCTGGCCTTGATGGTCTCGATGCCCTTCATGTAGCCGAGCGCGCCGGACTTCGACTTCTCGTCCGAATGACGTTCGAGCGTCGCGGCGACGTCTTCGGCGGTCACGGTCTTGCCGTTGTGGAATTCGACGCCGTCGCGGATCTTCAGTGTCCACACCTTGGCGTCATCCGACGAGCCGATCTCCTCGGCGATGCGGTTCTCGAGCTTGCCGTCGGGGGACAGTTCGACGATCATTTCGCCCCAGCACTTGCCGAAGGCGAACGGCACCTGCGTCATCATCAGCGCCGGATCGAGGCTGTTGGTGGATTCACCGCCGACGAGGCCGGCCTTGAGCGTGCCGCCCTTGACCGGGCCGGCAGCGCGCGCCGCACCCGAGAGCAGCGAATTGGCAAAGGACGCGGAGACGCCAAGTGCGGCGGCGCGGCCGAGAAAATCACGACGGTTTAGCTTGCCGGCCGCAACACGACGGCTGAGATAGTCCAGTTCATTTGACATGATGAGTTCCTCACTCTGTTGGTTCGACTCTGCGGTCGATTGTCTTGCTTCTTCTGAAGGGAATAATGACCGCAAGGGAAAGCGGTAAGCAAGACCGAATGCGACATGCCGTGGCGTAAATTGCGCGTCGCATTTGGACCAATCGTGCCAGGGCTCAAACCAGTGCGCGTGGGATCCTGTCCTCGAAGCCGCGCTCGAAAACGAGCGTATTGCCCTCGTAAGCCTCGATTCTGGCGCTGACGATGAAATTTTGCGCGTCGGATCGTATTTCGGCCGACGTCTCTGTGCGCACCGACCATTCATTTCGCGACAGGGTCTGCGTCCAGTGCGTTTTTCCAGAGGCCGACAATGGATCGTCGGGATGGATCGTCCAGGTCTCACGCGCGATGCTGCCATTGGCCAGGCCGTGGGCAAGATCGCGCACCGCGCCGAAGTCATCAATTATCGACAGCGTGACGATTCCGGTCTTCTCGTCGCGGTCGACATGGCGTTCGGAATTGGCGGCGCGAACCATCTCGGTCGCCCAGGGCGCAGCGCCTTCCGGCTCGGCGAACGTTGCTTCGTTGTCGGTCGCCAGCGGGCGCTGCGGCAGGTTTAGCGTCGCCGCCGAGAGGTCGAGCCGTACCGGTTCCGGCGAGGGCCAGATCATTGGCCAGTAGGCGTTGGAGACGGCAATGCGCAGATGGTGACCTGCCGGCACGCGGTAGGCGCACTGGTCGAGCACCACACGCGCCGACACGATTTCGCCTGATACCAGCGCCTGCGGGAATTCGTGCGAGTCGCGGTGCGTTAGGTTGAGCACGCCGTAGGAGATCAGTTCCGAAGCACCGTCCGGGTGGACGTCACAGAGCCGGACCGCGATGTTGGCCTGCGGCCGGTCCGACGACACGCGGATCAGAAGCTCCGGCGCGCCGACTATGTCGATCGCCTCAATGAGTTCCGGCTGGTCGAAACACACCGAAAGCGCATCGTCTGGACGCTGGTCGCCGGGCAGTTCCGGGCCGAAGGTGAAGGGGAAATACTCGCCGCCGGCGAGGCCGCAGTTCTGCGGCGAGGCGATGATCGCCGGCTTGTCGCCATCCTTGATCAACTCGATCGCCTGCAGCTTGATGTCGGGTGACGGCCATTCTTGTTCCGCAATCCAGCGGCCGGGCCGCTCCGGATGCCAGCGGGCCGGGCGCACGCTGTCCATCACATAGGCACGGTAGTCCGGATCGACCTCGACGCCGGTCTCGGTGCCTTTCAGCCAGCGATCCCACCAGCGCAGCGCTTCCTGCAGGAAGCCGATGGCCGGCTGGGGGCCGGCGTAATGCGGGTATTTGTGAATCCACGGGCCGACGATGCCCTTGACCGGCGACTCGATGTTAGTGACGAGATGCGAGATCGTGTTGCGGTAGCCGTCATGCCAGCCGCCGATCGAAAGCACCGCGGCCTTGACGGCGGAAAAATCCTCGCAGATCGAGCCGCGCTTCCAATAGGCGTCGCGGTGCTGGTGTTTCAGCCACAACGGCAGAAGGAAAGCCTGGTTTTCCAGCCGCGTCAGCCAAAGATCGCGCCATCGGTTGTCGCCGGCAATCGCCGGATCCGGCGGCCGCGACGAATAGGACAGCATCGTCGAGGCCCAGCCGAAATTCTCCAGCAGCAGGCAGCCGCCCTTGTAATGGATGTCGTCGGCATAGCGGTCGACGGTCGAGCACAGGCTAATCACCGCCTTCAGCGCCGGCGGTTGCTTGGCCGCCACCTGCAGGCAGTTGAAGCCGCCCCAGGAAATGCCCATCATGCCGACATTGCCGTTGCACCAGGGCTGGCTTGCCGCCCAGGCGATGACATCGCAGGCGTCCTGCAATTCCTGCTCGGAATATTCGTCGTCCATCAGCCCTTCGGAATCGCCATTGCCGCGCATGTCGACGCGGATCGAGGCATAGCCGTGGCCGGCGAGATAGGGGTGCGTCAGCTGATCGCGAAAGATGGTGCCGTCGCGTTTGCGGTAGGGCAGGTGCTCGAGGATGACAGGCACCGGATCATCGGCGGCATCCTGCGGCATCCACACCCGCGCCGATAGCCGGCAGCCATCCGGCATGACGATGCCCATGTCGGGAAATTCAACGACCTTGCGGGGAAATTCGGTGATGGTTTTCATGGCCGGGAATAACGCCCCGCCAGTCCAAGACTTTCAATCACCATTCGCGACTGGAGCAGCGAAAAATGCGACCTGGCTACAGCCTGCTTCGCGACCTCAGCTCAGCGGGATGTCGTTGTCGTCCTTGCTCGCCTGATAGACACCGGACAATCCGTCATAGCGCGCGGAAATCCTGCCGATGCGCGCTTCCAGCCGCCCGCGTTCGCCCTCCGGCAAAGCTCGCACCAGCCGGCGGATCGAAAAGCTCTTCCAGTAGGCGTTCTCGGCATTGTAGCCGCCGGGATCGAGGGTGAAGACCTCTTTCAGGATCTTCAGATCGTGTGGAATGGCAAAACTGTCGCGCGAATCCTCGTGGCTGAAGAGATAGTAGAAATTGTCGAAGCCGGTCCAGGTGATCGCCGACAGGCACAGGGAGCAGGGTTCGTGCGTGGCGACGAAGATCGCGTCCTTGGTGTCGACGCGCTCGGCCCTGGGCATTTCGTAGAAGCGCTTCAGGCAGTGCACTTCACCATGCCAGAGCGGGTTTTCGATCTCGTTGTTGGTTTCGGCCAGCACCAGCGAGCGGTCATCCTTCCGCAGGATGGCGGCGCCGAACAGCTTGTTGCCATCGGCAACGCCTTCGGCCGTCTTTGGCACGATGTCGTGCTCGATGACGTCGAGCAGGCGGTCGATCAGCGAAATGTCGGTCATTACGGGGTCCCCTAGGGCATGTCGCTCAAAACTGCCCCCGGTTTTGGGGGTCACGACATGCACACGAATCAAGAGAGATGGATTTCGTAAGCGTGCGAGAAATGGAATTCCTCGAGGTTGGCGCCGTCGCCGCCACGGTCGACGATCAGGAAATCCTGCGCCTCGCCGAGCGGTGTCAGCACGCCATGCCAGAGGTTGCGGCGGTAATTTATGCCCTGTCCGGACGCGGTGACGAAGGCATGCGGCTCGCTTGGGCCTTCTTCGCCGTCATGGCAGACGACGACCAGGAACGGGCGCGGCGACAATGGGATGAACGCCTGGCTGCCGAAGGGGTGGCGCTCGACCATGGTCAGCTTCAGCGGCATCTCGTAGGGCGTGCCGCGCACCATCGAGATCAGCACGCGGGCATTCGGCCCTGTCGCCTCGGCGGTGGCCAGATCGTGGTAGCGTTCCGCGCGGCCGCCATTGATCGGATAGTGGTTGTCGCCGCCCATGTCGATGACGTCGCCGAACGGGGCAAAGCCTTCGCGGGTCAGGGGCCGCGCGATGATGCGGGTCATGGCGCGTGCCTGGTGATACCGGCGCCGCCGAGCTTGGCGTGCCGATTGACGTCCTTGTAGAGCAGGTAGCGGAATTTTCCCGGGCCTCCGGCATAGCAGGCCTGCGGGCAGAAGGCGCGCAGCCACATGAAATCGCCGGCCTCGACCTCGACCCAGTCCTGGTTCAGCCGGTAGACCGCCTTGCCTTCGAGCACGTAGAGGCCATGCTCCATGACATGCGTCTCGGCGAAGGGAATGACCGCGCCGGGCTCCAGCGTGACGATGGTCACATGCATGTCATGGCGCAGGTCAGCCGGGTCGACGAAACGTGTCGTCGCCCAACGGCCCTCGGTGCCGGCCATCGGGCTCGGCGCCACCTGCTGGTCACTGCTGAAGAAGGCCTCCGGCGTGTCCAGGCCATCGACCGCCTCATAGGCCTTGCGGATCCAGTGGAAGCGCACGGCGGCGCCACTCTCGTTGCGTACCGTCCAGCCGCTTGCCGGCGGCAGGAAGCCAAAGCCACCGGCGGCAAGCACGTGCTTTTTGCCGGCGAGCGATACGGTGAGTTCTCCCTCGACCACGAACAGCGCGCCTTCGGCTTCGGCGTCGAGTTCCGGCCGGTCACTGCCGCCGCCGGGCAGAACCTCGACGATGTACTGTGAAAACGTCTCTGCAAAGCCTGAGAGCGGCCTTGCGATGATCCAGGCCCTCGTCTCCTCCCAGAAGGGCAGGGGGCTGGTGACGATGTCCTGCATCACGCCTTTCGGGATGACCGCATAGGCCTCGGTGAAGACGGCGCGCCCTGTCAAAAGCTCGTTTTGGCCGGGATGGCCGCCATGCGGTGCATAGTAGGTGCGCTCGGGCGTCTTGATCATATCCATTGGGCCTTGAACCTATTGCGGGAGCATGTCTTTCAGCCGAAGCAGCGCGATGCGTTCGACCTGTTTGCAGGCGGTGTCGAATTCGACGCCGCGGCTGTTGCCGATGCGCGTTTCGAACTCTGCCAGGATCTCCTCCTTGGTCTTGCCCCTGACCGCGATGATGAAGGGGAAGCCGAAGGTGGTGACGTAGGCGGCATTGAGCTTGGAGAACAATTCGCGCTCCTTGTCGGTCAGCGCGTCGAGGCCGGCGGAGGCCTGTTCCCTGGTCGATTCCGCCGTCAGCCGCCTGGCCTTGGCCAGCTTCCCGGCAAGGTCGGGATGGGCATTGAGCACGCCGAGCCGTTCGGCCTCCGTTGCGGCGCGGAAGATGCGGCAGAGCGCGTTGTGCAGGCCACCGGAACTGTCGTGCGCCGGGCCGAGCTCCAGCTCGTAGGCACGCTCGGCGATCCAGGGTGAATGTTCGAAAATACCGCCGAACGCATGCACGAAGGCCTCGAATTCCATCCGTGACGGGCGCAGAGCCGGCGCCTGGTAGGGATGCGTCTCGCGCCAGTGATGGGCGATGTCGACGCGCCGTGCCAGCCAGACCTTGTCGTGCGACTTCACATAGTCGACGAAGCGCTTCAGCGCCGCCACCCGGCCGGGACGGCCGACCAGCCGGCAATGCAGGCCGATATTCATCATGCGCGGCCGGCCAGCCTTGCCCTCGGCATAGAGCGTGTCGAAACTGTCCTTCAAATAGGCGAAGAACTGGTCGCCAGAGTTGAAGCCTTGCGGCGTCGCGAAGCGCATGTCGTTGGCATCGAGCGTGTAGGGGATGATGAGCTGCGGCTTGTCCAGCCCGTCGCGATCGAACCAGTAGGGCAGTTCGTCGTCATAGGTATCAGAGACGTAGTCGAAGCCGCCTTCCTCCGCCACCAGCCGCACCGTGTTGACCGAGGTGCGGCCCGTGTACCAGCCGGTCGGGCGCTGGCCAGTCACCTCGCGGTGCAGCCGGATCGCCTCATCGAGGTCGCGGCGCTCGTCCTCGGCGCTGTGGTCGCGATAGTCGATCCAGCGCAGCCCGTGCGAGGCGATTTCCCAGCCGGCCTCCTGCATCGCGACGACCTGGTCGGGCGAGCGCGCCAGCGCGGTGGCGACGCCGTAGCAGGTAACTGGCACTTCGGCCCCGCTGAACAGGCGCAGCAGCCGCCAGAAGCCGGCCCGTGCGCCATATTCGTAGATGGATTCCATGTTCCAGTGGCGCTGGCCGACCCAGGGCGCTGCGCCGACGATTTCCGACAGGAAGGCCTCCGAGGCCTTGTCGCCGTGCAGAACGCAGTTCTCGCCGCCCTCTTCGTAGTTGACAACGAATTGCACGGCGACATGCGCACCGCCTGGCCATTTTGGATCCGGCGGATTGGCTCCGTAGCCGCGCATGTCTCTGTCGTAACGCATCGTCCCTCCCCGCCGGGCATCGCCGGAAGTATCATCAGGATATCGAAAGGGACGCTCGTGCATTCCCCCGAAAATTTTTGAAAGTGTTTTTGTCGCACTCCGCTCGACCGGGACTTATGCATCGCCTTTAATTGGCGCACAATTCAGCAGCAATGTTCGACTGGACCGAAATGGGAGGCGGCCAATGGCAGAAACGTCGAAAGCCGATGGCGGGCGCCTGACGACCCATGTCCTGGACACGGCGACAGGCAAGCCGGCGGCGGGCCTGTCGATCGCGCTCTTTCGCATCGACGGCTCGGCGAGGGCACATCTGAAGACCGTCGTCACCAATTCCGATGGCCGCTGCGACGCGCCGCTGCTCGCCGGCGCCGAGTTCCGCACCGGCGAATACGAACTGGTGTTCGCGGCCGGCGACTATTTGCGCGGCCTGGGCACCAAGCTGCCGGAACCGGCCTTTCTCGACAGCGTGCCGATCCGCTTCGGCATGGCCGACCCCGTGCACTATCATGTGCCGCTGCTGGTCTCGCCCTACGGCTATTCGACCTACAGGGGGAGCTGAGGCATGGCCAAGGTCGCTATCCGCAACGAAATCCGTTTCATCCTCAACGGCAGGGATGTCGCGCTGTCCTCGGTCGCGCCCGATGCGACCTTGCTCGACTGGCTGCGGCTTGACCGCGCGCTGCGCGGCACCAAGGAAGGCTGCGCCGAGGGCGATTGCGGCGCCTGCACCGTGCTGGTCGGCAAGCTCTCGGCCGATGGTCTGGTCTATGAAAGTGTCAATGCCTGCATCCGCTTCATGGGCTCGCTCGATGGCACGCATGTTGTTACCGTGGAACATCTGCGCGGCGATGGCGAAAAACTGCATCCGGTGCAGCAGGCGATGGTCGATTTCCATGGCTCGCAATGCGGCTTCTGCACGCCGGGCTTCGTCATGTCGCTCTACGGTCTGTGGATGAAGTCGCCAGCCCCCTCGGATGCGGCGATCGAAAAGGCGCTGCAGGGCAATCTCTGCCGCTGCACCGGCTATGAAGCGATCATGCGCGCCGCGCATGCCATCTCCAGCTACGGCAAGGCGGAGAAGGATCCGCTGGCGGCGGAGCGCAAGTCGATCACGGCGAGGCTCGAAGCCATCCATGACGGCGCCCGGGTCGAGATCGGCGCCGGCAAGGCGCGGATTATAGTGCCGGCCGATGCCGACGATTTCGCCGCTATTTTGGAGAAGGAACCGGCCGCCACCGTCGTCGCCGGCTCGACCGATGTCGGCCTGTGGGTGACCAAGCATATGCGCGATATCTCGCCGGCGATTTTCATCGGCAATCTCGACGGGCTCTGCGCCATCTCGGAAGACGATGGCGTCATCTCGATCGGCGCCGGCGTCACCTACACCGATGCATTCTCGACGCTGTCGAAACGCATTCCGGCGCTGGGGCCGCTGGTTGACCGCATCGGCGGCGAGCAGGTGCGCAACATGGGCACCATCGGCGGCAACATCGCCAACGGTTCGCCGATCGGCGACACGCCGCCGCCAATGATCGCGCTGGGAGCACGGCTCACTTTGCGCAAGGGCAAGAAGCGGCGCACGATTGCGCTTGAAGATTTCTTCATCGCTTACGGCAAGCAGGACCGCCAGCCGGGCGAATTCGTCGAAGCCGTGCATGTTCCCGTGCCGGCCAAGGGCACAAAGTTTGCCGTCTACAAGATCACCAAGCGCCGCGACGAGGACATCACCGCGACCCTTGGCGCCTTCTATCTGACTCTCGCCAAGGATGGCACGGTCGCCGATATCCGCATCGCCTATGGCGGCATGGCGGCAACGCCGAAGCGGGCATCCGCGGTCGAGAAGGCGTTGATGGGAAAGGTCTGGAACGAAACCACGGTAGAGGCGGCGATGGCTGAGTACGCCAGTGATTTCACCCCGCTCACCGACATGCGCGCATCGGCCGAATACCGGGCGCTGGCGGCGAAGAACCTGTTGCTGCGGTTCTACGTGGAAACGACCGGCACCAAGGCGCCGTTCCAGGTGTCACGCAGAGAGGCGGCATGATGAACAAGCACGCCACGCCGAACCTCAAGGCCGAGAAGATCGCCGGCGGCGTCGCCACCGATCAGCGGCACGATTCCGCCCACAAGCATGTCAGCGGCAGCGCCGTCTATATCGACGACATGCCGGAACCGGCCGGCATGCTGCATGGCTGCCTTGGCCTGTCCACGGCAACCCATGCGACCATCACCAAAATGGACCTGTCGGCGGTGCGCGCGGCGCCGGGCGTTGTCGACGTGCTGACTGCCAGCGACGTGCCTGGCGAAAACGATATTTCGCCGACCGGTCGCCACGACGAGCCGGTTCTGGCCGACGAAAAGGTTCAGTTCTACGGCCAGCCGATCTTCTGCGTCATCGCCGAGACGCGCGAGCAGGCGCGCCGCGCTACCAGGCTGGCCAGGGTCGAGTACAAGGAATTGCCTTTCGTTACCGATATCGGCGGGCTCGACCCGCGGAAGGACAGACTGGTCACGCCGCCGCTCACGTTGAAACGCGGCGATGCTGCGGCCGCGATCCGCCAGGCGCCGCGCCGTTTGACAGGAAAAATGCGCGTCGGCGGCCAGGAGCATTTCTATCTCGAAGGCCATATCGCCGTGGCCGTTCCGGGCGAGGATCAGGACGTCACCATCTATTCCTCGACCCAGCACCCGAGCGAAGTGCAGCATATGGTCAGCCATGCGCTCGGCGTGCCGAGCAACGCCATCACGGTGGAAATCCGCCGCATGGGCGGCGGCTTCGGCGGCAAGGAGACGCAAGGCAACCAGTTTGCGGCGCTCGCCGCGATTGCCGCCAAGAAACACCATCGCGCGGTGAAAATCCGGCCCGACCGCGACGACGACATGACCGCAACCGGCAAGCGCCATGATTTCCTCGTCGACTACGAGGTCGGCTTCGACGACGATGGCAACATTCTCGGCGTCGATTTCATGTTCGCGGCGCGCTGCGGCTTCTCCTCGGATTTGTCCGGCCCGGTCACCGACCGCGCCCTGTTCCACTGCGACAACACCTATTTCTGGCCGGCGGTGCACGCACAGTCGGCGCCGCTCTATACCAACACCGTGTCGAACACCGCCTTTCGCGGCTTCGGCGGTCCGCAAGGCATGGTCGGTGCCGAGCGTGTCATCGACGAGGTTGCCTTTGCGGTCGGCAAGGACCCGCTCGAAATCCGCAAGAAGAATTTTTATGGCACCAGCGACCGCAACATCACGCCCTATCATCAGACGGTCGAGGACAACATCATCCAGCGCATCGTCGCAGAGCTGGAGCAAAGCGCGAACTATGCGCGGCGGCGGCGCGAGATATCCGCCTTCAATGCCAACAGCCGTTTCATCAAGCGCGGCCTGGCGCTGACGCCGGTCAAATTCGGCATCTCGTTCACGGCGACGCACTACAACCAGGCCGGCGCCCTGGTGCATGTCTATACCGACGGTTCGGTGCATCTGAACCATGGCGGCACCGAGATGGGGCAAGGTCTCTACGTCAAGGTCGCGCAAGTGGTGGCGGAAGAATTCCAGATCGACCTCGACCAGGTGAAGATCACCGCGACCACCACCGGCAAGGTACCCAACACCTCTGCCACCGCCGCGTCGTCCGGCACCGATCTCAACGGCATGGCGGCGCAGAACGGCGCCCGCCAGATCAAGGACCGGCTGACCGATTTCGCCGCCGAAAAGTACCAGGTGCCGCGCGACCAGGTGCTGTTCCTGCCCAACCGCGTGCGCATCGGCAATCAGGAGATCGCTTTCGCCGACCTCGTCAAGCAGGCCTATATGGCCCGCATCCAGCTGTCGGCGGCGGGCTTTTACAAGACGCCTAAGATCCACTGGAACCGCGACAAGGGCGAGGGCCGTCCGTTCTATTATTTCGCCTATGGCGCCTCCTGCTCGGAAGTCTCGGTCGACACGCTGACCGGCGAATATGTGGTCGATCGCACCGACATCCTGCACGAGACCGGCCGTTCGCTGAACCGCGCCATCGACCTTGGCCAGGTCGAGGGCGGCTTCATCCAGGGCATGGGCTGGCTGACGACGGAGGAGTTGTGGTGGGACGACAAGGGCCGGCTGCGCACCCACGCGCCGTCGACCTACAAGATTCCGCTCGCCTCCGACCGGCCGAAGATCTTCAACGTGACCTTGGCCGACTGGCCGGAGGCCGGCGAGCCGACGATCCATCGTTCCAAGGCCGTCGGGGAGCCGCCTTTCCCGCTCGGCATGTCGGTGCTGCATGCGCTGTCGGATGCGGTGGCAAGCGTCGCCGACCACAAGTTCTGTCCGCGCCTCGATGCTCCGGCAACACCAGAACGCGTGCTGATGGCGATCGAGCTGCTGAAGCAGGAAGCCGCAAAACCGGTCTGATCAAGCCAGAACGTGCAAATTGGGGCTGAAAACTCTATATTTCCCAGGTGGGAATGCAGACGATGAACTCGAAAGTGCAAAGCCTGAAAGCCTTTCTCGGCAGCGCCGCCCGGCTTGCGCTGGTCGAAGTGACCGGCACGAAAGGCTCGACGCCGCGCGAGAAGGGCGCCTTCATGCTCGTCTCGCATGCCGCGACATCAGGCACGATCGGCGGCGGCCAGCTCGAATACATGGCCATCGACAAGGCCAGGCAGACGCTTGGCTCCTCACCCTCAAAAAGGGGGGGCGCCCGTATCGAGGTCAACGAAGTCTGCGCCACGCTCGACGTGCCGCTCGGCCCCGAGATCGGCCAGTGCTGCGGCGGCCGGGTCGAGGTATCGATCAGGGTCGTCGATGCCGCGCTGGCCGCCGAACTGATTGCAGCGGCGGAGGCCGAGGAGGCGGACATGCCGCATGTCTACGTCTTCGGCGGTGGCCATGTCGGCCAGGCACTGGCCGCATCGCTTGCGCTCTTGCCCGTTCATGCCGTTGTCATCGAGACCCGCGCCGAAGCCCTGGACAGCATGCCGATGTCAGTCGAGACCCGTTTGACGCCGATGCCCGAGGCTGAGGTGCGTAACGCGCCGCCTGGCACGGCTTTCGCCATCCTCACCCACGACCATGCGCTGGATTTCCTGATCGTGTCCGAGGCGCTGAAGCGCGACGACGCGGCCTATGTCGGCATGATCGGCTCGAAAACCAAGAAAGCGACGTTCCGGAACTGGTTCCTGAAATCGGCGGACGGCGAAGAGAGGCAGTTCGCCCGCCTCGTGTCGCCGATCGGCGGCGATGCGGTCAAGGACAAACGTCCGCCGGTCATCGCCGCGTTGGCCGCCGCTGAAATCATGACGGCGTTGGCCGCCCACAACGCGGCATCAAATGACGGTCACCAGGCTCGCCCAGACAAGGTGATAGCCGGCTAAAGCAATACCAGGAAAAGTGTGAACGGTTTTCCGTCGGGAATTGCGTCAAAACAAACCCTGGCTGCGAACTATCCCGGTCGTTTCAAACCGAGATGCTCGCGCAGCGTGGCGCCTTCATACTCCTTGCGGAACAGGCCGCGCCGCTGCAGTTCGGGCACCACCAGCGTGGCAAAGGCATCGAGTTCGCCGGGGAAGTAAGCCGGCATGACGTTGAAGCCGTCGGCGGCACCCCCTTCGAACCGCGCCTGCAACTCGTCCGCGATCTGCACTGCTGTGCCGGCGATGCGCCAATGGCCGCGCGCGCCGGCGAAATGCCGGGCAAGCTGGCGGATGGAAAGGCCGTCGCGGCGCGACTGCTCGATGACCAGCGCCTGCCGGCTTTTCATCCCCTCGCTCTCCGGCAGTTCCGGCAGCGGCCCGTCGATCGGATAGCGCCAGAGGTCGGAGATGCTGAGATAGCCGGACAGCAGGGCGACGCCGACATCGTCTGGGATCAGTTCCTGCAGTTCCTCGAATTTCTCGCGCGCCTCGGCCTCGGTTTCAGCCACCACTGGCGCGACGCCAGGCATGATCTTGATGTCGTCGGGTTCGCGCCCATAGGTCGCCATGCGGCTCTTGAGGTCGTCATAAAAAGCCTTCGCTTCCTCGAAGGTCTGCGCTGCCGTGAACACCACGTCGGCAGTGCGGGCGGCGAGGTCGCGGCCGACATCGGAGGCGCCGGCCTGGACCATGACAGGCGCACCTTGCGGCGAGCGCGGCAGGTCGAGCGGATCGCGCACCGAAAAGCTCTGGCCGTCATGGCCCCGGAAGCTTTCGCCGTGCCAGAGCCCGGTCACCACCTTGGCGAATTCGCGCGCCCGTTCGTAGCGGTCGGCGTGCGGCTTCAGGCCCGTCGAGCCGAAATTGGCGGCCTCGATGGGACTGGCCGAGGTCACCAGGTTCCAGCCGGCGCGGCCACCGCTGAGCTGATCGAGCGACAGGAAGGTACGTGCCAGGCCGTAGGGCTCGTTGTAGCTGGTCGAGGCCGTCGAGACGAGGCCGATGCGGCTGGTCTGCACGGCAAGCGCCGACAGCAGGCTGATCGGCTCGAAGCCGATCGAGCGCGAAGTCTGGCTGGCGATGGCCACATTGGCCTCGCGCAGGCCTGCGGCGTCCTCGCAGAAGACCATGTCGAACTTCGCTGCTTCCGCGGTTCGCGCCAACTGGATGTAATGGTCGATGTCGATGCCGGCCGTCACATCCGCCTTGGGGTGGCGCCAGGCGGCGATGTGATGGCCCGTCGCCCACAGGAAGGCGCCGAGCTTCATCTGGCGGGTCATTGCTCACCTCCGCCGGCCAGTCCAAGATGCGACCGCAACGTCGTGCCGCGATAGCGTTCTCGAAACAGCCCGCGCCGCCGCAGCTCCGGCAGAACGCGATCGATGAAATCGTCGAACACCGAAAGCTGCGCGGGCAGGCGGATGTTGAAGCCATCGCATCCTCTCAAGCGGAACTCCTCTTCCAGCCTGCCTGCCAGCCCGCTGATGCTGTCGGCGGTGAGGGAAATATCAGTCAGAACCTTCACCGCATCCGGCTCGCGCCCGCACGCCGAAACCCGGCGCTTGAAGTCGTCATGGCGCGCCTTGTTTTCTGCCGCCGGCCGTTCGTCCAGCAGAATGACATCGGCGGTACGGGCCGCAATGTCGAGGTCGCCCTCCGTCAGGCCGGACAGCACCAGCACCGGCGTGTCCTGCGGCGACCGGGCGACATTCAGCGGTCCGCGTACCGAGAAGAACTCGCCCTTGTGGTCGAGCAGGTGCATTTTTTCGGGATCATGGAAACGCCCACTGTCTCTGTCGAACAGCAGCGCGTCCGCGTCCCAGCCCTGCCAGAGGCCTTGGACGATGCCGATATATTCCTCCGAACGGCGGCGAAAATCTTCAGCGGAAAACCCGTCGGGACGGCTGAAATTGGCCGCCTCGCGCGGCGCCTGCGCCATGGTCGCGTTCCAGCCGGCGCGGCCGTGGCTGATGATATCGAGCGAGGCAAAGCGGCGCGCCAGATTGTAGGGCTGGTGGGCAACCGTCGAGGCTGTAGCGACGAGGCCGATTTTCTCTGTCATGGTCGCTAGCGCGGCGACCAGAGTTGTCGCCTCGAACGGGCTACTCGACGCGGCGCTATGCGGCGCGGAGTCGTCGAGCACAATCATGTCCAACCCCGCCGCTTCCGCCTGTCGGGCGAAGCCTGCCAGGTCGCTGAAAGTGAGCGCCTGCCCGTTTGCGAGGGCAATGTCGAGCGAAACGGCGAGATACATTTTTGCGGCCTATTTGGCTGCCAGCGAAGTCGCTTAGCCATCCGGCTACCAACCTAGGTTGGCATTCGCGCAAAGCAACCGGATCGGATAGGCCACGAGGCCGCCACTTGCCGGCCAGGGTCTACTTCCCCGCCAGAATATCCTTGATCAGCCGCTGGCAGCGCTCGGCCATGAAGTCGAGCAGCAGCCGCACCTTGGGGTCCTGCAGCTTTTTGTGCGGATAGACTGCGGCGAATTGCACCGGCGTCGGCGGGGTGCCGGTCAAGATCACTTTCAGCCGCCGGTCGCGGATGAAAGGTTCCACCTCGAAGCGCGGCTTGTTGATGATGCCGCGGCCCGACAGCGCCCAGCCGGTCAGCACGTCGCCATCGTCGGTGTCATAGGGGCCGTGCACTTCGAATTTCTGCGGGCCGGCAGGCGTCTGCAAGGTCCAGACATATTCGCGCGCGCCGGAATAGCGCAGCATCAGGCAGTCATGTTTCCGGCCGATCAATTCCTGCGGCTCGGTTGGTTCGCCGCGCGCTTCCAGATATTTGGGTGCGGCCACCAGCACGCGTTCGCACTCCATGATGCCGCGCATCCTGAGACTGGAATCCTCGATAATGCCAAGCCGGAAGGCGACGTCGATGCCCTCCTTCATGATGTCGACATTGTGGTCCGAGAGTCTCAGCCGCACCTCGATATCGGGATATTTGTCGTGGAAATCGGGAATGCCCGAGGCCACCAGCCGGCGGCCGAGCCCTAAAGGGGCGGTGACGCGGATGGTGCCGCGCGGCTGGCCCGATAGCGCCGAGACGGCGGCCTCCGCTTCGGTGATCGCCTCCAGGACCTGCTTGGCGCCCGCGTAAAAAACCGTGCCATGCTCGGTCGGCATCAATTGCCGTGTCGTGCGGTTGAACAGCCGCACGCCAAGATGCTTCTCCAGTTCCTTGATGCGGTTGGAGGCCACCGCCGGCGAAATGCGCATGTCGCGCCCGGCCGCCGACAGATTGCCGAGTTCGACGACGCGGACGAAAACGGCGATGTTGTCGAGATAGGCCATACGGATTTCGCGGCTCTCATGCGTCTACGTGGAACCAACCTAGTATTTTCCATTTTTTTTTGAAAGTCATCGTGCACCCCGCCCCTTTTCGTTTGCGCGCCACACCGTAAAGTCACCTGATCGGCAGGGACGACTTCAATGATGGATTTCGCGATTTTCTGGGACTGGCTGAGCTTCGCCGTGCGCTGGCTGCATGTCATCACCGGCATCGCCTGGATCGGCTCGTCCTTCTATTTCGTCGCGCTTGATCTCGGGCTCCGCCAGCGTCCTGGCATGCCCGTCGGTGCCTTCGGCGAGGAATGGCAGGTGCATGGCGGCGGCTTCTACCACATCCAGAAATATCTGGTCGCGCCGGCCGAGATGCCCGAGCATCTGACCTGGTTCAAATGGGAATCCTACGCCACCTGGCTGTCCGGCTTCGCCATGCTGTGCGTGGTCTATTATGCCGGGGCGGACCTGTTCCTGATCGATCCCAATGTGCTGCCGATGTCGGTGCCAGCCGGCATCCTGCTGTCGATGGCCACGATCGGCGTCGGCTGGGTGGTCTACGATCTTCTGTGCCGCTCGCCGCTGGGCAAAAGCGATACCGGCCTGATGCTGGTGCTCTACGGCGTGCTGGTGTTCATCGCCTGGGGGCTGACGCATCTGTTCACCGGCCGCGCCGCCTTCCTGCATCTGGGCGCCATCACCGCCACGATCATGTCGTGCAACGTCTTCATGATCATCATTCCCAACCAGAAGATCGTCGTCGCCGACCTGATCGCCGGCCGCAAGCCCGATCCGAAATACGGCAAGATCGCCAAGCAGCGCTCGCTCCACAACAATTACCTGACGCTGCCCGTGCTGTTCCTGATGCTGTCGAACCATTATCCGCTGGCGTTCGGGACTGAGTTCAACTGGGTCATTGCCTCGCTGGTATTCATAATCGGCGTCTTGATCCGGCACTATTTCAACACCGTTCATGCGCGCAAGGGCAACCCGCACTGGACCTGGCTCGGCGCCCTCGTCCTGTTCATCATCATCATCTGGCTGTCGACCGTGCCGAAGGTACTGACCGGCGAGCCCAAGGCCTCCGCCTCGGCCGACATCTATATCGCCTCGGCGCATTTCCCGGCGGTGCGCGACACCGTGCTCGGCCGCTGCTCCATGTGTCACACCGCTGAGCCGGTCTACGAGGGCATCTATCACGCGCCCAAGGGCGTGATGCTCGACACCGACGCCAACATTGCCAACCACGCCCGCGAGATCTATCTGCAGGCGGGCCGCAGCCACGCCATGCCGCCGGCGAACGTCAGCCAGATATCAGACAAGGAGCGCGCGTTGCTGGTGGCCTGGTTCGAAGGCGCGGGGAAATAAGCATGACCTCGACACTTCTGCGCGGCCGCACGCTGTTTTTTGTGCGCTGGCCCGAAACCATCGACGACCATTCCGCCTGGCGCTACGAGGAGGATGGCGGCCTCTTGATCCGCGACGGCAGGATCGTTGCATCGGGTGCCTATGCCGATGTCGAGAAGCAAGCCGGCGAAACAGTGAAAAGAATAGACCACCGGCCGCATCTTTTGCTGCCTGGTTTCATCGATGCTCACGCGCATTTCCCGCAGATGCAGATCATCGCGTCCTATGGCGCGGAACTGCTCGATTGGCTGAACACCTACACCTTCCCGGAAGAAACGAAGTTCGCCAACGCCCAGCATGGCCGCCGCGTCGCGCGGCTGTTCCTCGACGAGATGGTACGCCACGGCACCACGACGGTTGCTGCTTACTGCTCGGTGCACCGCGCCTCTGCCGAAGCTTTCTTCGCCGAGTCGCATGACCGCAACATGCTCAACATCGCCGGCAAGGTAATGATGGACCGCAATGCGCCGGACGGTGTGCTCGATACGCCGCAGGTCGGTTATGACGACACCAAGGCGCTGATCAGGGAATGGCACGGCAAGGGCCGGCAGCACTATGCGATCACGCCGCGCTTCGCCATCACCTCCTCGCCGGAGCAGATGGAGATGGCCGGCGCGCTCTGCCGCGAGCATCCCGACCTGCACATGCAGACGCATCTGTCGGAAAACCACGCAGAGATCGCCTTTGCCCAGAAGCTTTATCCCTGGTCGCGCGACTACACCGATGTCTACGAGCATTACGGACTGCTGGGCAAAAAGAGCCTGTTCGGCCACTGCATCCATCTCAGCGAGCGCGAGGCCGATTCGCTTTCGGACTCAGGCTCGGTGGCAGTGTTCTGCCCGACCTCGAACCTGTTCCTCGGATCCGGCCTGTTCGACTATCAACGCTTTCGCCGTCGCGACAAGCCGCTGCGCATCGCCGCTGCCACCGATGTCGGCGGCGGCACGAACTACTCGATGCTACGCACCATGGACGAGGGCTACAAGGTGATTGCGCTGAATGGCGAGAAGCTCAACCCGTTCCAGTCCTTCTGGCAAATGACGCGCGGCAATGCCGAGGCGCTGTCCGTCGTCGAGAAAGTCGGCACGCTGGAGGAAGGCACCGATGCCGACATCGTCGTGCTCGACGCCAGGGCGACGCCGGCCATGCGGCTCAGGATGGAAACGGTCGAGACGTTGGCGCAGGAATTGTTTCTCTTGCAGACGCTGGGCGACGACCGCGCCGTGCGCGAGGTCTATGTCGCGGGGCGGGCGGCCAAGAGCGACCTCACTCCGGCACCCGACGCTTGACCCGGCGGCAGCCATAGGTCAAAGCGTGCGGCGAAGTTGACAGGGGAACGACATGGCCGTTGCTGACGACATCGCTTTGATCAAGAGACAGGAAGAGACCCTGGTCTTTCCAGCCTTCGACGAGGCCGTCGCCTTCCAGATCGGCTCCGCCATCCGCGATCGCGCACTTGCTCAAGATCTGCCGATCATCGTCGACATCAGGCTCTGGGACCGGCCGCTCTTCTACGCCGCGATGCCGGGGTCCAACGCTTCCAATCCCGACTGGGCGCGGCGCAAGATCAATGTCGTCAGGCGATACCTTAGAAGCACCTACCGCCTGGTGCTGGAACAGCAGCGCCCCGACCGCACCTTCAAGGTCGGCGAAGGGCTTGATAGTGCGGATTACGTGTTGGCCGGCGGCGGCTTCCCGGTGACGGTCAAAGGCGCCGGCGTGATCGGTGTGATCGCCGTATCCGGCCTGCCGGAGCGCGAGGATCACGGCGTCGTGGTCGATGCGCTGTGCGAGCATCTGGGCATTGAAAAGCGTGGGCTGGCGCTGGCTGCGGAATCGGAATGACCGTGCGCGATCCCAAGGCCCTCCTCATCTCCATCTTCGACGCGGCCGTCGCCGCCGCCGATCCGGAGCGCACCATCCGCGACCATTTGCCGGCGAAGCCCAAAGGCCGCACCATCGTCATTGGCGCCGGCAAAGGCTCGGCGCAGATGGCGGCGGCGTTCGAAAAGGCCTGGGATGGGCCGATCGAAGGCTTGGTCGTCACCCGCTATGGCTATGGCGCCAAGTGCGATCGCATCGAGATCATCGAGGCCGCGCATCCGGTTCCGGATGCCGCTGGGCTTGAGGCGTCGCGGCGTCTGCTGGCGAAGGTGCAGGGCCTGACGGCGGACGACCTGGTCGTGGCGCTGGTCTCCGGCGGAGGCTCGGCGCTCCTGCCATCGCCGGCCGCCGGTCTGACGCTGGCCGATGAGATCGCCGTCAACGAGGCGCTGCTTGCGTCCGGCGCGCCGATCGCCGCGATGAACACCATTCGCAAGCATGTCTCCACCATCAAGGGTGGGCGACTGGCTGCGGCCGCTTATCCTGCAAAAGTGGTCTCGCTGGTGGTCTCCGACATCCCCGGCGACAATCCCGCGCTTGTGGCCTCGGGGCCTACCGTTCCTGACACCGGCAGCCGCAAGGACGCGCTGGCCTCGATAGCGGCCTACGGCATGAAGCTGCCGGACGCCGTGATGGCGCATATCCAGTCGCCGGCCTCCGATGCGCCAGACCCGGAAGACCAGCGCTTTTCGCGCAACGAGATGCATCTGATCGCCTCCGCAGGCGTGTCGCTGGAAGCGGCAGCCGCGGAAGCCAAGCGGCAGGGCATCGAGGCCGTGATCCTCTCCGACGCGCTGGAAGGCGAAGCGCGCGAGGTCGGTGGCGTCCACGCTGCCATTGCCCGCGAAGTGGCGACCCGCAACCGGCCGTTTTCGAAGCCGGTTCTGATCCTGTCGGGTGGCGAGACGACCGTGACCTTGCGGGCCAAGGGCAAGGGCGGCCGCAACTCGGAATTCCTGCTCGCCTTCGCCATCGGCATCAACGGCGTCGAAGGCATCCACGCGCTCGCGGCCGATACCGACGGCATCGACGGCTCGGAAAACAATGCTGGCGCCTTCGCCGACGGATCGACCGTGTCGCGCATGCGCGCGGCAGGCGTCGACGCCAAGGCGATGCTCGCCGGCAACAATGCCTGGACGGCTTTCAATGCCATTGGCGGTCTGTTTGTACCGGGGCCAACGGGCACGAATGTCAATGATTTGAGGGCCATTCTCGTTCGTTGAGAGGATGCCCCGAGCGTTCGTCATCCCTGGGCGAAGCAGGAGCGAAGCTCCGTTACGAAGACCCTGGGATCCATTCCGTGAGCTTGGCCGTGGGTTGCGGCGGAGCAGATTCCGCACCTGTGGCGGAGCTGGGAGGTCGCGGCATGGATCCCTTGGGCTGCAGAGCAGCTCCAGGGGTCTGCGCGCGTCGCTTCGCTCCTTGCTCCGCCCGTGGATGACGAAGTCCGGAGGCTTCTGTCCAGATCAAGCCACCATTAACCGCTTCACCTCTCGCATATCCCTCAAAAATCGCTCTCTTTCCGCTTCCTTGTCCGCTGGCTCGTGAATGCGCAGGATGAACGACGGATGGATGGTGATGAATACCCGCAATCCATCCTCGCGCTCGATCACCTGGCCGCGCATCTTCGTCACCGGAATCGCCTTGCCGAGCAAGGACAGCGCGGCCGTCGCGCCGAGCGCCACGGCGAGTGCCGGCTTAACCAGCGCGAACTCCCTGTCGATCCACCAGCGGCAGGCCTGAACCTCGCCGGCATTGGGCTTGGAATGGATGCGGCGCTTGCCGCGAGGCTCGAATTTGAAGTGTTTCACAGCATTGGTGACGTAGACCTTTTCCCGGTCCACATCCGCCTCATTGAGGATGGCGTCGAACACTTTGCCGGCGGGCCCGACGAAAGGTTTGCCGGCGATATCCTCCTGGTCGCCGGGCTGTTCGCCGACGAAGATCACCCGGGCATTGTCAGGTCCTTCACCGAACACGGTCTGGGTCGCATCGCGCCAAAGCGGACAGCGGCGGCAGCCTTTCGCGGCCTCGCGCAACCCGGAAATGGTGCTGGCGTCTTCGTCCCCGGTCACTTCGGTCGATTGGCCCTTCGGCCAATGCCGTTCCTGCACCTTGGCGTGGTGCGGCGCCGGCGTCGTCGGCATTTTGGCGATCATGGCAATAGCGGCCTCGTCCGCGCCTGCAATCAGGTCTGGAATGAGCGAGGCCTCCGGAAGGTTCCGCCAATATTTCTTCGGCATTTCCTTCTGCATGGCCTTCACCTTCAGCCGTGCCGGATTGAAGATGTTCTCGAAATAGGTCCGCCACAGCGCCTCGGTGTCGTCCTGGTCAGGCGCATCGCCCTTGGCCGCGCCCGGCCCGATGGCCAGCCTCTCACCGTCCCAATCGGCGGAAGCGTGCGGCGTCAGGATGGTCCAGCGCATGCCGGTGAACCGGCGGACGAAGAAGTTGGCGTTGCGTTCGACGATGAAGTGATCCGGCTCGAACCAGGCGACGTAACGCTCGTCGTCGCCATCGCCGATTTTGCGGAAGCGAACGAAGGCATGCATCTTGTGGCTGTCGCGCCGCACCGCATTTTCCATGGTTTCGAGGCGCCTGGTGTCGACATCGGAGGCGATCGCCAACAGCTTGGGCTCGCTGCGCAGCCGCCACAGCATCCGGTAGAGAAAGGCAAAGCGGCCGGGGTCGGAATGGCAGAAAGCGGTCTCGGCGCGCCCGATAAACTCGCGCGGCACGGCGAGCTGTGCGCCCTGCGGCACGTCAGGCAAATCGTTTGGCGGCCGATCGGAACCGGCCGCCACCTGCCAACTGACGTCCTCGGGCCCAATTTCGTTCAAGGCCAGCCGCCGCGCCGCGTCGCGCCAGCCGGCGAAGTCGGTCTCGCTGTCGAGCCAGACGGTTTGGCGGGTGAGGTCGAGCTCCGCCGGCCGCATGGTCAAAACAGCGCCAGCTGTTCGCAGGATTGCACGATCTTGCCGCGCAGCCCGGCCTTGTCGGTGAGCGCGCCGGGCGACCAGCCTTCGGCGATGATGAAGGGCCGGAGCTTGGCGATCGAATGGCAGAGGCGACCGACATCTTCCAGCCGCAGCCGCCGGTGTCGGCGTGTCTCCAGGATCTTCGCCACCACCTTGGTGCCGAGGCCGGGCACGCGCAGCAGCGCTTCGCGGTCGGCCCGGTTGACGTCGACGGGGAAGCGGCTCCGGTTGCGCAGCGCCCAGGCGAGCTTCGGGTCGATGGCGAGATCGAGCATGCCGTCGCTGCTGCCGGCCAGGATTTCCGGTTGCGAAAAGCCATAGAAGCGCATCAGCCAGTCAGCCTGGTAGAGCCGGTGTTCGCGCATCAGCGGCGGCTTCTGCAGCGGCAGCGACGACGATGAGTCCGGGATCGGGCTGAAAGCCGAATAGTAGACGCGCCGCAGATGATAGCTGCCGTAAAGCCGCGCGCTGCTGTGCAGGATGCCGTCATCGGAGGTTTTGTCGGCGCCGATAATCATCTGCGTCGACTGCCCGCCCGGCGCGAAGCGCTCGCGCTTCTTTGTCTGCAGGGTCGGTTCGGCCTTCTCTTCCATCTTCCGGCGCAGATTGGCCATCGAAAGCCGGATCGTTTCCGGCCGCTTCTCGGGCGCGAGTTTCTTGACGCCCTCGTCGGTGGGCAGTTCGACATTGATCGACAGCCGGTCGGCGTAAAGACCGGCCTTCTCGATCAGTTCGGCCGACGCTTCCGGAATGGTCTTGAGATGGATGTAACCGCCGAACTTTTCCTCGAGCCGCAGCCGCCGCGCTATCTCGACCATCTCGCCCATCGTCTCGTCCGGCGAGCGGATGACGCCCGAGGACAGGAACAGGCCTTCAATGTAGTTGCGCCGGTAGAAATCCATGGTCAGCTTCACCACCTCGTCGATGCTGAAGCGGGCGCGGCGCACATTGGAGGATGAGCGGTTGATGCAATAGCTGCAGTCGTAGATGCAGAAATTGGTGAGCAGGATTTTCAAGAGCGAAATGCAGCGACCGTCCGGCGCGTAGGAATGGCAGATACCCATCCCCTCCGTGGAGCCGATGCCGCCGGATTTCAGCGAGTCGCGCTTGATCGATCCCGACGAGGCGCAGGAAGCGTCGTATTTTGCGGCGTCGGACAGAACAGCCAGTTTTTCGCGAATGGTGAGTGCGGACATTTGTTCATGATATGTTCCAAAACGCGCCAGCGCCATGGCTTTTGACATAGACGGGCAAAAAGTGATCGCGGGCGGCGAGCCGGTCTTTCAGACCTCGTGCAGATAGAGGTGATAATCCAGTTCGCTGACCGTGCGCGCGACGCGCAGGTACTCGGACTGCTTGATCGCCACGAAGGTGCGGTGCAGGTCTTCGCCCAGTGCCTCTTTCAGGAAGCTCGACGCCCTGGCCGCCTCGATGGCGGCGCGCCAGTCCACAGGCATGGTCGTGCGCGTGACGGCGGCCTCATAGCCGTTGCCGGTGGTTTCCGGACCAGGATCGAGGCCCTCGTCCAGGCCTTTTACAATGCCGGCCAGCACCGTTGCGGCCACCAGATAAGGGTTGGCGTCGACGCCGGACGGCCGGTGCTCGATGCGCCGGTTCCTGGCGTCGCCAGCCGGCACGCGCAGCGCCACCGAGCGATTGTTGACGCCCCAGGTCGGCGCCACCGGTGCGTAGGATTGCGAGACGAAGCGCCGCCAGGAATTGGCGTGCGGCGCAAACACCAGCATCGATTCGGCCATGGTCTGGATCAGGCCGCCGAGGCTGCGCAGCAGCGGCAGCGACCAGCTTTCGCCGCCGGCTTCGGCAAAGACGTTGCGGCCTTCCTTGTCCTGCAGCGAAACATGGAAATGCATGCCCGAACCGGCATATTTCTCGATCGGCTTGGCCATGAAGCAGGCGGTGACGCCGTGGCGCCGCGCCTGCGCCCGCACCAGCCGCTTCAGCATGACCAGATCGTCAGCGGCCCGCAGCACATCCTTGCGGTAGTTCAGCGTCAATTCATACTGGCCGGGCGCGTATTCGGAAATCACCGTTTCGGCCGGGATGCCTTGCGCCTTGGCGGCGGCATAGATGTCGGAGAACAGCGGCTCCATGCCGTGCAGATGGTCGACGGAATAGACTTCCGTCTTGCCCGAGACACGGCCGTCGAGCACGGCGCGCGCCGGCTGCACCTTGCCGTCGGCATCGCGCTCATTGGCGAGGAGGAAAAATTCCAGCTCGAAGGCGCCGGCCGGGTGGAGGCCTTTGGCCGCCAGTATGTCGACCTGACGGGCCAGCGCCAGGCGCGGGTCCGACGACATCGGCTGGCCGTCGAGATGATACATGGCCATCAGGACCTGGCCGCGCGCCGGGCTGGTGCCGTGCAGCGGCACCAGCGTGCCGGGGATCGGCCATGCCCGGAGGTCACCATCGCCGGTGGCCCAGATCAGCCCGGTCTCGTGCACGTCCTCGCCGGTGATGTCGAGGCCGAGGATCGAGATCGGCATGTGCCTTCCGCCCTCGAAAATGCTCTTCAGCTCGTGCCGGCGCACGATCTTGCCACGGCCGACGCCATTGGCATCGGTCAGCACGATGTCGAAGGCCTCGATCTCGGGATGGGCGTCGAGAAAGGCTTGCGCCTCGGTGGGCGACGAGCCCGAAGGTGAAGTCATGAGCGAACTCGAGTTTGATAGGCGCCTGTCTGCCGGGCGGCTTTTCTGCACGGGGCTTGTCTCATGCCGCAAGCTTTGCCGCAACCGCGCCGAAGGCGGCGATCAGCCGGTTGACCTGCGCGCCCGTCGTCGCCGGCGAGATCAGCATCATGTTGTGGAAGGGGGCGATCAGCACACCGCGATTGACCAGCGCGACATGGATGGCGGCTTCCAGTTCCGGCGCATGCGCGCCTTCCGCCTCGGCGCCGTTGCGCAGCGGGCCGGGGGCACAGATGAACTCGACGCGCGCGCCGACGCGAGAGACATGCCAGGGCAAGCGGTAGCGGTCGATCACCCCGGTCAGCCCGGCATCGAGCCGCCGCGCCAGATGATCCATGCGGGCGTAATTCTCCTCGGTCATCACCTCTTCGAGCGCGGCGCGCATTGCCGCGAACTGCAGCGGGTTGGCCGACAGGGTCGTGCCCATGCCGGAATAGCCGGGCTCCTTGGTCCTGTTGTAGGCGGCGTAGCGCGAAGCGACATCCTCGCTCATGCCCCACACGCTCGCCGGCACGCCGCCGGCGATCGGCTTGCCCAGCACGAAGAAATCCGGGTCGAGCCCGTATTTCCTGGTGTAGCCGCCGGGGCCGGTCGAGATCGTGTGCGTCTCGTCGATCAGAAGCAGTGTGCCGGCTTCACGCGTCAGCCTGCGCAGCGCGTCATGGAAGCCCGGATCGGCGAGCACCATGCAGGAATTGGTCAGCACCGGCTCGGCGATGACGCAGGCGACATCCCGGCCCTTCAGTGCCGCCTCGAGTGCCGCGACATCGTTGAACTCGATGACCTTGGCCGCGCGGGTAAGGTCGCGGAACTCGCCCGCCAGCCCCGGCCGGTTGACCGGCTTGCCGTCGATCAGCCGCACCATCGTCTCGTCGACCGAGCCATGGTAGCAGCCATTGAAGACCAGGATTTTCTCGCGGCCCGTGACGGCGCGAGCGACGCGAAGCGCGAAGCGGTTGGCGTCGGTCGCCGTCGTCGCGATCTGCCAGAACGGCAGGCCGAAACGCTGCGTGAGCAGCGGCCCGATGGCCAGCGCATCTTCCGAAGGCAGCATGTAGGTCAGGCCGCGGCCGGCCTGGCGGCGGATGGCGCGCGCCACCGGCGGCGGCGAATGGCCAAACATCGAGCCGGTATCGCCGAGGCAGAAATCGTCCAGCCTGTTGCCGTCGACGTCGGTTATGGTGGCGCCCCTGGCGCTGTCGACCAGGATCGGAAACGGCGTCGGCCAGTCATTCATCCAGTGCATCGGCACGCCGCCGAAGAAGCCGGGCAGGCCGTTGCCGACCTTGGCCTGCGATTTCGGCCGCGCCTTGCGGAACGCCGCGCCCTCGCTCTCGCGCAACTCTGCGATGCGGTCGCAGCCGATGCCGCCGATAAAAGCCCCTGAATGGTCGGTTGAATGCATGGTTACCCCTCTCGCCCGGCACTGTAGACAATCGCGGTCTCAACCCGCAATTGGCCGCCCTGTCGCCCTGCATTGGCTCAGCGCCATCAGGCTGGTGCTTGACCTCGAGGCAAGATCTGGCGCCAATACGGGCGGGCTTGTGGTTTTGGGGGAGAAAATGCGGGCGATCATCTGCACTGCGACGTTGCTTGTGTCGGCTGGCGCGGCCTTTGCGAGCGGCGGCATCTGGTGCACCGCCGAAGACAAGGCGGCAATATTCCAGGTCGAAGCCGGGGTCACCAGGGGCATGGGCGGGCCGACCTTCAATTTTCGTGGCGATCTCGAAATTCCGGGCAGGCCTGCCGGAGACAGCCTGCGCAAGACCGTGTTCGAGGATTCGAACCTGACGCAGTACTGGCTTGACGACAAGGAACTGCGGCTGAACATCTATCGCGAGCACGAGGTCGCGGAAAAATTGAACTCGGTCGAACTGACAATTCTGACCAAGACCAGTGACGAAGGCGTCTATGATGGCCGCTACACGCTCGCCATCTACGATGCTGCAGCCGATACGGACCAGGACGGCAAGCCGGTTGAAGTCACCGGCAAGGTCTCGTGCGGCGCCGAATAGGCCCGTTTCCGGAAGGTCAGCCCGCCTGCATTGACGCGATGGCGCGCCGCATCAGGCCGAGAAACAGCATTCGCTCATCTTCGCTGAGATCGGCCAGCGCCGCCTCGTTCTGTGCGCGCGCCGCCTGTGTCGCCGGTTCACGCAGGCCAACGGCCTTCGCGGTGAGATGGATTGATTGCGAACGCCCGTCTTCGGGGTGAGATCTTCGCTCGATCAGCCCGTCACGTTCCATCCGGATCAGCGTATTGGCCATCGTCGCCTGTTCGACGCTGAGCCGCTGCACGAGTTCGCGTTGTGTCAGCCCGTCTTCCTCCCACAGCGCCAGCAGCGTCATGAACTGCGCGGGCGCCAGCCCCAGCGGTCGGATGCGCTGCTGCAGCCCGTTGGCGAACAGCCGCGCCATATGATTGGCCAGGAATCCGGCCGATCGTTCCTTCTCGAATGTCATGCCTTCAGATACTAGTTGAATAGCATGCTATGCAATGATATATAGCTTGCTATGGAGATGAAAATGAAACTCTGGATTCATGCAGCGGCGGGCGCCATAGCGCTCATCACGGTTTCGGCCTTCTGGCTGTCAACGGCCACCGTTGAGGTGCTCGGGGACGCAGCCGCGATCACAATGGTCAAGGCGTGTGTTCTCGCCGGTATGGCCGTGCTCATTCCAGCGATGATCGTCGCCGGCGCATCCGGCTTGTCGCTCGGCAGGGGCTGGAAGAGCCCGGCCGTCGCCGCCAAGAAGCGGCGCATGCGCATCATTGCCGCGAACGGCCTGCTTGTCCTGATGCCTTCGGCATTCCTGCTCAACAGTTTCGCCGATGCAGGTCGCTTCGACACCCTGTTCACGATCGTCCAGGCGATCGAACTGATAGCCGGCGCCGTCAACATTACGCTGCTGTCGCTCAACATGCGTGATGGCCTGTCGCTGCGGCGGAAACCTCTTCGGCCGGCCGCGCAGGCAGGATGAGTTCACGCGGTGATGTCGATGACGCCGCAATCGCCGGTGGCGGCCCCAAAGGCGATGCGGCGCTCCTCCTTGTCCCACATCATCGATGTGATGGCGCCCTTGCCCTGCCGGCGCAGCAGCACTTCCTTGGCGTCGGCGAAGCGCGCGGCCATCACCATGCCGTCCTCATAGCCGATCGCCACCACATCCTGGCTCGGATGGCAGGCGACGCAGGTCACCATCGAATTGCCGCGCGTGCCGAGTTCCAGCGGCGCCTTGCCCATCGGCCCGTCCTTGGCCGAAAACGGCCAGACGATCGCGGCCGGCGCGCCGGAGCTTGCCAGCCATTTTCCCTTCGCGCTCCACGACAGGCTTTTGACCTTGCCGGGGTAGCCGCTCATGCGCATGTGCTTGCCGTCGACGAGCTTCCAGCCATGCAGGGCGTTCTCCTGCATGGTGGTGACCAGGAAGGCGCCGTCCGGCGAGAAGGCGATGCCGGTATGGGCGCCGGCCCATTCGAGCTCCACCGGCTTGCCCTCGGCGGCCGGGAAATGCAGCGTCGCGCCATTGTAGCGGGCGACGCCGAAACGCATGCCCTTGGGCGAGAAGGCCAGCCCCTCGACCGAGCGCGGATGTGAGAATTCTCTGATCTTGCCGTCGGCGAAGCGCACGAAAGCGGTCTTGCCGGTGGCATAGGCGATCGCGCCCTGCGGTCCGGCGGCCACGCTGGTGATCCATTTCTTTCCGGTGCTTGCCAGTTCGGTGACCTCTCCGCCGGCCTTGACGGAAAACACCTTGCCGTCCTCGCCGCCGGTGATCAGCCGGTCGTTGGCCGCATCATGGAAGGCGGCAAGCAACCCGTCATTGGCCTGCACCGTCTTGTGGCCATTGTCGAGCCGATGCACCGCGCCGTCGGCCAGCGCGAAATGCGGCACGTCGCCGAGAAAGACGGCGGCAACGCAATGGCCTTCGAGATCAAGCGGAGCGACTGTGGGCATGCGAGATCATTCCATTCGAGATTTCTGATTGCCCACCGTGCGGGCACCGCGGGTGCGTCCAGGTGCGGCTTATCCTTCTCCCCTTGTGGGAGAAGGTGGATCGGCGCGCAGCGCCGAGACGGTTGAGGGGTGTTGGACGGATCGCCGTCCTTGCCAAGCTGAGGCACCCCTCATCCGACCTCGCTTCGCGAGGCCACCTTCTCCCACAAGGGGAGAAGGGAAGAAGGGGCAGCGCTAGCGCCATAAAGTCCGGAAATCAAGCCGCCTGGCAGGCCTCGAAGCTCTTCTTCAGCCGCTCGGCGTCAAGCTCACGGCCGATGAAGACCAGCCGGCTCTCGTGCTTTTCGCCGTCCTTCCAGGCGCGCTGGTGGTCGCCCTCGATGATCATGTGCACGCCCTGGATGACATAGCGTTCGTCGTCGCCCTTGAGCGCGATGATGCCTTTCAGCCGAAGGATGTTGGGGCCTTCCATCTGGGTGATCTTCTCGATCCAGGGGAAGAATTTCTTCGGGTCCATCTCGCCGCCGCGCAGCGAGACGGACTGCACCGTCACGTCGTGGATGTCGGACGGATGGGCGTGGTCCTGATGATGGTCGTGCCCGTCATGATCGTGGTGGTGGTGGTCGTGATCGCAATCCGGGCCGCATTCATGATCGTGATCATGGTCATGATCATGCGCCTCGAGGAAATGCGGGTCGTTCTCCAGCGCCCTGGACAGGTCGAAGGCGCCGCGATCGAGAACCTCCGACAGCGCCACGCCGGCCCGGGTGGTGCGGTGGATCCTGGCTGCCGGATTGATGGCGCGGATCGTCGCCTCGACCTTGGCGAGTTCTTCCGGGGTGACGAGGTCGGTCTTGTTGAGCACGACGACGTCGGCGAAGGCGATCTGGTCCTCGGCTTCCTTGGAATCCTTCAGCCGCAACGGCAGATGCTTGGCGTCGACCAGTGCCACGACGGCATCGAGCTTGGTCTTGGAGCGTACGTCGTCATCCATGAAGAAGGTCTGCGCCACCGGCACCGGATCGGCGAGGCCTGTCGTCTCGACGACGATGGCGTCGAAGCGGCCGGGCCGGCGCATCAGGCCTTCGACGACGCGGATCAGGTCGCCGCGCACCGTGCAGCAGACGCAGCCATTGTTCATCTCGTAGATTTCCTCGTCGGATTCCACGATCAGATCGTTGTCGATGCCGATCTCGCCGAACTCGTTGACGATGACGGCGTACCGCCTGCCATGATTTTCCGACAGGATGCGGTTGAGCAGCGTCGTCTTGCCGGCGCCGAGATAGCCGGTGAGGACGGTTACGGGGATCTGCGTCTGCGCTTCGCTCATGGCTTGCCTCGAAGTCTTGGGCCGGGAGAGGCCTCGGAAAGGATTGTCGGCTCCATATAGTGTGTGCGCCGGGCTTTTGCACGAGGCAAACCGATAGGCCAAAGTTCTCGGCTCGGCCTCTGCGACATCGGCATGTCAGGGAAGCTGAGAGGCAGCCTTTGGGGCGAGCAGACCGCGTTTCATGCCGCACATGCCTCGCCCTCGCGGCGATTCCTGTGTGGCGAAAAGTCGTTTGTCATCTAACTGAAATAATCATCTGGCATTAGCCACGGCGGGCACCGCAATGCTTGCCGGCAAAGCTGTTTCACAAGCCGGAATCTTTTGATCGTCGATTGCCAACCGGCCGGCTGTGTCTATGCTGTCGCGACCGGTATGGCCGAAGAGGGATGACCATGGCCAAGGCGGACAAGACTGCGACAATGAGCCGGCTGCATTCGGCGGCACGCCTGGCAAGAACGGCGCTCGCGGCACGGCTGCTGGCACACGGTTTCTACGCGGGCCAGGATCAGATCATGCTGGCGCTCGACCGTGAGGATGGCCAGACGCCGGGCAATCTGGCCGGGCGCCTCGGCGTGCGCCCGCCCACCATCACCAAGACAATCAACCGGCTGCAAGCCCAGGGTTTCCTGGAAAAGCGCGCCTCCGAGGCCGATGCCCGCCAGGCGCACATCTTCCTCACCGACAGCGGCCGCGAAACCATCCGCGCCATCGAGAAATCGGTCAAGAAGACAGAAAAGCAGGCGCTGAAGGGCCTCGACAAGAAGGACCAGAAGGCGCTGTTCAAGCTGCTCGCCCGCATCGAGGCCAACCTCTCCAACGAGGAACTGGTCCTGATTGACGACGACGCCGAATCCGACGACTGATCGAGGCGTTCAGGCTGCCGCCGCCGCGGCAGGTCCACGAACCAGCGCGGACCAGCGCCCCGGCGTCATGCCCAGTGCCTTCTTGAACTGTCTGTTGAAATGGCTCTGGTCGCTGAAGCCGGCCTCGATGGCGATCTGCGCCAACGGTTCGCCGGCGGCGATCATCCGCCGCGCGCGCTGAAGCCGGCGCATCAAAAGGAAACGATGCGGGCTTGTGGAGAAGGCGGCGCGGAAATGCCGTGACAGGGCATAGCGGTCGAGCCCGGTGACCGCCTCCAGCTCCTCGGAGCGCACCGGGCGGTGCAGATTTTCCGTGAGATAGTCGCGCGTCAGCGTCGCCGCCCGCCGCGCCGTCCTGCCGATCGGCTTCGACGGTTGGCCGGCATGCCGGCTCAGGCTTTGCATCAATAGCGTCAGGAAATTGTCGACGAACAGCTCGTCGAGCTCCCGCTCCAGCGGCCCCAGGGCCGAAAGCAGCGTTTTGCAGAAGGCGCTATCGGTGACCACGCCATCCCTGACGAAGGGCAATGACGCGCCGCCAAGGCAGTCGAGCATCAGCGACGGTTCCAGATAAAGCATTCGGTAGCGCAGCCCGTCCTCGGTGCCGGCGCCGCCGTCGTGCAGTTCGTCGGGATGCAGCACGATGATCTGGCCGGGCAGGCTGTGCTGCGTCGCGCCGCGATAGCGAAACGTCTGCACGCCATGCAGCGTCACTCCGATCGCGTAGGTGTCGTGCCGGTGCATGTCGAAGGCGCTGCCGTGGAAACGCGCTTCGATGCGCTCCATGCCGGCCGGGTCGGGAGCGGAAATGATGCAGTTTTGCGCCGCATCAGCGCACAAACGTCCAAGACCCTCGAAGGCCTGGCGGTCTAATTCGAAAGACATCGTCTCCTTCCGCCTCGAAATCGGGGCGCAGCCCCGGATGGTCAATCTCTCATGTTCGATACGAAATTTGCAATCGTGCTCAGGCAGGATCTGCCGGTCTGGCAGAAGCTCAACGTCACCGCTTTCCTGACCAGCGGCATTGTCGCGCAGGACCCCGACATCATCGGCGAGCCGTACCGGGACCGTGCCGGCAATGTCTACAATCGGCTGTCGGTCCAGCCGGTCATCGTGCTGTCCGCCGACCAGATGGGGATCGCCGCGATCCACCGACGCGCGCTGGAGCGCGGCGTCACCACCTCGCTCTATGTCGAGGAGATGTTTTCCACCGGCTTTGATGCCGCCAACCGCGCGGCCTTCGCGCAATTCGCGCCCGACGACGCCAAGGTGGTCGGCATCGCGCTGCGCGCCGAGAAGAAGTTGGTCGACAAGATCGTCAAGGGCGCCCGCATGCATGCCTGACATGGCCGGTCTCTAAGCCTGTCCGGGGCTCTTGTTGTGCCAGCCGCTTTTGGCTTGCCGCAAGCCTTCAATTGCCGCAAAGGTGGGTCTCAGCCCAGCTTTTCTCCGGCCTGCATGTGAATCCTTCCCAAAGATATGTCGAAAGCGCGACGCCGCCGATGGCGATCCTGTGCATGCTGACGACCTATGTCTTCTTTACCTTCCTCGACACCTCAAGCAAATATCTCGTCCTTGCCGGCGTTTCGGCGCTGATCGTCGCCTGGGTGCGCTTTGCCGTGCATGTCGTGCTGGTCGGCACGCTGCTGCGCGGCTGGCGCCAACCGGCGCGGTTTCGGCCGGTCAATTTGCCGGCGCATGTGCTGCGCGGCGTGTTCCTGTTCGGCTCGACCATGTGCAACATCCTTGCGTTGCGCTCGCTGCAACTGGCCGAGACGACATCGATCTATTTCTTCGGGCCGATGGTGATCACCGCCCTTGCCGGCCCGCTGCTCGGCGAATGGGCCGGCTGGCGGCGCTGGCTGGCCATCCTGGCGGCCTTTGCCGGCGTCCTCATCATCACTAGGCCAGGTGTCGGCGTTTTCGGCATCGGCCATATCTTCGCCCTCGGGTCGATGCTGTCGAACAGCTTCTATGTCATCATGACCCGCCGCATGTCGGCGACCGAGACACCGGAAAGCCTGATCCTGTTCTCGGCGCTGGCGCCGGCGGTGCTGCTTATGCCCTTGCTGCCGTTTTCCTTCTCGCTGCCGCATGATGGCTGGCACTGGTTCGTGCTGCTCATGCTTGGCGTTTTCGGCGGCGTCGGCCACTGGCTTCTGGTGCAGGCCTATCGGCGGGCGACGACCACGGCGCTCGCCCCCTATCCCTATTCGCAGATGGTGTGGATGATCCTCTCCGGCTGGATCGTGTTCAAGCAATTCCCCGACCGCTGGACGCTGGTCGGCGCCGCCATCATCGTCGCCAGCGGCCTCTACATCGTCCATCGGGAGCATCGGTTGCGGCTGCAAAGCCGTGCGGCCTCCGACGTTGAGGCCGAAGCGCTGGCAAAAACGCTTTGACTTGCCCCGGATCAATGGCATAACGCCGCGTTTAAAAAGTTTAAAAACCATCCGGGGGGCGAAGGCTGGCACAAAAGATCAAGCTGTCGACGATCGCGGACGCGCTCGGTGTGTCTACGGCCACGGTTTCATTGGCGCTGCGCGACAGCCCGCTGGTCGCCGGCTCAACGCGCGACCGCATCAAGGAGCACGCGCGCGCCATCGGCTATATCTACAACCGCCGCGCCGCCTCGCTGCGCACCTCGCGCTCGGGCATTGTCGGCGTCGTCGTTCACGACATCATGAACCCGTTCTTCGCCGAAATTCTGCGTTCGATCGAAAGCGAGCTCGACCGCAGCCGCCAGACCTTCATCCTGTCCAACCATTACGACCAGCTGGAAAAACAGCGCACCTTCATCGACACGCTTTTGCAGCTCGGCGCCGACGGCGTCATCATGTCGCCGGCCATCGGCACGCCGCCGGAGGACATACTGATGGCCGAGGAGAACGGCCTGCCGGCGGTGCTGATCGCGCGCAGCGTGGTCGGTGCCGACGTGCCGGTCTTCCGCGGCGATGATGCCTATGGCACCGCGCTCGCCACCAACCATCTGATCTCGCTCGGCCACAAGCGCATCGCCATGATCGGCGGCACCGACCAGACCTCGACTGGCCGCGACCGCTACCAGGGCTATGTCAACGCCATGGAGGCCGCCGGGCTGGAAGTCCGGCCCTCGTGGCGCATCGCCGGTCCGCGCACCAAGCAGGCGGGTTTCGAGGCGGCGGGACAGTTTCTGGCGCTGAAAGACAAGCCGACCGCCGCCTGCTGCTGGAATGATCTCGTCGCCATCGGCCTGATGAACGGCATCGCCCGCGCCGGTCTGGTGCCGGGCGTCGACATCTCGGTCACCGGCTATGACGATCTCGAGGAGGCGGCCATCGCGACACCGGCTTTGACCACGGTCTGGAACGGCCAGCGCGAGGTTGGCCGCCGCGCCGCCAGCGCCCTGCTCGACAAGCTGAATGGTCAGACTGTGCGGCCTTCGCAGGAACTGATCAAACCGGAACTGCATGTGCGCCAGTCGACCGGCAAGCCGGTGGAGCGTGCATGACCAAGACCGACCAGCTGCAAACCGTCGCCGTTCTGGTGCCGGGGCATTTCAACGACCATGCCGTCGAGCGCATCGACCGGACCTTCAAGAGGGTCCGGATCGAGCGCGCCGACCCGGCGCTGGTCACCGACGATATGCGCGCCAATGTGCGCGCCATCGCGTCCTTCGCCGGCGTCAGCGCGG
Source organism: bacterium M00.F.Ca.ET.205.01.1.1 (assembly GCA_004791255.1). Classification (GTDB taxonomy): domain Bacteria; phylum Pseudomonadota; class Alphaproteobacteria; order Rhizobiales; family Rhizobiaceae; genus Mesorhizobium. Next base: position 105,614 of record SRUQ01000009.1, read on the forward strand.
CGATGATGGACGCGCTGCCCAATCTCGAACTGATCGCCTCCTTCGGCGTCGGCTATGATTCGGTCGATGCCGGCCATGCGGCCAAAAAGAACATCATGGTCACCAACACGCCCGACGTGCTGACCGAGGAAGTCGCCGACACCGCGATCGGCCTGCTGATCACCACCGTGCGCGAGTTCTACGGCGCCGAGAAATGGCTGCGCGACGGCAATTGGGTGAACAAGGGCCACTATCCGCTGAGCCGGCTGACCTTGCGTGGCCGCAGCGTCGGCATCTTCGGCATGGGCCGTATCGGGCTTGCCATCGCCCGGCGGCTGGAAGCCTTCGGTCTGCCGATCGCCTATCACAATCGGCGCCGTGTCGAAGGGCTCGTCTACCAGTACCATCCGACGCTGAAAGGCCTTGCCGAGGCGGTCGACACACTGATTTCGGTGGTGCCGGGCGGCGCTTCGACGGAAAAGGCGGTCAATGCCGAGATCCTGGCGGCGCTTGGGCCGAACGGCGTCTTCGTCAACATCGGCCGCGGCAGCACGGTCGACGAGGCCGCACTTGCGGCGGCGCTTGCCGACGGCACAATCGCCGCCGCCGGCCTCGATGTCTTCGCCGACGAGCCGAACGTGCCTAGGGCACTGCTCGACGCACCCAACGCCTCGCTATTGCCGCATATCGGCTCGGCCTCGCACCACACGCGCCGCGCCATGGCGGACCTGTGCGTCGACAATCTGGTGTCATGGTTCGCTGAGCGCCGCGCGCTGACCCCTGTGCCGGAGACGGTGAACGTGAAGGCACCGGACCGTGTCGGGTAAGCTTCGCTATGCGGCGAACGTGGCCGATCTGCAACGGCAGGTTGGAAATAGGTGCCTGTGACACGTCGGTATCTTGATTCGCAGCCGAAGCCCGATACTTTAGTTGATAACCAACTAAATTAGCGGGGGCGCTACGTGAAAACTCTTCTTCTTGCGTCAACAATCCTTGTCGCCGTTTCAGGCAGCGCCTTCGCTGCCGACGCGCTTGGCTCAACTCCTGTCGCCTACGAATGGACCGGGGCCTATGTCGGCGCTCAGATCGGGTATGGCTGGGGAGATGTAGACGGTCACGATTCCTCGAAAGTGAACGGCTTTTCCGATTGGTCTGACTCGTGGAAGTCCAACGGGGTGCTCGGTGGCATTCATGTTGGCTACAACCAGGCCTTCGATTCGTTTGTTCTGGGCGTGGAAGGCGATATCGAGGGCTCGGGAGCGAGCGGTTCAGTAGTTTCGGTGTTTGCCGGCACCATCGAGACCAAAATCAACGTCCAAGGTTCGCTGAGGGCGCGCCTTGGTTATGCGATGGGACCCGCGCTTCTCTACGCCACGGGCGGCCTGGCCGTAGCTCACTTCCGCACCAACTACGACGAAGGCGCGACAACCGACAGTACATCCAACACCAAGGCGGGTTGGACGGTGGGCGCCGGTGTCGAATATGCTTTCTCGCAAAAATGGACGACGCGCGTTGAGTACCGCTACAGTGATTTCGGCACGTTCACCGACAATCCGGCGACCGACAGCGGGTTTCTGTACCCGACTGACGTGAAGACTCACGCTGTCCGTGTGGGCATCAGCTACAAATTTTGAGAAAGCGTTGCGGCTGGGCGGTCGCGAGACGAACTCTGCCGGTTCCCCTGATCACCATGCCTTTGTAAGGGCTGCTTGCCGTATTTCTTAACCTCCGCTTAACCCTCTGAAATCATTCTTCATCCTGACCGTATGTGTGGATGAAGAATGATGAGGATACTGCCCGCATTGATCGCCGCTGCTGCGCTGTTTGGCGGCATGCAGCTGTTTCAGAACGGCAGTGGGGAAAGTGCCGCTGACGAGCTTGCGCCGTCCAATAGCTACAGGCTTGTCGCCAATGGCGGCGAAGGGGACTGCGCGATCACGCGCGGTGCATCGATTTCGGATGGGCTGTCGCTGTTGACGGTGGCGCCGAATTGCCGCCGGCTCCTGCCTGGCATCGAGCACGCGAAATTCTGGCGTCAGCAACAGGACGGCACGGTCGCCTTCAGCGTCGATGGCATCGACCCCATTGTCACTTTCGCCGTGGCTGACGGCGACGGCTACGAATCCTACGTGCCGGCCACGCCGCTTCTGTCGCTGGCCGCTGCCGAAGATCTGAAAACGAACGACTGACTACTCGGCAGCAGCCCGCGCGCCAGTCTTCGCTGCTGCGTGCAAACGCACCGCGTCGCCGAAAGCGCGAAAAATCTTGGCCGAGTTGCTGTCCGACTTGACCCAGTATTCGGGATGCCACTGCACGCCGACGGCGAAGGCGCGCGCACCCTTGACCGAAACCGCTTCGACCGTGCCGTCGGGGGCGACAGCCTCGATCTCCAGCTTCGACCCGAGCCGGTCGATCGCCTGGCGATGCAGCGAATTGACCTTGATCTCACCCGCGCCGAACACGCCGGCCAGGCAACTGTCGGGCTTGATCGAAATGGTCTGGTGGATGGCGAAGCGTTCGTCCTGGACATCGCTCACCCGCGCGCGGTGGTCGAGCGAGCCCTCGCGCTCCTGGATCTCGGTGCCCAGCGTCCCGCCCAGCGCCACGTTCAATTCCTGGATACCGCGGCAGATGGCAAGCAGCGGTACGCCGCGCTCGATCGCCCGGCGAATCAGCGGCAGCGTGGTGGAGTCACGCGCCGGATCATAAGGGCCGTTCGCCTCGGTGGCGTCGCCGCCATAGAGCGAGGGGTGCACATTGGACTTCGAGCCGGTGACCATGACGCCATCGACCGAGGACAGGAGCTCATCGAAGTCGAGCCGGTCACCGAAGGACGGCACCAGCAGGGGGAATACGCCGGCGCCGGCAACCGCCGCTTCCAGATATTGCTGCGGGGCGGCATGCCAGGTGTAGTTGTCGAACTGACGGACGTCGGTCGAAATGGCGACGAGCGGCTGATGCATTTTGGGTCGGGTTTCCATCTGGATACGGGTATCTTGCCTGAAAATAGGCGATCCCATGACATTTTTCCATGCCAAGTTTCGGCATGTCACATGGGCCACGCGACCGTCCGTTAGACTATAGTTGCAGGCACGTGCAAGACGGCCATCAAATCCCACAGCCATGCTGGACTCGACTCCTTGCCCGTGTATTGTTCCGTCCCAACCGATCCGGGCATCGAGGATATCCCGAGCGTCGGTCAGTTGATCCAAAAGGGAGGACTTCATGGATCGTCGTTCATTCATTCGAAAGGCCGGGGTCACCGGCGTCGGTGCCGCGGCGGCGGCCGCTACGCTCGCCGCACCGGCCATCGCCCAGTCCAACCCCAAGGTGACATGGCGGCTTGCGTCGTCCTTCCCGAAGTCGCTCGATACCATCTATGGCGGCGCCGAAGTGTTCTCCAAGATGCTCTCGGAAGCCACTGACGGCAATTTCCAGATCCAGGTCTTCGCCGCCGGCGAACTGGTGCCCGGCCTGCAGGCGGCCGACGCCACCACGGCCGGGACGGTCGAGGCCTGCCACACGGTGGCATATTATTACTGGGGCAAGGACCCGACCTGGGCGCTGGGTGCCGCAGTGCCGTTCTCGCTCAATGCGCGCGGCATGAATGCCTGGCACTACCATGGCGGCGGCATCGACCTGTTCAACGAGTTTCTCGCCACGCAGGGCCTTTTCGGCCTGCCCGGCGGCAACACCGGCGTGCAGATGGGCGGCTGGTTCCGCAAGGAAATCAACACGGTCGCCGACCTCTCCGGCCTCAAGATGCGCATCGGCGGTTTCGCCGGCAAGGTGGTGCAGAAGCTTGGCGTCGTGCCGCAGCAGATCGCCGGCGGCGACATCTATCCGGCGCTGGAGAAGGGCACCATCGACGCCGCCGAATGGGTCGGCCCCTATGACGACGAGAAGCTCGGCTTCTACAAGGTCGCGCCCTACTACTACTATCCCGGCTGGTGGGAAGGCGGCCCGACCGTGCATCTGATGTTCAACAAGGCGAAATATGAAGAGCTTTCGCCGGCTTACAAGTCGCTGTTGCGCACCGCCGCGCAAGCCGCCGACGCCAACATGCTGCAGAAATACGATCAACTGAACCCGGCGGCGGTCAAGCGGCTGGTGGCCGGTGGCGCCAAACTGCGGCCGTTCAGCCAGGACATCATGGCCGCCTGCTTCGAGAAGGCCAACGAGGTCTATGCCGAAATGGAAGCCTCCAACGCCCCGTTCAAGAAGATCTGGGAATCGATCAAGGGCTTCCGCAAGGAGCATTATCTCTGGGCCCAGGTGGCCGAGTACAATTACGACACCTTCATGATGGTGCAGCAGCGCAACGGCAAGCTGTAGGCGGCCCCATCCGTCACTTAGCAAGACCCCGGACGAAGCTCGTCCGGGGTCTTTCTTTTCAGGCTTGGGAAGAGCTGACCTCGACCAGAATTCCGCCGGGTGCGGAGCAGTAGAAGGTCGTCGAACTGACGCCGCCGCGCGTCAGTTCCTGGACCTCGCCCGGCGCAAAACCCGCATCGGCAAGCTCGGCCTGTTTGCGGCGGACAAGGCCCGGGCTGTCGACGAAGAAGCCGACGTGGAATCCTTCGGGATAGGTGGCTGCTTCTCCCTTGCCTGGTATCATCAGGTTGAGGGCAAAGCCGTCGGCGCCGCGCAGGATGGCGAAGGCATCCTTGCCGCGCATGGCGACGAGTTCGAAGCCGAAATGGCTGGTGAAGAAGCCGGCAAGAGCCGCGACTTCGGATGTGACGAGATTGGCGTGGTTCAGTTTCATGGGTCGGTCCTGTCGCTGGTTGAAAGGCGGACAGGCTTGGCTGCGGACCGTGAAGAGCGGCGAGGACATGGACAAATCCGGACATGACCCAGCCGGCCCACGGGCGTTCGCCTCGCTTGCCGGCCGCGGGTTCTCCCGCACAATCATGCGGCGAACAGGCCCCCGTTCGAAAACGGGAGAGACCGGACTACCGAACCGGCCATGTCTTTTTCGGCACAGGCTGGATAGCCGATCGGCGGCGTGACGGCAAGCAGCGCGGCGGCGGGCGCGGTTCAGGCGCGGCCCGGCACCACCAGAACCTTGACCTCGCCCGGCGCCGGCGGATTGGCAATGACAGCCGGCGCTTCCTCCAGCGTCACTTGCCTCGAAATCAGCCGGTCGATCTCGATCGCTCCCGAAGCGATGAGATCGGCGGCGCGGCGGTGCGTATAGGGATTGAGGAAGGAGCCCAGCACCTTCAATTCGCGAAACAAAAGGTCGAAGGGTTCGAACTGCGCCTTCAGGCCTTGCGGCGTCACGCCGACGATGATGACGGTGCCCCCGGCTCTCGCCAACCGCATCGACTGCTCGACCGTTTCCTGCACGCCCGCGCATTCCAACACCACGTCGGCGCCGCCTGGCAGCAGCCCGGCCGGTCCGGCAATGGCATCGATGGCATCGGCGGCGATGGGGTCGACCGTCGCAGTGGCGCCTAGTTCTTCGGCAAGGGCGCGCCGCGAGGCTTGCCTGGTCGACAGGATGATGGTGGTGGCGCCGGCCAGCCGCGCCAGTTGCACGGTGAGCAGGCCGATGACGCCGCCGCCAAGCACGACCACCGACCTGCCGGGCCTGATCTCGGCAAGGTCGACGCCATGCAGGCAGCAGCCGAGCGGCTCGCAGAACGCGCCATGCGTCGGTTTCAGGCTCGCAGGCAGCAGGAAGGCCTGTTTCTGCGGCAGCACGACATAATCGGCGAAGCCGCCGTCGCGATGGATGCCGATGGCGTTGAGGTTGCGGCAGAGATTGACCCGGCCGGCATGGCAATGCGGACACCGCCCGCAGGCGATGTTGGGATCGCCGGTGACGCGGTCGCCGACGGCGAAACCGGAGACGGCGGCACCGACCGCCTCGATGATGCCGGAGAATTCATGCCCTGGCGTCACCGGCGGCCTGCAGGGAAATTCGCCATGGAAGAGGTGGCGGTCGGTGCCGCAGACGCCGCAGGCCTCGATCCGTACCAGCAGCTCGTCCGGCCCGGCCGCCGGCTTGGCGACTTCGCGCAGCGCAATGCTGCCCACCGCCTCCAGCCGCACCGCCTTCATGGTATCGTCCCCATCAGTTGAAACTCGGCGGCTGCGAAAGGTCCGGTGCCGGCGTTGCCGGCTTGGCCGGCGGCGCATCGCCGAAACTCGGTGGTTGCGACAGGTCGGGCGTGCCGGGCGCGGCCGGTGCGGCGCCGCCGGTGGCAGGCGCGCCGCCGCTGTCCGGCGGCGAGCCGAGCGGTGACAGGCCCGGCACTTCCGGCACCTTGTAGTCGATGGTGCCGGGATCGACGGTCGTGCCCTTGTAGTGCATCACCATTTGCGGGAAGGCGATGGTCAGCCCGATCATGATCACCTGGATGCAGACGAAGGGCACCGCGCCCCAATAGATCTGGCCGGTGGTGACCGGGGCGATCTGTTTGCCGGTCAGTCGGTCGAGGTAGGGCACCCGGGCGGCGACCGAGCGCAGGTAGAACAGCGCGAAGCCGAAGGGCGGGTGCATGAAGGAGGTCTGCATGTTGACGCCCAGAAGCACGCCGAACCAGATCAGGTCGATGCCGAGCTTGTCGGCTGCCGGCGCCAGCAACGGCACGATGATGAAGGCCAGCTCGAAGAAGTCGAGGAAGAAGGCGAGGAAGAAGACCAGAAGGTTGACACCGATCAGGAATCCGACTTCGCCGCCCGGCAGCGAGGTCAGCAGGTGCTCGACCCAGATGTGGCCGTTGACGCCGTAGAAGGTCAGCGAGAACACCCGCGCGCCGATCAGGATGAACAACACGAAGGACGACAGCCTTGTCGTCGAGGCCAGCGCCTGCTTGACCACGTCCAGCGACAGCCGGCCCTTTGCCGCCGCCATGATCAATGCGCCGACAGAGCCCATGGCGCCGCCTTCGGTCGGCGTGGCGATGCCGAGGAAAATGGTGCCGAGCACCAGGAAGATCAGCGCCAGCGGCGGGATCAGCACGATGACCACCTGCTGCGCCAGCCGCGACATCATGTTGAACTTGAGGCGCTGGTCGGCGATCGCCACCAGATAGATCACGATCACGCCGACGGCGGCGCCGAGGATGTCGGCATTGTCGCCATGGGTCGGTTCGAGGTAACGGTACGCCGCGTAGGAAATCGCGCCCGCCGCCACGAGCGCCGCCAGCAGCGACAGCACGCCGTGGCCGAGCGTGCGTGCCTCGAGCGGCAGCGCCGGCATCGAATTCGGCCGGACGATCGACATGATCAGGATGTAGAGCATGTAGAGGCCGGTGAGCACGAGGCCGGGGATCAGCGCGCCCGCATACATGTCGCCGACCGAACGGCCGAGCTGGTCGGCCAGCACGATCAGCACCAGCGACGGCGGGATGATCTGGGCGAGCGTGCCGGACGCGGCGATGACGCCCGACGCCAGCCGGCGGTCATAGCCGTAGCGCAGCATGATCGGCAGCGAGATCAGCCCCATGGCAATGACGGAGGCCGCCACCACGCCGGTCGTGGCCGCCAGCAGCGCGCCGACGAAGATCACGGCGTAGGCGAGGCCGCCGCGGATCGGCCCGAACAGCTGGCCGATCGTGTCGAGCAAATCCTCGGCCATCCCCGATCGTTCGAGCACGATGCCCATGAAGGTGAAGAACGGAATCGCCAGCAGCGTGTCGTTCGACATCACCCGGCTGCCGTAGAAATTGTCCGGCAGCGCATGCAGCAACGGCCAGGCAAGGTTGATCGAGCCGCCCGAATAGGGCGACAACACGACGCCGATGAAGAAGTACAGCAGGCCGTTGGCGGCAAGCGAGAAGGCGACGGGGTAGCCGATCAGCAGGAAGATGATCAGCGAGGCGAACATGATCGGCGCCATGTTCTGGGCGATGAACTCGATCATGAGCGCACCTCGCCAAGCGCCTTGGCCTCGTCCGCCAGCGCCTTGGCTTCCAGTTCCGCCTGCTCATGCGCCGATATGAAGGGATTGGGGTCGTCCATGTCGCCGCGCATGATGGCTATCTTCTTGATGATCTCGGAGACGCCTTGCAGCGCCAGCAGGAAGAAGCCGATGAGCAGGATCGCCTTGGCCGGCCAGATGATCAGTCCGCCGGCATTGGTCGACATTTCGCCGCTGCGGAACGACAGCGACACATAGGGAACGAAATAGATCACCATCAGCGTCACGAACGGCATCAGGAAGAAAAGATGGCCGAGAAGGTCGATCCAGTGCTGCACGCGGCGCGAAAACAGGCCGTAGACGATGTCGATCCGGATGTGCTCGTTCTGCTTCAGCGTGTAGGCGGCGGCCAGCATGAAGGCGGCGCCGAACAGATACCACTGCAGCTCCAGCCAGGCATTGGAGGACGTGTCGAACACCTTGCGGATGACCGCATTGGCGGCGCTGACCAGGATCGCAACCAGGATCAGCCAGGATATCCATCGGCCAATGAACTCGTTCATACGGTCGATCGTCCTGGATAGAGCGAGTAGCCCTGCCATGCATTCCTCCCTGATGCCGATGGCGCGCCCGATCCCGCTTTTCGTCGCGCCGCCTGGCCCAACGGTATGCCGTGGGTGGCCGGGCGGGTCAACATGGGATGGCGACGGCAAAACCTGCCGGCTGAGAGGATGGGCCGGGCAGGGGCGGTCTGCCCCGGCGTCATGCAACCAAAGTCTGATGCGGATCAGGCGATCTTGGCCTGGTCGCGGCCGGCGCCGATCAGCATCAGCATGGCAACCAGGAACAGATACATCCACGCATCGCGCCATTCGACCGGGAAATAGCCGGCCCATAGCGATTCGGCCATGCCGAAGGCCGCCGCGCCGATCGCTGCCCGCGATGGCGAGAGGTAGCCGCCGACCGCCGTCACGAACAGGATCTTCAGCCCATAGACTAGGCCCGAGCCAAAACTGACATTGCCGTAATAGAGGCCGGCGAGCACGCCGGCCAGCGCGGCGCAGAAGCCGCCGAACAGCACCGCATGCCGGAACACGCCGCGCACGTCTACGCCGCACATGGCGGCCGCCTTGGGGTCGTCGCAGACCGCACGCCAGCTTCGGCCGAAACTCGAACGGGCAAAAGCCCATGCGGCAAGCGCCACCGCCGCCAGCACCACGGCGCAATCGATGAGCTGGATCAGCGTCAGCGTCGCTTTGAAGCCGGCGTCCTGCGCGAATACGATGGGCTGAGCCAACATCGGCGGCAGCCACAGATCATGTGTGTCGGCGGCGATGCGGCTTGCCTCCGACAGCACGATAAGGATGCCGAGCGTCGTCACCACGACCGCGTTGGGCGTGCGGTTGGCAAGCGGCTCGAAGATGCTGCGCGACAGGAAGTGGCTGACCAGCGCGGCATAGAGGAACGCCGCGACCACGCCAAGCACGACCGCCGCCAGCAGCGTCAGCCACAGCACCTGATAGCCGAAGGCGGCGGTCAGGATCATGGTCTGCCCGCAAAAGGCGAACAGCGCGCCATAGGCGAGGTTGGTGCGGTGCAGGATGCCGTTGGTCAGCACGTAGCCGAAGGCGAGCAGCGCATAGAGCGCGCCCGAATGCAGCCCGTTCAGGACCTGCTGGAAGAAATACAGCATTCAAGACCTCGTGGGTCGCGGTCGCGGCAATGCCGCCCCCATCGGCAGGTTTGCATTGTCGAATCTAACTTGTCAAACGCGATTTATCGGTTAGATTTCAGTCATGACTGTCTCTTGGACACCGCATCGCTTCACCGGCGGCCTGCTCGCGCTCGACACGGCCAACACCGTGGTGCTGCGCGGCGAGCCGGAGAAGACCTTCGACCGCTTCGACGATCCGGCCGAGATCGCCCGCTTCGCCGAGGCGGCGAGCGGCTTCCGCGCCGCCGAGCTAGGCGGCAGGCGGCTGGCGGCGCAAGCTCCGGCGGCGATCGCGCCGGTCGTGCTGTCGATCCGCGAGGCGACGGACCAGCTGTTTCGCCGGGCGGTGTCGAAAGGTGCGGTCGCCACCGATCATCTTTCCGTGTTCCTGACAGCCTGCGCCGAGGGCCTTGCGCATAGCTCAACCGAGATCGCCGCGCCGGGAAAGCCGTTCGGCGATCCGGTCACCCCGATCGCCTTCGAGGCGGCGCTGGCGGTGTCGGCGCTGTCGCTGCTGCGCGACGACACCGTCGCGAAGCTGAGGATCTGCCCCAATTGCACCTGGCTGTTCATCGACCGTAGCCGCAATTCCAGCCGCCTCTGGTGCGATATGGCGGTGTGCGGCAACCGCCAGAAGGCCAGCCGTCACTATCGCCGCCGCAGGGCGGCCCATGAGGTCAACAATGCCTAGAGGTTTCTCCCGTTCGATCGTGATCGGCGCCGCGCTGGTCGCGGCCGTTGCGCTCGGCGCCTGCCGCGACACCGGCAAGGACAGTGAAGGCAAGCTGTTCGAGATTTCCGGCAAGATCTTCGTCTTCAACTACCGTCTCGCCCGGGCCACCTATGTCGTCACGCTGCGGCCGCTGCAGCCGATGGGAGAGGGTCAGGTGGCAGTGGCCAGCTTCCAGGATCCCGCCGGGGGTGCGCCCTTGGTGGTCGAGCAGAAGGTCTGGCCCAAGCTCGACAAGGTGACGGTGGAGAGCCCGGCGCTGACTTGCATCATCAAGAACAAGCCCTACGCGATCACCATCAGCATCAAGGACTCCGACGGCGCGGTGCTGCAGAAGATCGACACCACGCTGATGTCGACGGAAGACCAGTCGGTGCTGCCCGACCGGCCGCTGGTCATCGACCAGCTCTACACGGCCAATCCCGATCTCGTCGGCCATCCTGACGGCAAGCTGCCGGGCGAGCCGAAGCCGGATTGTTCGAAAGGCATCTGACCTGCCTTGTTGACCGGCTGTGGGGAAATTTTTGTTCGCCGCGCAACGTCCGCGGATCCGTTTCATATCGGATTCCGAACCAACGCGGACGGTTCGTTGCGCGTTGCCTGGCTCGTCCGATTTCGTTTGACCTCCCTTGCAAGGGAAGAAAGGATGCGTCATCCGATCCCGACGTTGGCTGCTTGCCCCCGCGCGGCCTTCGCAGAGGAAATACCTGATGACGCTGCATGACGTCGCGCTCGACGACAAGTTCGACCTCGCCAAGGAGCGCATCTTCCTGTCCGGCGCGCAGGCGGTTATCCGTATGCTGCTGATGCAGCGCGAGCGCGATCGCCGCGCCGGCCTGAATACCGCCGGCTTCGTCTCCGGCTACCGCGGCTCGCCGCTCGGCGGCCTCGACATGCAGCTGTGGCGGGCCAAGAAACAGCTCGGCGAGGCCGATATCGTCTTCCAGCCAGGCCTCAACGAGGAGCTTGCCGCCACAGCTTGCTGGGGCTCGCAGCAGACGGAACTGCTGGGCGAGGGCACCCACGATGGCGTCTTTTCGGTCTGGTACGGCAAGGGTCCCGGCGTCGACCGCTCGGGCGACGTGTTCCGCCACGCCAACCTCGCCGGCTCCTCGAAGCACGGCGGCGTGCTTGCCCTGATGGGCGACGACCACATGGCCGAATCCTCGACCAACGCGCATGCCACGGAATTCCTGTTCGTCGACACCATGGTGCCGATCCTCAACCCGGCCGGCGTGCAGGAGATCATCGACTACGGGCTTTACGGCATCGCAATGTCACGCTTCGCCGGCACCTGGGCGGCGATCAAATGCGTCAAGGACAACATCGAATCGACCGCTTCGGTCGATGCCGGGCTCGAACGGCTGAACATCGTCGTGCCGGAATTCGACATGCCGCCCGGCGGCCTCAACATCCGCCACGAGATCGACATGCTTGGCCAGGAGGAGCGTCTGCACGAGCACAAGCGCGCCGCGGCCTCCGCCTTCATCCACGCCAACGGGCTGAATCGCATCGTCTATTCGGGTGGCCGCAGCCCGAAGCTCGGCATCATTACGCTCGGCAAGAGCTATCTCGACGTGCGCCAGGCGCTGGAGGATATCGGTGTCGACGAAGCCGCCGCCAACCGCATCGGCATCAGGCTGTTCAAGGTCGGTTGCCCCTGGCCGCTCGACCTGCATCACATCGCCGAGTTCGCCCGCGGCCTCGACACCATCGTCGTCGTCGAGGAGAAACGCTCGCTGATCGAGGTGCAACTGCGCGAGAGCCTCTACGGCACCGCCACACAACCCGTCATCGTCGGCAAGAAGGACGAGCGCGGCGACTGGCTGTTTCCGGCCAAGGGCGCGCTCGATCCCAACGAGATCGCGATCGCACTTGGCGACAGGATCGTCAAAACCATCGGCCCGTCGGAGGAGATTTCGGCGCGGGTGGCCAAGCTGCGGCAGTTCCAGGCCATGCTTGCCGATACGTCCGATATAGGCTCGCGCACGCCGTTCTTCTGTTCCGGCTGTCCGCACAATTCCTCGACCAAGGTGCCGGACGGCTCGATCGCGGCGGCCGGCATCGGCTGCCATTTCATGGCGCTGTGGATGGACCGCAACACGCTCGGCTTCACGGCGATGGGTGGCGAGGGCGCGCAATGGGTCGGCCAGGCGCCGTTCTCGAAGCGCGACCACATTTTCCAGAACCTCGGCGACGGCACCTACAACCATTCCGGCACGCTGGCGATCCGCTTCGCGCTCTCGACCGAGGCCAACATAACCTACAAGATCCTCTACAACGATGCGGTAGCCATGACCGGCGGCCAGCCGCATGAAGGCGGCCTGACGGTGGACATGATCGCCAGGCAAGTGCGGGCTGAAGGCGTCGACCGCATTGCCGTGGTCACCGACGAACCGGACAAATATGCCGGCAAGGCCGAATTCCCGTCCGGCGTCAGCATCCATCACCGCGATGACCTCGATCTCGTCCAGCGCGAGCTGCGCGGCGTGAAGGGCGTGTCGATCCTGCTCTACGACCAGACCTGCGCCGCCGAAAAGCGCCGCCGCCGCAAGCGTGGTACCTTTCCCGATCCCGACAAGCGCGTCTTCATCAACGAGCTGGTCTGCGAAGGCTGCGGCGATTGCGGCGTGCAGTCGAACTGCGTCTCGATCCAGCCGGTCGAGACCGAATTCGGTCGCAAGCGCAAGATCGACCAGTCGAGCTGCAACAAGGATTTCTCCTGCGTCAACGGCTTCTGCCCGTCCTTCGTCACCGTGCACGGCGCCAGGATCAGGAAAGCCGAAGGCATCGCCGGCCGGAGCGATCCGCTCGACGGCGTTCCCGCACCGCGTGAGTTCCAGCTCGGCGCGCAAGGCTGGGCGGCGATCATCGATGGCGTCGGCGGCACCGGTGTCGTCACCGTCGGCGCCGTGCTCGGCATGGCCGCCCATCTCGAGGGCAAGGGCTGCGGCATGATCGACATGGCCGGCCTCGCCCAGAAGGGCGGCTCGGTGTTCACCCATGTCCGCATCGCCCGCACCCCGGACGACATCCACGCCATCCGTGTCTCTGCCGGCAAGGCCGATCTCGTGCTTGGCTGCGATCTCGTCGTGTCGGGCGCCAAGAAGGTCCTGGGTGCTGTGCGGGAAGGCCATACCATCTTCCTTGCCAACACCGCCGAGATCATGCCGGGCGAATTTGCCCGTTCGGCGGATTTTTCCCTGCCGGTCGAACGGCTGAAGAAAGCGATCCGCGCTGCCGCCGGCGAGGACAATGCGCATTTCTTCGACGCCACGCGCACCGCCACTCAACTGTTCGGCAATTCGCTCGGCGCCAACATGTTCATGCTCGGCTTTGCCTTCCAGCATGGCGGCTTGCCGCTTTCGGCAGAAGCCGTTGAAAAGGCTATCGAATTGAACGGCGAAGCGGTGGCGATGAACATCGCCGCCTTCCGCTGGGGCCGCCGCGCCGCGCATCAGCCGGATTTCGTGCGCGGTCTCGTCGCCCAGCTAGGCCCAGCCTTCGCCGGCAGGGCCGGGCAGGCGGCCACGGTCGCCCAGACGCTGGACGAGATCGTCGCCCGCCGCGTCGCTTTCCTGACCGCCTACCAGAACGCTGCCTACGGCAGGCGCTACGCCGACAGGATTGCCGCTTTGCGCGCCGCCGAGGCCAAAGCTGTGCCCGGTTCGACCGTGGTGACTGAGGCGGCGGCGAAGAACCTGTTCAAGCTGATGGCGATCAAGGACGAATACGAGGTGGCGCGGCTCTACACCGATGGCTCCTTCGCGGCGGAACTCGGCAAGCAGTTCCAGAGCTACGAAAAGCTCGAATTCCATCTCGCGCCGCCGATCCTGGGTCGCCGTGGCAATGACGGCAAACCGCGCAAGTCGAGCTTCGGCCCCTGGATGATGAAGGGTTTTCGCCTGCTGGCGGCGATGAAGGGCCTGCGCGGCACCGCCTTCGACCTGTTCGGCTACAGCGCGGAACGCCGCATGGAGCGGCAATTGCTGGCGCAATACGAGGCCGATCTGGACAGGGTCGCCGGCGTGTTGGCGCCGGACAGGATCGAGGCCGCCACCGCCCTGGTCTCGGTGCCGGCGCTCATCCGCGGCTATGGCCATGTCAGGCAGGCGAGCGCGCAAAAGGCCGCTGGCGAGCGCCAAAGGCTGCTCGAGCGCCTCGCAACTGCCCCGGCGCGGCGGGACCTTCAGGCTGCCGAATGATCCTGAAAGCGCCTGAAAATCAGGCGTTTCAGCCCAAGCTAAAGGTTTTTTAAGGGGACTATGCCAAGGCTGGGGCTCATTGGGCGCCAGTAATGGGCAAAACAAAAACCGATAACATCCCTGTGGATGTTTATATCCAGTTTGTGCGCTCGTTGTTCGACAACGCGCACATGCTGGTCATCGGTGCGCTTTGCCACGCCGTCATCAGCCTCATGGTCTACTGGCGCAACGGCCAGCCTGTTTTCCTGGTTCTCGCCGGCGCGCTGCTCGGCATCGGCGTCTGGCGCTACTTCAGCCTGCGGCGCTTCCATCGCTCGGGCGGCGAGATGCGCGACGCCGCCGACGCGACGAAGTGGGAGCGCGAATACATCCTGAAGGGCAGCCTGCAAGGACTGTTGCTGGGGATTTTTTGCTTCATATCCATCTATGTTTACTCGGATTCCTATGCCGAGATCGGCGCGCTGTCCGTAACGCTGGCCTCCCTGGTTACGGTAGTCGGCCGAAATTACGGTTCGCCGCGCATGGTCATGATCTTTGCCGTGACCTTCGTCGGACCGATCGCCGCGGCGCTCATCCTCAGGTTCGACATCCCCTATGTCGTGCTCGGCCTGCTGATCATTCCGTTCATGTTCATCATCAAGGGCAGCGCCGACCATGTCCGCAACGTGCTGTTTTCGGCCGTTGTTGGGCACAAGCAGGCGCGGCAGATCGCGCAGCGCTTCAACCGCGCCCTCAACACCATGTCGCATGGCCTGGTCATGCTCGGCCCCGACGGCAAGGTGGTCGTCGGCAACGCTGAAGCCGCCCGTCTGATGTCGCTCAAATCGCCGGATCAGCTGCTCGGGCGATCCATCCACTCCTTGCTGCTACGCGGCGTCGCCGGCGGTATGCTGGCGCCGAAGGACTGCCGCTATGTCGAGGCGCAGCTTACGCGTGCGCTGCGCGAGGGACGCGACCGCAAGGTTCTGGTGTCCTTCTCCAACGGTCAGCACTTCGAATTCTCGGCGCGCGAAGGCAACCAGGAATTGGGTGTCATCACCTTCGAAGACGTTACGGCGCGTGTCGAGGCGGAGGAGAAAATCCGTTTCATGGCGCGCTACGACAATCTGACCGGCCTGCCGAACCGCGCCTACTTCCACGAACTGGTCGGCGAATTGATGGCCTCCGGCGAGCGCGAGCGCCTGTGCGGCCTGGCCGTGGTCGACCTGGACGATTTCAAGAGCGTCAACGACACGCTCGGCCACCCTGTCGGCGACGGCCTGATCTACGCCGTCGCGGAGCGCCTTGCGGCGATCGCCGGACAAGGCATCACCGTCAGCCGCTTCGGCGGCGACGAATTCATGTTGTTCTTCGACCGCGTCGAGGACGAAAGTCACCTCGCCAGTCTGCTCGACCAGATTTTCGCCGACCTGCAGGGCGAAGTCGACGTCGCGGGCCATGGCCTGCGCATCCAGGCCAGCGCCGGCGCGGTGCTGTCCAAGGTCGAGGGAACCGATGTCGACGCCATGATCGTCAAGGCGGACCTCGCGCTCTACAAGGCCAAGGAGCTCGGCAAGAACGGCTGGCGGCTGTTCGAGGCGGCGATGGACGCCGCGTTCCGCAACCGCCAGCTGATGAAGGCGGATCTGCGCAGCGCGGTGGAAAGCAGGAGCCTGCGGGTCGTCTACCAGCCGATCGTGGCCATGAACACCATGCGCATCGCCAGCTGCGAGGCGCTGTGCCGCTGGGACCATCCCGATCTCGGACCGATTTCGCCCGGCATCTTCATTCCGCTGGCCGAGGAGATGGGCATCATTTCCGACATCAGCACCTTCGTGCTGCATGCGGCCTGCGCCGAATGCGCCAAATGGCCTGACCAGACCAGCGTTTCGGTCAACCTGTCCGCCAGGGATTTCCGCAATGGCGATGTCATCCGCAAGGTCCGCGATGCTTTGGACGTTTCCGGGCTCTCGGCCAGCCGGCTCGAAATCGAAGTCACCGAAACCGCACTGCTCGACGACAAGGCGCAGACCCGCCAGTATATCGAGGAGCTGAAGCAGCTTGGCGTGCGCATCGCGCTTGACGATTTCGGCACCGGCTACTCAAGCCTGAGCTATCTTCACAAACTGCCTCTCGACAAGATCAAGATCGACCGCTCGTTCGTAATGGACGTCACCCAGAATCCGCGCTCGCTCGAGCTGTTGAAGGGCGTCGTCGACCTCACCCGCATCCTGGGTCTCACCGTCACCATCGAAGGCGTCGAGACATTCGAACAGCTCAAGCTTCTGCTGCATTCGGTCAAGCCGGATCTCGTCCAGGGCTTCCTGTTCGGTGCAGCCCTCAGCGCCTCGGGCATCGAAACTATGTCCAATGTGACTTGGCCCTTCGCCGCGGAATTGCGGCCGTTTGCCAAGCGCGCCGCCACCTGAAATCAACCCCTAAGACGCCAGGTTTCACCGGACCCGCAGTTTACCATTTGTTAACGTTAATTTAGGGTAAACGCAAAAGATCGCAATTTTGCTTCTGGTTCCTTGTGTCCTTCGCTATTGTCGTTGTGCGGCGGTGCGAGGATAAAAATGGATAATCAGGTGTTGAGTACGCCCCTGGCGGCCAGGGGCAAGAATCGCCCCTCGGTATTTTCAGATCACATCATGGAAGTTCTGGAGCGCGTCGAGTATCGACTTTGCGAAGGCGCCGAGGATTTGGAGGCGATCTACCGGCTTCGCTACAATTCCTACCTTCATGCCGGCATGGTGGAGCCGTCAGCCTCTCGCATGGTGAAGGACAGGTTCGACGATCTGCCCAATTGCTATCGCTTTGGCGTGTTCTTCGACGGCACGCTCGTCAGCACCATCAGAATTCACTATGCAAGCGCCAAGCATCCTCTTTCACCGAGCACCGATGTGTTCGGCGACGTGCTGGCGCGGCGTCTGGCCATGGGCGAGACTTTCGTCGACCCAAGCCGCTTCGCCGCCGATCTCGAATGGTCGAGCAGCCTGCGCGTGCTGCCCTATATTACGCTCAGGTTGGCGGTGGTTGCCTGCAGCCACTTCAAGCCGACCTATTGCCTGACGGCGATCAAGGAAGAGCATTCCGCTTTCTATCATCGCATCTTCCGGTCCGAGCAGGCGGTGCCTCCGCGAAACTATCCCGGACTTACCGTTCCCGTGCATCTGTTCCAGTCGAAATGCTCCGAGAACATGCAGGCGACGCTGGATCGCTTCCCCTTCTTCAACTCGACGCCGTTCGAGCAGCGCATGCTGTTCCAGCGTCCGAAGCGGGGTGAATTGGCGCCGCTGACCATCCTGCCGACGGCCAAGTATTTCGAAGCGGCCTGACGTCACGCGGCCCTTTGGCCGCGTGGTGATATCTTCGTTGGAGCTTTCCCTGCGCGCCAGCGTTGTGGATGGCGGCAGGCACCACCTGTTGCATGGCACTAGAAGACAAAGAGTCTAGTCAGAGGAAGACCACGGCATGACCATTTCCACAATCGCGCTCACCCCGCTCATCTCGCTTATCGCGGGGGTGCTGATCCTCGTGATGCCGCGGCTGCTGAACTACATCGTGGCGCTCTATCTGATCGTTGTCGGATTGCTTGGGCTTTTCCCGCACCTTGCCGGCTGAAGCCCCTGCGAGCAGGCCTGGCGTAACGGAGCGGCCTTGTGAGGCGATCCACCGCTCCGCTTTCAATTTTCCCTTGAGGCAGTTGTCGGCTGCGATGCGGCAATAGCGCCATTGCTCTCGGCGCGGCTTTTCGCTATGTGCCTGAAAGATGTCTTCGAAGGGGTATTCCTATGGCTGAGCACACGCCGACCGGTCCTGTCGAACTGGGCGCGAAGATGGACTATGCCGAGCATGACCGCACCTATGCGGGCTTTCTGGCGCTGGCCAAATACGGATCGCTTTTCTGCGGCGCCTTGCTCCTGGCGATGGCTTTCGGTTTCTTCGCGGGCGGCTTCTTTTCAGCGACCATCCTGTTCGCGCTGATCTTGGCCGTCGGCGCCTTCATTCTGCGGTAGACTTTCCAAAAACCCGTTGCCTTTGACGTAGCCGGCCTTCCGGTCGACACCTTGCGCAAACAGGTTCCAGCCGAAAGGATCATGCGGTGGGACAGACGGTTTTCATCCCTCGTGAGCTTGATGCGAACGAGCCGCGCGTCGCGGCCTCGCCGGATACGGTGAAACGGCTGGCGGCGCTGGGCCTCGATGTCATCGTCGAAACAGGCGCCGGCACAAGGTCGCGCATTCCCGATGAAGACTTCGCCAAGGCGGGCGCCGCCATCGGCAAGGCCGCGGATGCCGCCACGGCCGATGTCGTGCTGAAAGTGCGCCGGCCAAGTGACGCCGAGCTGAAGAGCTATAAATCCGGCGCCGCCGTCATCGCCATCATGGATCCCTACGGCAATGACGCCGCGGTCGCGGCCCTGGCCAAGGCCGGCGTCACCGCGTTCTCGATGGAATTCATGCCGCGCATCACCCGGGCGCAATCGATGGACGTCTTGTCCTCGCAGGCCAACCTTGCCGGCTACCAGGCGGTGATCGACGGCGCTTCGGAATATGACCGCGCCTTGCCGATGATGATGACGGCAGCGGGCACAGTGCCAGCGGCCAAGGTATTCATCATGGGCGTTGGCGTCGCCGGGCTGCAGGCGATCGCCACCGCGCGCCGCCTCGGCGCGGTCGTCACCGCGACGGACGTTCGCCCCGCCGCCAAGGAGCAGGTCGCGTCGCTCGGCGCCAAGTTCCTGGCGGTCGAGGACGAGGAGTTCAAGGCGGCCGAGACGGCAGGCGGCTACGCCAAGGAAATGTCGAAGGAATATCAGGCCAGGCAGGCGGCGCTCACCGCCGAGCACATCGCCAAGCAGGACATCGTCATCACCACGGCGCTGATCCCCGGCCGCCCGGCGCCGAAGCTTGTCTCGGCGGCCATGGTCGCCTCGATGAAGCCAGGCTCGGTGCTCGTCGATCTCGCCGTCGAGCGCGGCGGCAATGTCGAGGGCGCTGAAGCCGGCAAGGTCGTCACCACGGCCAACAACGTCAAGATCGTCGGCCATCTCAACGTGCCTGGCCGCATCGCTGCGTCGGCTTCGCTGCTCTACGCCAAGAACCTCTTCACCTTCGTCGAGACGCTGGTCGACAAGACGACGAAGACGCTTGCTATCAAGCGTGACGACGAGCTGGTCAAGGCGACGATGCTGACCGATGGCGGCAAGGTGGTGCATCCGGCCTTCGCCAAGGCCGACCAGCAGCCTCACGTCGAACCGGCGGCGATCCCGGCCAAGACCATGGTCGCCGACGCCACGCCGAAGAAGGTCGCGCCGAAAAAGGCAGCCGCCAAAGGCGCTACGGCCAAGTCCGCCGCCAAGCCGAAGGGGAACGCGTGATGGATCAGACCCTGCAGAAAGCCCTCGATCAGCTCGATCAGGCGAGCGCCGCGGTGCGCCTCGCGGTGCAGAACCTCGCAACCGCGCCCGGCACTGAGGCGGCGGGTGATGCCGCGCACGCGCTGTCCGGCGGCGCCATCGATCCCTTCGTCTTCCGCTTCGCCATCTTCGTGCTGGCGATCTTCGTCGGCTACTATGTCGTCTGGTCGGTGACCCCCGCTCTGCACACGCCGCTGATGGCCGTCACCAACGCCATCTCGTCGGTCATCGTCGTCGGTGCGCTGCTCGCCGTCGGCATCGCCGCCTCCGGCGTGGCCGCCGGCTTCGGCTTCGTCGCGCTGATGCTGGTCTCGGTCAACATCTTCGGCGGCTTCCTCGTCACCCAGCGCATGCTGGCCATGTACAAGAAGAAGGACAAGTAGAGCGCCATGAACGCCAACTTCGCCTCCTTCCTCTATCTGGTCTCCGGCGTCCTGTTCATCATGGCGCTGCGCGGGCTGTCGCATCCGACCACCAGCCGCCAGGGCAATCTCTACGGCATGATCGGCATGGGCATCGCCATTGCCACCACGCTGGCGCTGGCGACCCCGTCGGCTGGCCGCTTCGGCCTGATCGTGCTTGGCCTTGCCATCGGCGGCGGCGTCGGCGCCGTCACCGCGCGCCGCATCGCCATGACCTCGATGCCGCAGCTGGTCGCTGCCTTCCACTCGCTCGTTGGCCTCGCCGCCGTCATGGTCGCGGCCGCCGCCATCTATGCGCCGGAGAGCTTCGGCATCGGCACCGCGGGCGACATCCATGCCCAGGCCCTGATCGAAATGAGCCTTGGCGTCGCCATCGGCGCCATCACCTTCACCGGCTCGGTCATCGCCTTCCTCAAGCTCGACGGTCGCATGTCCGGCAAGCCGATCATGATCGGCGGCCGCCACTTCATCAACGCGGCCCTTGGCATCGCGCTCATCGTACTGATCGTGCTTCTGGTCACGACCGAGGCCAAGCTGGTGTTCTGGCTGATCGTCGCCGCCTCGCTGCTGCTTGGCGTGCTGCTGATCATCCCGATCGGCGGCGCCGACATGCCCGTCGTCGTCTCGATGCTCAACTCCTATTCCGGCTGGGCGGCGGCCGCCCTTGGCTTCACGCTCGGCAATCTGGCGCTGATCATCACCGGCGCGCTGGTCGGCTCGTCGGGCGCGATCCTGTCCTACATCATGTGCAAGGGCATGAACCGCTCTTTCATCTCGGTCATCCTCGGCGGCTTCGGCGGCGAGACGGCTGCCGCTGCGGACGACGGCATCGAGCGCACGGTCAAGCAGGGCTCGGCCGACGACGCCGCCTACCTGATGATGAACGCGCAGAAGGTCATCATCGTGCCCGGCTACGGCATGGCGGTTGCGCAGGCGCAGCACGCGCTGCGCGAAATGGCCGACAAGCTCAAGGCCAATGGCGTCGACGTGAAATACGCCATCCATCCTGTCGCCGGCCGTATGCCCGGCCACATGAACGTGCTCTTGGCCGAAGCCAACGTTCCCTACGACGAGGTGTTCGAACTGGAGGACATCAACTCCGAATTCGCGCAGGCCGATGTCGCCTATGTCATCGGCGCCAACGACGTCACCAACCCGTCCGCCCGCGACGACAAGTCGTCGCCCATCTTCGGCATGCCGATCCTCGACGTCGACAAGGCGCGCACCTGCCTGTTCGTGAAGCGTTCGCTCGGCTCCGGCTATGCCGGCATCGACAACACGCTGTTCTACAAGGACGGCACCATGATGCTGCTCGGCGACGCCAAGAAGATGACCGAGGAAATCGTCAAGGCTTTTGATCACTGATCCGGCCGCAACGTTCCAGAAGCAAGAGCCCGGCACGCGCCGGGCTTTTTCTTTTGAGGCGGCTTGCGGGGCTTCGAAACAGAAGGCCGCGCGATACGCAGGAATCCTCGCCTGTGCTAGAAATGGGGCCGTGGCTGGTGGCCGAGCACGATTCCTTCACCAGCTTCGAGCCGCTGTCGTTCGACGCGGCAGGCGACAAGATGTTCGTGGAGGGGCTCTACGGCATCACCGCAACGGCGACGGGCAAGCACTTCGAATCCGACTGGCTGCACGTCTATACGATCCAGAATGGGCAGGTGACGCGCTGGCGCGAATACACCGAGACGGCGGCCTTCGCGGCAGCCAATCGTGAGGCCTTATGGAACGCAGCGGTTTTGGCGAAAAGCGAAGAAGCCCGGCATCGGCCGGGCTCTTCAGTATGGGAACATTCGCAGGCCGTCAAATATCCAGGTTGGCGACCGACAGGGCGTTGTCCTGGATGAATTCGCGCCTTGGCTCGACCTCGTCGCCCATCAGGCGCGAGAACAGGCTGTCGGCGTCGGTCGCATCGCTGATCTTGACCTGCAGCAGCGAGCGCACGTTCGGATCGAGCGTGGTTTCCCACAACTGCTCGGCGTTCATCTCGCCGAGGCCCTTGTAGCGCTGCATGGTCAGGCCCTTGCGGCCGGTGGCAAACACGGCGTTGAGCAGCGCCATCGGCCCCGAAATGGTCTCGGAGACATCCTTGCGGCGCAGCACCGGCGGTGTCGCATAGACATCGTTGAGGCGCTGCGCGTAGCGGTCGAGCTGGCGCGCATCGGCCGAGTTGATCAGCCCGAGATCAAGCTGCGCATACTCCTTGACGCTCCGCACGGAGCGTTCGAACACATAGCCGCCGCTGCCGTCGTTCGAGGTCGACATGTGACCGCTCCAGCCGCGCTCGGTGTCCTCGGCAATCGTGTCGAGACGCCCGGCGATGCGCTCGGCCATCGCGTTGGCGCGGCCAAGATCGGCAAACACGTCCGGGTTGAGCCCGCCGGCGATGGCGGCCTGCTCGACCACGCCCCTGTTATAGCGCGTGTGCAAGCCGTTGATCAGCTGGCGCACGGCCAGCGCGTCGTCGATGGCGCCGCGCAGGTCCTGTCCGGCGCGAACCTCGCCGGAACCCAGCGCAAGCGAGGCTTCCTCCAGACCGGAGCCGATCAGGAATTCCTCGAAAGCGCTTTCGTTCTTGATGTATTGCGAGCTCTTGCCGCGCGTCACCTTGTAGAGCGGCGGCTGGGCTATGTAGAGATGGCCGCGCTCGATCAGCTCCGGCATCTGCCGGAAGAAGAAGGTGAGCAGCAGGGTCCTGATATGGGCGCCGTCGACGTCGGCGTCGGTCATCAGGATGATCTTGTGGTAGCGCAGTTTGTCGGCGTTGAATTCGTCCTTGCCGATCGAGGTGCCGAGCGCGGTGATCAGCGTGCCGATCATGTCGGACGAGAGCATGCGGTCGAAGCGGGCGCGCTCGACATTGAGGATCTTGCCGCGCAGCGGCAGGATGGCCTGGTTCTGCCGCGAACGGCCGCCCTTGGCCGAGCCGCCGGCCGAGTCACCCTCGACGATGAAGATTTCGGACTTTGCCGGGTCGCGCTCCTGGCAGTCGGCCAGCTTGCCGGGCAGCGAGGTGACGCCGAGCGAGGTCTTGCGGGTAATGTCGCGCGCCTTGCGCGCCGCCTCGCGCGCCGCAGCCGCCTGGATCACCTTCTCGACCACCACCTTGCCTTCGCTGGGGTGCTCTTCCAGCCAGGTGCCGAGCGCCTCGTTGACCAGCCCTTCCACCACGGGCCGCACCTCTGACGAGACCAGCTTGTCCTTGGTCTGCGAGGAGAATTTCGGGTCGGGAACCTTGACCGACAGCACCGCCGTCAGTCCTTCGCGGCAATCGTCGCCGGTCAGCGAGACTTTTTCCTTCTTGGTCAGGCCCGAGGAGTCGCCATAGCCGGTGATCTGGCGCGTCAGCGCGCCGCGAAAGCCGGCCAGATGCGTGCCGCCATCGCGCTGCGGGATGTTGTTGGTAAAGGCCAGCACATTCTCGTGGTAGCTGTCGTTCCACCACATTGCCACTTCGACCGTAATGCCGTCACGTTCGGCCCGGATGGCGATCGGCGTCTGGATCAGCGGCTTCTTCACCCGGTCGAGATATTTGACGAACTCTTCCAGGCCGCCGTCGTAGTGCAGTTCATGACGCACGACATCGGCATGACGGGCGTCGGTCAGGATGATGCGTACGCCCGAATTGAGGAAAGCCAACTCGCGCAGCCGGTGCTCCAGCGTGCCGAAATCGAACTCGACCATGGTGAAAGTCTCGGCCGACGGGAAGAAGGTGATCTCGCTGCCGCTGCGGCCCTCATTCGTTCCCGGCTGCTTGTCCTGCTCGTAGCTGCCGGTCGCCTTCAGCGGCGCATCGGCATCACCATGGGTGAAGCTCATCTCGAAGATATGGCCGTTGCGGCGGATTTTCAGCTTCAGCCAGGCCGACAGAGCGTTGACCACCGAGACGCCGACGCCATGCAGGCCACCCGACACCTTGTACGAATTCTGGTCGAATTTGCCGCCGGCATGCAGCTGCGTCATGATCACTTCGGCCGCCGAGATGCCCTCGCTGGGGTGAATATCGGTGGGAATCCCGCGGCCATTGTCGATCACCGTGACCGAACCGTCGGGGTTTAGCGTCACCGAAACCAGGTCGGCGTGGCCGGCCAGCGCCTCGTCGATGGCGTTGTCCACCACTTCGTAGACCATGTGATGCAGGCCCGAGCCGTCGTCCGTGTCGCCGATATACATGCCCGGCCGCTTGCGCACAGCATCCAACCCCTTCAAAACCTTGATGGAATCGGCGCCGTACTCGGCTTCCGCGCCATTGGCGCTTTCAGTCTGATCGCTCATGAAAACCTGTCTGATTGATGCTGCGGGTCCAGCGCTGGAAGATGGCTCCGAATCGCGCCGCTTTGATGTCCTAGATATAGGCGCAAAACCCGGATTTTCCAAGGTTTGCAGGCGTTTCCCGGGCAAAACCGCGGGCTTGCAGCCGGCTATTTTTTTCGCGCACCGAATTTGGCGAGAAGGTTGCGCAAATATCTGATTGTCGGCTTGTCCCTGGGGGCGAGCCGGCCCGTACGGTCGAGTTCCAGCGTCAGGTTCAGCGCCTTGGTCAACGCGGCCTTGGGATCCTTCGCCACATACGCATAGTTGATGTAGGCCTGTACCAGATCAAATTGCCAGGTCGCATTTTTCGGATCGGACTGCGCCAGTTGCTGTCGAATGCCGAGGCTGGCTTCGAAGGCCTTCTTGGAGCCCTCAAAGTGCCGCTGCTTGGTCTCCAGCAGGCCGATCTCCTCCAGGGTAATCGACAGGTCGCGTTGCCAGTCGGAATTGCCCGGGTCGAGCCTGGCCAGCCGGTCGGCGATGGCAAAACTGTCCTGATAGTTCTGCAGTGCGCCGCTGACATCGTCCTGTACCTCGAGCACGCGGGCAACCTTTTCCAGACACACCGACAGGTCGCGCTGCCAATCCGTGTTGCTGGGGTCGCTGTCGGCCAGGGCCTGCGCCTGGGTCAGCGCCTGCTGATAGGCCGCAAGTGCCGCCGGCCAGTCCTTCTGGTCGCTCAGCGCATTGCCGATCTTGGCGTTGCTGATCGAGAGGTCGCGCTTCAGCTCGCTGTTGCCTGGGTCGAGCCTCACGAGCTGTTCGACGATTGCCTGGCTCGCCTGGTAGGCCGCGAGCGCACCTGCCGCATCGCCGCGCAGGCGCTTGATGTCGCCGATCGTCTCATGACTCACCGAGACATCGCGTTGCCGCTCGCCATCCTGAGGTTCCTTGTCGGCCAGCGCCAGCCGCACCTTCAGGCTCTCTTCGTAGGCTGTCTGCGCATCGTCCAGTTGGCCAGAGGTGCGGGCAAGGCTGGCGATCTCGTCATAGGCTATCGTCAGGTCGCGCTGCAGGTCGGCGCGATCCGGTTCGTTTTCGGCGAGCTGCTTCTTGATCGACAGGCTTTCCTGGTAGACCTGCGCCGCGCTGGCCAGATCGCCTTGCGCCATCAGCACGTTGCCGATCTTGTCGTCGGCATCGGCAAGATCGCCGAACCAGTTCAGTCGATGGGGTTCGGCCACGGCAAGGTCGCGCAGCATCGAGCGCGCCGCCTGGTAGTTCTGCAAAGCCGACGGCAGGTCGCCGAGCGCGACCTTGATGTTGCCGAGCTTGGTGTGGCTGACGGCAAGGTCGCGCCGCACGCTGGGGTCGCTCTCCTGCCTCACCCGCTGCTCGAGATTGGCCTGCAGAGCCTCATAGGCGCGGCCGGCGGCGGTGATGGCGCCTGTGGTGACATAGAGCTTGCCGAGCTCGTCCAGCGTGCGGATCTGCCGGTCGGCATCGTCGAGGCCAAGAGAAGTCTGTCCGGCCTCGCCATAGAGCGACAGCACCGTCTCGTAGTCCTTGATCGCAGAGGCGTAGTCGAGATCGGCCCGTGCCGCCCCGCCCGACAGGAACCGCGTTGCCGCCTCCGACATGGTGCGGCTGACGAAATTGGCCTTCAGCGCCCTGCGCGACACGCTGTCGATGCCGGCGGCCCTGGCGAGGATGGCGCGCGCGCCGTCGAAGGCGCCGAGCGAAAGCTGTTCCTCGGCCTGCCGGCGCAGTTCCGTCACCCGCGGATCGTCCGAGGCGAGGGTCTTCATCTCGCTGCGCACCTTGATGAAGGCGTCCGCCGCCTCGCGCAGCCTGGCATTCAGGCTCTCGGCCGAGAGATGGCTGGTGTCAGTACTGATCAATGCGCCATAGAGCGGCGCCAGCGGCATGTCGGCGTCGCTGGCGATCTGTTCGACCTGGCCACGCATCTGAGGCGTGACATCGGCCATGGCCAGCAGCAGGCGTTCGCGCTCCGGCACCTGTTCCTTGGCGGCAGCGGCAAAGAACAGTTTTGGCAGGCCGCTCTCGATGTAAGGAAGCTGCTTGCCGCGGCTGAGGTCATAGACCTCCTGCTGCACCAGTGTCAGCACCGAGCGGATTTCCAGCCCGTCGGTGCCGAGATATTTGGTCAGCGCCGCCGTGAACGGCGAGTTCTGACCGCTGCCGTCGGCGGCCGTCTCGCCGGGCGCGGCCGAAAAGGCGAACAGGATGTTTTCGGCCTTCCCGATCCGTCCGAGGCCAGGCTTGACCTTGTCGGTGACATCTTTCGCCAGCGAGGTCGCGCCGCGCCCTTCGCCACTGCTTCCCGTGAACGGATCGCTGCGGCAGGCATCGAGCACGATCAGCCCGACCTTTGCGGTGGCGGCCACGGCATCGCGCACCTCTTCCAGCGGCAGGCTGGTCTTCTCCAATTGATCGAGCGAGGAGGCGTCGGCATCGACCGGCAACAGCCGATTGTCGCCTGAAATCTCCACGCCATGACCCGAGAAATAGACCAGCGCCACATCGGCGCCCTTGGCGTCCTCGCGGAAATCGTCGAGCGCCCGGCGCATCCGGCGTAGATCGCGATTGGTCTCGACAACCACTTCGAAGCCAAGCTTCTTCAAGGCTGTTTCCATCGCTTCGGCGTCGTTGACGGGATTGGCGAGCGGCCGGACCAGCCGGTAGTCGTCGTCGGCCATCACCAACGCCACGCGCCGCTCCGCCGCGGCGATAGCGGTGGTCGCAAACATCAGCAGAAAGGCAAACAGCAAGCGCAAGTCGAACCGCCCCCGGCTCAGTCGTACGCCAACCATTCCACCTCTTTGTGGCGCGAGCAAGCCGGGCCGAAAACCGGCAGCCTCAGCCGGCGCGCAGCGGCTTCAGCGCTTCGCTCCAGCGCAGCAGCTCGTCCAGCATGGCCTTGGCGCCGCCTGCCACCTGTTCGCTGGCTTCGAACGAGCCGTCGGCGGCCAGCAGCTTCTGATACAGCGGCAGCGCGACGCCTTCCGGGATCGGCATGACGCCGACGGAGGTCAAGAGCGGCTTCAGTGCCTGCGCGGCGCGCAGGCCGCCGGAGACGCCGCCATAGCTGAGGATGGCGGCAGGTTTGTATTTCCACTCACGCAAGAGATAGTCGACCGCGTTGACGATCGCCGGTGCGGCGAAATAATTGTATTCCGGCGCCACGAAGACGAAGGCGTCGGCGGCGTCGATGGCCTTCGACCAGGCCTTGGTATGGTCGTTCTGGTAGTTGCCGAGCCTCGGATGGTGCGGCTCGTCCAGCACCGGCAGGTTGAAGGCGGCGATGTCGGTCAGCACCGATTCGAACTTACCGTGTTCGCGCGCGAACCGCTCCAGCCAATGCGCGAAAACCGGTCCGGCGCGGCCTGGCCGGGTGCTGCCGATGATGATGTTCAACTGGTGCTTCAAGGCGGGCTCCTTTGCTTGGCGGTATCTGTTGGTGACCGCGACCTAAGGCAGAGGGCCGGCATGGACAAGCCCGCGCCGTCCGGGGTGCGGTCACAATCGGATGAACGGACGTCCGCCCCCTGTCCCGATCGAGCCGCTTGCCGATCGGTCACATGGACGCCGGCCTCGCCAGCCACTACATCTTGGCCAGGAGCAATCCATGGACATCAAGCCCGCCCCTTTCGTTCCTCCGGCGCCCACACCGCGCACGACGCCGCCGTCGACGCTGGAGATGATGCGCATCGTCTACCGCAATCCGCTCGAACTGTGGGGCGAGCACACCTACAACGAGCCCTGGATTTCAGCGACCGGCATTGGCGGCGCGCTGATCGTGGCCAACGATCCCGGTCTGATCCGCCACGTGCTGATCGACAACGCCAAGAACTACAAGATGGCGACGGTGCGCCAGCTGATCCTGCGGCCGATCCTGCGCGACGGCCTGCTGACCGCCGAGGGCGAGGTCTGGAGACGGTCGCGCAAGGCGATGGCTCCGGTCTTCACGCCGCGCCACATCTTTGGTTTCGCGGCGCCGATGCTGAAGCGCACGCTGGAATTCGCCACCCGCTACGAGGCAGGCGGCATGTCCGATATCGCCCATGACATGACGCTGTTGACCTACGATATCCTGGCCGAAACGCTGTTTTCGGGCGAAATAGCTGGCGAGCCTGGCAGTTTCGCCGGCGAGATCGACCGGCTGTTCGAGACCATGGGCCGGGTCGATCCGCTCGACCTTTTGCGCGCGCCCGAATGGCTGCCGCGGCTTACCCGCATTCGCGGCCGCAAGACCATGGCCTATTTCCGCAAGATCGTGACCGACACGGTCAAGTTGCGCGAGGGCAAGTTCAAGCGCGATCCCGAAGCCGTGCCGCAGGATTTCCTGACGCTGCTGCTCAAGGCCGAAGGGCCGGACGGACTGACGCGCCAGGAAGTCGAGGACAACATCATCACCTTCATCGGCGCCGGCCATGAGACGACGGCCCGCGCGCTCGGCTGGACGCTTTATTGCCTTGCCGAGGCGCCGTGGGAGCGCGACAGGATCGAAGCGGAGATCCATCAGGTTCTGGCACGGGAGCCCGATCCGACCAAATGGCTGGACGCCATGCCGCTGACGCGCGCCGCCTTCGACGAGGCGCTGCGGCTCTATCCGCCGGCACCGTCGATCAACCGCGAGCCGATCGAGGCGGAAGACTGGAAGAATCTGCATATCCCGAAGCGCGCGGCCGTGCTGGTCATGCCGTGGGTCGTCCATCGACACAGGAAACTGTGGGACAAGCCCGATGCCTTCATGCCGGAACGCTTCCACCCTGGAAACCGCGAGAAGATCGATCGCTTCCAGTATCTGCCGTTCGGCGCCGGCCCGCGCGTCTGCATCGGCGCCAGCTTCGCCATGCAGGAGGCGATCATCGCGCTCGCCATCCTTTTGTCGCGCTTCCGCTTCGACGTTACCGCCGAGACGAAGCCATGGCCGGTGCAGAAATTGACCACGCAGCCGCAAGGCGGCCTGCCGATGCGGGTCACGCCTCGCCGTCGCTGAAGGATAGATTCCTCTGGAAGTTATACCGCCGGCTTGCGCTGCTGGAACTGACCGGCAGCGCGAAAACGCCAGAGGTAGCTCGGCAGGATGGTGCCGATCGCCTGTGGCTGGATGCCGAGCCCGGTAAGCGTGCGGCTGGCCTTGGCTGCTTCGTCCGAGACGATGTTGTGCTCGCGCAACTGCATCACCTGGTCCTTGGTCAGCAGCGGGTTGGGTAGCAGGCCGAGGATCGAGGCCTGCAGGTTGGCCAACCACCATGGCACCGGCACCAGCAGGCGCTCGCGCTCGATCACAGCGAGCAGTTCCTGCATGCACTCCTTGAAGGTGAGCACCTGCGGTCCGCCCAGTTCATAGATCTGGCCGCCGGCGACCTTGCCGTCGACCGAGCGCGCCACCGCTTCGGCGACATCGGCGACATAGACCGGCTGGAACTTGTTCAGGCCGCCGCCGATCAGCGGCAGCACGGGCGAATAGCGCGCCATGTTGGCGAAGCGGTTGAAGAAGTTGTCCTCCGGTCCGAAATTGATCGATGGCCGGAAGATGACGGCATCGCTGATCGTCTCCAGCACGGCCTTTTCGCCGAGCGCCTTGGTGCGGGCATAGTGCGATTGGGAGTCCGCATCGGCGCCGAGCGCCGAAATATGGGTCAGGCCGGCACCGACCGAGCGTGCGGCCTCGGCCACCGCGCGGGCGCCAAATTCATGCACCGCCGGGAATTTCTGCCGGCCGCTCTCATGCAGGACCGCTACCAGGTTGATGACGTGGTCGGCGCCTTGCACGGCGCGGTCGACCGACCAGCGCACGCGCACATTGGCCTGCACCGGCTGAATCTGGCCGACATTGCCGAGCGGCTGCACATGGCCGGCAAGATCGGGCCGCCGGCAGGCGACCCGGATGCGATAGCCGCGCTTGGCCAGCGCCCGCACGACGTGGCGGCCGACAAAGCCCGACCCGCCGAAGACGACGACGAGCTTGGGGGTCTGCAGGATTTCGGTCATGGCTGGCTCCGGCGCTCGAAAGCTTGGCTGAAGCCGTTTCATAATCCGTTTCGCGTCAAAGGCAAAGGGCGACGCGTCGTCGCTGCCGCCCTTGTTTTTGAGCAATTCCAAGTTTTATCCGATGGGAGGACAAAACGCAGAAAACCCTGCCGAAGCAGGGTTTTCCGGGTGACATCATGCGAAGCCAGGGGCCGACGGAGCGGCCTGACCTGAGACGGTATCAGGAGGGCGTGAAGCAAGTACGCCCACCCCAGCCCTGAACATCCGACATGGTGCCACCGATCTTCTTGCAGGCGGCGACAAAATCGGCGCTGCAATTGGCGAATTTCGCATGGCCGTTCTTGCAGTAATGGTCCTCGGTGGCGCCGCCGCTCGGTGCGGTGATGACGCCGGGTGCGGCCGGCTTGACCGGTGCGGCCTTTAAATTGGCCGCCTGGGTGGCGCCCATGAACGAGCCGAGCAGAAGAACGGCGGTGAGCATGGTCATCTTGGTGTTGGTCATGGCAATTTTCCTTCGGTTGGGTTGAGTTTCCGGGGCGCAAAGGGACGTCCTTCGCGTGAAGCAGCTTTTCTCTTTCGGTTTGCTGTTCCCCCGGTGTTGATCGGGCAAGCTCGCCTTGCCCTGGACAAAGCTGGGTCGGCGCAACGCGCAAAAAGGTTCAGCGACACGACAAAAAAATCGCGCCTCGCCTCGCCCTGGTCGGGTGGAGTTCAGGTAACTAGCTGATAAATAATCGAATATTTCAGGAAGAATAACGCTCGGCGAATTCGGAAATACGCTGGATCACGGCCTTGGGCGCGGTGATGCCGCGCGCCTGGGCCTTCTCGGCGTTTTCCGCCCGCGCCCGGCCGGGCACGTGCACGCCATAGCGCCGGCGCAGCCGGTCGAGCTGGTCCTTCATCCGCTGCTCGAAGTCCGGATCGAGCAGCTTGGGCTCGATGGCAAGCACGAACAGGCCGGTTCCCGGACTGTCCGGCCCGCCGCTGAACCAGGGCGCGTCGAGCGACCAGTTGGCGCCGGAAATGCCCGCCGCCAGCACCTCGACCATCAGCGCGATGTTGGCGCCGCGCTGGCCGCCGAAGGCCAGCATGGCGCCCTTCATGGCCGCCACCGGATCGGTCGTCGGATTGCCGCTGGCATCGAGCGCCCAGCCTTCGGGGATCTTCTTGCCGTCCTCCGCCGCCTTGCGGATGTTGACGAAGGCGGTGGCGCTCGACGACTGGTCGATCACTAGCGGCGCGCCGTCGGCGGCGGGCGCGGCGAACGACATCGGGTTGGTGCAGTAGACCGGCTTGACCGAGCCCGAACCGGCAAGCACCGCCGGACCGTTGGTGGCGGCGAACGACACCAGCCCCTGTGCCGCGAGCCGCCCGGTGAAATAGCCGAGCGCGCCGCAGGTGTAGGCGTTCTTCTGCGAGAAGATGGCGACGCCGAACAGTTTTGCCGCCTTGGCCAGATCGTCGATCGTGCGGTCGAAGCCGGTATGGGCGAGCCCGCCGCGGGCGTCGGAAAGATAGATGGCGAGCGCCGGGCGGGTGATCACCGGATCGGCTTTGCCGTCGATGCGGCCGGCTTCCAGCGCCTCGAGATAGTCGATGAAGTGTGTCAGCCCGACGGCAGCAAGCCCTTCCGCTTCGGCCGCGATGATGGACGCGGTGAGCGACTGCGCGGCTTCCTCATTGGCGCCGGCGCCAAGTGCCGCCATCCGGCACAGTCCGGTTGCCTGGTCGAGACTGAGTTGCATGGTGACGATCCTAGGGGAATAGGGGAATAGGGGATTTTGCGCAGTGAATAGCGAACCGGGATGGAAATGTGAATGCGGCAGTGATTGCCTACTCCCCTACTCCCCTACTCCCCTACTCCCCTACTCCCCTACTCCCCTACTCCCCTACTCCCCTACTCCCCTAACCTATCTTGACCGGTATCCGCGCTTCGATCCGGCTGAAGGCGAACACCAGGACGCCGGTGATGGTCATGTAGATCAACGCCAGAAGCAGCAAGGGTTCGTAGGTCAGGTAGGTGTCCTGCCGTACCTTGGAGGAAACGGCGAAGATGTCGATGACGCTGATAGTCGCCACCAGCGGCGTCGACTTCAGCTGCAGCACGGTCTCGCCCGTCAGTGTCGGCAGCGCCCGGTAGAACGCCTGCGGCAGCCAGATGCGGCGAAAAATCTTCCAGCGGCTCATGCCGAAGGCGCGGGCGGCCTCCAGCTGCCCCTTGGGCACGCCGGCAAAGGCGCCGCGCATCACCTCGCCCTCATAGCCGGCGAAGGACAAGGTCAGCGCCAGTACGCCGTAAGGCCAGGCTTGCCGCAGATAGGGCCACATCCAGGATTCGCGAATCCAGGGATATTGCGGAAACAAAGAGCCAAGTCCGTAATAGAGCAGCCAAAGCTGGATCAGCAACGGCGTGCCGCGGATGACCGTGCAGAAGACCTTGGCGGGTGCGGCGAACCAGAACGAGCCGGTGGCCTGTGCCAGCCCGAGGGGCACCGCGAACAGGAAGCCCAGCGCACAGGTTACAGCCAGGATCCACAGCGAGCGCCAGATGCCGAGCAGTCCCATTTCATAATATTGCGGCAGCCAGTCCCAGCGCATGAAAAAGACGGCCCCGGCAACCAGGCCGAGCGCGATCAGGATCAGCACGATGCGATGCGGCTGCAGCCACAGCGAAGTTCGCGCCACGACGTTGATGATGGCCGTCTCGCTAGCCATCAGCGTGCCTCCTTGAGCGAAGGCATGCCGCGCCGCGACCAGACCTCGACACGGCCGATGAGGAAGTTGGAGACCAGAGACAGCAGCAGATAGAGCACACCCGCGGCGACAAAGAAGGTGAAATAAGCCTTGGTCACCCCCGCGGCCTGCCGCGTTGCCAGGGCAAGTTCGTAGAAACCGACGACCGCCAGAAGTGCTGTGTCCTTGGTGGCGATCAGCCACAGATTGGCGAGGCCTGGTATGGCGAAGGGCAGCATGGCCGGCAGTGTTATGCGCCGCAGAAGCAGGCCGGGCGACA
This sequence comes from bacterium M00.F.Ca.ET.205.01.1.1, assembly GCA_004791255.1. Taxonomy (GTDB): domain Bacteria; phylum Pseudomonadota; class Alphaproteobacteria; order Rhizobiales; family Rhizobiaceae; genus Mesorhizobium. Next base: position 139,226 of record SRUQ01000009.1, read on the forward strand.
TGCCATAGGCGCGTGCCGCTTCGATCTGGCCTTGCGGAATAGCGAGGATCGCCCCGCGGATCACCTCGGTCGAATAGGCGCCCTGGACAAAGCCGAGCACCGCAATGCCGGCGGCAAGCCCGCTGATGTCGACGCGCTGATACCCCATTGCCGTCAGGGCCTGGTTGATCAGGTCGGTGCCGGCATAATATAGCAGCAGGATCAGCACCAGTTCCGGCACGGCGCGCACGATGGTGGTGTAAACCGCCAGCAGGTCGCGCACCACCGGGCCGCCATAGAGCTTGCCATAGGCGCCGCCGGTACCGATCAGAAGACCAAGGCACGTGGCGCCAAGGGCGATCTCGATCGAGTGGAGCAGCCCAACCAAAAGCGTGCCGCCCCAGCCCGGCGGTGTGGGCGAGAGAAGTTCGATGATGCCGGCCGCCGAGGCCGAAAGGAATAGGTCGATCAGCGTCGCCCCCGGATTGCTGGCGTCAGCCGCCGACCATTCTGATCAGCGGTCCGATACATGTCGCCCGAAAGTGGTCCCGGTTTTGGGAGAACGACATGCATGAAAACAAGGACCTGAAGCGGCGCCTGAATCCGTTTCGACGCGGCGCGCTTCAGGCGAACCGCACGACCCGGAGGCCGTGCGGTTTTTGGCTCATGCCCGGAGGACGTCAGTTCGACTGCGGCTTGTCGCCATAGACGTCGAAATCGAAATACTTCTTGGTGATCTCGTCATATTTGCCGTTGGCGCGGATGGCCTTGATGCCGGCGTTGATCTTGTCCTTCAACTCGGTGTCTTCCTTGCGCACACCGGCGCCGACGCCCGGCCCGAGCACCTCGAGGTCCGGGGCAACCATGCCCTTCAGGTCGCAGCAGGCCTTGCCCTGGTCGGATTTCAGGAACGCGTCGAGCGCGATGGAGTCGGCCTGCACCGCATCGACGCGGCCGGCGGCGAGATCCTGGTCGGCTTCGTCCTGGGTCTGGTATTCCTTGATCTCGGCTGCTTCGGTGAAGTGCTTCTTGGCGTAGACGGCATGGATGGTCGACACCTGCACGCCGATCACCTTGCCCTTGAGATCGGCCGGCTCAGCGCCGAACTTCTGATCCTTCGGGCCGATGATGGCGGTCGGGGTGTTGTAGTACTTGTCGGAGAAGTCGATCGTCTTCTTGCGCTCGTCGGTGATCGACATCGAGCTGGCGATCACATCGATCTTCTTGGTCGTCAGCGCCGGAATGATACCGTCCCAGGCGACCGGGGTGATGACGCAGTCGAGCTTTTCCTCGGCGCAGACGGCGTCGATGAAGTCGATCTCCCAGCCCACCCATTTGCCCGAGGCGTCGGGCGAGGTGAAGGGTGGATAGGGCTCGGCGGCGACGCCGATCTTGACCGGATCGGCCTTGGCGACGCCCATGGCGGCGACGCCGACCAGCAGCGCTGCGGCGAATGTCTTCAGAACAGTCTTCATGTCACGAACTCCCAGTTTGTTGTTGGTTCCCGGTTTTCTTCCGTCTCGGCTTTCCCTAGCCGATGTTGCGGATGAACTGCTTCAGCCTTTCGGATTTGGGTGCGCCGAAGATCTGCTCCGGCGGCCCTTCTTCCTCGACCAGCCCGTTGTAGAGATAGACGACGTGGGTCGCGACCTCGCGGGCGAACTTCATTTCGTGGGTGACCAGCACCATGGTGCGGCCTTCGCGGGCCAGGTCGCCGATCACCTTCAGCACCTCGCCGACCAGTTCCGGGTCGAGCGCCGAGGTCGGCTCGTCAAAGAGCATGACCCGCGGATTGATGGCGAGCGCGCGGGCGATCGCCGCACGCTGCTGCTGGCCACCTGACAGATAGGCCGGATAGACATCGCGCTTCTCGGCCAGCCCGACGCGGGCGAGCAGCTTTTCGGCCTGGGCGATGGCCTCGTCGCGCTTGACGCCCAGCACATGCACCGGAACCTCGATGACGTTCTCGATCAGCGTCATGTGGCTCCACAGGTTGAAATTCTGGAACACCATGCCGAGCTTGGAGCGGATGCGTTCGATCTGCCTGCGGTCGGCCGGAACGGTGTGGCCGTGGCTGTCGGCCCTCAGCTTGATCTCTTCGCCATTGACGCGGATGATGCCGCTGGTCGGGTTCTCCAGGCAGTTGATGCAGCGCAAAAGCGTCGATTTGCCGGAGCCGGAGCCGCCGATGATGGCGATAACCTCGCCGTCGCGCGCCGAAAGCGACACGCCCTTCAGCACATGCAGTTCGCCGAATTTCTTGTGCAGGTTCTCGACATGGATGGCTTCGGCGGCGCCGTCTTGCGCCTCGCTGGATGGGGCTACGGCAACTCCCACCGCGCTCACCGGGTGACCTCTATAAGGCCGACGGGGGGTCGTCGAACGTCTACCCGGCTAATCAACATACGCTGCACTGCCCTGCTCCAGACTTCAGCATGGACCCAACAGAGCGAGCCCGTCAATCCTGCTCATTACGGCACTTGCGGCCTTGTTGCGCAAGTGTATAAATAGCCCTTGATGAAATTTTCTCGATTTTTTTCAGCTTAAAAAAGGGCATCGATGAGCGCTTTCGGATCACAGTCCATGGCGGCGCCGCTGCGGCGCGTGCTGATGCGGTCGGCGGCCAACGCCATGCGCGGCGCCGACAGGGCTCAATGGCACTATGGGCCGGGGTTCGACCCGGCGAAAGCAGCGTCGCAGCACGCGGTGCTCGCTGAATTGGTGGCGGCTTCCGGCGCTGAAATCGAATGGATCGACGACAAGGCCGACGGACTTTCGGATTCGGTGTTCACGCACGACCCGTCATTGATGACCGACCGCGGCGCGCTGATCCTGTCCATGGGCAAGCCGTTGCGCGGCAGGGAGCCGTCGCTGCATGAGGAAACCTACAAGAGACTGGGCATTCCGATCCTTGGCCGCGTCGAGGCCCCCGGCCAGGTCGAAGGCGGCGATTGTGTCTGGGTGGATGCCCGGACGCTGGCGATCGGCCGCGGTGTCCGCTCCAACCAGGAAGGCATCCAGCAGGTTGCCAACCTCCTGACGCCGCTCGGCATTTCCGTCTATGGCTTTGACCTGCCGCTGTGGCACGGCGAAGAGGCGTGCCTGCATCTGATGTCGGTGATCAGCCCGCTGGCCGACGACCTCGCACTGGTCTACTCGCCGCTTTTGCCGGCGGCGTTCTATCAGATGCTGAAGGCGCGCGGCATCCGGCTGGTCGAAGGCGATGCCGAAGAGTTCGCCGCGTCCAACGGCCTCAGCCTGAACGTGCTGCCGACCAGCCCGCTCAAGGTCATTGCCGTTGCCGGCTTTCCCAAGACCAAGGCCGCGATGGAAGCCGCCGGCTGCACGGTTGAAATCTTCGAGGCGGATGCGCTCTGCATCGCCTGCGAAGGCGGCCCGACATGCCTGACGCGGCCGATCCTGCGCCAATGAATGCGCGCCGCAAGTTCCGTCGCGAGGGCGAGGGGCGGCGGCGGCAGGATTTGATCGAAGCTACCTTGGACAGCGTGGCGGAATATGGCTTGCAGGGCGCCACCTTGCGCACCATCGCATTGCGTGCCGGCGTCACCGCCGGGCTGATCCGCCACTATTTCCCCAGCAAGGAAGAATTGCTGCAGGAGGCCTATACTGCGCTGGTCGGGCGCATGACCGAGCAGGCCAAAGCTGCGTTGGTCATGGATGATGCCTCGCCGCGTCAACGCCTTGCGGCTTTCGTCACCGCCAATCTCAGCGCGCCCATCATCGACGCGCGGGTGTTTTCGCTCTGGGCAACCTTCCTCGGCCGCGCCCGTGCGGATCCGGCCCTGGCCCGTGCCCACCGCGAAGGCTACCTTGGCTTTCGCAACGAGGTGGAAGCGGTTGTGGCCGGAGTGCTCGCCGCCGAGCAGCGAAAGCCGGACGCAAGCGAGCTGCGCCACCATGCCATCGCGATCAATGCGATCATGGACGGGCTCTGGATCGAAGGCTGCCTGGCCGGCGAGATGTTTTCGCTTGGCGAATTGTCGGCGATCGGCATCAAGGCTGTCGAGGCTGAACTCGGCCTCGCGCCTCTGAAGCACGATCCCGAAAAGTAGGAACCGGTTTTCGGAGAAAGATCATGCTCCAACAAAGAGTTAGATCGGGATGGCGGTTTCAACGAAACGCCATCACGGTCTAGAGCAATTCCAGGAAAAGCGCGTAGCGCTTTCCCTTGGGAATTGCCTGGGAAACAAAGAGATAAGGGAGAGAACCAATGGCGACCGTCGGCGAAGCGCTGATTTCACTGCTCGAGGCGCATGGCGTCGACACCGTGTTCGGCATCCCCGGCGTGCACACGGTCGAGCTCTATCGCGGGCTGGCGCGGTCGAAAATCCGCCACGTCACGCCGCGCCACGAGCAGGGCGCCGGCTTCATGGCCGACGGCTATGCGCGCGCCAGCGACAGGCCGGGCGTCGCCTTCGTCATCACCGGACCGGGGCTGACCAACACCATCACCGCCATGGGCCAGGCGCGCGCCGATTCGGTGCCGATGCTGGTCATCTCGGGCGTCAACGCCATGCCGACTTTGGGCAAGGGGCTCGGCTTCCTGCATGAATTGCCTGACCAGCGCGGCATGATGGAAAAGGTGGCGCTGTTGTCGTTGCGCGTCACAGAGGCCGGCGAATTGCCCGGTGCGTTGGCGCGGGCTTTCGCCCTGTTCTCGTCTTCGCGGCCGGGCCCCGTTCATATCGAGATTCCGACCGACGTCATGGTCAAGCAGGCCGATGGTCTATCCGCCGTGCTGAGAAATGCGGCGCCGCCGGCGCCGGACAGTGCTGCCATCGCCAGCGCCGTCAAACTCATCGCCGCGGCACACCGCCCGCTGATCCTGGCTGGCGGCGGCGCCAAGAAGGCGGAAGCGCCGCTGCGGCGACTGGCCGAAAGGCTGGGCGCGCCGGTTGTCGAGACCACCAACGCGCGCGGCCTGCTGCACGGTCATCCGCTTTGCGTGCCGGCGAGCCCCAGCCTGAAGGCGGTGCGGGCCTTGATGGCGGACGCCGATCTGGTCATCGCCGCCGGCACAGAATTCGGCCCGACCGACTATGACGGCTATGGCGATGGCGGCTTCGTGCTGCCCGCCAACCTGATCCGCATCGACATCGGCGCCGACCAGCTCGCCCGCCGTCCGGTCAGCGTCGGCATCCAGGCCGATTGCGCCGAGGCGGTCGAGGCGCTGCTTGCCGCGATCGGACCCGGAGATGGTGCGGAAGATGGTCAACTGCGCGCCGCCGCAGCGCGAAAGGCGGCTTTTGCCGAGCTCAGCCCTGCTTACGTTGCGCAGGTGCATGCCGTGGAAACGATCCGCGATGCCTTGCCTGGTGCCATCGTCGTCGGCGATTCGACCCAGCCGATCTATGCCGCCAACCTTTACTACGACCACGACCGGCCGGGTGGCTGGTTCAACGCCGCCACCGGTTTCGGCGCGCTGGGTTACGGACCGCCTGCGGCGATCGGCGCCGCGATTGCCATGCCCGGCACGCCGGTCGTCTGCATCACCGGCGATGGCGGTTTCCAGTTCACGCTGCCGGAGCTGGGCGTGGCACTCGATTCCGACGCGCCGGTCATTTTCGTGGTCTGGAACAACCGAGGTTACCGCGAGATCGAGACCTCGATGGTCGATGTCGGCGTGGAACCGGTCGGCGTGTCGCCGGCGCCGCCGGATTTCTGCAAACTGGCCGAAGCCTATGGCCTCGAGGCCGAGCGGCTGGCCGGCACCGGCGCCCTGGCGGATGCGCTGAAGCGCGCCCGGGCAACCGGGCTGCCGCGCGTCATCGAAATCACGGTCGACTGAAACTCAGCGGCTTTGCTTCTGCTTCGGCTGGCCCAATTGCCGGCGTGCCGACGCATGCAAAGACGTGACGGCTGCCATGTCGAGATATCGGTTGAGTGATCCGGCGAAAGGCGCGACGCTTCGCGTCGGCGCGGCAAAACAAAAACGACATAATCATAAAAAACGACAGGAGCGGTCCAGGATGACGGAAACAGTTCAGGGAAGGCATATCGTGGTGACCGGCGGCACCGGCGCGCTTGGTGGTGCGGTGGTCGGCAAACTGCTGGAGCAGGGCGCGATTTGCCATGTACCGAATGCGCACGCGGCGGCGCCATCGCATTTTCCCTTTACCACGCATGAGAACGTCAAGCTGGCGCACAATGTCGACCTGTCGGACCCGGCCAAGGTCGAAGCCTTCTACGGCCAGGTTCCAGCCTTGTGGGGGTCGATCCATCTCGCCGGCGGCTTCGCCATGGCGCCGGTGGAAAAGATCGAATCCGCTTCCTTTGCCGAGATGATGGAAACCAATGCCCGCACCGCGTTCCTGTGCAGCCGCGCAGCGGTGCGCTCGATGTTGGCCTCGGCCACATCAGGCCGCATCGTCAACGTCACGGCGCGCGCCGGGCTCGACCCGCGCCGCGGCGCCGGCATGGTCGCCTATGCCGCCAGCAAGGCGGCGGTTGCCGCCATGACCGTGGCGATGGCCGAGGAGCTGAAGCACAAGGGCATACTGGTCAACGCAGTGGCGCCCTCGACGCTCGACACGCCGGCAAACCGTGCCGACATGCCCGATGCCGATTTCACCAAATGGGTCAGCCTCGAGGCGGCGGCCGAGGCCATCGCCTATCTCGCTTCGCCCGCCAACCAGGCGATGAGCGGCGCGCTGGTGCCGCTCTACGGCCGGGCCTGAACTTTCAAAAAGACAATTCGCTTCAAAAAACAATCTGCAAAGAAAAACCCCGCCGGAGCGATCCGGCGGGGTTTTTCGTTTTCGAGGGTGCGAGTAGGGCTTAATTGCCCTGCTTCTTCAGCGCTGCGCCCAGGATGTCGCCCAGCGAGGCGCCGGAGTCGGTCGAGCCGTACTGGGCAACCGCTTCCTTTTCCTCGGCGATTTCCAGCGCCTTGATCGAGACCTGCAGCTTGCGGGTCTTCTTGTCGAAGGCGATGACGCGGGCATCGACCTTCTGGCCGACGGTGAAGCGCTCGGGGCGCTGCTCGTCGCGGTCGCGCGAGAGGTCCGAACGCTTGATGAAGGTCTCGATGCCGCTGTCGACCAGCCGCACTTCCAGACCGCCGTCCTTGACGCCGGTGACTTCGCAAGTGACGACGGCGTTTTTGCGCAGTTCGCCTGACGTCGCCGCTTCACCGACGGTGTCGCGAGCCAGCTGCTTGATGCCGAGCGAGATGCGCTCCTTGTCGATGTCGACGTCGAGCACCTGCGCCTTGACCATGTCGCCGCGATTGTACTCTTCGATGACCTGCTCGCCCGGACGGGTCCAGTCGAGGTCGGAGAGGTGCACCATGCCGTCTACGTCGCCTTCCAGGCCGATGAACAGGCCGAACTCGGTCTTGTTCTTGACCTCGCCCTCGACCTGGCTGCCGACCGGATGGCTCGAGGCAAAAGCATGCCACGGATTCTCAAGCGTCTGCTTGAGACCGAGCGAGATGCGGCGCTTGGCCGGATCGACCTCGAGCACCACGACGTCGACTTCCTGCGTCGTCGACAGGATCTTGCCGGGGTGCACGTTCTTCTTGGTCCACGACATTTCCGAAACGTGGATGAGGCCTTCGATGCCCGGCTCCAGTTCGACGAACGCGCCGTAGTCGGTGATGTTGGTGACAGTGCCCTTGATCTTCTTGCCGATCGGGAACTTGGTGCCGATCTCGGACCACGGATCGCTCTCGAGCTGCTTCATGCCGAGCGAGATGCGGTGGGTTTCCTGGTTGATGCGGATGATCTGCACCTTGACCGTCTGACCGATGTTGAGGATTTCGGTCGGATGGTTGACGCGGCGCCATGCCATGTCGGTGACATGCAGCAGGCCGTCGATGCCGCCGAGGTCGACGAACGCACCGTAGTCGGTGATGTTCTTGACGACGCCTTCGACCACCTGGCCCTCTTCGAGGTTCTGCACGATTTCCGAACGCTGTTCGGCGCGGCTCTCTTCGAGCACGGTGCGGCGCGACACCACGATGTTGCCGCGGCGGCGGTCCATCTTGAGGATCTCGAAGGGCTGCGGGTTGTGCATCAGCGGCGAGACGTCGCGGATCGGGCGGATATCGACCTGGCTGCGCGGCAGGAACGCCACGGCGCCGTCGAGGTCGACGGTGAAGCCGCCCTTGACCTGGTTGAAGATGACGCCTTCGACGCGCTCACCCTTGGTGAACTTCTCTTCGAGACGGACCCAGCTTTCTTCGCGGCGAGCCTTCTCGCGCGACAGCATGGCTTCGCCAAGCGCGTTCTCGATGCGCTCGACATAGACTTCGACGGTGTCGCCGACCTTGAGGGAGGATTCCTTGCCCTTGGCGCCGAATTCCTTCAGCGGCACGCGGCCTTCGACCTTGAGGCCGACGTCGATGATGGCCATGTCCTTTTCGATCGCGGTGATCGTGCCCTTGACGACCTGGCCTTCGCCGGAATGACCGGTTGTGAATGATTCTTCGAGCAGGCTCGCGAAATCATCGCGAGTGGGATTTGCAGCTGACATATTCTCTCCTGGAGTGCCCCGCATCTGCGGGACGAGCGCCGTGGGTTAGCGTTGCGTTGGCCTGCCGGCGTTCCGGGCTAAAAAAGCCCTGGGCCGCTCTCGAGCGGCAATTCCGGCGCATGAAGAATGCTGGCAGGCTGGTTCGTGCCCGATATGGGTATTTTCTTCGCTTCCGGCAACGGAAACACGGAGAAAACCCGGATCAGGCCTTGTTTCTCTTGGCGAGGGCGTCGTCGATAACAGCCATCGCCGCCAGAAACGCGGCTTCTATAGCCATTTCGCTGGTATCAAGCAAGTGCGCGTCGGCGGCCGGCTTCAGCGGCGAGTCGGCGCGGCCCATGTCGCGCTCGTCGCGGCGTTCGATATCGGCGAGAATTTCGGCGAAGCTGGCGCTGCCGCCGATGCTCTCGATCTCGGCCAGCCGCCGCCTTGCCCGCACTTCGGCGCTTGCTGTGACATAGAGCTTTATGTCGGCGTCGGGGCACACCACCGTGCCGATGTCGCGGCCATCAAGCACCGCGCCCGGCGGCGCCTTGGCGAAGTCGCGCTGCTTTTCGACGAGGATGCGCCGCACGGTTGGAAACACCGCGACCTTGGAGGCGGCTTCGCCGACCGCATGCGCCGACAGCACCGACCGGTCGAGCCGCGCCAGGTCGACCTGGCGCGCCGCGGTTTCGGCCGCCGAGACATTGTCGAGCGGCAGGCCGACCTGCAGCAGCGCATGCGCCACGGCTCGGTAGGTCAGGCCGGTGTCGAGCAGGTTCAGCCGGTAATGGTCGGCAAGCCGGCGGGCCAGCGTGCCCTTGCCGGCGCCGGCGGGACCGTCGATGGCGATGGTGAAGGTGTGTGTCATTGGTGGGCTGCCGGGATCGAAAGGCCCGATGAACATAACGTAAGCCGCATTCCGTCGCGCCCCCCTCTGTCCTGCCGGACATCTCCCCCACAAGGGGGGAGATTGGTAGCTCCGGCGCGCCGCTCAATTCTGCGACGTGGACGATTTGCGAAGGCCGCGATGACGGCTGATCTCCCCCCTCGTGGGGGAGATGTCCGGCAGGACAGAGGGGGGCGCTGTCCCGCCAGCATTTCAGTTTGGCCCCAGCCCATCGACAATCACTCGATCTCCGCGCCCAATGCCTTCATCAATCCCATGAACTCCGGAAAACTCGTCGCGATCATATTGGCGTCGTCGATGGTGACAGGCTTTTCGGCGGCAAGCCCCATGACAAGAAAGCTCATGGCAATGCGATGGTCGAGATGCGTCTTCACCGTTGTGTCCATGCCGTTGGGATGGCGGCCAAGGCCCTTGCCACCCGGTTTGCCGCGCACGGCGAGCGATGCCTCGCCCTCGGTGCAGTCGACGCCATTGACCTTCAGCCCGTTGGCCACCGCAGCCAGCCGGTCGGATTCCTTCACCCGCAGCTCTTCCAGCCCCTGCATCAGCGTCTCGCCGTCGGCGAAGCTCGCGGCAACCGCCAGCACCGGGTATTCGTCGATCATCGACGGCGCCCGCTCCGGCGGCACGGCGATGCCCTTGAGCTCGGAGTACCGCACGCGCAGATCGGCGACATCCTCGCCGCCGGCATTGCGCGGATTGAGGATATCGATCCGGCCGCCCATTTCCTGCAGCGTCAAAAGCAGCCCAGTGCGGGTTGGGTTCATCAGCACGTTCTCGATGACGATGTCCGAACCCGGCACGATGAGTGCTGCCACCAGCGGGAAGCCGGCCGAGGAGGGGTCACCCGGCACGGCGATTGTCTGTCCCGTCAGCTTGCCCTGGCCTTCGATGAAGATATGGCGCACGCCGCGCTCGTCGGTCTCGACCGACAGATTGGCGCCGAAGCCCTTCAGCATCTTTTCTGTGTGGTCGCGTGTCATCACCGGCTCGATGACGGTGGTGACGCCCGGCGTGTTCAGGCCGGCCAGCAGCACCGCCGATTTCACCTGCGCCGAGGCCATCGGCACGCGGTAGGTGATGGGAGCGGCGTGCTTGGGTCCATGCAGGGTGATCGGCATGCGGTCGCCGGGCGTTGCCTTCAGAACCTGCACGCCCATCTGGCGCAAGGGTTCGAGCACGCGCCCCATCGGCCGGCCGGACAAGGAGGCGTCGCCGATGAAGGTCGTTTCCATGTCGTAGGTGCCGACCAGGCCCATGGTCAGCCGCGACCCGGTGCCGGCGTTGCCGAAGTCGAGCGGGCCTTCCGGCTGCAGCAGCGCGCCGTTGCCGGTGCCGCGGATCACCCATTCGTCGCCGCGTTTCTCGATATGCGCGCCCATCGCCTTCATGGCAGCACCCGTGCGCATCACGTCCTCGCCCTCGAGCAGGCCGGTAATGCGGGTTTCGCCGGAGGCGAGCCCGCCGAACATGAAGGAGCGGTGCGAGATCGATTTGTCGCCCGGCACGCGCGCCGTGCCGGAAAGGGCCTGTGATTTGCGGGCGGTGGCCGGCTTGGCAGCGGCGGCGTGAGACATGGAATTTCCCTGGGCGGCGTGCCGGCGTGCCGGCGCTTTTCATTTGTTGCGGCGGTCTCGTATCACGGCGAGGGGAAATGGTCATCCCCTTCGCGCGAGGCCTTTCAATGCATGGTTTGTGACGCCGGCTTTTGGCTTTGACAGCGCTGCAAACTGCGGTTAAGGGGACCACTCTTTTATTGACGAGGCTTGCCGTGGCAAAAACTGAACTTGGCACAAAGCGTGTCGACCCCGAAACGGGCCGAAAATTCTACGACCTGAACAAGGACCCGATCGTCTCGCCCTACACGGGCAAGACCTATCCGCGCTCCTATTTCGAGGATGGCAAGATCGCCGCCCTCGAGGAGGACGAGGAAGTGGCCGAGAAGGAAGTGGACACCGAGGAAGAAGAGGGCGCCGAAGTCGTTTCGCTCGAAGAAGCCGATGACGAGGCCAAGGGCGGCGACGATCTTCCCGATCTCGGTGACGATGAGGACGACGTGGACCTCGGCGACGACGAGGATGACACTTTCCTCGCCGACGAAGAGGAAGAAGACGACGACGTCTCCGATATGATCGGCGTCGGCGACGACGACGACGAGGTCTGATCGACTGCGAAAAGCGGGCATTTGCCGGCTTTCGCGGCCTGTGAAGAAAAAGCCGATATCGAGGCTTGATATTGACGAAAGGCGGGGTTAGAAGCCGCCTGCACTAACGGCGCGGTCACCAACCCGCGCCGGATCTCTTCACCGGAAACGGTGCCGGTTGACTGCCGGAAGTGGGGCCATAGCTCAGTTGGGAGAGCGCTTGAATGGCATTCAAGAGGTCGTCGGTTCGATTCCGATTGGCTCCACCAAACAGTCTCTCTAGCCGCACTATCTAATTGAAGAGTCTGCCGGCGGCGAAATCGCCGCATCGAGCAGCACTGGCGGCTCGATCACGCCCCGATTTTCTGCGAAGGCGCCATGCCGGTTCGTCAGGCTCTACGCCGAGGCGCTTCTGGCAAGATGCGGCGCTACCGAGAAACTGCCCCGGCAAAGCCTGCCGGGCTAAACCCGCCCGTCACCACTCGGCGAAGGAGCCGTCCTTGTGGCGCCAGATCGGGTTGCGCCAGCGATGCCCTTCCTTGGCGCGTTCTTTCACATAGTCTTCGTTGATCTCGACACCGAGACCGGGGCCGTCGGGAATGGCGACATAGCCATCCTCGTAGCGGAAGACGTCCTTGTTGGCGGCGTAGTCGAGCAGGTCGTTGGTGCCGTTATAGTGGATGCCGAGGCTCTGCTCCTGGATGAAGCAGTTGTAGCTGACCGCGTCGAGCTGCAGGCAGGCGGCCAGCGCAATCGGCCCGAGCGGGCAGTGCGGCGCCACCGCGACGTCATAGGCTTCCGCCATCGCGGCGATCTTGCGGCATTCGGTGATGCCGCCGGCATGCGACAGATCAGGCTGGATGATGTCGACGACGCCTTCCTCGAACACCGATTTGAAATCCCAGCGGCTGTAGAGCCGTTCGCCGAGCGCGATCGGCGTCGAGCCGAGCGCAGCGATTTCCTTCAGCGCCTCGCGATTCTCCGAGAGCACCGGTTCCTCGATGAACATCAGCCGGTAGGGTTCGAGCTCCTTGACCAGCATGCGCGCCATCGGCCGGTGCACGCGGCCATGGAAATCGACGGCGATGCCGATGTTGGGCCCGACCGCCTCGCGCACCATGGCGACGCGCTCGACCGCAGCGTCGATCCTGTCGTGGCTGTCGACGATCTGCAGTTCCTCGGTGCCGTTCATCTTGAGCGCCTGGAAGCCGCGCGCCACGACGTCCTTGGCGCCTGCGGCGACCTCCGCCGGCCGGTCGCCGCCGATCCAGGAATAGACCTTGATGGTGTCGCGCAGCTTGCCGCCAAGCAGTTCATGCACGGGTACGCCGAGCGCCTTGCCCTTGATGTCCCACAGCGCTTGGTCGATGCCGGCAATGGCGCTCATCAGGATTGGTCCGCCGCGGTAGAAGCCGCCGCGATGCATCACCGTCCAGTGATCCTCGATCAGGCGCGGGTCCTTGCCGATGAGATAGTCGGCGAGTTCCTTCACCGCCGCCTCGACGGTCAGCGCCCGGCCCTCGACCACCGGTTCGCCCCAGCCGGTCACACCGGCATCGGTCTCGATCTTCAGGAACAGCCAGCGCGGCGGGACGATGTAGGTGGTGAGCGAGGTGATTTTCATGCTGGTCTCAGTTGTTCTTGAGTTTCTTGGCGCTGGTGAGGTCGCGCGCCGCAAGGTCGAGGATCTTGCTCGCTGCACCGCGCGCTGCCGCGGCATCGCGCATGCGTAGCGCTTCCACCACTTCGCGGTGCGCCGCCACCGCTTCCATGCGCCGTTCAAGCGAGATCGTCGCCGAGGCTTCCAGCGAGAATTTCAACCCGGTGTCGATCAGATTGCCGATCTGCCGGAAGATCGGATTGTGGCTGGCGGCATAGACGATCTGGTGGAAGACGACGTCGCTGCGTGAGAAGGCGGCGAGGTCCTCGCCGGCATCGGCCATGCCGCGCCACGCCGCTTCGAGATCGGCGACCTCCTGCAAGGTCGCGCGCGTCGCGGCGAGTTCCGCCACCAGCGGCTCGATGGCACGGCGCGTTTCCAGGATGGCGTCGAACAGCTTGTCGTCCAGCGCATGCGGCGCATGCCAGGCCAGCACCTGCGGGTCGATGATGTTCCAATTGTCCTGGTCGCAGACAACCGTACCGATACGCGGCCGCGACAGCACCAGCCCCTTGGCGGCCAGCACCTTCAGCGCTTCGCGGATGACGGTGCGGCTGACGCCATATTCGACGCCGAGTTCGTTTTCGGTCGGCAGCGAGGAGCCGGCCGGATAGCGCCCGGAAAAAATGTCGGAGGCGAGCGCCTTCGTCACGTCGGGCATGACGCGCGGACGGCGGGTGTCGCTCTGTGCTTTCCTGGACGTCTCGGTCACCTCAGCCCTCCTCCAAGGCGGCGAACCTACTGATTTCGCGCAACCATCCCGGCCTTACCGGATGCCGATCGGTTGCGCCAGCGATCCGTTGTAAGAGCATGTAGCTTAATTATCATACCAGATCAATTGACGAGTATGATAAAAAGAATTACAGACTCAGCACCCGGGCCGAGCGCCCGGCCTATCGCTGGGAGGTAATCATGCGACTTTTGAAGACCGCGCTCGTCGCGGGCGCGCTTGCCGTGCTGTCCGTCACGACCATCGCTGCATATGCTCAGGACACCAAGATCGGCTTTATCGTCAAACAGCCCGAGGAGCCGTGGTTCCAGGACGAGTGGAAGTTCGCCGACCAGGCCGCCAAGGAAAAGGGTTTCACCCTGGTCAAGATCGGCGCCGAGGACGGTGAGAAGCTGATGTCGGCCATCGACAATCTCGGCGCCCAGGGCGCCCAGGGCTTCATCGTCTGCACGCCCGACGTGAAGCTTGGTCCCGGCATCGTCGCCAAGGCTGCCGCCAACAATCTCAAGGTGATGACCGTCGACGACCGTCTGGTTGGTGCCGACGGCAAGGCGCTTGAAGACGTGCCGCATATGGGCATTTCGGCCACCAAGATCGGCGAGGCCGTCGGCCAGGCGATCGTCGACGAGATGAAGGCGCGCGGCTGGAAGGCCGACCAGGTCGGCGCCATCCGCGTCTCCTACGATCAGTTGCCGACCGCCGTCGACCGCGTCGAAGGCGCCATTTCGGTGCTGAAGGCGAACGGCTTCAAGGCCGAGAACATTTACGATGCGCCGCAGGCCAAGACAGACACTGAAGCCGCGCTCAATGCCGCGACGGTGGTGCTCAACGCCCATGCGGACATCAAGAAGTGGGTCTCCTTCGGTCTCAATGACGAAGCGGTGCTTGGCGCCGTGCGTGCTTCCGAAAGTGTCGGCATTCCGGCGGATGGCATGATCGGCGTCGGCATCGGCGGCGCGGATTCGGCGATCAACGAGTTCAAGAAGCCTGCCGCCACCGGCTTCGTCGGCACGGTGATCATTTCGCCCAAGCGCCATGGCTACGAGACGGCGCTCAACATGTACGACTGGGTCGCCAACAACAAAGAACCGGAGAAGCTGATCCTGACCTCCGGCGCGCTCGCCAAGCGCGATGATTACCAGACGGTCCGCCAGGGCCTCGGCATCCAATAATCCTCCCTGTACAAACAGGCGGCGGCTCATCCCGCCGCCTGTTTGTCATGACACAGAAGGATCGGCGCTCGTGTCGTTTCTCGAGTTCTTGCACATCACCAAGACCTATCCGGGCGTCAAGGCGCTGTCGGACGTCTCCTTCGGCGTCGCCAAGGGCGCCGTGCATGGCCTGATGGGCGAGAACGGCGCCGGCAAATCAACCTTGATCAAGATCCTGTCGGGCGACCAGCATGCCGATTCGGGCGAAATCAGCATCGACGGCAAGGTCCAGGTCTATGCCTCGACGCGAAATGCCTTCGACAATGGCGTCATCGTCATTCACCAGGAACTGCAACTCGTCCCGGAACTCACTGTTGCCGAAAATCTCAGCCTTGGCCGCTTTCCCGCCAGCGCCGGCATCATCGCCGGCCGCCGCATGCTGGACGATGTCGGCGCCAAGCTGAAATCGGCCGGCATCGACATCGATATCAGCCGCAAGGTCAAGACGCTGTCCATCGGCGAACGCCAGATGGTCGAGATCGCCAAGGCGATCATGCTCGACGCGCGCGTCATCGCGCTGGACGAACCGACCTCGTCGCTGTCCTCGCGCGAAAGTGAGATCCTGTTTGCCCTGATCGATCGCCTGCGCGCCGAGGGCAAGGTCATCATTTACGTCTCGCACCGGCTGGATGAGGTGTTCCGCCTCTGCGACAGCCTGACCGTGCTGCGCGACGGCAAACTCGCCGCGCACCATACGACTCTGGAAGGCGTCACCCGCGATCAGGTCGTCGCCGAAATGGTCGGCCGTGAAATTTCCGACATCTGGGGTTTTCGCCCACGCAAATCCGGCGATGTCAGGCTGAAGGTTGAGGCTGTCTCCGGGGCAAAGCTGAAGACGCCGGCGAGTTTCGAGGCACGCGCCGGCGAGATCGTCGGTTTCTTCGGCCTGATCGGCGCCGGCCGTTCGGAACTGACGCGTCTGGTCTTCGGCGCCGACCCGCGTTCAGGCGGCACCATCAGCGTCGACGGCAAGGTCGTTCATGCCGCCGATCCGCAAGGGGCCATCCGCGCCGGCATCGTGCTGTGCTCGGAAGACCGAAAGCATGACGGCATCATCCAGGGTCGTTCGATCGAGGAGAACATCAACATCTCCTCCCGGCGCCATCACGCGCGCTTCGGTGTGCTCAACCGAGCCAGCGAGATCGCCACCGCCGAGACTTTCATCAAGAAGCTCAAGGTGCGCACGCCGTCGCGTAAGCAGGACATCATCAACCTCTCCGGCGGCAACCAGCAGAAGGTCATTCTCGGCCGCTGGCTGTCGGAGCAGGGCGTGCGCGTCCTCATCGTCGACGAACCGACGCGCGGCATCGATGTCGGCGCCAAGTCCGAAATCTACGAACTGCTCTACCAGCTTGCCGAAGACGGTATGGCGATCGTCGTCGTCTCGTCCGAACTGCCTGAAGTGATGGGCATTTGCGACCGCATTCTGGTGATGTGCGGCGGGCGCATCGGCGCCGAACTGACGCGTGACCAGTTCGCCGAGAAGGCGATCCTGGCCGCGGCCCTTCCCGACACCAAAACCCCCGACGCGATCGCATCCTGAGGATTTTTGCCATGACCGACCGGTTGAAGAAGATCCTGCTCGGCGAACAAGGCCTCGTCGTCATCTTCATCGTTGCCTTCGCGCTGGTGTCGGCCCTGGTGCCGAATTTTCTAACCGACCGCAACATGCTCGGCCTCTTGCAGTCGGTGGTCACCGTCGGCATCGTCGCCTGCACCATGATGTTCTGCCTCGCGGCGCGCGATTTCGACCTGTCGGTCGGCTCCATCGTCGCCTTTGCCGGCATGGTCGCGGTGATGGCGTCGAACTACACCGGCTCGATCCTGCTTGGCCTTCTGGCGGCTATCGCCTGCGGCGCGTTTGTCGGCTTCATCAACGGCGTCGTCATCGCCAAATTCCGCATCAACGCGCTGATCACCACGCTCGCCACCATGCAGATCGTGCGCGGCTTTGCGCTGATCGCATCCGACGGCCGCGCCGTTGGCATCAACAGCCCGGACTTTTACCAACTCGCATTGTCGAAGCTGCTTGGCATCCCAACGCCGATCTGGGTGCTGGCCGTCCTGTTCGGCATCTTCGGCTTTGTCCTCAACCGCACCGTCTTCGGCAAGAACACGCTGGCCATCGGCGGCAATCCGGAGGCCTCGCGGCTTGCCGGCGTCAACGTCGACTGGACGCGCATATGGATATTCGCGCTGCAAGGTGTCGTCTGCGGTATCGCCGGCATCCTTTTGGCCTCGCGCATCACTTCGGGCCAGCCCAACGCGGCGGTCGGGCTTGAGCTCTCTGTTATCTCGGCCTGCGTGCTCGGCGGCGTCTCGCTGGCCGGCGGCCGCGCTACCATGTCCGGCGTCATCGTCGGCGTGCTGATCATGGGCATCGCCGAAAATGCCATGAACCTGCTCAACATCCCGGCCTTCTACCAATACATCGTCAGGGGCGTGATCCTGCTGCTCGCCGTGCTGCTCGACAATCTGCGCTCCTCGGCGCTTGGCCGGCGCTGAGTCGGCCGAGCGCCATGTCGTCCTGGCTGCTCATCGACAACGGCCGGCTGAACGTCCGGATCAGCCCGCAGGGGGGCGCGATTGTGGACGGGCATACGGCCGAGGGCGTGCCGTTCCTGCGCCCTTACCAAGGCAAGGCCGAATTCGACGTCGCCGCTTGCGCCTGCTTTCCGCTGGTGCCGTTCGGCAACCGCGTCGAAGGCAATGCGTTCTCCGCCGGCGGCAGGACGTTCCAACTGGCGCCCAACGCCGGCGATCCGCTCTTCATCCATGGCGATGGCTGGCTCGGCGCATGGGCGGTGACCAGGCATGACGCCGATCATGTCGAACTGAGTTTCGACAAGCCGGCAGGCGCCGGCTCGCCCCATGCCTATCATGCGCGCCAATCGTTCAGTCTCGATGGCAAGCGGCTGCAATTGGCGATGTCCGTTACCAACAGCGGCGAGATCGCTCTGCCCTTTGGCCTCGGCTTTCACCCCTTCTTTCCGCGTACGCCACTGACCACCCTGTTCGCGCCGGCAAGCCACTGGTGGATCGACCGCACCGGGCATTTGCCCGGCGAAAAGATCGCGCTGGCGCACGATGTGGACTTCTCCGCCCCGCGCAGGCTGCCCGGCCACTGGTTGAACAACGCCTTCGAAGGCTGGAGCGGGGTGGCGCGGATCGCCTGGCCCGAACGCAGGCTCAGCCTCGAGATCGAGGCGGCACCGGCGCTCGACCGCTACATGCTTTATTCCCCCGGCGAGGAATGCGGCTTCTTCTGCCTGGAGCCGATGAGCCACACGCCCAACGCGCTCAGGCATTTCGAGGCCGACCCGATGGGGTTAAGGATGCTTGCGCCCGGCGACAGTTTGAGCGCCGGATTTGCGATGACTGTTTCGGACTGGAGCGACTGATATGGCCGAGCGTCTGGCTGGCAAACGCATCTTCCTTACCGGCGCCGCCCAAGGCATTGGCCTTGCCATTGCGGAAGCCTGCCTTGCCGAGGGCGCCAAACTGTTCCTAGTCGACCGCGACGGCGCCCTGCTGGACAAGGCCGTCGCCGGTCTTGCCGCTCCGCACGGCCATATCGGGCATGTCGCGACCGACATCAGCAACGGCGCCGCGATTGCCGCTGCAGTCAGACAGGCAGGCGATGCGATCGGTCCCATCAATGCATTGATCAACAATGCCGGGATGAACGTCTTCTCGACGCCGCTTGAGGCGAGCGAGGAAGAGTGGAACCGCAACTTCGACGTCAACGTCAAAGGCGCCTGGAACTGCAGCAAGGCGGTGCTGCCTGATATGCTCGCCAGCGGCGGCGGCGCGATCCTCAACATCGCTTCGACGCACGGCTTCACCATCATTCCGCACACTTTCCCTTATCCCGTCGCCAAACACGCGCTGCTCGGGCTGACCAAATCGCTGGCGCTCGAATATGCCGGGCAGGGCGTGCGCGTGAATGCGCTGGCGCCCGGCTACGTCGAAACCCAGAAGGCGCTCGACTACTGGAACAGTTTCCCGGATCCGGTCGCGGCGCGGGCCAGCACGATGGCGCTGCACCCGGGTGGCCGCATCGCCTCGGCCCGCGAGATCGCGCTCGCCTCTGTGTTCATGATTTCCGACGAGTGCCCGTTCATGAATGCGGCCACCCTCGTCGTCGATGGCGGATTGAGCCAACTCCAGCATCCCGCCTGAGTATCGGCAAGGAGCGGGCATGACCGCCGGCGCGAAGAGAAGAATTTCCAATCCGCGAGCCGGATTTAGAATAAACTAACTCTACAGATTTTATAGAATAAGCAATCTGGGCGCGAACTGTTTTCCCTTTTCAGGAACGCGTCATGACCACCTCCCGCGACATTCCCGACCGCATCAAGGTGCTGTGGTTCCTGCCGACACATGGCGACAGCCGCTATCTCGGCACGACCGAAGGCGGCAGGGCCGTCGACCTGCCCTATCTGACGCAAGTGGCGAAGGCCGCCGACACGCTCGGCTTTTACGGCGTGCTGTTGCCGACCGGCCGCGCCTGCGAGGATTCCTGGGTGGTGGCCTCGGCGCTGGCGCCGCTGACCGAGCGCCTGCGCTTCCTCGTCGCGGTGCGGCCCGGCCTGCAATCGCCGACGCTTGCCGCGCGCATGACGGCGACGCTCGATCGCATCTCCAACGGCCGCCTGCTGGTCAACGTCGTCACCGGCGGCGATCCGCTGGAGAACAAGGGCGACGGCATTTTCCTCTCGCATGCCGAACGCTACGAGGTGACGCAGGAATTCCTGCAGATCTACAAAAGCGTGCTGCGCGGCGAGACGGTCGAGCACCAGGGCAAGCATTTCCGCATCGAGGACGGAAGGTTGCTGTTCCCGCCGTTGCAGACGCCCTATCCGCCGCTCTATTTCGGCGGCTCGTCCGATGCCGGCTCGCAAGTGGCGGCGCAGGAGATCGATAAGTACCTGACCTGGGGCGAGCCGCCGGCGGATGTCGAGCGCAAGCTCGACGCCGTGCGCGAACTGGCCGAGAAGGCAGGCCGCAAACTCTCCTTCGGCATCCGCCTGCATGTCATTGCGCGGGAAACCACCGAACAGGCCTGGGCCGCCGCCGACAGGCTGATCAGCCGGCTCGACGACGCCACCATCGCCTCGGCGCAAAAAGTGTTTGCACGCATGGATTCGGTCGGCCAGGCGCGGATGAGCGCGCTGCATGGCGGCAGCCGCGACAAGCTCGAGATCGCGCCCAATCTGTGGGCCGGCGTCGGCCTGGTGCGCGGCGGTGCGGGGACTGCATTGGTCGGCGATCCCGACACGGTTGCCGAGCGCATCGACGAATACCGGCGTCTCGGCATCGACACCTTCATCCTGTCCGGCTATCCGCATCTGGAGGAAGCCTATCGCTTCGGCGAACTGGTGCTGCCGAGGCTGCCGACCGATCATCCGGTCAAGGCAGCCGACTCGTCGGTCAACACCGGCCCGTTCGGCGAGACCATTGCCGGCGATCATCGGCCGAAATCGCTCGCCAGCGCCTCGTGAACGCGCTGCCTCCGGCTCGTCGGCTCAGCGTCGCCATCATCGGCGGCGGTTTTTCGGGTGCTGCCGTGGCCTGGCATCTGGCGCGGGGGCCGGAGCGGCTGTCGATCTCGGTGATCGAACCGCGCCCGGTAATCGGCGGCGGCCTTGCCTATTCCAGCGAAGAGCCGTCGCATCGGGTCAATGTCCCGGCCGTCAGAATGAGCATGGCGCCCGACGATCCGCAGCATTTTGCGCGCTGGCTGGCCGGCAGTGGCGAAATCGAACGCGACGCGGATGCGCTGTTGGCGAATGGCGATGTTTTTCCGCGCCGGCGCGTCTTCGGCCGCTATGTCGCCGAGCAACTCGCACCTCATCTCAACTCTGGTGCTGTCCGTCACGCTAAAGGCCAGGCTACCCAAGTCGTGCGGGAGGCCGACGGCGCCGGCTGGACCGTGCACACCTCCGCTGGACCGGTCACTGCCGACATCGTCGTGCTGGCGGCGACACATCCCCAGCCCGGAATTCCGGACGCGCTGGCCTCGCTGACGGAAGCGCCGGGCTTCGTTGCCGATCCCTATGCCGCATCGGCGCTTGCCGGGATCGGGCCGGAGGCTTCGGTGCTGATCGTCGGCTCCGGGCTGACCTCCGCCGACATGGTCGCCGAACTCGATCGCCGGGGCCATCGTGGCCGCATCCTCGCGCTGTCGCGGCACGGGCTGCGCTCGCGCGGTCATCCTGACGTGAGGGGGGACCCTTTCGGCGACTTTGCCTCGGTGCCGGCCACGACCGCGCTTGGCCTGTTGCAGACCATCCGCGCCACGCTGGCGGCGGCGCGGCATGCCGGCGCCAACTGGCAGTCGGTGTTCGACCAGTTGCGCCTGCAGGGGCCGGTTCTGTGGGCCGCCCTTGCGCCGCGCGAGCGGGCAAGGCTGGTCCGTCAATTGCGCGTGTTCTGGGACGTGCATCGCTTCAGGATCGCGCCGCAGGTCGCCGATGTGCTCGACCGGCGCCAGGCGGCCGGCACATTCGACGCCATAGCCGCCAGGCTTGTCGCATCGAACGATGAGGACGATGGCCTGGTCGTCAGCTTCCAGCGGCGCGGCCGGACGGCGATCGAGACGGTGCGCTTCGACGCCGTCATCAACACGACAGGCCCCGCCCATGGCCAGGCACTCCAGTCCAATCCGGCGCTGCGCTCGCTGGCCGAGGCCGGTCTGATCAAGGCCGACGCCTACAGACTGGGCATCGACACCAGCCCCGGCAGCCGCGCCATCGGCCGCGATGGCAAATCGGTGGCGACGCTGCTGGTCGCCGGCCCGCTGGCGCGCGGCACCTTCGGCGAGTTGATGGGCCTGCCGGAAGTCGCCCTTCACGCCCAGACGGTGGCGGCGGAAGTCGTAAGTCTGCTTGAAGCGGTTCCGGCGGCCGGCGGCGATGCCGGATCGCGCTGACACCGCAAGCAGCCGGTCGCGAAAAATTGGTATTTCCGTCCTGAAAGGGCGCCAAAAACGGAAAATCCGTCTTTGTATATAAATTCCATAAACATAATAAATATAGACGATATCAGCCAATCAACAGCCTGAATGGGAGACAGTTCATGGCACACGCAGAAAACGACGCGGTCAAATTCGCCTACTGGGTGCCCAATGTGTCGGGCGGACTGGTGATCTCCAACATCGAGCAGCGCACCAACCATTCGGCGGAGTACAACCGCAAGCTGGCGCAGATCGCCGAGAAGGCCGGCTTCGATTATGCGCTGAGCCAGATCCGTTTCACCGCGGGCTACGGAGCCGACGAGCAGCATGAATCGGTAGCGTTCAGCCATGATCTGCTGGCGGCCACCACGACCCTCAAGGTGATCGCGGCGATCCTGCCCGGCCCGTGGAACCCGGCGCTGGCGGCCAAGCAGCTCGCCACCATCAGCTATCTCACCAATGGCCGTGTCGCCATCAATCTCGTCTCCGGCTGGTTCCGTGGCGAATTCCACGCCATCGGCGAGCATTGGCTCGACCATGACGAGCGCTACCGCCGTTCCGAGGAATTCATCCGTTCGCTGCGCGGTATCTGGACGCAGGACAGCTTCACCTTCCGCGGCGATTTCTATCGGTTCAACGAATATTCGCTGAAGCCGAAGCCGCCGCAGCCGCTGCCCGAAATCTTCCAGGGCGGCTCGTCGCGCGCCGCGCGCGACATGGCTTCGCGTGTCTCCGACTGGTACTTCACCAACGGCAACACGCCGGCCGAGATCGCCAAGCAGGTCGACGACATCAGGGCGAAGGCCAAGGCCAACAACCATTCCGTCAAGGTCGGCGTCAATGCCTTCGCCATCGTTCGCGAGACCGAGGACGAAGCCAAGGCAGTGCTTGCCGAAATCATCGCCAAGGCCAACCCCGAAGCGGTCAACGCTTTCGGCCATGAGGTCAAGAATGCCGGCAAGTCGTCGCCGGAAGGCGAGGGCAATTGGGCGAAATCCTCCTTCGACGATCTCGTCCAGTACAATGACGGCTTTCGCTCAAACCTGATCGGCACGCCGAGGCAGGTCGCCGAACGCATCGTCGACCTCAAGCGTGCCGGCGCCGATCTCATCCTGCTCGGCTTCCTGCATTTCCAGGAAGAGGTCGAGTATTTCGGCAAGCATGTCATCCCGCTCGTTCGCGAGCTGGAAGGCGCCGATCAGGCGGCATCGCTGGCCGCGGAATAGCTCAACCGGACGAACTGGCCGGACAGAAGTCCGGCCAGCGCATCGACGCATGACCGACGCTCGAACCCTCGGGCGGCGATGAAGCTTTGCGCGCCTGCCGGTGCCGTTGAGGACGATGGAAATGCCGTTGCCCAGTTATGCCTTGATGGAGGCCTCGGTCTACGCGCCGGAGGTGTTCGCGCGCGGTTTGCCGGCAACCCTGCGGGCCGAAGCGCAACCGGAGGACCGCACGACGGCGGTACCGGCTGCCGATGCCGCCGCGCCGCTGCTCTCGCTGCAGGGCATCGGCCTGTCGTTCGGCGGCGTCGTGGCGCTGGCCGATATCGACCTGTCGGTTCGCCCTGGCGAGATCAGGGCGATCATCGGCCCGAATGGCGCCGGCAAGAGTTCGCTGATCAACGTCATCAGCGGCGTCTACCGTCCGGACCGTGGCCATGTCAGGCTCGATGGCGCGAGCTACGCCCAGGTACCGACGCAGCGCCTGGCGCATCTCGGCGTCGCCAGGACGTTCCAGAACCTTGCTCTGTTCAAGGGCCTCAGCGTCCTCGACAATGTCGCCTCGGGCCTCGCCTACAGGGTCCGCTCCAATTTCGCTGGCCAGGTGCTCGGCATCGGCCGCTCTCGCGGCGAGCAGCGCGATTTTCTCAGCCGCGCCGACCAGATCCTCGAATTCCTCGACCTGACGGCCATCCGCGATCGTCTGGTCGGCACCTTGCCTTACGGGCTGCAGAAGCGGGTGGAGCTCGCCCGCGCGCTGGTTGCCGAACCGCGGCTGCTTCTGCTCGACGAGCCGATGGCCGGCATGACGGCGAGTGAAAAAAGCGAGATGGCCGATTTCGTCCGCGCCGCGCGCGACCGTTTCGCCACCACAGTCGTGCTGATCGAGCACGATGTCGGCGTCGTCATGGGCCTCTCCGACCGCATCGCCGTGCTCGACTATGGCCGCAAGATCGCCGACGGCGCGCCCGACGAGGTCAGGAACGACCAGCGCGTCATCGATGCTTATCTCGGCGTTGCCTCCGACAATGAGGACGGGGCAGGGATATGATCGCCGATTTCGACTACCAGTTCTTCATCGAAGTGCTCGTCGGCGGGCTGCTGTCCGGCGTCATGTATTCGCTGGTCGCGATCGGCTTCGTGCTGATCTACAAGACCTCGGGCGTGCTGAATTTCGCGCAGGGCGCGATGCTGCTCTTCGCGGCGCTCACCTTCGTCAGCCTGGTCGAGCGCGGCGTGCCGTTCGCGCTGGCGCTGGTCGCCACCTTCGCCATCATGGTGGCCATCGGCATCGCCATCGAGCGTACCGTGCTGCGGCCGCTCACGAACAAACCGCCGATCACCCTGTTCATGGCGACGCTGGGTCTGTCCTACATCATCGAGGGCGCCGCGCAGCTCATCTGGGGCACCCAGGTCCACGGCCTCGACCTCGGCATCGAGGATGTGCCGCTGGAAGTCGGCGGCGTGCTGATCAGCCAGTTCGACATCTTTGCCGCCGTAGTCGCCGCCGCCATGGTTCTGCTGCTCTCGCTGTTCTTCCGCTACACCCGCATCGGTCTCTCCTTCCGCGCCGTAGCCGACGACCAGTTCGCCGCCCTCGCGGTCGGTCTGAGATTGCCGCTGATCTGGTCGACGGTCTGGGCCGCAGCCGGCCTCGTCGCGCTGGTCGCCGGGCTGCTGTGGGGCGCGCGACTTGGCGTGCAGTTTTCGCTGTCGCTGGTCGTGCTGAAGGCGCTGCCGGTGCTGGTGCTCGGCGGCTTCGATTCCATCCTCGGCGCCATCGTCGGCGGCCTGCTGATCGGGGCCAGCGAGAAGCTCGCCGAGGTCTATATCGGCGACTATTTCGGCGGCGGCATCGAGAGCTGGTTCGCCTATGTCGTCGCGCTGGTTTTCCTCCTGATCCGTCCCTCCGGCCTGTTCGGCCAGAAGCTCGTGGAAAGGGTCTGAGCCATGGCCGCGATAACGAACGACGTTCCCTCCTCCCTGGTGCTGCCGAAATGGATCGCGCCCGTGCTGCTACTCGCCTTCGCCTATGGCGTCGTGCCGCTGATCGGCTCGAGCTACCTCTTCGAGGCCATACTGCTGCCCTTCCTGGCGCTCGGCCTTGCCGGTGTCGGTCTGAACATCCTCACCGGCTATGCCGGCCAAGTCTCGCTGGGCAGCGCCGCCTTCATGGCGGCCGGCGCCTTCGCCGCCTATAATTTCAACCTGCGCGTCGAAGGCCTGCCGCTGGTCGGCAGCATCGTGCTTGCCGGTTTTGTCGCCGCCGCCATCGGCATCGTCTTCGGCCTGCCCAGCCTGCGGCTGAGGGGCTTCTACCTCGCCGTCTCGACGCTAGCCGCCCAGTTCTTTGTGCAATGGGCGCTGACCAAGTTCAGCTGGTTCTCCAACAACTCCGCCTCCGGCGTCATCGACGCCCCGAGGCTGTCGATTTCAGGCTTTGCATTCGACAGCGCCGTCGGCCGCTATCTCTTCGCGCTGACCGTCGTCAGCATCTTCACCTTCCTCGCCTATCGGCTAGTCTCCTCGCAGACCGGGCGCAACTTCATCGCCATCCGCGACAATGAGACGGCTGCTCGCATCATCGGCATCCCGGTGCTGAGGACCAAGCTCTTGGCTTTCGCCATCTCGTCCTTCATCATCGGCGTCGCCGGCGTCATCTGGGCCTTCGCCTATCTCAGGACCGTCGAGCCAGATGGTTTCGACCTCGACCGGTCGTTCCAGATCCTGTTCATCATCATCATCGGCGGCCTGGCCTCGATCCGTGGCGCCTTCTTCGGCGCCGCACTCATCGTCGTCTTCCCGCTCGCTTTGTCGCGCCTTGGCGGCTTCCTGCTCGGTGATGTCTTCGATTCCGGCGTGCTCGACATGAGCCAGCGCATCGTGCTCGGCGCGCTGATCATCCTGTTTCTGATCCTCGAACCGGATGGGCTGGTGGCCCTGTGGGACAGGGTCCGAAGACGGCTGCTGTTTTCCTGGCAGTCGACCTGAAAAGTCCATTCGAGAATGAACCAGAGGCCGGATCGAAGACGGCCCATACCCCGGAGTAATCAGACCATGACCTTCCTCAGCACAATCAAGGCGGCGGCGCTGTCCGCGGCGATGATCGTGTCGGTGGCCTTGCCATCAGCCCACGCCGACGAACAGTATTTTCCGTTGCAGAGCTACCGCGTCGGGCCTTATGCGGCCGGCGGCACCGGCTTCTTCGGCGGCTTCATCGACTATCTCAACCTCATCAACATCCGCGACGGCGGCGTCAACGGCGTCAAGCTGACCTGGGACGAGTGCGAGACCCAGTATGAGGTCGAGCGCGGCGTTGAATGCTACGAGCGCCAGAAGAGCCATGCGGGTGCTGCCGCCTGGAACCCGCTTTCGGTCGGCATCGCCTACGCCATGATCGACCGCATCACCGCCGACAAGGTGCCGCTGATCACGGTCAACCACGGCCGCACGGATTCCACCGACGGGCGCGTTTTCCCTTACGTCTTCCCGCTGCTTCTCAACCCCTACAGCGAGACTTCCGGAATCGTGAACTACATCGCCTCCAAGGAAGGCGGCATCGACAAGCTGAAGGGCAAGAAGATCGTCGTGCTCTATCACGGCTCGCCCTATGGCAAGGAGACCATCCCGATCTATGAATTGCTGGCGCAGAAATACGGCTTCACCGTCCAGCAGATCGAAGTCCCGCATCCCGGCAACGAGCAGCAGTCGCAGTGGCTGACCATCCGCCGCGCCAAGCCGGATTTCGTCGTCCTGCGCGGCTGGGGCGTGATGAACCCGGTGGCGCTGAAGACCGCGGTCAAGGTCGGCTATCCCGTCGACCACATCGTCGGCAATGTCTGGTCGAACTCGGAAGAGGACGTCATCCCGGCCGGCGACGCCGCCAAAGGCTACACCGCCATCACCACCCAGGCATCGGGCAATTCCTATCCGGTGGTCAAGGAGATCGTGAAGACGGTCTACGACGCCGGCAAGGGCAACCTCGAGGACAAGTCCCGCATCGGCTCGGTCTACCACAATCTCGGCATCGTCAACGGCATCCTGAATGTCGAGGCGATCCGCGTCGCGCAGGAGAAGTTCGGCCACCGCACGCTGACCGGCGATGAGGTCCGCTGGGGCTTCGAGCATCTCAAGCTCGACCCGGCCAAGGTCGAGGAGCTCGGCGCCAAGGACCTGTTCCACTCCATCAATGTCAGCTGGGACAACCACGAAGGCGAAGGCTACGTGACCTTCCAGCAGTGGGACGGCAAGAAATGGAACGTCGTCTCCGACTGGATCGCGCCGGACTGGGCGCTGCTGCGGCCGATCATCGAAAAGTCAGCAGAAGCCTATGCCAAGGAGAAGGGCATCAAGCTGCGCACCGCCGATGATGCCAACGCCGTGACCACCAACTGATGACATGACCGGGCGCTGCAGGAGTATCCGCGGCGTCCGGCCTGTTCAGTTCCGAGAAGTACGGAAACAACCATGCCCGACACCGAAATCATCCTTGCCGTCGACGCGGTCCACGCCACCTACAACCACGCCATCACGGCGTTGCACGGCGTCAGCTTCAAGATCCGGCGCGGCGAGATCCTGGCGCTGCTCGGCGCCAATGGCGCGGGCAAGACCACCACATTGAAGGCCGTCTCCAACCTGCTGCCGGCCGAACGCGGCCAGATCAATGCCGGCACCATCCGCTTCGATGGCACGGATGTCTCGCGCCGCAAGCCGGGCGATCTCGTGCGCGCCGGTCTGGTCCAGGTGCTGGAGGGCCGCCACTGCTTCAAGAGCCTCAGCGTCGAGGACAACCTGGTCGCCGGTGGCATCGGCCGCAGCGGCCGCCGCGGCGAGATCAGCGCCGACCTCGAACGGATCTATGCCTTCTTTCCACGCCTGAAGGAAAAGCGCCGGACCTTGTCGGGCCTCACCTCGGGCGGCGAACAGCAGATGACCGCCATCGGCCGGGCGCTGATGTCGCGGCCGCGCCTGCTGGTGCTGGACGAACCGTCGATGGGGCTCGCCCCGCTGATCGTCCAGGACATCTTCCGGACGCTGAGGAAACTCAACCGCGAGACCGGCCTGTCGATCCTGGTCGCCGAACAGAACTCGGCGATAACGCTTCGCTACGCCGACCAAGCCACCGTGCTTGAAAACGGCGTCTCCGTGCTCTCCGGCACCGCTGTCGATCTTCGCCAGCGCGAGGATATCAGGGCGCTCTATCTCGGCCAGCAACCGTCGCCCGCCGCCAAGCCAACCCATCTCGATGCCGTTGCCTGAACAGAAATTCCGAAGGAGCAGTGAAATGACCGTATCGACCGTCAAGACCGACCAGGCTTCCGCCGCCGTCCCGCCCGTCGCCAGGCCGTCAGTGCCGGCGCACATCATCAAGAGCGACGCCGAGGCGATCACCGTCGCCCACGCGCTCGCCGCCGAATTCGTCAAGGGATCGTCGAAGCGCGACCGCGAGCGGATCTGGCCTGTTGCCGAGCTCGACGCCTTCTCGCAGAGCGGCCTGTGGTCGATCAACGTGCCCAAGGCGTTCGGCGGCCCCGAACTGTCCTATGCGACGCTGGTCAAGGTGGTCGAGATCATCTCGGCGGCGGATTCCTCGATCGGCCAGGTGGCGCAGAACCATCTTGGCGTCGTCGCCGCCATCCGCACCGTCTCCGACATCGAGCAGCAGAAGCTGCTGTTTGCTGAAGCGCTGAAGGGCACTCGGTTCGGCAACGCCTTTTCAGAATTCGGCTCCAAGCGCGCCGCCGATTTCGAGACCCGCTTCACCGATGCCGGTGACCATGTCGTCGTCAATGGCCGCAAATTCTATTCGTCCGGCGCGCTGCTCGCCCATCTGGTGCCGATCGTGGCGCTCGATGACGAGGGCCGCGCCTGGTACGCCATCGCCGACCGTGGCGCGCCCGGCCTGACCGTCATCGACGACTGGTCGAGCTTCGGCCAGCGCACGACGCTGTCGGGCACCGTCATCATCGACAACGTCAAGGTGCCGAAGACGCATCTGGTGCCCGGCTACAAGGGCTACGACAGACCGACCGCCGACGGCGCCATATTCCAGATCATCCAGGTGGCCGTCGATACCGGCATCGCCCAGGCGGCGATCGACGAAACGATCCACTTCGTCAGGACCAGGAGCCGCGCCTGGATCGACAGCGGCGTCGACAATGCCTGGGACGATCCCTACACCATCCAGGCGATCGGCGACCTGACGCTGCGCCTGCACGCGGCGCAGGCGCTGCTGGAAAAGGCAGGCCTGGCAATCGACAGAGCGGTGGCCGAGCCGACCGCAGAGTCGGTCGCGCATGCGCAGATCGTCACGGCGGAAGCAAAAATCCTGTCGACCGAAATCGCCATTGTAGCGACCAACAAGCTGTTCGAACTGGCCGGCACCCGCTCGACCTTGGCCGAGCACAATCTCGACCGCCATTGGCGCAATGCGCGCACCCACACGCTGCACGATCCGGTACGCTGGAAGTACTCGATCCTCGGCAAGTACTTCCTCAACGGCGAGAATCCGCCGCTGCACGCCTGGAGTTGATTTCCCGATGGCGGGCCAAGGCCCGCCACAACAACCTTCGACCATCAAGAGGCCCACTGCCATGTACAATCCAACAGTCGTCGGCTTTTCCGGCAACATCACCCGGCCATCCAAGACGCGCGCCTTCGTCGATCTCGTCACCAGGGACATCGCCATCCACCACGGCCTGTCGGCAACCACCTACGACATCGAGGATGTCGGTCCGTCGCTCGGCACAGCGAGGTGGGCCCGCGATCTCGACGCAAGGGGCCAGGCGATCCTGGCGCAGGTTCTCGCGGCCGACGTGCTGGTGGTCGGCTCGCCCACCTACAAGGGCAGCTACACCGGCCTGTTCAAGCACTTCTTCGACCTGATCGATCCGGCCGCGCTGCGAGGCAAGCCGATCCTGCTGACCGCGACCGGCGGTGGCGAGCGCCACGCCTTGATCGTCGAGCACCAGCTGCGGCCGCTGTTCGGCTTCTTCGAGGCTTTTGCCTTGCCGACCGCCGTCTACGCCACCGACAAGGATTTCACCGACGGCGTGCTGCGCTCCGAGGCGATCCTGAAGCGCGCGGCGCAAGCCGTCGACGAGGTCGGCTTCGTGCTGGCCAACCGCGCGGCTGGCAGGATCGCCGCCGAGTAAGCGGATTGCGTTGATCGAAATCCTGGCGGCGCTTGTCGTGCTTACGCGCAATTTACGACCGCCCGATAAAACGGTTCCTGTCTGATTCGCACTGGACAGGAACATCATGAGCAAAGCCCTCTCGTCCTTCGCCCTGGTCGCGGTGTTTACCGCCCTGCTCATGGCGCTGAGCCTGGCCGTGGCCCAGCACGGCTATCCCTATGGCGCGATCGGTGTGCGGCGCCTCGACGGCATTGCCGATGCCGCAACCTTCATCCCACTCGCCGCGGTTTATTTCTTCAGCGCCATGCTGATGATGATCCTGCCGATCCGGGCGGCGAGCATCGTGCTCACCCATGCCGCCGATGCGATCTTCTGGGCGGTGATCGTGCTGCTTGCCACCATTGTCGGCGGCCTTGTCGCCCGATGGGCCTTCGGCCAGGGCAGCGCCCTGCTCGCCTTGCTGAACTGGCGGTTCCTGTTCGCTGTGGCGATCGTCGGATGCAACTTCGTCATGAACGAGCTGCGCCGCAACGTGTTGCTGCGCAGCCTCTTCTTCGTCGTCTTCGCCGCCGCGACCCTGGCCTGCCTGTTCTGGTCCTTCACTCTCTAACCAGGACCGCGTCTTGCCGTCTGCTGCCGCTGAAGGCTTGTCGTTTGTGCACCCTTCATATCCCAGGCGGGGCAGGAGAATGAGACCCATCCGGCATTCGTTTCGTCGGGAAGATTTGCGTAAATTTACAATCTGCGCCGCCAGCGTTCCGCTAATTTTGGCTCCATCGAACGAAACGAGGACCTGCGAAACTGATCGCCGCCCCTCCCCACAGGAGACCACCGCAATGGCCAAGCCAACCCCGTTCAAAATTGACATTTCCGATGCCCAGCTCGCCGATCTCAAGGCGCGCCTGCAACTCACCCGGTGGCCGGATGAACCCGCCGGAGCAGGATGGATGGCTGGAACCAATCTCGATTACATGAAGAAGCTGGCCGACTATTGGCTCCATGACTATGACTGGCGCAAGGCCGAAGCAGGCCTGAACGCCTTGCCGAACTACAAGGTCGCCATCGAAGGGATCGACCTGCATTTCGTCCATCAGCCGTCGAGAAGGAAAGGCGCGACCGCAATCCTTCTGCTGCACGGCTGGCCGGACAGTTTCTACCGCTACCACAAGGTCGTGGACGCGCTGGCGGAGGAATTCCACGTCGTCGTGCCGTCCATTCCTGGAACTGGCTTCTCCGGCAAGACGGCTCTTCCCGCCGACAAGGTGGCCGACATTTTTGCTCACCTGATGGATGATGTGCTGCGTTACGACCGCTTCATCGTGGCGGGCGGCGATCTCGGGTCGGTGATCGCCATGTCGCTGGCGCAGCGCCATTCAGCTAAGCTCATCGGCAGCCATCTGACCGATGTGGGCTACCCGGACCATACCACGGACTTTGGCGCCCTGAGCGGCCCGGAACAAGGCTATGCCGGGGCGATCCAGCAATGGTTCTTCACGCATGGCGCCTTCAATCTGGTCCAGGCCACCAAGCCGCAAAGCCTCGCCTTCGCCATGAACGACTCGCCGGTCGGGCTCGCCGCATGGATCATGAGTTTCATGGCCGGCATGGGGGTCGGCGACGATGCCGACGCTCGATTTGGTCGCGATGAGCTTTTGACCAACATCATGATCTACTGGCTGACGGAAACGGCGGCCTCCTCCTTCCGCATCTACAGTCAGAACGCCATGCAGCCACCGACGATCAAGGG
Organism: bacterium M00.F.Ca.ET.205.01.1.1; assembly: GCA_004791255.1. Classification (GTDB taxonomy): domain Bacteria; phylum Pseudomonadota; class Alphaproteobacteria; order Rhizobiales; family Rhizobiaceae; genus Mesorhizobium. The sequence continues at coordinate 171,401 of SRUQ01000009.1, forward strand.
AACGAACACCAAGATTCCGGTGGCGGTGGCGACGGAAGCGCCGATCCCAGGCGGGGTTCGCCTGCCCCGCGAATGGGCTGACCTCCAGACCTCCGGAAATGTGGTGCAGTTTCATGACATGGAAAAGGCAGGCCATTTCGCCGCGTGGGAGGCCCCTGCATTCTATGTCGAAGACATCATGCAATTCGCGGTACTCGTTGCGAAATAAGCGCAACCGTGAACCCGTGATGCCGGGCGAAATTCTCGCCCGGCATCAGATCTTGTGAACGGCATCCAGGTTTGATGGCAGCGAACCCATGATCCTCTTGATGGATTTGATCATGTGCGGCTGATCCGTGTAGCCGAGATCGAAAGCCACTGTTGCGCCACTGTCGCCGGCTTTCAGGCGCCGCACCGCTTCCTGCGCGCGGCGGATCAGCTGAAAATCCTTCTGCGTGATGCCTGTGGTGTTTTTGAAATGCTGTTGCACCGAGCGCCTGGAGGCGGCTTTCGGCTTCTCGGAAAAGGCCTTGGCCACGACGTCGTCGGACAGCAACTGCTCCGCCGCAATCATCGCGTCGACAAGTGCTTCGGCGTCCGCGAATGTGGGCAATGGCAGTGCCACGCCATCCAGCAAGAATTCTTCGTCCTCTACATCGAGAAAGCGGACCGTCGCGCCGGTCCGCACCTGCTTGTCACGCGCCAGATAGACATGGGCGGCAAAGGAGATGACGACGGAATGCTCACCCTCGACATATGGCACGTCGACCGGCTCGGTTGCCTGGCCGCTTAGAAACACCATCGATTTGCCGTCCGGCGCGACGCTGCGGATCAGGTCCCACGAACCGTCCGGCGTGGCCTTGTAGATCCCGTCGCTCAAGCACACGGTCTGCCAGACCGTGTCGATCCAGGGATGCGGAGATGACCGGCTCGTGTGCTTCTGGACCATGATCGGCAAATGCTCCGGCAAAACGGCGATGTCGATACATAGCCTTTGCCGCGCGAGACATGAACGCATCTTCCGCACCAGGCGGGAAGGTTGGTCCAGGGGGATATCTATTATAGGTAGCCGGCTAAGCCTCCGATCCGGCGGCGATGTTGGCGGCGGCCGTTTCCATCCATGTCCAGAGATAGGCGGCGAGGCCGCGATCGACATGGATGCGCAGCCTGCCTTCATGGCGGTAGACGATGGCGCTGACGCCGGCGAAGGAGAGCGCCGCGCTGGCGCTCGCCTGTGACGGATCGAGCGTGGTCCCGCGCGCGATGAAAGCGTCGAGCGCCGGACCCTCGACCTCGAACATCTGCAGCCCGGCGCTGATCTCCGTCGCCGCGAAGCCTTGCGCATGCCAGCCCGAATCCACGGCGAGCGTGGCTTCCGACACGACCAGCAGCCGGTCCCGCGCCAGTCGCGCCGCATAGCGGACGCCCTGCGCCGCGCCGAACGCACCGACGCCTGTCCCGTCGAAGCCGGATGTCTGCGCCCATGCGGCAAGGTCGCCGCTGATCAAACGCTGGTGCAGGCCGGAAACCGGCCGTATCGTCAGCCCGGGCGCCTCGATCGTGGCGCTTTGCCAGTCCGGCGCGACGGGCCATTTTTCCGAAAGGTCACGCATGGAGCCGGTCTCCCGCCGGGTCGAAGGCGCAAGGCGCGGCGATCGTCGCGCTCCTGAGCTTGCCGAGATGCTGGATTTCGATCGTCTCGCCATGGCGTGAAGCACCACGCTCGATCAGGCCGAGCGCCACCGGCCGACCCAGTGTCGGGCTCTCGTAGCTCGAGGTGACAAAACCCTGGCTGCGCAGTCTGCCATCGCTCCGTTTGATGCCATGCGCACCGGTCGGCAATGGCGCTTCGCCTTGCGGCACCGCCAGCCCGACAAGCTGCAGGCGGTCGCCGCGCGAAGCCTCCTCGGTGTACAGCGAGCGGCGGCCGACGAATTCGGTCTGGCGCTTGGCGCGGGGCCCTTCGCTGCCGAGGTCATGCGGCAGCGTGGTGCCATCCGTGTCCTTGCCGATGACGATGAAGCCTTTTTCGGCGCGCAGGATCATTAGCGCCTCGAGGCCGATGACAACGGCGTCGAACGCTTTGCCGGCCCCGCGCAGATGCGCCCACAGTGGCTCGGCGCGATCGGCACGGATCGAAATCTCGTAGCTGCGATCGCCGGTGAAGCTGACGCGGGCGATGCGGACCTCGTCGCCGGCATAGCTGCCGTGGCCGATCGCCATATGCGGCAGGTCGGCCTCGTCGAGCGAAAGGTCGAGATCGAGCGTTTCCAGCAGCTTCCGCGCGTTCGGGCCGGACACGGTCAGCGTCGCCATTTCCGACGTGGCGTTGTGGATGTAGACCGCGCCCCGCCCGAAACGGTCCTGGCGCCATTCCTCCAGCCGGGCGTGCACTGCCGCCACATGCGAGGATGAGCACGAAACCACGAAGCGATGCTCGTCCAGCCGCACCAGCACGCCGTCATCGAAGACCACGCCGTTTTCCGACAGCATGAAGCCGTAGCGGCAGCGGCCGGGCTTCAGCGTCGACATGGTGTTGTAGTAGAGGAAATCGACGAACTCGGCCGCCTTCGGCCCGATCACCTCGATCTTGCCCAGCGTCGAGCCGTCGAACAGCGCCACCGACTGGCGGGCGCGCCGCGCTTCGTCCGCGATGGCGCGGTCCGCGTCGGCCCCAGCGCCGCCATAGTGGGCCGGGCGCAGCCAACCGCCATATTCCTGGAACACGGCTCCGCTTTGGCGGTGAGCGCGCTCCAGGGGCAGCCGCCGCACCGGCGCCATCAACGCACCGGCGCGCGCGCCGGCAAAGCTCGACAGCGGCACGGGCGTAAACGGCGGACGATAGGTTGTCGTGCCGACCTCCGGCACAGTGCGGCCGGTGATGCCGGCCATCAGAGCCAGCCCCGGCAAATTGGAGGTCTTGCCCTGGTCGGTCGCCATGCCGAGCGTGGTGTAGCGCTTCAGGTGCTCGACCGAGACGAAGTTCTCGCGCGCCGCCAGTTCGACGTCCTTCACCGTCACGTCGTTCTGGTAATCGATCCAGATGCGTCCTTTCGACCCGGGCCTCGGCCATGCGGCCTCGATGCCATCAGTCGCCTCCGGTCCGGTGCTGCGCAGCGCGGCGGCTTTGGTCTCACTGAGCGAGGCAACGGCCTGTTCAGCGCCGGCAAACACGTCAGACAACGAGACCGCGCCGGCCGCGGCGCCGGCGACAGCAATGCCGTCGACCGCATCGCCCGGCACGAAGGCGGCGCGGGCTTCGCTCCAGGCAAGCTTGCCTCTGGCCTGGCAGAACAGATGAATGGTCGGCGTCCAGCCGCCCGAGACCAGCACGCAATCGGCGTCGAGCCTTGCGCCGTCATCCAGCGTCACCCCTTCGACGCGCAGCTTGCCACGGGCGGCAGCGGGCGTGCGCCCTTTGATCAGCCGCACCTTGGACGATGTGGCGGGCATGCCGTCGCGCCTGATGTCGACCAGCGTCACCTCGGCGCCGGCCTCGGCGACCGCCTCGGCCACCTCATAGGCGCTGTCATTGTTGGTGGCGACGACGATGCGGCGCCCGGCCAGCACCGCATGCCGCCTGAGATAGCTGAGTGCGGCATCCGCCGACAGGATGCCCGGCAGATCATTGCTGGCGAAGGGCAGCGGCCGCTCGATGGCGCCGGTCGCCAGCACGATCCGGCGTGGCCTGACCCGCCACAGCGTGTCTGGCCGACCGTCGAAATGACGCTGGTTCAGCCCGATCAGACTGTGGTCGTAAATGCCGAAGGCGGTGGTCCAGGGCAGGACCAGATGACCGCCGGCGGCAAGGGCGGCGATCGTCTCTTCGACCCAGACAGACGCCGGCCTGCCGTCGATCTCGCCGGCGCGGTGGCCGAGCGACCCGCCCGGCGTCTGCTGGTCGTCGACCAGGGTGACGGACAGGCTTGCGCCGGCCGCCAGTCTCGCCGCCGCCAGCCCGGCGGGGCCGGCGCCCACCACCAGCACATCGCAGTGATGGTTGATCTGGTCGGCCGGGCCTGATGCGGTCCAGCCGGCATCGACCTTGCCCAGTCCGGCCATGGCGCGGATGCGCGGCTCGAATATGTGCCAGTCCGGCCACATGAAGGTCTTGTAGTAGAACGCCGCCGGAATGAAGCGCGCAAAGCGGTCGAGAAAGGCGTTGCGGTCGGCCAGCGCATTGGGCGTCGCGTTGACGCTTTTGGCCACCAGCCCCTCGCGCGCCGGCTCTGTCGTGGCGCGCGTGTTGGGCGTCGCCCGGTTGCCGCTGACGTCGACCAGCGCGTTGGGCTCCTCGACGCCGGCGCCCCAGATGCCGCGCGGCCGGTGATACTTGAAGGAGCGGCCGACGACAGCGACGTCGTTGGCGAGCAGCGCCGAGGCGATGGTGTCGCCGGCAAAGCCCTGCACGGTGGCACCATCGAAGCTGAACCGGATCGGCCGCGACCGGTCGATGGCGCTGCCGCCGCTGGCGAGGCGCGATGCGGTCATGGCGCGTGCTCCCCGCCCAGAGCAGATGAAGACAGCACTTTGTGGGTAACGGTGTCGCGCTCCATGACGAAGAACTCGCCGCAGCTCATATGCACCCAGATTTCGCGCGCCGTGCCTTTCGGATTGCCGCGCAGATAGAGGTAGCCGGCCCAGCGATCGATCGGCACTTCGGCGCCGTCCGGCCTGACATTGCCGGCATCGCCGCCATAGTGGAATTCGGTCTCGTCGCGCGGGCCGCAAAACGGGCAAGGGAAGAGCTGCATCAAGAAACCTCTGGTCTTTGCCTCTATGCCTATCGCTGCCCCAAAACCGCTGTGCACTTTTGGGCGACATGCATCAGTGCGCGATGCCGGAGCCTGCGGCTTCGTCGATCAGCCGCCCGCTGGCGAAGCGATCCAAATCGAATGGCCGGCTGATGTCGTTGTGCTTGCCCGTTGCCAGCAGGTTCGCCAGCAGCGTGCCGCCGGCGGGGATGGCCTTGAAGCCGCCCGTGCCCCAGCCGCAGTTGAGAAACAGATTGGGCAACGGCGATTCGCCGATGATCGGCGAGGAATCCGGCACGACGTCGACAATGCCGGCCCATTGCCGCATCAGCTTCAACTGGCCGAAGACCGGGAACATTTCCAACAGGCCTGATATTACCGTCTCCAGCGTCGGCAGATTGCCGCGCTGCGCATAGGAAGGGATGCGGTCGAGCCCGCCGCCGATGACGATCTCGCCCTTGTCCGACTGGCTGACATAGACGCCGGCGCCGGGCGACAGCACCACCGTGTCGAGGATCGGCTTGACCGGCTCCGACACGCAGGCCTGCAGCGCATAGGAATTGATCGGCAGCCGGAAGCCCGCCTTGCCCGCCAGCACCGAGGAGTGCCCGGCGACAGCCATACCGATGCGCTCGGCGCGGATGGCGCCGCGCGTCGTCTGGACGCCGCGGCAGCGGCCGCCCTCGATGATGAAGTCTGATATCTCGCAGTTCTGAATGATGTCGACGCCGAGCCGGCTGGCCGCCCGTGCATAGCCCCAGGCGACAGCGTCGTGGCGCGCCGTGCCGGCGCGGCCCTGCCAGACGCCGCCGAACACCGGAAAGCGCCCATCGGGCGAGAAATTGTAGATTGGCGCCACGCGGCGCACATCCCCGGGCGAAAACAGCTCGGCATCGATGCCGCTGATCTGCATGGCGTTGACGGTGCGCGCGCCGATCTCCATCTCGATCGTCGAGTGGCATAGACTGACCATGCCGCGCTGCGACAGCATGATGTTGTAGTTGAGATCTTTCGACAGGCCCTCGTAAAGCCGGTGCGCCAGCCCGTAGAGTTCGACACTTTCGGGATAATAGTAATTGGAGCGCACCACCGTGGTGTTGCGGCCGGTGTTGCCGCCGCCGATCCAGCCCTTCTCCATCACCGCAGCCCTGGAGATGTTATGGTTCCTGGCCAGGTAATAGGCCGTCGCCAGCCCATGGCCGCCGCCGCCGATGATGATGGCATCATAGGACGGCTTCGGTTCGGGCGAACGCCAGGCCGGCTGCCAGCCGGTCTGGCCGGCCAGGCCCTCCTTGAACAGCGACAGGGCGGAATAGCTTCGGGTCATGGCGTGCCGGACAAGCCTGGTTTATCGGGCAAAATGTAGAGGTATTGTACACATATGTCCAGTACTCGAAATGCCCACGCGCACGGCTTCTGCCGCTATCGGTTGCGCGAAATCGTTTCCTCGACGTAATGCGAGAAATCCTCGACGTCCTGAGCGGTCGGCTCCTGGCCGGTGAAACTGCGCAGGTACGAGGCCACGTGGGGCAAGCGACTGCTCATCGGCTCGTCGAGTTCGAGCGAGTAGTAGCCGATCTGCATGAAATAGAGCACGCGGGCCCGCACAAACGCGTCTTCCTCGTCATAGCCGTGCCGCATGAACATGTCGCGAATGGCGTTGACGCGCTCCTCGTCGGCCTTGTCCAGGGCTCGCCTAGTGGCAGGCGAACGCCGCGCCCAGGCCCGTATCGCGAAGTCCAGTCGAGGATCGAACAGCTTCACATCCACCCAGCATTCGAAAATGCTCATCACCCCGCGGATGACGGTCGCCGATGGCCGCCCGGCGCGCTCGACGATGAAGCGCGTATTGGTCTGTCGCCAGTGGTCCAGCAATTGGTCGAGCAGGTCCTGACGGCTCTTGAAGTACCAGTAGAAGCTCGACCGCGACACGTCGAGCTGCTGGCCGAGCGTCTGCACGCGGACGCGCTCAACGCCGTCCGATATCAGCGTTTCGAGCGCAAGCTTCAGCCAGTCTTCGCGAGTGGCCTTGATGTTGCCGGTGGCGCCCGCGCGTGGAATGGTTGTGTCGGTGGCTTCCATGGCAGGACGCATGACATGCTGCCCAGGGCAAATCAAGGATATGGACACTAATGTACAGGTCAATTGGCTCGACTCGAACGAGGTATTCCTGACATTAGCCGGATCACCAGTCCATGCTGCGCCTTTGTGGCAGGCCGTCGGCGTGACGGGAAGCAGGAGGATTTTGTCGCGGCGAGCGACCCCAGAGTTTGCTTTCCCAGAAGGCATTTGTCTGGCAAATACCAATCCGAACGGATGCCGCCGTGCGGCCAAGCAGCAAGAAAGAGATTGATATGACCCTGTTTCGACAGAACCTCATCGATGGCGAATGGACCGGCGATGCCGGCTCCCGCAACATCAATCCCTCCGATACGGGCGACGTCGTCGGCGAGTACGCCTCGGCCGGAGCCGAGCAGGCCAAGCAGGCGATCGCCGCGGCCAAGGCGGCGTTTCCCGCATGGTCCCGCTCCGGCCCGCTGGCGCGCCATGCGGTGCTGAAGAAGGCCTCGGACGAGATCCTGGCGCGCAAGGACGAGATTGGCCGCAACCTGGCACGCGAGGAAGGCAAGACACTGGCCGAAGGCATTGGCGAGACCATTCGCGCCGCGCAGATATTTGACTTCTTCGCCGGCGAGACGCTGCGCCTCTCGGGCGAGGTGGTGCCGAGCGTGCGTCCGGGCGTCGGCGTCGAGATCACGCGCGAGGCGGTCGGCGTGGTCGGCATCATCACGCCGTGGAATTTCCCCATCGCCATTCCGGCCTGGAAGATCGCCCCGGCATTGGCCCACGGCAACACCATCGTCTTCAAGCCAGCCGAACTCGTGCCCGAGAGCGCCTGGACCATTGTCGACATCCTGCATCGCGCCGGTCTGCCCAAGGGCGTGCTCAATCTCGTCATGGGCAAGGGCTCGGTGGTTGGCCAGGCCATGCTCGACAGCCCCGATATCAATGCCATCACCTTCACCGGCTCGGTCGGCACCGGCAAGCGCGTCGCCGCGGCCAGCGTGGAACACATGCGCAAGTTCCAGCTCGAAATGGGCGGCAAGAACCCGATGGTGGTGCTCGACGACGCCGATCTCGCGGTCGCCGTCGACTGCGCTCTGAACGGCGCCTTCTTCTCGACCGGCCAGCGTTGCACGGCCTCGTCGCGGCTGATCGTCACCGCCGGCATCCACGACCGTTTCGTCGACGCGCTCAAGGAGCGCATGGACAAGCTGGTGATCGGCGATGCGCTCGACGCGCAGACCCAGATCGGTCCGGTCGTCGACGCGACCCAGCTGAAGCAGGACGAGGACTATATCGCCATCGGCGTCAGGGAAGGGGCTAAGCTCGCCTTCGGCGGCGAACGGCTCGACCGCAAGACGCCTGGCTTCTACCTCCGGCCGGCGCTGCTGACCGAGGCCACCAACGCCATGCGCAGCTCGCGCGAGGAGATTTTCGGGCCGGTCGCCAGCGTCATTCGCGTCAAGGATTATGACGAGGCGCTTGCCGTCGCCAACGACACGCCCTTCGGCCTGACCTCGGGCATCTGCACGTCGAGCCTCAAGCACGCCACGCATTTCAAGCGCAATTCCGAAGCCGGCATGGTGATGGTCAACCTGCCGACGGCGGGTGTCGATTTCCATGTTCCCTTCGGCGGGCGCAAGGGCTCGAGCTTTGGTCCGCGCGAACAGGGCCGCTATGCCATGGAGTTCTACACCACGGTGAAGACCGCTTACACATTCGCGGGCTGACCGCGCAGGCTGGAAGGCGCCGGCAAATCGGCCGGCGACCCTTCATGCACGTCACAAAACGGACCGGCGTAAGGCGATGACATTGCAGGACCTGACCTGGCTCAATCCGCCGCCGCACCATGTGATCGACGGTGATGCCGTGCGCGTGCGCACCGCCAAGGAGACCGACTTCTGGCGCGAGACCTTCTATGGTTTCTGGCGCGACAACGGCCACTTCCTGCATCGACAGGTCGAAGGCGATTTCACCGCCGAAGTCACCGTCAGGGGCGACTATAAGGTGCTCTACGACCAGGCCGGGCTGATGGTCCGGCTGAGCGAGACGCAGTGGATCAAGGCCGGCATCGAATACACGGACGGTCTCGCCTATGTCTCCGTCGTCGTAACCAATGACACATCGGACTGGTCGCTGGTGGCGATTGCCGCCGATCCGAACGGCGTCAGCCTCCGGCTGACCCGCCACGGCGAGGCGATCCGCGTCCAGTATCTCGACGCTTCCGACGGCCATTGGAAGCCGGTGCGGCTCGCCTATTTCCCGGTTTCGAAGACGGTCGATATCGGCATGATGTGCTGCTCGCCGCAGCGCGAGGGCTTCGAAGTCACCTTCACCGGCTTTTCGGTTGGCCCGCCGATTTCGCGGGAATTGCACGGCTGATGCTTGGGCTTATCGCCTCGACCGGGCCAGCCAGCGCGTCGTTGCCTGTCGCCAGGATGAGGTGAACTGCGTTCGCCTGTAGGCGTCGCCGGCCATCTTGATGCCTTGCGCCTGCGTCGGGAACGGATGGATGACGTCGGCGAGCGCCTGCAGCCCCATGCCCGATTTGATCGCCAGCGACACCGCGTTGATCATCTCACCGGCATGACTGGCGACGACGGTCGCGCCCAGAATGGTATCCGATCCCTCCCTGACATGGATTTTGACGAAACCCTCTTCCTCGCCGTCCATGACGGCGCGGGCGACATCGTGCATCAGCACCGTGTAGGTCTTGACCGGAATGCCGTTCTGGCGCGCCGCGGCCGGATAGAGGCCGACATGGGCGATCTCCGGATCGGTATAGGTGCACCACGGGATGACGAGTTCGCTCAGCCGCTTGCGGCCGAGGAACAGTGCGTTCTGGACGACGATGCGGGCGCTCGCCTCCGCCGTATGGGTATATTTATAGGCAAGGCAGACATCGCCCGCCGCGTAGATGCGCGAATTGGTGGTCTTGAGGAAATCATCCACCTTGATGCCGGCGGCATCGTAGGCCACTCCCGCGGCCTCCAGGCCGAGCCCGTCGACATTGGGAGAGCGGCCGATGCCGGTCACGATCTCGTCGACCGAAATCGTTGTCGTGTCGTCGTCGCGCAAAAGGTCGGCGAGCTTCTTGCCGCCGTCCCGGCGCACCGCCACCACTTCGGTGTTGAGGCGGACCTCCACGCCTTCGCGGGCCAGCGCGTCCGACAGGATCTGGGCCGCGTCGCGTTCCTCGCCCGGCAGGAACATCGGCTCGCGCTGCGCCAGGATGACCTTGGCGCCGAGCAGGCAGAAAGCCTGCGCCGTCTCGCAGCCAAGCGGCCCGCCGCCGATGACCAGCAGCCGCTGGGGGCATTTGGTCAGGTCGAACAAGGTCTCGTTGCTGAGGTATCCGGCCTCGGCGAGGCCCGGGACTTCCGGCAGCGCCGGCCGCGCGCCGGTGGCGACCAGCGCCTTCCTGAACTGCAGCGTCCTGCCCGCGACCGTCACCGTGTCCTGCCCGGCAAAGCGCGCTTCGCCGAAATAGAGCTCGATGCCTTCCGCCACCAGGGTCGCGGCCGAATCGGCGCGGCTGATCCGCTGCCGGATCTGCCGCATCCGCATCATGGCGCGCTCGAAATCGACATGAAGATGGTCGGGCGTATCGCCGCCGAAACTCTCGGCATCGCGCATGTCGGCATAGAGCCTGGCGGTGCGGGTGAGCGACTTCGAGGGGATGCAGCCGACATTGACGCGGGCGCCGCCGATCAGCCCGCGCTCGATCAGCGCGACCTTCGCGCCCAGCGCCGCCGCCTCGCGCGCGGCGGTCAGGCCGGCCGGCCCGGCGCCGATGACGACGAGGTTATAGGGGCCATTCGGCTCCGGGTTCTTCCAGCGTGGCGGATGGCCGCTCCGGATCAGTTCGACATCGTTGTGGTCGACCGGGAACGAAGCGGCCTTTGTCCGTCTACGCGCCATCGCCACCACCTGCCGGGCTTGCCGGCTCGGACAGCCATCCACCGCTGAATCCCGCCTTGCGCAGGCCGCGAAGAATGTGCGGATTGGACCGCATCAGCTCCCAGACCAGGCGCGAGCGGTGGTTCTCGATCATCATCGCCGCGATGCCCTGGTCGAGGCCGTAGTGACCCTCCGACACCCAGCCGTTGCGGCCGAATTTTCGCCGGTTGGCGAGCGTCGGGTTGAAGCCGCTCGGCAGCCGGAAATTCTCGATCACCTCGGGGAAGCGATCGCCGAGATGGCGCAGCGCCGCCAGGCAGATATCGGGCGCGAAGGGCAGCGACGCCGGATAGGACCATGGCGCGATCGTGCCGTCATCCGGCCCGAACGGCGCACCGCGCGCGGCATAGCCGGAGAACCGGTGCCTCCGCCGCTCGACGCTGGCGCGGAAACCGCCCGGCCCGTCTCCCGCCGACAGCCCCCACAAATTCTCGCTGTAGCCGTCGAAGCCATACGGGTTATGCCGTGCATAGTCGCGGTGAAGGTGGGTCGAGCGGCGGCTGTTTTCGAAATAGTCTGAGTCCTTCTCGCGCATGAAGGCGTCGCGAATGCCGGCGAAATCGATCCAGGCATGCGAGAACTGGTGCATGAACAGCGGCCCGCCATAGAGCACATCATAGCCGTAGATGTTTTCCCACTGATAGGTCGCCGTCCAGGCCTCGTAGCTGTCGTCGGAGGTCGGGCTGTCGGGCGCGGCCATCGACAGCACGTAGAGGATCGTCGCTTCGTTGTAGCCTTCCCAGCCATAATGCAGGAAGCCGCTCTTCGGCTTCCAGCCCTGGCGCAAGGTGGGGCTGCTGCCTTGCGCCCAGCGCCAGTCGACGCGCCGGTAGAGCGCCTCGGCCAGTTGGCGGATTTCGGTCTCCTCGTCAGTGTCGGCGCAGAAGTAGGCGCTCGCCACCAGCATGCCGGCGATCAGCAGGGCGGTGTCCACCATCGACAGCTCGCAGCGCCAGACGCGCAGACCGGTCCGCATGTCGAGGAAGTGATAGTAGAACCCCTTGTGGCCGGTGACCTCGTCACCGTTGCCTTGCGGGCTGATGGCGAAAAAGCGCAATGCCGCGAGCGTCAGCGCCACCGCCGCCTCGCGCGTCATCCAGCCGCGCTCGACGCCGATCGGATAGCAGGACAGGGCGAAACCGACGACGGCGATGCTGGCGGGCGAATTCGGCCGCGACGTATCGGCGACCAGCCCGTTATCGGGGTTCACATGGTCGAGGAAGTAGCCGAAGGCCGCACGCTGGTAGCGGTCCAGCAGCTCATCATCGGACAGTGTGGCAGGCTCGGCTCTAGGCAAACGATGCAAACCCCGGCCTGAAGGTTGCTGCTCCCGCCAGTCGCACGGCGCTGATGCGGCGGTGTCGTATCGTGCGTCCCGAACTGTCACACCATGCCATGGCTTCCGCTCACCCTGGTTGCGTCATCGTCGATTCGATGTTCGGGACTATACGACGCTGTTGTCCGGTTCGTCGCGCCGTCACGCGGAATTGTAGTCGCGCGCCGCGTTTTCCGTTGCAATAGCTGGCGCAGCCACCAGCGGGCCGGCCATTGGCTGCTCTCACGCTTTCGCGGCCTGTAAGACAAGGTGACCGGATTTGCCCCGGATTTGCCATTGAGCGCGGGGTACGATAGGTTATATTGCACTGCACAATGGAGATGCCGTTTATTGTACGCCCCTGTTTGCGGATACGGAGGCCGGCTCGCCGGTCCCGGTCGTGTTGACGGGACTCTGGGATGAAGATTCCTAAGTTCCTGCTGGTCGACCCCGAGAGAAACTCGGTCTATGGCGCCTTTGCCGTTGCCGTCTCGATCTGGGCGTTCTCCTACTCCGTCATTTTCGGCCAGGTGCTGATCCTGGCCTATTATGCGGTCTGGCTGCCGCTGATCCTGGTCGACTACCGGCGGTTCCTGCGGCATCTGGCCAGCGCCTGGCTGCCGCTTTTGTTCGTGACCTATATCTGCTTCTCCGTCTCCTGGTCGCAGGCGCCCGGCACCACCGCAAGAACGGCCGTCCAGTATCTCTCCCACATCCTCTGTGCCTATGTCGCGGCGCGCACCGTCAGCGTGCGGACTTTGACGATAGGCGCCCTGGTCGGCATCTTCGTCGTCATGCTCTATTCGCTCAAGGTCGGGGCCTATTCCGAGGATGTGCTCGACGGCACCTACAATTTCGTCGGCGCCTTTGCCTCCAAGAACCAGATCGGCTTCGTCGCTTCGCTGGGCATCTATTTCTCGGTGGTGTTCCTCGCTTTCCTGCGGCGTGGCCGGCTGAGCTTCATGCTGACGGTACCCGTCGTGCTGCTTTCGGCCTATCTCCTGGCCATTTCGCATTCCGCCACCTCGATGGCCTCGATACCCGCGGTCCTCGCACTGGTGGCGCTGCTTGCCATGAGCAAGCTTTTGTCGCGGCGCTATCGCCGGGTGATCTTCCTGGTCGGCGCCGGCCTGATTGTCGTGGTGGCCTTTGTCGCCCTCAATCTCGGGCTCATGGACTTCGTGCTTGGCCTCTTCGGCAAGGATTCCACGCTCACCGGGCGGACCTATCTGTGGGAGCAGGGCTGGAACGCCGCGATGCGGTCGCCGATCCTCGGCGTCGGCTATGCCGCCTACTGGGTGCAAGGCTTCGCAGAGGCCGAGCGGCTGTGGAACGAGTTCTACATCACCACCCGCACCGGCTTCCATTTCCACAACACCTATGTCGAGGCCCTGGTCGAGCTCGGCTTCACCGGGGCGGTGCTGATATCGCTGATCATGCTGCGTACGCTCTTCGGCCACATCTCGGCGGTGATCTTCAGGACGTGGCAGGCGGAATCGGTGGTTCTCATCGGCGTGATGGTGCTCCTGCTCATCCGCTCCTTCGTCGAGGTCGAGATCCTCAACCCCTACATCATGGGCTCCTTCCTGATGTATTTCAGCTACTTCAAGCTGGCCCGGCTGCCAGTGACCCGCCCACGCTGGGTGCCGAGCCTGGACACGCCGGATGCGGCGAAGGGTGGAGAGGCAGCCTGGCCTCGCCATCCGGCGGCGGCTGAGTAGTTTCGCGACCCCGCAAGCAAAAACCTCCGCCGGGCAAGGCCAGGCGGAGGTTCGAAATCTCTGCAAATTGGATGATGGAGAGCGCTGGATGGCTCGCGCTTCAGATCCGCAGGCCTACTGGCTGGCCAGCGGCGCCAGCTTGATCTTGATCACGTCGCCGGGCAGCACCGGCGTGTCTTCCTTCGCCGCGATCTCGCTGGTCTTGCCGTCGACGGCTCGCACCAGCGAATAAAGCAGCGTAGGCTGCTGGTCATTGGTGATGGCGGCTGTCGTGGCCGGATCGGTGGCCTGGGCAATCAGGCCTTTCTGCATATTCGCCTTCAGCGCGGCCTCGTTCAGGTCGGCTTCGGTCTGCTGCCGGTTGGCGGCGAGGCTCGAGCTCAACGTGTTCTGGGCATCGATGGCGTCCTGCGTCGCCTTGCTGATCGACTGCTTGGCGGTCAGGATGGCGGTTTCGTAGTCCAGGATCTTGCCCTGCAGGTCGGTGACGGACTGCTGCGAATCCAGGAGTCTCGCATTGGCGACCAGGCCCTTCTGCGCCAGCGGACCGATGCTGGCCAGCTGCTGCTGCGCGAGGTCTACCTGCTTCTGCTGGTTGGCGATCTTCTTCTGCAGCGAGTCGATTTCGCCCTGCAGAACGCCCTTCAGGTCGTCGAGCGCTTCGAGCTTCAGCTTCAGCGCCTTTTGGTCGGCGTTCAGGATCGTCATTTCGTCGGCGACGATGGCCGGCAGCCGCGGATCGCCCTCGACCTCCTTCGGCGGGTCGAAGCTCGTCTTGCCGGCGAGGTCTGCGTCGATGCGGGCGCGCTTGACGATCAGTCGGACGCGCAGGTCGTCGGAGATATCGAAATTGCCCTTGGCGGTAACCAGATCCTTACCGAGTTGGGGGCCGTAGTCGGCGGTGCGCCTGATGCCGCCGGCAACGCTGATCGCTTTCAGCACGGTCAGATCGGGCACATAGGGAAACTGGCCAGGGTTCTGCACTTCACCTGAGATGTAGAACGGCCGGAACTGCGCCATCTCGACCGAGGCTTCGGGCTTGTCCGACAGTGCGAGCTTATGCTGCAGCGCTTCGCCGATCGCCGCGGCGACTTCCGCCGTGGTCTTGCCGGCGGCCGGCAGTTCGCCAACGAACGGCACTGACAGCGTTCCGGCCGGGCCGACCGTGTATTCGCCGTTGACCGCCGACCAGTCGCGGAACGTGCCTTCGACGGTCTGCCATTCCGCGATGCGGACTGTGAGCTTGTCCTGCGAGCCGAGATGATATTCGTCGGCGGCAGCCAACCGGGGAAGGGCAAGCGACACGGCAAGGCACGTGGTCACCAGCCATGAGCGCGAGCGGCCCGCAAGCGGGCCGCTGCCAAATGCTACAAACATGTCTTTTCTCAACTGAACGTTCCGATCCGCTTTTGCCCCATCGCCCGATGAGTTTGCCGCCGGATGCGTCGGCGGCCGGTCAATAGGAGCCGCGCGACATCCAGACCGCTGGAACGGTTTTGATGATAATGCGAACGTCGCCGAACAGCGACCAGTTCTCGACATAGTGGCGGTCGAACGCCACGCGGCTGTCATAGGAAACATCGTTGCGGCCGCTGACCTGCCACAGGCCCGTCAGGCCGGGACGGGATTTCAGATAGTACACCGCGGCACTGCCGTAGATTTCCAGCTCGTCACGGACGACCGGGCGAGGCCCGACAAGGCTCATGTCGCCCTGCAGGATATTGATGATCTGCGGCAGCTCGTCGAGGCTGAGCTTCCTCAGCACAGCACCGACGCGGGTGACGCGTGGATCGTTCTTGAGCTTGCGGGTCGCGATCCATTCCGCATTGGCGTCCGGATTCGTGGCGAGATAGGCGGCCAGCACCTTGTCGCCGTCAGGGACCATGGTGCGGAACTTGAGGCACGGGAAAATCCGCCCGCCGCGGCCGATCCGCCGATGGCCGTAGAAAATCGATCCGCCGTCGGAGAACTTGACGAGCAGCGCTATCATCATGAACAGCGGGCTGAGCGCGAGCAGACCAACCAGCGAACCGGCTATATCGAAACTGCGCTTGATAAGGCCGCCGATCGGAGGCGGAAAATCGGTGCCGGCTTGCAAAAAGTCCGCCGTGGCCGACTTGGCGACATCCCTCATGCCAAAAACTCCATGCGTTGAACGAATGGTTTACCGCAAGATATCAAAAAAATGCTGCAGCGCAACACACAATTTCCCATAGCTCTGAAATAGTCACGTCATGATTTGACTAAATAATAAGCTCGCTCTGCACAATTTTCGGCGCGTTTAGCACATTTATGACAATAAGTGGGCATCACTGGAAAAATATGGGCAATTTTGGGGCAATTCGTGGGCGCGTCGTTCTAAATGCTGCGGTATAGGTCGTTTTAGTGCTTTAGCTATGCGTGATATTGCTGATTATTAATATAAAATACTACCTAATATTGCGAATTCTATTTCCGGGGCCCAAAGACAGCGATTCGGGCGAATGCGAGCGTGTGCATCGCAACATGGCAGAGTCTATCGCCGGAACGCAATCAAAAAAAATCCGCGGTTGCCCTTGCCGCCTTTTGCTCGCCTTAATAGAATTGCAAATTATACCTGTCATAGTGGTGACAGGTTGAAAGGCCGGAAGCAACCGGTCGACAGTGGGCAACTTAACAAGCCCACATGACAAGGGACGGCGCTCGGGTGGGGCACAAAATATATACCCGGGCCGGTTTGTGGGCTGTTGGGTATGTCGCTTCCAAAATTCATCATTGGGATGATTTTCGCTCTCGCGATCGTCGTTGTCTGGTCCTGGCTGGGCGGGGCATCCGTGGGCACGACGCTGCTGCGCGTCGTCATCTGCGCCGTCATCATCCAGGCGGGTTACTTCGCTGTTGTCTATGCCATGATTGCCAGAAGCGCGCCGACCGCCGCCGACAGGCTCCGCGACGCCGAAAGAAAGGCGAATTCTCCGGAGGTTGCCGAACGCGAAAAGCTGGGTAGCGCCAGGCGAAGCCTGCACTGATAGGCACTCGACCCGCTATCGAGCGGAATTGTCAGGCCATCTCGGCCGGTTCCGCCTCGGCCTGTTCCCCCGAAAGCATCCTCGACAGCCGGCTCGATGGCTTCGCCTTCAGCCGCTGATACTGCCCGACCTCGACGATACGGCCGTTTTCCATCGCCACCACCCAGTCGGCGAAGGCGATCATCGACGGCCGGTGCGCGATGGTCAGGATCGTCATCGTGCCGCGCAACCCATCGATCGATTTGGCGATCAGCGACTGGTTCTGCCAGTCGAGCGCGCTGGTCGCCTCGTCGAGGATGAGTAGGGACGGCTTGCGCAGCAGCGCCCGCGCCAGCGCGATCCGCTGGCGCTCGCCGCCCGAGAGCCTGACCCCACGGTCGCCGACCACCGTTTCGAGCCGGTGGTCGAGCCGCTCGACGAACTCGCCAGCATGGGCGGAACGCAGCGCGGTCCACAAATCGTCGTCGCTGGCTTGCGGCGCGGCCAGGCGCAGGTTCGCCGCGATCGTGTCGTGCAGCAGGAACACGTCCTGCGGCACATAGGCGACCTGGCCGCGCCAGCGCCGGCGATTGGCGGCATCGATCTCGATGCCGTCGGCGAGGATCTTGCCGGCGGTCGGCTCAAGCAGGCCGAGCAGCATGTCGGCAACAGTGCTTTTGCCCGATCCCGAGGGGCCAATCAGGGCGGTGACCTTGCCGGCCGGAAGCCCGAAGGTGATGTCGCTGACGACGGGCCTTTCGGCGCCGTCTCCATAGGCGAACGAGACGGCGCGAACATTCAGGCCCGTATCGAGCGATAGTTTTGCCGAACTCTCGGCCTCGGCGTGGCCCGGTTCGCGCTCGGCATCGAAACGCGTCTGCAGGGCGCGCATCGCGGCATAGGCGGGCAGGTTGATCAGCACCTGCTGGGCCTGCGTCTGCATGTCCATGAAGCGCGGTGCGATGCGCATGAAGACCAGAAGCAGCACGACGATCTCGGCCAGCGACAGGTGGAAGCCGACCAGCGCCGCATAGATGAACAGGCTGAGGCCGATGACGCTCGCCACCTGGAACAGGGCGGTGCCGAGCGAGGAGTTGCCGACATAGTCGATGTTGTCGGCCTTCATTCTTTCGAGCGTCGCCTGCAGCTGCGCGAAATAGCTCGCTTCGACGTTGAGGCTCTTGGCCACCTTGATGCCGCCGAGGAACTCCGAGACCGTCCGGTACTGATCCTGGCGGTTGGCTGTCAGGATCCGGCCAAAGGCCGTGGCGCGTGACCGGAACGGCCTGAGCGCAACAAACATCAGGATGCCGATGACCACCGCGAACAGCGTCATGACCGGCGAGATGAACATGGAAATCACGAGGTAGCCGGCGAGCAGCACCGCGATCTGCACCAGCATCAGCAGCGAAAAGGCCGCGCCCTGGACGCGGTCGATATCGCCGGTCAGCGCGTGGTCGAGGTCGGAGCCGCGCATGCGCGTGAAGACACCCCACCGCGCCTTGCCGATGCTCTCGAACAGGTTCATGCGCAGGCGGTTGATGAAATCGAAGAGCAGCCCTGCCATGTAGACGGACTTGTAGCGATTGAAGGCCGCCTGCAGCACGACGAGCGCGACCAGCGCGCAAAGCACCGCGGCCAGCGGCATCGTGCCGCTGGGGGCCAGCCAGCGCACCAGTTCGTGGTCGGGCAGCCTGATCGCGTAGTTCTGGTCGGAACGGCCGACCAGTTGCAGCAGCGGCACCAAAAGCAGGATAGAGATGCCTTCGGTCAGGCTGCCAAGGATCAGGAACAGCAGCGCCGTCCAGGTCCGCCGCCCGCCGATCCGGGCGATGGTGGCGGCGAAACCGGCCACTTCGGCAAGCAGCGACAGACGAAGGATGGGCGGTTTAGACATGTCTCAGCCTTGCCCCGTCGCCAAGGTCCTCGCGGACGCGATCCACCGCCTCGCCGATCCTGTCGAGGCCATCAGGCACTTCAAGCCGGCAAACGCCGATATGCTCGGCAAGCCGCGCGCATTGGCGAAGATGCAAGGCGGCGAAATCGCCGGTCAGCGCCGCGCGGCCGAAACGCGTCACGTAGGAGAATTTTATGATGGCCGGCAAAGCGGCGATGCGGGGCAAGGGCGCGATATCGGCCTTGCCGCCGCGCTCCAGCATGTAGATCCGGCCCGCCGGGACAGTGTCGCCGGAAAAGACGCCATGCAGGCGATGCAGCGCCTTGTCGATCGCCGCATGCACTTGCGGCCGCACCTCAGCGCGCTCAAGCGAAATCGCCGCCGCGGCATCCGCCGCCAGCTTGATCTGCGGAAAACCCGGAACGATCAGCGGCGCGTCCGGATCGGTGAGATCGAGCGCCACGACATCGTCGGTCAGCAGTTCATGGCCGGCCCGGATCAGCGCGCTGGCCGTCGTCGATTTGCCGGCGCCCTTGTCGCCCATGAATATGGCGCCTTTGCCTGAAATCGCCACGGCGCTGGCGTGCAGCACCAGCAGTCCGCGCTGATGCAGTAACAGCGCCATCACCGGTCCAAGCAGCGGGAAGGCGATCAGCGCGTCGTCGGTGCCGGGCGCCGGCTCGACATCGATGCGGCAGGCATCGCTGATCAGGAAGGCACCGACGGCATGCCATGCCATATACTGCCGGTCCGGTGCAAAGCGGAAAACGGTCCCGGTTTCGGGCGATGGCTTCGGCATGTCGATCGTGCCGATGGCGATCACGACATCCACCGCTGCCGGCTCCGCCGGCTCGAGCTCCGGGAGGATCACGTCGGACGCGATGGTCAGGCCATAGGCGCGGTAGAAGCGGCGCTCTCTGCGCGCCGCGGCTTGCGCATGATGGTGCCGGTCAAGGGCGAGCGGCGCGTTCAAAGGCATCATCCGGCGCTCCCGGCGCGTTGCACCTGCCGCAGCCACAGCGACAGCGACGCCGAGCGCCAGACATACTGGACGTCGAGCGGCGCCGGTTGATCCGGGCGGCTGACAAGCCGCGCGTAAGCCGCCTTCACCGCCGGCAGGTTGATATAGGGTGCAATGCGGCCGGCATCCGGGCCGAGAAGCTGATCCATGAGATCACCATGGTTGCGCAGCATGCCGTTGACGAGATTGGCGGTGAAATCGATCTTGTCGCGCCGCCACTGCACCGCCCCCGGCAGCACGCCTTCCATGGCGCGACGCAGCACATAGCGGCCAAAGCCGTGGCTGAGTTTAGCCTCGCCCGGCAGCGCCAGGCAGAACTCGACCAGCGGCTTGTCCCAGAAGGGGTAGCGCGGCTCGACGCCGAAATTGGCCGCTGCCTTGTCGAGCACCTCGAAGGCATGCGGCACATAGCCGTTCGACAGGATCCAGCGATGGCTGAGCGCGTCGCTGGCCTGGACGCCGGGCGGCATATAGCCGGCGCGGCGAAACCGATCGACGAGCTCGGTGCGCCGGGCGAGGTCCGGATTGATCAGGTCGCGCCAGCTCCTGGCGTGCGCGACCTGCGCCGGCTTGCGTATCCTGTTCAGCACACGGTTCGCCAGATGTTTCATCCTGGCGATGCGCCAGCCCGGCCCGTAGATGGTCAGGAACTGGAAGTACAGGCCAAGCGTGCTGTCGCCATAGGTGTCGGAGGCGCTGCGGATCTCGCGCCAAAGGTCGATCCAGCGGCCGGAATTGGCCAGCTCATGCAGATGGCCATGGCCCTGCGAAACCACCTCGTCGCCGCCGTGGCCGTCGAGCAGCACCTTGACACCCTTGGCGCCCGCCGTCCGATAGATGCCGCGGGTCAATGTCAGGCCCGGCGCCAGGAACGTTCCTTCCTGCTCTTCCAGCACCTGGTCGAATTCGGCGAACGGCGCGTAGTTGCCGACCGGGATCAGCGTCCCGTCGACCTGCTGCTGTTCGAGCACCGCATCGATGAAGAAGCGCTCGTCCATCGGCGAGCCCTTCTCGAAGATCAGCGAAAAGGTCGGCAGCCTCGGTTTGCGCGCGGCGGCATTCTGCAAGCCGGCCACGCAGGCGATCGAGGAGGAATCGAGGCCGCCGCTCAGCATGGCGCCGACCGACTGACTGCCACGCATGCGGTTGCGCACCGATTGCGAGAACAGATGGGCGAATTCCTCCGCCGCATCCGAGCGCAGCGTCCGCTGCGACGGCTCGATCTGCCAATAGCGGCGCAGCGTCAGTTGCTGCGAGCTGACGGTCAGGCTGTGCCGGGCCGGCAGGCTGAAAACATCGCTGTAGGGGGTGGATTGCGGGTCGTCCGGAAGCCCGGCCAGGAAGCCTGAGATCTGCCGCTCGCTGAGCCGCGCGGCCACCCCGTCGACGCCAAGGATCGGCCCGATCTCGGAGGCAAAGACAAAATGCCGGTCGTCGGCATGATAGTAGAACGGCTTGACCCCGAAATGGTCGCGCGCGCAAAACAGCGATTGCCGCTCGCCATCCCAGATGGCGAAGGCGAAATCGCCTTGCAGATGCACGGGGCAGGCCTCGCCCCAGCGCAAATAGGCCCGCATCAGCAAGGTCGCATCGGCGACCGCCGCGTCGCGGACGCCAAGCCGCGCCATGAGTTCGTCGCGGTTGTCCAGCCGGCAATCGGCGGTGATGGCGAGCTTGCCGCCGGCCATCGTCAGCGGACCTGGGCCGGCTTCGCCTGTCGTGTCGAGCCAGGCGTGGCCAAGGGCAATGCCGGCGTCCAGCCACCAGGAACTGCCGTCGGGGCCGCGATGGCGCATGCGCGCCAGCATCTGCTGGATGTCCGCCGCCGCGACCGCCGGTGCGAGCGTCTGTCGCGGCAGGATTCCGGCGACGCCGCTCATCGGTTGCCGTGGTCGACCAGATGGGCGAAACCTTCGACCGATCCGCCAAGTACGATATGCTTGTCGCTGACCAGCCAGGCATGCGCTTTCAACTGCTGGCCGGTGCCGCGTTCGATGCCGATGCGGATGTCAGATTGATTGCCCTGGCGGGCGAGGAGGTATTGGCCCGAGAGCGCCTGGGTCAGGCATGTGGCACGCGGCACGAAGCGTGCCGCCGCTGCTACGCCCCAGGCGACGCGCCGCAATTCGCCCATGCTCGCGCACTGGCGTGCGTCGAGCCGCGTCACCAGGCTGCGGACACGGTTGTACGACAGGAACGTCAGCCCCAGCCGAACCGCGGCGACCGCCAGCAAGCAGTGGCCAAGGAAGACGATTTCCGAACCGCTGAGCGAGAACACCCGGGCCAGTCCGCGCCGGCCTGGCCGGCGCTTAGCTGGCCCGGAGGTTTTTTCCATCGCCGGTTTTTGCCGCAACGCCGTGTCCCTTTGCGGAACCTGTCTAGACAAGTACCTCATGGTGCAGCCTCGCAAGCCCATTTTCGACCAGCCCCCTGAGCAAGGCGTCGACATCGGCCTCGCAGCGCTCGGGGTCGACATTGTAGCGCGCCAGCACGGCGCTGCGGATATCGGCGATCGGCCGGGGTTCCTGGATCAGGTCCCAGATGAAGGCGCCGACGCCATTCAGGCTGTAATAGATGTTGGATTTGAGATTGAGCAGCGCCAGGCCGTTGCCGAACTCGCAGGCCACCGCATCCCCGGTCGCGCTCGCCAGATCGCCGTCGGCCAAATCCTGGCCGGAAGAATTACGGTCCATCCCAAAACCTCGCTTACAAACGCTTCGACAGTTCCAGGCAATAAAAAGGGGAGTCGGAGGTTTTTGCCCCCGACTCTCTTATGTTTCTTGGATCCAGAGTCCCAACTTCGTCACTCCGGAAAACCTGCGATAGGCTCAGGAGAACGTCAGTTGACCGATCGGGGTATGCGCAGGAAATGACGCATCGATCGCCGTGCTGCCACCGCCGCCCTGGGTGATGGTTTCGATAGAACCATGCACCGTCAGGCTTGGCGTTTCGTAATCATGCTTTTCAACATTCTGTTCCATTTTACACTCCAATGAGGACTGGAAACGGCCCGTCGAGTGCCGTCAGCACTTTCATGCTGCACCGCAATAGCTGCATAGCAGCATTTATGAGTCAAGCCTGATTTACCCGGTGTTAATCAATTATGGGTTGCGGATGTCACCATGCGTGCGCGGGATGCCCAAAATCCGACTTCTTTTGGGCGGAATCAACAGGCAATTCGGCGCCATCATTGACGATTCCTTAAGCAATTGATTTCATTTGCTTAAAATGCTTACTCAGACGATGCTTTTTTAGGTATGTCTAAAAAGGCCAAATTTCCTCGCCAGCCTCGCCTTGAACTGTGCCCGGAAAGGTCTTGGCCGGTGGATATTTCGACCTCGTTGCGGGCTGCGATCGGGCTGCATCGGCAAACGCCCAGGTTGCAAAATATTGCGCTGCAAAAGGAAGAACTGGACGACGCCCGGCTTTTTGGTGATGTTGCGCTTCGCACTGCAGCATACGCGTCGCTTTTGGAGATATTAGGCTCTCGATGGGTTTGTCTGAACGTTCATACGACCGGCTGCGCGCTGCCGATTGCGCCGACGAGATCGCCTATGTCCAGGCGTGCCTGCGGCTGTTCTTCGCGACGCCCTCGCGTGCCGCGTCCGGCGAGGTATCCATGCCTGGCCTTTCCGACGAGATCGTCGCCGACATCGCCAGGTTGAACAAGGTCGCCGCCTTTGTCTTCAAGGCATTGTCGCGCGCGCCGGCAAACGGACGGCCGGCCGGGCTGTTGCAGTGGCTCGACGCCTACCGCAGGCGGACGGTTGCGATGAACGCGTCCTGCATCATTGATTCGATGGCCATCCATGCGGCGTTGCGGGACAGGCAGATCGATTTCGTCTTTCTTAAAGGACCATTCCAGCAGCATCTGCTCTACGGCGACCATTTCATGAAGCCTTCCGGCGATGTCGACATCCTGGTCTCGCCGGCCGGGTTTGTCAGGGCACGCGATGCGCTGCGCTCGATCGGCTACGAGGTGTCAGGCAAATCGCGCTCCGTCTGGTGGGTACGTTTCCTGGGCGAACAGCACATGATCCGCGGCGACGGGCCGTCCACGGTCGATCTGCACTACCGCCTGCAGCAGCCGGGCTCGCCGAGCCCGCGCGATGCGGACGGGTTCCTGCGGCGCAAACGACAAATCGGGATCTCCGGCACCCAGGTGCCGTTCACCTCGCCCGCCGACACCCTGCTGTTGTCCTGCATCAGCGTCGCCAAGGCACTTTTCAACCGGGAACCTTGCGCCGGTTACGTCTGCGATATCAGAGCCAGCGCCAGCCGCCTGGACGAGGCGGACCAGCGGCGTCTGCTCGATGACGCGGCCGCGCAAGGGCTGGACGACACGCTGCTGCTTGGCCTGCGCGCCGCCGACGTGCTGCTGGGCGGCACCGGTACGCTTCTGTCCGAGCGCGCCACGCGGATCCTGTCGCGCATCGGCGATGAGGACCTGCTCAACATGGTCATCGCACCATGGCTGCCGTCCTTGCGATGGCCGCAGCGGCGAACCGTTCTGTGGGAATTGTGCGGCCGCGCGCCGGTCCGCTATCTGGCCGAAGCCGGCTGGGCGGCGTCCGCCGACATCAGCCGCCGCATCTTCGAACGGCCGGGCAGCCAGTGATGCCGGTCCCGTCGGACATCGAACGAGTACAGGGCGAGGGCAGATTGGAACCTGTGCGAAAGGCAAATCCATGTCGATGACGAAACCAGAGGTCTGCGTGATCATCGCGGCCAAGAACGCGGCACGCACAATCGCGGTCGCGATCGCATCGGCGTTGCGCGAACCGGAGGTGGCGGAAGTCGTCGTCGTCGACGACGGCTCCACCGACGATACCGCTGACGTCTCCCGCGCGGCCGATGACGGCAGCGGCCGGCTCAAGGTGATGCGCCTCGACGTCAACCGCGGCCCGTCCTTTGCCCGCAACGCCGCCATCGCCGGTTCCAGATTGCCCTTCATCAGCATCCTGGACGCCGACGATTTCTTCCTCGAGGGCCGGTTCCGCGATCTGTTTGCCGCCGCCGATTGGGATTTCGCCGCCGACAACATCATGCTCATCAGGGATGACGCCTTGAGCGATGCGACCAAGATTGTCGCCCCGCAATTCGCGGCCGAACCGGAATTCCTCGATTTCGAGGGGTTCGTCGAAGGCAACATTTCCAGACGCAGCGTGCAAAGGGGCGAGCTCGGATTCCTGAAGCCGGTGATCAGCCGCGCCTTCCTCGACCGCCATCGATTGCGCTACGACGAGAGCCTGCGCCTGGGCGAGGATTATGAGCTCTACGCCCGCGCCGTGGCCCATGGCGCGCGCTTTAAGGTCATCCGCTCCTGCGGCTACGCGGCAATAGTGCGCGCCGATTCGCTCAGCGGCCGCCACAAGACCCTGGACCTGAAGCGTCTGGCCGACGCCGACCTGGCACTTCTGGCGATCGACAGCCTGCCGGAAGGCTCGAAAGCCGTGCTACGCCGGCACGAACGCCATGTGCGCGACAAATACCGGCTGCGCAATTTCCTCGACGTCAAGGCAGAGCGCGGGCTGGCGTCGGCCGCGGCTTACGCCTTTGCGAGTCAATCCAACCTCGTTCCCATCGTCCAGGGCGTGGCTTCGGACAAGTTGGAGGCATTGTTTCGCCGCGTCGGCCTGGCATCCAGGCACAAACTCGTTCCACCGCTGCGTTTTTTGATGGCCGCAACCAGCGCCGGCAAACAGCGGTAAGGCGCAGGAAATCAATGGTTTTGCACCGAAATGGCAAGCTCCCGACGCAAACCATTTCGGCCGGATTTATGAGTTTACGAATTGGGTAGTTGCCTCAGGGCTCCGACGATGGCAGTCTATGTTGCGCTGCAGCAATTGGACGACCAACCGAACTGGCCCCCGATCGGATTGGTCTGATGTCTATCCCGTCAGGGAACACGACGATGCGACTTTCGAACCTCGTTCGCGGGGATTGGCCAGGAACCGGTTCGTGAGCCGGCGATGACAGGACACTAACCCATGGCCTCGATATTCGGCTTCAGATCAAGGGATCCGGCCCGCGACCGGCAGACCGATATTGCGCGCTTCGACCGGCTGGCGAAGCTGTTCCAGCAGATCGCGGTCGAGATCGAGGCCGAGAGAACCGGGTTGGAGAGCCGTTACCGCAAGGAGGCGACCAACGCGGCCTTCCTGGTCGAATCAATCGAGAACGGCTCCTCCTCGGACCGCCGTTCGTCCGAAGTCGGCGCGCTGACGCAGTCGATCCTGAACTGCGAGCGCCGCATCGCGGCGCTGTCGCGCCAGGACGGCATGATGCGGGAACTCCGTCATTCGCTGGATACGGTCTTCGATGATAATAGCGCCGCCGGTTCGGCTGCTGCGGTCGAGGCCAGCCAAGCGGGGGCCGGCCGAGGGTGAAGGCGGCGGCGCGAGACTGTATCGGCAGAGGTGACGCAAGGCAGGAAATCGGAAGGGGCAAGGAAGCGGTCAGGGTTGGCCCGTTTGGAAGCGGTTCAAACGTCGACTTTGGGTTGGGGACGCACAGCACAAAGGTGAGTTTGGTATGAATTCGGATCCGAAAACCATGTCCACGACCGCAGTCGACGCATCGCCATCCGTGCACCAGGCCGGGCAGGTCGGCTGGCGGCGACTGGGGTCGCTCGGTGCGTTGCTGCTCGCCGCTCTCGGCAGCCTGGTGACGGTGCCTTCCCACGCGCAGGATATCAAGTCCGCTCCCTCGTTCGTCGACGACTTCAAGAGCTTCGATCGTGAGCGCTGGTACGTGTCCGACGGCTGGAACAACGGCAGCCATCAGAATTGCACCTGGTCGAAGGGGCTGGTCGAGCTTTCCGACGGGGTGTTGTCGCTGGGCTTTGAAAAACAGAAGCTGAAGGACCGCGAGTTCGCCTGCGGCGAGATCCAGACCAACCAGCGCTTCGGCTACGGCACCTATGAGGCGCGGCTGAAGACCGATAAGGGCTCCGGCCTCAATGCGGCTTTCTTCACCTATATCGGCCCGTCCGACAAGCAGCCCTGGGACGAGATCGACTTCGAGGTCCTGACCAAGGATACCTCCAAGGTGCAGGTCAACGCCTACATCGGCGGCAAGGGCAAGAACGAGAAGCTGGTCGACGTACCCGGCGGCACCGACGGGGGCTTTAACGACTATGCCTTCGTCTGGGAGAAGGATAGCCTGCGCTGGTACGTCAACGGTCAGTTGGTGAACACCATCACCGATCCGGCGAAACTGCCCAGCCATGCCCAGAAGATCTTCTTCAGCCTTTGGGGCAGCGATACGATGAAGGGGTGGATGGGGGCGTTTGCCGATCCTGGCCGCAAGCTGTCGCTGCAGGTCGAGCGCGTCGCCTTCACCGCGCTCGGCGAACCCTGCCAGTTTCCGGAATCGCTGGCATGCAGCGTAAAAGAGTTGGGAAAGACGAATTGAACTGGCCGGGCCGAAAACGGTCCGCTGCCCTGGATGGGAATGAAACCGAATGAATTTGACAGTCTTTGGGATAGGCTATGTCGGTCTCGTGCAGGCGGCGGTGCTTGCAGAAGTCGGCCACCAGGTGGTGTGCGTCGACATCGATGCGAACAAGGTCGAGCGGCTCAACCAGGGCCTCATTCCGATCTTCGAGCCGGGGCTTGAAAGCATCGTCAGGGAAAACCACGCCGCCGGCCGCATCAAGTTCACCACCGATGCCGCCGCCGCCGTCAGGCACGGCCAAATCCAGATGATCGCGGTCGGCACGCCGCCCGGCGAGGACGGCTCGGCCGACCTCAAATATGTGCTGGCGGTGGCCGAGACCATCGGCCGCGAGATGGAGGTGTCCAAGATCGTCGTCGGCAAGTCGACAGTGCCGGTCGGCACCTGCGAAAAGGTGAAGGCCAGGATTGCCGAAACGCTGAAGAAAAGAGGCCGCGAGGACCTGACCTTCGACGTCGCGTCCAATCCGGAATTCCTCAAGGAAGGCTCCGCGGTCGCCGACTGCATGAAGCCGGACCGCATCATTGTCGGCACATCAAGCGAGGACACCGAGGCGGTGATGCGCGAGCTCTACGCGCCCTTCAACCGCAACCACGAGAAGATGATCGTGATGGACGTGCGCAGCGCCGAATTCACCAAATATGCCGCCAACTGCATGCTGGCGACAAAGATCTCCTTCATGAACGAGATGGCCAATCTGGCCGAGCAACTTGGTGCCGACATCGAGGAGGTCCGCAAGGGCATCGGCAGCGACCCGCGCATCGGCTACCACTTCATCTACCCGGGCCTCGGTTATGGCGGTTCCTGCTTCCCCAAGGACGTGCGCGCACTGATCAAGACCGCCGAAGGCGTCAAGTTCGACGCCAAGCTGTTGCGCGCCGTCGAGGAGCGCAACAACGAGCAGAAATCAGTCCTGTTCGACAAGGTGAACCGCTATTTCAAGGGCAACCTCAAAGGCAA
Organism: bacterium M00.F.Ca.ET.205.01.1.1; assembly: GCA_004791255.1. Classification (GTDB taxonomy): domain Bacteria; phylum Pseudomonadota; class Alphaproteobacteria; order Rhizobiales; family Rhizobiaceae; genus Mesorhizobium. The sequence goes on from SRUQ01000009.1 coordinate 199,517, forward strand.
GACCTTCGCGCTGTGGGGCCTGGCCTTCAAGCCCAACACCGACGACATGCGCGAGGCACCGGCACGCAACCTGATGGAGGCGCTGTGGGCGTCCGGCGCCAAGGTGCAGGCTTATGACCCGGAGGCGATGCAGGAATGCCAGGCCATCTACGGCCAGCGTGACGACCTCTTGTTGTGCGGCACCAAGGAGGCAGCACTGCGCGGCGCCGAAGCGCTGCTGATCTGCACGGAATGGAAGAGCTTCCGGGCACCTTCTTTCGATGCGCTGAAGGACGCGCTGACCACGCCGGTCATCTTCGACGGCCGCAACCTCTACGACCCCAAGGTCATCGCCCGCCACGGCATCGAATACTACTCGATCGGCAGGATGGCGGCGTGAGGCTGGGAGTGAGCAACCGGAAACAGTGCCGGTCTGGACGCACGGTCGCGAGGACCATGATGAGCGCGTATGTCTGTGCGGAGTTGTAGCTGATGGTGCTGGATGTAAAGCCGGAACAAATCACCAAGGATCATTTCGATCTCGTCGCGATCGGTTCCGGCTTCGGTTCGGCCTTTTTCCTGCACGAATTCGCCAAGCGGCGTAAGGCGCGCATCCTTGTGCTGGAATGGGGCCGCCACAACACCCATGAATGGCAGCTCGGTCAGAACGCCAACACCGACATCGACGACGAAACCACCTACAAGACCAATTCCGACAAGCCCTGGAACTACACGATCGGCCTTGGCGGCGGCACCAATTGCTGGTTCGCGCAGACACCAAGGTTCCATCCCAACGACTTCCGGCTGAAAAGCACCTACGGCATCGGCAACGACTGGCCGATCAGCTATGACGACGTCGAACCGTTCTACTGCGATGCCGAGGAGATCATGTCGATCTCCGGCGATCCGGACATGGCGGCAATGCTGCCGCGCTCGAAGCCGTTTCCGCAGCCGCCGCATCGCATGTCGACGCCGGACAGGATGATGAAGGCGGCACAGCCCGACCAGCACTTCGTCATGCCCACCGCGCGCGCCCGGGTGGCGACCGCGCAGCGAGGCTCCTGCTGCGCCAATCTGCGCTGCTGGCTGTGCCCGGCCGACGCGAAATTCACCGTCAACAACGGGCTGATGCATGTCTTCGAGCATCCCGACGTCTCGGTCTGTCTCGGTGCGGAAGTGCGGCGGCTCGACCACGCCGGCGGAACGGTCCGCTCTGTCACCTTCGTCCACAATGGCAAGGAATATCAGGTCAGCGGCGACCTCTTCATTCTTGGCGCCAACGCCATCCAGAGCGCGGCGATCATGCTGCGCTCGGGGTTGGGAGACGAATTCGTCGGCCGCGGCCTGCATGAATCCTATGGCTGGAATTTCGAGGTCTATCTCGACGGTGTCGACAATTTCGACGGCAGCACCATCACCACCGGCCTGAATTTCGGCCTCTATGACGGTCCGCACCGGTCCGAACACGCGGCCGCATTGGTCTATTTCGAGAACCGCTGGCAGCACGGAATGCGCGCCGAAAAAGGGCGATTGCGCCAGGCGCTGCCGCTCGTGGTGGTGACCGAGAATTTGCTCGACCATGAAAATTTCGTCGCCCTGGATGAGGACGACAACGCCTTCGTCTCCTTCAAGGCGCCATCGGACTATGCCGTCAAGGGCATGGCGAAGGCGCTGGAGAAATTGCCGGGGTTGCTCTCTCCTCTGCCGGTCGAAAGGCTCTTCGACCGCGGCATCCGGCCGACCGAATCGCATGTCCAGGGCACATTGCGGATGGGAACCGGTCCGGCGGATTCGGTTGTCGACAGCGACATGATCCACCACCGGCTCCGCAATCTGGTTGTTGTCGGTACCAGCACCTATCCAAGCTGCTCCTGCGCCAACCCGAGCCTGACCGCGGCAGCGCTGTCCCTGCGGGCGGCGAGCCGGATCGCGTGAGAGGAGCTATCGGATGATCGAAGTCTCCCGGCGTTCGGTATTGGCCATCATGGCTGGCGGCGTGGCATCGACGGGCGTCGCCTATGCAGCCGTCTCGTCGTTCTCGGATGAGGACCTGGCGCGCGTCACGCTCGAAAAATACCTCGGCAAGCTCAACATGCGCATCGAGCATCTGCAGCAGTTCGTGCTGGCGTTCCGCGACCGGAACCCCTGGCTCTTTCCGAGCGAGAAGCTCGGTGATGCCATCACCCTGCTTGAGACGGCGAAGCTCGGCCAGGCGCGCCAGTTGCTGCCGGCGCAGAAGCGGAGCGATCTCACGCATTTCGACCGCTGGCTGGTCGCCGAGTTCCATATGCTGACCGACTATGCCTGGCGCAGTTCGCCTGGTGATCCGATCCGCTTCACCGGGTGGCAGTCATGCACCAATCCGTTCGCGACGCTTGATCCGCCGTCGAATGCCTGAGGCGGCCTTAGACGCGGCTCTTCATCGGGCCGCAAGGTATGAAACGCGAAAGAACCAGGAGCCGGAACCATGAAAGTTCTTTTTGCGGGCGGCAATGGCTACCCGCCCGAATTCAGCGGCGGCGTCCAGTCGAGCACCCATCATCTGGCCGAACAGCTCATCGAACATGGCCATGAGGCGGCGGTGCTGGCCGCCCTGTTCGGAGATGGTGTCTTCGGCTTCAAGGCGCGCGCCAAGATGAAGCTTTTGCGCCAGCCGGCCGTCGTCGACAGCTTTCCCGGCTATCCGGTGATCCGCGCCTGGTTTCCCTGGGAGGCGGCACACTTTGCCGTCGACCGGCAGAAGCCGGATGTCGCGGTCGTCCAGTGTCACAAGTCGGTTCCGCTCGGCAAGGCGCTGCAGGCCGAAGGCGTGCCGCTGGTGGTCTATCTCAGGAACGTGGAGTTTCACGAACTGGGCGGCGACCTGCGCGAGTTGCGCGATGCGCTCTACATCGCCAACTCGGAATTCACCGCCCGCACCTACAGCAGAGAGTTCGGCATCGATGCGGCGGTGATCCCGCCGACCATCAATCCGACGCACTACAGCACGACGACCACGGGTCAATTCGTCACCCTGATCAATCCCTATGAGGAAAAGGGCTTCGAGCTTGCGGTGCGCATTGCCGGCGCCTGCCCCGAAATCCCGTTCCTGTTCGTGGAAAGCTGGAAACTGGAAGACGACCATAGGGCGCGCATCGGCGAGATCATCACGCCCCTCGGCAATGTCACGCTGGAGAGCCGCACCAGCGACATGAAGACGGTCTATGGCCGCACCAGGATCCTGCTCGCGCCCAGCAAATGGGAGGAGGCATGGGGGCGGGTCGCCTCGGAAGCCCATTGCAGCGGCATTCCGGTCGTCGGCTCGCGCCGTGGCGGCCTGCCCGAGGCGATCGGGCCGGGCGGCGTGGTACTCGATTACGATGCCCCGCTTGCCGACTGGGTCGCGGCGGTCAGGCAACTGTGGAACGACAATCAGGAATATGGCCGGGTCTCAGGCCTGGCGCGCGGCTTCGCGGCGCGTCCGGAGCTCGATCCGGACCGCCAGTTCGTCACGTTCTTCTCGATACTGGACAAAGCGATACAGCAGCGCGCGCTACAAGCTGCGTGACCCAGGACCGCGCGACCAGGGCCGCGCGACTAGGGCCGCGGCCAGTCCGTCTGGATGGCGATCTGGATCAGGCCGGGCGTTTGACCCGGCTTTTCAGCGTCTCATAGCCACGCGCGCCGAGCAGGGCGCGGGCAAGGGTCTTGGCGGCGCTCTTGCGGCCTTCCTGCGAGTTGATCTGCCGCAGCCTGGCCGGCAGGTTGCGCGCCGCCTGGCCGAGCGCCGGCAGCGACAGTGAATCGGGAAAGCTGACCATGTGCGTTTCCACACACAGCACCGGCTTGCCGGACAGTTCGGTGATCCTCAGTGCCTGCGCGTACTCGCTTTCGATGAACAGGATAGCATCGGATTTGCGGTAGAAATCGGCCTTGAAACTGCCATGCGCGCCAAGCCGCTGCCGCTCCGCCTTGCTCGGCAGGTCGAGCATGATCAGCTTGTCGTATTTGATCTCGTGCTTGGCGAGCCATGCCTCGGTCAGCGCCCGGTACTTCTCCAGCCGGCTGGTAACCAGCCAGCCGATCTTGTGTGTCGGGCCGTGCAGCGGGCGCGCGTCGCGCAGGAAGGCCTCATAGGCCGGGCCATCGTCGTTTTCCGCCTCGGTCGGGTCCAAGCACAGCACGCCATCGATGTCGACGCAGCATTGCGCCAGGAATTTATGATGCATGAAATTCCACTGGAACATGCGCGGATGCGGCACGACCTCGAAGACGACATTCGTTTCCGGATGCTCCAGCCCCAGACCAAACACCGCGGCATAGGTGAAGTCGCCCTCGATGCCGGCAGCCTCGATACGGGCGCGGGCGTCGCGCATGGCATTGCCGCCGGCGATGCTGTCGTCGATCACCAGCACCTTGCGCATCTCGGAGACTTTGCGGTCGAGCGCTGCGCGGCGCTTGGTGATGCCTGATGTGTAGACCCGGCCTTCCAGGAAACTGTCGAGGTCGGTCATCGGGATGTTCGCCGCAAGGCTGACCAGCGTCGCCGCCAGAACGCCGCTTCGGGGAACACCGACGACGAGGTCGATGCCGCGCGGCAGCCGGTGAAGGTTACCGACGATCGCGTCGTTCATGTCGGAGACAGATCGGTAGTGCATATGGATCGAACCCTGGTGCTGGAGGGAATATCTTGGCCGTCGAAGGCGCCCAAATTATTGCGCTTCGCGCGGCGCTGTGGGCGACAGCCGCGCCGGCAGCATTTTCAAGACCTCGCGCAACGCTTCGCGACCGGGCGCGAAAGCAAGCGCGACGACGACGGTGACGAGGTAGGCAAGCACCGCGCCGCTGGCCAGGGCAATGACGGGCTGATGCGGCAGCAGCGGCTTGACGAACCAGACCGCCGCCAGCGCCAGATGGGCGCCGAGCACGAACGGCGTCGCGACGTGCAGCACATGGCTGGCCCGCAGCGGTCCGCTTTTGCCGACGTAGAGCCACAGGAACGGTGTGCGCAGATATTCGCTGACGGCATAGGCGACCGCCACGCCGAACGCGCCATAGGGCAGGCCGAGCGCGAAGGCGAGCACCGACGTCACCGCGGTGATGATGCCCCAGCGCATGAAGTCGCCGGAGCGGCCCTGGCTGACGAACAGCCATCCGGCGGGATTGTTGAGCGGCTGCAGCAGCCCGGCAAATCCGAGCGCGAGGAAGATCGAGGCGCTCTCGCGCCATTGTTCGCCGAGCACGAAGGGGATCAGCGTATCGGACATGGCGGTGGCGAAGGCAACGCCGGGCAGCGCCACCAGTAGGATCAGCGGCATGACGCGCAGATAGGCGCTGCGGTAGCGGTCCGGCTCGTCCTTCAGCCTGGAGAGGGCCGGCACCATGACCTTCGACAGCGGATTGGTGATCTGGCTGAGCGGAAACAAAAGCAGCTTGTAGGCGCGGTCATAGAGGCCGAGCTGAGCCTCGCCCCAGTATTTTCCGATCAGCACATTGTCGAGATTGCGGGCAAAGAAATTGGCGAAGTTGAAGCCGGTGATGCCGGCGCCGAAATTGATCAGCTCGCCGATGCCCTCGACCTTGCGCGGCATGCCCGGCCGCCAGCGCGAGCTTGCCCAGTAGCACAGCGTCGGCAGCACGGCGCCGGTCAGCGTGCCGGCGAAAAGCGCCCAGTAGGAGCGGTCGATGAAGGTCCAGGCGATCGACACGGCAAGCCCCGCCACGGCGCTGGCGACGTCGATCGCCGCCAGCCGGCCGAACTGCATGCGCCGGGTCAGCAGCGCCAGATGCTGCGCGCCGAGCCCATAAGCCATGATCTGCAGCCCGAGCGCCGCCACCAGGCCCGTCACGCGCGGCTCGCCGTAGAAAGCGGCCACCAGCGGTGCGGCACCCGCGAGCAGGCAGGCCAGGATCGCGCTGACGGCGGCATTGATCCAGAACAGGTAGTTTACCTCTTCGTGCCGGATGCCTGACTTCTGGATCGTCGCCTGGGTCAGGCCGAAATCCTGGAACAGGGCGATGAACGCCAGCACCGGCGCGCACATGGCCACCACGCCGAAATCCTGCGGCGACAACAGCCGCGACAGCACGATGACGGATATGATCTGCGTCGCCACCCGCACGGATTGCGACAGGGCCGTCACCACGGCGCCACGACCGACCGATTTGCGCAGCGAGCCTTCCGGCGGATCGAATGGATTGGCTTCCAAATTCAGGATTCCTGATCTTTGCTCGGATTCCCATCCTGGAAAATCCGCTACCGCCGCCTAGGCCGAAACTACGGCAATATTTTTGCAGTGCAACAGAAAACATGGCCATGTCGCCGCAAAAATGTTGCGATGCAGCAAGAGCTGTACTAGGTTTCCCGTGGGTGGGCCAACAGCGGTCGAGTTTTCATGCTGCATGTCTTGTACCTTGTGCACGACGTTTCCGATCCGGCGGTGCGCCGGCGGATCACAATGCTCAGGGCAGGTGGCGCTCAGGTCACGCTCGCGGGCTTTCGCCGTGCGCCAAACCCGAATGCCGATATCGAGGGATTGCGGCCGGTAGACCTCGGCGCGACGCGCGACGGCCGATTCGCCCAGCGCCTGGCGGCGGTCGCCAAGGCGGCGGTTTCCATTGGCTCCAAGCTTGGCGGCATGCCGCGGCCCGATCTCATCATCGCGCGCAATCTGGAGATGCTGGCGCTTGCCCGCCGTGCCAATTCGTCCTTCGGCGCCACGGTGCCGATCGTCTATGAATGCCTCGACATTCACCGCCTCGTGCTTCGCAATGACATTCTGGGCAAGGCGCTGCGCGCCACGGAACGCTATTTGGCCAGGGACGTGAAGCTGCTGGTGACCAGTTCGCCCGCCTTCATCGCCAATTACTTCGAGCCTTTCGGCCAGGTCGCGGCACCTGTCGAGCTGGTCGAGAACAAATATTTCGAAACAGCGGCGATCTTGCCCGGCGAACCCGCAGCGGAAAATCCTGCCGCGCCACCCTGGCGCATCGGCTGGTTCGGCGCGTTGCGCTGCCGCCGCTCGCTCGAGCTTCTGGCGGATTTCTCACGCCGCGCCGAGGGCCGTTTCGAGATCGTGCTGCGCGGCCGCCCGGCTTTGTCCGAATTCCCGGATTTCCATGGCTTCGTCGAGGCCGAACCCTGGCTGTCGTTTCGCGGGCCTTACCGCAATCCCGAGGACATGGCTGACATTTACCAGGACGTGCATTTTTCCTGGGCGATCGATTTCTTCGAAGCGGGCCAGAACTCCGAATGGCTGCTGCCCAACCGCCTCTATGAAGGCTGCCGCTTCGGCGCGGTGCCGATCTCCATGGGCAACACCGAGACCGGACGCTTCCTCAACCAGCAGGACATCGGCATTTTGTTGCCGCAGGCCACGCCCGACGCGCTCGAGGCTACGTTGGGCCGGATGGAGGAGCATCGCTTCGGCAAGCTGAAGCAGCGTGTGCTCGCCCGCAACCCGAGGACGTGGAGCTACGATCGCAGCGATTGCCGGGCTCTGGTCGACAAACTTCGCGGACTGACCATCGGGCGCGAGCCCTTCGCAACCGAAGTCTTGGCCTAGGAGAGACATCGCCCGATGACGCAAGCGCCTGCCGCCAGCCTGATCATTATCCCTTGCCTGAACGAGGCAGCCCATATTGGTGCGCTGCTCGATCAGCTGAGCCCCGCGGCGGCCAGGCTCGATGCCTGCATCGTCGTTGCCGATGGCGGCAGCATCGACGGCACCTTGGGCATCGTCGGCGACCGCCTGAAGAAGGATCCGCGCATCGTCCTGCTTCACAATGAAAAGCGCATCCAGAGCGCAGCGATCAATCTGGCCGTCGAGCAATTCGGCGACGGCGCGCAGTATCTGATCCGCATCGATGCCCATGGCGGCTATCCCGACGACTATTGCGACCGGCTGGTCGAGGAGGCGCTGGCCACGGGCGCGGATTCGGTCGTCGTCTCGATGCTGACCAGCGGCAGCGGCACGGTGCAGAAGGCGGCGGCCGCAGCGCAGAACTCCAAGCTCGGAACCGGCGGCTCCAAGCATCGCCACCTCTCCGCCGGCGAATGGGTCGACCATGGCCATCACGCGCTGATGCGGATTTCGGCCTTCCGGGCGGTCGGCGGCTATGACGAGACGTTCAGCCACAATGAGGATGCCGAACTCGACTACCGGCTGCGGCAGGCCGGCTACAGCATCTGGATGAGCGGCAAGACGCAGATGGTCTACTATCCGCGCGCCTCGCTCAGCGGCCTCTATTTCCAGTATCTCGGCTATGGCCGCGGCCGCGCCAAGAACGTGCTCAAGCATCGCGTCATCCCGAAGGTCCGGCAGATGGTGCCGCTGGCCGTGTTCCCAGTGGTTCTTCTCGCCGCCTTCTCCTTCGTCCACTGGATTGCCGCGCTACCGCTGCTGATCTGGGTGTCGGTGTGCCTGGGCTATGGCCTGGTGGCGGCCATTCGCCAACGCACGGTCGATGTCGCGCTGGTGGGTGTCTCGGCGATGGTCATGCATTTCGGCTGGTCGGTCGGCTTCTGGCAGCAGCTTGTCGGCCTCGGCAAGCGGCCCGGGGTGGCGTGATGGCGGTGCCCGGCAAGATCCGTCGCATCGATATCGGCGTGTGCACGTTCCGGCGGCCGGAACTGGCCGACACGCTGCGCTCGCTCGCCGCGATGGAGATGCCTGAGGGCTTCGATATCGGTGTCATCGTCGCCGACAATGACGACACGCCAAGCGCGCAGGCACTGGTGACGGCGCTGTCGCAGGAATTGACATTGCCGATCCGCTACCGGCACGCCCCGGCGCGCAACATTTCGATCGCCCGCAACGCCTGCCTCGACGCCAGCGAAGCGGATTTCCTGGCCTTCATCGACGATGACGAGACCGCTTCGCCGCGCTGGCTGGCTGAACTCGCCGCGACCGCTGAGACGAGCGGCGCCACCGCCGTGCTCGGTCCGGTGCGCGCGCTCTATCGCCCGGATGCGCCGGCCTGGATGCGTAGCGGCGATTTTCATTCGACCTTGCCGGTCTGGGTGCGTGGCGAGATCCACACCGGCTACACCTGCAATGTGCTGCTCGCCATGGGATCGGACAGCCTGCGCGGCCGTCGCTTCAGCCTGGCGCGCGGCCAGACCGGCGGCGAGGACACCGAGTTCTTCGACCAGATGTACAAGTCAGGTGGCCGCATCGCCTTCGCCGGCGAAGCCTGGGTGGATGAGGTGGTGCCGCGCGCCAGGGCCGCATTCGACTGGCTCGGCCGTCGCCGTTTCCGCGTCGGCCAGACGCATGGCCATCTGCTGGGGCAGAACACCGCCGGCGTCGGCCTGGTCAAGCAGGTCGGCCTGGCCACGGCAAAGGCGCTTTACTGCTTTGCCGCGGCCCTTCCGGTTGTCGTCAGCCCGGTGCGCCGGAACCGCAGCGTGTTGCGCGGCATCATGCATGTCGGCGTCGTCAGCGGGCTTGTCGGCGTCCGCGAAATCCGGCTCTACGGCCAGCCTTCGCCTGATGAAGGAGGCAAGCGTGCCGCCTGAAACTTCCTTCGTGCCCGATGTTTCCTTTGTCATTGCCGCCTACAACGCCGAGGCGACACTTGATCGCGCGATCACCAGCGCCATCGCCCAGAAGGACGTCAGCGTCGAAATCATTGTCGTCGACGACAGATCGCGCGACGCCACGCTCGATGTGGCGCGGGCCTATCCGCAGGACATCGTGCGCGTCGTCGCACTCGAAAAGAATAGGGGCCCAGGCGGCGCCCGCAATGCCGGGCTCGACGCCGCTCGCGGCCGGTGGATCGCGGTTCTCGATTCCGACGACGCGGTTTTCCCCGACCGCATGGCCGCCATGATCGAGCGCGCCGAGAAGGCCGGCGCCGAGATCGCCATCGACAATCTCCAGGTCATCCGCGAGGATGGTGTCGTCGAGGACGCGATGTTTCCGCGCCAGTATCTGGAAGGCTTGGGCGAGATATCGCTGGCCACCTACATCGCCGGCAATGTCGTCTTCGAATCGAAGTTCAACCTCGGTTACCTCAAGCCGATCTTCCAGCGCCGCTTCCTGGATGAAAACCGGCTTCGCTACGACGAGAAGCTGATCATCGGCGAGGACTACATCCTGCTCGCCGAAGCCTTGGCCAAGGGTGGCAGATGCGTGGTCGACCCTGACATCGGCTATGCCTATCATATTCGTAGCGGCTCCATTTCGCGCGTGCTCGAGCTTCATCATGTCGAGGCGATGCGCAAGGCGGATGCCGTGTTCGCGCAAACCCATCGGATGGACGAGTCGGCGCAAGCGGCGTTCGCCCGGCGCGGCCGCAGCCTGCGCAAGGCGGCCTCGTTCCTGGCGATGGTTCAGCACATCAAGGCGCGGTCCCCGCTCAAGGCGATCCGGACAGCGCTCAGCGACCCGGCGGCGGTCAGGCATATGGGCATGCCGATCGCCGTGCGGTTGCGAAGAATGGCGGCACAGTTTGCCGTTGGGGTGGGGAGGTGAAGATGCAGGCACATGGAGGGATTTTTCGTGGCCTGTGAGTGGACTGAAGTCGATCTCCTCAGAAGGAATTTGCGATGAAGAAAATCAGGAAGGCCGTGATACCGGTGGCGGGGCTTGGAACAAGGTTCCTGCCGGCGACCAAGTCGATGCCGAAGGAAATGCTCCCCGTCGTCGACAGGCCCGTCGTGCAATATGCGGTGGACGAAGCCTTCGAAGCCGGCATCGAGCACATCGTCTTCGTGACCGGCCGCAACAAGGCGGTCATCGAGGACTATTTCGACCTGCATCCGGAACTGATCGGAACCCTGGAGCAGACCGGCAAGAAGGCGCAGCTGCAATCGTTGGAAAGCCTTCTTCCCGTGGCCGGCGCCACCTCCTTCATCCGCCAGCAATCGCCGCAAGGTCTCGGCCACGCCGTCTGGTGCGCGCGCGAAGTGATCGGCGACGAGCCCTTCGCCCTGCTTTTGCCTGACATGGTGTCGTTCGGTGGGCGCGGTTGCCTGGCCGAGATCACCGACCTCTATGCGCAGACCGGCGGCAACGTCATCGCCGTCGAGCGCTGCGATCCGACGGAAACCAACAAATATGGCATCGTCGGCCGCGGCGCCGAGGTCGGCGGCGGCTTCGAGGTCACGGCCATGGTCGAAAAGCCGGCGCCGGCCAACGCGCCGTCGAACTTCTACATCAACGGCCGTTACATCCTGCAGCCCGAGATCTTCGCGCTGCTCGGCAACCAGCAGCGCGGCGCCGGCAACGAGATCCAGCTCACCGACGCCATGGTCCGCCTGTCGCAGGAGCAGCCCTTCTTTGCCCAGCCGTTCAAGGGCCGCATGTTCGACTGCGGCTCCAAGGAAGGCTTCATCCAGGCCAATATCGCCTTCGCGCTGGCGCGCGACGACATGAAGGGCCCGGTCTTCGAGATGCTGCGGGAGTTCGTACGGTCGCATGAACGTCAGGAAGAAGCCGCATAATGCCCATCTTTCGGGAGCATTGTGGCATGGCAGTTGGCGAGGGGCCGGCAGGCTCCTCGCCGGCTGGCATGAGGCTTGCGTTGCCCAGGCAATGCTCCCGATCGTCAAGGCGCCTGCGAGCTACCTAAGGCATGATCCCGGAAAGTGGGTCCCGGTTTTCGGAAAAGATCATGCTCGAACAAAGAGATAGAGCACCATCCCGACGATCGGAATGGAACAGGCTTTAGAATTGGACCGAAGATGAATTATGCCAACTTTCCTCTCGACAAGAGGATGCCATTGCCGAATTCCGATGCAGGAAACGGCGAAGACTTCATCGATATCGAGCGGCTGCTTGGCATGGCCGCGCGGCAGGCCAAGGTGGTCGCCGTATGCGCCATCATCGGCCTTTTCCTCGGCTTGCTCTATCTGCAGACGACGCCGCCCCAATACCAGTCGGTCTCAAGCGTGCTGATCGACGAGGGGCTGAACAAGATCGTCGACGACATCTCGGCGGCGTCGACGACCATGCAGACCGATTCGGCCATACTGAGCCAGATCGAGATCCTGACCTCGACCCGGCTCGCCGCCGTGGTCGTCGACAAGCTGAAGCTCGACCAGAACGATGCGTTCATGAACCCGCCCCAGTCGGCGCTGGCCCAGGGCATCGGTCTGGTCCGCGGCCTGATCCGGTATGTTCGCCCCAGCCCCGCCATCCCGGGCGTCGGCGACATCAGCAAGCTCGACCCCGCCACCCGCGACGCGCTGATTGCGTCGTCCAGCCGTGACTATGCGATCCTCAAGCTGCAGAGCGAAGTGCGGGCGGAGCGCGTCGGACGAAGCTATGTCATCGCGCTTGGCTACCAGGCGACGGACCCGGCGCTGGCGACCGCGATCACCAAGGCCTATGCCGACGCCTACCTCGCCGACCAGCTCGATGCCAGCTTCGACGCCACCGAGCGCGCCGCGGTCTGGCTGCAGGGCCGGCTGACGGAGCTGCGCGAAAGCTCGCAGGCGGCATCGCTGGCTGTCGAGAAGTTCAGGGCCGAACATGGGCTCGCCGCCAACAGCGACGGCCAGTTGATGAGCGACAAGCAGCTTGCCGACCTCAATGCGCAGCTGATCGTGGCGCAGGCCGATACCGCCCGCGCCAGCGCCCGCTACCAGCAATACAAGGCCATCGTCGAAAGCGGCTCGGAAAACGCCTTCAAGGACGCCGCCATCTCGGCCGACCAGCCGAGCAGCTCGGTCATATCAACGCTCAAGACGCGCTATCTCGCGGTCGCCAAACGGCAGCAGGATGTCGAGGCGAATTTCGGGGCCCAGCATCCACAGGCGCTGGCGCTCGCCAAGGAGAAGGCCGACATATCGGCGCAGATCTTCGGCGAACTGAAGCAACTGACCGAAAGCTACCGCAACGAATATGAAGTGGCACAGGCGCGCGAGACCGCGCTCAGGGCCAATGTCGCCACGGCGCAGGGCAAGAGCTCCATCGACAACCAGTCGCAGGTCAAGCTGCGCGACCTCGACCAGAAGGCGACGGCGCTGACCACGCTCTACCAGACATTCCTCGGCCGCTACGAGGAAGCCGCGCAGCAGCAATCCTTCCCGGTCGGCAAGATTCGCATCATCTCGGATGCCTCGATGCCGATGGCCGCTTCGAGCCCGCGCACCATCATCGTGCTCGCACTCTCGCTGGTGCTTGGACTGCTGCTGGGCGCCGGCTTCGGCGGCCTGAACGAATTCAACGAGCGTTTCTTCAGGACCGGCGAGGAGGTTCGCGACCGCGTTGGCCTCAAATTCCTCGGCTACCTGCCGACCATCGGCGGCAAGGCGGTCAAGGAAGACAAGGCGGCCGAGAGCCAGCCGGATATCAAGGTCGCAAAATCGGCTTCCGCCATCGAAAAGCGCGCGCGCATGCGGGTCAGCATCGACGCGCCGGCGTCGATGTTCGCCGAAACGCTGCGCAGCGCCAAGATCGCCTTCGATGTGGTCCTGGAAGGGCAGGGCAGCCGCGTCATCGGCGTCATCTCGGTGCTTCCTGGCGAAGGCAAGTCGACCGTTGCCGCCAATCTCGCCGGGCTGCTTGCCACCAACGGCGCCAGGACGCTGCTGATCGACGGCGATTTGCGCAATCCTGGCCTCAGCCGCAGCCTCGGCATGGAGGCGGAGCACGGCCTGATGGAAGCCGTGGTCAATGGCCAGACCTGGCAATCCGTCGGCAAGATCGACCGCCAGACCAAGCTGGCGATCATCCCCGCAGTGCTGCGCGGTCACTTCTCGCACACCAGCGAGCTTCTTTCCTCGGCCGGCATGCGGCGTTTCATCGACAACGCCAAGGAGACCTTCGAATACATCGTCGTCGATCTGCCGCCGCTCGGCCCGGTGGTCGACGCCAAGGCCTTCGCCCCGCTCGTCGACGGGTTCGTGCTGGTCACCGAATGGGGCAGCACGCCGCGCGCCATGGTGCGTTCGATGCTGGAATCCGAACCCTATGTCGCCAACAAGATCGTCGGCGCGGTGCTGAACAAGGTCGACCTGAAGAAGCTCGCCAAATACGGATCGTTCGGCGCGTCGGAGAAGTTCTTCGACAAATACTCGACCTACTATCTCGACAAGTCGGAAGTGCGGTCGAAGGCAGCGGTCTGAGGGATCCGCTGTCCCGGGTGAAGCCAGCCGCGCTGACTGCGGCTGGAGATGACCAGCTACGCGGCCTTCAGCCGATAACGGAAGACGGTGTGGTCGAGCATCCGCCGGATGCGCGGTTCGGCCTCGGTCGCCACCAGCCAGCTTGCCGCGATCATGACCGCTCCAACCATTGCCATCGACAGCAGATAGGGCAGCCCGGCGCGCACCATCGCGCCGAGCATCGCCGCGCCGATGACGTCATGGATCAGGTACAGCGGATAGGTCATCAGGCCGATCCGGCGCCAGCCGCTCCAGGTGAGGTCTAGCCTGAGCGACCATGCCATCAGCGCGATGGCGACGAGGAAGATCAGGATCGGCGGCGCATAGGGCATCACTGCGCTGACCTTGATGCTGTGGACGTCGACGGAACTCGCGATCTGCAGCACGCCGCCGCCGAGGAACAGCAGGCAGAAGGCGATGCGTGAGGGCGTCACCGCCTTGAACCGCATCAGCCAGATGAGCACGCCGACCGCGAAGAAGCAGCCATGGTGCACCAAAGTGAGCTGCAGCCAGCGCGTTTCGGCGAAAGCGGACCAGTCGAGCGGATAGTAGAGGCACCAGAACAGCGTGCTGATCAGGCCGAGGACGATGGCGACGATCTCCATCAGGTGGAAGCGACCGAGTTGCAGCAGGACCCAGACGATGGCGTAGAAGGCGATCTCGATGCCGAGCGTCCAGTAGACGCTGTCCACCCACGGACCATAGGGTGCGAACAGGCCGGTGCGCAGAAGCCGCACTACCGCGTCCGTCGGCCAGCTCAGGCCGATGGCCAGCAGCACCGCCGCCGTGACCGGCGCGCAGATCCACACCGCCGGCGCCAGTCGTTTTATCCTGGCCTCGAAGAACCGGAGCGGCGTCGATGTCTCTGCGCTGAAGGCGATGACGAAGCCGCTGATGACGAAGAAGATCTCGACGCCGACCCAGCCCGATTCGACCCAGGCGCCGATTGCCGGCTGCGCCGCGACGCCGCCCGTGGCCTGCGCCGAAATGCCGCCCGGATAGGCCCACACCCAGAAGCCGTAATGGTAGACCATGACGAGCACGGCGGCGAGGAACCGCAAGATGTCGACGCCACCGAATGTAGTCTTTTGCTGAGCCATGCGATCCCGATCGGATGGCCCCCCGCGTCGAGTGTAAGGTGTTATGCTGCGTTGCACAATCAACGAGCGAGCGCCGCGCCGATCACAAACTTCGCCGCGCCGCAACATCCGGGAAAGGCGACGCGTCGCCGGCGCCGGGAGGCCCGCTAAACCCCAAAGCCGCGCGCCTTCAGCGCCGCCGTGATTTCCTCGAGGATGAGCGGATCGTCGATGGTCGCCGGCATCGCCCATTCCTCCTTGTCGGCGATCTTCTGCATGGTGCCGCGCAGGATCTTGCCGGAGCGCGTCTTCGGCAGCCGCTTGATGGTCACCACCGTCCGGAAGGCGGCGACCGGGCCTATGCGCTCGCGCACCAGGGAAACCACTTCGCTCTCGATCGCGCCGGTATCGCGCGAAACGCCCGCATTGAGCACGACGAAGCCGAGCGGCACCTGGCCCTTCATGGCATCGGCGATGCCGATGACGGCGCATTCGGCGACATCGGGATGGGCGGCAAGCACCTCCTCCATGGCGCCGGTTGACAGCCGGTGGCCGGCGACGTTGATGATGTCGTCGGTGCGGGCCATCACGTAGAGATAGCCGTCCTCGTCCATCATGCCGGCGTCGGCGGTCTTGTAGAAGCCGGGGAACTCCTCGAGATAGGCCTGCCGGAAGCGGGCGTCGGCGTTCCACAGCGTCGGCAGGCAGCCTGCCGGTAGCGGCAGCTTGACTACGACATTGCCCAGCGTGCCGCGCGCCACCTCATGGCCGGCGTCGTCGAGAATACGGATGTCGTAACCCGGCATCGGCACGCCGGGCGAGCCGTATTTCACCGGCAACAGCCCAAGCCCCGCCGGATTGATGGTCATCGGCGAGCCGGTCTCGGTCTGCCACCAGTGATCGACGACAGGCACGTTCAGCTTCTGCTCGGCCCATTTGATGGTTTCGGGGTCGGCCCGCTCGCCGGCCAGGAACAGCGTGCGGAACTTCGAGAGGTCGTATTTCGGCACGAACTCGCCCTTGGGGTCCTGCCCCTTGATGGCGCGGAATGCCGTCGGCGCGGTGAACAGGGCGACGACGCCGTGCTCGGCGATCACCCGCCAGTAGGTGCCGGCATCCGGCGTGCCGACCGGCTTGCCCTCGAACAATATGCTGGTGCAGCCATGCAGCAGCGGGCCATAGACGATGTAGGAATGGCCGACCACCCAGCCGACGTCGGAAGCCGCCCAGAACACTTCGCCCGGCTTGACGCCGAACTCGTTCTCCATCGTCCATTTCAGCGCGACCATATGGCCGCCATTGTCGCGCACGATGCCCTTGGGTTGGCCGGTCGTGCCCGATGTGTAGATGATGTAGAGCGGATCGGTGGCCAGCACCGGCACGCAGTCGACATTGGCGCCCGCCGCCCGCTCGCGGGCAACCGCGTCGGCATAGTCGATATCGTAGTGATCCTTCAACTCGCAGCGCAACTGGTCGCGCTGCAGGATCAGGCAGGCGTCCGGCTTGTGGCGCGACATCTCGATCGCCTTGTCGAGTAGCGGCTTGTAGGCGACGGTGCGGCCGGGCTCGAGCCCGCAGGAGGCGGAGATGATCAGCTTCGGCCTGGCGTCGTCGATGCGGGTGGCAAGCTCATGCGAGGCAAAGCCGCCGAACACCACCGAATGCACCGCGCCGATGCGGGCGCAGGCGAGCATGGCGAAGGCCGCCTCCGCCACCATCGGCATGTAGATGATGACGCGGTCGCCCTTGCCGATGCCGCGGTTCTTCAACACCGAGGTCAGCGCCACCACCTCGCGCTTCAGCTCGACATAGGTGAATTTCCTGACCGTTCCGGTAATGGCACTGTCGTGGATCAGCGCGATCTGGTCGGCCCGCCCGGCCGCTATCTGGCGGTCCACGGCGTTGTAACAGGTGTTGCAGGTCGCGCCGGTGAACCAGCGCCCGTAGACGCCGGCGCTGGCATCGAACACCTTGTCCCAGGGCGAATACCAGTCGATCGCGCCTGCCGCGTCCGCCCAGAATTGTTCCGGGTCGCGCTTCCAGCCGTCATAGACCTCGCGATAGCGTGAAGCCATCCGTTCCTCCCCAGATCGATTTGTCGCCTAGCCTATGCCGGTTCTCCCGGCGATGTCTTCCCCGATCTTCGTCTGGTCTCCCAGGTCTTGGCCGAGGGTGCGCGGCGTCGTGAATTGCGGGATGCAATGGGGGCGAAGAAATGCGGCATCGACGAACCCTGGCGAGGATGCGCTTTGCGTTGATGATCGGCGCGGTACTGGCGGTCTCCGCCGGACCCGCCTGGGCCGGCGACGCGGCGGCAAGGCACCTCATCGGCTTTTCGCCCGACGGCACCTATTTCGCCTTCGAGCAATATGGCCAGCTCGATGCCGGCGCGTCGGCTTCCGGCTATTCCGAGATCGACATCATCGATATTGGCACCGATGAGGGTGCAGCGCTTCAGCCAGGGTTTTGAAGGGCGTGACCGACGCTTCATTGCCGTGACCGGGCAGGCGCGCTGACATCTCAGGCGAAGCTAATATAACATGCTGTAATCATTGGATAAATGCCGATATCCTAGATCGGCAGAGCAACCAGCATGAGGCCGACGCCACCGAAGATCAAAATGGCCGCCGCCAGTGCTTTCCGATGACGTTCGAATGTCGTCGGAGCTCGCTCCCAGTTGTAACGCATACTCTATCTCCCCAAACCCCGTGGAGTCCTTACCTTACTTAGGGGAAGAAAGGCAACGGCCTTGCCGGCCGGTCTTCTTGCTTGTCAGCTCGGGTCGGCGACTATTTCTGGGACGATTTCAGTCAGATACAGCCGGTGGATGGGAATTCCGCAGCTGGGCAAGAAGCTGTCGGAAGACCAGGCTGCGGGGCGTCGTCTCCCCCGGCCGGCCAATGGACAGCGTCTCCCCATCGCGCTATTTGCTGGTTGCTGATCATTCATGGTTGGGGTGGGCCCATGGTTGAAATTGCTTCCGGAACGGTGCTGCGGCTGGCGGACGACGCCTCGGTCCAGCATGTCGGCGATGGCGCCGTCGTGCTTCTGGCGCGCAGCGGCCAGCTTTATACCTGCAACGGCACGACCGAGGCCTTTCTCGACAAGGTCGACGGTGCGCGCAGCCTCGACCAGATCGTCGGCCTGCTTTGCGAGGAGTTCGAGGTCGACAAGGGTACGCTTGACGAGGACATGGCGGTACTCGCCACCGACCTGGTCTCGGAAGGCATCCTCGCCCCTCCGGCTGGCTGATGGCCGACGGCCCACTCCTTCGCGCCCTGTTCCGCTGCCATCTCTGGCTGAGCGCGCGGCTGATGCCGGCCCTGATCGCCAACCGCAGTTTCGAAGAAGTGCTGCGATGGGCGCCGCTCGCCTCGCCGACGCCCTATCGCGGCCTGTCGGCCGCCTACATCGTCGCCCGAGTCAACCGTATCGTGCGCCATCCCTGGCTGATGCGCGATCGCAGATGCCTGCGCGAAGGCCTGCTCGGCCATCGCTTCCTGCGCCTCGCCGGCTTCGATCCCGAGCTGCGCTTCGGTGTCGATCCGAAGTCGCTGCAGACGCCTCGTGTGTCGGCGCATTGCTGGGTCTGCCTCGATGGCAAACCGGTGGTCAGCGACAGCCTTCCCGGTATGGTCGAGATCTATCGTCACCACGCCGACGCAGGCAAGGCGCGCCCTGCTTGACCGGATCGTCCGCCTGCTATTCCCTCAACGGGATCGTCCTCGGCATATCAGCAGAGCGGCCGGAGCTGTGGCAGGATTTCGACCGGATGCTGGCCAGCCTGCATGTCGCGGGCACCGGCGAGCCAGGTTTTCGCCTCGATATCGCCGAGACCGAGGCTTTGGACGAAGCGCCCGACGGATCGCTCGTCTTCGATGGCGAAATACCGGAAGATGGCTATTGCAGGATGATCGCGGATGGCAGCACCGTGCATCTCGTCTTTCCCGCACGCCAGACCGTTGCGATCAACGACGACGAGCGTTGGGCGACACTGCGGGTCCGCCCCGGCGCGAAAGCCGCCTGGACGCCATCGATGCTGGTGCTGGACGCCGCGCTCGACGCCGGCGGCCAGCATATGCTGCACACCGCCGGCCTGACGCTGCCGGGGCGTGATGCGGTCGTCCTGATCCACGCGCCGAGCGGCACCGGCAAGACCACGACGTCGCTCGCCTTGGCGACGCAAGGCTTCGGCCTGTGTTCCGACGATGCCATGATCCTGAATGTCGCCCCGGCCACGCCAAAGGCCTGGGGCCTGCCGCGCCACAGCAAGGTCCATCAGAAGACCGCCGAGATGATCCCGCAGGTGGCGCCATGCCTCGGTCCGACCTGGGACCGCAATGGCGAGCAGGCCGTTTCGCTGGAGCGGCTGAGGGAGATCATACGGGTCGAGACCCCATCCGCCAGGCCGGTCGCGGCGCTGCTGCACCTTGCGCGCTCCGCCGACAGCCAGACCCGGCTCGTACCGATGGCCAGGACGGAGGCCATGGTGGCGCTCATGCTCGACAATGTCCGCACGGGCATGACCGGCCTGCTGCCGCTGCAGAAGCGCCGGATGGCGACGATCGGCAAGCTGGTCTCATCCGTGCCGACCTTCACGCTGGAAGTGGGCGCTCGTCCGGCTGACGCGGCGGCGCTGATCAATGACACGCTGGCGAAGCAGGATTGAACGAAAGGCTCAGGCGCTGCGCGGTTTCGCCAGCCGCTGGATCCACCGGAACGCATCGCGGCGCAGGCGCGAGCCGAACTTTTCGCGGGAGTTGACCCTCAGCAGCGTGTTGGTCGTGATCAGCCGTCTGGCCAGCCTTATCGACAGATCGGGCTTGATTCGACCGGCGAGTTCAAGCGCATGCGGTTCGCCGAACAGTTCGCCGGTCACATTGAGCACGATCGCCAGTTCGAGCTCGATGCCGGTCATGCGGGCGGCGTCGAGCAGGCGCCTTTCGGCTCCCGGTGACCGCAGCGCCCGCACGCCTTGCAGCACGTCGACGCAAAGCTGCAGCCGATGGAATTTGTGCCCGCCGGCGGCGTGCACGATGGCGATCGTCAGGAGAGCGGCCGGCGTGTCTGCCGCGTCGCCATCGATGACGCCCAGTTCGCGGAAGCCGAGCGACAGGCGCCGCCGCATGCCGCTGTCATGCACCAGATCGCCATGCAGTTCGACAAGCAGGCTGGAATTCTCCTTTTCCAGCCATTTGAATTCCTGCAACTGGTAGGATTCGGCCTCGTCGCTGCCAAGTTCGAAACCGCAGGACGCGATCACCTGGTTTGCCCGCGCCAAATTGGCGGGATCGACAAGGATGTCGATGTCGGTGAACGGCCTGTCGGAAACGTTGCGATAGAGTTTTCGCGCGAAGACCGGTCCTTTGACGATCCGCGCCGGGATGCCTTCCGCCGCCAGCCCCTTCATGATGCGGTCGCCATGATATTGCAGCAGCATCGACTGACCGGTGCCGATGGTCGCCTTCTGACGCAAATCGTCGAGCTTCGCCTTGAGACCGGCGTCCTGTGGCAGCCGCGCGTCGCCGCTCTCTCCGAGCTTGCGCAGCATCACCGGCAGAATGCCGTGGAACTCGGCATTGTCGAGCAGCGCCATCAGCGTCTTAGCCGGCAAGACCTCCCCGACCGCCTCGGCCTCAGGATCGGCGTAGCGCAGCAGCAAGGTCTCTTCGTCAGCAGTAAGAGGCGGCAGCATGTCATGAATGGTTGCAGAAAAGGCTGGCGGAAGCCAGCGCTTGCGCCCATGCGATCTCCACGACGCGGGCGGATTTGTCGGCTACATCCCCCAGCGCAGCGCCGCCGTGTGGACGGGCGCGTCCCACCAGCCTGTCATCTCGTCGTTGAGCATGGTCAGCGTGATCGAGCAGCCGGCCATGTCGAGCGAGGTGACATAGCTGCCGACCAGCGAGCGGTTTACCGTCACACCACGCTTCTCGAAAATCCGGCGGGCGCTGTTGTACATCAGATAGAGCTCCATCAGCGGTGTACCGCCGAAGCCGTTGACGAACAGCAGTGCCGGACCTTTCGCCTTGCCGCCGAGATCGCCTGCTATCGCCGTGCAGATCTCTTCGGCAATGGCGTCGGCGCTTTTCAACCGGTCGCGCCGGCGGCCGGGCTCGCCATGGATGCCGACGCCGAATTCCATCTCGCCGTCGCCGATGTCGAAGGTCGGTCGGCCCGCCGCCGGCACCGTGCCGCTGGTCAGCGCCACGCCCATCGATCGAGTCGCATCATTGACGCGCTCGCCCAGCGCCTTCAACGCCGGCAAATCAAGGCCATGCTCGGCCGCGGCGCCGACGATCTTCTCCACCACCAGCGTGCCGGCAACGCCCCGCCGTCCGGTCGTGTAGGAGGAATTCTCCACCGCGACGTCGTCATTGGTGACGACCTGCAGCACGCCGTCGGACATTTCGGCGGCCATGTCGAAGTTCATCACGTCGCCTTCATAGTTCTTGACGATGAACAGGCAGCCGGCGCCGGTGTCGGCGGCTTGCGCCGCCGCCAGCATCTGGTCCGGCGTCGGCGAGGTGAACACCTGGCCGGGGCAGGCGGCGTCCAGCATGCCGTGACCGACAAAGCCGCCATGCATAGGCTCGTGGCCTGACCCGCCGCCGGAAATCAGCGCCACCTTGCCCGGCTTGAGGGTCCTGCGGCGGATGAATTTGTGTTCCTCGCCAAGCACCAGGATGTCGGCATGAGCGGTAACGAAACCGTCGAGGCTCTCGGTCAGAACCGTGTCCACCGAATTCATGAATTTCTTCAAGGCCGTCTCCTCTCGAAATAGCCTGTCATCAAGGGTCGCTCAGCCACTCTTGCCGGTGATGCTGGTAACCTTCTGGATGAATTCGTTGATGGCGCGGTCGAGCGCCGCATTCTGCTTGTCGTCGCCGAAATCCGGCACGACGAGCGAAACATGCCGTGTCTTGCGCATGCCTGCCGCCACCGAGATCTTGCCGGGATGCGCCTGATGGTAGGCGACGAGGAACTGGTCGCGCTCGGCCTGGCTGAAATGGCAGACCGAAAAGATAGCCGGCAAATGTTTCGACGGAATCGGAATCGAATAGGACGGGCTGGATATCTGGGTGACGAAACTGCGGTGCTTGCCAAGCGCATCGGCAAGCCGCTGGCGCATGCCCGACGGTCGCTGGTCGATGACCTGCGACAGGATCGTCTTATAGGCGCGGATCGCATCGTCGGGGCCGGGTTCTGACGTGTTGTCGACCATGCGAGCCGCCTAGACCGGAACTTCGGCGATGGCCGCCTTGGCCATTGCGAGTTGGGCCGGCGCGACCGAGAGATCGCGCAGGCCGGCTTCGATCAGCGCCGGTATGGAGGCCGGGTCGCCGCCGGCATCGCCGCACAGGCTGACGGGAACCCCGTTCTCCTGTCCGAACGCCGCGACCGAGCCGATCAGCCGCAGGACGGCGGGATGGCGGACGGAATTCAGATGCGCCACCGCTGCATTGTCGCGCGCCGCCGCCATCACATATTGCGTCAGGTCGTTGGAGCCGATCGAGAAGAAGGCGACGCCGTCGAACGCTTCCGGCGCGATGGCCACCGATGGCACCTCGACCATGATGCCAAGCGGCGGCATCTTGTGCGCGACGCCGCGAGCGGCCAGCGCTGCCTGTTCCTCGGCGAACAGGGCGGCGGCGCGTTCATATTCGTCTGGCGTGGCGATCATCGGAAACATGACTTTGAGATTGCCGTGTATGGCGGCGCGCAGCAATGCCCTGATCTGGATACGGAATATGTCGAGCCGGGCCAGCGACAGCCTGATGCCGCGCAGGCCGAGGAACGGATTGGTCTCGGCAACCGTGAAACCGGGCACCGGCTTGTCGCCGCCGGCGTCGACGGTGCGGATCGTCACAGGCTTCTCGCCGGCCCATTCCAGCACCTTGCGGTAGGCGTGGTACTGCGTCTCCTCGTCCGGCAGCGTCTTGCCGAACAGGAATTCGGTTCGCATCAACCCGACCCCGTCGCAGGTCGAGACATCGATGCCGTCGACATCCGAGGGGTAGGCGATATTGACTTGCACGCGCACCGCAGTGCCCGCTCTGGTCGCGGCCGGCTTCGCTAGAAAGGCCTGGGCCTTGCCCTGGCGCGCGGCGAAGGAGGAAGACGAAAGCCGGAAGGCTTCGATCTCGGTCGGCGAGGGCGCCAGCGCGATTGTCCCATGCTCGGCGTCGAGCAGGACGAAGCCCTCCGCAGTTTTCGCGGGCTCGCCAAGCCCAACGACCATAGGCACGCCGCGCGCCCGCGCCAACATGGCGACATGGCTGGCCGCACTGCCTGCCTTCAGGGCAATGCCGCCACCGGCGCTCCAGTCCGTTTCGAGGAACCGGGTCGGTGCGATATCATCGCCATACAGAATGGCGCCTGCCGCCACAGCGCTGCCGCCGTCATCCGTCAACGCGCGCAGCACCTGGTCCCTGATATCGCGGAGGTCCGCGGCGCGGGCGCGAAAATAGTCCTGGTCTGAAGCCTCGTAACCGGCGATCTCGGCATCGAGCGCCTGCCGCCAGGCGAGATCGGCCGGCAGGCCCGAGCCGATCGAGGCGAAGGCCGGCGCGCTCAGCGCTGCGTCCTCCAGCATGGCGATGTGGAATTCGAGGATATCAGCGGCGTCGCCGTCGGCGGCGTCGACCATGGCGGTGAGCCGGCTCACAGCCTTGCCGATCGCGGCCGCGAGCGCGACCTTCTCTTCCGCTGCGCTTGCTTGGCTTGCATAGACGGCCGACGGCCGGTCGAGGTCGAACAGCGGCCCCTCGGCATAGCCGGCGGAGGCGCAAATGCCTTGCAGCCTAAGCGGTGCGGGCATGGTCCGCGCCTTCGTCGAAGTCGCGCCGCACCAGGTCGACCAGCGCTTCGACGGCATCTTTGGCGCCGTCGCCGCTGGCCCTGATGTGCAGAACCGTGCCTTTCGGCGCCTTGGCCGCCATCACCTTGACGATGCTCTTGGCATCGAACCACGGCCCGTTGGCGGCCAGCGCTATTTCGACGTCGGCCGCGAATGTCTTGGCGAGCTTGGTGAACTTCACCGAAGGGCGCGCATGCAGACCGACCGCATGGGTGATCAATATCGTCGCTTCGGCGGTTGCGGACATGTGCTCAACGTTCCCGTTCACTCACGACGGCGACAATTCATGCGCCGTCGCCACCACTTCCTTCAGCGAGGCGCCGCCGGACGCCTCGGTCGCGGCCATCACAGCGCCTTCGACGATCGGCGCGTTGCAGACGATGATCTTCTGCGCGCGCGGTTCGCCGATCATCTCCACCGCCATTTCCGAGTTGGTCTCGGCGCCGCCGAGATCGACCAGTATGGCGACGCCGGCCTCCGACCAGGCCTTGTCGATGGCGGCCATGATCGCCTCGACGCTGGTGCCGAGCCCGCCATGGCCGTTTCCGCCGCACCATGCAAGCGGCACTTCGTCGCCGACCATCTGGCGCACCATGTCGGCCGTCCCCTCGGCGACCAGCGGCGAGTGCGAAACGATGACGATGCCGACATTGCTCATGCGTCTTCCCCGATCGTCTGCGCCACTATCCGCACCAGCAAGGCGGTCGAGCGCGCGCCGGCATCCATATGGCCGATCGAGCGCTCGCCGAGGAACGAGGCGCGGCCGCGCAGCGCCTTCATCGGCACGGTCGCCTCGGCCGCCAGGTCGGCGATATCGGCGATTTCCGCCGGTGTCCTTCCCACAGCCAGCGCCTCGTGCACCGGCTGCAGCACATCGAGCATGGTTTTTTGTCCGATCTGCGACTTTCCCCGCGCCGCCACCGCTTCGATCGCCTTGCCGAAGGCCGCTGTCAGGTCGACGCGATCCGGCGCGGCGGATATGTCCTTGCCGAGCGCCATGAACAATGTGCCGAACAACGGCCCTGAAGCGCCGCCTACCGTCATCACCAGCTTGGTGCCGATCGCCTTCAAGGCCTCTGGCAAAGGTTTTCCGGCAAAGGCATCGGCCTCGCTACGCAGCGCTTCGAAGCCGCGTTTCATGTTCAGCCCATGGTCACCGTCACCGATCGCCTGGTCGAGAGCCGTCAATTCCTCGGCGTGGGCGGCGATCGTATCCGCGGCGGCTGTGATCAGCCTGGAAAGGTTCAGCGCCGTCATGTCGCCCGAATTCCCGGTTTGCACCTTGCCTGCAGTAGCGAAAGAACGGTCGTTCGACAACTCAAGCATGCGTCAGGCCGTGGCATGCAGCGCGGCGGCAGCCGCGAAAACCTCGGCCACCGCATAGGCGCCGGGGTCCACCACACCTTGCAGCGTTCGGCCGACATAGGCGGACCGTCCCGCTTTCGCATTGTCCATCGCGGCCGTCGCCTCGGCACCGTGCCGGGCCGCTGCCGCAGCTTCCTCCAAGCCATGAGCGTCGAGCGCTCTCAAGGCGGGTTCCAAGGCATCGATCATCGTGCGGTCACCTATCTTCGCTCCGCCGTAAAAGGACATGCGGCCGAGACCAGCAAGCAGCGCCTTGGGAATGGTTGCCCCAAAGCCCAGCGCCTGTGCGGTGGCTGTGAAGAGGATCGACAGCAGGACGCCGCTCGACCCGCCCATGGAGGAACTCAGAATGTCGCCGATCGCGCCAAGGGTCGCCGCGGGGTCGGCAAGCGGCAGGCTGTCCATCTGCTCCAGCACGCTGCGTGCGCCCGTCGCCACCGTCGAACCGGTATCGCCGTCGCCGGCCTTGGCGTCCAGGCTGTTCAGGCCGGCTTCGAGCGCGATCAGCCTTTCGCAGATTGTCGCGATGAGGCGCCTGGTGTTTGCATTCTGGCTGGGCTTGCGTGCCGCTGTCTCATTGGCTGGTCTGGCCATCGGCACGAGCGTTGGCGCGGCAACCGGCTTTGCCGGCGTCCAGGCATGCGGGCCGACCGGCGCCAGCAAGGCTGCCTCGCGGGCTGCGTCGAGCCGGATCAGCGACAGCGAGAAGCCGTTCATGTTGAGTGCGGTCATCAGCGGTCCGGGGCCGATCGTCAGCTTGATGGTTCTGGCGAGCGGCGAGGCCAGCACCGCATTGGCGATAACAGACATTTCGAGCGGCGGCACCGAGCCGAGATTGTTGATCAGCAAAGCTTGGCTGCTCGTCGAGTCGAGCCGCGCCTCCAGCCGTTCCGCCATGATCGCCACCAGCCGCTCGGCGCTCTGCACCGCGATGCGTTCGACGCCAGGCTCGCCATGAATGCCAAGGCCGAGCTCGCCGTCATTTTCGCCGAAACGGTCTTCATGCGGCTGGCCGGGGATCGAGCAGGAAGACAGCGACATGCCCAGCGAGACGATGTCCTTCGCCGCCGCCCGTGCCGCTGAGACGATCTCGGCCAGGTCGCGGCCGGCTTCCGACAGATGGCCTGCGATCTTGTGCACGAACAGCGTGCCGGCGACACCGCGCGGCTGGGCAATGTCGGGCAGCGCGATGTCGTCGGCGACGATCACCATCTCGACGCGAAAGCCTTCGGCGCGCGCCTTTTCGGCGGCAAGGCCGAAATTCAGGCGGTCGCCCGTGTAGTTCTTGACGATCAGCAGGCAACCGGCCGGGCCGGTGACCGCGCGGATGGCGGCCAGCACCGCCTCGACGCTTGGCGAGGCAAAGATCTCGCCCGAGACGGCCGCCGTCAGCATTCCCTTGCCGACGAAGCCGGCATGCGAGGGCTCGTGCCCGGCGCCGCCGCCGGAGACGATGCTGACCTTCGTCTTGTCCCAGCCGGCGCGCAGCACGACCTTGATCTCGGGATAGCCGTCGAGGCGTGCGAGATCGCCTGAGCCAATGGTTTGCAAGAGGCCGTCCAGTGCCTCGGTGACGATCGTTTCCCTGCGGTTGAAAAAGTGCTTCATCGAATTCTTCCCGTATTCGCAATCGTCAATCTGAAGCCGGCGCAGCGCGTCGCTCACATCAGCCGTTGCCCGTCGGCGCCGAAGTAGAGCGGCGCGCGGTAGCGGATCACGACTTTGTCGCCTTGCGCCAGCTCGGTGTCCGGGTCGGTCAGCGTCACCAGCTTCTTTTGCCCCACCGTCACATGCAGATGGTTCTGGTCGCCGAGATGCTCGACCCAGTCGACGACGCCGTCGGCATGGCCGTTTGCCGCCTTCTCGATAGCCAGATGCTCGGTGCGCGCGCCGATTGTCTTTGTTCCTACCGGCGCACCGCCATCCGGCAGCAGTCCGGCCGGCAAGAGATTGATCGCCGGCTGGCCGAGCCGTGCCGCGACATGAAGGTTTGCCGGCTCCGAATAGATCTTCCGTGGCGTGCCGATCTGCACCAGCACCCCGTCGGCGAGAATGCCGATACGGTCTGCCATGGTCATCGCCTCGATCTGGTCATGCGTGACATAGAGCATGGTGGCGCCGAGCTCGGCCTGGATGCGCTTCAGCTCCAATCTGAGATCGGCGCGCAGCTTGGCGTCGAGCGACGACAGCGGCTCGTCCATCAGGTAGATCGCCGGCTTGCGCACCAGCGCCCGGCCAATGGCAACGCGCTGCATCTCGCCGCCCGAAAGTTTGGTCGAGCGGTTGGCGAGCTTGTGGTCGATGCGCACCATCTTCGCCACCTCCTCGACCCGGCGGCGGATCCGGTCTTCCGGTATTTTCCGCGCCGGCGAGCGCAACGGGAAGGCGAGATTGTCGAACACCGAAAGGTGCGGGTAGAGCGAATATTGCTGGAAGACGAAGGCGGTGTCGCGCTCGGCCGGCGACAGCGCCGTCGCATCATGGCCGCCGATTTCGATCGTGCCGTCGTCCGGCCGCTCCAGCCCGGCGATGAGCCGCAGCGTCGTCGTCTTGCCGGCGCCGGTCGGCCCGAGCAGCACGACGAACTCCCCGTCCGATATATGCAGGTCGAGACTGTTGACGGCGACATGGTCGCCGAAGCTTTTGGTCACGGTCTTGATGTTGACGTCAGCCATGCTGCGCTCTCCGCTCCGAGGCAGTGTCGTGGATGGCGGTTTTCACCGCGCGCCCGGAGCCCTTGTCGAACAGCGACAGCCGCGCGCTGTTCAGCGCCAGGCCGACATGGTCGCCGGCGTTGAGCCGGATTTCGGCCGGCACCCGTGCCTTGATGATGCCGTCGGCCGTCTCCACCGCGACGATCTGCGTGGTGCCGAGATATTCGGTGCCGTAGATCGATCCGCGCAGCTTGGAGGCATCGTCGAAGCGGATGTGTTCGGGCCGGATGCCAAGCGCCATATCAGCAGGTGCGATGTCCTCGCGCACCTCCGGCACCGCGACCTTGGCGCCCTGCACGAGAATTTCGCTGGCGCCCTTCGCAAGGCCGCCGCCGAACTTGAGGAAGTTCATGGGCGGCGAACCGATGAATTCGGCGACGTACATGGTTGCCGGGCGGTCGTAGATTTCGCGCGGCGTGCCGAATTGTTCGATGACGCCGTGATTCATCACCGCGATCTTGTCGGCCATCGACATGGCTTCCATCTGGTCATGTGTCACATAGACCGTCGTCGCGCGGATGCGATTGTGCAGTTCGCGCAGCTCATGCACCATCAGATCGCGGAATTCGGTGTCGAGCGTGCCGAGCGGCTCGTCCATCAGGAAGCATTTCGGCCGCCGCACGATGGCGCGGCCGAGCGCAACGCGCTGGCGGTCGCCGCCGGCGAGACCGGAGACCGATTTGTCGAGCAGATGGTCGATGCGCAAAAGCTTCGCCGTCTCCTCGACGCGGGTGCGGATCTCGGCCGAAGGCATGCCTTGCGCCAAGAGCGGGAAGCCGATGTTCTTGCGCACATTCATGTGCGGATAGAGCGCGAAGAGCTGGAAGACGAAGGCGATGTCGCGCTCGCGTGCCCGCAGCATGGTGACATCGTCGCCACCGAGCAGGATCTGGCCGCCGGTCGGCAGCTCCAGCCCGGCGATCATGCGCAAGGTGGTCGTCTTGCCGCAGCCCGAGGGCCCAAGCATGACGAAGAACTCGCCATCCTCGACGACGAAGTTGGAATCCTGCACGGCGACGAAATCGCCGAAGGCCTTTCGCAGATGTTGGACGCGGATCTCAGCCATGACTATTCCGGGAATTTCGAGACGATGATGAACATCACGGTGCCGGCAAGCATGGTGATGAAGGAATAGGTGTAGAGCGACAGCGCGAAGGGCTGGAACAGCATCAGGAAACCGATGGCGATCAGCGCCGTGGCGATGTTTTCCATCAGGCCGCGCCTTGCCCAGCGCGGCCAGCGCGATTTGCGTTTCATGGGTTTTGTCATGCTCATTTGCGCACCGCACCGAAGGTGATGCCGCGCAGCAATTGCTTGCGAAGCAGGATGGTGAAGACAAGGATCGGCACCAGGAAGATCGTCGTGCCGGCGGCGACCGCCGGCCAGTCCTGGCCGCCTTCGCCGATGATGGTCGGGATGAAGGGCGGCGCGGTCTGCGCCGTGCCGGAGGTCAAAAGCGCGGCGAAGGCATATTCGTTCCAGGCGAAGATCAGGCAGAAGATCGCGGTCGCCGCAATGCCGGTGGTCGCCTGCGGCAGCACGGTGCGCCAGAAGGCTTGCAGCCTGGTATAGCCGTCGATCATCGCGGCTTCTTCATATTCGCGCGGGATCTCGTCGATGAAGCCCTTGAGCAGCCACACGGCGAGTGAGACATTGACCGCGGTGTAGAGCAGGATCATGCCGAGCGCGGTGTCCGACAGGCCGAGCTCGCGGTACATGAGGTAGATCGGGATCGCCACCGCGATCGGCGGCATGAAGCGCGTCGACAGGATGAAGAACAGAAGGTCGTCGGCGAGCGGCACCTTGAAGCGCGAGAAGCCATAGGCCGAGAGCGTGCCGAGAAACACCGCACAGAAGGTCGAGCCGAAGGCGATGATCAGCGAATTGACGAAGCGCGGCAGGAAGTTGGACGGGCCGGCGATCACCATGTTGCGCTTGCGCGAGGTCTCGTCGCAGATGCCGGTCGCCGGCCCGAGCGAGTTGATGTATTCCGGCGTCTGCCGGGTGCGCGTCGTGAACAGATTGCAATAGCCTTCGATGCTCGGCTGGAAGACGATCTTGGGCGGATAGGCAATCGAATCCGGCGGCGTCTTGAAGCTGGTGGCGAAGATCCACAGCAGCGGCACGATCGAGATCAGCGCATAGGCGATGATGATCGCGCCGGCGATGCGCTTCGAGTTTGCCGAAGGGGCGACGACCGAGTGGGCTGTGGTCAGGCTCATCTCTGTTTCACCTTGTTGAGCGCCTTGACGTAGATGTTGGCGAGGCCGAACACCGCCACGAACAGGATGATGGCGAAGGCCGAGGAATAGCCGGTGCGCCAGCTTTCGAAGGCCTGTCGCTTCAGCGTGATCGAGGCGACCTCGGTGGTCGAGCCCGGCCCGCCGCCGGTCAGGAGATTGACCATGTCGAACATCTTGAAGTTCTCGATGCCGCGAAACAGCACCGCCAGCATGATGAAGGGCAGCGCCATCGGCAGCGTGATCGACCAGAACTGCCGCCAGTTGGAGGCGCGGTCGACCTCGGCCGCCTCGTAGATGTATTCGGGGATCGAGCGCAGGCCCGCGAGGCAGATCAGCATCACATAGGGCGTCCACATCCAGGTATCGACAATGACGATCGACCACGGCGCCAGCGAGACGTTGGAGAGCATCTGGATGTTCGTCGGCGGAATGCCACTGACAAACGAGATGACATAGGAAAACAGCCCGATCTGCGGCTCGTAGAGGAAGCGCCAGAAATTGCCGACCACCGCCGGCGACAGCATCATCGGCACCAGGATCAGTGTCGTCCAGAAGGCGTGGCCGCGGAACTTCCTGTCGATCAGCCAGGCCAGGGTGAAGCCGATCAGCGTCTGCAACAGGATGGTCCAGAACACGAAATGCGCGGTGGTCTGCATCGCGATCCAGATATCCTGGTCGCCAAGAATGCGCTGGTAGTTGGAGAAGCCGAGGTTCTTCACCACTTCATTCGGGCGGTTGGCCCGGAAGTTGGTGAACGACAGATAGATCGCCCAGAACAGCGGGAAGATGTTGATGGCAAGCAGCAACAGGATCGTCGGCGAGATGAACAGCCAGGCGAGGCCCTTGTCGCTGATGCCCCGAACCTTGCGTGCCAACGGTTCCGGGGTCGCCCGGGCAACATTGTCCGCAGTCCGATTGAGCATGGTCAGTCCTGCTTCGGTCACGGGTCAGTCTCGATGATGGAATTTATCTGAACTGCGTCCCGTGCCAAGGGCGGCACGGGACGCTGCGGTCCGGCTCGGGAGGAGCCTTAGATATTCCCCGACTACATCTTGCCGTCGTCCTGGAACACCTGCGACCAGTCCTTGACCAGCCCGTCGAGCGCATCCTTGGCCGAGCCCTGGCCGGCGACGACATAGTCGTGGAAGCGCTTCTGCGAGGCCTGCAGCAGCGGCGCGTAGCTGGGCTCGGCCCAGAAGTCCTTCACGATGGCCATCGAGTCGAGGAAGGTCTGCGCATAGGGCTGGCTGGCGGGGAATTTCGGATCCTTGACCACAGCGTTGAGGCAGGAATAGCCGCCGAGCGACCACCATTTGGCCTGCACGTCCTTGTTGGCGAACCACTTGATGTATTTCAGCGCCGATTCCTGCTTGTCGGAATAGGAGACCACCGAGATGCCCTGGCCGCCGAGCTGCGCGAACTGGTCGCCGTCCGGTCCCTTCGGGTTGACGAAATAGCCGATCTTGTCGCCGCCGACATTCTCGTCCTTCTGCAGGCCGGGCCATGTGAAGGCGAAGTTCATGTGCATCGCCACCTGCCCGGATTTGAAGGCATCGACGCCTTCGCCCATGTAGCTGTTGGAGGCGCCGGGCGGGGTGCAGCAATCATAGAGCGCCTTGTAAAACTCCAGCCCCTTCGCCGACTTCTCGGAATTGACGAAGCCTTCCATCTCGTAGGGCTTTTTCGGGTTCTCGTACTGGAAGCCGTAGCTGTAGAGCACGTCCATGGCCCCCATGGTGATGCCTTCCGAGCCGCGCTCGGTGTAGATCGAGGCGCCGTAGACCGTCTTGCCGTCGATCTGCCGCTTCTGGAAGAATTCGGCGATCTGTTTCAGCTGGTCGAAGGTGGCGGGCGGGCCGAGATCCCAGCCGTACTTCTCCTTGAATTCCTTCTGCAGCTCGGGCTTCGAGAACCAGTCCTTGCGGTAGGTCCAGCCGACGACGTCGCCCATGGCCGGCAGTGCCCAGTAGTTCGGCGTGTTCTTCGGCCATTCGGAATAGCCGACGACGGTTGCCGGGACGAAGTCGTCCATGCTGATCTTCTCCTTGTCGAAGAAGTCGTTCAGCTTGACGTAATGGCCGTTCTCGGCCGCGCCGCCGATCCACTGGCTGTCGCCGATGATCAGGTCGCACAATTTGCCGTGCGAGTTGAGCTCGTTGAGGAAGCGGTCGGCATAGTTGGTCCACGGCACGAACTCGAATTTCATGCCGATGCCGGTTTCCTTGGTAAAGTCCTTGGACAGTTCGACCAGCGCGTTCGCCGGGTCCCAGGCGGCCCAGCACAACGTCAGATCTTCCGCATGCGCGGCGTTCGAGACGGCGGTTGACGCGAGTGCCGCCGAGGCCAGTCCCAACGCCAGTTTCAAGCTCGATTTCATGCCTTCCTCCCATGTACGAAACACGCCCGGATGACGCGTTTCAAAAACCTCTCAACCCCTCTCCTCAGGGGCCTAAACATGGCGGCGCGGTGCGCGGCTGATGTTTAGTAATTTGTTTAGTGATGCAATTTTTACTAAACAACGCAAGCGAATTCGTCGCTGCGCCGCAACATGACGGAACGGTTCGTTGAAATCGTTGGGAAATGAATGCCGGATGGTCCGGCCTGCTGACCATGGTTGCGAGAGGAGGTGAAGCTCGGCACGGTGCGTTGGAACCCGTTTCGCGGACCCAGCTTTGACCTCGCGCCGGTCGCACACATTGCATGGCGGCCGTGACCGCTGATATGCGGACGCGATGACGACAAGACCCTTGCCGCAACTTCCGGTCACAGCCGTGCTGCCGGCGCTCAGCGAAGCGCTTGGCAACGGCAACAGCGCCGTGCTGGTGGCGCCTCCCGGCGCCGGCAAGACGACGCTGGTGCCGCTGGCGCTGCTCGATGCGCCTTGGCTCGGAACAGGCCGGATCGTGTTGCTGGAGCCCCGGCGGCTGGCCGCCCGCGCCGCCGCGCGCCGCATGGCCGAACTGCTGGGCGAAGAACCCGGCGGCATCGTCGGCTACGCCATGCGCATGGAAAACCGCACTTCGGCCCGGACAAAAATCCTGGTCGTCACCGAAGGTGTGCTGTCGCGGATGATCCTCGACGACCCAGAACTGCCAGGGGTTTCGGCAGTCATTTTCGACGAGTTCCACGAGCGCTCGCTCGACGGCGATTTCGGTCTGGCGCTAGCGCTCGACGTACAGGGTGCGCTTCGGCCGGATCTGCGCCTTCTGGTGATGTCGGCGACGCTCGACGGCGCGCGTGTCGCGAAACTCTTGGCGGGCGCGCCGGTGATCGAAAGCGAGGGCCGCGCCTTCCCCGTCGAGATCAGTTACGACGAGCGGCCGGCTGGCGTGGCGATCGAGGACGCCATGGCCAAGGCGATCCGCTCGGCGCTCGCCGACGAGAGTGGCAGCCTGCTTGCCTTCCTGCCCGGCCAGCGCGAGATCGAGCGCACCGCCGAGCGGCTGCAGGGCCGCCTCAGCGCCGACACCGACATCGTGCCGCTCTATGGCATGCTCGACGGCAAGGCGCAGGACGCGGCGATCAAGCCGGCGCCGGCGGGCCGCCGCAAGGTGGTGCTGGCCACCTCCATTGCCGAGACATCCATCACCATCGACGGCGTGCGCGTCGTCATCGATTCCGGCCTGTCGCGACTGCCGCGCTACGAGCCGGCCAGCGGCCTGACCCGGCTGGAAACGGTGCGCGTCAGCAAGGCCTCCGCCGAGCAGCGCGCCGGCCGCGCCGGGCGCACGCAGCCAGGTGTTGCCATCCGGCTGTGGCGGGCCGAGCAGACGGCGGCACTGCCCGCCTTCACGCCGCCCGAAATCCTCGAGGCGGATCTCTCCGGCCTGCTGCTCGACTGTGCCGCCTTCGGCGTCGCCGATCCGTCGTCGCTTGCCTTCCTCGATCCGCCGCCGGCGCCGGCGCTCAATGAGGCGAGGTCGTTGCTGCGGGCGCTGGATGCCATTGACGGGGCCGGTCGGCTGACGGAGGCGGGCACGTCGATGCGCAAGCTCGCTCTGCCGGTGCGGCTGGCGCATATGGTCGCCGAGGCGGCGAGCAGCGGTCATGTCCATGAGGCGGCCTTGCTAGCCGTGTTGCTCACCGAACTCGGTTTGGGCGGCGACAGCGCCGACCTGGAACGGAGGTTGATGCGCTTTCGCACCGAGAAATCGCCGCGCGCCACCGCTGCGCGCCAGCTCGCCGAACGACTGGCGAAACAGGCGGGTGGCGCAAAACGCAGCGACGCTGTTTCGGCCGGCGCGCTTCTCATCCACGCTTGGCCCGACCGTGTCGCCAAGGCGCGTGGCGAGCGCGGCCGCTTCGTTCTCGCCAACGGGTCGGGCGCCATGCTCGATGCCGCCGATCCGCTGGCCGGCGAACCCTTTCTGGTCGTCGCCGACCTGCAGGGCAAGGCGCAAAATGCGCGCATCACGGCGGCGGCGGCGGTTGGCGAGGAGGACATCCGCGCCGCGCTTGGTGAGCGGATTGAAACGCGCCGGCACACCAGCTTCGACCGCGATCGGCGCGCCGTGCGTGTGCGCGAAACCGTGCGCCTGGGCGCCATCACACTCGCCGAGCGCATGCTGCCGGCGCCGGCCGGCACCGAGGCCGACCGCGCCGTTCTTGACGCATTGCGCGAGCATGGCCTGTCGCTGCTGACCTGGAGCAAGGAGGCGCAGACGCTGCGCCAGCGGCTATCCTGGCTGTATCGCGGTCTCGGTGAACCATGGCCCGACATGTCGGACGAAGCGCTGATCGAGCATCTGGACGACTGGCTGCTGCCCTACCTGTCCGGAGCGGCATCCCTGGCCGCCATCGATCCGGGCGTCGTCTCGGCCGGGCTGACGGCACTCGTGCCGCACGATCTGCAGCGCCGCATCGATGCGCTGGCGCCGACCCATTTCGACGCTCCCTCGGGCAGCCGCGTGCCGATCCGCTATGACGGCGAATGGCCTGTGCTGGCCGTCCGCGTGCAGGAGCTGTTCGGCCTCGGCCACCATCCTTCGATTGCCGGCGGCACCGTGCCGCTGACGCTTGAACTCTTGTCGCCGGCGCACCGGCCTATCCAGACGACGCGCGACCTGCCCGGTTTCTGGCGCGGCTCCTGGGCCGATGTGCGCACCGACATGCGCGGCCGCTATCCCCGCCATGTCTGGCCCGAAAACCCGCTGCTCGCCGCCGCCACCAGCCGGGCCAAGCCGCGCGGCACCTAGGTTTGGGCAGAAGCTTTCACGGGCCGCAGACCTTGGCGAGTGGCGCAAGCACTCGTCACTTCGTCATCCACGGGCGGAGCAAGGAGCGTAGCGACGTGGCGCAGACCCCTGGAGCTGCTCCGCAGCCCAAGGGATCCATGCCGCGACGTCCGGGCGTCGCCACGGTGCAGAATTCCACTCCGTTGCACCGCATGACAAAGGTCGCGGCATGGATTCCAGGGTCTACGCGACGGAGCTTCGCTCCTGCTTCGCCCAGGAATGACGAAGTTGAGCACCTAGCGCTCGCCCTCGCGCGGCTGTAATCCATGGCCATGATCAACGTTTTGCGTTCGCCCGATTTCCAGCAGAGCCAGCGGCTGCGCCTCAACACGCTGATCCGGCTGCGCTGGCTTGCCATCGTCGGGCAGAGCCTGACGGTGCTGGTCGTCGCCTATGGCTTGAAATTCCCGCTGCCAGTCAGCCTGTGTTTCGCGCTGATCGCCTGCTCGGCGTGGATGAACCTGTTCCTCGCCTTCCGCTTTCCGGCTGCGCACCGGCTCACCCCGTTCGCGGCCTTCGTCATCCTGATCTTCGACAGCCTGCAGCTTGCCGGCCTGCTCTACATGACCGGCGGCCTCACCAATCCGTTCTCGCTGCTGATGACCGTGCCTGTCGTGATCTCGGCGACGTCGCTGCCGCTGCGCCTCACTGCCGTGCTTGGCGGGCTGGTGATGACGGCGGCGACGTTGCTTGTCTTCATCCATCTGCCGCTGCCCTGGTACGAGGGCGCTCCGCTGGCGATGCCCTTCATCTATGTCGCGGGCATGTGGATGGCGGTGCTGTCCTCGATCGCCTTTACCGCCATGTATGCTTTCCGGGTGGCCGCCGAAGCGCGGCTTCTGGCCAATGCGCTCGCCGCCACCGAACTGGTGCTGCAGCGCGAGCAGCACCTTTCGGCGCTCGACGGGCTGGCTGCTGCCGCGGCGCACGAACTCGGCACGCCGCTTGCCACCATCACGCTGGTTGCCAAGGAGATGGAAAAGGCGCTTGGCAGCAATGCGAAATACGGCGAGGACGTCAAGCTGCTGCGCTCGCAGAGCGAGCGCTGCCGCGAGATCCTCAAGCGCTTGACCAGCCTGTCGTCGGAGGGTGAGGCGCATCTGTCGCGCCTGCCGCTGACCTCGCTGGTCGAGGAGGTTACCGCGCCGCATCGCGATTTCGGCATCTCGATCAAGCTTCGGCCCGGCGAGCGCGTTGGCCCCGAGCCGGTCGGGCGCCGCAATCCGGGCGTCATCTACGGGCTCGGAAACCTGGTCGAGAACGCCGTCGATTTCGCCCGCAAGAGCGTCACCGTGCGCTGGAGCTGGGACGACGCCAACGTCACCTTTTCGATCATCGACGATGGGCCGGGCTTTCCGGCCGAGATCATCGACCGCATCGGCGAGCCCTATATGTCGACGCGTCAGGGCACGGAGGCAGGCGGCGGCCTGGGGCTCGGCCTGTTCATCGCCAAGACGCTGCTCGAACGCTCCGGCGCCGTGCTCGATTTCCGCAACTCGAGCGGGCTGGGCGAGGGCGCCGTGGTGCAGATTTCGTGGCCCAGAAGCGTCTTCCTCAACCCGGAAGCCGGCGCCTCGACGATGTTTGACACCGCGTAAATTGGACAATAGCGGCGCAAAACTATATCTGCGTAAAAATAAGGCAGCAGGAATGTCGAGACGATGACAGGCGATGACAACATTGGCGCAATGATTGAAGGCGAGGACACCTCGCTGCTGATCGTCGATGACGACAAGCCGTTCCTCACACGTCTGGCCCGCGCCATGGAAACCAGGGGCTTCGTGGTCGAGACGGCGGAGAGCGTCGAGGAGGCGGTCGGCAAGGCGCGCGCCAATCCGCCGGCCTATGCGGTGGTCGACATGCGGCTCGGCGACGGCAACGGCCTCGACGTGGTCGCCGCGATCCGCGAAAAGCGCGAGGACTCCCGCACCATCATCCTGACCGGCTACGGCAACATCGCCACCGCGGTGACCGCGGTGAAACTCGGCGCCGTCGACTATCTGTCGAAGCCGGCCGATGCCGACGATATCTTCGCCGCGCTCACCCGCACCTCGGGCGAGCGCGCCGCACCGCCGGAAAATCCGATGTCGGCCGACCGCGTGCGCTGGGAGCA
This sequence comes from bacterium M00.F.Ca.ET.205.01.1.1, assembly GCA_004791255.1. Lineage (GTDB taxonomy): Bacteria > Pseudomonadota > Alphaproteobacteria > Rhizobiales > Rhizobiaceae > Mesorhizobium. Next base: position 237,199 of record SRUQ01000009.1, read on the forward strand.
TATCCAGCGCGTCTACGAGATGTGCGAGCGCAACGTCTCCGAGACCGCGCGCCGGCTCAACATGCACCGCCGTACGCTGCAGCGGATACTGGCCAAGCGCGCGCCGCGCTGAACCAGCGTCGTCATCCTTGGGCGTAGCGCCGCAAAGCGGCGCGCAGACCCAAGGGTCCATGCCGTGCCTTTGGCCCTAGGATGCGGCGGAACAGAATTCTGCCCCGTTGCAACGCCTTGACTTCACGGCATGGATTCCGGGGTCTGCGCCGCGTCGCTTCGCTCCTTGCTCCGCCCCAGAATGACGAAGAGACGGGCGTTTCGGCCAGCTTTCGAAGCATACGATGTGCTTTGTGAAATCGTACGCCTTGCTTCGCCACTGACATTGGGCATCATTGAATTACAGGCTTCCGGCCAGCGGGCCGGGCAACGGAGAGGTTCATGCAAGACGATCGGCCAGTTTCCGTCTTCCGCGAATTCCTCGACAGCGAGGCGGCCGGCGGCATCGTCCTGATGGCGGCAGCCGCGCTGGCCCTGATCGTCGCCAATTCACCGCTCTCCGAACCCTATTTCTCCGCCCTGCACGCCTATCTCGGCCCGCTCAGCGTCTCGCATTGGGTCAATGACGGGCTGATGGCGGTGTTCTTCCTGCTCGTCGGGCTGGAGATCAAGCGCGAGATGCTGGACGGCCAGCTTTCGACCTGGCCGCGCCGGGTGTTGCCCGGCATCGCGGCGGCCGGCGGCATGCTGGTTCCGGCGCTGGTCTATGTCGCCATCAACCGCGACAATCCAGCCGCGCTCTCCGGCTGGGCGATCCCGACCGCCACCGACATCGCCTTCGCGCTCGGTGTGCTGTCGCTGCTCGGCAGCCGCGTCCCGGCCTCGCTGAAAGTGTTCCTCACCGCGCTCGCCATCATCGATGATCTCGGCGCGGTCATCATCATCGCCATTTTCTACACCAGCGGCCTGTCGCTGGCCTATCTCGGCGCCGCCTTCGGCGTCATTGCCGTGCTCATCGTGCTCAACCGCATGCGGGTGATGAGCCTGGTGCCCTATCTCGTGCTTGGCGCCGTCCTGTGGGTGCTGGTGCTGAAATCGGGCGTGCATGCCACGCTTGCCGGCGTAGCACTTGCGCTGACCATTCCGCTCGAACGCGCCTCAGGCATCGGCCACGACCTCGACCATTCGCCGCTGCACCGGCTCGAGCACGGCCTGCACAAGATCGTGGCCTTCGGCATCATCCCCATCTTCGGCTTCGCCAATGCCGGCGTGTCGCTCGCCGGCCTGAGCTTCGGTGCGCTGATCGAACCGTTGACGCTGGGTGTCGCCGCCGGCCTCGTTCTGGGAAAACTGGTCGGCGTGTTCGGCTCCTCCGCGCTCGCCATCCGCTTCGGCCTTGCCGACCTGCCGGCCCATGCCGGCTGGTCGCACATGATCGGCATTTCGCTGCTGTGCGGCATCGGCTTCACCATGAGCCTGTTCATCGGCCTGCTTGCCTTCGCCGGCGACGTGGCGCTGCAGGACGCGGTCAAGGTCGGCATCCTCGCCGGCTCGCTGGTCGCGGCCCTCCTCGGCGCCGCCGTGCTGTTGCTGGCGCCGGCGGTTGGTGGGGCGGAAGAAGCGGAGATGGAATAGGTTGGCGGATTTCCTCCATCGCCGCGCCGCCCCTCATCGCGCTGCCGGGCATTTCTCCTCGTGAACGGGGGAAAGAAGCTCGCAGCGACGCCGGCACCCCTTCTGCAGCCTGAAAAATTGGCGAAATCGGCGATGAAATCGCCCTTCGCCCCGTTTACGGGGAGAAGATGCCGGCAGGCAGATGAGGGGCGGCGCCGACCGCAGGAAATTGTCTATTGCCGATCCAATGAGCCCTCGCCCCAGACTACTCGCTCTCACCCTCCAGCGCCGGCACCGCCACTCCAGCAAGTTCCGCCGCCAGCAACCGCGCAGCGCCGGCGCGCGCGATGCGCAGCATCAGCGCCTTGCGCGTCGCCGCCGCCATGCGGTGCTCCGGCGCATCGCGCAGGATCTCGGCGCCGTAGCCGTCGGAAAGGATGAAGCCGCATTCCTCAGGAAAAATCTCCGCCGGCACGCCGGGATGGGTGGCGAAGAAGAAGCGGTCGGAGTGCAGCCGATAGTCCGGCCATTTGCGGTCGACCCGGAAATCCTCGATCGAGGATTTGATCTCGATGATCCAGATATCACCCTGGCGGGTCAGCGCGACGAGATCGGCGCGGCGGCCGGTGGCCAGAGACAATTCAGGCAACACATGCGCGCCCATTTGCATCAACAGCCGCTGCACGCCCCGCCGCACCAGCATGGCGCGTTCGGACTGGCGACCGTCGATGAGAGGGTTAAGGGCGATGGGAGAGACGATTGGCATGGCGGCACCATGCCAGATTCTGTTCATGGTTTGAACCCAGTTGGCAGGGGCGATTATCTGGTTGACAAACCCAGGTTGACTACACGGCCATGGATTGGGCATAGAGGCATCAGGGTCTGAGGGCGGGACGGTGACGCATCGGTCTGCAAAACCGACGTAATGGGTTCAATTCCCATTCAGACCTCCAGCCCTACCGAGCGCCGGGTTGGCTGAATAGCATTGGGTCAGCGCTACTGCGGCTCGCCCTTCCACAAGGTAGGCCTCTTGCGCTATTAAAGTTCCTGCTCTGGGGGGAGGGGAACTGTGTTTTCGCGAAGTGTCACGGTTGATCTGATTTTCACCGCTGCAGCAGGCGTCGCAACCATCGTGTGCGTGCTCTTGTCTCAAAGGTACAAAGTCAAGACGACACTTATTGTCCGTTTGTTTTTCTTGATTATGATTGGAGCGATTTTGCTGGAAATGAAGGTGGCAGTCGCTCTCGGATTTTGATTCCAACATTCCCATACGGGGGCCAGCCGTATGGAATGGGCGCGGCTACAGCTTGCGTAGCTAGCGCTTGGTCTCTTCGCGCTTGTGCCGGACCAGTTCCTTGATCTCTGTTCCTGGGTCGGCGAGATCAAGCGTCGGTCCTGCAGGTCTATGCGCGCAACGCATCACCCTCCAGCGCGCCCGCCATATCGTCCAAAATCGGGCAGTCCGGCCTGTCGTCGCCATGACATGCATGGACGAGCATCTGCAAGGTGGCGCGCATCGATTGCAGTTCGCGCACCTTCTCCTCGATCGCGGTGACATGCGCGGCGGCGATGGCGCGCACATCCTGGCTGGCGCGGTCGCGATCCTGGTAGAGCGCCATCAGCTGGCGGCAGTCGTCGATGGAAAAACCGAGATTGCGCGCGCGGCGCAGGAAGGCCAGCCGGTGGATGTCGTCGCCGGAATAATCGCGGTAGCCATTGCCGGCGCGCCGCGGACTGATAAGGCCGATCTCTTCGTAGTAACGGATGGTCTTGGCGGGCAGGCCGGACCGGTGGGCGGCGTCACCTACATTCATGGCGGTTCCTCGATTTCCAGGGACTGTGGACATGGGCCATTGAATTTCCTTCACATTCCGGCGAGTGCTGTTGCCGAAATGCCATAGTTGCCGGGTTACCGGCACGTAAGGTCATGCATATAGGCATCGCCCGCTTGGCAAGCAAAGCAAATGCCAGCATGAATGACGGCAAGAAAGCGGCCGACTCGTGCCGCGCGGGATTTAGGCGGGGCACGGATCACCACATGCGGATGAAGTCGCTTGCAATAATTGCCGCACTGGCGCTGTCCACCGCTATTGCCGGTTGCAGCACCATCGGTGGACAGATCTTCTCCAACGACTATGGCGCGGTGACCGATGCCGGATACCAGCTGCCGCGCATCCCGATCGAGAAGGTGCCGTCGAAGTATCATCGCCAAGAGGTGAACTACGACACCAAGGAAAAGCCGGGCACCATTATCGTCGATACCCAGAACAAGTTCCTCTACTTCGTCGAGGGTGACGGCCGTGCCATCCGTTACGGCATCGGCGTTGGCCGCGAGGGCTTCGAATGGCATGGCACCGCCCATATCGCCATCAAGCGTGAATGGCCGACCTGGACGCCGCCGTCGCAGATGATCAAGCGCCAGCCGGAACTCGCCAAGTTCGCCAGCGGCATGGAGCCGGGCCTGAAGAACCCGCTTGGCGCGCGCGCCATGTATCTGTTCAACAAGGGCGGCGACATGGGCTACCGCCTGCATGGCAGCCCGGAATGGAACTCGATCGGCAAGGCGATGTCGTCGGGCTGCATCCGGCTGATGAACCAGGACATCATCGATCTCTATGATCGCGCCTCGGTCGGCGCCAAGGTCATCGTGATGTGAAGGCCCATGCCCGACAGGGGCATGGCCAAACGCAAGTTTAGTACGCGGACCGTCTAGGCAACAACGGACGTCCCAAACAGAAAACCGGGCATCTGGCCCGGTTTTTTGTTGTTTGCGCGATGCGATGCGTGCTCGGCGGTCAAGACACCGCCGAGAAGGCGGTGGGAACCAAAATTTGGTTGGTGATTGTCTCGGTGATCTGGCCATCACGCTCGGAATCTTCCCGCGCCTGCTTCCAGGCAGGGTCCTTCACGAACGCCGTCCAGCGCTCTTCGCGTTCGGCCAGCGAATCCCATGCCAGCATGTAGGTCAGCTCGTTGTTCGATGCACCGATGAGCGTGGTAAAAAAACCCGCTTGGCGGATACCGTGCTTTTCCCACAATTTGAGGGTGATCTTGTCGAAGCGATCAAGAAGCGCCGGCAAGCGCCCCGGAAAAGTCCGGTAAACCCGAAGTTCGTAGATCATTTTGGTTCCTTCTGACCAACGCGCCGGAAGCGAAGAATATCGGACCAGATGGTCAGCAGGGCGGAATTATCAAAGGGGCGTCAGGAGACCTGTTCCACCTGCTGCACTTCAGGCACGAAATGCCGAAGCAGGTTCTGGATGCCGTGCTTCAGCGTCGCCGTCGACGACGGGCAACCGGCGCAGGCGCCCTTCATGTGCAGGAACACAGTGCCGTTTTCGAAGCCGCGGAAGGTGATGTCGCCGCCATCCTGGGCCACTGCCGGGCGCACGCGAGTGTCGAGCAGTTCCTTGATGGTGATGACCAGCTCTTCGTCGGCCTTGTCGTAGAACTCACCGGTCTGGCTGGTTTCGGCGGCGGGGCCGGCCTTGGCCATGACCGGGGCGCCGGACATGAAATGCTCCATAATGGCGCCCAGGATCGCCGGCTTCAGATGCTGCCAGTCGGGGCCGTCCTTGGTCACGGTGATGAAGTCATAGCCGAAGAAGACGCCGGTGACGCCGGATATCTCGAACAGCCGGCCGGCCAGCGGCGAGGCGACCGCCGCACTGTCGGCATCGCGGAAATCGGCGGTGCCTTCCAGAAGCACTTCCTTGCCGGGCAGGAATTTCAGCGTCGCCGGGTTGGGCGTCGATTCGGTCTGGATGAACATGGCCGTCTCCGTGCCCGTCTAGGGGCAGATAGTTTGGAATAATTCTAAATAGGCTCTATCGGCGGGACATTCAAGCGAAACGCTTCGCTGAACGGCTGGCTGGCGGAATGTTTTTTCGACCCTGCACCCACGTCGAGATGTGCTGGTATTCAGGTGAGGCCGGCCTGCAAACGCCTGATATCTCAGGCCAGGCTGTCGATCTCCTCATCCGACAGATTTTGCGGCACAACGGTTACTGGGATCGGGAACGCGGCGCCCTTGCCGGCCACCGCGCCGACCAGCGGCCCGGGCCCTTCCTTGCCGGCGCCTGCCGCCAGCACCAGGATGGCGATGTCCTGGTCTTCCTCGATCAGCTTGTGGATCTCTTCCGTCGGCTTGCCTTCGCGCACCACCATCTCCGGCTCGATGCCGAGCTTCTGGCGCACCTTGTTGGCGTGGCTGTCGAGCGCTGCCCGCGCCGTGGCGTTCGCCTCCTCGCGCATGATCTTTTCGACCCCCAGCCAGTGCTGGAAATCGTCGGGCACGATGACATAGAGCAGCACCACCGTGCCGCTGGTGCTCTGCGCCCGCTTCGAGGCGTAGGCGACGGCGCGCTCGCATTCCGGCGTGTCGTCGATGATCGCCAGGAACTTGCGGCGATGGCCGGCTTCGCGGCTGAGGCGTTTGGAGACCATGTCTATCTACCAGGTGTTGTTTCGGCCGCAATCTGCCACTGCCACAGACCGGCCGCAAGCGGCCGGCCGGTGAGGCAAGTCAGGACAAAGATCAGCCCTGCAGCAGCCCGATAATGTCGCGCACTGTCTTCATCGTCGCTTCGGCAAGCGCGCCGGCGCGTTCGCCGCCGTCCTTCAGCACCGCGTCGACATGGGCGCGGTCGCCTTCGATGCGGCGCATCTCGCCGGCGATCGGCGCCAGTCTCTCCACCGCCAGGTCGGCCAGCGCCGGCTTGAACACCGAAAACTGCTGGCCGCCGAACTCCTTCAGCACGTCGGCCTTCGAAATCTCCGCCAGGCCGGCATAGATCCCGACCAGATTCTCCGCCTCGGGGCGGCTGGCCAGACCATCCAACTCGCTCGGCAAGGCTTCCGGATCGGTCTTGGCCTTGCGGATCTTCTTCGAGATGGTGTCGGCATCGTCCGTCAAATTGATGCGCGACAGGTCCGAAGGGTCCGACTTCGACATCTTCTTCGACCCGTCGCGCAGGCTCATGATGCGTGCCGCCGGTCCGCCGATGACCGGTTCGGTGATCGGGAAATAGCCGTTCACGGTCTCCTCGCCGACCTGCATCTCGACGCCGACGCCAAGGCTGGCGATGCGGTCGGAGAAGTCGTTGTTGAATTTCTGCGCGATGTCGCGGGTCAGCTCCAGGTGCTGCTTCTGGTCCTCGCCCACCGGCACATGGGTGGCGCGGTAAAGCAGGATGTCAGCCGCCATCAAAGAGGGATAGGCGAGCAGGCCGAGCGAAGCGTTCTCGCGGTCCTTGCCGGCCTTGTCCTTGAACTGCGTCATCTTGTTCATCCAGCCGATGCGCGCCACGCAGTTGAAGATCCAGGCGAGCTCGGCATGCTGCATGACCCGCGACTGGTTGAAGACGATATGCTTCTTCGGGTCGATGCCGGAGGCGAGGAACGCGGCCGTGATCGAGCGCGTCTGGTCGGCGAGGTCGTCATAGACGAGCTGTGCGGTCAGCGAATGCAGGTCTACGACGCAATAGATGCAGTCGGACGTGTCCTGCAGGGCGACGAATTTCTTGATGGCGCCGAGATAGTTGCCGAGGTGCAGATTGCCCGTCGGCTGGACGCCGGAGAAGACGAGTGGCTTGAAGGCTGACATGGTTTCCTCATGGCTTGTGGAGGGCCGTATACGCATGATTCCAAAAAGTTGCAGACTTTTTGGAGCCAATCATGCGGCTGGAAACCGCGCGCGGCGAAAGTCTTGCGACGGCGCGCTTATGGACGACGACGCGCAAACCGGCAAGAGGTGTCAGCGAACCGGGCGAAGTTTGGCGATGAGCCCCGTGACCCTGGCAATGATGCCTGGGCGCCCCAGCGGCGTCATCTCCATGGCGGCCACGCCGATGCCGGTGCGTTGTCGCGCAGGCCTCTGCAGCCTGTTGGGGTGAAGCTCCAGTATCGTGTGGTCGTCTTCCAGCAGTGTCGTTTCAAACGTCGCTTGGGCGTTCCACAGATGACGGTCATGGCGCAGCTTGGACATGCTGGCGATGATGGTCTGGCCGTTTGCGGACAGTTTCAGTCCGGTCAGGGCCTCGCGGCAGGGATGCCAGATCTCCAGGCAAATCCGCGCCTTGCCGGCATATTTGAACGGTACAAGCAGCTTGGGTCGCGGATTGCAACCGATCCAGCGCATCGGCCCGTTTCTGGCTTCCAGCGGACCCCAGTCGAGCGCCCTTGATGAATCGTCCTGCTTGACCACTACGCGCCGCGTAAGAGTGCGCAGTTGCGGGCGGACGAGGCCCTTGTTCGTTGCATTCTGGGTTGCAAGCTGGCCGTTTCCATAGCGGTCGAAATCCGGGTAGCGAACGATCATGAACGTGTCGGCCGCCTTGGCCTTGGCCAATTCGGAGGTGAGATAATCCTCGTATCCGGCACGCTGGATTCGCCGGACCATTCGCTGCTGCTCGTCCGACGTGTGGCTCATATAACTCAGGTAGCGATGGCCGGCCGCAAATTTGTGCACGGTGATCCGCTGTGTCGAGACGAAATTCATCCCCGACTTTGCCGCGCGCAGCAGGAAGTCCGCATCAACTGGCGGAGCGATCTGCTTTGGATCACGCCACATGCCGGTTCGATCGGCGACATCGCGGCGATGGCCAAAACTGGAAGGCGGGAAGAAGTGGGTGAGGGCCGCCGCCTTGTCGCTGAAGACGCCGGTCACCTGCCGGAAATTGCTTGCCCTGGGGCCGTGGAAGATCGCGCCGCTTACGGCAAAATCCGCCTGCGAGTCATGTTCGAAAAGTCGTGCAAGCCCCTGGAGATGATCCGGCGCCCAGATGTCGTCATGCCCGAGATAGGCAATGGTGCGCCCGCGCGACAGTTCGATGCCGGCATTGTTGGGGAAAGACTGGCTGCCGCCTCGCTGCGGCAGGTTCAGCCAACGTATTTGAGGCGATGCCAGCGCTCCCACGATCTCGGCCGTATCGTCGGTGCAGCAATCGCCTACGACCAGCAGTTCGAAGTTCTGGCAGCTTTGTTGCAACACCGACTGTATCGACGGAAGGATATGCCTGCCGCGATTGTATGTGGCCATGATGACGGAGAACATCGGCAAACTCAGCCGAATCGATAGGGAATGCCCGGGTGATCGAAACGCACGCGGGACTTGTCCGGATTCTTGGGATCGTAGACGTTGGTCGGCATGTTGACGAATGTCGCCGTGCTGTTGCCGCGGTTTTGAACGCCATGAACGACAAACGGGGGGATGGTCAGCAGGATCTTGTTGGTTGCGCCGACATCGAGAATGTCGAGCCTCCGGTATGTCGGGCTATCCTCGCGCAGATCATAGAGGACAACCCTGATGTCGCCATTCGTATAGGCCAATCTGTCGAACTGCCGCTTGTGATAGACCCAGGCCCTGATCGATCCTGGTTCGGCTGATACAAGATAGACGTGCGGCGGCGCGGCGATAGGCTCTCGCAGCGCCGACATGAGAACTGTCAGGTCGCCACGCTTGTCGGCGCGCGTGACTAGGCGTTGAATCCGCACCCCGGCAATCAAATCCTCGCCCGAGACGTCCTCCAGCAATGGAACGTCGTCCCGCCATGGCTCGTCGTCAACGAAATCCGCAAGCGACAAATTTTCCATCTCGCATCCTCTCTTCCCCTGATCTTCCGGGACAGGCCCGTGATCCGATGGCTTGGCTTCGATACCTATCCAGCAGTTGCAAAGCCAATGGCTCTTGCCGGCTCAACCCCCGTCAGGGCTCCGGCTGCGCAGGAGGCCCCTTCGCCTCCTTGCGCCCGATATTGCGCCGGATCATGCCGAAATCGGCGCCGCCGGTGGCAAACGCGGTGACGAAGTAGAGCAGCGCGCCGCCGGCCACCAGTGCCAGCACTGTCGTCGCCTTGATCACCAGCGGCGAGCCGGGGCCGAGCCTGACGGCCAGCCAATGCTCGGCGAAATAAAGCGCGACGCCCATCACCACCGCCGACAGCACCAGGCGCGGAATGCGCTTCAACAGTGGCAGGTCGCGGCCCCAATGGCCGCGCCGGATGAGCATGGCAAGCAGCATCAGCGCGTTGACCCAGCCGGCCACGGCCGAGGCCACCGCAATGCCGGGCGCACCCATCCTGGGAAACAGCGTCAGCGCGATGATGACGTTCACCGCCACCGAAATGGCGGCGAACATCATCGGCGTGCGCGTGTCCTCGCGGGCGAAATACCCCGGCGTGAACGCCTTGATCAGCACGAAGGCCGGCAGGCCGAGGCCGAAGATCGCCAGGATCGCCGCAACGACAGGCGTCGAATGGTTGGCGGCGAACGCGCCGCGCTCATAGACCAGCCGCACGATCGGCTCCGACATCACCCACAGCGCCACCGCGGCCGGCAACGTCATGAACAGCGTGAACTCGACCGAGCGGTTCTGCAGATTGGCAGCCTCGACCAGATTGCCCGACTTCAGCGCCCGCGACAGTTCCGGCAACAGCACGATCGCCACCGCCACGCCGACGACGCCGAGCGGCAGCTGGTAGATGCGGTCGGCATAGGCGAGCGAGGACACCGCGCTGTTTTGCGCCGAGGCGATCGCGGTGCCGATCAACTGGTTGATCTGGGTGATGCCGCCGGTGATCGCCGCCGGCAGCGCCAGGATCAGCAGACGCTTGACCGATGGCGTCATCTTCGGGCGGCGGAAGCCGATCGAGATGCCGGCATGGCGCACGGCCACCCAGACGATGGCCAGTTGGATCACGCCGGCCGCCAGCACGCCCCAGGACAGGCCGAACCCGACATCATGCGCGTCGAGCCCGTGATACCAGGCATAGGCCAGCACGCCGATCAGGATGATGTTGAGGAAGGCGGGCGCGATCGCGGCGGCGAAATAGCGGCGCAGCGAATTCAGCATGCCCGCCATCATGGCGCCGAGCGACATGCAGATGAGGTAGGGGAACATGATCGTCGCCAGTGTGACGGTCGTTTCGAACTTGCCCGGTGTCGAGGCAAAGCCCGGCGCCACGAGGTAGCGCACGATCAGTGGCATCGCCAGTTCCATGGCGATGGTCAGTACCAGCAGCGCCGAGAACAGCACGCCGAACACTTCCTCCGAAAAGCGCTTGGCGCCATCGGTGCCGTGCGTTTCGATCTCCTTGGCGAACAGCGGCACGAAGGCGGCGTTGAACGCGCCTTCGGCGAACAACCGGCGAAAGGTGTTGGGAAACTGGAAGGCGGCGTTGAAGGCGTCGGCGACCGGCCCGGTGCCGAGTGCGGCGGCCATCAGCATCTCGCGGCCGAAGCCGAGCGCGCGGCTCATCAGCGTGCCGGAAGCGACGGTGGCGAATTTCTTGACCAGACTCATGCGTTTGGAGACCGCCTGCGCGATTGGGACAAAGGGATGACGGCGCTCACTCGGCGGCTGCCTTGGCCCTGCCGCCGCGTTCGGGGGTGGTGCCGTCGAGCGTCGCCGTCAGCCTGTTGCGGATGGTGGTGATGCGCGCCGGGTTGTCGATCTTCTGGCCGGTGAGGTCGGTGACATAGAAGGTGTCGATGACCTTTTCGCCGAAGGTGGTGATGTGGGCCGAGGCGATGTCGAGCGACAGGTCGGACAGCGTTCCGGTGATCTCCGACAAAAGGCCGGGCCGGTCCAGCCCCTCGACCTCGATGACCGAAAAGCGGTTCGACAGCGTGTTGCGGATTTCGGCCCGCGACGGGATCTTGAACACCTTGGCACCGCGCCTGGGCTTGGTCCGCTTCTCGATCATCTCCGGCAGCCAGCTCTTGCCCGACAGCACGTCCTCGATCAGCCGGCCGACGCGTTCGGCGCGCCGGCGCTCGTCCTCGTCGCGGTCGAACTCGCGGCTGATCAGGATGGTGTCCAGCGCCCGGCCGTCCGACGTCGTGAAGATCTGCGCGTCGACGATGTTGCCGCCGGCCGCCGCGCAGGCGCCGGCGATCACCGACAGCAGCCGCGGATGGTCCTGCGCCAGCACGGTGATCTCGGTCACCGCCTCGAACTGGTGGGTCTTGATCATGGTGGCGAGCTTGTTGCCGGCCGCGTCCGCCTCGCGGATGAATTCGGCGTGGCGAAGCTGGTCAGGCAGGTCGACGGCCAGCAGATAGTTCTCATAGTGCAGGCCGACATAGCTCTTGCGCGCCTTGTCGGGCCAGCCGGCGAGCGCCTCGGCCAGACGCTCGCGCGCCGCCGCGGTGCGCTGGGCGCGCGAGACTTCCGAGAAGCCGCCGGTCAGGAGCAGCTCGGTCTCGTAGTAGAGCGTGCGCAGCAACTGGCCTTTCCAGCCGTTCCAGACGCCCGGGCCGACGCCCCTGATGTCGCAGACGGTGAGGATCAAAAGCAGCTTCAGCCGCTCGACCGATTGCACGGTCGAGGCGAAGTCCTCGATCGTCTTGCGGTCGTTGAGGTCGCGCGTCTGCGCCGTCATCGACATGACGAGATGGTTCTCGACCAGCCAGGCGACGGTCTCTGTGTCTGCCGCCGAGAGCCCCATATGCGGGCAGATGCGCCGCGCGATCCTGGCTCCGGCCTCGGAATGATCCTCCGGCCGCCCTTTGGCGATGTCGTGCAGAAGCACGGCGACGTAGAGCGCCTCGCGGCTCTTCTTCAGGCCCGGCATCAGCGCGTGCGACAGCGGGTGCACCTTCTCGCCGTCGCCGCGCTCGATCTCGGCCAGCACGCCGATGCAGCGGATCAGGTGCTCGTCCACGGTATAGTGGTGGTACATGGAGAACTGCATCATGGCGACGATCTTGCCGAAATCCGGGATCAGCCGGCCGAGCAGCCCCGCCTCGTTCATGCGCCTGAGATTGAGCTCGGCATTGCGGTCCGAGGTCAGGATGTCGAGGAACAGCCGATTGGCCTCCTCGTCGCGCCGCAGCGACTTGTTGACCAGGCCGAGCGAGCGGGTCAGCAGTTTCAGCGCATCGGGATGGAATTCCAGCCCGTGCTTGTCGGCGAACCAGAACAGCCTCAAGAGGTTGACCGGATCGCGCTCGAAAACACTGTCGTCGGCGATGTTGATGCGGTGATTGTCGACGATGAAGTCGGAGGTGCCGGCAAGCTTGCGCTTGCGCCGCTGGAAGGTCAGGAAGATGCGGTTGAAGCCAGGCACATGCTTGGCCTGCTCTTCCTCGAGCGCGGCGCAGAAGATGCGGGTGAGGTCGCCGACATCCTTGGCGACCAGGAAGTAGTGCTTCATGAAGCGCTCGACCGCCGACAGGCCGGGATGCGTGGTGTAGCCGAGCCGCTCGGCGATCTCGCGCTGGATGTCGAAATGCACCCGCTCCTCGGCCTTGCCGGTGAGGAAATGCATGTTGCAGCGCACCGCCCACAGGAAATCCTCGGCCTTCTGGAATTCGCGGTATTCGGCCCCGGTGAAGACGCCTTTCTCGACCAGTTCCTCGCCGGTGCGCACGCGATAGAAATATTTGCCGATCCAGAACAGCGTCTGCAGGTCGCGCAAGCCGCCCTTGCCGTCCTTGACGTTGGGCTCGACCAGGTAGCGGCTTTCGCCGGCCTTGGCGTGGCGGTCGTCGCGTTCGGCGAGCTTGGCCTGCACATATTCGGGGCCGGTCGTGCGCACCACCTCGTGGTCGAAGCGCAGCATCAGCTCGTCATAGAGCTTGCGTTCGCCCCACAGGAAGCGTGCCTCGAGGATCGAGGTGCGGATGGTGATGTCGGTGCGCGACAGCCGCAGGCACTCATCGATGTTGCGGGTGGCATGGCCGACCTTCAGCCCCATGTCCCACAGCATGTAGAGCATGTATTCGACCGTCTGTTCGCCCCACGGCGTCTGCTTGTAGGGCAGCAGAAACAACAGGTCGATGTCGGATCCCGGCGCCAGCGTGCCGCGGCCATAGCCGCCGACGGCGACGACGGCCATGCGTTCGGCCGTCGACGGGTTCTTCACCCGGTACACATGCGTCGCCGCGAAATCATAGAGCGCGCGGATCAGCTCGTCCATCAGATGCGACAGCCGCTCGGCACAGGCGTTGCCGCCGCCATCCTGTTTCAGCATGGCCTCGGCTGTCCTGCGGCCTTCCATGAGCCGGGCCTTGAGAAGCTGGAGAACAGCCGCGCGGATGGCCGGGCTGGAACCGTCGCCGCCGGTAGCCGCAGTCAGCGCGGTCATCGCGCCGCGCAAGGCTTCGCCGTCGATCAGTTCATCGAGCTTCAGGGAGATTTTCGCCATAGGTACCGGGTGGCCTTGCCTTTTGGGCGGCGTCTATAGCGCGTTTTCGCGGCGCTGGGTATGGGGCCTGCCGGCGGCCCGGCAAGCGCCTAGTCCTTAGCCTTGATCGGATCGAGGGGGACGATGATCTGTCGCCGGAATCGGCAGAAATCGGCGATCCATCGTGCTATCCGCCAGGCCTCTCTCCTGATTCGCTCGATGACCGGCTTCCTGGATTGGCCAGCAAGCCCGCTCGCGACCCATTCGTCTTGCCTGCCCTGATGGATCAGGCTCGGCAGGCTGTTGCCCATGAACTGGTCCTGTGCGCACAGCGCGGGGACAAGCTGGTAGATCGTCTTGCCGGTCGAGGTTGCGAATGCTGGATCGAAGATGAGACTGTCAATCGCCACGTTGACCTCCGCACTTGCTTGCAGAAGGTCGCGTGCCGCTTGCCTGGAAAGCAGGTAGCCCCCGGATCCTATGTGGTTCTTGCGGAGCCTGGACACGGAAAACCCAGGGCCGACGGAGATTCCTCCCCGCTGGATCACGGTTCTCTGGAAGAATGTCTCCAGCTTGACGATATCGGCGTCGGCCGGAACCCAGTCCGTGTCGGCAAGCAGCGCACCGGCTTTTGCGGAAAACACGATGTCGTCCTCGAACACGGCGCCATAGGGGGCGTCGTCCTGGGCGATGATGGTCCAGCAGGCGCGGTGGCTATGCAGGCATGCAACCTCGCTGCCGGAAAGGCGCCGCACGGCGTAGAGTGCGTGCTGAGGTTGCAGCACCAGGTCCGGACGCTCCCTTGCGTCGATTGCCGCAACCCGCTCGAAGGCGATGCCCATGCGGGCAAACTCGGCGGTCATATGGGCGAGCCGGTCGGGAGAGCGATCGAGATTGATGACCAGGTGCTTCATTGTTCAATGAAATCATTATCTTGCGGGAATGACGGCGGTGGCTGTTGGCCTTGCCTTTTCGGGGTGGCCTCAAGCGATTTGATCGTTCGCCCCAATCGGATCGAAGGGGACGACAATATGTCGCCGAAATCTGCAGAAATCGACGACCCACCGCATCGTTCGTCCAGCCTCTTTCATGATTCTCTCGGCGACCGGCTTTCTGGTTTTTGCCGGATGCCCGGTCTTGGCCGATATGGCGTCCCGCTCTTCGGCGAGCAGGCTTGGCAATCGGTCGCCCACGAACTGGTCCTGCGCGCATAGTGCGGGGACGAGCTGGTAGATCCTCTTGCTGGACGAGGTCGGGAACGCCGGTGTGAAGATCAGATCATCGGCGGTCACATTGATCTTTTCGGTCGCTTCGAGAAGAGCGCGCGCGGCCTGTCTGGAGATGATGTAGCCTCCGGTTCCCGGATGGTTCTTGTAGAGTCTGTACGCCGAAAAACCATGACCGGCAGAAATCCCTCTCCGGTGGATCAGGGTTCTTTTGAAGTACGTCTCCAGCTTGACGACATCGGCGTCGGCCGGGATCCAGCCACTGTCGGAAAGCAACGGGCCGGCAGCCGCTGAAAAGACCACATCGTCCTCGAAGACGGCGCCATAGCGAGCCTTGTCCTGCGCCAGGATCGACCAGCAAGCGCGGTGGCTATGCAGGCAGGCGATCTCGCTGCTCAACAGGCGCCGGGTCCCATACAGCGGATGCTGCGGCTGCTGTTCGAGTTCGGGGTGGCCGCGTCCGTCGACAGCCGCGATGCGCTCGAACGCGATGCCGATACGGTCGAACTCGGCCGTCATATGGGCAAGCCGATCCGGGGACCGATCGAGGTTTATGAGCAGGCACTTCATGGTCGACCGGGATCCAGCGGCGTGAACGTGACGCGGTGCGCAATATGTTGGCGGGCCAAGTCCTGGCACCAGCGGTGCGCTTATACAGGGAGTTTTGCGGTTCGGTCGACTCCGCGGCATCCGAAATTCGAAAAATCAAAACAGCCCTTGACCTTCCAGTTACTGGAAGCCCTACCTGAGGCTTGAAGCACTGTCACCAAGGGATTTTGGAATGACGCATTCAAAGCACGATCACCACACCCATGGCGCGCATGGCGGCTGCTGCGCAACGAAAACCGCCCCGGATTCCGGCGCTGTTCTGCGCGATCCCGTCTGCGGCATGACAGTGGATGCGGCCGCCGGTAAGCCGACATCGGAGCATGGCGGGCGGCTCTATCATTTCTGCAGCGAGGGCTGCCGCACGAAATTTGCCGCCGAGCCGGAAAAATTCCTGACCGCGTCCGACCCGGTCTGCGGCATGAGCGTCGACCGCGCCTCAGCCAGGCATTTTGTCCGCCACGAAGGCCACGGTTTCTATTTCTGTTCCGCCGGCTGCAAGGCCAAATTCGAGGCGGCGCCCCAAACCTATCTCGGCGACAGGCCGGCGCCGGTGCCGGCGCCGACGGGCACGCAATACACCTGTCCGATGCATCCCGAAATCATCCGCGACAAACCCGGCTCCTGCCCGATCTGCGGCATGGCGCTGGAACCGATGGGCGTGCCGACAGGGGATGAGGGCCCCAACCCCGAACTGGTCGATTTCACCAGACGGTTCTGGGTCAGCGCCGTGCTGTCCGTCCCGCTGCTGGTCATTGCCATGGCGCCGATGCTCGGCCTGACGTTTGAGGCCTTTGTCGAAGACCGGACGAAGGTCTGGCTGGAACTGGCGCTGGCGAGCCCCGTCGTGCTGTGGGCGGCGTTGCCGTTCTTCCATCGCGGCTGGGATTCACTCGTCAACCGCAGCCCCAACATGTGGACGCTGATTTCGCTCGGCGTCGGTGCCGCCTATACCTACAGCGTCGTCGCCACGTTATTCCCAAGTATCTTTCCGCATCAGTTCCGTGGCCATGACGGCGCGGTGCCGGTCTATTTCGAGGCCGCCGCGGTTATCGTCGCGCTGGTCTTCCTCGGCCAGGTGCTGGAACTGCGGGCGCGGGAAAAGACCGGCTCGGCGATCCGCGCCTTGCTTGACCTCGCACCGAAGACCGCGCGCCGCCTCGCCGAGGACGGCACCGAGAGCGACGTGCCGCTGGACAGCGTCAAGGCCGGCGAACGCCTGCGCATCCGGCCCGGCGATGCCGTCCCGGTCGACGGCACGGTGCTGGAAGGCCGCTCCTCGATCGATGAATCGATGATCACGGGCGAGCCGCTGCCGGTCGAGAAGGCCGAGGGCGATGCCTTGACCGGCGGCACGATCAACAAGAACGGCTCGCTCATCATGCGCGCCGAACGGATCGGCGCCGAGACCACGCTGGCGCGCATCGTCGAAATGGTCGCCAAGGCGCAGCGCTCGCGTGCGCCCATCCAGGGCCTGGCCGATCGCGTGTCCTTCTACTTCGTCCCCGCCGTCGTGCTGGTCGCGATCTTCGCCTTCCTCGCCTGGTCGGTCTTCGGGCCCGAACCCAGCCTGATCTTCGCCATCGTCTCGGCGGTGTCGGTGCTGATCATCGCCTGCCCCTGTGCGCTCGGACTGGCAACGCCAATGTCGATCATGACCGCCACCGGGCGCGGCGCCCATGCCGGCGTGTTGATCAAGGAAGCCGCCGCGCTCGAGCGCTTCGCGTCCGTCGACACGCTGATCGTCGACAAGACCGGCACCTTGACCGAGGGCCGCCCGAAACTGACCGATGTCGTTGTCGCCGGCGATCTTTCCGAGGACGATTTGCTCGGGCTCGCCGCCAGCCTGGAGAAGGGCTCGGAGCATCCGCTGGCCGAGGCGATCGTCGAAGGCGCCGGCATGCGGGGGCTGACGATATCGGACGCCGCCGATTTCGAGGCCGCGACCGGCAAGGGCGTTTCCGGCACCGTGTCGGGCAAGCGCGTCGCGCTAGGCAATGCCGCGATGATGGCCGATCTCGGCATCGACACCGCATCTGTTTCCGCCAAGGCCGAAGCGTTGCAGGGCGACGGCAAGACGGCGATGTTCGTCGCTGCCGATGGCAAACTGGCCGGCATCGTCGCCGTCGCCGATCCGGTCAAGGCGACCACGGCCGAAGCAATCAGGGCCCTGCATGACAGCGGCCTCAGGATCATCATGGCGACCGGCGACAACGAACGCACCGCAAAGGCGATCGCCGGCAGCCTCGGTATCGACGAGGTTCGCGCCGGGCTGCTGCCGGAACAGAAGGCGGCCCTGGTCGACGAACTGCGCGGCAGGGGCGCCGGCGTCGCCATGGCTGGCGACGGCGTCAACGACGCGCCGGCCTTGGCCGCCGCCGATGTCGGCATCGCCATGGGCACCGGCGCCGATGTCGCGGTTGAAAGTGCCGGCATCACTCTGGTCAAGGGCGACCTCAACGGCATCGTTCGGGCGCGCACGCTGGCCCGGGCGACGATCGGCAACATCCGCCAGAACCTGTTCTTCGCCTTCCTCTACAATGTGCTTGGCGTGCCGGTCGCCGCCGGCGTGCTCTATCCGCTCACGGGCACGCTTCTGTCGCCGATGCTGGCGGCGGCGGCGATGAGCCTGTCCTCGGTGTCGGTCATATCAAACGCCTTGCGGCTGCGAACGTTGAAACTCTGAAACCAGCCCCCAAATACGAAACCAATCAACAGGAGACCATGAATGACCTTGGCTAAAAAACTCGTGCTTTTGCTGATGGCGGCCGGCATGCTGCTTGCCGTCTTCCTCGAAAGCGTTCCGGCGCAAAGCCAGGAGATGAAACACGACATGGCCGGCATGGCCACCGACGCCACCAGCCCTTCGACCGAAGGCTACAAGGCGGCGATGGACAAGATGCATGCCGACATGATGGCGTCGCAGTATACCGGCAACGCCGATGTCGATTTCGTCAGGGGCATGATCCCGCATCACCAGGGCGCCATCGACATGGCCAAGGTTGAACTCGCCAACGGCAAGGATCCGGAAATCCGCAAACTGGCGGAGGGCGTCATTGCCGCCCAGGAGGCCGAGATCAAGCAGATGCAGGATTGGCTCGCCGCGCACCCGGTGAAGTGATCCCGCGAGGTTCATCTGGATTTCTCCCGGCCGTTATGATGCGATGTGTGGCATGACCGCCGGGAGCATGCCATGCCGTCAACGATGAGAACCACGACATTGCCCTCGGGCGAAGCCATTGCCGTGCTTGGCCAGGGCACCTGGAAGATGGGCGAGGATTCGCGCCGCCGCGCCGATGAGGTCAACGCGCTGAAGCTCGGGCTTGATCTTGGCATCACGCTGATCGACACCGCCGAAATGTATGCCGGCGGCGGCGCCGAGGCGGTGGTGGCGGAGGCCATTGCCGGGCGCCGCGACGAGACCTTCCTGGTCTCGAAAGTGCTGCCCTCCAACGCCTCGCGCGCCGGCGTGCAGCGCGCCTGCGAAAACAGCCTGAAGCGCCTGCGCACCGACCGTGTCGACCTCTATCTGCTGCATTGGCCGGGCAGCGTGCCGTTGTCGGAGACGGTCGAGGCGTTCGAGACGCTGAAAAAGGCGGGCAAGATCCGCCACTGGGGCGTCAGCAATTTCGACACCGACGAAATGGATGAACTGGTCGGTCTGCCCAACGGGGCCAACGTCCAGACCAATCAGGTGCTCTACAATCTGGTCCGGCGCGGCCCGGAATTCGATCTCGCACCTTGGAGCCGCAAGCGCGGCATTCCGCTGATGGCCTATTCGCCGGTGGAGCAGGGCGCGCTGGCGCGCAATGCGCGCCTCGACGCCGTCGCCGCCCGCCACAACGCAACCGCGGCGCAGATCGCGCTCGCCTGGGTGATGCAGCAGGACGGCGTCATCGCCATTCCCAAGGCCAGCAGCCTGGAGCACGTGCGCCAGAACTTTGCCGCGCTCGATATCAGGCTGGCGCCGCAGGATATTGCCGATCTCGACCGCGCTTTTCCACCGCCGACACGCAGGCGCGGGCTGGAGATGATCTGATTATTTCCCCGCCAGTCCCTTCAGCCGATAAAGCGCCTCCAGCGCTTCCCTCGGCGTCATCTCGTCGGGATTGATGTCGCCGAGTGCCGCGCCCAGCGCGTCGTTCTTCACCGGCTTCGGCGCTTCGCGCTTCATGGCCACCGAAAACAGCGGCAGGTCGTCGACCAGCCGGTTGGCCTTGCCCGAAACCTCGCCTTCCTCCAGCTGGTGCAGCACCGCCTTGGCCCGGTCGACCACCGCGTCCGGCAGACCGGCGAGCCGCGCCACCTGCACGCCATAGGAGCGGTCGGCCGCACCCTTGCCGACCTCGTGCAGGAAGACGACGTCGCCTTCCCATTCCTTGACCCGCATGGTGACGTTGGAAAGCCGCGCCAGCTTGCCGGCCAGCGCCGTCATCTCGTGGAAATGCGTGGCGAAGATCGCCCGGCAGCGGTTCTTCTCATGCAGATATTCGACCGCCGCCCAGGCGATCGACAGGCCGTCGAACGTCGCGGTGCCGCGGCCGATCTCATCGAGGATCACCAGCGCCCGTTCGCCGGCCTGGTTGAGGATCGCCGCCGTCTCGACCATCTCGACCATGAAGGTCGAGCGGCCGCGCGCCAGATCGTCCGAGGCGCCGACGCGCGAGAACAGCCGGTCGACGACGCCGATATGGGCCGATGCCGCCGGCACGAAGGAGCCGGTCTGGGCGAGAATGGCGATCAGCGCGTTCTGGCGCAGGAAGGTCGACTTACCGCCCATGTTCGGGCCGGTCAGCAACCAGATCGCGCCGTTCTTGGCGCTGCCCTCCGGCGACAGGTCGCAATCATTGGCGACGAACGGGCCTTCGCCCGAGCGGCGCAGCGCCTGTTCGACCACCGGATGGCGGCCGCCCGAAATCTCGAAGGCAAGGCTGGCATCGACCACCGGCCGGCACCAGGCTTCGCTTTCCGAGAGCAGCGCGAGCGCGGCCGACACGTCGATCACCGACAGCGCATTGGCGCCCGAGCGGATCGCATCGGCCTCGCCGACCGCTTCCGCCGTCAGCGCGTCGAAGGCGGCAAGCTCGATGCTCAACGCCTTGTCGGCGGCGTTGGCGATCCTGGTCTCCAACTCGGCAAGTTCGGTGGTGGTGAAGCGCATGGCGTTGGCCATGGTCTGGCGGTGGATGAAGCGCGCCTTGGCGTCATCGCTGCCGGTCATGATGGCGTGATGGTTGGCGGTGACCTCGATGTAATAACCCAGCACATTGTTGTGCCGGATCTTCAGCGAGCGGATGCCGGTCTCCTCGATCAGCGAGCGCTCCAGCCCGGCGATGACTTTTCGCGACTCGTCGCGCAGCGCCCGCATCTCGTCGAGCTCGGCGTGGTAACCGCCGCGCACGAAGCCGCCGTCGCGCTTCAACAACGGCAGTTCCTCGCTAAGCGCCTGCGCCAGGTGCCGGGCAAGTGCCTGCGGCAGCGCATGGATGGCGGCGAGCGCGGCCGCCAATTCCTGCGGCAGGGCGGTCGCGGCAAAGATCTCGGCAATGGCGCCGGCCGCCTCGAAGCCGGCGCGCAGCGCGCCGAGGTCGCGCGGGCCGCCGCGGTTGAGCGCCAGCCGGGACAGCGCGCGCGGCATGTCGGCGACGCTCTTCAGGCTCGCCCGCACCGCTTGGCAAAGCCGGTTCTCGGCGCGGAAGAACGATACCGAATCGAGCCTCGCGCCGATCGCCGCCGGGTCGGTCAGCGGCGCCATCAGCCGGTCGGCGAGCAGCCTCGCGCCGCCGCCTGTCGCCGTCCGGTCGATCGCCTTGAACAGCGAGCCTTCGCGGCTGCCCGACAGCGTGCGCAACAGTTCCAGATTGCTGCGCGTCGCCGGGTCGATG
The DNA here is from genome assembly GCA_004791255.1 of bacterium M00.F.Ca.ET.205.01.1.1. GTDB lineage: Bacteria > Pseudomonadota > Alphaproteobacteria > Rhizobiales > Rhizobiaceae > Mesorhizobium. Next base: position 258,649 of record SRUQ01000009.1, read on the forward strand.
AACAGCGTCGAGCCCTGCTCCTCGCGCTCGGGGCGCGACAGCGGCGGGCGTTCGGCCTTCTGCGTCTTCTCGACATAGGCGATGGCGCCCGAGATCGCCGACAGTTCGGCGCGCGAGAACGTGCCGAAACTGTCCGGCGTCGCCACCTCGAAGAAACGCGCGATGCGCCCGGTGGCAGAGGCCGAATCGAACAGCGACGGCGGCTGCGGGCTGGCGACGCGGCCGATGACGTCGAACACCGGCTTCAGATCGGGGTCGTAAAACACCGGTTCGGCCATGATCAGTTCGCGCGGATCGACGCGGAAGATGTCGGCGAGCAGCCGGTCGGCGGTGGTTTCGGCAACGCGGAAGGCGCCGGTCGAGATGTCGATCCAGGCCAGTGCGAAGGCGTGCTCCGCGCCACCTTTGACCCGCCCCAGCGCCATCAGGAAACTCGATTCCGACGGCGCCAGCAATTTGTCCTCGGTGATGGTGCCCGGCGTCACCAGCCGCACCACGTCGCGGCGCACCACCGATTTGGAGCCGCGTTTCTTGGCTTCGGCCGGGTCCTCGATCTGTTCGCACACGGCCACGCGAAAACCCTGGCCGATCAGCTTCTGCAGATAGTCGTCGGCCGCATGCACCGGCACGCCGCACATCGGGATATCGTGGCCCTGATGCTTGCCGCGCTTGGTCAACACGATGCCGAGCGCCTGGCTCGCCTTCTCGGCATCGTCGAAGAACAATTCGTAGAAATCGCCCATGCGGTAGAAAAGCAGCGAATCCGGGTTCGCCGCCTTGATCTCGATGAACTGCTCCATCATCGGCGTGACGGCGGCAGCGCCGGGCTGTGGCGGCGTCATCACCTCCGGGGCGTCGGGCTCGTTCGGGCTGTGCATGTTCATGGCGCGGCACGCTAGCAGATGTGGCGGCCGGGTTTAATGCCGGGGCTTCGAAAAGCAGGGGAAGACTTCAACGCAGAGGAGATCAACCGACATTGAACGCCGCGCATAGCGCTTGCTGCAAATCCGCATGGCTTGGCGGTTTACATGGGGCGGCGCGTGGTCTTAATTCAAAACCAAGAAAGGCACCCGCTTCAAGGAGGTGCTGCATTGGCGAGGAAATCAAAGGCATCATGGCAAGGAAAACCGAAAGCAGCGGTCCGTCGGTCAGCGCGCAGGAAGCGCTCGAATTCCACGCCATGGGCCGCCCCGGCAAGCTGGAGATCGTCGCCACCAAGCCGATGGCCACCCAGCGCGACCTCAGCCTCGCCTATTCGCCGGGCGTCGCCGTGCCGGTACGCGCGATTGCCGAAGACCCGAGCCGCGCCTTCGACTACACGACGCGCGGCAATATGGTCGCCGTCATCTCCAACGGCACCGCCATTCTTGGCCTCGGCAATCTCGGCGCGCTGGCCTCGAAGCCGGTCATGGAAGGCAAGTCGGTGCTGTTCAAGCGCTTCGCCGATGTCGATTCCATCGACCTCGAGGTCGACACCGAGGACGCCGACGAGTTCATCAACTGCGTGCGCTTCCTCGGCCCCTCTTTCGGCGGCATCAACCTGGAGGACATCAAGGCGCCGGAATGCTTCATCATCGAGCAGCGCCTGCGCGAACTGATGGACATACCGGTGTTCCATGACGACCAGCACGGCACCGCCATCATCTCGGCCGCCGGGCTGATCAATGCGCTGGAGGTCACCGGCCGCGACATGACGACCACCAAAATGGTCTGCAACGGGGCAGGGGCGGCCGGCATCGCCTGCATCGAACTGATGAAGGCGATGGGTTTTTCGCCCGAAAATATCACCCTGTGCGACACCAAGGGCGTGGTCTTCCAGGGCCGCACCGAAGGCATGAACCAGTGGAAGTCGGCGCATGCGGTCAAGACCGAGGCGCGCAGTCTGGCCGAGGCACTCGATGGCGCCGACGTCTTCCTCGGCCTTTCCGCCAAGGGCGCGCTGACCACCGCCATGGTGCAGTCGATGGCCAAGAACCCGATCATCTTCGCCATGGCCAATCCCGACCCGGAAATCACCCCGGAGGAAGTGGCCGAGATCCGCACCGACGCCATCATGGCCACCGGGCGTTCGGATTATCCGAACCAGGTCAACAACGTGCTCGGTTTCCCTTACATCTTCCGCGGCGCGCTGGATGTCAGGGCCACCACCATCAATGACGACATGAAGATCGCCGCCGCCAAGGCGCTGGCGGCCCTGGCGCGCCAGGACGTGCCCGATGACGTCGCCGCCGCCTATCAGGGCAACCGGCCGAAATTCGGTCCCAACTACATCATCCCGGTGCCGTTCGACCCGCGGCTGATCTCGGCCATCCCGCTGGCGGTGGCCAAGGCGGCGATGGAATCGGGCGTTGCCCGCAAGCCGATCCTCGATCTCGACCGTTACGCGCAGGAACTGTCGGCACGCCGCGACCCGATCGCCTCGACCCTGCAGCGCATCTACGATCGCGTGCGCCGCCAGCCCAAGCGCATCGTCTTCGCCGAGGGCGAGGAGGAGCAGGTGATGCGCGCCGCCGTCTCCTACGTGAACCAGAAGCTCGGCACCGCCATCCTGCTCGGCCGTGACGACGTCATCAAGGAAAACGCCAAGCACGCCGGCATCGAACTCAACAAGCAAGGCATCGAGATCATCAATGCCCGCCTGTCGCGCCGCAATGGCATCTACACCGACTATCTCTACGAGCGTATGCAGCGCAAAGGCTTCCTGTTCCGCGACTGCCAGCGCCTGATCAACAACGACCGCAATCACTTCGCCGCCTGCATGGTGGCGCTGGGCGACGCCGACGGCATCGTCACCGGCGTCACCCGCAACTATTCGACAGCGCTCGACGACATCAGGCGCGTCATCGACGCCAAGCCCGGCCACCGCGTCATCGGCGTGTCGATCGTGCTGGCGCGTGGCAAGACCGTGCTCGTCGCCGACACCGCCGTGCACGACATGCCGAATGCCGAGCAGATCGCCGACATTGCCGAGGAAGCGGCAGGCTTCGCCCGCCGCATGGGCTACGAGCCGAGGCTCGCCATGCTCGCCTATTCCACCTTCGGCCACCCGCAGGGCGAGCGCTCCGAGCGCGTCCAGGAAGCCGTGCGCATTCTCGACAAGCGCCGCGTCGACTTCGAATATGACGGCGAAATGGCCGCCGACGTGGCGCTCAACGCCCGCGCCATGGCGCAATACCCGTTCATCCGGCTGACCGGCCCGGCCAATGTGCTGATCATGCCGGCGTTCCACTCCGCCTCGATCTCGACCAAGATGCTGCAGGAACTCGGCGGCTCGACAGTCATCGGCCCGCTGCTGGTGGGGCTGAACAAGCCGGTTCAAATCGTGTCGCTGAACGCGAAGGACTCGGATATCGTCAACATGGCGGCGATTGCGGCCTATACGGCGGGGAACTGAGCGGAAACGCCCGCGCCACTCCGCCTGGAGCTGTGAATCGCAAGAATCCTGCGATTCAAGCCAAATTTGCGGGTAAATCACCGAAATCCATAAGATATTGATAACATCCGGTTGTTATACCAGGCAGCTATCGTCGATGTGCCAGAGCGGCATTTTGGACAGGCTGGGGTGGTTACCGTCATGGATTTGCAGCCGTGAAGCACGATACGAATCCCGCATCCGTGGTCGGCGAGCGAGCCTATCACGACGAGCGCCTGGACGCGCTTCTCAGCATCACCGGCCGCATGGACGGCTACCTCTACCGTTGCCGCAACGATCAATCATACACCATGCTCTATATCAGCGACGGCATTCTCACCGTCAGCGGTTACCGGCCGAGTGATTTCATTCACAACGCGGTGCGCGATTACGTCTCGGCCATCCATCCGGACGATCTCGCCTCGGTCTATGCCGCCGTCGACGCCGCGCTCGAAGCGCGCTGCAACTGGAACGTCGACTACCGCATCGTGCCGAGGGTCGGCGAACCACTCTGGGTCCGCGAGATCGGCGGCGGTGTCTGGGACAATGCCGGCGAACTCGAATTCCTGGAAGGTTTCGTCGTCGACATCAGCGACCGCAAGGTGGTCGAGGACCTCAATTCCCAGCTGCTGCTGGACCTGAAGACGGCCAATGAGGAGCTGTCCGCGCAAAAGCGCGAGATCGAACTGGCCAAGCAGCAGAGCGACCATTCGGCCAACCACGATCTGCTGACGGATCTGCCCAACCGGCGTGCCTTCCACAACGAACTCAAATCGGTGGTCGCCCGCTGCGGCGACACCGGCGAGGCGGCCGGTCTTCTGTTCATCGACCTCGACCGGTTCAAGGACGTCAATGACACGCTCGGCCACGAGGCCGGCGATGCGCTGCTGCAGCGCGTGTCGAGCCACCTTCGCTCGATCCTGCGCAGCGCCGATTTCGTGGCCCGGCTCGGCGGTGACGAGTTCGCCTTCCTGTTCTCGGCCGACACCGACCTGGCCCGGCAGAAGGCCGTGCGCGTCGCCGAACGCATCCTGGAAAGGCTGCAGATCAAGGTTCCCACGCCAACCGGTACGATCCAGGTCGGCTGCACCGTTGGCGTGGCCATGTATCCGGCGGAAGCCACCGATTCCGAAGCGCTGATCGCACTCGCCGACCGGCTGATGTATGTCGGAAAAAAGAGTGGCCGCAACCGGCTGGTCACGGTCAAGGAAATGGTGCTGCAGCAACAGCCATCGACCGGGCCCGACCAATCAATTCGCAAAACAGCCTGACTCTGTCGACGCAAGTCCTCACTCCGGCGCAAACACCCGCGCCGCCTCGATGACCTCCTCGACCTGATCGGCCCGCAGCAGGTCGATCGGAATGCGGCTGTCGAGCTGCGCGGCGGGGCGGGTCAGCCACAGCCACGTCAGTCTGGGATTGCCGATCAGCTCGAGTACGTCGCTGAGGCCCGCCACCGGTCGGCCGTCGACGAACTGCGCCAGCGGGAAGACGTGCTTGCGGCCGCCCTTGCGCAGCGCGATGACGTCGCCGCGTCTTTGCCAGCGGTGCAAGGTGGAGCGGGCGATGCCCAGATTCTCTTCGAGATAGGTCGAGCCTGCGACCCGTCCGGCCCAATCCTCGATCAGCATCGCTTCGAGATCGTCGGATGGCGCCGGCGCAATCGTGGTCTCGGCATTGGCCAGCAGGGCCGTGGGCAAGGTCGAGGCATCAATGGTGCCGGTTTCGCCGCGTCGCGCCGCTTCCGCCGCCAGCGCGCGCACGAATTTCGACGCAAGGCCGGGAAGGTCGGCATGGATGGTGTCGATGGCGCGCTGGTGCTTGGGCGACAGCAAGGTGACCGCGGAGGCGATGCTGCCGGCGATCTTGGCGACCGAGACCATGGTGGATTGGTTGATCGCCTCGTCATAATGGGCGAGCGCGCGCTCGACCTTGTGCGCGACCAACTCCGCGAAGTCGTCCTGGTTTATGCCGGTCGCCTGGATTGGAAATCTGTTCATGCATCTGTCTTCTGGCCGCGCTCCTCCCCGATTGCGGCCGTTGTTCAACGGCTATGGGAAAAGCGGGAATCCGAACGGCAACAGATGCAGCGAACCCGACAGGTTGCTGTCTTGCATTTACGACACCCCAACTGGCTGTGAGCGTGCCGAAATGTCAGTCACGGAACGCTCGCAATTTCGTGTAGGTGCGATGTGTGACAGCTGCGCGACGGTGAGAAGCGGTCCGCGTAGCGGACGAAAAGCCAATTGCTTGGCTTTTCGAGCTTCGAACGCCCTGAGCCTGCGAAGGGCCGAGCGGCGCGTGCTTTACCCCCTACAGCAGCCCGGCCAGTTCCGCCTCGCGGCGCAAATTCTGCCTTGGCCGGGGGCCAATCTGCTGGATCACCAGTCCGGCGGCCAGCGAGCCGAGGTCGCCGCAGGTCTTGAGGTCGCGGCCTTGCGTGTAGCCGTGCAGGAAGCCGGCGGCGTAGAGATCGCCGGCGCCCGTGGTGTCGACCAGTTCCTTGATCGATGTCGATTGCTTGGCTTTTCGAGCTTCGAACGCCCTGAGCCTGCGGGGGGCCGAGCGGCGCGTGCTTTACCCCCTACAGCAGCCCGGCCAGTTCCGCCTCGCGGCGCAAATTCTGCCTTGGCCGGGGGCCAATCTGCTGGATCACCAGTCCGGCGGCCAGCGAGCCGAGGTCGCCGCAGGTCTTGAGGTCGCGGCCTTGCGTGTAGCCGTGCAGGAAGCCGGCGGCGTAGAGATCGCCGGCGCCCGTGGTGTCGACCAGTTCCTTGATCGATGTCG
>SRUQ01000009.1:264946-282625 GCA_004791255.1 bacterium M00.F.Ca.ET.205.01.1.1
TCCGGCGGCCAGCGAGCCGAGGTCGCCGCAGGTCTTGAGGTCGCGGCCTTGCGTGTAGCCGTGCAGGAAGCCGGCGGCGTAGAGATCGCCGGCGCCCGTGGTGTCGACCAGTTCCTTGATCGATGTCGCCTGGATGACTACGGTCTCGTCGCCGCGCACGATGACCGAGCCTTTTTCAGAACGCGTCACGGCGGCTATTCTGCAGTCCTTGCGGATCTGCGCCAGCGCCTCGTCGAAGGACGAGGTCTGGTAGAGCGACTTGATCTCGTGGCTGTTGGCAAAGACGATGTCGACGGTGCCCGAGCGCATCAGTTCGAGGAACTCGTCGCGGTAGCGGTCGACGCAGAATGAGTCCGACAATGTCATCGACACTTCGCGGCCCGCCGCATGCGCCAGCTTCGCCGTCTGCCGGATCGCTTCCTTGGCCCGCGGCGGATCCCACAGATAGCCTTCGAAATAGGTTACCTTGGCGCCCGACGCTTTGTCGGTCTCGACATCTTCTGGTCCGAGCTCGATGCAGGCGCCGAGATAGGTGTTCATCGAGCGCTCGCCGTCGGGAGTGACGAAGATCATCGAACGCGCCGTCGGCGGCTCGCCCTTGAGCGGCCTGGTGTCGAAGGCTACGCCTTGCGCGCGGATGTCGTGGGCGTAGATTTCGCCCAGCGCATCGTTGGAGACCTTGCCGAAGAAGGCGGCGCGGCCGCCGAAGCTGGCGACGCCGGCGGCCGTGTTGCCGGCGCTGCCGCCCGAGGCCTCGATCGCCGGACCCATGCGGCTGTAAAGCAATTCGGCGCGGTGGGTATCGATGAGGTTCATCGCGCCCTTGATAATGCCGTTGGTTGCGAGAAAGTCCTCCTCGCACTGGGCGATGATGTCGACAATGGCATTGCCGATGCAAAGCACGTCATAATCCGGCATCAATATCTCCGCCAAGAACCAGAGCCGGCTTTCTGCCATGCCCGGGCGGGTCTACAGCATGACCCCCGAAAATTGGCAACCGATTTCCGTCGTTGCTGTTGGTGCGCGGCAACATACAGGCGTCACGATAATTCGACCGTGGCCGAAACATTTCATCGCGGCGTTGCCTAAAAGGCTTGCTCGATCCCGATCCAAAGGCGGCAAGCCCATGTCTACGAAGAGCGATACGACCACCGACCTGGCGCTGCTCGGCGTGCTGGCGATGCTGTGGGGCGCCTCCTACACCTTCATCAAGATCGGCGTCGAGACGATCCCACCGGTCACCTTCATCGCCGCCCGCACACTGATCGCGGGCGCCATTTTGTTCGCCATCATCCGCTGGCGCGGGCTCGCCATGCCGAAGGACACGATCATCTGGCGCCGGTTCATGTTCCAGGCCTGCCTGAACAGTGTCGTGCCGTTCACGCTGATCGCCGCCGCCGAGCGCTCCATCGATGCCGGTCTCGCCACCATCCTCAACGCGACGTCGCCGATCTTCACCTTCCTGCTCACCGCTCTCATCACCCGCCATGAGCCGGTGACCCTGCGCAAGCTGCTCGGCGTCGGGGCTGGCATTGCGGGCATAGGCCTGATCGTCGGCACCCAGGCGCTGGCCGGCCTTGGCCACCAGTTCTGGGCGCAGCTTGCCGTTGTCGGCGCCACCGTGAGCTATGCGGGTGCCGCCATTTTCGGACGCAATTTCAAGGGGCTCGATCCGATGCTCCCGGCCGCCGGTTCGATGATCTGCGGCGCAATCATCCTGGTGCCGCTCAGTCTTGTGGTTGATCGGCCATGGCAACTGGCGCCGTCGACGGCGTCGCTGCTCGCCCTGCTGGGGCTATCGGTGTTTTCGACGGCGCTGGCCTTCTGCATCTTCTTCCGCCTCATCCACACGCTGGGTTCGGTCGGCACCACATCGCAGGCCTATCTGCGCGTGCCGATCGGCGTCGGCATCGGCGCCCTGTTCCTTGGTGAAAGCCTCGGCCCGACGGCATGGCTGGGCATGGCCTTCGTCGTCGCCGGCGTCGCCGCCATGACCATCCCGGTCCGCAAGCCGGCCTTCGCGCGGTAGTCCGGCAGCGCTTGTGCTCGCGGGCCATGCTGCCTATCTCGGAAGCGTCCGCCGGTTTGGCGGCCTCCGCTGACCTGGGGATGATCCACGGTGATTTTCGACGCTGCCCGCATTGCGGCCCTTGAGCTGCTCTCGCCGCCGTTCCGTGCCGTGTTCTTCAAGACGCTTGGCCTGACCGTGCTGGCGCTGATCGCTCTGTGGTTCGGGCTGACCAGCCTGGTCGAGTGGCTGGCCCTGCCGTGGCTGCAGGCGCTGTTGCCCGGCATGCCGTCCTGGGCCGGCTGGCTTGGCGGCATCATTGCGGCGATCGCGCTTGCCTTCGGCATGGCGCTGCTCATCGCCCCGGTCACGGCCGCCGTCGCCGCCCTGTTCCTCGACGACATCGCCGAAGTGGTCGAGCGCACTGACTATTCTGGCGATCCGCCCGGCCGCGCCGTACCGGCGCTGCGCTCGCTGGTGCTTTCCTTGAGGTTCTTCGGCGTCGTCATCCTCGGCAACATCGTCGCCCTGCTGCTACTGCTGGTGCCTGGCGTCAACATCGCCGCCTTCTTCATCGTCAACGGCTATTTGCTCGGCCGCGAGTTCTTTGAATTCGCCGCCATGCGCTTTCGCGGGGAAGAGGAGGCCAAGGCCTTGCGCCGCCACCATGCCGGCACGGTGTTTCTGGCCGGGCTGGTCATCGCGGCCTTCCTCGCCGTGCCGTTGCTCAATCTGCTGACGCCGCTCTTCGCCGCCGCCCTGATGGTGCACCTGCACAAGGCGATTTCCGCGCGGGAAGCGCTCCGATCAGCGCAGTAGGAAGCCGCGTCCGAGCTCATCATCGGCTTCGACGATGAATTCCGCCCGCCCGGAATAATAGGCGCGGCCGCCGACGCGGGCGATGATCGCCTCGTGCGGTCCGGCTTTCGCCGTGCGCGCCACCGCGCCGGAAAAGCGCGAGCCGGCAATGCTCTCGAAGGTGCGTGTCTGGCCGATCGCGATCTGGCCCTTGGCAAGCATGGCCGCCAGCCGGGCGGTGACGCCGGAGCCGGTCGGCGAACGGTCGACCTCGGCGTCGGCGAAGACGCAGATGTTCTTCGTCGCTTCGCCGGAAAACGCATCGCGGCCATCGGTCAGGATGGTGCCGTAAAGAAAGGCGAGGTCGGCATGGTCGGGATGCGACAGCGGAAACTCGGCCTTGAGCTTTTCCGTCAGCGCGGTCGCCGCATCGACGAAGTCGCGCACCCGGTCGCGGCCGAATTCCAGGCCGAATTGATGGCAGTCGGCCAGCGCGTAGAAGGCGCCACCATAGGCGATGTCGAACCCGATCCTGCCATGGCCGGGCAGTTCGACCTCTTGGTCACGGGCAAACAGGAAGGCCGGCACGCTTTCGAACGACACCGCGCCGGCCTTGCCGTCCCTGACCTCGACCGAGGCGACGACCAGCCCGCACGGCGCCTCGATGTTGACGGTCGTGATCGGCTCCTGTTTCGCTACCAGCCCTTCGTCGATGGCATAGCGACCGAGCGCCACGATGGCGTGGCCGCACATGGTGGAATAGCCCTCATTGTGCATGAACAGCACGGCAAGGTCGGCGCCCGGCAGATCGGGCTCGACCAGCAGCGCGCCATACATGTCGTAATGGCCGCGCGGCTCGAAGATCAGCAGCTTGCGCAGATGGTCGAGATGGTCGCGCACATAGGCGCGCTTTTCCAGGATGGAGCCCTTCGGAATGGCGGGATAGCCGCCGGTGATGATCCGGAGCGGCTCGCCGCCGGTGTGCATGTCGACGACGGTCAGCGTCATTTGCCGAACAGCGCCTGCAGCTTGCCGAATGGCATGGCGGCGCGGGTGAAGCCGAACGTGCCGTCCTGCTGAATCTCGCGCGCCGCCGTTTCCAGCATGCCGTAGGCGAAATTGGTCAGCCACGGCCCGAGCGAAATGCGTTTCACGCCGGCCATGGAAAGGTCTGCGATGGTGAAGCCCGGCCTTGCCATGATATTGACCGGCTTGCCGACCGACGAACACAAGGTCCGCACCATCTCGACGTCGCCGATCCCCGGCGCGTAGAGCACGTCGGCGCCGGCCTTCTCGAAGGCCTGCAGCCGCTTGATGGTGTCATCGAGGTCGGATTTGCCCCATAGAAAATTCTCGGCCCGCGCGGTGAAGACGAAATCGCGCTTCAGCGCCCGCGCCGCTTCCACTGCCGCGGCGACGCGCTCGACCGCATGCGAGAAATCATAGATCGGCTTGTCGGGATCGCCGGTGTGGTCCTCGATCGAGCAGCCGGCAAGGCCGGCCGCTTCGGCGGCGAAAATGGTCTCGGCGGCCCGTTCGGCGCTGTCTCCCTTGCCCTTTTCGAGGTCGGCCGAAACCGGCAGGTCGGTCGCTGCCGTCACTTCCCGGCAATGATGGATCATCTGCTCGAAGGTCACCGCGCCGTCGGGCAGGCCACGCGAAAAGGCGAAGCCGGCGCTGGTCGTCGCCAGCGCCTTGAAGCCGAAGGACGCCAGAAGCTTGGTCGTGCCGACATCCCAGGGATTGGGCATGACGAAGGTCGAGGCATGAAGGTCGCGAAAGATCTTGCCTTTGTCCATGATTGCTCCCCATCACGAGTTTCGGGGCGGATGCTATAGCGCTGTCCCCGGCCGGGCAAACGAATGCGGTTGGCTCAGAAGCGTTTCTCGTTCTCTACTGACAATTTCTCGAACGCGTCGGAATCCGCGACGTAACGCGTGCTCTTCTTGTTCCAGTGATAGGTCACCGAGATCTTGTGGGAGGATGCTTTGGGCGCCGCCTCGTCGCAGCTTTCGTCGCTTGGCACTATGGCGTCGGTCACCGTCGCCTTGATGGCGGCATGGGATCGGCCGTCCTTGACGGTTCGAAAAGCCACGTCCTGCGTATGGCTGTAGGCACAGAGCCTTTCATCGAACGTATAGATCGTGTCGATCAGCTTGAACTTGTCGCCGACAACCATGACAAGCAAGGTGATCATATAGTTCTGCTCCGAATTGGAGTGCGAACTCGCGGTCATCAGGATGTCGTCGTTGGCGCCAACGGAAAGCCTGTCCGGCTCTTGGAAATAGGTGTCGCGGTCGAGCGCGACATTGACGGCATCGAGCAGGGTCGGCTTGCCGGCGGTGTCGTAGAGCGCCAGCACGGCGTAGCCTTCGGCGCTGTCGGGAGAATCGCCGAGGTCGAACAGCATCGCGAGCCGGTCCTTGCCACCCGCCTTGACGGCAAGCACGGTGGCGTTGGACAAGCTCGTCGTTTCGGGTGGCGAGCCACCGGCATCGGGTCCCTGGACATGGCGCATGTCGATCGGCGGCCCGCCCTTGAACGTCCCATGCTTTTCCGCAGCGAGATCAGGAATGACCATCCTGGCCAGGTCGAGATAGGTCACATCGGTGCGGCCGGGCAGCGTACTGCCAAGGTCAGGCAGGCTGACGGTCTGCGCCTGTGCCGTCGCCCACAGGCATGGCAACAGCAGACATGCCAAGATGAAGCGAAGCGGCAGCGAGATCATGTGGGGCCTCGGGCGGTGAGGCACCCAGGCTAGCACGGCGTTTTGCAATGCGCAGCCGTGCCGATCAGTGAATTGGCACCAGGCCGGCCAGGTCGCGCATGTCGTCGAACAGGATGCCGCCGGCCTCGATCAGCCCGTCACGGTCGGAATAGGGATCGCCATAATAGGAGAAAACCCGCATGCCGGCGGCGATGCCGGCCTGCGTGCCGGCGACGCTGTCCTCGATGACGATGCAATCGGCAGGCACGAAGTCCATGGTCCTGGCCGCATGCAGGAACAGGTCGGGAAACGGCTTGCCGCGCGAGACCATGGTGGAACTGAACATGGCATGTTCGAACAACGGCAGCAGCCCGGTCTGGCCAAGCGTGATGTGCATCTTCGAAATCCTGGCCGAGGTGGCGACGCAATAGGCGATGCCGGCCGCGCGCACGGCCTCGATGAACTCCCGGACATAGGGCACCGCCTCGACGCCATGCGAGAACAGATCCGGCAGGCCGGCATTCCAGCGCTCGACGAAGTCGACGCCGAGTCTGACCTCCGTCCGCTCTTCGATCTCCTTCTGCACCGAAGCCATGCTGCGGCCGGAGAAGTTCTTGCGGCAATATTCGAAGCTTGTCGGACAGCCGGCTGCGCTTAGCCATTCGGCGAGGCGCCGGTTGGCAAGATTCTCAGTGTCGACGAGGATGCCGTCGCAGTCGAAGATGACGAGTTTCGGTAAGGACATCGGTTCGATTGTCAGGCCGTGCCGGTCGATCCGAACCCGCCCGCGCCACGCGCCGTGCCACCGGCGAGCGAACGCTCCTCCACGCCTGCCTGCGTTACGGTGGCGAAAACGATCTGCGCGATGCGCATGCCGCGCGTCACCGCGAAATCCTCGTCGCCGAGATTGACCAGCAGCACCTTCACCTCGCCGCGATAGTCGCTGTCGACTGTGCCGGGCGAATTGAGAACGGTGAGACCATGCTTGAAGGCAAGGCCGGAACGCGGCCTCACCTGGCCTTCCATGCCTTCGGGAATTTCCAGGATCAGCCCGGTCGGGACCAAGGCGCGTTTTCCCGGCAGGATCAGCAGCGGGCGATCCTCAGGCACCGCGGCCCGCAAATCCATGCCGGCGGCGCCGGTGCTTTCATAGGCGGGAAGCGGAAGGTCCTCACCATGCGGCAACCTGACGAAGCCGACGGTCGGACCGATGACAGAGGGGTTTTGGAGGGCTGCGCGCATAAAATCGATCCTATCGGCGCGATTGCCGATTCGGTCAATTCGCCCGCGATGCTATCAACGGCTTTCTTTTGGGCGGTATTGTGGGGCGAGGTCCACTTAGATTCAGGTCAGGCCGGCATCACCTGAAACTAAGCGCACCTCAGCGCAGCTCCACCGGAACCACCGTGGTCTCCTTGATCTCCTCCATCACGAAGGAAGCGGACACATCCGAGAGCGCCACCTTGGCGATCAGCCGCTGATAAAGCCGGTCATAGGCCTTCACGTCGGCGACGCGGGCGCGCAGCACATAGTCCAGGTCGCCCGACATGCGGTAGACGCCGGTGATTTCGGGCAGGCCGCTGACCGCCATGCGGAATTTCTGCAGCCAATCGGGATCGTGGTTGGAGGTTCGGACCAGGATGAAGACGGAAAGCCCGAGCCCGACCTTCTCGGCATCGACCAGCGCGACGCGGCCGGTGATGACGCCGTCTTCCTCCAGCCGCTTGACCCGCCGCCAGCAGGCGTTGCGCGAAAGCGAAACCCGCTCCGACAGCTGGTCGACCGACAGCGTGCCGTCGCGTTGCAGTTCGGCCAGCAATCTTCGGTCGATTTCATCGATCTCGGTCATCCCATGGGATGTTTGTCCCAAAAAATCCTAAAAAACAAGGACGGATTGAGACAAGTGAACCAGCAGACCGTGCCAGGATACTCATATCAGGAAGCTCCAGCGCTGAAGGGGACCAGCATGTCGCTCGCAAGCATCTTCACCTCGCATCCGGCCAAGGTCGGTGAGACCTATTTCGGCCATATGGCCTTCGCCGTCTGGTTTTCGTCGCGCCTGCTGGTGGCGGCGGGCGCGGCACTTGTTCACGCTTTCTTGCCATTTCTCTTCGAGACTACGGCCAGCCGAATCATCCGCGAGCTCTACGAGCGGACGCACAACAGAGGCAAACACACGATCGAAGCGCCGGCGGCGCTGACGGATCGTGCCTAGGAGACGACAGAAGCGATGTGCCGATGGGCGGCCTATCTCGGTGAAGCGGTCTTTCTCGACGACATCCTCACGGCGCCCTGTCATTCGCTGATCGCCCAGAGCCACTGCGCCCAGGAAGCCAAGTCGCCGACCAATGGCGACGGCTTTGGCCTTGCCTGGTATGGCGACCGGCCCGAGCCCGGCCTCTATCGCGACATCCTGCCCGCCTGGTCCGACCCCAATTTGAAGAGCCTGTGCCGGCAGATCAAATCCAGCCTGTTCCTCGCCCATGTCAGGGCCTCGACCGGCGGCGCCACCAGCCGCATGAACTGCCATCCGTTCATCTCCGGCCGCTGGTCGTTCATGCACAACGGCCAGATCGGCGGTTTTGAGAAGATTCGCCGCGCGCTCGAGAATTCGCTGTCCGACGCCGTCTTCGACCAGCGCGAGGGCACCACCGATTCCGAACTGTTTTTCCTGCTGATGATCGACGAGGGCCTGGCGAGTGACCCGCAAGGCGCCGTCGCCCGCGCGACCAGCCGCGTGCTGGAGGCCTCGCGCCGCGCCGGCCTCGATCCGTCACTGAAACTCACCGCCGCCTTCTCGGACGGGCAGGCGCTCCATGCGGTCCGCTACGCCACCGACGATCACGCACCGACCCTCTATACCGCCGCCAGGGGCGCCGGCCGCTGCATCGTCTCGGAGCCGTTCGACCGCGACGGCGGCAACTGGCAGGCGATCCCGCCATCGAGCTTCGTCACCATGACGAAGGCCGGGATGAGCATTCAGCCCTTTGCCCCCGCTGCGGTGAAGCTGGCGCTGGTCGGGTAGTCCACCAACGTCGCATTCCTTCGCGCCCTTGGCCGGCCCTGCCTGCGCAATTCCGATCAAGCGCCGACCGTGCGCGAATGCTCAATTGGCTTGAAGTCGCGCCGCTGTCCGCCATCTTTGATGGAGGCGCGCGGCCAGGCCGGAGCATTCGCCATGAACCTCGTCTTTTCTTCGACAACCGATCTCGCCGCCGCGATCCGTGGCCGCAGGATTTCCGCCGAGGAAGCGCTCGACGCGCATCTGGCGCAGATCGATACGCACAACGGGCACATCAACGCCGTCATCTCGCTGGACAGGGAAGGCGCGCGCAGCCAAGCCAAAAAGGCCGATGCGGCACTGGCGCGTGGTGAGGCGCTCGGCCCGCTGCACGGCGTGCCGTTCACGTTGAAGGACATGCACGAAACCGCTGGGATGAAGACCACGGCCGGCTTCCCGCCCTTCGCCGACTATGTCGCCAGCCACGACAGTCCGGTCGTCTCCCGCCTGAAGGCGGCCGGCGGCGTACTGTTGGCCAAGACCAATGTCGCGACCATGCTTGCCGACTGGCAGTCGGACAATCCGCTGTTCGGCCGCACCGGCAACCCCTGGAACCTCAAGCGTACGCCGGGCGGCTCCTCCGGCGGCGCGGCGGCGGCGATCGCTGCCGGCATGACGTCGTTCGACGTCGGCACCGACATGCAGGATTCGATCCGCCTGCCTGCCGCCTTCTGCGGCGTCTATGGGCTGAAACCGACCGAGCACCGCATTTCGCTGGCTGGTGGCTTTCCCGACCCGCATGGCGCGCCGCGCAGCGTGCGGCTGATGTCCTGCCTCGGCCCGCTGGCGCGCAGTGCCGAGGATCTGGCATTGATCTACCGGATCATCGCCGGGCCGGATGGGCATGACACTGATCTTGCGCCGGTGCCGGTCGAGGACGTGCCGGAGTTGGACCTCAAGACATTGCGCATCGCCTTCGCGCCGTCCTTTCCGGGCTTTCCCGTAGCCAGCGAAATCAGCGCCGCTGTCGAAAGCCTCGCCCGGCGGCTGCGGGACGCGGGCGCTGTGGTCGAGGAAGCAAAATTGCCGAAGCTCGACCTGCACGACGATCTGGAACAGGGCGGCGCGCTGATCGGCATGATGATGGAGGCCGCGCAGCCCGAGCCGCCGGAGCAACCGACACCAGTGTCGAATTGGTTCGCCGCGCTCGCCCGCCGCGACCGGTCGATGCTTGCCTGGGAACGCTTCTTCGAGAACTGCGATGTCTTGCTCTGTCCCGTCGCCATGACGACGGCCTTCCCACATTGCAAGCCCGGCAACTCGCTCACGGTCAACGGCAAGGACGAAAGCTATTGGATGCTGCCGGCCCATGGCGTGGTATTCAACTATTCCGGCCATCCGGCGCTGGCGTTCCCTTGCGGGCAGGACAGCAATGGCTTGCCGATAGGCTTGCAACTGGTCGGCCCGCATTGGTCGGAAGCGCGGCTGCTCGGCATCGCGGCGGCGACCGCGCCGCTCACGGGCGGCTTCCGCCGCCCGCCGGGCTATTGAGCGAAGCGGCCCAACCCGTAAGGCGCCAGCAGCGGGTCGCGGTCGCCGTCGAGGATTTCCCTCGAGGAGAACAGGCCGACGGCCGGCGCCAGCGTGATGCCGGAATGCATGACCGCGATGTAGAGACCGCCCAGGCCCTCGGCGCGGCCGACGATCGGAAAGCCGTCGATGGGCGTCGGTCGGTAGCCGAGCGTGTGGAAGTCCAGCTCCAGCTCTTCACCGCCCCGCAGGCTGGCTTTCAGGACCGCAAACAGGTCGCGCGCGGTGGCGTCGGCGTCCATGCCCGGATCGGCGCCGCCGAAATCCGAGCCGGCGATGATGCGGCCCTCGGCCGTCTGGCGCATATGCAGCCGCTCGGCCAGCACCAGCCCGTTGAGCAATTTCCTGTAAGGCCGCGAATGGACGATCAGGCCGGGCGGCGTCTCGATCGGCAAGGTGACGCCGGCGTTCGCGGCGATATCAGGCGAGCCGACGCCAGCCGCGATCACCACCTCGTCGGCGCTCATCAGGCCATGCGATGTATCGACGCCGGTGATCCTGTCGCCGGTCTTGACCAGCGCCGTTACCGTGCTGGCGATGAGCCGCGCGCCATGCCCTTCGGCGTCGGCCAGCAGCGCCCTGGTTGCCGCAACCGGCTCCGCGACGCCCTCTTCGGCGACATAGAGGGCGAAGTCGGGGAGCTCGGTGAGATTGGGCTCGATGCGCGCTACGCGGGCGCGGTCCACGCGCTCGATGCCGTAGCCCCAGGATGAATGCTCCGCGATATAGGCATCCATGTCGCTTGCCGACATATCCCAGCACAGGCCGCCGCACCATGCGAGCGGCAGGCCAGGCAGGTCCTGCGCCAGTCGCGTCCATTCGGCCATGGCGCGGCTGCGCAGCCGGAAATAGGGCTCGGGATTGCCCCGGCTGGCATTGATCCAGGCAAACGAGGCCGGCGTCGCGATCCCGCCGGGCGCGCTATCGGCCACGACCGTCACCCGAGCGCCTGCCTTGGTGAGATGCCACGCGATCGAGGCGCCAATGATGCCGGCGCCGATGACGATCACTTGTTTCGTTGCGGTCATGTCTGCTCCTTCGCCCTTGTTCCCGGGCCAGTCGTCCAAGTGCCATCCCGCTAAGCGCTTGCCAACATCGCCCAGTGCGAAATATGCCGCTTGACATCAATACGTACGTACGTATTATTCGCCCATGGCTAGACAATCACTCCGCGAAAACCTTCTTGAGGCCGGCTTCCAGACCATCTGGAATTCCGGCTACACCGCAGCCGGTGTGCGTGACATCGTTGCGGCGGCCGGCGCTCGTCCAGGCTCCTTCACCAACCATTTTGCCTCCAAGGAAGAATTCGCCGGCGAAGTGCTGGACCGCTACTTCGCCTATGTCAGCACACTGGTCGAAGCAGCCTTGGCGCAGGATGGCACGCCGCCCATAGGGCGGTTGCGGCGCTACCTCGACGTCATCACCTCGAAGCTTGAGGCGCATGACTGGGCGCGTGGCTGCATGATCGGCAATCTCAGCCTTGAGACAGCGGTGCACAGCGAACCGCTGCGCCTGCGGCTAGTCGCGATCTTCGAGCGCTGGCGCCAGCCATTCGCCGCCTGCATCGCCGAAGGCCAGGCGGCGGGCGACATCTCCGAGACCTTCGACGCACAAGACCTCGCCGACTTCCTGCTCTCGTCCTGGCAGGGCGCCATGCTGCGCATGAAGGTCGAGCGCAGCCCGGCGCCGCTCGAACGGTTTAAGAAAATCATCTTCAGCACAGTTTTCGCAAAGGAGCCGACCCCATGAATTCGAAAACCGACATGTCTCAAGCGGGCGTCGCCGCGCCGAGACGCTCGCAGATCGCCGTGCTCGATTCGACCATGTCCTATGCCGAGGCCGGCGCATCCGGCCCGACCGTGCTGTTCCTGCACGGCAACCCGACCTCATCCTATATCTGGCGCAACATCATCCCGCATGTCGCGCCGTTCGGCCGCTGCGTCGCGCCTGACCTGATCGGCTACGGCCAGTCGGGCAAGCCCGATATCGACTATCGCTTCTTCGACCAGGTCCGCTATCTCGACGCCTTCATCGAAGCGCTCGACATCAAGGACCTGGTGATCGTCGCGCAGGACTGGGGCACCGCTCTGGCATTCCATTTTGCGGCGCGACGGCCACGGCGCGTTCTGGGCCTCGCCTTTATGGAGTTCATCCGGCCTTTCGAGCGCTGGGAGGATTTCCACCAGCGTCCGCAGGCGCGCGAGCTCTTCAAGGCGTTGCGGACGGCAGGCGCGGGCGAAAAGCTTGTGCTTGAGGACAATATCTTCGTCGAAAAGATCCTGCCCGCATCCGTCCTGCGGCCGATGAGCGAGGAGGAGATGGACGCTTACCGCGCGCCGTTCCCGACGCCGCTGTCGCGCAAGCCGGCGCTGCGTTTGCCGCGCGAGTTGCCGATCGAAGGCCAGCCGGCAGATGTCGCCGCGATCAGCGAGCACGATCACCGCGCGTTGCGGCTTTCCTCTTATCCGAAACTGCTTTTTGCCGGCGATCCCGGCGCGCTGATTTCAGTGCAGGCGGCAAGGGAATTCGCGGCCGGCCTAAAGAACTGCCGCTTCATCGATCTGGGGCCGGGCGCCCATTATCTGCAGGAAGACCACCCCGATGCGATCGGCAAGGCGATCGCCGGCTGGCTGCCGGAGATCGTCCGGGTGGAAAGCACAGCCGAACTGGCTTGAGCCAGAGCGGCGGGCACGAGGCGTTGCCCGCCCCATGTCGACAGGCCGGCGCCGCGCTGGTAGAAGCGCCGCCTGTCACACGGAACGCCATAAAAGATATGCCCGAAACTATACCAGAGGAAGTATCGCGCCGCCGCACCTTTGCGATCATTGCGCACCCGGACGCCGGCAAGACGACGCTGACCGAAAAGCTGCTGCTGTTCGGCGGCGCCATCCAGCTTGCCGGCGAGGTCAAGGCCAAGAAGGACCGCATCCAGACGCGGTCCGACTGGATGAAGATCGAGCGCGAGCGCGGCATTTCGGTCGTCACCTCGGTGATGACGTTCGAATATGAGGACAATGTCTTCAACCTGCTCGACACCCCCGGCCACGAGGACTTCGCCGACGATACCTATCGCACCCTGTCGGCGGTCGACTCGGCCGTCATGGTCATCGACGCCGCCAAGGGCATCGAGCCGCGCACGCTGAAACTGTTCGAGGTCTGCCGGCTGCGCGACATCCCGATCATCACCTTCGTCAACAAGATGGACCGCGAAAGCCGCGATCCGTTCGAGATTTTGGACGAGATCGAGCAGAAGCTGGCGCTCGACACTGCCCCCATCACCTGGCCGATCGGCCGCGGAAAGACGTTCACGGGCACCTACCATCTGGCGTTGAACGCGGTGCGCAAGGGCGATGATGAGAAGGAGCGCACGCCGGTCAACGGTCCCGACTCCAACCGCGTCGCCGGCCTCTTGCCGGAAAACGAGCGCGAGGCCTTCATCGAGGAGCTGGAGCTGGCGCGAGAAGCGTGCAGACCCCTTGATATAGAAGCTTTTCGCGAGGGCCATCTGACGCCGGTCTATTTCGGTTCGGCGCTGCGCAATTACGGCGTGCGCGACCTGATCGAGGCGCTCGGCGCCTTCGGCCCGCCGCCGCGCGCGCAGGAAGCCGATGTCAGAACCATCGAGGCGACGGAGGAGAAGATGACCTCCTTCGTTTTCAAGATCCAGGCCAACATGGACCCCAACCACCGCGACCGCATCGCTTTCGTGCGCGTCTGCTCCGGCAAGCTCGAGCGTGGCATGAAGGCCAAGCTGGTGCGCACCGGCAAGCCGATGAGCCTGTCGGCGCCGCAATTCTTCTTCGCCCGCACCCGCGTCACCGCCGACGAGGCCTTTGCCGGCGATGTCGTCGGCATTCCCAACCACGGCACGCTGCGCATCGGCGACACGCTGACCGAGGGCGAGGAAATTCTTTTCAGGGGCGTGCCGAATTTCGCTCCCGAAATCCTGCGTCGCGTCCGCCTCGGCGACGCGATGAAGGCGAAGAAGCTGAAGGAAGCGCTGCAGCAGATGGCAGAGGAAGGCGTCGTGCAGCTGTTTTCGCCGGAGGACGGCTCACCCGCCATCGTCGGCGTCGTCGGCGCGCTGCAGCTCGACGTGCTGAAGGAGCGGCTGAATTTCGAATACACGCTGCCCGTCGAATTCGAGATGTCGCGTTTCTCGGTCTGTCGCTGGATCTCCGCCGATGACAAGGCCGAGGTCCACCGTTTCATCGAGGCGCATCGCGGCGATATCGCCCGCGACCTGGACAACGATCCGGTGTTCCTCGCCCAGCACGCCTTTTCGCTGAACTACGAAGCCGAACGCTGGAAGGCGATCCGCTTTGCCACGATCAAGGACTATCAGGTTCGCGACAAGGCGGCGTAAGCGCTGTTTTTCCCTTCCCCCTTGTGGGGGAAGGTGGCCTCGCGAAGCGAGGAAGGGAAGCACTCAGCCTCTGGCCGCTTCCTCGATCTTGGCGATGTCGATCTTGCCCATCTGCATCATCGCCGACATCACCCGGCCGGCCTTGGCCCTGTCCGGGTCCTGAAGCAGCCTCGGCAGTTGCTCCGGCACGACCTGCCAGGAGACACCGAACTTGTCTTTCAGCCAGCTGCATTGCGACGGTTGGCCGCCGCCTTCGATGAGCCTGTCCCAGAAATGATCGACCTCTTCCTGCGTCTTGCAGTCGATCGACTGCGACATCGCCTCGTTGAACTTGAATTGCGGTCCGCCGTTGAGCGCCTGGAACTGCACGCCATCGAGCTCGAACGTGGTCACAAGCGCCTGGCCTTCATTTGCATGACCCTCTGGCCAGCGCATCACGCTCAGCACCTTCGAGTTCTTGAAGATGGAGACGTAGAAATTCATCGCCTCTTCGGCCTGGTTGTCGAACCACAGGCAGGTGGTGATCTTTTGCATGTCGTGCTCCTCGGTTGCTTCTTGCTGCTATGGAAACGGCTGGCTCCGAGAATGGTGCCATTCCCTTGCCGTTGAACCAAGGACGGGCGTCCGGCGTGCGATCCGACAGGGCATGCAATCTTTTTTGCAAACGCCGATTTTCGGTAAGACTCTGGCGCAGTGCAAAAATGTGGCCATGTCCGCGCGCGCCGTCTATAACGCCTGCGATCAAAATTCAGCGCCGCCACGCTCGGCATCGAGCGCAGCCAGCCAGCCAGGGAAAATTCATGCCTGCCTATCGTTCCCGCACCACCACCCATGGCCGCAACATGGCCGGCGCCCGCGGCCTGTGGCGCGCCACCGGCATGAAGGACAGCGACTTCGGCAAGCCGATCATCGCGGTGGTCAACTCCTTCACCCAGTTCGTGCCCGGCCATGTCCATCTGAAGGACCTCGGGCAGCTCGTGGCGCGCGAGATCGAGAAGGCCGGCGGCGTCGCCAAGGAATTCAACACCATCGCCGTCGATGACGGCATCGCCATGGGCCATGACGGCATGCTCTATTCGCTGCCGTCGCGCGAGCTGATCGCCGATTCCGTCGAATACATGGTCAACGCGCACTGCGCCGACGCCATGGTCTGCATCTCCAATTGCGACAAGATCACCCCCGGCATGCTGATGGCCTCGCTGCGCCTCAACATCCCGACCGTCTTCGTCTCCGGTGGGCCGATGGAAGCCGGCAAGGTGGTGCTGGCCGGCAAGGCGCAGGCGCTCGACCTGGTCGACGCCATGGTCGCGGCCGCCGACGACAAGATCTCCGACGAGGACGTCAAGGTCATCGAGCGCTCGGCCTGCCCGACCTGCGGCTCCTGCTCGGGCATGTTCACCGCCAATTCGATGAACTGCCTGACCGAGGCTCTCGGCCTGTCGCTGCCGGGCAACGGCTCGACGCTGGCCACCCATGCCGACCGCAAGCGGCTGTTCGTCGAGGCCGGCCATCTCGTTGTCGACCTCGCCCAGCGCTACTACGAGCAGGATGACGAGACAGCGCTGCCGCGCAGCATCGCCTCGAAGGGCGCCTTCGAAAACGCCATGACCCTCGACATCGCCATGGGCGGCTCGACCAACACCGTTCTGCACATCCTGGCCGCCGCCCATGAGGGCGAGGTCGATTTCACCATGGAGGATATCGACCGGCTGTCGCGGCGGGTGCCGGTGCTGTGTAAGGTGGCGCCGGCCAAGTCCGACGTGCACATGGAAGACGTCCATCGCGCCGGCGGCATCATGGCGATCCTCGGCCAGCTCGACGAGGCCGGGCTGATCAACCGCGACCTGCCGACGGTGCATACATCAAGCCTCGGCGAGGCGCTCGATCATTGGGATATTTCCCGCACCGCCAGCCAGAACGTCCGCGATTTCTTCCTCGCCGCTCCCGGTGGCGTCCCGACGCAGGTTGCCTTCAGCCAGGACCGCCGCTGGGAAGAACTCGACACGAACCGCGAGACCGGTGTCATCCGCTCGGCGAAGACGCCTTTCTCGAAAGACGGTGGCCTTGCTGTGCTGAAGGGCAATCTGGCGCTCGACGGCTGCATCGTGAAGACGGCCGGCGTCGACGAGTCGATCCTGAAGTTCACCGGTCCGGCCCGGGTGTTCGAAAGCCAGGATGCGTCGGTCAAGGCGATCCTTGCCAATGAGATCAAGGCCGGCGACGTCGTCGTCATCCGCTATGAGGGACCGCGCGGCGGCCCCGGCATGCAGGAAATGCTCTACCCGACCAGCTATTTGAAGTCGAAAGGCCTCGGCAAGGCCTGCGCCTTGGTCACCGACGGCCGCTTCTCCGGCGGCACGTCAGGCCTGTCGATCGGCCATGCGTCGCCGGAAGCGGCGGAGGGTGGGCTGATCGGGCTGGTGCAGGAGGGCGATAAGATCGAGATCGATATCCCAAACCGCACCATCCGCCTGGCTGTCAGCGACGCCGAACTCGACGCGCGCCGCGCGGCGATGGAGGCCAAGGGCGCCCTGGCCTGGAAGCCGCAGGAAAAGCGCAAGCGCAAGGTGACCACCGCACTACGCGCCTACGCCGCCTTCGCCACCAGCGCCGACAAGGGCGCCGTGAGAAAAGTGCCCGAGTGAGCTGCGTGACAAAGAGATAAAGCGCTTCGCTGTTTCCGCGAAACGGCGAAGCGTCCCAAGGCTAATGGTACTGGCCGTACCAAGGCCACTCTGCATCGGGAAGATAAGGCCAATCCGTTCGGGTTGGCAGCGAACGCCTTGCCTCTTCCGCCTGCTGCGGCGTCAAGAAGATGCCGAAAAGATCATTTCCGCCGTTGAGCGCGTAGAAGCGCACCTCCGAACCGGCGAGTTGGTCGTTGATAATCTTGAAGAAGATGTAAGTCGCCGTGCCCCAGCTTCTGCCTTCGCCATTCGGAACATCCGGGGCGTGTATGAGAAACTCCTGGCCCGCAGCGCGCACCACATATCGCGACCCGTACGTATCGACGCTCTCGTCGATTGCTGTCGGGTTGGCCACGTATCGCCGGAGCTCAGGTAAAAGCTCGCGATATGCTGCCGCTAGAGCATTTCAGGTTTTGACGGAAGCATATCCTGCGTTTGCGAAGTAGTCTCTGCATTCGTTGGGTTCGATGGTTGATACCAGGTGGCCAAGATGTCGCCATGTGTCATCGATGGTTCGCTTCT